>CAWEMM010000016.1:0-20994 GCA_963810095.1 uncultured Chloroflexia bacterium | reverse complement strand
TAACCTCGCCTTATCTGCCGCAGCGGGTGCGAAGGGCGGACCTGCCCCGGCTGCCACGCGTCGACTTCCCCTTGAACCGCACACGAGCATTGCCGCCGGAGTCTGAGATGAGGCCAACCCTGCGTATCGGATCGGCGATCCTGCCGCACGATCCTTTTTGGGTCCAGGTCAGTGAGGCGATATCGGAATACGCCGAGCGGCTGCACGTCGAGCTGTTTCCCGTCTATGTGCCGGCGTACGGGGAGATTCCTGGCCCTGTGGAGCAGGAGGCTATCCTCGAAGAACTCGTCGCCAGCGACCTCCAGGCGCTCATCGTCTGGGCGCTCCCCGAGAACCTGCTGCTCCAGATCCCCGAACGCGGCATCCCGCTGATTCTGCTGGGCGAGACCGACGCGCGCCACCCCTTGCTCTGCTCGGGCGAGGGCATGTACGACATGGCGCGGCTGGCAATGAGTTACCTCTATCAGAAACTTGACGGCCCGAAGCATATCGTGGCCGTTGGCGGACTCGGCGTGAGCGGGTGGCAGGACAACGGGGCACACCGGCTGGCCGGAGTCCGCGATTTCGCCGCCGCGTGCCCCGGCCTCCAGGTGGATCACATCCCGACCCGTTGGAACTACGACGCCGCAGTTGCAGCGGTCGAAGCGAGGCTGCCGGCGATTTGCCGGCCTTTCGAGGCGGTCATCGGCATGTCGGACGCGGTGGCCCTGGCCGCCCGGGACGCGGGCCGGCGCCTCAACTGCCTCGCCGCGGACACCATCGTCGTCGGCATCGGGGGCACGCCGGCCGGCCTGACCGCGATGAGCCAGCACAGCATGGGCGCGACCGTAGACATCCGCACGGACCGGCTCGGCCGGATCGGGCTGAAGCTGGCGATCCAGGCCGCCACGGGCACGCCGCTGCCGGCGCACTTCCGGTACCAGTTCGGGTTGGTGACGGCGGAGAACCTGGCCGAGGTCGCCGCGCAAAAGCTGACCGAAATCTCCAGCCTGCCTGACCGCCTGGTGGGCCAGCGACGCCGCGAGCAGGCCGAGCGGGTCAAGCAACTGGAAACCAGCCTTGCGATGGGCCGGAAAGTGGGCGGAACGCTGGACGCGGAACGCTTGTCGTCCGAGATCCTCGACGCCATCCGGACGAACTACGGCTACGACCGGATTCGTATCTTCCGCTGGCTCGAGGAGCCCGGCGTGCTGGTGCTCGAGGGGTTGGCAGGAAGCGCGCCGGAACGCCCCTTCTCGCTCGACCCGCTGGGCGCGCTCGGCCGGGCCGTGTTCGACGGTGAACCGGTTTTCATCCCTGACACCCAGCGCAGCACCCGTTTTGCGCCCGATCCCGAGTCGCCTGACACCCGGACCCGGGTGGCGCTCCCGATCCGGGTGTCAGGGAAGCTGTGGGGCGTGCTCGACCTGCACAGCAACCAGTTGATGCTGCGCACACACCAGGACCTCATCGGCCTGCAGTTGTTGGCCGACCAGATCGGCGTCGCGGTCGAGAACTCGCACTTGTACACGACCGCTCTCGAGGCGCGGGCAGCGGCCGAGAAGGCCGACCTGCTGAAGAGCCGGCTGCTGGCGAACGTCAGCCACGAGCTGCGAACCCCGCTGAGCGTGATCCTGGGGCACGTGCAGACGCTGCTGCAGCCCGAGAACGCGCCTGCGCTGACACACGCGGGCCGGGCGGACCTGGTTCACATCCAGCGCCACGCCGAGCATCTCCGGCGCATCATCGGCGACCTGCTCGACCTTTCCCGGGCCGAGGTGGGCGAACTGGAGTTGTATCCGGAAGTCATGGACGTGCGCCAGTTCATGACCGAGGTCTTCTCCGCGTTCTCGGAGGGCAAGGGCCGGGACGACCTGGAGTGGCGGCTCGAGCTACCCGAGAGCCTGCCCCTATTGCGGGCGGACCCGCTCCGGCTGCGCCAGGTCTTGCTCAACCTGTTGAGTAACGCCGGCAAGTTCACCGAGCGCGGGCACATCAGCCTGGGCGCGGAGGTCGCGCCGCCGCACCTCCATGTATGGGTGGCCGACACCGGAACCGGCATTTCGGACGACATGCAGGACGAGGTCTTCCAGCCGTTCGTCACATCGGGGCAGCGAGCCCGGGGGGAAGGCATCGGGTTGGGGCTGTCGATCACCCGGCAGTTGGTTACGTTGCACGGCGGCAACATGCGGCTGGAGAGCCAGGTGGGGCACGGGAGCATCTTCCATATCTACCTGCCGCTGCCGTCGCTCGTAGGGGAGCGGCTGGGGCATTTCGACGTCGAGGGCGGCCCGGTGCTGGCGTGGCTCTCGTCGCAGGCCGTGCCGTCGCCGCGTCTTCAGGCGCTGGCCCTCGCCCAGGGTCTCCAGGTGCGCCGTCTCAGGCCGGGAGACAACGTGAGCTCATTCCTGGCCGAGCACCGGCCAGCAGCGATCGGGTGGGACGCGGGCGATGCCAGCCCCGCGGGGTGGGCGCTCATCCAACGTCTGTCGTGTCACCCCCTGGCGTCGCAGCTGCCGTTCATCGCGTATGCGGACAGCGCCGGGCAGGTGGATGCGCCGGGACCGGCCGAGGCCGGGCAACGGGTGGGTGATACGGGATTCGTCATGAAGCCGGCTGCACCTGCCACCCTGGTCGAAGCGCTGCGGGCGCTTACCGCGGACGCGCCATCGGCGCCTATCTACGTGGTTGACGACGATCACCAGGCAAGGGCGCTGCACCGGGCGGCGGTGGAGAGGGCGCTGCCGGGGCACGAGGTGGTCGAGGCAGGCGACGGCGCAGCCGCATGGGCGCTCGTACTGGAACGCGCGCCCGGGCTGGTACTTCTGGACCTGGCGATGCCGGAGATGGACGGGTTCGACTTCCTCGACCGCTTGCGGGCGGACCCGCGCTTCCGGACCGTGCCGGTCATCATCATGAGCGGGCGGGCGCTGACCGTCGAAAACCTCCGGCGGCTCGAACGCCACAGCCGCGTAGTATTCGAGGACAAGGAGGTGCTCTCTGAGGCTGAGCTCGGAACGCTGCTGCAAGACGTATTGCGCAACGACGAACGCCCCGGGACGCACACCAGCCGGATCGTCAAGCAGGCCGTGCAGTTCCTGCACGAGAACTACAGCCGGCCGCTGTCGCGGGGCGATATTGCCGCGGAGGTCGGGGTCAACGAAGCATACCTGGGCAACATCTTCCGCCGGGAGGTTGGCATTTCGCTGTGGGACTACCTCCGCCGTTACCGCATCAACTGTGCCCGGCGCCTGCTCACGCGGGACCCAGCAGGACGTCTCGACCATCGCACAGGCCGTGGGCTACGACGACCCCGCCTACTTCAGCCGGGTCTTCCGCCAGGAAACGGGAGTGTCACCGCGCGAGTTCCGGGAGCGTACCCCGGCCGGCACATAGCTATTCTCCAACTATCTCTCTCTATTCTCCTATCCGCCTCCAGCGCCATTCGCCTTACAATCGCCTCAACCACACCTGGCCCGCCCGTTTGTCTACCTGGGTCAGGTACACCGTCAATTGAGTCCAGGACCACCAACGGAGGAGGATCACTCATGAAGGCGCGCACCTATCTGCTCATGGCGCTGGTCATCACCGCACTGCTGCTGCAAGCATGTGCCACCCCCAGCGCACCCGCCCCCGCCGCCCCGCGCCGACCACGGCGCCCGCCGCCGAAGCAACTAAAGCACCGGAGGCCACCAAAGCACCCGAGCCCACCAAGGCGCCGGAACCGGTCGCGGCGAAGGACCTGACGGTCAGCTACATCGTCAAGATGGGCGACAACCCGTGGTTCGTCGGCGAGGCGCAGGGCCTCAAGGACTTCGGCAAGTCGGTCGGTATGAACGTGACCGTGCAGGACGTGCAGCTGGACGCGAACCTGGCGATGAACGCGGTCGACCAGGCCATCGGGTCGGGCACGAGCGGCATCGTCATCGTCGCCCCGGACCAGAAAATCGGCCCCGCGGTCCTTAAGAAGGCCGCCGAGGCGAAGATTCCGGTCGTAACCGTCGACGACTATCTCTGGGATGACGCCAAGAAGCAGGCCCCGTTTGTCGGCATCGTCGCATCGGAGATCGGCCGCCAGGTGGGCGAGAAGGCCGTCGAGCTCTACCAGGCATCGGGCTGGGACAAGGACCCGAAAGCCGTGGTCCGTACTGTGGCCATCCAGCTGCCGACGCTGTCGGTCTGCCAGGACCGCACGGACAACGCAACCAAGGCGTGGCAGAAGGCGCTGCCCGACTTCCCCAAGGAAAACATGCTGACCATGGACTACGACGGGACGCTGAAGGGCGCGGTCGATTCGTTCCCCGCCTTCATCACCGCCCATCCTGAGGTCACCCACTGGGTGCTGTGGTCATGCAATGACGACGGCGTGCTGGGTGCGGTGCGCTCCCTTGAAAACGCCGGGGTCTCGGCCGACAACATCATCGGCGTCGGGCTGGGCGCGCACATGGCCTGCGACGAGTGGAACAAGGGCAAGCCCACCGGCTTCAAGTCCGCGGTGTACATCAATCCTGCGGTGCATGGCGAACTGGCCGGGAAGGCGATGTACGAGTACCTGACCAAGGGAACGCCGCTGCCCGAGAACACGATCGCCCAGGGGAGCTACGTCGACCCGACGAACTACAAGACGTCGATCGTCGGCTGCAAGTAAGGATCGAGCCATCGTGTGGGGCGCGGTCGGCACGCCCCACGTTCTCAGAATCAGGCAGGGTCCATGGATATGTCTGCTTCAGCACCTGATGCGGCGCCTGTTCTCGAAATTCGAGGCATTTCAAAGGCGTTTCCCAACGTACAAGCGCTCAATAACGTGTCGCTGGAAGTGCGCAGATGCGAGGTGTTGGCGCTCATCGGCGAGAACGGGGCGGGCAAGTCGACACTGCTCAGGATTATCAACGGCGACTACCAGGCGGACAGCGGCGAGATCTGGCTCAACGGGTCGCCCGCCAGTTTTGCTTCCCCGCGTGCGGCGCACGAGGCCGGCATCCGCGTGATCTACCAGGAGCCCGAGTTGATCCCGGATTTGAGCGTGGCCGAGAACGTGTTCGCCGGCGAGCTGCCGCGCCACGGCCGGCTGGTCGACTGGCGGAAGCTGCACGAGGACACCCGGGCGTTGATCGCACAGTTCGGCTTCGAAGGTGAAATCCTCCCCTCGACTGCCCGCCCACCGCCTCAGCCCGGCGCAGCGCCAGCTCGTGGAGATCTTCAAGGCGCTCAAACAGGGGTTCGGGTGCTGGCGCTTGACGAGCCGACCTCGTCGCTAGGCGACGAAGAGGCCAGCCGGCTGTACAAGATCATCCAAACGCTCGTCGAGGCCGGCGTGGGGATCATCTACGTCTCGCACCGGCTGCGCGAGGTGCTGCGGGTGGCCAACCGGGTGGCAGTGCTGCGGGATGGCGTGCTGGTGGGCAACGTGCCCGCGGGCGACTGCTGCGAGGACGACCTGGTCAAACTGATGGTCGGCCGGCAGCTGAGCCGGGAGGAGCGCACCAGCAACTGCCTCTCGGACGTGGTGCTCGACGTGCGAGACTTGCACGCGCCGGGCGTCCACGGCGTCACATTCCAGGTCAATTGCGGCGAGGTCGTCGGGTTTGCCGGCTTGATCGGGGCAGGACGGACCGAGCTTGCGCGGGCCATCTTCGGCGCCAGCCCCATCACGTCGGGCGAGATTCGGATCGACGGGAAAGCCGTCGAGCTGCATAACCCGGAGGACGGCATGGCCTCGGGGATTGGCCTGACGCCAGAGGACCGCAAGCACGAAGCCATCTTCCCGCTGTTAAGCGTCAAGGACAACATGAGCGTGGCCATCCTCGGCCAGCTTACCCGCTTCAGGTTTGTGAACCGGCGGCGCGAGGTTGAGCTTGTCTCAGAGCAGGTGCGCCAGCTCCGGGTGAAGACCACGGGCATCCAGCAAACCATCAGCAAGTTAAGCGGGGGCAACCAGCAAAAGGTGGTGCTCGGACGGTGGCTGGCGCGCAACCCCCGACTGCTCATCCTCGACGAGCCAACGCGCGGGATCGACGTGGGCGCCAAGGCCGAAATCTACGAGCTTGTCCGCCAACTTGCGGCCCGCGGGATTGGCGTCATTTTCATCTCGTCGGAGCTTCCCGAGATTCTCGGGGTGGCCGACCGGATCCTGGTGATGCAGAACGGCCGGATCACAGGCGAGATGCCCGGCGAAGGCGCCAGCGAGGAAGCGATCCTGCGACTGGCAATGGTGGACCACCTGACCGCGGGTTCGCAGGAGTGAGCGCCGGTGCTCACCCGACCGGACCGCGCTCAGACGAAGGAAGCGTTACCATGACTGATGGCACCCGGCCGGCACAATCCGGCTCCAACCTTGGCGGCCCTTCGCTTGCAACGCGACTCAAGGCCGGCGTGGGGCAGCTGTTCCGCTCTGAGCAAGCGGGGCTCCTGATTGCGCTGGTGCTGCTGTTTGCGCTGCTTACGATCCTGGCGCCGAGCAAGTTTCTGCGCCCCGTCAACATGCTCAACATCGTCCTGGCAATCTCCGTGACGGGCCTGGCCGCCATCGCGCAGACGACGATCATGATCTCGGGCGGGCTCGACGTGTCCATGAGCGCGCTCGTGGGGTTGTCGTCGGTGGTCGCCGCCTTGGCCGTGAGCACCACCGGCAGCTGGGTTGCGGGCGTGGTTGCGGGAATGCTGACCGGCGTCCTCGCAGGCAGCCTCAATGGCACACTCGTGACCGTGGGACGGATCAATCCGGTCATCACGACGCTAGCGACGGTATCCGTCTTTTCCGGGCTCGCGTACCTGGTGACGGGCGGGCAGGCGATCGGGGTGTCAAACGACACCTTCAACATGATCGGCAACGGCCGGGTGGCGGGCGTTCCCATTCCCGTGATCATCCTGGCCGTGGTGTTCACCCTGATGACCATCTTCCTGACGCGCACCGACCTGGGCCGGAACTACTATGCCCTCGGCGGCAACCCGGACGCGGCCCGGCTGGCGGGCATCAATCTCAATAAGTACCGCATGGCCGTTTACATGCTGGGCGGCCTGATCTGCGGCCTGGCCGCAGTGATCAGCACCGGGCGGACCAATTCCGGAATCCCGACGACCACCCAGACGGACCTTAACTTTCAGGCAATCACCGCGGCCGTGCTGGGCGGGACAGCGTTGGCGGGCGGCAAGGGTACGCTTTGGGGGACTATGCTCGGCGTACTGATCATCGGGACCCTGAGCAACGGCATGGTCATCCTCGGCGTGCCGATCTTCTACCAGATGCTTGCCCGCGGCCTGCTGCTGATCTTTGCCGTGCTCCTGCAAACCCGCCGGACCCGCTGACCCATCCGGCCAACTTCGGCGCTGAGCCGAGGAGGTAAGAGTGAACGTCTCCAAACGACGGGCTACTTGGCACGGCTTTGCCGCAGTGGCGCTCGAGAACGGGTCCTTGCGGGTAGTCATGGTGCCCGAATTGGGTGGCAAGATCGCTTCCATCTACGACTGTGTGACGGGTTTCGAGTGGATGGCAGGGCCCGGCAACCGGAGCGTGCGGCCGGCCACACTCGGGGCGGCCTACACCGAATACGACATGAGCGGCTGGGACGAGATGTTCCCGACGATCTCGAGCTGCGTGTACCCCGAGCCCGGGCCCTACACGGGTCAAGCCCTTCCGGATCATGGCGAGGCGTGGTCGCTGCCGTGGGCCTTCGGTGAGGGCGTCGCCGAGGGGCTCGAAGAGGGGCCCGAAGACGAGGTGTCGCTCACCGTGGCCGGGCGGGTCCTGCCCTACCGGCTTACACGGCGGCTCAGACTCGGGCGCGAACGGAAGATGACCATCGAGTACACCCTCGTGAACCTGGGCGAGGAAGCCTTCGCTTATCTTTGGACTCCGCATCCCCAGTTCGCGTGCGGCGAAGGGGGCCGGCTGGTGCTGCCGCCCGAGGTCGACGAGGTGCACAACGTGCTCCCCGAAAGCTGGGGGTGGGGCGAGCCGGGCGCCCGGCATGGGTGGCCGGAAGAGGCCGGCCCGGATGGCCAGCGGGTGGAGCTCAACCGGGTGCGGGGTGTGGACACGTGCGCGGGCCGCAAGTATTACCTGGCACCCGACCGGCGCGTCGACTGGTGCCGGGTCGAGCGAGCCGGGGGCGAGGGATCGCTGACGATGCGATGGGATCCGGCCGAAGTTCCATACCTCGGGCTCTGGATCGACGAAGGGGCCTTCAACGGAGAGCCTGCCGTCACCCCCGAACCGGCCACGGGATACTACGACAGCCTGGAGCTGGCCTGCAGGTCAGGCGAGGTGGGCGCGCATCCCGGCCGGCGAAACTAGACAGTGGTGGTTAACCGTTCACCTGGCGGGCGAAGCAGCGTGATGGGGTCGACGGCGGCCAATCCATGCGAGCGCGGTCGAGGTAAGGAGTAGGCCATGAATGCAACCAGCGCACCCCCTGGCGTAAGCGTCGCCGGCCAGTATCAGGCCCGGATTGCAGCTGCAAAAGCGCGCATTGCGGAGGCGTACCGGCACACTCCGGGCACGCCCCCCTTGCTGACGCAGGACGTCAACTACTGGATGGACGGGGAGGTGCCCGACCTGATTCCGGCTGACTATTTCACCAATCCGGCGGCCATGACCGACTTTCAGGTGAACAAGATCCGGCGCCATCTCGAGAGCATCGAAGACGACTATGTGCCGTTTCTCATGCCGTGGTTCGGGACGACCGTTGTGCCTTCCGCACTGGGCTGCGAAGTGGTCTACAAGCCGGACGGCGATCCGAGTCTACGCGGCCCGATCCTCACTTCTCCCGCCGACATCGCCAAGCTCCAGATGCCCGACCCGTACCGCGACGGCCAGATGCCTGTGGTCCTGGCAGCGATCGACTACATGCGGGCGACGACGGATTTGCCCGTCGGAGTCACCGACGCGCAGGGGCCGCTCAACATCGCGCTGTCGATTGCGGGGGTCGAGAAGCTGTTTATGTGGATGTACGACGACGCCCCTGCCGTCCATGCCCTCATGGACTTCTGCACCGAGGCGCTCATCGAGTGGATCCGGGTGCAAAAACTCCACGCGGGCCAACCGCTCGATGGGGGCGCGTTCCCCACGCCATCTGGCTGCCCGACGGCCTGGGCGGTGTGTGGATTTCGGACGACGACTGCAGCCTGGTGTCGGCCCGGCTGTACCGTGAGTTCGTCGTGCCATACAATAGCCGGGTGTTCCAGGCGTTTGGCGGGGGCACGCTCCATTTCTGTGGCAGCGCGGATCACCAACTGGCGAACTTCGCCGCCACAGATGGCTTGATCGGGATCAACAACTTCTGCCTGGGCGACTTCGCCCGGTTGGCGCACCTGCAGAAGACGCTGGGCGAGCGCATGCTGATCATGGCGTGCGATTTTGCGCCGACCGAGCCCCAAGCGTACTTTCGCGAGCTGTTCCGGCACGTCGACCCACAGGGCCTGATCGTGGCGAGCTTCATTTCTCCAATGTTCGCGCTCGACAACGGCAAGTACCAGGTGCTCCAGCGCGATGCGGAGCAGCTGACCCGGCAGGTGCAGGACGCCATGCGAACGGAAATGCTGTCGGCGCTGGCTGCCTAGCCGGGACACGGCGACCAAAGCGAGGCCGGCCCTCATACAACCAGGCTCAATGGAGGAGCAACCATGATGACTTCCCGCGAACGTTTCCTTAAGGTGATCAACGGCGAGATGCCCGACCGCGTGCCTAGCACGCTGTTCCTGGCCGACCAGGGACACTATCTCAGCCAGCTCTACCCGGACATCGACCCGTGGGACTCGACCGCCCTGCAGATTAAGGTCATCGAGTACCAGAAGTCGTTGGGGCTCGACGTCTTCGTGCGGCTGCTTTACGGCGTCTGTGACCCGATCCACTGGATTTACGGCGGGCTCGACGTGACGAACCAGACGGAGAACTGGGAAGTCACGACGGTCGACGTGCAGAACGGCAACACGCTGATCAAGCGGTCGACTATCCGCACGCCAAAGGGCACCCTGACGCAGGATTTCTCGATCAACGAGCTGCGCCCGGGCACGCTCATGTTTGCCTGCACCAAGAAACCGGTCTGCGGGCCCGACGACCTGGAGATCGCGATCGAGTACGAGCCGCGCATGGCGCCGTCGTGGCCGGCGCAGGTCAAGGAGCGCATCCGGCCCGTGCGCGAGGCACTGGGCGACAGCGGTATTCTTGGCACCTGGTCGCCGCATGGACCCTTCAACACGGCATCGCTGATAATAGACCACGAGCAACTCTACAGCCTCTTCCGAACCGAGCCCGACTACTACGATCGCCTGATGAACTTCTCCATCGACCGGGTGGCAGATTATCTCAAGGCGATCGACGAGGCCGGCGTCGACGTCCACTGCATCGGCGGCAACGTGCCGGGCGGCATGCTGGGGCGCAAGAACTATGATAAGTACGTGCTGCCGTACGAAAAACGGTATATCGACCTGGTGCAGGCAAACGGGACGCCTGCCATGTATCACAACTGTGGGCTGGTGATGGCGCTCGTCGAGTCGTACAAGGATCTGGGCGCGCAGATCGTCGAGCCATTCTCGCCCCACCCGTTGGGCGATGCGGATCTGGCCAAAGCCCGGGCGCTGGTGGACGGCGCGTACGTGATGCTCTCGGGCATCGACCAGGTCAACGTCATCCAGAACGGCACCGCCGACGATGTCGTGGCCGCGACGCGGAAGGCGATGGAGATCGGCAAGCCGGGCGGGAAGTTCATCATGCAGCCGGTCGACTTTCTCGAGTGGGGCACCCCGGAGGCGAACGTCGAGGCGTATGCCAAGACCGCACTCGAATGCGGATGGTACTAGACTGGTCTGAAATGGGACACTGATGCAACTGATTGAATTGATCTGCACTGTCCCTAGGGAGAATGATCACGATAATCAGTCAGATCCTTTCAATCAGTGTCCTATTCTCTCCCTCGTTGTCGGGGCGTGCGGGGTGAGTGTCTATTTTGGGGCCAGACGCGTGGCTTGACGCGAAGATGCGAGACCCTAGGAGGCGCAACCCCCGAGGGTCCGGATGATGCGATTATTCGAGGTAACGATGAAACATCGTGAACGGGTCTGGGCTGCGCTGAACGGCGCGTGTCCCGACCGCTGCCCTATGTCGATCAGCTTCACGCCCGAGTTCGCCGAGCGCCTCCGTGCGGACCTGGCCCTCAAAGGGACGCGCCACAGGGAGACCGGCCTCAAAGCGATGGGGCCGGTCTCCCTGCGGCGGCGCACAACCCGCACGGCGGGCGGCAACACGTACGAGCTCGAAATGGCGCTTGACGAGGACATGCTCCAGACGTCGGTGGGGTGGGCGAACTCGTACTACGCCTCCGAGCACGACTATGTGGACGAGTGGGGCATTGGCTTTCACAATGTCCCCTACGAGACGCCCTTACGGGGTGGGGCAATACACCGAGCTGACCGGCCATCCGCTGGCGGACAAGGGCGCGCTCTCGCAATACCGCGCACCCGACCCAAACCGGCCCGAGCTCTACGTGGAGGCCGAGCGGGTCATCCGGACGCTGAAGGACGAGTATTGGATTGTCGGCGTCACGGTCACTACGATCTTTGAGTGCGCGTGGGCGCTGCGCGGGTATGAGCGGCTGCTGTCCGACTTCGTGAGCGATCCCGACCTTGCCGACGCGATCCTCGAGATCCCCTTCCGCTACCATCTTGCCGCGGCGAAGCGGCTCACCGAGATGGGCGTCGACATGATCTGGATCGGCGACGACGTGGGGCAGCAGCACGGGATGCTCATCTCGCCGCGGCACTGGCGCAAGTTCCTCAAGCCCAGGATGGCGAGTTCATCAGCACGATCAAGGGATCAACCCGGCGCTGAAAGTGGCCTACCACTCGGACGGCAACATGACGCCGATCATCCCCGAGTTGATCGAGGTCGGCGTCGACGTCCTGAACCCGATCCAGCCCGCGTGCATGGACCCGGCCGAGTTGAAGCGCCAGTATGGGGACCGGTTGTGCTTCTGGGGCACGATCGACGAACAGTACACGCTGCCGTTCGGCACGCCCGAGCAGGTGCGGGACGAGGTCTGCCAGCGACTGGCGACCGTGGGCCGAGGTGGGGGCCTGATCATCGGGCCCACGCACCACGTGCAACTTGACACGCCGATGGAGAACCTGTGGGCGCTGGTCCGCACGATCACCGAGACGCCCCTGAGCCAATAACGAGGAGGAAACGTGACACAGCTTGAATCGCTTTACCAGGCCGTGCTTGAAGGCGATGCGCCCGCGGCGAAGGCGGGTGTGCAGGCCGCGCTCGGCGCCGGGGTTGCGCCGGAGGTCATACTCAGCGACGGGCTGATCTCCGCGATGGCGGAGGTGGGCCGGCTGTTCGAAGAAAATGAGTACTTCGTGCCCGAAATGCTGGTTTCGGCCCGGGCGATGCAGGCCGGACTGGTGCTCCTCAAGCCGCACCTGGCGGATGCCGGAGCGGTGTCGGCCGGCAAGGTCGTGGTCGGCACCGTCAAGGGCGACCTGCACGACATCGGCAAGAACCTGGTCGCCATGATGCTGGAGGGCGCGGGGTTCGAGGTGGTGGACCTGGGCACCGACGTCACCCCTGACAAGTTCGTCAAGGCCGTGCAAGAGCACAAGCCGCAAGTGATTGGCATGTCGCGCCCTGCTCACCACGACCATGCCGTCGATGACCGGCACGATCAAGGCGCTCGAAGAGGCCGGGCTGCGCGACCAAGTCAAGGTCATGATCGGCGGCGTGCCCGTGACGGACGGGTTTGCCAGGCAGATCGGCGCGGACGGTTACAGCCCCGATGCGTCCTCGGCCGTTCGCCTGGCGAAAGCACTCTTGGCATAGGAATAGAACCGTTGTGGGACGCTGATGACGCGGCCCGGATGCATTGACATGATCTTCTGATGTGAAATGGGACACTGATGCAACTGATTGAACTGATCTGCACGGTCCATTGGGTAAAGATCGTGATCATCAGTCCGATCCGTTCAATCAGTGTCCTATTTTATCCCTCGCCGTCCGGCAGCGCGGGGTGAAGGTCGATTCTCGTCTCCCACCTGGCAATCCCCGCGCCGCCGGAGGACATTTCGACGACGTATTTGACGCTCTTGTAGAAGTGGCCGAAGCGCCAGGGCTTCAGGTCCCGGTCGATGCCCACGATGGTGTCGTCTTTATTGACATAAAGAACTCAATGGCGAAGCGCATGAAGTGGGTGTGGATGGAGGAGGAGGGGGTGATCAGGAGGGCCGCGCCCGCGGGCAGCGGCGCGGCGCCCATGAGGCCCTTGAAGCTGGTCCAGGGGTTGTCGGCGAGGCGGGTGCAACCGGCGATGGTCGTGCCGTTCGTGGTGTTGACGAGTTGGTAGGTTTTGCTTGGTGGCGTCATGGTGTACTCCGGGATTATGCCTTTTCGGTGGGGACCGGCTGGCCCCCACCACCGGTCCCAAAGTCTTCTTTTTGGCGGGGACCGGCTCGCCCCGCCACCCTCACCTCTGGGTTCTCTGCGGCGGAAGCCGGCTGGCCCCCGGCCACCCCGGTCCCAAAGTCTTCTCTGCGGCGGGGGCCGGCCGGCCCCCGCCACCCCCCGCCTCAGGGGCAACCCGCTGCGGCGGCACGCCCCCGAGACCCCCAAATGGGTACGCTCCTGGCGGTGCTAGCGCGGCTTGGGCGCCAGGTGTGCTGGCGCCGGTGGCGTTGCTGTAACGGCCTGGCACGAATGCTGGTCTCGTGCGAGGCTGAGGACAGGCTCGGCCCTGCCACCCTCCCTTTGGGTTCTCTGTGGCGGTGGCCAGCTGCCCGCCGCAACCCCCAAAGGGCACGCTCCTGGCGGTGCTGAGCCGTCGTGGGCGCCAGGTGTGCTGGCGCCGCTGGCGTTGCTGTAATGGCCTGGCACGAATGCTGGTCTCGTGCGTGGCGGAGGGCAGGCTCGCACCAGCCACCCTCGCCGAGGTGTTCCTGTGGCGGGGGCCAGCTGGCCCCGCCCCCGAGACCCCCAATCGCGACGCCCCTGGCGAGGTTGACCGCCGTCAAGAGCGGGATCGCATCGTCACCGGGGGGCGCTGGTGGGACGTTGCACACAGAACGCTGGTCGTCGGCGAGGCGGGCCTTGCACATCCCGCGAGCCACAGAATCGTGGTGTGTAGCCGAGCGGGTTTAGATTGTTGGGGGCGAGCTTGCCCTCAACGCCCCCCGCTTCAGGGGCTTCGCCCCCGAAACCCCCAAAGGTTACGCCCTTCGCCAGGTTAATGCCCATAAAGAGGGGGTCGCGTCGCCGTAGGGGGCGTTCGTGGCGCAATGCCCATGAAACGCAGGTCCCTTGCGGGCCGGACCGCCGCGGTCGGGCCCACTTACTTCATCAACACCAGGATCGCGAGCGCGCCGGCACAGAGGTAAGGCGCGTAGGCGATGGCCGTCTTGCGGGTGGCGCGTTTCGTGATCAGCAGGAGGGCCGCGGCCAGTCCGCCCAGGATGATCCCGGCGAGCAGCGCCGGCACCACGAGCGGGTAGCCGACCATGAGCCCGATCACGCCGGCCAGCTTGACGTCGCCCATGCCCATCGCGCCCCGGCCGATCAGGGCGATGAGGAAGAAGACGACGAACGCGACCGCGCCGCCGAGCAGCGCCTCGACGGGCGTGGGCGCGCCGGGCAGGAAGCTCGCGGCGAGCGCCATGACTGCGGCGGGCAGGGTCATCACGTTCAGCACGAGCCGGTGCTCGAGGTCGATGACGAGCACGGTCAGCAGGAACCAGGCGTAGAGCCAGTAGAGGACCATGCGGGCCGGGTCCGCCGAGAACCGCCAGGCGATGAGGACGAAGGCGGCGATCATGGCGAGCTCGAGGAGCGGGCGCGCAAGGGGCGGCGCTCGCCGCAGTGGGGGCAGCGGCCCCGGTAAGAAGTACCAGGGCAGGGTGAGGTAGTGGAGGATGTGGCCGGTCATGCGACCCGGAGCCCACTTGCACCGTCTGCCAATACGACGACTTCCGCTCCCGCGGCGCCCGCTACGCCCGCCTGCGGGAGGCTCGCTCCGGCAGTCTATCCGCCGCAAGGTTTCCCGCCGCTCCGGCGACCAGGCCGGCTACAACACCAAGGACCAGCCCAACCGCCCGAATCACCTGATCAGGCTCACCGAGCACATATCACCGACCTCGCAGGGGCTGCCGATCGGTGCCACTGCACGACGAGGTGCACTGGGAGCCGCAGGCAACCTCCACCAGGATTACCTTGCTGATGTTACCCGGACACTTATTTGTGCTCCAATCCTTTAGGTTGTACGAACCTTTGATCTTGACGCACCCGACATCGACAATCCAATACGGACGGTTGGCGCCGCAAGATGTGCCGCCAGTGACGGTACAGGTAGTGGTATTCGGATACGATCGAGCTGCATCGTATAGCGGAATGCCGACGACCTTACCCGTCATACTGTCGGCCGTGTTCCAGCCACTTGCGATTACGCCGCCATCACCCGCCGTGCAGGAAGGAATCGAGATGCGTGAGAGGCAGGCGCTCCCGTGCGGCAACTGGTATCCTACGATCCGCGACTTGAGTTCATCTGCACCGCAGCCAGGCCCGTCGCACGGATCACTCGTGCCGCCAAGGATGATGTTGGAAAAATCGAGCCAGGTCCTCCCATCCATCGGGTATTCCTGCACGCCGTCATTGTCAACATCACAATCGCAGAGCGTACCGCACAACTCCTGGCTTACGTCGCTGTTGTTCTCGGATCCCCAGAGGAGAAATTCCTCCCCGCAGTGTGTCGGGTGGAAGGCGCTCGCGTCGTATCCGATTGGCCAGAGTTCACACGGCGTCGTCGACTCTCCGCATGCAGCAACAGCGGTCGCGGCCACCGGTATGCTGTTGATGCCGACCACGCGGATGAACGAGGTCGGCATTGTCGTGCCTGCCGTTACCTGAACCTTCTGCTCCGTGCCTTCGAACGGCGTGACGGCTGCGGACTGCGCCCCATTGCGAGCGATCGTGTAGTTCTGGGCCACGCTAACGACGTTCGGCCATGTCTGATTCGTACCAAAGCATTTTTCCCGCCGCGCCTGCGAGAGCACCTGCATCCGCAGCATTCTGCATCCGCCGCCGCTCAGCGTAGACCGCACCTCCGTCTATCGCCAGGCCCACGAAGGCAAGGAGCACCACCATCGCCAGGGCAACCCATACCAGGGTTTGCCCGTTCTCTGCCGTGGTGGCCCAGATTCGCTTCATTTGTACCTCCATCTGCACTTAAGGATGGGCCTACCTGAAACTCAGGGCGGAGTATCCAACCCAAAAATCGCCATCTCGGTGCGGGCGCTCAAGGTCAGGTTGTTCGTCCCGATGAAGCTGCCGATAATTGTCGGGAAGTTGATCGTGACCGTCACGCGGACCGGTTGCCCGCCCGCCGAGCTGGCGTTGGGAAACGTCTTGGCGAGGTCTGTCGCGCAGTTCAGGGTCACTGCACTGCCCGTAGTTTCGTTGAGCGCCGCCTGGCAGATGCCGATGTTATGGAGCGGATAGCGCGCCGCGTACCGTGCAGCCTCCCGTGAAGCATTTGTGATAATCATATAGGAGTGAAATGCGCGGCCGATGTCGGCAATACCGGCAATCAGCAGTATCAGCAGCGGCGCCACGATCGCAAACTCCACGAGATTGGCACCCCGCTCAGAGCGTCTCATAAGTCTCCTCCGCCGCATCCCGTTCATCACTGGCCGCTCAAGGTCTTCAAGATGTTCGTGCCCGACACAGGCGGCGTGGGCGTCGGGCCCACCACGCCGGCGGGCCGGTCATAGTAGCGCATCGTCAGGTCGCGGGTCAGCTTGTCCAGCGACTCGCCCAGTTCGTTCCAGCGGGCCTCGACCCAGTTCCGTGCGGGCGCCGCCGTCGCCTGCACCTCGCTCCGGTTCACCGCAGTCGTGATAACCCGGGGGGTCAGCAGCGCGGCCAGCACCAACACGATGCCTGCCACGGCGAAGAGCACGGGCCGCCGGCTGGACCGCCGGCCATGCACGTAGTCTTCGTCGTTCGCATGCCGGCTGTGCGCCAGCTCGTCGAGCGTGGCGGCCACAAAGCCAAATGCCGCGCCGGCTGCTGCCGCGGCTGCCAGCGACACACCCTCGAACTCAAGCCCACCGCCCAGCCCAAGACGCCACGCTTCCATGATCACCGCGGCCAGGAGGGCGAGGCCGGCGCTCCATGCGAGCACCTTAAGCAGCCAACGGGGCAGAGCGACACGGGTCGGCCAGGCTCCCGGCTGGCGCAAGGCACGGACCCCGCCCGCCAGCCCCCACACGGCGGCCAGCGCGATCGTCCAGAGGAGCAGGTTGTGGTCGCCGACGAGACCCGTGGCCCGCCAAAGCAGCGCGATCAACGCGCCGATCAGGGCGCCGAGCAGAAAACCGGCCAGCGGCCGGACGCCGAGGCGGATGAACCCGGGTGGCGCTGCGACGACGGACACGGTGACGGGCACGCAGATCGGCTCGACGCTCCCGCTGCAGCTGATCTCGACGTCTGAGAGGTAGGATGCGGACGAAATCGGCAGGGCGCCGGTTTCGGCCGTCACGACCAATTCAACCGGCGTCCCGGCGAACTCCCGCGGCTCCACCCGCAACCACGGGCCGCACGCCGTGACGCTGCCGAAGAGGAAGCCCCGGCTGCCGCGCTCCGTTCTCAAGCCGGAGCCGGTGTGCCACCTTCTGCCCCTGGACGACCAGCCCCAGCTCCACCCGGGCGGGCCGGGTTACCAGGCGGGGGCGTTCGACCAGGCCGGTGCCGAGGAGGAAGGTCTCGAGCATGATGCGAGTGTCGGTCTTCGACTGGCGGGTCACATCCCGAGCCAGGCCCGCGAGATGGTGCGCGCCTTCGTCCTCGAACCAGGCTGCCAGCGTGCCATCGCGGAGCACCTGCGCGCCGTCTGAGGGGTAGCGGTCCATGTGGTCGATCGCCTGGCGGACACTGGTGACGCGGGTGCCCGTGCGAAATGCGCCGCCGGAGGGGAACATGAACGGCTTGCCGGCCGCCTGGTTGGCGGTCAGCTGCCGGTCGCGGAGCCCAATGGCCAGCTCCTCGCGCTGGTCGTCGTCGAGCGATGCGACGACTTCCTTGTCGGCGGCCACGATCACGTCGGCCAGCGGCTGATCCGCCCACTCCAGCGGTTCGGACACCCGCCAGGTGACGGGTCCCTCGGCCCAGTCGCGCGCGCCGCGCACGGCCATGAGGAACAGCTTGAGCGCCGGGAATTCGTCCTTGAGGAAGTTTTCGGCTGCGCCCACCGGACCGTGCCCGTTCTTGCCACCGGACGCGGGCAGACCGGCGGCCTTACCGGGCTCCGCGTTGAGGTCTTCGATGAGGAAGAGCGCGCCGTGGCCGACGACCGCAGCGGCCAGCGATTGGCCTGACACGCGCGGTCTGCCACGACGATGTAGTCGCTGGGCAGGTTTTCTCTCAGGTACGACCCTGCCGAGCCTGCCTTGACCCATCCCTCAGCTGCGAGCAATTCGGCCATATAATGTCGCTCTCCGTGGGCGATCCTTCGACTGCGTGCAGGCGTCGCCCAGGATCCGACTGCGCCGAGCCCTTCGCTCAGGATGCCCAAGGTTCAGCACTACTCCAGGATGACCTTTTCGTCCACCAGCCGCTCGCGGACGAAATCGCCCTTGATCACCATCCGGAAGTGCGACGCATCGAGCTGGAACTCCATGTCGACCGCGTTGCGGCCGGCCCGGTTCTTCTCCACACTCATGACTACCCAGCCACGCATCGCATCTGCTTGTGACACATTATACACCATGTGTTCGCGACTGATGATGGTGTATTTGTTATTCATGATCAAGCCGATATCGGCCTCGTACTGGAGCGCGGAACTGCCGCGCAGATCGGAGAGCCGCATGCGCTTCGACTTGAGGCCCATCCGGTCGGACGCAGCGATGGCCAGCACCTGCACGCCGAGGGCCATGGCCATTTCCTTCAGCCCCTGGGTCAGGTAGGTCGTGACTTCGGTCTCGGGCTCGAGGGTGTTGAGACGCACGGGGATCTTCTGCAGGTAGTCGACGACGACCAGCAGCCGGGTGGCGCCGGCGGCCACCTCGTCCTGCACCCACGTGCGCACCTGGTCGAGGCCCGTGTGGTCGCCGCTCGCCTTGGCCAGGACCAGGCGGTCACCGTAGGAATCGAGCGCCTGCATGATGGGCGCGTAGCGCGGCACCTTGCGCAGGCGGGCGATGAGGCCGCCTGTTCCGCCCTGCGACGACAGGGTGAGGTCGGCCAGCTTCTTGAGCGTCAGTGCGTCCTCGCGATAGCCGCGCTCGGCACTCTCCATGCACAGCAGGCGGGACAGCAGGTGGGGCCGGTCGTGCTCATAGCAGATGTACAGCGCGTGGGCGGTCGTGTCGTTCACCACGGCATTGCGGGCCACCTGGCAGGGCCCAGATGGTCTTGCCGACACCGAAGGTGCCGCCGACCATCATGAGCTCGCCCGAGCGCAGGCCGCCGTTGAGGATGTCGTCGAGCGGCGTGAAGCCGGTCGGGATCGGCCGGAGGCGTTCGGCTTTGCCGTTCTGGGCCTGGAACTCGACCTCCTCCATGACCTCGGCCAGGGTGGCCGGGCCGGTGGCTTCGAGCTGTAGGGCGGTTAGTGGTTGTGGCATGGTCCGTATTCCATCTGATCCTTCTTTGTTGGGGGCGGGCTCGCCCCCGCACCCTGTATAGACCGGACACATGGTAAACGAGTGTTCGGAAACATGGTAAACACTTGGCGGGTGTCACCACGCGCTATCACGCAAGCACCTCCGGGGACGGCTGAGCTCTTGGTTAGCTCAGCCGTCCCCGGAGGAATCCGGCCGTGGTGCGCCGGGGATGCGCAGCGTACCACTGCGGTCGAAGCGCCAGATCACGGTCGGACCAAAGTAGACGTCAAAGATTTGCTCGTCGAGCTGGCGCAGGCCGACGGTGTAGCCCGTGAAGGCCCGCCCGACTTGAAACTCCCGGCCGGCATAGTAGATCTCGCCCTTGCCTTGCACTTTGCGCAACCACAACTGGGGCGGATAGCGCAGCGGGGGCAAGACGTCGGGAAAGCGCCGTGGGCTAGGCCAATAGCACTCGGCCGGCACGCGGCCCGCCAAGGCCTCGTGCGGCCGCTCGTGATTATACAGCTCGCGCCACTGACTGAAGGCCAACTGGCTGGCGACCAAGTCGGCCCACGGCCCCTGAGTCAGCAATTCGGCCTGCAGCGTCCGGTGCAACCGCTCGTCCTTGCCTTGCGTTTGGGGGTGGTTGGGCCGACCGTGACTCAACCTCACGCCCAGCCGCAGCAGCCAGACGTGCAGCGGGGTGTACGGATGCGCCGCATCGCCCGTCGTGCCCCAGGGCGACCCATTGTCGCACAGAATGCGGTCGGGCAGGCCATACCGGCGGAACAGCGCCGTCAGGGCGGCCTGCACGGTGACGCTCGTCTCATTGGCGCAGGCTGTCAAGCCCAACAAACAGCGCGAGTGATCGTCCAACACCGTCAACGGATGGCAGCGCCCACCGGCGCTGAGCGCAAAGTGGCCCTTGAAGTCCATCTGCCACAACTGATTGGGCGCCGCCTGCTCAAACCGCTGCCAAGCGCGGTGCTTGACACTCTCCGCCCGCGCAATCCGCCCGTGACGCTGCAAGATCGCCGTGATCGTCGAGGCGGCTGGCACGCCCGTGTGCCCTGCGCGTTCCAGGTAAGCCTTCAGCTTGCGGCCGCCCCAGGCCGGATGCGCCTGGCGCGCCGTCAGCACCAGTTGTTCCAGCGTCGGCGGCGTCCGTCGTGGCATACCGTGCGGCCGCCGCGACCGGTCGGCCAAGCCCGCCGCACCCGCCGCTGCATACCGCGCCAACCACTTGTAGGCAGTCTTCGAACTGATGCCAAAGCGCTCACACAAGGCCCGCACGTTGGCCCCTTCCTGCTGCGCCAGCATCACAAACTCCAGCCGCAGGGACATGGTACTCACTTCTTTCCAGGGCATCGCCGCCTCCTGCATCTTGGCAGTTCTGCCCATACTAGTGTTTACCATGTCTCCGAACAACTGTGGACT
>CAWEMM010000015.1:0-65575 GCA_963810095.1 uncultured Chloroflexia bacterium | reverse complement strand
GCGTCGCAGCCGCTCGCGCTTGCAGGGCGGTCAACGTCGCCGATCTGGTGGACGCGCGGCATCGCTACGACGTGCCGGAGCGACGCTTTGAAGCCCGGCTGACCCCGCTCGTGGAATTGGACCGGATCAAGACAGTCGCGCGCCGGGCCGGCGAGTTGGCGGTCCTGGCCGCCAGCATGGGAGCGAGCGCATTCCTAAGCCGGCGCTTGAGCCTTAGGCCGCGCCGTGCCCCGCAGACGGGGTCGTCAGCACGAAAAGGACAACGGATGGCAACAGATCGACCGAACGATCCCATGCAAGGGCCCGTCGGCGCCAGGCTTCTGGCCCTGCCCACCGCCGCCAGGCTGACGCTGAAGGAGCTCGCCAGCCACCTGGATATGCCAGATGACAGACTGCTCAATACTCGGATCTTATCGGGCACGAATCAGAACGCGTTGCAGTCGCTGTTCGGGGACGACGTGACCGCCTGCTTCGGCAAGCGGGTGCTGCTCGAGCCGACGCCGATGCGCGTGGCCGGCCGGGAGCTCGTGGTCGTCCGCATCAAGGCCGCGCCGGCGGCCGCCGCAGCGGGTGGTAACGGGACCGGTCCGAAGGCGCCGGCAGGGGAGAAGGCGAAGGTCGACGCGCCGGCGGCCGACAACGGCGCCGAGCCGCACCTGGAGGCGATGGAATCCGCCTGAGGACGCGACAGGGGAGCGAGGCCTCTCGCCCCGCTCCCCTGCTGGTCCTCGCACCCCTGCGCTCTCGTGCCTACCGGCCCGAGGGGCACCGCATTACGGTTCCCCCCACCGCAAGCGCGGTTGGGGCCGCGCTTGGCCTACCGGCCGTGCTTATGCCTTGCCTTCCGACACTGCGACCTCAGAGACCAGAAGCACAGAGGAGAGAGAGGCGGCATTCAGCAGAGCCAGACGGGCGACTTTGGCCGGATCTACGATGCCGGCCTCGAGCATGTTCGCATACTCGCCCGTGGCCGCGTCGAAGCCCGTGCCCGCGGGCCGACGCAGGATCTCGGCCACCACCGTGCCGCCGCCCATCCCTGTGTTTTCCGCAATCTGGCGAACTGGCTCCGTCAGGGCCTTGAGGACGATCCCCGCGCCGGTTTTCATGTCGCCGGAGAGGGTGTTCGCAAATGCTCGCACGGCGGGGATGGCGGTGATGTATGCCGCGCCGCCACCAGGAACTATGCCTTCTGCCATCGCCGCCCGGGCAGCGTTCAAGGCGCCCTCGATCCGCTGCTTCTTCTCTTGCATTTCGACGACGCTGGTGGCTCCGACCTTGATCACCGCCACACCCGCGCAGAGCTTCGCGCGGCGCTCCTCGAGCTGCTTCCGGTCAAACTCGTTCTGGGTCTTGTCGATGAGCATGCGCAGCCACCCAATCCGGTTTGCCACGGCCTCTTTATCACCGGCGCCGCCCAGAATGACGGTGTTGTTGCGTTCCACCCGCACCGATGCCGCGCGGCCCAGCATCGCAAGGCTCGCGTCCCGCGCCCTGTAGCCCAACTCCTCGCTTAGGAACGTCCCGCCGGTAAAGAGCGCGAGATCCTCCATTCGGGCGCGCCGGCCGTCGCCGAAGGCGGGGGGGTGGATGGCCACGGCCTTGAGTACCCCGCTTTTCATGTTGGCGGCCAGCAGGGCGAGGACCGGGCCCTCCACGACTTCGGCGACGATCAGGAGCGGTTTGCCGCTCGCGACAACCTGCTCGAGCAGCGGCACGAGTTCCTGCGGATTGCTAAGCTTCCGGTCAGTGACCAGGACGTACGGCTCGGCGAGCTCTGCGACCATCGTCTCCCTGTCGGTGACCATGGCGGGCGAGACGTAGCCGCGCTCGAGCTGCATGCCTACCTTCACATCCACGACGGTTTCGCCGCCGCCCTCTTCCACGAGGACGACGCCGTCGGGCCCCAGCACGTCCAGGGCCTCCGCGATCATCACGCCGATTTGCGCGTCGCCGGCCGCGATGGCTGCGACCTGCGCAATGACCTCCCGTGTCTTGACCGGCGCTGCCATACCCTTGAGGGCCGCGGCAGTCAGCTGGGCCGCGCCCTGCACGCCCTTTTTCAGCTCGACCGAGTTCGCGCCTGCCGCAATGCTCCTGAAGCCCTCATGGATGATGAACCTGGCCAGCACCATCGCAGTCGTCGTGCCGTCCCCCGCCGCGGCGTTGGTCTTGGCCGCGACCTCCTTGATGAGTTGGACGCCCATGTTCTCGAAACGATCCTGCAGCGCGAAATCCTTGGCGATCGTCGCGCCATCTTTGGTCACCAGGGGCGCTAGGTGCGGCCGCTCGAGCACCGCGTTGCGGCCTCTCGGCCCGAGCGTGCCCTTCATGGCATCCACCAGCCTGTCCGCGCCGGACAGTATCCTTCGCCGCATCTCTTCGCTGCAGATGATCTCCGTGGGCATGACACCTTCTCCAGTCCCCCCTCACAACCAAAGAGGGCCTGCTGCAGAACAAGAAGCTGCAGCAGGCTCTCGCGGATCTTAGAAGCTATTCGGGTGATTGTAGCAGAAGTCCCGCCAGAGGCCGGGCTTAGAACTTCTCGATCGCGTCGAGGAACTTCTCGCACTCCGCCTCGTCCATGTGGTAGCCGTGCTTGTCCTCGGGGTAGGCGCCGCTGCGAACATCTTCTGCCCAATCAGCATAGGCTTCAACGGCCCACGGGAAGAAGTCAGCATAAGACTTGGCGTGAGAGGTCGGGTTGGGCATCATGTTGAACGTGTCGAGGTCGACCATCTCGCAGCCATCGGCGGCGCCGCCGGCCGCGATGGAGATGACGGGCACGCGCAGCTTCTTGGCGATGGCGTTGGTAACCTCGATCGGGGTCAGCTCGATGGTCATCGCCTGCATGCCGTTCTCTTGATACTCATACGCCATGCGGAAGACCTTCATGGCGTCCTCGGCGGTCTTGCCCAGGCGCTTGTAGCCGCCCTGGGCGGACGTCTGCCAGCCGGACAGTGCGCCCACATGGCCGAACACGACCAACCAGTTATCAGCCATGTACTTCAGAGTTTCGTTGGTCACACCCATGGGTAGCAGGGAATCCGCGCCGGCATACATGTAGGCGGCGCCAGTCGCCACGGCCTTTTCCTTCGAGGCGTAGGTCGTCGTATCCATGTAGAAGTTGATGTGGATCAGCTTCGCGGCGTTGCGGACGATGCGGATCCACCATTCGGCGAGATGGCTTTGCCATTCCATATTCGCAGTGCCGTCGCCGGGAACGGTCAGCCGGCAGACGTCACAGCCGGCCATCTCAGCGGCCATGACCCAGAACTGATCCCTGATCGCGGGACACATCTGGACGATCGGGGTGCCCTCGTCCTTGAGCTTCTGCAGATAGGCGATGGACTTGCGGCCCTTCACCATCAAGGAGCCCTTGACATTCTTGTCTTCCGATTTGATCTCTGCCATGATTTCTTCTCCTTCGGCCAACTTAGGCGTTGGCATTCATTTGAGCGATCGCTTTTCTTACCAGCAGATCTTCCCTGAGCGCCGTGAGATCCTCGCCAAGAAAAGCCTTCACCATCTCGGCCGGCATTTGCTGGCGCTGTGACAACGCGATCACTTCTTCTTCCAACTCCTGTTCGGTCACATCGAGCTTCTCTGCTTCGATGATCCTCCTGAGCACCAGCCTAGTTTTCACTAACTTGAAGGCTGCTTTTCTGAAGGTTTCCAGGCGCTCGGCCTTTTCGTCCTCATTCAGGCTGATGTAGGCGCCAGTCGCCAGGCCCTCGTATTTCATCCTGTGATTCAGGTCGAGGACCATCATCCTGACTTCTTCATCGACTAACGCTTGTGGGACGTCGATATCGTTGGCCTCCAGGATCTGGTCGGGTATCGCGTCCTCTTCCCCCATTTCAGCGATATTGGCTTGCGGATTCACTTTATTTTCCACTTACCGAAGGTGGTTATGCCGCCGCCGTCAACCAGGATGTCGGCACCCGTGATGTACCTCGCGGTATCTGCACACAAGAAGGCATACACGCAGCCCAAATCGGAGGTGCGGCCATAGCGCTGCAGCGGAGTAATTCCAAGGTTGCCCTCGCGGGTATCTTCGTCTAAATCCCACACATGGCAGGTCCAGTGCATCCCAGGAGAAACGGTGACGATACGAGCGCCCTTTGCGGCAAAGCGCCACGCGCTTGCCTTGCAGTGCTCAAGGACGAAGCGCTTGCTGAAACAGTAGGCCTGCCCGTTACCCTCGTACTCATCGTACATTTCCGTCAGGGTGCACAGCCTGTCAAGGAAGCCATCCTCATAGCAGCTCATGTATATCTTCCACGCATTGTCATCCATGTGAACATGATAGGATGCCTGCGATGCGGTCTGGATCATGACACTGCCATCGCCCATGTAGGGGAAGAAGGCTTCGACGGTGTTCAGCGCGCCAACACAGTTGGTGTGATAGGTTTCGCGGCAGGTGGACAACTCCGCTTCGGTATAGGTAGTGTTGGGGCCGACACCTGCGATATTGATGAAGTTGGAGATCGGGCCGTACTGAGTGGCAAAGGTGGCGAACTCATCGCACCTTTTCCGGTCCCGAACGTCCATAACCATACTGTAGTGCTCGATATTGAGGGAGGTGAGTATTTTCTCGGTATAGTCGATATTCGCCTGCAGTAGGTCGCCGATGACCTCCGGGCCCTGCTTGCCAAGCTCGATGGCGGTGGCACGACCTATGCCGCCTGCGCCGCCGGTTATCGCACTGACTTTCTTCACGAAGTCTACTCCTTTTTCAAGTCTGCATCAGGTTTCTGACGCAGACTTGAGATTGGATCTCGCTCAGGCATCCAGCGCGTCGAGCCTGTCGGTGATATCCCTGATTTGGTCTTCGGAGAAACCCGTCTGGGGAAACTTGAGCAGGAGATTCATACGCATTCCCATGACGGGGCCAAGTTGAGGGTCACTTGCGAAGCCGGGCTTGTACTCCTCGATGATCGCCGCAGCGCGGGGATCGGCAAGGACTTCTTTCAGTTTGCTCTTGGAATTGATGGCCATGGTTATGCTCCTTCTGTAGAGTGATTACGTCTGCATTACCTGTTCCGGTGATGGGTCCAGCCACTAAGCAGGCTGGGCGCTCTGCAGCGTGTAGCTCCAGGGCTGCTCCTGGAATGAGAATTCGCTGCCACCGTCCACCTCGATGATCTGGCCGTACATGAAGTCAGACACGCCGGTGCACAGGGCGAGGACCATCAGGGCGACCTGGTCGGGCGACTCCGCGACGGGCGTGCCCATCGTGGCGGTCTTGACCGCGGCGTCCCACGCCGGGCCATAGAGCGCGGAGGTCCTGGCGCTGTTCATGATGGCGCCCGGCGTGACCATGCCGCCGGGGGCCACGCAGTTGACGTTGATGCCGTATTGTTTGAGCTCTTTGGCAACGCCCTTGGTCATGCCGGTGACGCCGGCCTTGGCCGCGTTATAGGGCGTCATCATGGCCATCTTGCGCATGTCGTCGCCACGATAGGCCACAGAGGCGATGGTGACCACCTTGCCGCCCTTGCCGCCCCTGATCATGCTGCGGGCCGCGGCCTGGATGGTGAAGTACTGGCCCTTGAGATCGGTGTCCAGGATCTCGTCCCACTCGTCCTCGTTCACGTCCACGAAGGCCCGGGGGCCCCACACGGCAGCCACGGGGACGACGATGTCCACGGCCCCGTACTTTTCCTCGGCGAAGGCGACGAGGGCCTGGCAGTCCGCCCGTCTTCGCACGTCGGTCTGCTTGTAGGCCACCTCGTAACCCTTCTCCATGAGGGTTGCCTCGGTCAGGCTGCCCCATTCCTCGGTGCGCCCGCCGAATACGACCCTGGCCCCGCACTCGGCCAGCCGGTTGATGACGAACAGGGCCAGGCCCACGGTGCCCGTGACCACGGCCACCTTGCCGTGCAGGTCGAAGACGCGGCCGATGGGCTCGACGTCCTCCAGCCCGTCGGCGGACAGGTAGAAGAGAGTCTCTTTATCCACCTTTTGCTCTTTCCTTCACATTAGGGTGATAAGAGGGGTTGGCGCCCCTGTAAGGTGCAGCCTTCACATGATCGTCAGGCTGTCAGTGGCATTATGCCAAGTGGAAGGCCGGAGGGTAATTGCACAGATTGTGCAACTTTCCTACACAATTCTATGTACGCGGGAGGTTGCGCGAGGGGGAGTTCAGCTTTCCGTGTGATACAGGCGCGCCAGCAGGTCGCGCTGGCTGGAAACGTCCAGCTTTTTGTAGATGTTGGCGATGTGCCGGTAGGTGGTAGACGAGGTGATTTGCAGGACCTGGCCGATGCTGGCAGGCGAGAGGCCGCGGCACAGCAGGTCGACAATCTCGATCTCCCTGTCGGTCAGGCGCGGGTCTCCGTGGTGGCGCGCTTGATCGCGTTCGAACTGAACCCCTGGTAGAAGAAGTTCTTGTGCAGATCGTTGAGCCGCGGAATTACCAGCCTCAGGCTAGTGAGTTCATCATCGCTGAAGGCCCTTTTTCTCACCCGGTCCAGGGCGATCATGGTCCTGTAACGACCGTTCAGGTCGAAGAGGGCAAAGCCGCAGGAGTATTTGAGACCTCGAGGGCGGATGTAGTTGAGAATGAACTCATCCGATGGCGCACTGTCCCAGTCGAGCACGTTCGGGGCGATGGCAAACCTTTCATCGCCTTGATCTGCATAACAGCTGTATTTCTGACTGCCTGCTTCGGCATAGTAGCCCAGATAGGCGGAACTCCAGCTCTCACTGATGTTGATGAGATGCTGGCCGCAGACCTTGCCGTTGCCGTCAAAGAAATAGGCCAGGGCTTGGTCATACGGACACAGAGGTCCCAGATTGTTGAACATCTCAACGACCAGACTCCTGGGACTCTGGGCCTTCCCGCACGCCGCGAGGAAATCGTAGATGTCCCTCCAGCGGGTATCGTTTCTGCTGATATCAGTCAGTTCCATTGCCGTCCCTCCCCTGTAAGGGTAGCTTTGCTTTCAACGTGTAACTGCTCGGCTGGTTGGTCGTTGACCGTTTCGATGATCTGACGCACAGAGTTATACGTGTACTTTGAATGGCCTCGTCAAGGTTTCCACGCGTTCGCGAGTTGCTCGGCGGGACCGCTAAACCGAGCCGTGAAGAGCGAGGTGCGGCACGTGCAAGCTCCTGCTTGCGCGCCGCTTGACCTCTTCTCCGCGCCGGTCATACGCCGCCGTCGTCGTTGGGCTCGCGTGGCCCATCAGCTTTTGCACCGTGACCAGATCGTTTCCGTTGTCCAACAGGTTCCCCGCAAACGTCCTCCGGAAGTCGTGCCACGTCAACCGCCTTAACCCCGCCTGTAAGCGCCGTCTTCTCCAACATCTGGGCTAGGGCTTCGTCGCTAACCCCGTGATCAGACCAGATCCCACCGCCTTTATTCACCGCCAGAAACATCGGTCCCTCGCCCGGCCCTCGCACCTTTAGCCAGTCCAGCAGATAAGCCGCTGCGCCGTCATAAAGGTAGACGACGCGGACCTTTTCACCCTTGCCGCGGACAGTAAGGTCACCCTCTTCGGCGCCGGTCTGCAGGAAATCCTCGCGCCGCAACCCCGCCAGCTCGCTCCTTCGCAGCCCCGTCGCCCAAGCCAACGCGCGATACGGCGGCATCCCGAACGCCGCCCGGACTGCCCTCCCGCACGCAGACTTCCAGCAGCGCCATTAGCTCGCCGGCCGCCAGATGCCGGCCCTTCGGCGCGCGTTGACCGCGCACGTCCCCTACCGCAGCGACGCGGGTTGCCTGCTTGACGATTTCCCGTTTGAGTTCGGACGGCATGGCGAGATCATCTTCGGCCAGGTCAGCAAGCCGACGTGCCCACCAGCGCACGGCGGCGAGCTTGCGATTGATCGTGGTCGGGGATCGGCCAGCCTGCTCGAGCTCGGCGGCGTAGCCTTCGACGAGCACCTTCGTCATGGGGCGGCCGGCGCGCCAGGTTTCGAATTGCGCCAGGTCCGTCAGATAGCCACGGCGCGTGTTCGGGGATTTCAGACGAGGATCGCGAGCAAGCTCCTGAGCGATGCGCGCGAGCGAGTCGGAGAAGACGACGGGAGTCGAGAGAGCGGTGGCCACGATGCTACTCCCTGGAAAGGATAACTTGGGTCAACCGGGATTATCACTAGGGATTCTCCGCGCATTCGTGCTACTTGTCAAGGATCACGGGCTGATCAAGGCGCTATCAGAAGCCCTGCTGGTTGGACTTCGATCCGATTGAAGCGATTGATTGACAGAATGGCGACGATGTCGAATATGATGTGGCAGGAGATATAGTAGTGAGAGGGGTATCACGATGGGCCGATATGCACTGAACCTGCCAAATCAGCTAAAGCGCGATGCCGAGCAGCTCGCCACCGAGCAGGGCGTCTCGCTGAATCAGTTCATTCTATGGGCCGTCTCGGAGAAGGTCGGCAGCTTGAAGCAGCAGCTCGACGACCCGGCTTATCCGCAGATCACCTACCGCCGTGGCGCCGCCGGCAGCCCTGAGCCTGTTCTGCGCGGCACCGGCCTGCGCGTGCAGACCATCGTGGCGGCTCTGCAGCAGTGGGATTTGCCGCCGGCACGGCTCGCCGAAGAGTATGGCCAGCCCGAGAGTGCCATCCGCGAGGCGCTTGCGTTCTACGGCGCGCATCGGACTGAGATTGACGCATCGCTGACTGCAGAGGAAGCGCTCGAACCAGGGTTCATGGAATCCGAGTCCTGACCGTGTCGAAGCTCAAGCTGCACCTCGACGCGGACACCTCGATCCGTTCGCTCCAGCAGGCGCTCCTCGACCGGGGCCACGACGTCACGCGCACGCCTTGTGCGCTGGATGGCTGACGATGCCCGTGACGAAGAGCAGTTGCTTGGAGCGACCGCTCAGGGCCGCTGCCTCTTCACGTTCAACATCCGCGACTTCACGGCGCTGGCCGCCGCTTACCCGCGGCATGGCGGCATCATCCTCGCCGCCCAGCGCCGCTGGACGCTCTCAGAACTGATCGATGCGCTTGATCGTGTCCTTGCCACGGCCGAGGCCGAGGACCTGGTCGGCCAGGTCCGCTGGCTGAACGAACTGGCGACCGCGTGAGGCCGCGCCGATCATCGCCCAGCGCGTCCACCTTCTGCTCGAGGACGTCGAGCCTCTGCCGGATCCCCTTCAGTTCCTCCGTAACCCGCCCGTACCCGTTCATCAGCCCGGGCAGGAGGAAGGCGATCCCCGCCTGGCTCGGATGCTCCAGTGCCAGCTGCTCCAACGCCACCCGGTGCGCCACCTGCACGGGCGCGCCCGTCGCATAGGCTCGCACAAACTCGACGTTGTAGACGACCGCCGCCGGGTCCAGGATCTCGGCCCACATGCCGATGCAGGTAATCCCCGCCTGGCTGATCGTCTCGGCCATCGAGTGCAGCGCCTGGTCGCGCGCCCGAGAAGCACGCCGCCAGCACCACGACGGCCGGCGACTGCTGCTTCAACATGCACGCCAGCCAGTCGGCCCCGACCGGCCCGTCCGCCAACATCAGCCTGCCAGCCGCACCGTGCCCGGACCACAGCACGCAGTCGCGCACCTCGTGCAGCCGCGAGGCAACTGCCGACCGGACAGCCTGCTTGCCGAGGCACAGCTCGAGCCGCACGCCAGGCACGTCGGCGATCTGCCCGAGCTCCGAAACCCAGTCAAGCGCAGGCAGGCCGGGTGCGGATGGACCGATATGCAGAACTCGAATCGCATCCAGTGCGCCTGCCTGCATCGTGTCCACTCCCCGAATGGATAGGCTAGAAGGTGGCATTGGTGATCTGGCCGTTGATCACTGCGAGCGACTTGCCGGCGCCGATAGGGATCGTACCGGACCAACCGCCGGACGAGCGGAGGTAGCGTGCATCTGCCCGCGTGTTCGTGAGATACTGGAGATGGTCGTCGTCTCCTAACCCAGTGAGCGCGCCGTGGTCGGTAACGCCAGAGGGAGGCGTTGCCGGCGCCCAGACCGAGCCGTTCCAAATCAGGGTGTTGCCAGGCGCAGCGCCGCCCCCTTGTAACGCTGTGAGCGTGTGCCCGTGACTAAGGCCAGCATAGCGGGCGTCGCCCCGGCTTGCGTTCAGGTACTGGACATGGTCGTCCGCATCCAGTCCCGACAGCCCGCTGTGCGCCGTCACGCCCGGCGTGTCGGCCGGGACCCACACCGACCCATTCCAGGTCAGGACATCCCCGGTCTCCGCACCGTCCCGCTGCATCTCGGCCGGCGCGTGCGTGTGATCTAGATCGGCATACCGGCTATCGGCTCGCGCCTGGTTCAGGTATTGCGGATGATCGTCGTCGCCAAGACCGATCAGAGCGCCATTATCCGACGTCCCGGCAGTAGTAGGAGGCGCAGGCGCCCAAGTAGTTCCGTTCCACCGCACAACGTCGCCAGTCTGCGTGCCGCTTGGCAGCAGATCGAGCAGGGTGTGAGCGTGAACGAGACGTGCGTATCTGGCATCGCCAGCTCGCCTGGTCACGGCGTGCGTGTCTGCGGTAGGATCGGCACAGTTCACGACGCCGCGAATCCGACGCGTTGCCCTCAGTCCCTTCGAGCTTGAGAACGGTGTTCCCATTCCCAATCTGCATGTCGATGTACGCGCCGGCGCCACCAGCCCCGCGCTCGGTATAGAGCCGCAGCCTGACCAGGGCATCAAAATCGCCATCGCACTCCAGCGTGATCATGCCGGGATCGCCGGTCGCGTCCTGCCGCGGCGTCGCGATGTCGATCTGGTGGCCCCACGCGTCGTGCCCCATCATGTAGCCGACCGGCTCGCCGTCGGCGCCGTAGAAGGCCAGCCAGTTCGGCCAATACATTCCCGACGAAGGTTTCAAGCGCCCCGCGGACGTGCAGATGCTGGCCGTCCCACTTGAGCCAACCCTCGGCCCCCCGATGGAGAACTTCGCGATGCCCTCCGCCGTCACGCCAAGCCAGAAGCCCGTATGCGCGTCGTCATCGGGTCGGGTTTTGCCGGAGCGGATCACGCCGCCCGGCATGACCTCGGGCACCGTGCGCAGGATCTGCGTGAACCGGTTGACCGGCTCTGACTCGCTGTTGCTGGCCCCAGCCCTTGCTCTTGTTCGGCCGCCACATGCCCATGGCGCTTCCTCCCTATAGCCCCAGGTCGCCCCAGGCTACGACGGACGACCCGAGCGGCCCGCCGTCCGACAACCACGTCAACCGGCCAAGCACTTCCTTGTACCGGTTCCACGCCTTGCGGCTTTCCTCGCCCAATGCGCCAGGACCACGGAGGACGATTCCACGATCACCGCCTCGTCCGCTTCCAGCTCGTGATGTGCGCGCGAACTCGACGAACGCCATGATGGCCTGCAGGTGGGCGCGCGGCACGGTGATGACCGCGGCATCCTCACCGATCGCCGGCTCTGATGCGCGCCGAGGTACTCGATTACCGCCTGCTCGCCGGTGCTGACCGTCGGGGCAAACACGATCTGGCCGACACCGCTATCGCTTCCGCCCGGAAGCGCGCTGTCAGAGTCCGGCAGCCCTGCAGCGCATACACGGCGCCACCGGCGCCGAAAGAGCGGCGACCAGGTTGGCGCCAGCGTCAGGAACTCGGGCGGGATCCGGCCGAGCGGATACTCGACGCCCAGCACCTTGACCAGGTCGTGCTCGCAGGGCAGGTCATAGGCCTGCTGGCCCGTGATAAGGTCCAGTGTGTGACGCCAGCGCCGCGGGAAGTGGACCGAGTAGAGTTGGATGGCTTGGGCGATCCAGCCGTCCAGCTTGGCGTCCGGCCAGGCCGTGACGCTGGCCAGCGTCAACCGCAAGAGCGCTCGCAACTCGGCCAGCATCATGCGTGATCTCCGATCACGTCACAGCTCCGGTCACCCTTCTCCTCTGGCGACACCGCTACCACGAAGAGCCGTTGCGCAAGCTCCATATCTTCACGGTCCTCGGCAAGGATGCCGTGGTTCGCGAACCGCATGCCAAGCTCGATCTGGCACTGGGCGCCGGTGGCCTGGTCCACGTGCCGCAGCGCGCCTTCAACACCGGCCGGCGACCGACCAAGCCGCAGCTCGCTCGCCCGCTTGGTCGGGCCCAGGCACAGGCGCCCTGACAACTTCACGCTACTCTGAAGTCATGTGTCAACTCCGTCGACGGGCCAGCACCGCTAACGCACACTCCGTTCGCTCCCTCATTCTGGACAACAAAACAGGGGCAGCCGCACTAGGCGTCGCCAACGGTGTCAACGTGGGTGATAAACTCCCCAATAACGCGGGTTAAGAATTCCCCACCCTGGGGGAGCTGGATGCCTTTGCGGCACAATGGGTTGGTCAACCCAAGTGCTGTCAGGAGGTCCAGCCATGCTCAGAGTGGAGGAACTCACGCGAGAATGATCCCTACGGCCATGGCTTGCGGCACATAGAGCCGAACTGTTGCTCGTAAGGCCCTCTCGAACCTTAAGGCCCATCAACCTGCAGGAGTGGACTGGCTCGAATCTGGCGGGGATAGGTCGACTCTCCCCTACTCTGTCGCTTCGCTTGCTTCCTTCGGCGCACCCTTGGGCTCCGCCGATTCAGCAAGCCACCGTTGCGCGGCAGCGTACGCATCCCGCGTGCCGGCGCCAAGGGTGTCCGTTGACACGAAGACGTTCTCCTGCCCCAAGATCTCGCTGCTCGCCTCGGTCCGGTCCAGCTGACCCTTGATCTTCTTATTGACGCCCGCAACCATCAGCTTGCCTCCCCGGGCCTTGAGCTGCTGCTGGTAGCGCTCGAGGACGTTGACGAAGCTGCTGCCGATGCCTTCCTGCTGGTTTAGCCTGAGGATGACCACCGGGCGTTCGGCTGTCGTTGCCCGTGGCAGCTGCGCCTCGAGCGTTTCGGCGCCGGCGAACGTCATATTGCCGTACACCTGCAACAGCGTCACCTCGTTGCCGGGCAGCTCGGCCGGCAGCGGCGCCTTTGTCACCGTCCCGTCGGCGTTAACGATGAGCCGGACGACGCGCACCTCAGCGGACGCCGTGATGAAGAAGTGCACCAGGATCGAGAGCAGCACGCCCAAGAACACCGCTTGCTGGAGCGGAATGGCGAGCGTCAAGGCCAGGGTGGCGGCCATGACCAACCGCCCTGTCCAACCGGTTGCCCAGATGTCCTTGATGCGCTCGATCTTGATCGACTGGAAGCCGGCGACGATCAGCAGGGCGGCCATGGCCGGCATTGCCACCAGGCTCACGGCCCGGCTGAAGAGCAACACGGCAACGACCACGAGCAGCCCGGAGAAGATGTTGGCCCAACGCGACCTGGCACCCGAGCTAACGTTGAGCGCGGTGCTGGCTACCGAGCCGCCGATGGGCATCCCCTGCAGCAGGCCGGCGCCGATGTTGGCCGCGCCCTGGCCCACGAAGTCACCCGAGGGGTTCGGGTAGTTGCCGTCGGGGTTCGGGTAGGCTTTGCTCACGCCAGCGCCCTGCACCAGCCCGATGATGGAGAGTGCGATCGCATCGAGCAGGAGAGCCGGCATCATGGTGAAGTCCGGGAGGCTTGGCAGGGGCAACGATGTCGGAATGACGGCTATATCGCTCACCTGCTGGACCTCGGTCCACCCTACCGCGGCGATCGAGTTGAGCAAGATAAGAGCGATCGAGCCGGCCGCCATGCCAATCAGCAGCGAGAAGTTGCGCAGCCGGGTGCGGTCGGAGAGCACGATGACGACCACGGTCAGCACGCCGATCGCTAAGGTCTGAGGGTGCACCTGGTCGAGGTTGAGCAGCGTATCGATCGCCTTGACCACCTTGTTGCTGTAGGCGCTCGAGTAGCCCGTGAAGTCGGCGAGCTGCGACAGGATGACGTTGAGCGAGACGCCGGTCAGGAAACCGATAACCACCGAGTTGGCCACGAAGCGCAGCAGCTTGCCGGCCTTCAACAGCCCGGCGAGCAACATCACGAAGCCCGTTAGCACGGCGAGGGTGGAGATCGCCACCGCATGCCTGTCCGGGTCGCCGGCATACTGGGTCAGCGCTGCGCCGGCGGTGATGGCCAGCGCGCTGGTCGCCGAAACGTTCATGAACGCCGAACTGCCGAAGATCGACGCCAGCGGCGTGCCCACCATCAGGGCATAGAGGCCCTGAACGGGATTCGCACCGGCAAGGATAGCGGATGCCATCGCGTCGGGGATATTGGCGACGCCGGTGGTCAGGCCGGCAATCATATCGGAGACGATGTTGCCTCGGGATTTGGCAGGCGTTGCAGTGACGGTCATGAAGTCCTCTCTCGATCAAATGATTCCACAGGGAAGCTGTCAGGCCGGCACGCGCATCACGCGCCAGGCGATCCAATCCAGGGGCATCTTGCCGGCGTAGGTGCGTGCGCTGCCCATGATCCATTCGGGATTACCCAGAAGCTCCAGGGGGGCCCGAATCACGAAGCCATTCGGCCCACGTGCCACATCCACTGCAGATTTCGGAAGCTTGCGAGACCCATCCCGAACGTCGTAGGTGAGTGCACGAAGCACCACGCTCAGCTTGGGCATCTGCGCAAATGGCCGGTCATGCCGGTAGCCGAATATGTAGACGGCCGCGCCCACGTTCGGTCCCAGCGGCCGCGAGAACTGTACCGCGAACGTGAAAGCCCCCCGTTCCAGCCACACCGATCGCCGTTCTACACCAACCCACTTGGCACGCTCCGCGTTGGTCAGCTCCCGCGGGATCGCCGGAGCAGCGGCGCGGTAGTCCAGGCCCTGCTTGAACACCTGCAGGCTATTCGACTGGAGCGCCGCGTCGGGATAGTCGCCGAACAGCTCGTTCGAGCGGATGAATGAATTGAGATACTCGGCGCTCATCTTGTACTGCGTTTGGTGCTTCTGCAGCGCCGCGAGCTTCCGCTCGTTTTCGGCCGGCGCGAGGGAGCTCACGTGCCACGAGATGCCTTCTTCAAGCCTGGCCGGCGGGTCCAATGGGAGCTCAGGGTTCAGGCCATCCGGTTGCGGCCACTCGGGATGGTGCACGAGCACTGGGAGGAGCTGCGGCTGGAGCTCGCCACTCAGGTTCCAGAGCGCCACCCGGGTGAACAGGTAGAGCGACAGGTGATCCGGGTTGTGGTCGGCCGGGTGCGAGATGAAAACCTTGGTCGGCCTGAATTCGCGAAGGATGCCTTCGACGTCGGCCAGGATCTCGTCTGCCCGATAAGGCGTGCCGGGGCGGAAGGCGTTCTCGTACGGGACCACGCTGGTTTGGGTGAACATGCTCTGGCACGGCTCGCAGTCGCCCCAGTGCTCGGCCCAGATCGTCAGGGTGCGAAAATCGGGATAGCCGAGAAACGTAACCTGGTCGGGATTTAGCCCGAGGACCCTTGCCGCGGCGAGGGCCTCAGCATGCCGCACGAGGCCCATCTGCTGGACCGACTTCCCGCGCACGACCGCGCGCTTCCGGTAGACGATGAATGCGGTCTCCGCGTTGTCGCCATACGTGAGGTAGACAAGGCGCACGGGGAGGCCCATCGCCACGGCCTTCTGGATAACGCCACCGGTCGCGATGGTTTCGTCGTCCGGATGCGGCGCGAGGATCAGGATCCGGTCGCTGGGATCAAAGGTCAGTTCATTCGCTACAACCATATCGGTTCATTCTCCTGTATAGACCGAGCCAGGTCTGAGATGTTGCCCCGACTACGTCGAAAGCGTCCACACCGGGGCGCGCCACGACCTACCGGACCTGGCCGGTCTGGCCGGGCTCCGTCTCGGCCGGCAATGCCCTGATGGCCCGGGTCAAGCGGGCGTGGAGCGCCTTCAGCTGCACTTGCTGCTCGCCTTGCGCACGCGGCAGCATCTCGCCGACAACCTGTTCCAGGGCCTTTAACGCAGTACCCGACAGCCCAAGCAGGGAGTCAGCCTGGCCCTCGGAAGCAGTTAAGTGGAGGAGGACCCCTTCCAACACGCGCTGTATGGATGTGCTCTCCGCCGATTTTCTCCGTGACGCCGCTGCGGTCCAGCAGGTCGCGGACAGCCGGGCGTACGCGCGCCAGCGATAAACCCACGCCCGAGGCACGAAGGTCGGCATGAAGCTCTTCGAGCATGTCCGCGCTGGGCACATCGAGCTCATTGGTGAGTTCGAGGTCCAGGATGACCCGCTCGATCTTGTCAGCCGCATCGACCTTGCCTCTGGCGGCCTCCTGCTCTGCAGTTGCGGCGAGGCGATTGGTGATCTGTGTCCGGATCGTGTCCGCGTTGGCGAAGAAGAGGCTCTCCTCCGGGGCAAAGATCAGGAGCCGCTTAATGGACATGGGCTCTGAACCGGCGGCCGGCGCCGGGGCAACCGGCTCGAAACTGAGCCTTCCCCGAGTCATGCCCAGCTCGCTGACCTCGCCCTTGCTGGTGCGCCAGACGAGCGCCGCGAGCGACAGAACGACAGCCAACAGCAGCGCCCACAGCGCTTCGGCGAAGGTGCACACACCGAGGAACGTGACGATCGCCAGGACGAAATCCACGCGGCGCAGCTTGTAGAGCCGCAGGATCTCGCGCCACTTAAACATGCCGTAGACGGCCACCACGACGATAGCCGCCAGGGTGGCCTCAGGCAGCGGGGCGAACAGCGGCGTCAGGAACAGCGCGACGAGGATCGTCAGCCCGGCCGCCACGATACCCGACATTTGGCTCTTGGCGCCCGCGGCCTCGTTGGCCGCCGACTTGGACAGGCTGGAGCCGATAGGAAATCCCTGGAAAAGCCCGGCGCCCACGTTCGCGGCGCCGAGAGCCACCAATTCCTGGTCGGGGTTGATGCTGTAGCGATATTTCGTCGCGAAACTTCTTGCTGGCCCAATGGCTTCGGCGAAGTTCACGAGTGAGAGCGCCAGTGCCCCGGGTATCAGGACGAGCCACTGCTCTGGCGTTATGCCGGGCAGTTTCGGCGGCGCCAGGCCCGAGGGCACCGCGCCGACGACGTGCACGCCGAGCGCCTCCATACCGAAGACCGCGGAAACCACGATCCCGAAGATCATGGCCACGAGGGCCGCCGGGATGCGGTGGGCGTAATGCTCGATGAGCACCATGATGAGGATCCCGCTGAGGCCGACGAGCAACGTCAGGAGATGGGTCTCCGGCAGGTGAATGACGAGGTCATACAGGCGCTGCCACACATTGCCCGAGCCGGACTCGATGCCGAAGATCTTGGGAAGTTGCTTGACGGCCACAACCGTAGCGAGGCCCGATACAAAGCCGGCCAGCACCGACGCCGAAAAGAATTGGGCCAGGCGACCCAGGCGCAGCAGGCCGGCGAGAAGGGACACGAGGCCGGCCGCGACCGCCAGCGCAGTCGTCATGAGGATGAAGTCGGTCGAGCCCGGCGCGACGATGGCGGACACGATGGAGAAGGACATGACCGCCTGCACCGACGAGACGACCACCACCAGCTGGCGGGATGTCCCGAAGATCGCGTACAACAGCAGGGCGGCCGGCGCGGCGTAAAAGACCGTCTCCGGCGGCATCCCGGCCAGCTCGGCATACGCCATGCCTTCGGGTACGAGCAGGGCCACGACGGTAATGGCCGCGATCACGTCGAACCGCAGCCATTGGCGATTGTATTTCGGCAACCAGCCAAAGATCGGCAGCGTGCGACTCAAGGAAGAACTCGATTTTCCGCTTGTCGGTACATTGCGCGAAGCGCTCATTTACTCCTTCTCCGTTCTATTGCGGCGTGCCCAGAGACATGGCACTCGGCTTGCTGCGCAGATTTTCGAAGAGAATATACACGCTGATCACGAACACCCACGCCGGGAAAACCAGGGACACCCAGCTGAAGGAGCTGATGGTCAGCAGGAGAACCAGTGCCAACGCATAGCCGAGCCAGGCCATCCAGCGCGGCATCACACCGGTCCGGACGAAAATGGTGCAGGTCGAGATCATGAACACGCCTGCCATCCGCATCGAGTAGGTGTTCAACGACACGAAGGTGACGGCACGCCCGAATCCATACGCTCCAGAGTCGGCGAATCGGGTCGGACCCGCGTCGTATGCGATGATGACGCCACCGGCAATGGCAGCCGATACGAACAGCATGGCGAGGAACAGCAGGCCGCTGCCAAGAAAGACCGTGGAAAAGAGCCTGTCTTCGTAGTCGCCCAGGCGATCGCGCACAACGCCGATAAACCAGAGAAAAGCAATGCCTGCGAACGGCACCAGGTTGAGCGCGAGCGTGACAGACTTCCCGCTAGTGACCAGCCAGTCGCCGGCGCCCTTCGGATCAGAAGGGATCGAAATCCGGATAAGCACCAGGGCGGCAATAAGAAGGACTGAAAACAAAACGCCCGCGACTGCCGCAGCGCGCGGCGTCGTCGAGCCGCGCACGCCTCAACGCCTGCCCTTCGTTCATCGTCATTCTCCTACTGAACAGTCATGCTAGAGTCGTCACCGAATTCTGTCGACAGGGCCCCGCCGTCACGAAGTGAACCGTCACTTCGTGACGCATCAGGCAGTGACACCTGCTGCTCAAACTCGCGCACAGCCGTGACCACGCTGGGATACATGCAACCTTCGCCGATGTGGTCCGACAACCCCGTTTTTTGCATCCGCTGTCGTACCGAGCCGCGCACCTGGGCCAGTAGCACGTCGATGTGATCCTGGCGCAGTCCCTCGATCAGATCGCGCAGCATGTCGCATGTCCCGATATCGAAATCGGCGCTGGCGCCAAGGTCCAACAAAATGGCCTGCGGTCGGGGTTCGTTGCTCGTCTGCTGCAGAATCTCCGAGCGGGCGACATTGGCATTGAAGAAGTACAGCGGTGCATCGAGCCGCAAGATCACGAGCCCGGGAATCGGCCGGGCGTCGGCGTGCCGGCCAGTGTCGCCAAACTCACCGTTGGGGCGCCGGCCCAGGATCGCGATGTACGGCCGGCTGGCGCGGTATAGCAGCATGACCAGCGAGAGCAGAACCGCAAGGGCCAGGCCCGTCATAACATCACTGAATGCGACACCCGCCAGCGCGGCGAGTGCCAGGACGAAATCGGTCCTGCGCTCGCGGTAGTATCGCCGGAACTCGGCGACGTTGAAGAGGCCCAGGATCGAGGTCAGCACGATGGCGCCCAACACGGTCGTGGGCAGGTTGCGCAGCAGCGGCGCCAGGAAGAGGACGACGGCCAGGATGAGGCCCGCGCTCACAAGGGACGAGAGCTGGGTGCGTTCGCCGGCAGCTTCGCCGCTCGCCGTGTTGGACAGGCTCATGTCGATTGTGATGCCCTGGAACAGGCCTGACGTGACGTTGGCCGCGCCCATGGCAAGCAGCTCCTGGTCCGCGTCCACCTCGTAGCGGTACTTCGCGGCGAATGTGCGCGCCGTGCCCAGAGTCTCGCCGACCGCAAGGAACACGATGCCGGCGGCGCCGCCAATCAGGAACGGAATCGCACTCAGGCTGATGTGCGGGAACGCCGGCGATGTCATTCCGGTAGGAATGACGCCGACGATGCTGACACCGTACAGCTCGTTCAGTTTGAGCAGGGATGATATCACAATTCCCAGGACCAAAGCGACCAGCGCACCAGGGATCAGCGGCTTGAACCGCTTGATCACCAGGATGATGACGATGGTGGCGACGCCGAGCGCCAGAGAATAGGGATTCGTTTCCGGCAGGTGGAGGATGAACTGCCACAGTTGCTCGAAGAAGCTGCCACTGCCGCCAGGGACGCCAAACACCTTTGGCAGTTGGCTGATCGCGATGAGACCTGCCACGCCGAAGATGTACCCCGTCATGACCGACTTGGCCAGGAAGTCCGAGATGAAGCCGAGCTTGATGAAGCCGAGGACCAGCATGATGATGCCGACCGTGATTGCCAGCGCGGCCGAGAGCGCCAGGAAGGCCACCGGATCGCCGGCCGCCAACGGCGCCACCACCGCGATCGACATGATTGACATCGTGGAGCTGGTCGTGATCTTGAGGTGGCGGCTGGTGGCGAAGAGCGCATACGCCGCCATACCGGCGATGGCCGAATAGAGGCCCGGCCTGTGGCGGCACGCCGGCCATCTGGGCATACGCCATGGCGACGGGAACCATGATCGCGCCGACGACGACGCCGGAGACCAGGTCGTCGCGCAGCCACGCGCGCTGATACGTTCGAGCCCAGCCGATAATCGGAAGGTAGCGCGTAACGCGTTTACCGTGGCGTATCTCGTCAAGCATGTGTCATTTGCCTTTGCAGACCGGGGATTCCGGTCACCACTCCAACCGAGTGGCCTTCCTCAGCGGGCGTCTCGGACGCTTCACCGGTTCAAGGAACGCGAATGCCATCCTCGTTGCTTGTCCAACATCCGGCGCAGCAGGGCGAGCTCTTCCCTGATACCGGCGAGTTCCTGCTCTACGGTCCTGGCCGGCTCAACCACCGGGGCTCTCCACTTCTTCCTGAGCAGAAGACCCGCCGACCAGCACGCTCGCCAGGATGCTGGCGAGAGCGCCGATGATACCGATGCCCGCGAACATAATGAACATCCCCGTGATCCGGCCCCAGAAGGTCACCGGGTAGTAGTCGCCATAGCCCACTGTGGTGATGGTGACGACCGAATACCAGAACGCGTCCCACCCCGTGGTAATGTGCGCATCCGGCGATTTGCTCTCGAACTGGAGCACGAGCGTGCTGCAAACCGTCAGCACAATGAGCGCCAGCAAGATGGTGATGAACGCCGCGTACTGGCTCCGGTTCGTCAGGACGTCCTTGACCAGCGCCTTTTTCTGTTCGCCCTTCAGCAGGCGGGTGATACGCGCGAGACGGCTCAAGCGGGCCAGTCGCAAGAGGCCGCCGAACCTGAATAGCCCGAGCGAAGGCATCGAGCCAAGCAGATCGAGCCAGCCGCGTTCGCGGATGAAATAGTCGGACTTCTTCCGCGCAGTTTTTCAGGTTGAGGAAGAAGTCGATGAGGAAGATGACGCAGATTACGTTGTCATAGAACCTGAGCAGCGTGAGGGTCTGCTCCGAAAGCGGCAGCAGAAGGCACACCATCACGACCAGGGAAAGAATTGTGAGAACAAGGATGAAGATGTTATAGGAGTTGCTGCGCTTCCGAGGCTCAGCCTTTTCAGCTGCCATGGCGTTACTCCTTCTGTGCCTGGTCCGAATCCATCAACGTCACGAGCAGCGCTTCACCGCTTCGCTGGACGGCCTGCCGGTCCTGCTCGATCAAGTCGCCCGCCAGTGCCTCCGCCTCGATGAGGCAGATGTGACGAGCCAGCTCCCCGCGCGTCGCCAACGATTTCGTCTCGACAGCGATCTTCTTGATCGTCTCCAGCATGTGCGTCAGGACGTTGGCGTTGTCGCAACTGGCGTGGCGGAGCATGTCGAACGCAGTGTCAAGCAGCTCGGCGAAAGTGACCGGCTCCACCGCGAGGCTGAGCCGGGGATCGAGCTCGAAGAAGCGGGCGCCTTGCTCGGTTTCCCGGATGAACAGCGCCAGGCCTTCGCCGATGTAATCCAGGCAGGTCATGGCCGTATAGGGGTCGTTGATCGCCGGAGACATGGCACGTTCGGCCATTTCGACGAGCTGCCGGACCGCGTATTCGACATCCTGGGTGGGTGTGCGCATGTTGCCGATCTGGAAGGCCCGCCGCATCTGTTTCTCCAAGCGCGGGTCGACGCGGCTCGCAGGCCAAACGGAAGCAATCACCGCGCCGCGCCCGACGAAGTGACCCGGTTTGCGCAGCAGCCGGACGACCAGGTCCCTTTCGCGGGCCAGCGTCAGCATGATGTCCGGATCGACGTATTGAATGTAACCTGTCGTCCTGGCGCGAACCGGGAAGCCCTTGGCTTCCACCTCGGCCCAGTCCACCGCCGGCGCAGCCTCGGCAGCCCGATCCGCGCCGCTCGTTACTTCACCGGGGAGGCTCGCGCTGACCGCATCCAGCAGCTCGGCGCCCCCCGCGGCCGCAATGTTCGGGGCCTGCAGCATAGTGCTGATGTGCTGGACCAGCCAGATCAACGAGGCAAAGGTCCCCAGGATCAGGTACAAGCCCACCGTGGCAGTTAGTTGAGGCGGTTCGGGCTGCACCTCTACCGGGGGGATGGCGAGCGCCCCTGCGATGCAATAGACGAAGGTGCCGACGAACATGCCCAGGACCAACTGAGTGGTGCGATCGCCGAGGAAAAGGCGCAGCAAGCGTGAGCCGTACTGCGCCGCCACGGTCGACAGGGGCAGCGTGAGCAGCGTGAAGACCACCCCGGCGGTTGCCAGCACCGTGCCGGCCATGTTGAGCAGGGCGCTGCGCAGTTCGCCAGGCGAGCCGGCCAGCACGAAGCGGCTGCTCGCGAGCAGCTTCGTTGGGAACAAGACCGTCCAACCGATACATCGCCCACGCCAGCACAACCGCTGCCAGCCCCATGATCGCGGGCGCGAACCAGAAGCTCACCTTCAGGCGATCCCAACGGTAACGGGCTGCGACTCTTCGTTCGGCGCGGGTTCTCATGTGCTCCCCCTAATCTCCTGGGCTATTCCAGCGCGGGGATGGCTGCCGCCTGTTCAGCCGCGCGGCGGGCGGCGCGCAACGCCAGCAATGCCGAGAGCAAGGCGGCGGCAACAACGGCGGCGGCAATCACGGCCGCAGTCTCCTTCTGCACCAGGGTCGTCGTGAAGAGCGCCGCGAACAGGGGCGCCTTCAGCGCCGCGACCAGCGCGCCCGCCATCGTCGCCGCAACCGCGACCGGAACCGGAATCGCGGGAAATAGCAGGCTCACCGCCAGGCCCAGGGCGACGCTGGAGAACATGATGGGGAAGATGTAGCCGCCCTTCCAGCCCGTCGACAGGAGCAGCGGACGAGGCGAACAGCTTGGCCACCGCCAGCACGATCAGCATCAGCAACACCGATCTCGGCTGCGCCGTGGATCAGCTCGGCGGTTTGCTCCTCGCCCGAGAACAGTGTCAGCGGCAGGAGCGCGCCGATGATCCCCATGCCCAGCCCGCCGAGCATCCCGCGCAAGACGACATGCCCCTTCATGGGCTGGAACAAGCGCTGGAGGTGCCTGAGCGACCACATGAACAGCAGGCCGACGGCGCCACCGACCAGGCCCAGGGGCGCGGCGTAGATCAGGTCCGCCAGTCGAGGAGCATAGGACGGGAACTTGTACAGCGTCTCGAAGAAATTCCCGCTCAACAGGACGAAAATCACCGTCGCCACGGCCGAGGACACCAGGCTGGGAAACAGCACCCAGAAATAGGCGGTCTTCCCGCCCGACCCGCCTTGCGCCGACTCGAGGCCGAGGATCGCACCGCTGAACGGCGACGTGATAAAGGCGGCCAGCATGCCGCTGACGCCCGAGTAGCCCATCGTGCGGGTGCCCTGCTCGTCGAGCTTGAGCTTGTCCGACATCAAGGTGCCCATGCCGCCGCAGGCATCGGCCAGCGGCGCTTCCGGCCCGAGCGCCCCGCCCGCGATCAGCGAGACAAAAGCCGTGATCACGATGCCCGGCGCGTGACGGTAGTTGAAGCGCCCGGTCTTGCCGAATTCGAGCATGAGCTCGGCGAAGATCGCGTTGTGATCGCCGAAGAGCTTCACCAGCAACCCGACCAGCAGACCGCCCAGCGTGCAAATGATAAGGGTCAGGAGGCGAGGGTCGATCGCCAGCGCGGCCGCAACCTGTTCCCAGATCAGCACGGTGCCACCGTGGACCAGGGCCATGAACCCGAAGGTGATCAGGGCGCAGAGCAATCCCAGCACGACGACAAGCGCCAGGAGCCTGACGTAGGCTCCCAGCCGGGCCTGTGGATCAATCATGGATAGGCCTCCTGAAGAGGTTCGCAATCCTCCGAGGCTGCCCTAGCGGACTTGGCCGCGCGTCACCGCGTACGCTTCGCGAAGGTGACGCGCGGCCGTTGTCCGCATGAACTAGCGCATCAACCCGACGCCGTTGCGCCGGCCGACCCCGCCAACCGGGCCGGGCGGATTGGGTCCGCGACCAACGCCGCCAACCGGGCCGGGCGGATTAGGTCCGCGACCCACGCCGCCGACAGGTCCGGGGGGATTTGGCCCGCGGCCCACGCCGCCGACAGGTCCCGGGGGATTTCCCGGCACCCACGCCGCCGACAGGTCCGGGAGGATTCGGTCCTCTTCTCATGATGCTGCCTCCTGTCCTTCTTGTTCGCTCGCGAGCCCCTGCACGAACTCCTCGACGACTTCGGGAGCGATCTGCACGCGCTCCACGCAGCTCGCCGCCGGCATCCACGATCGCCTTGCGGAGATTGGCCACCCACAGATTCTCCCAGAGCAAGAGCGCCGCCGACGAATCCGGGGCGAGCTTGCTTGCGGCGATTTCGAGGTCATCGTTTGTGAACAGGCTGGAAACGTGCTCGCCGATGGGGACGAACATCTCGTACACGCGCAGGGTCGAGATCGTTCAGCTCGATCGTGTTGCGTCGTGCCATCTGCGGCCTTCTGCAGGAACACGATGTCCACAAAGCGCACGACGCCCCGGTTCGCGAGATCCAGTAGCTCGGGCACGATCTCGCCCGACACTTTGGCAGCTCGGAAACGCGATCAGGGCGTATTCCAGTGGAAGGTCAAACATTGTCTGACTCCTTTCGTTGAGTGAGGCCCGAAGGGTCCTGATGGGAACCCTTCGGGCGCCGATGACTACTGGCGCGCCATGGCGATCTTCATGTCCGCTTCCGTATCCTGGATCAACTCGCCGGACAGATCCAGTGTGACGCGCTTGATGCGTGCCGGTGAAGGCGAACGCATCGCTGTACTCTTCCGCAGCCACACGATCGCCGCCGTCGTAGCCGCAGGTCAGGCCCTCGGTTCCGAAGAGATTCAGGACCGAGTGGGGCATGTCGATGCTGGCCACCAGCTTGCGGTTGATGTACAGCTGGCCGCGGGCCGGCACGCCTTTCCCTTGCGCCACGTCGGGCTTGCCGGTCGGCTCGAACTCGTAGCGCAGTTCGACTTCACCTTCCGGCACCGTCGCGTTGGAATGCAGCCAGAACCTGTCGATGGCCAGGAAATTGTAGAGAAAGTGGAGTCTCTGGTCCTTGACGAAGAAGGTGAAGCCGCCTGTGCGGCCACCTTGCGCCAGCAGCACCCCCTCTGCGCCACCCGGCGGGATCACGACGTCGGCCGTGATGCTCCAGGGCCGGTTGTAGGACTTTGGGCACGGCAGTAAACGGCACCGGCGACCCGCCCGGCATAGTAGACGAACTTGTTCCTCGGCCTGGCGATCGTCGGGCGCTCCACATTCATACGTGGCAGGGCCGTGCCGTCGATCGGCAGCACCTGGTACTTGCCCGCCTCGGCCCACCAGCGGCCGATCATTTCGATCAGCTTGTCGCGATGCTCGGCAGCCAGGTTATGGCATTCGGCGTAGTCCTCGTCGATATGGTACAGCTCCCAGTCGTGAGACTCGATATCCACGAGCACTTCGTTAGAAATGGGACTGCCGAACTTGCGGCCCTTCTTGGCGGCTTCGGTGAAGCTCGGGCCCGGCCACGGGCACACCGCCCGCCAGCCGTCGTGGTAGATCGCGCGGTGCCCGAACATCTCGAAGTACTGCGTGTGGTGGTTGCTGGGCGCAGCCGCTTCGTTGAAGGTGTGGGCGAAGCTGATGCCGTCGATCGGCTCCTGGCTGACGCCGCGGATGCTCTCGGGCGCTTCGGTGCCCAGCGCTTCCAGGACGGTCGGGACGAGATCGATGGCGTGAGCGTACTGGGGCCGCAGCTCGCCGCGCGCCTGGATGCCCTTGGGCCACGACACGATCATCGGGTCCGTGGTGCCGCCCCGGTAGGTCTCGCGCTTCCAGCGGCGGAACGGCGTGTTGCCGGCGTTGGTCCAGCCCCAGGCATAGTGGTTGAAGACGTCCACGCCGCCCAGCTTGTCGATCTCCTTGACGTTGTTCTCGAGGGTCTCGGCCACGTTGTTGAAGAAACACATCTCGTTGAGCGAGCCGAACGGACCGCCTTCGGAGGAGGCGCCGTTGTCGGAGATCATGATGATCAGCGTGTTGTCCAGTTCGCCGATCTCTTTCAGGAACTCGAGGATGCGGCCGAAGTGGTAATCGGTGAAGCTGACGAACCCGGCGTAGACTTCCATCATGCGGGCATACAGCCGCTTAGCTGCATCCGGCAGCGTGTCCCAGACCGGCACGTCCGGGTCGTGCGGCGACAGCTCGGTGCCGGGCGGAATGATGCCCATCTCGAGCTGGCGCTGGTGGACGATCTCGCGGTACTTGTCCCAGCCCATGTCGAACTTGCCCTTGTACTTGTCCGCCCACTCGGTCGGGAACATGGTGCGGGGCATGGCCGGCGCCCGTGGCGTAATACAGGAAGAACGGCTTGTCCGGCGCGTTGACGTGCGCATCCTGGATGAATTCGATCGCCTTGTCGGCCAGGTCGATGCTCAGGTGGTAGCCCTCTTCCGGCTGCTTGGGCTGCTCGACCGAATGGTTGTCGTAGACCAGCTCGGGGAACCACTGGTTGGTGTCGCCGCCGAGGAAGCCATAGTAGCGCTCGAAGCCGCGGCCGAGCGGCCAGCGGTCGTAGGGGCCGGCGGCCGTCTGGTGTTCGGGGGGCGACAGGTGCCATTTCCCGAGGCAGAAGGTGTTGTAGCCCTGCGGCAGCAGCATCTCGCTGAGCATGCCCTTGCTGAAGGGCAGGATGGCGTTGTAGCCAGGATAACCGGTGGAGGTCTCGGCGATCGTTCCCAGCCCCATCGAGTGGTGGTTGCGCCCGGTCATGATACAGCTGCGCGAGGGCGAGCACAGCGCGGTGGTGTGCACGTTGGTGTAGCGCAGGCCGTTCGCCGCCAGGCTGTCCAGCACGGGCGTCTCGACCAGCCCGCCGAAGCTCGACAACTGCCCGTAGCCGACATCGTCCAGCACGAAGAAGAGCACGTTGGGCGCGCCCTCCGGCGAGCGCGGCGGCTCGGGCCAGGCAGGCGAGGACTCTTCCGTGGTGCGTCCGATCACGCCGGTAAACGGGGTCCCGTCCTTGTAAGTCTTTATGGCCATCCAGTGTCTCCTTTCAATGGCGGAGCATTCCGAGTCTATTCAGGCTTCGTTCCCGTCGTCTGGTCCGGTGCAGATGGAGCGACCGGCGCCGCAGTGCGCGCTTGCCCGGTCACCGGATCATAGAGTTCCTTCTCCGCATACGACGCCGGGATAGCCAGCAGGGATGCGGTTGCGGTTTGCAGCCCCGGCAGCCCCGATGCTTGCGAGGTCCATAATGGCTGCCAGGAGCAGCCACAGCCAATCCAGGCCTTCAATCCTGCCCGGACCCTGAATGAGAATGACGTACATGAGCGTCGTGAACGGGAGGAACAGGAAACCCAGGCACGGGAGGATGACTGTCCCGAAGGCCGCGTCCATCAACGCCGGCCGGGCGAACCACGCAAAGAGCAGCGTGATGCGCGAGAACGATGCGACGAAAGCGGTTAAGCATCCTGAGTTGTTGGTGTTGCGCATTCGGATACCCTTTCCTTTCCGGCGTTAAGATGTGCGGGAGGGGCATGGGTGAGCCGCTCCGATCACCTTGCATTTGCTCCGTTGCCGGGCGCCGTTCGATGGAGTCACGGAACAGGGCTTGAGGGACGCCCGTTGGATTTCAACGAGCCTAGACGGCGACTGGCGACTCTCAAGCCTTCAGGCGCCCTTAGCCCGCCAGCAGCTTCTGCTTGGCAGCTGCGAACTCGGCATCGTCCAGCACGCCGGCATCGTGCAGCTGCGCCAGTTGCTGCAGCTGCGCAGTGAGGTCAGGCGCCGCTGCTGATGCAGGTGTTGCGGCCACCGCAGCCTGCTGCTGCGCCTGAGCGTCGGCCAGGCCCTGGTCGTAAGCTTGCTGTTGCGCCGCTTGCATCTGCTGCTGCGCGGCCGCATCTTGCTCCGCAGCCTGCTGCTGCGCCGCCGCATCCTTCTGGGCATACTTCTGTTGTTGGTGATGTGAAACCGCACCGGCGGTCCCGACCACGACAGCGGTCGTAGCCGCGGCACGCATGACCGGTCTTCCTCGTCTTCTCATCATGATGTTGCTCTCCTGTGTTCTCGATTGTGCCCACTGAGGCGGATCCCGACGAAGCGTGTCCGCCCGCTGCAGCGAACCTCCCGTGCCGGGCTGTGGGCTGCCCCGGCTCTCAAATCATACGACTCTTGCTATCGGCTTGTCAGGCTCTCTAAGAGCCATTAAGGATGTAGGTCCTTCACTTCTGGGCGCTTCCAGGCTGTGCCAATCACCACCCCCCGGAGGCTGTAAACCGGTGGGCACCGGCAGGGCCCACCCGCCGAACTGCCACATGTACAAGTTCGCTGGGCACCAGGCGGTTGAACCGACTAAGAGACCCTGACGCTTTCGACGGCGAGACCATGGTTATGACTGGCAAGTAGCTGAGCGCCAGAGTGTCGGGAGACTTCAAAGTGCTGACGAGGCTCGAGGCTGGTTCGTGGGGACAGCGATGCCCGGGAGTCGCTTGCTGCTGGGGGGCGGTGTGCGAGCTCCGCGAGGGAGTTCGCACACCGGACTGATACAAGAAGCAATTGGCGGGCGTCTTCCAGCCCTCCGTGACGATAGCCTAGGCAGCAGGCTCTTCCGGCGCCGCCTCGACGGCCGCAGTTGCTTCCTGGACCGCTTCGTCGGTAACTTCGTGCGATTCCGGAGCGCCGCCCAGCTCGGCCAGCTTGGCAGAGACCAAGGGTGCCTCATCCGCGGTCGCCAGGATGGCCACAGCGGCCTTGCCGCCGTTCAGGTCGCCGTCGATGCGGGCCAGGTCCTCCTTGGACATCCCCAGTCCCTTGTGGAAGAGGGAGCCCAGGATGCCGCCCAGCACCGCACCGCCGAGGACGGTCATGCCGCCACTCAAGAGGCCGGCCAGCCCGAAGAGCACCGCGCCGGTCTTGCCCTTGCGTGCGCCCAGCTTGTGCGTCTTGATCTTGCCGTTTTCATCCTTAACCAGTACGCCGATCGCGCCGAGCTTGACTTCCTTGCTCGCCTTATCCCAATTCTTGATCTGGCCCACGGCGTATTCCGCCTCATCTTCGTTGGTGAAGAAGGCGAGTACGAGTTGATTACCCATTTACTTTCTCCCCTGGTCTTGATAGGGAGCCACCAGACGGTCTATCTCGGTCTGCCGGCCCCCGTGTCTATGTCGTCGTGCCCGGCGCACGCGAACTACCACATGTTCCTCAGCCGGCCAGCAGCTTCTGCTTGGCCGCTGCGAACTCTGCGTCGTCGAGCACGCCCGAGTCGTGCAACTGCGCCAACTGCTGCAGCTGCGCAGTGAGGTCAGGGCTCGCAGCGGCAGGCGCGGGCGGGGGCGGCAAGGCCGCCTGTTGCTGCGCCTGCGCATCGGCCAAACCCTGTTCGTAGGCCTGCTGTTGTGCGGCATCCAGATCCGTTTGCGCGGCAGCGTTCTGCTGCTGGGCGGCCGCGTTTTGCTGGGCATACTTCTGATTCTGGTGATGGTGAACCGCACCCGCCGTCCCTGCAACAACTGCAGTCGTGGCTGCCATGCGCATTACCGGTCTTCCGCGTCGTCTCATCATGATGCTACACTCCTGTGACTTGCACTGAGGGCCGCAAAACGGCCCTGGCACCCACCGTAGCGAGTGCGTGGGATGCCTTACTTATGCTGTTGCGAGTGCCTTGATGTCCGCGAGGGCTTCCTCGACCACGTCATGCGGGATGCGCTCGAACAGCACCAGCCTGCCGTTGGCGTCTGCCATCGCCTGCTTGGTCTTCTTCGCCCAGAGGTTTTCGATCAGCATTAGCGCTGCGGTGCTGTTGTTGTCGAGCTTTTCCGCGATCGCCTGGATGTCGAGCTCCGTGATCATGTGGCTGACCTCGGCCTTGAATGGATCGACAATCGACAGCTCCGCCGGATCGAGCTCCTGGAGCTCGCGCACCTCGACCTTCCCCTCCGCGTACTTGGTGACGATCACCAGATCATAGATCCGGATAACCTCACGTTCCACGAGATCAAGCAGGTCGGGCACGATCTCGCCCTTGAAACGGTTGCCCGGGAACTCGAGTGCGATGAAATCGATAGGACCTAGAGACATTAGATTTTTCCTTTCGGGCCTCTCTCGTTGGGTTCGATGAGGCTTACTGTAACAATACGACATTCGCTGCCAACCTGGCAGATCCCAAAGGAGTCATTAAGGATGTAGGGAACACCTGCACATCGTGCGCGTTGATCATTCCCTCCTCTACGAGCGGTCTGCACTGGCATCTTTTGTCCCGCCGACTTGCTCCCGGATGAGGCGCTCCACCACGCGTTCCTTCGGCGTAAGCAGGACGTCAGACGGCCCGATTCGGCCGAACAGGTCGAGCAAGCGGGCAATGGTCCCGGTCCAACCGGTCTGGTGGCTGGCGCCCAGGCCGGCCCCGTTGTCACCATGGAAGTACTCGTAGAAGAGGATATGGTCGCGCCAGTGCGGGTCCTCCTGGAACTTCGCCGCGCCGCCGTAGACCGGCCGGCGTCCGCTGTCGTCCCTGAGGAAGATGCTGGCCAGCCGCCGCGAGATTTCGTGCGCCACCTCGAAGAGCGTCATGCGGTTTCCCGAGCCGGTGGGGCACTCGACGGTGAAGTCGTCGCCGTAGAAGCCGTACAGGTTAAGCAGCCCGCGTACGATGAGCACGTTGACCGGCATCCAGACCGGTCCTCGCCAGTTCGAGTTGCCACCAAACATGCCCGAGTCCGATTCGGCCGGGACATACGACACACCGAGGGCCTGGCCGTTGACATGAAAGATGAACGGATGGTCCTTATGGTACTTGGAGAGCGACCGAATGCCGTAGGGGCTCAAGAACTCGTTCTCGTCCAGGAGGTAGCTCAGCACCCGCTCGAGCCGCTTCTTCGAGAGGGGCGACAGCGATCGCCGCCCGTTGTAGCCGACATAGCCCTCCGGCGTCGGCGCGACCTGGGCCAGCACCTCGGGGTAGCGCTCGCTGAACAGCTTGATCAGCTCCACCAACCTTGGGAACTTGGTGGTGAAGTCCGGCTCGAACACGGTGCTCGCGCACAGCGGGAGCAGCCCCACCATGGAGCGGACCTTCAGGCGCGTGGCCGAGCCGTCGGGCAGGCGCAGGACATCGTAGAAGAAGCCGTCCGCTTCATCCCACATTTCATCATGGTTATCGCCGATGCGGTCCATGGCGTACGCGATCCACATGAAGTGCTGCAGGAAGTTGAAGGCGTCTTCCTCGTAGCGCGGGTCGTGCTCGGCCAGGATAAGGGCCATTTCGATCATGTTCTGGCAGTAGAAGGCCATCCAGGCGGTGCCGTCGGCCTGCTCCAGCGATCCGCCGGTGGGCAGCTGCGCGCTGCGGTCGAAGACGCCGATGTTGTCGAGGCCCAGGAAACCCCCGGCGAAGACGTTGCGCCCCTGTGGGTCCTTGCGGTTCACCCACCAGTTGAAGTTGAGCTTCAGGCCGTTGTACGCCCGCTCGAGGAACTTGACGTCCTCGCGGCCCAGGGTCTGCTCGACCTTGAAGAGGTAGAGGGTGGCCCAGGCGTGCACGGGCGGATTCACGTCGCTGAAGTTCCACTCGTAGGCCGGGATCTGGCCGTTCGGGTGGAAGTAGAGGCTGCGCAGCATCAGCAGGAGCTGCTCCTTGGCGAAGTCGAAATCGACGAGCGCGAGCGCAATCGTGTGGAAGGCCAGGTCCCAGGCCGCGTACCAGGGATATTCCCACTTGTCGGGCATGGAGATGACGTCGCCGTTGAACATGTGGAACCATTCGGCGTTCCGTACCTTATGCATGCCACCAAGGAGTGGGTGCGCGTCGTGCTCCTTGAGCCACGTGTCCACGTCGAAGAGGTAGTACTGCTTGCCCCACAGCATGCCGGCGAGCGCCTGCCGGTGCACCCGCCGCTCATCCTCGCTCAGCGATCGGGCCGTGATCCGCTGGTAGAACTCGTCGGCGTCGGCCAGGCGAGCGGCGAGCGTAGCGTCGAAGTCACCGAACGGCTTCTCCTGCTCGCTCGCAGACAGGCGGAGGCGCACCACGGACGAGCCGCCGGCGGGCACATCGAGGATGTAGCGGGCCGCCGCCTTGGTGCCGCTCTTCGCAGGGTTGACTGCGCCGCTCTCACCCGCTACGACATACCTGTGGAACGCGTCCTTGACCCAGGGCGACGGGTTCGGCTGATCCCAGAGGCGCTGGAAGTTGCTCTCGTTCTCGGTGAAAAGCAGTTCTGTCGCGCCGTCACAGTACAGCGTGTATTCGCCCAGGCCGGGATGCGTGGCCCGAATGGCACCCTCAATCTGCCGCAGGCTTGGTTTGGGCGTCCCCTGTTTCCACGACCAGGTGTTGCGGAACCAGAGCGTCGGGAGCAGTTGCAGCCGGGCCGCTTCCGGGCCGCGGTTGTGGACGGTGACCTGGATCAGGATGTCGTCCGGGCCGGCCTTGGCGTATTCCAGAAAGACGTCGAAGTACCGGTTATCGTCGAAGATGCCCGTGTCGATCAGCTCGTACTCGAACTCCTGCCGCGACCGGCGTTGGTTCGTTTCGATCAGGTCGCCGTAGGGGAACGCCCGCTGCGGGTACTTGTACAGGTACTTCATGTAGGAGTGCGTCGGGGTCGAGTCGAGGTAGAAGTAATACTCCTTGACGTCCTCGCCGCGATTGCCCTCGCTGTTGGTCAGGCCGAAGGCGCGTTCCTTGAGGATTGGATCGTGCTCGTTCCACAGCGCAAGAGCGAAGCAGAGCCTCTGCTCGTCGTCCGAGAACCCGCCTAGACCGTCCTCGCCCCAGCGGTAGGCGCGCGAGCGGGCTTGGTCGTGACTGAAGTAGGCCCACGCATTGCCATCCTGGCTGTAGTCTTCCCGGACTGTGCCCCACTGGCGCTCACTCAGATAGGGTCCCCACTTCTTCCAGGGGATGCCCTTCTCCCGGGCATCGTTCAGCCGCTTCTGCTCGGTTACGTCCACGAACCCAGTGCCCGTATCTGCCTGTTCTGTCGACATTGTCAACTCCTGCTCGCTAAGATGCGCTTGATTTTGTCACGAGCGCCGCGACCGAGCGTGGGCCAACCCGATATGATGTCCCGGTCACTGGCGGCATTTGGTCCCAGCTGTGGATGTCGTCAGGGGAAGGACAGGTGGTATCGATCCACAGCTGCCACTCCTTTTCTGTCGCCTCGCCCGCCGGCGCCCCTACGCGGGGGAGCACGAAGTGCAGTGGCTCCCAGTAGGCATTGGCCATCAGATAGATCCACTCTCGCCCCGAGAACGTCTGCCGAAGCATGGCCAGCGTATGGGAGGTGACGCCCTCATCCGGCTCGCCTCCCGTGATGCCGTGGAATTCGATGCCCAGGCTCTTCAGCAGTTCTGGCAGGGTATCGGCCTCGGACCGGCCTTCGCCGTAATGGAGGCGGGAGGCGATCATCATCTTGGCAAATCGAAAAATGTCCGCATGCTTGTCGAGCAGTTCCCAGTCAAACCAGCTGATTTCGTTGTCCTGGCAGTACGCGTTGTTGTTGCCACGCTGTGTTCGCCGGACCTCGTCGCCCATCAGGATCAGCGGTCCGCCCGTCGACGCGAGCAGGAGCGCGAAGAAGTTCTTGACCTGGCGGTTACGCAGCGCCTCGACTTCCGGGTCGTCTGTCGGGCCCTCCACGCCGCAGTTCCAACTCCGGTTGTCGTTGCTGCCGTCGCCATTGTTCTCGCCGTTGGCCTCGTTGTGCTTGTCATTGTAACATACTAAGTCGTTAATCGTGAAGCCATCGTGCACTGCTATGAAGTTGATGCTGCGCTCGGGCTCGCGCTGCACGCTGCCATAGATATCCGGGCTGCCGGTCAGCCGCAGGGCGAGGTTGTGGACCGCCTCGTTGTCCGACTTCAGGAATGAACGCACGTCATCGCGGAAGCGACCGTTCCACTCCTTCCAGGCATCGCCGACGAAGGCGCCGACCTGGTACAGGCCCGCCGCGTCCCACGCCTCCGCGATCAGCTTCGTGCCCGCGAGAACCGGGTCAGAGTCGATGTCCCAGATCACCGGCGGGTTGGCCAGCGGCAGGCCATCGCTATCGCGCGTCAGTACGGATGCGAGGTCGAAGCGGAAGCCATCGACGTGCATCTCCTGCACCCAGTAGCGAAGGCTGTCCAGGATGAGCCTGCGCACCACCGGGTTGCCGGCATCCAGCGTGTTGCCACAACCAGTGCAGTCGACGTATCGTGACTTGTCGGCCGGGTCCAGGAGGTAGTACGCGTCGTTGGCCAGCCCGCGGAAGCTCAACGTGGCGTGTGCGCCGCCTGGCGCCCAGCCGAACGCTTCGGCCGTGTGGTTGTACACCACGTCGAGGATCACCTCGATACCCGCACGGTGCAGCGCCTTGACCATGTCCCGGAACTCGTCGAGGACGCCAAGTGCACCCTGTGCGCCTGGGTCTTGCCGAGAGCTGTAGGCCGTGTGTGGCGCGAAGAAGGCGATCGGCTGATAACCCCAGTAGTTGACCAGCCCGGGCGCCGCCGTTGAGGGGTCAAACTGGTGTACCGGCAGCAGCTCGACCGCCGTGATGCCCAGGTCCTGCAGATACGGGATCTTTTCCACCAGGCCGGCATACGTGCCGCTCTTATCGGGCGCCACGCCCGAGCTCGGATGTCGCGTGAAACCGCCCACGTGCATCTCGTAGATCACGGTCTGTGGCACCGGCCGGCGCAGCGGCTGGTCCCCCTCCCAGTCATAGGCGGAAGGATCGACCACGACGTTCTTCATGGCCGTGGTCGCATTGTCGCCAGGCAGGCGAGCCGCGTCCCGGCTGTATGACGACGGTACCGCTACCGCGCGGCCGTAGGGGTCGAGGAGGACCTTGTCTCGGTCATAGCACAAGCCGCGCTCGGGGGCGTTCGGCCCAATCGCCCGGTAGGCGTAGATTTGGCCGGGCGCTGCGTCCGGGACCAGCACGTGCCAGTAGTGGTAGGTGCGGTGCCGGCGGGCCTCAGGCCCGTTACCCTCCAGCCGGATCACTCGGGTTGGCGAGCCGTCGACGCGATCGAAAAAGAGCAGCTCGACGCCATCCGCCTTGTCTGCGAAGACGCTGAAGTTGACGCCCCCCGGTCCCGGTGTTGCACCGATGGGATAGGGTGAACCTGGTTGGATCTGAGTCCTCATGCGCTGACTCCCTTCGTTCCGCACATTGCTGCTACGCACGTTCTATTCGTTGCCGCCCACCTGTTCCCGGACCAAGCGCTCCATCTGCAGGCTGGAGGCCAGCCTTTTCACGTCCCATTTCCAGGGATCGGGAAGCGTCTCGTCGAAGTCATTGACGTCGAGGCACAGATCGCGATGAGGCGACACCAATCCGCCGAAGTTGCCGAGCTTGCGGCCTCGGAATAATGATCAGGCTCAGGATCATCAAAACGACCAACGTCGCATGACTGATGTTCGTGAGACCACTCATCGTACACGTCCTAAACCGAGTTGTGCTGGATCGGGCCGGTCATGCGGTTCCCGCCAGTGCGGCAATTTGTTCGCCCAGATCTTGGCAGACGTCACCGGCGCCGCGTGGGCTCAGCCTATTGCGGCTTCGATTCCGTCGGCTGGTCCGGTGCGGGTGGAGCGGTCGGGGTGACCGCACGCGGTTTGCCAGTCACTGGATCATACAGTTCCTTCTCCTGGAACGAGCCACGATACCCCTGGGGGATGCGATTGCGGTTGGCTGCCCCAGCGGCGCCGACGCTGGCGAGGTCCATAATGGCTGCCAGGACCAGCCACAGCCAGTCCAAGCCTTCAATCTTGCCGACACCCTGGACGAGGATGACGTACATCAGCGTTGTGAATGGCAGGAACAGGAAGCCCAGGCATGGGACGATGAACGTGCTGAAGGCGGCGTTCATCAACCCGGGTCGCGCAAGCCATGCAAACAGCAGCACGATGCGCGAGAACGATGCGACGAAGGCGGTCAAGCACCCTGAGTTGTTGGTGTTCCGCATTCTGGTACCCTTTCCTTTCCCAAGTGCAGATCGGGTAAAGCGGCCTGTGTCAGACCGCTCCGACTACCATGAATCAGCGCTGCGGACAGACGGCGTTCCACAGCGCCGCAGCAGAAGGCTCGAGGACGCCCGTTGCGCTTCATCGGGCTCAGAAACGAACTGACGACCTTCAAGCCTTCCGCTGCCCCTACCCTGCCAAGATCTTACGATATCGAGCAGCTCGGGCAGGATCTCACCCTTGAACCGGATGCCGGGGACTCCAGTGCGATGAAGTCGACGGGTCCTAAAGTCATTGGATCTTTCCTTTCTAGCTCAATCCACCCGCGAGATGCGAGCGCGACAACATGCCTCCAGCCACATTCCGGGCTGCGAACCCGTTCTGCAGCAGGATGCGCGTCGCATAGTAGGCGCGCTGCCCCGAGCGGCAGAAGACGAGGATCTCGCGGTCGCGCGGCAGCTCGCCGAGCCGAGCCGCGTAACTCGTGCAGCGGGATGTTGAGCGCACCCGGCACAGACTCGACCTCCAGCTCGGTGGGATTGCGCACGTCGAGGAGGAACTCCCCGTTCAGTGAAGCCCAGTGGCTGATTGGCATATCCCCGCGCAGCACGTCGGCCGCGACCATCCCGGCGAAGTTGACGGGATCTTTTGCGCTGCCGAAAGGCGGTGCGTAGCATAGCTCGGACTCCTCGAGGTCGTAAATCGTGAAGCCAGCCTGGAGCGCCATCGCGAAAGAGTCGATCCGCTTCGGGACGCCATCCTCACCGAGCACCTGCGCGCCCAGGAGCTTGCCGTCGGACTTCCGGAAGATGACCTTCATCGCGATGTACTTGGCGCCCGGATAGTAGCCCGCATGCGAATTAGGGTAGAGATAGATCTTCTCGTAATCCGTATCGCCGAGCTGATTCAGTAGCTTCTCGCTGGCGCCGGTCGAGGCAATCGCGGCCTCGAAGATCTGGCAAATGGAGGTGCCCTGGGTGCCGCGGAAGCGCGAGTCGCGGCCGGCAATCACCTCGGCCGCAATGCGCCCTTGCCGGTTCGCCGGTCCCGCCAGTGCGATGAGAGACCATTGGCCGGTCACAAAGTCTTTGACCTCGACCGCATCGCCGACTGCAAAGATATCCGGGACGTTCGTACGCATCTGCTCGTCGACACGCATGCCGCCGCGCTGCCCGAGCTTGATGCCAGCCATCTTCGCCAGCGCCGTTTCGGGACGAACGCCGATCGCAAGGATGACAAGGTCCGCGGGCAGGCACTTGCCCGAAGTGGTGATAACTTCCAGCGAGCCATCGGTTGCCTCCTGGAAGGAAGCCACCCCGTCATTGAGTTCGAGGTGGACGCCGTGCCTGACCATGTAACGCTCGACGAGCCGCGCCATTTCCGGATCGAGCGGGGGCATCACCTGGTTGAGCCGCTCGACCAGCGTCACTTCGAGCCCACGGTGGACGAAGTTCTCCACCATTTCGAGGCCGATGAAGCCGCCGCCGACTACCACCGCGCGCTGCGGTCGCGTCACGGTCTGGTAGCCCGTGTACGCGTTCATACCGGATCGATCTGCCGCATCCCGGTCCAGCCACTCGCGGATCGTCCGGGCATCCGGCACGGTTCGCACGGAGAATATTCCCGGTAGGTCGATGCCGGGCAGCGGCGGGCGGATCGGCGCGGCGCCGGGCGACAGGACGAGCTTGTCGTACTTCTCGGTCGTCACCTCCCCGGTCACGTGGTTCTTGAGGTCCACAGTCTTCTGTTCGGGCGAGATGCCCACGACTTCGCAGCGCGTCCGCACGTCGATGGCGAATTGCTCGCGGAACGTCTGCTCCGTCGCGACCAGGAGGCTCGACTCCTGTGCAATCACACCCCCGACATGGTACGGCAGTCCGCAGTTCGCGTACGACACGTACGGTCCGCGTTCCACCATCAGGATTTCGGCTGTCTCATCTAATCTGCGCAGTCGCGCGGCGCAGGATGCCCCGCCGGCCACGCCACCCACGATAATCACCTTCATCTTAAGGCTTACCCTTTCTTCATGCCTCGTCTAGACCGCACTAAACTGGATGATCGTCTTCACATCGTCCGGTCGTTTCTCGAGAGCCTCTTGGAAATCCTCTGGCCGCTCACAGCGTGTGATCATCCGGCTAAGCCAGTTGCGGTCCGATTGGGCCAGGTTCTGGCCCGCTTTGTACCAGTGACGCTTGTTCGCATTCACGCTGCCGACAATCAAGTTGTTCTTCAGCACCGCCGACGCCGCGACGTCAGCTACGGTCAGGCCTTTGGCGCCACCTGCGCCGACGCCGGTAAGGCAGATGATCCCGCCGGCGTTGACCTTCTGAATCGAGTCCACGATCACCGAGCCCACACCTGTGCACTCGATGATGATATCGGGAGCAAAATCGAGATCCATGACGCTTCCGGTATGATACGTGGCCCCCAGGGCGCGTACGAGCTCTGGCTTCAGGCCGGTCTCAGCCCGATCGAGCACGTGCACCTGCAGGTTGCGCACGCTCAGACGCAGCGCGGCCAGCAACCCGATCGGGCCCGCGCCCGTCACCAGCACGGTCTTGGGTTCCCAATAGGCGCGTTGACCCGCAAGGAAGACCTGTTCGATGGCCTTCGTTATCACCGTCATCGGCTCGAGCAGCACGCCCAGGATACCCAGCGATGGGTCAACCTTGATCAGGTATTCCGACTCGCTCCGCCAGCGTTCCGACATGAAGCCGTGGATCTCCTTGATTCCCCGCTCGGTGTACTGGCCGTTGGTGCACATATCCCACTCGCCCACCGCGCAGTTGGGGCAGGGCACCGGATCCGGGCGCCGCACGATCCCGACGACCAGGTCGCCCGGCTTGAACACCTTGCTGTCGCCCGGATCGATGACGCGGCCCAGAGATTCATGTCCCAGCACCAGGCGCTTCTGTCCTGGCGGCGCCCAGCCGTACTTCCCCGACACGATCTCGGCGTCGGTTCCGCAGACGCCGACCGCGATCGCTTCAAGCAGGACCGAGCCCTCGCGTGGATCGGGCTCCGGCATCTCTTCGTAGCGCGCCGATCCTGGGGTCTTGGGTTCGACAGTTATAGCCTTCATATTGTCTCCTATTCGTTTCGGCTCGTACGCGCATCAGAGGCGATCAGCGTTGGCCGGTCACCTCTGATATGAGCACGACGGCTACTGGCCTACGATACGAGTGCGTCGGTGCCCGCTGGCGCCTGGCCCGCGGGGTAGCCCGGGATGCCTTTCCGATTGGCCACGATCTGGGCCCACTTCGTGATGTCCATGAAGACGCCCAGGCCGATCCACAGCCAGTCCCAGCCATGGATGCCCGTCGGTTTCCACGAAAGCATGTACATCACCGTCGTGAAGGGTAGGAAGACGATCCCCAACAAGGGCAAGAACCACTGTCCACTCCATACGATCTGCCAGCGGTCGCTGAAGATCCAGGCCAGCAGGAGAACCACGCGGGGCGCGACGGCCAGAGCAAACGCGAACAAACATCCGATGAGTAGCATGATGTACCTCCACTGGTACTGAAAAATGGATGGTTCACCCTCACCCGTCCTTGTAGCTGTCAGGCAAGCGCCGGGTTAGGGTAACGGTAGACGGTGCGGCGCGCCGCTTTTACTCCTTTGAACCCAGATTGCTCTGTGCGAGTTTCGTGCCCTCGCTCATCAATTTGAGCGGGCTGAACATGATCATCTCGGTATCTTCATCTATCCAAAACGTATGGGGCGGGGGCAAGTAGAACAGCTCCCCAGCTCTCACGACTTCCTCCGTTCCGTCCTTGTAGCGGACATGAAAGGCGCCCGTGAGGCAGTACCCATAGTGAGGGATCGGGCACAAATCGTCCGGCATGCCAACGAAATACGGCGTGAAATCCACCCCCTTAGGGTAACGGTAGAGGCCACAGGTCATGTCACCCCAATCCTCGGAAAAAATCTCAACTCCCTCCACCTTGTCGCTGAAAGGGCTCTTGTGGGCTGGCAGGTCCTTCATTGGCGTTCGCATATCATCTCCTTGTGGTTTGGATTGTTCCTTCTTCGCTGTTTTGCCGGTTCTTCTTATCGCATCCCATCATCTCACAGAACGCCTAGCCAGCCTCCCGAGGCGATCCACAAAGACCTTGGGGCAGCGTGCGTTCCACCGGGGTCGTTGCAGCTCAATATCAGGCGACGTTCCTTAGACTCACTGACTCTCGGCTGTACGGCCGAAGGCCTCGTCGATGATGGCCCGGAATCGCTGGACTACCTCGTCTGACGGCGTCTTGTAGTCGTCCAGCTCATACACCACGCCCAGGCTCTCGTACTTGCCCAGCCCAAAGCGGTGATAGGGCAAGATCTCATAGTCGATCACGTTCTTGTAGGGGCGGATGAAGGCCAGGACGGCCCGGATGTGCTCCTCGTCGGCGTTGACGCCGGGAATCAGCGGCGTGCGGGCAATGAAGTCTGCATTGGGAAAGGTCTCGTAGGCCTTCTTCATGTTCGCCAGGATGCGCTCGTTGCCCACGGCGGTCCACTTCTTGTGCCGCTCCGAGATGGTCAGCTTGTGGTCATGGAGCACGGTATCGACGTGCGGCAGCACCTTTTCACAGAAAGACCAGGGCACGTTGAAGGCCGTCTCGATGGCGGTGTTGATGCCGCGCTCATGGGCGCCCTTGAGCAGGGCTGCGGCGAAGTCGGGTTGTAGCTGGCACTCGCCGCCGCTGAGGGTCATGCCGCCGCCGGAATTGCGGTAGATCGATTCGTCCTTCTCCACCTCGGCCAGCACTTCGCCGACGGTCATGCGCTTGCCGTACATGTCCAGCGCGTGGGTCGGGCAGAGCGAAACCAACTCCTCGCCGACGTCCGAAGCCAGATCCCAGTTGACCCTGACCTTGTCGTCGTCGCCCTCGACGACGTAGAAAGCGCCTTCAGGGAAGGGCTGCTTCAGACAGAGCCCGCACGCTTCCTTGCCCGTGCACATGTTGGGGGCGTAGGCCAGCTCCGGCTTGGGCTGGATGCTTTCGGGATTGGAGCACCATTTGCAGCGCAGCGAGCAGCCCTTGAGAAAGATGTTGGTGCGGATGCCCGGACCGTCATGGCTGCAATAGCGCTGAATGTTGAGAACGACGCCGGTCAGTTCGCCGGATTTGGTGGATGGGGTGATCATTGCGCCCTCCCCAGACTGATGCCCAGCGAGCGCGCAATCTGCACGAATTCGCTGTCAACGGGCACGGTCCTGATCTTGTTGATCGCCTGCGCCAGCGGCACGAACCTGATGTCGGGCGGCACGAACGCCACCATCACCCCGTTCTGGCCGTCGTTTATGGCACGTACTGCGCCGGCGCCATAGGCTTGCCCGAGTTGCCGGTCGACGGCGGTCGGAGCGCCGCCCCTGGCCCACAGGCCTACGACGAGCGCCTGGGTTTCCTCAGGGATCAGCAGTTGCAGCTTGCTGGCGACGGTCTCGGCGGCCCGGCCCGAGCGCTGGATAACGTGGTCGCTGGCATCGCCGGTAGCCAACGGCGAGAGGGAAGCCTTCAGCGAGGATGGCTCCTGCGCGTGGCCATTGTGGTTATCGACCAGCCTGGCCCCTTCGGCCACCACCACCAGCCCGTACGGCCGCTGGCGCGACATCTTTTGCTTCAGCCGCGCGGCCACCCGCTCGAGGTCACAGGGAATTTCGGGGATCAAGATGGCATCGGCGCCCGCAGCGATGCCGGCCTGCAGCGCAATCCAGCCGGCCTGCTCGCCCAGGACCTCCACGACCGCGATCTTGCGGGCAGACTGGGCGGCCACCCGCGCCCGGTCGAGCATCTCGATCGTGAAGCTGAGTGCGGTGTTGAAGCCAAAGGCCACGGAGGTGGCCGCGACGTCGTTCTCGATCGAGCGTGGGATGCACACGCTGGCCAGCCCCTTGCAATGCATTCTGTAGAGGATGCTCAACCCGCGGCCGCCGACCACGGATATCAGCGCATCGATCTGGTGCGCTTGCAGTGCGCTCAGCACCTCGTCGGACATGTCCACTTCCTGAGCCATGTCGTCTTCGTCAATCGTGCGGACATGAAACGGGTCGACGCGGCCCGATTGGCCAAGGATGCCCCCGGCCGCGGGATCCAGGTTCTCGACCAGTCGGGGGAGAGGGTTACCAGCCCGCCTTCCGGGTAGCGATCCGGATACAGGAGCCCGTCAAAGCCATCGCGGATGCCCACGAGTTCCCATCCCAGATTGCCCGCGGCCAGCGCCGCGCCGGTCACCACAGCGTTCATGCCGGGGACGAAGCCGGCGCCCACCATGATGCCGATCCGTCTTGGGGAACTGGCATGACCTGTTTCAGTGGTCATAGTAAACCTCCCTTATTCCTGCATCTTGCATCCGTATTCATAGCCTTGCCTCCTTACAGATTGTGGTGCTCATCAAGGCACTTCCCGTACTTGGTCCTAACCAGATTAGGAACGGCTTCGCGGCGCTTCCGTGTTTTAGCTGATCCGGCGGGATCTGTCGGGCCACGGATTATTTCGTCGCTGCCAGAGTCTGCGCGCGCAACTCTTCCCATTCCTCCATGCTCGCTGGCGTATGGAACCACTCCTCTTTCGATACAGGTACCAATTCAATGGCTTCATCATTACATCCAATCACACACACGCCACAGCCGATACACTTAGCCCGTTCCACCTTCGACTTGTAATCCTCATCCGCCGCGATGGCGCTCACGGGGCAGCGATCGATACACACGCCACAAGAGATGCACTTTTCCGGATCAATCACCGAGCGGTAGTTTGATGCCTGCGACGGGTAGTGGTTGCTAAATACCCCACAGGCATAACGGTCGCAGTTGCAGCCGCCGACATACTGTGGACTTTCGGCGCCCATTTGAAATCCGTAGGCTGCATTACTGACATGCCCCATCTTTTCGAGCTTTCGAAGGAGCTGGTCAGCCTCCTCCCGGCTGAGCACATGTTCTCCGAGTGGGACGCTAGCCGGTAGCCCTAAAAATCCGCAGCGTTTCAGCGGATAGCGGCTGTCGTCTTTCCCCAAAGCCTCCATTTCCCTTTTGCACACGCAGTCCATCACCAAAAATCGTTCGTGCCGCTTTAGATGAGCGTCGATGTCCAGGTGTGGTTCCATCGTAGCCATCAATTCCGGCTTTAGCGAGCCCCGCACCGGGACAACGCCCAGCACGCCGGGCCGTGGAGCAAGGATTCTTTCACTACCGCCCTCAACCATATATTGGTGGAAAAGCTCGGCAAATTCCTTGCCTTCCACGCGCATGCAGGCTTCGTACCAGCCAATCATGAAAGGGCCAAGCCGGAACAGCGAATCTTTTCCGGGAGGTGGAGCCGGCATGCCGGGATAAGAGGGAGGTCCCTGCATGCGGACAAGTTTGCGGGATATCAGACCACTCAGTATCACTATTGCATCTTCCACATCAATGCCGGCCCGCGTGGCGATATCGGCTGGGTACTCGTACGTTGTGGTTAAGTAACTTGCAAGCGAGACCTCGTCAGGAGTGAACACCAGTTTGAGCAGTTTGATTTCCACCCCGGATTTCAACCTGGGAAAGCCTTGAGGCGTTGCATCTAGCACATTAGCCAGGCGTTCGTAGACGTCTATTGATTCGCTAGTGTTTTTCATAGCATCCTCCATGATTGATGGCTACGGGGCTAATCGTTTGGAATCTCAATGGTCTGACTGCATTCCGTCTTTCGCAGTGAATTTCCCCAAATAAATCCCAAGCGATTCGGCGATCTTTACAAATTCACAGTCAGCAGGCACCGTTCTGACTGTATCGATTGTTTCTGCCAGCGGAACGTATGCAATTTGTGGCGGAACAAAAGAAACCATTACGCCATTCTTGGAGCTTTTCAGCGCCTGAATCGCCCCGGCCCCGTATGCCATTCCCAGTTGAAGGTCCACGGCAGTAGGGTCTCCCCCCCTCGCCCAAGGTCCGACAACGAGCGGATAGGGTTCCATGGCTAACAGCAACCGGAGCTCGTTTGCCACTGTCTCGGCTGCCTTATCTGGCGGGACTATGACCTGCTCGCTTGCCTCACCCAATGCCTGTGGCGGTAGAGAGGCTTTGAGGGATAGGGCCGCTCGATGTTGGGGGGTTAGAACCGCTTGATGGGGAGATGTGATTTCCTCTTGTAGAGGTTTTTTGCGGAGTTTCGCGCCTTCAGCCACGATCACCAACCCGTAGGGTCTCCTGCTTGAAATCTTTTCCTCCAACCTTTGGGCCAACAGGTTAAGATTGCACTGAATTTCGGGCAGCAGTACCGCATCGGCAGAAACGGCTATGCCGGCCTGCAGCGCCAACCATCCTGCCTGGGCTCCAATGACCTCCACTACGGCAATTTTGCGGGCCGACTTGGCCGCTTGTTTGGCACGCATCAGCATTTCGATGGTAAAGCTGAGGGCGCTGTTGAACCCAAAGGATATCGAAGTAGCGGCTATGTCGTTCTCAATCGATTTTGGAATGCACACCGTATGGAGCCCTTTGCGATGGAGCTTATGGAGAATACCCAGCCCACGGCCGCCTACGACTGAGATCAATGCATCGATATTTTCTTCCTTCAACCGTTTCAGAATTTCATCTGAAACGTCCACTTCCTCCACCTCATTAGCTTGATTTACGGTGGCGACATGAAATGGATCGACCCTGGGCGACTGGCCAAGGATACCTCCTTCGAAGGCGTTGAGGTCCGTGATCAGTTGCGGGCTGAGGGTAATCAGTCCGCCCTCAGGGTAGCGATCAGGGTGCAGCAAGCCCTCAAATCCATCGCGGATGCCGAGAATTTCCCATCCCATGAGGCCAGCTGCCTGGGCTGCTCCTGTAATCACAGCATTTATTCCGGGAACGTATCCGGCACCCACATTGATGCCAATGCGTCTGAGGATGCCTCCATGTCCAACATGTGTAATCATATTGCACCTTTCCAGCTAGTCGATTGGGCTTTTCGATTCACAATCGGTTAACGCGTTCAGTTCTGTCTTTGTAGTATTGCGTGCCAAACGCGCGTGGGCGCTCAGCAAGGGACTTCCGGTGCGGCGTGACGCAGGGCCACGCCGCACCGGATCCGCGATGTCCTATGCCTGCTCGAAACTCTGCAGGGTACGAGCAATGATCTCGTCCTGCACGCCTGGGGCCAGCTTGGTGAAGAAGGCACTGAAACCGGCTACCCGGACCACGAGGTCACGGTAGTTTTCCGGGTGCTTCTGTGCGTCCCTCAGAATGTTGGTGTCCAGGACATTGAACTGGATGTGATAGCCGTCGTTGTCAAAGTAGGTCTTGACGAGCCTCAGCACGTTATCCCGGCCCTTGCGCGTCTTCAGTTGATCGGGCGGGAATTTCATGTTCATGTGCGTTGCGGTGTACTTGATGGCATCCTGGCTCTTCGCCGCAGACATCACCAACGCGGTCGGTCCGTTGACGTCGGTGCCGGGCATCGCCGACAGGCTGCCGTCGGTGAGCGCCTGCCCGGCATATTTGCCGTTCGGCCAGTTGCAGCGCAACATGGGCCAGCGTGAAGTTGCGCCAATTCTCAAGATGCACCGCTGTCAAACGGAGTGGTCTGTTGGCTTTGCTAGTCATGGCGGATCCTCTCACGGTTCCCTCAGGCCTTTAGGGTCTCGCAGGCCCTAAAGGCCTACACAGGCGTAGTCGATGCTGGCAGCCCCAAGCCTGGCCGGCGCCTAAATGCGTCATTCCTGGCCCGGGACGCCGTCGGCGACACGGGCTTCGATCCGTACGGAGAACCAGTGCGGATCGAAGGTGAACCTGGCTGCGGAGTTCTGGTTGATTTCGAGCGCCTTGCGTGCGCGCAGCACTCCCTGTCCAAAGCGATTTGTATACCCCAGGACGCGGATAGCCTCAGCAATGACCGGATTGCGATAGCCAACAGCATACGGGAAATTCTCCGGAGACGCCTCGCCATAAAGCCCGCCTGGGTTGTTGATCTCGATGTGATCGGGGAACCAGTAGAAACGCACGGGCGCGTTCGACTGATAATTGCGATGCATGATCGCGTTGATAAGAAGTTCACGCACTGCAACCTTGGGGTAGTCGCTGATCATAGCCTCACGCAACGCGCTCACCGGCACAGGGTACTGGCGCAAGTTGACATCCATCAGGAGGTCGAGGGTCTTCAGGATCGTGTGCAAATCTCCCATCGCCCGCTTTTCATCAATCACATCACTGCTCATATCACCGCCGGCATACCGCACGAACTGAACGTAAGCCCCCGGCAAGTAGTAGGTAGGCTCATCTGCGAGGAGCAGGACACCCGCATGGGTGGGACAATCTTGCTTGAGATCGAACAAACGCAGGCTGGCCAGTTGCAGCTTGAACGGACGCTGGTTCTCGACGATCACCTCCTCGGCCACGGCGCGTCGCAAATAGGAAAGATAGAAGCGTTCCTGGGAGAGATCGGCCAGCGTGCTCTCCAGGCAAGGCAGGGCATCGAAAGACCTGGCGTAGGAAATGCGTCGCTCGCTGAGAATACGCTCCTCTTGCTCGCTGGCGGTTGCGCGACGCGGGCCAACACGAATCCAGACTTTGCCCTTGTAGCGCACAGGGGGCAGATCCGAAGGCAGAACTTCGACCACCGCCAGATCGCCACCGGGCAGGGAGTGTCGGCTCACCGTGATGGCCGGGAGCGGTTGAATGTTCCCGTCGGAGCGCAACGCGGCGAGGTTCTGAAGTAAATCATCGGTGACAGAAAGACCGCTGGGGCGCCCGTCGTCGCTTGCGCCAACGATGAGGTATCCGGGCTGGCGATGATTGGGAAAATCATTTGCGAAGGCGCAGATGGCCTGTCCGAATTTGTCGGTGTTATTGACAGACACAGTGCGTTCAACGCGATCGGACTCCAGTTCGAACAGCATGGTTTGGAGTTGTTCTTGGCTCAACATAGTGGATTGCCTCTTGGTTTGAGCTTTATCTTGGCGCCTCTGCCCGCGCCAGCAGCCCGGCGAAATCGTAATTCACGCTGGTCACCCCAAAATCCGGCTCACGTTGGAAGGGCCGGCGCAGGTAGTGGGTCCGGTGCTCATTATCGCTCAGGAACTCGACAATCGCCAAGACATAATCGTCCGGCTTGTTCAACGAATACAGGATCTCGTTCTTGGTGACTGTCACGGTCTCGGCACCGGTGATGCGCCCCTTCACCTCGATGAACCGCAGCTTGCCCGTCCCGGGCACGCGGCTCTCGATTCGTAACCAAGTTGCTCGAACTCGCGGTCGGTCGGCTCGAAGCCGAGGCTGCGCTCGACCGCCATCACGATAGCCCGAGCGTGGGCGGCGGCAGCCTGCGTATCGACCTGGCGCGCCGCCATCAGGGCCGCCGGCACTGTTTGCGTGCTGGCCATGGCCGCGAGCAACCCCATCGGCACCACCAGCACCCCGCCCAGCACCACGGGCGGCAGCGGCGAGATCTGGGCTTCGAGCTTCAACTCTTCCAGCCGCTTTTGCAGCCGCCCCTGTAAGCCGTCGGCACGCTTGCGCGCCTCGCCGAGTTGAGCCTGGCGTTCGGCTTGCCGGCCTGCTCCTGGAGCTTGAGCTGCTCGGCGCGCTGGTCCCAGTAGGTGATCTCCTTGATCAGCCGATCCTTGACCGCGGCCTCGGTCTTGGCGATCAGCGCCAGCTTGAGGGCACGCACTTCGGCCAGATGCTCCGGCACGACGTGGGCGATGGCGTAGCCCTGCACCTGCTGTTCCAACGTCCGCGAGATCCAGGCGCACTCAGCCCGGTCGAGGAGCGCGTCCACGCCGGGTTCGCCCTCAGCCAGGGGGCGATAGTCGAGATAGGGGGCGTAGTGCAGGTGGCGTGCCGTACCGTCGGCCCTAAGCTCAACGTAGAGCATCCGCTGGGAGATGACGCGGCGCTCGTTGCTACGTGTCAGACTGGCGTCCTGGATGGCGTGCTCCAGATAGAAGAGGACGCGGGGCTGCGTCCCCGGGTCGCGCTCGTCTACCAGCACCGCGCCGCGCTTGAGCAGATCACACTGCCGTTCGAGGGTGAGGTCGAGCACCGCGTCCAGCAGCGGATGGCCCGGGCAGACGAAGGCGGCCGGTGGTTGGCCGGGCGGCGCCACGAACTCCTTTTCAAAGGCGATGCGCTCGTAACGCGGCAGCACCGGCTCACCGATGCCGATGAGGCGATCGCGGTTCCGAATCAGGGCCGGCACATGGGTCACCTCGAAACGACGCGGCTCGCGCTGTTTGGCCGTGCCGCCCAGGCGTTTGAACGCCTCCAGAAAGAACGACTCGATGTAGTGCGGTTGCAGGCGGCGGGCCTCGGCGCGTTCCATCTCCTCCCGGATGCGATAGACCCGCGTGGCGTCCATCACGTCGTGGGCGAGCGCCCCCTCTTCCAGCAGGTTCTGCAACTGCTCTCGGTCCAGCGCGTGGTCCAGCACGGTCGTCAGGTGGGCGCGCACCTCGGGTTGATCGCCGTAACGGATCGCCTCGATGAGCAGATCGCGCAGGGGCTTGCCCTCGAATTGCAGCTTGCCCAGCACGTCGAAGACCTGGCCGCCGAGGGCCTGGCGGGCCTGCTCCAGCTTCTCCAGCAGCCGCCGGTAGACGTCGCCTTCGCGGGTCTCCTCGGCCACCAGGTTCCACAGGTGGCACACCTCGGTCTGGCCGATGCGGTGGATGCGGCCGAAGCGCTGCTCGATGCGGTTGGGGTTCCACGGCAAATCGTAGTTCACCATCAGGTGGGCGCGCTGGAGGTTGATGCCCTCGCCCGCCGCGTCGGTGGCCAGCAGCACCTGCACCTCGGGATCGTGGCGGAAGGACTCTTGCGCCTTCATGCGCTCCTCGCGGCCCATGCCGCCGTGGATCACGACCACGGCCTCGTAGCGGCCCAGCAGCGTGGTGATGCGGTTCTCCAGATAGGTGAGCGTGTCGCGGTGCTCGGTGAAGAGCACCAGCTTCTGCCGGGGCGAGGAGACCGGATGTGGGACAGGATTGACAAGATGAACAGGATGTTTTTCGTGCTCATCCTGAAAATCCTGTTTATCCTGTCCAAGCGTGTACGTCGCTCGCTCCTCGGCCAGGCGGTTGGCTATGGCGGCAGGCGTGAAGATCTCGCCGAGCAGGCAGGCCAGCTCACGCCATTTGGTGTCCGTGCCGCTGCGCCGGACGCCGAGGGCCAACGCTTCCAGGTGTTTCAGGGTGGCGATCTCGGCCTTGAGTTCGTCAATGGTGCGCGCGGCCGTGGCCTGGTCGAGGATCTCCTCCTCGACGACGGCAACCTCGTTTTCGGGCGCTTCTTCGAGATCTTCGATGTCCTCAGGGCCGAGGAGAGATTTGACAGGATTAGCAGGATCAACAGGATTCAAGTCGATACTTTTGGAGAAAATAAAATCCTGTAAATCCTGTAAATCCTGTCGAATACCCACACCGCGCCCCGCTGCAGCAGTTCAAGTTCGCGGAGTCGCTTTTCCAGCCGCTCGTGGCGGCGGCGCAGCGAACGGTAGATCGCTTCGGGTGAGGAAGCCAGCCGCCGCTGCAGGATCGTCAGCGCAAAGCCGACCGTGCCGGCCCGCTTGTCGTTCTGCAGCGCTTCGGCGCGATTGAACTCCTCACGCACATAGTCAGTGACGGCCTTGTAGAGGTGGGCTTCGGGCGGCGAGAGCTTGTAGGGCACCGTGTAAGCGATGCGCTCCGGGAAGAGCGGCGTGCCATCGAACTTGAGCAGCCGCTCCTTCACCATGCGGCGCATCAGATCCGAAACGTCGGTCACGTGCACGCCGTCGCGGAAACGGCCCTCGAAGCGGTCGCCGTCGAGCAGCGCCATGAAGAGCTGAAAGTCCTCTTCCTTGCCGTTGTGCGGCGTCGCCGTCATCAACAGGAAGTGCCGCGTGAGCGTCGAGAGCAGTTGGCCCAGCCGGTAACGTTTGGTGTACTTGAGCTCGCCGCCGAAAACCGAGGCCGACATTTTATGCGCTTCATCGCAGACAATCAGATCCCAACGGCCATCGGGCGCCTGAAGCTTCTGCTGCACATCTTCGTTACGGGCGAGCTTGTCGAGCCGGGCGATTACCAGGTTGGTCTCCAGGAACCAGTTGCCGGCCCGAAGGGGGCCGCCTCCAGCTTGTCGTTGGTGAGGATCTCAAAGGGCAGGTGGAAACGGCGGTAAAGCTCATCTTGCCACTGCTCGGCGAGGCTGCCCGGGCAGACCACCAGGCAGCGTTGCAGGTCGCCGCGCGCGATCAGCTCCTTCATCAACAGGCCGGCCATAATGGTCTTCCCGGCGCCGGGGTCGTCCGCCAACAGGAAGCGCAGGGGCTGGCGCGGCAGCATGGTCTCGTAAACCGCCGTGATCTGGTGCGGTAGCGGCTCGACGATGGAGGTATGCACCGCCAGCACCGGATCGAAGAGGTGCGCCAGCCGGATGCGCTGTGCTTCGGAGACCAGGCGGAACAGCGCGCCGTCGCCGTCAAAGCTCCAGGGGCGGCCGTGCTCGACGACATCGAGGCGTGCCTCGTCGTGGCGATACAGCAGCTCATTCGCCACCTTGCCGGTCGGCGTCTTGTACGTGAGCTCGAGCGCTTCCGAGCCGAACCACTGGACACTGACCACCGTCACCGGGGCATCGGGCAGAATCCCGCACAATGCGGCGTTGGGTTGCAGTTGTTCGAGTTGGCTCATGCGGACAGACTCCAAAGAGTTGCTTGCCAAATTATACACGGTGCTTTGTGAATCATGCAACTCACGTTGCGATCAGGCCCTTCGTGATCCATGCTGCCGGCCGGCAGCGGCCACGAATTGACAGGAGACGCCCGAAGGCTCAGCCGGTGTGCGGTTTCGCGCAAGAACGTTCTGTCCACCGGTGACAGATGCCTGGACGAACACCCGGCGGCCGTTGCGGGGCGTTTTTCGGCACAACATCCGAAAACCCTTGACGCCGGCGCCGGCCGGCGCGAAAATGGCAGACAGGCTGCCAGCTTGAGCCTGAGTTTCTGCTGAGACCCCAGGAAAGGAGGCCAAGAATGAGCAAGGTGTACAGTTTCCACATGATTGCGCTGAAGGCAGGCGCGAGTGGGCCGGACTTCGAGCGGTACATCCGTGGGATTCTCGAGTCCTGGACGATGCTGAGCGGGATGGCCATGCGGCTGCTCAAGGGTGATCGGGGCGACCGCGAGGGCAAGTATCTTGTGATGTTCGAATTCGACAGCGTGGAGCGGCGGAACCAGCTCTTCCCGGAAGCCGGCCCGGCGGCCCGGCAGGGATCGGCCGAGTTCATGGAGTGGATGGGCGTCCAGGGTCCGGCCCTGGCGAAGTGGGACGAGTACGCAACCCCGATCGATGTGATCTATACGGACTATCGGGAAGTGTAGACACGGGCCGGGATGCCGGCTTACCTCGCCCACCGGCACGGCCGCCGGCGAACCTCTCATTAATGGGAGGAATCGCTGGCGGCCGTGACATATCGCGATCCTGCACCGGCTGGCGGGCATGGATTCTCGGGCCGGCAACGCGAGCGTCATCGGCTATGCCGAGAACAGCGGATGCGCCGTCTTCAACAGCCCCAGGAAAACGATGGATCAAACAACCGTCTCCGTGCGTCTTTTCTTTTGGTCCAGGCCAACTTACTTCCAGGAGAGAAAGATGTTCTTCCGCAAAAGTCTGCCCCTGATCGCACTCATGGTTCTTGTGCTCTTGACTGCCGGGGGCTGCGTCCCCGTGTCCACGAGCAGCAGTTCTCAGCCGGCGACCGGCGTCCCGGGCGCGCCTGTGGTCCGGACCGAGCCTGCAACCGGCCTCAGCACCCCGGCAGCGGCCGGCCTGCGCCCCCTTACGGTCGCGAGCGTGGCCGTCGATGTCGGCGTGGGCTCCCCCATCCCGGTCGACGCCTTCGTCAGCGGCGAGTGGCCCGACCTCTGCGCGCAACTGGCGCAAGTCACGCAGCGGTATGCGGGCAAAACCTTCGACATCACCCTGCTGGCGACGGCCGCCGACCCCGCCTGCCCCCCCGATTTCCTCGGCCTGCCGTTTCGCATCGCCATCCCGATCAACGTGGTGGAGCTGCCGGAAGGCCAATACACGGTCACCGCCAACGGCGCGACGACCACGTTCAGCGTCCCCGTGACCTCGCCATCCAGCCAGCCGCCGGCCGAGGACCCCGCGCTTCTGCCAACCGGCGAGGCAACCGTCGAGGCGACGTCGCCGGCCGCGACGTCGACGGCCGCGACGACGCCCGTGGCGTCCACTGTCGCCGGTGTCGCGCATTATCAAGGTCCCAACCCCTACCGCGCCACGCCCGCCTTCGACGTGGCCTACGATACGGCCGTGTGGGAATACGTGGCGGACGACGGCTCGGGCCGGCAGAGCCAACTGAAGCATCGCTCGCTGCCGGGCTGCGCCGTCTGGCTGCGGGCCGGGCCGGTGGGCGCGACGCAGATGGCGATGACGTGGAAGGCCGAACGCGAGTGGACCCTCTCGCAGGTGCAGTCGAACATCATCCAGTACTCATCGGCGCAGGGGGACATTACCTGGATCTTCGGGGTGCTGCTGCCCGAGGCGTATTCCGGCCGGGGCAACAGCAATTGCCAGGACGCAGCCGAGCAGGTGATCGATACGTTCAAAGTGCTGCCGCAGTAGATCGGAGGCGAAGCGCCTCCGTGTCGCAGTGGCTACCACACCCCCGGCAGCAGCCGGTAGCGCGTCTGTTGAGTGTACGCGGTGTAGCCGTTCAGGTCACGCGCCAGCACCTTCTCCTCGTTGATGATCCTTGCGACGAGAATGGGGACGATCAACAGCCCCGGGAGCAGCGCCCAATAGGAACCCAGGGCCAGCGGCGACGCCAGGTACATCAGCGCCACGCCCAGGTACATTGGATGGCGCACGAGCGCATACGGACCGCTGCTGATCACGGTTTGGCCCCGCTCGACCTGAATGGTGCGGGAGGCATACTGATTCTCCCGCAGGACCAGGACGAAGAGGCCGTAGCCCAACAGGACCAGGAGATCGGCCGCGATCACGACCGGCGGGGGGACGTCGGACCAGCCCCACCGCTTGTCGAGGCCCGGCAGCACAAAGGCCAGCAGGAAGTAGAGAGAGGAGAAGCCGATGATGCGCCGTTGTGTGACTTCCCGCTCCCGCATCTGCATCCGGCGCTCCAGAAGCTGGGGATCGTTCTTGAGGAGATAGCGAAACACAAAGAACATCGGGATCAGGAGGATGGCCAGGTAGACCCAGGCTTCCCAGTAGGCGAGCGTGCCGGCCGGGACGAACAGGATCGCCCACAGCACCGGCACGGCCAGCAGGGCGCGGCCATAGACCTTCCTTGCCAACCCGGACGGCATGGTGCGGCTGGTTTCCATGTTACACCTCATCGCATGTGGCGGCAGCCGGACATGACGCGTTCAGGGCGCCGCGAGCCCGGCGCGAGGACCGATCGCTTGAATCAGGCCATTGGCGGTGATGACCGTCTGATCGGGAAGGACGATCCCCTTCTCCACGTCCACCACGGCTACGCCTGTGATGGCCTGGTCGCTGTTGGACGCGGGCGCCTGCGCCGGCGTGCGGGCGGTCAGGTACAGGGTTGCCATCATGACTCCTGAGACGATAAAAGTGAAACCTCTATGCGCACTTTTCATCAGTGCACCCGGCCCATCGATCAGGGTCCGATCCGCCGCCTTGATAACGATACACGTACAGCATACGACGGCAATGCCCCGGGCGCATCAGACGCCGGTCGAATCCGCGCATTGGCCATGTGGCCTATATCGCATCCGATAGCGATCCGGAATCGAGGCTTTAGCCGGCGGGAAACCGCCTAAAGGCTCCAGTCCGGCCTTGTTTGAGAAGGCATTGCCCTTAAACCCCCCTTGACTCCGACGCCGGCAGGGGCGAAAATGGCAGACAGGCTGCCAGCTTGAGCCTGCGTTTCTGCTCAGACCCCAGGAAATGAGGCCGAGAATCAGCAAGGTGTACAGTTTTCACATGATTTCGCTCAGCGAACCTCTTCATGTGCAGGAGGAATCGCCGGCGGACGCGACGCGTGACGATCTGCGCCGCCTGATCGGAGCGATCCTTGCCGATCTCGCTATTTCGGAGACAAAAGTCATAGAAATTCCCTCGTTTCTGTGGATAATTTGGGTTACAAACTATCTGCCAACGAAAGGGTATCTCCATGAGCGAAATCATCAACAACCGCCAGCAGCGCATCGGCATCATGAAAAGCCTGGTCCGCCAACTGCACAACGGCGTAGCCGAGGAACAGGTCAAGCATCAACTCGAAACGATGCTCGACGAGGCCGACTACAGCGATGTCTTCCTGATGGAAGTTCAACTGGTGCAGGAAGGCATCCCGGCGGAAGAAATCCAGGCGTTGTGCGACTCGCACACCCGCGTGCTGAAAAAGCACCTCGACCTGAGCGAAACTCCTGAAACGCTGCCCGGCCACCCGGTCAACACCTTTGTCCGGGAAAACCGCGAACTGACCAAGACCACCGCGCAGATCCGCCTGCAGATGCTGGGACTGGAAACCCTGGCCGATGACCAGGATGCCACCGAGCCGATGCGCGCCATTCAGGGGCTGCTCAACAACCTGATGGATGTGGACAAGCACTACCGCCGCAAGGAATATCTGCTCTTTCCTTTCTTCGAGAAAAACCAATTGCCCGGCCCACCGATGGTGATGTGGGGCAAACACGACGAGGCCCGCAACCTGCTCAAGGAGACGATCGCCGGGTTGCAGCAGGTCGAGCGCATGACCGCCGCCGAAGCCAAAGCCTACAACCTGTTCACCGTCACCCCGGCCCTCGATGCGCTCGACGACATGGTCTTCAAGGAAGAGAAGATCCTGTTCCCGACCGCGCTCAACCTGCTGACCGAGCAGGACTGGTACGAGATCTACCTCCAGAGCGACGAATACGGTTACTGCCTGTACGCCCCGCAGTTCGAGTGGATGCCCGAAGGGGGAATCCACAAGGAGATCAGGAAGCCGGCGGCGGCGGGCGGGCGCGTCCAGATGCCGACCGGCAGTTTCTCCCTCGATGAGTTGATCGCCGCGTTCAGCGCCCTGCCTTTCGACATGACCTTTGTGGACAAGGACGACACGGTGCGTTACTTCACCCCCGGCAAGGAGCGCGTATTCGACCGCTCGCGCGCGATTCTGGGCCGCAAGGTGCAATACTGCCACCCGCCGAAGAGCGTGCATATCGTCAACCAGATCGTGAAGGATTTCAAGGCCGGCAAAGAAGACCGCGCGCGCTTCTGGATCAACATGGGCGGGCGGCTGATCTACATCTGCTACTACGCCGTGCGCGACGCCCAGGGCGGGTACCTGGGCACGCTCGAGGTGACGCAGGACCTGACTGAGGTCCGCGCGCTGGAAGGCGAGCGCCGCCTGTTGACGTATCGACAGCGCGGAGTAGACGATGGAGATCACCTCGCAGAGCAAACTGTACGATGTTTTGGCTGCCCACCCGGAACTGGAGGCGCAGATCATCAAGATCGCCCCGCCCTTCCAGAACCTGAAGAACCCGGTGTTGCGCCGGACGGTCGGGCGGATCGTCACTCTGGAGAAGGTCGCCCAAATCGGCGGCATGGACGTGAACAATCTGGTCAACACCCTACGCCGGGCGGTGGGGCAACCGGAGCTTGAGACAGCGGCGGCAGCCGGTCTGGTGGTCGAAGTCCCCCGGCTCGCCGGCGACCCCGAATGGATCGCCGGGGAGCCGCAGTTCACCATCGACGGGACGGCGCTGCTCCAGCGCGGCGAAGTGCCGCTCGGCAGGGTCAACGAACTGCTGGGCGAACTCGATCCGGGCGGGTATATCCTGCTCGTCACCAACTTCGAGCCGACCCCCATCCTGGATGCCATGGCAGAAGCAGCAGCGAAAGGCCTTTCACAAAATCCACTCGAACGATCCGGCGCAACATCTGACTTTCATCCAGTAGGTGTTGGCGGTGTAACCGCAACGGTGCGCCAGCCCTCGACCCCCGGAGGCTGGCGCACCGCCCATGGATATATCTCACGAATTTCAGGAGGAGAAACCTCACGTCTCGTATCTTGCTTCTCAGGTGGTTGTCCCCGGCGTCGGTGATAGGCCTGGTGTCCTGTGCGGCGCCCGCTCCTGTTGCGTCGCCGCGACCCGGCTCCCGCGCAGCAGGATGATCCCCACCCAGACAGACCATACGATCATGCCTGTCCCGAAAACCATGCTTATGGTCTCCACCGCAGCCGGGATCATCGTGAGGATGCCCGCGACGCCGAGAACCAGGCCGAGGTAGTTCAGGGCTCGGGTCAGCCCGCCCGTCCGCAAAGCGGCCACGCTCAACAGCAGAACCCAGAGGCTGCCGACCAGCTCGTTCCCGCTCGCGATCCCGGTTTCCACCGCCTCGAGCGCGGTCCAGGCAGTCGCCGCTTGCGCCGGATCGTTGCCGTAAAGGGTTGCGACGACACTGATGTTACGGAGCATGAGGTTGCCGCTGGCGATGATCAGCCCCGCCCAGATCAACCCGAACACAGTGGCCGTCTGCATCAACGCCGGTGAGCGGCCCTTCAACCGCTCGTAGAGCGCCAACACCATGATCACCAACGTGACGGCGGACCCCCAATAACTGATCAGGTTCCACACGTACACGAGGGCCTGGTTCTCGGCCAGGAACTTCAGGTACTGCTCGGTCGCGGCGTTCAGGAGGGGAAACATCAGGATCAGCCCCAGGACCAGGCCCACCAGGTAGGCTGCGGCGTGACCCAGTGCCGCAATGCCACCCCACTTCTGCAAGTTGTTCATGTTCAGACTCCCTTTGTGAAAAGATGTAGTTGCGTTTCAGGCATCGGATGAGCGAGCGCCGAGGGTGTGCGGCAGCCGACGATGGCCGGGGCTTCGCGGATCAAGCCGTCGTTCACCAGGGCCTCGACCATGAACAGGGCGTAATCCACGCGGCGCGTCCTGTTGCTCTGGAGGATGGGATCGCCCACGTGCCGGCTCCACACGGGCAGGCCCTCGCTCTCCCCCTCTTCGAGGTCGCTCCCGCGCACGACCGTCCACCGGGCCTCGCTGGCAAAGATCCGCCGGCACGCCTCCACCTGGTCATCGATATCGATAAAGTGGGTCAGCCGCCCCAGCCAGCGGGCGAGCACTTCTTCTCGCTTCAGGGAGGGCGGGTACACATCCTGGCCGTCCCGCGTGATGTGCCAGCCGCAGGAGAAGATCAGGCGTGCGCCCGGCCGCGCGTAGTCGAGTACGGCTTGCGCGGTTCCCGTCGCGTAATGCTGATTGCCCCAAGGCACCAGCACGGTGAGCACGCCGTCACACCCTGCGACCGCCTTCTCGATCACCGCGCGGTCATTCGTCGCGCCGGGTATGACCGTCATGCGCCCGCGGAACCCGTCGAGTTTGCCGGCGCTCTTCTCCCGGCAGACGCCCACCACTTTGTAGCCCCGGTCCAGCGTGTGCTGCACCATGTACCGGCCGAGCTTACCGGAGGCCCCGACAATGCAAACTTTCATCATAGCCTATCTCCTTCTATGGTTTATCATCTGCGGCATCTGCCAGGCTCGGTCGAACCGGATTGACGGAGACCAATGGCAGACCCAAATCACGCACTTTTTTGAGCAAGCCGTACAGCGCAGCCTGATCGATCACCGGGCCGGTGAGCAGCGTCTCGCCGTTCTCGGCCAGCGTGATGGTCATGCCCCCAAAGCGATCGGCCCACCGCGCATCCAGGTGTCCCTTGATACAGATTACGTAAAGCCCGGGCTCATCCTGACCGTCAGTTGCTGTGTGTATTTCACTCATGCTGCGCCTCGTGCCCCTGCTCCACGGGTGGACTTCCGCGTGGCGACGTTGTTCTCTAGCTTCGCCCAGAGGATACCGGACAATGTGGTGAGGCGTCATCACCACATGTGGTGATTGATGGGGTGAACGGCCCGTCGGGCGGCCGAGGGTTAAACAAAAAAGCCCCGGCGCGCCGGGGCGGATGGGTGTTGGCCCGTTCGCTACAACAAACCGAGTTCCTCAGCGCGCCGGACGGCGGCCCGCCGGCTGTTCGCCCCGAGTTTGCCGTAGATGTTCTTGGTATGGGTCCGCACGGTATTCAGCGACACGGACTTGCAGGCGCTCCGCTTTATCCAGCAAGGCGAGGGCGCCGGCCAGGTCTCCCAGGGCTACCTTTCATGGCGAGCTTGTCGCAAAATTCAGGCACCTCCAGATCCAGAAGAACAAGTCAGTTGCCCGCGCGGTGCTGGAACGGTTGGTCGAAGCTGGCCTGATTGAAGGCCGCGGTGCCACGCGCGGCCGGACGTACACGTTGAACGCCCAGGCCTACCAGTGGCTCGGCCTGGGCGCCGACTACATCCGGTAAGCGGGCTTTGCTCCGATCCAGCACGAGCAGATAATCCTGCCATTCCTGAGCGTTGTGGACGGCACGCCTGAGTTGCAGGTGCGGCAATACTCCCGGCCGCACGCCTCGGAAGGAAGATTCAGCAGGTTATACCAGCGCAAAATACGAACCCCCTTGGGGGCATTCTTGTTATGTCAAGCTAGTTTACCCCCCAAATGACGAGGAGGCCTTCTCGGCTTTCGCTCAACCAAAACGCATTTGAGAGACCAATTGCTGCCCGACCGTGTCGGCGCTTGTCCCGCCTCCCCTTCAGATCATCGCGCCGCCTTCGGCATCCCCTGCGCCCTCACACGCGGCCACGAGCAACCCGACAGCGTCACAGCGGTCCTCACCTCGGCTGCCCGGCCGAGAAGGCAGCGACCTGAACTGAATCAGGTCCGATCAATACCGCAGCCTCCTCCAGGTCGGGGTAGGCAAACCCCTCGGTGAACCGCGCGTAGATGCTGCGCAGGCAAGCGCGCGCCTTTGCCAGCTCCTCGGTGTATTCCTGGCCCTGTCGTTGGCGGAGCCGCACGATACTCATCGCCGCGCGGAGCTCCCAGGCCAGCGCGCCCTTCTCCCGTGCGAGCGTCATGGCCCGTTCGAAGCACGCCAACGCCTGGCCTGCCGCGGCCAGGCCGTCGCGCGCCAGAAGTAGCTCCCCTCGCATGCGGTAGAGCTCGGCCTGGTAGCATTGCCCACACAGGCTGTTGGGCGCCAGCACGGCGTCGATCCTTGCCAGGCCTTCCGTGAGAAGGCCGGCGCGGCCGTTATCCGCAAGGGGATCCTTTCCCTCCGGGCGCCGCCGGACCGCCTCCAGGTACGCGTCCGCCAGGACGATGCCAAGGCTGTCCGGTCCAAGCAGCATGCCCGTTGCCTGCCACGCGGCCATCGCACTGTGCATGCGCTCGATGCCTTCATCCGGCTCGCCACGCATGACGATCAGCCAACCCAGGAAGGCCGCAGCGTAATATTGCCACCAGGCAAAACCATGCTTCTCGCAGTGCCGGCAACACAGCTCGCTGCGTTCCTGCAGCGCTCGTGGATCGCTACGCAGCAGGAAAAGCGTCATTGAGCCGATCGCTGAGGCGAATGCCAGGCCGTACTGGTCCCCCAGCTCCTGGGCGGTGGTCACCGCCCGGGCGCTGCGCGCCAGTGCCTCGTCAGGGTACCCCAAGGAAAGCTTGTTGATGGCTGAAATCGTGAGCAAGTGTGGCAAGAGGTCGAAACCGACCAGCGCCCGGAGCTCGGCCCACCGGCCCGGCGTGTGTCGAGCCAAGATCCACTCGAAATAGCCATCTGCCTTCTGGGGCTCGCCCAGTAAGTGGTAGATGAAGCCGAACCAGAAATGGGCGAGGGCCTCAAAGGCGTCGTCGCCGCAGCGCGTCGCCAGATCGAGCATCCGCTCGCGCGATCTCCAGGACTTCCGCGAACTGGCCGCGCGCAATCAAGTGGTCTGCTTCTGCCGCGAGGGCTGCCAGCTATTGTCCGGTCCTGCAGGTCGCCCTGCTCCGGCTTCAATCACCTGCGCCAGAGTGACCTCCACTTCCGTAGCGCCCGACCCACTCAGGCTACGTTGCGGGACCAACCGTGCGATTTGCAGGAGTTGTCCGATTTGGACCCGCTCTGGCTCGGCGGACACGCTGTCCGCCGGGCGCGTTGCGTCCACCGCGTGCAGCAACGCCAACCCATGATCGAACAGGTTGAGCGCCTCGCGAAAGGCCGACATTCGAGTGGCCTGCCGGCCGGCGTCGAGCAGCGAGCGAGCGGCCTGCACGGGCAGGCCCGCTGACTCGTAATGCCAGGCCAGCCGCGCGCCGAAGCGCTCGCGCTCCGCTGGATCCTCCCCGACCTGCCGCTCCAGGCTGGAGGCCACCGCGGCGTGCCACCGCGCGCGTTCGATCCGGTCGAGCTCGTCGTAGAGGTACTTCTGAAACAGGTGGTGCCTGAACCGGTACACCGAACGCTTGTCGCTGCCCACCTGCTGTAGACCTTCGGATCGCACCAGGTGGTGTTGGCGCGCCAGGCTGCCACTCAGCGCCGCAATGACCTCACCCACCGGCTCGCCGGTCAGCTCGGCGACAAGCTCGCCGGTGAAGTCGTCGCCTTGCACGCTGGCTGCGGAGAGAAAGCGCCGGCTGTTTTCCGGCAGGCGCTCGATGCGCTCGGCGATAGCAGCCTCTACGCGCGCCGGCAGCTCGCCCCAGTCGAGCGATTCGCGCGCGACCCACCGGCCCGCCTCGTCCTTGAACAGCTCCCCGCGATCCTGCAGGTTGCGCAGTGACTCCACCGTGAACAGGGCATGGCCACCCGTCTGTGCGTAAAGCGCATCCCTGAAGGGGGCGCCCAGGCGATTGGGTTGGGTGTCCACGTAAGCCTCGACGAACGCCCGGCCGTCCGCCCGGTCCAGCTCGATCACGATGTCGCCCTTCTCGCGGCGCAGCTCATTGACGACGGCCGCGAGCGGGTGGCGCGTCATCTCGCCCGAGCGGGCGTCGCGGCGCCCCAGGCTGACGGTCGCGGTGCGGTATGCGCCGAGAACGAGGAGCCGGCTGCGGCTCAGTTCTCGGCCGAGGTGGGCGAGAAAGGCCGCGCTCGCATCGTCCACCCAGTGCAGGTCGTCGAAGAGGAGGAGCAGGGGCTGCTCCCGGCTGATCGCGGCCAGGGTCCGCATCAACTGGTCGAACAGGGCGCCCTGCGACAGGGCGCCCGCGAAGTGGCAGCGAGCCCGGCCGACTACTCGGCGCGGCCAGAGGCGTGGATTGACCGGCTCTGCGGGCAATCGAGGCAGCCGGAACGAGCACCTCGACCAGTCCATCGCCTTGCCTGGCCAGCGCGGACATCACGAGTGTCGTGGCATCCTGCAAACGACCGGCCCCCGTACGACCATGCAGCGGCCAGGCCGTCTCGCCGGCCAGATCCCCGAAGAGCATATCTGCAAGCCGGCGCAGGGGCGCAAAGGGGTCGAGGCCGCCACCCGGGCTGCAGCGCGCGCCGGCCACCAGCAGATCAGGGTGCCCTGTCATCGCCAATGCGGCAAAGGCCTCGAGCAGCACCGTCTTGCCGCTGCCCGCATCGCCACTGACGAAGGCCACCCCGGTCTCACCTGCCAGCGCCGCTTCGAGATAGCGTCCAAGCCGTCCCAACTCATCCTCGCGCGCGACCAGCGCGGCGGGTGGATTGTCTTGGAGGGAGGGGAGGGGCTGCGCGGACGGGGCGTCATGCGGGGGGGATCGGCCCGAACTACGCGCCTGGCCGGCTGGGCGTGACGGATGCAGCGTTGGAAGGAGCCGGCCGGCGCGTATGGCGGCAGAGAGCGCCTCCGTGCTCGGCGCGGGTTCGGCTCCCAGCTCAGCGTCCAGGGCGAGACGGCACAGCTCGTACTGGTGGAGCGCCTCGTCCCGGCGCCCGGCCAGCGCGAGGCCGCGCATGCAGCGCCGGTGCGCCTCCTCCAGCCAGGGCTCCATGCGGAGTTGCAGCCGGGCAGCGGCCACCGCGTGCTCGAAGTCGCCCGCGGCCTCGAAGGCCGCGTTCTGGTCCTCCAGGATGTCGAGGGCGAGCCGGTGATAGTACTCCTGCTTGTTGAGCACCCAGGCCTGGAACGTTTCGCTGTCGGGCACCGCAAAGCCGGCGAGGAAGTCTGCGCACAGCGCCTCGGGCAGAAGCTGCAAGCGCCGCCCTGGTCCTCCGGCCAATGGGCGCGCGAACGCCTCCAACGCCGCGACGTCAAGCGAGTAGTCGCTGGCGGCATTGAACTGCACGTCGGTCAGTGTGACGAAGAGAAAAGGCGGGGACCGGCCGATCCTCCCGTGGTTGGGAGGCGGGATGTCGCCGTCGCCGGGCGACGCACCGTCGCTCGGCGACACGTAGTCTCCGAGCGCCCGCCGCACGCGGACCAGCGCCTGGCGGAGGTTCGCTCGTGCGATCGTGTCGGGGCGCTCGGGCCAGAGGAGGCTGGCGAGGGTCTCCCGGCGGTGCGGACGATCGGCCTCCACAATCAGGTAAGCGAAGAGCGCGCGGGCCTTGTCCGTCTCGAAACCGTAGACGGCTTCCCCGTCCACTTCGACACGGAAGCCCCCCAGCAGACGCACGACAAGCCTTGTCATGGGGAGGACGCTCCGACGTGATGTCCTCAGGACGCGCGACAAGCACATTATACCAGATGCCACAGACGTTGCCAAGGGGTACGCCTGAAATCAGCTATCTGTGGTCACACCGTCGTGACGGCGTCGTCACGGCCGTGTGGTAAATGGTTGCGCAGGCGAAAGCAGACGGCGAGTGGAGGCGATATGGGTGCCAGGGAAAGAACGGGTCAAACCGGCAAGCGGCAACCCTACCGGTGCTTCCTGATCCGCTGCAGGCTGGAGGAAGGCGCCGGGCCAGATGGCGCGGCCGCCTGGCGCTTCACCGTGCAGCAGGCGGATGCCAATGCGCCCCGCCGCACTTGCGTCTCCCTGCCAGAGGTCGCGGCGCACATGGAAGCAGAACTCGCATCTTGCGTGCTTGCTCAAGAACACACCCGGTCAGAAAGAAAGGAGAACGACCATGCATCCCGAACCGGCCAGGCTGGCTGACAAGCCCGAAGACTATGCGCGCTTCAACCTCGAGAGGCGCCACATTCAGCAGTGGGAAGACGGCCTCCGTCTCGACCCCGGCGCACCGAACATTGAGTGGTGGTACTTTGACTGCCTGCTGGACGACGGCGCCAACCTGGCGGTGGTCTTTTGCACAAAGGACGCCTCCCGGCCCCACCAGCCCCTTGAGCCGGTGATCGAGATCGACCTGGACCTGCCGGACGGGCGGAGGTTCATGAAGTACGGCAGGTTCAAAGCGGCTGAGTTTGAGGCCTCTAAGGATGGCTGTGACGTCCAGATCGGGAAGTATCGCTTCGTCGGCGACCTGCACGACTATACGATCACGGCTGCGGCCGAGGATCTCTCGGCCGAGGTCCGGCTCGAGGCGACGACGGAGCCATGGCGCCCGGAGACAGGCCACATGGTCTTCGGGCCCGAAGGTCAAACGATCTTCGCCTGGACGCCTTTCGTGCCCATGGGTAACGTGAAGGCCACCTACCGGATCGGCTCGGAGGTTCACGAGGCTACGGGCACCGGCTACCACGACCACAACTGGATGAACAAGGGGTTCTCGCACCTGGTCGACCACTGGTACTGGGGGCGCGGGCAGGTCGGCCCCTACTCGTTCGTCACGGCCTACATCACGGCCGCCAAGCAGTACGGCTACACGACCTTTCCCCTCTATATGCTCGCCCGCGACGGCAAGGTGATTGCGGACGATGGCACGAAGGTGGCTTTTTCGAGGAGCGGAAGCCAGATCGACGAACACACCGGCAAACCCATCCCGGATGCGATCTGCTTCGACTATCGCGATGGGGACACGCGCTACGTACTGACCTACTCGCGCCAGAAGACCCTCGTGACTCAGAAATTCCTGGATTTGGCCACAGGCGTGCAAAAGCTCGTAGCCGAGCTCCTCAGGTACCCCGGGGGATACCTCCGCTTCTCAGGGCCTGTGAGCCTAGATCGCTATCAGGGCGACAAGCGCGTCGAGCACTATGAGGAGACTGGGTCTTTTGAAGAGTGTTACCAGGCATCCGAGATCCACGGCGACCAGTAGGACGTCCAGGCAAACTAGAGCCAGTGCATCGTAGCTGCGATCTTCTGACATCCCTTCCCGTTTGAAGGAAGAGATGTCAGAAGGAGACGGTTCACGATCAGGAACAAACGAAAGAGGAGAGGAACACACAGTGAACACCCAAGACAAGATCCAGCGGGAGATCCTCCCGATCCCCGACGTTCCACCCGTCGGGCTGACAACCTACGATGCGAAGGACCCGGATACGAGGTATGCGCCGATCGTGCCGCTGCGGCCGCCTGAGGGCGCCCCCAACGTGCTCCTCATCCTCATCGACGACTGCGGCTTTGGCGCCTCGTCGGCCTTCGGCGGCCCGATCCACACGCCCACGGCCGAGCGCCTGGCGGCCAATGGGCTCAAGTACAACCGCTTTCACACCACTGCGCTGTGTTCGCCCACCCGCCAGGCGTTGCTGACCGGCCGCAACCACCACAGTGCCGGCATGGGCTGCATCACCGAAATGGCCACCTCTGCGCCGGGCTACACCTCGATGCGGCCCAATACCTGCGCGCCGCTGGCCGAGACGCTGAAGCTGAACGGCTACTCGACGGCCCAGTTCGGCAAGTGCCACGAGGTGCCGGTGTGGGAGACCAGCCCGATGGGCCCATTCGACCGCTGGCCCAGCCCGGGCGGCGGCTTCGAGTACTTCTACGGCTTCATCGGCGGCGAGACCAACCAGTACTACCCCGGCATCTACGAAGGCACCCATCCGGTCGAGCCAGAAAAGACGCCGGAGGAAGGCTATCACTTCACGGAGGACATGACCGACAAGGCCATCAACTGGGTGCGCCAGCAGAAGGCGCTCATGCCCGACAAGCCGTTCTTCGTCTACTTCGCGCCCGGCGCGACGCACGCGCCGCACCACGTGCCGAAGGAGTGGTCGGACAAGTACAAAGGCCAGTTCGACCAGGGCTGGGATGCCCTTCGGGCAGAGACGTTCGCGCGCCAGAAGGCGCTGGGCGTCATCCCACCCGAGGCCGAGCTGACGAAGCGCCCGCCGCAGATCCCCGCCTGGGAGGATATGCCGGTCGAGGAGAGACCCATTCTGGCCCGGCAGATGGAGGTGTACGCCGGGTTCCTGGAGCACACCGACACCCACGTTGGCCGCCTGATCGACGCGCTGGAGGACCTGGAGATCCTGGACGACACGCTGATCTACTACATCATCGGCGACAACGGGGCCAGCGCCGAGGGCACGCCCGAGGGCAGCTTCAACGAGATGATCACGCTCAACAGCGCCACGCCGGAAATCGTAGCGTTGATGGCGCCCGAGTACGTGCGCGAGCACATCGACGAATTCGGCACGCCGAAAGCCTACAACCACTATGCGGTCGGCTGGGCGCACGCCATGGACACCCCCTACCAGTGGACCAAGCAGGTTGCCTCGCACTGGGGCGGCACCCGCAACGGCACGATCGTCTACTGGCCGACCGGCATCAAGGCGAAGGGCGAGATCCGCAGTCAGTTCCATCACGTGATCGACGTCGCGCCGACGGTGCTCGAAGCCGCGGGCCTGCCCGAGCCGGTCATGGTCCACGGCGTGCAGCAGAAGCCGCTCGAAGGGGTCAGCATGGTCTACTCGTTCGACGATGCCCAGGCCAACGAGCGGCACGAGCTCCAGTACTTCGAGATGTTCGTCAACCGCGGCATCTACCACAAGGGCTGGACGGCCGTCACCCGGCACAGCCTGCCGTGGCTGAAGATCCAGTTGCCGGCCTTCGACGACGACGTCTGGGAGCTGTACGCGCCCGACGACTGGACGCAGGCCCACGACCTCTCGAAGGAGAAGCCGCAGAAGTTACACGAACTG
>CAWEMM010000014.1:0-328098 GCA_963810095.1 uncultured Chloroflexia bacterium | reverse complement strand
GTGCGCCAGCCTGTGACGCCTCCGCCCCACTTTGCCTTGAGGCGTGCAAGTGTCTCGTCGACCGATCCGACCGGATCGTCCATGATGTCGATGACGACGAGCAGCGCGACTGCCGCCTTGAGCTGCCAGTTGCGACCGGCCCGACTTGACCGCCCAGAGCGCCTGCCCGACGAGCAGCGGAACGACGTCGATGTCCGACGGATAGCCCAGCACGCCCAGCGCGACCGTCGCCTTGTCGAACAGGGACATCGGGATCGTCTCGCCGATGGTCGTCGCCAGCATGAACGCGGTGTCGGCGAGTTCCCGCTCCCGGCTGACTTCCCGCTGCGTTGTTGCGCTTGAACTGCGGTTCCGCCCGGATGACCGCGTCGAGCGTCTCGCCGCCCTCCGTCACTGCGAACCGCGCCGACCAGAGGCGATCCGGTATCGGATACATGTCCTTCGTCTCCCGCCGGAACTGCCAGACGCTCTCCAGACCCGCTCGGCTGTGCGCGCCAGCGTCACAAACGTCGCCTTCATCTCGCCTCCCTAGAGCTGATCGAGCGCCCGTGCGACCCGGTTGCCCGTGACGACCGCCCGCAACATCGCCCCGTCGAACACCTGGAGGGTCGGCGTCGCCATGACCCCGGCGTAGTCGGCGAGTTCGGGACTCTGTTCGGCGTCGACCCGCAGCGCCTTAGCAACTGCGCCCCGCTTTTCCGCCCGGTCCAGTGCCGCCGCCGCTGCCGGGCAGTTCGGGCAATTCGCCGACGTGAACAGGAGCGCCAGCCGCCCCTGGTTCGCTGTCGAGCGCCGCCTCGACCTGCGGCACGGTCATCTTGATTGCATTGTGTGCCATGTTTTGCCGTCCTCTTGTTAGTACAAAGATGCTGCGTTGCACGGGAGCATCCGCCTGCATGGGCAGACGTCCCACATGCACCTGCCATCGCCTGCCGGGGCGGGCTGACGTGCGGGCGACCCGGCTCGATCCGCTCCGGTTGCCTGGGCCGGCGGAAGTGGACGGTCACGCCGTCTATCGGCCCGCGCATCTTCCAGTGCCGGGAGATTTCCCAGCTAACGTCGACGACCCAGTTCCGCCTGACCAGATGCGGGACGTCGTCTTTCCGCCGCGCAGTCGACGACCAGCAGCGGTCCGATGATCGACCCGTCGGGATGCTCCAGCCAGACCTTGCGACCGATGTCTTCCGCCCGGAGCAGCGCCACCATGCCCACGCACTCCGGGCACGGTTGCACTTCGCCTGTCCGCAACCTATAGGCGTACACGCCCTCCATGATGTCGGGGTTGTAGTACGTCGCCTCTCCGGTCACGGGCTGGGGCGTGACGAAGAACGCCGACGACCGCCAGCGCAAGTGCAAACAACTTCATAGACCTACCTCAGAAGTGGACTCCAGCGCACGGGGTAGCAATGCGCCGGGTAGATGAGCGCGACAACGACCCGCCGGACGACCCGGCGAGTCGTCGTCAATAGCCGATGGTTACTTCTGGCATTCCCGCGGCTGCGCCGCAACAGCGCGGCGGCAACCCGCGCCTTGAGTCCGTCGTCCTCGACGAACAACTGCCCCAGCGCCTTGACACAGTCCGGGCACAGCCAGAACTGCGCATACAACCGCTCTGATGCCGTCCGGCCCGAATGCGTCGACGATAACGGTGATGTGTTCCGTCGCCTCCCGCCGCGCTGCAATACTCGCAATACCGCATCTCTTTTCTCCCCTTACTTGTGGGGCGGTCGATCCCGCCCTCCGGTTGCTGTGCCTTTGCGTCGGTCGCTTGGGTTGGCTGCGCCGTTGCTCGCGTGCGCAGCGGATCGCTCCGGCCTAGCGTAGCTGCGCCGTCGCGTTACTCGTTCCGGCTCAGGGTGTAGCGGAATCGGCCCCAGCCGCCCGTGCGCCACTGCCCCATGCCGTGATGGAAGCCCCAGTCGAGCAAGTCCTCCAGCACCCGCTGATTGATCTCGCCGGGATACACGCTGATCCCGGCGGTCAGCCGGGTCTCGGCGGGCATCGTCTCGCTGCAAGCGATGAACACCCGCTGCCCGAACGGCGTCCGCCTGCGGCAGGGCCGCTCGAACAGGCCGGGTTCCTCCCCCGGCCGGGAGGATCAGCGGAATCTCGACCGGGGACACGAAACCAGATTCTCGACCTTCTGCGGAGGTTCTTGACCCCGCCCGTGACCCTGCCGTTGAGCGCCTCGCCGCCTCCTTGAGAAACCCCATGCAGGTGATAGTCGTAGAGGATCGGTTCGCCCTTCGCGTTGCGGAAGAAGTAGGTCGTGTGCTTCCCGAGTTCGGCGATAGTCGCCGTCGTCAGCGTTCGTCGGTCGGTCCCGCCAGTTCGCCGACCATCTGCGTTCCCAGCAAGGGACGCCAGAACGTCAGCGTCCAGCCGATAATCGCTTGTCTCGATCACTTGCCCCTCCGGGCGTCGACGTAGGGGAAGATGTCCCCGTGCGTTCATTCCTCCCCCAGTTCACGCAGGATCAACCCGGACGGCGGGTTGATCTCGTACATGCACTTGCCCGGCTGCGCGTGACGGGCCAGCTTCAACTCGCACGCCCAGCCGTCTCCGGGTCGTCCGTCCGTTTGTACGATGTCGTGATCAAGAAGTCTGCCGCTGCGGGCAGATCGCCGCCGCCCTTGCCGCCGGGCGAGTAGTTGCTCGTCGGCGTCCCGTCCCGTCGTCGCCCAGATCGCCGACTCGTTCAGTTGCGAGAGCAGTATGCCCGGTGAGCCCGCCCTCCTGTATCAGCGTCTGGAGCGTCTGCGTCGCCGCCTCCATGCGGTCGTACAGCTTGCCCGTGCCCAGCCGCTGCATGAAGTCGACGACGAAAATCTGCATCCCGTAGAGCATCTGATCCCGCTTGACCAGCGTCGCCATCCGTTCCGGCGACGTGATCCCGTCCTTCGAGTCGTAGATGCGGAGGTTGTACCCCTCGATCGTCCGCCGTGCGCTCGGTCAGCGCCTGTTTCTGCATCGTGGTTCGGCATACCCCCGCAGCAGGTAGGTCTCAGACAGGATCCTGTCTTCGCGGTGGCCCTGCCACGCGTACAGCAGCTTCGTCGCCAGCATCGACTGGAGCGCCGCCGACACGCCTGTCTGCGTGCCCTCCAGGGCGAACCAGTCGACCGCTGCGCCCCGGCCAGCGCCGGGAGGATCATGTTCCGGGCGGTCGACGTCTTTCTGCCCTTTGTATGGCGCGCCGATCACCCAGACGTGCGACTTCTGCAGCCCGCCCGTCTTGATGTCCAGCCACTCCAGCCCGGTCGAGTAGCCCGCCATGCCGTTTGCAGCCTCGGCGATTTCGGCGTCGAGTCGTTCGTTGACCGCCGTGATCGACGAGTCCCGTTGCCCCTTGCGGTCGGAGGCGGCGGCGATCATCGACATGACGTGCGTCGCGTACCCCTCAGGTCGTCCGTGCCCGCGCCAAGCAGCGTCCGCGCCTCGTCGAGTGCATCGGCGAGTTCCCGCTCGCGGTAGGCCCGGACCACGTCGTCGCAGAGGTACAGCACTTCCTGACTGACTTTGGTATTCCACCGGCGGGCGATGTCGTTGAGCGCATCGAGCGTGAGCCCCGAGCGGGTCGAGACCGTGTAAACGTTCGGGGCGACGTCCTCTTTGAGACGCGCAAGGATCGTCCCATACGCCGGCCGGCAGACCGGATCGGTGAACACGTCCGGCCCGTCGAGTGCGCCCATGACGGGCACGACTCGCGTGAGTGTCGTTGAGCAGGACGGCGATGATCGCCCGTTCCGTCTCAACCTGCGTGCGTCCCGTTGGACTGACGGCTCGGCACGTTGCCTCCTTATCGCCTCATCTGCGGATCGACGATACGCGCCGGGGCGGTTCCTGTGCCCCTTGCCCCGACCGGGTGCGGTTCGGCGCTTGCCGCGACCGTGCGTTTCAGATAGTCGTGCGGGTCGCCCGCCGGGATCGGCGCAGTTCCAGATCAGCTCCGCCAGCGCCAGATCCCCGCCGGAGAGCAGCTTGCCGATCTCGCCGAGCCGCCCGAAGTCGGCCGGGATAGTCGTCGCCGAACCGGGCGTTGTACAGCGCGACGCAGGCGGCGATCCGGTTGAACCCGCGCTCCGTCGGCCCCTTCAGCCCTGACGGAGGTACTGCTTGACGTGATCGAGCGTGACGCACTCCTTCGCATCCATCGCGCCGCGTTGCCGTCTGCGGGAGGCGGCGGGTCGGGCTGCGCGGAGGGTGTCGGGACCGTCCCGACACCCTCCGGATACGCTGTCAGTAGGGTCTCCCTACGTCATCTGAGGGTAACGGGTCATCCGGGACAGGGTATCCATAGTGTCTCAGATACGCCCGCTTGACCCGCCCGTCGGGTATCTCCCTCAGATCGTTCTCGATGCCCATGATCTGCTCGCCGACATCTTGCGCCCGATGCCCTCCCCGGTCTGGTACGCCCGCATCTTGCTGACCCAGATCACGCCGTCGGCGTACATGACCTTGCCGTCCTGCTCGAACCGGGCGAGCGATGCGCCGGACCCGTCCGCGGCAGCCCGGTCTCGTTCGCCATCGTTCGCGGCGGCAGAGCCGGTAGATGCCCGCCTGCTTCGTCGACGGGTTCGTGAGCAGGTAGAACCAGAGTAGCTTTGCGTCGGTTCAAGTCTGGAACCACATTCCTCCGCCACATGCTTGTATGTATCGCATGTCTGGGCCATACTCACGCTCCGGCGGTGGAGGACCGTGACACGCTTCGGTGCTCCAGAGACGACCACGGTGACCCGTCTCGCTGCCACGGTACCTTGCCCCAGTTCGGACATCATCCCCGCTGCAAAGTCAGCGAGTAGCTTCAGCACCGTGTCACCCTTCAGCTTTGCGTAAGGGCTATCTTCACCCTTTCGGATCAAGCCGTCCTCGAACCTCTTGCCTGACGTTGACCGCTGGGAGGCGCTGCAAGCAGGTTTTCGATGCGGTTATTGTGCTTGTCGTTGTCGAGATGACAGACAACGTATCCAGGCGGAGGAACTCCGTGCGCCGCGATCCACACGATCCGATGCACTCTCAAGTGCGTTTGCGTCCCGTCTGGGTTGTTCACCCAGACGTGCATGTACCCGTTACGCGTGCCGTTCCAGCCCACCCTGCGACCCGTTCTTGACATTCGCCAGTCGTCAAGTCCGCCCGGAGCGTGCCATCTGCCAGCAGTCGGGCGATCAAGTCGTCATTCGTCGTCTAGATCGTCGTCCCCACAGATTGCGACCGCCTAGTTGCTTCTTCCACCAGTCGTGATCGGCGAAAGGAGCGCCTCCTTAGACGCTCGCGGAATGCGTCCCGGCCATGCTGGAGGATGTAGTCGTCCGGTTTGTCGGGGCACTGGGCCACTAGCGCCCGTTCGCCGATCTGCTCCGCCAGCTTCCACGCTGCCGCCTGTTCGGGCGGGTCGAATGCGATGTATACACTTGCTGCAGAACTGAGGCGGGTCGTCCACTCGTCTTTCCAGTTGCCGCAGCCGCCCGTCGGGGTCACCGCCGGGATGCCGTGCTCCCAGAGCACCATGACCTTTTTCTCGCCCGCCGTGACGACCACTGCGCCCAGTTCCGGGGTCAGGATGTCGGCGTTGTAGAGCTGCGTCCCGCAACCCCTTCGCCCACGGGCGATACTTGTCCTTCGCGCCGTCTGTCGGGTGCTCCAGCCGCAGCCGGAGGTTGACGAGCGCTGCCGTTCTCGATGACCGGGATCGTGAACGCCCGTCCGTACTCGGGGTGATCGTCGCAGACGCCCAGCCAGAACCGGGCGATCCCCTGATCCGTGATCCCTTGCGCGTACCACCACTGCCGGGCGGCGGCGTCCAGCGCCCGGTGATAGCGGAGATGCAAGTCCTGCGGTAGTAGTGGCGGCGGCGGCTTGTCCTCCACGACCGGACCGCGGTGTTCGCTGTCCCGACCGGGAGCGAATCCCGTCGTTACCAGCATCAGCGACGGCGTCGAACATGCCGACGTTGTAGCGGTTGCCGCATCCAGGTGATGACGTCGCCCGCTTCGTTGCGCGACGACCACTGGTACAGACCCTTTCGCGGCGTCACGACCAGTGAGTCGTGATCCGTGCCCCGCAGTTCGATGCCCTCACGGTCCAGGCGGTACTCCCGCCCCGGTATGCTCGATGACGCTGTCAATCGGGTGATCCGCCTTGACTTGCTCGACCAGCGCCGTCCATGCCGGACGGTCGAGCTTCTTGAGATCGTCTGCGGTTACGCTCCCCATAGCGCAGGCTCCCAGACGTCGTCGTTGCAGTATGCTCCGGCCATGTCCGCCATGAGCCGGGCGTTCGCGACTCCCAGTTCCGGCGGATTCGCAGCCGGGTCTTGTCTGCTCGTCACATTCCGGGCAGTAGTACTCCGGCGGCGAATCCTTGCGGATGGGGCGGCGCAGCGCCATCGGCCCCTGACAGTCGGGGCAGTGCGGCATCTGCTCAGTCCCGATCATGCGCCCCTTAGTTCCGGCAGAGGCGCAGCAGATGATCGAAACCGCGCTGCACGATGACCCGGCGTTCGCCGAACAGGTAGGAGCGGGCCTGTATCTTGTCGTTCGTGGAGGGGATGACGTACTCGTAAGCCTCCCCGATACGCGTTGTAGCAGACCGAACGCCGTGTGATTCGCGGCGGGCGTCTCCATGCCCAGACCCGCCCCTTCGTACAGGTTGAGGATCGTCGCCCGCTCCTTGACGACCTTGTCGCACGCCCGTCCCCAGTTCTCCCGCAGGCGGACGTCGTCGTTCGGCGACCCGGTCGGGCGGGGCTCGCGGGGCAGCGGGACGGTCATCTTGACCGTCTCGATTGCCTCAGTCTGCGTCAGAGGGCGGCGGGCCATGATCTCCAGCGCCTCCTTGACCGCCGCAGCCTTGTCGAGCGCCGTGCCGTAGGCGTTCTGCATCCAGCCGATCAGGTTGCCCATGATGTCCGTGTCGTGCGCCACCCGGAACACCGCGTCAGCCTCCCGCGCCAAAGATCCAAGCAGCGTGTTCTGGCAGACCCAGCGCGTCCCGTGATCAGGCAGGAGTCGGCGGTTACGCCGTCGTTGAAGTGGGCAACCGACAGGTTGCGCTTGATCTCGTCGCCCCAGAATGTCGGTGTCCGGCAGCGGGCAGGTGATGAAGAAGATTTTCCCGCCGTTGAGCACGCCCATCGTGTCGATGAGCGCGTTCCCGGTCCCCTGCTCCCAGCAGTCGACGAACTCGTCCAACGTGATCATGCGGTAGTCGGCGGAACGGCGGCGAACCCTTCCTCCATCTTGCCGTCAGCGCCCAGCCGCCCCAGCCCGTACCACGGCGACGGCGTCCCGTCGTCCCACAGCAGGCGGCGCTTGCCGATCAGCGGCAATCCGCCCATGTGCCGCACGCCCTCCCGTGCGGTGATCGGTTCGGGAGCGACATACCCTTGCCGATGCCATGCCGGAATGCGGACGACAACGCACTTGTTCTCGTACACGCCAGCAGTCATCTGATCCTCCGTGGGGCATGAAAGACGGGCGGGATGCGCTGCCCGCAGCAGGGCAACCGCCCGTCGGCGAGCTAGAACGGGATTTCTTCGGTGACGACGGTCTGTCCGCGCTGCTTTTCGAGTTGCAGGTAGCGGCACTTCCGGTCGGCGATCAGCTGCTCGATCACGCCGGCGTAGGTCTTACCCGGCTTGTGCGCCGTGTCCCACGAGACGATTTCGGCCAGCGTGCCCTCCATCTGGCCGGTTAGCTCCATCCGCGCCCACAGATCGAACGGCGTGATCGGCTGGATGCCCCGGCGGGACAGGTTCTCGTATGCGTCGACGACTGCGTCACTGAACACCCCCGACGGTTCGGAGACTGCCGGGCACGCCGGCGGCTGTCCGCGACGACGTCCTTACGGTCATGCAATGCCTCTACTTTCGCCGCCTTGCGTGCGGCCTTTTCGCGTTCCTCCGCCTCGTGCTTCCGCCCACGGGCGGCAACTTTGGCGATTGCATTGTCGATGGTCTGTCGGTCGACCCGTCGATCTCCTCGGCCTTGACCGCCCGGAGGATGCGGAACATGTCCGCCCCGCCTTGCGCGTTCCGGTAGTACGGGACGTCGGCGACCATGCATGCGCACATGGCCAGGAACTCTTGTAGACTTCGGAGGCGACGGAGGCGGCCGCCCCGCCCGGACTTCTTCTTCTGCGCCGGACTCGGGCCGGCGGGTCTGCCGTGCGGCGGCGGATCCGTCGGCATGCCCTGCTCCGCCAGAACTTCCGGCGATGTGATCCTCATCTGCCCCCGGTTCTCGATGACGACCGTCGTCGACCCGTCCGGTTCCGGATCTGCGCCGGAGGCGGCGTCGGCGTCGCGGCCTGCTCCGTGTAGGTCACTTCGACCGGAATGCCGGAGTTGTCGGCGGGTCGGCATGTGCGGCTTGCCCGACCGGAGGCAGCCGGACTGCATCGGTCGCTCGCCGGTGGTCCAGCGACGGCGGAGGCAAGTCCGGCGTCCCCGGCGGGAACCGTCGAGCCGTCCGCCAGTGCCACGGATGACCGGCAGCGTCGGGCGTGCTCCCAGACGACAGACTGTCGTCAGCGGGTCGCGACCAGTCCGGCCAAGCGGACGAGACCCGTAGGGTCTTCGACGCCGACCGGATCGGACTCACCCGGAAAAGGGCTTTCGGCACTGCCAGCCTCCGCCCCGTTGCCGTTCGGCGGTCGGCTGTTGCGGTGCTACGACCGTAGCAGTCCCGTTCGTCCCGCGCCGACGCTCGCCGCGCGTTCCGCCTCCGCTGGGCCTTCAACTGCTCACGGGTCACGCCGGACTGCGTCCAGTTCCAGAGAATCTGGGCGAAGTCCTTGCCCGGCTTGACGAACATCTGGTCCGTCAGTTCTTCGCAGCGGGTCTTTGCTGACCATCAGGTTGTGCAGGACGGTCATGTCGCCGACGACGTCGAACTCGTACTCCATGCCCTCACGCTGCACCGGCGCCAGGCCGACCTTCGTGATCTTCGTGCGGCCCCGGTCGTCCTTCTCCTGCGTGTAGTCCATCTTCGCCCGCAGGCAGGCGATGATGTGCAGTCCGCCCCGGTCAGAGCGTCGATCAGCCGGGTCTGAATCGGCGTCGCGTCCTTCCATGCGGCGTAGCTGTTGCCGTTCATGCGGGAGGCGATCTGGTCGACGATCTCCAGCAGGCCGCCGGGGCCGTTCCAGGCGTGCGACAGGGAGTCGATGACGAGCACCTTGTAGCCCGCCTCGACCGCCATCGCGATGCCCTTGACGAACCGATCCGGATGAAACGGCGGTTTCATGTTCGACCACGTCGAAAGCGAACTCGCGCCGCGTACTTCGACGCCGACCCGCGTTCCGTGTCGATGTAGGCGGGCACCTGCCCGTACTGGGCAGCGAAGAACGTCGCCGACTTCGAGACCCGTCCAGGTCTTGCCCGACCCGGCAGGTCCGTCGAGCGCCAGCCGCAACCAGAACGGCTTGGCGACTGCCCTCTGAAAACCCCATGTTATGCCTCCCTGTTGTGACTGGGCGGGATCATTCCCGACCCGGCGAATCCGGCCAGTTCCTCCAGCCGCAGCAGCGCCCGGCATCTCGTCGACGTCGGTCTGCGCCAGGTCGAGATGATGCCGCGCCTCCCGTGCCTCGGCGACCGCCATCTGATACTGCGACCCACTGCGTCGGCGCAGACGGTCTTGGCGGCGGCGTCGCGCTCCGTGTCGTTCCGCCCGGTGATCGTCCCGGCAGTGATCCCGGCGATCCGGGCGGTCTCGTACTCCGCCTTGGCGACGATTTCTTCCTCTCCGGCGTCGAATGCGGCGATCTTCGCCCGCCGGAGTCCATGCGTAGGCCGCGCTTGACTTGATCAGCGGAGACAGTCATGCGCCCCGTCCTCCCTGTTTGACTTTGGGATAAGTTTTGCGATATATTGCGTTTGTCGCGTGAATGAACGGTCGCTCCGGTTGCTGACCAGCGATACCATGTCCGGTTGCGGTGACTTGCGTGTCCTCACGGACGGCGCCGCAGTTCGGGCAGTAGATGCACGGGTTCGCGCCCGCCGGTGATGCGGGTGCTCTGACTCGACAGTGCGGGCAGCACGTCAAGAGGGTGTAGCGTTCGGCCAGATCGAGCGCCTGTCGTTCGTCGAGCATTTCGGAGACCAGTTGCCACGCCCGACCGACCAGCCCGACCTTGTCGAGCGGGACGCCGTGGCACTGGAGATAGAGCAGTTCGTCTGGCGAACTCGTCGAGCGACACGCCCCGTCGGAGCAGATAGCGGGCGATGTCGTCACGTTGGAGGGGCTTGTCGGCCATGCGTTCACTCCCGCCAGTTCTGGCCGTTGAGTATGTGGTCAATTGCCCGCCGGGTAGACGCCCAGTTGACGGGCCAGCGCCGTCTTGTTGGCGATGCTGCCCGGCTGCGTGCAAGCGCCGAACCGTGCTCGACTTGCGCCTGTCGAGCTTTGCCCGTCCGTTGCGCTCGCCCCTTGCCGTCCGACCTTTGGCATCCCGGTCGGCGATGTTCTCCGCCTGCGTCCCGGCGAACAGGTGCAGCGGGCAGATGCAGGCAGGGTTATCGCAGCGATGACAGACGACACAGCCAGCCGGGATCGGCCCGATCATCAGTTCGTAAGCGGCTTGATGCGCCTTGCGCAAGCGCCTGTTGAGGCGGAAGTGCCCGTAACCCCGGCGGTCGAGCGAACCCGTGAACAGCCAGCATCCCTCCGGCGTGACGGTGACACGGGACAAGAGGCGAGTCAGTGCGTCCACGCTCTCCTTTCGGTTTCTATAGCGAAAGATCGGTCACATGAACGAACGAAACAAGGTCTAAAGAAACCCGCCGACCGGAGAGACAGCGGGTGATCAGATTAGCGTGACCGTTCGTTCACGACTGATAAACAGAGCATACACCTAAACAAACGCATTGTCAATACCTCGACTTGCATGATTTTTTCGGTACAATCGTCAACCAGTGCTGCTCAGAAGGAGCGGGGCACATGAGCAGAGGAAAGCCGGCTGTTCGTCTATCTTCAGGAGCAGGCGCGTAACCGTAATATGGGGCAGAACCAGTTTGCCCGGAAAGTGGGCATCTCGCCTGCGACGCTGTCGGCGATCCGGCACGGGCACAAGCCGACGCTCGAGCTGATCCGCCAACTGGCGGACGCGCTGACGTCCCGATTCACGATCTTGCGGAACTTGCCGGATTCTTGAGCCGACGGGGCATACGGCGAACTCCCGCCGGAGATTCGGAACACTCTCCGGCGGTTTTCTCAGTTGCCTGCCGACAGGCAGACGGCGTTGATCCGCATGTTTGATCAGATGATCAGCTTTGCGGAGGTTCAGGGCGGGAATGGGTCGGCAGGTTGATCGCGACGCCTGCTTGACGCTGAGCGACACGGTCCGGGTGGTCGACAGGCGCGGGATTCTGTTCGGCGATTGCGAGCAGGATCTCGAATGCCGCGGCCAGTTCCGCCCGTTGGTCGGGCGGGAGACACAGAAATCGAGAGAACACACTTGCGAAGTGCGGGTGATGCGATTCGGCATGGTGGAACGGGGATGGGACGCTTGCGCGTCACTCCTTTCGCTGATGTGACGTACAAGTCCGATTGTAGCTAGTATTGATCTACGTCAAATTATGCGTCGAATGGGAGAGATGACTGATCGTTCACGCGAGCGAGCAGTCGCAGACGTGGCGGGCGGGTCGGCGCAGCCGACGTTAGAGTACGAAGTACTCTAACGGATAGTATACTGTATATGTATATGTATACCGACAGGTTATGCCGACCCATTGATACCCTCCTGATACCCTATCCGATAGGGTATCGGGAGGGCATCGCCTAGATCATGTTGTCGACCGCCCCGTGCTCCGCGTGCGCGTCCTCAAGGTCGTCAAGGTTGAAGTCGAGATACTGCCGCAGGACGCCCAGTTCCGAATGCCCCATGAGTGCGGCCAGCCGCATGACGTCCATCCCCGACCGCAACGAGAACAACGCAAACGTGCGCCGGAACGTGTGCGGATGACAGTGCTCCACTTTCGCCCGCTTGCCGATCTTTGTCAACGCAATCAGTAGCCCACTGGCGGTAAGGTGCTGGTCTTGTCCCCGCACGGACGGGAACAGCGGCGCGTCGTCGGCGGGATTGTCACGGGTCATCATGTAGCGCAGGATCGCCCGCCGGGCTCTTGGCTCCGGCGTAAACAACCCGATCCTTGCCCCCCTTTCCCAGCCGCACCATGACCGCCCCGGTCTTGGGGTTGTAGTCGCGCATCTTGAGGACACACAGTTCGGAGGCACGCAGCCCGGTGTCGAGCAGGAACAGGCACAGCGCAGTATCCCGCTGGGTATTGCAGGCTTTGAGGACCGCCCGGACTTCGTCCGGGGTGAACGCGGGGAGGATGCGCTTGTCGACCCGTGGCATCTTCACCCGCGCCATGACGTCGACAGGCAGGATATCGTCGGCGTGAAGGAACCGGACGAACGTTTTCACCGGGCGGGCGTAGTCGTGGACGCTGGAGGACGAGTAGCCCCGCTTGCCCAGTTCGGCGAAGTACTGCCGCACATGGGCGGGCGTGATGCGCTCCGGCTGGGTTATGCCCGCTCGCGCAACCACGTCTCGAACATGCCGACCGCACGGCGGTATGTCTCAAGGGTGCGCGCCGCGATCCGCTCACCCTCTTTCGCCGTGTAGAAGGTTTCGATTGCAAGGGCCAATTTGTCAGAGAGTAGACGCTCAGTCGACATGGGCAGGCTCCCTTTCGGTAGCCCCAACGCCCATATCTAGTGGGGTAACAGTTGCGGAGACACTAGATGTCGTACTACAAAGGTTATACAAGGGTTGTCGGTCTGTCTAGGGTGCTTGGAAGGCAGACGCTCTACCCCTGAGCTACACCCGCACCGGCACCTAGTCTACCCGCACCGCCGGACCTTGTCAATTGCCGCTCTTGGCGAGAGTGTTGGATAACTCCCCGAAAACTCGCGCGATTTTGGGAAGTGCTTACAATGAGGTCATCGCAGCCGACAGGGGGTAATGATGGCCGAGAAGCACTTCAAGCCGTTAGGTTTAGGTTCGTTCTTTGGTGCGCCGATTTGCGAGCGGGTGGTGCCCCGGGACCATTTTCTGGTGCAGTTGAACCGCGTCATCGACTGGGACAGCTTTACGGAGATCCTCCTGCCGGCGTACAAGGGCTTGGCGGAAGCCGGGCGGCCGCCGTATCCGCCGGTCACGATCCTGAAAATGCTGGTGATCGCCTATCTGTACCGCTTCTCGGAGCGGCAGGTGGAGGAGGCGACCAACCTCAACCTGGCGATCAAAGAGTTCGTCGGGCTGGCGGTGGACGAACTGGCGCCGGATCACAGTACGCTCAGCGAGTTCAACCGGCGGCTGCGCGAAGCCAACGGCTGGCAGCAGTTGCAGGCCATCGGCGATAGCGTGCTGCGCCAGGCGCAGGCCGCCGGGATTCGCCTGGGCCAGATTCAGGTCGTCGACAGCGTGCACACGGTGGCGGACGTCGACAACGACGCCGACCGACAACGCCAGGCGCAGGGCCGGCCACCGCGGGATAAGCAAGCCCAGTGGGTCAAGAAAGGCAAGCGCCGCAAGACCGGTCCCGATGGCAAGATCAGCATGCAGGACGTGCAGTACCTGGGTTACAAAAGCCATGTCAGTGTCAACGCCGAGACGGGCCTGATCACCTCCCTGGCGCCCACGCCGGGCAGTGCGGCGGACAACAAGCAGGTGCCGCAGCTGCTGGCCCACGATGCCGAAGTGGGCGTGACGGCCGAGATCTATGCGGGCGACAAGGCCTACGATGACACCGAGCTGCATTATCAACTTGCGGCCCAAGGCAAGCATTCGGCGCTGACCCTGAATGACTACCGCACGGCGGCGCGTAACGAACACCGGGACGCCTGGCAGCAGCTCAAGGACTCGCCGGAATACCACGCCGGACACGCCGAGCGCTACAAGATTGAGCGCAAGTTTGGCGAGGCCAAACGCTGGCACGGCTTTGGCCGCTGCCGCTACCTCGGCCTGCGGCGCTATGGGTTACAAGCCCAGCTGACGGCCCTGGTGCTGAACTTGAAGCGCATCGTCACGCTGCTGACCGGCGTACGCTTGCGCCCCACGCAGCGTCTGGCCCCCGTCCGCGCCAGCTAACCCCTTGGCTTTGGCGCGCCTACTGACCGCCCGGCCAGCCTCACACGCACCTCCGAGCGCCCTCTTTTGCACCCGTAACGACCTTCAGCACTCCTGAAACCGCTACCTTCGCCGCGACAGGGTGCCTTTGCCCTTCCTCTGCCACGTTATCCAACACTCTCGCTCTTGGCCTTTGCGGCCGGTCATTGTACGATACGGCGCAATGTCGAGCACGAGTTACGGTGATGACCGGCGCATGCGCGCCCTGCCCCTGCATAAAGCCACAACCGGCCTGGCCGGCATCCTGCTGGCCTTTCTCGTCCTGGCCCTCACCTATGGGGCCGTTAACCCGGTCTTCGAGGCGCCCGACGAGCTGCCGCACTTCTTCACCGCCCGCCACCTCGCGCAGGGCTCCGGCTTTGCCCCGCCCGACCCCTCGCAACCCTGGGCGCAGGAAGCCTCGCAGCCGCCGCTGTACTACCTCCTCACTGCGGCGCTCATCGCACCCGTCGACACGTCTGATGCCGAGTCGCTCCTGTGGACCAACGTGCACGCACAGACGGGCTTTCCGGGGTCGCTGGGGAACAAGAACCAGATCGTCCACACCGAGCGCGAGCAGTGGCCGTTTGCGGGCACCCCGCTGGCGGTCCACCTGGCCCGGCTGTTCTCCACCGTTCTGGGTGCCCTCACCGTGGCCCTGGTCTACGCGCTCGGCCGGACCCTGGTGCCCGCATCCCCCCGCATCGCGCTGGCGATGGCCGCACTGACCGCCTTCACCCCCCAGTTCCTCTTCACCAGCGCCTCGGTCACGAACGACAACATGATCAACATGACGGCTGCGCTGGCCGCCTGGGTGCTGCTGCGGGGCCTGCGGGGGCCGCGCCCCGCGGCTGGACGGTCCTCCTCGGCCTCGCCCTGGGTCTGGTCGGGCTGTCAAAGGTGAGCGGGCTGCTGCTGTGGCCGCTGGCGGGCCTCGTCATCCTGATCGTGGCCTGGCGGCGCAAGACGCTCCGCCGCGCCCTGCTCGATCTCGTGGTCATTTTCGCCGTGGCGGGGCTGGTGGCGGGCTGGTGGTATCTCCGCAGTTGGCGCCTCTACGGCGACCTGTCGGGCGTCGGCTCGATCACGGCGATCATGCCCACCCGCACGTCGCCCTTGACACTCGGCGAGCTGGGCGGCGAGCTGCAAGGGCTCCGCTTTTCCTACTGGGGCATGTTCGGCTGGTTCAACGTGCCGTCCCCGTTGTGGGCCTACCGGATCGCCGACGTGCTCACGGTCCTGGCACTGGTGGGGCTGCCCTTCGCACTGGCCCCCCGGCGGGCCGGGCGATGGGGGGTGGGCTTGCGCCGGGCCGACCTGCCGTGGCTGGTCGTGCCTGCTGCATGGCTCGGGCTGGTGCTGCTGGCCCTGCTGCGCTACGACCTGATCCTGCCCGCCTTGCAAGGCCGGTTGGTCATGCCCGCCGCCTGGGCGGTCAACCTGTTTCTGGTGCTGGGGTGGGCGGGGCTGGTGAGCCAGGCCGGGCGGCTCGTGCGGCATCTGACGCCACCCGCCAGGCACAGCACCCGCCGATCAAACGGCGGTCGCCGAACACACGGCGGGGGTTCTGTTCGGGGCTGCGCCGCTGGCCTTGCTGGCTGCATGGGCAGTGCTGGCGCCCTTTGCGATCATCAGCCCGGCCTACCCCAAACCTCAAGTGCTCGAAACCGGCATAGTTCCTGCGGCGGCCCGGGGTGACCCGGTCCAGTACGGCCCCTACGCAAGGTTCCTGGGGGGCGAGTTCGAACCGCAGCCGGCCCGGCCGGGCGACGTCCTGAAGACCACCCTTTACTGGGCGGCCGAGGGGCAATTCGACAAGGACTACTCGGTCTTCGTGCAAGCGATCGGGCCGAACGGGCGGCCGGTGGCGCAAGACGACAGCTGGCCCAACCAGGGCGCCTATCCCACACGCCTGTGGCAGCCCGGCCAGGTGGTGGCCGACACCCACGAGCTCGCCATTCCCGAGAGCACGGAGGCCATCGCACCGGCGCTGCTGCCCCTGGTGGCGGGCTTCTACCGGCTCGATACCGGCGAGCGACTGGCAGGGCGCGGGGCCAACGGAGATGTCGCGACGGCTTCGCTCGGCTCGCTGCGGCTGCTGCCCGCCCGGCCCCTGGCTGCCCGGCCGGCGAGTCCGCTGGCCGCCACCTTCGGCAATCAGATCCAGCTGTTGGGATACACTTTGACCCCCGCCGAGCGCGCCGAGCGAGGTCAGCCGCTGCAGATCACGCTGTACTGGCAGGCCCCCTCGCAAATCGCCGAGGACGCCAACATCGTGCTCGAGCTGCGAGCGGCGGACGGGCAGCTCCGCATTATCGAGGTGGGCGCGCCGAGAAACGGGAGCTGGCCGGCGAGCGCGTGGGAGCCGGGCGATACCGTGGAAGACGTCCACAAGCTCGACATCCCGCTCAACATGCCGGCCGGTCCCGCCCAGTTGTGGGTGGGGCTGAACGGGCGCAACGGCGCACGTCTGCCCGTTTCGGGGACGGCCGCCCGGTCCGAGGATGGCGCGATCTACCTGCAGGACGTCGTGGTCCGGTAGGGGCCGGTTAAATGCCAGCGGGCCGGCTCACGAATGAACCGGCCCGCTGCACATCGGGGCGGGGAGATTCGAACTCCCGACCTCTTGAACCCAAATCAAGCGCGCTAACCTGGCTGCGCTACGCCCCGGAGCCTGTGCAGTTACGCACACGGCACGGCAGAGTATACTCGAAGCCTCGCCGTACCGCAACTGAGCCTATCGCAGTTGTGCGTTTCAGTTTGGGGGCGAAAGCATCCTGAGCGGAGGCGCCAGCGCAGCTGGCCTGCCGCAGTCGAAGGATGCGGCCCTCGCAGCGCAAAGCCGCTCCGCATCCTTCGACTGCGCTACGTTTCACTCCGCTCCGCTCAGGATGCTCCGCTGACCTTGCCCCCACTCTGAAACGCGGCCTATCGCAGTTGTGCGACCCCCTGCCACTCAAACACGGTCTCGCCGCCGGCATCGAGGCTGACGCTCACCTGGCCCTGCTGGTCCGCCCCCGCATTCCACGGCAGCTCACGCACCAGCGGCTGGCTCGGGCTGAGCGCCACGTCGAACGTGGCCGGCGCGGCGCCCGGCAGCGTGACGGTCAGGCGGCCGCTCAGCGCACTGGTCGGGAAGAGGCCCAGCCGCACGCCCCCCGCGCTCGGCGTCAGCGCCAGGGCGGCCCGGTCGTTGGCGAAGGTCAGGCCGCCGATCTTCGCGACCGGGTACCAGTACTCGCTCCACGTCGCCTCTTCGCCCGGCCCCAGCTCGGACCAGTCGGCAAAGGTCGGCTGGAATCCGCCGTGCAGCTCGACGTAGGACGAGCCGTCGTCGGTCCACAGCGCCGGGTCGAGACCATCCGAGCCACGGGGTGCGAACAGCTTGACGCCCTTCGCCACGTCGGGCGGGAAGACCCGGACCATGCCCTCGTCGGCCCCCGGATCGTAGACGGCTGCAAAGGCGCCGGTCGCCGAGGTTGCCGTGACGGGCGTGGCAAAGACGCCGAGGTAGTCCGACCAGTTGCCCAGCCGCGAAAGATCGCGACCGGCGATGACGGGCCACGAAGCCGTTTGCCCGCTCTGAGGCAGGGTCGCATCACCCGTGCTGTGGATCGTGACCTGGCTCGCGGGCAAGAGCAGGCGCAAGTCGGGCGAGACGCTGTTCGCCTTGCCCGGCGCCAGCATGGCATTCTCCCAGAACTTGAACTTGAACGGCCCGCCGAGCGGATTGACAACCCGTGGCTGCACCACAAAGTAGGCGGTGTCGGGCGGGAGGATGATGTCGACCACGGCATAGGGACTCTGCGGGCCGGTCTTGGTGAAGACCGTAATCATCACGCCGCCATCGTCCAGCGTGGCGTGGTCGAACCCCCAGACCGTGCCGAACTCGTAGCCGTGTTCCTCCACCGGGAAGCCCCACTCCAGCCCGCCCGCTGCCGGCCACCAGTTTGCGCCCGCGGGGTAAGGCGGCGAGCCCGGGCCCCACTCCGTCGGCTTGATGACCGTGTTCGAGTAGAACTCGTTCGACCCGGTCGGCTTGAAGACACACTCATAGATGCGGCCGCCCAGGTCGGGCAGGATGCCGAGCCGCAGGTAGCGATTCTCGAGCACCAGCAGGCGGTAGGACTGCATGGCCGGCTGTGGATTGCCGGCAGTGTAGGCCGAGCGATCGAAGCTGTACAAGGGGTAATCGGCCCGGTCCGGGTCAGTGGTGGGCCGGAGGTACTTCGCGTACGGGTAGGTTGGGAGCTGGATCTCGGTCACCCGGTAGCTGGTCGTGCCACGAGCCGTCGACGTAATCACATCCGTGCCGGCGACGGCCGGCGTCGCGCCGGACGTCTGAGCCGGGGCGGTAGCGGCTGCGGCCGGCGGTGCGGTAGCGGCTGCGGCCGGTGCGGCCGCCGGAGGCGTGCCGGTTGGCTCGGGGCCCACCTTGATGGCTGCGCTCGCCTCGGCGCTGTTGCCCCCCACGTCGGTCGCCCGGGCGAGCAGGTTATACGAGGTCGCGCCGGTCAGCCCGTCGATCGCGCCGGGGATGAAATCGAAACTCAGTTCCTCGCCCTCCCCGGTCGCCAGCACCTGGTCGCCCAGCAGCACGGCGATCTCCTTGATCCCCGCCGGGTCGCTCGCACGAACGGTGACGATCGCCTGGCTGTCCCAGTCGATCTCGGGCGGGTCGACCGTGATGGACAGGACGGGCTTCGTTCGGTCGTCGACCAGGGGCGCGGGACTGGCGGCGGCTGCGGGCGTGACTTCTGACGTCGTCTCGCCCCCTGCGGCCCCCCGGCTGTCGGTCACGGCGGCAATGGGCGCGCCGGTCGCCGCCACCTGTGGCGGAGCAGCCGGCGACGTTGCCGGGGGCCCGACCGTTGTCGGCGGCGGCGTGCAGCCGGCGGCGAGGACGACGAGCATGACGATCAGCAACGCAAGGAGTCTACGCATCATGTTGCTCCCTAAGCACAAGCACAGCAGATCTGTTGAACCATGACGCTCGGCACCCTTCGACTGCGGCACACCAGCTGCGCTGGCGCCTCCGCTCAGGATGCCTGCGCTTGAAGCATCCTGAGCGGAGCAGCCTTCCGTAGGAAGGGTGTGCAGTCGAAGGATGCGACCCGACAGAATCAGTGTACCTGTACCTGAACGAATCGCATCGTGAAACTGCTACCGGGAGACCTTCGGGGTCTCGGCCGGCCCGCGCAGCGTCAGGGCGGGCAGGTGACGAGCGGCGGCCCCGGCCCCCCGCACCAGGACGACGAGGGGCGCCTCGCCCGCCTCGATCCGGTTGGCGACCGCCTGCTCCAGGATGGCCAGCCCGGTCCGCATTTCCCCCGGCGCATGGCGGCTGAACTTGCTCAAGCCGTCGACCAACACCAGGTAGCCAGGTGCGGGCGGCAGGCGCGACACATCGTTCACCAATTCCTCGAACGCATCCCAGTTACGCCCCGCCCACTCGGGAAACTGCAGCCCGCGGGCCGACGCCTGGAGGAAGGACCGCTTGTCCTCGGCTTCGCTGGCGTCGAGGTGCAGGAACTGCCAACCCGCACCCTCGGCAAGCTGGGCGAGGGTCTTCGCGCCGGCCCGGCCGCCAAACCGGTAGATGCCCGACCCGGCGCCGGGCGCGAGGCGGTCTTGCAGGGTCTCGGTCATGGGATCACCCGCTTGAAGGAGTCGTAGTGGTCGTCGGTGTAGTACAACTCCCCGCCATCGCCCCCAATGATGCGGCGAGCGCCCCGGTCGGGCGAGCCCGGCGTGATGACCGTGTACTCCCGATAGTAGCCCGAGGGCCGCTTGGGCAGCAGACCCTCCCGGTTCTGAAACGTGGCGCCATCCTGCCGGTACGGGAACGGCCCGCCCTGTTGAATGAGCCGGATGGTTTGACGGGCCTCTTTCGGCAGCTTGGCCTGTGCGATGGTGGGCAGCCCGCCGTCCGAGGGCGTGACGGTGGCGCGCGGCGCTCTCGTCGGCTGGACGGCCGTGGTGGCGCTGGGGCGGCGCGTGGGTTTGGGCGAGGCGACGGCCGGGGCGGCGGGCCGCTTCGTCGGCCGGGCCTGGGCTGACTCGGTGGCGCTTGCAGCAGCCGCACCCGGCATGATACTGGGCCGGGGCTCGGCGCTGCCGGCCAGTTGGGCCAATTGGTCCTGCACCGACGATGCGGGCGCGGCCGGCTGGCCCGCCGGAGGGCCGGCGCAGGCAGTCACGCTGAGGATAAGCAGCGCGACCACGAGCCACAGGAAGCGCCGTGGGGGAAGATGACTCGTCAGCATGGCGTCCATAATAGCATATACTGGGCGAACAGACAACGCAGAATCCATTTCACGCGCGCCGCTCCCTTGTGTTATGATAACTTGTCTTTACGAAATACACACCCCGGGACCAACCGATGCCTTACGTTTATAGCGACCTCATTCGCACCGCCTATCGCGGTGAGATGGCTCACCGGCACGTGACCGCACTCAGCGGATTCCATCGTATCCAGGCCAGCCCTGGCTATCGAGCGGCCGCGCATTACGTCGCGCAGCAGCTTTCAGAAGCGGGACTCCAGGTGAACGTGCTCGGCTATCCCGCCGACGGCGTGGCGCGCTTCTGGTCCACCCCCAGCTTTCTCGAGTGGTCGTGCGAGGGGGCCACGCTCCACCTGCTGCCGGGCGAAGGGGCCGGCGCACCCGCACCCGTCCTGCTGTGCGATTTCGCCGTCACGCCCATCAGTCTCATCCAGCGCAGCATTCCGGTCGAGGGCGAGTTCGAAGTCGTTGTGCCGAGGGGGCAGGGCGGTATCGAGCGGGCCGACTACGAAGGGTTGGATGTGGCGGGCAAGGTCGTCCTGACGGGCAAGCCAATTGGGCGGGTGGCCGCAGTCGCGCTGCGCGAGCTGGGCGCGGCCGGCATCCTGTTCGACGGCATGCAGGCCGGGGGACGCAGCGAGCTGGACCTGCCGGACGCGCTGCAGTACACCTCCTTCTGGTGGGCCGGGCAGACCGAGCCGGATGCCTGGGGCTTTGTGATCAGCCCCCGGCAAGGGCGGGCGCTTCGGCAGCGCCTGGAGAAGGGCGAGACGCTGCGCGTGCGCGCGTCGATCGACAGCGAGTTCTACGCGGGCGCGATCGAAGTGGTCGAGGCCCTCCTGCCCGGCGACGAAATGGCCGACGGCGAAGAAATCCTGCTGGTGAGCCACCTGTGTCACCCCCAGCCCGGCGCCCACGACAACGCCTCGGGCGCCGCCGCGCTGCTCGAAGCGGCGGTCACACTGGCACGCCTCATTTCAGACGGCCGGCTGCCCACGCCCCGCCGCGGCATCCGCTTCATCTGGCCCCCGGAAATGACGGGCACCTTCGCCTACCTCTCCGAGAGCGTCAATGCCGAGGGAACGTGCGCCGACGCAGTCCTGCGCGAGCCCCGGCACTTCATCGCGGGCCTCAATCTCGACATGGTGGGCGCAGATCAGAACATGACGGGCGGCCAATGGGAGCTGGTCGGGCTGCCGCTGGCCGGCGCATCCTTTGCCGACCACCTGCTCAGCTGGCTGCGCGAGCCCTACCTGGGCGGCATCCGCCACACCGAGACGCCCTTCAGCGCGGGGTCCGACCACTATATCCTTGCCGACCCGACGGTGGGCATCCCCTCGCCCATGATCATTCACTGGCCCGACCGGTTCTATCACACCTCGGAAGACACGCCCGAGAAGGTGAGCCCTGACAGCCTGGCGCGCAGCGGCAGCCTGGCCGCCACCTACGCGTACTGGTTGGCCACCGCAGGTGCGCCCGAAGCCGAATGGTTGGGCCATCTGATGGTCTCACGTTTTACCAGCTGGGCCGGCCACGCAGCGGCCGAGGTCGTGGAAACAGTGCACAGCTCGGTCGCAGCAGACGCACGGGCCGCAGTGTGGCGCCGTTATCAGAAGCTGAACGCTTTCCGAGCCGAGCGCGCCGTGGCGTCCCTGGCCGGCCTGGTCCAGCTTGATCCGGCGGCGGCGAGCAAATCGCACATCTGGCGCGAGCGGATCATGCAGCGAGCCGCCACCGAAGCGCTGTGGGCCACGACAACGCTGGACGGCCTGGTCCATACCGGGGCCGCCGAGTCTGAAGCGCCTGCTGCATGGCATGTCGAAGCGGCAGGACTCACGCCGTGCCGCACGGGGCCGGGCCCCATCGATCTTGCCATGTGCCTCCAGGCGGACCACCCCGAGCTGCTGCCGCGGCTCTGGGCGCTCAGCGAGGCGTTCGGACCCATTGCGCACGACTACGAGCCCGTGCTGCAATACTGGTCGGACGGGACGCGCAGCGTTGCAGAGATCGGCGAGCTGGCGTGGCTCGAGTTGGGCCGGCCGGCCGACGAATACACCCTGGCCTACTTCAAGCTCCTGGCCGATGCCGGTTTGATCGATTTGCGCGCCAGGGATGCAGGGTCCCGCCACGAGCCCGCGCAGGGCGCAGGCGTTCAGGCAGGGGCCAGTCAGTTCGGCAGGGCTGACGCGCGTGCCGGCGGAGTTGGCGCGTGAACCAGGTCGACCTACATACGCATACGACCGCGTCCGACGGTTCCTTCGCGCCGGCCCAACTCGTCCACCGCGCCAGCCGGCTCGGCCTGAAGGTCATGGCCATCACCGACCACGACACGGTGGGCGGCGTGGCCGAGGGCCAGGCGACCGGGGCGAGCCTGGGTGTCGAAGTGATCGCGGGCGTCGAGATCAATACGGATGTGCCCGGGGCGGAAGTCCACGTGCTGGGGTACTTCGTCGATCCGCAGCACGACGAGTTGAACGAAAAGCTGGCGCTGATCCGCGAGGGCCGGGTGGGCCGGGCCAAACGCATGGCCGAAGTGCTGACCGAAATGGGCGCGCCCATCACCTTCGAGCGCATCCTGCAGATTGCAGGCGAAGGCGCGGTGGGCCGGCCCCACGTGGCCCAGGCCCTCCTCGAAGCCGGCCATGTCACGAGCTACAGCCAGGCCTTCGAGAAGTACATCGGCCGGAACAGCCCCGCTTATGTCGAGCGCATGAAGTTCAGCCCTGCCGAGGCGTGCGCGCTCATTCGGCGTGCAGGCGGCCTGCCGGTGCTGGCTCATCCGGTGTTCTTCGACAAGTACGGGATGATCAAGGCGCGCTTCGACGAGGCGAGCTTGCTGCCCGAAATGTTGGCCGCGGGGTTGGCGGGCATCGAGGTCTACTACCCCGGCTATGACGCGGTCACGATCGAGCGCCTGATGCTGATGGCGCGCCAGCACGGGCTCCTGGTCACCGGAGGCACCGACTTTCACGGCATTCGCCCCAACGAGCCCGACCTCGGCGGGGTCTACGTGCCCATGAAGGCGGTACGGCGGCTAAAAGAACGCGCCGCCACGAATTACACGAATGATACGAATTCGATGAGATCAAATTCGTCAAATTCGGCGAATTCGTGAAATTCGTAGCAACCTCCGTAGATAAGCAAGCGCACTACTTGCTCCGGGACCTAAGCAAGGCGGTGCGCGACTTTGACATGCTCCATGACGGCGACCGGGTTGCGGTGGCGGTGTCGGGCGGGAAGGACAGCCTGGCGCTGCTGGAGCTGCTGGAGCGTCACCGCCGGGCAGCGCCGGAGCACTACGAGGTGGCGGCGGTCCACGTGCGGGGCGATGCGACCGGGATCACCGGGCCGCACGAGCCGCTCGAAACGTGGCTGGCGGGCCGAGGGCTGCCCTACCGGGTCGTCGAACCGGAGTTGAACGCAGGCGACGCGGCGCCCCTCGACTGCCAGCGCTGCACCTGGCTGCGCCGCAAGGCGTTGTTCACCGCAGCGGACGAACTCGGGTGCAACGTCCTGGCCTACGCGCACCATGCCGACGACCTTGCGCAGACCACGCTGCTGAACATTTTGTACGTGGGGAGCGTCAGGAGCCTGGCGCCGGTGGGGGACTATTTCGAAGGCCGGTTCCGGCTGATCCGGCCATTGATCTACATCCCCGAGCGCGAGCTGGCTGCGTTCGCCCGGGCTTGCGGCTTTCCTCCGCCCCCGCCCCTGTGCCCGAGAGGGCCGGCGTCGCGCCGGGCCACGGTGAAGGAAATGTTGCGCCTGTTGGGACCCGGCTATGCCCGCCAAGTGCGCGGGAACCTAATGCGCTTGGGACTGGGCGCCGGCTGTAACTTGAAATCGAACGCTGATCGAACTGATCTGACTGATTGAGATGATCTTGATGAGGATCACGTCCATCAGTCAGATCAGTCAAATCTGCGTCCCAATTCCAACCTGTGGATGAACATGGATCAGCAACATCTCGACTTTGCGATCGACCTCGCGCAGCGGGCGGGGGATATTCTGTTGGGCATTCAGGAGCGCGGGCTGAACCCGGAATCGACGCGCACGAAGCTCGGACATTTCGACATCGTCACCGAAGCCGACGTCGCATCCGAGCGCTTCATCCTGTCAGAGCTTGGCTCCGCCTACCCCACCTACGGTGTCATCTCGGAGGAGATGAATCAGCGCTTCTCCGATGCGGAGTGGGTGTGGATTGTCGACCCGCTCGACGGCACGACGAACTACAGCCATGGTCTGCCGATTTACGGCGTAAACATCGCGCTGGCGCATCACGGGTACCCCGTGCTCGGGGTCACGCACGAGCCCTCAAACAACCGCACCTATTGGGCCATGCGGGGCCGGGGGGCGTGGGCGCGCAGCTCGGCAGCGGGCGGGAACGGAGAGACCCGTTTGCACGTCTCGGAGGTCAACGAGCTCAAGCACGCCATCCTGGCGACGGGCTTCCAGTACGCGCGCACGGACGCCGGCCGCGCCCGGCACAGCGAGTTCGCCATCCTTGACAATCTGACGCAGTCGGTGCGCCGCATGGGCGCCGCGTCGATGACCATGGTGTGGGTGGCTGCGGGGCACCTGGAGGCCTATTGGGAAACCGGTTTGAAGCCCTGGGACTTTGCGCCGGGCTGGGTGCTGATCGACGAGGCCGGCGGCCATCTGATCGACTACCACGGCGGACCCGCGGCGCTGACGACCACGACGCTGATCATGAGCAACGGGCAACCCGAGATCGACCGGTCGATTATGCAGACCGTTGCCGATGTGGCGGCTCTGCAGGAGCCAAAGTAATGTATATCGACCGCCGGTATCGCGGACGTAAGCGCCGGTCGCCCTGGCCGTTCATATTCCTGGCCGCCATCATCCTGATTCCCGGCGTCTATCTCCTGGCGACGCGCACCCGGTTCTTCGAAAACCCGTTCAACCCGCTGGCGCCCACCGCGACGCCCACCCGCTCTGCGGTCAGCTACCTGGCCGAGGCGGAGGACGCGTACAAAGCGGGGCTGCTGGCGAAGGCCGGTGCCAGCTACGAGACCATGCTCAACCTGGAGCCGGAGAACCACCGGACGCTCTACCAGTTGGCGTGGCTGTGGATCATGCGGGGGCATCCTGAGAAGGCCGTGCCGCTGGCGCAGAAGGCTGTGGACGTCGAGCCGAGCGCCGAGAACCTGTCGATCCTCGCCATGGCCCAGGACTGGAGCGGGCAGTACGATGAGGCCATCAAGAACGCGCTGAAGGCCGTGGACACCGACCCGATGTCGGCGCAAGCGCACGCCACGCTGGGCGAGGTGTATGCAGATCGCAACAACTGGCAGCGGGCGCTGGACGAGGCCCGGCAGGCCGAGAAGCTCGATCCGAACAGCGGCTACGTGATCCGCAACCTGGGTTACGTGCTGTCGATGCAGGGCCGTTCGGACGAGGCGCTCGAATCCTACGCCAAGGCGGCCGAGCTGGCGCCGAAGCTGGGCTACATTTACATCAGCGCCGGCAACATCTACATGGTGCTGAACGATTACGAGAAGGCCATCGAGCAGTTCGAGAAGGCCGTCGAGGCAAACCCGGACGCGCCGACCGGCTACGACGCACTGGGCCACGCCAGCGCCCTCAACGGCGATCCTGACCGCGGGAAGGCGATGCTGCGTAAGGCCATCGAGCTGGATCCGGATTACGCGCCGGCTCACGCGCACCTGGGGCGGCTGTATTACACGCAGCTCAACTGGGAGTCGGCGATCGAGAGCTTCAACAAGGCCTTCGAGCTGGGGCTCAAGAACGAAGAGTACTTCTACGAGCTCGGGCTGGCCTATTCGTACCTGGAAGACTGTCCCGAGCGGGATCAAGTGGTTCGAGAAGGCGCTGGAGCTCAACCCGGATTCGAAGCCCGCACAGGACGGCATCCGGAGATGCAAGAAGTAGGGGCATGTGCTCACGTAGGGGCGAGCTCAGCTCGCGCTTGGCCTGAGCACGGGCGAGCTGAAGCTCGCCCCTACATCTTGGCCCATCAAGGATAAGTTTGGCCGATTCGTTAGTTATGTTACAATCCCAAGACCCGACTGTGGCAGGTTCGCCCTGCCTGGAGCGGGTCCCGGACGCACGCGTCGCGTCGACGCCATCCACGTGGCCGGGTCGTGCGACCTCTAAACTCACTCGAGGTGTTCGTTTCCATGTTCAGGAAAGCTAGTATTCTGTTGCTCGCGCTGTTGGTCATAGCGCTGGCAGGCTGTGGCGCCAATGCCCCGGCCCCCAGCCCGGTGCCGCCGACCAAGACGCCCAAACCGACCTTCACGCCGACGCCAGACTGGACGCCGACGTCCATTGCGTTCGCCACAGCCCAGCCCATCCAGGCGACGGCCGAAGCAGTCGCGACGGTCGCAGCGCAACCGACCGAAGCCCCTGCCGCCACGTCCGAGCCGACGGCCACGCCCGAGCCTGCGGTGACCAAGCTCACCGCGTCGCAGAACGTCAATGTCCGCAGCGGACCCGGCACCGCATACCCGGCCATCGGCCGCCTGACGGCGGGCCAGTCCTTCGACGTGACGGGCCGCAACGACGGCGGCGACTGGGTGAAGTTCGACTTCAACGGCAAGGACGGTTGGGTGACCGCTGCGCTCGTAAGTGTTGCGGGCGACCTGAACGGGGTCGAGGTCGCGCAGGCGCCGGCGCTCCCCACGGCCCGGCCCCAGCCAACGGCCCGCCCGCGGCCCACCAACCCGCCTGCGCCGCCGGCTCAGCCGACAAGCCCGCCCGCGCCGCCCCAGCCCCAGTACGCCTACTCCTACATGGAGGGCTCGGCCAACTGCCAGCCGAATCCGGGCAGCACCTATTTCAACGGCTTCGTTCGCGACCGGAGCAATAACCTGTTGAACGGCGTGTGCGTGCACATCGCCTTCTTCGGGCCCCGCCAGACGAAGTGCAGCGGCTGCGGTGGCGCCGGGAACGGCGTCTGGGGCTTCGCACCGTTCGGCAGCAGCCCGCCCGGCGCCGGCACAACCGTGGAAATCTATGTGACCAGCTGCGATGGCGTGCCGGTTAGCGGCGACCTGTCCAGCTTCTCGGGTCCGCCTGCACCGCAATCGAACAAGTTCGTGTACACCCTGAACCAGGGCATGCAGTGCACTGGGATCACGTTCCTGAAGAACTAGGGGAGCATCCCCCCGCCGTGCCCTGGCCCGCCTTTGGCAGGCCGGGGCACACCCGCAGGATGCGGCCGTTTGGAGACCCGTCTCCATGTACTACGTCTACATCCTTTGTTGTGCCGATGGCTCCTATTATGTGGGATCGACGTGGAACCTGCAAAGGCGCATCGAAGAACATAATGCAGGAACGTTCCAGGGCTATACAAGCCATCGACTGCCTGTCGAGCTTGTCTGGTCCTGCGACTTTACCACCGAGCATGACGCCTTTCTTGTCGAACGGCAGTTGAAGGGCTGGTCGCGCGCGCGAAGAAGGAAGCGCTCATCCGCGGTAATCTGGACGAAGTGCACGAGATCGTACGTGCCGAACGGGTATCTCGCGAAGGGCGCAAACAGAGAAAGTGAATCACTTATGAAGGTCCGCATCCTTCGACTGCGCACCGCCAAACTACCGCGGTGCTCCGCTCAGGATGCTTTTGCTTCATTCGGATTCATAAGCATCCTGAGCGAAGTCGGACGATGATTTCGCCCGACGAAGTCGAACGATGCTTTTGCCTCATTCGGATCCTTAAGCATCCTGAGCGGAGTCGGGCGATGGTTTCGCCCGACGAAGTCGAAGGATGCAGCCCTGACCTGACTACTTCATGACTCGACGCCGTTCTCCCCTTCGCCAGTTGGGCTGGCTGCTGCTGATCGTCGTGCTCGCCCTCGGCGTGTACGGTGGGCGCCATGCCTTCCGCAACTTTCTCTTTAACCTCACCGGCGAAGAAGCGCTCTTCTCACAACTGAAGGCCCTCACCGACCTCTCGGCCGACCTGCTCCGGCCCCGGCTCGACCTGGCGCCCGAAGCGCCGGTCAAGTACGCGAACCTCAACCCGTACGGCGTCAATGTCTTTCTCAACGAGGAAGTCGAGCCCGCCAAGCGCGAGCAGACGGTGCGGCTGGCCAAAGACGCGGGATACCACTGGCTGCGGCAGGAGTTCCCCTGGCAGGACATCGAGATTCACGGCAAAGGCGACTTCGAGGATCGTCGCAACCAGCCCGTGAAGTCGTCGTGGGAGAAGTACGACCAGATCGTGGACCTGGCCGAGAAGTACGGCATGGAGCTCATCGTCCGCGTCAGCACGCCGCCCGCCTGGACGCGCGCGAAGGGCGACGAGGTGGGCACCTTCGCCCCGCCCGACAACTACGACGATTTCGGCGACTTCGTCTACCAGCTGGTCAGCCGCTACAAGGGGCGCATCAAGTACTACCAACTCTGGAACGAGCCCAACATCTACCCCGAGTGGGGCAATTACCCGATCAGTCCCGAAGACTATACCCGCCTGCTCAAGGTCGGCGCGACGCGCGCCCGCGAGGCCGATCCGAATGCGGTGATTATTGCCGGCGCGCTCGCCAGCACCATCGAGTTGGCGCCGGACGCCCCGGCGCCGGGCAACGCGGTCAACGACCTGATCTACCTCCAGCGCATGTACGATGCCGGCGCAGCCCCCTACTTCGACATCATGGCCATGCAAGCCTACGGGTTGTGGTCGGGGCCCACCGATCACCGCATGCACCCCCGGGTCATGAACTTCGCCCGGCCCGAGTTCATTCGCGACCTGATGGTGAAGAACGGCGACGCGAACAAGCCGCTGTGGATCAGCGAGTTGGGCTGGAACACGGTGCCGGCGGATGCGCCGGATCAGCGTTTCGGCCGGGTCACACCCGAGCAGCAGGGGCGCTATACCGCGCTGGCCTACGACCGGGCCGAAGCCGAGTGGCCGTGGGTGGGCGTGCTTAACACGTGGTACTTCAAGCGCGCCACCGACGACTGGCTCAAGGCGAAACGGCCCGAGGCGTATTTCCGGCTTGCCGATCCTGACTTCAAGCTGCAGCCGGTGTATGATAGCGTCAAACAGCATTTGACCGGCGTGCAGCCGGTGCTGTCGCCGGGCATGCACCAGCCCGAGGGTTGGGCGATTACCGAGCGCGGCGCCTGGCAGACCGTGGATGCACCCGCCGCGCCCTACGGCTCGGTGCGCAGCGGGGGGCCAGGATCGACCCTGTGGTTCGACTTCGACGGGACCGCCCTGCGCCTGCAAACGGCTTGCCCGGCGGGGACGACCTGCGATGGCAGCCTGCGCGTGCAGATCGACGACCGCCCGGCGGTGACGGTGACGATGGGCTCCGAGCTGGCCTGGGCGGCGCGCGAGCTGCCTGCCGGCAAGCACGCGGCGAAGATCGAAGTGGTCGGGGGACATGCGGGCCTGGCCGCCTTGACCGTCCGCAACGAGTGGCCCGTGCTGGCTGCGCTGGGTGGCGCCCGCCGTATTGGCCGTCGCCGCGCTGTTCCTGCTGATCGCGACCGCACGACGCCTGGTGCGCGCCTACCGCAAGCCAAAGGCGCCGCCGCCAGCGCCGCCCCCTTCTGACGAGCCGCCCGTCTATCCGCGTCGACTTCTCTGGAGAGGCATTAGAGGGTAGCGCAATGAAGCCACCCAACCGGGACGCCCGCCTGCTGATCCTGCTGCTCCTGCTGATCCTCGGCATTGCAGCGGGGCTGCGTTTCTACCAGCTCGACAGCCAAAGCCTGTGGGCCGACGAAGGCAACAGCGTCGCGCTCGCCGGCCGCTCGCTGGCGCGGATCACCCAGGACGCGGCGAACGACATCCACCCTCCCCTGTACTACTGGCTGCTGCACCTCTGGACCTCGATTTTCGGGTTCTCCGAAGCTGCGCTGCGCTCGCTCAGCGCGGTGCTGGGGGTGCTGCTCGTCCTGGCCGTGGCCGAGTTTGGCCGCCGGCTCCACGGCGTGCTGACCGGCCTCCTTGCCGGGCTGTTCGCCGCGCTCGCGCCCTTCCAGATCTACTACAGCCAGGAAGCGCGGATGTACATCCTGCTGGCGCTCGAAGCTGCAGTGGCGATGCTGCTCTTCTTCTGGCTGATGAGCCAGGAGGACCGGCGTCTGCCGCTGCGAAGTGACCCCGGCAGGAGAACGAGCGCCCCTGCGGTGTACGCTGGCTGCCGTTCTCGGGCCAACTCCTGATCCTGGCCTGGACCGCCGGGCTCTACACACACTATGCCTTCCCCCTGATCATCGCGCTGTCGTCGGGGCTGTACGGCGTGTGGCTGGTTGCCACTCGGCGACGGGGATGCGTCGGCTCGCGCATCCTGCGCTGGCTGATCTTTCTCGGCATCACGTTGGGGCTGTACGCTCCCTGGCTGGCGACAGCAGTGCGCCAGTTGAGCGCGTGGCCCACACCCGCAGGCGGCGCGCCCCTGGCAGAGCAAATCCGGACGCTGCTCACGACGACGGCGTTTGGCCCCATCCCGGCCGGGTCGCTGCTGCCCTGGGTGGGCGTGTCGTTTGTGCTGGCCCTGCTCGGCGCGCTCCCTTGGCCCTACCTGAGCCGGCGCGACCAGGCCGGCAGCCCGCGGATGGACTGGATCAGGTGCGTGCTGCCCCTGGCGTGGATGTTGGCGCCGATCGCGATGATCCTGGTGCTGGGCCTGTTCCGGGGCGCCTACCTGAAGTTCTTGCTGATCGGCAGCCCCGCGTTCGTGCTGTTGCTCGGCCGGGGGGTCACGGGGCCGGCCGGCTGGCTGCTGCTCGACCGGCCCAGGCCGAGCGTTATCGTGCGCAATGTCCTGACGGTCGCCTGGGTCGGCGTGAGCCTTGCAGCGGTATTTGCCGGGTCGTCCGGCGCGCTGGCAACGTACTGGAACGATCCCTCCGCCGCACGCGACGACTACCGGGGAATGAGCCAGTTCATCGTGGCGACCGCCCAGTCCAACGACGCGATCCTGCTCGACGCGCCCGGCCAGGGCGAAGTGTTCGACTATTACTACAAGGGCGATCTGCCGGTTTACACGCTGCCCAAACAGCGGCCGATGGACCCCCAGCAGACGCTGGCCGAGATGGAAGGGCTGCTGCAGCACGACAAGATCTACGCGCTCTACTGGGGGGCCGGCGAGGCCGACCCGGAGGGCGTGATCGAGAACTGGCTGGATCAGCGCGGGTACAAGACGCTCGACCAGTGGCACGGGAACGTGCGACTCGCCGTGTATGTGATGCCCGAGCGCAACTCGCCCGAAGAATTCGTCGACGACCTCAATGCCCGGCTGAGCAACGGTATCACGCTCAAGGGGTACGAGGGTTGGAACCTCGCGCCGGTGGCGGGTGAGGTCACGCAGGTGCAGCTGCAGTGGGCGGCCGAGCAGCAGCCCGACCGGCGTTACAAGGTGTTCCTGCAGCTGCTCGACCCGCGCAACCAGGTCATCGCGCAGCGCGACGCGGAGCCAGCGGGCGAGAGCCGGCCGACGACGACGTGGAAGGCCGGGCGAGACCGTCGTCGACAACCACGGGGTGCTCATCCCGCCGGGCACGCCGCCGGGCAGCTACCGGCGTATCCTGGGCATGTACGACGCCGAGACGGGCGAGCGGCTGAAGCTGGCGGACGCCGGTTCTTCGGGGAGAGCGATTACATCAGCCTGCCGCCCATCAACGTGCAGCGCGCCAAGACGCCTCCCCCCTCGACGCGCTCGAAATGCAGAACCGCCAGCGCTTCGACTTCGGCGCGATCAGCCTGCTCGGACACGACCGGTACAAGCGGGGGTTCGGCCATGCGCCCGAGACCCCGGTCAAGCCCGGCGACCTGCTCCACCTGACCTTCTACTGGCGGGCGAACGTGGCCCCCCGCGCAGACTGGTGGTTCGAGTTGTCGCTGAACGACTCGGCCGGCAAGAGCGTCGCGCAACTGACTGCGCCGCTGGTGAGTGAGACGTACCTGACGACCATGTGGCAGGAAGGCGAGATCGTGCGCGGCGAACACGACTTGGCGATTCCGGCCGACCTGCCCCCCGACACCTACCGCTTGAGCCTGACGCTGCTGCCCGACAATGAAACGCCCGCCGGCAGCGCCTACCTGGGCAGCGTGCGGGTGGAAAGACCAAACTAACCACAAAGACACGAAGACACCAAGCCTCCCAAAGACCTCCCTGTACCTTCGTGTCTTGGTACCTTCGTGTCTTGGTGCCTTTGTGGTGAAGCGATTGAAAACAGAGGCGCGAATGATCTTGAAGACCCTGCCGGTCGGCATGTTACAAGTGAACTGCTACATCCTGGGGAGCGAGGCGTCACGGAGCGCGATTGTCATCGATCCCGGCGACGACGCGGCCCAGATCCTTGCCGCAGCTCAAGCGCAGCGAGCTCAACGTGGTCCACATCCTCGCGACGCACGCCCATTTCGACCACCTGCTGGCCTGCCGGGCCCTCCAGAAGCTGACCGGCGCGCCGTTTTCCATGCACGAGGCCGACGTGCCCCTGCTCGCCGCCATGCAGGCGACCTGCCAGGCATGGCTCGGCTATGACCCGGGCGAACCGCCGGCCGTGTCGGCCTACCTGAGGGCGGGCGAGGTGATCGACGCGGGCGGTCTTCAGCTGGAGGTGCGCCACACGCCGGGGCACTCGCCGGGCAGCGTGACCCTGGTCGATCACGCCGGCAGGCGGGCCTTCACCGGCGACGCGCTCTTTGCGGGTTCCATCGGGCGCACTGACTTCCCGGGCGGCAACCTCTCCACGCTGCTCGCCAGCATCCGGACGAACATTCTCAGCCTGCCGGATGACTACGCGGTCCTGTCGGGGCACGGCGAAGCCACGACGGTGGGCGCCGAGCGGCGGACAAACCCGTTCCTCAACGAGGCCGAATGGTAGAGGAAGTCCCGTTCCGGCTCTCGCCCGCACTGGAGGCCGAGATCGTCGCGCACGCGCTGGACGGGCTATCCGGAAGAGGTGTGCGGGCTGATCTCGGGCCGGGCGGGTGTGCCCGTGGCCGTGCACCGGGGGCGGAACATCTCGCCTACCCCTCGGGTGGCGTACGAGCTGGACCACGAGACGCTGGCCCTCCAGATCGAATTCGAGGACCGCGGGCTCGAATTGACCGCCATCTACCACTCGCACCCCCAAGGACCCGAAACCCCCTCGGAAACCGACGTGAAGCTGGCGTTCTATGACGCCGTGTACATCATCGTCAGCCTGGCCGACCCGGACCGGCCGGTCGTGCGCGCATTCAGAATCGCCGCCGGCTGAAGAAACCCGGGTTTCTCGGAGAAACCTGGTTTCTGGGCCGTGATATTCCTTACTTGACTTCCATCACACAGTACGGTAGAATGATTTTAGTAAGGTAAAGCTGTGAAAATTATGGTACGTCAACTTCCGGGCTCACAGGCACGCGCTTGCTCGTGTCTTGGGCGGGAGTGATTGACACCTTGCCGCCAGGCAAGGTGCACTCGCTCCCGCTAGACCAGCGCGTGTACTGCGATGGACTCGGGATCAGTTGGCGGACGGGTGGCGTGCCGAAGTGCGGCGGAGCGCCCGGCCTGACTGAAATAACTGCAGCGGCAGGATGAGGCATTCCCTCGCCTGGCCGCTTCCCCCAGAGGGATGAGACTCATCGCAGGGCGCACGGCCCGGATGAGTCTTTTTTGTGTTCGGTAACCCGCCGAGGCCAATGCGGCCTCTCAAACAGGATAGACAGATTGCAGGAGTATGAGGATGACTACGATCGACAAGGTTTCACCCCGGATCGCGGACGACGTGACGGAGCTGATCGGCAACACGCCGCTGGTGCGGCTGCACCGGGTGACCCGGGATGCAGGCGCGGAAGTGCTGGCCAAGCTGGAGTACCAGAACCCGGGCGGCAGCGTGAAGGACCGCATCGGCCTCAGCATGATCGAGGCGGCCGAGGCGGCCGGCAAGATGGGACCCGACACGGTGATCCTGGAGCCGACGAGTGGGAATACCGGCATCGGCCTCGCCATGGTCGCGGCGGCCAAGGGCTACAAGTGCGTGCTGATCATGCCCGAAAGCGCCAGCCTCGAGCGCCGCAAGCTCCTGCGGGCGTACGGCGCGCAGTTGATCCTGACTCCGGCGGCCGAGGGCATGAAGGGTGCGATCCGCAAGGCATACGAATTGGCCTCGGACGACGAACACTATTTCATCCCGCAGCAGTTCGAAAACCCGGCGAACCCGGCCGTCCATGAGCGCACGACGGCCGAGGAGATCTGGCGGGACACGGGCGGGCAGGTCGACATTTTCGTCTCGGGCGTCGGCACGGGCGGCACCCTGACGGGCGTCGGCCGGGTGCTCAAGGAGCGCCGGCCAGACGTCAAGATCGTGGCCGTCGAGCCGACGGACTCGGCGGTCCTGTCGGGCGGCCAGCCCGGCCCGCACAAGATCCAGGGCATCGGCGCGGGGTTCGTGCCTGCAGTGCTCGACACGGGGCTGATCGACGAGATCGTCAAGGTGACGAACGACGAGGCGCTGACGATGGCCCGCCGGCTGCCGCGGGAAGAGGGGCTGCTGGTCGGCATCAGCTCGGGCGCGGCGGTTCACGCGGCCGTGCAGATCGCACGGCGGCCGGAAAATGCCGGCAAGCGCATCGTGGTCATCGTGCCCTCGAACGGCGAGCGGTACTTGAGCACGGTGCTGTTTGCGGACCTGGAAGGGTGACGAGCTAACACAAAGACACGAAGACACAGAGATTTATCGACGAGCTTTTCTTTGTGTCTTTGTGCCCTTGTGTTAATCCGTGCATAGGAGAGCGAGAAGATGTTGGGAACACTTCGCCGCGATATTCAGGTGGTCTTTGACCGGGACCCGGCCGCACGAACGGTTTGGGAGGTCTTGTTTCTGTACCCCGGGCTGCACGCACTGTGGGCGCATCGGGTCGCGCACGCGCTGTGGACGAACGGGTTCAAGTGGCTGGCGCGGCTGGTGAGCAACATCTCGCGTTTCTTTACCGGAATCGAAATCCATCCCGGCGCGCAGATCGGGCGGGGCTTATTCATCGACCACGGCATGGGCACGGTGATCGGCGAGACGGCCGAAATCGGCGACGACGTGACGTTGTACCACAACGTGACGCTCGGCGGCGTGAGCTGGGAGAAGGTCAAGCGGCACCCGACGCTGGAGGACCACGTCGTGGTTGGCGCAGGCGCGCAGGTGCTCGGCCCCATCCTCGTCGGCGCACACAGCCGCATCGGCGCGAACTCGGTGGTGGTGAAGGACGTGCCGGCCCATTCTGTGGTGGTGGGCGTGCCCGGGCGGATCAAGAGCCGCAACGGGGACGATCCGGAGCCGGAGCGCATCGACCTGCACCACGACCGCCTGCCCGACCCGAACAACGAGCTGATGCGCCACCTGACCGCCCGGGTGGTCGCGCTCGAAGCATCCATGTCGCACATGCGGTTGGAAGATGACCCTCAGACTGCGGACGCCTGGGTAGAGGCGGGCGGCAGTCATATCTAGCAGCAACCTCGGTTGGGGGCGGCCGGCCCCCCACCCAAAGCCTATCGGCGTCAAAGCTCGGCCGATCTGGTTCAACACTTTTTGATACCACTCCCCTATCTCCCTCAATAAGCATATTGAATTCGCCCTCCGGATGGGATATAATCAAGTAAACGCTGCTACAGGCGTATTCACGCGGCCGGAGGATTTTCTATGCCCATTCGAGTCCTGGTGGCGGATGACCACAGCATGGTCCGGCAAGGGCTGGAGATGTTCTTCGACAGCGACCCCGAAGTAACCATCGTCGGCGAGGCGCGCAACGGCGAGGAAGCCCTCGAGCTCGCACAAGACCTGCGTCCCGACGTCATATTGATGGACCTGCTCATGCCGGCCATGGACGGCGTCGAGGCCACCCGGCAGCTGCGCCGCGCACTGCCCCGCGCTCACATCGTGGCCATGACGAGCGTCGTGGAGGAAGGCGGGGTACACCGGGCGATCGAGGCGGGCGCGATCGGGTATGTCTTGAAAGACACCCGGCCCGACGACCTGCGCCAGGCCGTTCTGGCGGCGGCCGAGGGCCGGGTGCGCTTTGCACCCGACAGCGCGGGGCGGCTCATGCGCGATGTCCCCACGCCGGACGGCGGCGGGGACGGCCTGAGCCAGGAAGACCGGCAGCTCCTGTCGCTGCTGGCCCGCGAGCACTCGACGGATGAGATCGCGGCGCAAATGTCGCTGGCTCCGGATGAGGTCGACAGACGGCTCGAGGCGCTGATGCAGCGACTCAGCCTGCCGGCCGGGCCCTCGCGGTGCTCTACGCCACCCGGCAGGGCCTCGTGCCGGCTGAACTGCGTCCCTACTTGACTTAGCAAAATGTCGGGTCGCTGTGAAAAGAAAGTACCGTCATGGACGATGAACTGAGATCGGGCGGTAGCCCCGAAAACGGCCCGCAAGAGCAGGCCGTGCCCGGCGTAGAGGATAAACAGGCAGATGGGGCGTCCAGCGGAGAGCGCGGCTGGGGCCGCCGGCCTGTGGGCCGGCGGCGAACGGCGGGCGGACCTGACCTGTCCTGTCGTCGGGATCGGAGCATCGGCGGGCGGACTGGCCGCGATCGAGCAGTTCTTTGCCGGCGTGCCCCACTACGCAGCCGAATTGCTCGCGTTCGTCGTCGTGCAGCACCTCGCGCCGAACCGCGAGAGCATGCTAACCGAACTGATCAGCCGGTACACAAGCATGCCGGTGCAAGAGGTCGTCGGCCCGACACGCGTGAAACCCGGCAACGTCTACGTCATCCCCCCGAACGCCGACATTGGCCTGGCAAACGGGATGCTGAACCCGATTGAGCCGGAGAACCCCGGCAGGCCCCGCTTGCCCATCGACTACCTGTTCCGCTCCATGGCGCAGCGAGTGCAACGAGCGCGGGGTAGTCGTCATCCTGTCGGGCACGGGGAGCGACGGGACGTTGGGCCTGAAGGCGGTCAAAGAGGCCAACGGCCTCGTCGTGGTGCAGCAGCCCGAGACTGCGCAATACGACGGTATGCCGCGCAGCGCAATCGAAACCGGCCTCGCCGATTACGTGCTGCCGCCGCAGGAGATGGCCGACCGCATCGCCGACTATGTGCAACGGATGTCGGGCCGGCCCTCGCTGCCGCATGTCCGCGAGACCGAGACAGCGCACGTCCACGGAACCGCTCCGCAAGCTCTTCAGCCTGCTGCGCGCCCAGACCGGCCACGATTTCTCCCGCTACAAGCGCAACACGATCGTGCGGCGCATCGACCGGCGCATGGTCGTCAACCGGTTCGAAAACCTGGAGGCCTACGTCGCCTACCTCCAGCAAACCCCGGAAGAGGTCGTCATCCTCTTCCGGGAGCTGCTCATCGGCGTTACCAACTTCTTCCGCGACCCGGAGGTGTTTGCGCTGCTGGAAAAGACCGTCATACCGGCCTTGTTTGCCGAGAAGCAGATGGGCGAGACGGTGCGGGTGTGGGTGCCGGGGTGTTCCACGGGCGAAGAAGCGTATTCCATCGCCATTCTGCTGCAGGAGCACATGCCTCCACACCCGGTCCGCGGTGACCGTGCAGATCTTCGCCACCGACATCGACGCGGAAGCGCTCGACCTGGCGCGCACGTCCATATACCCGAGCAGCATCGCGGCGGATGTGAGCGAGGAGCGGCTGTCGCGCTTTTTCGTGGCCGATGGCGGTTCGTTCCGGCTCAAAAAGGTCGTGCGCGACATGGTCGTCTTTGCGGCGCAAAACGTGGCCGAGGACCCGCCTTTCTCGCGTATGGACCTGGTGTCGTGCCGCAACGTCCTGATCTACATGAACGCGGACCTGCAACGCCGGGTCTTGCCCCTGTTCCACTACGCCCTGAACCCGAACGGTTACCTGCTTCTGGGCACCTCCGAGAGCATCGGCGAGTTCACAGACCTGTTCGCCACCACAGATCGGAAGCACAAGCTCTACACGCGGCAAAGCCGGCGGCTTGCCTCGGCGCGCCCTTGTGGATTTCTCGCGCCCGTCCCTGCTGGCCGACATGCCCGCCCGGCGGCCTGTACGGGACATACGCGAAGAACGGATGGACATGCGGCAGGTGATCGAACAGGTGCTGTTGGCCCAGCACGCGCCGCCCGCGGTCGTGGTCAACGCCGAAGGTGAAGTGATCTACATCCACGGCCGCACAGGCTACTACCTGGAGCCCGCGCCGGGCGATGCGAGCCTGAACATCCTGCGCATGGCGCGCGAGGGCATCCGGCTCGACCTGAACGCGGCCCTGCGCAAGGCGAAACAGACCCAGGAGAAGGTGATCCACCGCGACCTGCGGGTCGCAGTGAACGGCGAGGTGCAGATCACCAACCTCGTCGTGCGCCCGCTTACCGAAGCGCCGCGCGAGGGGCTGTACCTGGTCGTCTTCCAGCCTGTGCGAACCGAAGAACACGCCCCTGCCGGGGCCGAGGGTGCTCCGCAACAGGGGCAGCCGGTGGGCGATAAAGACCAGCGCATTCACGCGCTCGAACGCGAGCTGCGCACGAAGGAAGAATCCCTGCAGGCCACGGTCGAAGAGCTGCAAACCTCGAACGAGGAACTCACCTCGAGCAACGAGGAATTGCAGTCGGCCAACGAGGAATTGCAGTCGACCAACGAAGAGCTCGAGACTTCTAAAGAGGAGCTCCAGTCGGTCAACGAAGAGCTGATGACCGTCAACGTCGAGCTGCAGAAGAAAATCGAGGAGTTGTCCCGGCTCAACAACGACCTGAACAACCTCCTCGCGGGGACCGGCATCGGCACGGTTTTCGTGGACCACACGCTGCGCATCCAGCGGTTCACGCCCGCCGCGACGGACATCATCAATTTGATCCAAACCGACATCGGCCGGCCCGCCGCGCATATCGTTTCCAACCTGGCAAACTACCCGGACTTGATGCGCGACATCGGCGCCGTGCTCGACACGCTGATCCCGAAAGAACGCGAGGTCCAGGCGATCAACGGCAAGTGGTACCTGATGCGCCTGCAGCCATACCGCACGCTGGACAACGTCATCGAGGGCGCGGTGCTGACGTTTGTCGACATCACTGCGCAGAAGCAGATGCAGGCCGCGCTCGACGAGGCACGACGCATGCGCGTGGAGAGCCTGTTCGACCCGGCCATCGTCGTCCATTCGAATGGGCGGGTCACCGACGCCAACGGGGACGCGCTGGCGCTGTTTGGCTATACTGCCGAAGAACTGCAGTCGTTAAGGCTTTCCGAGTTGGTGCAGGACGGGTCGTACGAGCGGCTCCGCGCGGCGCTCGAAGCGGCCGCCCGGGGCGACAGCCCGCAGCTCGACCTGGAACTGTGTCTAAAGGACAAGGGCGCAGTTGCAGCGAAGGTGCGGTTGCGCCGCACTGAAGGCGACGGCGACGGCAGAATTTTCATGGTGGTGCATCCGGTCCGGGCATAGACCGGTGGATACCAATTCGTTGGAATGGGCGTGAGGGGGAGTGAGGCGTAATGGGGAAGCATCTGGAAGGACAGCCGGAAGAACCGGAGCAGCCCGATCGGGGCGATGAGGCCCGGTTTGCACCCGAAGAAAAGCCGCCGGCCGACGCTCACTTAGGCGGCCGCGCCACGCTCGCGAGTGGCGGAGGGCACTCGCACCGCCGCCGCTGCGCGAGCGGGCCGAGGCCGTGCTCGCACGGGAGGACGCCGCGGCCGGTGCGATGAGCGAGCTGGAGGCCAAGCAGCTCCTCCACGAGCTGCACGTGCACCAGATCGAGCTGGAAATGCAGAACGAGGAGCTGCGCCGCGCCCAGGTGGACCTGGCAGGCAGCTTCGAGCGCTATGCGGACCTGTACGAACATGCCCCCGTCGGCTACCTCTCGGTCAACCTCAATGGCATCATCACGCGCGCGAACGTGGTCGCTGCGCACCTCCTCGGCGTCCAGCGTCACCTGCTGCCTGGCAGGCCCCTGAGCGCCTTCGTCGGCCGCGAAGACTTGGCCCGTTATCAGGCCATGCGGCGGCGTCTCGTCGTCGCGGGCCTGAGCGAGAGCGCGGAGTTCGTCCTGCAGCCAGCGCAGGGCCAGGACCCGGCCGGCCGGCCGTTTTGGGCCCGGCTCGAAGTCATTACGCGGCACGACCTGACGGAGGGCGCACTCGTCTGGCAGGTCGCAATCAACAACATCGACACCCAGAAGCGCGCGGAGCTCACGCTGCAGCGGGTGAACGAGGAGTTGGAGGAGCAGGTCGAGCGCCGCACCAAGCAGTTGGCAGAGAGCAACCGCCTGCTGGTCGAAGAGATCGGCCGTCGCCGCGAGGCCGAGGCCGGGCTGCGCGAGCGCGAGGAATGGCTGGAGCACCGGGTGGCCGAGCGCACAGCCGCGCTCGCCGCGCTGTTGGTCGTCGCGCGCGAGCTCGGCTCCACGCTCGATATTGGCGAGGTGCTGTCGATCATCGTGCGAGAGCTGGCGCGGATCGTCGAATACCACGGGTGCGGCATCTTCCTCCTCGACGGCAAGGTGCTCACGCTGGCCGCGTATGACGGTCCCCCCGACCGGAAGGAGCTTGTCCAGTCACAGGCCACCCTCGACGAATCGCCCCTGCTCAAGATGGTGATTCAGAGCAAGGCGCCCCTCATCATCGCAGACATGAACGCCAACACGCCGCTGACACGGGAATGGCACAAGCGCGCGGGGAGCTTCCAACGCTACCTGCTGGGGGCGTCGCGCTCCTGGCTGGCCGCGCCCATGCTGGCGCAAGGCCAGCCGGTCGGGGTGCTGCGGCTCGATCATAGGGAGCCGGGGCATTTCGCCCAGGAGCATGTGGACCTGGTGCTGACGCTCGCCAGCCAGGCTGCGACGGCGGTCGTTAACGCGCGGCTCTTCAGCCAGGTGCAGCGTGTGGCCGCGGTCGAAGAGCGGCAGCGGCTGGCACGCGAGCTACACGACTCCGTTGCGCAGACCTTTTACAGCATCGGGCTCGCCTCGCACTCGGCGAAGGCGCAGCTTGCCCCCGGGCAGGCGCTCGTGGGGCACAGGATCGACCACATCGTCGAATTGGCGGGCGCGGGGCTGACCGAGATGAAGACGCTCATCTTCGACCTGCAGGCCGAGGGCATCCGCCGCGATGGGTTGGTGCTGGCGCTGCGCCATCAACTGGACGCCATTGCGGCCCGCAACGACATTCGGATCCATGCGGTCATCGGCAACGAGCCGGAGGCTGCGATCGAGGCGAAGGAGGCGATGTACGGCATCGCGCGCGAGGCGCTGCAGAACGTGGTGCGCCACGCGGGCGCGACCGAGCTGTGGTTGCAGTTGGACCGCGCGGACGACGCGCTGCACATGGAAGTGCGCGACAATGGCAGAGGCTTTGCGCCCGAGGCCGAGGGGATGATGACGATGGGGCTAAGGTCCATGCGCGAACGGGCCGCGGCCTGCGCGGGCAGCGTCGAAGTCGTAGACGCGCCGGGCGAGGGCGCCGTGGTGCGGGCGCGGATACCAGTGATGCCGCCCGCAGCGAGCGCGTCGAAGTTGCCTGCGGGCGGGGTCAACTGAGAGGAGGCGACGCCGTGACGGCATCGATGCGCGGGATGGAGGAAAACGCCAGCCTGCTTGAACACATGGGCCATCACCTGGCCGAGCACGGGCAGAATGGGGTGGCCGACGCGTACCTGGAGCGCGCGCGGGAGACGAAGGAGCGCGCACAGGGAATCCGGCGCGCGATTGAAGCGACCATTGAGACGGACGCCCGCCCGCCGGTGGGACGCTGATTGAACTGATTGGCAGGATCACCCTGATCGTTTGGCAGTCCGCTTAAGCGAAGATCATGTCAATCAGTTGCATCAGTTGAATCTGCTTCCCATTTTGCCCCGCCGGCGCTAAGTACAACCACAGTGAATCTGTTGAACCATGACGCTCGGCACCCTTCGACTGCGGGCGCTCCTGCGGACCGCCCTCCGCTCAGGCTGCCTGCGCCTGTAGCATCCTGAGCGGAGGCGCCAGCGCAGCTGGCGTGCCGCAGTCGAAGGATGCGACCCGTCAGAATCAGCCGCGCCGGCGGCAGACCGACAGGCCCTTACCCGTACTGATGCGCGGCCTCGAAAAACGCCAGGATATTTTCGAGCGGCACATCGTCCCCGAAGTTATGTGAAGGCGCGAGGATAAACCCCCCGTCCGGCCCCAATTCCTCGATGCGCCGGCGCACCTCGTCGCGCACCCCCTCGACAGGGCCACGCATGGTCTGCTGGACGTCGACGCCGCCGAGGAACGCGATCTCGCGGCCGAACTCTGCTTTCAACAGGGCCGGATCCATGCCTTTGGCCCGCGGCTGGACGGGGTTCAGGATATCGATCCCGGCAGCAATGAAGTCGGGAATGAACGCCCGCACCGAGCCGCAGCTGTGGAGCATCACCTTCGCCTGCGGTGCGATCCGCTTGATCGTCCGCACGAGGTAGGCGTGCTTATCCTGCAGCAGCGCCCGGTACAGGCGGGGGGCGATGAGGGGGCCGCTCTGGCTGCCCAGGTCGTCGGCCAGCTCGACGATCTGCACGTAGGGCCCCACCACCCCGAGATATGCGCGGTAGAATTCCGCCTGGACCTCTGCGAGCTTCGCAAACAGGCCGTCCACAAAGCCCCGGTCGAGCACGAGGTCGGTGAGGAGTCTTTCCATGCCCCGCAGCTGCTGCGCCATCTCGAAAATACCAGAAATGGTGGGCCGGTAGGCGGCGATGGCATAGGGGCTCTCGTGCGCCAACGTCTCAACTTCTTCGCGCAGCCCGATAAGGCGGGCCGGATCGCACGGGTCGGGCCAGGGGTAGCGATCCAGGTCGTCGCGGCCGGCCTCTGCCAGCGGCGTGCCGCCCAATTCGTAGAACCCGCTCGGCAGCACGCGGTGGGTGAGGCCCCACTCGTCCACCCAACTACCATCGGGCCTCATGTTCTCGCGGTAACCCTGGGGCGGCCGCAGGTGGACCTGGCGGATGTCCGTGCCCAGTGCGTCGAGCAGCCGGTTGTCGGCGTAGCTCAGGTAGGCGCCGGTGAGGCGCTGCGGCGAGTCGCCCGTAATGCCGAAATGCTCTTTAAGGAGGTCATGCCGCGAGTCGGACAGCTTGTGCGCGGTGCCGCCGAGGCTCAGCGGCACGCGGTCCGGCTCACGGTGCTCCAGGGCTGCGCACACCCGGTCGCGTGGTAACATCTGTTTGATCCTCGTACATTTGCTCACGTATACAATGCGGAGTGTATCACCTCGCCTCCTGCCTGTCAATGGGCTGTTTCTGCGGAGGGGACGCTGGCGTGAGCGTGGGCGACCTACGCAATTGTACGACTCCGGACCCTCGGCTCGCAAGCAGTGGTGCCGACATAATTGCCGTCTCCTGCCTGCGGCGAGCGTCGCTAAGCGAAATCTTGTATTGCAACGCCGCAAAAATTGCCTGTTGACAAACCCTTTCGGCCGTGCTATACTCGGCAAACATCTGATCGAATATAGAGCATTTGTTTTTGGCTGACCCCCGTGTCGCTGAGTGGTTGCGCCTCCAACCTGTACCGGATTTCACGTGTTCATCTTCTAAACAACCCGATTGTGCCTGTGGGGTCCAGCCCCAGAGTGCGAGCCGCCCTCGCAGAAGGAGGTAAATTGGGAGGAGAAGGAACTGCATAGTTCCGGCCACGTCGCGCCGCAGAATCCAACGTCGAATTCCCACTAACAGCCAAGGAGAGTGCCATGTTCCCGGCGAAGCGAACGTTCTTTGTGCTTCTAACGCTGGTGCTCATACTCAGCGCCTGTGCCCAACCGGCGCCAGCACCAGCCCCTGCCGCCACTCAAGCTCCTGCCAAACAGGAAGCGGCCGCCCCGGCCGCGACCGCGGCGCCTGCAGCCGCAGCAGCCGCCAACGCGTGCGGCGACCTCAAGATGGAAGACTTCACTAACGCCAAGATCGACTGGAAAGCGCCCGTCACAGCGAACGGGGGCCCCATCACCATCCACGTTGCCGCGCTGTCGCACCCCTACATCAACGCCTTGCGGCCCTACGTCCCGATGTTCACCGAGCTGACGGGCATCAACGTCGTCTACGACATCCTGCCCGTGGAAGAGTTCTGGACCAAGACGGCGGCCGACCTCCAGGGCGGCACCGGCTTCTATGACTTGATCCAGAACGGCACCGAGTTCGAATGGGCCTATTCGGAAGCCGGCTGGACCGAGGACCTCAACAAGTTCCTCAACGATCCCAAGCTCACCGACCTTGCATGGTACGACGTCAAGGATTTCTTCCCTGCCGACTGGGATGCCCACGCCTGGAACGGCCAGTATGGCATTGGCACCTATGGCAAGGGCCAGCAGAACGCGATCCCGGTCAACTCCGAACCGCTCATGCTGATCTGCAACAAGGACAAGCTCGCCAAGGCCGGCCTGAGCGGGCCGCCCAAGACCTGGGACGAGTGGGCCGCCGCGGCTGAGAAGATGACGGCTAACGGTGAGTACGGCGTGGTGCAGCGCGGCGCGCGCGACTACAGCCTGATGTACGGTTATGCCCCCGGCTTCTTCGCCAACTCGAAGACCGACCTCGACGAGAACGGCAAACCGGTCTACAACTGCCCGGATTGCGTGAAATACACGCAGCTCTACGGCGACACCCTGCGCAAGTTCGGACCTCCCGGCCAGACCCAGATCGGCTGGGACATGGTCGTGGCCAACATGGCTTCGGGCCAGGTGGGCTGCACCATCGACGACATGGCCTTCGCAGACACCTACGAGAATCCCGCGAAGTCGAAGGTCGCGGGCAAGATGATCTACGGTAACCCCCCTGCCGGCCCCACCGGCGACGTCCGCATCCCCGTGTGGTACTGGGCCTGGTCGGTCAACAAGAAGGCCGTCCACCCGGACGCGGCCTGGCTGTTCCTGCAGTGGGCCACCAGCAAGCCAGTCATGAAGGTCGTGAGCGCATGCCAGCACGCCATGATCCCGGTGCGCAAGTCCACCTGGGAAGGCGAAGGCATCATGAACATCACGAAGGACTGGGGCAACTACCGCGACGCCGTGGACAAATCCCGCCAGTACTGGGGCAACTTCTACACGGTCAGCCCGCAGATGGTCGCCATGACCGGGCCGTGGGTCGTCGCCATCCAGCAGGTCGTCCAGGGCGACAAGACCGCGAAAGAGGCGCTTGACGCCGCCGTGGTCGAGTCCGAGAAAATCCTGAAGGACGCCGGCTTCTACGAGAAGCTAGCCGCACAGAAGAACAAGTAACAGGCTCCTCCTGTCTCTATCATGCTGCGCTGGCGGCTGCCCGGTGGGCAGAACCAGGCCGCCGCCGGCGCGGTGTGATCGAATCGTGGGACCAGGGGGTGGAATAGTCCAGTCTCGGCCAGCGGCGCTGGCACAGTCGCCCGTACGATGGAGAGCGAGCATGAGTATCTCAATGAAGCGCATGAAGGCGCGGGCCCCGGTGCTCCTGGCCCTGCCCAGCATTATCCTGGTGATGTTCATCGCCATCTACCCCATTCTTTACGCCTTTTACACCAGCCTGACGAACACCCTCCTCAATGGATCCGCCTCCAAATTCATCTGGTTTGACAACTACATCAAGATGTTCACGAGCAGGGTCTTCTGGCACGCCGCCTGGGTCAGCCTGCAATACGTCGTCCTCGCGGTGGGCATCGAGATGTTGCTCGGGTTTGGCCTTGCGCTCCTCATGAACAAGCCGATCAGGGGGCGCTGGCTGTTCCGGATTCTGATCCTCCTGCCGCTGATGCTGCCGCCCGCAACCGGCGCGCTCATGTGGCAATCGCTGCTCGACCCCAGCCTCGGTTGGGTCAACTACGCCTTGCGCGGCATCGGCATTAACGCGCCTGCATGGCTCTCCGACTCAGGCATCGCGCTCTATTCGGTAGTCGCCATCGACGTTTACCACTTCACCCCGTTCGTGGCGCTGATCCTGCTCGCCGGCCTGCAATCCATCCCGCGCCTCCAGTACGAGGTGGCCGAGGTCGACGGTGCGAGCAGCTGGAAAACCTTCCGCATGGTCACGCTGCCCCAGCTCATGCCCACCATCTTCCTCGTGCTGCTGTTCCGCCTGGTGCTGGCCCTCAACGGATATGAGGTGATCCAGGTGGCGACCCGCGGTGGACCGGGTGATGTAACGACGACGCTCAGCTTGCAAGCCTCGATCACGGGTTACCGCAACATGCTGCTCGGCCAGGCCGGCGCCTACTGCGTGTTCCTCTTCTTCGTGGTCTTGATCATTTCGAAGAAGCTGTTCAACCGCGTCTCGCGAAGCTGGGCGTAAGGAGTTCGACATGGCTGTTATCGAAGGACTCGGTAATATCGAAGGGTTGTCCCAGGCGGAACTTGCCGGGCTCCAGATCCACAAGACGGCGTTCAGCGCCTCGGCGGTCATCGGCAAGGTCCTCACCTATGTCGCCTTGATCGCCTACAGCCTCTTCTCGCTCCTGCCGATCTACTGGACCTTCACGCTGGCGTTCAAGGCTGAGAGCGAGATCTACACTAAGACGCCCAAGCTGTTTGGCTTCCTCACGACCATGGACAACTGGAAGGAAGTCTTTGCCGGGCCGGCCTCCCTCACGGGCGTCGACTTCATCCAGGCCATCACCAACAGCCTGTTGGTTACCATCCCGGCAGTGTTTATCGCGCTGCTGCTGGGCACGCCGGTGGCCTACGTGTTGGCCCGGTACAACTTCAAGCAGAAGGGCGACATCCATTTCTTCTATCTCAGCCTGTACTTCATGCCGCCCCTGCTGATCATCATTCCCCTGTTCGTGTTGTACAACAAGATCCACCTCTACAACACCTATTGGGGCATGTGGCTGGTGCTCCAGCTCATCACGTTGCCGCTGGTCGTCCTGATCATGCTCGGGTTCTTCAAAGACATCCCGGTCGAGATCGAGCAGTCGGCGAAGGTCGACGGGGCGTCGGGCACCTGGACGTTCTGGCGCATCATCCTGCCCCTCGTCCGCCCGGGCCTGGTCGCTACCGGATTCTTGTGCTTCATCTTCAGCTGGAACAACTACCTCTTCAGTTCCCTGCTGACGAGCGGCGAGCACCAGACAGCCGTCGTGCGCCTGACGTTATACCGGACATTCACGGGCATGATGTGGGGGCCCATGTCGGGCGCCGTCCTGCTCACGGTGGTGCCGGTCCTGATCCTGGCGATCGCCATCCAGAAGTATCTTGTCCGCGGCCTGACGCTGGGTGCGGTGAAGGGTTAGCGGGAGGAGAGCGGCAGTGGCATCCATCAACTTTTCCAAGATCTGGAAGATCTACAACAAGAAGGTCATCGCCGTCCGCGACCTTAACCTCGTGGTCAAGGATCACGAGTTCCTGGCGCTGCTCGGGCCTTCCGGCTGCGGCAAGACGACCTCCCTCCGCATGGTCGCCGGGCTCGAGGACATCACGGCCGGCGAGATCACCATCGGCGACCGGGTGGTCAACGACCTCAAGCCCCGCCGAGCGCGATATCGCCATGGTCTACGAGTCCTATGGCCTCTACCCCCACCTGACCGTCTTCGACAACATCGCCTTCCCCCTGCGCGTCCGCGAAATCAAGGATGAGCAGATCAAGCAGCGGGTGGCGCACGCGTCCGAGGTCGTCGACCTGCAAGGCATCCTCGACCGCTACCCCTCGGAGTTGGGCGACGGGCAGAAGCAACGCGTTTCGATTCGCGCGGGCCATCGTGCGCGAGCCGGCCGTGTTCCTGTTCGACGAGCCCATCTCGCACCTGGACGAGACGCTCCGCCGCCGCATGCGCAAGGAGATCAAGCACCTCCAGAGCAGCCTGGGCACCACGATGCTCTATGTGACCCACGACCAGATCGAGGCCATGGCGATGGCCGACCGCATCGTCGTCATGGACCTCGGCGTCGTCATGCAGGCGGGCACGCCCGCAGAGCTGTTCGACCACCCGTCCAACCTCTTCGTCGCCGGCTTCATCGGCGAGCCGCCGATGAACATCGTCAAGGGCCAGGTGCGCCGCGAGCAGGACCAACTGTTGTTCCAGTCGAATGGACTCTGCCTGCCGGTTCAGAACCCGGCGACAGTGGCCGCGCTCGACCGGGCGAACAAGACGGACCTGACGCTGGGCGTCCGGCCGCTGCACGTCAACCCGCGGGGGGCGCCGGGCGGCGCAGGCGTGGCGGCCGAAGTGTACGGGCTCGAGCCGCACGGAGATTACAATGTGGTGACGGCCCGGGTGGGCTCCGAAGTTCTGCTCGCAGTCTCGGGCTCCGACTTCTTCCCGGCTACCAAGCAGCCTATCTTCCTGGAGTTCGGCAACCACCTGCACTTTTTCGACGCACAGACCGGCCAAAACCTCGTCAGTGCGCCGCGATCAGGCGACGGCGGAGGAGCACAGACATGGCTGTAATCACGCTCGATGGCGTTACAAAACGTTACGGCAAGGTCGCCGCGGTCTCCGACATGAGCATCACGGCCAACCAGGGCGAGTTCCTCGTGATTTTTGGGCCGGCCGGTGCGGGTAAGACGACCACGCTCAAGCTGATAGCCGGGCTGGAACCGCTCGACGGCGGCACGATCTGCTTCGACGATCGCCCGATGAACGACGTGGACACGGCCGAGCGCAATGTGTCCATGGCGTTCGAGAACTACGCGCTCTATCCGCACATGTCCGTCTTTGAAAACATGGCGTTCCCGCTCAACGTGCCCAGCCGCCGCGGGCAGTACAGCAAGGAAGATATCGAGCGCCGGGTGAAGGAAATCAGCCAGGTGCTCCAGATCGACATGCTGCTGAAGCGCACGCCCCGCGAGCTGAGCGGTGGACAGCGGCAGCGCGTGGCGCTGGGGCGCTGCCTGATCCGCGAGCCCGCCGTCACCCTGCTCGACGAGCCGATCGCGCACCTCGACGCCAAGCTGCGCCACCGCATGTACGCGGAGCTCAAGCGCATCCAGCACGACCGGGGCACGACGACCATCTACGCCACCCCCGCGCAGACCGAGGCGATGGCGATGGCCGACCGGATCGTCGTCATCTTCGCCGGCAAGGTGCAGCAAATCGGGTCGCCCCGCGACCTGTACGAGCGCCCGGTGTCCGTTGACGTGGCGCGCTTCGGCGGCGACCAGACGATGAACGTTTTGCCGGCCCGCCTTGTCTCCACAGACGGCCACATGGCGTTCGACCTGGCCGGCCACCTCATTCCGCTCGACGACTGCACGAAGGATGCGCTCGTCGACAGCGGCGTGGGCCAGGAAGTTCTCATCGGCGTCCGCCCGCCAGACGTCGCCTGCGATCTCAACGAGGCGCCGCATTCGATCCCCGCAAGCGTCTATGCGGTCGAGCACTCGGGCCATACGCCCATCGTCACGGCGCAGTTTGGCGAGCACCTGGTCGAGTTGATCTCCGATTGCTTGTCCAGCGCGCCGGTCGGCCTGCCGTTGTGGCTGACCTTCGAACACTGCCGCATGTATGTCTTCGACGCGGCCACGTCGAAGCTGGTGGCAACGGCGAACATGGAGGCACGCTGAGCGATGGCTGCCGCAAAAGCGCCGTTCCGGGTGCCCGAGGAGCTCGTCATCGTCCGCCTGCAAGCGGCAACCCCCGACGAGGTCATCGAGCGACTGGGCCGCGTGATGGTCGAGCATGGCTACGTCCTGCCGAGCTTCATCACGGCAGCCATCGTGCGCGAGCAGACGTCGCCTACCGGGCTCCCCACGCCCGGTTTGGGCACCGCAATCCCCCATGCGGACATTGAGCATACGCTCAAGCCGGGAATTGGGATCGCCACCCTCGCCCATCCGGTACTGTTTGGGCAGCTCGGCGATCCCGAGAGCCAACTCGACGTTTCAATCGTGTTTATGTTGTCGGTAACCGAGCCCGAGGCGCAGGTCTACCTGCTGCGCTCGCTCGTTTCGGTCTACCGGGAGGAGGCGGCACTGCGCCGTCTCTACGCTTCCACTGACGCTGCCCAGATCGCAAGCCAGGTCAACGCCGAGCTTGCCCAGTCCATGCCTTAAAGGAGAGGATTCGATGTCAAAGAAGATCGTCACTGCCTGCGGTCTGGCTGCCTCGATGGCGCCGCTCGTGGCCGAAAAGGTGCGAGAACGCCTCAAAAAAGAAAAGATCACCGGCGTGGAAGTCGTCTGCGCGAAGGTGCCTGAGCTGGCGACGGCCGCGCAGGATGCCCTGTGCGTCGTTACGACCGTCAAGATCCGCCAGAACCTGGGCGTCCCCATTATCGACGGCTCGGAGTTCGTCATGGGCCTCGACGGCGACGACGCGCTGGACGAGGTCGTCCGGCTCGTCCGGGCCAATTAGTCGCTCGCACCGCCGCAACGTGGCATTCCGGCTGGAGATTGTTCACACAAAGGACCGAGGACAGCGAAGGTTCACAAAGCGCCTTTGCGAAACTTTGAGTTCTTCGGTTCTTTGTGTGAGGCGCCGCGCCGGCATGCTTGACCGCGCCATTTACAGCTTCTGTCGGGATCCACTCATCCACCCTAAGCGGCTCAGGAGGGGCTGTATGAACCTCGACTTTCTCAACAATGGCATGGCGATCCCCGCCATCGCAGCCAGCACCATCGTCGTCTTCCTCTTGTCCGTCATCATTCGCCAACCCGTCAAGAAAGGCATCCAGGGCGGCATCAAGGTAGCCATGGGCTCGCTTGCCATGATCGCGATCAGCTACCTGGCAATCACCTTCTTCAATCCCGCCGTCCAGGGCGCGGCCCAGCGCCTGGGCGGCTCCTTCAGCAAGCTAACCCTCGTCGACGTCGGCTGGACCAACGCAGCCATGGTGCTGGTCAACCCGATGATCTGGATCAATATCCTGATCTTCGTCGGGGTGAACATCGGGCTGATCTGGTTCGCGTCACCAAGACCCTGTACGTCGATTTCCCCTGCATGTGGCGCGGGGTCTGGACCGGCATGGTCGTGTGGTACGTGACCAAGAGCTACATCTGGGGCACCGTCGCCATGATCATCTTCCTGATCAGCGACGTGCTGCTGGCCGACTGGAACGCCAAGCGCCTCCAGGACTTCCACGAGTTCTCATCTTCCGCCAGCTTCCCCAACTCGCAGAATGCCTTCATCGTCGCCGTTCCCCTTGCCTGGATTCTCGCCCGCATTCCGGGGCTCAAGAGCTGGAACATCCAGGGCGACAAGGTCCAGGAGAGGCTGGGCTTCTTCGCCGAGCCGCTGGTGCTCGGGTTCATCACCGGCCTTGTCCTCGGCCTGCTCGCCGGGTTTGACATCCTGCGGGCCATGCTCGTGGGCATCGTCTCGGGCATGATGTTCCACGTCTGGCCGATGGCGCTCGGCGTCACGTTCGAGGGCTGGTCCGTCTTCAACGAGGGCATGCGTAGACTCCTGGTCAAGTTCTTCAAGGGCAAGCGCGAGATATACGTCGCGGTCGACACCAGCGTTCTGCTGGGTCATCCGAGCGTCGGCGTGTCGACCACGCTAATGTACCCCATCGCGTTTCTGCTCTCCGTGTTCGTGCCCGGCATTGGCTTGTTCCCCGTCATCAGCGTGCAAATCATCCAGTGGTGGATGGCCCACATCACCGGCTGGACCAAGGGCAATATCATCCACAACCTGATCATCTGCTCGGTCCTGGTCGTGCTCTACGGGCTTGCCGCGACCGCCATGGCAGAGCCCTACACCTTCTGGGCCAATCTCTACGGCATCATCCCGAAGGACCTGGCGGCGGCAGGCGTCCAGGTCACCAGCTGGGACGGGGGCGGCGACCTGCGCATCTGGGTGCTGTACAAGCTGTTCTCTCTGCTGGGCCGCTAGGAGGCGGCGCGCTATGTGCGCCATGACATCGCGCGAGCGTGTACGCGCCGCGCTGGAGCATCGAGAGCCGGACCGGGTCCCGGTCTGCGTGGGCGGGACGGGCGGCAAGATCACCGAGTCACGCATCGAGCTTCTCAAGCAGCATTTCAGCATCCGGGGCGAGACACCGGCTGTGCTGGTGGGGCCGCAGTTGATGCGCCTTGACAACCGGGTGCTCGATGCGCTGGGCACAGACGTGCGCTTCCTGTACATGCGCCCGCCCACCGGGTTCCGCCAGCACCCGGCGCCCGGCGGGGGCTGGTTCTACGACTGGGGGCTGATCTACCGCGAGCACGGCGACGGCATGATGTACGAGTACACGAACCATCCGCTTGCCGGCGCCACGATCCAAAGCCTCGCGGACCTTCCTCTCCCCGATGCGCGCGACCCGGCCCGGTGGGAGGGCCTGCGCGAGGAGGCCCAGCGGCTTTACCGCGAGACCGACTATGCGCTCGCGGCCTACCGGCCCAAGTACAACGGGCTATTCGAACTTTGCCAGGTGCTGCGCGGGACCGAGCAACTGCTGACCGATATGGTGCTCCAGCCCGAGTTCGCGGAGGCGCTGTTCTGGCGGGTGGAGGAGGGGCTGAAGGCGCTATATCTCGCGCAGCTCGACGCGGTCGGCGATTTCGTCGAATGGGTCGAGATGGGTGACGACTTGGGCACCCAGGGCGGGCCCCTGATTTCGCCCGCAACCTACCGGGCGCTGCTCAAGCCCGCCCACGCCGACCTGATCCGGGCGATCAAGGCTCATTCGCCTCGCGTTCGGGTCATGTATCACACCTGTGGGTCCATCCGCCGGTTCCTCCCCGACCTGGTCGAGATCGGCGTCGACATCCTGAACCCGATCCAGGTGGCCGCAAAGGGAATGGATCCAGCCATCATCAAGGCCGAGTACGGCGACCGCCTGTGTTTTCTGGGTGGAGTCGACGCGCAGCACCTGCTGCCCGCGGGCCGGCCCGACGAGGTGCGCGAGGAAGTGCGCGTGCGGATCGAGCAGCTCGGTCCGGGCGGCGGCTACATCCTGGCCCCATCACACAACATCGGCGACGACGTGCCGCTCGAGAACATACTTGCATTCTTTGACGGCTGGCGCACCTATGGCGCCTATCCCTTGCATTCCATGGCAGTGAGCGGGTAATGAGATCAGAGCTAACATCCCGAGAGCGCGTGCGGCTGGCCCTCAATCATCAGGAGCCCGACCGCGTTCCCATCGACATCACCTGGACCAAGGTGCCTTATGCTGCCGCCCGGCACGCCCTGGGCCTGCCTGACGAGGTCCTGAAGCCCGACGTCTGGGATCGCGTGAAGCCGGGCCTCGACGTGATCGAGCGTCTGAGCGTCGACTTCGTTTGGGTCGGCGTGCGCGGCCCCGCTAACCGGGCGCCTTTCAGCTTCGCCATGGACGAGTGGTCGGACGAGTGGGGCGTGACCTTCAGGAAGGTGACCCGGCCCGACCAGGGCGACCAGTTCGAAATCCACGACTGGCCCATCAAGGCGCCACGGCTCGAATTGCTCGACGCGTATGCGTGGCCCAATCCACTGGACCCCGCCCGCTATGAAGGGGTGGGCGACCAGGTGCAACACCTGTACAAGACGACGGACTACGCGCTGTGCGGGCGGCTCGGCGACAACATCTGGGAGATGGGCAACTACATGGCCGGCCAGGCCGACTGGCTGATGTACGTGGCGACCGACCCCGACTTCTGCCGAGAGCTCATGACCCGCGTCGCGGCCATCCAGAAGCAGGTGTATCTGGAAGGGCTGAAGCACATCGGCAAGTACCTGTCGGTGGTCCGCCTGGGCGGCGAGGATTTCGGAATCCAGACGGGCATGCTCATCTCGCCTCGGGTGTTCCGCAGCCTGGTCAAGCCCATCCTGGCCGACGTGTACTGTGCGGTGAAGGAACGACTGGCCGACCTGGGGAACTACGAGTGCAAGCTGATGCTGCACACGTGCGGCGCGGTGGCGCCGATCATCCCGGACCTGATCGAGATTGGGGTCGACGTGCTGGACCCGGTGCAGACGCGCGCCCGAGGCATGAACGCGCTGGGCCTGAAAGAAGCCTACGGCGACCGGATCTCCTTCCACGGCGGGTTGGACACGCAGGGAGTCATCCCCTTCGGGACTGAGGAGCAGGTCAGCGCCGAGGTGCGGCAAAAGATCGAGTCGTTCGCGCCGGGCGGGGGGTACATTCTGTGCCCCACTCACAACCTGCAGGCCGACGTGCCGGGCCAGAATGCCCTGGCGCTTGCCCGTGCCGGAGTGGAATACGGACGGTATCCTATCGAACGCGCCTACTCGCGGGAGTTCCTATTGGCGATGGACCACTAGAGTGTAGGGACAAGGCATTTTGCATATGCCGTGTCCCTGATCGGTGAGGTGCTCGATATGCCCAACGTGGGGCCCGAGAGTGGGCACAGGCTCCGGCTGACGGCCGACGTCGCGCAGTGGTACTACCTCGAAGGGCTGTCGCAGGAGCAAGTCGGCGCGCGCGCAGGAATTTCAAGGTCCGCGGTCGCCCGCCTGCTCGACGAAGCCAAGAAGCTCGGCATTGTGGAGATCAGCCTGAAGCCGCCCATCCCCACCGTGCCCGAGTTGGAGACGCGGCTCGTCCGCTGTTTCGGGCTGCGCGGGGCGCGCGTGCTGGCGCGCCGGACGGCCACCGACGCGGAGGTGCTGTCGCTCCTGGGCAGCCTGGGGGCGCTTGTCTTGGGCGAACTGCTCAAGGATAATATGGTCGTCGGCATCGCTTGGGGCACGGCGAGCCAGGCCGTAGTGAGGGCGCTGTCTCCAAGGGCGCTGACCGGCGTGCGAGTCGTCCAACTGGTCGGCAGCGTGGGAATGAGCTACCGGCAGATCGACGCGGCCGAGCAAGTGCGCAGGGCCGCGGCCGTCCTGCAGGCCCAGCACTTCTACATCAATGCTCCCCTCATCGTCAGCTCCGCCGAGGTGGCGGCGGCGCTGCGCTCTGACCACTCGATCGCCGAGGTGTTGGAGCTGGCAGGGCGCTCCGACATCGCGCTGCTCGGGATCGGCACGACCGAGGCGGAGACCAGCACGACGCACCAGGCGGGCTACGTCTCGCTGTCCGAGCTGGACGATCTGCGCGCCCGAGGGTCGGTGGGCGCGTTTTGCCAATACTACTTCGACCTGCAGGGGCGCCGCACGCCACTGCACAGGCTCGAGGCGTGTACCATCGGGCCGAGTTGGGATCATCTGCAGCAGTACGGGACGGTTTTGGCCGTCGCAGGTGGGCGTGGGAAGGCCGACGCGATCCTGGGCGCGCTGCGAACCGGAATCCCGGATGTGCTCGTAACGGATGACGCAGCAGCGGAGCGCGTCTTAACCCAGGCCGAAGCATGAGTCTGTGATAATATTGTGAAGTGGCACGCAACGAGTCGAATACGGGTTCAGAGGTAAGAGCATGGCAGAGCAGCTATCGCTTGACCGTCTGCAGTTGATCGCAGAGATCGCCCAGCGCTATTACGCCGACGGCCTCTCTCAGGATGAAATCGCGAAGTTGGTGGGCCTGTCGCGGCCGTCAATCTCGCGACTCCTTCTCGAGGCGCGCGAGCTTGGCATCGTCGAAATACGGGTGCACCCACCCATACCGACCGTGCCCGAGTTGGAGGAGCGGTTCACCCGCACCTTTGCCCTGAAGGAAGTGTCGGTCGTCGAGTGCCGGAACACCAGCGACGATGAAGTGCGCCGCCAACTGGGCCGCCTCGCCGTGACCGCCCTCGACAGGATGCTCCACGACGGGATGACGCTCGGCCTGTCGTGGGGGACCACGGTGCATACCGTAATACGTGAATTGCGGCCGAAGCGCCTGCCAAACCTCAAGGTCGTGCAGTTGCTCGGGGGGGTGGGCGCGCCACATGCGACGATCGACGGCCCGGAGCAGGTGCGGCGAGCAGGCGAGATCTTCGGCGCACAGCACTACTACCTTAACGCACCCATGCGAGTGGATAGTGCAAGCGTCGCGGAGGCGCTGCGGGAAGACCGGTCGGTGCGCGAGGTGCTGGAGCTGGCAAAACAGTCGGATATTGCCCTGGTCGGCATCGGCTCCATCGTTCCCGGGGTTTCGACCCAGTATCACTCAGGCTACATCTCATACGAGGAACTCCGGCGGCTTGACCGCCAGGGGGTTGTCGGGGCGGTCTGTTCCTCCTTTTATGATTTGAACGGGGAGTACGTGGAGATTCCCTGGTTCAACTCCTGCGTTATCGGCGTCGACTGGACCGACCTCAACCGCTTCCCGAACGTCATCGCGGTGGCCTCGGGAAAGGCCAAGGCCCCCGCGATCCTTGGCGCCGTACGCAGCGGCGTCATCGACTGGCTAATCATCGACGATCTGGCGGCAGAAGCGGTCCTCGCTCTGTGCTGACCACAGTGAGAGTCGAGCGCAGCCGGCACCAGCACAGCAACGGAGGGTTAATCAATTGTCCGAAATGACCTCAAAAGAACGCGTCATGGCCGCGCTGCAGCGACAGGAGCCAGACCGGGTGCCACACTTTGAATGGCTGGTCGACCGGAAGGTGCGCGACGCGCTGCTGCCGGGCTGTCGCGATCACAATGATTTCGCGGTTCGGATGGGCCACGACGCGGTCCTCGTCGACCCCAATTTCACGAAAGAGCCGCTCGAAGATGGGCGCTATCGCAGCGAGTGGGGCTACGTGGGCCAGAAGACGCAGGAGGAACATGGCATCGAAGTGGAGTCGCCCATCGCGACGATGGCGGACTTCGAGCGCTATGCGCCGCCTGACCCATTGAAGCCGGGCCGCTATGCGTCGGTAGAGAAGGCGCTTGCCGAATACGGCGACCAATACGCGGTCGTCGTGCACCTCAACGACGTCTTCTCGCTCCCGCGCTATCTCATGGGCATGGAGAACCTGCTCATGGCGATTGCGGGCGAGCCTGCGTTAGTCCAGGGACTCGTCGACATGTCGGTGGACATTAACCTCGTCATGGCCAAGGAGTTAGTGGCGCGGGGCGTGAAGATCGTCTATACGGGCGACGACTATTGTTCGAGCAAAGGACCGCTGATGTCGCCCCGCCATTTCCGCAAGCTGTTTTATCCCGGGCTCTGCCGGGTCATGGGCGGCTACAAGGACCTCGGGCTGCTGGTGATCAAGCACACCGACGGCAACCTGTGGCCCATCCTGGATATGATCATCGACTCGGGCATCGACTGCCTCGATCCGATCGACCCAAAGGGCGGCATGAGCATTCCTGAGGTCAAGGCGAAGTACGGCCATCGCATCGCCATCAAGGGCAACGTCGACTGCGCCGACCTGCTGACCTTCGGCAGCGTGGAAGAGACGGTAGAGGCCACCAAGCAGGCGCTGCGCGAGGGCATGCCGGGCGGCGGCTACATCTTGTCCTCGAGCAACAGCATTCACTCGGGCGTGAAGCCGGAAAACTACGCGGCAATGATGCAGACGCTTCGGCAGTTCGGGCGATACTGAGCGCGACAAGCCGCGGTAGCGGACACAGGGAGGTGCAGGCATGGCTTATCTGGCAGGGATTGACCTGGGCTCGACCAGCCTCAAGGCCGTCATCTACGATACGCAGGGCAATGTCATCGCGAGCGGCTCGCGGCCAACCGAACGCTTCCATCCCGATCCGCTCCACCCCGAGTGGACCGTGTGGCAGCCCGAACAGATCTGGGGCGGAAGCGCGGCCGCGCTGAAGGATGCCATGGCCGCGGTCGGCGATCCGCGCGACGTAAAAGCGATTGCGGTCACCGGCATGGGGATGGACGGCCTGCCCATCGACGAACACGGGAACTGGCTCTACCCCATGATCAGCTGGCACTGCCCGCGCACTCAGCCGCAGTTTGACTGGTGGGTCAAGCACATCGGCGCGGAAAAGACCTTCTCGATTGGCGGCAACACGCTCTGGCGCTTCTCCACCGCGCTGCGGCTGCTGTGGATGGCCGAGCACGAGCCCGAGATCCTGAAGCGAACGCACAAGTGGCTGCTCATCGAGGATTTCGTTAATTACATGCTGTGCGGCGTCGCCGCGACAGATTACACCATGGCCTCGTGCACGCTCTTGTTCGACCAGTGCAACCTGAATTGGTCGGACGAGATGTTGGCCCTGTCGGGGATTGACAGGCGGATTCTCTGCGATGCGTTCCCCAGCGGCACGGTCATCGGCGGCGTTACGCCGGATGCGGCGGAGGCCACAGGGCTGGCGCCCGGCACGCCCGTCGTGCTCGGAGGGCACGACTATCTGTGCGGCGCGCTGCCGGTCGGCGCCATCAAGCCGGGCGCCATCCTCGACGTCAGCGGCACCTGGGAAGTCGTTCTGGCCTCGACGCCGGCCCCCGTCCTCACGCCCCAGGCGCAGCGGGCCGGGGTGACCGTGGAGGCGCATGTCGCGCGGAACCTGTTTGCCGTCTGGGGCGGCGCAGTCTCGTCCGACATGCTGGAGTGGTATCGCAAGCAGTACGGGTTCGAGGCCAAGCGCCAGGCGGAGACCTCGGGCGGTGTGGACTGGGATTACCTGATGGCGGAGGCGGCCCAGTCTCCCGTGGGTGCGCGTGGGGTCATGTTCCTCCCCCACATGTCGGGCGCGGGCTGCCCGACGGTGGACAACCGCTCGCTGGCCGGCTTTGTGGGGTTAAGCAACTTTGTCGAAAAGGGCGATATGCTGCGCGCGATCATCGAAGGGCTGGACTACCAGTTCCTCGACGTCGTGAAGACGATGCAGAACGAGATGAACGTCCCGTTCGAGAAGCTGGTGGTCGTCGGCGGTGCGGTGCGCAACAAGTTCTGGATGCAGAACAAGGCGGACATGGTCGGGCAGGTGATCGAAGTGCCCGCGGTGGAAGACGCAACGCCGATGGGCGCCGCCCTGCTGGGGGGCATCGGGGTCGGCATCTACCGGGACGAACAGGATGCCTTCGAGCATGTGTGGAAGCCGGGCGTGACCTTCGAGCCGGATCTCAAGGTGACCGCTCGCTACGCCGAGCTCTTCCCGATCTACAAGCAGCTCTACGGCGCCCTGGCGCCGGTCAACCATCAACTCTACGACCGCTTCCTGGGCTGACGGAGACGGGGGACACAGGTGAACGGCAGAGAGCGCTATCTGGCTGCTGCGGGGCGCCGGCCGGTCGACCGGATCCCGACGCATTTCCGAGGATCGAAGGTCCTCGTGCGCCGCTTGATGGCCCACTTCGATCTCGATCCGGCCGGCGGTCTCGGGGCGGCCGAGGCGCTTCTCGACTGTCTCGGCGCGGACTTCTGGGCCTCGGGCTCGCGCGTCGACGCCTGGGCCACCTTCCTGCCCGCCTACCGGGGGCCCGCGCCGGCCGGGCGCTACGTCCCTGACGGCGCTTACTTCTACACGCTCGGCATCCCCGCGATTTCGGGCGGGGTGGACGAGCTTGGGTTCGAGTATCCCGCGTATGCCGATCCGCCGCTTGCGCGTGTGGAGCGCGCGAGCGACCTCCCTGCGGGCTTCCTGATGCACCGGTTGGCCGACTTCGACTTCTCCTGCATGGTCAACCGGCAGGCCAAACACGGGCAGGAGGAGAGCGCGTTGGCCTGTGACACGCTGGCGGGCCGCGAGCAGCACGTCGTCTGCATGGGCGTCCTCAACAACCTATTCATGATCTGTTCCTACCTGCGGGGGATGGAGCAATTCCTGATGGATATGGTGCTCGACAAGGGGCTGGCCGAGCGGCTGATCGGCGAAGTCGGAGAGTTCTGCCTGGAGTTTTCGAGGCGTTCGCTCGCGGCTTTCGGTCATGCGGCCAACCTGTATGCGTCGTGGGACGACGTGGCCGGGCAAGAGCACATCATGTTTGCGCCGGCGCTGTTCCGGAAGTACTTCCAGCCGCTCTACCGGGAGATGATCGCCGAGGTCAAACGCTACGGGCTGGTGTTCAGCTGGCATTGCTGCGGCAGCGTGCACGAAGTGCTGCCGATGATGATCGACGCGGGGATCGACGTCTTCGACGTCGTCCAAACTTCGGCGCGCGACATGGACCTCGCGACGGTCTATGCCAGGTACGGGCGCGACGTCTGCATCAGCGGCGGCATCGACGTGCAAAAGCTCCTGGTGAGCGGGTCGCCGCAGCAGGTGCGCTCAGAGGTGCAGCGAGCGCGCGATCTGTGGGGCGCACGCGGCGGGCTGGTCCTCGGCCCGTCGCACGAGGCCGTTCCCGAGACGCCGCTCGAAAACATCCTGGCAATCTACTCGGCCGGCTGACGCGACCGGCGGCACCGCGCAGGGGGCAGCCGCGTACGGCCGCGCCCCGCCCCCGCTCTGCGTCATGCCCGCTGCGCCTCCACGTATTCGATGGACTGGTGCCGGAAGTAGGTGTCATACAGCGTCGCGTAATGTCCGCCGCGCACCATCAGTTCCTCGTGGTTCCCTTCCTCGATGATCTCCCCATGGTCCATCACGATGATCCGGTCGGCAGCCACCACGGTCGACAGCCGGTGCGCGATGACGATCGCCGTCCGGTCGGCCATCACCTCGGCCAGCCCTTCCTGGATCTGCATCTCCGTAAACGGGTCCACGCTCGCGGTCGCCTCGTCCAGGATGAAAATCGCCGGGTCCTTCAGCACCACCCGCGCCAGCACGGTCAGCTGCCGTTGCCCCATCGACAGGCTCGAACCGCGCTCGCCCACGTCGGTGTCGAGGCCGTGCGGTAAATCGTCCACCCATTCGCCACCCGCCACTCGCCGCGCGGCCGCCGCGACCTCGGCGTCCGTCGCCTCGGGCCGGGCGTAGCGGATGTTATCGCGCAGCGTGCCGGAGAACAGGAAGGGCTCCTGCGGCACGATGCCGACCTCCCGGCGGTAGGCCTGCAGGTCGAGCGAGCGGATATCGTGCGTCCCTGATGCCCCGCCGTCGACCAGGATCGCCCCGCCCTGGAACTCGTAGAAGCGGGCCACCAGCCGCCCCACGCTGCTCTTCCCGGCGCCCGTGTGGCCGACCAGCGCCACCGTCTCCTGCGGGCGGATGTGCAGGTTGAAGTCCGGCAGGACCACCTCGCCGCCGCGGCTTTCTTCAACGTTCGGCGTATAGGTGAACTGAACGTGCTCGAATCGCACGTCGCCGGTCAGCCGGGTCACCGGCTCCGCCGCGTTCTGCACCACCTTGGGCTCCGCGTCGATCAGTGCAAAGACCCGCTCGGACGCGGCCAGCCCATCCTGGAACTGGCTCCAGAACGACGCAATGCCGATGACCGGCCACCAGAAGAAGCCGACCGACTGCATGAAGAGGTACCAGTTGCCGGTCGTAATGCCGTTCGGGCCGCGGGTCGCCATGCCGCCGAAATAGATCAGGATCGCGACGCTGATGCCCGAGAAGGTGGCGATGATCGGAAAGATCGTGTCCAGCGTGATGCCCCGCCGCAGCGTCACCCCGTACGCCTGGCGGTTGTTATCTGCGAAGGCCTGGTAGATGGCCCGCTCCTGGCGGAAGCTCTTCGCCACGACGATCCCGCTGACCGATTCCTGGATCTGCGCGTTGATCTTCGCGGTCACCCGCCGCGCGCGTTGGGTGACGGTGCGTGCGATGCGCCGGAAGCTCAGAGCGATGAACGCGGCCAGCGGCGCCATGAGGAACAGCGCCACCGTCAGGCGGGCGTCGATTCTGAAAAGCCAGAAAGCCAGGAACAGCACCAACATCACCTGGCTGATGAGGCTGGTAATCAGTGTCACCACGTCCGACAGGTCCTGCGTGTCCGAGGTCACCCGGCTCACGACCTTGCCCGACGGGTGCTCGTCGTAGAACGACATATCGTGCCGGATGGTGGCGGCAAAAACGTCCTCACGAATCTTCAGCACCACGTCGCCGACGACGCGAGCCGAGAACCACTGCTGGATGAAGTTGAACACCCAGGCCGCGATGCCGAGCAGCAGGACGCCGCCCGCAAGCAGGAAGATGGCTTGCCGCGACGGGTTCTTTTCGACCATGTCGATGCCCGACGAAATCAGGATCGGACCGCCGCTGCCGGCCAGCGAGTTCAGGGTCAGCGCGACCGCGACGAGCAGCATGCGCTTCGTGTGCGGCCGGAAATAGGTCAGCACCCGGCGCAGCAGCTCGCGGTCGCCGTATTGGCGGTCGTATGCCTCGCTTTCGAGGCCGTCGAGAATGAAACCCATCAGTTAGTCCCGGCGAAGTTGCGGGCCGCAAAAATGCGGGCGTAGTCGGGGCTGCGCCGCATCAGCTCCTCATGCGTGCCCTGGTCGACCAGCTCGCCACGGCGCAGCACGAGGATGCGGTCGGCCCAGCGGATCTGGCTCAGCCGGTGCGTGATCAGGAACGTGGTACGTGAGCGGCTGATGCGGCGCATCGCGCGCTGGATCTGGTCCTCCGTCTCGCTGTCAATCGCGCTCGTGCTGTCGTCCAGGATCAGGACGCGGGGGTCGGTCAGGAAGGCGCGGGCGATGGCGATGCGCTGGCGCTGTCCGCCCGAGAGCGTCACCCCGCGTTCGCCCACCTCCGTGTCATACCCGTCCTTGAACGACAGGATGAAGTCGTGCGCCTGCGCAGCCCGGCTGGCCGCCATGATCTCCTCTTCGCTCGCGTCTGGCCGGCCAAACGCAATGTTCTCCCGAATCGTGCGCGAGAAAAGGAACGGGTCCTGCTCGATGAAGGAGATCTGCGAGCGCAGCGATTCGAGGTTCCAGTCGCGCACGTCGATGTCGTCGACCAGCACGCGCCCCGCGCTCCGCATCGAAGATCCGGTTGATCAGCCGCGTCAGCGTGGACTTGCCCGAGCCGGTCTGGCCGACGATGGCAATGTCTCGCCCGGGCGCACGGAGAAGGTGACATCTTTCAGAACGCCGCCGCGGGCTTGCCGCCAGGGATTCGACGGTCTCGGAGGACGTCTCTGCCGTTCCCTGAGACGTCTGCGGCAGAAGCATAGCCAAAGCTGACGCCGTCGAAGGCCACCTCCCCGTGCATCGGCTGGACGACACCGGCCGGGTTCTCGTCCAGCTCCGTCTCGGTGTTGACCGTCTCGAGGATGCGGCGCGCGCTCGCCAGGCCCAGCTGGACGAGGTTGAAGGTAAAAATCGACATGTTGGTCGGGAAGCGCAGGGTGCCCACCAGGCCGAGATACGCGATGACGGTGCCCAGGCTCAGCTCGCCGGCCTGCCACATGAGCAGCCCCTGCAGCAGCGCGGCCGCCCAGGCAAAGGCAAATACCAGGGTCGGCCAGTAGAGCGCCTGCACCTCGCCTTGGCGCACCGTCGCGTCGCGGACGAGGCGGGCGTTCCCGGTGAACTTCGCCCACTCGTAACGCTCCTGCACGTTCGACTTGACCACCTCGACCCCGGCAATAGCTTCGGCCAGGCCCGCATTCATGTCGCCAAAGCGCTCGCGAATCGCCGTGCTCACCGGGTTCAAGCGCCGGTTGTACTCGAACAGGGTCAGGGCCAGGAAGACCAGAAACACCCCCGGCACGATGAGCAGGCGGGTATCCATGCGAGCGATGAGGATCAGCGGCACCACGACGGCCATGGCTCGAATCAAGGATCAGCATGAGGCCGGGGCTGAACATGAGGTTGAGCATGTGCACGTCGTTCGTCGTGCCGCGCCATGATGTCGCCGATGCGCTGCCGGCCGTGGAAGGTCTGGCTCTTGCCCAGCAGGCTGGCGTACAGCTCGTCGCGGGCGTCGCGCTCGACGCGGGCGGCGACGAACTCGACCGAGTAGTTGCGCAGCAAGCCCGGTGAGCCCCTGCCCGACTGCCACGACGAGCGCGAGCAGCGCCAGCGCGAGCAGGGCCGAGGGCAACCAGGCCGGCTGGCTGATCAGGTCGAAGGCGCGGCCGATGATGACCTGGATCTCGCTGTAGAAGAAGTTGTTGAAGATGGCAGCAAGCAGCGCCAGCAGCGGGAAGTGCGGATAGCGGGCCAGATGCGAAATGATCCAGCGGACCGGTCCCCGGCGGTCGTAACGGTGCTCGTGCTCCAGACGGAACTCGCGATTGGACATAGAGGATCATTATACCACTTGGCCGGCCCGACTTCGCATCCTGCGCCTGGAGTTCCTGCTGTTGCCGCGTTCTGTGTTGCATCTCCCCCTGCCTCGCGCTATACTGCGCCTGAGGCTCCGAAGAATGGTTCTCGATCCCAAGTCCGTACCGACGCGCATCCTCCTGGTCGACGACGACCCGGGGGTGACCGAGCATGTCGGTGCGTTTCTCGAGCGCACGGGCTACACGGTTACGTACGCGCCGGATGGCGGAACCGCGCTCCAGCAGCTCGATCGCAACCCGGTCGACCTGGTGATTCTTGACGTCCTGATGCCCGTGCTCGACGGCCGCGAAGTGCTGCGACGGTTGCGCCGGGCGGGCAACTGGACCCCCGTCATTCTCCTGACGCGCGTCGGCTCGCCCGCAGAACGGGCGGTCGCCCTCGACGAGGGGGCCGACGACTACCTCGGCAAGCCGTTCGAGCCGTACGAGCTGGTCGCGCGCATCCGGGCCGTGCTGCGCCGGGCGCATCCCGGCGCGCCCTCGCTGGCAGGCGCACACCGGCTCCGTTCCGGCAGCCTCGAGCTCGACCGCCAGGCGCGCCGGGCCACGCTGAACGGCCGCGAGGTCTCGCTCACGGCCAAAGCGATCTCGGTGCTCGAATACCTCATGCTGCACCCCGACGAAGTCCTGTCGCGCGAGCGCCTGCTCGATGCGGTGTGGGGCTGGGATTATCCGGCGGCCACCCGTGCCGTCGACACCCGCATAGCCGAGCTGCGCCGCACCCTCAAGGACGATGCCGAGACCCCCCGCTTTATTGAGACGCTAATCGGCCAGGGCTACCGCTTCGTTGCAGCGGTGGAGGTTGGCCGGTGACGCGTCTCGCGCTGGCGCTCATCCCGCTGGTCATCGGGCTCGCTCTCGCATTCGTTTGGCAAAGCGGGGCTTTACTGAACCCCGTCGTCTACCTGCGCGCGGACGTCGGCACGCTGTTCGTCCTGCTCGGCACGGTTGCTTCAGCCTGTGTGACCGCCGTGGTAGTGCTGAACGAGCGGAAACGCCGGGCCGTCGCCGCGGCTGCGGCCGCAATGGAGGCCGAAGAGGCCGATTCGCGGCGGCGTTTCATTCGCCGGCTGGATCACGAGGTCAAGAACCCGTTGACGGCAATGCGCGCAGCACTGGCGAACCTGAATGGGGCCTGTGACCCGCAGACGATGCGCAGCCTGCGCGGCCAGGTCGACCGGCTGGCCCGGTTGAGCGCCGATTTGCGGAAGCTGACGGACCTGGAGGTTCAACCCCTCGAGCAGGACGAGGTCGACGTCGTCGGGCTGCTGACCGAAATCGTCGAGATCGCACGCGACCGGCCCGAGGCCGCAGCGCGGCGCATTAACCTGACCGCACCCGAGGCGCCCTGGCCCATCGCCCCGATCCCAGGGGATCGCGACCTGCTCTTCCTGGCATTCCACAACCTGGTGGATAACGCATTCAAGTTCACGACCGAAGGCGCGACGGTCGAAATCCGGGCGTTCGAGGACGGGACCAACGTTGCGGTCGAGGTGGCCGACACCGGCCCTGGCGTCCCGTCCGACGAACTGCCACACCTGGGCGAGGAACTCTACCGGGGCAGCGCGGGGATCGGCGTCGAAGGCAGCGGGTTGGGGCTGGCCCTGGTCAAGGCAATCGTCACCCGGCATCACGGCAGCATGACCATCCGCAGCCGTCCCGGGCGGGGCACGGTGGTGACCGTCCGACTGCCGGGGGCGCGATGAGCGAGCGGAATCACGGGCGTCCTTCGATGGACCGCCCAAGTGCGGGCCGTGCTCCGCTCAGGATGCCTGCCGCCGCCCGAAAAGCATCCTGAGCGGAGGCGCCGGCCGGCCGCCCAGCCGCAGTCGAAGGATGCGTCGCTCATTGCGCATCCCCACCTGTTCGTCTGCTGCTCTGCTCACCTCCTGTGCGGGCACCCTTGCCGTGGGCTTGGAGCAGACCCCTACGCCAAACCCCGCGCCGGCCGCAACCCTGCAAGCGCTAGTGGAGGAAAACGAGCGGCTGTCGAATGCACTCGCTACGGCGATCGCGCCGCCGCCGCCCGTACCCACCGCGCTCGGCCGTGTCGCCTACATCCGGGGAGGCGATCTGTGGATCACCGTGCTCCCCGAGGGACCGCACCAACGCCTGACGATTGACGGGCACAACCGCGAGCCGAAGTGGTCGACCGTGGGCGAGTGGATCGCTTACCGCAAAGACCGCACGGTCCTGGTCGAGCGCGAGCGCCCCTGTGAAGACCCGTTACGCCAGAATGAGCCGCCCTGCCGCGAGACCGTTTCGACGTTCCAACAGCAAGTTTGGCTGGCGCGGCGGAACGGATCGGATCACCACGTGATCAATCGGGGCTTCACCGTCGAGCACTTTGCCTGGTCGCCAACCGCAGACTTGCTGGCGTATGTCAGCGAGGCAGGCCACCTACAGACGCTCGACCCAGCCACAGACATCGGAGCGCGCCTCGTCGCTGCGCAGGCGAACGGCCGGGTGAACGCGATTGCGTGGAGTCCTGACGGGCGGTGGTTGGCGTACGAGTGGACGTCTGACGAACAGAGCGGGTCACGGTCGGGTCGCGACGACGGGATCTGGGTCATCCCCACAGCCGGCGGGCAGTCCACGCTCGTCATGCGTGCCTCTGAATCGCCGGCGAGCCTGGCTGGGTGGCAAGACCCCGAGCACGTCTTGTTCTGGCAGCACCCCAGCCGGGTGGCCGAGCCCGTCGACGGGGTGTGGCTCTTTACGGCCGCGCTGCCGCCCGTAGGGGAGAACCCTGGCCCCGCGCAGATGGTGACGAGCGAACCGATGCTGCAGCGGAGCGACTTTCTGGACGTCGCCCGCACCGGCGATCACACCGTCGCCGCCACGGTCGGCCCGGGGCTGGCAACCTGGACAGACAAACGGGTGGTGGCAGGAGATTTCCAGACTCCCCCGGACCTGGCGGCCATGACGCCGGCTTGGTCGCCCGACGCGCAAGAGCTGGCGTTCGTCGCCATGCCCGATGCGCCCGACCTGACGCTGGGGGAAGACGCACTAACCACGATGCTTGCCCGCCACCTCTGGGTGGGCGCAGCAGCAGCGGGCGCGCCAACGGCCCTGACGGATGACCCGCGCTATCGCGACGAACGGCCCCAGTGGTCGCGCCAGGGGAGCCACTTGCTGTTTGCACGCATCAACCGGGAGGGCCAGGCATCACTGTGGCTCATTCCGTGGGGCGGCGGGGCCCCGGCGCTTGTCGTCGACGAGCTGACCCCGGCGCCAGACCCCATCGGCAACTACGGGTACATTGACTGGTCACAGCACTTTGACTGGTGGCGCGGGCAGGAGCGCGGCGATGTTGCAGTTCTGTAACACGATGTAACCCGCCTGCCCCACAATGGTGATAAGGGTGCAACAACTCTCGGGTATTCTGCAATCACCAGTTCACAGGACACAGAAACTCTGAGTCCGTGTGTCGGCGCAAGACCAACCGGACCTGGTTCTTGCGCCGACTCTGGTGCAACTTCCCGGCCCCTATCCCCGCCGGCGTCCTCCGAACCCCTTGGCAACTACACCTGCTAGCAGTGCAAGCCCCAGCGACACACCCGCGACGGACAGCCATCCCGGAAGCGTTCGCGCCGCGCTCGAACTCGCTCGTCCCGACCGCGTTGGGCGCGCCCAGCACCACCTCCAGCGGATCGTAACGCTCTGTCTCGCCGTTCAGACCCGATTCTTCCAGCAGGTACCAGACTCGCGCCGCTGCCCGGCGACCGGTCGACCCATTCATAGCGCGCGCCGCTGGCCGCGCCCGGGGACTGTGCCGGGATGAGCACAGAATTGACGCGCGCCCACGGTCCCTGATTCGAAAGACCGCGGTACACGTTGAACCCGCGCACACTGAAGTCGGATACGGTCTCCCAGCGCAGCGCTACCTGGCTGCCCTGCGCCTCCCCAGCATATTCGACGAGGTCTGCCGCAAGCGAACCGGCGGCGTTGTAGAAGGTGCAGCGCACCTCACGGTTGGGAGTCAGGTCGATGTTGCCAGGGTCGATATTGTCGGCGGCCAGGCCATTCGTGCAGTGCACGGCCGTCTGGACCCAGCCCTCTGGCACGGTCTCGACAACTGAATAGCCCGTGGCTGCGGGCAAAAGGCCGCTGATCCACGGCGCAGCGCTGTCCGTCAGAGAAAACCCGACTATGCTGCCGCCCGGCTTCGTCAGCGTGAAGGGGAACGACTTGCCGGCCCCCGCGGGGTCAGTCACCTTGTCGACGACGATCTTGCGGATGACGACGTCGGGCACGGCGATGCTCTCACACCGGCACTTGGAGGGCGTCCCGGGCGTCGTCTCCCCGGGGATGGCGCCGTTCACGTCCACACATACGCCCTGGCGGTTATTGTCCCAGCTCACGCACGTGCTGATCGGCTCCACGGTCGTGTCGCCGTTTGAATCCGGGCAGAGGATGGTAATCGGTTCGGTGATGTAGTAGTTGGTGACGGACTGTTGGATATCCCCGCACAGGTCACCGCCGCCCTCAGCGTCGTAGAACGGACCGTGCCCTCCGAGCAGGTCGAAGGGCGGACCGATAGGAGAGAGAAAATCGTGATAGCAGCTGGTGCCATTCGGGTACCCAGGCCGGGAGGCGAGCTGGGCGCTGCCCCCATCCAGTGCGACGAAGAGACCGAGGTCGTAGCGCTCGTTGCGCCCCGCTCACAAGCTCGGCCTTGAAGACGAACCGGCCCGTGTCGCCGGGGTAGGCGCACGTGTCGATCACCTGGTCCACAACCATCGAGGCGATACGCACATCATCCGCCGTGCAGTTCGAACTCTGGCGGAAGTCGTCGATGCAGCCGAAGTAGGGTGTTATCGACTGGGCTTGCGCGCCCAGTGCGATTGCCAGCAGAAACACCAATGCGAGCGCCGTCGCCACCGGCACCCGATGAACCATCACAGCAGTTCGCCCGGCCATGCTGTCCCTCCGTCCTTGGAGCAACGATCCTGCACCCGCCACAGGCTCTCGGATCAGTATCGCGGCAGCCGGCCACGTATGTCATCGGTAAAAAGAATTAATGATAGCAATATCAAATTTAGATGGTAGTCGCTACATCTCACAAAACTTTGCTTACTCAGCACGGCAGGAGCGCCTGAGCCCGCCCGGAGCTGGGCAGCGCAGGCGCCCCTGCCGATCTCCTGCAGAGGTTTGTTAGCGCTTGTTCTGCTCGGCTAACGCCTGCAGGATTTTCACCGTTGCCGACGCTACCTCGGGCTCGGCATAACCACTATGCTTAGCCAGCGCGGCCGTGACTCCCGAGGACCGCAGCTCCTGCTCGTCTACCGCCTCCCCTGCTTGAACGCGGTGTGCGACGCCCGCCAGTTGGTCGCCCGTGTCGGGAATCCCGTCGCCGTCGATGTCGATCCCCTGGCTGCGCATGTTGGAGCGCTGACCTCCCCGCATAAGCATGCCGATGATCATGGGGAGCAGTGCCTGGACCAGGCTCGGCGCCAATCCGGTTTGCTGCGCGACCGTGCTGCTCGTCTGGTCATTGCCGATGACGCTGCCCAAGAGGCCGCCTAAGCCGCCGCTCCCCGCTGCCACCACCCCCGCCCAGCAACCCCCCAAGCAGGCCGCCGAGCCCGCCCATGCCCCCCGCTCCACTGCGCCGTAGCCCCCGTTTTCCTGGCCGGCGTACGGATTTTGCTGCGGCAGCTGCCCGCCCGCCATCCCGCCGCCCAGAAGTCCACCGAGAAGTGACCCCAGTTCGTCGCCGGAGGGGCCCGCCGCGCCCGGCTGTGGCTGCCGCCGCGCCCGACTGCTCGGTCGTGTGGCCGCCCGAAGGGAGCGACCCCGGCTGGTTACCGCCCAGCAAGCCGCCCAACACGTTTGCAACTTCGTTGTCTTCGGGGATATTCTGTCCCGCCGCACCGAGGCCCGCCGCGCCTTGCGATCCCTGGCCACCCAAGAGGCCGCCAAGAAGGCCGGCCAGGTCCCGCTGCGCATCAGGCGAGCGGCGCGGCGCCTGGTCCGCCTGCCCTGTCTCACGTTGGCTCATCCTCGTTTCCTTTCTACAAACCGATTTTCGATCCACACCGTCACACCTTATAATTATGTCCGGCAATACACGCGATGGCGGTAACCCATCCTACCCGACAGGTCCTCTTTTCATGCAAGTCTCACTAATCTGCACCGTTCTTAATGAAGGCGACGCGATCCGCCGCCTGATGAACTCCATCGCGGCCCAGACCCGTCTGCCCGACGAGGTTGTCTTCGTCGACGGCGGCTCGCGGGACAACACCGTCGAGGTGATCGAGGCATACGCGCGCCAACTGCCGTTACGGGTGATCGTCGAACCCGGCGCGAACATTTCCCGCGGGCGGAACGTCGCCATTGCCGCGGCTGCGGGCGACATTATCGCGTCGGTAGACGCCGGCGTGGAGCTCGAGCCACAATGGCTGGAAGAACTGGTGGGACCCATCCTCGGCGGGCATGCGCAGGCAACGGCAGGCTTCTTTGTTAGCGACCCACATTCCACGTTCGAGATCGCCCTGGGCGCGACGACGCTGCCCGACCTGGAGGATGTGAACCCGGAGACCTTCCTGCCGTCCAGCAGGTCCGTCGCGTTCACCCGCCAGGCATATGAGGCGGCCGGCGGTTACCCCGAGTGGCTCGACTACTGCGAGGACCTGATCTTCGACCTGCGGCTGCGCGAGGCGGTGGGGCAGTTTGCGTGGGCGCCGAAAGCGATCGCACATTTCCGGCCGCGCGGGTCGGCAAGGGGCTTCGCAAAGCAGTATTACCGGTACGCCCGGGGCGATGGCAAGGCGGACTTGTGGCGCAGGCGTCATGCCATTCGTTATGTCACCTATTTCGTGGCCTTCCCTGCCCTGCTCCTCCTGGGCTTCTTCCACAAACCGTGGTGGCTGTTGGCGCTGGCGGGGGGCGTGGTGGGCTACTGTAGGACGCCGTACCGGCGGCTTGGCAAGCGGTTACCGGACATGACGCCTTCGGACCGCGCCCGGCGCTGCTGCTTGTGCCGTTCATCCGTGCGCTGGGCGATGTGGCGAAGATGGCGGGCTATCCTGCCGGCTGGCTTTGGCGCCTGCGCAACTGGCGCCGGCCCGAGATTCACTGGCGCCGCTAGAGTTCCTCAGCGGCCATTGCGCGCATCAGGATCTTCTCCTGCCGAAAGTCGGCCTCGAGCTGGCGCCGGTACGCGCCCCACCAGTCGTGATCGAGCCGCTCCACCATCACCTCAAAAATGATCACCCGGTCACGGTTGACAGCCGGTCGGCCTGCCGGCTGCGCCCCGGCTCCTTCCACGCACCCTCAGCCGGCGCACGGGTGAACGCGGTCGCGCCGCCGAAGCGCTCGGTGAGCGTGTGGAAAACGGCATCGTAGCGATCGCGCGCCAGCGCGCGACCGTCGTTGTCGTACAGCGGCAGCAGAATCTGGACCAGAAACACGTGCCCTCCTACCCTATCCCGCGGCCTGCTTCTTCGGAATGATCGTGATCTGGCCGCCGGTCTCGACGACCGCATGTTTGATCTGGTCGATCCGCTCCAGACCCTCTTGTGCGCGTGCCGCGCCGATGATGTCCACTTCGTCGATGCGCATGCGGCGCATGCGGTCCTCGTGCATCTTACCGTCCTGGATCACGAGCACGGCGCTCCCGCCGAGCAGCCGCTCGAGCCAGGGGACCCTTCGCGGACGAGGGACAGCGCGATGCTGATACCGACGAGCGTGAGAACGAGGATCGCGGCGTTTGTCCACGAATTGTCAGTGTCGACCATTGCCTGCTGAATGGTCTCACTGATGATCAGCAATAGGATGAAGTCGAACGGCGTGAACTGTGCCAGGGTCCGTTTGCCCGAGACGCGGAAAACGATCAGGAGGAAGAAATAGACCGCCGTCGCCCGCAACACTGAACCCATTACTCACTCCTTCTGCCAATACATCGCGCGCGATCAGGGATACACAAGCTGTTTGAGCGTCAACGCGGGGCCGCCCTCGAGCGCCAGGTGCGCTTCCGAAAGCCCGAAGTCCGCGTACTCATAGTTGATGAAGACATGCGCGGGCTGCCCGTCGGCGGTGACTTCGAACTCGTAACGCAGCCGGTCCACCTCGCTCTTGACCGAGGCCGGCTCGGGGTCGATGCGGTCGATCGAAATCCGATCCACGAACGCCCGGTTCAGCGTCAGCGCGAAATTCCCGGCCGTGGCCTGGCCCGGCCCGACGATCACCTCGATCGTCGTCGGAGACCGGTAACGCTCGATGCGGGCATAGTTGGCTGTGAGGGCGCCAGACGGGTCGCCCAGCCGCGCATTCGCCAGCACGCCCTTGCCGAAGCCGCCCAGCAGCGCCGCCAGGATCAGGAGCCAGATGACCGCCCAGCCGACGCGCTGAATCTTCCACTCGCGTTCCTGATAGGCCATGTCCTCGTCGATGTCGATGTCGCTGATTCGCCGGTTCTTCGCCATTCCGCTGCACCATCCACTGCACCCACAAACCTCATCCTATCATTACACGTTCCGGCGCTCTCTGTCACCGTCTGTTTGTTGTAATCGGCGTCACGTGGCTGCTATGCCCTTCTATGCGATCTGGCGATCAGGCAAACTCGGCCTCCCGGCGAGCGGCCGCCAGGGCTGTCGCAGCGGCGACAAGCACGTAATCGACATCCTCTTCGGTCATTGCGGGATACAGCGGTAACGTCACCTCCCGGGCCGCAACGGCTTCCGTAACTGGCAACACGACGTCCGGGTACCGCGCTGCATGGTAGCTGAAGCGGTGGATCGGGGGGTAATGGATGCTGCTCTGCACCCCGAGCCCGCGCAGATCGTCCATGAACGTCTGGCGGTCGGCGCCCACCGGCAATAACACCGGCAGGATGTGGTGGCTGGACTCGCCGGCCGCGTGCTGAAACGGCGCCTCGATCCCGGCGAACATCGGGTCTTGCAAACCGTCCCAGTAGCGGCGGGTGAGACGCCGCCGGCGCGCGTTGTTGGCAGGAAGCTTGGCCAGTTGGGCCAGCCCCAGGGCAGAGTGAATCTCGTCGATCCGGTAGTTGTAGCCCAGCCTCACGACATCGTACGTGGAGGCGTGGCCGCGATGCCGGTCCCATGTGAGCGTCGTCATCCCGTGCGAGCGCAGCAGCTTGATCCTCTCGGCCAAAACGTCGCTGTTGGTCACGATCATGCCGCCTTCTCCCGTCGCCATGTTCTTGTTCGAGAAGAAGCTGAAACACCCTACGTCGCCCCAGGTGCCCAGCGCCCGGCCGCCGAGCCGCGCACCGGGGGCATGGGCTGCGTCCTCGATAACCGCCAGCCCATTCCGCCGGGCCAGTTCCATGATCTCGGACATATGGCAGGGGTAACCGCCGTAGTGGACGACCAGCACGGCCGTCGTGCGTGGCGTAATCTGCCACTCGATCGCGGCCGGAGAGATGTTCAGGTTATCTGGCCCAATAATGTCCGCGAAGCGCACGTCTGCGCCCGTGTAAAGGACTGCATTTGCGCTGGCGACGAAGGTTAGCGACGGGACGATGACCTCGTCGCCGGGCCCGATGCCGAGCGCCAGGCATGCCAGGTGCAGCGCAGTCGTGCCGTTCGTCACGGCAAACGCGTGGCGGACGCCCGAAAATGCGGCAAACGCGCTCTCGAACTCCTCCGTCACCGCAGCCATCGTCAGCCAGCGGCGCCGGAGGACGTCGAGGACCGCCTGCTCCTCTTCTGGCCCGTAGTCCAAGTCAGACAGTGGAATGCGTAGCTGCATACTACCTCCCCGTGCTCCTTCCCTATGCCGGCACGGCATGTTGGAGCGGCACAACCGGCACGCCGAATGCAGGCTGGGGAGCCGGCCCCGCCTCCGGCTCCCCGAGCATCTGCGACTTCAAGCTCTCGAAATCCCGAACGGCCTGCTCGTAGTCCTCAACTCGGCCGAGGTCCATCCAGTAGCCGTCGTAGGGGTAGCTCAACACCCGCTCGCCCGCAGCGATCAGGCGCAGGACCAGGTCCGGAAAGTCGAGACGCTCCTGGTGTCCGATGTAAGAAAGGACGCGCGGCTCGAAGACGTAGATGCCCATGCTGACAAGGAACTCGTATGTGGGCTTCTCTGTATAGCCTACGATCAGGCTGCCGGCGCCAATCCCGATCACGCCCAGGTCAATCTTGATCTTCTTAACACTGGATGCAATGGTTGCAATGGCGCCCCGGCGGTGATGGGCGTCGATCAAAGCTGTGAACGGCAGCGTCGTCAGCACGTCGCCGTTGGCCACCATGAAGGTCTCATCCAGCCCGTCGAGCAGTGACAGCGGCCCTGCCGTGCCGAGGGGCTGGTGTTCGTAGCTGTAGTGGATGCCCAGGCCCAGCCGCTGCCCATCCTGGAAGAAGGCGCACAGCAGCGCTGCCGAGTGCCCGACGGCGAGTGTCACGTCGTCGATGCCGGACCGTTTGAGCTGGCGCAGCAGAACCTCCAGAATCGGCATGTCCTCGCCGATCGGCATCAGCGGCTTGGGCAGAACCTTCGTATAGGGTGCCAGCCGGGTGCCCTTGCCGCCTGCCAGGATAACCGCCTTCATCGTTGCCTCCTTGTACCGCCTGCACAGGATTGATGGTCACTCGCCTTCTCGCTACACCTGGTCCTTTTCGGGCCGATACGAGCTAACATGAGCCGAGATCCAGTCGATGGTCGCCGCCAGGCCATCCGGTAGCGAAACGCGGGGCACCCACCCGAGGCACTCGGCTGCGCGACGGTTATCCGAGATGAGGCGACTCACCTCGCTCTTGTCGGGCCGCAGCCGCGCGCGGTCGACCCATATCTCCCGGGTGACGCCCAAAAGCGCGAAGATTTCGGCGGCCAGGTCGCCGATCCGGATGTCACGACCCACCCCCAAGTTGAAGACTTGTCCTTCGACACCGCGAGCCTGTCCCGCAGCCAGGAATCCGCCTACCGTATCGGAAACAAAAGTAAAATCGCGGCGGGCGTCGAGGTTGCCCAGGCGGACGACCTCCTGGGTGAGCGCCTGAGCGATGATCGAGGGGATGACGGCCCGCGCCGACTGGCGCGGGCCGTAGGTGTTGAACGGCCGCACTGTCACCACGGGCAGCCCGAAAGCACAGTAGAAGCTTTCGGCCAGCTTGTCGGCGCCGATCTTGCTGGCTGAGTAAGGCGACTGTCCTTGCAGCGGATGCGTCTCGTCGATGGGGGTGCGTAACGCGCTCCCATAAACTTCGCTGGTGGAGGTGTGCACGATGCGGCTGACGCCAGTCTCCCTGGCTGCGAGGAGGATATTCATCGTTCCCAAAACGTTGGACTGCACGACCTCCACTCGGATGCAGATAGGAGTAGGGAATCGCGATGAGCGCGCCGAGGTGATAGACGACTTCGACGCCGCGCATGCGGCTAACAGCGCCGGCAGGTCGCGCAGGTCGCCGGGAATGACGTCCAGCGACGCAAAAAGGTCGCCGGGCAGCAAGGAGAGCAGGCCCGGATCGCCGCGCGAGTTGTAACGCACGAAAGCCCGCACCCGCGCCCCGCGTGCCGCCAATGCCTCGACGAGATGACTCCCGATGAAGCCTCCCGCGCCCGTTATCAGGACTTGCTTGCCGCTGAAGAAGTCGTTCATGGCACCCCTGCGGTTTCTTTCTCTGAAGCGGCAGCCGCGCCCACTGCGGACCGCCGGGCAAGGCACTCGAGGCAAGTTGCTTCCGCACGCGCGGCGGACGGGCAGCCCGCATCGTCGGCGCCCCCGCACCAGGCGCCCAACGCGCTGGCCAGATCGGGCATGCGTACGACTCGGCTGTTAGCCGCGCGACATGCGTCTGTAATTGGGCCGATGTCGCCCTGCGCAATGGCCGGGTCCGCGAGGATGACGACTTTGATGTTCTGCTGCGCGATGAGGCCAGGGAGATTGTGCCGCGTGCCCACGACCGTCGCACCGTAGAGGCGCATACCCTGCGCGAAGGGATCGTCGTCCACCAGTCCCACCAACTGAAATTTCTGGACGTTTCCGGGCTGATTCAGCAGTAACGTCGCATACCGGGCATTCTGACCGGCGCCCACGATCACGACCCGGTCCCCGCAGTCGGCAGCGTTCCTGCGCCTCCGGCGCATCGCGTAGCTCAGGCACGCTGTCACCAGGCGGGTGCGATAGCGGATTGCAATGGAGCCGCAGAGAGCCAATACGAACGCAAGCACCAGCAGGCCCAACGGCAGCACGCGCACGACGAGGCTGATGATGAAGGTCAGTCCTGCGGCAATCGCCCACGCCAGGATCAAGTCGCCGACATCCTCGGCCCGGGCCTTCGTCCAGGAGACGCGATTGATGCCGAGGACGGCGCCGGTGATGCTGAAGAGCAGTGCAAAGGCGAGAGCTGACGCGACCGCCTTGGGCCAGCCGACGTTCAGTGGCCCGTAGATTCGCCAGACGAGCCCGGCGCACCCGATTGCAACCAACGCCACCAGCCAATCGATTGCGAACCAGTTGGCATACCTGCCGGACGAAGCCGCGTGAACGGTCCGACCAGCAGCAGGCTTTCGGGCGGCTCGAACGAGCGCACCCGCGGCAGCATGATCAAGGCAGTCCACAGCAAGGTATCCATATCGAGGCAGAACGAAAGGTAGCGCACGTAGAGCTCGTCGAGGCGCAGCTTGTCAGGGCCCACCTCCTGCGCGTACTTACGGAAGAGGTCGTTGCTGCAGAGCAGCGCCTCCTCGTTATGATAGAGAACCGAGGCGGGGCTGGTGATGCCGGGCCGCACGGAAAGAATCCGCCCACGCGCGTCGGCCGGCCACTCGGCGGCGAGAGACGGGTCCTCGGGCCGCGGGCCCACCAGGCTCATGTCGCCGCGCAGCACATTCCAGAATTGGGGCAACTCGTTCAACTTGGTGCTCCGCAGCCACCGCCCAAGCGGAGTCACCCGCGGGTCGTCATGTGCAGTGACTCTGGGTCCGGAGTAGCTGGAGGCCGCATCGTACATGGTCCTGAACTTCAGAATCTGGAAAACCCGGCCGCCCAATCCCACGCGCGGCCCGCGGTAAATCGCGGGCCCAGGCGAATCGTGTGTGACTGCGACCGCGATCAGGGCGAGTAACGGGGCGAGACAGATCAGCGCCAGCAGCGAGATGACGATGTCAAAGGCGCGCTTCACCGGGGCAGCCAGCGTTATGCTGTCCCGACGTTCCAGGTCCATGCCACCCAGAGCGTACTGGCTCATCGCTATACCTCGCCGATAGGTTCCCGTTCAGGCGCATCGACCCTCTCGAGCCACTCCTCGCGCCAGAAGAGCATGCAGGAACGGTCGCACCGCCCGAATTCCGCGGTACCCTGGCAGATCACCCGGTCGAGAAGCACGATGCCCCTGGCCGTCTTGACGCGCAGATCACGCTCGTCTACGAACCTCCCGAGCGGCTTGTAGACCCGCTGGGTGCTTTCGCAGTACTGCACCATTTCTGGCATGAATGTGCACCCCCGCAACTGGCGCCAGTGGTTGAGCGTGCGGTCGATCTCGGCCTTCGATCGCACGCGGACCCAATCACCGGCCTGCAGGTGGACAGCGGGTGCAACGGTCAATTCGGCCGGGTGTCGGGGCTTCCCCGTGACGCTGCAGATCCAGTTCATCGCCGCGTTCGTGCGTGCCTTGAACCGCCGTTCCGTTTGCGGGCTCATCCGCCGGCGAACCATCAGCTTCAGCCGGCGAAGCATCGATTGAGGCGGCGCTTCTGCCTCCCCTTCGACAATGCCCCGCAAGCAAGGCACCTGGCATGCTGCCGCGAGTTCCGGTGCGCTCATGGCAAGCAACTCCTCTCATGCCGCCCCGGCAGGCTCCGGTTCGCTCGGGCGGGCCGGAGTAACGCTGTGCACTGCCGGCTCGGTCGACGGATTCCGGTATTCGGTCAGGCAGGCTGGCCAAGCCTGGTCATCACTCGGGCGACGGCCCAGCAGGTAGAAGCGGAGCATCCCTTCGGCCTTCGCAAGGAGCGGATTGCCGGGGTCGCGGGCAAGCCGCTCGGCCAGCAAGTGCATGTGTCCGAGGCCGGGCAAACGGCTGAAGGCAGGGATTAAAGACCACCCGCTGGCGCACTGGAATGGGGGTCAGGCCCATCCGGAACTTGAATTCGTCGACGCTCTCTGGCGCGTCGAGCGACTGCAGGGTGAAGAAGATGCCCGCCACCCCTTCTCGGGCGAGCAGGTTACTGCTGACCGTGAAGAACAGCGCGTTATTGACGTGCTCGCGCAGATACTTGGAGTGGCTAAGCGCGTAGGGGACACACCACGTATCACCAATCTGTGCAGTCAGCATGGCCCCGGCCAGTTCGTCACCGTGGACAGCGGCCCAGGCTTCGAACCCGGGCAAGCCCTCTGCGGCCCGGCAGATACGCTCCCACTCGGCCTGGCGCATCGATTGCGTGCGGCCCTGGCGTTCGAGCGTGTCCGCCTGCAGGCTCCAGCCCTCGACGGCAAGCCGCTCGAACGAGATCTGTTCGACCCGACAGCTTGTCAGCCCGCGGCGCACCCCGTTCCTGGCCTGTGCGCGCAGCCCCTCCAGGGTGTAGGGCCGGTGCAGCACGACGTGGTAACTGACCATGCCGAGCGGCGCGCTCAACGGCGTCGAATAGCGGAGGGCCGCAACCCCGTGGCCGAGCGTGAGTCTGCGCAGTTCGGCCGCCGAAGGCTCGATCTAGCCAGTGGTACGGGAAGGCCTGGAACACCCGCGGGCCGGCATCGTACCAGTAGCTGCTCGCGCTGCGGATCACCCGATGGCCCTGGCGGCGCAGCCATTCGGCAAAAATCTCGGCGTTCATGTCTGAGCACCTTCTCGCCGGCAGACCGCCGCCAGCATGCTCTCGTAGAGCTCCACGCAGCGCCCACGTGAGAAGTGTTCTTCAAGCTGAGTGCGGCCATTGCGGCCCATTTCTTCGAGTTGGGCCGGCTGCGCGTCGAGGTCGCGCAATGCCGCGGCAAGCAGCTCAGGACGCCCGGGCGGCACGACGAGCCCGCAATGGGCAGCTTCCACCAGGTGAGCAATTTCGCTGGCGGGCGGCGCAACGGCGAGAACTGGCCGGGCGCTGGCCATGACGTTGAAGATTTTGCTGGGCAAGGAGGAATTGGCGGATCCCTGGTTGAGGGTCACAAGGCCCACGTCCGCAGCCGCCAACATTTGCGGGAAGACCTCGCGGGGCTGGTATGGCAGGAAAGTAACGTTGCTCAGGCCAGCGCGTTGTGCCGCTGCCACCAGATACGCCCTTCTCACGCCTTCCCCGACAATCACAAAGCGGATGTGCGGTGCATCCTGCACGAGGCCGGCCGCCGAGAGCACATCCTCCAGGCAGGAGGTCAGGCCGAGATTGCCTGCGTACATCACCACCAGTTCGTCCGATAATCCCAGGGCGTGCCGGAAGCCGTTGGTTTTGGGCAGCGGTCGCACGAATTCGGGGTCGGCCCAGACCGGGATAACCGTGATCTTCGCGCCCTGCACGCCTTTCGCAAGCAGGATCTGCCGGAAATTCTCTGCAATGACCGAGATACGGCTCGCGGCCCTGTACTCGAACCTTTCCATGGCCGAGAAGAACCGGATCAGGGATTGGTTACGCAGGACGCCAGCGGCCACGGCCGCGTCCGGGTAGAGGTCTTCCAATTCCAGGACCCACGGCACGTGCCACAGCCGGCTCAACAGCCAGGCCGACAGGCCAAGGGGCAGGGGCGGCGAGTAGCTGACGATCACGTCGGGTCTTCCGGCAAACAGCCCGCCATAAAACGCAGTTGCACTGTAGCTGCCATAGTGAAACAGACGGGGCCAAAGGGCCTTTGAGGGCGAGATGTAGCTCCAGGTGCGCACAACCCGCACCCCGTCCAGCCACTCAACCTGGTAGGGGCGGTTGCGGTAACCCTCGAAGACACGGCCGGCCGGGTAGTTGGGCGCACCGGTAACAAACGTCACCGCATGGCCGCGCTTCACCAGGTCCGTCGCGAGTTCGGCGATCAGCACCGCCGCGCTGACATCTTCGGGTGCGTAGCATTGGGCCATGAACATGATGTGCATCGTCTTATCTCCGCTCACGCCGCGACAAGCCATTCCTCTCGGACTGGCCTTGCACCCAGCGGACGCACTACGTGGGCCGGATTGCCTGCCACGATGACCCCTGGCGGCACGTCACTCGTCACCACGCTGCCCGCGCCAATCACACTTCCGCGCCCGATATGGACCCCTTTCAACACCAGGCAATTCATGCCGATGAACACGTCATCCTCGATGATGACAGCCGCACACTTACCGGCCGCCGCGTCGGTTCTGCGACCCTCCACATCCAGGGGATGAAAGTCTGTATCGACAATGGTGGTATTGGCCCCCACCGCCACACGATTGCCAATGCTGATGCGCTCGGCGGCACACAGGGTTCCGCCGGTCATGTGAAAATCCGCGCCGACGTCGATTGACGCGCCCTTGCGCCATGTGACGAGCATTACCGGATGGTTGGGACCCAACGGGTTCGAACGCAGCGACGATCGCAACTGAAGACCGGGCCCGAAGTGCATGGAGCTCCGTCGGTGCTTCTGAATGATGGGGACCCCGTAGAAGCGCCATCCCTGGCCCCACGCGATTCCGTTCCAGGCAAATAGCAAGCGCACCGCCGGATAAGCCAAGAGGCGGAGGATTTCGTTCCAGACCTTCCAGGGCGCTTCACGTGCCTGCTGATTCACTTCTGAACGCCTCCTTCCGCCCTCGGGCCGCGTGCCGACTCGCGGCCACCTGGGCGCACTTCAGGGCACCGGTCGAAAACTTTTCCAGACCCCATTGGCCGATCACCTGTTGTGCCCTCTCACCGACGGCGTCGCGAGCCGAAGGGTCTAGCTGATGCACGTTGGCCATCAACCGTGCCATCTCGGCCGTGTCGTAGGGATCGCACAGCCACCCGGTTACGCCGTCCTTGACCAGGTCTGCCGCGCAGCCGGCCCGCCGCGACGCGAGCACCGGCAACTTGCAGGCCATCGCTTCGTTGACGACAAGGCCCCATGTTTCATAAGTACTGGGAAGCAGAAGACAGGAGGCACAGGAGTAGAAATCAGCCGTTTCCGCTTGCCTGATCATGCCGCGCAATTGGATCCGAGCCTGCAGTCGCTGCGGCATAGCATCAATGGAAAGCCGTAGCTCTTCCTCCAGGGGGCCGCTACCGCAGATGACAAGGCCCCACGGCTCTTCTTCGGTCGTCAGCAGCCCGGCGTACCACTCGTATGCCTGCAGCAACCTATTGAGGTTCTTCTCGGGGATAAGTCTTCCCACGAAGAGGAAGTACTTGCTTGGAAGCGCCCGTTGCGCACGGATAACGGAGCGCATGGGCCAGTTCTCCTCTGCACACCGGCGGAAAACTTCGTTATCTACCACATCATATCCGGGAATCACACGTTCGAACGGCAGGCCGAGCGCCTGGAGGTACTGAGCGGAGCTCGTGCCTCCCACGAACGCCGCGTCCATCCTCGAGATGAACTGCCGCTTTGCCCACTGGAGCGCGCTGTGCCTGGGGCGGTCAAACTCGTTACTGTCGCCGATTACGACGATGCCCACTCCATTCCGTAGCGCCCAGAACGCCGTCCTCCGCATCACACCCAGGCAGTAACCATATATGAAAACAACGTCCGGCTTTAGCAACATCAACTCTTCTTTTACTCGCTCCCACGCCTCACCCGTTGACAACTCCTCGAAGCTTCTCCCGGGAAACAAAACTCGATTGTCGAAACGACCCGTCTGATCCTGGGCAAGCGACCGGTACTGATCCGAAAAACTCGCGAGTTCCAGACTGTACACGGAACTGCCGGTCTTGCGGCACGCGTCGGACAACGCCTGCAGGCGAGCGAAGTGGTAGTGCAAGAGAAACGGGTGTATCAGAACTATCCTCTGCGGTAACATTGCCCCATCCCTCACGACAGAACCTGGCGGGCGCCGAAGCGAAGCTCATTCCACAAACCGCGACTACCTATGCAGATCAGGAACAGATACAGCAGTCCGCCCGCGGCAGTGACGAGGCCAAGCTTCAGCCAGTCCACCGCACTGGTCAGCGGGCCGATTTGCTGAACCAGGAGCCAAATGAACAGGTACATGACGATCGCATACAGCGAGGGCCTGACGATCCTCTTCAGTTGGTCTGCGAGTCCAACACCGAACATTCGAGCAGTAACCAGCATATTACCCAGCGGTAAAATCCACGCGGCGGCAAAGCGAGCGAATGTGAATGCCACCAGACCATGTGGAGCCACGAGCCATAGGGCAGGCAAGAGCACCAAGAGCGAGATTGCGGCGAGCTTAGGCGCCACATCTGGCCGGCCGACGGCCTGGTATGCGTTCTCGTTCAACGCCCAGATGCAGATTAGCCCCGGCATAATCACCAGGACGGAGATGACTGCACCGAGACCTGCCCATTTCGGCCCATACAATCCGGCCGCAACGGATGGAGCAAGGGCCGAAACCGCGCTGGCCACCGGGAGGAGCCCGGCGAGTGTCAAGGTCTGAAGCTTAACTAGGCTCTTGCCGACCTCGCGAGGCGACGCTTGAAGCTTGCAGAACGCCGGATATGCCACATCTCCGAGCGAGGCCTCGACGAGCCCAGGCAGCAGGACCGCCACGCTGAACCCAAGTGCGTAGATGCCCAACTCGCGAACGCCGAGGAACAGCCCGGCGATCGCGTTGTCGGAGTACAGAAATAACCAGCTCTGAAAACCTGATACCATCACCCAGACACTGAATCCCAACAGCGACCGCAGAACGGGCCAACTGAGGACGAAGTCGAATCGCGGATGCGCCGTTATGCAGGCCAGTCCGGAGCTAATGAGCATACCGATGAGTTGCCCGAGAATGAGTGCCCAGTAGCCGAAACCAGCCAGCGCCAGTGCCAGCGAGGCAATCGACTGCACAATCAGGAAAGAAGAATTGACCCAGAACAGGCTGCGGAAGCGCATGTCCCGCTTCAATAGTGCCTTCGGAATGGTGGCCACGGCCATCAGCGGCAGCGACAAGGCAGACGTTCTGATCACGGCGGTGACGTTCGCGTTATGGTAGGCTGCGGAAATGGCAGGCGCGGCAACCCAGAGGCCGAGGTAGAGGACGGCTGAGATGAGCAGGCCTACACAGAACGAAACCGAGGCGGCCTCGTCTACGTTCGTCTGGCGCTGAATCACCGTCTTGCCCAAGCCCAGATCTACGACGATACGCGCCAGGGCGATTACGAACGTAGAAATTGCCACAAGTCCGAAGTCGTCGGGCGTCAAGATGGCGGCCAGAACCATGGTGGAGAACGGCGTAACGAGGCGCGGCACAAGATTGTAGAGGAGGGACCACTTTACCGAACGCGCGGAGTGGCGGACCAGGGAAGCCCTGGCGTCGGGCTGGGCCGCCTCCCCTGACACTGTAAGGACCGTAGCCATCCTCAGCCTACCTTCTGGCGGAGCGAACGATCAGGATGTTATGGCAGTAGGAACGTCCCACGCAACGCTGGAATTCGTACGCGTGGCAGTCGGCATCCCGGCTCCACAACCAGGGATGCCGAAGAGGGCGTGCCCCGACACAAGCGTACCCAGGTACAGAAAGAGTATCAGACTCAGGTTACTGGCTCCCGCACCAACGCTCTCCACAATGCAGAGCAAGACAAAGCCCATCAGGTAGCCGAGGGCAAGCGCCAGAATGGACTGCGCCTCGGGGCCCGGCAGGATGCGGCTAAGGCATCGTATCCGGAACAAGAGATAGAGCTGGGAAGCAATGAACAGGGCCAGACCAATAAACCCCGCATTAAACCAGACTTCTAGATAAGCGTTGTGAAAGCTCGCGAGAATGACCGACTCAGCCGCTCCGATGCCTTGCCCGAAAAGAGGGTTTTTCGAGATCTCGGAGTAAGCAATGCTCCACAGCCAGTCCCTATTCGTTAGGCCCGTATCGGGCCGGTACCTGTTGAGTACATAATTGATCTTTTCCGGGTTGGTATTCTGTATCACGACGAGGCCGAGCACCGCTAGGACGATAAGAAGCAGCACCAGTTGTGCGCTGCTCTGCTTTCGGCGCACGAGCATGAACACCATCGGGATGACGCTGACAATGCCGGCAAGGGTGCCGGCCCGCTGCCCACTAAGAACCAGCGTTGCGACACCAGCCAGAAAACCAATCCCGAAAAACACTCGTACGACTAGGGTCCTCACATTCCAAAACCCCCAGAACACGAATGGCAACAGGCTGCCCATAGCGACAGTAAGCCCGGGCGCGGTTTGGGCGAAGCCAATGGACCTGCCTACGCTGCTGAGTTGGGATGGGAGAGCGACGGCGTTCAGGATACCGAACATGGCTCCCGCGACTGCGGTCGCGACTAGGGTAGCACGATGCGTGGCGTACGACCTGGCGCCGTATACGATGGGGACGGCCGTCGCCACGAGCAAGAGCAATAGGCCGCGTTGAAGCTGCCACGTGATGGAGAGGGCCTGAATCATCGCGGCAAGTCCGAAGAAGACATAGCCCCAGAAAAGGAGGGTGCCTACCGATAACTGGACCTTGCTGAACAACAGCCCGGCCACCAGCAACAGAAGCACGCAAAGCCATCGGAGAAGCGAAGCGACATTCTCGATAATCGGGATCGTGCTCGTGACCAGTGATGCACTTAGGATCAGCATGAACATCAATGGGAGCACCCGGTTCGATAAGGCGAGGTAAAGCAGCACTATGCCCCCGACGAGCAACAATACGATGTCCAGCGGACCAAGCCGATTCAGCATGTCGGTCAGAAAGGTGTCCATTAACGCACCATTCTCGGAATGTCAACGTGATCCAGGCGGCGCGCCTCAGTGTCAAAATGGCGGATCTCTGGACCGTGCGGCACCGCCGACAACCCGGCAAGCACCGCTCGCTCCGCCGCGTCGATTTGGTTTAGGTATCTCACCGCCTCCTGGTCGGTCATGGTGCCGATTTCATATTGCTGCTCGCGGCCCCGAATGCGCGCAAGCAACGTGGGGATGGATGCCTCAAGCACGATGATCAAATCAAGCGTGCTTGCCCAACGCCGGTACGTCTCTTCCCACCACTGCGCCGCGGCTGCTGCCTTGAGCCCCTCAGCACCAAACGCCCGCAGTTTCGCTAGCAGACAAATTGCCCCTTCTTCTAGGATGATGACCTTGCCACCCCTCACCGCCATGCGCTCGAGCTCACGATCCCAACGCTGCAGAATGGCCATTAGCGCGGCGTCACGAGGGCGTAACCAGCCATTGCGGTGGTCGCTGCGGAGACGAAGAAGCACTGGAAACAAGCTCACCCCGCTGCGTACAAAGAATGCGTCGTCCCGAAGCCTTCTGAAATACGGCCAGGTTTCGACTCTTAGGTCCGCACGCTTCGCGAGCAACAGTTGTGTGAGCGTCGTCTTACCGGCGCCCGGCGGTCCTACAAGTTCGACAACCGGCGCTCTGCCACTCATTCGTCGCGCTCCCAGTCACGGTCTTGAGCCGCAGTCATGGCGGGCAACCAAAGCCGGTGTGCAGGCACGAGCAGTACGTCCTCGAATCGCGCCTCGGAAAGCGAAGCAGGATTGCCCGAGGTCACCGCGAGCCCCGCCATGACCACCCCCCTGAGCGCTGGCAGATCGACAGTGGTACCGGGCATTAAGGACCACTGGGCTTCGCCGTTGGACACATAGGTGCTGTAGCTCGTGCCAGCCCTCACCACCCTCACGCTCACGGGGAGGGTTGCCGGACCCAAGGCAACACTGATTGGATCCTCGTCGTAACGCGATCTATACTGCACATGAAGACCCTGGTGGGGTGTCATGATCACAGCATAATAGGGCGAGACGGGGTCAACGGTCTTTCGGAACATGAGACCCGCTTTGGCCGCGTCACCTGTATCCGCCTGTGCCACGATGCGGCCGAGCAGTTCACCGTTGCCTCTGGATTCGCGCCAGACGTAGCGAAACTGATCCGCCTTCTCGCGGATATCCGACCAGATATCCCATCCTGATCCGTCGACGGTCCACACGTCGCCCTCCAGGCTCTGATCGCCCTGGAGACTTGGCTGGCCCACGTCCGCGCCAGTCCAGCCCGGTGCGCAATGCTGGGGGCGAGGGGTCGGCGTGGCAACGGGTTCCGGAAGCGAGGCGAAGGCGGCACTCACGAGATCGCGCCAATGCGCGTCCGGGTTGTCGGAGCTGAGGATGTAACGATAGTAGAACCACAGGATCATTTCTGGATTCGAATACGTCAACGCTTGATCGCGCTGGGCTCTCATTTGCTCATAGTTGGGAAATGGAGCACACGCAGGCCAGGGAGAGCAAAGCCGGTCGACATCGGCTACCTGTGGGTGCGCGAATGCCTGTAGCACGATCGTGTGCTTGAGGCCGAGGTCGCGAGACCAGGCCTGCAGCATCCTGGCGCTTTCTCCTGTGTATCTCGTAAGGCTGCGGTTCAGATCGATATAACCGTACGGGAAGTTGGTTGCACCCAAAACTTCGGTGGTATCACGCATATAGGAATGGAAAGTAAAGAAGATCTCCATCGGATCGTTGGTGCCGGGTTCGACGATGAGGCGGGGGTGGCCAGAGTCGAGGGCACTGACGAAGTCGGAGTAGATCTTCAAGCCGTCATGGTACTCAGGGCCGATCTCGTCAGCCATGTAGTAGCCCCAGAGTGCCGGATGGTCCCTGAGAATGCCGATGTAGTAGGCCAGAAAGCACTTGTTACTGGTGCAGCCGGCTTCCGATGCCAGCTCCGGGAACTTCTTCACCAGGTACTGGCCGTCCGTGTCCCATTCGGGGAAGTACTTCACCGGCAGAATCACCATCATTCCGAGAGCGTTTGCACGGTCCGCATACGCCCGGATGGCCTTGGCACTGTACCCGTACCGCAGCCCATCATTCAAGATCAAGCGAAAGCCGCCTGCTGCCATCTTGTCCAACTCATCCAGGCAGCCCGGTTCGTCTGGCAAACAGCTTTCGTAGAGACCCTGGGGCGGTAGGGCGCGCTGGGCAAGCAGGCTGATCTGGGGCCGCGAGCCCACCTCGATCGGCTGATGGGCCGTAGACAGGCCCAGAGGGGGGTAAGCAGGCCAGGCGACACCGCACGCCGTGGTGACCACCGCGAGAACCAGTCCTCCCGCAAACCGAGAGAAGCCGTGCAGGTGCCTGGAATAAGCCATCAGATACCCCCAGTCCTATCCGGCGTCTCGTAGCAACGGTCCGGAGAACTCGCCCGGCAAGCCCATGGCCGCACACGCATCAGCAAGTCGGACCGCGGACGTTCGTCCTTCGACATCAATGCGCTTTATCGCCTCCTCCCTGGTGATCACGCCGGCACGCACCATATTGCTAAGGAAGGCATCCATATAGGTAATGCCCGTCATTTTGCGGAACATGTAGTTCTTGAGTTCCGCGAAGGAGCAATCGCTTTTCCAGGTGGAGTTGCAACCGAGCGGCAGCTCCCAATGGAGTTCAGCCAGTGCTTTTTCGCTCTCGGCTTGATCCCATTCGCCAAAGCAGAAGTACTCGAAGGCGAAAACGCTGGGGTATCGGAAGCGCAAGTAAGCGGTGTGCGGGCAGATGTACATGATGGAGGACTGGACGCCGAGTGGAATGTATCGCCAAAGCTCGCTCGACATCCGCAGCGCCCCCAGGCCTTTTTGGGTAAGCTGCAGCCCTTTCCGGAGCTGACCACCCAGTGCGAACTGCTTTGCGGCGAGAGTACTGGTCGTCATCGTCTCGTTGGCCGGAGCTCCCGGCGCTATCTGGACCGATTCAAACCGGTTTCCGCCATAGATCACGGCGCTCACACCCTGCGCCCTGGCAAGCCGGAAAACTTCGCGGTTTATCAACTTGCACGGCGCACACGCCATGTTCGCGATGACAGGCTGAGGCTTCTCGCTCCACAAAACGGTGAACTCCTTGGCAATGCGTCTATGGTAATCGCTTGAGACCGCCAACTCGGCCAGGGGAACGCCGAGGATTTTCGTGAGACGCTTGACATTTGCGTCCGTTGTATCGGAAGTGAAGGGGGTCCGGTAGTAGGTCGCCAGACAGCGCAACCCATGCTTCCGAGTCAACAGGTAAAGCAGATACGAACTGTCTCTGCCTCCACTTACCCCCACTACACAGTCGAACGGGCGTCCCCGGCCGCGAAGACGGATCTTCTCGATGTAATCGTCAAGCAGTGGATTACGCGCGGCTTGTTCGCCCGCAGGCGTCTCGGCCGCGGCAATGCACAGAGCACAAATGCCGCGCTCGTCAAAGCAAAACTGACTCGTTTTGGGCAGGATGCAAAGGTTGCATCGCTCAACGTTCTGATCCATACAGATCCTCCCGCGTCGGCGAATGGCTCTCAATGAGTGTAGGACGAAATGGCCTTGCTTACCGAGCCTCATTCCCGGTCGAACCGAGCCAGCCAAGTCCACCCGAGCTGATACCGTGCGAAATAGTACACGAGCTTAATGTACTCACTCTGCACGTATTGCCTCGAAGCCGGGTCCTCCCACCAACGCCGCTGATACGGCGTCATGACGAAAGGCACGGGCGCAAGTTCGATCGCGACTTGGTCGCCAAGCACCTTTCTGTACGTCCAGCGAACTCGCCGCATGTGATATGGATCGCTAATCACGATCACCGAGCGGACGGCAGGTGTGCCGCTTAGCTCAGTGAACTCTTTAAGCCTGGAGGCCTCCGCATAGGTGCTCGTCACCGGCGATTCATCAAACGCGATGCTTTGCAGTTCGACACCGTAGGCCCGTGCACGCTCTGATCCGTGCTCACCATGGTAGTATCCGTGATAAACGCACCACCCGCCGGTGAAAAAAATCTGGCGGCCCAGATGCTGGTTGTAAAGCCGCACTGCGTAGTCCGTCCGGTAGTCGGCGCCACTCACAACATGAATCACGTCCGCAGGCTTGAGCGTGTCGGAAATCACAAGGAAATCGCCGATCGCCATCAGGATTGACTCGTGAGCCACTAGCACGAGTACAGTAATTCCGGCCAGGGCCCCTACGATTATCCGACGGCTAGCGCGCATCATTCACCTTGCTGGTCAGACACTGAATCTGCGCTCGCATGCAGGTAGCGCGGAGTAAGCCGTCTGATTCTGTCCCGCCGAGAGAGGCCCGGTGCCCGAGGCGGCCAACTTAGGCGACCGTCGCGACCGGCTCTCTTGCTGTAGTACTGATAGTAGCCGTGGCTGCTGATAGGCATGGCGTTAAGCACCGCGCCGAGTACGTGGGTCCTGGCCTGCTGGAGGACTTCCATCGCACTTCGTGCTGTTCGACTCCCCGTCCGGCCGCTGCGCAGCACCAATAACACGCCATCGGCACGCGCGCCCAGGATCGCCGCGTCGGCCACCGAAAGAAGCGGCGGACTGTCTAGAATGAGCAAGTCTGTCTGGTGCGCAAGGTCCTCGAGCAGCCGCTCCATCGGGACTGAGCTAAGTGCGCCCACCGGGTCTGCGGGTAACTTGCCGCTCGTCAGGATTCTGACTCCCTCCACTCCTGTAGATTTCACGAATCGGTCAGCAGATCCTTCTGCGAGGGACTCGGTCAGTCCGTCGAACGGGTCGAGCCCGAATAACTCGTGGAGCCGCGGCTTGCGAAGATCAGCATCGACGAGCAAAACCTGAAGGCCGCTTCTCGCCATTGCGACTGCTAGATTAGCTCCGACCGTAGATTTGCCTTCGCCGGGCGCGGGACTGACCACCAGGATCGTGCGAAGGCGCCGATCGAGACCGGCCAGGCGAATGTTCGTGGCGAGCATACGAAAGCCTTCAGCACCTGGTGACTGCGGTCGTGAGACGACAATCGGCAGCTTCCCTTCCTCGCCTAGCCAGACAATCGCTCCTAGCGTGCTCAGCCCGAGCGCGCTGGTCACGTCGTTCGCCGTCTTAACAGAGTCATCAAGGTAGTCGTGTACGAAGGCAGCGCCGAAAGCTCCCAACATTGCGACGGCCACGGCAAGCAGAACGTAAAGCATTCTGTTTTGGGCGGGACGCTGCGGAATTTCAGCGCGGTCGGTGATAACAACGGTGTCCGAGGCCTCACTCGCCACTAAGCGAAGTTCCTCATAGTCTTGCTGCACTGCGCGGTAGTCGTTACGCTGCTCGGTCAGAAGGTTGCTAAGCCGCATCGACTCGCTCTCGCTCTGGAGCTTGGCAGCATTGCGTTGGTGAATTTCGGCCCCAGTGTCAGCGATCACCCCTTGCAGACGGGCAATCTCTGTCTGCATCGGAATGAGGCGGGTATCATAGGGCTTCCCCAAAAGCTCGCGCAGATCTTCCGTAAAAGCTCGAATAATTGCATCGGCCACTTGAGTCGCCTGCTGCGCACTCGGGGCGGTAATCTCAAGCCGCAAAAGCTGCGTTTCCGCAATCGGCTCTGCTTTCACCCTGATTCCGCGCTCTTCCAAGGTCTCACTATTCCCCAACTGGGCGATGGCCGCCTGTATCACTGACGGTCCGGTCAACATTTCGGCATACGTGCTGGCCAACCGCTCGCTGGCGAGGATTCCCGAGTAGTCTGATTGGAGATTGGCACCGCCAGGATCGACCAGGAGCGTGGCGGTCGCAGTGTAGCGTCGAGTCGTGCCGATGGCAGATGCGTGGGGGGTTTCCACCACCGTCAGTGAATTCTTTGCCCGCTCGGCAGCCAGCTGAAGCGACTCGAATTGCTGTCCCAGCGTCCGAGCAGCATTGCCAGATTCGCTGAACAGCGCTTGCAGTCGTGCCAGTTCAGCTTCCTCCGATACCTTCTGGGCGTTGGCAGTTTCGAGCTTGGCTTGAGTGTCCTCGATCGCCTCGCTCAGGGCTTCAGCTTTCGCCTGCTTGTCCCCAAGATCGCTTCGATAGCGATCCTCCTGCAACGTTCCTGCATACTCGGTGAAGACGTCAGCGATGGTATCAGCGATTGCGGCAGCCCGTTTCGGCGACGTGTCGACCGCCGCGACGCGAATGAGCTGCGTGTCTTTGACGGGGGTCGTCTCGACCCGCCTCTCAAGCGTCTCGGGGGTGTCGTTCAGACCCAGGCGCGAGATCGTGGTCTCAAGAGTCGAACGCCCCTTCAGCAGTTGACCGTAAGTTAAGGCAAGGCGTTCACCAGCCATAAGGGTGTTATATTCGCTTGTTGTCGCTTGCTTCGCCGGCGCAACCAACAGGGTCGTGGTGGCCTTGTAGACCGCAGCCATTCGAGAGGTTGTGAAGAGGCCAGTGACCAGTGCGATTACGGCGCATCCAGCGATGAGCCACCACCATCGTCGGATCACTGAAAGGATCCATCGTAGTTCGACCGTTTCTTCTGTCTGCATCAGTCCGTCTCCTACCAGCCGCGCCCTCGTCGGCGCCTCAAGCGGCCCCAACTCCTAACCTAGTTGCCACACAGCTCTGTCAGGTGACCTGGGCGTGACAGAACACTTAACAGGTCATCGACTGTCGCGAGCTGAACTTGCTCGCCGGAGAGCACGAGCATCTCGTGGCTCGACAGATCCAAACCGATCAGCAGCAGCCCGGGATGACGCATCGGCGCGACGACCGGACAGGCCTGCGTCCCGGCGATGTCGAAGATGACCGCATCGGGCGCGACCTCGTCGATCCAAAAGCCTACGTCAGCGAGTTCGCCAGCGTACTGCAACAAGTCAAAGTCCAGACGTCCTGCGAGGCCTGCGCCAATGCTGTTGAGCCCCACAGATTTCCCTACGAGCGCAATCCGACGATGCATATCATCACCCCCCGCCCCCATTGCGCCGGTGTCCCGGTGTTGCTCGAACACAGAACCCTGTCGCCGCAACAGTGGCTCCGGAAGTAGCAACCTTAGGATAAGACTTTCGTCGTGGCTGTCATTGTCCTTGAGCGCGCGAAAGGGACAGTGTCAGGGGCAAGTTTGGACAGGCCTGGCCGCGCAAAGGGCAAGGCGAGGACACCGAGGAGCGCCAGGAGAACAAAAGGTGCAGGCGGGAAGGTGCAGTACGAAGTGCAGTGCGCGGGGGCTACCAGGAGATCAGGATCGTGCCGCGAGATTGTGGCTCCGCGCGTAGGAGACGGCCTCTGCCCGGCCCTTGAGATGCAGCAGCGCTAGCGTCTGGCTCATGTAGTATTTGACCGTTCGCTCCGAGAGACCCAGCTTGTCCCCGATCTGCTTGTAAGTCATGCCGGTTGCGACAAGTGCGAGAATCTCCGTCTGCCGCGGCGAGAGCTCAGTCCCATCCTTGCCTCCGTCCGATGGCGGGGGGACCAGACGCGCAAACTCACCGAGGATGCGTAGGGCTAAGCCTGGCGCCAGCGGAATGTCGCCGTGCGCCAGTTCTGCAAGTGCGTGCAGAAAGTCGTCCGAGTCCTGACCCTTTAGCAGATAACCCGACGCGCCGCACCGAATCGCTTCAAACAGGGCATCGTCGTCATCACAGGCGGTGAGCATGACCACGCGGACGTCGGGAAATTCGGCCTTGACCAGGCGGGTGCCTTCCAGCCCGTCGCAACGCGGCATCCGGACATCCATCAACACGACGTCGGGCTTGAGCAGACGCGTCTGGGTAAGGGCTTCGAAGCCATCGTGCGCCGTACCCACAACGTCAAAGCCCGACACAGCCAGGAGCTGCAGCAGTCCATTCAGGAAGATAGGGTGGTCGTCAACCAGCAGGAATCGCACTTGGTGCCTCCTTTGTCCTCCGCGCCTCTGGGGCGAGTAGACAAGGTGCGTGTCGAAGCGTGCGGGGGCAGGGAAAAGCAGGGGCTTGGACGAGAGTGAACGGGGTGCGGTGCTTCGAGCGAATGCTACGTCCGGCGAGCGCGAGCGCTGAGGGCGGGTGTCCTCTCATCCCGGGTCGAGGGATGCGCGGAACGAATACAGTAGCGACAGAAGTAGCCACCGCAAGGGGATGAACGACCGGCTGCATCAAACGCGGGTTCAACGCCAGGCATCCAGTCGGCGGTCAGTGACCGCCTGGTAACAAACCCCCAGGGCGAATTGGCATGTGGCTGCGACGAAGTCGGGTCCATGTAGCTCAAATCTCGGATGAGTGTCAACGCTTCATGACTTGACACATAATACCGCTCACAACTTGCGGTGTCAAGCGCGTTTTCTTTAACGTCATTAGCGGATTTAGCTGACGCCGGCTGGCATTTGCGCGTATTGCACATCACTTGCCCCCGGCACTGGCATCTACCGCGCGAGCCACACCCGGCCACTGCGGCTGGCGCGGCTGCCTTTCACCATTTCGGCCTGCGTTTGGTACAATATCTGTCTCTAGCAGCGACGAGAGGAGTCACGCCCATGGAGCTCTTGAAAGACCGCATCCGCCGCGACGGCGTTAACCTCGGCCACGGCATCCTAAAGGTGGACAGCTTCATCAACCACCAGGTCGACCCGGCACTCATGCTGGCGGTCGGCGGCGCGCTGGCCGCCCGCTTTGCACATCTCGGCGCAGACAAAATCGTCACTGCAGAGATCAGCGGCATCGCTCCGGCGCTGACGACAGGGCTGGCCCTCGGCATCCCCGTTGTCTACGCCCGGAAGACGAAGCCGGTGACCATGCACCCCAACGCGATGAAGGCCTCCGCACCCTCCCATACCAAGGGCGTTATGACCGAGTTGATGATCTCACCCGAGTTCCTGGGACCCCGCGACCACGTGCTCGTGATCGACGACTTTCTTGCGCGGGGCGAGACGATTCGGGCCCTGGTGCGGCTCGTCCAGGCTTCGGGCGCACACCTCATCGCGATCGGTGCCGTGATCGAGAAGCGCTTTGAGGGCGGGCGAGAGGCACTTGCCGACCTTGGCGTGCCCATCGAGACGCTCGCAGTGATCACGGCGATGGATAATGGCAAGATCACGCTGGAGGAATGACGAACCGGGTTTCTGGCAGAAACCCGGTTTGTTAAGGGCTGGACCATGAAGCACGATAGCATCGCGATCCTGGACTACGGCTCTCAGACGGCGCAGCTCATCACCCGGCGAGTGCGTGAGCTGCACGTCTACTGCGAGCTGGTTCCGTGGGACGCGCCTGCGGCCCGGATCACCGAGCTCAACCCCCGGGGCTTCATCCTGTCTGGCGGGCCCAGCAGCGTCTATGATCCGGGAGCGCCGCGCCTGCCCGACTACGTGCTCGCCAGCGGCAAGCCGGTGCTGGGCATCTGCTACGGGATGCAACTGCTGGCCCACAACCTCGGCGGCCGCGTAGACGCCTCCGCCCGCCGCGAATACGGCCATGCAGGCGTCACGGTCGTCGCCGAAGACGCCGCGCTGTTCTATGGTCTGCCGCTCGAGCTGAGCGTGTGGATGAGCCACGGCGACCACGTGATCGACCTGCCGCCGACCTTTACGCCGCTCGCGACGACTCCGTCGTCCGTGGCAGCCATGGGCGACCCGGCCAAGGGCCTCTACGGCGTCCAGTTCCACCCGGAAGTGCAGCACACGCCTCAGGGCAAGGCCCTCCTCCACAACTTCGTGCTCGACATCTGCGGCTGCCGGCCCGATTGGACCGCCGCGAACTTCATTGTCGAGTCGGTCGAGGGCATCCGCAAGCAGGTGGGCGACGGCCGGGTGGTGTGCGGTCTCAGCGGCGGGGTCGACTCCGCCGTCGCGGCCGCGCTCATCCACCGGGCCATTGGCGATCAACTCACCTGCGTGTTCGTCGACCACGGGCTGCTGCGCCAGGGCGAAGCGAGCCAGGTCATTGAAACGTTCCAGCGCCACATGGGGATGCGGCTGGCCGCAATCAATGCGACCGAGGACTTCCTCGCCGACCTGGCCGGGGTCACCGACCCGGAGCAGAAGCGCAAACGGATCGGCAAGCGCTTCGTGCGGGTCTTCGAGGCTGCCGCCGCGGACGCAGCCTTGACCGAGCGCGCTGAGCAGCCGGCGATGGGGTCGAAGGCTGCGGTCCCGGCCCAGTACCTGGCCCAGGGCACGCTCTACCCCGACGTGATCGAGTCGGCGAGCCGGGGGGAGCAGCGCACCGCACGCACCATCAAGACGCACCACAACGTCGGTGGCTTGCCCGAAGATATGCAGTTCAAGCTCATCGAGCCGCTGCGGAACCTGTTCAAGGACGAAGTGCGTCTGGTGGGCGAGGCGCTCGGCCTGCCTGAAGAAATCGTCTGGCGCCATCCCTTCCCCGGTCCGGGCCTCGCCATCCGCATCATCGGCGAGGTGACCTGGGAGCGACTGGAGACGCTGCGCCGGGCGGATGCGATTTTTCTCGAAGAACTGCGGGCGGCCGGCCTCTACCGTGCGGTGTCGCAGGCCTTTGTCGTGCTGCTCCCGGTGCGCTCGGTCGGCGTCATGGGCGACGGCCGGACCTATGCCGACACCGCAGCGATACGTGCGGTCACCACGGACGACTTCATGACGGCAGACTGGGCCCGGCTGCCCTATGACGTACTGGCACGCATCAGCAACCGCATTGTCAACGAGGTGCCGGGAGTGAATCGCGTCGTGTACGACGTAAGCTCGAAACCTCCGGCCACGATCGAGTGGGAGTAAGTTGCGTAAGACTTTTCGGATAGTGCTGATCCTGCTGCTCGTCGCAGTCGCAGTTCTGTCGCTGCCCTACATCCGTTACCGGCGCACGGCGGGCGTCGTGCCTGCCTGGGTACGCGTCGGCGGCCTCGAAGTGTACGGCGCCAGCGAGAGCGAAGCGATGACGTCGCTGACGCAGGGCCTGAAAGAGCCGCTCGAAGTATGGCATGGCGATGAGCGCCTGGTGCTGCGGCCTGAGACGGTGGGGTTCCAGGTCGACGTGTACGCGATGCTCAAGGAGGCTCAGGCGCAGGACCAGCCCGGCCTCCTGGTGCGCTACCTGGTCGAGCACTCGCTCGAGCGGACGCCCCGGACCGTAGACATCCCCTTGCACTACCGGTATGACGAAGCCGCGCTCGACGCCTGGCTGGACGAGGCGATCAAAACGCACGACCGGCCGCCCGGCGCGCCCGTGCCCGTGCTGGAATCGCTAACGCTGACCCCCGGCAAGCCGGGCCTCGAAACGGACCGCGTCGAGGCCAAGAAGATGTTGATTGCGGGCCTGGCCAGTCCCGGGACGCGGTCGGTGAAGCTGCCGACGAAGGTGACCCCGCCCCAGCCGATCGACGTGAAGGCGTTGGGATCGCTCCTGCAGGCCCGCCTCGACCAGTTCCCGGGCATCGGAAGTGTTTGGCTGCACTACTTGCCCACAGGCGAAGAGATTGCGATCAACGCGGATGTGGCCTACGCCGGCACGAGCACGCTCAAGATCGGCATCCTCGAACAGGTCTACCGGAAGCTGGATCAGCCGCCTGGGATCGAGACGAGCAAGGTGATCAGCGAAACGATGATGCACAGCGGGAACTTCACGGCGAACTTGATGTTGGGCATCGTAGGCGACGGCGACTGGGACCGCGGGGTCGCGGAAATGAACAAGCAGTTCAAGGCGCTGGGGATGACGAACACGTTTATGGCTGCGCCGTACGACCGCAAGATGGCCGTCCCGCCGCACATCGTGACCGAGGCGAACCAGCGCAAGGACATGAACACGCAGCCCGATCCGTACATGCAGACGACCCCGCGCGACATCGGGAGCGCGCTCGAGATGCTGGTCTCGTGCAGTCAGGGCGGCGGCACGCTCATCGCGCTGTATGACAACAAGATCACGCCCGAGGAGTGCCAGCAAGCGCTCGACTTCATGTCGCTTAACGAGATGAAGGAGATGATCGTGGGCGGGCTGCCCCAGGGCGCCAAAGCCGTGCACAAGCACGGGTACGTGCCCGACACGCATGGGGACGTGGCGGCGATTTGGGGGCCGGCAGGGCCGTTTGTGCTTTCGGTGTTCCTGTACCGCCCGACGTGGCTCGAATGGGCCTACTCGAGCCCCACCATGGGCGACCTGGCCCGGGCGAGCTGGAACGTCTTCCAACTCATGGCCGACGAGCAGGCCGTGACGCCGGAGGGTGGGGGCAGCTGAGATCCGGACAATAAACAAACCAGGCTTCGGCGCCCCCAACTGCCTGCCGTCGCAGCGTGTTGGGGCGAAACCTGGTTTGCTGTAACTTGGTATCGAGGCCGTCTACGCGACGGGGTTTTCCTCGTCCGGGGTCACGTCGGGCACGATGGGCGTTTCGGCGACGACAACGGTCTCGCCGCCGGTCGTATCGGTGAACGGGGACCCGACCTCAGTCGTGCCGGCCTTCGGCTCCATGCGCTCGAGCATCTTGCCGAGCTCGCGGTTGATGGCTTCCAGGCCGACCAGCAAGCCCTTGCGAACTTCCTCGATCACGTCGGTCTTCTGCACGTCCTCGGCCACCCGGGTGGCGCGCGTCTTCAGTTCCTTGGCCTGGTCGCTCTCGACTGCCTTGCTTGCCGCGGTGGAGATCTCCTGGCCGAAGCGCTGCACGCCGGTCGTGATCTCGCTCTGCAGGCGCTTGCGGTCTTCGCTCTCCCACGCCGTGCGGGCCGCGGCGGCCAACTGCTGGCCCAGCTTCGCGAGTTCGTCCGCGATGCTGCGCTCGGTCGTCGTCTGCCCCGCGCTGCCCATCTCTTCGCTACCCATGGTCTCGTCGACCTTCGGTTCCTCGGTCATAATGCCCTCCCTGTGCTTCCTCTGCGATGGCCCACGTGTTAAGCACCACGCGGAACCTAACTATCTCAGTCTATTTACTTTACGCAGCCGGTGCAGGAAAGTTTCATCCCAACTCGCAGGAGTGACCGCACAGCCGCGGTGATTATGGCCCGAGCTTTGCGCTTCACCCTGTTCTGTTGTATTATGGCCACGCAGTTTTCGTGTCGAGTGTTGGAGCCGGACCGCGTGGGTTCGGCTCTGCTGTGTCGTTTTAGCGCTTTTCCGCAGCGAGTATGCATGCGGCGCCCAATGCCGTGCGGCCGCCACCAGGGGGAATTCGTGGTAAAGATCGCGCCGTCCATCCTATCCGCCGATTTCGCTCGCCTCGGGGAAGCCATCCGGGCGATTGAAGCCGGCGGCGCCGACTATGTACACGTCGACGTGATGGACGGCCATTTTGTGCCCAACATCAGCATCGGTTTGCCGGTCGTGGCTGCGCTGAAAAGGGTCAGCCGGCTGCCGCTCGACGTCCACCTCATGATCACGCAGCCCGAGCGCTACGTTGCCGATTTTGTCGACGCCGGCGCGTCGATCCTCAGCGTCCACGTGGAAGCGTGCCCCCACCTGCACCGGGTCATCCAGCAGATACGCGGCCTGGGCGCGCGGCCGAGCGTCACGCTCAATCCCGCGACTTCGCTCGAGACCGTGCGCGAGATCCTGCCGTTTGTGGACCAGGTGCTGATTATGTCGGTGAATCCCGGGTTCGGCGGCCAGAGCTACATCCCGACCATGACGGACAAGATCGCGCGGCTGGCCGAAATGATCAGGGTGACCGGCCGGGAGATCGATATCGAGGTGGATGGCGGCATCGACGCGAGCACGGCGGGCGACGTGGTTGCCGCGGGCGCAAACGTGCTGGTGGCCGGCACTGCGGTTTTCAAGCACCAGGGTGGCCCCGGGGGCGGGATCGGGGCATTACGCGACGCGGTGAATGCAAGTCAGCCCGCGCGCTAACAGGAAGATCAGTCCGATCTCAGGTCGGCTGCGTCCCGTGCCGCACAGGCCGGTGGACGCAGGCTCGTTAAAAGCAAACAGCCGGCGATGGCGCCGGCCGCATGCAGTCGAGTTGGCAGGGAGCGCTGTGTTACTTCGCCGCCGTCGCCTTGCGCATCGTCTTGATGCACTGGGCGCACACGTATTGCTTCTTCTGAACGCCGTTCACGTTGACGCTCATCCGCTGCACGTTGACGTTCCAGCGGCGCCGCGTGTGGCGCATCGAGTGGCTGACGTTGTTTCCGAACTGTGGCCCCTTGCCGCAAACTTCACACTTGGCCATGATGTCCCCCCGAGTAGTGGTACGATTTCGCAACTGCGTCATCCGTGACTGCGCCACATGGGACGGCGTCACGTTGGACGAACTCGCTTATACAAACACAGACCGAGCCAACCCAGGGGGCGCCCGGCCACAAGTAAGCAGTATAGTACCACAAACCGGTAGGTTGTGCAAAAGTGATGGGGGGCCTTATCCTCCCGCTGACTGAAAGGGATCGTATGACTGAGGAGAGAAAGACCGGCCGGATTGAAATCTCGCCCCAAGCGATCGCCACGATGGCCGGCGAGGCCGTGCTGCGCTGCTACGGTGTGGTTGGCATGGCGAACAAGAACCTCATCGACGGCATTGCCGACCTCCTCGCGCCCGACCGCTGGGGTCGCGGAGTAGAGGTGCGCGTCCGCGACGGGAAAGTGAGCGTCGACCTGTACGTGATCGTCCAGTACGGCACGCGCATCTCTGAGGTGGCGCACGGTGTTATGCACGGTGTCCAGTACGCGCTGGAGCAGGCGCTCGGGGTGCCCGTCGCCGAGGTAAACGTTCACGTCCAGGGGCTCCGCATGCCCAACGGCGATTGACACCCGGCTCATCCCGGCTTTTTCGGAGGACTACTTCGTTGGCAGTGAATAACCCTCATTTGAGTCCTGGCGACCCCCAAGCCAGTGACCCCGCCGTGGGCCCAAAGGTTGACCCGGCCAGGTCTGCGCCCGTCGAGGGGGCCCGGTTCCGCGAGTTGCTCGTGGCCGGGCAGACCTGGCTGGAACGCCATCACGAGATCGTAAACGCGCTGAACGTGTTTCCGGTGCCCGATGGCGACACGGGCACGAACATGCTGCTGACGATGAAGTCGGCCTGCCGAGAGATCACGGACGAACGGGCAGCATCGGTGGGAGAGGTGGCCAAGGCCGCGGCGCACGGCGCACTGATGGGCGCCCGCGGGAACTCGGGCGTGATTCTCTCCCAGATCCTGCGCGGCATGGCGAAGAGCCTGGCGGAAGAACACGTGCTCACGGGCCGCGCCTTTGCCGCCGCTCTCGCTGAAGGCAGCCGGATCGCGTATAAAGGCGTCAACCGGCCGGTGGAGGGCACGATCCTTACGGTAGTGCGTGAGGCGGCGACCGCGGCCGAAGCGCTGACGGATGGGACGGGCACCCATGGCGAGGGCAATGCGCCCGAGCCTGAGCTTGCCACGGTGATGGGTCGAGCCGTCGTTGCGGCAGATCGAGCCGTGGCGAACACGCCGAACCTGCTGCCCGTGCTCGCCCAAGCGGGGAAGGTCGACAGCGGCGGCAAGGGGCTGTTCTTCATCCTGGAGGGCATGTTTCGTGAGTTGACCGGCCTGGGCGTCACGGAGGCGGGCGCACCGGTCAGCGCAGCAGCGGCCGCGCCGGCTGCGCCGCGGCCGAATAAGGGCCAGCGCGAGCTTCCGGCCCTGGTGCACGGTTTCGACGTCCAGTTTCTCGTCGAGGGTCCCGGCCTCGACGTCGCCGCGATCCGCGACCACATCACTGCGATGGGCGATTGTCCGCTGGTGGAAGGCGACCGGGGTCTCGTCAAGGTTCACGTCCACGTGCCGAACCCGGGCGTCGCCCTTTCCTATGCGATCAGCCTCGGTTTTGTGACGGACGTCGTCGTGGAAAACATGGACGATATGTCCATTCCCGATATGCCGGCCGGCTACGATCCCGTGCCGCCCCGCTTCGAGGTCAGCACGCCCGGCGTCCAGCGGCCCAGCGAGGCATCGGCCATGGGGTGCGAGACCGAGCACGTCGAGGGGATTGGGATCATTGCCGTGGTGCCGGGCGAAGGGCTGGCGAAGGTGTTCCGCAGCCTGGGCAGCCACTGCATTATATCCGGCGGGCAAACCATGAACCCGAGCACCCAGGATTTGCTCGACGCGATCCTCCACCTGCCGGTCCCCGACGTGATGGTGCTGCCGAACAACGGTAACATCGTCATGGCCGCGAACCAGGCGCAGGCACTGGCAGCAGGCGCGGGCAAGAACGTCGCAGTCGTGCCGTCGAAGAGCATCCCCCAGGGCATCAGTGCGCTGCTGGCCCTGAACCCACACGGCGACCTTGCGCATAACACGGCCAGCATGACGCACGCCGCAAAGCAGGTGCAGACGGGCGAAGTTACGAAAGCCGTGCAAAATGCCCGTTTTGACGGGATCGAGGTGGTCGCGGGGGACGTGATCGGCCTGCTCAACGACACGCTGTCGGCGAAGGGCGCGACGCCCGAGGAGGTCGTGGTCATGCTGCTCGAGCAGATGGATGCGGCCCAGCGCGAGGTGATCACGCTCTACTACGGCGCGCCCGTGACCTTGAGCGAAGCCGAAGCGTTACGTGAAGCCCTCGCCGAGCGTTATCCCGAGCAAGAGATTGAGGTGGTCGAAGGCGGCCAACCGTTTTATCATTACATCATCAGCGCCGAATGAGGCTGTAACCGATCACGGACCGATAACGATAGTAGCCGGCGGGGTCTCAGGGCTAGCAGAGGCACTCTGCTTGCCTACATGGCCTGCGTGGCAAGAAGGAACACGAGGACGAAGTGGCACAGGTCAAAATCGTCACCGACAGCAGCGCGTACCTGCCGCAAACGGCCTCCATCGCCCAACTGGGCATCGAGGTCATCCCATTGATCGTCCGCGCCGGGCAGCAGACCTACCCGGAACGGATCAACCAGACCGACGAGACGTTCATGCGCCGGCTGGCCGCCGACGGCAAAAGCGTCACCGTCGAGTCGCCGAGCGTGGCGCAAGTGCAGCAGCTGTTTGCGCGGCTGGGCCAGGTGACAGACAGCGTCGTCTGTATTCACGGGTCCAGCGCGCTGTTCGACGTGGGCGAGGTGGCTCGCCGCGCATCGTCGGGGTTCATGGGGCGCCAGCGCATCATCGTGATTGATACGCAGACTACCTCGGCCGCCTTGGGCATCATCGTCGAGGCGGCCGCGCGCGCGGCCGCGGAAGGTGCTTCCCAGGCTGAGGTCGTCAAGATCGTGCGCGGCATGATCCCGCACATGTACGCCATGTTCTTCTCCGATTCGCTCGACTTCCTCGAAGCCTGGGGCCGGCTGGGCCCGGCGCAAACGCTGCTCGGCACTATGCTGGACCTGAAGCCTCTGGCCACGATGGAGGACGGCGACCTGATCCCCATGGAGAAGGTCAAGACCTACAGCCGGGCGGTCGAGGAATTGTACGATTTCGTCGTCGAGTTCTCGCGCATCGACCAGCTTTACCTGGTGCACTACGGCTTCGAGGCCGAGGCCGCACAGCTCCTCGAGCGGTTGGAAGAAGCGTTCCCGCGCCAGGAGTTCTCGGTGGTTGGCTACACGCCTTCGCTCGCCGTCCATATCGGGCCGCGGGCCTTGGGCGTGATGGTCTACGAAGGAACCCGGTGACGGGCTGAGGCAATGATGGATAGTGCTATAACCCGCTTGCTCAAGGTCCTCGACCTGGAGCGCAAACAAGGCTATCGCAACAAGGCCGTGATCGGCGGCCTGGACAAGTTCGCCAGCCGGTGGGAGTCGGACGCACGGGCGGAAACCGGCAACAGCCCGGTCATCGGCGAGATCGTCTCGCTGCTCTTGGGCTACGCGGTCGTGGAAGATCGCACGGCCCGCGAGCGAATTTTGGACCTGATCGTCCGGCGAGCTCAGAGCTTGGCGAACGGCGAGGGTCCGCGGGACTTGCCGGGCGTGCCCGCTCAGGCCGGGCGGCCGAGCGTGACGGCCCCATCTGCGGGAGCAGGCATCCATATGCCGGCCCCGGCCGAGAGCGAGCCCGCGACGCTGGAGCGGGCCGAACAGGACGCAGTCACCCCGGCCGGCAAGAGCACGGAAGGGGACAGCGGCGAGCCAGGTGCACGCGAACAAGCGCCTCATGAACATGCCGCTGTCGAGCGCATCGCGCCCGAGCGCGCCGCCCCCGAGCGAACCGCTGCTGAGCGCGCTGCTGCTGAGCGCGCCGCTTCCGAGCGCGGGGACCTCCACATCCCAAAATACAGTAAGCCAGTATCGCCGGCGCCTCCGGAGGTGCGGCCCTCCAATGCGCGACCGTCGCAGACGCCGCCCCCCGCCCCGCCGGTCGAGACAGCGTCTGAACCAGCAGCGCCGCTCCGCGACGAGGGCCGCATCGGGCCCAGGTTCGACGTGCGTCCCGAGCCTCGCCCCGAGCCACGGCCGGAACCCCGTGCGCTCCAGCGCCGCGCCGGCCCCGGCCTCGACGCGCCGGTGATTCGCCTGCCCGGGGTCGGACCGGCATTCGCGGAGAAGCTGGGCAAGCTCGGCGTCGAGACCGTGCGGGACCTGCTCTACATGCTGCCCTTCCGCTACAACGACTGGAGCCAGCTGAAGACCATCGATAGGCTGCAGGTGGGCGAAGAGGTCACTGTCATCGCCACCGTCTGGGGCGTGCGCTCGCGCGACGTCGGCAGCGACCGGAAGGTCGTCACGGCCCGCATCGGCGACGGGACAGCGGAAATGGAGATGACCTGGTTCAACCCGTGGATCGAGAAGCAGCTGCGGATCGGCCAGGCCTATTCCTTCGCCGGAAAGATCGAGTCGTATCGCAGCTCGTTGGTCATGCGAAGCCCTGAGTTCGAGCCGCTGGACCGCAACCTGCTGAGCACGGGCCGGCTGTCGCCGGTGTATCCGCTGACCGAGGGGCTCAGCGAGCGCTGGCTGCGCGGGGTCATCAAGCCCGTGCTGGACGAGTGGGGCGAGGAACTGCCCGACTTCCTGCCTTCCGACCTCCGCGAGTCGTTCGGGCTATTGACCCTGCCACGTGCAATCCGGCAGATCCACTTCCCCGACAACCATGACCAGCTGGCCGCGGCACACCGCCGGCTGAGCTTCGACGAGTTTCTCGTCCTGCAGCTGGGCGTGCTGGCAGCTCGCCAGCGGTTCCAGGGCACTCCCGCGAAGCCGCTGCAGACCGACGCGGCGCGGCTCGCGCCGTTCCTCGCCGCGCTGCCCTTCGCAATGACGGCGGCACAAACGCGCGCCCTGGCCGAGATTGCGGCCGACATGGCATGCGAACGGCCAATGGGCCGGCTGCTGCAGGGAGACGTGGGCTCGGGCAAGACGGCGGTTGCCGCCGCGGCCCTGTGGTTGGCGGTGACCAACGGATGCCAGGGCGCGATTATGGCGCCGACGGAAATCCTGGCCGAGCAGCACGCAAGGTCGTTTGGCAGGATGTTCGGGGGGCTGGCCCACCCGGTCACCGGCGAGCCGGTCCGCGTCGTGCTCCTGACGGGCAGCCAGAGCGGGGCCGAGCGCGAAGCAGCGCTGGCCGCAATCGCCGGGGGCGCGGCGGACATCGTCATCGGCACGCACGCGTTGATCCAGAAAGGTGTCGAGTTCCACGATTTGGCCGTGACCGTCGTGGACGAGCAGCACCGCTTCGGCGTCGAGCAGCGTGCGGCGCTGCGGCAGAAGGGGTCTCAGTCCGAGGGAACGCAGCCCCACATGCTGGTGATGAGCGCGACGCCCATCCCGCGGTCGCTGGCGCTGACCGTCTACGGCGACCTGGACGTGTCCGTGATCGACGAAATGCCGGGCGGCCGCACGCCCATCCGGACCAAGTGGCTGCTGTCGTCGCAGCGCGAGCGCGGCGTACGGGTTCATCCGGCGGCAAGTGGCCGAAGGTCGGCAGGCATTTATCATCTACCCGCTCGTGGAAGAATCGCAGGTCGAGCGAGGCGCGGGCAGCCGTGGAGGAACACGCCCGGCTGAGCACGACGATCTTCCCAGATCTGCAGGTTGGCCTGCTGCATGGCCGCCTGAAGGGCGACGAAAAAGACGACGTGATGCGATCGTTCGGCGCCGGGGAAATCCAGGTGCTCGTCGCCACGTCTGTCGTCGAGGTGGGCATCGACGTACCGAATGCCACCGTGATCATGATCGAGGGCGCGGAGCGGTTTGGCCTGGCCCAGCTGCACCAGTTCCGGGGCGCGTCGGCCGCGGCGAGCATCCCTCCTACTGCATCCTGATTTCCGACGTCGCAGAGGGCGACGGCGTGCAACGCTTGCAAGCGTTGGAGAACAACACGGACGGCTTTGCGCTTGCGCAGATCGACCTGGACCTGCGCGGCCCCGGCGACTTTCTCGGCACCCGGCAGAGCGGCCTGCCGCCGCTGCAGACCGCGCAATTGAGCGACCTGCGCACCCTGGAGGACGCAAGAGCGGCTGCCAAGGCCCTATTCGAGGTCGATCCGGGCCTGACCCAGCCGGAGCACGCTGCCCTTGCGGACCAGGTGGCGGCATTCTGGCGCGGCAGCGGCGATATCAGCTAATGCGGCATGGGCGCGGCGGGCCGGCCGGCGCCGGCCGGCCCGCCGCGCCCATGCCGCGGAGGGCTTGAGGTTTGAGGAGCTGTATGGTACGAGCGCTTTACCCTGGCACGTTTGATCCCATCCATAACGGGCACGTCGACATTGCGGCACGTGCGGCAAGGTTGTTCGACGAGCTGATTATTGCGATCTATGACAGCCCGCCTAAGACGCTGACTTTTGATACGCCCCAACGGGTATCGCTGGCCCGCGAGTCGCTGGCCCACATCAAGAACGTGCGGGTCGAGACGTACCGCGGGCTGACGGTGACCTACGCACACGAGATCGGTGCGACGGTTATGGTGCGCGGGCTGCGCGCGATCTCGGACTTTGAGTTCGAGTTCCAGATGGCACTGACCAACAAGAAGCTGGCGCCGGACGTCGAGTTCATCTCGCTGATGACCAGCCTGAAGTACGCATACGTCAGCTCGTCGATCCTCAAGGAGGTTGCGCTGCTGGGCGGCGACGTCGAGGGGCTTGCGCCCGCGCCGGTCATTGCTGCGCTGCGCAGCCGCTTCGCCGGCATCGGACCTGACGGTGACGGGATGGTGCCGATCCGCACGTCTCGCGATTGAAGTAGCATGGTGGCGGCTAACAGGAGGCGGCGATGCAATCGCTCGTAGATGAACTGGAACGCTTGATGCAAACTGCGTCGCGGCTGCCGGTCGGCGGCAAGCTGCTGATCGACGAGTCCAGCTTGCGGCGGCTCGTGGACGAGATGCGGGCCGCGCTTCCCGATCAGCAGCGCGAAGCCCAGCGGGTGGCGGCGGAAAGGGAGCGGCTGCTGACCGAGGCGCGGGGCCAGGCCCGACGCATTGTCGAGGATGCCCAAGTCCAAGGCGGAGTCCGGCTCGACGACCAGGCAGTCGTCGTCGCCGCACGCAACCGCGCCCGTGACATTACGGCGGAAGCGGAAAAGACCGCGCTGCAACTCCGCACGGAGGCCGACCAGTACATCATGAACCAGTTCAACATGATGGAAGCACGGCTCATTCGCGTGCTCCGCGAGGTGCAGGCCGGTCAGCGCGCGCTCGGGAAGGGCCAGGCTGCCCCGGCGGAGGGCGAGAAAAAACCCTAAGGCTCGGACCGGACATCGGTGCGCCCGAGATCGGACGAATCGGGGTTGTTTTTGACAGAGGAGCCCCTCTCGCCTATAATAACCGCTTGGCGCTGACCCGTGGACTTTTGCGCGCCGAGCAGTGGACCCACGTAACGCGGGACTGGGGTTGCTGCGATGGGATACCCTGTAATGATTGACAACCTGACATTTAACGTCGCGCAGTTGATGAAGGAAGCAGTCGGCTCGTCTCGCCACGTGCACGTGGCGGCCGACCTGCACGACCTCACGCCCGAGATCGAAATTGCCGAGACCGGCGAACCATCGGCGGTCGAAGGCCCTGTCCGACTCATGCAGACAAACCAGGGCGTGTTTGTGACAGGCCACCTGACGGGTCATACTGCGCTCGGCTGCGCTCGCTGTCTCGAGCCGGTGCCCGTCGATTTCGAAGTCGACATCGAAGAAGTCTTCGTGCCGACCGTTGACATGGCGACCGGCAAAGCGGTTACGCCGGAAGAAGAGGACCAGGCGCTCTGGATCGACGAGCACCACATCCTGGACCTGACTGAAGTGCTGCGGCAAGACGTCTTGCTCGAACTGCCGGTGCACGTGCTCTGCAAAGAAGACTGCCGGGGATTGTGCCCCGAATGTGGGACGAACCTAAACGAAGCGACCTGCGAATGCAAGCCTGACGTAGATCCGCGCTGGAGCAGTCTCACCGATTTGTTGAAGAACTAATCACACCGCACAGGTTGCGAAGGAGTATTACACAGTGCCACCTCATCCAAAACGTAAGTTGTCCAAGGGCCGCCGCGATCGCCGCCGGGCCCATGATGCGCTCCAGCCGGTGCACCTCGTCAAGTGCAAGCAGTGCGGCAGCATGCGCCTTCCGCACCACGCCTGCCCCGACTGCGGCAACTATAACGGCCAAACCGTCTTGGACGTCGCAGAGAAGAAGTAGCTCGACGACCGCGGCTGCCTTCGCTCTGGCATAGAAACCAGGTTTCTTGCAGAAACCTGGTTTCTTATACCGGGGTGACAGGCCGGCCCCACTGTACCAGTAACATCTCGAGAAGCATGACGCGACCTATGGCCACAACCGCTTACCTCTTCCCCGGCCAGGGCTCCCAGTCCGTTGGCATGGGCCAGGCGTTGGCCGCCGCACACCCCGTTGCACAAGAGACTTTTGCGGAAGCCGACCAGATCCTGGGCTTTGCGCTCTCTGAAGTATGCTTCACCGGCCCGGCCGAAGTCCTCACCGAAACCCGCAACGCACAGCCCGCCATCCTGACCACAAGCATTGCCGCCTGGCGCGCGCTGCTGGCAACCCGACCGGACCTGTCCGGACCGTGCTGCTTTGCAGGCCACAGCCTGGGCGAATACAGCGCCCTGGTGGCCGCGGGCGCCTCGCTTTCGCAGATGCCGTGCGCCTGACGCGGACCCGCGGCGAGTTGATGGCGCGGGCGGGCGAGAGCCGGCCCGGCAGCATGGCCGCGATCCTCAAACTCGACGACGGCCTGGTCGCCGCCCTGTGCGCACAGGCCGAAGCCGAGACGGGCGACGTCGTGCAGGTGGCAAACTACAACGCGCCCGGCCAGGTGGTCGTCTCGGGCGGTTCGACCGGCGTTGCCGCGCTCATGGAGCTGGTGAAGAAGGCGGGCGGGCGGCCCCGTGCGCTCGCCGTCAGCATCGCGGCGCACTCGGCGCTGATGGCCTCCGCCGCGCAGACTTCGCGGTCCATGTGAACGCCACCCCTGTCCAGCCGCCGGCGTTCCCGGTCGTCGGGAACCTCGCCGCGTGCCCGCTGGAGACGCCCGACGAAATCCGCGACGAGCTTGTCGGGCAGCTAACGAACAGCGTCCAGTGGACGGGCTCGGTCTTCAAGCTGCAGGAGCTGGGCGCCGAGCGCTTCGTCGAAGTCGGCCCGGGCGACGTGCTGACCGGACTCGTGAAGCGGATCTTGACCGAGCCGCAGACGGCGAATGTCCGCACGCCAGAGGACATCGCCGGGCTGTAGGTCGCCTGCCCTACGGGGTTTTCAAAGCCCCGCCGGTGTATGACGTCGAGGGGAAACCATGCTCGAAGGGAAAATCGCAATCGTAACCGGGGCCTCGCGGGGCATCGGCGCGGCCATCGCCATTGACCTGGCTGCGCAGGGCGCATCCGTGGTCGTCAATCACCGCGACAGTGCCGCTGGCGCGGAGGAGATTGTCCGCACGATCTGCGACGCAGGCGGTAGCGCGATCGCCGTGCAGGCCGACGTCAGCGCTCCTGCGGACGCGCAACGCCTGGTCAAGGAGACGGTGGAACGCTTCGGCCGGGTCGACATCCTGGTGAACAATGCCGGCACCACCCGCGACATGCTGCTCATGATGATGAGCGAAGACGACTGGGACGTCGTTTTACGCACAAACCTGAAGAGCGCGTACAATTGCAGCAAGGCGGCGCTGCGGCCCATGTTCCGGCAGCGCTATGGCCGCATCATCAACATTACGTCGGTCTCGGGACTGGCAGGCCAGGCAGGCCAATCCAACTACTCGGCGTCGAAGGCGGGGCTGATCGGTTTCACGAAGGCCCTCGCCAAGGAAGTAGGCGCGCGGAACGTCACGGTGAACGCCGTGGCGCCCGGCTTCGTGCCCACCGCACTGACCGACGTGCTCACGGAAGACCAGAAGGCCGCGGCGATTGCGATGACGCCGCTGGGGCGGTTTGCCAGGCCGGAAGAAATCGCGTACGCAGTGACGTTCCTCGCGAGCGATCGGGCCGACTTCATCACGGGCCAGGTTCTGAGTGTCGACGGCGGGCTCGCAATGCAATGAGCAGGGATACAAACCCGGTTTCTCGTAGAAACCTGGTTTGTTAAGGGGAAGACGAATGGAAGAGGTTCAGGGCAGGGTAACGGTTGCGCCGCCGGTGTTGACGACCATCGTCCGGCAGACGACAGTAGAGCAGCGCGGCGTGAACCGCCTTGCGGTGCTTCCGGCCAAGGTGCGCGGCCTGCGAGCCGGCGCGGCGCTGGAAGAGGGGATTCTTGTAGGCGTCGTCGAGGAAGGCGTGCAGGTTGAGGTGCATGTCGTGGCCGAGCCGGGCATCAACGTGCTCAGGCTAGGCACCGATCTGCAGTGTTCCATCACCCGGGCGCTCGAAGAGATGGTCGGCATGAACGTACTGGCGGTCGACGTGCACATCGACGACGTTGCGCGACCGAGCGGCAGCGCCGAGTAGGCACGCGGCAGGCGGGCCCTCCAGCGGGTGTCGTCGCTGGCATCGGACAGCAACTGATCGGGAGAATCATGAGCGTTCAAGCTCGCCGCCAGGCACGTATCAGCGCCCTACAGGCTCTTTACGAAGTCGATACAACTGCCCACCACGCCGGGGAGGTCCTGGAGCATCGCCTGGAAGATGCGCCGCTGCCCCCGGAGGGCGAGGAGTTCCTCCGCACCCTGGTGACGGGCGTCCTGCGGCATCGCGACCAACTCGATTTCCTGATCCACAAGTATGCCCCCGCCTGGCCGGTCTCGCAGATTGCGGTCGTAGACCGGAACATCCTGCGCATTGCGCTGTACGAGCTGAGCGGCGCATCAGGCACACCCCCGAAGGTCGCGATCAACGAGGCCGTCGACCTGGCCAAGATGTTCGGCAGCGACAACAGCTCGCGGTTTGTCAACGGTGTGCTGGGCACCGCAGTAGCCGGCGGGGAACGTATTGTACTGCGGGAAGTGTCCGATGGTCCCGCAGCGGGGAAGGACTGAGCGTGGAAATTCTCGGCATTGGCCCGATGGAGTTGGTCCTGATCCTGATCGTCGCGCTGATGGTGTTCGGCCCGGACAAGCTGCCCCAGATCGGCGCGAAGCTGGGCCGCGGCATGCGCGAGATGCGCAAGGCCACCCGCGCGATCTCTGATGAGATCAACGCCACCCGAGAGGCGATTGAGGGCCCGGCGAAAGAACTGGCCGAGCCCTTCAAGGAAGTGTCCGACGCAGCGAAGGCGGCGGGCGCGGTGGCCGCCGCGGCGCGGAATCCCGGGCAGGCCATGCGCGATTCGGTCATGCGCGAGCTTAACACGGCCGTCAAGCCCGAGGAGGCCGCCGCGACCGAGCCGGCCGCCGAGAACACGATCGCACCGCCGCACCCCATCGAACCGGCCGCCGTTTCACCAGAGCCCGTCGAGCCGCCGAGCGAACTAGCTGCCCCGCAAGATGCGCCCGCTGCGCTTCCCGCGCCGGATGAGCCCATGGCCTCCCTGCCCGCGGCCGGCGAGTCGACCGCGCTGGATGCCACTCGGCCTCAGCCGTCTGTCGAGGACGACGAGGACCGGCCCCTCCCTGAGCCGGACTCGCCGGCGTCCACCCCACTGGAGCATTAGTCCATGTCCTTCACCGGGGTATTCGGCCTCGTTCTCCTGGCCGTCGTCGCACTCGCCCTGCTCGGGCCGTCCAAGCTGCCGGCCGGCATCGAGCAGTTGTGGCTGATGCTGACCAACTTTCGCCGCTCGCAGTCCGACCTCGATCCCTTGACGCTGGACCAGGCGCGCCGCATCTGGGTGCGCAGCCAGAATCCCCTCTACGACGTCGTGCAGATTCTCTACGGAACGGTCGAGCACCTGGTCGAGCTGCGCAAGCGGATTTTCGTGGTGCTGGGCGCGTTGATCGTGGGCGCAGTCGCGGCCGGTATTTTCGCCAACAAGATACTGGACCTGCTCACCCTGCCCGCCAAGGGGGTCCCGCTCGTCGTCCTGCGGCCTACAGACATGGTCTGGACCTATTTCGAGGTGATTCTGAGCGCGGCCGCCATCGTTGCGCTCCCGGTCCTGCTGGTCGAAGCGCTGTTCTTCATCCGGCCCGCGCTCGAGTCGCCCGCCGAGTTGAGCCTGTATCGTGCGGTCGCAATCATCGGCCTGCCGATGGTGGCGATTTTCTTTCTGGCTGGCATCGCGTTCGCGTATTTCATCATGCTGCCTTTCGGGCTGCAATACCTGTCGGGCTTTGGGAGCGATATCGCCAAGGCAACCTGGAACGTACGCGAATACTTTTCGTTCGTCCTGGCCGTGATGATGTGGATTGGCGCTGCTTTCGAGACGCCCGTGATCATGGCCGCGCTGGCGGCGCTAGGCATTGTCTCGCCCCACGTCATGGCAAAGCAGTGGCGCTATGCCATCGTCGGGGTGGCCTTCGTCGCAGCAGCCATCACGCCGACTGTCGATCCGGTCAACATGGCCCTGGTGATGGCGCCGCTGCTGGGGCTCTATTTCCTGGGCGTGATCATGGCGCGGGTCGTTTACCGCCCGCGTGTCACGTCGCAACCTACGACGTGACGTATCTTCATAAGGAGTGCTCCTTTCAATGTCGAAGCAGCGTGTTCTGATCATGGGCGCCGCAGGGCGCGATTTCCACAACTTCAACCTGGTGTTCCGCGACAACGAAGACTACGAAGTCGTAGCCTTCACGGCGACGCAAATCCCGAACATCGACGGCCGGCGCTACCCCCCGGAACTCGCCGGTAAGCTCTACCCGTCCGGCATCCCGATTTATCCGGAGAGCGAGATGCCGGCGCTGGTCCGCATGCTGGGCGTCGACCAGGTCATCTTTGCCTATTCCGACGTCAACAACCATTATGTCATGAGCAAGGCTGCGACGGCGGTCGCGGCGGGGGCCGACTTCCGCTTGATGGGGCCCAAAGACACGATGGTTGCCTCGACCAAGCCGGTCGTCGCGGTCTGTGCGGTGCGCACGGGCAGCGGCAAGTCGCAGACCACGCGTTACGTCGCCAGCGTGTTGCAGGCCATGGGCAAGAAGGTTGTGGCGATCCGCCATCCCATGCCCTACGGCGACCTGGTGAAGCAGAAGGTGCAGCGTTTTGCTTCCTATGAGGACCTGGATCTGCACGAGACGACGATCGAAGAGCGCGAGGAGTACGAGCCGCACATCGACCGGGGCGTTATCGTCTACGCGGGCGTCGATTACGAGGCCATTCTGCGCCAAGCCGAGCAGGAAGCGGACGTCATCTTGTGGGACGGCGGCAATAACGACCTGCCCTTCTACAGGCCCGACCTCCACATCGTCGTGGCCGACCCGCACCGGGCGGGGCACGAGATGAACTACTGGCCCGGCTCTGCGAATTTCCGCATGGCCGACGTAATCGTCATCAACAAGGTGGACACCGCCGACCTGCGGCCCATCAGCCAGGTGCGCGATAATGCGGCCGCGGTGAACCCGGGGGCGACCATCGTCGAGGCGGCTTCCCCCATCTTCGTCGACGATCCCGCCGCAATCCGCGGCAAGCGCGTCCTGGTCATCGAGGACGGGCCGACCCTGACACATGGCGAGATGAAGTATGGCGCCGGCATCGTGGCTGCCCAGCGCTTCGGTGCGGCCGAGATCATCGATCCCCGGCCCTACACCGTCGGCACCATCACCGAGACGTTCGAGAAGTATCCCGGCATCGGCACGCTGCTGCCCGCCATGGGGTACGGCGGCGAGCAGGTGAAGGACCTCGAAGAGACCATCCGCCGGGTGCCGTGCGACCTCGTCATCTCGGCCACGCCGATCGATCTGACCCGGGTCGCGAAAATCTATCATCCCGTCCAGCGGGTGCGCTACGAGCTGCAGGTCATCGGCCAGCCGGACCTGGGTGACATCCTCCGGCAGAAGCTGGGGTAGACCTTTCGCTGCAGGGCGCACAAAGTCCACGAAGAAACCAGGTTTCTGTGAGAGACCTGGTTTCTTTTGTTGTAGGAACCATAACGATCCTACATCCGTCATGAAACCGGCGAGACGCCCACCATGCGATGTTGTGGAGGTTATGGAGATGTCTTGGAACCGTTTCGGCTTTGCGCTCGCGGTTACTGCTCTGCTGGTCTTCCTTGCGGGTTGCGTGGCGCTCCCACCCAGCACCGGCACCCCCCAGGCGCCTGCTGGCGCCACGACGACCATGCCGCAATCGACCGATGTCCCGGCGAATGGCTGCCCTGAGCCTACCGCGGACACTCAGATGCAGGCCAACCCTACTGCCGGCTATTGCCTACTCGTCCCACGGGTGTACAAATCCTTGGAGACGGACGGGATGCAGACCGATTACTTCTTCGACTCGATGATGGACGTCAGCCGCCCGAAGCTCTTCGTCAAGGTCGAGGACGCGAACGGGCAGACCGCCGCACAGATTGCCGATGCCGTCATTGCCGAGGCGGAGGCGGCAGGGCTGAAGGGCCAGATCCAGCGAATGCCCGTCGTAACGCTGGGCGGGGAGCAGGCCGAACGGCTCGACCGGGTACCGGGGCAGGACCTCGGCCGGGTGCTGATCGCTGTGCACGGTCCGCGGGCGTACCGACTCACCTTCGTGCCGGCCGACCCAAGCGACGCGGCGTTGTTCCAGCAGACCGAAGCGCTCTACGACCTGGTCCTGCGATCGTTTCGGTTTACGAACTGATTGGCGCGCAGCTAACCCGGTTTCTGGCGCAATTCCCCCCTGGATCTGGCATCTTCGCCGCCTCATCATTTGTCCCTTCTAGCCGCTCCTGCAAGAGCCTTAAATTGTGCGCCTTGCCCTCGCCGCGCAGCTGCTGGGCGTAGCTGGTCCAATACCGGTGCTCGGTGAGGAACGCGACCTGTTCGCGCCACCACTGCTCTTCGGTCACCACCCGGCCGTAGGCGCGGCGCTCGGCCAGCAGCTCCGCACTGCGCGTGAAAAAGTCCTCTCGTCCCAGCCCGTCCAGGTCCGCGTCCGTGAGCAGCCGCTCGATCAGGTGGCGGGGCGACTGGGGCAAGCGGGTCGCCATGATCATGCCGAGTACGCGCTCGATGGCGCGGGCGCTGAAGCCAAACGCGGGGAGCACCTGGGCGGCAATGCGCACGCTGCACAACTCGTGCTCCTGCGGGTGCTCCGTGAATCCCAGGTCGTGGTAGGCCGCGCCAACCTGCAGCAGCCCCGTCTCCACCTCTGACAGGCCGGCCAACTGCGCCAGCCGAGTCGCCGCAGGGATCACGTCGTCCCGGGTGTGCCCCGGGCTGTGATAGGTCATGTCGGGAGCGAGTTCTGCCTCCAGCCGGTTGAGGGCGTAAGCGATCGCACCTTCCACATTGAGCTTGTTCACGCACAATCCTGTCTGCCAGCGTCGCGGCGCCACGAGCCGCGCTATGGTTCGGTGAGCAATCTGTGCAGCTCGCGGAGTGTATACGGACGGTGCCAGTGGTGCAAGTAGATCTCCTTCGGAATGATCAAGACCTCTACAGGTTGCGCGGCGACGACGTCGGCATTGCGCACGGCGCCCCGGATGACGCCCGTGGAGCCCAACGGCATGAAAGGCTTGACGGTAAACGACTGGTAGCCGCCCAACGGCGCGACGATCAGCCCCTCGCCAAGCGGAATGTACACGAATCCGGCGGGCATGCGGGCTTCGATCAAACGCTCGTCGGCCTCCACGGTCGCAAGCTTGACGTGCTCGAAGGCCGCTTCCAGATCCATGCCGTCGATGCGCTGGCCTGACAGGGCCAACCTCTCGAGCAGCGCGCACTTGCGTTCGCGATCCCAGTCAAGTATCACCCCTGCCAGATAGCGCTTGCTCTCGCTCACCGCGGCCCCGCCCAGCGACGGAACGCGCGCGACGCGACCGGCGAGGCTGGGATTGAGGCTGATCAGCGAAACAATCACCTGGTCCACAAAGTATGGGTTGTCTTCGACGGCCTCAAGCAGTATTGTCATGCCCGCTGAAGGGTCCGACATGCGATCTGCGCGTGTACGGGCGAAGCTGGTGATTACGTCCGCCTGGATGTCGTCGACGGTGACGGCCGCTGCCTGAACCGCACGCCGGACCGCTGATTCGCTCGCAAACGCGCCGCGGTGAAAGGCTATGCGGAGATGTCCTTCACGGGTGATCTCACTGCTGGCGATGTTTGCCTCGCCGGCACTGAGCGGTTCCGAGTGCTCGAGCAAATACAGCTTGTCCTCGCCCTGCCGCACAGAGAACGTCGCGTTGCCGCTCTCCAGGCTGACAAACACCTCGTAGCCGGCGGATGTCTTTTGGAGGGTCCCGCGTTGGCGCAAGCGCGTCTGCACAACGGAGCGCCCGAACGGTGTCGACCACGTCGTCGACCAGTTCGCGGCAATCCGGCTCGTCGCAAACCAGCCACGCGAAGGCACGCTCGCTGTCTGCTTGATACGGCCCTGATCTGCCGGCCTCTGCGCTTGGCCCATCAAGATGGAGCACTTGCAGGTCCGTCGTCAAGGTGCGCAGAAGCACCGCGCGCAGGCGACTCGGTTCGTTCAGGACATCCATGGGAACCTTGCTCTTGCTGTGTCCCATGCTGAGCGCCAACATCTCCCGGAAAATGTCCTCAGGCGCTTGCGGCAGCAGGCCGCGGCGTTCGAGGTTCACCAGCCGCCACGCAATATTGCCCAGGTTTTCGTCCCATGCCTGCCGGACCCACGTGTCCAGCTCGCCCGAGAAGACGGCCTGCGCGGCATATTGGGGATGCATCTTGCGGCCGTAAGGCGAGAAGTCGGACATGCCGATGTCATGCAGATAGGACAACAGCACACCGTAGGTTTTCATGAACGGATCGAAGCGCTGAGGCGGTCGGGCTGGGATCAGCACGCCGTGGGTCACGTCCAGCACGTTGAGGATCTGGGTGGCCACGTCTCGCACGTGAATCACGCCGTGATCGGAGAACCAGGTCAGGTGCGTCTTCTCGCTCCACAGGTCCGGGTCGTGCAGCGTGTTCTCTATGCGTGCGGCATCATTCACCCGCGCATAGAAGCGCGTCTCCAGCTCGGCGCGCATGTTGGCCGGCAGGTAGCGATCCAAGGCTTCCGTGTTCATGGCGGCCTCCCGGGGCTGCACAGCGCGGAATGGGCGTCTGCGATGACTACCGGCTCGCCAATGCGCTCAACTGTGCGTCGAGCTTCACGACGTCCTGCGCGCGCTCGCGCAGGTAGCGGGTGATGACGCGGATGACGCCCAAGGCGACCTCTGGCTGCTGCCGGATCAGTTCCTGGAACGGGGCCTCCTCGAGCCGCAGCAGGCGGGCGTCTTCGAGCGTACTGACCGAGGCCATCCGGGGCTCGGGATCGAGAAGGGCAAGCTCGCCGAAGACGTCGCCCTCCCCGAGATCGTTCAGCGTGCGCGCCCCATCTTGCACGCGCACCCGCCCCTGGACGATGACGTAGAGGCTGTCGCCAGGGTCGCCTTTGGCGAATACAGGCGCGCCCGCCGGCAGGTCCACCTCGTCGCAGAGCCGGGCGACGTCGACCAGCACCGGATCGGGCGTCTGCCCGAATATACCGGCGCGCTTAAGGGCCAGAACCTTCTCGATCGTGGACAACATGACTGCTGCTCCATGGGGATGTTGCGCGTCGAGGCACGCGGCCCAAGCCGCAGTCTCTCTGACGAGGCTGTAGGGGGAAAGGGCTCCGAGCTGGATAAGCCGGGTAAGCGCCTGTGGGCAGTATACCGCGGCGTGGTGGATGGCTGCCGCCTGTGTCAAAGGCGGCAGGCCGGCGAAACCCGGCGCGGCGGGCGTTTCCAGCTCCAAAGGTTTGCCGACGACCGCCGCAAGCGCCGAGGCCTCGGTCCAGTCCGGAACTTCCATGCCGGCAGAACGGAGCCGTGCGGCCAGCTCGGCCGGCGGCGGCAGCTCCACCAGGGGCATGATGCGCGCCCGCATGGCTGCGGGAAGCTGCAGCTCGACCGCCTCCAGCGCGTATGCTCGACGGGCATCGTCGGCGTCGGCCAGCGTGTCGCGAGCCGACAGCAGCGACGCGGCGTCGAACTGAAGGGAGAGGAGCAGCAGCAGACGCTCGCGCACATTCGAAAGCTCACGGCCGAGGGCGGACGTGCAGAGACTTGCGGCGCCGCCGCCGGCAGAGGAGCCGGCCGCTATGCCGGCTAAGGCCGCGGCGAGCAGACCCGCAAGGCTGACCTCCCGGTCGAGGCGCAGTTGCCCGCCCCGCTCGGCGCGCACGCCGCACCCGGCAAGACCCCGCAATGCGGCGCCGCGCACGTCGACGTCGAGCGCGTCAGCCTGGCTCTCCAACATCGGGACGACAGATGCACCGCGGATACGCGCGCAAGCCTCGGTCAAGGCAATCCGCTGGCGGCGCTCGGCGTCTCCCTCGCTCTCTTCTCCGGCCGTCAGGGCGGCGCCGATGGCCGGCACGGCCCTCTCGCCGGCCGCCACCAGCGCGGCCTGCGCGGCAGCCGCGGTTTCCGGCTCGCAACAGGCCGCAATCACCCCTTCCCACAGGTCGGCACCGGGGTGCTGTGCGGCCGCGGCCAGCGCTGCCCGGCGCACGGAAACTACTTCGTCGGCCAGCAGCCCCGCCAGGAGCGCCCGGTCCGCCGCACGTCGTGTGGCTTCGCAGGTGGCTGCAGCGCGCGCGCGGTCGTCGGGAAGCGCCGAGCCGGCAAGTTCTGCCAATCGCGCTTCGGCCGCAGCCGACCCGCCCGGTAAGCGCAGTAATGCGACCAGGACGGCCCGTTCGGTCGGCGGGTCGCCGCCGAGCATCCTCTCGAGGAAGGGGCCGGCTTCTGCGCCGCGCAGCGCCGCGATCGCCTCGACCCCCGCCGAGCAGACCATCGGGCTCGACTCGCGCTTCAAGTGCTCGGTGACGATTCCGACGACCTGCGCGTGCGCGCCGTCGTTGCCTGACGCGCCCGCCTCCACGCCGGTATTCCCCCCGGCAGACTTCGACACGGCCAAGCGAGACACCGCGTGCAGCGCGGCCTCGCGCACCTCTGGCAGGGGGTGGGCGAGCATCTGGGGCAGGCCGCTCTCGAGGGTCAAGCTCCAGTTCCCATCCTCGCGCTCGAGCGTGTGCAAAACATAGAGCACCACGGCCGGCGCAGGGTCGGCGAGCCGCGGGCGGAGGAGCGCGAGCGTATCGCGATCCAGCGTGAGGCCGGGCCCCTCGCCCAACCGGCGCCGGTCGAGAGCCGCGACGACGGCCCGCGGATACTGCCGGCCGATCACCAGGATGGAGGCGATCCAGACGAGGCTGATAGGGATGACCAACCAAGCTAAGCCCACCGCGCCGAAGTGCAGCACCGACGTGAAGAGCAGCAGGAGCACGCCGCCGAGGCCAATGGCCAGGGACTGCAGGACCCCCTCGGCGAGGGCTTGCGTCCTGCCCCGGATGGCAGGTGGGAGGGGCTGGTACAAGAATGTAAACGCCGTCGATGAAAGGGAGAATCCCAGGCCGATCATGAGCACTTTCCCAATGGTGGCAAAGGCAAAGACGAGCGCGGAGGATGGTTGCAGCGTCCCAACCACTGCGAGGAGGGCCATGTCGAGGGTCAGCAGCACCGGCAGCAGGAGCAGCGCGTTCCGGACGCCGTAGCGGCCCAGGATACGCCCGGCCAAAAAAAGGCTCATCACGGCGGCCAGGATGCCATAGAAGGTCACGACCCGGCCGGTGAACGCGCCGAGTTGGGCCGCGTCTGCGAAACGCTGGCCCGCAGTGGCCCACAGGATGTTATCGACGAAATAGTAGATGATCCAGAGCAGAACCACGTAGAGCAGAAGCGGCCGGATCATTGGGCCGGAAAGGAGCGTCCGCACCGGGACAGGGTTGACTGCCGCCCGGGGCTGCTTCGGAGCGCTGCCGGCGGTCGTTGGGCCGGGCTTCCACACGCCCGCGATGCGCGCGACGGGTCCAAGGAGGAGCAGGGCCGCCAACGCGCTGGCTGCAGCACAGAGCAGCAGGTTCTGGGTCCCGATGAGCGCGATCAGCGGCCCGAGGATCAGGCCCACGAGCAGGCTGGCCGTCCAGTTGCCGCCGGAGATAACGCCGAAGGTCCGCTTAGCCTCCCGCAAGTTGAATCCGCGGCCCGCGAGCGGCCAGAGGACGAGGACGGTGACGTTGATGGTTAGCTGGAAACCAACGGGCAGGATAAAGATCACGGCCGGCCGCAGCGGCGTCAGCAGGCCCAGCCAGAGCGCGACGCACGCGGCCGCCAGGAACCCGAGCACGCCGAACGAGAGGGGCACGAACGGGAACCGGTTGCTCAGGCGCAGGTAGGCCAGGTTGAGCGCGCTGACCAGCACGGCGATGGCGATATACGCAAAGGGGAGACGCTGGGAGCCAAACTCGGACACGAACAGGCCAAAGGCCGGGGCCTGCATGAAGACAATCACCGCACCGAGCGCGAAATGGAGCCCGGTCAGCGACCAGGTGCGCCGGCCATCGCCGGGCTGCAAGCCAAGAAGCACGTCGAGCGGAGACGGCGTGGGATGGGGCGTTGGAGGAGCGGGGCGTGGAACTAGAGAGAGACCCATGAGGAGCACCTCCTGGCAGCGAAGGCAGCAACGTGGGCCGTGCTGGCACGCCCCAATCATGGCACTAAGAGCGCGGTCTGTCAAGACATCATAACGATGTCGTTCGGGCCCGCATGCGAGCATGTGTGCGCCCGGTGTTGCCAACGCAATGTGCTATAATCCTGGAGTTCTCAACCCGCTTCGCATGCGAGATGGTAGCCCCATGAGCTACTCCTTCACCCCAGCCATCTGGCCGCCCCTGGCGGTCGCCCTCCTCGCCGCGGCCGTCGGCCTGCAGAGCTGGCGACGCCGGGATATGCCCGGTGCGCGGCAACTGGCGGCGGCGTGCCTGTTCGTGGCCTTTTGGATGGCCGGCATCATCCTCGAAACGCTCGCCGTCGAACCCGCCGCTAAGGTGACCGGGTACCGCTTCCAGTCTATTTGGCCGTCTTTCGCGCTGCTCGCCGCCGTGTGCTTCGTCCTCGAGTACACCTACCCGGGCCGTTGGTTGAGCCGTCGCAACGTCGCGCTCCTCGCGGCGCCGCTGCTTGTGCCACTGCTGGATCTGCTGCTCACGGCCATAGACAACCGGGGATTTGTCTGGTACTCGTTGGAGGTGGAGGCAGGCGGCCAAGTGACGCCCTACCTCGCTCCTGCCGGTCGCTTCATCGTGGGCTACATGTTGATCCTGCTTGGGATCCAGGTGACGGCGCTCGTCTGGCTCTTCGTTCGCTCGCCCCGCCACCGGTGGCCCGCGGCGCTGATGCTGGTCGCCGGAATCGTGAGCCGCAGCGCTTATATGCTCGACTACTTCCGCACGCCGCTGCCGGTTTGGTTCGACTTTCGCCTGGTGGGGCCGGCCGTTGCCTTGGTTGCGTATACTATCGCGCTCTTCGGGTTCCGCATCTTCGATCCGCTGCCCGTGGCGCGTGCCACCGTCATCGAGCAGATGCGCGCCGGGATGATCGTGTTCGACCCGCGCTGGCAGATCGCCGGTCTCAACCCCGCGGCCGAGCAGATCCTTGGCATCCCCTTCGACCTCGCCCGCGGCAAAACATGGGAGCAAATGTCCGACCCCGAACGCCTGCCGCCGCTGCCGCATCCGAACCTTGGGTCGGGCGACGCGGAGTTCGAGCTCCCGGAAATGGTCTTCGGGACCGGCGCCAACGTGCGCTATTACGAGCCCGCACTCACCGTGCTGCGCGATTTTCGCGGGCTGCTCGTCGGTCACCTGTTGACGCTGCGCGAGACGACGCAGCAGAAGCGGGCACAGGCCCGCATCCTCGAGCAGGAGCGGGCGCTGGCCGTGCTGCGCGAACGGGAGCAGTTGGCGCGCGAGCTGCACGACAGCACGGGGCAGACGCTGGCCTTTGTCAGCCTCCAGGCCCAAGCCATTGCCAAGCACGTGCAGGACGGCGACCTGAGCACGGCAGAGGCGCAGCTGCGACGGCTCGCCCAAGCCGCGCAGCAGGCGAATGCGGATGTTCGCGAGTCCATCCTCATTCTCAAAGGCACGCCGACTGAGCAGTGGTCATTCTTGTCCGCGCTCCAACAATACCTCGTCACCTATGGGCAATACTCGCAGATGGCGACGCGTCTCGACATCCAACCGGGGCTGGACGCAGGCGCCATCTCGCCCGCGTCCAGCGTTCAGTTGTTCCGGGTGGTGCAAGAGGCGCTGACCAATGCGCACAAGCACAGCCATGCCGCTTGCGTGACGGTGAGCGTGGCGCAGGTCGACGGCGAAAACGTGATCTCGATCAGCGACGACGGCGTGGGCTTCGATCCCCCACCGGGCACGGCAGGCCGAGACGGGCACTACGGGCTGGGGTTCATGGTCGAGCGCATGGCCGAGATTGGGGGGCGCCTGGCCGTCGACTCGCAGCCGGGGGCGGGAACCCGGGTTGTGCTTCGTGCGCCGGTGCGCGGGGCGTAATTGCGCAGGCAACAGGGGGCGACCATGAGAGTGCTGCTGGCCGACGACCACCGGCTCCTGCTGGAAGGGCTGGCGAACCTGCTGGAGGCGCACGGAATCGAAATTGCCGGTGCGGCCACGGACGGCCGGCAGGCCGCCGCGGCCGCGCTGCGCCTGCGGCCCGACGTGATCCTGATGGACATTCGCATGCCCGACTGCGACGGCCTCGCCGCGACCCGGCTCATCAAGGCGGCCTGGCCCGACGCCCGCATCGTCATTCTCACGACGTCGACCGAAGACGAGGACCTGTTCGAGGCGATCAAGAGCGGCGCGTGCGGCTACCTGCTCAAGAGCATGGACGCGGCAGACCTGGTGGACGCGCTCGAGCAGGCCCGGCTGGGGCTCCCGCCCTTCTCGCCCGGCCTCGCCGCCAGGCTCCTCGATGAGTTCGGGCGGATGGCAGCCACCCCACCCACCGCGGCGCCAACCCATGACGGGGCTCCCGCATCGTCCGCCGGCTTGACCGCGCCCAGCCTCACCGACCGCCAGCGCGAAGTGCTGGCGCTCGTGGCCGAAGGGCTGTCGTACGGCGAAGTGGGCGCGCGGCTGGGGCTGGCGCCCCGCACCATCAAGTACCACATGGGCGAGATCATGGCCGCCCTGCACCTGGAGAACCGTGCGCAGGTGCTGGCTTACGCCGGCCGGATGGGATTGGGCCGGTAAAGCAGCGCCGCACCGAGCCAGCACGAAAGTACCCCTCTCGCTTATCCTCACACTGGCCCAAGGGACAGTCTCTCGCCGCACGAGACTGTCCTTCTTTTTTGTCTCCAGAGACATTGCCACCATGCAAAGTTTGTGATATTCAGAACATGAGGTCATTCGCATGGATGAGCGCTGCCGGGTCGTGATATACGGGCGGTCGATCGTGCTTGGCGCGATCGAAGCCAGCCTGCGTCTCCAGCCACATTTCGAGCTCGTCGACGTGCCAACCGGCGCGACCGCGGAGGAACTGACCGCGCTGGCGCCCCGCCGCGATCCTGTTCGACGCTGCAGCGGACTGCCCCGACTTAACCCTGGCCCTGCTCCGCATGTGCCCCAACGTGGAACTGATTGCCATCGACTCTGATCAGAATGTCGCATCCGTCTGGTCGGGCCGGCGGCTGCACGAGCTGTGCACCCATGACCTGGTGCGACTGATTGAGCCCCACGGGCCTATTTCCCTTGAAGAGGCAGAACGGTAGTCCACCAAGCCAGAACAACTTACACCGCCACCTGTCACGAAGGAGTGGATCCAATGAAAGTCCTGGAATCGACTCTCCCCAACCGCGACCGCGCCAACGCCCGCACGCGCGCGCTGCTGACCCTAATCGTGCTGCTTGCGCTGCTCCTGCCACCCCTCGCCGCGCCGCCGCCGGTTCACGCGGCCGATTTTGTCGTCAATTCGACCGTCTGATATCCCTGATCCCAACCCTGGTACGGCAGTGTGCGACAATCTGAACGTCAGTGCAGCCTGCGCGCTGCGATCATGCGAGGCGAACGCGGCTGCCGGCGCCGACACCATCAATGTGCCGGCGCGGGACCTTTGCAAATGCCGGTCCAGACGGAGACGACAACCTGACAGGCGCTTTCCACATTCACAGCCGTTGTACGATTACCGGAGCCGGCCCGGTGCGACTTCCTCACAGGCTCTGACACTGAAGTCCTTGTCATAAAACATCGCCGGGGCACGCCATTGTCACGCATCTCAGGAGTCACGATTGCAACGGCTAAATGCCGAGTAGCTTCGGTGGCGGCGGCATCCGGGCGCCGTAGTCCAGCACTTCACCCTCGACCACGTACGTGTCGCAAATGAACAACGCAGACGTATGGGGTGGCGTGTATCGCTGCTCCCGCCGACTGACCCTCACAAACTCTGTCTTCGAAGCGAACCAGGCGGCTTCCGGCGCCGGGCGGAACTTAGAGGAGACGGGTGCGCATGCCCCGGCGGTCAACATCAGCAACACCCGGATCGTCAATAACCACACACTCGGATTTGCGTGGGGTGATGAAGGCGGAGGTCTCCGCGTGGCGGGAGCCGCGCCGACGCTGACCGAGACCACCGTTCAGTCCAACAGCGCAAAAGTTGGCGCCGGCATTCGTCGCGGACGGCTCACCCGGACCACAAATCATCCGTAGCGCAATCCTCGACAACAGCGCCTCCAGCAGCGGGGCTGGGATCGAGGCGGTCAATCTAGGCTCGCCAGTTGTAATTGAGAACAGCACGATCGCAGGTAACACGGGCGACGCCATCGTGCCAACCGGTACCAGTCAGTTCTCGATCAATTTCTCCACGATTGCGAACAACAGCGGTCGGGGTATTATCGTCGACACGGATGTCTCGGCCACGAACACGATCATTGCCAACAACTCGGGCGGAAACTGCACCGCGCCCGCTCCGCGCGGGCTCAACAACAATCTGCAGTTCTGGCACATACCGCAGCGCCGGCACAGCATTTCGCCGCCTGATCCCCTGTTCGGTACGCGCGGGCACATACGGCGGTCCGACCGAGCTGTACGCACTGCAGCTTGGCAGCCCGGCTATCGACGCGGTTACAAGCGGCTACTCCGGCACGCCGAGCACTGACCAGCGCGGCGCAGGCTTCCCTCGTGAGCAAGGCTCGTTCCCGACATCGGCACGTACGAGTACTCGCGGCGCCACCCTCAAATCTTCACCGTCAACAGCACCGGCCGACAGCGTCGACAAGAACATCGGCAATGGCACCTGCGCCTCTGCCCATGATGGTTGCACCCTACGTGCCGCGATCCAGGAGGCCGAACGCCTCGTCCGGGGAACGTCACCATCGTTTTCGGGGCCGGACTCGGGGCCATCCGACCCGCGAGCGCCCTCCCGACCATCAGGTCCAAGGTGACGATCGACGGCGGCAACACGGCGGTCCTCGATGGCAGCGCAATCGCGGCTGGCGGAACCAACGGTCTGACGCTCGCGACGGGCGCAGTGCAGGTCTCCAATCTCGAGGTGCGCAGCTTCACCGGCGCAGGCATCGCTGTCCTCAGTGGCACGGGCAACAAGCTGCAGAACAACCGCATCTACGGTAACGGTGGGCTGGCGATCGACCTAGGCAGCGACGGGCCGACGGCGAACGATGTCGGGGATGCCGACGCGGACGGCGGCGCAAACGGCCTGCAGAATCAGCCCATTCTGCTCAACGCCTTCCCATTCAACGGCCAGACGCGTGTCCAGGGTCTCTTCGAGAGCAAGCCGGCAACGTCCTACATGCTGGACTTCTTCAGCAGTGCAACGTGCGGGGCGACAGGGTTTGGCGAGGCCCAGACGCATCTTAGGTCGCTGACAGGCATCACCGATTCTAACGGGCAGGCCGTCTTCGACCTGGTCGACGTGGCCGCGATGCCCGCCGGCCAGCCCTTCCTGGCAGTAACCGCCACCGGCGCGGAGGGCACGTCCGAGTTCTCCAGCCTGCACGCCCGGTGCAAGGGGTTAATACCGGCTGGACCACGGCGGACGCGCTTGCCTGGACCGGAACCGAGCCGGTCCTGACGACGAGCAAAGACGGTTACCTGACCCGGCCGGGTCAATCGCGCTGGTACAAATTCCAGGCCGGTGCGGGCGAGCAGCTGATCGTCGACCTGGCAAACCTCCCCGCTGATTACGACATGACGCTGTACCAGGACATCGGCGGGCTGTTCAAGGCGCTCACCGCGCCGGACGACCTGGTTAAGCTCGCCGCCGAGACGCAGCCGGACGCATGGGCCAACCCGGATGCGTGGGCCAATCCCGATGCGTGGGCGAACCCCGATGCGTGGAGCAACCCGGACGCCTGGGCCAACCCCGACGCGTGGGCCAACCCGGATGCCTGGGCGAATCCCGATGCCTGGGCTAACCCCGATGCCTGGGCGAATCCCGATGCCTGGGCTCGAATCCCGATGCATGGAGCAACCCCGACGCCTGGGCCAACCCGGACGCATGGGCCAACCCGGACGCATGGGCCAACCCGGATGCGTGGGCCAATCCGGATGCATGGAGCAACCCGGACGCCTGGGCAAATCCCGACGCCTGGGCGAACCCCGATGCCTGGAGCAATCCCGACGCCTGGGCCAACGCCTACTCGAGCGCGCAGCTTCGCTCGCTGATGGGCGTCTCCGCACGCGACGGCCTAGCGGCCGAGAGCATCACGCGGAATACCTGGCTGAGCACGGGAACGTTCTACGTGCGGGTGCGCGGGCGGAATGGCGTCGCGGTCCGCACCAGGCCGTTCCACCTCTCTGTCACCCGGCTGACCGGCGTGTGCGCGAACGTCGACCCAGTGACTCCTCAAACGACACTGAGCCTGCCCGACGTGCCCGTAGGCGCGGCACAGGGAACGCAGGTTCAAGACGCTCATCCTGACCGACCTGGCCGCGGATAGAGGGATCGACGGACGCAAGAGATGCTCTCTGCCCGGCAAGCTCGACGCGCTGGCAGCGGCGGCCCGAGGTGTCAGGCGTGATCGTCGACATCGTGGCGGAGCAGACCCGCAGATTGCGGCCGCCCGCCAGGAAGCGACCGAAAACAAGGCGTGCCCGTACGCGCAGAACCAGCTTGCCTATGTGATCAAGAACGTGATCGACCGGGCACGAGTGCAGTCACGAGCCCGAGACGACTTTGACTACGTCGTCCTCGTCGGCAACGACGCGCTCTTCCCCTTCTTCCGCTACCCCGACCCCTCGCCGCTGTCGAAGGAGAGCGACTACGCGCCGCCCTCCGCCCCGGACTCGGCGTCCCGCGCCAGCATGGCCCTGGGCTACCTGCTGACGCAGGACACCTACGGGGCGAGCACGGAGATCATGCAGTCCGACGGGCTGCTGCCCATCCCTGATCTGCCGGTCGGCCGCCTGGTCGAAACGGCCGACGACGTCAACGCGCTGCTCGACGCATACGTAGGTCTGACGCAATAACCCCGATACGACCGACGACGACGGCGTGCTGCACCCGACTTCTGCGCTCGTCACCGGCTACGGCCCGCTGGATGACGGGACGAATGCAGTGGCCGAGGCGCTGCGGGCGGGGCTTCCTGATAGCACGCTGGTCGATTCCGAGCTGATCGCGCCAGTCAGCCAGTTCGCTAAGGATTCCGTGGACTGCCACCGCGCTTCAGTCGAAGCTGCTTAGCCGAACGCCACGACCTGATCTACCTCGCCGGCCACTTCTCGCACGCCAGCGCGCTGGCAGCCGACGACACGACGCGCCTGCTCGCATCCGACCGTCGCCGCCTCCACCGTCGACCTGAGGAATGCCCTGGTCTACAGCATCGGCTGCCACTCGGGCTACAATACTGTCAACGACGACAACTTCAAGGACGCGACCGGGCGACGATCACCCGCGAGCCCGACTGGCCGCAAGCCTGGGCCCAGAAGGGCGCGACCTGGATCGCCGGCACCGGCTACCAGTACGGCGACCGGGATTTCATGGAGTTCGGTGAACGGCTGTATCTGGACTTTACCGGGCGGCTGCGGAACAACGGCGTCGCGGTGCCGGTCGGCAAGGCGCTGGTGCAGGCCAAGCAGGACTATCTCGCCTACACCGGCGTGAGCATCGGGGGGGTGGACAAGAAAACCGTTCTCATCGCCACCCTGTACGGCCTGCCGATGTTCAGCGTCAGCCTGCCAGGCGACCCGGTCGCGCCGCCCGCGCCGCCGCCTGTTCCCGGCACGCCGGTTACCGCGAGCGACGACCTGACTACCGTCGACACGACGCTGCTGCCCGGGTCAGGGTCAGGGGTCAAGTCGTTGCGCGACCGGGCCGACGGCAACCTACACGACTACTCCTACCTTCAGGGGCCGAACGGCACCACCGGCCGACCCGGCGAGCCCGTCCTGCCGCTCAAGATCTACGATGCTGGGCAGGCTGAGTATACAAATACTAACAATACAACCGTCGTCACGACGCTGCCCGGCGTCCTGCGCGGGGTGGGCTTCCGCAGCGCCGAGTTCACCGACCACAAAGACGTGCGGCCGCTGACTCGCGCCCCTTCGACTGACTACGCGGCCGCCAGCCCGGCGTTCTTCTCGTCTTACTTCTACCCGATCCGCCCCTGGAACGTGAACTACTTCCAGTTGCTCGACGGCGCGGAGGGCGGCACGACGCACCTGATGCTGACGGGCAGTCAGTACCAGTCGAACGGCGCGGCCGCGCCAGACGGCACGCTGCGGGAGTATACGAACGTCGGCTTGCGGCTGTACTACAGCACGAACACGGCTGCAGCCGCACAGGCCGCGCCGCCCGCGATCGGCCACGTGATCGCAACGGCATCGGGTAACACGGTGACGTTCAAGGTCAACGTGACGGCAAGCGTCTACGCGGGCGTGCAGGAAGTGTGGGTGACCTACACAGGCTCGGGCAGCCTGGCGGGGAAGTGGCAGTCGGTCCCCTTGAGCGTGCCGCAGAATGCTGACGATACCACCTTGTGGACTGGGATCCTCCCCATCCCGGCCGGCACGGCAGTTGACGATCTCCGCTACATGGTCCAGGCCGCCAACGCGGCCGGCATGGTCACGATGGCGACGAACGACGGCGCGTACTACGTGCCAAATGTCGATCCGAGCCTGCCGCCTCCGCCCCCGCCGCCAGGCGTGGTCCAGACCAAGCCGACCCTGGCCATCGTTTCCCTGCCCGCTTCGGCAAACTACGGCGACCGGATTGAAATCAAGGCCAAGCTGACGGCCGGCTCGAGTGGAGCCGGCGGGCAAACGCTCTCCTTTGCGCTGGGCGCCGAGACGGCCACAGCCATCACCGGAAGCGATGGGCAGGCGAGCGCCTGGCTCGGCGTGACCGCGACGCCGAGCACAAACCCGTACAGAGTGAGCGTCAGCTTTGCCGGCACGCCGGCAGCTTGCACCCTGCCACGCTCGTCACGGACTTGACGATCGACATGCAGCCTACGACCATCACACTCGACCGGGCCGTCAGTCTCCAGGCGACGGCCGACCGACGTCGTCGCGACGCTGAAAGGCACGAGCGGGTACGGGCTGGGCAGCCTGCCCGTCGTCTTCCAGGTCAGCGACCAGGCAACCGGCGCGCTCCTGTTCACCGCAGCCTCACAGACGGACGTTCGCGGCCGGGCCGTGCTCGAAGCGGCGCGGCTGCCTCAGACCATCGCCTACCTCGTCGTCGCGACCTTTGGCGGCGACATATCGGGCGCGGACCCGCTGTACCGCTCGGTGTCTGCCACCCTGGGCGTGCCGCCCATCGATAGCCCGCCCGCGATCACGTCGATCACCGGGCCGGCCGACCCCATCGCGATCGGCGGGCCCGCGGCGCTCCGCGCAGCCTTCACGGACGAAGGCAAGACGGACACGCACACGGCCGTCTGGACCTGGGGCGACGGGACGACGTCGGCGGGCGCTGTTACGGAGCCGACGGCGACAGGTGCGGGCTCGGCGACGGGCAGCCACACCTACACGACTCCGGGCGTCTACACCGTCGGACTCACCGTAACCGACAACCACGGTCAGACGGGGACAGGCGTCTTCGAGTACGTGGTAATATACGACCCGAACGGCGGGTTCGTCACTGGCAGCGGCTGGATCACGTCGCCTCAAGGCGCCTATCGCGGCCGACCCGAGCTTGACCGGGAAGGCGACCTTCGGCTTCGAATCGAAGTACCAGAAGGGCAAGACCGTGCCCCAGGGCAACACGCAGTTCATCTTCAACGCAGCCAACTTCAAATTCAAGAGCACCGCTTACGAGTGGCTCGTAGTGTCGGGGGCGAAAGCGCAATACAAGGGCACCGGCACGGTCAACGGCGCCGGGAGCTACGGATTCATTCTAACAGCCTGGGATGGGCAGGTGACCGGCGGCGGTGGCGTCGACAAGTTGCGGCTCAAGGTCTGGGACAAGGCGACCGGCGCCACTGTCTACGACAACCAGGCTGGCGCGAGCGACTCGGCCGACCCGGTCACGACGCTGGGTGGCGGAAGCGTCGTGATCCACAAGTAACCCGGGCGCGTGGCGCCATTGCCCGGCCGGGGGCCGGGCAATGGCGCCACCCCGCGACATGCAGAGACCGGCCCGCCTCGGAGGCGCAATGACCGTCATCGAAGCTGCGAGCGTCTACATCCCCATGGACCGGCGCCAGGCGATGGCGCGAGGACAAGTCCTTCCCGAACGGGTGCAGGGCGCGGCCCTCTTCGCCGATATCTCTGGTTTCACCCCTCTGACCGAAGCACTCGCCGCCGAGCTTGGCCCGCAGCGAGGGGCCGAGGAACTGGCCCGCCACCTTAACCTGGTGTACGACGCGCTCATTGCCGAGCTGGACAACAGCGGGGGCAGCGTCATCGGCTTCAGCGGCGACGCCATCACGTGCTGGCTCGACGGCGACGACGGTGCGCGCGCCGTCGCCTGCGCCCAGGCCATGCAACGAGCGATGCAGCAGTTTGCCACCGTGACGACCGCATCGGGGAAGCAGGTTAGCCTGGCGGTGAAGGTGGCCGTGGCGGTCGGTCCGGCCCGGCGCTTCCTGGTTGGCGATCCCGCGGTTGAGCTGATCGACGTGCTGTCCGGAGCGACGCTCGACAACCTGGCCGACGCGGAACATCACGCGGGCCGTGGGGAGGTCGTCGTCGATCCGGCAACGCTGGCCGCGTTGGGCGAGCGGATTTCCGTGAGCGAGCTGCGCGGCGGCGATGGGACAAGCGCGGCGTTCGGCGTCGTGACCACCCTCCATTCGCCGCCCCCGTCTACGCCCTGGCCGCCGCTGGGCAACGACGCTCTTTCGGAGCAGCAGTGCCGCGAGTGGCTGCTGCCCGCAGTTTACGAACGGCTGCGGTCCGGATTCGGCGAGTTCCTGGCCGAGCTGCGGCCGGCGGTCGCGCTCTTCATGCGGTTTGGCGGGCTGGACTACGATCGCGACGAGCGGGCCGGAGTCAAGCTCGATGCCTATGTCAGGGAGGTCCAGCGCATCCTCAGCACCTACGATGGCACGCTGATCCAGCTAACGCTCGGCGACAAGGGCAGCTATCTGTATGCCGCGTTTGGTGCGCCGGTCGCGCACGAGGATGATGCCATGCGGGCCGTGTCGGCCGCGGCCGATCTGCAGGGTCTGGCGGCCGGCCTGGACTATATGCAGACGGTGCAGATCGGCATCACCCAGGGCCGCATGCGGACCGGCGCTTACGGCAGCACCACCCGGCGCACCTACGGGGTGCTTGGCGATGCCGTGAATCTGTCCGCCCGCCTCATGCAGAACGCCGGCCCGGGCGAGGTGCTTGCCACGCCCGCGGTCGTGACCGCAACGACAGACTGCTTCAACTGGGAGACGCTGGAACCGATCAGGGTCAAGGGCAAGTCTGCCCCGATCGCAGTGTCCCGCATGAGCGGGAGGAAGGTCAGGGCCGCGCTGCGCCTGCAAGAGCCGGCGTATGCCCTGCCCATGGTGGGGCGGACGGACGAGTTGGCCCTGATCGAATCGCGGCTCGCGCGGGCAGGGGCGGGTCGGGGCCAGGTGATCGGCGTCACCGCCGAGGCCGGTATGGGCAAGTCTCGTCTTGCCGCCGAAGCGATTCGGCTTGCGACCGCCCACGGGTTCATTGGCTTCGGCGGCGAATGCCGGTCGTATGGTGCAAACACCAGCTACCTCGTCTGGCAGGACATCTGGCGGGCCTTCTTCGCCATCGACGCTTGCTCGGCCCCGGATGCCGTCGCGGAGCAGCTCACGTCCGAACTTGCGCGGCTTGACCCGGCGCTGCTGCCCCGTGTGCCGCTGCTGGCCGCGGCGATCAACGTCCCGCTGGCCGAAAACGACGTGACTCGCGGCCTCGACCCGAAGCTGCGGAAGGCCGGCCTCGAAAGCCTGCTGGCCGACGCCGTAGCCGCACGCGCCACGTCGGAACCACTGCTGCTCGTGCTCGAAGACGGTCACTGGATGGATGCGCTCTCGCGGGATTTGCTGCTGGTGATCGGGCGAGCGATTGTCAACCTGCCGGTTGCAATACTGCTGGCATACCGGCCCCCGGAAGAGGGTCACCAGCACGATCTGGCGGTCCGAGACCTGCCGCATTTCACCGAAATCGCGCTGGTGGAATTCTCGCCCGAAGAGGCGAACCGCTTGATCGAGCTGAAACTGCAGCAGTTCTTCGGCGCGGGCCAGGCCGCGCCGCCGGAATTCGCCGCCCGTATCGCCGCGCATGCACAGGGCAACCCGTTCTACATCGAAGAGCTGCTCAACTATGTTCGTGACCGCAGCATCGACCCGGGCGACGCCGAGGCCCTCGGCCGGCTCGACCTGCCGCTGACCCTGCAAAGCCTCGTGCTAAGCCGCATCGACCACCTGGCCGAAAACCCCCGGGCGGTGCTGCGGGTTGCGAGCGTCGTGGGTCGGGTCTTTCAGGCCGGCCTGCTGTGGGACGTGCACCCGTCGCTCGGCGAAGAAGTGCAGGTGCTCGGTTCGCTGAGCGTGCTGAGCGACGTCGAGTTGACCGCCGTCGACGAGGAACCCGAGCAGACCTACCTGTTCAAACATGTCGTGACCCAAGAGGTGACCTACGACAGCCTGCCGTTTGCCACCCGGGCGGTGTTGCACGACCAAATCGCCGAACACCTGGAGCGAGCGGCGGGCGATAACTGGGAGCAGGCCGTCGACCTGCTGGCGCATCACTACGATCGCACCGACAACCTGCCGAAACGCCGGGAATACCTGCGCAGGGCCGGCGAGGCGGCCCAGGCGCGCTACGCAAACACCGCGGCCATCGACTACTTCCAGCGCAGCCTAAGCGTTTTGGATAACGGTGAACATCTGGACGTCCAGGTCAAGCTCGGTCAGGTGCTGGAACTGGTCGGCCGCTGGCCTGAGGCCCGGGCGTGCTACGAAGAGGGCCTGGCAGAGGCCGAGCGGCTGGGCGACGGCGCGCGACTGTCCGTGTGTCGAATCGGGCTCGGCGAACTGCTGCGAAAGCAGGGTAACTACGCTGAGGCCGGGCCGTGGTACGAACAAGCGCGATCGGGTTCAGAGGCTTGCGGCGACCTGCCGGGCGTCGCAAAAGCGTTCATCTGCGCCGGGTCGCTGGCTTGGCAGAAGGGCGAGCGCGAACAAGCGCGCGCCCTCTGCGAGCAAAGCTTAGCCATCCGCCGGAGCCTGGACGATAGGCCGAACATCGCGAATGTGCTGAACAACCTCGGCATCCTTGCACGCAACATGGGCGATGCGACGGCCGCGCAGGGCTATTATGCGGAGAGCCTGGCCATCCGCCGTGAGCTCCGCAACAAATGGGGCATTGCGAACTCGCTCAACAACCTGGGCAATCTTGTGCTGCAACTGGGCGACCTGACAGCCGCCCGCAGCTACCTCGAGGAGGCCGTCGGGCTGCACCGCGAAATCGGCGACAAGTGGTCCATCGCCAACTCGCTCAACAACCTGGGCAATGTGGCGCGCGATCAGGGGGACGCCGCGTTTGCGGTCGACCTCTATCGCGAGAGCCTGGCCCTCAACGCGGCGTTGGGCGACCGCTGGGCACTGGCATACCTGCTCGAAGACGTCGCGACGCTGCTGGCCAGGACGGGTACGGCGGCGCCCGCACTCCGGCTGGCAGGTGCCGCCGACACCTTGCGCGAGGCCATTGGCGCGCCGCTTTCTCCCCGCGAGCAGCAGACGTTGGCCGAACGCCTGGCGCCCGCACGCGCCGCGCTTGACGGCGATCCTCACAAGCTGGCGTGGTCGGCGGGCAAGAGCATGGCACTCGCGCCTGCGCTGGCCGAGGCTGACTACGCCTTGAGTCAACTCTTGCCGGCTCTGGCTGCTTAGAATCCCCCGTTTGCCCGCCGGCTTACCAAACCCCTGTCCCCTTGTGGTAGAATAAAAACGCCGGTGCTGCGCCGCGCAGGGCGCCCGCCATTCCCGCCAGAGGCGACGCAACATACAGGAGGAGAACATCTCAGGTATGACATCAGACCGTTCGCCGTATGACGTCGAGACCCAGTACCGTGACGCGAGCAATCTGAATGCCCGCATCGCACTCCACACTCGTTTCGGCACGAACCCGGTGAGCTGGGCGCGCTGGGTCTTCGACCAGATGCACCTTGCGCCGGGGCAGCGGATCCTCGAGGTGGGCGCAGGACCCGGCACGCTGTGGCAGCAGAACCTGGAGCGCGTGCCGCCCGGCTGCGACATCACGCTGACGGACTTCTCGGCCGGTATGGTGGAGCAGGCGCGCGCGAATTTGCGGGGTACGCATCCCCATTTCAACATCCGCCAGGCCAACGCGGAGACCCTGCCCTTCGCCGACGGAGCCTACGACATCGTTATTGCCAACCACATGCTTTATCACGTGCCCGATATCCCGCGTGCCCTCGGGGAGTTCCGGCGGGTGCTTGAGCCGGGCGGACGCCTCTTTGCCGCCACGAACGGCCGGGACCACATGCGCGAGATCACTGAACTGGTGCAGCGCTTTGATCCGAAGAACCCGTACGAAGCATTCAGCCTTAACAGCCGCTTCGGCCTCGAAAACGGCGTCCAACAGCTCACGTCCTTCTTCGACGACGTCAAACTGCACCGCTACGAGAATGACCTGCGGGTGACCGAGGCCGAGCCCCTGGTTGCTTATGTTGCGTCCATGATGACGTTCGGCCAGGTGTTTCAGGGCGAGCGGCTGGAGGCATTCCGCCGCTTCGTCCAGGACGAGTTCGCCGCCCACGGTCCGATGACGATCCGGAACTCGACGGGCTTATTCGAAGCCACCCGGGGCGGGGGCACCCGGAGCACCTTGAAGCAGATTCTGAGCAGGCAAGCATGACGACATCACAAACCCTTCAAACCGAACTCTCGACGGAGATTGCCGCCTTGTCGACCGAGGACCAGGCCCTGGTGCGCGACTTCGTGGCATTTCTGCGCTGGCGCACCGCCGACCCATGCGAGCGCGAGGCGAAACAAGCGCGGGCCTGGCGCTACAACTTGCTCGAGTATATTGCCGAAGCCGACGTGCGGGCGGCGAAAGACGTGAAGGGGATGGAGGTAAAGGCGGCAGTCGCTGCGGTGAACGGCGAGGGCCGGCCGGCGCTTTGGCAGCACCCTCCGATCAGCGGCGAATCGCTCGTCGGGTACCACGTTCCCGTGCCCGCCGGCGTCCACAATCTCCGACTGCGCTTTGCCATGGGCGTCCGCGACGGATCGCAAGGCGCCGACCAACTGGTTGCGTTCCGGGTGAAAGTCGACGGCTGGCAGATCTGGAGCCGGGCGGTTTGGCCGAGGCAGTGGGAGCCGGTCGAGATTGAGCTGCCGTTCCAGGCAGGCGACGTCCTGAGGCTGACCTTTGCCACAGATGGGCTTGGCAGCCATCGCTGGGCCTGGGCGGCCTGGGCTGAACCGGAACTGGTGGGTGAAGTGAGCGGCTAGGGGGCAAAGGAGGCTGGGGATGGATTTCGACCTGTCGGAAGAACACCGTCTGTTGCGGCAAAGCGTACGCGGCTTCGTGGACAAGGAGATCGTGCCACGCGCGCGGCATGTCGACGAATCCGAAGAGTTCCCTTGGCCGGCCCTTAAGGGATTGGCGAAACTGGGCCTGCTGGGCCTAAACGTGCCGGAAGAATACGGCGGCGCAGGGGCAGACCACCTCAGCGCCGCGATCTTGCTGGAGGAGATCGGCCGGGGATGTGGCTCCACGGGGCTCATCGTCGCTGCCCACCTCGGCCTCGCGTGCGGACCGTTGGCCCTCTTTGGGACGGAAGCGCAGAAGCAGCGCTGGTTGACCCCAATGGCGCAGGGTGAGATGCTGGGGTGCCTGGGGCTCACCGAGCCGGGCTCGGGGTCCGACCTGCGGGCGACCCGCACGAAGGCAGTCCGCGACGGCGACCAGTGGGTCATCAACGGCGCGAAGATGTGGCTCACCAATGGCGCGGAGGCGGGGGCCGCCATCCTTCTGTGCCGCACGGGCGGCTTCGACGAGGAACGCAGCGGCCGGCTGAGCCACATCCTCGTGCCCACCGACACGCCTGGACTCCACTTCGACCGGCCAGAGCCCAAAATGGGGCTGCACGGATCGCACACCTATGCGCTGACGATCGAAGACGTGCGGGTGCCCGCCGAAAACATGCTGGGGCCGGAGGGTCGCGGGCTGGCCCAGACGCTGACCGTCCTCGACGGCGGCCGGGTCGGGATTGCAGCGTTGAGCCTGGGATTGGCGCAGGGTGCGTACGAAGCGGCCTGTGATTATGCGTCGAGCCGCAAGACTTTCGGGGTGCCGATCAAGGAGCACCAGGCGGTCGGCTTCATGCTGGCCGATATGATAACGGATATTGAGGCGGCGCGCTGGCTGGTCTACCGGGCCGCCTGGCTGCGCGATAAGGGCCGGCCCTACACGAAGGAAGCCTCGATCGCCAAGCTCTTTGCCACCGAGGCGGCCGAGCGCATCGCTCGCAATGCGATCCAAATTCACGGCGGCTTCGGCTATAGCCGCCAGTATCCCGTCGAGCGCATCTACCGGGACGCCCGGCTGATGACGATCGGCGAAGGCACCAGCGAAGTGCAGCGGATGGTGATATCACGGTTTGTATGAGTAAGAAACCTGGTTTCTTCGAGAAACCAGGTTTCTCAAGCGACCATGGGAGGGTGCCATGGCAGACGAACATCCCCTCGTCCAACTGGCACGCAGGACCATCGAGGTCTACGTACGTTCCGGGCGGAAGCTGCAGCCAGACGAAGCGCCGCCGGGCGTCGAGGGTGGTACGGCGGGCGCGTTCGTGACGCTGCACACCGTCAGCACGGGCGAATTGCGGGGTTGTATCGGGACGATCGAGGCCACGCAAGAGACACTGGTCAGGGAAGTGATCGGCAATGCGATTTCCGCTGCGACGCGTGACCCACGCTTTCCTCCCGTGCGGCCCGAGGAACTCGACGACCTCCGAATCGACGTCAGCGTGCTCTATCCGGCGGAGAAAATCCGGTCGCTCGACCAGCTCGACCCCAGGGTCTACGGCGTGATCGTGCAGCGGGGCTGGCGCCGGGGCCTGCTGCTGCCAGACATCGAAGGAATTGACGACGCGGAGACACAGGTGCGCTACGCGCGCATGAAGGCAGGCATCGGGCCAACGGAGCCGGTCGAGCTGGAACGGTTCAAAGTGGAGAAGTATGTCTGAAGACGCCCGGCTGCTCGAGGTGGCCCAAGCGCGGCACGCGCGCGAGCTACAGTCGCTGCTCGAGTTCTCGAACCGCCTGCTCGGCCATCACAGCGTCGACAGCCTCATGCGCCACCTGGTCGAAGAGGTGCGCCGGCTCCTGCGTGCCGACGCCTGCTCCATCCTGACCCCAGACCCGGCAAACGGGCGGATCGTCTTCCGCGCCGCCAGCGGCTGGCGGCATGATCCGGTGGCTGCCCGCCACTCGGTCAGCGCGGACGAGCACAGCGGGCCGGGCCGGGTGATGCTGACGGGCCAGCCACTGATCGTCGCCGATGCGGTGGAGGACCCCCAGGGGGTCTTCATTCCCGACTGGATGGCGGCCGAGGAGTTCCGCGGCCATTGGGTGATTCCCCTGCAGGCCGAAGGCGGCACTATCGGTGCGCTTGCGGTCGATATGCGGCGGCCTCGAGCTGCCGCGAACGACGACGTGCGCCTGCTACAGCTCATGGCCACCCAGGCTGCGCTCGCACTGGAGACCGCCCGGCTCCAGGAGGAATCCCTGCGCCAGGAGCGGCTGGCCGAGCAGTTGGAGGTGGCGCGGCAAATCCAGCTCAGCCTCCTGCCCGACGACGCCCCGGAAATCCCGGGATGGGACTTTGCCGCCGCCTATCGCCCCGCGCAGACCGTGGGGGGCGACTTCTACGACTATTTCTATCTGCCGGGGCCGCCCCTGCGCATGGGCGTGGTCATCGCAGACGTGGCAGACAAGGGCGTGCCTGCCGCACTGTACATGGCCCTCAGCCGCACGGTGATTCGGACGAGTGCGCTGGGCGGCCGGCGGCCTGCCGCAGTCCTCACCCGGGCTAATTCGATCATCCGCGAAGACAGCAAGTCGGACATGTTCCTCACCGCCTGCTACGCCACCTTTGACCTCGGTTCCGGCCGCATGATCATTGCCAATGCCGGCCACAACCGGCCCTTTCTCAAGCGGGCGGCTGAGAGCAGCGGTGCGGAAGTGCGGACCAGGGGCATGATCCTCGGCGCCTTTGAGGAGATCACGCTCGAAGAGCGGGAGACGGTGCTGGACCTTGGGGATGCGGTCCTGCTCTACTCGGACGGGGTGACCGACGCGACGAACAACCAGGGCAAGACCTTCGGGGAGGACCGCTTGCACTCGGTATTGGTCGCACACGCGGACCGGGGGGCGCATGCCCTCATCGACGCGATTCTCGACGCCATCGACGATTTCACAGGGGGGGCCGCGCAATACGACGACATGACGCTCGTCGTAGTCCGCCGCCAACCGACCCTCCCCGACGAGGCGATCCCGGTCGACTGGACGCACGCCAGCTTCCCCTCGCAGCGCATGCCTGCCTATGTCCGCCGGCGTGCCGTGTAGAGTAGGACGCAGATTGAACTGATCAGACGCATCTTCATGATCTCCTTTGGAGGATCAGGTGAATCAGTCCGATCAGTCAAACCTGCGTGCTATTCAGTCGTCGCCGGGGCAAAGGTGAGCCCCTTGTCGTCCACATCCACCGAGATCTGCGCGCCTTTTTGCGGCGCCGCGTTCAGCAGCCAGTCGGCCAGCGGCTCGCGCAGGTTCTTCTGGATGATCCGGCGGAGCGGCCGTGCGCCCCATTCGGGGTGGTCGTTCTGCGCCAGCATCCATTCCTTGGCCTTCTCGCCGATCTCGAGCGCCACCCCCTGATCCCCGAGCATTTTGACTTCCTTCTTCAGCATCAGGTCGAGGATCAGGCGCAGCTGCTCGGACGAGAGCGGCAGGAACATGATGATCTCGTCGAGCCGGTTCAGGAACTCGGGCCGCAGTGTCTCGCGCACGGAGTTCATGACCTCCTCGCGCATCTCGTCGGTCATGAACGGCTTGTCGAGGAACTGCGATCCCATATTGCTCGTGAGAATGATGACCGTCTCGCTGAAAGATGTCACGCGGCCCTGGGCGTCCGAGAGGCGGCCCTCTTCCATGATCTGCAGCAACACGTCGAGCACCCGCGGGTGCGCTTTCTCCACCTCGTCAAACAGCACGACCGTGTGCGGGCGCTGCCGCACCTTCTCGGTCAACTGCCCGCCCCCCTCGTAGCCGACGTAGCCGGGCGGTGCACCGATGAGGCGGTTTACCGTGTGGTCCTGCTGGTACTCGCTCATGTCTAGCACGATCATGGCGTCTTCAGTGCCGAACATGAAGTCGGCCAGCGCCTTGGCCAGCTCGGTCTTGCCGACGCCGGTCGGGCCCAGGAAAAGGAACGACCCGATCGGCCGCTTCGGGTCCTTAAGCCCCACCCGGGCAATCTTCACCGCCCGGCTGACCGCCATCACCGCCTCGTCCTGCCCGATAATCCGCTGGTGGATCGCGTCGACCATCCGGGCGTACCGGGCGCGCTCGTCCAGCCCCAGCTTACTGACCGGAATGTCGGTCATCACGCTGACCGCGACCGCGACGTCGTCCGCATCCAGCAGCATGTCAGGAGGGGGAGCAGCCTGAGCCTCCTGGCCGGAGCCGCCGGGCGCAGTCGAAGGGGCATCCTTCGAGTCCGTGCCTTCAGACGAAGCGGGAGGACGCGCCTGCCCGGTGGACTGCGCGGCCAGCTTGAGCAGCGCGCCCGCCCGATGCATCACCGCGAGCGCGGAAGCGGGCAGCGGCGTCCCCGCGACGTAACGCTTCGCCATATTGGCCGCTGCAGGCAGCGCGCTCTCGTCGATGCTCACCCCGTAGTCGTGCTCGAGCTCCGACTTGTGAACCGCCAGGATCTTGACCGTTTCCTCGGCCGACGGCTCGGGCACGCGCAGACGGTGCGTATTCTCGCGCACCGTGCTATCCCCGGCCAGCCGCTCATTCCACGCCGCGTCGGTCGTGCTCCCGATGACGACGGGCATCAGGCTCAGCAGGGCCCGCTGGACCAGTCGCGTGCCTTTCGGGAACTCGGGATTGAGCGTCGCACTGCCGAAGAAGCGTTCGATGTTAGGGATGAACAGGATTCCGTTTCTGGCCTGCTGCAGCGCGGTGTCGATCGCCTTCTCTGCATCGACGAGCAGCGCGTATTCGGAAACCGTCACCAGGTTGCCCAAACCGACCGGCCCCTTGCCCTCGGCCATGAGCAGCGCCAGCCCCTGGACCAGCGAGCGCCGCCCCACGCCCGCGTCGCCGACCAGCATCACGTGACGGTGGTTCGCCAACGCCAGCAACCCAAGCACATCGTGCATCAGGTCTTCGCGCACGAAGACAGGCGCGCCCTCGCCGCCCTTGGCCTGCGCGACCTGGTCCTGCCCCGCGGTGCGCTTGGTCTGCGCTTGAGAGGTCAGCCGGCTCGCCAGCGTCTCGCGGGCGATGCCGTAGCGACGCAGGATGCCGGCCGTGCCCACACCGCGTTCGGCCAGCCCGGCCAGCGCGTGCTCCGTGCCCACCTGCACCTCGCCCGCGGCCTCAGCGATGCTGCGCCCTTCGTCCAGCACGATCAGCATTTCGGTCGACAGGCGAATCGGGCCGTTGTCGCCGGCGTAGACGAAGTCGGCGTCCTGGCCGGGTGCGGCACGCGCGAACGCTTCGGCCGACGCGGCCAGCTCGTCCAGGCGGAAGCTGCGCTCGGCGGCCAGCGACACGAGCAGGCGATTCGCCGCCGTGCCGGGCTCACGCACAAACGTCAGCAGTAGCATGGCCGGCGTGAGCAGCGAACGGCCCGTGGCGCGCATGCGCGCGGCTGCGGCGTTGAGCGAGCGAGCAAGTTCAGGTGATGGGATGCTGGGATTGAGCGTGCCCACTTATGTCGTATCCTTTGCGCGTTAGTCAGGACACTAGTATATCGCGAGGTGATGTGGACGGCGAATGAACAATAGGCCGCTGTTCGGGCTGATCGGGCTGATCTGCATGATCCTTCCGAAGACGGTCACGAAAATCGGTTCGACCAGTTCGAACGGCGGCCTATTTGAGAGTCGTTAAGTCCATCTATCCAAGCTGTTCGCGCATCCACTCGCCCACACCTTCGGGCCGGATGGAGCCATCGCGCAGTATTCGTCCCAGGACCATACCCTGCCGTGAGAGGCCGAAGTCGCCGGCCGAGCCGACGCCATGCCCGGTGCCCGGCAGCCAGCGCAGCGGTGTGGGGGCGTTCCATTCGTGGTAGCGGGCGATCAATTCGGCCAACCCGGCGCCCCATTTATACGTGATCGCGACTGAGTACCAGAAGTGCTGGGCCTGGTTGCTCTTGTCATCCACCGCGAAACCTTGGCTTCCGTAACGAAGGAGCGCCTTGCCGTTGGGAATGAACGGCAGCGCGTTGTGGATCCGGTTGCGCATGCGGGTCCAGGGGCCGGCCGCGATCGCAGTCCAGTTGTCATGCGCATCCAGCGTCAGGTAGCTGAGCGTCATGACGAATTCGTCCACGTCGCCGCCGGCAAGGTATGCGGCGAACTCGGCGCAGCGGGCGAAGGCTTCCAGGTCGGTGCTTGCGGAGACGACCCGGTCGCTGTAACGACCGGCGAGGTCGCGGCGCTCGGCCGACGTGAGCTGGCTCACCGGCCGGCGCACCAGGCTTGCCGCGAGGCCGTCCAGACGCAGGCTATGGCTCATGCTAACAGGGTAATTCATCGTCTCCTCCTTCGTGGTCGTTGCCGTGCTTGCGCTGACGGGCAGGATCATGGCAATCGCGATGGCCCATACCAGTGCAATGCGTCCGAAGCGACGTGTCACGTAGCGAACGTTCATGGTTTCCCCTCCGAGTTGATGGTCTTGCTGCTGACACACACATCGTACCGGGAGGAGATCGCGACGATTTCGTTGTTTTGTCGTGACACCGCTGCGTTTTGTCGCAGCACTGTCGCGAGCATCGGGAAAAGAAACCAGGTCTCTCGGAGAAACCTGGTTTCTACGCTGCGCTAGATCACAACACTTCGCGCCTTGACGCATCCCAACAGCACACCAGGGCCAGCAGCACGCCGCCCGTGACACCGACGACGACGGGCGTTGTGAAGCTTTGGCCATTGAGGTAGTTCATGGCGGCCGTTCCGGGCAGCGTCCACGGATAGTACGGACCGTACTTGTCTGATTGGATAACCATCACGGCTGCGACGGTCCCCACGATGCCAACTGCCATCTCGGCGACGAAGCTGGGCACGCGTACGCTGAACCACAGGTGAAATGCGACGATCAGCCACGATGCGAGGAACGCGGCACCGGTCGCAATCGCAACCTTTTCCCAGGGGAACGGTTGGTCAAACCCGAACGCCGGGTTGATCAGTTGCACCAGCCGGCCCGAAACGAACAGCACCCCCACCAGCACGAGCATGCTGAGCGCGATAAGTCCCAGGCTGATGATCTGCTTGGCCGCGTACACCGCCCAGCGCGGCGTCGGCTGGCTGTAGATCAACTTCCACGCCTTGTTCCCATGCTCCATGTTGGCAAACAAGCCCATTTGCAACGTCACGAACAGCGGCAGCATCAGCAGGCTCCACAGCACATGCCCGTTCTGAACGAACGGCTTCCACGAATCACCCGCGCCCCTCTCAGGTCCCATCTGCACGAACATCACGACCAGGAGAAAACCGATCGCCAGTGGGGCCAGGAATGCCAATCCCAGGGCCAGGGTCCGCTTCAGCTTGAGGGTTTCGGCGCTCAGCGCGCGCCAGAGAGAAGGAGATGAGGTCACGACGCGTTCCTTTCGCCTGTCGGGGCGGATGCGGCCGGCGCCTTGCCGGTAAGGGTGAGGAAGATATCTTCGAGCGATGGCTGGGCCATGTGCAGTCCGTATACCGGGATGCCGCCTTCGACGAGCCGCCGGTTCAGCACGGCTACGTCGGACGGGCCGTTGACCCGCACCGTCACGTGCCCGTTGCCGTTGTAAGTCGTCGCCCAGCCGGACGCCTGGAGCACCCCTTGCGCGTCCTGCGCCCGGTTCGTCAGCAGCGTCGCCTCGTCCTGGTACGCCGCACGGAGCGCGTCGGGCGCGCCTTCGAAGATGACCCGGCCGCGATCGATGATGCCGATCTGGGTCGCCACCTGTTCGATCTCGCCGAGCAAGTGGCTGGAGAGGAATACCGTCACGCCGTCCTGCTCGGGCAGCCGCCGGATCAGCTCGCGCATCTCGTGGATGCCCGCAGGGTCCAGCCCATTCGTCGGCTCGTCGAGAATCAACAACTCGGGCACGGGCAGCAAGGCAATGGCCAGGCCCAGCCGCTGGCGCATGCCCTGGGAGTAGCCGCGCACCGGCCGCTGCGCGTCGCGGGGGTTGTCCAGCCCGACGATTGCCAGGGCGCGGCGGACCTGGGTGTCGGTCCCGTCGATCATGCGGCGGATAAGTTCCAGGTTTTCGTATCCGGTCAGATGGGGGTACAGCGAGGGAGTTTCGACGAGCGTGCCCACCCTGCGTAGCGCAGCCAGCCGCTGTGCCGGAATTGGGTGGCCGAGCAGCCGCACTTCGCCCGCCTGGGCCCGCAAGAGGCCGAGCAAGATGCGTATCGTGGTGGTCTTGCCTGCGCCGTTGGGTCCCAGAAACCCGTAGATGCTGCCTAGGGGCACCTGCAGGTTAACCCCATCGAGCGCCTGCACGCTCCCAAAGCGGCGCGCCACACCGCTCACTTCGATGACGTACGACATGAAGCATCCTCCTTCAGTGGATCGGATGCTTCAATCGTACCGAGCTCGCGTCGCGGGAGGATGGCGAGGTTGTCTCAGAAGTGTCGCAAGGGTTGCCGTGCCGGGCTCAGCCCTGCAGCGTGACGGCGAAGCAGCTTCCCTCGCCGGGGGTGCTCTCCACGGACACCGTGCCGCCCATCGCCTCGGTCAGTTCCTTAACGAGCGCGAGGCCAAGCCCGGCGCCGGCATCGCTGGGCCGGCCGTGGGCGTCGTGGTGCTTGGCCGTCGAGCCCCGGTAGAAACGCTCGAAGATGTGAGGGAGGTCTTCGGCGGCAATGCCGTCGCCGGTGTCGCACACTTCGATCCTGGCGCCTGCACCTGCTTGGCGAGCGCGCAGCACGACGATGCCGCCTGGAGGCGTGTGCCGGATGGCATTGCGAATGAGGTTTGCCAGCACCTGCTCCAGGCGGCCCTCATCCGCACGGGCCGGCGGAAGGTTGGCAGGAATGTCTCCGACGACCTCGACGCGGCCCGAGCGCCACGCCAGCGGCGCCAGCGCCTCGACCATGCGCCGGGCGACCTCGCCCACGTCCGTGGGCCGGCACTCGATTGCCAGGCCTCCGGCGTCGGCCCGCGACAGCGTGAACAGATCGTCGATCAACCCCTGCAGCCGCAGCACTTCCCCCTGCATCATATCCAGGTTCGCACGCACTTGCTCGGGCGGGGTGTCATCCCAGTGATCCAGGCTGGATTCGAGTGCCGCCCGCACGGTTGCGACGGGTGTGCGCAGTTCGTGCGAAACGCTGGCGACGAGGGTCCGGCGGGCGTCCAGGAGCGCAGACACCCGGTCCCGTTCCGCTTGCAGCGCGTGCAGTGATCGCTCGAGCTCGCCGGCCATCGCGTTGAAGTCGCTCTGCAACTGGGCCACTTCGTCATGTCCCTCGACGGTCGAGCGCGCCGCCAGGTCGCCGGCACGCAGCGCGGCCGCGGCCCGAGCCAGGTTCTCGAGCCGCCGTGTCGTGCCGCGGGCGATGAAGTAGGACACCAGTGCGGAAGGCGGCAGGATGACCAGCAGCGCGATCGTGCCGAGAACGGCAAAAACGCCCACTGTGGGGAGCACGGTCACGATGAAGCGGGCAAGGTAGTCGGTCAGCCAGCCCACGGGCTCCTCAGAGACGGTGGGCGAGATCTGCATGTAGGGCGCGGTGAGCGCCATGGCAAGCGCCGCGGCAAGCACGACGAGGGCGACGAGGACCAGGTGGGCATTTGTGATGGACCAGAGAAGCCGCTGCTGCCGCAGCCGGTTCCAGAACATAAGCAGGCGCAGGCCGAACCGCGTGAAGAAATAACCAACACCGGTCGCGGCAAACAGCACCGTGAGCATGAGCGCGCCGCCGTTCCACGCCGACATGGTGGCCATGCTCTGATGCCAGGCCGGCAGCGCCCGGCCGAGTTCGAGCGCGCCGAACGCCATAACGCACCCGAGCAGCGCCGCCATCACCGCCTCGGCCGCCAGTTGCCGCATCCATCCACCCTGCGGCAGCCGCGTGCGCAAGACGGACCACATGCCACAAGTGCCGAGCAGGAACAGCAGCCCGGTCGTCGTCGCATACTGGGCGAGGCTGGGCTGCATCGCGACGAGCGCCCAGAGAAGGAGCAGACTAATAGCCCACGTCTCCAGCAAGCTTTGCACCGGGTGAGCGGTGAGGAAGAGGCGCCGCGCCAGCCGGGGCCGCGGGCTGGCCGTCTCCGAAGGGCTCTCTGTCATCATGGTGCGGCGCCCTGTCCCCCGGTAGTCGAGCGCCGCCAGCGATACCCGACACCCCATACCGTTTCGACCAGGTCGCCCACCGGGCCGAGCTTCTTCCGCAGGCGCAGGATCGCGTTATCGACTGACCGGTCACCCGTGATATAGTCCGCGCCCCAAACGGTGTCGAGCAGGTACTGGCGGCTGAACGCGCGGCCCGGATTGCGAATCAGCAGCGCCAACAGATCGAACTCGGTACGGGTCAGGTCAAGCGGCGTGCCGTCAAGCGTCGCCTCGTAGCCGCCGGGGTCCAGACGCAAAGTCCCCGCGCCACCGCGCGCAACCAACGGCCTGGCCTCCGCGCCGCTTGCGCTGGCCCGGTCCGCTGCGACCACTGCCTGTACGTTCTCCACGCGGCGAAGCAGTGCGTGGACGCGAGCCACTAATTTCGCGCATGCCGAAGGGCTTGGTCAGGTAGTCGTCCGCGCCCACCTCCAAGCCGATGACGCGGTCGGTTTCTTCGCCGCGCGCCGTCAGCATGAGCACAGGCACGTTGCCCCGCGAGCCGGGGGCCTGGCGGATCCGGCGCAAGACGGTTAGCCCGTCCAACTTCGGGAGCATCCAGTCCAGCAGCACCAGGTCGGGCGCGAACGCCGCGAACAGTTCCAGGCCTGCTTGCCCGTCGGCCGCGTGCCGCACCGTGTAGCCCTCGGCCTCGAGTTCCCGGCGCACGAGCGCGGCCAGATCGACCGCGTCTTCGATGATCAGAATCTTGGTCATGTCCATCTATACGTTTGTAGACGCTCCGGGTGTCGCGCCGGTCTCTCTTCTGTCGCAGAAGTGTCGCAGCGCAGCGAGGCCCGGCGGGCAGGCGAGCCGGCTCAATTCGCGAAATTGGTGGTCGCTCCTCCTTGCGTTTACCCCGGCTCCCCGCTAAAATGCAGTAGTAATTGGTAGACGGAGGACGAGAGCATATGACGGAACCAGAAACTCTTTCGGCGGCAGAGCCCCGCTTTGGTATCGCCCAATTCGGCAAGATCGGGCCTGAGGGCGACATTCGACGGTTGTTGGTGGTGGCGGCCCACCCGGATGACCTGGAGACAACCTGCGGCGGGACCTTGGCCCTGCTGGCGGACGCGGCTGTCGAAATCGCGCTGCTTCTCTGCACGGACGGGGACATCGGGACGCATGACCTGGCCTACACGCGCGAGTCACTTGCGGCCGTACGCCGCGAGGAAACGCTGGCGGGCGCGCGGGCACTGGGGTTGAAAGACGTCTTCTTTCTCGGCCAGCTCGGCGAGGGCCACCATGACGGAGAACTCGTGGCCGACCTGCGGTTGCGGGCCGAGGTGGCACACGTCTACCGGCGTTGGCAGCCCGACACGATCTTTACGTTTGACCCTTACTGGCACGGCCAGGCCCACCCGGACCACACCGCCGCGGGCCGGGCTGCGGTCGACGCCTACATGCCGTCAAAAATGGAGTTGTACCACCCCGAGCAACTGGCGGACGGCGTCCAGGTGGCCGACGTCAAGCGGTTCTTCTTCTTCGGCGGCAGCGAGCGCCAGGGGGCGATCACCGTCGACATCGCCGCCGCATGGGAGCGCAAGGTGCGGGCGACCCGCTGCCACGTGAGCCAGTTCGGCCACCGCGAGGAAGCCTTGCAGTGGCTGGAGGAGTGGAACCACGAGACCGGCAAGTGCTGCGGGCTGGACTATGCCGAGGCGTTTCACCCGATGTCGGTCTGGTAGTTCGATCCTTCGCCGCGCACGCGCCGCGCCCTGCTGTGCTGCGGCGCCCCATGGTGACGGAGTAAGCTTATGCCAGAAGCCCAAGACCTCCCCAGCACGGCCGGCCCCGATGCCGGGTCACCCGGCGAGCGGGCTGAGCCGCCGATGCCCGGCGAACCGGAGCCGCGCGCGCCGCACCCCGTTGCCGCGGCTGCGCCCTTCCCGCCGCCAGGCGGCTGGCCGCGACCCCAGCCGCCTGCACCCGCCCCGACCCCCGGGCCGAAACAGCCCGAAGTGCGGGCCCTCTGGATCTCGCGCTTCGACCTCGGCAGCCCGCCGTTGAAGCGGGCGCGGCTCGAAGCGGTCATCAACGCGGCGGCAGACGCGGGTTTCAACACGCTCCTGTTCCAGGTGCGTGCGACCGGAGACGCCTATTACACGCCGGGCGTCGAACCGTGGTCATACCGCCTCACCTCGTCGCGGGTGGCCGACCTCGGGCGCAATCCCGGTTGGGACCCACTGGCCGCGGCCATCGAGCTTGCCCACAAGCGCGGGCTGGCCCTGCATGCCTACCTCAACGCCTTCACTTTCTGGGAGGCCGGCCGAGGCGCACCCCCGCACACCGCGCCCGAGCACCCTTACTGGACGCTGGCCAAGTACGACCCGACCACGAAGCGTTACGACCCGGCGTGGCGGGTGTACGCGAAGGTGAAGGGCACGCCGACGCCCATGGGCGACAGCAAGACCAGCCCCGTGCCCTGCTCGGAATACCTGTGGGCCAGCCCGGGTGTGGATCGGGTGCACGCACAGAACGTGGCCGTGATCCGAGACATCGTCACGCGCTACGCAGTCGACGGGATTCACCTGGACCGTGTGCGCTATCCGGGCCGGCAGTATTCGCATGATCCCGAGACCTACGCCGCGTGGCATGCGGCAAAGCCGCCGGCATCGCTCGAGAACTGGCAGCGGGACCACCTCAGCGAGTGGATTGCGCGCTACAGGTGGGAGATTAAGGCCATTCGAGCGGGGGTGCTGCTCAGCGCCGCGGTGTGGTTCACGTATAAGAAGACCGCGGCAATGAAGTTCGTGACGTCTCAGGGATTTGCGGACTACTATCAGGACTCGCACCGGTGGCTCAGAGAGGGCTGCGTCGATGCGCTCGCGCCGATGATCTACGGGCCAACGTTCAACGCGGACATCGCGAAGTGGAAAGTGCTGGCGGCCGACCACGTGGCTCAGCAGAGCAAGGTGCAGGGCGGGCAGGTCTGGCTGGGGATCGGTGCCGACCTTCCCACCTTTGGCCCGCTGGCAGAGCGCATCGCGCATGCCCGGCAGCTTGGTGCGCGGGGGGTGGCAATTTGGTCGGCGGGAGAGCTGGAGCGCCGCGGTTACTGGGATGACGTGGCTCGCCTCTGGAAAAAGTGAGCGATTCGGTGTGTGCCATGATCGCAATTGGCGCGGCGAGCTGAAGCTCGCCCTACAGCGCGTTCGATCCGCTTGGCGACTGGTTCAGCCGTGGTGCTGCTCGGCCGAAGCATCCTCATGCAGCAGCTCGATGGCGTGTGGCAGCACCGGCATGATCATCGCAAGACTCTCGACCGCGCCTTTCGGGCTGCCGGGCAGGTTGACGATCAAGGTGCGCTTGCGGATGCCGGCGACCGCGCGGCTGAGCATGGCGTGCGGGGTGATGCGCAGGCTTTGTGCCGCGAATCGCCTCGGCCAGGCCGGGCGCGCTGCGCTCTATCACATCCAGCGTGGCCTCGGGGGTCACGTCGCGCGGTGCGAAGCCCGTACCCCCGGTCGTCAGCACCAGGTCGAGCTGCAGCAGGTCCGCCCACTCGGCGAGCTTCGCCGCGATCAGGTCGCGCTCGTCCGGGACGACCGCCATGGCCGCCACGTCCACGTCGCGCTGACCTTCCGGTGCGACCGGGGCCCAGCCTTCACGGATGGCCCGCTCGAGTGCAGGCCCGCCCAGGTCTGCACGCTCGCCGCGAAAGCTGCGATCGCTGACGGTCAGAATCCCCACCCGCATGCTACGCTCCTGGCCAGAAAAGAATAGAACACAGATCTGACTGATTGAACTGATCCGCATGATTCCACTAATGAGAATCGTGTAGATCAGTCAGATCAGTTCGATCTGCGTCCTATTTCATCTCCCAATTGGGAGACGTTTAGCGCTTGGTGTACTGCGGGGCCTTGCGGGCGCGCTTGAGACCGTACTTCTTGCGTTCCTTGGCGCGGGGGTCGCGCACGAGGAAGCCGTTCTTCTTGAGCACGGGCCGCAGTTCCGCATCGGCAACGCACAGTGCACGGGCAATGCCCAACGCAGCCGCGCCGGCCTGGCCGGTCAGGCCGCCGCCGGTCACCTGGATGCTGACGTTGAAGCTGCTCGCCGTGTCGCTCGTCTGGAGCGGGCGGGAGATCAGCAGCTGGTCCGTCTCGCGCGGGAAGTACTCGCCGAACGGGCGCTCGTTTACGACAATCGTGCCGGTGCCCGGATAAAGGCGGACACGGGCGCTGGAGGTCTTGCGGCGGCCAACGGCCTCGAAATATCTAGCTGACATCTAAAATCTCTCTCCTCACGCCAACGGAAATGGCTTCGGCTGTTGGGCCGCATGCGGGTGTTGGCCGCCGGCGTACACCTTGAGCTTCTTGATCAGCTGCCTGCGCAGCTTGTTGCGCGCGAGCATGCCCAACACGGCATCCTCAATCACGCGATCGGGATGCGTGGCCAGCTGCTTGCGCAGCGTGACATCGTGCAAGCCGCCAGGATACCCCGAGTAGCGGTAGTACAGTTTGTCGTCCAGCTTGTTGCCGGTGACCCGGATTTTGTCGGCGTTGATGACGACGACGAAGTCGCCGCAATCCATGCCCGGCGTGTAGATCGGCTTGTGCTTGCCCTTCAGCACGTTGGCGATCTGCGTAGCCAGGCGGCCCAGATTCTGCCCCGTGGCATCAACGACATACCACTCGCGGCTGGCTTCAGCGTCCGCAGCGGTTGCGCTATAAGTTCTCACTGTTCAGACTCCTCGTAACTCGTACCGCAAGCGTGCAACCCTGGGGTTGCCCCGCCGCCTGCGTTCTATCCTTCGCAAGTCCGCCTAGACGCAGAACCTTGCGGTTCGTCATATTCAACATGCATCAGGCACAAGCCGCACGCTGCTGCGGGTGGCGCCGCCAGGGTGCGATCCTTCGCCGCCAGTGTCTCGAGCAACTGCTCGACTGTCGACTGGGCCAGACCCACACGCAACATGCTCCCGACCAACGACCGCACCATCCCTCGCAGGAAGGCGTTGCCGATGACGTCATAGAAGAGCATATCGCCTTCTTGACGCCAACCCGAGCGGTAGATCATCCGCCGGGTGCTCTCGCCGTCCTGCATCGGCCGGCCAAAGCTGGCGAAATCATGCTCGCCGACAAAGACCCGCGCCGCCGCTTGCAGGTTGGCCAGCTGCAAGGGCTGGCCCAGGTGCAAGGCGTAGTGCCGGGTGAGCGGTGAGCGCCAGGCGGCGTTTCGCACCGAGTAGCGGTAATGCCGCCACTTGGCGCTGAACCTCGGGTGCCACGTCTCCGGCGCCTCGTCCAGGTCGACCACCGCAACGTCGCGAGCCAGCACGGCATTCAGAGCCCGGTGCAGGTCGGACGTCGTGTGGCGCCATTCGCCGCGAAACCCGACGACCTGGCCCGCCGCATGCACGCCCGCATCAGTGCGACCAGAGCCGACGACTCGAGCCTCGGCTCCACTCACCCGGAGAACCGCCGCCTCCAACTCGCCCTGAACGGTCCTGACGGCCGCCTGGAGCTGAAACCCGAGAAATTCGGTGCCGTCATAAGCGACGGTAGCTCGGTAGTATGGCAACTTGTAACCTGGTAAAGTACGCTGTTGATACGTTCGGCACGGTCCGCCGATCTAGCTGATTGAACCGAGAGACATGATCTTTACCGCGAAGGATCCTGCCAGCAGTTCAATCAGTTCAATCTGCGTCCTATTCTTCCTCGCGACCCCGGCGAATCCGGTTCGTCGCCTGGCGCATGCGAGAGCCGATGCTTGGCCGCGCGGCAGTCTTGCCGGCTTCCTTGCTGGCGCCCTTGCCGTCGCCACGATCGACCAACTCGATCACAACCATCTCGGCGCCGTCGCCGACGCGCGGGCCGATCTTGATCATGCGGGTGTAGCCCCCGGGTCGCTCGGCGAAGCGGGGCGCGATTTCGTTGAACAGCCGCGCGGCCACGTCTGGGTCGGTGATGACCTTGGCGGCCAAGCGATGCGCATGTACGTTGTTACCGCCCTCGGCCAAACCACGCTTAGCGATCGTGATGAGGTGCTCGGCGTCGCCGCGCATGAAACGCGCCTTGGCCGCGGTCGTGCTAATGCGATCGTGCCGGAAGAGCTCGGTAACCAGACCTTTCATCAGGGCAGAGCGTTGCGCCGAATCCCGGCCAAGCTTGCGTCCTGCAACTCGATGTTTCATGTGTATACTCCATGATACCTGCCACGAATTCCACGAATTTGGGTCATCGTGAGATTCGTGGCGGAAAGTGCTATGCTAGCTCGGCTTCGGCGTCTTCGGCGTCCTCATCCAGCTCGGCCGTAACCGTGGGCTGGTAGGAGATGGCCGACAGGAAACCCTTCTGGTCCAGCCGATCCACCAGTTCGTTCAAGGACTTGCGCCCGAAGTTGCGAATGGCGAGGACTTCTTCCTCACCCTTCTCCAGCCGCTCCAGGACCTCACCCACCTTGGTAATGCCGGCGCGCTTCAGGCAGTTGTACGCCCGGACGCTCAGCTCCAGCTCCTCGATGGGCACGTCGTAGATCCGGCTCGGCACCCCGCGGCCCTCGGCCGCTGCCTGCTCGGGCGGCAGCACGTCCGCGCCCGCGACCAGGGTCAGGTGGCGGACGAGCATACGTGCGGACTCGCGCAGCGCGGCCTCAGGTGCAATGGTCCCGTCGGTCCAGATCTCGAGCACCAGGCGATCGTAATTCGTGTTCTGGCCGATACGCGCCCGCGAGACGGCATAATTGACCTTGCGAACCGGCGCGTAGATGGCGTCCACCGGGATTTCGCCCAGCGGCAGCTTGCCACGCTCTTCCGCGGGCGAGTAACCCCGGCCGCGGCTGACGGTCAGTTCGAGGTCGAGGTCGACGTCGGGCGCATCCGCGGTCAGCAGCAGCAGTTCCGGGTTAACGATCTCCACCTCAGGCGGGCAGATCAGGTCGCCGGCAGTGACAGGACCTTCGTTGCGCACATCGACGTGCAGCCGAACCGGCTCGTCCAGCTCAGACTTCAACCGCAGCTGCTTGACGTTCAGCAGCAGCGCGGTCGTATCCTCGCGGACGTTTGGAATCGGCGAAAACTCATGATGAACCCCGCTAATGCGAATCGAGCTCACCGCCGCGCCGGGGAGCGAGGACAACAGCACCCGCCGCAGGGCATTGCCCAGCGTGATGCCATAACCGCTCTCCATCGGGCCGATGACGAATTTCCCGTAGTTACGGGCGCTCGCTTCGCGCTCAATCTTAGGCAGCACAAAATCCAACAAGGAAGCACCCTCCCTTATAAAGAATAGCACGCTGATCGAACTGATCTTGCTGATTTACCTGATCGCTGTCCATGATGATCATGTCAACCAGTTTCATCAGTTCAACCTGCGTTCTATTCCGCCTTACCGGCTGTAGTACTCGACGATGAGCTGCTCTTTGAGCGGGATTTCGATGGCTTGGCGGTCGGGCGTCCCAACGACGCGGCCCACCAGGCGAGATTCATCAAACTGCAGCCATTCCGGAACCGAGCGCTGGCCGAGATGGTCGGCAATGCTCTTGAAGTAGCCGTTCGTGCGGCTGCCCTCGCGCACCGCGATCTCGTCGCCGATCTGGACCAGGTATGACGGTACGTTGTGATTGCGGCCGTTAAGCGCAAAATGGCCGTGGCGGACAAGCTGCCGCGCCTGGGGCCGGGAATCGGCGATGCCGAGGCGGTAGACGACGTTGTCCAGGCGGCGCTCGAGTGTCTGCAACAGGTTGACGCCGGTCATACCCTTGATGCGCTGCGCACCGGCAAAGTAGCGGCGGAACTGGCGCTCTTGCACGCCATAGAAACGCCGCGCCTTCTGCTTCTCGCGGAGCTGCATTGCGTAATCGGACTCTTTGTGCTTGAACGCACCCTTCTTGCCGTGCATGCCGGGCGCATAGGTGCGCTTCTCGACGGAGCACTTGGGCGAGTAGCACCGCTCACCCTTCAGAAAGAGCTTCATTCCTTCCCGGCGGCAGAGCCTGCACACCGGATCAATCGTTCGTGCCAACTTGATCCTCCAGATCAATGCGCAACCAATTGGTTGCGTGCGACTCTTGGGAGTCGCTTAAGGAACCAGGACGAGAGGTTTACGGCTTGGCAACCTTCTTCCCTCTCCCAATTACCTTTAGAGTTTAGCCTCAGAGTTCACGCAGGCGCCGGAAGGATGTCCCTCGGCCGCCTCCGCCTGCTCTGTGGCGAAATAAGAACTAGACGCGGCGCTTCTTGGGCGGCCGGCAACCGTTGTGCGGGATGGGCGTGATGTCGGTGATCGAGCGCACGCGCAGCCCGGCAGCCTGCAGCGAGCGAACCGCGGACTCGCGGCCCGGCCCAGGACCCTTGATAAAGACGTCGGCCTCGCGCATGCCCATGTCCATCGCGGACTTGGCGGCCTGCGTGGCAGCCAACTGCGCGGCGTACGGGGTGCTCTTGCGCGAACCCTTGAACCCGGCGCCACCGGTGCTCGTCCAGGCCATGGTGTTGCCCTGGAGGTCGGTCACGGTGACGATCGTGTTGTTGAACGTCGACTGAATGTGAACCTGGCCCTGGGGGACCAGGCGCTTCTCACGCCGCGGCCCGGCGCGCCGTGGGGTGCGCTTGCCGCCGGCAGGTGTAGCAGTAGGTTTCGGCATTCCTCTTCTCCCAGTAGGGGCGACCGTAGCGGCCGCCCGGGCGACCACTACGGTCGCCCCAGCTTACGATTACTTGCGGGCGCGCTTCTTGCCCGGAACGGTGCGGCGAGCGCCTCGCTTGGTGCGGGCGTTCGTCGCGCGTGCGTTGGCCGCGAACCGGCAAATTGCGGCGATGGCGCAGACCGCGGTAGCTGCCGATTTCCTGCAGGCGCTTGATGTTCATCGCCACCTCGCGGCGCAGGTCGCCTTCTACCTTGTAGTTGCGCTCGATGACGTCACGCAGCTTTGCAACCTGCGTCTCGTCCAGGTCCTTGATCCGGACGTCCGGGTTGACACCCGTCATCGTCAGGATCTCTCTGCTCGACGTAGGGCCGATGCCGAAGATATAAGTCAGGCCTACTTCAACCCGCTTATCTCGCGGCAGGTCTACACCAGCGATACGAGCCATTCGCTATCCTCCAATTACCCTTGGCGCTGCTTGTGCTTCGGGTTAACGCAGATTACCTGCACCGTGCCGTGGCGCCGGATGATCTTGCACTTGTCGCAAATGCGCTTGACCGACGGTCGGACTTTCATGTTCTTTCTCCAGTGTCCTCGTGTCACAGGAAGCCGGTTTCTCGCAGAAACCCGATTTCTCCCTACAAGACTGTCAGAATCTCGGGCTCGCCGTCTGTGACGGCGATCGTGTGTTCGAAGTGGGCGGCGCGCTTGCCGTCAGCCATAACGACCAGCCAGCCATCCGACATCACCTTCGTGCGCCAGGTGCTTGTGCCCACCATGGGCTCCAGCGCAAACGTCATGCCCGGCTTCAGCTTGGGCCCGCGGCCCACCCCCGCCGGGACATAGTTCAACACATTCGGTTCTTCGTGCATGCGCCGGCCGACGCCATGCCCCGTGTACTCACGGACCACGTGGAAGCCGCGCTGCACGATGTGCGTCTCGATCGCCTTCGAGATATCGGCCAGGAAGTTGCCCGCCCGGGCCTGGGCGATGCCCGCCCACAGGCTGCCTTCCGTCGCATCCATCAACGCCTGGCTATCGGCATCGATCGGGCCCACCGCATAGGTCCAGGCCGAGTCACCGACCCAGCCCTTGTACGTGGCGCCCACGTCGACGCTGATGATATCGCCCGGCTCGAGCCAACGCTTCGCACTGGGAATGCCGTGCACCAGTTCCTCGTTGATCGAGGCGCAGATGCTGGCCGGAAAGTCGTTCTTTCCGGTGTGCGGATACCCCAGAAACGTCGGGATCGCACCGTGCTGGCGAATGATCTCTTCGGCCCGCGTGTTCAATTCCGCAGTCGTTACGCCGGGCCGGACCAGCTCACGCATAGCCTCGTGCACCCGGGCAACGATGCGCCCCGCCTCGCGCATCTGCGCGATCTCAGGCCGACTTTTAAGATGATCATGCATCACCCCTGGTTACGCGTCGCCGAGGCCACGCATCCAGATCAGACGCCCGTCGCCGGCGCTACCGCGGCCAGCAGGTCGGCTTGCACCTGCTCCATCGGCCGGTCGCCGTTCATCGGGACCAGCAGATCGTGAGCGAAGTAGTAGCCGATCAACGGCGCCGTCTGCTTGTAGTACACGAACAGCCGGTTGCGCACGGTCTCGGGTTCGTCGTCGGCCCGCCGATACAACTCGCCGCCGCACTTGTCGCACTTGCCTTCGACTGTCGGCGGATTGAACTCGACGTGGTACATGGCCTGGCAGTCTTTGCAGACGCGCCGGCCGGCCAACCGGTTGATCAAGGCCTCGTCGCCGACCTCGAGCAAGGGCACCACCTGGATACCCAAGCCCCGCTCGGCCAGCGCCCGATCCAGCGCGGCGGCCTGGGCCAGCGTGCGCGGGAACCCGTCCAACACCACGCCGCCGGCAGCATCCGCCCGGCTCAACCGGTCCATCACCATGTTAATGGTCACGTCGTCGGGCACCAGCTCGCCCTTGTCCATGTACCCCTTGGCCAGCAGACCCAGCGGCGTTTGGTTCTTCAGGTTCTCGCGGAAGATGTCGCCCGACGAAACCTGCGGGAGGTGCATCGCTTCCGAGAGCATGCGTGCCTGGGTGCCCTTACCGGCGCCCGGGGCGCCGAGCATGACGATAAACAACGGCTTTGTCTGTTCTACCATCGATGCCCCCTGGTCACTACCCGTAAGAAACCAGGTTTCCGTGCGATCGTCACGGCGTGACGGCCTCGCCTGAAGAAACCTGGTCTCTCGTTGCCCGGTTACAGAACCATCATTATATCACGCCTGCCCGAATCGCGCTACTTCCGGATGAAGCCTTCGTAATGGCGCATCAACAGCTGCGCTTCCAGTTGCTTCATCGTGTCAAGCACGACGCCGACCACAATCAGCAGGCCGGTGCTGGAGATCAGCAGGGTGCTGTTGGCCGCCCGGCCCGACGCGCCCCCGCCCAAGAACAGGTGGACGAGCCACGGCAGGATGGCGACGAAGCCCAGGAACAGCGCGCCGACCAGCGTGATGCGGGACAGCACGGTGTTCAGGTACTTCTCGGTGTTGTAACCGGGGCGGATGCCCGGGATGAAGCCACCCTGGCGCTGCAGCGTCTCGGCCAGGTTCTGCTGCTTGAAGATCACGTCCGTGTAGAAGTACGTGAACGCAATGACCAACAAGAAGTAGAGCAGCCAGTACGCGGCGTGGGCCGGCGTGAAGAAGTTGTACACCGCATTCGCCACGGACGACACGAAAGCCGACGGCGAGTTGACGAAGTAGCTGGCGATCGTGCTCGGGAAGATCAGCATGGACGACGCGAAGATCAGCGGGATCATGCCGGCCGAGTTCACCCGGATCGGCACATGCGTGCTCTGGCCGCCGACCACCATCAGCCGGTTGCCCCGCATCGCGCGCACCCGCTTGCCGTATTGCACCGGAATGCGCCGCTGCCCTTCCTGCACGACCACGATGACGGCGACAGTCAGGACCGTCACCAGGATGAAGACCAGCAGCTGCAGGACGCCGCCCTGGATCGTCGTGTTGACGACGTTCGTGGGCATGGCCGCGATGATGCCGCCAAAGATGATGATCGAGATGCCGTTGCCGATACCCTCTTGGGTGATGATCTGGCCCAACCACATGGCGATCATCGTACCCGCGGTCAGCGAGACCAGGATCACGATGGTCTCGAGCGGAAAGCTGGCGAAGCCGAACTTCGACAGGACGGGGCCGGCCTGGCTGGTGCTCTGGGTCAACAGCGACGACTGGCCGAAAGCCTGCAGCAGCGCGAGCGGGATGGTCAGCCAGTTGGTGTACTGGTTGAGTCTATTGCGGCCCGCATCGCCTTCCTTCTGCAGCTCTTGCCACTGCGGAATGATCGGGATGAGCAACTGGATGATGATCGACGCGGTGATGTACGGGTAAACACCCATGGCCATCACCGAGAAGTTCTGCAGCGCGCCGCCCGACAGCAGGTTAAGCAGGCCCAGCAGCTGGTTCGAGCTGAAGATCGTTTGCAGCGCCTGGGTATTCACGCCCGGCACCGGGATGTGTGCGAGCAGGCGGTAGATCACCAGGATGCCCAGGGTGACCAACAGCTTGCGTCGCAGGTCCGGCAAACGGAACGCATTACGAACCGCTTCTAGCATGTTTAGCTCCTTGCCACGAGGTCACAGAGGACTCCGAGCATGACATCCTTCGACTGCGCTCAGGATGCTCTTCAAGCTCTGCGCCCTCTGTGGCTAATACGATCATTCCAGCGCGAGCTCTTCGACCGAGCCGCCAGCGGCCTGGATCTTCTCGCGCGCCGATGCGGAGAACTTGTGCGCCTTGACGGTCAAGGCCACGGTCAGGTCGCCATCGCCCAGGATCTTCACCGGCTTCGCGGGCGACTTAATCACGCCGGCCGCGGCCATCATCTCGGGATCGACTTCCGTGCCCGTCGCGAACACGTTCAGGCGTTCCAGGTTGACCGGCGCATACTCGATGCGCCAGCGGTTCTTGAACCCGCCGAGGTGCGGCAGACGCCGCACGAGGGGCAGCTGGCCACCTTCGAAGTACGGGCGCTTCGACCCGCCAGAGCGTGAATTCTGACCCTTGGTGCCCCGACCCGCGGTCTTGCCGCGGCCCGCGGAGATGCCGCGACCGGAGCGAGTCTTCTTCTTATTCGAGCCCGGAGCGGGCATCACATCATGCTGCTTCATCTTACGCCTCGACCTCTTCGACGGTCACCAGGTGGCGCACCTTGTGGAGCATCCCGCGCACTGCCGGCGAATCCGGCAGCTCGACGGTGCGGCCCAGCTTGCGCAGGCCCAGCCGGCGCACGGTGTCCTTCTGGTCGTACTCGACGCCGATGGAGCTCGTGGAGTAGGTAACCCGCAGTCGCTTCGTCGAGCTGGCGCCCGGCTGGTTACTGCTGCTGTTCTGCATCTTTACCTCCCCGGAGCCAGTGGGGCGTGAGAGCCTCAACCGGCCGCCCGCGGCGCTTCGCTTCTTCCTCAGGGTCCTTCAGGGCTGCGAGCGCCTTAAAGGTCGCGGCGACCACGTTCAGCATGTTCGCGCTGCCCTGGCTCTTGGTCAGGATGTCGCGGATGCCCGCCGCCTCAAGCACGGCGCGCACGCCGCCGCCCGCAATGACGCCGGTGCCCGGCGAGGCCGGCCGCAGCAGGACCTTGGCCGCGCTGAAGTCGCCCAATGCGATGTGCGGGATCGTGGTGCCGGCCATCGGGATGCGCTGCATGTTCTTGCGCGCATGCTCCGAAGCCTTGCGCACCGCTTCCGGCACTTCGCGGGCCTTGCCCACGCCGAAGCCGACCTGGCCGTGGTTGTCGCCAACGACCACGACGGCCCGGAAGGCGAAGCGACGGCCGCCCTTCAGCACCTTCGACGTGCGGGCCACGTGGACCACACGCTCGTCGAGCTGCTCACGTTCGTCCTGCTCGCGCGGCGGCCGGCCGCGGCGATCGCGGCCATCGCGGCCCTGACCACCCTGGCCGCCCTGGCCGCCATCGGACCGAGGACCTTGCCGATTCGGCCCACCTTGACCCGGCCTGCCGGCCGACTGATTTCGTTGATTGCCTGGCATCAAGTCCTCCTAGAACTCCAGCCCGCCTTCGCGCGCGCCGTCGGCCAGTGCCTTCACGCGGCCGTGGTATGGATACCCACCGCGGTCGAACACGACTTTCTTCAGCCCCTTGTCGAGCGCTCGCCTTGCCACCAACTGGCCAACGCGGGTCGCCTGCTGAGACTTGTTCAAACCGTCCAGCTGTTCGCGCAACTCGGGGTCGACCGTCGACGCGGCGACCAGCGTGTTGCCCAAGTCATCGTCGATTACCTGGACGTAGATATGGTCCAGACTGCGGAACACATTGAGACGCGGGCGATCGGCCGTGCCGTGCAGGTGCCGGCGAATGCGCTCATGTCGGCGTTTCCGAGCTTCCAAACTCGAGTTATCGGCCATTGCAGTTACCTCGTCAGAGGGCCCTCACTGTGAGGCCCTCTCGTAAAGAGTAGCCCTCTCGAATGGTGCGCAAGGCTTCGGCACAACTTGCGGTTGTGTGGGCCGAAGCACTCACGCAGGCTACTTCTTGCCCTTGCCGCCGACCTTACCGCTCTTGCCGGCCTTCTGGCGGATCTTCTCACCCTGATAGCGCACGCCCTTGCCCTTGTACGGCTCTGGCGGACGCAAATCGTGAATTTGTGCGGCCATCTGGCCGACGACCTGCTTGTCGATCCCGGTCACCGTGATCTGCCGGCCGGTCTTGTCGACCTCAAAGTTGATACCGGGCGGCGGCACGACCTCGACCGGGTGCGAATAGCCCACGATGACGACGAGATTCTTGCCCATCACGCCGGCACGGTAACCCACGCCTTCGACCTCGAGCACCCGCTTGAAGCCGGTGTTCACGCCCGTCACCATGTTGTTCAGGAGCGCGCGGCTGAGGCCGTGCAGCGCCCTGTGGTTCTTGGCATCGGTCGGTCGCGTCACACAGACCTGACCCGCTTCCACTGCGAAGGACATTTCCGCCGGGAACTGCTGCTCGAGCTGTCCCTTCGGGCCCTTCACAGTGATGAAATTGCTATCACTCACCGTCACGCTCACGCCGTTCGGCAGCGCAACCGGCATTTTACCAATACGCGACACAGTCCTGCCTCCTAACCCTACCAGATGTAGGCGAGCACCTCGCCGCCCAATCCGAGCCGGCGGGCCTTGTGGTCCGTCATGATGCCTTGCGGCGTGCTCAGGATGGCGACCCCGAGGCCACTGAGGACCCACGGGATACTGGTGCGCTTGACATAGACTCGCCGCCCGGGCCGGCTGACCCGCTGCATGCCGGTGATGATGGACTTGCGGTCGCGGTCATACTTCAAAACCAGACGCAACTGGGCCTGGGGCTCGTCCTTGGTGACTTCGAAGTCCTTGATGAACCCTTCGTCCTTCAGGATACGAGCAATCGCCAGCTTAACCTTGGAACCAGGCACGACCACCTGCTTGTGCCGGACCAGGGCGCCGTTGCGGATACGAGTCAGCATGTCGGCAATCGGATCACTGATCATTTTGAACTCCTTGGATTCGGATCACCCGTCGCTTGCGACCTGGCCCAGGCGCCAGCTTGCTGGCGTTAGCGGTTTCGCAGCGCGGGATTCCGTATTCCGGGTCTCTCTTGTCTCTGCTCGTTTCGCCGAAACCAGCAGCAGGAGACTACCAGCTCGACTTCACGACGCCGGGCAGATTGCCCTTGAGCGCCTGTTCGCGGAAGCACACACGGCACAGATCAAACCGGCGCATGTACCCGCGCGGACGGCTGCAGATGCTGCAGCGATTGCGTACGCGGACTACATACTTGCGGCGCTGCTCCCGGATCGGCATACACGTCTTTGCCACAGAATTTCCTCCCTACGGAAGGCGACCACGCAGGGTCGCCCCTACTTGCGGAACGGCATGCCCATCAGCTGCAGCAGCCGCCGGCCCTCTTCGTCCGTCTTCGCCGTCGTGACGACCGTCACGGCCATGCCGCGAATCTTGTCGACCTTTTCATAATGGATCTCGGGGAACAGCAGCTGCTCCCGCAAGCCCAGGCTATAATTGCCATGACCGTCGAACGCATCGGGGTTGATGCCCCGGAAGTCGCGCAAGCGCGGCAGGGCGATGTTCATCAAGCGGTCGAGAAAGCTCCACATGCGCTCGTGGCGCAGGGTCACGGTCACGCCGATCGTGTTGCCCTCGCGCAGCTTGAAGTTCGCGATGGACTTCTTCGCCTTGGTGAAGACGGGCTTCTGGCCCGCGATGGCCGTGAGGTCACCCGCAGCGGCGTCGAGGCTCTTGGCGTTGGTGAGCGCCTCGCCCATGCCGATGTTCAGGACGACCTTTTCGATTTTCGGCACCTGCATGATGTTCTTGTAGCCGAACTCCTTCTCGAGCGCGGGCACAACTTCGGTGCGGTACCGTTCCGCCAATCTTGGCATTGCCATTTCTGCTTACTCCTATCCTATACAGGGTTACTCGCGCCGGTGGCGCTTGGCGCAACCCTGATCCGGACTTGCCCTTACGGGCAACCTCGCCTGCACCCTGCGCCTGCCGCTGGCAGTGCCGGGTGGTGGGGGCGAGGTTATGCGTCCATTACGTCGCCGCACTTCTTGCAGGCGCGGGAGCGGCTGCCGTCGGCATGAATCACATGGCCCACCCGGGTGGGCTTGCCACACTTCGGGCAGATCAACATGACGTTCGAGATGTGCAACGGCGCTTCGCGCTCGATGATGCCGAACTGGGTGTTGACGTTGCCGGTGCGCCGCTGGTGCTTCTTGACCAGGTTGATGCCTGCGACCACGACCCGGTCGGCCGATGACTTGCGCTGGCCGGCCTTGCGGCCCTTGCCCCACTTGGCGCGCATCACGCGCTGGACTTCGCCCTGGCTGCCGCTGTCATCGCCCGAAATCACTACGACCTTATCGCCTTTTCTGATGTTCATTGTTGCTCCACTCCAGCTCCCCAAGAAACCAGGTTTCTCGGAGAAACCTGGTTTCTCCCTACAGCACTTCGGGCGCGAGCGACACGATGCGCATGTAACCGCGGTCGCGCAGCTCACGAGCCACCGGCCCAAAGATGCGGGTGCCACGAGGGGCGCGCATCTGGTCGATGATTACGGCTGCGTTGTCGTCGAAACGGATCGACGAGCCATCGGCCCGCTTGTGCGGGTAGGTGGTGCGAACCACCACCGCGCGCACGACGTCGCCTTCCTTGACTGCGCCGTTGGGCGCAGCCTGCTTCACCGTGGCGATGATGACATCGCCGAGGTGCGCGTACCGGCGCATGGAGCCGCCCATGACCCGGATGCAGAGAATTTCCTTGGCGCCGGTGTTATCGGCAACCTTGAGCCGGCTTTCCTGCTGAATCATCGCCTCACCCCTCTACGTCGGGCGACGCCGTCAAGGGCGCCTTGTCGATCTGGGCCGCGCGGTTCAGGATGGCCTCAACCCGGAAATGCTTGTCCTTGCTGTAGGGCCGCGACTCGACGATACGAACCTGGTCGCCGACCTTGCACTCGTTGTTCTCGTCGTGCGCCTTGTAGTTCTTGTGCACGCGGATGACCTTGCCGTACAGCGGGTGCCGGCGCGTGCGCTCGACCTCGACCACGACGGTCTTCTGCATCTTGTTGCTGACCACCTTGCCGACCAGGGTCTTGTGCGTCGTGGTCCGGCCCGAGCCAACGGCACCCTGTGCCGCCTGTGCTTCGTTAGTCATCTCTTATTCTCCTCGGGCCGCGGCCAGTTCGTGCTCGCGCAGCACCGTGCGCAGCCGGGCGATTTCATGCTTGACCTCGCTCAACCGAGCCGTGTTCTTGAGCTGCCCAGTCGAATACTGGAACCGGAGGTTGAACAGCTCCTGATGCGCCTCGTCCAGTTTGCGGGCCACTTCGGCCACGCCCAAACCACGAATTTCACTTGCGCGCGTCATCTTAGGCTTGCTCCCCCAGTTCGCGACGAACGAACTGCACCGGGATCGGCAGCTTGTGCGATGCCAAACGCATCGCCTCGCGGGCCTCTTCCTCGGTAACGCCGGCCACTTCGAACAACATCAGGCCGGGCTTAACCACGGCCGCCCAGTACTCCACCGCGCCCTTGCCGCCACCCATACGGGTTTCGGCCGGCCGCTTGGTGACCGGGTGGTCCGGGAATACACGAATCCACAGCTTACCGCCGCGGCGCAGGTAGCGCACGATCGCGCGACGAGCCGCTTCGATCTGGCGGCTGTTCATCCAGCATGCACCAAGTGCCTGGAGGCCGAACTCGCCGAAGCTGACTTCATTGCCTCGGGTCGCCAGGCCGGCGCGCCGCCCACGGTGCTGCTTGCGATACTTAACACGCTTAGGCATTAACATGGTAAAGACTCCTACGCCTCAGCACCCGGGAGACGCTCGCCCTTGTAGATCCAGACCTTGATGCCGATCCGGCCAAAGGTGGTCAGCGCCTCTTCCTTGGCATAGTCGATTTCCGCACGCAGCGTATGGCGGGGAACCCGGCCCTCACGCACGGTTTCGACGCGGGCCATTTCAGACCCGGCCAGGCGACCGCCACAGCGAATCATGCAGCCCTGCGCGCCGCTCTTGAGAGCGCGGAGCACGGCCTGCTTCATGGCCCGCTTGTGCGAAATGCGCCGGCCCAGCTGATCGGCGATGCTGCGAGCTACCAGGAAGGAATCGAGCTCGGGCTTGTCGATCTCGGCGATGTCCAGCTTGACGCGCTTGCCGGTGGCGTTCTGCAGGTCGCCGCGCAACTGGTTGACCGTGGCGCCCTTGCGACCGATGATGACACCCGGCTTCGCCGAATGGACGGTAATGCGGATCTGGTTGGGCGGGAAACGCTCGATGTCCACGCGGGAGATCTGCGCCTCCGGCAAGTTGGTCAACACCATCTTGCGGATCCGGCGGTCCTCAGCGACCAGGTTGGTATATTCCTTGCCCTCGGCATACCAGCGAGAGCGATGGCTTTCTGTGGTACCCAGGCGAAAACCAATGGGATGGACTTTTCGACCCATGTATGTCTCTCCTTATACCTATCAAGCGCCGCGTTCTTCGAGAACGACGGTAATGTGCGACGACCGCCGAATGATCGGCTTGAACCGGCCGCGCGCACCGAACCGGCGCCAGCGGCGCAAGGGAGCGCCATCCGCCATGATCGTCTGGATGTACATGTCCTCGCGGGCCAGGCCCAGGTTCTCTTCCGCGTTGGCCAGCGCCGACGCGATGGTCTTGGCAACCGGCTCGGCCGCGGACTGCCGCATGTAGCGCAGCAGGGCCAGGGCCTGCTCGGCCTGCATCCCGCGCACCTGGTCGATGACCCAGCGGGTCTTTTGGGGCGAAATGCCCGTGTACTTAGTAACCGCTCGCGCTTCCATCACATCACCTCGAGCTCTTCTTTTCGCTGCGAACGTGCCCGCGGAAGAACCGGGTGGGTGCGAACTCGCCCAACTTGTGGCCGACCATGTTTTCCGCAATGTAGATCGGCACATGGCGGCGCCCGTCATGGATCGCGATCGTATGACCAACCATCTGCGGGAAGACCGTCGAAGCGCGGGACCAAGTCTTGATGACCGTCTTCTTGCCGGTCCGGTTCATGGCCTCGACCTTCTTCAGCAGCTTGTTCTGTACGTATGGGCCCTTTTTAAGCGATCGGCTCATTCCTCAAGTCCCCCTACTTCTTGCCGCGGCGGCGCACGATAAACTTCTCGGTGCGCTTATTCTTGCGGGTCTTGTAACCCTGCGCGGGCTTGCCCCACGGGGTCTTGGGACCAGGCATACCCACCGGCGAGCGGCCTTCACCACCACCATGCGGGTGCGAATTCGGATCCTGCGCGGTGCCGCGCACGGTCGGCCGGATGCCGAGCCAGCGCTTGCGGCCGGCCTTGCCCAGGTTCAGGTTCGCGTGATCGGTATTGCCGACCTGGCCAATGGTTGCCAGGCAGACCATCGGAACGCGACGCACCTCACCGGAGGGCAGGCGCAACTGGGCGTAGTCGCCTTCCTTCGCCAGCACCTGCGCGCCGACGCCGGCCGAGCGAGCCATCTGGCCGCCACGACCTGGCTGCAACTCGACGTTGTGCACGACGGTGCCCAACGGGATGTTGCGCAGAGGCAGCGCATTGCCGACCCGAACCTCAGCCTCGGGGCCAGACATGAGCTGGGCGCCGACCTTCAGGCCCACGGGGGCCAGAATGTAGCGCTTCTCGCCGTCCGCGTAGTTCAGCAGCGCGATGCGGGCCGACCGATTCGGATCGTACTCGATCGAGACGACGCGCGCCGGAATGCCGTGCTTGTCGCGGCGGAAGTCGATCAAGCGATACATGCGCTTGTGACCGCCGCCCTGGTGGCGCACGGTGACGCGGCCCTGATTGTTGCGGCCTGCATGTTCGCGCAGGGGGCGCAGCAAGGAGCGCTCAGGGGTCGACCGGGTGATCTCCTCAAACGTCGAGACACTCATGCCGCGACGCCCGGCCGACGTGGGCTTGTAGACCTTGATAGCCATTTAGTCTCCTGTGGCAAATTGCGTGTCACGCTTGACGTGACCTCGCAAACTAACCGGCGCTCGCTTCGTGATGGCGCATCTCGATGTGAAGTCCTTCGACTTCGCTCAGGATGCTCATCAGGCGCCGGGGCAGGCGATACTCTTGCCGTCCTTGCCGCCTGCCTGCACAGTTTTCGCTTGCGCGCTGCCTCGGCAGCGCGGCAAGCGAAAACTCACACACCCTCGAAGAACTGGATCGTGTTCCCCGGGGCCAGCGTCACCACGGCCTTCTTCATGCCGGCCTTCTTGATGACCGTTGCGCGACCGACTCGGCCGTACTTGGGCTGGATGTTGATGATGTTGACTTCCAACACCGTGACGTTGAACGCCGTCTCGACTGCATCCTTGACCTGCATCTTGTTCGCGCGCTTGTCGACTTCGAACGTGTACTGGTTTTCCGCACCCGCTTGCGCGTTGCTCTTTTCGGTCACGACCGGGCGCTTGAGAATGTCATAAACATGCATCTGTGCAACTCCTCATTCGGAATAGCACGCTGATCTGACTGACCAGACTGAGCTTCATGATCTCTTGGAGATCAGGCAGATCAGTCCAATCAGTTCAATCGGCGTCCCATTCAGCTCAACACGCCCTCGAGCACCGGCAGCGCATCCTGGGGGATCACGAGGTAATCGCAGTCCAGCAGATCGCGCATGTTCAGGTAACCGGCCCGCAGCAGCTTGACATTGGCGATGTTGCTGGCCGAACGCGTCGACATTCTCGTTCGCCTCGGCCATCAGCACCAGTGCCCGGCCCGCCGGCACAACCTTCGCCATGGCCTGCGCCATGTCGCGGGTCTTCGTGGTCTCGTTCGCGGTCAGCGCATCGAGGACGACCACACGCTCTTCCATGGCCTTGACGGTCAGGGCGGAGCGAATGGCGGCGCGGCGCATCTGCCGCGGCATCTTCTGTTCGTAGAACGCGGGGTGGGCCCAAAGATGATGCCGCCGCCGCGCCACTGCGCCGCCCGGGTCGAACCCTGGCGCGCCCGGCCGGTGCCCTTTTGCTTCCACGGCTTGCGACCGCCGCCGGCAACCTCGCTGCGGCCCTTCACCTTGGCCGTGCCCAGGCGGGCGTTGGCCAGCTGGCGCACGAGCGCCTGGTGCATCAGCGGTTCGTTGACAGGCGCGGAGAACAGGGTGTCGGAAAGCTCGACCTGGCCGACCTTCTGACCGGCCAAATTAATGACTGGAACTAGCATCGAATCACCCCTGCTTCCGTGCTTCCGTGATGACCACGAGGCCACCGCGGGCGCCCGGCACTGCGCCGCGCACTGCCAGCAAATTGCGGGCCGGGTCCACGAGCTCAACCCGCAGATTGGAGACGGTGACCGGGCGCGTTGCCCATGTGGCCGGCCATCTTCTTGCCCTTGTAGATGCGGCCCGGCGTGGTGCCCGAGCTCGAAGCGCCCGGTGCGCGCAAACGGTCCGACTGACCGTGCGTGCGGGGGCCGCCGTGGAAACCATGCCGGCGGACGCCGCCCTGGAAGCCACGACCCTTGGAAACGCCCTTGACGTCGACGCGCTCGCCGGCCTCAAAGACATCGGCCAGCAGCTTCTGGCCCACCGCGAAGTCCTCGGCACTCTTCATGCGGATCTCGCGCAAAACGCGCAACGTCGGCAAATTGGCGTTGCGATGGCGCAGATGGCCGACCTGGCCCTTCGTCAAGCGGCGGGGCTTGGTCTCGCCGTAGCCGAGCTGCACGGCGGTGTAGCCGTCCTTCTCGAGCGTCTTGATGAGTGTGACGAAGCAGGGACCTGCCTCGATGACGGTGACAGGAACGACTGTCCCACGGCCGGTGAGCAACTGTGTCATGCCCACCTTGCGGCCCAAAATACCCTTCACAATTTCCTCCTTGGGACTGTCGAGACTCTCCGGGGGCGCCACTTTGTGGCTGGAGAGCCGCATCATCCCGTGCAAGCGGAGCTTGCGATGGCCGGAATAGTACGCTGATTTAACTGACCAGACTGGTTCTCAGCACCTGGAACAAGGACTAGCTCAGTTCGACCAGTTCAACCTGCGTCCCATTTACAGCTTGATTTCGATATCCACGCCCGCAGGCAGGTCGAGACGGGTCAGGTTCTCGATCGTCTTGGGGCCCGGGTCCATCACGTCGATCAGGCGCTTGTGCGTCCGCACCTCGAACTGCTCCCGGCTGTCCTTGTCGATGAACGGCGAGCGGTTCACGGTGAACTTCTCGATCCGCGTCGGCAGCGGGATCGGCCCGACGACGGCGGCGCCGGTGCGCTCTGCCGCGTCCACGATCTTGCGTACGGAGTCATCGAGCACCCGATGATCGAACGCCTTCAGCCGGATGCGAATACGATTCTTAGCCATTATGCCTCCAGGCACAGAGGTAGGGGCAACCTGTTTGGTCTGCCCCTACAATCCTAGTTATTCCAGGATCTTGGTGATGACGCCGGCGCCGACGGTGCGGCCGCCCTCGCGGATCGCAAAGCGGGAACCGATTTCCAGCGCCACCGGCACGATCAGCTTGATCGTCAGGTTGACGTTGTCGCCCGGCATGACCATCTCGACGCCCGCCGGCAGCTCGCTCTCGCCCGTCACGTCCATCGTCCGGATGTAGAACTGCGGCCGGTAGCCGTTGAAGAACGGCGTGTGCCGCCCGCCCTCTTCCTTCTTCAGCACGTCCACTTCGGCCATGGAACTTCGTGTGCGGCGTGATCGACTTCGGCGCCGCCAACACCTGCCCGCGCTCCACGTCCGTGCGCTCGATGCCGCGCAGCAGGCAGCCCACGTTGTCGCCGGCCAGCCCTTCCTGCAGCATCTTGCGGAACATCTCGACGCCCGTCACCACCGTCGCCCGCGTTTCCTTCAGGCCGATGATCTCGATCGTCTCGCCCACCTTGACCTTGCCGCGCTCGATACGGCCCGTCACCACCGTGCCGCGGCCCTTGATCCCGAACACGTCTTCCACCGGCATCAGGAACGGCTTGTCCGTCGGCCGCTCCGGCGTCGGAATGTACTCGTCCACCGCATGCATCAGTTCCCAGATGCACGCATACTCCGGCGCCTTCGGGTCCTTCGACGTCGATTCCAGCGCCTTCAGCGCCGAACCGCGGATGATCGGCATGTCGTCGCCGGGGAACTTGTAGCTCGTCATCAGCTCGCGCAGCTCCAGCTCCACCAGCTCCAGCAGCTCCTCGTCCTCCATCTGGTCGACCTTGTTCAGGAAGACCACCATCGCCGGCACTTCCACCTGCCGCGCCAGCAGCACGTGCTCGCGCGTCTGCGGCATCGGCCCTTCCGGCGCCGCCACCACCAGGATCGCCCCGTCCATCTGCGCCGCACCCGTGATCATGTTCTTGATGTAGTCGGCGTGCCCCGGGCAGTCCACGTGCGCATAGTGCCGCTTCTCGGTCTGGTACTCGACGTGCGCAATCGCAATCGTGATCCCGCGCGCCTTCTCCTCCGGCGCATTGTCGATCGAATCGAACGCCCGGAAGTTCGCCCAGCCCTTCATCGCCAGCACCTTCGTGATCGCCGCCGTCAGCGTCGTCTTGCCATGATCAATGTGCCCGATCGTCCCCACGTTCACATGGGGCTTCGTGCGCTGAAAGACTTCCTTCGCCATGATGACACATGCTCCTTGATGTGAGCAAGGGCTTAGCCGACGCTCTGCGGACAGTCAGCCCCTACATGCGTATTTACAAACAAATGCCCCGTCCAGCAACGCTGACGAGGCAGGCCTCAGGGAACGGGGGCAAAAGCACCCTTAGGCCGCCGACTCGAGGCGACTTGCGGGTCACCCGCCGCCAGCCTTCCTGTTTTGCACCTATCGCCGGCGCCGCTCAGATGCGGGAGCAGCACCTAATGCCATCCGAGTCACTGCCGGTCAGCCTGCAAAGACTGACCAGCTCCTGCAATCGGCGGCAACTTTCGCATTATATCGAACGGACGTGTTTTTATGCAAATTTCGCTACGTCATTCGTTGTGTTTGCACCGCGTCGGATTTTGGAACGCGCAGTCGACGGTTCCAAGCGCGCGATCATCGTGCGCGACCCCAACGTCCGCCATACGGATCGTTCGAGCTCGAGCCCAGATGGTGCGCGCCCGGTCGGCCGGCACAGGCTCGTAGCAGCAGAACTCCATCGTGAATGTGCCGCGGCCCTGGGTGAACGAGCGCAGCGTCGTCGCATAGCCGAACATCTCGGCCATCGGCACCATGCCCTTGCACCGCCTGCATCCCGACCGAGTGCATCTCCATGCCCTCGATCTGGCCGCGCCGCGACACCACATCGCCGATCACGTCGCCCGTGTTGCGCCTCGGGCACCACGACTTCCAGCCGCATCACCGGCTCGAGCAGCACCGGCCCGCCCTTCTGCACGCCCTCGCGCAGCGCCATCGAGCCGGCGATCTTGAAGGCCATGTCCGAGCGAGTCGACCTCGTGGAACGAGCCGCCCGTCAGGGTCGCCCGGATGTCGACCAGCGGATAGCCGCCGAGGACGCCGTTCTCCATCGACTCGCGGATGCCCTGCTCGACCGGCCCGATGTACTCCCTCGGGATCACGCCGCCGACGATCTTGTTGACGAACTCGAAGCCCTTGCCGCGCTCGAGCGGCTCGAAGTCCACGACGACGTGCGCGTACTGGCCGCGGCCGCCGGTCTGCCGGACGAAGCGCATGTCGACCGGCGGTCTTGCGGGTGATCGTCTCGCGGTAGGACACCTGGAGCCGGCCCACGTGGGCCTGCACGCCGAACTCGCGCTTCATGCGGTCGATCAGCACGTCCAGGTGCAGCTCGCCCATGCCGCTGAGCAGCGTCTGCCCGGTCTGCTCGTCGACGCGCACGCGGAAGGTCGGGTCTTCTTCGGCCAGCCGCTGCAGCGCATTGGCCAGCTTGTCCTGGTCGGCCTTGGTCTTCGGCTCGACGGCGATCGAAATGACCGGCTCGGGGAACTCGATGGCTTCCAGCACGATGGGCGCGGCCGGGTCGGACAGCGTCTCGCCGGTGAAGGTCTGCTTCACGCCGACGATCGCGCCGATGTCGCCCGCCCGGATCATCGTCACGTCCTCGCGCTTCTCGGCGTAGACCTGCACGAGCCGGCCCATGCGCTCCTTGCGGTCCTTGCTCGTGTTCAGCAGGGTCGTGCCCGACTGGAGCACGCCCGAGTAAACGCGTACGTACGCCAGCTTGCCCATGTACGGGTCGGTCTGGATCTTGAAGACGAGCGCCGAGACCGGTGCGTCGATCGCGCGTGGGGCGCTCTTCCTCTTCGCCGGTGTCCGGGTTGGTGCCCTTGACGGCGGGGATGTCGAGCGGCGAGGGCAGGTAGTCGATCACCGCGTCGAGCAGCAGCTGCACGCCCTTGGTGCGCAGCGCGGTGCCGCACAGCACGGGCACCAGCGTCGCGCGGCAATCGTCGCCTTGCGCAAGGCGACGCGCAGCTCGTCCTCGGTGATCTCCTCGCCCTCGAGGTACTTCAGTCATCAGATCGTCGTCGGTCTCCGCGATCTTCTCGACCATCTGCTCGCGCAGTCGCTCCGACCTCGTCCTGCAGAGACGTCGGGCACGGGCCCGTCCTGCGGCGTCGCGCCCAGGTCGCCGGGGAAGGTCCAGGCGATGCGGGTCATCAGGTCGATCATGCCGGCGAACAGGTCTTCCGAGCCGATGGGAGCTGCACGGGCAGCGGGTTCGCGCCCAGCCGGTCCTTGATCATGTCGATCGTGCGCCAGAAATTCGCGCCGGTGCGATCCATCTTGTTGACGAAGCAGATGCGCGGCACGCCGTAGTGGTTGGCCTGCCGCCAGACCGTCTCGGACTGGGGCTCGACGCCGGCGACCGCGTCGAAGACGACGACGCCGCCGTCGAGCACGCGCAGGCTGCGCTGCACCTCGGCGGTGAAGTCGATGTGGCCGGGCGTGTCGATGATGTTGATCTGGTAGCCCTTCCACTCGCTGGTGATGGCCGCAGACTGAATCGTGATGCCGCGTTCACGCTCCTGCACCATCCAGTCGGTGACGGTGGTGCCCTCGTCGACGTTGCCCATCCGGTAGGTCTTGCCGGTGTAGTACAGGATGCGCTCGGTCGTCGTCGTTTTGCCCGCGTCGATATGGGCGATGATGCCGATATTGCGCAATCGCCGGAGGCGTTCTTCTTCGGTTTGGCTCGTTGCCACGGAGGGCACAGTTACCATTTCAATCCACTCACATTCTCAAGCGACAGAAACCCGGCACTCCCTCAGCACAGCGTGCCGCAGGATGCCGGGTCTCATCATGGTTACACAAGCTCTGAATCCGGATGACACGGACCTTCGCGGAGTCAATAACTCAGATCCGTGAAAATTCGCGGAATCCGTTGCCGAAGAACTACCAGCGGTAGTGCGCGAACGCGCGGTTGGCCTCGGCCATCTTGTGCGTGTCTTCGCGCTTCTTGACCGTGTTGCCCTGGTTGTTGTGCGCATCGAACAGCTCGCCGGAGAGCTTGTCGACCATGCTCTTGCCGGCGCGCTTGCGCGAGCTCTGGATCAACCAGCGCAGGGCCAGGGCCAGGCGGCGGTCCTCGCGGATTTCCATCGGCACCTGGTAGGTGGCGCCGCCGACGCGGCGGGGGCGCACCTCGATCATGGGCGTGGCGTTGCGGATCGCCTGCTCGAGCGCTTCGATGCCGGGCTTCTTGGTCCGGTGTTCGAGGACCTCGATCGCGCCGTAGACGATGCCTTCGGCCGTCGACTTCTTGCCGCTGTACATGATCACGTTGATCAGGTGCGAAACCAGGACGCTTTGATAACGCGGATCCGGCAGGATCTCGCGTGGTTCAGGGCGATTACGTCGAGACATGAGTCACTCCGGCTCCTTACTTCTTCTTCGCCGGAGCGCCCTTAGCGCCCTTACGCGCCTGCCGCGCTGGCCTTCGGCACCTTCGCGCCATACTTCGAGCGGGCGCGACGCCGAGCGTCGACGCCGGTCGTGTCCAGCGCGCCGCGCACGATGTGGTAGCGCACGCCAGGCAGATCCTTCACGCGGCCGCCGCGCACCAGCACCACGGAGTGCTCCTGCAGGCTGTGGCCCTCGCCGGGAATGTAGGCCGTGACTTCGATGCCGTTGGTCAGGCGCACGCGGGCGATCTTGCGCAGCGCCGAGTTCGGTTTCTTCGGGCGTCATCGTGCGCACCTGGGTGCACACGCCGCGCTTGAACGGGTTACCCTTGTTCATCCGGCGCATGCGGCCGTGGATGAGGTTGTTCGTAAACTGCAGCGCGGGAGCCTTTTCCTTCTTCGCCGATCGGCTTCCGGCCCTTACGTACGAGCTGATTGATAGTCGGCAAGCTGCCCTCCACGAAATCTACTAATGCGAGTTGCTTATGATCTCAGGGCCGTGTCGCTCCGTCGCCAGCCATAGCGCGCCATGCAGTTTCATGGCGTGGAGGACACGAACAACGCGGGCCAGATGACACTCTGGCCCACGAACGTTAGTTTAGCACAAGGAGCAGTGCGGGTCAAATCAGGGCCAATCTCACCCCAGGTCTCCTGCGCCCGAGTCGGCGCGAGGAGACCTGGGATGTTGCCGAAGGCAAGCGTTATGCCGCTTCGTCGGCCAGCAGGTCGTCGTTGTAGTCGTCGTCGACGAAGTCGGCGATGACCTGCTCTTCGAGCAGCGGCTCTTCCTCCGGCTGCTCTTCTTCGAGCAGCAGGTGTCCTCGTCGAAGGCCACACGCTGCTGCTCGGCCATGCACGGCCTCGGCCACCCGCTGGCGCCGCGTCTCGAAGCCCGTGCCCACCGGAATCAGCTTGCCGATGATCACGTTCTCCTTCAGGCCGCGCAGCGTATCCTTGGCGCCGCGCACCGCCGCATCGGTCAGCACCCGGGTGGTCTCCTGGAAGGAGGCCGCAGCCAGGAAGCTGTCGGTGTTCAGCGACGCCTTGGTGACGCCCAGCAGCACGGGCTCGCCGCGGGCCGGCTCGCCGCCGGCAGCCACGACCGCCTCGTTGGCCTCGTCGAACTCGAACCGGTCGACCAGCTCGCCGATCAGCATGTCCGTGTCGCCGCTGCGCAGCACGCGAACCCGGCGCACCAGCTGGCGGACGATGACCTCGATGTGCTTGTCGTGGATGCTCACACCCTGCGACCGGTACACCTTCTGGACCTCGTCCAGCAGGTACATCTGCGCGGCCTCGCGGCCCTGGATGCGCAGCACCTCGCGCGGGTTCTTCGAGCCTTCGGTGAGCTGCGTGCCGACCTCGACCCGGTCGCCCTTGTCCACCTTCAGGCGGGCCGAGGCCGGGATGTCGGTCACCCACTCTTCCACGTCCTCGCGGCGGATGACGGCCTTGATCAGCGCCGTCATCGTCCGTGTCGATGTAGATGTTGCCGTCGAACGCCGCCAGGATTTCCTGCGGCTCGGCGTCGGCGCGCAGCGCCTTGGCGATCGGCGTGGTCGCCTGCACGCGGTCTTCGTTGCGCACCAGCATGTCGTAGCCCGCCGGGATCATGTGCGTCTTGCGGCGCAGCCGGGTGTTGGTCACCTTCAGCTTGCGGACGTCATCTTCCCAGTAGACGTTGACGATGCCGCCGATTTCGGCGATGACGGCCTCGCCCTTGGGCGTGCGCGCCTCGAAGAGCTCTTCGACGCGGGGCAGGCCCTGGGTGATGTCTTCCGCGCCCGCCACACCGCCGGTGTGGAACGTGCGCAGGGTCAGCTGCGTGCCGGGCTCGCCGATGGACTGCGCCGCGATGATGCCGACCGCCTCGCCCATCTTGACCTCGCCGCCGCGGGCCAGGTCGCTGCCGTAGCAGAGCTTGCACAGGCCGAAGCGGTTCTCGCAGGTCAGCGCCGAGCGGACGAACACCTTGTCCACGCCCGCCCGCTTGATCACGCCGAGCGCCAGCTCGTCGAGCAGCTGCGTTGCGGTCGAGCAGCATCTCGCCGGTCTTCGGGTCCATGACCGCGTGCGGCCGTGATGCGGCCGACGATGCGCTCGTCGAGCTTCTCGCCGGTCTCCTTCGCGCCCGCCTCGGTGAACCAGATGCCGGCTTCGGTGCCGCAGTCGTCCGACGTGATGATGACGTCCTGCGCCACGTCGACCAGGCGGCGGGTCAGGTAACCCGCGTCCGCGGTGCGCAGCGCGGTGTCGGCCAGGCCCTTGCGTGCGCCGTGCGTGCTCAGGAAGTACTCGAGGGCGGTCAGGCCTTCGCGGAAGTTCGAGCGAATCGGCAGGGCGATGATGCGCCCCGACGGGTCGGCCATCAGGCCGCGCATGCCGGCCAGCTGGCGGATGGGCTGGATGCCGCCCTTGGTCGCGCCCGAGGTCGCCATCGCGCCCAGGCCGGTGAGCGGGTTCAGCAGGCTCTTGACGGCCTGCGTGATCTCGTCCGTCGCCCGGGTCCACAGCTCGACCACCTTGTTGTACTGCTCTTCTTCGGTGATCAGGCCGCGGCGGTACTGGCGCTCGGTCTCTTCGACCCGCGTGGACGTCTCGTCCAGCACGGCCTGCTTCTGATCGGGCACCTGGATGTCGCTGACCGCGATGGTCATGCCCGAGATGGTGGCATAGGTGAAGCCCATGCGCTTGATCTCGTCCACGACCTCGGCGGTCACCGTCCGAGCCCATCAGCTCGTAGCAGATGCCGACGAAGTCGTTCAGCCGCTTCTTGTCCATCACGTCGTTGACGAACTGCAGCGGCTTGGGCAGCGACATGTTGAACAGCACCCGGCCGACCGACGTCGCGAGCATGCCCGTCTGCGGCAGCTTGTCGGGCCGGACGTGCTTGGCCAGCAGCGCCGCGCGCAGGTCTTCGACCTGGCGCGTGGCTGAGCGGCCATCTCGTCGAGCAGCACCTCGCGGTCCGTGTTCATCATGCGCGTACGATGTCGCCCGCGGTCTGCGTATGCCGCGCTGCCGGAACTGCGCAGTCAATCTCCGCGATCCAGCTCGAGTTCGTCGAGCGTGACCTCGTCGGCCCAGTCCACGAAGCGCACCTTGATCGGCGCGCGCAGGCCCACGACGCCCAGGTCGTACGCCAGCCGGACTTCGTCGGGGCCGCCGAAGATCTTGCCCGCGCCCTTGGCGTTCGGGTCCACCACCGTCAGGTAGTAGCAGCCCAGCACCATGTCCTTCGACGGGCCGACGATCGGCTCGCCCGAGGCCGGCTTGAGCAGGTTCACCGAGCTGAGCATGAGGCTCGCGCGGCCTCCTTGCACCGCCTCTTCCGACAGCGGCACGTGCACGGCCATCTGGTCGCCGTCGAAGTCCGCGTTGAACGCCGAGCAGACGAGCGGGTGGATCTGGATGGCGCTGCCGTCGATCAGGACGACGTCGAAGGCCTGGATGCCCAGGCGGTGCAGGGTGGGCGCACGGTTGAGCAGCACCGGCCGCTCTTGCGTGACCTCTTCCAGCACGTCCCAGACCTCGGGGCTTTCGCGGTCCACCAGGCGCTTGGCGCTCTTGATGTTGTGCGCGTAGTTGTATTCGACCAGCCGGCGCATGACGAAGGGCTTGAACAGCTCCAGCGCCATCTTCTTCGGCAGGCCGCACTGGTGCAGCTTGAGTTCCGGGCCGATCACGATGACCGAGCGGCCCGAGTAGTCGACGCGCTTGCCCAGCAGGTTGCGGCGGAAGCGGCCCTGCTTGCCCTTCAGCAGGTCAGACAGGCTCTTCAGCTTGCGCTTGCCGCTGCGGCTGACACGCGCGGCCGCGGCGGCCGTTGTCGATCAGGCTGTCGACGGCTTCCTGGAGCATGCGCTTCTCGTTGCGCACGATCACGTCCGGCGCGCCCAGCTCCAGCAGCCGCTTGAGGCGGTTGTTGCGGTTGATCACGCGGCGGTACAGGTCGTTCAGGTCGGAGGTGGCAAAGCGGCCGCCGTCCAACTGCACCATCGGGCGCAGCTCGGGCGGCAGCACGGGCAGCAGGGTCAGGATCATCCACTCGGGCCGGTTGCCGCTCTTGCGGAACGACTCGGCCACGCGCAGCCGCTTGGCGGCCTTCTTCTTGCGCTGCTTCGACTGCGGTCGTCTGGATTTCCTGGCGCAGTTCCTTGACCATCGCGTCCAGGTCGATCTTCGCGACCAGGTCGCGGATCGCCTCGGCGCCCATGCCGGCCTGGAACACGTTGCCCCACTTGTCCTGCAGGTCGCGGTACTCGCTCTCGGTGAGCAGCTCGCGCTCGCTTCAGGTCCTTGAGCTCTTCGAGAGACTCGTTCATCTGCTTGCGCAGCTGAGCCTTCTGCGCCTCGACGCCCTGGCGCTGCTCGTCGATGGCCTGCTCGATCTCGCGACGGAGCAGGTCGCGCTTCGCTGCGGTCAGGCTGCGAACGTTGTCCTTCTCGCGGTTGATCGTGTCTTCGATGTCGCTCAGGCGGTGCTGCACCGCGTCGTTCAGCGCGTTCAGGTGCTCGCGGGTGACGACGGTCCCGGCTTCCACGACGGGCTGATCGGCGGGCAGCCACGGCAGGCCGAAGGTCTCGGGTGCGGGCTTGCCCTGCACCTTTTCCATCGCGTCCTGCATCCGCTTGCCCAGCGCGATGACCTCGCCGGTCTCCGCGGCCAGCCGCTCGGACAGGCTCGTGCCCTGCGCCTGCTCCTGGTTGTCCAGGTCGGCCAGCCGCGCGGTGCGATCCGCCTCGAACTGGTCCATCTTCGACTGGATCTCGCCTTCCAGGCGGGCGGCGCGCAGGTTCAGGTCGCGCTCGGCCTTCGTGATCGTGCGGTTGCGCGCGTCCTCGTCGACGTTCGTGATCACGTACTGCGCAAAGTACAGGATGCGCTCGAGGTTGCGGGGGCTGATGTTCAGCAGCAGGCCCAGGCGGCTCGGCACACCCTTGACGTACCAGATATGGCTGACCGGGCTGGCCAGCTTGATGTGCCCCATGCGCTCGCGGCGCACCCGGCTGTGCGCCACCTCGACGCCGCACTTGTCGCAGATGATGCCCTTGTAGCGTGTGCGCTTGTACTTGCCGCACGCGCATTCCCAGTCCTTCGTCGGGCCGAAGATGCGCTCGCAGAACAGACCGTCCCGCTCAGGGCGAAGCGTACGGTAGTTGATGGTCTCCGGCTTGGTCACCTCACCGTGCGACCACTCCATGATTTGCTCGGGAGAAGCCAACGAGATACGAATGGCATCAAATTCATTAACTTCCACAGTACTCTCCCCTATGTGGGCGAGAGAAACCAGGTTTCTGGCAGAAACCTGGTTTCTTTCTATTCTTTATTCCATGCCCTTGGTCATGGCGCCAGGCAGGCTCAGGCTGAAGCCCAGGTTCGGCAGCTTCTCTTCCGGGTCCTCCCGACCGAACTGGATCACTTCTTCCTTCGCATCGACCACTTCGACTGCCAGGCCGAGCGACTGAAGTTCCTTGACCAACACCCGGAAGCTCTCGGGCACGCCCGGCGACTCGATGGTCTCGCCCTTGACGATGGCCTCGTACGTCTTCACACGGCCCGTCACATCGTCCGACTTGACCGTCAGCATCTCCTGCAGGCTGTGCGCCGCGCCGTAAGCTTCGAGCGCCCACACTTCCATCTCGCCGAAGCGCTGGCCGCCGAACTGCGCCTTGCCACCCAGCGGCTGCTGGGTCACCAGGCTGTACGGGCCGGTGGAGCGGGCGTGGACCTTGTCCTCGACCAGGTGGTGCAGCTTCATCATGTGAATGATGCCCACCGTCACCGACGAGTCAAACCGCTCGCCCGTCTTGCCGTTGAGCAGAACCGTCTTGCCCCAGGTCGGCAGCGGCTGGCCGCTCTCGCGGCTCACCAGCAAGCGCCTGGTTGACCACCTCTTCGTCGGACAGGGCCGAGATCCGGTCCATCTCGGCGTACATTGCCTGGCGCTGTTCCGGCGTCTCGGGCTCCTCTTCGTAGTCGGCCGGCGCAGGCGGTGCGCCGTCCTCGACCGCCTTAGCAGCCAGGTTAGTCACACGCATGCGCTCGCGCACGACCCACTTCAGCCATTCGCGGAGACACACGACCCGGGCCAGCTCGTCGGCCGCGTCCGTTTCGGTAACGACATGGTCGTCCTCGGCAAACGAGATCAACTTGTCCGGGTCGTAGTTCTGCGGCTCCTCGCTGAGCCACTCGCGCAGCATCGAGCGACGTGCGTAGCCGTAGTCGCGATAGACCTTCTCGGGATCGTACCCGCGCTCGCCCAACCACTCGGCCAGGTAGAGGCTGCGCACCTCGTCGTCGTCCTGCACTTCGGCCTCAGACATGCCCTGCTTTTCGGCCCAGTCCCACGCGCGGCGGGTAGCCTTTTCCCAGGCACGGTCGGCCAACCAAGCGCGGGCCAATTCGGCCTCGATCTCGCCTTCCGTGGCGCCGTCGAACACCGGGGTTTCCGCACGGAAGCCCAGGCGATCGGCCGCCCACCCGAGATGCGTCTCGAGCACCTGGCCGATGTTCATACGGGCGGGCACGCCCAGCGGATTCAGAATAATGTCGACCGGCGTGCCGTCGGGCAGGAAGGGCATGTCCTCCACCTTCACGATCCGGGAGATGACGCCCTTGTTGCCGTGGCGGCCGGCCATCTTGTCGCCTTCCATGATCTTGCGGCGCTGCGCCACGCTGACGCGCACCATGCGCTCGACGCCCGCGGGCAGGTCACGATGGGCATCCCGGCTGAACTCCTTGATGTCCACGACCTTGCCGTACTCGCCGTGCGGCAGGCGGAGCGAGGAGTCCTTGACCTCGCGCGCCTTCTCGCCGAAGATCGCGCGCAGCAGCTTCTCTTCCGGGCTCAGCTCGGTCTCGCCCTTGGGCGTGATCTTGCCGACCAGGATGTCGCCGGGCGCCACAACCGCGCCGACACGGACGACGCCGTACTCGTCCAGGTCCTTCAGCGCGTCTTCGCCGACGTTCGGGATGTCCCGCGTGATCTCTTCCGGGCCGAGCTTGGTGTCGCGCGCCTCGACCTCGTGCTTCTCGATATGAATCGAGGTGAACTTGTCTTCCTGCACCATCCGCTCGCTGATCAGGATGGCGTCTTCGTAATTGCCACCTTCCCAGCTCAGGAACGCCACGAGCACGTTCTGGCCCAGCGCCATCTCGCCCAGCTCGGTCGAGGAAGAGTCGGCCAGCACCTGGCCCTTCTCCACCCGGTCGCCCTTCTGGACCACGGGGCGCTGGTCGATGCACGTGCTCTGGTTTGAGCGCTGGTACTTGCGCAGCCGGTAGGTGCGGCGGGTGCCGTCATCTTCGAGGACCATCACCTCGTCGCTGGCGGCCTTGACCACCTCGCCCGGATGCTGCGCGACGGCTACCTGGCCCGAGTCCACGGCGGCCTGCCGCTCGATGCCGGTGCCCACGATCGGGGCTTCCGGCCGCAGCAGCGGGACGGCCTGGCGCTGCATGTTCGAGCCCATCAACGCGCGGTTCGCGTCGTCGTGCTCGAGGAACGGGATCAACGCGGCAGAGACCGAGACGATCTGCTTGGGCGAAACGTCCATGTACTCGATATGATCGGGCGCCTCGAACAGGAATTTCTGCTGGCGGCGGACCGACACCCGCGACTCGGTGAAATGCCCCGTTGCGTCGATAGGCGCATTCGCCTGCGCAATCGCGTAACGGTCTTCCTCGTCGGCCGAAAGATAGATGATGTCGCCCGTGATCTGCGGCATGATCCGCACCTCGGGCAGCAGGTCGCCCAGCGACTCCAGCTGTTCGGCCAGCTTCGCGTCGATCTTGGTCCCGCTCGCCGCGACCACCGTGCCATCGGGCAAAGTGATGCGCTCGCGCAACACCTGGTCGACCAGGTTCTCCGCCCGGTTGCTGACGCGGTTCACCACCTTGCGGTAGGGCGTCTCGATGAAGCCGAACTCGTTGATGCGGCCGTACGTTGCCAGCGAGCCGATCAGACCGATGTTCGGGCCTTCCGGCGTCTCGATCGGACAGATGCGGCCGTAGTGCGAGTTGTGAACGTCGCGGACGTCGAAGCCGGCGCGCTCGCGGCGGAGACCGCCGGGACCCAGAGCGCTCAGGCGGCGCTTGTGGGTCAGCTCGGCCAACGGGTTCGTCTGGTCCATGAACTGCGAGAGCTGCGACCCGCCGAAGAACTCGCGGATGGCCGCAACCACCGGCCGGATGTTGATCAGGCTCAGCGGTGTGGTCTGGTCCGAATCGCGGATCGACATGCGCTCGCGCACGACCCGCTCCATGCGGAGAAGGCCAACGCGCAGCTGGTTCTGGATGAGCTCACCCACCGTCTTGACGCGGCGGTTGCCCAGGTGATCGATATCGTCCTCACCCTCGATGCCGTTGTTGATCTGGATGATGCGGCGCAGCACCGCGACCAGGTCTTCCTGCGTCAGAATGCGGGTGCTCAGCGGCACATCCAGTTCAAGGCGCCGGTTGAGCTTGTAGCGGCCGACCTTGCCCAGGTCATAGCGCCGGGGTGCAAAGATCAGGTTCTGCATGAAGCTCTTGGCATTGTCCAGCGTCGGCGGATCGCCCGGGCGCAGCTTCTTATAGAATTCCAGGAGCGCGCCGTCGACGCCCTTGGCCGCGTCCGACGCATTCGGAATGCGGGTTGGGTCGCGTTCGAGGGTCGAGGCGATATAGGCATGTTCGGCATTGTTGTCAACTTCGCTGAAGGCCTCGAGGATCGATTCGTCGCTCCCAAAGCCGATCGCGCGCAGCAGCACGGTGACCGGCAGCTTGCGCTTGCGGTCGACCTTAACGGAGATGATATCGCGCTTCGACGTTTCAAATTCCAACCAGGCGCCGCGGTTGGGGATGAGCTTAGCGTAACAAAGGCGGCGATCGGTGGCCCGATCTTCTTCGACGGTAAAATAAACGCCAGGCGAACGGATCAGCTGGCTGACGACGACGCGCTCGGCCCCGTTGATGATAAACGTACCGTTATCGGTCATCAACGGGAAATCGCCCATGAAGACGTTTTGAACAGACACTTCGCCAGTTTCGCGATTGCGCAGCTGCACACGAACCCACAGCGGCGCGGCGTAAGTCATGTCCCGATCCCGGCATTCGGGCTCGGAGTACTTGGGCTCGCCGAACCAGAACCCTTCCTGCCCCGGCGTAGAGCCGAAGTGCAACTCGAGGTTCTTATTGAAGCTGACGATCGGCGAGATCTCCTCGAACAGTTCCTGCAGACCTTCCGTCTGAAACCACCTAAAGGAATCCAACTGGACTTCGATCAGGCGCGGCAATTCGTATACGTCGGGAATCCGAGCGTACGTCTTGCGCAGGGCGGGCGCCCCACCATTCCGGAGATGTGTCATGCAGCGATCACTCCTTGTTTTTCAACCAGCCTTGTGTTACAGTGCGATCCTGTACCAACAGTTCCTGTTCCAACAAAGCAAAAACGCCAAGTCCCCATCCGACTTGGTTCAATCTCGGTCACTGAGAGTGAGGGGGTTTTCAACGGTATTTCTTAATCCTACTGACCCACGGTACTCGGACAGCAATCGCTAATACTACCACAAAGCAGTTACCGTGTCAAGTACGAATCTTGAGATTTTGACGTGGGCCCGAGACAAGGACCGTAGTAAAAATGCCAATCTCATTGGGGCGAGATTGGCATTGTCTTTTATAGCGAGGGGTGCCTGGAGTTGAGTCCGTGCGGACTCAATGGCGTCTCCGAGTTACTCCTGGCGCCGGGGCCGGTACTGGATCGCCTCTGCCAGGTGCGCGGGCTGAATCCGATCGCAACCGGCCAGGTCGGCAATGGTGCGGGCCAGCTTCAGGATGCGGTGATAGGCCCGGGCGCTCAGGTTCATCTGGCGCATGGCGGCGGCCAGTAGCTGGCGGCCCGTCTCCTCCACCTGGCAGAAATCACGCACCTGCGTGGGCCCCATGTCCGCGTTGCATGTCAGTCCGGCGGCCGGCTTCCCCGCGTCTGCGGCTGCCCGGCTTCGGGCTGCCTTGCGTGAACCGAGCGGTTTGCCTCGCCCGCGCCGCCTCGACCCGTTCCCGAATCCGAGCCGACGACTCGCCCCGGCGCTCGTCCGACAGCTTCTGGAAGGGCACCCGCGGCACCTCCACATGAATGTCGATGCGGTCGAGCAGCGGGCCAGACAAACGCTTCTGGTACTTGCTCACCACGCTCGGGCTGCAGCTGCACGCGTGCTCCGGGTCGCCGAAATAACCGCACGGACACGGGTTTTGCGCACCCACCAGCATGAAGCTCGCCGGAAAGGTCAGGCTGCCCTGCGCCCGGCTGATCGTCACCACCTTGTCTTCCAGCGGCTGGCGCAGCACCTCCAGCGTATGCGACGAAAACTCGGGCATTTCGTCGAGGAACAGCACCCCTCGGTGCGCGAGGCTGATTTCGCCCGGCCGCGGCCACTGCCCCCCACCCACCAGCCCCGCGTGCGAGATCGTATGGTGCGGCGCACGGAACGGCCGGTGCCGGATCAACGGCGCATCGCCCGAACCGTTTGTATGGAGCATATCCGCGACGGAGTAAATCCGCGTCACGTCGAGCGCCTCGGCCAACGTCAGCCGTGGGAGGATCGAGGGCATCGAACGTGCCAGCAACGTTTTGCCGGCTCCCGGCGGCCCGCTGAGCAGGACGTTATGTCCACCCGCCGCACTGACCTCCAGCGCCCGCTTCACGTGCTCCTGCCCCTTCACGTCCTGAAAGTCGCACGCGTACGGCGGCGGGTCGGCGTCCAGCTCGAACGAAGTGCGATACGGCTCGATCGGATGGTAGTCGCGGAAGTGCGCGGCGAGCCGGCCCAACGTCTCCACGGGGAACACGTCGATGCCCTCCACCAGCGCAGCTTCGGGCGCGTCGGGCTGTGGCACGAACAGCGACTTATAACCAAGCTCCATGGCCAGGTGGGCCATGGGCAGTAAGCCGTTGACGTGCCGCAGCGAGCCATCGAGTGAAAGCTCGCCAAGGAAGAGGACACCGTCGAGATCGGCAGGGATCTGCTCGGCCAGGATCAGGAGTGCGACCGCAATGGGCAGATCGTACGCCGGGCCTTCCTTACGCAGGTCGGCCGGAGCCAGGTTGACGGTCACTCGGCCGCGGGGGTATCCAAGGCCGGAATTGACGATGGCCGCGCGGACGCGTTCGGTCGACTCTTTGACGGCAGCGTCTGGGAGACCAACCAGCGTAACATTGGGGAGCGCGCGGGGGTTGAGGTCGGCCTCTACCTCGACGATGGCGCCGTCCAGGCCGATGAGGGCGCAGCTATGGACTTTGGCAAGCACGGTGTGAACTCCTGGCCAGGCGTTCTGGCCGCGGTGGGGAGTCTTGGACTGCACTCCGGGCGGTGGTCCATTGGCGTATCCTTCACCCGCACCCATGGCCGGCAGCGCAATGCCGCAGGACCCTCTGGAGATGCCGGGAACCGTGGAGCTACGGAGCGCCGGGAAGACGATGGGCGCATCCGGGTTCCTGGGGGCAACCGTGAGGCGAGCAAGTAGCCAGCGTCATCATAGTCCGAATCGCCGAAACCGGCAATTCCGTCGCGGGGTCGGCGGGCCCACTCCGCCCGGTCAGCAACTTGGCTAGGGAGCGGTTCGAAATTGTGACCAATCGGCCTCTGGGTCACTTGCCCGCGCAGGGGCTGACCGGGCATGCCCTCCCTCGCTGTCCCCCAGCGCGGGGGCCATGTCTATTCCCGCTCCTCCGCCGTTCGAATCCGCCGCGCACCCTCGATCATGGCCAGGTAGCCGTCGATGGGGACATATTCGGGAATCGAGTTCCCCGAACCGAGCGCGTAGCCCCGGGCTGCCGCCCGAAAGGCGCGCCCCTTCTCAAACACGGTCTCGGCGATTTCGTCGGGCGCCTGCTGGCACAACAGGTCCACGTCGATCCCGCCCAACAACCCGATCCGGTCGCCGTAACGGCTGATCCACTGCTCGAACGGCGCGATGCAGTCCTCGTTCGAGTGCTTGGCATCGATCCCCAAGCCGATCACGTCGTCCATTACCTGGAAGATGCACCCGCATGAGTGCCACAAAAAGGGCTTACCCGCCGCCTTGATCGTCCCGATAACCCGACGGTACTCGGGCAGCACATGCTCTCGGATCACCTTCGGCGCAACGAGCGTGCTGGTCTTGAAACCCAAGTCGTCGCCAAAGCGGCAGATGGCGAAGTACTCGCCGTAGCGCGGCAGGAATTCGCGCCAGATCGCGGCCATCAGATCGCCGATGCGCCGGTACAGGGCTGCGAAGGTCGCGGGATCGTCGGCACGGAGATAGGCCAGCGACTCAAACCCGACCAGGTCCTCGCTGATCTCGAACACGCCGTTGCCCACGCCGCCCAGCGCCTTGACCCCTTTTGGCAGCTGGCGCACGAATGCATCGAGCTTCGGCGCGGCAAAGGCCCAGTAGCGCTCGGGCAGTTCGTCCCACGGGTAGCGTTCGAAGTCGGCGCGGTTCTGGATCGGGCCCTTGCCGCCCATGATCGCGCCGTGGGCTGGCAGGGTTTCCGTGATGCAGACTTCATACGAGACAGTGTCGTACCCCATCCCCGGCCAGAAGCGGCAGTAGTGGCGAAAGAATTCCTTCAGGTCATGCCGGTCGCCGCCTTCCAGCTCGGCGAAGCGGACGTCGAGCACCTGCTCCATGATCTTCGGGCTGATGATGTGTTCGTACAGGGGCAGCCGGGCCGGCCTGCGGTTGGCCAGCACGTCGAGCATATGTTGTGCGTTGGGTTGAAAGGGCATGGTCGTCCTTTCGAGCATGGAAGCTCTTCATAAGCCAGAAACCAGCTTGCAGGATTGCGTGGTGTATACTCCCGGTTATTATCGCACACGCGCGCCATGACGCGGCTCAGCCCCAGCCCGACCGAACCGCACGAAGTGGATCGCACGTCCAGGACGACCCAAAGTGACCGAAACAGATTCCGCAAGCCGCGGCATGACATCTCTTCGCGAGCTGTATCGTATCGGCCACGGCCCTTCGAGCAGCCACACCATGGCCCCCCATCGCGCAGCCGAGCAGTTCCGCAGCCGCTTCCCGGCCGCGGAAGGACACCGCGTCACGCTGTACGGCAGCCTGGCCGCCACGGGCCGCGGCCACCTCACCGACGTTGCAATCCGTGAAGCGCTCGCGCCGGCCGCGGTGGAGTTTACGTGGCTGCCCGAAGTCGAACTGCCGCGCCACCCGAACGGGATGCAGTTCCAGGCTATTCTCACCGATGGGACGCTCTCCGAACCCTGGCAAGTGTTCAGCGTGGGCGGCGGCGCGCTGGCCGAAGCAGACGAGCCCCCCCTCGCACCGGTCTACGACCTCGATCGCCTGGCCGACATCCTCGCGCGCTGCCGTGCGACGGGGCAGTCGCTCTGGGAGTATGTTGAAGAACGCGAAGGCAAGGACATCTGGACATTCCTGGCGCGCATCGCCGAGGCGATGGGCGCGGCCGTGGAGCGCGGGCTGACGCAGGAAGGCGTCCTGCCGGGCGGGCTGGGCGTGGCACGGCGGGCGTGGGTCATCCATCGTAAGATGACCATTGCCGGCAGCGCACCGAATCGTTTCGAGTTGCTCTACGCGTACACGCTGGCCGTGGCCGAGGAGAACGCTTCGGGCGGCGTGGTGGTGACAGCCCCCACATGCGGGTCCAGCGGGATCGTGCCTGCCGTGCTCCGGTATGTCCAGGAGATCACGGGCTGCTCGGACAATGCCGTGCTGCGCGCGCTGGCGACTGCCGGCCTCATCGGGAACCTGGTGAAACACAACGCGTCGATCTCAGGCGCGGAGGTAGGCTGTCAAGGCGAGGTAGGGGTTGCGTGTGCCATGGCTGCCGCGGCGGCGGCCCAGTTGTTTGGCGGCACCGCCCGCCAAATCGAATACGCGGCCGAGATGGGCCTGGAGCACAACCTGGGGCTGACCTGCGATCCAGTTGCCGGCATCGTACAGATTCCCTGCATCGAGCGCAACGCCTTCGCGGCTTCCAAGGCCTTCAACTGCGCCGATTACGCGCTGCTCTCCGACGGGTCACACCGCATTCCGTTTGATGATGTCGTCGCCGTCCTCTGGGAGACCGGCAACAACCTCCCTTCGCTCTACCGAGAGACCTCTTCAGGCGGGCTGGCCGAGGCGTACCGGAGGAGAACGGGAAGCCGCTAGACGCAGGCACGAAGAAACCAGGTTTCTAGCAGAAACCTGGTTTCTCGGTCCCCCGGTCCTATTCAGCCTGGCCCAGCGTGACAGTCACGTCCTGCGGCTGGCTGTCGCGCAGGATGGTGAACTTCACCTTGTCCCCCGGCTTGTGCGTGCTGATGGCCTCGGGCAGCGCCGACTCTTCCTTTAATTGCTGCCCGTCAATCGCCGTGATCACGTCCCCCTGCTGCAGGCCGGCACGCGCGGCGCCGGAACCGGCGACGACATCCATCACGACCGCGCCGTACGGCTGGTCTGCGCCGATTTGCGCGGCGATGGCCGGGTTCAACGGGACGTACTGGATACCGATGCTCGGATGGATCGCCTTGCCTGACGCCACGAGTTGGTCCGCCAGCGGCTTGGCGGTTGCGATGGAGATCGCGAACCCGATCCCTTGCGCCTGCACCCCGGGTTCAGCCTGGCCGGCAACGAGCGTGTTGATGCCGATCACGCGTCCTGCCAGGTCAACCAAGGCGCCGCCCGAGTTCCCGGGATTGATGGGCGCGCTCGTCTGGATCACGTCAAACAGGTAGGGGCCAGGGCCCGTCTGGTCGCCCGGCTCCTGCACGCTGCGCCCCAGCGCGCTGACCACACCCGCGGTAACCGTCGGGCCACCCGGCAGCCCGAGTGCGTTGCCGATTGCGACGACCCAGTCGCCGACTTGAAGTTGGCCCGAATCCCCGAGCTCCGCAACGGGCAGGTCCTTCCCGGAAATCTGCACGACGGCGAGGTCGGTCCGCGGGTCCGAGCCAACCAGCTTGGCCTTGAACGTGCGGCCATCGGGCAGGGAGACGGTCAACTGCTGTGCGCCTGCCACGACGTGGTCGTTCGTGATGATGTGCCCCTGGTCGTCGTAGATGACGCCAGAGCCTACGCCTGACGGTACGGTGGCCTGGCCGAACTGGCCGACCTGGACCTGCTCATTTGTGATCTGGACGACTGCGGGTTTGACCTTCTGGGCAACATTGCGGACCGCAGCGGCGAAATCGCCGCCCGCCCCGGATGCCAGAGCGGGCGGATTGGCCGGCTGTTGCACCGCGGCGGGCGCGGTCGTCGCAGTGGACGCGGGCGCCGGCGCTGCGGTCGGGCTGCCCTGGTCAGCGCTGCTATCTCCTGCGCACGCGCCGGCTAACAGCGCTAGAACGATCAGAACCGCGACGGCCGATGCCCGGCCGCCGATCCAAAACCTTGCACGCTTCATACTCCCTCCCCTTGCGAAAACCACTCTTCCAACAGATAAGGGTATCGCGAGGCGCGGTCATCGTCCTTATCCCTGACTGCCTCGCAGCTTAAGGCTAGCTTAAGAGGCCGCGGCCGGCCCCACGCCAACGCCTTGCCGCCCCTCTCGTCAGAACAAATCAGCGAGAAAAGTGTTTGACACGCCTCGCGTCGCGCGGGTATAATTCCACCTACCCCTTGGGAGGGGCTCCTGAAGGGACTGGATTGGTCATGAGCGTCATCGACGAGATCAAGGACCGCCTCGACATCGTCGACGTGGTTTCCTCATACATGCAGCTTAAGAAGGCGGGCCGCACATTCAAAGGGTTGTGCCCGTTCCATAATGAGAAGACACCCTCGTTCGTCGTCTTCCCCGACACTCAAAACTGGCACTGCTTTGGGGCGTGCGGAACCGGGGGCGACATCTTCTCGTTCGTTATGAAGCGCGAGAACCTGGATTTTGGCGACGCCCTGGCGATGCTGGCGGCAAAGGCAGGCGTCGAACTGAAGCCGCAGGGCGAATCGGCGAATGCGGAGGATGGCCGGCTCGACCGCTTACGGACGATCCAGTCGGACGCGGCGGTGTACTTTCACCACTTGCTCAACAAGTCGGAAGAAGGCGCCGTCGCCCGCGATTACCTGACGCGGCGCGGTTTGACCCAGCAGACCTGGGAAGCGTGGCAGCTCGGCTACGCACTGGATGCATGGGATGCGCTCAAGAGCCGGCTGCAGGGCAAAGGGTACCCGCCAGACGAGATCGAGGAAGCCGGGTTGATCATCCGGAAGGAGGAGACGGGAAGCTATTTTGATCGCTTCCGCGGCCGCCTAATGATCCCGATTCGCGACGGCCAAGGGCGAACCATCGGTTTCGGCGCACGCATACTAAAGGAAGACCCGCAGCACCCGAGCCCGAAGTACATGAACTCGCCGCAAACGCCGCTCTTTGACAAGGGAAATGTGCTCTTCGGCCTGGACATGGCCCGAAAGGCGATTCGCGACGCGAATTTGGCCGTGATCGTCGAAGGGTACATGGACGTGCTGATGTCACACCAGGTAGGCGTCGCTAACGTCGTTGCAGGCATGGGCACAGCCCTGACCGAAGGGCAGATGCGCCAGCTGAAGCGCTACACGGGCAACATCACCCTTGCGCTCGACCCGGATGTGGCAGGCGAACACGCTGCCGTCCGGGGTTTGGAAGCGGCCCGGCAGTCGCTGGACCGGGACTGGGAGCCGGTGTTCAGCCCAACCGGGTTGGTGCGTCACGAAAGCCGCCTGAAGGCACAGCTGCGCATTGCAGCGCTGCCCGATGGCCTCGACCCCGATGAGCTTGCGTACAAGGACGTCGACCGCTGGCGCGAGGTGATCGCGGGCGCGCGCCCGATCGTAGATTACTACCTGGCGTTGGTGACCCGAGAGGAGGACTTGTCGAGCGCGCAGGGCAAGGCGCGGGCCATCGAGCGCCTGGCCCCGCTGATCACGGAGGTCGCCAACCCGATCGAGCGGACGCACTACATCCAGGCCCTGGCCCGCAGTGTTCAGATGGACGAACGGCTGGTGGCCGAGCAGATCCAGCGCGGCGGAACGCTTGCCGAGCGCCAGGCCCAGGCAGCCGGCCAAGCCCTGTCGAGCCGGCGCCGTGTACCGGCGATAAGCGGCGCAAAACGAGCCGAGCTGCCGCGAGCGTTTGGTCCTGAGGAATACATCCTGGGCTCGCTGCTGCTGCGGCCCGAGTTGTTGGCCCAGTTGGACGAGGAGATGATCGCCCAGCAGGCGCCGCCGTTGAGTCCGGATGATTTGACCAGCGCGGAGAACCAGGCGCTGCTCGCGGTCGTGCTGGCACTGTCGCCGAGGGAGGCCGTGGAGCTGAGCGCCGAGGAGCGGCTGGCCCAACTGGCCGAGCCCCTGCGAGCAGGCGCGCAGGCTGCTTTGAACGAGGTGCGGACCCGACCGTCGCTAACGGACGAAAAACTGATCAAGGATTTAGGCGACTCGCTGCTGCGGCTGCGGGAGCGGAACCTGAAAAAGCAGGTCCAGCAGCTCGAGTTTTTGATTCGCGAGAGCACCGAAATGGCAGAACGCGAGGAATCGCGCCGGCTCCATGAACTGATGGCAACGTACACGGCTCAGAAGCGGCACATCCAGAAGCTATTGAATAACCGCTCAATCGCGGGAGTACTGGCTCAGCGCAAGCCCATTGACGAGAGCTGAGCCCATAAAAGGGGAAGCAATGCCAAGCAACGCCGAACGCCGGCGCAGCACACCCCGTTCTCGTGCGGAGGCGCCCAACGAAGCGCCGGTTCGCACGACGCGACGCGGCCCGAAGGCAACGCGGCCTCCGGAACCGCTCGGTGTGGCAACGGTCGACGAGTCGAAGATCGAATTGGAAGGCGAGGAGATCCTTGCGCGTTTGGTGCCGGTGGGACCCGACGGCCTGCCCGTCGTGCTGCCGGATGCGCCCGAAGACGCCAAGGTGCCCGCGATTCCGCGGGATATCAAGCTGGAACAGGAAGTCGAGCGCGAGGCTCGCAAGCCCCTGGACGAGGTGCTGGACGACTGGGGCGATCCGACCGTCACCAGCGACCCGGTACGAATGTATTTGCACGAGATCGGCCGCACGGCGCTGCTCTCGGGCGAGGAAGAGATCACCCTGGCCAATGCGATCGCCGACGGCAAGAAGGCGACCGAGGCGCTGAAGGCTGACGATCTGGAGCAGGATGCCCGGGACGAGCTCCTGCTGAGGCGGCAGCGGGGCCGGAATGCGGAACAGCGCTTGGCCCAGGCCAACTTGCGTCTGGTCGTCAGCGTGGCAAAGCGCTACGTTGGCCGCGGCATGTCGTTCCTGGATCTGATCCAGGAGGGGAATATCGGCTTGCTGCGGGCGGTGGACAAGTTTGACCCGACGCTTGGCTACAAGTTCAGCACCTATGCGACGTGGTGGATTCGCCAGGCGATCAGTCGGGCCATTGCCGACCAGGCCCGGACGATCCGCATCCCCGTCCACATGGTCGAGAGCATCAACCGGCAGATCCGGGTGCAGCGGCGCCTCATGCAGGAACTCGGTCGCGATCCGACGCCCGAAGAGATTGCGCTGGAGATGGAATACCTTTCGCCGGAAGACCGGGAGCTCATCGAGGCGGCCCAGGCGACGGGCCAGCCGATGGAAGCGGGGCTTAACCGGCGCCTCCAGATTGCGGCCGCGAAGGTGCGCCGGGTGATGCGCATTTCGCAGGAGCCGATGTCGCTCGAGACGCCCGTGGGCACCGAGGAAAACAGCTCGCTGGCCGACTTCATCGAGGACGAAAGCCTGCCCGGTCCGGCGGACCAGGCAAGCCGGCACCTGCTGAAGGAGCAGATGGAGGAAATCCTCAAGGGTCTGAGCGAACGCGAGCGCAAGGTGCTCGAGATGCGTTTTGGCCTGAAGGACGGCACGGCGCGCACACTGGAAGAGGTCGGGCAGGAGTTTGGGGTGACCCGCGAGCGCATCCGCCAAATCGAGGCGAAGGCGCTGCGCAAGCTGCGGCACCCGATCCGCAGCCGCAAACTGCGCGACTACCTGGGCTGACGCCTCAGGCGCATCTCAAGCACGCGTCCCGTCGTTTTTGACGGTCGGGCGCTTGTGCGTATAATAGCGCATACGATCGTCGATCGATCCACGATAGCTCAATCGGCAGAGCAAGCGGCTGTTAACCGCAAGGTTGGAGGTTCGAGTCCTCCTCGTGGAGCTCAATCCCAGACGTCACCCCAGTGACACACAATCGGCAGCCATGTAGGGCTGCCGGTTCGCTTTAAGGGCCGGTACGGCGCGCTCAAACAGGCCCGTCACCCTTGGGGAAGCAGTTGCTGCAGGCGCAGCAGCAGCCGTCGTACGTGGCCCTCCTCGATCATCTCGGCCCAGTGCCCATCCGCAAACCGCTCGCCGCGGGTGCAGAAGGTCAGCATCGTCTTGATCTGCTCCAACGAGGCGGACCCGACGAGCCCGGGCGTGCGCAGCATTTGCCACGCTACTTCGGGCGAGTACTGGTAATCACACCAGCATTCATCGCCGGCGAGCCTGAAGAAGTCGACGACGACAGGATCGTACTCCGGCCAGGGCAGCGTCCAGACCCCCGTTTCATCCCGCGTTCCACCGCTCCAGCTTGCCACCGGCGTGAAGCCGGGAGCGTACAGCTTGGGAAGAAACGCGACGAGCCGGGCCATCTCTTCGGCGCTCGGTAATCGTGACTTCACGCGTCCTGCTTTCCGGTACGGGTGGCCCAAGCCCAGTCAGGCAACTCCAGCCGCCGGCCCGTACTCCCGCCCTCGCGCCCCTTACGCCCGCCCCATGATCTTCTCGATCTCGGCGAACTGCCCGGATGATAAGGGGCCAAGTTCCAGTGCCCTCGCGTTTTCCGTGGCCTGCTTGACCGTGCGGAAGCCGGGAATTGGCACCGTCTTGGGGCTGCGGGCCCACAGCCAACCAAGCGCGCCCTGGCTGACCGACCGGCCGCCAGCGGTCAGGATCTCACGCACCGCGTTCACCTTCTGCATGTATGCGGCGCTCGGCCGGCCATCCTTGAAGTACTTCATCCACTCCGGGCTCTTCTGGCCCCGCACGTCGTCGGCTGACACCCCGCTGCCCGCCGAGTACTTGCCGGTCAGCAGGCCCATCGCCAGGGGACCACGATTGATCGCGGCCAGGTTCTCCCGCTCGCAAATCTCAAGGATCACAGGATTGTCGTCCAGCACGTTGAGCTCGACCTGGACCGCCGCGCAATGTGCGCCCGCCGCAAAGAACTCGGCGTTCTTCGGAAGGTCGGTGCTCCAGCCGTAAGCCCGAATCTTGCCGTGCGCCACCAGCTCTTCGAGCGTGTCGCGGACAGGGCCGGCTTTTTCGGCGGGGAAACCGTTGTCGTGGAACTGGTACAGGTCGATGATGTCTGTCCGGAGACGGCGCAAGGAGTCTTCACAGGCTTTGCGGATGCCGTCCGGGCTCGCATCGCTGCCGGTCACCTGGCGCGTGGCCTCGTCAAACACGGCGTTGAACTTGGTGGCAAGGACGACGCCGGCGCGGCGGCCGGAGAGGGCTTGGCCGAGCACGCGCTCGCTGTGGCCCGCGCCGTAGACGTTCGCCGTATCGAAGAAAGTGACCCCCATTTCCAAAGCGGCATGGATTGCCCGGATCGACTCGGCGTCGTCCACCTCGCCCCAGCCAAGCGGCGTTTGGCCATCCCAGAAGGGCCCGCCGATTGCCCAACAGCCCATCCCAAGCGCGCTGACGGCGATGCCGGAACGGCCAAGTGTGCGGGTAAGCTGTGCGGTCATGATTTACTCCTTGTTCGAGGGGAACTCCTCAGGTCGTAACCGCGCTATTGCGCGACGCCAGCATTCTAAACGCAAAGCGCGCGGGTGCCAGCATTCGCCGGCGCAAGTGGCAGCCCCGCAGGCCGGGAGGGTGCGAATTGCGCGCTTCGATCGCCGTGCATGACCACCGTCATCTGTCCGACGCCGATACTGCGCGATGATGCTCCAGGCGGCCGGTTGCGACGCCGCGATTCTCATTTTCATCTGGCGGGTCATCAATGAGAATCAAGGTTGCCCTTGCGACGCTCGGCGACAGCCGGGACGACTTCTTCGCCAAGCGGATCGACCGCATCAGGGCCGAAACCGCCACCCTCGACTGGCTTCGGCGCGCCTTCGACGTGGTCGAGTCAGGTATCATTCGCTCCGGCAGCGACGCCGCGGCGTTCGGCGCGGCGGCCCGGGCGTTCGGCGCCCAGGCGCTGGTGATCCACCTGCCGGTCTGGGCCGATCCGATCCTGACGCTCAAGCTGCACAATCACCTGCCTCTGCCCGTGCTCCTGCTGGGGAACACCGCGCCCGAGACGTCCAGCATCGTCGGCTTGCTCGCCGCGGGCGGCGCACTGGACCAGGTTGGCTGTCGCCACACCCGGGTCCTGGATCATCGCACACCGGCCGAGCAGCGCCCCGTCCTGGCCTTTCTCGCCGCCGCAGGCGCCCGGGCCCAACTCCGCGGGCAGACCCTCGGCTTGTTCGGCGGGCGGAGCATCGGGATATTCACCGCGACCGCCGATCCGGCCCAATGGCAGCGCCTGTTCGGGGTCGACATCGAGCATTTCGACCAGGCGGAGATCGTCGCGCTGGCCGAGAGCCTGCCGGCCGCTGAGGTAGAGCTGCACCTGGAGTGGCTGACCGGTAAGGTAGGCGGCATCAGCTATGGCGGTGCCTTCGGTCCGCAGAAACTGGCGCGGCAGGTCCGCTCCTACCTGGCCACCCGCCGGTTGGTCGAGCGGCATGGCCTGGACTTCGCCGGCGTCAAGTGCCAGCCGGAGCTCAGCGACGGCTATGTCAGCCAGTGTGTGGCGCACATGCTCCTCAATGGGACGCTCGACGCGGACGGCCCGAAATCGGCCTTCGTCCACGCATGCGAGTCAGATGCCGACGGTGCGCTCACCATGCAGATACTGCACCTGCTCAGCGGTGGCAAGCCCGCGGCGTTGTTGGATATCCGGTGGCTGAACTTTGCGACCGGCGTTTGGACGCTGGCGAACTGCGGCGCGGCGCCGGCGAGCTTCTTTGCGACCGACGCCGACCCGTCGGGCCTTTCGGCGATTCACCTCGTGCCGCACACGTTCGGCGTGGGCGGGGGCGGCGCGCTTCCTGCCGTCGTCGCACCACAGCCGGTGACCCTGGCCCGGCTGTGCCGCCGCGGCGGCGACTACTGGATGGCAATCCTGGCCGGCTGCACGGAGCAGGCGACGCGCGATGACCTCAACCTGGCAAATCCTGCCTATCCGCAGGCGTTCGTACGTTCGAGCGCCGGCCGCGACTTCATCATGGAATTCGGCTCGAACCACATCCACATGGTCGCTGGGAGCTACACGGAAGAACTGGTCGAGTTCTGCGGCCAGGCGGGCCTTGCCTGCAAGGTCTGGGCGTGACGCCGGGCAGCGTGCGGAAGCACTTTACTGGCGTTCTCTCTTGTGGCATGATGAGACCCGTGGACCGGCAGACAGGGCGGAGCCCCGGCCGGTGCACGACGCACGCCCGTAACCGAAGGGCCGGCGAGAATCGCTTATCGGGGGGTTGATCATGACGCAAGAGTCAGCGGAGACGATTTTGCATTGCATGACGCGGACGACGCCCACCGCATTATGGAACGACAGCTGCGCGCTTTCTGAGCTCGAGCCTGCCATTCAGCAGAACGGCGCGGTGGGTGCGACGTGTAATCCCGTGATCGTGCTGGAAGTGTTGAAGAAGGAAGGCCATCTCTGGAAGGACCGCATCCCGGCCCTGGTGCGCGAGACGGCCTGTGCGACCGAGGACAAGGTGTCGTGGCGCCTGGTCGAGGAAATGTCGATCCGCGCGGCCGCGCTCCTGATGCCTGTTTTTGAGCGCCACAACGGGAAGAACGGGCGCCTCTCCATCCAGACTGACCCGCGGCTGTACCTGGACCCCGACGCAATCGTCGAGCAAGCCGAGCGCTTCAGCCGGCTGGCCCCCAACATGATCGTCAAAATCCCGGCGACAAGGGCAGGCGTGGAGGCGATCGAAGAAGCGACGTATCGCGGCATCAGCATCAACGCGACGGTCAGTTTTGCGCTGCCCCAGGCGCTTGCCGTGGCCGAGGCCGTCGAGCGCGGGCTGGTGCGCCGCGAGCGCGAGGGCCTCGACATCGCACGCATGGGCCCGGTGTGCACGCTCATGGTGGGCAGGCTCGACGATTGGCTCAAGGTGGTAGCGGAGAAGCAGAACATCGTCGCCGATCCCGCAATCTTCGAGTGGGCCGGCGTGGCCGTGATGAAGAAGGCGTACCGGATTTACCAGGCGCGGGGCTACCGGCTGCGGCTATTGTCGGCTGCGTTCCGCAACCACCTGCATTGGAGCGAGTTCATCGGCGGCGACGTGGTGATCTCGCCGCCCTACAAGTGGCAACAGCGCTATAACGCATCGGACGTGACCGTGGTGAACCGGATGGACAAGCCTGTGGATGAGGCAGTGGTGGACGAGCTATATCGCAAGTTCGCCGACTTCCGGCGCGCGTACGATGAGGATGGGCTGACACCTGCGGAGTTCGATGCCTTTGGGCCCACGGTACGGACGCTGCGCCAGTTCATCAAGGCCGCCGCAGACCTTAACGCACTGGTCCGTGACGTTATGCTGCCCAACCCGGACGCCTGACGCCGGGCTGTAACCCTTCAACCCCCACACCATCAGGCTCCGCGCCCGCCAGGTCGAAAGGCCGGCGGGCGTTCCTATTGCCTCTACAGACGGTTTGGGGTGCGCCTTCTTCCACTTAATACTATTGCTTTTTGCAGCACAGTATGATATAGTCTTTTCTAGTCATCACCTATCGCTTCCGACCTGGGCTCGACGCCCTTTCTGCAATAGTTTGGGAAATCCTATACACGTACGTTAAAAATTTGCGATATGTTCGAATTGGAGGCTGCGCCCCCTAGACAAAACCAGGAAAGGGAGTTATGATGCCGGCACGGTAGATTGTGGTAAAACGTGGTAGAATGTGGTGAGCCGTCACCTCAACCCGCAACCGGCACGGAGGAGCGCCGCCATCATGGACTTCCTCTTCATGGGAGAGGACGAGTACGCCGTCGACGATCGAGGACGCATGCTTGTGCCTCCTTCGTATAAGGCTGCGCTCACCGAACTGGTGGTCATGGGCCGCGGCGGCCTGGGTCAGCTATGGGTCTACCCCGAGCCGACATTCAAGCGGCTGATGGACGAGATGCAGCAGGTGCCGCTCGAAGATCGCGATGCCGAGTACGATAAGGCCATGCGGGCCATGCTCGGCGGCAAAACGATCGAGTTCGACAAGCAAGGGCGGCTCTCGATTCCACCGTTCTTCCGCAAGCTGACCGACATCGCCGACTCGGTCATTGTACTCGGAAACGGCGATCGTGTCGAGCTCTGGAGTCCCGAGCGGTACGCGGCGGAATATGGCGAGTGGGTGGCATCGTTGAAGGGGAAGGACGTCAACAAGAGCTTGCGCCGCACGGGCTTCCGGCCCTGAGGGGGCGCGGCTGATGGCACACATTCCCGTCCTGCTGCACGAAGTCGTCGAGGGGCTGGCGCTGAGCGCCCGCACCGCAGCGACCGGGAAACCGGTCCGCGTGATCGACGGCACGTTGGGCGGCGCCGGCCACGCAGAAGCGCTGTTGGAAGCCGGGGGCGCCGAGAGTGTCCTGCTCGGCATCGACCAGGATCCGGCGGCCCTGGAACGCAGCCGGGAGCGGCTCGCCCGATTTGGGGGCCGGGCCGTCTTTCGCCAGGGGAGCTTTCGTGACCTGACCCGGTTGGCGACGGATGCCGGATTTGCGGCGGCGAGCGTTGACGCGGTGCTGCTTGACATCGGAATTTCATCCTTCCAGCTCGACGAGGCCGGCCGGGGCTTTGCGATCCAGGCCGAGGGCCCGCTGGACATGCGGATGGATCCGGGCCAGCCGCTGAAAGCGGCCGAGATCGTCAACGAGTGGTCGCCTGACGAACTGGCCGACATCATTTACAAATATGCGGAGGAGCCGCGCTCGCGCCGGGTGGCCCGGGCGATCGTGGCGGCCCGCCCGCTCCATACGACGACGCAGCTTGCAGAAGTGGTGGCGCGTTCGCTGGGCAGCCCCCAGGGGCGGCGCTCACGCACGCATCCGGCGACGGAAGTATTCCAGGCGCTGCGCATTGCGGTGAATGACGAGCTTGGCGCCCTGGAGGATGTCCTGCCCCAGGCGGTTGAGCTGCTGGCGCCCGCAGGTCGGGTGGCCGTTATCACCTTCCATTCGTTGGAAGACCGGGTAGTGAAGCAGTTTTTTCAGCGTGAGGCCCGTGACTGCATCTGCGACACACTGCCGGGCTACGTGCGGTCAAAGCTCCCGCAGCCCTGCGTGTGCGGACACAAAGCCACCGTGAGGATCGTGACGCGTAAGCCGGTCCAGCCGGGCGATGCGGAGATCGCGACGAACCCGCGGAGCCGCAGTGCGAAACTGCGGGTGGCGGAACGACTCTTGCAGGAGAATGAGAATACGGCGTAAAGGTTTCGCCCGGTTGTCCCACCGGTCGGATTGAACCAACAGAGGCTGCCACCCGTGTAGGTGGCCGTATTGAAAAGTCCAGCGCATCGGGCGAATCATGGTATGGAGGGAGGACCACATGTTGCATCGACCCACCGCCGCACCTGTCCTGTCCCCGGGCCGGTGGTTTAACGACCGCCTGCGAACCTTCTCCGGGCCGTATTCGGGCTTGCTTCGTTACGTGCTCATTGCCGCGGTCCTCACGGCCGTCTTCAGCCTTTACCTCTGGCAGGTCAACGACCTGTCGACCCTCCATGACAATACGCTCGCGCTCCAGGATAAGGCACACGTGCTCGAGCAGCAGAACGTGGTGCTGGCCGAGCAACTCGCGCAGTGGAACTCCCCGACTTACGTCGACCAGCTCAGCTCGCAGCAAGGCTACGTGCTGGCGGCCAAGCGGACGATCGCCGCGCCGTCAGGTGAAGCAGCCATCGTGGAGGCCTCGGCCGCGGCCTTGGCCGTCGAACCCGCGACGAACCGCTAAGCCGAGCGTCGTCGATGGCCTTCGCCAACCGTCCGCCCACTTCCCGCCAGCCGGCCTCGCGCCGGTCGGCCCGGCGGCGCCCGCTCCCTCATTCAGTTGAGGCGAGCGAAGCGCCGACGGCGGAAGTGCGCGCCGAACAGGCGGCCAAGGCCGAGGCGATCGAGCGCAAGATCCTCGTCCGGCGCCTGCGACTGCTGGCGATTGGTTTCGTGTTTTTCGTGGCGATTGTGCTCGCCCAGATGGTGGTCGTCAAAACGATCAACTCCGCAAGCCAGACAAACCGTGCGAACACAAAGCCCGTCGACACGTCACGCGGCCGCATCGTGGACCGTGACGGCACTCTGCTGGCGACCGACGCGTTTCTCTGGGAAGTGTGGCTCGACCCGAGCCGGTACAAGCCCGCGAAGTTCTCGGACGACATGGTGGTCCAGGCCGCACAGGAACTGGGGATCGAGCCAGGCGTCTTGATGGAAGCGCTCGGCCAAAAAGGCGTGGCCGTGCAGTTGATACGGAACGCCACCAGCCAGCAGTGCGAACGCGCCACGAAGAGCAAGCTCGTGCCCTCGTGGTTCTGGTGCGACGCCAAACGCAAACGTTCCTACCCCCAGGGGCCGCTCGGCGCACACCTGGTGGGGTTTGCCGACGCTAAGCAGGACGGCCAGTCTGGCGTGGAGCAGTTCTACGACGGCTGGCTGCGCAGCGACGGCAGCCTGGGGTCCGGCCCAGCTTTCCGGCCCGGGCGAACCGATCCCCCACGAATGGGAACTATACCTGCCGTCGGTCAGCGGCCGCGACCTCGTACTCAACATGAGCGCGCCGCTGCAGCACCTGGTCGAGCAGGATCTCGTCGATGCGCTCGCCAAGTATCAGGCGCAGTCGGGGTCCATCATCATTATGGACCCGCGCACGGGCGCGATCCTGGCCCTGGCAAACTGGCCGGCCTTTGATCCGAACGTGTACGACCGGGCCGAACCCGTGACCTGGCAGAACCCGTCGGTCGGCTTGCTCTACGAACCCGGCTCGGTATTCAAGCTCGTCACCTACGGTGCGGCGCTTGACCTGGGCACGATCACCCCCGATCAGAAATTCGAAGACACGGGCGAGCGCAGGGTCGGCGACAAGATCATCAAGAACTCGCAGCTGCGCCGGCTGGGCTGGGTGACAGGCTGGGATGCCCTGGCCGAGTCGCTGAACACGGTGAGCGCCGACATCGGCCTGAAGATGGGGTCCGAAGAGTTCTACCGGTATATCCGGCTCTTCGGCTTCGGCAAGCCGAGCGAGATCGACCTCGGGCCTGAGGCGGCGGGGATCGTCAAGCGGTGGGGCACCGAGCAGTGGAGTCCCTACGACCAGGCGGCGAACTCCTTCGGCCAGGGCATTTCGGTTACGCCGATCCAGATGATCAACGCGGCCGCGACCATCGCCAACAAGGGTGTGCTCCTGCAGCCGCAGGTGGCCAAGGCCCTCGTGTTGAACGGAGAGATGCACCCGCTGCCGGTCCGCAAGCTTGGCGACGCGCTGCAGCCGGAGACCGCGTTGACCCTTACCCGCATGATGGTCTATACGGTGGAAAATTACACCAACGGCAAGAAGCTCGTGCCGGGGTTCCGGGTTGCGGGCAAGACGGGCACCGCCGAAATCCCGGAGCAGGCCGGGTACACGAACCCGCTGACCATTACCAGCTTCGTGGGCTTCCTGCCCGCTGCTGATCCGCAGATCGTCGTGCTGGTGAAGCTGGACCAGCCCAAGAAGTCGCGTTGGGCAGAGGCGGTCGCGCTGCCGGTCTTCGGCGAAGTGGCGCGCGACGCCGTTCAAGTGTTGGGGCTGACCCCCAATTCGGAGATGCCGAAGTGAGCGGCCGATGACTTCGATGACACCCCTGACCCTGGGCGATGTCGCTGCACTGCTGTTCGGGGTGACCCTGCCGGCCGAACAGGCCGCGCGTCCGATCGGGAACACGGTGGTCGACTCGCGCGCAGTGGCCAAGGGCGACTTCTTCGTGGGGCTGCGCGGCGAGCGGACCGATGGGAACCTGTATCTCGACAAAGCATTTGCGGCCGGCGCGGTGGGTGCGCTCGCCGAAGCGCGCGGGCTGGCGGGGGTGAAGAGCTGCCTGTGTGTCTGGCCGGACGGCAGGATTGAAACGCGCGATGGGGAACAGGCTCACGAGCACGGACTGCCACCGGTGATCTTTGTCGCGCCAGACAGTCTGAAGGCGCTCCAATCGCTCGCCGCCGCCTGGCGTGCGACCCTGCCCGTCGTGACGACCGGCATCACCGGCAGCGTGGGCAAGAGCACGACCAAGGAAACACTGGCGAACGTGCTTGCCACGCGCTACATGACGCTGCGCAGCGAAGGCAACCAGAATAACGAGATCGGGCTGCCGCTGACACTGCTCCGCCTGCGGAGGGAACACGAGCGGGCCGTGCTCGAGATGGGCATGTATGCGCTGGGCGAGATCCGGCAGTTGTGCGAATGGGCGCGGCCGCGGGTGGGCGTCGTGACGAATGTGGGCCCCGTGCACCTCGAACGGCTCGGCGCGATCGAGCGCATCGCCCAGGCGAAATCCGAGCTGCCGTTGGCGCTGCCGCCGGCCGAAGACGGGGGCGTCGCGATCCTCAACCGCGACGATCCGCTCGTCTGGGCCATGGCAGGGATTACCCGGGCACGCGTCTTCTCGTACGGCTTGCATCCGGAGGCCGACCTGTGGGCCGACGAGATTGAGAGCGGCGGGCTCGAGGGCATTCACTTCCGGTGCCACCAGGCGGGCCAGGTGTACCATATTCACCTGCCCCTGCTCGGCCGGCACAGCGTGCACACTGCGCTGCGAGCCGCGGCCGCCGGCCTCGTGGATGGCTTGAGCTGGGACGAGATCGTCCACGGGCTGCAGGACGTCCGCGGGCAACTGCGCCTGATGGTGGTGCCCGGGCTGCGCGAGACGACGATTATCGACGACACCTACAACGCCAGCCCTGACTCGACGCTCGCCGCACTCAACCTGCTGCGCGACATCGCCAACAGCAGCCATCGGGCAATTGCGGTATTGGGCGACATGTACGAGCTGGGCGCCTACGAGCAGGCGGGCCACCGGTTGGTGGGAGGCCGCGCCGCGCAGGTGGTCGACAAGCTGATCACAGTCGGCCGGCTAGCACGCTGGATCGCGGAGGAGGCGCTGGCGTCTGGCATGAAGACGGCCGAGGTCTACCCGGTCGAGACGAACACGGACGCGATCGGCATTCTCCAGGGGCTGATGCGGCCGGGCGACGTCCTGCTGATTAAGGGCTCGCGGGTCGCCGGGATGGAGACCATCGTGGATGCGCTTTCCCGCCGCGAAGGCGGTGCGCCGCTGGGAGTCAAGCAAGCATGAGGCATTCATGATCGAGCATCTACCAATGCCTTTTGCGCTTGGCCTGGCGACCGTGTCGTTCCTGCTGGCGGTCGTCTGGGGGCGGCCGTTCATCAACCTGCTTAAGAAGAAGGGCATTGGCAAGCAAATCCGGATCGAGGGACCCTCGGGCCACCAGACCAAGATGGGCACCCCGACGATGGGCGGATTCCTGTTCCTGGTGCCGGTGTTCTTTATCACGGTCGTCCTGAACCTCGCGAACCTGCTGAGCGGCGTGGGCTGGGGGAAGGCGGTCCTGCGGCTCTTTAACTTCGCCGAGGGCAGCCCACTGATCGGCAAGTCGATCCTGCTGCCGCTCCTCGTGCTCATTGGCTTCAGCCTGTTGGGCGCCCGCGACGATTGGGCCGGCATCCATGGCAAGCGCTCGGACGGCCAGGGGCTGATCGCGCGGATCAAGGCGTCCTACCAGGTGCTGCTGGCGCTGGCGGCGGCCGTCGGCCTGTATTTCTTTCTCGACCTGCAGAGCGTCGGCATCCCGGGTGTCGCCCAACGCGTCAACCTGGGGCTCCTTTACATCCCGGCCGCGGTTTTCGTGATCGTGGCCATGTCGAACGCGGTGAACCTGACCGACGGGCTGGACGGGCTGGCCGGATCCACCTCGGCGGTGGCGTTTGCCGCGTACGGCATCATCGCCAATCTTCAGGGCCAGTACCCGCTGAGCTCGTTCTGCTTTGCGATGGTCGGCGCGTTGTTCGCTTTTCTGTGGTACAACTCGCACCCCGCCCAGCTGTTCATGGGCGACACGGGCGCGCTGGCGCTGGGCGCGACGCTGGCAGTCGTTGCGCTGATGACAGGCCAGTGGCTCATCCTGCCCATCGTCGGCCTGGTCTTTGTGGCCGAAGCCGCATCGGATGTGATGCAGGTGAGCTACTTCAAGTGGACGAAGAAGCGCACGGGGGTGGGCAAGCGCATCTTCAAGATGGCGCCGCTGCACCATCACTTTGAACTGCTCGGCTGGTCGGAGACCCACATCGTGTGGCGCTTCTTCCTGATCAGCATTTTGGCCGGGATGATCGGCGTCGCGCTGGCGCTGTTATAGCGCCTTGGCGCGACGCGTCCGAAGGAACATCATGACCGACGCACACGACTGGCAGAGCGCACTCGACATGCTGAGCCCACTTGAGGCGCAGATCGATGCGGCGCTGGCTGTAGGCAACGTGGAGTCGGCCATGGCGATCGCGTTCGGCGGAGCGAGCCGGGCGGTGGCGTTGGTGGCGGGCCCATCGAGCGCGGAGGAGACGGCGCACGGAACGGCCAAGGTCCATGGGGTGGTGGTCGAGCTGACCCCGCTGCCGTTGGACACTTACGAAGATGGCACGCTTTCCGAGAACGGCGCATACGTGTCGCTGACATACCAATCCTGGGCGATGACTCCTGCGCAGGCGGAACGCATGGCCGGCGAGTGGGCCGGTGCAGCAGGTTGGACAGTGGACTCATCTTAGGGGCGAAGACTTGAAGCGCAACGGCACCGGTTACATGGGGATGCGGACGACGGTCCTGGGCATGGCACGCCAAGGGCTGGCGGTCGCGCGCTTCCTGTTGGCCGCGGGCGCCGGCGTGACACTCAGCGACCAGCGCACGGCCGAGCAGCTTGCCGGTGCGATCGCATCCCTCGTCCAGTTCGCGGCGAGAACGGCGTGCCCGAGCCGCAATTTGCACTCGGCGGCCACCCGCTGAGCCTCCTCGACCAGACCGACCTCCTGCTGCTCAGTGGCGGCGTCTCCCCGGCCATCCCTATTGCCGAAGAGGCGCGACGCCGGGGCATCCCCCTGACCAACGACGGGGCGCTGACCCTGCGCCACTGTCCCGCCCCGGTGGTGGGCATCACGGGCTCGGCCGGCAAGACCACGACCACGACGCTCACCGGCCTCATTCTCGAGCGCGCGGGCTACCGGGTGCACGTGGGGGAAACATCGGCACGCCGCTCATCGACCGGCTGGCCGAGATTCAGCGGGGCGACAAGGTGGTCATGGAGTTGTCGAGCTTCCAGCTCGAGCTGATGGACCGCAGCCCGGCCATTGCCGCGGTGCTGAACATCACCCCCAACCACCTGGACCGGCACCCGTCCATGTCGCACTACGCGGCCGCGAAGGCCAACATCCTGCGCTTCCAGGAGCGCAGCGATGTGGCGATCCTGAGCGCGGACGACGGCTACACGGCCGCCTGGCTTGCGTCGGGACGGGTCCACATCGACGCGGGCGAGGGCCAGGAAGAGGTTTATTTCCCGCTTCAGGCCGCCACGGAAGGCTTCAGCCTCGAGCGCAGACTTCCGGGCGGCGCCTTCATCTCGGGCGACGAACTGGTCTTGCACCAACCGGGCCGCGGCGACGAGGTCATTTGCTCGATCCAGGATGTACGCCTGCGCGGCCGGCATAACCTGGCGAACATTCTGGCCGCGGCCTGCCTGAGTTCGGCGGCCGGCGCGCCTGTCGCCGCGATTGCGGCCGTCGCAACTTCGTTCGCCGGAGTCGAGCACCGGCTCGAGATCGTGGCGGAGCGCCGCCGCGTGACCTGGGTCAACGACTCGATCGCGACGGCGCCCGAGCGCACGGTAGCGGCAATCCGCTCGTTCAGCGAGCCGCTCGTCCTGCTGCTGGGCGGCCGCGACAAGCACCTGCCCTGGGGCGAGTGTGCGCGCGAGATCTGCGCCCGCAAGGTACGCGAGGTGGTAGTCTTCGGCGAAGCGGCCGGGCTGATCCGGGCGGCAATTGCCGAGGCCCACACCCAACTCGGCGCAGGGCCCGTCGTCGAGCAAGCCGCCGACTTGCCTGCTGCAGTCGTCGCAGCAGCAAGGGCGGCGCAGCCGGGAGATGTGGTGCTTCTGGCGCCCGGCGGCACCAGCTTTGACGCTTATGTCGACTTTGCTGCGCGGGGGCAGCACTTCCGTGAGTTGGTGGAGGCACTACCATGAGTGCTCAGGCTGCGGGTCGAACTGCAAAGGAACGGACGTCGATTTGGGCGGCGATCCAGAACGCGCTGGCAAACATGGACTACCAGCTGATCGCGGTCGTGGCGACCCTGCTCCTGGTCGGATTGGTGATGGTGTTCAGTGCCAGCTTTGCGAAGGTGGGCACGCAGTTCTTCCTGGCACAGACCAAGTGGGTCGTGCTGGGTCTGCTGACCTGTTTCGCCGTGGCCATGGTGCCCTACCGGTTCTGGCAGAAGATCGCGATCCCGATCATGCTCTTTCACGATCCTGATCCTGGTGGCGGTGCTGATCTTCGGCCAGGAGAGCGAGTTTGGCGGCAAGCGCACCTTCACGGGCTCCAGCTTCCAGCCGAGCGAGTTGGCCAAGGTGGGCGTCGCGATCTATGTGGCGGCCTGGGTGGCAGCCCGCGGCCGCAAGGTGTCGGATTTCAAGGAAGGTTTCTTCCCCTTTGCGATCATCGTCGGGCTGGTGGCCGGGCTGATCGTCGCAGAGAAAAGCCTTAGCGTGACCATGATCGTCCTGATGACCGGGCTGGCCATCTACTTCGTGGGCGGCGGCGCATTCAAGCAGCTCCTGTTGCTCGGCGCGATCGGAGCGCCCATCGTCGCGTTCGCGATGGTGAAGTTCGCCTACCCGCTCGGCCGCTTTCAGAACTGGTACAACCTGTGGTTTGCGCCCGAGAAGGCGACGGCAGACCTGGTCAACATGACCGAGCTGATCCGGGCGGGCCGCGGCATTGGCGTCGACCCGGCCGTGTGGCAGACCAAAGCGCACGTCTTCGGCCTGTGGAGCGATTTCCTCTTCGCGAACATCGGCGCCGACTTCACGATCTTCGGCATGATCGCCGTGGTCGCGCTGTTCTGCTGGTTCGGCTATCGGGCCATTGCGATTGCGCTGAATGCCGACACGCGCTTCGGGTCGCTGCTTGCGGTGGGTCTGACCGCCTGGATTCTCGCGCAGGCGGGCATCCATATGGGCGCCTCCTTGACACTCTTCCCAGCTACGGGACAGCCTTTACCATTCATGTCCTACGGAGGTTCGTCGCTGGTGTCGTGCATGATCGCTGTTGGTTTGCTGCTGAGCATCTCGCGCTCTGCTAAGGAGAAAAAGTCGCCGAATGCGTATTTTGCTATCGGGGGGAGGGACTGGCGGCCACGTCTACCCCGTCTTGGCGGTACTCTCCGCGATCCGGCAGGTCGTCGCGACCCCGGAACCCGGCAGCCACCGGCAGGACGGTCACGCGGACGCACGACGCCCGGGCGAAACACCCCGGTCCGCCGGCCCAACCGCCAGCCGCCCAACGACAAAGTCCGCCGCGCCTAACGCAAGTCCGGCCGGCGCGCTCACCGGGCCCGATTCCCCTTTCTCGATCCCAGGCATGCCTGGAGCCGGAGGAGGCCGGGAATCGGGCAGGTTGAGTTTCGCTACGTGGGCGAGGCCGGGGGCATGGAGCAGATGTTAGCCGAGCGGGCAGGTCTCCCATTCACGCCCGTTGCGACGGGCCAGATCCGCGGCCGGGCGCTGTGGACCGCGGCCGGCAACCTGGCGAAGATGGCGCGCGGGCGCGCAAGAGACGGCGGCCCTGATCAGGGCGTGGCAGCCCGACGCGGTGTTCATGACCGGCGGGTACGTTGCAGCGCCGGTGGCATGGGCCGCCTATCGGGCCCGGCCGCGGGTGCCCCTGATGATCTACCTGCCCGACCTGACGCCGGGCCGGGCCATCCAGGCCACGAGCTACCTAGCCCGGAAGGTCGCCGTCTCGTTTCCCGAGGTGGCGCACTTCTTCGGCCAGAAGGCCGTGGTGACCGGGCTATCCCGTGCGGGAGGACCTGTTCACGACGGAGAAACACGAGGCATGGGCCGCGCTGGGCTTGCGGGCCGACCTGCCCGTGTTGCTCGTCTTCGGTGGGAGCCGGGGCGCGCGCAGCATCAACCGGGCGCTCATCGAGGCGCTGCCCGAGCTTCTCCCGCTCTGCCAGGTGGTTCACGTGACCGGCCAGCACGACTGGGAGAACGCGGCCACGGCCGCGGAGGCCGCGCTGCAGCAAGCGGTGCAAAGGGGGCAAGTCGACGCGGATGCTTTGGTACGCTACCATCCGTATGCTTATATGCACGATATGGTTCATGCGCTCGTCGCCGCGGATCTCGTCGTGGCTCGAGCCGGTGCAGCGACGCTGGGCGAGTTCCCGGCGGCCAAGCTTCCCGCCGTCCTGGTTCCCTATCCCTACGCCGGGCAGCACCAGGACGCAAACGCCCGCTATCTAGCGGAACGGGGCGCGGCAGTGGTGATTGCGGACAGGGACCTGGCGGCCCGGCTCAAGCCGGTGCTGCTCGACCTGTTGGGCCACCCCGAGCGGCTCCAGGCGATGTCTGCAGCCGCCGCGGCGCTGGCCCGGCCCGATGCAGCGGCGAACATTGCGGCGCAGCTGCTTGCGCTGGCAAGTGGACTCGCCGGTGCAAGTGAAGCGGAGAAGACGGCGAAATGACCTGGCTGTTTATCCTGGCCGGCACGATGGCCATCTTTGGCGTGATCGGATATCTCCGAGGCTGGCGCGCGGCCCTCTTCATCCTGATCATGACCATCCTGGCCATCGCGGTCACCGGCGCATTAGGCGATACGATCGTCAAGTACATCAACGCGTTCGCCAAGGGCTTTCAATTCCTGCTTTCGGGAGGGCTGAGCGCGCTGGCGGGCTCGGGCAGCGCCGATGAGGCGATCGCATCCCTCAAGGATACGCCGCCGCTCGTCACCGACGCAGTCAAGTACCTCGTGCTTGGCCTGATCTTCGTCACCGTCGTTCTGATCGCCGTGCTGGTCAGCGGTGCGAAGTGGTTCATTCCGAAACGCTCGCTGCTGGGCCTATTTATCGGTCTCGTCGCCGGCTACTTCGTGGCGGCAATGGTCGTTCTGGCAATCGCGCCGGAATACGCGGCGCTCGTGCCGCTGCCTTTCGCCTTTGGCCCGGCGACTCCGGCCGGCCCGGTCGTGATCACGCCCGGCGCGTCCGGCCCGTCGCTGTGGGATCGCCTCTTGCTGTTCCTGAACAACCTGGCGAACCAGGGGCTGATCACGGCCTTCCTGGGCATCATCGTCGCGCTCTTCCTCTTGGTTGCAGCGCGAGCCTCAACCGCGGTGCGAAGAAGGGATAGGACGCGTGGGACCTGTCGAAATCACCTTCTTTATCGTGATCGCGATTTTTATCGCGATTGCCTTCGTGCGCGGGTACGCCAAGGAACTCGGCGTCACGATCATGCTCTTGATCGCGCTCTTCGTGCTTGAGTTTATCAATGAACGCTATTCGGCCGTCGTCCAGTCTGCATTGGGGCTTATCACCAGCCAGGCAACGGTCCTCTTCCCCTGGATCATGGTGCTCTTTCTGCTCGTCATGACCTTTATCTCGTACCAGGGCAATACGCTGGCTTTCCCTGGCTCGGGCAGCAAACCGTTCTTCAACTTCGGCATCGGGCCTGCTGAACGGTTGGCTGTTCGCCGGAAGCATATGGTATTATTTGCAGCAGGCGGGGTGGCCCGGCCTCAACGTCGCGCAGACGTACACGCCGACCTACGAAGTCCTGGTGAAGCTGCTGCCGCCGGCTGTCTTCAGTTGGCCTTACTTCATTGGGCTGGCGGTCTTACTCCTAATTGCCAGGGTATGGAAATGAACGAGCAACCTGAGAACGAGCGCAGCCCATACGGGCGTCGGGGTCCGGCGCGCTGTCGATCCGTCATGGGTTGCCCTGCTGCAGCGGCCCGATGTGGCGTCGGTGCGCTTTCACCTGGTGGGCATTGGCGGCTCGGGGCTGTCTGCCATTGCCGGCTTCCTGCTGGAGCGGGGTTACCGGGTGACGGGCTCGGATCAGCGCCCGAATGAAATGACCGACGCGCTGGCCAAGCGCGGCGTTACGGTCTACCGGGGCCATCACGCCGAAAACGTGGCCGGGGCCGACATCGTCCTGATTTCCTCTGCCGTGCCCGAGGGCAACCCGGAAGTGGATGCGGCCGAGGCGGCCGGCATCCCGGTGGTCAAGCGCAGCCAACTGTTGGGGCCGCTGATGCGCGGGCAGCACGGCATCGGCGTGGCCGGCACGCACGGCAAAACGACGACGACCAGCATGACGGCGATTATCCTGCTGCGTGCGGGCCTCGATCCCAGCATCATCGTCGGCGGCCGGCTGTCGCTGGGCCCCGCAGAGGGGATGGCGGCCTTTGCCAACATCTCGTCGTGGGCGGGCAAGGGTCCTTTCGTGATCGAGGCCGACGAGTACGATGGCATGTTCCTCGGGCTGGAGCTCGAGGTGGGCGTGGTGACGAACGTCGAATGGGATCACGTCGATTGCTACCCGACGCCGGCTGCCTTCGACGAGGCGTTCCGCAAGTTCGTCGGTCAAATCCCGCCGGAAGGCATGCTGGTTGTGTGCGCCGACGACCCGGGCGCGCTGGACCTGCGCGATGCGGTGGTCGAGGGCGTGAAGGTCGAGACCTACGGTCTGGCCGATGAAGCAGCGTGGCAGGCCCGCAGCCTGTCGCAGAACGCGCAGGGTGGTTTTGACGCCGAGGTGTGGTACGACGGCGAGCACGTGGCAGACCTGTCGCTGCCTGTCCCCGGCCGGCACAACGTACGCAATGCGCTGGCCGCGCTGGCCGTAGCAAACTGGCATCACATCAAGCCCCGGCTGGCTGTCAAGATGCTGCACGACTTTCACGGCGCGGGCCGGCGTTTCGAGTACATTGGCGAGGCCGGCGGCGTGATTGTCATCGACGATTACGCCCATCACCCGACGGAAGTGGCGGCGACCCTGTCCGCGGCTCGCCTGCGCTATCCGACCCGGCGCATCTGGGCGGTGTTCCAGCCGCATACGTACAGCCGCACCCAGGCGCTGCTGCAGGACTACGAGCACAGCTTCGACGACGCCGATCGGGTGCTGCTGCTCGACATTTATGCCGCCCGCGAAAAGATCGACCTGGGGATGCACAGCCGGCAGTTGCTCGAAGTGATGGACCACGAGGGGGCGGCATACGTGGGCACGATCGAAGCCGCGGTCGAGACCCTGCTGTCCAGCGTCGAGCCGGACGATGTGGTGATTACGATGAGCGCGGGCGACGGGAACCTGGTGGGCACGCTGCTGCTCTCCGGGCTGCGCCAGCGCGAGGGGCTCGTGTAGGGCAAGAGGGAATGGGACGGAGATGGGCGTGACGTTCGAGGAGAGGGTTCGCAGCTTGGGCGTACAGCTCCTGCGGGATGAGCCGCTGGCGAAACATACCACGTTTCGTATCGGCGGCCCGGCAGACTGGTACGCCGCGGCTACGACGCTCGAACAACTCGAGGCGCTGCCCGACGTGGCGCTCGATCACGGGATTCCGGTGACGGTGCTCGGCGGCGGCAGCAACATGCTGGTCAGCGACGCGGGCATGCGCGGGTTGGTGGTCGCGAACCAGGCGCGCTGGCAGGGCTCGGGCGCCGAGTGCCGGAAGCGCTGGAACCATCCTGCCGTCCGAGATGAGCAGACGGTCGCCGAATCCGGTGTTTTGCTGGCCGGGTGCGCTCGCTGGGCCCTGCGCCAGGGGTTGGCGGGGCTCGAGTGGGCGGTCAGCGTGCCGGGCACGGTGGGCGGCGCGGTCATTGGCAATGCCGGCGCACACGGCAGCGATACGGCGGCCAATCTCGCGTGGGCCGCAGTTTGCTATGCCGGATGCGGGCGGCAAGTGTTCGGCCGCGATGAGCTGTGCTACGTGTATCGCAGCAGCCTGCTCAAGGAGCAACTGCAGGACCCGGACCGGGACCCGAAACCGACAGTGCTGGCGGCCGGGTTTGACCTGCCGCACGGGGAGGCGGCCGAGTTGGAGCGCCGTGCGGATGAGTACCTGGCACGGCGGCGGGCTACCCAGCCGGTCGAGCCAAGTGCGGGCAGCATCTTTCGCAACCCATCCGGCGATCATGCCGGCCGGCTCATCGAGTCGCTGGGCCTGAAGGGACATCAGATTGGCGGGGCGCAGGTTTCGCCTCGCCACGCAAACTTTATCGTGAATGCAGGCGGCGCGACCGCCTCCGACGTTGTTGCGCTGATCAACTTGCTGCGTGAACAGGTGTACCGGGCCACGGACATCCGCCTGGTTCCCGAAATCCTGTTCCTTGGCGAGTGGGCGGCAAACCCGTTATCGAACCTGTAAACATAGCAGGATACCGTTGACTGACGAGCTAACCATGGACGAGCAAGACAAGCGGACACCGGCCGGTAGGGCGGGCACCCGCGTGGCAGTGATTTTCGGCGGGCAGTCGGGCGAACACGACGTGTCGCTCGTTTCGGCTCGCTCTGTGATGAATGTGCTGCAGCAGAAGGGCTATCAGGTCGTGCCCATCGGCATTACCCGCGGCGGACGTTGGCTGCTGAGTGGCGACCCCCATGCCCTGCTGAGTGCGGGCGGGCCCGACAATGTTGGGTCCGAGGATCGCGAATCCCAGACCGGGCGCGACCTGGTGCCCGGGCGCGACGGGGCAGCCCTTCCCCGCGGTCGACGTCGTGTTCCCCGTGCTGCACGGACCGCACGGCGAGGATGGCACCCTGCAGGGCCTGCTCGAGTTGGCCGGCGTCCCCTACGTGGGGTGCGGCGTGCTGGCCAGCAGCGTGGCCATGGACAAGATCGCGTGTAAGCGCTTGCTCCTGAGCCACGACATCCCGGTGGTTCCGTTTGTCACCGTGCTGCGGAGCGCCTGGGAGAAGGGGCCGCAGACGATCGTCGAGACTGTCGAGGCAGAGCTGGGGTATCCCGTGTTCGTCAAGCCGGCGAACCTGGGGTCGAGCATCGGCATCAGCAAGGCCGTCGACCGAGGGGCGCTGGTCCGTGCGCTGGACGAAGCGGGCCGGTACGACCGGCGTATCCTCGTGGAGCGCGCCGTGGACAAGCCGCACGAAATCGAGTGCGCGGTGCTGGGAAACGATAACCCGATCGCATCGGTGCCGGGCGAGGTCGTGCCATCGAACGAGTTCTACGACTATGCCGCGAAGTACATCGACGGCAAGTCGACGCTGCGAATTCCGGCGCAGGTTGCGCCCGCGTTGACCGAGCGAATCCGTGATCTTGCCGTTCGGGCCTTTGAAGCTATCGACGGTGCCGGCCTGGCGCGGGTTGATTTCCTGCTGTCGGACACCACGGGCGAGTTGTATCTGAATGAGCTGAACACGATGCCGGGCTTCACCACCATCAGCATGTATCCGAAGCTGTGGGAAGCGACGGGCATTTCTTACGCCGAATTAGTGGAGCGGCTCATCGAGCTGGCAATGGAGCGCCAGGCCGACCGGCAGCGCTCGCAAACGAGTTTTGACGGCGGACAGTTGACGGCCTGATCCTGACAAAGACCGCAGAGGTTCTCGCAAATCGGGCAGGTCTCGGGCGGCTGGCAGCGCGACAGACAGGGACGGAAGCTTATGACGACTCGGCAGCACCAGGCAAAGGGCTCTCAGCAAGCGGAGGACGACGTCCAGCCGCGGCAGCCCGCCTGGCGCGAGCGGGCGCCTGCGAAACCCAGGAAGCGCATCAAGCGCAAGCAGGCCACCGCACCCGACGTGCAGGGCCGGGCAGGCGGGCAGGCCAAGGCCGGCAGCCGAACGAAGGCCAGTGGGCCGGCGGTGCGACTGCCGTCGCGCGAGACCTGGTTTCTGGCAGGTCGCGTCGCGCTGCTGCTGCTGGCAGCCATCGCGACCACCGCGGGCCTGATCTACGTGTTGCAGGTGCCCGAGTTGGCGGTCAGCCGGACATCGACGCAGATCGGCGGCGGCCAGCGGATTGCGCCCGAGGAGATTTACACGACCAGCGGCATCGACGGGCGGAACGTGCTCCTGCTGCGTTCAGACGACATTGCGGCGAACGTACAGAAGATCCCTGGCGTCGCCAGGGTCGCGGTTCACGTGCGGCTGCCCAACCAGGTGCTCATCGACGTGACCGAGCACGCACCGCTCGTGGCGTGGCAGGCCATGACGGCGACGGTCTGGCTGGCCGCGGACGGGTCAGACGTGCCGCAGGCAGGCGCGCTCCCGCCGCTGCACTTCACCGATCAATCGAAGGGGCGGCTCGACAAGAACGCGGAATTGCGCAAGCTGGTGCTCGACAACCTGGGCGCCGTGCACGCGATTCGGGAAGACCTGGCCGACTTCTACTACGCCGACGAGCCGGGCCTGTACTATCGGGCGCCGGAAGGATGGGATGTCTGGTTGGGCGAGAGTGGGCCGATGGCCGACAAGCTGGCCCTTGCCGAGGCGGCGGGCAAGGACATCGCCCAGCAGGGCGCCCGGCCAAAAGTGATCGACGTGCGCCAAAGCGAACGCAAAGCGATGTGGTGGTGATGGACCTCCCTCTCGCCTGTGCGAACGGCAGGTTGCGGGGCAGGCGTGAGGGTAGGGGGGTGAGGTCATGGTGACAAGCGCAACGGGGAACCACGCAAACGAGGTATTCTGCGCTCTGGACGTCGGCACGTCCAAGGTCTGCGCGCTGATCGCGCGGGTGGACGACAAGGGACAGTTGACCGTCGTAGGCGCTGGGCGGGTGCCTTCCGAGGGCCTGCGCAAGGGCGTCGTGGTCAACACGCTGGAAGCGACCGCGTGCATTGGCAAGGCCATCGACGAGGCGGAAAGCACTTCCGGCGTGACCATGGAAGCCGCGTACGTGAGCATCTCTGGCTCGCACATCCAGACGCTCGGCAGCAAAGGCGTGGTCGACCTCGGCAAGAACGGGCGCCGCGTGACGGCCGAAGATTGCCAGCGGGCCCTGGACCAGGCGGGCAGCATTGCGCTGCCCCATAACCGGGAAGTGATCAACGTCGTGGCGCGGCAGTACAAACTGGACGACAAGGAGGGTGTGGATAACCCCGTCGGATCGGCCGGCTATCGCCTGGAGGTGGAAGCGACGGTCGTCACAGGGGCCTCGTCAAACATCCTTAACCTGACCAACTGCGTTCTGGACAATGGGGTGCGGATCCACGACCTGGTGTTCGAGCCGCTTGCCTCGGCCGAAGCCGTGCTCACGCCCGACGAGTTGCGGGCGGGCGTCGTCCTGGCCGATATCGGGGCCGGCACGACCGACCTGGCGATCTACGTCGAGAAGGCGCCCTGGCAGGCCCACTCGCTGGAAGTAGGCGGCGAATACCTCGTACACGATGTTTCGTCCGTACTGCGCATGTCGCGGGACAGCGCCGAAGCGCTGATCCGGCAGTACGGCCATGCCGTTCCCGAGCGCGTGCCCGTCGACGGGGAAGTGCGCGCCGGCGCTTTCGGGCAGGAGGGCCAACAAGTGGTCCGCCGGCGGGTCCTGTCCGAAATCATCAATGCAAGGGCAGAAGAACTGGCAGACCAGCTCATCTCGGAGGTGAAGCGCAGTGGATACGATGGGTTGACGTCAGCCGGCGTCGTGCTCACCGGTGGCGTGGCCCAATTGCCGGGCCTGGGTGACTTGAGCACAAGCAGGATGCGTTGGCCGGTGCGCATCGGCCAACCGAACGGGGCCGTAGGCTCGGCGTTCGATATTGCCAGTCCTGAATACGCAGCGCCCGTCGGTCTGCTCCTCTGGGGCCTGCACCGCGGCGCGAAACCCCGCAACCTGGAGCCCCCCAAACCGGGCCTGGGACAGCGGTTGATGGGCCTGATGAAGAACTTCCTGCCCGTATCATCGTAGCTAGCGCAGCTGGGCAGCGTGCGTGCCAGTCGCAAAACGACAGTGTAGAAGAGGTGAGACATGACAGCAACGAAACCGCAGCAGCAGCAGCCTCCGTTCCTGGAGAATCCTGCCCAGATTAAGGTCTTGGGCGTCGGCGGGGGCGGCTCAAACGCCGTCAACCGCATGATCGAGCAGGGCATCCGGGGCGTCGAGTTCATCGCGATCAACACCGATGCGCAGGCGCTCATGCTGGCGAACGCGCCGCAGCGGGTGCGGATCGGTGACAAGCTGACCAAGGGCCTGGGCGCCGGCGGGCAGCCTGAGATCGGCGAGAAGGCCGCGATGGAGTCGACGGAAGACGTCAAGAGCCTGATCAAAGGCACTGACATGATCTTCGTGACGTGCGGCATGGGCGGCGGCACCGGCACCGGCGCGGCCCCCGTGGTCGCTCGCCTGGCGAAGGAATCCGGCGCCTTGACCATCGGCGTCGTCACCAAGCCCTTTACGTTCGAGGGCGCCCGGCGCAAGCGCATCGCGGAAGAGGGCATCAAGCGGCTGCGCGAGAGCGTGGACACGCTGATCGTCATCCCGAACGACCGGCTGCTGCAGGTCGTCGACAAGAAGGCCACGATCCAGCAGGCGTTCCTGACCGCAGACGACGTGCTGCGCCAGGGCATCCAGGGCATCTCCGAACTCATCACCATCCCGGGCCTGATCAACCTGGACTTCGCCGACGTGCGCGCGGTGATGAATGAAGGCGGATCGGCCCTGATGTCGATCGGGACGGCCAGCGGCGACAACCGGGCCCAGAACGCGGCGGAGCAGGCGATCCACAGCGCGCTCCTCGACGTGAGCATCGAGGGCGCCCAGGGCATCCTGTTCAACGTCACGGGCGGCGCAGACCTGGCCCTGCACGAAGTGAACGCGGCCGCGGAGATCATCCAGCGGACCGCGGACCCGGACGCGAATATCATCTTCGGCGCGGTGATCGACCCGAACATGAAAGACGCCATCCGGATCACCGTGATCGCGACCGGTTTCGACGCAATCAAGGACCAGAAGGTGACCCAGGGCGAGGAGAGCCGGGTGGTCGAGTTCCCGCGGCGCACATACGACCGCGAGGACCTGGACATCCCCGCGTTCCTGCGCCGGGCGAACCGCACGCAGTAAGCGGCCGGCACGCGCCGGGCTGCAAGGACGCGCTCGCGGGCAGGACGGCCCGACTCCTGTCGCAAACGCGAGCGGCGCGCATAAGGCATGCGCGGGCGAAAGACTCTCGCCCGCGCATGCCCTGCGCGTGTCTGGCCGTCTCACGGGCAATTGTAACTCCCCGCGGCGCATACAAAACTCGACCTTAAATTTTCGTCTAAAACCGTTTTCATGCCTTGCCTCTTTACCCCGGCTGTGATATACTCCCGCTGTCACCACAACCTGTAGTAGGATGACGCTCACGTAGTACTAGGGCTGGTGCGCCCTGGCCGAAGCTTCGGCCGCGCCGCTTCATCATCGACGCCTTGCGCCATGCCCCGCTGCTTGCCTGCGCAGTGCCGCGCGGCGGGCGGGCATGGCGTTTTTGTCGCCAGAAACCGGGTGCAGCCACCATCCGGTCCATCAGAACAGGAGCCCTGCATGCAGTGCCCATACTGCGGACAGCCCGACACGCGAGTGGTGGACACCCGCTCGACCAGCGACAGCATCCGCCGGCGCCGGGAGTGCCAGAAGTGCCGCAAGCGCTTCACCACCTACGAGCAGATCTCCGAAGCACTGCTGATCGTCAAGCGCGACGGGCGGCGCGAGCCGTTCGACCGGCACAAGCTGCTCCAGGGCGTGCGAATCGCCTGTGCCAAGCGCCCCATCGCCATGGCCGACATCGACCGCATCGTCGACCAGATCGAAGAGCACCTCTTCTCGCTGGGCAAGGCCGAGGTGCACAGCGAAGTCATCGGCGAGATGGTGCTCGAGAAACTGCGCGAGTTGGATTCGCTGGCGTACATTCGGTTTGCGATCGTCTACATGGAAATGGATGACGTCGGGGCGTTGCAGCGCGAGCTCGAGCGACTGATGAAAGAGCGCAAGTAAGTCTGTCCCGCAAGCGATGGACAGAAGGCTATTGGGCGGAAGTAAGGTGCGGGGGTCGCATCGCGTCGCGTGCGATGCGGGTCACCGCCTCCATACACGCCAGCGTGCCGGACACGATCAAGTAGGGATCGAGGAGCGTACCGATGATCAGGGATGAGGTTCAGAATATGACTGAGGCCAAGGCATTCGCACCAGCGATTGAGCCGCCAGAAGAAACGCAGCTCTCTGAAAACAGCCGCCAGGTGCTTAAGAAGCGCTATTTGCGGCGTGGGATCGACGGCAAACCCATTGAAGACATCGAAGGCATGTTTCGCAGGGTGGCGCGGGCCGTCGCCGAGCCCGACGGTGAGCATGGGTACGATGTGCAGAGCACAGAGGATAGCTTTTACGGCCTCCTGAGCAGCCTCCGCTTTTTCCCGAACTCGCCGACTTTCACCGGTGCGGGCACGCCGTTGGGGCAATTGGCCGCCTGTTTTGTGCTCCCGATCTCCGACGACATGGGCCGTGACGCGGCGGGCATTTTCCAGACCCTGCGCGATGCGGCGCTCATCCAGCAGACGGGCGGCGGCAACGGTTTCTCATTCACGAACCTGCGCCCCAAGGGTGACGCGGTCAAGTCGAGCGCGGGCGTGGCCACAGGGCCGGTCGGCTTTCTCCGGGTATACGACATTGCGTTTGGTGAGGTAGCTCAAGGCGGCACCCGGCGGGGGGCCAACATGGCCGTGCTGCGCGTCGATCACCCCGACATCGAAGAATTTGTCACCTGCAAAGCGCAGGAAGGCCAGATCAGCAACTTCAACATCTCGGTTGGCATCACCGACGAGTTCATGCGAGCGGTCGAAAGCGACGCAGAATTCGAACTCCGCAACCCGCGGGATGGCAAAGTTTGGCGCACGGTGCGGGCGCGCGACCTGTTCCACAAGATCGTCACCTACGCGCACCACAACGGCGAACCGGGCGTGCTGTTCCTCGATGCGGCCAATCGCCAGAACCCGGTGCCGCACCTCTACGAATTGGCCGCGACCAACCCGTGCGGCGAGCAGTTCCTCGGCCCCTACGAGAACTGCTGCCTCGGCTCGATCAACCTGGCCCAGCATTTGACCCCCGACGGTGAGGTCGACTGGGAGAAGTTGCGCGTCAGCGTCGTCGTCTCCACCCGCTTCCTGGACAACGTCGTCGACGCGAACAAGTACGTCCCCGCCGTGCCCCAGCTGCGCGAGTCGGCCCTCCGGGCGCGGCGCATCGGCCTCGGCATCATGGGCCTGGGCGACATGATGTACCGGCTCGGCGTGCGCTACGGATCGCCCGAGGGCCAGGAGTTTGCCGCGCAGGTCATAGAGTTCGTGCGCTACCACTGCATGAAGACCAGCGTCGAGCTGGCGCGCGACCGCGGGCCGTTCCTGGCCATCAAGGGCAGCATCTACGACCCCGAAGCCCTGCAGTGGCAGCCGCCGCAGCCGCTGGCGCCCTATCGAACATGATTGGCGCCGGCCCGCCGTTGAACTGGCAGGAGATCGTGGCCGGGATCAAACAGCACGGCATCCGCAACGCCGCACAGACGACGGTCGCGCCCACGGGCACGATTGGCACGGTGGCGGGGTGCGAGGGCTACGGGTGCGAGCCGGTCTTCGCCCTGGCCTACACCCGGACGGTCAAAGACGGCGAGCGCGATCTGAAGCTCACCTACACCAGCCCGCTCTTCGAGCAGGCGCTGACCGCGGTCGGTATCGACAAGGCGGCCCAGCAGCGCATTGGCGAACAGGTCAGCCTGCTCGGCAGCTGCCAGGACGTGCCCGAGGTGCCCGAGGCCTTGCGGCATGTGTTCGTCGTGTCGCAAGATATCACGGCGGAAGAGCATGTCGCCATGCAGGCGGCCATCCAGGCCTTCGTCGATAACTCGATTTCGAAGACGGTCAACTTCCCCGAGACGGCGACGGTCGAGGATGTGGAGAAAGCCTACCTGCTCGGTTGGCGGCTGGGGTGCAAAGGCCTGACGGTTTATGTCACGGGCAGCCGGCAAGAGGTGGTGCTGGAAACCAAGGCCACCGCAGACGCAAAGTCCAGGGGCAACGGCGCGACCACCGGCATGGAGGCGCCCGCACCGGCGCCCTCTGCCGCGGCCGAGCCCTATCCGATGCTGAAGCGCCGGCCGCGACCCAGTATCCTCCGGGGTATCACCTACCGGAAGGAGACGCCCCTCGGCACCGCGTACGTCACGGTGAACATCAACGGCGGCGACAAGCCCTTCGAGGTGTTCATGAACGTGGGCAAGGCCGGCAGCGACGTCGCGGCCGTCTCCGAGGCGCTCGGCCGGCTGATCTCGCTCATCCTCCGCCTCCCGTCGCCGCTCGACGAGCGTGAGCGGCTGGACGAGGTGGTTGACCAGTTGGCGGGCATCGGCGGGGGCCGGTCGTTGGGGTTCGGTGCGAACCGGGTGCGCTCTCTGCCCGACGCCGTGGCCCAGGTGCTGCGCGAGTATCTCAGCCAGACCGAAGAAGGCACAGCCGACGCCGGCGAAGACGAGCCGCCGGAGTACGTGGCCCAGCTGCCGCTGCCCATCAGCGACCGCCCGATCGGCGACCTCTGCCCCGAATGCGGCCAGGCCGCCTTCGTCCCCACCGAGGGGTGCCGAAAGTGCTACGCCTGCGGATACAGCGAGTGCTAGATTAGGCAGGCCTGGCGCTTAGCGCAACGCGAGCCGGACCATCGAAGCGGTCCGGCTCATTTTGCACCCGGCGCAAATCGCGCGTTACGTCTACTGTTCGGCTGTAGTATAATCAAGTGATGCGACGTCTGCTACGTGCGTTTTTGCGCGCCGTGTTGATCCTCCTCCTGCTGGCTCTTCTCGGCTTCGCCGTCCTCACCTGGCAGGTCGACGCGCTGGGACGCGAGGATCAGGCGCGGCCGGCGGACGCGATCGTCGTGCTCGGCGCGCGCGTCAACGCCGACGGCACGCCGGGCTCGGACCTGACCAGCCGCACCTACCATGCGGTGGACCTGTGGCACGCGGGGATTGCGCCCCACATCATCTGCACCGGCGGCTTCAGGGACGAGCCGCTTTCTGCCGCGTCCGTGTGCAAGCGCTTCGCCGTGAGTCTCGGCGTGCCCGCACCGAGCGTCTTGCTCGCCGACGGGAGCACCAATACCATCGAGGACGCGCAGTCGACCGGGCAGGTGATGGCGCAACAGGGGTGGCGCACTGCCGTGCTCGTCAGCCACCCGCTGCACCTCTTCCGCGCTCGCTGGCTCTTTCGCCGGGCCGGCATCGATGCGGTGACCAGCCCCACTTCGACCGACACGCAGCGCATCTTCCCACCCCTACGGGTGTGGTACGACCTGCGGGAGGCAGGGGGCATCGTCGTGACCGCGCTGGATGCCTGGTCAATCATTCCCGACCAATGGGTCGCCAAATTGCAGACGTTGGCATACGGGCTGCCGTAGACTTGCGAGCAGCGATCACTCTAAACCCTCACCCGCGCTGCCGGACAACGCAGGGTGAAATGGGACGCTGATGCAACTGATTGAACTGATCTGAACTGTCCTTCGGGTAAGAATCGTCATGATCAGTCCGATCTGTTCAATCAGTGTCCCATTTCAGATCAGAAAGACCATGAGTTCCTGGAAACAAATCGCGGCAGGCAAGGCCGTGCTCGGCCGGGAAACCGGCACCATCGTTAAGGACCACGGCGGAAAGCTCACCGTTGCGCTCGCCTACCCGAACACTTACGGCGTCGGTATGTCCAGCCTCGCGCTGCAGATCTTGTACCGGCTCTTTAACGCGCGCCCCGATGTCGTCTGCGAGCGCGTCTTCTGGGACGAACAGGCCATCGCGGCGGGGCAGCCCCTCCTGTCGCTGGAAACCGGCCGCCCGGTCGGCGAGTTCGACGTCTGGGCCTTCACCGTCTCCTTCGAGATGGATTACTTCCACGTGGCGGCCATGCTGCGGCAGGCCGGGGTCGAACCGCCCGGCTTAACAACCGAGGATCACGGCGGCCGGCCGTTTCTGCTTGCCGGGGGCCCGGCCCTCAGCATGAACCCGGAACCGCTCGCGCCATTCTTCGACGCAGTATTGATCGGCGAAGCGGAGGAAGCGCTCCCCCGGCTCATCGACCTGTTTGTCGACGGGATCACGGAGGATCGCGACCGGCGCGACGACGCGGCGCCTCGGCCGCTGCTCGATACGCTGGCACGCGAGCCTGGCATTTACGTGCCGTCGCTGACTGCGCCCCAGCCGGGTGGCCGCCAGATCGAGCGCCTCTGGGTGCGCGGGGCGGCGGCGCTCGAGCCCGTTTCGCTGCTCTACACGCCCGACGCCGAGTTCCCGAACCGGCACCTGATCGAGATCGCCCGCGGCTGCGGCCGGGGCTGTCGCTTCTGCCTGGCCGGCTACGTCTATCGCCCCCCGCGCGAGCAGCCCTTGGAGCGCATCGTCGCCTGGGCGCGTGAGGCCCTGGCGCTCCGCCTGCCCGTCCACGCGCACGGCGGCATCGCCGGCGTCCAGCCGCCGTCGCTTGGCCTGGTGTCGGCCGCGGTGTCGGATCACTCGCAGATCGACGAGCTGGCCGAGGAACTGCGCGGCATGGGCGCGCGTTTCGGCGTCAGTTCCATGCGCACCGACCCGATCAGCGAGCCGCTGGTGGCCGCGCTGGCTGCAAGCGGCAACCAGACGTTAACCATCGCGCCCGAGGCAGGCAGTGACCGCCTGCGCCGGGTGATCAACAAGTCGCAGTGTGAGGACGACCTGCTGCACGCGGTCGAGCTCGCCCAGGCGTACGGCTTCCCGCAGCTGAAGATGTACTTCATGGTCGGCCATCCGACCGAAACGGACGACGACATTGCCGCCATCGCCGACCTGACGCTCAAGGCGCGCGCCATCTTCCGCCGGAACGTCGCGATCAACGCGACCCCGTTTACGCCCAAAGCGCACACGCCGTTTCAGTGGACTGCCATGACGCCCGCGAAGGTGCTGAGCGAGCGGCAGCGTGTGCTGAGGCGGATGCTTACGAAACACAAGGTGACCGTGGACGCGGATTCGCCCGAATGGGCCGAGGTGCAGGGCGTGCTCTCGCGCGGCGATCGCCGGCTGGCGCCCGTGCTGTGGGAGACAGAGAAGCTGACGCTGCGCGGGTTCCACGAGGCGCTGGGGCGGCACGGGCTGACCCCTGCGGAGTTCCTCGATGAGCGAACCCCCGGCGGATTCGAGCCGTGGGACATCGTCGAGAGCGGGGTGCGGCCCAGCTTCTACCGCTACGAGCTCCGGCTGTCGGAGAAGGAACGGCTAGGCCACCGCTGCCCGCCCGGCTGCGAGGACTGCCTGACCTGCGGCGTCTGCCGGGCCACACTCCAGTCCGCGCTCGTCGAGACGGACATCTCGGCTTCATGATCGGATTTGCATGAACAGGCAAGAACACCTGGGCATCGTTTACTACACATTCGAGGTGCTTGACAGTTACGGCGAGGTGGTCCACGGCATTACCGCCCGCCACGGGGGCGTGAGCACAGGTCCGTGGGCCAGCCTCAACCTCACGAAGGGCAACGGCGACGACCCTGCGCTGGTCGAGCAGAACCTGAGCCGGACCGCGGCCGCGTTTGGCGTCGCGCGCGCCGACCTGGTGAGCCCCAACCAGCGCCACACCACCAACGCGGCGCAAGTCGGACTGGCGCAGCGCGGCCAGGTGCTCCTGAACACAGACACGCTGCTGACCGGCGAGCCGGGGGTGCCCATCCTGCTCCGTTACGCGGACTGCACCCCCATCCTGCTGTACGACCCGCCGCACGCGGCGTACGGCGTCATCCACAGTGGGTGGCGGGGGACCGTGGCCGGAGCAGTGCCGGCGGCCATTGCGGCGATGGGCGAGGCATTCGGCAGCCGGCCGGCCGACCTGGTGGCCGGGATCGGGCCGAGCATCGGTCCCTGCTGCTACGAGATCGGCGACGAGGTCGTGGCCGCAGTCCGGCTGGGCTTCCCCGAAGGCGACCGGCTGCTCCCGCACAACGGAAACGGCAGGCGCCACTTCGACCTTTGGTCTGCCAACCGTCATTGGCTGCGAGATGCCGGTGTGCGACAAATCGAAGTCGCCGAAATCTGCACGGCGTGCCACATGGATGAGTTCTTCTCCTACCGTGGCGGTCGGGGCCGCACCGGTCATTTCGGCGCCTTGATGATGCTTCGCGGGTGATGCGGCAAACGTAAAATGGACGAACAGACACTAACGGGCAACATCGAACGCGTCCGAGAGCGGATCGCTGAGGCAGAGCGACGCGCAGGGCGGTCGGGCCAGGTGACCCTCGTCGCGGTCAGCAAGACACAGCCGGCGGAAACGGTGGCCGCGGCGTATCAGGCGGGCTTGCGCGTCTTTGGCGAGAACCGGGTCGAGGAAGCGGGGCCGAAGGCTGAGGCCGTGCAGCGGCTGATCCGGGAGACCCCGGCGGGTGGGCCGGCGCCGGAGTGGCACATGATCGGGCACCTGCAAAGCCGCAAGGCAGACGACGTGTTTCCCTGGTCTGCGATGGTCCACTCGGTCGACGGCGTGAAGCTCGCCGGCCGGCTCAGCCGCTTGGTCCCCGGGGGCCACACATTGCCCATTCTCCTGGAGGTGAACGTCTCGGGCGAGGAAAGCAAAGCGGGCTTCCGACCCGCGGACGTCCGGGCGGCCGTTGAGGCCATTGCCTCCCTGCCGGGCGTGCGCATCGAGGGTCTGATGACGATGGCGCCCATTGTCGAGCGGGCCGAGCAGGCCCGACCCGTCTTCCGGGCGTTGCGCCGCTTGCGGGATGAGCTGGCCGGGTTGTACCCTGCCCTGCCCTGGACGCATCTATCAATGGGTATGACGGACGATTTCGAGGTCGCGATCGAGGAAGGCGCAACGCTCGTGCGCATCGGGCGGGCCATCTTTAGCCCGTAGGGGCGGCCTGCGAAAGACAGGACTTATGCTGCGAAACACCACTTTATCCTTTATCGGCTCCGGCGCCATGGCAGAGGCCATGATCCGGGGCATCCTGAGCCAGAAACTGATCGAGCCAGACGCCATTTTGGCGAGCGGGCCGCGGCCAGAACGCGCCCAGGAGCTGCACGGCCGCTACGGCGTGCGCGGGCTGACCGACAACTGCCAGGCGGCTCGGGCCGGCAAGATCGTCGTGCTGAGCGTCAAGCCGCAGACGGTCAAGAAGGTGCTGCCCGAGATTCGCGAGGCCATGTCGCCCGACGACCTGGTGATCAGCATCGTGGCCGGCAGCCCGATTCGGGTGCTCGAGAAGGGGCTGGGCGTGCGGAAGATCGTCCGGGCCATGCCGAACACGCCGGGCCAGGTGGGCAAGGGGATGACCGTCTGGACCGCCACGCCGGAGGTCGACGAGCTCGGTCAACGCCAGGCCCAGACGGTGCTGGGTGCGCTGGGCAAGGAGCTGTTCGTGCGCGACGAGGGCGACCTTGACCGGGCCACCGCCCTGAGCGGCACGGGCCCCGCCTACGTCTTCCTCTTCATGGAAGCGCTGATCGACGCGGGCGTCCACCTGGGCTTCTCTCGCCGGGTGGCCCAGGAGCTCGTGTATCAGACCATGGAAGGCTCGATCGCCATTGCCCGCGAGACGGGCGTGCACCCGGTCGAGCTGCGCAACCGCGTCACGTCGCCGGGCGGGACCACCGCGGAAGCTCTGTATCAATTCGAAAAAGGCGGCCTGCGCACCGTGGTGTCGAAGGGCGTGTGGGCCGCATATCAGCGCTCGGTCACACTTGGGGAGCTTGCAGACGAATGACCTACGCACTTCTCGTCGTCATCAATTACATTTTCCAATTCTTCAGCATCGTGATCCTGATCGACGTCATTGCGAGCTGGGTGATGATGGCCAACGCCAAACTGCCCGACGTGGTCTACCGGGTGCTCGCCGTGGTCCACAACATCGCGGGGGTCGTGCTGAACCCCATCCGCCGGATCATCCCGAGCATGGGCGGCCTGGACATCTCGCCGATCATCGCCCTGATCCTGATTCAAGTGGTGCAGACCGCACTCGTGAGGGTCCTGCGAGGGTACTAAACTGATTTGGAATGGGACCTGACACGACTGATTGAACAGATCTGCACTGTCTGCCTTCGGTAAGAGATCGTCACAATCAGTCGAATCCGTTCAATCAGTGTCCTGTTTCATCCCGCGTTGTCGGGCAGCGCGGGATGAGGGTCTAAACCAATCGCAAAATGAGCTTGCGCATGTAGGGCGACATGCGTTTTGCCACTTTTAGATGCCTCTGCATACCCGGCGTAGCCCCCAGGTGTGGTATACATATCATAAAAATATACACATCCAGAAGAACACAGGTCGCTCCCGCGCTTCCCGGCCGGCGCGCTCAAATGTGTATACTTTTATGATATGTATGCCATATCTACGGGAGATCTGTCCCTTGCTGTTACATCAAAAACTGACAGCTTCCCATGCGCCTAACGAATCGCCCTTGCAGCACGGCTTCCCTACCGGTCGATCAGAGGCAGGTAGACCGGACGAGCGACCTGCACAGCCACCGGTGCGCCCGAGATGCCATCCGCGATCCCATAGATCTGAACGGGGCCGGGGCCGGGAGGCGCCGTGAACCAGGTATACGCGACGCCGCCGGCGGTGGGCACGAGCGACTGGTACAACTGGCCCCGACTGACCCCAAAGGTAACGTTGACCCCGTTAGCGACCGGGTTGCCGTACTGGTCGCTGATATGCGCGGCAATGTCCACCCTGCCCCCTGGCCGGACGAGGGCAGGCTGTGCGCTGAGCACAACCTGGGCCGCGCCGCCCGGCCGGACGGTTAGTTGCACCGACTTCTGCAACTGGGGCGATGTCCGAGGCAGTCACGTGTGCAACTCCCGCCGTGGGCCCCGGCGCGAGGTCCGCCTCCGCGACCCCCCCGTTCGTCAGCACCACCAGGCGGCTGCCCGCGCCAGTGCCCCCTCCTGCCGGCTGCAGTTGGCCGAGATCCGTCGTGAAAGTGACCGGGATGCCACTCGCCACCAGGTTATCGTGGGCATCCTTCACCGTCGCCCGCAGCCTGCCCGCGCCGCCCCCTGCCGTCAGGTCGAGGGGCTGGGCGGCGAACGTGAGCTGCGCCGCCGCTCCCGGCTTCACGGTCACGGTCGTCGAGCCATGTGCGCCCCCCGGCGCGGTTGCCGTCACCTGAGCGACCCCCGCAACCAATCCGCCGAACAACTGCACCTGGCCCCGCCCGTTCTGGGTGGGGGCCGTTGAGGCGATCAGCTCGCCGAGTGTCGTGTTGAAGTGGATCACCAACCCATCCGCCGCCATGTTCCCGTACTGGTCCTTGCCCGTTGCGCTGATCGTGGCGAGCTGACCGTATTCGGCGACCAGTTCCTTGGGCTGCGCGCCCACGGAGACGGTTGCAATGGGCCCCGGGGCGACGATGATCGTCGCGGCTCCTTGGACGAGTCCCGCCCTGGCCGTCACGTGCGCCGGTCCGGCGACGGTTCCCGGACTGAGTCTGGCCGCCGCCTTGCCCCCTTTGGTGGCGGCCGACGCAGTGGAGAGCACGCCGAGGTCCGTGGCAAAGGACACGACCGTCCCGTCTGGCACCGATGCACCCGAGCCGTCGACAACCGCCGCAGACACGTCCACGTCGGGCCCGCCGGCCGATGCGCCCGCCGGCGTCGTGCCAAGGGTGACGGTGAACGGATCGCCCGCGCCGAGGATGGGGACTTGCAGCGCGCCTGAGAGCCCCCCTGCCGCGGCCCCGATCTGCCGCGAGCCCCGAGATCGCACCCGCAGTGAAGGCGCTCGTGGCAACGCCGCCCGTCGTGCGTGCGCTTGCGGGTTCCACCGTGCCGAGGGTTGCGCTGAAGGTTACGTCCAGCGGGCCGGCCACCGGGTTCCCCCCATCATCCAGCACGGTCGGCGCTCAGCGTGGACCGGCCGTTGGTAGGCAGGACCGGCGGATCAGAAACCAGGCGGATCGAAGCCGGCACGCCGGTCGAAACGGTGATCGGAATGGCTGCGCTCAGCGAGCCCAGCGCGGCCGTCGCGCTGCCAAGGCCCGTGACAGCCCCGGCCGTGAAGGTCGCGGTCGCGACCCCCTTGTCGTCTGCTGTGACTGCGGCCGGCGAAACGCTGCCCAGCACCCCGGCCAGGTTGATGTGGGCGCCGAAGCCGGCCGGCGCGCCGCCCGGTCCCTGCACCTCGATCCGCAGCGTGGTGCTGCTGCCAACCGCCGCACCGGGGGGAGCCGCCGTCACTTTCAGCGCCAGCCCGTCGAGCGCGCTGGAAACGGCCCGCCCGACGTTGAGGCGTCCCGAGCCCGTTGCGAGGTCGAAGCCGGGCTCGCCGACGTCATCAGTCGTGTTGCGGAGCAGATCGCGCACGGCCGCGGGTCCGAGATCAGGCCGGAGCGCCCGTATGAGCGCGGCCGCGCCCGCGACATGGGGCGATGCAAACGAAGTGCCGTTGCCCGACCCGTTGAAGCGACCGTAAGCGGTATTGCTCGTACGGAGGACGGAAAAGATGCCTTCGCCGGGCGCCACAAGGTCGAGACGGCTCCCTGCGTCGGAGAACCAGGACCGGGTGTCGCCTTGTGAGCTCGCGCCGACTGCCAGCACGCCGGGGCAGGCGGCGGGATAGCTGACGGGCTGGATGCCACCCGCCGAATGATTACCGCTGGCCGCCACCACGACACTGCCCTTGCTCTGAGCGTAGTCCGTGGCGCGGCAGAGCATGTCGGCGTCGGCCTGGTTGTAGTTTACGTCCAGGGTGAGGCTGAGATTGATCACCCCGGCGCCCTCGTTGGCTGCGTAGGTGATCGCATCGGCGATGTTGTAGGGGTAGCCGGCCCCGTTGTTGTTCAGCGTGCGCACGACCATGATCTGGGCCGCCCCGCCCATGCCGGCCACACCCTCGAGCTTGCCGTCCGTGTAATGACCGGGATTGTTCGTCGCCGCGCCCGCAATGCCCGCGACGGCGGTCCCGTGGCCGTGAACGTCGATCGGGTCGTTGTCGCCCGCATCGAAGTCATAACCGCGGCAGTCGTCCGTGAAGCCGTTGTTGTCGTCGTCCTGCCCGTTGGTCGCGATGCCGCTGCTGCACGTGCGCTTGCCGGTCGCGGGATCGATCTCGCTCTCGCCGGGGTTGATCCAGACCTGGTCCCGCAGGTCCCAGTGCCAGTAATTCACGCCGGTGTCGACCACGGCGATCGAGACCGACGGATCGCCGCCGCGCGACCTCGCGCGCATTCGCCAGCCCGACCTTCGCGGGCCCCCACTGCTCGCCCCAATACTCATCCTCAGGTACGTCTGCCACCCGGGCCGACATCCGGTCGTCGGTCACAAAGTCAACTGCGGGGTCTGCGCTCAGCGCGCTGGCAGCCGCGGCCGCACCCCCACTGCCCGGTTGCACCGTCGCCCGCGCCAACCCCAGCTCGGGCAGCCACTTGTCCAGCGTCAGGCCCCGGCTCGCGAGTTCTGCCGCCACTTGCGCCTCGCTCTGCTCCGAGTTGGCAAATGCAACGATGACCTTACCCGAGCCGGAGGCCTGGGACGCGCCGGACTCGCCTGCGCGCCGGCGCCGCATCTGCGGGCGCCGCGCAGAGGCCCAGAACCAGCAACACCAGCAGGAGGGTAGTCGCCGGACGCGGCCGGCTAAACGCATGAGTCATGTAGGCTCGACCTCGAACGGGAAATAGAGGGTTCCAGGGGACAGCAGGCCCTCGACCGCTACGACACGCCAGGATCACAGCTTCGCAAGGGGTGGGAGGAATCTCGCGCAGCCCAGCATCGACATTCAATCGCAGCGGAGCAAGTATACCACAACGAAGGCGATTGACAGATAGACAGGCCCGGACGAAACGCAAGGCGGACTTGTGTCACAGACCTCCGAGGTCTTGCACACCTCGGAGGTCTGTGCGCCTGAAAGCAGACGTTTCAGGCACGGTCGATCCAGACCGGTTTAGGGCTTGGTCACCGTGACGCTGAGTATCGGGCGATGGCCCGCGTCCCAGTTCTCACCGCTGGCGAAGCGGTAGTAGGTGAAGCTGGTCTGGTTCACCAACTGCAGCAGCACGCCGTGATTGGTGCTGGCGTCCTCGAACCACCCTTGCACCCAGGGGGTCACGTCAAACTCGACCCACTTGCCCACGCTGCTCATGCTGATGGGGGCCGTGAGCGCAGGTGGGGCGAAGTCACCGCCTTTCTTCACCCACGGAGTGTTCCAGGTCGCACTGTTCTCGGCAAAGCCGGTGGTCAGTTCGTACGCGGCCAGGTTCGCCGGCGAGCCGCCGCCGCCGAACGCATCCACATACAACTGCAGCTTGGCGCTCTCGATGCCGTAGGTCGGGTTGATGCCGCCCAGGTCGAAGTGCAGAACTGACCGGCTGGTGTCGTTGGCGCCAACATGGAGGAATGCGTCCTGGCCGTAGTTCGTGGTCGGGGCGCCCGAGAAGAGCCGGGTGTCGTCAGGTGGCGCCAGGGTGATCGTCTCGCGACTGCTGACGATGTTATGCAGGCGCACCGGCACTTCGATCGCGCTTTCTGCACCGGAAGGCCCGAGCAGGATGACGCCGAACGCCTCGCTCCCCTCGGCCAACGGGGCGGCCAGCTTCCAGTCCACGTTGAACGAGATCGGCGTGTTCGGCTGATACGGGCCGGCGGGCAGCCCGCTGATCTGCAGGTCCTCGCCCTGGACGGTGTTGATCGTCGAGCTTGAAGTCTGCGCCCGGATCGGCCCCGAAACCGTGGACGACCACCAGGTAGTTGCCGTCGGGCGGGAAGGTGACCTTGACGTGCTCGTTCGCGGTCGAAGTGGTCGAGCTGGCCAACACTTCGTTGGCGAAGTCAAAGTTGCCATCGGCGTTCCGGTCGTAGAGCAGGAACAGGTCCAGGTCGCCGCCCACGGCCTCCGTCGAAGCTTCCAGATACGCCGCATCCTTCGCCGTGACCGGGAACTTGTAGGTCGACGAACTTGGATCATCCGGGTTATCCTGCACCTGGGGCAGGATGCGAACCTCGGGAACGCCGAGGCCGAACGCCGCAACCTGCAAGTCGGGCAGCGGCAGCGACGACTTGACGGTCAGCGGGAGTCGAGCCAGAGGTCTTGCTGTCGACAAAGAGATCGACCGGGATTCGGCGCGACGCTGATGGTCCCGGCTTGCGCCTGGAACGTCTCGGCCCATTTCTCGCCGCTGTACAGGTTGTTGTGCATGGCGACCAGGTTCAACCCCGGCGTGAGGGGCGCAGCCACCATCTCGCGCGGCCCGCCGGTCGAGGTCTGTTGGAGCCAGACGCCTGCCCGCGGGTTCAGCCGCTCGCTGCCGCCCACCGGGTAGAGGCTGTAAGGCCCGTAGACCGCAGGTGCACCGGGGAAACGGCTCGAAATCGGATACTGGCAGCCGACGCCGTTGCTGAAGCAGTCCTTCGTCGGGCCCATGACGATGGTGTCGATGTCCGTCTTCGCGCCGCTCCAGCGGTTGTCGACGAGCAGATAGGTGCCTGCGGGCGTCGAATCGGGCACGTCGATGAAGAAGAAGCGCCAGTCGCCCGACTCGGACGCGGCCGGTCCAGTCGAAGTAGCCGCTCACCGAGCCGTTCTCGTAGGGCGTCTTCGTCTCGGGCGGGCCGCCCAGCAGGAAGTCGGTGCTGAACGCGGCCACGTTTGCCGCCACCGGGCACGTTGGTCATGTGGGTGCCGTCGCTGATGCGGATGGTCGCCTCGTACATGCCGACGTTCGCGGTGCCCGGCACGGCCATCGTGGCATCGAAGGTGGCCGTACCGCCGGCGGGCACGGTCAGCGCAGCCGGCGCGGTGAGCCACGGCATGTCCTGCGGTCTTGTAGAAGTTCAGCTGGATCTTCAAGTGCGAGACGGGCACGGTTGCGGACTTCGAGCGGTGGCTCAGTCCGACGAAGATGCTGTTGTGCTTGCGTTCGAGCGGCAGCTTGACCCGCTGCTGCATGGTCGTGCCGCGGTCGTAGCCGTAGCCGAAGCGCATGTACTCGCCGCCCTGGATTTCGCACGTCGGGGCGCTCCAGTTCGGGTTTCCGCCGACGATCGGGCAGTTGATCGCGCCGTTGCCGTTCTTGTCCTCGTAGAGCTTGCCGTCGCCGTTCACGTCGGTCCAGTCGGTCGGCACGATGCGCCAGCTCGAGTTTGCGTTGTAGTCGCCGTTCGGGTCGAACTCCATGAACGGCTGGACGAGGATCGCTTCCATCATCTGCGTGCCGGCCGGGATCATGCTGCCGATGTCGATGAGGTAGTCGGGCATGCGGAAGTTGGCGGTCTCGAGCTTCTGATCGACCGTCGTGAAGTCGATCGTCTTCTCTGCGAAGCGCACGAGCTGATCGTCCGAAATGGTCAGGTTCACCGGCGCCGCGCTCGCGTTGCTGACCGTGAAGGTCTCGGTCTTGCGCTTGCCGGGGAACATGATGCTGGTGAAGGCTTCGTACTTCGTCCCGCGGTAGTCGCCGAAGGTGAGGCTGTCGGGCGTGACGCTGACGCCACTCATGCCCGCAGCGATCTGCACGCTGCGCAGCGCGTTGACCACGCCCGCGCCCTCGACAAAGCCGTCGTTCCAGGCCGTGTCGGCGCCGGCCATCAGGATGGAGCGCGCCTCCACGTTGGTCGGCCAGCGGCCGTTCTTCTGCTTGAACGCCTGCATGGCGAGCGCCAGGTTGCCCATGGCCACGGGGGTCGAGCGGCTCGTGCCGCCCCAGTTCTCCCACGCGTTCCAGCCGTCCACGCCCGCGCTCAGCGCCTCGTTGAGCGGGATGTTGCCCGCACCCCAGGCGCCGTTCGCCAGCACTGACACGCCAACTTCGCCCTGGGCCGTCGGACCGCGGTCCGAGAAGCTCATATTGTCGTTGTACAGCAGCTGGTCTTTGCCCACGATGCTGTCGAAGGTTTGGCCGTCCGAGTCGTAGAAGGTGGATGCGCCGACTGCGATGCTGAGGTTGGCGCCGGGCGAGTTGGTCGTACCGTAGCCCGCGCCGCCGTTGCCCGTCGAGTTGCCCTCGACCAGGTAGGGGTTCACAAAGCGCTCGATGAAGTCAAACAGGCGGGATTCGTAGTCCCAGCCGTCGTTCACCGTGGCCGAGCTGCCCCAGCTGTTGCTGACGATCTGCATGTCGTCCGCAGTCTTCGGGCGGCCGTCGTACCCCAGCGCCGCGAACAGCACGCCTTCCGCCAGCGCGTTGGCGGTGGTGTACCCGTCGCCGTTGGAGCTCAGCTTGACGTTCTTGCCGCCGCCCAACGCTGATGCCGGTGCCGGGCGTGCCGTCGCCCGCGGGCTTGAAGGGCGGGGCGCCGCCGTCGATGACCCCCTGCCCCGCCACGCCCGACGCGCACAACGTGCCGTGATCGCCGCTCTCCGCGTAGTCGTCGATGGAGAAGGCGACGAGGTCGCCGGGTCCGGCGACGTCCGCGCCAATGCCGTAGCGCCAGTCGGACGCGGGCAGCGGGTTCGCGCCGTCCGAGATCCAGTAGATGATACCGCCGGAGAGATCGGCGTAACCGTCTTCGTTAAGGTCCATGTAGACGTACTCGTCGCCCTTCACCGACTTCTGTTGTTCGTGAAGTCGTAATCGTCGTCGAGGTCGACGTAGACCGTGTCGTAGACGCCCGGCAACATGCTCGTCGACGACGAGGACTGCGACGCGCTCGTCGAAGAAGGCTTCGAGCGTCGTGTCCGGATGCGAACCGAAGTGATAGACGCCGCTCTTGCTTGTCTTGGGGAAGCGGTAAGTGTGGCCGAACTCGTCGACGCTGTGGATGGGTGCAAAGGTCACCGCACCGTGCCGTCGCCGTTGTCCGGTCAGCTGCTTCGCCTGAACGGGTCTCGGAGGTATCGGCGTAGTCCGGCGCATTGCCGAAGATGCCCGACGCCGGACTTGATGTAGTCGGTGCCGAAGAAGTAGTCGTAGGCGAGGTTCAACATCGAGAACGAGTCGAACATCTCGGGCCACCCGTTGTAAGGCGAGGCAGCATCTTCGATCCGGGCAATCGTGCCTGCAGGTCGGGATGAGAGAAGTCAGTTCCCGTGTCGTTGACGAGGACCTTGACGCCTTGGCCCGTGTACCCCAGGTCCCACGCCGCCTTCGACTTGTGCACGTCGAGCACGTCGAACCAATCGGCCACCTGGGCGGGCGCGGCGGCTTGCGCCTTCGACGGGCCGCTGCCCTTCTTCGCCTTCAGGGCCGCGATGGTCGCACGGGCGGTGGCAGGGTCGTAGGCATTCAGCCGCTTCAGGCCGAGCTCGGGCGGCTGCGGGGCTCCCCTGAAACCGCAGATCCTCGATCGCCGCCACTGCGGGCAGCGACGCCAGCTTCGCCACGTTGGCCGCCTTGACGCGGCCGTAATAGGTTTGCGTGCCGTTGGGCAGCACGTACTTCGCGGCGAGCATGTTGCTCATGTACGGACGCAGGTCGGCGCCGGCCTCGGCATACACGATGACGTCAAACGCATCGGAGAGTGCGGCGGCAGCAACAGCCGCCTGCAGCTTGGGGTGCACCTTCGACGCAACCGCGTCGTTGGCGCTGGTGATGTCGCCCGCTTTTGCGGCCGAAGCGGTGGGCGCTGTGGCCGAAGGCGCCAGGAACATCGGAACGGCGAGGACCAGGATCAAGAGGAACGCCGTGAGTCTAGGGAATTTTGCGCTCACGCTACCCTTCTCCTTTTGGCTGAGTGAGGAAAACGAAGGACAACAGGACGGGTGGCAGCTTGGCGGCGCGGCAGGGCTTCGAACCGGTGGAAAACTCCGCACCGCAATGACGCTCCGACTCGCGGAGAAGCGACTATGCGACAAGGCACTCGAGCGTGTTGGTGCACCTCCCAATCGGTGGGACACGAAGGTTGCCGCCTGGAAGCAACCGGGTAGCCTGAAGGGTGCGGCGGGCCCCGGGATTCCGCGCTCGGAAACAAGGCGCGGCAAAAGCTCTGCCACGCCCGTCGCCAAGATAAGTACAGGGCTACCGTACCGATCCGCCGCGCGCTCCCTATAGGATTCCGCACGGCCCGTTCGCCACGACCGGCGCGTCAGCCGGCGCGGTGGCGATCACAGTTGTGATTATAGTGCGCGGGGGGAGAGGCGTCAACACGGCAAACGCACGGAGTCGAACCCGGCGTCAGCTGCGCACCAGGAGGAATGCGGCAGTCTCGGCCACGGCGGTCAGCATCACCAGGATCACGCTGGCCCACTCGTTGGCCACCCAGGAACCGGGGTCGGACAACCCAGCGCGGCCGGCCCGCCGCCAGAGCCACACGGCAACCGGCGCGGGCACCAGCACCGCGAGGGCGACGGCAAACGGGAGTCCGGCCAGCAGCAGCAGTGGAACCGCCAGGTACGCAGCGACGAGTGCCGCTTGATATGCCCTGGTTGCCCCTTTGCGGTTACGCACCACCAGGTTGCGTTTCCCGGCTGCCGCATCGGCCTCGGCATCAGGATAGTTCACGCATACCTGGAAGCAGAACTGCAGGCAGAACGGGGCCCAGAGCACCGGGAGGAGCCAGCCGGGAAGAGTGCCGGCCTGCAGGTAGAAGCCCAGGCTGGGAGTCAGCACCGCCACCACGAACGCGGTGATGACCTCGCCGACCCCGCGGGAGAGCCAGCGAAACGGCGGCGCGCTGTAGGTCCAACCCAAGAACAGGGCCAGACCGGCCAGGATGACCGCGGCGAGCCCGCTGCCCGCGATGAGCACCAGGCCGGCGGTGGCCCCGACGGCGACCAGGCCGAGGATCACGGCCGCCCGGTAGGCAACACGCGGCGGCAGTTCGCCGGACGGCAGCACGCGGCTGCCACCCGACCAGACCGTCGACGAGGGATTCAGCCGGTCGGCCGGCAGGTCGAAATAATCGTTGGCGTAATGAACCATCCACTGCGTGGTGCTGATCGCAACCTGACCGAGGACCAGGGCGGGCCAGTTCAGAGTCGCGCCCGCGTACAGCGCTGCCGCCACACCGAGCGCGTTCATGATGAAGCCGCCCGCGAGGAAATACGGCCGGCCGAGCCGGATAAACGCGACAAGGTTACGGTAGGACTGGACAGCCGTGACCAAGGGTCCCTCCAATGGCAATACCCTATGGTAACCGCTGTAGCCCGGCCCCGACGTCCCGCCGCTTACATTCGGGACGAGATGACCACCTAGCGCTGAATGCGCGCAGACCCGCCTTGCGCGAACGCCCGCACCTGGTCCAGCGTCGCCATGGTCGTGTCGCCCGGGTACGTCGTCAAAAGCGCGCCGTGCGCCCAACCCAGGTTCACCGCGTCCTGCTCCGACTCGCCCGCGAGCAAGCCGTAGAAGAAGCCCGCCGCAAATCCATCGCCGCCGCCGACCCGGTCGAGCACGTCGAGCTCGCAGGCCGGCGAGAGGACCGTCTTGCCGTCGATCCATGCCACCGCGCCCCAGGAGTGACGATTGGTCGAATGCACTTCGCGCAGCGTCGTCGCGACCACCTTGACCTGCGGATACATTTCCGTCACTTTGCCGATCATGCCCAGGAAGACGCCGGGATCGAGCTTCGACTTGCTGCCGCCCGCAACCTTGGGACCCTCGATGCCCAGCCCCATCTGCAGGTCTTCTTCGTTCCCCACCAGCACGTCCACGTGCTCCACGATACGCCGGATCACGCCCAGCGCCACCTCGTGCGCGTCGCCGTGCGACGATCCCCACAGATTCCACAGCTTGGCCCGGTAGTTAAGGTCGAACGAAGTGATCGCGCCCGCAGCCTTCGCCGCCTTCATGCCCTCAATGATCAGCTCGCCGGTCGTCTCAGACAGCGCGGCAAAGATGCCGCCACTGTGAAACCACCGGGCACCGCCGAGGAGTGTGGCCCAGTCGAAGTCGCCCGGCTTGAGCTGCGCGGCTGCCTCGTTAGCGCGGTTGTAGAAGACCACGGGCGCGCGCACCCCCTGGCCCCGGTCGCTGTACACGGTCGCCATGTTCGGCCCCGTGACGCCGTTGTGCTTGAAGCGCCGGTAGAAAGGCGTCACACCCATGGCGCGCACCCGCTCGGCAATCAGGTCGCCGATCGGGTAATCGACCATCGCGCTGGCGATGCCGGTGCGCATGCCGAAGCAGTCCGACAGGTTGGCCGCTACATTGAACTCGCCGCCGCTGACGTGGATCTGGCACTCTGTCGCCTTGCGGAAAGGGATCACCCCGGGGTCGAGCCGGTGGACCAGCCCGCCCAACGATACGAGATCGAGCTCACCTTCTGCTTTTATGTCAAGACCGTACATCGTCCAACTTCCCTTCAGTGGTGGAAGACCGCGCAGAAAACGCGGGCCGTTCCGTCTCTTTGCGGGGCCACGTCTCGAACCCGGCGCGGCCCCTTAGCGCACCCGGTACAGCATCTCACCTGCTCGGGGCACGTAAAGAATGCCCTCGTCTTCGCGATTCTGCCACTCTGCCGGGTTGATCTGCGCCGGGTCCAGGTAGCCCAGGTTCAGCCGGGCGCAGTCCTCCGCCGAGATCTTGCTGGCCAGGGTCACGCGCACGTTTGCCCGTTCGACCCCGCCGTCCATCACGCCTGACCCGCGCACGTGGGTGCTGTGGGCCAGCACGCCGAGCGGCACGTGTCGATAGCGGTCCCAGTCGGCCAGGAAGTAGGGCAGGACGTGATAGCCCACCTCATAAATATACTGCCCGTGAACGTGACTCACCACATCCAGGTGCGGCGCATAGATGACCACCTCGCCGCCTTGCGCGACGGCCGGCTCGAGCTTGTACATCGCCTTTGCCGCGGTCCACAGTTCGTCATACATCGCCGGGGCGCAGGAGAGGACGCGGCGATACGGCTCGCTTGACCAGCGAATGTGGCGCTGCGAGGAAAAATCTGCGGCCGCGCTCCAGGCGTCCACCCAATCCCCAACGATCACGCCTGCGAGATCGTGGCCCTCGACGACCAGGGCCGCGAGCGTGAGGGGCGTCTGCAAGCGCCGGGCTGCGGCATGGATCATCGACCGAACGGGCGTGTCTTTGATTCCGATCGTGCCAACGACTGTCGCCAACGCGCCCAGCCAATGGGTCGCGTTAATCATATCCGGCCCGGAAATGCCGGGGAACAGATACTTTGCCCCGCCCGAAAAGCCCACGACCTCGTGGGGAAAAACCGGCCCGAGGATCAATATGTGATCGTACGCCAGGGCTGCCTTGTTGATGCGGACGTCGACCCTGTCGGGCAGCGAGGGGTGCCAGCTGGGCCCGGCGATCTCCCGGATCTCGTCCTGCTCGATGACGCCCAGCGACGCAAGGACGCTCGGGTCGTCCCAGGCGTGGTTCAGCAACCCGACGTGCCGGAAGGCGGTCTGCCGCTCCTCCTCGCTGATCCCCACCAGCCGGTTCAAAGACTCTTCGGGGAGTGCGGGATGCGTGCCGAGGGCGACCATGAAGTCAAGCTGGCGCGCGTCGTGCAGCAGTTCCACGACCAGGCGGAACAGCGCGGGCAGCGGCAGCGAACGAGTGTGGTCGGGAATCAGCACGAGCACTCGCTGCCCGGTGAAGCGGCCGCGAGCCCGGCCGTAAGGGCCTGCCTGACCGCGTCGAGCGGCAACACGCCCGTCTCAGATATCATTTTGCTCAGGATCATGGCTCAACGCCTCTGTCTTCTGGGTGCCGGACCAACTTCGAATATCTTCTTGTTTGCCGGGGGCCGGCCCCCAACTTCGAGTATCTTCTTGTTTGCCGGGGGCCGGCCGGCCCAACTTCGAGTATCTTCTTGTTTGTCGGGGGCCGGCCTGCCCCCGACGCCCCCGCTCCGGGGCTTCGCCCCCGGAACCCCCAATCGCGACGCTCCTCGCAGGGTTGACGCCCCATACGCATTGACCCGACTCACAGCAGGGACCTACCGGCGCGTTTCTCGCACCCCGTGCGTTTATGCACAAGCCCCCCCGCTCGTGGCTTTGCGGCTAAACCCCGCTGAAGGCGGAGAATCCGCCGTCCACCGGCACGGTGATACCCGTGACGAACGCGGCAGCGGGCGACAGCAACCACAGCACCGTGCCCAGCAGGTCCTCCGGATTCCCGAAGCGCCCCATGGGCGTGTGATCGATGATCGTCCGCCCGCGGGCGGTCAGTTCCCCGGTGTCCTTGTCGGTCAGCAGGAAGCGGTTCTGCTCGCCCATGAAAAAGCCAGGCGCGACCGCATTGACGCGGATTTGCTGCGCGTAGTTCTTCGCCATGTGCACGGCCAGCCACTGTGTGAAGTTGCTCACCCCTGCCTTGGCGACCGAGTAACCCGCGATCCGCGTCAACGGCCGCAGCGCGCTCATCGAGGAGAAGTTGAGAATGACACCCTCGCCGCACTCGGCCATCTGGCGGCCGAACACCTGGCAGGGCAGGATCGTTCCCATCAGGTTGAGATCGAGCACGAAGCGGAGCGCGTCTTCGGGCAGGTCGAAAAAGCTGAGGTCCGCGCCCGTGGTCGCATTCGGCTTGTTCCCGCCCGCGGTGTTGACCAGCCCGTGCACGCAACCGAAGCGCTCGTTGATGGTCCGCGAAGCTTCTACCAGGCTGTCTCGGTTCAGCACGTCGCCGGCCACGGCGATTGCCTGGCAGGCGTGCGGCCCCATGCGTTCGAGCAGGCCGTCGGCAGGCGCCAGGTTGCGGTCCAGGATGACTACGTTGGCGCCGACGCCGGCGAGCGCACAAGCCACCTCGCCGCCCAACACCCCGGTGCCGCCGGTCACCACGTACGTGCGACCCGTCAGGTCGTACATGCGAGCCAGTTGTTCAAGGTCCATACACTGCTCCGTTCCTTTTGAGAGAGAGACCAGGTTTTCGCGTCGAAACCCGGCCTCTCACATCACAAGCGGTAGGCTTTCTTGGCCAACCCGTAGGCCAACTCGCGCGCCATCTCGGCCGCGTCCGCCTCGTCGAGTTGCCCACGCACGACCAAGCCCGCCAGCCAGTCGCAGCTCACGCGCCGCCATACGTCGTGCCGGGCAGGAATCGAGCAGAAAGCGCGGGTGTCGTCGTTGAAGCCTGCGGTGTTATAGAGGCCCGCGGTCTCCATGACCTGGTCAAAGTAGCGCCGCATGCCGTTCGGGCTGTCGTGGAACCACCACGGCGGACCGAGGCGCAGCGCGGGGTAGTGACCGGCCAGCGGGGCCAACTCGCGGGCATACGTCGTCTCGTCGAGCGTGAAGAGGACGAGGGTCAAGCGGGGATCGTTTCCGAACGCTTCGAGCAGCGGCCGCAGGTTGTGGGTAAACTCGCTCGTCGTGGGAATGTCTGCGCCCTTGTCCGCACCGAACCGCTCGCGCACCCGGCCATTGTGGCCGCGGATCGACCCCACATGAAGCTGCATGACGAGACCGTCGTCGATGCTCATGCGGGCCATCTCGATCAGCATGTGGCCGGTGAACCGGCGCGCGTCCTCCGCGCTCGCCTCGCCCTTCAGCGCGCGTGCGAAGATGGCGTGCGCCTCGCTGTCGCCCAGCCGGGCCGTGTAGGCCGTTTCGGCTGCGTGGTCCGTCGCACTTGCGCCCATCTGCTTGAAGAAAGCGCGCCGGTCTTCCAGCGCCCGGAGGAAGTCCTCGTAGCTGCTGATGTCGATTCCGCTCGCCTCGGCCAGGGCCCCGAGATGGTTGCTCCAGCCGGTCGTCAGCAAGTTGACGACCGCATCGGGGCGGAAGGTGGGGACGACACGGCCGCCCCACCCAGATGCCCGGAGGCGCCGGTGTGGCTCCAGGCGGTCCGACGCGGCGTCCGTGGTCGCCAGCACTTCGATGTTGAAGCGCTCGAACAGCGCCCGCGGGCGGTACTCGGGCGTCGCGAGTCGGGCTTCGATCGCGTCGTACACGGCCTGAGCGTTCGTGCTCGTCAGCTTCTCGGGGATGCCGAACACCTCCACCAACTCCTGGTCGAGCCATGCGCCACTCGGCGTGCCCCGAAAGAGGTGATAGTTGTCGGCAAACAACTGCCAGATCTTCCGGTGATCGCGCTCGACCGGGCCGCCGTCCACCGCGGGCACCCCCAGCGCTTCGAGCGGGATGCCTTGCGAGTAGAGCATGCGGAAGACGTAGTGGTCGGGGATGATCAGGAGATCGGCAGGGGTGCCGAAGCTGGCGTCGGGGTCGGCCAGCAGCCGCGCGTCGACGTGGCCGTGTGGGCTGACGATGGGCAGTGCGGCGACCGAGCCGTACAGCTCGCGTGCGACGCGGCGTTGGGCCGGCTCGGGGTCGAAAAAGCGATCTTCAGATAATCGCCAGCCAGATGTGGTACTCGTCGACATTGTCATAGGTTATCCGCCATGCCTCCGGCGCCGCGCCTACGACCTCGTAGACGGCGAAGATGTTGTCCTCCGGCGTACCATAGTCCATGTTGATGCAGCAGACGCCGACCTCGTCCAGCGGCCCCGCGGCCTGCAGCAGCTGCTCCGCGTCGGCCGCGACCTCGTCCGGCCTGCACTGGAGCATCCGAATGGGGCTGAGACGCAGGTTGAGGAACGTATGCGGCAGGGCCGCCCGGCACGCCGCCACGTCGGACCCCCAGCCCACATCGGCAAATGCAAGGTCCAGCTCGCGGTACGCCGGCGCGACCTGGTGCATGTTGGCCCCGCAGTGATGCACCCCGAACGGCCGGAGCCGGTCTGCCATGCGCTGCTCGACGGGCAATTGCACGGCCTTGTAACTGCGGGGCGAGATCATCTGCACCGAACAGTTCGCATGCAGGAACAACGCGGGGTCCACCCGCTCGACCATGCGGTTGACCGCAATCGAGCAACTGCCCGTCCTGCTGCGCACGTACTGTGCGACCTCGACGATCAGCTCCGAGATGACGTCCAGCACCCGCCGGACGCGCTCGGGAGCCTCATAGAAGTCGGCAAACAAGTCCTGGCCGTAGAAGTGGTACGCCGCGTTGAGCAGCCCGTCCGTATTGATGTCGCCCAGCAGGAAACCGAAGCGCGCCTTGCTGTTCGTCCCAGGACGCGATCAGCTCGGACATCGGCCACAGGTTGCGCCAGTCAGGGACTTCCAGCCGCTCCAGTTGTTCGAGCGACAGGTGACATGGCAGCGGCTGGGGCGCAGCGTCGGGCTCGAACTGGATCTCCGCGCCGAGCAGCGCGGGGATCGCGAAACCGCCGGCCACGTGCAGCGAGCCCGCGACCGGCCGGGGCTGCGGGTTCGCCTCGCCCAGCCCGATCTCGCCGAAGCGCTCGTGCAGCACTCGCCGCATGGTGACGTCGTTGCGCTCGCGCGTTCCCGCATCGAAGTAGAAGTCACGGGTGAAGGAGATGCCGGCCGTCTCGTGCCACCAGCGGGGATTGAACACCAGCTCGAAAGGGAGGAACGGGTGTGCCATCATGCGTACACCCCGGCTTCCTGCAGCGCCTGCCACATCGCCACGACGTTCTCCGGCGGCACGTCGGCCTGGATGTTGTGCACCGTGTTGAACACGAAGCCGCCGCCCGGCGCCAGCGCTTCCACGTTCCGCCGTACGTCGTCGCGAACCTCCTGCGGGGTGCCGTGCGGCAGGACGTCCTGGGTGTCGACCCCGCCGCCCCAGAAGACGATGTCCTTGCCGAAGTCACGCTTGAGCTCGACGGGGTTCATTCCGGTCGCCCGAACGTGCACCGGGTTCAGAATGTCGACGCCGGTCTCGATAAAGTCGGGGAGCAGGGGACGCACGTTACCGCACGAATGGAAGAAGAGCTTTGCGTCGGGCGCAAGTTCGTGGATGCGCTTGAACAGCACTGCCAGCCGGGGCTTCATCAGCCGGCGGAACATGCGCGGCGAGATCAACTGCGAGACCTGTGTGCCGTAGTCGTCGGCCTCCGAGACCACGTCGACCAACCCGGCCAGCTGCGGCAGGGCCATCTCCCAGAAGTCCAGCTTGAGCACCAGCATCCTGTCGAGCAGCGCCTCGGCCAGCGCCTCGTCCGACGCCATGTCCATCATGAGCGCCGCCATCCCGCGCACCCGCTGCGCCATTTCGAAAATGCCCGCCAGCACGCCTTTGATCATCACGGCCCGGCCTTCGGCCCGGTACGCGAGCGCCTGCTCGCGCAGCCCCGCGATGCGCTGCGGGTCCCCAGTGTTGGGCCACGGATAGCGCTCGACGTCGGCCACGGTGATCGGGCCGTCCAGCGGATGGCGCACCGCGGTGAAATACAGCCCATGCGGATAGGGCCGGTGCTGGGTGATGCCCCACTCGTCGACGAATGCCTCGACCTCGCCATCGCCGGCGGCCTGGCGGCGGGCGCGGCCTGCGACGTCGTCGTTGTGGCTGTTGAGCGGGAAGAGCCCGCGCACGTCGACGCCGAGCACGTCGAGCAGGTCGCCGTCGGGCAGGGCCAGGCCCTGCACCTCGTCGCAGATGGCGGGCTCCGCCGGCGGCAAGCCCAGGCACTCCCGCAGGCCGCGGTATGCGACGACATGGATGCCCGTCACTTGCGTGCTCCCCAGGTCGTAGGGCACCCGGTCGGGCTCGCGGTGGTTCAGGCTCGTCAGCAACCGTTCGCGCCCGGTCAAGCCGGCGGGCCCGTTCATCCGGCCTCCGCCCACAACGTTTCAGGCAGGAGCGCGGCCGAATCCCGGTCAAGATACAGCCGGGAGTGCGGCTGGGTGCGCAGAATCGACCCGGGGCAATCCTCGGTGACCGGGCCGAGCAGAGACGCCTTGACCGCCTCCGCCTTGCGCGCCTCGGGCACCAGCACCAGCACCCGCTTCGCCGCCAGCAGCGCGGGGATGGTCACGGTGATCGCGTGCGTCGGCACTTCGTCGAGGCCGCCGAAATGCCCCTCGCCCACCTGCTGCCGCCGCGAGCGCTCGTCGAGCTTGACCGTCTTGACCCACAGCGGGTCGTCGAAGTCCGCGTAGGGCGGGTCGTTGAAGGCAAGGTGACCGTTCTCGCCGATGCCCATTACCGTCAGGTCGGCCGGATACGCCCGCAGCAGCGCCTCGTACTCGCGGCAAGCCGCCTCCGCGTCGGCCGAGACGCCGGGCACGGGGAAGAACTGCTTGACCCCGACGTGGTCGAGCAGGTGCCGGTGGAGGAATGCCGGGAAGCTGGCGGGATGCCCGGCGGGCAAGTTTACGTACTCGTCCATGTGGAAGACGTTTACCGATCCCCACGGCACGTCGGGCAGCGCACGCACCGCGGTGAGGAAGGTCAGCTGCGAGTTCCCGGTGGCGAGGATGGCGTTGGCGACGCCTCGCTCGGCAACCGCGGCCTTCAGGATGCCGGCGGCTTCCAGGGCTGCTGCGGCCCCGAGTGCGTCGTTGGTCGGATAGACACTGACGGGCAATTGGTCCACTTGGGTTTCGTAGAGTGGTTGAGTTGGCATCTAAACCTCTTGAGTGTGGGGAAGTGACGTCGCCGGCTGCGTCCACTCGCCGCCGAGCATGACGCGCTGCGCGATCAAAGGCATCGTCGAAGATCACCAGGTCGGCCGCCTTGCCCGGTTCCAGAGAGCCGTATTCCGTGTCCACGCCGGCAATCCGGGCCGGGGTCAGGGTCGTCATGCGCACGGCTTCGACGAGCGGGATGCCGACGACCGCCGTCAGGACGGGCAGCATCTGGGGCAGCAGCGTAGCGCTGCCGGCGAAGCTGGAGCGATCGAGCACCATGCCGACACCGTCCTGCACGTCGTAGGTGAGGCCCCCCATGGTGTAGGTGCTGCCGTCGGGCAGTCCTGCCCCGGCCAGCGCGTCGGAGACGGCGCAGAGCCGGTCGGGGCCGAGGCACTTGTAGGCCAGCCGCATCAGCGTGGCCGGCAGGTGCCGGTTGTCCGCGATGATTTCGGCGGTCAGGCCGTCGAAAGTCAGCGCGGACTCCAGCACGCCCGGCTTGCGCCACGGCCCCTCGCGCACCACCATCGACATGGCGCTCCACAGGTGCGTTACATGGCGCAGCCCGCGTTCCATTGCCGAGCGTATGGTCGTGTCCTGGGCCATCGTGTGGCCGGCCGCAGGCACGATGCCGGCCGCATCGATCAGGCGGACGAGGTCGAGGGCGCCGGGCAGTTCGGGCGCCAGCATGAAGACCCGCAGGACGTCCGAATACGCCAACAAGGCTGCCGCCGACCCGTCGTCTGCAGAGCGGACGCAAGAGGGATCCAGCGCACCCTTTTGAGCAAGGTTGACGAACGGGCTTTCCAGGTACGCGCCGAGCACCCGCGCACCGCCGTGCCCCCCGGCGCCGTCCCGGCTTTCTATGCATCCACTTGCGGCAGAACGCCAGCTCCTGTTCCAGGTTGGGCGTGGGTGCAAAGGTCGCGAGGAGGGAGGTCGTGCCCCGGCGCAGGTTCTCCCGGGTAATGACGGTCCAGGCGTTCGCGTCCGGCTCGTTGAACGTGTGCCGGAGCGCGCCGTGGGTGTGGATGTCGATGAGGCCCGGCGTGACGAGGTTGCCGGCCACGTCGACCCGCTCGACGTCCGGCCGCAAATCCGCCGCTGGGGAAAGGCCGGTAATCCGGCCGCCCTCGATCAGCAGGGCCAGCCCGGTCACCACCCGGTCGGGCAGGACGATGCGTCCATTGACCAGGGCGGTCGCCGAGGATTGTGTGTCGCTCATGCTTGGCCTCTCCGTTCGCTCAGCTGCACAGCGCATGGATGTCGTCGTAGAGCCTGTGCTGCGCGGCCGCGTCTTGCTCGTAAGTCACCACGATCAGCCGCATCCCGGGCGCCCACAGCTCGCGCACGCGGGCCAGCACCTCGTCCGGATCGCCCACCATGCGGGCGTGGACGATGACGCCGGTCCCTGCGAACGCTTGCCGGAACGCGGCCGGGTCGTTGTAGTTCGGGTCCGTTCGGGGGGTGAATGCCGCGTCGACCATGAAGAGCTGCGGATCCGTCTTCACCGCGTCGATCCAGCGCGCCCAGTCGCCGCACGAATGTATGGCCGTGCCACCGAACGCCGCGCCGATCTTTGCATCGTTTTCTGCGCAGAACTGCCGGTAGGCCCGCGGCGATATCATCACCAGGTTGTCGGTGCTCAGCCCAATGCCCCTGCCCGTGCGGGCACTGGCGAACCCATGGCCCGGGCGAACCAGGCAGTCACCGATGCGGCGGCTCTGCTCTTCTGTGAACCGAATCAGCTCGTCGGACAGCGCAGCGAGGATGCTCCGCACCGCGTCGGGCGCGTCGATGAACCCCTGGAAGAAGCCGGATGTGTCGACAAGCTCGGTGGCCGTGTTGAGCGGGTTCTGGATGTCGGACCAGGACATGGGCAGGCGGCCGCCCGTCTCTTCGAGGAAGGTGTCGATCATGCGGAGCACGTGCTGCATGATCTCGCCCTGCCGGGCGACCAACTCGGGCACGTCCTGCACCGTGCGGTACTGGGGCCGGGCGACCGGCGCCTGCCCCTCGGGCCATTCGTACACGGCCCCAAACGCGCCCGCAGTGACGCCAATGCCATACCACGGTTCGAGGTAATTCGGCGCGTCCGTCAGGTACTCGAGCGCCTTCGTCAGCCCGCCCAGCTGCCAACGGAGCGATGCCGCCATATCGCGGCAGCCCGGGCCGAAGACCTCACCCACCCGCACCCGCTGCCAGACTGCGACGCCCTCAGGCTGGCGCAGGAAGGCCGAGTAGCGCTCGTCGGCCTCGGCCGCGTGGGCCTCGTACCGGGCAAAATCGAACTTGTCAGGCGCCACCGGCGTCACCGGCATGGCCTGCGCGTCGCGTCCGCTCGTGTCGAAGGTGACAGGTGACATTCTTAGCCCAGCCTTCCGCACTCACGCGCCGCATCGCGCAGGGTCACCAGGTTCTCCCACGGTGTCAGCGGTGAGGTCATGCAACTTGAGGCGTAGATGAAGTGTCGCATGTCGCCCATGCTCGCAAACAGCTCGCCGGTGTACTGGTGCAGCGCCCGTTCTGCATCCTCGCGCAGCTCCAGGTGCGGTGAGTCCATGCCGCCGTTCACGGTGAAATCCGCCTTGCCCGACAGCCGCCGGGCGTCGCCCAAGCGGACGTCGCCGAGCGGCGCGGGCGTGATTCCCTCGAGGCAGTCGACGCCCGACGCGCCGACCAGCGGCAGCAGCTTATGGTTGCGCCCGCACGCGTGGACGACGAACCGCTTCCCGCGGCGATGGATGATCTCGGCAGCGCGGGTGAAAAAGCTGTCGCAGTAGTCGCGGTAGAACTTCGGGGGATAAAACATGCTGTCGAGGTTGTCGCCCGAGAAGAAAATCTCCGTCTCGGGCAAGTCGACCACCTGCTCGAGCAGCGCGAGGGCCTTCTCCTCGTGTATCTGCGCCAACTCGCGGGTCTCTTGCGGGTGGTCGACGATGAAGTAGGTGGCGTTCTGTGGCCCGGCCAACCAGTGCAGCATCTTAAGCGGTGACTGGGTGATGTGACACATGACGACGCCGTCGTCGCCCACCTGCCTCATCCAATGTCGAAACAGCTCGGCGTCGAAATCGTACTCGCGCGCCTCGAGCATGAACCGGATCGCCCTGTACTCGTCCCAGTCCGTCCACCAGTACTTGGCTTCGAAGTCCGCGGCGCTCTCGGCGGTGAACGCCCAGGTTTGGCTCAGCGTGCCGTAGGGGGTGACGAACTGTTTGCGGTGCTCGTTCGCACCGGGCGGATAGATGTTGAACGACGTGGTCGTGGGCACGCCCGGGGGCAGCGCCGAGGGCGGCACGTGTCCCTGGTCCACGAACTCCGAGCGGTACTCGCCCGCCTGGTACACCTCTTTGACGGCCCATTGGGTGTCCCAGCGCGCGAGGATGTCGGCGCCAAGCCGGCGCAGCGCGTCGAGCGGATGCTGCGCCCCGTCCAACTCGGCGGGCAGCGTCCCGTGGTAGCGGTGGTAGTAGAACCACAGGTAGATGTTCGGTGCGAAGGGGACGAAATCCGCGTCGCCTCCGTTAAAGGCAGCCAGGATGCGTTCTCGGCCGTTCATGCCGCCGGCCCCGTCGTGCGGGCGCGCTTGACGCTGTCGAAGTCCCAGCCGTTGGCCGCGCAGTTCGCACGCACGTGGTCGTCCCACGTCGGTTCGGCCGCGGGCCGCTGGCCCGGGAACGCATCTACGCTCACATAGCGGATATCGAGGTTCCCGTCGTTGACGATCTTGTGCCACGTGTCAGGCGGGATGCGCACCAGGTCGCCCGGCTTCACCCGGTGGCTCTCCGCGCCCCCCTCGCCCACCCGCAGTTCGCCTTCGCCTTGCAGCATGTAAAACACCTGCTCGGTGTCGGGATGCTTGTGCAGCGGCGGCGCCTCGCCCGGCTCCAGCACGACGATGAAGACCTCGGTCACCGTCGACTCCGACCGGTCGAGGACCAACTCATTCACGTGCGTGGGGAAACGATAGACGGTCGTGTCGGTCGTACTGAAGACGTAACGCATCAGGCTGCTCCTACGATCGGGGATAGGTGGCGGACAAAATGGCGCTCGAGCGCGTCGTAGTACATCTCTTCATTCTGGGCCAGGGCGGCGAAGAGCCGGGTCTTTAAGCCGGGCGACGATAGAACCGAGCCGAACGCGATGTGCAGGACCTGCCGGGCATCGAACTGTTCGAGGAGGCCGGGTAGATCGTCGTCGCGCAGCGCCTCGGGCCGCGGCACCTTCGCGAGCTGTGCGGAGACGTGATAACTGGCCTGATCGATTTCCCAGCGCTCGATAGCCAGCGCCAGGATCTCCCGGAAGAGCGCGGGGTCCAGCGACGCAGTCACGCGCAGGGCTTCCAGGTAGCTTGTGCCGGCCGTCTTCAGGTGGATGAGCCCGCGGGCGTGCTGTGCGGCAACGCCGTAGATGCGGAACTTGTCCGACCCGGTGTGCAGGCTGAGCTTGTAGGGGCCGAGGGCACGCGCGATGGCCGCATGGCCGGCGAAGTCGTGTTCGAACGTCTCGACGTCGCCGATGTAGTCGACGCCCTTCTCGAAGCTGCCGACGTAACGCGGCGCAAGGCTGACCCAGCGCACGCCCAGGCGGCGCAGCTCGCGCGCGATGAAGAGGTGCTCTTCGTGCGTGGTGGGGGTGTCCGTTTCGTCGACCGACACCTCCAGCTCGACAGACTCCGCGGGCCGGAGCGAAATGAGATGACTGATAGAGCGCCGCCACGTGTGCGACGGCCCGGCCGTACTTGACCGCGGCCCGCTGCAGCATCTGTTCGTCAAGGACGAGCGTGCGGTCTTCCACGTCGATGTGCTTGCCCACGTATGCCGCCTGCAGATCACGGGCAGTGGTCGCGAGGTCAGGCCACGGCAGCCCCTCGTACTTGGCGCGGATGGTTCCCGCACCGTCCGTGTCTGCCGCAGAGTCGACGTGGGCGCCCGGATCGAAGGTGAAGAAGGTGAAGCCCGCCGCGACGCATATATCGACGTCGCCAGTCGTCTTCAGGTGGTCGGCATCCGCGCCCATGCCCTGTCGCCAGCCCTCCTGAAAGACGCCCCACGTCGCGTCGTCCATTACATCGTCCGGAGTGCGGTTCGTGCGGGTCATCTCGCGAATCGACTGCTGCGCGTAGATCATCCCCACCGTGCCGCCCACCGCGCGCGCGGCGCGGATATGGCCGGGCGTGGCAAGGCCCATCCGGTCGCCGCAACCCGCGGACCCACGCAGCCCGAGCGGAGCGGGGTTAAGCCAGGGGAGTGCAGCCCGCAGCGCGACCGCGTTCTCGTGAGTGAGCGGGCAGACGAGCAGAGTCTTCGTGCCGCGCTGGGCTGCCTCGCCGGCAAACGACCGGAGGACAGGATTCCCGGCGGGCGCTAAGACCACCAGCCGCTTTCCCTCCGATGTCCACGACAGGTAGTAGGTCGCTTCGCCGTCCTCGACCAGCGAGTTCGGATACAGCGGGAGATCGATCTCGGCAATCTCGTGAAGAGTGCTTGTCATGTGTTGCTTCCTCAGGATAAGTCAACGACTGGGAACTCGGGGTTCTCGCCGCAAGCGCGGCGCACTTCGGAGGCCGGCCCCCCCGCCACACCCGCTAGGGTCGGACGCCGTCCCGGACCGCGGCCACTAACGCGTCGATGTTGCCGGCCGGCGTCCCGGGGCTTACGCCGCCACCCGCCGAGAGGATCAAGCCGCGCCCCTGGGTCTGGTCGACGCACGCCCGCGCCCATTGCTGCACCTGGTCCGGCGTTCCTTGCGCCATCACGGACAGCGGCGGCACGTTGCCCATCAAGGCCTGCCGGGGCATCGCGGCTCGTACGTCCGCAATGCTGGTCTCGTGGCTGAAGTTGAACACCTCAAAGGGCAATCCGGCCAGCCGCGGCAGCAGGTGCGGACACGGGGTGTCGTTGTGATACACCCGGATCAGCCCGTCGAATGCTTCGAAGATGCGCGCCAGGTAGGGCGCAGCCAGCGCATCGAATACCTTGGGTGAGAGCAAGCCGGGGATGTCGTCGAGCAGCAGGATGCCTTCGACCCCGCCTACGGCGTCCGCCTGGGCGCGCAGCCACGAAATGACCGCGCCGGTTAGCATATCGAGCACCTTGGCGGCCAATTCCGGCTGGCGCTTGAGGCTAACCATGAACTCGGTGATGCCCAGCAGCCAACCCGCAAGCGCATGCGGCCCACGGGCCGCAACCATTCGGATCGCGAGGCCCTCCGCTTTCAGCCGCCGCTGCCGGTCGGCATATAACTGCAGGACCAGGGGCATCAGGCCGTGCTCCCCGGGGTCGGGCGCGTGCATGGCCGCCAGCGCATCCAGCCCGCCCGGCAAGGGCTCGATCGAGGGCGGCGAGTCGTGATGCCAGACCACCCGGGCGCCGAACGCGGACGGCTCGACGGCCATGCCGTACTCGACCCAGAAACCGGGCACCCAGGCCACGTCGGGAAAGCGCTGGAGCAGGCCCAGGTTGATCTGCATCCAGAGATCGGGCTGCAGGAAGTAGTCGAGGGTGTCGATGCCCGCGTAGGCCGGCAGCCACGGGCTATCGACGATCAGGGCCAAGGGCGTCTGGTCGGCCGTCCCGCCGTTCGCGACCACTTTGAAGCGACTCCAGGGATCCATAAAGCCCCCGTTCTTGCCTTCTCAGGCCCTTAGCGCGACAGGCGCCGCGGCGTGTGCCGGCGCACTCGCCCGCACGACCAACTCAGGCTGCAGCAGCACGTTATCGCAGCCCTCCGTGCACCCTTCCAGGGACCGCAGCAGCAGCTGTACAGCCTCCGCACCCAATGCCCGGCGGTCGCTGCGCACGGTCGTCAGCGGCGGCGTGACGAGCGCCGCAAGCAGGATGTCGTCGCACCCTACGATGGCAACGTCGTCAGGCACCCGGCGCTCGCACGCCGCGCACGCCTGCAGTGCCCCGACCGCGACAAGGTCGTTGTAGCACAGGAATGCGTCGACAGCCGGCCGGGTGGCAAGAACCTGCAGGACCCCCCCGTACCCGCCTTCGAGCTGGGGCGTACATTCCACGACCAACTCCGGATCGACCGCCAGCCCGGCCCCTGACATGGCACGGCGATAACCCAGCGCGCGCCGCCGCCCGCTGTGTGACGTGCTGGGTCCGGCAAGAAAGGCGATGGCGCGGTGTCCCGAGTCGAGCAGGTGACGCGTGGCCTGGTATGCGCCCGCCTCGTCGTCGATGCACGCGGACCGCAGGCTGCCGCTCGTCGCCTGCCGGTTCACCAGCACCACGGCCGGCAGCCGAGTGAGAAGCCCGGACAGCTCGTCGTCCGAGAGGCGCGAACTGCACAAGACAATGCCGTCTACGCGCTGAGCCTCCAGCGTCCGCAGGGCTTCCAGCTCGCGCGCGGGGCTCTCCATCGCGTTGCACAGGAGCAGGCTGTAACCTTCCTTCTGCGCCACATCTTCCGCGCCCCGGGCAACTTCCGAGAAGAACGGATTGGCGATGTCGGGCACGACGAGGCCCAAGGTCGAGGTCTTTTGCGTCACGAGCCCGCGCGCGAGGGTATTGGGCCGGTAGCCGAGGCGGTCGACGGTGCGCAGGACGCGATCCCGTGTCTCCGGACTGATCTCGCCCTTGTTGTTGAGCGCGCGCGACACCGTTTGGGCCGACACACCTGCTTCACGGGCGACATCTTCGATGTTCACCCGCCTGCTCATCATCACGGCGCCTCCTCGGGGCTCACGTTAGCGTTGCCGTGAACGCTAACGGCAACTGCGCCGATTATAAGCGCAGCTTACATGGGACGTCAAGACCCGACACCCTCGCTCGCCGCGACCGGAATGGCGCTCTTCTTCGCTCTTGACACGGGTGAAGGTTTCTGCGTATAATGCGCCGTGAGCGATGCCGTGAGCGGTAACGGCTCGTTTCCTCCCTTCAACCAACTTCCCGGCGAGGCACAAGGATGTCGTTTCGCGTCTCCATTGCTGATGTAGCCCGTGAGGCAGGCGTGTCTCGCCAGACGGTTTCACGCGCGCTCAACGGCAAGGGCGAGATCAGCAGCGAAACGCGCGAGCGCGTGCTCGGCGTCATTGTCCGGTTGGATTACCGCCCGAGCAGCATTGCAAGGGGCCTCGCCACCCGCCACACTCGAACGGTCGGCTTGATCGTTCCGGATATCGCCAATCCATTTTTCGCAGACATCAGCCGGGGCGCCGACGATGCGGCCCAAACCGCGGGCTACAGCGTCCTGCTGTGCAATTCAATCGAAGACCCGAACCGCGAGGGCGATTTGCTGCGAACCCTCGAACAGCGCGCCGTGGATGGGGTGCTTCTGTGCAGTTCGCGCCTGCCCGAGCCGTTGCTTGCCGAGCTGGTCAGCCGGCATAACGCGGTCGTCATGGTCAACCGTACCATCGAAGGCACCAGCAACGTCTGTGTCGATGACGAATGGGGCGCGGCATGCGTGGTCAGGCACTTGCTCGGCTCCGGCCGCCGCCGCCTCGGCCTGCTCGCCGGTCCCCAGATTTCCCACAGCAGCCGCGAGCGAGAGCGTGGATACCTGAACGCCATGACGGCCGCTGGCGAGGCGCCTGCGCCCGCGCTGTCCGTGCGCTGCGAGCGTCCCGACGTCGAAGGCGGCTACTCTGCGGCGCGAACGCTACTCACCCGGGAGCCCGGGATCGACGCGCTGGCCTGCTACAATGACCTCGTAGCCATCGGCGCGCTGCGGGCCTGCGCCGAGATGGGGGTGCGGGTGCCCGACGATGTAGCGGTCACGGGTGCGGATGACATCCTGCTGGCAAGGCTGGTCACACCCGCGCTGACCACGCTGCATACCGACCGGTTGGCCATTGGCGCCGCTGCGCTGCGCCTGCTGCTCGACCAGCTTGACGGGAGCTCGGGCGGCTGCAGCCGGCTGCTGGTGCAACCCGAACTCATCGTGCGCGCAAGCGCTCCCTGACGACACGGGCGGCCGCGCGTGGCTCATTCGACGGAGAGAGACACAGCATGAATCTACTCGTAAAGGGTGCGGGGTTCCGCGAAGGGTACGTCAAGATCGCCGGTCCCGGCGACGGCATCTTGAAGATGCTCGAGTTCGGCCGCGCCGGCGTCCTTCCCGAACGCCCGCTGGAAGGCGACACCGGTCCCCGCGAGGCCGTCTTCGACATCATCTCTGGCGCTTGCCGTCTCGAGATCGCAGGTGGACCAGCCTTCGATCATTTGGGCGGCCGCAGCAACCCCTTTGCGGCCGGTCCGACCCTTGTCTGCCTCCCGCCGGGCACGCGTTACTGCTTCACCGCGCTGACGGCAGGGCTCGACATGGCCGTCTCGCTCACGCCGGCCGACCCGGGCCTGCCCGTCGCGGTGATCGGCCCAAACGACCTGCCCGAGAACCGTGCCGGCGCGAAGAACTGGTCACGCACCATCCGCCCGGGCACCAGCGTGAACCTGGCCTCGGGCGAAGCGACGACTCGCCGGCTGATGATGGCCGAGACGCTCGTGCCGCCCGGCAACTGGACGTCCTATCCACCCCACAAACACGACGTCGAGAACCCGCCGAACGAGTCGATCTACGAGGAAGTCTACTTCTACCTTTTCAAGCCGGCCGGCGGCTACGGGTTCCAGCGGGTCTACGAGCCTGCGGGCATCGCCGACAGGCTGGACGAAGTGTACGTGGTGGAAGACGGCGACGCAGTGGCCATTCCCCGTGGCTACCACCCGCTGGTGGCTGCGGCAGGCTATCAACTGGTCTATATCTGGGCGCTGTGCGGCATGAAACGGGTCTATGGCGCATGGAGCGACGATCCCGACCACGTGTGGATTCGCGGGGCCGAAGCAATCATTAACGGCTGAGCGCGGGAGCTGCAAGGTCACGAGTGAAGGATAATCCAGGATGAAAATCGTCTGCTGCTGGATGTACGCGATCGGGAAGTACGGCTTCCCCCCGCGCCTGCCAGATATGCTCAAGGCCATCCCCGAAATGGCATCGCTCGGCTTCAAGTACGTCGAGCTCGAGGGAGTCGGCCCTGAAAACCTGCGCGCCGTCATCGACAATCGCGACGCATTCCGCGATGCTTTGCAGCGCGCGAACGTCGAGCTCTCGAACTTCGCCATCATCCTGCCCGAGGTCGTCAGCGAAGATCCTGCTGTTGCGGGTCCGGCGCTCGCGGCCTTCACGGAGGGCGTCCGCACTGCCGCCTACCTGGGCTCGCCCAACGTCTGGGTGGATAGCTACTTTCCCCCGGTCGAGGTGGTCAGCGGGACGTTGATGACCGAACAGATCGTCTTCGGGCAGACCCCCCGCATTCGCATCCCTGCGGGGTTCAGTTGGCCCCGGTTTTGGGAGCACTACGTGCGGGTCATGCAGCGCTGCACGCAGATCGCAGGCGAGCATGGCGTACAGCTCCTGGTCGAACCCCGGGTTGGAGAGCTCACTTCTAACACCGAAGCGCTCCTGCGCCTGCTCGATGCCGTCGGCGACGACAACCTGGGCGTCATCCTCGATACGGCGCACCAGCACGCCCAGAAGGAAATGCTGCCGCTCAGCGTCGAAAAACTTGGCCGCCACATCCGGTACGTCCATGTCGCCGATAACGACGGGCTGGTGAACCGGCACTTCCTGCCCGGAACGGGCACGATCGACTGGGAAGAAGTCTTCCTCGCGTTGAAGCGCCAGGGGTTCGACGGCTACTATGCCGTCGACCTCGAGCAAATGCCGAACCTGGAGCGGTGTTTCGTCCAGGGCAAACAGTTCCTGGAGACCTACGCTCAACGATTGAGCCTGTGACCGTTGCTCACATCGTGGGCCACGGGAGCCGGCAGGTGCAAAGCGCCGCCGGCCCACAAGAAGGGGAGGTGCGGCTGCCAGCTCCGTCTCGCCTTTTCGGTTGCCGGACCCGTTCGGTTGGCAAGTCGTCTCAACGAGCGGAGTTAAGCAAACCCGGAGTCCTGTCGTTTATCCACCAGAGACATCCAATCCAGATGTCGTCCACCATCTCACCGAGGAGAAAGGGAAAAATGAATCGCAAGACTGTCCTCACGCTCCTGAGCATGATCCTGATCCTGGGGTTCGTGCTCACCGCCTGCTCGACGCCCGCTGCGCCGGCGCCGGCAGCCACCACCGCGCCGGTCGCCGAGCCGACCAAGGCGCCTGTCGCGGAGCCGACCAAGGCCCCCGAGCCGACCGCGGCCCCTGCCCCAACGACTGCGCCCGAGCCCACGAAGGCGCCTGAGCCCACCGCAGTACCGGCTCCGACAAGCAAGTACAACGAGGCCCCGATGCTGGCCGAACTGGTCAAGGCCGGCAAGCTGCCGGGCGTCGAGGAACGCCTGCCGAAGACCCCGTACGTCATTGAAGCGCCGGCAGTCGGCCAATATGGCGGAACGTGGCATCGTGGCTTTGTCGGCCCGTCCGACCGCAACGGCCTCATCCGCATCGTCAACGACGGCCTCGTCCGCTTCTCCGTCGACGGCGCCAGCGTCGAGATGAAGTACGCGGAGAGCGTCACCCCGAACGACAACTTCACCGAGTGGACCATCAAGCTCCGCGAGGGCAGCAAGTGGTCTGACGGCGAGCCGTTCACCGCGGACGACATCATGTTCTGGTACAACGACGTGGTGAACAACAAGGAAATCAGCCCCTCGAAGCCGTCCTGGCTCCTGAACAAGGATGGGAGCGAGGTCAAGGTGGAGAAGGTCGACGACTACAGCGTCAAGTTCACCTTCGCTTCGCCGCAGACGCTCTTCCTCCAGGAAATCGCGCAGAAGGACGCGGGCGACAAGAACTATCCCATGTTCCTGCCCGCCCACTACCTGAAGCAGTTCCATACGGCCTACGCCGACAAGGCTGCGCTGGACAAGATGGTTTCCGAAGCGGGCCTGAAGACCTGGGGCGAGCTGTTCTACCTCAAGCAGGACCAGTTCGATAACCCGGATCGCCCCGTGATGGCGGCCTGGAAGGCCATGAACCGCATGGGCGACCAGATCCTCACCCTCGAGCGCAACCCGTACTACGTGGGCGTGGACCAGGCCGGCAACCAGCTGCCGTACATGGACAAGATCGACGTCAAGTTCTTCGCGGACAAAGCAGCGCTGAACCTGGCCGCGATCGCAGGCGAGCTCGACGAGCAGGAACGCCACATCGACCTGAAGAACTACCCGGTTCTGAAGGAAGAAGAGCAGAAGTCGGGCAAGTACAACATCTACCTGTGGTCGAGCACCGGCGGCGACGAGGCCGGCATCATCTTCAACATGACCTACCAGAAGGACCCGGAACTGACCAAGATGTGGTCGGACCTGGAGTTCCGCAAGGCCGTCTCCTACGCCATCAACCGGCCCGAGATCCAGGAATCTGTCTTCCTGGGCACGGGCGAACCGCGCATGGGCATCATCAAGGCGGGGCACCCCTGGTACCCCGGCGACGATGTGGCCCAGATGTACACCGAGTACAAGCCCGACGAGGCGAACGCAATCCTGGACAAGCTGGGCTACACCAAGCGTGACGCGGACGGCTATCGCCTGCTGCCCAGCGGCAAGCGCGTTGGCTTCGAGCTGTCGGCGGTGCCCGCCCTGGGCGCGTACGTCGACGTAGCCGAACTCGCCGTTGCCGACCTGAAGAAGGTGGGCATCTGGGTCGACCTCCAAACCCGCGAGCGCGACCTGCACTTCCAGATGCGCCAGGCCAACGAACTCCAGGCCGAAGTCTGGAACCAGGACTCCGCCGGCACCATGTTCAGCGGCTCGACCAAGTTCGACATCCGCCTGCCGCTCTACGGCAACCTGACCTACGGGCCGCTGTGGAAGAACTGGTACGACACCAACGGCAAGGAAGGCGTCGAGCCGCCCGCGCCGTGGAAGAAGATCGTCGAACTCCAGGACGAGGCCAAGAGCGCCGGCCCCGACCGCCAGGCCGAAATCGCCAAGGAAATCAACACCATCTGGGTTGAGAACCTGTACGACATCGGCACCATCGGCCTCACCGCCATGGACCAGGGCGTCGCCGTGGTCAACAAGAACCTGAAGAACGTGCCGGAAAACCTGACCAAGGACTGGGCTCTCCGCACGCCGGGCAACGGCAAGCCCGAGATCTGGTTCTTCCAGCAGTAGTCTCACCGTTCTTGGTTGCGGGTTTGAGGCGCCGCCTTGGGCGGGGTCTCAAACCCGCAACCCGTGATCCATGCGAAGGGGCCTTCTGCGAGGGTGCACTTATGCTCAGATACATTGTCCAGCGCTTGCTGCTGCTGCCGGTCCTGATCCTGATCTTCTCGATCATCGTGTTTGGCCTGGTTCAAGCACCGCCGGGCGACTTCCTCACCAGCTATATCGCAACCCTTGCTTCGTCCGGCTCCTCGATGGACCAAGCGCAGGTCGACGCGCTTAAAGTGCAGTTTGGGGTCGACCAGCCGGTAACGGTTCAGTATAGCCGTTGGATGAGCGGTCTCCTCAAGGGTGACCTGGGACGTTCGCTCGAGTATCAGCGGCCAAACGGCGAGTTGATCGGCGAGCGCCTGCTCCTGACCGTGGCACTGGCGCTTTTTGCCTTCATCATCACCTGGGCGATCGCCATACCCTGCGGGATCTACTCGGCCACGCATCCTAACACCGTGTTTGACTATATCATCACCGTGTTTAACTATGTCGGCGTGGCGATCCCGAACTTCCTGCTGGCCCTGATCCTGATGTGGTTTGCGTTTGACAAGCTCGGCATCAGCATCACCGGCCTCTTCTCACCCCAATTCGTGCAGGCGCCGTGGAGCTGGGCGCGCTTCGCCGACCTGATGAAACACATCTGGGTGGCCGCGATCGTCCTTGGCGTGGCGGGCACGGCCCGCCTCACCCGCATCATGCGTGCAAACCTGCTCGACGAGCTCAACAAGCAATATGTCATCACCGCCCGCGCCAAAGGGCTGTCCGAGTGGCGCCTGGTGATGAAGTACCCGGTGCGGCTGGCCTTCAACCCACTCATCAGCACGATCGGCTGGTACCTGCCTCAGCTCTTCTCCGGCAGCCTGATCGTGGCGACCGTGATGAACATCCCCAACATCGGCCCCCTGCTGCTGCGGGCCCTGCAACAGCAGGACATGTACCTGGCCGGCAGCATCCTCCTGATCTACTGTCTGCTCACGATCGTCGGCACGCTGATCTCGGACGTGCTGCTGGCCGTGGCCGACCCGCGCATCCGCATGGAAGGAGGCAACTAAGATGACCGAAGCTGTCCCAGGCGCCTCCCCGGTAGAGCGGACGACAATCTCGCGAGCAGAGGATGACGTTTCAGTCGCACCGAACTGGAAGTTGGTGTGGTGGCGTTTTCGGAAAAACAAGCTCGCCGTCGTCAGCATCTTCGTGCTGATCTTATTCTACGCGATCGTCCTGGTGCCGGCGTTCTTTGCCACCTTCGATCCTTACGAAACCAGTGCAAAGCAAATCTTTATTCCACCTCAGCGGATTTCATTCTTCCGCTACGGCTACTTCATGTCCGTGCCCGGCATCGAGGGCAAGCGGAATAAGGTCACCTTGCGCATGGAATGGACGGTCAACCCGGATAAGCGCATTCCGCTCCAGTTCTTCGCCCAGGGGTACGAGTACAAGGTGCTCGGGATGAGGACAAACGTTCATCTCCTGGGGTTGAAAGATCCGGAATCGGCCGAGAAGTTCTACCTCATTGGGTCCGATCGCCTTGGTCGCGACCAGTGGTCGCGCCTGATGTTCGGGACACGCACATCCATGACCGTCGGTTTGATCGCAGTATTCCTGAGCGTCATACTCGGCGTGCTTCTGGGCGGCGTGTCAGGCTATTTCGGCGGGATTCCCGACCTCGTCATCCAGCGGATGATCGAGATCCTCCAGTCGCTGCCGACCATCCCGATCTGGCTCGCCATGACCGCGGCGCTGCCTCGCTGGTGGCCGCCCGAGCGTGTCTTTTTTGCCATCACGATCATCCTGGCCTTCATCGGCTGGACCACGCTGGCTCGGGAGGTCCGGGGTCGTTTTCTCTCCTTGCGCGAAGAGGATTTCGTGTTGGCTGCGGAACTGTCGGGTGCCAGCCGCTACCGGATTATCGTGCACCACATGGTCCCGTCGTTTTCGAGCCACATCATCGCCACGAGCACGCTTGCCATCCCTGTGATGATCATCAGCGAGACTTCGCTGAGCTTCCTCGGGCTGGGCATCCGCCCCCCTGCTATTAGCTGGGGCGTGCTGCTGCAGGAAGCCCAGAACATCCAGACGGTTGCGCAGGCGTCCTGGCTATTGATCCCCGGCCTGGCCGTGGTCATCTCCGTGCTGGCGTTCAACCTCGTCGGCGATGGCCTGCGCGATGCCGCCGATCCCTACAGCCACTGAGTTGCACAGTCAAGGACTTGGCGCATGAATCAACAAGCCGATACCCTGCTTTCAATCCGAGACCTCAAGGTCCACTTCTTCATGGATGAAGGGGTGGTCAAGGCGGTCGACGGAATCTCTTTGGACGTTCAGCCCGGCCAGGTCTTCGGGATCGTCGGCGAGAGTGGCTGTGGCAAGAGCGTGACGATGAAGGCGCTGCTGCGTATCGTCGAGCCACCCGGCCGCATCGTGAGCGGAGAGATGATTATGCGGCGCACGGCCAAAGATGGATCGACTCGCATGCTCGACCTGGCGAAGCTGGACGCGAAAGGCGCGGAGATGCGCGACATCCGGGGTGGGCAGATCGGGTTGATCCCCCAGGAGCCCATGGCTGCCTTCAGTCCGGTCCACACCATTGGCGACCAGATCATCGAGGCGATTCAGCTGCACCGGCGCGTGAATGCCCGCGACGCGCGCAATATCGCACTCCAAATGCTCAAGGAAGTTGGCATCCCGGAAGCAGATCAGCGACTCGACGCCTATTCGTGGCAGTTGAGCGGCGGGCTGCGCCAGCGGGCGATGATCGCCATGGCGCTCTCGTGCAACCCCGCAATCCTCATCGCGGACGAACCGACGACTGCGGTCGACGTGACGACGCAGGCGCAGGTGCTGAAGCTGCTGCGCCGGCTGCAGCAGGAGCGCAACTCAGCCATCATCTTCATCACCCACGACCTCGGCGTCATCGCCCAGATGGCGGACTACGTCACGGTGATGTACCTGGGTCTTGTCGTGGAGCAGGGGCCGGTGGACATGATTTTTCACAGCCCGAAGCATCCCTACACCCATGCGCTGCTCGAGTCGATCCCCAGCATTCACATGGCACCGCGGGCGAATCTGCCCACGATCACCGGGTCGATCCCGCACCCGTTCAACCGGCCCAAGGGCTGTCCCTTCTATCCCCGCTGCTCACGGTTCATGCCCGGCGTGTGCGACCAACACTCGCCCGCGCTCTTGCCCGTCGGCGAGCAGCAGCGGGTCAGCTGCTTCCTGTATCACGGAGCAGCCGGAGAGGCTGCCCCGGCGAGTGGCGTGGAGGTGACGGCATGAACAACGGCAGCGCTCAGCCGCTCCTGGAAGCCAAGAACCTGCGGAAGTTCTTCCCGATCAACAAGGGCTTCCTCCGCAAGACGGTCGGGTACGTCCGTGCCGTCGACGATATCAACTTCTTCATCAACGAGGGCGAAACGTTGGGCCTGGTGGGCGAGAGCGGTTGCGGCAAGACCACGGCCTCCCGCTGCATCCTGCGGGCCATCGATCCAACCGCAGGCCAGATGTTATTCCGGACGTCGAGCGGGGAGACCGTCGACCTTGCCAAGCTCAACCGGGAGCAGTTGAAGCCTCTGCGCGCCCAGATGCAGATGATCTTCCAGGACCCGTACGGGTCGCTCAATCCGCGCATGACGCTGTTCGACATCGTGGGCGAGCCGCTCTACATCGCCGGCATGAAGAACCGCAAGAAGCGGGAAGAGCGGGTCGCAGAGCTGCTGCGCCTCGTCGGGCTGCGCCCCGAGTTCATGCAGCGCTTTCCGCATGCGTTCAGCGGCGGGCAGCGCCAACGTATTGGCATTGCCCGGGCGCTTGCACTCAACCCCCGGCTGGTCGTGGCCGACGAACCGGTTTCGGCGCTCGACGTGTCCGTCCAGGCACAGACGCTGAACCTCATGCTCGACCTGCAGCGCCGCCTGCACCTGACGTACCTCTTCGTCTCGCACAACCTGAGCGTCGTCAAGCACATCTGCGATCGCGTGACCGTTATGTACGTGGGCAAGATCGTGGAGACCGCGACCTCCGAGGACTTATTCGCCCGGCCGCGCCATCCCTATACGGCCGCGTTGGTCGCCGCACTGCCCGTGGCAGACCCACGGATCAAGACGGGGAACATGGAGCTGCCCGGCGAAGTCGCCAGCCCGGCCAACCCGCCGTCCGGCTGCTACTTCCATCCCCGCTGCACGTACTGCATCGATCGCTGCAAGACGGAGAGCCCGGCGTACCGCGAGATCACGCCCGGCCACTACGCCGCGTGCCACCGAGCGGAAGAGCTCAACCTGGCCGGCATGTCATGACACCCCCGACTTCGCGCGACCGCCTCCTGGCAGCAGTGCGCCACCAGGAGGCCGACCGCATCCCCATCGACCTCGGCGCCATGCGCTCGTCGGGCATTCACGCCATCGCGTACAACCGGCTGAAGGCGCATCTGCACATGGCCGGCGGGCAGACGCAGATGTACGACATCATGCAGCAGCTTGCGCAGCCCGAGATGAGCATCGTCGCACGCTTCGGGCTCGACGCGCTGCCCCTGCCCCGCGCCGCCATCGGCCTCGATCCCGCCCGCCCGGCGTGGAAGCCGTGGACCCTGCCCGACGGGTCGCCGGCGCAGATCCCGGACGGCTTGCATCCCGTCCGCCGGGAGGATGGGGGCCTGGAGATACGCGACACGGCGGGTCACATCCTGTACCGGATGCCGCCGGAAGGGCTCTACTTCGAGCCGGTCTACGAGCCGCTTGCGGACGCGACGAGCGTGGCCGAGATCGAAGCGTGGTCGCCGCCCGCCCTCTCCGACACGGAGCTGGCCTGGCTGCGGACCGAGGCGCAGCGCCTGCGAGCGACGACGGACAAGGCGATTGTCGCGCTCACCGGCATTCGCATCTATGAAGGCGCACAATTTGCGCGCGGTTGGCAGCGCTTCATGGAAGACCTGGGCGCCCGCCCCGCACTGGCCGAAGCCCTGCTGCGGCGGCTGGCGGACACAGCCTGCGCGGACCTCGACCGGTATCTCGACGCAGTGGGGGAGTTTGTCGACATCGTCCAGGTGGGCGACGACCTGGGGACCCAGGCCGGCCCGCAGCTGTCGCCGCGCATGTACCGGCGCCTCGTCAAGCCGTGTCACAGCCAGGTGTGGCAGTTCATCAAAGCGCGCAGCGGCCTGCCGGTCTTCCTGCATTGCTGCGGTGGCATCTACCCGCTGATCCCTGACCTGATCGAGGCGGGCGTCGACATTCTGAACCCGGTTCAGATCTCCGCCGTGGGCATGGACCCCGCCCGGCTCAAGCGGGAGTTCGGCCGGGACCTGGTTTTCTGGGGCGGCGGGTGCGATACGCAGCACGTCCTCCCCGAGGCGTCGCCGCAGGGGGTGGCCGACCATGTCCGCCGGCAGATCGACATCCTGGCGCCGGGCGGTGGCTTTATCTTCAACCAGGTTCACAACATCCAAGCGAACGTGCCGCCCGAGAATATCGTCGCCATGCTGGATACGGCGCAGGAGTACGGCGAGTTCGACACACTCCGCGACCGGCTGGCCGCCTGTGAGGCCGTATGAAGTTCGCCCAATCATCGTTTGTCTACAGCAACTACTCGCTTCAGTACGCGATCCGAAGCCTGGGCCGCCTCGGGTACGACGGCATTTCGGTTTGGGGCGGCCGGCCGCACATGTACCGCCAGGACCTCCACGCGCAGCTCGGCGAAATCCAGGACCTGCTCGCAGAGTACGGGATGGAAGTGTGCCACGTCATCCCCGCGCAGTTCCGCTACCCATCCCTGCTCTCTTCCACGAACGAGAAGGTGCGCCGCGACAGCGTGCGTTATATCATGGACAATGTGGACAACGCGCTCCTGCTCCGCGCGCCTTCAGTGCACGTGTGCGCGGGGTTCAGCGGGTTTGACGAGCCGCGTGAGCGGGGCTGGGAATGCCTGCGCCGCAGCATCTGCGAGCTTTTGGAATACACCCGCGGGACGGGCCTGCGCGTCTACATCGAGCCGGCACACCGCTTCGAGTCCAACCAAATCCTGACCCTAGACGACGGCCTGCGCATGATGCGCGAAGTCGGCGACCCGCAGCTTGGCATCCTGCTCGACACGGGCCATCTGCACGTGAACGGCGAAGATCTCGCGGAGGGTGTCGGCAAGCTGGGCCCATTGCTCGGCCACGTCGACCTGGACGACAACGACCGCTCGGCCGATTCACACCTGCTCCCCGGCTCGGGCACGATCGACTTCGCGCCGTTTGTGGCCGCGCTGAAGTCGGCGGGTTACGCCGGCTATGTCTCGGCCGAACTGGGCATGTCCTACGTCCTGGACCCCGAGCCGGCGGTGGCCGCGTGCCTGGCGTGGATGCAGCAGGCGTTCGCCGGCTAACCGGGCCCCCGCCCGATACCTCGGAGGTCTCAAGTGTCCCCCCTCAAGCTCAGTATCGTCCTTTCGGTGCAGCAGGCCCGCTTCGAGGCCGTCGCGCTTAAAGGGGATCTCGCAGCGAACGTCGCCAAAATCGCCGGTTGGGGTTATGACGGAGTCGAGCTCGCGATCCGTGATCCGCGGCTGGTCGATGCGGGGGAACTGGCCGAGCTGGTGGCATCCTGCGGGTTGGTCGTACCGGCCATTGGCACAGGCCAGGCGTGGGGTGAAGAAGGTCTGTCCTACTCGGACCCCGACCCGGCGGTTCGCCGGGCGGCCATCGAGCGCACGAAGGCCCACCTCCCCTTGGCCCAGCGGCTCGGTGCGCTGGTGATCGTCGGCCTGCTGCGTGGCATCGGCCGCCCGCGGGTGAGCCAGGCGCAAGCGCTGGACTGGATCACCGGGGCGCTGCCGGGAGTGCTGCTGGGAGGCGGGCAAGTCGGGCGTGCGAATCGCGCTCGAGCCGATCAACCGGTATGAGACGACCCTGGTCAACACGGTCGCGCAAGGGCTGGACTTGATCGACCGGGTGGGCTCGCCCAACCTGGGCCTCCTCTTCGACACGTTCCACGCCAACATCGAAGAGCCGTCTATCGAGGCGAGCCTGCAGGCCGCGGGCGGGCGGTTATTCCACGTCCACGTGGCGGACTCGAATCGCTGGTACCCCGGCGCGGGGCACGTGGACTTCGCCAGGCTGCTGGATGTGCTGCAAAGATCGAACTACGGCGGTTTCGTCTCAGGCGAGTTCATGCCCCTGCCTCACCCCGACGCGGCGGCTCGGCGCGCGCTCCAACACTTGCGTTCGCTCGAACGCCCCGCGCCCCCCGACCTCCTCTCCTGACCGGGCCAGGAGAGGAACGGAGGTCACTCGAGCCGGGCCGTCTGCCCTGACTGTGCCGACCGGTAGACGGCCTCGACGAAGGAGATGCTGCGCCGGCCCTCGCGGCCGTCAACAAGGGGCCGCCGGCCCTCACGGATCGCGGCGAGAAAATCGGCGTAGAGCGCGGTATGTCCCGCCGCGTTGATGTCCATGGGGCGGGCCGCGCCGCTGCTCACCTCGCCTTCCTCGGTGAAGTCCTGCGGCGGGTCGGCCAGCCGCCACTCGAGCCGGGCCAGGCCCTTGTTATAGACGACGCTGCCCGCCGAACCGAACAGCTCGATCCGCTCAGGGTAGCCGGGATGTGCGATGGTCGTGGCTTGGATCAACCCCAACCGGCCGTCCGCATACTCCATGATTGCCATGGCGGCGTCCTCCACCTCAATGGCATGGTTGAGAGTGCGGATGCGGGCCGTGACCTGTTCGGGCAGCCCGGCGAGCCAGATCAGCAGGTCGATGGCGTGGATGGCCTGGTTGATCAGCACGCCGCCGCCCTCGTGCGCCCAGGTGCCGCGCCACGGACCGCTGCGGTAGTAGGCGTCGGTGCGGTGCCACAGCGTGTTCGCGCTGGCCCACAGCAGGCGGCCCAGACGCTGCGCGTCCAGCGCGTTTTCAGCTTAACCGATAACGGCTCGAAGCGGCCCTGGAAGGCGACGCCGAGCGTGACGCCGGCCTCCTCGCAGGCCGCAATCATCGCGTCGCATTCCTGCACGTTGCGCGCCATGGGCTTCTCGCAGAGCACGTGGGCCCCAGACCTGGCCGCAGCCAACGTCATCGGCGCGTGCAGGTCGTGTGGCGTGCAGATGGCGACGACGTCGGGGTGGGCCTGCGCCAAGAGGTCTTCGTAGTTGGCGTACCACGCCCCGCCGTGCTGGGCCGCGAACGCGCGACCGCGGCCTTCGTCGCGGGTGGCGACCGCGACCAGATCGCCCGACACGCCGCGAATGGCGGCGGCGTGAATGGGCGCAATATTCCCGATTCCGATGATTGCGAAACGCATGGACCCACTCCTCTGGATAGTAACGGCGGTGAAGCGCTGACGATCTCAAATGACGGCGATGCAGCCGGAAAAGATGGCGGCGACGTTCCGCACGCTACACGATACCCGCACCCTTGTCAAAGGACAGATATGCTCACTCCGACCCATGCCACTTACTCGACCGTGCTCCTGCCCGTTCACACCACGCTCGGGGATCTGCAGCGCGTCGTTGAACCGTACCAGGCCATGATCGTAACGCAGTTCCGCACGATCCTCGACCGGACGGAACGCAGCGCCTACTACCCGTGGATCGATACGAAGATCAACCTCACGACGGGTGAAGAACTGCCGCCCGTTCATCCTCTGCTCGGCCGGGATGTCGCCAGCGGCTGGGTGCAGGGCCGGGGCTTGGAATCCATCGCGAAGTTCGCCGCGTGGCTCGCGCCCTTCCAGGGCGATCCCGAGGTTGACCGGCTGTTGACACGCGCCCGTGGGCTATCGACGGACCTGCTCGCGCGCCTGCAGCAGGCCCGCACCCAGAACAACGGCCACCTGCATTTCTTAATGGACCCGGCCGGCCGGGCCTTCAGCCTTGCGCCGAGCGGCGACCGCTTGCCGCTGCACCTGCAGGCCGGCTCACCGTACGGCTACAGCGACCTGTTCGGCGCCAAGGGGATGTTTGCGGCGGCGAACCTGGTGGGCAACGCGGCGGCCGCCAGAGAAGCACGGGCCTTCTGCCTCGACGTCTATCGCGACATCCTGGCGCGGACCTTCCGCAGCGACCAGCCCCAGCCCACCTTCGGGGCTCGGGCCTGGGTCGACCGCGCCTTCACGCATGGCCCGGCCATGATTGCCCTGGGGATGGCTGCCCTCTTCGCGCAATTCGAACCGGGCCCGGAGAGCACGGCCATGGGCCTATCGCTGGCCCGTTATGTCATTGAAAACCATGTCAACCTGGGACAGAAATGGCCCGAACTGCAAGAGTACGACCTGGTCGAATACGTCGACGAGGAAGGCAAGCCGCTGCTCGACGAATCGGGCCGGGTGATTTCTGATCCCGGCCACTCGCTAGAATTTGCCGGCCTGTTCCTGAAGTTCAGCCAAGCCGTCCGCCGCTACGGTGGCGCCACCGGCGCGCAACTTGCCGAGATGGGAGACATGGAGCGTGCGATGCCGGGCCTGCTCGCCCGCGCGTTCGCAAACGGCTACCGAGCGGACGTTGGCGGCATCTGCAAGACCGTCGACCTGCTCACACGCCGGCCGGTCGACGACACGATGCCGTGGTGGAGCCTGCCGGAGACGATTCGAGCGGGATTGGCCGCGGCGCAGGTGGCTGAGACAGACGCGGACCGGGCGGAGTGCCTGGAGATTCTGGCCCTGTCGCACAACGCTTTCGTGCAGCATTACGTCCGCCCCGGTCTGCACCTCATGGCGGTCAAGCTGCGCGGTGCAGACGGACAGGCGCTCGACCTCATGCCGGCCTACCCGGATGCAGATCCGGGCTATCACACCGCCCTGAGCCTGATCGACGCGTTGGAGCTTGCGTGAGTCTCGAATGGAGGAGCCCGGCGCCTTGAAGGTGCCGGGCTCCTGAGGCAAGTGACCGTTCGATTGCTTACTCCCGGATGTGCCCCTCACCGATGCCGATCCACTTGTAGGTGGTCAGCTCTTCCAGCCCCATCGGACCGCGGGCGTGCAGCTTCTGCGTGCTCACCGCCACCTCGGCGCCCAGCCCGAACTCGCCGCCGTCGGTAAACCGGGTGCTGGCGTTGACGTATACCGCCGACGAGTTGACCTCGTTCACGAACCTGTTGGCGTTCGTCCAGTCGTTCGTCAGGATGCTATCCGAGTGCTCCGTGCTGTGCTCCTGGATATGCTCGATGGCCTCGTCCAGACCCGGCACCACCTTGACACCCAGCACCAGCGACATCCATTCGGTATCGAAGTCGCCCGGCCCGGCCGGTGCGATCCCCTCTGCCACCCTCAGCAGCGCCAGCGCGTTGGGCTCCGCCCGTATCTCTACCCCGTCGAGCCGCAACCGTGAGACCACACGCGGCAGGAACTCGGCCGCGACCGCCCGGTGCACGAGCAGCGTGTCGAGCGCGTTGCACACGCTGGGCCGCTGCACCTTGGCGTTCTCCACGATGTCGACCGCCCGCGCCAGGTCTGCGCTCTCGTCGACAAAGATGTGACAGATGCCCATGCCGCCGGTGATCACCGGCACGGTGGCTTGCTCGCGGCACAGTTTGTGCAGTGACGCGCCGCCCCGGGGAATGATCATGTCGACGTAGCGATCGAGGCGCAACAACTGGGTCACGAGATCCCGGTCGGGGGCGTCCACGTACTGGACCGCATCCTCTGGCAGCCCGCATGCGCCCAGCGCACTGCGAATCAGCGCCGCGAGCGCAACGTTGCTGCGCAGCGTCTCGCTGCCCCCGCGCAGGATCGCCGCATTCCCCGTCTTGAGGCAGAGGCTCGCGACGTCGACCGTAACGTTGGGCCGCGCCTCGTAGATCACGCCGATCACGCCGATGGGTGTGCGCCGCTTGCTAAGGCGCATTCCGTTGGGCAGCACTCGCCCGCCGAACTCTTCGCCCACCGGGTCGGGCAGACTCGCCACCTTGCGCACGTCGGAGGCCAGGCTCGCCAGCCGTTTCTCGTCCAACGACAAGCGGTCCAGCAGCGCGGGGCTGAGCCCCTTCGCCCGCCCGTCGGCCAGGTCGCGTTCGTTTGCAGCCAGCACTCGGCCCGCACCCGATTCGAGCGCCGCGGCAATCGCCAGCAGCGCGGCATCCTTCTCGCCACGGTGCAGCGTGGCCAGCCGGCGGCTTGCCTGCCGGGCAGCCTTCCCCATTGCTACCAGATCGGTCATGCCCGTGTCCCCCTACAAAAGAAGCAAGTCGTTGCGATGCACCGCGACCGGCCCTGCCGTGTAGCCCAGCCGCTCGGCAATCTCGCTCGACTGACACCCCGCGATTCGCCGCATGTCGAGCGAGTCATAACGTGCGATCCCCCGTGCGAGCGGGGAATTCGTGGCGTCGACGATCAGCACCGTATCGCCCCGCTCGAAGTGACCCTCGATGCCGGTTATTCCGGCGGGCAGCAGGCTGCCCCCCTTGTCGCGCAGCGCCGCGGCAGCGCCCTGGTCCACGACCAGCCGGCCCTCCGGCCTGCCACTTCCGGCGATCCAGCGCTTCCGGCTCTCGTGCGTCGAGTCGAGCGCGGGGAACCGGGTCCCGACCGACTCGCCCGCTGCGGCCCGCAGGATCACGTCGGGCGCACGACCGCCCGCAATCACCACGTCGACACCCGCTCGGCGGGCAGCATCCGCCGCCTGGAGTTTCGTCGTCATGCCGCCGGTGCCCAATCCGCTCACACTGCCCCCCGCGACTGCGGCGAGCGTCGCGTCGATCGTTCGCACCTCGGGAATCAGCTGCGCATCGGGGTGCGTGCGGGGGTCGGCCGTATAGAGCCCGTCGAGGTCGGTGAGGAGGAGCAGGCAATCCGCTTCCGCGAGAATCGCCACCATCGCGGACAGGTTGTCGTTGTCGCCCACCTTGATCTCGGCGGTCGCCACTGCGTCGTTCTCGTTGATGACCGGCACGATGCGGTGTTCGAGCAGTGCCTGCAGCATGTCGCGCGCGTTGAGATACCGGTCGCGGTGGGCGATGTCGGCCCGGGTGAGCAGCATCTGCCCCACGACGAGGCCGTAGATCTCGAACAGCCCTTCCCAAACGCGCATCAGCCGGCTCTGCCCCACGGCCGCCAGCATCTGCTTTGCGGCGATCGTCTGGGGGAGCGCGGGGTGACCCAACTGCTCCCGGCCCGCCGCGATCGCGCCCGAAGTCACGACGATCACGTCGCAGCCCTGCGCGTGGAGTTGCGCGCACTGCCGCGCCACCTCCACCATGCCGGCCCGGTCGAGGCGCTGGCTGCCGCCGGTGAGCACACTCGTGCCCAGCTTAATGACAATCCGTTTGTACATCGGGTTTCCTGGAGTGAACTCGCGGCGACGCGGAGAGTGCGGCGGTGGACCGGCCTATTGTAGACGAGAGGCGCGGCGCTGACAAGCGGCGCCGGACGTATGCCGATTCACCCGTGCGTGGGCGTGCGGGACGCCGCGTTACTGACGTGGCGACGGTTTCAGTGTGAAATGGCTGCGCCAGCCTTGCATCCTGGAGCGACTGCTCCACCCAAGTAACCCTGACCCGGTGCGCCGCCCACCCGCGGCTCGGAGGTACTCTCATGCTCGCGCTCCGCGTTCTTCGCTGGCCGGTCTCGCGTCTCGCACTCGTAACATTTCTTCTCCTCGTCCTGGTAAGCTCGCCCCGGCCGGCTCTGGCTGCGAACGGGGTCGTCGGTTCCGGCACGCCCGGAAGCTGCAACGACACGGCGTTCGACACGGCCTTCTATGCCGTGCAGTCGTCAGGGGGCGGCATCATCACGTTCAACTGCGGCGCGGCCCCGCACACCATCGTCTTTTCCACGCAGAAGACGGTATCGACCAACACGGAACTCCGCGGCGCGGGCCTCATTTCGCTCAGCGGCGCCAACGCAACCCCACTCTTCCAGGTCTACTCGGCCCAAACCCTGACCCTGGACCGCATAGTTCTGACACGCGCCTATGGCCCCGCGGGCGCAATCGAGAACTTTGGCAAGCTGGTGATCAAGAATAGCCAGTTCACAAACAATGCCTCGACGACCTCCGGGGGCGCCATCACCTCCTACGGCGAATTGAACATCAGCGGCTCTACACTGAGCGGCAACTCGGCTGCACAGACCGGGGGAGCAATCTTCGCAGACGGCGGAACCGTCACGATCAGTGCGAGCACGTTCGACGGCAACACTGCAGCGGGTGCGGGCGGCGCGGTGCGCGGACCACCGCAGCCGGCAGCACGATCGACGGGACCCAGTTCACGGGCAATAAGGCTACCGACACCTTCGCGCAAGGCGGAGCAGTTCGGGCTGAAGGAAATGTGACAATCACGCAGAGCAGCTTTTCAACCAACAGCGCCAGCCGGGGCGGCGCGCTGTCAGTGGGCAGCGGCACGACGAAGGTGACGCGGAGCACCATGGCGGGCAACTGGGGCGCCTACGGTGGCGCCGTGCGCTGCGAAGGGGGTGACCTGCGCCTGACGGACGTCACAATCGACAGAAACGGCTTTGCGCCCGGCGGCACCAAGGTCACGACGGGCGGCGGTGGGCTCAGCTTCGGCGGGGGCGTGGCGACACTCGCTAACGTGACGATCAGCAACAACTGGGCCAGCTATGGTGGGGGCTTCGACCACGATGGAACGGGCGCGGCCACGCTGACAAACGTGACCATAAGCGGCAACGCTGCGGTGGGCAGCGGGGGCTTCGACCAGGCGAACGGCAGCGTTTCGCTCACGAATGTCACGCTCACCGGCAATAACGCACTGTTCAACGCCGGTGGCGTCGCGAGCCGGGGAGGCACGCTGACGCTGAAAAACACACTGCTATCGGGCAACTTCAAGACGGACAACGGCCAGAAATGGAACTGCAACAAGGCGCTCGCCGGCGCCAGCTTCAGCCTGTCGAGCGACTCCACCTGCTCGCTCGGCGCCGGCCGGGACAACGTCGCCCTCCCCTTGCGGCCCCTGGCCAGCAACGGCGGCTATACGCAAACGCACCTTTTGATCAAGGGCAGCCCTGCGAGCGACTCGGGGACGGGGCTGGGCTGCCCCGCAACGGACCAACGGGGCGTCGGGCGGCCCCAGGGCGCGGCGTGCGACGTAGGAGCGGTCGAAATGAGGCCGGGGGATTACCAGATCAAGGTGTTCCTGCCTCTAACCCGGCGATAGGGCCGGGGATTGCCGGCTCGGGCGTATGGCTCCGGGGCGCGCGGCGTCTTGACATACACGGGCGCCCCCAGTACACTGCGCCCAGCCACCACCAAGGAGGAACCATGCGCAACCGTCTCCATTTGCTCTTGGCCTTCGCGTTCGTCCTGTCGTTGATCCTCGTCCCAGCCGCCTCGGCGGCCCAGAACGATCACGCCGTCGTCCTGAGCGCGGACAAGGCTGCCTTCAGCGCCGCAGAACCCGTCATCGTACACACGACCATCACCAACACGACCGGTCGGACGATGCGCATTTTGCGGTGGTTCACCCCAGCCGACGGCGTTGAAGAGCCCCTCTTCAATGTCGTGCGCGATGGGCAGCCCGTACCCTACCTGGGTCCGGTCGTCAAGCGCCCGCCCGCCAACGCTGCGGACTTCGTCATCGTTGCGCCCGGCGAATCGATCACCTACGACGTGGACCTGGCCTCGATCTACGATCTGTCCACGACCGGCGCGTACGTCGTGGCCTACGACATCGCCCGGCTCAGCTCGGCAAGCCTGACCCTGCTGGTCGAAGGACCGCGCCAGTGGACCGACCGAGCAGGCGGCGCCCGGCGCCACCGCGGGTTCCACCACCTTCAATAAGTGCAGCAGCACCCAGCAGTCCACGCTGTTGACGGCGCGGAGCAACGCCAGCACGTACTCGGCCGACGCCTCGGCCTACCTTAAGGCCGGCAAGACAGGCCCCCGGTATACGACCTGGTTTGGCACGGTGACCGACAGCCGCTACAACACCGTGACGAGTCATTTCGCGAGCATCGGCAATGCGATGGATACCGCGTCCGTCACGTTCGACTGCGGCTGCAAGAAGAAGTACTACGCCTACGTCTATCCCAACCAGCCGTACAAGATCTACCTCTGCAGCGTGTACTGGGGCGCGCCGGCCCTCGGCACCGATTCGCAGGCGGGAACGCTTGTCCATGAGATGAGCCACTTCTATGTCGTCGCCAGCACAGACGATTACGTCTACGGCCAGAGCGGCGCGAAAAGCCTGGCGATCAGCAACCCGGACAACGCAGTGAAAAACGCGGATAACCACGAGTACTTCGCGGAGAACACGCCGGCCCTCCCATAATCCGCCTTGGCCGGCACGGAGTCAAAACGCCCGGCCTGTCGGCGCGGGCGTTCGTGTCTGTACGGCTTATCGCACCGGATAACCCGGCCGGCACTGTGGGCGCGCACACTGCGCAACCATTCATTCCCCCCGAGCGTATACTGTCGTGCCAGAACGGCAGGAAAGGAGTCCCCATGGACCTGGACCATCTCACCGTCCGAGCGACAGAGCATTTACAACGCCTTTGTGTCGACATCCCGACACGGGCGGTCGGCTCGCAAGGTAACCGCGACGCCACCGCTTACGTCTCGGCCGCGCTGCGCGGCCAAGGTTGGCAGGTCGAAACGCCCGCGTTCCAGTGCATGGATTGGAGCGAGTCCGGTGCGGACCTCACGGCCGGCACCGTTGCCTTCGAAGTGCTCCCGAGCCCCTACACCCGGCCGGTGCTGATCAGCGCACCGCTTGTCGTCCTGAGCAGCGTCGACGACTTGAAGTCCGCCGAACTCGCCGGCAAGGTCGTGCTCATTCGTGGCGACCTCGCGGCCGAGCAGTTGGCGCCCAAGAACTTTCCCTGGTGGAACCCCGAGGAACACCAGCGGATTATTGCGCTGCTGGAGCAAGGCGGGCCCGCTGCCGTGCTGGCCGCGACGAGTCGGAACCCGGAGACGGCCGGCGCAGTCTACCCCTTCCCCCTCATCGAGGACGGCGACTTCGATATCCCGTCCGCATACATGACGGAGGAAGAGGGCCAGAAGCTGGCCGTGTATGCGGGCCGCGAGGTCAACCTCGAGGTTCGGGCGACCCGGTCGATGGCGGAAGGCTTCAACGTCGTCGCCCGACTCGGCGGACAACCCGACGGGCGGGGGCGCACCATGGTCACTGCGCACATCGATGCCAAGCGGGGGACGCCGGGCGCGGTCGACGACGGCACGGGCGTGATCGTCCTGCTGCTGCTGGGCGAGTTGCTGGCGGGGTATAAGGGCGAGCGGATGGTGGAACTGGCCGCGCTCAACGGCGAGGACTATTACGCTGCGCCGGGTGAGCGGTTATACCTGCAGGAAAACGAGGACCTCACGGCCATCGAGCTCGTCATCAACATCGACGGCGCGGGCTACTACAAGGGCGGCTCGCATTTCTCACTGTACGGGTGCTCCGACGAAGTGGCCGCCGGGGTGCGCCGGGTGCTGGGCGAGCACGGCCTGGCCGAAGGGCCGCAGTGGTACCAGGGAGATCACTCGATCTTTGTGATGGCGGGACGGCCGGCCGTTGCGATCACTTCCGACATCGCGGAGGTGTCAGCCGAGGTCACCCACACACCAAAAGACGCGCCCGACATCGTGGACCCCCTAAAGGTCGCCCAAATCGCCCTGGCTCTGGCCGCTTTCCTGGAGAGCTGAACAACCACCAAGGCACAAAGACGCTGATCGCGCAGGGGCGAGGCATCTTAAGATGCCTCGCCCCTGCTAGGTGAACCTTCGTGTCTTCGTGTCTTTGTGGTGGGCACCCTCTTAGCCCACCGAGAAGAACTTTTCGAGCAGGCGGCGCCGCCAGGTGAAACGCGCGGCAATGAGCCAGACGACCGTCGCTGACGCGATCAGGACGCCGTCGATCCAGTCAAGCGTCTGCAGCTCGAACGCGGTGCGGAAGCCCGGTATCGCGAGCAGCGCGACAAAGGCGATGGCCAGGCTCAGCGCCAGGAAGGCAGGCCGCCGGTCACGGCTGAGCACGTCGCCGCCGGTCCACCAACGCGTCGGTGGCTCGACGAACACAATCAGCAGCAGCCCGGTCAACACGAGGAAGACCGCGAGCGAGGTCTGACCGACCGCAACGGCCTGGCCAAACTCGAGCGGGTTCCCGAGCACCTGCAGCGGCCCGATCCCCGTCGCACGCAGGAAGATGGTGCTGTAGAAAACCACCAGTCCGAGGAAACTGCCCAGAATCGCGGGCGGGACGACGAAATGCGCGAGCCGGCGCGCAGCGAGTCGTGGCGCTCCTGCCGGCCGGGCCGCGCCCACAGGGCCAGCAAGACCGTCGGGATGCCCACGGTGAAGAAGGTCGTCAGCGAGCCGTGCCGCAGGTTGATCGGGAACGCCCCGACGACGAGCGCGGACAGGATGATCAGGGACATGGTGCCGATGCGCGCCAGGAACAGCTTGAGAATATCCTGCATCCCGTTGACGATGCGCTGGCCCTCCGACACTGCAGGTGCGAGCGAGGCGAACGAGTCGTTGAGCAGCACGATGTCGGCGACCGCGCGCGTCGCCTGCGTGCCAGACTGCATCGCGATCCCCAGGTTGGCCTTCTTCAGCGAGAGCACATCGTTTACCCCGTCGCCCATCATCGCCACGTAGTGGCCCCGGGCGCGCAGCGCATGGACCAGGCGCTCCTTCTGCTGGGGTGTGATCCGGCCGAAAATGCTGCCTTCGACGGCCGATTGGGCGAAAGCGCCGTCCTGCAGTTCGGCAAGCTCCAGCCCTGAAACCACCTTGCCCGCCGCGACGAAGCCGGCCTGCCGGGCCAATGCGGCGACGGTCTCGGGGTTGTCGCCTGAAATGATCTTCGGGGTGACGCCATTTGCGACGAAGCTTTCCAGCGTCGGCCGCGCGTCTGGCCGCAGTTCGTCCGAGAGGCACAGCACGGCGACGGGGGTCATCGGAGAGGGCAGAACCGAGTCATCGCCCTTGTCTTCGAGGAGCGTGTGGTCGGGGTGGTGGCAGAAGACGAGCACGCGCAAGCCCTGGCCTGTCCACTCGTCCGCGCACGGGCTCATACCCTGCCAGCCGTCCGAGAGGTAGGGTTGCAGCATCTCGGGCGCGCCCAACGCCCACGTGCCAGTCGCCCATCTTGCGGTCGGCCGCGCCCCTATCGCGCCTCCATCAAAAGCGACGGCGCTCCACTTGCGGGCTGACGAGAAGGCCACCTCCGCGCTCAGCTCGATTTTCTCGCCGGGGAAAGCGGCGGCGAGCGCCTCGGACGTCTTGTTGCTGGCCCCGGCAGACGCCAGGACCAGGCCGAGCGCTCCGGCCACCTGCTCAGGGCCGGGGCCGCCGTCTGCGCAGTAGATGTCCTTGAACTTCAGCTTGTTTGTGGTCAGCGTCCCGGTCTTGTCGAGGCACAGCACGTCGACGTTGCTCAACGACTCCACCGCGTTCGCCTGCTGCACGAGCGCGCCCTGGCCGGCAATGCGCACCGCACCGAGCGCATACGCGACCGCAATCGCCACAAACAAGCCGTTGGGCACGAGGCCGACGATGACCGTGGCCTGCTGGACCCCCTGCGGCAGGGGCAGCGCGTGCACCAACCCGTTCGCGACGACGAGCATCTCCAGGTAGATCACCATCAACAGGAGCACGCGGATCGTGAGGTTGATCTGCTGCTGGAGCGGGGTCAGGATGCGGCGGTAAGCCCGCGCGCCCTGAGCCAACTGGCCGGCCAGGCTTTCCTGCCCAACCCGAATCACGCGGAAGTAGCCGGCGCCGCCGGCGACGAACGAGCCGGAACGTACCTCGTCGCCCGGCTGTTTCCGAATCGCGTCCGACTCGCCCGTCAGTTGCGACTCGTCGACCTGGAGCACACCCTCGAGCATTTCGCCGTCCACCAGCACCTGGTCGCCCGGGCCCAGCTTCACCGTGTCCCCGATCACCAATTCTTCGGGAGAGACGACCCGCTCGCCGGCGTCGCGCAGCACGGTCGCGGTCGGCCGGGTCAGCAGCGCGATCCGATCGAGCATGCGCTTGGCGCGGATTTCCTGGACCACGCTCACCACGACGTTGGTGAGGATGATGCCGACGGAGATGACCGCGTCCATGGGCCGGCCGACGAGGACCAGGCCAATGCCCAAGAGAAAGATGGCGTTGTTGATGAAGGTGAAGACGTTCTCACGGACGATGCGCAGGTACGACCGGCCGGAGGGCGGGGGCGGCGGGTTCCCCTGGCCTGAAGCACGGCGCGCAGCGGCTTCGGCGTCAGTCAGGTAGGGTACGGTGCTCATAGGTCCCGATGATAGCACGGGGCCGTGCGTCGCGCAACGCACCTGAAACGGATGGCACCGGGGAGCGTGCGCAAGCTAAAAGCGTGCGGCGCGAGGCGGAGCGTGGAACGCCTGACGCCCCTAACGGAAGGTGAAAACCAACAAGGTATGGCCGCCGCCGGCAAGCCGGACGAGCGGAGTCAGGCCCGGCAAGGGCTGGCCGGCCGTTGGATCGAGGAGGGCTTCGAGGTCGGGACGCACCGAGTGAATCTCCCGGTCGTCGACCACGACGTAGGCTGCGCCGCGGGCCCGCGCATACGCCGCAACTTTCTCCCAGGATGCGTTCGGGAAGGCCACTTGGGGCCGGTTCGCGTACAGGCTGATTTCGGAATCACGAAGCATTACGGGGCTGCCGGGAGGCGTGTTCTTTTGCAGCCACTCGGCCGCCCGTACGCGAAAGAAGGGCTGGGCCGGGCGCTCGTGGACCGCGACCGATGCGCCCTCGAGCAAAAGCAGCAGGGCTATCGCGGGCAGGACCAACCCAGCTACCGCGGCGAAAAGACGCCCTGCCACGGTCCGCCCGTCTTCCGAACACAGACGTCCCGTCGCGCTCGCCCAGTGCCGCAGCGTCTCGACGCCCTCGGCCGCCCAAATCATGCCAAGGGGTACGACGAATGCCATGAAACGGCTGAGCACAAACAGCGGAATGATGGCCAGCGTCGGCGCGAGTGCAAAGAACAGGAAGGCCTCACGCACCCCTCGGCGCCGTGTCCAAGGTACCGCGAACAGCCCAAGCGCCATCAACACGATCTGCCACGGCTGAAAGAGGTCCTGGCTGAAGAGGGCGGCGGCAAACGCTTGTGCATTGTGGCGCACCAGGCTCAGGAAACGGCCCGGATCTTCCCGAATCCACCCGACGAGCGAGAAATCATACTGCTCACTCGAGAGCCACGCGATTTCCTTGCCCGACGCGTCAAGGCCGGCGGTCGCCCGGTCGTGCTCGGCCTGGCTCCCCTGCACGTAGGCCCAGGCAATCCCCATGGTGATGCCCTGCTTGCCGGATATCGTCCAGCGGCCCGTCACCCGGTGCACATACATGATGTAAGGAGAGCAGACGAGGACGAAGACGGCGATGGCCGCGGCTGCCTGACCGGCGAGGCGCAAACCCTGCCCGCTGCGCAGCGCCGCACGTCCGCGGTACAACAGAACATACGCCACGAGCGCCACCAGATACGCCATTGCTTCGGGCCGCGTCAGGTAGGCGAGGCCAAACCCTAATCCCATGCCTGCGAACCACGACCAGCCGCCATCGCGCGCAGCCCGCCACGCCGCGTACGTTCCACAGAGCATAAACAGGACGTAAGGCGGCTCCGTCATCGTGCTCCAATAGAGCGGGCTGACGGCCAGCGCGGGGTGCAGCGCGACCAACAGGGCTGCGATCCCACCGACCCGGCGCGATTTGAGGTCGCGACCCAGCAGGTAGACGGGGACCACCGTCAGCGCGCCGAGCAACACGTGAGCCAGCGCGGCAGTCGACCAGGGAATGGGCAGCCCCAGGGCTTGCCCCGCCGCGGAGAGGTAGGCGACGACCGGCGGTTGTTGGAGATCGCGGGCGCCGACCACTTCCACGTAGCCGTGGCCGGCAAGCAAACTGCGGGCGATGAGTTGGTAGCCGGCCTCGTCCCACCGGACGACGCGCGGCAGGGCGGTAAACGCGGCACGCACCGTCATCGCGAGGATGACGACCGCCATCAGAAAGAGCAGTTCGCGCTGTCGCGGTTTGGGCAAGGGGGCTCCTGAGCGTCGAGACAGAAGATAATTGTCGGAGATTAAGCGAGTATGAATAAGCCTGGCCGGCGAGATGAAGAATGTCGACGCCGAGAAACAGCGACGATCTTTGTGCTATAATACACGCTATGGATGTCGTCGCGAAGTTCTTCACCGACAACCTGGTGTTTGTCTATTTCTTCTACGGACTGGCATTCGTCGGGCTGGGACTGGTCGTCCTCCTGGAATCGGGACGGGCCTCGGAATTCCGCTTCGCACGCGCCCTCGTGCCCCTGGCATTGTTCGGGCTCCTTCACGGCGCGCACGAGTGGTTCGAGATGTTCCAGCTTTTTGCGGCCGCCAACGTCGACTATGTCCCCGGGCTCGTCGTCGACGTCATCCGGCTCGGCACGCTTGTCGCGTCGTTCGTCTGCCTGCTGCTGTTTGGCACCCGGCTGCTGCCGGGCGCGGAACGCCGGCCGCGCGCCAGTGCGGTGCAGGTGGCCGCGATGACCCTGCTCTGGGCGATCGCGCTCGCCTACGTCGCCTGGCGCTACCGCCCGGGCATCGGCCAGTTGTTCGCGGCCGGCGACGTGCTGGCCCGCTACAGCCTCGCCATTCCGGGCGCGCTGCTGGCGGCCTGGGCCCTGCTGCGCGAGCGCCGCGACTTCCACGCCCGCGGCATGAGCCAGTACGGCGGCTCGCTACTGTGGGCCGGCCTGGCATTTGCGGTGTACGGCGTCATCGGGCAGACGTTCGTCAAGGCCAGCCTGGTCTGGCCGTCCCAAACCCTCAACTCCGCGTTCTTCCTGCGCACGTTCAGCTTCCCCATCCAAATCGTGCGCGCCGCCGCCGCCGCGGGGATTGCCTTCCACCTCGGCAAGGCCCTGCGCGCATTCGAGGCCGAAGGGCGGATCCGGTTGGCACGCGCAAACAAGGCGCGTATCGAAGCGCAAGCCGCGGCTCTCGAGGCGCAGCAGCGGCGGGCCGACGAGGTCGAAGCGTTGAACCTGGAACTCCAGCTCACCGCGGGCGAACTCGCGGCGCTGGTCGACATGTCCCGTATCCTTTCGTCGACGCTCAACTTCGGCGAGGTGGCGGGCGACGCGCTCCGACAGGTGGTACACAGCTTCGAAAAGGCATGCTGCGCGGTGGCATTCCTGCGCCGGCCCGACGGCGGGTACGAGTTATTGCGGGCCTACCGCCGGCCGCAGACCCCCGTGCCGACTCTGCCCCCACCCGTCACCGAGTTGAGCGTGCGCGCAGCCGAAGTTTCCGGGCCGACCGGGGCAGGCCTGGACGGCAAGGTCGTCGTCCTCGGACCGGAGAGCTTTGGAGGGGCGAAAGGATACCGCTCGCTGGGCGTCCCGCTGCGGGTGAAGGACCAAACTTTCGGTGCGTTGGCGCTCTCGTCGGCCAGCGAGGAAGAGCCGCTGGGTGAGGATGAGCTCCGGCTGCTGACTGCGTTTGCGCAGCAGTTTGCCACGGCCATGGACAACGTGCGGCTGTACCAGGTGGTGCAGGAGCGCGAGGCGCAGCTCGAAGATCTTGTGCGCAAGCTGGTCCACGCGCAGGAGGACGAACGCCGGCGGATCGCGCGCGAGTTGCACGACGACACGGGCCAGAAGCTGACCGCGCTGGGCATGGGCCTGGCTGCGCTCCAATCCGCGCTGGACGCAGACGACGAGGCACGCGCCGCTGCGCTGCTGCGCAGCTTACGCAGCATGAGCGACCAAGCGATCAGCGAGCTGCGCAATATCATGGCGAACCTGCGACCGGCCCAACTCGACGACCTGGGCCTCGTGCCCGCGCTGCGCTGGTACGTCAAGCAGTACCTGGCGGCCAACCCCCAGGTCGACGTTCAACTGGAGGTCGAAAAGCTGCCCAACCGCCTGCCGCCGGAGCACGAAACCGTGCTTTTCCGGGTGACCCAGGAGGCGCTCACCAACGTGCAGCGGCACTCGCAGGCCACTCGGGTGTGCTTGCGGCTCTCTCAAAACGGCGAGGGCGTCCGCTTGCGCATCGAAGACAACGGCGTGGGCTTTGACCCCAAGCAGCCGCCGCGCCATGCGCCCGGGGTCGGGGCTGGGGCTGCCGGGCATGCGCGAGCGGGTCGGGTTGGTAGAAGGGCGACTGGCGATTGACTCCGCGCCAGGAGAAGGCACCTGCATCACGGTGGAGCTGCCGATCACATGAGCAGAGCGAGATAGGCTGATGGCGCACACACGCATCCTGCTGGTCGACGACCACGCGGTGATCCGAGGGGGACTCAAGATGCTCCTGGGGGCCGATCCCGAGCTGGAGATCATCGGGGAGGCCGAAACCGGCGCGGAGGGCATCCGCCTGGCCGAGGAACTCCGGCCGGACGTGATCCTGATGGACATCTCGATGCCGGACATGAACGGGATCGAGGCCACCCGGCGCATCAAGGCGGAGCATCCGGAGATCGCCGTGCTCGCGCTGACCATGCACGAAGACGACCAATACTTCTTCGAGATGCTGGGGGCGGGCGCGTCCGGGTACGTGCCGAAGCGGGCCGCGCCGAACGACCTGATGAGCGCGATTCACGCAGTGCGCGGGGGCGGCATGTTCCTGTTCCCGTCACTTGCAAGAACGCTGGTGCAGGACTACCTGCATCGACGCGAGCAGCCCGGCGGAGCCGTGCGCCAGGGACTCGAGGAACTCACGGAGCGCGAGCGCGAGGTGCTGGCGCTGATCGCAGAAGGTCAGAGCAACCAGGAGATCGCGGACGCGTTGGTGATCAGCGTCAAGACGGTGAACCGCCATCGCGAGAATATTATGGCGAAGCTCAACCTGCACAGCCGGGTCGAGTTGGTCCGTTACGCGATCGAGAAGGGCTTGATCGAGATCAGATAGCTTTTCTTTCTTGTGGGCCGTCGGGACACGGGTAAGCTACTCAAGTCTATTTGTTGGGGGCCATCCGGCCCCCAACAGCCCCCGACAGGGGGAACCCGCTGCGGCGGCAGCCCCTTTGAACCCCAAATTGAGTCGGGGGGATGATGCGTCCGCAAGCTGCCGGCCTGGGGCCCCCTGACCGGTGCGGTCCGCCAGCCACGGGCTCGGGGAAGACCAAGTTCTGTGGGGCGCATCTTCCACAAAGTACCCTTTGTTCAGCAGGCCCGCTCGATCCCTGTAGTGAGCACCGTCAGGAGCGTAGCCTTTGGGGGTCTCGGGGGCGCAGCCCCTGAGGCGGGGGCGGCGGGGGCCGGCCGGCCCTCGCCAAAGAACAGAAGAAGCAGCCTCGAACAGGGGCTCGCCCTCGCCAAGAGCTAGTCGCCGTCGTTCACACCGCGGCGCGGGGCGGCAGCTCCGCCGTGTACTGGTACCCCGGCTCAACCCTCTGCCGCCTCAAAATGGCAATGATTCCCCGCCACGTCTCCACCAGGCCCGACGGACAATGCGGCAGATCGGCCGCGATTTGCTCGTGCAGCTTCCCCAGGTTGTAGCACGGCACCGCGGCGTACATGTGATGCTCGGTGTGATAGTTCATGTTCCAGTACAGAAACCGCAGAAACGGGTTAAGAAGGACGGTGCGGCAGCACAGCCGATAGTCCGAGACCCTATCCATCAGCCCCGTGTGCTGCGCGTTGTTGCAGAGCCACTGCAGGCCGCCCCCGTAGAACGGGGCCAAGGTGATGAGGACCGGCACGAGCCACAGGCCGAAATAGAGCGAGACCGCCACGATCACCGCATGACCAAGCAGGTGCAGCCGGGCCCACCGGAACAATGCACGGCGCTCTGCCACAGCGGTCGGGGGGAACAGCGCGTTCTCCCACTCCCCTTCCAGCTTCCCCAGGCTCAACCGCACGTACCCTTTAAGCCGCGTCAAGAAGTCCCACGGATTGACCACCGCAACCTTCAAGAAGTCCTGGACCGTCAGCGCTGCGGGCAAGACGACCTCGAGATCGTCGGGCGGATGCAGCGTGTATTTGTGGTGCTCCTGGTGGCTGGCCCAGAATAAGACCGGGTTGTACCAGCTCAGGAAGCTGACGACGTCGAGAAACAGGGTATTGAACGCCTTGGTCTTGAAGACGGTCTTGTGACACAACTCGTGGAAGCCGTTCAGCAGAAACGCCCAACATGCGCCGTGCACGTACAGGAGACCCAGGAACACGATCAGGGGCAGGTTAAACGCGGCGAACCAGGTCGCAGCCCCGGTCAGCACGAGCAGGCCAAGATGGCCCAGGCTCTGCTGCAAGCCCTTCCAATCGCTGCGCTGGTTTAGCAGCGGGCAGGACGTCGCGCGGGACGGGCGACCGGTACCAGGGGATTCTCCGGTCGGTGGCACGAGGGGGCATAGTTGGCTTCTCCTAACGTATGGAGTCGGGTGGGGCGGGCACGTAACGCGATTATATCCCGACTTCCGCACCCGCGGCAAAGGCCCCGACGCTCCTCACCCACCCAACCATGGGACATTCACCCTACCCCAAAGATGGGTGCTCTACCCGATTTATTCCGCACGCTCCGAAGTAGTAAGCTGTAGCCAGATGGGAGCGTATGGGTTCAAGGGCTCACCCCGACAACCGACGCTCGAGGAGGCATCTATGGAAAGTCTGGCAATGACGCTCGGCATCCTCATCCGATTAGCCGTTCCACTCGGGTTACTGGCGCTGGCAAGCGCAGGCTTGCGCCGCTGGGATGCCCACCGGATTTAGGATCACCGTTCCCTTCGTCGCAGATCAAAGAGGAGGACCCTATGATCGACTTCACTGACGTCGCTGTTTTCATCGGAATGCTGTTCCTGCGGATCGGTGTCCCTGCACTGGTTGTCTTGGGCGTAGGTTATCTGCTCAAGCGGCTGGACGCCCGCTGGGAGGCCGAGGCTCGTGCCTACCAGGCGAAGGTAGCCTCCGAGCAGCCGGCCGTTCAGCCGGAAGCGCCCCAGCCGGCCGTCCCGAGCCGCCGCCCGGGCAAGCAGCCTGTCACGCCGCAGCCGCTCCCCTTCATCCCGCCGCAGCCGGCCTCCAAGGAACAGCGCCCCGGCCTGTATGCACAGGCAGGTGTAGCCGCCTCCGCGGGCCTGTCGGCCGCAGGCAAGCAATGCTGGGACGAGAAGGGCTGCAGTGAGAACAAGAAGGCCAAGTGCGCGGCGCCGTCCCACCCGGATCAGCCCTGCTGGCAAGCCCGTTTCAATGCCGAGGGTCACGTTCCTGAGGAGTGCGTCACCTGTGACGTCTTCCAGCGCTACCCATCGATGTAGTCCATCTCAAGGAGGAGACCACTCATGAACCGGCATTTGTCGGCACTTATGTCGAAACGGGACTGGCTTGTCCTGGCCCCCGTAGCAGCCATCCTGGCGCTGGTCCTGGTGCTCACCGCCGTGGCCGCGCCCGCTAACGCAGCGCCGCCTGCAGCGCCGGCCGGCGCCACTGCCGCCAGCGTGGGCCAGCAGGACCAGGCGCCCATCTGCAAGGGCTGCCATGCGGTCGAAAGCACCGCCTGGGAAGCCAGCACGCATGCCAAGGCGGGCGCTACGTGCGAGTCGTGCCACGGCGAGTACAAGCAGGGCCATCCGGCGGGCGAGACGATGACGCTCCCCATGGAATCCAAGACCTGCCGCACCTGCCACGGCGAGATCTTCACCAAGTGGGAAGCCAGCAAGCACGGCAGCAAGAACGTCGACTGCTTCGACTGCCACGTGGCGCACAGCCAGGGCCTGCGGCTCGAACCGGCCGAAAAGCTCTGCTCGGCTTGCCACACCGACGAGCAGACCAAGCTCAGCCACGAGGTCCACGGCATCAGCGGCATCGACTGCGTGTCCTGCCACATGAAGCCTGAGAAGGTGGGAACCGCCGACGCCTCCGGGATGACCTCGATGAGCAACCACAGCTTCCTGGTTGCCTCCGACGTGTGCGCGGGGTGCCACAGCGGCAGCATTCACACCGAGAACAGTGCTAAGGCCGAGCAGGTGAGCTCGAAGGCCGAGCAGACCGTGCAGCAGGTGGCCGCGCAGACGCAGCGCATCGCCGAGCTCGAAGCCCAGGTGAACGCGGATCAGCAGCGCATTACCGACCTGCGCAATGTAGCGGTCGTCAGCATGGGCCTGATGATGGGGCTGGGTGCAGTATTCGGCTTGATCATCGGCGTGGGCGCCATGGCGCTCGTGAACCGGAGGAAAGCGCAATGACCGCCCAGGTATCCCGCCGCCAGTTCCTGAAATTGTCGGCAGCGGCCCTCGGCGGTGCAGCAGTCGTGGCCAATGCGGCGAAGCCCGCACTGGCCGCACCCGGGGCTTCTTCCGGTGTCAATCCGGCCGGCGTGCCCTCGATGCTGATCGACATCAGCCGGTGCATCGGGTGCGGCAACTGCCAGCGCTCGTGCATTGAGGCGAACAACCTGCACCCGACCACGGAGAACATGGGCAAGCTGCAGGCGGAGAACTTTACCTTCCTGCAGAAGGTGGATCTCGAAAACGGCGAGACGCGCTTTGTGAAGCGCCAGTGCATGCACTGCCTCGACGCCGCCTGTGCGTCGGCGTGCCCGGTGTCGGCGCTCCACCAGACGAAGGAAGGGCCGATCGCGTACCGGGCCGACCGCTGCCTGGGCTGCCGTTACTGCATGTCCAGCTGCCCGTTCAATGTCCCAACCTTCCAGTGGGACGACGGCCTGACACCCGAGATTCGCAAGTGCATGTTCTGCATCGAGCGCCAGCGCGAGGGCCAGGGACCCGCCTGCGCCTCCAACTGCCCATCGGGCGCGCTGAAGTTCGGCACGCGCGACGAGCTGCTCAAGGAAGCCAAGGCCCGCATCGCGGCCGGGAACGGCAAGTACGTGGACCATGTCTTTGGCGAGCACGAAGCCGGCGGCACCTCGATGCTGTACATCTCGGACGTTCCGTTCGAGCAGCTCGGCTTCCGCACCGACGTAACGACCCGGGAAGTGCCGGGCTATACCTGGGACATCATGAGCAAGCTGCCGTTCGTCGTCGGCGGCCTGGCTGTGGTCCTGACGGGATCCGCGATCGTCACCGGCAAGCGCAACGGCCATCATGACGACACGCCGCCCTGGGAGCGAACCGGCGAACACGGAGTCGAGCCGGGAGCCCACGGGCCCGAGTCGAAGCACGAGTAGACAGGAGCCAAACCATGTTTCAAGATCTCCTTATGCTGGCTGCGCTGTTCATCCTGCGCATTGGCGTGCCCCTGCTGCTCGTTGCCGGCGTCGGCTATACCCTGGCGCAGCGTTGGACGGGCGTGAAGCTGAACTTCTCGCCGAAGTTCTTCACCATGGTCGGCCTGGTGCTCTGCCTCTGGGCGGTCGCGGCCATCGCGGTTGTCCTCCGCCTGACCAACGGCCTGGGCGCGGTGACGAACCTGTCGGACCAGTTTCCGCTCGGTATGTGGATCGGCTTCGACGTCATGGCGGGCGCGATGCTGGGCGGCGGTGCGTTCGTGCTGGCCGGCCTGGTGTACGTGTTCGGTCTCGAGCACTACCGGCCGATCCTGCGCTCGACCATCCTGACCGCCTTCCTGGGCTACTCGCTCTTGATCGTGGCGCTGCTAATCGACGTGGGGCGGCCGCAGAACATCATGTTGGCCCGCCCGGTCTACTTCCCCAACATCCACTCGGTGCTCTGGGAAGTGGCGATGTGCGTGCTGTGCTACACGACCGTGCTGGCGCTGGAGTTCCTGCCCGCCGTGTTCGAGCGGCTGCGCTGGCGGCGGGCCTGGATCATCACGCACAAGATCACGCTGCCGCTGGTCATCATCGGCATCCTGCTCTCGACCATGCATCAGTCGTCGCTCGGCTCGATGTGGCTGATTACGCCCGGCAAGCTTGACCCGCTGTGGTACACGCCGCTGCTGCCGATCTTCTTCTGGGTCTCCGCAGTATTCGTGGGCCTGAGCATGGTGGCGGTCGAGTCGAACCTCAGTTCACGCGGGCTCAAGCGGGGGCTGGAGCAGGACCTGCTGGCACGGCTGGCAAAGGCGGCTTCGATCCTGATGGCGGTTTACGTGATCGCCAAGCTGCTCGACCTGGTGTGGCGCGGACAGGCGTGGCGCCTGACCGAGCCGACCCTGCAGGCCGTCTTGTTCTGGATCGAGGTAGGGCTGTGCGCGCTGGTGCCCGCAATCCTGCTGTCGCGGCCGAGGGTGCGGGAGAGCAAGAACATGCTCTTTGCGGTAGCGGGCCTGGTCGTGTTCGGCGGCATCCTGAACCGGCTGAACGTCAACATGTTCGGCATGTACGGCTACACTGGCCCGGTCTACATCCCGTCGATCTTCGAAATTGCGGTGACGGCGGCGCTGTTCACCTTTGGCATCGCAGTGTTTGCCGTCGCGACGAAGTTCCTGCCGGTCTTCCCGGCCGAGGAAGAGCCCGAGACGGTGCAGGCGTAAGCGAGACGCACCCTGAGCGGATGAAGCTGCGTCGGGCCGTCCATGTGGGCGGCCCGACGCAGCCGCGTCTGGGGCAAAGTTACTATATCTCCCACACAGGGATTGACCGGTCTGTGGCCGTCAGGGGCAGCGATTGAGCAGCGAGGCAGATGACTCCTCCCGCACCAATCGACAAGCCCGCCTTCGCCAGTGCCCCGAAGTGGCGGACATCCTCCCGGCCCGGCGAAGCCGTCTTCTTGATCTCCACCGGATAGGTGACACCGTCCCGCATAACGAGGAGGTCGATCTCTCGTCCCTCCTTGTCCCGGTAGAAGTAAAAAGGTGGGGTTAAGCCGTTGTGAAGGTAGCTCTTGAGCAACTCAGCCATCACCCATGTTTCGAAGATGGGCCCTGACATCGCGCCGGCCTCCAGCGTCTGCGCCGTCGCCCACTGTGTCAGATAGCCGACCAGCCCTGTGTCGAGGAAGTAGAGCTTGGGCGTCTTGACCAGCCGCTGTGTCACGTTATTGTAGTACGGCTCTAGCAGGTGGACGACCCCCGATGCCTGGAGGATGGACAACCAGCTTCTGGCCGTATTCGGCGAAACGTCCGCGTCGCCGCGCCAGGTCGGTGAGGTTGAGCAACTGCGCCGTGCGAGCCGCCGCCGCTCGCAGAAAGCGGAGGAACACAAGCTCGTCGCCCACGCGCGCCAGGTCACGAACGTCGCGCTGGAGATAGGTCTGAACGTAAGAACTGTAAAAAAGGTCGGGCGCAATGTCGCGGTTTAGCGCGAGGCGCGGCAAGCCGCCGCGCCAGATGATTTCGTACAGGTCGAGCAGGCCGGCCCCCGTGCGGTTTCCCGCCCGCGCAGCGTCCTGTCGCATGGGCAGAAACGGAGCCGCCGTCAGGCCTTCTCCCGCGAGTTCTTGCCGCGAGAGCGGGAGCAGTTGCAGGATTGCCACGCGACCTGCCAGCGACTCCGAGATGCCGCGCATGAGATGAAACTGCTGTGAGCCGGTGAGCCAGAACGCGCCCGGCGCTTCGCTCTGATCGACCGCCATCTTGATGTAAGGTAGGAGCCCGGGCGCGTGTTGGATTTCGTCGATCAGCACGGGCGGCGAAAACCGCTGCATAAAGAGGGCCGGATCCGTTCGCGCCAGGCTCAGGACGAGAGGGTCGTCCAGCGTGACGAAGTTGCGGGCGCCCTCACTGAGATGTCTCAGAAGCGTGGTCTTGCCGACCTGCCTTGCACCCGTGAGCAGTACGACCGGAAATTGCCCGGTGACCGTTCGGATCGTGGGTTCAAGAGTGCGCGGTGCGTACATCGCAGTTCCCTGATCATAAAATTCGGCTATCATGCAGTGCGACTGCATGATAGCCGAATTCACAAGCGAGTGTCAAGAGCTGCGACTTGTCGTCGCCGTCACTCCAAGCCTCTAACGTTAGCGCTCACTCCACTTTCTCCACCGACTCCACTTCCCATCGCTGCATGATCCGTGTCAGCGGGGATGGATCAACTCTCGGAACGCCTCGTGGCCCTCTTCCACCTCGTCCCTGGGCAGCCCACCCTGCGCCAACTCCGCATCGGTCATGGACCCTAGCCGGGCATAGAAGGCGGCGCCCAGTTCCGGCGCATCGACTGCGCCCGCTTCGGCCAGCTCAAAGAGGACGTTTTCGGCTTCTGCATAGTCGCCGATCAGTTCATAGTAGGCGAACAACTTGCGCCGGATGGGCTCGGGCAGGTCGTAGCCAGCCAGCCGATCCGTCAAATCGTGCACCTTGACGACGACGTCCTCCGAACACCACTCGGGCGCGTTCGTGCAGGCCTCGAGATACAAGGCCAACGCCTTGAGGTTGCAGTCATAGCCGGCATCTGACCCGCGCCGGATTTCGTCGATCTGCCCCTGCTCGCGCAGGAGCTCCGCGGCCACGACATACGCGCCCACGTCCGAGGGGTCCGGGCGTCGCAGCAGCGAGATGATCGCTTCTTCCGAGAGTGTGCGGAGCAAGTCCATATCGAAGCCGAGCAACTGCTGGCCCGTGCGCGAGAGAGCCCGCTCCGCCTCGTCGTACTCCCCCTGGCTTTTGAGGCCCAGGATTGCCTGGAAGGCCACCCCCAACTGTTCGATCATGCGCATGATGTAGTCGCGTTTGTACATACTCCATCCGGATTCGGCAGCAGGAAAGTCCCTGTGGGCGATAGTATAGCACCGGCCGGGAAGATACGCAGCGGGCGGGGTGGCATTCGCGCCTTGCTTTTGAGTTGCCTCCGTTGCTGTGCTACACTCACTTCACTATCCGACAAGGGGGTCACTTTCTGTGAACACGCAGGACTATATCGCGCTGGAAAAGCAGTACGGCGCAACCAACTACAAGCCATTGGACGTCGTGCTGACGCGCGGCGAGGGGATCTGGGTCTGGGACGTGGACGGCAAACGCTACATGGACTGCCTGTCGGCTTACTCTGCGGTCAACCAGGGGCACTGCCATCCTAAGATCGTGCAGGTCATGCAGGAACAGGCGGCCAAGATCACCCTGACCTCCCGCGCGTTCCGCAACGATCAACTGGGACTCTTCTACAAGGAACTGTGCGAGCTGACCCATTCGCACACCGCCCTACCCATGAACAGCGGCGCCGAAGCCGTCGAGTCGTGCATCAAGGCCGCGCGCAAGTGGGGGTACAAGGTCAAGGGTGTGCCCGAGGGCCAGGCCGAGATCATTGTTTGTGAGAACAACTTCCACGGCCGCACCGTCACCATTGTCGGCTTCAGCACCGAGTCGCAGTATCGCGATGGCTACGCCCCCTTCACGCCCGGCTTCAAGATCATCCCGTACGGCGACGCGCACGCGCTCGAAGACGCCATCGGCCCGAACACCGTCGCGTTCATGGTCGAGCCGATCCAGGGTGAGGCCGGCATTATCATCCCGCCCGCAGGCTACCTGCGCGACGTGCGCCGCATCTGCACCGAGCACAACATCGCGCTGATGACGGACGAAATCCAGACGGGCCTGGGCCGCACCGGCAAGCTGCTGGCCGAAGAGCATGAGGGGATCGAAGCCGACCTGACCATGATCGGCAAGGCGTTGTCGGGCGGGCTCTACCCGGTCTCGGCGGTCCTCTCCAATACAGAAATCCTCGGCGTCTTCCAGCCCGGCGATCACGGCAGCACGTTCGGGGGCAATCCGCTGGCGTGTGCAGTGGCCCGCATGGCGCTCAAGGTGCTGGTCGAAGAAGGCATGATCGAGAACGCGGCCACGATGGGCGAGTACATGCTGGGCTGCCTGGCGCGCATCGAAAGCCCCTACATCAAGGAAGTGCGCGGCAAGGGCCTGATGATCGGCGTGGAGCTGCACCCCGAGGCCGGCGGCGCCCGGCGCTTCTGCGAGACGCTGATGCAGCGCGGGCTGCTGTGCAAGGAGACGCATCAGAACGTCATCCGCCTCGCGCCGCCCCTCGTCATCAAGAAGGACGAGGTGGACTGGGCGCTGGAGCACATCGAGGCCGTGCTGAGCTGATCGCCCGGGCGCGTGACTGGACGCAGATCGAACTGATTGAACTGATCATTATGATTCCTCTGACCCCTGCGATGAGATCAGGCAAATCGGTTCGATCCGTTCAATCTGCGTCCTACTTCATCCTTGCCCTCACGGCCGCGCTGCTCCTCTTCTCTCCGTTGATTGCGGACCCGGACCTCTGGGGCCACGTGCGGTTCGGGCAAGACACGCTCCTGACCGGCCAGGTCGTGCGTGCAGACCCTTACTCCTACCTCACTGCGGGCCAACCCTGGATCAATCACGAGTGGCTGACCGAAGTCGTCGACGCGCTGGTCTACAACTCGGCGGGCACCCGCGGCCTGATCGCCCTAAACTCGGTGGTGAGCCTGCTCATCGCCGGCCTGATCTATTGGCGGCTGCAGCGGGCGGGCATGAACGCGACTGGCGCCCTCTTGCTGACCCTCGGCGCCAGCTTTGTGCTGCGACCTGCGGTGCTCAACGTGCGTCCCCAGGTCTTCACCTACCTGCTGTTCCTGGTCCTGCTGCTCCTGATCGACGGGTACACCACCATGCCGGCCGCGTTGCCTCTCCCCCGGGGCGGGGGCCGCAAGCTGTGGTTCCCCATCGCGACCTCGCTGCTTCTGGCGCTGTGGGCCAACCTGCACGGCGGGTTTCTCGCAGGGTTGGGCATCCTCACCCTGTGGGGCCTGCTTTACCTCGGCGGAGCGCTGCTTCGCACGCGTTCGGTGGCGCCGCTCGGGCGATCCCCGCAGCGCGAGGTAGTCGTCGCGCTCGCATGCGCGCCGCTGGCCGTGCTGCTCAACCCGTATGGCCGACAACTCTTGGCCTTCCTCCTCCGCACTGCCACGGTGGCCCGCCCCGAAGTGGTGGAATGGCATTCGGCGCGTCTCGCCGATCCTTGGAGCCAGTGCTGGCTGATCGCCGTCGGGCTCACCTTGGCAACCGTGGGGCTCAGTCGCCGGCCGCGGCGCCTCTGCCTCCTCGTCCCGCTGGCAGTGATTGCACTCCTGCCCCTCAGCGCCATCCGGCACATCCCCCTTTTCGCGGTCGCCGCGCCGGTGCTCGCCGCGGATCACTTTGCAGACCTGTGGGATCGCATCTCCGGCAGCGTCCGCATCCCCTGGCGGCTGTCGCAGATCGTCGACCGGGCTGCGATGCTTGTCTTGCCTGCTGCGGCCCTGGGTTGCCTGCTATTGGCGCTCCCGCGCCTGCAAGCGATCGTCGTGGAGCCTCGGTCCGCCGGCTTTCCGGTCGATGCAGTCGCAGCGCTGAAGGCAGCGGGCGCGCGCGGCAACATGGCGACCGAGTTCAACTGGGGCGAGTACGTGATCTGGCAGCTCGGGCCGGCGGTGCAGGTGTCGGTAGACGGGCGGCGTGAAACGGTCTATTTGGAAGCGGTGTACCGGGAGAACCTCGACTTCATGCGCGGCCAGGGCCAATGGGACCGGCTCGTCGACCGGCCGGAAACCGAGCTGGCCCTGGTCGACGTGGAGCGCCCCGTGTACGAGCTGATGCGCCAGAAGCCGGGCTGGACGCTGGCCTATGCCGACCGGGCCGCGGCCGTTTTCGTCCGTGACGGATCGCCCTTGGCTGCGGTCCTGAAAAGCGTCAGCCCCTCTGTAGGACCCGCGGATGGTGCAGGCCTGGCCTTTCCCGTGGAGTGATTCATGCTGACTTCCAAAGCATCTGCAGGGGCAGCGGACTTGCAGCCCATGATTGACCTGCTCCTCGCCGATGGACGGCTGGGAGGCTGCGCGCATTTGAAGGCGCGGGGTGCGACCCGGGCACGGCTGGGCACGAGCAGCAGCAACACGGCGATGCGAGCCGCGGCGGAGTCGGCCGGCGACCGGGTGGAAAGCGCGATGCTCTGGTTCGGCAAAGACGTGAGATAGCCGGGGAAAAACCCGCTGCTCCTGAAAGAGAAGACCTTCGGTGCAGGAACAACACCCAAACCGTTGATCCCTCAAGCATTGATGCCCCAATTATTGACTAATCATCGCTTCGGGCGTACAATCGCGAATCGATTCGGACGACTAACGTCCGGAGCGCGGGAGGCCAGACCGTGAAGGTTGAAGATCAAGGCGAGGGGCTGTGGTCGCCGGCGAGTACGCCCACAGACACCTTCCTATTCGAGCAGGGGGCCCTGATGCGGGCGGCCAAGGCGGCGTTTCAACGCCGTGTTGGCATCTCGGATGCCCGGATGCATGCGATGGGTATGCTCTACCGCTTCGGCGAGCTGAGCCAGAATGAGCTGCAGCGGCGGCTGGACGTTGACGGCGCGGCCGTGACGCGGATGGTGAAGCAACTGGAATCTGAGGGCCTGCTCTCGCGCCGTGCCGACCCGGCAGATAACCGCTTTACGCTGGTGATGCTGACAGAAACCGGGAAAAGCTCGGTGCGTGAGGCCGTGTCGACGGCCAGGCAGTTTGCACTCGAAGCGCTGAAAGGCGTCACCGACGAGGACCTGGCGTGCATGCGCCGCGCAATGGCGCAGATGCGCGCAAACATCGAGAAGCTATAGGGATCGTGCGGCCGTCCACCCGCCGCGCTATCCGCCCCAAGGAAATACCCTATGCGACGACTGTTAAAGTATCTCAAGCCATACCGCGCGATCATCGCGTTGTCCATCGTCCTCCTGTTCGTGCAGGCGATGTGTGACCTGGCGCTGCCCGACCTGATGTCGAGGATCGTGAATTACGGCATCCAGGGGGCCGGCATTACCGAAGCGGCGCCTGCCGCGATTCGCCAGAGCGAGATGAATCGGGTGCTGGTGTTCCTGAGCGCGGAAGATGGACGACGCGTCCTCGACGACTATGTGCTCGTCGATCGCAACTCGTCCGCGTATGACGCGCTTGCAGCCTATTACCCGGGCCTGGCAAATGGGCCCGCGTACATTCGCAAGTCTATCTCCGAGGCCGAGACCGCGTGGCTCGAGCCCGTCTTTGGCAAGGCCCTCCTGATCACCGGCAACCTGGAGCAGATGCTGGCCGATCCCGCAAAGGCCGCCGCGGCCGGCAAGGCGTCGGGCATCGATCTCTCCCGCGTTCCCCGGGAACCGACGTCTTTGCGCTGCTCGGCAAGCTGCCGGCCGGCCAGAAGAACCAGATCATGACTTCGATCAACAAGCAGTTCGGCGCGTTGAGCGAAAGCATGTTGACGCCGGCGGCCGCGCAGGTGGTCAAGGGCGAGTATCTCGCGCTGGGCATGGATGTAAACCGGATCCAGTCGCTCTACATCTGGCGCATCGGCGCAATTATGATCCTCGTGTCGCTGCTGGGCGGCATCTGCGCGGTTGCGGTGGCCTTCCTTTCGGCCAAGGCGGGCGCCGGCTTCGCCCGTGACTTACGCCGGGCTGAGTTCGCAAAGGTCGAAGGTTTCTCTAGCGCCGAGTTCGACCACTTCTCCCCGGCGACGCTGATCACGCGGACCACAAACGACATTACACAGCTCCAGATGGTCGTCATCATTATGATCCGCATGGTCTTCTATGCGCCCATCATTGCGGTCGGCGGCATCATCCGGGCGGTGAACAAAGACCTGTCCATGTGGTGGATCATCGCACTGGCGGTGGTCGTCATCATGGGCCTGATCCTGACCGTGTTCTCCATCGTGATGCCCCGGTTCCGCAAGGTGCAGACCCTGGTCGACCGGCTGAACCTGGTTATGCGCGAGAATCTGTCCGGCATGATGGTGATCCGCGCGTTCGACCGCCAGGCGTTCGAGCTGCAGCGGTTTGACCGGGCCAACACCGACCTGACGAGCACGATGCTGTTTGTCAGCCGGGTCTTTGCCTTCATGCTGCCGCTCATGATGCTCGTCATGAACGCAGTGACGGTGGCGATCATCTGGGTGGGCAGCCACCAGGTGGCGCTCGGCAACATGCAAGTGGGCGACATGATGGCGTTCCTCCAGTACGCCATGCAAATCCTCTTCTCATTCCTGATGCTGTCGTTCATGTTCATCATCCTGCCCCGCGCGTCCGTTTCTGCGGATCGGGTGGCAGAGGTGCTGGCGACGGAGGCGAGCATCAAGGACCCCGAGCAGCCGCAGAGCCTGCCGGTATTGGAACCGGGCAAAGCAGGCGCCGCGATCGAGTTCAAGGATGTTCGTTTTCGCTATCCCGGCGCCGAAGAAGATGTGCTGCAGGGCATCACCTTCACCGCGTTCCCCGGCCAGATGACCGCGTTCATCGGGCCGACGGGCGCGGGCAAGTCCACGCTGGTCAACCTGATCCCGCGTTTCTATGACGTAAGCGGCGGCTCGATCCGGATGGACGGCGTCGATATCCGGGCGGTCACCCAGGAAGACCTGCGCGACCGGATCGGGTATGTACCGCAGAAGGCTATGCTGTTCTCGGGCACCATCGAGAGCAACCTGCGCTATGCCGATGAAGACGCGGACGAGGGCATCCTGGCGGAGGCCGCGGCGATCGCACAGGCGGCCGAGTTTATCACCGCCCGGCCCGAAGGGATGACGGCGGAGATTGCCCAGGGCGGGGCGAACGTGTCGGGCGGCCAGAAACAGCGCCTCTCTATCGCCCGGGCGCTGGTCAAAAAACCGCCGGTGTACATCTTCGACGACAGCTTCTCCGCGCTGGACTTCAAGACCGATGCGGCCTTGCGCCGCGCGCTTCACGAACACACCGCGGACAGTACGCTGCTCGTCGTGACGCAGCGGGTTTCGACGATCAAGAACGCGGACCAGATCATCGTGCTGGACGATGGCGGCATCGTGGGCAAGGGCACTCACCGCGAGTTGTTGCAGAGCTGCGAAACCTATCGTGAGATCGCGTCTTCCCAGCTCAGCAAGGAGGAACTGGCATGATGTTTGGTGGCAGACCAGGTGGACCTGGCCGAGGCGGGCCGGGGGGCCACGCCTTCGGGGGCAGCGGCGAGAAGCCCCGCGACTTCAAAGGGACCATGCTCAAGCTGGTCCGCTATCTCGGGCCGTACACGATTTCGATCGGCGTGGTCGTGATTTTCGCCATCGCCTCGACCGTCTTCTCGATCCTGGGTCCCAAGATCCTCGGCCGCGCGACCACCGCACTCTTCAACGGGGTCATGGCCGGGCTGGGCGGCGCGGGCATGGCGGTTGACTTCGCCTATATCGGCCAGATCCTCCTGACCGTGATGGGGCTGTACCTGCTCTCGGCCCTGTTCGGCACCATCCAGGGTTGGGTGATGGCCGGCATCTCGATGAAGGTGACTTACCGCTTCCGGAAGGACATTGCCGAGAAGATCAACCGCATGCCGCTGCGCTACTTCGACGGCACAAACCACGGCGAGGTACTCTCGCGCATCACGAACGACGTGGACACGATCAGCCAGACGCTCAACCAGAGCCTGATGCAAATCATCACGTCGGTGACGACGATCGTCGGCGTGCTGATCATGATGCTCACCATCAGTCCACTGATGACGGTGGTGGCGCTCGGCATCGTGCCGCTGTCCATGCTCTTCATCACTCAGGTCATCAAGCGGTCACAGAAATACTTCCGGCAGCAGCAGGACTATCTCGGGCACGTGAACGGGCACGTGGAAGAGATGTACAGCGGGCACGTCGTCATGAGGGCATTCAACGGCGAGCAGCGCAGCCTCGAGACGTTCGACAGCTACAACGAGGTGCTCTACGGCGCGGCCTGGAAGTCGCAGTTCCTCTCGGGCATGATGATGCCCATCATGGGCTTCATCGGCAACCTGGGCTACGTGGCCGTCGTCATCCTGGGCGGCTGGCTGGCCACCCGCGGCATGATCACTGTCGGCGACATCCAGGCGTTCATCCAGTACGTCCGCTCCTTCACCCAGCCTATCGCACAGTTCGCCCAGATCTCGAACGTGCTCCAGTCGGCCGGCGCGGCCGCGGAACGGGTCTTCGAGTTCCTGGCCGAGCCCGAAGAGGTGGCGGAAGCAGCTGAGCCGGTGCAAGCTGGAGACCGTGCGTGGCGCGGTGGAGTTCCGCGACGTGCACTTCGGCTACAGCCCGGAGAAGATCATCATCAACGACTTCAGCGCCAAGATCCGGCCCGGCCAGAAGGTGGCCATCGTCGGCCCGACGGGCGCGGGCAAGACGACGATGGTGAAGCTGCTGATGCGGTTCTACGACGTGAACAGCGGCGCCATCCTGGTCGACGGGCACGACATCCGCGAGTTCACCCGGGAGGAGTTGCGCAAGCAGTTCGGCATGGTGCTGCAAGACACGTGGCTCTACAACGGCACGATCATGGAGAACATCCGGTACGGCCGGCTGGAAGCGACGGACCAGGAGGTGGTTGCGGCGGCAAAAGCAGCCCACGCGCACCACTTCATCCGCACGCTGCCCGACGGGTACAACATGGTGCTCAACGAGGAAACCAGCAACGTGTCGCAAGGCGAAATGCAGCTGCTCACCATCGCCCGCGCCGTGCTGGCCGACCCGAAAATCCTGATCCTGGACGAGGCGACCAGCTCGGTCGACACCCGCACCGAGGTCCTGATCCAGAAGGCGATGGATGAGCTGATGAAGAACCGTACCAGCTTCATCATCGCGCACCGCCTCTCGACGATCCGGAACGCCGACCTGATCCTGGTCATGAAGGACGGCGACATCGTGGAGCAGGGGACGCACGGCGAACTGCTGGCGGCCGACGGGTTCTACGCCGAGCTGTACAACAGCCAGTTTGAGGCTGCGCCGGCCGCAATACCCGTCGCCCTGCCGGCGATGGCCGTACCTGCCTGAGCAACAGATGTAGCCGAACAAAAAGAGCCCGGAGGCGCCTCCGGGCTCTTTTTGTTCGGCTACATCAGAACCTACGCCTTGCGCCAGGGCTCGAAACGCTCCAGATTGCCCCCGCCAACAAACTCGCGCAGGATGGAGTTGTAGGGGATCATCTCGGAGGGCATGGGCTCGAACCAATTCAGGAACGCCAAGAGCCGGTGGGCCTCGACATAGCCCGGCTTACCCGGTTCTAGCTGCAGCAGCAGCGGCTCGGCGTACGTCTTCAACACAGACAGCTCGTACACGAGCGCGGAGTTGAACATGGCGTCCGCGTTCTCCTGGTACGGGAAGATGTACTTGCGCTCGCCCTGGTGAACGCTCTCCCAGCGGCCGATCGTGTCTGCCGCAGTGTAGCCGCGCGTCCGGGCATCGCGGACGATCCGCCGAATCAGCCGGTTGTCGGTCGTCGAGACCCGGTTGTGGCGGTCGATGTTGAGCTGGGTGAGTGCCGAAATGTAGATGCGGAAAACGCTGTCGCGGGCGGCGTCGGGCGCCAGCTTGGGGTTGAGCCCGTGAATGCCCTCGATCAGCAGGATCTGGTCCGGGCCGAGCTGGATGGTGCTGCCCGGCTCACGCTTGCCGGTAAGGAAGTTGTACGCGCGGAAGCTGCACCTCTTCCCCCGCCATCAAGCGGGCGAGGTCCTGGTTGAACAGCGGCAGATCCAGCGCCTCCAGGCACTCGAAATCGTAGTTGCCCGCCTCGTCCTTCGGCGTCAGTTCCCGGTCGAGGAAGTAGTTGTCCATCTCGATCGCGATGGGGCGGATCCCGTTGGCCAGTAGTTGGACGGCCAGCCGCTTCGAAAACGTCGTCTTGCCCGAAGACGAAGGGCCCGCGATCAACACGAGCTTCTTGCAGTCGCCGCCATTCGCAATCTGCGAGGCGAGCGAGGCGATGCCGTGCTCGTGCCGCGCTTCAGCCACCAGCATGATCTCGTTCGCGCGGCCGGCCGTGATTGCGGTGTTTAGCGAGCCGACGTCCTCCAGCCCGAGCAGGCGCAGCGTCGCGCCGTAATCGCGAAAGACGCCCACCAGCTTGGGGTACTCGACGACGGGCTCCAGCTCCATGCTTTGCCGCTGGGGGAAGCGCAGGAGAAAGCCGGGGGCGTAGTACTGTAAAGCGAAAGACGTGATGTAGCCGGCCGACGGCACCATGTAGCCGTGGAAATAGCCGCGGAAGCCGCACAGCTCGTAGAGGACGAGATAGTCCTTGTGCCGGTGCTGCAACAGCCGCACCTTGTCCTCTTCGCCCCGGCCGCGGAACAACTCGATGGCCTCGGCCAGGGGCACACGCTCCTTGTCAATGGGCGAGTCCGCCGCGACGATGCTGTACATGCGCTCCTGGATCGCGGCCAACTCCTCCGCGGTGAACGGCGGCCGGCCCTGCACCTCGCAGTAGTAGCCGCCGAACGTCACCGAATGGTCGACTGTGACCATCGCGTCGGGAAAGAGCTGGTGCACCGCGACGACGAGGAGGAAGGTGAGCGAACGGCGGTAGATGCGGCTGCCGTCGCGGTCGTCCGTGCCCAACGCCGTCGACTTCCACGTCCCGGTCGATGTGGTACGTCAGTTCGCGGAGTTCGTCGTCGATCAAGCGCAGCCACGATCGGGAAGGGCCAGGGTTGGTCCGCGCCGGCCGCGTCGACATAGTGGCGCAGTTCGGTGCGCAGCGGCGCTTCGTAAATGCCACGGTCGGAGAACTTCACCTGTGCAGTGCTGCGGCCCTCGGCCGCCACCACCTTGACATTGTCGTTTTCAGTCATCGTCCAGTTGAATCCCATTGCCCGCCTAGTGCCGGCTGCAGTCAATGACGTCGTGATCGTAGGTCATGCGCAGTTGCTCGCCCGGCTGCATGACCAGGAAATCCTCAGCCCAATCACCTTCGAGCAACCGCCGCATCAGCACGGCGTCGCCCGCCACCCGGTCGACCACCCACCCGCGGCGGCCGGCATCGGCCTCTGCCTTGGCGAGAGTCTCAGAAATGTCGCCGATGCCCATGTCGATGACACCTGCCGCGCTTGTAATGCTGCTGCCACGCACCCATCACTTCCATCAGATAATCGGCGTTGTCCTTGCCGTACTTTGCGACGTACTGGTCATAGACCTTGTCGAGGTCCGTATCCGAACCTGCGCCGAGCGCAAGTGCGCCGCCGCTCCCATCGTCCCGCTCCACGTAATCCTGCGCATACCAGTAGGTGCCCGAGAAATCCTCGAACTGATGCTGGTACTCGCGGCGGCTGCCGAGGAAGAGCGTGATGCAGTCGTGTGCGCGCGGCACGACGACGGGGATATCCCGCGCCGTCAGTCCCGCTGTGGCCTGACCGCACAAGCCGTAGCCCATGACGACCGCATCATACTCCCGGCGGCCATCGGGAAAGCGAGCGCGCCGAAGCCTCATCGACCGCGGCTTGCAGGCGCGAGCGCAGGTCGGCCGGGTTGTTATGCAGGCCGCGGCGGAAGAGCTGAATGTCGACAATGTGGGGTGAGCGGGCGGCCGAAAGATACAGCGGCCGCGCCAGGACCTCGCAGGCGATGCAGCATAGGCGCATTGAGCGAACTCCGGTGATGAAGGATGCGCGGGGGAACGCCAACGCATTGTACCAGAGGTCGCACGCGGCGTCATAATGTCGGAGACGCAATCGGGCGCCCGTTTACTCGCCCGGCGCCTTCGCCTCCAGCGCTTCCCAACGGGCGTACAACTCGGCCAGGCGCCCCTCGACTTCGGCAAGGCGCGCGGTCCGGCGCGTGACTTCCTCCCCGCCGGCCTGGTAGGTCGACGCATCGGCCATTTCCGCGTACAGCGTCGCTTGCTCCGCTTCCAGCGCCTCGATTTGGGCCGGCAGGCCGTCCAGTTCCTGCCGCTCCTTGTACGTCAGCTTGACCTGGCGAACGGGCGCCGCCTCGCGCGGGCGGGCCGCAGGCGCCGCCTTCTCCTGGACCGGGCGCTCGTCGGGCGCGGGCCGCTGGCGCACCCAGTCATCATATCCGCCCGCGTACTCCCCCACCCTGCCCCCGGGCTCCATGGCCAGCGTTCCGTCCACCACGTTGTTCAGCAGCTCGCGGTCGTGAGTGACCAGCAGCAGCGTGCCCTCAAAGGCCAACAAAAGGTCTTCCAGGAGCTCCAGGGTTTCGAGGTCCAGGTCGTTGGTCGGCTCGTCCAGCGCCAGGAGGTTGGCCGGCTTGGCAAAGAGACGCGCCAGCAGCAGCCTATTCCGCTCGCCCCCTGACAGCGTGCCGACATAGGCGCGCGCGCGTTCGGCCGGAAAGAGGAATTCCTGCAGGTAGCCCATCACGTGGCGACGCTGCCCGTTGAGGGTGATGAAATCGCGCCCGTCCGCGATGTTGTCGAAGACGGTGGCGTCCTCGTCAAGCTGGGCCCGCAGCTGGTCGAAATAGGCGATTTCGACGCCTGCACCCAGCCGGACGCTGCCGGCCGCGGGCGGCAGCTGGCCCAGGAGCAGGCGCAGCAAGGTCGTCTTGCCCGAGCCGTTAGGGCCCACGATGCCGAGCTTGTCGCCTCGCACAATCGTGGACGAAAAGCCCGCGACCACCGGGTGTCCACCTCCGGTGGACCCGGCAGCATAGTCGAAGCCGACGCCCTTCGCCTCGATCACAAGCTTGCCCGAACGCTCCGCCTCCTGCAGCTGCATCCGCAGCGCACCCGGCCCCTCGCGGCGTTCGCGGCGGTGCGCTCGCATGCGCTCGAGCGCACGCACCCGGCCTTCATTCCGGGTGCGCCGGGCCTCGATGCCTTGCCGGATCCACGCCTCCTCCTGCGCCAGCTTCTTGTCGAACTCGACCTGTTGCGTGCTTTCGGCTGCCAACACGGCTTGTTTCCGGGCGGCAAAGGTGTCGTAGTCGCAGGCCCAGTCGATGAGCCGGCCCCGCTCGACTTCGATGATCCGCGTTGCCAGCCGGCGCAGGAAAATGCGGTCGTGGGTGACGAACACGAGCGTTCCATTGTAGCGCGAGAGGAAGCCTTCCATCCACGCAATCGCGTCCAGGTCCAGGTGGTTCGTCGGCTCGTCGAGCAGCACGATGTCCGGATCGCGTACGAGGCCGCGCGCCAGCATCACCCGGCGCTTGAGCCCGGCCGAGAGCTCGGCGAACTGGGCGGCCGGATCGAGCTGCGTGCGGGCCAGAATCGTGTCCATGAGCAGCCGGTCGCGCCATGACCCATCTTCGGCGCCCTCGGCCACCTGCTGCACGTCTCCCAGACCTCCGGCGATCACGTCGTAGACCGAGCCGGCCAGCCCTTCGGGCACCTCCTGCTGCAGGTATGCGACGCGCACGCCGCGCTCGCGTACGACGACCCCGACCTCGGGCTCGAGGTCGCCCACGATCAGCTTCAGCAGCGTGGATTTGCCCGCGCCGTTCCGTCCCAGCAGGCCCAGACGCTCGCCGCGCTCGATCTGCAGGTCGATGTGCTCCAGAACCGGATGCCCGCCGAAGCCGATGCTGACATCCCGCATGCTCATCAACGCCATGTGCTCATTCCCCTAGCAGTTTCGGACCTCGAAGGCTTGCGAACCCTTCGGGGTCCGTGTACACGCGCCCGATTATACCGCCTTTCGCCTTTCTCAGCCTTGTCTCAGCCGTCTTCGTGACGAGTCTTGGAACCCGCCTTCGCGTCTTCGCGGCTTCATGCTGCTTCGCGTCTTCGCGTTCCAACGCCTTCGCGTTCCAACGTCTTCGCGCTCCAAAGCCCACCCTTGCAAGTTCGCTCACGCTTGACTTTTCCCGTTCTCCCGGTTATAGTCCCCGCTACAACCGAATAAGCCCGCACTTTCATCCAGAGAGGCAGAGGGACCGGCCCGGTGAAGCCTCGGCAACCTGTAAACAAGGTGCCAATTCCGGCAGAGGACTTGTCAGTAGCAAGTCTTAGATCTGGAAGATGAGAGGAAAGGTGCAATGCTGCCGCCACCTCCCCGGGCCCGCCTCATCTGAGGCCGCTTTTCCCGGGGTTTTTTATTGGCACCAGCGCCGCGACGCCCTCTCCTCCGCATGAAGGCGTCGTTTTTTGTTAACCACAAAGACACAGGGACACGAAGTTGCACAGGATTATCGTGAACCTTTGTGACTTCGTGTCTTGGTGGTGCATAGGATTGCAGCTGCGAGAGACAACATGGTCTTACACCAGGACACGCGCTATTTCACCTTCGCCGAGGACGAGCCGTTCCGGCTCGAGTCCGGAGCCAGCCTGGGGCCTGTGACGTTGGCCTACGAGACGTACGGCGCACTCAATGCCGAGCGTTCGAACGCCATCCTCGTCTGCCACGCCCTGAGCGGGAGCGCCCACGCGGGCGGCGACGGCGGCTGGTGGTCCGACTGCATCGGCCCCGGCAAGGCGTTCGACACCGACCGCTTCTTCGTCATCTGCAGCAACGTGTTGGGGTCGTGCTATGGGTCAAGCGGGCCGACGAGCATCAATCCGGCGACGGGCGAGCCCTACGGGCTGGCCTTTCCCGTGGTGACCATCGGCGACATCGTCCGGGCCCAGGCGGCGCTGATCGACCACTTTGGCATCGACCAGTTGCTGTGCGTAGCCGGGGGCTCGATGGGCGGGATGCAGGTGCTCGAGTGGGCGGCGCACTGCCCCGAGCGCGTGCGGGCTGCCATTCCGCTCGCCACCACGGCCCGGTCGAGCCCCATGCTGATCGCGTTCAGCGAGGTCGGGCGCCAGGCGATCTACGCGGACCCCAATTGGCAGCACGGCGACTATTACAGCAACGGGCGCCGGCCGGACGCAGGGTTGGCGGTCGCGCGCATGATCGGGCACATTACCTACCTGAGCGATCAGTCCATGCACCAGAAGTTCGGCCGGCGGCTGCAAGACCGCGCAAAGTTCGGCTATGAGTTCGAAACCGAGTTCGAGGTGGAGAGCTATCTCAAGTACAAGGGCTTGAGCTTCACCCAGCGCTTCGACGCCAACAGCTATCTGTACGTGACCAAGTCGCTCGACTACTTCGATCTCAGCGTCCCGGCCGGGCTGGCGGCGGCCTTCGCCCATTCCGAACACATCAAGTTCCTCGTCGTCAGCTTCACGAGCGACTGGCTTTACCCGTCGTATCACAGTAAGGAGCTCGTCAGCGCACTGACCGCCGCGGGCGCAGACGTGACCTATCTCGATATCGAGAGCAGTTGGGGACACGATGCCTTCCTGCTCGAAGTCCAGACCATGACGCGCCTTCTCGGCAGTTTCGTTAACCGGGTTGCGCGCGAGGCCGGCATAGCCGGCTAACCACAGAGTCGCGAAGTCGCGAAGTTGCACAAGCCTTCCCTCGTGAGCTTTGTGGCTTTGAGTCTTTGTGGTGAACGCACGCTGACAGGAGCACACATTGAGGCCCGATCTACAGGCGATTGCGGAGTTTATCCCGGCGGCCGCACGGGTGCTTGACTTGGGCTGCGGCGATGGGGCCCTGCTGGAACACCTGATCGCCGACAAGGGCGTGAAGGGTCGCGGGATCGAGCTGAGCGAGGCGGGCGTGCTCGCTTGCGTGCGCCGGGGACTGAGTGTGCGCCAGGGCAACCTGGAGGAAGGGCTTGGCGATTACCCGGCGGCGAGCTTTGATTACGTGATCCTAAGCCAGACTCTACCTTACCTCGACGATCCGGGCATGATCCTATCCGAGATGCTGCGGGTGGGCCGCCGGGCGGTGGTGAGTCTCCCGAACTGGGGCTACTGGCGCTGCCGGCTCGAACTGCTGCTGACCGGCCGCATGCCGAACGCACCCGACCTGCCGCAAGCCTGGTACGACAAACCGCGCTGGCAGGCGCTTACGATCACCGATTTCGGCCGGTTTTGCCAGGGCAACGGGATCACGATCGCGGGCAAGGCCTACCTGGCAAACGGCCGGCGGATCGACGTCATCAAGGTGACGAACCTGATGTCGACCACGGGCGTGTTCTTGCTCGAGCGCTCATCACCCCAGATGTGATCTTGTTTTTGAAGGCAGCGCCATTGCCCAGTGGCTGCTGAGGTCTTGGCGACCGTATCAGAGTCCTCTGCGACCTCTGTTGCAAGCAAGGGGACCGGCGCTCGACCCTACATACCCTTGCCCACTTTCAGGTAGGTGAGCAGACCGGCTCCGGCGAAGCGTAGCACCGTCGCCACAACCAGCGCGGCCGAGAGGCCAACCATGCCCGAAAGCGCGGTCCCGACGAGCGGCGCCAGGAAGACGGCGGCCTGCACGGTCGTCTGGTAGATGCCCACGTAGGTGGCCTGATGTTCTCGGGGACAGGTGGCGAGCAGAACGTCGAAGAAGACGAGGTCGGTGCCGCCGACGAAGAAGCCGGCAATCGCGGCCCAAATGGGCAGGAGCTGGGGCGTGTGGGTGAAGGCAGTCATCATAGGATAGAAGCTGACGCCGAACGCCGAGATCAAGAGCACGAGCCGCTCACCCCGCCGCGCCGCCACTTTGGTCCAGAAGAAGTACGACAGCATCATCACGAAGGTGTTGGCCGAGTTGATCGCGCTGATCTGTGCATCCGTCGCACCCACCGAGCGCACCCAGTACAGCGGCAACAGCGGAATCGCCAAGGTCATGCCCCAACGGAACACAAAACCGGCGACGAGGAAGTTGCGGAACGGCTTGTGATGGCGGATCGTCCCGCCGTGTTGGCGCAGCCCGTCGATGAGCCCTACCTGCTGCTGGGGCACATGTTGAGTCGGCAGCTTCAGGCTGGACGAAAAGACCACGCTGATGAGCGCACCCACCGCCGAACCGATGAAGACCACCTGGTAGTTGAGCGGAAAGGCGAAACGGGTCAGAAGCTGGCCGACGATCAGCACGGTCAACGAGTTGGTCAGGCCCAGGATCGTCCACCGCCGGCTCATTAGCGTCAGGCGGCCGCCGGGGCCGGCCACACCGCCCATCACCACGGTGAAAGCGACGCTGACAAATGTCTGCGGCAGGGTTGCGAGGGCCCAGATGAGGATGATCGCCTCGGTCTGGTAACCCTGGACGAGGAACGGCACCAGGCCGGTCAGGACGTAGCAGGAGAGGACCAGGAAGCGCGAGCGGGCGAACCACGGAACGATGTTGGGCTGCCGCGACAGGAACTCGCCAACGGGGATCGAGAGCAGGATCCCGGTCAGGGCCGGCATCGCGGTCAGCAGCCCAACCTGGAAGGGCGTCGCACCGAGGCGCACGAGGAAAACCGACAGGAAGCTGCCGACGCCGGCCGTGATGCCGACGCCGATTCCGTCGATCAGGACGTTACGCTGATTGATTTGTCCGCGTGAGCCAGGCCGGAAGAACACCTGCCAGAGCGGCGCGTCGTGACCGTTGGAGGCCCGAGCCGCGACGGGTACTTGGGACATAGGCGCATGGTATCAAAAAGAAGGGCGAGTGCCAAAAGCGGGCAACGCTATACTTGATTTGGCGCTATACTTGATTTGAGGATGGCGAGATGAAGCACCGGGTTGGCGTGATTTCGGACACTCACGGGCTGCTGCGGCCCGAAGCCCTGGCTGCGCTGGCTGGGGTCGAGCTGATCCTGCACGCGGGCGACGTGGGTGCGCCGGAAGTGCTGGCGGGGCTTGCGGGGGTAGCCCCCGTGCTGGCAGTGCGCGGCAACGTCGACGGGGGCGCGTGGGCGAATGCGTTGCCCGAGACACAGACGACGCAGATTGGCGGCGCCTGGATCTACATGCTCCACGACCTGCACCAGCTCGACCTGGACCCCGCGGGCGGCGGCTTCAGCGCCGTCATCAGCGGCCACTCACACCGGGCAGACATCACGACCAAGGGCGGTGTGCTCTACCTGAACCCCGGCGCGGCCGGCCCGCGACGCTTCACGCTGCCGGCAACGCTCGCAATCCTCGAAGTCGAAGGCGCGACGGTCCGCGCCGAAGTGATTGAGCTGCCGGTGTAGACTCGCCTCACCACGAAGGCTCAAAGACACCAGGACGCACAAAGAGAGCTTCGTGGGCCTTTGTGTCTTCGTGTCTTTGTGGTTAGCCTGCCTGTTGCAGGAACCAGTCGATCAACTTCCGGGCGATGGTGAAGGGTGGGGGGATGCCGGGCAGCTCGTCCGCGGCGAACCAGCGCGCCTCGGCCAGTTCGCTCTCCTCCAGCCTGATGTCGCCGCCCGTGTATTCGGCCGTGAAGCCGATCATCAGCGAGTTCGGGAAGGGCCACGGCTGGCTGCCGAAGTACGTGATGTTCCGCAGGTCCACCCCGACTTCCTCGCACACCTCCCGGGCCGCGCATTCTTCCAGGGTCTCGCCCGGCTCGACGTACCCCGCGAGTACGCTGTAGCGCCCCGTCGGGAAGCGGTGGTTGCGCGCCAGCAGGATGTGCGGCTTCCCGTCGATGGTCCGGGTGACGGCGATGATGATGGCGGGCGAAAGGCGTGGGTAATTGATGAGCCCGCACTGCGGGCAGCGCTTCGCCCGCTCGTGCGCCTGGTCTATCATGCGCGTCCCGCACTGGCCGCAATATTGGTTGGTACGGTCGAAGGCGACCAACTGGACGGCCCGGCCGGCAATGCCCATGAATGGCTCGTCGAGCGCAGCATACAGCGCACGCAATCCTTCGGCCTCGATGCCCTCGGGCAACGGCGTCTCGGCAGCCATCTCGGCCGCAAAGCAGCGGGTTACCTCGCCGCCTTCCTCCAGATGGCCGAGATACACTTCGCGGTCGGACGCCAGGCCAAGCTCGCCGGGCGCCGCGATGAGCGGGACCACGACCCGCTCGCCCACCCGGCGCACCAGCAGCTTCTCGCCTGCAAACATGAACCAGTAGCTTGGGCCATCGGCCTCGGCCGGTGGCGCCACACGCGACACGAACTCAAGCATCTTCACTCACCTGCTGGCAGAAATTCGGCAAAAACCTGGTTGCCCAGGAGCCGGCCCTTGGCCGTGAGCCGCACCCGGTCGGGCCGGCGCTCGAGCAGTTGCCGGCGCACGAGCGTGTCAAGCTCCCCGGCGAACACCTCGAACAGGGAAACGCCAAAGCGGCGCCGGAACCGCTCGTCCGCCACGCCCTCTTCGACCAGGCGCAACCCCAACATCATGAATTCGCCCATGGCGAGCCGATCGTCGATGGACTCGCCGTCGCGCTCAGGCGACTGGCCGGCAGCCAGGCGCTGGATGTACTGGGGCACGGGCTTGACGTTCCACCAACGCCGGCGCCCGTCGAAGCTGTGTGCGCCCGGACCGAACCCCAGGTAGGGCTCGTGCCGCCAGTAGACAAGGTTATGTCGACAGGCTCTTCCCGGCCGGGCCCAGTTCGAGATTTCATACTGCTCGTACCCCGCGGCCGTCAGCCGGTCTGCGGCCAGCAGGTAGAAATCGGCCGCCGTGTCGTCGTCGGGCGGCGCCTGCACGCCCCGCCGCACTGCGTCATACAGCGGCGTGCCGTGCTCCACGGTCAGGCTGTAGAGGGAAATATGGTCGGGTGCCAGCGCGAGCGCCCGGTCGAGCGTGCTCGCCCACGTCTCAAGTTTCTGCCCTGGCAAGCCAAAAATAAAGTCGAGGTTGATGTTGTCGAAACCTGCCCGCCGCGCCTCGTCGTAAGCGGCCACAGCTTCGGCCGCTCCGTGCATGCGCCCCAGCCACGCCAGTTCCGCATCGTCGAAACTCTGCACGCCCATGCTCAGCCGGTTCACCCCCATCGCACGCAGGGCCGCGAAGATCTCGGCGTCGGTGGCGCCGGGGTTGGCCTCGCTCGTGATCTCGGCGTCTGCATCGACCGGGAAGGAGTCACGCACCGTCTGCAGAACCTGTGCCAGCAGTCGGTGGGGCAGCACCGTCGGGGTGCCGCCCCCGAAAAAGATCGTGGGGACGACAAGACCTTTGCCGGCCGTGGCCGACCCAGAGGACTCAGATCGACTCTGGAGAGCGGAAGAGGTTCCCGGCCTCTCCCGCTTCTCGGTTTCGGCAGTGCTTTCTGGGCTAAGCACCGTTCTCATCCCCGCCTGCCTGATTTCCTCCTGCAGCGCGACGGTGAACGGCTCAAACAGCGCGTCGAGCCGCGGCGTACGTGTTGAAGTCGCAGTAGTGGCAGCGCACCGCGCAAAACGGGACGTGGACGTAGAGGGAGAGCGGGGAGGAGATCAATCGGGCGCCGCCCGGTTTTCGAACCGGAACCCGTGCCCGCGCATCGTCACGATGTATTGGTGCTCCGGATCGGCTTCGGCCAGCCGCTCACGCAGGCGGCGTACCAGCGCGTCGATCGACTGCTCAGAGACGCCGCCGTCGACTGCGTCGGGCCACACGGCTCGGACAATGTCGTCGCGCACGACCACGCCGCTCGCAGCGAGCAGGACTTCCAGCAGCCGGTACTGTTGGGCAGAAAGCGGCGGCTCGAGCGGCTTGCCGTTCAGGTACACCCGGCGCCCGGCCGCATCCAGGCGGAGGCCGCGCGGCAGCTGCGGCGTATCGAGTGAGAGCGGGGCAGTCGCACCGGCATCGACAAACGCCAGCTTGAAGCGCAGCGCGACCTGGATCTCGTCGCCATCGTGCAGCGCCTGCGGGGTGAGTACGTCGCGACCGTTCAGGTGAGTGCCGTTCTTGCTGCCCAGGTCCTCGATCTCGTAATGATCCTCACGCCACACGACGCGTGCATGCAGCCGCGAGATCTGCCGGTCGTCGAGGACAATATCGCAGTCGTCGCTGCGGCCTATCGTGAGCGTCCGGTGCTCGAGCGGCCAGGTCAGGCCGTTCTCCCCGCCTCGTTGCAGGATGATCATGGCGGACTCACGCACACTGGATAAATCGTTCATGCCCCGTCGCACCCCCGACCCCGAGAAACTGATCGCGCTTTCACCACGGAGACACGCAGGCGCAAAGGCGCAGGAAGGACCTCGGCGGGTCTTCGTGTCTTCAAGCCTTTGTGGTAAGATCGATCATACTTATGTCTCAACCACTCACCGTTGGCGCAGTCCTGCGCGAGCGCTATGAAATCATTGACCTGGTCGGCCAGGGCGGCATGGGCGCGGTCTACAAGGCCAACGACCTGCGGCTGCGCGGCCGGGTCTGCGCGGTCAAGGAAGTCCTCCCCGAGGCCATGGGCCCCTCGACGGGGGAGGACCAGAGCCTGGACCAGTTCTATCGTGAAGCGAGCGTCCTTGCCCGCCTCGACCACCCTAACCTGCCCAAGGTTTCGGACTATTTCGAGCAAGACGGCCGGCAGTACCTCGTCATGGACTTCGTCCCCGGGTCCGACCTCCGCCAGCTTGTCGAAGAGGCCCGGCGTAAGGACACTTTCATCCCGGAAGAACAAGCCCTCGGCTGGGCGACCCAGCTTTGCGATGCCCTGACGTATCTGCACACGCAAGAGCCGCCCGTCCTCCACCGCGACATCAAACCATCGAACATTAAACTCACACCGAGGGGTGTGGTCAAGCTGGTCGATTTTGGGCTTGTCAAGCTGCTCCAGCCGGACGAGAACCGGACCGTGACCGTCGTCCAGGGCCGCGGTACCGTCGCGTACACGCCACTCGAACAATACGGCGGCGATTCGGGCCACACCGACATCCGCTCGGACGTCTATTCGCTTGGGGCGACCCTGTTCCACCTGCTGACCGGCCAGCCGCCGGCGGACGCCAAGCAGCGATTCCTGCGGCCGGGCAGCCTCGTGCCGCCCCGCGAGATCAACGCCCGCGTCTCCCCCCGCACCGAGCGGGCGATCCTTGCGGCCATCGCGCAGCACCCCGACGACCGTCCCCCCACGGTGGAGGCTTTCCGCCAACTGCTGTTCGCCGACGATCCCGAGAAAGCCGCTCCGGGCAGTACGGGCCGGCTGCCCAGCTTCAGCGAGACACAGGGGCTGTGGCGCGAGTTGCTGGCCCAACACGCTGCGCTCGTCGCCACCGTCGTGCTGTTGACCGCCACCGCGCTGCTCGTCACGCTTCTTTCGCCGCAACTGCCCTAGAACGGTCTGCCATGGAGCTCACAGGGGCGCGGCAAAGGCTGTAAGGCAGACATCCCCGCTGCGCTCTCTTCGCCCGCCCTGGCAAAGCCCTACGCCTCGCGTCTGCGCCCGGTCCAGAACAGGGTCAGCAGGCCGGCAACAAAGGTGACCGCTCCCGCGGCCCACACCCATCCTCGAGCCTGCACCGTCGTGGCGCCGGGCAGCCAACCAAACGCGTACAACAAATAAGCGATCCATCCGATGGCCGTGGCCCACAGAGCCGCCACCAGCGCCTGCACGTCGTTCGCCTCGTCTCCGCCCAAGGGCTGACCTCGCTTGCGCAGCATGAACACCGCGCCCGCCGACAGCGCCGCGCCGAGCAAGGCCGCAAAGAACGCGCCGAAGGCGACGCGCGGTTTTGCGGGCGGGGGCAGCGCGGCCACAACGGGAGCCGGCGTTTCGGTCGGCTCGGGCGTGAGCGTGGCCGTAGCCGTCGGCGTGGAGGTGACGGTGGGCTGGGGCGTGGGCGAGGGCGTAGGCGAGGGGACGACCGTCGCGATGGTGCCGGGCGTGTCTCCGCCGACCCGCAGCTCAATACGGGTCGAATTCTTTGCTTCGCCCGACGCGGCCGTGATCCAGAGCTCACCCGCCCGATCCAGGGCAACGATCGTGCGTGCCCGCCCGCCGGCGGTCGTCTCCACCTTCGGCGCGAGCGCCAGCGATTCGGTAGGATAGCGCAGGCTGAACTCGACCGGCGTGCCGTCGGGCACCGGGTGGCCCTTCTGATCCAGGATGATGCCCGTCTCCAGCTCGATCTGGCTGCCGACCTTGATGCTCCCACTGATAACGTCGCCGCTGCTCACCGGAGACAGCGAAATGATCTGGCCCGGCGCGGGCTCGAGCTGGTTGATCAGCTCGTAGTTGATTCCCGACACGGTCACCGGCGGTGCGCCGCCGGGCGTGAACTCGCGGAAGAGCGCTCGAACCGCGGTCTCGAGGAACGGACCGGTATGCGCATACACGCCGAAATACGCAGTCAGCTTGCTGATCTCGGTGGTGTCGAGGTAATAGGGCGCGGCAAATGCAAAGACGACCAGCCGCTTATCCCGCAGGCCGTCCGAACGCTTCGCGAGGAACTCGCTCAGCGCGGCCGAAGCAGGCAACTCCTGCGGCCGTTGATCGAGCTGTGCGAAGACGATCCAGCGGGCGTCGTCAATCGCCTTCTCAATGCCGGCGTTCTTGCCCGGCTCGTCCAGGGTTTCGGCGAGCTGCGCGAAGGTAAAGCTGCGAACGTTGGCCGGGTCGACCTGCGCGGTCGCGTCCGGCCCGTACAGCTCGCAGGATGATCTTCTGCAAAGCCTCCCGGTCGATCACGGGCGCAGGCTCGCAGCCAGAACACTCGCGCACCTCCCGGGCATCGGTGAAGACGAGCGATCTTCTCATTTGCCAGCGGGGCGGCAGGCAGCCGGTCGGCGAACTGATCCCGGCCGGGGTAGATCAGGGTCATGCCCGCCCGGGCGACCGAGCGCGTGACGGTGCTTGCCTCACCGACGCTCGCGGCCACTGTCTGCGGGTCACGCTCGAGCTTGCTCAGCTGCCAGTCGCCGTTGTAGGTGCGCAGCTTCAAGGCCACGATCCGCTCGACCGCGGCGTCTACCCGGGCCGCAAACGCGCTGTCGTTCTTGTACTTTTCCTGGAAGAAGAGGATGGTTTCCTTAATCGCCGTGACCTGGTCAGCCGCGTTGTCGGTGAGCGCAAAGCGGCCCAGATACAGGAGATCGTTGCCCGCAAGAAAAGCGTCCTGGGCCACCCGGCGGTGCGGGAATTCGCTCAGGTTGGGGCTGTAGTAGCGGCGGAGCGCCGGCACGCCGAGCTGGTCGCTGATGAGCACGCCGCCCGCGGAGCGCCATGCGGCGAATTCGGGCAGTTCCATCAGGTCCTGCAGCTGCGGCGCCAGGCTGATCGGGGGCGTCGTTTCCCGGATGTTGCCCTGGAACCCGCGGTAGCGGATGTGGGAGGTCATCAGCGCGGGGGTGATCCCCGGCGCCGACAGGTCTCCGCCGTCCGTTACGGTGGCGAAGGGCGCGAGCTCGATTTGCCGCAGTTGTTCCACGGACTTCTGGACCGTGGCGACCTCGTCCTCGGGGCCGCGGTCCGAGCCGCCTTGCCCGGGGAAGTGCTTGGCCGCAGTGACCACGCCACCGGCGGCCCCGGACTGCACCCCCCGAATGAACGCCTGGCCGATCTGGCCGACCCAGAAGGGATCGCCGCCGAACGTTCGCGTGTCGAGGTCGCCACGACTGCCCGGCCGCGGCACGTCCGAGACGTCAAGCGTCGGTCCCAGCAGCAGGTTGACGCCCGCCGCCTCGAGCTCCCGGCCCATCACCTGCCCCGCCTGCTCTGCAAGTTGTGGCGACCAGGTCGCGCCGAGCGCCATCGAGCTGGGCAGGGGGGTAAAACCGCCCTGACCGTTGAGGAATGAGCTGTCGTCGCCCACCCAGTCTAGCGCCACGAATAGAGGCAGCCCGTTCGCCGCAGTCTCGTCCGGCTCGCCCGCGCCCGCCACGGGCGTGCCCTCGGCCGCGCCTGGCCCGCTGGCGGTTGGGCGGGCAGTCGCCCCGCGCGCACCCCGAACGGCCGCCGCCGTCCCGGTGGCGGTAGGATTGGGCTCGGGGGCCACCGCCGCTGCCGGAATCGTCGCCGTGACGGGGACTGCGGCCGCGGGGGGCTGTGCTGCAGACGTCGGCGCGACCGGCGCAGTGCCGGTGAGCCCGCCGCTGGCCGTAACCGGTGCGGTCGCGGTGATGGCGCTGCCTGCCGAGAGTGGCCGGGGCGCGCGTGAGTGCGAAGCCTTGCAGCGTATTCGCCAGGAGCGCGATCTGGACCGGCGTGGTCAGCAGATCGTTGAGCGCCTCGTTCGTGCCGGTGACCGGCTGTGCCGGAACGGGCACATTGCGGAAATTGTCGTTGGCAGGCTGAAGGACCACGCCGCCGACCCGATAATCACGGACGAGGGTGGCGATATCGGAGTCAGGGCCGACATCGCGACCCTCGAAGGAAACCAGAAAGAGCTGGCCGACCTTGTCCGCTACGGTCATCCGCTTCAGGATTGTCTTGGTGTCGAGAACGGCCGAAGCGGCAGGGGCCGTGGGGCTTGGCTCGGGCGGTTGCCCCTGCAGGGCGCGCGGGAGCCGGATCCGTGCCGAACGCGAACGCAGCCGGCGGCAGGACCAAGCTAACCAGCAGAACGACCAGAGAGAGCAAACAGGGCACTTTGCGCATGGGCAGAGCCGGCTGTGGACCGGCACGACTATTGTAACGTTTTGACAGAGGATCGTCAACGTGACAGCCGGCGCTGGTATGCGCCAACCGTGGAACTTTCGTTCGATTTCTTGGTCCGATATCTTGCAGAAACCTCGTCGATCGAGTATGATATAAGCAGTTAAGGCGTAACTAACTGGGGGATGGCATGCCGGATTTCAAGCTGGTATCGGATTTCAAGCCCACCGGCGACCAACCGGACGCGATTGCGCGCCTCACGGCGGGCCTGCGCGAGGGGTATACCGCACCAAACGCTACTCGGGGCGACGGGCACGGGGAAGACCTATGTCATGGCCGCGATCGTAGAGAACGTGAACCGCCCCACGCTCATACTGGCACACAACAAGACCCTGGCCGCGCAGCTTTACAGCGAATTCAAGGAGTTCTTCCCGAACAACGCGGTGGAGTACTTCGTCAGCTACTACGACTACTACCAGCCCGAGGCCTATCTGCCCCGGACGGACACCTATATCGAGAAAGACTCGCAGATCAACGACGAGATCGACCGGCTGCGCCTCGCCGCCACGTCCGCCCTGCTGAGCCGCCGTGACGTGCTGATCGTTGCGTCGGTCTCGTGCATCTACGGCCTGGGCGATCCTGCAGAGTACGGCCGGGTCACGGTCAAGCTCAAGGTGGGCGAGGGCTACCGCCGCGAGTTGGTCCTGCGCGAGTTGGTCGAGATTTTCTACGAGCGCAACGACTTTGAGCTGCGCCGCGGCAAGTTCCGGGTACGCGGCGATACGCTCGAATTGATGCCCGCGTACGCCGACCTGGCATACCGGGTGGAGTTTTTCGGCGACGAGGTCGACCGCATCACCGAGATCGACCCGCTGAGCGGTGAGGTGCTGCGCAAGCTGGACGAGATCGAGATCTTCCCCGCCAAGCACTTTATCACCCCGCAGGAGAAGCTGACCGAGGCCATCCAGTTGATCGAGGCGGAGCTGGAGGAGCAACTCAAGAAGTTTCGGGACGAAGGGAAGCTGCTCGAAGCGCAGCGGCTGGAACAGCGGACGCGGTACGACATCGAGATGCTGCGCGAGGTGGGGTTCTGCTCGGGGATCGAGAACTACAGCAGACCCCTGGCCCTGCGCCCCGCGGGCTCGCGGCCCTTCACGCTGCTCGACTACTTCCCGAAGGACTGGCTGCTGATCATGGATGAGTCGCACATGACGGTCCCGCAGGTCCACGGCATGTATAACGGCGACCGTTCGCGCAAGATGGTGCTCGTGGACTACGGTTTCCGCCTGCCCAGCGCACTCGACAACCGGCCGCTTGAAGTTCGAGGAGTTCGAGGAAACGCTGAACCAGGTCATCTATACGTCGGCCACGCCTGCGGCTTACGAGTTGAGCAAGTCGAGCCAGGTTGTCGAGCAGATCATCCGCCCAACCGGGCTGGTCGACCCGCAGGTGGAGATCCGGCCGACCAAGGGCCAGGTGGACGACCTGCTGAAGGAGATCCGCAAGCGGACGGCGAACGGCCAGCGGGTATTGGTGACCACGCTGACCAAGCGCATGGCAGAAGACCTGGCCGATTATTTGCAGGAAGTGGGGGTGAAGGTGCATTATCTGCACTCCGAAGTGCAGACCCTGGAGCGCATCGAGATCCTACGGGACCTGCGGCTGGGCATCTACGACGTGATAGTGGGCATCAACCTGCTGCGCGAGGGCCTGGACTTGCCCGAGGTCAGCCTCGTGGCGATCCTTGACGCAGACAAGGAAGGGTTCCTCCGCTCCGAGCAGGCGCTGATCCAGACCATCGGCCGGGCCGCCCGCCACGTCGAAGGCACGGCGATCCTCTACGCGGACAATCTCACGGACTCGATGCGGCGGGCGATTGAGGAAACCAACCGCCGGCGGGCGAAGCAAGAGGACTACAACAAGGCGCACGGCATCGTGCCGCAGTCTATCGTCAAGGCCGTGCGCGACCTGACCCAGCGACTGCAGGCTGAGCGGGGCTCACCCAGCCCGCGCTTTGCGGGGGCTGCCGGGCGGTGCGGTCGCTGAAGGCGGCCCGGAATACCGGACGGGACCCGCAGGGGTACCCTCGACGATGCCGAAGGACGAGGCCGCCCGGCTGATCAAGGATCTGGAAAAGCAGATGAAGACGGCCGCACAGAACCTGGAGTTTGAGAAGGCCGCCATCCTGCGCGACGAGATTATCGAGCTGCGCCAAGCGTTGCAGGTGCAGGACAACCGGCCCGTGTGGGAACAATTGCGGGACGAGGCATAACCACAACGTTCGGCCGTCACCAAAGGTGACGACTCGAAGGCCTCATAAGCCCTAGATATAAGGCACTCAATGGAACTAGGAACGATCAAGCGCATCAACATCGACGCGGAGATGCAAGCGTCCTATCTCGATTACGCCATGAGCGTGATTGTGGCGCGGGCGCTGCCCGACGTGCGCGACGGGCTCAAACCGGTGCACCGCCGCATCCTGTATGCGATGTATGACTTGGGCCTGCGGCCCGAGCTGCCGTACAAGAAATCGGCGCGCATCGTCGGCGAGGTGCTGGGCAAGTATCATCCGCACGGCGACGCGGCCGTCTACGAGGCCATGGTGCGCATGGCCCAGGACTTCTCGCTGCGGTATCCCTTGGTCGACGGGCAGGGCAACTTCGGGTCGATCGACGGCGACAATGCGGCAGCCATGCGGTACACGGAGGCCCGCCTCGCCAAGATCGCAATGGAGATGCTGAACGACATCGAGAAGGACACGGTCGAATGGGGCGACAACTTCGACGGCACCCTCAAGGAGCCGCTCGTGCTCCCTGCGGCCCTGCCCAATCTCGTCGTGAACGGCTCCAGCGGCATTGCCGTCGGCATGTCCACTAATATCCCGCCGCATAACCTGGGCGAGGTTTGCGATGCGCTGTGCCACCTGATCGACAACTACGACCGTCGCGAAGACGTGACGGTCGAGGACCTGATGAAGTTTATTCCCGGCCCCGACTTCCCCACCGGGGGTGTGGCTTTCCGCTACGGCGCGCCGGGCGCAGAAGGCGAGCGCGAGGACCTGATTGCCCAGGCGTATGCGAGCGGCCGGGGTATGGTCACGATGCAGGCGCGCGCTCACATCGAAGAGATGAGCCGCAACCGCAGCCGCATCGTCGTGACCGAACTGCCTTACACGGCGAACAAGACCAACATTATCGAACGCATCGCGGAGCTGGCGCGCGAGGGCCGTATCGAAGGGCTGACCGACCTGCGCGACGAGTCGGACCGCACCGGGATGCGGCTTTGCATCGAGATGACGCGCACCGTCGAGCCGCGCGACGTCCTGGCGATGCTGTACAAGTACACGCCCTTGCAGCAGACCTTCGGCATCTCGCTCCTGGCGCTGGTCGACGGCGAGCCAAAGCTGCTCAGCCTCAAGCGCATGCTCCTGCATTTTATCGAGCACCGGCAAGAGGTCATTCTGCGCCGTGCAAAGCACGACCTGAAGAAGGCCAAGGCACGCGCCCACATCCTCGAAGGGCTGCTCAAGGCGCTCGACATCCTGGACGAGGTGATCGCGCTGATCCGGGCGTCGCGGACCGCCGACGTCGCGCGGCAGGGCCTGATGAAGCAGTTCGAGTTCAGCGAGCTCCAGGCGCAGGCCATTCTCGACATGCAGCTGCGCCGGCTGGCGGCCCTCGAACGGAAGAAGCTGCAGGACGAGTACCGGGAGGTGATCGCGCTCGATCAAGGAACTGGAAGCCTTGATCGCATCGCCAAAAAGGGTGCTTGCGCTGATCCGGCAGAACCTGGTCGATCTTAAGGCCACCTACGGCGACGCGCGGCGCACCCAGATCACCGACCAGGCCCGCGGCGCGCTGACAGTCCATGACGTGCTGCCCGAAGAGGACGTGTGGGTGACCGTGCGGAGCGACGGGACCGTGGGCCGGGCGCCCGAGCGCTTGCCCGCGGGAACAGCCGCCCCGTTGTTCGTGCTCGAGGCCAACACCCACTGCGACCTGTACTTGATCAACCGGCGGGGGCAGGCCACGCGGATCGGCGTGCACCAGCTGCCCGACGGCGCGGGCGCAAACCACTTCGACCTGGGTGGGTTGAAGCGAGGGGATCATATTGCCGCGGCCTTTACTGCGCAGAAGCCCAACGGCGAGCCCGTGGAAGGTTTCCTGGTGCTGGCGACGGCAAAGGGCGCGATCAAGCGGATCAACATGGCCGACCTGGCCGCGGCGGCGCAGGCCAATCCCAACGTGATCAAGCTGGACGACGACACGCTTGCCTGGGCCGGCGTCAGCAGCGGCGGCGGCGAGATTATGCTCGTCACAGCCGCGGGCCAGGTCATCCGCTTCGCCGAGGATGATGTCCGACCCATGGGGCTGCCCGCAGGCGGCATCGCGGGGATCAAGCTGCAAGGGGACGACCGAGTGGTCGGCGGGGCAGTGGTCACCCACGAAAACACGGACCGGGAGCTGGCGCTGCTCACCAGCGCGGGATACGGCCGCCGCTCGCCGCTGGCCGACTTCCCGGCCAAGGGCCGCGGGACGCAGGGCGTCGGCGCCAAGCTGGCAACCAAGAGCGGGCCAATTGTGGCTAGCTTGCTGGTCAAGCCGGTCGACAAGCTGTTGGTGGCAGTCAGCGACGGGGCTCCGAAGCCGTTGACCGCGAAGGCGATCCCGGCCGCACCGCGTACGGGGGCGGGCAAAGTCGTACTGGTGCTGGGCGCGCTGCAGGCCAGCGGCGCCATTCTGCTGCCCGAAGGTGGCGTCGCACCCGAGGGGCCGAAGACAAACGGCTCGGGCGCTGCCGAAAAATCGAAGCGCAGCACGAAAGCCGAGGCGCCCAAGACGAAGGCTGCGGCCGCGAAGTCCGAACCGGCGCCGGGCAAGACCGGGACCGCAGCGCGCGCGACATGCGCGACGGCGGCCGGCAAGCCGGAAGACGCCGCGCCGGCCGTCAAGGCCGAGCCCGCGCCGCCCAAGCCGGACATCCCCACCGCCGGCGCAAAGCCTGCGGGCACGCCGGTCAAAGCCACAGCGGCCAAATCAAAAACTGCAGCGCCCGCCAAGCCAAGCGCGGGTGCTCCGAAGCCCGAAGCCCCGGCAACAAAGGCCAAGCCGGCTGCGAACACCAAGACAGAGGCAGCATCAGAGCCCAAGCCGGCGGCTAAGGGCCAGACCGAGTCGGCTGCGGCGAAGGCCAAGCCCGAGGCGAAAGCTCAGGCCGCGGCTGAAGAGCCGCCCGCCGCTTCGCCTGGGCCCAAGGTGACGCACGGCAAGAAGCCCGGCGAGCTTCCCATCGCGAAGGCCGAGCCGGATGACGTGGTGAGCCGCGAGGGCAAGCCGGGCGTCATGGCGCGCCCCACCCCGCCGGCCGGCGGCCAGATGACACTGCTCCCGCCGGATGGGCCGGCTCCTGCCGGCACACCCCAGCCCCCGAAAAAGCCGCCCAAGGGGAAATAGGCTGGGACGCTGATTCAACCGATTGAACTGATCTCCCTGATTGCTGCTGAAATCACGACGATCAGTTCAACCAGTCTCATCTGCGTCTCCATTCTCTATCTCGTCTCGGTGACCTTCCGGAGGGCGCGCGGCTGGTCGGGGTTGAGATCGCGCGTCACCGCGAGTTCCATCGCAAAAAGCTGGCCGACCGCGATGGCCGGAAGCGGCGAGAGCCACTCGGGCACGCCCCCAGGCAGCGCCAGTGGCACCCGGGCGGCCGCGAGCGCGTCCGCATCGTCGCTGATGACCACGAGCTCGGCCTCGCGCTCCTGCACCTGGCCCATGAACGTCCGCAGCTCGGGCAGCATCTTCCCCGAGGGCGCGATCGCAAAGACCGGGAAGCCCGGCGCCAGCAGCGCAAACGGACCGTGCAGAAAATCCGCGCTGGAATATGGCTCGACGACCGTGTAGGTCATTTCCTTCATCTTGAGCGCCAGCTCGAACGCCGTGCTGTAGTTGTACCCCCGGCCGATCGTCACGCACGAAGTCATGTAGCGATACCGTTCTGCAACCCGGCCCATGCTCTCATGCATGTCGAGCGCCTCGCGCACCTTCACGGGGATGCCGGCCAGCACGGATGCCCGCTCAGCGATCGCGGGCCAGGGCCACGCTCAGCATGGCGATGGCCGCCAGTTCGGCCATGTACGTCTTGGTCGCGGCCACCGAGCGTTCTTCGCCGGCGCGGAGCGCGATCACGTGTTCGGCCGCGTCCCCCAGGTCCGACTCCGGGAAGTTGGTGATAGCCGCCGTCAACGCACCCTGCCGGCGGCGCCTTCAGCCAGCACCGACACAATGTCGGGGCTCTTGCCCGACTGGCTCACCCCGAGCACGAGCGCATTGCCAAAGCGCGGGGCGCGTCGTAGATGGAGAACAGGCTGGGCGCAGCGAGGCCGATGGGCAGCCGGTTGTACGCACCGAGCAGGTACTGGGCGTAGCGGGCCGCGTTATCACTGGTGCCGCGGGCGGCGATGATGACGTGCGAGACGCCCCGCTGCTCGATGGCGGCAGCGAGCGCGTCCACCGCGGCCTGCTCCTCACCCAACAGCCGCCTGAGCACTTCCGGCTGTTCGTGTATCTCCCGGTAGACATGCAGCGTGTTTTTGTCGATGAGCGGCATGAGATCTCCTTTACGCGAGGTCACCCGGCGCGCGATAGACGATCTCACCCCTGGCAATCGTCGCGCTGACTTCCCCGTCAGACGACAGCAGCACGAGGTCGGCAATGTAGCCCGGCTCGATGCGCCCGCGCTCGTGCCCAACGCCGAGGAGCCGGGCAGGGAGCGTCGTCACCGTTGCGAGAGCGTCTTCGAGCGTACAGCCGGTTTCGCGCACGAGGTTGCGCAGGCCCTGATCGAGCGACAGGATGCTGCCTGCCAGCGTGCCGTCCGCGAGGCGGGCGCTGGTTCCGTCCACAAGCACCTCGAAGTCGCCGAGCATATGCCGGCCGGGGCCCATGCCGAGTGCGGCCATGCAGTCGGTGACCATGCTGAAGCGCCCGGGGCCGAGCTGCTTCCAGGCCAGGCGGATGATCGCCGGATGCGTGTGGACGCCGTCAGGGATGAAGCCGGCTGCGACGCGCTCATCCGTGAGCAGCGCGCCGGGCAGGCCGGGCTCCCGGTGTGCCAGCGGCGGCATGGCGTTGAAGAGATGCGTGCCGTAGCGTATGCCGGCGTCGAATCCGGCCAGCGCCTCGGCATACGTCGCCATGCTGTGTCCCGCGCTGACCACGACCCCTCGGGCCGCCAGCGAGCGGATGACCTCCAACGCGCCCGGCAGCTCGGGGGCCAGGGTGACCAGCCGCACGCCCGTTTTCGGGGCCCAGTTTGCGACCGCGTCGAGCGTGGGCGGGCGGAGGAAGTCGGGGTTGTGCGCGCCCTTGCGCGCGGGGTTCAGAAAAGGTCCTTCGACGTGCAACCCGAGGGGCTCGCAGCCGCGAAAGCCCGCGGGCGGGCGGCAAACGACGGCCTGTGCGGCCGCGATGTTGTCGAGGGGCGAGGTGATGATCGTGGGCAGGAAGCTCGTTACGCCATAGCGGGCATACTCCCGCGCGACGTCCCAGATCGCAGTCGGGTCGGCCGTAAAATCCTTGCCGAAAGCGCCGTTCACCTGGAGGTCGATGAACCCGGGGACGACGACCAAACCCGCCGCGTCGACGACCTCGGCGCCGGCCAGCCGTGTTGCATCCCCGGCGGGCGCGACGGCGGCAATCCGGCCGTTCTCGACCACGACCACTCGATCCGGCTGTCTACCGGCGGGCGTAACCACAGTCAGCGTGAGTGATGATAAGCATGAAACCCCGCGAATGAAAGGCGTCAGGAGTGGCGTCATTATACATGGTTGCCCGGCCCGGGTGACAGCGGCAGCAGGGCTCTTGTGCACGCCTCGGATGGCGCCGCGCGGTGAAGCTGTAAGGGTGCGAGGGCAGGATCCCGCAAAGCGGCCGTACGCAAATCCGGCCTTGATCCGCAACATTCGCGTATGCTATACTGCCCGTGTTATTCGTTGGTGAACAGGGGACGTGCATGGAGATCGAAGCCAAGTTCCGCGTGCCGAATCGAGAGGCGCACCGTAACCTACTCCGGCTGCGGAGCGTTGCCGGGTATGACATTGTGCGGACCGGACGCATAGACGTCGTCGACCGTTACTACGACACAGCGGACGGGCGGCTTCTCGGAGCCGGCTTCTCCTGTCGCCTGCGCATGCAGAGCGGCCGGGTGCTGGCTACCCTCAAGGGACTGGGCAGCGCACCGGACGCCGAGGCGGCGGCAGCTGGCGGCGCCCCTGCCAGCGCCCTACACCGCCGGGACGAGCACGAGGTTGCGCTGGCGTCCCTGGAGCTGGACCCCGCGCGACTGGCCGCCAAGCGACGCGCGCCGGCTGGCGCTCGACATCACCCGGGGCGCCCCTCTCCAACCGCTCTTCGACCTGAACCAATCCCGCGCCAAAGCCAACCTCGTCGAGGGCCAACGCGTCGTCGGCGAATGGAGCCTGGACGAAGTGCGGGCGGTGGTGGGCAAGCGGCCCGCCTTTTACTACGAACTGGAAATCGAGCTGGGGCCGGACGGACGCGAGAGCGACCTCGAAAGGGTGGCCGAGGCGCTGCTGGGCGAGCACGGCCTGCAGCCGGAGCCCTGCTCCAAGTTCGTGCGGGCGCTCGAGATGCTTCGCCTGCGCGGAACGGCGGTCGAAGGCGGCCTGTCGGACGAAGAACGGCGCCACCTGACCGCCTACGAGGCGGGAGCAGACGCCGAGCTGGCCCGGCGGGCGGCTGCGGTGCTGAGTTGGGCCAGCGGCCTGCCGACCCGGCGACATCGTCGCCCGCACGGGTCTGTCGTCGGGCCGGATCCGGTTCTGGATACGCGAGTTCCGCGCAAAGCGGATGGGCATCTTTGCGCCGGGCGCGGCGGAGGGCGAGGAACTGGCTGCGGCGGCTGAGCCGGCGGTCGTCGCGTCGCCTGCAGCGCCCGCGGCCGTCAAGGGCACGTCGGTGCGCCGGCCACACGCCCCCCGCAAGCCCGTCGCAGCCGGCCGCCGCCCCGGCCCACGTCGCAACGCCTGCGACGCCCCCGCCTGTAACTGAACCGGCACGCCGGGCGCCCGAGACCCCGGACCGCGCCGCAGGCAGAGCCGGACCCATCGCCCAAGAGCAAGAAGGGCCAGCGGGCTGCGAAAGAGGGTCTCCCGACCGTGGGCGATTTTAGCCGAGTGCACGGGGTCAACGGCCCGCGCGGCACGGGTCGTCTGCGAGAATGCGCTGGTCCTGTTCGACGCGCTCCGCAAGGTGCACGGGCTGCCCCGCAAGCGCCGCAAGCTGGTGCGCACTGCGGCCCTCCTGGCCACTGTGGGAGCGTCCCAAGACAGCGTCGAGCCGGAACGCGCAGGCCGCGACCTGATCCTCGCGCAGCCCTTGCACGACGTAAGCACCGAGGACCGTCTGGAGCTCGCCTGCATCGTGGCGCTGCAGCGCGACAAGATGAAGCCGAACAAGGAGCCCGCGCTGGAGGCCCTCGAGCCGAAGCGGCGCAAGGAAGTCATCGCCCTCGCCTGCCTCCTGCAGATCGCGTCGGCGCTGACGTACGACGGCGAGCGCAGCACGCGCATCCTTGCCACAGAGTGCAAGGGATCCGAAACGTGCACCCTCACCCTCGAGGGCCCAGCGGCCGAGGCCGACACACGCCGCGCCAATGGCCGCGCGCGCTACTGGCGCGAGAACCTGAAGCACGAGCTGACGTTCGCGGCTGCGCGGCGCGCCGCCGAAGCTGCCGCCGGCGAGCAACCCGCGGCTGCCCCGCCCGAAGCCCCGGCAGAACCGGCGGGACCCGTCGCCACCTTGCCGCCGGTCGAGCCCGACGAGCCCATGGCCGAAGCCGGGCGCAAGGTGATGTTCACGCACTTCATGAAAATGCTGGCGAACGAGGACGGGACACGCAAAGGCGAGGACATCGAGTTCCTGCACGATATGCGCGTTTCGACCCGCCGGCTGCGCGCCGCCTACCGGGTCTTCGAGCCATTCTACGAAAAGCCCGCGATCGCCAGGTTCAACAAGGAGCTGCGCCGGGCCGGCGCGACGCTGGGGGCGGTGCGCGACCTCGACGTGCTCATCGAAAAGGCGAGCACCTATGAGGCGAGCCTCGCGCCGGAAACGGGCCTCAGCCTCGCGCCGCTGCTCGGCCAGTGGGCGGGGCAGCGTGAGGCGGCGCGCGGCAGAGCTGCTGGACTACCTGAACGGCGAAGGCTACCAGCGCTTCGTGGAAAACTTCCGGACGTTTTTGCTGACACCGGGCGCGGGTGCGAACGCCGTCCCGCCCGGCGAGCCCATCGCACACCAGGTGCGGCATGTCATCCCGCGCCTGATCATGGAGCGGTACGAGCAGGTGCGGGCGTACGAGGTGGTGCTGTCGACCGCGCCGATTACGACGTACCACATGCTGCGCATCGACTGCAAACGGCTGCGCTACGCGCTCGAGTTCTTCGCCAAGCTGCTGGGGGCGGGCGGAGGGGACGTGATCAAACAGGTCACGGCGATGCAGGAGCATCTGGGCGCCATGCAGGACGCGCACGTGGCCGAAGGGCTGATCGTCGACTTCCTGACCGCGCAGCGCAGCCGCAAGAAACCCGAGCCGATGCCGGGCGTCGAAGCCTACCTGCTGACCCAGCAGCAGATCCAGGCGGACTTGCTCGGCCTGTTCGACGCGCCGTGGGCCGCGCTCACCGGCGTCGAATTTCGTCGTTCGCTGGGGTTGGCGCTGGCCACCCCGTAAGCCCCACTTAGAAGGCTCTTTCGCACGCGGAGGTGTTCTCATGTCGAAACAGAAGGACAAGCATGCGGAAAAACACGATGACGCCCAGCATGCGCACGCTCATGACGCGGCACGGAAATGGCAACCAGGCCGAGCCAGCCGCGCAACCCGCCGCCCTCGATCAGGCAGCCGCACCGGAAAAGCTGGAACACCGCAAAAAGATGTCGGCAGCCGAATACGAGGCGGAGCTTGCCAAGCTGAATATCGAGCTCGTCAAGTTCCAGGAGTGGATCAAGGCGCAAGGGCTGAAGGTGGTGATCGTCTTCGAAGGCCGTGATGCCGCCGGCAAGGGCGGTGCGATCAAGACCATCACGGCGCCGCTCAATCCCCGCTATGCGCGCGTCGTGGCCCTGGGTGTGCCGACCGAGCGTGAGAAAACCCAGTGGTACTTCCAGAGGTATGTCCAACACCTGCCGGCCGGGGGCGAGATGGTGCTCTTCGACCGCAGCTGGTACAACCGGGCCGGCGTCGAACGGGTCATGGGCTTCTGCGCCGAGGACGAGTACCGCGAGTTCCTGCGCTCCTGCCCCGAGTTTGAGCGTATGCTCGTGCGCTCAGGCACCATCCTGATCAAGTATTGGTTCTCGGTCAGCGACGACGAACAGGAGCGCCGGTTCAAGGCGCGCATCGAAGACCCGACCAAGCGCTGGAAGCTCAGCCCGATGGACCTGCAGTCGCGGACCAAGTGGGTGGAGTATTCGAAGGCCAAGGACGCGATGTTCGCGGCGACCGACATCAAGCAGGCCACCTGGTACGTCGTTAACGCGGACGACAAGAAGCGCGCCCGGCTTAACGTGATCCGTCACCTGCTGAGCCTGATTCCGTACGAGGACCTGACGCCTGAGCCGATCTCCCTGCCCCCGCGCCAGGCCGACGGCGGCTATGTCCGCCCGCCCATCACCGACCAGACCTTTGTGCCGGAAGTATATTGACGGATCGCAGAAACCACAGTTTTGCGCCAGCGAAGGCTGGCGCGTTGACAATCTCTGGTTTCTTGATCGTGGCAGCCTCGTTATTGCGGCTTCATCCCCCGCACGATGGGCTGGAGGCGTTTGCGGAGGTCGTTGAAGATCTCGTGCACCGACCGGTTGGCGTCGATGGGAATGAAGTTGTATTCCTTGCCGATAGCCCGGAACTGGGCGATCAACTGCTCCTGGTACTGCCGCCAGTTTTGATAGATGTCGTCGCCGCGGTATAGGTCCATCCCGGATTCCCAGTAGTCGAACCCCTCGCCGGCCAGTACCCGGGGCGCGAGGTGGTCGAGGTCAGCCTCGAGATAGAACACCGCGTCGGGCGCCAGCGCAAAGCCAAACAGGTCGCGCAGCCACGTCCGGTCCACACCGCGCACCAGTGCGCGGGCGATCAGCGAGTAGATGTAGCGGTCAGTGAGGCAGACGAAGCCCGCCCGCAGCGCGGGGATGATCTCCTTCTCCAGCCGGTCGGCAAAGTCTGTAGCGTAGAACAGGTTCATTGTGACGTCGCCGAGGGTGTGCCCCTGCTTCGCCCGCTGCAGTCCCGGCCCGACGAGCGAGGACCGCGCGAGCCCGGTCTGCGTCACCGCATAGCCGTTCGCCTCCAGCCATTCGTGCAGCAGCGCCACCTGCGTGGTGCGGCCGACGCCGTCCGTACCTTCCAACACGATGAGGCGGCCGGGCAGCTCGGTCGCGTCGAAACCGGGGATGCTTCCCGCGCCGTGATAGTGGATGCGCGTCATGGCTCGCTCCTCGACTGCGCCTCGGGTTGCCCCAGGCTGAGGTAGCGTCCGTAGAGCCCTTCCTTCGCCAACACCTCACGCCACGGCGCCGGGTTGATCTTCGGTACGTTCCGGAGGTGCGGCATGACCAACGTGCGCACCTGCTGCTGCTGGTACACGAGCGGGAGCGTCGCGTCGATGGCCGTCAGGCCAAACTCCTCGATCATCCCCTGGTACTGGCCGAGGATCCGCTTCTGGAAGAGACGGAAACACTCGTAGGGGTCGGGGCTCAGGCCCAAGTCCATGCCCGCCTCGTACCACTTCAGTGCGGGCCGGCCCACCAGGATGCGGCGCAGCGCCTCGTCGAGCGGGACCTGGAAATAGAAGGCGACCGTGGGGCGGACCGCGAAGGAGTAGATCTTGCGGACCCATTTCGGCTCCACGCCCCGCGCACCGTCGCGCGCAAACGCGGTGTAGATGTACCGGTCGGCCAGGACGACGGCGCCGGCCCGGAGCGCCGGGATCACCTGGCGTTCCATGCGGTCGGCCAGGTCGGCCGCATGGATCAGGCTGAAAGTGAGCGGGGTGAGCAGTTGCTCCTTCTTGCCCCGCTGGGTGGTGCGGCGGACAATCGGCGACGAGTTCCACTCGGTGAAGACGACGAGATAACCTTCGCTGACGAGCCACTTGTGGAGCAGGTCGAGTTGGGTGCTCTTGCCCGAGCCGTCGATGCCCTCGACGATGAATAGCCGGCCGGGCAGCGGAGTGCCGTCGGGTAGCCAGGCCATGGTCTGCCTCCTTGATCGCGGTGGCCGTAGTTTAGCACGGAGCGGTTGGGAACGCGAAGCCTCAGTAACGCTTCGAGAATCAGCTGGGGCCGGTCTCTGACCGTGCCCCTGAGCCCAACCGTCGTGTAAGGGCGAGGCATCTGAGGGATGTCTCGCCCTTACACGACCGGTCTTTGTCAGGCGCACATAGGCGGTCAGTCGTGGGCGGGCTACGGGGCAAGATTGTGCTATCATCCGCCGAGAGCGCGCCGCCTCTGCACGCCGCGGCCGTGCGCCCGAAAGGGTCCTGAGGTATTCCCAGATGACAGCTACGCACTTATTGGGCATCGACGCCGGCACCACCGGGCTTAAGGCCGTTCTGGCCCACGCCGACGGCACGCTGCTGGCGCAAGCGAGCCAGGAATACGGTACGAGTTTCGAGCATCCGAACTGGGCCGAGCAAGATCCGGAGCAATGGTGGCGCGCCTGCTGCGCGGTCGTGCCCCAGGTGCTCGCGGCCGCGGGCGTCTCGGCCAGCGACATCGCCGCGATCGGGGTGAGTGGGCAGGGCATCGGCGCCGTGCCGGTGGATGCGGGCGGCGCGCCTCTGCGCCCGGCGATCATCTGGCTGGATCGCCGGAGCGACGCGCAGTGCCGTGCGCTGGCCGAGCGGGTGGGCGAGGCGGACATCACGCGCATCAACGGCGGGCGCATCGACTCCTCTTACTTCGCACCCAAGTGGCTGTGGGTTAAGGAGCACGAGCCGGAGGTGTACCGCCAGACGGCCGCCGTGCTGCAGTCGAACGGCTACGTCGGCATGCGGTTGACGGGCGCGCGGCGGATGGACGTTTCGAGCGGACCGATGACGCTGTTCTTCGACAGCGCGAAGTTGGCCTATTCGGAGGCCCTCGCGGACCGCATGGGCCTCGACCTGGCCCACATGCCGCCCCTGGCAGCCTGCGACGAGGTCATCGGGCACGTCACCCGATCCGCAGCCCGGGAAGCGGGCCTCGCGGAAGGGACGCCGGTCATTGCCGGGTCCATCGATGGCACGGCGGCCGCGGTAGAAGGCGGGCTGCTGGCCGACGGCGACGCGGTGGAAATGACCGGCCAGTCGACGGTAGTCCTGGTCTGTTCGAGCCGGCCCTACCTGGGCCGCGACCTGATTTCGCTGGTTCACGGGGTGCCCGGCAAGTATCTCGCGGTCGGCGCGTCGTCGGCAGGCGGCGGCTCCTTGCGCTGGTGGCGCGACGCGCTGGCGGACGCGGAACGGGAGCGGGGCAAGCAAGCAGGCCGCGATCCCTTCCAACTGCTGGACGAGCTGGCGGCCGCCAGTCCGCCCGGGGCCAACCGGCTCGTCTTCCTGCCCTACATGTTCGGCGAGCGCTCGCCGATCTGGGACGGCGCCGCGCGGGGCGTCTTCTTCGGCCTCTCGCTGTCCACGACGAAAGCGGACATGGTGCGCGCGATCCTCGAGGGCGCGGCGTACGGCCTGCGGCACAACGTGGAGGCTGCCGCAAGCGCCGGGTTCGCCGTGTCTGGGATGGGATGCGTGGGCGGGGGCGCTCGGAGCGCGCTGTGGAACCAGATCAAGGCGGACGTGCTGGGCAAGCCGGTGCGCCAGCTGCGGGCAGGACTGGGTGCGGCGATGGGCGACATCATGATGGCGGGAGTCGGGGTGGGGGTGTATCGCGACTTTGCGGAGGCCCGAGCGGCAGTCTATGCCGTACAGTGCGATTTCCTGCCCAACCCGGCCAACCGGCAGATCTATGATGACCTGTACGGCGTGTTTCTCGGGCTGTACCCGGCGCTGAAGGAGCGGTTTGCGGAGCTGGGCCGGGCCGGCGGAGCCAGCTAAGGACGTACGAAGCCCGGTGGACTGGAGTGCGGAGAGCGGGTATAATAACCCGTAATCGCGCGGGGCGGTGGCGAAATGGCAAACGCATCGGTCTTAAAAAACCGAGGGTCGAGAGACTTTGTGGGTTCGAGTCCCACCCGCCCTATTTAGTATTTCAAAACGCCGTCACTGCTGCATCTGGTGGCGAGATTCGCCAGTAACAGCGTTACTGGCAAAACCACGTTTCACAAGTTTGTTGTGCAGGAACAGCACAGCCTACAACGAACCGAGTTCGCTTCTCAAACTCGCTGTTGGCCGAGAAGACAGCGATAGGGGCGGCGTTACGACTGGTGGAATCTAGTCCAATCGACGACTCTGGAGAAGAAATGTGGCAAAATTGGCGGATGCGGTTCAGCGAACTTGGATAGACTTCAGTAATCTACGCTAAGACAGCAAGCACCCTCCTCGAGATCGAGGCCCGTTCGCGGGAATCCTTCAGCCAGCCAATTGGCGATTCAGAGACAGGAAGATGAAAATGGCCGTGAAATGAGACGGACCAGCGGACGACGCACACGGGTTGTCGACGAAGCTCAAAATGATCCAACCGCGCCTGCAGTCAAGTACGACATCAGCAGCTACGGAGCCGACTTGGACGTGGAGGGACTCGTCAAACGCCTAGACCGAGAAGACATCTTCATTCCAAAGTTCCAGAGAGCGTACGTCTGGACGCTAAAAGAAGCTTCGCGCTTCATAGAGAGCTTGCTTCTCGGGCTTCCCGTGCCGGGTGTTTCTCTCCGTACGCTGGGAATCGAAAAAGATGTTCGTTATCGACGGCCAACAGCGCTTAGAACCCTTCAGTTCTTTTACAACGGTTACTTCAATCCGAAAGAAGGCGAGATACCCAGCGCGTGTTCCGTTTGGTTGAGGTTCAGGAAGCCTTTTCGGGACGAACCTATGCCGGCTTGAAGGGCAGCGATAAGGTCGTGCTGAACGACACCATCATTCATGCCACGATCGTAAAACAAGAATCACCCCCCGACGATGATACGAGCATCTATCACATATTCGAACGTCTCAATACCTCCGGTAGAAAGCTCACACCGCAACAAATCCGTGTTGCGATCTACCCAGGAGCGGCTATCGATGCGTTCGCGAATCAAATAGCTACCCGCAGTGGCGGACAGTTTTCGGACCCCCCGAGCGAACTCTTAAGGATCAGGAGTTGATACTCCGATTTTTCGCTCTTTACTACGACCTGGATGAGTACGAGCGCCCGATGGGGGAATTCCTGAACGTCTTCGCTAAAAACCACCGCTTGGCAGACGCAGTTTTTCACCTACGTTCGCAAGAGGTCTTTCGCAACTGCATCGATGCGATGTTTGGCAGCGTCGGTATACGCGCATTCAAGCCGGACCGCGGCATATACGCGGCAGTCTTCGATTCAGTGATGGTAGGGCTTGTTCGCCGGCTCGAGGGTAAGCCACACATCGAGTTGGAATCCCTTCGAGATGCCTACACTAAGCTCTTAGGTGACAACGCCTACCTGGCCGCCACATCGAAGGCAACATCGGACGAGAACAGCGTCACTACACGTATTCGACTAGCTACAGAGTATATGTCGGGCGCCTAATGAGGAACCGCGACCTTAGCCGACAGCTTCAGGTCCTGGACGACCTGTTCCAACGCACGCCACAAGCATGTGGCGCTGACATGGAAATGCTTGCCCACTGGGCGCGATACTTTGCGTCTCACAGCAGGGTTTATCGAAAATGCGATCACAGAGATCTATAGTGATTTCGTGACTCGTACGGCGAGCGAACCTGTGGCAAGATATCGCGCGGTCGATGTTGTCCAAGATTCAGAATGCGAACTCAGCCAAGCTGTCCGAGACTGCTTACAACTTCAAGGGAATCTGGGGAGACCAGCTTGAACGTTACCTAAACGATGATGGGCGACGCGAGGCGATCGATTCGATAGTGGCGACGCGTCATGCCATCGCACACGGCAAGAACACGGGCATTACGCTGATGAGACTACGGGATTACTACCGACGGGCAGTTGCGGTCATGCAGTACATCGAAGACCAGTGCAATAGATGACTCCAGCCGGCCGCCGCTTCCCCCGGTG
>CAWEMM010000013.1:0-180354 GCA_963810095.1 uncultured Chloroflexia bacterium | reverse complement strand
GTCTCGCCGCCCAGGAAGCCGTAGAAGCGGTCAAAGCCCTTTTGCAGCGGCCACAGCTTGCGGCTCGCGCCCGGGGCAACATCCTGCTCGGCGACATCGTGGTTCTTACCCAACCAGAAGGTGCTCCAACCGCCGTCCTGGAGGATCTGCCCGACCGTCGCGCACTTGTCGGGGATGCGGCCATGCGCGCCCGGGAAGCCGTTGGCGCCTTCCGTGATGGCGGCCATGCCGTTGAGATGATGGTTCCGTCCGGTGAGGATCGTGGAGCGAGTGGGTGAGCACAACGCGGTCGTGTGCCACTGCGTGTACATCAGCCCATCGTCCGCCAGCTTCTGCAACGTCGGCATGTTGACCCGGCCGCCAAACGGCGACCACATCGCCAGGCCAGTGTCATCGTACAGTATGAATAAAACGTTCGGTGCGCCCTCAGGCGCTCTGGTGGGGGTGAACGGTTCCCAGTCCACAACGGAATCGCGGACGTCAAGGTTGATGACGCCCTTGAACGGTTTGGTGGCCATGATCTTGTCTCCTTGTCTTGAGAGTCGAGTAGACGCTGCTCAATTGCCAGCCGAGCCTGCGCTCGGTCTCTCCTCTGTTCTTCGTCAGACCCCTTCCTCTGCCGGAAAAGAGGTCCAGCCAATAGTGGAGGTTTGATTCGTGTTATGCGCCGCCAGTTGGCGTCGGCGGCGCGGCCGACGGAGTACGCGCGCCCAATCGCTTCGCGGTCGGCAGCAAGATCAGCAGCAAGAGGATGGCGCCGACCAGCACGAACGGCAGCGTCATCGTGCCCGCGAAGTTCTGCGCGGTCACGACGAGCGCGGCCGACACGTTGCGCTGGGCCGTGCCCAGGCCCATCACGCTGCGGTTGTCCGCATCACGCCCTCCCAGCAGGAGCCCGATCAGCAGTGATCCGACGATGAACAGCAGCAGCGCCACGAGGCCGCCCGTGCCGATCAGAGCGATGAGATTGGAAGCGTTCAACCCCAGCCCCACCACGAGCAGGACGAGGATGGCCAGGCTGGAAATCTTGGCCATCACCGGCTGCCAATGGGCCGCGGTGTCGGCCGAGTGCGATTTGATCAGCAGGCCGAGCGCCAGCGGCACGAGCATCAGCACGATCAGCGATTTGGCGATGTCCCACGGATTCACCGACACGCCCGGCAGTAGGAGCGGCAGCACGATCGGCATGTAGATGATGGTGACCACCATCAGCAGCACCATCAGCCCGACGCCGAAGGCGACATTCCCTTTGGCGCCTTGCACCAGCTTGGGAAGAAAGGGCGCGCCCGCGGCCGTGGCCAGCACAACCAAGCCGACCTCGAACGATTGTTCGAGAGGGATGATCAGCGATGATGAGGTAGGCCAACAGCGGCACCAGCACGAAGTTGGCCAGCAGCGCCAGGATCACCAGCCGCACGTTCTTGAGCGGCTGCAGAATCATCGGCACGGTCAGGCTCAGGCCCATCGCCAGCATGCTGCTGACAACGAACAGCAGACCTGAGATCTTGCCAATGGCTTCGAAGAATTCTGCGGCAGTCATCGAATGTGCTCCTTATTTGGCGGTCAGCGCGGGCTGCAGCGGCCCCTCATCTCGGTGGATCGGCTGCCCTTGGCTAACGTGGAGTTGTTCCTGGCTCCACGGCTCCGGCTCCTCCCACTTGAAGTGCAGCGCGAGGTTGCGGAACAAGAAGCCGACGAGCCAGGCGATAATCGTGGCCGGCCAGATCGACGGGCTCGCCAGGCCCAAGCCATCCAGGATGATGTAGGTCACGCTCGTCAGCACGGCGGTGCCCACGAACCACTCGCCCTTTGTGAACTGCTGCGGCGTGACCCCAGATGTCAGGTCGATGAAGTAGCGGCCGGCGGTCGGGCCGACCACCCCGATCAGGACCACTGCCAGCAGTGGGAGATGATCGGCCAGCGCTTTCTGGGTGCCGATGATCGCATACCAAGGCAGAGAGAATGCCGCCATGAAATCGAACAGGCGCCGGATGCCGTGACCCGACAGGCGGCCCATCGCGAGGAATGCCAGGCCGACTGCGGCCAAGCATAAGATCAGGTACCATGGATTCGTCAGCGCACCGGGTATGGTATTCAGCAGCACATCACGCGTTACGCCGCCGCCGATGCCGCCGATGACCGCGATGAGGGTGATGCCGACGATGGTCCAATTGCGGCGGTGGTCGCGACGGCTGGCGAGGATCGCGCCGTTGAACGCGTTCGTCGTCGCGGCGATCAGGTCAATCAGCACCAGACTGCCGAACGTCCACGTCCCCAAAGTATTCAGGAAGGTATAGAACGACCTGAAGTCCATGTTACCTCCGTTCAGGTTGACCGCTACGTGATGTGGCGGGCGGATGCGCGTGCCGGCGATCAGATCCGCTCTTTGCGCACCCGCGGGCGCGTGATCCCCTCACTTCGCGGCGCTCGGTATGACCGGGGCAGGCGCAGCCTTGGCTGCAGCGGCTAAAGCCGCCATATCCTCGGCATGGTACTCGGCCTCCTTTTTGTGCTCGTCTTCAAGTTTGGGGTACTTGAAGAAGATGATGGCTGCACCCAGGATGACCGCGATGATGCCGGCGAGGTAGGCGTAATCGTCGCCCGCCAGAAACGAGCTCTTGGCGGCGGCGGTGATCTGATCTGAATACGCCGGATATTGCGCCGCAACTGTCTCGGCGCTCGCGTAGGACATCGTGAGTTCAGTCTGCACGGACGCCGTCATAGCCTGCTGGTCGGCGGTGGGCGCGCCGGCAATGGAAGCCGCCATGGCCGCGGCGAATCCGGCCGCCAGCAGCGCGCCGAAGATCGACTGCATCAACGCACCGCCCAGATCGCGCTGCAGGTCGGCCGTGCCCGACGCCATGCCAACCCGTGTCACTGGGACCGACGCGGTCAGGGAATTCGAGGAAGGCGTGCCTCCTAACCCGACCCCGATGCCGAGGAAGATATACGCAATCGCAACCATCCAGTACGGAATACCTTCATTCCACAGCAGCAACATGAGCACGAAGGCGATCAAGACAGACGCAAAGCTGAGTAGCAGCGTAAATCGCGATCCCCGCGCCTGCACTAACTTGGCCGAACGCGGCGCCACCAGAATCATGAAGAGCGCGGCCGGCAGGATCGCAGCGCCGGCAGCCACGGTCGAGTAGCCGAGCACGTTCTGCATGAACTGCTGGCCGAGAAACATCGCGCCCATCAGTGAGCCGAACACGATAATGCCCCCGACCGCGGCCACCCAGAAGGTGGGCCGTGCGGCGATCTTGAGGTCGTACAGCGGGTTCTCGGCCCGCCGCTGGCGGATGATGAACAGCACCAGGGCGACCGCAGCGATGGCGAACAATGCGAACACCTCGGTGCGCATGCTGGGCACCGCTGCGAAGTTGATGCCCAGGATGAACGACCCGACGAGCACCATCGAGAGGACGCCGCCGAAGTTGTCGACCGACTCCGTCGACTCGTTGACGTGCGCTGGAATGTTTTTCAGCACCAGGAAGAGGGCGACCAGCGCCACCGGAATGACCACCAGGAAGACGGCACTCCAGGGCAGGGCCAACAACAGGGTCCCGGAGATGAGGGGGCCCAACGCGTTGATGGCGCCGCCAGTGGCCGCCCACAGTGCGATCGACCGGGTGCGGGCCGGGCCACCCCACAACGCCGCAATCAAGGCGAGACAGGTGGGAAAGGCCATGCCGGCGGCGAAACCGCCGAAAATGCGTGCGGCGATGAGGATCTCGATCGACGGCGCGAAGCCGGCGACCAACGCAGCGGGTATGGCCAGCGTCAGGCCAAGGAGCAGCATCATCTTGCGGCCGTAGCGGTCCCCAAGCGCGCCCAACCACAGCACCGAGCAGGCCAGGCCCAGAGAGTAGCCGACCGCGACCAGGTTGAGCTGCGTCTGCGAGGCGTTGAAGTATGCGCCGATAGACGGCAGCGCGACGTTCGCCATGGCCATGGGCAGGTTGGCAACCGCCGAAGCAACGATAAGCGTGGCAAGAACGAGTCCCGCCTTGGCAGGGGCCGTAGATGGGACTTCAGCGGGAACCGCAGCGGCTTCTGTGGCCATGTTCATACTTCCTCTCTTTCCTCCTGAATCGAATGGGATTGACCTGACCATCGCACGACAGCCGAGTTTGCGCGCTAATCAGGCGCACCCTGCGTCGGCAGATACTCTAGGGAAAGAATCGGATAACCCAGCTCATATAGCTCCATCATCAGGCCCATCAGGTGCGCCTGATCTTTGAGTGTCACTGTCAGCGCTGTCGTGGCCGGCTTGCTCAAATCAGCGGAAACTGTGATGTTCACAGCTGCGTGTTGAGCGACCCGGACGTCGTTCAGGACTCCCAGTACCCGAACCACGTAGGCTGCCGGCCGGCACATGTTAGGCGATTCAGTCACGCTGGTCCTTAGAACCTCGCTCGGCAAAGTCTGGTCTATTCGGGTCCGAGGGATACCCACCTGGAATGCTCACTGACTTTGAGTATAGATTTGAGGTGGACGGAACGCATCGGCCTAGAAGTCGCACGAAAGTCGCATTGCGAGGGTGGTATTGAGGAAAGAGGAAGACGAAAATGGATCAGGCGACGCGGTCAGCGAAATGAGCGTGGCCGCGGATCAAGCCGGGCTACGCGCACATGATGGACTGTCAACCCGGCCTGATGGGCTACGGATCAGGCAGAATGCCGAGTTGGCGGGCGCGCGCCACTGCCACTCTCCGGCTGCCAGCCCCCAGCTTGCCATAGATATTGGTGGTATGCCGCTTGACCGTGGCGAGTGAAATGACGAGTTGTGCCGCGATCTCCTTGTTGGAATAGTGTTCCGCCAGCAAACGTAAGACCTCAGTCTCACGCTCCGTCAATACCTCGACGCATGCAAGGCCGCTTGCGTCAGATAGACTCGGCGAGGGGGGGCCGCCAGCCGCCGCGTCGACCGCGACGGAAGATCGAGGCGTGTCTTGAGCGACCCTCAACAGACGGCGGGCAAAATCGACCAACGGTTCGGTGTGCGACCGGTCCGGCGCGGACTGCTCGACCATTCGGAGCAAAAGGCGCGCCATTGAGGCGCCATGACTCATGGGCGCGTCCATGTCGACGATGCCCCTGATATAACTGCCGGGGAGGGCAAGCTTCAGCGCCTTACGCAGCGCACCCATCGCCTCGGGGGTGTGCCCTTGGGCCTCATGGGCCAATGCCAGCACGGCATGCGTTTGGATCAGCGTTGGGATGTTGTGGATCGTGGCCGCACGGGCGGCCAGGTCGTCGCAAATGCCCGCCGCTTGGCGCAGAGCCTCCTTGTCGCCCTGTGCAACCAAGACCCTGGCCTGCACCAAGTGCGGCACGACGAGCCACTCCATGACACCCGGATCGGGACCGATGGCGGCCAGTTCTAACGCCTGTTGAGCCGCGTCGAGGTTACCCTGGCGCAGGCAAAGCACCGCCGCCAAGGCGTGCGCGTACGGCAGCTCCCGAATGCGCCGCGTCCGTCGCAAGAATTCAATGTGCGTTGTCACCACTTCGTTGGCTTGCTCGAACAGACCCTGGCCCTGATAAGCCAACGCAAGGCCGGCGACAGAGTCACGCAGCGCCAGATGGTGGACCGCAGTGGGTTCAGCAACCACTGCCGCAAAGTGCCGGATGGCATCTTCCAGGTCGTTCATCTGATAACGGGCCACGCCCTGCAGCATGCGTGCCCAACTGACTCGGATTACCAGCCCGAGTTCAAGGGTTTCTGCCAGCATTTGCCGGCCAACCTCGTCAAGCTGGCGCATTTCACCGGAAGCACGGTAGACTTGTGCGAGGCCAAGCAATACCTGCTGCGAATAAACCAAGTTGTCGGGAGCGGTCGTCGCCAAAGTGTCCCGCAGCCTGGTCACCGCTTCCAGGTGACGGCCCAAAGCATGGCAGGCGCGTGCCCAGTGATGCATGGCGGCCGCGTGGATCCACTGATCTGTCCGAGAGGTGAGCTCGAGAGCGCATTCGGCGTGTTGCAGGCAGCGCTGGACTTGCCCCATGTAATAGTAGTAGAGACTCCAACCCACGTGGATCAAACGGCGCACGAAGCTGCGCAAGTCATCGTCGACCTGCCAATCTGGTCGCTGCAGACCAGCCTCCGCGGCCTCCAACAGCGCTGGCATCCTCTGGAGCTCATCCCGCACCTGGGCGATGAAAGCCTGGCCCATCACCAGGGTCGGATTCGTTTCCTGTACCTCTGTTGGCAAGAGGCGCAAACGACGTTCGATGTCGGTTGCCTGGACGCGCTCGATCGCTGACCGGACGAAGCACTCCGTCAACCGTGTCGCAGCCTGGACGTCTCCGGCGGCCAGCGCGTGCTCTATAGCCTCTTCGGTGAAGCCCGATGCTGCATACCAGGCGCTGGCGCGTCGGTGCAGCTCGGCGATCCGCTCGGGCTTCAGGCGCTGGGCCACGGTCGCCCGCAGTGAATCCTGTAGCAACTGGTGGTACCGGTACCAGGTTCCCTGGTCGTCCAGCGCCTGCAACAATGGGTTCGACTGGCTTAATCCAGCAAGGGACACGTGCGCCGCATAAGTGTCCTCATCGCCGATGACGGCGGCGCATAGCGGGGCGCACAAACGGTCAAGGATCGCCGTGCAAAGGAGGAAGTCCTGGGTCGGTGCAGGCTCCTGTGCCAGAACTTCCTGCAATAGGTAGCCAGCCACATGGCGATCTGCTCGGGTCACGAGTCGCGACACTGTTCCAGCCAGACCGGCCTGGCCAGACAGGGACTGGACGGCCAGGCTCAGCGCGGCAATCCACCCCTCGGTACGCGCATAAAGCGCGCTGACCTCCTCGGGAGTCATTCTTGAGCCAAGGTTGTGCCTGAGAAACTCGGTCGCTTCGGGCAACGTAAACCGCAAGGCATCGCCGCGCAGTTCGCACAACTGGCCGCGCGCCGCGAAACGGGACAGCGGCAGGGACGAATCGAGGCGCCCGACCAGCGCGAGATGCACGTTCTCGGGCAAGATCTCTAGTAGGCGGCCCATGCACGTCTGCACCTCAGGATCGCGTACGAGGTGATAGTCGTCCAGGACCAGAATCAAAGCTTGGGATAGCAGCGCCAGATCGTGGGCCAGCAACTCGGCGAGGTACTCGGGAGCCGGCGGCGCGGGTGCCTGCAGCGCGCGTAAGGTGATTGGGCAAGCCTTGGGATCCTGCGTGCGGACCGCGGCCACGAAATAGCGCAAGAAAGTAGGCAAATGGTTATCGCGTCGATCCAGCGAGAGCCAGGCCACGGTCCGCCCACAGCCGTTGACCCAGTCGGCCAGGAGCGTACTTTTGCCGTAGCCGGCTGGCGCAACGACGACCGTCAGCCGGCCACCATTGGCCAGGGCTTCGTTCAGCCGGGCGACCAAGCGTGGGCGTGCCACCACGCCGGGCCCGGAGCGGGGGATATGCAGCTTGATCTGAAGTGGCTGCGTCCACTCTTCGGCAGATTCGGCCATGGGCTTGCTTTTCCTGACGGGTCTTACGAAGCTTCAAAAAGGGCTCAAACTGGCATCCACAACTGGTAAGTATATCAGGCGCCGACGATCTCGGCTAGAATCATAGCGGGGCGTAGATCTACTCCACCGCTGCGCCTGTGTCTGTCTTCCCCCGATGAGTCGTCGGTGGTGCGCTAAGTCGGTGCGGTGCTGATGGAACGGGCCGACGAATGGGAGGTCGAGCGCCGGCCCTTCAGTGTGGAGTCGATGCGCAAGTTGACTGCGCGGGAGCCTGAGATGTTGCTGCAACTGGAGGCCAGTCCGATGCGTTTGGCTCCGATCCATTAGCGTCACAGGGCCAGGCTGCGCCGCAGAGCGAGACAGGCCTCGCAAAGCGAGCCGGCGTTCTTCGCTTTCGACAGAACTGCTGTGGCAGGCCGCCCCCGGGGCAGGCTGCTTCAAGCTGCCCCGGGCAGTTCTGATTCGAGGAAGAACTCGTGTCCTAATCGTGGTCCTCGTCCTTGCGGCCTCGCTCCTGGCGCTGCCCAGTCCCGGGTAAGAGAGGCGAGCCAACTGCATTTCGCGCCACGGAGTTGCCTTTACTAATTCTCAAGACTTACGGTACAAATGCCTACCTATTCTCACTAACTTCGAAACATGATTCTCAATAACTCCAGAATAGTGCCGGAACCACGCGTTCTCATTCTCACGTACTGTGGTATACGACATCGATTCTTGACCCAGGGGAGCGCCGGCCGCGCCTTGCGCCCGTAGTCCGACACCGGCCACGCGCCGGGCTCGCCAACGAAAACACCCCGCACCGGCAGGACCCTGAGGCGTGATCGTGGCTGCCCGGCGGCCAAAGGCGCTCCTCGCTCGCATCCGAACGGCAGAGCGGCAAGCAAGCCGCTCCCACGGTGCGCAACTACTCCCCCGGGAGAAACCCACGGCGCAGCATGAACCACTCCCCCGGCTGACCACCCCCGGAAATGCCTGTCTTTCTGGTGCCTCTACACCATAAGTACGATCTTTAACAGAACTGGCACATTCAATACAACTCGGGCGTTTATGCAGATGTACGGAGATGAATAGGATAGAGTCGGTTCTGTGAGTCGTATTGATCATCGGGGCGAGTGGGTGCCTGAAATGGGATCGCGCGTCGTATTGACCGGTTTGGCATTGCTTACTGTCGTGCTCCTCTCAGCGTGCGCAGGGGGCGTTAACGGCGTCCCTGAGCCGCGCACCTCGTACAACTCTCAGGTCGAAGCGGGCCGGCTGCTCATTGCCACTTACGGCTGCGGCGCGTGTCACACCGTTCCCGGCGTGTCTGGGGCGCACTCGCTGGCCGCGCCTCCCCTCGATCACTTCTGGCAGCGCAGCTATATCGCCGGTCGCCTGGCCAACACGCAGGACAACCTGGCCCAGTGGATTCACGACCCGCAAGGCGTCGAGCCCGGCACAGCCATGCCGAACCTGGGGGTGAGCGAGGACCAGGCGCGCGCCATCGCCTCCTATCTCTATTATCAGCCGAGCCCGTTCGACTGGCTCAGGCTGAAAAAGTGAGCCCCGGCATGACGACCAAGCGCCTTGTTCGCTACGTTGCGGGTGTGATCGTACTGGTGCTTTCGGCAGCCTGTGCGGCTGCACCGATCAGCCCTGCCAAAACGCCTTCTGCGCTCCAGCCGCAAGGTCCCGCGGCCGCCCACCTGGCCAGCCTATGGTGGGTCATGTTTGGATTGGGCGCGGTGATCTGGCTCCTCGTCGTCGGGCTGCTGTTCGCGGCATTGAGCCGGCGCCGCCGCGGCGACAACACCACCACGCCGGAAAGCCACGGCGGAGACACCGGCCGCAAGTGGATCACCCGCGGCGGCCTGATCCTCCCGCTCATCGTCCTGACGATCGTCTTCGGCTACAGCACCTATACGCTGGCAGCCGTTCAGCGCGAGAAGGACCAGAAGACGGTGCACATCAAGGTCATCGGCCGGCGTTGGTGGTGGGAAGTCCAGTACCCGGACGCAGGGGTGATCACGGCGAACGAGATCCACATGCCCGTAAACGCCCCCGTGCAAGTCGACCTGGAATCGGGCGACGTCATCCACAGCTTCTGGGTGCCCGAGCTGCACGGCAAGTTGGACCTCATCCCGACGCGCATCAACAACATTACCCTCCAGGCCGACGAGACAGGCGTCTATCGCGGGGAGTGTGCGGAGTTCTGCGGGCTCCAACACGCTCACATGGACTTCATGGTCGTGGCGCAGAGCAAGACCGACTTCGACAACTGGATTACGGCTCAGCAAGCGCCCGCGCCGTCCCCGACCAGCCCGGCTGCGTCTGCCGGCGCCCAGGTCTTCACCGGCGCCCGCTGCGTCTTCTGCCACACCATTCGCGGGACGGACGACAAGCCCATCGACCGTAGCGGCGTCGACCTGGGCCCCGACCTGACCCATCTCAGCAGCCGCCTGACCATTGCGGCCGGCACGCTGACGCGCAACACGGGCAACCTTGCCGGTTGGATCGTCGACCCGCAGCACATCAAGCCCGGCGCATTGATGCCGAACCAGTACATCAACTCGGAGGACTTGCAGAACCTCCTGGCGTACCTGGATACCCTGAAGTGAGTGAGAAGCAGCCGTGAGCATCAGCCTTACGCCGGAAGACCGGCCAGCCAGCCCTGAAGCAGTCGTGATTGGCGGGCGCGCCGCCGATCCTGAGCGCATTGCTGCGCTGTCCGAGGCTTGGAAGCCCACCCTGCGGCCGGGGTTCCTGGGGTGGCTATCGGCCGTGAACCACAAGGAGCTCGGCAAGCGTTACATCTTCACCGGGTTTGCTTTCTTCGTGCTGGCCGGCATTGCGGCGCTGCTGATGCGTATCCAGCTGGCGTATCCGGAAAACACCTTCCTGAACGCCGACCAGTACAACCGGATCTTCACGGTCCACGGGCTGACTATGATGTTCGTGTTTGCGGTGCCCATCATGCTCGGTGTCGGCATCTACTTCGTGCCGCTAATGGTCGGCACTCGCGACGTTGCGTTTCCAAAGGCCAATGCGTTCGGCTACTACGCCTACCTGTTCGCCGGCGTCGTGCTCTGGATCAGCCTGTTCGGCGGGTTCGCGCCGGACGGCGGCTGGTTCGCCTACACCCCACTGACCGAGGCGCGCTTCTCGCCCAGCTACGGCATGGATATCTACACGGCCCTGATTACCGGCACGGAGCTGTCTGCGCTGATTGCGGCGTCCGAGCTGATCATCACCATCTTCAAGTTCCGCGCGCCGGGCATGTCGCTCAACCGGATCCCCGTGTTCGTGTGGGCCATGCTGGTAACGTCGTTCATGGTGATCTTCGCCATGCCGTCGATAGTAATCGCAACGCTCGAGCTCATGCTGGATCGAGGCATCAACACCAACTTCTTCAACCCGAACCTGGGCGGCAATCCGCTCTTGTGGCAGCACCTGTTTTGGTTCTTCGGCCACCCCGAGGTGTACATCATTTTCATCCCGGCACTGGGCATGGTCAGCGAAATCCTGGCCGCCTTTTCGCGGCGGGCGGTCGTTGGGTACGCGTTGCTTGTCATCTCGCTCGTGACGATTGCCGTCATTAGCTTCGGCCTGTGGGTGCACCACATGTTTGCCACCGGGCTGCCCGCGCTCGGCCTGAGCGTGTTCACGATTGCCAGCATGGTCGTAAGCATTCCGAGCGGCATCCAGATCTTCTCGGCGTTGGCGACGCTCTGGGAAGGCCATCTGAACATGAAGACGCCGCTGCTCTATGTGCTGGGCTTCATCTTCACGTTCGTCATCGGCGGCATTACCGGCGTCATGGTTGCGTCCGTCCCATTCGACCTGCAGGCGCACGACAGTTACTTCGTCGTCGCCCACCTGCATTATGTCCTGATCGGCGGCGCGGTCTTTCCGCTGCTCGGGGCCATCTACTACTGGTTCCCCAAGATGACGGGCAGGATGCTGAGCGATCGCCTGGGCAAGTGGAATTTCTGGCTCACGATCATCGGGTTCAACGTGGCCTTCTTCCCCATGCACATCAGCGGGTTGCTGGGCATGCCGAGGCGCGTCTATACCTATCAGCCCGGACTCGGCTGGGACGCCCTCAACTTCATCTCGACGGTCGGCTCGTTCGTGCTTGCGCTCGGCGTGCTGCTGTTCGCCATTAACGTGGTCCGTGCCCTCGTACGGGGCGAGAGGGCAGGAGACAATCCGTGGGGCGCGGGCGGGTTGGAGTGGGCGACGACCTCACCGCCCCAGCCGTATAACTTCGCCACGCTGCCGCTGGTCGAAAGCCGGTACCCGCTCTGGGACACGCCGCAGCAGGTCGACGACTACATCTTCAAGGAAAACCTGACCCGCCGAGAGGTGCTGGTAACGACGGCGCTGGACGCGCAACCCGAGCAGCGCAGCATTCTGCCTGGCAATACGCTCGTGCCGTTCTACCTCGCAGCGGCGACGACATTCCTGCTGATCAGCGCGATGTTCAATCTCGTGCCGGTCATCATCTGGACCGCAGTCGTCCTCGGGCTGCTGGCCGTCTGGCACTGGCCCAAACATCACGAGAAGTCGATGGCATGGGTCAAAGCAGGACCGGAAGGCGCCGAGGAAGTCAGCACCGTCGTCCAGGGCCCGGGCAAGAAGCCGCCCTTCTACTACGGGACGCTGCTGTTCATTGCGATCGAGTCGACCGAGTTCCTCGCGCTGATCGCGAGCTACTTCTACCTTCGTTCCAGCAGCAATGACTGGCCGCCGGGCGACGTGCCCCGTCCCGAGCTGCTGCTGCCGATCATCGGGACGCTGCTGCTGCTGGCGAGCGCAGTGCCGACTTACCTGGGCGACCACGCGATCAAGAAGGGCGACCAGAAGGGCCTCATTCGTAACATGATCCTGACGGTAATCCTGGAGACTGGTTTCCTTGTCTTCATTGGCCTGCACTTGCGCTCGCTGAATTGGAACTGGGACAAGAACGCGTATACGTCGGCTTACTGGGTGTTGATCGTGATGCACCTGCTCTTCGCCCTGATTATGATCTTCGAGAACCTCTACATGCTGGTGCACGCGCGGCAGGGATTCTACAACGAGGAACGTCACTGGGGTGTGGAAGTAGACGGCTTGAGCTCCTACTTCATCGTGGCGGCATGGGTGGCGATCTTCTTCACCGTGTTCCTGTCACCATACCTGATCAAGTGAGGATAGGGGTTGTGAGACGATGAGCATCGTGACCAGGTTGCTGGGAGATACCGCAGAACGCCAGACGAAGGCAAGCCTGTTTCTGGGCATCGCCGTCTGGTTCATCGTACTCAATACGGTATACGCCCTCCCCTCGCTGGCCTGCAAGTGGGACTGGTTTCCGTTCAAAGTCGGTTCCCTCTCGGGGCTCCAGGTCGTCCAGGCGATCATTGCACTGATCGCCGCGCTTCTCATGCTCACTGCCGTCTATCTCCCATTCCGCGACTGGCGGCGCTACCAGACGGAAAAGCCGCCGGAGAATCCGCACATGCTGCAAGACACCGAGAAGGCGCGGGAGCCGCTCCTGGCGTTCATCGCGATGATGGCAAACAGCTTCTTCCTGCTGTTCGTGATCGGGCTGTTCGTCCCCATCTTCACCTTGCAAGCGTGCCGTTGAGGCGGGGAGGACGACCGTGAACGGAAAGATCGCAGCAAGGGGTCTGCTGATCGGGTTGGTGCTTATCGGGGGCATCGCGCTCGCCGGATGCAATTCATATACCGAACGTCCGGACCACCCGGAGCAATGGATTGCTCACGGCCAACAGATCTACCTGGAATACTGCGCCGAGTGCCACCAGACGAACGGCATGGGCTTCTCGACGCTCTATCCGCGGTTGGCCGGCAACCCGATCGTCACGCTGCACGACGCTGCCCCAATCATCGAGACCGTCAAGTACGGGCAGGGGTCGATGATGGGGTTTGGAAACAAAATCACGGGCGACGATATCGCTTCCGTGCTGTCGTATATCCGCAATGCGTGGGGCAACCAGGCGCCCGCGGTCTCCACGCACCAGATACAGTAGGTAGGGTAAAGGTGATGTCGGGAAGACGCTTTTTGCCGCATAGAACCCGGCGACTGCAGGAGCGACGCGGGAGGTGGTCCTTCGCCCCGCTCGCCGCAGCCGCGCTCGCCGCAACCCTGCTGGCGCTCGCAGCCTGCGGCACGCCGGCCGCACAGCCGGCCGCACCTAACAGCAGCGCGTCATTTGACGTGCCACCCGAGGTGAAGGGGCACGAGGCAGAGTGGCCGCTTGCGAACCACGATTACGGCAACACCCGTGCAGCGGTGGGCTCGGCCATCAACTCGGGCAACGTGAAGAACCTCGGGCTCGCCTGGACCTCCTCGCTCAAGGGTACGTCCGAGTGGGGCGGGGGCACGGGCAACCCCGTCATCTCCGATGGCGTCGTGTACTTCCAGGACCTGGCGGCGAACGTGTACGCCGTCGACTTCCAGTCGGGCAAGACGATCTGGGAGACCACGTTCGACAACCAGATCTTCGGCCCGAGCGGCCCGGGCATCGGGTACGGGAAGGTGTTCGTCAACTCGCGGATCGACCTCTACTCGGCGCTGGACCTCAAGACCGGGGTCCAGGCATGGGACTGGAGCCACGGCTCGAAGCTGGTGTCGGGCGCATTCCAGCCCTACGTGTTCGGCAACCGGGTCTACCTGGCCGCGCAGGCCGCCTCGTCGGGCCACGGCCAGATCACGATTCACTCGTATACGGGCGGCACGAGCGGCACCGTGTTCCAGATGGACCCGCAGAACGGCACCGAATACTGGAGTTGGACGGGGGTCGAAGAGGGGTTCTGGGGCAATCCGAAGCTCAACAGCGGCGCGGGCATCTGGTTCCCGCCGGCCATCGACACGGAGACCGGCGTCAGCTATTGGGCGACCGGCAACCCGTCGCCCGTGCCCGGTTTGAAAGATTACCCGAACGGTTCCAGCCGGCCCGGGCCCAACCTCTACAGCAATTCGCTCATTGCCCTCGACCACCGGACAGGCAAGATGCTTTTCTACAACCAGGTGAAGCCGCACGACCTGTTCAACTTGGACTTCCAGGTTTCGCCGATGCTGGTCCCCGTCAAATTGCAGGGCAAAGACACGAAGATCGTCGTCGGGTCCGGCAAGCTGGGCGTGGTGTACGGCTTTGATAAGGACACCGGCAAGACGCTGTGGAGCACGCCCATCGGCGTACACCAGAATGACAATCTTCAAGCCCTGCCCCTGGATACCTCGACGACATGGGTCTATCCGGGCGCGTGGGGGGGCGTGGAAGCGCCCATGGCCTTTGCCGACGGGACGGTCTACGCGCTGACCGCCAACCTGGCGTCGCCCTACAATGCCACGGCCTTTGACGCGGAAACACCGGAGCAAGCGCTGAACCGGTCTGAAGGCGGCACCCACTACGACAGCGGCAACTCCGAGATGGTCGCACTGGACGCGGCCACGGGGAAGCTCCTGTGGAAGCACCAGTTCGACAAGGTGGACTTCTCAGGCGCGACGGTCGTCAACGACCTGGTGTTCACTTCGACGCTCGACGGCATGATCTATGCGCTCGCCCGCAAAGACGGTTCTGTCGTCTGGCAGTGGCAGGCGCCGGGCGGCACCAATGCCTGGCCGGCCGTCGCAGGCGATACCATCCTCTGGCCGTTTGGGCTGGGCGACAGTCCCGCCGTCATTGCCCTGCGGCTGGGGAGCAACCAGCCGACACCGACGCCCGAGCAGCAGCGGACGCCCGTGATGACGCCCTCGGGCCGGTAACGGACGCGACGTGAACTACTTTGTCTTGCCGCACGGTGGCGAGCCCCTGGCGCCGCACGATTTGTGGGCCGCGTGGACCTTCGAGCCGGCGATCGTGGTGTCCCTGGCCCTGGCAATCCTTCTCTACGGGTGGGGAACTGCCAGGGTGTGGCGTCGGGCGGGACGGGGGCACGGCGTACGATTACGCGAATGCCTTGCGTTTGTCGCCGCGTTGCTCGTCCTGGCCCTGGCGCTCATGTCGCCGCTCGACGCTCTCAGCGGTTCACTCTTCGCCGCGCACATGGTCCAGCACCTGCTGCTCATGCTTCTCGCCGCGCCGCTGCTCCTCATGGCTGCCCTCCCCCTGGCGGTGCTCTGGGCATTGCCTGCCCCATGGGCCCGCCGCGTCGGACCGGGCGGCCCATGGCAGGGGCGTGAGCCGGGTGTGGCGTGCCCTGTCCAGCCCGCCCGTCGCGTGGCTGATCTTCGCGGTCGTTCTGTGGGGCTGGCACCTGCCCGCACTTTACGAGGCCGCGCTGCGCAACGAGACGGTGCACGCCGTCGAGCATCTCACCCTGCTGCTCGGCGCCCTGCTCTTCTGGTGGGTGCTGCTCGAGCGGACCCGGCCGGCCCACGTCCGCCTGGGGTTTGCCGTCGCGTATCTCTTCACCACGACCCTGCAAAGCGGCGTCCTCGGTGCGCTGATCACGTTCAGTTCTCAGCTGTGGTATCCCTACTATGCACCCCTGACTGCCGCCTGGGGTCTGACCCCGCTGCAGGACCAGCAGTTGGCCGGTATGATCATGTGGCTGCCGGGCGGGGCCGTCTTCACCGCGCTCACGATCGGCTACTTTGCCGCGTGGCTGGCCGCGCTGGACCGTCGCAGCCCCGCCCTGCCACGCGGGGAAACGACGCCGAATGCGAACCCTCCGACGGGGAATGGTTAAAGTTTGATGAGACTCCGCAAAATGCTGCAACCTCACGCCTCCCGTCTGCGTCCAAGGAAATAGGCCTGCACTGCGACCAGCGGGACGGTCCCGCCGCCTGCATCCCGCGTGCCCCAACCGTGAATCGGGAGGTACGCGCCGTCCGGCAGACGGACGAGGGTTAGGGCGAGCGATTAACTCATGGCATAATATGCCTGGTCCGCCTGGGTGAACCCACTCCCCGCGATCTCCGGGCCAGGGCGAACACACCTTCAGGTTGTCGGGCGAGAGGAGCCTTTCGAAGATGCGTCAATTCGGCCGCAACGCGCTGACCGGCCTGCTGGTGTTCGCGGCCATTGCCGCCGTTTTCGCCGGCGGCTACTATTTTGGCTCGCGGCAGACGGTGAACGCGGGGAGTCCCGGCTCCTTCGACGAGCTCTGGACGGTGCGCGGCATGCTTGAACGCACCTTTATCGGCGAATTGCCGACCGACCAGAAACAGGCCTGGGGCGCCACGCACGGCATGGTCGCGGCTTACGGCGATCCATACACCGTGTTTGTCGAGCCTGCCCCGCGCGAGATGGAGCGGGACGAACTGGCGGGGCACTTCGGGGGGATCGGCGCGTACCTGGGCCGCGACGAGCAGGGCCGCATGGCCATCACCGTCATGCGCGACCGGCCCGCGGCGAAGGCCGGGGTACAGGATAAAGACGTGCTGCTTGCCGTCGACGAGACCGAGATCACGCCGGCGATGACGGTGGAGGAAGTTGTTGCCCTGATCCGCGGGGACGAGGGCACCGAGGTGCAACTCAAGCTGCTGCGCCCACCCGCCACCGAGCCCTTCACCGTGAAGGTCAAGCGCGAGCGGGTGGACACGCCGAGCGTCGAATGGCGGGTGCTGGACGAGGCGAAGCACACCGGCTACGTCCGCATCGCCATCTTCGGCGAGCGCACAGCCGACGAATTGCGCAAGGGCATTGAGGAACTGAATAACCAGGGCGTGACCAAGCTGGTCGTCGACCTGCGCGGCAACGGCGGCGGGCTTGTGGACGCCGCGACGGATATCGCCAGCCAGTTCGTCAGGGACGGTAACGTCCTGCTGGAAGTGAAACGCGGCGGCCAGGAGCGGTACTACCCCGTCAAGCCGATGCGGAGCGCCGCCCAGGATTGGGAATTGGTGGTGCTGACGGATGGAGGCACAGCCAGCGCCTCCGAGATTGTGTCCGGTGCGCTCCGCGATCACGGCCGGGCCGTTCTGATCGGCGAGAAGACCTACGGCAAGGGCTCCGTACAGGAAGTCCACGAGTTTCCCGACGGGTCTTCGCTGCACGTGACGGTGGCTCGCTGGCTGACGCCCGATCGGAACCAGATCGACGGAACCGGCTTACAGCCCGACGTACAGGTCGGCCTGAGCGACGACGACCGGCAAAACGGCCGCGATCCACAGCTGGCCCGTGGCCAGGCGTGGCTGAATGGTGAGCGCTAGTCTCGGCTTTGGTATAATCCAGATGATTGCGCCTGAGCTCGCATCGATGGCTTCGGCGCAGAGCGATTGAGGAAACGATTGATGAAGGATAATTCGAATCAGAACAATACCTTCACGGCGGCCATGAAGGTAATGGTGGCCGCCGTGGTCGTTTTGATCCTGGTGCTGGCCGCATTCGGCGCCGGGGTTGGCATCGGTGTAGGCCAGGGCCGGGCGTCGGCGATGGCCGCGCCGGTTGCCGCTGCACCGGTCGAGCGTGCCGAGCAGGCCCTGCAGCCGACGAGCGCGGCCCCGGTCGAGCAGGCTGCACAGCCGTCCAGCCCGCCGGCGCCCTCTGAGGCGATGGCCCCCGTGATCGCCGCCGCGGCAACCCCAGCCAAGGGTGCCCCGGCTTCGTCCGCGACGCCTGGAGCGACCCCCACCCCAACGGCGCCCCTGCCGACGCCAACCCGGCAGGACAAGTCCAAGCTGCCCGATGATGCACCGATCGACTCTGCGCTGATGAACGAGGCCTGGCGGCTGCTGAAGGAGCAGTACTACGGCAACTTGCCGACGGGTGAGGACGTCACTTACGCCGCCATTCGGGGCATCATTGCGTCCCTCGGCGACAAGCACACCGCCTTCCTCGATCCCAAGCAGGCCGCGGTCTCCAACGAGGAGATGACCGGCGAATTCGAAGGCATCGGCGCCCTGGTCGACACGGCCGATGGCGGTGGGGTCAAGCTTCAGCACCTGTTTGCCGGGCAGCCGGCGCAGAAGGCGGGCCTCGAGGACGGCGACGTGATCCTCAAGGTGGACGGCAGAGATATCACGATGCTCGAACTTAACGACGCCGTCGCACTGATCCGCGGCCCCAAGGGCAGCAAGGTCACCCTGACGGTTAAGCGTGGGGAGGAAGCGCCTTTCGACGTCACCATCACCCGCGCCCGCATCGAGATTCCCGTCGTGGAAACCAAAACCGTGGGCAACGGTAAGGTGGAGTATGTCAAGCTCAGCGAGTTCAGTGCGCCGGCCGCCCAGCGGGTCCAGGAAGCGCTGAAAGCCGCGGTCGACAAGAAGCCGCAGGGGATCATCCTCGACCTGCGCGATAACCCGGGCGGCTTGCTCGATGCCGCCGTTCGCATCGGAAGCATGTTCGTGCCGCAGGGGAACATCGTCATCGAGCGCTTCTCGGATGGCCGCGAGACCGACTACGCACGCCAGGGCGCCTACCTGCTGAACAACATCCCGCTCGTCGTCCTGATGAACGGCGGCAGTGCAAGCGCCTCCGAGATCGTGGCCGGCGCGATCCAGGACACCGGGGTGGGCAAGCTGCTGGGCACCCAGAGCTACGGCAAGGGCTCGGTCCAGCTGCCCAATGAGATGAGCGATAAGTCGCAGCTGCGCGTGACCATCGCCCGGTGGTACACGCCGAAGAACCGCGGCATCGACGGCACGGGGCTGGCGCCAGACATCCAGGTAGAAGACGCCACCGCCGAACAGATGAAAGCCCAGCAGGACCCGCAGCTCGATCGGGCCGTAGAATACCTGTTGACGGGTAAGTAGGGATTCGCGACATCAGGCAGGGCCTTCAGCGGCGGCGCCGAAGGCCCTGCCCCACAGGGAGAGGCCGCTCTTGAGCAGGCATACCGACGGCGAAGTCAAGCAGGTTGCCACCAACCGCAAGGCGCTGTACGAATACTTCATCGAAGACCGCTTCGAAGCCGGTGTTGCACTGACCGGCACGGAGATCAAATCCGTGCGCGCGGGCCGCGTCAACCTGCGCGATGGGTTCGTGCTGATCCGCAACGGCGAGGCGTGGCTTGTCAACGTCCACATTTCGCCCTATGACTTCGGCAACCGGGAGAACCACGAGCCGCGGCGCGAACGCCGGCTGCTCCTGCACAAGCAGGAGATCCACAAGATGCTCAGCAAGGTGTCCGAACGCGGCTGGACCGTCGTCCCGTTAAACATCCACCTGGTCAAGGGCCGCGCAAAGGTGGAGGTCGCCCTTGTGCGCGGCAAGCGCTTGTACGATCGCAAGGACGCCGTGGCCGAGCGCGACGCGGATCGCGAACTCCGCCGGCAGATCAAAGACCAGGACTGGGACTAGACTTGATCCCATTCACAAAACCTGCTATAATACGTCTCACAGGGGGATGACTGGTTTCGACGGGGCAAATGGGTCGTTAGCTGCAAGCCGAGGTGCTCTCACCTCGTAAATCCAGAGCAAACTTACAAATGCCAACAACGGCAAGGCGTTCACCTTCCCGATGGCTCGCAACAGCGCTATGGCGCTCGCGGCCTAAGGGATACGTGGACCAAATCGTCGCCTAACCAGCGACGACGGTGCCCCTACTGGGTCCTCGCGGCGGTAGGACGCATCGTCAGATACCGTAAGGTGCTTTCCGCCCATACCGATAAGCGGAATTAAGATCATCGGCTGGCCGGGCTAATGGACGGTGGTCACTGCCGGACCGTCCGGCGAGATCAAATCAGGGGCTAAGCTTGTAGGCGCTGGCGGTCGTTTGTTTCGGACCCGGGTTCGACTCCCGGCATCTCCACCATCCCAGAAAAGTGCCGGTCACATGAATGTGGCCGGCACTTTTTATGTCTACTCCTCGCCTCACAGCAGTGTGTTCCAGCCGATGCGAACTTGCCCTACCCCATCACCGCATGCTATCATGCCGCATCGTCGGGGACCGTAATTTCGTTCCTTGCCGTTACAAGTTAAGTACGTCGCCCCGGTAATTGCGCTCAGAAGGCCGAGGCGCTGCTGCATACTCTGCATCCGAGAAGGACACAGCCGTGACGTCTACTTCCATGTCCCAACCCAGTGCCAGCCCCAGCCCGGAATACGACGAGGAACTGCGCACCGCCATCCGCCTCGCGCGCGAGGCGGGCGAAATCGTCAAGACTTTCTACGAGGTGCCGACCACCGTACGTTGGAAGGATCCGACCGAGCCCGTAACCGAAGCCGACCGGGCCGTAAACGCCTACCTCGTCAAGCAGATTAACCAGCTCTACCCCCAAGACGGCATCCTGGCAGAGGAGTCGAAGGACGATTTCACCCGCCTGCAGAAGCGCCGGGTATGGATCATGGACCCGCTTGACGGCACGGCAGAGTTCATCGCGCACAACGGAGAATTCGTCATCATGATTGGGCTCGCAGTCGACGGCGAGCCGGTGGCCGGCGTGGTGTATCAGCCGATCAACGAAGTGCTTTTCGCCGCCAGCAAGGGCCAGGGCGCGTACGTGGAAGAGTTCGGCGAGCGCCACCCGCTGCGCGTGTCCGACGAGGGAGATGTCGCACGCTTCCGGCTCGTGGTCAGCCGCTCGCACCGCCCGCCACTGATCGATACGATTATCAAAAGCATGGGTCTGCAGCGCGAGCGCAGCATCGGCAGCGTGGGCCTGAAGATCGGCCTCATTGCGCGTGGCCAGGCCGAGTTCTACGTGCACCCTAACCCGGGCACGAAGGAATGGGACACGTGCGCGCCGGATATCATCGTCTCCGAGGCCGGCGGCCTCATGACCGACTGCTGGAATCGCCCCATCCGGTACAACCGGGAGAACGTCAAAAACCGGTTTGGCGTCCTGGCGAGCAACGGAGTGCGGCATGGGCAGATTGCCGACCTGCTTTGCGACATCCTCGACGAAGCGGGCCTCGATCCTGATTTTGGTTTTGCATAATGCTACCCGCCTGGCTCAAATCCATCCCATCCGCGGAGCGGGAGGCCGGCACGAGGGTCGACCTGACGCAAGGGCGCAAGGAACCCGTTGCGCTGCGTGAGGTCACAGAGTGGGACTTGGAGCGGCAGCGAATGCTGTTCCGCATCCTGGTCCCGCTCCACGTGCTCGCCAGGTATCACATCGACCCCGTCCTGGGCACCGATCCGGCCGGCAATCCCGTGTTCTTTGCGCGCCAGGGGCTGGCCGAGGGCAGCTACAAGTTCGAGTTGTTCCATGAAGGGGGCTTTCCCGAGCCCATCGCCGAGCTCGAGTTGGCCGACACGCAGTTCAACCAGATCGAGGTCGTGTGGGTGACGCTGCAGGACCCCTTGGCCCATCGCTATGACACAGACATCTTGCCGGGCGGCAGCTCGACGATGCGCGGCACCGTGGGCCGAAACGTGGTGGCCGAAGAAGGGGCGATGATGGCGGGGCTTTCGCCCGGCCAGGTGCGGCGGGGTCTACACGCGTTTGGCTGGCTGGCCGAGCGCATCGAAACGCTCATGCTCTGCCTGAACCAGCATGAATACGTGGCCCAGCCCCTCTTCTACCACACGGCAGTCTTGTTTGAGCGCTACGGCTTCAGCTATATCCAGGGCAAAGCGCTAATGGAAGAGGTCCAAAACGGCTTCCAGCCCGGCGGCGAGTACTACGCCCGGCTTGATGAATCCAGCCCCTTCCGGCGGCGCGTCCTGGCAGACACGGTGCGGGGTCGCTCGTGGGCAATCCACGATGGCGTGATGGGCGACCGCTGGGACCGGGTGCGCATGGTCAAGCGGCTGGGCGTCCAGGCCCACATTTCTACGGCCCCCGGAGTCATCTGGTAGTTCTTTAAGGAGCATGTCCCCATGGAGCAAGTTCGGATCGGCGTAATCGGCGGCAGCGGCGTCTACGACATGAGCCAGCTGAAGGACGTCCGGGAGGTCCGGCTAGACACGCCCTTCGGCGCCCCATCTGACTCTTACATTGTCGGGACAATCGAGGGCCAACCCGTCGCGTTTCTCCCCCGCCACGGCCGGGGACACCGGGTTAGCCCAGGCAGGCTCAATGCCCGCGCGAACATCTTCGGTTTCAAAAAGCTCGGCGTCGAGTATCTCATTTCGATCAGCGCATGCGGCAGTCTGCAGCCGGCACACAAACCCGGCGACATCGTGGTGCCCGACCAGCTCTTCGACCGCACTCGAGGCCGGGTATCGAGCTTCTTCGACGATCCAAGTGCCGGCACGGGCGGAGTCGTCGCCCACATCTCGGTCGCCGATCCGTTCTGCCCCACTCTCGGCCAAATTTGCGCGGATGCGGTGGCCGAGACAGGCCACGAAGTGCAGCGCGGTGGCGTGCTGGTCACGATCGAGGGTCCTCGCTTCAGCACGAAGGCTGAAAGCAGGGTATATCAGTCCCTCGGCTTTGCAATCATCGGCATGACCGCCATCCCAGAGGCGTTTCTGGCCCGGGAAGCCGGCATGAGCTACGCGACGATGGCGAGCGTCACGGACTATGATGTATGGCACGAGACCGAGGAACCCGTAACCGTCGAAATGGTGGTGCGCCAGCTGCTGGCCAACGCCGAGGTCGCGAAGGCGTCGGTGGTCAACGCGGTGCGCAGGCTGAAAGGCGCAGGCCCCTCCCCCTACGCGGATGCCTTGCGGGATGCCATTATGACCCACAAGTCGGCCATCCCGCCCGACGTGGCCGTCCGCCTCGAGCCGTTGATCGGCCGCTACTTGTAAGCCACCTCCTGCCCTACCGGTAGGAGTTCGGCGCGCCAAACCTTCTGAGGCAAGAAGAGATGCCCGCCACGGAGTCGCAAGGCCGGCTCCGTGGTTTCGCGATGGCACACCTTGCGCTTCACGCTTTCGAGCTGCCACGCGTCTTTGCGCTCCACCCCGTTCTGCTTCGCATAGCCTAATTGAGCCCCTCCTCCGCCCGCTCACGCAACACACGTTCTCATTTCGTTGGCTACACGAAATATCAGGATACAATATAGGCCTCTGCAATCCTTGGGGAACAAGGGCGCAGAGGCCTTTGATTTGGCTTTGTGGCCTTATCGGGCTACTTCGCCGACTCGATGGCTGCTTCCACCTCGGCCTTAAACTGATCGTAAGGCACCGCACCCATGACCTTCTTGTCGTTCACGAAGAAGGTCGGGGTCGAGTCGACGCCCTTGCTGCTTGCCTCGCGCTCCTGAGCGCGCACGGTGTCGTAATGCGCGTTCTGGTCGACGCACGGATCGAATTTGGCCGCATCCAGGCCCAGCTCCGCAGCATAGCGCTTCAACAAGGGCTTTGTGAACGGGTTCGCGGCCGTGCCCTGCCGGGCGAACAGCGCATCGTGGTAGTCCCAGAACTTGCCCTGATCCGCCGCGCATTCCGCCGCGTTTGCTGCGTCCCGCGTCGGCGTGCCGCCGATGTTCTGGCTCTTGTACTCGTAGCGCACCTTGCCCGATGCCTCATAGTCCGCACGCAGCTGCTTCTCCTGGACATTCGCCCAGTCTCGGCAATGCGAGCAGCCGAAGTCCGAATAGGCCACCACCTGCACCGGCGCGCCCACCGGCCCCCAAGCTGCCCCCTCCCCTACACGGTCTGTCGCGGCCAGGGGCTGGCTGTTGGCTCGGCTGGCAAGGATGATAACACCCGCCACGACAAGTATGGCCGCGGCGATCACGCCCAGGAGCACTGCCGGCGAGAGAGTGCTCTTCTTAGGTGCAGATTTCGGCTTGCCGGGATTCGAATACGCAGATTTTGGCTTCTGCGCCTGCTTCGCCATGTGGAACTTCTCCTCAAACGTGGTTCGGAGCGCGAGCGGGCTGCCCGGGCAACTCCGGATGTGGCATTAGCCACACAGTATACCATAGCCCACAAGCGCGTCAATTAATTGACAAAGCACCCTCTTTGCACTATGATGCGCAAGATTAGCCGGCTTCACGCGGCCGGAAGCCGGTTCTGCTAGCCGTCTATGGAGCCCAGGATATCCCCGAGGATGTTATTCGGATGAGCGTCGCACCTGCGGCGCCCGGCCTGCCCCGCAAACACCTGAAAGCGTTTGCCGCAGTCGTCGCCCTCCTGCTATTGGCCACCTTTCTCGCCGCCGCGCCGTTGCGGCTGGCAGTGGTTGCCCTGGCGGCGGCAGGCTTCGCCATCGGGTTTCTGATCAAGCCCGCGGCCGCGTTGTTCGTCCTCGCGGTCGCTCTGCCCTGGAGCAACTCCGTGGCTCTGCCGCTGCCGGCCATCGGGCTGGCCGACATCCTCGTTGGCCTGGTCGTCGGGCTCTGGCTCGCGCGGGGCGTTGCCGAGCGCAAGATTATGTTGAGCCTCCCAGTTCTGACCGGGGTGCTCCTGCTGTTTGTCTGGGTGGCCGGCCTGAGTCTTTCGCAGGCACTCTCGTGGCGGGATGGCGTCACCGAGTGGTTCAAGTGGGTGGAGTTTGCGCTGCTGTACATCGTGGCCGCGCAGATGCTTGGGCCGAGGTCGAGCAAGTGGGTGGTCGCCGGGCTGCTGGCCGGCGGGCTGAGCCAGGTGGCCCTAGGCGCGTACCAGTTCGTTCGCCAGGCGGGCCCGGAGGCGTTCATTCTCCCGGGCGGGTTCCTGCGGGCCTACGGCAGCTTCAACCAGCCGAATCCCTACGCCGGCTACCTGGGCTACCTGGCGCCCGTTGCAGCCAGCTTGGCCCTGTGGGCCGGATGGCGCTGGTGGCGAGGGCGCCAGAGCAAAGACTTCGCCTTGACCGTACTCCTGGCGGGGGTCACGCTTGCCCTCATCGCGGGCATCATCATGAGTTGGTCGCGGGGCGGCTGGCTCGGCTTGGTTGCGGCCTTGGTCGTCGTGGCCGGCCTGCGCAGCTGGCGCACAGCGATCGTCATGGCCGCGGTCGTCGCGCTCCTCGTTGCGGCCGTGGCACTCTCGGGAACATCGTGGCTGCCATCGGCCATCGCCGGCCGGGTGCAGGACTTGGGGAGCTATGTGGGTGGGCCAGACCCCGCCCGGACCGAGATTACGGATGAGAACTTCTCCGTGCTCGAGCGGCTGGCTCACTGGCAAGCCGGGATTCGCATGTTTGACGAGCATCCGTGGCTGGGCGTGGGCATCGGCAACTATGGGGCGAGTTACGCCAGTTACCCGCAGCCGCACTGGTACGACCCGCTCGGCCACGCACACAACGTGTTCATCAACTTCGCGGCGGAAACGGGCGTCTTGGGCCTGGCCGCCTTCTTGCTCCTTTGGTTCGGTGTTGCCGTCACCGCACTCCGTCTGGGGTGGGCGAGGTCCGGATGGATCGGCGCCGTGGCGATCGGCGTTCTTGGAGCATGGACCTACCTGACCGTGCACGGACTGTTCGACAACCTGTTTGTCCAGCACATGCAGCTGCAGCTGGCGCTGCTGCTGGCAGTCATTGCCTGGCCCGCTGTCGCGGCCCAGTCAACTCAATCTCTTTCTGGAACGATGCATGACTCAAGATGTACCGTTGGGATCGCTCATGTCAAATGAGGCATCCCCGATCGTGATGGCTCTCCTGCGCCTGCCGGTGATCAACCGGACGGGTTTTGCTCAGAAGCCGCGTGAGTTCGAGCGCTTTCTAAAGTTTGCCATCGTCGGCGCCATCGGCATGGTCGTCGATCTCACAACCATGACCATCGCGCACGAGTGGCTGGGCCTGCCGCTCACCCTCGCAGTTGCCGTCGGGTTCACGGTCGCCGTGGTGAGCAACTTCACCTGGAACCGGCTATGGACCTTCCCCGAGAGCCGCCAGCGGGCCATCAGCAGCCAACTGCTGCAGTTCTTCATCATCAACGCGATTGGTCTGGGCATCAATGAGGTCGTGGTCGCCGCTCTGCACCCGCTCTTTGGCCGGTTCCTGCAGGACCCACCCGCGTATATCGCCGCCAAGATCGTCGCGATCGGCATTGTCCTGTTCTGGAACTACTTCGTCAACCGGAGATGGACGTATAAGGGCATCGCCTGACGATGCGCATCACGATCGACTACACCTCTGCTGTACGGCAGCGTGCTGGCGTCGGACGGTATACCCGCAACCTGGTCAGCGCCCTCGCGCAGCTTGATCGCGAGAATACCTATACGCTCTTCTGTGCCGGTGACGCGCCCGCGCACCACGATTGGCCGCCGAATTTCAGCGTGCGCACCACGCCCGTGCCCGAGCGCTTCCTGACGGCCGGCTGGCATAAGCTGAGGCTGCCGCTGCCCGCTGAGCGCATTGCCGGCGCGGCAGATATCTTCCACTCCCCCGACTTCACGCTGCCACCCCTATCAAGCGCGGCCGGCGTCGTGACCGTTCACGACCTGTCGTTCCTCAAGGCACCCGAATGTGCGGATCCCGGCCTGCGCGCCTACCTGACCGAGCGCGTGCCGGCTTCCGTGGCACGGGCCGCCCGGGTGCTTGCCGATTCCGAAAACACCCGCCGCGATATTCTCGAACTGCTTGCTGTGCCTGAGGACAAGGTTGCCGTGGTCTACGCCGGCGTCGAACCGCGCTTTCGTCCGGTCCGCGACCCGGCCCGGCTGGCAGCCGTACGCGAGCGTTACCATTTGCCCGAGTTCTTCGTTCTATTTGTAGGCACGATCGAGCCCCGCAAGAACCTTGCCCGCCTGATTTCGGCCTATGCCGAGATGCGCCGGCAGACGGGGCTGCCCCACGCACTCGTGCTAAGCGGATCAAAGGGTTGGCTATACGAAGACATATTCACGCAGGTGACGAGCGAGGGACTCACGGAGGACGTGCTATTTCCCGGCTTCGTCGCGGACGAGGATCTACCGGCGCTCTACACGCTCGCAGACCTGTTCGCTTTTCCGTCGCTATACGAAGGATTTGGCCTGCCCCCGCTGGAGGCGATGGCGTGCGGGACGCCCGTCGTGGCCAGCAACAACTCGAGCCTGCCTGAGGTGCTGGGAACCGCGGCACTCTATGCCGAGGCAGAGGATGTGACCGGCCTGGCCGACGCGATGGCCCGCATCTTGGGAGATGCCACGCTTCGCGCTCGTCTGGCAGATCTGGGCCGGGCTCAGGCGGCACGCTTTACGTGGGACGACGCCGCCCGGCAGTTGGTCAACGCTTACGAGGCCGTCAGACGCTAAGATGAACACTTCCATCGCCCCTCGGCCTGCGCCGCCCCGTCCGCGCCTGAAGTGGTGGCCCGTGCTCGCAGCATTTGCCGTCGCGTTGGCTGGCTATTTCGGCGCGTGGGTCTGGCACCGGGCGGCCGGCCTTGTAGTGACCGGCGTCGACCTGGCCGAGTACGTGAAGTTCCTGCCCGCATACCGTGCCGGCCAGCTGCAGATGCTGCGCGAGTCCTTCTACATGCCCCTGGCCGCGGGCAGCCTCATCGCGGGGTTAATCGCCAGCCGGCGCGTCCTGCCGCTCTGGCTGCGGTGGGTCAGTGGGCTGCTGGCGATCCCACTGGCGCTCGCCATGCTGCCGCCGGCGTGGAGCCCGGTGCTGCTAACCCTCCCGGAGTTCCGCCTGCAGACGATCGTCATGGTCGGGTGCATTGCCGCGCTCGTGCTGCTCTTGGTCACCCGCTTCCTGCCCGATGCCGTCGTGCTGCCGCTTATCGCCGCGCTCGCGCTTGCGGCCGCGATCTGGCCGCTGTCCAGCTTTCTGCCGATTCTACCCTCGGTCGAGGCGCTCTACCGGCAGACGGTCCACCCCGGATGGGGCTTCTGGCTCTCGACCCTCGGCTTCCTCCTGACCGCGCTCTTCGCCATTGCGGGAGTTTTCCCAAGGCGTCCTCGCCGCTGAGCTCCCCGCCCTGCTACCGCTTGAAGCGCGTCGGGTCGATTTGCCAGTTGCGCACGAGAGGAGGCGGGAAACGGTTGCGCGCGATCGCTGCCGTGAGGTCGCGCAGATGCTGCTCCGCCCACTGCGCCTGCTCCGCGCCCAGTTCGCCGAGCAGCACCGCCCGCTCGAACTCGTCCTCGTTCTGTACGGTCACCCGGCCCTGCGAGTCAATCCAGATGTCCATGATATAGTCCTCGGCCCGGCAGCCGTGTTCGTCGCACGACAACGGCCCGCAGACGTCGATGTGCGTGCCCAGTGTCGTCCCGTCGGGCAGAAAGTACCGTTCGACCACCTGGTCGTAACGCGGCAGCCAGAACCGAAACCAGATCGCGCCCGTCTGAGCGACGATCGCACCCGCGAGCGTGCGCGGCCCTGGTAGTTCCTGCCACACCACTCGCTCCACCAAGACGTCGCCGAGCAATTCCAGCCGGTGATCGCCGGCAAACGCCGGATCGCCCAGCACGCCCGATAGGATCTGCCGCACTGCTGCCACCTTTCGCCACTTATCGTCAAACAGCCGCTCTCTTCGCGTTCCGACCGACTCCATGCTATCATATCCTCGTGAAGATGCAGGTGGATCCGGGGTCCCGGTGGCGCAGCGAGCCGGGCTCCTACGTGCTCGTGCTCGATCTGCCCGCCGGCACGGTGCTCGACGTCGGCCGGCTCGGACGAGTGGTGATCGAACAGGGCCGCTATGTCTACCTGGGCAGCGCCTTGGGCCCGGGCGGCGTGGCGGCGCGCCTGAACCGCCACCTGCGGCCCGATAAACGAAGGCACTGGCACATCGACTATCTCGCGGCCGTCGCTCCCGTGGTCGCTGCAGCCGGCGTGTACGGACCGGAACGCCGCGAGTGCGCCTGGTCACACACCCTGCGGGCCCTTGCCGGCGCTTCGGCGCCCATCTTTGGCTTTGGCAGCAGCGATTGCCGGAGCGGCTGCGGCGCACACCTGTGGCGCCTTCCCGACGGTCTGCCGCTATTTTGGATTGAGGATGCGTTGACGCAATGCCCGATACAACTGATCTGATCGAGGCACTCCTGGACGCCATCGCAGCGGACGACGACGAACAGGCCGAACGAGTGGTCCGGGCTTTGGGCGCCATCCCCGGCGTTTTACCCGCCCTGCGGCCCCTGCTGAGCGACCCGGACGAGAACCGCCGCTGGTGGGCCGTGCGCACCCTTGCGCTGCTCGGCGCCGACCCAGAGGAACGCTCACTCGCCCAGCGCCTCCTCGTGGAGCACCTCGCCGATCCGGATGAGCCGACCCGTTGTGCGGCCGCGCTGGGGCTCGGTGAGCTCCGCGCGGCAGCCGCCATTCCTGCCCTCCTGGCGGCCCTGACCGACGATAGCGGTTGGGTCCGTGACTCCGCGGCCGACGCGCTTGCGTTGATCGGCGTCCCGGCGCTGCCTGCCCTCGTCGCCGCAATGGCGGACCGCCGGGACGGCGTTCGCGTTCGTGCCTCCCGCGCGATCGGCCGCATCGCTGGCCCGGCGCTGGCCGGCAAAACGCTCAACGAGTATGGCCGTGAGTACCTGCCAGCGCTAACGGCCCTGTACGCGGCCCTCAACGACACCAACCGCCTCGTGCGCACCCACGCCTACGACACGCTCAACGGGCTGGGCCTGTTCGACCAGGTCTATATCGCGCCTTAGCGCCGAGGCTGCCCGGGCCGTGGCACGTAGGAGAGGTCGAAGGGAAGCTAGTCCCGCATCAGGGTAAGCAGCCGCTTCCCCTTGATCTGCCTGAAGTTCGCGCCCTGGCTGACCGCTGCGGCCGCCAGCGGGATGTCGTCGATCACCGTCCCCGAAATGGCGTCCACGCCGTAATCAAATAACAGCGGGACAAGTGGCGCCGTCGCGCCAAGCAGCAGGACATAGGCATCCGGACGGCACAGCGCCGCGAGCGACTCGAAGGTGCCGTTTACAAGGGTCATCCCCGTGATGGCCACCACGTCGGCTTCGGGGATCACCCGGGGAGCCTCGGAGGCCGGGAGGTCGCCCGCCTGCGGGTTTAGCTCGAGCACGGAGCAGCGGCCAGCCGCCGCTCGCACCTTATCCACGAACGGGAAGTGGCCGACGATCGCTACGTGCTTGCCCTGGCCACGTTCGAGGATCAATGACTCCGCGTTGAGCGGCCTGCAGCGCGCCTCGTCGACGGGCAGCAGCGCGTTGAGCACCGCGAACCCGATACTGCGCTCGGTCAGGCTGGCCGACAGCGCCCATTGCGCCAAAGCCTGCCCCGCCCGGCCCAGCAGCAACCCGGCGTCACGCACTGCCGGAGTCCCATGTTCGAGGTCGTGCACCATCTGCGTGGATGCCAGGCCCGCGCGTTCGCCTTGCGGCGTCTCGAGCACCGCCAGCGTCCAGTGGGTTCCCACCCGGAGATCGCACAGCACTCCGTCCGGCGTAGGCTCCTCGAGCAACCTTTCGATCACGCTCATCGCGGGCCCCCTACTCCTGCACCATCGCCAGCCCGATCCGCCCGCGCTCACGGTCGATGCCCACGACGGTTACGTCAACTACATCGCCGACCCCGAGCACTTCATGCGGGTTACGCACGAACTTCTTGCCCATCTTGCTGATGTGCACGAGTCCGTCCTGCTTCACGCCAATATCCACAAACGCGCCGAAGTCGACCACGTTGCGCACCGTGCCCTTCAGCACCATGCCCTCGCGCAGATCTTCGATGCTCAGCACATCGCGGCGGAGCACCATGGGCGGCAGATCGTCGCGGGGGTCGCGGCCCGGCCTGAGCAGCGCACCGACGATGTCTCGCAGCGTCGGTTCCCCTATCCCGAGCAAGGCTGCCACGTCCGCCCATTTGCCCCCCTGCGCATCGAGGTTCAGCCCTTCGCTCGCCAACCACCGCCGAAGCGAATTGGGCAAGTCTTTCATTCGCAGATTGAGCCCGGCAAGCTCGAGCAGCGCTTTCGTCGCGTTGTACGACTCGGGGTGAATCGTCGTGTTGTCCAGGGGATTTCGGCTGCCGGGCACGCGGAGAAAGCCGGCGGCCTGTTCGAACGCCTTCGGCCCGAGCCCCTTGACCTTCTTCAGGTCGGTGCGCGACTCGAATGACCCGTTCTCGTCCCGGTGGCCGACAATGGCGCCGGCCAGGCGCCTGCTGATCCCCGAGACATACCCCAACAACTGGGCAGAGGACGTGTTCGCGTCCACGCCGACGTAGTTCACCACCGATTCGACCACTGCGTCCAGCGTGGCCGCCAGCTTCCCCTGATCCACGTCGTGCTGATACAGGCCGACGCCGATGCTCTTCGGGTCGATCTTGACCAATTCTGCAAGCGGGTCCTGCAAGCGACGCGCGATCGAGACTGCGCCGCGCATGGAGACGTCCAGCTCGGGGAACTCAGCGCGCGCCACGTCCGACGCGGAGTAAACCGACGCGCCCGCCTCGCTCACCATCACATAGGCCACGTGGGAGAAGGCAGATTTCTCACCGCCGCCCTGGATCAACTCGGCCACCAGGGCCTCAGTCTCGCGGCTTGCCGTGCCATTGCCAATCGCGATGACGCTCACCCCATCCATTTCGATCAGCTTGGCCAGCGCGGCTTTGGCCTTCTCAGCCTCATGCTGCGGGGCGTGCGGATAGATCGTGACGGTGTGCAGCAGCTTGCCGGTGGGACTTACAGTTGCAGCCTTGCAGCCGGTGCGAAAGCCCGGATCGATCCCCAGTACCGCACGCTCGTGCAGGGGCGGCTGGAGCAGCAGGTTTCGCAGGTTGGCGGCAAAGACCTGGATCGCGTGGTCGTCCGCGAACTCACCCAGTTGTCCGCTCACCTCCCGCTCGACCGACGGACGCAGGAGGCGATCGTAACCGTCCTCGATCGCAAGGCGCACCTGCTCGGCAGAACGGCTGCCCGGGCTGCGGGTCCACCGGCGCACCAACTGGCCGGCCATCTCCGCGTCCGGGGTCGTAATCTCCACCTTCAAGCTGCCATCCGCGGCCCCCCGCGTCAGGGCCAGCCACTGGTGCGGCTGCACCGCCCGGAGCGCGCAGCGGAACTCGTAATAGACGCGATACCGGCCCGCCTCGTCGGCCGTCTCGCTTGCTCGCCGGCTGGCAACAAACCCGTCCGCCGCGAACCGCTGGCGCACCAGCAGCCGGGCGTTCGGATCGTCGCTCACCTGCTCCGCAATGATGTCGCGTGCACCGGCCAGCGCCGCGGCCACGTCGGGCACCTGATCGCTCAGATACGCCCCCGCCAGCGCGGCCGGATCGGCCTTGGCATCCTGCTCCAAAACGGCCAGGGCCAGGGGTTCCAGCCCGCGCTCGCGCGCGATGGCCGCCCGGGTCTGCCGCTTGGGCTTGTAGGGGCGATACAGGTCTTCCAGCGCCTGGAGCGTGGCCGCGGCGCCGAGTTGTCCCGCCAGCTCGTCGGTCAGCTTGCCCTGCGACGTGATCTCGGTCGCGATGGCCTCTCGGCGTTCGGCCAGCTTGCGCAAGTACGCCAGCCGCGCCTCCACCTGGCGCAGCTGGACTTCATCCAACCCGCCCGTGGCCTCCTTGCGGTAGCGTGCGATGAAGGGAATGGTGTTGCCGCCGTCGAGCAGCTCGACGGTGGCGCCGACCGAGTGGGCTGAGAGTCCCAGCTCTTTGGCGATGATGGGGGCAAAGGAGTCGGTCAAGAAGCGAACCTCACGTAAACACAAATAAATGGCCCGACGAGTGCCGGGCCGTGGCGGTCAAGTACGAGGCGTCGGGTCATTCGAGCCAGGTGACCTTCTGATAAATCCGGCTCAACGGGATTTCACAGTCAAGTGACTCGAGACGGCAGCTTGCATCCATACCGCTGAAGGCGGCCAGCGTCCAGCCGCCTGCGCGACGGCGGAAGCACTCGACGTGCGCCTTCTCGCCTTCGACCAGGACATACTCCTGTAAGCTCTGGATGTGCTTGTACATCTCGAACTTCGCACCCCGATCATAGTCACGTGTCGAAGGTGACAAAACCTCAATGATAAGCGAAGGATTCACAATCGTATCGGTTCGTCTCGGAAAGAACCGGGCCTTCCCGCACACCACGGCCGCATCGGGATACGTGAAAAGGTCCCCGGCTTCAATATGGATGCGCAGGTCCGCCGTTACAACCGTGCACGGTTTCGAGTCCAGCAGATTGCCGAGTTGCCGAACAAGATTGCCTTGAATTACGCTGTGATTGTAGGTGCCCCCAGACACCGCGAAGATCTCGCCCCGGTGAAACTCGCTCTTGTACTGTGCGACCTCTTCCATCGCGAGGTACTCTTCCTGGGAAAACTTTGTCTTTCTCGCCCGCAGCATGGCATCACCTCGTGGGTGAATTATACCATCCGGTCGCCGTCGCGCCAATAGAACAAATGCGTTACTCCCCCTTCTTGGCCCGCTGCTGCAGCTCGTAGAGCTTGTTCAGCGCGGCGAGCGGGCTCAGCGCATTGACGTCGAGCACCTTCAGTTCCGCGATGACCGGGTCCTCGGACGAGAAGAGCGGGAGTTGGAAGAGCACCGGCTGGCCCAGCGTGGAACGCCGCGGGCCCGCCGCGCCGGATGCCTCCAGGTCGGCCAGGATCTCCTGTGCGCGGGTGACCACCGGCCGCGGCATCCCCGCCAGTTGGGCCACGTGGACCCCGTAGGAACGATCGGCCGCGCCGGGAACGATCTTGTGCAGGAAGGCCACCGTATCCCCCTGCTCGGCCACGGCCACGTTGAAGTTCACCACGTGGGGCAGCCGCTCGGCCAGGTCGGTCAACTCGTGGTAGTGCGTGGCGAAAAGCGTCTTGGCGCGCAGGCCCGGGTGGTTGTGGATGTACTCGACGACCGCCCACGCGATCGCAAGCCCGTCGTACGTGCTCGTGCCCCGGCCGATCTCGTCCAGGATCAGCAGGGACTGGCTGGTAGCGTGGTGGAGGATATTGGCGGTTTCCACCATCTCCACCATGAATGTGGATTGGCCGCGCGCGATCTCATCCGACGCGCCGATGCGGGTGAAGATGCGATCCACGAGCCCGATCCGCGCGGAGTCGGCCGGGACGAACGACCCAATTTGCGCCATCAGCACGATCATCGCCACCTGGCGAATCCACGTCGACTTGCCGGCCATGTTCGGCCCGGTGAGCACGACGATCGCCTGCTCGGGCGACAGATGCGCGTCGTTTGGCGTGAAGGACGCGCCGTCCGCCAGCATCCGCTCCACCACCGGGTGCCGCCCCCCGCGGATGTCTATGGCCCCGTCCTCGGCCAGGGTCGGGCGCACGTACTTGTTAGCCTCGGCGACCTCGGCAAGGCTGGAGTGTACGTCGAGTTCGGCGAGCCGGCCCGCCGTGTGCAGGAGCTGGCTGGCCCCGGCTGCAACTTGAGCCAACACGTCGCGGTAGAGCTGACCCTCCAGCTCGAGCACCCTCTCCTCGGCGTTCAACACCAGCGCCTCGTACTCCTTGAGATCGGGCGTGATGTAGCGCTCGGCATTGACGAGGGTTTGCTTACGGATGTAGTCCGCCGGGACCAGCGCAGAATTGGCCTGCGTCACCTCGATATAATAGCCAAAGACCCGGTTGTACCCCACCTTGAGCGACCTAATGCCGGTCCGTGCGCGCTCGACGGATTCGAGGTTGGCGATCCAGCTTTTCGCGTCGCGCGTCGCGAGGTGAATGCCGTCCAGCTCGGCGGAAAAACCTGGCCGGATCACGCCAGACGTCGACAGCGTGGCGGGTGGATCGTCGCCGATGGCTTCAGAGAGGAGGCGAGCGAGGGTCGGGCAGGCGTCGAGCGGGTCAGTCTCCGCATCGAGGAGGCCGCCCACGCGCTCTACCCGTCCCAGCGCCTCCCGGATGCCGACCAGGTCACGGGGCAGCGCAATGCCCTGCACGCAGCGGTTCGTCCACCGCTCCAGGTCGCCCAACCCGCGCAGCAGCTCGCGCAGCTCGGCACGGCGGATGGCATCCGCGTGCCAGGATTCGACCCCGTCCAGCCGCCTTTCGAGTGCCGCGGCGTCCAGCAGGGGCTGCCCCAGCCAGCGCCGCAGCAGGCGCCCACCCATTGGGGTCAGCGTAGCGTCAAGCACGCCGAGCAGCGACCCCTGCGCCGAGCCGCCCCGGATTGTCTCGGTCAGCTCCAGGTTGCGCCGGGTGGCCTCGTCCAGCGTCATGAACTCGCCGAGGGTGTAGGTGCGCAGGCCGGCAAGCTGGGGCAGGCCCTCCTTCTGCGTCTCCTGCAGGTACTGCAGCAGCGCGCCTGCTGCCCGCACCGCCAGCGGCTTCCCCTCGCAGCCGAACCCGTCCAGTGTAGCTGCCCGAAAGTGCTCGAGGAGTGCCGCCCGCCCGGTGCTCTCCTCGAAGCGCCAGGCCGCGTAGGGCGTGACATGGTAGGCATCCAGGAAGGCCGGGATGGCGTCGCCCGGTGGGCTGCCCTGCCCGTCTGACGTGCGCTTGGCCCAACGCGGGTCCTTGGCCGGATGCAGCACCTCGGCCGGGCTCAAGCGGCTCAACTCTTCGGCCGCCTGCCGCAGCACGTCGCCACCATCCGCAAGCTCGCAGACCGCGAACTCGCCGGTGCTGATGTCGGCAAACGCCACCCCCGCAGCAGCGGGCGCCGCCGGGTTGGGCGCCAGCACCAGCGCCGCCACGTAGTTGTTACGCTTCTCGGGCAGCAGTGCCGGCTCGACCAGCGTGCCCGCGGTGACCACCCGCCGCACGACCCGGGGGACGATCTTCTCACCCTTCGGCGGCTCCGTCCCGATCTGCTCTGCGATGGCTACACGATAACCGGCACCAATGAGCTTGGCGATGTAGTTGTCGACGGCGTGGTAGGGCACCCCCGCCAAGGGCACGCGCTCGTCGTTGCCCACCGGCCGCGACGTGAGGACGACATCACACACGCTGGAAACGATCTTGGCGTCGTCGTCGAAGGTCTCGTAGAAATCGCCGAGGCGGAAGAGCAGGATGATGTCGGGATACTGTTTCTTGAGCGCCAGGTACTGGCTGCGCATAGGTGTGGTCATGGGGCGGTATTATACCGGAGAATTGGCCGGGGAGCGAAGGCAACCCCTTACCACCAAGACACGAAGACGCCAAGATTCACGAAGAGCCGCTTCTCACACTCGCCGCCTCCGCGCCTTTGTGTCTTTGTGCCTTAGTGGTGAACGCCCCTATTTCGTCTCCACGACCACCCGGCCGTTGGGGTCGCCGTAGAGGACGTACGCCAGCCATGTGGGATTGTCGGGGTCCAGCGCCTTGATCGCCTGCCGGGCGGCCTGAAACGCCACGCCGACCGTCTGAGCCTCCTGCCCGTTCAGCCCCAGCAGCGCATCGTAGAAGGCGCGCGCGAAGCGCGAGGCCAGCGCATCGTTGATCGACCAGAGCGACCCGATGAAGACGCTCGCATAGCGGCGGAGGAAAGCCTGTGCCCAGCCGCCCAGCCCGGTGATGGTCAGGTTGGCCTGCCCTGCCTCGCAGGCGTTGAGGAAAATGAACGCCATCGAGAGATTCACGTCCCGGCCGTACAAGATGCTGCTTGCCTTTAGATAGTCGTCGCCAAGCTTGAGCCAGGCATCGTTTGGATCCACCCCACCGTGACACGAGAAGTGGAAGAGGTCTCCCGCGCCGGCACTCAGCGCCCGGTTGACCTCATCCTTGGTACGAAGTGCGGCAAACCAGGGCAAGGCTTTGAAGTAGGCCAGTTCCTCTAGGACGGAGGGCAGCGTGTCCTCGGGGGGCGCCACGATGACTCCCGCCTTCACCTGCACACGCTCGGGCGCGCCCCGGCCGTCCAGCCAGCGGGTGAGGCGGAACGTCTCGCAGAGGGGCGAATCGTCGACGACGAAGGCCCCGTTCTCGAGCTCCACCGGCCGCAGCATCTCCCACGGAATCCACGGCTCGTCGGTGGTAATTTTGAGGCTCTTCCCAGAGTAGTTCACCCGCAGGTCGTCCTTGTAGACCCCGCGCAACTCGTCGGAAGCCAGTTGATCCCAAAGCTGGGCGCCCAACTGGCCCGGGAGAGCCTTGTCGTCGCCGGTGCGATACTCGGGCCTCCGGGCGGCCAGGTCGCTCAGCTGCTGCGTGATGTTCGCAAAGAACGGCGCGGGGTCGATCAGGAGCACCTTCGAGCCGAGCTTCTTCTCGTCGTACTTGCCGTCGGCCGAGCTCAGGACGTAGCTCAGCGTCTTGCCTTCCACAAGCACGCGCAGGTCAAGGTCGGGCACGGCGATAGGAGCCGCGCCGGTCGTTCCGGCCGCAGAGACGAGGAACGGCGGCTGACCGTCCATGACGCCGGCCAGTCGGGTCGCGGGCACAGCCTCTTCGATCACGGCAACGTCGAACGCCAGGGACCCGATGCGCTTGCCTGACTGCTTGAATTCGATGCTGATGCGCTTCTCGCCTGCGGAGGTGGGCGAGAGGAAGAAGACAAGAGGCTCCGAGTCGGCCTCCGGGCTCACCCGCACGATACGCCCGTACTCCACGTCCTCGATCTCGCGCCCGCCGATCGCGCGCTCGACGGTGAAGTCGGCGGTCAGCACGAAGATCTTCATATCGCCCACGGTCAGCGACAGCCCGCTTGACCCCTGCTGGATTTTTACGGTTTGCTCGGCTTGCTCCCGGGCGATGTGGACGATCAACGGGATCATCTTCTGGCTGAGTTGCACGGTCTTGGGGAAGTAGACGTTGGCCGAGCGCTGCACCTGGACGGGGCCCGGCTGCACGGGCGTGGGCGATGGCTCGTCGAGGCCGCGGCCGCCTCCCGTGGATGGGCCGGCGAGCGCAAAATCCCCACCCGTCTCCAGGCCCTTCGCACCGCCCGCCGGCGGCGGTTTGGCTGCGCTCAACTTGGGAACGGCGCCCCAACTCTTGCCCGCATTGATCATATCCCGCACTGCCGGCGCCTGGTCGCCCAGGACGGCCGTGAGCACGTCCAGATAATCGGCGGGGTTCCCGCCGGCCTGGTACACCAGGTCCAGTTCGTGCCAACGTAGCCGCGTCTTCGCATCTAACTGCCCCGCCGCAGCCTGCAGCTGGCCGCGCACCTGTTCGGCCAGCTCGTACGGCTCGTCGTACCGCCGGGCGTCGTACACCTGCACCAACGCGTCCAATACCTGATCGCGCTGCTCGTCGGAGATGCGGACGAACCCTGAGGTCGTTTCGCCGTTCCCTGCGGCTAACGCGGCCGTCACAGACGGCGGCAGGCCGGGAACCACCGCGACTTCGTCCAGCAGCCGCACCATACTTACGGCGCGATTGGCCGCATTCTTCTGGAAAATCTCGTGACCGTATTGGTCGATCAGGCGCTTGACCTGGTCCTGCCCGGTCTGCGGCAGCTGCGCCCAGTTCGCATGGAGCGCTGCCGCGACATTAGTGAGCGTGGCAGCGGCGAGATCACGTCGAAAGGGCATACAGCCTCCCGGTTCCTGTTAGAGGAGCCACTCCACCAGCCGGTCCCAGCCCGTCCGCTGTGGGAAGACCAGCTTCCGATACACCCGCATCGTCTCTTCCCGCCGTCCCATGCTCAGCATCCGGGGCAGGAAGACGGATAGGCCGGTGGCCCCCTGATAAGTGGGCAGAAAGCCCAGCCGCAGCACGGGCGCGCCCTCGCCTCGTGAGGCAAGGTGGCTCGCCAACGCCTCCGCAGCCGCCTTGATGCGCGGCCCGCTGCGGTGCGTTACCTGCGCCGCTTCGACCGCCAGCGCGGCCGCAAAGCAGCCCAGGTCCTTGTAGTTGCGGTCCTGGAAGGTCAACGTGCGGTCGACTGCCCTTTGCGCCATCGTCCGGAGGGCCGGGGCCGGATCGTACATCAACGCGTCGACCACCTCGCGCGCCAGCTGTTCGGTCACCTCGGTGTTGGCCGTCACGATGGCCGACTGGGTAACCGGGTCTTCCTCAGCCGCGCGTGTCTTGCCATTATAACCCGCGGCGTACTCGTCCACAACCACCTGCGCCAACTCCGCGGGCGCCATGAGCGGCCGCGCATTGATCGCCTTGAGGATGGCTGCATAGGGCCAGCCGTCCATCGGTTCCACTTCCTGTGAGGCGACGAAATAATCGGCAAAGGGCTGGAGCTCGCGGGCGCCTTCGATCATCGCCATCAGGCAGGCGTCCATGCCGATGAGGTCGAGACGGTGGCCGGTTGCAGTCGCCGCCTCGGAGAGCGCCCGGCGCAGCCCTTCGGTGTCCAGGAAGTCCTTGCTCGTGTCGTCGAACGCGATCGGTCGCGTCTGCTCGCCGCCGCTCATGCGGGCGGGCGTCGAGCGGAACACTGGGGCATGACCGGAAGCGCTCTTCGGGGTCATCCCCGGCTCGTGCCTGACATGCGCGTAGATGTCCACGTCGAGCCAGCCGAGCCCGTGGTTCCACAACACCAGCGCATAGCGCTCGGCAGGATAGCTCGTCATCGAACGGATGATGAAATCGCGCAGGTTCTCAGGGTCGCCCATGTTAACCGCAGGCAGCGCCTGGACCACGCTGTTGGCCATGCCGTTGCCCTTGCGCACCTCCACCAGGTAGGAACCGTGCAGCGTGTCAAACAGGCACGTCACTGCGGCCGCGGGGGTCGAACCCACCTGGCCCATCTTCCAGATATCCTTGTAGCCCGCGCTGGTCATTTCGGCCATCAGCCGGATTGGACCGGCAGTCGTATGGAACACCTTGCCGTTGTCGCCGGCCATGTAGACCATGATCGTCCAAGAGCGAGATTTGGGCGCGCTCATCTCTTCCTCCATTCGGGTTGCCACACCACGTTATTGTAGCCGAACTTATCCCCAATAGTCAATAGCATTTATTGGTTGAGGCGAGCCACCATTCTGGTGGTAGAATGGAGTACACTCGTTGGCGGGGCCTCGCGGCCGTCGGAAATCGGCCAGAGCTTTTACAGATAGATGCTAACCTCACGGAGCGACACCATGCCAGCCATTACGCCCAGCCCACTCGTCCGCGCCGCCTTACTCGCCGTGCTGATCCTGCTGGTGCTTGCGTTACTCGCCGCATGCCAGGCGAATCGCACAGCCCCGCTCGCTCCCCCCGCACCTGACGCAGCCCAGCCCGCGCCGGCCGTGACCCTTCAGCCCGGAGCGCCGCGGCCCCAGGCCGGCTACTGGCCGACGCAGGGCTGGCAGACCGACGGACCCGCAGCGCATGCATGTCGATGCGGGGCGGCTGTCCGCGATGATGGATTACGTCCGGCTGAAGGGATTGGACGTCAAGAGCGTGGTCGTGGTGCGTGACGGATACATCGTGTTCGAGCAGTACGCGGTGGGCCAGGGTCCCACGAGCCGCGGCGAGGTGTACTCGGTGACCAAAAGCTTCGCATCCACCCTGGTTGGCATCGCACAGCGCAAAGGCTTCCTCACCGACCTGCATGCCAAGATCCTGGACTTGCTGCCGGGCGCTTACGAAAACGTGGACGACCGCAAACGGGCGATGACGCTGGAAGACGTGCTGACCATGCGGACGGGGCTGGTATGGACAGATGATGATGCCACACTGAGCGCGTTCTACTCGTCAAGCGACCCGATGAAGTTCATGCTCGATCGTCCGATGGCGGCGGCGCCGGGCACCGACTTCAACTATTGCTCGGGGTGCTCGCACCTGCTGACCACGCTTGTGAGTAAGGTGACGGGCATGAAGGCGCAGGATTTTGCCCAGCAGGAGCTGTTGAGCCCCTTGGGGATCACCGAGGCGTACTGGATGCCTGGCCGCGACGGGGTTGCGCTGGGTGGCTGGGGGCTCCAGTTGACGGCCCGGGAAATGGCCAAGCTGGGGTACCTGTTCCTCCGCGGGGGCGTATGGGATGGGGAGCAGATCGCGACGCCCGAGTGGGTGCAGGCGGCCACCGCGAAGCACACTACGACGGACAACGCCAACGGTTATGGCTACCAGTGGTGGACGCACCCCAAGTTCCCCGCGTACATGGCCCTGGGGCGCTTTGGCCAGACAATCTACGTCAACCCGGAGAAGGACCTCGTGGTCGCGATCCGCGCGAACCTGCCCAACCACGACCCGATCTACTACCTGATCGAAACCTACATCGAGCCGGCGGTCCACTAGAACCGGCGCCGGACCTCGCCGCCCCGCAACTCGCGTCGAGCACGGCGTGCTAGCGGTGGACGCAGCGCGCACGTTCCAGGTCACATTCGACGCCTGCCCGCTACCGAGCGGTGGGCTTTGACGTAGTGACGTTCAGCACGCCGGTTAGCGACGGCGGTTCGATCTCCGCCAGGAGTTGGTGGAGAAGCGCCGCGCCGTCGTGCAAGGAGAACGTGTGCATCGTTTCCCTTGCTTTGCTGCTCTCGTCCTCGTTTTGCTCGCGGGCTGCCAGCCGGCTGCCGTGCCGAAAGCTGCCGTCGCCACGACTCTGCAGCCTGCTCCGGCCGGGACGACCTCTGCCGCCTGTCAACCGGCGCCGTGCTGGGGCTCGCTCCCGACCGGCCTAACTGCCAGCTGCGGCTTCGTCTCGGTGCCGGAAAACCGTAGCAAACCCGATAGCGGCTCTATCCGCCTCGCAGTGATGGTGCTGCGGCAAGCCGGCAGTGGGCCGCGCGGCGAGCCAACGTTCCTACTCGGCGGGGGCCCGGGCCAGGATGTGATCAGCCTCATGGTGGCCCTGTTTCAAGATTATGACAAGCTGAAAACACAAGGCTATCCCCCGCCCGAGTATGAGGGGCAGTTGCGGGACCGGCTGGAGTTTCGAGCGGCCATGGACCTCTGGGTCGGCGACCTGGCACAGCGCCCCCTGGTCCTGTTCGATCAACGAGGGGCGGGGTACTCCGAGCCGTCGCTGAAGTGTCATGGCGAGGATTATGAGGATTGCTACGAACGGCTGGTCAAAGCGGGAAGAGACCTCTCGGCGTACAACACGTTGGAAAATGCCGCGGACGTGGACGACGTCCGCCGGGCCCTGGGCTTCGAACAGATCAACCTGGTCGGCGGCTCATACGGCACCCGCCTCGCTTACGAGGTGCTGCGGGGTTACGGCGACCACGTGCGGGCGGTCGTCCTCGACAGCGTCGTTCCGCCTGAACTGAACTGGTACGTCGACACTGTGCGAGAGTACGCGCACCAACTCGATGCCCTCTTCGCCCACTGCGAGACGGACCCGGCGTGTCGGAGGTCCTATCCGGACATCAAGGCGGACTTCTACGGGCTGATCGAGCAGCTCGACCGGACGCCGCTCCCCGTGCCCGGGGGCGGCCATTTCGACGGCGGCGACTTCCTTGAGCTGACCTGGAATGCAATGTTCGACGTTTCGACCATCCGCTGGCTGCCCATGCTGATTCACAACACTTACCGCCGTGACTATCGGCTGCTGCAGAAGCTGGGCGAAGTGCAGTCGGCGGGCGAGCCGGGCGAAACCACGAGCTGGGGCATGCACTACTCTGTGGAATGCGCGGAGGAGTGGTCCAATCCGACGCGGGCGGGAATGATCGCCGCGGCCCGCGAGCTACCCGAAAGCATCGCCTCAGACGTCCTCGACGAGTTCATGGATATGGGCGACGTGTGCGGAGTATGGAAGGTGCCGCACGTCGCCCTGGAAGGGCATGTGCAGACTGAGGTTCCGGTGCTGATCCTGTCGGGTGAACTCGACTCGGGCACACCACCCGCGTTCGGCGAGGTCGCCGCCCGGGGCTTGCCGCATGCTTTCCGGTACGTGTTTCCGAGCATGGGGCACACGGATGGCTTCCTCAGCCGCTGTTGGACCTCGATCCAATCGCAATTCCTCCAGGACCCATACCGCGCGCCCGACGCGGCATGCATCGCCAGCATGTCGGACGCGGTGTTCGTGGTGGAGTAGCGCGGGTCGGGAATCACAACAGCCTGCTCCTGGCGACACAGCTCCCCGTGTCGCCAGGAGATCACTGACTGAAGAATGAACAGCCGCAACGCGCCGTGCGCCGGGCTGGGTTCCGTCCCGTCTCCACGGGCCGGTTCTGAAGAGCGGAGCCGGCCGGCCCCTACTCCACCGTCACGCTCTTCGCCAGGTTCCGCGGCTGATCCACATCCGCGCCCCGCCGCACGGCCATGTAGTACGCCAGCAGCTGCAGCGGGATCACGGTCAGCACCGGCGTCAGCATCTCCGACGTCTTCGGTACGGTGATCACGTGCTGGGCCTTGGTGGCGATGAAGTCGTCGCCCTCGGTGGCAACGGCGATCACGATGCCGCCACGAGCCCGCACCTGCTCCACCTGGCTGATCATCTTGTCGTACACCCGGTCCTGCGGGGCCACGACCACCACCGGCATGTTCTCGTCGATCAGCGCGATTGGTCCATGCTTCATTTCTCCCGCCGGATAGCCCTCCGCATGGATGTAGCTGATCTCCTTGAGCTTCAGCGCACCCTCCAGCGCGATGGGGAAGTTTATCCCCCGGCCGAGATAGAGGAAGTTGGTGTAGTGGAAGAACGTTTGGGCCAGCTTCTCGTACTGGGCCACATTCGCCGGGTCGAGCACCTTCCCCACCAGGTTGGGGAGCTGCGCGAGGTCGTCGAGCAGCCGGCGCCGCTGGTCGGCGTCCAGCGTCCCGCGCAGCGTGCCCAGCTGGACCGCGAGCAGGTACTGGTCGACCAGAGATGCAGTGAAGGCTTTGGTCGACGCGACGCCGATCTCGGGCCCGGTGTGCATGTACACGACGCTGTCGCTGACCCGAGCCGCCTGACTCCCGATCACGTTGACGATCGATACCAGGTGCGCGCCGTGCGCCTTGCCTTCCTCCATGGCGGCCAGCGTGTCCACCGTCTCGCCCGACTGCGTGATTGCCAGCATCAGCGTGTGCTGGTCAAGCACCGGGTCCCGGTAGCGAAACTCGGAGGCGTACTCCACCCGCACGGGCAGCCGGGCCAGTTGCTCGAACATGAATGCGCCGACCAGTTCGGAGTGCATGCTCGTTCCGCACGCAACGCTCACCAACTGGGTCAGCCCCCGCGCCTCGACCTCGCCCAAGGTCAACTGCTCCAGGTGCACTTCCCCGCGGCCCAGGTCCACCCGGCCCCGAATTGTGTCCGTAAGCGAATTCGCCTGCTCGAAGATTTCCTTCTGCATGAAGTGCTTGTACTCGCCCTTCGCAGCAGAAATCGGGTCCCAGGGGATGTTGTGGAGCTTGGGCGTCAGTTCCTTGCCGTCGAGCGTGGAGAAGGTTGCGCCCTCCTGCGTCACGACCGCCATCTGGCGGCTTTCGAGGAAGACCATCCGCCGGGTGTGCTCGAGGATGGCAGGCATGTCGGACGCGATGAACATCTCGCCCTCGCCGTAGCCGACGGCGACACCGCCTGCGTTGCCCAGCCGCGCGCTCACCAAGGTCCCGGGCTCGCGCTTCGACAAAGCCACAATTGCGCTCGGTCCCCGCAGCTGGGCCAGCGCCAGCCGGACCGCCTGCTCGAGTGTCGTATCGGCCTGGTAATGCAGCCCGATCAGGTGGGCGATGACCTCGGTGTCCGTCTCGGACTGGAACGGAATGCCCTCGGCTTCCAGCTCCGCTCGCAGCTCGCGGAAGTTCTCGACGATGCCGTTCTGCACGACGACCAACTGCCCCGAGTAGTCGGCATGCGGGTGTGCGTTGCGTTCGCTCGGCTTGCCGTGCGTCGCCCAGCGAGTATGGCCCACGCCAATATGCCCGGCGATCGGGCTCTCGTCCAGGCAGCGCGCCAGGTTGCTCAGCTTGCCGACATCGCGGCGCACCTCGATCTCGCCGTCGCTGATCACTGCAATCCCGGCTGAGTCGTACCCGCGATATTCCAACCGGCGCAAGCCCTCCAGGATGATTTCGGCAGCGTTGCGCGGCCCGATATAACCTACGATCCCACACATGGGTAACCCCTCCGATTGTGTTCGTGAACAGTGGCAGCCGCGGCCGCGCTCGAGCACGCGTGAACTCGCGTGCCGGCCGGCTGCCTGCACCAACCCTTAGGCAGTTTTGGAGGGGAGAGGGCTTTCAAGAAACAATTCTTGAAAGTTAGGGGCGACGGGGGTTGTGTCCGTGCAATCCCTGGAGGCTTCCGCCGATCTGATCGATTTTCGCCCTCTTCTGCCATCACACGCGGTCTCGAGGTTGTGATGGCCCAAGAAAGGCTTAGCACTCACCTCGCGGTGAGGAACCTCCTCCTCGTCAGCTAACATCACCGAAAGGTGATGCGCCCAGGCGCTGTTACTCTCCCTATCACTTGATCAGCCTGTGCTCTCTTACCTCCCTTCATCCATAAACTCTAGCCAACTCCGATTTGTTCCCACCTGGTCGGCATACGCGCCGCGCATCTCGTCTGGCAAACGCGCTGCCATCTCGCCCATGGCCTGCTCCGTCATCTCGCGCATGACCTCGCGGCCGGCCCGGCCTTCGGGCAGGGCCAGCGAGCCGTCGGCAGCCCGCGGCCACGCGAACCGGAACGGCCTGCCATAGGTGATGCTCGCCTTGGGCCGGTTAATCAGAGGCAGCTTAACCCGGAAGTCAGGCGTGCCGGTCACTGCCGCGGGGATGAGCCAGCAGTCAGGCGCCCGCTGCGCCACGTACGCCAGCCCTTCCTTGGCGGTTTGCATCTTGCCGTCATGGCTGCGGGTGCCCTCGGGCGAGATGATGGACACGCCGCCTTCCGCCAACACTTCCCAGGTCGCCTTGAGCGCCGCCCGGTCGACCACCCCGCGGGTGATGAAGATGACGTGGTAGACCTTCAGAACCCAGCCCAGCACCGGCCAACGGCTGGCCTCGATCTTCGTCAGAGGCACGCCGAAACGGTGCAACCGGCCGGTGATCAGCACGGGGTCCAGCCAGTGAATATGGTTATAATACACGATACCGGCCCCGGCTGGGGGCACCGCGCGCCCGCCGGTCACCTTCACATCAAGGAACAGCCAGAGCAGCAGGCGGAGGATAGGGTTCAGCAGGCGGCGCCCAAGCGGAGGCGAGGGCCGTCGCGGCGCGCCAGCCTGGTTCTGCGCTGAGCCGCCTGGTTCACCTGCCGGGTTTGCACCTGTCGCGTTTGCACCGGTCGCGTTCATGCCCGCACCCCTTGGGAGAGCTGTCAAGACACGGAGCTCTGTAGACGCAGAGCGATTAGTACCTAGATCGATGATTACCCATTGCGCCCGCGCCTTCAGGAATGGCCGCGGCGCGAGACAGACTGGCCAGCCGTGCGCCGGCCGGGCGCTTTCCCGGCCCGGGCCGCCTGTTGGTTCGCGCGCTTCGTGCGCTCATGGCGCCAATGCTCGAGCAGGATGCCGACCCGCTCCATGACCTGGTCGATGTCTAGCCCGGTTGTTTCCACCAGGATCGCGTCGTCCGCAGCCTTCAACGGCGCGTGCTGTCGCGACGAATCGCCCCGGTCCCGGCGTTCGACGTCCGCAAGCACCTGCTCGAACGTCACTTTCTCCCCGCGCTCCTGCCGCTCCAAATAGCGGCGCCGTGCGCGTTCGTGGAGGGTCGCATCCAGGTAGATCTTCAGGTCGGCATCGGGCAGAACGACCGTGCCAATATCCCGGCCCACCATGACGACTTTGCCCGCTTCGCCGATCCGGCGTTGCTCCTTGCGCATCGCCTCGCGCACGCCCGCATACGAGGAGATGGGCGTCACCGCCTTCTCCACCTCCATGCGCCGAATGTCCCAGCTGACATCTCGCCCGTCGGCCACCACCGTCACATCGCGGCCGTCGTCGATGGTCGGCGGCTGCACGTCGATCCGCAGCGCCTCGGCCATCGCAGTGACTGCGTCTTCGTCGTGGGGTGAGACATTGCGCGCCAGAGCCACTGCTGCGACCGCCCGGTACATCACGCCCGTGTCGAAATAGAGATAATTCAGGTCTTCGGCCAGCAGCCCGCCGATGGTGCTCTTTCCCGAGGCGGAGGGGCCGTCGATGGCGATCGTGTTGGGGGACAATGGCCTGCGTTTCCTTTCGCGGGCGGCGGATGGTGCAGGAGCGGCTTGCGGCGCCGCTGCACCCTGGGATTCTGGCTCGCCGTGGAAAGCGGCCTCACGCAGCGCACGCACCTCGCCCGCAGTCAGGTCGCGCCACTTCCCGGGCTTTAGGTCGGCCAGGGCGAGCGGGCCAAGACCCACGCGAATGACGCGCAACGCGGGGTGCCCGAGCAAGCTCACCATCCGGCGCACCTGCCGCTTGCGTCCTTCGCGCAGCGTGATCTTCAGCCAGCTCGTGCGCCGCTCGGGTGGCGCCGCGGGCCGGGCGGGCGGCCGCTCCATGTTCCCCTTGGCTTTCGCAGCATCGGGTCGCGGCGCGGGCTTGCCAGCGTACTCGGCCGGCAACTCGCGGAAGAGAGCGACCCGCGCGGGCAAGGTCGGCCCGTCGTCCAGCATCACGCCGTGCTGCAGCCGGCGCAGCTTCCGCGGGTTCGGCACGCCCTCGACCTGGACGAAATACGTCTTGGGATGCTCGTACCTGGGATGCGACAAGCGCAGGGCCATCTCACCGTCGTTGGTCAGCAGGAGCAGGCCCTCACTGTCCTGGTCGAGCCGGCCAACTGCATACAGGCGCTCAGGCACCTTGACCAGCGTCTCCCAGGATGGATACTCAGCCTTTGGGTCAGTACCTGACAATACGCCCTGCGGCTTGTGCAGCATCACGTAGCGCAGGCCTTCCAGCCGGATCGGCTTGCCGTCCACCTGCACCTGTGTCCGGTCGGGGTCGACCCGCGTCCCCAGCTCTGTCACCACCCGGCCGTCGACCGTGACGCGGCCCGCCAGGATCAGTTCCTCGCAGGCGCGCCGCGACCCTACGCCCGCACGTGCCAGCAGCTTTTGCAGTCTCTCTTCTGTCATCACTCCGACCTATCGGTCGCCAGACCGGGGGATCACGGACCTTGCCAAACGGATAGCGGCGCCGTTGCAACCGCCTCCGCCCCAAACATCCAACGCAATTCGCCGACCGGCGCGGTCCCGGTCATAACCGCTCCTGGTGCAATTGCTATGGTGGGCAGCAAGAACGGCCGCTGCCAAGCCGGGACAAAGATAGCAGAGGTTTGCTCGGACCGCAAACGGTAAGCCTTGCCATTTGCGCCGTTGAGCCACGAGAGCGACGTGGCGGGCAAGGCCGGGTCGCGCCACACGAACGCGTCGCGGGCGTAATCGAAGAGCTTTCGCGCGTCCACAAAACGCTCCCGGCTCCCCAGTTCCACGAGCAGCGTGCGCCGGCCATCGCGCGTCACCGACGCCACGAGGCACTGGCCCGCTTCGTCTGTCGTGCCGGTCTTGACGCCGTCCGCGCCCTCATAGGTGCCCAACAACTCGTTCGTGTTCTGGAGCGCATGGCCCGCGACATTCGCCGATGGGGTCGCAACGATACGCTCGATCACCGGATTCTGGAGTGCTGCTTTGGCGATAACGGCCAGGTCCGCGGCACTCGTCGTCTGCCCCGGCGCGTCAAGGCCGTGAACGTTGACGAAGTTCGTCGCCGTTAGCCCCAGGGCGCGGGCGCGGGCATTCATCATCGCCACGAAATCCGCTTCGCTGCCCGCCACGTGTTCGGCAAGCGCCACCGCCGCGTCGTTTCCCGAGGGGATCAGAAGTCCCTTCAACAGCTCGGCCACGGTCAGTTGCTCGCCCGGCGCCAGCCCCATGCGGCTGCCTTCCGTCTCCGCCGCGTGCTGCGTCACGAGCACGGCTTCGTCCAGCGGCACCTGGTCCACGACGACGAGCGCGGTCATGAGCTTGGCAGTCGACGCGGGCGGCAAGCCCCGGGTCGAATCTTTCTCGAACAGCGTCTGGCCGCTCTCCAGGTCAAGGACGAGCGCCGACGTCGCCGTGACCGTAGGCACCGTCTGCGCGCGTACGAGCGCGTCGATGTGCTCGGGCGCCAGCCGGATGGGTGGGTAGCCACCGTCCGTGAGAATGGGCGGCCCGAAGCCCGTGCACAGAAAAACGAAGAGCAGCAAGGGAGCCAGCAGCAGAACGGCGCGCCCACCCCGCGCCAACCCGGCCGGGCCACGGTTGTCCCGTGCAGGGGTGGCGGATGTGGCGAGAGGTTGACGCATGTCCCTCTTTGCGCTAAAATGCACGGCGCTGCTCATATGTGACGGTTCCTACCTCACTACAGCTCACACGTTAACGTTCCGAGGTTCCCATGCCGGTTTATGAATACCAGTGCCAGGAGTGCGACAAGCGGTTCGAAGCCTTGCGGCCGATGAGCCAGATTGATGCGCCAATCGCCTGCCCACGCTGTCAGGCCACCCACGTGCGCCGCGCCATCTCTGTTTTCGCAGCCATCAGCCGGGAGGCCGGCGGCGGCAGCCGGATGGTCGCCAGCAGCACGCCTGGCGGCTGCGGTGGCTGCGCAGGCGGCAATTGTGCGAGCTGCGGCCACTGAGCAGGTTACGCATCATTATAACCGCATAGCGCACAGGAACGAAAAAGGGGCAACCATTAACGGTTGCCCCTTGCCATTTGTGATTTCCGCCCCTACTCTGCCGGGTGCACGATAATGTCCAGAAGCCGGACATTATCGTCCAGTTCCCGTTCGCCAGGCACGGGAGACACCTCAACGGCCAGCTTGTAGCGCGACCGCACCGGCAGCGCGTTCACTTGCGTGAAACGCACGACCCGCAGTTCTCCGGGCGCCAGCGCACGCACGGTAATCGTCTCGCTTGCCAGGTCAGCGCCCGGATGCGATTGCGCATCGTACAAGCGTGCCGTCACCCTCGCTGCCGGCTCGGTCTTGCGCCCCTGGTTCTCCAGCGCCACCAGGAGGGTCACACCGCCGTTGGTCAGGATCTGGCCGGCTTCCAGCGGGGGGTCAAAATCGACCCCCATGATTGCCAGCCCGCGCTCGTCAGGCGCGACGGTCGGCGGCGGCAAGGGCGATGTTGGCTCGAAAACCTCGATGGACGGCTGACAGCCTAACAGGGCCACTGACGTTACGAGCAGAACAAGTAAGGGCAAGCTCCGGCGAAAGAGGAGCACGCCGGCCGGTAACAACGCGGTTAAGGTCATAGCCATCGGATAATACTCGCAGCAGGCAGAATAGTCAAAGCGCCGTTAGGGTCGTGCTTGTTCAAGCTACGTCTGCAACAGCACTTTAAGAACGCCGCGGCCCGTCGCGTGTTCCATCGCGGCCGGGGCATCCTCCATCGAGTACGTGGCCGAAATGAGCGGGCGAGGATCCACAAGACCCGCGGCCATGAGCCGCAGGGCTGGAGCGAACGGTCCGCACCGGGAGCCCTGGATTGTGACTTCGTCCACAACCCACTCACTCAGGTTAAACGCACCAGTGCCTGCCTGGATACTCGAATGATAAGTACTCTTGAGGATTAGCCTGCCGCGCGCTCGCAAAAATGAGCGCGCGAAGCGCAAACCCATCGGCGTTGCCCGTGCACTCGACGACGAGGTCTGCCCCATTAGGCGCCCGGGGAGGGACCGCGGCAAGCTCGGTGACCAGGCGGGTCGGAATGCCCCAAGCGGCTGCCAGTGCCAGCTTTTCGGGGTGCTTGCCCACCATCAGCAGATCTGCACCGGTCAGCCGCAAGACGGAGGCCACCAGCAGACCCAGCTTGCCATCGCCCAGGACGACGACCTGGTCGGTTGGCGCAACGTGCACCTGCTCGAGGATCTCACACGCGGCGGCGAGCGGCTCGGTGAACACGGCCTGTTCGTCGGAAACGCTGTCGGGAACGGGGTAGAGGTTCGCCTGGGGCAGCAGGAACGTGTCGCTGAAGCAGCCGTCGCGACCTGCGATGCCCAGCGTGGTGCGGTGGGGGCAGTGGGTATGCCGGCCCGCGCGGCACGTCGAGCAGGCGTGACAGGCCGCGTTGATGTCGCCCACCACCCGCTGACCGATCCACGCGCGGTCGGGCGCGTCCAGAACTTCCCCGACGAACTCGTGCCCGAGCACGCCCCGGTAATCCATGTACCCGGCAACCAACTCGAGATCGGTGTTGCAGATGCCGGCGAGGCGCAGCTTAATCAGGGCCTCGTCGCCCGTGCGGATTGGATCGGGGTAGTTCGCTCGCAGAGAGCCGTCCGAGAAAAGCGCGCGCATGTGTGGTCACTCAAATAGACAGGCCGCAGATTGAACTGATTGAACAGATTCCTATGATCTCCGCACGGAGATCAGGAAGATCAGTCTGACCAGTTGAATCTGCGGCCGATTAAGCCTTGATTACGCAGTCGGCTGCTGAGGTGCGGGGAGCCCTTGCTTCCCATTCTTGCCGACCCGCAGCCCCAGGATGTCCTTGTCCACCCAGCCGGCCAAAAGCGGCACGGCGATGAAGATGGACGAGTAGGATCCCGAGATCAAGCCGATCAGCATGACCGCGATGAACTGCTTCATCGTCGCGCCGCCGAAGAGCAAGACGGCCACCATGATGAAGATCGCGTTGAGCTGCGTCGCCAGCGACCGGTGGATGGTCTCCATCAGGCTGCGGTCCGCGATGCTGGAGAACGTGTCGCCGCGGTACTTGGGCGTGTTCTCGCGGATGCGGTCGAACACGACGATCGTGTCCTGCATCGAGAAGCTGATGACCGTCAGGATCGCCGTGAGGTACAACGCGTCCGCTTCCCAACCCAGGAACAGGCCGGCGAGGGCGATCAGGCCCAAGGTCAGCAGCAGGTCGTGCAGCATGGCGATGATGGCCGCCAGGCCGTAACGGAACGGGTTCGGCACCTTGCGGAAGGCGAAGATCATGAACCCGAGGATCACGATCGAAGCCGCCGCGATGGCGATAACCGCGGCCCGGGTAACTTCGTTACCAATGGCCGGACCGACCTGGCTGTACTGCAACTCCTGGAAATCGCCGAACTTGGCCTTGACGGCATCGGCCAGCTTCAGCTTAACTGCATCGTCGATAGGCTTGAGGCGCACCTGGAGGTCGGTGCCGTTATTCCCCAGCGTCGTTACCGCGGGATCACCCGCCGCGCCGTTGTCGATAAAGACCTGGCGCAGCTCCGCAGGTGCGACCGGGTTGGCGAACCGCATCTGCCAGAGCGTGCCGCCCGTGAAGTCGATGGCCGGCTTGACGGGAAGCCCGGTCGTCGCGGTCAGGTAGATCATCGCGAGCAGCCCCGGGATGATAATCAGCGACGACAGGAGAAAGTACCACTTGCGCTTTTCTACAAATTGAAACATGGCGCTACCCTCAAATCCCCATCAGCCACTCGCGCTCGCGCAGCGTCTCACCCGAGGAGCGCTCGAACACGAATCGCATGAGGCTGCGCGTCACGACGACGGCGGTGAACATGCTGACCAACACACCGATGAACAGGTTCAACGCGAACCCGAAGACCGGCTGGGCGCCAAACGTGCGGCCGAAGATCATCAGGATGAAGCAGATGATGATCGTCGACAGGTTCGAGTCCAGGATGGAGGTCCAGGCCCGGTCGAAGCCGGCCTCGACGGCCTGGCGCATCGACTTGCCCCATCGGAGCTCTTCCTTCATGCGCTCGAAGATCAGGATGTTCGCATCAACGGCCATACCTGTTGATAACAGGAAGCCCATGATGCCGGGCAGCGTCAGCGTCACCGGCACGACCTTGTAGATCGCCAGGTTGATCAACGCGTACAGCACGAGGGCGATCGAGGCCAGCAGGCCGGGCAGCCGGTAGTACACCATCATGAAGACCAGGACGGCCAGGAGGCCGATGAGGCCCGCAATCATGCTCTTGCGCACCGAGTCCGCGCCGAGGGTTGCGCCGATCGTGCTGCGGTTGACAACTTCAAGTGGGACCGGCAGCGAGCCGTAGCGCATCTGTACGGCCAGGTTATTCGCCTCTTCCAGCGTGAACTTGCCGGTGATCTCGCCGCTGCCCTGGGGGATCTGGCCGTTGATCGAGGGGGCGGACAGCACCTGGTTGTCCAGCACGATCGCGAGCACCTTGCCGATGTGCGAGCCCGTGTAATCGCTGAACAGCTGCTTGCCCGAATCCTTCAGAGTGAACGTGATGACCGGCGCGCCCAACTGGTCGCGGTTGACACCGGCCGTCTCGAGATCACGACCCGTCATGATTGTCGTGAAGGTCTGCTCAGGATACGGGTTACGGGTTGACCCCAGTTTGGTCGCATCGGGCGCTGTCGCGTTGTTGGTCGTGCGAATATAGTCGCCCTGCTGCACGGTCGTGCCGTCAGGGATTTCGACAAATTCAAGCTGGCCAGTGCTCCGCAGCGTCTGCACTGCGGCCTCGGGGTTGCTGATGCCGGGCAGTTCCACGATGATGCGGTTCTGGCCCTGCAGCTGCACGAGTGGCTCGGTCACGCCCAGGCCATTCACGCGGCGCTCCACGATGGTCTTCGCGGCCGTCATATCTTCTTCCGTGACGGTCTGGCCGACGGGCGGCTTGGCTTCGAGCAAGACCTGCGTGCCACCTTGCAGATCGAGGCCCTGCTTGAAGGACAGATCACGGTACTCGGCCGGCTGCTGCCAGAACATCAGCTTCGTGATGAAGCTGTTGCTCGGATAGCTCACCGGCACAACGATCGCCAACAGCACCGCGGCTAGCACGATGAGGGCGATCAACACATATGTGTTGCGATGGCGCATGCTCTTCTCCCGCAAATGAGCTCGGGCCCGACGAATGAATGACGTGGGCGTAAGTAGCCCCGCAAGGTCCTTGCGGGGCACAACAGAATGATTATACCGCCGCGGTCGCGCAGTGTCAAAAAGGATACGGAGTTTTTACACCGGGACAATGATGCTTCTTTTGTTGGGGGCCGGCCGGCCCCCGACGACGAGAGCCCTGCTGTGCAAGGGGCAACGGGGCCCGCCGGCCCGACGACGAGATCCCTGCCGTGCAGGGGCAACCGGGCCCGCCCGCCCCCGACAAAACACTATGCATTCGAACGCAGGAACGCCACCGCCCGTGAAAGAATCTCGTCGGGCGTTAATCGATCCGTGGACAAATACAGGTGACAGTGCTCGCGGGCATGCTCGAGCCGCCGGCGCTCCTCGTCCAGAATCCAGCGCTCGAAGTTCCGGTCATGACGGCGCGCGCGTGTCGTCTCGATGGTGCAATCCAGGTAGATCAGAAGGTCGGGATTGGTGATGCGCTGCCACATGTAGGGGACATAGGAGTGCTCCTGGAGCACCTGCCGCGCGTTGAACCCATGCGCCCGCAGCCCGGCTACCAGCGTCGACTTGCCCGATGCGCACACCCCAACGACGGCGATGAGAGGCCTTCGCTCGTCCAAACACCACCTCACCACAAAGGACCGAAGAACCAAAGGCATGCGGAGCAGCTTGGGGCGCCTTCGAGCCTTCGTGTCTTTGTGGTTTCTAAACCGCCGGCACGGGGAATGAAACCGTCATTCGCCGGACCTGTAGAGGATCTTCCGGCTGGCGTTCGAAGACCCGAAGGACGACGACGGTCGTGTCGTCGCCCGGCCGGTTCGCATCCGCGTGCAGGGCTGCGTTTAGCAAGCAATCGGCCAGGAACTGCGCCGCAGGTAGGGCGCCTCCACAGAGACCCTCGAGGACGGCCGACACGTTCAGCGGCATCCCACTGCGCATGCCGGCGTGCAGGACGCCGTCGGTGAAGGCCACGAATACCTGCTCGGCTGCCAGCGCCCGCTCGGAAATCACCGGCTTGACCCGGCTGCCCACGCCCACGGTGCTGGCCGGCTCGTCCAGCGCGGTCCACTTGGGCTCCGCGCCCTCGCACGGCGCCTCCCAGATCATCACCGGACATTGGGAGTTCCGAGACACGACGATCGTGCGCGATTCAAGATCAACCGACAGGATAGTCAGCTCGGCAGAGACCTGTCCGCCGCGCTGCGTCCGCAGGAAGTCGTGCGTCGCGCGCGACGGCGCCGTCCCGCACCCCCTCCGCCAGCAGGCTGATCGCCTTCCGCACCGCGAGATTGCTGATCGCCTTGGCCGAGAGCCCGCTCCGCTGCCCATCCACCATCACGACGGAAAGCCCGCCGTTGGGCCGCTCGATCACTTCCACCGAGTCGCCGCTCTCGCGCACCGCGTACTTGGCAACCTTGGCGACCGCAATCTCGACGGCCAGCATCAGTCCTGTCCTCGCACCGCCCGCTGCGGCTCGGCCTGCGCCGCCAGCCACGCCCACGCTTCCGCTTCAGAGCGCACCTCGCCGGTTGCCTGGGCCTCGCGGAGTCCGTCGAGCAACTGCCCGATCTGCGGACCGGGCGGCAGGTCCAGTTCGGCCATGACCTGCCGGCCGTTGAGGAGCGGGGCAGGCGCCACACGCTGCGCATGGGCGCGAAAGAACGATTCGAGCAGTTGGGCGCTGGTCTTCAGCCGCGTCTCCCACCGCCCCGCCTCGGGAGCGCGGGCATGGGTGGCCAAATGGTCAGCCAGGCTCAGCAGCACCACGTCGGGCCCCGCGCTCTCCGCATCCCTGAAGAAGCGGTACTCCGCTCGGCGGGTGAACGGGTATTCGTGCGCCAACTCGCCGGGCCGCATGTGGAGGTCGGTCAGCCGCGCCACGTAGGCGATCTCGTCGCCTGAAAACCGCAGTGCGCCCAGCCGCGCCTCGACCAACAGCGCCCCCCAGTGATCGTGATCGAAGAACCGGATGCGCCCCGTCTCGCCTTCCAACGTCCGCTTGGCCGGCTTGCCCCAGTCGTGCGCGACCGCGGCCCAACACAGCAGGTCCCGCCGCGTGCGGCCGGCCGCCAGGGGCAGTTGCAGGTGCCCGCGCAATTCTGCCTGGTAGGGCGCCAGAAGCTCGCTTACCTGCTCCCACTGGCCCCCGCTCGCGACGACTGTCGCGTCATCGCCCGGAACGGGCAGGCCGAACGGTCCACCGGGCCAAATGAGTGCGTAGAGGCCGGACAGGTGACCCAGCACGCTCCGGCTGTGGTCGAAAACATCCTGGTAATGCGGCGGCGATTGCGCCACCCCCACCTGCGCGGCCGACTCAGGCAGCACGTACTGCAGCAGCGCCAACTCAGACAGCAGGCGCAGGTGTTGCCAGCCCGAAGGCGCGACAATGATTCGCATCAGTTCTTCGCGCCCGCGCTCGGGCGCGGCAGAAGGCAGCAAATAGGCGTCCCGGCGCATCAGGTTGAACGTCGCGCCTTCGATCCGGAAGCCCATCTCGGCTACCATGCGCACCCCGCGCAGAATGCGCAGTGGATCGTCGACAAACGCGCCCTCGGTGACGGCTCGCAGCAGCCTGCGCCCGAGGTCGGCCTGGCCGTCGAACGGGTCGACGAGGGCGAGGTCCGCACGCGTCAGGTCCCGCGCCATCGCATTGACGGTGAAATCGCGCAGGGCAAGGTCGTCGGCAAGGTCCGGCTCGCGCAGCCGCGCGACGTCGACCTCAAGCGAGTCGCCGCCCGGGAGTGGGATGATAGCGCGCCCGACGTCGCGGGCGGCGTCGAGGATGAAGGACGCCCCGTGCAGCGCATCGGCCAGCCGGCGCGCCAATCGAATACCGCCGTCGGGAACGATGACGTCCAGGTCGTGGGTCTCGCGTTCCATCAGCCGGTCGCGCACATACCCGCCGACCAGCCACGCCGGTCGCCCCTCACGTCGTACAAACTCGATGACTTGATCGATCATGCTGTCTGCCTGCGGCGCCGCCACGAATTACCCGAATCCGACGAATCGAACGAACCTTGTAGCCGGAATTCGCCAAATTCGTGCAATTCGCATAATTCGTGGCGGCCTCGACTGGTTCACATCAGAGCAGCGACCAGCTCGGCGATCTCGCCAGGATGCCGGGCCACACGCACGCCGGCGCCCTCGAGCGCATGGATTTTGTCTGCGGCCGTGCCCTTGCCGCCGCTGATAATCGCGCCCGCGTGCCCCATCCGTTTGCCCGGCGGCGCAGTCTGCCCGGCAATGAACGCGGTGACCGGCTTGGTCATCTCGGTCGCGATGAACTCTGCGGCCTTCTCCTCGTCGGTGCCGCCGATCTCGCCGATCATCACGACCTGGCGGGTTTCGGGGTCGTCTTCAAACAGCCGCAGGACGTCGACAAAACTGGAGCCGTTGATCGGGTCGCCGCCAATGCCCACCGCCGTCGACTGGCCGATGCCACGCTGCGTGAGCGCGTACACCACTTCATACGTCAGCGTGCCCGACCGGCTGACCAGGCCCACGTTGCCGCGGGAGTGGATGTACCCGGGCATGATGCCCACCTTTGCCTCGTTCGGCGTGATCAAGCCCGGGCAGTTCGGCCCGATCAGGCGCGACTTCACGCCGTCGAGGTACGCCCGGACCCGCAGCATATCGAGCGCGGGGATGCCCTCGGTGATGCAGATAACCAGCGGGATCCGCGCGTCGGCCGCTTCGAGGATCGAATCCGGCGCGGCCTTGGCCGGAACATAGATAATGCTCACGTTGGCGCCGGTTGCGTTCACCGCCTCGGCGCAGCTGTCGAAGATGGGCACATTGCCGACCGCCCAGCCGCCACCCTTCCCTGGGGTTACCCCGGCGACCACGTTAGTGCCGTAGGCGATCATCTGCTCGGTGTGGAACGCGCCCTCGCGGCCGGTGATGCCCTGCACGACGAGGCGGGTATCTTTGTTGACCAGGATGCTCATACGTGCCCTCCCTGTGCGACAGGCCCCTGTGCGCCGGCGCCTAGAGCCGCCGCGACGGCCTTCTGTGCGGCCTCGGCAAGCGTTTCTGCCGTCATCATCTGGGCGTCGGCCAGGATTGCCCGGCCTTCCTCGGCGTTCGTGCCAACCAGACGGACGACCATCGGCACCTCGGTCGGCACCTCTTGGAGGGCCTGCAGAATGCCCCGGGCCACTTCGTCGCCCCGCGTGATGCCGCCGAAAATGTTGAACAGAACGGCCTTGACCTTTGGATCGCGCAGGATAATGCGCAGCGCGGTGGCCACCTTGTCGGCCTTGGCGCCGCCGCCCACGTCGAGGAAGTTCGCCGGCTCGCCCCCGTACAGCTTGATGATATCCATGGTCGCCATCGCGAGGCCGGCCCCATTGACCATGCAGCCGATTTCCCCGTCGAGCTGGATGTAGCTCAGCCCCGCCAGTCGCGCTTCCTTCTCCTCTGCCGTCTCCTCATCCTCGTCGCGCATAGCCGCCAGGTCAGCGTGCCGGAACAGGGCGCTGTCGTCGAGAACGATCTTGCCGTCGAGCGCCTTGAGCGTGCCATCGCCGAGCACCGCCAGGGGGTTGATCTCGGCCAGGCTCGCGTCGATGCCCATGTAACAGTTGTAGAGACCCTGGCAAATCTGGGTAAACTGGGCCATTTGCTCACGCGGCAGGCCCATGGCGAGCGCCACATCGCGCGTCTGGTACTCGCGCAGCCCCAGGCACGGGTCGATCGGCACCGTAATAATCTTCTCAGGCGTGGTCGCCGCCACTTCCTCGATGTCCATGCCGCCCGCGGCCGAGGCCATCAGGATCACACGCCGGCGGCCCCGGTCGAGGATCATGCCGAGGTAAATCTCATTCTTGATGTCGGCGGCGGGGTCGACGAGCACCTTCTTGACGGTCAGTCCCTTGATGTCCATCCCGAGGATACGGCCGGCCGCCTGCTCCGCCTCATCGGGCGTTTTGGCCAGCTTGATGCCCCCGGCCTTGCCGCGGCCGCCCACCAGCACCTGCGACTTCACCACGACCGCGCCCCCGAGCTTCTCGGCAATGGCCCGGGCCTCGGCCGGGGTCGTCGCCACATCGCCCGAGGGCACAGGAATGCCATACTGTCCAAAGATGCGTTTTGCCTGGAATTCCTGCAGTTTCAACGCGCGCCTCCTGATGTCAAAGCTGCCAAGGGAAATGCAAAGGGTGACACGTCATTGTGTCACCTGGAAGGTGTCGCAGTTGGGATCACTGTCTTCACACAAAGAACGGAAGAACCCGAAGGTTTACTAAGGCCGGCTTAGTGCGACTTAGGTTCTGGGGTTCTTCGTGTCTGGTCATTAGCTGCCTTGCAGTCGCTTCACCAGCTCGATGTACGCCTGCATCGCCATGTCGGAGGATGTGCCCTTGACCTTCGCCCATGCGTCATACTTGGCCTTGCCCACCATGTCAAACCCGGTCGGCCTGGCGCCCTGCACGTCGCCGGTGGTCGCCTGTTTGTAGAACGCGTACAGGCTGAGCATGGTCTTGTCGTCGGGCTTCTTGGGCAACTTCTGGACGTCCTGAGTGGCCTGCTCGAACTGGGTTTTCAAGTCGGGCATACGAAGCCTCCTTGAGTGAGTGGATGACGTCACCTATGATATACCACAAAGGCACAAAGAGAAAAAGGTGCACGAAGTTTTCTTTGTGCACCTTCTCTTCTTTGGTTCTTACTGTGACTGCTACTGCAGAGGCGGGAAGATCATGATCCGGTGCGAGTCCCCGTCGGCCACGTACACCTTCCCCTCCGGCCCAACGGCAATGCCGGTCGGCAGGGTGAACGACTGCTGGTCGTTGCCGTACATGCCCCACGTTGCCTTGAACGCACCGTTCGTGTCCCACGCCAGCACCCGGTAGTTGTCCGGGTCCACTGCGTACACGAGCTTTCGCTCGGGATCGACTGCCAGCGCCGGTTTGTTCACGACGGACTGGCTCGGCCAGCCGTTCACGGGCCACTGGGCCTGGTACTCGAACACGGGGTTGAACTTCTGGATGCGCTTGTTCCAGGTGTCGGCGACGAACCAGTTGCCATCACCGTCCTGGGCCAGGCCGACCGGCTCGTCAAAGCGTCCCTCGACCACACCCCCGCCGCCCCACTGCTGGACGAAGGCGCCGTCGGGTGTGAAGACCTGGACGCGCTTGTTGCCCGTGTCCATGACCGAGACGTTGCCATCCAGTCCGACGGTCACGGTGCGCGGCCCGTAGAGCAGGTTCTCCTGCCCCAACTCGCCTCCGGTCGACCCGAAGCTCCCCCACATGGTGACGAACTCGCCCGTGTTCGTGAACTTCTGGATGCGATGGTTCCACGTGTCAGAGACGTACACGCTGCCGTCGGCGCCCACTGCGATGCCCCACGGCTCGTTGAACTGCCCCTTGCCGCCGTCCACGCAGCCCTCGCCCGTGTCGAGCTTGCACGTCGAGCCCCACTGGCGCAGGAACGTGCCGTCCGGCCCGAACACGACGATCCGGTTGTTGCCCGAGTCGGCGACGTAGACGTTGCCGGCCTTGTCGACCGTGACGGCCCGTGGGAAGTTGAGCTGGCCCTGCCCGGTCCCCGGCTGCCCGGTCACGCCGATCTGCTGGACCGCCGCGATCTGCTTCTGGCCCGCTGCATACGGGTCCACTGCAGGCACGCCTTCGCCGCCACCCGTCGCCGGCGCCGCCCCCCACTGCCACACCTGCGACGCGATGTCTTTCCGCACAAACATACTGAACCGGTGGATCGGGTCCCACTGCGCGGTCTTGGTCGTGTAGCGGCGGTGCAGCACGATATCCCAGAACTGGCCCCGCTGCACCGGGTCCTTAATGCCGTCGACGATGCGCTGCAGAGTCAGCCCCTTGTATGTCTCGCGCGGCCACCAGATCAGCCGGTAGGGGAACTCGTAATACCGCTCGCCCAGGTACGGCTTGACCTTCGTGAGGTTCTTGTCGCCCACCAACACGACGGGGGAGTCGACGGCGTCACGCGATGGATTTGCCCCGAAGTAGAGCTTATTCGGGTAGTCACGCAGGTACCACTCGAGCGGCCAGGTCGAGTCGTCGTCGTATGACACCTTAATGGCGTGGTCGCCCGCGGTCTTGCGCGAAAGCTCCTCGATCTGCGCCATGGCGAGCTTCACGTCGGGCGTCGAATGGGCGTACACCATGGGCTCGGTCGCGTAGTCATAGTTGATGAAGTTGAAACGATAGGAAACGCTGACGGTAAAGATCAGCAGCAGCGCGGACAGGCTCACCACGATCGTGCGCCAGCTCTGATCCCAGCCCAGCGCCACGATCCGGTCGTAAATGAAGTAGATCAGCACCAGCGCAGCGATAAGCCCGAGCAGCCATTGCGCTGTGTTGCTCAATCCACCGACCGTCACATCCGCAAACGGCCGCCGCGTCGAGGTCGGCAGAACCGCTTTCAATGCGACCAGGAACAACGGAACCATCAACAGGAGCCAGGCGATGCCCTTGCGCAGCCCCGCCCGCCAGTCGACGCCGTCGATCACCCGGCCGAGCCACCAGCCCGCGAGCGGCGCCATCGACGTCGCCATGTAGACGGTGTGCCACGGCATCTTTTCGCCCACATACGTGAAGATGGCCCAGGTCGCCGTGGGCCAGAATATGAGGAAGGCGACGAAAAGCGTCCGCACCGAGAGCGGAGCAGCGGATGAACCGCCGTCGTCAGCCGCACCGGCTGCGTCTGCAAGCGCCACTTTCTGCGCGCCCAGGGCCGGCATTTCCGCCGCCGCACCCGCGGCGGTCTGCCGCGCCTGTTCGGCAGTCACCGGGGCCTCGTCGCGGCCGTGGCGGACCAGCCAGACGATGGCCGCGACCCCGCCGATCAAGCTGAGGATCATCGGCATGAACTCGTACAGTGGCACGATCAGGTAGAAGTAGTACCACGGCTGACCGCCACGCATGACCTCCTGCTGATCGATCCAGTAGCCCAGCGACCCGATCAAGCCCGTGCCTAGGCCCTGGCCGTTGGTGAGGAAGGTGGTGAAGAAGAGGATCTCGATGGCCCAAAACGCGCCCGCTGCGACAAACCATCGCTCACGAAGCCACAGGAACCCGAGCACGGCGCTGATCACGAACAGAATGCCCAGGACGAGGAACCCCTGCCACACCATCGGGAGCGTGATCTGACCCGGATTGTTGAATTGACTGATTTGCCAGCCCACCGCCTTGAGCACGACGGCCGACAGGAACGGCAGCACCAGCGTGAGGAGCAAGACGATCAGGTCCAACTCGCGGAAGATGCGCAGCCGCCAGCGCCACTGGCTCAGGACGAGCACGACCGCCAGGAGTGCAAGCAGACCGCCCAGGCCAAGTGCCGCGAAGCCGGGAATCTTGGCCTTGAAGATTACCAGGAGCAGGCCAACAAACAGCAGGGGCAGCGCCGCGGCGACAAGAACCCGGAACGAGCCCCGCCGCGCGCCGCCGTTCTGCCCCGGCCACGTCGCCGTGAGCAGTTGTGCGGCCAGTGCAAGCACGAGGAAGATGCCGAACACCCCGCCGAAGATGAAAGAGGCCTCCATCGTCAGAAACGCAAATGCCAGCGTTACCGCCGTGCCGACGAGCCAGGGCAGCGACCGCTCCTCGAGGTAGCGGAACATGCAGATCACGAGGATCACCAGCAGGCTGGTCAGCATGACCTCGTCGCGGATGTAGCGGCTGTGATACACGAGCGCAGGCGAAACGGTATACATGAGGGCCGTCAGGAACGCGCCTGTGCGGCCCAGCCAGCGGCGCATGACCCAGACGACCGCGACCATGACCGTGCCGAAGAGCGCGACCTGGATGCGTGCGCTCCAGTCGTTCACCCCGAACAGGAAGTACATGACGGGGTTCAGCAGGAACTTGAGCGGCCCGTGCATCATCGGCTGGTGCTGGTAACCGCGGCCGTCGAAGAGCTGGAACGAGTAGACCGTGTGCAGGCTCTCGTCATGGGTCATCGCCCGCGCGCCGAGCATGATGGTGCGCGACAGCAGCGCGATCAGGATCAGAACGATCCACGCGATCTTCTCGCCGTCGAGTTTCAGGAATGTGATAAAGGCCCGGTCAAGAAAGCCGGGAGACTTTGTTTCGGCGTTCTGCATAGTTACCACCGTGATAATGTCTTTTGCGGGAGCGTTCGTTCACCGCGAAGAACCCGAGAACACAAGTTGCACAAAGCTCTTTGTGGAGCCTTGGTTTCTTTGGTTCTTTCTGTGACGATCCATGAGCGTTCAGCGCTACCAGCGGACCCAGAAAATCGCCGGCGTCTTGTCGGCCGGGGTGCGCGCCTCACGGTACAGCACCCAGCGCAGGATCGAGGGCCAGTCGTTCAACTCCGTTGGCGCCCAGCGCTGCAACACGCCGAAGCTCTCGCCCGAGTAGCCGTCGAGACGCCCCTGTTGCTCCGCAGGCGTGATGACCACCCGGGCCGGCGCGGTGGGCAGAGCAGCGGAGAAGCGCGCCGACTCAAAATCGCGCAGCTGCCACCGCAGTACGGGCACCGCAGGATCGGTGACCAGGTTCGGCCACGCGACGTCGATCGTCGCATCGCGGCCGCCGCCGGTCAGCCCGCCAAAGTTGATCAGCAGCTTCTGGAGGTCCTGCAAGTCGGTCGCCGGCGCCTCGTGCAGCATGGCCGCTTGCCGCCAAGCGCCCCGGTCGTAGGCCAACGACACCATTTGCCCCATCTGCCAGGCCAGCCCGAACACAAGCAGAACCACCGGCAGCGCGGCCCCGACCGTGCGCCAGGAGTCCCAGACGCCATACGCGACCAGCACGATTACCGCCATGATGAAGCAGGCGATGCCGACACCGAGGTAAAGCGAGCGCCACTCTGCCGTGTTCGTCTGGTTGAGGCCGCTGGGAATGGCCGTCGCGGCCGCGATCAGCAGCGCAATGGACACCAGGATCAGCAGCCAGTGGTCGCGGTCGCGGCGGTACTCGTAGGCGTTCTGGAGGACGCGGGCGATAGCCGGACCGGACAGGAGGGTCAATCCGAGCGCGACGAGTGCGAGGTCGACCGGCAGCCGGCCGCGGCCCACCAGTGCCACCAGCAGTGCGATGCCCGTCGCCGCGCCCAGCCACGCGCCGAATCGATCCCTGCGCCGGATCGCCAGGATCAGGCCGGCGATGCCGAAGCCAACCACGAGCAACTCCGTCAGCAGCAGCCGCCAGCCGATTTCCAGCGTGGCATACTCCCCGGCGCCGGGCACCAGGTCTGACAGCCAGCGCCCGGGCAGGGCCGCCGCGGCCGCCAGCCCAGCGGGCTCGGACAGGAAGAAGCTGGCAACCAGCAGCGTCGCGCCCAAGCCGATCAGCACGAAGCGGCCCTGCCGCCGCACATCCGCCCACCAGGGACGCACGTCCCGCGCAAACCACACCAACGCAAGGAGCGCCGCAAGCACCGTCGTATAGGCGTTCGAGCCGCCGATCAGCAGGAGCCCCGCCAACAGCCCGAGGAAGAAGGCCCACGTGCGTCCTCGTCCCGGCCATGCAACGGCGGCGAGCAGCGCCAGGCTCAGTGTGGGCACCAGCGCATCGCCCACGCCCAGCCGGCTGCTCCACACGCCCAGCGGCGACACGGCCCAGAGGAAGGCCGCCGCGAGCGCGCCACCCTGCCCCAACCGCCCGCGCAGGAAGTAGAACAGCAGCGGGCTCAGCCCGGCGAGCAGCGCGGGCCAGAACCGGGCCGTCCCGTCCGTCGCGCCGAACAGGAGGAACGTCACGCGCTGGAGCACGTGCAGCAGGGGGCTGATTGCCGTGAATGGGTTGGCCGAGACGAGGTCGGGCATGGCGCCGCGAACCGCGGCCAAGGCGGGCAGCGCCTGCGTCGCCTCGGCCGGGCCCAGTGCGGTGTCGCCCAGCCCCCACAGCCGCACGCCGACGGCCACCACGGTGGCAAGCCCGTACAGCGCGCGCTCCACCGTCAGCCACTCCACGAACGGGATGGCTGCCACATGCGATCCGGCGGGTTGATACTCGATGGCTTCCTGTGCCATATAACTGCCTTTATTGCCGCGTCAGAGACCAGGGTTTCAGCGCCAGCGAAGCTGGCGGTGGAAACCCTGGTCTCTCGCTATCGTGCGTAGATGCGGACGCCGTCCGCATCATAGACTTTCTTCATGGTCGAGTCGAAGCGGGCCAGCGCGGCGTCAGAGACGCCGTACTTGGTGCGCTCCGCATTGCCGATATAGACGTAGTCCACGCCCCACTCGTTCAGCAGCCCGGGTAGGTCCTCGGACCGTGCGGTGCGATAGATCTGGTCGATCACGCCCGGCCGCACCGCGGCGAACTCGTCATAGCCCTTGTTCCCGCGCCACTGGCGTTCGTGGAAGTCCCAGCCAAGGAGCGTCGGGTTGCCGGTCGCCATCGAGATCCGGCCCTCCGGCCCATACGACCCGCCGGTGGCCTCGAGCACGACGGCGTCCCGCGCGACGTTCTGTCGCAGCCAACTGATCGCCGCGGTGTCGCCCGGGTTGCTGCGCTGGAGGTACGCGAGGCCGTCAAGCGTCGCTTGCCCCTGGAAATTGTCAGCCTTGCTTGGGATCGCGGCCAGCGGATACCAGAGCCCGCCCAGGATCAGCACGCCCGACAGCACCAACGCCGGCGCCTTCAGCCAGCCGGGGGTGGTGCGCGCAGCCAACCGGCTCAGTCCGTACGCGCCGGCCAGCGCCAGCAGCGCCCACGCCTGGTAGTAAAACTTGAAGACCGTGTTCATGCGGCTGCCAAAGATGTCGCGCAGATACAAGAACTCAGGGAACAGCGTCAGCGCGAGCGCGACGACGATCATCAGCGCGGCGAAAAGGTCGACCGGGAGCTGCTCATAGACCTTCGGGGTTTCGGAAACCCCGAAGGTCTTACTGGCCCGGTTCGACAGCGCCGCCAGCACTGCGCCGATCGCCCATGCCAGCAGCACCGCCAACACGAGATAGGTCCACGGAGAACCGGCGCGCACCTGCGCCACCAGCCGCAGCAGGCCGCCCACCGTTTGATCCGGCGCGTTCGCGGCGATTTCCGGTCGCTGCAGAATGTCCCGGATCTGCGCCTGGCCCGAGGGCAACGCCACGAAGCCGATCAAGACGAGGGCCAACAGGATCAGCGGCACGAACAGCGTCCACACGAGCGCGAGCAGGGTGTAGCGGGTGGTCGTGCGCGTGCCGGCCTCCCGGCACATCAGGATCAGGAACGCGACCGCGATGACGAGAAACGGGCCGAACATGACGAAGAACTGGCTGAACCGGCTCGGGAAGAGCAGATTGGGAAGGATGCCCCCAAGCTGTGACTGGAAGCCGACGTAGAACGGCACATACAGGAGATAGCCGATGAAGGCGATCAGGACGAAGGCGAACAAAGCGCCGCCGACCGAACGCCAGTTGATGCCACCTGTGAGCGCCAGGCCGACGCCGAAGGCCAGCGCGGCCAACCCTACGTACACCGGGAAATCCCAGGTGTTGAGAAAAGCCAGGCTGCCGATCGCGACCGCGTACAGCAGCACCCCGGGCCAGCCGAGCCCGGTAGCATGGGCAAACGCTTCTACCCACTCACGAAGCTGCGTCCGCCAGCCGCTCGCCTCGGCCCCATCTGCGTCGCCGCGGCCAGTCCACCTCATCGCGCCCACCAGCAGGTTCACCGAGAGCAGGATCGCCAACAGCACAAACGGCAGCGCCAGCACATGGGGATGCATGTCGCCCAACAGAAAGCTGAAGAACGGAAACTCGTCGATAACCTCGACGCTGTTGCGCTGGCCGTTGAGCGGCAGGGTCAGGTCGTGGATCACCCGCGACGCCCGCCACCACCACCAGAAGCCGCCCGTCCAGTCGCCGGTCGGGGGCGCCTCGGTCAGGCCCTTGATGTTGATCCAATTGATGAAACCGGCGGGCAGGATGCCCCGCTGGTAGCCCGCATCGATCAATCCCTCGAGATTGGCCATAAAGCCCAGCATCACTGCGCCGAGCAGGCCCCAGCCGATGGCCCCGCGCGCCGGCGAACGCTCTGCCTCCTGCGACGCCATCCAGGCATCCTGGTCCGCGGCGAAGGCATCCTCAGCGGAGGCCACGACGGCCGTTGCAGGAGGGTCCTGAGTGGGCGCCCTCAAGTCTGGCGTGGGCGTCGAAGGATGCGCGCCACCCCGAGCTAGCGCCACCAGCGTCGTTACCACGCCGAACCCCGAGGTCATGACCAGCGCATACCACATCGCGACGCCGAGATTGAACCCAACCTCGGGCAGAACGCCGGTGAGCCGGATCAGCGCGGCGAGCATCACATACCCGAAGTAGTAATAGCTGATGCCGTAACCCGAGAGCCAGGGGTCTTGCGGAGGCAGCAAGGGGCTCGAGAGGACGCCGTTGATGAAGGCGAACTCCATCGGCTTCTCCGTGCCCGCGATGTCCGGATTGTAGGCTCGGAAGACCGACCATGCGACGAGGATGAGGACGAAAAGCAGCTCGGTGGCGATCACCAGGGCCCGGTTGGCGCGCAGCCAGGCGAAGAGCGGCCGGCTGCCGCCCGGTGTCCGGCGCAAGCCCTGGCCCCCCAGCCATGCGGAGAGCGCGGCGACGAGCAACAGCGCGACGACCACGCCACCCAGCGTGTTCGAGAGCAGGTGGAACGAAGCCCCGATCCACAAAACGTACGAGACGAGCAGCAGCCCCAGCACCTTTGCAAAGGGATACCCCCGCCCCGGCAGCCAGGCAAACAGCCGCCAGGTCAGAGGCAATGCGAGCAGGCCGATCAGCTGGAGCGCCAGCCACCAGAGTAGTAAAGGCATAAATGAGTCCGTGTCGAAGTTAACCCATAATCAATGAATCATTGTAGCATGTGCGCGATACCCCGCCAAAAGCGTGCCGGTCTTTCCGGTGCTCGGTGCGGGCGCGGGCGCGGGGGTGGGCTGCAGTGCCGCCGCAGCCCGGTACCCGGCTGGCAACGGATGGGTGAAGCCAAGCAGGGCCGGCACGGTCTCACGGGCGGCAATGCCGGTTGGCGTGAGCGTGGTCGTCAGCGTGGGGGTCGACGTGGCCAGCACCCGCCCCGAGCTCAGCGTCATCATCAGGACCGAGAGCGCGGCCAGCACCAACAAAACCACCCCTGCGGGCACAAGGGTGCGGGCAAAGACGACCCGGCTTGGGGGGCCAGATCGGAGCGGAAGCTTCTCTTGCGCAGCGATCGTGCGCAGCGGGTGCGCCAGCCGCGCCGGCAGCGCGGGTTGAGCCAGCGTGGCCAGCGTCGCATCGACCCGGTCGAACGCCGCGGCCCGCGCCGCGCACCTTGCGCAGCCGGCCAGATGCGCGTCCGCCCGCGCCCGCTCTTCCGGCGTCGCGTCACGGTAACTCGCCATGATCCGCTCGATCTCTCCGTGCTCCCTCATGCCTCTTCACCCTCTTTATAGGCCCGCAGGAACATTTCCTTTGCCCGGTACACCCGCGTCTTCACCGCCCCTTCGCTGATACCCAAGACTTGCGCGACTTCCGCGATCCTGAAACCGTGATAACTGAACAGCAGCAGCACCGCCCGGTACTCCTGGCGCATGCTTGCTAACGCCCGCTCCACCGCGTCCCGCTGCCCCACCTGGCCCGGCTCGTCCCGGCCGTGCGAAATGGTCTCTGCCGCTTCCCAGGGCAGCCAGCGAAAACGCCGGTTGCGTTTCAAGACCGTCAGGCACGTGTTAGTGGCTATGCGAAAAATCCACGCCCGTGGATTCTCGATGCCCGGCAGCCGGTCGCGCGCCTGGTAAACCTTCAGAAAGGTCTCCTGTGTGATCTCCTCGGCCAGCTGCGCGTCGCGCGAAAGGCGCACCAGGTAGGCGTAGACGGCGGCCCGGTGCTGCTCGAAGAGCTCGGCCACCTGCCGCGCCTGCTCATCGGGGGGCGCTTCTGCTGACATTTAGCTTCACATACTCTATGACTAGCGGCACGAAGGAAAGGTCACCGCCGGCCGGCACGAATGCCCCGAACGGGCGAACGCAGGCGTTCCTTGCGCACGGGTCAGTTCGCCGGCTTCGTGGGGACCTCGTAGATCACCACGCCCGGGTTCCGATAGGCAATGCCCAACTCCCCTGCCCCGACCATCGAATCGAACTTGCCGAGTTGCTCGGCGCCAAACAGGAGCCGTTCGAGCGGTCCCACGTAAATGTACCCCACGTGCAGCTCGTCGATAAGGCGCCGCACGACGTCCCGGTTCGTGGTCTGGAAGAACTCCATCCCCTTGGCAGTCTGCGCACTCACCTGGTCGCCCGGCCGCTGCTCGTACTGGTGCTGTCCCACAAAAGTGGGCAGGCCGGTCATACTGGCTACGCGCAATCCTCCTGCCCGATAATAATCGTAGTTGACGGCTTCGCCGTTGACAGTGTAGCCGCCGGCGGGCGCCTCGGCTACTACCGGCGTGCCCTTGACGTTGGCCAGCAGCCACTTGATCGCGTCATAGTCTTCTGCCAGGCGGATTTGGTTATCCCCGGCCGGCCAGCCGTACTGACCGGCCCGCATGTAAGCCATCCCGTCGAGGGTGCCGACTGGGGGGCGGGCGCCCGGGAAACGGTCGTCCACCCGCGCCTTCACGCCCACGAACAGAAAGACCAGGCTGCCGGCCAGCAGCAGCGCGGCTGCAACCTGCCACGGTGCGCCGAGCCAGGCCGGGCCGCGTTCGCCCAGCAACCAGAGCCGGGGCAGCATGTACCCGCTCGCCAGGCCGAGGAACAGCCAGGCCGGCACCGAGAACTTGAAAAGCGTGTTCATGCGGTACCAGTCGCCGCCCTCCAGGAAATCGCGCAGGTACACAAGCTCGATGCCCGCAATCACTCCGAACCCGAGCACGAGCAACAGCCCGACGAACACCGGGCCCGCGCCCGACCGCCGGTCGAGGACCAGCGGCATGGCAAGGATCAGCGGCAGGGCCGCCGCGGCCACGGTTGGGCGGCCCGCGGCGGCAAAGATGGCCGCGGCCGCAAAGAGCAGCAGGACGGCAAACAGCCATCCTCGCCCAGGCCGCGGCCGCGGCGGCGCAACGTCTGCCGGCGCCTCGGCCGTCTCTGCGCTCTCCTGCAGGCCGGTCTCCGCCGGCCGGCGCATCTCCGACGCCATCCGCCGCCCCAGCAGTTCGACCAGCGTGTAGCTCAGGGCGAGAAAGAGAAAGAAGCCCCAAATCAGCAGCCACGGCTTGAAGGGACTGGAATCCTTGACCACGCCCAGGAAGCGGCTCACCACTCCGCCCTCCCCGCCGCCGACCTGCGCCTGGTAGTTTTGATAGAACGGCAGGTAGAGCGCGATCGAAAGCGCCACGACGCCGAGGGCCGAAAGCGCGGCCGCGGCGAGGTGAAGCAGCCGGTCGCCCCCTCGTGTCGCGGTGCGCCACGCAGCCGCAAGCAGTGCGCCACCGACCAGGAGTGCATAGGTCGGCAGGTCCCAGGTGTTGATGGCGCCCAGCGCCCCCAGGCTGAGACTAAGCACCAGCAGGCGGACGAGCGCCTGGCGCAGTGACCCGGCCCCACACCGCAGCCAGTTGAGCGCCAGCGCCGCCACGAGCATCCCGAAGGCCATCGAGATCAGATGCGGGTGCAGGTCCGCGAAGGTGAAGGTCCAGAGCGGGAACTCGTTAATGGTGAACGGGACAACCCGGCTGGCCGCCCAATAATCGAAGGCGGGGAACCCTTTTCCGGTGAGGAACTGCGCGAGTGCGCCAAAGGCCCACTCAAGACCGGTCAGGTTGCCGATCAGGAGCGTGAGCACGACCGCCAAGGCGCCGGCCACCCCGGGACGCACTGCCCGAGTGCGACCCCCGCCGGCTGCCGCAGTCGAGGTCGGAGGCACGCCGTCGTCGCCGGAGGCAGCGGCAGGCTTCGCTCGGCAGCGCGCCGCGTCCGCGATGCTGTACGTGACGCTGAACGCGCCCAGTGCTGTCAGTGCGAAGAGCGACGGGACCGCGAGGTTGAACGCGACCTCGGCAAAGATGCCGGTCAAGCGGATCGGGATGCCGACCAGGTACAGACCGAAGTAGTAGTAATTGAGGATGCCGCCCGCGAAATAGGGATCGTACGGCGGGAAGACCGGGCTGCGCAGCGTGGCGTTCAGGAATGCGAACTCCATGAACTTCTCGCCGCCATTCCATGGCTGCCACAGGTCCGGGTTGAGCAGGCGGATGAGCACAAAGAAGAGGAACGCAAGTGCAAACAGCAATTCCTGGCCGGCAATGAGGCGCAGGCGCCGGGCCAGGTACTCACCCATCGCCTCGCGCTGCCGCGACCACGCCCACCGCCCCAGGAGCACCAGGATGAGCAGGATCAGCAGCAGCGGGCCCAATGCGTTGTGCCACAAGCCGAGGCTGACGCCTATCCAGTGCACCCACCCGAGCAGCAGCCACCCAAAAACGCGTGAAATTGCGTGACCCCGGTCGGCCAATCCGCGCGCGAGTGGAAACAGGAGTGGCCACGCGAACCAGCCGAAGAGTGTTATGACAAACCACCAGAGCAGCACCGACAAGATGGTCGAGCCGGAAACGGTCGCGTTCCACCGGTAGTCGGTAACGTCGGGAAGGGTATTCACCGGTTGAGCGAGCGTGAGGGGCTGATCGGGGCCGGCATCTTGGGCGCGGATGCTGGCGTGCCCGGGCGCCTTGGCCGCGGGCACCCTCGCGCCGCCGGGCGGCAGATAGCGCCGCAGTTGGAGGGCGATCTGGTCCTTTGTCAGCCTGCCCGTGTTCCTGAAGACGAACGCGTGCGGGTGATCATAGACGCTCAGGCTCTCATCGGCGTGGTCGTCGCGGATGATCCAGTTGCCCAGCCGGGGGTACGCGTAGAAATCCGCCACCAACTCGTACCCCAGTTCCCCGGCGAACAACTTCCGGTAATACTGGCTGGTCATCGGGTAGCGCCCCGCCAGCCGCCCGACCGGCGCGTACACCCGGTTGCTGGCGATAGCCAGGTAGTCTGCCCCGGCCAACTCGCCGGCGAGGGCCTCCACCTTGTCGTTGCTGTCGGCGTCCCAAACCGGCAGCTCGAAACCCTCGTACTTGCGCAGCGGCGGGCGGTTCGTCAGTTCGTCCATGGTGAGCGGCAGCGCGTCGTCCCACTCTTCGCTCAGGATCTTCGAGCCCTCGGGGATGTTGCGGTAGATCCAGTTCGACGCCTGCAGCCAGGGGTGCTCTTGCCCGTACATGCCCATAAACGCGACAGACCAGGCGATCGTGACACTTGCGGTGACGAACGCCGCGAACCCCCACGCCATCCGGCCCGCACGTCCCCACCGCCCTGCCATCCATCGGTATCCAGAGACTGCCATGGCCGCGCCAAAGACGAGCAGGAACGGCAGCAGTGGGGCCATGTAGCGGAGGAACTTCGTGTGAAATCCACCGGTGACGACAAAATACGGGAACGCCCACGCCAGCATCACGGTCATGGCCGCGCTCGCCCGGCCCAGGCCAAACCTCGCCAGCGCCCACAGCAGCCCCGCCCACGCGATGATTCCCGCGGGCCAGCCGAGGCCCCATTGGCTGAGTTGCTGAACGAAATACCAGTACGGCACGGTCCCGATGTACTGGCGGGTGTAAGGTGCGTCCATCACCCCGCTGACCATCTGGTTCTGCGCGGTGATCTGGCCGATGTACGCCGGCAGTTCGAGCACCGCAAACGGGTTGGTGACCACGAAGGTGAGCAAGGCCAACGCGGCGACGGGCACGACGCGGCGCAGCACGACGAGCGCTTTTCGCGTCCAGGGCCCGGGGGGCAGGCGGAACAAGGCGGCTGCCACCAGCGGAAGCGCCAGCATGACGGCCGAAAACTTCGATCCGACCGCCAAACCCGCCAGGATGCCCGCAAACGCCCACGTCCAGCGCCCGCCTTGCTCCGCGTACCGCGCGGCCAGCGCAACGGTGGCCACGACCAGGAACGTGAGCAGCGCATCCACTGCGGCGAAGTGGCTGAGCTGCACCGGGAGCACCGCAAACGCGTAGAACCCGGCGGCCAACAAGCCGGCACCTGTCCTGAGAAACCAGGTTTCTTCCAGAATCCCGGTTTCTGCAAACGGAAAGAGCCGCCGGCCTACTCGGCAGCCCATCGCATAGACCAGCAGCAGCGTGCCCAGGTCGGCCACCGCCGAAATTGCACGCCCGGCGAGCGCGAGGTAGTTGTACTCGGCAAGGTGCCGCCCAACCGTGTTGATCTTCTGCATCCACGCGGGGAAGATGAGCGTGGTGTGTCCGAACCAATCGCCGACGGACGCGGCCGCGTGCGACACGCCGACAAGCAGGTACAGGGGGAAGTGGCCGTATGCGAAGTTGCGGGGCTTGCCCGCAAGATCGCTGCCGTCGGGCGGCCAGCGCAGGGGGTTCAGCGGCGAACGAGCGGGGTCCAGCGCCGCGCTCAACTGCGCGCCGAGACCTCCCTCAACCCCGGCCGGCCATTTGATCGTGTCCGCCACCCACACGATGAAGCGCTCGTCGGGGTGCAGGTGCTGGAACTGGTCCCAGTTAATGTCGGTGAACCGCAACACCGCGGCCATGACAAATAGCCCGACGAGCAGAATGATTGGCAACACCCTGCCCGTCGAGATTCTCCTGGCCGCACGGGGCGACGCCTGTGCAGCGTCTGGCTGCGCGGCGTCTGCCTGTGCGGCGTTTGCCTGCGTCCCGTTTGCCTGCATCCCCCTCGCCTACTGGGCCACCGGCGACTCGAACGTCTTGGGCGCGATGGCGCCGTTCCCGTCGTCGGCCGGCACGTCGAGCCGCGGTTCCAGGAAGTAGGCATACGACTCATTCGGCCCGCGGTTCGCTGCCACCACCTCGAAGATGGTCACCGCGCCGCCCTGGTACACCGTCTTCAAGTAGCCCTGGTTCTCCAACTCACCGAACTTCGCCAGGCCGTCCGGATTGTAGTAGGCCCGTTCCTCCTGGCCGACGATCACAAACCGCACGCCGTAGCGGTCGAGCAGCTGTCGCGCCCGGGCGAGGTCTGTCGTGTTGTAAATCTCCTGGACGCTGTTGACCCGGCGCTCCACCTCCGCGCTGGGCACGATCGAGCGCTGCTGGCGCTGGTGCCAGTTCCATCCCTGGACGGTCGGCAGGCCCGTGTACACGCTGAAGCGGCTGCCCCAGCGGTACTCGGGAATCTGGGCCTCGAGGATCGTCGGCGAACCCTGCACATTCTGCATCAGCCAGAGCATCGCCGCCTTGTCGTCGGCCAGCAGCAGGTCCTGGCCGTTGTCGAAGTATTGCGCCTGATCCATGTAGGCCATGCCGTCGAGCCCCCGCGGCGACGCCTCGGCGGAGAACCGGTCGCGGATCTTGGCGCGCGCGGCGAACGGCGGATACAGCATGGTCGCCAGGAACAGCACCCCGACGACGGCCCAGGCCAGCTTGCCCGCAGCCGCCCGCCGGTGTTCCATCCGCCCCGCGAAGCTGGCGAGTCCGAACGCGAGCGACACGCCGAACAGCGTCCAGGCCTGGAGGTAGAACTTGAACACCGTGTTCATGCGGCCGATGTCGTCCTTCTGGCGCACGACCTCGACCCCGATGGTGATCGCGAGGGCCAGCGCCAGGAAGAGCAATGCCGTGCGGCGGGCAGGCGGCAGGTCGCGGCCCAGCGCCAGCACGAGTGCGGCCAGCGCCATGGGCAGCGCGATAATCCAGACTCGCACCCCCAGCACCCAGCCCGCAAGGATGAGCACCACCATCGCTCCGCCCAGGATGGGCAGCCCGTCGGCCAGCCAGCGCCCCAGCCGCCCCTCGCGCCGCTGTGCTGCGAACTCCGTCACCAGGGTGACGACGGCCAGCGCGATGAAGAAGCCCCAATGCGTCAGGTAGTCGCCGATGGCAGTCTTGGCTTCCTTGTATTGCTCCAGCCCCGCGTACGCAGTGGCATAGTGGGAGGTGAAGGGATAGAAGGCAACTGCCCCGACGGCGAACAGGATAATGAAGCGCCAGAACACCGACACGACCGTCCGCAGGCTAAACGCGAGCCACTCCTGGATGCCATCAGGCCGAGCCGCCGCGAGCACGGGACCGCGCCGGGTGATTTCGAGCACCACCAGGCCGGCCAACCCGGCAAGCGCGTAGGTAGGGAAGTCCCAGGTGTTGGTAGCGCGCAGGCTGCCGACGACGAAGCCGAGCAGGACGATGGTCAGCAACTCGGGCAGCGAAACGGCCCAGGGCGACGGCTCCGCACCATTCGGCGACCGGCGCGGCACGAGCAGGGCCAGCGAAACCACCGACGCCAGCGCCAGCAGCGTGAGCGGCAGCGCGATCATGTGTGCGTGCAGGTCCGCGTAGGTGAAGGTGAAGAACGGGAACTCGTTGATGGTGTCGGGGATCACGCGCGACGCGTTCCAGAACCACCAGTCATTCGGGAAGTCGAGCGTGGCCTTGTTCGTGACCACGTTCGCCACGCCGCTGAGCGCCGCGACCAGCTTGGCGAAGCCCGGGATGCTGCTCTCGATCGCAATCGTCCCGCGCTGACTGAACTGGTCGATCAGCAGCTTCAGGTTGCCCAGGTTGCCGATGATCGTGACGAAGAACAGACCCGCCAGGCCGGCCAGCAACGAGCCGGTCGCGCATGCCGGCAGAAGCCCGGTCGTCGCCCCTCAGCCGGGTCGCGCGGTCGCCCTCGGCCAGGTTGTACGCCACGGAGAACGCGCCCAGCCCGGTCAGCGCAAACAGCGTCGGCACCGCCAGGTTATAGGCGACCCAGGGTGCGATGCCGGTCAGCTTGATCAGCGTACCGACGATGACCCAGCCGAAGTAGTAGTAGTTCATGAAGCCGCCCGCGTGCCACGGGTCATACGGCGGGAACACGGTCGAGCGAATCACCGCGTTGAGGTACGCGAACTCCATCGGCTTCTCGCCCCCGCGGGCCAGGTGCCACAGATCGGGGTTGCCGATGCGGATCAGCAGGAACAGCCCGAACATGGCGAGGAAGATGACTTCCTCGGTGATTAGCAGGGCGCGGCGTTCACGGATAAACTCGCGGATCAGGCCCCACCGCCGCCAGGCAATCATGGCCGACAGCCCGACCAGCAAGCCCAGGCAGAGCGCGATCCACGAGCGGCTGTAACTCGTGACCTTGAGTGCGGGCAGGAACCAGGCCAGCCAGGCCAGCAGCAGCATGCCCAGCATCTTCGCCACGCCGTAACCCCGGTCGCTCAGCTTGCGCAGCACCACGAACGTGATCGGGAACGCGACGATGCCGAGGAGGATGAGGAGCGCCAGCCACACAATCACCGCGACCACCGGCGACCGGTTGACGAGGCTGTCCAGGTCGAAAATGTCCGTCCATGTGCCGCCCGCCTGCTGGGTGGCGAAGTCCTTCGCCGTCATGAGCAAGGCAGTCGGCGCAGATGACGCCATCTTTGGCCACATCTGGATCGTATTTTCCAGGTCAACCTGGTCGAAGTAGCTTCGCAGCAACGCCTCGCTGTAGGCGGGCGTCTTCTTGTAGATCCGCACCTCGGGGTGGTCGTAGACGCTGAAGGCTTCCTCGGCGCCCGTGTCATTAAACGGGATACCGAAGATGGTCGGGAACGAGGTCACGTCCTGCACCAGCTCGAAGCCGAGCTTACCCTCATGCAGCAGGCGGTAGAACTCGCTCGACATCGGGAAACGCATGGGGAGCCGCGGGATGGATCCCCAAAGCCGGTTCGACGATTGGACAATGTAGTCGGCCTCGTCGAGCCACTTGTACATCGCCTCGCGCTTCTCCGGCGTGTCCTCCCAGTACATCTGCATCACGCCGTCGTCCGAGCTCTTGAGCGAGCGGAAATACCCTCCGCCGCCGTAGGCCACGTGGCCATCCAGGCTGAACGGCAGCGGGTCGTCCCAATGCTCGTTCGCCAGCACACTGCCCTGCGGCACATTCTCGTAGAGCCACTTGGACGCGGTGATGCGTGAGAGCGGCCGGCGGTAGATGGCCAGGAAGCCCCAACCCCATAGCATCGTCGTGATGACCACGACCGTCATCAGCCCATACGCGACGGGTACGGTCAGGATGCGCCGCCAGACGGCCGAGATCCGACCGGCCACGCCGCGGCCCTCGCCGAAGGACGTTCCTGCCGCCGCCCGCGCGGCCTGGTACGCCCGCGCCTTGGCGACGAGGAACCAGAGCAACCACGCGGCCAGCACGGCGAGCAGCGGATACGTGGGCAGCAGGTAGCGCATGGACTGGACGAACTGCAGCCCCTGCCACAGGAACATGCCCCCCACCCACGCGACCGGGAGCAGGTGCCGTTTCGCGTCGGTCTTGTCGCCCTTGATGGTGAACGCCTTGAGGATCTGGAACGTGGCGACGAGCCACCCCAGCCAGCCAAACAGGCCGAGGAATAGGCCGAGCCCCCACACCACCATATTGACGAACGGGAAGACGAACGGGGTCCGGCTCGTCCACTGGTGGCCGGGCGGGTAGTCGGCCGCGCCGCTGATCAGCGCCTGGATCTGGCGCATGCTCTCCCGGAACTTGTCGCCCAACGTGAAGGTCATGAGCGACGTGCCGCCGAACGCATACGGCTGGGCCATGCGGAAGACGACGATGGCCGCAATCCCGAACAGCGCGAGTCGGAACAGCGTCGCCTGGACCAGCAGGCCAAGCCAGCCCGTGTCCTCACCCGAGCCGGATGCGGCCCGGCCGCGCTGGGCTGAGATTTCGTCCCACACCTGAATCGCGGCGGCCAGCAGCGCGATGCCCGCGAGCGGCGCCAGGTTGATCCGTGACGCCAGCGCGGCGCCCAGTCCGACGCCCATCCAGACGTAGTGCCACCAGCCTCCGCCTTGCGCAACCCGGACGCAGAAGTAGAAGGTGAGCAGGGCGAAGAACGTGCCGAACGTGTCGACCGTGTAGAAATGCGCTTGTTGCAGCGGCAGGACCGAGAACGCGTACAATGCCGCGGCCAGGAGCCCGACCCGGGCGCTGTACAGCCGCCGTGCGACGAGATAGGTCAGCCAGATGCACCCGACGTCGAACAGCCCCGACATGAAGCGGCCCACCAGGTGCACGCCATCAAACCCGGTCAGGATGATGGGCACGCCCGAGGGCGTGGCCCAGAGCTGCAGCGCCTCATTGAGCTTCTGCGCAAACTCGGCGGCGACGCGGACGATGAAGAGCGGGAGCGTTCCGTAGACGAAGAAGTCATAGCCGATGTTGTAGGGGTTCATCGGCGATTGGGTGCTGTCGAAGAACTGGCCTACGCTGTCGGGCAGCTTCATGCCCGCCGTGACCATCGTCAGGAAACGCTCGTCGGGGTGGATGTGTGTGAACTGGTCCCAGTTGAGGTTCGTCAGCCGGAGCAGCGCGCCTACGATCAGGATCCCAATGAGGATCCAGCGCGGGGCAGCGTCCGAGCGCAGCCACGTCCGCACGGATCGCCAGTTGTCACGCAGCTCGGCCGCGCTGATGGCGCCGCCCGCGTCTGCCTCACCCGCCTGGGTTGTCTGTTGGGTCATTCGGAAAACTCCGTGATAAATGCACTTTTGGGTGAGGTATGCGCTTGCAGCGCTTGCCTTACCCTACCACGTCACTGCGTCACTCGATAACGCGTCATGATAAGCTGGCCGTCGCTGGGCCGGTGATAGTCGGCGGCCGTTCCCCCCGGGAACTGGGCCGTGATCGACTGCTCAAGCGCAAACTGGTCGGCCAGGAAGTAGAAGGTTAGGGGCCGGCTGCCGGCCGCCTGGGCGATCAACTCGGGCACGCAGCCCTTGACCTTGTCGCCGGCCGCGTAGACCAAGGGCGTATGATACACCTTCCCTGCCGGATCGACGCCATCCGAGGTGCAGATGAAATACGCGCCCTGCCCGCCCGCCGCGGCGTACTCCAGCGCGGCGATGCTAACCGCCGTCTGATTGGGCGGCTTGTAGGCAACCGTGTCCGGGTAGCTGCGGAAGTAGAAATTGAGCGTCGTCACGGCCATCAGCCCGGCCAGGGTCGCCCCGAGCCCCATACGCACCCGGCGCGCTCGGCCCGGGTCCTCGCACCCCTGCAGCACGCTTACGGCCAGCCAGGCCACGGTGTCTACGCCAAGGGCCACGACGACGATCACGAAGGGCATCATCCCGAGCAGCCGGTGGAATGCGGCCGGATCGTTCATCAGCACCGAGCCGAGCAGCAGCACCGCGCCCAGCGAGAGAAGCACGGCTTGGTGGATGGGCCGCCGGATCGCGAGCAGCATGGCAGCCAAGCCGAGCAGGAAGAAGGGCGCCTGCAGGGCATCGAGCAGCGGCCGCTCGGGATGGTAGAAGCTGCCCTGGTCTGGGACGACCGTAAAGACGCCCAGGCTCTGGGACAGATGGCGCGCCCACACGCCCAACGGACTCGTCCCGAGCTTCGCCGCCTGCTCGGCAATTCCGGCCGAAAACGGTGCCGTCAGGAACATGTGCTCGCTGACGCTGCCGGGGGTTCGGAGCATGTGTCCCGCCAGCGGCCCGGCCACGACCAGCGTAACCAGCAGCCCACCTAAAAGCAGCGGCCACGCCCGGAACACGCCCTTGCGGTCAGCCATTAGCCAGACCAGCAGGTTGACCGCGACGACGAACGGGATCGCCCGCGCTCCGAAATAGTAATACTGCGAGAGCCCCAACCCCGCCCCTGCCGCTGCCCACGCACCGGGCCAACCCGTCGACCCCGCAATCCACAGCGCAGCCACCGTCCACGCCATAAAGAGCGTATCCGATATGTTGTTGATGCCGAGCCGGCTGAATTGGATCAATACGTCGGATGCGACTGCCAGAACTCCTGCGATGAGGGCCACCCGGCGCCCGTAACCTACCCGGCTGAACAGGTAGATGGCGGCCACGGCCAGGATGCCGAGCAGGGCGGAGGGCAGGCGCATGGCCCACCCGTTCCTGCCAAGCACGTCGACCAGCGGCGCATTAAGGAAGAATTGCAGGGTCGGGTGGGTCGCCCAGCCGGTCGAGAAGGGGTCGCGGGCTGCGCCGCTGGCTGCGTCCCAGGCGAAAGTCGCAAATGAGCCCTCGTCCGGGTCGAACCCAAGGGGGATGCGGTCGAGCGACGGGATGCGGGTGAGGGCCGCCGCGCACAGCAGCAGGCCGATCGCCAGGCCGTCCCACTTATCGAGCCGAAACGGGGGCAGATGCAGCTCGATGCGCCGCGGCCTGAAGTTCAGAACGGTCAGGATCACGAGGCTGCTGCTCAGGGCCCAGACGAGGATCTGCTCGCCGGGCGCCAGGCGCTGCTTAACTTGGTCGAGGTTGAGGCTGAGCTGCAGGCTGAGCGTGAACGCGAGCGCGATCTGAAGCGCATCGGCCCACCGGCCGGGCACGTCGCTGCGCAGCCGCAGCACAAGGAGCACGACGCTGCCGGCCACCACCGCCCAACCCCACGCCCGCGTCGGCGCCGCCGGCCTGCAGCAGCAGCTGTGCGCCGAGCACCGCAAGAAACGGCGCGGCAAAGTTGCGCAGAGAGATCCGCTGCCATGTCCCCGGCGCAGACAGCCCGGGCGCGCCCCCGCCCTGCCCGGCGCGTTTTTGTCCGGCGTCCACCGGCGACAGATCGATAGTCATGGGCAAGCCAACTTCCTAGGGCAGCCGGTACGCCGTGAAGAGCACGGGGCGGTCCCAGTCTCCTGGCACACGCCGCACCTCCTCCACCGTCCCGCCCGGCGCCAACTGGCGCACGGCTTCGAGCTCGGAAATTCGCTCGGGCAGGAAGACAAAGACGCTTTTCTTCGCCGGGTCCACGAAGTCGAGTGAACCCGCGAGTGGCTGCTGCACATCGTAAATGCCGGTGCCCTTTGCAATGAACGGCGTCGAGCCGAAGTCGGCCCACATGCGGGGCACGCCGAAGAAGTACTCCTTGTACTCCGGCCCGAGGTCGCGCAGGTAGTACCCAAGCGAGGTGGCCACCTCCGCGTTAATCCCGCCGTACACCCAGCTTGCCTGGTACGGTCCGAAGTAGTACTGCAGGCTCGCCACGCAAATGAGCAGCGCCGCGGCGCCCGCCAGGACATAGCGCGCGACCCGCGGCAGCGGGCCGAGTGACTGGAACGCCCGGGCAAGCTGGACCAGCGCCACTGCGATGAAGAACGCCACGGGCACGGCGCTCGAAACAAGGCGCTGGCTGGAAGGCGGATTCTCGGTCAGCGCACCGCCGAGCCCGATCACGATCACGAACCAGATGATGAAGAGCCAGTAGCGCCACTGCCGCCAGCGCGACAGGCTGAAGGCGGCGCCAAGCACGAAGAAGACGGATGCGCCGAACTGGAGCAGGGGGATCGCCGGCCCGTACCACACCACCCGGTCCTTGGTGAGGTTGAAGGCGAAGAACGCCTGCTTGACCTGGTCGAGCAGCACCTCAACCCGGGTCTTCCCCGTGGCCTGCGCGATCTGGTCGATCAGCCCCGACTGGAAGATTCCAACCGCGTTCAGCCGGGCGTTGAAGTCGTTGGGCGACCGGAGCGCAAGCAGCGCCATCGGTCCGACCGTGACGGCGAAGGACCCGAGCATGACCAGGAGCAGGCGACCGCGCTCGCGCACGGTCTCGAAATCGACCAGCGCCACCCAGGCGAGCACGGCGACGAGGATAATCGGGACCTGGCGTGAACCCGCATAGAAGAAGAAGGCCAGGCCGGCGATCACCCCGCTCACGGCCCACGGCCACGCCCGCTTCGACTGCAGGCCAAGCACCAAGAAGTACAGCGCCCAGACGGTGAAGAATGGGTCCGCGATCTGGTTCGAGCCCAGGCGGCTGTAGTGGATGTGGAAATGGTAGGTAGCAAGCAAGAGTGCTGTGAGTAGGGCCAGCCAACGGTCAAACAGCCGGCGCACGAGCAGGTACACTCCGACGACCGTTCCCGCGCCGATCACGGCCCAGGGGAGGCGCAGACCCATCACGTCGTCGCCGAACAGGCGGAACCAGGCTGCCTGCCAGTAAAACGACATGTTGGGCACGGACAGCCAGCCCAACCCGAACATGTTGGGCAGCCGGCCAGCGATCACGTCGCGGGCCCACAGGCCCTGGCTGCCCTCATCGCCGCCCAGGGTCCACGGGATGCTGTCGATGCGCCAGACGCGCAGGGCCAGCGCGAGGATGACAACCCCCGCCACGGCCAGCGCTTCCCACGTCAGCAGGCTGCGGAAGTAGCCGCCCACTGCCCCCCGCAGCTCGGCCCATGGCGGCAGCGCGGCCAGCAGCACGAGCACGATGCTGAAGAGCCAGCACCAGAAGATGGGCCAGTAGGAATCCTGGGGTTTGCTGAGCTGGAGCACGGTGGCAATGGCGAGCAGTGCGCCCGCCGCGGCGAGCCCGATGCGGGCCCACTCTTCGACCGTGCGCGGGCGGGCCGGTTGCTCTTCTGCTTCGACAGACGCGGGCGCGTCCCGGGTCAGCAGCAGCAGGCATACAACCGCCGCTGCGTAAAAGACGACGGCGTCCCAGAAGTTATTCGGCCGTTTGGCGAAGAAGAATTGCCCGATGATCGCAAAGCCCAAGGCGCCGAGCAGCAGTAGCCCGCGTCCTGTACGCTGATTCATCCAAATCCTCACGGAGGTGATACGGATGGAGACGAACAACACCGGCATCGTCGGGTGAACGACGCCGGTGTGGCATCCGAAAGTAGGGCGACAGGGGCTGATCCAGCAGAGCAAGATCAGCCGGGCTACTTCAGCAGAAGCGGCAGCCAGGTCCGGCGGCCCGCCCAATCACCGAAGTTTACTACCTTTTCGGCATCCGCGTCAACAATTACGGTCACCTGGCGTGGCGTGGAAGCCAATAGCCCTGCGGGCGCTGTATGTTCGAGACGGTACTGGCCCACAAGCAAGCCGGCCATCATATACTCGCCGCTCATGTCGGTGTGCGCGATGCCCCGCAGCACGGCGCCCGCGTACAGCCGCACTTCCGCGCCGAAGATCCCCAGTTCCCCGTCGTCAATCGCGCCGTCGCCGTTCAGATCATACCAGACGCGCCCGCGGATCGAGCCGTAACTTGGCGGCGTGGGGCTCGCGGTGGGCGTGACAGAGGGCGACGGCGTGACGGTGGCAGTCGGTGTATCGGTCGGAGTGAGCGACGGTGTGGCCGTCGGCGATGGCGTGGCTGTCTCGGTGGGGGTTGCCGTCGGCGTCGACGTGGCAGCGGGGAAATTCTCGTCCTCGTCGAGAAGCTGCAGCTCGCCCCAGCCCGTGATGCTGGAGGCAGGGGCGTAGGTGCTGGTGCCCCGGCGGATCAAGTGCGACTGGCCGGATGTCCCGCCCCGCTCGTCGTCGTCCCAGGCGCCGAAGGTGAACTTGAAGCTCTGGCCCGCCTGGAAATGGGTCAGGCCCAATGCCGACGCGGGGATGGCCAGCTCGAAGTTCCAGCCGCCGCTGACCGTGCGCGTGTAGAACGCGAGACCCGAGATCGGTACGCCCTGATCCGCCTCCCGACCGTCGATGGCAAAGGTGAATTGGTGTGTCCCCGCGGCCGACTCGATCCCAATCTCGATGGAATCGTTTACCCAGGGTTTTGCCGGGTCGCCGTCGTTCCCGATGAGCACGTCGTCCTTAATCGGCCCGGCCAGGTAAAGATAGTCGGGCCGCCAGGTCGCCTTGAGGTTCATCTCCAGGTCGTCGCTGTTCGGAATGACCTTCTCGACGGTCTCCGCCGTCGACTTGTTCAGGTAGACGCCCGGGATGCCGCTCCACTCGTCGAGCGCGCCGTCGAGTGCCGGCGGGTTGATTGCCCGGCGGGTCCGCAGGGCCAGGTCGAGCAGGCGGCGCAGGATTGTGCCGTTGCGCCCTGCAACGAGTATGTGGTTCGCATCGAGCGCGGACAGCTTCTGCAGAGTAGTGGTCGTGCCGGTGGCTTCCTGCGTCCACGTCTGGCCGCCGTCGCGGGTCATCAGCACGAGGCCGTTGTCGCCGCTGACCCAACCGAAGGTTGCGTCCGTGAACTCCACGCCGTAAAGGTCCGTCGCAAAGCCGGTGAGGCGGCGGGTCCATGTTGCGCCGCCGTCTGCGGTCGTCAGGATCACGCCCGCGTGGCCCACGACGATGCCGTGCGAGCTGTCAAAGAAGTGCACGCCTTCCAGGATCTCGGTTACGCCCGAGATTTGGGGGGTCCAGGTGGCGCCGCCGTCGGTCGACTTCCAGACTCCGCCGCCGTGCCCTACCATCCAGCCAACATTCTGGTCGATGAAGAATACGTCTTGCAGCGTCGCGCCCGGGATCGACACGGTCTGCCACGTGGCGCCGCCATCGGTCGTCCGGCGCACCCTGTCCTGGCCCACCACCCAGCCCCGCGTCCGGCTGCGGAAATAGCACCCCATGCTCACTCCGCCGTCGTAGGGCTGCTGCTGCCAGGTCTTGCCGCCGTCCGTGGTGCGTCCCAGGTAGCCGTCGGTGACGATCCAGCCGTAGTATTTGTCGACGAAACACATGTCGTGAATATCGCGGGCGGTGGGCGGCGCGGACGGGACGGGAGCCCAGGTCAACCCCGAGGTTTCGGTGCCGAGCACCTTGCCCGCCGACCCCGCGGCCCGCGCGAACTGCTGATCGACCCACTGCACCGGCCACAGCCAGTTCGTAGCGCCGGTGGTCTGCGGGCGCCAGTTGCCCGCCATTGGAAGTGGGGTGGGTGCGGGCGATGGCGTGACGGTCGGAGCAAGCGGCGCGCTCGCGGAGACGGCGGCAGGGGCCGGCTGGACAAGCAGCAGGAACGCTGCGGCGAGTCCAACGAAGCCGGCGGTGACGATGAAGAGACGAACGGACGAAGACCGGTGTGCAGCCCACATGAGAGCACCTCCTCGTGCCTGAGACGAACGGAGAGAGTCTGTAAGGCGGAAAGCTGCCACGCCTTAAGCGGGGCCTGTAAGCCCCACAAGCGCCGCCTCCGCGCCGCAGCACAAGGAGATTATCGCACGAAAACGGTCGAACGGAGCTTACAGTTTAGTCATCATGCCGGGGCTTGAGCATAAAGAAAACCTAACTCAGGGCGCACGGGGCTGGGGCTGACCCGCACGGCCCATCCCTTGCTGCGGAAGAAGCGTTCGAGGTCCGCGTGAGCCCACTCGGTCACGCCCTCGTGGTACTCCATGCACACCCGGCGCACCCGGCCGAGGCTCGCCTCGTCGAGGCTGAACAGCATCTCGTACTCCGCGCCTTCCACGTCGATCTTGAGGAAATCGACCGCCGGCAGTTCGCGCAGCACCTCGGCCAGCGGAACGCACTGCACCGCGAACCTGCCGGCGCCGACCTCCGGCGCACGCCCGGCCGTCCGGTATTGCACCGCCACCCCGCCCGACACGTCCAGCGTGATGTCCCCCGCCTGGGCGCCCACCGCCACCGGGCGCACCTCGACGTTCTGCAGTCCGTTGGCGGCCACGTTTCGCCGCAGGCTCTCGACCGAGTCGGGCGCAGGCTCAAACGCGATAACGCGGCCCTTTGGCGCCCGCCGAGCGGCAAACACCGTGAAGTCGCCCGACGCTGCGCCAATGTCGACGATGGTCCACCCATCGTGCAGCGCCGCGCCGTGCCGCTCGTAATCGCGGTCGAGCACGGTCTCCTTCACGATCCACGCATCCATGAGCGTCCTGACGTGGTAGTGCGAGCCGTCGCGCAGGTGCAGGACGGCCGGACCGCGGCCGCGCGCCAGCGCAAGCAACGCCCCGGGGTTACGAACGCCGAAGAGCAGCGTGAAGATCGAACGCAGGTAGTAGAGGATGCGCCGGATGGTATACAAGGAGTGGTCAGCCCTTCGAAGCCGCGAGGAAAATGCACGCGCCCATGGCCGGCACCGGCTCGGACGCGTAGGGCAGCAGCCACCGGTACGCGGGCGTATTGCGCACGCTGCCCGGCCGCAGCGACCACTTGCCCGTCACCTTGTGCCAGGCGATCGACGGGACCGCGTAGTAATGCGAGAGTTCGAAGACACGAGCGGCGTCGAGGGACATGTAGTACTCGTAGTCGTCCAACTTCAGCCCGTGCCGCTCCAGCCGGGCCTGCCACTGCTGGGGCGACTCCAGCGTGCAATGGAAGGCATTGCCGTTCCACCACTTACCGTAACGCCGTGCCAGGCCCCGCAGCCCCAGCGAGTTCAGCGTGCGGACGGTGAACAGCGACTCGGTGAAGCGCTCGCCCGGCACGGAGAAGATGAAACGCCCCTTCGGGGCAAGGACCCGGCTCACTTCGGCCACCAGCCCCTCGATGTCGGGGATGTGCTCGATCACGCAGTTGCTGACCACCGTCTTGAACGTCGCGTCGCCGTACGGGAGCTTCGTCCCATCGGCCACGGCCAGGCTGCGGTACGGCCCGTGCTGGGCAGCCTCGGCCACGATCTCGCGGGTGATGTCGATCCCCGCGTCCAGGCCGTCGGGGAAGGCCGCGGCCGCGTAGTGCCCGTCGCCACAGCCGATGTCCAACACCGGCCGCACAATCTCCTGCTCGGCAAACAGCCGGTGCTCCAGCGCCCGGATCAGCGCGCGGTGCACGGGCACGCGCGCCAGGTGTGCTTCGAGCACCTCGGGGGGATACTTCATTGTCTCGCTCACCGCACGGTCGCTCCCCGCACGGTCGCTCGCCGCACCCGCTTCTCCCTGAACAGCGCTTCGTACTGGTCGACCGTGTGCTTCAACTCGAAGATGCTCATGATTTCCTCGCGGGGCTTCACATACCGCTGGGGGTCACGGAGCACCTTCACCAACCCGCCGGCCAGGCCGTGCGCGTCGGCGATGGGCACGATCTCGCCCATGCCGGTCATCGTCACCGGCTGGCGGACGCCCGGCAGGTTCGTCGCAACGACAGGCGTGCCGCACATGAACGACTCCACCTGCACCAGCCCGAACGACTCGGTGTTATTGATCGACGCCACCGTTACCACGTCGCACAGCGCAAAGAAGTTCGCCATCTGCTCGGGGTTCAGCGTGCCCAGGAACGTGAGGTACGGCGTGTACTGCTTGATAAGCGGCTGCAGGTCGTCCCAGATCGTTTCGCCGATCACGTCCTTGCCGTACGGGCCGGCAAAGACGACCTTCAGGCACGGCATTTCCTTGAGGATCTGCGGAATCGCATTGATCAGGTAGCCGGCGCCCTTCTCGTAGGCAAACCGGGCCGCGAACCCGATCACCTTGTCGCCGTCCTCCAGGCCGATGCGCCGGCGCAGCGCCGCCATGCCTTCAGGCGTCGGGTCCGGAATGACGACGGGCGGCAGGATCACGCGCACCTTACCCGATGTGCTCCCCTTGCCCCGCGCTCGCGCCTGCTCCCTGGCGGTCTGGGGCTCGTTCCGCGAGGCCGGCTTGCCGGGCGACCCGATCTCCGGCCCGGCAAAGCGGGACAGAAACGGGCTGTGCCGGGCAAAGTCGGCCGTATAGGCGACGATCGTGTCGGCCAGCTTACCCGCGACGACGTTGTTCCAGTATGTGATCCGGTCGACGAACTTGCCGTACCAGACCGGGGGCATCTCGAGGTCGCAGTGGTAGGTGATCAGCGGCTTGCGCCCCTTCAGCCGGGTCAGCAACACGGAGAGCGCCGCCTCGACCTGCGGCAGGTGGATGCTCACCACGTCTGCCCGGCCGATTTCCCTCAGCGCGGCCGCGGCAAAGCCGGGCATGATGACGCCCTTGTTGAAGCGAAGCCACACCGGCACCCGCACCACCCGCACGCCGTCCATGATCTTCATCCGCGGGCAGACTGTGGTTGTAACGGGAAGTGAGCACGGTGACCTCGTGCCCGCGGGCGGCAAGCGCACGAGCCAGCCGCTCCACGTAGATCGTCAGCCCGCTGACATGGGGCCGGTAGTAAGTTAGGATGAACAGGATCTTCACGCAAACAATTCCCGGTTCTGCTTCACCCACTCCATCAGCCGCGTGATGCCCTCGCGTACGCGTCACCCGCGGCGCCCAGCCGAAGACCTGCTGCGCCTTGGTCACGTCGGCCACGAACACGGGTTGGTCGCCCGGCCGCCAGTCCTTGAATGCTTCGGGGATCACGGGGCGCCCGGCTAGCTCGCTCAGCAGCGGCCCGAACTCGGCCCAGATGCTGAGGGTGTTGGCCGGCCCGCCGCCCAGGTTGAACACCTGTCCCATCGTTATGTCTATATGCTCCGTCGCCATCTGGAAGGCCCGCACCAGGTCGTCCACGTGCAGCAGGTCGCGTACCTGCTTGCCGTCACCGTAAATGGTGATCGGCCGGCCGAGCACAGACGCAATCACGAACCAGGCCACCCAGCCCTGGTCCTCCACGCCCATCTGCCGCTGACCATAGATGCAGCTTTGCCGGAACACGACCGTTCTCATCCCGTAAATGCGCGAATAGTCATGTACGTACTGATCCGCGGAACCCTTGGATACGCCGTAGGGACTGTGGAAATCGAGCGGCCGGTCCTCGCCCACGCCGTTCGGGTACTGGGGCAGGACGTAGCGCGTCTCCTGCTCCACCGCCACGGCATCGTCCATGCCCCCATAGACCTTGTTAGTCGACGAGTAGATGAAGACGGGGTTATTGGCCGCTTTGCGCGCGGCCTCGAGCACGTTGAACGTACCCAGCGCGTTGATCTCGAAATCGGTGCGAGGGTCGGTCACCGAGGTGGTGACCGCGGTCTGGGCCGCCAGGTGGTAAACGGCCTCTTGCCCCGCAGCGGCCCGCAACATGGCTTCGGCGTCCCGCACGTCGGCCTGGACGAAGTCAAACCCGGGCGCCTGGCCGCGCAGCCAATCCAGGTTGGCCTGGCTGCCGCGCCGCGACAGGTTGTCGAGCAGGGTCACCCGGTGCCCCGCCTGGATGCATCCGCGGGCCAGGTTACAGCCGATGAAACCCGCCCCGCCGGTAATCAGGATACGCATCTGGACTCAGACCTCCGAGGTCTTGGAGACCTCCGGGGTCTCCGTTGTCATCGAACGATTGCGCCACTTTGCCACAACCTGGCCGAACGAAGTGCCATGCTTCGCAAGCATGATCAGGCCCGATCCACTCAGAACGATGTAATTAACCGCGTGCCAGACGAGCGCGATGCTCATCGCCGTCGTCGTGGGCACGCCGAACGGCGCAAGGGTGAGCACGACGAGTCCGTGAAAGACGCCGATGTAGCCCGGCGTCGACGGCACAACCATTCCCAGCGATGTCACGAGGAGCGCAAACACCATGGCCGTCATCGGCACTTCTGGGGCAATCGCGTTCCGGATACCCCAAACCTGGAAGATCAGCGCGGCCCACACGGCGAACGAGAGCGCGATCAGCGCCGGTCCGCGCCGCCCGCGGAGGGCCGTGAAGCCGTCGATCAGGTGCTCGATGCCAGAGTAGATGCCGGGCTTGTCGAGGAACCGGACGTGCCGGAGTACCGCGTGGGCATAGGCCAGGACGCGCTCCTTGAAGAACGAAAGCACGACAATCAGGATGGTTGCCAGGGTCGCCGCGGCGGCGAGCGCCTTAACGGAGCTCGTCATCCACTCGGGCAGGTCATTGAGAAACGGGAGGAGCAGCGCCAGGACGGCCAGGAGCGAGAGGGTGTCGAGCAGGCGCTCGACCAGCATCGTCGACAGCACCCGGGCCGCGCCCACCTCCGGCTGGTCGCTTGCCATCAGCACGAAGCGCACCGCCTCGCCCGCCCGGCCCGGCAGCACGTTGCTTGCCAGGTAACCGGCAGACTGTGCCGTCAGCACCGACTCGAATGGCACCTTGGTCTCGGGCAGGAACATGATCTGCCAGCGCCATGACTTGATCAGGAGCATCGCAACGATGCCGCCGACCGCGGGGAGAATCCAGATCCAGTTCGCGTCGCGCAGCGCGAGCAGCAACGCGCGGAAGTCGATCTGGCGCACGGCCAACCAAAGAAAGAGCAGGCTGATGCCAATTTCCAGGGCGCGCTGAAGCAGCGCACACGATCGTCGCGGTGCGGGCGTCAGCGGCTCATCGTTTGCAGCCAAACACATTCCTCCGCAATTGAAACGACGGCGAATTATAGCACTGCCCACGTCCGCGACCAAAGAAAGAACGGGCATTCTGCAGGTTTGGCGGTCTGGCCCCTGCCGGTGATCCTCTTCTTGTTCCTTGTGGCAGGGGCCGTCTGGCGGCGGCCTGGTCCCTGCTACCCGGTCTTTCTCTTGTTTCTTCGCTGGTGCTTCTGGCAGAGGCCGTCTGGCCCCTGCCGACCCCGGTTCTTCTCTTGTTTCTTCGCTGGTGCTTCTGGCAGGGGCCGTCTGGCCCCTGCCAACCCCGACGGGGGGCTTCGCCCCCTCGACCCCCAAAGGGTTAAGCGCAAACGAAGATATTCGCGGAAAAACACCTTACGAGGGCAACGGTGTCGACGCGGCCGCAGCACAATTCCACAAAAGCTAGTTTGTGGGGCAGCCGGCTGTGACACGTCGCTGGCTTATGGAAGCCTGCTTGCAGCAGGCCGGCACTCGGCCAGCAGCGTCGCGATTGGGGGTTTCGGGGGCGTACACGCCCCCGGCAGAAAGCAAGGTATAGCAGGCGGTAGGGGCCCCATGCCCCGCCGAAGAACAAGGTTAAGCAAGCGGTAGGGGCCGGCTTGCAGGAGCCCGCCAAATGCGAGCCCTAACGTTTCTTCGGAAAACTGGGCGGTGGATAGTTGGGCAGCACCCACACGATCTTGGAGGGCGGGTTTCGAGGCTCGAGCACGTAGACGTCGACCCACCAATGCCACGACTGGTAGTCGCCGTCCTCATAACCCAGATCAATCCACTTCCCGCGCACCCCGCCGCCTACGTCCGCCGCACGCCCAATGCCGTAGCCGGGAACGTAGACCAGCGTGTGGAATGGGATCACCTTCGGGTCGATGGCGACCAGCCCCTTCTTGAGCGGCAGGCCGATCCGCGTGCGGCCGTACCAGGGTGCGCTGCGGGGCGTGCCCGAGCGCGCCGGCGAGTAAGACGTGGCATACATGCGAATCTTGCGCCAGTAGGTCAAGGGACCCTGCTCCGTGTCGAGCGTGCGGCTGACGATCATCCGGCCGTAAGCCATCACCCGCGTGACCGGCGCCGCTGCCTGCCACTCGTCGACCAGGACGCGGTCGACCTCCTGGCCGTCCTCGTAACGCACCTTCCAGCGCTTGCGGTACTCGCCGTTCTTGCCGGCCTGGGCCAGCTTCGTGTGATCGAGCTCGAGCGTATCGTCGGCCCGGGAAATCGACTCGAACGGAATCGGGGTGCTGTCGACCAGCGTCACTTCGGCCACCCGGGTCACCTGGATATGCATCTGGTCGACCAACGGCTCGTGCAGCGCCGGGCTGACCTCGTCCATGCCCGTGACCACCACGCCAAGATCCATGAGCGCCGCGCCAACTGTCTTACCTTGCGTGCGCGTCTGGACCGTGTGTCCGTCTGCCGCGACGACGACGGGCTTCGACCGCTGGACGTAAATGCGCATCCCCGCCGTGACGCGCGAGCCGAGGTTGGGCTGCACCTTGTCGCCCAGGTACAGGCTCACGGCTTCCCGTAGGAGCGCGTCGCCTACTGTCGAGGCGGTGGTGTAGAGCGTGTACGGAACGCTGCCGTCGTCGACGGTGACGGGCACGGCCCGGTGGATGGAGAGATGCACGGGCTGAGGGCCGGGTACGTTCCACCTGCGGCCGAGCGGAAAGCCCGCCCGCGCTTGGGGACGCAGAACGGGCGGTAACGGCGTGTCGAGCTGCACGATCTCGCCATCGAGCAGCACTTCGTCGCGTGCCGAGACGGGGATATGTGAGGCATCCAGCAAGCCGCCAACGGTCCCGCTGCGGGTGAACACCTCGACCAGCCGCCCATCGCTGCTGACTAATCCGGGCCGGGCGCGCCGCACCGTGATGTGTGTGCCGCTGGTCAGCTTCGTACCGGGCGCCGGTGAAAGCTCGTCCTCGGGCCGCAGCGCCAGTCCTAGGTCCGCAAGAAGCCCTGCCACATCGGGGCTGGCCGTCCGGATCGTTTCGTCATGCCCATCGACAGTGACCACGACGGGGACACCGGCCAGGGGTGTCTCCCGCACGACCCAGAACACGGCGCACGAGACGACAGCCAGCGCAGCGCACCAAGTGAGCAGGGTGACGACCCCCAACCGTGCGCGTGTCTGCGGACGGCCGGCTGGACCGGCAGAGGGTGTGGTTTGGCTTCGCGACTGAAGGAGCGGACGGAACGCGGGCGCGCCGAGCCCGACGGCAGCGCTCTCAACGCTCAGGGGTGCTGCATCAGGTTCGGAGCCGGGGTTACGGCCCTCGTCGGGTCGCTCGCTCATACTGCTCGGTACGGGGTTGAGCCAGGGGCAAGCGCCCCAGGCGTCACCAATCATAGCCGAGGAGGCGACGATGGGCAAGTTACTGAGCGACGAGGAAATCGGAGCGGCTCTGGCAAATGCGCCCCAGTGGCAGCAGACAGGGAACGAGATCTATCGCAGCTTTACCCTACCCAGCTTTTCGGCGGCGCTGGTCTTTGCGGCGGCGGTCGGCCACCTTGCCGAGCGCGCCGATCACCACCCGGACATCCTGATCCAGTACAAGAAGGTGACGCTGAAGCTCTCGACCCACAGCGCGGGCGGCCTGACAGAGAAGGACTTCAGCCTCGCGCGCGAGATTGACACGATTACGAGGTAGCCAACCGCTTGCACTGATTTCGCGAATGGTTGCGTATCTGCCGCCGAACTCGGCAACCGTGCTTCGACCTAATCGCTTGATTCGTGCAATTTGTGCCTACCTAAGCCCGTTGCCGGCGATCTCCCTCCCGCACGACGCGCACTTGCCCTCGCGCAGGTTCCGCCTGCCAATCCGGTAGCCGGCCCGCTCGATGACGAGCTTGCCGCAGCCCGGGCAGAAGGTGCTTTCCGCCTGGTTGCCCGGCAGGTTGCCCACGTAGACGTACTGCAGCCCCTCTTCTCTCCCGATCTCATAGGCGCGCTGCAACACTCGGACAGGTGTGGGCGGGGTATCGGTCATCTCGTATTGCGGGTAGAAACGGCTGATGTGCCAGGGGGTGTCGGCCCCGACTTCATCCCGCAGGTACCGTGCGACCCACCGCAGTTCTTCGTCCGTGTCGTTCAGCCCCGGGATGACCAGGGTTGTCACTTCGAGCCAGATGCCGCGCTGGCGCAGCAGCCGCAAGTTCTTGAGCACGGGCTTAAGACCCGCACCCGAAATCCGCCGGTAGAACTCACCCCGCCCCGCTTTCAGGTCCACGTTGATCCCGTCGATGAGCGGCGACGACCCGTCGCCCCCCATGCGTTCGATCAGCTCGGGAGTCATGTAGCCGTTGCTTACGAACACGTTCTTCAGCCCCAGCGCCTTCGCTTCCGCCGCGCAGTCCAGAGCATACTCGGCAAAGATGGTAGGCTCGGTGTACGTGTACGCCACCGACGCACAGCCGAGCCGCTTCGCCGCCTTGGCCACATCCGGGGGTTTCAGTTGCACGCCGGCCAGCTCTCCATCGCGGGGCATCTGAGAGATCTCCCAGTTCTGACAGAACGCGCAGCGGAAGTTGCAGCCGGGAGTGGCAATGGAAAAGGCGGTCGTTCCCGGCATGAAGTGGAAAAACGGCTTCTTCTCGATAGGGTCGACGTTCTGCGAGATGGTGCGGTCGTAGACCAGGGTATAGAGCCGGCCATCGACGTTCTCCCGCACACAGCACGCGCCGAGCTTACCGGGCGGGATCACGCAGCGATGTGAACACAGGTTGCACCGCACACGCCCGTCGTTGGGCGCGAGGGGTTCCCATAGAATAGCCTCGTGACGCATCAGATGCTCCTTGTCCGGGCGTCGGAGCTGAGGGCAACTCCGGCCCGAGCACGTATTATAGCATCGTTATGCAAATCCGAGAGCCCTTACGCGGGCCGGCTTGTCGGGTCCAGCGCGTCGCGCAGGCTGTCGCCCAGCAGTGTAAACCCAATGGTGAGCAGCGCGAGGCAGACCGTTGGCACGAGGAGGAGCCAGGGCGAGCTGCGCAGCCCTGCCCGGCCGTCGAGAAACATGCCGCCCCAGCTTAGCGCAAAGAACGCATCCGGGTCCGTCGGCGGGCTGATGCCTATGCGAAGATACCCGAGGATCGCCTCGACCGTCACGATGCGAGGCACGGCAATCGCGACCCACACGAGGATCGGCCCCAGAATGTTGGGCATGATGTGCTTCGGCAGCAGCTGCCGGGTGCGGGCGCCAGAGGCCCGGCTGGCGTCGACATACGGAGCGTGACGCAGTACGAGCGTCGATCCGCGCGAGAGCCGGGCCACTTGGACCCAGCCTACGAAAGAGAACGCCATGATCAGCACGATCAGGCCACTCAGCAGTTTTCCAAACTGCGTCTCGCGCAGCGCCAGCACGATAAGGATGTAGAACATGATGGTCGGCAGCGCGTAGAACACGTCTGTGATGCGCATCAGCGCGTTGTCGAGTCGTCCCCCCACGTAGCCGCTCAGGAGGCCGACGGGCAAGCCGATCAACAGCGTGAACAAGATGGTCGCCCACCCGATCAGCATGGAGGTCCGGGTGCCGTAGAGCGCCCGGCTCAGCACGTCGCGACCCTCGGCGTCGGTGCCCAGAGGATGAGCGGCATCAGGCGTGCGTCCGCTTAAGGAACGCGCCTGCCAGAACGGGGGGATGTAGCGAGAATCGAAGTTCAGCTCACGCGGATTATAAGGCGCGATGAAGGGTCCGACGAGCGCGATGACGGTGAAGAAGAGGACGAGCGCCACACCGATCCCGCCGCGGCGGTCCTTGCCGAGCCGCGTCCCCACGTCGGCCCACAGGCTGCGCGGCCGGGTGCTCATGATGGGTCCCGTGCCCACGCGCGACACGGCGTCCGGCGCAGCATTCAGCTCTTTCACCGGCCTCACTCCACCCGCGCCCGCGGATCGATCAAGGCATAGCTCAGGTCGACGGTCCAATTCGCCGCCACGATGAGCAGCGCGTAGAGCAGCGTCGTCCCCATGATCATGGAGTAGTCGTGCAGCCCAACCGCCTCGATGTACTCTCGCCCGATGCCGGGAAAGCCAAACATGGTTTCGATGACGAACGCGCCCGTGATCAACTCGGCCATGATCGGGCCCAGCATGGTCACAACCGGGATCAGGGCGTTCTTGAGCACGTGCACGGTGATCACCGAGCGTTCGCGCAGACCCTTTGCGCGCGCCGTCCGCACGTAATCTTGCCGCATCGTCTCCAGCAGGCTGGCCCGGGTGAGCCGGGCAATGGCTGTCATCGCCCCGAACCCGAGAACGACGACGGGGACAACCCAGGTAGCAGGGCTGGACTTGGCCCAGGATGCGGGGGTCAACGTGATGAGGCCAAGCCCAGAACCGAGGATGATGATCAAGACCAGGCCGAGCACGAAGTTGGGGATGGCGGCGCCAATGGAAACGACCATGCGAATCCCCAGATCCAGGGGGCGGTTCTGCCATACGGCAGCGAGAATGCCAAGGGGCAGCCCGAACACCAGCGCGAAGGCGAACGCGTACATGCCCAGTCGCAAGGAGTAGCCGACACGGCTCTGCCAGACCGAAAGGTTCTCGGGCGGTTCGAAGAAGATCTCTTCGACCGTGCGACCGGCCTGGCGGTACGACGGTCCGAGGTTACCGCAAATCGCGCCGCACTGGAACCGCCCGCTCTTGTCCTGGTATCCGACCATGTAGCGGACGTACTGCTCCCACAGCGGCCGGTCGAGCCCGTATCGCTGGTCACGTGTAGCACGGGCGAAGCTGTCCATGTGCACATTGGGAATCGCCTGGGCGCCGCCGGCCGCGTCCCATGGACTGCCGGGAACCGCGTGCATGAGGAGAAAGACGATGGCCGAGACGGCCAAGAGGACGGGAACGGCCCAGCCGACGCGTCGCAAAAGGAAATGAGACATGCCTGTCCACCGGTTCTCGAGATGCCAAACGCGACGCGGCACCGGACGACTGCCGCAACGGGGTATCGGGTATGCCCACCGTACACCGAGAGAGAAACCGTGTCAAGGGGACGATGTTATGATTTACTGATTTGATACGGGACACTGATGCAACTGATTGAACTGATCCACACTGTCCCTTGGGTGAAGAGCGTGATAATCAGTCCGATCCGTTCAATCAGTGTCCGTGTTGCTAGCGGGTGAGCGCGAAGTCAAACTCGCCCGTCCGCTGAGACGGGGCAGACTTGGCGGAGCCCTTGACTGCGCGGACGACGTAGGTGTAGTTGTTGGCCGTGCTGCCGCTGTCGCCAGGGTAGACAGCGGAATTCGTCGTCACGGAGGTGCAGGCGGGCGCGGTGCAGGTCTCGCCGGGGGCGAAGTAGGGCGAGTTCGTCCCGCGCCACACCTCAAAGGAGGTGGCGTCGGGGTCCGCCGGCCAGTCCAGCCGGATATCGCTCGTCCCCATCCGCTTGATCGTGACGACCGGCGTATCCAGCCCGGTGTCCATCAGGATCGAGACGTCGTCGATGTACGGGCCGCCCATGCCGACGGCGTATCGCTCAGAAAATCCCAGCGCACCCACACTGACGAGTCGCCTGCGTACTTGGTCAGGTCGACGACGACCTCATTCCAGTCCAATGAGCCGTCCCATCGGCCTTCCGCGAAATAGTCATTCGTGCCCGTGGCCGAGGTGCCGACATAGAGGTAATCGTCCCAGCCCACCTCAATCTCGGCCGTCAGCCAGAAGTGCAATTCTGCGGTCTTCGCTGCGCTGAGGTCGAATGGGCCGTAAATCATCTGGCTGCTGAGGTTGTCAGGGTAGACGATGCCCGCGCCGGGGGTGATGGCGCCCGGCCCCGCGGCCGCCGGCCAAACCGAGTACGTCCCGGCGTGCTTCTGGTAGCTTGCCTTGCCCCAATAGCTGGGGCCGACGTCGCCCAGGCCCTTGACGCTCCACCCCGCGCTCGGCCACGTCCCTTCGAACCCCTGGCTCATCAGGGTCGTCCAGGTCTGCGCGGGCGAGTCAGGTGCCTCAGGGGCGGCTGCGGCGATGGGGGAAAGGCCGCCGAGCACGAACACCAGCAGGAAGATAGCTAATCTGGGCATGGATGAGGAACCTTCCTCTAAAGCAGGAGGCAGAGACAGCGGAAGGAGAGCCGTCTCTGCCTCGGGTCATGGCTGACGAGGCCGCCACGAATTGCACGAATTACCCAAATTGGAGCGTGCATAGACTCGTTCAATTCGGGTAATTCGTGGCGGGTCCTGTCGCGTTACGGCAGCAGCACCGAGTCGGATTCCTTCTCCACCGGCGCGTCGCGGTACATGAACAGCAGGCCGATCTGCGACGGCGAGGCCAGCTGGCCCTGGATCGGGGTCAGGAAGGGCACGGGCTTGGTCGAGGCCGACGGCACGGAGAAGAAGTACTGCCCGGGCCGGTACTTGGGCCAGCGCACCGTGTAGGTGTGCGCCGACGTGCAGTCGTTCGGCGAGCAGTCCCACAGATTGCCGGTGAAGTAGGCGTCAAACGCGAGCACCTGGAACTTGAACTTCGTCGTCGGCGTGATGTCCACCGCGCCCGCGGGCACCGGCAGGATCCAGTTCTGCGAGTTGAAGTTCGTGTTCGCGAAGAAGTACGGTCGGGTCGGCCTTACGCCGTTCGCGCTGTTTACGTCGGCCACGAACACCGCATTGCGGCCGTCCGCCGCGTTGAGCGTCAGGTCGGCGTTGAAAGCCACGTAGTCCCACGTGCCGTCCGCGTTACTGTCGATGTACACGTCGAACTCGACCGGGTAGTTGTGCGACGCACGGAACGGTTTGTCGTACACCGTGACGCCGAAGTCGATCACGTCGTCGTTCGGTGGGACGTTGGCCGCGAACTTCAGCCACTTGCTGATGTCGGGCACCGTGTATCCGCGCACGCCCACATCCTTCATGTCGATCGCGGTCGTGTTGATGCCGGGCAGGATGCCGGGCACGTAGTTCGCATCGAGGCAGTTGTTGTTTCCGTCGACGATCTCGCAGTTGTTCGGGCTTTGCTCTACCAGCGCAAACGCGTCCGCCCGGGTATTCACCGAAGGCGAGGTGTTCTGCAGAGTGATCACGCGGCCGACCTTGCTCAGCACGGCCGTGTCGCCCGCCTTCTTCGGCAGGATCTGCCACGGCATGCGGATCGCGCCGCCCTGCCCGTTGCCGATGGTCACGTAGCCGTCGTACTCGAACATGGTGAGGGTCGGGCAGCCGGTCTTCGGGTTGATCGCGCCCGGCGCGCTTGTGTCGCAGTAGATATCCGTGCCCGACGCACCGAATGTGCCCGCGTCCAGCGTCCACGGCCGCAGCCCTTCAGGATCGACCGTCAGCGTCACATTCACCACCAGGTTATCGACGTCCGGGTTGAGCAGCGTCTTCGGCGGTACGGTCAGCGTCGACGGCGAGATGCTCAGCGTGACGCCCTTCCCTTCGTCGTCCACGTAGCGGAAGGATGGGGTGAAGTTGTAGGTCTGGGCTTGGTCGGTCAGGTTGACCACCAGCACCTTGCGTGTCTCCGAGTAGTTCGCCGACACGCCGTCATAGCCAAACGAGAGGCTGCCGGCGATCGTGTTCCAGGCATTGAAGAAGTCGTTGCCGAACGGGTAGGCGCTCAGGCAGCCGAAGGCGCTGGGATCGAACCACTCGGGCAGGGTGACGCCGAGCAGCAGCGCGGTCTCGCTGTGCAGCGGGGAGGCCGAGACGGTGCAGGGTACGTCGTAGACGCCTGTCTTGCGCTGCTCCAGCCAGTTCGCCAGGTCCGTCACATCGAGCGCCACCGCGCCGGTGTTGTACGCAGCCAGCGAGTCGACCCGTCCCGCACCTTGCAGCGTAATCGGGGCCAGGAAGCCCTTGCCGCCGTTCGCTGCGCTGCCGCCGATGTATGTGTTCGGGTTCGCAGTGTTCTGCAGCATGGCCTTGACCAGCGGCGTCATCGAGATGCCGGGCCGGACCACGCCGGGGTTCGCATCGTTGAGGATGCCCCGCTGTTCGAGGTTCTGCACGACCAGCGCCGCCGCGCCCGCGACCATCGGGGCCGCACCTGAAGTGCCGCCGAACGCCGTCTTGCCCGTGCCCGTGCCCGCCTCGGCCGAGACGCTCGCGCCGGGGGCGGAGATGTCCGGCTTGATCGAGCCGTCGGCTGTGCGCGGGCCGCGCGACGAGGTCGCGACGATGTCGTCGGGCAACAGGATGGGGCTGGCCGGATCGACGGCGGCAGCCTGCCCGAGGACCGTCTTGAGGTTGACGCCGTCGGTCTGCGTGATGCTCAGCACCGGCGCTGTAATGGTGCCGCCGCCGTAGGAGAAGTTGGGCGGGGTATTCGAGAAGGCATTGTTGGCGACCAGGACGAGGACTGCGCCGGCCGCGCTGGCGTTCGCCCCCTTGATGCTGATGGCACACGTGCCGCGATCGAGCAGCACCACCTTGCCGGCCAGCGAGCCGGCCGGGAAGGCCGAGCAGCCGAGCGTGTTGCCGCCCGCGCCGTCGCCGTACTGGAGGTCGCCGCTGATGGGTCCGCTGATGGCCGGCGACCACGCCTGCCACAGCCCGCCCGCGGTCACCGAGCCGGCAGTCACCTTCTCCAGCTTGGCCGACGGGACGGTGCTCTCGGCCGCGCTGATCACGCCTGCGCCTGCGGAAGGCGAGCCGAGGATATAGGGCCGGTCGCCGCTGTTGCCCGCCGAGGCCACCACCACGGTGCCGTAGTAGGAGGCGATGTTGGCGAAGTGGGTCGCGTCGTCCTCGGGCTGGCCGTAGGGCGAGCCGATGGACATGTTAATCACGTCGGCCGGGTCGAAGGTCGTGCAGTTCGCGTCCACACCCGGCGTACACGCGCCCTGGTCCGAGTTGTCCAGGTCGAGCGCATCGTCGATGGCGAGCAGCATGGCCAAGCCGTTGCACGAGGTCGAGATTGCGCTGCAGGCCTTGAACGCCCACAGGTTCACGCCCGGCGCCACGCCCTGGTCGGCCGCGCCCGGCGCGGATTCCAGGCCGCCGATGATGTCGGCCACATGCGTGCCGTGGTTGCCCGAGCCCTTGAGCGCGATCGGGTTGGAATCGGGCTGGATGCCGGCCGAGTAGGTCGGCCAGTTCTCGCCCACCCAGTCATAACCGCCGACGACCTTGTGGCCGGGGCCGAAGAGGGCGGGGTCGGGCGCGAGCGTGTAGGCCGGGCCGCAGCCGCGTGCGGGCGTCTTCGTGGGATCGCCGCAGTAGGCTTGCGCGTAAGCCTCGGCTGTGCCGGGGCCGCCGAATTTCGAGTGAGTGAAGTCGATGCCCGAGTCGATCACGGCCACGTCGAGGCCGTTGGACGTCCAGTGGTGCGTGCCCGTCGTGCCCGCGGCTTGCACCGCAGCGGCGCCGATCCACGGGACCGTTTCGGTCAGGTCCAGTTGGTAGTTGCCGATCCCGCGCACGCCGGCCACGTGGTTCAGGCCGCGCAGGTTTTGCACTTGGTCCGCGTCGATGGTGACCGCGAGGCCCGAGGAGGCCTCGAGGAAGCGGCCGACGACCTGGCCGCCTAAGGCTTCAACTTGCGGGATGAGGGTGTCCTGGAGCGCCATCGTCTCCTGGACGTACTGGCGGCGCTGCTCGTGGCTCCAGAACTTGCCGACCACGGCCAACGGCGACCGGTCGACGTGCATGACGATCTGCACGCGGCCTGTGGCCTGGCTGCCTGGGGTTTGGCTCCAGGTTTCTGTGTCGGCGCCCTGGACGATCTGCAGGTGGGACGGCAACTTCGGCTCTGCCGTTTGGGCGGCCGCAGGAATGACGGCGGCCAGAAGCAGGAGAGCGGTGACCAGGATCGAGACGACATACTGACGACCTTGTTTCCTCATAGTTCCTCCAGGCGGTGGGAGAGAGGTGACATTCTGCCTTGCTGTCACCACGGACAGGTCTGTCTGGCGCGGCGCGGCGGAGCGCCGTTTGCAGTGCTGGTTTCATCGAACAGACTATCACAAATTCTGTCCTAGTCAATCCCCCAAAAGGTCATGTTGTTTGGGTGGGAGGTGGTGAAACGGGGGGACGGTTTTGCGGGCGGGGGGCATCGCGTGTAACATAGCCGGTGGGGGTGCTTGTCGTCCGGTGACGGCCCCGGTCTTCAAAACCGGTGTGTGGCGGTAGGCCCGGCACAGGTGAGTTCGACTCTCATGCATCCCCGCTATCTAGTAGCAACGGCACCTGGTAGCCCACTACAGCTAGTGGTGTCTTGCTCTCCTTTACAGGAAAGGGAGCATAAGAAACCCTAAAACGAGTGTGTGGCTGCAGCGCGGCACAATCAGGTACCCGCTCGCTCGGCGCACGCTCATGCATCCCCGCCCGTTTGGATTCATGCTCGGATGCGCTCACGCAGCTCGTGCCACGGTTGAGAGAAACCAGGAACTATTATGACAACTCGCAGGAAACGCCAGGCCCAGCGCATGAAGGCTTACGGCCTCGTGCTCAAGACCCACCGCTGCGGCCGCGCCATCTTCGTCGGCGACGACAACCTCTTCTTCCCCGCCCAAGAGCGCAGCGGCATGGACCCGGTGCCTGGGAAGGAACCGATTGCCGCCTGCCCCCAGTGCGGCCGTGAGATCCTGGCGAAAGACCTGGCCCCGCTGAAAGCCGACGGCCCCGACAAACCGAACGAAGGTTGAAAGTAGCCCGCCACATTCGGGGTTTCGACCCTGAGCGAAGCTCGGCAAGCGCCGGAAGCTAGAACTCCGGGTAGAACCAACCCTGTCTGCTACCGGCCTTGTTCACTGCACTCATTAGTGCCTGATCACCGGCAGAAACAGCCGCACTCCCTCTGGCGTGGCGATTGGGTCCGGCCTGACCGTGGCTGTCGCCGTGACCGTTGCCGCCGGCGTAACCGTTGCGGTTGCGGTCGGCGTCTCAGACGGCAGCCCAGTGGGCGACAGGGTCTGGGTCGGCGTGGGGCTGGGGGTCGGCGTCTCGGTGCCACCTACGGGCGCGTCCAGCCGCTCGACGGTGACCTGGTGGACCCACTCGTCCCCGTCGGCGGTCCCGTCGGGCGCCCGGCTGTCCAGGGAGAAGTCCGCGCCCCCCGTCAGCCCGTTCGCCAGCGCGGCATCGTTCACCGTGAAGCTGATCTCCTTGTACGCCTTCGTGCCACCCTTCGTGACCGTCCCCGCAACCTTCTCCCCCGCCGTCGAGTGGTACCTAAGCGACCACCGGTCCATGCCGATATCGAAGTAGCCAATCGTGAACTTCACGCTCCGGCTCGGCCGGCCCGCGCCAATGTAGCCGTCGTCGATGCGGAAGAACATAAACGGGTTCGCCCCGGCCTGGTCGGTCCGGCGCACGACGTAGGCTTCCTTGCCCTCGCCCGTCCAGTCGTTCGGATTGTAGTAGTCCTTGTAGTTTGCCGGGTCCTGGCCCTTGAGCGCGGGCAGGTTTGGGTTGTAGGGCTCAGGATTGCAGACCGGCGGGTTCGAGTTGTAGATCGCACCGTAGGCCTTGGGGGGGCAGTTGCCGAGGCCCGCGTAGGTGTTGGCATTGCCCGTCGCCGGGTCCTTGGCGTAGCGCCGGTCGGCGCCCTTGTCGTTCGTCTCGGCTACAGTGCGGCCGCCGGCGATCGTGTCGTCCTGCGCCAGCCAGTAATTGAAATTGCCGTACTCGGGGTAGGTCGAGCCCCACTGGTCCGTGTCGTAGTTCAGGTAACCGCAGCGCTGCATGGCCGGGTTGCGGTGCTCGCGCAGAATCGTCCAGACGCGCGGCGCGCTCTGGACCGTCTTGCCGATGTAGGGTCGCGCCCACGCGAACGGCGCGTTATGCACGGTGGGCCGGCCGGCAGCATCCTGGAGCAGATCGGGCGCGACGCGCAGGTAGTCGACGTGCCGCGCCACCGCACCCCACACAGCCCAGTACGTCAGCACGGGCGAGCAGCCAAGATCCCAGTTGTCGCCCTCGTAGGCTGTCGGCACCTTGCCCCAGTACAAACGCATCGGGTCATACCCGCCGGCCCGGTTGTTGCGGAACAGGTTCACCCATTCGGGGATCAGCCGGTTGTAGGACAGGCCGACGCCCAGCCCGGCCGCGTAGTCGGTCGTGTAGCCCTTCTCTTCCGGATCGATGAAGGTCGGCGCGAATTGGAGGAGCAGGGGCTTGACGGGTGGACTGCCGGCCGCGCTTGCGAAGGCTGTTGCATACGCGGCGGTAATCTCGTTCACCCAAGCCTGCCACTTCTGGGTCGTGTCAAGCCCCGCGTTCTTGACCACGTGGTCGAACGTCGTGCCGTACTCCCACTCGGGGTTGTCCTGGGTGGGCTGGCTTTCGCCGTAGACGCCCGTGCCAATCGCCACGTAGGCGAGGTCGAAGCGCGGATCGGCGCCCGCCGGGGTGGCGCGGTAGCGCGCACCAAGCGCCGTGATGAACTGTTTATAGGCCTGCTTGTACGAGTCGGACCAGTACTTGGGGATCAGGTGACGCACGCGCAGCTGGACGTTGTCCACGTAAAAGGTTGTGGGGTTTGCCGCGTCGGTCGCCACCCGGAACGCCACCCTGATATTCTTCTCCAGGGCGAATGGCGTGATATCCAGCTGATACTCCTGCCAGTAGGAAGCGGCCCGGCCTGCGTGCGCGGTGTTGGCGACGTCGACCTGCGCACCGTTGCCCAGCCGGTTCCCGTCCGCGTCCATTACTTCCAGGTAGAGGTGGTCGTTCGGATTGGGGTCGGTCGTGACGATGTTGACGCGCGCGGTGACGTATGCGTTGGTCTGCCCGGCCAGGCTGGCCGGCATCGCGGGCACCTGCTCGGGGTCGTGCGTGATCAGCGCGTCGACGTTGTTTGCGCCGCCGAGCCTCAATGCCGGGCCGCTGGCAGGCCGGTCGGGCCGGGTGGCCGTTTCAGACACGTGATCGTCGTGAGGCGCGGACTTGGTCAGCGTGATCGCGGTGGTGTCACTGATCGTCCAGTATTTCGCATCCAGGTCAAACTCGCCGTTAAGGCCCCGGCTGGAACGGCGGTGGTAATAGTCGATGTAGTGCGGCAAGCCGTTGGTCAGCGTGACGGGCAGGACCGCGTCGGGCAGCTTGATGACCCAGTTGGGCGTGGAGCGGATGTCGTTCGCATCGCTCCCGTCGTACGTCGAAACCATGATCGCCGCCCGCAGCCCAGCGTCGGCCTGCTTCATGATCCAGTCAGGGAGCATACCCGGCATGCCCGGCTCCCAGTCGTACCTGCCCTGCGCGGGGTTCAGGTCGCGCCACACAAAGAACCCAAGCTGCCCATCGACGGGGTAGACGGCGGGGTCGAGCTGGGTCGACGGGTACAGATAGTCGACGCTGTAGACGCCGGGCGCCCCGCCCGGGGCCGTGACCCGCGCCGGACTCGGCGGCGCGGTCGGGAGGGGCCGGCGCGGCCGGCTCGACGCGCAGCGGCACACCAACCGCGCCGAATGCCGCGGCCGACAGGATCAAGGCGAACAGTACGATGGGAGCGAAAAGAGTGCGAGGCATGCATAACTTATATCACACATGCCCCCGAGCCGCACAAAGTGCGGTCCCTGCCGCCACGGATGGAGACGGGAAACCAAGAGGCCGGCCCTCATTGCGAAGGCCGGCCCCGGGGGTGGTGATTCGGTTTGCCGCGGGAGTGCGCTTAGGCCAGCAGCGCCATTTTCTTCTGCCCGGTCAGGATATAGACCAGGATCAGCACGGGAACCAGGTTGTAGAACACCGCGATCATGCTCGGGTAGACGAACAGGCCGACTGCGATGCTCGCCGCCGTCGCGGCCAGGTAGAGGTACAGGCTCCAGCGCTTCCAGTACCACAGCCCGACTGCCGCGAGGACGGTCGCAACCCCGTCAAACAAGGCGGCTGCCAACAACCACGGCGGCACGGTCGCCCACTTCCCCGTATCGCGGAACGAAAGTAGCGCGATCGTATTGAAGACGCCGTGAATCGCAATGATGATGATCATGGCGGTGAGCCACCCGCCCCGCTGCTTTTTCACGACGGGCGGATTGGCCTTCTGGGCGGCCGCGCCTTGCCCCTGCCGGGCGGAGGCGTTGCCCTTGTGCGCGGACTTCTGCTGATTTTTCTTCGACGACATGAGTGCAGTTCTCCCCCAAGGTGTAGGATGAGTGAGGCGGCCGCGTTTCGCGTGCAGCCGCAGCTGATAGTTGGGCCGTGTTGGAGGATACCACAGAGCGTTTCAGAGCGCCACATCCGTTGGTATGGAATTCGACCTATACGAACATCCTATGGGCGGCGCCCACCGGCGCACACCGCGAGGGCGTCGCGGTCGCAAACCACGGCGGCTGGCCTGCCTCCCTCCCCGGGACTTGGGGAAGTTGGCGAGAAATCAATAATCGGCTAGAATACCTGCTAGGCGAACTTCGCCGCGGTTGCCCGACCGCATCCACCGCCTGCTATCCAAAGGACCACAGCCATGCACAATGTCGTCACGCGCTTGCTCGTCGTCCTCGTCTTCCTGCCACTGATGCAAGCAACCGTCCCAGAACCCGCACAAGCCGCCACGCCGGCCAAGTACGTCATCCTGTTCCAGGGTGACGGCATGGCGGGCAAGCACGTCGAAGCCGGCGGCTACTACGTTTGTGGCGCAACGCCGTGCCTGTCGTTCGAGTCCTTCCCCAACCAGACGACCATGACCCACAATAATGCGAGCAATACCCTGACGGACTCGGCCGCGTCGGCGACCGCGATGGCGACGGGGGTGAAGGTTAACAACGGCGTCATCAGCGTACGGCTGCCAGGCGACGGCTCGGTGCTGCGATCCCTGCTCGAAGCACACCGGGACCGGGGCAAAAGCACCGGGTTGGTGACCACGTCCTACACGACGGACGCTACACCCGGGGCGCACGGCGCGCACGAGACCAGCCGCAACAACTCCGCAGCCATTTTCCTGGACTACGTAAACCAAACAAAACCCAACGTCATCCTGGGCGGCGGCGGCAACGGCTTCAGCGGCTCGACCGCTTCTGGAGCCGGCTACGCGGTCGTGACCACTCTGAGCGGCATGCTCGGGCTCAACACCGAGGCCACGACCTATGTCGCCGGCGGCTTCGGCAGCGGTCTGATCCCCCCGGTCGGCTACCCTAACCGGGACGTAGCTCTCCCGACCCTGCCGCAGATGACCGCCGAGGCGCTTAACATCCTCGACAACGATCCGGACGGCTTCTATTTGCTGGTCGAGCACGAGGGCGTGGACGAGTACGCCCACGCGAACGACGCAACGAACATGGTCCGGTCGTTGGCCGAGCTTTCGGACGCCGTGCAGCTGGCCGTCGACTGGGTGAACGATCCCCTGACCGCGGCCGATTGGACGAACACCCTGTTCGTGGTTGTCGGCGACCATGAGACGGGTGGCATCACCAACGTGGTGAACAACGGCGTTGGCGTCGTTCCGTCGATCACCTGGACCACGACGGGACACAGCACGACGCCCGTCCGGGTCTTCGCCAAGGGTGCGGGCGCCGAACAGATCACCGGAGCGCAGATCGACAACACGAACATTTTCGGGATCCTGAGCCCCGCGACGGTCAGCGCGCCCGCTGCGCCCGCAAATCTCGCTGCCGTTGCCGCATCGCAGTCGCAGATTGATCTCACTTGGAGCGACCTCTCGATGGACGAGGACGGCTTCCAGGTCGAGCGTTCGGCTGACGGAAGCACGGGCTGGACGCAGGTCGCCGCCGTCGGCGCAAATGTGACGAGTGTCTCCAGCAGCGGGCTCGCCCCGGGCACAGCTTATTATTTCCGGGTGCGGGCCTACAACAGCGGCGGCAGTTCGGCTTACGCCGGCCCCACGGCTGCGACTACGCTCGCCGCGCTGAGCACGCACGTGGGCGATCTGGATGGAGCGACCAACGTCTCGAAGAAGAACTGGAGCCCCACCGTAACGATCACGGCGCACGACGCGAAGGACACGCCCATCGCGGGCGTCGTCGTGACGGGGAATTGGAGCGCGGGAGCCTCAGGCACCGTCGCATGCACGACGGGACTGTCGGGCACGTGCCAGATCAGCAAGCCTAGCCTGAAGTTGACCGTAAAGAGCGTCACCTTCACGGTGACCAACCTCGCTAAGACGGGCTACACGTACGCGGCAGCATCGAACCACGACGTCGACGGCGGCAGCAACGGGACGACGTTCATCGTCGTCCAATAGCTGGCCAACGGCGCCAGGGGGAGCGCGTGCGAGGCGCTCCCCCTGGCGCCGCTGATCCCGTCCATCCAGGTTCCAATCCTCACGAACCCGGTTCCAATTCTCCGAGACGCTCCGCGCCCGACCGTGGTGTAATATAGGGGCCAGCAAAGCGCGCGATCGTCTCCCAGGCGACCGCGCCCCTCAGGAGGACAACGATGACCACCGTGACCGCCAGCCCCAGAACCCATGCCGACTATAGCTTGGTCGGCCCCCGCGCCGGCCAGGCAGTGGCCCGCGGTCTGGCCGACGCGAAATGGTACACGTCGCCGGTCCCGCGCGAGAAGATGCGCGAGCTGCTGCAGCGGCGGGACGGGCCCGCCATCCGTGACACGCTGCTCTGGTTCGCGCTGCTGGCAGGATTTGGCGCAGCCGGTGTGCTGCTATGGGGTACCTGGTGGGCGTTGCTGCCCTTTGCAATTTACGGCGTGCTGTACGCGTCGGTCTCCGACTCCCGCTGGCACGAGTCGGGGCACGGGACCGCCTTCAAGACGGACTGGATGAACAACGCGCTGTATGAGATCGCATCGTTCATGGTCATCCGCGAGTCGGTGGTCTGGCGCTGGAGCCATGCCCGGCATCACAGCGACACGATCATTGTCGGTCGCGACCGCGAGATCGGGGCGATGCGCCCCATCTCCATTCCCCAGATCCTGCTCAAATTCATCAACATCCCCCACATTTTCAACTTCTATCAGAGCGTGTTCCGCCACGCGCTGGGCCGCATGACCGCCGACGAACAGACCTACATCCCCGAGTCGGAATTCGGCAAGGTCTACCTGCGAGCGCGCATCTACCTGGTCATTTACGCGGCAGTCATCGCCTCGGCAATTGCGACGCGCAGCATCCTGCCTCTCATGTTCATTGGGCTGCCCAACCTGTACGGGGACTGGCTGCAGTTCGTCTACGGCCTGCAGCAGCATGCCGGGCTGGCCGAGGACGTGCTCGACCACCGGCTCAACACCCGCACGGTCTACCTCAATGCGCTCAACCGCTACCTGTACTGGAACATGGGCTATCACGTGGAACACCACATGTTCCCGATGGTGCCCTACCACAATCTCGCCAAGCTGCACGCACTGATGAAGGACGACTGCCCGCCCGCGTACCACGGGCTGGTCGGCGTGTACCGGGAGGTCATCCCGGCCATTATCCGCCAGTCCAAGGACGCCGACTACTATGTGAAACGGGTGCTGCCCGCGCCCAAGTCGGCCGCCGCGCACACCGGCGCGCAGACCATCACTTCGAACGCGCGTCCCGATGCGGAGGGCTGGGTGGAGGTGGCCGAGCTGGACGGGCTGGTGCCCGGCGAGGCGGTGCGCTTCGAGCACGGCGGGAATGCGTACGCGATCTACCGGACGTCGATCGGACAGTTGTACGCCACAGAAGAGAAGTGCACGCACGGCAGCGGTTCGCTGGCCGACGGCTTCCTGCAAGGCATCTGCATTGAGTGCCCAAAGCACAATGGACGATTCGACGTCAAGGACGGGTCGGTGCGCCGGCCCCCGCCGAAGACGCCGGTGAGGACATACCCCGTGCGCGAGAAAGGCGGCAAGGTCCTGCTCCGGGTGCAAAAGTAGACATTTCGCAACTCGGACGACACGTGCGATAATGTGCGCCCATGGCAAGTTGCCAAGGCATATCTGTGTTAGTTGGAGGAACATGATGAACAGTCGCCGTGTCGGCCTGGTCGCATGCGCCGCGCTGTTGGTGTTGCTCGCAGTTCTCGCACCCGCAGCGTCCGCGGGCCCTGCTCAAGATCCGCTTTCACCCCCGGCCCAGATTTCGCCGTCCGCGGGAGGCGTGAAGATCTTCATGCCCCTCGTCCAGATCCCGGGCGCACAGGTGCGTTTCTGGGCCGACCGCTACGCGCTGCAGGCCGGGGGCTGCACAACGCTTCACTGGGCCACCCAGTATGCAAAGTCGGTCTTCCTTGATGGCGCGGGTGTCGCAGCATCAGGCACGCAGCAGGCATGTCCGACGGCCGCGGTCCAGTTCTACACCCTGGAGGTCGAGGACCTGTGGGGCGGCGTGGAAATGCGGTCCGTCGACCTGACCGCCGGCGACCCCGGCCTCGCGCCGGTTGAGGTGATTGCACAAGCCACCGTCGCCTCGGTCGCAGCGACGGCCGACGTCGATCCTTTTGAGCCGGGCAACCAGCCTGGCTACGAGCTGCAGCTGAGCGGCGTCAATCCGCTCTTCGTCGGGACGCCGGGCTGGAACGAGCCGGCCGTGACGCTCGGCGTGCCGCAGGAGTTGATCGACTTCGGGCCGATGGGGCCGGTGGATTGGCCGGTTAAGGCGGGCCAGCCGGTCGAATTCCGGGCTGACTGCGAAGGGGCCGCGTGTCTCGTGAGCATGACCAACCCGTCGTACCTGTACCTGCGGGCTGAATAACCTAAGGGGAACGAAAACGGCCCGGGCGGTTTCGCCCGGGCCGTTTTGCTGCCCTCACCCCGGCCGGCGCCTTTGCCGCTCAGCCCCGCCCGTTCCGCTCGGCCACCCAGACTGCGAACAGGTCTTCGCCCACGTAACAGCGCTGCATCTTCCGCTTGGCAAACCCGCACGCGAGCAACAACGCGCAGACGGTCTCGGGTTCGTGCGAGAAGATCGGTAACTCGCCGGCCTCCTGCCGTTCGTACTTCTGCGTCGCGGCAACCGGCGCGGCCGGCAGCCGAGTGGTGAAGGCAAACAGTCCCCCGTCGACGATCAGGCGGGCAGCTTCGGCAACGATGCCCTCCAGGTCGGGGATGAAGTGCAGCACGCCGCAGCAGATCAAGTGGTCGAAGTGGCCGGCTGGATACGGCCACGGGACTTTCAGCAGGTCGTGCTGCCGGAGATCTGTTGCAAACCCCTTGCGCCGGCACAGATCGAGCATCGCCGGGGCGAAGTCCATTCCGTGTATCTCCAGGCCGGCCTTGGCGAACAACTCGGCAGAGAGTCCGCTGCCCGTTCCCGCGTCGAGCAGGCGCTCGCCGGGGCGGATCGTGGCATAGCACAGTCCGAACAGCACCTCGGCGATGTGGCAGCCGTAGGCTTGCACCTGGGCGTCATAGTCCGCTGCGTAGGCGTCGTGCAGAGCAGCCTTCTCGGATTGCTTCATTGCCTGCTTCCCGGTCTCACTGGCTCTGAGTCTGGGCAAGCACCGTGCTCACCATCGCATCCACAAATGCGGCAGATTCCGAAACCCAGGGGGTATGCCCCGAGTGCTCGAACCACACGATCTGCTTGTGGGGCGCGGCCAGCAGCTCGTAATACTGCTCGGTGAGGACCGTCGGCGCATTGATGTCGTGGCGGCCGATCAAGAAGTAGACCGGCACGTCCAGCTTGGTCGCGCTCTTACGGAAGTCGACGTCCCATAGCTGCGGATAAACGACGTCGAGGGTCTCGAGCGGGCCGCGCACCCAGCTCACCTTGTCGTACAGGCCGTACTCGACCGCACCGAGGTCGCGAAAGGTATTCGCGCCGTTGTCGGCAATGGCCGGGTTCTGGTTCATATAGCTGAACGTGTCGAGCAGATAGGCGGCTTCAGCCCAGCTTGTCCCGGGGCCGTAGTAGGGCGGCGGGCCCTGCGTCACGAGCTTCGCAACCTTGCCGGCGTCTCCGCGTTCTTGTGCCCACTTGAGCGCAAAGTCGTAGCACATCAGGTCGGTGTCCAGAAACGCGACCATTTGGCCCGTGCCGGCGAACGCGTGGAACAGCTCCGGATAGCGCTGCACGAGCATGATGCCCAACGCGCTGCCCCACGACTCGCCCAGGACGTAGACCTTGTCCTGGCCGAAGCGCTGACGCAGCATCATGATAAGTGCGTGGGCATCCTGAATGTAGCGCTCGGGGGTCATCGTCGAGCGGTCGACCGCGTCGAAGGACTTTCCCGAGCCGGGCTGCTCCCAATCGACCACGACGAAATGATCCTCCAGGCCGCCAAGTGCAAATCGGGCGGTGCCAAGCTGGGTGCCACCGGGGCCGCCGGCCAGGAAGAGGAGCACAGGCTTGGTCGCGTCCTTGCCGCGAATGGAAATCCACTGGCGGCTGCCGTTGAGATCGACCGTCTCCAGCGAGGCGATGCTGCCGGGCAACGGTTTGCCGTCGGCGCCCGTGATTGGCGGAGTCGTGGCGGTGGCCTGGGAGACGAGTACGGCTGCGACGCCCAGCACGAGGACGCCGGCGAGCGTAACGGCTGTGCCCTTCCACCGCGGCTTGATGCGGAAGAAGAGCACGAGCAGAGCCACGTCCGCGAAGATGAGCGCGATCGAAATCCAGGCGGGAACTGCGGTCGCAAATGGCAAGAGGACCACGGGAAGACAAAGAAGCACGGCCAGAACGAAAGCAAGCACCCGGCCGGCGATGACGAGGCCCTTCCGGACCCAGGGAGAAGGCTTCTGCGTTGACATGAATGACTCCAGCGCCGTGGATTGTGCGATGTACCAATTGTGAATACGGCGCGCTCCCGGTAGGGTTGCGCCCCGGGCATTAGGGTGGGACGAGGGAACACCTGGCCCTACACAATGAACGGCGTCTGGGCTACAATACAGCGCACTAACATTTCTCGCTCAACACCAGGAGATGCGCTATGCCAACCCTCTTCGGCCGCCAGTGGACACCTGAGCAGCTCCGCCAGCTGACCGGCAGCATGAATCAGCTTGCAGGCATCCGTGCGATCAGCTACGACGATGGGCGCAGCGCGGGGGTGCGCGCGTTCAACGTTTGGACCGGATCCGGCCTCACCTTCGACGTGCTGGCGGGCCGCAGTCTTGACATCGGCCCCTGCACGTTCAACGGCAAGTCGCTGACCTGGAACTCGCCCGGCGGCTTCGCCCACGGCGCCTTCTACGAGCCGGAAGGGTTGCGCTGGCTGCGCACCTTCGGGGGTGGCCTGTTCGTCACGTGTGGGCTCGACCAGTTCGCCTCGCCCTCTGAGGAGAACGGCGAGGAGTTCGGGTTGCACGGGCGTGTCGGCAACCTGCCGGCCGAGCAGGTGGGCTACCAGACCTATTGGGACGGCGACGACTACCGGCTCGAGATCACAGGCACCGTGCGACAGACCCGTCTCTTCGGCGAGAACCTGGTGCTGCGCCGGCGGATCAGAACCGCGCTGGGGTCATCTTCGATCCGCATTGAGGACGAGGTGACGAACGAGGGTTGGAACCGCCAGCCGCACATGATCATGTACCACTTCAACCTCGGTTTCCCGCTCATCAGTCCCGGCGACCGAGCTCGACTTCCCCAAGCGGCGGGTGATCCCCCGCACGCCCCTCGCGGAACAGCACCTGGGCGAGCATACGCAGATCGCGCCCTCCCACCGCCGGCTTCAGCGAACATGTTTACATCATGGAAGTGGAGCCGGCAGCCGACGGCTACGCCACGGCTCACATCGCCAACCGGGAAGCCGGGCTGGCGGCTACGCTGCGCTTCAGCGCCGGCACGCTGCCCTACCTCGTGCAGTGGAAGATGATGGGCCAGGGTTCGTACGTGCTGGGCGTGGAACCTGTCAATTCCAGCGCGATGGAAGGACGTGCGGATGCCAGGGCGAAGGGCGTTCTGACCGAACTCGAGCCGGGGGAGAGCAAGAAGTACGAGCTCACGTTTGGCGTGGAGGCAGTCTGAAGCGCTAAGCGGCGCGGAACTTGAACACTACGTCGCCAATCTCGATCCTGTCGCCGCTCGAGAGCATCGTCGACGTGACGCGTTCGCCGTTAACCAGCGTGCCGTTGAACGAGTTCAGGTCGCTGATCTGATACCCGGTGGCCAGTTCCTCGATCAGCGCATGATAGCGCGACCACTTCTCGCTGTCGATCGATATCTCGTTCTCGGCGCTGCGCCCGAACCGGGTCGCACCATGCCGGACCAGGGGGAATAGCTGGCCCACTCGAGGACCGGCGGTCATCAGGAGGACGGCTCCTCCCCCTGACGGGGCTATCAACTGTGGGGCCACGATAACGGTCGCCGAACCCGTATCTACACGAGCCGCGGGTGCGATCACTTCGGTTGGGATGTCTGATGGGGGCGGCTGGTATGATGGTCCGCTGAAGGCAGGGCGCGGGGCCAGCGGGACGGTGTCGCCGCTGACGTAGACAGTTGTGGCTGAGACGGGAGCCGACTGCTTCTGCGGCCGGTGACGTGAGACCAGCGGCTCAGTTATGTCACTCTCGCGCTCGCTCTGCTTCCGCTGCAGCTCCAGTGCCCGGGCAACCAGCGCACCGAGATCGACCCGCTGGGCCGGGGGAGCGCGCCGAGCAACTCTTCGGCACTTTCGTACCTGTCGTCTGGCCGCTTGGCCAGGCATCTCATCACAACTGCTTCGAAGGCCGGCGACAGGTCGGCCCTGAGCTCTCTAGGGGCCTCGGAGTCCCATGTATTAGCGCGTCGAGCAGGCGCGGCATGGCGTCGGGTAGCTCGGGCGGTATGGCATGCGGAAAGGCGCCGGTTGTCAGCTCATACAGCACCACGCCCGCGGCGTAGATATCGGCCCGGCCGTCGGCCTGGCTGCCCTCAGCCTGTTCCGGCGCCATGTAGTAGAGGGTGCCGATAATCGCGGTCGATGTGACCGTTGCATCGAGCCGCCGAGCGATCCCCAAGTCGATCAGGCAAACCCTTCCACGGCGATCAATCATAATGTTGTGGGTTTTAAGATCGAGACGAACGATGCGGTTGCGGTGTAGGTACGCGACAGCGTTGAGGACCGGCCGCATCACCGCCACCGCCTCGTCGAACGTCAGCCGGCCGAGCGAGCGGACCATTTCCCCGAGCGTTAAGCCGTCGACCAGTTCCATGGCGATGTACTGCTTTCCTGGCTCGTTGCTGTAATCGTAGCAGCGGACAATGTTGTCATGGCGCAGCCTGAAAAGAAGTTCGCCCTCCTGGCCGAAGCGTCTTGCTGCCGACGAATCGGGGAAGTTGAGCAGCTTGATGGCGACCTGCTGGCCGGTCCGTTCATCCCACGCGCGCCAAATCTCCGACATGCCGCCCATCCCCAAGCGGTCACCCAGCCGGTAGTGTGCGACACGACGCCTGCCCTCGGTTCCCTCTTGCCATGCCGTTCCCTCTTCACCGGAAGCATCCAGCGGGCTGCCCATCTCGATGATTCGCGGCTTAGGAACGCGATACTCTCGGCGGGGGCAGCGTGGAGGGACTCGCGACGACCACCTCCTGGTCGCGCTGTGGAACGATCTCCTCCAGGTACTTGATGGCAAGGAGCGTGGCAATGAGACCGTCGACCACCTCGTCGACCAACTCTGCGGCCGGCGCGATCTTCGGACTGAGGCCACGACAGGCGGTTGCGAGATCCGCGGCGGTAAAGGGCCGTTCGCCACGCTGCAACACCCAGTCCGTCAGGTAGTAGATCGCGAGGCGCGCTTTGTCGATGCTCTCCCCGGGCACTACCTCCCACGTTTCGCCCAGCAGTTCCTTCTCCCGTTCATCGAGCGCGGCCTGCAGCCCCGCGAAGAACTTCACGCGGCGCCGCTCGAGGGGCGAGAAGGCGAGAAATGGCGAACGCTCGCCCCAGTGGACGTGTTGATTGAAGCCGCGCAAAATGCTCGCGCGGCAGCCCGCGCCCCTGAAAGGTCAAGAACCGAACGAACTGGTCGTATACGTCTCGGTTCGCCCCGACCTCCCATTCGCTGACCCAATTGCCGCACAGACGCCCTACATCGTCCCACATCGCCGGAAGATACTGGTTATAGGCGAACACACTCTCGTAGACGCTGTCGCCCCGACCCAGATCGTCTCGCCACCGCTCATGCAGGTCCTGCCCGCCGACAAAGATGAAGGTGAGGCCCGAAGTCGTGAACAGGTTCTTTAGCACGCGCAGGATTTCGTCGACGGCTTGCAGACGGTCCTTCTTGTCGACCGCCTCGACCTTGTCCATTTCGTCAAAGATGAAAATTACTTTAAGCTGCCGTGCGCGGGGGTTCGACGCCCGAAATGGCGTTAAGAATGCGGCGGGCGAGCGATGACCGTCCCGTGTAGCCCTGCGAGATTTTCGATGCCAGTTGGATCAGGTCATATTCGGCGGCTTTGTCGTCGAAGGGCAAGTAGGCCATGTCGAGTTCTTCGCCCTTGGAGTGCGAGTCCGTAAGACCGACCTGTGCGGCGAGGCCCTTGAGGGGGATGCCAATCTGGCTGATACCGATCGACCGTTCGTGCGCGCTCATGTAGCGCTGCGTGAGATTAATGGATGTACGGCGGAAGGCAAGCACCAGGGCCTCACGCGTAGTCCGGTCGAGCAGGGGCAGCACGCCGCGATCTGCAAGGCTGCTGTACATGCTCCGGATAACATGGTGCATCAGTTCGCCCGGGGTGACCTCACGCGCCAGGTTCAGGTGCACGTCCACCACTTCGAGCGAGCCAAACCGCCGCCGGCCCCACTCCGATTCGCATGCAAGCTTGACCTGCTGGACAACGCGATTCACAAAGGAGGTTTTGCCGACGCCACGGTAGCCGGTGACCAGAAATGCGCCCCCGTGGGAGAGGAGAATTCGCTGTGTCAGCAGGCGGACCTCGCGCTCGCGCCCGACGAAGCAATCGGTGCTCCAACGGTGATCCGTCAACACGTCGGCGCCCAGGAAGGCGGTGGGCTCGTGGACAAACCGGAACTCGTCGGAGAGCGCAATCACATACTCGTAGTTGAACTCAGGATCGAGCAGGCCGTCGGGGGCGCCGCAGCCCAGGGGACGCGGCAATTCCACTGTATCCACGAAACGGGAAGGCACTATTCGGCGGAGCCAACCCGGAGCGGGTCGCGACGAGCGACGATAGTTGTAGGGCATCGTCGAATTGGACATGAGAACCCCAGGGTGCGATGAGAACGGCTATCATGCCAGTGTAACACGGGGGTCAGGCGGGAGCAACTCGCTCGCCAAGAGTCCGATGCAGGATGACGCGCAACGGCATGCGTTTTGAAACGCGAGGACGTGGAGGTGCACGAAGATCACGAAACGCGCGAAGAACACGGGCTGCGAACGCAAGTGGCATGGGGTCGTGTCGCCCGACCCCATGCCTTCACTGCTCTACGCCCTCTGTCCCGAGGTCGGGCGGCCCTCGGCGTAGTTCTTGAAGTTCTTCAGGTCCTCATCGAGCCGCCCCGCCGGATCCGCGAAGATCTTCGCGACCGCCTCGCCCAGCGCGCCGGCCGGCGGGTCGTACTTCAACGTCACTGTGACTTCGGTCTGGAAGTCGGCCAGCGGAGTGAAGATGACCTCGCCGCTGGTCGTTACCGTGCTGGCGTTGTCCTTCGTGTTCCACGCGATGCGCCGGTTGGGCTCCATCTTCGTCGTCTCGGCCGTCCACTCGACATTCTTGCCGAGCGGCCCGCTCATCTCCCACTTGCTCATGTTGGGGCCCAACTTGGTCACATGTTCGATGTACTTCATGAAGCTCGGGAAGTTTTCGAAATTGGCCCACAGGTTGTAGGCCGTCGCCGCATCGGTCTTCACAATGATCGTCTTGGTAATCGGGTCTGCCATGCTCACTCACTCCTTCATTGAACGTCGAATAGGACGCAGATCGAGTTGATCAGACTGATCTAGACTGATCTTTTTTCAAGGAGATCAGTTCAGATCGGTTGCATCAGTTGAATCTGCGTTCTATTCCATCTCACGCTTGTCAGCCGCTACTCTTCTCGCGCAGGTCGCGCTCGATCTCCGCCCGGTCGCCCTCGGCTTGGCTCGGAGTGGGCTGGCGCTGACCCTGACCGCCACCCTCGCGGCCGAAATTGTCGTCGCCAGGGTCGCCCAGGTCGCGCTCCACGGTATCACGGTCGCCCTCCGCCTGGCTCGGCGTGATCGTTACGTCGTCCACGTCGGGCCGCTCGCGGTGCACCTTCTCGCGGTTCTCGTCCCCTTGCGCCTTGAACTCGTAATTCATTGCCCTCGCCAAACTCGGATTGCTCATTTCTTCCTCCCTCATCTATACGTGCTAGAAACCAGGTTTCGTGCGTGATGCACCGTTACATCTGCGGACTCAGCACGCACTTGATGCACTCGTCTTCCTTGTGCTTGAAGATGTCGTAGGCCTTCGGGGCCTCGTCAAGGCTCAGGCGGTGCGTCACGACGAACGCAGGATCGATCTCACCTGCCTCGATCCGGCGCAGCAGCGGGCGCAGGTACTTATGCACGTGCGTCTGCCCGCTGCGCAGGGTCAGGGCTTTGTTGACCACCGCGCCCATCGGGATGCTGTCGACCAGGCCGCCAAACACGCCGGGGATCGAAACCGTGCCGCCCTTGCGAACCGACACAATCGCCGCTCGCAGTGCGTGGGGCCGGCCGGTCTCGAGGCGCACCGCCTGCTTCACCCGGTCGACGGCGCCCTCGAATCCCATATCGTGCGCCTCCATGCCCACGGCCTCGATGCACGAATCGGGACCCCGGCCGCCGGTCATCTCGCGCAGGGCCTCGATGATCTCCACATTCTCGTAGTTCACCGCCTCGGCCCCGCCCTCGCGTGCCATCCGCAACCGCTCGGCGATGCGATCGATCGCAATCACCCGCTCGGCCCCGAGCATGAAAGCACTGCGGATGGCAAACTGGCCGACTGGACCGCAGCCGAACACTGCCACTGTGTCGCCCGGCTGGATGTTTGCGTACTCAGCGGCCTGGTAGCCGGTCGGAAAGACGTCGGCCAGCATGACTGCGGCCTCCGAGCTCAGCGTGTCGGGCAGGGGCAGCGGGCCGACGTCGGCAAAGGGCACGCGGAGATACTGGGCCTGCCCGCCCGCATAGCCGCCGAGCATGTGTGAGTACCCGAAGATGCCGGCGGGTGAATAACCCCACATCTTCTCGGCCATCCATGCGTTCGGGTTGCTGTTGTCACACAGCGACCACAGGCCGTTCTGGCAATACCAGCACCGGCCGCACGAGATCGGGAACGGCACCACGACCCGCTGGCCCAGATGCAGATTGTGCACCTCGGGCCCTACATCGACCACGACGCCGACGGTCTCATGTCCCAGAACGTCGCCCTTCTCGACGGAAGGGATGTAGCCGTCGTACAGGTGCAGGTCAGACCCGCACACCGCGGCCGCCGTCACTTGGATGATGGCGTCCGTCGGGTTAATGATCTGCGGATCGGGCACCGTCTCGACCTTGACGACACCGGGCCCCCACCAACAAAGCGCCTTCATTCTTGCAGCCCTCCCTGTGTGGGCAGACTGCCCTGGTCGCGCAGCTCTTCGTCCGCGCCAACCACTCCGCCTGTCCATGAGGGCGAGTCGCTCGCCGGGAAGGACTCGGCCGAGGCCAGGTTTACCTTGTCCTTGCGGCGCTCAAACTGCTGGTGTACGCCCTGGTCACCCGGCTTCAGCTTCTCCCGTCCGGACGTCTGACCTTCGGTCGTAGGCGCCTCGTCGGCTTCCAGGATGGCCTTGAACCGGCCCATGTCCATCCTGATCTGCGTCAGGGTGATTTGCTTGATGAGCTTGGCCGCGGCTGCCCCCGCCGGGCCGCCAACGGGCTGATACTCCAGGTAGACATGCACCTCCGTGCCTTTGCCGCCCGGCGCGTCCTTGAAACGCACGCTGCCCGCATTACGCACCGTCGACCCCTCGATCGACCGCCACCCGATCAGCTCACCCGGACGTTCTGCGGTGATCTCGGCGTCCCATTCCACCTGCAGCGGCGCCTTGGCCACCCAGTGCGAGCGCGCGCCCGCCTCGGTCACCGACTCCAGATGGCGCATGAAACGAGGCAGGTTGGCGAGGTCGCGCCAGAAGGCGTACACCTCGTCACGGGGCTTGTTCACGGTCACCGAGCGCTCGATCTCGATGCCGCGCTTCAGCGGCAGGCTCACCACCCGGCCCTCCTCGGGCTCGACACTGGTAATGCCAAGCAGCTTATAGGGGGTGCAGAAGCCGGTCGCCGCCCGTTCCACCATGACCAGGCCCAACGCAAGGCGGACCCACCGCCACACACCCTCGCCCCGTTTCAACAGCAGCGAGCCCAGCAGCAGGACGCCCAGCACCGCGGACAGCTGGCGTTCGGTCTTGCCCACATTCACCCAGCCCTCGTTTTCGCCTTGTTTTCGAAATCGAATCACTGCACTTACTCCTTCTCGTTCCCCTCGCGCAAAGATTAGGGCGCCACCCCGACCCGTGTCCGCGAGCGGCCCGAACGCTAAGTATCTATCCGAGGATTAGCTGGGGCCGGTCTCTGACCGTGCCCCGTCTGGCCTGGGCGCCAGCCAAGTTGTCGTACGAGACCGGCCAGAGCATTTTTCGGATAGATTCTACGCGCTCGGCTTCGTCACCTGCGCGGCTTCGCGCTCCAACCCCGCATTGTCTTCGAGCCCCAAACCCGGAATACCAGCGCGCCCAGCCCGGCCGCCGCCAGCACCCGGCCGGCCCAGTGCGCCACCGGATGGGTTTCCCACCACGTGTATACGCTCCACGAACGCGCTTCCTTACTCAGCGAGCCCTGTGGGCCTACCGGGCCGCCTTCGACCGGCTCGAACAGGTTGTTCGGCGCGTCCGGACCCTTCTGCTCGTCTGTCTTCTGCATCGTGAACCCGGCCCACGCCATCAAGCGGTCTGCGGCCGAAGGCGACAAACGTTTGAGCCAGATGAAGCTCTTGCCCGCTCCGCCCGCAGCCAGGTCGCGGAAGGGTGCTCCGCCGCAAACAGGATCGTGCGCGCCACCACGTCGGGTTCATAGACCGGAGGCACGCCGCGCGGCTTGACGCCGAGTTTTGTCTTGGCCACCTCGAAGAACGGCGTGTCGATCGATGCGGGCATGACATTGGTGACGCTCACGGGTGCGCCCTCGGCCGCCAGCTCCATGCGGATAACCTCGGCCATCGCCCGTAACCCGTGCTTGGAGGCGGCATAGGCGGCATGGAACGGGATTGCCTGCACCGACTCGATGGACGTGACCATGATCAAGGCGCCGCCGCCCGAAGCCTTGAGGTGCGGGAGTGCGGCCCGCGCCGCATAGGCCGCGCCGACCAGGTTCACGTCGATAATCCGGTGGAACTCCTCGGGTTCGTGCTGCTCGAAGGGCGCATAGAGCGACACTGCGGCCAACTGCACCCACGTGTCGATGCGGCCGAAATGCTTCGCGGCATTTTCGGCAACCGCCTTGACCTGCGCAAAGTCCGTCGCTTCGGCCACAACAGGTAGGCAGACGCCTCCTGCCAGGCGGATCTCCTCGGCGAGCGACTCCAGTGCGTCCTTCCGCCGAGCGGCAACGACAACCTTTGCCCCGCGGGCCCCAAACTGCAGCGCGGTCTCCCGCCCGATCCCGCTCGATGCGCCGAACAGGACGACAACCTGCTGACTAACCGGCAATAACTTCATCAATACTTCCCTTCGTCCAGTACTTCCCGTCGGGTGATCAGGGATAGGACGCAGATTGAACTGATCTGACTGATCCGGATTGATCTTCCTGCAAAAGGATCATGTCGATCAGTTCCATCAGTTTAATCTGCGTCCCGTTCCGGCCCTTTGAGTCCTACTCGCTCGGCTGGCGCACTTCGATCTGGCCGCCTCGCACGCGCACGTCGTAGACAGGCTGGGGATGGGCCGAGGGACCCTCGAGCACCTGGCCGTCGGCCAGCCGGTAGCACGAGCCGTGGCACGTGCAGCGGATCGTGTCGTCGTCGAGTTCGCCCCTCTCCGCCAGGGAACACCCTTCGTGCGCGCAGCTGTCAGACATGGCGGTGATTACCCGCCCATGGCGAATCAAGACGACCGGAGTCTCGTTCAGCATCACCTTGCGCAGCTCGCCCTGCGCCAAATCGGCCTCGGGCATCACCTGGCGGTACTCGTCGGTCTGTTCCCATTCGGCCGCATGGTCCACGCCGATGTTGTTGACGAACACCAGGTGTCCCCCCAGGTACGCGCCGCCAAAGATCGTGCCGTACGCGGTCCAGCCCAGGGCGCGGCCCAGCCCGCGATTGCCCGACTTCCGCGCGATGAATGAGAAGATGTACAGGACGGTGGCAGACAGATTCAACAGCATGTGCAGGAAGCCGATCCGCTTCGGCGTGCCCTTCAGCACATGCCAATCGGTGATCCCGGCCGCGGCCGCGCTCAAGCCACTTGCGATGCCGGTGGCGAGCACGATGTCGTTCGCAGGTGCAATCTGCTTCTCGCCGCCGATCGCCTCGGCCACGTCGAGGACGGCGGTAGCAGTGTACGCCCCAACCACGATGTCCGTGATGACTGGGTGCAGCGGGTGGCCCAGCCAGACGCCATGCAGGAAGTTGCGGACGGGGACCGAGGCCGATCCCAGTCCTTCGTAGAACTTATGCACCGCGCCCTTCACGGCATCCGCGCCGCTGTCAAGCCAAGGTTGCTCGGAGATCCGGTTAACGAGCAGCGTCCAGTTCACTTGCCTACTCCTTCCAGTTTAGCCCATTGCGAGAGACCGGGTGTACAGAAAGAAAGCAAGAACCAAAGCAGCTCGAAGGTTCCTACGCGGACCTTCCTTTCTTTGATTCTTCTGTTTAGGGCCGATTGCGGCATCAAGACTCTTCACAGTCCTCGGGCACGGGATCCGGCGCCTGCGGATCGGCGGCGTAGCCCTGCGCCTGCTTGCGTTCCAGCAGTTCCAGCAGCGCGGCCTCCTCCAGGTCCAAATCGTGCGGAGCGTCCTCGTACCCCTCCTTTCGCACCTGCGCCACAGCCTCAAACAGCGTGCCGTCGGCGTATGCTTCCAGGATCGCGGGGTGGACGTAGTACTTACGGCAGGTTGCCGGCCGGTTCCCCAGCATGCTGGCTACCCGCTGGATCACCTGGTTCGTCGTGCGCTTCACCTCGCGCTGGGATGTCGGCGGTGTCATCTGGCGCAACTCACGTGCGGCGAGCAGCGTTCCGCCCCAAGTGCGAAAGTCCTTCGCGCTGAAGTCTTCGCCGGCAATCGAGCGCAGGTAGGCGTTGACCGCTCCTGAATCGACCGTCTGGCGCACGCCCTCGTCGTCGATGTACTGAAACAGGTCGTACCCGGGCAGGTCCCGGCACATCTTGACGATCCGCGCCATCCGCCGGTCGTGCAGTTCGATCGCGTGCTTCTGGCCGCTCTTGCCCACAAATTTGAAGCGCAGAGTCGTGCCCGCGACGTCCACGTGGCGATCACGCAAGGTGGTCAGGCCGAACGATTTATTCTGGCGCGCGTATTCCTTGTTCCCGATACGGATGTAGGTCGTTTCGAGGAGGCGCACGACTGCGGCAACGACTTTCTCCTGTGGCAGGCCGTGGCGGCGCAGGTCCTTCTCGACCTGCTCGCGAATGTGTGGAAGAGCCTGACTGAAAGCGATGACGCGCCCGAACTTCGCATTGCTGCGATGCTCGCTCCAGCTGGGGTGATAGCGATACTGTTTCCGGCCCTTTGCGTCGCGGCCGGTCGCCTGAATGTGGCCGTTAGGGTCCGCACAAATCCAGACCTCAGACCATGCCGGCGGAATCGCGAGGGCGCGAATGCGGGCCAGCGTCTCAGCCTCCTTAATGTGCTTTCCATCCGGTCCAATGTAGCACCAGCCCTTGCCGCAGCGCCGCCGGCGGATGCCGGGCAACGTATCGCTGCTGTAGACAAGGCCCGGAACGATGACCGCGCCGCCTTCGGCCACGCTGGCATGCTGGCCGAGGACTTCGTCGCCGTTGTGCGGGTTGGGCTCCGCTGCAATGTTTGCGGTCAAGGTCGTGCTGCCTTCGACTTGCGAAGCGCGGCCATCCACGAATCCTGCGAACGGACGGACCGAAGGCGCTCTTGCGCCCATTCGTTTCCGCCGTTCGTGTCTTCGCAGACGGCCGCGGCTGAGGGGCGCCTCAACTGCCGGCGCCCGGCACGTCGCTTCCCGGCTTCCGCCGCGAGGGTGCGTTCTCGCCGCCGTTGAAGCCCGCGGCGGCGCTGCCCCCGCTGATCTCATCCTCCATCGAGCCCATGCCGCCGTCGCCTTTTGTGCGGCGATAGGACCGGCCGGGCCTCATGGTTTCAGTGCCGCCCTGCTCGAGCAGCGACTTGAGCTTCAGGAGGTCGTCGTCCATTGCCGTGTTCGGATCGGCTCCGAAGAGCGCGGCGATGGCATGGCCCGCGACGCCCCCGGGCGGGTTGTAAGTCATGAACACGTCGATGCGCGTTGCGCCGTCGACCGACTCGAAGCGCACGCGTCCGGCGTTGTACACGTCCGAACCCGGCACGCTTTCCCAGGCAATCACCCGGTTCGGGGCGAAGCTCGGTAATGAGCGCATCCCACTCAACCGGCAGGTCGGCGGGGCCGTTGGCAACCCAGTGTGACCGGCCTTCGCCCAGGTCGTGCACCTCTTTGAGATGCGACATGAAGCGCGGGAAGTTGTCGTAGTTCTGCCAGAACGTGAAGACATCCTCCACGGGCGCATTGATGCGAACGGCCTTGCGGAACTCAATCCCGCCGCCCGTGCTGCGGCTGGCGCGCATCTTGCTCACTGCGTCGCCCAGCATGTCCTTCTGTGTGAGCCCCTTGGCAACGTAGTTCGCGCCTGCAAGCAGCGCGGCCTTCCCAAGGATGCCGCCGCGCACCAGGCCGTACAGCGCCAGCAGGCCGCCGCCGCTCATCGTTAGCAAGCGGTCTCCGGGCCGCTCCATGTCGAGGCGCAGACTCATGCCCCGCCGGCCCTGGCTCATCGCATCCTTGCCGGCCTGCATGACGTCGGACGGCGCCTGGCCCGCCTTGTTGCGCAAGGTCTTCGCCCGGTTCGCGAGGTCGTCGCTCCCTTCGTTCCACACAGTCTGCGCCTGATCGCGGAGCTGCATGACCTGGTTGCGAACCTCGTTTCGGCGCTCCTCACCACGTTCCGGGTCCATGAAATACATTGCTCCGAGCCCCAGCCCGAGCGTCGTAAAGAAACCTCTTATTCCCATCGTCTTACTCCTTTAGTCAAACCAACAGGCCCCACCGCTGCTGGGGCGGGACCACCCACTTCGCTCATGATTGCTATGAAGACCGCTTGTTATAAAACTCCACCCGCCAGCGCCACTCTGACTGATCGGGCGCATGCCACCATTCCACCAGCCGGCCCGCCTCGCCGCCGGGCAGCAGAATCACTGCACCCACGTGAGACTCGCCAGGCCAAAGATCCCGCCGCACGATCTGCTCGCCGTCGCGCACGAGCAGGCACATGGGGCTCTCCATCGTTCGCTCGAGGTTCTCGCCCTTCGCCAACCGCACACCGTCGGCGCCGGTCACGATCACCTCAAGAGTGGGCGGCGCCGAATGGACCAACACAGCCTGGGCGGGATCGATCTTGCTGCGCAAGAACGGAACACCCGCTGCCGCACCTTCGGGATACCAGATTTCCCATGTCTCCACCGCGGCGCCCCCCTACCTTTTCGCTCACGGGCTTTGGCTCGCCCGGCTTACGCCTGAGCTAATAAGCCCTGCTCCATCACCAATGAAACGGATAAAGTCTTATAGCCCACGCTATCGAATAACACGACGACGTTCTCGCCCTCGTACTGCAGGACCTGGCCGGGCCCCCAGCGCCTGTGCTGCACCCGGCTGCCCGTCGCAAACGGCTGGCTCGCATCGCTCGACTTCGCAATGCCACTCGCGCAGTTGTCGCAGTTGCCGCACGGCTCGGGCAGTTCCTCGCCGAAATAGGCGAGCAAATGCTGGCGCCGGCACCCACTCATCTCCGCATAGCTGCGGATCATGTCGACGCGCGACCGGTCGTACTCGCGGCGTCGCTCCTGCGCGCCGACTGCCTCGGCCAGCAACTGCTCGATCTTCGTCTCGGCACTGTTCGTCGCCTCGTACGCACCGTCCGGCAGCCTATCCAGCGCCCCTGCGTCAACTAAACGATTGAGGACGGCCAACTGTTTCGCTTTGGAGAGCGCAACGCTGTCCGCGAGCTCCTCCTGCGTCGCCCTTCCGTTGTTAAGCAGAATGAAGTCGTAGACCCGGCGAACCTGCTCCTCGTCGATTACCCCGCTGGAGGCGAAGAAACGGCGCAAACCCAGGTCGTTGGGACAGTAAAACAGCAGTGCTTGGGCCGGAAGTCCGTCGCGCCCAGCCCGGCCGATCTCCTGGTAGTAGGAATCGACCGATTCGCTGATGTCATAGTGGAACACGAAGCGCACGTTTGGCTTGTCCACCCCCATGCCGAACGCGATCGTCGCGATGATCACCTCGATCTCATCCGCCATGAATGCGTCATGAACGCGCTCGCGTTCCTTGGGGCTCAGGCCGGCATGGTAGAACTCCGACCGCACCCCGACCTCGCCCAGCTTGGCCGCTACCTCGGACGCGTGTTTGCGGGTCGCCACGTAGACGATGCCCGGCTTCTCGGCCGCCACCACCCGCTTGATGAGCGCCTTCTCCTTCGCACTCTCATCCTGCACGGTGGCGACGCCCAGCCAGATATTCGGCCGGTCGAATCCCCGCACGACGATCCGTGCCTCATGCATGCCCAACCGCTCGATGATCTCGCGCCGCACGGGCGGGGCAGCCGTCGCAGTCAAGGCCAGGACCGTCGGGTGGCCCAAACGCTCGATCACCGCGCCCAGCTTCATGTAGTCGGGCCGGAAGTCATGGCCCCACTCGCTGATGCAGTGCGCCTCGTCGACGACGAAGAGGGACGGCGGGTTTTGCTCCAGGCGCCGCAGGGTTTCTTCATTACTGAACTGCTCCGGCGCCATGAAGATGAACTCCAGCCGGTCATCCTCCATGTCGGCCAGGGCCTCTTCGCGCTCCGAATTCCCAATGACCGAGTTCAACGCGGCCGCTTCGCCCACGTCGCCCTGTGCCAGCGCGTCGAGCTGGTCCTTCTGCAGCGCGATCAAGGGCGATACCACCAGCGTCGCACCCGGGATCAGCGCCCCTGCAATCTGATAGATCGCAGACTTGCCGGACCCCGTGGGCATGACTGCGAGGGTGTCCCGCCCGGCCAGCACGGCCTCGATAACCGGCTGTTGGCCCGGTCGCAGGTGATCAAAGCCCAGCCCTTGCTGAGCGGTCCGGCGGATCTCGGCACGTGAAACCTGTAATGGAGCGGTCATGGGTGAAGCCTCGAGTGAGACGGGTTAACACGAGGGCTCAAGACACGAAGCTTTCGCCTCGTGTCTTGCTGCCTTGGTGTTTGCGAACTGTAAACTCAGTCCAGGGCGCCCTCAATGCCGCCGCGCACCTGGTCCCACGCGTGCTGGACTGCATCCTTGAAATCTTCCCACGCATCGTTCGGGTGCCGCGTTTCCCAGTCACGCCGGGCGTCGGATTCCAGGTCGCTCCAGTTCCGGTCGCGGTACTTGGCATCGGTCGCCAGGTTGTAGCCGTACTGGTAGGCCGGCTGGTAACGTTCGTAGCTATAACCCGTCGAGCGGAACGAGCGGTCCCAGTCGCTGCGGAAGTCGCTGTCATAGGTGTCGAAGCCGCGGCTCATTTCGCCCATGGTCCGATCGTAGGTCTGCTCGAGGCTGTCGCGCGCGTCCTGGCTCCAGGTCCGGGCATCCTGGTCCGCGACCTGGCGAGGCTGCGCTCCCTGCTCGATGCCCTTGTACGGCTGCTCGGCGCCCTGCGAGCCATGCTGCAGGTCCTGCCCTGCATCCTGCACGCCCCCCTGAAGCGCTCCCAGCCCTCGTAGATCGCGGCTCGGAAGTCCTGCCACGCGTCGTTGGGGTGGCTGCGTTCCCAATCGGTCCGGGCGCTGGACTCAAAGTCGTTCCACGCCTGGCCCTGGTACTGTTGGCCCAACTGCCCACCGTATTGGTAGGCCGGCCGGTAGCGTTCGTAGCCGTATTCGACGCCGGCGCTGCCCCGGTAGTTGCGCTCGTAGTGGCTGCGGAAATCGCTGTCGAAGTCATCGATGCCGGCGGGTTGACCGGCGGCCGGCCCGCTGCGGAAGGTTACGCCTGTCGTGCCCATGTCGTCGCCGCTTGACCCGCCTGCGCCGGGCGCAACCAGGCCCTCAGACAACCCTCGCGACGGCTCGAAGTTCTGCCCCTGGCTGCCGTACGTCCCGCGGCCAGTTTCGATCATGCCGCCCTGGCCCTGGTTCTCTTGCTCGGTCTGGCTGCCGCGGGCGAAGTCGCGGCGCGCCTGGTAGTCGCCCTCGCTCGATCGCGGGTGCACAGTCGGATCGGCATCCTGCTTTCGCCCGGCGTCCCCGGGCGCCTCGTAAGTGCCGCCGCCCTGGCCCGAGAAACCGGTGCTGGTGCTCATCTCACCGTGCCCGCTCCGCATCACGCTGTCTTCGTCGGCCCAGTTGCTGCTGCCGACCCGATCCGGCGACTCCGTCTTGTCCGAGGGGTTTGGCTTGTCCATATCGTTCGTATAGCTATCGCCGCCGCCGTACACCGTGCCCGAGTCCGATCCGGACGGCTCGGTGTTACTGGTGAACGTGCCCGTGCCCTGGTAGGTCGTGCCTGCGCCGGTGTAGCCCAACGTGCCCGCGCCTTCCGCCGAGCCGCCGCTGTTCTCACCCGTGTAGCCCGTCTGCGCCCGGTAGTCGGGACTCTGGCTGGGGTCGATGGGGCTCGGCTTTTCCTGCGCCATCTCCTCGGCCTGGTGGGTATGTGGCGCGCCGCTCGACGTGCTGTAAGGTCCGGCGCTCGCGGCATGCCCGCTATAGCCCGAAGTCTCCCATTCGCCGGTTCGCTGGTTAATGTCCACCGGGCTGAAGCGATTCAGCACCTCGGTAGCCTGCGACACCCTCTCTTCGCCCGCACGCACCGTCACGAGTGTTCCGCCGCGGCGCACGCCTTCCGCATACGCGCCTGCGTCGGGTTCGGGCACGCCCGCATCGGCCAGTGCCCCGACCAGGCCGCCGGTCGCTGCGCCCAGACCTGCGCCTGCGAGCGTGGTTGCGATCGGACCGGCCGCAATCACGGGACCAATGCCGGGGATCGCCAGGGCACCCAACCCGACGAGGAGGCCCGCAAGACCGCCGAGAACGGCTCCGATGCCGGCGCCGGCAGCGGCACCGCTGGCATCGTGCTCGCTGGCCTCGACCACGTTGCCGCTCGTGTAGTCACCCTGTTGATTTGTGCGGACCACACTGATGTCGTCCCGGCTGAAACCCGCCTCGAGCAGCTGCTGCACCGCTCCCTGCGCGCCGTCGAGGTTATCGAACAACGCCACCACTGTCTTCTCCATCACCCCACTCCTGCTCTTCGCTGTATCATCCCAATCTGCCTTCTGCTATCCAACAACTTCACCAGATCAGTCCATTTGCGAAAACTTCCGAAGCTACAGCGCGCCGTTTGCCGCTGTTGGCTTCGGAAGTTTTCGCATCGGCGTTTCACGTTTTTTGCTTGCTCTTACTTGCTCAGGTGTTACTTGCTCTTGGTCGAACGCGAGCCGGCCGACTGGCCGCCCATGCTGCCAGAGCGGGAGCCCGCCTCCATGCCCATGTCTTCCGCCTGCATGTTCACGCTCTTTTCGGCGATCTGTGTGAGCAGCTTGTCGGTCCTGCCTTCTTCGTCCAGAATCTGCTGGATGACCTGGCCCGCTTCCTTGTGGCCCATGATCTGCGCGAAAGTGCGCAGGGTGCCATAGGAAGCGATCTCGTAGTGCTCCACCTTCTGAGCGGCCGCGATCAGGCCGGCATCCTTGACGGCAGGGGCCATTCCCTCTTCCATCATGATCTCTTCGCCTTCCATGATCAGGCCTTCCATGCCCTTGCATTTCTTGCGGCCCGCGGAAGCGCCGACCATGTCAAAGACCTGGTTCAACCGTTCGATCTGCGACTTGGTAACGTCCAGGTGCTGCTCGAACGCCTGGCGCAGCTCGGGTGAGCTCGCCGATTTCGCCATCTTCGGAAGCGCCGCGACCAACTGCCGCTCGGCGCTGTTCATGTCCTTGAGTTGCTCGATGAATAGGTCGTGCAAGGTACGCATCTTCGCCATTGGTTCTTGCCTCCGATCAAATCTTTCTGTGTAAATCACTGGCAGTCCTTGAGTAATCATTCCAACGTCGAAGAAAGCGCGTTTGCTCCATTAAGTCCGGGCAATTTCAGTATAGGGGCGCGCAGCATCGGGGTCATCGGGCAAAAGACCCTATCCATGAACGGGTTGTGCGTATGAAAGACAGAGGCGAAGGAGGTGCAGGTAGGGCAAAAGCCTTAGGGGGCAGGCGTCGGCACCAGGGGACTTACGGGTTGCACCATCCGCCGTCACCTCGGCTTCGCCGAGAATCGTGACGGCGGAGGTGGAGCGCTGCTGCCGGGCCGTGAGCCGTTCAGGCGAAGAGCAGTTCCAGGCGGACGATGCGGCGCGGCGCGTTCTCGAAGCCCAACTCGGCCAGCAGCTCGTCGGGCCGGCCGGTTGCACCCGGCTCCGCCCGCATGGTCACGAGCAGCGAGTGGCCGTAGGCCGTCCGTCCGGTGTAGCGCAGGTCCTGGATGAGCGGGCGGAGGTCGTACCGCGAAATCTCCTTGCCTTTGCGGCGCTCGCGCCAGGCTTCCTCGAGCGCCATGAAGCCGGCCAGCCGCTCTGTGAATGCCGCTTCGTCGTCGTCGGTTTCGACCTCGACGGCGTAGTGCGCGCCGTTCACCTGCGACTGCAGGGACGGGACCTCGCGCGGTACGGGTTCGGCGCGCAGAGGACGAACGCCAGGCGGTAGGGCCTCGCCGAGGCGCCGCACGAACTCGGGCGGCGCAAGTTCATCGTTCAGAAACACGTCCGCAACCTCGCCCTGGCCGGTAAAGCCCACGGGCAGTGCGGCCGCAAACTGAAGACGGGCCTGCGGGTTGAACCCCTGCGTATAGGCGAGCGGCAGCCCCGCGCGCCGGATCGCCCGCTCCCACGTGCGGTGCATGTCGAGGTGCCCGACATACTTCACCGTATCGTCGGTGGCGAACCACACCCTCATCCTCTGGGCATAAGTCTCGTTCATGTTACTCCGAATAGAACGCAGATCGAATTGATCGGGCTGACCTGAACTGACCGTTTCGCAGAGAGATCATGAAGATCAATTCGATCAGTTCAATCAGCGTCCTATTCTTTGCTCCTTTGCGGCACGCGCGGGCCGGCGGTAAGCGCCAGGTCGGGGCTCATGTCTTCGTTAAAGTAGAGCGGGATGGGGTGTGCGTTGACCGGCTGGTGCTCCTTGCCCTTGCCCAGCGCGGGCAGCCCCACGCGTCGTCCGGCGCCTCCCGGCGCTGCTCCTTGAACTGGCCCAGAATACCGCACGAGAAGCAGTGCTCGCGGCAGTCGTCGACGACCGCGCCCGCTTGCGCGTGCTGCCACTCCTCCGCCAGGAACTGCTTCTTCACCCCCGCGCTGATGTGGTCCCACGGCAGGACCTCGTCCACGGCTCGGGCGCGGCGTGCGTACCAGTCCGGGTCGAGCCCGCAGTCGGCAAACGCCTGGCCCCACGCCCGTTCTCTGAACTGGTCGCCCCAGCCGTCGAACCGCGCACCCAGCTCCCACGCTCGCAGGATGGCGGGCGCGAGCCGCCGGTCACCCCTGCTGAGCGTCGCCTCGAGCAGCGTCTCCTTGGGGTTGTTCCAGCTGAACTCGAGCCCGGGCGCACGGAGCTGGCGCTCGAGCAGGCCGATCTGCGCCCAGATCGTCTCTTCGTCGGCCAACGAGGCCCACTGGAAGGGCGTGTGCGGCTTGGGCACGAGCGTGCTCACGCCAATGCGTACAGAAGACTTCTTGCCCATCACCTGGTAGCCGGTCTTGCGCACCGCATGGGCCAGGTCGGCAATCGCCTGCACGTCCTCGAGCGTCTGCGTGGGATGACCGATCATGAAGTACATCTTGATCGTGGTCCACCCGCGGCTGTAGACCTCACGGGCCGTGTCGAGCATGGCCTGCGTGCTGATCGGCTTGTTGATGACGTCGCGCAGGCGGTCTGTCGCGGCTTCAGGTGCAAAGGTGAAGCCCGAGCGCCGGCGGCCCTTTTCGAGCATCTCCATGAGGTCGACGCTGAACGACTCGATGCGCAGGCTGGGCAGCCCGATGGAGAGCTTGCCGGCCCCGTGCCGCTCTACGACCCCGCTCACCAGCTCGCCGATCTTGCCGTAGTCAGACGACGAGAGGGAGAGGAAAGAGACCTCTTCGAAGCCCGTCTCCACGACCATCTTGTCGACCGCAGCCAGCACCTCTTCGACGGGCCGTTCGCGCACCGGGCGGAAGATCATGCCCGCCTGGCAGAAGCGGCAGCCCCGGGTGCAGCCCCGTTGAATCTCTATGGCAGCCCGATTGTGCACGATGTCGATGAACGGCACGACAAACTTCGTGACCGGCGGCGGAAGCACAGTGACGATGCGCTTGGTGATGACCGGCTTCGCGACACGTAAGATTGGGTCGTGTGCCGGCGAGCGTCCCGTCTTCGTTGTAGGTGGCGTCGTAGAAGGACGGCACATACACGCCGTCGATCTGCGCCAGGCGCTCCAACGCTTCCGTCCGGCTGCGACCCGCGGCCCGGGCATCCTTCCACGTGCGGGTCATCTCCACAATGGCTTCTTCGCCCTCGCCGACGAAGAACGCGTCGAAGAAGGCGTGCATCGGCTCGGGATTCATGCAGGCGGAGCCGCCGGCGAGTACGAGCGGCTCGTCCGTGCGGTCGGCCGCAAGGAGCGGAATGCCCGCCAGGTCGAGCGTGGACAGCACGTTGGTGTAGAGCTGTTCGTAGGGCAGGGAGAAACCGAGCACGTCAAACTGCGCCAGCGGGTGGCGCGTTTCGAGCGAATAGAGCGGCAGGTCATCGCGCTTCATCGCGTCCAGCATGTCGGTCCACGGCGTGTAAGCGCGCTCCGCGAGCATGTCTGGTCGTTGGTTCACGATGTCATAAAGGATCGCGAGGCCGAGGTTTGACATGCCGAGGTCGTAGACGTCGGGGAAGACCAACGCGAGCTTGTACGCGATCTCGTCCCAGTTCTTGACCACGGCGTTGTACTCGCCGCCCGTGTAGCGCGGCGGGCTTCTGCACGAACGGCAGGATGCGGTCGAGGCCGCGGGAAATCGATTCAGGGGTATGCGCGTCTGGACGCATCGGATACACTCTCCTGTTACGCGGTTGCCTTCGCACACCGCGGCGGGACTTGAACCCGCGGTTGGTTTAGGCCGGTCAGGCCGAGGCCGCATTATAGCATCATGTGGGGAGATGTCTACTCCCGCGCTGCGATCGTTTCATGCTGCGTGGAGACACATCGCGTCGCATGTCCGATGGAAGTCAGCGTCTCAGCCGGCGTTCGCGTTAGCGTAGTTCATCAAGCGGTCTTCTCCAGGAGGAACTTGAAGATCGCGGTGAAGTCTGCATCGGCGAGCCCATGCTGGCTGGCCAGGGCATAGATTTCCTTCGCCAGGTTGCCGGAAGGCATGGCCGCGCCTTGCTGGTACGCGGCCTGGCTGGCCATCTCCAGGTCTTTGCGCATCCACTTGAGCGGGAAAGCGGTCTCGAACTCGCCCGTTTCAAAGCCGCGGCGCTTGGTCGCCATGTACGGCGGGACCATGGGCCCGGCCAGCAGCCCGTCCAGCAGCATCTTGCGGTCCAACCCCAGCGCCTCGCCCAGCACCAGCGCCTCGGAGAACGCCAGCACCGCCTGCGCCAGCAAGTAGTTGTTGACGAGCTTGAAGGAGATGCCTGCGCCCACGGGACCCAGGTGCTTGACCTCCCGGCCCATGGCTGCGAAATAGGGGCGGGCCATGTCGACCGCCGCTGGCTCGCCGCCGACGAGGAAGGTGGCCTGGCCGTTCGCGACGGCGTCCTTGCTGCCCGCCACCGGCGCGTCGAGGAAATGAATTTCGAACGCGGCAGCCTGCTCGGCCATGCGCCGGGCAAAGGAGGGGTTCGTCGTGCTGCAGTCGACCCAGAGCGCGCCGGGCCTGAGCTGGGCGAGGAACCCATGCACGCCCGCGGATGCGGCCTGGACCGCCGTGGGGTCGGCCAGCATGGTGAAGAGGACGTCGGCCTGCTTGCCGGCTTCCGCGGGCGTGCCGGCCCACCGTGCCCCCGCGGCCACCAGCGACTCCGCCTTCGCGCGGGTGCGGTTGTGGACCACCACATCGTATCCGGCCCCTTGCAGGCGCGCGGCCATGCGGCTGCCCATGATCCCCAGCCCGATAAACCCAACTGTCATTACGACCTCCTTGCCTCAGTGACATACGGACGCCAAGTATAGCACGCGCAGGCGCGAGCGCCACTTGGCACCGCCCATCCGATGGGCAGCCGTCTCAGCATCGCAGGTTCCTGCCAGCGGGCTGTGCCGGCTTTACCAGTGGGCGGACCAAGCGCAGACACGCCTCAGGTCACCGGGGACGCCTCTGGAGCTAGAAGCTCCGGAGGCCCTATGGATCAAAAGACTTGTACGCAAGGAGGAAAGACGAGGCAGCTCAAAACAATTGATAAGCAGCGTACAATCAATTATTTTTTATTGTAAGCATTAACACTGAAGCAGCCATGGACAAGGCTATCATTGGGCTAGCATTTATCCAGCGCCTGACGAATCGCGAAGTGTTGCTGCCTGGAGGTCGCCGAACCACGGGCGGCAAACCACCGCACACGCGAGAGAAGAGGGAAACGTGGTCCCGTCCCGGACTACTCAGGTCTTTGGCCGCAGCAGCAATACGATTGCGCGCGCGAGCATCGCGCTTGTGATCCTGCTCCTGGCAGGCGCCGCGATTGCCGGTTACCTGTTTGTGCGCTCGGACTACTACACCCGGCGCAACCAGACGGTGCTCCAGCCCGTCCAGTTCAGCCACCAGCATCACGTCGGCGGCTTGGGCATCGGCTGCCGCTACTGTCACACGTCGGTCGAATACTCCAGCTTTGCAGGCATCCCCCCCACGCAGACCTGCATGAACTGCCACAGCCAGATCTGGACCAACGCGGCCATCCTCCAGCCCGTGCGCGACAGCTGGAACAACAACCAACCGCTCCACTGGAACCGCGTTTATAACCTGCCGCAGTTCGTGTACTTCAACCACAGCCCGCACATTCAGAAGGGCATCGGGTGCGAAAGCTGCCACGGACGTGTCGACCAGATGCAGCAGACATACAAGGCAACCAGCATGCAGATGGAGTGGTGCCTGGACTGCCATCGGGCGCCCGAGAAGTACATCCGGCCGAAGGATCAGGTGTTCACGATGGGCTGGCAGCCGCCGCAGCCGCAGGCGGTGCTGGGGCCCCAGTTGGTAAAAGAGTACCAGGTGCTGGACGCACGGACACTGACGAGCTGCTCGACCTGTCACCGGTAGTGGGTGAACGAGTCCGGTCGGGCCCGAAGAAGTCGAACTGCATTTCGTAGTGGCGCCGGCGCCTACGTAGGAGGCGCCCGGTAGTGAGGATGAGGCATGAGCGAGGGTCGGATTGACATTGCAGCCGTAAGGCGCAAGCTGGCAGGGCTGAGCGGGCGGCAGTATTGGCAGGGGCTCGAAGCGCTGGCCGAGACGGACGAGTTCCAGGAGTACCTGCACCGCGAGTTTCCGCGGCAGGCTTCCGTTTGGGACGAGAGCCTTTCCCAAGGCGGCGGGTCGCACGGCATGAGCCGCCGCAGCTTCTTCAAGCTGCTGGGCGCCAGCCTGGCCCTGGCGGGGCTCGCCGGCTGCGTCAACGTCCCCGCCCGCAAGATCGTCCCGTACGTCAAGTCGCCCGACCCGAACCAGGTGCCCGGCAAATCGCTGTTCTACACGACCGCCATGATCCATGCGGGGTACGCGATGGGCCTGCTGGTGGAGAGCAACGAGGGCCGGCCGACCAAGATCGAGGGCAATCCGGACCACCCGGCTTCACTGGGGTCGACGGACACCTTTGCCCAGGCCGAGATACTCGAGCCTCTACGACCCGGCCCGCTCCTCGGCCGTCCTTCACAGCGGACAGACCGCCACCTACGCGGACTTCGCCAGTGGATTCGCCAGCGCGTTGGCCGCCGCGAGCGCGAACGGTGGTCAGGGCATCCGCATCCTGACGGAGGTCACCTCTTCGCCCACCTTGATTGCGCAGATGGCGTCCATTCAGAAGGCCCTGCCCAACGCGGCGTGGCTGCAGTGGGAGGCGGCGTCGAACGACCAGGCCGACCTGGGCGCGCGGATGGCCTTCGGTCGCGACGTGAACACCGTCTATCGCTTCGACCGGGCCGACACGATCCTCAGCCTGGACTCCGATTTTCTCCAGAGCCATGCGGACACGCTGCGATACTCCCGCGACTTCATCAACCGGCGGCGGGTCAAGAGCGCCACCGGCGCCTCCATGAATCGCCTGTACGCGGTAGAAGGCACGCCCACGCTGACGGGCGCGAAGGCGGATCACAAGCTGCGGGTGCTCTCGCGGGAGGTGCTGACCGTCGCCCAAGCGGTGGCAGCGCGTATCGGGGTGCAGGGCATACCGGCCACAGAGAACTTGCCGCCCGGCGTCACGCCGCAGTTTGTGGACGCCCTGGCGCGGGATCTGCAGGGCCATGCCGGGGCGAGCATCGTCATCGCAGGCAACCACCAGGCGCCCGTCGTCCACGCGCTGGCGCACGCCATGAACGCCGCGCTGGGAAACGTGGGCAAAACCGTGCTCTACACCGAGCCGGTCGTCGCTCGCCCCGCCGACCTGACCGCGAACCTCAGCGCGCTCGTCAACGAAATGCAGGCCGGCGCGGTGCAGTTCCTGCTCATCCTGGGCGCGAACCCGGTCTACACCGCACCGGCCGACCTGGACTTTGCTGCGGCTCTTGAAGAAGGTTGGGACGAGCATCCACGTGGGGCTGTATGCGGACGAGACGGCGATGGCCAGCACGTGGCACGTGCCGCAGACACACTTCCTGGAAGCCTGGAGCGACGCGCGCGCTTTCGACGGCACCGCCAGCATCGTGCAGCCGCTCATCGAGCCGCTGTGGCCCGACTCGCGCTCGCCGCACGAAATCCTGACCCTGTTTGGCGGGACCGAGGGCAAATCCTACGACCAGGTGCGCGGGTACTGGCAGGGCGCAGCAGCCGGGGCAGGCGACTTCGAGACGTGGTGGCGCGACGCGTTGAACCGGGGCGTGATCCCCAACTCCGCCCTGCCGCCCGTCACGCCAACGGTCAGCACAACCGCCATCGCGACAGAGCTGAACGGCGTGACAGTGCAGCCCAGGGGCCAGGACCTCGAGATCAACTTCCGCGCCGGACCCGGCCATCTGGGACGGCCGCTACGGCAACAATGCCTGGCTGCAAGAGCTGCCCAAGCCGCTCAACCTGCTGACCTGGGACAATGCGGTGATGATGAGCCCGGCCACGGCCGAGCAGTTGGGCGTCGGGCTGGAGGACCTGGTCGAGGTAAGGTACGGCGGGCGGACTGTGCGCGGCGGGGTGTGGATCTGGCCGGGGCACGTCGACGGCGCGATCACGGTTCATCTGGGCTACGGGCGCTCGGACACGGGGACCGGCAGTGTCGCCTCGTCGAGCGCCGGCTCGGTCGGCGGGATCGACCGGAGCCCCAGGCCAATGGGCAACGGGAGCCCTCTCGGCAGCGGCACCGGCTTCAACGCCTATGCCCTGCGCACTGCAGCGGCGCCCTGGTTCGCAGGGGGCGCGCAGGTCGTGAAGGTCGGCGGCAAGTACCAGCTGGCGACGACGCAGTTCCACTGGCAGATGGAGGGCCGCGACCTCGTCAAGACCGGCACCCTGACCGAATACCAGGAAAACCCGAACTTCGCCGCCACGCCGCACGAGGCGATCAGCCTGTACCCGCAGTGGGAATACCCGAACTACAAGTGGGGCATGGCGATCGACCTGACGGCCTGCGTGGGCTGCAACGCGTGCGTGGTGGCGTGCCAGGCCGAGAACAACATCCCGACGGTCGGCAAGGAAGGCGTCTACCGCCAGCGCGAGATGCACTGGCTGCGGGTGGACCGGTACTACGAAGGCACCAACGTGGACGACCCGCAGACCGTCTTCCAACCGGTGCCGTGTATGCAGTGCGAGACCGCGCCGTGCGAGGCGGTGTGTCCCGTGGCCGCGACGGCCCACAGCGAAGACGGCCTCAACGACATGGTCTACAACCGCTGCGTGGGCACCCGTTACTGCTCGAACAACTGCCCGTACAAGGTGCGCCGGTTCAACTTCTTCTCCTATACGGACCAGGTCCGGGAAGAGCCTACGCTCAAGATGGTGCAGAACCCCGACGTGACGGTGCGCAACCGCGGCGTGATGGAGAAGTGCACGTACTGCGTGCAGCGCATCCGAGACGCCCAGGGGACCGCCGAGACCGAGGGCCGCGGGATTCGGGACGGCGAGGTGATCCCGGCCTGCGCAGCGGCCTGCCCGACCCACGCGATTTCGTTCGGCAACCTGAACGATCAGGCCGCGGAGGTGTCGACGTGGAAGTCGCTGCCGCTCAACTACGCGCTGCTGGCCGAGTTGAACACCCAGCCGCGCACGACGTACCTGGCCGCGCTGCGGAACCCGAACCCGGAGATCGGGACGTGAACGTGAGCCGAGGCCGCCACGAATTTGACGAATGCTACGAATTTGGCGGTCAAGGTTTGCGAGAGTTCGTGAAATTCGTGCAATTCGTGGCGAAAAGGTAGAGCTAGAATGACGACAGACGTATCGACGGCGAATCCCGCGGCGATCGAGCCGATCCCGGTGCTGGCGCCCGGACAGACGATGGAAGGGGTGACCGAGCAAATCTCGGACATTGTCCTGACGCGCCGAACGCCCCGCTGGTGGATCACGGGCATTTTCGCCGCGTTCCTGGGCGTCCTGGTGTTCCTCCTGGCCATCACCCTGCTCTTCGCCCGGGGCGTCGGCATCTGGGGCATCGAGGTGCCGGTCGCCTGGGGCTTTGCGATCACCAATTTCGTCTGGTGGATCGGCATCGGCCACGCTGGGACGTTGATTTCCGCGATCCTGCTCCTGCTGCGGCAAGAGTGGCGCACGTCCATCAACCGGCTGGCCGAGGCGATGACCGTGTTTGCCGTCGCCCAGGCCGCGCTTTTCCCGATCCTGCACCTCGGCCGGCCGTGGTTCTTCTACTGGCTGCTGCCGTATCCGAACACGATGGCGCTGCCGCCGCAGTTCCGCAGCCCGCTCGTGTGGGATGCGTTCGCCGTGCTGACGTACGCAAGCGTGTCGACGGTGTTCTGGCTCGTCGGGATGATCCCCGACCTGGCGACGTTCCGTGACCGGGCGACCAACAAGTGGGTGAAGCGCATCTACGGCATCGCGTCGCTCGGCTGGCGGGGCTCGGCCCAGCACTGGCGCCGGTTCCACCGGGCGTACTACCTGGTGGCGGCGCTCGTGACCGCGCTGGTGGTGTCCGTCCACACCATCGTGAGCTTCGACTTCGCGGCGGCCATCGTGCCGGGCTGGCACAACACGATCTACCCGCCTTATTTCGTCGCCGGCGCGATCTACTCGGGCTTTGCCATGGTGCTCGTGCTGATCATCCCGCTGCGCAAGCTGCTGCACATCGAGAACATGATCACCCTGCAGCACGTCGACAACGCGGCCAAGGTCATGCTGGCCAGCGGCCTGATCGTCGCGTACGGCTACCTGTTCGAGAACTTCATGGGGATGTACAGCGGCAACATCTTCGACATCCAAGCCATTATGACCCGCTTTACCGGCTCGTTCGCGCTGTTCTACTGGCTGCAGCTCGCCTTCAACGTGATCTTCCCGCAGCTCCTGTGGTTCCGGCGTTTCCGCCAGAACCGGGTGCTCGTGTTCTTCATCTCGATCGGGGTCCTCTTCGGCATGTGGATGGAACGCTACGTGCTGATCACGACGAACCTGGCCCGAGCTTACCTGCCCAGCAAATGGGGCGTATTTGTCCCGACCATCTGGGACTATGCGACGTTTGCCGGCACGCTGGGCTTGTTCTTCCTGATGATGTTCCTGTTCCTGAGGATCCTGCCCGTGGTCGCAAACTACGAAATGCGGGAACTGATTGAGAAGAAGGCCGCGACGCGCGAGCTTCGCTCGAGGGAGACGGGCGGAGGCGACGGGAGCGCGCCCGCCGCGAGGCCTGCCCCGACTGCGTTCGCGGGCGAGGAGGTGGCGCCATGACTGCGCATCCGGGCGATGTGATCGGACCCCGCCGGGGGCGACGCCACCACCAGCCCATCGAGGCGGAGTTCCAGGAGGGCCGCTACGGGCTGCTGGCCGAATTCCTGGATGAGGACTCCTTGCTTGAGGCGGCCCGGGCGGCGCGCGCCGCGGGCTACACCCGTATGGACGCGTACTCGCCCTATCCGGTCGAGGGGCTGCCCGAGCTGGTGGCGCCATCCGTCGACCTGCGCAACCGGCACGACCGGGCCGAGCTGACGGCCGCACTGCGCCGCCGCGACTGGCGCGGCGTGGCCGACTGGCTGGGCCGGTTCAACCTGATCGCGCTGCTCACACTGCTGGGCGGAATCACGGGCGGGCTGGTCGGATACGGGCTGCAGCTCTGGTCTATGTCGCGTTGGTACCCGTACCTGAACATCGGCGGCCGGCCGTACAACTCCTGGCCGTACTACCTGCCCATCACGTATGAGCTGGTGATCCTGTTCGCGGCGTTCACCGCGCTGATCTCCATGATCCTCTTGAACGGCTTCCCGCGGCCGTATCATCCCGTCTTCAACGTGCCGGAGTTTAGCCGGGCAACGACGAACCGGTTCTTCCTGCTGATCCAGGCCGACGATCCCAAGTTCTATGCCCAGGCGCCGGTCGAGACGCTGCAGGCGCCGGACCAGACGACCAGGCAGTTCCTCGAATCCCTGGCGCCGGGGAGGGTCTATGACGCTGCACGCTAGGCGGCTCAGCCTGCCCGCGCTCCTGAGCGCTGCGCTCGTAAGCGCTACGCTCGTGTTGGGGGGCTGCGCGGCATCCATGAAGGAACAGCCAAAGTACGAGCCGCTCGCTTATTCGGAGTTCTACCCCAACGGCAGTTCGGCGCGTTACCCGCCGGCCAACACCGTCGCGCGGGCTCGCGGGGAATCAGGATGCGGTGCGGGTGACGGGCCAACTGAACGGCACGCCTGCGCCCGACTTTCCGTTCCAGTTGACGGTCGAGGACCTACGCCGCGGACAGGGCTTGTTCAACGACACGTGCGCACCATGCCACGGCCGGACGGGCGCGGGTGACGGCATCGTGGTGCAGCGCGGCTTCACCAAGCCGCCCTCGCTGACCGCACCCAACATCGCGGCCCTGCCTGCGGGGCAGATCTTCGCCTTCATTACCAACGGGTTCGGGACGATGCCGCCCTACGGTCCGATTCTGCAGCCCGACGACCGGTGGCGGGTTGTGGGCTACGTGCGCGCACTGCAGCTGAGCCAGGCGGGACAGCTTGACGACGTACCGCCCGAGCTGCGCAACAGCATCCAGCCTGCGGCGACACAGGGAGGACAGCAGTGATCTTTCACGCGTACCTGACCGCGTATACGTTCTGGCTGATGCTGGCACTGGGCTGCCTGTCCATCCTGATGCTGCACAACCTGGCCGGCGGCTATTGGGGCGCGGTGCTGCGCCGCCCGCTCGAGGCCGCATCCCTGACGATACCGCTGATGGCGGTGCTCTTCATCCCGGTGCTGATCGGCATGCCCGCTCTTTACCCCTGGATCCACGGCGACGTGCTCGCCTCGCCGCAAGGCGCGGCCGCGGGCCGGGCCGCGGAAGGCATGGACCTCGCCTTCAAGCAGGCGTACCTGAGCGTGCCCTTCTTCCTGGCCCGTGCGGTGATCTATTTCGTCGTCTGGATCGGGCTCGCCCTGCTGCTCGTGTCGTGGTCGCGTCGGCGCGACGCCGACCCGTCGCCCGCGCTGACGGGCCGCATGCGCAGCGTGAGCGCGTTGGGACTGGTGCTAATGGCCCTGACCGTGAGCTTTGCCGGGATCGACTGGCTCATGTCTCTCGATCCGGCCTGGTTCTCGAGCATTTGGGGGCTCATCGTCACGATGGGAGCGCTGCTGAGCGGCTTCGCGTTCGCCACGCTCGTCGTAATCGTGCGCCGCGATCGTGCGCCGTTTGCGGACTTCACCTCGCCTGCCTTGTTCAACTCCTTGGGCAGCCTCCTGCTGGCCTTCCTGATGCTGTGGGCGTACATGTCGATCTCGCAGGTGATCCTGTTCTACGCCGGGAACCTCCCGGAAGAGACGATCTGGTACGTGCGCCGCACCAACGGGGGCTGGCTCCTGACGGCGCTCGCAATCGTGATTTTCGGCTTCGCCATCCCGTTCGGCGTGCTCGTGATCCGGGGCTTCAAGCGCAACCCGCGTATCCTCGCGGCGGTCTGCGCGCTGCTGCTCGCGACTCAATTTCTCCACTGGTACTGGATCGTCCAGCCGACGTTCGACGACAACACCGTGCTGGCCGCCATCATGACGGCGGTGGCGGGATTTATCATCGGCGGGCTCTGGCTGGTCGCCTTTACATGGCAGTTCGGCAAGGCGCCCGAAGTATCGCCCGTTGAGCCGAAGCTCATCGCGGCGCGCGAGGCGCGTGAAGCCGAGTTGGCGGAGCACCGGGAACATGCGCTTGCCCGGCAAGCGAGTGCGGAGAACGCAAATGGCTAGACCAGGCGACCGGCCGGCGAATGAGCGGATTATCCCGCGGCGACCCGCGGCCACCCACGGAGGCGGGCCGCTGGGCCGCGGGCTCAGCCCGGAAGACGAATCCTTGGAGTCCGGCCATGAATTGCGCGACATGCGGACGCGCCAGGTGGTGCGCTGGCTCCTGTTGCTGGCGGTCTCGGTCACCGCGCTGGTGATCGCGGTCACCGTGTTCGAACGCGCCATGCTCGGCCACACGGGCCCGATCCGGCCGGTCGTCGAGGATGTGCCGAAGGTGACGCCGCCACCCCAGCCGCGGCTGGAGGTTGCGAACGGCGAAATCCTGGGTGCGCTGCATGCGAAAGAAGATGCGATCTTGAACAACTACACGTGGATCGATCAAGGGGCCGGCAAGGTCAGCCTGCCGATCGATCGCGCCGTCGAACTCACCGCTCAGCGCGGCCTTCCCGTGCGCGGGCAGGCCGATGGGCAAGCGCCTGCCGGCACATTGCTGCTGCAGGGGTCGAGTTCGGGCAGGACATCGGAGAGTATCCCATGAGGAGACGTTTCTTCCTCCTTCTGACCGGCCTGGCGCTGGTGGCGGGTGCGGCGTTAGCACCTGCTGTCGCCCTGGCTGAGGTCGCCAGCCATGGAGGGACACCGGAACCTGGGGCTAGCGGGCCGGCCATTACTGCGGACTCGGCCGACAGCGCGGCCCACAGCGCTGCCGAAGTGATCGACATGCGCGAGGTACGCTTCGACCCCCATCTCGACGCGCAGGTCCCGCTGGACCTGGCCTTCCGCGACGAAACGGGCAAAGAGGTCAGGCTGCACGATTACCTGGGCCAGCAGCCGCTGCTGATTTCGATAAACGATTTTACGTGCCAGGATCTCTGCCCCCTCGAGTTGCAGAACCTGGTCGATGCGATGGACCAGGTCACGTTCAAACTGGGGAGCGATTACAAGGCGCTGGCCATCAGCCTGAACCCGACGAACACGGCGCAAGACGCGACATCGATGCGCGACGAGGTCGTGCGCCGCTACAAGCGGCCCGACGCGCCCGACGGTGCGGACGGCTGGCACTTCCTGACGGCCGACGATCCCGTGATTCACAGGCTGACCGAGGCCGTCGGGCTCAAATACGCCTACGACGCACAGAGCAAGAGCTTTGCGCACCCGGTCGGCGTGATCCTGCTGACGCCGGAGGGGCGCATCGCGCGGTACCTTTACGGCATGGACTTCCCGCCGAACGACCTGCGCCTGGCCATCTACGAGGCCAGCCAGGGCAAGATCAGCAGCCCAATCACTCCCGTTCTGCTGCTGTGCTACCACTACGACGTGTCAACGGGCCGGTACACGAACATCGCGCTCGGCCTCGTGCGGGCCGGCGGCGTGCTGACCATGCTCATGCTCGGCTCCTTCATCGGCGTGATGTGGCGCCGCGATCTGCGGGGGCGCAAAGAGGATGTGGCGCTGGCCCAAGCGCGGGCTCAGGCCGGGACGCCGGCCGCGGCCGAGGGCGACGGCGAGGCGGCCGTCGGCGACGGCGAGGCTGCCGCCAGGGACGGCGAGGAGTAGGCGATGAAGATACCGTTCCTCCCACCGCAGGCATCGACGTCGGCGCAAGCCGTCGACAGGATTTTCCTGGTGCTGCTCCTGCTGAGCGCGTTCTTCACGATCCTCGTGGCCGCGATCATCATCGTGGCCGCGGTGCGCTACCGGCGCCGCTCGCCCGATCACTTTGGCACGGGCAGCGGCGGCAACACCAAGCTCGAGTGGGGCGGGATGGCGTTTCTGGGCGTGCTGTCGCTGGGCATGTTTCTCTGGGCCGGCGGCTCGTACATCAACATGTTCAATCCGCCGCCCAATGCGGAGCCGGTGTTCATTACGGGGCGCATGTGGATGTGGAAGGCGCAGCACCAGAACGGCCAGAAAGAGATCAACGCGGTTCACCTGCAGGTGAACAAGGACTACAAGTTGATCATGACGTCTGAAGACGTCATCCATGATTTCTACGTGCCCGCGTTCCGCATCCACACCGACGTGGTGCCGGGCCGGTATACGACCCAGTGGTTCCGGCCGACCGAAGTGGGCACCTACCGGCTCTTCTGCTCGCAGTATTGCGGCACCGGGCATGCGGTAATGGTGGGCGATATCATCGTCATGTCAGAGGCCGACTTCCAGGCGTGGAGCGGCGGAGGAGGCGCGCCCGCTGCAGGCGCCGGGGGTACACCCGGTGCGGGCGGAGCTGGCGGCGGTGCGACGACGGCTGCTGCGGGGGCGCAGCTGTTCCAGCAGTCCGGATGCATCGGATGTCACACGGGCGCCGCAGGCGCGCCGGCGCCGTCGCTGAACGGGGTGTTCGGAAAACAGGTCGAGTTGGCGAACGGCCAGACGGTGGTTGCCGACGAGAACTACATCCGGGAGTCGATCCTGAACCCTTCGGCGCAAGTGGTCAAGGGCTTCCAACCGATCATGCCCTCGTATCAGGGCCGGCTAAGCACCGAAGAGGTGTTTGCGCTGGTTACGTACATCCAGTCGCTGGGTGACGGGGGCGGGGGCGCCGCCGCGCCGGGCGCAACTGTGCCGGTGGGGACAAGCGCTCCGGGCGGGGCAACGGGTGGCGTGGGCGCCACACCGGCCGCGACCCGGACACCTGGGAGTTGACGAACCGTAAGTGACCTGGCGTGAGGCGAGCGGATTCTAAGGAGCGATCATGAGTGCATTGGCCCTCGATAGGCGTCCGACCTATCTGAACGTGGCGAGTTCGGTCAAATCGTGGCTGCTGACGACGGACCACAAACGCATTGGGATCCTGTACATGATCTCGGTGACGCTGATGTTCTTTGTCGGCGGCGCGTTCGCGGGGGTGATCCGCGCGGAGTTGGTCTCGCCCGTGTCGTGGCTGGTCGACCCCGCGACGTACAACAAGATCTTCACCATGCACGGGGTGACGATGGTCTGGTTCTTCCTGATCCCGTCCATCCCGTCGGTGTTGGGCAACTTCCTGCTGCCCTTGATGCTGGGTGCGCGCGACGTGGCGTTCCCCAAGCTGAACCTCCTGAGCTGGTACATCTACATGTTCGGCGTCGTGTTCCTGCTCTACGTGGTGCTCAGCGGCGGCGTCGATACGGGCTGGACGTTCTACACGCCCTACAGCACGAGCGGCAGCAACACCCACGTGCTGGGGACGACCCTGGGCATCTTTATCGTCGGGTTTTCATCCATCCTGACCGGTATGAACTTCATCGTGACGACGCACAAGATGCGCGCGCCCGGCATGACGTGGGGCCGGCTGCCGCTGTTCGTCTGGTCGCTGTACGCCACGAGCCTGATCCTGGTGCTGGCAACGCCGGTGCTGGCCATCACGCTGCTGCTGGTGATCGCCGAGCGGGTGCTGCACGTGGGCATCTTCGATCCCGCGCTGGGTGGCGACCCAATCCTGTTCCAACACCTGTTCTGGTTCTACTCGCACCCCGCGGTCTACATCATGATTCTGCCGGGGATGGGCGTGGTAAGCGAGGTGATCTCCACCTTCACGCGCAACCGGCCCTTCGGCTACCGGTTCATCGCCGGTTCGAGCCTCGCGATCGCGATCTTCGGCTTCCTGGTATGGGGCCACCACATGTTTGTCGCGGGCCAATCGATCCATGCCTCGCTGGTCTTCTCGGGCCTGAGCTTCGCGGTGGCGATCCCATCCGCGGTGAAGGTCTTCAACTGGAGCCTGACGATGTGGGACGGCTCCATCTCGTTCAAAGCGCCGATGCTCTACATGATCGGCTTCATCGGCCTGTTCGTGATCGGGGGCCTGACGGGACTGTGGCTCGCCGCGCTCGCGTTTGACGCGCACGTCCACGACACCTACTTCGTCATCGCGCACTTCCACTACATCATGGTGGGGGGCATGGTGATGGCCTATATCGGCGGCATCCATTACTGGTGGCCGAAGATCACGGGGCGCATGTACCCGGAGCGTATGGGGCAAATCGCGGCCATCATCACGTTCGTCGGGTTCAACCTGACCTTCTTCCCCCAGTTCATCCTGGGCATCCAGGGCATGCCACGGCGCTATGCGGTGTACCCGCCCGAGTACCAACTGCTGAACATCCTGTCGAGCCTGGGGTCGCTGGTGTTGATCGTGGGCTACGTCATGCCGCTGTTCTACCTGATCCCATCGATCTGGCGGGGCAAGCGCGCACCGAACAATCCGTGGGGCGCGACGGGGCTGGAGTGGACTACGGCCTCCCCGCCCCCGCCCGAGAACTTCTACGAGATTCCGTGCGTGACACACGAGGCGTACGATTACGACGCGATCAAGGATGTGATCTTGGCGGAAGCTGAATAGGACGCAGATCGGACTGATCGAACTGATCTTCTTGATCGACCCCAGAGAGATCAGGTGGATCGGCTCGATCAGGTCAATCTGTGGACCATTAAGGAGTTGTTGTGGAAAAGCCCTATGACAGCGGCGCAGGACACGTCGATCATCATTTTGAGACGTGGGAGCAGCAGCATACCGCCAATCTGCTGGGGATGTGGGTGTTCCTGGCGACGGAGGTCATGTTCTTTGGCGGAATGTTCCTGGCCTACCTGATCTTCCGCACGATTTATCCTGAGGCGTTCGCCGAGGCCGCGCAGCACCAAAACGTGGTGGCCGGCTCGATCAACACGTTCGTGCTGATCTTCAGCAGCCTGATGATGGTGTTGGCGGTACGGGGTGCGCAGCTGGGGCAGCGCAAGGTGCTGGTGTTCTTCCTGCTCGCCACGGCGGCGCTGGGCATGGTGTTTCTGGGCATCAAGGGATTCGAGTACTGGCAGCACTGGCACGAGGGGCTGGCACCGGGGTTCAACTACGATTACACACGGGCGCCGAACGCAAACGTGCAGGCGCTGTTTTTCTTTCTCTACTTTGCCATGACGGGCGTGCATGCAGCGCACATGATTATCGGGATCGTGTTGGTGCTGATCGTGGCGGTCCGCGGCTTCCGGGGTTCATTTCTCGGCCCCCGCTATACGCGGGTGGAGCAGATGGGGCTGTACTGGCACTTTGTCGATGTGATCTGGCTGTTCCTGTTTGGCCTCTTCTACATGATCCGGTGAGCGATTGACGATGCACGAAGAAATTACACCAATCCGAACTTACGTATTCGTCGCAATTCTGTTAGCCCTGCTGACGTTGGGCACCATTGGCGCGTCGTTCATCCCGTTGGGTCCATGGCACGGGGCGGTGGCGCTGGCGTTTGCTGCGGCGAAGGCAGCGCTCGTCGTGCTCTTCTTCATGAACGTGCGGCACAGCGGGCCCATCACCAAGATCGTCATTATCGTCGCGCTCTTCTGGTTTGGCATTCTGATCGTCGGGGTACTGGACGACTACCTGACACGAACCTGGCTCAGCGTGCCGGGCCACTAATCCCCCTGCGAGCCAGCCCCATCCGTGCTGAGCGCGCCGGGCCGCCACAAAAACGAGACCTCCCGGGTGCGCCGCTTCGTCGTGGCGCCGCCCGGGAGGTCGCTGCTTAATCTACGTCCGGTTCAAGCCTTCGGAGTTACGTAAACCTCGAAGCGCTTGCTACCGGCATCCCTCAGTCGACCGCGTCTTTGACGTCGGCACGGACGCGCTGCCAGGCATGCTGAACCGCGTCCTTGAAGTCATCCCACGCGTCGCTCGGGTGCCGCGTTTCCCAGTCCCGCCGGGCGTCGGCCTCGATATCGTTCCAGTTCCGCCCCCGGTAGCGGTTCTCCGTCGCCAGCCCGTAACCGTACTGGTAGGCGGGCTGGTACCGCTCGTAGCCGTAGCCGCTCGAGCGGAATGACCGGTCGTAATCGCTCCGGAAGTCGCGGTCGTAGCGGTCGAAGCTCCGGCTCATGTCGCTGGTGGTGCGGTCAAAGGACCGCTGTGCGTCGTAGCTCGTTTCCTGTGCACCTTGGCGCACGTCGCTCGCTGCGCCACTCACGTTGCTCTTGAAGCGCTCCCAGCCGGTCTTGACCGAGTCTTTGAAGTCTTCCCACGCATCGCCGGGATGGTTGCGCTGCCAGTCTGAACGCAGGTCAGACTCGACGTCGTTCCAGTTGCGGCCCTCGTAGCGATTGCGCGCCTCGTAGCCGTAGCGATAGGCGGGCTGGTAGCGCTCGTAGCCGTAACCAGAAGTCGAGTAGCGCCGCTGCCAGTCGCTGCGGAAGTCGTTGTCGAAATCCTCGAAGCGGCTGGAATAGGCGCTGCCCGTAGCGCCCATGCCGGCGCCCGAATAGGAGCCGCTCATCCCAGCGCCGCTTCCGGCGTAGGAGCCGCTCGTGCCCGAATAGCTGCCGCTGGCAGTCGTTGCACCCGTGCCGGATTCGTAGGGCTTGGCATTCGAATCGAACTCGCTCCAACCCGACGAACGCCACTCAGTCGCCCGCTGGTTGATGTCCACGGGCGAGAAGCGGTTCAGGATCTGCGTCGCGCGGGTTACTTTGTCGTCGCTCGCGCGCACCGTCAGGAGGGTGCCGCCGCGGCGAATGCCCTCGGCGTAGTATCCTGCCTCATTCTCGGGAATGCCCACATCGGTCAGGGCGCCGATGATACCACCGGCCGCCGCGCCAATCCCTGCGCCTGCCAGCGTCGTGGCCAGCGGGCCCGCAGCAATCACGGGGCCCAGGCCGGGAATCGCCAGCACGCCGAGGCCGATCACCAGGCCGGCGATGCCGCCGAGTGCGGCGCCAATGCCCGCACCCGCGGCTGCGCCGCTGGCGTCAGCCGCGCTGGTGTCTGTCGTCGATCCTGTCGCGTAGTCGCCCTTCGCGTTGGTGCGAACGACGCTGACGTCGTTACGATCGAAGCCGTTGCTCAGCAACTCTTCCAATGCCCGTTGCGCGGTATCCACGTCGTCAAACAAGGCTACAACTGTCCGGTCCATTTGTTACTCCTCTCGGTACAGGTCCGTCCCGGCTCGCAGGCAAAAGGCCGGCCGTGCGAGACACAGGTCCATGATGTGCGCATACTGCAATGCTTGCGGTGAACATGCGCCGCATCGTTTCACTACAGCCGCCAGAAGGAACACCGGGACATCGCAAACGCCAGTTCACAGCGTCCAGCTGGCAGAGTACTAATACAAACGACGGCGGTGAACAAAATGCTCCCGATTTAGGCCCTGAATTGCGCGGCTGGGAGTTGGAGCTCGGGTGACGCAGGAGCGTTTGCAGGGCATAGGCGCCGGAGCGCTGCGCAACCACCGCAAACGTGGGCAGGACGAAACTAATCGCGAGACGGGGTTGCGCACACTCACATAGGGCGAGCCAATGCTCGCCCTATGTGACTGCTTTCCACTTTGCGGTTATTTTAGAACATGGTATTGCCGTTGGCCGACTGGTCGGGGACGCGCTGGAGGACGTCCCAATGTTCCACGACCTTGCCGTCTTCGTCGAGGCGGAAGATGTCGATGCCCGCCCAATCCGAGTCGCCCGGCCATTGCTGGTAGCAGTGGAGCACGACATAGTCGCCCTCGGCGATCGCCCGCTTGAAGTTGACGCGCTTACCCGGGTATTCCTGCGCCATGCGCGTGAAGTACTCGATGAAGGCCGCCTTGCCGTCGGGAACGGCAGGGTTATGCTGGATGTAGACCGCTCCGGCGTAGGCTGCCATCGCCTCGGCGGGCTGGCACTGGTTAAACATGAGATCGTAGAACGCCATCACCGCCTGCTTGTTGCGCTCGAGTCGATCGTCCATCGCTGTCCTCCCAATATCTCAACCTGTCGCAAAATGAGCTTGCGTGAGGTGCCAAGCACTTTCGAAGTGCCGCCCGGCGGGCGGAGCGTTCGCCCCTTACAGTTGCTCTCAGGGTCTCAAGACCTGCTCGAAGGCGGCGCGCAGCTCGTCCGCGCTCACCTCCTCATTCCAAAAACGCACCACCTTACCCGCACGGTCGACCAGGTAGAGCTCGGGGGTCGCGCTGAAGCCGAACTGCTTGATGAGTGCGATGTTGTCGTCGTCAAGCACGTTCACGCGCACGAACGTGATTCGCCCCGCGTACTCCTTCTCCAGCCCCCGCACGGTGGGCAGCACCTCTCGGCAGGTGCTTCAGAGGGGCGAGAAGAACTCATAGAGACGTGGACCAGGGGTCGCGGTGGTCGTGGCGGCGGGGATTGGCGCAGCCGGCCCGGCGGCGGGCTGCCCTGCGCAAGACACGAGGACCAAGAGCATCACGAGCAACGATATACGCAGGTGCTGCACAACCGCCCCTCCCCAACCAGGATCAAGTATGGCACAAGTGTAGCACCCCCGGCCAATTGACGCAATGCGATCTTCGGGGCACGGAGCGCCGGGACCTGAGACAGCCGTGCGTGGTCGGCCCGTCACAAAAGCTGCGCTTGATCCATGCGGAATCCGCACTTTGCGCTATAATCGCTGCCGAGGCTTGGCACAAGGCATGCGATCAGGAGCGACCATGGCAACGCTGTACGGAGGGATCGAAGCGGGGGGAACCAAGTTCGTCTGCGCGGTGGCAAGCGGACCGGACGAAGTGTTGGCCGAGACCAGTTTTCCGACCACCACGCCCCTGGAGACGCTCGGGCGGGCGCTTGATTTCTTCCGCAAGGCCGCACTTGGGAAGCCGCTGCAATCGCTGGGCGTGGCATCTTTCGGCCCACTCGACCTCGACCCACAGTCAAGCACCTTCGGCTTCATTACGACGACACCGAAGGCGGGCTGGTCGCGCGTCGACGTGCTGGGGACGCTGCGCGAGGCACTTGACATCCCGGTCTACATGGACACCGATGTCAACGCGGCCGCGCTGGCCGAGAGCTTGTGGGGTGCGGGCCGCGGCCGCGATCCGCTGGTTTACATCACGGTCGGCACGGGTATCGGCGGCGGACTGCTCTGCCGGGGCGGCCCGGTGCACGGGCTGCAGCACCCGGAGATCGGGCACATGTACCTCCCGCATGACCTCGCGGCCGATCCGTTTCCCGGTGCCTGCCCCTATCATGGCGACTGCCTGGAAGGGCTGGCGGCGGGTCCCGCACTTGCGAAACGGTGGGGCCGGCCCGCAGAAACCTTGCCACCCGATCACCCTGCCTGGGACCTTGAAGCCCGCTACCTCGGGCTGGCGCTTTCTAACCTCACCTGCACGGTCGCGCCGCAAGGGATCATCCTAGGCGGAGGGGTACTCGAGCAGCAGCATCTGCTCGATCGCATCCGCCGGGAAACGGAACGCGCGCTCAACGGCTACATCGCGTCGCCCTGGCTCAAGCCGGGGCTCGAAGACTATATCCGCCGCGCGGGTCTGGGCCGGCGCGCCGGCGTGCTAGGGGCCATTGCCCTAGCCATGCAGGGCGGCAGCCCCGGCTAAGCGAGCCTAACAACCCCAGGTCATGTAGGGGCGGTTGCAGGGCACCCCGCGGCCCGCACATCGAAGACCCGGAGGGCATGCGCAGCGGCCGCGGGGAGAGGACCGCGGGTAGCGGGGAGCCCACCCTGACGCGCACGTCGCCACACCCCGCGGCCCCGGGCGACTCAGAATGCCACCGGCAGCGACACGAGCCCCCGCAGGTTCATCGCGCCTCGCCATGCTACCTCGTTTCGCGGGATCGCCAGTCGTAGGTTTGGCGTCCTGTCCAGCAGGGTGCGGAACGCGACCTCGCCCTCCAGCCGAGCCAGGGGCGCGCCGAGGCAGTAGTGGATTCCCTGACCAAACGCGATGTGCTTGTTCTCCTCGCGCGTCAGGTTCATCGCGTCCCCATTCACGAACTGGCCATGATCGCGGTTTGCCGACGACAGCAGCACCATCGCCACCTCACCCTTGCGAATCCGCTGCCCGCCGACCTCCACGTCTTCTAAAGCGAAGCGCGGCGCGGGCGACGTGACCGGCGTGGCGAAGCGCAGCATCTCCTCGACTGCGGCCGGGACCAGGCTCGGGTCGGCCTTGACCCGTTCGAGTTGCTCGGGGTGGTCCAGTAGCGCCAGCGTGCCCAGGCCGATCAGGTTTGACGTCGTCTCGTGCCCTGCAAAGATCAACAACGTGACCATCGAGTATAGCTCGGTCTCGCTGAGGCTCTCGCCGGCGCCTTCAGCCTGAACGAGCTGGCTGATCAGGTCGTCGCCCGGATTTGCCCGCTTGGCAGCTGCCAGATGCCTCACGTAGGCGGCGAACTCGTCGAGCTTGGCCCGCCGTGCCTGGTCGGGCTTCCCCATGCTCGCGCCCGTGATCGCCTGCGACCAATCCTTGATATCCTCGCGCCCGCTCTCGGGGATACCCAGCATGTCGGAGATCACGTTGATGGGCAACGGGTACGCGTAGTCGTTCACGAGGTCCATCGCGCCGCGTTCTTGCACCCGGTCCAGCAATTCATCTGCGAGGAACTGGACCCGGGGGCGCAGGCCCTCGATGAAGCGCGGGGTGAACGCCTTGGACACAAGTCCCCGCAGCCGCGAATGGTCGGGCTCATCCATCCCGATCATGGAGTTGTTCAGGTCGAAGCTGCCCACCCCACTCACGCGCTTGGCAATCCAGCCCACCGGCCCCCTAAACATGCGCTCCCAGTCGACCGAAAAACGCTGGTCCTTCAAGACGGCGACCGCCTCGTCGTATCGGGTGACCAACCACAGCTGGCGGCCGAACAGCTTCTGGAACGGCACCACGCCGCCCTGGTCACGAAGGCGTGCCAGCTTTGGATATGGATCGGCGAGGAAGTCCGCGTCGAAAAACGTGTCTGCCGCACCGGCGTTCGGCTTGTTTGTCGAACCAATCATCTCGATCTCTTTCCTCTGTTGCAGTAGTCGTCATTAATCAACATGCGATGAACAGAACGAACAAACCGTCGCGCGGGGTTCCGTCGAAGCCAGCGCGGCAGCGGACAACGGCGCCCGCTGCCTGGTTGCGAGGCGGAGGTGAGCGCACGGCCGCGACCTCCCCCGCGCCCTCTATGAGCTCGTTTAGTAAGTGAGCGCAACTGCCCGGCCGACGAACCGGTCATCGACGAGGCTTTTGAGCATGAAGTCGGCGACGTCGGCCCGCGCGATCCTCGGGCGCCCGACCTTCTCCTTGCTGTCGGTGATGCACCGGTAGACGCCCGTCCGCGGGCCGTCTTCCAGCGACCCGGGGCGCAGGATGGTCCAGTCGAGCCGGCTCTGCATAATCGCCTGTTCCTCGTATTCCTTCTCGGCCAGCACCTTCTTCAGCATCATGCCTGCGACCACCTGCCGCGCAAACCACCCCATTTGCTCCAGGCTGTCGCCCACACCGAACGACGTCACGTACACCAGCCGGCGCACGCCCGCGTCCTGCATCGCCGCGACAATCACCTTCGTGCCTTCCGAAACGGGCACGGTCTGGTCACCGCGGCCGCCGAGCGCCGAAAGGACTGCGTCGTGTCGGGCGACGGCCGCCCCGACTGCTGCCGCGTCGGTCAACTGACCCTGCACGACGGTTAGCCCGTCCCGGCCTGCCAGCCCCGCCGAGTTTCTCACATAGGCCGTGATTTCGTGGCCCTGCGCCAGCCCCTGCGTGACGACTGCCTGGCCCGTGCCGCCCGTCGCGCCGAACACCAATAGCTTCATAAGCCTCCTCCAGCAAGGTCGAGAAAGGTAGGACAACGGCCCAATGATAGTACATAGTATGCACAAGCTGCAACATCGCTAAGGCGGCATCTCGGCCGTGCAGACTCGTGCACGCGTGCTATACTTGCCGGCGGTGGTCGGAAGCGGTCGGCCGGGGCCGCAATCAATTGCTGCCGGCGGGGAGTGAATAAGGCGATGGCAACGACAGACGGGGTGGGCAGAGTCAAGCTGACGGTGGATCAGGCGCTATACCTGCGCATGCGTGGACAGGGGTTGCTGTCCAAGTTTGCGACGGCGACAGGGCCCGACGTGACGCGGGAGGTCGCAGGCCGCACCGGCGGACTTCAGGCGCAGGACCTGTTCGCCGCAACGCTTGGGGTGCGGGTACGGGCGGCGGGCAGCCAACTGGCCGACGTGGAACACAGCCGCCTGGAGCGCCGATCAGTTGTCTGGACATGGCTGATGCGCGGCACCCTGCACCTCGTGCCCGCTGAAGATCTCGACTGGCTGATCGCCGTGTTCGGGCCGCCGCTGATCGCGGGGACGGCACGGCGCCGCGGGGAGATCGGCCTGACCGCCGACGTGCAGCGGGATGGGCTGCGCGTCGTGCTGGGCCGGCTCGCCGATGGGCCGGCCACGCGCGAAGAACTGAGCAGGGCGCTCGCAGACGAAGGCGTGCCCAATGGCTATGCGATCGAACGCTACCTGCTCTTCTGCGCGGCGCTCGAAGGGCTGATCTGCTTCGGGCCCGACCGCGGCAACGCGCCGGGGGTCCACCCGACTTTCACGCTCCTGGAGGACTGGCTCGGCCGGCCGCTGCTCAGGCTCGGCCAGGAGGAACTGCACGCGGCGCGTGTTCGCCTCGCGCGGCGCTACCTGGCCGCGTTTGCCCCCGCGACGCTGGCCGATTTCTCGACCTGGGCCGGCGTCAACGTCCGCGATCTCCGCGCGGCATGGGAGGAAGTGCGGGGCGAGCTGGTCGAGGTCGAGACTGTGGGCGAACCGGCTTTCGTCCCGGCCGCCCGCATGGTGGAACTGGACGAACTGAGCGGGTTCCCGGTCGTGCGGCTGCTGCCCGCGTTCGACACATATATCCTGGGCCACCGGAGCCGCGGGCTGATCGATGACGGTCGCTATGCGAAGAAGCTGATGGGAGGAGGCATGCTGCCCGCCAGTGTCATGGTCGACGGGCGGATCGAGGGGACGTGGCAGACGAACCGCAAGGGCCGGAAGGTCGCTGTTACCGTCGATCCCTTCCAGCCGCTGACCGCCGGCGCTCAGGCAGCGGTTGCGCGGGAGGTAGCAGACATCGAGCGATTTGTGGGCCAGGGTGACTGAGTGGGGAACGCGGCGTGGGGCGCGCCGGCCGCCAGTGGCGGCCGGCGCGCCCCACGCCGCGCGAGCGCTCGACTACCCCTCGAGCTGCTTCTCCAGCGCCTCCATCTCGGCGCCGAGGCGCTCCAGGTCCTCGGCCAGCAGCTTCCTAGACTCTGGGAAAAGCGTCTTTTCCTCTTCCTTGATGTGGTGCTCCACGCTCTCGACCAGCACGGTAAAGCGCGCCTCGAACCGCTCGTCGCCGGGATCGGCCTCCTGGACGCGCTCGATCATGAAATCGGCCACCCGGTGTTCCTCGATGCCCTCCAGCACCAGGCTGCGCAATTCGTCCTTGGCCTTTTCCAGCACCGCCGGATAGAAGATGCGTTCTTCGAGCTGCGTGTGACTCTTAAGCTCCCTGATTGCCTGCTCCGCGGCCTTGCGCTTCGCCTGCTTGGCGCGCGGCCCGGCCTCCTCCACCGCCCGAAAATAGCCCCGAATCTCCTCGTGGTCCTTCAACAACACCTGGATCGCATTCATCTGGTCACGCTCCTCCACTGTCTCGGCCTCAATTGCAACTCGTCAATGCCGCAGACCCGATCCTCTTGCACCATTCTGCACGAAAGGACGGCGAAAGTCGGTAAGACGTGGTCCGAATTCCCCCGTCGCATCGCGCTGCGCTATAATGGGCACGCAGGCGGGCTGCGCTCTCTGGTTTGCCAGCATGCTCAGCATCACCAACCCCCCAACAGGAGAAACCTCATGAAGCGAATCGGAGCCCTGCTGCTCCTTGCACTGCTGTTGGCGCTCATGGCCGGATGCGGCGGCACGAAGGCGCCCGCCGCAGCGACTCCGGCGCCCGAGAAAGCGGCCACCGAGGCATCGTCCGGCGAGCCCTCTCCCACCGAACCGGCCGACACGACCAGCGCGGTTCTGCCCACCGAAGCCCCGGCTGCCACGGCCGAGTCTGCGGGCCAGGGTCAGGACGCCGGTGACACGACCCAGCTCTCGCTGCCCGACGAGGAGACCACGCTCAAGACGCTGAAAAGCTACAAATCGACGTGGTCGTTCGAGTGGACCGGCAAGAAGGACGGCAAAGACCAGGTCGTGAAGTGGCTGACCGCGGAACAGTACACGTCAGACCCGCGCGCCTCCTACACGAAGTTCGAGAGCAGCGACTCGCTCGATCCGAGCCAGGCGGGAAGCATGGAGCTCTACCAGATCGGCAGCAAGTCGTACATGGTGTCGAACCAGGCCGGGAAAACCAGTTGCACCGCATTCAGCAGCGAAGACAGCACCCCGAGCGGCAGCTTCCTCAGCCGGGGTGCGTTCGGGTCGATCAGCAGCGGCAAGCTGGTGGGCGAAGAGACCGTCAACGGCGTCAAGGCGAAGCATTACAAGTACGACGAGAGCGCAACCGGCATGAAGATGTTCACCAAGCTCACCGGCGATGTGTGGGTGGCCGTGGATGGCGAGTATGTCGTCAAGGATGAAGCGCAGTGGGAAGGAACACTCTTCGGCCTGTTGGGCGGCGGCAGCACCACGGATGTTGGCACCGGCTCCTGGACCAGCGAAGTCACCGACGTTAACCAGCCGTTCGAAATCACGCCGCCACAGGGTTGCGAGAACGCAGCCGAAAGCCTGCCGGCGATGGCCGACGCGACCGAGCTGACCAGCTTCGGGGCGATGACCACCTACAAGACATCGGCCAAGCTGGCGGAGGTGGTGAAGTTCTACAAGGATGAGATGGTGAAGGCCGGCTGGAAGGAAGAGGGCGATGGCATGACCAGCGACGAACTGGCAACCCTTAACTTCACCAAGGATGGCAAGAAGGCCGGCGTGGTCCTCACGACCGACAGCGAGAAGACCAGCGTGATGATTACGGTGGAGTGAAGGATCCCGGCCTAAAATAGACCCTCACCCCTGCGCCCGACGACGAGGAATGAAACAGGACACTGATTCAACGGATTGAACGGATCTGCACGGTCCTCCGGGGAAGAGATCGTAATGATTCGTCGAATCGGTTCAATCAGTGTCCTGTTCGTTCCCCTCAGCCTCAAGCCGGCCGCGCGTCCGGATCAGGCCGCCTGCCGGTCACGCCGGGTGCGCTGCCAACCCGCCGGCCTGAAGCTCACCCCCGGCGACCTCTTCGGGTTGCGTCGGCGGCTGGCTGGTTTGGAGCCCAGCCAGGACTGCAGTCAGCACCGCGACAAGCGCGGGCAGGGCAATCCAGCGCGGCAGCTTGATCCCGAGCAGGCTGTCAACCGAGAATGCGCCCGGTCCGGTCAGGACCAGCGCAAGTGCAACCGCGATATTGGTCACCGGCAGTTCGGCCCCACCGCTCGTCACCCAAACCGGCTTGCCGGCATGGACCTTGGTTGTGGCCATCAGCATCGCGCCCGTCATGGCAATCGGTCCCAGTGGGTGCAGGAGGCCGAGAGCCGTCAGCAGCCCACCCCCGAACTCGCTTGCGCCGGCCAGTCCGGCCCAGAAGTCGCCCGGCTGCATGCCCATGGATTCCAGCCAGCCCTTCGTCCCCTCAAAGCCGTGTCCCCCGAACCAACCGAACAGCTTCTGCGCGCCGTGGCCGGCCAGCAGTCCCCCCGTCGTCGCTCTCAACACCAACTCGCCCAGATCCTCAAACACTCCGTCCATTCCATTACCTTCGCCTTTCTCGTCCCGGCTCATTGTCGCGCCGGCGTAGTATTATTTGATAAGCATATCAATTATATTCAACTAACGATGACGAGATGCGATGTGATCCACGTGAACGAGTCAGATCCTCTGCCGGTCCGGGAAGATATCACGGCGGGCGTGCTCCGACTTGACGCACGCGCCGCTGTCACAGCCTGGGGCCGCTACTCCGCATGAATCAGGCCCCGGTAATCGTCGGCCGTGCCCCGATCGAGGCAGCACTCGATGATCTGGCGGCCAAGCGGCGCGAGGTCGGGCTCGCCGAACTCGTGCAGGCATTCGGTGAAGAGCGCATAGAGCTGCTCGGCGCCCGCATCGTACGCCGCCTCGCCCACCTCTGGCTGTGCGTTCACGTGTAGCATCCGGGTGGGGACGCTGCGGCCCTCCACGTGGAGCTGCTGCGGCACGTGGCCCAGGAGCGAACAGCGAGCCGCCTCGATCTGGTCCGCCCGGAACTTGGCGCTGCCGCGGCGGGCCAGGTACTCTCGGGCAACCCACTGTGGCATAAAGCCCACCCGCCAGGCCCCGATGTGCTGGTTAGGAGTCAGGATGTACCGGGTGCGAGGGCTGCTTACAAACTGGTCGAGCAGCAGGTTGGCCTGGGTAACCCGGCGGCCGGTCGCGAAAGGCCAGTACGAGCCCACGCCCTCGCTCTCCATGGCGCTGGCGATGCCGGTACTGCCCGTAATCACACTCGGGTTGTCATGGCCCCGGGGCGCAACCAGCCGCCAGAGCCATGCGAGCGCGGGCGGGAGCAGGTGGAAGAGGCCGATGATCCCGTAGCTTGGGCTCTCGCTGGTACAGGGCGGGCAGCGCACGCCGAGCGAGCGGATGTCGACCGAGACGGTCCCCTCGACCACGTTTGGCACGACGTGGCGGGGGATGACTACCCGGGGATTGGGGCAGCGCTTCCCCGGCTTGTCCTCGATGTGCTCCCAGATCATCGCCCGGCTGCCCGGCGCCGCGTCGATGTTGAGGAACAGCAGTGGCACGGGCGGCTCCGCGGTCAGTCGCTCGAGCTGCACGTCGGTGCCGTAATGTTCGATGTGATTGACACGGACGAACCAGGCATCCTCGGCGTCGCGCACCCGCAGCTTGCCGTTGGGCGCAGGGAGCGCGTTGGCGACGCAGGACTCGCACAGCGCAATATCGTCGGTGACCGGATGTAGCTCGCACGAACGCGGGATCTCGAGGTAACGCTTCTCGCCGGTCAGCAGGTTTTCCCCCAACAGCAGGCGACCGTCCGGCTCCCGATGCGCGGGCTCCAGCATCTCGCTCTTGCCGCTGCCGCTCGCGCCCTCGTGCATCAAGGTCACGACGTTATCATAAGGTGTGACCACCTGCACGGTCGAGCAGTGCGCCGCCACCCAACCCTGCCGCTCGCCCAGCGCGATCAGAACGCCATAGATGCCCTTCTTGGCGCTGGGGCCGGGGTAAAGGTTGAACGAGAACATCTCGTGCAGGCCGGGCTGCCGGTTGTGAACCACGACCTGCTTGCCGGCGAAGTGGGTCTGCCGGAAGGGCGGCGCGACGTAGATCACCGCGCTGGGCGAGAAGTGCGGGGGCAGCTCGTCGTATGGGATAATGCCCTGCAACATGGCGAGACCCAGGGCGAAGAAGCCGGCGTTGGCTGGAGCGACGACGAGCGTGTCGGTGCTCATGTCGGCCTGGCCCGCATACAGCGCGAACACGAGCAGTTCCTGCGTTGCGAGCCAATCCAACGCTTCCTCGCGCACACGGTCGAACGGAACGCCGTAACGCTGGATGAAAGTCTCCTTGTCCGTCGGCAGGTCGTCGGCGACGAGCATGCAGTCGGGGTCGCGCCGCCGCATGTAGGGCTCGCTGTAGTTCACCGCCACGCCGTTCCGCACCCGTACCACGGTCGCCTCGACCTGCGCACCCTGGCCCGGAATATCGTAGACGACCTCGTAACACTCTTTGTGGCCGTTGCGCCCCGTGGCCAGTTCCACAAGGTGGGCAACGCTGCCGGCGACGGTGAGGCGGGGGCAGCGTTCGAAGATGGCGCGGGCATCCGGGGGCGGGTTGAACTTCCGCCAGTCTGCGGGGTGTTCCATGGGAATGCTCCTCGTATTGGGTGACTCGCGAACCAACTGCTGAGGCGATCGGCGCCCCTGTGGACGACATGGTCACACATCGAGAAGCCAGTGGTGGCACGGGAGATGTGAGCGGCGAAGGGCAGTGCTGGCGCACCCGCCGCTCAGGACGTTCATTATTTCACAACACCCGGCACTCACGCAAGTTACGCGAAACTGAGTCGTCCTGTAGCGAGAACGCCCAAATCCGAAACAGCCTAACCTGCGCGAGGGTGCACGGACGCCCCGCGCTCCTGCGAATCTTGGCGCCGGCTCCGGTTGGCGTGTATGATAGGCAGGATAGCGAACGCGGGCAGATATTTCGCGCTATCGCCGTGTGATAGGAGGATATCTAATGGATCCGAACGAATTGACCCCTGATGAGTGGTACACGATCATTGAAGGCACCGGTTCCACCTCGGGCCTCGTCATGATGTCCGACATGTCAGGGCCAATTGGCGTGTCGAAAGAAGCGATGGCTGCAATGGACGTGATTCGTCAGGACAAATGGAGCAGCCCCTTCATGGCGGCCTTGCGCACCCAGATGTTTGGGGCGACCAAGGAGCAGCAGCAGGAGCTTCAGCGGCGCGCGCAAGAGAAACAGGCCGCGATGAAGGGCCAAAAGGTTTCGGGCGAGCAGGCCCGCCAGATGTTCATCGGCTCGATCAAGGCCGCAGCGACGTTGGTCGACGAGAAGTTTGGCGCCGAAACCGGGCTGGAGTACCGCCAGCTGCTCATGGAAATGGCACAGAAGACCGCAGAGGCCGGCAAGGAAGGCACCTTCCTCGGCATGGGCGGAACCCAGGTGTCGAACCTCGAGCAGGCCGCGCTGGCCGACGTCCGGGCTGCGCTTAACCTGTAGCCGACGCCTGCTGCAACCTAGATTAGTGAAACGCCCCCCTGGGTATCGCCAGGAGGGCGTTTTGTTTACGGCTCGGCTGCCGCTGCTATGAGCGGGCTGTTACGCGGAGGGCCTCGACCTTCTTTGCCAACCCCGCCTCGAGGCGGTCGAACGCCTCGCCAAACAAGCGGACGCCATCCGTCAGCAATTGGTCGGTGACCGCCTGCATGTCGATACCCGCGGCCTGCAACTGCGCCATCACCGTCCGAGCTTCGGCATAACCCCGGTTTACCGTGAGGGCGACCGTGCCGTGATCCTCAAACGCATCGATCGTCTGCGGTGGTGCGGTGTTGACGGTGTGGGGCCCGATCAGCGCATCCATGTAGATCGTGTCGGGATAGGTCGGGTCCTTCGTGCTCGTGCTGGCCCACAGCGGCCGCTGGACACGCGCGCCCTTCGCGGCCAACGCCGCCCAGCGCGGACCCGAGAAGAGCTTTTCAAAGAGCTCGTACGCCAGCCGGGCATTGGCGATGGCGGCCTTGCCCCGCAACTGCGCCGCCTGCGGATGATCTTTCAGTTGCTTGTCCACGAGGGTATCGACGCGGCTGACGAAGAAACTGGCGACTGAGGCGACCCGCGAGACGTCCAGCCCTTGCGCCACGCGCTCTTCGAGCCCTTCGATATACGCCAGCGCGGCCTTTTCGTACGCTTCGATCGCAAACAGGAGCGTCACGTTGATGTTGATGCCGGCCGCGGTTGCGGCGCGGATAGCCGGTACGCCCTCGATCGTACCCGGGATCTTGATCATGACGTTTGGGCGATCGAGCGCCTGCCAGAAACGCTTCGCTTCCTCGACGGTCCCGGCCGTGTCGTGCGCCAGACCGGGCGCCACCTCGATGCTTTGGTAGCCGTCGAGGCCCCCCGTGCGGTCGTAAACGGGCCGCAGGAGATCGGCGGCCTCGGCGATGTCGGCCAACGCCAGGGTCTCGTAGATCTCGTAGACGGAACGCCCTGAGTTGGCCAGCGTCCGAATGTCGTCGTCATACGCGGTGCCCGCCGCCATGCTTTTCTCGAAGATCGCCGGATTCGCCGTCATGCCCACGACGCCACGCTGCGATATAGTTGGCGAGCTCGCCCGAGCGCAGCGCATCGCGGCTGATAAAGTCTAGCCACAGGCTCTGGCCGAGCTTCTGCAATTCGCGAATTCGATCTGCCATGATCTGCCCCTCCCGCGGTCGTCCACTTCTATTGACGAACCGCCTAGTCATCACTGACAGTATCGGCCTCGTCGAACGTCCTGTCCGTTCCCCAGCTTACGGGTCGACCGTTTCACAACCCGAAGCCGTCCGAAACGCGAACTCGTACTCGACGCGAAGACGTCAGCCCAGCCGGCGTCTTCGCGTTCTCGCAGCCGGCCGCTACGCCACCATCAGGTACGGCTCTTCGATCACGCCCTTGATCCACTGGAGGAAGCGGGCGGCCGGCGCACCGTCGACGAGGCGATGATCGAACACCAGGCTGAGCGTCAGCATCTGGCACGGCACGGGTGCACTCGGACTCTCGGGCTTGTACATCCACTTGGGGGTGATGCGCCCCACGCCCAGGATCGCGGCCTCGGGCAGGTTGATCACGGGCGTGAAGGCGTCGATGTCATACATGCCGAGATTCGTGATGGTGAACGTGCCGCCGGTCAGGTCGTCGGGCAAGGAGCGGCCCTTGCGCGCCCGGTCCACCAGCGCTCGGAAAGTCGACCCGAACTCCTGCAGAGACTTCGCGTCCGCATCACGAATGACCGGCACCAGGAGCCCCTTCTCCGTGTCGACCGCCATGCCCATGTTGACGTGCGCCATCAGCTCGACCGCGTCGGGCGCGAGGCGGGCGTTCATGTAGGGAAACTTGCGCAGCGCCTTCGCGACGATGAGCGCGAGCAGATCGTTGTACCCCGGCGCGAAGCCCCAGGCTTCCGACACCTTCGCCTTCAGCCGCTCGCGCATGGCCACAAACTCGGTCGCGTCGACCTCGCTGACCAAGGTGACGCGGGCGGTCGTATGGACGCTCGTCCCCATCCGGTCCGCAATGATCGCGCGCACGCCCTTGAGCGGGATCCGCTCGGCGACATCCGCGACGGGCAGCGCCGCGGGCGGGGCGACCTCCGCAACCTTCGGGGTCTCGGTCGCCACCGCAGGTGCGGCGTGACGCTCCCCGCGGCCAGCACATCCTCGCGCGTGATCTTGCCGCCGGGACCGGTGCCCGCGACGGTGCGCAGGTTGACGCCGGTTTCCGCGGCCAACTTCTCGGCGAGAGGCGTGGCCTTGGGCGCAGACGCCAGGTACGCGAGCACGTCGCGCTCGGCCACCCGCACGCCGCCGCCGCCCGTGGGCGCGATCTGCCTTATGTCGACCCCGCGCGCCTCGGCCAGCTTACGCGCGCGGGGAGAGACGAAGACCTCCGAGGTCTCCGACAAGTCCTCCGAGGGCTCCGACAAGTCCTTCGGGGTCTCGGAGACCCCGAAGGTCTCTTCCGCCACCGCCGGTTCCTCGCCCACCTTGTGAGCGACGAACTTGTCTTCGGCCTTGCCGACGACCGCGACGACTTCCAGGACCGCGACGGTGTCGCCCGCCTTGTACGGGCCGCAATGGATCACGCCGGCCGCCTCGGACTCGACAAAGAAGGTCGTCTTATCGGTCTCGATCTCCAGCAGCTCCTGTCCTTTTTTGACCGTCGCGCCGTCCTCGACAAACCACTGGACGATCTTGACTTCTTCGACCGTCTGGCCGTACTTCGGGATATAGACCTCGACCGCCATATCAGCCCACCACCTTCCGGCACGCGGCCATGATCCGGCCGACATTCGGGATCGCCAGGTCTTCCAGCACCTCGGCACGCGGCACCGGCACGTTGGCTGCCGCCACCCGCACCATCGGCGCGTCCAGGTAGTCAAACGCGTTCTCGTTCACCAGCGCCATGATCTCGTTGATGAAGCTCGTGTTTTCGTACGCTTCGGTCAGCCCTACCAGCCGGCCCGTCTTCTTGACGGAGTTAATGATGGTGTCCAGGTCCAGCGGCTTGAGCGAGCGCAGGTCGATCACCTCCACGTCGATCCCTTCCTTCGCCAGGGCTTCGGCGGCCTCGAGGCCGCGGTGCACCATCCGCGAGTAGGTGACCAGGGTGACGTCCTTGCCCGGCCGCTTGATGTCGGCGACGCCAAGCGGGATCACGTAGTCCCCTTCGGGCACCGGGCCCTTTACGCCGTAGAGCATCTTGTGCTCGATGAACATGACCGGGTTGTCGTCGCGGATCGCCGCCTTGAGCAGGCCCTTAGCATCGTAGGGCGTCGATGGCATGACGACATAGATGCCGGGGAAGTGCGTCCAGAGTGCTTCGAGGCTTTGCGAGTGGTGCGCGGCGATCGCGCGGCCCGCGCCGCCCTCAGTCCGGCAGACCATCGGGACGCTGGTTTTGCCGCCGAACATGTAGCGGTTCTTCGCGCCCTGGTTTGCGATCTGGTCCATCGCCAGCGGGGTGAAGTCGACGTACATGATTTCGGCGATGGGCCGCATGCCGGCCATCGCCGCGCCGACTGCCGCGCCGCCGATGGTGGCCTCGCTGATGGGGGTGTCGATCACCCGGTCGCCGCCGAACTCGGCAAAGAGGCCGCGAGTGGCGCCGTATGCGCCGCCGTACAGGCCCACATCCTCGCCCATGATAAACACGTTCGGGTCGGCCAGCATTTCTTCGCGGGCGGCCTCGACCAGTGCGGCGGCGTAGGAGATGGTCTTCATCGGCACGGCTGCGGCCTGGCCCTTCTCGGCCAGGTGGACCTGGCTGCGCAGCTCCGCCTCGGCCTTGACGTCGGCCGCCGTGTGCTTCAGCGGCGCGAAGACGTCGGTCTCGACCTCGCTGGGATCGGGTGCGGGCGACCCTTCGGCGAACTCCATGGCCTTCGCCAGCTTCGCCTCGACGCCCTGTTCCACCGACTCGATCTCGCCGTTCTGCACCAGCTTCAGGTCGAACAACTGGCCCTTGATGACCTCCAGCGGATCGCGCGCCTTGAACTCGGCTTCTTCCTCACGGGTGCGGTACGAGCGGTTGTCGGAATGGCTGTGGCCGAAGTAGCGGTACGTCTTTGCCTCGATGAGCGTGGGACCCTCACCCTTGCGCGCCCGCTCGGCCGCCTCGGCCACCGCGGCACGCACCTGGACTACGTCCATGCCGTCGACGACGACGCCGGGGATGCCGTACGCGCACGCGCGGTCCGCGATGTCGGGCAGCTTGGTGACGTTCGCCCACGGCACCGACATGCCGTACTGGTTGTTCTCCGCGACGAAGATGACGGGGAGCGTGAACGCGGAGGCCATGTTGAGGGCCTCGTGGAAGTTGCCCTCGTTCGAGGCGCCGTCGCCAAAGAAGCAGACCACGACCCGGTCGGTGCCCTTGAGCTTCTGCGCCAGCGCCGCGCCGACCGCCACAGGCAGGTTCCCGCCCACGATGCCGGTCGCGCCCAGGTTGCCGTGCTGCACGTCGGCGATGTGCATCGAGCCGCCCTTGCCCTTGCAGTAGCCGCCCGACTTGCCGAGCACTTCGGCCATCATGCGGTTGTAGTGCGCCTGCTTCTCCTCGTCCGTCTTTGCGGCCGAGTCGCCATGGGCGTGGCCGTGACCGTGCCCGCGGTGGGTGGAAGTGATCAGGTCGTCGTCGCGCAGGGCTGCGACCGCGCCGACCGCGACGGCCTCCTCGCCGGCATAGAGGTGCGACGCGCCTTTCAAGACGGCCTTGGTCAGCAGGCGGGAGATCTGCTCCTCCAGCGCGCGAATCTCGCTCATCTGCCGCAAGTAGTTCAGCAGATCAGCCTTGGTCAGCTCCTGCTCCTCGATGAGGGCCGAGAGCTTCACGGGGTCAATGGGTGGCAAAGGATGATTCACGAAGAGCCTCCAGAGAGAATGGGCCGCAGATTGAACTGATCTGGCTGATTGACATGATCTCTTAAAGCCAGGCGGATCAGTCCGATCAGTTCTATCTGCGTTCTATTTCAAACCAGTATCACGTCTGCTCCGGCAGAGCGGATTTGATCGACCAGGTCGCGCGGGGCGTCACGGTCGGTGATGACCTTGTTGATTTGCTGGGCGGTGGCGAACGAGGAGACGCCGGCGCGGCCCCACTTCGTCCGGTCCACCACGGCGATGACCGAGCGGCACACCTGCACCACGGGCCGCTTGAGTTCGGCCTCGTCGGCGCTCACGTCGGTCAGCCCCTCTTCGACCGTGATGCCGTGGCTCCCGAAGAAGCCCTTCTGCAGGTTGATGTGCCTGAGCAGGTCCAGCCCCGTGGTGCCGACGAGCGACGCGGTGTCCTTGCGCAAGCGGCCGCCGACCACCAGCACGTCGATCCCCGGCGCGTCGAGCAAGGCCTGCGCGACGGCCAGCCCGTTCGTGACGACGGTGAGATACCTCCGGTCCTGAAGACACTGGGCAATCGCAAGCGCGGTGCTGGACGAGTCGAGGAAGATCGCGTCGCCGTCCCGGATGAGCGCGGCCGCCGCGGCGCCGATGTGCGCCTTCTCCTGCACCTGCTGCTGCATACGGAGGCTGAGGGAGAGGTAGTCGCGGCTGGCGTTGAGGGCGATCGCGCCGCCGTGCGTGCGCAGGACCAGCCCGCTGTCCGCCAGCGCCTGCAGGTCGGTCCGGATGGTCACCTCAGAGAGCCCGAAGTCCTGGCTCAGCTCCGCGACCGAGACCCGGCCCGCCTCGGCGACCCGATCGAGAATCCCTTGCCGCCTCTCGGCGACGGAGTATTCTTTCATTTGATACCGATTAACTTTCGAATGGTTACGATTTGAAGGGAGAATACTACGAATTCGCGGAGTTGTCAAGAATGGGCGTTGGGCTTGGACGTGGTGCAAGATTTCGCGTAGAGGCGCAGGTGGCAACAGCCGCCGGCAGGGCTGAACTGTAACAACTGTAACAACTGTAACGTGTTTTTGACACCCCGGTGTAGTGCACCCGGAAGACCCGTTGGATGGGCGCGGCGACCCCGCGCCGCGCTCGGATGGCAGAGCCTGTCGCGCCGCCGCGCCGGACCTGGGGGCCGCACACCCCACAACACGACGGTGGCCGTACTATAGCCCAATCCAGGATGAAACCCGCACCCGAACCTTCGAGGTCTCGGAAACCTCGAAGGTTTCGCACCGTAGATCCCCCTGTTGGAACCGGCTTAGGGGGTTGGATTCAGTCGCTCGGTCAGGTACCTGTTGAGGAACACCGGGCGAATGAAGGGCCTGAACCGAGCGTATTCGTAATGGTCCTGCACAAACTGGAAGGTCATGAAGTTGATCTTGCCCCAGTGGGCCTTGAACGGGATGCCGGATTGCGTGAGGTGATCCCAGAGACCGTGCAAGTGTGCCAGGATTTCGCCCCTCCGGTCGCCCGTTTCGCTGCTATCTGTCAGGTACATGAAGTTGAATTTGACGATGTAATCCAGGCCCGGCCAATTCCACGGCGACATGTAGTAGTTGTCGGTTTTAGTGAGCTCGATTTCGATGGGCAGATTGGGCCAACCCTTTTGCTCAAAGTACTCCTTGCAGCGCTGCATAAGACTGTTCAAGTCGGCCGGGTTGAAGCTCCATTCGGCCATCGCCACACGCAGAGGCGTGCGTCGGTCGACCGGCAGCATGTTACGCAGAGGTCCGCTGGCCTTCGTTACACCGTATGTAAATGCCAGGCCGGTGTACACCAATCGCATCGCCTCATCCAGGAGGCACCCGGCCGATTCGATCGTTCCCAATGCCTTGAAAAGAGCATTCAGGACATTTTCCGATTGCTGTGGCGGATAGTCTCCATCGGCGTCTGCGGTCGGGACGCGGGTCGCCGCCCACAGCAACCCGTGATCGGTATCCGGCAGCCAGTCAATCCGCCAGAAATCGTATTTCCGAGATGTCAGCGTCAGATCCGCCAGTATCTCTTTCAGTTTGACGATCTTTTGGACAGTGTCAAAGTAGAGTTCATCAATCAGGCTGAATTGGACTCGCGTCAAAATACCGATCGCGCCCAGGGAACCGATCATAGCGGGAAACGCGGGGTCATCCCTGTCCACGTGTTTTTCGACAACTGCCGCGCTGTCTTCATCGATGGTAATGTATTCCACCCATTCGAGAAGTTCATAGAGTGTGTGCCACGGCGTGGCGGGCGCGGTGTTGGTAGAGATTACCCCCGCCAGGGTCTGGGGGTCAGTGCCGCCCGTCGCGCTGATTGACTTGCCGCGAGCGCTCAACGCCAACAGGAAATCGTGGAGCCGCCAGTTGGCCGACGCGGTCACGCGTGTATTGTCGGCGCTAAACTCGATCGTCTTGGGCAGGTCACTCACATCTACGATGACGTCCGACACACAAATGTCCGAGCAGGAATGTAGACTTCCCAGGACGCGGAGGGTTCTTTGTTTGAGAATACCTTGTTGTATGCCGCTCAAGAACCCTTTCAACTCGTCCAGGTCCTGGGGCCTGAAGTACAGTCGGGGTTGGAATTCAACAAAGCCGGCCCAGTCCTGGATGGTGGGCTCGCTGGCATGTACACTAGTTTCCATACTAGCTCGCGATTCGAGTGTCTCTTGCATTCTATCGAACTCCTAATTGGGACCGAGAGGATACGGCATGAGTGCAAGGTGCATAGCATCCTGACGCAGCAATATCGCCGGCCAGCGAACCCGTCGCATGGCCGCCTGCTCCGAGCATGAAATGACCATGCGGGTTTCCCGTGGGGTTTGCCGTGCGGCCCCGTCCCGCTTGCTACTGCGCCAGTCTGACCGGGATTTGCGCTTTCGGCCCGTTCAACTCGCCCACTTGCAGCGTCGCCGTCTTCGCGTCTGCGGGAACGGTGAAGTCGACGTGACCATCGACCTTGCTCTGCGGCGGGACCGCCACGATCGGGTAATCGTCGGGCGCCAGCGAATCGCCTTCGAGTAGCAGGCGAAAATTGCTGTCGGTCACCGTGACGCCGCCCGCTTCCTTGCCGTTATTGACCACCCGCAATTTGAAGCGGAGGAAGCGCTTGCCCGCGTCGACCTGCCGGCCCTCGCGGGCCGTGTCGAGCGTGGCGCTCGAGGACGCGATAAGCCAGTGTGCCAACGCCTTCTCCGTCACCAGCTTCAGGTCGATGGGGCCGACCTGTGCTTGGGTGCGAGCGCCGTCGAGCGGCAGCACCGCCGGCTCCTTGCCCGACTCGCGCAGGACCAGCTTCGCCCCTTGCCAGTTGGAGGCAGGCGGCACACGGAAAATCATGCGCCCCTGCTTGCTCGCCGCGCCGGCCACGTCAAAGTTCAGGCTGCCGTCCTCCTCGTACTGGTTCCCATCGGCCAACTCCAGGCGCGGAACCCCATACGGCAGTGCGACTTCACGCTCGCCGACCGTGTTGTCGAGCTTCACAGCCAGGACGGCGAAGAGGCTATCCGAACGGAAACGCGACCCATCGCTTGCCTGCGGGTCCTCGTTCGTCATGTCCGCCTTGTTCACCGTGAGGGTGACGCCCGCATAGCGGAGCGAGCGAGGTAGCGCGGCGTTCAGTGGGTGCGACACAGGCTTGGGGGTCGGGGTTGCGCCGGACGCCGCGTCGAGCGCCTGGAGCAGCACGGGGCCATTTCCGGTGAAGATCGCGCCGCCAATGAGGATGACCAGGATGATCACCACCGCAAAGACGATGCTGCCGCAGCCACAGCCGCCACCGCGCCGCCTCGGCGCAGGTTGGGCCCTTTGCTTTGCCCGCTCGGCCCGCTCCGCTTCCGCTTCCTCCTCGGCCAGCCTGATCAACGGAACCAGCGGCGACTCGGCAGCCGGCGCCGCGGCGACCGGTGCGGACGGCTCCACGCGCAGATCACGCGGCACGGTGACGTTCTGGCCGCAATAGGGGCACTCAATGGTGGGGCTACGGCCGTCAGTGGTCAGCTCCCCGCCGCACGAAGGACACTCGAACGTTCGCGGTTCGTCCATTACGCAGCTCCGGGGTCACACAATCCCCCCCATCTTAGCACCGGGGCCGCGGGATGATGTACGAGAAGCTACGGTAGCAGACAAAAAGGACCTTCGGGGTTTCGGCCCGGAGCGAAGCTCAGGCCACCCCGAAGGTCTGCATCTATCCCGCAATTTCGTTCCTGTCGTGCGGTCTACATCAAGCCGGCCCGGGCGACAGCTTCACGGGCGCCTTCGACCGTCGCCGGGACGCCATCCATCCGGTACAGGCTCCACTCCTCGACGTGCGTCACCGACTGCTCGGGCTCGAGGCGCACGAGCGGGCCGACCGTCTCGACCTCGATAAACTGGTGGTTGCAGTAGCTCTCGCAATTGCAGCCGAAGTCGACGTGCTGAGCGGCCGGCTCGGGCGCCCAGCGCTTCACAAACAACACCCCACCCACCAGGTAGGCGGCCCACCCCGCCCGGTTCAGATAGCCGATCTTGACCGCGTGCGAGTCGGGCGCGGCCGTGATGAAGGCAAGGTCGTCGTTCAAGCTGAGCCGGGGGTCGCCGAGGCGGGTGTACGGCCACAGCACCAGGTTCCGATTGGGCAGGAGGCCGGGTCCGTCCAGCTTCCCCACGGTCTGGGGGAAGATCGCGATTCCGCCGAGGCGCAGTTGCGTCAGGGCCCAGGGCGCGAGGTCGATGGCCCACAGGCCGCAGTTCTTCAGCGTGTGTGTCAACATCACTGCGGGCCGGTCGGCCGCGACCGCAACCTCGATGCTCTTCTGCACGCCGGTGGGCGTCTCGACGCAGCCGCGCAGCAGCACCCGGTTCTCACCGCGTTCCACCCCGCAGCCCTCGTTGTCCGGCACATACGAGCGCGGCATCCCCTCGGGCGAGTGCCACAGCCGGTGTCCGCCAAACAGGCGGAAGGTGCCGTACGGCGTCGGTATCCCCACGTCCGGGATCTCCGCCATCAGGTTCTCGCCCGCTTCGCCACCGGGGCCGAGCAGCGACAGGTGGACGATGCGCGGCCCGGCCTCTTCCAGGTACTCGAGCCGCAGGTGCTGGGTCACGAGGCTGCCGGTGGGCAGGCCGTGGAATGATGGGGACATGACATCTCCTTTCGGGACGGGCGCGCGAGATTACCCCACGAGCTTCAGGAACTTACGCTTTCCCACTTGCAGCACCCGACCGTGGTCGGGCACCTGGGCCGGCTCGAGAGTCACACCGATGTCGTCCACCCGCTCGCCGTCGCAGCTTAACGCCGCCTTGCTGTACGAGCCGCCGCGCTTCGCTTTTGCTCGGCGCCAGGCCTTCGCGCATCAGGAGGTCGACCAGCGTGACCGGCTCGGTCAAGGCGATTTCGGGCATTTCGGGCGGCAGCTCGCGCTGCTGGAAGACGGTGCGGAAGTGCTCCTCCGCCGCCTCGGCCTGCGCTCGGCCGTGGAAAATGTCGACAATCTCGAACGCCAGCTGCATCTTGAGGTCGCGCGGGTGCAGCTCGCCGCGGTCAAGCCGGGCGAATTTGTCCGCGATGTCCTGCGGCGACCACCGGGTGACGAGGTCCGCGAAGTTGCGCATGGCGCTATCGGGAATGCTCATCGCCTTGCCGTACATGATCTCGGGCGCCTCGCTGATGCCGATGTGGTTGCCCGTGCTCTTTGACATGCGCAGGACGCCGTCGGTGCCCACCAGGATCGGAAACGTCAGGACGGTCTGGGGCCGGAGCCCGAACGATTCCATCAGCTTCCGCCCCGCGATCAGGTTGAAGAGCTGGTCGGTGCCGCCAATCTGGATGTCGGTTTTGAGCGCGACGGCGTCGTACCCCTGCATCAACGCGTACATGAACTCGTGCAGCCAGATCGGCTGGTCCTTCTGGAAGCGCAGCGCGAAGTTCTCGCGCACCAGGAACTGCTGCACGGTGAAGTTCGACGCCAGGCCCACGATATCCGTGAAGGTCAGCTTCGACAGCCAGTCACCGTTGTACATGACCTTCGTCTTGGCCGGATCGAGCACCTGCCAGGCCTGGTCCGCGTAAGTCTTCGCATGCTCGCGCGCCTCGTCGATGGTCTGCAGCTTGCGCGCGGTGGCCTTGTCGCTCGGGTCGCCGATCAGCGACGTGAAGGTGCCGATCAGGAAGATGACCTCGTGCCCCAGGTCTTGGAACTGCGCGAGCTTACGCATGGGCACAGTATGCCCGAGGTGCAGGTCGGGCTTGGTCGGGTCGAAGCCGCAGTAGACGCGGAGCGGCCTGTTCTCGCGCGCCGACTCGGTCAGCCGCTGGCGCAGCTCCGCTTCCATGTTGGTCCGGGTCGTCTCATCGCCGAACTCTACCCCGCGCATCAGGATCGCAAGCTGCTCGTCAACCGGCAGAAACACGCTCGACCGTTCGGTTTCGTTCATGATGTTCCCCCATTTTGGGTCTTGCTTTCAGAAAAGAAGTGTTGTATAATTGTCGATAGTATTTACAGATCATCGGACCTGTAAACATACAGCGTGGCGTATGCGTTCGGTCAAGTATGCCGCGGCAAGGACCACACTGGGGATTTGCCCGTTGCGGAGCATCCATGGATGCCTCGAACGGCGGCGCGTGAAGTATCGCCTGGACGTCAGGCGGAAGGGGGCGTGTCGCCCCCCGAATACGAGTAGGGTACAAATTGGGGTAGAAATTCGCGGCGACATAGGTGTATAATAGCACACGGGTGCGCGGGTGTCAAAAGCCTCCGCGCACGAGGGAACACCGTGCCAGCGCAGACGTCATCCAGTTAACGGGGCTGAAACCAGGAGCCATTGTCTCGGGCGATTGCCAGGTCTCTGTGGTTTTGAGCATAGCGGGTGGAACGGACAGTCAATGCGAAAGGAGCCGCGCGAAATGTCCAAACGCTCGAAGCGCCAGATCGGCGCCCGGCTAGTTGGCCGCCGCCAACTTGCCGCCCTCATGGTCGTGGTCCTCTTATTGTCCGCCGTCATGGTGCCGGCGGCGGCGGCTGCCCCAGCCTCGAGCGGCGCGGCGAGCGCAAGCCAGGGTGCGGCAAGCTGCCCCATCTACTACCGCGTCGTGCCAGGCGATAATCTGACCAAGATCGCCTACCGCTTCGGCGTGACCGTCAACCAGCTGATGAGCTGGAACCACATCTCCAACCCCGATCGGATCTACATCGGCCAAGTGTTGGTGATCTATCCGTGGAACTGCACGCATCCGGCGCCCAAGCCACCGAGGCCGCCCGCGCCGCCGCCCCTGCCAGGGCCGTGCCAGCCCGGCGGCTGCCCGCCGCCTCCGCCGCCCCAGAGCGGATGGAACGCGCAGTACTTCAACACCACCGACCTCTCGGGCCCCGTCGTCTTCCAGCGGGTCGAGCGCAAACCGTGCTGGAACTGCGGGTTCAACTCGCCGGCCCCCGGCGTCAACGCGGACTTCTTCTCCGCTCGCTGGACCACCACGTCCAATGCGGTCGGCGGCAACTATCGCGTCTCGATCAAGTCCGACGACGGTGCGAGAGTCTTCGTCGACGGAGTGCAGGTCCTAAATGCGTGGCAGGTACAGTCCGCGTCGGGCTTCTTCGTCGATATCTATCTTGCGCCCGGCTGGCACACCTGGACGATCGAGTACTTCGAACAGACGGGCCTGGCCGAGTTCTGCTTCAACGCCGTAAAGCTCTAGAGGTAACCGGAACCTAACGGGACGCAGATTCAACTGATTCGACCGATCTACGTGATCTCATGCTGAATGACCATGAAGATCAATCCAATCAGTTAGGTCTGCGTCCCATTCTGTCTTCTGGGAAGAACACCCCTTCGTTTTTGACACCCATCCTCCAAACCGATATAATGCGGTTCGTTCGTGGCGGATTCGTCTAGGGGCCCAGGATATCGCCCTCTCAAGGCGGAGACACGGGTTCGAATCCCGTATCCGCTACCACGCACAAAGCCCCGGGGAAGTGGTTTCCTCGGGGTCTTTTGTTGTCTGCCGGCGTCCTCTTGGCTGAGGCGACCGGGGCGATACGCATTTGGACGGCGGTCTGGCACGATACATGACTCTGTACGACAAGCGAGAGAGTTTCTTCCGAGCTCACAATCGGGCCCGGCGCGAGGAGATGCTGGCCCGCCTCAGCGGCAAGCCTACGTCGCTGCTGCCGTTCGAGGTGCTCACGGCCATCCTCAAGAGCCACGAGCAGGTACCCCATCGCCAGGCCGAGATGATCCCACTGGACAAGATCGCGGGCTCGGTGGGGCGCTATCGAGACTTCACGCGTGACTTCCTGCCCAAGAGCACGTCCATGGCCGACCGCTGGGCGCGGGTCGAGCAAGCGATGGAGAGCCTCGAGGGAACGCCTCCAATCGAGGTATTTAGGATTGGCGGGGTCTATTTCGTCGGAGACGGCAACCACCGGGTAAGCGTCGCGCGCGCCTGCGGCTTCGACAGCATCGAAGCGCATGTAACCGATATCGCGGCCGACTGCGATCTGGAGCCGGGAGACTCGCTGGACCAGGCCATCATGAAGGCCGAGCACGCCCGATTTCTGGCCGAGACCCGGCTGAATGAGCGGGTTTCGTTCGTCGACATCTACTTCACCCGCCCGGGCGGTTTCGTTAAGCTTCTGGAACACGTCCATATCCACAGGCGTTTACTATCCCAGGACCGGGGGGGTGAGTCGGCGGGTGAGATTAGCCTCGGAGATGCGGCGCTCGACTGGTATGAGAAGAGCTATTGCCCGATCATCCAGGCGATTCGTGACCGCCAGCTGTTGCAGCGCTTCCCCGAGCGCACCGCCGCCGACCTGTACGTGTGGATATGGGATTATATCTTCGATGCGTACCGCCGCCTGGGGCAAAAGCTGGAACCCGAGGATGCGGCGGCCATGCTCGAGCAGCGCGCACCGTCGGCTTTTCAACAGGCGGTGCAGGGGCTGATGAACCGCGTGGGCGAGGCCTCCCGGGTGCTGGTTTCGGGCGGCGATCGGGTGCCGGATTGGGTCAACCAGACCTTTGAATGGGAAGACGGGTCGCTGAGCGAGTTGGGCGACGAGACGAACGAAGCGGTGAGGGGAGAATGAACTTGATCGCGAACGAAGGCTCGAACGGGCAGACGGCTGCCTCGGCAGTTGAGACGCCGGCAGCGCCGCAACCTGGTGGGGAGACCGCGGCCAAGCCCGCGCCCAAGCCCACCCGTATCCTCCTGATCCGCCACGGCGTCAACGACTATGTAAAGAAGGGCTTGCTCGCCGGTCGCACCCCGGGCGTATCGCTGAACAAGGATGGGCAAGCGCAGGCCGCGGCCGTCGCCGAACGGCTGGCTGGCGAGACAATCGCCGCCGTCTATAGCAGCCCGCTCGAGCGCTGCCAGGAAACGGCTGCACCACTTGCCGCCCGCCTCAGCCTGGAACTCCGCACGTTGGAAGGCGTCAAAGAGACAGACTGCGGCGACTGGACCGGCCAGGCGCTGGATGAGCTCCGCAAGCAGGAGGCATGGACCCAGGTACAGATCTTCCCTTCGGGGTTCCGCTTTCCGAACGGCGAGAGCATGCTGGAGATCCAAACCCGTATCGTTGCGGCGCTGGACGCCTTGCAGAAGCAACATGCCGAGCAGACCATCGCCGTCTTTTCGCACAGCGACCCCATCAAGCTGGCGGTCGCGTTCTACATGGGCATGCCGCTCGACCTGTTTCAGCGGCTCGAGATTTCCCCCGCGTCGATCACGGAGCTCGACTTTAGCCCGTTACGGGTGCGGCTGGTACGGATGAACGACGCAGCGCATGTGCCGCCGGCAAGCGAAACACCAGCGGCCGACGCCCCGTCTGAGGCGGAGGAGAGCCCTGCCGCGAAGGGGGCGCTGGAGGAGCAGGTGAGCAGAGCGCCCGAACCGGGGCACCCGCACGGCGCACGGCCCGGAGCCGGAAGCCTTACAGGTCGCCGACGAAGGAAAGATGCAGGCAACCGGAGGCTGAGTCCGAGCCGCGACACGTTCTCGACACACACGCCAAAGGCTTGCGTTTTCTGGATTTATGGTAACATTTATGTATATGACAGATTCCCTCCCATCCTACGCCGCACTACCTTATTACGAGGGCGATGACGTGTATCCAGTCACCCGGATCACGGCGGGTGCAGTCGGCGCAATGGGCCGGCGCACCTTTGTGCTCCAGGCCTTCTTTGGCCCCGAGCCGTTCAGTTGGGTCATCGAAAAGGACCAGGCGATGGCGCTGAGCAAGGCCATCCCCGAGTTGCTGGACGACGTACGCGTAGAGTTTCCCGAGTTGGACGAGCCGCTGGTGGCGGCGGCGCCCAACCTCAACCTGGCGGAGCCACTGCAACCCCTGTTCCGGGTGGGCAGCATTGGCGTCGCCTACGATCGCTTACACGACCTGGTGGTCTTTACGCTGGTAGATGCCGATAAGCTGGAAGGCGAGGAGGAAGAAGATCTGATCAACGACGACGACGATCAGGATCCTCCTGAGCATCAGATTTACACGACGCGAGGCCAGGCAAAGCTGCTGGGTGAACAGGCCGCCAAGGCCGTGGTTGCCGGTCGTCCGCTGTGCCCGCGCTGTGACACGCCCATGGACGACTTCGGGCATTTCTGCCCGCCCGCCAACGCACGGAACCGCCGCGGGGGAGAGATCATGCACTAAAGATGGCACGCAGACAACGCACTGACTGCATCGTGCCTTGGGCGACCGGCGGAACGGAGAACGACCGCCTGCTGACGCTGCTTGGCAAAGGCGAGCTCGAGCTGGGGGGCTTGATGCCCTGGAGCTCTAACTATACGTTTCTCGGCACGGTGACCAACGCGTCGGGGGACAGCGCGCAGGTGGTCTACAAACCGATCCGCGGCGAGCGGCCGCTCTGGGATTTTCCCCGGGGCACCCTTGCCAAGCGCGAGGTCGCCGCGTATGTCATCTGCCGCACGCTCGGCTGGGAGCTTGTGCCTCCGACCGTTCTCCGCGGCGGGCCGCACGGCCGAGGCTCGGTTCAGCTTTATGTCGAGTGCGACCAGGACGAGCACTTCTTCACCTTCCGCGAAGATCCTGCCTTCAAGCACAGCCTGCAGGCCCTGACGCTGTTCGACATCATCACGAACAACGCCGACCGCAAGGGCGGTCACTGCCTCCGCGTAGGTGACTCCTGCATCGTTGCAATCGACCAGGGCCTGTGCTTCCACGTGGAAACCAAGCTGCGCACGGTGATCTGGGACTACGCGTCGCAGCCCATTCCTGCCGACCTGCTCGCCGACCTCGAACGGCTGCACGAAGAGCTGGTGACCCCGGACGCGGACACTTCGGTCCAGCTCAAGGAGTTACTCTTCGACGGCGAAATCCGCGCGACCGCTCATCGAGCCGAGGCCCTTGTCGCGGCCGGCTGCTTCCCTGATCCGCCCGAAGATCGACGGCCCTATCCCTGGCCGCTGATTTGAGGTCCATGCCCTGCAACGAGGTTGCCCACCCGAGTAGTCGGCGTGGCCGACCTCGCTTTGTTTTGCGACCATCGTGATGAGCGGCGACTGCACTCGCATCCAGCTGCTTTCCCCTGCCGTTCCCCAGACAGAATCATAGTCGTTTGCACAGTTCATGACTGCCCAATCGTACCATTGCATGACAGATAGGAGTGTGTTAGCCTTGTAGGGTACAAATATCGAACTAGGCATCAAACAAGCCTGACACAGCGACCACACCTCCGCGAAGGGAGATAAACCATGGCAATCGAACCAGAAATGCTTACGACGCCGGCCCAGGCTGGGGCGCCTCAGGATGAGTCACAGGTGGAAGGCGCGTTGACCAAGCTGGCGCTCGCCTCGATCGGCGCCGTCAGCCTGGCGGAAGAGGCCGCTGAGAATCTGCTCCGCCACCTGGTGGCGCGCGGCGAGACGGATTGGGACAAAGCCCGCGCAGTCCTGGGCGGAGTCCGCCGTCCGCGCCTGCGCCGGCCGCGCCCCATTCTTGCCATGCGCGCGGCCGCCCTGGCGTCGAAGGCCGACGTCCAGGCCCTGAACGCGCGGCTGGACGCCCTGTCGGCCCAGATTGAGAATCTGAGCAAGGGCCCTGCGGAAGACGCATAGCCATGGTTGGCGCGCAACAGGACGAAGATTTCGGCGACGACGAGGAAGACTGGGGCCCGGAGGTCGAGCTCCCGCCGGCCGTCGTGCGCGTTACACTCGAATCGCGCGGTGCGGACCCGTCGCTGCTGCGCAGCCTGGCGCGCCTCCTTGTCGGCGGAGCAGCCGAGGGCGGCGATATCGTCGTGGACCGGGTGAAGACCTGGGATGCGGAAGCGGAGCGCATCGGCCGCGGGCGCTATCACGAGGGTCCTGACGAGAGCCGGAGCAAGCGCATTCGTTACGCTGCGGTCGGCCTGGCCGCGGTCGGCGCGGCGGCAGCGGGCCGCGCGCTATCGACCGGGAGGGCGGCTTCGGCGCAAGCGTATGGCCTGCTCTCCGGCGTGCTGGCCCCGCTCACCGGGAGCCGCCTCGCGCGACCGATCGCGCGGCGATACGAGGGCCTCGCCACCCGCGGCGAAGCACGGCTTGACCGGCTGATCGACGCGGGACGCGCTGCCGAGCAGCGCAGCCGGGCCGTGGCGCGCCAGGCTTACGGGGACGGCAGCACGGAAGTCATTCAGGTCGCCGTCGGCATGTTGGCAGAAGAGCCGGCCGTCCGTGATCTGGTGGCCGAACAGGGCGTGAGCATGGCCGGCGACCTGATAACCGCGCTGCGGAGCGCGGCTGCAGCAGGCGACGCACGCGCTGCACACATCTTCGGCCGCGGGTCCGCCGCAAGTGCTTCGGTAGCAACCGCCCCCATTCTGGTTGGCGGCCGGCTGCTAAGTCCCGCAGGCCAGGCGCGTCCCGCCGGGTTCGTCAGCCGGACGCTGGCCTTTCTGTGCGATGTACTGATCGTCACGTTGGGCAGCGTCGTGCTCGGCGGCGTTATTGCGCTGGTGTTGAATTTCTTCCACCTCGGGGTGCAGGAAATCAGGGCCGACTCCTCGGGCGAGCTTGTACAGCTCTTTCGCACGCTGACGCTTGCCCTTACCGTTGCGGTCGAGCTGCTCTTTATCCCCCTGTACTTTGTCGTCTTCTGGCGCCTGGCCGGCGCTACGCCGGGCAAAATGCTCATGGGTCTTCGCGTGGTTCATGATGATACCGCGAAGATCGCCTGGCCGCGCGGCGCCTTGCGCTACGTTGGCTATTTTCTGTCAGCACTTCCGCTATTTCTGGGATTCTTTTGGGTACTGGGCGACCGTCAGCGCCAAGGATGGCATGACAAACTGGCAAGGACGCGCGTCGTGCATACCTGGGATGAGCCACCGGTGGCACAGCCCTGACGTGGCGACTTTAGGACCAGGAGTGTTCCATGCTCCCTGAGCACGACCTATCCGAGCTGACCTCGGGCGAGAGCGATTACCTTCAACATCAGCTAGATCACGTTTCCCGCACGTTTGCCATGGTGGTGCCTTGCGTCGAGCTTCCGGCGCGGCACTATCTCGCGACGGCGTACCTGCTTTGCCGGGTGGTCGATAACATCGAAGATTGCACGCGGCCGGTCGCATGGAAGAATGAGCGCTTTACCGAGTTTGTGGACCTATTGAGTGACCCCGGACCGGCGGCCGAAGTCCTGCACCGCTGGAGCCTCGAACCCTGGCCGGGCTTGACCGAGCGCGAAGCGGCGCTGATGGGTGACCACGACGGCCTCATGCTGTGGCGCATTTATGCGCAGATCCCCACACACGCCCGAGACATTGTTTGCCGCTGGACCGGCCTGATGGCGCAAGGCATGCGGCAGCTGGGCGACCCGGAGCGCGGGCCGCGTTTGGTCCGGCGAGGCGGCGTGGACATCCTGCAAGAGGCGAGCGATTACGAGAGCTACTGCTATTACGTGGCCGGCACCGTCGGCAGCCTGGCGTCCGAGCTGATCGTCAGGCAGTATGGGCTGACGGAAGATGTGGCCGAGGTGCTAAGCCTGCGTGCTGAGGCCTGCGGACGCAGCCTGCAGAAGACGAACATCATCAAGGACTTCGCCAAAGACCTGGAACGGGGAATCTGCTACCTGCCCGATAGCTGGTTGAGCAAGGCGGCGTACCAGCCGCTATCGTTGTTGGGCGCGCCGCCCGATTGGACGGCGATGGTGCTAGGCGATGTGCTGACTGAGCTCCGCGAGGCCACGGAGTACGTGCTCGCGCTGCCCTACCATGCCGCCGGATATCGCCGTGCTTCGCTCCTGTGTCTCTTGCCTGCCTACCAGACCTTGCATCTGGCCGCACAGCGCCGCGAGTCGCTTTTCACCGCTGAGCATGCGGTGAAGATTTCGAAGGTGACGATGGCCCGCTGTCTCGCCGATTCGCAGACGATGTTGGTCAACAACGACGCGATCCGGCGCTACAGTCGCCGGCTCGAAAGCGCGATCTCGCATCAACTGACATCGGGCGAACGCACGGGCGTCCCATTGCTTTCGCACTAGAGAGGCCCGAGTGCCCAACCAAGGATCGCCGGCGATTTCGAGCACCGGGTTTAGTGTCTATCAGGAGCGGCGGCCGGCCGGCCTGATCCTCCGCGCACTGGTTACAGCATTTCAGTTGCTGGCACTGCTGTTTGGCGGTGCCAACGTGTACGTCCGGGAACGGGGCGCAAGCGGCGCGCGGCCCACCCTTTGGGTGTTGCTCTTGCGCATGCTGCTGCTCTTCGTGCGCCCGTTTCTGGATGCGCGCATCATTCAGCAGACCTTCCCCGTGCAGTTCCGCCTGCGCCTCGAACGCCTGGGCCCGACCTACATCAAGCTCGGCCAGATCCTCAGCTTGCGCGAGGACCTGTTGCCCAAAGCCATCACCAACGAACTCAAGAACCTCCTGGACCGGCTCCCTGTCGTCACCTTCGAGCGCTACAAGGAGCTCATCGAAGCGGACCTCAAGCGGCCCACCGATGCGATCTTTCGCTGGATCGATCCGACACCGCTTGGATCGGCGTCCCTGGCTCAAACGCACCGCGCCCGCCTGCTCACCGGCGAACGAGTCGTGCTCAAGGTTCTGAAACCGGGCGTGCGCAAGACCGTCGAGACCGACACCAGGCTGTTGCGCATGGTCGGCGTCGTGCTGCAGCTGTTTCTATCCCGCTACCAACCACGGCGACTGATCTCCGAATTCAGCCGCTATTCGCTGCGCGAGGTCGATCTTCGCTTCGAGGCCGATAACGCCGAGGCCTTTGCAGGGAACTTCAAGGATCAGCCAGACATCCGTTTCCCGAAGATCTACCGGGAGTTCAGCAATCGCGACGTCCTGTGCATGGACTACTTCCGAGGCATCAAGCCTGACGCCCGCGCGGCCCGCATCCTGACGCCTCAGCAGAAAGACAGGATCACGCGGCTGGGTGTTGGCGCCATCATGCAGATGATCTTCGACGACGGTTTCTTCCATGCTGACCTTCATCCTGGCAACCTGATCATCTTCAAGGATGGCAGCGTGGGCTTCATCGACCTGGGCATGGTCGGGGTCTTTGACCGGGAGATCCGAAAACGCCTTTTCTACTTCTTCTTCTCGGTGGTCACGGCCGATGCGGAGAACGCCGCGCGCTACTTGATCTCGCTGACGACCCCGTCGAGAAACAGCGACGTCGAAAGCTTCCAGCGGGCGGCCGCGGGGCTGTTTGCGCGCTGGCAGCGTTCCGCCGGCTTCAGCCGAATGTCGACCGGTCGAGTCATCCTGCAGGCGATCCTGTTGGCAGGCCAATACCGCATCAACTATCCGGGTGAGATGATTCTCATGATCAAGGCGTTGGTCACGATTGAAGGCGTGGCGCATGCGTTGGACCCGGAGTTCGACATTGTCAAAGCGTCACGTGGACACGTGCAGGCGCTGCTGCTCAAGCAATTCAATCCTGTGGCAACCCTTAAGGCCAGCCTGCTCTTTGTGCCCGAGCTTTTCGACGTCATGAGCCGCAGCCCGCTCCTGCTTAGCGACAGCTTGAAGTTCTTCGAAACTAATGCCCAGAAGCCTCGCGACACCTCCATTAGCCGGCTGCAAACGACGGTTCTGCTTGGGTTTGGCATCCTGGCCGCATCGGTGCTATACGCGGCCGGCGCGGGCTGGGCCTGGTATGCGGGACTCAGCGGATTGATCCTCATCGGCTTGCTCCGCCGCTAGCT
>CAWEMM010000012.1:0-754495 GCA_963810095.1 uncultured Chloroflexia bacterium | reverse complement strand
ACTCGGCACTGCAGTCGCTCGAAGGCGGGACGGAGATTTCGTATCTCACGGGGTCTGGCAGTGATGACGCCCAGATCCGTGCCGTCCACCACGCAACCCCATTGCCCTTCCAGATTAGGAAGCCCGTCCGAAACCAATGCTCCCAGACCTACAGTCAAGACGCCCAGGTTTGCAGAAACGGTTATCAGTCCTCTCCGTCGTAGTCTATCGCGGTGTCAGCGGTGTCGATTCGCCCGCCGCTCTTGCCCTTGCGACATCTTCTGCGGTGACTACGGAGCCGCGGAGCTTGTACAATCCCTCATCTACCCTCTCGAATAACGGAGAGGCTTGGAGTGTCGGATGGAGGGAAGCAAATGAAAGCGGGCTATCTATAAACTCTTGGGCCAGTTCGGAGTGGTGAACTACAGGGCCGCGCTGGGCCAAACATTGCCAGATCAGGCCCTCGCCCTCGCTCAACTCCTTCGTCGCTCTCGCCAGCATATGTGGTACTCGCCGTCGGTTTCTGTAGCCTCGGATCGTGAGCAAGTGGGATAGCACATGTGCTGGGGGGGCGGGAAAATCTGTGCGTGCTCCGATGGTCCTAAGCCCCCGCACCAAATCTTCCAGCCGCAGTGGACCGCAAAACTTGAGCATTTTGCGCACTTTATGATCGAATACATTGAAGAACGAACTCTGGTCGTCGTCATTCGAGAGCCGGGCATACCAATTCTCGTCCACCGCACTAAAACTGAGTGACGTGAGCACATCCTGGGCATATCCGACGTCTAGTTTCGCCTCTTCTGCAACCCAGGCGTGCGTTTACCGCGCCGAATGCCGTTCGTGCCTCAGGACCAGTTTGCGCAAATCTGACCGTAACTCCGCTCCTGCCTGCCAGACACGAGCTGGCTCGTCAGGTTTGCCGGCGGCTTGCGCACGCAACACAAGATCGAGATTCTCCGGGATGCGAAACTCGGAGTAGCCCATGCCGAATACGATAGAACAGAAAGCGACCAGTAGCTCCACCGGGTCGAGGCTGCCTGAGCCGGGGTGCAACTGCCCCATTAGTCCCGAAGCGGTTACAGCGGCGCGCCAGAGATTGTAAGTCAGGTCCGGGCCGAGATCTTCAGCTATTAGTAGGGCCGTCTGTATGCGAAGATGTTCGCCTCGATATGGTTGGAAGTCAATGATGGTGGGCGAAAACAAGAGCGCACGCTGGCTTTCGACGCGATCCCTGATCTTCTTGCTTACTTTGTCACTCAACTGTCGGACGCGCTCTCTGTCAGATCATGAGCTTGTCCAATTTCGTCAAGCGTCCTCTCTTTTACCCCATGTCGCGCCACCGCTATGCTGATGTTCCGTGGCGAAATGCCCTGGAGGAAGATTTCGAGCTCATCGCAGACGGTCTGTGGTCCTAATGTAATCGGAAGCAGCACCTGAACAGCGCGCGAGTCTGGCATGTCTGCGAACGAGGACTCCCACTTCAGCAATTGTCTTGCGGAAAATGCAGGCACGCGGATGAAGAATCCCGTCGACAAGCTGGTTGCGCAGGCTTTGCGTCAACCAGGACTGGGCATTTGCGAGGACCCGCGCCTGTTCCGCCAACTCGCCTTGCAAGGATGCGATATCATGATGCAGGGACGCGATCTCATCGTGAGCTTGTCATGAAGTTCGTCCGTATCCCCGTCGTTCCAGTCTCCTTTTCTATCTCTTCTTTCGGCACTATCCGGTAAAGCGCGACTTCAATCTCATCCAGGGCGAACTGACCGATGTTCCGAACGTGGGGCAACTCCCCACTCCGCCAAAGAGTAAGCAGCGACCTAATCGTATTACACTCCCCGTACTTGCGAAGAGCGTTCGTCGTCCTAATGCTCAATTGCAGAGCTGAGACATCCATTGGTAGGTATGCTCGCCAAGAAGCATCCGACTTGAGCGGACCCTCACTACCAACCTCGTCCCAGTTTGTGGGGGGCCAAACGTGGCCGGCTTCTTCCGTTGCCGGACTTGCCCCCTCGCCTATCCCATCTCCTGCTCGCCGTTCGGGGCGGCGAATCGAAGAATCGCCAGGCTTCTTATGGGCAGCCTCTTCCTCGACTGCTTCATCAGATGCTTCTTCGTCATCCTCTTCGTGTTCGGGACTCAATCGTAGCATCTCCAGAATCTCGTTCATTGTAGACCGGCCAAGCCCTCGCACGTCTTCCAGTCCCCCGTCGGTGCACACGCTCCATCAACTGACGATACGTGTCGATTCCTGCACGTCTTAGTGCGTTGTAGGCGCCTCGTGAGAGGCCCAAGCGCTCCAGGCCATCGAAAGCCTTGGCGAGATCGTGATCAGAGAAGAGCGATTGCTGCATCCCGCAATCATCGCCTGTTCGCTGCGTCTTCGCTCACGATTCGTCTGACACAGCGAAGAGACCCTCGCTATAGTCGGGCGATCCGCATTCTTTCTGCCGCGATGATAGGTACCGCCCACTGTGCGTGCGTGATGCACAGGCTTACCCTAAGACCACTTATAGTCACCTTCTCATCACTGCCATCAAACCGAAGCGTGTATGCAATCTGATCATTGACGTGTACCCTTGCGCTGCTTCCGTTGGACTTGAGAACTGGCTGAAGGTCCGCGGCGGTCAAAGTGAGAGTGTTGGATAACGTGGCAGAGGAAGGGCAAAGGCACCCTGTCGCGGCGAAAGTAGCGGTTTCAGGAGTGCTGAAGGTCGTTACGGGTGCAAAAGAGGGCGTCGGAGGTGCGTGTGAGGCTGGCCGGGCGGTCAGTAGGCGCGCCAAAGCCAAGGGGTTAGCTGGCGCGCACGGGGGCCAGACGCTGCGTGGGGCGCAAGCGTACGCCGGTCAGCAGCGTGACGATGCGCTTCAAGTTCAGCACCAGGGCCGTCAGCTGGGCTTGTAACCCATAGCGCCGCAGGCCGAGGTAGCGGCAGCGGCCAAAGCCGTGCCAGCGTTTGGCCTCGCCAAACTTGCGCTCAATCTTGTAGCGCTTGGCGTGTCCGGCGTGGTATTCCGGCGAGTCCTTGAGCTGCTGCCAAGCGTCCCGGTGTTCGTTACGTGTCGCCGTGCGGTAGTCATTCAGGGTCAGCGCCGAATGCTTGCCTTGGGCCGCAACTTGATAATCCAACTCGGTGTAATCGTAGGCCTTGTCGCCCGCATAGATCTTGGCCGGCACGCCCACTTCGGCATCGTGGGCCAGCAGCTGCGGCACCTGCTTGTTGTCCGCCGCACTGCCCGGCGTGGGCGCCAGGGAGGTGATCAGGCCCGTCTTGGCGTTGACACTGACATGGCTTTTGTAACCCAGGTACTGCACGTCCTGCATGCTGATCTTGCCATCGGGACCGTCTTGCGGCGCTTGCCTTTCTTGACCCACTGGGCTTGCTTATCCCGCGGTGGCCGGCCCTGCGCCTGGCGTTGTCGGTCGGCGTCGTTGTCGACGTCCGCCACCGTGTGCACGCTGTCGACGACCTGAATCTGGCCCAGGCGAATCCCGGCGGCCTGCGCCTGGCGCAGCACGCTATCGCCGATGGCCTGCAACTGCTGCCAGCCGTTGGCTTCGCGCAGCCGCCGGTTGAACTCGCTGAGCGTACTGTGATCCGGCGCCAGTTCGTCCACCGCCAGCCCGACGAACTCTTTGATCGCCAGGTTGAGGTTGGTCGCCTCCTCCACCTGCCGCTCCGAGAAGCGGTATAGATAGGCGATCACCAGCATTTTCAGGATCGTGACCGGCGGATACGGCGGCCGCCCGGCTTCCGCCAAGCCCTTGTACGCCGGCAGGAGGATCTCCGTAAAGCTGTCCCAGTCGATGACGCGGTTCAACTGCACCAGAAAATGGTCCCGGGGCACCACCCGCTCGTAAATCGGCGCACCAAAGAACGAACCTAAACCTAACGGCTTGAAGTGCTTCTTGGCCATCGTTACCCCCTGTCGGCTGCGATGACCTCATTGTAAGCACTTCCCAAAATCGCGCGAGTTTTCGGGGAGTTATCCAACACTCTCGGTCAAAGTGCCCATTGCGGTCAAGAGCGACTTGGGTATCTCTATCAACACGTAATTGATGGCGCATTCCTGGGGCAAGCGGAAAATACGAAGTGTTAGGACTCGATCGTACTCTTGGAAATGGGGAAGGACGTACTCGTGTATTTTCGCCAGTAGGATTTCCGTTGATCGCTCGCAATGCCTGAGCCATGCGCATTCCATCAGCTTTGAGATGATAATCTGATCTGGCTTGATATCCTTGGCGCCCTCTGTCTTGAGCGAGAAGCGTTGCCCGGCGGCTAGGACGTCGTAGCCCCGCTCGGTATCGCTTACGCTCAAAACCGCGTGTTTACCCGTCGCTCGGATACGCATCACGGAACGCGTACTCAAAGGACTTCTTGTTCAGTGGTTCTTCGATCACGGAGTCGTGGAACACAAGACGGGTGCGGAATGCGCTTTCGAAGTCGGTGACCACAAGATCGGAGTGAGGATTGATCCAGCACCGGACGGAGCTAAAGGCATGTCTCAGTCGCCGTAGGAGTAGCTGCTGATACGGAGTAATGCCGCCATTATTCGTCGTCGAACTAAGGAGCAAAGATTACCGTCCTCTATCTTCGCAGTATTCGGTTTATGCGTTTGTGCGGTTCTAATCGACAGTATCGACCAGGGGGGGCTGTTCAACCGCGCCGACTCGCCTGCAAGCAAGCTTTATGTACTCAGGGTTGATTTCGATGCCCAGATAACGGCGGCCAAGCCGTCGTGCGACGAGCGCGACGGTGCCCGAGCCTAGGAACGGATCGAGTACAAAATCACCCGGGCGGGTCGCTGCCAGAATGCAGGGCTCGACCAGGCCGGGAGGAAACTTGGCGAAATGCGCTTCCTTCACGGGTTCGGTGTTGATCGACCACACGCTACGCCGGTAACGCCAACCGCCGTTGGCTTTCTCCTTCGTCGCTTCCCGGTCGTACAGATACTTCTCCGACTGGGTGAGCAAGAAGATGTGCTCATGCGATCGAATGGGACGATCACGTACACTCTCGGGATTCGCATTCGGCTTGTCCCAAATAATCTCCGAGCGAAGATACCAGCCATCGGCCTGCAAAGCGAACGCAAGCCGCCAAGGAACTCCTAGTAGATCCTTGGGCTTCAAACCGTCGGGGGTGCCGGGCCGGTACTCCATCCCTCGCTGCGGTACTTGCGGTCCGGCGCACGCCACGTCCTGCCGCCGCTGGTGTATCCGTCGCCGATATTCAGCCACAAAGTCCCATCGGGCCGCAATACTCGCTTGACCTCACGAAAGGCATCAACGAGACCGGAGATGTAGTCGTCAAGCCGTTCTTCCGCGCCTACTTGTCGCTCGATACCATTAGTCGCGCAAGCCCCAGTATGGTGGAGACGTGACGCAGGTCTGGCATGACGCGGAGGGAAGGGTCTGCAACACAGCGGGCAGTCGCCCTCGATCATTGCGGATGAACTTAGTTCGAGCACTGGGGCACTCATCTGTGAAGATCGCTCAACACCGCTGGCGCTAAGCGTGGCAAACATGCAGGTCGTGTGTCTCGTAGGCCGGATTTAGCATTCGATCCCCGATTACGCAAGGCCGATGCACGGAAACACCTGTCGGGACCTGCTGGGCTTCTCTCACAACTGCACGCCCTATCTGTGCGGTGCAAGTCCGTCAGCCATTGCCCTGGCTAAAGTACTCGGCTTCCAGCGACACGAGCGTGTCGGTGCTTAGCACCTCGCGTGTCTGCAGCCAAACGGCGAGGGAGTTCGTTGCCCCAACGCAATCTTCCCGACCGCCTTCGCTTGCGTGCTCATTCTCACCGTAGTGTTGCTTGACGATCTGACCCGCCACCAACACGCAAGCGTGCGCGAAACGCGAGTAGCTGTGTCCTGCGGCTCGGGAACTAATCCTCGAAACGCATCAACCAGCCATGAGCGACCGAACCGGAGAATGTCTAGCGGATCGAGATAGCGCTCAGTACTGACGACGAGATCAGACGGCTGCATCAGTGCCTCCCGTTTCCATTATAACTGTCCGCCGCATTCCCCGGTTTTGCCTCTGGGTCGGGGATGCGTGGGGAGTTCGGGTCGTCGACCCGTCCGCAGCGAGACCATGAGCTGCCCTTGGCGAGACGCCAGTGCTCCGTGACGTCCGTGATCCTGTCGCTCGACCGGGGCATCCCCTTCAGATGTCGCCTCACCGCCCGGACCGCCGAGAAGTAGTTCGAGCAAAACGCGGCGTAGACACGCTTGGACAGGAGCCGATTTCGACCACGAACCAGCGTTTGCGACTCCCCTTCATATCATTCCTCCAGCGAAACCTCCGGCAGTGCCCAAGGGCAATCGGAGCACTTGAGAGACCCATCGTCGCACTCGTCGGCCTGCGCAATTGAGTGACCGTTCGAGAGTGCGACGCCGTAGCAGCGTCCCGCCTCCGCAGCTTCTTCGGAGCGGATGTAATCCTCCCATTTCAGAGTCATCGGGGAGACCTCCGCACGGGACGGGTAACACCCGGGCGGGCCGGCGGTCGGGAAACCGGCTCGATGCTGACCCGTACCGGGAACTGGTGCTCGAAACGGCGGAGCACAATCGCCTCCGGCATCCTCGACGATAGCCCGGACGATTGTGCCGTCCGAGACAGACACGTCTCCCGCCCAGCAGCGCGTTTGCTGCGTCCAAGACGGCGTTCTGTCACCCGGGGCGGGAGTCGGGCAGCGGATAAATGAATGCCCAGACCCCCACGTCGACCCCCCGATTAATCACACATCCACGGGCGAAGTTGCCGACCCAGAATGCGACCCACGCGGTTCACCCGGAAGTGCTTGACCGTCCGGTTTTCGGGACGACGAGCACACCGGGCGACTCCAACCTGAAAAACCCTGAAGTGATCACACGTCCGGCAGAGGCACGGCAGCATCTCGAACAGAGCGTTCTCAAGGGCGGACTTATGGTCGACTGCCCGTGTCTCGATCTGGAAACCGTGACCCTGTCGGAGACCGTCTTGCCGATCCCAGTAGCAGGCAGGCACGGTAACAATGAACCTCTTGACGGTCGGTTGCATTACGGCTGGAGTAGGCATCGGTGATTCCTCCTTGTGTGTGTCTGCAAAACGTCACGTACTGGGAGGATGGTATCACGAATGTTCGTTCATGTCAATAGTCAATCAACACACTGAACAACGGATGTTCATACTACGGAACCACGGGTCAAGAATGCCCAGAATGCTCGTTTTCTTGACCGTACAGACGTTTAGCATGATGAACCCATGTCGTAATCAAGCAAGGGGACAGAGACCGTCCTAGACGATCCTAGAGTCAAAACGTGGAATTATGTCTTCTTACGAAACCTGCTCGACGACCCAGACCAGCGTCTCGTGTCGTTATCATTTGTTCTTATGATCGAACGTTCCTGATCATAAATCAGACTGATAAGCTCAGGGATTGACAAGCTATATCGTATATGATATAGTTTTCAGTGTCGGGAGACATTCCCGACGAAACTTCAGAGCCGGAGGCTTACGTTGGACGAAAAGTGGGTAGAGGAGAAGTTCAGGCTGGTGCAGGCAGCTAATGCCCGGAACGACGTCCGGTTCCCGTGCAACTGCCCGGACTTGATCACTGGCAACTGGACGGAGAACGACAAGCAGAACGTGTTCGCAGTGATCAACGGCTGGACGCCGGAAGGTTACGCTGACGTTCTCAAGGTCGCCGTCGACTGTGCCGCCGATCTGGACGACCCGGAGTGGCTGACCGTCGTCGCAAACGAGATGGCCGACGAAGCATGGCAGGAGTACACCATGTTCAACCCGCCCGTCGAGTTGGCTGACATCCTCCGCCGGATGCGCCGCCCGTGGTACGTTCGGCTGGTCGACTTCTTCTTCCGCCGCCAATCCCGCCGGGAGGGGAGCAATCCCTCCCTCTCTCTGGAGGTCTCCGATGACAATGACGCCGAATCCCGGCGAGAACCAGTTCGTCACAGTAGGCGAATTGACGGTCCTGCTCGCCCGCTTGCCCGCCGATACGCTGATCAAGCTCGACACCGGGGCGGGCGAAGTGCCCGCCGTGTTCAAGGTCGAGCGGGTCGACGGGGCGGTACACATGGTCGAGTCGTGCATCGCCAACCTGGACTTCTTCTTCTCCCACTGGGGAGACCGGGGCACGCTGCAACTGACCGTCGACTGCCCGCCGTGGGTCTGCAAGTCGGCCTACCCGATGGGTGCGCCTCCCCGTCCGTGGTGCGGAGAGATTGAGCCGGACAACGAACCTGATCCGGCGGTCGAGACAGAGGGAGGACTCCGATGACAGCCGCAGAACTAATCGCCTTGCTCCAGACCATCCCGCCCGACGCAAAGGTGCTCGTCGAGCACGGATCGCCCGTTGTCGGCGCGTTCGTGTACGCAGCCCGCCCGCCCGCCGACGACGACGATCCCGGCGACGAACGCAAAATCTACGCCGCCACTCCCTCCCGGTTGCAAACCGTGCTCGAAAGGGCGCAGGCGGACGGGTACACCGACATGCTCGTTTCGCTGGCGCACTAACCCGCCGACTGTCGGCGAACTTGACGGTAGGGCAGGCGTGGGGTACACTTGGAGGCGTAGAGAGCGTCTACTCTAGAGGGCAGACGGTGAAGTTGAGCGTCTGCTCAGGCAAAAGGTGAGCGTCTGCTCTACGTGTTTTCGGGTGATCCGTCCGCCGCTCCAGACGCCTATATGTAGTGGGTGACGTCTGGCGGAGACCCTAGATGTTGTGGTAAGACATGCGGGTGTAGCTCAGGGGTAGAGCGTCTGCCTTCCAAGCAGAATGTCACGGGTTCGAATCCCGTTACCCGCTTGTTTTGTAGGCTAGATTACCATCTAGCCGTGTTTTCTCCCGGTTTTTCCTCTCATTGCAGGCACAGTTACTCTCTACAGGGAGGGTACCGTGTCGCGCGACACTCTGCTCAGGCCAAAAATCGTCTCCCGGACTAATCGGATCACTACCGGCAGTACGAGCGCGTCATGCTGCCGATGACCGTGCTGCGCCGCTTCGACTGCGTGCTGGCGGACCTGATCCGGCGGTTCAACGAGCTGGCGAACGAGACGGCGGGCGACCACTTCACCCCGCGTGAAGTAATCCGGCTAATGGTGAGCATCCTTTTCATCAACGACGGCGAACTGCTGGCGACGCCTGGCACGGTGCGAAAACTGCTGGCTCCGGCGTGCGGGACGGGCGGGATGCCGGCCGGGGCACAGAACTACCTGCGGCAGCACCACTCGGCGGCGCGGCTCTACGTTTACGGGCAGGACTACAACAAGCGCGCGTTCGCGACGGCCGCCTCGGACATGCTAATCAAGGCCGTGGGTTCTGGTGGGCCGTTGAGTCGAGGTCGAAGAAAGGGTGGAGCCAATTCGTGCTGCATGAGTCACCGGCAGGTGACGGCCGCGCCCGTTGGATAAGCACACCCCGGAACCGGGCGAGTGGACGGCTCCGCGATCCGGTTCAATATCCTGGTGGCGCCGGAATTCGGCTCACTGACCCTGCTGCACTGACATGCAATGCTTGCGCAGGCGGCGAGCGCCTTCTTCCTGCTCGCCGCCGAGTCTGCAGTCGAGACGAAGGATCAGTGATCATGGCGGCTACCGTTGCAAGTGACCAGGGCCCTGCGGACGTGTCAGTGCCGAGCCTCGACCTCGTCCGGGCTATCTCGGCGCTCGCCGACCCAGTCGTGCGGAATCTCCAGATCACGCAGGCTTACCACGAGCTCGCGGTCGCGATGTCCCGGTTCACTGGCCCGGGGGCCAACTGGTGCACGTTCGCGACCTGGGCCTCGAAGCAGGCCGGCCAAAGCATCCGGCGCGAGGACCTGTCCGCGGCGTTCGAGCGACTCTTGCGCGACGTCCCCCAGGTCGAGGAGAGTGCCTCGGCGGTGCTCGACGCGAGCGCCGTGATCAACGGGGCTGCCCCGCGCAGCTTGGCGGGTGCAGTCGACGCCCTGTGGTCAGCCATCAACCCGGCGGCCGCATTCGACCGTACGAGCGACGCCGTAGGTCAGGGCAATCTGAAGGTCTTCGCAGAGATCGGCGCCGAGTTCGCTCGTTTCCTGGCGCTGTGCGCCGGGGCGCCGCCTTCCGATGCCGCGCTCGCCGCGTTCCTCGAGGGCCTGCGCCCCGGCGATCCGCCCGGCGGGCAGCGCTATCTCCGCCAGGCCTTCGCACACTACGCCCACGCCAGCCTCACCGCGGACCCGAAAGCGAAGGCCGAACTGCTGCTCCTGGCCAACCTGGAAATCGGGTTCCACGAGCAGACGCGGCTGCAGCCGGAGATCGTCGAGGCGATGAACGCCCCCGTGGTCGATCCGAAAGTGCTCCGCAAGCGCCTCGTGGTCGAGCTTTTCCCAGATCCCCGCTCCCGCATCCGGTACTGGCTGCGCCGGGCCGCGCAACGCATGGACCCCTTCCTGGCTGCCCGCGACCGCTTGGCCGAGGAAGCGCAGGCGGTTGGCCGGCGGGTCGTCACGGTCGCGCTCATGACCATCACTTTGCCGCCCGATCGCGTTCTGTGGCTCGGCCGGGCCCTGCCCGGTCGCTTCCCGGAGGTCCTTGCCACGCTGACCTCGGCCGAATTGTTGGCGCTGCTCAAATCGGTCGGCGCAGGCGCGGACAATGATACGGCGTCGGGCGCCGCCGGGCCGGGTATCACCCCCGGGGCCACCGAGCCCGCGGGCACGGATTGGTCGAACTTGCAGCAGCGCATGCGCTACATCGCGGACTTGTTCCCGCCTATCATGTGGACGATGCACTGCTCGACGCGCCGTTCACCGCACCGCAGGTGGCCGATATTTGGCTGGGCCGGCGACCCTCGGGGCCTCTGTAAGGCTTGCGCCTGGGCCGCTCACCCGATGAATAAGGGCGGGGGGCTGGCGCTCCGTCTCCTTGCATTCGATGACCACTATGGCCGACATGATGAACATGGCCAAGCCGCCTTCCTGCGCACGCACTTGCACCACGCATGAGAGCAGCCGCCGCGCTCGAGAACGGCTCTCCGCCATCCTCGGAACATTCCCCTGCCATTCGTCGTTTGCTCGTCTCAGCAGCCACGCGCACCGCTGCGGTCTTGGACGCTAATTGAGTCTGCCGCAGTTCCGGCCACCCGGTCTTATCCGGGCCGCCCCCGCGTTAAGGAACAGGTGAGATGTTCAAATCCGTCCTGTTGCCTCTGGACCGCTCGGTCTTGGCCGAATGCGTTCTACCCCATGCCGTTGCGATCGCCACCGCCCTGGACGCCAGGGTGACGCTATTCCACGCCATGCATTCGCCCGCCGGTCGGGGTGGCGGGGGCCGCGTCGATCCGCTCGAGTGGCGCGTCCAGCAGGCCGAGCCGAGACCTATCTGCAGGGCGTCCGGGAGCGGCTCGAGGCCGCGGGCCTGAGCGTCCAGAGCCAGGTCGTCGACGGGAAGGCGCGGAGCAGATCGTCAAGTACGCGCACGAGAACGGCGCGGACCTGGTGATCATGAGCAGCCATGGTCAGAGCGGCCTCACCGGCTGGAACATGAGCAGCGTCGTGCAGAAAGTGGTCCTGGCCGTGTACACCAACGTCATGGTCGTGCGCGCGTACCAGCCCGTCCCGCCCGACCTCACCGGCCTGCGGTACGAGCGGCTGCTTGTGCCTCTCGACGGTTCAATGCGTGCGGAGAGCGCGCTCCGCCTGGTCGCCGATCTCGGCCGCGCGCATGACAGTCACGTCCTCCTGGCCCACGTGGTCCCGCGGCCCGAGCTGCCCGGCGTACGCCGCCCACCGGGGAGGACATCGAGCTGCTTGACCGGGTCACCGCGCGCAACCGGCTCGAGGCGCAGCGCTACCTGGAGGAGATCCGGGTCGACTCGCCGATCTCGACGTCGAGACGCGGCTGATCATGGGGAACCAGGCCGTGGGCGCCCTGCACCAGCTCGCGGAGCAAGAGGGCGCTGACCTCGTCGTGCTCACCGCCCATGGCTACAGCAGCGAATCGTCCTGGCCCTACGGCGCGGCCGTGGTCAGTTTCCTCGCGTACGGGCTTGCGCCGGTGCTGATGATACAGGATGTCCCCCACAGCCAGGCCCATCCGACCCACGCGGAGCTGGCCCTGCAGCGCATGGGGAGGCGGTAAAGCTTGGCCGCACCCGAGGAAGAGGTCGTCCAGGACGCGCCGCCTGACATCGCAGCCGAACGCCCCGCCTCCGAGGTCCGCTGAGACCCCGAACGCCGCGCCCGGATGTGGCCGCAGCCGCGCGAGGCGGCCTCGGAGGGAACCATCCGGCGGGGTCGCGCCGCGTCGCCGTGGCTCCTCGCCGGCCTCGACCGGCTGAGCGACTTCCTGCCGGCCGCGACAGTTCACTACCGCACCGCGTCGGGCGAGGAGGCGCTCTCCCATGCCGCAGAATGGCTGCTCGACAACTTCGTACCTCGCCCACCAGGCCGTGCGCGAGATCCGCGAGGACATGCCGCGCGGCTTCTACGGTCAGCTGCCCCTGCTGGCCGATGGTCCGCTGGCCGGTCTACCCCCGCATCTACGACATCAGCCAGCGGCTGGTTTCGCCGGCGCGGCCCGTCTCGACCTGGACTACGCCGCCAGTTCCTCCAGTTCTACCAGGATGGCAGCGCCGCTCGACAAGGGCGACCTTTGGGCGCTGCCCGCCATGCTCCGCCTGAGCCTCGACCGGGCTCGCCCGCACGCTGCGCGCGATCACGGGCCTGCCCGGTGCCGCCGGCGCTGCCCGCGCAGCCGCTGCCCGGCGCGGCAACCCCCGACGAGCTTGTCGGCAACTGCTTCATCAGCCTGCGTGCGATCGCGACGCACGACTGGCGCCGCTTCTTCGAGGCGGTCAGCCGGGTCGAGGCGATCCTGCGCGGGGACCCGGCCGGGATCTACGCGGGATGGACCGGGACGACGCCGCGACCAGTACCGCAAGGCGGTCGAGGATCTCGCCGCATCCGCCGGCCGCGACGAGCAGGCCGTGGCCGCCGAGGCCGTAGCGCTGGCCCGCCGCGGGGCGGGGCCGCCCGATGCAGATGCGAGCGCCGTCCCACCGCCCGACTGGCTTGCGCCACCGCAGGCGCACGCTGGCTACTACCTGATCGACGCGGGCGTGCGCCAGCTGAAGTTGGCCGTGGGATACCGGGCAGGGCTGCGTGATCGCCTGTCCGACGCGGCCCGGCGCCACCCGACGCCGCTCTACCTCGGCCCGATCTGGCTGTTGGCCGCCCTCTTGCTGCTCGCCGGGCTCGCCGTCGGGCCGGGCGTGGGGCGCAAGCGCGGCGCAGCAGGTCCTGATCCTCGTGCTCGGCATCGTGCCCGCGCTGACCGTCGCGGTGAGCGTCGTGGACTGGCTGGTGACTTTGCTAGCGTCGCCCCGCGTGCCTGCCCAAGCTTGACCTCGACGAAGGCATCCCCGATCCTTTCCGGACGCTGGTGGTCGTGCCCGCGCTGCTCGGGTCGGCAACCGATGTGACCGCGCTGCTCCAGCAGCTCGAGGTGTACTACCTCGGCAACCTGGACCCGAACCTTTCGTTCGCGCTGCTCGCCGACCCACCCGATGCCGCCGCGCAGGAGACGCCCGAGGACGCGCCGCTGCTCGAGCAGGTGCGCGACGGCATCCGCACGCTCAACGCCCGCTACGCGGCGGACGGCGCGCGGCGGTTCTATCTCCTGTATCGCGCCCGGCTGTGGAACACGAGCGAAGGCGTCTGGATGGCGTGGGAGCGCAAGCGCGGTAAGCTGCACGAACTGAACCGCTGGCTGCGCGGCGCGACTGACACCACCTTCGCCGCGGTGGAAGGTACGCTCGCAGAACTGGGCGACGTCCGCTACGTGATCACGCTCGACGCGGACACCGTGTTACCTCGCGACACAGCCCAGCGGCTGGTGTCGACGATCGCACACCCGCTCAACCGTGCGGAGTTCGACGCGACCACCGGCTGCGTGACCCGTGGCTACGGCATACTCCAGCCGCGTGCCGAGATCACTCCCACGTCGGCGAACGCCAGTCCCTTCAGTCGCGCCTTCTCGGGCGACATCGGCCTCGACCTTTACAGCCGGGCCGTCTCGAACGTGTACCAGGACCTGTTCGGCACGGGCGGCCCAAGCATCCGCAGACGCAAGGCAAGGACGAGCGGTTGCATCGCACGTTGCGGGCCGAGTTGCTGCGCGGGCAGACGTTCGCCGATCTGCCGGCCTGTCAGCCCGCCTTCGATACCTGGCGGCAGATGTATAATGAGCAGCGCCCGCATGAGGCGCTAGCCATGCAGGTGCCGGCGGCCCGCTATCGGCCCAGCCCGCGCCCGTGGCCCGCCCGCCTGCCCGCGATCGAGTATTCGGCCAGCGACCGAGTGCGCCGGGTGCAAGATAAGGGCCAGATCAAAGTCGGCGGCCACGCGTTTCGCATCGGCAAAGCCTTCATCGGCTACCCGGTGGGCCTCCGGCCCACGAACCAGGACGGCTGCTATGACGTTTACTTCTGCGCCCAGCGCATTGGCCAAATTCAGCTATCCGCCGGGCAACGGATTTAGTCTAGCCTGTGGGTAAGTGGGCAGGCCACACGCCTGCCCACTTACCCACAGGCCCTACTGCGACGACACCATTCTTTAAGGTGTTCCGGTGTCTACGATGTCCCCGAACACCTGTCTACGATGTATTCGGCCCATACACGGGGGCGTCGGGGGCGAGCCCGCCCCCGACAGTACAGAATTGAAATAGCCCCGCAGGTCAGGTTGCCGGCCTGCGGGGCCGAAGGATTCGCTGCAGTGCCAGAGCACCGCTCCGGCGCGTTATTTCGTGATGCTGGCCGAAAGCACGCTCCCCGCAGCATCAAACGTGTAGCCCGACTTGGTCACGTTCGTGACGGTCAGGGTGTACGTGCCCCGCGAGCCCGAGGTCGAAAATTTGACCGTGCCCGACGAGCCGGTCGTGCCGCTGGCGGTGCGAGTAGCGCCGTTCGGCAGGTTCCAGCGGGCCGCCACCGTCGCACCGGAGATGGCTTTGCCGCTGCCGTCCTTGACCGTGACAGTGCCGCTGATGCTGGCCGTGCTACCCCGCACCGAACCGCTCATCGCGATGCTCGTGACCCGCAGCACCGCACCGGCCGACCCGACGCTCACGGAAATCTCGGCCCGCGACCAGTTCCCGAGCGCGTCGTTCGCCGTCGCGTGCACCTGGTAGGTCGCCGCGGTCAGGCCCGCGGTGTTCCAGGGCACGGAGAGGGTGCCCGAGTTGGCGACCGAGCCCAGGATGACTTCTTGCCCCGTGTATTGATTCCAGAAGCTGATTTCGAGATACGTGACGCCGACATTATCGGTGGCTTGCGCCGAGACCGTCACCGTGCCCGAGACCTTGGCGCCGTTAGCCGGCGCGGTAATCGTCACGGTGGGCGGGGTGGTGTCGAGCGGCGTGGCCGGCGCCGTGACGGTGGCGATGTTCGACCAGGGGCTCGGCCCGGCCAAGCCCACGGCCCGCACACGGTAGTCATACGTGACGCCTGCGGCCACGGTGGTGTCGGCGTGCGACGTGTTAGACGGCGAAGGCGGAACGGCCAGGGTCAGCTGCGTCCAGGTCGTCGTGCCGGCTGCCCTGCGCTCCATCTCGTACGAGTTGGTCAGGCTGCTGGTGTTCTGCCACGTCAGGTTGATCGCGTTCCACGGTTCGGACCCCGTGGCCGGGTGCGCTTGGCCCTGTAGGTTGACCGGCGCCGTCGGTGGCTGCACCGCGCCCACCGGCGTCAGCAGCACGCCGCCGGCCTGGCCGGTGGACGAATTGCTGCCGCTGACGGCCACCTGCCGGCCGTCGTTGATCTTCGGACTGCTGCCCGTGATCGTCCAGCCGGCCGCGGCGACCGCCGGGTCGAGGAGCGAGGACAGCGCGTACGCACCCTGCCCTTCGAGGTACAGGCCCGCGCCCAGCTCGCCGTAGCCGACGTCGCCGCCCAGATTCAAGCTCGAGACCGCCGTGTACTTGCTCGAGCCGGCAATGAACAGCCAGCCCTTGCCGGGATCGTAGCGGAACACTGAAACGATGTTGAGCGAGCTCGAGGTCGTCGAAGCGTAGGCGCCGATCTGGCCGTTGTTATTAAGGTAGCGGCCGGTGGGGGTGTAGTAGTTGGACGGACCCGGCGCGAGCGGCGTGACTTGACCCGAAGAGAGGTTGAGCTGCTCGCCGCCCGCGATGATCAGCCCCGCGTCGTTGATGTCCCACGGAACGACCCATAACCCGTACTGGGCCGACAGGCTGACGAGACCCTGCCCGTCGGTGTAGAGCCAACCGGTGCCGGTGGGCGTATAACCCAACGTGCTGCGGGCGCCGACGATCTGGCCGAGGTTGTTGATGCCGGTGGCATACGATGCGGTGTCGCCCGGAAGCCGGGGCAGCACCTCGACCGTGTAGCCGCCTGCCGAGGGTGTCCAGCGCAGAGCGCTGGCGATCCAGCCCCCATCGAACGAGACGCCGACGATCACGCCGCTGTCGTTGATGTCGTTGGGGAAGGTGCTGACCGCGCCGGGCGGAACCGGCAGCGGCTTCCAGGCCCCGCCCCCGGTGCTGACCAACGGCGTGTAGTTGTTACCGCTCAGCAATGCACCGGCCACGGTGCCACTGTTGTTGATCGCCGCCGGCGCGCCCGGGCCGAGATACTGAAGCTGGTAGCTGGGAAGGCTGGCTGCCGCATGGGCGCCCGGCGTCAGGGCCGGCATCATGGGAAAGAGCAGCAGCACGAGGGCAATCAGGAGGACTCGCCGCAACATTAAGATGTTCCTTTCTGAGAGGGTTCGTCATACCGGCGTGGAGGGTTCGGGCAATTCACGGATGGCCCGCGCCGCTGACCTGACCCGTACCGCCAGTTTAGCACGCTTTAGCGAGGATGTCAGTGACAGCAGTCACAAAGAATGGCGTCAAGCGCCGTTTCTGGGCTTAGCAGCAGTCGGCACACGCCGGGTTCAGACCATACACGAGGATGAGGCGATGGGGGGGCAGAGCGCGGGAGGCACCCCCATCCGGGGTGCATTCCAGGTTGGGGGCGAAAGCATCCTGAGCGGAGTTCCGCCTGCAGTTTGGGCGGAACGCAGTCGAAGGATGCGGCCCTCGCAGCGCAAAGCCGCTCCGCATCCTTCGACTGCGCTACGTTTCACTCCACTCCGCTCAGGATGCTCCGCTGACCTTGCCCCCACTTCGAAACGCGCACCCATCGGCGCGCCATTGCGCGTCGTCTCGCCATGGTGTACAGTGCAGCCATCCGATCAAGCCGGCTCCACTGCCGGCTTTCAAGGAGGCGCCCATGGCGCAGGTCCTCACGGTCCCCCAGCCCGCCCGCTTCAGCCGCAGCTACGTCGCCATCTGGGGCCTGGCCGAGCTGGGCAAGTCCCTCGTGGCAGGCACGTTCGGCGCGCTGCTCCCCATCTTCTACCAGGACTACCTCGGCCTCGCCGCACGCTGGATCGCGCTTGCGTCCGCCATCTATGCGATTTGGAACGCGATCAACGACCCCCTCTTCGGCTACATCACCGACAACACACGATCGAAGCGCGGGCGCCGCATCCCCTACATCCGCTTCACCGCACCCTTCCTCGGCCTGACCTTCATCCTGGTGTGGGTCGCACCCCAGGGTGCGGGGCAGCAGGGGCTATTCTGGTGGATGTTGGGCGCCATGCTGCTGTTCGACACCTGCTACACCATCGTGGGCCTGGTGGTTTCGGCCCTCCTGCCCGAGGTGACCGAGCTCGACAGCGAGCGTCACCGGCTCCAGGTGTCGGCGTCGTTGCTCGGCCTCGTCGGCATGCTGCTCGGCTTCATCATCCCCGACCTGTTCCGCCCCAAGGGGGGCGCAGGCGCGGCCGGCAGCGTCTCGTTTCTCCCCCTGCAAGCCTCGATGGTGGTCGTCGCGATCGTGTGCGTGGCGCTGCTGCTGCTCTACACCACCCGCGTCAAGGAGCGGCCCGAGTTCACCCAGGTCGACAAGCCGCTGCCGCTTCGCCCGTCCCTCCGCTACACGTTCACCAGCCGGGCTTTCCTCGTGCTCGTCTCGGCCAACTTCATGGCGATCCTGATGAACTCGCTCCTGCTCGGGTCGATGTTCTACCTGTCCGACTACGTCCTGCGCACCAACGCGCTGGTGCCCCTGGCGGCCGTGTTCGTCCCGCTCCTGATCGGCGTACCCGTCACGCAGCTGGTGGCCCGGCGGCTGGGCATTGTGGGCACGCAACAGGCGTTCCTGCTCCTGGCCGGCATCGGGCTGATCCTGCTCACCTTCGCGCCCGCCGCGTTGATCCTGCCGTGCCTCGCGCTGGCCGGGCTTCGGCCTGGCCGGGCCGCAAACCATCACCAATCTCCTGTTCGGGCAGGTGGCCGACCAGGACGAGCTGCGTTCGGGAGTGCGGCGGGAGGGCTCCTTCTTCGGCATCAACGCGCTGATCACCAAGCCCGCACAGTCGCTGGCCCTCGCGCTGACGCCGTTCATCCTCGAGCTGGGCGGGTTCGTCACCCGGGAGTCGAACGGCGGGCGGCTCTATCTTGACCAGCCGGCGGGCGCGCTGTTCGGCATTCGCACGCTGATCGGCCTGATCCCCGGCGTCGCCATGATCGTGGCGGCGATCGTGTTGGTGTGGTATCCTTTGCGCGGGCGGACGCTCAAGAAGATGCAGGCCGACGTGCTGGCGCTGCACGCGACGAAGCACGCCCAGTTGGAGCACATGATGCGGGAGCAGGAGTCACCATGAGCGCGGATCAGCCATTTCTCATCTACGGCGCAACCGGGTATACCGGGCAGCTCACCGCACGCACTGCGGTAGATTTGGGCATGCGGCCGGTGCTGGCCGGGCGAAACCGGGAGAAGGTGTCACGGCTGGCGGGCGAGCTGGGGCTGACGTGGCGGGCCTTCGGGCTGGACGACGGGGCGCCCGGTGCGGGCGGTGCCTTGCGCCAGGCCCTGCGCGACGTCCCGGTCGTGCTGCACTGCGCGGGGCCGTACTCGCGCACTTATCCGCCCATGGTCGAGGCCTGCCTGCACACCGGCACGCATTACCTCGACATCACGGGGGAGATGATCGAGCTGGAGGCGCTGCCGAAGCGGGACGAGGAGGCGAAGAAGGCCGGCGTCATGCTGCTGCCCAGTGTGGGCTATGACGTGGTGCCCTCCGACTGCCTGGCGCTGCACACAGCCCGGCGACTCCCCTCGGCCACCCACCTTGCGATGGCGTTCACCCAGCAGGGCGGCTTCTCGAGGGGCACGATGAAGTCGACCATGGACACCGCGGGGCGCCCCGGCATGATCCGCCAGGAGGGCGTGCTCACCCCGGTGCCGGCCGGGTTCAAGTCGCGTTCGTTCGACTTCGGACAGGGCCCTGTCGAGTGCACGACGATTCCATGGGGCGACGTGGCCACCGCCTACTACTCGACCGGCATCCCGAACATTGAGACCTACATGGGGCTGGGCCCGGCCGGCGCAGCCGTGCTCAAGAGCGCCGACCTGCTCAAGCCGGTCACGGACAGCGCGCTCGGCCAGCGGGTGCTGATGCGGCTGATGGATCTGGTGCCAGAGGGTCCCAGCGCGGAGGCCCGGGCGAAGGGCTACGCGCTGCTGGTGGCGGAAGTGAGCGATGGGGAGGGGCGCCGGGCCGTCTCGCGCATGAGGACCCCGCATGCGTACACGCTGACCGCACTGACCGCACTGGAGGTCGTGCGGCCGCGTGCTGGCCGGCGATGCCCCGCCCGGCTTCCAGACGCCGGCGAAGGCGTACGGCCCAGACCTCGTGATGGAGATCGGCGGGGTCACGCGCGAGGACTTGTAGGTGCAGCCCGGGATGTTGCTCTCGCCGGTGCAGCAGGAATACCCCCCAAAAGCGGGTGCGTTTCAGTTTGGGGGCGAAAGCATCCTGAGCGGAGGCGCCAGCGCAGCTGGCGTGCCGCAGTCGAAGGATGCTCCGCTGACCTTGCCCCCACTCTGAAACCCGCCCGGCCAAAGAGCCGCCCACCTTGCTTTTTCGGCCGGCCGGCACTATAAACAGGCATGGACGTTGCCGAGTTTTTCGCCGGTCGCGACCGGTCGAAGCGCATCTTTGACGAGGTACTGCTCGCCGCCCGCGCGCTCGGCCCGGTCGACCTGCGCGTGACGAAGAGCCAGATCGCCCTGGTGCACGGCAAGCCGTTTGCGTGGGTCTGGATTCCGGAAATCTACCTGCGCCGAGAGGGTGCGCCGCTCGTCCTGACGCTCTCATTCCGTGAGCGGCGGCCCTGGCAGCGCTGGAAGCAGATCTACGAGGCAGCACCCCGACGCTTCACCCACCACCTCGAACTTTGGGCGCCGCACGAGGTCGATGCCGAGGTGCGGGCCTGGCTGCAGGAAGCCTGGGACCAAGAGGAAGTGAGACCTAATGCCTGACAACGACGTTCATCTCTTCTCGCCGATTCAGCTGCGCGACGTGACCGCCCGCAACCGCATCTGGATTTCGCCGATGTGCCAGTACTCGGTCTTCGCCGAGGACGGGATCGCGACACCCTGGCACATGGTGCACCTGGGCAGCCGGGCCGTGGGCGGCGCGGGCCTGATCATCGTCGAGGCCACGGCCGTCGAGGCGCGCGGCCGCATCAGCGCGCGCGACCTGGGCCTGTGGAACGAGGAGCAGGCGGTCGCACTGGCCCCGATCGTCGCGTTCATGGCCGAGCACGGCGCGGTCCCGGTGATCCAGCTCGCGCATGCGGGCCGCAAGGCAGGCGTGCCCGGCGCCATCGCGCCGAGCGCCATCGCCTTCGAGAAGATGCCCGTGCCCGAAGCCATGGGCCCGGCCGAGATCGAAGCGGTCGTGAGTGGGTTCGGGCGGTCGGCTCGCTACTCGATGGCGGCGGGGTTCCAGGGGATCGAGCTGCACGCTGCCCACGGCTACCTGATGCACGAGTTCCTCTCCCCGCTGTCTAACCGGCGGACCGACGAGTACGGCGGCAGCCTGGACAACCGCAGCCGCTTGCTGCGGCGGGTCGTCGAGGTCGTCCGGGAGGCCATGCCCGAAGGGCTCCCCTTGCTGGTCCGCATCAGCGCGACGGACTGGATCGAGGGCGGCTGGGACATCGACGAGAGCGTGGAGCTGGCAAGGATGCTCGCGCCCCTGGGCGTCGACCTGGTCGATACGTCGTCGGGCGGGCTTTCGGCGGCCCAGCAGATCCAGCTGGGCCCGGGCTACCAGGTGCCCTTTGCCGAGCGCATCCGCCGCGAGGCCGGCGTGCCCACCGCAGCGGTGGGGCTCATCACGGATGCGGCCCACGCCGATGCGGTGATCCGGGAGGGCAAGGCCGACGCGGTGCTGATCGCCCGGGCATCGCTGCGAAATCCCTACTGGCCCTTGCAGGCCGCCAGGCAGTTGGGGCAGGCGGTCGAAATCCCGTTCCAGTACCAGCGGGCCTGGTAGGAACGCACTGCCCGCCGCCCGGGCGCATGAGGGAGTCGAGTGATGACAAGCACCAAGGTGGCCGTCCTCTACACGCGGCCCGGCACTGATTCTCGAAGACTACCGGCGCCTGTTCGAGCTGGCAGGCGGTCCCGCCAGCCTCGACAAGCAGGCGACCACCATTCTTAAGGACAATATCTCCTGGCACTACCCCATGCCCGGCGCGAACACGACGCCCTGGCAGCTGGAAGGGACCATCCTGGCGCTGCAGGGCGCCGGGTTTGACGACCTGGTGTGCGTGCAGAACAAGACCGTGGTCACCAACGCGTTCAAGGGCGAGGACCTCAACGGCTACATGCCCATTTGCCGGCACTACGACATCCCGGTCAAGTACAACTTTCGGGATGAGGACATGAAGTGGGTGCCGTTCCGGCCGAAGGCAAAGATGCTGGCGCTCGACCGGGTGTTTCCCGAGGGCATCCGCATCCCCGACTACTTCTGCGGCCGCAACATCGTCCACCTCCCCACGGTCAAGTGCCACATCTACACCACGACGACCGGCGCGATGAAGAACGCGTTCGGGGGCCTGCTGAACCATCACAGGCACTACACCCATACGTGGATCCACGAGACACTGGTCGACCTGCTCGCCATCCAGCAGGAGATCCACCCCGGCATCTTCGCGTTTATGGACGGGACCACGGCCGGCAACGGGCCGGGGCCGCGCATCGTCAAGCCGGAGATCAAGAACGTGATCCTCGGCTCGGCCGACCAGGTTGCCATCGACGCACTGTCGGCAAAGATGATGGGCTTCGACCCGCTGACCATCCCGTACATCCGGATGGCGCACGAGGCGGGGCTGGGCTGCGGCGACGTGCGGGAGATCGAAGTCGTGGGCGACGACGTGTCGGGGGTGAACTGGCATTTCGAGGTGGGCAAGAGCTTCCACCTGTTCCTGGCCTGGCTGGGGTGGTTCGGGCCGCTCAAGTTCCTGCAGCACCTGGTGTTCCACACGCCGGTCGTCGCGATCCCGACGCTCGTGTCAGAGGTGGAGCACGACTACGTGCACTGGCCGCTCAAGGAGAAGCACGTGTACGAGCACTGGCGCGCCGAGACGGAGTGGGGGCAGCTATTTGCCCGGTATCAGCGGGAAGGGCATCTGAACTAAGGCGAAACGGCCGGCCTACCCTTCGCGCTCCAGCAGTTCCTCCGGGTGCTGGCGGATTTCCAGGCTGCGCTCTTCGATCTCCTTGCGGAACGTCCGGCGGAGCTGTGCGGCGGCCCACCGGCGGTGCTCGGTCGGAGTGTCGACCGGGACGGTGGGCACTCGGGCGGGCTTGCCTTCCTCGTCTACGGCAACCATGGTCAGGTAGCACGTTAGTACGTGGCGCGACGTGCGCAGGCGGATGTTCTCCGCCTCGGCCCGGATGCCAACCTCCATCGACGTGGTCCCCGTGTAGTTGATCGACGCCTGGAAGGTCAGCAGTTCGCCCACGTATACCGGCTGCCGGAAGGTCACCTGGTCGACCGAGACCGTGACGACGTAGCTGCCCGAGTAGCGGGCCGCGCAGGCGTAAGCCGCCTGGTCCATCAGCCGGAGGATGGCGCCCCCATGGACATGGCCCGAAAAGTTCGCCATGTCGGGCGTCATCAGCACGGTCATCATCACGCTGCGATAAAGCTCGCCTGTCTCGCCCATTGCTCCTCCTCGAACGACTGAGGCACGGTGCCTTATGGGTAGGAACAGGTGAAGCTTAGCACGAAACGGTGTTGCCGTCAGTGACCTGCGAGGTATTTGACGTAGGGCGCGTTTCAGAGTGGGGCAAGCTCAGCGGAGCATCCTGAGCGGAGCGGAGTGAAACGTAGCGCAGTCGAAGGATGCGGAGCGGCGTTGCGCTGCGAGGGCAGCATCCTTCGACTGCGGCACGCCAGCTGCGCTGGCGCCTCCGCTCAGGATGCTTTGGCCCCCAAACGAAAACGCACCCTTTGACGTAGATCAGCCCTGGGCGACCTCGTCCAGGGCAAAGAGCGCCGCCAGGTCGTCTTCATCCGCCGGGCGCATGGTCAGCATCGATCTACTCGACCTTTGTCGCGATCCACCAGGTCGTGCCGCCTGCATCCTTGACCCCGCCGCGCTTGTCCGGGTCATCCTTCTTGACCGGCTCCTGAACAGGAAACGCTCCCGCCTCGATCGCCCGGCGATACGTGGCATCCACGTCCGGGACGTAGACATGCACGTGCGCCTCGACTGCGGGCCAGTCCGGCGCTTTGTCGGCCAGCATGACGACCGAGTCGTCGATGCGGACTTCGGCGTGTCTGATGCCGCCGGTTCTGTCGGGGATGCGCCGGATTTCGGTGGCGCCGAACGCCCGGATGAGGAACCGGATTGTCCGGTCTGCGTTCTCCACGATCAGGTAAGGCGCAACGCTCGTGTAACCCTCGGGTTTGTAAGTACTCATATCACTTCTCCTTCTGACTCCCACTTCGTTTTGGTTCCGGTCGCTCCAGCGCCAGTTCTCCCAATGCCGCGTAGATGCGCTCGACCTCGGCGCGAATGGCCCGGTCATCCCCGCCCCGCTGCCGCACCTCGGCCAGGACGTGCTCGACCGCCGCGTCGTAGTCGCGCTTGTACTGCTGGTTCAGCGCATGCCACGGCACGCCGGCGAGCGCAGCGGAGATGGCGGGATCGTAAGGCAGCTGCCCCGTCTGCAGCAGCACGGCGATGATGGGGTAGCCGGTGTACCCCTGCCACTTCGTCGCGTTGTCGTTCGACGTGATGCTGCGCCCACCGGTCGCGCCTTCCGCCGTCCATTTCACCGTGTACGACTTGTCGCGCTCGGACGACAGCACCTGGGCGCTGCTTTCGCTCGTCTGCGTCACCCGGCCGTCGGCCAGTGCGCTCAACGCTTCATAGACTTTCGCGATGGGCGGCATGTTCCAGCGGGTCATCGCTTGCCCCCTCAGTATCCCTGCCGTTCGCGCCACTCGCGGATGGCCTGCTCGTGGTGGGGGTAGTGCTTGAAGCTGTCCCACCCGAGCCGGCGGCGGCCCCGCGATTTCGAGTTGAACTGTTCCACCGGCGACAGCGCGATATACTCGACCAGCCGCCGGTGCGTGTCTTCGAGCTGCCGCAAAACTTCGTCCAGCGAGAGCTCGCGCTTGCGCGCCATCGCCTGCGCGTTGAACGCGTCGATCCCCCCATAGGACTTGCTGTAGCTCGGGGCACGCTCCCCGCGCACGATGACGGGCAGGTGGTCCAGCGATTCCTGCTCCCACGTCGTTACGTGTGCCAGCGTGTCCTTCACCGACCACTCGCCCGCCGCGCCCGGCTCCTGCATCTGCTCGGCGGTCAGCCCCGCGTAGGACGCCTGGAGCCCGGCCCACGCCGCTGCGATCTTGTCCAGCAATTTCTCGTTTCCCATCTGAGCCTCCCGATTTGAACGCGAGCTACCCCGGTCGAGCTTGCCCGGCTACACCAGGGCCGTGCTGCGCACGAACAGGTTGCTTCTCCCCCGCTTCCCCGCCGGCGCCAGCACGCCCATTTCCTTCAGGCAGTACGTCATCCGGCGGGCCAGCCAGGCCGGCCGGTCGAGCGCCCGGGCGAGCTCGACGGGCGTGAAGGGGTCGGGCAGGGCCGGGGGCACGAGCGCGAGGAAGTCGGCGGGCTGCTGGAACACGTGCGAGCTCAGCACGCCGAGCAGCCGCCGCTCGCTGGTAGCCCAGCCCCGCCGCCGCCAGTTCACCGTTTCGTCGCGCACCCGCACCTCTTCCTCCTGGATCAGCAGCACCTCGAGGGTGAAGTTCGGGTGCTGCAAGAGCCTCGGGAAGCTGACCAATTCGGCGAACACCGTCTCCACGCCGCTCCGCTTCGGCGAGCGCCGCCGTCCGACGATCTCGCCGCCGTCGCCCACCCGCACGATCCACTTTTCCTGCCCGATCGGGTAGACCAGCCGCACCTCGTGCGTCTCGGTCAGCCGGGCCAGCTTGCGCTTCAGTCCGAAGAGGTTTTTCGTCTGAATCTCGACCAGCAGGTCGTCGCCGGCGGGCCGGGGCCGCACGATGTCGATAAAGAAGCCGTCCACGCGCACCTCGAACCGGTCGCCCTCACGGCCGTACCAGGTCTTCAGCGCCGCGTGCAACGGCTTCTCGTTCAGCGTGCCGATGTGCCCGGCCCGCTTCGCACCCTCGGGCGGGGCAGCCTCCGCGTCGTGCGGCGCCGGGCCTTCGCGCTGCGCGCGCCTTCAGTCACCTTCGCGCCTTCGTGTTCCAAATCCCCCGTGTTCCACACGCGAGAGCTCTCCAAGCCCTATCCTGCCACCGTGTCGGGCATGGCGGCGGGCCGGGGACAGGTCGTCCTTACCTGCACGTACTGCCCCGACTCGGACGCTTCCTGCACGGACTCCATCAGGTCCAGGACATGCAGCGCCAGCTCGCCGCTGGCCCGGTGCGGCCGGCCCTCGACAATCGCCAGCGCCATGTCCGAGACGCCCAGCCCGCGACTGTTCTCACTGTGCGGGTGCGTCAGCGGAACCTCGCGCCACGCTTCGTCCTTCGCCAGCTTCACGCGCACGACGCCGCCAAAGGTGTTCGGGTCGGGCACGCTCAAGCTGCCCTCCGAGCCGTAAACCTCGATGCGCGGAAGATTGTGCGCCCACACGTCGAAGCTCATCATCAGCGTGGCCACCGGGCCGGACGCGAAGTCCAATGTGGCCGCGTAGTGCGTCGACACCTCAACCGGCAACCGTTCGCCCCGCCGGGCTTCGCTCGTCGCGATCCGCTCGGGGAAGGACTTGCGGGCAGTGCCCGAAACCCGGGCGACCGGCCCGAGCATGCTGATGAGTGCGGTCAGGTAATACGGGCCCATATCGAACATGGGTCCCGCGCCCTTTCTGTAGAAGAAGGCCGGGTCGGGGTGCCAGCTCTCGGGCCCGTGGCCCGCCATGAACGCGACTGCAGCCACCGGCTCGCCGATTACGCCCTCGTCGATGAGGCGGCCGCAGGTCTGCAGCCCCGCACCCGAGGAACGTGTCGGGCGCGCTGCCCACCCGCAGCCCCTTGGCGCCGGCCAGCGCCAGGATCGCCGCGCCGTCGGCCCGGGTGATGGCCAGCGGCTTCTCGGCGTAGACGTGCTTGCCCGCTTCGAGCGCGGCGCCGTCGACCACGCCGTGCGCGCCGGGGATGGTGAGGTTGATGACCAGGTCGATCTCCGGGCTCTGGATCAGCGCGTCGACCGGCAGCGCGTGGATGCCGTGCTCCCGGGCCTTCGCCTCGGCCCGCTCTTGCACCATGTCGGCGCAGGCGACCAACTGGAGGCCGGGCAGCGTCCGGCAGTTCTTCATGTAGATGCCGCTGATGTTGCCGCAGCCGATGATGCCGACCCTAAGCCCTGCCGCTGACTGCGCCATGCCCCCACCCTTTCGCCAAGATGTAGCGGTAGCTCCGCTCGACGGCGGTCATCATGTCGCCGGCCGCACGATCAATTTCGACGATGAGCCACTCGGCATACTGCTCGCCGGCGGCCAGGATCGGGGGCCAGTCCTGCACGCCGTCGCCCACCGCGCTCATGGGGTCCTGCCGGGTGCCGGGCCCGTCCTTGAGGTGCAGCAGGGACGCCCGGTGGCCCAGCTTGGCGATCACATCTTCGGGCCGGTGCTCGGCAACCATGGCCCAGTAGGTGTCCAGTTCCCAAAACACCTCGGGGTCGAGCCGTTCCAGCATGTGCTCGTATGCGGGCCGGCCTTCGACCAGGTTGAACTCCTGCCAGTGGTTGTGGTAGCCGACGGTCAGGCCGTGCTCGTGTGCGACTGTCGCGCCCGCGTTCAGCATGTCTGCCGCACGGTAGATGCCCTCGAGGCTGGTGAACTGGTCCTCATTGAGCCAGGCCAGGACGATCCGCTTGCAGCCGATGGCCGCCATCGTGTCAAGCACCTCGTTCTTCTTGTCGCCGAGGGGCAGCGCACTGTGGGCCGAGCAAACGGTCAGGCCAAGCTCGCCGAAAAGTTTGGCCGCAGCCTGGGGGGTGGTGCCCGGAAAGCCTGCCGTTTCGACGCCGGCATAGCCCATCTGGGCGACGCGACGCACGCCGGCCTCGTACCCCTGGCTGAGGATGTCACGGATCGAATAAAGCTGCAATGCGACTGGAAGCGGATACATGGCTCACCTCCCACAAAGAAAGCGAGCGGCCGAGAAGCCGCTCGATCCTGCAACGGACTGGCCCGATTATAGCGCAAAGGAGCAGGGCGGGCCACCCGCAGCGTGCGGGCCGGCGCCCCCTCTTCATCTTTCTTCTGTCGGGGGCGGGCTCGCCCCCGACGCCCCTCTTCATCTTTCTTCTGTGGGGGGCGGGCCCGCCCCCTCGCCCCTCTTCTTCTTTCTTTCTGTCGGGGGCGGGCTCGCCCCCGACGCCCCTCTTCATCTTTCTTCTTTCTGTCGGGGGCGTGCTCGCCCCCGACGCCCCCGCTTCTGCTTTCTTCTGTTGGGGGCGGGCTCGCCCCCAACGCCCCCGCTTCGGGGGCCTTGCCCCCGAAACCCCCAAAGGCTACGCCCCAATCGTTTGTCTCGACGGATAACGGTCCAGGCTCCAAACCCATGGGGCCACCACAAGCATATCTCCACAGACCCACGTTCGTGGAATGTCGTTGCTGACACGCCCAGAGGGCTGTCCAGACACTGCGTTCTATGGCGAAAGCCCCGCGCCCCCTTAACCTTTAGGGGTCGAGGGGGCGAAGCCCCTCGTCGGGGGCGGCGGGGGCCGGAGGGCCCCTGCCAAAAAGCCATGTCTGCGAAGCCCCCCGGCCAGGGTGCAGGGCGGGCTCGCCCCCTGCGAATATAAGCAAAGGCAATAAGATGCAGGGGCGGGCTCGCCCCCTGCGAAGGGTCAAGGGTGCGCAGCCTCCCGTGGTACAATGCCCCGACGCATTTTACCATGAGGGCAGGGGTTCCAATTATGGATATCGAGTTTAGCGGCGAGATTTGGTACTGGCGGGGCCCGGCCCCGTTCTACTTCGTCACCGTGCCGGCCGAGCCGAGCGACGCGCTGAAGGCCATGCTTAAGGTCCTCACCTATGGCTGGGGCATGATTCCGGCCCGCGTGCAGATCGGCCAGACCAAGTGGGAGACGGCCCTGTTTCCCAAGGACGGCAGCTACATCGTGCCGCTCAAGGACAGCGTCCGCAAGGCCGAGGGGCTGGAAAACGGCGAGACGGTGACCGTGCGGCTCCAGGTGGGCTAGCTCGATGCAGAAGAAGAACGGGGTACAAGAAAAGAGGGAACGATGACTTCACCGTTTTCAGCCCTGCTGGGCGAGTGGTCCGGACCCAGCCGGCTTTTTCTCGAGGGCAAGACCTACGACTGTGTATCAACCGCCTCCGTGCGCATGATTGCCCGCGACCGTTTCGTCTCGATCGACTATGCCTGGCAGGTGGAGGACGAGCCGGCGGAGGGTCTCATCATTTTCCCGGCGTCTCTTGGCGCCACGCCGGTGGTCGCCACCTGGCTCGACTCGTGGCACATGAGCGAGGTCATCATGGTGTGCGAGGCCTCGATCGACCCGGCCGGTTTCGTCGCCCTGCGCGGCTCTTATGCCGCTCCGCCGGGGCCCGACTGGGGCTGGCGCCTGGAGCTCGGCACGGAGGGCGGCGCCTTCCTACTGCGGATGTTCAACATCACCCCGGACGGGCAGGAGGAAATCGCCGTTCTGGCTCAGTACGCGCGTGCTTAAGCTACGGGCGCCGGCATCCCGTGTTTGAACTCGCCGCTTCATTCGTCGGGACCGGGCCGTCGAGTATAATCGGGGCCGGAGGCGTGAAGCATGACCATTGTAATGAGTGAAGTGACGGCGGCGCTCGAGCTCCTGGGGTCGCCGTCGCTAGATACCCTGCAGTTGATCGACGCTGCGGCGCTGGCAGAGCAGTACTACCCCTTGTTCGACCCCTCCAGCCCGGTCCTGGTGCTGAATCTGTCCGGAGCCGACGCTGCGCGCATCCGCCAGGTGTTGCTGCAAGCGTATCCGGGCGGCCACGGGGTACAGGTCGTGCGCGAGCGCGGCGCAGGCGGTGCCGCTTTCGGACCTGGCAGACGGTCTCGGCGCGACGGCCCTCTATGTGCCGCCCCTGCCTTATCCCGGCTCCTACTCTGCGCTGCAGAACATCTCTGCGCGGCTGCGCGCGCCGGACGGCTGCCCGTGGGATCGCGAACTGACGTGGGACAAGCTGCGCCCCTTCCTGCTCGAAGAGACCTACGAGTTGCTCGACGCGCTGGATCAGGGCGACCCCCACAAGGTGCTGGAGGAAGAGGGCGACCTGCTCCTGCAGATCTCGCTCCAGGCGCAGATCGCGACGGAGGAAGGCGACTACCGCTTCCCCGAGGTCGTGCGCCATATCGTGGAGAAGCTGATCCGGCGCCACCCGCATGTGTTCGGCGAGGTGGCCGTGAGCGGGACGGATGAGGTGCTGGCGAACTGGGAGGCGATCAAGGCGGCCGAGCGGGCCAAGAGCGGGGCGGACTCGACGCCGGAGAAGAAATCGCCGCTGTCGGGCGTGCCCAAGGGTTTGCCCGCATTGGCCCAGGCCGAGTCGTACCTGGATCGCATGTCGCGCCTCGTAAAGTCGGACGAGCCGCGCCTGCGGGCGAGCACGCCCCCCGCCCACCCCTGGGCGCCGCTGGAGAACCTGGGGCCCGGCGAGCCCCTGACGCCCGAAGTGCTGGGCCAGGCGCTGTTCGACCTGGTGGCGTGGTCCCTGGCGCGCGGTGTGGAGGCCGAGAGCAGCCTCCGGGAAGCAAACGCTCGCTTTGCAGCCGCCGTGGCGGCGAGCGGGTAAGGATTAGCATGGGAGACCGAAACGCGACACCCCTGATTCCTGGCCTCGTTATCCGGGACGAAACCGAGGCGGATGCCAGCGCCATCACTGCAGTGACTGTTGAGGCGTTCGAGACATTGGAGATCAGCAGCCAGACAGAGCAGTTCATCGTCGCCGCGCTGCGCGCCGACAACGCGCTCACCGTGTCGCTTGTCGCTGAGCTGCACGGCCGGCTGGTCGGACATATCGCCTTTTCTCCCGTCACCATTTCGGACGGCACGGCGGGCTGGTATGGCCTTGGGCCTGTTTCGGTGTTGCCCGCGCACCAGCGGCAGGGAATCGGCGAGGCCCTCATTTGGGAGGGCCTCGCGCGCCTGAAGGCGCTGGGCGCCCGTGGGTGCGTGCTGGTGGGGCACCCGAGTTACTACCCGAGGTTCGGGTTCAAAAACCCGGCGGGACTGGTGGTTGAAGGTGTGCCACCGGAGGCCTTCTTCGCCCTGGCTTTCGATTCCGCGGCGTCTTCGGCCGCACGCATGCCGGAGGGCAGGGTGGCTTTTCACCCGGCATTCATGGCAGGCGGCGAGGCGGCGGACGCCGCATAAAGCCCCTGCGCCGGAACCAGCTCCAACCCTCTCAGCGTGTGCCACGGAGGTTAAGCGGTCGCAGCGCAAATGACAGGGGCGGGCACACCGCCCGCCCCTACCTGATACGCCCCGCCCCTCCTCTCACCAGGGACCGTGGTCCGCCTCCCACAGCCAGTCCCTTGGCGGAATCATCACGCTCGCGCCGCAGCTGATGACGCTGCACCACTTGAGCGCCGCGAGTGCCAGCACCACCGCCATGGCTCGGTCGTCGTGCTGCCCCGGCGGCGCCTTCAGCGTGTTGCCGTCCACCGACGCCATCTGGAAATACGTCGTCTCATCGTGCAGGGCGAGGCCGCCTTCCCGGATGGTTGCGGCGGCATGGTCGAAGGCTACTGGCTTGCTCGCGCCCGTCGTCATCCAGCCTGGCTCCTTGTCGAGCCCCCGCAGCACGTTGAGCATCGTCGTCTCCCGCAGCCGCAACAGCACCGCATGGCCGTGGTTGTTGCGCTCGACCATGACCGCCGCGTCGTTGTAGAAGCGGCCGAGCACGTTCAAGTGGTCGGCGAAGCGGGCAGGATCGGCCCGCTCGCCCAATGTTGCGGCCTGCTCGCCCGTGATCGCATCCAGCACGACCGCCGCGCTCTCGTCCGACTCGGGGTTGCCTTCGGCTGGGTCGGCCCCGATCACGTAATACCTGCCCGGTGCAGGCGGAACGTGGATGATGGCCTGCGGCAGCTCGGGCAAGGGCTGGCGCGGCTCGCGTACTTCTTGGGCAACTGGCCCGGCCACACGAGCGGCTTGTAGCAGGCGGCCAGCCACTCGGCCCGGAAGATCTTGTCGACCGCCCGGGGGGCCAGCGCCTCGGCCTCGGTCGCCGGGTACTCCTGGTACAGGTCGTCGAGCCCGCCGGTGCGCGCCCGCACGTCGTCCGCCTGCTCCGCGTACCATTGGAGCGTCCGGCCGGGGCGGGCGTCCCAGGGCAGGAAGATGGGCGCCCACCCGCCCCCGGCGGCCCCGTTCCGGCGGCTGGCCGCCGCCCGGTAGATGCGCTTGAAGGCGGATTCCGGGCGGGACTTGTCGACCGTGGAGAGCAGGATCAGCCGCCCGCCCGCGTCCACGGTCGGCTTGACCGCGTTGAGCAGGCTGTCCAGGTCGTCGCCGGCGGCCCCGCCGACAAAGTCGGCCTCGTCCACGATCGCCAGGCTGGCCGTGTAGGACCGCCCGCCCGTGGTTGGGAACGCCAACGCCGCCGACCCGTTGGACAGGCGGAACTCGTGCGCGTTGTCCCGGACGATGGCGGCGGCCTGCAGCGGGCGGGGCAGGCGGTCGTACATGCCCCGCAGGCGGAAGCTGAGCAGGTGCACCGCCTCGTCGTCGCGCTTGGAGAAGAGCAGCACCGTGGCGGCCGGGCGGAACAGCATGAGCCACAGGGCGAATCCGACGGTCAGCCAACTCATGCCGAGCTGGCGGGCCTTGAGCATCACGCATCGCGGGTTGGCCGCCAGCGTCTCCATCGCCCGCACCTGGCTGGGCCAGAGGCGAAAGCGCCGCCAGCCACCCGCCTCGCCCGGCCGCCCCGTCGGGTCATAGAGATAGCCGCAGCGGTCGAGGAAAAAGGCCGGCGACCTCGAGCACGCCAGCCAGAGCGCACCCGAATCGAGGTTATCGTCCATCGTCGCGCCCCTCCTGCGCCGGCTGGTCGTCGCCGGCCGCCGTCCCGGTCTCGGGCAGAAGGTGCTCGTCGGCCCAGGCGAGGAGCGCCGCCTCGGCCCGGGCCAGGTCGTCGGCGGTGAGCACGGCGCCGCCGGCCTCGCCGGTCCCGGCGCCCTTGCCCTCCAGCAGCTCCACCAGAAGCTTGATGGCCGTCATGTCGCCATCGATCACGGCCCGGGTCCAAAGCGTGCGCACCAGGGCTTCTTGCCGGCTCATGTGCAAGTCACCATCGTTGCCGGCTGGATAGACGAGCCACTCGCCGGCCACCTGGCGGACCATCTCGGCCAGCCCAACGTCGCCTCTCGCCAGCCCGTACGGGTTCTCGCTGAACCCCTTCGACCACGTGGTATTGCTCGAAGCAGCCATGTTATTCCTCCCCTCAACGCTTCCGCTGCCGCACGTCCTGGCCGGCCAGGTGGAACAGGTAACACTGGCGGTCCCGGAGGCGGCTCTGCAGGTAATCGGGCAGCGTGTCAATTGCTGCGTTCAACGCAAAGCACGTCAGGTGGTCCTGCCCGTTCTCGTACCGGGCGTTGATCAACTGGAAGACTTTCTGCTCGGCCCATGGCGTCGGGCTGTACCGGTCGATCTCGTCGATGCACAGCACGCGGGCGTCTATCAGCGGCTGCCAGCGCGCATCATAGGTTGTGGCCGCGTTCGGTGCGTAGCCGGTGCGCAGGTAATCCAAAAGGTCGGGCATGGTCATATAGACGGCCGTGAACCCTTTCGCAACGGCTTCATTGATGATGCAAGCCAGGAACCGGGTCTTGCCGACGCCAGGCTCCCCTTGGAGGGTCAGGAAGCGGCGGGGCTTCCCGGCCAGGGCCAGCGCCGTGTCGTACACCTCTGCGAGCTCGGGCCGGCGCATCGTGTTGGCGAACGTCCAGCCCAGCTTCTCGACCGTGAGCCCGCAGGCTGAAACCAGGAGCTGCTGCTGGTTGGCCTGGCTGCACTGAGGGCACGGGATCAGCTTGCCGAACATCGGGTGTCCGTAGGGCACGTCCATCTGCACGAACGCCTTGTCCTTGCAGAGAGGGCACACCACTTCGGGCCGCCTGTCGATCGGAATCAGGTTATGAATCACCGCCTGCACTCCTTGTTCGGGATTCTCTGCCGAGGGAGTCCCTGCCGAGGGAGTCCCTGCCGGCAGGGAGTCTCTAACCAGGGCCTCCCACTCGGCGTCTCGTCGGGCGGCCTCCTCAGGAGTTTCTGACCGGTATGCTCGCCGCTCGCCGTCGCCATCGCCCTGGCAACCAGGTCGCCTACTGCGCGGATTCCCCCAACTGCCTGCATGGTTCCCATTCCTGCCGTTCCTCCCCGACATCTCCTTCAGGTACCGGTCGAGCAGACCTTCGACGTTCGAGGTCCGGTAGTCCCGCAGCTCCCAGAGCCGCAGCACCTCGTCCCAGGCGGCCAGGTCGGACACCGTCGCCGCGATCGCCTCGGCCTGCGCCCGGTTCGGCTTCAGCCGGAAGCGTGCCTGGTAAGCTGCGACGGCAGGGTGATCCGGATCGGGATCTATCCCCGGTGCCGGCTGGGTGCCCGCGGCATAGTTCTCCTTAGTCTTGTTAATTAAGTCTTGTTCTGGTAAAGCTCCTTGACCTACTTGGTCAACCTGCTTGACCTTTGTCGGTATACCGGTGTGACCTACCGGCAGCAGCGTGTAGACATTCACTAGGGGCTTGCCGCCTTTCGTCCGCTTTCGCTCGATCCTGATCAATCCTTCCTCCTCTAGTTTCTCGATTGCCTTCAGCACCGTTGGCCGGCTGAGCTTCGACAGCCGGCTGATGGTCCGGGTCGACGGATAGCACTGCCGGGTAATGTTGTGCGCGTGCAGCGCCAGGACGGCGTAGACCGCCAGCGCGTGCGCGCCGATGCGCGGCGCGTGCTCCGTGATGACCCGGTTGTCGATACGGGTGAAGCCGGGCGATGCCGGTGTGTCGGACATAAAAAACCGCCTCCCTTGGCCCTCACTGTAGGCCACCGGAGGCGGATAATTCCACTGCTATTTCCTTCGAGTTTCGCTGCTATTTCGTTTTAGATCGGAGGCAGTCCCTTCTTTATACGCTCTTCTCGTGCGCGCAGCGCCTTTTTGAGTGCATCTTCTGAGATACGGTGCTTGTCGCAGAAGAGCCACATCTCGTCGACAAATTGCGCCTTCTCCAGCCATTCGACGCAGATGGCCTCCATCTCTTCGGGCGTTTTACCCGGCTTGGGGCCGCGACGGCGTTTGGGCGGCGCGCCGGGCTCAGGCTCGACCGGAAGGACGGGGGCGGTCGCGCCGATCAAGGGCACGGCGGGCAGTGGCTGAACCTCGTCTGTATCCCATTTAGGCGCGAGCCAGTCCAGCATGACCTCAAACCAGCCCTTGATGCGCGGTTCGACGCAGCGCGTGCGGACGCGGCAGCTCGCCTTGGCTTCATGCCCGACGACCAGGAAGAGCGGCTCGTTGGTCTCCCAGCGGGAGTAGCAGTGGGCGGTTGCGGTCCAACCCCCGGACGGCCCGGAGTCAAAGACGTACATCTGATCTGGAAATGCAAACCGGATGCCCTTGCACCCGGGCGGTGGGAACGCGTCCCCATATTCCTGCAGCCGTCGGATGAGTTCATCGAACGTGGCGGCGATGGTGGCGTATTGATTATCCCGCAATGCAGATCTCCAACATGACTTGATGGGATGGCCGTCGGCCACCGGTGCCAGATGGATGATAGCACAAACGATCGTATTTGCATCAATCGATGTTGCGAGGCCTGGAGGACTTTGCGGGCACTAAGCCGGTGTGGTAACATATCTGGCGTCGGACGGCAGCAGGCCCCCAAAGGCGCACCGTCCTTCAGGGCGGCAACGCAGGCCTCCTGACAGCGTGGAGCCTTTGCTCATCCAGCCGCCCCGGGGCAAACCGAGGCGGCTTTTTCTTCCCTCACCACCCAACGAGGCGCGGCAGCAGCATGACTCTCTCCGAAGCCGGCACCCGGGCAACGCTCATCGACCGCGCGCTCGCCGCGGCCGGCTGGGCCGTTCAGGACCGCGCCGAATCCGACCTGACCGCTGCTCGCGGGGTAGCCATCCGGGAGTTTCCGCTCACCACCGGCTTCGCCGACTACCTTCTCTTCGTCGACAGGAAGGCCGCGGGCGCGATCGAGGCCAAGGCCGCCGGCACGCCGCTCAGCGGCATCGAGTCGCAGTCGGCAAGCTACGGGGCGGGCCTGCCCACGTCGCTCAAGGCATGGACCCGGCCGTTGCCCTTCCTCTATGAAAGCTCGGGGGTCGAGACCTTCTTCACCAACTGCCTGGACCCGGAGCCGCGCAGCCGCCGCGTCTTCGCCTTTCACCGCCCCGAAACGCTTGCCGAATGGGTGGGCGCCGGGCGCCCTGGCTTGCTTGCTCCGCCTCCTACGCTGCGCACCCGCCTGCGCGAGTTGGGCGGGGGTCCGTCGGCCGACGGGTCTCCGCCCCTACTGACGACGGGCCTATGGGGCGCGCAGATCGAGGCGATCCACAACCTCGAGGGCTCGCTCGCGGCGGACCGGCCCCGCTCGCTCGTCCAGATGGCCACCGGCTCGGGCAAGACCTACACTGCGGTCAGCGCCGTCTATCGCCTGATCAAGCACGCGGGCGCGCGACGGGTGCTCTTCCTCGTCGACCGCAGCAACCTGGGCCGCCAGACGCTGAAGGAGTTCCAGCAGTACGTCACGCCGGACGACGGCCGCAAGTTCACCGAGCTGTACAACGTCCAGCGCCTGACTTCGAGCGTCCTCGACCCGGTGAGCCGGGTGTGCATCACCACCATCCAGCGGCTCTACTCGATCCTGACGGGCGAAGAGCTCGACCCGGAAGCGGAGGAGCGCTCGTGGTTTGACATGGAGGCCGCCCTGAGCGGCCCGCCCGTCACCGTCTCCTATAACCCTCGCGTGCCGGTCGAGTACTTCGACGTGATCTTCACCGACGAGTGTCACCGGTCGATCTACAACCTGTGGCGACAGGTGCTCGAGTACTTCGACGCGCACCTCGTCGGCCTGACCGCCACGCCTTCGAAGCAGACCCTCGGTTTCTTCAACGGCAACCTGGTGATGGAATACCCCCGCACCCGGGCCGTGGCTGACGGGGTGAACGTCGACGGCGAGGTCTACCGCATCCGCACGCAGATCACCGAGGGCGGGAGCAAGGTCGATGCGGGCTACTTCGTGGACCGCCGCGACCGGCTGACGCGGGCAGTGCGCTGGGAGCGGCTGGACGAGGACTTCGCGTACGCGGGCAGCCAGCTCGACCGCGACGTGGTTGCCGATGGACCAGATCCGCACCGTCGTCCGCACGTTCCGCGACCGGCTCTTCACCGACCTGTTCCCCGGCCGCACGGAGGTGCCCAAGACGCTCGTCTTCGCGAAGGACGACAGCCACGCCGAGGACATCGTCCGGATCGTGCGCGAGGAGTTTGGCAAGGGCAACGACTTCTGCCAGAAGATCACCTATCGCGTCTCCGGCGTCTCGCCCGAGGACCTGATCAACTCGTTCCGCAACTCCTACTTCCCCCGCATTGCGGTCACGGTCGACATGATTGCGACCGGCACCGACATCAAGCCGCTCGAAGCCCTGCTCTTCATGCGGCCGGTCAGGTCGCGCGTGCTCTTCGAGCAGATGCTGGGCCGGGGCACCCGCATCATCAACCCGGAGGACCTCCAGGCCGTCACGCCCGACGCCCGGGAGAAGACCCGCTTCGTCATCGTCGATGCGGTCGGCGTGGTCGAGCAGGAGAAGGTCGACACGCAGACCCTGGAGCGCAAACGCACGGTATCGTTCGAGAAGCTGCTCGAACAGGTCGCCTGGGGCGCGACCGACGCCGACACCCTTTCCTCGCTTGACGGCCCGGCTCGCGCGGCTCGAGCGCATACTGACTGAGGCCGACCGCCAGGACATCGCGACCCAGTCCGGCGGCGCATCGCTGCAGGACCTCGCGAACGGGCTGCTCGATGCGCTGGACCCGGACCGGGCAGTCGAAGCGGCTCGCCGGGCTCTCCCGCCTGGCACCGAGCCGAGCCCCGAAGAGGTTGCGGCGACTGCCGAGTCCCTGGCGGAGGCCGCCGTCGCGCCGCTCATGAAGCCGGGCCTGCGCGCGGCGCTCATCGCCATCCACCGCCGCGTCGGAGCAAACCATCGACCGGGTCAGCGTCGACCGGGTGTTGGAGGCGGGCTTCAGCGAGGCAGCGACCGAGCGGGCCCGTGCCACGGTCCGCTCGTTCAAGGAGTTCATCGAGGAGCACCGCGACGAGATCACGGCGCTGCAGATCATCTACAACGAGCCACGCAGCCGGCAGCGGCTGACGTACGAACAGGTCAAGCAGTTGGCGGATGCGATCACGGCTGCGCACCCGAACTGGACCACCGAGAGCCTGTGGCTGGCGTATCTCCAGCTCGAGGCGGACCGGGTCAAGGGCGCGGCATCGGAGCGGGTGCTCACCGACCTCGTCTCGCTCGTGCGCCATGCTGTGCAGTTGGACGACGAGCTCGTGCCTTACCCCCGCCTCGTGCGGCAGCGGTACGAAGCGTGGCTGGGGGAGCAGGAGGCGGCGGGGCAGCGTTTCACGGAGCAGCAGCGCTGGTGGCTCGATCGCATCGTGGACCACATCGGCCTGAACCTGGCGATGACGCTGGACGATTTCGATTACGGCGAGTTCTTCGACAAGGGCGGGCGGCTGGGCGCGAAGAAGCAGTTTGGGCGCGAAGCTGCCGCGAGTTGCTGGAAGAGCTGAATGAGGCGTCTGGTACGTATGAAGCCTTCGGCGAATGCGATTGCAGGCAGCCAACTGGCGACTGGTCGGCTGGAGGCGTCTGAGGCGTACGCTATGACGGAGTTGTCGGCACGGAGGAACGCCGACAAGAAGGCTATTCCCCGATCACTCCGGGCCACGAACGTGCAGGCATGATCGGCTCGTCGTGGACGGAACACCTGGTCTACGTGCCAAATCGGTTCGCAAGCCGCATCAATGCTGAGGCCGTGCGACGTGGTTCTCTGCATTGTCCAGCGGCAGCAATGACATCTAGTGGGCAAGACGGCTCGCTGCAAGCAGTGCTGGATCGGGCTCTCTCGGGACGCTTCATGTCGGCTGAAGGTCGATCGGCGATTGATCCCCACTTCGGTGCTATCTGCTATCGGCTCCACGCCGTTAGCGCATCTCGTTCAGCGAAGCGTCGTCGGGCATCAACATCGATAATCTTCGACAACGCGAGCATTGAAGACCTTGCTCATTCCACTTCCGCCCTACGAGGATCAACAGCGCGATCGTCGCCGAGATCGAACAGCATTTCAGCCGGTCTGGAGCCGGCGAGTTAGTGCCCTGCGCCGCGTCCAAGCCAACCTCCGCCGTTATCGCGCCGCCGTCCTCAAAGCCGCCTGCGAAGGTCGCCTCGTCCCTCAGGACCCGAACGACGAGCCGGCGGACGTCCTCCTGCGCCGCATCCTCGCCGAGCGCCGCGCGAAGTGGGAGGCGGAGCACCCGGGGAAGAAGTACGTGGAGCCGGAAGGGCCGGACGTAGAGGGGTTGCCGGAGTTGCCGGCGGGGTGGTGCTGGGCAAGTGTTGAGCTGGTGTCTGACCGCATTGTCGATTGCCTTCACAGCACGCCGGTGTTCCAGGAGAGGGGCACGCTCTGCGTTGACGCGAACTGCATAGAGCCAGGGCGAATTATTGTCGAACGGGGACGCTATGTCGATGAGCACATCTTCATTGAACGGAATCGTCGGATGACGCCAGAGGCGGGAGACATGATCTTCAGCCGCGAGGCGAGCTTGCTCGGAATCGCTGTCGCGTCCCCGAAGACCTGCCCTTCTGCCTCGGTCAACGGATGATGATCTTCAGGCCGAGCAGGGCCCTGCTGGGAGCATATCTGGAGAAGGTCTTGAACTCGGCCATCTTTCGGACTCAGTATCGTCCATTTATCAGCTGGCACTGCGGCCCCTCATGTGAACATGCGGCGATCTACGGCCCCTAGCCGTTCCCTTACCCCCCCTGCAGGAACAGCATCGCATTGTGGCGGAGGTCGAACGGGCATTGTCCGTGATTCGGTCGCTAGACGAGAGTGTCGAAGCCAACCTGGCTCGCGCTGAGCGGCTGCGGCAGGCGGTGCTGAAGCGGGCGTTTGAAGGGAAGCTTTTGTAGCTATCCTTCACGTTGAGATCGACATTCGTTGAAGGCGACTTTGGCAAAACTGGCGGGCTGACCATTGGAGCCGGGAAGTGCGTCAAAGCCCGTTTCTTGCGCCGGCTTATCGCATCAGCATCAGAGGGACAATGAGCGCAACGATTGTTTACCAGTGCGTCAAGTGCGGCGCGCCGATTGAGCCCAAAGCCGAACGAGTCTACTATGAGTGTTCGTACTGCCACATTTGGCAGAAGTTCGAAGAGGACGCTGACGGGCGACGGGTCCTGCTCTCACTGCAAGCTGCGATAGAGCGCCTCCTCTCGGTCAGGACGAGCAGAGAAGTTAAGGAGGAGGAAGAAGAATGGAGAGACTTTATCGTGCGAACGCAAGGCGAACTCGTCAGACGTGAGAGCGAAATCCCGCTCGCCGAGGCCGAAGCCGCAAAGGCGCTTGCTGAGCAGAAGTTGGAAGAGGACCGGCTTTCGAAGTTTGTTCTGGGGTTTGGCGCTGGCTTGGTGGTTATGTTTCTGCTTGCTGTAGCACAGGGTGGCTCCACAGATGCCGTGCTGTGGTTAGCCCTCGCCATTGCTTGTGCGGCTGGGCTCGCGTATCACCTCAACAAATGGCTCGCCCTGCGTCGCGAGCCTATGCCCGCAGTGCGTACCGCGCAGGGCAAAGTCGACGCGCTAAGGCAAGACTGCGACGAAATGAAGAACGACATCGCTGGTGCCACAAAGCTACTAGAGTTGCTAAACCGCCAAATCCTAATAGAGCAAAGGAATAAGCTTCGAAGCGGCAGAAACCAGCCAGCGCAACGCGGGTAAGGGCAGGACGCATCCAGCCTACGGCCATGGACAAAGGGTCTGGAAGCAATCCGACGTCCTGCGCGACGAACTCCAAATCGGTGGTCAACGCCTGGTGGCGCGTCTTGACTTAGTATAACAAAGACGTTATATTAGGTGCATCACCTTGACCGACGACCGTCGATGGCGGATCGCGTTCTACACCGACCGGCGGGCCAGGAGCCCGTTGGTCGAGTTTCTGAGCAAGCTGCCGCCGCATGAACGCGGTGGAGGCCGAGAATGCGTTCCGCCTCCTGTGCGAGTTTGGCACTCTGCTCGGCATGCCCCATGCACGGCCGGTCAGCGGGCATCCCAAGCTCTGGGAGCTGCGACCGGGTCCGAACGGCATCTTCTACTTCGCGCATGTCGATCGGACCTTCGTGTTGTTGCACGGCTACCGTAAGCAAGGACGGAAGGCGCCGGCGGAGGAGATCGCCACTGCCGAGAAACGCATGGCGGAGTTGACGGAGGACTGATGTCGAGAAGGCTGCTGCCGCTGCAAGAATGGGAAGCCGAGCAGATGCGCGACCCGCAATTCGTGACCGCACTGGCCGAGCTGGAGCCGGCGTACCAGGTTGCTCGTCTGCGCATCCTTCGGGGGCTAACGCAAGAACAGCTTGCCGAGCTGGTGGGCACGAAGCAGCCGGGCATCGCGCGCCTCGAGAGCGGCGCTTCGACGCCGACGCTCTCCTTCTTGCGCAAGGTTGCGGAGGCCCTGGGGGCGCGTCTCGAAGTTCGCCTCGTGCCGCTTCAGGAAGAGAATCAGGCGACGGCGCTGCACGAAGACCGCGCTCAGTACGCGCCGGAAGACTGATCTATGCCTACCCAACCCACCGGCTCACGCCGCCGCGCCCCCACTGCCGATGACATACGACCCTGACACCCAGCACCGCCGGTCAATCCGCATACCGCAGTTCGATTATGCGCAGCCGGGCGTCTATTTCGTTACCGTCTGTACACACCAACGTGAATGCACATTGGGTAACATCGACTGCGGGGTCATGATCCCCAACGCCTGCGGCGAAATTGCGTCTCAATACTGGGCACAGATCCCAGCCCGTTTCCCGAACGTCGCCGTCACGACATTCGTCGTCATGCCCAATCACACCCACGCGAACATCGTGATCCTCGACAACCCATCCTGCGCCAACACCTGTAGGGGCGGGGTCTCCCCGCCCAGGCTCCCATGCGCGCTCGCAGGCCCTCCGGGCGGGGAGACCCCGCCCCTACAGCCCACGTTGGGTCAAATCGTGGCATACTACAAATACCAAACGACCAAGGCCGTCAATCTGCTGCGCGAAATGCCGGGCGCGAGGTTCTGGCAGCGCAACTACTGGGAGCACGTGATTCGCAACGAGAGCGAGCTGCGCCGCATTGAGGAGTACATCCAGGGTAACCCAGCGCGCTGGAGCGCCGACCAACTGCATCCGGATGCATTGCCCAACGCGTTTAATAAGGACTAATGCCCATGCCCATCCAACCCAATGGCGGAGACCGCACCGGCGATGCTCGCCGCGCCATTGTCCAACGCCTCTGGAACTACTGCAACGTCCTGCGCGACGACGGGGTCTCCTATGGTGACTACGTCGAGCAGCTCACCTACCTGCTCTTCCTCAAGATGGCCGACGAGCAGGTGCACGAGCTCGGCAAGGTCAGCGCCATCCCCGACGAGCTGAGCTGGGCCAGCCTGCTCAGCCTGGACGGCGACGCGCTCGAAACCCACTACCGCCGCATCCTGACCGACCTCGGCGCGGGTTCGGGCCTGATCCCCGTGATCTTCCGCAAGGCGCAGAACAAGATCCAGGACCCGGCCAAGCTGCGCCGGCTGATCGACCTCATCAACGGCGAGACGTGGATCGGCCTCGACATGGACGTCAAGGGCGAGATCTACGAGGGGCTGCTGGAGAAGAACGCGCAGGACGTGAAGTCGGGCGCAGGGCAGTACTTCACCCCGCGTGCCCTGATCAAGGCGATGGTCGACGTCATGCGTCCCGCACCTGGTCAGACGATCTGCGACCCGGCGGCGGGCACCGGCGGCTTCCTGCTCGCCGCGCACGACTACATCAAGACGAACCACCGCCTGGACCGGGACCAATGGGACCACCTGCGCCACCATGCGCTCCACGGCTGGGAGATCGTCGACAGCACCGCCCGGCTGTGTGTCATGAACCTGTACCTCCACGGGATCGGTGCGAACGGCAAGGCCAGCCGCGAGCCGGCCCGGTCGCCGGTTCGGGTCGCCGACAGCCTCGCCGCCGACCCTGGAGACCGCTTCGATCTGGTGATGACCAACCCGCCCTTCGGCAAGAAGAGCAGCGTCACCTTCGTGACCGACGAGGGCGAGGCGCGCCGCGAGTCGCAGGTCATCGAGCGTCCGGACTTCTGGACCTCGACGAGCAACAAGCAGCTCAACTTCGTCCAGCACGTCAAGACCATTCTCAAGATCAACGGCCGGGCCGCAGTCGTCGTGCCCGACAACGTCCTCTTCGAGGGCGGCGCAGGCGAGACGGTCCGCAAGAAGCTGCTGCACGAGTGCGACGTCCACACCCTCCTGCGCCTGCCCACCGGCATCTTCTACGCGCAGGGCGTCAAGGCGAACGTCCTCTTCTTCGACCGCAAGCCCGCCAGCGAGACGCCGTGGACCCGGCAGCTCTGGATCTACGACCTGCGCACGAACAAGGACTTCAGCCTCAAGCAGAAGCCGTTGACGCGCGGCGACCTGGACGAGTTCGTCGCGTGCTACAACCCGGCCAACCGCCACGACCGCACGGCTACCTGGTCGCGAGGAAAATCCGGCGGGCCGCTGGCGCGCCTACACTTACGATGAGCTGATCGCCCGCGACAAGGTCAACCTCGACATCTTCTGGCTGCGGGACGAAAGCCTCGAAGACAGCGCGAACCTCCCCGACCCGGACGTGATCGCGCGCGAGATCGTGGAGGACCTCCAGGCCGCGCTGGAGCAGTTCACCGCGATCGCGGAGGATTTGGGACAGGACATATAGGGGCGACGTCTTCAACTCGCCAACTCGTGCGACTGCTTGCGGAGAACAGGATCGGGGTGCAGAGCACGCCATATGATTTGATCGAGTTGGAAGAACAAGCGGCCTGAGATCGGAGCCGGCTGGATGGAGTGTTAAGCCCCGAAACTCAGATTCGTCCCGGAGTCACTCCGCGCAGCACGCTGAGGGAGGCTGCCACATGTTTACGACAGCGAGCACTGCCGGCGAGAACACCCCCCTTGTGCGGTTGACGTGGAAGCAGGCCGGTGAGGCGGGCCGGCTGCTGGCGCGCGCCTTCCACGACTACCCCGCCATCACATTCCTATTCCCCAACGAGCGACGCCGGGACGAAGCCCAGTATCACACCTGGTCCGCCGCGTGCCGCTACTCCATCCGCCACGGCGAGGCGTGGGCTGCGCCCGGATTCGCCGGGGTGGCGTGCTGGCTGCCGCCGGGCGCAACACACAAGAGCTTGCCCCGCGAGCTGGCTGCTGGCATGGGAGCATTGCTCTTTCGACTGCGGCCCCGGGAGCTGATCGGGAACATCGCCAATGACCTGTACGCCGACGCGCTGCACAGGCGCTGCGTGCCGGGCCGCCACTGGTACTTGTTCGCGATCGGGGTGGAGCCTGAGTGCCAGGGCCAGGGGATCGGCTCTGCTCTCCTCAGGCCCATGCTCGGACGTGCCGACCGAGAAGGCATGCCGGTTTACCTGGAGACGCACTACGCCCGCAACGTCGGTTTCTACCAGAAATACGGCTTCGGCGTGGCAGAGGAAGGCCGGATGCCGGGCAGCGACGTCACGGTCTATGCCATGCTGCGGCCAGCGGACGCGTTCAGCACGCGACGATGGGCTTCAGCACCTGTGGAAAATCGGTGAAGATGCCGCTCGCCCGGGCGGCAACCAGGCCGCGCATGATCGCCTCATCGTTCACCGTCCAGATGTACACATCGCACCCGCCGTCGCGCAGCGCGGGGATCGCGTCGGGCCGGATCGCGGTGACGCGGGGATTGTACGCCTGGCTGCCCAGCCGGCGCACCAGGGCCAGGGGGTCGGGGTCGGCATCGGTGACGAGCGCGCCTGTGGCAATGCGCGGGTCGGCGACCTTCACGCGCGGCAGGTAGCTGTGATTGAAGGATGAAATCAGCACCCGCTCGACCATACCCAATTCCCGAATCAGCTCCACGGTCCGTTCAACGACCGTGGCATCGCCCGGCAGGCCGCTCAGGTCCTTCAGCTCCACGTTGACCCGCCAGTTGTTCTCGCGCGTAAAGACCAGCGCCTCGCGCAGCGTGGCGCGCGCTCACCCCGGTAGGCCGCTTGTTCCGCAGCGCTCACTTGCCCGGACTGGATCTGCTTAAACGGGTCTTGCTCGACGAACCAGGAACCAAAATCCAGGCTGCGGATCTCGGCCAGGGTGAAGGTGTGGTTCGACCACGGGCGGCGCTGGGGGAAGACCTGAGCTGCGTTCGAGGTCCGCTCCAACGTATCGTCGTGTACCACGAACAGTTCCCCGTCGCCCGACATCGCCACATCCAGCTCCCACATGTCCGCGCCGATCGCCAGAGCCTTGCGGGCCGCGGCAAGCGTGTTCTCGGGCGCGAGCCAGCGCGCCGCGATGCGCGATGTTGAGGGTCTTGTCGCATGGCTGCATGGTTGCTCCGCCCGTTGGGGTTGTGGAAACCTGTGCGACGGGAGCGGGCTCCGGCGCGCCGGTTGGCGATGGGGCCGGGGTCTCCCCCGCGCATGCCGCCAGCCAGGACCCAACGGCCAGCGCTCCGGCGCTCCTGAGCAGTTCCTTACGTGTCAGATGTCGCGCGTGAAGTGCGTCAGGCAATTGGAGCTCCTTGTGGAGATCGATCCCGAAGAAAGGCCCGGGTGACGCCCCAAGTATACCACGCGGCAGGGGACAGGGCGCGCGATTGAGTTGGCTGGCGCAAGGCAGCAGCCGGTGTGATACAATCTTCGAGGCTCGCTCTTCTCCGGCGCCCCCCCAGTCCTCCCTACCCCTCCGCCTACCCCTCCTCCGCCCACGCCTTAAAGCGTCGCATCGACTCGGCGTTCTGCTTCGTCACGATATCGTGGATGACCGGCGCGGCCATCGCCATCATCAGGCTCACGTCGAGCGTGTTGGTCATCACCCAGCGGGTCTGCCCCGGCCCGGCCTCGTAGAACCGGTTCTCCACCACGTTCTTCACGCCCTTGCCATCATAGCGCAGCGTGTACACGTCGGGCAGCTTGCGCTCGACGATCGTTTCGGTCATCTCGAGCTTGATCCCGTGCGTCTCGATGACCACCTTCGCCTTGGCGCCGGGATAACCCTGCTGCCCGCTGAGCAGCTGGAACGTCTTGACGCCCGGCTGCCACATGGCGAAATTGCCGGGCGCCATAATCAGTTCGAGCACCTTTTCCCGGGGCCGGTCGATGATGACTTCTGCGGTCGATTTCATGGTCGCGTCTTCCTGTCTGGCATGGAGGTTCGGAGAGCCATTTTACAAGGGGTGCGCCGGGCGGGCAAAGTGCGGCCCCAGGTGCGGCCCGCCCTACTTTGATCCATACTCGTTCTTAATCTGTTCCAACACAGCCGGCCGCTAGAATGCCTTCGTCCGCTGACTATCGGCTCGGTGTCAGCATTTCTCTCAGGTAGCTAAGCGAAATTCGGGATAGACTACACTCATCAGCGCCGCGAGACTGCTCGGGCGCGTCCTTATCGCGCGTGCGGACCCGGTTTCATTCTCATTCATCCGGTCCCGCCCGCCGGCCCGTTCATGCTGGAGGGAATCGCATGAAGTCACACAGGAAGATCGGTCTTGTTCTGCTCTCCGTCGTCGCGCTGGTCGCCGGCGTGGTGAGCCCGGCGGCTGCGGAGGTCGCCCAGCCCCAACCCCCGCCCCCCGCGCTGCAGTGTGCGGGCGGCTTGTGCCAGATTACAGGTGCTGCAGCCGGTCCGCTCGGCCTGCTCCAACTCGGCGCGAACCTCGCGCTGACTCAACTCCCTTTCACGACGACGGCGGACGGCGCGACCCAAGCCACGCTCGACGCCCAGAAGGACCTCACCCTCTCGCTGCCCATCGGCCAGCTCACGCTGACCAATGCCCGGCTGCAGGTTGAAGTCGCTCCCGACGGCAAGATCAGCCGGCTTAACGGTTCGGCCGACATGCCGTTTCCCACGTTCGGCCTGCTGAACGACGTCAACGTGGTCACGCCCGCCCGGGCCAGCGTCGGGCTCGACCTGGGCAAGAACATCCCCCTTGCCGACGGCCGGCTGCAGCCCGACCGCCCCTACCTGTTCTTCAATGCGAACAGCTTCATGGCAGTGGCCGGCCGCGCGCCGGGCAGTTCCGAGCCCGCATCGCTGGCGTTCACGCCGGGCCAGCGCCTGACACTGGTGGTCGACACCGTGGACCCGGTCGCCTACCTCGACGGCCAGGTGACCCTGTCGCTGACCGACCAGATTGCACTGCTCGGCGGCATTCTCGAAAGCACCCCGCTTGGGCCCTATGTCCCCGACACGCTGCCGCTGCGTGAGCGAACGCAGTACGGCCTCTCGGGCACGTTCAACAAGGACATCGCCAAGAGCCGCCTGACCCTGCGCGGGGGCTATGTCGTCGACGCGGGCCTGCTGCCCGCTCAACTCGGCGTCGATGCACAGGCTGGCGAGCGTGCTGGGCGAGCTGACGCTCAGCCGCGACGGCGTCCTGATCGAGGGCCAGCTCACGTCGGCCATCGAGCCGGACACGGTGTTCGACGGCAGCGTCCGGGTGTCGACCTTCATCGCGCTCAACCCGGCCGCCGGACCGAGCCATGCAAGCGTGGACGCGAGTGTCCGTGCGCCGGCCGCACGTCTCGGCGTGGGCGCAGGCGCGGAGGCCGGCGCGGGCCAGTACGAGCTGCGCGGCCAACTCACCACGCCTTTCACCAAGTCAGACCTGAAGGGGCGGGTAGCCGGTAAGCTGCCCGACGTGGCCGGGGCAGTAGGCTCGGCCGCTCGCAGCGTCGGGTCTGCCGCCAGCACTGCTGCTGGAGCAGTGGGAGATGGCGCCGGTAAGGCGGCGGCGTTCGTCGGGCCGCTTGCCGGCAGGGCAGGCGCTTTCCTGGGCACCCAGGCGCAAAAGGGCTTCGACCTGGTGGGTCGCACATTCCATGGGCAGCGCGCCGACAGCGCCGCCACCGCAGGGATGTAGCGCGACGCTGCCACCCGCAGTCGAGCCTCCCCCGGTCAACGTGCGGCGCACCCCCTCGTGCGCCGCACGCTCCTTTCCCTCCCGACCGTGAGCCCGCTTTTCTTTCCATTTTGGGTGCGTTCCACTTCCGGGGCGAAAGCGTCCTGAGCGGAGGCGCCAGCGCAGCTGGCGTGCCGCAGTCGAAGGATGCGGCCCTCCCAGCGCTAAGCCGCTCCGCATCCTTCGACTGCGCTACGTTTCACTCCGCTCCGCTCAGGATGCTCCGCTGACCTTGCCCCCACTCTTAGATACTCGCTAGCCACTCTGGCGTATTTTTCAGGGCTTGACAAACGCCCGCCGACGACCTATACTCACGTTATATTATTTCTACTCTTGATTAATTAATTCCTCCCGGGTGATCAGGCGCGACCAATGAAGCTCCACCATCCCCTCGCCCTTAATAGCACCGTCCTCCCCCGGGGCCGGTCGATTTCTGACGTCAAAGAACATAACCTGCACGCGATCCTTTCGACGCTGCTGCGCTGCGGCCCCATCTCCCGGGTCGACATGGCCCGCCTCACCGGCCTTGTCGTCCACGACCATCACCAACCTCGTCACGCAACTGCTGGAACAGGGCATCGTCGAGGAAGCGGGCAAGGAGCCTGCTGAAGGCGAGCGCTCCCCTTCGAGCGCTCGAACGTCGAAGGCACGGCCGTCGAGCGCTCGAACGTCGAGCGCAAGGGCGCCGGCCGCCCCCCACCCTGGTCCGCCTGATCCCCGACGCACGCTGCGCCGTGGGCATCCACATCGGCGTCGACACGGTCCACGTGGGCGTGACCGACCTGTTTGGCGAGCTGCAGGCCTACCGCATCGCTGCACCAGCCCGAGGACGGCGCGTCGTCGCCCGAGCAACTGCTGCGCATGGCCGCAGACATCGCCGACGCCGCGCTCGACGAGTCGGGCGGCTGCCGCGACCGGCCTGGTCGGCATCGGCGTCGGTGCGTCCGGCCTCACCGACCCGCACACCGGCGTCAACGTGCTCGCGCCCGAGCCTCGGCTGGCGCAACGTGCCCGGTCGGCGACATCCTGACCGAGATCACCGGCCGCCCGGTCATGGTCGACAACAACGTGCGCGCGATGGCCCTGGCCGAGTCCATGTTCGGCGCGGGCCGCGACGTGAACATGCTGGCGTTCGTCTACAGCCGGGTCGGCGTGGGCGCGGGCTTCGTCATCGGCGGCGAGTTCTACCGGGGAACGCAGTACGGCGCGGGCGAAATCGGGCACACGACCGTCATCCCTGCCGGCGGGGCGCCGTGCCGCTGCGGTAACACCGGCTGCCTCGAAACGTTGGTGTCCGAAGGGGAGATCGTGCGGCAGGCCACCGTGCTCGCAGCGCCGCTCGCCCGGCTCGATCCTGGCCCAGGCGCTGCCGCCGACGCCGCACTCAGCCCCGGTGGCGCCATCGATGCGGTGTTCGATGCGGCGCGGCGGGCGACCGCGACGCGCTCGCCCTGCTCGACGAGCGGGCCTTCCACCTGGGCACGACGCTGGCGAACCTCGTCAACCTGGTGAACCCCGACATGATCATCCTGGGCGGCCTGTTCGCCGCCGGGGCCGACCTGATGCTGCCCCGCATCGAAGAGACCATGCGCCGGCGCTCGTTCGCCGGCCTGGGCGAGCGGGTGACCCTCTCCACCACGGCGTTTGGCCGCAAGGTGGGCGTCATCGGTGCGGCCGCGCTCGCCCTCGACGCATTCTTCTACCGACAAGGAACCCAACCGTGAAACCAACGCTGCACATCGGCTTCATTCCGATTGCCCGTCCCACCTTCGACGTCCCCCTGGCGGCCGAAATGATGGCCCGCATGCGCGCCCGGCTCGACGAGGCCGGCTGCGTGGTGCACGGTCCGGCCGACCTCGTGATGGACCTGGACGGCGTGCGGGCGGCGGCCGGCCGAGCTGCTGTCCGAGCCGGTCGACCTGCTGCTCGCGTTCCAGGCCTCGTTCGCCGACAGCACCATGGTCGTCGACCTGGCCCGCACCGTGCCCGGCGCGCCACTGCTGCTGTGGGCGCTGCCCGAAGAGCGCACCGGGGGCCGGCTGCGGCTGAACTCGTTCTGCGGCATCAACCTGGCGGCGCACGCGCTGCGCCGGGCCGGGTTCAGCTATGAGTACGTCTACGCCGAGCCGGAAGACCGCGCAGGCGATGCAGAAGCTGCTCACGCTGGCACAAGCGGGCCGGGTGCGGCGCACGCCTCAAGAGCGCCCGGATCGGGCGGTTCGGGCTCAACCCGGACGGCTTCGAGCCGTGCACGTATGACGGCGATGCGCTGGCGGCCCGGCTGGGCGTGCAGGTGGTGCAGCGCGGGCTGGCCGAAGTGTTCGACGGCGCCCGGAGCGCGGCGGTCAGCGCGGTAGACCCGGTGCTGGCGAACCTGCAGCGAGCGGGTGGACGGCCTGGACGAGCTGGAGCAGGAGCCGCTGCGCAACACGCTCGGCGCGTACGTCACGCTGGGGCGGCTGGCCGACGAAAACGCCTTTTCGGGGCCTGGCGGTGCGCTGCTGGCCCGAGTTCTTCACCGAGCTGGGCGGCGCCGCGTGCGGCGCGATGTCGCTGCTGACCGACGAGATGACGCCGTGCTCGTGCGAGGCCGACGTGAACGGCACGGTCACGGGGCTGATTCTCCAGGGTTTGAGCGGCGAGCCCGCCTTTGGGACCGACATGGTCGGCTGGGACCTGGAGCGGGACGAGGCGGTGCTGTGGCACTGCGGGCTCGCGCCGCTCTCGATGGCCGATCCCGACTTGCGGCCCCGCACGACGGTCCACTCGAACCGCAAGAAGCCGCTCCTGATGGAGTTCCCGCTGAAGCCGGGCCGCGTCACCCTCGCCCGCCTGAGCCAGGCCACGGGCGAGTACCGGCTGGTCGTGGCGGCGGGCGAAATGCAGCACGCGCCGATGAGCTACACGGGCACGTCCGGCGTGCATCCGGTTCGACCGCCCGGCCCAAGAGGTGCTTCGACACCATCATGACCGAAGGGCTGGACCACCACATCTCCCTGACCTACGGCGACCACCTGGACGCCCTGCTGGCGCTGGCGCGGCTGCTCGACCTGCCCGTGCTGCGCCTGTCGTAAGTCAACAGCTGTCGTAGGTCAACGCCTGTCGTAAGTCAACTCCTGTCATGAGGCGGCGTGCTGCGCACGGGCCCCACGACGCGATCTCAACACCACCCAGGGAGGGAAAGGCACATGTCCAAGCAGACCAAGTTGTCCCGCCGCGAGTTCCTGAAGCTGGGCGGCGGGGGCCTGGCGGCGGCCGCATTGCTCTCCGCATGCGGCGGCCAGCAGGCCACGCACCGGCCGCAGCGCCCCCACGGCTGCGCCCGCGGCGACCACCGCGCCGGCCGCAGCCGCCCCGACTGCCGCACCTGCGGCGAAGGGCAGCGCTCGCCCCGATCGAGTTCCTCGCCTGGGGCGACACGACCGACGGTCCCGGCCTGGGAAGTGCTGGGGCCCGAGTACACCAAGCTGACCGGGAACGTGGTGAACATCACGCCGGTTGCCGACCCTAACGCCAACTACTACACCAAGCTGCAGACCATGTTCGCCGGCGGCACGCCGCCCAACCTGGCCTCCTTCCAGGGCTGGGAGTGGCAAGCCTATGCGGACAAGGGCCTGCTCCAGCCGGTCGACGACTGGATCACCCGCGACAAGGTGACCAACGTCTACCCCTCGGGCTACACCAGCGTCGAGCAGAGCACGAAGCGCAACGGCAAGACCTTCCTCATCCCGCTGCAGGCCGCGACGATGATCATGTTCTACGCCAAGAAGATCTTCGACGACGCCGGCGTGGCCTACCCGAAGACCGACTGGACGTTCGACGAGTTCGTCGAGACGGCCAAGAAGCTGACCGACGCGGGCAAGGGCCTGTTCGGCTACCAGGTCAACGGCAACTGGTACCGCGACATCGGCTGGATCGTCGGCACGGGCAAGCGCGAGTTCGACACGATCATCGACCCGAAGAAGGCCATGTTCAACCAGCCCGAGATCGTGGACCGCATCACCACGACCTCCTACGACATGCCCCACACCTGGAAGGTCGCGCCGAGCCCGGCCGACACGTCCGGCGCGAACACGATCAACACCGGCAAGTGCGCCATGAAGTACGAAGGGCCGTGGTTCCTGCCCCAGCTCAACAGCCCGAAGCTGCGCGAGCAGAAGAAGGAAGTGCCCTTCGACGTGGTGCTCATGCCCAAGACCCCCAACGTTTCGGGCCGGCCGCATCGCGGCTGGGGCGAAGGCGTCGCGGTCACCGAAGACCGACCTGGCCGAGGCCGCCTGGGCGTTCGCCGCGTTCCTGGTGAGCGAAGCAGGCAACAAGCAGTACTCCACCATCACCGGCCGCATCCCGTCGAACCTCGACCTGGCGCAAAGCTGGTGGGTGCCGCGCACCAAGGAGCTGTACCAGATCGAGAACGGCCAGGCGTTCCTCGATGCGTTCAAGGAAGGCCAGATCGACGTGGTCAGCGCCAACGTGCCGCGCTCGAAGATGTGGTCCGAGGTCGTGAAGCCGACCGCATGGGACAAGATCAACAACGGCAGCGCCAAGCCGGCCGAGGTCTTCCCGCAGGTCGACGAGAAGCTGAACGCCGCGCTCGGCGCATAGTGCAATAGAACGCAGATTGGACTGATCGGACTGATCACCTGATCTTGTTCGTGATTACCCTGCCAGCCCAGGGTGAAGGATCAGGCAAATCAGTCAGATCAGTTCAATCTGAGTCCAATTCTGCTTCGGGAGGTACGGCATGGCCGCTGTAACGCAACCCAGGCGCCGCGTGTCGTCATTTCAGCGCCGCGAATGGCTGCAAGGCTACCTGTTTGCTGCGCCGTTCTTGATCGGCTTTTTCGCCTTCGTCGCATTTCCCATGCTCTACTCCATTTACCTGATGTTTCAGAAATGGGACCTGCTCTCGCCGCCGGCTGTTCGCCGGGCTGGCGAATATCACGCGGGTGTTCACCGACGAGCTGGCGCGCAAGGCGCTGGTGAACAGCGCGATTTACACCCTCTTTGCCGTGCCGTTCCAGCTTGTCATCTCCTTCTCGCTGGCACTGGCGCTGACCCAGCCGCTCAAGTTCCGGGCGATGTACCGGGCGGGCTTTTACCTGCCCATCATCATCCCTGTCGTCGCGACGGCCGTCGTGTGGCAGCGGGTGCTGCACCCCGATTTCGGCATCCTGAACACCATCCTCGGCTGGGTGGGCATCCCGGCACAGCCGTGGCTGCTCAAGCCCGAGCTGGCCAAGCCCGCCTTCATCTTTCATGTCGTTCTGGATGATCGGCCGCCAGATGGTGATCTTTATCGCCGGCCTCGGCAACATCCCGGTCCAGCTGCAGGAAGCCGCGCAGATCGACGGCGCGAGCAAGTTCACCTCGATCCTCAAGATCACCGTCCCGCTGATGACGCCACTGATCTTTTACAACATGATCATCGCGATCATCAACTCGTTCCAGACGTTCGTCCCCGCGCTGATCATGACCGACGGCGGGCCGGAAAACTCGACGCTGTTCGTCGTGCTCAACATCTACCGGAACGGTTTCCAGTTCTTCAACATGGGCTACGCTTCCGCGCTGGCGTGGGAGCTCTTCATCATCGTCATCGGCCTGACCATCGTCGCAGTTCTACGTGTCGAGCCGCTGGGTGTATTACGAGTCGTAGGAGCGCCCCATGGACATCCCTGCCACGCCAACGGTCGAGACCGAAAAATACGCGGCCGCCAAATCGCGGCGCAAGACGATGGACCGGCTGGGCATCATCGGCCTGCAGGTCCTGATGACGCTGATCCTGCTCACGTTCCTGGGCCCCACGCTGTGGATGGTCTCTTCGTCGCTGAAGAGCCAGCCCGAGATCTTCGCCAACCCGATCGTGTGGATCCCGGCCGTGCCCCAGTGGCGCAACTACGCCGACGCGATGGCAGCTGCTGCCCTTCGCCACGTTTGCGGTCAACACCTTCAAGATCTCCCTCCTGACCGTGCTGGGCGTGGTGCTGTCGTCGTCGCTGGTGGCCTACTCGTTCGCCCGGCTGCGCTGGCCCGGCCGCGACTTCTTCTTCGGCATGCTGCTCGGCACGATGATGCTGCCCGAGATCATCACGATGATCCCGATGTTCATCGAGTTCAGGACGCTTGGCTGGACGAAGCCGGGCAACGTGCTCGACCTGCCGGGCACGCTGTTCGACCTGCCGCGCAACTACCTGCCGCTGACCGTGCCGTTCTGGCTGGCGCTGGCGCCGCTCTACGTGTTCCTGATGCGGCAGTTCTTCAAGACCATCCCCATGGAGCTGGAGGAAGCCGCGCTGGTCGACGGCGCAAGCCGCGTCCGCATCCTCTTCAACATCATCCTGCCGCTGTCCAAGCCGGTCATCGCGACGGTGGCGGTGTTCGCGTTCCTGCAGAGCTACAACGACTTCCTGCAGCCGCTGATCTACATCAACGGCCGGCAAAACTGGACGCTGGCGCTCGGCTTGCGCGCGCTCAACGACGTGCAGATGACGGGGAACTGGGAGCTGCTGTTCGCGGCGTCGACGGCGGTGCTCATCCCGATCCTGATCGTGTTCGTCTTCGCCCAGCGCTACTTCGTGCAGGGCGTCGCAACGACGGGCTTCGGCGGCAGGTAGACATGACTTTAACACAAAGACACAGACAAACGGAAGCCAGGCGATAGTTGCAGAGCTTTGTGAAGCCATGTCATCGGGCACCTTGTGGTAGCCTCGACATTGGTCCCGCGGGCGACGACACACATTCGGAGGCAAGGATGAAGTTCTTCCTGGACAGCGCGATCACGGACGAGATCACGTACGCGCTGGAGATGGTGGGGATCGACGGCGTGACGACGAACCCCCGGCACGTGCAGGCTTCGGGCAAGCCGTTCATGGTCGTGATCAAGGAGATCGCGGAGATCTTCAAGGGGACAGACCTGCCGGTGTCGGTCGAGGTCAACCCGCACTACGACGACTGGCGCGAGATGGTGGCCGAGGGCAAGAAGCTGGCCGCGCTCAGCCCCAACTTCGTCATCAAGCTGCCCGCCACCGAGCCCGGGTTCCGGGCGCTGCGCGGCCTGCGGGCCGAAGAACATCCGCGTCAACCTGACCCTCGTCTTCTCGGGCAGCCAGGCGCTGCAGGCCATGCGGCTCGGCGCGACGTTCGTCTCGCCCTTCATCGGCTGGAAGGAAGAGACCGGCGAAGAAACCGTGCGCTTCATCCAGGAAATCGTGATGATGCGCGACAACTACGAGTTCCCGACCGAGATCATCGTCAGTGCGGTGCGCAACGGCCGGCAGATCGTGGACTCGGCCGTGGCCGGGGCGGACATCGTGACCTGCGGGCCTCGCGGTGTACAAGGGCATGGTCCAGCACCCGTGGACGGACGAGGGGCTGAAGCGGTTCTGCAGCTTCTGGGACAAGACGCCGTACGAATAAGTCGAGGATAACGCTATGCCAATCGGTAAAGAATTCCGCAACCAGGTCTTTGCGCGGAGCCCCGTCTTCGCGTACATCCCGGCCGAAGACCGCTACCTCTTCGCACCGGCAGAGGAGCGCTACCGCTTCAACGTGATCGGAACGGGCGTCAACGGGCAGGAGCACATCCGGGTGACGGGCATGGAGGGCCGCGCGGTCATCCACGGCGTGTACGACCCGAACCCGCTGAGCATTGCCGGCGCCCAGGGGATGCACGCCCAGTTCCGCCCGGGCGGGAAAAGCTGGTCGTGTACGACTCGCTCGAAGCGGCGTGCAACGACCCGGCGGTCGACGGCCTGATCATCTGCACGCCGAACTTCACGCATCTCGACGTGGTGCGGGTGGCCGCCGCGTCGGGCAAGCACATCCTGCTCGAGAAGCCGATGGCGACGACGGTCTGCGACGCCTATGCCATCATGCAGATGGCGCAGCGGCACCCCGCCGTCTTCCAGATCGGGCTGCAGTACCGCTTCAAGCCCATCTACGTGGAGGCCATCCACGAGGCGCTGGAGCGCAAGACCATCGGCGACATCAAGACGATCAGCATCCTCGAGCACCGCTTCCCCTTCCTCGACAAGGTGAAGCAGTGGAACAAGTTCTCGAAGTACTCGGGCGGCACGCTGGTCGAGAAGTGCTGCCATTACTTCGACCTGATGAACCTGTTCGCCGGCGCCCGGCCGGTCAGCGTGTATGCGAGCGGCAGCGCGGCGGTCAACTTCCTCGACTTCGAGTACGAGGGCGAAAAGTCGGACATCATCGACAACGCCGTTCGTCATCGTCAACTACGCCAACGGCGTGCGGGCCACCTTCAACCTCTGCATGTTCTCGCCCATGTTCTACGAGGAGATGGTGCTCTGCGGCGACGACGGCCGGCTGAAGGTGTCGGAGAACGAGGACTTCCTGCCGGCGGGCCAGCCCGACACGACCATCGAGATCAAGTGCGGCGACCGCAAGCCCACCCGCATCGGCACGCCGTGCTACCCGGCTTCATCCAGGCGAGCGGCCACCACGGCGCGACCTACTTCGAGCACGTCAGCTTTGTGGACAACATCGACGGTGCGCCAAGGACAGCGGCCACAGCCGCCGAGGGCTTCTGGTCCATCGTCGTCGGCGCGGCGGCCGAAAAATCGGTCAAGACCGGGCAGCCCGTGCTCATCGACGAGCTGCTCCGCGAAAACGGGATCGACTTGTAGAGAACGCAGAATGGGACACAGATCGAACGGATCGGACTGATCTTCATGATATTCAAGAAAGATCAGGTCGATCAGTTTGATCAGTTAACTGAGTCCCATTCCAATCCCGTTTACGAAAGGCACTCATCATGGCACACGGAATCCTGATTCACGAACTCATCGACGATGTCGGCGTGGCGGTGCGCGACCTGCACGCGGGCGAGGAAGTGGGCGTCGTCACGCTGGAGGGGCAGGAGCACGGCAGCCTCAAGGTCGTGAACGACGTGCCCTTGGGCCACAAGGTTGCGATGCGCGACATGCCGGCGGGGCACAAGCTGCTCAAGTACGGGCGCACGATCGGCCAGACGACTGCGGCCATCCCCTGCGGCGGCCACGTCCACACGCAAAACCTGAAGACGATGCGCGTGGAGCCTGGAAGAGGCGCCCGCGCCGGAAATCGTCCAGAAGCACACCGAGCGGCTGGCCCTGGGCGGCAAGAAGCCGGAGGAAATGAAGCTGCTGGGCTACAAGCGCCCGGACGGCCGCTTCGGCGTCCGCAACCACGTCATCATCCTGCCGATCGACGACATCTCCAATGCCGCCGCCAACGGCGTTGCCAGCCTGATCAAGGGCACGATGGCCCTGCCGCACCCATACGGCCGGCTGCAGTTCGGCGAGGACCTCGAGCTGACCTTCCGCACGCTGGCGGGCACCGGGCGCAACCCGAACGTGGCCGCGGCCATCGTCATCGGCATCGAGCCGAAGTGGACGCAGCGGGTGGTCGATGCGATCGCCGAGACGGGCAAGCCGGTCGCCGGGTTCAGCATCGAGCGCTACGGCGACCTGAAGACCATCGAGATGGCGGCGCGCAAGGCCATGGAGTTCGTGCAGTACGCCACCGAGCTGCAGCGCGAGCCGTTCACCGTCGACCAGCTGTGCATGAGCACCAAGTGCGGCGAGTCGGACACCACGTCGGGCCTGGCGGCGAACCCCACGGTCGGCCGGGTGTTCGAGCGGCTGGCGGACGCTGGGGCAACCCTCATCTTCGGCGAGACGACCGAGGTCACGGGCGGCGAGGACATCATCGCCAACCAGTGCGCGACGCAGGAAGTGGCCGACGGGTTCATGCAGTTCTTCAACGACTACCAGGCGCTCGTGAAGAGCAAGGGCGTCGACCTGCTGGGCTCGCAGCCGACCGAAGGCAACATCCGCGGCGGCCTGACCACCATCGAAGAGAAGGCCATGGGCAACATCCAGAAGATGGGGCGCTGCACCGTCGTGGGCGTGCTCGACAAGGCCGTGGAGCCCCAGGGCCCGGGCCTGCACTTCATGGATTCGTCGTCGGCCGCGGCCGAAATGGTCACCCTGTGCGCGGCAGCCGGGTCGGTCGTCCATTACTTCCCCACGGGGCAGGGCAACATCATCGGCAACCCGATCATCCCCGTCATCAAGCTGTGTGCGAACCCGCTGACCGTCGCGACGATGTCCGAGCACATCGACGTGGACCTGACCGGGCTCCTCCGCATCGAGATCAACCTGGACGAGGGCGCCGACAAGGCGATGGAGGTGCTGGAACACACCATCAACGGCCGCTTCACCGCCGCCGAGGCCCTGCGCCACGACGAGTTCGTCCTGACGAAGCTCTACGAGAGCGCGTAACCCGCTCCAATCCGAGACCTTCGGGGTTTCACCGAGCGCCTGACCCGGTCAGGTTGCTCGCGGTCGAAACCCCGAAGGTCGGGAAGCTGCCATGATCGCCCCTACAACGCACGTCAATCCACTTGTTGCCGAGCTCCGCAAGATCGGCGCGGAGCTGCGCCCTGCCCTGCCGGGCCTGTTCCTGGTGCTGGCCGTGGCGCTCATCGCGCGCTACCTGCACGGGCTGATCCCCTCGCCCGAGATCGCTCGGGCGGTGAGCGAAGTCTTCATCGCGGTGCTGCTCGGGTTCTTCGTCCGCAACGCGATCGGGTTTTCCGCCCGCTTCGAGCCGGGCATCAAGTTCGCTCTGACCCGCATCCTGCGCTTTGGCATTATCCTGCTGGGCGTGCGGCTCAGCTTCCAGGACGTGATCAACATCGGCGGGTCTGCGCTGCTGCTGGTGCTCGCGTGCGTGGCTTTTGCCCTGTCGCTCGCCTACCTGCTGGGGCGCGCCCTCCGTATCCGCCCCCGGCTTGGCCGCGCTGATCGGCGTCGGCACCGCCATCTGCGGCAACTCCGCCATCATTGCGACGGCCCCGGTCATCGAGGCCGAGGACGAGGATGTGAGTTATGCGGTCGCCACCATCACCTTCTTCGGCACGCTGGCCGTGCTGCTCTACCCCACGTTCGGCTACCTGGTGGGCATGAGCGACCGGATCTTCGGGCTGTGGGCCGGCACTGCGATCCTCGACACGTCGCAGGTGGTGGCCGCGGGCGCGGCGTTCAGCGACGCGGCACGCGACGTTGCGACGGTGGTCAAGCTCGTGCGCAACACGCTCATGGCCCCGCTGATCCTCGGCATCGGGCTGGTGTACGCCCGGGCGCAGCAGAAGCGGGATGCGTCGGTCAAGCTGTCGATCGGCAAGATCGTGCCTTGGTTCGTGCTCGGCTTCGTCGGCATGAGCCTGGTCCGGTCGCTCGGCAACGCGCTCGGCTTCACACCGGTCAACGTGAACGACCCGGGCAGCCTGGTAGCCGCCGCCAACGTGCTGAAGCTGCTGGACGAGGTGACGAAGCTCTGCATCCTGCTCGCCCTCTCGGCCATCGGGCTGAGCACCAACGCCGCGAGCATCCGGCGCACCGGGCTCAAGCCGCTCGCGCTCGGCTTTGCCGTGGGCGGCTGCCTGGCGCTGTTTAGCCTGCTGCTGATCCGGCTGTTTGCATGAGGCGCCGTTGACCCGCTACCAGCTTCCCTACGGGAAAGGATTTGTCGAGTTCGACCTGCCCGCCGCGCTGGACGCCGGGTGGAGTTGCTCGCGCCCCGCGAGGCCGCGCCCTCGCCCGATCCGTTGGCGGCAGTCGAGGCGGCCCTGGACGCCGCGCCCCTGCCCACGAACCGAGGGCGGAGGGCTGTCGTCGCGGTTAACGACAAGACCCGGCCCGTCCCCCACCGCTACCTTCTGCCGCCCTTGCTCGCCCGGCTCGAAGGGCTCGGGTTCCTCCCCGAGAACATCACGCTGCTGGTGGCGACCGGCACCCACGCCCCCATGCCGCCCGAGGAATTCCCGGCCATCCTGCCGGCCGAGATCCTCGCCCGCTACCCCGTGTACAGCCACGACTGCAATGCGGACGGCGAGCTGATCTACCTCGGCGAGACGGCCCGCGGCACGCCCGTCAGCGTCAACCGGCGCTGGTGGGAGGCGGACCTGCGGGTGGTCGTGGGGAACATCGAGCCGCACCAGTTCATGGGCTTCTCGGGCGGGGTCAAGAGCGCGGCGGTGGGCCTGACGGCGAAGGCCACCATCAACACGAACCATGCCATGATGACCGCGGCCGGCGCCGAGATCAACTCCTACGCGGACAACCCCTGCCGGCAGGATGTCGAAGAGATCGGGCGGCTGATCGGGGTGGACTACGCGCTCAACGCGATCCTGAATGACCACAAGCAGATCGCGCACGTCCTGGCCGGGCGCCCGGTCGACGTGATGCAGGCGGGCATCCCCCTGCTGCGCGCCATCTACGCGGTGGAAGTCAGCCGCCCGTTCGACCTGGTCATCGTGTCGCCCGGCGGCCATCCGAAGGACATCAACCTGTACCAGGCGCAAAAGGCCCTCGCGCACGCCACCCTGGTGACCCGGCTGGTTCCCGCTCTGAGCGGCGCAGTGATCCTGGCCGCGGCCTGCGGGGAAGGCACGGGCAGCGCAGCCTACGAGCGCTGGATGCTCGACGGCGGCTTCACGACGCACGAGCAGGTGCTCGACCGCTATGCGGCGGAGGGTTACCGGATCGGCCCGCACAAGGCGTGGCAGATCGCACGCGACGCGGCCCGCGTCCGCCTTACGTTCGTGTCAGACATGGACCGCAGCCTGGCCGAGCGCCTGCTGCTGAACCCCGCCCCTTCGCTCCAGCAGGCCGTGGACGAGGCGCTGGCCCGCCTGCCATCCGGCGCGCGCATTGGCGTCATGCCATTTGCCAACGCCACAATCCCGGTGTTACGCTAGTGTTATGACGACTCATCACTTCGCACCAACCCGCTATTACAACACGCTCGGCTCGCATCCGCCCGTTCTCACGGTCGCCGACGGCGATACGGTCGTGACCACGACCATCGACGCGCACGGCTGGGACCACCACGGCCAGCTTGCTGGCGGCCGCCCGAACGCGCAGACGGGTCCCTTTTATGTCGAGCCGGCCGAGCCCGGCGATACCCTGGCCGTCGATCTCATCCGCCTGGCGCCCAACCGGCCGACCGGCTTCACCCGTGACGTCGTCGCGCCCGGCGTGGTCGATCCGAGCTTTGTCGCCTCGCTGCCCGAGGCCGAAACGCTGATCTGGGACGTCGACGCAGCGGCCGGCTGTGCCACGCCGCAGGAGCCGTTCCCCAAGCTCGGCCGGCTGGCCCTGCCGCTTGCGCCGATGGTGGGCTGCTTCGGCGTCGCGCCCGCCGGCGGCCAGGCCATCTCCACGTCCACGGCCGGACCGCACGGCGGCAACATGGACTACCGGGGCTTCTGTGCGGGCGTGACCGCATACTTCCCCGTTGCGGTGCCGGGCGCGCTTTTCTTCATCGGCGACGGGCACGCGGTGCAGGGCGACGGCGAGGTGGTGGGAACGGGGATCGAGATTTCGTTCGAGGTCGAGTTCCGCCTCCGGGTGATCAAGGGCCAGGAGGCGCACGCGCCGGTTCGGTGGCCCAGGGGCGAGAATGCGGAGCACATCTTCACGGTTGGCAACGCCCGGCCGCTCGACCAGGCCCTGCAGCACGCCACGACCGAAATGCTCCGCTGGCTGACCGCCGACTACGGCCTCACCATGCAGGAGGCGAGCATCCTCCTGGGCCAGTGCGTGGACTACGACCTGGGCAACGTCTACGACCCGGCCTACACGATGGTATGCCGGCTGGCAAAGAAGTGGCTGCCATAAGTCGTCCGACTAACCACAAAGACACCAAGACACGAAGTTGCACAATCACTTCGTGCGTCTTCGGTTCTTTGTGTCTTAGTGGTAAGGATCCTGCATGTCGAAGAGACTTCTTGTCAACGACCACCTGCCCGGCGACGCCTTCTGCCTGGACGGGGGGCCGGACGGCGTGCTGCTCGTGCACGGGCTGACCGCGACGACTGCGGAGATGCGGCCGCTGGCGGAAAACCTGCACGCGGCGGGCTACACCGTCTCTGCGCCCCTGCTGCCCGGGCACGGCACGGAGCCGGAAGACCTCGGGCACTACGGCTGGCGCGATTGGCTGCGGGCCGTCACAGCCGTCGTACGTGGCACTGAAGACCCGCTGCGGCCGGGTTGCGGTTGGCGGCGAGTCGACGGGCGCGGCATTGACGCTGCACCTGGCGGCGACCCACCCGGAGATTGCGGCGGTGCTCTCGTACGCGCCCGCGCTCAAGCTCGCCATCAGCTCATTCCAGGAACGGGCCGCGTATGCGCTCGCGCCCTTCGACGTGATGGTGCATCCGAAGCCCGGCGCGCCCGCCGAGTCCGATGCGCTTTGGCAAGGATACGACGTGCGGCCGGCACGGGGCATCCGGGAACTGCTGCGCCTGCAGGCTGCCGTGCGCCCGCTGCTGCCCGAGATCCGCCAGCCGATCCTCATCGTCCACGGCCGGCTGGACCGCACGGTCGACCCGGCCGCGCCGCAGGAGATTTACGACCGGGTCGGCTCGACCGATAAGGAACTGCTCTGGCTCGACCGGTCCACGCACTGCGTGGCGCTCGACTGCGAACGCGGGGAGCTTTTCGAAGCCACCCGCCGGTTCCTCGCGCGCCAGTTCGGGCAGCCCGTCGCCGGCGACCCGCACCATTCATAAACCGAGGCTCAATCATGCCATTTGGCTACACCGGAAAAATCCTACGCGTCGACCTGGCGAGCGGCTCAATCGCTACGCAGACCCTCGACGAAAAGACTTATCGCATGTACCCGGGCGGCAAAGCGCTCGGCGCCTACCTGCTCCTATCAGAACTGCCCGCACATGTCGACCCGCTGGGCCCCGAGAACATCCTGATCCTGGCAAACGGACTGCTGACCGCCGCGCCTTTTTCCACCGCCACCCGCTTCACGGCCATCGGGAAGTCGCCGCTGACGGACGGCTACGGCGAGTCGGAGGCCGGGGGGTTCTGGGGCCCCGAGCTCAAGATGGCCGGCTGGGAGGCCGTGGTCATCACGGGGCGGGCCGAGCGACCGGTGTACCTGTGGATCAAGGACGACCAGGTCGAGCTGCGCCCGGCCGAGCACCTGTGGGGCCGCGAGCCGGAGGAAGCCCAGGCGACCATCCGCGGCGAGCTGGGCGATAAGCTGGTCCGCGTGCTGCAGATCGGCGAGGCCGGCGAAAAGGGCGTGCGGTTCGCAGCGATCACGAACGACCTGCGCCATTTCAACGGGCGCACGGGCATGGGCGCGGTCATGGGGTCGAAGAACCTGAAGGCCGTCGCCGTGCGCGGCAGCACGCGCTACGTCGACATGGCGGAAGATGGGCCGTGGATCGCGAACTTCGGCAAGAAGCTTGCCAAAGAGGTCAAAGAGAACCCGCTGAGCTGGGACCTGCAGGTGAAGGGCACGCCGGGGCTCACCGGGGGGCTGAACGCCGGGGGCATCCTGCCCACCCGCAACTTCCGCAGCGGCGGGTTCGAGGGCGTCGACAACCTGCGCTGGGAAGCCTACGAGAAGGAGATCCTGAGCGCCCGGCGCAGCTGCTACGCGTGCGCGGTGCGCTGCAAGCGCGAAGTGAAGGTCGGCGGCGCAGCCGGCGACCGCGTACCAGGTGAGCGACAACTACGGCGGGCCCGAGTACGAGGCGGTCGCCGGCTTCGGCTCCAACTGCGGCATCGACGACCTGCAGGCCGTGGCGAAGGCCAACGAGCTGTGCAACCGCTTCACGATGGACGCGATTTCGTGCAGCGCCACCGTCGCATTCGCCATGGAATGCTTCGAGCACGGGCTGATTGGGCTGGAGGACACGGGCGGCCTCGACCTCCGCTTCGGAAACGCCCCGGCCATGGTCCGCTGCGTGGAGCTGATCGGGCGCCGGGAGGGCATCGGCAACCTGCTGGCCGAAGGGAGCAAGCGGGCCGCGGAAGCGATCGGGGGCGACGCACCGCTCTTTGCCATGCAGGTGAAGGGGCAGGAGCTGGCCATGCACGAGCCGCGCGGCAAGGTGGGCGTGGGCTTGTCATATGCCACCTCCGAGACCGGCGCCGAGCACCTGACGGCATTCCACGACCCCGTGCTGGCCAACCCGGACTCCCTCCAGTTCAAGGGCGTCGAGCCGCTGGGCGTGACCGAGCCGCTGGCCCCGCGCGACCTCAGCCGGCGCAAGGTCGAGTACTACACGCTGATGGAGCACTGGAACAACTGGGGCAAGACGAGCGGGCTGTGCTACTTCGGGCCCGCGCCGCGCTCGTTCATCGCGATTCCCGACGTGGTGGAGACGGTGCATGCGGCCACCGGGCTGGGATGTCACGCTGGACGAGCTGATGCGGATCGGCGAGCGCGCCAATAACCTCGCCCGGGTGTTCAATGCCCGGGAGGGGCGCACCCGGCAGGACGACACGCTGCCCGAGCGGCTGTTCCAGCCGCTGGAAGGGGGCGCGCTGGCCGGCGTCGCATACCCCCGCGAAGACTTCGAGCGCGCGCTGACCGACCTGTATGAAATCAAGGGCTGGGACACGGAGACCGGCATTCCCACACGCGAACGGCTGGAAGCGCTCGGCATCGGCTGGGCTGCAGAGAAGCTTGCCACGGGAGGCACTGAATAGGACGCTGATTAGACTGATTCAACTGATCCCCATGATTCGACTAAAAAATCGGCAAAATCAGTTCGATCAGTTCAATCTGCGTCCCATTCTCATCCATGCGCGTACATCTGGGTGGACACCTGAGCTGGTATGACAGGGAGAAGCGGGACTGGCTGGAGTTGGCTCAGCCGCAACCCGTCTCCCTGGGCGACCTCGCGGCCCGACTGGGCGTGCCCCCCGCCGAAGTGGCCGTGATTGCGGTCAACCGCCGGCTGGCGCAGTGGGATCACCCCCCGGTGACAGACCGGGATGTGATAGAATTCTACCCACCGATGGGAGGGGGATAGCGTTCCCCGTCCGCCCTCCCCCCGACTCCTCGAGCCAAGGAGGCCCCATGACGCGGCGTTTGCGCTGGTACGACTACATCACCATCAACATCTTCTTCCTCGCGCTCACGACCCTTTCGCAGACCAACGGTCTCGTGTTCCCCCTGCTGGTGCAGAACTTCGTGGGTGAAGCGACCAAGGGCACCCGCCTGGGCGAGCTGCGGCTGTGGAGCCTCATGGTCGCGCTGCTGTGGCAGGCGGTCATGGGCATGCTCTCCGACCGGAACACCTCCCCGATCGGCCGGCGACGGCCTTTCATCTTCGTGGGGACGCTGGGGATGCTCGTCTTCATCGGCCTGACCGGCGTCTCGGCGGGGATGCTCGGGATGGCGGGCTTCTGGTTCCTCTTCGTCATCGCTATCCTGCAGTCGGTCGCCGCCAACACCGCGCACGGCGCACAGCAGGGCCTCATCCCCGACATTGTGCCCGACGAGAAGCGCGGGCGGGCCTCGGCCATCAAAGCGGTGCTTGAAATCCCGATCCCCCTGATCCTGGTCTCATTTACCATCGCACGCCTGATTGCCGGGGGCAACCTGTGGGCCGCGCTGGGGCTGGCAGCGGTGATCCTGCTCGTCTCCATGCTCCTGACCATGCTGGTGCAAGAGCGGCCGCTGAGCCGCGAAGACGCGCCTCCGTTTGACTGGAGCTCGATCCTGCGGCTGCTGGCGATGACGGCCGTCTTCACCGCCATCATCCTCGGCCTGGGTTGGGCCGTGAAGCAACTGGCAGGCCCGTTCGGCTCGCTCGACTCGGCGCTAACACTCATGCCGCTGATGGGACTGATCGGGATCGCGGCCATGCTGGTCGCGGTCGCCATCGGCGTTTGGGTCAGCGTGCGCATCAGCATCGGCAACCGGGCCGCGCAGGCCAACCCGTCGTTCACCTGGTGGGTCGTCAGCCGCCTGGCGTTCCTGGTCGGCACAACCAACCTGTCGACCTTTGCGATCTATTTCCTGCAGGGCCGGCTGGGGCTCGAGCGGGAGAAGGCGGCGGGGCCGGCGGCCCTGCTGATGACGGTAATCGGCGTCTTCATCCTCATCGCGGCCATCCCGAGCGGGTTCCTGGGCGACCGCTTCGGGCACAAGCGGCTGCTCCAGATCAGCGGGGTCGTCGCTGCGCTCGGGGTGCTCATTGCCCTGCTCGCGCCCAACATGACGGTGATCTACATCGGCGGCACGTTGATCGGCATTGCGACGGGGTTCTTCTTCACGGCCAACTGGGCGCTGGGCACCCGGATCGTGCCCGGTGCGGAGGCAGGGAAGTACCTGGGGATTTCGAACCTGGCGGGTGCGGGTGCGGGCGCGGTCGGCGCGTACATCGGCGGCCCCATTGCCGATTACGTGACGCTGCGGCTGCCGGGCGTGCCCGGCGCCGGTTACGTCCTGCTGTTTGGGATCTTCGGCGTGATGTTCCTGGTGTCGGTGCTGGCCTTGCGCGGGGTGCGGGCGCCCGAGTCGTCGGGTGCGGCTGCGCCCGCGCTGGCCGCGTAGGCCGGGGCAACGGCTGCTTGTAACGCAAAATGCGGGCGCAAGCCCGCATTTTGCATTACACGAAAAGCGACCGGTCAGCCCGATCAGACCTCGGTGACAGTCACTGCGCCTTCGTTACAGGTCGACTCGCACGAATAGCAGGCGATGCAGTCGTCGGGGTCGCCCTTGAACATGGCATACTTCTTGCCTTCTTCCTCGACCAGGGCCATGAGCTCCGACGGGCATGCATCAATGCAGTCGCCGCAGGCTTCGCACTTGGCGACATCAACAGTCACAACGTACATCATTTCCTCCGAATATGGCAGGGGTGCTCAGGCGCCGCTTCGACGCCAAACAAAGTGAGTTTAGCACGAGTTGCCCTACGGGAAAATGACGATAATCAGGTTCTGCCCGCGGGGACGCTAACCAGCCGGGCGCAGAGCCACGCGGGGGCCCTCAGGATCCATCCGAAAGTGCGCTGGCCGGGCTGCTGCGCCGGCGAGTTTTCGGATAGATTCTTGGTGTCTTGGTGCCTTTGTGGTTCATTCGTCCCTGTCAGCGCACCAGCATCGGGAGCCACGTCCGCATGGGGAGCGCGGCGCCCGTCGGCGTGGCGCTCGGGTAGGGCGTCACCGTGCTCATGGTATGTGCGAAAGGCAAGACCGGTCCCGAACCTGCCGCGACCGCGACGAGGAGGGTGACCCGCACGGGCGTGTAGCCCTGCGGTGGCGTGGTCTCAGCGACCTCGTATGAGCCGGGCTGCAGGTTGACGAACACATAGCGGCCGTCTACCCCAGTTACACCGGTCGCGACGGTGACCTCATCGGTCGAAAGCGTGAAGCCGACGCCAGGCAGTGGGGCCTCGCCCTGGTCGGGCTTGTTGTTCAGATTCGCATCATAGAACGCGAACGCCTCGATGCTGCCCGTGGTCGGAATCTCGGTTGAGGTGGCGGTTGGCGTGACGGCGGGCGTCTCGGTGGGTGTCGCGCTGGCAGTCGGAGTCGGCGTCTGGGTCTCCGTCGGCGTGGCTGTCGGGGTATTGGTGGCTTGTGGAACGGGCACGAGCTCGCCGTCCCAGCGCCACACCTTGCCCGACCAGTCGGCCACGAACGTTGCATCCGCGAACGCGGCCAAGCCGTGCAACTCGCTCGTGTCGGGCGCAGTTACAGGGCTCCAGTTCACGCCGTCCGTCGTGCGAAAGATGAGCGCATTTTGCGCCTCACTTGGCTCGGCCGGGTTCGGATTCTGACCGCCCACCGTGATCGCGCTCTTGGTGCTGAACGCCTCGACACGGCGCAGCTGAACTTCCTCTGACAGGGTGGGCATCTGCCGCTCCCAGCGGCTGGCCGCACCGTTACGGGTACGGAAAATCATCCCGCAGCTGCCCACGGCCCACCCGTAATTCTCGTCGAGGAACGCCAACCCGTAGTACCGGCGCTGAATACCGCCCTGGAGGTCCGGATCGGGATTCGGATATTTGTCCGCCAGGCAGTTGGTGCGTCGCGTCGCTGGCGTAGGCCGGCATGGTCCAGGTATCGCCGCCGTCCGTCGACTTCACGATGAAGCGGTTGATCTGGCCGCCATAGCAGATGGTGCTCGTGGGGCAGGCTACCGACCAGGTGGCCGACCACCAGCCCAACATGGGCCAGTAGTTGTAGAAGTTGACGCCGTCCTTCGAGTGCAGAATGGTGTTGTCGGTTGCGCCAAAAACGACCGGGTTGCCGTTCGGAGCCACACCCGCCGAGCGGATCCACTTGGCAAACGGAACCGGGGTCTGGACGGGAGGCGTCGGATAATCGTCAATTCCTTGCCACGTGTACTCGCTTGCGCTCAGCCAGTGATCGCCGGCATCGTTGGTGTAGTAGATCTGCCCGTAGCGCCCGCCGACCCAGCAGTGCAGCTCGTCGGTACACGCCATGCCGATCTTCCAGCCGTTGTTCTGCAGCACCAATTCCCACGTCGCGCCGCCGTCCTTCGTGCGATACACCCGGCCCGGATTAGTCTGAGGGTCCCACGTGTCGCCGCCGTAGGCAAAGCCGGTGGTGCGGCTCGAGAACGTCATGCCGTAGAAGTGAAACTCCGCGCCGTTGGGGTAGGGCGGCACGGAGAAGACCTGTGTCCAACCGTTGGATGACACCAGGGGCGCAGCGGGTCCCAGCGGCGCGCGCCGCGCTGGCGGGCGAGCCGGCGGGGCTACCCAGGACGACAGCGAGCGTGGCGATCAAGACCACGACGAGAAGCAGGACGGCGAAACTCCGCCTGTGAGCGTTTCGTGCTTTCATCGGGAGAACTCCGAACGTGAAGTGGGCACCCTAACCGAGGACAGCGCCTTGTAGGTCAAGCGTAGGGTAACCCTGCAATATGAACAACGCATGAAAGCGCGAGGGAGTGCGGGTGAATGCTTTTAATGCGAGGACTCATTTGCCACAAAGACACGAAGACACAACGGCGCACGAAGGTGGATACCTCGAGAAGGCCTGCAAACTTTGTGTCTTCGTGTCTTTGTGTTGAAGAAATGGGCTAAGGCGTGGGCGTCGCGCCCGACGGGGCCGGCAAGACGGCAGGCGCCGGCGTGGCCGTCAGGAAGGCCGCCTTGTCGGCCGACACCAGGTCCTGCACGCTGAAGTCGCCCACCCGGACGAAGTAGTCGGACTCCGAGGACTTGACCACGTAAGATTTGGCATTCTCATCCAGGCTCCCGATGGTCAACGTGACCGGCTTGACCTGGTCGCCGGTCTTCACCTGCAGCGTAATGACCGCGCTCGGCTGCTGCAGACCCCACGCCGGGTCCTCCGTCTTGCCGAGCGGCGCAGTCATGCGGATCGAAGTGGCCGCATTGACGAGACCGGCGGCCTTGTTCGCGTCGAGCGTCTCGCCGCCGGCCAGCCCGGCCAGCTGCCACTGGCCCTGAGCGTCCTTCGTCAGCGTGAACTCGCCGTTCTTGTTCTTCAGCCTCAACGTGGTCACGTCGGCCGCGTTGACGCTCAGGTAGACCGGGTTGATCCAGGACAGGAGGTCCGCATTCGTCTCCCAGGTGGCCGGACCCTGCGTCAGGTAAACCTCGTTTTTGCCGCCCAGCCGGGTATGCACCGACTGGCCGCCCCCCGCTGCCGAGCCGAGGTACAGCGTCACAGTCGAGCCGTCCGCCTTCGCGAGGTCGACCTTGCGGAGGAACTTGTTGTCGGCCACCTGCAACTGCGCGTGGCTCGCGGCCGTCGTCGCGACGGGCTGGCCCGCCTTCATCGCCACCAGCTTTTCGAGCGCCGGGCTGATTTTGGCCGCGTCCGCCGGGTAGTTCGCCGCGTCCGGGGCGATCCAGCCGTCGCCCTGCCTCACCAGCCGGGTCGACACGCCCTGGTCGTCCGTGATGGTCATGCCCGTGATGTCGCTCGCCTTGAGCCCGCCGAGCAGGGGCGCACCGGTGCTGCCCGCCACGGGGCGGGGCCAGAAGACGAATGCGATCAGCGCAATCTGTGCGACCAGCGCGACGATCGAGGGCGCGTTGCAGCTTGTTCATCGCTTATCTCCCACCAGCACCATGCGGCTTCTCGTTGCGGCGCCGCACGTTCCACAGCACGGCGATGGCCACCAGCGCGAGCGAGCGCCAGGGCATAGTTGCCGATCTCCACCATTCGTTCCTGAGATGCCTCGAGCGGGTTCAGCACCCGTGCCGAGGTGCCCCGGGCCCGGATGTTGAGCAGGTCGAGGTCCTCGACCGACCAGTCCACCGCGTTCTGCACGAACTGGAGGCTGTTCAGATACCGGTCGGGCGCGACGCTCGACGAAACCTGGAACAACACGTCGGTCAGGAAGTCGCTCGCTGCCGACGACCACCAGCCGGGCGGTTTCCGGCGAGCTCTCGATCACGCCCGCTGTTTGCGGCGCAGGGGTCGGCGTGGGCTGACCCGCTTGCGCGTTGGGCTGGGCCGCCTGCGAGGGCTGGAGCAGCGGCGACGGCTTGCCCTTGAAGAAACTCTCGAACGTGCCTCGCACGGCCACCGCCAACGGCTCGAGAGGCCGGCTGCCCTTCGACCGGGAACCCGAGTTCGCCGTACTTCTGCGGTCCGGCTTGATGTCGGTGCTGTTCCGCAGCCATGACTTCGGGCGAGGACTTCAGCAGCACCGTGGTCTGCCGGCCCTTGTTCTTAGCCTGGTCGAGGACGACCGGCGAAGGCCCATTGAGCGTGATCGCCTGCAGCTTGCTCACGATCGGGCTTGTCTTGTCCATGCCGCCCGCCCGCACGTCCACGAAGAAGGGGTAGTTGACGAGCTGGATCTCGCTGCACGGTCATGCCGCCCACAGTGCGCTGCTCCGGCGAAGGGAAGGGCTCGTTCTGCGGGTCCATGCACCAGGCTCTTCTCGACCTTGACCCCGTAATGCTCGAGCAGATCGTCGATCCCGCCTTGCTGGGGGTTCAGGGCAATGCCGCCGTTCATCTGGTCCAGGGCCGACTGTCATAATTCCCTGCGGCGACGATCACCGACCCGCCGCGCATCAGGTACTGGTCGATCGCGAACTTGGCCTTGTCGTCGAGCCCTTGCGGCGACACGACCACCAGCGTGTCGATCTCGGCCGGCACCTGCCCGGTGGTCAAGTCCACGTCGCGCACGGTGTAGTCGCGGCCGAGCTGCTGGCGCAGCTGCTGCCAGGTGCGGAGCGCGGGCTGCTGCTGGCCGAACACATTCGGCGTTGGCGTCTCGGGCGGCGTCCACAGCCCCACCACCTTGAGGAAGCCGGTCGACGAGCGCTTGAGCGCCGACTCGACGGCGGTGCGGATGTTGGCCTCGCTCAGGTCGCCGGCGGGTGTGACGAGCTGCGCGGTGCCGCGCTGCCGGAGCCCTTGGCCGTCCTTCGACTCGAGCACATGTCGAGGTAGTAGCGTCTCGGGCGAGAACAGCGACGCGGCAATCGGCCGCAGCTTGTAAGTGTCGAGCAGCTGCTGCGCGTCACCTTCGCGCCCGGCGCGTCCGGGTCGATCATCTCGAAGGTGAGCTTGCCGTTCGACTTGGCCGCCAGTTCCTGGCCCACCTTGTGGAAGGTGGCCGGGGCGCTCTTGCAGACTCCTCGGGCAGCGTTGCGGCCGTGGCAAACAGCGTCAGCTTCGCCGGCGCTGGGCAGCGAGGCGAGCAGGTTGTCGACGCTCTGGAAGCCAGAGGTTGCCCGCTTGAGCGGCCCGGGTCAGGTCGTACTCCAGGTTGCGGAACCGGACGTCCGGCTCCCCGCTGCGGTCCGCCTGGACCTCGATCAGGTCGCGGAAGTTCAGCACCTCGCTCTGGTCCCCGTAGCGGACCAGCACGTCGAAGTACGCGTTGATGACCGACGCCTCGTAGCGGCCGGCCACCTGGAACGGCGAGGGCTGGATGCCGTACGTCTGGTTGCCTCGCGCTCCGCATCCGGGTTCGTCGTCGGGTCGACGACCTCGGCGGTCACCTTGCCCTGGCCGGCGATCTCGTACTCGCGCAACAGGTCGGCCAGCTGCGGCTTCAGCGTCGCGAGCAACGGATGCGTCTTGTCGCTGACGTAAGCCGCGAATCAGCAGCGGCTCGCTGAGGTTGCCGAGCAGTTCCTTCGTGGTCGAAGAGAGGCTGTAGTCCTGCTGGCTGGTCAGGTCGAGACGCAGTCCGTTGAGCGGGAAGAGCCACACGTTCAGCAGCAGCAGGTTGGCGATCACGAGGCCGGAGGTCAGGACGACGCTGCGCCGGTAGCCCGCGCTGCCCGCACCTTTGCCCCAGCGCTTGCGGTCGACCGAGAGGACGTTCAGCACCAGGAAGATGACGTGCGATCGAAACGTAGTAGAGCAGGTCGCGCACGTCGATCACGCCCCGCTCGATGCTTTCGAAGCGGCTGCCCGCGCCCAACGCCCGGAAGATGTCGCCCAGGCTGCGGGGCACAAAGTCGGTCACGCCCGAGGAGCCGATCAGGTAGAAGAAGCCGCTGATGATGACCGTCACGATGAGGGCGACGAGCTGGTTGTCGGTGCGCGACGAAACGAACAGCCCGATGGCCGTGTAGGCCCCGCCATCAGCAGCGCGGCGAGATAGCCGCCGACCACCGGGCCCCAGTCGAGCGGGCCGAGAACGACGACCGTGATCGGGAGGAACAGGGTCAGCGCGAGCGCGAGCGCAACGAGGGCCATGACCGCCAGGAACTTGCCGAGGACCAGCTGGACCTTGCTCACGGGCAGGGTCAGCAGCACCTCGAGCGTGCCCGAGCGCTGCTCCTCGCTCCACTGGCGCATGGTCAGGGCTGCGACGAGGAAGATCATCAGCACGGGCATCCAGCGAAACATGGGGCGCACGTCGGCGATGCCGCGGGCGAAGAACGCATCGATCCAGAAGAAGACGAACAGCGTGACGGCCAGGAACACGCCGACGAAGATCAGGGCCATCGGCGAGCCGAAATAGGCCGCAAGCTCCTTGCGGGCAATGGCGAGCGTCGGTTTCATCGGATCAGGCCCCCGTCGCCAATTGGTTGAACACCGTTTCGAGCGTCCGCACGTCACGCCGCAGCTCGCGCACGGGCCAGTCCTCGCTGCGGGCCAGGTCGTACACGGCGGGACACAGGTCCACGTCGTCCATCCCAAGAATCCGGTACGCCGCGTACCCGTTGCGCCCGCGCAGCGGCTCGATGCCGCGCACGCCGGGCAGCGAGCGCAGGCACCGCTCCGCACCGTCGACCTTGTTCGCCAGCACCAGCACCGCGTCGGCGGTCTCTTCGAGGTCCGACAACCTGGCGTCGGTCTTGACAAGCCCGTTGATCAGGATCAGGGCCCGGTCGCACAGGGCTTCGACCTCGGAAAGGATGTGGGTCGAGAACAGGATGGTCGACTGCTCGGAGAGCCGGTGGATGAGCCGGCGGATCTCGACGATTTGGGTCGGGTCCAGGCCGACGGTCGGCTCGTCGAGGATCAGGAGCTTCGGGCGGTGCAGGATGGCCTGGGCCAGCCCCACCCGCTGCCGGAAGCCCTTGGACAGCGTGCCGATGGGCCGGGTCAGATGCTCGGCCAGGCCGGTGGCGTGCACCGGCATCGGAGATACAAGCGCAACTGTTCGGCCGCCGGGATTTGCCGCAGTTGGGCCATCATCTTGAGATACGCCTTGCACCGACAACTCGGGGTAAAGCGGCGCGTTCTCGGGCAGGTAACCGATGCGGGCCTGGACCTCGCGGGTATGCGCGAGCACGTCGAGCCCGTCTACGGTCACGGCGCCAGCATCGGGCTGCAGATAGCCGGTCAGGATCTTGATAATCGTCGTCTTGCCTGCGCCGTTGGGCCCGAGCAGGCCGACGATCTCTCCTGAGGCGATCGAAAAGCTGACGCCGCGAAGCGCCTCAACTGAACCGTAAGATTTCTTAAGTTCAGACACTTCGATCATGCAGAAACCTCGAAGAAGGAGAAGTCGAAAGACTGGGTCTTGCTTTTGGGTGGAGGCTGCGGACAGAGGCCCGCACCCTCCACCACATGAATAAGCGCCGGGTCTTCTCCAGGCGCGTTCGGCGTCATTATATGCGGCTGAGGATAGAGAGACGATTAGAATTGGATTAGAATCTGTGAAGATGAACGCGAGGGGTGTCGTAGGACCGGGACGGGTTGCGCCACCGAGGGCGGCGAGGGCGGCGAGGCAAGAGACGGCGGCGCCCTGCCCCGTGTCTCGTAATTCCTCTGCGCCCTCGCCGCCCTCCGGCCTTAACCAGGCTCCCGGACTTTGGCGTCGGTCTTGACCTCGACGCCTTCCTTCGCCATTTCCTTCACCGTCAAGGGTGGCGCGTTGACGCTGCCGGTGATCAGGCGGGCGCCGCGATTGCGGGTGAAGTAGTTGTACGCCCACTGGATCAGGATCAGCAGCCGGTTGTCGAACTCTGCGATGTAGAGGAGGTGGATGAAGAGCCACGTCAGCCAGGCCAGGAAGCCGTTGAAGTGGAGGGGACCAACATCGGCGACCGCCGCGGCCGGCCCGATCGTAGCCATCGTGCCCTTGTCCTTGTAGTGGAAGCGCGGCAGCCCTTTGCCTGCTAGTCGCGCCTGGATCAGCGCAGCCGCGTAGCGCCCCTGCTGCATGGCGACCGGGGCCAGCCCGGGCAGCGGCTTGCCGTTCTCGGCCAGCGCCTGGGCCATGTCGCCGATCACGAATACCTCGGGATGGCCGGGCAGCGTCAGGTTCGGCGTGACCTTGACGCGGCCGCCCCGGTCGACCTCGGCCCCGCTGGCCTCGCCCAGCTGCCGGGCCAGCGGCGACGCCTGGACGCCGGCCGCCCACAAGACCGTCCGCGACTGGATCTTCTCTGTTCCCGCAGCCGACTTGACCGTCACACACTCGCCATCAATCTCGGTGACGCGCAGGCCGGTTCTCACGGTCACGCCCAGCCGCTCCAGCGCGCGCTGCGCCTTCTTCGACAGGTCGGGCGGAAAGGGCGGCAGCACCCGGTCCGCACCCTCGACCAGCAGCACGTTCGCCTCCGCCGGGTTGATGCGGCGGAAATTGCCTTTCAGGGTCTGCCGGGCGATCTCGCCCAGTGCGCCGGCCAACTCGACGCCGGTCGGCCCGCCGCCTACAACCACGAAGTTCAGCCATGCCTTACGCTTCTCGGGGTCCTGCTCACGCTCCGCCTCTTCATAAGCCAGGAAGACACGACGGCGGATGTCGAGCGCGTCCTCGATCGTCTTGAGGCCCGGCGCGATCGGCTTCCACTGGTCGTTGCCGAAGTAGGAGTCGTGGCTGCCGGCCGCGACGATCAGCGAATCGTACGGCAGCCGGCGATCGGTGAGGAGCACTTCCTGGGCCGCCAGGTCGAAGCCGGTGACCTCGCCCATCAGGACGGTGACGTTCTTGGACTTACGCAGCACGCCACGCAGCGGCGACGCGATTTCGCCCGGCGACAGGCCGGCCGTCGCCACCTGGTAGAGCAGCGGCTGAAACAAGTGGAAATTGCGGCGATCGATCAAGGTAACGTCGATGCCTGGCGCACCGCCGTTCGCGGCGCGGCCCAGCGCCTTGGCCGCGTACATACCCCCGAAACCGCCCCCGATGACTACAACTCGATGCAATTCGCCCACTCACGCCTCCTCACCACAAGCCCGCCTGGCAGACCCAGCCACTACTATTCCAGAACGTCCTGCGATCCTCCATAGTTTCTCACACGGGCACACAAATATCTGTGACACTCATTACGAATATGTGCGTAAAATCACATTCTCAAGGTATAGCTCGAAATGCACATGCCGAGCGAAACAGCTCGGCATGTGCAATCAGTACGGAACAAAAAAAGACCTTCGGAGTCTTGCAAGACTCCGAAGGTCTGGGGTCAGGTGCCGATCACTTATAGCGCACGCCAATTACTTGTGGCGCACGCCAATTACTTGTGGCGCACGTTGCTGGCGCCCCGAGGTGTCGACCAGCACCGAGGTCGGGTTGCCCACGTACGAAACGCTGGAAGCACCGCTGGCCTCGCCCGTGATCTTGCCGCTGGCGTTGACCGTCACGTTGCTGGCACCCGAGGCCCGCACGTTCGTGTCGGTCGAGGTGAAGTTGTCCAGGCGGACGGTGCTGGCGCCCGAGCCCTCGACGTCGAGCGTACCTGTAGCGCCCGAGATATCGACCGTGCTCGCGCCCGACGCCCGCATCTTCATCTGGCCGGTGGTCAGATCGCCGCGCAGCTGGCTGGCGCCGGAGACCTCGACACTAGCCGGCTGGTCGTTCTTGAAGCCCTTGACGTTCGTGCGGGTTGCGCCGCTGAGGTCCAGCCCTGCAAGGTCGGGCATCGTGATCTGCGTCTTGAGCGTCGTGTTGCGGAAACCCAGGCTCAGGCGGGGCTTAAGCCCGATGTGGAGCGTGTCGCCCTCCACCCGTACGTCCAGGTATTCGACGATGTTGTCGTCGACGGTGACCGAGGTGGCGTAACTCTCGCCCTGCGTGATGTCGGCCTGGAACGCGCTGCCGATGCTGACCTTGGTGAAACCGCTGAAGTCGTAGTTCTTCGTCGTCGTGCGGCCAGAGCCTGTGATTACGTCGCCCGGCGCAAACGTGCATGCACCCAGGCTCGCGACGAGCATGCCCAGCACGATCATACTACCTGCAAACCTTACCAACTGCGCCATCTTATCCTCCTTGTGTCTGCTTGTTGTCTTCATCCTTCTCTACGCAAGGAGGGCGGTGCGGTTGCAGCAATGCAAACCCTGTTTCTTCTGGCAAGGGCCGGCCGGCCCCAGTGCAAACACTGTTTCTTCTGGCAGGGGCCGGCCCCAGTGCAAACACTGTTTCTTCTGGCAGGGGCCAGTCGGCCCCTGCAACCCTGGCCGGGGGGCATCGCCCCCCGACCCCCCAAAGATTAAGGTACGCTTCACCCTGGATGCGTGCGGAGAACGGGTGTGTGGCCAGCACTCCGGGCGTGTCAGCAACGACATTCCACGAACGTGGGTCTGTGGAGATATGGTTGTGGTGGCCCACCTACGCCCAGAGACTAGGTAGATTTGGAGCGTCAGACGCCGAGGGGCGTAGCCTTTGGGGGTTTCGGGGGCAAGGCCCCCGAAGCGGGGGGCGTCGGGGGCGGGCTTGCCCCCGACAGAAGAAAGCAGAAGCCGGGGGCATCGGGGGCGGGCTCGCCTCCGACGGAACGAAGCAGGGATCGCCCCGACGGAAACAAACAGAAACCGCCCTCCGAAACGGCAGGCGTACCAAGCCGTCTACTGCCACCGCCCATTGTCAGACAGCGCAATTAGCTCCCCGCCGAAGCGCAGCACCGTGGCATGGTCCCAGTCCTGGGCCTGGCCCTGCACGCCCTGCTCCTTTTCCAGCGCCCAGCCTAGCGCCGACTTCGGACCGCCGAGCTGCTCGCGCCACACCTTCCCGAAACCCCGGCCGGGCTGCTGCAAACTGGCCGGCGCCTGGAGGGTCGGATCGTCGGTCGGATCGCCTTCGACCCACTTGTCCTCGTACCCCTGCCAGCGGCCGTCGTCAGACAGAACGTAGACCTGTTTCCGGTCGCCTCGCCAGATCATCTGGCCGTGCTGGAAGCGCTGGCGGGCCATCTGGACGACGGCAGGCGCCCCCTTCGGACAGCCGATGCCCGGCGCCCGGCCGCTGGTCTCCGCGTCGCTCGCGTTCAGCGTGGCGGTGCAGGGGGCGACGGTGGCCGTGGGCACGGGCGTAGCAGTGGGCGTTGCCGCAAGCGGAGCCCTAGTCCATCTGATGTTGCCGGGGTCTATGCTTCGCAACCCGCCCTTAACGCCCAGCCACAGACGGCCGTCCAGCGGGTCGACCGCAAGATGTTGCGCGTCGGGGGCGGTCTCGACCGGCGCGACCTCCCACGTTGCGCCGTAATCGACGGTGCGCAGCAGCCGGGCAGGCCCGGAATAGGGCTGGAGAAGCAGGTAGCTGCGCCCGAACCCAGTCGTAATTTCGGGCTGATAGCCATCGAAACCGAGCAGCGGTCCCCCGAGCGAAGGCTGCCAGGTCTTGCCAGCATCGGTGGAGCGATTGATAGCCGCAGGGCGGTAATCCTTGCGCACGACTGAGAAGAGCGTCTGCGTGACGGTGTACAGCGACGAGTAGCCGATCACGTCTCCGGTCTTCTCCGTGGCGCCCAGCTTTTGCCAGCTGGCGCCGCGATCCATGCTGCGCTCCAGGCTGCCATTGTTCGAGCGGAAGAGCGCGCCGTCGGGCGCGAGGCTCAGGCTGCCCCACTGGCCCTCAGGCGGGCCCGCGCTTGCCAGGGCCCACTTGCTCCCCGCCGGATCCCACCGGAACAGACCCTGGCTCGCGTTGACGAAGTAGGCCTCGTTCGCGCTGTTCGCAAGCACCGGCCCGGACGCCAACAGGTCCGTCAAGCCGGCCGACAGGAAGGCCCAGGTGCTTCCGCCGTCCGTGCTGCGCCAAACGCCCTCGCCGCCCGCGGCACTTCGCCCCGCCACGAAGATGGTTTGGGGATCGACGGCCGTAACGTGGGTGTAATACATATCCAGCCCGGGAACCAGTTGTTCCCAGGCTGTTCCATTCGATGTTCGATAGGCCGTGCCATACCGGCTCAGCAGCAGGCGCTGGCGGCCACCGCCTACTGCCGTCACACCCTCATTGTAGGCCTCGGGGGAAGGCCGGGCGGGCACAGGGCGCAGGTCGAGCGGCGCGAGCGCGTCGAGATCGACCGCGGTGATGTGGGACCCAGTGTACTCGGGGACGTAGGCGGTTCGGAGGCCCGGGCTGTAGGCGGGGTCGACGAACACGTCTGGACCGGCATACGCCAAGTTCGCGCCCAGAGTTGACGGCGAAAGGGTCGTAATCCGGCCATCGGCGAAGAGATACAGCGTGTTGGCAACCTCGTCCAGGACCTCGAAGCCGGTACGATGCTCCAACTTCCGCTGCGGCTGGCCTGCGGGCGACAGCAGATGCACGGCCTCCTGCGTGCGAGCCGTGCTGTACGCAACATACCAGTTGCCGGCCCGGTCGGTTTCGAGGTCGAGCACGAAGCTATGGGGACCCGGCGGCGTCACACCGGCGTCGCTCTGGCGGGGATAAATGCGCAGGAACGTGCCGCCGTTCGAACCCGGGATGCCATTGTGGAGGATCACCGCCACATGGCCCGTCACGGGGTTAACCTGTGCGGCGACCGCGTAGGGGTTGCCCGAGAACGCGGTCGGTGCGGGAAAAGTGGATGGCAGCGTGCCCAGCTTCGCGCCGCTGCGGTTGTAGATGGTCACTCCGCGGTCGGCAATGTAGACCAAATCAGCGTTCGGATCGGGGGCGGGGGAGCCGCCCTGGGGGAATTGGGCCGCCACGGAGCCGTCGCGCAGAGAAAGGGCCACCACCCGACCCTCGCGGTTGGCGTACAGCCGTTGATTCTGCTTGTCGAGCGCCAGCGGCCCAGCGCCCTGCCAAAGCGCAACCTCTTGTCCGCCGGGCAACTGCAGCACGTGGATCCGGCCGGTGTCGTCGGCCACGTACAACCTCGAGATGCCGTCGACGACCGCCTCCGTCGCTCGCACGCCCGTGACAATCTGCTGCTTCGGCTGGAGCGTCTCGGCGTCGAGAACGTAGAGCGCGCCAGGGCCCCCGGTCGCGAAAGCGACGATCGCGTCGCGGCCCCAGGGCGCGAAGGCCGTGAGCGGATACCCGCCGCTCAGGGGCACCTCGTCCACCAACTTGCCGTCTTGTGCGTCAATGCTCAGGATGACCGGGTGGCCCGCCGGCTCGGTCTCCGTGTAGCGGCTGCCGGCCATAAGGTAGCGGTTGCGCACCGTGTCGTAGGGCGCGGCCCCCGTGTAGCTGACCGGCGTTTCGCCCAGCACGTTCAGGTCCGCGTCGTAACGCACGAGACGGGACTTCTCGCCGCCGGCGACCACAGCCCAGCCCCCATTGGGCCCCGGCGAAATCACGTCTGCGCTCGCCGGTGGACTGCTGCGCGCGATCTCCTTGCCGGTGGCGGCGTCCAGCGCGACCAGTGCGCCCGCACCGCCGTAACTTGTCGCCAACAGCCGGTTGCCGTTCAACTCGATCCGCGTAAATGGGGTTTCGGCTTGCCAGATGGGGCGGGTCTCGCCCTGTGCGAGATCGGCTGCGGGATAAGCGGCGACGATATCGTGCAGGACAGCGTACAAGACCTTGCCGTCGTCGCTCAGTACGGCGTCATTCACCCCCTCGAGCACCTTGCGCACCCTCCCCGAAGCAATGTCGACGCTGAGAACGGATTTGTTTTGAGTTTCTTGCAGGAAGAGGCGCTTTCCGTCGGGAGTCAGAAACAGGCGACCCGAGGCGCCGGGCGTGGTCTGCTCGAGTCGTATTACCTGGGTAACCCGGCCGGCCTTCAGGTCTACCACAGAGATCACAGGCCGGCGCTCGGCCGAGTCCGCGTGATAGACATAGGCCAGGTTGCGGGCCGAGTCGATCGCAATGCTCATCGGTCCGTACGCGTCGCCGGCGGGCACGCCGATGCTGAAGGGGGCCAACGCCCGACTGGGGACGGCCGGCGCGGTGGTCGCGCCCGTCACGATCGTTCGCGTAGACTGCATGGGCCGGGCGCTGACCGAGGTTGCCCCGGGAGGCGGCGTCCGGGTGGCGAGGCGCGCACCGGGCGCGAAGGAGGTTACGGCGCCGGCCGGCGCGAGTGGCGCGCTGGCCGCAGGAGCCACGGCTGCCGTTGGCAGGGTGCAGGCGGTCAGAACGAGCACCAGCGAAATCAATAGCGTGCGGGCGGCTTTCATGCGCTCACCTCCGGGGTCAGAGACACGGTCAGCCTTCAAGACGAAGACGAAGCGGCGGTCGTTCCTAGCCCGGGCCAGGCTGCTGCCCCAGCACCAATTCCAGCTCGCGCCACAGTTCCGGCAGGCTCACGCCCAGGCGGGCTGCGATCTCCGCCTCCTGCTGCAGGGCCGCGAAGCGGTACTCGTCGATACGCGCACGCAGCTCGGGCCGGCGCTGAGCGATCTCGAGCATTCGGGCATCTATGCCAACGAGCCGGTCGTGCTGGGCGATACGGTCGGCGTAATACACGACCTTCTGCTCCCAGGTTTCGGGGCGCTGGCCCTCCGTGAGCGGCGCCCACATGGCATGGCGTCGGGCGATTTCGGCGAGCTCGGGCTGCCCGTGCTCGAGCAGGATCTCCGCAGCCATCAACTCATGCGAGCGCGCGACCGGCTTGGCGCTGAGCTTCGCCAGGTCGTGGAGCAGGCCCCCGCGCTGTGCGAGGATGGGGTCGACTTTCATGCCCGCGCGGGCCAAACGCCGCGCCAGGTGCTCGGCAATGAGCGCGACGAGCCGGACATGCCCCAGCAGTTGCCCGTCGACGCCCTGCTCGGCAAGCCAGGCTTCGGCGGTCGGAATATCGGGTAAAGAGTGGTCCATGGAGCTAGTTTAGCGCGTTATGGAGGGATTTGGAAGAGCGCCGAGGCCGAGGCTACCCATCTACCGGGGCGGGGCTCTCGGCGAGCCTTGTCGGCTGACCCCGCAGCCGCTGGAGGGCAAGGAACCCGAGCACGGCAATGAAACCGATCAACATGCCGCCGATCCAGGTTGCGATGGGCGAAACATTGTCGTTGAGCCAGCCGCCCAGCACCGGCCCGATGCCGAATGCCACGCCCCAGGTGAGGCCGTAGAGCCCCATGTAGCGGCCGCGCATGGCCGAGGGGGCTGCATTTGCGGCATAGGCGGTGCCCGTGGGCGCGATGAGCAACTCCCCGAACGTGAGCACGACCATGCTCAGCCAGAAGGCCCAGAACCCGGCGCCCAGCGCCACGCTGCCCACCCCCAGCGCGTAGATCAGCGCACCGAGCGCCAGGACGCGCAGATGCGGCCGCTGCGAGCTCCAGCGGGTCACCGGGACCTGGAGCAGCACGACCATCAGGGCGTTCGTCGACATGATAAAGCCGGCCTGCTGTTCCAGCACACCGAAGTTTGCCTTGGCGTAGGCCGGCATGAGCATCCACAGGATCGGCGACGGGATCGTGGCGAGGATCATTAGCAGGCAGAAGGCCACGAAGCGGCGGTCACGGAACACGGGCCCGAAGCCGCGCGACTCCCTTTGCCCGGCTGCACCGGCCTGCGACGGGGCGGCGCTGCGCAGTGTCTCGCGAACGAGCAGGAGCACGATGAGCGCGTAGACCAGGCTGGCTGCGCCCGCCGCAAAAAACGCGAGGCTGTAGGAAATGGCTATGACCACGCCGCCCATTGCAGGACCGACGGCAACGCCGAGGTTGTTGCTCATCCGCATGACGGAATAGGCGTTCGCCCGTTCCTTCTCGGGAATCAGGTCAGCGACCATGGCATCGGAGCCCACCCGGTACATCGGGTTGAACAAGCCCGTCAGGGTAAGCGCCAGCGCCCAGCCGGCGAGCCCGTGCACCAGGCCCATCATCACGAGGGCCAGCCCGCTCATGACGAGGCCGGCGATCATGGCCGTGCGGCGGCCGAACCGGTCGACGGCGGGGCCGACAAACGAGGTGGCGATCAAGCCCGCGGCAGAGTTGAGCGTAAACAGCAGCGTGACCTGCGTCAGTGGCAGGCCCAACTGCTCGCGCAGCAGGATGGTGACGAAGGGCCACCACATGGAGCCGCCGATGCTGACGATCAGCATGCCCGACACCATGATCCAGAACTGCCTCGGATAGCCGAGCGAACGCAACCGAGTAAACATGAATCTCTCCCAACGGGCGTGTCTTTCAGACAAAAAAGGCGGGCCGTTACGGCCCGCCGCTATTGTACTAGAGATTCGCTCTCGGGCGGAAAACGCAGTCTCAGGAGCTTGTTTCGTCCGAGTCCGAGTGCTTATTCGCCCGACGCCGGTTCGCCGGCGAAGGCAGCGTGCGCCTGGGGCGCGCGGGCCTTCCCCTGCCCATTCTGCTCGATGGCCATCAGCGGCTTGACGAACAGGCAGCCCACCGCGATCAGGATGCAAGCTAGCCCACCGACCAGGTACCACGTCTGCACGCCGATGATATCGGCGAGCGGACCGGCCAGCAGGAGGCTGATGGGCATCATGGCGCCCGCGCCGCTGACCAGCAGCGACATGACCCGGCCCTGCATGTCCGGCTCCACCGTCGCCTGCAGGATGGCGAACAGCGGGCCGTTCACCAGCGGATTGGTCAAGCCCATGATGAACATGCCCCCCAGCGCCAGGACAAAGAGGCTGACCGGTGCGAGGCCAATCAGAACGCTGCCCAAGCCCATCCCGATCAGCCCGACCATCGACGTGATCACCTTGCGCTTGAAGCCGCCCCACACTGCCAGGGTGATGCCCCCGACCACGACGCCGACGCCCATCACGGCTTCCAGCCAGCCGAGTTGGAGCGCACCCCCGCCGAAGTGCTGGGTGACCAGCAGGGGCATGAGCGAGCTGGACGGCACCATGATGAAGTTCAGCGCCATCGCGACGAAGATGATCACGAGCAGGCCCGGCCACGCCCGCACGTATCGTGCGCCTTCGCGAATGTCCACGAGGACGGCCTTGACCAGGTTCGTATGCTCCGAAACCGTGCGGTTTTCGGGCTGCGGGATGGCGATGAAGAGCAAGGGCAGGATTGCCAGCGCGGCCGTGACGATGTCGACCATCAGCACGTTGTGCAGCGGCACAAAGCTCAACATGAGGGCGCCAAGCGGCGGCGCGACGATGTTGATAAGGCCCTGCAGGCCCTGATTGAGCCCGGCGATGCGCGACAACTGTTCGCTGGGAACGAGCAGCGAAGTGGAAGCCTGCATGGCGGGGAAATGGAACGCGCCAAACGTCGCGCGGAGCAGCATGGCGGCGTAGACGTGCCAAACCTGCATGTTGCCCGTCGCGTAGAGGACGATCAGCCCGACGGTGGTGAGTGCGACCAAGCCGTCGGCTGCGATCATGACCAGGCGCCGGTTCCAGCGGTCGACCAGCGCGCCGGCAAACGGGCTGATGAACACCTGCGGCAGAATGGCGAACAACGTCGCGGTCGCCAGGACCGTGGCAGACTTAGTGGTGCTGGTCAGCCACCAGACCAGGGCGAATTGGACGAGCTGGCTGCCCAACAGCGAAAATGCCTGCCCTGCCCAGATAGTGAAGAAGCGTCGGGCCCACTGCGGGCCCTGTTGCACGTTCTCAGCCGTCATCGTGGTCTCCTTGGCCGTGATGACACGAAGATAGCACCCCACTTCAATAATGTCAATACAGCTTTTTATATTATTGAAGTACCAGAAAATAAGGAGAGAGGTTCGAGAGGAATTGGGACGCAGATTGAGTTGACCGCCCCGCATCAGGGCGATGGGCTAAATCGATCCAACCTGCGTCCTATTGCTTCACTTGCCTGCAGCCGCCCTGCGCCGGCTGGCGGCGAACTCGGGCGCTTCCTTCACGGCATGACCCAGGACGCCGAACGACCGGAGAAATGCGGACGCCCCCGTGCGCTGCAGCTCTAGCGTCTCCTGGCCGACCGACGGGAAACCTTGCGCGTCGGGGGTCAGCGTTTCCCAGTTCCGGAAGAGGCGGCCCCAATCGCTGGCGAGCGCAGCCTTGACGCGCTTCTCGCCGATGAAGGGATACCAGATCGTGTCATGGTAGAAGACGGAGGCCAGGTAGCTCCAGGGCGCCAGGATGGTCTTGAGCGACCACTCGACCGGCTTTTTCAGCGGGCCCCAGTAGATCTTGTGCTGCATGCGCGAGGCAAAGGTCATCTTCTCGAACGGGCCGCGGAAGCGCCAGTTTTGGCTTGCTGCGTCGAGATCACCCACCACCTCGATCTGGCGCGGGTCGCCACAGCCCAGGCCCTGTTCGTGTGCCAGCCGGATGTACTTGATCTTCATCGGATCGAAGCCCATCAGCTTGGCGGCCATTGCGTCGATTGCCACCTGGTCGGACGACGCGAGGATCACGTTTTTTGTGTACGGCACCATGCAGCGAGGCCCCGGGCCGTCGCCGGCAAACGTGCCATCCATGACCGCAAAGACGCCCCGATGGATGCGCTTCTGGATCATGAGCAGGTCGACCAGCGTTTCGTGGATCACCGGGTGGGTCCAGTGCCGGCGCTCGTTGAGCAGCCCGCCGAACGCATTCTTCATCGCGCCGGTCGTGGTGGTGAAGATGTGCGTCTTGACGGTGGGCAGGTGGATGATGTTCTCCCCGATGAAGCGCTTGGGGATCATGAACCCGTCCGGATAGACCTGGTTCAGCACGAGGAACTTGTCTGCCAGGTCGCCCACCGCCTCCCGGATGGGGATCCACTCCTCGCCCTCGTACAGGTGGACGTTACGCAGCCCGTGTGCCTCGACCGGGCCGAGCTGCTTGTTCTCGCGCTCGCCCAGGTGCGCGTCGATCACGACCGTGCGATTGTGACACGCATGGATCAGGTCGGGGCTATAGCCGTCGGCCTCCATGGCCCGGATCACGCCCTCCAGTTGCCAGGGCGTGGTCGAGCTGCCCGGGAAGAAGAAGTGCCACGAGATGTTGACTTTGAGCGCCGTGTCGGCGTCCTTCGCGACCACATCCTGATACCCGGCCAGGTTCAACAGGCGGTGATAGTCGGAGAAGACCGTGCGCGGGGTCGTGCGCAGAATTGCGACTTTGCTTTTACCCAAGTGATTACTCCGCGGATTTATATGAATATCATAATACAAAAGGCTGTAAGTGCGAAAAATGCGCTCCACTTTTAGAGACAGCGCTCGTTTCCGCTCGCCGCCTAGCTCCCTTTCTAATGCAAACGTTCACGCACAGCCAAACGGAATCTTCATAACATCTATATATGCTACTTATATAATCACAATGCTTATATTCTCGGAGGGACAGTAGCGGATGACCCAACCGGCCGAAACCGGAACCAGTCCACGATTCACGAGGCAGCGGGAGATGTGGCGGCGTTGGCGCGGCCGCGCAAAGCCCCTGCTTCCCTTTGCCCTGGGCGTGGTGGCCGCGCTCCTCGGCCTGCTCCTCTACAATGCGATCAACCCGCCGGCCGAGCCCCTGACGCCAAAACAGGTGAGTACGGTCGTCGCGCAGGCAATGGCTTCGGCCACGCCGCCGCCCGCCTACTCCGCCCAGGTCTATCGCGTCATCCAGCCTTCGCTCGTGCTGATCCAAACCGGCGGCAAGGTCGACAAGGGCAAGGGTGGGGGCGCTGCAGATTCGCACGGTCTGGGCAGCGGCGTGGTGATCTCCGATCAAGGGCAGATCCTGACCGCACTGCACGTGGTAGAGGGCGCGACCGAGATCAGCGTTACCTTTGCGGACGGGACCGAGACGAAAGCGGAGGTCGTGCTGACCCAGCCGGAGAACGACATCGCCGTCCTCCAGCCTGCCGAGGTGCCCGAGACCGTGATTCCTGCCGTGATGGGTAACCCGAACGCCGTGCGGGTGGGCGACGAAGCATTCGCCTTCGGCAATCCCTTCGGCCTGTACGGGTCGCTCACCACCGGCGTGGTCTCGGGGCTGCACCGCAGCTTTCAGGGCAAGGGCGCGGTCCGCCCGATCGAAGACCTGATTCAGATCGATTCGGCGGTTAACCCGGGCAACTCGGGCGGGCCGCTGCTCAACCGTTACGGCCAGGTGATCGGGATTGTCGTGGCCCTGCTGAACCCGACCGACGAGGACGTTTTCGTGGGCATCGGCTTTGCGGTGCCCATCACCACCGCCGCGGGTGGCGCAGGTGCGCCGGCATATTAGAACCGATCTCAAATGGAACACTGATTGAACGGATGCGACCGATTACCATGATCTTTAGGCGAAGGACAGTGCGGATCAGTTCGATCAGTTGCATCAGCGTCCCATTTCAAATCAGTTCAGAGCAGGGATTAAGGAGATCGTCGTGGAGTCAGTCGTGAACTCGGAGAACCGCAGACAGGTCGAGAAGGTCCTGTACGAGGTGAAGAAGGTGATCGTCGGCCAGGATCACCTGCTGGAACGCCTCGTGGTGGCCCTGTTGGCGCGCGGCCACGTCCTGGTGGAGGGCGTGCCGGGCCTGGCCAAGACGATGGCGATCAAGACGCTCGCCGACGCGATCGGGGGCGAGTTCAAGCGCATCCAGTTCACGCCCGACCTGGTGCCCGCCGACCTGGTCGGCACGCGCATTTACAACCAGAAGACCGGTGAGTTCAACACTTCGCTGGGCCCGGTCTTCACCAACCTGCTGCTGGCCGACGAGATCAACCGGGCGCCGGCCAAGGTGCAGAGTGCCCTCCTCGAAGTGATGCAGGAGCGCCAGGTGACCATCGGCCGGGAGACGTTCACCGTGCCCGACCCGTTCCTCGTCATGGCCACCCAGAACCCCATCGAGACCGAGGGAACGTACGCCCTGCCCGAGGCGCAGGTCGACCGGTTCATGCTCAAGATCCTGATCGGTTATCCGTCTCCGACGGAGGAATTCGTGATCGTCGAGCGCATGACCGGCTTCCTCGAGGCGGTGCAGAAGGTCCTGACGACCGACCAGTTGCTCGATCTGCAGAGGAAAGCGTACCGGGACGTGTACGTCGATCCGGCATTGATCGAATACGCCATCAAGTTGGTCACCGCGACCCGCAATCCTCAGGACTTCGGGCTCAAGGAGCTGCAGCACTACATCCTGTTCGGCGCCAGCCCGCGCGCCTCGATCAACCTGATCCTGACGGCCCGGGCGCTCGCCTTCGTGCGCGGCCGGCCCTACGTCTTGCCGCAGGACGTGCTCGACATGGCGCCCGACGTCATGCGCCATCGCATCATGCCGTCTTATGAAGCCTTGTCAGACAACGTCTCCAGCGACGACCTGCTCGGCAAGATTCTCGCACGGATCCCTGTCCCGGCGGTGCCGCTCCATGAACGAAACAAAGTCTTCGCGACAGCGTGAGGCCCAGGCGCCGCGGCCGGCGCCTGAGGCACGCACGCCCGAGCGCATCCTGCGGCGGCTGGAATGGCAGGTGATCCGCCGGCTGGATGGGCAGCTGCAGGGCGACTACCGCAGCCTCTTCTACGGCTACGGGGTCGACTTTGCGGACCTGCGCGAGTACCAGCCGGAAGACGACGTGCGGTACATCGACTGGAACGTGACCGCCCGCATGGACTCGCCCTACGTTCGCCAGTACATGGAGGATCGGGAGGTGACGGCCTGGTTCTTGCTCGATGTCAGCCCTTCGATGGATTTCGGAACCGTGGGGGCCGAGAAGCGGGCGGTGTTGATCGACCTGGTCGGCACGTTGGCGCGCCTGCTAACCCGGCACGGCAACAGGGTCGGCGCCATCATGTACAGCGGGCGGGGCGGCGACCGGGGCGGCCGCGACCCCCACTGCGCCGAGCATGTCATCCCGGCGAAAGGGGGGCGGAACCACGTCTTGTGGCTCATCAACGACCTGCTCGGCCAGCCCCGGCTGCCCAAAAGCGGGCCGAGCGACCTGAAGTGTATGCTCGAAGGCGGCCTGTATTCGATCAAGCGGCGCTCGCTCATCTTTGTCATCTCTGATTTTATCAGCGCGCCCGGCTGGGAACGAACGCTCAGCCTGCTCAATCAGCACCACGAGGTGCTGGTGGTGCGGCTGTGGGACCCCAGCGAGGCGGAGCTGCCCGACGTCGGTCCGGTGTGGCTGGAAGACGCCGAAACCGGCGAACAGCTCTACGTGGACACGCACGACCCGCGCTTCCGCGCCCGGTTCGCCGAGCTTGCCGCGCGAGCGCGAGGCGGCGCTGAGCGACGCTTTCCGCCGCGCCGGTGTGGAGCCGTGGGCGGTGTCGACGCAGGAAGACCTGGTGCGGGCCATCATGCGCTACGCGGCGGCGCGCAAGCAAATCCGCCGGGGTGCAGCCGGCCGGCCCCCGAGGGCGGCTAACCCTGCCCTGGCGGCGAGATAATGGCGGCGACGCAATGACTTTTATCTGGCCGTCGATGCTCTTCGCCCTGCTGCTCATCCCCGCGGTGGTGGCACTTTACCTGTCGGTGCAGCGAAAGCGGCGCATGCGGGTGGCGAGCGCATTTTACGGCCTGGCTGGCCCGGCGGGCGCCAAGCGCGCACCGGGCTTCCGCCGGCACCTGCCGCCCTTGTTCTTTCTGGTGGGCCTGGCGATTCTCCTGTTTGCCCTGGCGCGGCCGCAAGCGACCGTGCGGCTGCCACGGGTGGAAGGCACGGTCATGCTGGTGTTCGACGTGTCGGCCAGCATGGGCGCCGCGGACGTTGAGCCGTCCCGGCTGGAAGCCGCCAAGAAGGCCGCGCGTGAATTCGTGCTCACCCAGCCGTCCACCGTCCGGATTGGAATTGTGTCGTTCAGCGGCAGCGGCTTCACGGTGCAGACGCCCACGAATGACAGCACCGCACTGCTCGCGACGATCGCCCGTCTCAAGCCCGCAAGCGGCACCGCCGTGGGCGACGGCATCCTGACCGCGCTCAAGGCGATCGCCGTCGACGCCGGGCTGGCCGCCGATCCGACGCCGGCACCGGGTTCGGCCACCGAAGCCCCGCCCGCGCCCCAGGGCGGCGCGACTCCGCCGACCGAGCAGCAGGGCGGACCCGGCTTCGGTCAGCAGGAGTTGTTGGCCTCCCTGCCCGAGGGCCCCTATCCCCCGTCCGTCATCGTGCTCCTGTCGGACGGCGAGAACAACCAGTCCATCGACCCGCTGGAGGCGACCCAGGCGGCGTTGGCGCACAACGTGCGCGTCGATGCCCTGGGCTTCGGCACCACGGCCGGGATCACGCTCCAACTCGACGGCTACAGCGTGCACACGGCGCTGGACGAGGCCCAGTTGACGCAAATCGCGGCCGAAACCGGCGGCGTCTATTACGCGGCCCAGGGCGAGCAGGACCCGAAGGAGATCTACGCCAACCTGACGCCGGCGCTCGTCATCAAGCCCCAGGCGATGGAGATCACGTCGATTCTTGCCGGTGCGGGCATCGTGATGTTGCTCGCCGGCAGCTTGCTCTCCGTGCTCTGGCTCAACCGGTTGGTGTGATGCGCATGCGTACGGGTGACGATGGAGGTCTCGCATGAAGTTCCTGTGGCCGTGGGCCTTTGCCGCACTGGCCTTGATCCCGCTGCTGATCCTGGCGTTTGCGCTTCGCCAGCGGCGGCGCAGGCGTTTTGCCGTGCGCTATTCGAGCCTGTCTCTCGTCCGCGCGGCCCTGCCCGCACAGTCGCGGCTCCGGCGCTACGCACCCGTGGCGCTGCTGTTCCTGGCAATCGCCAGCCTGACCCTCGCCTTGGCGCGCCCTGTCACGGTGACGCGTGTGCCGGCGGGCCGGGCGACGATCATGCTGACCCTCGACGTTTCGGGCAGCATGCGGCAAACCGACATCGCACCCTCCAGGCTGGCCGCAGCGCAGCAAGCCGCGCTGGGCTTCATCCAGAAGCAAAAGAGCACGAACCAGGTCGGCATCGTGGCCTTCGCCAGCTTCGCTCAGCTCGTGCAGGCGCCCAGCACGGATCCGGCCGCGCTCAAGAACGCGATCCGCAGCCTAACGACCGGTCGGGGGACGGCGATCGGCGACGGCATCGTTTCCGCGCTGAACGCCATCGACGACTTCAGCCAGAGCACCGGGCTGCAAACCGGCGCCGTCTCGGGCGAGGAATACCAGCCGGACATCATCGTTTTGCTGACCGACGGCGTGGCGACGACGGGAATGAACCCGCTGAAGGCGGCGCAGCTGGCCCTCGACAAGAAAGTGCGCGTTTATACTATCGGCTTCGGCACCCCGGGCGGCTCGTTCGGCCGCGGCGGGTTGGGGCGGGGGCCTGGCGGTCGGGGCCCGGGGGGCGCGGCTGGGGCATCGACGAAGCGTCGCTGAAGGCGATCGCCTCGCTGACCGGCGGCCAGTACTACACCGCCAGCAGTGCGGACGAGCTCCAGAAGGTCTTTGCCGGCTTGCCCACCGCCTTGATCAGCCGGGAGGAGACGATCGAGATCAGCGTCGCGTTCGCCGCACTGGCCGCGCTGCTGGTCGCCGCCGCGGTGCTGCTCGCCCAGCTATGGCATCCACTGCCGTAGACCGGACTCCCCGGGCGGCTCTGGCCGCAAAGCAACCAACAGACGACTTCCTGGAGGTGAAATCATGTCCGACGTCTCGATGATTGGACTGGGAAACATGGGCGCTGCGCTGGCCCGGGCGCTGGTGGAGCGCGGGTTCGGGCTCACCGTTTGGAACCGCAGCCCCGAGAAAGCCGGGCCGCTGGCCGCAAAGGGCGCCCAGCTTGCGCCGGATGCCTCCGCGGCGATTGCGGCCAGCCCGGTCACCCTGATTTGCGTCACCAACTATGCCGTGTCAGACCGCATCCTGAGCGACGCAGCAGCGAGCCTCGCGGGGAAAGTGCTGGTGCAACTGAGCACGGGCACGCCCCAGCAGGCCCGTGTGGGCGAGGCGTGGGCCGAGCAGCAGGGGGCAGAGTACCTCGAGGCGGCCATCACGGGCGGGCCCGATTCGATTGGGACACCCGACGCCCACATTTTGCTCTCGGGCAAAGAGGCTGTGTTTCACAAGGCCGAGCCGGCCTTGCGGGCCTTGGCCGACAAGCTCGACTTCAAAGGCGAGGGCATCGGGCTGGCTGCGGCGTGGGACCTGGCGATGATCATGCACTACTACGGCCGGTTTCTGAGCCTGTTTCACAGCATTCAGATTTGCCAGGCCGAAGGGATCCCGCTGGAGCAGTTCAGCGCACTTCTGGGCGCGCAGGGCAAGGGATACGAACAGTGGTTGTGTGAGAGCATCCGCACCGGCAATTATCAGGAGACCTCGGCGCCGCTGGAGCTTTGGGCGGGAGGCATCCGGCTGATCGCCGAGCACGCGCGGGACTGTGGCGTTAATGCCGAGTTCCCGGCGTTCACTTCGGCGCTGTTTCAAAAAGCGATGGCGGCGGGGTACGGCAGGGAAGAAGTGTCGGCTGTGTACAAAGTGCTAAAAAGCTGAAGCACAGTGAATCTGAAATGGGACGCAGATTGAACTGATTGAACTGATTTGCACTGTCTTTTGGGTAAAGATCGTGATCATCAGTCCGATCCGTTCAATCAGTGTCCTATTTCATCACGCATTATCCGGCAGCGCGCCCCGCTGGCGCTTATTCGCCCTCGTCCTAGCCACCAACTCCACGGCCGTGTAGACCAGGCTCGCCCAGGCAATGCCGAGCGCGAGCCCGGCCAGGACGTCGGTCAGCCAGTGGTCGCCGATGAAGATGCGGCTGAAGCCGATGAACAGCACGATCAGGGCGGCCAGCGCGACGACGGCCACCTTCCCCCACAACGGTCGGACCCTTGGGACGATCAAGTAGGCCAGCAGGCCGTAGCACATGACTGCGCTCAGTGTATGCCCGCTGGGGAAGCTGGGGGCCGTCATGGTGTGGTAGACGGCCTCGGGAAAGACGGGCCGCGCCCGGTTGAAGTGGCTCGACAGCAGCAGCCACAGCGAGCCCTCGCCCGCCCACGCGATCAATACCATGGCCAGCTCGGGCCAGAAGCGCCGGTAGACGAAGTAGGCTGCCAGCACGATCCCGATGGCCACGATCACGTGCTGCCCCAGGTAATACCCCGATACCATCAGTTCGCGCAGCCAGCCCGGGCTTGCCAGCGCGGCACGATGGAGGGTGTTCGCAACGATAAGGTCGTTCGGAACCAGCGGGACCCTTCGTCTGCACGTTGTAGGCGAAGAACGCGAACCCGCCAAGCCCCAGCAGAACCAGCATCAACCCCAGCAGCGGCCATTGTCCCAAGAGACCGGGCGAGCGGAGACCCCCGTCCACCCGGCCCTCGAGCGCACCTGTCCGGGCGGGGACAAGGCCGCCAGGTTCTTCTTTCGCTTCGTTCAACATTTTAGGCCGGCCGCGGGAGCCGCAGCCACACCGCACTGAGGATCGAATAGATCGCGAACGCGATCAGCCCCAGTGCGACGACGGCCAACAGATAAGGGCCGTAGGGTTGGTGCAGCAGCGATGCGAGCACGCCGTCCATCCCCTGGGCCCGCTTCGGGTCGTGGAAGTAGGCCGCCTGGAACAAGAACACGCCGATCAGCGCAAAGACGACCCCGCGTGCGGCCGTGCCGAAGCGGCCAAGCCGGTCGATCCACTTGCGATGTTCCGGGCTCAACTGAAAGGCTTGGAACTGCTGATCGAAGTTGCGGCCCGCGGCCTTCGCAATCTGGGCGATGCCGATGCCCACCACTACCACACCCGCCAGTCCGACGGCCCACGGCCCCCACGGCTTCGACAGCACGGTCCCGGCAGTGTGCTGAATCTGCTGGCCCTGCGCGCCGTTCTTGACGGCGGCCGCGGCGCCCCGCATCAGGTTCCAGGTCGCATAACCGAGCAGCAGATACGAAATGCCGCTGACGGCGTAACCCAGCCGTTCGACGATCCCCTTCGCGTCTGTGCCCTTCCGAAGCGGATCGAAGATCGCACGGATCAAGCCCAGCAGCCCGTAGCCGATCAATCCGGCCAGGATCACCCAGAGCAGGATGTCGCCCCACGGCGTCCGAGACACCGTCGCGATGGCCCCCTGCGTGTCGGTAAACTGGCCCCGTCCGCCGGTGGCCACCTTGAGCGCCAGCAGGCCGATGACCCCGTACAACAGGCCGCGCACCACATAACCCAGCCGCAGCAGCGCCTCGACGGCGGGGCTGGCCGTGACTTGGCCGGCCGCGTCCTTAACATCCTGCGCTACGTCCTGCGGCGTCCCTCGTGTCTCCGCTCGTACTCCCATGCCTCTACACTCCACTTCACGCTAGCGATAACATCACCACCCACAACTACGTTATTAACGACAGGGACAGGGCAGAAAGTGCCGGCGGAGCGATACGAATTGCGCGAGGCGTTGCGGCGGTAGAAAAGTGGGCCCCGTGGATTCGAAGCGAGGACCAACCAGGCCGGCTCCTGGATCGCAGGTGTTAGGGCGCGTGCGCAAGCGGGCAACTTGCGCTACTACTTGACAAGGCGTCCTTTTGAGTCATAATCGTCACCATGCGCCAAGTCACAACCAACGCACAAACAACGTTCGTATTGCCCCATACCCCGACCAACCTGCCGCTCGCGCTAACGAGCCTCGTCGGCCGCGAGCGTGAACTCGCGCAGCTTGAACCCCTCGTGCTAACGAGCCGCCTGGTGACGCTGACCGGCTCCGGTGGCGCAGGCAAGACGCGACTCGCGCTCGAACTCGCTCGGCGGGTCCTCCCCGAGTTCGAAGACGGGACGTGGGTGGTCGAGCTTGCCCCCCTCACAGACGAAGCGCTCGTGCCCGCGGTGGTCGCGGAAGCTCTGGGTATCGTTGACCGAACCGGCTCGCTGATCGATACCCTTGTCGCCTTCCTGGAAGGGCGCGATCTCCTGCTGGTCCTTGACAACTGCGAACATCTTGTCGCCGCTTGCGCGCAGTTGGTCGAACAACTGCTCCACCGGTGCTGCCTGGACCTGCGGATCGTGGCGACCAGTCGCGAGCCTCTCGGCGTTCCGGGTGAAGTCGCCTGGCGCGTGCCGTCGCTCTCGCTGCCCCCGGTCGAGTCGCCTGCTGCAGACGTGTCCGCTGCTGCGGACATGGCCGACGTCGCGCAGTCCGAGGCGGTGCGTTTGTTTGTCGAGCGGGCTCAGGCCGCAGCCCCCGGTTTTGCGCTGCAGCCCGGCAACGCGCAGCCGATCGCGCAGATCTGCCGGCACCTGGACGGCATGCCGCTCGCCATCGAGCTGGCTGCTGCGCGGGTTGGCGTGCTGACGGCCGAGCAAATGGCCGGCCGATTAGCTGACAGTCTCGGTCTCCTTCGCACGAACCTGCGCAGCGCGCCGCCCGACACCAGACGCTCGCGTCAGTAATCGACTGGAGTCACGCGCTGCTCTCGGCGGGCGAGCAGATCCTCTTCCGCCGACTTGCGGTTTTCGCCGGCGGCAGCAACCTGGCAGCCGTCGAAGCCGTCTGTGGTGACGACTCACTCAGCGGAAGCGCGATCCTGGACCTCGTTTCGCGCCTGGTGGATAAATCGGTGGTCTTGAGCGTTGTTCATCAACGCAGCCAGGAGACCCGCTATCTCCTGCTCGAAACGATCCGGCAGTATGCGGGCGAACGCCTCCGCGAAGCCGGTGAGGCAGGAAGCCTGTATAACCGCCATGTTGCCTTCTATCTGCGGGTGGCCGAGCAGGCTGAGCCGGAGCTGCACGGGGTCAACGCAATCGGCTGGCTCGACCGGCTGGACGCGGAGCATGACAACTTCCGAGAGGCGTTAAGTTGGGTGATCGGCCAGGCCGAGGGCGCCACTGACGAAGCGATTGGCGCCCGTGCTGCACACGATGCCTTGCGACTGGTCAATCTTCTCGAACCCTTCTGGCGCATTCGCAGCCATCTCAATGAGGGTCGCATGTGGTTGCAGAAGGTGCTCGGGCTGTCCCTCGCTCAGAAGCCCAGTCCGGAACACGCGTGCGCGCTGGCGAACGAGGCCAGGTTTGCCTGGATGTTCGACGATATGGCTCGGGCATGGGCCGCTTGCAATGAGAGCATCTCGATCGGTCGAGCCCTGGGATTAGAGAGCCGGTCGGTGCTGGCCGAGTCTTTGCGCCTTGCGGGCAACATGCAGTCTTCATACGGCTACGGCGGCGCAGCGCGACCGTTGCTGGAGGAGAGCCTTGCGCTGTGCCGTCAGACCGACAATCTGCTCGGCGTCGCGTACGTGCTGCGGGAGTTAGGCACGACCGCGATGATGAACGAGGATTGGGGCACGGCTCGCAGTTTGCTTGACCAGGGCCTGGCGATATTTCGGACGAAGGGCGATATTTGGGGCGCGGCCCGGATACTCGCCACGGCTGCGCGGGTTGCCTTTTGCGAACGCGATTATGCCTTGGCGCGGCGACTATATGAGGAGGCTCTTGCCGCTGACGAGAAGCTTGGTTTCTCGCCGGGGATTGCCTTCACACGAGCTGAGCTCGGCCACGTGATGAGGCTCGAAGGCGATCTGAACCACGCGCAAGCCTACCAGGACGAAGCAATCGCCCTGTTCGGCAAGATCGGCCAGCGAACGACCAATCAGATGGCCGAGGCTGGGTGTTTGGCCCTGGCGCGCGGCGAGACTCAGGAGGCCGCCAGGCTGTTCGGTCGCGCAGCGAGGGAGTATTCCGACCTGGATGACAACCCAGGTGTCGTCGCCTGTCTCACGGGACTGGCAGAAATGAGCTGCATCCGAGGCGAACCGAGGCGGGCCGCTCAGCTAATGGGGGTCGCCGAAGCCAGGCTGGAGAGAACGGGCGTCCAACGGGCATGGATCTACCTGCCAGACTACGAGCGCGCGCTCAAGGCGGTGAATGCGGCGCTCGATCCGGCCACACTCGCTGCGGAGTGGGCTTTGGGGCGCGCCCAGGAGCCCCTCGATGCCATCGCAGCCATGCCGGATGAGCCGCAGCCGGGGGCCAGCCGGGGCCCAAAGCCTCCCGCTGGAGCCCGAGCACCGGCGCCGCCCCGCACGCCTAAGGCGCAATGGGGCGGCCTGACCGCCCGTGAGCGCGAGGTGGCCGCGCTGGTGGCGCAGGGCAAGTCCAACCGCCGCATTGCGGAGGTCCTTGTAGTCAGCGAGCGGACAGTCGAGGCCCACATCGGCAACATCCTCTCCAAGCTGGAGCTCACCTCCCGGACGCAAATTGCGACTTGGGCCATCGCCAGGGGGCTGATCCAGATGGGGGCGAGCTAACGTCCGGAAAGTTTGCGTACCCCAAGGACAATAATCTAGGTGTTTCCCCCAATGACTGCGTGAGTCCTCCCTGCTATGATGCAGCCGTAGTCGGGTTGGACGACCAGACCACCCAGACAGTCGGAGGGGAGAAACAAGATGAAGCGCAGCCGTTTGTTCACCGGATCGATCGTTTCCGTCGCGATGTTGGTGCTGACCCTCGTGACCGGGGTGGCGAGCGCCGCCCCGGCTTCAAATGCAGGCGCGTGTGTGGCCGCCAGCCGGGCCCCGTCACATCTGTCGGCTCCCGCGTCCCAACGCTATGTCGCCTTCAAGGATGCGCAGACAGCACGGCTGTTGGGCGACGAGCCGGCCGCCCAGGCGAGTTGCCGGACCTCGATCAAGGTCGCGTCGCTGGTCATCACCCGGCCGAGCGCCTACGCCGCCTTCAAGGATCGTCAGGCGGGCAACTGACGGTCGACGGCTAGTGTCTTAAATGTCAGCGAGCGGCTTCCTGGTTATCAAGAAGCCGCTCGCTCCGCACGTAGAACCTCAAAGAAGTGGGCCCCCCCGGATTCGAACCGAGGACCAACCGGTTATGCCTCCCACTGCGGCTTTCGCCGCCCCGCGACCCCCGGCCACACCGGCTGCGCCAGTCTGCACCGGAGACGGGTTTGTGGGCTGGACTATCCCTTCACCCTGTGGGGACCGACCTTCGCAGGTCGAGCATGCTGCTCCCCCGTCGGGCGCCCGCCGTCTAGTCTCTACACCTTCCCCGCTTACGCGGGGCTTGGCTCGGGATTACCATGCCGTCTGTGGCGTAGGCTTCCCCGAATTTGGCAGGGTGTCACCCGGCAGTTACCCGCCGGGCAGCCCTTGACGGATAGACTTGTCCGTCACGAGCCGGCCGCTCTAACCGCTGAGCTAGGGGCCCTTCACTTCAGAAGTGAGTCTACCACACTTGGCGCAGTTCTTCAATACGTCGCGCAGCCGTGTGTGCATTCCGCCACACCTGCCCGCAATCCACCGCCGGCGCGCCGTTGACCCCAACCCGAGAACAGGGTATCATCGGACCCACATCTTCGGTCGCCACGCTCTCGCCGTGTAACCTTCGCGAGCCTATTCTCTGCCAGGAGCCACTCATGCACTCGCTTCGTCATCTACTCGCGTTTCTCTGTGCAGTCGGGCTGGTGCTGCTCTCCCACCCGCCGGTGCAAGCCGACATTACGGTGGGAGAAGCCGCCGCCGGAATCAGCGGCAGCTCGCTCGTCGAGCTTAACCCGGACTCGTCCGGTTACCTCTACGCCAGCGATTACACCGCGCCGGCGATCCTCAAAGTCGACGCGGCCGGCGGACAGTACTCGCGCTACGTATTCTCCACCGGCGCGGGCTTTCTCATCCAACCGGGCGATGCCAAACCCGGACCGGCCGGCGAGGTGTGGTGGAGCGACTTCGGCACGGCCTTCGGCAAGCTGACGTTCGGGCCGCTTCAGGCTGAGTACTGGGATCTCGCGTCCAAGGGCCTTAATCCCGGCGGCTTTGCCTTCGACGGGTCCGGGCGCATCTGGTTCAGCCAGCCCAATAAGACGCAGCTGATCCGTTTCACCCCCTCCGACCGCAGCCTGTGCCCGTTCACGGTCGGCGGCGGGGGCAACTACTTGATCAGCCGGGGCAATCAGCTGTGGCTGACCGACCAACAGACCGGCCGCCTGCTGCGCTTCGACGCGTCGAACAACCAACTGTCGGCGTGGACGCTGCCGGCCGGCTGGCAGACGCCGGAAGGGCTGGCGCTGGACTCCGACGGCCGGGTGTGGTGGGCCGACTCTGGCGCAGGCATTATCGGACGATTGACGCCGGCCGCCAACCAGGCCGTCATCGTAACCTTGCCCGCAGGCTCGCAGCCGGTCATGCTCGCCGCGGGAACCGAGGTCATGTGGTACACGGATGGCGGGGGGTACGCCGGCTTCGTCGACCCTGCGCTGGCGGGCGGCTCCAGCCAAACGCTCGGCGTATCGACCTCGAACGTCGCGCCAGGCACCTGCCCAACGCTCGGTGCGGGCACGGTGCAGGCCGGCGTGACCGTGCAGACGGGGACGCTGAGTTTCGGCGCCGTGACATGGACTGCGGGAACGGGGCAGGCCGGGGTCATACGCTATGCGCTGCCAAAGGTGGGCGCAACCCCGTCGCTGCCATGGGGCATGGCTGCCATCCAGGGCCGGATGTGGGCGGTGGACCAGAACCGCAACGTGCTCGCGGACGCCGAGGCTGCCGCAAAGTCCCACCGTGACTATCGGGCTGGAGGCGGGTGGAAACCGCCTGAGCTGGGGCGCGGTGACGAAGGACGAGGGAGGCGAGACGGTGGCGGTGGCGAGTTACCAGGTGTGGCGGGGCACCCAGCCGTACTTCCGGCCCTGGGATGCCGGTGCGGTGCCGGTGACCACGACCGGCGGGACCAACGTGCTGGATGGAGTCCTGGCCGCGCCCGGTGCGCCCGTCTTCTACGGCGTCCGCAGCGTCGCCCAGTCCGGGCTCCAGTCCAAAACGTCGGCCCACGCCGGCGCGTTTGCGTTTACATTAGTACGGTAAGAATGGGACGCTGATTGGACTGATCTGGCCGATTTACCTGATCTTATAGGAGAACATCAGGCAAATCAGTTCAATCAATCCAATCTGTGTTCCATTCCCAGTCGCGTCCTACTCCAGCCCGACGGTGCGGGGCTGGACGACGACGAATTTCGGTGCGGCGGCCGAGCCCACGCTGGTGACGTGGCCGCGGATGTCGGTGGCAGTGACGTAGTACTCCACGCCCGCCGGCGTCACGGAGGACGCCGGGATGGTCGCCGTGAACGCGAAGCGGTAGGTTTCCCCCATCGGGGCCTTCTGCCATGCGCCCGTTCCCGCGTAGCGGTAGTACAGGACCACGTTTTCGACGCGGATGTCGTCGGTCGCGATGACCATGACCGGCAGCGCCTTCGCATCGAACGCGTTGTCGATCACGTCGTGGTAGATGGTCGCGGGCAGCTCGTCGGCCGGGCGCTGCACCGTGGCCGCCGTGCCCCAGATTTCGCCACCCGCCGCGTCCACGTACGTGACCCGAATCTCGTCGACCGGGTTCACCTTCAGGGTGCCGCGCGTCATGCCGTTCACACGCACGGTCAACACGCCGGTGTAGGTGCCGGGGTATGCGGTCGGCCGGACATTAACCAACACGCCGCCCGGCTGGGCCTGGCTGGTCACCCGCACCTGCGTCAGCGGGGTCACCATGTCGTGCACGAGCAGGCGGACCGAGCCGGTCGTAGGTACAAAGTAGGTCGTCTTCTCGAAGTACGCATTAGCGATGCCCATGCGGTCCAGCACCTGCTGAGTCAGCAGCATGCGGTCCTCGGGCGCAACCACCTGCGACATATTGAAGCCGAAGTAGACGACGTGGAAGTTGTTGTGGGCTGCATCCCCGATTACCTCGGTGCCCAGGTGATGCCCCGCATCCCAGGTAAAGAGCATCGTGCTCGAGGCGATGGGGCTCACGGCCGGATCGAGGAAGTCCTCGATCGAGCGGCCGGGGAACGCGCGCAACTGGTAGGAGCCGGTGCCGCCGATGTACTGGCCGGTGCCGGTAATCAAGCCGCCGCCCGCCTGGTTCGACATCGGGTACGTCGCGCCCAGATAGTCGTTCAGGAAGGCCGCGTCCACCGGACCGGGCGAGCTGGCGTCCAGCGCGCCGGCCAGCCGTGGGCTCGAGAACCACACCTTGCCGCCGGCATTGAGCAGCGCCTTCAGGTCCGCGATCTCGGTCTTGTTGAGCTGACCCTCGAGGCGGCCCGCCTGGCCGGCCGACCAGACCACCAGGTCGTACTGCTGCATCAGGGCGAGCGGTGCGGTCTTCTCGACGACCACGTAGGGAACGCCGAGCGACACCAGTGCGCCCTCGAATGCCTCTTCCGCCGTGTAGCCGTCGTCGTCGTCCACGAGCAGCACCGGCGCATTGCGGGCAAACACCCGCACGACGCCCGGCGCACTCGCCGATGCGTCGCCTGCGGTGACGACGGCCTCGATGTTGAGCTTGCCCGCCACCGGCGCGTCCCACGTCGCAGTGGCCACCGCCGGCGCACCGGGCGCCAGCGTCGCCAGCACGGTCTCGGCCAGCTTCACCTTGTCGGCGCCCATCGTCGCCCAGAACTCGACGCTTACGTCGGCCAGCGGCGCGGCCGTCAGGTTGTAGACCTTCGTGCTGATCTGCACGGCGCCGCGCCCAGGATGGCGGGCTGGCTGACCAGGCTCGGCCGGTCCACGCCGACCTTTGCTTGCACGTCGGCCTGCTGCACGATGTCGAACGTCATCGTGTCGCCCACCGGCGAGATGTTCATCAGGTACCAACCCGTTTCCTTGGCACCGCCGGCCACGAGCGGCGTGTTGCGACTGGTGTTCGGGGCCGTATACGGGGTGATGCCGAGGGCGGTGTCTGACCACGGATCGGTCGGCTCGCCGCGGTTCTGGTTCGTGGGCAGTTCCTGCGTGCCGTCACGGAAGTCGTACTCGAGCACGCCCATGCGGTAGCGCGCCGGCGCACTGCTCGGCTTCGTCTGGCTGCCGCCTCGGTCGTAGTGCCAGATCAGCAGGCCCGTGCCGTACTCGGCCTTGTCGAAGATCGTCCCCGCAACGCGGTTGGAGACCATTTCGACGTAGAGGTCCTCCTGCACGTTGGTCGAGCCGCTGGTGGCCGTGCCGCCGAGCGGGATCTTGATCACGTTGCCCGCCACCGTGCGGGGCTTGAGCTCGACGCCCAGGCGGGTGGCCGTAACGACCTCCGGCTGCAGCCAGCCCTGGTTGATGCGGCTCAGCGGGTTCATGACCGAGGGGTTGGACCCGGCGGGCGTGTTGCCCATCCAGGAGCCGCCGGCCATGAGATCCCAGTCGCCGGTGCCCATGGAGCGGTAGCTGGTGTCGTAGTAATCGGACTCGCCAATAGTGTGGCCCATCTCGTGCGCGACGACGCCGATGTTGAAGCCGATCTCGGGCACGGTGTTGCAGCCGCGGATGCGGATTTCCTTGCCGTCCGCGCCGTAGAAGCCGGTGCGGTAATTGGCTGTCGACGCGTGCGACCACACCTGGCCGTCCTGGCCGGTGGCCTCCTTGCCGGGGCCGGCATGGAGCACGACGGTCATGTCGACCGAGCGGTACTGCACGCCGCCCGAGGTGTAGACAACCTTATCGTTGTCGTACTGTTCCCAGTCGATACCCATCGCCTGGAGTTGGGGGCCGAGGTCGGTGATCATGCTGGTGACGCTGCGCCCGCCGGGAAGTTGGTAATCGTATTTGACCATGTCGTAGGGCAAGGTCAGCGGGCCGATGACGTCGAACTCCGGCTCGAACTGGCCGTAGGACATTTCGTAGTAGAGGTCAGTTACCGTGCCGGTGGGGCTGGTGCCGAGGCCGGAAATCTGGTCCTGGATAAACTGAGGCGTGGACCCGGGTTGAAGCTTCACATCCTGGAACTCGGCCAGGATCATCAGGTACTTGTAATGCTTGACGGCGAGGTCCCCCTGGGTAAACGCAGACGCGTTGGGCGACTGGGCCTCCTTGACGGCCTCGAACACGGGCGTACGGGTGTCGTTGCCCTCCGCGTCCAGCCAGATCGACTCGGTCTGGCCGAGCTTCTGAGCAAGCCCTTCGGGCGCATCGATGCCGGCGCGCAGGCCGGACGCAACGAGAGCGCCGTTCGCGTCGGTGGTGGCGTAGGTCCACCAATGTTCGGCGTCCTGGAGAAGGGTGTAGCCCGCCGTCGTCTCGAGACGCGCGCCGGTTTCGGCAGGGGTAAGGCGTGCTGCGACGGACGTTCCGTCGGGCTGGATGAGGTTGATGCCGCTCGTGGTGGGCGGGACGAAGTCGAGGATCTGGCCGGACCAGAGGTCGTACGGGTCGGGGAGCACGGCCGGCGGCTCGGCTTGAACGGCGGGCTGGGCGGCCACGCTGCCGAAGCTTGCGAGGACCAGCGCCAAAATGAAGACGAGACTGAGCAAGCGCCGGAAGGACCGCGCGTGCGTGCCTTGCGAAATACGGGACATGTCCATTACCTGTCGCTCCCTTGCGTTGGGGCAATGAGGGGGAAGGGATTACCCAGGCGGCGTCTGCTGAGATGCCCGAGGATGGATGAGACACCTCACAGGGCGAGCACAGCTCGCAGCGACTCCTTTCCGGGCGTCGCGCCATGGAGCGCCCAAGTGCCAGAGCCGGAGAATGTCTTTTCCAGCCGGACGGACCGAGAGTGCCTCACCGGAGGACGGCGGCGGAATCAGACATAACCCGGGCTTGCAACACGTCGACGTGGAGAAGCGGGTCGAAGCCAAACGGTGCGCCCACGGAGCGGAAAACCTGGGGCCGGCGCCTCATGAACTGCGTAACGGAGGAACAGGACAGGCTGGGGCCTTGCCGATTAGTGACCGTTCTCACACTTCATTCTACGAGAGACGGCCGCGAATGTCAAGCGCATTTGGGGGGCAACGCAGGGCTTTTCCAAAGTCGCGCCGGCGGCTGGCCGCTTCAGGAGGAATGTCGGGCTGCAACGAGGGCGGGATAGACGAAGCGGCCTTTCTTTGTTAGTTTTGTGGTAAGGACACCCAAAACGACAAAGGAGCAGGCCGCAATGAACTATAACACGCCTTGCGAGGGGTCGGTATGGTCGGAGACGGGCTATGTCTTCGACGTGAACAGCCTGGCCGCGTATTTCGAGCGCCTGCATGATCAGCGCGGTGCGCGCGGTAAACGCTACCACTTGGCGCAAATCTGCATCTTAGCGACGCTCGCCAAGTTGAGCGGCGAAGACCGGCCGCTGGGCATGGCCCAATGGGCGCAGTTGCGGCACACCGTGCTGGGGCCGCTCCTGGGTTTGCTCAAGCGCATGCCCTCCCATAACACCTACCGGCGCGCATTTGCCAGTGCGATTAGCCCGGCGGAGCTGGATCAACTACTCACCGCCTTTTTGCGGCAGCAGGGTGGGCGGAGCGTGTTGATTGCCCTCGACGGCAAGACGCTGCGGGGCACGATTCCCGCCGGGCAAAGTCAGGGCCTACATCTGTTGGCGGCTTACTTGCCCGCTGAGGGCATTGTGCTTGTGCAAATGGCCGTCGAAAACAAGGAAAATGAAATCGTCGCCGCACCGAAAGTGCTGGCAAGCCTGGATTTGCGGGGCAAAATCGTCATGGGCGATGCGATGCAGACGCAGCGGGCGTTGTCCGTGCAGATCGTCGAGGCCGAAGGCGACTACATCTGGCTGGTCAAGGACAATCAGCCGCAACTGCGCGCCGACATCGCACAATGGTTCGCACCCGAGCCGCACGTCAAAGGGTTCAGCCCGCCGCCGAAGGACTTCCAGACCGTGCGGACCGTCAACAAGGGTCACGGCCGGCACGAGGAACGCACGCTCACGACCTCCAGCTGGCTCAACGACTACCTTGACTGGCCCGGTCTGGCGCAAGTCTTCAAGCTAGAACGGCGCGTAGTCAACACGGCCACCGGCGAGGTGCGCCGCGAAACGGTCTATGGCATCACCAGCCTGACGGCCAAACAGGCGGATGCCAAGCGCCTCAATGGCCTGGTGCGCCAGTATTGGGGCATCGAGAACGGCCTGCACTATCGCCGGGATCGCTCACTCCTGGAGGACGCGACTCGGATGCGCAACCGCAACCAGGCACAAAACTTGGCCGCACTGAACAACTTGATCGTCGGCTTGGTGCTGCGTCACGGCTGGGACTACTTGCCCCAGGCCCGCCGACATTACGCCGGCTGCCTACCCGCAGCCCTCAGCCTCGTCTTGCGAGCTCAGGGCTGACTTTGGAAAAGCCCTGGGGGGCAACGGGCGCCTAAAAGGCCTACTCGGCGTGAGTTTGCGGTAGCGCAGGGTCGCTGTTATCCTCAAGCTCCACATTACGACGACGTAAGGAGTACCATGACCGACGAAGTCCAACCCAAGACGATGGGGCAGCAGTTCGGCAGACGAAGCTGGGCCGAACCGTGGAAGATCAAAATGGTCGAGCCGATCAAGCTGGCCACGCGCGAGGAACGCGAGCGCGCGGTGCGCGAAGCGGGCTACAACACCTTCCTGCTCAAATCTGAAGACGTCTACATCGACTTGCTCACCGACTCGGGCACCGAGCGCGATGAGCGACCGCCAGTGGGCCGGCATGATGCTGGGCGACGAGGCCTACGCCGGCAGCCGCAACTTCTACCACCTCGAAGCCAACGTCCAGAAGTACTACGGCTACAAGTACGTCGTGCCCACCCACCAGGGCCGCGGGGCCGAGCACCTGATCAGCCGGGCGCTCATCGAGCCGGGCGACGTCATCCCCGGCAACATGTACTTCACCACCACCCGCGCCCACCAGGAGCTGCAGGGCGGCACGTTCGTCGACGTAATCATCGACGAGGCGCACGATCCGCAGAACGAGCACCCCTTCAAGGGCAACATCGACCTGGGCAAGCTGCAAGCCGTCATCGACAAGCACGGCGCCGAGAAGATCCCCTACGTGAGCCTCGCCGGCACGGTCAACATGGCCGGCGGACAGCCCGTGAGCATGGCAAACGTCCGCGAGGTCAAGGCGCTGTGCGACAGGCACGGCATCAAGCTGTACCTCGACGCCACCCGCATGGCGGAAAACGCCTTCTTCATCCAGGAGCGCGAAGTGGGCTATGCGGACAAGTCAGTCGCCGAGATTCTCAAGGAGTTCTGCTCGTACACTGACGGCGCGTGGATGAGCGCGAAGAAGGACAGCCTGGTCAACATCGGCGGCTGGCTGGCGGTGAATGACCAGGACGTCTACGACATCGCGGCGAACTGGGTCGTGGTGTTCGAGGGGCTGCACACCTACGGCGGCATGGCCGGCCGGGACATGGAGGCACTCGCCATCGGCATCGAGGAGCAGGTGCAGGACGACCACATGCGCTCGCGCATCGGCCAGGTGCGCTACCTGGGCGGGCTGCTCGAGGACTGGGGCGTGCCGATCGTGCGGCCCATCGGCGGGCATGCGATCTTCCTGGACGCGAAGCGCTTCTACCCGGACATGCCGCAGGACGAGTTCCCGGCGCAGACCCTCGCCGCCGAGCTGTACCTGGACAGCGGCATCCGGGCGATGGAGCGGGGCATCGTCAGCGCGGGCCGCAACCCGCAGACCGGCGAGCATAACCACCCGAAGCTGGAGCTGGTCCGGCTGACCATCCCCCGGCGGGTGTACACCCAGGCGCACATGGACGTCACGGCCGAGGCGGTGAAGGCGGTCTACGACGGTCGTGCGGGCACGAAGGGCCTGCGCATGGTGTACGAGCCCAAGTACCTGCGCTTCTTCCAGGCCAAATTTGAGCGGCTGTAGGACGGTTCCGCCACGAACTACACGAGTCGTACGAATTGCACGAACCAGCCTGAGACCTCGGGCCCTTGCTGCATGCGTCAAATTCGTGTAATTCGTGGCGAAAGAACGTCACATCGCTCACTGCGAGCAGGGTGCTTGCCGGTGTAGAGTGCATTGAGTGTATCGATCGAGCTGAGGTAGGAGTGAACCATGAATGTGAAGCGCGTCCACGTGATCGTCAACCCTGCGTCGGGCCAGGATAAACCCATCCTCAAGACGCTGAACACGGTCTTCAAGGACAACGGCATCGACTGGGAGATGTTCGTAACGAAGGAGGCCGGCGACGGCGTCCGGCTGGCGAAGGAGGCTGCGGCGGCCGGAGTAGACGTCGTGGCGGTTTACGGCGGCGACGGCACCGTGCGGGAAGTGACGACGGGGCTGCTGGGAACGAACGTGCCCATTCTCGTGTTGCCCGGCGGCACGGCCAATGCCTTGGCCCTTGCGCTCGGCATCCCGACGGACCTGGCGGCTGCGGCCGCCCTGCTGACGTGTGACGATTGTGAGCTGCGGCAGGTCGATGTGGGGATGGTGGACGAACAGGCCTTCCTGATCGGCGTGGGGGTTGGGGTGCCGGGCGAGATTGCCGACACGGCCGACCGGGAGGCGAAGGACCGCCTGGGCGTTCTGGCGTACTTCGTTTCGTCGATCCAGGCCCTGCGGAACGCCGAGACGGTGGTCTACCGGGTGACGATTGACGGCGAGACGTTCGAGACCGAGGGTATCAGCGCAGTGATCCTGAACGCGGGGCAGTTCGGTATCCCAGGGGTCACCATTGCGCCAAGCGTCAGCATGGCCGACAACCAGTTGGACCTGCTGGTCTTCAAGAGCAAGAGCTTACCCGCGCTGGTCTCCCTGGCGGCATCGGTTGTGCGGCAAGACGAGCAGGCCGCGCCGTACGACACCTATACGGGGCGCGAGATCAGGGTGGAGGCGACGCCCCCCCAGCCGGTGCAGGTCGACGGCGAGGTGCTGCCGGCAGCACCGGTCAGTGCCAAGCTGTTGCCCTGCGCCGTGACTTACATCGTACCCGCCGCTGCGCCGGCGCCTTGAGTTAGCGCGACCGCCGCCGCTCGATCTGCGGCTGATCCACACGGACGCGGACCGGCGAGAGACCTCGGCGGTCTGCGTTGCGTGAGTTGGCGGACGTGACGCGCGCCAGGACGAACGGCAAGCTCAGGATCAACAGGGCCAAAACTATGGTCAACATCGTTACCTCTGGGTGCAGGTGAGATCGCCCCAAGAGGTGCATCGGCGGACCCGTAGGGGATCGGTTTGTTTGTGCCAGTCAGGCGAGTGCAATGTAACGCACAAAGCGGCCTGCTCATGTAGTCGGGCGTCCAGTCACCGAATCATGACGGGGGCCCGCTGCCCGTCGATCCCAACCCCACCGCCCCCTTGCAGACCGCACCCGCCAGCGGTCCTCTGGACGCTTCCTGTGATATGATAGAGGGCGAGGCGGGTGGCCTGCGACATGACACCGAAACCGGCCCACCCGGCGCCCTCACTGCCATCCTTTCACCGGAAAGGCACTCCCGACAATGGCTAAGAAAGCGGCCTCCCGCAGTGCGGGAACAAAAGCGCGCGCGGCGCAGCACCCAACATCATCCCTTTCCCAGCGGGCGCTGGCCGGAGAGCCCCGGCTTGTGGGCTCGTCTTCGGTCGTGCTCGTCGGTGCGTTTCTCGCAATCCTCGTCCTGCTCCACTTCCTCGAGCCCGAGTTTGCCCCCTCGTGGCGCATGATCAGCGAATACGAGATCGGCCAGTACGGCTGGCTGATGACCATCGCTTTTCTCTGTTGGGGCCTGGGCGTGCTCGACCTGCAAATGGTACTCTCGCATTCGCTCGGCACGACGGGCGGCAAGATCGGCCGGTGGTGGCTGGTGGTGATCGGGGTCGCGATGATGGCGGCGGGGGTCTTCAAGACCAATGCGATCACGGACAACACGCCCAGCCTCGATAACACGATTCATACCCTGTGCGGGGCGATCGTCATCATCACGTTCCCGGTTGCGGCCACGCTCGTGGCGCGCAGCCTGAGCCAAAACCCGAAATGGGTGCGCGCACGGGGCTGGCTGGTGTGGGGCACGGTGCTGTGCTGGCTGAGCCTCCTCGCCTTCTTTGGCTCGATCATCATCTCCGGGCTGATTCACCCGGGTGCGGGCCGGGTGGGGCCCCAGGTGCTTCTGGGGTGGCCCAACCGGGTGCTGGTGGTCGTCTACAGCGTCTGGATGATCGTGGTCGCCCGCTATGCGACCCGGCTGCGCTGACCGCCCGGCCCGGACTCTCTATCCCGCTCAACCTCTTCGTTGGGCCCCCGCACCCTCCCGGGCGGCGGCGTTCGAGAGGGCGGAGCCGAAACAGACTACGCAGGGGACCGTGCGACCCACTGCGCTCACGCTTCCGAGCTGCGGACCACGAGAAAGGACCCTGGCAATGCCTGTGTACCAAGACGCGGGAACCCTGGAGAGGGTGCTTACCGAGTTGTTCGACCGCGTGATTGCGGACCCCGAGGGGCTGGCGGAGCTGTCGAGCAAAAAGATGGTCTTTCTGTTTGACGTCACCGAGCCGGCCATGATGGTCACGGTCAACGGCAAAAACCGGCCGCCGACCTGGTCGCACGGCCGTACCGAGAGCCATGTCAACCTGGCCATTCACACCCGTATGGACGTGCTGCACCAGGTGCTGCTGAAGGACATGCGCGTGCGAGACGCCTTCTTCGGGAAGAAGATGCAGGTAGACGGCTCGCTCCTGACGGCGAGGCGCCTGGAGGGCCTGTTCCACGTCCTGCAGAAGCACTATCCGCTGATCCTGGACGAGCTGCAACTTCTCGCTCGGCCGGCCCGACGCCTGAGCGGGGGGCCGAATACCCGGCTTCTGATTAGCAACGGCGGCGGGCGGTGTTTGACATGGACCCGCCTGAAGACGGCCGCGAGCGATGGTTTCGAAGGGAATCGAAATGAGTGACGTGATGAGAGCAGAAGACGTCGACGCACGTGCAGTGAAGGCAGCAGTGGCCGAGATCGGAACACCGACCTTTCATACCAAGGACCTGGCCAACCAGGCCACGATGCTCCTGGCGCACGGCCTGTGGGGAGGCGAGCGCGTGCCGGGCTACTACCCCGCCGTGGACGCGTACCTGTCGCTGCACTGCGTAGAACTGGGCATTCGCAGGATCAGCCCCGATGGCCTCTCCAACGCGACCTGGAAGAAGGCGCCGGCCGGCAAGTAGCAACCAGGCGGCTCTGCACAGTGCAGTGTCGCGCCTGCTACCCGGCGCACCGGTTCTCCGTATTCTGGTTACAGACCCGGATTGTTTGGGGCCCCGACAGCCCCGGTGACCAGGGTATCAGAAGGGGGACCAAAGAATGATCTTCAGAAGCCTCAAGGCCGTCAGCCTCGTGCTCGTCCTCTGTGTGGTCCTGGCCGGCTGTATGCCGGTCCCTGCGACCGCCCCGGTTGTCGCGACGGCCGTCGCAGCAACCTCCGAACCTGCTCCGGCCGTGGTCGCGGCAACCGCGACTGCGCCGGCCGCCACCGCCGTGCCGCAGGCCACGGTCGCGCCGACCGCTCCCACGGCCGAAGCGACTGCCCTCGCCGCCGGTACGCCGGCCGCCGCAGAGAATCCCGCTGCCGTCGCGCTCCCGGCCGGGTGCTTTGTAGATGGGCTGCCGACCTTTGTCGACCGGGCCCGTGGCCTATGCTTCGCCTACCCCGAGGGCTTTACCGTTGGGAAGGACGGCAACGGCAACACTGAGGTGCGCGGGCCGGCCGCCGGTAACGGTCCCGAGCCGCTCGCCGCGCTCCTGACCATCGACTCCGTGCCGTACCAGGGGGTAGACCTCGCGCCTTTCGTCGACGAGTACATCAAGGCGAACGTGCCCGAGGGCTTCCCGAAGATCGAGCGCAAGCAGGCGCTATTCGGTGGGGGCGGCGCCGAGGTGCTGGAGCCGTTTCCAGGCCGGCTGAGCTCGCGCACCGTCATCGTCGACCGCTCGCCCGAGAAGTACTTTATCCTGACGCTTCTGGCCGTCCTTCGCAGATATGCCGGCTGCGGACCTGAATGCCGAAAGCAAGCAGGCGCAGGCTGCGATGGACCGGCTGTACGAGGTCGTTTCGGCCTCCTTCGCGGGCCTCCCGCCCCAGGGTGTGGAGATCGCCGCCGCAGCGCGTGTCGACCTGCCCGCCGGCTGCCTGTCCGTCGATCACCCGCTGTACGTCGACCGGGTCAACGGTTACTGCTTCGGGTTCCCGCCACAATTGGCATTCTCGCACCTGGCGGGCGGCGCCGCACTTCAGGGCACCGCGCAGGATGCCAGCGCGGAGCCGGTGAGCGCCGAGATGAGCCTGAATGTGGAGCCGGTGAATGGCGGCGACCTGCAGAAGGTGGTGACCAGTTATCTGGCGACCCATCCGGAACTCGCAGCGCCGGCAGAGCAAGCCAATCTGACCGTGGCCGGTCTGCCGGCAGTCAGGCTGGACACGGCGCCCGGGCGCCCCGCCTCGACCGAAATCCTGATGCTGCGCGACGACTTGCTATTCCACTTCCGCTTTACGCCCCTGGCCGGAACGCAGCGCGGGGCCACGGCGCCCGGTGCAGGCGACGACCTCATCGACGCCGTGACGCAGTCGTTTGGCTTCCTGCCCGCTGCGGCGCCGGCCGAGGCAAATGCGGCCGTCCAGGCGGAGTATGCGGGCGTGAGCTTCTCCTACCCCCCCACGCTGGCGCAGGGTTCGGAGGGCAGTACCGTGCCTGCCGTGACCGGCGACGGCCCGGCCTGGGGCATCGCACCCGAATACCGGGAGATCGTCCTGACCGGCTACGTCCTGACCCCGACACTGCAGACACCCGCGGTGCGGGTCTACCCCGTGGCCGAGTTCACCGCCCTGTCGCCGGCTGCGGAGGCTGAAGTGGCCGCACTGGGCAAGCTGCTGGCGGAGCGTCCCGAGCAGGTCAGCGGGCAACTGCCCTTCCTGCCGCCCCAGAACGCGATGCAGCAGATGCACTTCGGGTTGCGCTACGTGGCGTTTGCCGGCGGCTCCGGCATCGCCTACGTCACGCAGTACGCGCAGGCGCCGGTCGCCCTTAACAATCGGGACATGTTCTACACCTTCCAGGGCCTGACTGCGGACGGCAAGTATTACGTGTCCGCGATCTTCCCGGTCTCGCATCCGTCGCTGCCCGCGAGCTACCTGGACCTGCCGGCGGAGCAGGCGGAGGAAATCGGCACGCACTGGGATACTTACATCGCCAAGGCCACGGCCGACCTGGCGTCCCAGGACGTAACCTCTTTTGTCCCGAACCTGGCCGAACTCGAAGGCGTGGTGGGGTCGATCACGATCCTGCCCTGATGTAGGTAGGGGGCCGGCGGAGCGGGCGCCGCCGGTCTCCTACCCTCGGGCGCCGGCGGGAGGCCCGCGTGACAGAAACCCGGGCTTTCACCAGCCCCCGGCGTCGGCTCTGTTCTGTCGGGGGCGGGCTCGCCCCCGACGCCCCCGTCTTCTTTTGCCCCCTCGGGGGCCTTGCCCCCGAAACCCCCAAAGGCTACGCCCCTCGGCGTCTGACGCTAAATCCACCTAGTCTCTGGGCGTAGGTGGGCCTCCATAAACATATCTCCGCAAACTAACATTCGTGGGGTTCTTTTGCTGACACGCCGGACGTTTCGGACAGACTGCGTTCTGCGGCGGAAACCCCGCGCCCCCTTAACCTTTAGGGGTCGAGGGGGCGAAGCCCTCCGGCCGGGGTGCAGGGGGCCGGGCTCGCCCCCTGCAAATAGAAGCAATGACAATAAGGTGCAGGGAGCGGGCTCGTCCCCTGCGAATGGAAGCAAAGGCGCGCTCCGGCCGTGAGGCTACGCCTGCCACTCCTGGGGAAGCCCCTGCGGATTGCCAAGCGGCTCGGGCAAGCCCGCCCCGCGAAATGCCGGGTGTTCGAGAATGGAGCGGACCAGCCCCGGCCCCCGGTAGATCAGCCCGGTGTAGACTTGGACCAGGGTTGCGCCGGCGTGCAGCTTCTCCAGCGCATCCTCGCCCGACATCACGCCGCCCGCCGCAATGATCGGGAAGCGGCCGCCCGTCAGGTCGACCACCCGCTCGAGCATTTCCGTGGCCTGCCGACGCAGGGGTTTGCCGCTCAAGCCGCCCGACTCCTCGGCCAGGGGCGAACGGAGCCCGTCGCGCCGCAGGGTCGTGTTGGACAGGATGATGCCGTCCATGCCGCTTTGCCGGATCGCGCCGACGGCTTCGACCAACTGGTCAGGCGTCAGGTCGGGCGCCAGCTTGAGCAGGATGGGCACGTTGCGCCCCAGCTTACGCGAGGCATCCAGGCGGGCGGTGCGGATCTCGGCCAGCAGCGCCTCGAGCGCCGGGCCCGACTGGAGTGCGCGCAGCCCCGGCGTGTTCGGCGAGCTGATGTTGACGGCCAGGTAATCGGCCAGCGGCGCGAACGTATGAATGAGGGATGTATAATCCTGGGCCGCCTCTTCAAGGGGCGTATTCTTGTTCTTGCCGATGTTGACGCCGAGCACGAGGCCCTTCGGTCGGGGGCCCTGCAGCCGCCGCGCGACGAACTCCGCGCCCCGATTGGGGAAGCCCATTCGGTTGATGACGGCCTCCGATTCAGGGATGCGGAAGACGCGGGGGCCGGGGTTGCCCCCCTGCGGGCGTACCGTGACGGTGCCGACCTCGATGTGGCCAAAGCCGAGCGCAGCCAGGCCGCGCCAGGCGAGCCCGTCCTTGTCATAACCGGCGGCCAGCCCGAGCGGGTTCGCAAATGTCAGGCCAAACGCCCGTACGCCCGCCGGCGAATGGGCCGGCTGGAATTGCGTGCGCAGCAGCGCGGCCACGGGCGGCAGTGCGCCGGATGCGCGCAGCAAAGAGACAGTCAGGTGATGGGCCCGTTCCGGTTCGAGACGGAACAAAAGCGGCCGGATTTGCTGATACATTTCAGCCTCCCCTCAAAAAGTCACGCGTCGCCGTAATGCGGTCGGCCGGCACGGCGGAGGTGCGTTCCCAATAGTTGAGCAGATCGTTAAGGTTGAGCACCGAGTGCAGGTGGTAGCCTTTCTCGGCCAGCGCCTCGGCTGCGCCAGACTGGCGGTCGATCAGCACCACCACGTCCTGCACCCGAAGGCCGGCTGCGGTCAGCTTCTCGATTGCTTCGAACTTGCTGCCGCCCGTCGTCGTAAGGTCGTCGAGGATCACGGCTCGTTCGCCGGCCTCATACGCGCCTTCGATCTCCACGCCCGTGCCGTATGCCTTGGCCTCGCGGCGCGGGTAGATCATGGGCCAGCCGCCGGCCAGGCTGACGGCCGTGCCGATGGGCAGCGCCGCGTAGGGCAAGGCGGCCAGGCGGTCGAACTGCAGGGCCCCGAGGACCCGCACGTAGGCCTGTGCGACCTGGGCCAGGAGCGCGGGGTGCGACACCAACTGGCGCAGATCGAGGTAGATGGGCGAGACCAGCCCCGACTTGAGCGTAAAGCTGCCGAACTTCACGCAGCCGGCCGCGAGCAGGCCATCGGCAAGGGCGTCAGGTCGGGTCGCCTCCTCACCGGCCGCCAGCGCAGCCGGCAAAGTGGCGGGATGCTTGTCAAGTTGAGCGGCAGGAGTGCTCCGCTCGGCGGCCCTGTGAGCACGGCGGCCGCGCACCTCGTCGACGAACTGCTGCGCAGCCTGCCGGGGCTTTGCCGCCCGTGAGATCAGGCGGCTCACCGGGATGAGCATCCCCAGGCCGTCGGCGCGCAGGCCGGCGCGCAGGGCCGCGTCCAGGTCGCCGCCCTGCGCACCGACGCCGGGCGCCAGGAACCAGAGATCGGGTGCCAGGTTTCGGACGCGGGCCAGCGCTTCCGGGTGCGTGGCGCCCACGACCAGGCCGACGTTGTCGCCCTTGTTCCACGTTCGGGCCAACTGCGCCACCCGCTCGTAAAGGAGCGATCCGTCGTCCGCCAGCCGCAGGTCTTGCAGGTCGCCCGAGCCGGGGTTGGAGGTCTTGCAGAGCAGGAACGCGCCGCGGGCGGGGTCGGCCAGGAACGGCGCAAGACTGTCATGGCCGAGATAGGGGTTGAGCGTGATGGCCGTCGCGCCGAGTTGTTCGAACGCAGAAGCGGCGTACGCGTCGGCCGTGGAGGCGATGTCGCCCCGCTTCGCATCCAGCACGACCGGGATGCCGGCCGGGACGGCGTCGATGACCTCCTTGAGCGCGACCCAGCCTTCCGGGCCGTACAACTCAAAGAAGGCAGCGTTGGGCTTGTACGCGATGGCGAGGTCGTGGGTTTGCTCGATCAAGCGCAGGCAGAAGTCGCGGGCCGCGGCAGCCGTCGCTGCCGGCAGGTCGGACGCGTGCGGGTCAAGCCCGACACACAGCAGGGAATCGCGCTCGCGCGCCAGCGAGTCGAGGGTTTGGGCGAAACTCGTCATCGTGCGGCTCCTTCGCTCCGCAAGTCCCGGCCAGAGCCGGGTGGGGCCAGCACCACCCCGTCCACAAATGCGTCTTGACCGCGCAGCACCACCCGGCGCACCCGCCCGGTCACTCGCCGGCCCTCGAAGGGCGTCCAGCCGCACCGGGTGTGCATCTCGTTCGCCCGGATTTCGTAGGTGTCGTGCTCGTCGACCTCGATCCAGGTGTCTTGTTGTGGGGGCAGGGCAAAGATGCGCCGTGGGTTGTCGTGCATGCGGCGCACCAGGTCCTCGAGCGTCAGCCGGCCCGCGCGCACGGCGGTCAGGAGCAGGGGCAGCGCGGTTTCCAGCCCTGGGAAGCCGGGCGGCGGGTTGTCGCCGTCCTTCTCGGCTGCCGTATGGGGCGCGTGGTCCGTCGCGAAGCAGTCGATCACATCGAGGTTATCCCACAGCGCCTGCTGATCGGCGCGCGTCGCCAGTCTCGGCCGCACCTCCGAGCGCCCGAAGGTCAGCCCGCCGATGTCGTCCTGCGAGAGGAACAGGTGGTGCGGACCCACCTCGCAGGTGACCTTGATGCCCGCTTCCTTCGCCCGGCGGATGAGGAGGATTTCCTCGCGCAGCGAGACGTGGGCGATGTGGACCGGGCGGTCGAACAGCGACGCCATGAGGAGGACGGCCGCCATGGTGCGCGATTCGGCGTGGGCCACGATGGGGCCGGTCTGCGGCCAGCGCGCAAAGTGCTCGGCCCACAGGGTCATGTCGTCCAGCCGCAGCGGGCCGTAGGTCTGGTCGAGGTACATCTTTAGCCCGGCAACCCGGCCGGCCAGTTCCGGGGCGCTCTCGGCGTTGTCGGGTCCCGCGCCCAGGTACTGGGCGTAATCACAGCGAGCCTTCGAGCGGGCCGCGTCGAGCGCCAGTGCAAGGGAGGCCGCGTCGGTAATGGGCGGCCGGGTGTTCGGCATGGCGAGCACGGCGGTAAACCCGCCGGCAAGGGCGGCGGCCGTCCCGCTGTCCCAGTCCTCTTTGTGCGTCGCGCCGGGCTCGCGGAGGTGCACGTGGGGGTCGATCAGTCCCGGCAGTCTTAGCATCGTCCATCTCCAAGCGACTGGATCGTCAACGCGCAAGCCCCCGGTTTTAGGCAAAAAAAGAGAGCCTTGCGGCTCTCAGTGGGGGAAATGGTCCCGGAAAGAAAAAACAATGCGCCCAGCGGAGCGTTGGCCCCGGGGCGCACAAGCTTACGGAAGTTTGGACAGGTCAAGGTCGGCATGCCTCTTCGAAACAAGAATTCAGGACCGAAACTACAAGTCCACTCGGAACGGTTCAGCCGCTCGCCGGCGTCGTTGCCCGGTGGGTCAAAGAGGCGCACCTGTTCTTACGTCACCCTGCGTTCTCCACGCATCCGAACTATGATAGCACCTCGCCATAGAATGTCAAATTAGCCCAGTCCGCTTAAGCAGGCTTCACCCCGGGGAAGGGCGCTCTGACTCTGCCAACCCTCGCGCTCTGCCTTGGGTACTTGTTCAATATTTCTTGATCAATCCGTGACGAACGGGCCGGCGCTTACGCGCTCGCCGCCGCGAACGCGCTTAAAATGCAGTCGATGATTGTGGCACTTAGGCGTAGACGATGAATCGGATAGGGTCGGGGAGCACGACCGCAGGCACACGGCTTCGCGGGCGTTCGAGCGGGGACCGGCGATGGGGGCCGGCCGAGTTGGCGTTCGCCGGGCTATGGGCGCTTGCTGTGTTCGCAGCCCTGGCGTTAACGGTGGGTATGCTCACGGCCGGGATAGCTTTCCTCGCGCCGGCAGCACCACGCGCGGGCCTCCTGATGGGCGCGCTGCTTGGCTTTGGCTTGCTGCTGGCGGGCGTGGCAGCCTACGTCGTCGGGAAGCAGGGGGATGCGAAGGCTGACGGCCGTTCCGCACGCAAGTATGGGCCCCCCTTCCGCACCGCTGCTGTCGCCGTGCTTCTGTTCTACGTCAGCGCCGCGCTGGCATTCGTGCTCACGGTGCTCCAGTTCGACCTGGCCGCGGCCGCGCCAGTTGCCCCGGGCCAGGCCGGCGTCGCGATCGGAGGGTTCGACGGCGGGGTAGGCACGGATGGACAGGCGTTCAGCACGACCCTCGCCCGCAGCCTCCGCCGCGAGATCCAGGCGAGCCACGGCCTGCGCGCCACCCTGGTCGTGGTCTCTGCGCCGGCCATCACCACGGCGGCGCAGGCCGCGGAGTATGCGGCCGCTAACGGCGTCCAATGGGTCGTATGGGGCCGGGTGGCCGGCGATGGACGCGACGCCTTTGTCCCTTCCGTGATGGTCCTCGAGCCGCCAAGTTGGCAGCTCCGCTACGGCGACGTACCCGCGCCCCATGACGCGCCGCTTACGGGCGACCATGGCGTCGCGTTGGCCGAGACGGCCCCAAGTGACACGGCTGGCCTGGTCGACTACCTGGTCGGGCTGGCCCACCTGGGCCGAAACAACTACCGCCAGGCTGCCGGGGCGCTCGGAAGAGCCGTGGCCGAGAGCCCGCGCCTGCCGCGTTCGCTTGCCGTCTTCCAGCTGGCCTTGGGCCGGGCCTACGCCCGCCTGGGCGAAGTAAGCGCGGCTCGGAGCGCGTATCAGGCCGCTCTGCAGGCGAACCCGGCCGGCGGCGCTGCCTACATCGGGTTGGGCAACCTCGAATACGAACAGGGCAACTGTAACGCCGCGCTGGACAACTACGCCCGGGCCGTCGATCTGGCCCCACAGCTGGCCGTGTCCTGGTACTCGCGCGGCAATGCGTATTACTGTCAGAAGCGGTATGACGAAGCGGCCAGCGACTACCAGGCGGCGGTCAGGCTTACGCCGGTCGGCGACGACTCGGCCAGCGTCTACCACCTGGTCTTGGGCGCGACCCTGTGCCAGGCAGGCAGGCCTGCCGAAGGGATGGCTCAACTGGCCCGCGCGCAAGAGCGCAACCTGGTGCGATCGGCCGAAGCGGAGACGGCCGGCTGTGTGACGCTGGCGCAGGCGGCCGAGGCAGCCCCACCCGCTCGCTTGCCGGCCGTGACCCCCGCCCCGACGCCGACGGCCCGGCCGCCTTCGCTCTCGTCGCTGCTTTCCGGGTTTTCGCTGGGGCTGGGATCACGCAAGCCGGCCGCCACGCAAGAGCCGCCGGCGACCCACGCCGGGCGGCTCGCCCATGCCGGTCGCTTTGCCGCCGCTGTTTGCGCCTCGAACCGCCAGGCCGGCGCCGGGTGCGGGCGTCACCCCGACGGCCACCTACCCTGCGTTTCCGGCGCCGGTGCCGACCGACACCCCCGAGCCCCCGGTCGTTCCGACGTTCCCGCCCGAGGCGCCAAGCCCGACTGGTTTGCCGTACTCAGAGCCCACCCTGCAGGCCACCGAGACGCCGGTCCCAACCGAGCCGCTGCCTACCGCGACCGCGGTTCCTCCGTCGCCCGCGCCCACCTGGCCCCCAACCCTGACGCCGGCGCCAAGTCCGACTGCTGTTCCACCGCCGACGTGGACCCCCGCGCCGACCGCGACCGCGCTACCGACCGCCACTCAGGTGTTGCCGACGGCCACTCAGGTATTGCCGACCGCGACGGTGCCGCCGCCGACCGCTACTCAGGTCCTGCCGACGGCGACGGAGGCGCCCACGCTAACCCCGCTGCCGCCCGACACGCCCACCCCGGCCCCGGCGCCGCTGCCAACCCAGACGCCGCCGCCCGACAACCCAAAGCCGCCGAAGCATCCCACGAAGACGCCGAAGCCCTAAGTGATCGGGCGACCGAAGCTACCCCACGTCGTGTAGCTGCGACGCGAGCTTGGCCGGCTCCGTCAGGCCATAGTTCGCGTGGCGCACGCGGCCCGCGCCGTCGATGACGAGCGTGGTCGGGAGCGTGAAAACGCCGAAGCGGTCTGCCCGCTCGCGCTCCGCGTCCGCATCGATCTTCTCGATCGCAACCCGGTCGCCGAACTGGACTCGGACCTGTTCCAGGAAGCGCGCCTGCATGACGCACGGCGCGCAGACGTCGCTGCGGAAGTAGAGCACGGTCGGCCTGCCGCTCGCCTGAAACGCCGCTGTGGCACGCGACCGCTGCCAGGCCTGGAGCAGGAGGTATGCGCCCACTCCAACGGAGATGACGACGATCGCAACGAACAGCCGCTCCACCATGGTCAACCTCGCTTCAGGGGGCTGCGGCGAAAGCCGGGCACGCCGAGCCGGTTAAACTGGTAGTACATGAAGCAACCGGCGCAGAAACCTACGAAGAGGTTCAGCGCGGCCAGCCCGATTACGAGCCAGACCAGCGCCCACCCAATGCCTAAGCCGGCCAAGACGAGCAGCACGCCCGTGGTGACGAAGACGGCGCCAAGGCCCTGGGCGAAACGGTGCGGCTCAGGGTTATCCTCCATCACTTGCGGCTTAACGAGGCCGGCGGGCCGCAGGACGTCGAGGTAGAAGCGCCGAGGCAGGCTGAGCGCAGGGTTGAGCGCGGCAACCCCGTTCAAAAAGGCTGTGACCGCCGCCAGCCACGGTGCATCGAGCACAAAGGCAATCAGCAGCAGGCTGATCGTGAAGACCTGCGTGACCCGCAGGGCCGAATGGTCAACTTGACGAAGTTCCATGAGAAAGACCTTTCCGAAGGATGGCGTTTCATCCACAAAGGCACGAAGGGTGTCCGTTGGAGGCGCTACGCGAGACGAGGCCCCCGAATGAGCGCTTGGCGGCCGGCACGCCACAGGATGTGCTTGTGGTGAAAAGCCGAGACGTTAAAGCAAAACGACGGCTGCCCGCATCAAGCGAGGACGCCGCCGCCGTTCTCATCCGTGAATAAACCAGGAGAAGACGAGTGCGGCTAGCGCCCTCGCCTCATACAGAAGCACTGGAAGATGTCCGAGTCCACTTTATAAACCATGTTGTTTATTATAGTCCTGGCGGCCGCCGGCCGGTGTAACCCCCGTTACACCTCAACGCGAACGGCCATGACGCCGGCGGCCGCGTTTTGGCGACCGCCCTGCCATTCCAGCCAGCGAGGGATGGCGGTCGCGATCGGTACGCGCCCTGTGCTATAATGCTTCCATCCTGCCGGCTCCTCTCAGGAGGATGCCGCGCCGATGCACACAGGAGCACAGCAATGCGTTTCGGCATCATGGCCATGCAACTCGGCGCACTGGTCCCGCAAGGCGTCGCGCCAAACCAGATACCCGCGCACGTGGCCGGGTTTGATCATGCCGGCTTGGTGCGGCAGCTGCACGGCTACGGCTTTAGTCCGGTCGAGCTGGGCGGCGACCTCGTGATGTTCATGCCGCACACCTACGCGCCGGCGGCGATCGAGAAGCTCGCGGCGCTGAAGGCCGAGGTTGGACTGTCCTACACCGTGCACCTGCCCTTGTGGTCGGTCGAGCCTGCCGCGCTGCTCGAACCCGTGAGGGCCGGGTCGGTCGCCGCGATGGCTCAAGTGCTCAAGGCCACGCTGCCCCTGGATGTGGAAGCATACGTCGTCCACTCCACCGGATCGCTGGCGGCCGAGTTCTACCGCATGCGGCTCCCCGAGATGGCGCGCTACGTCATCCTCAAGCAGTTCCAAGGCCGGGCGACGGAAAGCCTTAAGGCTCTGCTCGGCGAAACCGGGGTCGCGCCGCGCAAGCTGGCGGTGGAAACGGTGGAGTTCCCGCTCGAACTGACGATGGAGATGGTCGAAGGGCTCGGACTGTCGTACACGCTCGACACGGGGCACGTCCTCTCGGGCTTTGCCGGCCCGGTCGATCTTTTCGACACGCTCGACAAGCTGCTGCCGCGGCTGGCCAACGTGCATCTGCACGACTCGCCCCGGTGGGCGCCTGGAACTGACATCGTCTACGGCAAAGATCACCAGGCGCTGGGCAAGGGCGACCTCGATCTTGGCCGCTTCCTCGACAGGCTGCAGGCCGGCGGCTACGCCGGACCGCTGGTGTTTGAACTGACCGTGCCCGAAGCGGTGGCGTCGCTCGACGTCGTCCGCCAGGTGCGACCGCACTTCCTGCAGTAACAGCAGGCTGTCTCACCACAACGACACGGAGACACTAAGTATCTATCCGAGGATTAGCTGGGGCCGGTCTCTGACCGTGCCCCTGTGGACCGGGCGCCGGCTTCGCTCGCGTACGAGACCGGCCAGAGCATCTGCGGATAGACTCTCAGGCCGAATCTCGTTGACAGCCCGTTGCGTCACGAGGTCCTTGTGTTGCAGGCTCACCGACCATGACCGGCCCGACCGTCGACTTTCAATTACTGTCTCGCTTCGAGGCGGGCCTTGACCCGCGCCGCCCCGAACGCGGCGCCGTGCCGGCCCGCGTGCTCGACTACGGCGACCTCAGCACCGTGCTGACCATTGGCGGCCAGAGCGGGCCTGCGCTCGTCTACAAACGGCTGCCCTTCTTCCTGAATGAGGATGAGGCGGGCCAATTCGAGATCCTGCACCGGCGCTACGTGAAGACCCTGGGCGAAAGGGCCGGCTTGAAAGTGGCCGGCACGTCCACGATCCACTTGCCCGATGCCTCGCGCCGCCGGATGGTCGTCTATATCGTCCAGGAGTTGCTGCCCGAGGACTCGCTTTGCCACATGGCGACCTACCGGATGTCGCCGCCCGACGTGGGCCGCCTGGTAATGGGGGTGCTGGCCGAGACCGCCAAGGTGTTCGACCTTAACCGGACGCACCAGGGCGACCTGGAGTTGGGGCTCGACGGCGAGCTTGCCAACTGGGCGATCGTGGGTTACGACGCGGAACGCGGCGGCCTGCCCGAGCGCTTCCGGCTGGCTTTCCTCGACACCAATACGCCGCTGGTGCGGCGTCGCGGGCAGGAGCAACTCGATACCGAGGTCTTCCTGCGCGGCGCACCCTCGCCCCTCCTGCCCGTGATCCGGCGTACCGTCCTGCCCGAGATTCTCGGGCGCTTCTATGACTTCCGCCGGGTCGCCATCCACCTGGTCAGCCGGTTCTACGACGAGGGCCGCGAAGAGCTGGCCTCGGGCATCATCGACACGATCAACTGGTACTTTCTGGCCGAGCGCCGCGAGCATCACTTCCAGCCGGTTACGATCGAGGAGGTGAAGCGCTTTCATCGCTGGGACGCGTTTATCTGGCGCACGTACCTCTTTCTGCGCCGGGTCGACCGCCGGCTGTGTTTTCTCAGGGGGCGGCCATATCCCTATGTGCTGCCGGCGAGGAAGCGCTAGCGGGCGGCGTTGTTCTTGTTGACGCGGGCACCGGACGGCCAGCGCCAGGCGAAGAGCCTCTCTACCCCTCCCGAACGCCCCTACTCCATCTCGAAACTGACGGTTACCTTCGCCGTCACGCTGATCTCGCCCGGTGCGAGCGATCCCTCAAGGTCTGCCGGAGGCTGCCCGGAACTCTGGATCACGTTCTGAGTCATGCTGGCTCCGCTGCCGGCCCACCAGGAGTTGTAGGCTGACCACCACCCGCTCTGATCCTCCTGGATCGAGTGCGGCTTCCCGATGGTCTGGCCCAGCTCGCCTGCCAGCGCAGCGGCCTTCTCCTTTGCCGCCTTCATCGCGAGCGAACGCGCCTGGTCCCGGTACTTACGGAGGTCCGTCGTGCGGAACTGCACCCCGTGCACATAGTTCGCGCCAGCATCCAGCACCGCAGTCAGCAGGTCTTCGAACTTGGCCACGTCCTTGAGCGTGAGAACGATCGTTTGGCGCACGAAATAGCCGACGAAGTCACGCTGCTCGTAGCTCGAGCGGTAGCGGGGCTCGATGCCGATGTGATCTGTGCGGATGTCTTTCGCGTCGATTCCGAACTGCTTCGCCGCGGCTATCAGCTTCCCGACCCGCTGGTCGTTCAAGCTCCTGGCATTCCGCAACACCGGGTCAGAGGTTTCCACGCCGAGTGTCAGGACCACCTCGTCGGGCACCACGTTGACTTGCGCCTCGCCTGAGACGGTGACGAGACGAGGCGCGGCGGGCGAAGGCGCCTGGGCAAACGCAGGGGTTACTGCAGCCGTGAAGAGCAGGATGGCGACGAAGAGCGCGAGAGTGGAGCTACGGGATTTCATGTTTCCCTTCCTTGGAAAACACCGGGCGGTGAGCCCGGCCAAGATAGACGCGGGTGGAGAGGGCGTCGACGGCGGTCTATTAGCCAATTGTAACGCCTGACTGGAACTGCGGCCAAGCGTCGCGGGGGACCTCAAGGGGAAGAGCCGACAACCTGCGCCCACCTGCAGCATAGCCACCAGGCGTTCGCGCTTTTGACAGCCGTGCGCCGCTGTGCTAGACTCCCGCCGTTATGACATTTATTCATCATCATTCGCACTGGGGCGGGCGCACGGCGTAGACCGGCGTCTCGTTATCGCTTGCCCCAAGGACTGGTCTCAAGAAACCAGTCCTTTTTTGTTAACGCATTTCTGGTGGTGCGCCCAATGGCGCCCCACGAGCAGAGGGAAACGAATGCCCGAGCAACCTGTTCGACTCGATGACACCCTGAAAGAAGGAACCTATCCCGATGGGCCCCTTCCCGAAGGAACCCACCGGGATGGGCCCCTTCCTGAAGGAACCCTTCCTGAAGGCGTGCGCGACCTGCTTTTCGCCGACGCGGCTGCGTGGCGCGACATGGAGGCTGCCCTGCGTCGCACGTGGACCGCCTGGGGCTATCGGGAGATTGTCCTGCCCACCTTCGAGTATGCCGACACGCTGGCCACCAACGTCGGCGCAGCGCTGGACGCAGAGATGTATCGCTTCTTCGACCGGCACGGCCGCACGCTGGCGCTGCGCCCCGACCTGACCATCCCCACCGCCCGGGTGGTGGCGACACGGCTGTATGACCAGCCGATGCCCCTGCGGGTGGCGTATGCGGGCAGCGTCTTCCGTCACGAGCCGCCCCGGGCCGGCCGCCAGCACGAGTTCACCCAGGCCGGCGTCGAGTTGATCGGTGCGGCAGGCAGCGCGGCCGACGCGGAGGCGATCGCCTTGGCCGTCGCGGCGCTCCGGGCGGTGGGCCTGCCCGGCTTTCGCATCACGGTGGGTCACATCGGGTTCTTCCGCGGCCTGCTGCTCGCGCTCGGCCTGCCCGAGCGGGCGGAGCAGCGTCTGCGCTCCGCGGTGGACCGTAAGTCGGAGGCGGAACTGGAAACCCTGTTGGCCGAGACGCCAAACCTCCCACCCATGGTCCGCCGGGCGGTGCTGGCCCTCCCCCGGCTCGCGGGCGACGCGAGTGTGTTGGCCGAGGCCGAAACCTACTGCCTGAACGCGCCGATGATGGCTGCGCTGGCCGAGCTGGCGGCCGTAAGCCGGCATCTGGCCGCTTACGGCGGAGCCAATGGCGCGGACGGCGCGGTGGCGTATGACCTGGCTGAGGTGCGCGACCTGGACTACTACACCGGCGTCACATTCGAGGGCTTCGCGCCAGGCATCGGCTTCAGCCTCATCTCGGGCGGCCGCTACGACGATCTGATCGGGCACTTCGGCCCCCCATTCCCCGCGGTCGGCTGGGCGCTGACCCTCGACCGCATCCTCCTGGCCCGCGAGCTGCAGGGTTTCCGGCAGCAGGCGCCCGCCGCGCACGTTGTCCTTTCGCCAAACGGCTGCCCAGACTGCCTGGCTTGGGCCAGCGCGGCCCGGGAATTGGGCCTCACCGTCGTGCTCGACCTGGCCGACTCCGAGCCGGGTCCGCTGTGGGAGCAGGCGCAGGCCACGGGGACGCCCCGGATCGTTCTGCATCGCAACGGCAACCTGCTGGCGCGCGACGTCCACGGCGAGCGGGTGTTCCCGGCAGGCGCCTGGGGAGAGGTGGAAGCATGGCTGCGCTCATGAGCGGCTTGCCTGCAACCGGCCCGGGCCCTCTGACCATCGCCATGCCCAAGGGCCGCTTGACCGATGACGGGATGGCGTACCTGGGACGGGCCGGCTATGCAATCCCGGCGAACGGCGATGCATCCGGCGCCGCCGGGCGTAAGCTGGTGCTCGACTCGGCGGACGGCCGGCTCCGCTTCATTCTCGCCAAGCCATCCGACGTTCCGATCTTTGTCGAGTACGGCGCGGCCGATGTTGGCATCGCCGGGCTGGACGTGCTGCGCGAGGCGAAGCGCGACGTGTATGAACCGCTGCTTCTCCCCTTCGGGCACTGCCGCCTGGTCGTCGCGGGCCCGAACGATCGTCCCGATAAACCCCTGCGCCTCGAGCGCAGCCCACGGGTGGCCACCAAGTTTCCCCGCCTGACGGAAGCCTTCTTCCGCCAGCGCGGCATTGCGCCCGAGATCATCTTCATGTCGGGCTCGGTCGAGCTCGCACCGCTGGTGGGGCTGGCCGATTTGATCGTCGACCTGGTGCAGACAGGCGTGACTTTGCGCGAGAACGGTTTGGCCGAGCTGCGCGTAATCCTGGAGAGCCAGGCGGTGCTGATCGCCAACCGGGCCAGTTACCGGCTCAAGGCAGAGCCAGTGCGCGGCCTGATCGACGCGCTGGCAGGGGTGACGAGGGAATAGGACGCCGATGACGCAGATTGAACATGATTTTCATGATCTTGTTTCAAACCGAATCTGCGTAGATCATGTCCAATCAGTCTGATCAGCGTTCTATTCTGCTTGAGTAAAAGGACATTGGAGTTGTAGATGAGCGTCGTACGGATTTATGACAGCGCCGAGGCCCGGCGCACTATTCTCCGCCGGCAGCCCTGGGAAGACCAGGCGCTGCCCGCGCGCGTCCTCGACGGCATCGAGCGGATCTTCGGCGAACGCATTTCGGCGCAGGAAGCCGTCGGCCGGGTGCTGCGCGATATCCGCCGGCGGGGGGATGCCGCGGTGGTCGAGTGGTCGCAGCGCATAGACGGGAATGGCGATGCCTCGTTCGAGGTCCCGCAGCGCGAGTGGCGGGCGGCGTACGAACGGCTCGAAGTCGCGGAGCGCGACGCACTCGAGTTCGCTGCCGAGCGCGTCGCGGCCTTCCACCGCAAGCAGCCGGTCGGCTCCTGGATCGATGCCGGACCGGACGGCGCGTTGGGCCAGCTGATCCGGCCGCTCGACCGGGCCGGGGTCTATGTGCCCGGCGGGACGGCCCCCTTGCCTTCGTCGCTGCTCATGTCGGCCATCCCGGCGCGGGTGGCCGGCGTGGCGACGGTCATCGTCTGTACGCCGCCCGATAAGCACGGCAAGATCCATGACTTGATCCTGGCCGCAGCCCACGTCGCAGCGGTCGACCGGCTCTTCGCACTCGGCGGGGCACAGGCGATTGGGGCCATGGCGTACGGCACCGAGACGGTCCCGGCCGTGGACAAGATCGTGGGCGCGGGCGGACTGTTCATCACGCTGGCCAAGCGTCAGGTGATCGGCGCAGTTGGGATCGACGGCTTTTACGGCCCGACCGAGACGATGGTCATTGCCGACGAGTCGGCCGACCCCGCGTGGGCCGCGGCCGACTTGCTGGCGCAGGCGGAACACGACGTGCTGGCCTCACCCATCCTGCTGACCCCTTCACGTAAGATGGCCGAGGCGGTTGCGGTCGAGCTGGGGCGGCAGCTGGAGACGCTCAGCCGGGCCGACATCGCCGCGGCGTCACTGGGCGACCGGGGCGGCATCGTCCTGACTGCGGGCCTGGATGAGGCGCTCGACCTAGCCAATGCTTACGCGGCCGAGCATCTTTGCCTTCTTGTGAAGGACCCCTGGTCGTTGGTGGGCCGGGTTCGCAACGCGGGCGGGGTGTTCGTCGGCGAGCACTCGTTTGAGGTGCTGGGCGATTACGTGGCGGGCCCCAGCCACGTCATGCCGACCGAAGGCAGCGCCCGCTACGCCAGCCCCCTCAGCGTCGCTGATTTCGTGAAGCGGATTAACCTGGTGGCGCTGACGAAAGAAGCCGGCGCTAAATTGTCGGCACAGGCGGCGATCCTGGCGCGCGGCGAAGGGCTGACGGCCCACGCGGCAGCAGCGGAGATGCGGCTGGACGGCCTGCGTCCTTCGACTGCTTCGTCTGCCCTGCAGCCGCCCGCCCAGGATGCTTCATCCGGGCTAGCGGATTCCAAGCATCCTGAGCGGAGGCCGTCCCGAAGGGACGAGCCGGAGTCGAAGGATGCGGATGTTTTCGAGCAGGACAACCATCCTTCGGCTGCGCTTCCGCCTGCGGGCGGTCGCTCCGCTCAGGATGCCTTATCCGGGCTAGCGGATGCGGCCCCTTTGGAGAGCAGCGAGTGAGCTCGTCCTCTGGTCCGCGCTCGCCCAGCGAGTTCCTGCTGTCCCACATCAGGGACATGGAGCCCTACACGCCCATCGTCCCGTTCGAGGTGTTGAGCCGGGAGTTGGACGCGTGCCGGCCGACATTGCCAAGCTTGACGCGAACGAGAACCCCTACGGGCCGCACCCCACCGTGGCGGCTGCGCTGGCCGAGTACCCCTACCTGCACATCTACCCCGATCCCGAGCAGCGGGAGTTGAGGGCGGCGCTGGCCGAGTATGTGGGCGTTCCGGCCGAGAACATCTTGCCGGGGCACGGCGCCGACGAGCTGATCGACTTGCTGACCCGGATGATGGCCGGGCCGGGCGACGCGATCGTCGACTGCCCCCCCACCTTTGGGATGTACGGCTTCGACGCGGGGCTGTCTGGCGCGGCCGTGGTGCGGGTGCCGCGGCGCGACAACTTCCACGTGGACGTACAGGCGGTCCATGCGGCTGTCGACGCTAACCCGAATGCGAAGCTGCTGTTCCTGACGTCGCCCAACAACCCGGACGGCAGCCTCCTGTCGCCGCGTGACCTGGCGGCTCTGCTCCGGCTGCCCGTGTTCGTCGTCGTCGACGAGGCCTACATCGAGTTCGCCGGGCTCAATCGCTCGGTGGCCGATTGGGTATTGGTCCACGAGAACCTGGCCGTCCTGCGCACCTTCTCCAAGTGGGCCGGGCTGGCCGGGCTGCGGCTCGGATACGGCGTCTTTCCGTCCTGGCTCATGCCGCACCTGTTGAAGGCCAAGCAGCCGTACAATGTGAACGTGGCGGCAACTGTGGCAGGCCTCGCCTCGTTACAGCAGCGCGAGGAAATCCAGCCCACGGTCGACGCGTTGATCCGCGAGCGGGAGCGGCTGCTGGTCGAACTCGGCAAGTGCGCGTTCCTTGAGCCGATTCCCGGCCACGCGAATTTCGTGCTCTGCCGGGTCATCGGGCGCGACGCGTGGGCGTTGAAAGAGGCTCTGGCGCAGCAAGGCATCCTGGTGCGCCATTACGCAAAACCCGGCCTGGAGAACATGATCCGGGTGAGTGCGGGCCGGCCCGAAGATACCGACCGGCTACTGGCCGCGCTGAACGAAGGGCGCCACGCATGACACGAATTCGACGAATTGTACGAATTACTGCCGCTCCGGCACTTATCCAGTTCGTCGAATTCGCCAATTCGTGCAATTCGTGGCAAGACGAAGGGTGCACACGATGCGTACATCGACCATCACCCGCAGGACGGGCGAAACGGACATCACACTGACCCTGGCCGTCGACGGGCGGGGCAAGGCCGAGGTCAAGACGGGCGTCGGCTTTCTCGATCACATGCTGGCGCTGTTCGCCCATCACGGGCATGTTTAACCTCACGGTCGAGGCGCAGGGCGACCTGCACGTAGACCCGCACCACACGGTGGAGGACGTCGCCATCTGCCTTGGCCAGGCGCTCGACCGTGCGCTGGGCGACCGGGCGGGCATCGTCCGCACCGCGCACAGCTATGTGCCGATGGACGAGGCCTTGGTCCTGGTTGTGCTGGACCTCAGCGGCCGGCCCTACGCCGTGATCGACGTCGAATGGCACTCGGCCGCGTTGGGGGCTATGGACCCGGACCTGGTGCGTCACTTCCTCGAAACGGTCGCGATCCACGGGCGCATGAACCTGCACGCAAAGGTGCTGTACGGGCGAAACGATCATCATCAGGCGGAGGCGCTGTTCAAGGCGTTCGGCCGTGCGCTCGATGCCGCGTCGGAGATCGACCCCCGGCGCGAGGGCGTTCCGTCGACCAAGGGCCAGCTGGCATGAGCGGCAGCGAGCCGGCCCGCGCCCGTGAGCTCGTAATTGTGGACTACGGGGTGGGTAACCTTCGCAACGTGTACAAGGCGGTGGAGGCCGCGGGCGGCAGTCCGAGGGTCGTCAACCGGCCAGACGCCCTGGCGGCAGCGGCGGGCATCATCCTGCCCGGCGTCGGTGCGTTCGGGGATGCCGCGGCCAACCTGCGCGCTGCCGGCTTCGAGGCGCCGCTCAAAGAGGCCGCCGGTGCAGGCAAGCCGCTGCTGGGCATCTGCGTGGGAATGCAGCTGCTCTTCGACGAGAGCGAGGAGCTGGCGGCCCATCTACCGATGGGCGTACACGAGGGCCTGGGCCTGATCCCCGGCCGGGTGGTGCGCTTCCCGAGCGACATGGTCGGGCCCGACGGCCGGCCGCTGAAGGTGCCCGAAATCGGCTGGAACCAGCTTAATCACGCCGGGTCGGACCCGTTGCTGGCCGGCATCGACCACGGGGCCTATGCCTACTTCGTCCACTCCTTTTACTGCCGGCCCGCCGAACCCGCGGACACACTGGCCACGACCGATTACGGGATTGAGTACGCGTCTGTCGTGCGGCGGGGCAATTTGTGGGGCATCCAGTGTCACCCGGAGAAGAGCCAGCAGGTGGGGCTGGCAATCTTGCGTAACTTCGTAGGACTGGTGAACGCATGGGACTGATCGTTTTCCCGGCCATCGACCTGCGCCGGGGGCAGGTCGTCCGGCTGCGCCAGGGCGATCCCGGCGCGCAGACGACCTACAGCGACGACCCGGCGGAGACGGCCGTCCGCTGGGCTCAGCAGGGGGCGGCCTGGCTGCATGTCGTCAACCTGGATGGGGCATTCATGGTCGACGCCGGGCATCCTGAGCTCGGCTCAGGGTCTGAGCGGAGCGCTTCGCCCAGGAAGGCGCGCAGTCGAAGGACGCCCGGTATCCCGGGAGTGCAAGCTGTGGAGACCGGCTGCCCATCAACCTCCGGCGGCTGGCCGACATTCGGGCTGCCGTCAGCCTCCCCATCCAGTACGGCGGGGGGCTGCGGTCGCTTAGCGACGTGGAGCTTGCGCTTGAAACGGGCGCGAGCCGGGTCGTGCTGGGCACGGTCGCCGTGCAGCAGCCCACGCTGGTGGGCCAGGCGATCGAGCGCTTCGGCGCGGAGCGGATCGTGGTCGGGCTGGACGCACGCGACGGCTTCGTCGCCACGCATGGCTGGCAGGAAACGAGCGGTTTGGCGGCGCTCGAAGTGGCGCGGCGCATGGCCGACCTGGGCGCCGTCCGCGCCGTGTACACCGACATTAGCCGGGACGGCATGCTGGGCGGCGTCAACGTCGCTGCGACGATGGCGCTGGCGGCCGCATCAGGGCTGGGGGTGATCGCCAGCGGCGGGGTTGGGTCGCTGGACGACATCCGGGCGCTCGTCGCTGCCGACCAACCTCCTGGCAGGGGCCAGGCAGAGCCGAAGGCGCCGCCTCGCCGAGATCCCGAGTGGCTCCCTGCCGGCCCTTACCCCAGTGGGCGCATTGAAGGTGTGATCGTGGGCCAGGCGCTTTATAAGGGCGCTTTCTCGCTGACTGAAGCGCTTGGAGTGGCGGAGGACGTCTGATGTTAGCGAAGCGCATCATCCCCTGCCTCGACGTGAAGGACGGCCGGGTCGTGAAGGGCGTCAACTTCCTCGAACTGCGCGACGCCGGCGATCCGGTCGAGCAGGCCCAGGTGTACGACCGAGAGGGGGCAGACGAGCTCGTCTTCCTCGACATCACGGCCAGCCACGAGCGCCGCGACATCGTGATCGACATGGTCCGGCGGGTGGCCGACACCGTGTTCATCCCGTTCACGGTTGGGGGCGGCATCCGCACGGTCGACGACATGCGCGCGCTGCTGCTGGCGGGCGCCGATAAGGTCAGCATCAATTCGCCGGCCGTCCGCACCCCCGAGCTGATCACAGCCGGCGCAACCCGCTTTGGCTCCCAGTGCGTCGTCGTGGCCATCGACGGCAAATGGACAGGTGACCGCTGGGAGGTGTACATTAATGGCGGCCGCGTCCCAACCGGGCGGGAGGTGGTGAGCTGGGCGCGCGAAGCCGAGCGGCTGGGCGCGGGCGAAATCCTGCTGACGAGCATGGACACGGATGGCACGCAGGCGGGCTACGATATTCGCATGCTGGCCGCGGTCGGCGAGGCGGTGTCGATCCCGGTCATCGCGTCGGGTGGGGCCGGCAGCACAGCGCATTTCTATGACGCGCTGACCCTGGGCAGGGCGGATGCCGCGCTGGCCGCCTCGCTGTTCCACTACCGGCAAGTGTCGGTGGGCGAAGTCAAGGCGTACCTGGCGCGGCGTGGAGTCCCGATCCGGCTGGCCAGGCAGCCGTGAGGCGCAAGTCAACAGGAAGAACCGAGGAACCGAAGTTTCACAAAGGTCCAGACCTTTGCGAAACTTCTATTCTTGGGTCCTTTCTGTGCACGGCCGATCTCGTAATGAAGGAGGAGCAGCTTATGTCCGAACAAGCTTCGTGGAACGAACTGCACTGGAACGAGCAGGGTTTGATCCCCGCCGTAGTCCAGGACGTGATTACCGGCGACGTCTTGATGATGGCCTGGATGAACGACCTGGCCTTGCGCACGACGCTGGAGACGGGCCAGACCCACTTCTGGAGCCGCAGCCGCAAGGAGCTGTGGCACAAGGGCGACACGTCGGGCAACGTCCAGCGGGTGCTCAGCATCTGCGTCGACTGCGACGGCGACACCCTGCTGGTCCAGGTGGAGCCGGCCGGCCCGGCATGTCACACGGGCCGGCAGACCTGTTTCTACCGGGAGTTCGCCGCCTAAGCGCACCCGACCGGCTCGCCCGCCGCGTCCAGGCGCGGCACGTTTACGGAATCAGCAGCAGCTTGCCCGTCGTCTTGCGGCCGGCCAGGTCGCGGTGGGCTTGCGCCGCTTCGGCCAGGGGGTACTGGCGGTCGATGTGGAGCACCAACTCGCCGCTGCCGATCATGTCAAAGAGCGCATTGGTCTGCTGCAGCAGAGACGCGCGGTCGGCCACATAGGTGAACACCGAGGGCCGGGTGAGGAAGAGCGACCGGCCGCCTGCCAGGCGCTGAATGTCGAGAGGCGGCGGGAAGCCGCTCGACTGGCCAAAGAGGACGAGGTATCCCAGCGGCGCGAGCGCGTCGAGGCTCTTGTCAAAGGTGTCCTTGCCGACCGAGTCATACACGACGTTCACGCCCGTACCGCCCGTGATCCGCGCACCTCGGCCAGGAAGTCCTGCTCCGTGTAGTTGATCGTGTGCTCGGCGCCGGCTTCGCGGGCGGTGCGCGCCTTCTCCTCGCTCGACACCGTGCCGATGACGTGTGCGCCGGTGCGTCGCCCCAATTGGCACAGCAGGCGCCCCACCCCGCCGGCCGCGGCATGGACCAGCGCCCACTCGCCCCGCTGCAGCGGATACGTCCGCGTCGTCAGCACCTGCGCTGTGACCCCCTGCACCATTGCCGCGGCCGCCTGTTCGTCGCTGACCCCCTCCGGGATAGGCGCAAGCTTGGACGCGGCGATCACCATGTGCGTCGCGTAGGCGTTCGCGCCCCCCAGCCACGCGACGCGGTCGCCCAGCTTCACGCCGGTAACGTCCGGCGCCACGCTGAGCACCCGGCCCGCGCCCTCGCCGCCGATGCCCGAGGGGAACTGCGGCAGCTTGTACCAGCCCATCCGGTTATAGATGTCCACGAAGTTGACGCCGACCGCGGTCACTTCGACGAGCGCCTGGCCCGGCCCCGGCTCCGGGGTCGGCAGTTCTTCGAGCTGCAGAACTTCCGGCCCGCCATATTCGTGGATCGAATCGCTTTCATCGCCATACCTCTCACCCTCCGGCGCGCTTCTGCCCCGCCGATCGAAACAAAGGGCCTGCTCAGGCTAGGACTCGGCTGCGATCTCGCGACCGAGTCGCACGACCTCGTGCACCAACACGTCGAAATCGTCCTGGCGGCTGCGATGGTTCGTGTTCGCCACCCGCAGCCAGTACCGGCCGTGCAGCGTCGTGTAGGAGGGGCCGGCCACCCCGCTCTCGTGCAGGCGGAAGAGCAACTCCTTGTTCAGCGCGCTCAGCGTCTCGTCGCTGCGGCCGCCTGGGTTGTAGCGGAAGCAGACGATGTTCAGCTGCACGGGTGTGAGGAGTTCGAGTTCGGGCGTTACCTGCACCTGCTCGGCGAGATACCTTACCTGCGCCGCGTTCTGCGAGATCATCCGGCCGTACTTTGCCGCGCCGTGCTCGCGCAGCGACATCCAAATCTTCAGCGCGCGGAAGTTGCGCGTGAGCTGCACGCCATACTCGCTCGGCCAGTTCGAGCCCGCCGAGATCCCGCGTGCGCCGTGTTCCAGGTACTCGGGTGTCAGCGCAAAGGCGTTGCGGTGGGCGGCTTCGTCTCGCACCAACACGCACCCGGCCTCGAACTGCATGTACATCCACTTGTGGAAGTCGAGCGTGATGGAATCTGCTTCCGCCATGCCGGCAAGTTTCGGCTTGAGGTCGGGTGCGAGCGCGGCCAACGCGCCGATTGCCCCGTCCACGTGGTACCAGAGCCCCTCGCGCCGCGCAATCTCGCCCAGCACCTCCAGCGGGTCGATCGCGCCCGTGTTGACCGTGCCCGCGTTGCCGACCAGGCAGATGGGCCGGAAGCCTTCGGCGCGGTCTTCGGCAATGGCGGCCTCGAGCCGCGGCACATCGATTCTGAACGCGTCGTCGACGGGGATCAGGCGGTAATTGTCGCGGCCCAGGCCCAACAGTTCGACCGCCTTTTGCACGCAGCTGTGCGTCTCGGTCGACGCATAGACTATCAGGCGGTCGCCGCACGACTGCAGCCCGGCGGCGCGCACGTCGATGCCCGCCTTCGTGTTGCGGGCCACGGTGAGCGCGACGAGATTCGCCATCGAGCCGCCGCTGACGAGCAGCCCGCTCGCGTCGGGTGGAAAGCCGAGCAGGGCCTTGGTCCAGTCGATGACCTGCCGCTCCACGTAGATGCCCGCGTGCTCGCCTCCGCCCATGTTGGGGTTCAACCCCGCGGCCAGCATTTCGGCCAGCATCCCGAAGGGCGTGCCATTGCCCATGACCCACGACCAGAAGCGCGGGTGCGTGTTGCCCATCGGGTAGGGGAGGATGTAGCGGCAGAATTCCTCATAGACTTCGCCGGGCGGGGTGGGGTCTGCGGGGGGCGGCTGGTTGAAATGCGCCTTGACTTCAGCCGGGACCGGCTGCCAAACCTCGCGCTCGCCCGCGTTCTCCAGCCAGGTCAACATGTCGTCCACCATCTGCCGCCCGAGAGAGCGCATCGCGTCCCAGTCCTCGGGATCGAGCGTTTCTTCGGGTTCGGTCGGGATGTCCTTCAAGGCAACACCTCCTTGACGCAATTTCGGGACAAGACTAACACAGCTTTGGCAGGGTCACAATTGCCGGGGAGCTAGCAGTCGGGGCCGTCAAGCCGGGAGGTGAAACGAGCAGGTATGCTGGGAGCCCGGCGAGGCAGGCTCCCAGGGCCGTTTTCCCCTATTCTGAGAGTGCGCCGGCGGGCGCCGGGGCCAAGTATGACTCGCGGACGGCGGCGAGCTGCTTCCGCGCTGCTGGGCCGCAGCAGGTAGATGCCGTAGAGCAGCAGCACGGTCGCGCTCGACAGCGTCCGAAATTGGCACCGGGAGCGCGCCGAGCTGGAAGAAGAGGTCGTGCAGGCCGTGCAGCGCAATGACGGGCCAGATGGTACGGGTGCGCAGACGGATGGCGGCCATGCCGACGCCGCCCGTCGCCGCGCCCAGTGCCTGGAGCGCGATGATGCTAGGGTTGCCTCGAAGCAGGATGTTCGTGAAGTGCGCAAGGCCGAACAACAGCGACGAGACCAGGACCGCGGTCCAAATCCCCTTAGGTCGCATGAGGCCGAGGATCGCGCCCCGGTAGATTGCCTCCTCGAAAAACGCGGTTGCTGTGTAGCCCACGGCGAGCGTCAGCAGCTCGGCGGTGGAGAGCGGGCGGAACCCTCGCACGAACGGTACAAACAGCAGCAACACCGGCAGCCACAGGATGCGCAGATCGCGCCACTGCGAAGGGCCGACAAAGCCCGCCCGGCGCCACCATCGAAACGCGGTCAACATGGCGGCTACCAACAGCACGCCGACCAGTACGAGAATGAGGCTTTGGCTCAGCCCACGGCCGTAACCGGGGATGTTGGGGAAGAGCGCGCTGAGCAGCAGCGCCCCGACCACCACAAAGACAGCGTCGGCCAACCAAATGAGCAACGAACCAACCAAGGGATGCTCGTCAAACCAGACACGCATACGGATATCACCTCCACTACTTCGCGTGCTTCCCGGTCGGCTGGCAGAGGCGACGATCACGCGATGACGGCGGGGATATTAGCATATGCAACTGGCGGATCACATCGGCACGGATACGGATTATGCGAGAGACAAATGATGGATGCGGGGTCATACTTCAGGAGATGGGGAGCTCGGGTGAGAGGGGGCTCGAGTACGCTCCGAGGGCGTGGGAAGAGCAAGGAGCGAGCTGTTCGATGGCGTCCGATGTGGTCATTCTTGAGGGCCGTTAGTCCTCTCGGACGCGGCGTACTTCCTCACAAGCCTTTGTATCGTGTTCCAACCGCGGGTTGTGGCCCGAATGCCCAGGAGTTTCTCGAAGAAGGGCGTCGGGCTGCCCGGGTGCGCGCCGGTGCGGCGGCGCAGGGTGAGCGCGAGGTACGCGGTGAGCCGAACGACGACGACGTCGCCACCCGGCGACGCGAGCGGCAGTGTCAACCCGGCGAGCGCGTCCCGCGGCATCAACGTTGCCGACGTATCCAGCACGTCGCTCAGGTCGCAGCCGGTAAATGGGTCAGCCGCGACCAGCTCGGCCAAGTGCCCGAGGGGCGCAAGGTATGCGGGCTCGCGCAGCCCGCGCCATTCGAGCAGCCGCTCGCGCGCGCCGGCGAGGATCGTCTCCGCGGCCGGCTCGCCGGCAGCCGCGAAAACCACGGTGCCGGCGGTCTGAAACGACGCAGCGCCGGCACTTCCTGCGGCCGCAAAGGCCGCTTCAAGCTGTGGCCGCGTCGGAGCCAGGCCCTGTCCAAGGTTGACGTTGCGGAAGAAAGCCACGAATTGCATGTCCCCATGCTATCACAGTGCGGTGACACGCAGAAGGAGGGATTGGATACAAACAAACCAGGTTTCTGCCAGAAACCTGGTTTGTTTCCGTAGCCGGAGCGAATGCCCACAAGCGTTACTTGTGGTGGTAGACGCTCCACCCCAGGTACTTGCTCATCGCCTCATTCACCGGCTTTGCCACCTGCGACAGGCTGATGGCCGTGTGGTGTTCGAAGCCGTTTTCGCAGATGTAGGCCAGCAGGTCCTGCAGGTGCGGGATCTTCGCCACGCCGAACCCGCCGAACGTGTCGAGCGGGTCGTTGGTCAGCTCACCCTCGCCCAGGTAGACCTGGATCTTACCGTTGTAGTCGTCTGTGGAGACGCGGCAGTAGGTGAAGGGATCACCCTTAACCCGGCCCACGACCGTGCCAAACGTGTTTTCCTTGCCCACCGTGCCCGCGATGATGGCCTGGTAGTCCATCACCATGATGTCGTCGGCCCGGATGGACTGCGGAACGAAGACGTCTTTGGGCAGGTTAGAGCAGTGGAAGACGACGCACTTGTCGGGGTCCTCGCCGTAGTTGTTGTTCCAGTCGACCAGCGCGCTCGGGCTTGCAGGACGCCAGCGCCATCGCATACATGCCCACCACACCCGCAATGTCGGTTTCGCACGCGGAGGGCATGAGTCCGTTGCTCATAATGCTCATCAACGTGCACGGCACCACGCCGTAGAACTCTTCCATCGAGGTCCAGCACTGGATCGCGCTGGCGGCCAGTTTATTGTCGGCCATCCAGTCGTCGATCACGACGCCCAGGCGGGCCATTTTCTCCAGCGCATCGGCCGGCGTGTTCGCCACATTGACGTAGCTGCGAATCTGTTCCAGCTTCTGCGCGACCTTCGGGCTGCCCTCGATCCGCTTGGCGCGGCCGAAGATCTCCGACAGGTCGACGGTCTCGGTCGAGATGCCGGCCCGCTCGAAGAGCTTTTCACTGAAGCGAACGGTGATGAAGTTGGCCGGCCGTGCGCCGATGAGGCCCACCCGCGCGCCCTTGAGCCCGGCGACGACCTGGCAGGTCGCGACGAAGTCGCGCAGGTCCTGCAGAAACTGCGGGCTGTCCGGATCCTCGGTGTGGTGGGTGGTCAGGCTGTACTTGAAGCCGTATTGCTTCAGGTTGTTGCACGCCGACATCTTGCCGCAGAACGAGTCGCGGCGGTACTCGACGCTCATCTTGCCGGTTTCGTCGGGGAAGGCGTGGACGAGGATCGGCACGTCGAGCCCCGACCAGCGCATGACGTTGGCGATGGCCCGCTCGTCGCCAAAGTTGGGCAGGGTGACCAGCACGCCGATGATTTCCTCGCGGTGCGCCTTGAACAGGTCCGCGAGCTTTTGGGAATCCGCGACGCTCTCGACGCTCCCGTAAGGGGAATCGTCCGGGCCAAGCGCAATGGCCTTGATGCCCTCGCGCTCGAGCAGGGCAAGGACCGTCTGGCGGCCCTTCTCGCTGAGGTGGCCGGGGAAGAAGCCCCGGTTGCCGACAATAACACCAAGAACAGGTTGCTTCATGATACGCTCCTCATGCTGGCTTCAATTCACCACAAAGGCACGAAGACACCAAGCACCACAAAGCATGCGTGCGCCTTCGTGCGTGTGTGCCTTTGCGGCTAAAGGTATTACAAACTGCGCAGAAAACCCTTCATCAACGGCCAGATTTGCCGGTATTTCTCGTACTGGGGCTCGTAGGCCTCGTGCATGTCCATGCGGGGCTCGTATGTGCGGTCGAGCGAGACCATCTCCGCGACGGCCTCGTCATAAGACGACCAGACGCCCGCGCCGACGCCGGCGATGGTCGCCGCGCCAAGCACGCCGGCTTCAGTCACCTTCGGCCGGACTACCGGGATGCCGAAGATGTCGGCGGTAAGCTGCAGCCACGCATCCGACTTGCTCCCGCCGCCGACCGCCCGGCAGCTGTCCACGTTGATGCCTGCTGCGGGCAGCGCGTCAAGCACCTCGCGTTCGTAGAACGTGATGCCCTCCAGCAAGCCCTTCAGGACATCGCCTCGCGCCGTCGCCAGCTTCAGGCCGATGAGCACGCCGGCAGAATCATCGACGAACTCGGGCGGGCCCGTAGGCGCGAAGTGGGGCAGGGCCAGGACCGAAGAGAGCCCGGGCGGCATTTCGGCCAGGAGGTCATTGTAGACGTCGCGGCCCTCGCGCTGCGCGAGCTTCTTGTCCTGCGCCGCAAACGTGTCGCGATACCACTTCACCACCGAGCCGCCGTGGTTGAAGATGAAGCTGACATAACGATCCGGCACGGCATGATGCTCCGTGTTGAGCCCCTGCGAGATCATCCGTGATGCGTCTGGGCGCTGGTCGAATACAGGGGTGAGGCAGACGAAGGTGCCCATGCCATACATGGCCTGGCCGGGCTTGATGGCCCCACAGCCGACCGCGTTCGCGCACTGGTCATGTGTGCCCATTGCGATTCGGACGGCGGGAGGCAGGCCCAGCTCGGCGGCAACGGACGGCAGCACCTCGCCCACCAGCGCGCCGGCCTGACACAGCGCCGGCAGCTTCTCCCGGTCAAGGCCGCCCCACCGCAGCAGGTCGTCAGACCAGTCCTGGCGGTCCACGTCGAACAGCAGCGAGCGATTCGCCAGCGCGTAGTCGAGCACGGGGTCTGCGCCGAGCATGAAGGACACGAAGCCCGCCCAGTGCAGCAGGTAATCTGCCTCGCGATACAGGTCCGGCTGGTTTTCCTTGATCCACTTCAGCTTGGGCAACGAGTAGTGGTTGCCCAGCGTATTGCCGTTCACCTGGTAGAGCTGAGGGTCGGGCAGGGCAGCCGAGAGGGCCGGGAGGTAGCGCGCGCCGCGCACGTCGAAGTTCAGGATCGACGGACCGAGGATGCGCCGGTCGCGTGTGACCGGCACGACAGCCTCGCCCATGGAGGAAACGGCCAGCGCGCGGACGGGCCCCGCCCCGCGGGCGACGGCGTGGTCGCCCACCGCAGCCCGAATGGTGGCCTTCACCTTGTCCCAGACTTCGAGCGAATTGAGCTGGGCCCAACCCGTTTGGGGCCGCTCCATGTCGTATTCTTCGTAGGCGACGGTCAGCAGCTCGCCGGTCTCCGAGAAGACGGCCGACTTGCAGCCGCTGGTGCCGACGTCAATGCCGAGTAAGGACATTTCCCCTCCGCGATCCATTCCTGGTAGGGGCGAGGCAGCCGGAAGGATCTGTTGCGACTGAGGCGATATCTCGCTCCGGCTGCCTCGCCCCTACACACGACACCTGTTTATCCCACTACCTGCTTCTGAATCCCTGCGATGCAGAACCACTCGGTCAGCAGGGCGTATGTGCGCTCGTAGCACGCTTGCTGGGCAGCCTCGACGTCGTTTGCGGCGCGGAGACCGTGCTCGTATGCCTGGCGAATCTCCGTGCCAACGTTGACCTTCGTGATGCCGTGCTTGAACGAGCCCAGCACATACTCCTGCTTGACGCCTGAGCCTCCGTGCAGGACGAGCGGGCAGCCCGCCGCTTTGCTTAGCTCGGCCAGGCGCTCAAGGTTGAGCCGTGCTTCAGGCTTCTTCTGGTCGCGCACGCCCTCGGCGATCGCGCCGTGGATGTTGCCGACGGCCACCGACAGCCAGTCGCACTTGCTCTCCTCCGCGAAGCGCCGCGCCTCGTCCACGTCCGTAAAGCCCTTGCCCGACGCGAACAATTCGTCGTAGGGCGGCATGGGCCCGCTCTCATGCCCCATGACCGCGCCCAACTCGGCCTCGACCGGCCGGCCGTGCGCGTGGCCGAACTCGGCGACCTCGGCAGTCACCCGGATATTCTCGGCGAGCGACAGCCGCGAGCCGTCGACCATGAGCGATTCGTAGCCCAGGTCGACCGCCTCACGAAACACCGGCATGTAGTCCACCCGCAGGTGGTCCTCGTCGATGACCGGCACGTGGTCCAGGTGGAGGCGGACGTGTTCGCGATCGGCCCACTTGGCAAACTCTTCGGCAACAGCAGCCATGCTCTTCGATTCGAACTTCATGATCTCGAGCCGGGCCACTTCGATCAGCGAGAAGGAATCGGCATCCTTCACCGCCTTGCAGACGGGCTGCATCATGGGCAGGTACGGGATGTTGAAGGCAGGGATGCCGAAGCCCAGTTCACGAGCCTTCAGCATGATGTCGGCGACGTTCTTCATGTGATCAGATCCCCTTAATCTGCAGGCGGGTGTGGTGATGTTCGGGCGCGGGCTGCGTGCCAAGCGCTTGTTGCGGCAGTGAAATGTCGAAGCCCAGGTAATGCCCCAGCGCCTCATTGAGCGGCCGGACCACCCTTCCGGGCGTAATGCTCACGTGGTGGCGGTGACCGTGCTTGCCGATATGCAGCAGCACGTCTTGCAGGTGCGGGATGTCGGCGACCCCGGCCACGCCGAAGAAGTCCGACGGGATGGCGTCCGTCGTGATCTTGCCCTCACCGAGATACATCTTCACCCGGCCGGCCTCGGTCATGAGGCTGGTAAAGGTGAAGTCCATCGGTTTGAGCCGGCCCTGGTTGCAGCCGAAGCCGCGGCCTTCGCCAACCGTGCCCATAAGGATATAGTGGTCTGTGATGTGCCCGCCGGGCAGCATGAGGCTGGCCGGCGCGGGCCCGCAATGGAACAGGATGCACTTGTCGTCTTCGTCCTCGCCGTTCGCGGTGGTGAAGTTATTGTTCCAGTCCAGGCAGGCGGGTGGGGCATAGGAAGCGAGGCTGATCGCCTTCATGGCGATCGTGTTGCCCAGGTCAACCTCGCACGAGGCGGCCAGTCCTTCGTCGTTCAGCGCGCCCATGGCCACACAGGGCGAAATCCCGAACTCGTTCTGGATTTCGGTCCAGCAGCGCACGGCCATTGCGTCGAGGCGCATCTCGGCGGCCAGGCCGTCGAGCACGACCGCGAGGCGGACGATGGAGTCGAACGCGGTCCCCGGCACGGCCTCCCAGTTGGAGTAGCCGGCCATGTGCGCCAGCTTCGCCTTGTAAGCGTCGGTTTCGGGCTTCACCGACCGCATGCGGGCGAAGACGTCGGACATGTCGACTGTTTCGACCGTGATGCCGTGGCGTTGGAGCGCAACCTCGTCGATGCGGACGGTCTTGAAGGGCGTGGTGCGGGCACCGATCGCGCCGACGACCATGCCCTTGATCCCCCGGACGACCCGGCAGGTCCGGTCGAACTCGTCGACGACGGCCTTGAACCGGTCGGAGCAGGGGTGGACCGTGTGCGGTGCGACCGCCGTGAATTTGACCTGGTACTGCTGGAAGACGTCCATGATGGAGATCTTGCCGCAGAACGAGTCACGGCGCAGGGCCGGCGACATCTTGTCCATCTCGTCCGGGTAAGCCTGGATCATGATGGGCACGCCGGCTTCCTGGAGCGCGGCCACCGCGCCGGTCTCGTCGCCAAAGTTGGGCAGGGACACGATGACCCCGTCGAACTCGCCCCGGTGCTGGCGCAGGAAGTTGGCGTAGACCTCGCCCTCGAGCGGGGTTTCCACTGCGCCGTAGCGAGTGGCGTCCGCACCGAGCATCAACACCTCGTGGCCGAGCCCGCGCAGCGCGGAGGAGACCTCTTCGCGGGCCGACGCGATCAGCGACGCGGGGAAGAAGCCCCGGTTGCCGAAGAACAAGGCGAAACGTGATTTCTGCTGATTGATCATCTTGATTTCCTCGATAGTAGAAACGAGGTTTCTGCAACTCCAACGGTGTTGGAGCGAAACCTCGTTTCCAGGGCCGCGTTACCTTCTGAGTCTCCTGCTGAGTACGACTTGGAGGCCGACGGAGACGAGCAAGATCAAGCCGTAGATGACCTGGGTCCACTGGTCGGTCAGGCCGGCGGCCACGATTCCGGCATTGATGGCGCCGATGACGAAAGAGGCGACGAAAGTACCGAAGATGGTGCCGGTGCCACCGAAGACGGATGTACCACCCAGGAAGACCGACGACAGGGTGTTTAGCAGTTGGCCGCTGGCTAGCATCGGCCAGAAATACGACACGTCGAGGCTCTGGATCAGGCCAGCCAGGGCTGCGAAGCCGCCGACGATAACGAAGGTTAACGTCTTGACCCGGTCGACCGGGATGCCCATGAGGCGTGAGCTGTCCTTGTTGTCGCCCACCGCATACACGTGCGCTCCGAAGCGGTGCCGGTTCAGGAAGAACCAGATCACGATCGCCACGACGATAGCTATGACGAACTGCATCGGGATCTTGTCGAAAACACGGCCGACGAGTAATTTATCCACGGCCGTACCCTTAGATCCGCCCAGCGAGTAGCCTTGCGAGTTGCGCATGACTAGCACCATGCCGCGGAACAGGAACGAGGTCGCGAGCGTGGCCACGATCGAAGGTATGCCGACCTTCGTAATAATGACGCCGTTGAAGAGCCCCGCGAGAATTCCTGCGCCTATGCACAAGATTGCCGCGACCAAGGCATTCCCAGTTAGATCGAATCCGATGGCGTATAGGACCATTCCCAACGCCGCGATCGAAGGAAAGGACAGGTCGATCTCGCCGGTGATCACAACCAGCGTTAGCGGGATGGCCATAATCGCGAAGTACGGCGTGGACTGCATGAATGCGCTGTAGATGGGATACGAGAGGAAGGTGCGCGGCGAGGCGATCAGGAAAACCAGCCACAGGACGAGGGCGACGGCCACGATGCCGAGCTGCAGCGCGTTGCGCCGCGCCCATTGAACGAAGCCTGAGCTTGTGCGCCGGTTGTTGCCGAGCGGCCTGTCGGAAGGCGAGCTGTCTGCTTTGACTTCCATGCTCACGACTGCTCCTCCTTGGCTAGATCGCCCGTTTTCGCCACCAGGTAGAGCCGGTCGATCAGTTGCTCGAGCGTCAGCTCGCCCTTCATGAATTGCCCGGCGACCGTGCCACGGTCAAGCACGACGATCCGGTCCACAACCGGGTACACGTGGAAGATGTTATGGTCGATGAAAATGCAGGCCTTGCCCGCACGCTTGATGCCTTCGACAAAATCCAGGGCCTTCTTCGTTTCCGAGAGCGACAAGCCCATAGTGGGCTCGTCCAATATGATGAGTTCGGCCTGGAAGTACAGCGCCCGTGTGATTGCGACACCTTGCCGTTCGCCGCCCGACATGGTCTTGACCGGCGACTCCGGTGTAATGGCTGAGGACGTGAAGCCCATGTGCTCTTGCATGAGCCGCGCCGTTTCGGTGCGCATCTTCTTCACGTCGAGGACGCCGAAATGTGTTGTCAACTCGCGACCCAAAAATAGGTTACGCCAAAGCGACTGCTGGTCGGCAAGGGCACGTTCCTGGTAAACCGGGTTGATCCCTAGCTCGCGCGCCTTCGCCACGTTGAGGTGGTCCAGGCGCTGACCCTTCCAGTAGATTTCGCCGCCGGGATCGGGGCGGTGATAGCCGGTCATAATTTTGATGAGGGTTGACTTCCCGGCGCCGTTGTCGCCCAGCAGGCCCACGATCTCGTTCGGGCCGACGTGGAAGTTAACGTCGTGCAGGGCGCCGACTTCGCCGAACGTCTTGGATACGTTTCGTAATTCGAGCAGGTGGTCCATCGCAGGCCTTCCTTAACACCAAGGCACAAAGACACGAAGGCGTCTGGGGTGCCTCCGTGTCTTTGTGTTGAGCGATCGTTACCGGATTTCCTTCTGTGCGAGCGGGGCCAGGAAGTCGATGTTGTCCTTGCTGACGAACCCGCCGCCCGTGTCTACGTGCAGGCCCGAGAACCCGTAGGTCTTGGTCAGGCACAGCTGCAGGATGGGCAGGTAGCCCTGGAGCCAGGGCTGCTGATCGATGACAAGCTCGGTCCAGCCGCCCTTGATCGCCGTTACAGTCGCAGGCGAGAGGTCAAAGCCGGCGATGTGGATGTCCCCGGCTTTCTTGTTGGCCGCCTTCAGGTAGGTCTCGGCCGTGGAGGTGAGCCCGCCGTGATCGGTCACGATCAGCTTGACGTCCGGGTTGGCCGAAACGTAGCCGACGAAGGTGGGCGTGCCCGCGGCCGCGTCGGCGCTGGTCGCCGCGTCGATTTCGATGTAGTCGACCTTCAGGCCGGCCTTCTCCAGTGTTTCCGTGACGCCCTTTGTGCGCTGACCGCGTGTGGGCTGGGACATCAGGCCCCAGACCATCGCCTTGTCGCCCGACTTCAGGCCGAAGCGCTTGATCGCCTCAGTGGCGAGCGCAGCGCCCGAGCCGTAGAGGTCCTGGCCCACGTAGCCGAAGCCCTGGCCCGAGTAGGCGGCTTCCATCTTCGGCAGGGTTGTGTTCTGGCTCGTCACCAGGATGCCGTTCTTCTCGGCGTCCATGATGATCGAATCGAAGGACTCGTCGCCGGGATGGCCCATCACCGCGATGCCGTCGGGCTTGGTGGCCGCGGCTTCCTTGAACTGCTGGATCATCTTCTGCGGATCCCAATCCGAGAAGACGTAGTCAACTTTCGGGCCGAGGTCGGCCTGGGCGGCCTTGGCGCCGTTGTAGACGTTGTTGGTAAACGGGGTGCCCTGTCCGCCGCCGGGGAAGAAGACGAGGTGGACGTTCGAGCACCATTTGTCAGCGGCAGCCGCAGGCGCCGCCGCGGCAGGTTGCTGGGCGGGTGCAGCGGCGGGTGCGGCCGGAGCACAGGAGGTCAGGGCCATCACCAGGATGACCAGAATCAGTGTCAGGATCGTGCGGGTCTTCATGAGCTTGTCTCCTCCATGAGAGAGTAACCGACTGTGGTGTTACCAAAGCGACATTGACGACCGTGTGGGATTCCCCCTCACCTCCCTTCAACCTGTAGCTCGTACTGCGCGTCGTGCGCCGCGCCGCTGCCCGTCGGGGAAGCCCCCGAGCTTTCGCGGACGATCAGTTCGGGCTGCACCGTGACAGAACCGGGCGCCCAGACGACGTCGGGCCCCGGATGGCCCGCTAACCGGGCGTCGATCAACTGGTTCAAGAGCCGAACCGCTTCGCTGCCCACGTCGCGCAGGTGTTGATCGACCGTAGTGAGAGGCGGCCAGAAGTAGGCGGCCTCGGGGATGTTATCGAAACCGACGACGGCCAAGTCGTCGGGGACGCGGCGGCCGGCCAGGCGAGCCGCCCGGAGCACCCCCAGCGCCATCTGATCGTTGCCGGCGACCACCGCGTCGAGGTCAGGGTGGCGCTCGAGGAGCGTGCCCAGGCCGCCTTCGCCGCTGCTGGCGTACCAATCGCCGGCCACGATCAGCGAATCATCACACCATAGGCCGGCTTCGTCCAACGCTTCGGCCCACCCGATGCCGCGCTCGCGTACCTCCCACCAATCGTTGGGGCCGGAAACGCGGCCGATGCGCCGGCGGCCCTGCCGCACGAGATGTTGGGTTGCCATGCGCGCACCCGCCCGGTTTTCGGCCGTGACGATGGGCAGGCCCGGCCGCTCGCCCATGCTGAGGAAGACGATCGGCGGCAGACGTTCGAGGTCGTGCGAGGTGATCCAGTCGCGGTTGTTGCCAATCTCGGGAACAGCCCAAATGATGCCGTCGACCTGGCGGCCCACCAGGGTGGAGAGCGCTCGCTTCGCCTGGATGCTGTCGAGCCATGGGACGAGTTCGAGGATGACGGAGTAGCCGCTGCCGTCGGCCTCGCGCTCGATGCCGGTTACCGCCTGTGCGGGGCCGAAGTACTCGAGTCCGGACGCGACGACCGCGATGGTTTCACTGCGTCGATTGATGAGGCTGCGCGCCAAAATGTTCGGCTGATAACCCAGCTCGTCGATAACCCGGAGGACGCGTTCTCGGGTGGCCGAGGCGACCGGGCGCTTCCCGGTCAGGACGTTAGAGACGGTCCCAGGGGAGACGTTGGCCTTGCTTGCGACATCTTTGACGGTGGGCATGGCGTGGACCTCGTGTGGTCGTGCCTCGGTCAACGCGAGCACGCTGACCTGCACTTACGCGAGCGAGTATATCAAAAAACCTTTTAAGCTGTCAATACCCATATTGCGCTTGGGAGCCCTTTTGCTCCGGACGCTTGCCAAATCGCCGGCGCAGCGGCGGAGTGGAAGCTGTGTACGTGTCAATTGAGTCGCGAGGCTTTATACTGGGGGCGTTGTTACGACGAAACGAGGACAAGCATGAGGCTCGAGCAGCTTCGCCAGGTGGCGTGGACGCTCGTCGCGGCGATCGCGTGGGCGGGCGTTGCCGGCCAGTTCTACCTGGCATTCAGTAATGCCCGGCCGGGGCAAACCTTCGTGGGCGTGATCGTGTCGACGCTGAGCTACTGGACGATCCAGACGAACCTGTTCGTCGCACTGGCCTGCACGTTACCGCTGTTCGCCAGCCAGAGCGCCGTGGGGCGGTTCTTCGCCCGATCCTCCGTCCGCATGGTCATCGTCGTTTATATTGTGACGACCGGGATCATCTACGCGCTCCTTCTGGCTTCTCTGTGGAGCCCACAGGGGTTGCAGATGACCGTCAACGTGCTGATGCACTATGTCACCCCGCTGCTGTTCCCGCTGTCCTGGCTGCTGCTGGAAGATCATGGCCGCTTGGCATGGCGCGATGGGCCCAAGGTACTGATCTACCCGCTGGTCTATCTCGGCTACTCGCTGCTGCGCGGCGCGTTCATCGGCTCGTATCCGTACCCGTTTATCGACGTCAATCTCCTGGGCGCGGCGGGGGTGTTCCGGAATTCGGCCGGTCTCACGCTCTTCTTCTTGTTGTTCGCCGCGCTGTTGATTGCGCTGGACCGCGCTTTGGGGCGCCGGAGCGCGCCGGTTCCGGCCTGAAACGACCGGCGGCGGGCCTGAGCGTCGGGAGGTGTGAAGCGTGACTGCTCTCAGCTGGCTGAGCGAACTAGCGAGGCTTTATCCCCCCTCGCGCATCCTGACGTCCACGGCGGCCATGACGCCATACGAATCGGACGCGCTGACCGCGTACCGGGTGCGGCCGGCTGCAGTCGTCATTCCCGAGAACCAGCAAGAGGTCATTCAGACGGTGCGCCTCTGCCACCGGCATCACGTGCCGTTCGTTGCGCGGGGCAGCGGCACGAGTCTTTCGGGCGGCTCGCTGCCCGTGGAGGACGGCGTGCTGATCACGCTGAACCGGCTGAACCGGGTGCTGCGGATCGACCCGGACGAGCGCATCGCCGTCGTCGAGCCCGGGGTGATCAACCTCGACGTCACCCGGGCGGCCTCGCCTTACGGTCTCTACTTCGCGCCCGATCCCTCCAGCCAGTCCGTCTGCACAATCGGCGGGAACGTCGCATTCAACTCGGGCGGCGCGCACTGCCTCAAGTACGGCATGACTTCAAACCACGTGCTCGGCATCAGGGCCGTGCTGCCCGACGGTGAGGTCGCAACGCTCGGCTCCGACAGCCTCGAATCGGTTGGGCCTGACCTGGTAGGGCTCTTCGTCGGGTCAGAAGGGCTGTTCGGGGTCGCACTCGAGATCACGCTGCGGCTGCTGAGCAAGCCCGAGCGGTTCCGCACGGTGCTGGCCGCCTACCACAGCCTCGAGCTCGCGGGCGAGGCCGTGGCCAGTGTGGTCGCTTCGGGCCTGCTGCCGGGCGCGATGGAGATCATGGACCGGCTGGCAATTCAAGCGGCCGAGGCCGCCGTCCATGCGGGGTATCCCCTGGACGCGGCCGCCCTGTTGATCGTGGAACTGGATGGCGAAGGTGCCAACCCCTGGTGGCGACGGCGGCGGGCAAGTCGAGCGGGAGTTCCAACGCCTGCTGCCCATCATCGAGTCGTCGGGTGCCTATCAAGTGCGGGTGGCACAGGATGAAGCCGACCGGCTGCGCATCTGGAAGGGGCGCAAGAGCGCGTTTTCCGCGGTGGGCCGGCTAAGTCCCGACTACATCGTGAATGACGGCGTGGTGCCCCGGGGCAAGCTGGGCCAGGCGCTGGCCCAGATCGAGCGGCTGAGCAAACAGTACGGTATCCGGGTGGCTAATGTGTTCCATGCGGGCGACGGCAACCTCCACCCGTTGATCCTGTACGACGGCCGCGCAGCGGGCGAGTACGAGCGGGCCGAGGCGCTGGCGGGCGAAATCCTGGAGATGTGCATCGCCTTCGGCGGATCGATCACCGGCGAGCACGGCATAGGCGTGGAGAAGCGGGCCTACCTGCCGCGCATGTTCGGGCCGGCAGACGTCGAAGCGATGCAGCGCATTCGCCGGGCGATCGACCCGCTGGAGATCTCCAACCCGGGCAAGATGTTCCCGGGCGGCGACGCTCCCAGCCTGAGCCACGCCGGCCCGCATCCGTTGGAGAAGGCGGGGGTCATTTCGCGCGAGTAGACGTGAACCACAAAGACACCAAGACACGAGGCTTCACACAGCGATTTTTGTGATCGGTCTTCTTTATGGGACCTGGTGACTTGGTGACTTCGTGGTTGTCCTCAGTCTCAGGAGGAGTATATGCCTGGGGTGGCAATGAAGCCGGCGAAGGTGGAGCAATTGTGTGAGGCGGTCTTGTCTGCGCCACAGGTGCAGGCAGTGGGCTGTGGGAGCAAGACGGCACTCTCCGCGCCCCTGCCGGGTGTGGAGCAGATCGACATGACCGGATTGGCGGGGGTGCTCGAGTACGAGCCGGGCGAGTATACGTTTACCGCATACGCCGGGACCCGGCTCTCGTTCATTAGCTCGGTGCTCGCCGACCACGGCCAGTTCCTGCCCTTCGATCCACCCCTGGTGAAGACCGGCGCTACGCTGGGCGGGACCGCGGCCAGCGGGTTGAGCGGTCCGGGCCGGTACCGCTATGGCGGCGTGCGCGATTTTATCCTGGGAGTGCGCTACGTGGATGCCGGCGGCCAGTTGATCAAGGCCGGGGGCAAGGTGGTCAAGAACGCGGCCGGATTCGACATCCCAAAGCTGATGGCCGGCAGCCTGGGTATGTTCGGTATACTGGCCGAGCTGACTTTCAAGGTGTTCCCGGCGCCGCGGGCGTATGCCACTCTTGTCGTGCCGTGCGTCGACCCGCCGGAGGCCGTCGACGTCCTGCACAAGGCTGCCGCGTCGGGAATGGATATCCACGCGCTCGACCTGGTGCCGGGCGGACCCCACTGCTATGCGGTTTGGGCGCGGCTCGCCGGCCTGCCCGAGGCACTCCCCGAGCGGCTCGAGCGCCTGGCAGGCCTGCTCGAGCGCGCAACGGCCGTCACGGGCGACGCAGACGCCGCGCTGTGGGAAGACGTGCAAGAGCTCCGCTGGGCGCCGAGACCGTGGACTCTGCTGAAGATCCCGCTCACGCCGCGCCAGATTCCCGATGTGGAGGCCGCGCTTCTCGGGCTCGATCCCGGCGTGCTACGGCGGTACAGCGGCGGGGGCCAGGTGGGTTGGGTGGCGACCAACGCGCCCGTTGCGGAGATCGACAGTCGCCCTGCGCACCCTGGGATTGCCGGCCCTTGTCCTGATGGGTGGGGGCGCGAAGGTGCGACTCGGGGTTTCGAACGGCCGGCCGTTCGAGGAGCGCGTGCGGTCCGCGATGAACCCGGGCGGACGCTTCCCCGTGCGATGAGGCAGGCCGGCCGGGGCCGGGACGCGTTTTGATGCTGCGAATGATTTAGAGGCCGATGCAACATAAGATTCGAGTCGAGACTTTAGGTGCCCAGGGGCCCGCCATGGCGCATGCCATCGAGGCGTGCGTCCACTGCGGCTTCTGCCTGCCCGCCTGTCCCACCTACCGGGAACTGGGCGAGGAGATGGATTCCCCGCGCGGCCGCATCTTCCTGATGAAGTCAGCGCTAGAAGGGGAGCTATCCCTGGAGGAGACCCTGCCCTACATCGACCGCTGCCTGGGCTGCCTGGGCTGCGTGACCGCGTGCCCTTCGGGCGTGCAGTACGGGGAACTCGTCTCTTCCTATCGAGCGTACACGGAAGGCCGGCGGAAGCGCCCGGTCATGCACCGGGTCCGGCGGATGCTGATCCGGGAGACGCTGCCCTATCCCGCGCGCTTCCGGCACGCGGCACGGCTGGGCAAGGCAACGAGGCCGGTGCAGGTGCTCGCCCCCGCCGCTCTGAGGCCGATGCTGCACCTGGTGCCCGACAGTCTCCCGCCTGCGCGGCCGCTCCCGGCCTTGTATCCGGCTCAAGGCGTCCGGCGGGCCCGTGTGGCGCTGCTGGCGGGCTGCGTGCAGCAGGTGCTAGACCCGGGGATCAATTGGGCAACGCTGCGGGTGCTGGCTCGGAACGGTGTCGAGGTCGTCATTCCGCAGGGGCAGGGGTGCTGTGGTGCGCTGCTGATGCACCAGGGCGAGCAGGATCGGGCGCGCAGCCAGGCGCGGCGCAACCTGGCCGCCTTTCCCGGCGACGTCGACGCGGTGATCACGAATGCGGCGGGCTGCGGATCGGGCATGCGCGAGTATGGGCTGTTGTTCGCGGGGCTGCCCGAGGAGGAAGCCGGCCGGCTGCTGGCCGGCCGCACCGTCGACGTCAGCGTGTTCCTGGCCCAGCTGGGGCTCGTGACGCCCCCGCCACTGCCCCAGTCGCTCAAGGTGGCTTATCACGATGCGTGCCACCTCGCGCACGCGCAGGGCGTCACCGCGCCGCCGAGGCAGCTCTTACGGGCCATCCCGAATCTGGAGTTGGTCGAAATCCCCGAAGGGGAGATCTGCTGCGGCTCCGCCGGCACCTACAACATCGAGCAGCCCGAGATCGCGGCCCGGCTGGGGCAGCGCAAAGCCGCGAACATCCTGAGGACCGGCGCGGATGCGGTCGCGGCAGGCAACATCGGCTGCCTGGTGCAGATCAAGACCCACCTGCAGCGCAACGGGCAGCCCCTGGCGATCTACCACACGATGCAACTGCTCGACCTGGCGTACGGCGGAACCTGCCGGCTCCTGAAGAAGAAACCTGGTTTCTGGCTCACTTGCAGGTGCCGCCTGCCGGTTCTATTCCGACCCCCACGGGCAATCGGGCACCGGAGCGGCGCGCACGGTCGCCTGGAGATTTGAGAGCGAGAGCATCTTGCTGACTGCCTCCCGCGAGTCTTCGGCCGCACGATCCATGACGCCCTCGTCGCACGCGGCCTGTAGGAGTTGACCCTGGGCGGCCTGGCGGGCTTGGGTTTCCAGGTCCTGGTTCGGCACGGCAAGCAGGCCCGTCTGGCGGTCGTACACGCGCGTCTTGGCGTTGTTCAAGATGCTGTTCGGGTTGAAGATCTCGACAGGCGGCAGGGTCACCGTCACGGACCGGCCGTCGGGGCCAACGACTACGTCGCTCGATTGCAGTTTCTCCAGGTCCACCCCCGCAACCACCGTCCCGTTGGCGATCAGGAGCAGCCGGTCGCCGCGCAGCCAATCGGGCCAGGCCGGGTCGGATTGCTTCGCCTCGATGACGCGCTCGATGGTGTAGGTCGTCGTTTCCAGCCGGCTCACCTGGCGGATTTCCTGCACGATGGCGTCGCCAGAGATGAACGTGGGCGTAGGTGCGGCGCTCGGAACCAGGCCGAAGCCCTGGAGCACCCGGTCGACGAGCGCGGCGCCGCCCCCGAGCACCAACCCGGCCATCAACAGCGATGCCGCAAAGACAAAGGTCAATACGCCTATCAATACGTAACGCCAGCCCGAAGGCTGGCGCACCGGTCTTCTTTCTTGCATCTGTTACTTTCTAGCGTCTTCAATTCGATAACACCTGCTGCTGCCTGCCGCCGGTTACTTCTTTGCAAACACCAGGAGGGTTTGTCCTCCCGTGTCCAGCAGCGTCAGCTCGGTGCCACTCACCGTGTAGCTGTGGGTGCGCAGGAGGGAGTCGATGAACTCGACTTCCTGCACCATCAGGTTCGCCGCGCACGCTTTCTGGGTCATCAGGGCCGGGCCCATGATGGTGGCGCCGTTCGCATCGCTGTTCAGGATCGCGCGATACAGGTTGCACCCCGTCGTGCCGCTGATGCGACCGCCGTTCGGATCGACCTCCAGGGTCACGGGCGCGTCGCCAAGCGGGGGAATGGCTTGCCCATTGGCGATCAGCCCTGTCAGCACCCAGCTCGTACCGGCAAGCGCGGGCAGCGCGCCGCCGCGCTGCCGTCGACGCCGGTCGGCAGGGCCACCGGCGTGCCGATCAGGACGGGCGCGGGCGTTGGTAGGGGCGGCGGCAGTGCGGTCGGTGTGGCAGAGGGTGCCGGTGGCTGGGCCGTTGCAGGCCAGGGCGTGTCGGTCGGCAGCGGTGTCGACGAAGCGGCGGGTGCCACAGTTCCCGGCGTGGAGGCGGACGCCTCACCCGGCACGGGCCGCAGCTGCATTGTTCCCGCCTCGTCCTCGAGCGACAGCACGGCGTTGTCCCCTTCCAGGGTGAACGTGGCTGCGTTCTTCAGTTGCGCGAGGAAGGCCGAATCCATCGAGTCGGGGGGACAGGCCATCTTCGTCGTGCCGATCGCGCCGAACGAGATGCTGGCGCCCGACTCCTCGTAAGTGCCGGTGCCAAAGTTGCAGTCGGCCTGCACCAGCGCGTTGCCGTCTCCCAGCAGTTGGAAGGTATAGCGGGACGGATCGCCGGGGGCGAGTACGGTCCCGTCCTTAAACGTGGACGACACCCACTCCCAGGTCGGGCCGACGAGCGTGGGCAAGGGTGTTGCGGTCGGCTCCCACGAAGTCGGCGTGGGTGGGGGCGTCGGCAAGGGTGCGGTTGTGCCGGTGATGACGGCGGTCGGCTGCAAGGGCGACGTCAGGGCGCCAGGAGCGGCCGCGACCCCGGGGAGGAAGACGGCCGACGTCGGCGACGTCGCCGGTTGCGGACCAACGGGAATGGGCGCACAGCCCGCACCAAGCAGCGCCACGATGGCGAACAGGGCAGTGATACGGGCCAATAATTGGGTCTGTTTCATGAATCACTCCTTGGCCTCAATCGACGACCTCTACCCCGGCCTCGCGCAGCCCGTGGTAGACCAGGTCCATAAGCCGCAGCTTCACCGTCGCGGCCTTAGCATAGGCGCAGTGCGCCATGATGGTCAACTCGACTTTATTTCCCATCGTATCAGACGTCGACAGCACCTGAAAGGGTTCGATCAGCTCTGAAACCTCAGCCTCGGCACGGCCGGCCATGGCGCCCAGCGCGTCCAGTGCGTGGCCCAGGTGCTCGCTCTTGATTAGGAACTTGATGCGGGCGGCGGAGTAAGGCGCCCGGCTGAAGTTGCGGATGACGCTGATGTCGCCGTTCGGCACGACGTAGGCTTCGCCGGACAGCGCGTGGACCAACGTGTTAGTGACGTTGACCTCTTCAACCGTGCCTTCGACCACGACCCCGGCCACATTGAGCTCGACCTTCTCGCCGATGGTAAAAGTGTTGCGGAATATAAACCGGGTGCCGGCGAGGATGTCTGCGACCAGGCCGCGCGCACCGAGCCCAAATGCTGCGCTGAACAGGCCGATGATCCAGATAAGCCGCTCGGAGTCGACGAATAACGAGAAAACGCCCACCAGCGCCAGCACGAAGCCGAGCAGGGAGATCAGGCTGGCGATCAGGCTCTCGAGCGTCTTCTGCCGCGACGGGGCCATCGTGTGTTTCCCCGGAAGCCGGCGGCCGAGCACCACGATGGGCCGGGCGAGCCGGCGCGAGACGAGCGACAGGGCGATGGCTGCGATGATATAGAATGCAATCGCCGCGAGGATGAGCACGATCCCCGGCGTGCGATCGAGTTGGCTGACGGGTGGGGCCAGATTGCCCATGACACCTCGGTACTTGAGCGTGACACGTGAGCGTCACATGTGAGCGTCACATGTGACTTTGCGTCACACTTGAGTTTGCTTCGCGCTTGCGCTAGAATCACTTCACGACGACGGTTTGCCGGCGGGCTGCGAGGCTGATCCTGGCATTCTAGCGCAGAATGGGCCGGGCGTAAACGGCTGCCGGATTCACAGCGGAGGACGTCATGTTGCTCAACCTGCTCGGCCTCGCGATGCTGATCTTCCTCGCGTACGTCTTCTTCACGCTTTTCCTCAGAGCGATCCGCTCCAAGCAGCTGGCAGTCAAGATCGTGGGCGGCTTCTTCAGCGGGCTGCTGACGCTGGCGGTTGTCGCGGCCATCGGGGGGGCCTTCTACGGGTTGTGGCAGACGAATGTGCCGCGTGCCCGGCCGGCCGTTGCCCTCAAGGTGGTTGCGACGCCCGAGCTCGTTAGCCGGGGCCAGACGCTGGCGCAGTCGTGCGTCCCGTGTCACTCGGCGGATGGCGGCCCGTATCTGAACGGTGGAGCGACAAACCTCGCGGCGGGCTGGGGACCTTACGGGGCGATATACGGGCGGAACCTAACGCCGGGTGGGCCCGTCCAGGCATGGACGGATGGTGAGTTGGTCCGGGCAATCCGGGAGGGTGTCGACAAGGTGGGCCTGCCGCTCATCGGTCATCCGACACAGCAGTATGCGGGCCTGACCGACGAGGATGCGGCCGCGCTGGTAGCCTACTTGCGCAGCCAGCCGGCGCTGCGCCACGACCAACCCAAGCGGAACGTGAACCTGTTGGGACTGTGGGCGGCCGCAGCCGGGATGCTCCCCACGGCCGACAGGCCGCCCTGGACGTTAAGTGTGGGAGGTACTGGATGAAAGCGCACGTAGTGGCTCGAACAATTGCCTTGATCCTCATCCTGTTGGCGTTTGGCGCACCGGCCGCCGGGGCCCAGTCGCCGCGAAAAGCCGCATGTACGTATCGTGCGACCTTTATCAGCGACGTGACCATGCCGGACAACACGATCACCGCGCCCGGCAAGCCGTTCGTAAAGACCTGGCGCCTGCGCAACGATGGGACGTGCCCGTGGGGCCCGGGGACGAGCGTGGATAGCCTCGAGATGGTGGGCGGCACAATGATGACCAGCGCGACCCGGGTGCCGCTGAACGAATCGGTGAAGGGCGGGCAGAGCGCGAACATCAGCATCAAGATGCAGGCGCCCGCCGCCGAAGGCGTCTATCGCAGCGACTGGAAATTCCGGCGGTCGAACGGGCAGCTATTCGGTCTCGGCGCCAGCGGCGCAACCCCGTTCTACGTGCAGATTATTGCCCGTGGCGGAACGCCGGAGCCGCCGCCCCAGGGCGAACGGATCAACTTCCCGCCGGGCGCAACTGTGGCGAGCGTGCAGGGGCGCGTCAGCGATACGGGGATGAAGTCGTACGTCGTGCGGGCCCGGGGCGGCCAGTGGATGCGGGTGGCGTTGGTCTCGGCCAACCGCAGCGCCAACTTCTCCGTGGTCGGCCTGACCGACGGCCAGCCTTACAAGCGGGTGGAGGTCGGAGATCCGTTCTTCACCCTCGTGCTGCCCAGCACGCAGGACTACCAGATCAATGTCCGGGTCGCCGCGGGGACAGGAACGGCGAGCTACATCCTGTCAATGGCGATCGCGCCCTGACGCAACATGGGCCGCTATCACGGCGCCAGCGGCGCCGTGATAGCGGCCCATGCTCCCGCGAGGAGAACCCGCTTGCCTATCCCCTGAACCCTATCTCGTCCACATACACCTTGCCCGGCTGCTCGTCGTTGAAGCGGAAGCGGATGGTGCTGATCTGCGTTGCATCGAACTCCGGGTTGACGGTGGTAAAGGCCGACAGCGGAATCTCGAAGCTCTGCAGCACCCGCTCGTAGGGCGTCTTCACCTTAGCGAAGAAATCGTAGCCCAGTACCTGCGAGACCTGCTTTGACTTCTCCAGCTTGGCCGGCATAAGCGGCGCCACGACGCCATAGCGGTTCACCGGCTGCACGGCTACGGCTCCGTGCGCATCCACCAACTCGACGGTCACGTAGACCGGCGCCGGCGTGTCCCCTGCCTGCCCGAGCTCGAAAGCCAACCGTTCGTCCCCCTTCAGGGCGAAATTCGCGTCTGACCCCTGCGGCAAGGTCAGGCTGTAGGTCGGGTTCGCGCCCGCCTCCCACTGGGCGAGGAAGGCCGAGTTCTGCTGTGCTACGCCATCGCGGAGGAGGAGCGCGGGTCGTGCAGGCTGCACGAGCCCCGAGAAACTCGCCTTTGCGTCGACCATGTCCGCGCTGTCCATCTTGCCCGGCTTGTCGTGCGTGTTCACGACCTTGAAACTGGCGTCCTGGTATTCCGTCACGAAGATATCGTCGGGCAGCCACTTGCGCCGCGCCGGCCGGCGTCACGAACAGCTTGCGATACTCGGCCTTGTCGTGCAACGTTGCCTCGAGGAAGCCGGTCATGAAGACCTTTGCCGCAGTCCGCTGCTCCTCACCTGCAAGCAGGGCCGCCCGGTTCAGCGTCATGGAGGCCGAGGCGCCGTGGTCGCGGTCCGCCCAGATCGTGTTGAAGTTCCCGTGATTCGCCCGGTAGATGTACGCGACCGCCTTGAATGCGTCCGGATTGGCCTCGAAGTTCACCCGGTTGTACTGCCGGATGCCCGCCAGCGACGAGAGGTCCTGGTCGTGTCCACCCTGGATCAGCAGGTAGCTCACGTCCGTTACTTTGCGATCCGTGCCCATGGGTTTCCACTGGCCGTCCGCGGGGGCGATTGCCACCACGCCGCGGATGCCGAAACCGAACTCGCCGTCGACCGATAGCCTGCTCGTGGGCGCATTCAGCCGGTTGTTCAGCATCGCTGCATGTGCGACCGCCTCGCCGCCGCGAGAGTGCCCCATCAGGACCACCCGGTCCAGGTCCACTTTGCCGTAGAAGGGATTGCCCGGCGTGTCGTTCCACTCGCGCCAAACCTGGAGGTGCTTGAGCAGCATCCACGCCCGGACCGGCATTTCGTTGCCCTTGCCGTCCCACAGCGCATGGCCGTTCAGGAAGTTTTCGTCCACCGACACCGTGATGAAGCCGCGGCTGGCGAAGTGCTCGCCCAGGTACGCATAGCCCGGGTCGGAATAATCGGATGCCATGTGGTTGCCGTGGACGATCAGGACCAGCGGGAACGGTCCATTCCCCTCGGGATACCACACGTCGCCGGCAAGCGGCAGGTGCTTGAAGTCGAAGCCGAAGAGCCACCCTGTGTAGGCCGCACCCATGCCGTCCCAGCCGCCGTATGCCTTCGACGGGTCCACGGTCGGCGTGATCAGGCCGGCTGCCTTGCCGAACTCGGGCCGGCGCGCCTGGCCGCTGCCGTAGGTGATGGTCTGTACCGCGTAAGGCCCGGGTTGGGCAGGGTTTTCAAAGGTAAACTCGGGGAACCCGGCCAACGCCTCGTAGTCGGGCCGGGCGAGGTAGCCGCTCGTACCCGGCCACAGGTACCAGGCGATGGGCGCCGCGAGGACGACGACGGCGAGCGCTGCAGTCGTGATGCGAACCCACGGCTTCAGCGTGGCGACCGTCGCCACGGACCCGAGGACGCACGCAACGATCGCGAACGGGATCAGGCTCTCCGTCACCCCCGGCTGGCTGATCATGCTCGCGCCGCCGATCTTGACCTTGTCCATCATGATGATGGCAAGCGGGGCAATGACCGCGCCGATGGACTGCCCGCGAATGCGGTTCATCAAGCGATAGGGCGCCATGGCTTTCTCTTCGGGCAGCCAGCGGCTCAGAAGGCGGCCGGCGAGTTTGACCAGTTCGCGGGCCAGCTTCCAAAGGAGCGTAACCAGCGCGTTCAAGCCCGAGTAGAGCAGGCCGATGACCAGGAAGCCGATCACAAAATCGGCAAGCCAGCCAAGACCGGTGCCGAACTCGATCATACTGAGGCCGCCAATGATGGCGACGACCCACTGCGCCCCGCGCTCCAGTCCAAGCCGCGCGCTGTGCCAGACCGGCGACACCGGGCGCGCGGGCGTCTGGATCGTGTCCGTGGCCCCGCTGGCCTCGTCGGGGAGGGGAGCGGAAAGCTCGTAGGAGATGGTGACTGCCATGGTATCCTCCAGTTGGCGCTTGGGCGGGATGGACGCAGCGCTTACGCTGCATGATGAGACAGGATCAAAATCGATGCTTACAGTCAGAGTATAGAGGAAGCCAAGGCTCGCGGCATCGCAAGGGTGATGGAGATGCGGCTGGTGAAATTGGGTACAGAGCTTGGCGCGCGTACCAGTTTTCGGGTATGTCACTCTTTGCTGTTGATCAGGGCAAGGCTTCACGAACGAATTAGGAATTGCGTTTTGCCGAGAAGCGCGTATACTTGCGCTGTGAGCACAAGGTCTCCTGCCGACCCGACCTGTTGCACACATCCTCTTTCGTCTCGTGACTTCCCATATTCACCACCTACGGAGGCGCACCATGGCGAACCTCAAGCAGATCGAGGGCATCGGGGATGCCTACGCGGAGAAGTTGTTCGAAATTGGTCTCGTGACCACGGAAGCACTCCTCGGCAAGGGCGCGACGCCCCAGGGGCGCCGTGAGATCGAGGAAAAGACCGGCATTCCCCACGAAAGAATCCTTGACTGGGTCAATCGCGCCGATCTCTTCCGGATCAAGGGTGTCGCCGAGGAATACTCGGATCTGCTCGAGGCTGCGGGCGTGGATACGGTGCCCGAGTTGGCCCAGCGCAACCCCGTTAACCTCCTCAACAAGATCACCGAGGTGAACGAGGAGAAGCGCCTGGTGCGCCGGCTGCCCACGCAGCGCGAGGTCTCGAATTGGGTCGAACACGCGAAGGTGCTTCCCCGCCGCGTCATTTACTAAGGATCGATCCGAAAATGCTCCGGCCGGTCTCGTACGCCAGTTTTACCGGCTCCCGGCCCAGGCGGGGCACGGTCAGAGACCGGCCCCAGCTAATTCTTGGATCGATACTACGCCTGCCACATACCTGTTTGCGCTCCGCCCGCTGACACCCTCACGTTAGCGGGCGGAGGTCTCGCGCCTTGCGAGGCTCCGTGCTGTTTGCCGGCCGAACATATCTGACTCGAGCAGAATGCCGGTCTAAACCGGCGCCATGTGCTGCCCCAGCAGTGCCTGGGCGCGTGCGATGAGCAGCGGCAAGACATTTTCGGAGCCGGCCTCGCACCGCAGCGCTTCCCCCGTGACGGCCGGGCCGAATGTCAGACGCGGGCTGATTTTCCGCGTCCGAGACCATACGAGTTGCTGGATCACCTGGAGCATCTCGGCGAGCTTCCGGCGCTGCCAGTCGACTTTCTGAAATCGCAGCAGTGGGCTGTTGATCCACCGCGACGACAGCATTCCGCTGGCAATCACTTCCACCACAGCCGCCCCGGGCGCCCGAGTGGCGAGCGCGGCGATGCCCGGCCGCCAGGTAGCCAGTGCGTCGTGTGCGCCCGGCTGCACGTCCGGGTCCGGATCGACGAGCCCGCTTGGAAAGATCAGCACTGCGCCGCCGTCCTCCAGGTGGCGAACGGTCGCGGGGATGGCGAGCCGGCGCTCCTCGGGCGTCGTGCCGACCTCGATCAGGTGTGCGTGGAAGTTCGGCATCCTGTGGAAGAGGGGAACCGTGCTGCTGATAATGCGCAGGTCGCGCCGGCCCAGCAGCGCGCTCGATCAGCATGAAGTCATACGCACCCGGGTGGTTCGAGGCGACGACGAGCGGCCCTTCAGGCGGCACGTTCTCGAGTCCCACGACATGGGGGTCCTGAACAAAGTTGCTGACGAGCATGGCGAACCCGGCGGCGATGCCATCGCGACCGATGGCTGCGTCGAAGTCGCTCCAGAGCCGGGCGACCTTCTTAATGGGCCGGCCCAGCGGGACAGTGAGCGCGCGCTGCTGCCAACTGCCCGGCCTGATCCCGGCCGCTGCGCAAAGCTCGGATACGATGTGCGCCTCGAGCGCTCCCGGCGTAGCAGGCGCGGCCGGGACCGGTGCGGCTGGTTGGTGCATGAGGCAGGACTCCTGTCTTGTAGCAATGCAGCCCGTCGTGCGAGGATGCGTTGGATTGTAGATGAGATGGGTTCGGGGAGCAATTTGCCGGCAGTGAGCTCCGTCCGCCGTTTTGGTCGCCTCCTTCCCCCGCTCACTCGGGGTGCGTTGCTCGCTCGCGAACGCTTGCCAAGGTCACGCTCCTTTGATACTATTTTCTCAAATCCCCGCTGATGCATCTCAACCCGCGCTTGAGCAAGGAGAAGATCATGCCCGAGATCAGCAAAGTCGCTCTCTTCACGAACGAGTATCCTCCACACATCTACGGGGGTGCCGGCGTCCATGCCGAATACCTAGCGCGCGAGCTGGCCCGGCTGGTGCCGGTCGAAGTTCGCTGTTTCGGCGAGCAGACGGTTGAAAGCCCGCAGCTCTGCGTGAAGGGTTACGGTGCGTGGCCGGAGGCGCGGCAGAACACGGATCCCCGTTTTGGCGGCGCACTGGATGCGATGTACCGCAGCCTGGCCATGGCGAAGGACCAGTTGGACGCCAGTGTCGTCCACTGCCACACCTGGTACGTGCAGTTTGCCGGCTTCCTGGCCAAGAAGCTGTGGGGCATCCCATTTGTATTGACGACGCACTCGCTCGAGCCGCTGCGGCCGTGGAAAGTGGAGCAGCTCGGGAATGCGTATCACCTCAGTGCATGGATCGAGCGCAACGGGATCCTGGATGCGGATGCGGTTATCGCCGTGTCGCAGGAGACGCGCAACGACGTACTGCGCTGTTTTCCGGGTGTGGACCCCGACAGGGTCAAGGTGATCCACAATGGGATTGACCTGGCCGAGTACCGCAAGACTCCAGTAGTGGACGCGCTCGTATCCAGGGGGGTAGACCCTGACCGGCCGTTCGTGTTATTCGTGGGACGGATCACCCGGCAGAAGGGCATTATTCACCTGGTCAATGCGATCCCCGAGATCGATCCCTCGCTCCAGATCGTGCTTTGTGCGGGTGCGCCCGACACGCCGGAGATCGGCCGGGAGATGGCAGCGCGGGTGGCGGAGGTCAGCGCGGCGCGACAGACCGCGGGCGGTGCGCCCGTCATCTGGATCCAGGAAATGCTGCCCCGCGACCAGGTCATCCAGTACTACTCGAATGCGGCGGTGTTCTGCTGTCCCTCGGTGTATGAGCCGTTCGGCATCATCAACCTGGAAGCGATGGCGTGTGACACGGCGGTGGTGGCGTCCGCGATCGGCGGCATCCCCGAGGTGGTGGTGCCCCCAGGTCAAGCGGGGCTTGACCCGACGGGCCTGTTGGTCGACCTTGAGCTGAAGCCGGGGACGTTCGAGCCGGTGGACGCGGCGCGATACTCCCGGGCGCTGGCCGAGGGAATCAACGCGGTGGCACTGGACCCCGCGCTGGCCGAGCAGTACGGCCGGAACGGGCGGCGGCGCGTGGAGGAGCACTTTAGCTGGACGGCGATTGCCGAGCGGACGTTGGCATTGTACCGGTCGTTGTAAGGCGGGCGGAGTGGTCTGAAGGGAGGGATGGAACATGCCGATCGAAGACGGTAGGTCGCGGGTGATCATCGAAGACGTGACGCCGCGGGTAGACGACGGTGAGTTTCCGGTTAAGCGCATCGTCGGCGACGTCGTCGTCGTGGAGGCCGACGTGTTCACTGACGGCCACGATGCCATATCCTGCGCGGTGTTCTATGGCCGCGAGGGACAGCCGCGGCAAGAATGGCCCCACGTGCTGATGGAGCAGTTGGTCGGCACGGGCCAGAGCGGCGACCGCTGGCGCGGCGCGTTTGCCGTAACTGAGGTTGGCGTGTCCGTGTTCGCCGTCTGCGGGTGGGTCGACCACTTCAAGACCTGGGCGCGCGACCTGGCCAAGCGGGTCAACGCGGGCCAGGACGTCGCGGTCGACCTGGTCATTGGCGCGGGTCTCATCGGCGCGGCAAGCCAGAACGCGGATGGCGCGGACGCGGCGCAGCTTGCAGCGGACGCGGCGCTGATCCGGGGCGGGGGCCAGGACGGCATCGGCCGGGCCCTCTCGCCCGAACTGGCCGGCATGATGCGCCGCTACGGCGATCGCCGCTATGCATGCATGTCTGAAGCGTTCAGCATCGTGGTCGACCGGCCCCGTGCACGATTCGGCGCGTGGTACGAACTGTTCCCGCGCTCGACGTCGCCGGTTCCCGGCCGGCACGGCACCTTCCACGACGTGATCGCGCGGCTGCCCTATGTGGCCTCGATGGGCTTTGACGTGCTCTACCTGCCCCCGATTCACCCTATCGGGCGCAGCTTCCGCAAGGGGCCGAACAACTCCACGGTCTGCCGGACCGACTGACCCGGGCAGCCCGTGGGCTATCGGGGGCGACCCAGGCGCCTTGGGCGAGGGCGGCCACAAGGACATCCACCCCGAGTTGGGAACGCTGGCCGATTTTCACGCGCTCGTGAATGCCGCGGCCCGCTTCGGCATCGAGCTGGCGCTTGACATCGCGTTTCAATGCGCGCCTGACCATCCGTACGTCACGGAGCATCCCGAGTGGTTTCGCCGGCGGCCCGACGGCACGATCCAGTACGCGGAGAACCCGCCGAAGAAGTACCAGGACATCTATCCTTTCGACTTCGAGACGGAGAATTGGCGCGAGCTGTGGGCCGAGCTGAAGAGCGTCGTGCAGTTTTGGGTGGATCAGGGCATTCGCATCTTCCGTGTGGATAACCCCCACACGAAGGCTTTCCCGTTCTGGGCATGGCTGATCCCGGAGATCAAGCGGGAGTGCCCCGACGCGATCTTCCTGGCCGAGGCGTTTACGCGGCCGAAGGTGCTGCAGCGACTGGCCAAGATCGGGTTCACCCAGTCGTACAACTACTTCCCGTGGCGCAACACGAAGTGGGAGCTCACGCAGTATCTGACGGAGCTGACCCGTACGGGGGTTAGCGAGTACCTGGGACCGAGCCTCTGGCCGAACACGCCGGATATCCTGACCGAGTACCTGCAGTACGGCGGGCGGGCCGCGCACATCGTGCGCTTTGTTCTCGCCGCGACGCTCGGCACGACCTACGGCATCTACGGGCCGGTATACGAGCTGTGCGAGAACCGGGCCGTTGCGCCCGGCAAAGAGGAGTACCTGGATTCGGAGAAGTACCAGATTCGCACGTGGGACTTGGCGCAGCCGGGCAGCCTTCACGGCCTCATTGCCCGCGTCAACCAGATCCGGCGCGAGAACCCGGCTTTCCAGGTGAACCACAACCTGCGCTTCCATGATGTCAGCAACGAGCAGATCATCGCCTACTCGAAGACGAGCGCGGATGGCGCGAACGAAGTGTTGGTGATGGTCAACCTTGACCCGCACTACCGGCAGTCAGGCTTCGTCAATCTCCCGCTGGACGAGATGCGGCTCGACCCGTGGCAGCCCTTCCAGGTGCACGACCTGTTGACCGACTCGCGCTACTTATGGCACGGGGCGCACAACTACGTGGAGCTCGACCCGGGGGGCGTGCCCGCACACATCTTCGTGATCCGGCGTAGGGTGCGAACGGAACACGACTTCGACTATTACCAATAATGAAGAAGCGCAGGCCGCCGGCCTGCGCTTCTTCATTATTTGGCTGGGATTGCGCTTCTTAGCAGCCCATCGCGTCCATCACCGCGACCGCCGCAATGTCGACGATATCGCGCACGTCGTCGCCGGCCTGCAGCACGTGGATGGGCGCACCCATGCCGAGGAGGATCGGCCCGATGGCCTCCGCGTTGCCCAGTCGCGCCAGCAGCTTGTAGGCCACGTTCGCCGCGTCGAGCGACGGGAACACGAGCACATTGGCATCCTTCACCTGGCTGAACGGGAACCGCTCGTCGATCAGCTCAGGCACGACGGCCGTGTCCGCCTGCATCTCGCCGTCGACGGCGAGCCCCGGGCAGCGCTCACGCACCAATGCAACCGCCCGCTGCACCTTCTCGGCAAACGGATGCCGCGTGCTGCCGAAGTTGGAGAACGACAACATGGCCACCCGCGGCTCGAGCCCCAGCCGCCGCGCGAAATCGGCCGCCAGACAGGCAATGTCGGCCAGGTCTTCGGCCGACGGATCGATGTTCACGGTCGTATCGGTGAACAGGTAGGGGCGCTGGCGGCCCAGCCCGTCGGTGACGATCATCAGGTATACGCCGGCGACGAGGTGGGTGCCGGGTCCGGTGTGGTGGATCTGGAGCGCAGGCCGGATGACTTCGGGGTAATGGTGGCTGAGCCCGGAAACGGCAGCGTCGGCCTCGCCCATCTTGACCATCATGGGTGCGAGGACGTTCGGGTCGCGCATCAGCCGCTGCGCCTCAGCCCGCGTGACGCCCTTGCGCCGGCGTAGCTCGTAGTACGCCTGGGCGTATGCCTCGTGGCGCCCGCAATCGCTGGGATCCACGACCTCCGCACAGCACTCCAGCCCCAGCCGCTCCAACTCGCGATGGATCACGTCCGGCCGGCCCAGCAGCACCGGCAGCGCGATCTGCTCGTGCACGAGGCGGACGGCCGCGCGCAGGATCTTGGGCTCCTCGCCCTCGGCAAACACGATGCGTTTCGTGCCGCCCGACCGCTGCGCGCAGTGGGTCAGGAAATGGCGCACCTGCTCGCCCTTGCCCAGGCGCACCGCGAGCTGCTCGCGGTACTCGTCGAGGTCGATCTGCTTGCGGGCCGCGCCCGTCTCCATGGCGGCCTTGGCGATGGCCGGCGGCAGGCACTCGATCAGCCGGGGGTCGAGCGGCTTCGGCACGATGTAGTCGGGGCCGAAGCGCAGGCTGTCCAGTCCGTAGGCGCGCAGCACGCTGTCGGGCACGTCCTCCCGGGTCAGCTGTGCGAGCGCGTGCGTGGCCGCCACCTTCATCTCCTCGTTGATCGCCCGCGCCTGAACGTCGAGCGCGCCCCGGAAGATGAACGGGAACCCGAGCACGTTGTTGATCTGGTTCGGGTAGTCCGAGCGGCCGGTCGCGATGATCGCGTCGGGCCGGGTGGCGCGCGCCAGGTCGTAGCGGATTTCCGGGTCGGGGTTGGCCATGGCAAAGACGAGCGGCCGTTCGGCCATCGTCAGCAGCATTTCGGGCTTGAGCACGTCGGCAGCCGACAGGCCGTAGAAGACGTCGGCGCCGCGGCAGGCATCCGCCAGCGTGCGAGCGCCTGTCTCGACGGCGAAGCGCGCCTTGTAGCTGTTCATGCCCTCGGTGCGGCCCCGGTACACGACGCCCTTCGAGTCGACGAGCAGGATATGCTCCCGGCGCACGCCCAGGCGCACCATGTGCTCGCCGCACGAGATGGCCGCGGCGCCGGCGCCGGAAATGACCACCCGCACGTCCTCGATTCGCTTGCCGACGATCTCCAGCCCGTTCAGTAAGGCCGCGCCCGAGATGATCGCGGTGCCGTGCTGGTCGTCGTGAAACACGGGGATGTCCAACGCCGCCCGCAGCGTTTCCTCGACGTAGAAGCACTCGGGCGCCTTGATGTCCTCCAGGTTGATGCCCCCGAAGGTTGGCGCGAGCGCTTTGACCGTCTGGATGATGATCTCGGGGTCGTGGGTGTCCAACTCAATATCGAAGACGTCGACGTCGGCGAACTTCTTGAAGAGGACCGCCTTGCCTTCCATGACGGGCTTGGACGCCAACGCGCCGCGGTCGCCCAGGCCCAGGATGGCGGTGCCATTCGTGACCACGGCCACAAGGTTACCCTTGGCCGTATAGTCGTAGGCCAGGTCGGCATTCTTTGCGATTTCCAGCACCGGCACCGCGACGCCGGGCGTGTAGGCCAGCGCCAGGTCGTACTGCGTCGACATGGGCTTGGTCGGTGTGATCGCCAACTTGCCGGGTCTGCCGCCAAGCTTGTGATACTCCAGGGCATCTTCGGGCGTTACTTTACGCATCTCTCCCTCCATTGGGTGTCAATTGATTCTCATGGTATGTGGGTGAGTGGGAGAGCCGCGCTGAACACAAAGGCACGAAGACACGAAGACGAGCGGATGGGCAGCTCCTCCGTGGCTTTGTGTTTGTGTTGACGCTTGCTCCCCTACCAGATCTTGCCTGGGTTGAAAATGTTCTCCGGGTCGAGGGCTTGCTTGATCTTGCGCTGCACGCCGATCGAGACGGGGCCGAGCGCGTCCTCCAGGTACGGGCGCTTCAGGACGCCGACGCCGTGCTCGCCCGACAGCGTACCGCCCAGATCGAGCGACAGTGCGAAGACCTCCTTGACCATCTCCTCGACCGTGGCCCACTGCTGCGGATCACGCTTGTCAAACAGGATGTTGGGGTGCAAGTTGCCGTCGCCTGCATGGCCGAAAATCACGATGGGCAGACCGTGCTTTTCGCTGATCGCGCGCAGCCGCCGCGCGGCTTCCGGGATGGCGGAGCGCGGCACCGTGATGTCCTCGCCCAGCTTGTTGGGCGCGCGCCGCCCGAGCGCAGGCGAGATGGAGCGGCGGGCCCGCCACAGCGCGGCCCGCTCGGCCTCGCTCTGCGCGATCTTGACCGAGCGTGCGCCCGACCGGGTGCAGATGGCCGCGGCTGCCTCGATCTCGCGCAGCACCGTCTGCTCGTCCGAGCCGTCCGTCTCCACGATCAGGCTCGCCTCGACGTCGGTCGCCAGCCCCAGGTGCATCGCTTCTTCGACGCAGATGATGGCGGTCTGGTCCATGAGCTCGAGCGTGGCGGGCACGATGCCGGCAGACAGGATGGCATTGACCGCGGCCGACGCGTCGTCCAGGCTGGCGAACTCCACAAGCCCGGTGCGGGCGAAACGCGGCTTGGCAACCAGGCGCAGAAGGGCCTCGGTAATGATGCCTAAGGTGCCCTCGGACCCCGTGAAGAGGCCATTCATGTCGTAGCCGGTCACGTCCTTGACAGGCTTGCCGCCGGTGCGCATGACACCGCCGTCGGCCAGCACCACCGTCAAGCCCATGACGTAATCGCCCGTCACGCCGTACTTGAGGCAGCGCGGCCCGCCGGCGTTGCAGGCGATATTCCCGCCGATGGTCGAGTGGCGGATGCTCGAGGGGTCGGGCGGGTAGAAGAGGCCGAGCTTCTCGACCTCGGCCTGCAGCTCGGCCGTGATCACGCCGGCCTCGGTGCGCACGGTTGCATTTGCAGTGTCGATCTCGAGGATGCGGTTCATGCGGGTGAGGCACACGACGATGCCGCCGCCCACGGGCACGGACGCAGCCGCCAGCCCCGAGCCCATGCCGCGCGGGACGATCGGCGTGTGCAGCTCGCCCGCCAGCCTGACGATGCGGCTCACCTCGTCCGTGCTGCGGGGCAGCACCACGACGTCGGGACGGCTCTCGACAAAGGTGCCGTCATAGCTGTACGCGACCATGTCCTCGGGTGATGTTAAGACTCCGTCCTGGCCCACGATCGCCACCAGGCGCGCTGCCAGGCCGGCGTGCGGGCCACTGCGGTCAGCGTTTGCCATCGTTGCCTCCGTAAGCCTGGTCCAGCAGCGCGATCGGATGGACCACCTGCATGTCGAGGCCCTGGCGCTTGATCCCCACGCTCAGCTGCATCTGGCAGCCCGGACAGCCGGATGCGACCATGTCCGCGCCGGTCTTCGCCAGGTTGTCCGTCTTGCGCTTCAGCACCTTCAGCGACGTCTCGTAGTGGCTGATCAACTGGCTGCCGGCCGAGCCGCAGCAGCTGTCTGCCGCGGGCATCTCGCGCAGCTCGAGGCCGTCGATCATCGACAGCAGCTGCGCGCGGCTGCTTCCACACCCCTTGCGCGCGGCGCAGATGGCAGGGATCGTGGTAGGTCACGGAGGCTTCGACGCGGCCCGTAGGTGGCTGCGAGCGGGATTTTCGCCAGAAACTCGCTGATGTCGTAGACCTTGGCGCTGAATGCCTTTGCGCGGCCGGCCCACTCGTCGTCGACCGGAGAGGAACGAGCCGTACTCTTTGAGGGTCGAGCCGCACGTCGCACAGTCGGTAATGATCGCATCGACGTTATGGCGCTCAAAGAGTGCGATGTTGTGGCGCGCCTGTGCCTGCACCAGGTCGGCCCGGCCGTAGCCGCGGGCGGGCATGCCGCAGCACTGCGTCTCGCGCGGGGTGATCGACGGTGCAGCCATTGCGCGCGAGCACCCGCACGGTCGCCGCGCTCTCTTCGGCAAACAACAAGCTCTGTGCGCAGCCCAGGAAGAAGCCGACCCGGTGTTCGGCCTTAGCGCCCATCGGGTAGGTCGTCTCGGGCAGCACCCGGCGCAAGGGGCGTTGCGGCAGATGGGGCAGCTGCGATTCCATGTCGCGCAGCTGTGACGGCAGCAGCCGCGTCGCGCCGGTCGCATAAGCCAGCTTGCGGACCCCCAACAATTGGTACAGCCGCAGGGGCAGCATGGCCGCTTCCATGCGGGCCGGATGCGGCAGCAGGGCCTCGAAAAGGGGCTTCTTCCACCAGCGGGGTCGCGCCCGGTCTTCGATGTTGCGCATGGCAAGCGCGAGGTCGGCCGGCTTGATCCCGACCGGGCAAATCTCGTTGCACGCCATGCAGGCAAAGCAGGTGTACATCTGATCGGTCAAGCCCGTGCCCAGTTCCAGCTCGCCTTCCAGTCCCTTGCGGGCCATGATGACGCGGCCGCGGGGTGATTGGGTCTCGGTCATGGCCTCCCGGTAGGTGGGGCAGACCGCGAGGCAAAGCCCGCACTTGATGCAGTTGAGATAGGCGGACTCGGGTGGCCGCTCAAGCATGTCGATGGCTGTCATACCGCTCCCCGCCGAAATGGTTCGGCGCATCGCTCCGGTTCAGCCGGCGCATTCGCCCGAAAGCTCCCAGCACGAGGCGTCCAGCAGGGGCTTGATGATGCCCGCTGCGTGCCGCTCGTACATTGTATAGGCCGCGCCGGCCTCCAGGATTGAGAAATGATGGGTGATCAGCGGTCGTAACTCGTTGCGGCAGGACAGGAACAGATCGCGTGCCTTGAGCAGGTACGGGCTCCAGTCGGGAGTGACCGCGGCTATCAAATGAGCGTTCTTGCGAAAGAAGCTTTCGTATTCGATCGGATAAACGTTTTGGTCGGGCACGCCGAACGCGAGGACCGTCCCCCGGCGCTTGACCAGTTCGAAGCAGTCGTTGATGGTCTCGGTGTTGTGGCCGACCGCCTCCACGATGATGTCGGGCTGTTCCCACTGCTGCGGGCTCTGCCGGGCCGCGTGCACCACTTCGAGGCTCCGCGCCGGCCGCACGTCTGTCGCACCGAACTGCAGCGCCAGTTCGCACCGTGACTCGCAAGGGTCGATCCCCATGATCCTGGCCGCACCCTGCTGGCGCAGCAGCCAGCAGAACATGAGCCCGATGGAGCCCAGGCCCACGACCGCGACGGATTTGCCCGCAACGGGCGGCAGACGGTCCGCCGCGCTGATGCACGGTCGAGAGCGGCTGGATCAGCGTGTTTTCTTCTGCGGTCGCCAAGTCGGACGGCAGCTTGACGGCCTTGGCGGCCTGCGCGACGAAGTACTGCGCCAGCCCCTTGTCGCTCTCGGGCAGCGCGATGACCCACTCCCCGGGCGCAAATTGGTCAGAGGTGCTTTCGACGACCTGGCCCAGGCACTCGTGGGCGCTGGACCCCGGCGGCAGCGGATAGCCGAACAGGCGCTTGCTGCCGGTGAACTTCGGGATGTCGCTGCCACACAGCGAGACACAGAAGGTCCGGACGAGGATCGCCGGGACGGACACGGACTCGGGCGTCGGGATGGGCACCTCGACCGGCACAAACGTGCGCGGGCGGGTGATCTGGAGCGCCGGCATGAGGCGTGACTTTGTCATTCGCAGTCCCCTATGCCCCCGCAAGCCCACGCGTGACGACGGGCAGGGTCAGCATGGCGTGCGGCACGACCAGCACGCTGGCGTCGCTTCCCAGCGCGGCGCTGGCCATCGCGAACGCCTCGTCCATCGTGGCGGCCGGAATCATCTTGCAGTCCGCCACCAGGTCGGGGCATTCGCTGCCGACGATCACGACCTTAGCCTGCTCCAGCGTCTTGGCGAGCACGAAAGCTCGCTGCTGCCCGGGCGGGTAGCCGTGCGCGCGGGCGTCGTCCAAAATCCACTGGATGTTGGGCGCATCGCGCATGGCGGCGAGAAAACGCTGCTCGCCCAGCCCTGCACCCGCACCTTCCTCACAGCGGGCGGGGATGATCAGGAAGCCGCCGGAACGCACGACGGGCGTCGGCGCGAAGAACAGGTAGGTGGGGGCCCGGCTGGCCTGGTAGAGGTTGCAGTCTTTCGGGAAGCCCACGCCGCCCACCGCGATGTCATACTGGCGGGGCACCGGCGACCTCGTAGACCGAACGGGCGAACGCGACCAGCGCCTCAAACGCCGGCTCGGTCGCACCCGCGGCCACCTTCAGCACCCGCTTGTCGTCGTCCAGCACCACGTTAATGATGAAGCGCAGGTTGGCGCGGCGGGCGGCCTCGGTGATGGCCTCGTGGAAGGGATTGCCTTCGATCTGGCCCAGGCGCGTGCCGGGGTGGTCCACAAACGCGGGTCCGTGCGAATGCGCGATGAGCGGCTCGCCCGCCGCGCCGACGGCCAGCGTTTTGCGCCCGCCGGAGTAGCCGGCATACTGGTGTGGCTCGACGATGCCCGTTGCAATGAGGAGATCGGCCTCGGCTGCCGCCCGGTGCACCTGGACGGGGACGCCGTTCGGGGTCACGCCGAGGTCCACGAGCGCAGTAGGGTCAGTGGGCTCGTTGTCGATCACCCGGTAGCGGGCCACGATCTCCGCGCCGAGCTTGACGATCTTCTCAGCCGGGGTCGAAGGCCGGTGCATCCCAATGCCGCAGAGCAGGGTAATGTCTTCGTCCCGCACGCCGGCCAGCTCGAGCTCGGCCAGCAGCGGCGGCACGAGCAGGTGGTCGGGGCTCGCGCGGGTGATGTCGGTGAAGACAATGCACACCCGCTGTGCCCGCCGAAGCCAGCTCGGCCAGGCGCGGCGAACCGATTGGCTGGGCAAGGGCCTGCGCAATGGCGTGGGGCACGTCGCTCACGGGCTCGCATGGCTGCGACGCGGCCGTGTGGACGAGCATACCGGGCGGGACGCTAAACTCGATCGTGCTCTTGCTGTACGGGACGTGATAGGTTTTTCTCACGAAGACTCTCAGCCTCTGTAGGAACCAGGTTTCTGCGCCAGCGTCGCTGGCCCGGAGAAACCCGGTTCCTGGGTTCGCCGGCGAACGGCCGCTCGAAGACTACAGCGTCTCGAAAACCGAGTCCAGGTCGGCGTCGGGCACGTCGAACACCGCATTGTGCGGCGCAAGCGGCTCCTCGCACATGTACTCGGGGATGCGGTAGTCGGCCGCGGTCAGACCAGCGCGGCGGTTGAATTCCAGCTCGGTCCGAAGCACGTCGCGGTTGGCCGCGTCTACGTCCTGCGCGGTCCACCCCCAACCGTACAGCCCATTGATCATGTCGGCCATTAACTGCGGCTCGGCCAGGACGGGCGGACGGGCGAAGAGGCACAGCCCGGTGCTGTCCAGCATAGCACCGATCAATTGCAGCTTCAAGGAGAGGGCCTTCTGTCCACCGGCGCCAAGCGGGTTGACCTCTTTGCGCGCGCCGAACGCGTTGCCTGCCGTGTGATCCGCGCCCTGCGGCGAAGTGGCATAGGTCACGCCGTTGCCCTTGAGCGACCGCGGATCGTAGCCCGGCATTGCCTGCCCGAGTGCCACGGGCACGCGGCGCACGCCCAGCACCGCCCGGTCACCGCCGCGCCGTTGCCGATCATCTTGCCCGTTACTGTGCCCTCATAGACCTGGCAGAGAAGCGCCTCGATGCTCGCCATGTCGCCGAACTCGCCCAAGCCGGCCTCGAGCGCCACGCCCAGGGCCGCGCCCGTTTCGATCGTGTCCAGGCCCAGGTCGTTGCACAGGTAATTCAGGCCGGGCGACGTGGTCGAGGCTGCCCAGCCCCAGGTTGGAGCCGAGCAACGCAATGGTCTCGTACTGCAGGGTGCCGACGACCGATCCACCCGCCTGGTCCACGTAATTGTTCCGGCAGGCGATCGTGCAGCCGGGCATGCACCGGGTGCCCACCAGGCCCCCGCGCTCGAGGATCACCTCGCGCATGTGTTCGCCGGTCAGGTTCGCAGCTTCGGCAAAGCTGCCGGTGCTGAAGTTCCGAGTGGGCATGGACCCCATCTCGTTCACTGCCGCGACGATGGAGGCGGTGCCGTAGAGGTGCTGAGATCCCTTTGTGCCGGTCTTCGGATCGCTGATGAGGACCTCGGCGAAGTGCTTACTCGAGGTCTTGAACAGTTCGGGTTCGGCGGGCTTACGCAGCCGCGCGCCCTTACCGCTCACCACGACCGCCTTCAGCCCCTTGCTGCCCATGACCGCGCCGAGCCCGCCTCGGGCCGCATGGTTGCTGCGCTGGTCGGCCAGGCCGGTGACCGCGATGCTGGCGCCCGTCAGCACTTGCTCGCCCGCAGGCCCGATGCAGATCACCGTGGCGTCCGCGCCAAAGCGTTCCTGCAGCTTGTCGCCGGTCGCGTAGGTGCCAAGGCCCTTCAGATCTTCGGCGGGAAGCAGGAGCGCTCCGTCGGCCGTGACATGCAGCAGCCAGAGTGCGCCCGGCTCGGGCTGGCCCTCGACCACAATCCCCTTGATGTCCATTTTGGCCAGCGTGTCGCCGGCCGTTCCGCCCGCATTGGCTTCCTTGACCCCGCCGGTCAGCGGGCTTTTCGCGCCCACCGATAGCCGGCCCGCGGTCGCGACGCCCGAGCCCGCCAGCAAGCCCGGCGCAAAGATCAGCCTGTTGTGCGGGCCGAGCGCGTCGCAGGTGGGCCGCACCTGGTCCAGCAGGATGTGATCGATCAGCGCGCGGCCGCCGAAGTGCTCGTAACGGGGCTCCTCGACCTCCCGGATTTCTCGCTCATGCATGTCAACGTAGATCAGTTTCATGTTGCCTCGTGGGGATGGACACCGCCGGCCTGCCGGGATTCTTCGCCCCGACAGGCCGGCCGTGATGGATTTTACCGCTGATCGAACGCGGGCGCCGGGTAGACCAGCTTGGCGCTTGCCTGGTCGGCAGGCCACACCAATTGAAGCTTGCCGTCCTGCCACTGGATCAACGGGTTCAGCACCTTGCCCGTGCCGTCCGGGTTGAAGGTGACCGGGCCAACGACCGTCATCATGTCGGTCGCGGCCATGGCGTCACGCACTTTCTCGCGGTCGAGCGTGCCCGCCTTCTCGATGGCGTTGGCCACGATCTGGACGCAGGCGTAGGCGGGGCCGGTCAGCAGGTCGGCGGGCCGCTTGTTCAGGGCCTGGTATTCCTGGTTCAGCTGCTCCACGCCGGGGAACTTCTCCGCATTGTGCCAGCTGGGGAAGATGGTGACGTAGTCGCCGGTCTTGCCAAGCGTCTCGTACCACTTGACGTTCTCAGGCGCGCGGATGATCAGGCTGAACTTAGGGGTCCAACCGAGTTCGGCCATCTGCTTGAAGATCGCGACGCCATCGGGCTGGGTGGGCATCGCAAAGAGGGCCTCGGCGCCTGCCGACTTGGCCTTCGTGATCATGTTCGAGAAGTCCTTGGTGCCGCCCGCATACTCCTCGAACGTCGACGATCTCGTAGCCGTACTTCGGCGCGTTTTCCTTCCACAGCGCGCCGAGTTCATTGCCCCAGTCGCTCTTTTCCTGGAAGATCGCCACCTTGGTCGGGCGCTGGCCTTCGGGGATCTGAGCGTTCAGGTACTCGTAGACGTCGTTGCCCTGCGCCGGCGACTTGACGAACGGCGAGAACAGGTACTTGTAGCCCTTCTGATGAACCTTCCACAGCGCAAACGAGATGCCGCAGTAGGGCACCTTGTTCTTCTCGGCGATGGCGGTGGTGGCAACGTGCATGTCGCTGCCCGCGCCGCCCAGGTAGGCGACCGGGTTCTTCTCGGCGAAGACCGTCTCGAGCTTGCTGACTGCCTTGGTCGGGTCGGATTCGTCGTCGTATGCGGTCAGGCGGAGCGGGATCTTCTTGTCGTACTCTTTGACGTAGACGCCGCCGGCCTTGTTGATGTCGTCGATGGCGATCTCGTAGCCGGGCTTGACCTGGGTGCCCAGGGAGCCGAACCGGCCCGTCAGGGGGATCGACGCGCCGAGTTCGATGAACTCGGGGGCAGCACCGGTCGCGGGCTTGGCGGCCGCGGCAGGGGCCTCAGTCGGAGCGGCGGCCGGAGCCGTCGTGGGTGCGGCTGCCGGCGCTTGAGTAGCGGCGGGCGCGGGTGCGGCTGGCTGGGGCGCCGGCGACGCGCACCCGAGCGCGATCACGGCGATCAGCAGCAAGACAACTACCGTAGTTGCGCTTCTAGTTTTCATCGCGAACCCTCCTTGCTCCTTGGTTGATTGTTGAGTGGAAATCATTTTGTGGCCGATGTGCGTGCGGGAAGCCCGCTTGCGTCACACCATAGGCGCCCTCCCGTCAAAAGGCTTACGCTGATGGGCGAATCTGATCGCGAGACTTGGGTCACGTTCGGCCGGCGCAGTCACTCCGCGGGCCGAACTGATGGCGACTTTCGCGGCCTCTCCCTCAGGGGCCTGCGCCTTTTTGTCACATCGAGTCGGATGACCGGCCTTGTACTCAGACTCCCAGCCGCGGCGCGGCTGCGCCCGGCTCCTCTTTTTGCCGCGGCGTCTTGCCGCCGAGCCGCAGCCGGGCCGACTTAGTGATCTTGTTCCAGGCCCCCACCAGCCCGGTGGGCAGGAACAGGACGACGAGGATGAACAGCACGCCGAAGACGATCAAGTGGTACTCGGCCAGCCTGAGCGCGAGCAACTCCTTCAGCAGCACGAAGAAGATGGAGCCGACGATGGGGCCGGCGATGGTGCCGACGCCGCCGATGTAGGCCATCATCATGGCGTCAAACGTCCACTCGGGTCCGAAAGGCATCTGTGGGTAGAAGCCCACGTGATAGTAGGCGAACGCACCACCGGTCAGGCCGGCGAAGAAGGCGCTTGCACCGAATGCGGCCAGCTTGTGCAGGAGCGCATTTACGCCGAGCGACTCGGCGGCGTCTTCTTCCTCGCGCACTGCGGTCATGCCCAACCCAAGCTTCGAGCGGGAGAGCCAGAGGCTGGCAAGCGTCACGGCGACTGCCAGACCGAAAAACACGTAGTAGCGGGGTGCCAGCTTGTAATTCGCCAGCCAGTCGGCCGGGAGGGACGAAATCTCAGGCAGCGCATTGCCGACCGTGATGTAGAGGATCTGCGCGAGGGCCAGCGTGCCGATGGCGAAATAGACGCCGCGCAGCCGGAAGGCCGGCACGCCGACGATCACGGCCAGCGCCACCGCCACGAGTCCCCCCGCCATCAGGCTGGGGAACAGGTTCCAGCCGCTCAGCCAGAGCGTCCGGGTCGCCAGTGCGCCCACGCCGAAGAAGGCGGCATGCCCCAGGTTCGTCTGACCCGTGAACCCACCGAGGATGTTCCAGCTCGAAGCCAGGCATAGGTAAAGCAGCACCAGCACGGCCAGGTTGAGGATCGCGTCGTTCTTGACGACGAGCGGCACGGCGCCCAGTGCGACGAGCGCCAGCGCCAGCAGGACGAGCTTAATGCCTCTGCTCATGGATCAACCCTCTTTGGACCCGAACAGGCCCTGCGGACGCAGGAGGAGGACCAGGAGGAAGAGGACCAGCCCCACCACCTCGCGATAGGGCCCGCTGATGAGCGCACCCGTCAGCGACTCGGTGACCCCGAGGATGAGTCCGGCGACAAGCGTCCCGACAATGCTGCCGAGCCCTCCGAGCACCATGACGATCATCCCCTTGAGGGTCCAGTTCAGGCCCATGACCGGCTCGATCGCATAGCCGACGGCGACGAGGGCGCCGGCCACGCCTGCCAGCGCCGCACCGATCACAAACGCCAGCAGATACACGCCGTGGATATTGATGCCCATGAGCGTGGCCGCTTCCCAGTTCTCGACGGTGGCCCGGAGGGCCTTGCCGGTGTAGGTCCGGCGCAGGAACTGGTGCAGGGCGAGGAGCACGACCAGCGCAATCACCAGGCTGGCGACGCGCACGACCGGGAAGCGCACGCCGAGGATCGTGAACGCCTTGCCCGAGTAGGGGGTCGTGATGCCCCGGGTGTCGGCCGTCCAGAAACGGAGCGCCAGGTTCTGCAGGATGAGCGACAGGCCGAAGCCGACCAGGAGGGTCTTCTGGATCTTGCTCTCCTCCGGCAGCTTCACCATCCTGGAGAAGAGGAGCCGGTAGAGGACGGCCCCAATGATCACGAGGGCGATAATCGTGGGGATCAGCGTCATGAACGGATCCATGCCGAGCAGCGTGAAGGCCCAGAAGGCCGCGTACCCGCCCAGCATGAGGAGTTCGCCGTGGGACACGTTGAGGAACTTGGTGACGCCGAAGACGAGGGACAGGCCGACGGCCGCAAGGGCGTAGAGCGCGCCGACGAGGATCCCGAAGACGACGTTCTGCGCCAGGGGTTGGATCATCAGGTGCCTCTCTCACTCGCAGCCCAGGTAAGCGCTGCGGACGGAGTCGAACGAGAGCAGGAACGAGCCGGCGCCTTCGCCGGCGATGCGGCCGTTCTCGATCACGTAAGCCCGGTTGGCCAGCTCGAGCGCGGCGCGGACGTTCTGCTCGACGAGCAGGACGGTGACGCCCTGCCCGTTGATGGTGGTGATCATTTCGAACATGGCTTCGACGAGGATCGGTGCGAGGCCGAAGGACGGCTCGTCGAGCATCAGCAGCCGGGGCTGCGACATCAGCGCCCGGCCCATGGCCAGCATCTGGCGTTCCCCGCCGCTCAGCGTGCCCGCTCGCTGCGTCTTGCGCTCTTCGAGCCGCGGGAAAATCTCGTAAACCTGCTTGAGGGTCTCGGCCCGGTTCTTGCGCGCCCGGCCCAGATAGGCGCCCAGCTCGAGGTTCTCGAGCACGGTCATGCCGGCGAAGATCTTGCCGCCCTCGGGCACCATGGAGATGCCGAGCTCGACGATGTCGAAGGCGGTGTGCTTGCCCAGGTCCTGCAGGTCGCCACCCGCACCGCAGAATTCCGTCGTACCCGACCAGGGCCTGAGCAGCCCGGTGATGACACGGAGCGTCGTCGTCTTGCCCGCGCCGTTGGGACCCACGAGGGCAACCAGCTCGCCTTCGTTCACCTGGAGCGAGATGCCCCAGAGGGCCTGCAGGTCGCCGTAGCCGGCGTTGATGTGGTCCAGCTTGAGCATCGGGCTTGGCGTGATGCTAGGCATGCGCTTTCCCCAGGTACACCCTGATCACCTCAGGATCGTTGATGATCGCGTCGGGCGCGCCCTCGGCGATCTTTTCGCCCATGTTCAGCACGATGACGCGATCGGAGAGGCCGCAGATCGCCTTTACGATGTGTTCGACGATGATGATCGTGATGCCCGAGGCACGGATTTCGCGGACGAGCGCCATGGCATCTTCGGCTTCGACGTGGTTCAGGCCGGCCATGAGCTCGTCAAGGAGCAGGAGATCGGGCTTCGCCGCCAGCGCTCGGGCCAACTCGAGTCGCTTGCGCTCCATCAGCGTCAGGTCTTTGGCCAGCACGTCGGCCTTGTCGAGCAGCCGCACACGTTCGAGCGCCTCGCGGCACGCACTCTTCGGAAGCCTTGGGGCTGCGGGCGGGCGCCTGGCCGTAGAGCTGGCCGACCATGACGTTCTGCAGCGCGGTGAAGCCGAGGAAGGGCTTGACCAACTGAAACGTGCGGGCGATGCCGGACGACGACATCTTGTACCGCGGCTGGCCGGTGATGTCCTTGCCCTGGAAGGTGATCTTGCCGGAGTCGGGCTTGAGGAAGCCGGTGATCAGGTTCATGGTCGTGGTCTTACCAGAACCATTCGGCCCGATGAGGCCGATGATCTCGCCCTGCTCGACTTCCAGCCCGAGGCGGCGGACCGCCATCAGGCCGCCGAACGATTTTTGTAAGTCCTCAACCCTCAGAAACTGCGAGGCCATGAGCCCCTCTCTCTTCCTTCTTTGGAAGGTGGTACGCTCGGGATTCAGCCGGCCTATGGCGAGGTCACGCCACAGGCGTTGTCGGTGCGGGATAAGTGGCCGGACGTCAGGCGCTGACAGGCTCCTCTTCCCACGACGATGGCCTGCGAAGGACAGTTCCGCTCGCAGGTGCCGCACTCGATGCAGATGGCCGGGTCGATGATGGCCTGGGTCTCCCCCTCGGTGATCGCCGCAGACTCGCAGCCCGCGATGCACGCGCCGCACAGGATGCACTCGCTGCTCACAACATATGCCATTCGTTGTCTCCTGTTGACGCCGGCTGGCAGCCGTCGGCAGGTGGAATTAGTTAGCCGAGATACTTGCGCTCCGGGTCGATGACTTCCCGGATGAGGCGGAGCTGTTCGGCGGTCGGCGGCTCGGTAAAGGGCACGTGCGCGGGAACAAGCGGGCTGAACCCCATCGTGTCCAGGACATCCTGCAGGGTGTTGCCCGGGTGAATGGAGATCAGCGCCATTTGCTTCGTGGCGTCGTCAAAGCCGAAGACGGCCTTGTCCGTGATGACCCGGCTCGGTCCGCCGCGCAGACCGGCTGCGTGCCGGCTGTCGCCGCCCGTGATGTAGCCGGGGCTGGTGATGAAGGAGACGGCGCTGCCGCAGCTTGCGCTCCTCGTGCCGCATGATGATGATCGTGCTCTGCGCACAGGAGGCGATGTCGTTGGCGCCGCCGCTGCCGATCATGTGGCGGAACTTCCCGTGCGGATCGCCGAGCAGCGTGGTGTTCAGGTTGCCGAACGGGTCGATTTCGAGGCCGCCGAGGAAGCCGACGTCCACACGGCCGCGGTGCAGAATCGCGCCCAGGATGTCGACAAAACCGCTCATCACCGGGGCCCGGTGCCACACGCGCGGATCTGCCAGGCCCACGCCGGTGTGGATGGGCTCGGGGTCGATGATGCCGAGCTCAAAGAGGATCGTCATGTTGGGCGCATGCGTGTGCTTGGCGAGGAACGAAGCCACGACCGGCAGGCCAAGGCCCACTGCGACCACCTGGTGATCCTTGAGCTCACGCGCGCCGGCAGCAGCCATCAGTTCGTTCGCTGTGTAGGGGCGAGCCAAGGTCGCCTCCGCGTGCGAGTTCTCGCTCATCATGGCACCCCTCAATATCCCAGTTCAGGCCGGGCGCGGTGGGCCTCGACGCCGGCCAGGCCGCCGGCCCGCGCCAGGTACTCTTCGTGGCTGCTGACCCCGTACACGTAGCAGTCGAGGTACGCCCGGAAGCTCTGCGGGGTCGCCGTGGCCCGCACGTACTCCTCGATGTGCGCCGCGTCGTAGTCGTAACAGCGGTATACCGACGTGGGGTGTGCGCCAAAGGGGACCGGCGCCACGTGCGAGACCATCAGCCCCGGGATCACCGTCATCTCGGGCCGGCTGCGAATTTCGTCCGTGCTCACGATTTCCTCGGCAATGACGATGGTCCGCTTGCTCGCCCGCACCTGTTCGAGGTTGTCCCAGCGCGGCCCGAGAATCCAGGCGTTGCCCTGTTCGTCGGCCGCCTGCACCTGCACGACCGCCACGTCGGGCAGCAGCGGCTGCAGCGCCCGCCACTGCTCGCCGGTGAAGGGGTCGGTGACCGAGGCGACCGCAGACGTGGGGCGGCCGTTGAGCCAGCCGAGCAGGTCCGAGCCGCCCAGCGAGCGGATGGGGATGAATGGCAGGCCGAGTGCGCCGGCCAGGTAACGGAACGCGATCGACAGGCTGCTGTGCTCTTCGGCGATCAGCGTACCGTTCTCGATGCCGCGGTTCACACACGCCAGCCGCCCGAACCGGTCCAGCGACCCGCCGCCGTAGATCAGGCGGTCGACCGCACCCGCGCCGGTGAGCAGGTCTGCGTCCATCGCGCCGACGCATTGAGAGATCGTGAGGTGCCCGATGCCCTGGCGGATGACCTCATGGGCGAACGCCATGGTGCAGCGGGTGATGGCGAAGCCGGACAAGGCAATGTGCGAGCCCGGCGGGATCGACGCGACGGCTTCCTTGAGCGTGGTCAGCTTCGACACGCGCGCCTCCTACCCCAAGACCGGGCGCTTCTCGAACAGGACAAGCAGGAGATCGCAGCCCCCTGCAGGGCCGCCTTCGTCCAGCTTGATCTCGGCAAGTTCGACCGGCCGGTTGAGCTTCGCCTCAAGTGCGAGCACGAGGAGATTGCCCGGCATGCACGTGAACGGCTGGACGCCGCACGCCAGCATGTGTTCCTCGACCGGCCGGTGCACGCAACCCGCGACATGGAGCCGCAGCAGCCGCTCTTCCTGCTTGAGAGCGACCGCTTCGACCAGCCCGTCCTCGGCGAGCACCGCTTCGATGTCGTGCGTGATCTCGGCGACGTCGTCCGACTGGAGGCAGTGCTGGCAGCGCTCCTCGAAATACTGCCGGCCGACGGTCGTCGTGCGGAAGCGCGCGCCCTTGCCGCGCTCGTCGTAGAAGGCTTTCTCCAGCTCGAAAATGAGGCTGTTGGCATAAGCGAGGGAAATGCTTGGGCCGGTCATGCTTTTTCCTCCGCCGGTTTGTAGTAGGGCGCGCCCCAGGCTTCGGCGTAAACGATCTGTGTGATGGGGAGGCGGGGCCGCGGACGATGCGGGCGAGAGGGATGGCCCACCGAAATCAGGCTAATGGCCTTGAAGCCCTCCGGGATCGCGAGCATCTCCTTGATCTGCAATTCGTCGCGGATGTCGATACAGGGGGCGATCACCCAGCAGGCGCCCAAGCCGAGCGCGGTGATCATCAACAGCATGTTTTCGATGGCGGCAGAGGTGTCGTAGGGCAGGTCCCAGACGTCCTTCTTGCCCACGACGACCAGGATGACCGGGGCGTCGCCGACAAAGGCGGAGACTTGGCCCGAAGTGAGCTTTTCGAAGGCGGCACGCTTCTTCGCCTCGTCCTGCAGGTTGGCGAAACGTTCCTGCATTTGCTTGGTAACGAACTCGGCCGTGAACCGCCGGCCGCTGCCGCCGCCCGACAACGCCGCCAGGGCCTTGCGGGTCGCTTCGCTCTTCACCACGATGAACCGCCACGGCTGCGCGTTCTCGCCCGACGGAGCCTGTCGCCCGGCCTCCAGGATCTTGTCCAGGTCCTCGTCTGATACAGGCTCTGAGGTGAACTCGCGGACGCTGCGGCGGTCCAGAATGACCTTCATGGCGGCGTCCTCAAGCGAATACGTTTCTGGCATCCCTTACCTCCTTGTTGAGATCGCAGAACGGGGCGAGCGTGGCATGCCCGTCGAGGTCGCTTGTCTTATTATATGAGACAAAGTTTTGTTATGTGATACGGAGGCACATTATCACATTGTGCATCCCGTGTCAAGTGGCAGGTTTTAGCGTAAGTATCTAGCCGAGAATTGGCCGGGCCGGTCTCTGACCGTGCCCGTCTGGCTCCGTCGGACAGCGGCAGAGCATGTTCGGATAGATTCTAAGCATGGAGCGAGGCGCAGCCCTCGGGCCGACGGACCGCCCGAAGGCTGCATCCCGTGTCTGGAAAATCAGGGCCGGCTTGCTACTTGCCCGCGGCCGGCACGACGAACGTGAAGGTGCGGGTCACGTCGACCCGGCCGTAGTTGTAGCCGTTGCCGGCGACGCCGTCGCTAACGACACGGACTGCCAACACCACGGTGGCATCTTTTTTGTTGGGCCGGTTCACGCTGGCCTGGCCGTCCACGACGTTGAAGACGCTCGGATTGCTGCTGGTGTAAGTGATGCCGGGTCCGGTGGGGAGGCTGAAGCCCTCGGTCACCGTATCGCCGATCAGTGCGTCGACCGCGTCGAAGGTGTTCGCATTCTCGACAGCTTCGGCCACCCATTCGTAGGCCTCCGGCACGTCGTAGTTGCCCGAATGCGGCTTGAGCCACGCCAGCTCGAAATTCACGTTTTGGACGCTGCGCGAGGTCAGGATCGCGTAGTAGAGACCGACTTCGACTGCAAAGGACGTGTCGCGGTCGATCATGCCATGCCGGTAATACCAGTACGGCGCACTGTCGCCGTTCTTGGCATTGAGCACGTACGGCATGGGGTCGACCATGTCCATCTGCTGCACCACCGCCTTGCCCGCGTCCGTTTGGACGTAGGCGTCCCAGGGCAGACCCACGTCGTCCGAGCCCACGCCATCGCCGGCCGCGCCGTTATGCTCCCACGCCCACTCGGAGAAGGGGCTGTATTCCTGCGTCGAGGTGCCGGCCAGGTTCGACTCGTTCATCTGGCCCTGCAGCACCGACTTGTAGTTGTCGAACGCCGGCGGCGTCTTGAGGGCCTTGTTCTGGACGACGAAGTACAGGTACTTGTCATAGTCCAGGGTCGCCTTGCCGTTCGCGTCGACCGAGTACCAGCTGTTGTCCTTGTAGGCCAGGGCATTGATGTCGGCGGCCATCTGGGTCGGACCCACTTCGACGTACGCTTCCTCAATCTCCTTCTCGACGATCTTCGTGATGGCCTCGTCCAGATTATCGGCCACCAGCCGCTTACGGTTCTGATCCCGCAAGCCCAGCTTGTTGAAGTAGGGGACGTAATCGTCCATCAGCCACTCGGAGGCCGCCATCTGATCTTCGGAATAGATGCCGAGCTCCTTCCGGGTGTTGTTGTAGGTCCACTCATAGGCCGCGTCCGCGTTGTTCAGGTCCGTGATCGGGCAGTAGGCCACGGTCCCGAACACGTCGTCGCGGAGTGTGGAGGCGTATTTGCCGCTCGCTGCGTCATAGCCGACGCCGGCCGCCCCGATCGCGTTCAGGTAGGGGAAGTAGGCCGGGCTGTTGCCGCTGGCCGAGATGGCCACGGAGAGGCCGCCGCCGCCGCTCGTCCCGGTGATGAAGAGGCGCTCGGTGGTGCCGAGCATGGCGGGATCGTTGTGTCGGAGGTAGCGGATCGCCGCCTTGGTGTCCACGACCACGGCGGGCGCATGCCCGACATATGCGCCGTCCATGTCTTGCAAGCTGCGGCTGCGGGTGCCGGCGGCCGCGATCACATACCCGGCCTTGAACGCCGCGCCGGTCTGGTTGGCGGCGCTGGCGTAGCTCGCACCGTTCGCGATCACGGCCGGCACTTTGCTGGGCATCCAACCGCTGTTGCTAATCTGCAGGATGACGGGCGAATCGGCGGTGGCGTTCGACGGGATGTAGATGTTCATCGTCTCGTAATCGTACGTGACGGCTCCGCCTTGGGGGTTCTTCACGGGGACGGGGTTCGCCACGTAGATCACCCGATAGTACGTCAGGGTCAGGGGGGTGCCGTCAACGGTCACGGCCAGCGTTCCCGCAGGCGCAGCCGGTAGGGCCAGGGGGTCCGCCCCTTGCGCCCCGACCATGCTGGGCAGCAGCGTGAGCAGCAACACGATGGACAGGACGAGGGTCACGACTTTGCTCGACTTCATAATCCGTTCTCCTTTGAAGCGATTTGGTCCGGGTCGTCATTGATTAGGACAGTTGTCGCCCGCAAGCTCGATGTCAGGGAGACGTGGAAACGCCCAAGACAGAGTAGGTCGGTAACTCGATCGAGGGAGCGCGCGAGAGAGCGTCGAGGGGACCTGCGGGCCGGGCGGTGGCGCTTTTGTGCATGCCAACCTCTTGAGAACCCAGGCGAGGAAAGTGGCCGGTGTTCAGCCGCCGGGCAGAGAAGGATTCATAGGGCCGATGGTACGGGCGAAAGCGGCCCAGGGCGGTGCGCGCTGCAACGTCATCGGGTGACGCCACTGTATCACTAGGTGAAGTGTCGTCTCATAAATCAGCATATCACTCCGCCGCGCGTTTGTCAATGGCAAACGTCAACACGGGGGCAGGAAGGAGCGGGCAGGAGTGCATCGACCGGTCCCGGCCCCACGAAACCCCTAAAATTGGTGATTGACAACCCAGATACTCTGTGATATGGTGTACATGTATTGTTATACAAGACACTGTCTCATTAGATAAAACCTCAGTGACCCGACGAGGCCAACGATGTCCAACGAGACCATCCAGATTCCCGTGCCTGTCCTGACCGCCTTCATGGTCGATTGCTTGGAGGGGATGGGGCTGCCCCCGGAAGATGCGAAGATTACCGCCGATGTCCTCATAACGGCCGACCTCTGGGGTGTTAAGTCGCACGGCGTCGCGCACCTCAAGATGTACTACGACCGCATCCAGCAAGGTCTCCAGCTCCCCGCCAGTTGCCCCGACATTGTGAAAGACACCGAGACGACCGCCGTCATTGACGGCAACAACGGCATGGGTATGGTGCTGGGTCACCATGCGATGCAGTTGGCAATCGAGAAGGCGCGGAAGTTCGGGCTGGGCGCGGTCGCAGTGCGCAACTCCAGCCACTACGGCGTTGCGGGTTACTACACCCTCATGGCGGTCAGGGCCGGCATGGTCGGGCTCAGCTTCACGAACGCACATCCCTCGATTGCGCCCACCTTCGGCGTGCAGCCGATGCTGGGCACGAACCCCATCGCCGTGGCCGCACCGACCGACGAGCCGTTTCCCTTTTTGTACGATGCCGCGACCTCCATCACCCCGCGCGGCCGCATCGAGGTCCTGGCGCGGGCCGGCAAGCCGATCCCCGAGGGCTGGGTCATCCAGCAGGACGGCACGCCCGCAACCAACAGCGAGACGCTCATTGCCGATCTTGCGGCCGAGACTGCCGCGCTGCTGCCGCTGGGCGGCATGGGCGAGCTGATGGCCGGCTACAAGGGCTACGGCCTGGCGACCATTGTCGAGATCTTCTCAGCGGCGTTTCAAGACGGCACTTATCTCTCGGGTCTCGTCGACTTCGACGCCGAGGGCAAGCCCCAGTTCCTGCGCATCGGCCATTTCTTCATGGCGATCGACATCGAGCACTTCGTCCCGCTGCCGGTCTTCAAGCGCATTGCCGGCGGCATCACCCGCGAGCTGCGCGCCTCCCGCCGCGCCCCGAGCGAAGCGCGCGATCTACACCGCGGGCGAGAAAGAATATGAGAGCACGCAGCGCGTCGAGCGCGATGGCGTATTGCTCCCGCCCAAGGTGCAGGCAGACCTGGCCGCGGTGGCGAACCTCGTGGGCGTAGCACGCCCTCCTGGGCGTGAGCACGGCCGGGACGGGGCTGTAAAAGACGCAGCCGTTTAGAAAAGGGTTTCCAAGATCAGTCACATAGGAGAGGGGATACCGTGGAAAAACCACCATTCGTCAGAGCCGCCGATGTGGAGGGGGAGCACCGCATCCCACCGCGCGTCTCCAAGCTGTTGCTCGCCCCCAAGTTCGGGGGGGTCCAGAACGTCTCGATGGGGATGAACATCACCGAGGTCGGCAGCATGATTCCGGACCACATGCACGAGGAATCGGAGGAAGTCCTGTTCCTCATCAGTGGCCGCGCAAAGATCGTGATCGACGGCGAGGGTGAGTGGGAAATCGGCCCCGAGACGGCCTTTTACTCGCCTCTTGGCAAGAAGCATCGCGTCGAGAACATCGGCGACGAGCCGTTGCGCATCGTGTGGGCTTACTGCCCCCCACTGCCGGCCCACTGCAAATAGCACCATTGCCACCGAACGGTGGCGCATCACCAGGAGCAAAACCATGTTTGAAGAAACCCGCGAGTACATGAAGAAGCTGGGCTTGCCGTCCGGCGATTGCTACGACATGCCGAGCTCGGCCCTGCGCTTCCCCGACGGTGCTGCCTTCCGCATCGAAGTGCCGACGGTCAACTCGTCCGAGGCGGTTGAGGCCCTGCTGGAGACGTCCTTGAAACTGGGCATCACGATCAACCGCGTGACCGAGACCTACGGCATGTTCCGCCACACCCGGCAGGAACTCCACGAGTACTGCAAGCTGTGCAACGCGTACGGTGCGGAACTCCTCATGTCGGTCGGCCCTCGCGCCACGTACGACACGGGCGCGACCGGTGCTCTCGCAGCAGGGCGTCCGCATCAGCTACCGGTTGCGCGGCATGGAACAGCTCCTGCGGGCGATCGAGGATATCAAGCGCGGCTACGATTGCGGCGTGCGCGGCTTCCTGATCTATGATGAGGGCATGTTGTGGGTCGTGGGCCAGATGCGCAAGGACGGCGCGCTGCCCGCCGACATTACCTTCAAGACCTCGGCGCACCTCGGCCACTGCAACCCGGCCTCCTTCAAGCTGTTGGAGAGCCTGGGCGCGGACAGCATCAACCCGGTGCGCGACCTGCAAATCCCCATGCATGCCGCCCTGCGCGCGGCCGTCAAGGTCCCGCTCGATATCCACACGGACAACCCGCCCGGCTCCGGCGGCTTCATCCGCACCTACGAAGCGCCCGAAATCGTCCGGGTGGCTGCGCCGCTGCACTGCAAGACCGGCAACTCGGTCGTCAGCGGGCACGGCGAGATGACGTCGGCCGCCGAGGGCAAGAAGATGGCCGCCCAGGCCGCAATCATCGTCGAGATGCTGAACTGCTACTATCCGAACCTGACCCAGTCCAAGGCGTTCGCCAGCGACCTGCACATCCCGCAGATCTAGGCCGGTCTAACACAGGACCAGGCACAGGCACAAGGCGTCACCAGGGACAGCTTCGAACCTATCCCCCGTGCTTAGTGGGTCTTTGTGTCTGGCTGGTGCAACGCCTGGCTGACTGAGAGGAGTGAGCGCATGGGGAACTGGCAGCTGCCGCCCGCGGGCGGTCACATGGAACGGCCCGACGGCATCTACTACCAGACCATGAACGTCAAGCAGTTGCGCGAGCGGCTGCAAACGAACGACCTGATCATCATTCCGGTCGGCAGCACCGAGTGTCACGGCGACGCGCAGCCGTTCGGCGAGGACACCTTCCTCGTCACGCGGATGGCCGAGATGGTCGCGCAGAAGACCGGCTGCACGGTGGCCGAGCCGATCTGGTACGGCTCGCACCCGTACAACCACCTGGGCATGCCCGGCACCGTCGTCATTCCCGAGGACCCCTTCCTCGCCAACCTGCGTGCGGTCATCGCGGGCTTCTGGAATGCCGGCTTCCGCAAGCAGATCTTTCTGAACGGTCACGGCCAGGAAGAGGTCATCCCGCTCGCGCTGCACCAATTGGCGAAGAAGTACCAGGTGCCGGCCATGCTGTTTTCGGTCCACTGGCCCACAGTGATCCACGATTATCTGAAGGACAAGACGCACGGCGGGCCGTTCGAGACCCCGTTCCAACACGCGTGCGAGGTCGAAGCGTCCTATTCGCTGGCCCTGTTCCCCGAGTTCATGACGATGGAGAACGCGGTCGACACCAAGGGCGAAGGCTTCCTGCCCGCCGGCTACATCGACAAGGGCGGCGAGATCATGCACGCGCCGATCAAGGGGCACGAGCACATCGGCGGCAGCGGGATCGAGGTCGCGGTGTACCCTGAGGGCGTCATCGGCCGGCCGACGCTCGCCGACGCCAACAAGGCGTACCCCGGCCTGGAAGTGCTGCTCGACTGCTGGTCAAATTCATCGGCGACATCATGACCCGTTTCCCGGCCGGCTGCCTGCCGCCCGCGGAAAAGATGACCATGCGCGACCCGGCCGAGATTGAAGCCCTGCTGAAGGGCCCCCTGAACGGTGGGAAACACCTCTATACCGTCGCCTATCCGCCTTGAAAGTGTGTCCTTTTCTCCTTGGTGGTGGCGGAGCGCCGGCGCCGAGACCGGCGCTCCGCCGTGCCAGGAGAGCTGTTGTCAGGGCCGTGGCCCTATCCGGGCCTTGTACCACTCTTGACGTCGGGAGAAGCACGCCGGGCATGACGATCGAGGTCGAACTCTTCGGCGGCCTGGCTCCCCGCCAGCCACGCGGCAACACAGTTGCAGCCGGGCCACCCGGTCTCGGCGGCCGACGTCGCCCTGTTGCTCGGCCTGGATGCCGAATTGATCGGCCTCCTCACGATCGACGGCGTGCAGCACGAGCCTGGAGGACTGTGTGCCAGCGGGAGCACGGCTTCTGCTTCTTCCCTTACCTGTCCGGCGGATAAATGCTCTAACGCAGGCGGCGATCCCGGCTGTCGTCCGGGTCTGCCGGCAAGACTTCTTGCGATTGACAATCAACCGCGGCCATGCTAACGTGCCGTCTTAGCACGCAATACGCTGTTTCGCCCGATCACGCATTGCACCACAGGAGAAGGAGTTCACCATGAAGACCACTGTACACGGTCGTACTGGTCGTCCTCACACTTGCGCTCCTCGCGGGTTGTGCTGCACCCGCTCCGACCGCGGCTCCCGCCGCGGCGCCCACCCAGGCCCCCGTGGCCGAGCCCACCAAGGCCCCCGAACCCACCCAAGCGCCTGCTGCAGCCGCCGGCCCCAGCGCCGACATCAAGGGGCAGAAGGCCTGCTACCTGATTCCTGCGCTGTCCAACACCTTCCTCAACAACCTGGCCAATTCGGTCAAGGCCAAGGCGGCGGCCGACGGCGTTGAAGTGTCCGTCTTCGGCGCCGACGACGGCGGGGCAACCCAACAGTATGCCCAGATCGAGAACTGCATCTCGATGGGCATTAAGGCGATGATCGTCATGGCTCCGGGCTCCATCGAGAACGTGCTGCCCGCCGTCGAAGAAGCCCAAAAGAAGGGCATTAAGGTCATCGGCGTCCCGCCTGGGGAACTGAAGCCCTTTGACGCGATCATGCACACCGACCAACTCGAAGACGGCACCAAGATGGCCCAGATGGCATGCGACTTCATCACCAAGACGTTCCCCGACGCCAAGGAGAAAAGTGTCGACGTGGCCATTATCGGCAACGAGTCGGGCGACCTGCAGATGAAGCTGCGGGCCCAGGGCATGCGCACCATCGCCGAAAAGCTGCCCCAAGGCCAACATGGTGCAGTTCGTCGATATCTCGACTGAGGGCATGCAAATCGGAGCCAGCACGGCCGAGAACATCCTGACCGCGCATCCGAACGTCAAGGTCATCCTGGCGTCGTCCAGCGCGCATGCGCAGGGCGTTGCCCAGACCATCAAGGCCTTGCCGAACGTCGACATCTCGAAGTACGCCGTCTTTGCGGGCGACATGGATCCGACCATGATCGAGACCGTCAAGAGCTGCAAGGACCCGTACAAGGGCCTCGTCGCCATCGGCGGCACGAACCTTGACCAGGTGACCTACGATCTGCTGAAGAAGGTCATGCAGGGCGTCGAATACCCGAAGATCACCAACGACGTGTTGGAGCCGATCTTCTGCGAAGTCAAGTAGGCTGTTTGCAACCCAAAGACACAAGGGCACAAGCACTGAAGCCTACCTGCTTCAAGTGATGCCTTTGTGTCTTTGTGTTGAAGGCCACCACCGAGGCTGCTGCGCACATGAATGCCGATGTCGTTCTCTCTCTCAAAGATATCACCAAGAAGTACCCCGGCGTGTTAGCCCTCGATCGCGTCTCGCTTGGCTTCGTGGCGGGCGAAGTCCACGCGTTGCTGGGCGAAAACGGCGCGGGCAAGTCCACGCTCATCAAGGCCGTTGCGGGCGCGATTGGTCTCGACGGCGGGCTCATCACCGTGAACGGGCACGAATGCCCGAACATGACCCCGCACCTCTCCAGGAGCCTGGGGATCGAGGTCATCTACCAGGAATTTAACCTCGTGCCCACCATGTCGGTTGCCGAGAACATTTTTCTGGGCGACCGGGTGAGCAAATCCGCGCTGGTCGATTACGCGACCATGAAGAGCAAAACACGCGAGCTATTCAAGCTCTTCAACGTCGATATCGATCCGGATGCCCTCGTTCGGGATCTGCCGCCGGCGAAACAGCAGATCGTCGAAATCGCCAAGGCCGTGTCCAAGAACGTCAGGATCCTGATCATGGACGAGCCGAGCGCACCGCTTTCGGTTTCGGAAGTGGAGCACATGTTTGAAATCATCACGGCGCCTCAAGCAGGACGGGGTGACTGTGATCTACATTTCGCACCGGCTTGAGGAAGTCTTCCGGATCTCCGATCGGGTGTCCGTCTTGCGCGACGGAAGGTACGTGGCGACCAGGCTGACGCAGGACACCAATCGCAAGGAACTGATCGGCCTGATGGTGGGCCGCGAACTGAAGGAGACTTACCCGCAGCGGGCAGCCGCGCCGGGCGAGGTGGCGCTCGAGGTGCGCAGCCTCACGGGCAACGGCGACCGTGATATCTCTTTCTCGGTCCGCAAGGGCGAGATCTTGGGAATCTCGGGCCTGGTCGGCGCAGGAAGGACCGAGCTGGCCATGCTGCTGTTCGGCGCGGTGCCGGCCGAGAGCGGCGAAATACTCGTCGGCGGCAAGCCGGTACGGCTCCGGTCGCCCCAAGATGCCATGCAGAATGGCATCGGGCTGCTGACTGAAGACCGCAAGGGGCAAGGGCTCTTCCTCGAAATGGGCGTGGGGTGGAACATCAGCTTTCCGATCGTCCGCAGGCTCTCCAAGCGCGGCGTCGTCGATACGCGGGCCGAGAACGAGATCGCCGAGAAGTACAGACAGCGGATCAACATCAAGACGCCAAGCCTGTTGCAGCGGGTGATCAACCTGAGCGGCGGGAACCAGCAGAAGGTGGTTCTGGCCAAGGCCCTCGCCGCCGACTCCAGCATACTGATCTTTGACGAGCCCACCCGCGGCATCGACGTCGGCGCTAAGCAGGAAATCTACAACCTCATGTGCGAGTTAGCCAACAGCGGGATCGCGATCCTGATGATTTCGTCCGACATGGAGGAGTTGCTCGGCATGTCAGACAGGATCATCGTGCTGTGTGAAGGCCGGCTGGCCGGCGAGGTAACCCGGGCGGAGTTCAGCCAGGATCATATTCTCGACCTCGCGTCGGGCGTACATTAGGAGCCGCATGATGAATAGCCAGAGCGTACCTGTTTCCAGAACGGGCGTTGGCATCGGCACGCGCCTGCAAAAATTCGCCCCACAGATGATCCTGCTGGGCCTCGTGATCCTCTTCTCCATCATCTCGCCCAATTTCCTGACACCCTATAACCTCGTCATCCTGGTCCGGCAGGTCTCCTTCGTCGCGATCAGCGCGGTGGGTCTGATGTTCGTGATGGTCGGCGGGGCCATTGACCTCTCCATCGGGTCGCAGATCATTCTCACCAACATCGTCTTGTCCATCATGCTCGCCTACGCCAAAGTTCCGCTTGGCGTCGCCATCCCGCTGATTCTGGTGTTGGGGACGGCACTGGGCGCGGTGAATGGGCTGCTCTCGATTAAGCTGAAAGTTCACCCGTTGATCGTGACGCTGGGCACCGCGTCGATTTACAAGGGCGTCGGGTACATCATCGCCAACTCCAGAAACATCATGGGCTTCCCGAATGTCTTCCGGTTCTTCGGCCAGGGCTACCTGGGTCCGATCCCGGTGCCCATTGTGGTCATGATTATCGTGGCTTTGATCGCCAACTTCGTGCTCGTGAAGACGTACTTCGGGCGGTTTACCTTTGCGCTGGGCGGCAACGCCGAAGCGGCCCGCCTTGCGGGCGTGAACACCAACCGCATGAAGCTGATGCTGTTTGCGATTTGCGGCTTCGCATCCGCCATCACCTCGATCCTGCTGCTGTCGCGGGTTTTTGCCGGCCAGGTCTCGACGGGTGCCGGCATTGAGTTCGACTGCCTGACGGCTGCGCTGCTGGGCGGTGTCAGCTTCATCGGGGGTGAAGGGTCGATCTTCGGCCTCATAACGGGCGTGCTCATCATCGGCGTGCTCAACAACGCCATGCAGCTTGCCAGTTTCCCTGATTTCTCACAGAACGTCGTGAAAGGTGTTGTCCTTCTGGCCGCGGTCGGCTTCGATACCTACCAGAAGAACCGGAAGGCCAAGGAGACCGTCGCGAGGGTCTCGGCGTGAGATCCTGATATTGCGTCCACAGCGCCCGTGACAGCAGACAGGCAGCCATATGATCCCAAACAGCCAGGACCGAGGCGAACATTACGCGGTGCCAGAGCCACCGCCCCCCGCCGATACCCGCTACATCAAGCGGAAGTTCATCGACCTGCAGTACGCGCCCCTGTCAACCGCACAGCGGTTGGACCTGTACCTGCCCGACCAGGGGCCGGGTCCATTCCCCGTAGTCCTGTCGATCCACGGCGGCGCCTTCATGGGCTGCGACAAGGGCGACGTGCAGGTGTTGCCCATGCTCGAGGGCCTGAAGCGGGGGTATGCCGTGGCCGCGGTCAACTACCGGCTGAGCGGCGAGGCAAAATTCCCCGCGCTGATCCAGGATCTGAAAGCCGCGATCCGCTGGCTCCGCGGGCACGCGGCCGAGTACGGTCTGGACCCGCGTTGGATCGCCGCGTGGGGCGGCTCGGCGGGCGGGTGGCAGGCGACCATGGCCGGCGTTTCCGGCGGAGTGGCCGAGCTGGAGGACGCGAACCTGGGCCACGGCGGGGAAAGCTCAGCCGTGCAGGCGGTAGTGGCCTGGTTCGGCCCGACCGATTTCCTCAAGATGGACGCGCAGCTTGCCGAAAGCGGCCTGCTGCCGCCGCCCGGCCTGCGACACGACGAGCCGCACTCGCCCGAATCGCTGCTGCTGGGCCACACCATCACCGAGGCCCCCGAGCTGGTGGCGCGGGCGAACCCCGAGAGCTATGTGCGGGCCGGACTGCCGCCCTTCCTCCTCCAGCACGGCACGCAGGATGCCATCGTCCCGGTTCAGCAGTCCGTCAACCTGGCCGCCAAACTCGAAGCCGCCGGGCGTCCCGGTCACCCTGGAACTGCTCGAAGGCGCGGGCCACGCGGACCCGGCCTTCGAGACGCCCGAGAATGTCGCCCGGGTGCTGGACTTCCTGGATGGCTGCCGGAAGACGGTCGCACAATAGTCCAGAAACCAGGTTTCTCCACGCTAGCGAAGCTGGCGCAGAAACCTGGTTTTTTCGCCCTGCGAGGAGGACGCCTTGGCGGAACAACGTTTGCTGGTCATCGGCGCGCACGCCGCGGATTTTGTCTGGCGGGCCGCGGGCGCAATAGCCGTGACCGTGGCGCAAGGCGGGCTGGCCGAGGTCGTCGCGCTTTCGTACGGCGAGCGGGGCGAATCGGGCGAGCTGTGGAAGCGGCCCGGCCAGACGGTCGAAAACGTCAAGCAGATCCGCCACGCGGAAGCGGAGGCGGCCGCGGCCGCGGTCGGTGCGTCGTTCCGCTGCCTGGACCTGGGCGACTACCCCCTCGTCGTGGATGGGGGGGCACTCGACGCGCTGGTGGCGCTGTTCCGGCAGTGGCGGCCAACGATCGTGCTCACGCACACCCCCGTCGACCCGTTCAATCCCGACCATCCCGTCGCGTGTGAGGCGGTGCAGAAAGCGCGGCTGTTGGCTGCGGGCGCGGGCGTGGCCAGCGCCTTCGACCGGATTACACCCCCGGACCTCTACTATTTTGAGCCGCACCAACCCGAGCTGTGTGGCTTCACGCCCAATACGTTTCTCGACATCACGCCTGTCTTCAGTCGCAAGGTCGAGGCGATGGCCGCGATGAAGGCGCAGGCATACTTGCAGAGCTACTATACGGACCTGGCCGCACGCCGCGGCAACCATGCCCGACGCATTGCCGGCCGCGAGGAGGTTCGCTACGCCGAAGCGCTGCAGCGGACGCTGCCTTGGGTGGTGACATGCCTGTAGATAAAGAGATGTGCAGCCGGTTCGCGGCGCTCGGCGTCGCGACGGTGTATGAAGCCGGCGGCCGGGAAGGGCTCATCGACGTCCCTCTGATCCAGGTCGTGCCGCAGAGCTCGGTTGCCGGGCCGGCACGGACGGTCGCGTGCGGCCAGGACGACAACCTGATGGTCCACGCGGCAATCGAGCGGATCGAGCCCGGCGACATCGTGGTGCTGACCATGCCTGAGCCGCGGCCCGTGGCGCTCATGGGCGAGCTGCTCGCGATCCAGGTGCGCGTGCGGCATGCGGCCGGCGTGCTGGTCGACGCAGCCATTCGCGACTACGACGAACTGGCGCGCGTCGGCCTGCCCATTTGGGCGCGCTACGTGCGGGTCAAAGGTGCAACGAAGGACATCGTGGGCGGGCTGGACGTGCCGGTGACCGTGGGCGGGATGCGCATTTCGCCAGGCGACCTGCTCGTTTTGGATGCGGACGGGGCGGTGTGTGTTCCCGCCGCCCGCACGACGGAAGTGCTCGAAGCCGCTGCCGCCCGCAGTGCGCGCGAAGATGCGCTGCGGGGACGCTTGCTCGACGGTGCGCAGACCTACGACGTTCACGGTCTGCGGGCAGTGGTCGAGAGCAACCGGGGAGGATAAGATGGCCGGTGCTGAACCCATATATGATCTCGCACACCTGGCGCACGTCGAGATGCTGACGCCCCTGCCCGACGAGAGCCTGCATTTCTTCAAAGACATTATGGGCATGGTCGAGAGCGGCCGCCAGGGCGATTCGGTCTACCTGCGCGGGTGGGACGATTACGAGCATCACACGCTTAAGCTCACCGCCGCCAAACAGCCCGGGCTGGGGCACTACGCGTTCCGCGCGACGAGCCAGGCTGCCCTCGAGCGCCGCGTCGCGGCGGTCGAGCGCACGGGCCTCGGCGCCGGCTGGACCGACGGCGAACTGGGGCACGGTCCGGCCTACGAGTTCCGTGACCCCGACGGCCACCACCTCCAGATCTACTACGAGACCGAGTGGTACCAGGCGCCGGCCGAGCTGCGCCCCGCGCTGAAGAACCAGGCCTCGCGTTTCCCGGGGCGGGGGGCGAACGTCCGCCGGATCGACCACATCAACTTGCTGGCGGCAGACGTCGCCGCGAATCGTGCCTTCATGCAGGACGCGCTCGGCTGCCGGCTGACCGAGCAGATCATCTTCGACGACGGATCTGAGAAGGGCGCGTGGCTGACGGTATGCAACAAGTCGTATGACGTGGCCATTGCCGAAGACCGTTACGGCGCGCACGGCAGGCTTCATCATGTGACGTATGCGGTGGACAGCCGCGAAGAGGTGCTGCGAGCGGCGGACATCTGCCTGGAGCACGGCGTCCACATCGAGACCGGGCCGCACAAGCACGCCATCCAGCAGACCTTCTTTCTATACCTGTATGAGCCGGGCGGGAATCGCTTCGAGGTTGCGAACGCAGGCGCCCGCCTGATCCTTGCGCCCGATTGGCCGGCAGTGGTCTGGAGCGAGGCCGAGCGCAAGAAGGGCCAGGCCTGGGGCTTGCAGACGATCGCGTCGTTTCACGAGCACGGGACCCCGCGGGTAGAATAGGCGGCCAGACGAGGTCATTCACCTCGAAGAGGTGCATCATGCCACAACTGACCCTGGAATATACCGATAACCTGGTCTTCGACGTGCAGGCCCTGCTGGGCCGGCTGCACGCGGAGCTGGCCGCAACCGGCGCAATCAAGCAGAATGCTATCAAGAGCCGGGCGGTTCGCCTGACGGAGTATCGCGTGGGCGACGGCAACCCGGACTACGCTTTCGCCCATGTCACCCTGTGGATCAAGGCGGGCCGGCCGCACGAAGTGCAGCAGGAGATCGCCGCCCGGGTCTTCGGCGCGCTCAAAGAGACGCTGGGCGAACGGTACGCGACGGGCTACCTCTCGCTTTCGGTGGACGTGCAGGAGTTCCGTGAAGGCGTCATGCAGTCAGAGCACAACATCCCGACCGCCGCGGCTGGATAAAAAGTAGACGCCCGGCAAGTGCTGTCGGGCGTCTGTGTTGCTTGGCAGGATAGACGGTTAGGCACGCCAGCCCAGGCGCTGCGAGATCGCATTGGCCGTCTCCATCATCGCCTGCCCGATTTCCGCGATGCGATCCGGCGTGATGCGCGTGACCGGTCCGGGCATACTCACCGCAGCCGTGACCTGGTCGAGCGCATTCCGCACGGGTGCGGCGATCGCACGCACGCCCACCTCGAATTCCTCGTCGTCAAACGCATACCCTTGCGCGAGGAAGCGCGCCGCTTCCTCGCGCAGTACCTCGGGGTCCGTGATCGTCTTCGGCGTGTAGCGCTTGAGCGGCCGCCCCAGCAGCGCCTCCCGTTCCTCTTCGGGGGCAAACGCGAGGAACACCTTGCCGCCGGCGGTCGCGTGCAGGGGGAGCCGCTGCCCGACGCTCGTCGCCATGGCGAGAACGTGCCGGCTGCGGATCACCTCGACGATCAACGCCTCGCCCCGGTCGAGCACGCTCATGTCGCACGTCTCCTCGCAGCGCGCCACGACGTTCGCGATGTAGGGCACGGCCTCCCGGCGCAGATCCATGCCGCGCAGGATCGACAAGCCCAGCGTCGCCAATTGCATGCCGAGGCGGTAATGCTGCTCGCCGGGGAGGCGCTCGAGATAGCCGTGATTGGCCAGCGTCGTGATCAGGCGGTGGGTGGTTGCCTTGTGGAGGCCAACCGCTTCGGCAATTTCCGAAACGCCCCGCGCAGGATGCTCGTCGTCAAAGCACTCCAGGATCTGGAGGGCGCGCTCGATCGCACGCACGTTGTATTCGTTCGGATCTCTGTTCACGCTGGCATTCCTTGCTCAACTGCTGGGCCCGAAGGCTGTCCGGCCGGAAATCGTTTCACTATGTGATATCGTACTACACGTTTGATCTACGACCTAGTTTACGCCTGTTTGTTTCGCGCCCTTGCCCTCCGATGCTTCGCCGGCGCCACGAGCCTTCGTGAAACTATTGACAAGCGCGGTGACCCGTGCTATGATGCGTCGTATCATATCATAAGACAAGATTTCGTCCAACAAGACAAGTGCGGCAGTTCTGCCAGCTCGAACATTCTCCCTGGTATGATGCCGGTTATGCCGATGATGGCTACCAATCGGAAGGAGAAGAACGATGAACCGTCTGTCCCTCACGCTCACCCTCGCGCTGCTCGGCATTCTGATCCTACTTGCCGGGTGCACAGGGGCTCCGCCCGCAGCACCCGCGCCGGCCCAACCAGCGGCGACAACCGCACCCGCGAAAGAGGCGCCGGCGGCAACTGTGCCGCCCGAGAACACGGGTAAGCCGCTCCTTGCGGTGGCGCTGCCTGCCATGGATAACCCTCTGATGCTGGCGCTCCGCGACGCGTTCGTCAAGGAGTTCGGCAACGAGTACGACGTCCAGACAGCTAGTGCGGACGGTAACCCGAACACTCAGGCGACCCAGGTCGAGAACTTCACGGCCATGAAACCCAAGTTGCTCTTCGCCATGGCGGCTGAAGCCAGCAGCCTGCTGCCGAAGCTTGAGGCCGCTCGCAAGGCGGGGGTCAAAGTGATGGTTGCCGGAGGTGAGCCGGGGCAGTCGGGCCGCGACGCCGTCATGAAGATGGACCAGTTCCTGGCAGGCGAGTATGCTGCGCTGATGGCGAAGCGATGGGTCGAGCAAACCTATCCCGATGCCGCGCCCGGCTCGATCGAGACCGTCGTCTTTCTCTCGTCGCTCAATCCCGAGGCGGTCGAACGCTCCAACGGCCTGTTGATGATCAGCGAACCTTACTTGAAAAACTCGGCCGGCGAACTGATCGACAAAATGGGCGTCGCGATCTCCGATGCGAAGGGGAACTATCTCGCTGGCAAAGGCGACGCAGACCGGGTCGCCAACCCGGTGTATAGCCCGGCAGTCAAGATCGTGCAGACCCCCAGCGCTGAGATGTTTCAGGCGGGCCAGACAGCGATGCAGAATGTCCTCACGACCAACCCGAACGTCAAACTTGTGGTCGCCTACGCGTCTGACGGCGGAAATGGCGCCTCGAAGGCGATCGTGGACGAGGTTGCCAAGGGTTCTGCCAGCGCAATCAAGGACCTGAGCAAGGTTGCAGTCTTCGGCGTCGGGATGTTCGGGCCAGAAGGCGACGCGATTATGGAGGCGGCCCAGGGCAAGGGCGCGTTTAGGGGCGCGGTGGCCTTCGGCGGCGGCGATCTGCCGGGCTCCACCGTTGCGATTGCCAAAAAGATCCTGAGCGGCGAGCCCTTTTCGGAGGTCACTTGGGACCCGCTTGCTCTGGCGACTGCGGTAGACGGCAAACTGGATGTGAAGCCGGTCGCCAACTCTGGCGTCGTCAGCGGAACGCCCTGAGCGGGCGCCCACAGCTACTTGGATCGAGCGCCGCACTTGGATGGCACAATGCAATCAGACTACGTCGTTGAGATGCGCAGCATCTGCAAAAGCTTCGGCGGCGTGCGCGCGCTGGCGGATGTGAACCTGGAGCTGCGCCGGGGGGAAATCATGGGGCTTGTCGGCGACAACGGCGCCGGCAAGTCGACCCTGATGAAGGTTCTCTCCGGCGCGCACCTGCCCGACGAGGGGAGCATTCTGATCGATGGGCAAGTCGCGCACATCCGTAACCCACAGGATGCGGCCCGGATGGGGATCGCGATGATCTACCAGGATCTCGCCCTCTTCAACAACCTTGACGTCGCCCGGAACATCTTCATCGGTCGAGAGTGTACACGCGGGCCGCTGGGGATGTTTCTGGACAAGCGGACTCTGTACAGGCGGGCCGAGGAACTGATCAAAGAACTGCCGCGTGGACATTAAGTCGCCCAGGATGAGCGTCAGCGCGAATGTCGGGCGGTCAGCGACAGATGGTGGCATGCGCCCGCGCGATTGCCTTTGATTCCAAGATCCTCATCATGGATGAGCCCACTGCAGCCCTAGGAGTTACTGAGGCCAACAAGCTGCTTGGGCTCATCCGTGACCTGCGAAACCGCGGTTTGTCGGTCCTGCTCATCACGCAGCGGATCCCGGATGTTCTCGCTATCGCCGATCGGGTCTTCGTCCTCAAAGGCGGCCAGCGTCAGGACGTGATGGACGTGAGCAAGGTAACCCTTGACGACGTCGTGACGATGATCGTCAAGGGCAAGGACCAGAACGGGACCCCTGCACCCGAAGTCCAGTACCGGTCATTTGGATAAGGCGCGCCGAAATATGTCGAATTCGAGAATCAGCGGCCTCCAAAAATACGCCATCATGCTCGTGCTGTTCGCGCTGGTGGCCCTGTTTTCGTTCTCCAGCCCCTACTTCCTGACGGTCCGGAACCTCACCAACATCGTCACGCAGAATACCTACTTCGTAATCGTGGCGGTTGCGCTGTCGTTCGTCATGATCGGCGGCGGCGTGGACTTGTCGGTCGGCTACCAAATGTCGCTTGTCGGCGTGGTCACCGCGATGGCGATGACGGTATACGGCGTGCCGCCGTGGGCTGCGGTCCTGCTCGGGCTGATTCTGGGCACGATTCTGGGCTTGGTCAATGGCCTGATCGTGACTCGGCTGAAGATCTTCCCACTTATTGCGACGCTTGGCACTGCTGTCATCTTCCAGGGCATCTCGTACATGCTCAGCCAATCCAAGACGTACCGCAACTACCCTGAGCAGTTTCTCGTGATCACGAAGGGCCAGGTGCTTGGCGTCCCGCTGGACGTAATCCTGGCACTCGCGGTGGTTGTCGTTGCGAGCCTTGTATACTACCAAACGGTCTATGGGCTGCGGATCGTCGGACTGGGCGGCAACGAAGAAGCGTCGCGACTTGCGGGGATGAACACCAAGTTCCTCAAGATTTCCACGTACACGGTCTGCGGTTTCCTCACCGCCGTGGCAACGATGGTGATGGTCTCCAAGGCAAACACGACGCACTCGTCCTTCGGGCCGGGGACGGAGTTCACGGCACTGACGGCCGCGATCCTGGGCGGGGTTAGCTTCATGGGCGGCGAGGGCAACGTGCCTGCGCTCGTGGCCGGCGTGTTCGTGCTGGCGATCTTGGGCAATGGGATGCAGCTTGCCGGCTGGGGCATCTACGCACAGTTCGTCGTGCGCGGGCTGATTCTCCTGGGGGCCGTGGCCTTCGACGAATACCAGCGGTCGGCGCGGCGGAGCCGGCGAGCGCGATCGGCACGCTCGGGCGACCTGAACCCGACCGGACTTCAGGCCCGCGCTGGCGGGTCAGAACAGGGCGAGTTGCTCCGCCTCAGGGGGTTGGTACGGAGGTACGCATCGTTCGAGACGATGGCCCGAGGCCAGCCCGTCGAAAACTCTTTCGAGCCGGCGCGCGTTCGGCGAGCCGGCCGAGTACCGCTCCCGGTATGCACGCTCATACTTTTCCCGTAGCCCTGGAAACAGCCGGTCCAGTTGCTGGTAATAGTACGTGCGCTGTCGGTTCCGCAACGTCAGCCCCCAGGCCGGAATCACATACTTCGCTCCACACCCTGCGGCACGCTCCACGAGCCGCCGCACGCTCTCCTCGTCATCCTCGATCAAGGGCAGCACGGGCATCAGGGTGACGCCGGCCCAAAGGCCGCGCGCGGCAAGTGCTGCCAAGGCGGCAAACCGGGCCGACGACGCCGGCGCGCCCGGCTCCAGTCTTCGCGAGAGGTCGTCGTCGGGCGTCGTAATGGTAAAACTGACGACCGCGCCGCGTGGCCCCGTTGCGTCGCGGATCGCACACAACAGGTCGACATCGCGCACGACGAGGTCGCCCTTGGTGATAATATGGACGGGAAAGCGATGGGCCGCGACGATCTCGAGCGCGCCGCGCGTCAAGCCGCGCACCCGTTCGAGCGGCTGGTACGGATCGTTCATCGATCCAGTGCTGACGTAGCCTTTCACGCGCTTTCGCGGCAGTTCCTTCTTCAGCAACTCCAGCGCGTTCGCTTTGACCAGCACCTCGCCGTCGAAGTCCGCGATCTGGTAGCACTCGCTGCGGCTGTCGCAGTAGATGCAGTGATGCCCGCAGCCCCGATACAGGTTCATCGTGTACTTGATCCCGAACCATGGATCGGGCTTCGCGCAGGCAGAGAGCAAGGTCTTCGCCTCGATCTCGCGTACGTGCATCCGCACCCCCCCGCGTCAGTTCCCCCGGGCAGTCGCGTTGTTTACCTGGTCAGCACCCGGGTGATTTGACCCACGTAGAACCGGTGGAAGTCGCGACGGCCGTAGACCTCGTCCACCAACGCGGGGTCGAGGAAGTTGTCTTCCCGGATATCCCCCGCGTACAGCTTTCTGCACTCCAACACGAGACGCGCTTGCTCGAACGCGACCGCGCCGCCGGGCGTCTCGAACGGGACCAGTCCGGTCTCGCGGGCCTTATCGACCTCGCGCCCGGAATGGCTGCCGCAGTAGTCGAGCGCCGGGCGCCAGGCTTCCTCGTAGAAACTCAGCGTGTAGACGCCGCCGCGCTCCATGAAGCCGTACGTGTGGCGCTGGGGCCGGACAAAGCAGATTGCAACGTCGCGCTCCCAGAGATGCCCGAGCGTGCCCCAACTGGCCGTCATCGTATTGAAGGAGTCGATGGTCCCCGCGGTAATCAGCATCCAATCCCGGCCCACGAGCTGGAACGGATTGTGGTGGATGTCGACCGGCGAAATCTCGGTGAAATGGTTCATGCTGGCCTCGTTGTGGTGGTATGAAAGTTGTACACAGTGTAGCGAGAAAGCAAGGGCTTGACAAGCAGTGCCTGGCGGATGCATGCTCAGTACAATGGCAGGCTGCAGCGCGGAGCGCGACTGCCGGGAGGGCTGGCGCCGAAGGAGACGATCGTGGAGCCATTCTTTGTAGACTACCTCAGCCTCCTCAAGACTATGCACGGGGAGTTCAACCGCGCCATCGACGGGCTCCCCGACGAAGGGGTCAACTGGTCGCCCGGGGAAGGGACCAACTCGTTGGCAGTCCTGGCCGTGCACAGCGCGGGCGCCGAGCGATTTTGGATCGGCGACATCGCGCTGGACGATTCGCTAGAGCGCAACCGGCCGGGCGAGTTCCTCACGAAGGGAGTGACCGGGGGGCAAGCGCTCGAGCGGCTGCAGGGTTCGCTCGTCTACGCGCAGGCCGCGCTCGAGCGGCTAACGGTCGGCCACTTGGCCGAGACCCGCACCTCACCGCGTGACGGCCGCGAGGTGACGGTTGGGTGGGCGCTGCTGCATGCGCTGGAGCACACCGCCATGCATGCCGGTCACGCTCAACTGACGCGCCAACTGTGGGAGGCGCGCGCCGCCAGGAGTGAGTGATGTCTGCCAGTTCCGTCCCGATTACGCCGCGCGTCGGTCTGTCCGAATGGCTCCGGTTGCGCCGCCATCCCATGCCGGAATTTTACGACAGCGTGGAAGCTTTGCCCCCGAGCCTCCTCCAAGTGGCCCGTCCGGCGCTGCCGCCCGGCCGGGCCGTGCGCGGCGCGCTCGTCTTCCCGCCCGAGTATTTTGTGCGCAAGAAGGTGCACTGGGAGTATGTGCCCGAGCGGGCACTGGTCTTCCTGGAGGGCGCCGTGCTCCATGTGGCGGCTCGAACGGAGGACACGCAGTCGCGGGTTACGATGATCGACGTCGGGGCGCTGCTGTATCTGCGGTCCAGCCTGCTGCTGCTGTACGGCCTGCTCGAGTTCAAGGCGGACTGCGGGAGCCAGCCAGCAGAGGTGCGCCTGGAATATAACACGGTGATCTGGCAGGCGCTGCGCGAGCCGCTCGGACGCTTTATCTCCGAAGCGAGCCCGGTCGCTTCGAGCTGTGATGATGCGGAGGCCCTGGCGTTCAATACTGCCGTCATCAGGAAGCTGCCGTTCAAGTTCGCCAACGGGTTGCGCTACTACTCGCTGGAGCCGGGGGAGTTGCTCCATGCCGCGGTTTTCCAGCCCGCCATCTGGCAGCGCCGCGGCATCCTCCCCCAGCAGGTCACGCCCAACACCTTATTCGCGCTCACCGATCGCAAGGCGGTCGTGATCGAGGAGAAGCGGGCGTCGGTGTGGCATAGGAAGAAGACGGACGGCGAATACGGCTGGATCTTCACCTACATTCCGCTGGATCGGGTGGCGGAGATGACCGTGACAGACGGCGTCCCGTTGGCCAGGGTGAAGCTGCGCCTCGAATGGGGCAGCGCGCAGGACGAGCGCAGCTTCCTGGTCGAGCCCGCGATCGCGTCGCGCTGGGAACAAGGCTGGCGCACAGCCGAGGCTCTTCGGATGTAACTTCCACGCTTCGAGTGTCGCAGGCCGGCCGCCGCCAGACGGGCAAGAGGGGGCGCCCCCTCCGGCTGCAGAGGCGCCCCCCTCTTGTCTTGCCCCCTTACTTCTTGTGAGGATGTGTGCGATACCACTCCACGGTCGCCTTGACTGCCTCAGCGATGGGCGTGGGCCGCATGCCAAATGCGCGCTCGAAGCTGCTCGCATCGACCACAAACGGTTTATCAAATTCGTACATCATCTCTACGGACTCCCGGGCACCCGGGATGAAGAGCCCCGCCATGGCCATCATCGTCTTGCCCATCGCACTGACCTTGGTCGGGTGGCCCGTTTCTCTGAATATGAGCTCGGCAAACTGGCGCTGCGTGATCTCCGGGCAGTCGCTCGGCACATGCCAGGCCCTGCCCAAGGCCTCCTCTCGCTCGCCAAGGATGACCAGCGCGCGGCCGAAGTCCGCGACGTAGGTCGCCGTGTGCGGCAGGTCCAGCGCGCCGGCGAAGCTCGCCGCTTTGCCGGCGAGAGCGGGGTAGAAGGCCCTGTCGCCGAACGCCGAATCGAGCGCCCACGGGCCAAAGAAGTCGGACGCCCGGCCGAGGGCCACTGCGACCTTCCCATCGCGATGCGCGGCGAGCGCAGCTTCGCTCATGGCTGCCCGCACCCGCCCTTTTCGGGTCTGCGCCGCATACGGAAGATCTTCGGTCAGTCGTTTCCCGTCCGTGTCGCCGTACATGTAACAGTTCTCTACGACCACGAGCCGTGTGGCCGACCCGGCCAACCCCTCGATGATCGCGGCCTGCAAGGGGGGGAACTTTTGCGACCACTCCCAATACAGTGGCTGGCTGCATTGGTAGACGACTGCGGCGCCTTCGGTCAGCCGCCGCACCGTGGGTACATCGTACAAATCGCCGGCGACGAGCTCGACGCTCGCTCCCTCGGCCGCCGGTGCCTCTGCCATCTTCCCCGATCGGCTGACCACCCGGATCCGCTTGCCGCGGCGCATCAGCTCTTCGATGACCGACCGCCCCACCGGACCTGCGCCAAGCACGACGTGCAACTCAGACATGATCTTGCTCCTGAGGTTGTTTATGCTGTTGTGTGTGCCGTTCGGTGCGCTCCGGCTTGCGCAAACCAAGCCTGCTGGCGAACGCACCGATCTCGTAGCGGAAAAATGCCTCGGGGTCGCCCACGAGGGGTTGAATGTGTCCGAACAGCTCGAGCATCACCGCGCCGTGCATCCTACTCCAGCCGCTCATCAGCAGCCCGAGCAGCGGATCTGGCACGTCGATGCCCGAGAGGTTCCGCCAGACCGCAATTCCCTCCGCCATCGGAGCCGGCACGGAGGAGTATTCCGGAGGGATTGCGAGCTCCCCGGCGGCGTACGCGGTCAGGAACCACCGGAACAGACCCAGGAACGGGCGCCGGGCCAGCGGAATCGTGATCTCTTCGGGCGCGTGGTAGCCGGGAATGGGATTGCCGTAGATCAGCTGAAACTCGAACGGGTGGCCGGCGGCCCAGGCGCGGTACGCGACACACAACTCAACCACGTTTTCGTAGGGGCTGCTCGAATCCAACTCGCCCTCCGCCGTCTCCATGGAGACGGCCAGAGCGCTGAATGCGTCGACGATCAGCGCGGTGATCAGATCGTCCAGGCGGGGAAAGTAGTTGTAAATCGCAGGCGCAGTCATGCCCATCTCTCGGGCGATGCCGCGCAGAGACAGGCCAGCTGTGCCGTACTGGGCCATCTGCGAGTGGGCGATCGCCTTGATTCGGCTGACCGTCTGCGAACGCTCTCGACCCCCTTCACGCTTAGGCCGGGTCATATTCTCCATTAATTATACGTAGTATATTTACGGTGTAAATATAAGTCAGACGCGGCCGGATGTCAAATTGGCCGGGTGCGAGTTGAAGGCGGAATCGGGAGGGGAGGGGCGCCTCGGAGCCCGCCTCAGGGCGAGCACCGAGGGGTAGTACGGGCGGCTGTGTTCCGCTTGTTTCGGGGTCTCAGCGCGTGGGCGCCGTCACCACCGCCAGCGCAAACCCGTCGTGGCCCTTGCTGCCAACGGTCTGTATCGCAGTTGCGACGACGCGCGGCTCGGCGGCGAGGCGTTCGTTGAACCGCCGCGCACCCTGCACCGACGGGTCGCTGCTGTCGGGATCGAGCACGGCGCCCCGCCGGACGACGTTGTCCGCGAAGATCACCGTCCCGACCCGGGAGAGCTTGAGCGCCAGCTCGAAGTATTCGACGTAGCCCGGTTTGTCCGCGTCGATGAAGATCAGGTCGAAGGGCCCGAGTCCTTCCGCGGCGAGTTGGGCCATCACGTTGGCGGCCCGGCCTTCGCGCACGCCGACGACCCCGGACAGCCCGGCCCGCGCGATGTTCTCCCGCGCGAGCGCGGCATGTTTCGGCTCCATCTCGACCGTGAGAAGGCAGCCTTCGCCGCGCTGCAGCGGTTCGGCCATCGCCTTCGCCAGCCAGATCGTGCTGTAGCCGCCGAGCGTGCCGATTTCCAGGACACGCTTCGCGCCCACTGCCAACGCCAGCACCATCAGCAGTTTGCCCTGGTTGGCCGAGACTTCGATCGACGGCAGCCCCGCGGTCGCGCTCGATGTCGCGGGCGGCCTCCAGTGATGCATCTGGCCGGACGATCAGGTCGACCAGGTAACGATCCACTTCCGACCACAGCTCGCCCTGAGATTCGGGTCCGGCAGTCATGATACAGTCACCTCGGCCTCTTCAGTCCGGATCGCGGCCAGGATAGCCTCGGCCACCTTCTCGGCCGAATCGCCCTGCGGACGGGGATCGGCCGACCGGCCCATCGAATTCAGCTGGAAGCGGGTTGCGGTGCGGCCTGGCAGCACCAGCGAGACGCGGATGTTGTCCCGGGCAAGCTCCTCGCGGGCCGTGAGAGTCAGCCCGTTGAGCATGTACTTGGTCGACGCGTATGCCGCGACGCCGGGCACGCGCAGCTTCGAGAGTCGCGAGCTGATGTTGACGATCACGCCGCCGCCTTGCTGCCGCATGATGGGGATGGCGGTCTGCATGGCGACGAGCGGGCCGACGATGTTGAGCTCAAAGAGCTCGCGGAAGTCGTCGATGGGGATCTGCTCGACCGGCGTCCCGTGCAGGCCGCGGCCCGCGTTATTGATCAGAATGTCAAGGCGGCCGTAATGCTGCGCGACGGCCTCGACCATGCCCCGAACCGCGGCCATGTCGCGCAGGTCGGCCGTGTAGGCGAACGACCGGGGCAGCTCGGCGGCCAGCCGTTCGAGCTTCTCCGTCGAGCGCGCGACGAGGGCCACTTGTGCCCCTTCCTTGGCCAGGAGCCGGGCGGTTGCCTCGCCGATGCCCTCGGACGCGCCGGTCACGATCGCAACTTTGTCCTGTACGTCCATCATCCACGCCCTCAGAACGGATAGCCCTGTAATCCCTGGACGCCCTTGATCGCCGAAATCTCCCCGGTCAGATTGTCCGCATGGGCAATCATGGCGCGGGTGATCAGGTGGCCCACGTTTTGCTGCAGGAAATCATCCGCCTTGTCCAGGTCCGCGTCGGTCAGCCCCGCCAGCCAAGCGTCGGTGTTGGCGTACACGCGCTGCGCATAGGCCCTGAGCTGCGGCAGATCGAACCGGACGCTATGCGTCCATGCGGGGTAGACGCTCCAGTCGTCCCGCATGAAGTTCGGGTGCGGCTCGCTGGCGCCCGTCGCCGTGCCCGACTCGTACAGCGGCGGCTCGCCCTTCGTGTGCTGGACGAGGATGTCCTCGGAGAAGAGCACGTGCGAGTAGGCCGCACCGATGGGCAGCGCCCGGCCGGGCGGGACGAAATGCAACTGCTCGGGCGTGATATCGCCCAGCGTGGATTCCAGTAAGTCGTGCGCCTCGCGCATCTGCGTCCGCAACATAGAGACAGCATCCATTGTCAACCTCCCGTTAGTCGATTCAGTTCTGCCCCATTCAAGGCTCGACAGTATACCTGCTTTCCGTCGGGAAGGGTACTCGCTCAGAGCCGGGATGGGCGCAAACGTCTCCGTTTGGCACGCCTCCTTACATAAGTGGTCGCTCTGCTGTTGTAATACTAGTAGTTGTTACAGCAACTACGAAATTGGCTACTGCAGCGCCAGGGGACGAGGTCCAGAGCACCTGCCGGCGGCGTCCCGGAAGCGAAGCAAATGCCAGGAGGGGTTATGAAACCTGTGGACCTGCAGCCGGCTAGCCGGCTTGAAGATACGATCTTCGTGGAAGGGGAGGCGGATGGGCCGGCCGGCGATCCCCTGGCGGCCAGCGTGCGCACTCTTCTGGCGTCGCTCGGCGAGGATGTGGAGCGGCCGGGCCTCGAGCGGACGCCCGACCGTGTGGCGCGGATGTACCGTGAGCTGCTGTCCGGTTACGACATGGACTCACACGCCTTGATTAACGGTGCGCTCTTTCCCACCGAGTACGCGGGGATCGTGCTGGTGAAAGACATCCCGTTCCACAGCTTGTGCGAGCATCACCTGCTGCCGTTTTTTGGCCGGGTGCACGTGGCCTACTTGCCCGACCGCCAGGTGGTTGGCCTGTCGAAGATCCCGCGCATCGTAGATATGTTTGCGCACCGCCTGCAGTTGCAGGAACAGATGACCCAGCAGATTGCCGAGTGCCTTTCGGATGCGCTGGCCCCGAAAGGCGTGGCCGTGGCGGTCGAAGCCGTGCACTTGTGCATGATGCTCCGGGGGGTGCAAAAGCCTGGCGCGCGCATGGTCACGCGCACGTTGCTTGGCGCGTTCCAGCACGACGCCGAACTGAAGCGCGACCTGGAAGTCCAGATGGGCCCCCTCGGAAACGCGTCTCTATTGTAGTGGCGAGCTTCAGCTCGCACGTCGCGCTGGGCGAGCTAAAGCTCGCCCCCACTACTTGCACGTCAGGAGGATCAACACATGGCCGCTTCGACTAACCACTATCGTTACCTGATCGTAGGCGGGGGCATGACTGCCGATGCGGCGGTGCGGGGAATTCGCAGCCGTGATGCGTCGGGCTCTGTTGGGCTGATCGGCGCCGAGCCGGATGCGCCCTACAGCCGCCCTCCGCTCAGCAAGGCGCTGTGGAAGGGGAAGCCGGTCGACAAGATTTGGCGCGGGACCGTGGAGCGATCGGTCGACATGCATCTGGGCCGGCGTGTCGTGGCCCTCGACCCCGCCGCGCACCAGGCGATCGATGACCAGGGGACCGTGTACTCCTACGAAAGGCTGCTCCTGGCGACCGGGGGTTCTCCCAGGCGGCTGCCTTTTGACGCTGGCTCAACCGCCGGCGGCCCAGGCATCATCTACTATCGTACGCTCGAGGATTACCGGCGTCTGCGCGACCTGGTGGATGCCCGTGAGGAGTTTGTCGTAATCGGTGGCGGCTTCATCGGGTCAGAGGTCGCTGCCGCTCTTAGCATGTGTGGCCAGCGTGTGACCATGGTATTCCCGGACGAACTGATTGGGCAGCGTGTCTTCCCCCGAGACCTTGCGGCCTTCATCACCGATTACTATCGTCAGAAGGGGGTCGGGATCGTAAGCCAGGCCGCGGTGGTCGGCGCCGAGCGGGATGGCGCGGGCTTCAGGGTGCTGGTCCGGGATGAGCAGACCGGCGCCTCCCGTGAACTGCGCGGGGACGGAGTCGTCGCGGGCATCGGCATCATCCCGGCCACCGAGCTGGCCGAGGCGGCAGGGCTCAAGGTCGACGGCGGCATCGTGGTCGACGCGGCCCTCCGCACCACCGAGCCCGACATCTACGCCGCGGGCGACGTGGCGAAGTTCTACAACCCTGCGCTCGACAAGTGGATGCGGGTGGAGCACGAGGACAACGCCAACACGATGGGAATGGCGGCCGGCAAGTCCATGGCTCACAGCATCGTCGCAGGCGAGCCCGTCCAGTATACACACCTGCCGTCCTTCTACTCGGACCTCTTCGACCTCGGTTACGAGGCCGTGGGCGAGCTGGATGCGCGCCTGGAGACGGTGGCCGACTGGGAGGAGCCCTTCCGTAAGGGCGTGGTGTACTACCTTAAGGAGGGCCGGGTGCGCGGCGTGCTCTTGTGGGACGTGTGGGGCAAGACGGACGCGGCCCGCGAACTGATTGCGCAGCCCGGCCCGTTTACTGCCTCTTCGATTAGAGGCAGCATCGCCATGGATTGAGCCGGGTGGAAGCTAGGTAATAGAACCGCGCGCCGGCATCACCTACACTTCGTCCGCAGATGCCAAACGGAGAGCCCTCGACGAGAGCACCGCGCCGTGCGGCGCAGCGTGGAGAGTCCCGCGCCGGTTGTGGCAAGGGCTTGGACAGGGGACGGGAGGGGAGAACGATGCCTGAATCCGCGTTCGCCGGCGACTTTGTCTGGTGGCCCGATCCTGCCGTGGTCGAGCAAACCAATCTCACCCGTTTCATGCGCAAGACGGGAGCACCCTCCCTTGATGCCTTGACCCCCCGCTCCCTCGACGACGTCTCGCGTTTCTGGGACGCGGTCATGGCCGACCTCGGAATCGAGTTCTACGAACCCTACACGCGCACCGCGGACTTCTCGGGCGGCATCGAGGGGCCCGTTTGGTGCGTGGACGGCGTGATGAACATCGTGCACAACTGCCTGGACAAGTGGATCGCGGCCGGGCGGGGAGATGCGGTTGCACTGCGCTGGGAAGGCGAGGAAGGGGCGTCTGCTCCGCAGACGGTGCGCAATCTCACTTATGCGGAACTGAATGCTGAAGTTTGCCGGGCGGCAAACGCATTTCGGGAGCTTGGGCTGGGCAGGGGCGACCCCATCGGCCTCTTCATGCCCATGGTGCCCGAAATTGCGATCAGCCTGCTCGCCATCTGCAAGATCGGCGGGATCGTCGTTCCACTCTTCTCAGGCTACGGCGAGGGCGCTGTTGCATCCCGGCTCAACGACGCGGGGGCCGTCGCACTGGTCACCGCCGACGGCATATGCCGGCGCTCCAAGTGCTACCAGATGAAGCCCATCGCGGACGCGGCTGCGGCCCACGTGCCCACTCTCCGGCACATGATCGTGCTTCGGCGTAACGGCGAAGAAGTGCCGATGACGGCGGGCCGTGATCACTGGTGGCACGAGCTGGTCGACCGCCAGCCCCCTGAAGCGGCGACCGAGCGCACCTCTGCTGAAGATCCCCTCATGATCATTCACACTTCGGGCACGACGGGCAAGCCCAAGGGCGCGGTCCACACGCATTGCGGCTTCCCCATCAAGGCGGCGCAGGACCTCAGCCATGGTTTCGACTTGAAATCAGGCGACGTGCTCTACTGGATCACCGACATGGGCTGGATGATGGGGCCGTGGGAGGTGTGGGGCGCGCTTCTGCTGGGTGCAAGTTTTCTCCTGTACGACGGTGCGCCCGACTACCCCGACGTCGACCGCCAGTGGGCCCTGGTCGAACGGCACGGTGTGACGGGGCTGGGTGTCTCGCCGACCTTGATTCGCACCCTGCACCAGTACGGCGACGGACCGGCCAGGAGACATAACGTGTCGTCGCTGCGCTGGATCGGCTCCACCGGCTCGCCGTGGGATCCCGAGTCCTGGTCGTGGTTGTTCGAGGTCGTCGGGGAAAGGCGGTTGCCCATCCTGAATTACTCCGGCGGCACTGAAATCTCGGGCGGTATTCTCCAGGGCAACCTGCTGACGCCGCTCAAGCCGGCCGCGTTCAGCGGTCCCGCGACAGGCATGGCGGTCGACGTGCTGGACGCGGAGGGCAACTCGATCTGCGACCGGCCGGGCGAGGTGGGGGAGCTGGCGATCCGTATGCCGTGGATCGGGATGACGCGCGGCTTCTGGCGCGACCCGGAGCGCTATATCCAGGCATACTGGGCGCGGTTCCCCGGCGTGTGGGTGCATGGCGACTGGGCGACGGTGGACGCGGACGGGCAGTGGTACATCCTGGGCCGCTCCGACGACACGATCAAGGTGGCCGGCAAGCGGGTTGGGCCCGCGGAGGTCGAGGCCATCCTGTGCAGCCACCCAGCGGTCACCCTGGCCGCGGTCATCGGTGCGCCCGAGGAAATCAAGGGCGAGGAGTTGGTCTGCTTCTGCACCCTCGCGCCCGGCAGGGAGCCGAGCGAGCAGCTGCGGGGCGAACTGATGGCCCTGGTGATCGAGGAGCTGGGCAAGCCGCTCAAGCCGCGGGAGATCCTGTTCACGACGGCGCTGCCGCGGACGCGCAACGCCAAGATCATGCACCGGGTGATTCGGGCCGCGTATCTTGGGAAAGACCCGGGGGACGTGAGCTCGCTGGAGGATCCGGCCGCAGTGGAGGCGATCAAGGCGGCGCGATAAGGGGGCGGGCGCCTGTCAGGTGGGCCTCGTTCCTGAGAGGTCTGTCCTCTGGCTTACGCGACCTTCCCCGCGGCCCGTGCCCGCGCCAGCACCCGCTCGGCCGCCTTCACGAGCGGCATGTCGATCATCTTGCCATCGAGGCTGAACGCGCCTTTCCCCGCCTCCTGGTGCTGCGCCATCGCGTTCATGATCCGCTCTGCGTGAGCAATGGCGCCGGCGTCGGGCGTAAACGCGCCTTGCACCGGCCCGACCTGGTTGGGGTGGATCACCTGCTTGCCCGCGTACCCCAGCCGGGCGGCCTCCACTGACTCGGTCACCAGCCCCTCGGTGTCCCTATAGTCAATATACACCATGTCGATCGCCTGGAGCCCGAACGCGGCGGCATGCGTGACCACCGCGCTCCTGGCGTAGAACACTTCCCACCCCTCGCGCGTCCGTACCGCGCCGATGTCGCCCGCCAGGTCTTCTGCGCCGAAGATGAGCGCCTGCAGCCGCGGGTCGCTCGATGCGATCTCCCTCAGGTTGACGATCCCGAGCGCGGTTTCCACCAGCACGATAATGGCGATCTGGCCGCCGTCCCAGCCATTTCTCCGCTCGAAGGCCGCAATCTCAGCGCTGGCCCAGCGGATTGCGTCCCCGCTCTCGACCTTCGGGATCACGATCCCGTCTGGCCGGACCTCGAGCGCCGCCCGCAGGTCCTCCGCCTCCATCCCCGACCCCACGGGGTTGATCCGCACGAGTCTTTCGGCCCTGGCGAAGTGCAATTCTCGCAGCATGGCCGGGATCAGACTCCACGCGTCGTCCTTGCGGCTGAGCGCGACGCCGTCCTCCATGTCCAGGCACACGCAGTCTACGTCGAGTGTCGCCGCCTTGCGGATCTTCCGCTCGTCATCCCCCGGCATGTACAGCAGGGCTCGCCTCGCGCGCATTTATCCCTCCCTCAGAGCGGTGACTCACCACAAAGGCACGAAGACACGAAGATTCACCAAACCTCCTTTGTGTTACTTCGAGTCTTTGTGGCTTTGTGGTCAAGCCTGACCCAGGTCCTCTCAGGAACATCACGGTGCGTTCGACCTCGACCACGACCGTGCCATCTTGTTTGCGCCCGGTGTGCTTCAGGCGCACGACGCCCGCGTTCGGCCGCGACTTGGACGGCCGTTTTTCCAGCACCTCGCTCTCCACGTAAATCGTATCGCCGTGGAAGACCGGGTTCGGGTGCAGCACTCGCTCGTATCCGAGATTCGCCACGATGGTCCCCTCGGTCAACTCGGGCACGGTGAGGCCAACGACCAGGCCAAGCGTGAAGATGCCGTTGACGATTCGCCGGCCGAACTCGGTCTTGGCCGCGAAGTCCTCGTTGATGTGCAGGGGCTGCGTGTTCATCGTCAGCGCACAGAAGAGGACGTTGTCCGCCTCGGTCACGGTTCGCCCCTGGCTGTGGCGGATGTGCTGGCCGACTTCGAGGTCGTCATAATAGCGTCCCGGCATACGTTTCCCTCCCCTGACCGCCCTTACGCGAGCTCCACCAGCACCTGGTCGCGTTCGACCGTGTCGCCTTGTTTCACCAGGACGCGGCGGACTGTCGCCTCCCGTGGGCTGCTGAGCTTGATCTCCATCTTCATGGCTTCGAGTAGCAGCAGCGTCTGGCCGGCCTCCACCACATCACCTTCGGCTGCCTGCACGGCGCGCACCTGGCTGGGCATGGGCGCGGTCAGGATGTCCTCGGCCGCCCCACCTCCAGATGCGCCGCGGCGGCCCTGTCTGGCGCGTTCCCGCGGCCGTTCGAGCCGGTAGGTGCAGCCCCCGGACGAGAACCACTTGACGTCGCCCTCCGCGCCCCAGTAGACAACCTGGGGCCGAATGGCGTCCTGCGAGTCCCCGGCGTCGCCTTCCGGCTGCCCGGTCCGGCGGAAGCGGAGGGTAAGCGCGCCGGGCTGCGCGTCGAGCACTTCGAGCTCATAAGTCTCGCCGTTTACGGTCGTGCGATACCCGTCGCCGTGTCTCTCGAGCAGCACTTCGTAGGTGACGGCACTCTCGCCCTCGCCCGCCTGGTAGCGGTACTTCATCCGTTTTGCTCCTGTTCCCGCCCGGCCCTATTCGCCCGTGCGGAAACGATTGGGCGTGCGCCAGGGGCTGAACGCATCGCCGCCCGCCGTCTCTGCCCCCAACGGCCCGACCGTTGCGCTGCCGGCCTGCAACAACTGCACCTCGGTGAGCGCGGCGGCTGCCAGCACTTCCGGCGGCAAATCGCACTGCGGCGCTTCCCACTCGGTGAATTCTCGGTCGATCCAGGCCGTATGTACGCTGCCCGCGCCGAATGCCGGATGTGCGAGCACGTCCTGCAGGAAACGCCAGTTGGTCGTGATGCCCAGCAGCACCGTACCATCCAGGGCCCCACGCATCTTGCGGATTGCGGCCGGGCGGTCCTCGGCATGGACGATCAGCTTGGCGAGCAGGGGATCGTAGTACAGGGAAACTTCGTCCCCCGTGGTGATGCCTGTATCGACCCGCACGCCCGGTCCCTTCGGCTCGATGAAACGTAGGATTTTGCCGGTCGCGGGGAGGAAGTGATTGGCAGGGTCCTCCGCGTACAGGCGGCACTCGATCGCATGCCCGCGCTGGCGCAAATCAGACTGGTGGAAGAGAAGGGCGTCGCCCGCCGCAACCCGGATTTGCCATTGGACCAGGTCGAGCCCGACGACCATCTCCGTGATCGGGTGTTCGACCTGCAGCCGGGTGTTCATTTCAAGGAAGTAGAATGCACGCGAGTCGGGGTCGACGATGAACTCAATCGTCCCGGCGTTTCGGTAATTCACCGCGGCCGCTGCGGCCACGGCAGCCGCACCCATCCGCTCTCTGATCTCATCGTCGAGCAGCGGCGAAGGCGTCTCCTCGATGATCTTTTGGTGCCGCCGCTGCACTGAGCACTCGCGCTCGAAGAGGTGCACGACGTTGCCGTGATCGTCGGCGAGCACCTGGAATTCGACATGATGTGCCGCGGGCGACATAGCGCTCGAGAATCAGCCGGCCGTCGCCGAATGCAGCCTGAGCCTCGCGCCGGGCGGCACCCACGGCCTCTGCCAGGTCGGCGCCCCGCTCGACGATCCGCATCCCCTTGCCGCCCCCGCCCGCCGCGGCCTTAACCATCACCGGGTAGCCGATTTCGGCAGCCTTCGCCGCCAAGGTCAGGTCGTCGTCTGCGCCTTGCCACCCGGGCACCACGGGCACCCCCGCCGCCTCCATGCCGCGACCGGGCCGCGGCCTTGTCCCCCATCGCACGCACCGCCGCTCCTGATGGACCGATGAAAACCAGCCCCGCGTCCGACACGGCATCCGAAAAGGCGGCGTTCTCCGAAAGGAAGCCGTAACCCGGGTGAACGGCCTGGCTGCCCGTCTGGCGGGCTGCGTCGAGGATCCGCTCCCCAACGAGGTACGACTCGCGCGCGGGTGCCGGGCCGATTGGAACGGCTTCGTCGGCCATGCGCACGTGCAGCGCGCGGCGGTCCGCGTCCGAGAACACCGCGACGGTCGAGATGCCCAGTTCGCGGCAGGCCCGGATCACCCGGACGGCGATCTCGCCGCGATTTGCAATGAGGATTTTCGAGAACACGCTACCCCTCGAAGAGATTCAACATAAAGCCACAAAGCCACGAACGGACATTGACCTTCGTGTCTTTGTGTTCTCGTCTACTGTTACATGCGGAAGACCCCGAAGCCGCCCTCTTCGCGCGACGCGTTGAGCACGACCGACAGCGCCAGTCCCAAGACGGTGCGGGTTTCAGCCGGGTCCAGGATGCCGTCATCCCACAACCGGGCGCTCGAGTAATAGGGGTGCCCCTCCCGCTCGTACTTGTCCAGCGTCGGCCGCTTGAACTCCTCCGCCTGATCCGCCGTCAGCTGGGGCTTGCCCTCACGCACCAACTGGTCCTGCTTGATGGTCAGCAGCACGTTCGCGGCCTGTTCGCCCCCCATCACGCTGATGCGGGCATTGGGCCACATCCACAGAAAGCGCGGGCTGTACGCCCGCCCGGCCATGCCGTAGTTGCCCGCGCCGAATGACCCGCCGATGACGACGGTCAGCTTGGGCACGGACGCGTTGGCTACCGCATGGACCAGCTTCGCACCGTCTTTGGCGATGCCGGCCGTCTCATATGCCTGGCCGACCATGAAGCCGGTGATGTTTTGGAGGAACAGCAGCGGAACTCCGCGCTGCTGGCACAGCTCGATGAAGTGGGCGCCCTTTAGCGAGCTCTGGCTGAAAAGGATGCCATTGTTCGCCAGGATGCCGACGGGGTAGCCGTGGATGCGCGCAAAGCCGCACACGAGGGTCGTCCCGTACCGGGCCTTGAACTCCCGAAACCGGCTGCCGTCGACCAGCCGGGCGATGACCTCGCGCACGTCATAGCTCTCTCTGAACGTGCGCGGCAGCACCCCGTACAACTCCTCGGCCGGGTAGAGCGGCTCTTCCGGCGGGGCCAGGTCGAGCCCGTCCAGCCAGGTATCGCCCCGGCCGCGGGCGCGGGGCAACGTCTCGACGATGCCGCGGCAAATCTCCAGCGCGTCCTCGTCGTCCTCGGCAAAGTGGTCTGCAACGCCCGACAGGCGCGTGTGGACGTCCGCACCGCCCAGGTCCTCGGCGCTGACGTCCTCTCCGGTCGCCGCTTTTACGAGGGGTGGGCCGGCGAGGAAGATCGTGCCCGTCCCCCGCACGATGATGGCTTCGTCGCTCATCGCGGGCACGTAGGCGCCGCCCGCCGTGCACGAACCCATGACAAGGGCAATCTGGGGGATGCCCTTGGCACTCATGCGAGCCTGGTTGTAGAAGATGCGGCCGAAGTGGTTCTCGTCCGGGAACACTTCGTCCTGCATGGGTAGGTAGGCGCCGCCGGAATCGACCAGGTAGATGCAGGGGAGGCCGTTTTGCTCGGCGATCTGCTGGCCGCGCAGGTGTTTCTTAACCGTGAGGGGATAGTAGGAGCCGCCTTTGACCGTCGCATCGTTGGCAACCACCAACACCTCGCGCCCTTGCACCCGGCCAATCCCGGTCACGATGCCTGCACCCGGGGCAGGGTCCCGGTAGACTTGCCAGGCGGCGAGAGGCGACAACTCGAGGAAGGGCGACCCCGTATCCAGCAGCCGGTCGATGCGTTCTCGAACATAGAGCTTGCCCTGCGCTTCGTGGCGCTCCCGGTATTTCGGGCCACCGCCTTGGCGAATCAGGGCCAGATCGTTGCGCAGGGTGGCGGCCAGCGCACGATGGAAAGCGGCGTTGGCCGCGAAGTCCGGGCTGGTTGTGTGGATGGAAGAGCGCAAGACGTCCACGAGAGGCCCCCATCTATGACGGCGACGCATTTACGACACGGACAGTATAGCGCACGCGGCGGGGAATAACGTCATGCTGTTTCCAGAGCAGGTCATCTACGTCGTTTGTTGTACGTGCGAATTTGCGCACCGAAGTAAGTTGTGCTACAGTCTGTAGAAGTAAAGCAATTTGTATCGACCTTCACCTTTCGTCTCTTCCGGTGCATGTAGCGATCCCACGTTTCAGTCCCTTGCGACGGCATGACCTATGGGTGCTTGCCGGCCTTTTGGACCGCAAGCGAAGACCGGATCGAACCTCATCTTCTATTGGCGCAGGATGTCTCTACCCGAAGCGCGCTTCAGTCTGCTACTCGTCTCCGTATTGATCTAGGCGTTCGGACCACTCTTGGCTGAGCCAGGACCAGGCGTGACTGCCTGTTCGCCGGCCCTCGTTCCACGCGCCTTGTCTCTGCCACTTGCTTATTACACGTGCGAGTTGTCTCCAATTTTTGATGAATATGCCAGTGAATACCAATCAAAATTAGAAAGCACCCCCCGGCTCACCACAGAGCCCAAAGAGGAGGAACTGATGCACTCGAGACCGAAGTCTAGCTGGAAGACTGGACTCTGCGCGAACTTCGTCGCGAAAATCGGCGTCTTAACCCTTGTGTTAGGTCTACTCGCACTCCCTGTCGCCGTGAGCGCGGCGCCCTCGGGCCCCCAAGGCCACAGGTTGTTTCTGCCCGCCGTGGCGGGGCCGGTGGTTTCGCCGCTGGCGATTTCGATGCGCGCCGCACCCGCGGAGACCGCGCCCGGTGCAGATGTTTCTGTGGGTTCGCAGTTCGTCAACCAGACCCCGGCGCACCTCGACGTAGACATTGTCCTGATCGTTCGTGCGCCGAACGGCCAGGTGCTGCTCCGCCACGAGTATGCCGGCCAGTGTCTCGACCCGGGCGAGGGCAGCCAGACCCAGGAGTCGCTCCATCTCGCTCCGACCGCTGAGGAAGGCGCATATATTTTGAGCGCGGAGATGCACGACCCCGCCACCTCTCGGCCGCTTTACAGCACCACCACGCTGGCCAGTTTCGCCGTACGAAAACCGGCGCCAACTGTCGTGCCAACGGCCACGCCCGCACCTGTCGCTGCTTACGCGTTGTCGCTCAGCAATTCGGCTGATCGCGCCAACCCCGTCGCGCTTGACGGCAAGTCGGTTTCGGGGGACATTTACGTCTTTCTGACTCCCGGAACTGGGGCGAGCCAGGTACGTTTCTATCTCGACAACACCTCGGGTTCCGGCACGCCATCGCAGACAGAGGGCAACCCTCCCTACGACTTTGCGGGCGGCTCTGCAGCCGCCGCTTCGCCCTACAACACGGGGCAGCTTGCGAATGGTGCACACACGATCACCGCTGCAGTCGATCTGGCTGGCGGGGGGACGACGAAGGTGACGAGCGCCTTCACCGTCAGCAACGGCAGCGCGCCTGCGCCCACCCCCACCGCCCCACCGCCACCCCCCGCCAGCGGCAGTGCGATCTACTGGGGGGTGAACATGTCGGGAGTGCCGGCCGATCTCAGCAAGCTTGCGGCCTGGGAGCGCGATGTGACCGGCAAGGCCGTCTCGATCGTCCACTGGGGCAACTTCTGGGGTGATTCCTCGGGCAACTATCGCAATTGGTCAAACAGTGGCCCCAACAATGCCCGCTCACACGGCTCCATCCCTATGATCTCGTGGACGCCCGAAGGCGGTGATGCCAGCCGCTGGCAGTTGGGGAAGATCATCAACGGGACGCACGATGCGTACATCCGCCAGTTCGCCACCGACGCGAAGAACTGGGGCTTCCCCTTCTTCCTGCGCATCATGCACGAGATGAACGGTTCGTGGGGCTATCCGTGGCAGGAGACCCAGAACGGCAACCAACGCGGCCAGTTCGTGCAGGCCTGGCGCCACATCGTCGACATCTTCCGCCAGGTGGGCGTCAACAACGCCTCCTACGTGTGGTGCCCGAATATCGACTATCCGAACACCACCAACCCCTCGTTCGCGTCGCTGTATCCGGGTGACTCGTACGTGGACTGGACCTGCCTGGACGGCTACAACTGGGGCTCGAATCGCTCGTCGGGGTGGCAGACCTTCGACCAGGTGTACAACTACTCCTACAACGAAATCGTCAAGATCGCGCCGGCCAAGCCGATGATGATCGGCGAGTTCGGCTCGGTAGAGCAGGGCGGCTCGAAGGCCAACTGGCTGACCGACGCGCTCGGCACCCAGATCCCCAGCCGCTACACCCGGATGCGCGCCGCAGTGTACTTCAACTGGCAGTTTGACGGCGTGGACTGGCGCATCGAGACGAGCCAGGCGGCCAAGGATGCGTGGCGCAAGGGCATCGGCTCGTCCTATTACCTGCCGAACCAGTTTGGCTCGATTACGGGCCGGGTCGCCGTGCCGTAAGGAGCCTGGAACCACAAAGGCACGAAGTCTCAAGCGTTCGTGATTGGGACTTCGTGCCTTTGTGTCTTTGCCTTGAGGTCGCGGACCCGTGAGTCGCTAGCTGCGCGCACGCGCAAAGCTCAGCGCACGGGTCACCATGTTCCACACCATTTCCCGCTCGGCTGTGGTGGCCCGGAAAACGAAGTACACCATCATATAGACCAGGCCGCCGACCGCCGCAGTGATTCCGAGTTCGAGCCAGCTCTGCGGCTGTACGGCCGCCTGCAGGGCATAGAGAACCGCGACCGCGGGCAGCATCGGCGCAAGTGCCGGGATGAACGCGTCGCGGAGCACGTCGCCCCAACCCACCCTGAGCAGTCGCATGCTGTAGGGCATGATTACCATACCTTCGAGGAGTGCGGGCACGAACGTGCCGAGGGCCACCCCGACGATGCCCATGTGCCGCACCAGGTACAACGACAGCCCAAGGTTGATGGCGCCGTTCGCAATCGAGGTGACGGCCAGGATGTTGTGCCGTGCCATGCCCTGGAGCATTGCGCCGGCCGGGTACTGGCTGATGCCGACGACGCTCGACATGGAAATCAACAGCACGACCGGCCAATAACGGGCATACTCCGGTCCAATCCACAGCGTCAAGAAGCTGGGCGCGAGAACGGTCAAAATCGCGGCCAAGGGCGCCGAAATGGCGACCGCCAGGCGGGTGCTTGCGATATACATCCCCCGCAGCCGGCCCCAGTCGCTCTCTGCGTGCAGGCCCGATGCAAGCGGCATCAAAGTGCGGACGAACTGGTTTGCGAACTGGTTGGGGATCTCGCCCAGCCGGCGGCCGAAGGAATAGGGCGTGATGCTGGCAATGGGTAGGGCCCCGGCAATGACGATCTCGTCGGTCCGCATCTGCAACTGCTTGGCGATCTGAATGACGAAGAGCTTGAAGGAGAATCCCGTCACGGTGCGGATCAAGTCGCGCCGCGCCCCCGCCAGCTGATCCGCATTTCAGGGTCGGCCCGGCGGATGAGCCAAAGGCCGGGCAGCTGCGTCAGGACGGTAACCGGAATGGCGGCTGCGGCAATGCCCACAACCCCCCAGCCTAACTGCAGTACCAGGATGGTCACCAGGGCGTTTATCACCGTGTTAATGACATAGAGCACATTCAACAGGTCGAAACGCTGCAGGCCGCGCAGCACGCCGACGATGATCGTCGCCGGAATCGAGATGCCGAGGCCGATGCCTGCAAACAGCACCAGCTTGACCGCCGTGCTTTCCTGGCCGGGCGGCACATGGATGAGGTGGGGCAGCACGGCCGCGATCCCCACGCTGACCAGGATCGCCACATGCCCAGCACGGTGTACAGGCTGAGCGCCGTGCCGATCAGCGCATGCATCTCCTCACGCTCGCCCTTGGCGCGATATTCGGCGACATACTTGATGACCGCGGACGAGATACCAAACTCCAGTACCGAGGCATAGCCGGTCAACGAGCTGATCAGGATCCACAGACCATAATCCGTCGCACCGATCCGGTGCAGCACGAAAGGCGCGAGCAAGAAGCCGGTGCCAAGGATGATGGCTTGGCCGACCAGGTTGCTCGCCGTGCTTCGAAAAACATGGCTGCGAATTACTGTGTCTTTCGCAGGCCCAGACTCCACTGAATCACTCCCCTCATTACACCGGCGCTGTACACCACATCACCCGCAGCTCCGCGTGCATCGCGGAGAACACGCCGCGGAAATCCCATCACCCGCCTGCCAATATCCCGCACCAGCCGGTTCGACATATAGCCCACATCGCTCGCCAGGTGCTTTGCATAGAACCCGCCCTTGCCCCGCCCATAGCGCCAGCGCATCGACAGGTATTCGCTCCGCGGCCGCCAGGCCCGGTGGTAGACCACCGCCTCGGGCACGTAAACGATCTCATAGCCGTTTTTCAGCAGCCGGAACCCGAGATCGTTGTCGTCCGCTGCGGGAAAACCTGAGCCCGCGCCCAAGCGCTCGTCAAACCCGCCCACTGCGTCCAGGATTTGACGGCAGGCCGCCATGTGCCCCCCGCAAGCACGTCGCGCGCGAGGCGGCCCCGGTAGCGTGCGCCCCGCTCGCCCGTCACCAGCGCGGGGACGAACCCGCCCTCCGGCGCCCCAACCTCGGGCAGCACACGGCCGGTCACGACCGCGTTCGGGCCCGCGGCCAGTAACGCGGCCACCAGGCGTTCCAGCCACGTTCGCTCGACGAACATGTCGTCGTCGATGATCACGATCCGGTCATAGCGGGCGGCGCGGATGGCCAGGTTGCGCGCCCGGCTCAAGCCGGTCGTGTCCGAGTGGATGTACCTGACAGCGGCAATCCACTCCGCACCCCTGCGCCAGCTCTGCGTTGGCGGTCCGGCTCTGGTCGACGACCACGATCTCCGCGGGCTGCTCGTTGCCCTGCCAGGACCGACTGGATGGTATCCAGCAGCAGGCGTGGGCGCTCGCGCGAGCAAATGATGACCGAGGTGTTATCGATCATGGCCGCTGTGCCCTCACGCCGACCAGGACCGGGAAAGCTTCGTCGTGGCGTTCCAGTTCATCCTGGCGCAGATCTTCCGCAGCCAGCCCCATCAGGAAGCCGGACGCGGTCAGGACATTGCCAAATCCCTGCACGGTCACATTGTCTGCCCCAAATACCTCGCCGAACAGCCGCCCGCAGCCCGCGGGCGTAAAGCGCCAATAATCGACCTCGGCCAGCGCGCGGTCCATCCGACTGACCGCAGGGACCGTGACGAGAAGCACGCCCCCCGGCCGCAGAATCCGCCGGGCGTGGGCCAGCGCCGCTGGCAGGTCGTAGATAAACTGCAGCGTCTGGGTTAGGACGAAGCAGTCGTACTGCTCGTCCGGGATGTTACCGGCTGCGCGCCAGGTCGGCGACCACCGTCGCTTGAGGGTTGGCCGGGTCGATGTCCAGCACATCACAGCGCGTCAGTCCCGAATCGTACCGGCGCAGGTAGCCCGCGTTCTTGATCTCGAGCCCCACACCCCGGATATCCGACCGGTGCGATGCCAGGAAGGACTCGATGTAATACCGGTCCACCGGCTGGCCCCGGTCGTATCCGTATCGCTCGCTCAGCGGCCGGGTGCGGCGAAGCGCGCCGAGGTAGGCAGGCTGCAGCACGCGGCGAACCTGTGCGCGGCGCTCCGGAGGAAGGCGGCGCAAGAGTGGCTGTACAAAGCCCGGCGCCATCAGCGGACGCCCCTTAGGCGCAGCCCATACGCCAGGCCGGCCAAGGTCCCGCGCAGCATCAGGCCATGCTCGTTGATCGCCTGCGCTTCCCGACGCCGTACGGCCGTCAGCAGCCCGCGCGTCCGCCACACCATCCAGCCCGCCAGCACTCGGGCGGCGTAGGGATCGCTCAAGCGCAGCCACTTGCCGCACGCTGCGCCGATGCCGTACCCGTAGCTCCAGCGAGTGGCCGTCCGCCGGCGCAGATCCTGCCGCTCGTGATAGACAATGGCGCTGGGGTCGTACAGGATTTTCTCGCCCGCGCACAGCATCCGGTAGATAAAGTCCATGTCTTCGGCGGCCAGGCCCGCCGACCCGGCGCCCAGTCGTTCGTCAAACCCCCCTAACCGCGACCAGACTTCACGTCGCACGGCAAAGTTGCCGCCGCTGCCCGCCATCCACGGCGGCCCCTTTCGCTCGAAGGTGGCCCGGGCCGTGCTGAGGCGCGAGGAAACCGCGTACATGCCCCGCACGTCCGGCCCGTATGGCATGACGCGACCCGACACGGCCGCCACGCCGTCCGCCCCGAAACTGTCCGCCAGGGCAGCCACCCAACCCTGATCTGGCACACAATCGTCGTCTGTCATGGCAACGACTGGGCAGGAGGCAACCGACAGGCCCTGGTTTCGCGAGGCAGAAAGGCCGCGGCGCGACTGGCGTACGTAGCGCACCGGCACCACGCCGTGGCGCGCCGAGCCGATCAGATGCTCGGTCTCGTCGCCCGCGCTCTGGTCGACCACCACGATCTCGGACGGGCAGCGCGCTGCCGGCGTCGAGCGCGTCGAGGCACCGTGCCACGCCCTCGGGCCGGTTAAGCGTGGCAATCGCCACGGTCAGCTCAGTGACCCGTTCAGCCAAGAAACAAGCTCCTCAACAACTGGACCGGCGTAATGCGCCGGCCCAACCACACCATCAGCACAAAACTGAGGAATGAATCCGTGCCCTTGATTTCCACGCGCCGCAACTCGAACTGCCCAACGGCAGCATCGTTGACGCCGCCCCGGCTGCAGCAGGCAGCACTGAAGCCCGCCGCGGCGACCTGCTCCTGCGTGCGGGCATCAAATCGCCCGTGTGGATAAGCAAACGAATAAGCACCCGGTCCGAGTTCCCTTTGCAGGTCGGCGAGCGCGCCGCACACCTCGTGGGCCAACCGCTCGACGTCCACGTCGGGCAGGGAGGGGTGCGTGCGGGAATGGGCCCCGATCTCCACGCCGGCGCTCCTAAGCTGCCTGGCCTCGTCCCAATCCAGCAAAGCGCGCCCCGCCAGCCGGCCCTCGCGGTCCCAGGCGTTCGTGCCTCCGACCTGGGCGGTGACCACGAACACGGTCGCCGGCAAACCGGCCTGGGTTAGCGCCGCAGCGTTGTCCTTGTAGCCATCGTCGAAGGTCAGGACGATTGAATCGCGCGGGCGGGACTTGGGCGCCGGTGCGGGCCCGGGCCAACTCGGCAAGGGGAATGATCCGGTAGCCCCGTGCGCGCAGCCATGCGACCTGCCGCCGGAAGCGCGCGGAGGGCAGGATGTAACGGCTCCCCGGCTCCCGTGGTCCACCTAAAGCGTGGTACATCAGGATCACGGGTCCGTGCGTCAGCGCGGTCCATTCCGAGGGGGTGAGCAGCGCCCGGGCGCGGCGCCAGTAGACTATCTCGGCTGCGAACCCACCCGCTTTCGATCCGGCACCGCCCCATTTCAAAGAACCAAGAGCCGCGATGACCGTCGCCGGGAAGGGCAGCTTGAGGCACAAGCGCCGCAACAGCAGGCTGCGCACGCCCGCTTCCGAGAAGCGGCCGAGCGGCAGCTGCGCAAGGGCCTGCGGATCGTCGCGGAAGCGCCAGACGTCTGCTTCAGCCTGCCGCGCCATGCGTGCTCCCGGGCTCGCGCCTTTAGCCACGAGATTTCCGTTCCACGTCAGCTGTCTGCGCGTCGCGCTGCAGTTCATCGTAGAGCGCCGAGTACTTCGCGGCCGTCCGATCCCAGCTGAGATGTTCGACCGCCCATTGGCGCGCGCGCCCGGCCAGCCTCGACCGTTCGGCCGGGTTGCCGATCAGCCAGAGCACCCGCCGCACGAAGTCCTCGTCGCTCTGGGCGCTGAGCACCTGCTCCCCGTCCACGAGGTTCAGCCCTTCCAGCGCGCGCGGCGACGCGACCACCGCCTTGCCGGCAGCCAGCGCCTCGAGCACCTTCACCCGCATCCCGCCGCCAATACGAATCGGCGCCACGACGACGGCCGCTCCGTCCAGATAGGGCTGCAGGCTCGCCACCCGGCCGGGCACGTGGACCTGCTCGTTCGCCAGCGCCAGGAGCGCGGCGGGCGCGCCGTCTCCAGGCAACCAGAGGCACAGGTCGGGGACCTGGGCCCGCAGCTGCGGGTAGATGTCATGCGCAAGGTGCAAGCGCCGCGTCGAAGTTCGGCGCGTGCAGATAGTTGCCGAAGAAAAGGATAGCGGGCGGCTGGCCGCCGAGCGGATTCGCCGGGACGTGTGGTACAAATGCCCCGAGCGCGATGACTTTGAGCTTGCCGGACGGGTGCAAGGCTTCCATCGCCTCTCGGTCCCGCTCGGTGAAGGTGACGATGGCGTCGACATGCCGGGCGAGTGACTGCTCGTATTTGCGCCACGCCCGCACCTCCAGCCACGGCGCCACTCGCCCCGGCATCAGGCCGAGCCGGCTGCGATCGCTCGCTGCGGCCGCGCCGGGCTCGTGCTGATTGAGGACGGTTGGCGGACGGGCTGGCCCCAGCGCGGGCAGGTACTGTGCCATCAGGTGGAATTCCGCCTGTACGATTTCCGGCTGCCAGGTCGAGGTAAGCGAGCGCAACGTCCGCGCGAAACGCGGGCTGATGCCAACCGGAGACCCAACTTGGAATGCCGCGCGCCAGATCCAGCGCCGCGGCCGCGTGCTCTCTCCATCTCCTGATCCCCGCACTGGCGTCTGCGCGCTTGACCTCGATCGCCACATCGCAAGCCGCCCGCACCCGCTCGTCGAGCGACGGCTCGTCCTGGCCGCGTAGATACAGGAGCCCGAGTTGTTCGCCGCAGGAAAGCGCCATGATCAGCTGCGCGATGACGCGGGGGCCGCCCATGCTGGCGTCGAGCCGTGGCGCAAACGGCGACAGCATCAGGACCTTGCGCTTCTGTGAGGGGCAAGGCGGCTCGGGCCAAGGTGAGCTCATCAGCGTCACGCCGGCCAGCGACCTGCGCGTTCGTAGCGACCCGTGGCGGCGTGGCGCACGATCTGTAGAAACTCGTCCGGCGCGGCCTTTGCCGACTCGTCGCGTTCGTCAAGCGCGAACTTGAGCCAGGAGGCGTGGAAGCTGAGGGCCACCTGGTCTTCGCTCAGGCCGAGCGCCTGCTCGCACGATTGCTGCAGCGGCGCGACCAGCGGCCGGTAACGCCCCGCAGGCGCGAAACACTCGGCGAACGCCGCCGGGCGGTCACGATAGTCATCCACAGCCGCCGCCGCATCGACCACGGCGTAAAAGAAGTCCATCAGCGGCAGTTCGGCCGGGCGACCGGTCTCCCAGTCGATGATGCCGAGCCGTCCCGCGTCATCTACCAGCACGTTCACCATGGTAAGGTCGCCGTGGGCCGCGACGACGGGGCCTTCTTTCCCCACCACGCGGCTCGCCAGGGCCTGCAGCTGCCGGCGGTAGGCTTCATAGCCGTCGGTCTGCGACAACAACTCGGCGGCCGGCTGCAGCAGGATGCCGTCCAGGATATCTTCGGTCAGAACCCGCGGCTGAATGGTGGCGGAGTTCCAGGCGACCAGCCACTCGGTCAGCTGAGTCAGCAGCGCCTGCAGCTTGCGCGGATCGTGGCGGAGGAAAAGCGCGGCTTTCTCCCCGACGACCGCGCTCTCGGCTACGAATGGCCGGCCCCCCAGCCGGCCCCGTCCCAGAAGTCGGGGCACCTGCACGCCGAACTGACCGGCACGGTCCCCGATATCCCCCAGGCCCTCTGCTTCCCGGCCAACGCTGTCGTCGCCGTTTCCGGAGAGCCAGGTCTTGGCGATGCCCCTCGCTTCCCCGGGCCATGCATCGACCGCATGCAGCAAGACTGCGCCGTCGCCGCCGCGCCAGCTCGTGTTGACGACGACGCCACTGATCGGCTCTCCCAAGCCCGGTAGGCCGGTGAACCAGGCGGCTGCCGGCCGCGCTTCGGGCCGCTGGACGAGCAGGCCGACGCGGGGCAGCAGCGCGGCCGCGAGCGCGAGCACGCCGGGCAGCCGGATCAGACCCAGCGCGAGGCGCCGGCGGAGCGGATGAGTTGGGATCAGGCGGGAGAAGGCATAGGCGATGGGCGCCGGCTGCAGCGGCACCATTGTTTCGGCGCCTGACCAGTCCTGGTGATGCATGATGGTGGAGGCAACCTTGAGCTTGCAGCGAGCCAGCAGCGCGCGTAGGTGGCTGCGGCGGCTGCGGCCCGCCAAAATGTAAAGCACGCCGTCTCGCTCCAGAGACCCCGCCGCCCCTTCCACGGCCGCTTCCAACCAGCCCGGTTCTGCAAGCTCGTCGGCGCTGGGTGCAAGGAGGACGAGGTCCGCAAGGCCCGCTGCCTGGTCGTGGCCCTCGGGGCACAAGCCGGGCGCTTCATATCCTCTACCGATCACGCGCACCGTCCGCGCATATCCAAGGGGATGCAGAAGCTCCAGGACCGAAACGCCCACCGAACTTGCCACCTCATCCGCTCCAGATGGTCCGCAAGACGCGGCGCCAGGCGGCGAGGTCCTGCGCCAACTGCTCGTACTGTTTCGGGCCGCGGGTTCTCAAGAGCCGCCACCGGTCGCGCAGCAGGTTGCGCAGCATGACGTAAGTGATGATCACCTTCAGCTTGCGCTGCCAATCCCGCGAGAAGTGCTTCCGGTAGAGGAGCACCATCGAGTCAAACAAGCGCGTCATCATATCGGACCGGTGGGCCTCTGTGCTGGCCCCGCCGAAATGGGTCACGGTGGTCACCGGCGCGAAGTGCACCTGCCACCCGGCTTCCTCCATCGAGTACGCCAGGTCGACCTCTTCTGAGTACATAAAGAAGGATGTGTCGAAGCCGCCAACGGCCTCGAAGGCGCTTTTTCGGATCGCCAGCGCCGCGCCGGCAACCCAACCGACGCGTAGAGCGCGGTCGTGTGGGCAATCGATGAGATACTTCTGGCGCAAACGTGGAACGCGGCCGGCAATCGGGCGCACGGACGTCCACCGCACCAACTCGGCCGTTGGGCTGGGTAGCGGGTAGATGGAGGGTTGAAGCGTTCCGTCGGGGTTGACCAGGCGCGGGCCGACCATACCGGCCTCCGGATGCGTCTGAAGGTAGGCCGTGAGTTCCGTAAGGCAGCCGGGGTGCAGCCGGGTATCGCTGTTCAGCAGCAGCACGAAGGGCAGCCGCGCCTGTTCGATCGCAAGGTTGGCGCCGGCTCCGAACCCCTCGTTCGGCGCGGCCACCAACTCAACCTCAGGGAAGTACGCCCGTACCATTTCGGGGCTGCCGTCTGTCGAGGCATTGTCGACCACGACTACCTGCGGCGGGCGCTCTGCGACCACGGACTCGAGGCATGCCCGCAAGTGCTCGCGCGTGTTGTAGCTGACGATCGCGACGGTCATGCTCATAGCGTTGTCTTGACCTCCGGAACCGCGGCGGGCAGGCAGGGCTGGGCCGGTGTCGCGTCCGGCTCGGGCGTGGCGGTGGCACCGCTCCGCGGACCCTTGAAATGAAGCCGCGTTTGGCGGGTCGTCAGCGTCGCAATCGCATTAGCCAACCAACCCAGGCCCGTCAGAACCGCCATAACCGGCCCGACCCGCAGCCAATGTGCCTCTCCGGTGTAGGCCGCAGTCTCGAACGCGCCGGCGACTTCCCGAATGACGGCCCCGCCCACGACCGCCGCCAACAACGTCTCCAGCAGCATTCTTCGCTGGAAGCCCGCCACCTGCGCCACGCCCGCAGCCGCAGAGAGGCCAATCACGGTCCAGGCAACGGCATACGGATAGAGGGCTTTGGCCGCGGACACCGGATCGCGCAGCTCATACCGCGCCACATGAAAAAGCGTGAGCAAATGCGTCCGGCGCCACCGCAACTCGTTCCGCCACCACTCGCGAAGGGTTGCGGGTCGCTCGCTGCACAAGAGCGCGGCCGGGGCATAGGCTACTTGATATCCCCTCTCGCGCAGCAGCGCCGATAACGCCCAATCGTCTGCATAGCGGCCCTCGGGGATGCCGCCGATCGCGTCGAACACGTCCCGACGGATCGCAACGCTGCCGCTGCCCTGCAGGATGACGCGTCCCCGCACCTCTTTCTCGAGCACTTCGCTCATCTCCCCAGCCCGAGAAACAAGCGTGCGGCGGGTCGGGACGTACTTCCCTGTGCTGGCCGCGTAACCCGGTTCAAGCGCTGCGATCAGGCCTTTGAGCCACCCCTGTGCGACCAGCGCATCGGCGTCGAGGAACACGAGCACGTCATAGCGGGCCCGGCGAGCCGCGTCGTTCATCGCGCCGTTCTTCCCGCCCCTGCTTCGCTGGACCATGACGCGCACACGCCTGTCGCCGCGGGCGTGCTCGGCTGCAGCTTCGACGGTGCCGTCGGACCCCCCCGCCACCACGATCACCTCATAGCTCTCGTATTCGATGCGACTGAGTTGGTCCAGGCAGGCTTCGAGCATCCCCCGTTCTTCCCACGCAGGCACAATTATCGAGACGGACGGCCAGCGCTCGGGCAGCCGGGGCTCCTGCCGGCGCGGCAGCTCCCGCGCGGCTAGGCCCCGGGCCCACGCCCGCGTCAGGCAAATGAGCACGAATCCGGCGCCCGCCCCGATGATCGACGCCCGTTTCATGGATTGCTTCCCTGGGGCGCGAGACGTACGTGGCGGTACGGAGCCGTTTCGTCGGCCCGATAGGCATTGGCAGTGACGACCTGGCTGCGCAAGCTCGGGGGCAGCGTCGCCTGCGCCTGCCAACTCGCGCCGTTAGCCAGCACGATCCGCGGCCATTCGGCCAGCAGCCGGCCGCCCGCTTCGAGGGTCACCCGGTAGGTCGTGCGCTCGGCCTCGTAGTTCTGCAAGCCGACATTGACGACGTACTGATCGCCGGCCGGGGCGGGCACAGCCCACATCTGGGTGAACGCGGCCCGACTGCCCCCGCTCCGCCCATTCGGGTCGACGCCGATCGCACCCAGGCCAAGCGTCAGACCGATCAGGAGCGCCGCACTGCTCACCAGCACGGCTTCGCGCAATGAGATCCGCGTCACGAGCGGGCCGGGTCCCGGCGCCCCGCTGTGCTGCCGCCGCCAGATCGCATACCCGGCGGCCACCAAGGTCACGCCCAGCAGCAGGAAACGCCAGGACTGCGCCGTGAGCCCAGATGACAGGAGATTGAGCAGCAAGCCTCCGATCATCGCGATCGCGAGGCTCAGGCCCGCGCTGAGCGCGATGCGCTCGGCCAGCCCGGCCCGGCCGTCGGGCAGCAGGGCTGCCGAGAGGGCATAACCTGGCAGGAACAGCACGAACGGCAGGCTGAGGCCCGCGCGCAGCACGTTCGAGCTGTCGCCCGAGATCGCACCGGTGGCAGCTGCCAGAATCGAGAGGAGGATCACGACCAGGAGGTCGCCGTTCGTTCGCCGCACCCGCTACCTCTCAGCCTGCCGGGTTTCCGGATACACCGCCCGACCAGGAACACCCGTGGCCTCGGGCTTATGCTGCGCCAGCACTTCTTCGTAAAAGCGCACCGTGCGGCCCATCAGCACCTCGTGGCTGTAGTGCTCGCGGACGCGCGCCAGTCCTTTGGCGCGCAGTTCGATGCGCCGCGCCCGGCTCGTGCGCAGTGCATCCAATGCCTGGCCCAGGCCGGCCGCGTCGCCCTCGTGGAAGATGAGCCCGGCATCGCCGACCGTGTCGGGGATGCGCCCGGCATCGGAGCCGACCACGGGCACGCCGGCGGCCATCGCCTCCACCAACACCCTGCCGAATTGCTCGACCCACTTCTTGCCGTCGGTCAGCGATGGAAGCACCATCACGTCGAGCTGCGACCAAAACGACGCCATCTCGGTCCGCGGCACCCAGCCGAGCATCTTCACGTGCGGCTCGTGGCGGATTTGGCTGGCGAGCGGGCCCTCGCCGGCGACGAGAACCTCGGTGTTTGGCATAAAACGGGTGGCTTCCACCAGGGTCAGCACGCCCTTCTCGGGCACCAGCCGGCCAGCGTAGCCGACCACAAACCTGCCATCGTCGGGCCGCGACTCTGCGTCTGAGCCGGCGGTGATCTCGAACCCGTACTGCGGGATCACTTCCATCTTCTTGTGAAAGCCGAACTTGACCGCCCGGTCCATTGCTACCTGGTTGCCGAAAATGCCCCCGTCCGCCATCGCATAGTTAACCTTGCGGAAGCCCCAGCCAAGCTGCAGCGGGTTATGGTCTTCCCAGGCTACGAATACCAGCGGGAAGCCGCGGCGCAGTTTGAGCAGGCTGAACTGCAGCAAGTTGATGCTTTCGGGTTCCTGCTCGACATGGACGATGTCCGGCCGCTCCGTCTCGATCACCCGGCTGAGCGCGGCGGGGCTGTAGAAGAAACGAAAGGGATTGCCCTTTTCGTAAACATGTGCCGGCAGACGGTACTGGCGCCACGGCGCTCCGGGCGCCTTCTCGGGCACCTCCAGCATCTGGTTCAGCTCGGGCACGCCCCAGCGCTCGGGCGTGATCACCGCCAAGTCGACAAAGCGGCCGAGCGCGTCCAGCTTGTCCCAGTTGCCCGAGTACGCGTACATGTTCGAAGCCAGCAGCACCTTCAGGCGTGCGCTGCCGGTTGGCGCGGTTGCAGCCATCACTGGTTTCCTCCCTGGCTCGCCGACGATGTGCCCATGCACCCGGCGGCCGAGACCTCGTAAATCGTGATGTGGCCGCTGTCAAACACGCGGCTCAGGCACGATGCCTTGTCAAACTTTGTCAGGTTGGCCGCCGGCAGCGGCTGCCGCCACGGTGAGTCGGGCTCGCCCGGCTCGAAGTAATGTCCGATCCGCGGGACGCCGGTCGTAAGCCGGTCGTCGACGACGACAAACGCGACGCCACGTTTCACCAGGTCGGCCAGCTCGCTGTCCGACGATAGCTTGGGCGAAATGTAGACCCACGACATTCCTTCGACGATGTACTGCTCGCCGAACGAGCCGAGCAGGAGCTTGTTGCTGTAGTCCGCGATAAACCGGTTGTCGGGTCCCAATACGTCACGCGCCCAGTTGGTCGCCGCGTAGCTCTCGGGCTGCAGCCCGCGGGTGTCGCCGCCTACCATGAAACTGCCCGGCAAGCGCGCCCACGCGGGCGTGCCGACGATCAGCGCACCCATCAGCACGATGCTCGCATACCCGGCAAAGACGGCCGCACGGGGCATGAAGTGCTCGCGCGCCATCCACAGCTCGGCGACCGCCACGGCCAGCACGAACGCAATCGCCACGAACAGGAAATCCCACGAACGGTTCGCAATTTCGCTGCCCCCGCCGGCCATCCTCAGCACGAGGGTGAAGGGATAGGACAGCGTGGAGAGGGCAAAAAAGACGGCCATGCCATGCGAGCGATACCGCCGCCACACCTGCAGCAGCCCGAACGGAATCACCGCCAGGATTAACAGCACGGCTCCAAACGCGACGAGTTGTTCCCAGACCGGTGCGGGCGCCGTTACGGTGCTGGTCGAGAAAGGCGTCCGGCCGCTGCTGTTGCGGGTGGCGAGGCCCACAAAACCTGCCGCGGCCCGTTCCAGGTGCGGCGTGAGGTACCTGATCAAGGTGCCCCCCGCTGGGATCAGCCAAAGGACAGCGAGCCCGCCCGCAGCCAGGGCCAAGGGGCGCCATTCCCGCGAAGTCGTCGTGTGTTCGGTCGGCCGGGTCCACAGCGTCCAGGGCAAGAAACGTCGGAGCAGGCGCGGCATGTGCCGGACGACCCGTTCGACGTGCGCCACCGGCCCCTGTGCGAAGCGTGTGACGATGTACACCGCGACCAGCGCCGCCACGAGAAAGTACGACGTGATGTGGTGCGTCATGATGACTGCGGCGATCAGGATTCCACCGACCAGCAGAAGATCGCGCCGGGGCGCGCTCCGCCGGCCTGCAAGCAAGCCAACGGCCAGCACCAGCAGCGCGAGCGGCAAGGCCAGCGACTCGTAGGAGTACTGGGAGCTCCAGAAGATATAGTTGGGATAGGCGATGGCGAGGACTGAACCGATGCCGGCGACGCGCGGCGAGCCGCTGATTTCCTCGAACAGCAGGTACACCGCCAGCGCCGCAATCAACCGGGCAACGCCAATGATGACCAGGCCCGCGGCCTCAATCGAAATGCCGCCCACGCTCGCCAGCGCAGCAGTGACCATCTCGAGCCCCGGAAACCACGCGCTGATGCCCTGCAGCGAGTTCGGGGCAAATAGATGCTGCGTCCGCAGGATGGCGTCGGCGGTCGCAAAGTGCGGAAATTCATCGTGAAAGGTGAACCCGGCGGGCGAACGCAAGATCTTGACGAGATAGAGCGCCAGCCCAAGCCAGACGGCCAGTGCGATGCGCTCGCGCCGCGGCGCCTGCGGCAGGGCCATGCGAAACGCCACCGGTGTGTAGATGAGGAGCAACCCCAGCCAGAGCAGGAAGGTTGCGGCGGGCCCGGGCGTATCCGCAAGTTGTTCGTTGGCGAGTTGCATGGCCATGCCGACGCTTGCGAGCCCGAATGCTGAAACAAGCACGAGTGCGGGTAGCCAGCCCCAGCTCCCTGCGTTTGCCCGAGCTGCCGCGTCCGCCTCGGCTACCGAAGGGTGGACGACGCCACGCGTGACTGCTCCAACGCTCGCCGCGCTGTTCGCAGGCCTGGCTGCCTCTCCGCCGAAACGAACGTCGTTTCGGGTCGGGCGATTTTCTGATTGTGGAGCTTGTCCGGCTCCTGGCTGGGCACCGGCGGCCTGCCGGTCCAGGCGCCCGAAGAAAGGGCTTTCGCCCTTGCGCTTCTGCCTGTCGCCTGCCGCCGTTCCCACCGTCGATTTACCACCCATCACACTTACCACAATTCCAACGGCGACAGAGAGGCGCCTACAGGCGCCGGCTCTTACTCGTCGCCGCTCAGCCTTCTGCCATCAAGTGTTGTCCATCAGCATCCAGCGGATGCTGCTCGTTGATTGCCTGCACCGCGCCGGTCACCCGGCGATATACGTCCAGTACACGGTCGGTGATCGCGTCCCACGTGAACGCACTGACATCGGCCGCTGGCCGGTGTATCTCACGAGCTGCCGCCCGCACCGCCGCAGCGCCCGCTGTCATATCCCTCCCGCTGACCACTCGAACGTGGCTGGGGAAGTAGGCGGCGAGGTCCCGAAAGGCCGGGATGTCGTTGCAGACGACCTGGCATCCGGCAGCGACGCCTTCGAGGACGGTCATGCCGAATGCTTCAGCCTCAGACAAGCTCAACACGATGCCCGCACGCCGGTACCAACCGACAAGCTCTTCGTCGCGCGCCTTGCCGGCAAAGTCGACCCGGTCCGCTACGCCCAACGCAGCGGCCCGCGCCTCGAGCGCCTCCCGGTGCGGGCCCTCTCCTACGACCACCAGCCGGTAGGGTGCGCCCAGCTCGGCGAGAATCCCCAGCGCATCCTCGACCCGCTTGTACGGCTGGAGCCGGCTCACGGACAACAGCAGGTGCCCGTCACGTTCTGCCGCTCCGGCCCTTGCCGAAACCACACTGTCGCTGACGCCGTTCGGGATCACGATGCTTCGTTCGGGCGCGACTCCCAGGCGTTGCCGCACTCGCTCCAACTCGGCCTGCGTCACACAGATCACCGCTTGCGCCTGGCGCACGGCCCAACCGCCGATCAATCCGTAAGGGACGTGCAGCAGCCTGGCCGCGCCGCTGTGCGGCGTGTCGTTCAAGTGCGTCGTCACCACGAGCGGTCTTGCACCTGACAACGCTGCCAGCGGGATGAGCGCAGCGTGATAATTGTGAACGTGAACCACATCCCAATGGTTCCGGGCGTCGGCGAGCAGGCGGGTCACCCCGGGGGGCACGCGGTACGCGTCGCCCAGCCCCAGCGCGGCGAACCGCCGCACAGTCACGCCGCCCACTATTTCGTCCGGCAGGTTTTGATCCCGCGGCTGCATCGCTGCCACCGTGACCTCATGGCCGCGGGACGCCATGTGCTCGGCGAGGGCTTGGACGTGGCGTTCCACCCCGCCGATGACCGGGTAGTAACCCGGCGTCAACTGCAGGATTCTCAAGACGCCTCCGCCGCGTCTTCGTGCGCGTCGCGGTCTCCCCGGCCGAGCCGAGATCTTGTGGCGCGCGGCGGGCCAACCGGCCCCTGGCGTAACCCAAGCCCGTGATGACCAGGCCGGCCGCAATCGCGGCCGCACGCCCGAAGCCGCCCGGCTTCCCGCGCCGCAGCCCATCGGCAAGCCCGTGCAGAACGCCCGCGGGCAACGTCTTCGCCGCGTAGCTTCGCTCGGAAGACAGGCCCGCGTCCTGGCCGACGCGGTCCGACACCTGCGCCTTCGAGAGCCCCTCGGAGTAGCAGCGCGAGACGAAGTAGCGCCAGGTCGTGCGGCTGGCTGGCACACGGTGATGCACCCGGGCGAGCGGCTCATAGACATAATACATGTCGGGCAACCGCTGCGTCCCACGAATGCACAGCTCGGTCTCCTCGCAGCCCAGCGGCCGGGTGCCGATGCGTCCCATGTCGGTTTGGAAGTCTCCCGCCGCCTCGAAGAGCATGCGGCGGAAAGACATGTTCGCGCCGATGAGATTGCGCTGGCGCGCCCTGGTGTGCGGCATGCCCTTGTAGGTGCAGCCGACCACCCAGTCGAATTCCTCGGGGAACCAGGCCGGCCGCTCCGTGTCCCAGTCGGGCAGAATCGCTCCGCCGACGCCAAGCACCTGGGGGTCCTGCGTAGACGGCGAGGACACGGCTGAGCCACTCCGGCTCGGCCGCCGCGTCGTCGTCCAGGAAGGCGACAATCGCGCCCGTGGCCGCCCGTACGCCGGTATTCCTTGCGCCAGAAAGGCCCTGGCGCTCGTCGTTTTCCAGCACGGTGATGTCGGGCCACGCAGCGCTTGCACGTTCGAACAGGAGGGGGTTGTGATCGCTGACGACGATGATCTCGGCCGGGGGCCGAGACTGCCGGCGCAGCGAATTCACTGCGCCGACAAGATCGTCCCACCTGTCCAACGTGTAGGCACAGACGACAACTGACACCGCGGCAGCGCCGGTCCTGACCGGCGCTGCCGTCCGGGCTCGCGCTCGGACGGCCCTCGCCGAAGGCGGCAAGAGGGGCTGCTTCTCGTTCCTCCACCGCCAGTACGCCGGGCCCGGTCATCGCAGCCGCTCAGGCTCCGCCAGAGCTTCGGCACGCGGGCGCCAGGGAAGGATCGCGCTGGAAGCCGACCCGGTGGCCCACCTGGCTCAGTTGAGGCAGGGGCGCAGGCCGCAGCTCCTCGTCAAGGCGCGTCACCTGGCGCTGCTGGGGCTCAACCAGCTTTTGAGGCCGCACCCATTCCCGCATGATGGTCTTGAGCACGCGCCAGCCGTCGCGGAACGTGTTCAGATTGCTCTCACCGTGGATGCGCTCTGCCTCGAAGCTCGGCACCTCGGCCACCCGGGCGCCCGAACGCAGCACTCGCACGTTCATCATCGTCTCGATCTCGAAGCCGTCGCCGTCAAGCTCCAGCGCGGGCACGATGTGGCGCCAAAACGCTGCGTAGCCGTAAGCGAGATCCGAGAAGTTGCCGCCGTACATCAGCTTCACCAAGGTCGTGAGGCCCCAGTTGCCCAGCTTGCGCAGCGAGGTAATGTCAGCCGAACCCCCGCCCTGCATGAAACGGGAGCCCTTGACGAAATCTGCGCCTGCCATCAGCGTGCTGATGAATACGGGGATTTCGCGCGGGTCAGTCGAGCCGTCGGCATCGATCATCACGATGATGTCGCCACGCGCAGCCGCAAAACCTGCACGGAGCGCGTTGCCCTTGCCCTTGCCTGTCTGCTGGACAACCCGGACGTCTGGACGGAGGGCGCGCGCCACGTCCACGGTGCCGTCAGTCGAGTTGCCGTCGACCAGGATCACCTCGTCCACTTCCCCCGGAATCAGGGGCAGGACGTGCGGAAGGTTCTTTGCTTCGTTCTTGGCCGGAATAATAAGGCTAATCGTAGCCTTGCGCTGGCCGGGCTGGTATTTCATCGGTCACTCCTTCTGTAGATCGCGAAGAGAGGCCGCCGGCCCGGGCCAGATGGGAGCGTGTTCAATTGGTCTAGATCACTACACACTCATACCGGGCGCGGCGACCACTGGTTCTCCTGCCACTCGTGCAGGGGCCACCTAACGTGGCCCATCGTAGCTGGCCGCGCCGGCTCACATGAGCAGACACGATAGGGACCGAGCACGCACGCAGCTGGTGTGCCGGTGCGGATCGATGTCCATGCCAAAGAACCAGTGACACCGTAACCGACGTGGTCACGGCCGCCTGTCGTCATCTCTTCTTACTATTTATTTCAATACAATCTCTTTAATTGCCGTACTATTATCCTGCATGATGGGGCTCAACACAACATGCAATAGCCCCAGATGTACTCATACATTAGTATCAGGTTGGCCAATTCCTGACCTGGCGGCGCCGATGCAGCGAACTGTTGGCAGTTGGCCACGTCAGTCGATAAAGAACTCCCGCCAAGCGTAGGAAGTTCCACTGGTGCTATAATCCGTCGAAACTCCACGAGAGGAAGCGTCCCCCTATGCTGGTCAATGCCTTGTCCCTGCCGTCAATGCCGTGGGAAGAGCGCCCCGCCGGCACGAGCAGCACCCTGTGGCGCTACTCGGCGAATCCGATCATCGACCGCCACGCCACGCCCGACTTCCAACAGCATCTTCAACAGCGCCGTCGTCCCGTTTGACGGCATGTATGCCGGGGTGTTCAGGGTCGACGACACCCGCCGCGAGATGAACATCCACGCCGGCCGCAGCGAAGACGGCATTCACTGGCGCATCGAGCCGAAGCCGATCGAGTTTCGAGGCGATCCGGAGGTCACGCAACGGGTATACCGGTACGACCCGCGGGTGTGCCGGATCGAAGACAGGTACTACCTGACGTGGTGCAACGGCTACCACGGTCCCACGATCGGGATGGGCTATACGACGGATTTCGTCCACTTCACCCAGCTCGAAAACGCCTTCCTGCCCTACAACCGAAACGGCGTGCTGTTCCCCGGCAAGATTGGCGGCCATTACGCCATGCTCAGCCGGCCGAGTGACACGGGCCACACGCCCTTCGGCGATATCTTCTACAGCGAAAGCCCGGACATGACGTATTGGGGCAAGCACCGCTGGGTGATGGGTCCGGCGGGCGGCTGGCAGTCGACCAAGACCGGCGCTGGCCCGACGCCCATCGAGACGAGCGAGGGGTGGCTCCTCATCTACCACGGCGTCCTCACCTCGTGCAACGGCTATGTCTACAGCTACGGCGCGGCGCTGCTCGACCTTGACCAGCCATGGAAAGTCATCTACCGGAGCGCACCCTACCTGATGTCGCCGCAGATGCCGTACGAGTGCGTGGGCGACGTGCCGAACGTCACGTTCCCTTGCGCGGCCCTGGTCGACGGCGACACGGGACGCATCGCGATCTACTACGGCGCAGCGGACACGGTCACCGGGCTCGCGTTCGGCTATGTGGACGAGATCATCGACTTCGTGAAGCAGAATGCGATGTGATCGGGCAGGGCGGCCGGCGCCCCTACACGAGTATCCAGGGGTAGATTTCAGATATGAGTGAGCTCCGCGTAAGCAATGATCTCCGCGTAAGCATCGAAGCAGAGCTGCGGCGCAACATCCTGCCGTTCTGGATGGAGCACGTGGTCGACCGGGAGTCCGGCGGGTTCTACGGCCGGGTCGACAATGACCTGGCCGTGCGCAATGATGTCGAACGGACGGCCGTCCTCAACGCTCGTATCCTCTGGACCTTCGCGGCAGCCTACCGGGCTTACGGCGACCCCACGTATAAGGAGATGGCCCGCCGCGCTTACGACTACCTGCGTGCCGCGTTCCTTGACGCAGAACACGGCGGGGTCTATTGGGGCGTCGACGCCGGGGGCCGGCCCGTCAACGACCGGAAGCATGTGTACGCCCAGGCGTTTACCATTTACGGCTTGGCCGAATATGCCGCGGGCCGGCGGTGGTCAGCCGGCCATAGACTGGGCGCTCGAGCTGCTGGAACTCGTCGAAAGGCACACGTACGACCCGGTTCACGGCGGGAACCTCGAGTGCCGCGCCCGCAATTGGGCGCCGCTTGCCGACATGCGGCTGAGCGACAAAGAGCCGCTCGCGGCCAAGACGATGAATACGTTGCTGCACCTGATGGAGGCGTATACCGCCTTGCGGCGCGTGACCAGTCACCCGCTCCTGCAGGAGCGGCATGACCGCCTGATCGACCTGTTTCTGACCCGCATCGTCGACGGCGAAGCGGCGCGCATGCGCCTCTTCTTCGAACCCGACTGGCGGCCCCTGCCGGATCACGTTTCGCCTGGCCATGACATCGAAGGCAGCTGGCTCCTGGTTGAAGCGGCCGAGGTCGCCGGCCGGAGCGATCTACTGACCCGGGCGCGCACGCTGGCCGTCAGAATGGCCGAGCGTGTGCTCGAGACCGGCCTGGACGACGCGGGCTTCGTGATCTACCAGGCGGGCGAGCACCGCGATCCTGCCCGCCACTGGTGGCCGCAGGCCGAAGGGCTGGTGGGCTTCTACAATGCGTACCAGCTTTCCGGAGACCGGCGCTTTGAGCGCGCCGCGCTGCGCCTGTGGGAGTTGATCGGGGGCTACTTCGTCGACGGGCGTTACGGCGAGTGGTACAAGATCGTCGGGCCCGACGGCACACCCGATCTGAGCCAGCCCAAGGCCGGTCCCTGGGAGTGTCCCTACCACAACAGCCGGGCCTGCCTGGAGATGCTCGCTCGGCTGCCATAGGCGCCGGCGTCACAGACCCGCGAGCGGATCGCGGGCTTCAACCATCATAGGAAGATCGCCATGAACGACACTTTCGACAGCCGGGTCGAGCGGCTGACCCGTGAACACGCGACGCTGCTCGCCCGCGCAAACGAACCTCTGGTGGGGGATGACAATGGCATATACACCCGCTATCGCTATCCCGTGCTGACGGACCAGCATACCCCATTGGCCTGGCGCTATGACTTCGACCCGCACAGCAACCCGTTCTTCATGCAGCGGCAGGGCATCAACGGGGTTTTCAACCCGGGCGCGATCGAGTTGGAGGGCAGGATCTGCCTGCTCTGCCGCGTCGAAGGGTGGGACCGCAAATCCTTCTTTGCCGTGGCCGAGAGCGCGGATGGCATCGGCGGCTTTCGCTTCTGGGATGAGCCCCTCGTCATGCCCGAAGTGGACGAACCCGACACCAATGTCTACGATATGCGAGTGGTCAGGCACGAAGACGGGTGGATCTACGGCATCTTCTGCACCGAGCGGAAGGACAGGACCAACCCCGACCTGAGCGCGGCCACCGCACAGGCGGGCATTGCCGCGCACCCGCGATCTACGCACATGGGAGCGCTTGCCTGACTTGCAGACGCAGTCGCCTCAACAGCGCAACGTCGTCCTGCATCCCGAGTTCGTGGCAGGCAAATACGCCTTCTACACCCGGCCGCAGGACGACTTCATCCAGGCGGGCAGCGGCGGCGGCATCGGCTGGGGTCTGTCTGATTCGATGGATCCGGCCGTCGTCGACTCGGAGATCGTGATCGAGCCGCGCGCATACCACACGATCAAGGAGTCCAAGAACGGCGAGGGTCCGGCGCCCATCCGGACTCCCCGCGGCTGGCTGCACCTCGCGCACGGCGTGCGCGGCACGGCCGCGGGCCTGCGCTACGTGCTCTACCTGTACCTGAGCGATCTCGAGGAGCCCTGGCGGGTGACGCACCGGCCCGCAGGCTACTTCATGGCGCCCCAGGGCGAGGAGCGGATCGGCGACGTCTCCAACGTGCTCTTCTCGAACGGCTGGGTCGCGGGCGCTGATGGCCGGGTCCATATCTACTACGCTTCGTCCGACACCCGTATCCACGTGGCCACGTCGACCATCGACCAACTGCTCGATTACGTGCTCAATACGCCGGAAGACGGCCTGCGCAGCGCGGCCAGCGTGCAAACGCGCCTGGAATTGATCCGGAGGAACCGGGCTTACCAGGCCGGCTAGGGCCGCCGGCTGTCGCTTGTGCTTCCGTCAAGGGGGGCATAGTGGCTCGGCGATTCCCAAGCCAGCCCTTGCGCGACTTTGTATCTGCCTGCCTTTGTGGTAAACAGAGGCGTCGCCGGCTGTTGCGCGGCGTCGATGGGAGAGGTGCGTGCGTAAGCTGTATCCGATGTTGTTCGAGCCTGTTTTGAAGGAATACTTGTGGGGTGGGCGCAACCTGGCCCGGCTGGGGCGTAAGCTCCCGGCGGAGGGGGTCGTCGCGGAGAGTTGGGAGATTGCGGGCCACGAGGATGGCACCACGGTCGTTGCCAACGGACCCTATGCCGGGCAGCTTTTGACACAAGTCCAGGCCGAGCTGGGGCTGGACCTGGTCGGAACCCGGAACGCCTGGGCCGAGGCCCGCGGCAAGTTCCCGCTCCTGATCAAGCTGCTTGACGCCGCGGAGCCGTTGTCGGTCCAGGTGCACCCCGACGACGACTATGCGTTGGCGCACGAGGGCAACGAACTCGGCAAGACCGAAATGTGGGTCGTGCTCGAGGCGCAGCCCGGCGCCGAGCTGATTCTGGGCGTGCGGGCGGGCACCAGCCGGGAAGCGCTGCATGAAGCGCTCTTGCGGGGCCAGCCCGAGCCCTATCTGCAGCGCATCAAGGTGCAAGCCGGCGATCATTTCTGTGTCCCTGCCGGCACGCTACACGCGATCCTGGGCGGGCTGATCATCGCAGAGATTCAGCAGAACTCGAATACCACGTATCGGGTCTTTGACTGGAATCGCTCGGGTGCCGACGGCAAGCCCCGGCCGCTGCACATCGAGAAGGCGCTCGACGTGATCGACTTCGCGGCCGTCGATGCCGGCGGCACCCCGCCCCGGCTGGTCGAGCAGGGCGAGGGTTGGACGCGCCGGTTGCTCTGTCGCAATCACTACTTCATCACGGAACGGGTTGAACTGGACGCAGGCGCGGTCTACCAGGGCAAATGCGACGGCTCGACTCTCGAAATCTGGGGTGTCGTCCGGGGTGGGGCGGTGGTCGGAGGCGTGCCCCTCGACGCGATCGGGTTCGTCCTGCTGCCGGCCGCACTCGGAGAGTTTACGGTCACCAGCCCGCGCGGCGCGACGCTGCTGCGGTCCTACGTGGGAGACTGATCAACCACAAGGGCACAAAGGTGCGAAGTTGCCCGGGCGCACTCTCCCCCCTGCGCACCTTTGTCGCCAGCCAAGCTTACATAAGGAGTTCAGCGTGGCCTTCATCGACATGCCCCTGGAAGAACTCGAAAGCTATCACCCTGCGCGCCAGGAACCGGACGACTTCGACGCGTTCTGGCGCGACACACTCGCAAGCACCCGGCGCCATCCCCTCGCGGCCGCCTTTGCCCCCGTCGAGGCAGGCTTTCGCACGCTCGACGTGTACGACGTGACTTTTGCGGGCTACGCGGGCCAGCCGATCAAAGGCTGGTTCCTGGCCCCCAAGGGCGCGGCCGAGCCCTTGCCGTGCATCGTCCAGTACATTGGGTATGGGGGCGGCCGGGGGTTCCCGATCAATTGGATCGACTGGCCCAGCCTGGGGTACGCGCACTTCGTGATGGACACGCGCGGGCAGGGCAGCGCATGGCAGCAGGGCGACACCCCCGACCCCGACGGCTCGGACCCGTCCTATCCCGGCTTTATGACCCGGGGCATCCTCGACCCGCAGACCTATTACTACCGCCGGGTGTTTACCGATGCGGTGCGCGCGCTCGAGGCCGCGGCGAGCCACCCGCTGGTGGACGGTACGCGGGTCGTGGTCACCGGGGGCAGCCAGGGCGGTGGGATCACGCTGGCCGCGGCAGGGCTCGCGCCCGACCTTGTCGCCGCGGCGATGCCCGACGTGCCTTTCCTGTGCCACTACCGGCGCGCGACGCAGTTGATCGACACGATGCCCTACAGTGAGATCACCAGGTACTTGAAGACGCACCGGGACCGGGTCGCGGCGGCGTTCCGCACGCTCTCGTACTTCGACGGCGTCAACTTCGCCCGCCGCGCGCCGGCGCCCGCGCTGTTCTCCGTCGGTCTGATGGACGACATCTGCCCGCCCTCGACCGTATATGCGGCCTACAACGCCTATGCGGGCCCGAAGGAGATCGAGATCTACGAGTTCAACAACCACGAAGGGGGCGCAGCGTACCAGCGCCTGCGCCAGGTGGCGTTCCTGCGTCAGTTGTTTGGCGTGGAGGCTCGGTAAGCGGAAGAACCCAAGGACCGAAGGCCCACCAAGCGTCTTCAAGAAGTCTTCGTGGACCTTCGTGTTTTCTGGTTCTTCGTGTAAGAGGATTGCCGGAATGCGGTGCCGTTCTGCAAACGGTCTACTTTAGAGCGGTGATCTGCCAGGAGGCGCCTTCGCCTTGCATTACGCGGTCCAGGATCGTCTGCCTCGATCCAGTCACCTCGGCAAGCATGGCGTGGCGGGCCGCGGCGACGTCGCGGGCGCGGAGTGCGGCGATGATCGCGGCGTGAGTCTCGTGCTGGGTGCCGCCCGCGTGGCGCAGCACCATGAAGCGGGCGAGCCGGTCGTGCAGCCGCCCGAGCATGTCGGCCAGTTCCGCATTCCCAGAAGCCTGCGCCAGGATGAAGTGGAACTGGCGGTTTTCGTCCGTGTAACGATCGTATGACTCGTCGTCGTCGCCCGTGTAACCCGCATGCACGTTCGCGAGGCCGTCCAACTCGGCGTCGGAAATGCGCAGCGCCGCTCGCTCGACCACGGCCACTTCGAGGATCTCGCGCACCTCGAGCATGTCACGCAGTTCTTTAAGGGTGACGCTGGTGACGAAGTACCCCGAGCGCGGTTTGATGGTGACGAGCCCCTCCTGCCCCAGCATTTGCAGCGCATCACGAACCGGGCTGATCCCGCTGTCGTAGGTGCTGCACAGCTCCTCGACGCTGAGGCGCTCGCCGGGCGCGCGGCGGCCCATGATAATGGCTCGCCGCAGCTGCTTGTAGATGCGATGTCGCAGGGTAACGTCATCGTTGACGGGTTGCATGTCTGGCTCCTTGGGTTTCGGGCAAACGCCAAGTACCTGGCCCGATGTCACCTGATGTTCGAAGTATAGCAGGTAATATATCAGTTGGCAATAGGTAATAGCCGCTTCGTGCGGGGTATTGACAAAGACGGCGCAACCTGCTATCATCTGATATGTCAGTGCTCCTCACTGATACACTTGAGCGACGAGGCTTAGCGTGTCTTTTCCCCATCTCGACCTGTTCCGCGCATGTGCGGGCACGCAATTCGGACGCTCCATCGCGGTCACTACCGGTTTTCGGATTCTCTCTCATGCGGCGGCCCATCGCACGCGGTGAGCCGCTCTCAGCGTACACTCCAAGGAGGGAAGTCTCATGCCGTCCAAAGTTCATCCCTTGATCCCCGAAGCGCAGGACCTGCTCCGTAAGGGCCAGATGTCGCGACGCGATTTCATCCGCGTGGCGACCTTGCTCGGGGCTTCCGTTGCCGGCGCGTCCGCTCTGGCTGCCTGTGGCTCGCCTGCGCCGGCGCCGGCTGCCGCCACCCAGGCGCCCGCCGCCACGGCCGCGCCTGCGGCTACCGTTGCGCCGACCGCCGCCCCCAAGGCCGGCCCGGTGCGCGGCGGCGTCGTGACCGCCCGCGCAAAGGTGGAACGCGCCAGCCACCCCGCCCAGTTCTCGCTGGTCAGCCAGTCGCACCCCTGGCGCCACGTCCTCGACTATCTGACCTACACGAACGAGAAGGGCATCACGGTCCCCTACATGCTCGAAAAGTGGTCGGCCAGCGACGATTTGAAGACCTGGACCCTGAACGTGAAGAAGGGCATCAAGTTCAGCGATGGCCAGGAGTTCAATGCGGACGACGTCATCTTCAACTTCGGCCAGTGGCTCAACAAGGACGTGGGTTCTTCGCTGCTGGGCCTCATGAGCTACCTGCCGCCCACCGGCGTCGAGAAGGTCGACGATTACACCGTCAGGCTTAACTGCACCGACCCCACCATCTACGTGCCCGAGCACCTCTTCCAGTACCCGGCCGCGATCGTGCCCAAGACGTTCGAGGGCGACATCACGCTCAAGCCCGTGGGCACGGGCGCGTTCAACATGAAGGAATACGTGCCGGGCGAGCGCTGCCGCCTGACCAAGCGCGAGGGTTACTGGCGCATGGGCGAGGACGGCAACCCGCTGCCCTATCTCGACGAGATCGTCTTCGTGCAGCTGGGTGACGACCCCGCGGCGTGGCAGACTGCGCTGAAGTCCGGCCAGGTCGAGATGATCGTCGAGCCGCCGGTGACCGTGTGGGAAGGCGTGAAGGACGATCCCGCGTTCACCATTATCTCCACCCCCACCGCGGCCACCCGCACGCTCCGCGTTCGCGTGGACCAGGACCCGTGGAAAGATAACAAGGTGCGCCAGGCGCTCAAGCACTGCCACAACCGGGAGAAGATCCTGGCGCTGGCGCTGCGCAACCAGGGCGTGATCGGGAACGACAGCCACGTGGCGCCTGCCCAGGGCGAGTACGTGCCCCTCGAGCCGTTCCCGTTTGACACCGCGAAGTCGATGGCTCTGCTGAAGGAAGCCGGCGTGACCACCCCGGTGAAGGTCGAGATCAACGTCGCATCCGACTGGCCCGAGTCGATGGCCTACGCCCAGGCGCTGAAGGAAGATGCGGCCGCCGGTGGGTTCGACATCACCCTCAAGCCGATGCCCTCGAACCAGTACTGGGATGGCTGGACCGAGTTCAACACGGGAATTACCTGGTGGGCGCACCGGCCGCTGGCCACAATGCTGCTCCCGCAGGCGTACACCGCGGACAAGGACGGGAAGCCCGTGCCGTGGAACGAGACCCGCTGGGTAGACGACGAGTTCTCCAAGATCCTGACGGAGGCCACGGGCACGCTGGACCTCGACAAGCGCAAGGCGCTCGTCGCCAAGCTGGAGGAAATCCAGAAGGATCGCGGCTCGATCTGCACCCCGTTCTTCATGAACGTCTGGCAGATCTACCAGAAGAACATCAAGGGCGTCCTCGAGTCGCCCGAAGAGTACTGCATGCTCCACCAGGCGTGGAAAGAGCCTAAGGCGTAGCCTACCACGAAGCCTCAAAGGCACGAAGGTTCACAAAGGACAGCCGGAACCGGCTTTGTGAACCTTCGTGTACTTCGTGTCTTTGTGGTTAGGTTGTTATCAGTTGAATCGGGACTCACATGATCACAACTCATCAGACGAATATGGGCAGCGCGCACTACGCGCGCATGGGAAAGCGGGAGTGCGAGGAGATTCACCTTGCATCGCTCGAGATCCTCAACCGGGTTGGCCTCGACGTCCATGACGAGAAAGCCCTGCAGTTGCTTGTGAAGGGCGGCGCGGCGAGCGGACGGCATTCGTGTGCGCATCCCCGAGTTTATGGTCAGCCGTGCGCTTTCCGTGGTCCCACACCGCATGAACCTGTACAACCGCAAGGGCCAGGTTGCGATGCGGGCGGGCGGCTACAACACTTACTACGGCGGCGGATCAGACTGCCTCAACATCCTCGACCGCCACACGGGCTTGCGCCGCAGGCCGGTTCTCGACGACGTCTGCGAGGCCGCGACCTTGATGGACGCGCTGCCCGAGATCGACTTTGTCATGTCGGCCGTGCTGCCCGAAGACGTCGACCAGCGCATCTACGACCGCTACCAGATGGAGGTCATGCTGAACAACACGACCAAGCCGATCGTGTTCGTGACCCCTGACTTCGAGGGCTGCGTGGCGGCGGTGGAGATGTGCGAAGCAGTCGCGGGCGGCGCAGAAGCCTTCCGGCGCCGGCCGTTCGCCACCTGTTACATCAATGTCACGTCCGGCCTGATCATGAATGCCGAGGCGCTGCAGAAGTGCATGTTCCTGGCAGAGAAGGGGCTTCCGCTGCTGTGGATTCCCCTCAACGCAGGCGGCGTGAACTCACCCGTCACGACTGCCGGCTGCATGGCGTCGATGAACGCCGGCATCCTGCTCGGCATCGTGCTGGCCCAACTCGTGCGCGAGGGCACCCCTGTCGGCGTGCCCGGCTGGAACGGCGGGCCCTATAACCTGCAAACGATGGTCGGCAACTACGTGCTGGCCGACGAGCAGGGCGTGCCGACCAGCATGGGCAAGTACTACGACCTGCCTGTGTTTGGCTTGGGCGGCTCCACAGACTCCAAGGCCCTGGACCAGCAGGCCGGGTTCGAGGCGACGATCAGCCTGATGACCGCGCTGCTCCACGGCGCTAACATCGTGCACGACGTCGGCTTCATGGATGCAGGGATGCAGGGCTCGCTCCAGCAGATCGCCCTGTGCAACGATTACCTGGGCTTCATCCGTGCAATGACCGCGGGTGTCGTCGTAAACGACGAAACACTAGCCCTGGACGTGATCGACGAGCTTGGCCCCACGGGAAGCTATCTCGAGCACGAGCACACCATTCGCCATTATCGCGAGCCGTTCTACTCCAAGCTGGCCGACAAGAGCCCCTTCGCCGTCTGGCAGAAGAAGGGCTCGACCACGATGGAGGCCCGCGCCACGAAGCAGGTGGACACCATCCTCGCGAAGCACAAGGCCGACCCGCTCCCCGTCGACGTCCAGCAGGAAATCCGCCGGATCGTCGAGCGCGAGCAGGAGTGGATCAATAAGCAGTGATCTTATCAGGCCGGCGCAGCGCGCCGGCCTGATAAGATGAGAAAGTGATCGTATGGCCCTATACATCCTCCGCCGCATGATCACCCTGATCCTGACGATGCTCCTCGTCTCCATCGTCGTGTTTGGCGTCGTGGAGATCGCACCGGGCAACGTCGCGCGGAATATCCTCGGCGCGTACGCCACGCCCGAGCAAGAGGAATCCATGCGGAACCAGCTTGGGCTCGACCGGTCGGTCGTGGCGCGCTACGTCAACTGGCTCTTCGGGAGCGACTGGCAGGCGCGCCGCACGATGGGGATGCCGGTGCGGGAAATCGTGGTGGAGCAGGGGACGCAGGCGCGCTATCGCCAGTGGTGGGCGGTCGACGCGCAGGGCAACCTGGTGCAGTGGAAGATCGCGGGCCAGGACCTGGTGAAGATGATCCGCCAGCCCGACGGCTCGACGACCGAGACGCCCGACAACGGGGCTTGGAGAGAAGGACCGAACGGCGAGCAGTACTTCTGGGGCGTGGACACCGGCAATCGCATCGCCAAGTGGGTGAAGGGGCAGGGCGGCGTCGAGTACCGGCTGGAATACTCCGGCTGGATCGAAACGGCCGGCTCGCCCGTAGACTACATCCCCCTCAGCAAGGGCCTGATCCGCGGGGACATGGGACTATCGCTCCAGTATAAGCGTCCCGTGGCCGACGTGATCGGCAGGCGCATCGCCAACTCGTTGACGCTGGCTATGCTGGCTTTCCTGGTCGCCATCCCTCTCGGCGTGCTCCTGGGCCTGATCGCCGGCCTCAACGGCGGCAACAAGATCGACCGCGTCCTGACCCTGGGCGGGCTCGTCACCGCAGCCACGCCTGACTTCGCCGCCGGCATCTTCCTGGTGATGATCTTCTCGATGTGGCTCAAGGTTCTGCCGGGGGCCACCGTCTACACGGATGCGGGCAGCGTCTTGTCAAAGCCCAACATGCTCATCTTGCCGGTGCTGACTGCAAGCCTGGTCGAAGTGGGCTATATCCTGCGCATCACACGGGCGAGCGTGCTCGAAGTGATGGGCGCCGCCTACGTCCGCACGGCCATTCTCAAGGGTATGCCGCGCCGCAAGATGGTGCTCGGCCACGTCCTGCGGAACTCGCTGATGGCGCCGGTGACGGTCATCATGCTGCATGTCAACTGGCTTATCGGCGGCCTGGTCGTCGTCGAGGCCGTCTTCGGCTTTCCCGGGCTCGGCAACTTCATCCTGAACGCCGCGCTCTACAAGGACGTTTTTGCCATCGAAGCCGGCGCGATGGTGCTGATCGTGATCGCCGTGGTGTCGCAGCTCATTGCCGACATCATTTACTCGTACCTGAACCCGCGCATTCGGTACTCGTAGCGCTTTTTCGACACAAGGGCACAAGGGCACGGAGAAGTTGGTGCAGCTGCGTGTCCCCGCTGTCGTTGTGGCCTTGTCGTGAACGCTCTCGGAGGACGCGCATGACCGCAGCAGCACAAACCGTAATCGTGGCGCCGCGCCGCTGGCAGCGCTTTGCCGACAACATGCGCGTGATCCTGTCGTCGCGCGTTGCGGTCGTGGGCCTGGTCATCGTCCTGTTCTGGGTCGTAGTCGCGATCGGCGCACCCCTGTTCACTCATTTCGATCCGACCAAGGACCAGGACTACAAGGCGCTGGATCAGGGCCCTTCCGGGCAGCACTTCCTGGGCACAGACCACCTCGGCCGCGACGTGTGGTCGCGCATCGCGTATGGCGCACGCACGATCCTCCTGCTCGGCCCCTTGTCGGTCGCGGTGGCGTTCCTCATCGGCATGGCGCTCGGGCTCCCCGCGGCTTATTATGGGGGGTGGCTCGACGAGTTCATCATGCGTATCCTCGATGCGTTCATGGCCTTTCCGACGATCCTGCTCTACATGATCATCATTTCGGCGCTGGGCGCGAGTCCCGTCAACGTGGTGATCGCGATCGCGATCGGCGGCGCGCCGGGCATCGCGCGCCTTGTGCGCGCGCTGACGCTGGACAACCGCACGAGGGAGTACGTGGCCGCGGCCAAGCTACGCGGGGACTCGGCTGCTCGCATTATGTTTCGGGAGATCCTGCCGAACTGCCGGGGACCGTTGATCGTCGACTTCCTGTTGCGCGTGGGGTATGCGGCGTTCTATATCGGCACACTCGGCTTCCTGGGGCTTGGTCTGCCGCCGCCCCGGCCCGACTGGGGCGGGATGGTGCAGGAAGGCCACGCGCGCATGATCACGAACCCGTGGCCCGTGTTGGCTGCCACCGCAGCGATCGTCTCGCTGGTGATCGGGCTCAACCTCTTCGCCGACGGCCTGCGCGAAGAAACGATGCGATATCAATGACGGGTGCGATCGATCACAGGAGGAACCAAGGAACCGGAGGCACGCAAAGCCTAACGGCAATCCCTTTGTGGAGCTTGGTTTCGTCGGTTCTTCCTGTTCGACCTTTCGCTCGTTGTTTGCGAACTTATCGGATGAGGCACGTATGACCGAAGGCCCTGTCCTGTCCGTCCAGAACTTGGCGGTCAGCTACAAGACCCGCAAGGGCCATGTCGACGCGGTGCGCGACGTGACGTTCGACATCTGCCAGGGGGAGAACCTGGGCCTGGTGGGCGAATCGGGCTGCGGCAAGAGCACGGTGGCCTTCTCGATCGTCAACTTCCTGGGCCCCAACGGCAGCGTGTCGAACGGCCAGATCCTTTTCAAGGGCCAGGAGCTGCGCGGGCGCACTGAGGAAGAACTGCGAAAGCTGCGCGGGGCCGACATCGCCATGGTCTACCAGGAGCCGATGTCCGCGCTGAATCCGAGCATGATGATTCGCGATCAGCTGGCCGAGTCGCTGATCATCCACCGCGGCCTGAAGAAAGAGGCGGCGTACAAGGAGTGCGAGGAAGCCCTGCGCCGGGTCTACATGCCCGACGTGGAGGGCGTGATGAAGCGCTACTCGTTCCAGCTATCGGGCGGACAGCAGCAGCGCGTGCTGATCGCGATGGCCATGCTGAACAACCCCGCGCTGCTGATCATGGACGAGCCGACCACCGCACTGGACGTCACCGTCGAGGCGGCGGTGCTGGACCTGATCGCCGAGCTCAAAGAGCGGTATCACACGGCAACGCTCTATATCAGCCACAATCTTGGCGTCGTCGCCCGTGTGTCCGACAAGGTCGCGGTGATGTATGCGGGCGAAGTGGTCGAGTACGCGCCGACGCGCGAGATCTATGCCCGGCCGACGCACCCCTACACCCGCGGCCTGATGCGCTGCTTGCCCGACGTGGACGCACCGCGGGGCACGCGCATCCTCTCGCCCATCCCCGGCCGGGTACCCAAGCCCGACCAGATCCCCGGGGGCTGCATCTTCGCGCCCCGATGCGAACACCGCAGCGAGGCGTGCGACGCCAGCCACCCGAAGCTGATGGAAATCGGGCCGGGCCATCTCGTCCGGTGCTCCTTGGCCGACAAGTGGTACCCGATGGGCCTGGAGGCCCGACACGGCCAGCCGCCCACGTTCGAGCGCGAGGCGCCGCCTATCGTGCTCGACGCGCACGAGGTCAAGACCCACTACCCCGTGCCGTACAAGACGTTGAAGGGGCTGTTCGGGCTGGAGAAGCGTCGATACGTGAAGGCGGTCGACGGTGTCAGCGTGACGATCCAGCGCGGCCGCACGCTTGGCATCGTGGGCGAGTCGGGCTGCGGCAAGAGCACGTTGGCACGCAGCATTGTCGGCCTCGAGCCGCTGCGCGAGGGCAAGATCGATTTCCTCGGTATTGACGTGACGAAGCCAATCAACAAGCGCAGCCTGGCCACCATCCGCGAACTGCAGATGGTCTTCCAGGACCCGAACGGCACGCTCAACCCGTCTTACTCCGTGGGCGACCAGATCGCGGTGTCGCTCAAGCGCTTTCGCACTGTGCCATCGAACGAGGTCTACGGCGAGGTCGTGCGCCTGCTGCGGGCGGTCAAGCTGAACGAGGACTACTACGCCCGCCTTCCGCGTCAGATGTCGGGCGGCGAGAAGCAGCGCGTCGGCATCGCGCGCGCCATCGCCAGCAACCCGGCGATGGTGGTTTGCGACGAGCCGGTGTCGGCGCTCGACGTGTCGGTGCAGGCGGCGGTGCTCAACGTGCTGGTGGAGATTCAGCAGCAGCACGACACCGCGATGATCCTGATCTCGCACGACCTGAGTGCGGTGCGCTTCTTCTCGGACGACGTCGCGGTGATGTACCTGGGCCGCATCGTCGAGATCGGGCCGTGTGAAGCGATCTACTCGCCCCCGAACCACCCGTACACGGCCGCGCTCCTGGCCGCCGTCCCGCGTCCCGATCCGACGATCGAGCAGAAGACCATTCGCCTGACGGGGAACGTGCCCAGCGCAGTCAACCCGCCGCAGGGCTGCCGGTTCCACACGCGCTGCCCCTTCATAATCGAGGGTACGTGCAATATCGAAGAACCCCCGACGCGCGACATGGGCAACGGGCACAAGATCGTGTGCCACTTATCCGAAGAAGAGCTCTGTAACCTCAAACCGTAACCCGAGAAACCTGGTTTCAACCGCCAGCGTCGCTGGCGCAGAAACCAGGTTTCCAACATAATGAGGAATCCTTCATGCAACACGACGAAATGTTCTTCATGCGCCGGCCCTGGGCGTATGATCCGGACTGCCAGCGACAGCCGCGACCTGACGACGACCTGGGCTTTGCTACCCAGGCGCTCCATGCGGGGTTCCGCCCGATTACCGGCATGGGGCGCTTCAACACCTTCAGCCTCCCCATCGTCCCGTCGATGACGTTCCCATATGAGCAATTCGACAAGATTCCCTACCCGGTCTACGGGCGCACCAAGACGCCGACGACCTCGGTGCTGGAGGAACGATTGGCGGTGCTCGAGGGCGGCGAGGCGTGCGTGACGGCCGGGTCCGGCTCGCAAGCGCTCTTCAACCTGCTCTTCACCATCTGCCGGCCCGGCGACAACATCGTGACGTCCCTGATGACGTTCGGCGAGGGCTACAAGCAAGCGGCGACCATATTCCCCGAACGCTGCGGCGTGCAGTTCCGTTGGGTGTTGGACCCCGAGGATCCCAAGTGTTGGGACGCGGCGATCGACAGTCGCACGAAATTGGTCTGGGTCGAGACCCCATCCAACCCGACGCTTTTTGTCACCGACCTGCAGGCAGTGGCAGACGTGGCCCACAGTCGCGGCGTCCCGATGATGGTCGATAACACGACCGCGACGGCCGCACTGCAGAAGCCGTTGGCGTTCGGCGCCGACATCGTCTTGCTGTCGATCACCAAGTTTCTGGCCGGCAATGCGACGGTGCTGGGCGGCGCGATCGTCGGGCCCGAGTCGCTAACCGAAGATATTCGCTGGAACACGACCGAGTTCGTCGGCTGCACGATGCAACCCTTCGACTCGTGGCTCACGGTCCAGTACCTCGAAACGCTGCCCCTGCGCATGGCGAAGCACAGCAGCAACGCCCACGCGCTGGCCGAGTACCTGCAGTCTCATCCGAAGATCAGCCGCGTGAATTACACGGGCCTGCCGGCGCACCCGCAGTACGCGCTGGCACAGCGCCAGATGAAGGCGGGCGGCGGCATGCTTTCGTTCGTCGTGAAGGGCGGCATTCCCGCGGTCCGCACGGTCATGGACAGCTTCAAGCTGATCATCCACGCGGTGACCTTTGGCACCAGCCGCACGATCGTCATGCACCCCCGCACCATCACGCACGAGCACTTGACCCAGGATGAGCGCGACCGGGCGGGCATCGACGACGGCCTGATCCGCATGTCGGTGGGGCTGGAGGATGTCGAAGACGTCGTGGCCGACCTGGAGCAGGCGCTGGCGAAGGCGTAGGCGCGGGAAGCGAAGCGGCTGCGTCATCTGGAAGGGGAAGGCGAAAGGCTGGAAAAACGCGAAAGACGAAACACGAAACGGCGGAACTCCGGACGCCGGTCCTGCCCGAGCACGACAATGGGCACCGGGACTAGCGTGCCCTTCGCGTGTCGCCTTTCGCCCATTTTGTTCGTTCCGCCTTTCCCCTTCCAAACGGCCACGATCCATTTAGGCTACCATGCAAACTCTTCCTCACGACCCCGACTTGCGCGCCATCCACGCGCGGCCCGACCGCCGCGTATACGGCATGGGCCTGGGTGTCATCATTCTCGACGACGTCTATCCCGGCTTCCCCGGCGACGTGCGGAATGCGAGCGCGTACCCCTTTCCCATCCAATATGACGTGGCCGAGGGCGTGGACATCCGCTGCCTCGTGGTAGAGGAGGATAAGTCGCCCTGCCTCGAGCCGCTCCTGGCGTCCGCCCGGCGGCTCGAGCGGATGGGGTGCCGGGCTATCGCGGGTGAGTGCGGTTACTTCGCCTACTTTCAGCGTGAGGTGGCGGCGGCGGTGCGCGTGCCCGTATTCATGTCCTCGCTGCTTCAGGTGCCCTTCGCCCAGCAACTCATCGGCCCCGAGCGCGTCGTCGGCATCCTAATGGCGAACGCGACCTACCTGACCGAGCGCCATCTGGCCGCGGTTGGGGTTCAGTTAGGTTCGAATTACGTGATCGGCGACGCGATGGCACGCTTCGAGTGCGAGGAGTTCGATCACCTGTGGACGGGGGGACTTCGCACCGACCCACCCGCGGCCGATTACCAGAAGGCCGAACGCGAGTTTGTGGCGGTTGCTTCGGCGTTCGTCCGGCAATACCCGCAAATGGGCGCGCTGGTGCTAGAATGTACTGGCTTTCCGCCCTTCGCGCGGGCCCTGCAGCGTGAGCTCGCCCTCGAACAGATCGACATCGCCGTCTTCTCCTGGGGCACCTTGCTCGACTACGCTTATTCCGTGGCCGTCCATCGTGACTACTACGGCCATGCGTAACGGTTTACCACAAGGACACAAGGACACAAAGCGTCTCAGCCCTTGTGCCTTCGTGTCTTTGTGTTGAGAGATTCCAGTTGGAGCGACCATGACCTTTGCCGACCGCGTCAACCATCTTGCGCCCGAGGGCGCGTACTTCATGCTGGCCCGTGCCAATGCACTGGAAGCGCAGGGCAAGCACATCGTCCACCTCGAGATCGGCCAGCCCGACGTGCCGACCTTTGGCAACGTAAAGGCGGCCGGCGTGCGGGCCATCGAGGATAACTTCACCCGCTATACCCCTTCGGCCGGCATGCCCGCACTCCGCGAGGCCATCGCCGAGGATGCTAGCAAGCGCCGGGGCGTTGCCTTCAACCCTGCGCAGGTGGTTGTGGGACCGGGCGCGAAGCCCGCGCTCTTCTTCCCCACGTTGGCGCTGGTGCGGCCGGGCGACGAGGTCATCTATCCTGACCCGGGCTTCCCAACCTACTCGGCGATGATCGGCGTGGCGGGGGGCAAGGCGGTGCCCGTGCCGCTGGTGGAAGAGCAGGATTTCTCGTTCGACCTGGCTGCGTTTGACCGGCTCGTGTCCGACAAGACGCGCATGATCATCCTCAACTCGCCGAGCAACCCGACGGGTGGGGTGATGTCGACGGCCGCCCTGCAGCACATCGCACAGGTCGCGATCGAGCGCGACATTTGGGTCCTCTCCGACGAGATTTACATGCGTCTCGCCTTCGACGGCTGCGAGGTGCCGACCATCGCGGCCCTGCCGGGCATGCAGGAGCGGACCATTATCTGCGACGGCTTCTCGAAGACTTACGCGATGACCGGCTGGCGGCTTGGCTATGGCATCATGCCCGAGGCCCTGGCAGAGCGCGTCGAACTGCTGATGACGCACTCGGTCGGTTGCACGGCGAGCTTCACCCAGGTTGCCGGCATCGAGGCGCTAACCGGCCCGCAGGAAGAGGTCGATGCGGTGGTGGCCGAATACCAGCGCCGCCGTGACGTGCTCGTCGCCGGCTTGAACAAAATCCCGGGCTGGCGCTGCCGCTCGCCCCAGGGTGCATTCTACGTGTTCCCCAACGTGTCGTCGTACGGCAAGACGTCCGCCTGGTGGGCTGATTTCCTGCTGGAGCAAGCAGGCGTGGCCGTTCTGCCGGGCACGGCCTTCGGAAGCTACGGCGAAGGCTATCTGCGGCTGGTCTTCGCCAGCTCGATGGACAACATCCGCGAGGCGCTCGATCGCATCGCGGACGCGGTTGCGCGGGTGTAAGCGAGGGGCATTCCCTTCACAGGAAGGATCAAAGAACGCGAAGCTTCACCAAGCGCGGCCTGCTTTCATTGTGGGGGGAAAATTTCCGCCTCGGTCCGCACCTCTTCCCGGGCTTGTGGAGGACGGCCGATCTTCGCGAAACTTGGTGCCTTCGCGACTTCCTGTAAACAGTGAACCACGGGTGCAGACATGACCTTATCGTTGCGTGTTTTGTCAGACGAACAGTGCCGGGAGCTCACCGCTGCGTCCCTGGAATGCCTGGAGCGCATCGGCGTGGACGTGGCGAACGCAGAGGCGCGCGATCTGTTGGCGGGCGCCGGCGCGCGGGTCGACGGCGTACGCGTCCGGATCCCGGCCCCCGTGATTCGGGCGGCAATTGGTTCGACCCCCCGCTCGTTTACCGTTTGGGGGCGCAGCGGCGACCGGCCGATGCGGGTGTCGGCGGACGGACCCAGCCACTTCGGGCCCGGCCTGACGACCACCTACTTCGTCGACCCCGAGACAGGCGAGCGCCGGCCTTCGCGCCGCGGTGACCCGGCCCTGGCCGCACGGGTGGCCGATGCCCTGCCGAACATCGACTACGTGATGGGCCTGGGGCTCATCCAGGACATCCCGCGGTCCGATCAGGCGGCGGTCTACGAGTTTGCTGAGCTGATCGCGAACACCGGCAAGCCGATCGTCGGATGGGCCCACGACCCCTCGAACGTTGCTGCAATGCACCGCATGGCCGTTGCCGTGGCGGGGAACGAAGAGGTGTTGGCTGCCCGGCCGATTTTCGCGCTCTTCTCCACCTATCCCTCACCCCTGCGGCACACGGACGAAGATCTTGCCAACGTGATGTGGGCGGCGCGGCACGGCATTCCGGTCGTTTACCTCGGCGGCCCCACCGTTGGAATCGAATCGCCGTTCAGTGGGGCATCTGCCCTGGTGCTGCACCAGGCGGCGGCGCTCAGTGGGCTGGCGGTGATTCAACTGGCCCGGCCCGGCGCGGCCGCGGCGATCGGCGGCCTGCCCTCGCCGATGGACCTGCGCACGGCCCGGCCGTCGTACGGCTCGCCTGAGGCTTCGCTGCACTCGGCGGCCGCGGCAGACCTGGCGCGCTTTCTGGGCTTGCCCTTCATGGGCACGGCCGGCGCGTCGGAGAGCAAGCTGCTCGACGCGCAAGCCGGCGTGGAGGCAGCACTGCAGATCCTCATGTCCCAGTTGAGCGGCGCGGCGCTCGTCCACGACGGCGGATTTCTCGACTGCGCCGATATCGGCTCGCTGCCGATGCTGGTGCTGGTCGACGAGATCGTGGGCATGGCCCGGCGCATCGGCCGCGGGATCGAGGTCAGCCGCGCCGCGGTGATGCTGGACCTGATCGAGAAGGTGGGGCCGGGCGGGCACTTCCTGGAAGAGCCGGAGTCGGTCGGCGTGTCACGCCGCGAAGTGTGGATGCCCACCGTGCTCGACCGAAACCAGCACGCCGTATGGGAGCAGGCGGGCGCGCGGGATACCAGCCAGCGCGTCGACGACAAGCTCCGCCGCATTCTCGCCAGGCACCAGCCGCCCGCCTTGCCGGCGGGGGTGCAGACTGTCCTCGAAGCGATACTGGCCGAAGCAACGGCCCAACCCGTACAGGCATAAGCCGAGCCTGCCAATCAGCATATCTCCCAGGGAGTTGCAACACATGGAAACCGTACTATCGTCGAAGACCAAGACCGTGGTGATCAGCCCGGAGAATCCGTTCGTGATCATTGGCGAGCGCATCAACCCGACGGGGCGCAAGAAGCTGGCGGAGGAGCTGGCAAACGGGGATTTTTCGCGCGTCCAGTCCGACGCGCTGGCTCAGATCGAAGCGGGCGCCGCCGTGCTCGACGTCAATGCAGGTGTGCCGGGCGGTGATGAGCCGGCGATCATGCGGCAGGCCGCGCTAATGGTGATCGACTGTGCCGACGTACCGATTTCGTTCGACTCGGCGAACCCGGATGCGCTGGCCGCGGGGCTTGCGATCTACAGTGGCAAGGCGCTGATCAATTCGACCACGGGCGAGGAAGCGGCGCTGGAGCGCGTGCTGCCCCTGGCCAAGAAGTACGGCGCGGCCGTGATCGCGCTGTGCAACGACGAGCGCGGTCCGATCCAGGACCCGTACGCCCGGCTCGAGATCGCGGCAAGATCGTCGCCCGCGCCGCGGATCACGGCGTCCCGATCGAGGACCTTGTCTTCGATCCCCTCGTGATGACCGTCGGGGCCGACTCGAACGCGGGCGCCGTAACGCTCGCAACCATGCAGTTGCTGCGTGCGGAGCTGGGCGTGAACCTCACGGCCGGGGCCAGCAACGTCTCGTTCGGCCTGCCCGACCGCCCGTCGCTCAATGCGGCCTTTATTGCGATGGCGATGCATGCAGGGCTGAATTCGGCGATCACGAACCCCCTCGAACCCGCAGTGCACACCGCCGTCCTCGCCGCGGACCTCTTCCTCGGTCATGACGAGTACGGCCGCAAGTGGATCAAGGATTTCAGGAAGCGGGAGAAGGCGAAGGCCGCGGCTGCGGCCGCCGGCTGAACCTGACAAGCCGCACCCGACCGGTGGGGACGGCGGAGGGGCATCCGCCCGCTGTCCCCACCAGTCGGGTAACCCAAACGTTTCGGCCTCACGCTGCGGCAGATCACCCCAACCAATCGGACGTTGTCGGGCGCCGCTCCGGCGGCCGGCATCCAGCGTCTCAATCAAGCATCGCGTGACGCGCTACCGAAAACGGTCTGCGAAAGCCTGCAACGCAGCCGAGGTCCCACCGCCACACATAGGGAGCCCGTGGCCGGATGCCAGTACGTCAGGCTCAAGCCCTGCGAGTGCGACAACCGACTTCTGAGCGGCCCGCAAATCCCAAGTGGTGAGGCGCGGAGGTCCCGAGACTCCCCGCTTATCCCGCCCAAGAGCGGACAGCAAGAAACGCCACAAGGAATTCAGCTGAATGGTCAAGACCGCATCACCCGTGATCAGGACGCGGTCCGCGGGGCGGAAGAAGGAAACATGGCCCGGCGTATGACCCGGGGTGGAAATGCAGGTCCAGCCCGGAAGGTGCGGGACGGGTCCGTAGAGGTCCAGCACCGCCGCGGCGTCCCTGAAACTCGACTCGGCCAGCATCGCCGCTCGCCTGCGCTCGGGAAGCAGGCGAAGGATCGGGAGGATGACCCAGCGGTCGAGCGGGTTGGCATACTGGTTGACGGTCGCCAGGTAGTTTTCAGGGACCATGGTGACGAGCGCCAGCTCGTCCGGGTGGACATACACGGGGCAGCCCCACCGTCTGGTCAATGCCAACGCCGAACCCGCATGGTCGGGGTGGTCGTGGGTGAGCAGGATGGCCGCCGGTGGCGTATCTGTCCCGAACAGGGACGCGACCGCCTGCCCGATTACGCCGTCGCACCCGGCCGATCCCGTATCGATCAAGACCCACGCCCCACCGGAGCGCACGAAGAACACATTCGAGCGCATCATCCCGTTGCCGACTTCCAGACAGTAGACCGCGGGCGCGACTTCCTGTGGCTGGGAAGCAGAATGGGTGGCCGGTTGTCCATCAGGCACGGCCCACCTCTAAATTGCGTACTCGAAGCGGTAGGCGCCGGAGCCGATCTCGACGACGGTGTCTGGGCCAGACCGCATGTGGGACAGGATGCCGGGCGCCTCGCCGAGCGGGAGGCCGCCTTCGTAAACTGCGGCTGCCCCCGCGCGGGGCAATGTGACTGCTGCGCGGGTGTTGGCTGGGACGGTCACGGCGACCCGCATGAGACCGTCCTCGATCGACCAGGCCGAGGCGACCAGGCCGTACGCGGAGTCGTAGCTCGCGGCTGCGCTTGTCAGGCCGCCACCGGGCCGCGGGCGGATGTCGATACAGCGGTAACCCGGTTCCGCGGCCCGGATACCGGCTACCGTCCGGTGCAGGAAGTTGGCGACCGCGCCCGGGCTGTAGTGATTGAGCGATAACTGGGGCGTACCGTCCTCGCCAATGCCCTCCCACGTCTCCCAGATGGTGGTCGCACCCCTTGTGACCGGATAGAGCCAGGATGGGATGGTCTTCTGCATGAGGAGGTCGTAGGCCACGTCGAGGCGACCGTTCTCGGCCAGCACATCGCAGAGGAACACCGTCGAGAGGAAGCCGGTGCCGATGTGATTGCCGGCCGCCCGCACCAGCCGGACCAGGTGCTCGACAATGGCGGGCTTGAGCGCCGCCGGCGCAAGGTCGAGTGCGAGCACCCGCACGTACGACGCCTGCCGGTCTGGCTCGATACGGCCGTCCCGGCCGATAAACTCCGCTGCGTATACTGCCTTTACCTCATCCGCCAGACGGCGGTAGCGCTCGCCGTCGTCTTCTTTGCCCAGCAGGCCCGCGATCTGGCCGACGAGGCGGGCCGAGTAAGCGAAGTAGGCAGTAGCGACCACCGGCTCGCCAAACAGGAAGCGGCGCCCCATGCCGAGGCCCATGGCAAGCGTAGTGCCCCCGCCCGGCTCCAACCATTCGCCCCATTGGTAGCCCATGTCCACCACCAGGCTCTGGCGGACGCGATGGCGCAGAGTCGCGCCAGTAGCGGGGAGATAGTTTCTTGGCCGGGTTCGTTCGTGTCGCCGCGGCCGTGGACGATAGTCGACCCATTTCTTCATACTGTCATACTGCCGCTCGAGCACCTCGAGGTCGCCGTAGGCCTGGTAAAGCTCCCAGGGCAAGATGACCGCGGCAATCGCCCCAGCCGGCCGAGCCGTCCAGCCCTTTGAAGAAGGTCGCACTGCGGCCCTTCGCGAGGCGGATCGGGTTCGGGATGAAGCTGCCTACCGCACCGTCGAGCCCGTTGCTCGAGGGCGAGATCGGCCAGCCACTTGCGGAAGAAGGCGCGCGTGTCCATGAGGAACGAGGCCGGTGGGCGCGAAGATCTGCGCGTCGCCGGTCCAGCCGGCGCGCTCGCGCTGAGGGCAGTCGGTGGGCAGGTCGAGGAAGTTGCTCTTCATGCTCCACTCGACGTTGTGGTGGAGTTGGTTGAGGAGCGGATCTGAGCAGGTGAACGCACCCGTGGGCGGCATGTCGCTGTATATGGCGAGTGGCAAGGAAGTTGTCGGGCGACGGCCGGCCGGGGTAGCCCTCTAGTTTTACATAACGAAAGCCGTGGACGGTGAACCGGGGCTCGTACTCCTCGACCGCCAGGCCGCCGTCATCGGCGGCCCCCTTGAGGGTGTAGAAGTCCTCCTGGAACGGTTCAACGCCCGGCCGGGCGGGTGGGATGAACAGGTGGGCCTGCGTGAAGTTGCCGTCAGCGTCGAGCGTCTCGCCGTGTATCAGGTGAACGGTGGTCCCTGGGGGCCCCTGCACGCGAATGCGCACCACACCGGCCAGGTTCTGGCCGAAGTCGATCACGGTCTCGCCCTTCGGCGTCGTGATGATGGCCTGGGGCGTGAACGTTTCCTTCCGCCGGACGGGCACGCCCATCGACGCGACGAGGTGGTTCTTGGGGTGTGCCGCCACCCGCACCGGTTTCCAGCCCGCGTCGTCGTAGCCCGCGGTACACCAACCGGGCATTTCCAGCCGGGCGTCGTAAACCTCGCCGTCCTTCATGTCGGACTTGAGGAGCGGTCCTGTGCGTGCACTTCCAGCTGCCGTCGGTGCCGATCATCACCGTCTGCCCACCGGCAGTCTCCAGGATCAGGAGCGCGAGCAGGCCCAGGCGATCGCCGTACACATTACGCGCATTCGGCGCATAGACCTTGCCGCGGTACCAGCCGTCGCCGAGCATGGCGCCCAGCGCGTTGCCGCCGGCGTGGATCATTCCGGTGACGTCGTAGACCTGGTACTGCAGGCGCTTGTCGTAGGTAGTGTACCCGGGTGTGAAGCGCTGGTCGCCGACCCGTTCGCCGTTCAGCCAGGCTTCGTAGAGGCCGTGGCTCGTGATGTAGAGCCGCGCCGACGCTGACCGGGCCGTCGACGCTGAAGGCCCGGCGGAAGTACGGGCAGGGTTTGAAGGCTTTGGGGTCCTCGTCCCAGCCAACTTCGAGCCAGTCCGCGGTCCATTCGCTCTCTTCCAGCAGGCCCGTCTCCCACCAGGCGGGCTCGCTCCACTCGGTGACGCGGCGGTCCTGGTCCCACGCTCGCACGCGCCAGTAAATGCGCTGGCGCGAGACGGGCTGTGGTCCACCGTAACGTGCGGAAATGTCGCCGCTCGCCACCCTGCCCGAGTCCCACACGAGGTCGCCGGCCGCCAAGGCGCCGGGGTCGCGCGCGGCCTGCACCTGGTAGGCGAGCTGCATCATGCCGCGGCCGGCGGTCGTGCTACCCGGACAGCATGCGGCGACCTGCCAGCTCAGACGTGGACCGCTCCGCGGGCGGACATCGATGCCAAGAGGGTTTTCCAGATATTCGGTGCGGGGATTCTGCACGGACATCGGGCTTGAACCGGGATCGTTCGTGGTCATTGAGCCTCCTCATGGAGCGCGAGATCTATTCAGCATTAAAACGGAGAACAGGTGTAAGCCGGGGTCCGAGCCCGGGCAGCGGCCGGTGTTACCAAGCCGACGATACCACCAAGTCCATGCCGCGTCTAGTTCGACAAACCCCGGACAGGGCGGGAGCTGGGGCTACACTAATCGCATGTGAGCTTGTGCGTAGTGACGACTTTAGTCGTCCTCCAGCAAGAGCCAATGGTCGGATAGATCTGAGTTGGTTGGCCGCCGCCAGGCGTGCTATAATACTGGTGCCCCGGCGGTGTTGGCCGGGAGTTTTTTTGCCTGGAATTGTCTCATGTCACCTGCGGCCACAGGGGTCTTGCGCTCTGCGCGTGACTATGGCGCGCGGCTCCGTCTCTTCCGCCCCAACGCCCGTCTGTATCTCCTGAACGTCCTGATCGCGGGCCTGGCGACGGGCGTTTTCCGCCTCATCTTCAACTTCTTCGTTCTGTCACGCGGGTACGACCAGGCGCTTCTCGGCAACCTCGTGACGGTCAACAACTTCAGCGCGCTGCTCGTCGCGCTCCCCATCGGTTACGTGGCCGACCTGCTCGGCCGCAAAAAGTCCTTCATCATCTCGGGCGCGGTCACGGCGGGCTCAGTCGTGCTGATGGTGCTTGTGCCGAATCCCGCCATGCTCTACGCGGCGAACGTGCTTTTCGGCGTCAGCCAGTCGCTTGCTGCGGTGACGAGCAGCCCGTTCATGATGGAGAACAGCGGCGAACAGGAGCGCACTTACCTCTTCAGTTTCAGCATGGGCCTGGCGATGGCGGCGCAGTCGGTGGGGAACTGGCTGGGGGGTGTGATGCCGGGGTGGACCGGGAAGATCCTGGGCGTCGACCCAATGAGTCCGCAAGCGTACGGCGCGGCGCTCCTGATCATGGCCGGCGTCGCAGCGCTGGCGCTGGTGCCGCTGGCCCTTATGCGCATGCCCCAGCTTACCAAAGCGCAGCGCTCGGTGTTCGCGCCTATATCCTACGCGCAGCGACATCCGGTGCTGCTCGGCAAGATGATCGCACCCCTCCTGATCACGTCGATCGGCGCCGGTCTAATCATGCCCTTCATGAACGTCTTCTTCCGTGAGCAGTACGGCCAGCCTGACCCCGCCATCGGCGCGCTTTTCGCGTGGGGTTCGTTGGCCATGGGCGTGGGCCTCATCGTCGCGCCGCCGCTGGCAGAGCGCATGGGCAAGATTCAGCTCGTGGTCGTCACGCAGGCCCTGTCGATCCCGTTCCTGGTGCTGCTGGGCTTCTCGCCGTGGTATTGGCTGAGCGTGGTGGCCTACCTGGTCCGGGTCGCGCTGATGAACATGAGCAGCCCCATCTACCAGACGTTCGTCATGGAGCGGGTGGACAGCGCCGGCCCGCGCGACGGTGGCCAGCTTGATCGCGATGTCGTGGAACTTCGGGTGGGCCTTCTCGCCGATGATCAGCGGTTGGCTCCAGGTGCGCTACGGCTTCGGTCCTCCGTTCATGCTGACCATCGCGTTGTACGCCGTGTCTGTCGTGCTGTATTGGGCGTTCTTCTGGCGAGGGTCCGGCGAAGGCGCCACGGACTAACCGAATTGGCCCGACGCGCCGCTTACCCGCAAGGCGATCGTCCAACTCGTCTGACTCGTGGCAGTCGCCGCGTTACTCCATGGTCTGCTCGGGACCGCGGTTGCGCCACGCGTCGACGAAACGGCGGACGCTGGTCTCGTCGTAGCTGTTCAGCTTGAGCAGCCAGCCCCAGGCCGCGACGCCGATCGCGGCGTCCTTGTTCTGGCGGGGCGTGACGACGATTTTCCACTGGTTGTAGCTCTGCACGAGCGCGCGGAGTTGTGTTTTCACCGCATCGCAGTTCGTCAGCTTGGTGCAGTCATACGTGATCCAAACGTGGCCGTGCTCCAGGTTATGCACCACGGCCTCGTCTGCTTGGGGCGTGTCGTAGTATCCCGCCGGGATCGGCTCGGGATAGTGGGGGCCCGACGTAGGCGGATCAGAGTTGTAGGCCGCGTGCTGCGTGCCCGGCTGGATGTGATTGTTGCCCTGGATCGCAATCCGCTCGCCCGGCGCGCTGGCCTGTGCGGTGTTCGATTGCACCAGGAAGGCCAGCCCGACGATCGCGGCCAGCGCGAGCGCGCCCCCGATGACCCACGGGAGCGCCCGGCTCAAGCCGCTGCGACCTTTCGCGCCCGCTTTGGATTTCGCCGGCGCCGGCTTTACCGGCGGTACTGTAGCTCGGCCCTTCGCCATGACTCCTCCGCTCCTTTGTCCTACGTTTCACAGCAGTTCTCTATAGCACGAGAGCGTAGGCATCGCCGCATCTCTGCTGCGATATCTACGCTCTCCGTCAGCGCTCTTGACCGGGCGGTAACCGGCAGTGCCCCGTCCGTAGTACCCGTGTCGCCAGTCGCCGCCAACGACGTTGATAAGCATGACCCATCCGGAATAGGACGCTGATGCAACTGATTGAACTGATATGCACGGTCCTTTGGTCGAGAGATCGTGATAATCAGTCGAATCGGCTCAATCAGTGTCCTATTTCATCCCTCGTTGTCCAGCAGCGGGGGATGAGCCTCTATGTAGAATTAGCCTACTGCACGGGCGGTATGGCGTCTGTATACAATGATCCGAACTCCGATCAGTCTCGTGCCGGGCTTGCGCAATAGTGGTAAACTAGCGGTAGTGGCCGCGCCGAGCCAGGGCGCAGAGATCACTAGCATCTGCCAGTTCACAGGCAGAAACCGGAGGGTCCGATGCAAAACGGAAAGAAGGTCGCATTCGTCATGAGTGGGGGCGGAATCCGTGGGCCGCTCCACGTCGGCGCGCTCCAGTCCCTGCTCGAGCACGGCATCGAGCCGGACATGTTTGTCGGCACTTCGGCCGGCGCCATCAATTCCGGTTTTCTGGCAGCGCATGGCCCGTCGTTGGCCAACATCGATTGTCTCAAGGACGCCTGGCGCAGCGCAACCCGCGACGTCGTCTACCCGGGCAACGTCTTCACGATCGCGGGCCGCCTGGTGCAAGGCGACGACGGCCTGTTTCCAACCGAGGGCATGCGCAAGCTGATCCAGAATCACCTGCCGCCCAACGCCCGCACCTTCGGCGACCTCGCCGCGCCGTGCTACCTGACCGCCGTCGATCTGATCAGCCGCAAGCTCTTCGTCTTTGGCGACTTTCCCGAAGCGCCCCTTGTCGAGGGCATGATGGCATCCAGCGTCATCCCGGTGCTCCAGCCGCCGGTGATGTATGCGGGCAAGCAGCTGGTGGACGGCGGCGTCTTGGCGGAAGTGCCTTGTGCGGTCGCAATGGACCGGGGCGCACAGATCATCTACGCGATGAACCTGGGCGCAGGCGAGGCGCCGGGGACGCCCGTCAAGGGGCTCTTCCCGATCTTCATGCGGACCATGGAGACGTTCCTGGTCCAGTCGCTGTACCAGGACCTCAAGCGCGCGGACGCGGACCCGAATATCGAGCTCCACCACGTCCAAATCAATGCACTGGCAGACTTGGAGTTCAACGACTTCGATCACATCGAGGAGCTGTTTGCGGCGGGGAAGGAGACCATGGACGTCTACCTTTCCGCACCCCAGCCGCGCGATATCTTCGAGCCCGAGGCCGCCGCGGCGCGCCAGCCGCTGGAAGAAGTCGGAGGCATGCGAGAGTTTATCCCGCCCGGGATGAGGTAGGAAACCGACGCAGACGACGCGGAGCAGGCAGATCAACGGAACCTCGGAATGACGATCCGGCCATTCTCGCCCTGCTCTGCGTCATCTGCGCCTATTCGTCTTCGATCTGCTCCAAGATTTCGGGCAGCCGGTCGAGGCGTTCGATCTCACGGTAACGCAGGGCCAGGGCAGGCGGAAGTTCGGCATGCTCGTGCGCCCAGAGTATCGTGTAGGGCACGAACACACCCCAGCCGCCAAGCTCGAGGACGGGGATGACGTCGGATTTGAGGGAGTTCCCCACCATCAGCACCCGGGCCGGGTCGATGCCGTGCTTGGCGAACAGGCTCAGGTAGACCTCGCGGTTCTTGTCCGCCACGATCTCGACATAACGGAAATGGTCCGCCAGTCCCGAGCGCTCCAGCTTGGCCGCCTGGTGGCCCAGGTCGCCCTTCGTAATGACCATCAGCGGATAGGCGGCCGCGAGGGAACGGATTGCCTCTTCCACCCCGTCCAGCAGTTCAACCTCGGCTGCCAGCATGTCCTTGCCCGTTGCCAGCAGCGTCGAGAAGATCGTGCTGCCGGCCGCGCCTCCGCTGAGTTGGATGCTGGCTTCGATCATCGAGAGCACGAAGGCCTTAACGCCGAACCCGTACGGCTGAAGGTTGCGCATTTCCGTCTCGTGCAGCGCGGCCAGAGCGGCGGCCTCGTCCGCGTACGGGGCCATCAACTGCGCGAACCTGGCCTGTGCCGCGGCGTAAAGGTTTTCGCTGTGCCACAGCGTATCGTCCGCATCGAACGCGATCAGATCCAGTTGTTGTTTCATCGAGATTTCCCCGCTCTCAAGCGCCCCCTGAAAGCTCGAACGGCCGTTCACTGCTTTGCCAGAAAACCGAGGACGACGGTGTTGAACTCGGCCACAGCTTCCCAGCAGCTTGCATGGCCCGCGCCGCAGAGCACGTGAAGCTCGCTGCCCCGAATGCCGCGGTGCAGGATCTCGGCATAGGAGCGCCCTTTCAGCCGGTCTGCTTCTCCGACGAGAATGCAAGTGGGCGCGTCGATCTCGTCGAGGCGGCTGGTGAAGTCCACGGCCAGGAATGCCTCACATAGCCGGGCGACTGCAGGGTAGTCGAGCGTGCCATAGCGCAGGCGCGCACCTTCCATCACCTGTTGATTCGCGGCGATGAACCCGGCCGAGAAGTTCCAGGGCGCCGTCGCCAGGAAGAGGCCCTCCCGGTCGCCGGCTTGCGCGTAGTTCAGCCAGGAGAGGGCCGTGTAACGCAACTCGAGCCCGACCTCGCTGACCGTGTCGGCCAGGACGAGGCTGCGCACGCGGTGTGGGTAGCCGAGCGCAAAGGCCTGTGCAACCTCACCGCCGTACGAAATGCCCGCGATGTGCGCTCGCTCAATCCCAAGGCCGTCGAGCAAGGCTGCCAGGTCGTCGGCGTGCTGCTCCATCGAGTATGGTGCTTCGGGGTGGTCCGACTGGCCCTGCCCCCGACAGTCATACAGAAGTACCCGGTAACGGCGGGAGAGCACGGGGGTCTGAAAACCCCAGCTGTTGGCCGCGGTCATGAGGATGCCGTTGTTGAGCACGAGCACTTCGCCGTCTTGAGGCCCGTGCGACTCATAGTAGAGGTTGATGCCGTTGGCTGGCAGCGTTGGCATAAGACCACCGATCCTTATGAAGGTGTACGCCGGATTATAACCACGGGAACCAGAAAAGGCACGAAGACCCAAAAGGACGTGACGCACTTTCATGCGCCCGGCCTCTGTGATGTCCGTGCCTCCAGGCTTGTGGAACCCGTCTAGGTCCGGTCAGCTAATCCACTGCGCGCCGATCGTGCCCGTCACCTGCCACTTACCGTCCTGGTTCTCCAGGATGTACGTTTGGCCGCCCGCAGCCATGGGCCCGAGGTAGATGCTGCTGGTGACGCGGACTGTGCCGTCGGGCTGGGGCTGTACTTTGCCGAGCGTGATGATGGCCCCATTGCCTTCCACGACGTTATTCTTGTCGCGCTTGACCTCGCCCGCGCTGGCCACCCACTTGAGCTGCGTGGGCAAGTCGCTGAGCGCCGCGACCACGCCCTGTTGCACCGGCGCAGGGAGCGCCCTGGCGGGGCTGGAATAGGGGATCGCGTTCCCGTCTGCATCGTCCACCGACAGCAGGTAGACGAGCGGCAGCTTCGAGTTGCCGCCGAACGTGTCGTCCTTCGTGTAGATTTGGCGCACGACGGCTGCCAGCACCTGCGTCTCGTCCAGCGCGGCTTGCCCCTCGGCGCCGGGCTGGAGCCCGGTTGAGCCCGCGGGCGCGATGGGCTGGCTCACCGCAGGGTCGCCCGTCACCCAGCAATTGCCGACCGTATTATCGGCACAGACGACCCGCCACCACTTGCTGTCCTGGCTCACGCCCGTGACGAGCGCCTGCTGGCCCGCCGCCAGCTTTTCGAGCGCGTCGAACTGCTCTCCCGGGCCGCTCCGCATGGTGGCGTCGGTCAGCAAGCTGAGATAGCGCACCGGCGTGGCGTTGGCCCACTGCTGCAGCAGCGCCGCGCCGAACTGCAGCATGGCATCCTGGTCCGCCGTGGTGGCCTTGCCCGTGCCCCGTCCCGCAAAGCTCGCGCGCACGGTCATCTGGTCGGCCGCGGCCGGGTCCTTCTGCTCGGCCTGCACCGCGCCCAGTTGGTCCATCCACCCGTAGAACTGCGTCAACTCGTCGCTGGTCAGCCGCGTCCACACGGGCGCGGCAGCTGACCGCGTCGCCGGCCTGCTTGCAGGTCGTGTAGGTCGCGTGCCCGCCCGAGTCGATCCGCACGTTGTCGCAGAAGCCGGCAATGCCGCCCTCACGGCTCCACTCCATACCGTAGAGCGCAATGCGGGTGCCCGAACGCGTTTCCAGGCCGACCAGGTTGGCCCACTCGGCAACCATGCGCTGCTCGATCGGGCTGGCCTCGATGGTGCCCTTGCCGGCGAAGGTCACCTTGCCGGCCGGCGTGCTGGCGCCGAACGACGCATACGTCCGCTGCATGTCCATGAGTTGCTCGAGACGGTACGTCCCCGTCATGAATTCGCTTGCGGTCATCTCGCTGCCGCACGCGCCGAAGCTGACGCCCTGGAGATCGACGCGCACATCCACGCACGAGCCGCTGACGTCGCTGCGCAGGCCGACGATCGCCTCGCTGCTCTGCCCCGAAGATGTCCCCCGCGGCGTGGGTGCCTGCCCGGCGCTGCGCACCACGCTGCCGCTTTCATTCGTATGGTAGACGTACTGCTGACCGTTCGCCTCGAGAACGACTTCATATCCCGGCGTGATGACCTGGGCGCACATCTCGCCGCGGCCGGCCACACCCAGGCAGGCGTCGGGCCATTGAGTCGCTTCGGCGCTGACCACGGTGACTGAGTCGGCAGCGACGCCCAGCTCCTTCGCGGCCGCGTCACGCGCCGCGCGTCGCCGCGGGCGGTACGTTGCTCGCGGTCGGCGCCTGTCGCTCGCGGCGGATGTTCTGCCCGGTTTCGTCGGTGTGATACACGTATTGCGTGTCGTTTGTCTCCACCGTCACCCGGTACCCTGGCGTCGCCTGGGGCGCACACAGCTCGGCCGGGTCGGGCACGCCCAGGCAGGCATCGGGCCATTGCACTTGCTCGGCCGAAACGATCCGGACGAGGCCCAGTTCGAGGCCCAGGTCGACGGCCGCCCGCTCGCGCGCTCGCACCGCAGCTTCGGGAAGCGCGGCCATGCCCACACCTTCCGGCGCCAACACCACCACCTGCCCCGACAGGTCTGTGCGCATCTCATACTGCTTGCCGCCGACTTCCAGCATCACCTGGTAGCCCGGCACGATGGCGTCGGTACACATGATGCCGGGCCGCTGGACGCCCAGGCACCCGTTCGGCCAATCGACCTGGCCCGACGACACGACCTTGACGTCTTCCGCCTTAATGCCCAACTGCGTCGCCAGGGTCTGAACCGCGTTGTCGACGGCCGAGGTGGACCCGGGCAGCGGCGAGCCTGGAGCAGGGGCCGTCGGGGTGGCCGCGGCGCCCGTTGTGGACTCCGAGGTCGGGAGGGCAGCCGCCGGCGTTCCGGCGGTAATGGGGGGCAGGGTCGCGCAGGCTGCGACGACCATCGTGAAAACCATTAAGCCGGTAACTAAACTAACGCGCGAAAACATGCGGTGCATTTGCTTCATCTCTCCTTCTTCACAATACGAACCCTACGGACCCCGCTCACCGGCTCGCTCCTCAACCACAGCTCAAGAGAGCGGCCGGCGAGAACGGGTTACTTCTGAATCTCTACAATGACGCCCGGCTCGGCCCAGTCGTACAGCAGCTTCGGCGTTTTCGGTGCTGAGCAGGATGCAGCCGTACGTGACCCGCTTGCCGAGGTTCTTCGTCCACAGCAGCTGCCGCCGGTCGCGACTGGGGAAGCCGTGGAAGCCGTTCATGAATTCCTGCCCCGGCACGGGGCGGTAAATCCCCATGAACCAGGGCATGTACAGGTCCCAGTTGGCCGCGTACGCCATTTCCTCGTGCGTCTGCACCTGGAAGATGCCCGGCGAAGTCGGGCTGGAGTCGATGCCTGTGCTGCCCACCCAGTCCCATTTGACCTGGCCGTTCTCGTACACTTTCACCGTCTGCTTCGGCATGTTGATGATGATGCGCTTGTTCTCGACCGCCGGCAGCGGCGTCAGCACGTCGACGGACGGAATGGTAATGGTGTCGCCGGCGAGCAGGGTGTCTTTGCCCGGATTGGCCAGCATCAGGTATGGATACGGGAAACCGTAATCGTATGCGATGCTCGACAGGGTCTCGCCCGGCTTGACGACGTGTTTACGTTCCCCGTGCTTCACGGTGAACTTGACCTCGCCCTCCTGCTTCCGAAACGCTTCGGCCAGGGCCGGCGCGACGGCATCCGCGTCGACAAAGCGCTCGTCGCCGAACGAAGCATTTTGAGCCGCGACAAAGTCGCGCACCTTGGTCTCGTCGACGGACCAGGTGAGCTTCTTCTGACCGCTCGCTTCGTCCTGCCCTTCGCCCACGCCCACCCAGCGCCCCATGTCCGCGGGCTGGATCGTCCATGCCAGTCGTTCATCCCGGATTGGGTCGTACAGGCGCACGGCGATGGGGCTGCCCAGCAGCGGCGTGATCTCATTTACGATCGACGAGACGTCGTTGATGGGCGGAGCTTGTTGCACGACCGGCATGGTGAAGCGCAGGGGCAGGTTTTGGGGCCGGGCCAGCGCAACCTCCCACGGCTGCGACTCGAGCGCTGTGAGCATGGCGCCCACGTCAAGCGCCTGGCCGGCCTGCCCCGGCGTCGTCTCCACCTTGCCGTCGACGACCGTCACGCCGGCATTTGCGACCGGCACGTCAATCTGCCCGGCCAGGGTGCGAATCGTCTCCGTTGCCACGCCCCGATCAAAACGCCATACAGGTGTGACCGCGGCCGTGTCGGCGGCGAGCGGGACGAGCCCGGACGACGCCAGGATGCGCCGGGCGGTTGGCAGGAGGCTCTCGAGCCCCGGCTGCCCGCGACCCTGCTGGTAAGCCGCCTCTGCCATCGCATCGGCATCCAGGATGACGCCGAGCTGCTCAGGTGACAGCGTCCAGCTCAACTCGTCCGCGTCCAGGATGATCTTGCGGTTCTGCCACTCACCCTTGATGATCTGGCTGGCCTCAGAGCGCGTCCGCCCGCCCAGGTCCTGTCCCAGCGCGGTGACGCCCGACAGGATCACGTCGCCTTGGTAAATGTTGGCCAGCGACAAAACGAGCACTGCGACGAGCGCGAGAATGAGCAGCCAGAAGACAATGAAGACCCACGGCGCGATGCTGCGCCGCGCCTGCGGTGCGGGAGGGGTGGATGCGTGTGGTGTGCTCATGGCCCTTACCGAAACGAGAATGATGCCGAAACCATCGCGCCCCAGGGGCGATTTCGGGCTTCAGTATACTTCAGTGACGCCGTTCGCACAACATTTGCTCCACTTAGGAGACATAAGTTTTGCTGCAGCAATTAGTGGTCATTGGTGGCAGGGAGCGCGAATCGGGACTCGCCCTTCGCGCTCCGACCACGAGGACCGGCGGCGGCGGGAGGCGTTGCACCCCCCGCGCCGAGCGTCACCCGGGCACGACCCTGAACGTCCCGATGACCTGCTCGGCCGCATCCTGGCAGTTGCTATTGGCCCGCCCTGTAAATTCCTCTGAGAGCAGAACGCCGAAGATCCATGCGAAATCCTCCTGCGGCGACACGTACTCGATCACCTTGGGTTGAACCTGGGCCACGCTCCACGCACGTTCGGCCAGCCACACCGTGCCCACCTGCTTCGCATCGACGGGGCCGGCACGCAGCCAGATGGCGCAACCGTCCATCTCCCGGTGCTTGAGTTGGCTCGGCCGCCCCGTTCCGTCGTCCTCCACGTACTGCCACCGGCTGGGGTCGTATGCGACCTCGAAGAGTGGTGTGGCGCGGTAGGGGTTAGGTCCCCGGTAATACTGCAGCGCCGGCGAGGGCGTCAGGGGCACAGCGGTCGTTTCGATAGTTCCTGTTGTCGTCACGGTCGCGGTCGCCGCAGGGGTAGCGACGGGCGTCTCAGTGCGGGCCGGCGTCTCTGTGGCTGTCGCAAGCATCTCGACGGTTGGCTGTAACACCCCGGCCGTCTGCTCCGCTGTTACTGTCGTCGAGGGCACGCTCGCCGTCTCCACCTCGATAATGGGCGATCCGGGCGTGCCCGTACCGGTCGACGTGCTGCTCACGGGCACAGCCACGCAACCCGATGCGGCCGCCAGCATGAAGGCCAACAGCACGAATAGAGGCGTACTTCTACGGGACACAGTTCACTCCTCCGCTTGGTGTTGTCCCGAAGACGGAGCCAGTGCAGCACTTGTTCCCGTACGCGTCGGATGCTGCAAGATTATTTCGGGATGCATTCTGCAGGAACGAGGAGGGGTGGGGCGAACTCAGGCCACGCTGACGCGCTCCAGCCGCTCGACGAACCGCTCGTCCATCTCCACGCCGATTCCGGGCGCATCCGACAGGACCAACTCGTCGCCGTCGACCGTGACCCCGCCCGCCACCGGGTCTTCCGAATGGAGCAGGATGCCGTCGAGATCGGCATAGGCGATCACGGGACGAGCCGCGGCGAGGTGGGCGCTGGCCGCAATGCCCAGCCGCGCTTCCAGCATGCAGCCGATCATGCAGCGCAGGCCCGCTGCCTCGGCGATCGCTGCGATCTTGAGCGCAGTGTGAATGCCGCCCGACTTGCTCAGCTTGATGTTGAACATGCTCGCAGCACGCTCGCGCGCGAGCGTGTAGGCGTCGTGGTGGTCGAAGCACGCCTCGTCGGCGACGATGGGGATTGGGCTGCCGTCGCTCACTGCCTTGAGTGCGGCGTGGTCCCATCTCGGCACCGGCTGCTCGCAGTGTTCCACCCCGTAACGATCGATTTCTCGGAGGATGGTGATAGCCGTCGCGGCCGACCAGCCCTGGTTCGCATCCACGCTCAGGCCCACGTCGTCGCCCACGGCCTCGCGGACGGTGCGCACCCGGGCCACGTCGTCCTGCCGGTTGGTCCCCAGTTTCAGCTTGATCGTGCGGAATCCACGGGCCTTCACCGCCCGCGCCTTGGCCGCAATGTGTTCCGGCGCGGTGAGGCTGATGGTGAAGTCGGTGCGGATGCGGCGGTTCTGACCCCCCAAAAGCGCATAGAGGGGCATGCCCGCGGCTTTGCCGAGCAGGTCGTACAGCGCGACGTCGAGAGCGCACTTGGCGGAGGTGTTATGAGGCAGCGCCGCGTTCATGTCGGCGACCCGGCCCTCGATGTCGGATGGGTCCTTGCCGATCAGAAGGCGGGCCAGTGCCTGGGCCGCGTCAAACGCGATTGCCTGCGTTTCGCCGTTGATGGTGGGGAGCGGCGATCCCTCGCCCCAGCCCGTCAGCCCGTCGGAGGTGTGGATGCGAACGAGGAGGTTTTCGGCCTGATAGCTCGTGCCGAGCGCGATGACGAACGGCTCGTGCAGCGCGACGTTCAGCTTGTAGACGTCGATGCGGGTGATCTTAGCGGGCATAAGGGCTCCTGTCGTGCGGTTTGCCACATTATACAGGAGCCCAGCCCGAGGCGGCCCAATCTGGCCGAGACGGAGTTGCGCAGAAGGCAGGCTCGCGCTACGAGTTGGACTGCGCGGTTGCGGCGGGGGCCGGGGTGGGCGTGACGCCAAGCAACGGACAGTTCGTCGTGCCCATCGTGCCCGACATGACGCCCGTCGAGCCCATCATGCCCGTGCTTCCCATCATGGCCGAGCAGCCCATCATACCCATCTGCGAGGTCCCCGTCATGGCGCCGGTGGCGCCCATGGCACCCATTTGGCCCATGGGCATCGTGCCGCTCATTGCGCCGGTGGCGCCCATCTCGATGCCCGTCGACCCCACCAGCGTTTCAGAGCCTTCCTCCTGCGGCAACCACTCGGTCACGAATACTGCAGACCTCGGCGAGCGATAGGTCAGTTCGACCACCGAACCCCTGCCGGCCGCCGCCAGCGTACGGACCTCGGCCCGGCTGCGATCGAATACGGGCGGCAGGTAGGCGGGCACGAGCACCTGGAACGGCGTGCCGGCCTGCAAACCGCGGATGCGGTCGTTCTCGGCTGCGCGTTCGATCCGGACCGCGGCTTGGTCACCGCCGGCCGGTTCCTGCTCTCGGATCTCAAAAGAGCCTCGGACGGCCGCCGGCAACGTCGGGAAAACGCCCATGTCCGACATGTCCATGCTCGCGTCCATGCTCATGGCGCCCATGCTCATGGGGCCCATGCTCATGCCCATCCGTCGCATGGCCTGGCAGCAGGGACACATGCAGGTCGCCATGTCGCCCACGGACATGTCCATGTCGTGCTCGGCGTGCCCGGAAGTGACCAGGGTGTAGGCATATTTGCCGGCCGCGGGCGCCGAGAAGGTGTATACCAGGACGTTGCCCGAGGCCGGCTCTCCGGCGACGGCCGGCAGGGCCATCGAGGGAGACCCGGGTGGGATCGTGCCCGTGACCGTGGCCTCCGACAAAATGCGCGTATCCTCGAATTCGAGCGCCACCGCGGGCACGAATTCGTCCGCGTTCGCTGCGCCCAGGTTCTTCAAGCGCACTTCGATCAGGTCGCCCGCGTTCGCGGAAATCACCGGCGCCACCTTATTCTCTTTCGCAACCTCGTAAGTCTTGCTGATGTGGTCAAGCGTAGCCGGTGGGCTCCATGTTGCCGCGCAGCGTTACGAAATACCCGTAGAGCTTGATGTTCTGCTCGCCCTCAGGCACGAAGACGTGGGTGCCTCCGACTGCTTCACCTAACCCCAGGCCGCCGCCCAGCCTCGACTCGAGCCACGGCTCCACGGTGAAGTCCGTGGCCGGATCGTAACCACCATGAACATATCGGAGACCGCGCAGCAGGAGGCGTTCCTGAGGCTGGAAAGATAGAGCTGTGGCGTCGCTTTCTCGACGCCTTCGATCGCCGAAATCTGGGCCAGCACGCTTTCCGGCATCCACACCCGGGTGGGATCGCCCATCAGATAGCGCGCTCTCGACCTTGGTCTCCGCGCCTTCCGGCACGACGATGATATCGGCGCCCAGCCGGTCCATCGCCAGCTGCAGGCTTTGCTGTGCGCCGCGGACGATCAACAGTGTAGAAACGGCCAGGCCGGTGACGACCAGGGCACAGAGCAGGACGACCGCGCTGCGGAACGAACTTCCCGCAATGTTCTTGGTCGCCAGCCGGTAAAGATCCCTCACGGTAAATGCTCCTCTTGCAAGGCGATGAAGGCGTCAAGCGTGGTGTGGAAAAGAACCGCCGGCCCGCGCGCCGGGCTTACTTCTTCACGATTTCGTTGTTCCGCATCATCGTCATGTCCTCATGTTCGAGGATGTGGCAATGGTACATATAGAGGCCCGCATAGGGTGCGAAGCGCGTCGCAACCCGCACCCGCTCGCCCGGCCGACCGCGGCGGTGTCCTTCCAGCCCGTATCGACAAGCCGGCCTTGACCGGTCGTCGCTGCCGGCAATGCCGCCCTGGCGCTGCAAAACCTGAAACTGCACGTTGTGGATGTGCATGGGATGGGGTATCGGGCCGTTGTTGATCCATTCCCACGCTTCGGTCGTGTTGAGGAGGACTTTTTCGTCCGGCGCCACTTCCATCATGTTGTTGTCGTTGAAGACCCGGCCGTTGATGGTCCAGGACATCATCATTCCCATTGCAAGCGAGAACGTGCGCGGGCTGTTGTAGTTGACAACGTCCTTCGGATCAAAGGGCTTGATGGCCGGGAAAGTGCCTAGCCGGGGCGAATCGGCCTTTTTTGTGCCAACGGCAACCGTCATAATGTCGAACGCCGCGCCGTTAGCGAGGCCCCCTGCCATGCCGCCCATCATGCCCATGGCGCCGCCCATGCCCTGCCGCCGCCCATGCCCCCGCCCATCATGCCGCCCATTGTACCGGCGGTAAAGGGCAGGGTGCGCAAGGTGATTTCCTTGCCCGCGCGGCCCGGAAGTCACACCACGCGTCGATGCGCTCGCCGGGCATGAGCGTCAGGTAGTCGCGGCTAACGGGTGCGCCCAGCAGGCCGCCGTCCGTGCCGATCACCTGCCAGGCGGTCCCATCGCTCCATGCGAGCTTGTACGTGCGGGCATTGGAGCCGTTGTAGAAGCGCAGGCGGTAAGCGCGGGGCTGGAGCTCCTGGCGGTATCCCGCGAAGCCGTTGACGAGAATGCGATCGCCGAGAGCACCCCACATCATGTTCGGCTGGTACAGAAACTGGTTGTTGGCGTCGAAAAGGCGATCCTGGAGCACCAGCGGCACGTCATGCTCGCCCGTGCTCAACCCGGGTGCGACCGCATCTTCCTCGTCGTCTGAGACCAGGAGCAGGCCTGCAAGCCCCGCGTAAACCTGCTCCGCGGTGCGGTGCATCGGGTGGGGGTGGAACCAGAGTGGAGCGGCCCGGTCGATGATGTCGAACTCGTACATGCGGGTGGCGCCAGGGCCGATAGCGTCCATCGGGTGCCCGTCCATGTCAGACGGGATGTGAGGCCCGTGCCAGTGCACCGTCGTGTCTTCCGGCAAGCGATTTGTGACATTGACGCGGAGCCGGTCGCCCTTGCGGACGCGCAGGATGGGCCCCAGGTAGCTGCCGGGAATGTTGGTGACGGTCCACTGTGGGTCGGCCGATTGTACCTTTGTGACCTGGTAGCTTAGTGCCTGCGTGCCGCCGCCCTTGGCAAAGACCTGTGCGCTCTTGGGCGCGACGTCCATGTCGACGACGACACTCCTGGCGGCGGCCTGGTTGTTCGCAGCAGGGGCTGCACCGGCTGAGGCCTAAGCGATGGAATCCAGGCCCCGAGCATCGCCCGCCAATTGAGCCAGCAACACGGCAGAGCTGGCGCCTGCTAGCTTGAGGAAGCCTCGGCGGCTGGTGGAACGTGCAGTATTCATCGTGTACCTCGGCCAGTGCGGGGAATCTCACAATATACTTGACAATTCTAACACGTCAACCGCAGCCTGTGAAGAGGAGAACGTACTGGGTCGCTCTGCAACTTAAGTATGAACGACGAGGAACGATGGCCGCTATCCATGTGGGGCGAGCTTCAGCTTGCCCCACAGCGCGTACTGTCCAGTTTACGCTTCGGCGCAGCAGCCGGCACAACGCCCGGGGAGTGTCAGATGATGGTCGTCGAGAACGAAGCCATAGGAGGCCCGCAGCGTTGCTGCGAGCGCCGAGACAGGCCTTACGTCGGCCTCGATCGCCGCGCCACAGCCCTGGCAGACCAGGTGGACGTGCGTGTCGTGGGTGTGACGGAGCGCGTAGCGGCGCTGGCCGTCCGCCCCGTCCAGCACGTCGAGCATGCCCATCGCGCCGAGCATTTCGAGCGTCCGGTAGACCGTGGAAATGTCCATGACCGAGCTGTGCATCTGGACCCGGCGATAGATCTCCTCGACCGCGGCATGATCTTCGACGTCATGGAGCACCGACAGCACGATTTCGCGCTGGGGCGTCACGCGCATCCCTTTCTCACGCAGCGTACGGTAGAGGGTCTCCTGGCACGACATCAGTAGACCTCCAGCCCATGGCACGCCAGCAGCGCCTCGTCTGCGAGAATCCGAGCAGAAGGCCCGTCGGCCACCACCTCCCCGCCATCCATGATAACCGAGCGATCGAAGAGCTCCACGACCATGCGGATATCGTGCGTCGCGATGAGCATGGTCTGCGGCAGTTCCCGAATCAGGTTGATCAGGCCGCGGCGGGCGCGTGGATCGAGGCCGGCGGTCGGCTCGTCGAGCACCAGGATCTCGGGTTGCATCGACAGCACGGTCGCAATCGCGATCCGCTTCTTCTCCCCGGTGCTGAGGTGGTGCGACACCCGGTGTTTGTACTCGCTCATGCGGACGGCAGCCAGCGCCTCGTCGACCCGGGCGCGGACGTCCGGCGGCTTCAGCCCCTGGTAAATCGGGCCAAACGCGACGTCGTCGAAGACGGTCGGCGAAAAAAGCTGGTCGTCGGGATTCTGGAAGACCAGGCCGACCGAGGCGCGCACGCGGCCGAGCGTCTTGTCGGTGACTTCCAAACCTGCCACGCACACCCGGCCCTGCTGCGTCTTCAGAATCCCGTTCAGGTGCAGGATTAAGGTCGACTTGCCCGCACCATTCGGTCCCAGCAGAGCCACCTTCTCGCCGGGCGCGATGGAAAGCGTGACATCGTGGAGGGCAGGATGCCCGTCGGGATAGGCGAATGATAAGTGTTCGACTTCAACTGTGTGATGCATCAGAGACCTTTTTTTGCCACCCAGGGCACAGAGAACTCAGAGGCCCTGCCAGAGCGAAAGAGGCGCCGCCTGGCCGCGAATCCGCCTCCGCTCCCTTCGTAACCTTGATCGCAACCTTCACAGGACAAGCCCCAACAGCAGGATCAGCATCAGAAACAGCAGGCCCCCCGCCAGTACGACCCAGGCCAGCGAGGGCACGGCCGGACGCGGCAGGCCGCGCACCTCGCCGTCGTAGCCGCGGCTGGCCATTGCGGCATAGATGCGCTCGGAGCGGTCAAACGAGCGGAGCATGAGGTTGCCCGCCATGCCGCCCGTGACTTTTCCCCGCCAGGCAAGCGATCCACCCACTCGTCCCGCAGGCACGGCCGGATGGCCGCTACGCGCCTCGCGTGCCCGCATCAGGCGCATCACCTCGTCGACAAGGACGAAGAGGTAGCGCCACATCAGGCCGATGACTGCCACCAAGAGCCGCGGGATCCTGAGCGCTCGCATGGCCGCCAGCAGGTCGGGGAAAGCGGTCGTGGAGGCCAGCACAATCGCAATCTGGACTGAGATCCATGACTTCAGCGCAACGCTGATGAAGCGGACGAGCCCGGGCTGAGTCAGCGTCAGGGTCCAGGGCCCAATGTGGAAGGTCGCCAACGCCTCGCCGGGCACGGTGAAGAGCAGCGGCAGGGCCGCGAGGACGAACGGCGCGGCCAGCACCGCCCGTTTGTAGACAAAGCCGACGCCCAGCTCTGACAGCAGGATGATCGAGAAGGCCCCGGCGAAGAGCAGCACGTACGCCGGCCACGCGCCGGGGTGGATCAGCGCGGCCGTCAGGATGAAGGCCACCGCGAGCACCAGCTTGATCCGTGGGTCGAGCCTGTGCACCGGCGAAGCGCCTTCACGAAATGGATCGAGAAAATGGGCGTGCATGGCGCCTAGGCCTCGTTCTCTGCGGGCCGGCGCCGGCGGGCCAGCGCCAAGCCAACTACGACCGCGAGGACCAGCAGCACGCCGATCGCGCCCGCCAGGATGGTCGCGACGGCGGTGTTCGAGACTCCGGGCAGCATGTAGCCTTGCAGGAGACCCCCCGACGGCGCGCGCTGCAGGCCGAGGAAGCCGCTCTGCGCGGCAACCCACTCCAGGCCGTCAGGGTGCGAGGATGCGAGCGGCGCCAGGACAGCGAGGCCGAGCGCCAGAACGAGACCGCCGAGCCAGATGAGCTTACCGGCCGGCGCCCCTTCGGAACCGTGAACGACCAAGTCGCGCCGGGCCGTGTAGAGGAACGCCAGCGCGCCGACCGTAATCAACCCCTCGCCGACGCCGATCAGCGCGTGTATTGCACCCATTGCCGGGACGGCGAGATTGGCGGGCGACGTGCCCGAGAGCGCGAGTTGCAGTGCGACCGCGAGCGCGGCAATGAAAATCGACAGCCAGCCCGCGGCGAAGCCACCTCCGAAGATCCCCCACCTTCTTCCACCCGCGAGTCGCTGCGCGGTGCGATAGGTGAAGTAGGCGACGGTGACCCCAACGACGGCCATATTGAAGATGTTCGCGCCGAGCGCCAGGATGCCGCCGTCCTGGAAGATCAGCGCCTGGATGCTGACCACTGCGGTCAGGATGAGCACGGCGGCCCAGGGTCCGAGCAGGATGGTGGCAATCGCCGCGCCCATCAGGTGGCCCGAGGTGCCGCCGGTAACGGAGAAGTTCAACATCTGGCCGGCGAATATCGCTGCTGCCAGGACGCCCATAAGCGGCACCTTGCGCTCATTGAGGTCGGCGTTCAGCCGGCGGAGCGCGTAGGCCACTGCCAGGATCGAGAGCAGCCAAAAGACAACGGAGACCGCGACGGACAGGAAGCCGTCGGGAATGTGCATGGGTTGTACGCTTGCAAACGGCATGGCCAACCTCCTGGGGGAAACAGCCGGCAGAGCTTAGAATCTATCCGAAAGTGCTCTGGCCGGTCTCGTACGCCAGCCTGGCTGGCGTACGAGACCGGCCAGACGGGGCACAGTCAGAGACCGGCCCCAGCTAATTCTCCGATAGATACTTATTGCGAAACCCTCGCTATTACGAATTTATTGTTATTGCGAGCAATTGCAATAGCGAGTATAGCACAAGGGCCGGGACGGGGCAAGCCATGGGGGTGCGGTCGGGTGCGGTTCGATTATCTGGGCGAGGCGGTTTGGAACACGAAGCGACCAAGCGCGCTGAAGATGCGAAGCACGGAGGCTACCGCGCTGGCGTGTGCTTTTCGCACACTTCGCGCCTTCGTGTTGCCAGACACCCGGGCTATGCGATGCCGGGCTTGAACAGGCCCTCCGGGTCGGCGCCGCTTAGGCCCGCTTCGAGCCGGCGGGCGTCCACAGGGGTGAGCTCGCGAATCATCGCGGGGGTCAGCAGTTCTATGGAATGCATGCCTTGCAGCCGCTTCTCGATGCGGTCGCACGCGGCATCGCTGGTCTCCCAATCCATAGCGTCGTAGTGGGAGAGGTCGAGCAGGCGGGTGTAGCCGCGGAGTGTCTTGCGGCCGTACGAGTTGAAGTAGTCCTCGAAATAGGACATGACCAGCTCGCGGAGCGTGCGGAACACCGGCTCGCGATAGCGCAGACCGCTGAAATTGGACTTGGCGACCGCACCGAACCCGTCGTTCCTCCGGTACACCGCGAGGACATGGTCGTCGTCCATCAGCGGTTCGGGGGTCAGGTCCAGGATCAAGGGCCGGTGGCCCAGGCGTCGCAGTGCAGCCGCGGCGAAGATCGCGCCGTCGAGGCAGTGCCCGCGGCGCTCACGCAGCACCCGCAAAGGCGAGCGGTTGAAGTATTCCGGCTCGTAAGCGACGGTGTCCAGGAAGTCCTGGACCTTGCGCGGGGTAGTGAGGCCCGTCAGGAGCCCGCTCTCTTCATTAGTCAGTGTTGCCTCTAGTGCCATGCCCTCATCCTGGAAACAAGTCTTTGGTCACCTTGCCGGGTTTCGGCTCAGGGATGGCCTGTGTGAAGCCCTCGGCGCCGAACATGCGCCGCACCAGCCAGCCCGGCAGGCGCTTCGTCATCTCCATGGGTCCGCCCTGGCTTTTGTGGCACGCCCCTGCAGCCAGCTTCACGTCCAAGTATTTGCTCACGTCGATGCGCGCATGGACGGGCGTCTCCCACTGCACAACCTCGGTCAGGTCGATGTCGCCGTTTTTGCCGAACTTGTGGGGATCCCGGCCGACCAGCGGCGCAAGCCGTACGCCCACCTTGAAGAGCTTGAACCCGAAGGCCGGGTGATAGAGCGCCCGGGCCCGGTGCGGCTCGCCCGCCTCGGGGTACTGCGCCGGGTCGGCCGCTGCTGAGAAGGCTCGGGTGGTCGCCTGATGCAGCTTGATGTGGTCGGGGTGGCCGTAACCGCCGTACTGGTTGTCGCACATGATGACCTGCGGCTTGTGCTTGCGGATCGAGGCCACGATCTGCCCCACCAGCTTATCCATGGGCGCCTGAAACAGGCTTTCCGGATGGTCGTTCTCGGGCGCGCCGCGCATCCCGCTGTCTCGGTAGGCCAGCCAGTCGATGCCGGCCAGCCCCAGCGTCTGTGCGGCGCAGCAGAGTTCGGCTGCCCGCAGTTGCGAGGTGCTCTTGTAGCCTTCCAGCATCGCCGAGTCCACCGTGCCGGCGTTGCCGTCGGTGCCGCACACGAGCCACACGTCGACGCCCTCGCGCGAGTACTTTGCGAGGGTGCCCCCCGGCCCGAACGACTCGTCGTCTGGATGGGCAAAGACGGCGAGCAGAACCCGTTTCGACCCACTACCTGCGGTCATGTTCACACTCCGGGGGAAGTATAACAGAAAGCCGGTTTCTGCGGAGAAACTACCATCTGAGCCTAACGGCCCGGTCAACACAAGGCGCCGCCATCTTCGTGTCTTTGTGCCTTTGTGGTTATAATGGCATCCCGTATTGTGTATCATACCGGAGGTCGCTCCTTTGAAGTTGTCCGTCCTCATTCCATGCTATAACGAGATTGATACCATCCGCCCCATTGTCGAGCAGGTGCTGGCGGTTGAGCTGGTCTTGCACGTGCGCAACGGGCCGTACCAGCCCAAAGCGGCGCCGAAGGGCGAGACCGTCACGATGGTCATGGAGAAGGAAATCGTGATCGTCGACGACGGGTCGCGCGACGGCACCCGCGAGATCCTACCCGAGCTTGCGCAGTTGCCCGGCGTGTTCGTGTACTATCACGAGCGCAACCAGGGCAAAGGCGCAGCAGTCCGCACGGCCATTGAGAAGGCCACCGGCGAGATCATGATCGTTCAGGATGCCGACCTCGAGTATGACCCGCGTGAGTACCCCCAGCTCGTACTGCCGATCCTGGAAGGCCGCACGAAGGTGGTCTACGGCAGCCGTTTCCTCGGCGGGGCGCGCAAGGCAATGTTCTTTACGCACATGCTGGGCAACAAGATGTTGACCCTGTTTACCAACGTCCTCTTCGACACGATCCTCTCGGACATGGAGACCTGCTACAAGGTCTTCACCCGTGAAGTCGCACTCAAGCTGCGCCTTAAGTCGCCCGGCTGGGGCTTCGACCCCGAGATCACCGCGAAGATCCTCAAGCGCGGCTATCGCATCTACGAAGTGCCCATCTCGTACAACGGCCGCGAGTACAACGAGGGCAAGAAGATCAGCTGGCGCGATGGGCTGACGGTGATGTGGACGCTCCTGAAATACCGGTTGACCGAGTAGGGCGCGCCCTCAAGCGCACACTCGCCATTGTCGCGCTCCTGTCGATCGCGCTGCTTCTGCGCGCCATCCCGTGGCTCGCTAACCTGCCCCTCCACCACGACGAGGCGCTCTACGGCACCTGGGCGCGGGCCATCGCAGACGGCTCCGACCCGCTGCTGCTGATTCCCTGGGTCGATAAGCCGCCGCTCGTCCTGTACCTGCTTGCCGCGACGATCAAACTGTTTGGCGTGTCCGAGCTGAGCCTGCGCGTCCCCGGCATGGCCGCCGGCGTCCTCACCGTCCTGGCGACGTTTGGGCTCGCTCGTCGGGTGGCCGGCGTGCGGACCGCCTGGGTTGCCGCCGCGCTAGTGGCGTTGTCGCCGTTTGCGATCCTCTTCGCTCCGACTGCCTTTACCGACGGGTGGCTGACCCTCTTCCTGGTGGCTGCGGCGTGGGCGGCGCTTGCAGGACGTCCTGGTTGGGCCGGCGTGCTGCTCGGACTCGCGTGCGCCAGCAAACAGCAGGGGGTGATGGGTGTGCCGCTGGTGCTGGCGCTGGTGATCGTGGGGGTTTTGGACGCGAAGGCGCGGTGGAACGCGAAGGCGCGAAGCGTGAAGCGCGAAGAGCGCGAAGGACCCTTGCCGCGGTGGGACTGGCAGCCTTGGGGTTTGCGGTCGTGTTTCGGCGCGGTTACGTATTGGGACAGCCTGCGGTGGCATAACCGGCCGAGCTACTGGGACCAGAGCCTGCAGACGTACGGGGGCGTTGTTCTGGCGCGCTTGGCCGACTGGCCCGAGCGGGCGGTCGAGTGGGCGCGGCAGGCGGGTTACTGGTTCGGGGCGTGGCCCCTGACCCTCGCGCTGCTGACAGCCGGCTGCCTGGCTTGGAGGAGCGGGCGGCCATCCCCGAATGAACTACTCGGCCGTGGACGGCTCCGCCCTGCCGCTGTGTGCCTCGCCTATGTCGCGGGCTATCTCCTGGTCCACGTGGCCTTCACCATCCAACCGTGGGATCGTTACCTGCTGCCGATTCTTCCGCTGGTCTGCGTCCTGCTCGGGCAGGGGTTGGCGGCCGGGTGGGAGGCGCTGAAGCGGACGAGGACGCCCCGCGGGCGGGCCCGGGTCGCCGGCAGCACCGCCGCCGCCCTCGCCGCCGTCCTGGTGTTTGCCGCCACCTTGGGCGTACGGGCGGCGATTCCCGTGGGGAGCGACATCGGCGCCTATCGAGGGGTGGCGCAGGCGGCCCGCTTTCTGGCCGGCCAGCCTCCGGGCGCGACCGTCTACTTCGATCGCATCGGCTGGCACCTGGGGTACTACCTGTACGGCCGCCCGATTGTGCGCAGTTGGTACGACTCGCCGCAGAAGCTGGCGAGCGAGACCGCGCGCGTCGCAGGAACAGCCGGGGCGCCGTCGCAGTGGTTGGCGCTGCCGCAGTGGGAGCGCTCACGCCTCCCGGCCCTCAGTGCTGCGCTGGCCGCCCGTGGCTTCAGCGCATGGCCCGCCTACGAGGTGGCCGGGCAGAATGGCGAACCGGACATCACGCTTTACCGGCTGGAGCCTTCACTCGTGGCTTCGAGCGCTACAGCAGGCAGGGGCGACTTGCTCGAGGCGCATCCGTGAAGGCGGGGTTGCGGCGCCGCCTGCCCGATATTGCGGCCTGGCTGGGGCTGGGGCTCGCGACGCTCGTCGTGTGCTGGCCGCTCGGGCTGACGAACCGCATCCTGGCGGGGGTCGACGCTTTCACCTACTTCACCCCATACTGGGCGCACCGCATGGAGGCGTTCCGGGCGGGCCAGGTCCCCCTGTGGAACCCATACCTCTTCTCCGGCGCGCCGTTCCTCGCCAACATCCAGGCGGCCGTGCTCTATCCCCTCCACTGGCCCCTCAGCTGGCTGCGGGCCGAGCAGGCGCTCGTGTGGTCGGCGCTGCTTCACGTTTGGCTGGCTGCCGGCTTCACCTATACGCTGGCCACCCGCTCGCTGCGGGCGAGCTGGCTTGCAGGGTTCGCGGCCGGGCTCGTCTTCGGGCTCGGCGGTTTTACGCTGGCCCGCGTCGAGAACATCAACCAACTGAACGCGCTGGCGTGGCTGCCCGCAATGTTGTGGCTGTACGATGAGGTCAACAGAAGGCGGGTTTCGCCGAGCACGCCGGCGCGGGCGATAGGGCCATTCGTCGCGCTGGCCGTCGTCATCTGCCTCCAGGTGCTGGCCGGCCACACGCAGACGACCTTTATCAACATGGTGGGGCTGGGAGTATGGGCCGTGTTCTCCGTGGGCTGGCCGGTGCGTCGCGCGGGGCTTCTCAGGCTGCTTCCACTGCTGGCCGTTATTCCCGCACTGGCGTTGGCTGCCGCGCAGCTGCTCCCCACGCTCGAGCTGAATACGCTTGGGCTGCGCACCGGCGGGCTGGACTACCGGCAGGCCGTCAGTTTCTCGCTCCGGCCCCAGCTCCTGCTGCAGACCTTCCTGCCCCCCTTCGGCGGCGGGCTGGACGCGGCGTTTGGCAGCGAGGGCTACGCCGAGTTTCTCGGCTACGCGGGCATCGCCGGGCTGCTGCTTGCCGCACTGGGCGTCGTGGCAACAGTGGGGGCGGCGCGGGCACGCACACCCGGGGCCGGGCCCGCCCTGCGCAGCCTCGCCCTGTCCGCGCTCGGTGCGTTCCTGGCGCTGGGCGCGTACAACCCGGCCTACTACCTGCTGTGGCGCTTTGTGCCCGGCTTTGATCTCTTCCGGGCGCCGGCCCGCTGGCTCGAGTTGTTTGCGCTCGGGGCCGCCCTGCTGGCGGCCCTGGGGCTTGACTCGCTGGCAGCGCTCCGCATCCGCCGGCCGGGTCCGCCGAAAAGGACAGCCGGCCGCGTCATTCTCGTTGTGGTTACGCTCGCGATGCTCGGACTGCTGGCGTGGCAGCACTGGCCGGCCCCGCTGACTGTGGCGGCTTGGGTGGGAGTGGCGGCCGCGGCAGGTGCGCTGACCCTTGCGGCGTCGGGCGGGACCGAGGTGGAACGCGAAGGCACAGAGGGGGATGAAGGCGCACAGCGCGAAGGGGCGAAGCGGCGAAGCGGGGGACGTCGTTTCGTGTTCCAGACCCTCCTGGTGCTGCTCCTGTTTCTCGAACTCCTCTTTGCCAGCCGGGCGCTGCCGTTTGTGGCGGCGACCGCGCCGATGGCGATGGCACTGCGCAATGCGCCCGCGGCGCTGCTTGCCGCGGCGGGCAATGGGCCATCCGGCGGCCGCGGCCGCTTCCTGAGCCTTTCGAATATCCGATACGATCCCGGCGACCTGGCCGAGCTGCGCGCTCTGCAGGCGCGACCGGCTGCCGGACGTCGCAGTCGAGCGCCTGGTGCGTGCGGCGAAGCAGGTCGAGGTGCTCGCACCGAACCTGCCGCTCCTCCTCCGCCTCCCGGCGGTCGACGGCTACGACGGCGGGCTGCTGCCGCTGCAGCGCTACGTCATGCTCCAGGAGCTTTTCCTGCCGCCCGAGCACATGACGCCGGACGGCCGGCTTGCGGAGCAACTCTCGGCCATTCCGGATGCGCGGCTGCTGGACCTGACGGGCGTGCGGTATGTGATCACCGACAAGCAGCGCGACCTGTGGGCGGGTGACGTTTACTATGACCTGGAGCAGCACACGACCATCCCGGCCAACGGCGTGCTCGAACTCGACCTGGCAGGCTACCCGGCCTTCCCCGCAAGCGCAGTTGGCGTCGTTGCGGCGTCTGACACCCCCTAAGGAGCCGGTGGCGATCGTGGTGCGGATGGAAGACGGGGCCGAAGTTCCGCTGGCCCTACCGCCCGCTGCCGTGGGCGCACCCGGTGGCGCACCGCAGCCGGCCGTCCTGCCGTTGGAGGCGCCCGGAACGCCCGCCCGTATCACGCTGCGCAACCCTTCCGCCGGGCCTCTGGTCATCCAGGGCATCAGCTTGATCGACGAGCGCGACGGCGCCCGCACCCACCAGTCCGTCACACTATCGCCACAAGGCGACTTCCGCCGCATCCATTCGGGCGACGTGAAGGTGTACGAGCGGACCGGCGCGCCGGAACGGGCCTGGCTCGTACATGGGATAATGCCCGTCGCGGACGCAAAGGCGGCCCAGGCGGCGATCGGCGACCCGGCATTCCGGCCCCGGGCGCAGGCAGTCGTGGAGGCCCCGCTGGCTCGGGCACAGGCAGCCGAGGCCCAGGCGGGAGAGGGTGTGACTTTGGTGGACTACCGGGACGAGCGGCAGAGCTACCGGGTGCAAGCCACCGAGACCGGCCTGCTCGTGATCGCGGATGCCTGGTACCCCGGCTGGCGTGCGACCGTCGACGGTCAACCCGCCGAAATCCTCAAGGCAAACCTGCTGTATCGGGCCGTCCGCATCGAGCCGGGAGATCACGAAGTCGTGTTCGAATACGCGCCACAGAGCTGGCGGATCGGCGTCATCATCAGTATCGGTGCGCTGTTCGCGCTTGCGCTGGCGCTGCTTGCGGCACTGGTTATCCGCTTGCGTGCGAAGCTGCTATAATCTCGCCCAGGAGGGGACCATGAACGTTTTCAACAAGCTGGTCGTCATCATCCTGCTCCTCGTGCTCCTTGCACTGAGCCTGATGCTTGCCTTGTTCCCGGCGCAAACCTTGCAGTCCATTTCCGCGGCCTTTGCGCGGGCCGCCGGCTGGGTGCAGACACTGCAGGCGAACCAGCCGCTGCTGTACGCGTTGGGCCGGGTGGGGCTCGCCGTGGTGGCGATCCTGGTGGTCCTCCCACTGCTCTGGCAGCAGATCAAGCGACGCCGGCCCCGCGCGGTGCGGGTGGTGACAGAGACCGGCAGCCAGGCCTCCGTAACCACCGACTCTGTCGCCGCGGCGCCTGGCATGGCACATCGACCAGTTGGCCGATGTTGTGAGCGTCGAGCCGTACGTGTGGGGCGGGGGCAAGCAGGTGAATGTGCGGCTTGAAGTGCAGACCCGGCCCGAGATCGACGTGCCGATGAAGACCGACGAGATCGTCTCCGTCGCGAAAGAAGTGATTACGGAGCGCATGGGCTTGCAGCTTGGCAAGATCCAGGTGCACATCGACCACGCGCCTTACACGGACGGCGCCGGGTGACGATCGAAACGCAAGGCGGCGAGACGGACACCGAAGTAACCTCGGCGCCCCTCGCGATCTCGGTCACGGCACCCGACGTGCCGCGCCCGACGTGCCCGCACTGGATGTGCCCGCGCTCATCGAAGCTCTGCTGTTCGTCGCACCGGCGCCCATTCCGATCGCGCGGCTGGCGCAGGTGCTTGACGCAGGCGAGGATGTGATCCAGGCCGCGCTCGAGACGCTTGCGGGGCGATACGCGGGCGAACGCCGCGGGCTCCGCGTCATTCGCCGGGCCGACCGGGTGCATGTGACGACGGCGCCCGAGGCGGCCGCGTACATCGAGAAGTTTCTTGGCCTGGACCTCAGTACGAAGCTCTCCACCGCCGCGCTGGAGACGCTGGCCGTCATCGCCTACCGCCAGCCGCTGACCCGCGGCGACATCGAGGCGATCCGGGGCGTCAATTGTGACGGCGTGCTGAAAACGCTGCTCGCCCGTGCGCTCGTCGAACCTGTGGGCCGGCTCGAACAACCGGGCCGGCCGTTCCTCTACGGCACCACCCTGCAATTCCTCCAGTACTTCGGCCTGGAAGGCCTCGACCGCCTCCCGCCCCTGCCGCCGATCGATGGCCAGGGTTAGTCAACACTCGCCTAGACACGAACTAAGTCACCGCACTCATGATTGAGCCCCTGCTCCCTCTTGTCTTCGTGCCTTGTGGTGCGGCCCCGGGCTACGTCAAAGGTATAACGCGCTACTGTCCTGCGTTTTTGTTGGGCTTAGTTTAAAGGAGAGCATGAGCTCGCGCTCAGCATTTGCGAGCTCCAGCAAAGGAGACCCCTATGTCTGAAAACCTGTGGGCATTGCGCGAACAGAAGCGCCTCAGCGTTGCCACCCTCGCCAGCCGTGCTGGCTTACCCATCGGCCTGATCATGGAGTACGAAGCGGGGACCCGTTCGATTGATCCCCGGCACCTGGCTCGACTCGCCAAGGCCCTCTACGTCGAAGAATCCGAGCTGCGCTTGCGCTGCGACCCCCGGCCCGGTGCGAACCAGTTGGAGCGACAGGACACGCGACACGAATCTCCGCCGCCGCTGTCGAGCCGCCCGCCGGCCCCCGCGGGACCACCGCCGCCAGGAGGGCCGCAGCCGCCCGCAGGCCAGCCCCGCCCGCGCACCGGGCGTCCGCCCAGGCCCGCCTCTGAAGCAAAGCCGCCCGCTCCCGCCCGCGCCAGCCAGTTGGCCCATATCAACGACCTTCTGCAGCGGTTGGGCAAGGAGCGGTCGTCGGTGGAGCAGGAAATCGGGAAGCCGCTCGACCAGTTCGACCGGTTGCAGGCCAGCCAGGTGCTGGTGCAGTTGCAGGCGGAGATACGCGCGACGCCGACACCGGACCGCCACCGGGCGTACCTGCCCGAGGCCGTCGACCAGTACGAGATGCAGTACCTCACGCGGGTGCGTGATGCAGGTACACCCCTCCACTTCGTGCTCTTTGATGGGACGAGCGTCGATGGGCCGGTGGCGGGATTCGGGCCGTATAACATTACCGTGCGCCAGGGGGACGGCAGCGAGGTCACCCTGAGCAAACTGGCAATCGTGAGCTATCGCACGGTCCCGGGGGCAACAAGCGAGGCGGCTGCCCAGGAGATGGTGGTGACGTCGAACGGCACGGGAGACGTACAATGAGCCTCGGCGATCGCCTGCGGATGCTGCGTGCCCAGCGGGGCGGGGTTACGCCCGCGGAGATCGAAGCCGCCCTGCCCGAGTTGCCCAAGGGTCTGTACCGGTACATGGAACAGCGCTACCGGGCCGTTGGCGACGATCCGTCCATCGCCATGTTGGCAGATTATTTCGGCGTGCCATTTGATGAGCTGCGCTGGCGCCTCGATTGGCCGCGCAAGGCGCTGAATCGAGCGTTTGTTTTCGCCATGCAGGAAGGCCGGCCCTTGACCCTGCAAATGTGGAATGGGGATACGGTCAGCGGCAAGGTCGGCTGGTGGGACCTGGGCGCGGCCGAAATCCGCACGGCGGACGGGAACGTCGTCGTGCAGCGGCATGCGGTGGAGCGTTGGGACCCTCGCGCGCCCGATTCGGAAGAGACTGAGGAATCCGAAGAATGAAGGAACGCTGATTGAACCGATTGGATTGCCCGGAACAGATGATGAGGAAAGGAGCCCGGTTTCTGCCAGAAACCGGGCTCCTGCGTTATGCGGGTCCATCTATCCCTGGCCGTCAGCGTCCAGCCTTGACCTTTTCTTCGAGTAGCTGGCGCAGGGATGGCGCAAGCCTGGTGACCCGACCCTGCGGGTCCACCGAGATATGCTTGGAGCTGCCTGTGACCAGCAGCTCGTCGTCTTCCGCACGCCGCACCTCGTAACGGAACGTCATGCCCCGGCTGCCCAACTCCGTCAGCTCGGCTTGCACCACCACCTCGTCGTCGTAACGGGCGGGACGGTGGTAGCGCGCGCTGACCTCGGCCACGGCCAGGCTGACGCCTTCCTGCTCCATCCGGGAATACGGATAGCCGATCGCTCTCGTGAAACCACTGCGCCCCTCCTCGAACCACGTGATGTAGGCCGAGTGATGGACGATGCCCATCGCGTCGGTCTCGAAGTAGCGGACGCGAAAGCGGACCTGAGCGGCGGGTCGGGCGTCGGGGGTCGTGACGAGGCGGGTGTTCGCGTCGATCATGACAGGCCGGGCAGGTCGGGACGCGGCGCTGCGTCGATCAGGTACCCGTAGCGGGCCTTGAACCGGTCCACCGATAGATTGGTCTGCATTGCCAGCCGCGGGAAGAACATCGGATCTTTTTCGTCTCCCGCCTTGAGTCGGATCATGAACTTGAGCGCGGACTGGTAGGTGAAGGAGTCGGGGTTGACCATACGCACGCCGATCTTGCCTGTTGCGGGGTCCATGATCGTCTCTGATGGAATGTCCACCGACTTGTTGCCCTGCAGGCTGATCGTAGCGTGGTTGCCCCCGCGCAGCAGAAAGTCGACGGCGGCCTGTCCAAGAGAGCGGGTGTAGTCGACATCGTAGGCGATGGGCGGCGCGCACCGCAATTCGTAGCCCAACTCCTTGTCGCGCACCTGCATTTCGATGCCCAGGCCGGCGAGGTCCTTGATCACCCAGCGCTTGAGGATGTCCGAGAAGTTCATGTCATGCAGGCGCACGTGGCCGTGGGGGTCGAGCGCATCGATGCCCTGCAGGTACTCCCGATCCCGATCGTCGAGGTACTCGAGAATGCCCTCGGCGATCAGCGCGACGCCGTGGCGCCGGCCGTCCACGAGACGCCGGATGACGGCAGTCACGAGAATATCGACCACTTCCTGCAGCCGGATCTTTTGGCCGTGCCACTCTTCGGGAATCACGGTCAGCGTCGCGCCTGAGCTCTTCCCAATGCCCAGTGCCAGGTGTCCGGCTTTGCGTCCCATGGTGACCACGATAAACCAGGTCTGGCTGGTCAGCGCGTCCTCCATGAAGTTCATCACGATTTTCGAGCCAACCTCCCGCGCCGTCTCGAAGCCGAAGGTGGGAATGCCCTCCGGCAGGGGCAGGTCATTGTCGATCGTCTTCGGCACGTGCACCGACCGCACGGCGAGCCCCATGTCTTCGCAAGCGTGTTTTGAAACCCGGTAGAGCGAGTAGGCGGTGTCATCCCCACCGATGCCCACGAGCAAGGAGATGCCCGCCTCGGCCAATGCACAGGCGCACCGCTTGAGGTCCTCGTCTTTTTTGGTGGGGTTGGCCCGCGACGTTCGTAGGATGGAGCCGCCGTCCCGGTGGATGCGCGAGACGCTGTTGATCGTCAACGGCGTGGAGACGAGCTTGCCCTCCATCAAGTGCTGAAAGCCGTCGTAGATGCCGACGACTTCGATCCCGTTGTTGATCGCTTCGATCGTGGCGGAATGAATGACGCCGTTGATGCCGGGGGCGGGTCCGCCGCCGACGAGAATGCCCATGCGTGGGGTGTGGCTGTCAGAGAGCATAGAAGGAACCTCCCGAGTAGAGCGATGAGGCCAACAGGGTGCTTGAGGGGATTGTATCCCGACTGGTGCTTGGGTGCAAAGCCGCCCTGGTGTTCGGGCCCGAGATGCAGACGGGCGGGTCGTTTGGCCCAAAGCGCCGTTTCCGTGTAAACTGCATTGGATGGTGGCGTCAGGTATTTGTGCGCGCCGCCCGCACTCGGAACCACCCAACGCGACACAGGAGTCACTCCCCAATGGCCGAACAGCGTAAGAAAGTCTCGCTCCCCGTGCTCTTCGACAAGATGGCGAAGGGCACGCCGCTCACCATGGTTACGTGCTACGATTACCCGATGGCCTACCTGGTGGAACAGGCCGGCATCGACATCGTTCTCGTCGGCGACAGCCTGGGGATGACCATCCTCGGGTTCGATTCGACCCTCCCTGTTACGATGACCGACATGATCCGCCACGCCCAGGCCGTGCGCCGCGGCACTCCCAACGGCTGGCTCATCGGCGACATGCCCTACATGAGCTACCAGGCGTCAGACGAGTCCGCCGTGCTGAACGCGGGCCGGTTCATGGCCGAGGCCGCGTGTGATGGGATCAAGCTGGAAGGCGGGATCGAGGTTTGCTCGCGGGTGCGCGCGATCGTGGCCGCGGGCATCCCGGTCATGGGGCACCTGGGGCTAACCCCGCAAAGCGTGTCCTCACTTGGCGGCTTCCGCCTGCAGGGCAAGAGCGGCAAACAGGCGAAGAAGATCGTGGACGACGCAAAGGCGCTGGAGGATGCCGGCGCAATGGCAATCCTGCTCGAGCTGGTGCCCGACCAGGTCTGCCAGATCATTACCGAGCGCTCGAAGGTGCCGATCATTTCGCTGGGCAGCGGACCCAACGCACACGGGCAACTCCTGATCTTCCATGACATGTTCGGCCTCTACCCGCGCTTCACGCCGAAGATGGCAAAGAAGTACGGCGACGCCGGCAAGGTCATCGGCGACGGGCTGAAGGAGTACGTCAACGAGGTGACGAGCAAGAAGTTCCCCGATCCCGAGCGCTACTTCGGCATCAAGGAAGAAGAGTTGGTCGAGCTCAAGCGGCTCATCGCGGAAGACAACAAGCAATAACACAAAGACACGAAGGCACAATGGCATCCTTAGCTGCGTGTCTTTGTGCCTTTGTGGTGAAATCCCTAACTGCGAGGTGAACTGTGGCTAACAGAGACGAGCTACGCGCGAGGCTGCGCATCCCTCAGGCACGATTGGATGACCTTAACTCGCTGCTGCTGGACCCGAACCTGCGGGTGATCAACGACCTGCTGGACGTCGTGGCGAAGTATGGCACGCCGGAGGAAATCAACGCGAAGGCTGCCAAGGCGCGCGACCTCGACAACCTGATGACCCGGCTGGCCGAACACGATTGCTGCTACCTGGACGACCTGATCTGGCTGCAAAAGCAGCGGGACGCGGGCGCCTTCGTCACCGAGGCGGCATATCGGAAACAGGTGCTCGGCGAGCGGGCCGAGACGACAGCGTTCAAGGATGAATTCGCCGTTACGCTGGAGATCAGCGCGACCCAGTATTTCCCCTGGCTGATTGCGGAAGCGCGACAGTCCATCGAGAAGTGCGAGTTGATGCCGGGTCGCTACATTCGCGTGCGTAAGATGCGCGAATCGGAGGGTGACTGCGGCGACATGCTGGCGCTCGCGGCTGCGATGCAGATCATGGGCGCTTCGTACGTCGAAACACTCGACACGAAGGGCACCGACGGCTCGAACATCCACCTTGGCGGGCCAGACACGATTACGGGCTACTTTGGCGGCGTGGGCCAGCCGAACGACCACGTGCTCATGTGGGTGGACGAGTTCCTCTATTACTACACCACCTACGGCACTCGGCAGGTCTTGAACATCAACCCGGGCACCATTCTGGCGGGCTACCTGCTCTACAAGCTGGGCATCCAGAACGAGTTTAAGATCAGCGTGTTCGTGGGGAACGACAACCCGTTCGCCGCGTTGTGGACCCTGATGGCCGCGAAGCTCTTCTCGCGCGACGATGGCACCTCGCCGCTGATCGGCTTCAACTGGGGCAACTCGGCTAACAACGAGACCCTCGAGATCACGGCGCAGTTCCGCAAGCTGCTCGGGTTCGAGCAGGTGGTCCGCTTCGAGCACCACATCACCGAGGCGTACCGTCATATCGTCATCCAGCCATACAACCGCCGCGACGAGTTGGTTCAGCTGGCCGACCACGTGCCCAACATTTCGGCGAAGCACGAGGGTGGCGACCCCGACGTGGAAGCGACGCGGGCCCATTCGTCAAGCATTCTCGACTACTTCCGCAAGAAGGAAGAGATTGAGGATGCGCACGAGATGGACGTACTGCTCCAGAACTACCTGGACAAGCACGAGTCGGTGAATCGCACGGCCCGCGTCCTCACGGAGGCCGGCCTGAGCTGGATCGCGGCGACGAACCTGCACCACCGCAAGTAATAATTGGACGCAGATTTGACTGATCGAACTGATTCGGATGATTCCTTCTCAAAGATCATAGCGATCAGTTCAATCAGTTTGATCTGCGTTCCATTCCACCCCACCAGGAGACCCTGTGATCCGCAACCCACGCGCCATCACTGCTGCATCCTTCGCCGCCATGTTCTTTCTGGGGGTGGGATATTCGATCATCGGGGCCGCGGCGCGGAACATTGGGCTGACCCCGCAGCAGATCGGCATCCTGCTCGCGGTGCAGAATGTCGGGTTTGGCGTGTCGGTGGCCGTCAGCGGCGCGCTGGCCGACACCCACTCCAAGCCCCGCATCCTGGCCGTCGGCAGCGTGATCACCGCGCTGGCCTTCTTTGCGTTCTTTCGCACGCAGGTGTTCTGGCTCAACGCGTTGGTTATGATGCTGGTCGGTGTGGGCGTTGGCACCTACGAGGGCGTGGCCGATGCGATGTTGTTCGATCTGCACGAGCGCCGAGCGGCGACCTTCGTCAACGTCAACCACCTCTTTGTCACGTTTGGGTCGGCCTTGATCGCGCTCTACCTCATTTTCCTCTCGCTCGAGTGGCGCAGCGCGCTGGTGCAGGCGGCGGTGGCCGTGGCGCTGCTGGCCGTGGTGTTCGTGCTCGTGCGGATGAAGCAGTTGCGCGGAGCAGGTACGACCTTCCGCGAGAAGTTGGCGGTCATTGGCCGCAGCCGCCTCATCCTGGTTTTGTTCCTGGCGATCCTGCTGTCGGCCGGCGTGGAGTCCGCCACCATCGGGCTGCTCAGCACGTATCTCGCCGACCTACGCGACTTCGCGCCACGGGCGGCCCAGTTCGGCCTCATCGTCATGTACGCAGGCATGATTACGGGGCGGGTGATTGTCGGCGTGCTGGTGCGGCCCGAGCGGCTGCGCAGCATGATGCGGGTGCTCTTTGGCTTGGGCGTCGCGTCGTTCGGCCTCTTGTTCCTGGTCGACCTCGGCCCGCTGACGTGGGTTATGGCATGCGTGGCAGGCGCGTGCCTCTCGGCCCAACTGCCCTTGATCCTGTCGTACGCCGGCCTGGCCTACCGCGACATGACCGGCACCGTGCTCGGTGCAGTCAAGATCGGCATCCCGATGGGCGGGGTCGTCGTCCCGCTGTTGGTGACAGCCCTGACCGCGGCTAACTCGTTTGCAGTCGCACTGTGGGTGCTGCCGCTCAGCCTGCTCCTGGGCTTCATCTTGCTCAGCCTGCCTGTCGTCTCACCCAACTTGCGCGTCGGCGCACCTGTGAGCTAACCACGAAGACACCAAGCCACGAAGCCTCACGAAGAGCTCGGTGACCCTTCGTGTCTTCGCGACTTTGTGCTGAAAGAGGTTTCCCGATGACCGAGTCCCCCCTTCGCCCCCTGCGCATCGTCAACGCCGTCGCCCCCATCCGGATCTGCGACAACGGCGGCTGGACGGACACCTGGTTCGCAGGCCACGGCAAGATCTTCAACATCGGCGTCTATCCCTACGCCGAGGTTCAAATCCAGGTGTATCCTTTCGACAAGGGGTCTGGGGGCGACCGCGTCGTGATCCATGCCGAGAATTACGGCGACCACTACGTGCGCGACCTGCGGATGAATGGCTGGCAGAAGCATCCGCTGCTCGAGGCGGCGATCCGCCGGATGCGGGTGCCCGAGGACATGGCGATTCACCTGACCATCTTTTCGGAAGCGCCCGGCGGTGCGTCGACAGGCACCTCGGCTGCCGTCACCGTCGCGCTGGTGGGCGCGCTGGACCGCCTCACGCCTGGCCGGCTGACGCCGCACGAGGTCGCCTATACGGCATGGGCCATCGAGACCGAAGAGCTGGGGCAGCAGTCGGGTATCCAGGACCAGTTGGCGTCGGCATACGGCGGGATCAACTTCATCGAGATGTTTCAGTACCCCACCGCGTCCGTCTCGCCGATCCAGGTCTCCAATGCTGCCTGGTGGGAGCTCGAGCGCCGGCTGGCCCTGATTTTCCTGGGTAAGTCGCACTCGTCGTCGGACGTGCACAAGAAGGTGATTCGCGAGCTCGAAGGTGAAGGGCCCAACTCCCCACGGCTCGAGGCCCTGCGCACGACGGCGGAGCGATCACGCGATGCGGTCTACGAGGGCGATTGGGCCGCACTGGGCGCGGCCATGGCCGACAACACGCGCGCACAGGCGCAGCTGCATCCTGAGCTGGTGGGCGCGGAAGCCTGGCAGATTATCGAGATCGCGAAAGGACACGGTGCGCTGGGCTGGAAGGTCAACGGCGCGGGGGGCGACGGCGGCAGTGTCGCCATTCTGTGCGGCGAGATGTCGTCGGCCAAGCGCGCGATGATCCGCGAGCTGGAGCAGACGAATGCGCTGTGGCAGCACATTCCCATCTACCTGAGCCGCCAGGGCCTGCGCACGTGGGAAGAAACGGGCGGCTGCTAGGTCCCGCTGCAGAATGGGACGCAGATTGAACTGGTCTGCCTGACTGCCGCAGTCGGAAGCAGGCAGATCAGTTTCACCAGTTCAATCCGCGTCCCGCTTGTGATCTTAATGCTACTTAGTGGTCGTGAAGTAGATGTCCTCCTCGATCGTGCTGTTCAGCCCGCGGGTGTCGGCCCACACCACGTATGCTTTCCCCGTCGCATCGGTCGCAACCCACATGTAGTCGCCCAGGAACCCGGCCTGGATCGGGTTGTTCGCCGTTGTCAGGTTTGGCATGGATGACGTCGTCAGGCGCTCATAACTGACCTTCGGCGTTGCCGTGGTTGGCTGGCGGACCTTGGCGACCGTGATGTCGTTGCAGCCCGTCGTCTCGCAGTCCCCGTGCCGGCGATCATAGTAGGTAATGTAGAACGTGCCGCCGTCGGGTGCGACCGCGCTCCAGGGCATCCATTGTGCGGTGCCAGGAGGGGTGACCTGGACTTCGGGGCTCCACGTCGCGCCCTTGTCCGTCGAGTACGCGTAGCGGACGTCGGTATCGCACGGGCCCGTTGCGGTCGCCGCGTCGCCCAGCGGGTTGCAGCTCGCGCCCAGGTTGCGCGAGTCCTCCCAACTCAGATAGACCGTGTTGTTCCGGTCGACTGAGACGGAGATCGAGGTGAATGAGTCGGTGCGGTAGCCGTTAGGCGGGACGCACTGCCGGCCGGGCGGGCAGCCCGTGTTCGGATCGGGACCGAACGGCAAGGTCCAGTAGGTGTCGCCGGCCTTGGATGGGGCGGTCCAGCTCGCCGGATTGGAGCAGTCGGCCGTCGCGGGGCACGAGACCAGCAGCACGTTGTTGATCCCCAGAGTCGGAGTGTTACCGTTTGCGAAACCGACGTAGAGCGTGCCATCGGGACCCACGAACGGATGCGAGCCCTGGTCCTGGTCGCAAGCATTCGGGTTCGCCTGGCCGCTGAAATCGGTGCAGAATGCCGGGTTGGCGCCGCTGATCTCGATTCCGGGCGACCAAGTCGCGCCGCCGTCCGTGGACTGGCTGAAGTAGATCGGGCTGTCGGCGCCGACGCCTTCGTTCGTGACCGCAAACCGCGTCCAGGTCGCGTAGACCGTATCCTTCTTCGGGCTGGCCGGATTCGCATCCGCGACGATGAACTCCTTGTCATGGAAGACGTTGGGGTCGTTGTCTGCGGCCACGATCCCCAGCGGATCGGTCCTGAACTCCTGGTATGGCAGATCGGCCGGCGTGTGATAGAACTGGCCCCCGTTCGGGGCGTTGGATTTTGCGACGACAAACGAGCTGGCGGCCGAGTTAATGTCAAAGAGGATGCCGCCAATGTAGGCGTTGCCGCCCGAATCGAAGGTGGCCGTCGGGTCGCTGCAGGCATCGGCCGTGTGCCCGTCGGGCATGATATACCCGTAGAACGGCGGGACCATGTCGCCCCAGGTCTTGCCGCCGTCAAAGGAGAAGTCATAACCGCAGTGGTTGAAGCCGATCCGAGAATCGTTCTGGCCGGCGACCAGGTTCAGACGGTTCGTCGGGTTGATTGCGACCACCTCTTCGGCCTGCCGCCGGTAAGAGCAGTCCCGGTTGACGCGGTTGTTCACTTCCCCGTTGCCCACGTAGGCGTTCGGGCAGCCGAGGGTCCCCGCCCTGGGCGGGCTGAAGCGCCGCGGCGCGTTCGGTCCCGCCGCGTCCGCTCGCTTGTCCAGTTCGCCGGTGATGCCCAGCAGGGCATACATGGCGCCTGATGAAACCGGTTGCTCCCATTTCTGAGGCTTCACGCGGCCCAGTTCGATGTCCAACTGGTGCGCCAGGATCTTGTTACCCAGGATGCCCGTCGCACTCACAGCACTGCTGCCCGAGACGCCGGCCGCCACGGCAGCCAGCACCAATACCACGACCAGAACGCGCGGAACCCACCTCATGCTCTTCATCGCGATTTACTCCCTCAGTTAAGGAATGAGCTGGCGAACACGAAGGAACGAACTGGCGAGGACAGCCTCCTTTCTCTGGCCAAACCTGCAAACCGGCCGCAACCGAAATGCCATCGAGGAAGCTGCGATGTAGAGAGTTCCGATAGAAACACGCCCATGTTATCAGAAATGCCGACCGTGTCAATAGGTTACGTGCCTTCAACTCGACCATGAATATTAAATTGTTTTATGCGTTCTCAGGAGTTGCAGATTTGACAGCGGTCCGAGGGAAGTGTCATGATGTCACCATTGGCCGGCCCTGGTTGCCTTGGCCGTCATGGCCGGCGCCAGCACGGTGCCCGAAGACAATGGATCCACGAGCTACTTCGCCAAGCGAGTTGACCAGGTAAGGAGTCTGTCATGCGGAGCCGGCAGTTGCATCTTGTTTGCCTCGGTGAGTTGCTCGTCGACATGTTTCCCGTCGAGCTGGGCAAGAGCCATGCCGAAGTGACGGCGTTCCGCAAGGCCCCGGGCGGCGGGCCCGCCAACGTGGCCGTGGCCGCGCGGCGGCTGGGCGCGGACACGGCCTTTATAGGCAAGGTCGGCGACGATCCGTTCGGCCACTGGCTGCTCGACGTGATGCGGCGAGAAGGGGTCGATACGAGCGCGATGCGGATCGATCCTGATGCCCGCACGACGATGAACGTGATGGCGCAGCCCGACGCGCACAGTTACGAGTGCCTGTTCTACCGCAATCCCGGCGCCGACACATTGCTGCGGCCCGACGAGCTCGACACCGGGATGCTCCGTGCGACGCGTGCGTTTCATTTTGGCTCACTCAGCCTGACGGATGAGCCCTCGCGGAGCGCGGCCTTCGAAGCGGCTCGTCTCGTGCGGGAAGCCGGCGGGCTGGTATCGTTCGACGTGAATTACCGGCCCACGCTCTGGCGCAGCGCCGGCGAAGCGCTTGCCCAGGTGGAGGCGGCCATTCCCCTGGCGAACGTACTGAAGGTCAACGAGGGTGAGCTCGCGCTGCTTTCGGGCAAGGCATTGGGACTCGGCGCCGAGGGCTGGCAGGAGCGCGTCGCAGCGGCCGCGCAAGGGCTGCTGTCGCTGGGTCCCACGCTGATCATCGTGACGCTAGGGCCACACGGCGCGATGTTCAACACCCGGACCGCCTGGGGATGTGTTCCCGGCTTCCCGGTGCATACGGTCGACGCCACCGGCTGCGGCGATTCGTTTATTGCGGGCCTGCTTTGGCAGTTGGTGCGTGACCGGCCCGAGATGGTCCTTGCCGAAGAAGGCTCGGGGGGTGCTACTGCCGAGTTGCTGCCCGAGATCCTGCGCTACGCGAACGTGGTCGGCGCCATCACGGCCACCCGCCAGGGAGTTATCCCAGCCTTGCCCACATCTGTCGAGGTCGAGGCGTTTCTGCAGGAGCACCCCTAAACTGATCTGAAATGGGACACTGATTGAACTGATTGAACTGATCTGCACTGTCCTGCGGGAGAGAGATCGTGATAACCAGTCGCATCAGTTCAATCAGTGTCCTATTTCGTCCCTCGTTGTCCAGCGCAGCGGGGCGACCGTCTAGTCGGAGAATGGAAAGGACTTGCTGCACTTGCGAGCTCAAGCTCGCCCTACATGGCAACCGCGTGTTGCGTTTCGTTCGGTCAGAAGGAAACCGGTTACATCGTTTTCTCCGATTTGACAAGCGTTGGGAAGGCGTGTCATAATGTCGACAAGTTAATCGTATAAGTTACTTCTACAAATCGCATAAGTCCCACAAGCAAACTTGCACTCGCTCAGACTGGCATCGACGAGATCCAATGAGACGCAGAACGACGAAGTCCCCCACCATGCAGGACATCGCGAAAGTGGCAGGCGTCACGCAAGCCACCGTCTCATACGTTCTCAATGACCGGGGCGAGGTGTCGGAGCCAGTGCGACAGCGGGTTCTCGACACAGCCGACCAGTTGGGATACATCCCGAACCTGGTGGCGCGGAACTTTAGAATGAGCAAGTCCAATACCGTAGGACTGATCGTTCCGGACGTGACGAACAGCTACTACAACGAGATGATCAAGCACACCGAGAGCATTGCTCGGCAGCATGGTTATTTCTTCTTTGTCTGCAGCGCGCTCCATGACCCGCAGCTGGAAGACTGGTACATCACGTCGCTTATCCAGAACAAGGCGGCGGGCGTCGTCATCGGCTACGGGTTAACGAACCGGGAGTGCATCCAGAAGCTCGACCGTTACAATGTGCCATACGTCGTACTAGACGACGACCTGAACGAGGCGGCGACCGACACCGTGTGCGTCCTCATGAACAACGTCAAGGGCAGTTTTCTTGCCGTTCAGCACTTCGTGTCCCTCGGCGTCTCCGAAATCGCCTACATCACCGAACCGCTCTATAACCTGGCGCTGCGGCACCGGATGGAGGGGTTCACTAAGGCCATGGAGGAGTTTCACCTTCATTGTCCGACCGTCTACATTGCCGAGAGCACGGGGGAGTACGACAAGATTCGCCAGGGCTACATCGGCGCAGGCGAGGTCTTGACCCAGGGCAAGCCGCGGGGGATCTTTGTTTCGACGGACCAGATGGCGCTCGGCGTGCTTAAGAAGCTCTACGAGCTGCGGGTGCGGGTGCCGGCCGATATCGCAGTGATTGGGTATGACGACATCCCCGTGGCCAGCATCGTCCGGCCCACGCTGACGACGATCAGTCAGCCGGTGCAGACCATGTGCATCTTAGGGTCCAAGATGCTGCTTGGCATGATCGATGGGGAAAACGAAGCAGTTCACAAAATGGTGCTGGAGCCCAGCATCGTCGTGCGCGAATCCGCGCCGTAAGGCGCCAATCTGAGGGTTGAGCCAGGCCAGAGTTCAGCGGAAACCGTGGCGCCCCGCTCGCTGCTGCCGGAGCGCAAGTCTGCTATGAAGGCGTAGGAGGTCCGTTATGCCCGATGAACTGATCCTTGAGATGAAGGGCATAAGCAAGTCATTTCCGGGGGTCAAAGTCTTTGAGGACTTTAACTTTGACCTGCGGAAGGGCGAGATACACTGCATTTGTGGCGAGAACGGCGCGGGCAAGTCAACTCTCATCAAGATGCTCTCCGGCGTGTACACGCCCGACCGGGGCGACATCTACTTCGCCGGCAAGAAGGTGACTCTGACGCCCCACTCGGCCATGGAGATGGGCATCCAGACGATCTACCAGGAGCATACGCTCTTTCCCTTACTGGAAGTCGTCGAGAATCTCTACACCGGCCGGGAGATCACCAACGGGATCGTCATCAATCGAGCCCAAATGGTCGCAAAGGCGCGCGAAGTCCTCGAGTACCTTCATTCAGACATCTCACCGTACGACATCGTGGGCCAGCTGGGCAGCGGCGGTCAGAAGACCGTCGAGATCGCCAAGGGGCTGGTCCAGGACTCCAAAGTCATTATCCTCGACGAACCCACTGCCTCTTTCAGCCAGACCGAGATCGAGCACCTGCTGAGCATCATCAAGAAGCTGGCCGAAAACGGGATGAGCGTCATCTACATTTCACATCACCTCGAAGAGGTCTTCAAGATCGCGGACCGGGTGACCGTGCTCCGGGATGGTCAGAAGATCAGCACCTACTCTGCGGCTGAACTCACCGAGCGGGCCCTGATTCACGACATGGTTGGACGCGACGTGTCCCTCTTCTATAAACGGGAGGCGGTCGCGGTCGGCGACCTGGCCTTTGAGGCGCGCAACGTCAGTGGACCGGGCGTGGAAAGCGCGTCCCTGCAGGTGCGCAGGGGCGAAATCCTCGGGATTGCGGGCATGGTCGGTTCGGGGCGCACCGAGCTGGCCGACCTGCTGTTCGGGGTAAAGCAGGCGACCACCGGCCAGTTCTTCGTCCAGGGCAAGCAGGTCCGGATCAATTCGCCGCTCTCGGCCATCCTCAACGGCATGTGCTACATCACCGAGGACCGCCAGAGCACGGGGCTCTTTCTCAAGCACGGCCTGGACAAGAATGTCCCGATCGCCAGCTACTCGCAGTCAAAGACCCCACTGGCCGTGCCGGCAGACGATGTCAAGACCACCCGGCGGTTCGTAGACACGCTGCGTATCGTCACGCCCGGCATCTTCCAGCAGGTCATGTTCCTCTCGGGCGGAAACCAACAGAAAGTGGTCCTGGCTAAGTGGTTCGCGACCCGCGCCGAGATCTTCATCTTCGACGAACCCACCCGCGGCATTGACGTCGGCGCGAAAGAAGAGATCTACAAGGTGATGGTCGACCTGCTCAAGCAGGGCAAGGCGATCATTATGATTTCGTCCGACATGCCAGAACTCGTGTCGATGAGCGACCGGATCATGGTGATGCGAAACGGCCGGATCGTGGCCGAGGTTCAAAAGGACGAAATCAGCGAGGAGAACATTCTGAAGTACTCCATCGGAGGGACTGTGCAATGAGGACCAGCAACCGTCTGCAACGCTTCACAAGGCAGGAGAACACGCCGACTCTGCTCGTGCTCGTGGTCATCCTCGTCGTCGTCTTTTTTGTGGAACTCTTCATCGTGCGCGACGGCAACTTGGGCAAAGTGGCGTTCGTCAAGCCGATGAATATCTCCAACGTCCTCTTGCAGGTCTCCACGACGGGCATCCTTGCGCTCGGCATGACACTGATCATGATCTCGGGCGGCATCGACTTGTCGGTCGGCCAGATGATGTGCTTTATCGGCACCGGAGCGGCCTATCTCCTCCGCAACGCCGGCTTCAGCGAGCCTGGCATGGTGTTGACGGCCGTGGCGGTGGCGATCGGTTTCCAGCTGCTCATGGGCCTGATCATCTCGCGCACAAAACTAGAACCGTTCATCGTGTCGCTGGCGTTTATGACCATCTACACCGGCTTCACCTACCTCATCACCAACGGTCGCGAGATCACGATCACGGACAGGTTCACCTTCATCGGCCAGACCTACTTGAATGTCGGGGACTTTCGGATCGGCCTGCCGGTGTTCCTGCTCATCATGCTGACCTTTATCGTGTGGCTGGCTTTGAAGTATACCAAGTTCGGCCGGCGCGTCTACGCGGTGGGCGGCAATGAAAATGCGGCTTATCTCGCGGGCATCAATGTCAAGAACTTCAAGCTCCTGTTGTACGGGCTGAACGGCCTCTTTGTTGCCATCGCCACGCTGGCGCTGATGTCAAGGACCGGCGTGGGCGGGCCCTTAATGGGCCAGGGCAAAGAAATCGACGTGATCGCTGCAGTTGTCGTGGGCGGCGTGGCGTTGAGCGGTGGGAAGGGCAATGTCTGGGGCACCATGATCGGCGTGCTCCTCCTCGGCGTCATCTCCAACGCGCTCAACATCCTGGGCGTCAGCCCACACTGGCAGTACATCATGCGCGGCGTCCTGATCCTGGTCGCCGTCCTACTTAGCTATTTTAGCGGCCTCCGCACCTCGTCCGTGACTGTCACGGCACGAAAGGAAGCGGCTGCTGAGGTAGAAAACGCCTCGGTGCGGGCGTAGACACTCAACCGTGCACCAAGACCATAAGGAGGAAAGGTCAATGAACAAGGTCGTCTCCATCGTCCTGGTCGTTGTCGTGCTTCTGGGAGTCGTCGGCTGTAGCGCCCCGGCTCCTGCGGCGCCGGCTGCAGCGACCCAAGCACCTGCGGCCCCGGCCGCAGCAACGGAAGCCCCTGCGGCAGCGCCCACGACTGCCCCGGCCGCCGCTGCAGATCCCGTTAAAGGGAAGACCATCGGCTTCATCAATGCCGGCCCCGACGACTACTATGCCCAGTTCGGTGATGCCCTCAAGGCCATCGCCCAGAGCTACGGCATGAACGTTGTCGAGCTGAACTCGGACTACAAGCCCGAGAAGGAACTGGCGAACGTCCAGGACCTGATCGCGAAGGGCGTCGACGCCATCGCCGTCATCACCGCCGGCGCCGCCGGTAGCGCGGCCTCCATCAAGGCCGCCTCCGACGCCAAAGTGCCGATCTTCTTCATCGCAGGCAAGCCCGAAGTTGCCGCTGGCACCGACCTGACCGGGCACGTTACCGACAACTTCGTCATCCTGGGCTACCAGCTCGGCCAGTGGGTTGCCAAGAACTACCCGAAGACCAAGTGCGTGCAGATCCCGGGCTTCCTCGGCCAGGGCACTGCCGAAGGCCAGATCGTCGGCTTCAACCTCGGTCTGAAGGAAGGCGGCAACGAGGAGTGCAAGGTGCTGAAGAGCTCTGAGTGGCAGAGCGACAAGGCGATCCCGATCGCCCAGGACCTCATCGCTTCCGGCGAGGACTTCAAGGTCATCTTCGGCGCCAACGGCGAGACCGTCCGCGGCATCCTCCAGGTCTTTGACGAACTCGGTGTCAAGGACAAGGTCGTCGTCAGCGTCAACGGCAAGGAAGAAGAGTGGGACTGGATGAAGCAGGGCAAGGAAATGGCCTCTGTCCCGAACCCGCCCTCTCTGAATGCCGACCTGAGCGTCCAGCAAATCGTCCGGTACTTCAAGGGCGAACCGTTCGAGAAGTACCTGCAGATCAAGCCCTTCGCCGTCATCACGAAGGACAACCTTGACCAGGCCCTGCCGTGGAACACGGCCAACTACATGAAGGGCCGGGCGGCCAACCAGTTCAAGTACGACCTGGGCTACTACGAAGAGCAGTACAAGGCGAACCAGCAGATGTTCGCGGACTTCGATGCGAAGCTCGCCGAGTACATGAAGACCCAGAAGTAGTTCGTTCACGTCTGCAGGCCGCCGCTGAACGGCGGCCTGCAGACGCTCTAGACCCGAGCGACACGACGACGGTCGCCCTGAACGTGAGCCGTTCCCGTGTTGCCCGACTAACTCCACGCCGGGCGTGATCTGGCGGCAGACGAACCTAGTCAGCATCTGCAAGGCCAGCACACGAACCATCATCGCGTGCTGGCCTTTTGTGCGCCAGGATGGCGCCCGGCAGCGCATGGAGGTATGGAATGGCGAAGGTTGCGATTATCGGCGCGGGCAGCATCGTGTTCTGCCAGACGCTGATGCTGGATATCCTGGGTACGCCGGGACTCGAAGGCACGGAATTTGCGCTCATGGCGCCGTCGACCAATCGCACGGCAATGGTCGAGGGGTTCGCCAAGCGCGTTATTGCAGACAACAAGCTCCCTGCTAAGGTCTGGAAGACAACCGACCGCCGGGCGGCCCTGGACGGCGCGGATTATGTGATTGCCACGTTCCAGGTCGGCGGCGTGCAGGGTTTCGAATACGACTACAAAATCCCCTACAAGTACGGCGTCGACCAGTGCATCGGCGACACGTTGGGGCCGGGCGGCATCTTCCGTTCCCTCCGGTCCATCCCCACTATGCTTGGCATGGCGCAAGACATCAAGGAAGTGGCGCCCAACGCGTACGTGCTGAACTACGTGAACCCCATGGCCACGATGTGCTGGACGCTCGGCACGACCGGCGTCAAGTTCGTTGGGCTCTGCCACGGCGTTCAGACGACGCTGGACCTGATCTCCGGTTACGTGGACGTCCCGAAAGAGCAGATCGACTTCCTGTGCGCGGGCATCAATCACATGGGCTGGTTCCTCGAGCTGGCACACAACGGCGCCGACCTGTACCCCAAGCTGCGCGAGCGGTTCGAGCAACCCGAATACTACATCAATGAGAAAGTGCGCGGCGAGGTGTTCCGCCAGTTCGGCTATTTCATGACCGAGTCGACCGGCCACCTCTCCGAATACGTGCCGTGGTTCCGTTCGAGCCAGCGGGCCCGTGAGCTGTATTGCGACGAGCCGGGCTTCGGCGGCGAAACGGGCGCGTACTACAACTTCTGCAAGCATGTCGCGGCGAAGTACGAGGGCCAGGATATCCTCAGGGACCAGCCCACGGCCCTACCTAAGCGCTCGGTCGAATACGGGTCCTACATTATCGAGGCGCTCGAGACGGGCAAGACCTTCCGCCTGAACGGCAACGTCGTCAACCGCGGCATGATCACGAACCTGCCGGCCGACTGCTGCGCCGAGGGCCCCTTGTTCGTCGACCGGACCGGCATCCACCAGACCATCGTCGGCGACCTGCCCTCGCAGTGCGCCGCGCTCAATATGACCAACATCAACGTCCAGCGCCTGACCGTCGAGGCCGGCATGACGGGCGACCCGGAAAAGGTGGTCATGGCATGCGCGATGGATCCCCTCACGTCGGCCACGCTGACGCTGAAGGAGACCCGCGAGATGGTCACCGAGATGCTGGAGTGCGAGGCGCAGTGGCTGCCGCAGTTTGCGGGCCGGCGCCCTCGGCCCACGCCGGTGATCGCCACGCCTCCGGGCACCGCGCACGCGAACGTGCCCATCGACCCGGCCCTGGCGATCAACGCCCGTTTCGGGGAACTCGGTAAGTAGGACCACAACACAAAGACACCAAGACACCAAGAGACGAGACAGCGGGCCCTTGTGTCTTTGTGCCTTTGTGTTGAAACCGCAGTAAAGGACGAAGAGCATGAGTCAGACACGCGAAATCGTTGAGCGAGCCCTGGAGCAGGGCTGTGGTATCCTGCGAATGACCCCGGCGTGGGTCGCGCGCGACTTCCTGCCCCCCGGCAAGCGGCTCGGCCTCTCTGAGGCAGAGTACAACGTGGGCGAGCGGGGATGGATCAGCGAGCGCTGGATCGGCTCGACGACGAAGGCAGACAACCGCGTCGGTCCGCCGGACGAGGGCCTGAGCCACCTGGTGATCGACGGCACCCTGACCCAGTCAGGCGACGTGACGCTGAAAGATGCGGTCGATGCGGCCGGCGACCTGCTGATGGGCGCCGAGTACGCTAAGACGCACAAGGGCCTCGGCCGCCTCGCCAAGATTTACGACTTTGGCGCGCGCATCCCGTATCACATCCACCAGATGAAGAAGGACGCCGCCAAGCTGGGTCGCAACCCGAAGGAAGAAGCATATTACTTCCCGGAGGACGTCGACCTTGGGCCCCACCCTGAGACGTTCTTCGGCGTACACCCCTACATCGTCCGTGAAGGCAAGCAGCACCTCCTCCTGCAGTATCTGACCGAGTGGAAGGACGACCTGATCCTGCAGCACTCGCGGGCCTACCTGAACGTGCGGGGCGAAGGCTTCCACCTGCCCTCGGGCGTGCTCCACGCACCCGGCACCGCGCTCACGATTGAATTGCAAGAGGACTCGGACGTCTTCGCCATGCTCCAGGCCCTGAATGCGGGCAAGATTATCTCCAAAGACCTCCTGTTCAAGGACGTGACCGCGGAAGACCGGGCCACCAAGGGCGAGCAAGCCATCCTGGACCAGGTCGACTGGGAGATCAGCGGCGACCCGTACTTCTACGAGAACCGCCACACGCCGCCCGTCCCCGTCGCAGCGACCCAGCAGCCCGGCGGCGAAGAGAGCTGGATCTATTACAACACCACGAAGTTCAGTGGCAAGCGGCTGGTGGTCAAGCCGGGCCAGTCTTTCCAGAGCGTCGACAAGGGCGTGTACAACGTGCTCGTGTGGCGCGGCAAGGGCAAGTACGCCGGCCACGAAGTCGAAGGCTTGAAATTCGGCTACGACGAACTGCTCGTCACTTACGAGGCGGCCACGAAGCCGCTCACGGTCGAGAACACCGGGACCGAGGACCTCATCATCTTCAAGTTCTTTGGGCCCGACATCAACCTGGACATCCCGTATCTGAAGAAATACGCGTGAACCCAACGAGATCAAAACAAGGAGGCTTTGATGGCTAAGAAGAAGATTTCGGTCGGCACTTGGGCGTACATCTGGGGCGGTTATGCAGATAAGCCAATCGACCTGGACGTCGTGGCCAACAAGCTGCAGGAATACAAGTTCGACGGCGTCGAGTTGGGCATTTTCGCGCCCCACCTCTCGACGGACGAAGCCAGCGACCTGAACAAGGTCCGCGAGGTCAAGAAGTTGCTGGACGACCACGGCCTCGCCGTGTCTGGCATCGCAGCGGACTTCGGCAAGGTGCCGCCCATGCTGGCGAGCATTCCGGACTACCTGGACGTCGTGCTGCACAATGTCGCAATCTGCGAAGTGCTGGGCACGAAGAAGATGCGCACCGACACGATCGTCCCGCCGACTGCAATCCCCGGCGGGATGGACTATGAGACGTGCTTCTGGCGCACCGCCCATGCTTTCCGCGAAGCCTCGAAAGTGTGCGGCGCGCATGGCATCGACTTCATCTGGGAATTTGAGCCCGGTTTCCTCTTCAACAAGCCCAGCGAAGTCGTGCGCATGTGCTATGCCGTGGGCCACAAGAACTTCGGCGTGCTGTTTGACTCCTGCCACGCGCACATGTGCTCGGTGGTGGGCGCGCGGCAAATGGGCGAGAAGGAGACGCTGCCCGGCGGCGTGGTCCAGTTCGCGCACATGCTGACCGGCTGGATCAAGCACGTCCACTTCATCGACTCGGACGAGACGCTGCACGACGGCGACACGTCGACGCACGCGCCGTTCGGGAAGGGCATTCTGGACTTCCCGTCGATCGTGCAGGCGCTGAAGGACGCGGGCTACACCGAAGACTGGTGGCCCATCGACCTGTGCTTCTGGGAAGGTGCGCTCGAAGCCACCGGCCCCGCGAAGCAGTACATGGACAACCTGGTCGAAAAGTACGGCGCATAAGGCCAAAACACAAAGACACCAAGACACAACGGCTGACAGAGATGATCTCTTGAACTTTGTGTCTTTGTGTCTTTGTGTTGAAGCTGGTTTTGACAGGAGAAATCAACATGGCAGAACTCATGAAGGCGGCCATTCTCACCGAATTCGAAAAGATCGAGATGGCCGATGTACCCGTCCCCCAGATTGGCGAGGGTGACGTGCTGGTGCGCGTCAAGAACTGCGGCATCTGCGGGTCTGACGTGGGGTATTACTTTGGCTCGATGCTGACCGGAAAGATGCCCATCATTCTCGGCCATGAGTTCACGGGCGAGGTTGTAGAAGTCGGCGCAATTCCGAAAAGCATGGGCCTGTTCAAACCCGGCGACCGTGTGGTCGTCAACCCGGTGCAGCACTGCAACGCGTGCTACAACTGTGCCAGCGGCAAGACGAACCTCTGCTCGAACCTCTACGTGCCGGGCGTGAATGCGGATGGTGCGTTCGCCGAGTACGTCGTTTCGCGCTACACGGGCCTGTTCAAGCTGGCGGACAATGTCAGCTACGAGGCCGGCGCGTTTATCGAACCGCTCGCCTGCGCGGTCTACGCCATGAACAAGCTCGAGATCGTGCCCGGCCAATCGGTCGCTATCTTCGGCCCCGGCCCGATCGGGATCATGATGACGCAGATCGCGAAGAAGACGGGCGCGGGCAAGGTCATCATGGTCGGCACGCGCGATTACCGCCTGGAAGAGGCGAAGAAGTGGGGCGCAGACTGCATTATCAACACGAAGGATGAGAAGTCCCCGTACTACGCCAAGGACCTGAAGGCCGCCATCGCCGACGTGACGAACGGCAAGATGGTCGAGCGGGCGATCAACCCGACTGCGGCCAACTCGGCCTTCGAGCAGGCGCTCGACGTGACCGCCGGTGGCGCAATCCTGGTGCATTTCGGCGGGCCTGACAAGAATGACGTGATCCACATCCCCGCGGTGTCATTCCACGAGGCCGACAAGCAGATCCGGGCATCCTGGCTCGCGCCGGGCGTCTGGCCGCAGACGATCGCCATGATCGCGGAAGGTCTGCTCAACCTCGAGCCACTGGTGTCGCAGAGCCGGCCGCTCAGCGAAGCCGCGCAGGCGATCATCGACCTGAAGAACCGGGTCGACAACCCGATCAAAGTCCAGATCGTGCCGTAGGTTGTAGGGGCGAGGCATTCTGGATGCCGGCAGGCGCCGGCATCCAGAATGCCTCGCCCTTACGAAAGGGAAAACGACCATGATCCAGTACGGGATTAACTCATTCGTCTATGCCTCGCCGTTCCAGACCAAGGACCTGCACTTCCTCAAGGTGGCCAAGCAGGTGGGCTTCGACCTGTTAGAAATCCCCATCGAGAGCATTGGCGACGTCGATCTGGACGCTGGGTGTGACGCGTTCAAGGACGCGGGACTGGCAGCCAGCATCTGTGCGGTGATGGGCGCCAGCCGCGACCCGTCGCACCCCGACCCGGTGATCCAGGAAGCGGGTGTCACTTACCTGAAGCACTGCATCGACGCGTGTGCCGCGTTCGGCGGCCATGTGCTCGGCGGACCGCTCTACTCGGCCGTCGGCCGCCAGTGGCAGCAGACGCCGGAGATGCGCAAAGAAGACCTGGCGCGCACGGCCAAGAACCTGCGCATCGCTGCCGATTATGCGGGCGAGCGGGGGGTCAAGCTGGCCCTCGAGCCACTCAATCGCTTCGAGACCAGCTTCATTAACCTCATGGAGCAGGCGCTTGAGTTGGTCGAACTGGTGGCCAGCCCCGCCTGCGGCGTGATGATCGACACGTTCCACGGCAACATCGAGGAGAAGCACCTCGGCAAGGCCATCGAAATGGCCGGGCCTAAGCTGTACCACGTTCATGCGAACGAGAACGATCGCGGCGTGCCCGGCAGCGGCCACGTTGCGTGGGACGAGGTCGGCGAGGCGCTGAAGAAGATCAACTACGGCGGCGCGATGGTCATCGAGTCCTTCTCCACAGAAGTGAAGGAGATTGCCCGGGCAGCCGCTGTGTGGCGCCCGCTGTTCGAAAGCCCCGAGCACCTCGGCGTGGAAGGCATGGCCTTCCTGAAGAAGCTGATGGCGTAGGGGTCCACACGAGATCAGACCTGGCGGGTCCTGCGGGGCCTTGCCAGGTCTGATCTCGCAAGGGCCGGAGTCAATGCAGACCAGTCACGATTGGGACCTCCGCTTCGATGCGGAGCAGTACATCGCCCAGGTAGGCGGCACCCTACCGAAGCTGCTGACGCGGCCCGGGGTGTATGCGGACTGGGAAGGCGCGCTCGCCGACGCGGCAGAAACGCTCAGGCCCGCGGCCGCGTGGGACAGTTTCGGCATTCGCGAGTTTCGCCACGAGCGCCTCGTGCTTGCGGACGGCACCCGATTGGGCGGCGGTCCCGTCGCCGAAGTGGTGGCGGGCGCAGCCGAGCTAGTAGTGGGGGTCTGCACCGCCGGCGCGGAAATCAGCCGGCGGATCACTGAGCACCAGCACGGCGGGAAGCGGCTGCGGGCCATGTTTCTGGACGACCTGGGCTCGTGGGCCGTCGACCAGGTGCGCCAACAGCTCTGCCAGACGATCGAGACTCAGGCAACCGCACGGGGCTGGCGCGCGAGCACGGCGCTCTCGCCCGGCGAATCCGCGTGGCCGGTGTCTGAACAGTCAGTCATTTTCGCGCTGCTCGCAGAGGGGACACGCGAAATCGGCGTGACCCTGACGGAGTCGCTGGTAATGACGCCTATGAAATCGCTGTCGCTGATCATGGGCATGGGTCCCGGCCCGCTGGGCGTCGAGGGCGCCAGCAACTGCGACTTCTGCACCATCCGGGACCGCTGCAACCACCGCAACCACCGCCGCCTGCGGTCTGCCGGCACGGTGTAACCGAAGTAAGATACTGCAGCACCATCGCAGCACGGAGTGTACACAGTGAAAGAACAACTTGAACGCGACCAACTGGTCGCCGCTATCGCCGACATGAGGGAAGAAGAGGCCCTGCAATTGGCCCAGGCGATGCTGGATGATGGGGTAGACCCCCAGGCGGTCTTGAGCGCCGCCAGCGAAGCAATGACGATCGTCGGCCAGCGCTTCGATTCCAGGGAGTACTTCCTGCCCGAGCTGATCATTGCGGGCGACATGATGAAGGCCATCGGGGACCTGGCGAAACCCCGCCTGGCTGGCCAGGCGACCCAGGCCGCGAAGCGCGGGACCGTGCTGATTGGCACGGTTGCCGGCGATATCCACGACATCGGTAAAGACGTGGTGAGTTTCATGCTCGACGTCAACAACTTCGCCGTCCACGACCTCGGCGTGGACGTGCCCGAAGCCACGTTCGTCAGCAAGATCCAGGAGATCAAGCCCGATATCGTGGGCATGAGCGGCTTCCTGACGATGGCCTACGAGCAGATGAAACGGACCGTCGACGCGATCCAGGCCGCCGGCCTACGCGACGGCGTGAAGATCATGATCGGGGGCGCCATCATGGACGATGCGGCCGCCAAGTTCGTCGGTGCGGACGCGTACGGCGCGGACGCCGCGGCAGCCGTGCGGCTCGCCCAGAGCTGGACCGCATAGGAGACCACCATGTCAGACAAGACCCCCGAACAGCTTTACCAGGAGCGCCAAGCGCGCATCCTCAATGCCGCCGCATGCCGGCCCGCGGATCAAATCCCGGTGTTTGGCCCCTTCCAGAAGTATCCGTACCAGTTTGCCGGCATGACCTACAAGCAGGCCATGAACGACTATCCGGCCGCCCGCGAAGCCTGCCACAAGTTCCGCGACTACTTCCAGCCCGATTGCGATTTCGGGCCGATCTTTCCCTACCCCGCGCCCGCGCTGGAGCTGTGGGATTGGAAGGCGTTTAAGTGGCCCGGCCACGGCTTGGGCGACGACGACATGTACCAGTACCTTGACGGCGAGTACATGAAGGGCGACGAATACGACGAATTCGTCTACGACCCGTCGGCGTTCATGTTCAGCAAGTGGGCCCCTCGACAGCTTGGGGCCATGGAGGGCTTTGCCAACGCGATCCCGTGGCGCCGCTTCATGTGGACCGGCTGGATGAACGTGAACTTCTTTTGGCTCTCCCCAGAGTTTCAGGCGAGCCTCAAGGCCGTGCAGGCCGCGGCGGAAGAGACGCAGCGCTGGTGGGACTCGCAGTTCACCTACTGGGGCGAGATGAAGGCGAAGGGATACCCGCTCGCCTTTGCGGCCTGGGACTGGCCGCCCTTCGACATCATCGGCGACACGCTGCGCGGCACGCGCAACATCCTGGCCGACATGCGCCGGCGCCCGTCCAAGCTCCACGACGCGCTGGAAGTCGCGACGAAGATCTTCATCGAATACGGCTCGGGCGCCGCGGGGGCCGATCTGCCGTTCGCCTGGACGTGGGTCCACAAGTCGACGCGCGAGTTCATGTCTGACGCGCAGTTCAAGGAATTCTACTGGCCGTACCTGCGCAAGGGCCTGCTCGGGCTGATCGAAAAGGGCGTCACGCCGATCGTATACTGGGAGGCCGACTGGGAGAGCCGCCTGGAGCACGTCGCGGACATCCCCGAGGGCAAGATCATCTACCACCTGTCGAACACGAATTTCGAACGGGCATGGGATTGCCTGGGCGGCAAGGTCTGCCTGATGGGCAACGTGCCGAACGTGATGCTGCTGGGCGGCACGCCCGACGACGTCAAGGCGTACTGCAAGCGGATCATCGACTACACCCAGGGCAAGCCCGGCCTGATCATGGACGCAGCCGTGATGCTGGACGAGGCCCGGCCGGAAAACCTGAAGGCGATGTTCGACTTCACGCGCGAATATACGGCACGCTAACAGGAAGCACCGAAGAATCAAGGATTCACAAAGGCACTGCGCTTTGTAAACCTTCGCTTCTTCGGTTCTTAGCGGTGCGAATTTGGTTGCTAGGAGGGCACTATGGCGATCAAAGTCGGTTGTTTTGCGTTGATCGATCCGTTCTCCGTGTTGGAGCACCAACTCGACCGGATTCGGGATTGGGGCTTCAAGTATGCGGACGTCACGGATAGCACGGACGGCGGAAGCATGGGCGTCGAGTATGGCTTTGCGGCCGTGGCAAGCCTGGACGCCAACCCGTTCGACATCAAGCGCATGTTCGATGAGCGCGGGCTGAAGATCACGACCTGGTGCGCGCACGCGAACCTGCTAGACCCGACCGCGCCGTGGCGCTTCGGCACCATGCAGATCATCAAGGCCGTGCGCAACGCGGCCGCGGTGGGCGTAGAGCATGTCATCACGTCGGAGGGCGACCCGAAGACGGCGTTCGGTCACAACCTGACCGACAAAGAGGCCCTGTTCCTCATCCGCGAGCGGTTGTATGAGCCGCTGCGAGTGGCCGAGGATCACGGCGTCAAGATCCTGTTGGAGCCGCACGGCAAGTACACGGACTCGATCGACCACATGGAGAAGATCCTGGAGTTGTGTGACTCGCCGGCGCTGGGTGTCAACTTCGACTCTGGCAACTCGTGGCTGGGCGGCACCGATCCAGTCGCGATGGTCAAACGGCTCGCGCCCCAAATCCACCACGTGCATTGGAAGGACTGGGGCATCGAGATGGAGGCCAACCGGGGCAAGATGTTCGGCGCGGGGATGTCGGGCACGGCGCTCGGCACGGGGTGCGTCGACATTGCCGGCGTGTACAAGGCGCTCGTCGACGGCGGCTATGACGGCTACAGCACGCTCGAGATCGCGGGCGACGCGGCCGTCAAGCAGAGCTACGAGTTTCTCAAGTCGTTGGGAGCGGAATAGTCCTTTCACCACGAAGACACGAGCCAGGGAAGAACCTGGCGCCTTAGTGCCCTTGTGGTTACCGTTGCTTTACCAATCAAAGGAGATTCAGTCATGGGACGACCTGTCACTTTGTTTACCGGCCAGTGGGCCGATCTGCCGTTCGAAACCATCTGCCAGAAGGCCAAGCAGTTTGGTTATGATGGCGTCGAAATCGCGTGCTGGGGCGATCACTTCGAAGTCGACAAGGCGCTCGAGGACGACGCCTATGTGCGCGGACGCTGGGACATCCTGAACAAGTACGGTCTGCAGTGCTATGCGATCAGCGCGCATCTTGTGGGTCAGGCTGTGTGCGATCGGATCGACGAGCGACATGCGAGCATCTTGCCCCCACGCATCTACGGTGACGGCAAGGAAGACGGCGTGCGGCGCCGGGCGGCGCAAGAGATTCAAAACACTGCGATCGCCGCGGCCAAGATGGGGCTCAAGGTGGTGCCGGGGTTCACCGGCTCGCCCATCTGGCACATGGTCTACTCCTTCCCGCCCAACCCCGCGGACTACCTTGAGAAGGGCCTGAAGTTCTTCGCCGAGATGTGGAAGCCGATCATGGACTGCTACCAGGAAGTTGGCGTCCGGTATGCACTGGAAGTCCACCCGACCGAGATCGCTTTCGACGTTGCAAGCGCCGAGAACGCGCTCAAGGCGCTGGATTATCATCCCGCGTTCGGGTTCAACTATGATCCGAGCCATTTCGGCTACCAGGGCGTCGACTACGTCGGGTTCATCCGCAAATTCGCGGACCGGATCTACCACGTCCACATGAAGGATGTGTGGTGGTCGTCCGTGCCCACTGAGGCGGGCGTCTTCGGCGGGCATCTTAACTTCGGCGATGCCCGGCGCTTCTGGGACTTCCGCTCGCTCGGCCGCGGTCGGATCGACTTCGAGGGCATCATCCGGGCGCTGAACAGCATCGGCTACCAGGGCCCGCTCTCGGTCGAGTGGGAAGACGGCAATATGGATCGAGAGCACGGCGCAACCGAGGCCGCTGCGTTCGTGAAGAAGCTCGACTTTGCGCCGTCGGACGTGCTCTTCGACGCTGCGTTCGCCTCGAAAGACTGAAGGAGAACACCATGGCGGAAGGACAGTCGTTTACGAAGATGGCTGCGACGGGCGGCGCAGAAGAGGCCCCGACCGTCGGCGTCGGCATGCTCGGCTACGCGTTCATGGGCAAGGCGCACTCGAACGCATACAAGAAGCTGCCGTACATGATGTACCCGCCGGTTGCGGTGCCCCACCTGGTCGCGATTGCCGGACGGAACGAAGCAGGGGTCGCGGAAGCGTGCCGGCGCTTCGGCTACGACCGCTATTACACCGACTGGCACAAGCTGATCGAGGACCCGGAAGTTCAGCTCTTCGACAACGGCGGGCCGGGCGACATGCACGCGGAGCCGACCATCGCCGCAGCGCAGGCCGGCAAACATGTCTTGTGCGAGAAGCCGCTCTCGCGCACCGCGGCGGAAGGCTACGAGATGTGGCAGGCGGTGGCGAAGACCGGCGTAAAGCACATGGTCGCGCACAACTATCGCTTCGTGCCCGCCATTCGCCTGGCGCGCGACTTGATCGCCGGGGGCAAGCTCGGCAAGATCTATCACTTCCGGGCGGTGTACCTGCAGGAATGGATCATGCCCCACTACGACACGGGGCAGATCTGGCGCCTGAACAAGCAGGTCGCGGGCAGCGGCGCGCTGGGCGACCTGGGCTCGCACATCATCGACCTGAGCCGGTTCCTGTGCGGCGAGGTGAAGAGCTTGCAAGCCATGACCAAGACCTTCATCCCGACTCGCTACCTGCCGGATGGTACCCCGTGGGAAGTGGACGTGGACGACGCGTTCGCCGCGACGTTCGAGTTCGAGAACGGCGCGATCGGCACGTTGGAGGCGAGCCGCTTCGCCGCCGGGCGGAAGAACTACAACTGCTGGGAAATCAACGGCGAGAAGGGGTCCATCCGCTTCGATCTCGAGCGCATGAACGAGCTGGAAGTCTTCTGGGTCGGCGAAGATCCTAAGGCAACCCAGGGCTGGCACCGGGTGCTCGTGACCGAAGGGGATCATCCCTGGATCGGCAACTGGTGGCCCCACGGCCACATCATCGGGTGGGAGCACAGCTTTGTGCACGAAATCAACCACCTGCTCGACTGCATCGTTAACAACAAGGACGTGGCGCCGCTCGCCGCGGACTTCGAAGACGGCTACCGCAATGCGGTCGTCTGCGACGGCATCGTGGAATCGGCCAGCGAGCGCCGGACCGTCGACTTGAAGTACTAGCGGCGTCGACCACCAAGACACGAAGACACAACCCTGCACAACGGCCCGCAAAGCCCTGGTGTAGCCTCGTGTCTTGGTGACTTGGTGGTCGGCCGGATATTCCCCGTCGAGGAGAGCAGCATGGAGAAATACGGCTATCGCTTTTCCTTTGGTCCCTGGAACATTCACGAGGGAGCGGATCCGTTCGGGCCTGAGGTTCGGCCGGGGCTGGCGTTTGCCCAGAAGCTGCCGCTGTACAAGCAACTGGGCTTTGACGCGGTGCAGTTCCATGACGACGACGCGGTCCCCAACCTGGACGAGCTCTCCCCAACCCAGGTGGGCCGGGCAGCCAGCCAGGTGCGCCAGATGCTGGAAGATCACGGCCTGGTGGCTGAGTTTGTGGCACCTCGGCTGTGGGAGAACCCGCGCACGATCGACGGCGGCTATACCTCGAACAACGCGGAAGAGCGCCGCTATGCCGTCGACCGCACCAAGCAGTGCGCGGACATCGCGCGCGAGCTTGGCTGCAACCTGATTGTTCTCTGGCTCGCGCGCGAAGGCACCTACATGCGCGAAAGCAAGGACGTCGTCCGCTCGACGCACTACCTGCTCGAAGCCGTCAATGCGCTGCTGGGCTATGACAAGCACATTCGGATCATCATCGAGCCGAAGCCGAATGAGCCGATGGATCTCGCGTACATCCCCACGATGGGCCACGCGCTCGCGCTTGGCTTCCAGAGCGACGACCCGAAGCGGGTCGGCGTGCTGATGGAATCCGCCCACTCGATTCTGGCGGGGCTGGATCCCTCTGACGAAATCGGCTACGCGATGGCGTTCGGTAAGCTGTGGAGCGTACACCTGAACGACCAGAACGGGCTCAAGTTCGACCAGGATCGCTCGTTTGGGGCGGTCGATATCCGCCGGGCGTTCAACCAGGTGCGGGTTCTGGACGAGAACCACTTTTCAAACGTGGGCATGGTAGGCCTGGACGTTAAGGCGCTGCGTACGCAGCCCGCCGCGCTGGCCACCAAGCATCTGCGCAACTCGATCATGATGTTCCTGCGGCTGGTAGAGCTGAGCCGCTCGCTTGATCGGACGCGCGTCCAGCAACTCGTCGCCGCCCGCGATTACGAGGAACTGGACTGGCTGATCCTGGATCATCTGCTGCGAGACTAGGTGCGAGGGCGTGCCCTCCGCTTCGAAAAGACCGGCTGCCTGCCGGTCTTTTTTCATCGGCAAGTCCCCTTTCCACGCGTGGTGCGATGTTGCACTTTCACTGGTCTTATCGTATCATCAGTATGACTAGCCGCGCTGTTACCCGCGTGTTTCCAGGTGCCCCGTGAGCGAAAACCAGGTCATCGTCGACGCCTTCACCGAGATGGCGCCTCACTACGAGGAGACGGTCGATCGCGAGCTGCGGGAATTCTGGGGTATCGGCTATCGCAGGCTCGTCGAGATGCTGCTCGGCCGTCTCGACCTGGAGCACGCGCACGCAGTGCTCGACGTAGCCACCGGGCAAGCAGTCATTCCACTCGCACTGGTTGAGCGCGATGAGTGGCGCGGACGGGTGGTTGGTTTGGATATTACCCCCCGTATGCTTCGCAGCGCTGAAGAGAAATTGGTCGATGCGGGCTCGCCCGCGTCTGTGAGGCTGACGTGCGGCTCGGGCATGCAGCTCCCATTCGCCAGCGGAACTTTCGACACGGCCGTGTGCGTCCTCGCTACCCACCACATGCGGCTGGCCGTCCTGCTTGCAGAAATGCGCCGGGTGCTGCGGCCGGGTGGGCAACTGCTGGTTGCCGATGTGGCTTTAGCATCCCTGTGGTGCACGCCCATCGGGCGGCGCGTGCTGCGTGTGCTGGCGTGGTGGTATACCCGGCGTGAAGACCCAACGCGCAGCGCGGCTGAGAAGGACTCATTGGCTAACATGCGGACGCCGGACCAATGGCGCCAGGAAGTGGCCCAGGCCGGCTTTACGCCCACAGGGGAAACCATTCTTCCCGCTCGCCGGCAGTGGTATCCGCCCGGCATCTTGATCGTGGCTCGTGCCAACCATCCCGACCGGAGCTTTGAAACATGGGGAGCGCAACGCTAAAGGCGGCAGATCTGCTGCGCCAGGGGCGCACGGCAGAGATCTGGCAGACTTACTGCGGTCACGTGGAGCTGTCTCTGGATGAGTTCATGCACATCCAGCGCCGGTTGCTGCTCGAGCAGCTGGAGTTGCTGCAGGGCTCGGAGTTGGGGCGGCGATTGCTCCACAGCCAGAAGCCTGCCACTGTCGAGGATTTTCGCCGGCTGGTGCCGGTCACCACCTACCACGACTACCTGCCGGAACTGGCCGAACAACGAGACGACGTGTTGCCCGCCAAGCCGGTGACCTGGGTGCGGACCTCGGGGCGCACCGGGGAGTTTGCCTGTAAGTGGGTTCCCGTGCCCAAGGCTTTCTACGAAAGCCTCGGGCGCTACTTCCTCAGTTGCCAGATCTTGTCGGGCGCGCGGCACCACGGGGATGTCAACATTTCTGAGGGCGACGTCTACCTTTACACCGTTGCCCCGCCGCCCTACCTGTCGGGCACGATCCTGCGCGCCGGCCGCGATGAATTCCCATTCCGCTTTGTCCCCGAGATCGAGGAAGCGGAGGCGATGGAGTTCCAGGAACGCATGTCGCGGGCATTCACGCTGGCAATGGATACGGGAATCGACTACTTTCTGGGCATCGGCTCGGTGCTCCTGGCCATGGGCGAGTCCTTTTCAAAGCGATCGGGCAGCATGCGCCTCTCGGGCGACATGCTGAAGCCCCGGGCCATGTCCCGCATGGGGCGCGCATTGCTGAGAAGCAAGCTGCGCAAGGAGCCGCTGCAACCGAAGCACTTCTGGAGCCCCAAGGGGATTACGGTCGGCGGCATGGATGTCGAAGCCTACCGGAAGCCTATCGAAGCGCTTTGGGGCGCACGCGTCTTCGACGGTTACGGCTGCACGGAGTTCGGCGGGGTCGCAGTGCAGAGCTGGGGGGGCCGCTCCAAGGGCAAAATCCTCTCGCCCGATACGGCCTTCTGGGAGTTCATGCCCGAGAGCGAATACCAGGTTTGGCGGCACGACCGCTCGTACCAGCCGCATACGTGTCTGACGGACGAGCTCCAGCCGGGGCGCTACGTGTTGATCGGGACCAGCCTGCTGGGCGGCGTCTTTGTTCGCTACTTCCTGGGCGACTTGATCCGGGTCGTGAGCACGAGCGATCCCGAGTTGGACATCAAGCTGCCACAGATTGTCGTGGAGTCTCGCGCGGATGACCTGATCGACCTGGGCTCCATGGTCATGCTGACCGAGCGCTCGCTGTGGCAGGCATTCGCTCACCTTGACCTTCCCATGACGGACTGGATTGCGCGCAAGGAAGTCAGCCCGGCCGAGGGCCCCGTCGTACACGTGTACCTGGAGTCGGCGAACGGATCTCGCAGTAACCTCGCCACTGATCTGCACGGCGCGCTCATCGATACGATGGACGACTACAAGACGACGTTCGGCATCACGGGCCGGAATCCCGTGCGGGTCACGCGCTTGACACCGGGGACTTTCAAGGCTTATATGGAGGTTAAGCGGCAGGAAGGCGCCGAGTTGGGTCATCTCAAGCCGCCGCGGATGCAACCCGGCGACAGCACGATGACGCGGTTGCTGGCGCTTAGCGACGGCGTGGCCAAGGGTGGTCACGCGGCTCCGTAACCGCAGGCAGCCCCTATGGCACAGGAGGTCATGCATTGACGGCAGTACAAGCAGTTTGCGTCCTCGCCCTGCTCTGCTACGCCTCCCTCATCGCCCTCGTGTTCAAGCGTGCCCGCCGCCGGCCCGCAGCGCGCTATTTTCTGTTGTACCTGATCGGCATGACGATCTGGCAGGCGGGCTACACCATCGTTGCCTTCACGACGGACCCCGACGTTGCCGTGACCGGTTACCGGCTGGTGGCGGCCTTCGCCGTATCGCTTGGCTTCTTTTATGCTCTGTTTGTGCGCGAGCTGCTGGATATCAAGACCGCACGCTGGCTCGTACCGCTGGGGTACGCTGTCGTTCTAGCAGCCCCCCTCTACACCTTCCTGGACGGACCCGAGGTGATCTCGGGTGTCTACACCGAACCTGATACGGCGCTGATTCTCCCTAATCTAGGCGTGGTCGCGGTCGTCCTGGGCCTCGCGGTGTGGCTCTACCTGGCCTACGCGTTCGTGTATCTGTTGCGCGGCTGGCGAACCACTACCTCGCCGAACGAGCGCAACCGGTTGACCTACCTGATTATCGGGGTACCGCTCGTCATCCTGGGGAGCGTGGCAAACTTCAGCCCGGCGCTGCGCGCATACCCCATCGACGCAATGACAAACATGGCGAACGCCGCGCTGGTCGCGTTTGCCATCCTGCGTTACCGGCTGCTTGACATCCAACTCGTCCTGCGGCGAGGTCTGCGTTATTCGATCACGACCGTGATCGTCGGGACGGTCTACTTCCTCCTGGTGTCGCTGGCCGTGCAGGTGCTCCACCTTGTGGCGGGCTACCAGGTGTTCCTCCTGTCGGTCGTCCTGGCCGCGGTCGCTGCGGTGCTCGTCCAGCCCCTGCGGGATGTGATGCAGGCCAGGGTCGACAAGCTCTTCTTTCGCGACAAGTACGACGCGTCGCAGATGTTACGACGCGTGAGCGCCAATTCGGCGGCCCTGCTCGACGCCCGGACGTTGACCGAGATGATCGTGACCGAAGTCTGCGAAACGATGCATATCGAGCGGGCGGTTTTCTATCTCAAAAACTCAACGGGGGGCTACGACGTTGCCGCGGAGCGGGGCATGGAGGCGAACTTGCCGGTGCAGGGCGCCAAGTGGCGGCTGCGTGCAGATCACCCCCTGATCACGCACCTCACCGCGCACAACGAGGTTTTTGCGGCGCGGGAGCTGGATCGCCTGCCATTGGCGCGTGCCTTTCGCCTGGAAGAGCGTGAACGGTGGGAGCAGTTGGGCGCCGAACTCCTCGTGCCGGTGACGACCAAGGGCGCGCTGGTTGGATTGCTGGCCGTCGGGCAGAAGCGCTCTGGCGTCGAGTACGGCACGGACGATGAGACTGTCTTGATGACGCTGGCCAATCAAACGGCCGTAGCGGTCGAGAACGCACGCCTGTACGCGACCGTTCAGCAGCAGCTTGCCGAACAACAGCGCGCCGAAGAACGCCTGCTCGAGTCGCTGCACGAGAAGGAAGTGCTGCTCAAAGAAATTCACCATCGCGTGAAGAACAACCTGCAGGTAATTTACAGCTTGCTCAGCCTGCAGGCGCAGTACGCCTACGACCAGGGCACACTCGAGGTGCTGCGCGACAGCCAGAATCGGATCCGCTCCATGGCGCTCATTCATGAGAAGCTGTACCAGTCGGAGAACCTGGCGGACATCGACTTTGGCGAGTATTTGCGCACCCTGTCGGCCCAGCTGCACCGTTCTTATGCGACGGGCGACCGGTCGGTCCGCCTGATTGTCAACACGGCGCCGATCCGCCTGCCGCTGGACACCGCGCTGCCTTGCGCGCTGATTGCCAGCGAGCTCATCGCGAACGCGCTCAAGCACGCTTTTGTGGGCCGGCGTGAGGGCGTCCTGCGCGTCGGCATCTGCAGTGCGCCGGGCGGCGAGGTCGAGCTGGAGGTCTCCGACGACGGCATTGGCATGCCGCGCTTTGTGACGGGTGAGAAGAAGGAGCCAAACACCCTGGGCATGCAACTGGTGGGCGGGCTCGTCAGGCAACTGGACGGGTCGCTGGAGATTACCAACGGCGCAGGCACTCGCTTCCTGGTGTCATTTCACCCGGAAGCTCCGTAATGATGACCGTAAGGATGGTCTGTAAGAATTGATGTTTGAGATGAACGTAACGAAGAATGGACTTGCCATGCCAGGGACAACCGTCTTGGTCGTCGAGGACGAAAGCATCGTCGCGCTCGACATCCAGCACCGGCTGGGCATAATGGGCTACCAGGTGGCCGGACCCGCGTTTACCGGCGCGGAGGCGCTGGCCATCGTGGCTGCTTCGAAGCCGGACATCGTGCTGATGGACATACGCCTGAGAGGCTCGGCGTCGGGTATCGAGATCGCCGAGCGTATCATTGCCGAGTATGACCTCCCCGTCGTCTTTCTGACGGCTTACGCAGACCCGGCGACCATCGAGCGGGCACGGATCTCACAGCCTTTCGGTTATGTGATCAAGCCATTCGAAGATCGCGAACTTAACATAACGATTGAAATTGCCCTGTACCGCCATCGGGTGGAGAAGAAACTGCGGGACGACGAGGCGCAGTTGCGGAGCCATCAGAATGAGCTCGAGACGCGGGTGGCAGAGCGCACGACCGAGCTCGTGCGGCTGAACGAAGAGTTGACCGTCGTCAACGAAAAGCTGCGCCTCGAGATCGCGGCACGGGAACGCGCCCAGGCCGAGCGGGCGGCCGTGCAGGAGGAGCGCCGGCGGCTGGCGCAGGATATCCACGACTCGGTCACGCAGTCGATTTTCAGCCTGATCTTCACCACCCAGGCTGCCCGCTCTGCTGCCCAGCACGGCGCACCGCCGCCCATCGACGAGACGCTGGGCGAGGTCGAAGCGATTGCCCGGCAGGCGCTGAAGGACCTGCGGCTGCTGCTGTACCAACTGCGGTCGCCGCTGTTGGACCATGGCGGCCTGCCCGCAGCACTGCGCTACCGGCTCGACGCGGTCGAACTGCGCGCCGGGGTGCATGCGACATTGATCGCGCCTGCCGAATTGCTGTTGTCGCCCGCGGCCGAAGAAGGCGCTTACCGGGTTGCGATGGAGGCCCTTAATAACTCCCTCAAGCACGCGCGGGCGACGGAAGTGTCGGTTGAGTTGTGCACACAGGGCAACGAGCTGATCCTGGCAGTGGCTGACAATGGCGTCGGATTTGATCAAAATACGGTCATTCGGAGCGGCGGCCTGGGCCTCGTGGGCATGCAGGAACGCGCCGCACGCCTGGGTGGAGGCGTCCTGGTCCGCAGCGAGCCGCACCGGGGGACCACGGTGACGCTTCGGATCGACCGGTTTGCCGTCGGGAGTCAGGAACCGGAGTTAGGGGGCGGAGCATGAACCACATGATTCGCGTGCTGGTCGTCGACGACCACCGATTGGTGCGCAAGGGCCTTATCTCACTGCTGCGGACTACCTCCGAAATAGAAATTGTCGGTGAGGCAGACAACGGTGAGTCGGCCCTCGAGCGCGCCCGCGCACTGCAACCCGATGTGGTGCTGCTTGACTTGTCGATGCCCGTTGCCGATGGGCTGTCCGCGATCCCGGCTCTCAAAAAGCTCAAGCCCGCGCCCGGCATCCTGGTCCTGACGAGCTTCTCCGAAGATGAACGGGTCTTTGCGGCCGTACGAGCCGGCGCGCTGGGCTACGTGCTCAAGGACTGCTCGCCGGAGGAGCTGCTCGACGCGATCAAGAACGTCAGCCGGGGCCAGCCATCCCTCAGCTCTGACGTGGCGCAAAAGCTGGTGCGCCAGGTGCACCGCTCGAACACACCCGTCGCAAGGCCCGACGAGCCGTTAAGTGACCGCGAGATCGAGGTGCTGAAGCTGGTGGCGGTGGGTCACTCGAACAGCGAGATCGCCGAGCTGCTGGCCATCAGCGAACGGACCGTGGGGGCCCACATCAGCCGCATCCTCGACAAACTGGGGCTCTCGAACCGGACACAGGCCGCACTCTATGCGATGCGCGAGGGGCTGGTGACGCCGCCCGGAGGCTGAGCAGGGTATTGTCAAAAATACTTAATGGAACCGCGTCATCTATACTACTTTGACCGCCCTTAAGGCGGTCTTTATTTTACCTAGAAATAGAGAGGGCTCCCGTTGTGCCGCCGGGGCAACTTCTGTAGAATCGAGTCACGACAAGTTGAAGGAGCCCCACCGATGACGATGATGCTGAACAAACTCTATGGCATGGACGACGCCTCCGAAGCCCGCCTGAAAGCTTACGGGATTAAGTACACGGACGACTTGCTGGCAGCCTGCGCCGATAACAATGGCGTGGAGAAGCTGGCCGTGGCGACGGGGGTGGCCCCCGACCAACTCGTCACCATCGTCCACCGGGCCGACCTCGAACGCATACGCGGCATCGGCGACGCCTACATCGTGCTCCTCGAAGAGGTGGGCGTGCACAGCGCCGAAGAGCTTGCCCTGGTCAAACCCGAGGATCTTCGCGAGCGGTTGAACAAGGTCAACGAAGAGAAGAAACTCGTCGGGCGCATTCCTGCGCTCGCAATGGTGAACGGGTGGGTGCGCCGCGCGCAGTACCTGACGCAGTCGAAGAACTGATTGGCGGCGGATTGGCGTCACGCTCAGCTCGCGCTAACGCGGGCTGAGCTTTGCCGCCGCCGGGCTGCTCCAGTCCATTTCTGCGCCAGAGACAATGATCGGCAGCCGTGGGGCCGCCGCGAGTTCAGCGACTTTGGACGACCTGCCACACGCCGCGTTTCTGGCAGTTCGCCGTTGTCCGGCTGATTCGCGGCGGCCCCGCTCTTATTTGATCACCAGCGTCGGCTGGGGCCGGCCCAGGTATTCGGCGCCGGCCGCGGTTACCAGGACGTCTTCTTCCAGGCCGAGATAACCGTAACCCGGAACCGCCAGACCCGGCTCAATCGTGTACACGTGCCCCGCCTCCACTTTCTGATACGGTGCAGAGCCGTACCGCTCCCAGGCCGGGCCCAGCAACGGGCCGCCGTCGTGAGCCTGGCGCCCCAAGCCGTGCCCGGTGGCATATTTGTATTCCTCATAGCCGGCCCCGGTGATCACCTGCCGGGCGGCCGCGTCTACTTCCACTCCCTGCACGCCCGGCCGGCAAGCGGCCACGGCGGCCTCGACTGCCGCACGCACCACGGCAAAGCCCCGGCGAACCGGCTCGGGCGCCTCGGTCTCGTCTTCGGCCAGCAGATAGACAACACGCTGGATGTCGGAGCAGTAATCGTCCTGGCGCACGCCGAAGTCCAGGTGCACGATCTGGCCGCGCCGGACCTCCAGGTGCCCGGGCGTGCCGTGCCCAACCGGAGAATCGGGTCCCGCATTCACAATGGGGCACCCCTCGTAGTCCCAGGCCGCTTCGACGCCCAGTGCGGCCATTTGGTCGTGCATGAAGTCGCTGATATCCGACTCCGTGATGCCGGGTTGAATGTAGTCGAAGGCGCGCGCATAAATCAGTTCGGTCGTCTCTACCGCAGCCCGGATCCGTGCCACCTCGCTCGCGGTTTTCCGTGCGCGCAGTGCGCCGATCAGCGGGCCGGCGGATACCAGCCGGTCGTAAAAGGGCGTTCCCGTCAGCAAGTCGAGCAAGGCCAGGTACATGCCGTGGGTCAGGCCGTCGGCGTGCACGTCGTCGAGTGCGTAATTGATCGCAACACGCTGAGGGTCCCACCGGGCCAACGTTTCGAGCAGCGGCGGACGGAGCGATTCGTGATAGCCGGTGACCCGGTCGAATACGCCGGTCTGTTCCGCCGCGTGCGCTTCGTAGTGACCTACGATCGCAAGGCGCTCTCCCGACGACGAAAAGAGCAGCGCGCTCTGCCAGGTGAGGCTGCCGGGCCCGTGAATGAGGGACAGGACCGGGTCGCGCACGGCCGTGGTCTCCCTGACGAACGTGAGCCAGGCGTCGATTTCGAGCTCGCGCATGATCTCCTGGGCCTGTGCGGCCTTCTCGTGAACCAGCCCGCTCATCGGTCAAGCCCCGCTGCAGAACGGCAGCAAGGGCCGTGTGTGGCGGCAACTACGGTGCCGCCGTGGACGACTGCGTTCATCCTTCACTAGCCTCCAGAAAAGCGTCTTCAGACAGTGCTACCCCCATCATACACCGGCCGCCGCAGCATTCAACCCTCGGTGTTCCGCGGCAGGAAATTCGAAGGCAGCCCGAGCTCCGGGTGCTCTTCCCGACCTCTCGTCGTACCTCCGGGATCTCCCTCTCGCAAGTCAGCCCCGCGAGGACGGGGCGTGCCTGCCTGGTCCGAAGCCTGCGCGTGGCGCTGCCAGAATTCGTCGCGTCCAGGTTGTATGGTACACTTATGTGAGCGGCAACTTGCCGCGCGGCAGCGCCGCCGACCGTGGCGCATGGTCCTCCGTCCCGCATGTCTTGTCGTATACAGAGGTCCCTTTGTCTAAGGAGCACGTCCATGCTTGATTTCTTCACCACGCCCCTCCAGACCCTTGACCCCGACGTTCACGGGCTAATTGGGTTCGAGGCCGAGCGCCAGGCGCGCAAGATCATCCTGATTCCGTCCGAGAGCCAGGCCCCCGAGGCCGTACGCGAAGCGCTGGGATCGGTTTTCCAAAACATTTACGCCGAAGGGTATCCCAATCCGGACACCCACGGTCTTTCGCAAGACGAGATCCTGGACTACGAGGTCCAGTTGGCGCGCTACCGCCGTTTCGGCGACAACCGGTATTACAAGGGCGTCGAGTACGCGGACGTGGTCGAGGCGCTCGCACGGCAGCGGGCGGCCGAGGCGTTTGTTGCCAACGGGCTGGCTCCGCAGGACGTGTGGGCGAACGTCCAGCCCCTGTCGGGCTCTCCGGCCAATAGCGCGATCTACGCGGCCCTCGTGCCCGTCGGCGCCACGGTGATGGGCATGGACCTGCTGCATGGCGGCCACCTGACCCACGGCAGCCCGGCAAACCGCTCGGGCAAGCTCTACAAGATCGTGTCGTACGGGATCGACCCGCAGACCGAGCGCCTGAATTACGACCAGATCGAGGCGCTGGCGCGCGAGGCCAAGCCGAAGATGATCATCGCCGGTTACACGTCCTACCCCTGGATGCCGGATTGGGCGCGCTTCCGCCAGATCGCCGACGCGGTGGGCGCCTACTTGCTGGCCGACATCTCGCACATTGCCGGCATGGTCGCCGCGGGCGTGGTGCCCAGCCCGGTCGGGCATGCGCACGTCGTCTCCTTCACCACGCACAAGACGCTTTACGGCCCCCGTGGCGCGTGCATCCTGACGACGGATAAGCTGCTCGCGGCTAAGGTCGACTCCGCAGTCTTCCCCGGCGAGCAGGGCGGCCCCCACGTCAATGCAATGGCCGGCATGGCCGTTGCATTCAAGCTGGCCGCAAGCGAGCCGTTCAAGGAGATGCAGGCCCAAATCGTAAAGAACGCCCAGCACCTCGCCGCCGAGCTCCAGCGGCTCGGTCTCCGCATCCCGTACGGCGGGACGGATACCCATCTGCTGCTCGTCGACACGAAGAGCGTTCGTGCGGCAACGGGCGTCAGCCCTGACAAGAAGAAGGGCACGCCGCTGATGGGTGACGTATCGGCCAACATCCTCGACCTCGCGGGCGTGGTGTGCAACCGCAATACGATCCCGGGCGACAAGAGCGCGCGGACCCCGTCTGGCATCCGCCTCGGCACGCCGTGGATCACGCAGCGCGGCTTCAAGGAGCCGGAAGTGACCCGGCTGGCCGAGATCATCGCCAAGGTGCTGAAGGGCTGCCGGCCGCACGCCACGGCCGGGCGGCGCGGCCCGGTTTACTCGGCGCGCATCGACTTCGATGTGCTCGAAGAGGCGAAGCGTGACGTGGTCGAGCTGGCCTGCTGCGCGGACCTGCCCGCGGACTACAACCCGTCGGGCTACCCGCACCATTACTTCATGTACAAGCAAACCAAGGATCCGGGCGGCGAGTGGGACATCATCGAGATCGTCGGGCCCCACGCCCGGGGCTTCCTGAACGTCGCAATGAGCAACGACGTGTATGCGCTCGGTCCGGGGCAGAGCCAGCCTACGTGGATCCTCAACCCCGACGGCACGCTGATGAGCGAGGCCATCGTGAAGCGGATCGGGCCGGCAACGACCCGGCTGCAACTACTCGTGCCGAAGGCGAAGGAGGCACGGGTTGCGCACTGGCTGCGCAGCATGTCGGACGGGTTTGTCACCGTCGACCTGGACGACGAGTTTGTGCGCACGCCGGGGCCGGTGGTGATCCGCCGCCTGCCGCACGAACTCGCCGACGAATGGCCCGAGCGCCCGCCGCAGCCCGAGCGGTTCGAAGACGGAACGGTCGGCTGGGCCTACGAAAAGCCGTACTGGATCGGCCATCGCCGCTGCCCGCGGCCCGCGCCCGAGGTCAACAAGGCGCTGCAGCCGCTGCCCAAGTTCGAAGGGACGGCTCCCGTCGCCAACGGCCTGAAGCGCACGACGCTGTACGACAGCCACCGCAAGCTCGGCGCCAAGATTGTGCCATTCGCCGGGTACGAGATGCCCGTGCAGTACAGTTCGGTGATGGACGAGCACTTGGCCGTTCGCAACCAGGCCGGCCTGTTCGACGTGAGCCACATGGGCCTCTTCGAGTTCTGCGGCGAGAACGTGCACCTGTTCCTGCACACCATTACGACCAACGACGTGTCGCTGATCGAAGTGGGTGAGTCGCAATACAGCTTCCTGCTCGCACCGGACGGCAGCGTGGTCGACGACATTTGGGTCTACCGGCTGGAGCGCGAGCGCTACTGGGTGGTCGTTAACGCATCGAACAACGATAAGGACTGGGCTTGGATCAAGGCGATCTGTGACAATGCGGTACAGATCAATGAGAAGCGGCCGTGGGTGCGCGCGTTGGCCACGCAGACGGTCGAGATGTTCGACATGCGCGACCCGGCCCGGGGCGACGCGCAGCGGGCGCAGATCGCGCTGCAGGGTCCCCGCTCCCGCGATATCCTGCTGTCGATGGTCGCCGCGGATGATCCCTTCCGTGAGACCCTGCTCGACATGAAGCGGAACCAGATCGCCCACGGTGTATGGATGGGCTACGATTTGTGGCTCTCACGCACGGGTTACACGGGCGAACCGGTCGCGTTCGAGATATTCGCCCATCCACAGGAACTGCCGGGGTTGTGGGTCGCACTGCTGGAAGCGGGCAAGCCGTTCGGGCTAAAGCCGTGCGGGCTGGCGTCGCGCGACAGTCTTCGCATCGAAGCCGGTCTGCCGCTCTACGGCCACGAGTTGGCCGGGCCGCTGAACCTCAACCCCGCCGATGCGGGCTTTGCGCCCTACGTCAAGGTCTACAAGGCGCACTTCATCGGCAAGGACGCTTACCTGGCGCACGAGGCGAAGCGGCAGGCCCGCATGGTCCGGTTCCAGCTCGACGAGGAGCGGGCGCCGCTGCTCAGCCAGGGCGACGTGATCGTGAACCGGAAGGGCCGCGTCGTGGGCTGGGTGACGAGCTGCTCGATCAACTCGGCGGGCAGGTTGGTCGGCTTGGGCTTCGTGCAGGAGCCCAACCACGAACGCGACACGAAGCTGGGCGTATACCGCTCGGGCAAGGATTCGTGGGAGACTCAGCCGCTCGAAGAACTGACCTTCGGCGATCGTATCATGCTGCCGGAGGAGATCACGGTGCTGCCGCGCTTCCTTAACAAGCAGTGACTCACAGGAGGTAGCGTAATATCGGCTGCAATGGCGTTCATGTAGACATAGCGGAAATCCTGTTGCGGCCGGCACGAGCCGGAACCTGTCGTGCCCTGTCGTCACGAGCGCCAGAATGCCTCACAGCAGTTCAGTTCAGGACGGTGCGCCGTCTCCGAACGGTCGAGTTCCAGACGCGGAACAGGCCGCGGCCTTACATGCGCAGGTCGCGGCCGTTCTGCCGCGTCCTCCATGCGGCGCGTGATGATGCGGGCATTCATCCGTTCGATGTGCGGAAGCGCGTGGTGGACAAGTATCGCGAGCCGCTCACTGCGGCCATGGTCGCCTTGGGACAGTCGCTCGCCGATTTTCTGGATGCGCCCGGCGGCGCCGTCGACCTCGGCTTGCTCCGTTCCCACATCCTCGAGCCGGTGCTCACCCCTTCCCGCGCCTTGCCCGTGTTCCGCAGGGCCGAGAGTTGGGCAGCCACGAAGGCTGAGGCGGCGGAATTGCACGGCCTGCTGATCGACGGCCGGCCGGCCGGGTTCGACATTCCGACGCTGCTCCTGGACGACTTCTACCAGCGCGGTCCCGGCGCGATTGCCCTTCGCGCCCGTGCTGAGGCAATGGTGCAGATGCTGCACGACGAAGTGACGAGCCGGTGCAGAGAGCAGCCCCGGGAACTGCGGGTCATGTTCCTGGGCGCGAGCAGCCTGCTCAACGTGGGCAGTGCGCTCACAGACCGCAACCTCGCATGCCACTTGTCGGTGTTGATCGTCGATTCCGACACCCACGCGCTGCGCCATGCCCGGCAGGGTTTGGAAGACCACGTAGGAATCAGAGCCGGCGTCCTTCGAGCGGCCCCCGCCCACTTGTCAACCCATCCCGGCCGGCCCACTCGACCCTTCGATATCGTCTATGGTGTGACGCAGTACGATGTGCTTTCGCTCGATGCCGCCCAGGTGTTCACTCGGCAGCTCGCTGCATTCCTGAAGCCAGGGGGTGTACTGCTCGCCGGCAGCTATCTTCCAACCTTGCCGCGCGCCACCCGCGCGCTGGCGACGGCATTTGTCGGCATGGAGTGGCATTACCTGGACGAGGAGATGTGGCGGTCGCTGCTCTCGGGTTCACCGTTTGACTTGGCCGCTAGCCAGATTCGAGCGCTCCAGGCGGATACGGTGGTTATCTCAGCGCGGCGCGCGGTCGGGAGGTCTGTATGAGTGAGGCCGGTGCGCCCCAGCACATGATGCCCGAACGCGATCTCAGCGCAATCGCCGAAAAGCTGCAGGCAGTGGGCGATCTCCTCCGGCTGATCACCGACGAGGTCGGGCCGGGGACGCCGCGCGTCGCCGACGCGGCCATCGAGCGCCACCGGTCCGAGGTCTACGGTGCGATGGAAAGACTGGGTCTGGCAATTCAGGAGTTCATGGACACCCGACCTACGCCGGAGAGGGTGGCCGCCGGGCAAAGCCTCGTGTTGGAACGGGTTTATGAGATTTCTGTCGGGAGCCCGACGACAAGTTTCGTTGCCCACGACAAACGCCACCGGCCGTCGCGCTACGAGCTCGTGAAGCACCTCCGAGCCGGGCTCTCGGCGGGCGCCGACCCGGCGGCGCGCTTGATCGACGATTACTTTGTCCACAATCGTATAGGCGAAGCCTACGTCAGCTGGGTGGAGTTGCTTGGTCGCCGCCTGCCCGCCGAAGCGAGCCGGTTGCTCTCGTCCCGCGAGCAGCCGATGGACTTCGTCAGCCTTCAGTACATCGGCGGCTACGATCTTTTGCCGCTGGCAAGCGTGATGGCAACGAGCGGAGCAGGCCGGCTGATTTGCATGGACAAGAGCCGCGAGGCGGTGCGCAATGCCGAGCAGACGCTCAAGCCCGCGTTCGGCAGTCGCGTCCGCTGCCGGATGGCCGATCCGCTACAGTGGCTGGACGGGCCCGAGTGTCCGCGGGAGTCCGTGTCCATCCTCTACGCCGAGTCGCTGTTGCAACAGCTCCCGGACAATCGCATCCCGCGTTTCCTGCAGGCCGGGTTCCGGGCGCTGCGGCCTGGCGGGGTGCTGCTGCTGGGATCGGCTCCTGGCCCGCTCCCCGTCGCCGAGCGAATGATTCGGGAGTGGATGCTGGGGCCGGAATGGAAGTACCGCAGCGAGAGCGAGTGTCGCGAGCTGTTCGCGCAGACGCCGTTCGGTGCAGACAGCCTGACCTTCGAGTACGAACCGCTCGGCGTCAACGCGCTGATTCGGGCCGTGAAGTAATGGGACCAGACAAACGCGGACCGGATGGATTGACGGGATTTCGCGCACCGTCCTAGACCGTCCCGTCAATCCAGCGCCGCACCGTCTACCTGCGCCCGCTTTCTATTCCGCCGTGGCGTCGACCCGGTGTGAGGACGACCTGGACGATTCGGTCCAGCGCTCGTGGGGAAAGCGGAGCGTGGGGAAGGATAAGTGCGCCTGGTGGAACTTCCACCCACCCGTCTCGCGGACCAGCACTGCGGTGAAGCGAATGGGCCAGATGTAGACCTCGCCACGACCGGCTTCGTGCAGCGCAGTCGTCGCCCACATCAACATCTCGCGCAGGCGGCTCTCGTCGTCGCCCGGCGCGTCGAGCACTTGCTTGGCGCGGGCCACCGCCTGCCGTAGGTTATCCTCGACGGGGTACGTGGTGGTGACTGTGGCAGTGGTGGCGAGCCAGGCAACGTCGCCGCGCACGTGCACGTGGGCGCCGTCGACATCAAAGCGCACGTCGCCCCATCCCTCCCAGTCACCCTCGGTTAGCTGGCGCACCAACTCGGGCCCGTCGCACCACTCGTCCGTCCCGTGAACGATCGCACCCGTCCCGATCACTTCGACCTCAGGGTCCGCCGTGAACAAGTCCATGCAGGCGTCCACATTCGCACGCTCCCGGGCCGTGTAAAAGTCCTGGTACTGCTGAAACACACGTCGCACACCCGCGACCTCGTCAGGGCCATCCATCGTCATGGCTAACAGTTCCCCTTTGCGTTGATGATCTCGGCGTCCTCGCCGAACCGGACCAGCACGGCTTGCACCTCGGCACGGGTGGGCACGTTCAAGCCGGTGCCCCGCTTCTGCACCTTGGCCGCGCCAATCGCGTTCGCCAGCACCCCCAGGTTAGGGAGCGAGAGGCCGTTGAGATGGCCGAAGATGATCCCGGCCGCCAGGCTGTCGCCCGCGCCCGTCGCATCCACCACGGGCACCGGGTAACCGGGTGCGATCTCGAACTGTTCCCTGGTTACGAGCAAACACCCCGCCACGTCGCGCTTTACGACGGCAAGCTTGACGCCGCTCTCGATAAACGCCTGCCCCGCGCTCAAGGCATCGGATGCGCCTGTCAGCCGGACCGCCTCCTTCTCGTTGGCCAGCACTACGTGCGCCAGCCGCACGACGTCCTTGTGCCAGTCATTGTCGACGGCGGGGTTGCCGGGGCCGGGATCGAAGAAGCTGGGGATATTCGCGGCGGCCGCCTCCTGGAACGCCTCGAGCACCAGCCGGCCAACCCCCTCGTTCTCGGCCCAGCCGTCGGCGAAGAGGGCACACGCCCCGCGAATCTCGTCGCGCCAGGGGCTCGGCAGGCTGCGAACGCGCAGCTCGCCCCGGTAACCGAGGTACGCGGGTTCTCCTGCACCATCGACGATAACGCCTGCTACGGGGGTGCGCACGGCCGGGCTGACGATGATCTGATCGCAGTCGATGCCTTCGCCCTGGAGCCCTTCGAGCACCGCCTCTCCGAATGCATCGTACCCCAACTCGCCCAGGCACATGACGGGCAGGCCCATGCGAGCGGCCATGATTGCGGTGTTGCACGAGCCGCCCGGGCCCAGCTGCAGGTAAGTGACGCCGGTCAGGTCGGTGGCCTGGACGGGGAACGCGGGGATGTGCATCGCCAGGTCGGCGATCAGGTCGGCAATCACGACGACGGGTGCAGGCATGTTCGCTCCTTACAGGAGTCAGGATGGGACGCAGCTTGGACTGACCTGACAGATCTGAACCGATGATGGGTGTCTCTCTCCGGGAAGATCAGTTGCAATCAGTTCGATCAGTTCAATCTGCGTCCCATTCGCGCTACGAAATTTGCGGGTGTCAGCGGCGTGCCCTCGAGACCTAGGGCGCGGGCGAGGCGGGCGAGTTGTGGGGCCTCAACCTCCGCCGCATGGAGCACGTCTTCCCGGCTCAGCACGCCGGTCGCGGGCCCGTCGGCGAGCACCTTGGCCCGGGCCATCACGATCACCCGCTCGAAGTGCTCGGCTGCAAAGTCGATGTCATGCGTGATGGTGACGACCGTTCGTCGCTCGGTCTTGAGTTGCTCGACGATGCCCCCGATCGTGGCGAGCCCCGCGGCGTCTTGCCCGGTGGTTGGCTCGTCGAGCACGATGACGGGCGTGCGCATAGCGAGGACGGCTGCCAGCGCGAGCAGCTTGCGCTGCGACAGGTGCAGGTCGTAGGGATGGGTCGCCTCGCGACCCTGCAGGCCCACGGCCGCCAGCGCTTCGAGCCCGGCCGCCCGGCTCTCGGCGTCGCTGCGGCCCAGGTTGCGCGGCCCAAAACTGACTTCTTTGATCACCGTGCGTTCGAAGAGCTGGTCGTCTGGGTTTTGGAACACGTACCCAACTCGTGATGCAAGCTTGGCGACGGAGTAGTTGCAGGTGTCCCACTCGCCCACGACAACGCTGCCCCCGCTCGGGCGCAGCAGCCCGTTGAAGTGCTTTACGAGGGTTGTCTTGCCCGCGCCGTTTTCCCCGACGATCGCCACCGCCTCGCCGGGTTGGATCGTCAGCGTCACCCCTTGCAGTGCCTCGACACCGGATGGATAGGTAAAGGTCAGGCCGGTGACGGTGATGTTCATGCGCCATCACCCGAGGAGATTGAGCCGGCGTTGCCGGCAGGGGCCGCGGAGACTGTCCCGCCAAAGAAGGCTATCGCCTCATCGAGCGTCACCGGCAGCAGGTGGTTGGCAGGCGCCAGCCCTTGCTCCACCGCCAGGAGGGCCGCCTGTGTGTAGCGGGTGGGCGCCAGGCCGTATTGCACCAGGTCGGGCGATGCCAGCACCTCGCGCGGGGGGCCGTCTTTCACGATCTTGCCCTCGTGCAGCACGAGCACACGATCGGCATGCACCGCCATCCATTCCAGCTTGTGTTCGGCCAACACCACGGTCATGCCCGACTTCGTGAGGCCGTCCAGCGTCTCGAACACTTCCCGCGTGCCCACTGGGTCCAGCTGCGAGGTGGGCTCGTCGAGCACGAGCACTTTTGGCCGCATCACCATGACGGACGCGATGGCCAACCGCTGCTGCTGGCCGCCGGAAAGAGCATAGGGCGACCGTTCGGCCAGGTCTGCCAGCCCGGTGAGGCGCAGGGCTTCGTCGATGCGTGGCAGCATCTCCTCGCGCGGGCAGCCCATATTCTCCAGCCCGAACGCCAACTCCTCCCGTACGGTGAAGCGCGCGCCCGTGATCTGGTTGAAGGGGTTCGCAAAGACCAGCGCGATCTCGCCCGCCAGTTCGGCCAGCGGCGTGTGAATCAGGTCATGGCCCGCAACCCGGACTTCGCCTGCGACGGTGCCGTTGTAAAAATCCGGGATGAAGCCGGATAGCGCATAGCAGAGCGTCGATTTTCCGGCGAGATTGGCCCCCGCAATGCCGAGGAACTGACCTCCGGCCAGTTCGAGGTTGATCTCGCAGACCGCCGGCCGCCGTGAGGCGGGGTACGTGTACGTGAAGTCACGGACCACGATCGCGGGTGCGCCAGCGGGTGTCGGAGGAGGATGATTCACAGCACCCGCCTCAGCCAGATGCCCACCGCGACGGAAGCCACGGCGCCCAGCACGAGCAGGATGCGGGTAACGCGCTGCGCGGTCGAGTCATGCAGCACGAGCAGGCTGGTCTTGGCGCCCGCACGCGAAAACGCCCGGGCATCCAGCGCCATGGCGCGCTCCTCGATGTCGATGATGCTGCCCAGCACCAGTGGGACGACGAGCGGCAGCAGGGCGCGGATGCGCCGGCCCACGCCGCCCTCGGTCTCCAGCCCGCGCGCCCGCTGCGCGTCGAGGATGGTGTTGGCCTTCGCCTGGAACCGGGGGGCGATTTGGATGGTGGCGAGCACAATGTAGGTCAGCGCCTTCGGTGCGCCCCGCTGGTCGAGCGCGATCATCAGGGCATCCGGGCGGGTGGTCAGCGAGAGCAACAGGAAGCTGCCGACGATGGCAAGAATGCGGCCGGTGCTCTGGGCCGCAAACAGGAGCCCTTCGCTTTTGAGCGAGAACGGCCCGATATACAGTACGGGGGTTCCATTCGTCCAGAACAGGCCCTGGATCAGGAACACCGAGATCGCGAACGGGATCGTGATCTTGAGCGCCGACGAGACCAGGTTCGGCAGGACCTGGCCCCACGCGGCCAGGGGCAGCAGGATGAGAAGAAAGACGACGTAGGGCCCCCACGGGCCCGGCAGCGCCAGCGCGGCAACCAGGCAGAACGCGACAACCGCCAGCATCGTCAGGGGATGCAGGCGGTGCAGGCCGCTTTGCCTGGGTGCGTACAGGCTAAATGCGTTCGCCATGGGACGGTTGGCGTTGATCCTGGATCACGGACGAGCGAGGCGCTACGAGCGGGTCCCCGTCGCGTTGGTCGTCTCGGTTGTGCCCGGCAGGTACTCGGCCATCGGGAACCGCACCCGCAGCCGCAGCGGCAGTGCAAGCACGATCAAGTACACGATCAGGAAGCTGGCGAGCTTGTCCAGCGGGTCAGAAACCAGTCCCTGGCCAAACGTCGCCTGCATGATCCCTGCGCCCGAGGCCCGCAGCGCGGCGACGATCAGATCCGTCCCTGCGCCGGTCACTCCGCCGAACACCACGGCCGCGGTCGGCGCCGAAATAACCGCAGCCACCAACCCCGTGATCAGGCCGGCAAGTGCCCACATCCAGATCTTCCGCGCCCAGCCCCACTTGGCGAACAGGCCCGCCAGAAGCCCGATCACGCCTGCCACGTAGAAGAACGGGGCATAGGTCGGATTCAGCCCCGACAAGCCCCAGATCAGATTCGAGAGTGCTCCCGTAACCAGGCCCGCGATCGGCCCGGCAAGCAGGGCAACCAGCACCGTACCGATCGAATCGAGGTAGATCGGCAGCTTGAGGAGGACGATGATCTGACCGATCGCGATGTTGATCGCAATCGCGACGGGAATAAGGGCGAGCGTGAGCGTGTTGAACCTCCGGTTCATGCGATTCCTCCTCCTGCAGTGACCGCGCAAGCGACAGACCTGCGCGGCGGTGTGTTAAGCATGGGAATTGTAGGGCAATCGCGCGCCGCTGTCCAGTGAGGAATAGCGCATTCGACACCTTTCGCTCGTGCGAATCGCAGCTGAACCGCGCAGGTGTCGAACACAGAAGTCGGGATGCCAGCCGCCGGGCGGGCGGGCTTCGTTCGCCGCGATTGGACGAAACCTAGCCGATTGTTGGGTGATTTCTGAGCGGTATTGGGGTTATACTTCACTAACCGCGGCTCGTTTGCGTAGACCAGTAGGGGCCCGGTAGATAGGAGGGGGATCCCCCAATGAAGAAACGTGTGCTCCCAATCACGATTCTCGCTCTACTCTTGATCCTGGTGGCCTCGGCCGCCGTGGCCTCGGCGGGGCGTGCTGCCACACAAAACGCTCCCGGTCTCGAGGGCGTGCGCTGGGTGCTTGCTTCCTACAAGGACGCCCAGGGCAAAACCGCCACGGCGCTTCCCGACGTGACGGTCAGCGCCGAGTTTGCCGGTGGGCGTGTCGCCGGTTCGGCAGGCTGCAACTCCTACACGGCAGCCTACCAGGTCGACGGCAATAAGCTCACCGTTGGCAAAGCCGTCTCCACGATGATGATGTGTGCGGAGCCGGTCATGGGCCAGGAACAGGCGTACCTGGCGAACCTGCAGGCCGCGGCCACGTACAAAGTCGACGGCGAGCAACTCACGATCTCTGACGCGGGCGGCGCCGTCGTGCTGACCTACAAAGGCGCAAAGGGCACCCCGCTCGTCGCCACGAACTGGCTGATGACCATGTACAACAACGGCCGCGGTGGGTTCCAATCGGCGATGGCGGGCGTAGATGTCACGGCCGTCTTTGACGACAAGGGTCAACTCAGCGGCAATGGCGGCTGCAACACTTACAGCGGCCCCTACACCGCCGACGGCGCCAAAATCAAGATCGGGCCGCTGGCGTCCACGATGAAGGCGTGCGACCAGGCGGTGATGGACCAGGAGGCCGCATACCTCGCCGCTCTGGGGAATGCCGCCACGTTCAAGATCGAGGGCACTTCGCTCACGCTGCGTGATGCACAGGGCGCGGCGATGGCGGGGTACATCCAGTCGACCCCGGCCCCGGCTGCAGGCGCGGCCGCTAAGGCGGGCGCGATCCTGCCGAAGGGCGATCGGGCCTACGTGTCGCTACAGCGGGCTGCGAGCGGCGGTGGGGTCCGCTCGGTCCTGATGCGCCTCAAGGCGGACGGCACTGCGGAGTTCACGACGGACTTCGGGAAAGACACGGCCATTGTCGAGAGCGGCAAGTGGGAGGAAAACAACGGCGCGGTGACCGTGACGCTGACCGACAAGGGCGGTACGAAGTACGACAAGCCGGTGGTCCTGGCGTTCAAGCGTGACAAGACCTTCCTGAACCTGGTCGACTTCGACAAGGCCGTGTGGGGTGAGGCAGGGCTGAAGCTCAACCTGGCGAGCGACATCGCGCGCCGGCTGCGCACCTCGCTGGCTACGCTCGATCTATCGGCCGGCTTCCCGCTTGACCCGACCTTCATGAGCGCCTTTGCGGGCGGCGGAGTCGACGCGAGCCTGCTGGGAAAGGGCTGCGCGGGCTACATCAACCAGTCCCCGGTCGCGACGGTCAAATGGAACGGCAAGGCCGACCAACTGCGTGCCTTCTTCTACAGCGACGGCGATCCCACGCTGGTCGTCCTGACCCCCAAGGGCGAGCTGCTATGTAACGACAACGCCTCGGGCCAGATTCTCGATCCGTTCGTCGAGGTCAAGAACCCGGCGCCGGGCGAGTACCGCATCTGGGTGGGCAGCGCGCAGAAGGACAACCTGATTCCGGGCGTGCTGGTGATGACGACGAAGCCGACGGTCGATCTGGGTACGTTCAACCTCGGCACGCTGGTGAAGCGGCCGGTGGTTCCGCAGACTGTCGAGCAGGCCGCACCTTCAGCGGCTACGCTGGCGCCCAACATCAAGGCGCTGGCCGACAAGCTGACGGCATCGGCGCCGGAGTTGAAGCCGGGCGCGAACGTCACCGTGGACGTCACGGCTGACGGCAATATCCCGCTCTTCCGCATTCCGGCGGCGGCGGACAACGGCTGCGCGGGCCTGGTGAATGGGGCGCCGGGCTATGCCTTCAAGTGGAGTGGCGCCGCGAACAACCTGCACCTTAGCTTTGCCGGCGATGGCGACAGTACGCTAATGGTGGTAGCGACGGGCAGCAAGCAGGTCTGGTGTAACGACGATGCGAAGTCGGGCAGCACCAACCCGGCCATCGACATTCCGACACCTGCCGACGATCTGTACCTGGTCTACGTCGGGCGCGTCAGCCCGGCCAAACCGGTGACGGGCAAGCTTACCGTTGCGGAAGCCGCCAAGGAGTAACCTCATGAAACGACTTCTTCTCCCCATTGCCTTGGTGCTGGTGGTGGGCCTGGCGGTCGTCGCCAGCGTCACCCCGGCCCAATCCCAGAGCGGCAACATCTGGGGTGCGGATTACTGGAACAACCCGAACTGGTCCGGTTCGCCGGTCCAGACGCAGCAGATCAGCTTCGTCTCGCTCGACTGGGGCTACGGCTCGCCGGGTCCGGCGGTGCCGCCCGACAACTTCACGGCGCGGTTCAACACCGACGCGAACTTCAACGGGACGACGTACTACTTCACCCTGGTCGCCGACGACGAGATCACGCTGATCATCGACGGCAACACGGTGTTTGACACCCGCGGCCAGGGCCAGTCGGGCAAGTCCTTCACGGTGCCGGTCGCCATGTGGCAGGGGCAGCACCGCATCGAGGTGCTGTACCGGGAGTTCACGCAGCTGGCGTATGTGTTCGTCAGCTGGTCGACCTGCTCGACCTGCGCGCCCCGACCCCGGCGCCTCCGGGCCAACTCTGGCCGTCGCTGCCGCCCTCACAGACGAGCGTGGTGACGGAGTTCGGCGACTTCACGCCGTGCATCCAGAACAACTGGCACCAGAAAGAGTGCTTCATCCCGACCTGGAACCTGGACTACGGCTCGATCTCGTTGGAGAACCAGATCCAGTCCTGGAACGTCTGCGGCCCGGCCGATATCGAGCAGACCTTCTACGTGAGCGCGCAGCAGCCCGCGCAGAACTACAGATGCTCGAAGACGCTGGCGGGGTGGTTCCCGAAGTAAGCCTCCGGTGAACCGCTGACATGTAAAGGGGGATGGGCGAACCCGTCCCCCTTTGCGCGCCCCAGCCCCACGCGGTCGGCAACGGCACGACGACGCGCAGGCGCATGGAGGACAGACGGGCGCGACGCAGCTCGAGGTCCCGCGCCCCTCGGGTCGGCAAATGCCTGTCTTTGCAGTAGAATGGCGACATGTCTGAGACGCCCCGCATCGTCACCGTCACGCTCAATCCGGCCATCGACCAGACCCTGGTCATCCCCGGCTTTGCCGCGGGCGCGGTTAACCGGGTGCAGTCGTCGCGCATCGATGCGGGCGGCAAAGGGATCAACGTGGCCTCCTTCCTGGCCGACTACGGCGTGCCGGCCACCGTCACAGGCTTCCTGGGTGCGGAGAACCAGGCCATCTTTGGCCAGCTGTTCCACTCGAAAGGGATCGAGGATCGCTGCGTACGCATCCCGGGTCAGACGCGCACCGGGCTCAAGATCACCGATCCGGCCCTTCGCCAGACCACCGACATCAACTTCCCGGGCCAGACACCCGGTCCTGAGGACCTCGAACGCCTCTTTGCCACACTGGCCGGCCTGGCAGAGCACGTGCGATTGGTTCGTGCTTTCCGGCAGCGTTCCGCCCGGCTTGTCGCAGAATGTCTATGCCGAGATCGTGCGGGCGCTCGGCGAGCGCCAGGTCATTCTCGACACAAGCGGGGAGGGCCTGCGTCGGGCGCTTGCGGCAGCTCCCCGAGTGATCAAACCGAACGTGGAGGAGTTGGCGGAGTTGATGGGCAAGCCGCTCGGGTCGCCGGCGGCCATTCTCGACGCCGGCCGCGAGCTGATCCGCCGGCACGGGATCGGCACGGTCGTCGTTTCAATGGGCCGGGAGGGGGCGCTGTTCGTCGAGGCAGACACGGCGCTGTGGGCCAGGCCGCCTCAGGTGGAGGTGGTCAGCACCGTCGGGGCGGGCGACGCGATGGTGGCCGGGATCGTCGTGGGTAAGCTACGCGGCTTCGCTCTGGCCGACACAGCCCGGCTCGCGACCGCGTTTGCGGCAGCCGCCATCGCGCGCCCCGGCCACAGCCTGCCCGAGCCGGCCGCGGTCGACGCGCTCCAGGGCCAGGTTACCCTGACCCCGGTCGCCTTCCCCGGCGCCACGAAGCCTAAAGCGGTGCGATGACCAGGCGCCCGTAGGCGACGAAGCCGGCCATTGCAGCCAGCACAAGGCTGACCGGCCAACTCTGCTTCTCCCGACAGCCCGCGTGGAATGCGACCGCCAGCAGCATGAAGACGGCGACGACAGCCGCTGCCCATCCCGTCAAAGCCGGGTCGAGGCCCAGGGCCGTGGGCAGAATGAGGGCCGCGGCACCGAGCAAGGCGGCGACGGCGATCACCACCAGGAGCGGGCACGTGGCGGCGCCGAAGCGCGCCAGGCCCCGCTGCATCTTGGCGTAGTCGGGCCGCAGCCCGTGCGTGAACGCGGCCGACAACAGTTTGATGGCGAGGATGATTTGCAGTGCCCAGAGGATGACGTTCACTTACGCTCCTTTCGTTCACCCGCGAGGATAGCCGAAGACGGCGGGTGCTTCCGGATAAATGACCGACAGCCCGTTGACAATCATCCCGCTCCTTGCGGCCGTCGCGATCCTTGCGCGTTCCTTCCCATCCAGTGTCGTCTGTGGTATCTTTAGGGGTAGGAGTGAGAGCATGATCGACGAACAGGGCGTCCCGCTGCAAGCCGACATTGACCGCATTGTCCTCGCCGCCCTGGCCGAAGATATCGGCGACGGCGACGTGACGACGGAGAACACCATCCCCGAGGACGCCCGGCTCACGGGTCGTTTCCTGGCCAAGGAGACGGGTGTGGTGGCCGGCATCCATGTCGTCTGGCGCACGTTTGCCCTGCTGGATCCCCGCGTCGAGTTGCTTGTACTGATCGGGGACGGGCTGTGTGTCGAGCGTGGACAGGTGATCGCCCAGGTCTCCGGGCCGGGCCGCGCAATCCTGACCGGCGAACGTGTGGCACTCAACTTCTTGCAGCGCATGTCGGGCATCGCCACGGCAACCCGGGCGTATGTCGATGCTGTGGCGGGAACGCACGCGACGATCCTCGATACCCGCAAGACCGTGCCCGGGCTGCGTGTGCTCGACAAGTGGGCCGTGCGACTGGGCGGGGGCAGGAACCACCGGAGCGGCCTGTATGACATGGCGCTGATCAAGGACAACCACATCGCCGCGGTCGGCTCGGTCGCAGAGGCGGTGCGCCTGGTCCGGGCCGGCCTGGACGGGGGCGACGACCGCGGCCGGCAGATTGAGGTCGAGGTGACCGACCTGGACCAACTTGCGGAGGCGCTCGACGCGGGTGCGGACAGGATTCTTCTCGACAACATGTCGCCCGAGGTCATGCGCGAGGCGGTGCGCGTGGCCGACGCGCGGGTGCCCCTCGAGGCCTCGGGCGGCATCAACATGGAGAGCGTGCGGGAGGTGGCCGAGACGGGCGTGGACTTCATCTCCGTCGGCGCACTGACGCACTCGGTCGCGGCACTGGACATCAGCCTGGACCTCACGGACTGAAGAAACTCTAGTTGCAGATTGATTTGCTGCCTGCGAACCTCAACCTGCAATCCCAGGAGCGGTTATGACGACATTGGAGTCAATCGACCGGACCCGGATGTCGGTCGACGATATCTACCGCGAGCTCAAGGCGCGCATCGGCGAGTACACGCCAGATTTCGAGCTGCGCGTCAAAGCCGAGCTGGCCTATGAGATCAACCAGCTGAAGGTCGAACGCAACGCGGTCATCCTCGGCCACAACTACATGGAGCCCGCACTATTCCACTCCGTACCCGATTTCGTGGGTGATTCGTTGGATTTATCGCGGAAGGCCGCGCAGACCGACAAGGATGTGATTGTCTTCTGTGGGGTCCGGTTCATGGCCGAGACGGCCAAGATCCTGAACCCGTCCAAGACCGTCTTGATCCCCTCGCTCAAGGCGGGCTGCTCGCTCGCCGCCAGTATCACCGCGGAGGACGTGCGCGCGCTCAAGGCCCGCTTCCCAGGGGTGCCGGTCGTGACGTATGTGAACACCTATGCCGACGTTAAGGCGGAGAGCGATGTTTGCTGCACGTCGGGCAACGCGGTTGAGGTGGCAAAGTCGTTGGGGGCGGATACCTTCATCTTCCTTCCCGACGAGTACCTGGCGCGTAACGTGGCGCGCGAGAGCGGCAAGCGCATCATCATCCCCCGGAAGCGCCCCGCCACGGGCGGGGGTGCCGACGGGGAGTTGATCGTGGATGACACCGGTCCGTTCGATATGGTGGGCTGGGGCGGGCGCTGCGAGGTCCACGAAAAGTTCACGGTCGCCGACATACAGGCGGTGCGCACGCAGTTTCCCGACGTGGTGATCCTGACGCATCCCGAGTGCAGCCCCGAGGTGGTCGCCGCGTCTGACTTCTCGGGCAGCACAAACGCGATGATCCGCTACGTCGAGAAGACGGATGCCCCCCGATACCTGTTGCTGACCGAGTGCTCGATGGGCGAGAACGTCGCCGCTGCGAACCCGCACAAGGAGATGCTGCGGCTGTGCAGCGTTCGCTGCCCGCACATGAACCAGATCACGCTGGAAATGACCCGCGATGCGCTCAAGTACATGCAGTATGTGACCGAGGTGCCCGAGGAGATCCGGGTCCGGGCGTACCGCGCGGTGCGCCGGATGCTGGACATCGGGTAATAGCTCTCGGTTCAATTCGCCACCCAAAAGCCATCAAGCCCGACGAGGAGCTTATCTCGTGACGCCCATTCTTGAGTACCACCGGCCGGCCACCGTTGACGCGGCGCTGGCCCTGCTGGGGCGGCCTTCGCCCCGGACGCGACCTCTTGCCGGCGGGGCGCATTTCCGCCGCGGCATCAAGTGGCCCGAAGCCCTGGTCGACCTGTCGGGGCTCGGCCTGGATGCCGTCAAGCGCAGCGATGCGGGCTGGGAGATCGGCGCGACAGTCACGCTCGAGGCGCTCGCTTCGAACGAGGCCCTGCCGAGCGCGCTACGCGACGCGGCCCGCCGCCAGGCGCCACGCAACTTTCGTCAGCGTGGAACCGTCGGCGGAATGATCGCCACCCGTGATACGGGGGCGCTCTTTGCCTGCCTGCTGGCCCTGCAAGCCCGGATGAAGCTGGAGCCGGGGCACCGGCTGGTTTCGCTCGCATCTTACGCGCAGACCCGGCTGATCAACGGCGATCTCATCACCGCCGTCCTTCTGCCCGCAACGCGCCGCGTCGCTTTCGCCGAGATCAGTCGCACTCCGGCCGACCTGCCCATTCTCTGCGTTGCCGTCGCCGCAGAGGTCAGCCCGGATGAAGGAACCCCCCGCAACTTCATCGTGGCTGCTACGGGCGCAGATCAGCCGCTTGTCACGCTAGCGGGCGCGGCGCAATTGCTGGACGGTGCGCCCCATGCAGACCTTGCCGCCATTTCGGCCGTGCTGCTTCACGCTGACTGGCACGATGACGGCCGGGGCACGGCCGAGTATCGCAATGCCATGCTACCCCTGCTGGTGCGCCGAGCCGCCGCGGAACTGACGGGCGAGAGCCCTGCCGGCGAGGAGGCCTGAAATGCAAGTCGAGACCACGATCAACGGCAAGGGCATTACGCTCGAAGGCGAAATCGGAACGACGTTACTGGACGCGCTGCGAGCGGCTGGCTTCCTGAGCGTCAAGCACGGCTGCGATCACGGCGAGTGCGGTGCATGCGCCGTCCTGTTCGACGGTGAGCAGGTCAATTCGTGCCACCTGCTCTTGCCGCAAGCGGCCGGCCACTCGATCCAGACGATCGAAGGGCTGGGGCAGGTTGCTGAGCAGGGCTGGAAGAGGACGCCGGGCTTGCACCCGCTGCAGCAAGCGTTCATCGAGGCGGGCGCCGTGCAATGTGGTTACTGCACCCCGGCGCAGCTCCTGGCGGCCCAAGCGCTCCTGGTCAGCAAGGGCTACGCCGATGGGACGGCTCAGCCGGTGAGCGAGCAGGAAGTGCGCGAGGCACTGTCGGGCGTGCTGTGCCGCTGCACGGGCTACCTCAAGCCGGTGCAGGCGGTCCTCGCCGCGGCCGCACGGCTGCGCGGCGAGGAAGTTCCGCCCCAGCCCTCGCACGTCAGCCCCGCGACCGGAGGCGGCGAACCAGAGGGCGGGATCCCGGTCGACTTCCGGTTGGATGAGCCGCCAGCGCCGCACCGCTCGGGCCGCGACCCTGTGGGGCCGGCGGATACGGACCTCAACACGCTGACCGAGACGCCGGTCATTCTCGTGACCCATGAGCCCTCGGAGCTGCGCGTCGTTGGCAAGCCGGCACAGAAGGTCGACGCGGTGAAGCTGGCGCAGGGCAAGCCGGCCTTTGTCGACGATATCGAGCTGCGCGGCCTGCTGGTGGGCAAAATCCTGCACAGCCCCGTCGCACACGCCCGCATCAAGTCCATCGACGTGACGAAGGCCCGGGCGCTGCCCGGCGTTGCCGCGGTGCTGACCTACCGGGACATCCCTCGGGTGGCCCACTCGACTGCAGGCCAGACACATCCGCTCCCTTCGCCCCTCGATACCTTTTCCCTGGACTCAAAAGTGCGCTTTGTGGGCGACCGGGTTGCGCTGGTGGCGGCGGAGACGGAGGAGATCGCACAGCAGGCACTCGATCTGATCGAGGTCGAGTACGAGGAACTGCCGGCCATTATCGACGCTCGCGATGCGATGAAGCCGGGTGCGCCCCTGATCCATGACGAGGACGACTTTGTCGAGTTCGCGGAGTCGGACCGCGCCCGCAACGTCGCCGCACATATCCATGTGGACATCGGCGACGTGGACCAGGGCTTTGCCGAGGCTGACCATATCTTTGAGGGCGAATATTTCGTCCCGAAGGTCCAGCATGTTCATATCGAGCCGCACGTCGTGGTCACCTACTGGGATGAAGACGACCGGTTGGTCGTCCGCACCTCCACGCAGGTTCCGTTCCACGCTCGCCGCATCCTGGCTCCCATCCTCGGCCTGCCGGTGAAGCGTATTCGGGTGATTAAGCCGCGGGTCGGCGGCGGGTTCGGCGGCAAGCAGGAAGTGATGATCGAGGACGCGGCCGGCCACCTGACCATCGCCACCGGCCGCCCCGTGCGGCTGGAGTACAGCCGCGAGGAGGAATTCATCGCCTCGCGGTCGCGCCACCCGATGTATGTGCGGGTGAAGACGGGCGTCAAGGAAGACGGCACGGTCACCGCGAACGAAATGTACCTGATCTCGGACACCGGCGCGTACGGCTCACACGCCCTGACGGTCGCGGGCAACACGGGGCACAAGTCGATGGCGCTCTATGTGGGGGACGGGCCGTACCGCACGAGTCCGAACATCCGCTTCGTGGCCGACACCGTATACACGAACACCGTGCCCGCCGGGGCCTTCCGGGGCTACGGCGTGCCACAGGGTTACTTCCCCGTGGACACGCAGATGGAGCGCATCGCGCGCGCACTCGACTTGGACCCGATCGAGTTTCGGCTGAAGAACGCGGTGCGCGCGGGCGAGCCGCAGCCGTTCTCGAAGGCGTGGTCCGAGGGCCGTGAGCCGCATCCCGAGTACATCGAGACGTGCGCGCTGGAGGAAGCCGCCCGCCGGGGTGCGGAGATCGTCGGTTGGGCCGAGAAGCGCGCGGGCAACGACTGGCGAACCGTGCCGGGCATGCCCCACCTGCGCCGGGGGTTAGGAGTGGCCCTGGCCATGCAGGGCACCGCCATCCCTTACATCGACATGGGCGGCGCGTCGCTCAAGATGAACGATGACGGCTCCTTCAACCTGCTGATCGGTGCGACCGACATCGGTACGGGGTCAGACACGGTGCTGGCACAGATGGTAGCCGAGACCGTTGGCTGCGAGGTAGACGACATCATCGTCTACTCATCAGATACGGACTTTACTCCGTTTGACGTGGGGGCGTACGCCTCTTCGACGACCTTCATCTCGGGTGCGGCGGCAACGCGGGCGGCCCAACAGGTGGCGGAGATGATCCGCGAGGTCGCGGTCGAGTTCCTGGGCGACGAAGTCTCGCCCGACGACGTCCGCCTGGCGGACCGTAAGGCGTTCGCACCGGATGGCCGCAGCGTGACGCTCGAACAGATCGCCTTGCGTTCACTGCACTCCTCGAACCAGCGCCAGATCATGGCAGTTGCCTCGTTCAACTCCCCGGTCTCGCCGCCGCCGTTCACCGCGCAGTTCGCCGAGGTCATCGTGGATACGCAGACGGGCGAGGTGCGGGTTGAGCGGATCGTCACCGTGCAGGACTCGGGCGTCATCGTCAACCCCGTCACGGCCACGGGCCAGGTGGAGGGCGCGGTGACCCAGCAGTTGGGCTACGCCTTGACCGAGGAAATGCCGTTCGATGCGGCGGGTCGGCCAATCATGCGCGACCTGCGGGATTATCACATCTTCACTGCCGACGAAATGCCCGAGATCGTCACGGAGTTCATCCAGACGATCGAGCCGACGCATCCGTTCGGCGTTAAGGCGGTGGGCGAGGTGCCGATGGACGGGGTGGCGCCGGCGATCGCTAACGCCATCTACGATGCTGTCGGCGCGCCGCTGTACCAGATCCCGGCCACACCCGAACGCGTCTGGCGCGCGATGAACGCAAGGTAGGCCCGTTTCAACACAAAGACACCAGGGCACAAAGACATCCTGTTTTCGTCGGTCTTTGTGCCTTTGTGTTGAGAGAGTGCAAAGAGGCGAAGCACGCCTGAACTGATCGAATCGCGCTGAACTCGCGGTAGGCCCGTTTTAGCACAAAGACACCAGGGCACAAAGACATCCTGTTTTCGTCGGTCTTTGTGCCTTTGTGTTGAGAGAGTGCAAAGAGGCGAAGCACGCCTGAACTGATCGAATCGCGCGCTGAACTCGCGGTAGGCCCGTTTTAGCACAAAGACACGAGGGCACAAAGACATCCTGTTTTCGTCGTGTCTTTGTGCCTTTGTGTTGAAAGACTGCAAAGAGGCGAAGCATGCCTGAACTGATCGAAACCGATGTCCTCGTCCTCGGCTCCGGGATTGCCGGCGCCACGGCTGCGCTCGGCTTGGCCGACAAGGGCGCGCACGTGCTCGTCGCGACCCGGGCGGAAGAGCCGCAGGAAAGCAACAGTTACTACGCCCAGGGCGGCATCATCTATAAGGGCGTCGACGACAGCCCGGAAGCGTTGGCCGAGGACATCCTGCGGGCCGGCGCCGGCCACAGCTACCCACCGGCGGTCCGGCTGCTCTCGGAGGAGGGGCCTGCCGCCGTCGAGGACGTGCTGATCGAGCGTGCCGGCGTGCAGTTCGACCGTAACCCGGACGGCGCGTATTCACTCGCGCGCGAAGGCGGCCACACGCTGCCCCGCATCTTGCATGTCGCGGATCACACGGGCGAGGCAATCGAGGTGTGCCTGGCGCGGGCGCTGGCCAGCCATCCCAACATCACGCTCCTGACCGGCCACACCGCGGTCGACCTGCTCACCCCATCGCACCACGCTTTGAATCGACTGTGCGTCTATGAACCGCGGGCGTGTGTGGGGGCCTACCTCTATGACGGGGAATCCGGCCAGGTGAAGCGCATCCTGGCCAACAAGACGGTGTTGGCGACCGGCGGCCTCGGGCAAATCTTCCTTCGCACGTCCAACCCCGTCGGTTCGCGCGGCGACGGGGTCGCGATGGCGTGGAACGCGGGCGCACGGATCATCAATATGGAGTTCATCCAGTTTCACCCCACAACATTCCACAAGGAAGGTGCGCCCAACTTCCTGATCTCCGAGGCGGTGCGCGGGGCGGGCGCCAAGCTGGTAAGCGCAACGGGCGAGCCGTTCATGCAGCGGTATGCGCCGGAGTGGAAGGACCTGGCGCCCCGCGACATCGTGGCACGCAGCATCCATCGGGAGATGCTGTCGAAGGGGCTGACGCACGTCTATCTCGACCTCCGTTCGTATATCGCGCGCGCCGAAATCCTCACGCACTTCCCGACCATTGCCGAGAGCTGTCGGGAGTATGGCATCGACATCACGCGCGACCTTGTCCCGGTCGTTCCGGCCGCGCACTATTCCTGCGGCGGAGTATGGACGGATGAATGGGGCCGGACCACGCTGCGAGAACTTGTATGCGGTCGGCGAGGTCTCCTGCACGGGGCTCCACGGCGCAAACCGGCTGGCGAGCACATCGTTGCTCGAAGGGTTGGTGTGGGGACGCCGAGCGGCGGAGGACATCGGGCGCTGCCTGGCCCCGAACGGGCGTCAGCCTTCCGGGCGCTATCCGGCCGACGACATCCCGGCCTGGCAGGACACCGCGTCTGAGTCGCCCGACCCGGCCTTGATCCAGCAGGACATGAGCGCGATCAAGCATATCATGTGGAACTACGTGGGCCTGATCCGCACGACCCCGCGTTTGAACCGCGCGCTCAGCGAGCTGCGGCACCTGGAAGGGGAAATCCTGCACTTCTACCGGCGCAGCAAGTTGACCGACGAGCTGATCGGGCTGCGGCACGCGGTGCATACGGCGCTGATCGTGGCCCAGGCTGCGTGGGAAAACAAGTCGAGCATGGGCGCGCACTACCGCGAATAGCCGGCGCCCGATCATGACGAAGTGCTAGGTATTCAGGAACTAAACGGATCTGAAATGGGACGCTGATGCAACTGATTGAACTGATCAGCACTGTCCTTCGTAAAAAGACCGTGCTGATCAGTCGAGTCCGTTCAATCAGTGTCCCATTTCACCCCGCGTTGTCCGGCGGCGTAGGCGTGTCCGCGCTAGGGACTGACAAATTCCTCGGCCGGCACGATCTTGAGCGTCACTGCCACCGGCTGCCGCAGCCGGGTGCGCAGGGCGCTGACGAGGCCGTCAAACGGCGGAGGCTCGCCGGCACCCGTGATGACGACCCTAACCTTGTCCCCGTTGTAGACCACTGCCTCGTTCACATAGCCGCTGCCGGCAACCCAGGCGTCGACTACCGCCTTGCTCTGCTGCTGACCAAAGAAGGCCGCAGTGGCCTGGCGGCCCGTCGTGGCGAGGGGCACACAGACGACCAGCGTCGCCAACGCGATGGCAGTATAGGCGTTGCGCCGCGCCGGCCCCGCGATGCGCGCATTCGCAGCTTTGCTGAGGCCGAGGATCGCCAGCACCGCGCCGCCGGCCAGCAGGATGGCCAGGAAGTTGGTGACAAACAGGAGCAGCGAGCCGGCCGCCTCATCCATGCGGCCCGCCTGCAGGCTGAGGCCGACCACGCACAGCGGCGGGACGAGGGAAATGGCGATTGCTACGCCCGCCAGCGAGTCAGAGATATCCTCCCGGCTCATGCAGTAGGCGCCCGCCGCGCCCGAGGCCAGCGCGGCGATCAGATCGACCATGGTGGGCGAGACCCGGCCGGTGATCTGCAGGTTGTTCGAGAAGTCGATCACGCCGCTATAGAGCCAACCGAGCAGGGCGGCCAGCGCGATCACGGTGACGACTCCGATGCCGACCAGCAGCAGCGCCCGGCTCGCCCGGCCGACCTGGCCCATCGTGAGCGCGGCGGTCGTCGCCATGATGGGCGTCATCAGGGGCGCGACAATCATGGCCCCGATGACCGTCGCGGTGCTATTAGAGACGATGCCGGCAGTGGCGATGACCGTAGCGAGAAAGAGCAGGATGCCGAACTGCTCGAATTTGCGCCGTGCGGTGGCGCCTTCGAAGAACAGCTTGGCCTCGAAGGGGGGTACGTCTTCGGGGCGGAAGGTGTTCTCGCCGATGAGGGTCGACCAGAAGCTCATGCTTCCTCCTATCGCCGGTAAAGGTGTGGCAGGGATGGTCGCAGTGGGATGAGGAATTGCGCCCGGCGACGGCGCACGCCAAAACGCCTGCTGCTCACCCCCTCGTCTGCGGCGACGTCTCGCCGGCCGCATCCAGACGCTGCAGCACGCCGGCCAGGTCGTCCGCCAGGTAGTTGCACAGCGCCGCCGTCCCGCTCTCCCGGATGTTCCCGCTCGTCAGGCCGACGGTGACGAAGCCTGCGAGCCGGATCGCGCACACCCCCGCGCCGGAATCCTCGATGCCGACGACCGACTCGCGTTCGTCGAATGAGATGCCCAGCCCTACCCGCGCCGCCTCCGCATAGAGCCACGGATGGGGCTTGGGCGACAGTTCGCCCAGGGTCCCCACCGAGCCGCGTCGCAGCGGGAAGCCGGCCGTGATAATCGCATCGTAGAAGGCGCTTGGTTCGCCCAGCCCCAGCGTCCGGAACGCGGCCAGAATTTCGGGATACGCCTTCTCGTAAAGCCCCGACGTGACCAGCGCAATCTTGATGCCCCGTTCCTTCAGCCCGAGCAGAAACTCCTTCAACCCCGGTGCAGGCACGAAAGCGTTCGACCGGCCCCGGCCCTCCAGGATCCAGCGCATTTCGCGCTGGGTGTGCTCGAAGTAGTACGCGCGCGCCTCCTCGATCGTCGCGCTCGGGCAGTACTTGGCGATGCAATACTGCAGGTGCTCGGAAACGCTGTGGCCCGAGACGTAGGGCTGGTCGGCCGGCTCGAGCCGGAAGTCCGGATGGCCCAGGAGGCTTGCGGTCGTCTGCTCGATGATCCAGATCCAGAACGGTTCGCTGTGCACGCTGGTGCCGTCGAGGTCCATCAGTACGGCCTTGACGGGACGCTGCAGTGCGACGGGATGCAGCGGATAGTAGGCAGGGTAGCCGAGCGAGGATGTGACATGCGCGAGGGTATGCGCGTTTCCCCCACCCTGAAACGCGACCAACTCAACCTTGCCGTCGCCGGTCGAGTGGATCGACGCCACGCCGTCCACGCCCGCACGAAACCGACCGTCAGAAGTGGCGGCTCTGAGCACAAGCCCACCCCCTGGCTCGACGCGGCCAAGCGCGGGGATCTCGACGCCGGCCGGCGCGCTCACGGACAACGGATGATGCCCTGCGCCCAGAGGCAGCCGCCGCAGGTTGGGAAAGTGTTGCCCGTGCAATCCTGTAGGTTGCCCGCCGAGTTTTCGCATCCGCCACAGGCGGCGCAGGGCGAGAACCGGAACTCGGTCACCAGGCTCCGGAACCGCGTGTGCTCGGGGTTGTCCCACAACTCGTCCAGCCCGCGTTGGTTGACGTTTCCAACCGTGTAATGCCGCGCATGTCGTGGCCGCCCGTGCAGGTAGGAGTGCTGGTCGTAGAGCAGGGGCAGGCACGGACTGAAGCGTCCATCCCACCCCACTGCGGCAGCGGCACGGGTGATGAAGGGACAGCGGTCGGTCGCCGCGCCCAGCGACACATCCCCAATCGACACTCGGCGCTGGCTGTTCAGCGCGGCCACCAGCGTCTGCGCGCTCGCCTCGCCCACCTCCATGCGCGGTAGGCCCACGGTCGGCAGCCATTGCGAGTCAAGGAACGCGATATCCTTCAGCGCCCGCCGGTACAGAATCTCGTCCAGCATATCGGCCGTATGAGGCAGCAGGTTGGTTACCAACACGTCGCCTGCGCCGAGGTCAGTTGCGAGACTCAACAGTTCTGGGAAATCGCCCACGTTGCTGCGCATGGCGACAAACGAGACGCCGATGCGCGGCAGCGGGTTGTGCCCGCTGGGACGGAGGTGTCTGAACCGTTGCACGTTGGCGAGCACGTCGGGCAACTCCGCGCCCAGCCGCACGTCGGCGTAGCTCTCGGCATGTGCACCGTCCAGCGATACCCACAGGCGGTCGAGCCCGGCGCCGATCAGTGCGCGGCTCATCCTTTCGTCGAGCAGCGTGCCATTGGTGATGAGCTCGACTGCACCGCCGAGGCCCTTTGCCGCTGCCACCATCTCTACGATCGCAGGATGGGCGAGGGGCTCGCCGTATCCGCCGAAGAAGACTTCGGGCGCGGGCCGGGGCGGGGGCGCCAGCTTGCGCAGCCCGTCGAGGACGCGGCCGAAAGTTGCGGTGCTCATGTGGCCGCCCGCCTCATCCCACGCGTTTCGCAGGCACGTTCGGCACGCGAGGTTGCACTGGTTGGTGGGTTCGATATATAGCCTCATGCCATCCGCCTCAAATCAGGATAGCGCAGCGCGACGAACGCGCCGTACGCCAGGGACGCCAGGGCCCCGATGCCGATGCTGACCGCAGGACCGAGCCCGTCAGCCACCAGGCCGGCCTGCAGCCCGCCCGCTCGCATTGCAGATGTGAAGGTCAGCGAGTAGATACTCATGACCCGCCCGCGGAATTCGTCGCTAACCGTCAGCTGGATCAACGTGTTGGCCAGCGAGTTCTGGATCACGAAGCTCATGCCAATGCCGACCAGCAGCGCCAGCGAGAGCAGAAAGGAGCGCGAGGCTGCAAACGCCAGCAACAGCGCGGGAAACAGAAGGTTGCCCAGGGTTAGCAGCCGGCCGCGCCGAGCGTTGTTGGGAAGCGAGGCGACGGCCAGCGCACCCGTCACTGCGCCGATTCCGACCGCCGTCATCAGCAGGCCGAGCGGCAGTGCCTCGGGCGCCTGGCAGCGGAAGGGCGATCCTGGGTTGGTGCACAGCGCGGCAACCACGGGCTGGGCGCTCTCCTTCAGCAGCCTGTCGGCCGCTGCCGGCATCAGGGTGCTGTAGGGCATGGACAGGAACGCGCTGACCGCCACGAGGCTCATCAGCAACAGGATCATCCGGCTGGCCAGCACGTAGTGCACGCCTTCACTGAGATGGCGGGACAGCGAAGCCCCTTTCGTGGCCCGGCGGAAGGCCGGCAGCCCTCGCATCATACGCAGGCTGCCGATGACGGCGACGAAGCTCAGGCCGTTCAGAAAGAAAGCGGGCGCGACGCCCAATGTGGCCACGGTCGCCCCCGCGAGTGCAGGGCCCAGCGCCCGGGCGCCGTTGAAGATGGCCGAGTTAAGGGCAATGGCGTTCGTCAGGTCTTCCTTACCGTCGACCATGTCGACGATGAACGCCTGCCGGGCAGGCAGGTCGATCGCCTGAGCCGCAGCCAGCAGGACGGCCATCAGGTACACGTGCCAGACCTGGACCGTCCTGCTCCATGTCAGGAGCGCCAGGACGAAGGCCTGGACCATCATTGCGCTCTGGGCCACAGCGATGATCGTACGCTTCGGCACGCGGTCGGCGAGCGAGCCGCCCCACAGGGCCAACGGAATGGTGGGGATCAGGCCAATGCCGCTGACGAGGCCGAGTGCGGCCGCGGAACCGGTCAGTTGGTAAACAAGCACCTGTTGGGCCATTGTCTGCATCCAGGTGCCGACGAGCGAGATACCCTGGCCGACGAACCAAAGCCTGAAGTTGCGGTGCGCCAATGCCCGAAAGGTGGGCGGCAAGCGCCGTGAGGCGGAGGCGGCTCCCTGCGTCGTCGCGGGGTCACTGTGCGTTAACATGCGCTGCATTATAGCCCAGAATACCGGCGGCGCGAAGATGCACACTCGCAAAGATGCCTGCCTGCCTGCCCCATGTTATCATTGTGAGGTCTATCAGCCTCGTGACTGTGAAGACAAGATGACACCGTGCGGGCGCATGGCCTTCAAAGGCGCATGACCTTCGGGGTTCCGCGCGCTTCTGGGCCTGCCGCGTGGGAACCAACCCTGTTTTACTCAACTCCAGGAGTACAGCATGCCAGTACGTTTTCCAGACGGATTTGTGTGGGGCGCCGCGACTGCATCATACCAGATCGAGGGCGCATGGCGCGAGGACGGCAAGGGCGAGAGCATCTGGGATCGCTTCTCGCACACCCCGGGCAAGATCGAGGATGGGACCACCGGCGACGTCGCCGACGACCATTATCACCGCTGGCAGTCGGACATCCAGCTCATGGCCGACTTGGGCTTGAAGGCTTACCGGTTCTCCATTTCGTGGCCGCGCGTTCTGCCCCAGGGACGCGGGAAGGTCGAGCCTCGCGGGCTTGACTTCTACTCACGCCTCGTGGACGGGCTATTGGCGAAGGGCATCGTGCCGTGGGCGACGCTGTACCACTGGGATCTGCCACAGGCGCTGCAGGATCGCGGCGGTTGGCCTGCCCGTGACACGGCAAAGGCGTTTGCCGACTACGCCGAGGTCGTCGCACGCGCCCTCGGCGACCGGGTCCAACACTGGATGACGCTCAATGAGCCGTTCGTTGCCGCGGTGCTCGGCTACTATGTTGGCATCCATGCGCCCGGCCACAAGGACCCCGCAGAGGCTGCGGCCGCGACGCATCACCTGCTCTTGGGCCACGGGCTGGCCGTCCCGGTCCTCCGCCGCGATAGCCCCGGAGCGCAAGTGGGTATCGTCCTCAACTATAGTCCCACCCACCCCGCTTCAGACCGCGAGGAGGATATCCAGGCCGCGCACATCAACGATGCATTGGTGCAGCGGATGTACCTGGACCCGCTCGCCGGGCGTTCATACCCCCAGGAAGTGATCGACGCGCAGCAGCTTTCGATGGAGATGGTCGAGCCCGGCGACATGGAGACCATCAAGACGCCCATTGATTTCCTCGGGCTGAACAACTACTCGCGTGACGTCGTCAAGCATGGCGCGGACTTCGGCTTCCAACCCGTGGAGGACAAGACAGAACGCACGGAGATGGGCTGGGAGGTGTACCCGGAGGGCATCTACGAGATGCTGATGCGCGTGACCCGTGAGTATCCGTTCAAGACGCTCTACATCACGGAGAACGGCGCCGCTTTCGCGGACGAGGTGGGACCGGACGGCCAGGTGAATGACACGCGGCGCGTTTCGTTCCTGAAAAGGTATCTCACGCAAACCGCACGCGCGATTGCGGACGGTGCGCCCCTGCGCGGATACTTCGTCTGGTCCTTCCTGGACAACTTCGAGTGGGCCTACGGCTTCAGCAAGCGCTTTGGCATCGTGTATGTGGACTACGAGACGCAGAAGCGCATCCCGAAGGCCAGCGCAGCGTGGTACAGCCGCGTCATCGCAGAGAACGGGATTCTGGAGTAAGTGTCGATCTGAAATCTTGCTCTTGCCGGTCGGAGATCAGCCAGAGCATTCTCGGATAAATTCTTAGCCGTAAGGACACAAAAGGGCCGAAAACGCGCGATGCCCTTCGTGACTCCTCGTGTCTCGGCGTCTTTCTGGTAAAGGGAGGAATCATGAACTATCGACCTTTAGGACGAACAGGTTGGCAGGTATCGGAAGTCAGCTTCGGCGCGTGGGCCATCGGCAGCGCATGGGGTGCGGTCGACGACGACGAGTCGCTTGCCGCGCTGCACCGCGTGATCGACCTGGGCGTCAACTTCATCGATACGGCGGATGTGTACGGCGACGGGCACAGCGAGCGGTTGGTGAGCCAGGTGGTGCGAGAGCGGCGCGGCGAGCCCATCTATGTCGCCACGAAGGCCGGCCGGCGCCTCGACCCGCATAATTCGGCCGGCTATAACCGCGAGAACCTCACTGCGTTCATCGACCGCAGTCTGAAGAACCTCGCGACGGACTGCCTGGATCTCGTCCAGCTGCATTGCCCGCCGACCGAGGTCTACTACCGGCCCGAGGTGTTTGGCGTTCTCGATGACCTGGTCAGCCAGGGCAAGATCCGCTACTACGGTGTGAGCGTGGAGAAAGTCGAAGAGGCGCTGAAGGCGATCGAGTTCCCCGGCGTACAGACGGTGCAAATCATCTTCAACATGTTCCGCCTGCGGCCTTCCGAGCGGTTCTTCCCCGAGGCAAAGGCGCGGCAGGTGGGCATCCTCGCCCGCGTCCCGTTGGCGAGCGGCATGCTGACCGGCAAGATGACCCGGGACTCGCAGTTCTCAACCGACGACCACCGCAACTTCAACCGCCACGGGGAGGCCTTCGACGTCGGCGAGACCTTCTCGGGGGTGCCTTACGAGGTTGCGCTGCAGGCGGTGGATGAACTGCGGGCGCTGATGCCCGAGCGTGCCACTATGGCGCAATTCGCCCTGCGCTGGATCCTGATGTTCGATGCAGTGACCTGCACTATCCCCGGCGCCAAGCGGCCCAGCCAGGCGGAGGACAATGTCGGCGCGGCTGCCCTGCCGCCGCTGTCCGATGCGACGATGGCGGGCGTGCGCGACGTGTATAACCGGCTGATTAAGCCCCACGTCCATCAACGCTGGTAGGCGCGACGAAACGGGACGCCCGTTCAACTGATTGAACTGATTCCCATGAGGCTCATGTCAGAAACCGTAGGAATCAGTTCAATCAGCGCTCCATTTTTACTTCTCGCCGAAATAGGCCTGATGAAGGCCGCAGAGGTCGTCGAAGATCCAGTCGGGCGGGGGAGACATAGTGGCGAAATCCTCGCGCGTGCCCACCCCTGTCAGCACCGCGACTGTCGGGCAGCCGGCATTCTGGCCCCCCACGATGTCGGTGTCCGGGCGGTCGCCCACGCAGGCGGTCGTTTCGGGGGCCGCACCCAGGCGCGCTAAAGCCTGATGGAAGATGCCCGCCGAGGGCTTCCCAACGGCCAACGCCTGGCCTCCGCTGGCGATCTCGACCATGCCGACGAACGCTCCCGCTCCCGGAACCAGCCCTTCTTCGGTCGGCATGTTCGCGTCACGGTTGGTGGCGAGGAACAGCGCGCCGGCCTGGACCGCGAGGCTGGCTTCCTTGAGCCGGGCGTAATCCGCCTCGCGATCCAGGCCCACCACGACCGCATCGGCCTCCCGATGGTCCGTCGCAAGGGTGAAACCGGCCGCTGTCAACGCGGTGCGTATACCGCGTTCGCCCACGACCAGGACGCGGCAGCCCGGCCGCTGGTGGGCCAGGTGCGCGGCGGTCGCGTCGGCCGAGGTCAGGATTTGTTCCGCGCTCGCCTCGATGCGCATGCCCACCAGGCGCTCCGCGACGTCTGCGGCCGGCGTCGTCCCGTTGTTGGTGAGGAAGAGGAATGGGACCTGTGCACGGCGCAGGGCTGCGATGAATTCGACGGCACCCGGCAGCACCTGTTTGCCCCGGTACAGCACCCCGTCCATGTCGAAGATAAATGCACGGGCGTCGCGTAGGTCATGCAGCGACATCTTTGGTTTCCTCGTCGTCCTCGCCCGTGGCGCGCTCCACGTCGACGATCGCGGTCGTGACCGCCCACGCCACCACGCCCCAACTGCCGCCCGAGATCAGGAGCGCGAGGAAGATAGAGAGCGGGTTCGCCGGCACCGTGCCCTTCGCAATCCCGATCACGGCCAGGACGATGCCGGCCGCGGCAAAGATGGCCCCTACCCGCAGCGCCACGGGCGTGCGCGCCCACCTCGATGCTTGTGTCACTTCGGTGCTTCATCTTTCCGCCACAGAGATCGCAGAGGGATCAGAGGTTTTGGCGAGGGTGCCAGACTCTCATCCTCGCAAACGAGCCGCTGCTTCTCGGTGCGCGCTGTGGCAAGCCAGTCTCAGGCGGCTCGCAGGTCTTTCACAACCAACTGCGGCCGGCCGCTGTAGTCATTCATTTCGACGCAGTATGCCAGGTCGACCCGGCCCGTCAGCCCGCCGGCGAGCTCGCCCATCCGAAAGGCGATGGCGTCCCATTCGCTGGTCGAACCCCGGCCGTATGCGCGGAACTTGAGGTGCTGTCCCTCATGCCCGACCGTGCGAACCGAATCGGCAACGACCCGCACGTCGTGCGACACGAACACCGGCTGTGGATTTGCTTCGCCGTGAGGCTCCAGCTCGCCCAGCCGGGTGCACACGGCGTAGTCCAGGTCGCTCAACTCGAGTTCCGCATCAATCCGCACCACCGGCGCCAGGTCGAGCCGGCTGAGCTTCTCCGCGGCGATGGCCTCCAGCCGCCGGCGCAGCTCGGGCACGTTCTCGTTCTTGACCGTAAACCCGGCCGCGGCCGCGTGCCCGCCGTGACGCACCATCAGCTCGCGGCACTCGTCCAGCGCCTCGGTGATATTGAACTCCGGGATGCTGCGGCACGAGGCCCTCGTCTCCAACTCCCCCTCGTGGGCTACGACGGCGGGGAGGTAGAGTTCCTCGGTCAGCCGGCCCGCGACCAGGCCCACCACGCCCGGCCGGAAGCTGGGATCGGAGATGAAGCAGAGATAGCGGCCTTCGTCTTCGGCGCCGAGGCGCGCCTTTGCCTGCTCGACCATGCTCCGCGTGAGGTCCTGGCGCTCGCGGTTGAGATGCCCCAGCTCGTACGCCCGGTCGCGGGCCGCGGCCTCCGACGGTGCGTTGAGCAGGTCGTATGCGAGCGAGGCGCTCTCGAGCCGGCCTGCTGCGTTGAGTCGCGGACCGATGACGAAGCCAATAGTCTGGGCGGTCACCTTGCCGGGATGCAGGTCGGCCTCGCCGAACAGCGCGCGCAGGCCGGGCCGCCGCGGGCCGAGATGGACCAGCCGGCTGTCGACGTCGCCCCGGCGCTCGACAGTCCCATTGAGGTGCAGCAGCCCGCGACGCACCAGCAGCCGGTTCTCGCCCAGCAGCGGCGCAATGTCGGCCACTGTGCCCAGCGCCACCAGGTCGAGCAGGTCGCCGGTGCGGATCGAGGGGTTTGAGACGAGCGGGTCGGCCTGGTTGGCGCGATACAGGGCCTGGGCCAGCTTGAATGCCAGACCGACGCCGGCGAGATCCTTGAACGGGTACTCGTCCCCTTGCTGCTTTGGGTTGATCACCGCGAGCGCGGGCGGCAGCACGTCGAAGCCGGCTGCGTCGCGCTGGACGGAGTGATGGTCGCTCACGATCACGTCCAGGCCGAGCACCGACTGGGCGTACGCCACCTCGGGGCTCGACCGGATTCCGCAGTCGACGGTCACCACCAGCTTTGCCCCCAGCGCGGCAACCCGATCCAGCGAGTCGCAGTGCAGGCCGTAGCCTTCGTCGATGCGGTGGGGGATATAGGGTTCGGCCCGGGCACCGAGCGCGGTCAGCGCCTGCACGAGCAGTGCGGTCGACGTGACTCCGTCGGCGTCGAAGTCGCCGTAGACAACGATCAGTTCCCCGGCCTTGATTGCTTCCCGGATGCGGCGAACGGCCGCGTGCATGCCCTTCAGGCCAAAAGGATCGCGCAACTCGGCGGGCGGCTCGAGGAAAGCCTTGACCTCGTCGGGGCCGAAGACACCCCGATTGTAGAGCGCCTGGATCAGCAGCGGGTGGAGATGTGAAAGCGCGGCAGAAACATCGGGCGGACACTTCGAGCAGACTTCCCAGCGCTTTGTGGTCGGTGGCATGGCGGGCATTATAGCCCCGGACGTGGCCTCAGCCAAACGGGAATTATCGAGTATGATTGACGGCGATGGAGGTGCATGTGACGAGGCTCGTTTTTATGGGTACACCGGCGTTTGCCGTTCCTTCGCTGCGAGCGCTGCTGGCGGCCGGCTACGAGGTCGCGGCCGTTTACACCCGCGAGGATCAGCCGGCCGGCCGCGGCCAACGGCTCGAACCGTCTCCCGTCAAGCAGTTTGCCGTGGGGCAGGGTTTGCACGTCGAGCAGCCGCGTTCGCTGCGCCCCGCCGCGGCGCACGTGACGCTCGCCGGCTTCTCGCCCGACGTGCTTGTGGTCGCGGCTTACGGCCTGATCCTGCCGCAGCCCGTGCTTGACCTCCCGCCCTACGGCTGCGTGAACGTACACGGCTCGCTGCTGCCACGACATCGCGGCGCGGCGCCCATCGCGGCTGCGATCCTGGCGGGCGACGCAGAGGCAGGCATCACCATCATGAAGATGGATGCAGGCGTGGATACCGGGCCGATGTTAGGCAAGGAAAGCATTCCCATCGAGCCCGTCGACACGACCGGCAGCCTTACCGAAAAGCTGGCGGGGCTGGGCGCCGATCTGCTGGTCCGCACGCTCCCCGGCTGGCTGGCCGGAACCCTCCCCCCCGTACCTCAGCCCGAAGCAGGCGCAACTTATGCGCCGCGGATCGCCAAGGAGCAGGGCCGCATCGACTGGAGCGAGCCCGCCGAAGTGATCGAACGGCGGGTGCGGGCGTACCAGCCCTGGCCCTCGGCCCACACAACCTGGAACGGCCAGATGCTGAAGATCCTGCGCGGCCACGTCGGAGGCGGCGAGGGCGAGCCGGGAACGGTCGTTGGAGAAGCCAAGGGCGCGGCCGGCGTGGTGACGGGGGCGGGCATCCTGTGGCTTGACGAGCTGCAATTGGCGGGCAAGAAGCCCGCTCCGATCGCCGCATTCCTGGCGGGTGCGCGAGGGTTTGTCGGGAGCCGGTTGGGGTAGCCCTTTTACCACCGAGAGGCAAAGATACGCCGGTGCACGAAGTCTTTGTGAACCTTCGTGGCGTCGTGGCTTTGTGGTTAACCCGTCTTCGGCGCGCGTGAGCTCGTCGTCAGCACGACGGCACCGATGATGATGGCGGCCGCCACCAGCACCTGGGGCGTGAGCGGCTCGCCGGCCAGCAATGCGCCAAGGGACAGGGCGACGAGCGGATTGACATAAGCGTACGTGGCAACCAGCGGGGTGGGCGCGTTGCGTAGCAGCCAGACGTAGGAGCCATAGCCGCCCCACGAGCCGACGACGACCAGGTAGAGCAGGGCAACGACCGACTTGGTCGTAATGGCCGATGGATCGAGCCGAGCCCACTCGCCGCTGAGGGTGCCCAGGGTGAGCAGACCGAGCCCACCTACCAGCATCTCCATGCCCGTGCCGAGCAGGGGCGAGCGCGGCAGCTGCGCCCCGCGGCCATACAGCGAGCCGCATGCCCAGAAGAAGGTGCCAAGAATCACGACCGCGCCGGCTGCAGGCGGGATGCTGCCGGCAATGGGTCCGCCCGACAGGATGAGGAACACGACGCCGACAAAGCCAATGACGACGCCCAGCAATGCTCGGGGCCGGGGTCGCGGAAAACGTGACTCCGTGCCCCACAGGCGCCAGGGGCGCAGGTAATCCAGGAGGACGATCCACAGCGGCGTGGTGGCGATCATCAGCGCAACCAGCCCCGAAGCGATGTGTTGCTCGGACCAGACCACTGCGCCGTTGCCGCCCGTGAGCAGCAGCAGGCCGATGATGGCCGCCGAGCGCCACTGCAGTCGAATCGGTGCGGGATCGCCGCGCAGGCGCCGGAACGCGAAGAGCACGCCGCCCGCGATGATAAAACGCACGCCTGACGAGAGGAACGGCGGCATCGTCTCGACGACGAACCTGATCGCCAGGTAGGTCGATCCCCAGATGATGTAGACCGCAATCAGCGCGGTCCAGATAGATGTTCGCGATGCTTGACGCACAATGGCACCTGGTTGAACGGATGCCCGTGATCTTAGCAGATAGTCAGACATCACGGTAAATCGGGTCCCATCAGTTCCCTCTGCGGCCACTTCCTCATCACGCCCGCCCGATATTTGCGTCAGGGCGGACGTGAGGCTATAATCCATCCTACGTCGGGGCGTAGCGCAGCCAGGTAGCGCACTTGAATGGGGTTCAAGTGGTCGGAGGTTCAAATCCTCTCGCCCCGACCTAACCGTGGAGGGGTGGGGTATTGTCCGGAGGACGTTCGTCCGGAGGACGCTCCCACCCCTTCCTTTTTGCCAGTTGTGTGCGCTTTGGCGCATCAGTAAGCGCAAGGCACAACCATGAGCGTTGCGTCTGTTTCGGCGCCCAGCAGCCGTCTTCGAGATGTGGAACTGGGCATGCCCCTTACGGCCGACCTGAGCAGGTCGGACCTCCTCCTGCTGCGCCCGCTGAGCGCACACCAGGTGCGGGTCGTTGCCCAGGCCCGGCCCCGTTCGATTTCCCCTGTTCACACGGAAGACCTCGTCGGTCACTCATTTTCAGCCCGCGAGGCCCCGCTCGTTTTCGAAGCCCTCCGGCACCGGCGCATCGTCCACTCTCACGCAGACCTGCCCAGCGGCGCCCCCGTGGAGGAGGATGTTCGCCCCGTCTTTGACGAAGGCGGCGACCTGCTCGGGCTGCTCAGCATCCGCACCAGCTTGATCCAGGTCGAGCGCCACCGTCACCGCCACAAGACCTTCCAGCAGGCCATCGACTGGCTGAAGGCGATGTGCGTGCTGGGCGAGCTCACCGGCGCTGCCGGGTTATCGCCATTCCAGGAAATGGATGGCATCATGCTGGTAGATCCGGAGCTGCGGATCACCTATCTGAGCGGCATTGCGGGCAACCTCTATCGCCGGCTGGGCTATGCGGAAGACCTGCGCGGGCGCCCCCTAAACTACCTGCACACCCGCGACGACGTATTGGCCATCACCGCCATGCAGACCCGCCAGGGCGTCGAGCAGGAGTTCAAGTCGGGCGAGTTTGAGTGGGTGCGTAAGGCTATCTGCATCTGGCCCCCGGTCACCTTTAGGGGCACGCTGCAGCGCTTCCTGTCGCGGCGGGCGCCGGGCGATGTGGGCGGCGTCCTGATCATGATCCACGATGCGACCGAAGAACGCCGCAAGAAGGCGGAGCTCGAGGTCAAGTCGACTATGATCCAGGAAGTGCACCACCGGGTCAAGAACAACCTGCAAAACGTGGCGGCTGTGCTGCGGATGCAGCAGCGGCGGGCGCAAGAGGTGGAGACCAGGCAGGCGCTGACCGAGGCGATCTCGCGCATCCTCAGCGTGGCCGTTATCCATGAGTTCCTGTCTCTGGATGAAAGCCAGTCGATCAACGTGCGCGACATCTGCCAGCGGATCGTAACGCAGACGCGGCAGTTGATGCCGCCCGGGCAGCAGGTAGAATTTCTGATTGAAGGTCCGGCCATCTACCTTCCCAGCACGCAGGCAACTGCCTCGGCACTCGTGATCAACGAACTGGTGCAAAACGCCCTCGAACACGGTTATGAGCACCGGGAGAAAGGGCAGATCAAGCTGGTCTTGACGGATGGCGGCGACAGCGTTAAGCTTGAGGTGTGCGACGATGGGGAACCGTTGTCCGACGATTTCGACATCGCGGCGAGCACCAGCCTCGGGCTGCAAATCGTCCGCAGCCTGGTGCAGTCTGACCTCCGAGGCGAGATTCGCCTGGAGAACGACATCGACCGGGGCGTCGTCGCAACTGTCATCTTTCCCAAGGCCGTAATCATGACTGCGGCGGGTGTCCCGGCGACCCCGCGGCAGCCTTAACCAGCGTATTTATTATTCGGATCTTCGATCTTGAGGCCGGCAACGGTAAGCCAACCAGGAGGCAACATGGAGCGCACACGAGTCATCATCGCGGACGATGAATCCCTGATCCGAATGGATCTACGGGAAATGCTCACCAACCTTGGCTATTTGGTCGTCGGTGAGGTCGCCGACGGCCGGAGCGCGGTCAACCAGGCCCGCGAACTCCGTCCCGACGTGGTGATCATGGACATCCGCATGCCGGACATGGACGGGATTGAGGCTGCGAAGGTGCTGACCGAAGAGCGTATCGCACCCGTGGTGCTGCTGAGCGCCTACAGCCAGCGCGAGCTCGTCCAACGTGCGCGCGAAGCGGGGGTCGTCGCCTACCTGGTGAAGCCGTACCGCGAGGAAGAGCTGAACCCCGCGATCGAAGTCGCCCTGGCCCGTTTTGCGGAGTTCAAGGATCTGCAGAAACAGGTGTCCGACCTGCAAGAAGCGCTCGAGACGCGTAAGCTGGTCGACCGGGCGAAAGGCATCTTGATGGACAAGCAGGGCCTGACCGAGGCCGAAGCCTTCCGCAAGATCCAGAAGATGAGCATGGATAACCGCAAGCCGATGAAGGATGTGGCCGAAGCGATCATCCTGGCGCACCAGGTGGGCCAGGGCTGAGCGTCAGCAGGACGACACGGAGGGCACATGCGCGTCGCATTCGGCACGGATCACGGTGGGCTGGCGTTGCGGGAAAGCATCGGCCGAGCCATTGCCGAGCTGGGCCACGAGGTGCTCGACTTGGGTGCGTACGATCTCGACCCGAGCGATGATTACCCCGACTTTGCCCTGCTTGTCGGGAACGCCGTGCAGGACGGACGGGCCGAGCGCGGGATTGCGGTGTGCGGCAGCGGGGTCGGCGTCACGATGGCGGCCAATAAGCTGAAGGGCATACGCGCCTGCCTGTGCCACGACACGTACTCCGCGGGGCAGGGCGTCGTACACGACAACATGAATGTGCTTTGCCTCGGCGGCCGCATCATCGGCCCCGAACTGGCGAAGGTGCTCGTCCGTGCTTTCCTGGCCGCCGAGTTTGACGGGGGCGAGCGTTTCAAGCGGCGTGTGGATAAGGTCGACGCGCTGGACTGAGCCAGGCAGAAGCCGGCCTCTTCTGCGCTAAGAAACCGGGCTTCTGGCAGAAACCCGGTTTCTTCGTGGAGGGATCTATGCCGCAGGGACGCCCGCACATTATCGGCATCTTCTGGCACGACCTGGGCGACTGGCTCGGGTGCTACGGCCGGCCCGACGTGGACAGCCCCGCGCTCGACGCGCTTGCCGGCCAGGGCGCACTTCTCGAGCAGCACTTTGCCCCCGCTTCCTCGTGCTCCGCCGCGCGCGCTTCCATCATGACGGGCCGCTATCCTCAGTCGCACGGCATCCTCGGCCTCACCCACCGCGGCTGGCGCTATCGTCCGGGCGAACAGGACTTGCCCGTACTGTTGGGCCGGGGCGGCTACCACACTGCCTTGATCGGGACGCAGGTCGAGCGAAGCGACCCGTACGATCTGACCTACGCCGAGGCGGACACCGTCTTCGGCGACGAGCCCGGTGTGGCTCAGGGTTATGCTGCCGACGAAGTCGCGGCTAAGGCCGTGGCGTGGCTGTCTGCCCACCGCGACGACGCGAAGCCATTCTTTCTGACGCTCGGCTTTGGCGACGTGCACCGCCCATTCGGCACAGAGTTCGACGACGACGTGGCCGAGATGCTGGAAGTGCCGGGCTTCTTGCCCGACGTTCCGCCCGTGCGTGCAGACCTGGCTGCGTTCTATGAGCACATTCGTGTTGCAGATGCCGCGGTGGCTGCGATTCTCAACGCGATGGAAGACCTCGGGCTGAGCGACGACACCCTGATCTTCTTCACCACAGACCACGGGCCCGACCTGCCGCGTGCCAAGATGACGCTCTACGATCCGGGAATTAGGGCCGCGTTTCTCTGCCGTTGGCCGGGCCAGATCCCGGCGGGCCGCCGGCTGGCCCGCTTAACCAGCCACGTGGACGTGGTCCCCACGCTCCTGGAGGCGGCGGGACTGGGAGTGCCCGGCCGGGTGGAGGGCGGGTCGTTCCTGCGGCGTCTCAAGGGCGAACGGGGGGAGACACGCGACGCCATCTTTAGCCAGATGTCGTGGCATGGGGGCGAGTACGACCCGATGCGCTGTGTGCGAACCTGGCGCTACAAGCTGATTCGCAACTACCAACCCGGCTGGCCCGTTCGCATCAGCGGCCACGTCGCCCAGCGCTACGGCGAGGCGTTGCTGGTGAAGCACTTCGCGCGGCCCCGGCCTGCGGAGGAATTGTACGACCTGGTGAACGATCCCGGGGAGACGCGGAACCTGATTGACGATCCGGGGCACCAGGTGGTGAAGGACGAGTTGGGCGACCGGCTGGGCGACTGGATGGCGACGCTCAACGATCCTATCCTGCGCGGTCCCATCTCCGCGCCCGACGTGTCGCTGGCCGGCTCGGGCAGCGTCTGGGTCAAGGCGCCCCCCCACGAACCCGGCGAGCAAGAGTTCCGGTGGGCGATCCTGAGGACGAAAGATTTCGGCGAAGAGCCGGTAGAATAGAACACAGAGAACGGTCCGAAACCTCTTTGTCGAAATGACCAGGTTTCGCGGCCAAGCCTTCCTGTCAGGGAGCAGATATGGCGAGAGTTGTCGTTTTAGGCGCGGGCATGGTGGGTGCGGCGATGGCTGTGGATTTGGCAGCGTCGCATGAGGTCCTCTCGGTCGATCGGGACGCGGCCCGGCTGGCCGCTGTCCGACAGCGCTACGGCCTGCGGACGCAGGTCGCCGACCTGGCGCGTGCGGAGGACGTCCGGCAGGCGTGCCGCGACGCCGACCTGGTCGTCGGCGCGGTACCCGGCTTCATGGGCTTCCAGACACTGCAGACGGTGATCGAGGCCGGTAAGAACGTCGTGGATATCTCGTTCTTCGGCGAGGACCCGTTTGATCTGGATGCGCTGGCGCAGCAGCACGGCGTCACCGCCGTCGTGGATTGCGGGGTTGCGCCGGGCCTCAGCAACATCTTCCTTGGCTACCATGCCACGCGGGGCAGCGTCGCGAGCTACCGCTGCCTGGTGGGCGGGCTGCCCGCCCGGCGCACCTGGCCCTGGCAGTACAAGGCACCCTTCTCCCCCGTCGACGTCCTGGAAGAGTACACCCGGCCCGCCCGCCTGGTTGAAGGCGGCCGCGTGGTTACCCGTCCCGCGCTGTCTGAGCCGGAGTTCGTCGACCTGGAACCCGTGGGCACGCTCGAAGCATTTAACACCGACGGTCTGCGCTCGCTGCTGGTGACCATGCCGGACGTGCCGGATATGGCCGAGAAGACGCTGCGTTACCCCGGCCATATCGAGTTCATCCGCGTCCTGCGCGACAGCGGTTTCCTGGGTTCCGAACCGGTCAGCGTGAACGGTGTGGACGTGCGCCCGGTGGACCTTGCCGCCGCACTCCTGTTCCCCCACTGGCGGCTGGAGGCGGGTGAGCCCGAGTTCACCATCATGGAGGTCGTCATTCGGGGCGGAACGGACTCGACGACCTACTGCCTGTACGATACGACCGACGCGGAGAGCGGCTTCTCGTCCATGGCCCGTACGACCGGTTACACGGCCACCGCGGCGGCCCGGCTGGTCCTGGACGGCCTCTTTGGCCGCAAGGGGATCTGCCCGCCGGAATATGTCGGGGCGGACGCGGCGTGCTACGAGCGCATGTTGGCGGACCTGGCTCAGCGCGGCGTCAAGGTTGACTGCCGCACGGAGCGACCCGCGTGACCTCGGAGGAAGTGCGAGGTCCTGCCTACCGGGTGCTCACCCCGCGGCTCGTGATCCGGTGCTACAATCCGGCAGACGCCGCGCTGCTGAAGGAAGCCGTCGACGTCAGCCTCGACCATCTGCGCCCCTGGATGCCCTGGGCGGCCCGCTACCCTATGCCGCTGCAGGACATGGTTAGCATGCTGCGCGGCTTTCGCGGCCAGTTCGACCTCGGGCAGGACTACATCCTGGGCATTTTCGACCGCAACGAGACGCGCGTCGTCGGCGGCACCGGCCTGCACCCGCGCGGCGGCGAGGGATCGCGCGAGATCGGCTACTGGATCCGGGCCGACGAGATCGGCAAGGGCTACGCGACCGAGGTCGCCGCGACCCTGACGCGCGTCGGGTTCGAGGTCGAGAAGCTGCGGCGCATTGGCATCCACTGCGTTGTCGAGAACGTGCGCAGCGCTGCGGTTCCTGCAAAGCTGGGCTATGTGCACGAGGCGACCCTGCGGCGGCGCATCCGATACTATGACGAGGCGCACGACGAGATGGTGTGGACCATGCTCGCGGAGGACTACCCGGGCAGCGTCCCATCGCACACCCCGTACGAGGCGTACGACGCGGCCGGACGCCTTATCGCTCGGGGATAAACGACGGATATTGGAGCTTGGCCGGCTTGGTGAGAGCTGTTTCCTTGACTGGACGGAACGATGGCTGATCACAGAACCTTCTGGAACGGGCAATTCTCGAAATACAACCATGTCTGGGGCGAAACGCCGAGCAAAACCGCGGAGGTTGCCCTGGCCCTGTTTCGGAAGTACAAGGTCAATAAGATTCTCGTTCCCGGCTCTGGCTACGGTCGAAACAGCAAATTGTTCTCGACCTCGGGTTTTGATGTGACCGGTGTCGAAATATCCGACGAAGCGTGTGCCCTGGCCCACGAGTATGATCCGGCCACAAAACTCTACAACGGGTCATTTCTCGATGGCGACTTCGATCAGGGTCCTTACCAGGGGATTTACTGTTTCAACGTCCTTCAACTCTTCCCTAAGCCCGATCGTATGCGTTTCGTCCAGAAGAGCGCACAGCTGCTGTCGCCCGAGGGCCTGATGTTCTTTACCGGTATCTCGGACCAGGATCCTTCCTGTGGACAGGGTGAAGAGGTTGAGGAAAATACCTTTGCCGTTCAGCCGGATAAGATTCTCCACTACTTCACTCTCGACGACTTGAAGCGCCACTTCGAGCCCTTCACGATCCTGGAAGTGGGAGACGTGGAAGACGAAATAACTCATACTTTGTATGGTCCGAAACGCTACCGGATCAGGTATAGTCTGGCCCGTATCTAGCCATTGGTCATTGGCGACCGATATATGCGGCGCCAGTGCGTCTCGACGCCAATTGCTGTGGCCGGTCTCGTACGCATTCAATCTCAAGGTGTTAACGTCAGGAGGATTGTTTTGGTTCGGACTCGTTTCGCGCCCAGCCCGACAGGCTACATGCACATCGGCAACCTGCGGGCCGCGCTATATGCTTATCTCACCGCCCGCCACTACGGCGGCGTGCTCGTGTTACGGATCGAAGACACCGACCGCCGCCGCAACGTCGAAGATGCGGTGCAGGTGATCTACGACAGCTTGCGCCTCGCAGGGCTGGACTACGATGAAGGCCCGGATAAGGGCGGCGACTACGGCCCGTACGTGCAGAGCCAACGCCGGCCGGTCTACAAGGAGCATGCCGAGCGCCTGGTCGAACTGGGCGCGGCTTATCGCTGCTTCTGCACCAAGGCCGATGCAGAGCCCGCGCAGGAGGCGGTCGAAGAGGGCGACGACGCAGCCGACCAGGCCGCCGGTGAGGGCGCGTCTGAAGGGCCGGCCAAGGTGTATGACCCCTGCCGCTTTCTGCCGCGGGCCGAAGCCGACCGCCGGGCGGCTGCGGGCGAGCCGCACGTGATCCGCCAGCGCATCCCCGAGACCGGCGTTACCACCTTCCACGATCACGTCTACGGCACCATCTCGTGGCGAAACGACCTGCTGGACGACCAGGTGCTGCTGAAGTCCGACGGTTATCCGACGTACAACTTCGCCAACGTGGTCGACGACCACCTGATGGGCATCACACATGTGATCCGCGGGGTGGAGTACCTTTCGTCGACGCCCAAGTACAACCTGCTGTACGACAGCTTCGGGTGGCCCATCCCCGAGTACATCCACATGCCGCACATCGTCAAAGAAGACGGCAAAAAGCTGTCGAAGCGTTCGGGCGACGCGTCGTTCCAGGACCTGGTGACACGGGGCTATCTGCCGGAGGCGATCGTCAACTGCATCGCATTGCTGGGCTGGCACCCGGCCGACGACCGCGAGTTCTTTACCCTTCCGGCACTGGTCGAGGCCTTCGATATCGACCGGATTAACAAGTCGAGCGCGGGCTTTTCGATCGCCAAGCTCGACTGGCTCAACGGCGAGCACATCCGTGCTTTGTCTCCCGAGCGTTTTCACGAGCTGGCGCTGGCCTACTACCCGCCTGCGCTGGCCGGGATGGACACCCAGACGATCAGCCGGCTGATCCAGCCGCGGGTGGTGCGGCTGACCGATATCCCCGAGATGGTGGCGTTCTTTGCCCGGCCCGCGGCGCACGACAAGTCGCTCTACGTCAACGAGAAGTCGAAGTCGACGCTGGAGAGCAGCCGCCACATCCTGGCAAACGTCATGGAGCTGTTCGACGATGCGGGAAGCGCGGGGGCGCGGCGTGGACGCACGAGATGCTCGCACCTATGCTGGTGGAGTGGGGCAAGGCTAACGGTTTCAAGACAGGAACCGTGATGTGGCCGGTCCGCATTGCTCTCTCTGGGTTGGCATCGACGCCCGGCGGCGCAACCGAAATCGCCCAGGTCCTGGGCAAGGCTGAAACCTTGCAGCGGCTGCAGGCTGCGCTGGAACTGCTGGGGCGATAGCCGTGCAGCAGTCTCGCCGGGGTTCGGTCCTTCTCGCCACCACGCTGGCGTCGTTCCTCACCGCGTTCATGGGCTCCGCGCTCAACGTCGCGCTGCCGACCATCGGCGTGCAGTTCAGCATGGACGCGGTCACGCTTGGCTGGATCGCGACCGCCTATTCCCTTGGAATTGCGATCTTCCTGGTGCCGTTTGGCCGCGCCGCCGACATCTACGGCCGCCGCAAGGTGTTCACTGCCGGCCTGGTCGCCTACGTCGCGATGACGGCGCTGGCCGCGCTGGCGCCGGCCGCGAACATCTTCCTGGCGCTGCGCGTGCTCCAAGGTGTGGCGGCCGCGGCCATGTTCGCAACCAGCTCTGCGATCCTGAGTTCGGCTTTTCCACCGGGCGAGCGGGGCCGGGTGCTGGGCATCAACGTCTCTTCCGTCTACATTGGCCTTTCGGTCGGCCCGTTCGTGGGTGGGGTGCTGGCGCAGAATTTCGGCTGGCACAGCATCTTCTGGGCAAGCGCAGCGGTGGGCATCGTCGCGATCGTCGCAACCCTCCGCGTAACGCAGGAATGGGCTGAAAGCCGGGGCGAGCGCTTTGACTGGATCGGCGCGCTGATCTACGGGTTCGCGCTCGCATTGTCGATCTACGGCCTGCCCCGCCTCACGTCGGGCCAGGGTGCAATCATGGTGGCCGCCGGACTGGCCGGACTGGCCGGGTTTGCCGTCTGGGCCAGCCGTGCGCCGTCGCCCATTCTCAACCTGAGCCTCTTCCGCAACAACCGCGCCTTCACGTTCTCCAGCCTGGCGGCCTTGATCAACTATCTGGCGACGACCGCGGTAACGTTTTTGCTGAGCCTGTACCTGCAGTATATCAAGGGCCTGAGCCCCCAGCAGGCAGGGCTGCTGCTGATCGTGCAGCCCGCGATGATGGCGCTGTTCTCGCCCATCGCCGGCCGCCTGTCAGACCGCATCGAGTCCCGGGTGGTTGCCTCGTCGGGCATGGCCCTCACTGCCGTCGGGCTGGCCATGTTGGCGTTTCTCGGTGCGGCCACGCCGTTGGCCTACATCGTCCTGGCGCTTCTTCTGCTGGGCCTGGGGTTCGGCTTGTTCTCGTCGCCCAATATGAACGCCATCATGGGCTCGGTCGAGAAGCGTTACTACGGCGTCGCTTCGGCGCTGCTGGCGACTATGCGCACGATCGGCCAGACGCTCAGCCTCGCGCTGACGTCGCTCTTGTTCGCCTCCATCATTGGCCCCGTGCAAATCACCCCAGAGTACTATCCTGCCTTCATGCAAGCTACCCGTTTGGCGTTTGCGCTGTTTGCCGGCCTGTGCGTGCTCGGCATCTTCGCGTCGCTTGCGCGCGGCCGGGTGCTGCCGAATCCGTCTGCGGAGGCAGGCGGGCATTAGCCACAAACCGACCGGGGCGCATCGGGATGTATAGGCGCACCGGCAGTGTCGGGTGGAACTGCCGCCGAGCGGCATTCGACTCCCTTGTCCCTAAAGCGTTTGCATTGGGGGCCATCCGGCCCTCGCCAAAAGAGCATGACGTAGCGTGCACCGCCAGCCGGCCATTTCCCTGTGTTTGCACCTGACCCAATCGCAAAATGATCTCACGTAGCAGCCGGCATTTTCCGTCTTTATTTCCTCTTGACATCGGCACTTGCCTGTGATATGTTACGCATAACTACTGTTACGCATAACAGTAAAACCCCGTAACATTTCCTCAGTGCAGGGGGCCGATGGCGACCATCCGGGATGTGGCTCAGCGCGCGGGCGTCTCCACCATGACGGTTTCCCGCGTCCTCAACAACTCCGGCTACGTAAGTGCTGAAGCGCGCACGCGGGTACAGTCGGCCGTGGCCGACCTCGGGTACGTGCCGAACACCCTGGGTCTCTCCTTGCGTTTCAAGCGCACTCAGACGCTGGCCCTGGTCGTCACCGACATCACCAACCCGTTCTTCACCAGCATGGCCCGCGGGGTTGAAGACGTCGCCAGCCAACGCGGCTTCAGCACGATCCTCTGTAACACCGACGAGTCTGAGACAAAGCAGGCCGATTACCTGACCATCCTGCTGCAAAAACGTGTCGACGGCATCCTCCTGGTGCCAGCGCGCAGTGCAGCTGCGCCGGTGCAGTGGCTGCAGCAGCGCAATGTGCCGGTGGTGATCATCGACCGGCGGGCGCCCGGCGCACAAGTGGACTGCGTCCGCGGCGAATCGGAAGCCGGCGGGCACGATCTGGCGGCGCTGCTGTACGATCTCGGCCACCGCGAAGTCGTGACGCTGACCGGACCCGCATCGGTTTCGACGGCATCGGAGCGCGTTGCCGGCTTCATGCGCGCAGCCAGGGAACGGGGCATTTCTCCGGGTCCGGAGCGCGTCATTTACGGCCACTTCACCGTGCCGAGCGGCTACGCGATGACGCAGCAGGTGCTCAGGCTGCACCCACCGCCTACGGCCATCCTGGCCGCAAACAACTTCATCGCCATCGGCGCCTACCGGGCGCTCCGCGACGCCGGGCTGCACGTGCCCGACGACGTATCACTGGTCGCCTTCGACAACCTGCCCGAGCACATGGTCCTTGACCCGTTCCTAACGGTCGCGGCGCAGCCCGCGTACGAGATGGGCAAGCGCGCGGCCGAGCTCCTGCTCGACCGGCTCGACAGTCATGGCAGCGGCGAGCCGCAAGATATTCAACTCCCAAACGAGATCGTCGTGCGCCGGTCGAGCGCACCTCCGCCATTCTTCGCTTCGCAAGACAGGATCCCGCACGCTGTTTCAGCGCCCCAGGAGGTCTGATTTGGCCACACAAGCGCAACCCTCGTCCATTGGCGCCCGCTTGAACCGCATTACGAGCCGCTCTGACGTTCGGGAAATCATGCGGCCCTTGGTCGGGTTGATCCTCATCACGTTGATATTCATGGTCCTGGCCCCCACATTCCGCCAGTGGGCCGCGATTAAGGACGTGCTGGAGAACTCGACCGTGCTCTTCATTATGGCGACCGGCACGACCGTGGTGCTCATCTCGGGCGGGTTGGACCTGTCCATCGGCTCGATCCTCGCGCTGGTGTCCGTGGTGACCGGGAGCTTGCTGCTCGTCGATGCGCCCTGGTGGTTGGCTGTGCTAGGCGGCCTGGTCGCCGGTATGCTGTGCGGCGTGACCAACGGCCTGATCATCGTCGGCACCCGGATTCCGACGCTGATTGCGACCCTGGGCACCCAGCTCATCTTTCGCGGCGTCGCCAACATGATCGGCGCGGGCAAGGACATGCACCGTTTTCCGCCCGAGTTCCAGTGGCTCGGCGCGGGCTCGACGGGCCCGCTGATCGTCTCGGCCATTGCGCTTGTCGTCATCTGGTTCATGCTCTCGCGGACGCAGCCCGGCTTTCACGCCTATGCAATCGGCGGTAATGAGGAGGTGGCCCGGCTTTCCGGCGTGCCTGTAAACCGCCGGAAGGTGTTCTACTATGCGCTGGGCGGCCTGATGGCAGGCGCCGCATCCATCGTCCAGACCTCGCGGCTCAGTTTCGCGCACGTCAATCGTGGCCAGGGCGACGAGTTGTGGGCCATCGCTGCCGTCGTCATCGGCGGCACCTCCATGTTCGGCGGCATTGGCGGCGTCGGACGCACGGTCATCGGTGTGCTGATGATTCGTGTGCTGCAGGCCGGCCTCATTCACATGCGCGTCCCGGCGTTCTGGCAGCAAGTGGCCACTGGCGCGGTGCTCATCATTGCCGTCTGGCTCGACTACTTGCAGCGACGCGCCCGGGAAAAGGCATAAGCGCTTCGTCAGTCGTTTTTTCGGCCAACCTATCACTCAGCCCAAGGAGGAAAGGGACATGTCAGTCAAAAAGCTCTCCCTACTGCACCCGATCTTCAAGATCGGCGCGATCGTGCTGATCGCCTCCATGTTGCTGTCGGCGTGCGCGACCCCTGCCGCGCCGGCCCCCGCCGCTGAGCCAACTAAGGCGCCTGCGGCAGTCGAGCCTACCAAGGCGCCTGCGGCCGACCCGACTAAGGCCCCAGCGGAAGGTGCGGCGCCGAAGAAGGACCCGAAGGACATCAAGATAGCGTTCAGCGGGTTCAGCGGGACGAACGAGTTCTGGCTCACGCTGGCGCGGGCGGCAGAGGCGCAGGCCAAGGACAAGGGCGTGCAGTTCATCAACCTGACGACGGAGACGCAGGACGCCGAGGCGCAGAAGCGTGCGGTGGACAATGCGATCACGCAGGGTGTGGATGCGCTGATCATCGGAGCGGCGGACAGCCGGGGCTGGGACGACACCCTGGCGAAGGCGAAGGCGGCGGGGATTGCGGCGATTGCGGTGGACACGGCGATCGAGAACCCGGTGATCTCGTCGCTGATCCAGACGGACAACGAGGCAGCGGCGGGGCTGGCGGGCGACTGGCTGTGCCAGCAGCTGGGCGGCAAGGGCAAGGCGCTGGTGCTGGGCGGCACGGTGGGGCACCAGACGGGCGACGCACGCAAGAACGGTGTGGAGAACAAGCTGAAGGCGTGCGGGGTGACGGTGATTGCGGACTACTCGAACTGGGACGAGAACACGTCGTCGCAGTTGGCGCAGAACACGCTGACGGCGAACCCCGACCTGAATGCGATCTTCGTGGCGTTCGATCCGGGCGCGGCGGCGGCGGCGTCGGTGGTCGACCAGAAGGGGCTGACGGGCAAAGTGCTGGTGGTGGGCTTTGACGCCCTGCCGGTGATGCTGGACCGCATCAAGGCGGGGACGGCGGCCGCGACGGTGCGCCAGGACCCGGCGACGATGGGCAAGGAAGGCATCAACCTGGCGCTGAAGGTCATCAACGGCGAGACGGTCGAGCCCAAGACCCTGATCCCCGGCGAAGTCATCACCAAGGACAACGTCGACAAGTACCTGAAGCCAGCGGAAGGTGCGGCGCCGAAGAAGGACCCGAAGGACATCAAGATAGCGTTCAGCGGGTTCAGCGGGACGAACGAATTCTGGCTCACGCTGGCGCGGGCGGCAGAGGCGCAGGCCAAGGACAAGGGCGTGCAGTTCATCAACCTGACGACGGAGACGCAGGACGCCGAGGCGCAGAAGCGTGCGGTGGACAATGCGATCACGCAGGGTGTGGATGCGCTGATCATCGGTGCGGCGGACAGCCGAGGCTGGGACGACACCCTGGCGAAGGCGAAGGCAGCGGGGATTGCGGCGATTGCAGTGGACACGGCGATCGAGAACCCGGTGATCTCGTCGCTGATCCAGACGGACAACGAGGCAGCGGCGGGGCTGGCGGGCGACTGGCTGTGCCAGCAGCTGGGCGGCAAGGGCAAGGCGCTGGTGCTGGGCGGCACGGTGGGGCACCAGACGGGCGACGCACGCAAGAACGGTGTGGAGAACAAGCTGAAGGCGTGCGGGGTGACGGTGATTGCGGACTACTCGAACTGGGACGAGAACACGTCGTCGCAGTTGGCGCAGAACACGCTGACGGCGAACCCCGACCTGAATGCGATCTTCGTGGCGTTCGATCCGGGCGCGGCGGCGGCGGCGTCGGTGGTCGACCAGAAGGGGCTGACGGGCAAGGTGCTGGTGGTGGGCTTTGACGCCCTGCCGGTGATGCTGGACCGCATCAAGGCGGGGACGGCGGCCGCGACGGTGCGCCAGGACCCGGCGACGATGGGCAAGGAAGGCATCAACCTGGCGCTGAAGGTCATCAACGGCGAGACGGTCGAGCCCAAGACCCTGATCCCCGGCGAAGTCATCACCAAGGACAACGTCGACAAGTATCTACAGAAGTAACTATCCTTAACACAAAGGCACAAAGGCACTAAGAAACGATCTCCTTTGTGTCTTCGTGTCTTTGTGTTAAGCCCTCATCGAGGAGATGCCGGACATGAACTCCAAAGAACGCATGATGATCGCACTGCAGAAGGGCAAGCCCGACCGCCTGCCCGCGACCGTCCACCAGTGGCAGGGTTACCACCTCGAAGAGTACATGGGCGGCATCTCCGACCTGGAGGCCTTCCAGCAAGTCGGGCTCGACGCGCAGATCCAATACTTCCAGGACATGGGCCAGTTCTGGTTGGTCGACGTGGACAGCTCCAAGTTCAACACACCCACTTGGCGCGATGAAGTGGATCGCCTCAGCAACGACCCGGATCACCGGGTGTCGCACCACACCATCCACACGCCCGAAGGCGTCCTCACCTACAAGACCGAGGGCGACCGCAAGACGACGTGGATCACGGAATACCTGATCAAGCACGACGAGGACATCGAGCTGATCCGCAAGTATATGCCGGTGCCACCGCTCGTCCACGAGCCGATTCTCAAGCGCTGGGACGCGATTGGCGATGCAGGGATCCTGCGGGGCTTCGTCTGGGGTGACCAGGCCGGCTGCTGGCAGCACGCCGCATGCCTTTACGACATCACCGACCTCATCTACGCCACCTTCGACCGGCCTGATTGGGTCCACGCGCTCCTGAACATCCTGCTCGAGAAGAAGCTGCAGTTCATCGAGACGATGAAGGGTGCGAAGTTTGACCTGATCGAGACCGGCGGCGGCTCCGCCTCCTCGACGGTAATATCGCCCAAGCTGCACGCCGAGTTCTGCCTGCCCTACGACAAGAAGCTCCACGATGCAGTCCACGCTGTTGGCTTCCCGGTCACCTACCACACTTGCGGCGGCACCCGCGGCCTTGAAGAATTGATCATCGCCAATGGCTGCGATGCCTCGGAAACTGTTGCGCCCGTGAGTGTGGGCGGCAACCAGGAACCGTGGGAACTGCGCGCAAAGGTCGGCAACCGGGTCGCACTCATCGGGGGGCTTGACCAGTTCAACACGGTTACCACCGGCACTAAGGCCGAGATACGCGCCATGGTGCACAAGCTGTTCGAGACCGTCGGCTGCGACGGGGCGTATATCTGTTCCTGCTCCGACCATTTCTTCGAAACGCCCGTCGAGAACCTGGTCGCATTCGCCGATGCGGCGAAAGAGTGTGTGTATGGTTGATCCTGTGCTGCCCGCTGCACCCGCGCCCGACGCCGCTCGGTGCGTCGTCGAGATGAAGGGAATCGTCAAGCGGTTCCCCGGCGTCCTCGCGCTCGACAAGGTGGACTTCGAGCTTCGCCCCGGCGAGGTCCACGTCCTCCTGGGCGAGAACGGTGCGGGCAAAAGCACGCTCATCAAGGTGCTCAGCGGCGCGTACGTGGCGGACGAGGGCGAGATTTGGGTGTCTGGGCAGAAGGTCGCCATCCGCGGTCCCCAGGACTCGCTGGACCAAGGGATGCGCTGCATCTACCAGGAGCTCAACCTCGTCCGGCCCATCGACATCGCCCGCAACATCTTTCTCGGCATCGAGCCAAAACGCGGGGGGCTCGTCGACTCGCGGCGCCTGTATGCAGAGGCAACAGACCTGCTCGAGCGCTTCCACATCAATCTCGACCCGCGAGCTGGTCAGCAACTTGAGCGTGACCCAACAGAAAATGGTCGAGATCGCTCGCGCGCTGACCACGAAGGTCAAGGTCATCATCCTGGATGAACCGACCGACGTGCTCGAGGACCGGTCGCGCCAGGACCTCTTCAAATTGATCGCGGAGCTCAAGACGGCCCACCGCGTGGCATTCGTGTACATCTCGCATCGTTATCGGGAGGTGTACGAGGTGGGCGACCGGGTGACGATCCTGCGCGACGGCCACAACGTCGGTACGTACGACATCAGGGGCCTGCCATTCGACACCATGATCGAGAAAATGATCGGCGGGCAGGTTAAGCGGCAGTATCCCGCGCTGGCCGAGCCGTCGGCCGACGACGCGCTGCGCGTCGAAGGGCTCACCCGCAAGCGCAAGTTCCAGAACATCGACCTGCGGGTGCGCAAGGGCGAGATCGTCGGCGTTACGGGCCTGATGGGCGCGGGTAAGACTGAGCTGGGTCGGGCGATTGCCGGCATCGACCAACCGGACGCCGGGACGATCTATGTGGGTGGGCAGCGTGTCAGGAACCGGACCGCGGAGGAAGGCATCCGCAACGGCGTGGCCTACCTGACCGAGGACCGCAAGACCGCGGGACTGGTGCTCGACATGAGCATCCGGGACAACTACGCGCTGCCGTCCAGCCCTCGACTCACCACGGCCGGGCTGATCAATCACAGGCAGATTGACGCGGAGGCGCAGGAGTATTTCGAACGCCTGCACATTAAGGCGCCCAGCATCCGCACGCTGACGCGGCAGCTTTCGGGGGGCAATCAGCAAAAGGCAGTGGTCGCGAAGTGGCTTGGCGCCCGGGCGAAGGTGTTGATTTTTGACGAGCCGACCCGCGGCATCGACATCAACGGCCGCCGCGAAATCTACCGGATCATGGAAGAACTGCTCGAGCAAGGGGTCGGCATCCTTATGCTCACCTCGGATTACACGGAAGCGCTCGAAATGAGCCACCGTATCCTCGTCATGCGCCGGGGGGAGATTTGCCGCGAGTATCAACGCGGCGAGCCCACCGAGTCGGACATCCTCCGCGAGGCCATCGGACAGGTGAACCAGGCCTAACCACAAGGGCACAGAGACACGAAGAAGCACAAAGATACTTTGTGAAGCTTCCTGTCTTTGTGCCTTCCCGGTGGAAAATCCTTTTAGTTGGAAGCTTATGAATTCACGTGAACGCTTTTTGGCTGCCGTCCACGGCCTGCCAGTGGACCGCACGCCTGTTTTTCCGCTCCTGATGCATTTTGCCGCCGAGCGGGCGCGGATGACTTATCGCCAATACGCGACGGATGGGCGGGCGCTCGCCCGCGCGCAGTTGGGCGCGCAGGAGCGCTTCGGCCTGGACGCGGTCACTGCATGTTCGGACGCTTTCCGCGTCTCGGCGGACCTGGGCGGCGACATGACCTACCCGGTGGACAGGCCGCCCCACCTCGCCCGGCCGCTGCTCACACAACCGGCCGGCATCCCGCGGCTTGGCCGGCCAGATCCCCTCGAGCGCGGTTCGCGCATGGCCGACAGGGTCGGCGCAGTGCGGGAAATGGCCGCGAGCGCAAGTGGCCGGGTCGCCGTGCTCGGCTGGGTCGACATGCCCTTTGCCGAAGCGTGCTCGCTGTGGGGCGTCCAGGCCTTCCTGACGCTGATCGTGGATGCGCCCGATGCAGCCCATCGGCTGCTGGCCCACCTTACAAAGATCGTGATCGACTTCGCGCTCGCCCAGGTTGAGGCCGGTGCCGACATGATCGGCGCGGGCGATGCGGCCGCGTCGCTCATCTCGCCCGCCATGTACCGCCAGTTCGCGCTGCCTTACGAGCAGCGGGTGTGCCAGGCCGTTCACGAGGCGGGCTCGCTGTTGAAGCTCCACATCTGCGGCAATACGACTAAGTTGCTGCATGACATGGCGCATGCCGGGGCTGACTTGTACAACGTCGATCACCTGGTTCCATTGGAGCAGGCGCGCGAGGTGTACGCCGCTCATGGCATGTGTTTCAAGGGGAATCTCGACCCGGTCGGGCAGATCATGCAGGCGACACCCGAGGCCTGCCGGGCATCGGCTCGTTCGGCCGTCGCCGAGGGGACCGCGGGCGGCGCGCGCTTCATGCTCAGCGCGGGCTGCGAAATACCCGCCGCGACGCCGGACGAGGTATTCGAAGCCTTCTGCGGGGCCGCGGGGGAGTGATGACGGCCACTAACCACGAAGACACCAAGGTTCACAATGTCTTTGTGTACCTTGGTGTCTTCGCGTCTTAGTGGTTAACGCTTTATCGCTTAGCGAGCTCGGTTCGCTCGTACTCGCGGATCGCGTTCAGCACGTCGTAGCCGACCGGCGCACCCTTCCGCAGGCAGTACTCATCCCACACCGCGCCGAACGGCATCGACTTCAACTCTTCCAGCAGCACGAGGCGGGCCGTGTAGTCCCCCTCCACGTCCAACTGTCGAAGCTGTGCATACGGTTCCACCAGCGCCATCAGCAGCGCCTTGAGCGCGCTGCGTGTGCCCACTGTCCAGGCCGCGATGCGGTTGATGCTCGCATCAAAGAAGTCCAGCCCGATGTGGACCCGCGAGGTGTAGTCCCCGCGCACGATCTCCTGCATGATCGGCTGCCAGATCGTCGTTCAAGATGACGACGTGGTCGCTGTCCCAGCGAACGCCGCGCGAGACGTGGAGCATTACATCTTCGACGAAGGGCAGCACGGACGACAGCTTGTCGCTGATCGTCTCGGTTGGGTGGTAGTGCCCCGAGTCGAGGGTGTACACCAGCTTGTTGGCGACGGCATAGCCCAGGTAGAACTCGTGCGAGCCAACCGTGTAGCTCTCCGCACCGATGCCGAACAACTTGCCTTCCACTGCGTCGCGGTTGTATTGACTGTCCACCGGCGCGGCAAAAATCTTGTCAAGCGAGTCCTTCAGGAGGAGGCGTGGCGTCTTGCGGTCCGCTGGCGTGTCCTTCATGCCGTCGGGAATCCAGTGGTTGTTGAGGCAGGTGGTTCCCAACTCGCGACCGAAGTATGCCCCGATTTCCCGGCAGATGATGCCGTGCTCGATCCAGAAGTCGCGCACACCCTTGTCATAAGAGGAGAGCGTGAAGCCGCTGGCCGCCATCGGGTGCCCGAAGTAGGTCGGGTTGAAGTCAAGGCCGTGGCCCTTATCTTTGGCCCAGGCCACCCAGTGCGCGAAGTGCTCGGGCCGCACGTCGTTGCGGCCGATCTTCTGCGCACCCGGCTCCGCATACATCGCGTGGAGCGCGAGGCGGTGGCTGCCCGGGATCAGGCTGTACGCGGCGTCAAGGTCGCGGCGCAGCTCCTGGGGCGTGCGTGCCTTGCCGGGATAGTTGCCCGTCTTGGCAAGGCCGCCGCCCAGTTCACCGCCAGGCGACTCGAAGCCGCCGACATCGTCCCCCTGCCAGCAGTGCAGGCTGATGGGAATCCGCTCGAGCGCGGCGAGCGCAGCCTCGGTGTCGACGCCGAGCGCGGCGTAGCGTTCCTGGGCCAGCGCGTACGCCTCCAGTACCTTGCCTTCAGTCATGATGATCCCTCCCGTGATGCGACCTGACCTTCACCACCAAGACACCAAGACACAAAGACGCTCGAAGCTTCGTGAAGCTTAGTGTCTTTGTGTCTTTGTGGTTAGCTCAATGTCTTGCCAAAGCGCTATGCTGGGGTCTCCGCGGGACGCGCGCGAGGATCGCCGACACCACTTCGTAATTGATCGTCCCCAGCCGTTCGGCCACCTCCTCCGCACTGATAGCGTCTCCGCCTTGCTGCCCTATCAGCACGACCTCGTCGCCCTGGCGCACGCCCGGGACGGCGGTGACGTCGAGCATGGTCTGGTCCATCGTCACCCGGCCGACAACGGGCGCGCGGCGGCCGCGCACCAACACCTCGCCCCAGTTCGAGGGGCCGCGCCGGAAGCCGTCCGCGTAGCCGACCGGGATGACGGCGATTTGCGAGGGCGCCTCGGTCCGGTAGGTCGCACCATAGCTGACATAGCTTCCCGCGGGAAGCGTCTTAACCTGGGCAACCTGCGTCTTCCACGACAGTGCGGCGCGGAAGTCGCCGGGCAAGCGTACGCCGGGGGAAGGATGCAATCCGTAGACGGCGATGCCGGCACGGACCAGCGTGTGTTGGGCCAGGGGGCCTGCAGGCGCCAGGAAGCCCACCGTGGCGTCCAGCAGCCCCGCAGAGTTCACGCCGTGCACGAGGGGAACGTGTATCCCGTCGGCATCGAGCCCGGCCAGCACCCCGTCGAACCGCGCGAGCTGCTCCGCCGTATAGGTATGCTCCCACTCGCTTTCGCCGTCGGCAACCGCCAGGTGGGTGAAAATGCCTTGCAGTACGATCCCTGGCATGCCTGCGAGCGCCTTGACAAAGTCCCGCGCCTCTTCGGGGAAGATGCCGAGCCGGCCCATGCCTGTGTCGACCTTGACATGGACGCGCGCGGGCCGGTCCAGCGCGAGCGCGGCCCGTGACAGCGCGCGGGCGACTTCCAGGCTGTAGACGGTCGGCGTGAGCCCGTGGCGCAGGACGTCGCGCGCCTGCCAGGCAGGAGTATATCCGAGGACCAGCACGGGCGCTTCGATGCCTGCCTGCCGCAGCGCCACCCCTTCGCTGAGCGTTGCCACGCCCAGCCAGGAAGCGCCGTTGAGCAGTGCAGTTTGCGCGACCTGCACCGCGCCGTGCCCGTACGCGTCGGCCTTCAGCGAGATGAGCAGCTGCCTCCCGCCGGCCAGCTCCACCAGCCGCCGGACGTTGTGTGCGATCGCGCCGTGGTCGATTTCGAGCCAGGTCGGCCGGTCGGGGAAAAGCGTGACGGTGGAGCGCCAGGCCGCATCCTGGCGTACCAGGCTTTCCTGCGCGCTCTCCGGCTCCGCCATCAGCAGGCGTACGACCTGTTCCATCCGCGTGCTCAACGACCCCTTCACGAGGATGATGTCACCGGGTCCGAGGTCTGCGAGCGCGGCCCTTGCCGCATCCTCCGCCGTGTAGGTTGCCAGCACCCGGTCGGCCGGCAAGCCTGCATCCCGAGCGGCCTCGCCGATGCGCCGGGCCCGGTTGCCGCGGGTGATCAGCAGGTCGACCGTTCGAGCGGCGCGCCGGCCCACCTGTTCGTGCCCGGCCGCCTCGAAGTCGCCCAGCTCGACCATGTCGCCCATCACCGCGATCTTGCGCCGGCCCTCGAGCGCGTCGAGGGTTTCGAGCGCGGCTTCCGCGGCCGCAGGACTCGAGGAGTAGGAGTCGTCGAGAATGAGGCTTCCGCGCAGGCCGGGCAGGGGGTTGAGGCGGCCCCGCACGGGCGACATCGCCGCAAGCTGGGCGAGGATGGTATCGATATCAATCCCGCGCGCCAACCCGACCGCGATCGCAGCTAAGGCCGCATAGACCTGGTGGCGGCCGAGCAGCGAGATTTGCGCCCGGCGCGCCCCTGCAGGCGTGTCGACGTTGAACTGCACCCCCTCGCGTGAGGTGATGATGTCGCTGGCACAGATGTCGGGGCAGGGCCGCGCCCCGTCGACACCGGAAGTGCCGTAGGTCACGACCGGCGCAAGGCGCACGGCGGGCCATAGCAGCGACGCGGCGGATCGTCCGCGTTCAGCACGGCAAGGCCGTCGGAGGGCAGCGCGGCGACCAGGCTGCCCTTCTCGCGTGCGATTGCTTCGAGCGAGCCGAACGTTTCGAGGTGGGCGGGCTCTACGGTCGTCACGACGGCAATCTTGGGTCGGGCTATGGTGGCGAGCTTGCTAATCTCGCCGAAGTGGTCCGCGGCCATCTCCAGCACTGCCACACGGTGCTCGGGCCGCAACTCGCTGAGAGCAATGGGCAGCCCGTACAGCCCGTTGTAATTCGCGCGGTTTTTGAAGACCGGCGCGGTGGAGGCGAGCACCGCGGCAATTGCTTCCTTGGCCGTCGTCTTGCCGACGCTGCCGGTGATACCGATGATGTCCAGCGCCCGCTGCCTGACGATATAGCGCGTCCAGTCCTGCATGGCTTGCCGAGTGTCGGGAACGATGACGCAAGTCGCGGGCCCGTCTCCGGGTTCGATCGGGTGCTGTGCCAGCACGCCCGTCGCCCCGCGCGTGACGGCATCCCGTGCGAAGACATGGCCATCGGCGCGCTCGGTGATCACCGCCGCAAACATCTGACCCGGCCGGATGATGCGTGAGTCGAACCCGAACGAATCAAAGACGTTCGCGGAGATGGGCCCGTGTACCTGCCCGCCGCTTGCGCTGAGGAGATCAGAGAGGTGAATCACAAGCCGAATTCTAACAGATGCGCGGCCAAGCGGGAAGACTGACGAGATCGCCGCGAATCACCCCAACTGCGACGAATCAGGCGAATTGCCGAGATTCCGCTGATGTGAAATGGGACGCTGATGCAACTGATTGAACTCATCCGCACGGTGCTTTGGGCAAAGATCGCGATAATCAGTCTGATCCGGCCAATCAGTGTCCCATTTCATCCTTCGTTGTCCAGCAGCGCGGGGCGAAGGCCTAATCGGTCGCGGCTTAGTTCCCGGCAGTGGCGTGCGGACCGAATTTCTCCGGCAGGCCCCTGATAGCCGACTGCAGCCGCTGGCGGAGCACTTTGGGCGAGGGCTTCTCCTGGCTGCCGCCCCCCGAGAGCTGCTCGCGGAGGTAGCCGCCGATTTCGCCCATCAGCCGCTGCAGCGCTTCCTGGGTGGGCTTCTCGCCGCGCTCGAACCACAGCATCGAGCCATACCCAATGGCAATCGTACCCGATGCGGCGACCACCGCACTGAGAATCCACCCGGGCACCCCGAACAGCTTGCTGAGCTCCCGGAACAAGGTGCGGGCGGCAAAGGCGACGCCGAACGTTGCGATCAGCTCCTTGGCCCGGGCGGCCGTAATCTCGTAGCCGTAGACGCGGGCGATGGTCAGGACCAGGCCGGTCTGCACGCCGAGCAGCGGCACGACGTCGGCCATGGGCAGAGGGATGAGTGCGACGCTGGCGGCTGCGACGCCGGCCGCGACGGTGCGCTGCCATGCCAAGTCGTGCCCTGTATGCGGGTAGCGCGTCGGCGAGGGTGATCAGGAGCCGGGGGTCCACCTGTGCGACGGCGAGCACGAGCGCGCCGACATGATCGCCCTTGGCGGCTGCGATGTCCAGGATCTCCATCCGGTCGATGCCGAGGTTCTCGGCCGCCGAGTTCAGCACCTTCTCCCGGTCGCCCTTGCGCACCAGGTCCATCTTGTTCAGCACGACGAGATACGGCTTGTTCAGCGCCCGGAGCGCCTCGAACAGCTCGCGGTCGGGCTGTTTGACCCCGCACTCGGCGTCAAACATGACGATCAGGAAGTCGGCCGTGGCTGCGGCATCAAAGGCATAGGCCCGCTCGGCCTGGCCGGCTGCGCCGACCGCGTCGACGCCGGGTGTGTCGACGACGTTGAACAGTCCGCCTGATCCCAGTTGGTTCACCCGGGTCGTGCCCGGCACAGGGCTCACCGCCGCCTTGACTTCGTTTGGCGCAATCAGTTGGTTGTAGAGCGTCGATTTGCCGACGTTCGTGGGTCCGACGATCGCGATGGTGGCCGAGGTGGTGTCGAGCGCGCCGCGATAATTGTCTGTGATAAACTTGAGGATATCCCGGACGCCCGTGATGCTTCCGGCGCCGGGCAGCCAACGGTCGAGTTGCCGGCGCTGCTCGGGCGAGAGCCGGTTCCAAAGGCTGCTCACGGCGCCGACGACGGGGCCGGGCAGTGCGCTGCTCGATGAAGGGGACAAGCTGGCCTCCTGCGGTCTGAAACTTGAGATTTCCCTTCATTATAGCTCCCTGGCGGCGGCCGCTGCGGCTGTAGGCTGTGAACCTTTTCCCATCGCCGGGCGTCCCAGGGGTCAAGGACCTGACGGAGGAAGACATGACGCGCTTCAAGACGCTACTGCTCCACGAACGCCGGCAAGCGGCGGTCGTCGCCTCGCTGGCATTTGCCACGGCCCTGTGTACGCTCATGTTGGTTGTACGGGCCCTCTACGATGGTCAGCTCACCCATTTTGGGCTGCAGTGGAATCTCTTCCTTGCCTGGCTGCCAATGCTCGGCGCACTGGTCGCGTACAACCTCGGCAAGCGCTACGGCCGGCGGGCCTGGCCGCTTGATCCTGCCCTTTCTCGGGCTCTGGCTGCTGTTCTTCCCGAACGCGCCGTACATCCTCACGGACTTTATCCATCTGCGCCCCGTAGGCAGCGTCCCGCTGTGGTACGACCTGATCCTGGTGATCACCTATGCGCTGACCGGCGTTTTTCTCGGCCTCATTTCGCTCTACCTGATGCAGTCGCTCGTCCGGCGAGCGTTCGGCGTCGTCACAAGTTGGGTCTTTACCCTGGGCGTGCTGGCGGTTACGGGCTTTGGCGTCTACCTCGGCCGCTTCCCACGCTGGAACAGCTGGGACCTGCTGACCGATCCGGTCACGCTGCTGGCGGATATCTGGGTGCGGCTGAGCAACCCGTTCGCGTACAGCCGCACGTTCGTGTTTTCGCTGCTGTTCTCGCTCTGCCTTGCGGCGATGTATTTTGTCTTCGTATCGGTGATCCATCTGCGCGACGACCGGGACTAGACTAAGAACCTATCCGAGAATCAGCTGGGGCCGGTCTCTGACCGTGCCCGTCTGGCTCGGGTGCCAGCCAGGTTTGGCGGATACGAGACCGGCCAGAGCATTTTCGCCTGGCGCTTGGCTTACAGCCCGCTTGCACCGTGAGCGTGACAGGACCTTGGAGGCCCGACTCGCCCAGAGGCGAGACCGGGAACCTCACGACGTCTTTCGGCACCTCCCGAGAAAGGACCGGCCCGAAAATGTGGTTTAGCCGCTTGGTGTGCGTCGTCATTGGCACCCTGCTGCTGGCGGGCTGTGCGGGCCGTGCCTCAGCCTAATATCCCGACCCCGCCACAGGTGACCCAAGCACCGGCCGCACTCGTCCGCCTGGGGCCGCCGCGGCTCAGCCGGCAACCGCCGTGCCTCTGGTCAGTGTTTCGCAGCCGCCCACGGCGCCGCCCCGGCGGTTCCCACGCCGCTTGTGCCGACCCAAGCGCTGCCTCCACCGCCCCCCACCACCGGGCCAACTGCCAAGCCACCGCCTCCGCCCGCCCCCGGCCCCGGTGCGCAAACAGGTTCCCGCGCCTTGGGTATCGCACCCGACGGCCGGCTCTTTCTCCTGCAAGCATCGGGTGCGGTCAGCCGCTTCGCGCCGGACATGCGGCTAATCGATACGTCGGGGCCGCTCTTTGAGGGACGAGACCCCGGGCGCGGGCACATGGCGATCGGCGAACACTTCCTGGTCTTGTCGTCCGAAGCCCTCACCCGCACGCTCGTGCTCGAACGCGAGTCCTTTGCCCCGGTGTGGCAGATCCCAAAAGGTGGGCCCGTCGCGCTCGACGGTCGGCGCCGGCTGTTCATCCTCTCGGAGGATGCGGTGTGGGCCTATGACCTGGCAAATGCCGCCGCACTGCCCACGCCGGTAACCGAATGGCCGCTGGCCGAGTTCACGCCGCGACCCCAGGCGATTACGCTCGACCCGGTAGGCAGGCAGTTACTCGTTACCATGGCGGCCGCGGGTGGTTCGCATCCGCAGCAATGGCTCGCCGGGTATGATCTGGACACGCTGGGGCCACCGGTCGTATTCCCCGGCGTGGGCGGCCAGATGACAAATGTCAGCGCCGGCGGCCAATGGATTGTTGCAGAGATGTCTGCCTCGACGGGCTTTCTGGGCAGCAGGCTGGCCGTTTTCGACCGCGAAGGGCACGAGGTGCGTTCGGCGCAGCCGTTTGACGGCCGGCCGGTGATCGACGCCGCGGGCGAGTGGATCTACGTCCTGCGGGAGCGCGGGCTGTGGGTGCTGCGGGCGAGCGATCTGGCTCTGGTGGCGATGGAGCCGAACGCCGCGAATCCGGATCAGGACCTGCTGCTCTCACCCGACGGCGCGCGGCTCTATCTCGTCGACGACGGCTCGACCGGCACGAAGGATACCGCCCGGCTTCGTTCGGCGGGCATTGCCCCGCTGCGCGGCCCACTCCTGCCGAACTGGTTCGACCCCGCCAGACACGGACTTTTTCCGGGCGCGCTTTCTATCCCGTCCCGGGCACACCCGATACGGCGTTCGTGCAAGTAGGCGGCTACGGGGAGACGTGGCGCAGCGACGACCGGGGCAGAACCTGGAAGCTGCTGCCCGGCCTGGTCTACCCGAACTTCCACTACGTCACCCACCTGTCCATCTCCCCCGATTTTGCGACCGACAGGACGCTGGTCGCCGTCGCCCGGGGTGAGCCCGGTTTCCTGCGCTCGACCGACGGCGGCGACACCTGGTCGGCCTGGGAGCCCCCGGTCGCGTTCGTCTCGGACCGGGACGGCGGCCTCAACGTGTATACTGCGGAGCGCGGCAAGCCGGGCGAGGGGCCGGCTCAAACTATCACGCGCAGGACCTTCTCGGGAACGGCCAATCAACTGCCGGCATGGTCGCCGGCGTGGACGCGGTTCGCGTTCCAGTCGAACGTAGACGGCAACGCGAAGATCTTCACGCAGCGGGCTGATTGTACGCAGGCGATGGCGAACGGGGCCGGGTGCGACCTCCGCCAGATCACCGACGGGCCGGGAGACGACTTGCTGCCCGCCTGGTCGCCGGATGGCAAGTGGATTGCGTTCACCTCGACGCGCGACGGGACGCCTCAGATTTACATCGCACCGGCCGGGGGTGGCCCGGCGCGGCGGCTGACCTCGGGAACCGGCGGCTCGTGGCGCCCTGCGTGGTGGCCTGACAGCCTGCGCCTCTTCTTCACGGGAGCGGGCGCGAGCGGCATCCAACGACATCCAGGGAGCTCGGGCATATTCGGCAGAGTGACGGAACGTTCGATACACCCGAATTGCTCTCCGTTGTCGACTCGCCGGCCGACGAGCGCGATGCGGCAGTGGGCCGCGAGTTGTTCGCGTACCTCTCAAACCAGGACGGGTTGCCGCGCGTGTACGGGCGGTATTTCTATGATGCTGCCACCTCGTTCCCCCTGACGCCGGGGACAGAGGCGGAAGGACACCCCGCGCTGCTCGACGATGGGGAGAATACCGTGCTGCTGACGCTGGAACGGGAGGGTGGAACGGGGATCTATCGGGCCACCACGACCGGGTACGAACCGTTTGTGGTGGATGCCCAGTTCGACGGGCAGCCCGCAGCCGGGCCTGTGCCGTGGCAACCGGGCGCCGACTGGAGCGCGCAGGCGATCTACGAGTGGCAGAAATGAACACTCACCCGCGCAGCTGGACAGCGAGGGGTGAAACGGGACACTGATTGAACCGATCCCACTGATTATTACAGTCCCTTCCGGCAAGGATAAAGAAGATCGGTTCAATCAGTTGCATCAGCGTGCTATTCTCAGGTCGGACGTTCCAGATCACCTGTCTGATCTGGGCAGCGATCTGCGTCCTCTGCGTTGGGTCACACTCGCCCGACCGGCGCCAGGTAGACGGTGAACTCCTCTTCGCCGTCCACGCCCAACGCCGCGTCCATTTTCTCCTGGTGGTACGCGCCAAGCGCACACGTGCCGCAGCCGATCGATTCGGCCGCTAGGTAGAGGTTCTGGCACGCGTGCCCGATGTCCATAAGGATCACCCGGTGGGAGTGGTGCAGGTAACGCCACTCCGTGCGGTAGGGAACGACGGTCCAGACGAAGGTGACCGCGCTTTCGAGCACGTACTGTTCTTCGCTCGCGACGTGGATTTCCAGCGCAACGTCTTCGTCATTCCGCAGCAGGCACAGCTTGTGTTCGACCGGCAGGTAACGGTACAGTCCCGCCTCGAGCCCCTCCACCCGATTCACCAGGACGTAGGTTTCGAAGGGATGCCGGCAGCCGGCCGAGGGCACCGTGCGGAACGCCCGGATGTTGTTCGCCACCTTCTCGATGCCCTGGCACGCCCACAGGAGGAACGACAGCTCTTCGAGCGTCAGGGCATGCGCCGTGTACGTGCGCCGGCTGCGCCGCTTGCCGATCGCCTGGACGAGCGGCATGGCGCCGCTCGTGAACTGAGCGGGCGGCACGAGGTCCAACAGTCGCGCGTCGGGGGGAGCGGGCTTCTCGAGGGGCGGCGGCGCTACGCCACGCTGCTGGGGCGTTCCCATACTGGCAAACGACTGCCACTCCTGCGACTTCAAGATCTCGCGCAGCGGCCGCATCTGCGCCGCCTGCAGCTCGTCGATCGCCTGGTTATCTGTGGTCATGCCTTACCTATACCTCAATCTCAAATTTACTCATCCTGCCAGGTGGACGCGCGTGTTCTCCAGCAGCCGCTCGCGGATTTGAGATCCGTCGAGCCCCGCCTGCGCCATGCCTAACACGACCGCGCCCGCTACCGGTCGGGCGGCCAGTTTGACCAACGTCACTTTTGGCGCGACTTCCCGAATCGCCTCGCGCATGGGCCGTATCAGGCGCTCGCCGCCCTGGTACAAGCTGCCCACGAGCACGACCTCGAACGCAAGGTGCTCGATACCGACTTGCCGGATAACGCCGCACGCCAGGCTGCCCAGCTCCCGGCCTGCCCATGCGATGCACTGGTCGGCCACGGCGTCTCCCGAGTCGGCCAACTGAAACACGAGCGGCGCATATTCGGACCCCACCCGGTAGTGACCCTGGCTCAGCCCATCGAGCAGGTCTTCCAGGGAGGGCGCCCCGGCGATCCGCATGAACGCCTGGGTGAGCGCGGTTGCGGGCCCCCGGCGGGTGTACTCTGCGGCCACGGCAGACCGCGCCTTCCACATGAGCTCTGACGCACCGCCGAACTCGGCAAACATCGAACCGTTGCCCGTCACGTGTCCCACACGGGTGCGCGACGCGTTCCAGCCCCAGCAGTTATTGCTGGTGCCCGCGACGACTGCCACGCCCCAGCCCTGCGACGCGCCCGCCAGCAGGCCGATCAGGGTGTCGTTGACGGCCTCTACCGGACACGCCAGCCCAAGCGTGTGGATGGCCGCGAGCGTGTCTGCCCGTTCCGAGGGCCAGTCGTAGCCGGCAACGCCGAAGCCTGCGCCCGCGATATCCGCCTTGCGCAGGCCCGCGCGCGGCCAGCGCCTGGCCGACGATTTCCGCAAGCACCTCGCGCAGTCCCTCGTATCCGACGACCTCGTGGTTGCCCGGGCCGGCCTGCCCCACGCCGATCACGCAGCCTGTCTCGTCGGCAAGGACGGCGTGGCTTTTCGTCGCGCCGATGTCCACGCCCAGGTAGCAGCGGCGGCCGCGGCCGCCCGTCCCTTCAGTGCCGCCGCTCACGAGGCCCTCCAGAACCGGGGCAAATAGTGCCGGTTGATCTCCAGCAAGTCGTTCATGACGGCTTCCACCTCGCCGGCCTGGGGCCCGAGCGGGTGGACCAGCAGCGCCTGGTACAGGAGATCGCGGTCGCCCCGCACCGCCGCCTCGGCCGTCAGGATTTCGTATGACTTGACCGCAGCCACGAGGCCAAAGCACGCCTGGGGCAGCGGCAGGGCGGGCAGCGGCGTCACGCCGGCGCGGCTCACCGTCACGGGCATCTCGAGCACCCAGTTATCGGGCCAGCCGGGCACCGCGCCGGCATGGACGGTGTTGACCACGTGCTCCTCGCCCAGGTCGTTGTAGTGGGCGTTCAGCAGCTGGGTCGCCAGGGTGGAGTAATACGCGCCCCCGCGCTTCATCAGGTCGGCGGGCGGCTGGTGAGGTTCGGGTCAGCGTACTCGCGCAGCAGGTCGCCCTCGATCGCCATGACCGCCTCCGCGCGCGACGGCGGCCACTGCTCTTGCTCCGCCAGCTTGTGAGCGGTGTAGTAGAAGTATTGCAGGTAGTAGTTCGGCACCATACCGAGGATCTCCAGCAGGTGCGGGTCCCATGCAGGATGTTCTTCGGCACGCAACCCCTCGAGCGTGCCGGCGAACACCTCGGGCCACAGGTCTTCGCCGTCGTAGCTCAGGCCCCGGTGCCACGAGAGGTGGTTGAGTCCGAGCGTGTCCAACTGGGCCAGCGCGGGGTCGAGCTTGCGGCCGGTGCGCTTCTCAAACAACTCCAGCATGTGCATTTTCGTCGTGATGGGCACATTGCAGACGCCCACCGCGGGCACTCCCGGCGCATGGCGGGCCAGCGCTTCGGTGACCAGGCCGGCCGGGTTGGTGAAGTTGACCAGCAGCGCGCCGGGCGCCAGCTCTTGCATGTCGGCGGCAATGCTAAGGATGACAGGGATCGTGCGGAGCGCTTTGGCCATGCCGCCCACGCCCGTCGTTTCCTGCCCGATCAACCCGTGCCGCTTGCCCAGGTACTCGTCCTCGCGGCGAGCGGCCATCCCCCCCACTCGTAGCTGCGTCGTGACATAGCTCGCACCCTCGACGGCAGCCCGCTGGTTTGTCGTCAGTTGCACCTCAAACGGGCTGCCCGCAGCTTTGGCCATGCGTCGGGCAAACCCGCCGACAATGTCCAACCGCTCCTGCGAAATGTCGGCCAGCCACAGCTCCGTCATGGGGAAGCTCTCGGCCCGATCCAGAAACCCCTTGACCAATTCCGGCGTGTAGCTTGAACCGCCGCCGAAAACCGCCACTTTCATACGTTCCCCCTTTGACAGACCGGGTCTCTGCCACGGACCTGTTTTCTCAGCGCGCCAGTGCATCCCGCATAGCAGTCCAGTTGGCCGGGTCCTCGTTGCCCAGCCGCCACAGCGCGATCCCCGCGATGTCAGGGTGCCGCGCCAGCAGGGTTTCGAGCCGGGTTCGCATCGTGAGCCCGTCGTTGAAGTATACCGTGTTCTTGCCGTCGCTGTACGTGAACCAGGCTTCGTTTGACTCGCTCCGCTTGATTTCTGCACCTTGCTGTCCCGCGATCTTGGTTGCCTTGATCCAATCGAGCGGTTGCCCCACCGACCCCGTCCAGTCGTAACCGTACACCGGAACGCCCAAGAAAGTCTTCTCCGGCTGGACGAGCGTGGCAGCATAGGTCAGTACCTCGCCGGCCCAGCCGAGGGGTGCAATCTCGCCGGCCTTGCTGGCGCCGCTGGAGTAATCATAGACCATGATCTTGAACTCGTCGGCCGCCTTGCCCAGCCGCGCCCAATCCTGCGCCTTGGGCCCATCCCAGGTCTCTTCCTCATAAAGTGATAGAAACGTCCGGCGTCGAGATTAACGGCCGTAACGTGTACTGGCGTGCTGACGATCACCTCCCTTCACTGCGTGTGGAAAGTTGCAGGCAGCGCACGGGCGCGGGGCCGCAGGCCCGGTGGGCGGCTTCAGGGACAGCCGCAAGACTGCCGGATCACGACTTCGGTGGGCAGCACCCGGTTCTTCGGGGCTTCCCCCGTCTGGATCAACTCGACGAGCAACTGCGCGGCCAGCAAGCCGGCAGTCTCGATCGGCACGTGGACTGTGGTGAGCGGCGGCACGACCAACGACGCAACGGGGACATCGTCGAAGCCGACGAGCGCGACGTCTTCCGGCACGCGGCGGTCGGCCGCGCGCAGGACGCGCAGCGCACCCATGGCCGACTCGTCGTCGCCCGCAAAGAGCGCATCGAACTCGATCCCGCGATCCAGCCAGGCCTGCACGGCTGCTCCGGCGTGGTCGCCGTGGAAGTCGCCGCGCGCGACGCGCCGGTCGTCATAGGGTATGCCGTGCGCTTCCAGCGAGGCGCGGTACCCGCGCACCCGTTCTTCGGAATCTTCGTTCTCGTCGGGCCCGCGCAGCAGGGCAATCCGGCGACGTCCGTGGACCTCGATGAGATGGTCGATCAGTGCGCGGGCGCTGGTGACATTCTCGATGACCACGCTGGAGGCGAGGACGCCGGGCGGGGCCGCGCGAAACAGCAGCACGAGCGGCACGCCTCGCTCGGCGAGCGCGACGATCGTCGCGTCGGGCACGGCGCTGGTAAAGACGAGCACGCCGTCCGTGTTGTGCTCGGCCAGGGGCAGGCTGACGCGGGCTGCGCCGTCGGGGGCCTGGGGATGTGCGTGGATCAACAGGTCGAAGCCCGCAGTGCGAACCCCGCTTTCCACGCCCTGGAAGAGGGCCGCGAAAAAGCCGCCGCTGACCTGGGGCAGGTAGAGTCCAATGGTGTTGGTGCGCCGGCCGGCCAAAGAGCGAGCGGCTGAAGAAGGCAGGTAGTGGAGTGAGTCGATGGCGTGGCGGACGCGCTGTACTGTCGTGCCCGCCACCGGCGCGTTCCCATTTACCACTCGACTCACGGTGGAAATGGAGACACCCGCCAACCGTGCTACGTCGGAGATGGTAGCACGTTTTTGCAGTGGCACTGACATCCCGACTCCGTCAACCGAAGCAACGAAAGAGCGGTACCACGAGGTCTCTGCAACCTGCGGGAGCAGGGCCGCAAGAGACTGCAAGCGCTTTCTGAAAGCGCTGTCATCCTAGCATATTGCCGGTTCACTTGTCAAGAGGGTTCGAAAAAACTGACTCCGCCGAGTCGCGGCCCTGCCTCCCCGCCAACCGCGTCTGGTGCCGGTGGGAACGCTCCCACGGCCTTTCGCCGATTTTGACAGGCCAACGTAATCGTGCTACCATTTCCTCACTGCTATGCCAGGTCGCGGCACAGAACTCCGGCAACTGTCGCTTCTGACACCCGACCGCGGCGCCGTGGATTACCCCGTTTTCTACCCGAGAAGCATCACGAGGAGGTGAATCGCTGCCCAGAAGACCACTCCGTCACCGCGCACTGTTTGTTCTAACCTCACACTTAGGAGAGAAGTCACCGTGAAGAAGAGCTTTTTCCTCCTGGCGTTGGTGATCATCGCTGTCGATGGTCCTCAGCGCGTGCGCCACCCCGGCGCCGCAAGTCGTCGAGAAGGTTGTGGAGAAGCCGGTCATCCAGACGCAGGTCGTCGAGAAGGTTGCGACCCAGGTCGTGACGGTCAAGGAGACCGTGGTGGCCAAGGAGACCGTCATTGTCCAGCCGACCGCCGAACCGGCCAAGCCGGCGGACCAGAACACGCTGCCCCGCGAAGAGACCCTGTACTTCAACGGCCAGCAGTGGAACGCGGTTGTTGGTTGGAACCCGTACTCCAACAGCAACAACAACGCCATGGCGATCGCGCAGCAGGACAACGCCCGCGTGATCATGTTCGAGACTCCTTACCTCTACAACATGATCGACGGCAAGGTCTACCCGCTCCTGGCCGACGGCGACTTCGCCTGGAACGATGCGAAGACCGAGCTGACCTTCAAGATCAAGCCCGCTGCGAAGTGGAGCGATGGCACCCCGGTCACGGCCGAATGACGTCGCCTACACCTGGGCCACCCACGTCAAGTACAACACCCCGACCGGCGCGGCCAACAAGGACTACATCGAGGACATCGACGCCAGGATCCGCAGACCGTCGTGATCAAGGCGAAGCTGGGCGCGGACGGCAAGGCCGTCAACCCGCTGCTCGTCAATGCCTACGTCAGCAGCAACTACGTCGTCCAGGAAGCCTGGACGAAGAAGCTCGAAGAGCGCGTCGCCGGCGACGCCGACCAAGCTGCTGGCCGACCCCGCGGAAGACGTCGTCTACTCCGGCCCGTACCACAAGTTCTTCGCGGACGACACGAAGGTCGTCTACATCCGCGACGACAAGTACTGGGGCCAGGACAAGAGCATGTGGGGCAAGCTGCCCATCCCCAAGTACCTCGCGCACACCATCTTCAAGGACAACGCGGCCGGCTCGGTCGCCCTCGCCCAGGGTGAGGTCGACGTGAGCCAGCAGTTCAACTCGAACGTCCAGGTCCTGTGGGAAAACTACGGCCTGCCCGTCTCCACCTACCTGCCCGAGCCGCCCTACGGCATCGGCGCCAGCCTGCCGACCGCCTTCTACAACCTGAAGTCGCCGGGCCTGGACAAGGTTGAGATCCGCAAGGCCATCGCGATGGCCGTCGACTACCCGACCATCATCGCCAACGCGATGACGAACCAGTCCGCGACCTTCGACCAGGTCCCGCGCTCGCTGATGAACCCGACCCCGGGCGAGCAGGCGATGTACGACCACGACGCCGTCAAGGACCTGCAGTGGGCCGGCAACGACATCGAAGGCGCCAAGAAGCTGCTCGACGAGGCTGGCATCAAGGACACCGATGGCGACGGCTGGCGCGAGCTCGATGGCAAGAAGCTGTCCTACGTCGCGACCTGCCCCAACGGCTGGTCCGACTGGCAGGCGGCGATCGAAGTGGTCGCGGCGGCCGGCAAGAAGATCGGCATCGACATCACCACCAACTACCCCGAGTGGGGCGTCTACCAGACCGTCGTCACCAAGTCCGACTCGCCGCTGCCCGAAGGCTACGACATCTTCATGATGTGGTCCGACGGCGCCGGCCCGACCCAGCCGTGGAGCCGCATCCGCAAGCTGCTGAGCTCCGAGTTCATCGGCATGCCGAGCAACTGGAACGGCAACTGGGGCCTCTACAAGAACCCCGAGGTCGATAAGCTGATTCAGCAGATCCCGGTCACCACCGACGAGGCCAAGCTGAAGGACATCTACACCCAGTTGGTCAAGACCTACCTGACCGACGTGCCGTCCTTCACGCTCATGTACCGCCCGCAGTCGTTCCATACCGTCAACGAATCGGTCTGGACCGGCTTCCCGCACCAGGATGACGGCACCAGCCCGCAGTCCCGCCGCTCGACCTGACCGACGGCTGGAGCATCGCCGGCCTGTACAACCTGAAGCTCGTGAGCGAGAAGTAACGGTTCGCGCTCTGAAAATGGACAGGACGCAGATGACGCAGATGGGTGGGGTTCTCACGGTCCGCTCGAGGCTCGTGCGAATCCCTCCCATCGGCCGGCACCTCGGGTGACGGCGTGATCTGCGTCCTATTTCTGGGGTGGCTCAGAAACTAACGCACAGGGGGTGTTGGGTTGAAAGGCTACCGACGCTATTTCCTCAACAAACTGGGCTGGTTTGCCATCACCTTCGTGTTTGCCTTCCTGCTTAACTTCATCCTGCCGCGCCTGATGCCCGGCGATCCGGTGGCGGCCATCGTCGCGAGGCAGGCGCAGGGCATGAGCAACGCGATCGGTGCCCAGGCGATCTACCAGCAGTACACCGAAGCTCTTCGGCACAAACAAGCCCATCCTCGAGCAGTTCGTCATGTACGTAAAGAACGTGCTGCACGGCGACTTCGGTTTTTCGTTCAGCCAATATCCCCGGACCGTGGCGCAGGTTCTCGGAGCCTCCATTTGGTGGACGATCATCTTGCAGATTCCTGCAATCATCGTCGGCTGGACGCTCGGGAACGTCCTCGGCGCGCTGGCGGCCTACATCAAGGGGACTTTCGACAAGGTGCTGATGCCCGCGGCGCTGTTCATCAGCAGCTTCCCTGCCTTCGGCATGGCCATCATCCTGCTCGTTTTCTTGGCCGTCAAGCTTAATTGGTTTCCAACCTCGGGCGGCTATGGGTTTGACATGATTCCCAGCTTGACACCTGGCTTCCTCAAGTCCGCCTTCATCCATTACCAGCTGCCGTTCTGGTCGATCGTCTTGATCGGCATCGGCGGCTATGCGATCGGCATGCGCTCGATGTCGATCTACGAACTCAACGCGGACTATGTGCGGTTCAGCCGTTTCATGGGCATCAAGGACCGCAAGATCGCGGGCTACGTGTTCCGCAACGCCATGCTCCCGCAGATCACCGGCCTGGCGCTTGCGCTCGGCACGATGATCGGTGGCGCCCTGATTGCCGAGATCATCTTCAGCTACCCGGGCATTGGCACCACGCTTCGAGACGCCGTGCTGGGCCAGGATTATCCGCTGGTCTCCGCGGCCGCGCTGATCGTCACGATGATGGTGCTGATCGCGAACTTCGTCGCTCGAGCTGGCGTACGGCTTTATCGACCCGCGCATTAAGGCGACCCAGTCAGACTGAGAGCAAGCGGGTTCGCTCGCGGCTGCGGCGGGTGCTCGGCTGCACCACTTGCCCGCCGGGGCGGTCTTCCAGGTCTCTGAGCCAGAGGAAACTGCTGCTATGAAAAACACCCTTCGCAGGTTTTCCACTCCGGCAAGTTCGTGGTGGGCTTTACGATCCTGGTCGCAGTGGTGCTGATCGTTTTCGTGTATCCGCTGTTCGTGCGGAACTCGCCCCTGCAGATCATTGCCCAGGGCACCTTCTTCCCGCCCGGCATCTACGTCAGCGCGTACGACGCCTCACCCCCTCCGACGACGTACACGCTGAACCTCGACGACGCGGCCACCAAGCGCCTCGCCAGTAAGCTGACGATGGATGACCGGGCTGCCATGCGGGAGTGGCTCCTCGCCGCGGGGATCGCGGACGGCGAGATCGACATCGCCGATGCTGCGAAGCTGCTGGCGCTGTGGAAGACCAACTACGACCCCAAGAAACAGGTTCCGGGGATGACGTTGGCGAAGTCGCGCTATTATCAGCGACTGAACACGTCGATCCAGAGCCTTTTGTCCCCCGGAAGCGCGGTCATCGCCGCGACGAATAAGACGAGTCGGCGCCCTGGAGAAAACCGGCGAAGTCAAGCCGACCGACTACGTGAACGTTAGCGAACTTGCGAACGTGCGGATCTTGCCCCTGGGCACGGACAACTTCGGCCGCGATGTGGCGACCCAGTTGGTCCGGGCGACCGGCGTATCGCTGCTGATGGGCTTGATCGCGGGGCTCATTGCCACCTCGATCGGGTTGACACTCGGCCTGGTGGCGGGGTATGTGGGCGGCCTGGCCGACGACATCATCATCTTCTTCACGAACATTTTCACCGTCATCCCGTCGTTCGTGCTGCTGATCCTGATCTCGTTCAGCATCGGGCAGGATAAACGCGGGGCCATCACGATTGCGGTCGTGATCGGGCTGACCGCATGGATGTGGACCGCCCGTTCAGTGCGCGCCTCCGTATTCTCCCTGCGCAATCGCGACCACGTCAACCTCTCCAAGCTCTCGGGACACTCGCTGCCGCGCATCATCGCGACAGATATCCTGCCCTACATCATGTCGTACGTCGTCATGGCACTGATCCTCCAGATGTCGTCGGCGATCCTGGCCGAGGCCGGGTTGGCGATCCTGGGGCTGGGACCCAGGACGACCGAGGTGCCGACGCTGGGCCTGATGATGCAATGGGCGATGATCTACCAGGCGCACATCCTTGGCAAGTGGTGGGCCATTTTCCCCGTCCTCCTGACCATCGCGCTGATCACGTTCTCGATGAACCTGATGAATACCGGCCTCGACCAGGTATTCAACCCTGCGTTGCGGGAGTAAGAAACCAGGTTACGCCAGCCTGGCTGGCAAGGCAGAAACCTGGTTTCTGCCGCCACGGAGGTGATTGAGTATGGGCAAAGTCATTCTCGAGGTCAAGGACCTCACCACCAAGTACGTCACGCGGTACAACGAGAGCGTGTATGCGGTGGACCACGTGTCGCTGAAGGTCGAAGAGGGGAAGTCGCTGGGCATTGCCGGCGAATCCGGCTGCGGCAAGTCGACGCTGGCGCTCAGCCTGATGAGCTATTACTTCAAGCCGCTGCACTACATGGGCGGCGAGATCATCATCGACGGCCGCGTCACGACCAACATGAAGCCTGACGAGGTGCGCAAGACGGTGCTGGGGACCGAGATCGCCTACATCCCGCAGGCTGCGATGAACGCGCTCAACCCGACGCGCAAGATCATCAACTTCATCGAAGACGTCGTGCTGGCGCACGATCCGACCGAGAACAAGAAGTACATCTACGACATGGCGCGTGCCAACTTCGAGACGCTGGGGCTGCCGAAAGAGGTGCTGGAGAAGTACCCGGTCGAGCTGTCGGGCGGCATGAAGCAGCGCACGGTCATCGCCATCGCGGTGTTCCTCTCGCCCAAGGTGCTCATTGCCGACGAGCCCTCCTCCGCGCTCGACGTGACCTCGCAGAAGATGGTGATCAAGATGCTGAAGGACTCGATGGAAAAAGGCTTCATCAAGTCCATGATCTTCATCACCCACGAGCTGCCGCTGCTGTACAACGTCACCAACGACATTATGGTCATGTATGCGGGGCAGATCGTGGAGCAGGCCGGCGCCAAAGAAGCTGTCTTCGATCCCGCTTCACCCATACTCGAAAGGGTCTGATGGGCTCGATCATCGTGCCCGGAAGCCGGCCTACGCGAGGCCAAGCTGACGGCCATTCCCGGCGTGCCGCCGAACCTGAAAAACCCGCCGGCCGGCTGCCGTTTTGCCGAGCGTTGCAAGTACGTCCGGCCGGAATGCAAGGTGACCAGCGTAGGCCTCTACGATGCGGGCTTGGGCCGGGCGTACCGCTGCATCTTCACCGAGAAGGACCTGAGGGAGGCTTACCGCCATGACCACTGAGACGACCCCGGAAAAGAACCTCTGCCTGAGCGGGACCGGCGTCACCAAGGTTTTTGGTTTCGGACGCACCCGAACGGTCGCCGTCGACCACGTCGATTTCGCGTTTCACGAGCGCGAAGTCATCTCGATCGTGGGCGAATCGGGCAGCGGCAAGACGACCCTGGCCAAGATGCTGCTCGGCCTGATTAGCGTGACCGAGGGCGAGATCTTCTTCCAGGGGCAGAAGCGGGATATCAGCACCGGCAAGAAAAAGCAGGAATACTGGAAGAACATCCAGGCGATTTTCCAGGACCCGTTCTCGGCCTACAACACCTTTCACAAGGTCGACGCTGTGCTGCTCGACTGCATCCGGATGCGTGGGGGCGGACGGCTGCCGAAAGAGAAGAAGATCGAGCTGATGACCGAAGCGTGCAGCTTCGTCAACCTGAAGTTCGCGGAGATGACTAACAAGTATCCCTTCGAGCTGTCGGGCGGCCAGATGCAGCGCCTGATGATCGCCCGCATCTTCCTGCTCAAGCCCAAGATCCTGATTGCCGACGAGCCTACTTCGATGATCGACGCGTGCTCACGCGCGACCATCCTGGATTACCTGCTGAAGCTGCGCGACGAGACCGGCATGACGCTGATCTTCATCACCCATGACATCGGGCTGGCGTATTACGTATCCGACAGCGTGTACATCATGGAGAAGGGCAAGTTTGTCGAGCACGGCACGGCCGACGAGGTGATCCTGCGACCGAAGGAGACGTACACCCGGCGCCTGATCAGCGACGTGCCGAAGATCCACGAAGAGTGGGATCTCTCGACCGTCTAAACGGCGGCGAGACCATGACTGCGTTGACTGGCCTGACGAACCGGCTGCTGGGTTATCCGGCCGATGCCCGCTTCTTGATCGTCAACGCGGACGATTTCGGGATGTGCCACGGGGTAAATGAAGCGATCATTGGCACGTTGGGAGGGAAGTCGTCCGGTCGACCAGCCTGATGGTCCCCTGCGCCTGGTCGCTGCACGCCGACGCGCTTCCTTGCCGGCCATCCCGAGATACCGTTTGCGATTCATCTCACTGCCATTGGCGATGGCGCCGACTACCGCTGGGGACCCCTAACCGGGGCGGAGAAGTCGCCGTCGCTGGTCGATGGGGCGCGCTATTTTTCCACCTTCGACCAGATGCAGGATTTCCTGGCCCACGTCAGGCTGGACGAGCTCGAACGGGAGTTCCGGGCGCAGATCGAAGTCGTGCTCGATGCCGGCTTGCACCCCACCCACCTGGACTGGCACTCGCTGCGCATTGCGCAGCGGCCCGATATCCTCGAGGTCATGTTCAAGCTGGCACGGGCGTACGGCCTTGCGCTGCGGGCGGGCTTCCGGCCCTGGATCGAGACCCTGCAAGGCCGCGGGTTTCCGACCGCGGATCACGACCTGCTGGACAGCTATGGGCTGCACCCGGCGACCAAAGCCGCTCATTATGCCCGGCTGCTGCACGAGTTGCCCGCCGGTCTGAGCGAGTGGGCCGTGCATCCGGGCCTTGACACGCCCGAGTTGCTGGCGATTGAGCCGGGGGCGGACCGCACCCGCCAGGCCGACTACGACTTCTTCGTATCGCAGGAAGCCGCCGAGATTGTCGAGGCGGAAGGCATCATTCTACTGGATTACCGCGCCTTGCAGCCATTTGGACCGCGTTGAGTTGAGGGAACCGCCTGCGGGCGCCGCCTGAGGGCGCTGGGCTCCACAGCCAGTTTTTGAGGAGACGCATGACGAACCAGCAATCATTGTCCGGCGCCTGGCAGTTCCGCCAATGTGGCGCGGCCGAATGGCTCCCCGCCACCGTCCCCGGCGGCGTGCACACCGACCTGCTGGCCCTGGGCCGCATTCCCGACCCGTTCGTGGGCGACAACGAGCGCCGGGTGCAGTGGGTGGCCGAGAGCGACTGGGAGTATTGCCGCGAGTTCGAAGTGACGCCGGGATTGCTGCAGCAGCCGGCCATTTGGCTCGTTTGCGACGGGCTCGATACCCTGGCGACCGTGACTCTCAACGGCCATGAGTTGGGCCGCACGGACAACATGTTCCGCCAGTACCGCTGGGACGTAAAGCCCTGGCTCAAGGCTGAGGCGAACGAGCTGCGGATCGCGTTCGCGTCGTCGGTGAAGTACGCCGCCGAACAAGGAGAGGTCCGCCAGCTTCTCGGCGTCTCGCAGGCCATCCCGGGCGGCCCCCATGTGCGCAAGGCGCCGTGCCAGTTTGGCTGGGACTGGGGGCCGCAGCTGCCGCCCGTCGGAATCTGGAAGGACATCCGGCTGGAAGGCGTACTCCGCTCGGCTGGCCGACGTGCATCTGCGCCAGTCGCACCGGGACGGGAAGGTGACTCTCTCCGCCGGCATCACAGTCGAGAACTGGGCCACCGGCCTCTCCGCCACGCTCACACTCACGGCGCCAGACGGCGCGACGCAATCCGTCAGTGGGGACCTGCCCGCGCCTACTGACGGCTTCCTTGCGCTCGAGGTCGCAGAACCGCAGCTGTGGTGGCCGAACGGTTTGGGCGAGCAGCCGCTTTACCGCGTCGAGGTTGCGCTGACAAACCGGGTCTCGCCGGGCCCGGTTCCTACGAATGCCGCGCTCGATCGTCGTTCTTACCAGATCGGTCTGCGCACGCTCGAGCTCCGGCAGGAGCCCGACGAGTGGGGGCGGTCCTTCGAGTTCGTGGTGAACGGGGTGCGTATTTTCGCCAAAGGCTCCAACTGGATTCCGGCCGATTCCTTCCCCACCCGCTTGACCGAGGCGAGCCTCGAAGGGCTGATTCGGGCCGCGGCAGACACGCACCAGAACATGCTGCGGGTGTGGGGCGGCGGCTTCTACGAGGACGAGACCTTCTACGACCTGTGCGACCGCTACGGCATTCTGGTCTGGCAGGACTTTATCTTTTCGTGCAGCATCTACCCGCTGGATAGGCCCGAGTTCGTCGAGAACGTGCGTGTCGAAGTGGTCGAGAACGTGCGGCGGCTGCGGCACCGGGCGAGCCTGGCGCTGTGGTGTGGCAACAACGAGATGGAGCAAGGGTGGGTCGAGTGGGGCTGGCACGGGCGCGAGCTCGAGGGCCTGAAGGCAGCTTACGATCGCTTCTTCCACCACACGCTGCCCGAGTGGGTGGCCGCGGATGACCCCGACCGTGCGTATTGGCCCAGCTCACCTTCGTCCGATACCCCCTTCGCAGAATCCCAACGGCCAGGTGCAGGGTGACGCCCACTACTGGGACGTGTGGCACGGCCGCAAGCCGTTCACGGCGTACCGCAAGCAGTACCCCCGCTTCATGAGCGAGTTCGGCTTCCAGGCGCTGCCGCCTCTGGAGACCATTCGCACCTACGCGGCCGAGGCCGACTGGAACATGACGTCCTACGTGATGGACCAGCACCAGAAGAACGACAGCGGTAACTCGCTGATGGTGGGCCAGATGCTCGACACGTTCCGGATGCCAAAGGACTTCGAGTCACTGGTGTACCTGAGCATGGTGCTGCAGGCCGAGGGCATCCGCTACGGCGTGGAACACTGGCGCCGGCACACGGATCGTGTCGCTGGCACGCTCTATTGGCAGTTGAACGACTGCTGGCCGGTCGCTTCGTGGTCCAGCGTCGACTACTTCGGCCGCTGGAAAGCCCTGCATTACGCCGCCCGGCGCTTCTATGCGCCGCTCATGCTGTCGATTGAGGACGCGTCCCCGTTCCAGTCGGTCTTTCTCAGCAGCGACCTGCGCGAGGCGTGGCGCGGTCGCGTGCGCTGGACGCTGACGACGCTCGACGGCAAGGTGCTGGATGCGGGCGAGCAGGCTGCAAGCGTGGAACCGCAGGGCGTGACCGAGGTGGCGAAGCTCGACTTCTCCCGCTTCCTCGACGTCGACAGCCGCCGGGAACTGGTCTTCGTGGCCGAGTTGTGGGAGGGCGACCGGCGGTTGGCGGTGCAGACCGCGTTCTTTGTCCCGACCAAACACCTGTCGCTGGTCGACCCGCAGATCAAGTGCGAAGTGACATTGGCGGACGGGCAGCTGGTCGTCGAAGTTGCGGCATCGTCGCTCGCCCGCCTCGTCGAAATCAGCTTTGCCGGTGCGGACGTGGTCTTGAGCGACAATTACTTCGATCTGCCCGCCGCAATGCCACGCCGTGTCACAGCCCCGCTGCCCGACGGGTGGGACCTGGCAGAGGCGCGGGCGGCGCTGCGCGTGCACTCCGTTTACGAGACGTACACGCACTGAGGTTGCCTGGTAGCTTGCCAAGAATGCCGGCCGTTGGCGCCGCGGCTGTGTTTCATATGTGCCTGTTTCTGAGAGCGCTGTTATCTACCGTGTGAAATCTGATGTCACCCACCCTGGAACAAATTGCCGAACTGGCCGGAGTGTCCCGCTCCACCGTGTCGCGCGTCGTAAACGATCACCCTAGCGTCGATCCTGGAACGCGTGCGCGCGTGCAGCAGGTAATCCACGAGCAGAACTATCACCCCAATGCCGCGGCGCGCGCCCTGGCAAGCCGGCGAAGCCAGCTGATTGGCCTGGTCGTGCCCCAGAGCATGAGTGCGGTCTTCGCCGATCCCTATTTCCCCATGCTGATCCAGGGTGTGTCGGCCGCCTGCGAAGAGCGTGGCTACTTCATGCTCCTTTCGTTTCCGGTCATGACCGTATCCGAAACCCTTACGCGCATCGTGCGCGGCGGCCATCTCGATGGCCTGGTGGTGGCCGCTTCGCTCACCGATAACAAGTACGTCGCCCAACTCACGCAGGAGGGCATGCCGTTCGTGCTCGTCGGGCGGTCCGACTATCCGGGTGCATTGACCAGCGTGGACGTGGATAACGTGCGTGGCGCCGCGGTGGCCGTACAGCACCTGCTGCGCCTTGGCTGCACCGGCGTCGCGACCATCACCGGACCGCTGGGCATGACCGCTGCGCTCGATCGCCGCGATGGTTATCTGGCAGCCCTGCGCGCCGCCCACATCGAACCGCCCGACAGTTTTGTCCAGGAGGGCGACTGGTCTGAGTGGAGCGGGAGCCGGGCGATGGATGCGCTCCTGCGCTTGCCGCGCCGGCCCGAGGCTGTGTTTGCCGCGAGCGACAACATGGCGATCGGCGCCTTGAAGGCAATCCGGGCCGCGGGACTCCGGGTGCCCGACGACATCGCGCTGGTCGGCTTCGACGACATCCCGCTTGCGTCGGCGCTCGAGACGCCGCTGACGACCGTTCGCCAGCCAATCTACCGCCTGGGGTACACCGCCGCGAGCGTATTGATCGACGACTTGCTGCGCGCACCCGAAGGCGAGCCGCCGCTGGCCCAGGGGCAGCGCACGGTGCTGGGCACGGAACTGGTCGTCCGCGAGTCGTGCGGTCAGGCCAGACGGTTCGCACCCTACACAGCATGACATAGACGGCTCAGTGCGAACTTGCCCGGGCACGAGGATGCGACCTACGCGCCGCACGGCGCGAAACGCGGCTTTTCTCGCCTCGTGATCGCGGTACGCGCTGGGGTCTGTCGTAAAGGAACCGAAACGAGGTAGATATGCGCTACGGATACTTCGACGATGCTCGCCGTGAATACGTCATCACGCAGCCCGACACCCCCTTGCCCTGGATCAACTACCTCGGCAGCCAGGCATATTTCGGTCTCATCTCTAACACGGCCGGCGGTTATTCTTTCTATCGCGATGCCCGGCTGCGCCGGCTGACGCGCTATCGCTACAATAACGTCCCATTCGATACCGGCGGACGCTACCTGTACATCCGCGACGATGCGCCCGACGCAAACGGCACCCAGAGCGCGGCCTGGTCGCCATCCTGGCAGCCGACGCGGACCCCGGTCGAGGACTATACTTGCCGCCACGGCATGGGGTACACGGTCATTGGCTCCAAGTCGGGCGGGATTCGAGCCGAGACGCTCTACTTTGTGCCGCTGAATCAGAACCTGGAGGTCTGGCAGCTCACGCTGAGCAACGAGCGCGCGACTCCCGCGGAACTCTCCGTGTTTTCCGCCATCGAGTTCTGCCTGTGGGACGCATGGGACGACGGGACGAACTTCCAGCGCAACTTCTCCACCGGCCAGGTCGAGGTGGATGACGGCGTCATCTACCACAAGACCGAGTACCGTGAGCGCCGCGATCATTTCGCCTATTTTGCCTGCTCCGAGCCCGTGGCCGGGTTTGACACGCAGCGCGAGGCCTTCCTGGGACCGTACCGGGGTTGGGATAACCCGCAAGCTGTGGAGAGGGGTGCGGCCGGGAACTCCGTTGCGTACGGGTGGGCGCCCGTGGGCTCGCACCGGGTTCGCCTGACGCTGGCGCCGGGCGAGAGCCGCGTCGTCATCTTCGTGCTCGGCTACATGGAGAACCCGCAGGAGGATAAGTTTGATCCGCCGGGCAGCCAGACGATCAACAAGCGCCGCGTAAAGCCGCTGCTGCAGCAGTTTCTTGACCCGCAAGCCGTACGCACTGCGTTTGAGGCGCTGCGCGGCTACTGGGACGAACTCCTCGGCAAGTTCCAGGTGCATACACCGGACGAACACACCAACCGGTCGGTCGACATCTGGAACGCATACCAATGCATGATCACGTTCAACATGTCGCGTTCGGCCTCTTTCTATGAGTCGGGCGTCGGCCGCGGCATGGGCTTCCGCGACTCGAACCAGGACCTACTCGGGTTCGTGCACATGATCCCCGAGCGGGCGCGCGAGCGCATCATCGACCTGGCGGCGACGCAGCTGCCCTCGGGCGGCGCTTATCACCAGTACCAGCCGCTGACCAAGCGCGGGAACGACCTGGTGGGCACGAATTTCAACGACGACCCGCTTTGGCTCGTGCTCGGGGTGGCCGCCTACTTGAAGGAAACCGGCGACCTCACGATCCTCGACGAGCTGGTCCCGTACGACAACGAGCCCGGCACCGAAATGCCGCTTTACGAGCATTTGCAGCGCAGCATGGGCTACACGCTCGAACGGCTTGGCCCGCACCGCCTGCCCCTGATTGGCCGGGCAGACTGGAACGACTGCCTTAACCTCAACTGCTTTTCCACCACGCCGGGCGAGTCCTTCCAAACCACCACGAACCAGGACGGGATCACTGCCGAGTCCGTGTTCATCGCCGGCTTGTTCGTCCTGGCCAGCGACGAAATGGCGCAGGTGGCCGAGGTTTGTGGCAAGGCGGACGAGGCCGCCGGCTATCGGGCAGCGGGGAGGACCATGACGGCGGTTGTGGAGCAGGCCGGTTGGGACGGCGCCTGGTTCCGCCGGGCCTACGACAACTTCAGCCGGCCCATCGGGTCCCACTGGAACGAGGAAGGCCAGATCTTCATCGAGCCGCAGGGCATGTGCGTCATGGCCGGCATCGGCATGGCGGACGGCCGAGCGCGGCAGGCCCTCGACTCGGTGGCCGAGCGCCTGGCCACCCCTCACGGCATCGTCCTGCAGCAGCCGGCCTATTCGCAGTATTACCTGCACCTTGGCGAAATCTCGACGTATCCCCCCGGATACAAGGAAAACGCTGGTATCTTCTGCCACACGAACCCGTGGATCATGATTGGCGAGGCGAAGCTGGGCAACGGCGCGGCCGCGTTCGACTATTACCTGCGCATCAACCCCTCCGCCCGGGAAGGGATCAGCGATCTGCACCGCTGCGAGCCTTACGTGTACGCGCAGATGATTGCGGGTCGCGATGCAGTACCCGCGCAAGGAGCGGGCGTGCACGGCGAGGCCAAGAACTCGTGGCTCAGCGGCACCGCAGCGTGGAACTACGTGGCGATCACGCAGTGGATTCTGGGTATCCGGCCCGAGCATGCGGGCCTCCGTGTCGCGCCGGTCATCCCGCCTGATGGTCGGGCTTCACGGCCGAGCGGGTCTGCCGGGGCGCAGCGTACCACATTACCGTGGAGCGTGAAGGGCCGGGCAACCATGCGCTGCTCACCGTCGACGGCCGGCCCCTTGCCGGGGATATCGTCCCGTTCGCCACACCGGGCAGCGAAGTGAGCGTTCGCGTCGTCCTAAAATAGCCCGACCGCGACTTGCGCGATGTCAGACGAGTCTGAAGACTGCATCGCGCAAGCCGTAGCGCCCTCCGAGGACTCCGATGTCAAATCCCTACGGCTACTATGACGCGGCGCGCCGCGAATATGTGATTACCCGGCCCGACACCCCTACGCCGTGGCTGAACTATCTGGGGCAGGGCGGCTACGGCGGGATCATCTCCAACACCGCGGGTGGCTACTCGTTCGATCGCGACCCGCGCAACCGCCGGGTGACCCGCTACCGTTACAACTCGATCCCCGCCGACCAACCCGGCCGCTACATTTACCTCCGCGACCGCGACTCTGGCGCCTACTGGAGCCCCACGTGGCAGCCGATGCCGCAGGTGCGGCTTGACGCGTACGAGTCCCGCCACGGCGCGGGCTATACCCGCATCGGCAGCGAGTACGGGGGCATCCGTGCGGATCTCCTGTACTTCGTCCCGCCCGACCAGCCCGCCGGCGCGGCGTGCGAGCTGTGGGTGCTGCGCTTACGCAACCTCTCAGACCGGACCCGGCGGCTGGCGGCCTTCTCGTATGCCGAGTTCGGGTACTGGGACGCCATCACGGACCAGCAAAACCTCGATTGGGCCCAGCAGATCATGTTCTCTGAGGCCGGGCCGTGCCATCTGGCGGCGGGCGCAATCTTCCGGCCCACCCGCAGCTTCCTGGGCGCCTCCGAGCCGTACAGCGGGTTTGAGACCGACCGGGAGGCGTTCGTTGGCCGCGGCCGCAGCCTAGCGAACCCCCAGGTCGTCGAGGCCGGCAGGGCGGGCAATTCCCTCGCGCCCGCGGCAACAATATCGGGTGCCTGGTGCACAGGTGGGAGTTGGACCCGGGCGAGGAGCGAGAAATCATCTACATCCTCGGCGTGACCGACGAGCCGGCGGCGATCCCGGTGGCAGTAGGGCGCTACAGCGAAAAGCAAGCTGTTGGCGACGCCTATGCTGCGCTTGGCACGGATTGGGACCGCTACCTCGACGCGTTCACCGTCGAGTTGCCCGATGCCGAGATGCAGGCGATGGTGAACGTCTGGAACCCCATCCAGTGCCGAGCCAACCTGTTCTGGTCTCGTTTCGCCTCCGGCTATGACACGGGACTGGGCCGAGGCATGGGCACGCGCGACTCGGCGCAGGACACGCTGGGCACGGTCCATAACGCGCCCGAGCATGCCAAGGGGGTGCTGCGGATGCTGTGGCAGCTCCAGTTCGCCGGCGGTCATGCCTGGCACCAGGTGTTCCCGCTGACGGGCGAAGGCGGGCCGGGCCTTGCAGGCGAGTTCCCCCAGTGGCCGCAGTGGTTTAGCGACGACCACCTATGGCTGGTGATTGCGACGTGCAGCTATCTGAAGGAGACCGGCGACTTCGGATTCCTTGACGAGGGGCTGCCTTACCAGGACGCGGGTGAAGAGCCGGTGTGGGCGCACATGGAGCGGGCGGTGGCGTTCACGCTCGAGCACCTTGGGCCGCACGGGCTGCCCCGCCTCGGGTTCGCCGACTGGGACGACACGATGAACCTCGACCACGGCAGTGGGCGGGCCGAGAGCGTGTGGACGGGGCAGCAGTTCTGCCGGGCGGCGCTCGATTTCTCCGAGCTCGCCGCGCACCTCGGCCGGACGGCAGATGCCGAGCGGCTTGCCGGCGCCTACCGGGAGATGGCCGCCGCTGTGGAGCAGCACGGTTGGGATGGCGGGTATTATCTGCGGGCCTACGACGATGCGGGCGCTCCGGTCGGCGTGGCCGCGGCGGAACAGCACCGTATCAGCCTCAACCCGCAGACCTGGGCCGTCATCGGCGAGCTGGACCGCGTGCGCGCCGAGCAGGGCATGGCCGCCGCCCATGACCAGCTCAACTGCCAGTACGGGCTGCGCCTCATGGCGCCGGCCTACGCCGGCTATGATGAGCGGGTGCGCGGCACGACCACCTATCCGCCGGGAGTGAAGGAGAACGGCGGTATTTTCTGCCACGCGAACTCCTGGGCCGTCGTTGCTGCGGCCCAGCTTGGCAAGGGCGAGCTGGCCTATCAGTATTACCGCCAGATTCTGCCCCTCGCCCGGACGGATGCGGATACGCTGCTCACCGAGCCGTACGTCTACTGCCAGAATATCGCGGCCCCTGAACACCAGCATGCGGGTAGGGGGCGCAACTCGTGGCTTACCGGCACGGCGGCCTGGACCTACGTCGCCGCGACCCAGTGGATCCTCGGCATCCGCCCCACCTACCGCGGGCTGCGTGTCGCGCCGGTCATTCCCTCCGCTTGGCCTGGCTTCACCGCCCGCCGCGTCTTCCGAGGCGTGCTTTACGTAATCCGGGTGGTTCGGGAGGGTCCGGGGAACGCGGTGTCGCTTGAGGTTAACGGCCAACCCATCGCGGGCGACGTCGTGCCCTTCGCCGAGTCACAGGTTGAGGTCACCGTGGTGCTGCGCTAAGGACAACCAAGGAGAAAGTGCGCGATGTCCCGGCGTCCTTCGACTGCGGCCCCTGACGGAGCGAAGTCGAAGGAGCGCCGGCATCCAGCAGTTTCACTTTGTTTGTACTTAGACTGATCTAAAATGGGACGCCGATACAACTGATTGAACTAATCTGCACTGTCCTTTGGCAAAGATCGTGATAATCAGTCCGATCCGTTCAATCAGGGTCCTAATTAGTCGGGTCGCTGACCACAAAGAAACCAGGTATCCCGGAGGAGACCTGGTTTTTGTTTCTAGTGGCCTCGCTCGGTCTTGTCCACCGCGAGTGCGTGTGCGACCTCGCTGGCGGCGCCCTGGAGGGCCGCGAACTCCTCGCGAGTGTACGGACGCAGCCCTTCCCGAGGGCCAAGGAGCAGGAGACCGAAGCGTTTCCCGTCATACTCCAGCGGCGCCGCCACCCACGCCTCGCCGCGCCACTTACCGAACGTATGCAGCGTCTCCAGCCGGCCGTTGCCGTTCTCGGTCATCGTGATCGCGCCGCACTGAGCCCCCATGCCCGTCGCGGCTTCGTCGAGCAGCCGCTTGGTCATCAGCATGCGATCGCTCATCTGGACGTAGGACCGGACCTCGCCGCCGAACTCGCGCAGCGTCTTGATGTGCTCGGGCGAGTCCTTGAAGGTGCGGTCGAGGAATGCCTGGAGGCGTGTCTTGACGGGCGTAAACACAGATACCAGGATCAATGAAGTCAGGACCACCGCCACATCGCTCTTCTCGCCTGTCGCGGCCTGGAAGATCTTCTGCAGCACCGTGATGCTGACGCTGATCAGTCCGGCGAGCACCGCGGTCAGCATGCCCCACATGATGGTCCGGTTGACGATGGCGTCCATCTCGAGCAAGCGGTAGCGGAAGATGGCAATAGCCACGCTAAACGGGAAGATGACCAGCCACGGCATGTACAGTGCGGGCTCGAAGTGCAGTCGCAAGCCAAAAACCGGTGTCATGATCCAGATGATGATCGGAAGGAAGGCGATCGCACTGCCGAGGAGGACGATGCGGGCCTGCCTTCGGACCGTCGCTTCGCGACCCTGGAATGCGCGGAAGAACATGGTGCCCAGGAACAGGATGCCGCCAATCCCCGTGTACCGGTAGGATACGTCGCGCGCGACGAGGTACTCCCACGGGTGAGCCGTGTCGTACAGGGAGACGGCCGCCCAAACCCCAATGACGATCGACACCAGGTAGGGCACGCCGAGTAGGCCGGGGAAGCGTTGCACGATGCGCGCCTCCTGCGGGAACCGCATGGCGAGGCTCAGCAGCGAGCCGCCGAGCGCTGCGATCGCAATTGCCCAAATAGGGGTTCCGACATGCGTCGAAGAAATGTCGAAAAACAGGGCTTGGGCCACAGCCGCGGCAAAGCAGAAAAAGGCGAGGGCGCGGCCCGGCGGCGTGGCGCCGCGGGCGCGGTAGATCCATGCCCCAATGCTCAGATAAGCGATGCCCATCAGGTAGGGCATCCAAAAAAGCCGCAGGAGGTCGGTGCGCGGGAAGGCGATCAGGCCGACCGAGGGGAAGTAGCGGCTGTTGCCGTCGCGGGAGGTCGTCGAGATGGACGCGACGTCGCCCACCTCCAGCGCCTTGAGCGCGGCGACATACTCGGCGTCGTTGGCGACGCCACTCCCGCCGATGCGCGTAACCCTTTGAGGGAAACTGATCCCGGCAGCGCGCCCGGGCCAGCCCTGGCCCCCCTGATCTGTCGCAACCAGGTTCTGATCCATCAGGAAGCCGGGAAAGGGGCGGTTGGACCAGGACAGCGCCAGCATGGGCGCGACGATCACGCTCAGCGTCGCAACCCCAAAGGCCGCCAGGGTCAGGATCCGGCTGATGCGCTCGAGAACTTGGGCACGCGTGCGCATGGCTACAGGTCCGTGTCTGTTTCGCCCAGTGCCCGCAACTCGTCGCGCAGCGAGCGCTTAGGCTTCTGCGACGGTGCGGCGCCCGCCGGCCGCGAAAGCGCCAGGAACGTAATGTCCAGTTGCCGCCGAGAGCGCGCATCGGCGAACTCGACCAGGTCCATCCGCAGCGCTTCCACGATGGCCTGCGCTGTCATGGCACCCGTCGTATTCAACACCCGCCGCACGCGCTCGGGACCGAACGGGTCGCCGGTCTCAGGCCGCACGCCCAGCGCGCCCGGGCTGTAGAAGATGACCGTATCTCCCGGCCCCACCAGCACATCATCGTGATCGAATTCCACGTCGAGCGACTGGCCCAGAAAGTCGGGTCCCTCGCGCATCTCGATCAGCTCGCCCTCGACCCAGCGGAACGGCGCACAGAAGCCCGCGTTCGCAACTTGCAGGCGCCCTGACATGGGATCGAGCAGCGCAAAGAGCGACGTGATCGCCGCGCTGGGCCCGACATCGGGACACAGCAGGTTGTTACACAGCGACATCGCCTGGCCGGCCGACTGCGTGCGGCAGGCGGCGGTCCGGAATGCCGCGCGGGCGGTGGTCATCAAGTGCACGGCCGAGAGGCCCTGGTCGGCCACTGTGGCGAGCGAAATCATCAGGCGGCCGTCGGGCAGCAGCATGAAATCGTACAAGTCGCGGGCCGTTGCCCCATTTGCTGCGGGTTGGTGGTGCGCGGCCACTTCCCATCCGCCCACCATAGGGGTGAAATGCGGCAGGAGCCGGTCACGCATAGCCTTTCCCACCCGCGCCTCGACCGCCGCCTGGTCCGCGTCGCCTACAGCCGATCGCTGGCCGCGGGCGAGCAAGGCCACGCCCACGGTGGGAACAACCATGCCGAGCGCCAGCAGGACGATGATGCCCGTGCCGAACCGCTGGACCGGGGCCATCGCTTCGACCCAATCGGTCTCGGTGACCAATGACCAGTCTGTGCCGGGCACCGGTGCAATGGAATAGACGACCTCATTCCCTTCTGCGTCGAGGCTGGGCCGGGGGTCCGCCGCAGATGCCGCCGCCTTCACGGCTGATAAGTCGATCGTCTGTCCGGTGCGCTGATAGCCCGAGTCGTAGATGATGTGGCCGGCCTTGTCGACGATGAAGGTGTTCCCGCTTCCCAGCAGCCGCAGCCGGACGATGCTGGCATAAAACGCGCTGAATGCGCGACTCGCCCAGGCGGAAGAGCCCTGCGAGCACGCCGGCCAGCTCCCCGTTGTCACCCAACACGGGAACGCTGACCACCACCACCGGCGAGTTATCCGGCCCGACGTTAAGAATCGACGAGAAGTACTGTGCGGGCGGCTGGCCGACCAGCATGTTCCTGAAGAACTCCTGATTCGACCAGTCCGAGCTCATGATGTCCCAGCGTTCGGGCACAGTCGCGCGCACCCGCCCGGTGCTGTCCATTAAGATAACCCCGCCGTCGAATACGCTTAGGCGCTCGCTCTGACCCCGCAGGGCCAGGCGCTGCCTGTCGGTCAGCCCAAGAACCAGGCTCTGGGCCCGCGCGGTGGGTTCCAGCTCGCCGGCCAGCTTCTCCAACTCGTCGCTCAGGCGAACGGCAGTCAGCAGGGCGACCTGGCGGTCTCGCTGCATGATGGACTGGGCCGCGGCGGCCCGGTAGGATGACTGAGCGAACAGCGCGCCGGCCAGCAGACCGACCAGCGTCAGCAGGACTGCGCTGGCAATAATCACAGCCCGCCAACGGCGCCAGACGCCCTTAGCTCCCACTGCCGCCCCCCTCCTTGGCCTTCTGTGGGGCCGCCTGGGCCGCCTCGATCTGGTCGGATATCTCGCGCATGTAGGAAACCGGCTTGCGTCCCAGGGTGAAAATCTGTTCCCACGCGCTTGAGGCCAGCTGCCGCGCTTCCTCCTGCTTCTCGAATATCTCGGGGGTCACGCTGAAGCCCTGCAGATGCCCTTGCGCGAACGCGCCCAGGTCCATCTCCTTCGCCTTTTCGGGATACTGTTCCCGAACGTCCGCAATCCAGCTATCGACAAGGCTGGCGCGCGCCGGCTGGAGCAGGTGGGCCTGTGACATCGCGCGGCCGTAACGCGAGCTGACCAGGAACTTCATGAATTCCCAGGCTGCCTCCGGGTAGCGAGTGCCCTTGTAAATGCCAAAGCCATCCGTCGTGCCGATCGTAACCCGGCCCGCGGGGCCGGCCGGGAAGACGGCCACCCCCACCCGGAACTTCGCGTTATCCAGGATAGTCTTGAGCGACCATGATCCGTCTTCGACCATGGCGAGGCGGCCGCGCTGGAACGCCTCCGTCACGCTGAGGTTCTGCACGTCCAGGCGGCTGGCCATAGCATGGTCTTCCCACATCCGGTTTCGCAGCCACTGCATCGCGTCAAGCGCGGGGGCCCGGCCGATGAAGCTCTTCTTCGGGTCGTTCGGATCGACGAAATGGCCGCCCCAACCGTTGACATGAGCCTGGATGCGGTCCCAGCTCACGTCGAACATGCTGCCCCATATTTGGCTTTGCGCCCCATCGCTCCGCGGCTGCACGAATTTGGTTACGGCCGTCTGATAGTCGAAGTGCGTCCAGGATGACTCGGGATAGGGCACCTTGAACTGGTCGAACAAGTCCTTGTTGTAGTAAAGCGCGAGCGCGCCGTGGTACTTGGGCAGTCCGTATTGAGTCCCGTCTCGCAGCTGGAGCGACCGGTACTGCGCGCCGTCCCAATCGTTGAGATCCTCTGGCTTGAGCTCGGCCTGGACGTATGGCCGCAGGTCGAGCAGGTAACCGTTTTGCGCCCAGATCGGAAAGAAGTCACAGCACCCCGCGAACACGTCCGGCGCACTTTCAGCCTGAAAGTCCGTCATCATCTTGTCCGTGAGGTCCGGAGGGTCGGGCGTGTAGAAGACGTGGATATTCGGGTGCTTGGCGTGAAACTCTTCCAACATCCGTTGTGCCATCGCCGCGAAGTAGTCCGTCCGCCAGTCCTGGTACACCAGCTGGACGACCGGGCTGCCATGGGGTCCCGCACCCTGTTTTGCTGCCGGTGCACAAGCAGCCAACGCTGCAGCGCCTGCGAGGCTGCCAGCTACTCGCAAGAAGACACGTCGTGACATTCGTGATGCCATTGGCCTCTACCTACCTGTCAGCGGAGGGACTGCTTTGCGCCAGGCTTGTGCAAGTCTTACCCGCCTTTTGTGGTTCAATACGCACCATTATACGCATGCACCGGCGTTGGGGCAAGAGGGGCTAAGTTAACGGTCTCAGACAGACGTCGAGTATGCGACGACGTGATCCCTGTGAGGGGGAACGCTTGGGGAAAAACCCTTTTGCACGAGCACCCCGCGGACTTTCGTCCGAGCGCGGCTCAACCGCGACTTGACTGTGCCCAGCGCGAGCCCGGTCATGTCGGCGACCTCGTGGTATTCGAACCCCTCGATATCGCACATCACCAGCACGATCCGTTGGCCGGGGGGCAACTGCATGATTGCGCGCCTAAGGAGCAAGTTGAGTTCGCCGCGGACCGCGTGATCGTGCGGCGAGGAACGCGGGTCGCTCAAGCGCCGGTCGCGGTCGGGCGGCACGGTCTCGCTGTCGAGCCGGCTGGCATAGTGGCGCTTGCTCACGCGCAACGTGTCATAGCAGCTGTTCGTCACAATGCGCAGCACCCATGCCCGGAACGAGCCGCCCCGGTACTGGTCAATACGCCGGTAGACCTTGAGGAAGCTCTCTTGCACGGCATCGGCAGCCGCTTCAGAGTCGCTCAACAGCCGGTAGGCAACGCTGAAAGCCTGGTCTTGATAGTTCGTGACCAGCTCATTAAAGGCTGTCAGATCGCCCGCCTGGGCAGCATCAATCAGGGCCTTTTCTTCGTACAGTGCCATATCGGATATGGTAGCACGATGGGCCGGGGCGGTCATCGGACAGAGGACGCGTCTGGGGAGGGCAAAACGGCAAGGACCTGCGAGGTGTCGTACTCCTTTTGTCCTAGCGGCGCGAAGGGCGAGTGCTATTCTCGCAGCATCAGGGCGCGATCAAGGTAGCGCCGAGCCGTCTCGATATCGCCCGCCAGCAGGTACGACGCGGCGAGGCGGGCCAGGTTTCGCGCCTCGACAGAAGGGTGCTCGTCACGCACGCGCGCGATAGCTGCACGCAGCTGCGCCTTCTCGGATTGCGTTCGGCGGCCCGGGTCTGGCGCTACCACGTCGCCGTCGTCGGTCACGTTGTCGGGCAGCCCGCTCAGCCTGTGCCAGCGGGCCACGTCACTCTCGGTCGAATTAGGCTCTGACATGACATCTATTATAGCCGATTTGACATTCAGCTGTCTCACTGGTATCCTCACCCTAAATCTTGAAACCGGTTTCACAAATGCCTGTACCAACTATTGACGACGTCGCAGCCGCGGCGGGCGTGTCCAAGGCAACCGTCAGCCGGGTGCTGAGTGGACGGTTTACCCACATTCGGCCCGGAACACGCCAGCGGGTAGAGGACGCGATCCGAGACCTCGGCTTTCGCCCGAGCGCCGTCGCGCGGAGTCTCAGCTCGCATCACACGTTCACGGTCGGCATGCTGGTCTCGGATGTCGCCAACCCGTTCTATGGGGACGTCATCCACGGCGTGGAAGACCGGGCGATTGCCGCGGGCTACAATGTCCTCCTGGCGAACACCAATTATGACCCGGCTCGCGGGTTGGGGCTGATTCGCTCGCTGGTCGACCGCCGGGCCGACGGGGTGCTGGTGATGTCGAGCGGCGTGGCCGACGATTGGCTCGACGAGCTTGTCGCCAGCAACACGGCTGCCATCGTACTTGACTGGGCCGGCCGCCGCATGCCCGGCGTCAGCACGATCGAAGTCGACTTTGCGCCGGGGATCGAAGAGGCCGCGGGACTCCTGCTAAGCTTCGGGCACCGGAGGTTTGCGCACGTCGCCGGGCCGCTGAACCTGAAGACGAGCCGTGACCGCCGCGACGCATTCCTCAAAGGGCTCGCGAGCGGGGGCATTTGCCCTGAAGACGTCCTGATTGCGACTGCTGACCTCACCATCGAGGGCGGCCGCAAGGCCTGGGAACTCCTCGCTGAGCAGCGCCGTGCGCCGACGGCGGTGTTCTGCGCAAACGACTTGATGGCGCTGGGCGTCCTCTCGGGTGCCCGCTCAGACGGGCTGCGCGTCCCGGAGATCTCTCGATTGTCGGGCTCGACGACATCTGGCTCGCATCGCAGTTCGATCCACCCCTCACCACCGTCGCGCTGCCGCGTTACGAAATCGGCGTGCTTGCAATGGATATGCTGCTCAGCCTGCTTGCGGGCCGCGAACCCGAACGACGCGTCGTCTCGACCAGCCTGGTGACGCGCAAGTCCACCGGCCGTCGCTGAGCTTTCCTCGAGAACAAGGAGCCCACCATGCCAGGGGTGACCGCCATGACCCACAAGGCGCGGATGAAGGCTGCATTCGAACATGCGCCCGTGGATCGCCTTCCAACGCAAATCAATGCCACAGCGGCCATGGCCCAGGTGCTGGCTGCGCATTACCGTGTGTCAGTACCCGCGCTCCCTGCGTTCCTCGACAACCATCTCGTCCGGGTCGACGTCAATCACGCCCCTCGTTACAGCGCTGACCGCCTCGTCCGGTACGACTGGTGGGGCGCCGGGCACGACACCGTCGAAGAGGGCTATTTCATCCGGCACAGCCCGCTCGCCGACGACAGGGACCTCGACGCCTACGCATGGCCTGATCCGAACGCCCCCGGGCTGCTGGCGGCTGCGCAGCAGACCCTGGCCGCGCAAGGGAGTGAGTACTTCGTCGTCCCGAACCTCGGCTTCGCGCTCTTCGAGCGCGCCTGGTCGCTCCGCGGCTTTGAGCAGTTCCTCATCGACATGGCGCAAGATCCGGCATATGCCGCGGCCTTGCTCGATCGGATCACCGAAATCCAACTCGTGCTGATCGAGCGTTTTCTGCGGGCCGGCGTCGACGGCGGCTACTTCGGCGACGACTACGGCGCGCAGAAGGGCTCTTGTTCTCGCCGGCGGCCTGGCGGCGCTTCATCAAGCCCCGGCTCGCACGACTCTTTGCGCCGTTCCGCGAGCGTGGGCTGCCCGTCATCATGCACTCGGACGGCCAAATCCAGCCCATCTTGCCCGACCTGGTCGAAATCGGGCTGACCGTCCTGAACCCCGTGCAGCCCGAAGTGCTAAGCCATGCCGCGTTGCGCCGCGACTTCGACAACCAGTTGGCGTATTACGGTGGGATCTCCACCCAGACGGTCCTGCCCCATGGCTCGCCGGCAGACGTGCGCCGGGCTGTGGCCGCCGCGATTGCCGACCTGGCGCCGGCCGGAACCGGCTTCGTGCTCGCGCCTTCGCACCGGATGATGGCCGATATCCCGTTGGCCAACGTCGATGCTTTGCTGGATGCCTTCCGGGCGACGGGATCTTGACGGGTTCGTGGGCTTGCAGGCGTGAAGACACAAGGGATCACTTATCCCGTGCGGATCCTCCTCGGGTCTTCGTCTTTTGGTGGTTACGGTCGAGCGTAGTTTCAGGCGGAGGATATCCAGTTGGACGGACGACTAACGGACGGGGCCCGGAGAGAGTTCATTTCCTGCGAGTTTGAGCGGCGTTACGGCGCCGAGCCCATGCTGTGGGTGCGCGCGCCCGGCCGTGTCGACCTGATGGGCAGCCACACGGACTACAACCTGGGTTATGTGATGACCTCGACCGTGGATCGGGACACCTGGTTGGCCGTGCGGCCGCGACGTGACCGGATCATTGCCGTTCAGTCGCTGAACCTGCCGGGCCGCGCCGAGTTCAGCCTTGACGCGATCCAGCACGACCCGGGAGCGCCGTGGAGCAACTACGTGCGCGGAATGGCGTGGGCGCTGCAGGAGGCGGGCTACCATCTGCGGGGGTTCGACGCGCTGGTCCACAGTACGATCCCGTTCGGCAGTGGACTCAGTTCGTCGGCCGCGCTCGAAATGGCAGCCGGCGTGGCAATGCAGGCCACCTCGGATCTGGAGTTGGACCCGGTGCAGCTCGCGATCTTGGGTCAGCGGGCGGAGAACCGCTTCGTGGGCGTCAACTGCGGGATTCTCGACCAGTACAGTTCGGCGCTCGGCCAGGCCGGCAGCGCGGTACTGCTCGACTGCCGGGACCTCTTTCACACCGTCACGCCGATCGCGGCCGGCATCGCTCTCGTCATTTGCGACACGTGCGCACCCCGCAACCTCGCCGGCACGGAGTACGGCGAACGCCGCAGCCAATGCGAGGCGGGCGCAGCAGTGCTCGCTCGGCACTACCCCCATGTCACGGCGTTGCGCGACGCGACGTGCGAGATGCTCGACCGGCATCGCGACGAGATGTCGCCGGTGGTCGAGCGGCGCTGCCGGTTCATCGTCGAAGAGGACGAGCGCGTGCTGGCGCTGGCCCCTGCGCTGGCTGCGGGCGACCGCGTGCGCCTGGCGCGCCTCTTCGCAGACTCGTACGTGGGCGCGCGGGACCTGTACGAGATCGGCGCGCCGGCGATGGACGCAATGATGGGCGCCATGCGCCACGCCCCCGGTGTCATTGCCGCCCGGCAGGCAGGCGGGGGGTTTGGAGGCTGCATGGTGGCGCTGGTCGAGCAGGGGCAAGTTGCGGCGTTCGGCGAGGCGGTGCGCGAGCGGTACGAAGCCGCAACAGGCATCCGCACGAACGTCTATGATGTGTGTGCTGCGCCCGGCGCAGGCGTCCTCGACTTTTAGGTACAACCACCGGGAAATTACCAGTTGAAGCCCAATGGCTGGTTGGCGGGGGCCCTCTTGCCCCCGCCGCCCCCGACCACGGGCCGCGCCCCTTGGAACCCCAAAGGCAACGCTCTGGTACCCGTTCGCCCGGATAAGCCACGGTACGGGGGATGACGCAGGGGCATCAGGAACCCTGCGTGTACTTATCCGCCTTGGTGTGAGAAGCGATCTTTCGCACGACCCCGAACACTTCCCCCCTTCTTGTCGTCTTAATCCATCGCAGCTTGGCTACGCTACAGGTTTCGGCCGGCCGTCCGCTGCCGGGACCGCGGCGAGCAAGACGCAATCTGGCGACAACGTATTGCGAGGATGATGATGACCGAACCAATGTCAGGCGCTGGCCTGCGTGATTATCTGGAGCGCCACGCCCGCGGCGAGGCCGATCCGAACGAGCCGCCCATGTTCGTGCTGCACCAGCACCAGGCCGGCGACATGCATTTCAACCTGCGGTTCGAGGTGGCCCAGAGTTTTCTTTCCTGGCGCCTACCCGACGCTCCCTGGCCCAACCCAGAAGCGAAGCGCGCGGCGATACCGGTCGCGGACTATCCGCTCGAGCGGGCCACCTTCGAGGGCGCCAATCCGGCCGGTGAGTACGGCGGGGGCGCCATGCTCGTGTGGGATGCGGGCCCGTTTCGGCTGCTCGAGGCCGACGACCCCCATGATCCGCAGGCGATGCTGCAGGCAACCGACAAGGGAAGGCTGCAGGTGTGGCTCGACGGCCAGAAGCTGCGCGGGGGCTGGAGCCTGATGCGCTCGGGCGGCGACAGTGCGTGGGTGCTCGAGAAGATGCACGACGAGCACGCGGACCCGGACGCGAATCTGCCCAGCCGCCGGCCCGAGTCTGTGCTGAGCGGGCAGCGGATCGAAGACCTAACCGGCTTCGACCCGCAGAGCACCCGGGCACTGGGCGATCGGGGCGACGAAGGAAACCTGTACGGCGGCCGCCGGCCCGACGCCTGAGCCGTGTACTCCGCTCACCACGAAGACACCAAGACACAAGGCTCACCAAGTCCGTGTAGCGCTTCGTGGCTCTTCGGGTCTTGGTGTCTCTGTGGTGAAGCGTTACGTGCGGAACTTTATAAGGAGGGCTGATGGCCGTCGAACGGGTGGAGAAGGTGGACGGACACGAGTTGGAGTTGTCCAGCCTGGGCAAGGTGCTGTTTCCCGAGGACGGCATCACGAAGGGCGAAGTGATCGAATACTACCGGCGCATTGCCCGCGTCATGCTGCCGCATGTGAAGGACCATCCCGTCACGATGCAGCGTTTCACCGACGGCGTGGGCGCCAAGGGCTTCTACCACAAGGAGATGCCCGAGTACTTTCCCGATTGGATCGCGAGCGCCAAGGTGGAGGTGCTGGAGAGCGGGGAGATCCAGGACCAGGTGCTGGCCAACGATGCCGCGACCCTGGTCTACCTGGCGAACCAGTACACGATCACCCTGCACATCTGGCTGAGCCGGGGCGACAACCTCTATTATCCGGACCGGATGATCTTCGACCTCGACCCGCCGACGGAGTTCGAGGTCGCGCGTTCGACCGCGTTCCTGGTCAGGGAACTCCTTGAGGAGGTAGGGCTCGAGCCGTTCGTGATGACCACCGGCTCGCGGGGGCTGCACGTCGTTACACCGCTCGACCGCTCGGCGCACTTCGATGAGACGCGCGACTTTGCGAAGGACCTCGCCCAACTGTTGGCCGACCGGCATCCAGACACGCTCACGACCGAGATGCGCAAGGCCGAGCGCGAGGGCCGGCTGTTCCTCGACTACGTGCGCAACGGGTACGGGGCAACCGCCGTCGCGCCCTATTCGCTGCGGCCGCGACCTGGCGCGCCCGTTGCGACGCCGTTGGCCTGGGATGAGCTACAGGACCCGGACTTGCGGTCGAACACGTACAACCTGCGCAACATCTGGGACCGGCTGGATAAGGTGGGCGATCCCTGGCAAGGCATGATGCGGAACGCGCGCTCGCTCAAGGAGCCGCGCAAAAAGCTGGATAAGCTGGTAGGGTAGGTCTTCACTAGCCACAAAGAGCACAAGGACTCCTGTAAGTCGCTTCGTGATCTTTGTGGAGGCTTTGTGCCCTGGCGGTGAAAATCCTCTACCCCCTCAGCGCATACTCCATCAATTCGTCGAGCGGGCAGGTGGCGAGGCCAATGACGTGGTCGCCGCCGCCGTAGTAGACGTACACGGTGCCGTCGACCACGGGGTTGGCGTTCGAAAAGACCACGTTCGGCACGTCGCCCCGGATCTCCCACAGCTCCTCTGGCCAAAAGATGGGCTCTTTCGGGCGGCGAATGACCCGTGTCGGATCGTCCAGGTCGAGCAGCACCACGCCGAAGCGGTATACGTGCTCGAAGTCGTAACCGTGGTTGATGCACAGCCAGCCCTCGCGCGTCTCGATGGGCACGCCATTCGCGCCGATGCTCTTGCAGTCCCACCAATTCTCTTCCCGCGGCCCGTAGATGGGGGCCATCCATGCTTCGGGCCACGCGCGCAGGTCCTCCGAGTACGCCAGCCACAGGTGGGGCCGGCGGCGATGGAAGGCGACATAACGACTCTTGATCTTGCGAGGGAAGAGGACATGGTCCTTGTTGTCTTCCCCCACGACGAGCGGGCCGAGCCGTTCCCAGGTGATCAGGTTGGTGCTGCGGGCGATCATCGGCAAGATGCCGCCCCCGGCGTGGGTGGGGTCGCCCTGGCCGCGGAACTCGCGCCCGTAGGCCGTGTAGGCCATGTAGAATGCCCCTTCGATCTCCGTCACCCGGGGGTCTTCGAGGCCGCGCGAATCTGTCCCGTCGTGAGGCGCCAGGACGGGTTCGGCGAGGCGGTTCCAGCGAATGCCGTCGCTGCTCACCGCGTAGCCAATGCGCGAGATCCAGTCCAGCCCTTGGCCGCGGTAATGCATGTGGAAAAGGCCGTCATGATAGATGACCGACGGGTTGAAGACGTTGTAACAGGACCACGGCGATGCCGGGTCGGGCAGCATGAGCGGCTCTGCGCCGTAACGGGTCAGCTTCAATGAGTCCCTCCCTTCCCGATTCAGCTTCTGCTCTTCGTGGAACTCGGGTTCTTCGGTTCTTCCTGTTTCGGAACCAGCCCCAGGTTGGCGCGCACGACCAGCACGCCCCACAGGCTCAACCATGCGCCGAGCACGAACCCCAGCAGCGCGGCCGTGCCCACGCAGAATACGATGAGCACCAGCGCCGCCAACGTATAGACGATGGTTTCGTTCGGGTTCAGGAACGCCATCTTGGTCGCGTTCGACAAGGTCGTGCGAAAGCGGCCGTCGATTTGCTCGAAGTGGAGCGGCCAGTAGTACAGGTTGATGGCGAACCAGATCAGCGCCATGATCGTCCACGCGTAGCGCAGGGTCAGGATGGCTAGCCCCGTCTGGCCCGCATAGAACACCAGGTTGAACGCCAGGATGCCGTACACAAGAAGCTGGGCCAACTGCCACTTGAGCCCAGCCGTGAAATTCTCGCGCAGCCCTTGCCAGAAATCGTCCAGCCCGACCAACTCATGATCGGCCACCCGCCGCGCAACATAGACGAGCGCGGCGGTCGCCGGTCCGCCCAGCACGATCGTGACCTGGCAGAGAAGCCAGATGAAATTCAGCAGGACCAGGATCAGAAACTCGCGCCACCAGAGCCCGATGGCGCGCGGGAGCAGGCGCAAAGGTGTGAACACGCTAACCTTTCAGTCGATTAAGATACCAGGTGTCTGCACCATCGGCTCGGCCGAGGCGAAACCTGATTTCTCTTACCCCTTTAGCCCCGAGTAGCTGATGCCCTCGATGTAGTAGCGGCTGAACAACGCGAACAGGATCAGCACCGGGATCGCGTTGAACATGGCCGCGACCAGCGTCAGGTTCCACGCCGCCTTGTACTGCTGCTGGAACGACGAGATGGCAACGTTGAGCACCCACATATTGGGCGTGTTCAGGTAGAGCAGCGGCGGCAGGAACGCGTTCCACATGCCCTGGAACTGCAAGATCAGCACGGTCAGCAGCGCCGGGCCGCGCCAACGGCAGCACCACATCCTTGTAGATTAGGAACCGGGAGGCGCCGTCGATGTAGGCCGCCTCCTCCAACTCGCGCGGGATCGCCTTGAAGAACTGGGTCAGCAGGAAGATGCTGGCCGCAGAAATCGCGCCCGGCACCAGCAGTGACCAGTAGGTGTTGATGAAACCGATCTTCGTCATGACGACATAGGCGGGAATCAAGGTGATCGCACCGGGTATCATCATGCTCGCCAGCATGAAGGCGAAAACCGCGTCGCGGCCGGGGAAATGGAGCCGGGCGAATGCATAGCCGGCCATCGAGCAGAAGATCGGCTGCCAGCACGGCCGCACGCCGACAGCCACGATCGCCGTGTTGAGCAGCCAGCGCGGGAACGTCGCGCCCTGGCCGAAGTCGGTGTTCCACGTCTTGGCCCAGTTCTCGACGAGCCAGTTCTGGGGCAGGATTTTCGGGCGGATAGGCGATGATCTCGGCATCGGTCTTGAAGGTCCCCAGGAACGCGAGGATGAACGGCGTCAGCGCAACCAGCGCCAGAAGCACGAGCAAGATGTACTTGAGCGCGCTGCGGATGCGACGGCTCGTTCTGTCCCCGCCAGTCGTCTGCTGGCTCCTCGATGGTGCAACAACAGCCATGCCGCGCCTCCTATCAGTAGCTTTCGGTGCCGCGCTCGATGAAGCGCCGCTGAATGAAGGTGAACGCGAAGATGATGACGGCCAGGATGAACGCCATGGCCGACGCGTAGCCCATCTGGATGCCGCCCTGCGTGCCGATCGCCTCCCGGTAGATCAGGAAGACCGGCGTCAGGGTTGTGCCCAACGGGCCGCCCGCGGTCAGGATCTTGACCTGGTCGAAGATCTGCAGCGTGCCGATGGTGCCGAGCACGACGACCAGGAGGATCACCGGGCGCAGGAGCGGGACGGTAATGCCGGAAGAACTTCTGCGGCCGCGGTCGCACCGTCGATGTCGGCCGCCTCGTACACGCTTCCCGGCACGTCCTGCAGCGCGGCCAGGAACATGAGCATGAAGGTCGGGATCGTCGTGAAGATGTTCTGGAACATGATGGCCATCAGCGTGACGCTGGGCCCGCGCAGGAACCACTGGCTCGACGGGATATTGCCGCCGAACGCCGTTGCGCAATCATCTGAAACAGGCCGCGCGGGTCGTTCAGCCAGTCGACGCGTCTGGAACGCGATGCCGAAGATGCCCAGGAAACTGATCAGGAAATAGTTCAGGAACCCTGCCTTCAGGAAGAACCACCAGAAGATCATCGAGATCACGACCGACGACGTGACGCTCGGCGTGTAGAATATCGTGCGGAATGCTTCCTTGCCGCGAATCTTGGCGTTCAGCAAGACTGCCAGCAGCAGCGCCAGGATGGTCTGCATGACCGTCACGACGAGCGCATACCAGGCCACGTTAACCAGCGACTGCCCGAAATCTTTGCGTCCGGAATGCGCGCGCGAAATTGTCGATCCCGACGAACTTGGGCGCGGTGAAGATGTTGTATTCGTGAAACGCGATGTAGAGCGCAAACAGGATCACGCCGACCGTGAAGACCAGGGTGATGATCAGGTAGGGCGCGAGGAATGCGTAGCCGGCGATCATCTCGCTGCGGGCCGAGCGGTTGGGCCAGATGCGGTAGACCATGGCTGCCGCCACGGCGCCGAGCAGTCCGCCCAGAACCAGCCCCGCAACCACGAACCAGATGCCCGACTTCAACGCCTCGGGCATGTAGTTCTGGAGCGGAAAGATGCGGATCCCGCGGGTCGGCGCCGAGATGAGCGCCGCCGCGAAGATCACCAGCGTGACCAGCAGGAAGGCCACGGCAGCCGCCAGCACGCGGCTGCCGCTCGACGCTCGTTCCGGCATGGTTCGTTGGGCGACTGCCATGATGCTTTCCTCAGCGTGGCGGTTCCTACGCCCCTGGGCAGCCTCTGGCCGGCCCGCTAGGAACCCGCCCGACTCTACCGTAGTTACTTGCCGCTGAGGGCCGCGTTGACGTCGGTCTCGGCCTGCTTCAGCGACTCGTCGACCGTCTGGTCGCCCAGGAAGACGCGCTCCAGCATCTTGGAGACGGCATCGTTGACCTTGCCGGTATTGGGACCCCAGTAGGCGACCTTGGTCATTGGCCACGTGCCGCCCGCCGCGATCGCCTTGTCGTTCGGGTCCTGGATCAGGTTCTGCTGATCCGGGTGCGTGCTGTAGGCGAAGCCGGTCTTGACGATTTCGCCCTGGTTCTCGGTGCCGGTGATGAACATCGCCAGGGCCGCGGCCGCCTTCGGGAACTTGGTAGCCGCATTGACGCCGATGCCGTTCGTGAAGATGATGTCGGCCTGGCCCTTCGGCCCGGTGGGCAGCGGCACGGCCTTCCACTTCACGTCCGGGTAGCTCGTGCGCATGAAGTTGACCATCCAGCCGCCTTCATACGTCATCGCCGCCGAGCTTCTTGCCGATTGCCTCACCGCACCAGCTTGCGCTGAGATCGGACGGCGGTTGACCAGCGCGCCGCTCTTCTTCATGCCCGCGATGAACTCCGCCGCCTGCTTGACCTCAGGCGTGTTGATCGTTGGCGGTCTTGAAGTCGTCGGATGCGAACGAGCCGCCGTTGCCGAAGACGAACGGTGCAAAGCGGGCCCAGTCGGCGCCCATGCAGAAGCCGCCGTACTTGCCCGTCTTCTGGATGGCCTCGGCCGCCTTCTGCAGGTCCTGCCACGTCCAGTCGGCCGTCGGCTCAGGAATGCCGGCTGCCTGGAAGCGCCTCGGGCAGGTAAACCAGCCCCAGCGTGCCCCAGTCCTTGGGCAGCGCGTAGGTCTTGCCGTCCTGCACGAAGATGGTCATCAACTGCGGAATGAAGTCCTTCGCGGTGACGCCGCGCTTCCTGCATGTAGGGATCCAGAGCGCAGGAGCTGGTTGTTCGGCGCAAACGCGGTCATCAGCTGATCGTCGATATACATCACGTCGGGCGCGGTGCCGCCGGCCATCTGCGCCTTAACCTTGGTCTGGAAGTCGGCGGGGATCGGCTGGAAGTCGACCGTCACGTTCGGGTAGGCCTCGTTGAAGCGGGCGATGCTGTCGCGGTAGACCTTCTGCTCGGTCTCGTCGCCCCATCCCGAGAACACGATGCTGGGCGCCGTCTTCGACCTGGATCGTCTTCATCGTGCCCGCCGGTGCCGGTCGTGCCCGTCATCACGCGTTCCGGTCGGCCGGCGGTGGTCGTGCCGGTCATGACCTCGGTGCTGCGCCGACGGCAGTGGTCGCGCCGGTCATGGCCTCGGTCGCCGCGGGCGCGGTGCGTGGCGGCCGGTGCGGTCGTCGCCTGCTGGCGCAGTCGTCGCTGCGGGCGCAGTGGTCGCCTGCGGGGCAGTGGTTGCCTGATGGCTCGAGCCCCGCCGACGGTCCACACGCGGCCACGATCAGGGCCAGGACCACCAGGGCCAGCAATGCCGTATAGCGGAAAGCCTTCATGACATCTCCTCCCATTGAATTTGTTCAACGAACACGTCATCGAGACACGTTGATCAGCACCGGCCTTTGCCGCTCGCCGCTTCACTGGTAGAATGTGCCGGTGATTCGGCTACGCGACTGCGCGTGGCCGGATGCTCCAACCGGGCTGCCTGCTTGTCTGCCAGGACGCTGGGGGCAGCCCGGGACGACTGATTCGATGGACGAGGGCGGTCCATCGCCCGACCCTGCCGCTAACGCCTCACATCTACTGCTCTCCAACTTGCCGCGATAGAAGAACTTGAAAGCGAGCCGGCTCCAGTCCGCGGGCAGCGACGGGATCAATCGTCCAGCCGTCTTCCGTCACCTTGAGCCCGGCAAAGCCGAAAACGCCACTGCTTGCCACAATCCGCCGGCGCTGGCGCCGTGGATGCCGTCGCCTGCGTTATGGCGCACGTCGAGCAGGTCGGCGCGTGCGGCGCGCAGGAAGTGCTGGTAGCCGTAGTCGCATTCGCCGACCCGGCACGCCATCACCGCGCTGATGCTAGGGCCGAGCGACGAGCCGTGCTCGTGGTCGGTGCGCGGATCGTAGTAGTCCCAGTTCGTCGCGCACCTGCTCGGGCGTGAAGCGCTCGGGCAGCAGGTACTGCAGCATCAGTACGTCGGGCTGCTTGAGGTTCTGGGTCTCCGCGCAGCCTTCGATGCCCAGCAGCGCCTGCATCGACTTCGCGCGCTTCGGATCGCGCAGGATCGCGAAGTCGACATCTCTCCAGCTCGAAGTAGCCGGCGAACTGCTCGATCAGGCCGGTCTTCTGGATCGACGGGCAGATACATGCGCTTCGATCACGTCGTGCCACTGCTCGAGCCGGCCTCGCCGTCAGGTCCAGAGTTACTGCGTCAGACGCTCGGCCTGCGCTCGGATGCCGCGCGGCGCAGCCAGTCCAGCACCTCGCAGCGCGGTCTGCAGGTGCCAGCGCGCCATGTAGTTGGTGTAGCAGTTGTCGTCGATGCGGTCGTGGTACTCGTCCGGGCCGATCACGTTGCGGTAGTGGTAGCTGGCCGTCTGCCTCCAGCCTGCGCCGCGCTGGCCCAGAAGGACGGCGCCATCGAGCACGATCTCGGCGCCGTAGCTGCGCCATCCACGCGTCGTCGCCCGTCGCATGCCAGTACTGCATGACGGCGTAGGCGATGTCGGCGGTGATGTGGATTTCGATATCGCCGGTCCAGATGCGCACCAGCGTGGTCGGGTCGGCGAAGTGGGGCACCCAGGTAGGCGTGACCTCGCGGCCGTCGCCGCGCGCTCTCCCAGGGGAACTGCGCGCCCTCGTAGCCGTTGCGCTGCGCGCCTTCTCTCGGGCGCCCGGCAGGTTGTGCCAGCGGTACATCAGCATGTTGCCGCGCCAGTTCGGGCTCGGTAAAGGTGAAGAGCGGCAGCATGAAGATTTCGGTGTCCCAGAAGACGTGGTGGCGGTAGCCGAAGCCGCTCAGGGTCTTGGCGCCGATGGAGGCGCGATCGGTGAAGCGCGGGGCGGCGATGAGCAGCTGGAAGATGTTGAAGCGCAGCGCAAGCTGGGCCTCGTTGTCGCCCTCGACCAGCACGTCGGCGGTCTTCCACGCCTCGTGCCAGCCGCGTCGTTCGCCTTCGCGCCAGGCCGCGTAGCCTTCGACGCGGTCCGCTCAACGCCTTCGCCCGGGCAAGCGTGCGCAGGCTCGGCTCGCATCAGACCCGGGCACGACGCGCGACATACTTGGTCAGAACGACGCACCGTTCGCCCTGCTCCAGCCGCAGCGCGGCGCTCGATCGTCGGCTGGCCGTCGAGTCGCAGAGCACGTTACTGCCTTCGCCTCGGCCGGTGCGGGCGCATCGCCCTGCTCGTCGGGCAGTCAGCAGGCTGACCGCGGCGGCAACGGCCACCTCGTGCCGGTCGCCGCGTGCGCACGTGCAGCAGCCAACGCTCTCCGCCGTCTACCGTCCTGATCGACCGAGTCCCAGTGCAACAGCCCGGTGTTCTCCACGTGCCGCGTTCAAGCCCGCTCGTATCAGCAGATGTCGGCCGCGCCCTGAGACCACGGCGACCTCCAGCTGCACGGCCGCGAGGTGCGGGTCCGCCAGGCTGATGAAGCGCTCGAAGCGAAGTCCAGCACGGGCCCGTCGCCGCTCCGGCCTGCCAGCGCACGGTGCGCGAGAGAACGCCGGTGCGCAGGTCCAGGCTGCGGCGGTAGCGCGAGCACCTCGCCCGCGGTCCAGCCGGAATCGCGCGCCGTCCACCACCAGCTCGACGCCCCACCATTCCGGCAGATTGGCGAGCTCGGTGAAGTTGACGGGCATGTCGTCCCAGACGCGGTGCATGAAGCACGCGGGCGATCGCCGGGATAGCCTTCCTCGAACGCGCCACGCACGCACATGGCGCCGTTGCCGCTGGTGAAGACCGTCTCCATGTGGTGCTGGCTCGCCGGGTCGAAGCTGGCTGTCGACGACCGTCCAGGCCGCCGCCTCGAACGCAGAACGGAGTGCGGCGAGGGTGACGCCTTCGAGGCTGTCGAAACGGGCGTCTGCGTGGCCCGACGCGCGCCGCCGGCCCGACGCCCACCGCCCACATCCCCGCGGCCAGCGCTGCGTCGATGCCCGCCCCCGCGTCCTCGACCACCGCACAGAAGGCCGGCGGGACGCCGAGCAGTGCCGCGGCCTTGAGGAATACGTCAGGCGCGGGTTTGGGCGCGTGGACGTTGTTCCCGTCCGCCACGGCGTCCATCAGCCCTCGAATGCCAAGCCGTTCGAGGACGGTGGGCGTGTTCTTGCTGGCCGAGCCGATGGCGACCTTGACGCCTGCCGACCGCAGCTCCTCGATCAGAGCGAGCGCCCCCGGGAGCACGTCGGCGGGCGTGATCTCCGTCGAGCATGTCCACGTAGTAGCGGTTCTTGCGCTCCATGTACTCTGCGATCTCGGCCTCGGTCGCGCGTCAGCGCCGGCATGCCTCGAGGATGATGTCCAGAGACGCGCGGCGAGACACGCCGCGCAGGTCCTCGTTCACCTGCCGGTCGAAGGCCAGGCCCTCCTCGTCGGCCAGCCGCTGCCAGGCCCGGTAGTGGATACTCGGCGGTGTCCGTAATCACCCCGTCAAGATCGAAGATCACGGCCTTCAGATTCCATAGCGTCGCTCACTGATCCTGCTCGGAATCGCGATATGGGCGTCTCGCTCGACGCCCGTACGATCAGTTCGGGCGCAAAACGACGGTGCGCTCAGCAATGGGTTCGCCGCTGACACAGCGCCACCAACATGTCCACCAGCCGGCGGGCCACCTCGGCGATGGGCTGGCGCAGGCTGCTCAGCGCGGGCCGCATCAGGCGCGTCACGGGCGAGTCGTCGAAGCCGACGACTGCGAAATCAGCCCCGGGTTCAGCCCCAGCCTCCCATGCCGCATTGACTGCGGCTGCAGCCATCAGGTCAGACATCGCCACGAGCGCCGTGACGCCTCTCCCTGGCCGGCGCCGCTCAGCAGCGCTTCGGCCGCGCAGTACGCGTCGCCGTAGCGGTTCTCGGTCCGCTGCGATCCAGCCGTCATGCACCGGGCAGCCCGGCCCCGGCCATCCCATCGATATAGCCCTGCATGCTGAAACGCCCGGTCAACGACGCCTCTGGCCAGCCCAGCATGCCGATCCGCCGGTGTCCCCGATCGGATAAGGTGTTCAACGGCGCGACGCACGCCGAATCGTTCCATCTACATCCACGCAGGGGAAGTCCCACTCGGGATTGGAGCGTCCGAACGCTACGAACGGAAAGCCGGCCTCGTGCAACCGGCGCACACGGATGTCGTCGAGATCGGTGTTAGAGAGCACGAAGCCGTCCACCTGGCCTTCGAGCATTAGCGTGTCACAGATACCGAGCTCCTCCTCCACGGTGCTGGCCGGGAAAACCAGGAAGCGGTAACCACGGTCGGACGGCGGCAGAGACGGCGGATTGCAGAAAGCTGGTCGAGGATGGGGTTGAAGTGGTCGGGCATGGCCGGGCCGCCAGGTGTAGGCGAAGAGGCGCGTTTCACTCGCCTGCAGGTTGCGAGCCGTGATGTTCGGACGGTACGCCATGCGCGTGCGCGGCCCGCAGGACTCGGTCGCGGGTTTCCGGGCTCACGGTACGCGAGTTGTTGAGGACGTATGAGACCGTGGCAATCGAAACACCCGCCTCCCGGGCGACATCCCGGATCGTCTTCGTCCCAGCCATTTTGAAACGTTTAACCTCTCCAGCAACTAAAATGCCGCACGAAATTCAGCGCGGCATCTAAACGTCTGGATGGCCCTGGCGTAACAAGACAGGGTGCCATCGCCAATCGGGCGATCCTCCAAAGCTGCACGATCAATGTGCTCCTCGCCGGCCCGCTGCAGCAACGCGTTGCTTAAACGTTTCGCCAAGCACCAGATTACGTCCGCCGCCGGCAGTTGTGCCGTGAGCATCAATACAGAATGTGACAATATGATTCTAAGACCATAAATCTGTATGGAGCAACAATAAACCATTTTCGTCACGTATCTGTCGCCCCCTGCCTTGGCGAGCCGCGGGCGACGCAGACACCAGGCAGGTGCCTGGAATCGAATGCGTACTAATGCTGACCGGCGCGTGTACGGGTATCCGTCTAAAGTAGGATGACACCTGTACCCTGGTTGTGCTATCATGAAGACGTCCGCCTTTTCCCACAGAAGGAGCTGTACTTGCGACGAGCGACTGCTTTGCTCTTAGTCGTTCTCGTGCTGGCCTGCACGTCCGTGGTTCTCACCTTGCTCGGCCCCCCGCATGTTGCCGCGGCCCCAAACGGGCCGGCCGTCCCGCCCGGGGTCTACGTCTTCTATGACTGGCAGCACATCGATCCGGCAACCTCCCCGATCGTCGGGGGTCACATGGTCGCGCAGTGGAAGACGCTCGAGACGGGGCCCGGCCGTTACGATTGGGCCTGGCTCGACCGGTACCTTGACGCCGAAGCCCATCTGGGCAAGATCGACGGCGTCGGGCTCGACCCGTATGACGGCCCTTGCTGCGGGGGCAGCGGCGTGCCCCCCTATCTTGTGCAAACCACGCCGAGCGTGGAGATCACGTGCGGCACTGAGGTCATTCCGCGCTACTGGGATCCCGCATACCAGGCCGCCTATGGCCGCTTCATCGCGGACTTCGGCCGTCGCTTCGACGGGGACCCGCGCATTGCGTTCCTCGAGATCGGCGTCGGCATGTTCGGCGAGTCGCAGCCCGGCCGTGACGAGCACGATGCATGCCTGGAGGCAGCCGGCCTGAGCTCCGCGAAGTGGGTCGAATATGTGAAGTGGGCGATCGACAGCTACGCAGCTGCCTTCCCCAAAACGCCGCTGGTCCTCGAGTACGCGCCGCGATACATCTACACCTGTGAACGCCGAGCGCTGGCAGACTATGCTGCAGCGCACGGCGTGGGCCTGCAGCACAGCGGCCTGGTGCCCGACGGCGGCGCCGAGACGGTCATCGATGATGACGGCTGGGCGACGGCCGGCTGTGGCCAGTACGATCCGATGCTGGCGTGGGCCGGCCGGACGGTTCTGGGCTGGGAAGGCACCGAATGGGCCCAACATACCGGGCCGGCGGAAACCCTGTGGCGGATCTACAATGGCCTGGATAAGCACGCCGATTTCATCTTGCTCGACGCGCCCCAGGTAACGGATCCTGCCCGCCGTTCGGCCATCGAGTTCGCCAACCTCTACCTGGGGCGCACCGTCCAAAACACGCCGGGGGTCTGGGCCGCGTTGCGCGAGACCGAGTACGAGTGGTTTTCGCAGCGCGGCAACTACGAGTTCTGGCTCCGACAGGTCTACGATGCACCCGAGGGCCAGACCGTGCCACTCTGGAATGTGGGGCAGGCGCCCGAGGGGCGCTACACCCGGCGGACGGACGAGGCGAGCGGCAACCGCTACATGGCGTTTGACGTCGACAACCGCTACCTGTTCGACGTGCAGCGACAGCCGGTGACGATCACGGTGACGTATCTCGACCAAGGGCTCGACGCGTGGGCGCTCGCGTACGATGGGCGCGGGGGCATCACCGCAACAACCCCCGTGACCAAGACGGACAGCGGCGAGTGGCGCACCGCAAGCTTTATGCTTCAGGATGCCGCGCTCGCCGACAGGCTGCCCGGTGGCAAGGGGCATCCCGGCAGCGACCTGCGCATCGACAGCCTGGGGGACGGCGACGAGATCGTGCACCTTGTGCTGGTGCAGGGCGACGAGCGGCCGCTCCCGCCCGGCGGCGGGGAGGGGCCAGGGCTTGTCCCCACGCCGACGCGCGTCGTTCCGGCACTCACCCCTGGGCTGCGCGACGGAAAGAACACCCCCACACCTGTGCCCGGACCTTGGCCGCCGCCCAACAGTGTGTCGGCCTACGGCAGCAGCGAGTAGGCTGCTGTAAGCTACCGGAACACGGCAGGAACCGGCGCCGGGCGCCCGGCGTTGGCACTCATTCTGAAGCAGCTTTCGTTCGGAGACCTGTCGTTCCGGAGGAATGCATGAATCGTCGGGAATTCCTGCGCCGCGCGGCTTTGCTGGGCGGCGCAGCTGCTGTTTCGGCTTGCGCCGGGCCCCGCCAGCGGCCCAACGGGCCGGTGCCCACTACCCCGGCGACATCGACGCCGGGCGCAGTGGGCTCGTCGCCGGCTGCCGCGGCTACTGCAATCCCTCCAACTGCGTTCCCAGCACCCCGTGCCGAGCCTCCCACGAGCGAGCCCACTTCTGCGGCCACGGACATGTCGCCTGTCCCGACAAGCGCGCCCCCGACCGGGGTGGCGCACGCGCCTGCACCCCGGGGCACCGAGTGGCTGGGCATGGTCGTGCTGGTGAAAACTGCGGACCGGGCCGAGGGGGTGCGCCGTGCGCTGCAACTGCTCGGCGTGAACCCGGTAAAGGGTGGCAGCGTCCTGCTGAAGCCCAATTTCAACAGCGCCGACCCGGCCCCTGGCTCGACGCACCCCGACGTGTTGCGAACCCTCGTGACCGAGCTGCAAGGCATGGGTGCGACCAAGATCACCGTGGGTGACCGCAGTGGCATGGGCAACACCCGTCGAGTGATGCAGCAGGTGGGTGCGCTGGACCTGGCCAAGCAGCTCGGATTCGAAACGGTGGTGTTTGACGACCTCGGTGAGAAGGAATGGGCCCTGATCCAGTCAAAGGACAACCGCTGGGCCCGCGGGTTCGCAGTGCCGAAACGGCTCCTCGACGCGGATGCGGTGGTCCAGACCTGCAATCTCAAAACACACCGCTTTGGCGGCCACTTCACCCTCTCGCTGAAGAACTCAGTGGGGTTCGCAGCCAAGCAGGTCGCCGGGGCCGGCCACAACTACATGACTGAACTGCACGGCAGCCCGAACCAGCGCGCCGATGATCGCAGAGATCAACCGCAGCTACACGCCGAGCCTGGTGGTGCTCGACGGGGTGGAGGCATTCACGAACGGCGGACCGGATCGGGGGAACGTGGTGCGTCCCGAAGTAGTTTTGGCGGGACGGGATCGGGTCGCGCTCGACGCAGTCGGCGTGGCCATCTTGCGCCTGTTCGGCACGACGCCGCAGGTGAGCGCGGGCCGGGTCTTCGAGCAGGCGCAGATTGCCCGGGCCGTCGAGCTGGAGCTGGGTGCGCGGCGACCTGAGGACGTGCGTATTGTCACGGATGACCCCGCAAGCGAAGCATTCGCCGCGCGAATACGCCCCTTGATCACCTAGCAATTCTCCTGACAGCGCGCGGTCCGGCGTGACACTGCGCAGGCATTCACCGCGCGACCTTCCGAACACAAAAGCTCAGCCGTCGAGCGTAACACTCGACGGCTGAGCTTTTTGGTGCCCGGCCGCTTAGCGGAACTGGTTGGGGAACTGCCTGATGATCCCCTCGCTCAGCATGTCGGCCATCGCAAGAATCTCGTTATGCACGGCATCGTAGGCGGCCGCATCACCGCTCCAGTTGCCGCTCAGCCTCGCCGAGGCCTCTTGAAGGGTCAGGTCGAGATGCTGGTGCATCATCTGCTGCATGTCGGCCAGCGGCCAGTTCTGCGGATTGGCTGCACTCAGAAACGCCGCTATCTGATCGGCGTTGGCGTACCAGCGGGCCTTAGCGCTGTTGAACGCCGCGGTGTCGCCGGCCTTGGCCGCCTGAAGCAGGTCGGCCGCGATCAGGATATGCTCCTTCAGCAGCCCGGTCAACTGATTGCCCGCTGCGTCCCCGTAGAATGGCTTGACGGCGTTGCCGATGTCGACCTGGTTCTGCAGCAGGCGCGTTACGGCCGTGTTGAAGTCGGGCAGGCCGGCCGCAAAGCTGACGATGACCAGCCGGGTCCAGGTGACATGATCCTCCCACAGCTTGTGCATCTGCCGGTCAAAAGCAAGCGCTTGTGCCCGAGACTCCGGCCGGCTCGGAACGGCCCCATGGGCCGCGGCGCCGATAGGCACCCCCAAGAGTGCTGCCAACATCGCCACGACGACAACCAACCACACAATCCTTCGCTTCCCTAACACGTTCATCTCTCCACTCCGATACTCTTTCCGGTACGGCCTCGCGTCCGGGGCTATGTGCTGGCAGGATCATCCCCGGCTGGGTTTGCAGCCGGGCGGTCGAGCAGCCCGGCGAGCCACTCCGCGTGGGGGCCGGGTGCAAACAGTTGGGCCAGGGCCCGCCGCGTCTCAGGATGAAGCAGCTTGGCGAGATGCGGCCCCAGGTCGGCCAGCACCGCGGCGAGCGCGACGCTGTGGCGGATGTACGAAGCCGTCAGGTCGACGAGCTGTCGCTGGCGGGTGCGGATGCCGCGGGCGGCGTAGACGACGAGCGCATCTGGCCCGCCGGGGAAGATCTCGGCGGCGAGAACGTCGCCGTCGCTTTCCGTCTCCGCGGTCGTACTCGGATGGTCCGTGACGACGACCAGCGTGCGCTCGGCCTCGTCGTCCGACAGACGGTAGCGGTGGATGCTGCCCCGGCAAGCGCCGCATTCCTGCTGGCAGCCCGCGAGGCAGAGCGTGGTAATCTCGACCCCCCGCTCCTGTGCGCCGTTCAGGTCTGCCGCCAGGACTCGGGCTTCCTGCGGCCAGGTGGCCACGAGAATGCGCCCTTCGGCCTGGCCGAGGAGTGCGCGGGCATGCTCCAGCAGGTGTTCGTACCCTTCGATGTTCCACGCGTGACCGTCCTCGGCTGGGGCGGTAATCTGGCTGAGTTCGTCGGCGGTGGCCGCCAGAGTCGCCTGGTAGCGCCGCTCGAGGTTCGTGAGCAGCTCGGAGACGGGGAGCGCGGCGTAACGGCTGCCGGCCGCCGTGTCCATGTGGACGACCGCGCCCCGGTCCTCCAGCTTCTGCAGGACCCCGTAGATATTGGCACGGGGAACCCCCGACAGTTTCGCCAATTCATAGCCGTTGAGCGACTCGCGGCCCAGCAGCGCCAGGTATGCCCTCGCTTCGTACTCGCCAAATCCCAATTCTGTCAGCAGCCCCTGCGCGTCGCCCATGCTTCCTCCGTAAATAGTAGTTGCTAAGACAACTACTATTTACACCCAATGACTGCTTTTGTCAAGCCCCCAAAAAGATATCGGCTATTTCATCGGGCGGGCTCCCGGCGCGCGACCTCCGAAGGGATCTTGCGTAAGTACACACAGGCGGCTTGCCATGACGGCCGCAAGGAGGCGACCATGAACGGAACCGATTGGGTTATCGATACGCACGGCTTGAGCAAGTCATTTAAGGAAATCCACGCGCTCAAGGACCTTAACCTGCGTGTGCCGCAGCATTCGATTTTCGGCTTTCTCGGTCCAAACGGTGCGGGCAAGACCACCACGATCAAGCTGTTGCTGGGTCTTATCCGTCCGACGGACGGGTCGGCAAGTGTCTTCGGGCTCGACTCCGTCCGGGATTCTGTAGCCATCCGCGCCCGGATCGGTTACCTGCCCCAGGACCCGCGCTTCTACGAGCACATGACCGCACGACAGATCCTCGACTACACGGCGCACTTCTTCTTCCGGGGTCCCCAGGCGGAAATCGACGCACGGGTGGCCGAGACGCTGGAGTTGGTGGGGTTGTCGGACAAGGCCGACCGGCCGATCAAGGGCTTCTCGGGCGGCGAGCGCCAGCGTGTGGGGATCGCGCAGGCGCAGGTGAACTATCCTGACCTGCTGATCCTCGACGAGCCGGCAGCCTCGCTCGATCCGATGGGCCGGCACGACGTGCTCGAGGTGATGGAGCGGTTGCGCGAGCACACGACGATCTTCTACTGCACCCACATCCTCGACGACGTCCAGCGTGTCAGCGACACCGTGGCCATCCTCAATCACGGTCAACTGATCGCATCGGGTTCGATTGCCGAGCTCTTATCGGCCGATCAGGGCGGCGTGGCGTACGAGGTGGGGCTGAAAGGTAACACGGAAGCGATCTATCCCGTCGTCGCCGGGCAGCCGTGGGTCACGGGGATTCGGCAGGGGCCGGCCAACGGTTCGACCAAGTGGACCGTGAGCGTGTGTGACCCGGGCGCCGCCGAAGCGTCCCTCTTCCGCCTCCTGGCGCAGGCCGAGGGCGTGATCGTGACCGACTATCATCTGAAGGAGAACAAGTTGGAGGATGTCTTCCTCCGCCTCGTCGAGGGAGGTGAGCAACATGGCCAGCGGTAACAGTGCGATGATTATGGAGACGGGCGGGGGGTGGACGCGCGGTCTGCGGAATATGCTGCGCGGCGAGTTGGGCGCGTGGTTCGCCACCCGCACATGGCTCAACCAAATCCTGATCTGGGCTGCTTCGATCAACCTGATCTACCTGATCACTGCGCTCAACGCCCAAAATGCGGGGTTCGACCTGAGCATGATCTTTTGCATCTTCATGGGGATCGCGGGCCCGATCGGTGTGACAATCATCATGCAGAACGCGGTGATCGGCGAGAAGCGCGCGGGCACGGCGGCGTGGGTGCTGTCCAAGCCGCTCTCGCGTCCGGCGTTCATCCTCTCGAAGTTCGTTGCCAACACGCTCGGCATTCTCGTCACGATGGTGCTGGCGCAGGGGCTCATTGCTTACCTGATCACCGGGCTCGTGCTCGGCACGTGGGTGCCGCCACTCGACTGGCTGGCAGCCCTGGGCGCGCTCTTCGCCAACATCCTCTTCTACCTGACGCTCACCCTGATGTTGGGCGTGCTTCTCGATCACCCGGCCCCGGTCATTGGCCTGCCGATGGCGTTCCTGTTTGCACAGCAGTTCCTCGCGCCCAAGCTGGCGGAGCTCAATCCGGCGTTGGCGAACCTGCTGCCGTGGACCCTGGCCATGCCGATAAACGGCAGCTCGGCCGACGCAAAGAGTGTGTCGATGGCGCTGCTGGCAGGCCAGCCCACGCCGCTGACCGCCGTCTACTTTGCCGTGTTTGCCTCGGCGCTGTTCGTCGCCATTGCGATCATCGTCTTCCGCCGGCAAGAACTCTAGCAGGCTGCCGCGTCCAGCGCGAATCCCCACGGTGTTATAATCCGTGGGGATTCGTCGCGTCTATGGGAGGGGCAGATGACAGCAGAGACTGCTGGCGGCAGCATGGGCCGGTGGCCCAAGCCGCCATTGGAGCTGGTTGAGGCGTTTGGAGAAGCAATACGTCCGCTGCCGGCCGTAGAGGCGCGAAAGATGTTCGGCTGCCCGTGCGCATTCTACAGCGGGAACATGTTTGCCGGAGTTTTCGGAGAACGGATCTTCTTCCGGCTGGCGCCGGATGACCGGGCAGCGTTCCTGACCTTGCCGGGCGCGGCGGTCTTCACCCCGATGGGACAACGGCCGATGCGAGAGTACGTGCAGACTTCGGAGGCGATGTCCGCAGCGCCTCAGGAATGGACTGCCTGGCTGGACAAGGCGCTAACCTACGCCGCGACGCTGCCGCCCAAGGCAAAGAAGGCCCCGAAGAGCAAGAAGCCGTGAGGGCTCTTCGGGGCTCCGAACGGCTGGCCTAGCAGTTCGCCGCGTCGATCAGCTTCTGCCGGTGGCGGCGATACTCGATGATCGGCCCGTCGGCGGGGATGAGCTTTTCGCCCATGCGCAAGCTGGTGGCCTTCGGCCGCTCGGTGATGACAGGGCGCTTGTCCTGCCGCAGAATCAATTTGTTGAACGGCATGGACAGCTTGTTGACCACAGTGCGCACCCCAGGCGTCCCCACGAACTTCTGGTATTGCCGCAGATAGATGACCGTGTTCTCGTCGTCGACGGGGACAAAGGCCAGCATTGCCCGGAGCTTCTCCGAAAGGTAGTTCTGCCACAGGTTCGGGAAGATGAATTCGAGGTGGAATTCTTTCTGGGGCACAGGAGCCTGGTCCGCCCGAATCGCGGTACTGCCGTCCTCCGTGCGGTAGAGCGGGACGATATTGAACCGGTCGTCAGCAGTCCATGTCACCCACGGACCGTCGATGATGGTGCCCGAGCCGCGCCCGATAGTGGTCTTGTGGACGAACGGCACGTGCGGGACGTCGAGCTGGTTTTCGATGCAGCGCGAGTAGTGCGTTGGCCAGTGATCCGAACCCGAGGCGTACGAGAAGCTCGCGTCGATATCGGCGAACCAGGGGGGCTTACCGATGTCCCCTTTGGGTTCACCCCAATAGAGGAAAATGAAGTCGTTCGCCTCGTAGGTGGGATAGGTTCTGACGTTGAAGGCTTTGGGGATGGGGGTGTTGGCGCCGTTTGCGGGAATTAACGTGCACCGGCCCGAGCTGTCGAAGAGGAAGCCATGGAAGGGGCACATGATGCAGTCGCCCTTCAATCTGGCCCGCGCTCAGTGCGACGCCACGGTGCGGGCACAGGTCGGCCTGAGCCACCACCTTCCCTGCCGGATCGCGCCAGAAAACCATCTTCTCACCCATGCGGGTGACGCCGACCGGCTTGCCTCGCTTGACCTCGTGGGATTCCAGGACCGCGTACCATTGGTTGGGGATCATGGGGATCCTCCTTTTAGGGCCATTCTATGTGATGAGGAGCACAAACGCAAGCGGGCGGAGATGTGGCACGCGAATCTTTTATAACCACAAAGACACGAAGTCACAAAGCCCCCCGAAGACCATTTCTTGATATCTATGACCTCACTGTGCTGAAGTCAGAAGAAACTTCGTGAACCTTAGTGACTTCGTGCCTTTGTGGTTGATCTCCCGTTTCATTCCCCCGATTGCCGGCGCAGGATCGCTTTCCAGATTTCGCTCACGATGAAGACGACGGTGCTCGCCGCCAGGCTGATCGCGAGCTCGCCAGCCGTCAGTGCTTGCGTTCCGAAGATATCCTGGAAGAACGGGACGTACGTCACCACGAGTTGAAGCAGGAAGGTCAGGAGGACCGCGCCGAGCATCGGCTTGTTCGACAGCAGCCCGATGCGGAACAGCGAGTCCCGGTCCGACCGGATGGCCAGCGCGTTGCCCATCTGTGATAGCGTCAGGGTCATGAATACCATCGTGACCCACGCCGGATTGCCTGCCCGCCACTCCAGGTAGCCCATCAGGAGCGAGACCGCGCCCATGACGAAGCCGATGACGAGGATCTGCAGGGCCATGCCGCGTGCAAAGACGTTCTCGTTGGCGGGGTAGGGCGGCCGGTTCATCGTGTTCCGCTCGGGGGGCTCGACGCCCAGCGCCAGCCCCGGCAGGCCGTCCGTCACGAGGTTGACCCACAGGATTTGGATGGCGGTCAGCGGAATGGGCATGCCGAAGAACGGCGCGACGAGCAGCGCGACGATCTCGCCCGCATTTGAGGTGAGCGTGTAGCGGATGAACTTCCGGACGTTGTCGTAGATGACCCGGCCCTCGGCCACCGCATTGACGATGGTCGCGAAGTTGTCGTCCAGCAGCACCATGTCTGATGCTTCCTTCGAGACGTCCGTGCCCGTGATCCCCATTGCCACGCCGATGTCTGCCTGGCGCAGCGCGGGCGCGTCGTTCACCCCATCGCCCGTCATCGCGGACACCTGCCCCTGCCGCTGCAGCGCATTGACGATGCGCAGCTTGTGTTCTGGCGAGACACGGGCGTACACATTAACTTCGCCCACCAGCCGGTCGAGATCTGAGTCAGACATGACGGCCAGTTCCTGCCCGGTCAGCACGCGCTCGTTCTCGCTGATACCCAGGTCCGCCGCGATGCGGGTCGCGGTGAGGGGGTGATCGCCGGTGATCATGACGGGGCGAATGCCTGCCCTGCGGCAAGTGGCCACTGCGTCGCGCACTTCAGCCCGCGGCGGGTCGATCATCCCGATCAGCCCCACCATCGCCAGGTCGCGCTCCACGGCTTCGGCCTTGCCGGGCTGTGGCGCCTCGGGCAACGGCCGGATCGCCACGCCCAACACCCGCAGCCCGTCCGCTGCGAGCTTGGCGTTTGCGTCGCGAATACGCTGCCGCCAACCGTCGTCCAGCGGCTGGAACGCGTCATTGACCCAGACCCGGTTGCATACATTGAGCAGTTGGTCGGGCGCGCCCTTGGTCAGCGCGACGTACGGCGTCCCCTCGGCTTCCAGCATGCTACGGAGGTACGGATTGATGACAGACGCGGGTTCGTTGGGCGGCAGCCGGTGCACCGTCGTCATCAGCTTGCGCTCGGAAGTGAACGGCGCTTCGCCCACCCGCGGGAAGATCGCGTCCAGGTCGTTTTTCCACAGCCCGCGCCGGGCCGCGGCGACCACCAGCGCGCCCTCGGTCGGGTCGCCGATCGTGGTGAAGTCACCTTCGCTCTGCGGGTCGGCCTGCAGCACCGCATCGTTTGCGAGGGCAGCCGCGGCGAGCAGCATGGCGTGGGCGGCCTGACTGGGGTCCGCGCCATCCCGGCGCTTGGCCTCGTTTGCCTGGAGTACGGGCATGTCGTGGCGCAAGACCTCGGCAAGGGTCTGGCTCTGGCCCGCCACGTCGAGCAGCACGACGGTCATCCGGTTCTCGGTCAGCGTGCCCGTCTTGTCCGAGCAGATGGTCGTCACCGAGCCGAGCGTCTCGACTGCGGGCAGGTTGCGGATCAATGCCTTGCGGCGGAGCATGCGCTGTGCGCCGAGCGCCAGCGCGATCGTCACGACCGCGGGCAGCCCTTCGGGGATCACGGCCACGGCCATCGCAACTGAGGTGAGGAACAGCGGGCCGATCTCTTCACCGCGCAGCAGGCCCAGCGCGAATACTACTGCGACGATGACCAGAGCCACGATCGCAAGCGAAGTGCCCAGGCGGGCCATTCTCTTCTGCAGCGGCGTCTTGACGTCCTCCGCGCTCTGGATCATGTGCGCAATATGCCCGAGCTGCGTCCGCATCCCGGTTTCCACGATGGCGCCCACGCCTCTCCCCAGGGTCACGGCCGTGCCCATGAAGATCATGTTGTGGCGGTCGCCCAGGGCCGCGTCCGGGGCAAACGTGCCGATCAGGTCCTTGTCGACCGGCGTCGACTCGCCCGTGAGGGCAGCCTCCTGCACGCGCAGGTTGACCGCCTCGACGAGCCGGGCGTCCGCGGGGATGGAATCGCCCGCCTCGATCGCGATGATGTCGCCCGGCACCAGTTGATCGGATCCGATTTTCTGGAGCGCGCCGTTGCGTCGCACCTTAACCACCGGGTTTGACATCTTCTTGAGCGCGGCCATCGCCTGCTCGGCGCGGTATTCCTGCGTGAAGCCGAGGATCGCGTTGAGGACCACGATGACGAGGATCACCGCCGCGTCTTTGCCCTCGCCCAGAACGACGGAGATGATCGCGGCAACGATGAGCACGATCACCATTGTCTCCTTGAACTGGTCGAGAAGGATGGCGAGGGGCGGACGGCCCCGCGATTCCTCCAACTCGTTGCGGCCATACTGCGCCTGCCGGGCCTGTACTTCCCCGTCATCCAACCCGCGCTGCGGGTCCACGTCCAGCCGGCGGAGCACGTCCTCGGCGCCCAGCGTGTGCCACTCCGGGGACAACATACCGCTCTCGTCTGCCATGATGCCTCGCTTACTTTGATGCTAACGGATACCAAGCCCCAGTCAGAAGGGGTGCCCGCGTCATTCTATGCGAAGATCGCCCGTTGATCGAGTTTTCACAGAGACTCTATCAGGCGCGGGCCGCGCCGACTGTTTCGGCCAACACATTTCCGCCGTCCCGGGTCGATCTCTGCATGTGCATGTTGTCAAACGCCCGAGCGGTCATCTGATAGTTTTGTAATTCTGCCCCCCTATGCTAAACTGACCTTACATTCATCCTCTGTCATGGCTGCCCTTAATCTTCGGCAGTCGAGCCGGGATCTCGTCCAGTTGCGGCGTTCCGCTTGGGAGCATTGGCTCACAAGCTGCACCGAGTGGCGGGGCGTTATCCGGGCCACCAACCTGGCCGGCTTTGCTCCAATCGGGAACCTCCTCACAGGGAGCCACCGCGTCGCTCGGCACCTGATGCGACGGCTCGATCGGTGCAGGCAGCAGGGTGAGCGTACAGCCGCGTCCCAATCATCCCACAGAGGAAAACACCCATGACCGGCTTGCACTTCCCCCGCGTGCGGCTGCCGGTGCTTCTGATCTGCCTCGTCCTCGTGTGTGCCACCACGGGTGTGAGCGAGGCGCGTCCGTCCCCAGGCGCGGTCCGAAGCCCCTCAGCCGACAGTGTTGTCTCCCACGACCGCTCAGACGAGCTGTCTATCACGTACTTGAAGCAGCAGAAGTATCCGGGCAGCGATCTGAAAATTGAGCAGAAGCTTGCGTCCGGAGTGAACTATTACCGCTACATTGCCTCCTACACTTCCGAAGGTCTGAAACAATACGGGCTCCTGACCGTGCCGGCCGGCAAGCGGCCTGCTTCCGGCTGGCCGACGATCGTGTTCAATCATGGTTACATCCCCCCAAAGGAGTACGTGACCACCGAGCGCTACGTGGCCTACGTCGATGCCCTTGCCCGGGCCGGCTACGTGGTCTTCAAGCCGGATTACCGCGGCCACGGCCACTCCGCAGGCCAGGCGCCCGGTCCCTACCAGTCGCCGGCCTACACCATCGACGTGCTGAACGCAGTTTCCTCCCTCAAGCGTTTTAGCGAGGTCGATCCCGGACGCATCGGCATGTGGGGGCATTCGATGGGCGGTTGGATCACGCTGCGAGCGATGGTGTCCTCGCCCGACATCAAGGCCGGGGTGATCTGGGGTGGCGTGGTCGCCGGCTACGAGGAATTGGTGTGGGCGGGCCGGCCCGGCGACAAACTGTCCGCAGATTCGCTCTACGCCGCGCGCAGCAACGGCATGAGTCTCTACACCGCGCACCCGCTCCCACCGGCCAATCCGGCCCTCTGGCAGGACCTTTCCGCCAATTACTTTCTCGACGATCTGGCCGGACCGATCCAACTGCACCATGCGCAAGGCGATCCGGTCGTGCCGGTCGAGTTCTCCGAACTGCTTTACGATCAGGGGGCGGCCGCGGGAATGCCCATCTCGCTGCGGGAATACCGCGGAGACGACCATAACATCAGCCGCCACTTTGCCGAGGCGATGAAGTCCACCGTCGCATTCTTCGACCGCTGGCTGCGTGCGCCGGTTGATCTGTCGCCGAAAAGCGGTCCTCGGGTCTACGCGGGCGGCAGCGAAGTGAACCTGCGGGCAGGGCCCCGCACCGGTGCGCTCGTGGTTGGGAAGATGAAGCCCGGCGACAGCCTCCCGGTGGTGGGCGTCACGTCGGACCGGGCCTGGTGGCAAGTGCAGCTCAAGGACAAGCAGGCCTGGGTGGCTGCGTCGGTGACCATTGCCGCCCACACCGGAAAAGTGCCGGTGGTTCGTGCCAACTAAATAATATTTACTTCTTGCAATTGCGGTGCTTTTCTGCTATAGTGTCATCGAACCTATCAGCGAGCAACCTGCATTGCGAGGAGGGCCGCATGAAGCGCCTGGTTCCCATCTCGGTCGTTTTGCTCACGGTGCTCCTGTTGAGCGTCACGCCGCTTGCGGCGAGCGCGCAGGCCGGCCAGATCACGATCTATGTCGTGCAGCCCGGCGACACGGCGTACAGCATCGCGACCCGTTACTGCATGAGCGTGCAGGAGTTGACTAACCTCAACGGCGCGGTGATCTCGAATCCGAACATGCTCTATCCCGGCATGCAGCTGCGGGTGGTCAACCAGTGCGGCGGTGGCGGCGGGTGCACCGGCCCGAACTGCGGCGGATGCACCGGATGGAACTGCGGCGGGTGCACCGGCCCGAACTGCGGGGGGTGCCCGAGTGGAGGCTGCGACAGGGGCCCGACCCTGCACGCCCGCGGTTGGCTTAACGGCAACATTTACACCGTCGCGCTGGGCGACACGTCGTGGTCCATTGCCCAGCGATTCGGCATCACTGTGAACACGCTCTGCCAGGCGAACGGCATTAACCCCTGGTTCATCTGGGCGGGCCAGCGCCTGGTGATCCCCAGCTGCGGCGGTTGGAACAACTGCCAGCCGCTGCCGCCTATCCAGCCGTGCCAGCCGTCGTACCCCGGCAACAACTGTCCGCCCGTCGTCGTGCCGACCGTGATCCCGATCACGCCCATTCCAACCGTTCCCACGCCGGTCCAATCCCGCATCCAGATTACCCTCCCGGCGCCGAACGCGACGCTGCCGCCGACCTTTACGGTAACGGGCAGTGGGCAGGGGTTGTTTGAGGGCTCGCTGGTCGTCCGTGCGGTTACCAACCTGGGCGTGGTTCTTGCCGAAGTGCCGACGACGCTGCAGGGTACGAATGTGGGCGCAGGCGGTCCGGGCACGTTCTCCGTGCAGCTAACCGTCAGCGTGCCCCAGCCAACTGCCGGCTTCGTCGTGGCGTACGCGCCCCAGACGCCGAATGCACAGGCGGTCAGCGTCCCTGTCACGTTCAGCCCGGGGGGCGGTAGCGGTACCGTCGTATATAAGGATTACCAGGGACAGCAGTGCCGGGTCGCAATCCTCGTAGGACAGCCATTCTACGCCCAGGTTGGCGGGACGCAGTTGGGCACCTTCGCCAATCCGGGCACCTTTGTGGCCACCCGCGGCGCAAAAGACGGCAGTCAGAACAACATGCTTTGGTTCTTCATCGGCCCTGTGCCCGGCGCCAATCCCAATGTGTGGGTGCCGCTCTCGAGCGTCGGCTCGCTGACGCCGGCTTGTTGGTGGTAGCGGTATAGACGGAAGACTCGACCTCCGGGGTTGCTCGTCGCAGGGCTGCCCCGGGGGTCTTTTTGTGTAAGGAATACGGACGATGCGGCTCTGGTCGATTCACCCGAAGTACCTGGACCCACAAGGGCTGGTCGCCTGCTGGCGGGAAGCGCTGTTGGCGCGCGCCGTCCTGCGCAACCAGACCAAGGGCTACCGAAACCACCCGCAGCTCGACCGCTTTCGCAAGGCCGAGAACCCGCTGGCGGCGCTGGAAGCGTACCTGTGGGAGCTGTGGGAAGAGGGAACGCGGCGCGGGTACCACTTTGACGTAGACAAGCTCGGCGACCGGCTGCCGGTCGAGTGCCTGCCTGTGACCGAGGGGCAGCTGGTCCATGAGTTGGCGCACCTGAGGGCGAAGCTGGAGCAGCGCGGGCCGCAATGGCACGCAAAGCTGGAAGGGCTGGTGCTGCCCGAGCCGCACCCGCTGTTTAACGTCGTCCAGGGAGAGGTTGAGCCGTGGGAGCGCTTGAAGCCGGCCCGGACGCTATAGCACCTCGGCGGACGGCTGTCAGCGGGCAGCCCGCGCCCCCAGAACGGCTCGCACGATCACCGCTGCCAGCACAAGTGCGCCGCCGAGCAGCGCCAGCGCACCGGGCGCCTCCCCGATTGCCAGAAACACCCACACGGGGTTCAGCACCGGCTCGAGCGTGAGGATCAGCGTCGCCTCCAGGGCCGGGACGGACCGGATGCCAACCGTGTAGAAGACCAGCGCCAGCCCCATTTGAAACACCCCGAGATAGGTCACCATGGCTACGTCGGGCAGGGTGATGGTCTCTGCGAGCAGCGACGGCAGCCCAATCACCGCACCGGCCAGCATGCCGATCAGAAAGGTCCGGACGGCCAGCCCGCCCTGCCCACGCGTGCAGATCATCATGCCGGCTAACGTCACACCGCTGATGACGCCCAAGAGGTTCCCCGCCATGCCCGGCTGCGTGAGGCCCTGGAGCGTGAGGCCTTGGCCCAGGAAGAGCAGGAGGCCGAGGAAGATCAGGGGCATGGTCAGCCAGTCCGCGCGCCGCGGCCGTTCGTGGAGAAAGAACCAGCCGAACAGCAGGACGTAGAGCGGGGCCGTGTACTGGAGGAAGATTGCGTTTGCCGCGGTAGTGAGCTTCGTCGCGGTGACGAAGGTGAGCTGGGTCGTGACGTAGCACGCAGCGCCCAGCAGTTCGAGCGCGGTCAGGCGGGTGAACAGCCGTGGGGCCGACGGGTCGCCCGCGCGGCGGCTGAGCGCCAGGAACGCGAGCAGCACGACCGCCGCGACCGCACTGCGCAGGCAGATGATCGAGAGCGGCTGCCACCCGACCAGCTTGATAAACAGCCCGCTGGTGCTCCACAGGACTGCGCAGAGCACCAGGAACCAGGGCGCCCGCCGCGCAGCCCGCCGGTCGAGTAGCCCCGCGTCGCTACTGCTCGGCAAAGTGCGAGTAGGTTCCATCCGCCAGGCGCCGCTTCCCTTCAGCCAGCAGGTCTTCCGGAATGACGGTGAACGTCTCGCCTTCCGTCCGGTCCTGGGGTGTGCGCGGCACTGCGCCGCGCTCGAAGTAGGCCAGGGTGTCGGCCATCAGCTCACCGGCCAGCCGCGCAATGCGCCCGTTGATGCTTTCATAGGTGTCGCCGCGCTGCACGGGCAGCGCTTGCCGCAGGATGACATCGCCCTCGTCGATATGGGTGTCGACGAAGTGCGTGGTCGCACCCTGAGGGAGGTCCTTGTACAGCGCCCAGCCCACCGAGGATGAGCCGCGCAGGGTTGGCAGCAGGCCGGGATGTGCGTTGACGGTGGCGATGAGCGGCACGTCGAGGATTGTCTCGCGCAGAATGCGCGTGCCGCCCAGCACGAGCAGGTCGGGCGGGTCGGCCGCCAGCAGCTCGCCGCAGAAGTCGTTGTTGTGGTTGCTCACGTACCAGACCGGGATGACCCGCTCGCGGACCTGCTCGGCGACGCGGGGAGCGAGGCACTGGCCTGCCATGCGCGCCAGGAACTTCTCGCGCTCGATGCCCGCCACCTCCGAGACTTCCTGGAGGATCAGGTCAGGCTCGTACCCGCGTTCGAGCAGTGCGCGCAGCAGCTCGCGCCCCACGGGTGCTCTTCCAGCAGCAGGAATGCGTACCGTACGCTCATCAGACCTCCTTTGGGCGTCCGCGTTATTTTGACCGCCGGGCCGCAAGCCGGTAGGCGAGCGGTCCGACCCAACCTTTGAACGACCGGCCGCGCAGCGCCTGGTCCAGGTCGGCAATCAGGTCGCGCGGCGACTCCAGCCCGACGCTGGCCCGCACGATCCCGTCGCCGGTCCATTCGCGGATGCGCGCCTTTTGAGCGGTCGACAGATAGGGCGCCGCGTCGACGTACAGGTCGGTGGGATAATAGAAGAGCAGGCTGTGTGCGTGGCCCAGCGACGTGGCATAGGACCAGAGCTTGATCCGCTCGGCCAAGGTGATCGCCGCGCCCAGCCCGCCGCTCAGCTCGAACGTAATCATACCACCGCCCGCGCTCATCTGGCGTGCAGCCAGCTCGTGGTGTGGATGCGAGGTGAGGCCGGGGTAGCACACCCGCTTGACCGCAGGGTGCGCCGTCAAAAACTCGGCGACTTGCAGCGCGCCGGCCGAGTGCTGCGCCATTCGCAAGGGCAGCGTCGCCAGCCCGCGCAGGATCAGCCACGCGTTGAACGGGCTCGCCGCACCGCCCAGGTGCACCAACGCGTCCTGCCGGATCTTGTGGAGGGCCGCACTGCGGCCGCAGATCGCGCCGCCCAGCGCGTCGCCGTGCCCGTTCAGGTACTTGGTGAGGGAGTGGATGACATAATCGGCGCCGAGTCCGGCAGGGTGCTGCAGGACTGGGCCGGCCCACGTCGAGTCGACGGCCAAGGGAATGCCCCGTGCATGGCTGACCTGTGCGAGCGCCGCGATGTCCGCGATCCGCAGGATCGGATTGGCGGGCGTCTCCACGTAGACCAGTTTGGTGTTCGGGCGCAGCGCGGCCGCCACTTGCTCCACATCAGACGTGTCAACCAGGCTGACCTCGATGCCGAAGCGCGGCAGGTGCAGGCCGAACAGCTCGACCGCGCCCGCGTAGCAGACTTCCGATGCGACCAGGTGATCGCCAGCCGACAGAAGGGTGAAGGCCAGCGCCGAGATTGCCGCCATGCCCGTCGCGGTGACGAGCGCCCCCTCCGTCCCTTCGAGCGCCGCGAGCCGTTCCTCCAGGCCGCGCACCGTCGGGTTGCTCCAGCGGGTGTAGGCGTGGGGCGCGCCTGGCGAGGACAGCGTCAGTGCCTCGAACAGCCGCCCGCCGAACGGCGGCAGCTTGAACGTGGTCGCCATGTGGAGCGGCAGGCGGAGGGCGCCGGTCGATGGGTCGGCTTCCTCGCCCGCGTGGACGGCCAGGGTCTCGAAGTCAGTCACGGGATGCGAGTTTCTCGACGAGCGCGGCGTGGCTCTCGCGGGTGATCGGGTAGCGCCAGGCGAAGACGATTGCGAGCAGCAGCAGCACGACCGGAATCGGGCCGGTGAAGAGGCGGATCGCCGCGATCGCAACCGGGGGCTGGATGGGCGTCGCATTGCCGGCCGAAGGCGTGATGTAGCCCGACAGTGCGAGCCCTTGCCCTAGTCCCCACAGCGCGGCGGCCGTGGCGAGCTTCTGAAAGAAGGAGGCAAACGAGTAGTACGAACCTTCTCGGCGCTGGCCCGTCTCCGCTTCGTCGACCTCCACCACGTCTGGCACCATCGCCCAGGGGATCACGTAAGCCGTCGCAATGCCGAAGCCCGACAGCGCGGCCAGCGCGTAGGCCAGGCTGACCTGGTCGGGTCCGAGCGCCGCAATCCCCAGCAGCGCAAATACCCACGAGATGCATCCAATGATGAACGCCCGGCGTTTGTCCAGCCGCCGCGCCAGCCACACGGTGAGCGGGATGAACACGATCGCCATGCCCTGCGCCACGAGGACGAAGTAGTTGGCCTGCTCGGGCACTCGAAGCCGGTAGGATGCGTAGTAGATCAGGACCGCGGCCAGGATGCTCGCGGTCGTCCAACTGAGCAGATACAGGCCCATCACGAGCCGGAACGGGCGATTGGCAAGCGTCGCCTTGATCGCCTGGCCCCACGGCAGCGGGGGCGGCAGTTCCTCGGCCGGCTTCTCGTGCGTCACTCGGAACACGACCAGGGGTGGGATCATGGAGAAGAACCCCAGCGTCACGCCCAGGATGGCGAATAGGGTCCGCTTGTCGGCGATAACCCAGCCAAGCACGGTTGCGAGAATGATCGTGCCGAGGGTGCCTGCGATGGAGAAGACCATGCGGTAGCCGTTGAGCGAGGAACGCTCGTCATAGTCGCTGGTGAGTTCGGGCGTCAAAGCGTTGTATCCGACGTGGACGACCGTGAATGCCGTGTCGAAGAGGAGGAAGACGATCGCATAGTAGACGGCCAGGCCCGCCTGCGAGAACGGCGGCACGAACCACATCGCCATGAAGGTCAGCCCGAGCGGGACCGCGCCGAACAACAGCATCACCCTCCGGCGGCCCCAGCGCGAGCGGATGCGGTCGGAAATGAGGCCGATCAGGGGGTCGTTGATAGCATCCCAGATGCGCGGCAGGCCGATCGCCCAGGCGGCCAGCGCGGGCTGCAGCCGGGCGACGTCCGTGAGGAAGAAGAGCTGGAAGAACATCAGGATCGCGAGCGGGATGCTCGTCGAGAGGTCGCCCGTGGAGAAGAGCAGCTTCAGTCGCCGCGGCAGGGCTGCGGAAGGAGCCGCTTTCCGCTGAACGGGCTGCCCGGGCGTCAGGGTCGCCTGCGTCATATAGCCTCCAGGTTCTGCAGCTCGGGCAGTTCGTAGCTGTAGAACTCCTCCAGCGACCGGGCGGCAATGGCCTCGCGCAGCCTCAGCAACTCCGCCTCCACTGCCGGGTCGAGGGACCTGGGCGTGTGCTTTCCGAGGATCTCTTTTGCCCGTGCACGGGCGTTGTCGATGGCGGTCCGGCAGCCGCTCTTCTCCCAAGTGTCCCAGGGATCGCGCACGAACAGCTTCGGCTGGTAGTGCTCGCGGCGGAAGTGCGCCACGGTGTGCGGCTCGGCCAGGTAATTCCCCGTGTGGTTAATCTGCCGGATCAGGTCCAACGCCAGCGTCTCGTCGCTCACCTCGATCCCCCGCGCCAGCCGCAGCGCGGACCCCGCCGCCTCGTCGTCGAGCACGAGCAGCGCGTGGTGCTCCAGCAGTGTGCTGTCGAGCGTGCCGCCGCACGTGATCAGGTTCACGCCCGCCAGGACTGCCGGCAACAGGGTCTGCATGCGCTCGAGGCCCGCCTGCACGTCGGGCAGCTTGCTCTCGGTCACCCCGCCGACCGAGCGGCAGGGCAGGCCGTAGAAGCGCGCCAGTTGCGCCGACGCGGCCGTAATCAAGCCCGTTTCGGCCGCGCCCAGGGCCACGGTCCCATGCCGCATGTTGGCGATGGTGGACACCGTGCCGTAAAGCACAGGCGTGCCGGGGCGGTAGATCTGCGCAAGGACGATATGGGCCAGGATGCCTGCATTCTCCTGGACGAGTAGCCCCGCCAGCGTCGCAGGTGCAGTGGCACCCGCGATCGCTTCCGGCGACATCGCGAGCGGCTGCCCGTACTCGGCACAGATCAGGAGCCCTTCGGCCTGCTGCTGGGCCATCTGAAGCGGGCTAACGACCGAGCAGATGGCGAGGAAGCGCGGCCTCTGGCGCAGCTCCGCCTTGCCGCCCACCGCAATCGCCATAAGCCGCATCATGTCCCAGGTGGGCAGGTAGCCGTAGCAGCCCATGCCGAACGACTTGCGGCTGTGATGCGCCCAGGTCCAGATGGCCTCGGCGTGGATGGTGGTCATCGGAATGTCGGCCGGCCACACGTCCATCTGTGAGTTGTGGATGTGGTCGAGCCCGTCGATCAAGACGATGTGCTCGAGCACGTCCTGCGAGGTCACCTCCCGTACCACGCCGGTGTCCAGGTCTGCGATACGGGTCGGCGTGCCGAGGCCGGCGAAGAGGGGCCCCCCTTGCTCGGGCCCGACGAGATAGCGGACTGCAGGATCAATGCCGTGGAGCGCGAAGCTTTTGGGCGCGGACGCGACGGCTCGCATGACCAGGGCTTCCGGCAGGCGCACTACCTGCTTTTCGTCGTCGACGTGCGCACCCGCGTCACGAAAGATCGCCCGGGCAGTCGGATAGTCGACCTTGATGCCGACCTCCGCGAGAATGGCGAGCGAAGCAGCATGGATGCGCGCGAGTTCGTCCGCGCTGAGTACTTCGAAGCGAGCGGTGTGCATGGGGCGGGGACCTCCGGCAAGTTAGGCGTTCGCCGGGCAGCGCCAGCGGCGGAAGGAGAAACCGACCCTCATTATACGCCAAAGATGCGCAGGGCCTCAGCAGCGACACCCGCTTCGAAGATACGCCAGCGTCTTGGAGCGCAGACCCGAGCCGTCCTGCCGTGAAGACCGCTCGCTCTCCCATCCGCCGTCCGGGGTTTCGCCTACGGTGCGACGCTGACTGCGCAGCGGAAGCCGAGATCGTTTGCGCCGAGCGTGGTGGGGAGCACGTGTCCCCGATAGGCGACCCGGAGCGACACCTCGTGCGTGTTCCAGGCGCCGCCGCGCTGCACCTTCTCGTAGCCGCTTGCCGGTCCGGCCGGGTTCGCGCCCGGTGAGACGCTGTAGTAGGTCGGACTGTACCAGTCGCTGACCCATTCAACCACGTTGCTCGCCATGTCCTGCACGCCGTACGGGCTGACATCCTTCGGAAAGCTGCCCACCGGGCTGGTGTCTGGGGTGCAGTGCCCACTGGGGTACGTTGCGTGGCCCGCGTAAGAACAGTCCGGCGCGGCGTCTCCCCACGGGTAGGTGCGGGTGTCGCGAGAGCCGCGCGCCGCCTTCTCCCATTCGGCTTCGGTCGGCAGCCGCTTGCCGACCCAGCGGCAGTACGCGTCCGCCTGGTGCCAGTTCACGTAGATGACCGGGTAGTCGGCGAAGGCGGGGTTGCCGTAATACGACGAGTGCGTCTCGGACCAGGTGGAGGAGGGTGGCGTACATTTGCCCATCGCAACGCAGAGCGCGAACTGGGCATTTGTTACCTCCGTCACGTCGATCCGGTACGCGCCGAGGTACGCCGTGTGCAGGGGGAGTTGATCTGACTCAGGATAGCACCAGGGATCGCGCGATGCGTCGCACCCCATTTTGAAGGGACCGGCCGGCACCAGCCCGGCATTGCAGTTCAGCAGGCCGCCGCTTGCGGCTGCGAGCCAGATGCGCTTGTCGATAGCAATCAGCTCTTTGTTGACGATGGTTTTGTAACCGAACAGGTCGACGCGCACCCCGACCGGCGCCCGCAAGCCGCCGTAGAGCTGCCACCACGGGTTGGCGCATGGGTCCGCCTCCAGCTTCAGGTAGGCCTCCAGCGCGGCGTCCATGCCGGCCAGACCGTAGGCCAGCACACTCAGGCGGGCGCTCGCATACCCTTTCAGATCCAGCCCCGCGTCGATGGTCGGCGGCGTGTAGGTATAGGTGTTCGAAAAGTCGGTCACCGGGCTCCATGCCTGGTTGGCGTACTTGAGGCCGTACGTTGCGTTCAGTTCCTGCTGCACGCCCGCGGACACGCCCACGTGCACGCTCCCCTCGCTGCCCACCTGGAACGTGAGCACGAGCGTCAACACGACCGGCACAGGGCCGATCCATAACGTGTCTGTGTGTAAATGGATGGGGTTGCCGAGCTGCTTCTCCGTATTGAGGAAGCTTGCCGACATCCTGCTTTCGAACTTCAGGTCGGTGGTCTCCCGTGCCGCGGCCGTCAACTCCAGTGTTTCCACCGTCCAGCGCCGGATGCGCAGATTGAACTTCAGACTGGGCTTCAGGCGGATGCTGCCATTCGCCCGCACCTGGTCGTCCGTCGTGCTTTGGAGGCCATCGAGGTCGACGACAACGACATCCTTTAGATCGACGACGAAGTCGGCCTGCGGAGCGGTGGTCGAGGAAGGCCGCAGCACAACCCCCGGCGCCAACTCGCGGGGGGCCATCCCGGCAGCAGACAAATCCTCGGTCAGACGCACTTCGCCTTGCTCGACGGCGTCCTCCAGCGTTGCGGGCTCGGTCTGTACGACCACAGCGCCGCCCGTCGTCTCGATGCTCGTCACGCGGCGCAGAAAACCGTCTGGCGCAGCAGCCACGGGCGCGCTGACGAGGATGTTGCCGGGAGCGAGGGCCTGCAATATGGGCGTGTTCTGATCGAAGGTGAAGGTCGCGCCATCGGGTGAGACGGCCGCGAGATGCTCGCCGGTGGTTGCGTCGAGGACTTTGGTCGTCGCCGGCACGATCGGGGCCAAGAGGGGGATGTCGTTCTGAACTACAGGGAGAAACACGCGGCCGGGGAGATCTGCCGGACTGCGCGCCGGCGTGGGTCGCTCCGGCTGCGGACCGGCCGCGAAGGCGCTGGCCGGGAAGATCAGGATGAGCAGGGTCGCCAGGGTGATGAGCCGCAAACAGAGGAGCTTCATGATGGTGCCTCCTGACGGAGAACCCTATGAGTTTGTACTGCTTTGCGACGTCTCCATGGACGGAGTCGGTGGGCCTGGAGCGCGGCCGCGGGCGGGCGCGCCAGACATGGAGAGTCAGCACAAGGGAGCAGCGACCTCATTATATACTAACTTGGCAGGGGACGCGAGGCGTGAGGCAAGAAGCAACGCGGGGCTAGGGGGGTCGTGAGGGCAGTAGGGGCGATCACTGGTCGCCCCTACAACATACTGGAGCTGTATAGTTGCTACGGCAGCACGGTGACGGTGGTGTACGCGGCAGTCGTGTTTCCTTCCAGGTCGGCGGCGATGAAGCCCACGACGTAATCCCCGGCGGCCGCGTCCAGCTCCTCCCACTTGAACGGCTGGTCGCTCTGGAAGGTCAGCGTCTTCCCTTCCTGCTGGCCCCGCTTGAGCCCGCCCTGGCCATCCGGCTCCAGCCACGTCTCGTACACCGTGAACTTGTCGCCCGGCGTTACCGTGATCTCCCACGGCGCGCCCGGATCCCCCTGCGCCTGGTTGAACCCCATGACCTTGCGCAGCAGCCCATCACGGAAATAGGCCCGAGCATAGCGCTGCTCGCCGTCCTGGTACGTGTAGAGGCCGTCGACCGTATAGACGGTATCCTCGTAGTTCTGGCCGTAGCTCTCGGGCATCAGGGCGGCCTGCGCCCGCGTCTGACCGTCGTTGATTGCATAGGCCAGCGGCTCCCACTCGAACTCGAGCTTGAAGTCGCCCTGGCCCCAGTCGGGGTAGTACACGCCGCCCGCCTCTTTGGTCTGCGGCGCCTCGAGGTAGTCCTGGTCGATGACGAACATCGAGTTGCTCTGCTTGTCCAGGTAACCCGTGAAGAAGTAGACATAGCCGAGGTTGTTCCCGCTGACGTTGGTGCTGAGCAGCACCTTGTCCCGAATGGCGACTTGGGCCTTGTCCTTCTGCACCGGCGACAGCGTGATCTTGCCTGCGCCCGGCGCGCGCGTCACACCCCCAGCCAGCGCCGCGACCCCTTGAGCATCCTCCTGGAACGTCCGCCCGCCGTAATGGAACGCGAGGTACTCGTCCCACAATGAGTCGTTCGCGAACCGGTCGGCGATGGCCGTGTACGATTGCGGCCCGGCTGCCGCGGATTGGTACAGCTGGCCGACGGGGAAGTAGATCGACAGCCCCGTCGCGCCCGGTTTGTTCTGCCCGCTCTTCTTGGCAATGACTGCCTGCGTCAGGTCTTGCGCCAGCGTCCGGGCCGCCTGGCCGACGCCCTGGTCCTTCGTTGCCTGCGTCAGCAGCACGAGGAAGTGGCCCAGGTCGATGTATGAAGGCGGCACTTGATCACCAAAGATCGAGGTGAACGACTGCGTGTAGCGCCTGGCCTTCGCGACTGCGCTCTGATCGACATTCTGCATCGAAAACGCGAGCTGGTTGAGGCCCTGGATCAGCGCCCCGGTCTTGCTCAGGTCGACGGCAGTCAGCGTGATATCGCGGTTCAGCTCGCCGCGTACCTGCTGGAGGCTGGCGCCGCCGTTGACGGGGTTGCCGCGGCCAATCCAGTCGTTGCGCGCCTGGTCGTCGACTACCCGCTGGTCCTGGTCGATGTAGCTCTGCACGATGGCCTTGGCCAGCGCCGCGCCGTCCACGTCGGGGTTTTTCACGAGGCTGTTCAGGAAGGCGGTGTAGGCCCAGCCAAGCGAGGGCTCGGTCTCCTGCGAGAAGACGGCGTAGCGGCCGTGCGGCGCGAGCGCATCCATCACCTCGACGTGGCCCATTAGGCACGCGTCCAGGCCGATCAGCTCGAACTTGTCGATACCCGCCTGCTGCCGCGCCTTCGCCAGGGCTGCGTCAAGCTCGTTGAGGAACAGGTTGTCGCCGATCGCCCCTTCCAGGGGTACCCGCCGGTCGACTTGCTGTCCCTGGCGGCCGGGGTCGGGGTCCGACCACCCGCCCGGCCAGCCCATCCCGTGGTCCGAGAGGATCAGCACGTATTTGTCGGCGGGGTAGGTCTGCGCGGCCCAGGTGACGAAGTCGGCCAGGGTGTCGCCCGACGACATATTTACTTCGCCTTCGGAAACGAGCTTCGACTTAATCCGGTTGAGGTCACTATCGCGGCTCAGCTCGTAGCGCCGGGTGCTCGTCCAGTTGCCGTCGCCGCTGAATCCGCCCTTATAGCGGTCCATCTGGGCGACCACCTTGACCCGGTCCGTCGAACCGACTCGTTCGGCCTCGTTGAAGTCGATGAAGATGTCCTCTTCGAGGATCTTGTCGTCCGCGTCCTGGTAGAGCATCACGGTCCAGGTTTGCCCCGGCGTGACGCCCGCGGCCGCGTCCGACTGACCGCCGCTTGCCTGGCCACCACCCGCTTGGCCGCCCGCGTTCGACGGGGTTCGCGTTGCCCGGGCGGTCGCAATGGGCGCGCGGGTGGGCAGCGGGGCTTCGGTGCCGGCCAATTGGCCCAGCAATCCGCCCGCGCTCTGGGTGGGCAGCGGCTCCTGGCCTACCTGGCCGCTTTGCTGATCCGTGCTACCGCCGCCGCCCCCGCCGCGCGTCAGCAGGAAGAACGCGATCAACACGCAGAGCATCACCAGGCCCATCCCGCCGCCAGCCGCGCCGCGGGTGCCGCCCGGCAGGTTGAACCCACCCCCACCGCCGCCCCCGGTCGGGCGCCAGCCGCCCCCACCGCCCCCGCCGCCGCCGGAAGAGGGCGGGGGTGCATCGTGTCGCTCGGGCGCCTCAGCACGCTCGCGCTGCGCCGGGTCGCCCTCAGTGCGCCGCCGCCGGCCCGCCCGCACAGTGCGGTCCGGGTCATCCCCCATGAGCAGCCAACCCCCGTTGCCCCGTGCGCTCGCTGTGCGCCGCTTCTCGCCGGCGCCCGAGGTGGCGGGGGCCAGCACCTTATCGAACGGATTGAAGGGATTCGTCATAGAAGCCACTGCCTTTCGCCTCATCGCTCGCATTCGCTCAAACCACGTCGTACTCGTGCATTTTACCATATTCAGCCTATGCGCCCAGGCCCCGAAACGGCGGTCCCGGCGTTGGCACGCTCGCCCACCCGCAGTACAATGCCCGCAAGTAGTCGTGCAACTGATCGGAACTGTCCTTAGGGTAAAAGATCATGATCATCAGTCCGATCCGTTCAATCAGCGTCCTATTCCATCTTACGCCGGCCGGCCATGAGGAGGTTCGTGTGGAGCCCAGTTTCTTCGACCGGGTTTACGCCGTCGTGCGCCAGATTCCGCGCGGCCAGGTTGCCTCTTACGGCCAGATCGCGGCGCTGCTCGGCCACCCGCAGGCCGCGCGCACGGTGGGGTGGGCGCTTAACGCGCTGCGCGGCAGCGATGTCGACGATGTGCCGTGGCAGCGGGTCATCAACAGCCGAGGGCGTATCAGTATCTCGCGGGTGGACCTGGGGGCCGACCTGCAGCGGGCGCTGCTCGAGGAGGAAGGCGTGGTGTTCGATGCGAGCGGGCACGTCGACCTCGGGCGATTCGGTTGGCGGGGCATGGACCACGTCGAGCGGCTGTGGGAGGGCCTGCCGACCGGCCGAGAATAATTACCACCGAGACACAAGGATGGCAATAAAACTTTGCGAACATCCGGTGTCTTTGTGCCTATGCGGCAAAGCCGCACTTGCAATTTGCCAACAAATGTTCTAAAATGGTGCACAATTAGCGAGAGGAGCCTTACGATGCGAGAAGTGACGATTGCTTTGGCCCAAATGACGCCGGCGATCAACGATAATGAAGAGAACCTCCGCCGGATGGGGAGCTACATCCAACGCATCTGCAGCGAGCAGCCGACCAACCTCATCGTTTTTCCGGAACTGGCGCTGTCAGGCTACGAGTGCGGCTTGAATTTTACGCGGCTGGCCGAACGGGTGACCGGCCATGCCGTGTCCTATATTGCGGGCAAGGCGGCGGAGTTCAGCGTGTACGTCGTGTTCGGCATGCCCGTCAAGGAAAAGGTCGAGAGCATTCTGTTCGACGCGGCCGTGGTGATTGGGCCGGACGGCGAGCTGCTGGGCGACTATCGCAAGCTGCACCTCCAGGGCGAGGAGCGACTCGCCTTTCGCCCCGGCTACCGCATGCCGATATTCGACACCGAATTTGGCGGGCTCGGCGTCATGATCGGCTGGGACATGGCGTTTCCCGAGGTCGCGCGCGGTCTGGCGCTCGACGGCGCAGACCTGATCGTCGCGCCCGCCGCATGGACCAGTGACCAGATGGAGGCGTGGCGGGCCTTCACCGTCGCGCGGGCCTGCGAGAATGCAGTCTACCTGGCGGCGGCGAACCGCATCGGGAAGGAGCCGAGCTACACCTTCGGCGGCGAGTCCATGTTGGTGGGCCCGCGCGGGCAGGTGCACACGTGCCTGGACGCGGCGGAGGGGTATGCCGTCGCCACGGTGGACCTGGACGAAATTCGCACGGTGCGCGAGGAGTCGCAGATTTTCCAGTGCCGCCAGCCCGCAGCGTATCGGGCGCTGGTGCGGAAGTACTAGCCGATGCGTGCGTGAGTTCTCACCACAAAGACACCAAGACACAGAGGTCGGCGAAGGTCATTCTCTTGTTCTCCGGGATTCTTAGTGTCTCTGCGGTTGGTCAGTTATCGTCGTAAATCGGGTTCGCCTGCGGCGCGTATGGTATAATCCTCCCTGCACAGGGAGGATTTTTCTTTTATGCGTAGCATGGATCATATCATTGAAATGCGAAGTGACACGTTCACGAAGCCGACTCCGGCCATGCGCCAGGCGATGGCCGATGCCGAAGTGGGCGACGATGTGTGGGGCGAAGACCCCACAGTGCACTGCCTCGAAGAGAAGGCGGCGGCGCGCCTGGGCAAGGAGGCCGGCCTTTTTGTCGCCTCGGGAACCCAGGGCAACCTCGTCAGCCTGCTGACCCATTGCGGCCGCGGCGACGAAGCGATCATGGGCGACCAGTCGCACACGTTCCGCTACGAGCAGGGCGGCTGCGCGGCCCTGGGCGGCATCATGCCGCACCTGGTTAAGAACCAAGCTGACGGTACGATGGACCTGGGCGAGCTTGCGGCGGCCATCCGCCCCGACGACATCCACGCGCCACGCACCCGGCTGATCTGCCTGGAGAACACGCACAACCGGTGCGGCGGCGTCCCGCTCACGGTGGAGTACACCCGCCGGGTCGCGGACCTCGCGCACAGTCGCGGCCTGCGCCTGCACATCGACGGTGCGCGCCTTTTCAATGCGTCGGTCGCGTTGGGCGTCGATGCTAAGGAGCTCGTCAGGGATGCGGACTCGGTGACGTTCTGCCTCAGCAAGGGGTTGGCTGCGCCGGTCGGTTCCATCATCTGTGGAAGCCGGGAGTTCATTACCCAGGCTCACCGCAACCGCAAGGTGCTAGGCGGGGGCATGCGCCAGGTGGGCATCCTCGCAGCAGCGGGCATCGTGGCGCTGGACGAAATGGTCGACCGCCTGGCCGACGACCACTCGAACGCCGAGGCGCTGGCCGCAGGCCTGGCGGACCTGCCCGGCATCGAGGTCGAGCCGGTGTCGGTGCGCACCGACATCGTCTTCTTCAAGATTCTCCGACCCGACATGGACGCCGTCACCTTCTCCGAGCGGCTGGAAGCATACGGCGTGCGGATGGCCGACATGGACCCTCGTCGCGTTCGTGCCGTGACGAATTACCACGTGACGCGGGAAGACATCGCCGCGACGCTGCAAGCGGTGCGCGAGGTCCTTGCGTAAGTCCGCAAACCGACCACAAAGACACGAAGACACGAAGACACGAAGGAGGGCGGAGTGCCCCTTCGTGTCTTTGTGCTTAACCGGGCCTTGCGGGGCGTGCTGGCATCCTCCTTACTGTCGAACAGGGCGATTTCCGCTAGATTGACGCCATGCCAAATACTGACCCACACGAACCCGAGTTCAGCATCCGTCGCTCGCTAAAACTCGGTTCTTTTCATATCGGTTCTTCGTTTGCCGATCTGTTGACGTCCGCGGTCTGGAACCGGGTGCTCATCAGCGACCTCGGCATTGCAGCCTGGCCGGTGGCGCTCTTGTCGGCCCTGCGCTACTTTCTGGCGCCGCTCTCTTTGTGGGCCGGCCGGCGGTCGGACACCCGGCCCATCCTGGGCAGCCGCCGGGTGGCCTACATCTGGCTGGGCCGGCTGCTCATGCTGCTCGCACTGCCGCTGCTGCCGCTGTCGACCGTAGCGATCACGCGCGATCCCGGCTCACCGCTGGGCTGGGCGCTGGCCGTGCTTTCGTTCGTGGTTTACGGCGCGGGCACCTTGATTTCCGGCGCCCCGTTTCTGGCCCTGGTGCACGACAGCGCACCCTATGACAAGCGCGGCCAGGCGATGGGCATCGTGCAACTGATGCTCGTGGTCAGCTTCGCCTTCATCCCGGCCCTCTATGCCGCGCCTGATGCCGGTCTATGATCCGGCCGCCTTCACGCGGCTGGTCCTCGTCGGCGTCGGCGGCGCGGCCTTCTTCTGGTTCATTTCCGTCGTTGGCGAGGAGCGGCGGTCAAGGCGTTTGTCGCCCCACGTTCCCGAAGGCGGCGGACGCCCCGCGCAGGATGAACTCGCAGCGCAGCCGTCGATCCGCGAGGCCGTCTCGGCCATCTGGGCCAACCCGCGTGCCCGGCGCTATGCCATCTTCCTCGCAGTCTCGGCCTTCTTCGCCTTCATGCAGGATGCGATCCTCGAGCCGTTCGGGGGTGACGTGTTTGGGCTGGCCGTGGGTCAGACAACCCGTTTCAATGCCTACTGGGGCACGGGCGTGATCGTGGGCATGGTGGGCACACTCATTCTGACACGGCGCAGGCGGCCGGATCAGCAGGTCAGCACCACGTCCTGGGGCCTGGTGCTGCTGGGGCTGCCCCTCCTGCTGCTGGGCGCTGTCGCACTGCGCGAGGCGCTGCCGATGGTCATGCCGACGCTCATCTTTTTCGGCCTGGGGTTCGGCATCTTCACCGTGGGTGGGGTGAGCCTGCTGATGGCGGTAAACCAGGAAAGCCAGGCCGGAACTTACCTGGCCCTTTGGTCGGTGATCCAGCTGATTTCCCGGGGGGCGGGCATTGCTGCGGGCGGCATCGTGCGCGACGTCGCGCTCTCGCTCACGGGCAGCTACAGCGCCGCGTACGCAGCCGTCTTCATCATCGAAGCCGGGGGCCTGTTCGTCTCCATCTGGCTGCTTCAGCGGGTGGGCGTCGCCGCGTTCGCGTCGAAGGCGCGCGTGTCGGCGGCAGACGTGCTCGCTGCTGCGGATTGAGCCGCTACGACAAAGACACCAGGCCGCCATGCCGGATGGGCGCCCGCAACGCATCGCGTCCTGGTGTCGTTGTGGTTAGCTCAGTTCCTTGATGGCCGCGGCGATCTCGGTCTCTGTCTGCTCGTTTGCCTTCCGCAGGTCCTCGTCGCTGCGGTCGAGGGCGGCCAGCCGGTCTTCTTGGTCGGCCAGCGAGCGGGCGTAACGGGTGCGCAGCTGCCCCTCCTCGCCGCTGTCCTTGAGGCTGGCCAGGTTCCCCTGGATGACCTTCTGCTGCTCCAGGAGTTTCTGGCGGGTCATCGCGTTCTTCTGGATTTCCTGCCCCCGCTTGCCGATGGCTTCGTAGAGCCTCAGAATCGCAGCCAGCCGGTCGTACGTCCCCTGGTCAAGCGCCTTGTCGCGCAGCCACTGGGCCAGCTGAGCGAGGTTCTGGTTCCGGATTTCCTCCCGCCGCGAGAGGGCGCAGCGCTGCCGGGCAGTGAAGGTCGCGCTTCTGCCTGCTTCCACGTCCACGATATAGCGCAGGAACTGTGCCGTGCGCTCGGCCGGCTCGGCCGTTTCGAACGGCTCGTAGCCCCCGAGTGCGGGGTGTTCGATCGTCACCGCGGCGGCCGCCCGGCCGCGGTTCTGCAGGCGGTATTTGACCGACTGGATGTCCCACTCCTGCACCACCAGCAGACCCTCCCGGATGGCGATGCTCTCCAGGCGCCGCTCGCTGCCCGGCTCCTCGCTTACCGTAATGCCCAGGTCGACCGCGTAGGCCAGGTAGATTTCCCCGTCGCTGGCGGTGAAGGGCAGCATTGCCTCGCCCGCGTACTCGCCCGCCTCCACGACGGTGAGCGGCCCCCGTTCCAGGGTCAGGCCCGACTCGTTCTTGAAGCGCATGGCGATGACCGGGTGGCGGGGGTGCTTCTGGCCGTTGTAGAGCCGCTCCTTCGTCAACTTCACTTCGCCCTGCAGAATGGGCGCCATCGCAGACCGGCCCCGGCGCACGGTGATCGGGTTGGCGACCACGTAGCTGAAGAACTCCCCTTGTTCCTGGCCCGCAGCGGCGACGGTCGTCGACGCGGCCACATCTGCGCTGCGTGGCATTGAGCGTTTTGCGGAACGCAGGCACCTCCAGCGTCTCCCGCATCATGCAGCCCGCGTGGCTGCCGCAGGTGGCGCAGCGCCAAACGCCATCTCGGCGGCCTCGAACTCCACCGGCGCGGCCACGGCGCGGCCCTCTTCCTTGACGACCGGGCGGTCGGGCGTGAACGGCGTGTACAAGTCGTAGACGAAGCTGACCGGCATCCCGGCCACGAAGGTCACCTCGACGTTCTCCAGGTCTTCGTCCAGGGTGTTGTCGAACAGCGCCCAGCCCTGGAGCAGTCCCGTGAACTCGGACTGGGATGGTGCGCGGGGAGCGTCCTTCGACTGCGCGGCGTCCCCTTGAGACGCGCTCCGCTCAGGATGCTCCGCCTCGTCGGCCACAAGCCGGTAACTGACGCGCCAGACGGGACTTGGGGCAATGTAGCTGATGCTGACCGCCTGCGCGCCGGGCGAAAGGCGGACGGTCACCGCCCGCTTATCCTCCTCGGTCAGGCTGGTCTCGAGGAAGTAGGTCAGGTCGGCGGCCGCCCGGTCGTCGTCCAGTGTCAGCATCATGATATCGCCGAGGCGGACGGGGATGACCTGACGCGTGGCGGGGAGAAGGAGCGACACCAGCGCGGCGTTCATCGGCTCGCGCTCGCCCGGCAGGTCAACCCCGACCACTACCCCTGTCTGGCTGCCGGTCGTCGTGATGATCGTGATCGGGCGGCCCCGCACATCCCGCAGGAGGTCGCGCAGGCTCGCCTCGTCGGACAACTGGATAGACGACCGTCTGAGCAACGCAGCCTTATCCTCCGGCGTCTGGTAATCCACCCCCAACACCTGCCCGCCCGCGGCGACGGCCGTCAGGCTCTTGAGCACGTCGTTCATCTCCCCGGTCCGGAACGAAAGGGCAGCGGTTTCGCCGGGCTGCTCGCCGTACCGCGTGAAGAAGCCGACGCCGTGCTTGTACAGGGTCATTTTGACGATCGGTAACGCAGCCATGGCAACCTCCTTGAGTCAGCCTCATTCTACTCCAAAAAGCGCAACCATGCGCCTTCGTTCGGCGTATCCACTATAGCGAGTTGTCCACCAGATTCGTCTGGTTTGCGGACGCACCGCGTCAGCCGACTGGGAGCGGCGATACGGGTTCCCGGCAGGTTTCGTGCTACCATACACGATTGAAGGGTCAAGTACAACCCACACGGTTTTTTCACTTGGGAGTTCATCATGGCTCAACCAGTAGTTTCGCTAAACGGGGTATGCAAAACCTTTGGCAGCCTGCGGGCGGTCGACGAGGTTTCGTTCGACGTGTATCCCGGTGAGATTTTCGGCTTGCTTGGACCCAATGGCGCGGGCAAGACCACCACGATCCGCATGATGCTCGACATTTTCCGCCCCGACTGCGGCCAAGTCAGCCTGTTCGGCGGCCCGATGACGGAGGCCAAGAAGCATCGCATCGGCTACATGCCCGAGGAGCGCGGACTGTACCGCGACCAGAAGCTCGAGCCCACCCTGCACTATCTCGCGACGCTCAAGGGCCTGTCGGAGAAGGATGCGACCCGGCGGCTGGAGAAGTGGCTCAAGCGGCTCGACCTGTGGGACGCGCGGCAGAAGAAGATCCAGGACCTGAGCCGGGGCATGCAGCAGAAGGCCCAACTGATCGCCACCCTCGTCCACGAGCCCGACCTGATCGTCGTCGACGAGCCCTTCGCCAATCTGGACCCCGTCAACACCCGGATGGCCATCGACATGCTCTCGGAACAGGCCCAGGCGGGCAAGGCGATCATCATGTCGACGCACCTGATGTACCAGGTGGAGGCCATGTGCAACCGCATTGTCCTGATCGACAAGGGGCGGGTCGTGCTTTACGGCCCGGTCGACCAGATCAAGCGTGAGTTCTCGACAAACGCAGTGCTGGTCCACGGCAAGGCAGACTTCGCCCACCTGCCCGGGGTGCGCGAGGCTCGGCAGGAGAACAACCACTGGCGGCTGTCCCTGGCCGCCGGCGCCGCGCCGCAGGGCGTCCTGCGGGCGCTGGCCGAGCAGCCCGGCGCGCACATCGAGCGTTTCGAGCTGGCCGAGCCCTCCCTGGACGATATCTTTATCAACGTGGTGTCGGGCGAAGCGGACATGGAAGCCGGGCCGGACGGCGCTCGGGTTTCCGAGCAGCCGGGCGCCGCGGCGCCTGCACGGGAGGCGGCCAATGGGTAACCTCTGGAAGGTGGCGGTCGCCGAGTACAACCGGATGGTCCACAAGCGCTCCTTCCTGCTCTCGCTCATCGGCATGCCGCTCTTTATCGGCGCGATCGTCGCGATTGCGATCTTCACGGCGATGCCCAAGGGCGACGACCGGCCGGTGGGCTACGTGGACCTGGCCGGGGTCACCCGGGCCGCGGTGACGCAGGCGTACGCGGCGGGGGAGGCCGAGGTGGATCTCCGGCCCTTCGAGAGCGACGAGGCGGCCCGGGCGGCCCTGCAGTCCGGCGCGATCCAGGCCTACTACCTCATCCCCGCCGACTACCTTACTTCGAGGCACGTCACGCTTCTCACCTGGGGAACGTCGCCCTCTGGCGCAGCGCGCGTGCGGCCTTTCAGACTTTCCTGACCGCGCACCTGGTGGCCGACGCCCCTGCGGGCGCGCAGAAGGTGCTGCTCGATGGGGTGGCGCTGAATTACCGGTCGGCGAACGACCCCCGCGAGATGCCGCAGGAAGGGTTTATCGTTTCCACGATCCTGCCGTTCGTCATCGGCTTCTTCTTCATCATGGTCGTGATGAGTTCGGGCGGCTACCTGCTCCAGGCCGTGACGACGGAGAAGGAAAACCGCATGGTGGAGGTCATGATGACCTCGGTTTCGCCGCTCCAGCTGATCGGCGGCAAGGCCATCGGTCTCATCGGCGTGGCGCTGACGCAGATTGGGGTGTGGTTGTTCGCGCTGGCCCTGGCCCTCGTCTGGGGCAGCTCACAGGTGCCCTGGCTGCGCACGATCCAGGTTCCCGGCACGACCATGGCCCTCGCAACGCTCTTCTTCCTGCCAACCTACGTCCTGTTGGCTGGCATGATGATCACGGTCGGCAGCATGGTGACGGAGCTGCAGCACGGGCAGCAGATTTCGGGTTTCTTCAACCTGTTGTTCGCGCTGCCGTTCTTCTTCTTCATCCTGATCTTCACGAGCCCCGACAGCCCGATCCTGGTGGCGCTCACGCTGTTTCCAACCACGTCGCTGATGACGATCGCGATGCGATGGGGGGTGACGGAGATCCCCACCTGGCAGCTGGGCCTGAGCTTCCTGATCCTGGTTGTTGCGGCCGTGGGCAGCATCTGGTTGGCAGCACGCGTGTTCCGCATGGGCATGCTGCGCTACGGCCAGCCGCTGAGCCTGGCCGCGCTGCCGGGGCTGCTGCGTGCGGAGCGCAAGGCGGCCCCAGCACCGAGCGCCGGGAGGCAAGCGTCATGAAAGCGCGCAACGTTGGCATCGTCATCAAGTACGAAGTGATCAGCATGCTGCGGAAGCCGTCGTTCTGGTTCTTCACGTTCGTCTTTCCCATCATGATCATGGTGTTTACATTCCTGCCGCAGGTCTTCGCACAGCGCACGATCACGGAGGCCTCGACCGCCGTCACCGCGGCGCTGCGCGGGCCCGCCGTGCCCTATGTGGACCTGGCGGGCATCATCCAGACAATCCCCACCGATATGCGCTCCCAGTTCAAAGTGTATCCGGACGAGGCGTCGGCGAAGGCCGCGCTGACGTCGGGCGAAATTCCGCACTACTTCCTGATCCCGGCGGACTTCCGGGAGACGGGCAAGGTTGTGGCCGTGTCGGAGCACCCCTCGCCCATCTCAGGCGTCGCCGGCAACGGCCAGCTCGAGTACGTCCTGCGCTACAACCTGGCCGGGGCATCGCCGGCGGCCGCGGCGATCGCCGCGCCGATCGCCAACATGGACGAGCGCAGCCTGGCGCCGGTGGGCGAGACGCAGCCAAAGAACCGCGCCGAGGCGCAGTTCACCGACTTCATCCTGCCCTTTGCGGTCATGTTCATCCTCTTCTTCATCATCACGATGAGCGCGGGGTACATGCTCCAGAGCGTCAGCCGCGAGAAGGAGAACCGGACCGCGGAACTGCTGCTGACAAGCCTCTCGCCGCGGGAGTTGATGCTGGGCAAGGTCGTCGGCCTGGGCGCGATCGCACTGCTGCAGATGACGATCTGGATGGGAGGCGGACAGTTCCTGCTGGTCGGCGGGGCGGCTGCGGCGACCGCGCTGGCGGGGAAGGGCTTGTCGCTTGCGTTCTTCGCGTGGGCGGGGCTCTTCTTCATCTTCGGCTATATCCTGTACGCGGCGGCCCTGGGTGCGCTCGGAGCGCTGGCGCCGACCATGCGCGAGGGGTCGCAGTTCACGTTCGTCCTGCTGATCCCGCTTCTGATCCCGTTGTGGCTCAACAACGTGTTCTTCCAGGACCCGCACGGCGTGGCAGCCACCGTGCTGAGCCTCTTCCCGCTGACTGCGCCGACCGCGATGGTGACGCGGCTGGCGACCGGCGGTGTGCCCCCATGGCAGCCGTTCGTCGCGCTGGCCGGCCTGGTGATCACCGCATACCTGTTCGTCCTGCTGGCCGCCCGCTTCTTCCGGGCCGACACGCTGCTCTCCAGCGCCAGCATCAGCTGGGGGCGGATCGCCAGCGAGCTGCGGGGACGGTAGCAGGGTTTCCCTGTTTTACAGGGAAATAACAGGAAGCATCGCCGCCCGGGAAACCGGCGGCGATTTGTTTTAAGTAAATTCGAGGAACGTGCCATACTTGTCTATAATCAGAAAAGCAGTAGAATGGCGCTTGAGAACTGATGCTTCCGCCGACGGCCCCCGGGCCGGACGCCGGGGAGCGATGCCGCAGCTCCCAGGGCGACACATCCGATCGAATTGAGAAGGAGTGGGAAAGTGAGATTCTCCAGACGCCAGAGTGGCATCGTGTTGGTGATGATCGTGCTGCTGATCCTGTCTGCCGTGGGTGCGGCAGCAGCGCCCGCCGGAGAGGCGCTTGCCGGCGCCGCGCCTGCCGCAGCGCAGGCGGACAAGGGCGAAAGCCTCGTCTTCTTTGCCTCCGACGGCCTGATGCAAAACCGTGTCGCCGACTACGTGTCGCAGGGCCTCCTGCCCACTTTCGCAGACCTGATGAAGAAGGGCGCCATCGCAAGCGACGGCGGCCTGCTCACCCAGGCGCCGCCGAACACCGGCGCGGGCTGGTATAGCCTGGCAACGGGCGCATGGCCGGCCGTCACCGGCTCGACCAACAACACCTTCCACATGAATGGCGCGGCCGTTCAGCAACCGCACGGCCGCGTTCGACCCGGGCGTGCTCCAGGCGGAAACGCTGGCGCAGGCCGCGGAGCGCGGGGGCAAGAAGGTCGTGCAGTTCGAATGGGCGGGGGGCCGAGGCGCGACCATCGCCGGGCCCACCGTCGACTACCGCAACTTCTTCTCGGGCCGGGGCGTGGCGACGAACTACATCAGCCCCGACGACAACGCGGCCTTCGTCGCGTCGTTTGGCCTGCAGTTCGATCATCCGGCCGGATTTGCGGGACAAGCGCCATTTGCGGGCGCCGCGCCGGTTGACGCGAGCGGGTGGACCAACACGCCGAAGATCCTACAGCCCCGCCAAGGAGATGCGGCTGCGGGTGCTCGACGCGGGCATCGACAAGTACGGGCTGAACGCCTACATCTTCGACTCGACCAACGACAAGCAGGTCAACTACGACAGGGTGCTCTTTGCGCCGAGAAGAACGGGGCGAAGGCGGTGGCGACGCTGGCGAAGGGCCAGTGGGGCGACGTCAAGGTGAAGATCTCGGGCGGCGCGCTCGACGGCAAGACCGCGGGCATTCCTGGTCAAGGTCGAAGAACTCGCGCCCGACCTCTCGAAGGTCCGCCTGTTCCACACGTCGGTGACCCGGGCGATCGCGACCTGGACCGGCTGGCCGGGCGAACCCGGCTTTACGGGCGACTTCGAGGAGTACGTGGCGCAGAAGTTCCCCGTCCTCCAGGCTCGGCCGACTTCGCCATCCTCGAAGCGGGCGATCGTCGAGCGAGGAGACGTACGTCGAGCAAGGCCTGTACTGGGAAGCGTCTGCCTACCCGCTGATCAAGTACATCCTCGGCATCTACCAGCCCGACCTGGCGCTCGTCGGCTACCCCACCACCGACGAGTTCCAGCACCAGTTCCTCGGCCTGGTCTGCCGACCCTGCACAACGGCCAGCCGAACCCGGCGTATGACGACGTGCAGGTGAACGGCACGCCCGACGGCCGGGTGGCGCCAGCGCGAGGGTTCCTGCGCCGGGCGTACCAGGGCGCGGACGCGACGCTGGGCCTGGTCCAGTCGTCTGATGCCGAAGCAGGCCACGACCTTTGTCGCGTCGGACCACGGCTTTGCGCCGCAGTTCCTGGCGATCGACGCGAGCAAGGTGCTGGTCGACCTGGGCCTGCTCTCCAAGCCGCAGACGTCCAACTGCCGCCCGGCCACCGGCGAGACCATCGGCAAGGCGAAGGCGTGCTGGGCCGGCGGGACCGTGCAGATCTACCTGAACCTGGCCGGCCGCGACCCGGCGGGCGGCGGGCTGCAGCAGGTGGCTGCGACCGACGAGGCATCGACCGTCGCCGCAATCAAGGCGGCATTCTGGCGCGCTGACCGACCCGAACGACTGGACCGGCGACGGCCAGCCCGAAAGCTGGAAGATGATCGACCGGATGTACACCAAGGCCGAGGCGCGCTACATCCCGAACGGCCCCAACTGCACCGCGGACATGGCGCACCCGACCCGCACCGGCGACCTGGTCGTGTTTGCGTACCCGCCCTACCAGTTCGATGCCGCGACCCCGGGCACCCTGGTCGCCCGTTCGGCGTTCTTCGGCCAGCACGGCTACGTGCCCGACGTGCAGAACCTGGCGGCCAGCATCAACATGCGGGCCACGTTCCTGGCGGGCGGGCAGAACATTGCCAAGGGCGAGTTCAGCCTGCGGACGATCGACCTTGCGCCCACCGCCGCGTACATCCTGAAGGTGCCGATGCCCCAGCATTCGCAGGGCGTCGTCCGGCTTGACCTGCTGCGGGGCAGCGAGTCGCGCACGCTGGTGCCGGTGCTGGCGCTGACCGACTTCCACGGCCAGCTCGACTCGACGACGACGACGATGGACGGGCGCAACGTGCTGGTGGGCGGCGCGGGGCAGCTCGCGACCATGTTCGACGAGGAGGCGGCGGCATTTGCCGGTCCCGCGTTCCTGTTCGCGTCGGGCGACAATGTGGGCGCCTCGCCCGCCAACTCCGGGCTGTTGAAGGACATGCCCGCGATCGACGTGGAGAACGCGTGGGGGCTCGACGCGACATCGTACGGCAACCACGAGTTCGACTACGGCGTGCAGCGGCTGCTGGAACAGCAGGCGCGGGCCACCTTCCCCTTCCTGGGCGCAAACATCGTGGACGCGGTGACGGGGCTCAACCCCGAGTGGGTGCAGGGGACGAAGGTCTTTGACTTCGGCAACGCAGCGGATCGGCGTGATCGGCATCGAGCTGAAGGAGACGCCCGAGCTGGTGAGCGCCGGGGCCACGGCCGGCCTGAACTTCCTGGACGAGGCCGATACCATCCGGGCCGAGTCTGAGAAGCTGCGCCAGCAGGGGGTAAAGATCCAGATTGTCCTGATCCACCAGGGCGCAGTGGTGGGCAACAACGCGGTGGACGGCACGACGCCGACCCCGTGGGACGGCCCGATCGTGACCATCGCAAACAAGATCCAGGACACGCAGGTGGACGCGATCTTTGCGGGGCACACGCACCGGATCGCAAACTTCATGCAGGGCCGCATCCTGATTGCGGAAGGGCTGAATGCAGGGGCCAGCTACTCCGTGGGGCAGCTGGTGATCCACGACCAGGACGTGGAATGGGCGGGCGCGGCGACCCGGGTTGCCAAGACCATCGGCGTGGCGCCCCGGCCCGACGTGCAGGCGATCGTGGACGATGCGAACGCACAGACTGCGATCCTGCGCAACCAGGTGATCGGCACGCAGCAGTTCGACATCAAGCGGGCGCCGTCGCGGCTGCTTGAGTCGGCGATGGGCAACATGGTGGCGGACGCGATGTGGAAGTCGTACGCCAACATCGACGGCGCGTACACCAACTCGGGCGGCCTGCGGGCCGACCTGAACTGCACGCCGCCGAGCGCGGGCGAGGCGCCGTGCGAGATCACGTGGGGCGAGATGTTCTCCGTGCTGCCGTTCGGCAACCGGACCGTGATCCTCACGCTCACCGGCGCGCAGCTCGAGCAGGCGTTCCTGAACGGGTTCTCGCCCGCGTGCAACACGGCCATCGCCACCGGCCGCTTCCCGCAGATCGCGGGCCTGAAGGCGACCTACACGTGCAACGGCACGACCCCGGTCGTGACCGGCATGTGGAAGACGCCGCAGGGGATGGGTGGCCCGGCGACCCCGATCGCCCCGGGCGACTCGGTGCGCTTCGTCACCAACGACTTCATGTACGGCGGCGGCGACGGGTACACGGTGTTCGGCCAGGGCACGAACGTGCTGCAGCCGGGCGACGACCTGCTGAACCTGGCGGTGAACTACGTGGCGGACAACTCGCCGGTGGGCCCGGTGGTCGAAGGCAGGATCGTGAAACAGTAGGAACGAACGAACAGGACGCGGATGACGCCGATGGGGTGGATTTACGGGCCGCTATTGACATAGGTCCTGTCGATTCATCCCTGTCTGCGTCGTTTGCGTCCTGTCATGTCTCACCCGCGCCGCATCCTTCGACTGCGCTACGTTTCACTCCGCTCCGCTCAGGATGCTCCGCTGACCTTGCCCCCACTCTGAAACGCGTCCCGCCCACCCAGGTGTTTGACCCCAGCACGAAGTCGTGCTACCCTCGCCATATCTGCCGCAGCGGCTGCGAAGGGGCGGACCTGCCCCGGCTGCTCCTGATCCCCGAACACAGTGAAATAATCGGCTTATGCATGATGACTGGTTGGCGGGGGCGCTCTTGCCCCCGCCGCCCCCGACCAGGGGCTGCGCCCCTTGGAACCCCAAAGGCAACGCTGCGGGTACGCGTTTGCCGGATAAGTGACTGTGCGGGGGATGAGGCGGGGCGGCAGGAACCATGCGTGTATTTAGAATCTATCCGAGAATCAGACGGGACCGGTCTCTGCCGTGCGCCGCCTGGCGACTAGGTTGGCGGGGGCGCTCTTGCCCCCGCCGCCCCCGACCAGGGGCTGCGCCCCTTGGAACCCCAAAGGCAACGCTGCGGGTACACGTTCGCCCGGATAAGTGACTGTGCGGGGGATGAGGCGGGACCGGCAGGAACCATGCGTGAATAGCGAATCTGATGAACCATGACGCTTGGCACCCTTCGACTGCGGGCGCTCCTGCGGACCGCCCTCCGCTCAGGATGCCTGAGCTTGAAGCATCCTGAGCGGAGGCGCCAGCGCAGCTGGCGTGCCGCAGTCGAAGGATGCGACCCGACAGAATCAGTGTCCTTGTACCTAAACTGATCGCAAAGTGGAAAGCTCGCACTACATGCGCAACCTCGCGTTGCGAGCAGTTTACACTCATCTGAAATGGGACACTGATGCAACTGATTGAACTGATCTGCACTGTCCTTTTCGAAAAAGATCATGAGAATCAGTCGGATCCTTTCAATCAGTGTCCAATTCCCTTGGCTTGACGCGAAGATATGAGACCCACGGGGGCGTGGTCCTCCGAGGGTTCGGATCATGCGATTATACGAGGTGACCATGAAACATCGCGAACGGGTCTGGGCCGCGCTGAACGGGCGCGTGCCCGACCGCTGCCCCATGTCGATCAGCTTCACGCCCGAGTTTGCCGAGCGCCTGCGTGCGGACCTGGCGCTGAAGGGGACGCGCCACGGGGAGACCGGCCCCATAGCGATGCGGTTGACGAACATGTGGCGGGGCACAACCCGCACGGCGGGGGCAACACCTACGAGCTCGAAATGGCCCTCGACGAGGACATGCTCCAGACGTCGGTGGGGTGGGCGAACTCGTACTATGCCGCGGAGCACGACTATGTGGACGAGTGGGGCATTGGCTTTCACAACGTGCCGTACGAGACGCCTTACGGGGTGGGGCAGTACACGGAAATCACCGGCCATCCGCTGGCGGACAAGGGCGCGCTCTCGCAATACCGCGCGCCCGACCCAAACCGGCCCGAGCTCTACGTGGAGGCCGAGCGGGTGATCCGGACGCTGAAGGACGAATATTGGATTGTCGGCGTCACGGTCACTACGATCTTCGAGTGCGCCTGGGCGCTGCGCGGGTATGAGCGGCTGCTGTCCGACTTCGTGAGCGATCCCGACCTTGCCGACGAGATTCTCGAAATCCCCTTCCGCTATCACCTTGCGGCGGCGAAGCGCCTCACGGAGATGGGCGTCGACATGATCTGGATCGGCGACGACGTGGGGCAGCAGCAGGGGATGCTCTTCTCGCCGCGGCACTGGCGCAAGTTCCTCAAGCCCCGGATGGCCGAGTTCATCAGCACGATTAAGGGGATCAACCCGGCGCTGAAAGTGGCCTACCACTCGGACGGCAACGTGACGCCGATCATCCCGGAGTTGATCGAGGTGGGGGTCGACGTCCTGAACCCGATCCAGCCCGCGTGCATGGACCCGGCCGAGTTGAAGCGCCAGTATGGGGACCGGTTGTGCTTCTGGGGCACGATCGACGAACAGTACACGCTGCCGTTTGGCACGCCCGAGCAGGTGCGGGACGAGGTCTGCCAGCGACTGGCGACCGTGGGCCGAGGTGGGGGCCTGATCATCGGGCCCGACGCACCACGTGCAGCTTGACACGCCGATGGAGAACCTGTGGGCGATGGTCCGCACGATCACCGAGACGCCCCTGACTTAGTCCAGAGACTTTCGCTCGATCCTGTCGCCGACCTGGCAGTCTTTGGCGCCGCCGGAGGACATTTCGACGACGTATTTGACGCCCTTGTAGAAGTGGCCGAAGCGCCAGGGCTTCAGGTCGCGGTCGATGCCGACGATCATGTCGTCTTTATTGACATAAAGAACGTCAATGGCGAAGCGCATGAAGTGGGTGTGGATGGAGGAGGAGGGGGTGATGAGGAGGGCCTCGCCCGGCGGGCAGGGGCGCGGCGCCCATCAGCCCCTTGAAGCTGGTCCAGGGGTTGTCGGCGAGGCGGGTTGTCTGGGCGACCGTCGTGCCGTTCGTGGTGTTGACGAGTTGGTAGGTTTTGCTTGGTGGCGTCATGGTGTGCTCCGGAATTGTTTTTTTCGGCGGGGACCGGCTGGCCCCCGCCACCCCCGCCTCAAGGGGCAACCCGCTGCGGCGGCACGCCCCCGAGACCCCCAAAGGGCACGCTCCTGGCGGTGCTGAGCCGTCGTAGGCGCCAGGTGTGCTGGCGCCGGTGGCGTTGCTGTAATGGCCCGGCACGAATGCCGTTCTCGTGCGAGGACTGAGGGCAGGCTCGGCCCTGCCACCCTCGCCTCAGGGGCTTCGCGCCCCGAGACCCCCAAAGGGCACGCTCCTGGCGGTGCTGAGTCGCACTGGGCGCCAGGTGTGCTGGCGCCGGTGGCGTTGCTGTAATGGCCTGGCACGAATGCTGGTCTCGTGCGAGGCGGAGGGCAGGCTCGTCCCTGCTACCCTCGCCTCAGGGTTGCTTGCGGCGGAGGCCGGCTCGTCCCCGCAACCCCCAAAGGGCACGCTCCTGGCGGTGCTGAGCCGTCGTGGGCGCCAGGTGTGCTGGCGCCGGTGGCGTTGCTGTAATGGCCTGGCACGAATGCTGGTCTCGTGCGTGGCGGAGGACAGGCTCGCCCCTGCCACCCTCGCCGCAGGTTTCTTTCGGCGGGGGCCGGCTGGCCCCCGAGACCCCCAATCGCGACGCCCCTAGCGAGGTTGACCGCCGTCAAGAGCGGGATCGCATCGTCACCGGGGGGCGCTGGCCGGACGTTGCACACAGAACGCTGGTCGTCGGCGAGGCGGGCCTTGCACATCTCGCGAGCCACAGAATCGCGGTGTGTAGCCGAGCGGGTTTAGATTGTTGGGGGCAAGCTTGCCCCCAACGCCCCCGCTTCAGGGGCTTCGCCCCCGAAACCCCCAAAGGTTACGCCCTTCGCCAGGTTAATGCCCATAAAGAGGGGGTCGCGTCGCCGTAGGGGGCGTTCGTGGCGCGATGCGCATGAAACGCAGGTCCACTGCGGGCCGGACCGCCGCGGTCGGGCCTACTACTTCATCAACACCAGGATCGCGAGCGCGCCGGCGCAGAGGTAGGGCGCGTAGGCGATGGCGGTTTTACGGGTGGCGCGACGGGTGATGAGCAGGAGGGCGGCCGCGAGGCCGCCGAGCAGGATCCCGGCGAGCAGGGCGGGCACCACGAGCGGATAGCCGAGCATGAGGCCGATCACGCCGGCCAGCTTGACGTCGCCCATGCCCATCGCACCCCGGCCGATCAGGGCGATGAGGAAGAAGACGACGAATGCGCCCGCACCGCCGATCAGCGCCTCGACCGGCGTGGGCGCGCCGGGAGGAAGCTGGCGGCCAGGGCGATGACGGCGGCGGGCAGGGTCATCACGTTCAGCACCAGCCGGTGCTCCAGGTCGATGACCAGCACGGTCAGCAGGAACCAGGCGTAGGCCCAGTAGAGCGACGCGATCGCCGAACGGGGTCGGGCCAAAAGCGCCACGCAATGAAGACGAACGCGGCGATCACCGCCAGTTCGAGGAGCGGGGCGCGAAGAGGCCGCTGCTCGCCACAGTGCGGGCAGCGGCCCTTGGTGAAGAAGTACCAGGGAAGGGTGAGCGTACTTGGATGACCGGAAACGCCGCTCGCCCGCTGGAGTGCCGCGGCCGTTCGCCCCTTCTGTAGGATATCTGCTGCCATGCCGCTTCTCCCCGGTGAAGACGCCGCTGAGGCGGCAACAGCGCCAGGCGATCAGCTGGACACTCATTATACGGTATCTGGGCGGCGTGAGATCGTCCCGTCCCCCGGGGATTTCCGCCGCTGAGCCCGGTCTAACTTGCGCGATCGCCGCTCGTCGTCTGCTGTTTGAGGCCCGGTCAACCTTGCTCGCTGCGGCTGGCACAGTCTTCGGTCGTATCTGGCAGTTGAGAGGTCAAGATCGACACAAGCAAAACCGCTCACCCTGTATGCCAAGCAACCCGAGCCACAGGAGTTGTTAAATTGGTCGAACAGCGGGAAGACAACCTTCGCGGTGTCGCCTGTCTGAAGGTCGAGCCAATCCTCAGGTCCTTGCCCTTTCCGTTGCCCCGACGTGCCCGTGTCGCTCCGGTTTTTGGATCAAGGCAACTCCCGACGTGAATACCGGTCATTTTGCCAGCTACCCCACGGCATGGCGTCTTTAATGCTGGCAGTCGGACCTCGGTTCCTGTCCCGCAGATGTTCGACGCTTCGAACCAGTCCGCGCTCCGAGTTCGTGTCGGTGTGATTGACCCGTGAAGACATGGTCACAGTCGCATGAGCTGGGGCAGGGGGACATGACAGGTGCATTCTCGACCGTGATTAACTCGGTGTCGCCGCACTGAAGATCCTTGATACTGTTGATGCTTGATCGTCATCGGGAACGTTGGGATGCCAGTGCCAGGCGCTTCACATCTTGCCGACGCGACCGCTGCTACCTCTGCCGACGTTGGGCCGAACCGCCCCGAGGAACGTGCCAGAGGTCTTCCCGGTGGTAACCGTGATGGAGACAGGTTGCTACTTCCGATTGGAGTGGAACAGGGGTTGCCCACTGTCGCCCCGTTCGTTGTGGCATAGTCTGTTCGCCATGGCTATCGCGCACTTCCGCCTTTGCCCAGACACAATTCTTCTGCGCCCTGCAAGAGCAGCCCCGTCGGCCGCGTTCTGCATGCGCCGCCGCTCTCCGTATAGGCTCCCCACATCGATGGCGAGAGCGGTAAAGCCCAAAAGGACGACGAGCAACACTGCTACCAGCACCAGAGTCTGCCCGGATTCGCCGCAATGCATATCATCTTTCTCTCTCCTTCCGCCCTTCGCAGAACGTCCCGGAGCTGCCCATTGACAGCAGGAGCTATGAGATGCCCTGATATTCGCTGCCGTGCTTGGAAATCGTCAACTGTCCTCCGGTCCCAAAGCCGCAATGAACGGTGTTATGGGTTCGAACTTGCACATGACGCTGACCTCGAATGCTCCTCGAGCTGACCGCCGGCTTGCTCATCGGGGCGTCTCTACAGGTGGCAAAGAAGCGCACCTGCTGTTCCCCATCTCGTCCTTCACCCGCTGGATAATTCCCGCAGTGTCGTCCGGCCACGTGCGCCGTACCGTGCTCCCTCGCCCACCGCATTCGTCGACCACGATGTACCCGTAGAAGCGCTGCCGACATCGACGATCCCGCAGATCACAGGATCAAGCAGCGGCACGACGATCGCGAACTCGACCAGTTCGCCCCCCGTTCAGCTCGCCTCATACGTTCCTCCCGCCGCACATCAGTGATCCAGCTTCTGCCGCTCGGGGAGCTTATCAGCGGGCCGGGCGTGGGCTGGCCCGACGACCCCGGGCTCCTTCTGGTCGTACTGAGCGTCAGGCTGTAGATCAGCTTGTCCATCGATCGTCAGCTCGTTCCAGCGGGCCTCAGCCCAGTTCCGGGCCGGGCGCCGCCTCGGCCTGCACCTCGCTCCGGTTCACCTGCGGTCGCAATCACCCGGGGGGTGAGCAGTGCGGCCAGCACCAGCACGATGCCTGCCACGGCGAAGAGCACCGGCCGCCGGCTGGAGCGCTTGCCGTGCACGTAGCCGGGGTCGGACGCATGCCGGCTGTGCGCAAGCTCGTCGAGGGTGGCGGCCGCGAAACCGAATGCCGCGCCGGCTGCTGCCGCGGCTGCCAGCGACACTCCCTCGAACTCAAGCCCACCGCCCAGCCCAAGACGCCACGCTTCCATGATCACCGCGGCCAGGAGGGCGAGGCCGGCGCTCCATGCGAGCACCTTAAGCAGCCAACGGGGCAGAGCGACACGGGTCGGCCAGGCTCCCGGCTGGCGCAAGGCACGGACCCCGCCCGCCAGCCCCCACACGGCGGCCAGCGCGGTCGTCCAGAGGAGCAGGTTGTGGTCGCCGACGAGACCCGTGGCCCGCCAAAGCAGCGCGATCAACGCGCCGAGCAGGGCGCCGAGCAGAAACCCGGCCAGCGGCCGGACGCCGAGGCGGATGAACCCGGGCGGCGCTGCGACGACGGACACGGTGACGGGCACGCAGACCGGCTCGACGCTCCCGCTGCAGCTGATCTCGACGTCTGAGAGGTAGGATGCGGACGAAATCGGCAGGGCGCCGGTTTCGGCCGTGACCACTAACTCGACCGGCGTGCCCGGCGAACTCCCGCGGCTCCACCCGCAACCACGGGCCGCACGCCGTGACGCTGCCGAAGAGGAAGCCCCGGCTGCCGCGCTCCGTTCTCAAGCCGGAGCCGGTGCGCCACCTTCTGCCCCTGGACGACCAGCCCAAGCTCCACCCGGGCGGGCCGGGTTACCAGGCGGGGACGCTCGACCAGGCCGGTGCCGAGGAGGAAGGTCTCGAGCATGATGCGAGTGTCGGTCTTCGACTGGCGGGTCACATCCCGGGCCAGGCCCGCGAGATGGTGCGCGCCTTCGTCCTCGAACCAGGCTGCCAGCGTGCCATCGCGGAGCACCTGCGCGCCGTCTGAGGGGTAGCGGTCCATGTGGTCGATCGCCTGGCGGACGCTGGTGACGCGGGTGCCCGTGCGAAATGCGCCGCCGGAGGGGAACATGAACGGCTTGCTGGCGGCCTGGGTGGCGGTCAGCTGCCGGTCGCGGAGCCCGATGGCCAGCTCCTCGCGCTGGTCGTCGTCGAGCGATGCGACGACTTCCTTGTCGGCGGCCACGATCACGTCGGCCAGCGGCTGATCCGCCCACTCCAGCGGTTCAGAAACCCGCCAGGTCACGGGGCCCTCGGCCCAGTCGCGCGCGCCGCGCACGGCCATGAGGAACAGCTTGAGCGCCGGGAATTCGTCCTTGAGGAAGTTTTCGGCTGCGCCCACCGGACCGTGCCCGTTCTTGCCACCGGACGCGGGCAAAGCCGCGGCCTCGCCCGGCTCCGCGTTGAGGTCTTCGATGAGGAAGAGCGCGCCGTGGCCGACGACCGCAGCGGCCAGCGATTGGCCTGACACGCGCGCGCGTCTGCCACGACGATGTAGTCGCTGGGCAGGTTTTCTCTCAGGTATGACCCTGCCGAGCCTGCCTTGACCCATCCCTCAGCTGCGAGCAATTCGGCCATGTGATGTCGCTCTCCGTGGGCGATCCTTCGACTGCGTGCGGGCGTCGCCCAGGCGACGCCCAGCCCTTCGCTCAGGATGCCAAGGCGGCGACTACTCCAGGACGACCTTTTCGTCCACCAGACGCTCGCGGACGAAGTCGCCCTTCGATACCATCCGGAAGTGCGACGCGTCGAGCTGGAATTCCATGTCGACCGCGTTGCGGCCGGCCCGGTTCTTCTCCACGCTCATGACTACCCAGCCACGCATCGCATCTGCTTGTGACACATTATACACCATGTGTTCGCGACTGATGATGGTGTATTTGTTATTCATGATCAAGCCGATATCGGCCTCGTACTGGAGCGCGGAGCTGCCCGCGCAGATCGGCCAGCCGCATGCGCTTCGACTTCAGGCCGATCCGGTCGGACGCGGCGATCGCGAGCACCTGCACGCCCAGGGCCATGGCCATTTCTTTCAGGCCCTGGGTCAGATAAGTGGTGACTTCGGTCTCGGGCTCGAGGGTGTTGAGACGCACCGGGATCTTCTGCAGGTAGTCGACGACGACCAGCAGCCGGGTGGCGCCGGCGGCCACCTCATCCTGCACCCACGTGCGCACCTGGTCGAGGCCGGTGTGGTCGCCGCTCGCCTTGGCGAGGATCAGGCGGTCACCGTAGGAGTCGAGCGCCTGCATGATCGGCGCGTAGCGCGGCACCTTGCGCAGGCGGGCGATCAGGCCGCCGGTTCCGCCCTGCGACGACAGGGTGAGGTCTGCCAGCTTCTTGAGCGTGAGTGCGTCCTCGCGATAGCCGCGCTCGGCGCTCTCCATGCAGAGCAGGCGGGACAGCAGATGGGGCCGGTCGTGCTCATAGCAGATGTACAGCGCGGTGGGCGGTCGCGTCGTTCACCACGGCATTGCGGGCCACCTGGAGGGCCCAGATGGTCTTGCCGACGCCGAAGGTGCCGCCGACCATCATGAGCTCGCCCGAACGCAGGCCGCCGTTGAGGATGTCGTCGAGCGGCGTGAAGCCGGTCGGGATGGGACGCAGGCGTTCGGCTTTGCCGTTCTGCGCCTGGAACTCGACCTCCTCCATGACCTCGGCCAGGGTGGCCGGGCCGGTGGCTTCGAGCTGCAGCGCGGTTAGTGGTTGTGGCATGGTTTCCTAGTACTGTCGGCATCGCTGATCCTTTTCCTGTGTTGCGGGGCGGGCTCGCCCCCGACACCCCCGCCTTAGGGGCTGCGCCCCCAAGACCCCCCAAGGTTACGCCCCTGGCGGTGTTGTGCGCCGGTAGGACCCGGGTGCTGCGGGCGACGGCGGCGTTGCCTGCTTGCTTGGCGCAAATGCCGATTTCGTGCGGGATCGAAGGCCGGCCTGCCGTTGGAGCGGGTTCGCCCTCAGAGCTCCTGGTTTCCTTCGCTTTTGGCAGGGTCCGGCTGGCCCCCGCCAGCGTTTCGCATCTTGGTTTCTTCTGGCAGGAGGCCGGCTGGCCCCCGCCACCCCGCCGCCTCAGGGGCTTCGCCCCCGAGACCCCCAAAAAGGTACGCTGCTCGGCAATAGTGAGCCCGGGTAGGAGTCGGAAGTCCAGGCTACCCGGGGCCTTCTGCGGCTCTGTCCCGAAATATCAGTTTTATTGGAGCCGCTGCCGGGAGGCCCGCCCACGTCGACCACAGCCTACGCTTTGCGGCAGAAACCGCATATCCCCGTGATCCTTTAGGGGTCAAGGGGGCGCAGCCCCCTGTCGGGGGCGTTGGGGGCCCGACGGCCCCCAACAAAAGTAAAGGATCCAAGCCCTATGGCGGGGGGCCCGACGGCCCCCAACAACAGGTCACGATCAGCGCTTCGCCTTTGGCGCGAACATCGCGGGCGACAGGTAGATGCCGTACGCCTCGATCTTGTCCATGAACTTCGGCCGGATGCCGGTGCCGGTGAAGTAGCCCTGCACCCGGCCGTCCTTGATGCCGTCTGCACGAAGCGGAAGATGTCCTGCATGATGATGACATCGCCCTCCATGCCCTGCACCTCGCTGATCTGCGTGATCTTGCGCTGGCCGTCGGGCAGGCGCTCCAGGTGCACGATGACGTCGAACGCCGAGGCAATCTGCTCGCGGATCGCACGCAGGGGCAGGTCCATGCCGGCCATCAGCACCATGGTCTCGACACGGGCCAGCGTGTCGCGGGGGGTGTTCGAGTGGGCCGTGGTGAGCGAGCCGTCGTGGCCGGTGTTCATGGCCTGGAGCATGTCCAGCGCCTCGCCGCCGCGGACTTCGCCGACGACGATGCGGTCGGGCCGCATGCGCAAGGCGTTGATGACGAGCTGGCGGATGGTGACCTGCCCTCGCCCTTCCACGTTGGGCGGCCGGGCCTCCAGCCGGACGACGTGCTCCTGCTGGAGCTGGAGCTCGGCCGAGTCCTCGATGGTGAGGATGCGCTCGTCGTTGCCCAGGTAGCTGGAGACGATGTTGAGCAGGGTCGTCTTGCCGGTGGAGGTGCCGCCCGAGATGACCATGTTCAGCCGGGCCTTGACGCACGCCTTCGAGGAACTTGCCCATGTCGTCGGTACAGGAATCGAGGCGGACAAAGTCATCCATCGAGTACGCGGCGCGGGTGAACTTGCGGACGCTGATGCACGGCCCGACCAGCGACAGCGGCGGGATGATCACGTTGACGCGCGAGCCGTCGGGCAAGCGGGCGTCGACCATGGGGCTGCTCTCGTCGACGCGGCGGCCGAGCGGGCGAGACGATGCGGTCGATGATGCGCATCAGCTCCTCGGCGTCGCGGAAGTGAACATCCGTGGTCTCCAGCCGGCCCGCTGCGCTCGACATAGACGTTGTTCGGCCCGTTGACCAGGATTTCGGTGACCGAGTCGTCCTTGCAGGTAAGGCTCCAGCGGGCCGTAGCCGAGGATGCCGGCGACGATGCTCTCGAAGAGCTCGGTGCGCTCGGACCGGCTGAGCGGGATGTCCTCCTCGGCCAGCACGTCCTCGTAAATGCGCGAGAGGGCCCGGCGCACCTCTTCGGCGTTGTCGGCCCGGACCGTAGGGCTCAGCTCGGAAAGGAGCCGGCGCTGGACGCGATCATAGATCGCGGCGAGCCGCTCGCGGTTGTCGCTGCGGACCCCCTGGGGACGGGGGGCAGGCGGCGGAGGCGCCTTGCCGGGCGGTGTATTGTTGGTGCGAAATATGGCCACGGTTCACCTCGTCAATCAGGGTCTGGTCAGTGCATCCATGCTCACAAGAAGACGCCAAGCCTCAAAGGTCCACAAAGGGCTCAATGAAGGGTGCTGCGTCATTGTGCCTTCGGTTCTCCTGTCTCCGTGGAAGAACGGCCTCATCTACTTGATCCACAACGGGTTGTACTCGTCCCACGGCGCGTCGCCGCTGATCTTTCTCAGGTTGCGGCCGTCGGCGTCGATGACGTAAAGCTGCTTGGTCCCTTCCCGGTTCGACCAGAAGGCGATCTGGCGAGAGTCGGGCGACCAGGTGGGCCACTTGTCCCACTCCCACGCGGTCCTTCGTCTGCGTGTAGTTCCACGCGTCCGTGCCGTCGGGGTAGATCGATCCAGATATCGTCACTGCCCTGCTCGGGGCTGACGAATGCGATCCGGCTGCCATCGGGCGCCCAGACCGGGTCGTAGGCAGATCTTGCGAGAAATTCGTGACCCGCTGGGTCACCAGGTAGCCGTCCCGGTCCTTGCCCTGGTAGTAGACCTGGACGGTCACGTCGCCGTTGCCTTTCAGCGCGTACACGTGGAACCGGCCGTCGGGCGAGAAGGTCTCCTTCTTGCGCAGCTCGTCGTATTCCTTCTGCATCTTGCTCGGTAACCGGCCCCAGGTAGCGCTTCCCCGTTCCGTCCGGATTCATGACCCACATGCCCTCCTGCTCGGGCTTGGCCGAGAAGAAGACGATCTTGCCTCGCAAGGTTGCGAGCGGCGGCGGGGGCGTGGGCAGCGGCGTCGGCTTGGGCGGGACGTAGGGCGTGGCAGTCGGAATCGGCGTGATCGTCGGCGTGTTGGTCGGCGTGGGCGTCGGTGTCAGGAGGCCGGCGACACTGTCGCGGCGGTTGATCGCGCTGGCCGGATCGATGCCCGGCAGCCGTGCCGCAAGGTCATAGTTGTGGTACGCCAGGCTGGGGTCGCCGGCGTCGCGGTACTGGTCGCCCCGGCGCAAGTAGGCGTCGTAGAGACGTTGGACGACGAGCCCATCCAGGTATTTCGGGCGCTGCTCGACCACCGGCGCGAGCCGGGCGATGGCGTCGTCGAGCCGTCCCACCTCCAGGGCCTGCTGGCCGGCCAGGTACTGGCTTGCCAGCCGCTGTTCGGCCTGAGCCTCCGGGTCGTTTGGCGCAAATGAAAGCGCCTTGGTGAAATCGTCCAGGGCGAGCGGCAGCTGCTCGAGCTGGGGCGGCTTCTGCTCGACCATCGCCTTGCCGAGCGCGAAGTATGCCTTGTGGAGGTAGCCCGCGATGGCCTCGGCCTCGAGGGTCGTGTTACGCGTTCGCACCTGCTCGCAGAAGTTAGTCACCTGCTCGTAGTTGTCCGCGGCTGCGGCGTCGCGGCACAGCTTCAGGACGCCGGCGACGTCCAGGCGGTCCTTCAGGACCTGGATGCGCTCGACGGCCTTGCAGGCGCCGGGGTTCTTGAGCTGGATCGTGGTGAACGCGTCGAGCGCGGCCTGGTCGTCGCCCTTATTCAGCAGCGCCTCGGCCTCGTCGCAGGCCTTCTTCTCCTGCTCCTTCTTGTCGATGACGAGGAGGAGCGCCGGAGCATCCGTGTTGTTCGGATCTTTCTGCAGCACGGCCTGGCAGGCGGCGCGAGCGCCGGCGAAGTCGACGCCCTCGGCCATGTCCTTACAGTTCTTCACCAGGGCCAGGAACGCGTTCCGCTCGCGCGCTTTGCGCTGGAGCGCGGGGCGATCTGCGTCGTGACGAGCAAGAACGACCGCATAGGCCAGTGCGGCCAGCAGCACCACGATCAGCACGCGGCGGATGACGCGGCCCCAGCGAATCGTGAACGCCCTTCGGCTTGACCTTGGTTTCCTTGTCCAGCCGGGCGCGGAACCGCGTCTGGTCCAGGTTCCGGACGACATCCGCGTCGCCCGGGTAGCGCTCGGCCAGCGTCTCGAAGCAGCGCAGCGCCGCGGTCCATTCGCCGGCCTGCACGTGCGCCAGCCCTTCATCGTAAAGCGGATCGTCCCGGCCGCGAGCCGGGTGTCGCGAAATCAGCTTCCATACGCGCATCCTCATATCGCAGCTCATCGCACTCACGTCTCTGCCTCACGGGAGCGCCGCCCAGGCTCGTCCGCCAACAACACTGAACACGTCCAGCAGCGCGGGAACGATCGGGCCCAGGATGACCATAAACAGCGCCGGCAGCACGAACAGCGCCAGCGGGATGATCATCTTGATGCCCGCCTGGCGGGCCAGTTCCTCGGCCCGCTGCCGCCGCTTCAGGCGCATCTCGCTCGGCCTGCGTGTGCAGCACCTGGGCGATGCTGACGCCGAGCTGGCTCGACTGGACCAGCACGGCGACGAAGGTCGACAGCTCGGGCACGCCGCACCGCTCGGCCATCCGCGTCAGCGCATCCTCGCGGCTCATGCCCACCCGCATCTCGGCCACCGCTCGCTGGAACTCGCGCGTGAGCGCGTTGTCCCACTTCTCGCCCACCCGGATCATCGCCGACTCGAACGCCAGCCCTGCCTCCACGCCGATCGTCAGCATGTCCAGGGCGTCGGGCAGGGCGCGCAGGATCTTGTTCTTGCGGCTGCCGGACCTTGGTCCGCAGCCAGTAGACGGGCAGCAGGAAGCCCAGACACGCAGCCCAACAGCGCATTGCGCAGCGCCAGGAGCAGCGACTGGTTGCTGCAGGCTCAAGAAGAAGATCAGGCCGCCGAAGCAGCAGAACGGCCAGCACCCGAATGCCGTAGAAGTCGAGCGCGCTGAGCCCGCCCGGGTTGCCCGCCTGCTGCAGCTTCTGCCGCGTCGCCTCCAGGTTCCGATTGGGCAGGAGCCGGCCCAGGAAGCGCAGCACGCCGCGTAGCGCCGGCCAGATGGCGCGGCGGAAGAACGGCTGCGCGCAGGTCCTCTTCGATGACGATGTCGCCGCGGTCGAGGTAGTCGTTGAGGCGGTCTGAGACGTCGCGGCGGGGGCGGCGGCCGGAAAGCCATCCAGGCGAAGCGCGGTCGCCAGGCGCCAGGAGCGCCGCAAAGGTCACCGGCGACCACAAGGGCCCGAACTGCTCGATGATCGCGTGCGATGTCCATCGCGCTAGACCTCGATGTCCACGATCTTGCGGATGACCAGGAACCCGACGATCATCATGAACACACGTGCCGACCAGCACGAGCCGCATCGATCCCGGGCTCGAACAGCGGCGCGAGGTAGTCCGGGCTGATCAACGAGATGACGAGCCCGAACGACGATGGGCAAGGCGGCGAGCAGGTAGCCGGTCATGCGCTGCTGCGACGTCAGGACCCGAATCTCGCGCTTGATGCGGATGCGCTCCCGGATCGTCTCCGTGATCGTCTCCAGGATTTGGGCCAGGTTGCCGCCCAACTCGGCCTGGACGTTCATGGCAGTCACCATCAGGTAGAGGTCGTCGCTGCCAGCCCGGTCCGCCATGTCGTTCAAGGCCCGGTTCACCGGGATGCCCAGGTTGACGGCCCGCATCACCCGGCCGAACTCGACCGACGCCGGCTTGGCCATCCGGTCGACCAGCATGTCGATGGCCTGGGTCACGCCGTACCCGGCGCGCAGCGCGCCGACCAGCAGGGTCAGGACGTCGGGCAGTTGGCTGGTGAACGCCTCGCGGCGCTTGCTGGCCCGCGCTGTTGAGGTAGATGAGCGGCAGGAACAAGCCGGCGATGCCCAGGACCGCAGCCAAGAGGACGCCGCCGCGCAGCCAGCCGAGCAGCGCCAAGCCCGCCGCCAACGAGCAGCCGATCAGCACGAACTCGGCGACCGTCAGCGGCAGGTCGGCGCGCGACAGCCGGTCGGCGATCGACTCGCCCAGGCTCATGCGGCCGAGCGACCGGTTCAGGCCGCCGAACCGCTTTCGCTCCGCGCTGCACCGCCGGCGCCAGGCGCCGACTGCGGTCCGGCGCCGCCATACTGCCGCAGGCGCGCCTCGACGGCATCTTCGCGGTGCGTCAGGCGCCAAAGCCCGATGAAGCCCAGCAGCACGGCCCCGGCGACCAGGATGCTGAACGCCAGCGGCATGCTCGTCATGGCTCAGGACTCCGCCGCCGCCGGGCGGCCGCGGAAGCGCGCGAACAGCCCGTTGGACGGCTCGTCGAGCGCGTCCGGGCCCATCACTTCGCGGGCCAGCTCGGTCGCAAAGCCGCGGACGGCCTTGGCCAGCCGGCTGTCGCCGTGGCTCATCATCAACGGGCACGCCCCGGTTGACGCTGTACGTCGCCAGCGCCTGGTCGTCGGGGATCTTGTAGCGCACGCGAATCGCGCAGCCGCTCCTCGATGTCCGGCACGGAGACGCCGCCGCGCATGTCCGCCCGGTTCAGCACCAGCCAGATCTTCTCCGAGGGGTAGCCCCGCTCGTGCAGCTGGTCCAGCATCAGGCGGGTGTTGCGCAGGCCGACCATCTCGGGCAGCACCGACATGACGATCCGGTCGGCGCTGTCGAGGAAGGCGAAGGCCGTCTCGTCCATCGGCAGGCCGAGGTCGACCACGACCCAGGGGAACATGCGCTTGAGCGTTGCCAGCACCTGCTGCACCTGGGGCAGCGAGATCGGGTGCGTCAGGTCGGCGGGGGGCGGGGCCAGCAGCACCCGGATGCCCGACGCGTGCGTGGCCAGCACGCCCGACACGAGATCGGCGTCGAGCCGGGCGAGCTTGGGCAGCAGGTCGACGATGTTGCGGCTGGAGTCCAGGTTCAGCGCGACGTCGAGCGCCGGCGCGGCGTAGTCGGCATCCACGAGGACGGCCGCCCGCTTGCTGATCTGCTGGAGCGCGATCGTCGTGTTGATGGCGAGGGTGGTGCGCCCGGTGCCGCCCTTCGGCGCGCAGAACGCAATGATCCGGCCGGAGACGAGCGGCTGGTGCGTCCGGCACGCCGGTCGGGTCCGCGCTGCGCCAGCACCTGGCGCAGCGCGTTGCCCAGCTCGTCGCGCGTCGAGCGGCTTGAGGAGGAAGCCCCGGGCGCCGGCCAGCATGGCCGCCTGCGCCGTGCTGACGCTCGCGCGGCTCGACCAGCGCCAGGATGGCGGCCCGCGGCGCGCGCTGGGCCAGCAGGCCGATGAGCCCGGTCACGCTGGCGCCCGCCAGCTCGTCGTCGACCAGGATGACGTGCGGGATCAGGTCGCTGGCGCGGCCGGGCGCGAGGTCGGGCTGCGACACCCAGTAGAGCCGGTGGTCGCCCGCCGAGCCTTGCCAGGCTGTCGCCGACCGTCTCGCGCATTTCCTCTTCGGTGCTGACCAGCAGGACCCGCAGCGTCTCGCCGGGAACCAGACTAGCCAATCATCCCTCCGCACTCGTCTCGTGATCGTACTACTCAGGCCGCATCGAGTTACGCTCGCAGCGTTGCGCGATCGCATTACCGCCCGATGGCCGCCGGAATCCGGTACTCGTTGATCAGCCGGTCCATGTCCACCGGCTCGACCTCAAACGGCTGCTCGGCGCCGGGAGCGCGCAGCACGACGTCCATCACCGCGCCGGCATCCTTCAGGTACTTCAGCGTCAGCGCGTCCTGCGGCGTGATGGTCAGGAGCAGCGCCTTCGCCTGGCCGGCATTGCCGTTCTCGTCCGGCTGCCCGCCGACGATCGCGGCCAGCGTCACGTTCTGCAGCGCGTTGAATGCGACCAGTTCCTTGTTCTCGCCCTCCGCGCCCGCCGGTCCGGTCCGGGAAGGTCATCGAGAAGAGCAGGTCGACGTGGTCGCCGGGCTTGAGGACGCCCAGGCCGTTCATCAGGTCGTTCGCCGGGAACGCCAGCAGCACCTGGTCCTCGGTTCATCACCAGCGCCATCTCGTCCGTTCGCCGCGACCACGTCGGGATCGACCAGCCGGCTGGCCAGCAGGATCTCGCCGGCCGCCAGTTCGGTGGTCGCGATCTTGCCCACCGCCTGCGCCGGGTCGGCGACGTAGCCTCGGGCACGACCTGGACGGGCATGTCCTTGACCGCCAGCATCTGGTCTGTGAGCAGCGTGCGGATGGGCACGGCCTGGGCCGCCGTCACCACCTTGACAGTGGCGCCCGCCGGCCTGCGCGGCCTGCGGCGCCTGCTGGTTCTGCGCGCCCCGGAGGGCGACGAAGCCGACGACGCCCGCCAGCAGCGCGACGATGACGCCGGCAACCAGCCAGATGCATCCGCGCGTGCGTGCCATAAGTGCTCCTTATTGTTCTTTGTCCATGGTTGCAGATGTGGTAATGGTGATCGTGCCCGAGCCCCCAACCGCCTGGATGATGGGCGCGGTGATTAGCGATGCGTCGTACGTGACCTCGACCGTCAGGCACCCCAGGGGACCGTTGCTCGAACAATTGGTCGTCGTAACGATTACTTCCCCGGGCACAAGGGCGGTGGTAAGGTTACAGGCCGCAGTCAGAATGCTATTGGCTCCCGGCGCGGCGCACGTACCGTTACCGTTCGTGCTTGGGTGTACGATGCCGTAGCGCGCGCCCTCGCGCGCCGCGTTCGAGATCGTGTTGTAGTCGTAAACGAGGATGCCGAACTCGATGATGCCGAGGATCAGCAGGAGCAGGACGGGCAGCACGATGGCGAACTCGGCCAGGTCCTGCCCGCGCTCGCGTGCATCCTAGTGCAACGCCGGTACTGAAGGTCAGGCACAGCCATCATCATCGTTGAAACTCCAAACGACCGGACAACGAATGCACGAGTGGCCATGTCAGACACCGGGGCGGTCAGGTCTCCATCTCTGAGCGACTCTATGAGTATAGCCTGACCGCCGCACAGGGTGTCAAAGGATTGCTCGACTGCCAACAGGTGCCGCACGACGTCGCCCGGAGGTCTCCTGGCGATGCGCGTCGCGACACTTCTACGAAAGACACACGAGGGCAGGGCCGCCCATGGCTGTGCCCGCCCTCGCTGCGAAACCTCCGCACTACGGGCCGCGGTCGCGTGACTCAGCTGTCCGCCGGCCGGAATACCAGCGCTGGCCAAGGTGGTACCGATGTTCGTTGAAGATAGTTGCTGATCTGGCCGCCAAGAGCAGTAACCACAGCGATTACCGACAAGCGCGATCAGGCCGAGCAGGATCGCATACTCCGCCAGGTCCTGGCCCTCTTCGCGGTGGAGCAGGTTGTTCAGGTAGTTGTAGACGTTGAAGTAGAACTGGGTCAACATGGTGTCTCCTTCTCTGGTGGTTCGGTTGGTAATTCTACTTAAGCAGGATTACTCATACAGGATTGACTTACCTTTGTGCCCAGACTATACCATGAGACACCACTGAAATGATCCTTTGGAATTTCTTAGAAATCCTCTGTGACAATCCGCCCATTACCCGGTCATTTGCCCGACCCGAACCGGTAGCCCACCCCCCAGGTCGTGTGGATATACCGAGGCGGATCGCCCGTGTCGTCCAGCTTCTCGCGCAGGTAGCGGATGTAGACCTGCAGGTTTGAAACGTCCTCGGCGTAGGAAGGCCCCCAGACCTCGGTGAGCAGCTCCTGGCGGGGCACGGCCCGGCTGCGGTTCGCCACGAGATAGCTCAGCAACCGGAACTCGGTCGGCGTCAGCTTGACGAGCTGCCCCCCAGGGTCACCAGCCGCCGCGCCATGTCGATGTGCAAATGGCCGTCGTCGAACTGCGCAAGGGGCGTCTCTTCCCGGTTCGAGCGCCTGAGCACAGCCGCAACCCGCAGTCCCAGCTCCTCCATGCTCACCGGCTTCTTGATGTAGTCGTCCGCGCCCAGCTTGAGACCCTGGACGACATCTTCGCCCGTGCCTTTGCCCGTCAGGAACAGCACCGGCACATCGGATGTGCCTCGCAGGCGCTTGATCACTTCCCAGCCGTCCATGCCGGGCATCATCACGTCGAGCAGGACGAGATCGGGCTTGACACATCTCGGCCAGCTTCAGCGCGTCCTCGCCCGTCGACGCGCTCGAACGTTTCGTAGCCCTGCCCCTTGCAGTATTCGCAGATCAGGTCGTTGAGGGTGGTGTTGTCCTCGACTACCAGGAGCTTCACGTGACTACCCCTCTCTTACCGGCAGCGTAAACACAAAGCGGCTCCCTGCCACCGGTCCCGGCTCGACCCAAATCCGCCCGCCCATGGCCTGAACCAAGCGCTCGGACACGTAGAGGCCCAGACCATAGCCATACACACGCTGCGAATCACTTGCGTCGCCCCGGCGGAAGCGCTGGAACACGCGTGACCGTTGCTCGGGCGCGATGCCGGGTCCCTGGTCTTCCACCGCGAAGGCGACGAAACCCGGCTCGCCCGCGCCCACGCAGACCTTGATCGTGGTGCCCGGAGGCGAATACTTGGCCGCGTTGTCGATCAGGTTATCCAGCACGGTGTTGACGGCCACCTCGTCGGCCCAGACCCAGCCGGCGTCCGCCGCGGCCTCCAGGCACAGCATGTGACCGGGCAAGCCCAAGCGCCAGCGCTCGAGGGCCTCCTCGGCCGTCCTGGCTGCGGGCAGCGGCCGAGGCTCCAGGCGCCAGCGGCCGTCGTCCAGCCGGGCCACGTCCAGCGTTCGCTCGGCCAGGCCCGCCAGGCGGTGGCTCTGCTGCTTGAGCAGCTCGAGCATCTCGCGCCAGCGGCCGTTCCGCTCCGGTTCGCTGCCTGCCAGCAGCAGGTCGGCCACGGCGTCGATGTTTGCCAGCGGGCGAGCGCAGCTCGTGGGAGAAGGTCGACACCAGCTCGCGTTGGAACCGGGCCAACTCCTCCTCGCGGGTGACGTCGTGGAGCAAGACCACCGCGCCACGCTCGGGCAGGAGAAGGGGCCCTGCGCTCAGCTTCAGCAGTGGACCCGTCTCGTCGTCTGATCTGCGCCGCCAGCGGCGCTCGAGGCCTTCCTCGCCGGACACGATCCTCTCCAGCCTGGAGACAGGCCCCGGGGCAGTCCTCTGCGCCGCAATCCAGCAGCTCGCACAAGCCCTGGCCCAGCGCGTCGCCGGCAGCCCGCCCCACCAGGCGCTCGGCGGCGGGATTGAGGCTGGTCAGGCGCCGACTGGCGTCCAGCGTCAGCACGCCGTCGGCGATGTTGAGCACAATCTGCTGCGACTTTTCCCGTTCTGCCTGGATCTGAGCGAAGAGCCGGGCGTTTTCGAGCGCCACGGCGGCGTGGTTCGTGAGACTTGTGACTGCCTGCACGTCCTGACTATTGAACGCACCCGTCGTGGCACTTTCGAGTACGATCGCGCCAAACGGTCGCGATTCCCGGCGGATGGGCGCAAGCAGCCGGCTGCCTGCGGACGGGAGGAGCAGGCCATCCGCCTCGCCCTCTTCCAGGCTGGCTCGGGTCTCGGCAGAAGCTGCGCGCAGCAGTTGACGCGAGGGGTCGCCCAGGCCCCCCGTCGTGCTGCGCACAAGCGGCCGGAAGCTCGCCGGCCTCGACGAGAATCGCGCCCGCGTCCGCGCCGGTGATTTCCATCGCGCAGTCAAGTGTTCGCCCGGCGATGGCTTCAGGCTGGAGTTCCGCATTCAGCTCGCGTGCGGTTCTCTGGATGGCTGCGAGCTGCCGAGCCAGGCGCTCGGACGCCCAACCCGCCCGCTCGTAGGCGCTGGCATGCCCGAGTGCGGTCTCGGCAGACCCGGCCAGCCGCTCGAGCGCGGTGATGTCTTCCGGTCCGAACATGCCGGGATACGTGTGCGTCAGCACGAGGACGGCCAGCAGCCGGCCGCCGGGATCGCGCAGCGGCTTGGCAAGCAGCGACCGCCAGCGGTCGTCCCCCTCGAAGCGCCTGTCCGACCAAAGATCGTCGATGATGGTCTCGCGTTCGCGGCCGGCCAGCCAATCGGTCAAGCGCAGCGGCCCACCTATCGGTTCCTGCGCTGCCGGCACGATCGTCTGCCGGGTGTACAACTCCCACCGCTCATCGACCGGGTTGCGCACCATCAGGCCCGCGTCCTCGGCACGCAGGTCGGCCATGGCCTCCTGCGACACGAACCAGGCGACGCGGTCGAGGCTCGTGGTTCGCTCGAGCAATTCTCCCCGCTCCCGTGCAGCGTCGGCCAGCGCCTCGCGGGTGCCGTGGGCCGCCGCAATGCTGTGCAGCGCAAGCGACGTGCCGAGCAGCAGAAGGGATGAGCTGAGTGCGCCGGCAACATCGGCATGAGGGTCGCCCGCGAACGCGGTCCACCCCGCCTGCCAGATGAATGTGAAGCCGAAGAGCGCCGTGTAGGATAGCCCGGGGAGCCAGTTGCGGCGGCTATAGGACGAGAGCCCGACGGGGAGAAACGCGAACAGTCGGGCGAACGGGATCAACCGAGGTTCGGCAACGGCCGTGATGTAGAGAGCCGCCATCGCCAGCGCGGCCAGGACGCCCGCAGCCAGCGGAAATCCCGTCCGGAGACTCGGCGGGATGATGCGCGGGGCGCGGGGAAGGTCGATCATGCGAGAACGACCAGGGCCATGAACAGGCTAAACATGACGTTGGCGGCAAGCGACGCGGTAATGCTCCTCAGGCTCGCGCGTAGTACGATGGCAAGGACGCCAAAGAGCGTGCCGTACAGCAGGCCCATCGGGATCGCACGCGCTTGGAGGCTGAGCATGACGGGCGCGATGTAAAGCGGCGCACCGAGCGTGACGATGCGCAAGAACACCGACAGGCGCAGCCCGTGTGATTCGGCCGCGAACATGCGGAACAAGACGCCGCGCAGCGTCAGCTCCTCCCCTAATGCGGTCAACGCAGTTCCCGTCGCCAGCAGCCAGGCCAGCGTGCTTGGGGGCGGCAGAGCAGGGCGGGGGCCTCCGGGCACGGCGCCGGCCACGATCCAGAGGTTGAGGCCCAGCGCAACGCCGAGGCTGATGCCGATGGCGGCCTGGTAGGGCGCGGCCCGCCGGGTCAGCCCAATTTCGTGCGAGAGGCCCGGGTGGCGGTGGGTGATCCAGTGGAGCAGCACGACCATGCCGGGCGGGATGAGCAGGCTGAACCAGGGCGAGATGAGGCCGGACGGAAGGGGTGAATTACTATCGATGAACGGCGAGGTCAGGACGCGAGGACGACCGCAAGCACAACGCCGCGATAGTGACCGCCAATGTCCGGCGGTCGCCTGCCCTGCCCTTGACCGTCGTAAAGAGCGGCATGAACAGGAAGGCGGCCGCGAAGAGTGCGACCTGGAACAACTGCAGCAGGCGAGCCGCGGCCGGCAGTGCGACGATCGCAAGTGCGATCAGTCCATACGCGATAACCGCAAGCTGAAGGGTTGCGCGCCGGGCGGCGCGTTCAGATTGCTCGCGTTTCTCGATAACCTGCCAATCGGCGCGAACTGTGACTCCGCCAAGCGGCATGGGACCTCAGGTAACGGACGTTGGATTCGGCGAGGCGGCGATGGGCGGCGAAGATTCTTATAGCATGAAGGAGAGGTTGCGTCAATTCTGCCGTTCGCAAATGTTTGACAACGAACTGTGCCCCGTCACTCAGATCACCCTCGGCAAGACCCTCGTGCGGGACCACGCAGGCCGCAATCGGGTGCGAAGACGACGCTACGCGGCCGGCGGCCGTTCGTAGGTGCGGCGCAGCCCCGCCGGGTCCGCGCCGCGCACCTCTATATTCTCCGTCGAGCCGATTCCCGTCGCCCCTGCCAGGCTCAAGTATGCGATCTCATCGAGGGCGAACCCCATCAGACCAGCGCAAGTGATGTCGGCGGCGACCGGATCGCGCGAGACCGCCAGCAAGCCGTGGGGCACCGGCGAGCCGAACAGCGGCCCGTCGCCCTCCATGCCGACGATGCCATCCACCACCGTCACCACCCGTCCGCACCGTCTGGTAGATGCCCAGGATGCTCGGCGCGATGCCATTGCACATGCAGCACGTTCTTGGGCCAGCCGTAGCGACAGCCGGGCACGAGGCCGAACAGGTTCTTCAGGCTCAGCGTCACGCCGGCCCAGTGGTGCGTCTTGAGCTTGGGCACGGAAACGATCAGGTCGGCCTCGCGCACATGCCGGGGCAGCCAGAGCTGCGCGCTCGCTCCGAAACCAGCCGTCCTGCGTCCGCACCGGCGCGGGATCGTCGTAGTTGAGGTCGACGAAGGGCACGCTTGCGGTCGCCAGAGGACCGCGGCAAGGCCGACAGCTCGTGCGACGGACTCTGCTTCGCGGTGGAAGCCGGGCCCGTCGCCGACCGCGATCTCGCCCGCGCCGAGCTCCTGCAGCAAGTCGACCACCGCCGCCACCATCTGCGGCGCCGTCGTCGACGGGATGGCCCTCGATGGCGTCGATCAGGTTCGGCTTGACCAGCACGCGCTTGCCCGCAACATCCGGCATCGCCGCCAGGCGCCAGGTCTCCCGCAGGCAGCTGAGGGCATCCGCATAGGACGCGGCACGCGACCAGCCCGACCACGGCGGGCGCGGCCGAACCAGTCCAGTACCCGGTCGCGGCCCGTCCAGCGCAGCATGTTGGCCAAGCCGACGGGCTCGGTCGTCTTGAGCAGAGCGAGCAGTTCCGCCGCCGAATCGTGCCCAGCCCCGCCAGCCGTAGAACACCTGCGGCGCCGGTGATTTCCTTCGCGGGGCGGCTGTCGGACCCTCGACCCGTGCGTCCACAGGCCCTCCTTTCTGCCAGCAGCGCCATCGCCGTGTGATACGGGTTTCCGTTCCAGCGCCCATCCTCCGCTGCAGGCTGCCAGCCGCGCCGGAATGCCGGCCACCGTCTCGCCGAGCACCTTGAGCGCGAGCAGGCCCCATGCCAACGCCAGCGCGCCGCCTTCGCGCAGCCATTTGCCGGCGCAGCGCCGCGATGTCGCCGGCTTCGACTCTTGTGCCACCGCCGTTCGGCCAGCGCCAGCAGGGTAACCGCCGTCGTGTGGGCGCGAGGCGGCAGCGCCGCGCCGAGCATGACCGGGTTGCCGAAGTTCCAGCCCCACCGGCGTGACAGCGGCGGTCGACCAGGTACGTCGACCGCCTCCTGGACGCGTGCGCCGAAGCGCTGGGGTCGTCGGCAAGCCGAGTCAAGTGCCAGGATCGCGAGCGCCGTGGGCTCGACCCAGCTCGGCCTGACCGGGCAGCCAGGCCAGCCCCGCAACGCGATGTCGATGGCAAGCTGCTCCTGGGCCTCCGCCTGCATCTCGTCACCCTGGCTCTGAAAAACGGGATCCGCCAGCAGCCACTCGGCCGCGCCGATGCAGCGGCTCGGCCGCTCCTCCTGCCCTGCGCAGCGCCAGCATCGCCCAGGCCGTGTGCCAGCCGCTCTCGCCGTCCTCCGCACTCATGCCCCAGCCGCCGTCCGGGTGCTGTAGCCCCTCAGCCAGGCCATCGGCCTTCTCCAGAGTCGCCGCGGGCGTCTGCCCGTCTCTGAGCGCGAGCACAGCGGCGGCCGTGGGCTCGACGACTGGAACCGCACCCGATCGTGTAGGCCCATCCTCCGGATGCAGTCCTGTGTCGTCGATAAGTAAGGCGACGGCAGCATCATTGTCTCGATGCGATTCACCTTTGGACACGAGTGCCGGTATGCAGATTCCGCACGAGGCCGCGCGTTGCGGATCGATTGCCTCGTAGATGGCCGCATCGTCGTTCTCGAACCGCAGCGCATGACGCTTGTCTTGTCCAGATACTCCGCGCAGTAGCGTGCAACAATCGCCGGGCATGATCGGGCTCACCCGACGCAGCCCCGCAGTATCCATGGCGCTGCGCTTTGCGACGTAGACGTACGACGCTTGCTCTCCCTGTGTCGCCGGCCGTGAGTGAAGCCAAGCAGCATTGCTGAGCGCGGTAGCGCTACAATAACAGCCACTGCGGCAAGCTGAGTGCGAATAAGACCTGACGCACGAGGTCCACGCGTTAGGAGCGCAGCGGCCACCCGCGAAGGAGTAGGGCGAGCAGGCCGTATCCCACGAGGCAACCTGGACCATCTTGGCCCGCCGCGCGGTGGGAGACTTCACGTACCTCTACGGAGCGTCCGTCGATGCGGACTAATATGTCTCCGAGCGGCACGGAAGTACGTCTCCGAGGCGCCATCCGGAAGCCTCTCGACGGTGCAAGCCATGACGGCCGCGGAGGGTGGCAGTCGCGCGATCAAGGGCTCCGGCCAGCGGACAGCTTAGTTACTTGTATCACAGTGTACTTAGCAGTCAATGAGAGAGATCGTTCGATTGTCACCTGTTATCGTCAAGGCGTGGTACGGATGGAAAACAAGCCGAGGACTCAGCCGCCGCAGACTCACCCTTGGTAGTGGCAAGGGCCTTGCTGGCCGGACTGGAAGCCTTCACAAACAATGCGCCTGTTCCATCATCCACCACAGTCCGCCAGCCCGGGAAAGGCGCAGCAGGTTCGCAGCCGGCCCCCGAGAAGGCACGAGCACCGTATCGGTGTTGTATTCAGTCAGGATGCGATCCCATTCTCCGTGGCCTGTCATGAAGTCGCTGTTCTGGCGATAGATTTCGGACGCGTAGACGGTCTCTCGGCGGCCGTCGATGGATACTTTGACGTGGGGCCCGAGATGCCAGATAACATACTCGCCCCAATTGAAATGAACTGCGAGGTTCAGAGGGCCGGATGTTTGTTCAAGCAACTGGACTGCCCGCACCGGGTAGAAGGCTTGATCTATCGAGAGGCAGTTCGCCCTGGAGGCGGAGACCCCGAAGATTGCGACGCCCCCAGGAACGTGACGACTGCCAAGATCCACACAACCGGACCCGAAGCCGGGCTTGCTGCGCCTCGCGTGCGGGCCTGCGGCCAAGCACTTCTGATGTGTTCTGTCAGGAGGAGCACAGTCGCGATTGCAAAGAGTGGTGTGTGCCTGACGGCGACCAGGGGCGCCAGCGCCATCCCGGCAAACAGAACTATCGTCAGCGGCCTGCGTCTCTCTCGAGTACGGCCGATCGCGATTATTCCCAGCGCTAACACCAGCAGATAGATCGCCCCAGGAGGCGACGTAAGATCGAAGGGCTGCCATTCAGTGATCTCAGGCCGCGAGACGGTAGCCGTTCGCAGTAAGAAGGAAAGGAGTTCCGGGCCGTAAGGGTTAATCAGTGTGGCCAACGCACAACCGAGACTTGTCAAGGCAACGATCCACAGCGGTAGGTGAGGTTGCTGGGCCTCTTTGTATTTTGGGACTGCTGCCGCGAGGAGGTAACTGAAGAGCCATGCGCCTACGATAGCGAGACCTGCAAGAAAGCCCCCGTGAAGGTTTGACCATACTGCAAAAAGCACAGGCAGCGCCAGCAGCCAACGGGGCCGGCCGCGTCAGCGCGGATCAGGATTAGCAGGAGCAGGGCAAATGCTAAGAAGGTGAAGAGATGCGGCCGCAGAGTCACCACGCCCATCATCAACGTCGCAAGAGAAATTGAAACCACAAGCCAAGAACGCAATGGGGCCAGGCCTTCTTGTCTGAGACCCATGAACATCGCGGCGCCGATCAGGGCTGCAAGCAGCACTTTTAGAAGCATGAGTCCAGCGGCACCCAACGAGCGATAGAACGCGGCGGCGACGACCTCGGCCAGCCACTCGTGGTTAACCCAAGGTTGGCCGGCGGCGGTGTAGGAATACGGGTCGACCCGATCCAGGTGACCAGTCGCCAGAAAATCGAGCCCGAAGCGCAGGTGCCCCCATAAGTCGAGGTCAGCCATCGTTCCTGCAGCGAAAAGAAACAGGACGGCTAGTCCAAGACATAGGACGGAGGCGTCAAGCAGAGCAATGGGTGGGGTGCGGGCTAAGATCGATTTGCTCACTGTAGCGTTGGTTTTCGTCACTCTTCGCATTCCTCTCACACTGCTGCAGATTTCCTGCCTAATGATACCTTGGCAACGCCTTTATCCACGGCAACGCACCACAACCACCATGCGGGAACCATCCAGACGTTCCAGGCCTGAGTGCGAAAGCCAATGCCTGGCTCGGGCCGGATCATTCCGGGGAACCGGGCACCAGGGAAGGATATGATCAAGAGTAACACATATGTACTCAGAAGAAGTGCTATGTTCTGCCGCGAAGCACGACGAGCGACAACGGCGATAATTGGAACGAGTAGCAGGACTTGATCGTGGATCCAGGAATAGGGACTAAAGAGCAGTGAGAGGAAGATAACGGACGGCATGTCTTCCTTCCAGGACCACTGCGCCCGCTTTGACCGCCAATAGATCAGGAAGCACAAAGCACCTATCGCGACTGGCACAAACTGAAGCCAGAAGGTACCCCAGCCGATCAATAGGCGCAGGAGTGAGCCGAACGTTGGCGTAATCCACTCGCGAACGGGATCGCTGGTTGCAGCAACGAAATACTGCCCAAGAAGGGCTGGATTAGTCACTGTCGCGACCAGCGTGGTAAGCCCCGTGGCGGCAGTCGCCCCGAGGGCCACACGCCACCGGTGCTCGCGCACGACCCAAGAGTAGCAGCGACAGCCACAAAATGGGCAGCACCTGCGGCTTCACGAGCACAAGGGCAAGGAATGCCCCCGCAAGAGTATCACGGCGGCGCGCTTCGCTGAGCAGGAAGCCAGCGACGCCGATGAGAATGAGAACGCCGACCTGGCCGTAGGCTACGGCCACGATGCTAGGTAGGAAGACGACAACTAAAAAGAATGGAACCCAGCGCTGCTCCCGGGTTCCTGAGTAGAACGACCAAAGCGCTGTGCAGCAGAGAATCGAACCGATCACGACAAAAACACGCCACACGAGGAGCGCCTCATTGTACCGGATAAGCGCCATCGGCGTCATTAGCGCTAGCAGATGTGGCGGGTTCCACATCATTCGCGGCTTCGTCCGCTCCCAACCTAGCTGCTTCTCGAGACCGAGCATAGCAGCCGGGTCGTAAGGATTCGTTCTGGCCAGATTCAGTCTGGTCGCGTCCAATACTCGATGAAATTCTCACCGATCACGCGACCTACAGTTCCGGGACGCGAAATCGGTTGCAGCAGCAGAGCTAAACCAGCGGCACACAGCACCACGAGGAACAGACGTAAGTGTCGTCTCGGCATTCTGTGGAAATCGCGCTCTTTAGCTCTCTCACCGGTTTCCATTGGCATGGTGAACTGCGGAAGCCCCGTTCTTTCGGATGCAGAAAAATGGCGCTAAACCGGCCAGACGTGCGATGCTGGGAGGTCCGAGACTTGCCGACACGGGGCGCGGGTCCGAGTGTCGGTTAGCAATCGATCCAAAGGAAGTGTAGGATACGAGTAATTCTTTGTCAAACTACGGTGGCCTTTCATCAACCTTCGCCTCGGCAACACTCGTCTCATCTTCCTCGACAGGCTGCGCGCCCGCCGAGTGGCGGGTGAAAAGCGCACGGGGCATACGCGGCATCGGAATCGCTTGCGGGACCCGTCACAGGCCCATTGCTGCCATGCATGATGTTGACGCTGACCGATCCGTCAGGCCGGAAACCGCCCGGCCGAACGGTCAATGCCCTACCGGTTGGTCGTAGCATATTCTCATGTGGCGCGAGGAGGCCAAATGCCAGAGACCCCGAGCCCCGGCGCCCCCGCGTACCCCTTGGCGGCAACTCGCCGGCTGCCCAGCCGCTCGCATGTATCGTCTCCGAGTAGTTGAAGCTTGGCCGAGGGGCAGAGGCGTGACAGTCGTGGGGGAAAAGATACCGGAAACGCGATTGGAACCGTTAAATTTTGCCGTACGCTGGCACGGATAATGCAACGAGGATTGCCGAAAAGCGTGGGTGGAACGTATGTACTGCACTACAAGCTGCAGACAATTGACCGCTATGTAGCACTATGACCGCTAAACACGACGATTAAGCGTAAGGCAGAGGGGCAGCAGTAGTAGGTATTGCCCTGAGACGAACTAGATATTGTATTGACAAGATCTGATCGGACGGCATATGATGCAAACAATACTGGATGGCAAGCCTGCCGCCGGCGCACAAGTAGCTTGCTGCAGCCGCAGAGGTTATTGCGCCAGTGACGTTTTAAGCAGGGGAGGATCGGGGCTAAGTCGACTTGAGGTGTACAGCAAGTGCGAAGCAGTTGAGAGGACGTTCGGGGATGCGGCGGGGCGATCCAAAGGCAGGCGTCTGCCTTTGGGGCCCGCCCGGAGCTAACGGAGAAGATGCGATCATGTCATGGGCGAAGCTTGACGACCAGTTTGCCGACCATCCGAAGATCGTGACGGCCGGCCCGCTGGCCGCGTGGCTTTATGTAGCGGGCCTGACCTACTGCTGCCGCTACCTGACGGATGGACGTATTCCAGAGGCCGCGGTGCCGCGGCTCGCCAATTTCGGCGGCCTGGCGAGGCTCGGCCCCGACGGCTGGCAGCCAGTCGACGTTGGCGAGCTCGTCGCGGCGTTGGTGGAGAACCAGTTGTGGGAGCCGTGCGAGGGAGGATACCTGATCCATGATTACCTGGACTATAACCCGCCCGCCGAGAAGGTGCTCCGCGAGCGCAAGAACGGCCACAAGCGCATGGCCGAGTGGCGGGAGAAACGGCAGTCGAAGAAGAATGGACCTGAGGCGCGTTACGGCGAATGTTACGCCCATGTTACAGACGTCCCGTCCCCGTCCCCGTCCCCCGATGCTGCCTCTACTGACGTAGAAGCAGCGGGCCCGCAAGCCGAGGCTGCACCGACCGCGCCGGCACCGACGCAGCGAAGGCCGGGAGCACGCCTAAGAAGCGGGACCCGAACCTCGATCACCCCGGGGTCGTGCTGTACAAACAGATCGCCCACCTTACGCCTGACGCTACCCAGCGGAGCCGTAATTGTCGAGCAGGTGGTGGACACGGAACGCTGGGCAGACGTGCGTGCACGCCTGGGTTATGCAGGGCAACAAGAAGACGAACATTGCCGGTATGCTCGACTGGTACCGGGATGGCATCCCCCAATACTCTCGGAGCAATCACGGGCATGGAACCAGTCCAAGAAACAGATGTTGCGAACTCTGGCGGGTCAGGAGCGGAGCGGGACGATCACGAGGCCTACAACAACGGAGCGGCCGTCGCCCGTATATGAGCCTGGCTGTGTCCCCGCTGTGGGCAGACGTGGCCCAGCCAGCACGAAGGGTACCGGCAGTTTATCCCGCACGAGCAGCGGCGGGTTGTCGAAGGGTGCAACGCGTGCGTGTGGCGCGAGCAGACGCACCCCGCAAATCGTGAAGAACACGCTGGCGGCCTACGGCTTGGACCAGGGCCGGCGGGCCAACATGACGCTGGAAAGCTACATCCCCCTGACCGCAAACGAGGCCGAGGCCAAGCTTGGGGCGGAAAGGGTCGTGGCGCGCTGGGCAGAGGGCTGCGGCCGCTCAGTCTGGCTGTGGTCGCCGCTTCACGAGCCGCCTCAGCTCCGCAGGTTCGGCGACCGGGTGCTTCCGGTGTCGGGCTGCGGCTGCGGCAAGACACACCTGTCGATCGGGATGGCAGAGTAGCGCTGGCCCTGGAGCACACGATCAAGTTTGCGACCGAGAACGAGGTGTTCGGCTCGATCCGCGAGTCGTACGACTCAAACGGCGGGACGACGCAGGCCGACATCCTGCGGGAGCTGGGGCGGCCCTGGCTGCTGGTGTATGACGACGTGGGCACGGCGAACGTCAAGTCGATGGACTGGCACCAATCGATCATGTACGAGATCCTCGACGCGCGCTACAGCACGGGCCGGCCGATCGTCTTCACGACCAACCTCGGGCCCCCGGCGCTGGCCGAGCGGCTGGGGCCGCGGAACTGGAGCCGGCTCCAAGCGATGGGCGTCGGACTGCAGCTCGACGGCCCGGACCGGCGGGAGCTGAAGTGAGACCCCACCCTGGAACGCCAGGAGCGTCAGCGCGACCCAGCGCGGCCGCCGAATCGTCATGATGTGCAATGGACAGCACATGTCAACCCGGAGGCACCTACGACATGCACGAAACCCTCATCGGCTACGACGCCCGCATCCCCGAGCGCCACGTGCCGGCTTTGTGGCCGGCCCGAGCGGCGGGCGCTGTTCCTGCTGCGCCGACGTGCCCCGCGCCGCTCTCGGTCGACCCGCTGGCCTGGCCCTCGGTCTTCGACCTGGGACACGGCGCGGGCTGCCGCCGGCAGAGCGGGCGCGCCTCGGTCTGGCGGGCGACGGGCGGCAGCGCGCCCTGCCCCCCTGGATCGGGCCGCACGCGCCCCTGTGGGAGGACCTCGACGCGTCTGCGAGCATTTCTCCTTCCCGGCGCCGACGGGCAGCCAGGGTGGACGTTGGTCGCCGTGACCCGCTGCGCAGAGCAGGAGGGCGGTTCCCTTGCGGACCTGGGCCCCGCCTGGCAGCGGCTCGGCTACGACGTAGCGGACGACGGCCTGATCAGCGGCCTCAGTAACTGCGGCTATGGGGAGGAGGAAGCGGCCGAGATGCGGCTTGCCTGGTCAGGACGCCTCAACGTGCACCACCTGTTCGACAACCCCAGTCTTGCATTCGAGTTCCGGGCGCTGACCGGTAGACGGGTGCCCGAGCACGCACCGTTCTCCGTCTACGGCCTGTACGTCATGGAGCCGGAATGAGCACGGTACGCTGCGAAGAGCTGCGGGGCGACGTGTTCCGCCCGCTCTTCGGACCTCGCCCCGGCGAGCGCCCATGAGCCCGAACGACCTCGAGCGCGAGATCCGGGCCTCGCCTGGTCCGCCTGCCGAGGAGCTCAGCCGGCGCTGGGACGAGGAGGAACAGGTCCTCAGCATCGACTGCCGCCGCCACGGGATCGCCCACACTGCCGGCCTGTATCGGGGCGAGCTGACCTTTGTGAGCCTGCACTGGGATGCTGCCGAGGCGGGGCAGGAGAGAGGGCCGGGTCACGGCGGCGGATACAATCGCGTGCCTGGGCGCGCCCGAGCAGTGCCAGGCCTGGTACGACTGGTATCCCACCCCTGCCCTCTGCAGGCGCCGGGATGGCGAGCCTGCACGCCGCGCTCGTGTTCATCCGGCAGCGCATGACGGTATTCGCCTCGCGGTTCTACTCGCCTGCGCCCGACGAACCGCCGACGCCTCGACGGCACGCTGCCGGTCACGATGATCGGCATCTTCGGCGAGCAGTGGGCCGAGGACAAGCCCGTCCTGGCGAAGTCTGAACCGTGGCCGGGCAGTTGGGACCGGGTGCGGGTGGAGGTGGTCCGGCACGACGTTCTTCCGCTGGGCGATGAGAGCGAGGACTAAGGGCCCGCACGCCATGATGCGTCGACGCTGCCCGCGGGCTAAGTTTCAGTGACCCTCGCATGCGCGCCCCCGGTCTCTCGCAAAGTTTTGTGCATCCAAGCACAACCGTAGCGTGCCCCACTTGCGCGTTCGGGACGGACGGGGTATAGTGTGCCCGTCAAGCGTCCATCATAGTGGGAGGTAATTCTTGTCGGGCCTCGTCTCGGGTGAGCCCCTCCGCGTCCTCCTGATCAGCCCCCACGCGCAGCAGCGCGAGGAAGTGGGGGATGCCCTGCAGGGGGCGGGCGAGCACCGTTTCTACTGGGTTTCGCAACCGGACCTGGCATTGACGCGCGCCCAGGGCCTGGCGCCGCACGTCGTGCTGGTGGACGAAGACCTGGGCGGCTGCGGAAGACCCGGCGAGCCTGGTCCGCCGCCTGGTCCAGGGCCTGTCCGAGAGCGCGGTGCTCCTGCTGGCCGAGCCGGGCTCGCTCGGCGTGGCCCAGGCCGCGGTGCTGGCCGGCGCGCGGGCATTCATCCAGAAGCCGGTCAAGGGCGACGAGCTGATCCCCGTGCTGCGCCAGGTGCTCGGCCGCCAGGCGGCGGCGCCCCGGCCCGCTGGCACAGGAAGCGCCGGTCGGGCGGGTCGTCGTCTTCTGCGCGTCGAAGGGCGGCACGGGCCGCACGACGATGGCGATCAACACCGCGGTCTGCCTGCACGAGATCACGCGGGAGCCGGTCGTGATCGTCGACGCGGACTATGCGGCGCCTGCGCATCGACGTGGCCCTGAACCTCAAGAATCAGCGCGACATCCGCGACCTGCTGCCCAAGCTCAACCAGCTCGACACCGACCTGATCTCCTCCGTGCTGGCCACGCATGACTCGGGCGTGCGGGTGCTGCTGGCGCCCCCACCCGATGCGCTCGAGTATCCGCCGACCCTGCCCCAGGTGCAGCAGGTCACGGCGTGGCTGAAGCGCATGTTCCCGTGGGTGCTGGTCGACCTGGGCCTGCCGCTCGACGAGGCCGCGTATGCGTTCCTCGACGGGGCCGACCGGGTGATCATGTCCGTGCTGCCCGACATGGTGGGCATGCGCAACACCAAGTTCATGCTCGCGCAGTTCGACCTGCGCAACTACCCGGCCGGCAAGGTCTGGCCGCTGCTCAACCGCGAGGGGCTGCCCGGCGGCGTGAAGAAGCCCGACGTGGGCGCCTACCTGGGCGCGCGACCTGATGTTCGCGATCCCGAACGACCAGGAGCTGGCGACCGAGACGGTCAACCGGGGCGTGCCGATGGTGGTGTCGCACCGCCGGCGCCCGGTGTCGCAGGCGTATCGCAAGCTGGCCGGGCTGCTGTCGGACGACCGCAAGCTGGAGCGAGCGGCTGTGGCTGCGCCGGTTGGCGCGGCGCGGCGATGGCGGGCGCGACGCTGGCGGGGGCCGCGGTCGCGTCGCGGCCGGGCCGGTAGCGCGGCGCGACTGTGGCGCGGCGGCCGCGACCGGCGGACGTCACGACGGCCGGCGCGGTCGTCGGCGGGGCCGAGTGCGCCGCTGCCCGCGTCACCCGCCCTGGCCGGGGCCACTGCGAGCGCGGCCGCGGCCGTGCGGCCCCGGCGCCCGTCTCGGCGCTGCCCCGGCCCGCGCTGCCCACCGCGCCGCGCAGCAAGCGGCCGCTGTACATCGTGGCCGGGGTGGTGCTGCTGCTGCTCCTGCTGATGCTGGCGGGCATGGTCGCCTTGCGGGCGGCCGGGAACGGCGCGGCCTCGTCCGACTCGGGCGGGCTGCCCCCGACGACCGCGGCGCTGGCGCTGCTCTCGGAGACCGTCGACACCGACGCCGGAAGATGCGGCCACGCACGATGCAGCCGCGACGCGCGTCGGGGAGACGCTGACGCGGCTGTTGGGCCCGGCGCCGGGTGCGACGGCGGGGGACGACGCACGCCCACCGGGGGCGGCAGGGACCGTCGCAAGCGTCGAGGCGGTCCCGAGCGAACAGACGCCCACGGCAACGTCCACCCCCACCGAACCGCCCACTGCTACCCCCACTGCGCCGCCCACGTCAACTAAGACTGCAACCCTGACGGCTACGCCAACTTCTTCGCCAACCACCTCGCCCACGCCCAGCCCGTCGCCCACGCCCAGCGTGCCGGCCACGGCCAGCCTGGCGCCGTCACGGACCCGGACGCCGATCGTCGTGCGCCTCTCGACCCTGACGCCGACGCCGCGTCCCCTCAACTGCGCGTCCCACAGCGACGCGCCGCCCTGCGGTCCGGGCGACGGCCACCCGGCGGGCGACGGCCACCCGGGTCGCACCGACGGCCACCCGGCGGAGCGAGAGCGTGAGCCCGCCCGCGCTGGCCGCGCCGGCGTACGGGCAAGCGGTGCAGGGGGTGGTGACGTTCCGCTGGACGCCGACAGGGCCGCTGCCGGCGGGGGCAGCGTACGAAGTGGTGTGGTGGAACCCGAACGAGGCGCCGGACGCGGCGCGCGGCCTTGCCGCGCCGGTCACGGCCACGTCGCTGAGCGCGGACCTGTCGGTGCTGTACCAATCGGGCGCGTTCACCGGCTCGGAGGTCTTCTGGACCGTGCTGATCGTGCGGGAGAACCCGTACGTGCGGCTGACGTCGCCTTCGGGCAGCGAGCGGAGCGCACTGTACTATTCGCCGGGTTCGGGCGAGCCGGGGCCGGGCGGTGAGCCGCCTCCGCCGCCAAAGCCGTGAGCGTGGGGCGGGGGGGCGAGGCTCCGTCTGCGGACGGAGCCTCGCCCCTACAGTTGCCGGGTTCCCCTCGCGCGAGGTACGCCCAGTTACGACGACTTTTCTTGACGCACTGCGGCAAACGACGTATAGTGTCGCTGCGCTTGCCCTGGAGTCTTGTTTCCGGCGTCTGGTCCACCTATGTCCCGTCGCACTGGTCCCCCGACCGTTCGTCCTGGTGTTGTGATCGCTGCACTTGTGGTGTTGGCGAGTATCCTCGCGCCCTGGCTCGTGATCCAGATGACGGAGGGCGACCAAGCCCCGCCGCCAAGTGCGCGGGTGGCGACGCCGACAGTCCAGGCGACGGCGACGGTCGCAACCGCCGCGGTCCAAGTGGCGAGCAATGTGCTGGGCCAGCCGGCCGAGGCGGGGACGGACGCGGCACAGCCAACGGAGGCGCCGGCGTCTACCGCGGCACCTTCCCCGACGCCTTCGGAAACGGATCTGCCCACTGCGACCGTCACGGCAACGCCCAGCGCCACCCCCTCGCCCACGCCTTCCCGCACGCCGGCGCCCACACCCACGAACACGTCCACTGCCACCGCAACGTGGACCGCGACGGCTTCGCCCGTGCCCGTGGTCGTGCTGAAGGCCCCGCCGACCGCGACCTTTACGCCCCGGCCCACGGCCCGGCCTACGCGCCGGGTGACCCGCACCCCGACCCGCCCGCCCCCGCAGCCGCCCCCGGCCGGGGGCAGCGGGCCGCCGCCCAGCGCGTACGTGAGCCCGCCGGCCCCGTCGTCGCCGGGCCAGAACGAATATGTGAACGGGACGGTGCATTTCAGCTGGGTGCCGACCGGGCCGCTGCCGGACGGGGGCGGGTACGAGGTGGTGTGGTGGAACAGCGACGAGACGCCGGCCGCGGCCCGCGGCTTTGCGGCCGCAACGACGGGCACGTCGATCGACGTGAACCTCGACTCGCTGTACCAGGCCAGCCGGCTGACGGGCTCGCAGATCTTCTGGACGGTGCTGGTGGTGCGGATGAGCCCGTACCAGCGGTGGACGCAGCCGGCGGGGAGCGAGCGGAGCTCGTTCTTCTACGCGGCGCCGGGGGGTGGGCCGCCGCCGGAAGTGCCGCCTCCTCCCAAGCCGAGGGAGTAAGCCGGGGGCTGCTCCTTGATCTCCTGTCTGATTGGCAGGGACCTCGGGCAGCTGCGCTGACCCGCTTCGATTTATTGGCAGGGGCCTCGGGCCCCCGCCGCCCCCGCGGGGGCGACGCCCCCGAGACCCCCAAAGGATTCGTGGGCAACGTGCATGCGTGGGGCGCAACGGGCCGCGTGGGCAGCGGTTCGGGCGCGCCAGCATCGGGTTCTCACCATTCCGATATTGCGGTGAGAAGCACGCTGAAGAGGCAGGAGGGCATCGTGTGCCGGCTGGCTCGCTCGGGGGAGGGCGGGCACGCAGGCCCGCCCCGACTGGTTAATTGCTGCCCTTGGTGAGGCTGAAGGTAAACTCGCCGGTGCGGTTCGAGTTGGCGGACGAGAGGGCCGCGGTGCTGACGGCCCGAACGACGTAATAGTGCGCGTCGACCACGCCGAGCACGCCGCTGTCCCGGTATTCGAGCCCGGTCGTCTCCGCGGGGGCGGGCAGGACGGGGTCGAAGTAGGGGGTGGCGCCCGGCCAGACCTGGTACTTGCTGATGGTGACGGGGTTATTGTTGACGTCGAGGGTGACCGCATCCCAGCGAACCACGGCCGTCGTGCCCTCTGCGCCGATGCGGGCCGCGGGCGGCTTGGGTGGGGCGGACGGCGTCGTGCTCGAGCTTGGCGACGAACGCGTCCTGGCCTGCGCTCGTGTCGAGCGTGCGATCGTATGCGCCTTCGGTCGTGGGGAACGCGGCGGACGACGTGAAGCCGGTCACGTAGATGCGGCCGGCGCCGTCGAGCGCCGCGTCGTAGCCCTCATCGTAAGAGGTCCCGCCGAGGTAGGTGCTGTAGACGAGGCGGTTGCCCGTGCCGGCCAGGTCGAGGCGGGCGACGAAGACGTCTTCGGCGCCGTTGAAGCTGCTGTCGTAGGGCGACCCGGCGGCTGGGAAGTTGCTCGACGCGGTGAAGCCCGCCAGGTTAACGCCGCCCGACGTGTCGAGCCCGATGCCCCGGCCTTCGTCCAGCCCGCTGCCGCCGAGGTATTGCAGGTGAGCGGTGGCGCCGCCGGCGTTCAACTTCCACACGAAGGCGTCACGACCGCCGCCGCCGTAGCCGCCCGTGCCCGACGTGACCGGCAGGCCGCTCGACGAGGTCCGGCCCGTGACGTATGCCTGGCCTGAGCCGTCCACCACCAGGTCGTAACCCGCGTCCTCGCCCGTCCCCCCCATGAGCGTGCGGTACGTCACGCCGCCCGAGCTGTTCAGCTTGGCGACGAAGGCATCGTTGCTGCCCTGGAGCGTCCCCCCGCCAAAGTCGGTGGACCACGTTTCGCCGGTCACGTAAGCGCTGCCGCCGGCCGAGGCGATGTCGAAACCGGCGTCCACGTCGCTGCCCGACAGCAGGACCTTGTACCCCAGCGTGCCGCTGCCCGTCAGCTTGGCGACGAAGGCGTCGCCCATGCCCTTGGAACCGGAGATAAAGTCGCCGGACCAGGTGATGCCGGTCACCAGCATGTCGGACCCGTCGAGCGCAACCCCGTTCCCCTCGTCGTAATCCGCGCCGCCCAGGTAGGTGCCGTAATAGTCGGCGGCCGTGCCGCTGCTGTTCAGCCGGGCCAGGAACGCGTCCTCAAACGGCCCGTCCGCGCCTGATTCGTCGCAGTCGCCGTCGCTGCCGCACGTCCGGTCGTAGCCGTTGGTGCTGGTGGGGAAGTCGCGCGAGAGGGTGGCGCCGGTGACGTAGGCCCGGCCGCTCGAGTCGACCGTGATCCCATTGCCCCAGTCCGTGCCCTGGCCGCCCAGGAAGGTGCAGTAGACCCGGGCGCTGCCGGCCGCATTGAGCTTGGCGACGTAGGCCTCGGTCTGTGCGAAGGTCGTATCAAAGACCCCGGCGGTGACAGGGAAGTCGGCCGACGGCGTGCCGCCCGTCACGTAGGCGCTGCCGTTTCCGTCCACCGCGATGCTCCAGCCGTCCTCTGCGCCGCTGCCCCCCAGGAAGGTGCTGTAGATGAGGTCGGCTGTTCCCTGAGGTGCGGAGGCTGCTTCGGCCGCGCCCGGCACGGCAGGGGAGGAGAACGGTGCATCGACGACGAACGCGTCCCCTTCGGTGCGGACGGCCGGGTTGGCCTGGGGGGCCCGAGGGGGCGGCGGCAAGTGCGGGCAGGGGGAGCACGACGCGGCCCGCGGCCGTCTCGATGGCCAGGCCCGCGGCGGTGAGGGCCACGGACTCGGCCCCCTCGACGCGGAGCCGGACCCCCGCGAGGTCGGCCGACGGCTGCGCGGACCAGCGCCAGAAGGCCGCGGGGTCGCCGCCCATGACGAGGTCGAGGCCGGCGTACAGGTCGCGGTAGCGTCACCTCCTCCCACACCGGGACGTCTGAGCGCCAGCCGGCCGGGTCGCGGCCGAGCAGGTAGGAGACGCGGGTGGCGGAGCGCCGGCTCGCGGTCCACTCTGCCGCGGGGTTGGCGCCCTCCCAGCTCAGCCGGAGGTTCGCACCGCGCACCGGGAGGCGGTCTGCCGGACGGACGCCCGGCCCGGACGGCGCGTTCCTGCTGTAGACGGTCAGCCAGAGCGCCGTCGTGGGCGAGCCAGGCGCGGGCCGGGCCGCCTAACACGAGAAAGCCGGCTTCGGGAGCATACTGGCCGGCGTTTTCGACGAACAGGGGCCCGGGCCCGACCCGGGGCTCGGCCGGGGTTGTCTGGGCCGGCAGAGACGCGGCCGCGGCAGGCAGACCCAGCGCGGGGACCAGCGCGAGCGGGGCGACCAGCGCGAGAGCGACCGCCAGCCGGAGTGGGGCCAGCAGCCGGCCGGCAAACTGCGCGAAGCACGACGTTCGTGTTCGTTGCGTCATGGGGATGCACTCCGATAAAAGACGGGCGACGGGGCTGCCCCCATCGCCCGCCAGGGGGTGGCAGGGCGGGAGCACGCTCCCACCCTGCCACACGGGAGGATCAGCGCGCCTGCGGCAGGTCGATCGGCTCCAGAGTCTGCATCAGGTTCAGGGCCATCTGGCCGCCGACGGGGGGCGGCTGGTTCGGGTCGGCCCAGTTGATGTAGTGATTGCCATTGTTGTAGAGGTCGAGCTTGTTGGCAAGCGCCAGCATCTCGTCGGCCGTGCCGCACGTGGCCGTCTTCGTCTGCTGCTGGACCATGGCGACGGTCAGCGGGTAGTAGATCTCGCCGTTCGGCCCGACGATGCCCTTGTCGGGATCGAGCGTACAGATGAACTGGCCGGCGTCATTCTTGCAGGCCGTCTTCTGGAGGAAGGAGGCGTTGAGCAGCGCGCCGGTTGCGGCCCGCAGCAGCGTTTCCTTGGCCCCCGATGCCGTCGAGCCGCCCTTGAAGCTGAGCGCCTGGAGCAGGGTCATCTGGGCGAAGGGCTTGCTGCTGCCCTTCGGATAGTCGCTCAGGCAGCCGCCCTGGAAGACCTTGGGCTCGCCCAGCTTGTTGGTGGTCAGGTAGTCGGTGTACTGCCACGCGTCGTTGCCGTTCTTTGCGTCGGGCGTGTGGTTCTTCCAGAAGCCCGGCGTAAAGGCCCAGTACTTGGTCACGTAGCAGGCCGTGTCCGTGTCGGTGGCGGTCTTGCCGTTCGCAGCTGCCGCTGGCCGTGGCCGTGTTGCACACCTGGCTGTTGTTGTTATAGGCCGCCTGGACCGGGCCCTTGCTGCAGGTGGTGTTGGCGCCCGGCGCGAGGCTGGCTACCACGCACACCTGCCCGCCAAACATCGGGTCGGTGACGGTGACGTTGGTCAGGGTCACGTCGCCGGTGTTGGTGACGGTGAACTTGTACCAGACGTTCATGCCGGACATGATCTGGCTGATGGAGTCGTACCACGGGCCGGCGGCCGAGGTGCCGATCTGCTTGACCAGGTCGATGGCGATGACACAGACCTGGACGGTCTGCGTTGCGGTCTGGCCGGTCTCCTTGATCTTGGCGATGTTGGTGTACGACGTGCAGGCGCCGGTGCCCGATGCCTTGCTCTTCGTGAGCGTGTAGGTGAAGCTCTTGACGCCGTCCGGCCAGCTCGCCGTGCCCAGGGTCACGTCGGTCGCGCCGGTCTTGTTGTCGACCACCGTGATCGTCTTGTTGGTCTCGTTCGCGACCGTGAAGCTCACAGCCGCCGTGCCGGTCGTGGTCTCGCCGGGAGTGAAGTAGGTCGCCTTGTTCCACGTCACCGTCGCGGTGTTCGTGCCCGTGTAGGCGGGCTGGCCCGTGAAGGTGCAGCTGTAGTCGAGGGTGACGGACTTGCCGGCCGGGATCGAGACGTTAGCGCCGCCGGTGACGGTGCAGACTGCGCCGCCGCCCACGTTCGTGGCGTCGGTCACGTTGGCAGTGATCGCCTCCCAGTCGTTGGGGTTGGTCACCGTGATCTTGCCGCTCAGCTTCCAGCCGCTGTCGGTGAAGCCGTCGGGCGTGACCGTGACCGTGTAGTTGAACGCGGCGTTCTCACCGGGCGCGACCGTGGCGGAGGTCTTGTCCACGCTCTTGGCGATCTTCCACTTGTAGAGCCGGTCGTAGCTGGCGACCGCCGTCTTCGTCACCGTCAGATCCTTGCCGACGCAGACCTTGACGGTCTTGGAGGCGGTCTGCCCGGTCTCGGTGAGGGTGGCGGTGTTGTCGTAGGTCTTGCAGGTGCCGGGCTCGCCCTTGAAGCCGTAGCTGTAGGTGAAGCTCTTGGCGGCGAAGGGCGCTGCGTCGGTGGCGGTGACGGTGCCAAGGGTGCCGCCGAGCGAGTCGGTGACAGTGACGGTCTTGTTGGTGCTGCCGGCCTGGGTCAGGGTGAAGGCCGCGCTGCCGGTGGCCGAACCATCCGGCGTGAAGGCCGCGGCCTTGTCCCAAGTGGCCGTGGCGGTGTTGGCGCCGCTGTAGGCGGTGGGCGCCGCCGCGTAGGTGCAGGTGTAGTCGAAGGTCTTGGCGCCGCCGGCGGGGATGCTGACGGCCGTGCCGCCGGCGACGGTGCAGACGCCGCCGTTATTCACGGCGTCGGTCACGTCGACCGTGATCGCCTCCCAGTCGTTGGGGTTGGTGACCGTGATCTTGCCCGCCAGGGTCCAGCCGGAATCGGCGATGCCGGTCTGCGTGGCGGTGACGGTGTAGTTGAAGGTGGCCGTGCCGCCGTTGGCGATGTTGATCTGCGGCACGTCGACGGCCTTGGCGATGGACCACAGGTAGGCGCGGTTGAAGGTGCCGGCCGCGGTCTTCGTCACCGCCAGGTCCTTGCCGACGCAGACGGTGACCTTCTGGCTGTCTGTGATGGCGGGCAGCTCCTTCAGGCTGGCCGTGTTGGTGTAGTCGGTGCAGGTGCCGGCGACGCCCTGCTTGGCGAGGGCGTAGGTGAAGGTGAACGGCCCGGCGTAGTAGTCGCTGGTGCCAAGCGTGACCGGCGTGCCGGTGGTCTTGTCGTCGAGCACGGTGACGGTGCGGTTGGTTTCCTGGTCGAGCGTCAGGGTGACGTCCGCCTTGCCCGACGCGGAGCCGCTTGGCGTGAACGCGGCGGCCTTGTCCCAGGTGGCGGTGGCGGTGTTGACGCCCGTGTAGAGCGGCTTCGTGCCGAAGACGCAGGAGTAGTCGAGCGTCACGGACTGGCCCGCGGGGATGCTGACGGCCGTACCGCCGGCGACCGTGCAGACGCCGCCGCCGTCGTAGCTGTCGGCCACGTCAGCGGTGATGGCCTGCCAGTCGTTCGGGTTCGTGACGGTGATCTTGCCGGCCAGGGTCCAGCCCGAGTCGGTGTAGCCGCCGGGCGTGAGCTTGATCGTGTAGTTGAAGGTGGCCGTGCCGCCCTGGGCGATCTCGATCCTCGTGTCGTCCACGCTCTTGTCGATGGCCCAGAAGTAGGTGCGGTCGAAGGTGCCGGCCGCGGTCTTGGCGACGACCAGGTCCTTGCCGACGCAGACGGTGACGAGTTGCTTGTCGGACTGCGCGGTTTCGGTGATGGCGGCGGTGTTGGTGTAGTCGGTGCAGGTGCCGGCGACGCCCTGCTTGGCGAGGGCATAGGTGAAGGTCTTCTTCGCCGGCCAGCCAGTCGGCGGTGCCGAGGGTGACGGGCGTGCCGGTGGTCTTGTCGTCGGTGACGGTGACGGTGCGGTTGGTCTCCTGGTCAAGCGCCAGCATTACGTCCGCCTTGCCCGAGGCGGAGCCGTTGGGGGTGAACGCGGCGGCCTTGTCCCAGGTGGCCGTGGCGGTGTTGATGCCGGTGTAGAGCGGCTTCGTGCCGAAGACGCAGGAGTAGTCGAGCGTCACGGACTTGCCCGCGGGGATCGAGACTTTGGTCCCGCCCGCGACGGTGCAGACGCCGCCGCCATCGTAGCTGTCGGCCAGCGTCGGCGCTGATGGCCTGCCAGTCGTTCGGGTTCGTGACGGTGATCTTGCCTGCGAGCGTCCAGCCGGAATCGGTGTAGCCGTCGGGCGTCGAGCTTGACCGTGTAGTTGAAGGTGGCCGTGCCGCCTTGGGCGATCTTGATCCTGCGTGTCGTCGACCGACTTGTCGATCTTCCAGAAGTAGGTGCGGTCGAACGTGCCGGCCGCGGTCTTGGTCACGGTCAGGTCGAGGCCGACGCAGAGGGTGACCGTCTTGGAAGCAGTTTGCCCCGTCTCGGTGAGGGCGGCCGTGTTGGCGTAGTCGGTGCAGGTGCCGCCGTGCCGCTCTCGGTGCGGTGTAGGTGAAGGTGGCGTTGGCGTAAGGCGCCGCATCGGTGGCGGTAACCGTGCCCAAGTCGCCGGCGAAGGTGTCGGTGACGTGGACGGTCTTGTTGGTGCTGCCGGCCTGGGTCAGGGTGAAGGCCGCGCTGCCGGTGGCCGAACCATTCGGCGTGAAGGCGGTGGCCTTGTCCCAGGTGGCGGTGGCGGTGTTCGTGCCGCTGTAGGTCGTGGGCGCCGCCGCGTAGGTGCAGGCGTAGTCGAGGTCGGCGACTCGCCGGCGGGATGCTGACGGCCGTGCCGCCGGCGACGGTGCAGACGCCGCCGTTATCCACGGCGTCGGTCGACGTCGACCGTGATGGCCTCCCAGTCGTTGGGGTTGGTGACCGTGATCTTGCCCGCCAGGGTCCAGCCGCTGTCGGCGATGCCGGTCTGCGTGGCGGTGACTGTGTACTTGAAGGTGGCGCGTGCCCCCGTTGGCGATGTTGATCGGTCGCCAGGTCGACGCCCTTGTCGATGGACCACAGGTAGGCCCGGTTGAAGGTGCCGGCGGCGGTCTTGGTCACCGTCAGGTCCTTGCCGACGCAGACGTTGACCGACTGCTAGGCGGTCTTGCCGGTCTCGGTGATCGTGGCGGTGTTATCGTAGGTCTTGCAGGTGCCGGGCTCGCCCTTGAAGCCGTAGCTGTAGGTGAAGCTCTTGGCGGCGAAGGGCGCTGCGTCGGTGGCGGTGACGGTGCCGAGGGTGCCGCCGAGCGAGTCGGTGACAGTGACGGTCTTGTTGGTGCTGCCGGCCTGGGTCAGGGTGAAGGCCGCTCTGCCGGTGGCCGAACCATTCGGCGTGAAGGCGGTGGCCTTGTCCCAGGTGGCGGTGGCGGTGTTGGTGCCGCAGTAGCTCGTCGGCGCGGCGCGTAGGTGCAGGTGTAGGTCGACGTCGAGCGACTTGCCTGCGGGATACGACGTCCGTGCCGCCGGCGACGGTGCAGACGCCGCCGTTATTCACGGCGTCGGTCACTGTCGACCGTGATCGCCTGCCAGTCGTTGGGATTGGTGATGGTGATCTTGCCCGAGAGGGTCCAGCCGCTGTCGCTGATGCCGGTCTGCGTGGCGGTGACGGTGTAGTTGAAGGTGGCCGTGCCGCCGTTGGCGATGTTGATCTGCGGCACGTCGACGGCCTTGGCGATGGACCACAGGTAGGCGCGGTTGAAGGTGCCGGCCGCGGTCTTGGCGACGGCCAGGTCCTTGCCGACGCAGACGGTCACCGACTGCTTGGCGGTCTTGCCGTTCTCGGTGATCGTGGCGGTGTTATCGTAGTCGGTGCAGGTGCCGGCCACGCCCTTGAAGGATTTGGCGTACTTGAACTCGGTCGGGCTCGGGTCGGTGTAGCTGACGCTGCCAAGCGTGCCGCCGAGCGAGTCGGTCACGGTGACCGAGCCGTTGACGATCTGGGGCGTGACGGTCGAGAAGTCATACCCCTTCGTGCCCGAGGCGCTGCCGGTGAGCGTGTAGTACGTGTCCTTGTTCCAGGTGGCGGTGGCCGTGTTCGTGCCCGCGCCCGGATTCGACGCAAAGGTGCAGGTGTAGTCCACGGTCGCCGAACCGTTTGCCGGGACCGTGACGTTCGTGCCGCCGGTCACCGCGCAGCTGCCGCCGTTGTCGATCGTATCCGTGATGTCCACGCCGGCGATGGCAAAGGCGTTCGGGTTGCTGACGGTGATCTTACCGCTGACCGCCCACGCCGAATCGGTGCTCGTGTGGGTCACGCCGACGGTGTAGTTGAAGGTGGCGGAGGCGCCATCGGCGATGTTCGCGCGGCTGGCATCGACGTTCTTGGTGATGTCCCACGCGTAGGTGCGGGTGAACGCGGCCGCGGCCGTCTTGCTCACCGTGAGATCGGCGTAGACCTTGTGCGTGTTCGTGAACGTGCAGATCACGGCGTCGTTGGCATTCACGGACAGGCCCGAGATGGTCGTGCCAGAGCCGCTCGGGCCGGACAGGCCGTTGACCGTGCAGGCCCACGTGGTGTCATAGTCGGCCAGGCTGGTGGCGGACCCGGCGGTCTCGACGAGGCTGTAGGAACCGGCCTCGACGGTGGCCGCCGCGCACGATCCGTCGCCGGCAATGGAGCAACTGCCGTTGGTCGGGCCGGTCCAGGCGAAGTCCCAGTTCGTCGCCGGGGCGTCGGGGGAGACGTCCTTGAACACCTGGAGCGAGCCGGTCTTGAGCGTGTTGGTGAAGGTGCAGAGGACGATGTCGCCCTTTGCAACGTCGATCGTCAGGCTGGTGCCCGAGCCGCTTGAGGCGGCCGCGCCGTTCTTCGTGCAGGCCCACGTCGAATTGTAGGTCGCCGTGGTCCAGCCGGAAGCCGGGGCTTCACTGATGGTGTAGGAGCCGATATTCACTGCCTTGATCCCCGTCGAGTCGTCGCCCGTGAGCGTGGCGCTCAGCGGCGTCGGGCCGGAGATGGTGATACCGGTCGTGGCTGTGGGATTGTCGGGGACAAAGTCCTTGAAGACATCCACGTTACCCCGGTCCTGGGTGATGGCCACACAGTCCGACGGGTCAGAGTTGGGCTGCTCGGACGGATAGGAGCACACATCGAGCAGCGCGGCCTCGGAGGCGCCGCCAACGTCTGCCAGGTTGATGGAGCAAACCGCTTTGGCGTCCTTCGGGTAGTCGGCGCCCGCCGCGAACGGATCGTCCACGGCGAGGTCGACCGCACAGCTGCTGCCGTTCGTGATGGCCTGGAGCACGGAGCCCGTGCAGCGGTCGCTGCGCAGGTCAGTGCAGGAGTACAGGCGAGGGCTATCGGCCAGCTGCGTCCGGTTGCCCTGCCAAGAGACGCACAGCGAGTAGTTGGCGAGGCCGTCGTTGTCGGTGTCGTACAGCGCACAGCCGTCGCCGGTATTGCTGCCGCCCAAGGCGATTTCGTCCCAGTTCCAGCTGAGCACGGCGGGATTCACGGCGGTGGTTGAGAGGCACCACTTGGTGAGATCCTTCTGGCCGGGCTCGTCGTTCGCCCCGTCTGCATCGACGGTGCACTTGTCTAGCGGAATCGAGACGACCTCCGTGTCCGTGTTGGACGTGATGCCCGTTCCGGACGCGGTGGCTTTGTTCACGACGTAGCCGAACGCCACGTCGGCGGCACTGGTCGTGTAGCTGGCGGAGCAGGTGAGGGAGGCGCCCACAGGCCAGCGACGGTTCGGCGGGGCAAGTTACAGCGGGCGCCTTATCGTCGGCGACGGTGAATGGCCCGGACAGCAGCGTCGTACCGCTGTTGAGAAGCACGTAGCCGTAGCTGATGGTCTGCCCCGCCGCCGTGTACGTGGCCGGCGAAGCGCTCTTGGTGAGGGTGAGGCTCGCCGCGTCAGTGAAGGTGACGGCGGCGACATAGTTGGCGTCGGCGCCCCAATCGGCGGCGTTGGCGGGAACGGGAACGCCCTCGGCGTAGGCCCGCATCTCGTACCGGCCGATCACGCCGTCGAGAATGTAGTCATAGGTGAAACTGTTGGCGCCCTGGGGGACGAGCACCGAGTCGTAACCCGCAGTAAAGGTGCCGTCGCCCGTGACGATCGAGCCGTCGGGGCGCAGGACGGGCACCGCGTAGGCGCCCGGCAGGAAGTAGGCCCCGCCAAAGTGGACGGTCTCTTCGGGGGCGTAATCCGCCTTGTCCGTCCAGAGGAACGGGACCACTTCGGGTGCGTTGGGCGCCAGTGGCTCGCTGGCCGGCATGACGGCCAGGGCGACGGAGGCGCCGCTCAACAGGAGCACGACGACGAGCAGCAGGGCCCAGAACGGGCGGGGGGTGGTGGAGACGATGAACCGGCGGTGGTGTCTCATGAGTCCTCCTCAACGGGCTGCCAGGCGGGGCAGCCGGCCGATACGGCATCCGGTATCCGTGGAAAGTAATGCGCGAATTCAATACGATAGAGCCGGACAGGACCGAGTGGGAGTGCGCCTGACCACTCCCGTGGCCACTGTCATTCTTTGCACGGTATATCACAAAGAAGGAGGAGCGTCAATAGAAAGAGTCTCTAGTACTATGATAGTAATTGCATAATGACCACGATGAATGCAGCAGCGATGTTGTATTGACAATATCAATAGGAATCCGGATTTGACGTCGCCGGGGAAACTGGCGTGGACTGCAAGGCCGAGGGAGAATTAGGGGATCGGGAGAGGACTGCGGGAAGCAGGCCTCGGGGCTGCATCGCCGGAAGCGATGCAGCCCCGAGGAGCATGAGACGGGCTATGCGCCGGACGGTTGAGAGGCAGAGACGCGGCCGTGCCCGTTGCCGGCAGCGGGTGACGTCGACGCGGTCGACGATAACATCAGCTCTTGCCCCTTGAACTGCCGCATGTAGAGATCGTAGTAGGCGCCACGCTGTGCAAGGAGCTCCTCGTGTCGCCCACGTTCCACGATTTCACCCCCCTGCAGCACGAGCACCTGGTCGGCATTGCGGATGGTGCTGAGCCGGTGGGCGATGACGAAGCTCGTCCGGCCGGCCATGAGCACCTCGAGCGCGGTCTGGATCTGGCGCTCGGTGCGGGTGTCCACGCTCGAGGTTGCCTCGTCCAGGATCAGGATGCGGGGGTCGGCCAGCGCGGCCCGGGCGATGGCCAGCAGCTGTCGCTGCCCCAGGCTCAAGCCGCTGCCCCGCTCGCCCAAGACCGTGTTGTAGCCGTCGGCGAGACGCTGGACGAACTCGTCGGCCCGGGCAAGCCTGGCCGCGGCGACGACTTCCTCGTCCGTCGCCTCGGGCCGGCCGAAGCGGATGTTGTTCATCACCGTGTCGCTGAAGAGGAACGTGTCTTGCAGCACGATGCCGATCTGGCGCCGCAGGGATGCTGCGCTCACGTCGCGCACGTCGATGCCGTCGATGCGGACCTGGCCGTTCGTCACGTCGTAGAAGCGGGGGATCAGGTTGATGATCGTCGTCTTGCCCGCGCCGGTGGGGCCGACGATGGCGACCGTTTGGCCCGGCTCGGCGTCGAAGCTGATGCACCCCAGGACGGGCTGACCCTTCCGGTAGGCCGCGCCGACGCAGTCGAACTCGACCTTGCCCTGAATGGGCGGCATGATCTGCGCACCGGGTTTATCGACGATGTCTGCCTGGTCGTCGAGCAGCCCGAAGATGCGCTCGGCGCCGGCGATGGCGCTCTGCAGGTTGGTCCACAGCGTGGAGATCTGCTGTACCGGCTGGTTGAAGCGCTGCACGTAGCCCAGGAATGTGACGATCAGGCCCAGCGACATGACGGTGCCGCCCAGCGTGCCCCCGCCCAGCAGGACCGCCCCGCCGACCACCGTCGTGATGCCGATGGCGACGTAGCCCAGCGCTTCGAGCACCGGGGCGAGCGCCTGCGTGAAGGCGGCCGCGCGCACGTTGGCGTCACGGTTGGCCGCATTCGACGTGCGGAACGCCTCGATGTTCTCGTTCTCGCGCCCGAACGCCTGGACCTCGCGCACGCCCGAGATGCTCTCCTGCAGGTCGGCGTTCACCCGGCCGATCTCCTTGCGTGAGCGGCGGAACGCCTTACGGGCCTGGGCCGAGAACCAGTTGGTGATCAGCCACATGATGGGCACGACGGCCAGCGAGACCAGCGCGTAGGGCACGCTCAGCTTGAGCATGTTGAAGGCGACCCAGGCGATGAGGAGGATGCCGCTGGTGACGCTGACCAGCGCAAAGCCGAACGCCTGGCTGATCGTCTCCATGTCGTTGGTGACCCGGCTCATCACTTGCCCGGCCTCGTGCTCGGCGTAGTAGTTGAGCGAGAGCCGGTGAATCTGGGCGAAGATGTCCTCGCGCATCTGTTTGACCACGTGCTGGCCCGACCAGGACATGGCGTAGAACTGCAGCGCGCCCATCACGGCGCCGATCGCATAGAGGCCCAGCAGCACCAGCACCAGGCGCCCCAGCCCCGCAATGTAGTCGCTCGTGGACGAGGTGGGCGGCAGAGGTGTGAGGCCCAGCTGCGGGTAGTTCAACGTGCAGTTGGCCGCCGAGCTGCTGGAGGCCGTGCCCATGAGCTTCTGCAGGGCCGCGTTGCCCGCCGCGCCCGCGTTCGGGTTAGCGATGGTGGCCGGCGTCAGGTAACAGTCGACTGCCTCGCCGGTCAGCTGGGGCGTGATGACCTGCGTCCAGGTGTTGCCCACGATGAGCAGGGCCGTGAGCAACAGCACGGGCCAGAACGGTTTGAAGTATTTGACCAGGCGGCCCAGCGTCTCGCTGACATTCTTGGGCTTAGAGGTCTCCCGGTCGAACATACGGCGACCGCCGTCAAGACCAAACATTAGGCGATCTCCTTTCCGGCGTCTACTGCGGCTGCTGCGGCAGCCGCGGCAGCGGTCGCCCCGGCGTCGTCCACCAGCTGTGAAGCGAAAATCTCTGCATAGAGCGGGCTGTCCTCGATCAGCTCCTCGTGTGTCCCGTGGGCGGCAATCCGGCCCTTGTCGAGCACGAGGATCTGGTCGGCCCGCCGGACCGTGCTGATGCGCTGCGCGATGACGAACGATGTACGGGGCGGTCCGTCGACGGGCCGCATGAGCTTGTCCAGCGCCTGCTGGATTTCGTGCTCGGTTACCGAGTCGACCGCCGAGGTCGAGTCATCCAGGATCAGGATGCGTGGGCTGAGCAGCAGGGCCCGGGCGATGGCCACCCGCTGCTTCTGGCCGCCGCTCAGGGTCGTGCCGCGCTCGCCCACCGGCGTGTCGTAGCCCAGGGGGAACGAGGTGATGAAGTCGTGTGCGGCTGCGGCCCGGGCAGCCGCTTCGATCTCTTCCTGGCTGGCGTTGGTCTTTCCGAATGCGATGTTATCACGGATGGTGCCCGAGAAGAGCGTGGTTTCCTGCAGCACGATGCCGATCTGGCTGCGCAGCGACTCGATGGTGACGTCGCGCAGGTCGAACCCGTCGATGGTGATCTTCCCGCCGCTTACGTCGTAGAAGCGGGGGATCAGGTTGATGATGGTCGACTTGCCGCTGCCCGTCGCGCCCAGCAGGGCCACCGTCTGCCCCGGTTGGGCCTCGAACGTCACATCGCTCAGCACCGGTTCCGTGCTGCCGAAGTAGCGGAAGGTGACCTGGTCAAATGTCACCTTGCCCTGTACCGCAGGCAGGGTCAGGGCGCCCGGCTTGTCCTCGACCTCGCTCTTGGCGTCGACGATCTCGAAGATGCGGTTCGCCGAGGCCGATGCTTGAGACATCTGCGAGATGATCAGGCCGAGCTGGCCGAGCGGGAAGAACACGTAGACCAGGTAGAGGCTGAACTTCTGCCACTCGCCGAACGTGAGCGTGCCGTTGATGATCTGCTGGCCGCCGAAGTAGAGGATGGCCGCCTGGCCGGCGTTGGCCAGCAGGAAGATCAGGGGGAAGATGAACGAGAACGTACGCGCCACCCTGATCTGCTGCCACATGAGGTCGTCGGCGGAAGCGGCAAACTTCTTCTGCTGCTGGGGCTCCCGGGCGAAGGCCTTGACTACCCTGATACCCGCCAGGTTTTCCTGCAGGATGGTGTTAAGGGTCGAAAGCTTCCGCTGGAGTGCGCCGAAAAGCGGCACGGTGAGCGCGCCGAACGCCATGAAGATGAGCAGCGCGAGCGGCAGCACCGGCAGGATGACGAGCATCAGCTTCGGGTTGGTGAGCAGGAGGATCAGCAGCGCACCGGTGAGCAGCAGGAACGCCTGCACGGCCAACAGCAGGCCTTGCCCGATGAACTGGCGCACCTTTTCCACGTCGTCCGTCGCCCGGATCATCAGCTGGCCGGTCTGGTTCTGGTCGTGATAGGAAAACGACAGGCGGTGGATCTTGGCGAACAGGTCGTTGCGCATGTCAAACGCGACGCTCTGCGATGCCCGCTCGCCCATGTAGCCCTGGCCGAAAGCGAAAAAGGCGCGGGTGACGGCGAAGAGCACGATGAGCAACCCCGCGCTGACCAGCAGCGTGACCGCACCGGACCCGTACTGTGTGAGCATCTCCTGAGTCCAGCCGAGCGCGCTGAGGATAGGCGCCTGGAAGGCTGCCGGCGCCTGGTTCACCCGCTCGGCGACCAGGCCGTTGGTGATCGTGTCGAGGATGCGTTGGACGAGTTGGGGCACCGCGAGCTGGGCCAGGGTCGAGATGACGAGCGCGGCGTAGGCCAGCAGCGTGATCTTGCGGTAGTGGCCCAGATAGCGGATCGCTCGGCTCAATTGCTTCATATCGGGCCGCCCGGTGCGACCGCCGCCCCCGCCACGACCCCGTCCCGCGGGGCGCGACATGGTGTTGGTTGTTTGCAAGGAAAGTGCCTCCTTGTGAGTTCACAGCCCTTCGGGGTTGGCGAAGGCGCGAAGGATTATGCCCTGGTCAGCGATGCGTACAGTTTTTCGAGCAGGCCAATCAGTTGGCCGCGTTCTTCGTCCCCCAAGTCGCCCGCGAGGGCGTTGAGGTAGGCGACGTGGTCGGGCGCGGTGTCCTGCACGGCCTGGCGCCCGGCATCGGTCAGGTGGATGCGGAAGACCCGCTTGTCGGCCTGGTCCAGCTCACGCTCGACGAGACCTTGTTCTTCGAGCCCGCCAATGAGACTGCTGATGGCGTTTTTGCTAACGTTCTGGCACCGGCTGAGATGGGTGGGCGACATGCCCCTCGTGCCGCCCCGCTTCTCTTCGGCCAGCATGCGCAGGAGCAGCCCCCAGCGGGGCCCGGAAAGTCCAGTCGAGCGCAAGGCGTCGTCCACCCGGGCGTCGTAAAGGTTGCAGACCATGCGCACGAGGCGCATGATTTCGACGCCCGTGGGGTCCAGGTCGCCCGCCAGGTCCTCGACCATGTCGCGCACGGCGCCGCTATGATTGAATGATGTCTGATCCACTCCTGCTCCTCAAGCTCGCGTTCGGTCGTCGAGCGCGGCAACGCCCGGAAGCATACTCCCGGGCGCTGTTGGTGAATGTAGCAGAAGCTACGAAATATCACACGTGGAACTGTTAGCGGCTGGACGACCGTGATTGTCTGGCGTGGCTCCAGCCTTGACGCGCGGCTACTTGAACTGGAACGCGGCCCGGTGCTCGGTGCCGTCGACGAGCCGCAGCGACAGGTAGCGGCAGCCCTTCCAGGCCTTCTCCGTCTTCCACACGTAGGTGTACTGGCCGCTCGCAGGATCGTAGGTCAGCCCCTCGCCCCCGGCCGATTTCGCGGGCGCCAGCGTCTCGGCGGGATCCATGCTCTTGCAGTCCAGCGGCCCGGACGCAGGGGAGTCCGGCTCGATCACTGCCAGGCCCTTGTCCCCGCCCAGGCTGAACTTCAGCGGCACGGTACTGCCCGCCTTCACCACGTTCAGTGCCGGCATCTCGCCCGTGGCCGGGGCCAGCGGCGGGTAGAAGCCAGCGAAAGCGAAGGGCGCCGGGGTCGCGCCGGGCATCGGTGGGGTGGCTTGTCCGTGATCATTCCGGCCCCAGCAGGCGACGGTCCCGTCCGACTTGATCGCGCAGGCATGACCTCCGCCAGCGCCGACCTGCGTGAACCCGCCGAGGGGCGCCTGCTTGACCTGCCCGTAGAAGTTGTAGCCCCAGCAGTCCAACGCGCCGTTGCGTCCGGACCGCGCAGTTGAACAGGTCGCCCGCGCTGATCTGGGTGTCCGGTCCGGCCCGGTAATCCGGCGCCTGCCCCCAGGTGTTGCCGCCCCAACACACCGACGTTGCCGTCGGTCTTGATCCCGCAGGTGTGGTTCTCGCCGGCGGTGATCTGCTTGAAGGCCAACCCCGGCCGGCGGCGTTGTCTTGCTGTACTTGTCGTTGCCCCAGCAGTCGACGCCGCCATCTGCCTTGCCCAGCGCAGGTGTGGTCTACACCCGCCGTGACCTCCACATAGTTGCCCGGTCGACTGGCTGCTGCTTCGCCTTGTGAGTTGAGCCCCCAGCAGACAACGCTGCCGTCGAGGGCCACGCCGCACGTGTGATCCGCGCCGGCGCTGATCTGCTCAGCCGTGAACCCGGGAGGAGGGGTCGCTTGCCATGTGCTTGTCGTAGTAACACTCGCCGCCGCCCTCGACGTCGCAGTAATCGAACTTTACGTTGGATCCCCAGCACTGCACGACGTCATCGGCAGCCCTGATCCCGCAGGTGTGGTAATCCCCGGCAGTGATCTGCTTGAACACGCCGCTCGGGGGCGACGCCTGCCTGAACTCGTTGTCGCCCCAGCACTGGACGGGGCCGGCACCGCTGTCATCCACCATCTGAATCGCACAAGTGTGGAAAAGTCCCACGGCCACCTGGAGGTAGCCGCCGGACTGCGCATGCGCACTGGGTGCGGCCACCACCATCACGACAAGCGCCAGCCCGAGGACCGCGGCCGGCAGCAGGGCCAGCCGGCCCAACGATTGCAGTTTCATTGCTTTCCTCCTGGTTTGCTTACTTGAACTGGAACGCGGCCCTGCTATCGGGCATCAAACGCCAGCGTCGCGAGGACTGCCAGCACCGCGTCCACGCTCGCTTGTGTCGCGTCCTTGGTGTACGCCCGGCCGCTGAACGAGGTTTTCGCCAGTTCCTTGTTCACCTGTTCCCAGTGGCTGATGCCGTCAGCCCCGACGATGTGGCACACGGGCAGCTCCCCTTGCGCCACCTTGACTGTGGAGAATCCCTCGGGGCAGGCGCCGCCGAAGCCTGTCCCCCACCACAGTTCCACTGTGCCTTCCGGGCCGTCCAGGCGAGCGCCCTGGGCCGTCGCGGTCGGCGGAAGCTCAGTCTGCTTCCAACTCGACGGGTACTGGATGCTGAAGCCGGCCGGGCTAGTGTACGTCTGCGAGACGGGCGCTGCAGCAGGTGGCAGGGGCGCACAAGCCAATGCGAGGAACAGCACCACGAGAAGACCGAGACATGTACGAGCTTGCATTAGGAGTCACCTTTCTTCCGGCGATGCGTCGGCGAACATTGCTCTTCGTGGCCGCCGCCGGGTTCGTGTCTGCCATACGGCGCCGGATCCCCGCGGCTCAGTTGGTGTCGCGCAGCGCGAAGACCCCCATATAGCCGCCCTCGTAGAAGGCGCCGTTCGGGCCGATGAAGCCCAGCGGCCAGTAGCCGTCGAAGCCGGGCCCGGTCCCCGCCATCCTCTCCCACACGGTCCGGCCCGTCCGGAAGTCGATGGTCGTCCAGTACCAGACGTCCAGCCCGTACGGGTGCCTGGCGTCCTACCTTCGTCATGTCGCTCTTCCGGCTGACGAGGAAGACCAGGCCGGTCTTAGTGGAGAGCTTGGCCCCGTACGACGCCGGGTTGACGTCGTAGTTCGTCCACACGTTCGTGCAGCCCTTGCCGTTCGGATCGACGTCGACCCGGGCCACGCCCGGCTGCGTGGGCGGGCTCAGGCAGGGTATGTCTTGTTGAAGACGTAGCCGTAGTTGTTCGACGCGATCAGCGAGCGGCCCGAGCCGACCAGCGAGTCCTCGATCACGCCGAGGCCCGGCTGGAACACGGGCTGCTCACAGACCACCCGGTCCTGGTTACGGCCGAGCGGCTGGGCGGTACGGTAGACGACGATGTGCGCTTGGGTGGCGTTGTCTGCAATCGCGACGTACTTGCCGTGGTCCAGGATGGTTGGGGTCGTGCCCGAGCCGGTCGAGATCTGCCCGGGCTTAGGGGTGATCGGGTAGTCGTTTTTGATAGCCGGCCGACCAGACGACACGCGGGACGTTGTCCGCGCCTGCCGTCAGGCGGTACAGCTTGCCAGTGGTCACGACGTACGCATCCACGCCGTCTATTGCGAACGAGTTGGCGATGCGCTCCCCCACCCCCAGTTTCAGGCCCTGGGCCGCGCCCGTCTTCGGGTCGAGCACGCCGGCGACGCCAGCATCGCGCACCACGAACCACATGCGGCCCTGCCAGTCAGGCACGACCGAGCCGATGGTGTCGCCTGGGGGGACCAGCGCAGACAGGTCGTAGTCCGCGTCCAGCGCTAGCCCTGGGTGCGCCGCGTCGCCGGTCTCCCTGACCGCGACGAGGTGGCTGCCTTGGGGCGTCCACACGCGATCCTGGTTGTCCAGCATCATGTAGCCCGCGCCCGAGCCGCTGCTCGACATTCTGGCAGCGGCGGCAGGACCAACGAGGCGAGGACGGCCAGCGAATCGGCGTCGGCCAGGATGACCACGCCTTCTTCCGAGCTCTGGCAGATCGTCGCGATTCGGCCGTGCGAGTCGAACGCGACCGTGCCGCACATGAACACCGGCGAGGTGACCGGCTTCGTGCGCGCCTCGACGAAGGTGGACGAGAAGATGTCCGGGTTGCGGCCGAGCGGCCCCGGGATGTCGAAGGTGTCGCTCATCCACGTGTCGTTGTGATAGTTGCTGAACGGGTTGGCCGCGAAGTACGGGTTCTGCGGGGCCAGGGCCGGCGGCAGCGGGTGGGCCTTCCAAGGTGCGCCGACGTAGGCAGGCAGGTCCGTTGAGCCGTCGTTGGGGATCGGCGTGACGCCGGGCGCCCCGGAACCGGACGGCGTGTCCGCGCTCACTGTCCCCATGAGCAGGGCCAGCGCTGCCAGTGCGACAAAGACGATGACGGAGAGTTTGCTGAGCTTCATCGTGAAACCTTCCTTACTTCGAATCCCTGATCGAGATCAGCCCGCCGTACTGCGAGATGTACCCGATGCGTCTCGGGCCGATGAGCACGTTTTCGAAGCCATCGTAGCTGTAGCCGTTACCCAGCAGCTTTTCCCAGGCGACCTATGCCCGTGCGGAAGTCGATTGCCGTGAAGTAGTAGACGTCCAGTTCATCGCCGTTCGAATACTTGAAACTCGAGTCCCACTTCCGGCCGATGGCATAGATCAGGCCCGTCTTCGTAGACAGCTTGTGGGTCTCGTCGGTCACCGTGAGGCTATCGTTCTCCCAAACCTTCGTGCAGCCCTTGCCGTTGGGATCGATGTCGACGCGCGCGATGCCGGGCTCGTTCTTCTGGGGCTGGGGCGGGCTTTGCGGCACAAACAGTTTGTCGAAGTCGTTGCCGTAGGCGTTGTAGGCGATGAGCGACAGGCCTGAGCCGATCAGGGAGTTCTCGTCCGCCCCGGCGCCCTGTTCGAATACCGGCACCTCGCAGACGACGCGCTCCTTCTCCGTCATCTCCTTGGCGTCGGTCCGATACACTATCACGTGCAATTGGTCGGCGTTGTCCGTGATGGCGACGTACTTGCCGTTGCCAAGAATCGTCGGCGTCGTGCCGGAGCCAGCGGAGAGCTGGCCGGGCTTCTTGTAGCCGACGTTCTCATACCCCGCATGCCAGACGATGCGCGGTGCGCCGTTAAGACCCGCCTCGACCCGGTACATCATGGCTGTCGTGTCTATAAAGGCGGCGTCGCGGTCCATGGAAAAGCCGTTGGTGATCGAACCCTCGAGCTTCAGGGTCTGGACCGAACTGTCACTGGATCCAGCACCCCAACGGTCGCCGCCTGCCGGACGACGAACCAGATCCGGCCTTGCCAGTCAGCCAGCAACCCGTTGATATTGTCGCCCTGCGCGACATAGCTCGTGATGTCGTACCCGTCGCCGACGAACTCGAAGTGCGGCTTCCCCGCGGATTCGACCGTGCGCACCACCAGGATCTTGACCTTGTTGCCGTCCACCACCGGCATGATTATCTGGTCCTTGTTGTCAAGGTAGAGGTAGGCTGTGGACCAGCTACTGCCCTGGTCTGCCGGGGCCGGCAAATACAGGTAGGTCAGCACTTCGAGCGTGTCCGGGTCGACCATGACCAGGCTCCACTCTCCGGGCCCGGTACACGACAAGATCAGGCGGCCCTGGCTGTCAAACACGTCGCCCGAACAGGCGAAGACTGGCCCGTAGGGGTTCCGGCGCGCTTCGGCGAGCGTCGTCGACTGGACGACCGGGGCCCGGCCAAGCGGGCCGGGGATATCGTATACGTCGCTGGCCCATGAGTCATTGTGCACGTAGTTGAACGGGTTGGGCGCGAGGGACGGATTCTGCGGCACGTGGGCCACCGGCAACGGGTGCGCCTTCACCGGCGAGCCGATATAGTCCGTCAGGTTGGTTTTGGCGACGGTGGGAATGGGTGTTATCGCAGCCGACACCGGGGCGTTGCTTTTTGCCGCCGGGGACCCTGCGCTCACCGTCCCAATGAGCAGCAGCAGCGCCGTTAGCGCGACAAAGACGATGACGAGAGACCTGTTGTTGAATTTCACGATGATTCTCCTTGGTGACGAATGATTTGTGCGAGGTCCTGGCTGGACATTCCTTCCGCGTGGTGCTCGGTCCACAGCAGCGCGCGGTTCGTTTCCAGGTCGATCCCGATCAAGAGCGCGCCGGGCAATTCGTTGGAAACGGTGTAGACGAACGAGGGTGGGACGGCATCCAGGTCGAACAGTACTACGTCAGGGGTGAGGCAAATCAGTTCTTCGCGGCTGATGGGCAAGGTGTGACTGAGGACGACACAGCCGGGCTCCAGGCTCAGGCTGGTTTCAATCCCGGCCAGAGCCACGCTGCTGCCGCAGACAAGGACCCGCTGCGTCTTTGCCATGATGAGCAGAGTAGCACGTTTGAGGGACGCTGGGAATGTCGTTAGCGACAGCCGCTCACGCCAGTTTGAGGGGCGCAAGTGTCGTTCTTGCGGAGGACAAACGGAGAAGAGTTTATTTGAGCCCGAGTTTCCCGGCGTACGCGAGCACCTGCGCTCGGTTGTACAGGTGCAGCCGGTCCATGATCTTGGTCATCTGGTAGCGCACCGTCCGCTCGCTGATGCCAAGCTGTTCGCCGACCTCGTCGTAGGTCAGCCCTATGGCCACGAGCCGCAGAACCTCGGCTTGGCGCTCCGTGAGCGTACGCTCGGTGAGCGCTCGCTCGGCGAGCGCACGCTCGGTGAGCGCTGCTTCCTCCGTGGGCTCACGAGGAACCTGGGGCTCCGGCGCCGGCTTTTCCCGGACGCGCGGCGTCTGCCGCCCGGCCCAGCCGGGCAAATTCGTCGAGCAACTGGCTGGCCAGCCCCGGCGAGAAGGGCGGGATGCCCTGCTCCGCGTCCTGGAGCGCGGCGATGAACGCGTCCCGCCCCATCGTCTTGAGCAGGTACCCGCACGCGCCGCTTTTCACCGCCTCGAACAGGTCCTGGCTTTCGCCGGACGTGGTCAGCATGACGATCTGCATCTCGGGCTGCACGGCCTTGATCTGCCGGGTGGCCGACAGGCCGTCGCAGCTCGGCATCCGGATGTCCATCAGGATCAGGTCGGGCTGCAGCTCCGGCTAGCGCGACCGCCTCCAGGCCGTCGTTGGCGATGCCCACGACCTCGATGCCGTTCACCGCCAGCAAGTTGCTGATCCCCTCGACCACCAGCCGGTGATCGTCGGCCAGGAGCACCCTCATGCTGAACTCCTGCTCCGTGGCATCTCCACGGCCACACGTGTCCCGCGTCCGGGCGCGGAGGTCACCTGCAGGCTGCCGCCCAATTCCTCGGCCCGGTCGGCCATGAACTGCAAGCCGAAATGCGCGCCGGGGTCGCGCGCCACCCGCTGCGCATCAAACCCGCAGCCGTCGTCGTCCACGGTCATGCAGACCCGGCCCTCCCCGGCGGTGAAGCTCACCTGCACCTGGTGGGCCTGGCCGTGCTTACGAGCGTTCGAGAGCGCCTCCTGCAGGATGCGGAACAGCTGCAGCCGCACGGCCGGCGGGAAGGTGGCGTCGTCCAGCCCCGGCTCCACCGCCAGCCGCGTGCGAATGTCGTGGCTCCGGGTGAACCCGTCGAGGTACTGCCGCGCGGCCGTGAAGAGGGAACGCTCGAGCGCGCCGGTGCTGGCGAGGTTGAGGATCTGCTCGCGCAGGTCGGCGTGCGCCTCCCGCACCACCTCGCCCAGCCGGGCGAGCTGCCCCGCGGCGACCTCACCCTGTCCCGCCGAGCGCGAGCTGCGCCGCCGTCTCAGCCTGGAGGCTGGTATAGCTCAGCACCTGCCCCAGGCTGTCGTGCAGCTCGCGTGCCATCCGCTCGCGCTCGTCCTGAATCGCCCTGACACGCTGCTGCTCGAGCGCTTGGGCCTGTGCCCGGTGAAGGTCGGTCATGTCGGGCAGCACGAGCAGGTAGCCTATGACCAGCCCTCGGAAATCGCTGAGCGGCGAGAGCACGCGGGCATATTCCCGGGCGTCTGCGCCGTCTCCGAGGGCGAGATCGGGCAGGCTCTCGGGTTGGCCGGCGGTGGCCGGGTCCCTGAGGAACGGTTCGCTGGCACCCAGCCGCTCGGCCAGAAGCTCGTCGGCGGGCACCAAGTCGTGCCAGGTCTTGCCGCGCGCGCTGGCTGCGCTGATGCCGAGGATCGTTTCGGCGGCCGGGTTAAGACTGAGCACGCGGCCCCGGGCATCAAAGACGACCGCGGCCGCAGGCAGTTGCTGGAACACAGCTTGCCGTGCGGCGGACAGCGGGTTGAAGATGCGGAAGCCGAACGCAGCCACTGCATAGGTCGAGCAGCTGATGAGAATGCCTGCGACCAGCGGATCGAAAAAGGGCGCCCACGGTTGATTGACGATGTCGACAAGAAACAGCGTGCGGCTGAGGACCTGTCCCAGCAGCATCACGGCTACAGGTCCGCGGTGCTGAGGCGAGCGAACGAACAACCAGAGCAACGCGGCGAGGTTGATCGAACTCAGCAAGACGAAATAGGCGGTAAAGATGACTACTCCTGCGCCCGTCACGTACTGCACCTGGCCGGCTGGACCGCTGACGAGCGTGGGCGCCATGAACCACGCGTCGTTCACGACGGTCAGCAGGACCGCCAATAGCGCCGGGAGGCCGAGCAGCGCAAGGTTGCGGCGGGTCAGCCAGCGGCCGGGCCAGGCATATTCGAGGACGAAGCAGGTGCCCGCGGTCGCGGCCGGCACCAGGAAGGCCTGCCTGACGCGGAACCAGTCGAGCTTGGCTGTCGGATTCGTTGCCGCGGCTGCCAGAGCTGCCGCGAGCAGGCAGATGATCGTTAAGGCGAACGCGTAGAGGAGCGGCCTGACCGCTGGCATCTGTCGGCGCTGCCAGCAGTACACGAGCAGCACGGCGACGAGCGCGGCGCCGGTAAGGGGCAGCCAGATTGCGGGTGTGTAGGCGTAGGTTCCGGCCACAAGTTCGTCTCGTCCTGCTGCAATGAATGCTTGTGGGGGAAGTATACCACGCCGGCGACATTGTTGCTCCGGACCGGCGGCCGCGGCAGCAATTCGAAATGCCGGCGCGGCCGCCGGAACGGCGCAGCATCCAGTCGAAGGGTGCCTGCGCTATCGCCTTAATTTGGGACTTCGACGGCCGCGGCGTGCGCTTCAGATCTGGTGGAGCCCGCTGTCGGCCGCCTTAGTTGTCAGTCTTGCTGGCTTCCCACCGGGCTGCCTGTCAGCCTCCGCAGCGCGTCGACCAGCACCGCCACGCCGCGGACCCACTCCTCGATCTCCACGTGTTCCTCGGGCGTGTGGTCCAGGCTGCTGTCGCCCGGCCCGTAAGCCAGGATGGGGCAGCCCCAGGCCGGGCCGACGACGTTCATGTCGCTCGTGCCCGTCTTGTTGAGGAAACTGGGCTCGCCGCCGTAGGCGCGCACGGCCGAGACGAACGCTCGCACGAGGGGTGTGTTCTTCTCTGCCCGGTAGGCGGCTTCCTCCCCGCTGAAGCGGAAGGTGCCGATGCCGTCGGCGCTGACCAACAGCCGTTTCATCACTTCCGGCCCCACGCTCAGCGGCAGGCGAAAGCCCATGCGGATCTCGGCGGTCTGCAGCATGCCGTCGTCGCCCGAGGTGAAGTGGCGCAAGGACGCCTGCACCTGCTCCCACGAGCGCTCGCGGCCCGTGTTCAGCTCGTCCACCAGGTCCTGCACACAGCGCCAGTAACCGAACGCCAGCTCGGGCGCGGCCGCGGCAGGCCCCGCGGTATGGGAGACCATGCGCTGAAATTCGACGTCGGCCAGCAGGCGGCCCTTGTAGCCGAGCGCCACCCGCTGCCAGCCGGTCGGCTCGCCGATGATGCACAGATCGGGCTTGCGGCGCTGGGCGAGGTGGCGGGCGCCCTTCGAGGTCGTGCTCTCCTCTTCCACGGCGCCGGCAACGACGATACGCCAACCAGGCTGTGGGCCGAGCACGGCGGCCGCCGTGGCGAACGCGACCAGCGGGCCCTTTGCATCGACCGCGCCACGGCCGTAGAGCTTGCCGTCGCGTTCGATTACCTTGGGGAAGCCGCGCACCGTGTCGATGTGACCGAGGAGGATGAGTTCTTTGGTAGGGCCGGCCCCGGGTGCTTCAAGGACCCCGATGGCGTTGCCCGCAGTGTCGCGGTGGGCCATGAACCCATGGCCGCCGAGCCACTTGACGAGGTGGTTTACCGCCGGCATTTCCTGGCCGGATGGGGACCGGACTGCCAGCAGGTCGCGCAGCAGCGCCAGGCCGCTGGCAGTGGTGTCTTCGATGGACGCTGACATGGGGGAACCTCGCTCTCTGGTCAAAGGCGAACGAACGACGCACCGTCGACCGCTGGGAGATCCGCGCTGATCAGCATCCCAACACCGGGATTACGTGCCAGAGGGTGGTCCGGCGGGGCCGCCCTCAAAAACCCGTCACTAAACGCTCCGCTCCAGGCTCAGGCTCGGGCCGTACCCGATCTCGCCCCGCGCGGCCATCGCGCGCAGGATATCGCATACGGCCGCGGTGACCTGGCTCGTGGTTGCCATGCCGCCAAGGTCGGGCGTGGTCAGGCCGCCCTTGACCGTGGCGCGAACGGCCTGGCGCAAGGCGCCGGCCGCGCTGCCCTGGCCGATGTGTTCGAGCATCATCGCCGCGCTCAGCATCGCGCCGATGGGGTTGGCCACGCCGCGCCCCACGATGTCGGGCGCGCTGCCGTGCACCGGCTCGAACACCGCGGCCTTGCCCGCACCTACGTTGGCCGACGGCGCGATGCCCAACCCGCCCACGAGCCCGGCGGCCAGGTCCGAGAGGATGTCGCCGAACAAGTTCGTGGTCACGAGCACGTCGAAGCGAGAGGGGTCGCGCACGAGCCACATCGCGGCCGCATCCACCAGCATCTCGTCGACCTCGACGTCGGGGTATTGGCGGGCCACGGCCAGGCAGCTTTCACGGAACAGCCCGTCGGTGATCTTCAGCACGTTAGCCTTGTGGACGATGGTGACCTTGCCGCAGCGGCCGGCACACGAGCGGAGCGCGGCTCGCCGGCGGGCCTGCTCAAACGCAACCCGGGCGATGCGCTCGCTGGCCTGCCGTGTAATGACCCGCTCGGCAATGGCCGTGTCGCCGTCCCGCCGTTCGCGGCCGCTGTACAGGCCCTCGGTATTCTCACGCACGATGAGCAGGTCGATGGGCTTGCCGTTGGGGACGAGCGGAGCGGCAGGCCGCAGGTTTGCGTAGAGGTCGAACGTCTTGCGCAGGGCCAGGATGGGGCTGCGGTAAACGGCGGGCGTGCCGTCGTTCAACGCGTCGCGTGCGCTCCCGGCGCCGGTGGTGGGCGACTGTGTGGCGCCGAAGAGGGTCGCATCGGCTGCCCCCACGACGCGCCGGGTTTCTTCCGGGAGCGCGTTGCCGGTGCGCACGAAGCAATCCCACCCGGCCTGTGCCGTTACGAAGCGAACGCCGGGCAGAACGATAGCAACCGTTTGCGCGGCCGCAGGAACAACCTCTCGGCCGACGCCATCACCGGGAATCAAGCAAATCGTAGTCATTTCGCAACCTCCGAGAGGGGCGCGTCCGGCAAGACGCGCTCACCTGGCAGAGCACGCTCGTCTGGCAAAACGCGCGCCCGCAGCATGGGCAAAAGCCCGCCCGCCTGGAAAATGGCCGCGACCGATGGGGAGAGTGGAGAGAAAGGGAACTCCCTCTGGGGTGCAGATCCCTGCGCCGCAGAGGCGCCGTTGGCGCAACGTACCACGCATCGTACCAGGTCGACGGTCACAGCCTCGTCGGGCTGAATGGCCGCAACCGCCTCCGGGCAGACGATGGGGAGGAGGCCGTTGTTGACGGCATTGCGGAAATAGATTCTTGCGAAACTTTGCGCAATTATAAAACGGACTCCCGCAGAACGCAAGCACGTCACGGCCTGCTCACGGCTGCTGCCACACCCCCAATTTCGGCCCGCGACGATCACGTCGCCGGGCTGAACTCCGCCGGCGAAAGTCGGGTCGAGGTCCTCCAGCGCGTGCCGCGCCATCTCCGTCTCGTCTTTCACCGTATAGGTGTACTTGCCCGGAAAGATCACGTCCGTATTGACGTCATCGCCGTAAACCCACGCTCGTCCCATTTGCGTGCTCCTAGTCGACCAGTCACAAGAAGAACCGGAGACACCGAGGTTTCACAACGGTTAAGTCATCTTTGTGGCGCTTCGTATCTTCGGTTCTTCCTGTTAGTCCATTATCTCGTGCACGTCGCCGATCCGGCCGAGGACCGCGCTGGCGGCGACGACCTGGGGGCTGGCCAGGTAGATCCGCGCAGCCGGGTTGCCCATGCGGCCTTTGAAGTTGCGGTTCGCCGTGCTGATCACGGTCTCGCCGGCGGCCGGCACGCCCAGGTGGTTGCCCATGCACGGACCGCAGCCCGGGACGCCGATCATGGCCCCCGCGGCGAGGAATGTCTCCACGTACCCCGCGGCCAGCGCGGCTTGCAGCACTTCGCTCGACGCGGGAATGACGACCAGCCGGGTGCCCCGGGCAACCTGGCGCACCTGGCCGCCGGGCCCGCGCAGCACGGCCGCGGCCGCGGCCAGGTCTTCCAGCCGCCCGTTCGTGCAGGTGCCGATGAATGCCTGCTGGACGGGCACGCCGGCGACCTCAGAGAGCGGCGCGATGTTTGCCGGGTTGTGCGGGACCGCGACGACGGGCTCGAGCGCGGCCAGGTCCACAACGTGCCTCCGTTCGTAGGCAGCGTCCGGGTCAGGGTAGAGCGCGCCGGCCTCGATGTGGCTGCCGGCAGTCTGCCACCGGCTCACCCGTGCGCCGTGCCAGCCGCCCGGCCAGCCAGCCGAACACGGCCGCGTCGGGTTCCACGTACGCGTTCTTTGCGCCCGACTCGGCCAGCAGGTTCGGGATGCACCATGCGGCTCTCGACGGACAGGGTGCCCACGCCCGGCCCGCCGATCTCGACGGCCCGGTAGATGCCCGCCTCCGGCCCTAACAGTCGGAGCAGCCACAGCCCCAGGTCCTTCGCGGTGAGTCCGGGCCGCAGGCTGCCGGTCAACTCGACACGGATTGTCTCGGGCACCCGCAGCCAGAGTTCGCCCGTGGCCCACAGCGCGGCCACCTCGCTGCGCCCGATGCCGGCGCCGAAGGCGCCCAGCCAGCCGTGATGCGTGGTGTGACTGTCGGCTCCGAGGATGGTCTGGCCCGGCAGGATCGAGCGCGTCCTCGCCGACGACCTGGTGGCAGATGCCGCGGCCGGCGTCGTAGAAGTGGCCCGCCCCCGGGCGCCCGATCCCCTGTTCCTCGACGAAACGCCGCACGTCCGCGTGGTTCTGCGCATGCTCGGCGGTGGGCGGCGGCACGGCATGATCCAGTACAATCGCCAGCCGCTCGGGGTGGAGGACGCGTGCCTGGCCCAGCGTGGCGAACAGGCGGGCAATGGCGGCGGTGTTATCGTGGCTGAGTATCACGTCGGGACGGGCGTCGACGATCTGGCCCACCACGACGTGCTCCAGCCCGGCCGCCCGCGCCAGCGCCTTCTGCGCAAATGTATCTCCCATCTTTCTGCTCCTTGCGGGATCGCCTTGTAACACAAAGGCACAAAGACACAACGAAAACGTTGTGTCCTGGTGTCTTTGTGTTTCAATGCGTCCCGTTGCCGTTGCCCCAGTTGCGCAGGAGGTTGTCGACGTCGTCGAGGGTCAGCGCGCGCTCGTCGGCCAATACCTTGATGTGCTGAGTCAGTGCCTTGACATGGCCGTCGGACAGGGCCAGGCCCAACTGGTCGGCCCGGGCGCGCACCGCGTTCCAGCCCGTCAGCCGGTGGGCAATCGAGATGTAGCGGGTCAGCCCGAAGTCGTGTGGATCGAGCGCCTCGTACGTCTCGGGCGCGTTGAGGATCGCCTTGGCATGGATGCCGGCCTTGTGTGTGAAGGCGCTGAATCCGGTGATGCAGTTGTTGAAGGGGATGTCGACGTTGACCATTTCGCCGACCAGCAGCTCGATCTGCCGCAGCCGCTCCAGGCGGTACTTGGCGGCCGTCGCGCCCCGGTCGAGCGTCACCATGCGGGCGATGAGGCCGCCCAGCGAGGTGATCCCATTCCTCTCGCCAATGCCTAACACCGTCGTGTCGATGTGAGTCGCGCCCGCTTCGAGCGCGGCAAACGCGTTGGCGATGGCGCAGCCCGCGTCGTTGTGGCCGTGGAACTCGATGTCGCAGTGGGTGAGGCGGCGCAGCGTGCCCACCAAGCGCCCCACCTGCGTGGGCGTGGCGATGCCCACTGTGTCGGCAATACCGAGCCGGTTGACGACGCCCAGCCGGTCGACGGCCAGGTAGACCCGCAGCAGCTCGGCCTCCTCGCTGCGGAACGAGTCCTCGGTGCTGAAACGCAGTTCGATGCCAGGCGCCTGCTCACGGATCCAGGGCAGCACCTCGCCTGCGATCGCGATGATCTCGTCGATGCTCTTGCCGTGGCTGAACTGGCGCAGCCGGGACGAGGTTCCGATCACCACGTCCACGCCGTCCACGCCCGCGTCGAGCGCGACCGCGGCGTCGTCGCGGTGGCAGCGGATGTGGGTCAGGATGCGTGAGCGCAGCCCGAGGCCGGCAATCGTTCGCAGGTCGGCCAGGCTGCCCGGCGACGCCTGGGGAGACGTGAGTTCCAGGTACTCGACGCCGAATTCGTCGAGCGCATGGGCGATGGCGATCTTTTGCTCCGTCGAAAAAGATGCATTAATGAACTGCTCCCCTTCGCGCAGGGTGGAATCGATGATGGAATAATGATCCACGGACATAAGAACCTCCTCTTGCATCGGATTACACGGATTGGCGCCTTAGCAGGATGGTGAAGAAAAATCCGTGCTAATCCGTGACATCCGTTGCTACCTCAACTGCCTCGACGACGCGGGCCAGGTCCTCGTCGCCGATGACCAGCGGGGGCAGCAGCCGCAACACGGTCAGACCCGCGGGCAGGGCCAGGATTCCCAACGCTTGTAAGCGCTGCAGCACCGGGCGTGACCTTCACCTTAAGCTCGATGCCGACCATCAGCCCCAGGCCGCGGACTTCCCGGATCAGCGGCGAGCGGATGGCCGCCAGCCCTTCCATCAGCCGGCGACCCGATTGCCCCGCATGCTGCACGAGCGTGTAGGCGGACGTCGGGGTAGGGTAGGGGCTTGTCATAACGGTTATTGCGGCGAGCGCGGCCGCGGCGGTGAGCGGGTTGCCGCCGAACGTGCTGCCGTGGCTCATGGGCGGCAGCTTGCCGACCGCAGGCCCAATCAGGCACGCGCCCATGGGCAGGCCGCCCGCCATCGACTTGGCGACGGCCAAGAGGTCGGGCGTCACGCCGAAGTGCTCGCAGGCAAACAGCTTGCCCGTGCGGCCGAAGCCTGTCTGCACCTCGTCCAGGATCAGCAGTGCGCCCCGCTCGCGGCAGAGCTGCGCGGCGGCCCGCAGGTACTCGCCACTTGCCGGGTGGACCCCACCCTCACCCTGGACAGGCTCGAGGATCACGGCAGCCGTTTCGTCCGTCACGGCAGATTCGAGTGCCGGGAGGTCGCCGAAGGGCACGTGCGAGAAGCAGGGCACCAAGGGTGCGAACGGCCGGCGATAGTCTTCCTTCCACGTGGCCGAGAGGCTGCCCATCGTGCGGCCGTGGAAGCCGTTGCGTGCGGCCACGATGCCCGGCCGCCCCGTGGTGGCGCGGGCGAACTTGATGGCTGCCTCCACCGCCTCCGTGCCCGAGTTGCAGAGGAACGCCCGGTCCAGCCCCGCGGGTGCGACGAGGCTTAGGCGGTGGAGCAGGGCCGCACGGACGTCGTTGTAGAAGATCTCGGGGCAGGTGATGAGCCGGCCGGCTTGCTCGGTTACGGCAGCAACGATGGCCGGGTGGCAGTGGCCCAGGTTAGCCGAGCCCTGCCCCGCGACGCAGTCGATGTACTCGTGCCCGTCCGCGTCCCAGACGTGCGCGCCTTCGCCCCGCACGATAGCCAGCTGCCGCTTCGGGTAAAGGCCGGACGTGTATGCGGATTCCACGGTGAAGATGCGTTCCGCTGCCCCGCCTGCTGCCGGGGAGGGCCGGCGCTCCATTTGAGCGGGTGTCTTCGCCAGGCCCAGGAGTACGCCCATGCTAGACCTCCACCGTTTGGGACACGGCGAAAAACTCCGCCGGGAGCCCGTCGTCGTGATCCAACCCGCCCCGCTCCCCGATCACGGTCCCTTCGCCTCGCAGCGCGGCCCTGACCGGCATCGCGCGGCGGGAGTCGGCCAGGACGACCGTGGGCACATTGCGGTCGAGCGCTTCCTTTGCCGCCAGCAGCTTCTTCTTCATCCGTCCCTGCGCCAGGTGCTCGACCGTGTACAGGTGCTCGGCGGCGACGTGGCGCACGAGGCTCGCCTCGCTCGGGTAGTCGGCCAGAAGGCCGGGCACGTTGCTGAGGATGACCAGCGCAGCGGCCCCCACCGCACCGGCGATCATGGCCGCGGCCCGGTCGCCGTCGACGTTGAGCCGCTCGCCGCCCAGCCCGAGCGCCAGCGGCGCGACGACCGGCGTCATCCCCCCGCTCAGCAGCAGGCGGAGCAGGTCGCCGTTTGCCGCTTCGATCTGCCCGGTGTAGTCGTCCCGGACGATGCGCTGGCGTCCACCTTCGACCGATCGCACCGCGTCCTTGCGCCGCGCGACCAGCAGCCGGCCGTCGACCCCCGAAAGCCCGAGCGCGTTGCAGCCCATCCGCTGCAGCTCGGCGACCAACGCCTTGTTGACGCCGCCCGCGGCGGCCATCACGTACAGCTCCAGCATATCGGGGTCGGTATGGCGGCTGACATGCCCCGAGGGCGAGGTGATGTGTCGCACTGGCACACCGACCCGTCCTGCCAGTTCGTCGGCCGCGGCCGACGTGCCATGCACGAGGATGACGGGCTGTCCGTTGGCGACCAGGAATGCCACGTCAGCCAGCACTGGGGCAACGGACACCCCGGCCGCGCCGCCCAACTTGATCACTATCGGATTCATTCCACTTTCCTTTCACCACAAAGGCACCGAAGACACTAAAGGTCGGAAATGGCCTTGCGAAGCTTCGTGTCTTTCTGTCTTTCTGTTATCAGACCGGGTGCAGCCCGCACGCATCCAGGCCGAGGGTTTCGTCCCAGCCCAGCATCAGGTTCATGCACTGCACGGCCGTACCGGCCGCGCCCTTGCCGAGGTTGTCGATCGCGGCCAGGGCTACGATGCGACCAGTCGACTGGTCCAGCTCCCAGCCGACGTCGGCCAGGTTCGTCCCGGCCAGCAGCTTCGGCTCGGGGTGGCGGTAGATGCCCCCGCGGTCGTGGACAATGCGGACGAACGGCTCGGCGCCGTAGGCGGCCCGGTAGGCCCGCCAGACTTCTTTTTCCGTCGTGCCCGGCCGGGCCCAGCCGTGAGCCGTCGCCAGCGCGCCCCGCACGAGCTCGATGGACGTCACGGACAGGTAGACGTCGGGCCGGCCGAGCACCTGCCGGGCCTCCGCCTCGTGGCGGTGACGGGTCGGGGCGAACGAGCGAATCGCACCGGCCCGTTCGGGGTGATGGCTCGCCGCGCTGTGGCTCGCGCCGCCCTCTGACGACCCGGCCTTCACGTCCACGATCACAGGCAGGTCGGTGCGCAGCAAGCCCGCTCGCACGAGCGGCAGCAGCGCCAGGTTTGCGGCCGTCGCATTGCACCCGACGCCGCTGGCGTACCTGGCCGAGCGCAGCGCGTCCCGGTTGGCCTCGGGCAGGCCATAAGCGAAGTCGGGCACGAACTGGGGGGCGAGGTGCTCTGCGCCATACGTCTGCCGGTAAAGGTCGAGGTCGGAGAGGCGGAAGTCGGCCGAGAGGTCGACGATGCGGGGGGCGAGGGTGGCGAAGTGGGCGATGCGGCGCTGCGCTTCGCCGTGGGGGAGGGCCAGGAATAGCACGTCGCACGGCCCCAACTCGCCCAGGCTGGTGAAGCGGATGGGCTCGCGGCGGCCCGACGGGCGCAGGTTGGGGTGCAGCGTGTGGACGAACTCGCCCGCGTGGGACTCGGACGTGACCTGCGCCAGGTCGACGCAGGGGTGGCCAAGCAGCAGCCGGATCAGCTCGCCGCCGCCGTAGCCCGACCCGCCAACCACGCTCACTGCTGCCTGACTCATTCTCGTTCCCAACGTAGTTTCTGTCATGTGAATGCTCCTTCAACACAAAGTCACAAAGAACCGAAGGCGCACAAAGATGACCTCAGGTACTGTTCTTTGTGAACCTTCGTGTCCTTGTGTCTTTGCGTCTTTGTGTTAGCGCTCGCTCACGCCGGCCAAGCCAACCACGTAGCGTGCCACCACCGCCGGAATATCCACGCCCGTCGTATGAATGCTGTTACGGAACTCCATCGTGTGGTTGACCTCATTCACCAGGAAGCCCCGGTCCGGGTCCTCCAGCACGTCGATCGCCAGCACGCCCCCGCCGACTGCCTGAGCCGTCTGCCGGCACAGCGCGTCCAACTCGGGCGTGACGGGGCAGTTGCTGGCCGCGCCGCCCCGGGCCGTGTTCGTGATCCAGTGGCCCGATGCCCGGTAGATCGCGGAGATGGTGTCGTCGCCCACCACGAAGGCCCGAATGTCGCGACCCGGTTTGGCGACGTACTCCTGGATGTAGAAGATGCTGTGCTGGTAGGAGCCGAGCGTCTCCTTGTGCTCCAGCACGGCTTCCGCGGCGTCCCGGTCGTTGATGCGGGCAAGCAGGCGCCCCCACGAGCCGACCACCGGCTTGAGCACGACCGGGTAGCCGAGCTCCTCGATGGCCTGCAGCGCCGATTCGCTCGTGAAGGCGACACGGATGCGGGGCTGGGGCACGCCGCACTGGGCCAGGGCCGCGGAGGTCAGCAGCTTGTCCCAGCACGTCGCGGCGGTGTCATAGCGGTTGACGGTGGGCACGCCCGCCGCTTGCAGCAGGCGCAGGGCATAGATGCCGCGGGCCGCGCTGAGCGAGCGTTCGAGCACCACGTCGGCCTGGAAGGGCGCCTGACCCGGGACGGGGAAGATGATCTCGTCGTCGTTCACGAGGCTCACCTCTGCACCCGCCGCTTCCAGGGCCTGCAGCAGCAGCTTCTCCTCCACTCGGATCCGGGAGGCAATCACGGTAACGCGCGTCATTCGCCCCAGTCCTCCTGCTCTTCCGGCGCCAGTTCCAGCTGAACCGGGTCGAGCGACATCACTTCCAGGTCGGCGCCACACGAGGCGCATGGGACGATCTCGCCCATGATTGGGTCGCGCAGGGCGATTTCGCCTTCACATTCGGGACAGAGTGCATTGAGTACCATCGTAGGATTCTCCTTATCAAAGATGAAATAAAAAGCCCCCTCCGCCGGCTGGGCGGAAGGGGCTGCATGCACGACGCATGGGTGCGCGGAGACGGCCTATCCAGACCTCCGGTCCGGCAAGCTGGTGTTCCGCTTCGCGCTGCGCTTTGTCTTAAGCTGCATGTGTTTCTCCTGTTTTCTTTTTGGTCTCATCCTGGCGACGGCCAGGTGAGAACAAAAAAGAAACCCTGCCTTTGGCACTTCGGCCTGGCAGGGCTTTTGGACTTCTGGGGCAGTCTGTCTGCTACCCCAAGCGCCAACGGCCGTCCCAGGCGAGGGAAGGCTTCTTGGACTTGGAGCGCTTGGACAGTTGCATCATGAGTAATGTATTCCTTGTTACGTTGGCGGCATTATACAGGAGTCTGGCGCGGTGTCAAATCGCGAAAGCTCCGAATGCCTGCCCCCGTTCCCGGACCGATCCGAAATGGGACACTGATGCAACTGATTGAACTGATCCGCAAGTCCTTCGGGAAAAGATCGTGATAATCAGTCAAATCGGTCCAATCAGTGTCCTATTTTGTCCCGCGTTGTCCGCCGCAGCGGGGTGAGCGTTTAGTCGCAAAGTGGAAAAGCCATGTGCAACCACATGTTGCGATCAGTCTAGGCCATCGCTGCCACACGCGCCTTCAGGTCGTCGCCCCAGCGCACGCCCTGCGTCCATTGCAGGCCGGGCGAGGTGACGCCCCCTTCCAGTTTCGCTCCGGCCGTAGATGTCGTTCACGGCCAACCCGAAATCGCGGAGCAGGCCGGCCAGCAGCTCGGCTGCAGCGGCCATCTGCGCCTCGGTTGGGACGGCCAGGTCGAAGTCGCCCCCCAGCGTGACCCCGATCGCATCCGCATCGACCGCAGCGAGCCGCGATTGATTCACCGCCACATCCAGGGGGGCGAGTTGCGAGACCATCCCGTCGCCGTCGACCAGGTAGTGATAGGGCAGTCCGCGGCGTCCCTGCCCTGCTGTCCGGCGCAAGATCGCCTCCGGCGTCGCATCTGCGGCCATGCCGGTATGATGGATCACGATGCGCCGGACGTCGCTCAAGGGACGAGCCGGGCCGGGGTCTGGAACGATCTCCGCCAGCGCCGCCGAGACATCCTGCACGTCCGGTTCCCCGGCCGCCTCCAGGCCCCGCCCGACGGGAAGGGCGCGCGGCACGGGCTGGATTTCGCCCGCGAGCGTGTTCGCCTGGCCGAGCACCTGGTTGGACGCCTGTTTCGTCCTTGCCGCTTCCGCCGCCTTCGCGTCAGATGCCGCCAGCCGGGCCTGTGCCGCCTTGACCTGCGCACCCAGGCCGGCCACGCTGCGCGCCGCGGCCAGCAGGGCGCTGGTTTGCTGCCGTAACGCGTCGATCTGCCCGCGCAGTTGTGCAGGGTCTACGGCCGATCCTGCCGGCAGGGCCGCGAGCGCGGCGTCGAGCGCGGTGAGGCGGTCGAGCAGCGCCTGCACGGCCTCGGGGGTGGGGGCCGCAGAGAGGCCTTGGCTGGCCTGTCCCAGGGCGGCGCGGGCCTTCGCCAGGTCCGCCGTGAACGCGTCGGTCGCCGCAACCGCAGCTTGCATTGCGGACCGCACGGCTTCGCACGCGCGCCAGCAGCTTCGCCCGCTCGTCGCCGGGCGGCGGAACAGGCGTTGGGGGCGGCTCGGCCGGGGGAGGCGGCGGCGCGGCGGTCGAGTTCAGGGTGGCGATCTTGTCCATCAGCAGGATCGGCTGGCCCTGGTTGTTCACGCCCAGGTGCCGGAAGGTTTCCCACCGCCCCCCGTGCCCCACCTGGTACAGGCTGGCTCCCATTACGTAGTCGTCCTGCAACATCTGGTTGTTGTACCATGCCAGCGACTGCCAGTACTGGTCCTCGGAAATCGTTTCTCCCCCGTACAGCCAACCCACGTCGCCTGCCGGGTCGTTGGGGTAGCGGTACATGCGAGCGAGCCCGGCTTCGGTAATGATCAGCTTATGCCTGTTCCCGTAGCGCTCCCGGATGCCTTCCATCACGGTCCGGTAGGTCAGCGCGGACGAGGACGTGTCGGCGCGCGGCATGAGGTTGGGCCAGCCGTACTCATGCAGCCCCAGGTAGGTGTAGGCGGCCAATGTACGCGGGAAGTACTGCACGATATCGTTCTTGCGGGTGAAGTTGCCGGCCGCGAAGTTGAAGGCCACGCCCTCCAGCCCTTCGGCCCGCAGCCGTTCGAGGAACGCGGCCTGGAAACGGTCGAGCGCGTCGTAGCGCGCCAGCGTCTCGGCGTCCGGATTCCCGTCGGGAAAGCTGGCCGGACCGCGGACGGGCTCGTTGAGGCTCATCCACGCGTCGACCAGCAGCCGGCCGTTCGTGCCCTTCTCCTTGGCCAGTTGGAAGTCATAGTTGATGATGCGCTCGGCAAAGGCCCGTCCCGCGCCCTCGGGGTCGCCGCCGGTGAGCCACGCGCTCTGCTCGGCCGGCGTGACGTACATGCGGCCGATGACAAACGTGTCGGGCGACAGCGTGTTGCGGATTTCGCGGCAGCAGCCCGCGGTCCTGGGCGTGGATGAGCAGCACGGGCGGCTTCACCTTCACGAACGCGTCGCGCAGGAAGGGCACGGTGGTGTTCTCCACGTAGAAGCCGAGCTTATTCATGGCTGCCTCCGGCGTCCGTTACCGGTCGTTCCTGGCCCGGCGGCGAGACGAAGACCTTGGGGATCGGCGGAGGCTGGGCCGCGGCCGCATCCCGGTCCCGGGCGGCGGCCCCTTCCGGTCCCGTCCAGTCGTCGGGCATGGTCCATTCGTCAGGGAAAATCGCTTCGTCCGCGGCAGCCTCTGCTTGTCCCAGTTCCCGGGGCACCGGTCCCACCGGCGACGCACCGGGCCACGGGGTCCCCTGATGCGCCAACTCGTCCAGCATGCGCTTCGTGTCGGCCTCGTCCTTGCCGGCCAGCCGGTACACCTCCACCCCGGCCGTCTTGAGCCGGGCCTCGTCCTGCGCCGACACGCCCAGCGGCCCGCCCACGATGACGACCCGCCGGGCGAGCAGCGCGTCGTCGATGGAGAAGCCGGCGGTCGGGCGGAAGCGGGCGATATAGGCCTGGCTGCTGCGCCAGTCGCCCTCGGCCCAGGCAGCGCCACCGGTTTGTGGCGCGTGGTCCCAGAAGAGCAGGTAGAGCGGCATCCTCTGAGACCCCGGTCCGCTGCCCGCGACACCTTGCGCCGCCGCGATCTCCTGCACCAGCGTCGAGTACCAGTTCAGCCCCGTCTTCCAGTGCTCGCCCGGGCAGACGGTCGACTTGGGCCACACGTCCCGGTGACCCTTAACCTGGTCGAGCCGGATGCCGTACTCCTGCATCAACCAGGCCGCCAGCAGCCCCGCGCTCTTGAGCTGCGCGGGGGTCGGCACCTGGTCCTCGGGCGCCCTGTCCGTGCCGTCGTAGTTCTTGCGCATGAACCGGCCGATCAAGCTGATCGCGACGCTGTAGTCGTTCGGGTCGCCGCCCACGTGATAGGAGCGAGTCGCCTCGCGCTGGCCCTGCGTGATGACGCCGTCCGCGCCGATCACGAAGTGGTAGCCGATGCCCGGCCACTGCGCCTTGAGCACGTTACCCTTCGCGTCCTTGCGCTCGCCGAAGACGTGATATTCGGCGATCTTTTCGACGGTCGTCGTCTTCGGCGTGTCCGTGTGGTGCACGACGATCATCGAGATGGGCCGGGTGCGCGGGCTGTAGGGCGGCAGCGTGGGGTGGCGCGCCAGCCGGTCAACCTTGTCGACGATCTCCGGCCTCGGCACGCTGTCCGGTCGTCGCGCCGGCCAGCAGGGCCCGCAAGCGCTCTATTTCCTCAGCTTCGGCTGTGCCAGAATCCATATCCCCGCCTCCTCAGGTGCGTGCACGCCGGTGCAGGACTTTCACAGGAAGGATCAAAGACACGAAGTCTCGCTAAGCTTCTCTTTGTGCAACTTTGTGTCTTCGGTTCTTCCTGTAGGTCTCACTTGCCCAGCGCATTAATCCGGGCGACCAAGTCGTTCTTGTACTTCGCGCCCGACAGCCACTGGTTACCGGGCGAGGCCGTCTGTGCGACCTCGCGGGCGCCGACCACCGACGAAACGGGCAGGTTGAAGCGGTCGAGCAGACTGCGGGTCAGTGCGGCGGCGCTCTGCATCTGGGCTTCAGTGGGCACCGTGTTCGTGAAGTTACCGGCCAGCGCTATCCCAATGCCGTCCGCGTTGACGTTCTGGCGGTTCGTCTGGCTGATACGGGCGTCGAGCGGCTGAGTGGCATAGATGGTCCCATCGCCCGTGATGAGGTAGTGATAGGTTATGCCCGGCAGCCCGCGCTGCACTGCGGCCTGCGCGAGGCGCTCGGGGGTGATGTTGTCGGGCGTCACGGTGTGGTGCAAGACCACCCGCTTGGTTGCGCTCAGGTCGCGGGTGGGGTAGGGCGTCGGACCGTGCGCCAGCTTGCCGGTCTTGTCGACGATCTTGGGCCCGCTCGGCGCGGGTTTGAGCGCATCCTCGAGCGCCTTGATCTGGGTCGCCAGCGCGTCGAACTGGCCGCGCAGTTCGGCGGTCTTTGCCGCCGCGGCCTGGCCCGCCAGGGCCTCGCCCTCCTTGCGGAGCGCCAACGCCTCGGCCGCCAGCTTCTTCACGCCGTCGATTTGCGGCTTCAGACCGGCCGCCGCCTGCTCGAGGGCCGTGACACGGCGGCCGAGCGCGGCCAGCGGGTCTTCAGCCCCAGCGTAAGCCGCCCACTGGTAGCGAGGGCCGAGTGCCTGCTTGAAGTCCTCAATCACGCCGGCCTTGCCCTCGATGCCCCAGCGGTCGCCCGGCACCTGGGGCCAGCGATACAACAACAGCGAGCGGATGACCTGCTTGCCCGACCTGTTCCACCGGTCGATCTCCGCATACGCGGCTCGCACCCAGCCGTTGTTCGCGTTCAGCCACGGCTCGTCGCCCTGGTTCGTCTCGGTGATATACACGGGCAGCGCGCGCATGGCCGCAGGGACGGCGTTCATAAAGTCCTGGTATGCGCGAAACTGCCAGTGCAGGCTAGAGAAGCGGGGGTCGTTCAGCTTCTCCTCTGAGACGATGAGCGAAGGCGCGGAGCCATGGGTGTATGTGTGGACGACGATGCCGTCGAGGTTGCCCGGCCCCACCAGCCTGAGGATGTCGGCAAAGTAGGTGATCCAGTTCCCGTCGGGGTTGGTGGGGTAGGTCAGGAGGATGTTCCAGGGCGCCGCGGGAGCGGTCAGCACCTGGTCTTGCCCGTGCCCGCTCATCGCCTTGATCGCCGCCCGGCACTGCCTGAAGCAGGATGCGTAGCGGGTCGGAGTAATCTCTTCGCCCCGCGTATCGGGGCTGACCGGCGCGGGCCAGCCCGGTCCCCAGTTCCACTGTGCGCCGGGCCACTCGATTGGGTGGTTCGGTTCGTTGCCGATGATCCACAGGTGCGCGCCCTGAGAGGCGGCGACGAAGTTTGCGCAGCGCCGGGCAAAGTCGGGGTAATAGCGCTCGAAGGGCAGGGTGCCGGCTGGGTTGTACCCGTTGTTGAGGCGCACGATCACGCCCAGGCCCCGGTCGGTCCACGCTCGATAATCGCGGCCCGAGCGGTCGTTGGGATCGTGGCCGATGTCCTCAGTGATGGTGAGCCAACCCGTTATTCCGACGTCGAGCATGATCTGCTCCCCGCCCGGGTCGTGGAAGCCGTAGAGATAGATCGAGTCGTTTAGGGGTCGCGCCACGTATCCACCTCCTGTCGATCCCTGCACCAAAGCTAGGACCTCACCACAAAGTCACGAAGACACCAGGAACGACCTGGCTGCGCTCGCCGGGGCACGATCAACCCGTCTGCGGACGGAGACCGGCCAGAACCTTTCAGATGAGTGCTGAGGGCACCCTTGTGTCTTGGTCCTTTGTGGTAGAGACAGCATTCCCGTTCCCCCTACCACTCGGCTCGGACCACATCCCGCTCGGCCGGCTCACTGCCGGGCGTCCAGAAGAAGAAAGTGCGCATGCCGGGTTCGTCGCCGAGCATGAGCACGTAGGGTTGCCGGTCCCGGTCGATCGCATGGATGGCGAAAGAGGCGGCGAAGTCGCGCTGCAGGTAACGGAGGTCGTCCGCAGCCTCGTGGACCGCTTCCTGCACGCTCGCGCCCAACTTCATGTAGAGCACAACCGAGCGAGCCGCGCCGGCCCGGACCGCCAGCTCGCCGTGCCCCACGCAGCCCACAGCTCCGTACCGGTTGTCCACGTAGAGCCCTGCGCCGATGACGGGCGAGTCGCCGATGCGGCCCGGGTACTTGTAGTCCCAGCCGCTCGTGCTCACCCCGCCGGCCAGGTTGCCCCCGGCGTCGGCGGCGAGCACCACCACCGTCCCATGGGTTTGCTCGGGCCGGCGCACTGTGCGCCACACCCACTCGGCCAGCGGAGTCTCTTCGCCAGATTCGTCCGCCAGCTGCTGCCGCACGCCCGCCGGCACATTTTCGTCGAGCCAGCGGCGCCAGGCGGCTTCGCTCTCCGCGGTCAGGCTTGCGCCGGGCTCTGCCCCGACCTCCCGGGCGAACCGCGCCGCGCCCTGGCCCACCAGGAAGGTGTGGGGCAGTCGCTCCAGCACCTGGCGGGCCACGCAAATCGGATGAATGAAGCCCTGCAGGTTGCCCACCGCACCGGCCTTCAGCGTCCGCCCGTCCATAATCGACGCGTCCAGCTCCATCCCTCCCAGGATGTTAGGGGCGCCGCCCGTGCCAACGCTGCGCTCGGCAGGATCAGTCTCGACAAGGCGGATGGCCGCCTCGATCGCGTCGAGTGCCGCGCCGCCTTCGGCCAGCCGGGCCGCACCTTCGCGCACGCCCGACCGCCCCGCCATGCTGACCAGGAGACATGCCGGTGGAGGGCTCTCGGCCCGGCGCGCCCTCTCCATTTGATTACGCTGCATCTCTGCCTTCCGGTCTTGTCTGTGGCCGTCATTCTAGCACATCACGCGCCCTGTTCCATGCACGGGGACTGGATGCCGGCTTGACCCCGGATGAGAAGAGGGAGGCTGTGACCAGCCCCCCTCTTGAAACCCGGTTAGCATTTATCCGGACGGTAGTAGCCGCCCGGCCGCGGTCAGCCCCCGCTCGTCGCGGTTGGGAACGGGGTCGGCGTACCGGTCGAGCCCGAGCCACTCGTGCCCGTACCCGATCCTGTCGATCCGGAACCCGTCGATCCGGCCCCTGTGCCACCGCCCGAGGCGCCCGAGTCTAGGGTGCCCGAACCGGAACCAGACGTGCCGGTGCCGCTCGTGTCGCTTCCGCTCGAGGCGCCCAGCAGTTCATTCCAGAAGCTGCTGATGTCCGTGTCCCACCCGATCGACGCCGTGTCGGGAACTTCAAAGCCGGTCGTCGAAGGCGCCTGCTCGAGCTCCGTTGCGGGCAGGCTGAAGCAGAAGACTGTGCCCGTCGCGTCGGCCGTCAGCGCCCGCCACGGCACCACGACGAATCGGCCCAGCTCGCCTGTGCCTGACGTGCTAGTGCTGCTGTCCGTCGAGCCTGTGCCAGACGCGCCGGTGCTGGCCGCAGGCGTGCTCGTCGCCGTGCTCGAGCCCGTGCCAGACGTGCCCGTGCCCGCCGTGCCCGTGCCCGCCGTAGGCGTGCTCGTCGCCGTCCCGGAGCTGCTGCCGGTCGAACCGGTGCTGGCCGCAGGCGTGCTCGTCGCCGTCCCCGTGCTGCTGCCAGTCGAGCCTGTGCCAGACGTGCCCGTGCTGGCCGCGGGCGTGCTCGTCGCCGTCCCCGTGCTGCTGCCAGTCGAGCCCGTGCCAGACGTGCCCGTGCTGGCCGCAGGCGTGCTCGTCGCCGTCCCCGTGCTGCTGCCAGTCGAGCCCGTGCCAGACGTGCCCGTGCTGGCCGCAGGCGTGCTCGTCGCCGTCCCCGTGCCGCTGCCGGTCGTGCCGGTACCGGCCGAGCCGGTGCTGCCCCCGCCGAAGCTCAAACCACTGCCGTCGACGTTGATGACGGCATAGAGCATCTTCGCCGATCGGAGGTCGATCAGGACGTCTTCGACCGTACCAAGCGGCTTAGCCGAAGCGCTCTTGCCGTCCAAACCGCTGCTCGTCGTGCCGGTCATCGTGCCGGTGCTGCTCACGTCACTGCCGGAGGTTCCCGTCCCTGAGCCGGAGCCGGTGGAGCCGCCGGACATGGGCGTGCTTGTCGCCGTGCTGCTCCCGGTCCCCGCTGCCTCGGGCGTCGCCGTGCCCGTCGAGGTGTTTCCCGAGCCGTTGGACATGGGCGTGCTTGTCGCCATGCCGCTGCTGGTCCCCCCGGCCTGGGGCGTCGCCGTGCCGGTCGAGGTGTTGCCCGAGCCGGTAGAGCCTGTGGCCGTGGGCGTGCCGGAAGCCGTTCCGCTCCCGGAGGTCCCGGCGCCCGTGCCGGAGGTGGTGCAGGAAACCATCGTGTACGCGCCGAGCTCGGTGATGCGAACCAGGCTTGCCTTGCTCATGAAGGGCGTCGCGTTCGAGGTGCTGCCCACCTGGATGAGGCCTGCCGTGGCAAGACCGGCGCCGGTCGTCTCCGTCTCGCTGCCTGTCGTGCCGGTCATTGTCCCGGTCGTACCCAGACCCGAACCGATCGTGCCGGTCAGGGCGCCCGTGGCGGCGGGCCCGGAGGTACCGGTGATCGTGTCAGACGAGCCGATGCCCGCGCTGCTCCCCGTGGACGAGCTGCCAGACCCCGTGCCCGTACCCGAGCCAGATGAGCCTGTGCCCGTCGTGCCGGAGGAGCCGCTGGAGCTAGAGGATGCGGACGTCGGCGACGGCGTCGCGGTGCCGGCGAGTCCGGCTGCCGACGTAGCGACCGGCGTGGCCGTACTGAGCGTGTCATTGGAAGAACCTCCCGTGCCGGTCCCGGTCGAGCCGGCGCCTGCAGTTGGCGTGCTCGTTCCCGTGCCTGAGCCGCTCGAGCCGGTCCCCGTGCCCGTTCCGCTGCCGGTCGAGCCCGTGCCTGTTCCGCTCCCAGTTGCGCCGGAGCCCGTGCCTGAGCCATCGGAAGCACCGCCCATATAGCCGGACCAGAAGGTCTGCATGTCGCTGCTGGCGCTGAAGTCGCTGGCGCTGAACGTGCTGTAGCGGGCCATGCTTGGCGCAAGCTCGAACGTCCGGGCGGTCATGTCGAGCATGAAATCGTCGCCCGAAAGGTCGTACTGGAAGGCGGTCACCGGCACCGCGACCAGCTTCTCGCCGAGGCCCAGGAAGCCGCCCGTGGCGACCAACGCGAACGACACGTCGCCGCTGTTCGGGTCGACGAGGAAATTGTCAACCCGACCCATTCGCCGGCCGTCCGAACTCAAGACACGGGCGCCGATCAACTCGGAAGCCTGGCGTATGGTGGGGGCTGCGGCGGAACCGTTTTCCCGCAAGACGCGGCCCGGCGCAGTGTCGTTCGGCACGCCGGAGCCGGCACTCGTCCCGGTCCGGCCGGGCGCACTCACCGCATTCGGTGTGGCGACCGCTCGCGGGGTGGCCGTCCCTGTTGTCGTCGAACCCGTACCGCTCGAACTGCCGCTGCCGGTATCCGAGCCGGAGGCGGTGGCCGTCGGCGTGGTCGCCTGGCCGAACGCAACCGGCGACGCCATGGCTGTCAACATGACCACCACCGTCAGCAAACCCAGTACACTCAATCGTCGCATCTCTGAACTCCTTTCGACCCGTTCTGGAACTGTAACTGTCTTGATACGCGGGGACTCTGGGAGTGGAACGGAGGGGCGTTGTCAATTGTTCCAGATGATATACGAAGATTAGTCTATTATCTAGGAGTATCGCGGCCGCAAGGCAGCAAAAAGGCCGGCGCTTGCTCGGCCGGCCTCTCCTGAATGACGGGATTCGTCAGGATGTTCTTGCCCGTGCCACGACTCGCAGCCCGTTGCCAGGCCGCAGCGTGACCGATGGATCCAGCGTGATGGTCTGGTTAGGCACCAGGTCCAGGTGGTAGCGCTGCACCATGGTGGCCAGCAGCAGCTGCGCCTCCATCAGGGCAAACGACCGCCCGATGCACAGGCGCTCGCCGCCGCCGAACGGGAAGTAGGCGAAGGTCGGCAGCGATTTCATGGCAGGGTCCAGCCAGCGCTCTGGAAGGAACCGGTAAGGCTCGGGAAACCAGCGCGCATCGTGGTGGTTCACCCACTGGCTCATGAAAACGGCCGTACCCTTCTTGATGAGGTACGGACCGACCGGCGTGTCGGCTACGGCCTGGTACCCGATCATCCAGACCGTGGGATAGACGCGCATCGATTCCTTGATCACCAACTCGGTGTACTTCAAGTTGGGCAGGTCGGCCACGACAGGCGGTCGCCCACCCAGGACCTCTCCCAGCTCGGCCACCAGCTTCGCCTCGACCTCCGGGTGTTCGGCAAGCAGCATGGTGGTCCAGGTCAGCGTGTTCGCAGTGGTCTCGTGGCCCGCGAGGAGCAGCGTCATCACCTCGTCGCGCAGTTGCTTGGGGCTCATGGCCGAGCCATCTTCGTCGCGGGCGGCCAGCAGCATGTCGAGCAAGTCGCCCCGGCGCTCCCCGTTGCCTGGCACGCCGGCAGCAGCCCGCTGTGCGATGAGGCGGTTCACGATGACGTCCAACCGTTGCCGGGCGGCCCTGTACATGCGGTTCGGCTTGAGCGGCAGCCAGAGCGGCACGAGGAACCCCTTGTTCGACCACCACTCGAAGTGCCACAGGGCGGTGGCGAGCCCTTCGCCCACGGCACCGGCGTCGGCTGAGACGTCGGCGCTAAACAACGCATCGGCCACGATCGCGAGGGTTACGTGCCCCATCTCGGCGTGCACATCCATCTCGAGGCCATCGTGCCAGCCGTCCACCATGCGGTTACCGAGCGCAACCATGCGCTCTCCGTACCGGGCGATGCGGTCCTTGTGGAAGGCGGGTTGCGCGAGCCGGCGCTGCCGCCGCCAGAAGTCCCCTTCGCTCACCAGCAGCCCGTTACCCAGCAGCGCGCCGAGCGATTTGGTGGCCCGGCCCTTGATGAAATTCCGCTTCTTGCGAACCAGCACCTCTTCGATGCTCTCGGGATCGACCACGAGGGCGGCATGCCCCAGCACCAGTGGCACCCGCACGTAGTCGCCGTAGTCAGTCGCCGCCTGGCGGAGATAGGTTAACGGGTCCCCGCCGAAACGCTGCAGCGCTTCTGCACGCGATCCGGTCGGCCCCGGCATGGTCCGAGCACTCATCACCTGTCCAGCGTCCATACGCCTTCCTCCTTGTGCAAACCATCATAATCACGAGGCGCAATCTGGTCAATGGCGAAGGAATAGGGCACGGGGCCGGATTATTGACCGAAGAAATAGAGGAGCATGTCGTCGAGCACGCCACGCCAGTTGCCCCAGGAGTGTCCGTCGTTCGTCTCGAGGTAGCGGTAAGCCGCGCCTTTTGTCTCCAGCACGGCTCGCAGATGGCGGGTGTTGGCAACGTCCAGGTCGTACGTGCCTTGGCTGACGAAGAAGCGGACGGGGATCTTAGCGTTCTTTTCCACTTCGGCCAGGACTGCCGGCTTGGCCGCATAGTAGGGAGAGAGCGCGGCGGCCATGCCGAACCACTGCGGCTGGCGCATGGCCGTATAGGTGGCCTGCAAGCCCCCGAGCGACACGCCGGCAATGGCTCGGCTCGCGGCATCCGCACGAGACGGGTAGCGGGCGTCGATCCAGGGGATGAGTTCCTGGGTGAGGAAGGACTGGAAGCGTGGGTTGGTCAGCAGTTCGGGGCCGCGCCGGTTGTCATCCGAGCCTACGCCGCGCGGGTCGACAAATACCGCAAGAACGGGCTCGATCCGGCCCTCGGCAATCAGGTTGTCGAGGATGGCGGGCAGCCCGCCCATGCGCTCGTCGGCGAACTCCTGGCCATCGGTAAGGTACAGCACCGGCAGACCGGCGAGTTGCTTGATGCCCGCGGGTGTATAAACGCGGAAGCGTTTCGCGTAACCCAGGTGCTTGCTTTGCAGGACAAACGGCTCGCTCAAGGAGCCCGCGCCTGCGCTTCGTCGCACGGTCCAAGCGGATGGTGCATAGTGGGGCATCGTCAGCACCGAGTTTCTGACGTAACCATCCTGTTGGGCGAGGGGGTTGAGCGGGTCGAGACGCTGCACGCCGTCGACGCTAAGCTTGTAGTCAAGGCGCGCGTCGAGCGGGAACGTCCGGCGGGCGGTCCAGATGTCGGTGCCCCCAACCCTGCGACCCGGGAGCGCATTCTTGGCCTGCCACTTGTTGAAATCGCCTAGCCATGCGACCGAGCCGGCAGGCCCCCGGTACAGGAACACGGCCGTGTCGCCGAATACCAGCGGCATCTGCCCGAGCGACACGATGTCGGCCCAGAAAGCATCTGCTGCCTTGCCCGGCGTGAGCGATGCGAGCCGAGCATCGAAGTCTTTGAGCGTGGCAAACGGCGCCCGTTGGACCCGGCCGGTGCGATCGAAGAAAGCGTTCGCCGCGGGTTCCGAGGCGCGGGCCGCCGCCGGCGACACCAGAAGCGCCAGGACGCACAGGGCAAAGGCGTAATGCCGTAGTCTTTGGGCAAGAGTTCGCATGCGTGTTAGCAGTTCTCGGCCGAGTAGAGGTGTTTCACCTGTAGAAGTCGATCCACTGGAGGCTAAACCGCTGCGGCGCGGCCTGCAGGAAGGCCGGCGGCGCGGTCACGGCAAAGAAGCCATCTTGCAGCGGGATCTTCGGGTTGCTGCCCTCAATCGCGACCGGCGCCCAATACGGGCTGGTGCTGTCGACCGGCACCGGCTGGCCGCCGTTCTGGATGACCTCCTCACGCACCCCGCCATCGTTGCTGGATACGTGTGCGATCAGGGTGGTGTCGCCCCAGCTCCAACGCAGTTCTTCCAACCCCTTGAGGTGGAAATTGATCGTCAAGGTCTTGGGCGGGGACCCCGTCCGAACGATGTCAACCTTTCCGATGCCGCGCTCGCTGGTGACCTCGAGCGTCACGTCCTGTGTTGCGTCGTCGACCTTAATGCTGTCTCCGGGCTGGAGATTGACGGCGCGGTAGCCCGGCGTCACGGTACTCGGAGCGGACGCACACGCGGTCAGCCCGAGCACCAGAAACAAGCCGGCGATGCCGGCAGCAGAAGGGCGGCCGACCCTCACTTGCCCCGATCCTGTGCAAACTGCGACCCACTCTTGCGCTCTATGTCGGCCTCCGGCCGAAAACGCAGTGCCGTCCACTGCTCGTCGATCGCCGCGCTCGCGACTGGGCCCCATCCGGCCGCGTAGACAACATCCCAGCCCTTATCCCGGTTGATGTCCGTGCCGGCCTTGGCGCCGCCCTTGATGTAGCTGAGCCAAAGCACGCCGTCGCGTTTCACGGCCTCGATAGCCTGGGGGGCCAGCACATCCACCTCGGCCTTGTTACGCACGAACACCTGGACCCAGTCGGCCGGGCCCTGGTCTACGAGCGTCGCGCGGGCAGGGAGGGGCGCTAAGCGCGCCAGGTACCCCTCGGGCGGGTTCAACACGAGGACGCGTACCCCCGGCTTAAGCTTGCAGCTTTTTGACCAGCGCCTCGTCCATCCCTATTCTCCCGTAGGTTGTTTGCCCTGGCTGCTCAGCGCCGCGTTAAGCTCTTTCCGCCCGAAGACCTCCGGCTTACTCGGCGCGGTGGCGGGTTGCTCGCCGCCCGCATCCGATGTCTTGCCGCTCAGCCGGACGGCCGGCGCGGAGAAGCGCCGCTGCACATCCGAACTCGTGCAGGCGGGGCAGGCAGGCGCAGTGATCTCCTTCATCGATGCGTGCAGGTGCTCGAACTCAGCTCCGCACGCCCGGCAGGCATACTCGTAGATCGGCATCCGCGACTCCGCAAAGCAATCGACGGGGATTGTAACACAAGATTAACGAGGACCGGAAGTTCCACCCGTAAGTCGGGCGGGCTGCAAGATTCAGCGCAAGGCCCCTACAGAAAACTCGAACTCCACCCCTGAGGCCTCGGCGGCGAAAGCACGCACCGGTCGTGCAAGTCCGCCCCCCTGGCCCTCAAATCGCTCCGTCCCGGCCGGCCATCCTGGCGGCGACGGGGATGCCGGCATCGCGCAAGGCCGCCAAGGCTTCCTCCCGCAGAATTCGGGCGACACTCCACTGTTGACCCGCTTGGGTCATCGCCTTCAGCCGCACCTGCACGGCCCAGTCGGTGATGCCGGTGTAACCTTCGACCACGGGCTTTTCGAGCAGCTTGTCCAGCAGGGCCGGGTCCTCCGCCGCTTCCAGCAGCGCGGCCTGGAGCACCGAGACGGCCCTGTTCACGTCGGCGCCGAGGTCGAGGTTCAGGTCGACCACGGCCCTGGCCCAGTCGCGCGTCGCGTTCGAGACGAACCGGACATCGCCGTTAGGCACCACCCACAGCCGCCCCTGGAGGTCGCGCACGTTGCAAGCGCGCAGCGAGATACGCTCGACCGTGCCCTCCGTATCCTGCACCCTGATCACGTCGCCCACCCGGAACTGGTCCTCGAGTAGGATCAGCAGGCCCCCGATGAAGTCCTTGATCAATGCCTGCGCGCCGAGGGAAACTGCCAGACCCATTACGCCGGCCGCGGCCAGCACCGGCCCGATGTTGATGCCTAGCGAGGCCAGCACCATCAGCCCGAGCACGACCACAAGGAAGAGCTGCGCCGTGCGGACCGATGCCTCGAGCAGGGTTGCCAGGCGGGCCTTGCGGGAGGGGTCGTCGGACTTCTGCACGATACGCTGCTCGAAGAGCCGCCGGCCCCGCTCGATGAGCCAGAAAAACACCCATGCGGCAATACCGAGGATGAGCAGGCGGACCGCCACGACGAGGGCGGTCTTGCCGAGAGCGGCGACGAGCGTTTCCACGATTGGTCACTCCGAGGGCTAAGCGTCGGGGATAGAGATCAACGCCGCGGCCAGACTTCCCGCGCTTGAAACCGCGGGAAGTCTGGCCCGCAAAAAGCATGAGTGTCTATCCGAAAACGCTGTGGCCGGTCTCGTACGCCAGTTTGGCTGGCGCCCGGGCCAGACGGGACACGGTCAGAGACCGGCCCCAGCTAATCCTCGAATAGACCCTGAGTGCAAAGAAGCTTAGGCGACGCCGCCCGTTGCCTGAGGGACCGGGAGCGCATCCGCACCCGACTTGCGCTTGTGCCACCGGGCCAGCGGGTCGCGGCCGGTGAAGATTCCCCAGGCGTGGACAAAGAGGGCGAGTTGGGCGAGCGCCATCCACAGGAACGCGAGCGTCAGCACGATCGCGCCGAGGGTGATCCCGGTCAAGACCTGGCCTGTGAGCGTCGCCAGCGCAGACTGCTCTTCGGCGATGCGCTGATTGAGCGTCGCCAGGTCCGTGCTCACCTCACCGAGGCGCGCGCTGACGCGGTTGAGCGGGGTCGTCACTTTCTCCACGACGGCGGCCGTGGCCTGCGCCTTCGCATCCTGGACAGAGGTTCGGAAGTCCTGCACCGCCTGGTCGAGCTCCTTAAGCTTCGCGATGACCGCGTCTGCTGTTGTAAGGAGCTGGTTGTCACGTCCCCCTGGCAAGCGCTGCATCAAGCTGACCGTCTGGTCGATGACCGAGATCGTGGCCCGAAGGTCGCTCACCCGCTCGGTGACGCGCTGGAGGCCCGACGTGAGGTCAGTATCGAGCAGTTTCTCTGCGGCCGCGAGGGCCACTTTGCTTTCCTCGACCTTCGTGCCGGCAGCCGTGATGTTGGTCACGGCCTCGTCGACGCGGCCCTGGCTCGTCTGCACGACCGTGTCCACCTGCGTTACTGCGCCGCTGGCGCTTGTCAGCGCGGTATTGGCCGCGGTGGAGAGCGAGGTAACGGCTCCCTTGAGCTGCCCCTGCCCCCACCATACGCCGCCAATGCCCGCAAGCATGACAAGCAGGAGCAGAACGCTCAGGACCATGACGAGCACTGCAACGACCTTTTTTACGACGTTCATAATGACGCTCCTCGGATGGACAGGCGACGATTCGAAGCCTCTCGTAGTTTAGCATGGTCGCTTGGGGTGAACAACAAACGTTCGTCTAGTGCAGAAATCCCGCCAGTGACTAAAGCAGTCGCAATACGGGGTTGCGAACGTAGTACACCGTCGAGCTAGAGCTCGCCCTACAGCGTGTTCTTTTCACTTTGCGATTGGTTTAGGTGCAATCACTGGGAAATTGGCGGATGGCCGTGCAAGGTGCGTCATGCTTTTTGGTGAGGGCCGGCTGGCCCCCGCCGCCCGGCTGCCGCCGCTCCCGCTTCGGGGGCGATGCCCCCGAAACCCCCAAAGGACACGCTCCTCGCGGGCGGGCTGCCTCGCTACAGTTATGCCCTTGGCGGTGCCGGGGGCGCAACGGTCGCTTCTCACACAACGTCGGTTAAAAGTACACGCATGGTTCCTGCCGTGCCTGGCTCATCCGCCCCTATAGTCACTTAACCGGCCAAACCTGTACCCATGGTGTTGCCTTTGGGGTTCCAAGGGGCGCAGCCCCTGGGCGGGGGGCGGCGGGGGCAAGAGTGCCCCCGCCAAATCGCCATTATGCATCCGCCGACAATTTCCCTGTGTTGCACTTAAGCCGACGTGCGCTTGCCCAGGATGGCCCCGACGAACCGTCCCAGTTCCCGCACGCGAAAGAGGAGCGCCGCGACCACGTAGACCAGTGCGCCCACCGCGGCCGCCAGGGCCACGCCGAGCAAACCGCCCATTCCCGCCTGCGCGCCCAGCGTCAGCACGGCCAGCACTGCCGCCGACATTACGCCTGTTGCGGCCAACACCCGCAGCAACGCCTTCCCGTTTGCCGTCCCCTCGACCCCGCCCATGCGGCGGCCCAGGATGAAGAGGAGCGCCAGCACCTCCAGCGTCACTGCCACCGAGTTGGCGAGTGCGAGCCCCGTGTATCCCATCGGCCGCATCAGGACGATCCCGAGAGCGATGTTCAGCACCGCGGAGCCGGTTGCCAGGATGAGGGGCGTGATGGTGTCCTTCTGCGCGAAATAGGCGCGGGCGGCCAGCTCGAGCACGCACTGGGCGGTGAGACCGAGGGCGTACATGCGCAGGGCGGCATAGACAGCCTCTGTCGCCTGCGCGTCAAAACTGCCGCGTTGGTAGAGCAGCGCAATGAGCGGCCGGCCGAGCAGGATGAGCCCCGCCGCCGCGGGCACCGCGAACGCCAGCACGGTGCGCAGCGACTCGCCCAGCGTCCGGCGCAGCCCGTCCTGGTTGCCGCGTGCGGCGAGCTCGGCCAGGGTGGGGAAGGCCACCAGCCCGAACGCGGTGCCGATGATGGTTTCGGGCAGCTGCATGGCATCCCACCCCCACTGCAGCGCGCTGACGCTGCCGGGCCCAAGCCGGGAAGCCAGGTTGGTCGTCGCGAGCAGGGTCAGGTGGAACATGGCGAGGTCGAGCACGCGCGGGCCCATCAGTACTGCGACTCGCCGCACGGAGCCGTCGCCCATTCGGAATAGGGGCGACCAGTGGAAGCCGTACTTGATGAGGGCCGGGACCTTGATCAGCAGGTGCAGCAGCGCACCCACGACCGCGCCCACGGCAAGGCCGCGCACGCCCATGGTGGGTGCCAGGAACAACGCGCCCGCTGCGATGCACAGGGGGTAGACGACCGGCGCCAGCGCAGGCAGCAGGAAGTGCTTCAGGCCATTCAGCGCGCTGCCCAGCACGGCAGACATGCCGAACAGGACCGTCGAGAAGAGGACGATGCGCATGACGCTCGCCGTCTCGGCCTGCTCGGCCAAGGTGAAGCCGGGCGCGATGACGGTGCGCACGAGGACGGGCGCCAGAAACGCGGCCACTGCAGCCAGCAGCGTGATCAGGACGATGACCCAGTTGAGGACCGCGGACGTCAGCCGCCACGCGCCGGCCCGGTCGCCGCCGGCCACGTAGTCGGCGAACACGGGGATGAAAGCGGTTGCCAGCGCACCGCCCGCTACGATTGTAAACAGGAGGTCTGGGAGCTTAAAAGCCGCATAATAGGCATCCAGCGCGGAGCCGATGCCGAAGGTCGCGGCGATGACCGCGTTGCGGAAGAGGCCCGCCACGGCCGCCAGCGCGAAGCAGCCCGCAACGAGCAGGACGTTGCGGGCAATGTGCCGGCGGGTAGATGCTTCCGTCATGGAGTAAAGAATGGGACGCCGATTCAACTGATCCGACGGATCGAACTGATCTCCCAAAGATCGGTTCGATCAGCGCAATCAGTTCGATCAGCGCAATGAGCGCCCTATTTCAGCTGCGCCAGGGCGTCGAGCGCATCCTGGTAGGTCGGGCGAAGCTTGACGGCCTGCTGGAGCGAGGCTTTGGCGCCGGCCGTGTCGCCGAGCGCCTGCTGGGCGAGGCCTTTCCAGTAGAACAGCTCCTCGTCGTTGACGGCGGTCTTGATCGTCGCGTCGGCCAGCGTGATGACTTCCTTGTAGCGCCCCTGGTCGTAATACGCTTTGAACGGACCAAACTGGTACCACAACATGCGCCAGGGCAGCTTAAGGCGCCGCGCGGCGTCATAGGCCTGGGCAGCTGCCTTACTGTCGCCGAGGTTCAGATAGTCTGTGCCCACGTTGAACCAACCAAACGCGTCCTTAGGGTTGGCCTTCACATAGGCCAAGTCGCCGGCCAGTGCGCGCTGCCACATCTGCGCGTCGTCCAGGTCGGCCCCCAGCACCTGTTCGACAGCCCCGGCACGGCTCTCGTCGTAAACCGGGATGTAGGTGCGTCCGAACACCTTCCAGAGCTTGTCGAAGCTGCCGTAGGGGAAGTGCACGCCCCGGTAGGGGTCGCCCTTCTGGATGCCGTGCGAGTCGTAGGAGTCGTAGGCAATCCAATAGCCTCCGCCCGCACCCGCGTCGTCATAGCCCACGATCAACCGGTAGTGGCCCATGCCGTCGTTCGGCTTTGGCTCGTACCACGTTTCGACGAGCACCGGCACACCCGCCTGCAACAGCGCCTTCAGCCGGTTCGAGTCGCCGTGCACGCGCACGAGCGCCTTAAGCCCCTGGCTGCGGGCGTACGCGGCCATTTGCTCCGGCGCGACGTTCTTGTCGTCCTTTTCGGGCTTGAGCGCCGGGCCGATCTTGTCCTGGCCCATCTTGATCCCGAAATAGCTGAGGTTCATGCTCAGCGTGGCCGGGCCGCAATTGTTCCACGTCTGCCAGTAGTGCGCGAGCCCCTCGAGTTGTGTGGCGGGCGGGAACACAGGCGCCGCGGTGGGCGAAGCCGTTGGCAGGGCAGGGGCCGCGGTGGCAGACGCGATTGGCGCCGGCCCTGGCGCGATGGACCGGCTGCTCCGGTGGACGGGCACATCGGACGGCTGCATCAACGAGGCCAGTTGCTCCGCAGCACGGTCCGGCGTCGCTGCCGCTTCGAGTGCGACAGGCGCGCTCGTGGCGGTCGCCAGGATACTGGAGGCGGCAAGTTGGACCGGGTCTGGCAGCGCGACGGCCGTGTCTGGGGTGGGCACGAAGTCGTCGTGCGGCTGCTCGCTCACAAGCTGCATTCGGACCCGGTCTGTGACGCCCTCGACGCCGCCGTAGCGATAGAGAGCGAATGTCATCAGGACGACGCCGGCTGCGAGGACGAACGCGGCGACGCAGCCCGTGCCGATCAAGAGTTTCTTATGCAAAATAGAATACCTGATAATTGGATTTTTGCCAGCAGGTTTGCGACGGCTTCGAAAGCGCCACAGTTCCGTGCCGGCTCAGGTTGGGCTGCACAGGAAGGACCGACGAACCAAACGTTCACAAGGTCTGCTTCGTGCCGCTTTTGGTTCTTTGGTTCTTCCTGTGAAGGCCCGGTTTGGTTTACGGGAAGATCCCGCGCTCGCGATACACCCTTGCCAGCCGCCGGAGCGCGACCATGTAGGCCGCGGTGCGCCAGTCGACGTCGCCGTACTGCTTGCGGGTGTCGCGCACCCGCTCGTAGGCGGATACCATGCGCTTGCACAGCTTCAGGTCCACCTCGTCGAGATCCCAGAACTCGCTGCGCTTGTTCTGCAGCCATTCGAAGTAGCTCACGATGACGCCGCCCGAGTTGCACAGGATGTCGGGCAACACAGGAATGCCCTTCTCGGCCAGGATGTGGTCGCCGTCAAGGTCGGTGGGGCCGTTGGCAGCCTCGAAAATGACCCTCACGTCGAGCAGTGGCGCGGTCTCCGCCGTGATCTGCCCCTCGAGAGCAGCAGGCACGAAGATGTCCGCCTTCGTCCTCATGAAGGTCTCTGCGTCGATCGCCTCAGCTTTGGGATAGCCCGCAACGCCCCGAGTCTTCGCCACGTAGTTGCTCAGATCCTCGGCGTCGATGCCGTCCGGATGGGCAATCGACCCCGTGTGGTCTTGAACGGCGAGCAGAACTGAGCCCTTTGGCGCCAGCAGCCGGGCGGTCCACGAGCCCACGTTGCCGAAGCCTTGGACGAAATAGGTTGCCTTGCCCAGATCCATGTCGTTGTCGGCCGCCCATTGCTCCATCGCGTATACGACGCCCTGGCCCGTGGCCTTGTCGCGGCCCACGCTGCCGCCGAGTTCGATCGGCTTGCCGGTGACGACATGGTACGAGCGGTGCCGGTCCGCAGGCGGGACCGTCGACAGGTACGTGTCAAGCATCCACGCCATGATCTGAGCGTTAGTATTCACGTCGGGGGCCGGAATGTCGTAGTCGGGGCCGATGTTGTTGCCCAGCGCGAAGGTGAAGCGCCGTGTGATCCGCTCCAGCTCCGCCTTGGAGTACTTGCCCGGGTTAAGCTGGATGCCGCCCTTTGCGCCGCCCATCGGGATGTCGGCGATGGCCGTCTTCCAGGTCATCCAGGTGGCCAGCGCGCGCACCTCGTCAATGTTGACGTTGGGGTGATAGCGGAGCCCGCCCTTGAATGGGCCGAGCACGTTCGAGTGCTGCACCCGATAGCCGGTGAAGACCTCGACATGGTCGTCGTCCATCTTAACCGGGAAGGTGACGGTGACCTCGTTCATGGGCTTGGCCAGGATGGAGCGGACGTCAGGATCGAGCTCCATCAGATCGGCAGCCCGGTTGAACTGCTCCGTGACGTTTTCGTAAACGCTGCGCTTCGGCGACACAGGGGACCTCCTTGTCATAAGTTATGCGGGTAGCATTGCCTGCGGAGCATTAGGATACCATGATAGGAGCGGTTTGTAAACCAAGCGGGTCCGTGTTATGCAACTTTCGTTACCGAGCCGCAGCAGAAACCGGGTGGCTCGCAGAAGCCATTGCTCTCGTCGGGCGCGTTACGGCTCACGATCCTGCTTCAGCAGGAGAAACCGGGTTTCTTGGAGAAACCCGGTTTCTCGGCTATAATTGAAGCTGTAAAGGCTCTGGCTTTGGCGCTGGAGCCTGTTTTGCGCGGGCGACCGTTCGTTGCGCGACGAGTGGTCGCACCCCGTAGGGCTGCGGAGGTAACACCCATGACCCAGGATTCCTACCCTGTCGACATCTGCGGCGTGAAGCGTGACCTGCCCCTTTTCGAGGTTGCGCCGAGCGTGCGCATTGCGCTGTTCAACATGCTGGGCGACTACGAGGTGGTCGAGGCGCTGGCCGGTTGGCTGGTGGCGCGCATCCCCGACGAATGCGATGCCATCATGACGGCAGAAGTCAAGAGCATCCCGTTGGCGCATGCGCTGGCCGTCCGGCTGCAAAAGCCGTATATTGTCGCCCGAAAGACCCGCAAGCCCTACATGCTTGGCTCGCTCAGCGTCGATGTAGTCTCCATCACGACGGGCGCGCCGCAGACGCTGTGGCTGGACGGCAAGGACGTACACCTGGTCAAGGGCAAGCGCATCGTCCTGGTCGACGACGTGATCTCCACGGGGAGCACGCTGGCAGGCATGACGCGCCTGGTCGAGGAAGCCGGCGGCAAGGTGATCGCTGAGGCTGCGGCGTTTACCGAAGGCAACGACCCGGAAAAGTGGAAGCACATTATTGCCTGTGCCAACCTCCCCGTGTTTATCGGCTGACGAGAGTCAGCTCGAACCACAAAGACACCAACGCACATGGTTCTCTGTGACCTTCGTGTCTTTGTGCCTTTGTGTTGAGATTATCCCGACAGGACGCGCATGGTAATTGAGAAGGTTGCGGCGATAGACCGCAGGTACGAAGAACTGAACGAGATGATGGCCGATCCGGCCGCGGCAAAGGACCACGGGCGCCTGGCCGACTTGGCGCGCGAGCAGTCGGAGATCGAGCCCATCGTCAACGAGTACCGGGCCTGGATCGCAGCCCAGGACGAGATGGAGGGCGCGCAGATGCTCCTGGCGGAGGCGGGCGCCGACGACGAAATGAGCGAAATGGCGCGCGCCGAAGTCGAGCGGCTGACCGCGGAACAGGCGCAGCGCGAAGAGCGTTTACGCTTATTACTGGTGCCGAAAGATCCGCTCGACGAGAAAAACGTCATTGTGGAAATTCGCGCCGGTACGGGCGGCGATGAAGCCGCTCTTTTCGCGGGTGACCTGTTTCGCATGTACGCGCGGTGGGCTGAGGAGCACGGCTACAAGACCGACATCATGAGCCAGGCGGAGACCGGCATCGGTGGCTTTAAGGAAATCGTCTTCCAGGTGAAGGGACGCGGCGCGTATTCGAGGCTCAAGTTCGAAAGCGGCGTCCACCGGGTGCAGCGCGTGCCCGTTACCGAGGCGCAGGGGCGCATCCACACCTCGACGGCGACGGTCGCGGTGCTGCCCGAGGCGGACGAGGTCGACGTGCAGATCGCGCCGGGCGATGTCCGCATCGACGTGTTTCGCGCCACCGGGCCGGGCGGGCAGAGCGTCAACACCACGGACTCGGCCATTCGGGTGACCCATCTCCCCACGGGACTCGTCGTGAGCTGCCAGGACGAGAAGTCACAGCTACAGAACAAGATCAAGGCGATGGCGATCCTGCGCGCGCGCCTGTACCAGGCAGAGCAGGAACGGCTGGCCAACGAGCGCAGCGAGGCGCGACGGAGCCAGGTCGGCACCGGGGAGCGGAGCGAGAAGATCCGCACGTACAACTACCCCCAGAATCGGGTCACCGATCACCGCATCGGCAGGACAACATACAACCTAATCGGCTTTATGAACGGGGATCTGGACGAATTCATCGAAGAGTTGGCAACGACGGATCAAACGGAGCGGCTGGAAGCCATCGGCGAGGATTGACTTGAACACTTCACAAATGAAGATTTTCTCGGCAGCGTCCCTGGGACGGGACGCCAACGGCAACGGGGCCTCCGAGTCTGTGACCAGTGTGGTTGGAGTGCGCGGAAGCCCGTGTTTCGAGGATAGAAGTTTGCAAATCGTTTGGTCGCTGGATCGTTCGAGTGACGTGGGCCGTGCTTTGCTGGCGGCGACCCGGCGCTTGAATGAAGTGGGCATCGAGACCGCCCAATTGGACGCCTCGGTATTGCTGTCTTTCGTGTTGGGCGTCAACAAGGCGTGGCTCTATGCGCATCCCACCCGGCAATTGGCCGAAGGTGAGATCGCTCGTTTCGAGGCACTGGTTCGGCGGCGCATGTGTCACGAGCCGGTGGCTTACCTCGTCGGCTACAAGCCGTTCTATGGGCTTGACATAACCGTAGACAATCGGGTATTGATCCCACGGCCAGAGACGGAAATGCTGGTCGAGCGCGCGTTGGGCCAGGCGCAGCGGCTGCTGCGCGAGGGCCAGCGGCCGGTCATTGCAGACATCGGCACGGGCAGCGGCGCCATTGCGGTGGCGCTGGCCGTGAATTTTCCTGAGGCGACCGTCTACGCCACCGACGTATCGGCTGCTTGCATGGAAGTGGCCGAGAAGAACGTCTGGCGCTACGGCGTGGGCGAGCAGGTGCACCTGGTGCCCGGCTCACTCCTCGACTGCCTGCCCGAGCCAGTCGACATCGTCGTAGCGAATTTGCCGTACGTGGCAACGCCGGACCTGGCGACACTGCCGCGCCAGGTGCGCGAGTACGAGCCTGTGTTGGCGCTGGACGGCGGACCGGACGGCTGCGACGTGCTGCGGAGCCTGGTGCAGAGCACGGCATCGAGCCAGGGCAAGGCGAAGCTGAAGCCCGGCGCGACCGTCTTCCTGGAAATTGGGTCGGATGAAGGCGCCCTCATGCGCTCATGTGTCAACGCGGCGCTTCCCGAGTGCGGGTGCAGCGTGCTGGTGGACTACACCGGCCTGGACCGGGTGGTCGTGATTTCGACGTGACGTCACCACAAAGACACGGAGACACGAAGGCGCACTAAGCCTTTGCGGAGCTTCGTGTCTTTGTGTCTTTGTGGTTTAGAGAGCTTCTGTTGTACCGACTACTTGCATTTGATTACGACGGCACGGCGGCTATCGACGGGCAGCTGCCTTCCGAGCGCGTCTGCCGGGCGATCGACGCGGCGCCGCGCCGCGGGCGTAATCACGGTGCTCGCGACCGGCCGGCCTTATGACTCGGCCGCCCGCTACGCGCTGGCCATCGGGCTCGACGCGCCCGTGATTTGTTACCAGGGCGCAATGGTGCGCGAGCTCACCGGCGAGAAGCGAGTGCTGTTTGCCGAGCCCGCGCCGTCGGGCGCCATGTGCGAGGTGCTGGCCATGGCGGCAGAGCGGGACCTCGACCTCAACGTCTACGACGAAGAGCTGATGTACGTCGTCGACCGCGGTAGGCCCGCCGAGTTCTACGAACGCTGGTTTGGCATGCCCATTCAATTCGTGGCGAGCTACGCCGAGATTTGCGAGCGCTTTGCCGCGTTGGGGCGGTCGCCCCTCAAGGGCCTGTTTATCGGCGCACCCGAGACCAACGACGCGTTGCGCGACGAGTTACGGGAGCGGTTCGCCGGCCGGCTCGGCGTGGTGCGCTCGCACGACCTGTTTGTCGAAGTCCACTCCCTCGAAGCCTCGAAAGGCCACGGCCTGAAGTATCTCGCCGAGCACTTCGGCGTCGATCGGGCCGAAACGGTTGCGGTCGGCGATTCGGGCAATGACAATTCCATGATCGAGTGGGCCGGGTTAGGGGTGGCGATGGGCAACGCGCTGCCCGAGGTGTTTGAGGCGGCAGACGTGGTGGCGCCGGCAGTGACGGAGGATGGATTGGCCTATGTCATCGAAAAGTACCTCCTTGGCGGCAGGGGGGCCTGAACCCGCTCAACATCCGGACCTCGCCGCAGCTGTCGCTCTTCTGAGGGCGGGTGAACTCGTCGCGTTTCCCACGGACACCGTCTACGGCGTGGGTGCGGTTTGCTGGAACGAAGCCGCCGTCGCCCGGCTCTATACCGCCAAGCTCCGCAGCCTGGACAAGGCGATCCCCATCCTGCTGGCAGACCCCGCGGATCTCACCCTCGTCGCCGATCACCTGCCGCCGGTGGGCATGAAGCTGGCCGAGGCGTTCTGGCCCGGCCCGCTGACCCTTGTCGTGCCGAAAGCGGCGGTCGTTCCGGCCGAGGTTACGGCGGGCGGCGACACGGTCGCCGTGCGGATACCCGACCACGAGCTGACTCGCGCCCTGATTCGGGCTGCTGGTGCACCCCTCGCCACGACCAGCGCCAACCTCTCGGGCGGGCCCTCGCCCGTGACCGTAGAGGAAGTGCGGGCGCAGCTCGAAGGGCGGGTGGCCCTGATCCTCGACGGCGGGCCGTGCCCCGGCGGCGCGGCGTCGACCGTGGTCGACGTCACGGGTCCCGTGCCGCGCGATTCTGCGGGCCGGGCCCCTGACTGAAACCGACCTGCTCGCTGTGCTATAATAGACGAATAGCAGTCTCTTCTCGTGGCGCACACTGCCGGCCGAACCTGACCGGGCGGGCCGCATAAAGACAGGATCCATGCTGATCGGCGTCGATGCCAGCCGTGCAACCGTCAAGCGGCGAACGGGAACCGAGGTCTACTCGGTTCACGTCATCCAGGAGATGCTGCGCCTGGGGCAAGGCCACCACTTTCGGCTGTACACGAACAGTCCGCCCCCTGAGGGGTTGTTCGGCCAAGCCGAGCGCGGCTCGGCCGAAGTGCGCGATATCCCGTTTCGCCGGTTGTGGACGCACGCCCGGCTCAGCGCGGAGATGGTGGCTGACCCACCCGACGTGCTTTTCGTGCCTGCGCACGTCCTGCCGCTGTTTCATCCCCGTGCCAGCGTCGTCACGATCCACGACCTGGGCTACCTGTCTTATCCCGAGGCGCACAAGCCTGCGGACCGGCGCTACCTGGACTGGTCGACCCGCTGGAACGCGCACCAGGCCGCTGCCGTGCTGGCCGACTCGAGGGCGACGAAGGCGGACTTGATCCGGGCCTACGGCGCGCGGGCGGATAAAGTGCACGTGGTGTACCTGGGTCGGGATGAGTCGCTGAAGCAGGTGACCAATCCGCTGAAGCTGGCCGCGGTGCGGGCCAAGTACGACCTGGCCCAGCGCTACCTGTTGTATGTGGGCACCTTGCAGCCCCGCAAAAACCTGGAGCGCGTCGTTCAAGCATTTGAGCGGCTGTGCGACCGGCCCCAGATGGCCGACGTGCAGCTGGTATTGGCGGGCAAGCAGGGCTGGCTGTACGACTCGCTCTTCGAGCGGGTCGCGCGCGCCGGGTTGGACGAGCGGGTTGTCTTCCCGGGCTACGTCCCTGACGAAGACATGGCTGCGCTGCTGAGCGCGGCCACTGCGTTCGTCTTCCCATCGCTGTACGAAGGGTTTGGCATCCCGATTCTCGAAGCAGGAGGTTGCGGCGTGCCCGTCATCACCTCAAATACGTCTTCGCTGCCCGAGGTGGCAGGCAATGCGGCGCTGCTGGTCGATCCACACGATGTGGACGCGATCGCGGACGCGATGTACCGGCTGGTGACAGAACCGGACCTGGCGGCCGAGCTGCGACGCCGAGGGCACGAGAATGTCAAGCGCTTCTCGTGGGAGAAGTGTGCGCGGGAGACGCTCGCCGTTTTGGAGAGCGTGGCACGGGGCAAACGGAGTCCTGCGGGGTCTGCCGGGGCACCGAAGAGCTAGGGCGCCTGCATGGCCTACGATTCTGTTCGCATCCTCGGTATTCGCGTCGACGGCGTCACGTTCGAAGGGATGCTGGACTGCATCGAGCACTGGGTGCACGAGCGGGGTCCACACCAGATTTGCACGGTGAATCCCGAGTTCGTAATGGAGGCCCGGCGCGATCCGGCCTTTGCGGCCGTCCTGAGCGCGGCCGACCTGTGCATTGCCGACGGCGTGGGCCTGCTGTGGGCGGCGCGGCGCAGGGGGCAGCCGCTCCCCGAGCGGGTCACCGGGTCGGACGGTGTGCCGCTGATTGCGGCCCGGGCGGCCGAGAAGGGTTGGCGGCTGTTCCTGCTGGGCGCGGGGCCGGGGGTGGCCGAGCGGGCGGCACAGATCCTCGTCCAGCGATATCCCGGGCTGCAGGTCGTGGGCACGTATGCAGGGTCGCCGGCCGACAAGGACGCAGCCGAGATCGTCGAGCGGGTGCGGTCGGCCCGTCCCGACGTCTTGTTTGTGGCGTATGGCGCCCCGAAGCAGGACTTCTGGATCGCGCAGCACGGGTTGCAGGCCGGAGTGCCGGCCATGATGGGAGTGGGCGGCTCACTGGACTTCATCGTGGGTGTGCAGCAGCGCGCACCCGAGTGGGTGCGCCGGGTCAACCTGGAGTGGCTCTACCGGCTGATCAAGCAGCCGTCACGCTGGCGCCGGCAGTTGGCCCTGCCCAAGTTCGTGTGGGCAGTCCTCAGGGAGAAACCAGGTTTCTCGAAGAAACCTGGTTTCTAGACGAATCGCAGCATCGGAACGGGGGCTGGGGCCGGTCTCCGAACGTGCCGCTGGCGGTTTCCCGAAGAAACCCGGTTTCCGGAGCAGGGGAGATTCCTGTTGGGCAGCGTTCTGACTCTTGACGAGGCAACGGCGTGGCGGAGCGAACAGCCGGGCCGCGTCGTCTTTACCAACGGCCACTTCGACCTGCTGCATGTCGGACATGTGCGCTATCTGCAGGCCGCGGCCGCGCTGGGCGATGCGTTGGTGATCGGCTTGAACAGCGACGCGTCGTGTGCGGCTCGAAAGCCGGGCCGGCCGTTGGTGCCCCAGGCGGATCGCGCGGAATTGTTGGCGGCGCTGGGCTGCGTCGACGTGGTCGTGATCTTCGACGACCTGACCGCGTCGGGGCTGGTCGAGGCGCTGCGGCCAGCGGTCTATGTCAAGGGCGGGGACTGGGGACGGCCGGGTGGACCACGACCCCCAGAGGCGGAGATCGTCGAAGGTTACGGCGGGCGGGTAGCCTTCCTGCCCTATGTGCCCGACCGCTCGACCACTTTGATTATCGAGCGCATCCGTTCTCTGCCCGATGCGGGATGACATCTCTTGTAGTGGCGCAGGGCGCGGGCGGGCGCCCTCACCTCGTACGACCTAACTTTACGCGAGCCGATCGAGAGCAGCCGAACCGAGCATGAGTCCTGCCGCAGGGGAAGGTGCCGAAAGCCGGGGCGCTGAGCGCGCCGGCACCGGTCTCGCGCGCTCGGCGGGCATCCTCGGGCTGGGGAATGTCGCAAGCCGGGTCATCGGGCTGCTGCGCGAGGCGGTGATTTCGGGCTACTTCGGCGCCAGCGGCGAGCTCGCAGCGTTCCGGCTGGCCGCCCGCGTGCCGACCATGATCTACGACCTGCTGGTCGGCGGCATGTTGAGCGCCGCGCTCGTGCCCGTTCTCAGCGAATACTCGCGCCGCGAGCAGCGAGCCGAGCTCGCCCGTGTCGCCAGCGCGGTCCTCAGCCTCATCGCCATCGTGATGGGCCTCCTCGTGCTGGTGGTCGAAGCCTTCTCGGGTCCGCTCGCCAACCTTCTCGGCAACTTTGAAGACCCGCATCTCCAGGTCGTGCTCCAGAACTCGCTGCGCGTCATCGCGCCCGCGGTCCTGTTCTTCGGGCTGACCGGCGGAGTCACCGCGCTGCTTTACGCCTTGCGCCGTTTCTCCTATACCGCACTCAGCGCCGCGGTCTTCAACCTCGGCATCGTCATCCTGACGCCGCTCCTCGCCGGGAAGCTGAACATCTACGTGCTGCCGCTTGGCATCGTCGCCGGCAGCCTGCTGCAGCTCGTCGTCGTGGGCTATGGCATTCGAGACGTCCGGGTGCGACTGACGACGGCCTGGCGGCACCCCGCCGTCCGCCAGATTGGGCGGCTCTACGTCCCTCTGATGCTCGGCCTGATCGTGACACAGTTCCAGATCATTGTCGACGGGCGCTGGGCGTCGGCCGCGGGCGAGCAGAGCGTCGCATGGATGGGTTTTGCGACGACGCTGATCCAGCTTCCGCTGGGCCTCATCCCGGTAGCCGTGTCCCTGGCCGCGCTGCCCAGCCTGTCCCGCTTCGCGATTGATGCCGACTGGGACGGGTTCCGGAACATTTTTGGCCGCGGGCTGCGGCTGGTGCTCGTGCTGCTGCTGCCCGCGACGGCAGGGCTGTTCGCACTGTCCCTGCCCATCGTCCAGTTGATTTTCCAGCACGGCTACTTCACCCCTCAGGACGCGGCGATGACGTCGCTGGCGCTTCGCTGCTACCTGATCGGCCTCCCGTTTGCCGGCGTCGATTTCCTGCTGAACTACAGCTTCTACGCCCGGCAGAACACGCGCACGCCGGCGATTGTCGGCGTGATCTCGGTCGGCTTCTACTTCGTGACCGCACTCCTGCTCAAGGAGCGCATCGGTTTCCTCGGGTTGGTTCTCGCGGATTCGGCCAAGCAGGCGGCCCACGCGACGATCATGACCGTCCTGCTCTACCGGAGCGTGGCGCGGCTACACGGGCAGCACGTCCTGAGAACCCTGGGATTCGGCTCGCTGGCGGCTGTGATGATGGCAGTGGTCGCGGCAGCCGCGGCCGCGTTCCTGACCCCGCGGGTGCCCGCGGGAAAGCTCGGGTACCTGATTATCGTTGCGGTGGCGGGCGGAATTGCCGGCGCGTTCTATCTGATCGTCTTGCGGTTGTTCAAGGTCGAAGAGATTGCGCAAATCGGCGACGTGGCCCGCATACGGCTCGGCCTGAGACGCAGGCCGCACGACAACGGGAGCCATCCGAATTGACCATAACAGCCACTGGGCCTATAATAGCGAGGTTTGGACTCATTTATCCCTGACGAGGTTTTCCTGATGGCGAAGCAACAAAAGAAGAGCCAGGCTCGCACGCCCAAAGCATCTGAGCCCCGCATGTACGGTGACGGCCAGCCCTCACAGACTGCAACCACGCAGGCGCCGGCAGCCACCCCGACGACGTCGACCCGCAGCGCGACTTCGCGCTCGGCGGGCCAGACCCCCCGCGGCGCGGGCGCGTCCGGCTCGTACACCCGGGTCGACCGGATCAGCGACTACACGTACGTCATGGGTGACCTGCGGCGGTTGGGCATTACGGCGGTCGGGATCCTGGCCGGGCTTATCGTCCTGGGGTTCATCGTCCGCTAGAGGGACCATCCGGGCAATGGGAAGCGGGACGGTCACCGTTCCGCAGCGCAGCAGAGTGCAAGGGGCCCTGGCTCATTGGTGAGCGGGGCCCTTTGTGGTTTAATCGCCTTCGGGCAGGGCCGGCGTGCTGAGGGAGAACCATCCGACGGCGAGCGTCTCGACCACGACGTGCACCGCCAGGCACAACCAGAAGTTGCGGGTGAGCACGAAGAGACCCGTGGTAGCGACGGCAAGCGCTGCACGGCGCAGCGCAACCTCCCGTTCGCCCGGACGCTTCAGTTGAACGAGCACAAATGGGTCGAGCGCCCATTCCAGCCCCGCGACGGCGAGCCCCAGCCATGCGCCCCAATAGAGTGGGTCGTGCTGCCAACCCAGCAGTACCCGGTCGGCGACCCCTGCCCCGGGCAGGGCCAGCGGGAGCATCAGCCACCCGATGGCTGCGGCCCGGTAGAACGCCCAGTGCCACTGCTGCAGCGCCGCGTCGACGGGCGCGCGCAGGCCGGCGAGCAGGCGTGCCAGGGCAGGTTCTCCGCCGGCAGTGGGGGACCCAGACGCGGCCAGGCCGTCGTGAAGCGCTTCGAACGAGGCGCGGCGATAGACCAGCCAGCCAAACAGGAGGCCGCCCACGATCAGGCCGGCCAGGACCATGCCGTTCGACAGCGTCGCGGGCCAGTTGATCTCCGTCAGGCCGAGCGCGTACTGCGACACGACACCCTGCTTGAGCGCCAGAAACGGCACGAGCAGGTAGAACATGCTGCGTAACGCCCACGCCAGCGCGGCCAGCGGACCGCGCCGGTAAGCGGGGTCCGTGGCCTGCTTCCGCACGACCAGCCAGGCGATGTTTGTCGCAAGGACCAGGGCGAGGAAGCTGGCGAGAAGCCACGCAGCGGGGTTGGTCGGATCGTCGAATCGCATACAATGCGATTGTAGCACAGGGGGCGCCGGGCGCCGAACATCAGGCCGCGGGTTTAAAGCGCTCGGAATGCCTGAAAAAGGTCTCCATGGGATTGCGCACGACCGCGGGCAAGCGCGCACCACAAGCGCGCACCAAAGGGTAGGAGGGGATCAATGACCGTACGTCGCTGGTTGCTGCTGGCTTTCGCCATCGTCCTCATCGTCGCATCCTGGGTCATGGTGAGCGCGCCCCGGCGGGGGCTCGTGGTGCGCGACGTGTCTACCGGCGGCATTCCCATGCTGTTTGTCGCACCGGCCGGCGCTGGCGCCCCCGTGCCGGGAGTCGTCGTTGCACACGGCTTCGCAGGTTCGAAGCAACTCATGCTGGGCTATGGCTACAGCCTGGCCCATGCAGGCTACGCGGCCATCCTCTTCGACTTCAACGGCCACGGCGCGAATCCTTCGCCGCTGGTGCGCGATGCGCTGCAAGCCAACATCGCGGCCGCGGCAGCCGTGCTCGTCGCTCAGCCCGAGGTGGACGGGAGCCGCCTGGCGCTGCTGGGGCACTCGATGGGCAGCGGCGCGGTGATGACAGCAGGCATCACCGGTCTCGACCGCTACTCTGCAGTGGTGGCGATTTCCCCAACGGGCGCGGACGTGCGGCCGGATGCGCCGCGCAACCTGCTTCTCCAGGCCGGCAGCCTCGAAGGACGGTTCGTCGCCAATGCGGAGGGTCTGCTGGCCCAGGCCGGCGGCCGGTCCGACGACTTCGCGGGTGGCCTCGCCCGCGACATGATCGTCGTGCCCCTCGCTGAACACATCAGCATCCTCTTCCGCCACGAGAGCCACGCCGCGGCGCGTGGACTGGCTGGGGCGCACTTTTGGAACGGCGCGATCGTCGGGCTACGTGGACCGCCGGATTATCTGGTACGGGCTGCACCTGGTGGGTTGGCTGTTGGTGCTGGTCGCGTTTGCGCCCGTGCTGCGGGTGGCCGGCCCAGGACCGGACGCCGGACGGCGCACCGGCCGCTGGCTGGGCCTGCTCGTGGGGCCGCTGGCAGCGACGTTGGTGGTCGGCCTCGCCGGCCGGGTTCTGCCGGTGGCCACGCTGCTCGGCATCCAGGTGGGCGCGGCGGTTGCGCTGTGGTTCCTGGTTGCCGGCGTCGTCTGGCTGCTGTTCAGCCGTCCCATTCACCGGCCCACGGGTCGCGAGGCCGGCCGCGGACTGGTCTTCCTTGTTCTGCTGGTGTTGGCGTTCGGCGTGATGGCGCAGGTGGTGTGGGTGCAGTGGTGGCCCATCCCCCAGCGCGTGTGGCGCTGGCCAATCCTTGGGCTCGCCTGCCTGCCGTGGTTCCTTGCCGCGGGATACAGCCAGTGGGGGGCGCGGGCGGGGGGGCGGCTGCTGTGGTGGCTGGGGCAGAGCGTGGCGCTGGTCGTCGGGCTGGGTGCGACCTTGATCCTTGCGCCGTCGATGGGGTTCCTGGTGCTGCTCATGCCGCTGCTGCCGCTGATCCTGCTGGTCTTTACGGTGGGCAGCACGGCGTTCGACCGCCCGTGGTCCTATGCGATCGGCAGCGCGTTCTTCTTCGGCTGGCTGATCTCGGTGGTGTTCCCGCTGGCCTAGCCGGAAAGAACGCTTGGGACATACAGGTTGGCCGACGCGTGGCGCCGCGCCTGCGCCGCGCTATTGCAGAAGTTCGACGACCGGCCGAGCAAGGTTCCGCTTTGCCGCGCCGGGCAGCGGGCGCGCCGACAGCGCGTTCCTCCGGGGGTGCGGCCGCAAACCGGGCCGCGAAGTCTCGCGGCGTATTGCTGCATGGTGACGGGCGGCCGGCCCAGCAGCTCGCCCAGCTCAGGCGTTACCTTGGCGCCGATGCCAAGCCGTACCGTCCAGTACAGACTGCGCATCACCTTGACGAACTCGTCGGGCACACCCAGCGCCACCTGCCGGGCAGCATATTCGCCGGGGGTCGGGCGGACATAGGTGATGCGGCGTCCCTGGACGTGAGAAAAGATGTCGGCGACAGTGTAGTAGTCGAGCGCTTCCGAGCCGCTTAGCGTGTATGCCCGGTTAGCATGGCCGTCCTCGGTCAGCGCCATGGCGGCCACCGCGCCGATGTCTCGCACGTCGACGAAGCTGGTTTTTGCCTTGCCGGCGGGCACGAAGATCTCGTCGCGCAGCCGGATATCGTCCCGGTAGAACGTGTCCAGGTTCTGCATGTAGAAGCTGGGCCGGATGAAGGTGTAGGGCAGGCCTGACGCCAGGATCTTCTGCTCGACCTTGTAGTGCGGCACCCGCGGGTTGACGCCCATGAGCGAAAGAAAGACGACCTGGCGCACGCCCGCGGCTTGTGCCGCATCGATGACCGGGTGGAGGAAGCGCTCCACGTCGGCGATCTGTGGCGGCCGCATCAGAAACAGCTTCTCCATACCCTCGAGGGCCGGCGCAAAGGTCTCGGGCCGGTCGAAATTGAAGGGGACGGTGCGAACGGCCGCGGGGAGCTTGCGCGTGTCGCGCTCGTCCATCACCGCGGCGACCACGGAAGCGCCGCGCCGCTGCCAGTTCCTTGACGACCTCCAGGCCCACGTTTCCCGTGGCGCCGGTGACCAGAATCGACGACATGATGCTTCCTCTTTCGGGGTGGCTTGCTGTGGGGCCTATGCCTGATGTCCTGAACCTTGCTGCCGGCCTGCCCGGAGCGCGTCAGCGTGACGTCAGCGTGCTAGGGCGACCAGGGTGCGCAGGTCTCCTGCGATCTGACGGAGCGGGTCCGCGCTGCGCTGCGTCCGGCTGAGGATGATTCCGCCTTCGATGGCGGCGACGAGGAGCGTGGCGAGCCGGGCCGCCCGCTCGGGCGCGATGCCGCCGGCCGCGAGGCCGTGCGGAAAACGCGGATTGGTAGCTCTGGTAGGCCGCCTGACACGCCGCGGTCAGGCGGTCGCTGCGCCCGGCCGTCTCGAGAGCCACCGTCGCAATCGGCGCCCCACCCCGGCACTCCGAGGCTTCCACGTGCCCGGCAAGCCCGTGCATGAACTGTTCGATCGCCTCAGCCGGGTCCTCGTAGCGCGCCAGCTCCGTCTCGATGATCGTCGTGAGCCCCCGGGCAGAGCGCTCAATGGCCTCGGCCGTCAGTTCCTCTTTGCCAAGGGGGAAATAGTAGTAAAGCGACCCCTTCGGCGCGCCGCTTTCCTGGACGATCTGGTTCAACCCGCTTGCGTGGTAACCCTGCTGCTCCAGCAGGCGTGACGTCGTTTCGATAATTTGCTCGCGTACACTCATCTGCGTATCCTCGAGGCTATTATAACGACTGGTCTATAGAATGGCAAGTGGGCGGCAGTCCATTGTTGGGGGAGATGGTGCGGGCTGTTGGGGAGATGTGCGCTTGGCGCGGCATGGGACGGACGGGTCACGCCCGCCCCGTGCCGCCGCGCTCTACTGTTGGCGAGCGGCGAGCCACGCTCGCAAGTTGGACACGGAGAACTTCTCGCTCTCCAGGTTCTTAAGCTGCGCCGTCTCAGACGTATCGGCAGGCAACTCGAACGCCGCGACGATGTCGGCCAGAGTCACGTTATAGGCCTTGGTGATGTCCGCAAGGGTCATCCACCCCTTGATCTCGTCGACGCTTTGGCCGGTGGGCGCGACTCTTTCCCCTGTCGACGTCACCTTCGCCGACACGGACCACACGCCCGCGGCTTTGGCGCCGCCGAGCACCCCGAAGAACACGGCCAGGATGATGATTCCGAACACAAACGGGTTGACTTTCATTGTGTGCCTCCAGCCCCAAGTTACTTACCGAAGATGGGCAGGCCCAGCTTCAGTTCCAGCGCGCCCTTGTGCGGACACTCGTCTACGCACTCCAGGCAGCCGATGCAGTCGACGCTCTTGATCGTGGTCGCCGCATGAACGGGCAGCCCCATCGGACACGCCTTGGTGCAGATCGCACAGTTCTTGCAGGCGTCCGCCTCGCGCTTGAGATAGAACGGGCTCAGCTTGCCCACCAGCCCGGTGGCCGCGCCGAGCGGGCAGGCATAGCGGCACCAGGGCCGCTCGACAAAGAGCGATGCGATGAGCACGATGATCAACACGAGCGTCCCGAGTCCGAAACTGAGCTCGAGCAGCCCCCAGAGCCCGGCCCAGGGGTCCACGTCGCGAAACACCATGAAGCCATAAACCGCAGTCGCGATGACCGTCCAGGCGAGCACGCCGTACTTGAGGAACCGGAGGTAGCGATCGAGCACCGCGAGCTTCTTGCCGCGGGTCTTCAGGGTCTTAACCGCCATGCGGACCGGGCGCACCTTCTTTTGCACGAACGCAGAGAACCGGCTGACCATGTCTTGAATGAACCCGAACGGGCACAGCCAGCCGCAGAAGCTATTGCGGGCGATTAGCGCGACGGCCAGCGTGGCGAACAGGACGACGAAGTTCGAGAGGTGGACGTGGGGGACCGTCTTGCCGCCCGACGCGACGAAGGTATACAGGCCTTCCAAGCCGCCGAACGGGCAGTAGGCCTCCCAGGAGGCGGTCGTGATGGCGCCGTTCTCGCCCACGACTGCGTGGCGAACGGCCATGACGAAGATGAACAGGAACACGCCCAGCTGCGTGAGCCTTCGGAACGTGTGGTGGGTCAATAGCCCGGCCAGGCCCTTACGGCGGGGCTTCACTTTGCCGAATGTAGGTGTGCGAACGATCGTGGTCATTCTCTCTCCACAGCAGTGACTGGATTGCCGGCGCAGCGGTGCGAAGGTGGGAGGCCGCCGCAGGTGTCACTGATCCTATGCTACAGGGGTGTAGCGAAGGTCCGGTGTGCGGGCTGTGAAGATGTTGTGAATTGTTATCGTTGGGAGGATCCGGGAGGCGTGTGACCCGGGAGGGTAGGCTTTGGGTTCTATCCGGGAATTAGCGGGGGGCACGGTCAGAGACCGGCCCCCCGCGAGTGTATCACTTACCGGCGCCACCAATGTAGGTGTAGTGCCGGCCCGCACCGTCGGGCGCCTGGCTGTGGTGCACAGGCCGGCGCTGCTTGCGCATGGCGTCGATGATGGGCGTGGGCTCGAACTCGGTCACGAGGAGGATGTGGCCGTCCGCTGGGACGCCGGCCAGCAGTTGGTTGACGTGCTCCAGCGGCACTTCGCCATCGGCCAGCAGGCGGTCGCCGTCGACTGTGTGGGCGGGCGCGCCGGCGATCCAGTCGGGGTCACCCTCCAAGTGGTCTGGCTGGGGGAGCGAGCGAGGCGTCTCGACGACCTCGGCTTGACCGGCGGCGCGGCGCAGGCGGTTCACCAGGCCAACCACGTCGATCCCCCCAATTTGGGCTACCTGCTCGATCGTAGCAAGCTGGCCGACCGTGCGGCGCAGAATCGGGTTTCGCAGGTTCTTGAAGGGCGGCGCGATCTCGACGATCTGTTCTTCCAGGAAGGGGTACGCCTTCAGCACGTCGAGGAGCCTGCTGCGTCTGGTGATCTCCATGGCTATGCCCCTTCGGCCTGCAGCGCTGCGTCGTACGTCAGGAGCCGGCGCTCTCCTTCGAGCTGGCGCACCTCGCTCAGGTCCTGCGTGACCTCCAGCGTGCCCAGGTAGGCCCCCTTTGCATCGCGCACCGCGTAATAGCAGATGTAGATCAGCCGGCCGCCCATGTTGATCCAGAAGCGCGCCCGGTCCTCCTTGCCCGCCTTGAAGTCCTTGACGATCTGGTTGACGATGTGAACGCTCTTGGGCGGGTGGCAATACTGGACCTTCCGCCCCAGGATGGCGCGTGACCGGTCGAAGATGCGATCCTTGCCGGGGCTGAAGTAGCGTACCGTGTCCTCCGCATCGACGAAGGTCAGGTCAAAGGGGAGGGCGCTGAACGTGGCGATCAGCTCGTCGAGCGAAAAGCTCCCGGTGGGCATTTGCACCCGACCGCCCGCGGCTGCCGGCTTCCGGATTTCCGTGTGCACACCCCCTTCGGGCGCCCACTCGAACTGTGGAGCATACAGGCAATAGCCGTACTCGTCGCTCTGGATATAAATCTCGTACCAGTCTTGCTCGGTCAGCAGGTCCAGCGCAGTGGGGTAGAGGATCTTCTCTTCCTTGTAGACCATGTCGTCTACGGCTTCGAGCGCCGGCGCGATGGTAAACAGGTAGTAGGCCCTGGCTTCGGCCGCGGTGATGGTTTCGATCTCCTGCAGGCCGGCAATCGTTTCGCGCAGCGTCGTCCGAATCTCGTCGTGCTTGCCCCACATCACCATGGGCGGGCCGGGCAGGTCGTTTTTCTCGAAGTAGGGGAACAACAGGTATTCCTTGCGCCGGTAGTGCTTGTCCGCATCCATGAGATTGTTGAGCAGACCCTGGATATCGCGCATGGCGTCGGTCGCGTCCGCCTCGTCGGGCAGCGCCTCCATCTGGCGCATCAGCAGGCGAACCCGCGCCCCCGTGCGGACCAGCTCGCGGTTCTCCTGGACAAAGGTATGCACCGGGTGGCCGGGGATGGTTTCCGGCGTTTCCTGCAAGTCGAGGTGGCGCTTGAGGACGCGGGTGTGCGTGTCGCAGAGCTTCTGAATGCTCTCGGCGGGGATGCCCTCTTGGACGAGCTGCACTTCCATGAGGAAGACGTCGCTGTAGTCCGCCTCGTCCAGCATGGTTTCCAGTTGCGATTTCACACGTTCTTCCGCCTCGCCCGAATGGAGCTGGCGGATCAGGCTCTTCATGATTTCGACGCGCTGGCGCCGGTTGTTGATGATTTCGCTCATGACACTTCTCACCGGTTGCAGATTGACCTATTGAAACACAGGATAGCACGGGGGCGGCACGAGGGCAGCGAGAAAGGTCGCACCCGACCGGCGTCCGACTGGCCGTCGACTGGCTTAACTAGCACGCCCGCTGCCCCTAACGGCAGCGGGCGTGGATGTCGACAGGAGCCGCGCGGCCAAGGCTCAGCGCGGCTCAATCGAGGCGCCGGTGCAACCGGCAGGGGTCCGGCTCAGTAGCCCCCGTACTCGCGCACGGTGTCGTACATTGCCAGCAGGTTTTCGACCGGCACGTTCGCCTGGACGTTGTGGACGGTGCTGAAGACGAATCCGCCGCCTTTGCCGAAGATTCCGAGCCGCTCGCGCACTTCTGCGGCCACCTCCTCGGGCGTTCCGAACGGCAGGGTGCGCTGCGTGTCGACGCCGCCGCCCCAGAACGTGACCTGGTCACCGTAGCGCGCCTTCAGGTCGGCCGGGCCCATGTTTGCGGCTGAGGTTTGCACGGGATTGAGGATGTCGAAGCCCGCTTCGACGATATCTGGGATGAGCGGCTGGATCGAGCCGCAGGTGTGGATGAATGTCTTCCACGGCGTGTGCTCGTGAACCCAGTCGTTGATGGCCTTGTAGAACGGCTTGTAGAGCGTGCGGAACGCGCGCGGCGAAATCAGGCAGCCGTTCTGGGCGCCGAAGTCCGTCCCGCTGATCCAGGCCACCGTCACCCGGTCCCCTACGGCCTCGTACACCCGCGGCAGGTTGCCTAGAGCAACCTCGCACTGGCGCTCGAAAACCTTCGTCACGTAGTCCTTGCGGGTGGCGGTGCTCACGTACCACTCGGCGATGTCGCGGATGCCGCGGGGGCGCTTCACCCACGGTCCCGGCACCAACGCGATATCGCCGAAGCCGGCGCCCGGGAAGACCATCATCAGCGCTCGGCCGGTCTCACGGTGCAGCCGCTCCGCCTCGCCGCGCAGATGCGCCAGGTCCTCCGCCGAGATGGGTTCATAGTCAGACGCGTTGTCTTCCGGGTCGAGCTGCGCCTCGTCAATCGGCTCCTGCCGGATGAGCGAGTCAAAGTAGAAGCCGCCGCGGGGCATCGTGGCGGATGGCGGGGCACTGCGGTCGCCGTCCACGTACATGAGCAGGTTCCCGTTTTCGTCGGGCTCCGTATTGAACTTGCCGGGAACCAGCACCGGCGTGCCGTCCCAGAAGGTCCACGGCTTCCAGTCTTCGTTGCGAAACCCGAACAGGGTGCCGGGAGCGCTCGCGCCGACGACGTCGACGCCCAGGCGATCCTGCAAGTCCGGCGCAATCTCGCCCAACATCTGGTACGGCTCGATGACCTTGACGGGCGTGCCCGGCACGTCCAGTCCCAGCGCCTGCCGCAGCTTGTAGACGGTCGTGACGTGCATCCCGGTCTGGCCGCAGCCGCCGAGGTCCAGCGGAATGCGGTCGCCCTCCCGGTGCGACAGGGCCGCGTCGACACGCTCCCGTGAATTCATGTTCATCCTCCTGGCCTAGCCGCGTGCGGCGATGCTGGTGCGGACGCGCTCGGCGTGCGCCTGGCGCCATTGAGAGATCGCCACAGCCGCAACCAGGAGGAAGCCGAGGGCGATGCGCTGGACAAACGTGTTGAAACCCAGCAGATTCATGCCGTTGTTGAGGACGCCGACCAAGATGACGGCCAGGAAGGTGCCAAAGATCGTGCCCCTGCCGCCCGCGGTCGCGGCGCCGCCCAGAAAGACCGCCGTAATGGCCTGCAACTCGAGGCCCGTGCCGTTGACCGGGTTGCCGGAAGTGGTGCGAGCGGTCAGCAGGACGCCGGCGAGGCCCGCGATGCTGCCTGACAGGACGTACATAAGGATGCGCACGCGCGACAGGTTAATGCCTGCAAGACGTGCCGCGGTGGCATTGCCGCCGATGGCATAGATGGCACGGCCGAAGTCGGTGTAGGTCATGATGACGTGAACGAGCGCGGCGACGATGACCAGGATCACCGTCAGGACAGGGATGCCCGTCCACTTAGCGCCGCCAAGCGGGGGCACCGACACCGAAGTCAGGAAGCGGCCCTGGGCCAGCCAGGTGAACTCGGGCTGCGTCAGCACGCCGACCGGTTTGCCGTCCGGCGCGAGCAGGAAGGCGAAGCCGGCGAACGCGGCCAGGGTGCCCAGGGTGGCGATGATGGGGTTCACACGCAGCTGGGTGACGATGAGGCCGTTGACTACCCCGCACAGTGCGCCGGCGAGGATGCCCGCAAGGACCGCGATGACGACGCTGCCGGTTGGCAGGAAGCCCAGGGTGGAGCCTATACCGACCCCGACCAGCACCGACGCGGCCGTCACCGAGCCAACCGAGGCGATGGAGCCGACCGAAATGTCGAGCGCTCCCGCCACGATGACCACGGTCTCGCCGATGGCCAGCAACCCCACGATCACGATGGCCTGTGCGAGGCTGTTCATGAGGTTCTGCCAGGAGAAGAACTTCGTGCCTCCCTCCAACCCGAACCAACGGCTGACGACCGTGACCAACAGCACGAGGACAACCAGGGCGAATATGAGCGAGAGATTGTCGGCCCCGATCCAGGCAATCAGACGCCGGAGCGCGCCGCCGGGGCGCGCGGGGGCAATGGGGTTGGTGGTACTTGTGCTGCTCATGCTGCGCTCCTCTCGAGCGAGGTGGTGGCGGCTCCGCCCGGAGCCGCACTGAGTTGGTCGGCCATCGCCAGCGCCAGGACTTTTTCCTCGGTCGCGTCCGGTCCGGCAAGCTCGCCGGTAATCCGACCCTGCTGCATGACGTAGATACGGTCCGAGAGGCCGAGGATCTCCGGCAGCTCGGAGCTAATCAGCATGATCCCCAATCCCTGGTTGGCGAGATCGTCGATCAGGCGGTAGATTTCGGCCTTCGCGCCGACGTCGATGCCGCGCGTCGGCTCGTCGAGGATCAGGAGCTTCGGCTTGGCTGCCAGCCATCGCGCCAGGACCACTTTCTGCTGGTTGCCGCCCGACAGCTTGCCAACCTCCTGTTCGAGCGAGGGAGTGCGGACGCGTAAGCGCTCGATAAACGAGGACGCAATGGAGCGCTCGAGGCGTTGGCGGACGAAGTGAAAGCGGGTGAGCTGGGGCAGGATCGCCAGGGAGGCGTTTTCAAGCACGCTGCGGATCAACACGAGTCCTTCGCGCTTCCGGTCTTCGGGCGCGAAACCAATTCCCTTCGCAATGGCATCGTCGGGCCGGTGGATAGCCACGTCCTTGCCGTCGAGCGTGATGCGCCCTTTCGACTTTGGCAGCTCGCCGAAGATCACTTTTGCCAGCTCCGTGCGGCCTGCGCCGACCAGGCCGGCAAAGCCGACCACCTCTCCCGCGTTGATGCGGAAGCTGACGTTCTGATGCCAGTTGCTGCTGAGCTCGCTGACCCGCAGCACTTCGTCATCCGAGCCGGCCCGGTGCCGCTGGAAGACATCGGACAGCTCGCGCCCCACCATCAGGCGCACAATCTCTGCATCGGTGAGGCCGGCGGCAGGACGAACAGCCACGAGCTGCCCGTCGCGAAGAATGGCGACGCGGTCGCAAAGGCGCAGAATCTCTTTAATCCGGTGAGACACGTAAATGATGGCGACGCCCTCATCGCGCAGCCGCCGGACAAGCGTGAACAGGCGCTCCACCTCTTCGTCGGTCAGGGAAGACGTGGGTTCGTCGAGCGCCAGGACCCGCAGGCCGGATTTCAGGGCGCGCATGATCTCGACGAGCTGACGTTGGGCTGACGAAAGCTCGTCGCCGTGCAGGTGTGTGGGCAGAATATCCTGGAACCCGTATTGCGCCAGGCTCCGGCTCACCTGCTCGTTGAGCCGCCTGCGGTCGATGAGTCCCATACGGCGGGGCAATTCGCCGGCCCAGATATTCTCGGCCACGCCCACGCCGGGAATGATTTCTGGCTCCTGGTAAATGACGCGGACGCCCGCTTTGTGCGCCTCGCGCGGGCTGGAGAAGGCGAGGCGCTGGCCGTCGATCGTGAGCGTCCCGCTGTCCGGCCGGTAGTCGCCGTTGATGATCTTGAGCAAGGTAGACTTGCCGGCGCCGTTTTCGCCCATGAAGGCCAGGATTTCGCCGGGGCGAATGTCGAGCGAGACATCGCCGAGCGCCTGGACATTAGGGAACGCCTTGCTGACGTTGCGAATCTCCAGCGTGCCGGGCGGGTTGGCGGCAGCGCCGGGCTCGGTAACGGCGTCTGTTGTCGTGGTCATAGTCGAATGCCCTCTGCGAGGCCGGGTGGGAATGTGCGAACCGGGCCGCCGGTGTGATGGTCAGGCAACCACCAGGACACGCAGCAATCGGGCTGGACGGAGCAGTATTGTCCAGGTTCGATTCATCGTGTCCCGGTGGCGCACGGCCCCAGGCCTACTTCGAGCAGTTGGCCAGCGAAATCTTGTCCATCACGTCCTTGAAGTTGGACGGATCGACGATCGAGGTGGGAGCAAAGGTGGCCTCGGCCGGTTTTTTGCCGTTGACAACCGCATCATACAACACGGTTGCGGCGGTCTTGCCCACGTCGAGGCCGGAGATGAACAGTGCGGCCTTGAAGGCTGACGGCTGTCCGGCGGCCCACGGCTTGCAGGCTTCGTAAGCGCCCAGGCCGACGGCGATGATGTTCTCGGGCTTGGCGCCGGCGGTCGCCAACGCGTTGGTCGTGCCCAGCACGCCCTCATCGTTGCAGGCGAACACGATCCAGTTCGTGACCTCGGGATGCGCGGTGATGATGGGGCCGGCCGCATCCTGGGCCGACAACGTCTCGCCGGTGTAGGGCACCGGGTAGACCTGAGCCTCGGACACGCCGGCCGCGAGGATGGCGGCCTTGGCGTTGTCGGTGCGGTCGTTGCACACCGACAGCGTCTGCACCTCGGTCGACAACACGCCGACCTTCTTGGTGGTGTCCTTGAGCCAGCCGCTGTCGGTCAGCAGCTTGGCGGCGGCCTCGCCGACCTTCTTGCCCATGTCCTTGCCGTTGAAGCCGACGAACGGCACGGGCTGTCCGGCCTCGTCCTTGATGCTGTCGTCGGTCGCAATCAGCACGACCCCGGCGTCCTTGGCCGCCTTGGCAATTGCGGGCCCGATCGTCTGATCCGGGACGGTGATCGCAATGCCCTTGGCGCCGGCCGAGATCGCATCATTCACCAGGCTCACCCCCAGGTTCGGGTCCAGCTTGGCGTCAAACTTCTTCGCTTCGCCCCCCAGCGTGCCCGCCGTGTCGACGAACGACGTCTGCAGGTCGATGAAGTACTGCTGGTCCGCGGTCTTGTTGATCGCCACAAACAGCGGCTTGCCCGCGGCCGGCTTTGCCTGGCCGACCGAGCAGTTGGCCAGCGAAATCTTGTCCATCACGTCCTTGAAGTTGGACGGCTCGACGATCGAAGTGGGAGCAAAGGTGGCCTCGGGCGGCTGTTTGCCGTTGACAACCGCATCATACAACACGGTTGCGGCGGTCTTGCCCACGTCGAGGCCAGAGATGAACAGTGCGGCCTTGAAGGCTGACGGCTGTCCGGCGGCCCACGGCTTGCAGGCTTCGTAAGCGCCCAGGCCGACCGCGATGATGTTCTCGGGCTTGGCGCCGGCGGTCGCCAACGCGTTGGTCGTGCCCAGCACGCCCTCATCGTTGCAGGCGAACACGATCCAGTTCGTGACCTCGGGATGCGCGGTGATGATGGGGCCGGCCGCATCCTGGGCCGACAACGTCTCGCCGGTGTAGGGCACCGGGTAGACCTGAGCTTCGGACACGCCGGCCGCGAGGATGGCGGCCTTGGCGTTGTCGGTGCGGTCGTTGCACACGGACAGGGTCTGCACCTCGGTCGACAACACGCCGACCTTCTTGGTGGTGTCCTTGAGCCAGCCGCTGTCGGTCAGCAGCTTGGCGGCGGCCTCGCCGACCTTCTTGCCCATGTCCTTGCCGTTGAAGCCCACGAACGGCACGGGCTGTCCGGCCTCGTCCTTGATGCTGTCGTCGGTCGCAATCAGCACGACCCCGGCATCCTTGGCCGCCTTGGCAATTGCGGGCCCGATCGTCTGATCCGGGACGGTGATCGCAATGCCCTTGGCGCCGGCCGAGATCGCATCATTCACCAGGCTCACCCCCAGGTTCGGGTCCAGCTTGGCGTCGAACTTCTTCGCTTCGCCCCCCAGCGTGCCCGCCGTGTCGACGAACGACGTCTGCAGGTCGATGAAGTACTGCTGGTCCGCACTCTTGTTGATCGCCACAAACAGCGGCTTGCCCGCGGCCGGCTTCGGCTCTGCCGGGGCCGTCGTGGCTTGAGGTGCAGCGGCCGGCTGGGTCGCGGCGGGCGGCTGAGTTGCGGGCGCCGTTACCGGCGCGGGCGCCGCGGACGCGGTGAGAACGATCGATGCCAGCAGCAGCAGCGCCGCCGCCAGGTGCAGGTGACGTTTCATGAACTCCTCCTCTTGGGTGATAGATGCACAAGGATAGGGTCGTGTGGCTGAGCTCTTTGGTTTGAATTGAGGATTCTGCCTCCTTCTACCGGCGGATCACCACGGGCGCCGACTCGTTCGATCCCGGGCCGTCACCGGCGGTGACCCCGGCCGCTTCCAATGCGATCAGGAAATCGGTGTACTGCAAGTCCGGCTTCTGCAAGTGCCACGCGCAATCGCCCATGAGTTCCCGGGCTTCGGCCTGCTTTAGCCAGGAGCAACAGATAATCGGCAGCGCGTCGAAGGCTTCTGCAGCACGGAGCGCGGCCACTGCCTCCCAACCGCGACGTTCCCCCGGCAGTTCCGGTTCGAGGATCAGGACGTCGGGTCTGACCTGCGGTGCGAGGGCCAGAAGCTCTTCGCCCGTGCGCGCTCGCACGCCGTCAAGGCCGCTCTCCTCGGCAAAGCGAAGGAGCAGGCTGGCGAGATATGGGTCGGCTTCAGCGATTAGGCAGACAACGGGCATGGGGAGGCTCCAGCACGCGTATTAACGCGCTGGCACGCTGCCGCGTCTTGGAGAAATGGAGCCGAAAGGCGGATAAATGGAAGAGAGGAACTATGCCGGAGCGCGTTTCCCTTGTTGGTAGGCGCGGGGCTGACGCCGACTTCCGAGCGGAAGACCCGCGCGAAGTAGCTCGCATCGGTGAAGCCTGTGGCGAGCGCCACCTCGGTCACGCTTAGCTCGCCCAGATCCAACAGGCTGCGCGCCTGCCGGATGCGATACCGGGTGAGATAGGCGACGGGGGTGATGCCTGTCTCGGTGTGGAAGCAGCGCGTCAGATAGCGATCGCTGAAGCCCACGGCCTCGGCCAGGGTCTCGCGCGAGATGTCTTCGGCGTAATGCTCGTGCATGTAGGCCATCGCCTGCCGCACGACGCGCTGCGCTTCGCTGCCCAGCCGCCGGTTTCGGCGCAGAGCCTCGCTGATCCGGTCCAACACCTCCGCGCCGGTAAACAGGGCCTTGTTCAATACGGCGGCCACGCCCTGCTGCAAGCGGGTCATGTCCTCGCGCGTCAAAATCTGGGCGGTCAGCACGATAACGGGAATGTCTCGCAGCCCTTCGCGTTCGTGCATCGCTTCCAGGACGCCGAAACCGTCCAAGACGGGCATCATCAAGTCAAGCAGCACCAGGTCGGGCCGCTGGCCGGCCATCCGCGCAAGCGCTTCCTCACCGTTACACGCCGTAATGACACGACACGGGGGCGTGACCTCTTCGAGCAGGCGTGCGTGCAGGGCGAGGATGCCAGGATCGTCGTCGACGATCAGGACGGTGGGCCGGCCGTGCCCGTCTGCATTGAGGCCTTTGCGGGCCAGCGCGGCGGCAAGCGGACCCGGGCTCAGCGGTTTGGCAGCGAAGTCCAACGCGAGGGCCCCGCCGCGTTCCTCCGCCTCTGTCAGGTTATAGAAGATGACGGGGATGTCCTGCGTCCCGGGGTTATGGCGCAGAACACGCATCAGCTCCCAACCCGATTCGACGCCCGGCTCGGAGTCAAGCAGGATGGCGCCGGGCGGCGCCGCAATGATCTCGGCCAACCAACGGGGGTTGTCGGACGGGGCGAGGGCTTCGACATTGAAACCGCTCTGCACCAGGTGGCGGCCCAGGCGTTGAGCCATGGCCGGCCGCTCGGTCAGCACAAGCACATCGCCGGCCCGCTCCACGTTGTCCGTAGCTACTTGGCCGTCCAACGCAAGCACGGGTAAGGTGAAATAGAAGGTCGAACCCGCGCCGTCCGAGCCGGTCGAAAGCACGCCAATCGTGCCGCCGTGAAGCTCCACCAGGCGGCGGCTGATCGCTAGTCCCAAGCCCATGCCGCCGTAACCCCGGCGAGCGGTGCGCTCCGACTGGCGAAACTCGTCGAAAATGAACTCCTGCTCGGACGCGAGAATGCCCATGCCGCTGTCCGTAACCGCGACCACGACCTGCTCCTTGCCCGCCTCGGCCCACAAGCGAACGTACCCGCGCTCGGTGAACTTGACCGCGTTGCTAACGAGGTTCAGAACGATCTGCTGCAGCCGCGTCCGGTCGCCCCACACGCAGGGCAGATCGGATGGGACTTCTGCCTCCCATGAAAGCCCTTTTTCGCGCGCCATCACCTCGCCCAGCATGGCCGCCCGTGCGAGCACCTCACACAGGTGGAGCGGCTCGCCGACCAGGTGCAGCTCGCCTGCCTGGCTGCTGGCGAGGTCGAGAACGTCGCTGATGAGGCGGGCCAGGTGCTGCGCGGAGGTGCGGATGTTCTGTAGGTCGCGATGATAGGCCGTGGGCAGATCGGTGCGCCGGCCGTTGCGCATGAGCATTTCGATCGTGCCGACAATCAGGCTGAGCGGGGTGCGCAGCTCGTGGCTGACCGTGGACAGAAAACGGCTCTTGAGCAGGTTAGCTTCCTCGGCCAAGCGGCGCCCCTCCTCGGCCACCAACCGCGCCTGTTCTGCCTGGCGGTACAAGGCCGAACGCTTTAGCGCACCGGCAATCTGCTCACGCAGAATTTCATACTCGACCTCCAGGCGTGGATCGGCTTCGAACACGATGAAACCCAGCTGCTCGTCGCGGTAGAAGAGTGGTTCCACGACCAAGGTCCGCACGGCGGTCGAGGGGCAGGGCGGCGGCAACCAGGGAGGCGGCCGGCGCCGTCGTAGCGGCCGGCTCCGCGCGCTCCGTGCTGTCTTCGCCGCAGCAACTCATGACGAGGCGGGCGCTTTGAGCCGGGGCAGCAGGGTCGCCGTAGAGCGCGAGGAATGCCCGTCGAATGCCCAGACTGGGAAGCGCCTGGGCAATGGCCTGCTCCAGGTCCTGCATACTGACTGCGTTGCCGAGCGCCTGCCCGATACTGCCCAGAACGCGGATTTCCTGCTGCGCCTCGAGCGCCTGGTAGGCCTGGGAGCGCTGACCGGTTTCCCCGAGCAGCACTCGGGCCTGCTGCCACAGGCTTTCCGCGCGCAGCGAGGCAGAGGGGTCACGCAGGTAGGGCAGCGACTCGCGGCGCAGCACCGATAACGCGCTCTGCCAGTGCGAGACGCTGCGGTCCCGCTGCAGCGCCTCGTGTAACGCTTCGGCCAGGGCCGCAAGGAACGAGCCGAGGGTGCGGCCGGCCATCTCGTCGATGAACGCGTCGAGCACCTGCTCCAGGCGGCCGGCCGGCGCGGTTTCGAGGGCCAGCTCCCAGCTGTCGGCCATGCGCGGCAAGGATGAGCTGGCGGCGCGCCTCGAGCGCGGCAGCGGGCGAGCGTCCGTGCAGTCGGACCGGCACATCGGCAGCTTCGCTGACGAGTGGATCGGCGCAGCCGCAGGACTGCCGGACGATGAGCCGGGAAGGCAGCACAACGCGGTCGGGTACGGGCTTTGCCTCGAGTCGCGCAAGGAGCATCTCGGCGGCCCGGTGCGCCATCTCGAAGCTGCGAAAGGGCGCAGTAGTCAAGGGCGGGGTGATAAAGCGCCCTTGCGTTTCGTCGTTGAGGCCCGCTACGGCGACGTCGGCCGGGACACGCAAACCCCGGCGCTGTAGAGCCTTCATTGCGCCGAGCGCCATGTTGTCGCTCGCAGCGACCAGCGCCTCAAACTGCACCCCTCGCCTGTCCAGCAGTTCGTCAATCGCGGCCGCACCGCCGCTTTCCCTGAAGTCGCCCTGCGCGACGAGCCGGGGATCGAAGGGAATGCCGTGCTCGGCCAGCACGTCCAGGTATGCCTGGTACCGCTGCTCGGCTTCCGGCTGGGGCTGGGGGCCGCGGACGAACGCGATCCGGGCGAGGTTGTGGTACTCGACCAGGTGCGTGACGACGTCGTGCAGCCCCTGATAATTGTCCAGGACCACGCCCGGAATGCCCTCGATCGTGGGGTGGCCGATGGTGACGATGGGGAGCGGCAAGTACCGGCGGCAGAACGCCGTGATGACCGGCAGCCCGACCCAATGACACAGTGCGCCGGACCAGATGACCAAGCCGTCCACATTCTCTGCGCTGACCAGGTCATAGATGATGTTGGCGCGGGCCTCGAAACCGTGCGGGGACGCGAGCGGTTTGCCGGGGAAACACACGACGTGGGCATCATGCGCCCGGGCCGCACTCTGCACACCCTCCCAGATCGCCTGGCTATTGGGATCGCCCGCGCCATGGGATAGAAGCCCGACGCGTGGTCGTGACCCATGGTATTTTGCCGGCGCTTGAGTCAGGGGGGTAGAAGCCATAGCCGCCTTCCGTGGCCGCATTATACCACCCGTGCCGCGCGCGGCCGTACTGAGCACGGCGCGAAGCGACCTCCGGGCGGCGGCTATGAAATCCTCCCGGAGGTCGCGCGTCCGTTATGTTTGGGTCAACTCGTGTTCCGCGTAGTATTTCATGGCCTCCCGCATGAAATCCGCCAGCCCGACGCGGTACTTGTCATAATTCGCCCGGAACTCGGGGTTGTCGGTGTACAACTGTCCCAACCCCTGGTACGCCTCCGCATTGGGCGTCCAGAAGGTGCAGACCCACTTGTAGTGCCGGGAGACCAGCGCCTGCACCTCGGGATCGTCCACCGGGCGATCCGTTAAGGCCGCCAGCCCCCGCGTCACCGCGTCGCCCTCGTCCTTCACCGCCTGCCATTGGCCCTTCGACATGCCCTTGGCCCGGCGCTCGGATTCCTCCACGACTTCGGTGCCGTACGCTTCGCGTGACTCGCGCTTGTAGCGCTCGACCTGATCCTGCGAGAAGCCCTCCCAGAGCTCTTCGTCCGAAATACCCATGTTTTCCTCCGTTAGCCTCGCGATCGTTTTATCGATCGTATTTAGCAGCCGTGCAAGCCGCTCGCGTTCGAGCTGAAGCATCTCGCGGTGTCGCTCCAGTGCCCGGACCCGATCGAACTGGGGATCGTCGATGATGGTCCGGATCTGTTCGAGCGGGAAGCCCAGCTCCCGAAAGAACAGGATTTGCTGGAGCCGCAGCAGGTCCGCTTCGCCGTACAGCCGGTAGCCCGCCGTCGTTCTGGCCGACGGGGTGAGCAAGCCCACCTGGTCGTAGTGATGCAGGGTGCGCACCGTGATTGAAGCCAATTCTGCGACCCGGTGCACCGTGTATGTTCGCACGTCTGTCATGCCGGCATGATAAGGTATGCCGTAACGTAAGGGTCAAGTTAAGGTTCGTTAACATCCTCGTCGCGGACCCGTACTCACCCGCTCCCTGCGGCTCTGCCACACGGGCGGGGCGGACCCCGAGGCGTGATTGCGCGCACCTTGCCGCATTGTGCTACACTGCACCCATGCCCGAGCCTATCTCAGAGCCCGCCCGCGAGGAGCTCGCCCCGACGCTCCGCGTCTGGCGGCGGCGCGCGTTGTATACATTGCTGACCGTGATCGCGATCGCCGGGCTGCCCGCGTACGTCGCGCCGCTGATTAACGCGCAAGCCAACGGCGGGATCACGCCGCTCCTGTGGGCCTACCTTGGCATCTACATCGCATTCGTCGCGCTTGCGCTGGCCCCTTCGCTGCCCGAGAGCACTCGTGCCTTCGGCCTGATGGGCCTGGCCTACGCAAACGGGGTTGCCAGCCTGGCCCGCCTGGGCTTGGCAGGCAGCGGACGGCTGTATCTCCTCGTGATGCCGGTGGTTGCCGCGCTGCTCCTCGGCTCGCGGGCCGGCTACCTGTCGGCAGGCGTCAGCCTCCTCATCTACGGCGTCTTCACCTATCTTGCCGGCACCGGTCAACTCGATTCCATGCTGACCGTCCGGGTGAACCCAACCTCGCTGGCCGACTGGCTGGAGGCAGGGCTCGCGTTCACTGTTTTTCTCCTGGTGCTGGCGGTTCTGGTCGAGCGCTTCGCCGACCTTCTGGTGCGCGCGCTCGCTTCACAGCAGCGGACGTCGCGCGAGCTTGCGTCGACCGCCCGCGCCTTGAGCGAGCGGGAGGCCGTCCTCGTGCGCCAGAAGAACACGCTCGCCGCGCTGCACGACACAGCCGTCGGCGTCGCGGGCGCGCGTGACGTTCAGGGCTTGCTGACCGCCCTGGTCGAGCGCTCGGTCAGCCTGGTGGGCGCGGCGTACGGTTGGCTGTACCTGGTGGATGTGGAGCGGAACGAGCTTGTGGCGCACGTGGGAACCGGCACGTTCCGCGAGCACGTCGGAGTGCGGCTGAGGCGGGGGGAGGGGTTGTCTGGTCGCATCTGGGCTGAAGCGCGCCCCGTTGCCGTCGACAACTACCGGTTGTGGGAGGGCCGGGCGGGCGCCTTCGAGGGTGAGGCCATTGGCCCGGCCATGGGCGTGCCGCTGTTCGTCGACCGGAAGGTGGCGGGCGTCATCGGGTTGACCCGCCTGGTGTACTCGAAGCCGTTTACCGAGGACGAACTGGATGCGATGGGCCGTCTCGCCGAGCTCGCAGGCATCCTGTTAACCAATGCCCGGCTGCACAGCGCGCTCGAACAAGAGCTCGCGGCCCGGGTCGAGGCGCAGGCGGCGCTCGAGGCGGCCTACCAGGACCTGGAGCGGCGGGTGGAGGAACGGACGGCCGAGCTGGCCATGCTCCACATGGCGGAACGCGAGCGGCGTGCCGAAGCTGAGCGCAGCAACCGTATCGCGGACGGCATGCGCCAGATTGTCGCCGCGCTAAACTCGCAGCAGTCGCTCGCCGAAACCCTGGATTTCATCGTCAAGCACGCGTGCCGCATGCTGAACAGCGAGGGCGCGGCCGTCTTCCGGCTCGAGCAGGTGCCCGGCGGCGAATCCGCGCTGATCGTGCAGGCGGGCTCGGGGCTCAGGCCCGACTTCATCGAGCACGCGTCGCTGCCCTACCGCGAGAGCATCGCCGGCCGCGCGCTGCGCGAGAACCGACCCATCGCGGTCCCGAACATCCGGGACCAACTGGCAGCGCTCTCCGACGACCTGGCGCCTTCCCCTTACCTGCAGCGGCCGGAGATGAAAGAACTGATGGCGTCATTCGAGGCGATGCTGTTGACGCCGTTGACGGTCGCCGGGCAATCGTATGGGATCCTGACCGCGTACTATCACGACTCGCGCAGTTTCAGCCCAGAAGATATGCGCGAGGCCCAGAGCCTGGCCGACCAGGCGGCCCTGGCCATCGAAAGCGCCCGGCTGCGCGAGCAGGTGGGGCAGGCGGCCGCGCTGGACGAGCGCAACCGGCTTGCCCGTGAACTGCACGACTCGGTCACCCAGTCGCTCTACAGCGTCACGCTGTATGCCGAGGCCGCGGCGCGGCAGGTGGAGGCGGGGAACGAGGATGCGGTGATCGACCACCTGCGCGCCCTGCGCGACACGTCGCGGGATGCGCTGCGCGAGATGCGACTTCTGATCTACGAGCTCAGGCCGCCGGAGATCGAGCGGATTGGGCTGGCCGCGGCCCTGCGCGGTCGGCTCCAGGCGGTGGAGACCCGGGGCGGGGTGCACGCGCAGCTAGTGCAGGAGGGCGACGAGAACCTCCCGGTTTCTGCGCAGCAGGAGCTTTACCACATCGCCCGAGAGGCGCTCAACAACTCGCTAAAGCATGCCCAGGCCAGCAACATCCTGGTGCACTTGACGTACTCGCCCGACCAGACGGTGCTCGAGGTGCAGGATGACGGGGCCGGGTTCGACTCGGTCGCGGGCATGGAGGCGGGTGGCATGGGATTGCACACGATGCGCGAGCGCGCTCAGCGGCTGGGCGCCCGGTTGGATTTCGAGACGCACCCCGGGGAGGGCACCCGGGTCCGCGTGATACTCTAGCGAACGCCCGGGCTCTCCCACAAGTGCGGGCCGGGCCAGGGCGGCATGTCGCCGTACGCACCGGCTGGTTGCCGCCCTGGCGCGGGGCTCATCCGCCGACGGCGGGCGCCTCGATCTTGATCGAGTCGTCATACTCATAGACGACCGTGGTCGTGGATTTAGCGCCTGCGCCCGTGTCCGACGTGGATTCCACCCGGTAGGGCAGCTTGTCGAGCGCGCCGATCCAGTTTTTGCTGTCGGTTGCGACCTGCGTTCCACCCACGTCGAGCGCGGACGAGTATTGATACACCCACATGGGCTTGCCAGCTATGAACTCGGCCCCCACCAGCTTGAGGTCCTCGAACTTCAGATTATTGATCAGTTCCTCCATGCCCTGGCCGCTGAGAATCTGCGTGACCATCTCCTGCATGTTCACCGGCGATTTCTCCCACTTGCCGGCGCCCTGTCTCATGAAAGTGCCATCCTTGACAATAATGATCTCGGCGCCCGGCGTCACCAGGTGATAGCTGTCGGGGCTGACGAATTCGAGCACGGTGGCTTGATCCTTGCCGTTCGTGTCTTTGCCCGTGATCGTAGCCCGGAAAGCCTTCTGGGCTAACTGAGCCTTGGCCGAGGCCTTCAGCAGGTCGAGCGCGGCCTGGCCCTGCGGCGCGTTAGCGGCGGGATCGGTGGTGGCGGTGGGTGCGGGGGTGGCGGTCGGCGCGGGCGTGCTGCTGGGCGCGGCCGTCGGTGCGGAGGTCACGGTTGCCCCCTGTGTGGGCGCCACAGCACTCTCGGCAGCAGTCGACTGGGGCGCCGCAGTGGCCTGGGTGGGGGCCACGCCTGGCTGGCCGCAGGCGGCCAGGATCGTGACGACCAACACGACGAGCAAAACGCGGGGCAATAGAAGACGCATCATTCTCCTCCTCGAACCAATTGGCAAGCCGCGCTCAGAGCCATCCGCGCACCGGCTTGCGTTACGTCTTTATACTTCGTCCCACCTGCCTGGGTCTGTGCCCATCCTTCCCCGGTTCGATCCCGTTGCCGGGTGGTGGGCGAGGTTACGGGTTGAGCCACTCCCGGTAGAGATCGCCGAGATCGCACCCGCACGCCTCGTTGGCCATTGCAGTGAAGTCTGCCGCGGTGGCGATGCCCCAGCGGAAGCGGGCGGTGTAGTCCGCCAGTAACTGATCGAACTTCGCCTGGCCCATGCGCTCGGCCAGCGCGGCCAGGAACATCGGTCCCCGACCGTACACAATCGAGCTGTACTCGCGCGTGTCGTAGTCGCGCGCCGGCAGCCCCACGGGCTTCTCCTTCCGGTCCGTGCGGTCCCACCGCGAGCCCCAGGTCGAAACCCAGCTATCGCCCGCAGCCTGTCCATAGTTGTCCAGGAAATAGAGGTAGGTGCTGTATTGGGTTAGGGCTTCGTCCAGCCAAGGCTCGTCGATCTGGTCGCTGCCCACGAGGTTGTAGAACCACTGGTGCGCCAGCTCGTGCGCCACGGTGCTCTCGACGATCGCGTCTTGCGAGCCTGAGCTCGGCTTGAAATCGGGCTCGTAAATGCGCTCCGCAATGCCGACCGTACCGGGGTACTCGATGCCCAGGGCGAGCATGGGGGTTGCTGCGACGTCGAGCTCGGTATACGGATAAGGGCCGAACCGCTTGCTGTAGGCCGACAGCGCCTTGGCTGCCGCAGAGAGTGCAAGGGCCTGGGCATCCTCCTCGCCGGGCATGGCAAAGGCATTGATGCGCGTCTCACCGGCCCGCTGCGTCTTCACCACGTACTCGGGACTGGCTGCGACAAAGAAGTCGCGTGCCGGCCCTTGCTCGTAGGTGACCACCTGCCGGCCATCCGCCGACTCGCGGGCCACCTCGACGCCCGTCGTTACCAGCTCGAGCCCGCCGGGCGCGGTAACGCGGGTGAGATAGAAGCTCGCATCGTTGAAGCTCGTGTCGGCGTTTTCGGGTGGCGTCTCCACGTTCCACCCCTGCTCGTTGTACACCGGAATGGGTGCATAGGGTGTGTCAAGCGCCAGAATGCCGTTCGTGTAGCTGATCAAGCCGTAGCCGGTGTCGAGCGACTGCGGGACGTCGATGTCGTACTTTAGCCCCAACACGGTGCTCGCGCCAACCGGCAGGGGTTGGGGCAGCGGCACCCGTACGGCGGTGTCCTGGTACTCGTACCCCGGGGTGACACTGACGCCATCGACCGTCGTATCGGACACCCGCATCTTCCCCCCCAGCGCGTTCGGGAAGAGCCTGAGGTAGATCTCGTTCAGCGGCGCCTGCTCGCGGTTGGTATAGCGGACCTGCTGCTCGCCTGACACCTTGGCGAGGGAGTCGTCAATGGTGAGATCGATGCGATACTCGCTCGCACCCGGCAGCCCTTCCAGGATTTTTCGCTCGGACGTGATCAGGCCGGGCTGATAGACTGTGCGGTCGCCCCAAGCGGGCCCGAAAAGCGGGCCGCTGGCTTGCGTGGGGGTAGGCGTGTCAGGGTTGCCGGCGGGGGCCGTCGCTTCCACCTTGGGTGCCATAGGCGACGGCGCGTCGGTTGGCGCGCCAACGCTGGTCGGCGCGCCAACTCGCGTTGGCGCAGGGCGCGGCGTATCCGAGGGAACGGCTTCCACCGTTGGGATCGCGGTAGCAGGACTTTGCACGGGTGCGACTGGCGCCGAAGGAAGAGCCGAACAGCCGGCCAGGATCGCCAGGGCAATGACAAGGGATGCCGCTCGGACGGTAAAGCGGTGGCTGGGAGACATCAATGGGCCTCGATGGGGAGATTTGCACGGCGCCGGATCAAACGCGTCGCCATTATACCACTTGCGCAAAGGACCCGGCTTAGGGGCTCGAAAGGGATGGAACTGGATCGGCGTGCTGCAGGGACGGGTACTGCCCGCCCCTGCAGCGGATGGGCCCACTTTGCGGGCTAGACTTCGGACCGGTCCGCTTCTTGGGTTACCGGCGGAGCCAGGGGTGTGTCACCCCGGAATACTCGGCCGGGTGCCCACGGGGTGCCCAACAAGGGCAGCAGGACCCGGTCGACGCCGAGCCAGCCGGCCGTCTTCCAGGCCAGCACCAGGAGGCCGGCCACCAGGAACATCATCGGGTTCGTGCTGACCGTGCCCGACAGTAAGTAGTTGAAGTTCATGAATCCGCCAAAGAAAGCGGCGATACCTGTGAAGATGCCGAGAACGAGCGCGATGCCGACGAGCAGCTCGCCGTAGGCTACCAGCTTCGACCAGAGCCCTGCGTTGGGCGCAACGACGTTCTGCAGGAAAGAGGCGTACCATCCCGGCACATCCGGGTGCTCGCCGGTCGCCTTTGCCACCGCGCCCTTTACGAAGCCCTGGATCGGTGCGCCGGAGTTGGCGCCGGTCCAGGCCGGGTTCTGTACCTTGGCCCATCCGGCCTCAATCCATTTCCAGGCCAGCCAGAGCCGCAGGATCAGCCACAAGGGCGAAAGCCGTACATCCTCGAACAGCAGCTTCGCCACCGGCGGGTCTTCCAGACGGATCACTTCTCGCCGCGTGGTCTGCCGAGTGCTATTAGTGGTCATACCGACCTCCTCATACCGCGGGGCAACGACCTGACTCGTGCTGGTGTCTCGGGCCAGCCCGTTGCCGCGCAGGTGTTTTGTGACTTATGATACACTAGCGCGGCCCGGCTTGCCTTACAAGGGGATCAAGAGGACATTAAGCCTTCATTAAGTGCCGCTTAGATGGGAGCGACAAGGCCCATCTTCTGCAGGATGTCGCGCGCGACCCACGGCACCGTTTCGGTCTGCGCCTGGCCCGTCAGCGCGCTCAGCATTTCGGTAATATACGGATTGTTCGGGTGGGTGCGGCGAAGGCCGGTGAGCACGTGATGCGCGCCCTCGCGCAGCCGGGGCGCATCCGGATTCGCAAGGAGCCCGCGAATGAGCGGCACCAGCGCCGGCTCTCCGATATTGATCAGGGCCTCGCTGGCGAGCCAGCGGATGCTGAATGAGTCCTTCATCGCCTCGACCAGCGCCGGCGCGGCGCGGGGATCGGGAATCTGCGTGAGAGACTTGGCGGCCTCCCAGCGGACCTGGTCTTCGGGATTGTTAAGTGCATCGACAAGCGCCGGAACCGCCGGGTGGCCGATCTCACACAACTGCTCGCGCGCAGCCTGCCGCTCACGGCCGCTGCCCTTCATGAAGACCTTCACTAAATCCTGAATGTGCTGCTGATCGGCCTGAGAATCGTCGGGCTGGGAGCTCGCATGCGTTTGGTAATCCACGGAAAACCTCCGTTAAACTCATAGTGAGCGGACCCTTGCTATCCGGGCTGTCCGCTCACATCGGCGACCCGGTCGCCGTCATTCGTGATGATGCAGCAGTTCCGCCGCCCTACATCTTCCGCTTACCGCCTGCCGCACCGTGTCGCCGTCGTCTGTGTTTCTGTAACTGATGGCAACAGCTTATCACGCTATTCTGAGAGGGTCCTTAACCCCTCCTGTAGAGAAGCTTAACTCGTGCTTAAGTCCATCCTGTGCCCCTTGGCACAGCCGGGGTGTGTGCGAAATCCCGGGCCTTACTGTACGAACCGCACAGCGCGGCCCTCCTGGTCGGTGTGCGCCTCGTAGCGCTGGCCGGCCGCATCGAGCACGATCACCCAACCCGAGGTAATCGCCTGCGGACAGGCCTCGCCCGGCGAGGTGAGGCCGAGGCACCCGTCCTGCCATTCGGTGGGCGTCTGCTCCACTCGCCGGATCGAGAGCGGGTCGACGCCCAAGCGCTGTGCCAGCGCTTCGCGCGCACCGTCGAACGCCCGCTCGTCGTCGGGCAAGCGCGGCATACCGCCGGGACCGCTGTTCGGGCCTTCACTCTCGGTCACTGCGGGCTGGAAGAACGTGAACGACTGCGTCACCGCATCGTACAGCGCCTGGAAGTCGGGCGCGGCCTTCGGGAACATCTGCGGCTCGGGCATAAACAGCAGCCGGTAACGCAGTCCGTTCTGCACGGCCACAACATCCCGTGAGCCGCCGCGGCCGGGAACGCCGGTCAGCAGCACTGCGGGCACGCCGCCCAGGTCGATGGGCTGCTGCTTAATGGTCACACCCGGCTGGCCCTGAAACTCCCGTGTGATCTCTGTGACCGCCGCGGCTAAGTCTGGGCTGGCGGACGGGATGACTTCGAGCAATACCGTGGCCCGCAGGGGGTCAGCAGAGCTGTCCAGGGCCGGGCCTGCGACAAGACCCACCACGTTGATCTGGCCCGCATCATACGGGTTCTTTTCGAACCCCGACGGATACAGGAAGCAGAAGCCGAGCGCTCTGTCTGCGTAGACGGCGGTCTGCTCGGTGCGCGGTTGACATGGCGGCGGCAGCCCATCCGCTTCGCTCGTCGCAGCGGGCGTCGCCGGGGCCGTCGGGACGCCGGTCGCCGAGGTCGACGGGGCCCGCACGACGAACGTCTCGCTGGCCGTCGCGACCATGTCGCCCTTCGGGTTCAAACCGTTGACCACCCACTGATACATGCCTGGCTTGAGGCTCTTGGACAGGGCGATGCTCGTGCCCGTCGTCTCCTGGTCGAGCATCATCGCCGTCGTGCCCGCGTCGATCACCCAGACACGATAGTGCGTCGCCTCGGGCGAAGCCTTCCAGGTCAGCGCCGGCGACGGAGCGACCGGCGCGTCGGCGATGGGCGAGAGCAAGGTTAGGCGGCGTTCGAGCGGCACAACAAACCCGGTTATCTCCTGGCCGGGTGCAATGCTCACCGGCGGCCAGCCGCCCGCGTCCATCTCGCCGTCAGGGAAGAGGCCCAGCACGCTGAAGTCGCCCGCGGGCGGGCTTGCGATGCTGAAGGCGCCGTCTGCGCCTGCCACGGCCGTCGCGACCGGCGCCGTGCGGTTGGTCGCCCACCCCACCTCGCGCAGCTCGACCCGGGCGCCCGGCACGGGTTGCCCCGCGTGCTTGACCGTTCCGGCGAAGAGCCTTCCCGGGCCGCCCGCCGGCGCGGGGGTGCGCGACACGATAGCGGACGTAGCCGCGGGTTGAGTGGTGCTCACCGCGCTGGAAGTGCTGACTGCGCCAGGCGTGAGGACTGGGCTAGTCGTGGGCACCCCGCCAGGGGTGAGCGTGGCGGGGACGCAGGCCGACAGGGCCAACGCGAGCACGATCAGGAGCGACGCTAAAATGATCCGGCGATGCATGGCGGGATCCTCCGAGCACAAGGGTGATTTGGATGCTTCTGGGACGCAGTAGGCAGGCTTTATGATCCACGCTGATTGCAAGCCGCGCGCCCCCTTCAGTCGTCGAGAACGCGCGCGGCTACCTGTAGTTACGCAGGCTGCTTTGGTGCGGTTGCGGGTGTGAACTATACTTGCCCGCATGATCGGAACGATTTCGAAGACCACCGCTCGGCGTTTTGTGCTTGGCAGGCAGGGGCTGTGGCCCGGCCGGCGCTGGCGCGGCAAGGAAGACTTGCTTGCCGCCCTCACCGCCATGGAGGCGCTGCAGGAAGACCCGCTGAACGTCGTGGCGCGCAGCCACGACATCGTGCTGGCCAGCCGGGTGCTTGGATATGCGCCGAGTCAGCTGGACGAATTGATCTACGGCAAGCGACAGGCATTTGAGTACGGGGGCGCACTCTTCGCGTACCCCATGAGCGAACTGCCTTACTGGCGCCTGCCCATGGCCCGGCGGCGCGTCGAGGGCAGGTTCGCCACGTTTGCGGCCGAGCATCCAGCGCTGGTCGACGACGTGCGATCGACTCTGGCGGCGCGCGGCCCCCTGGGCAACCGCGACTTCGAGGGCACGGCTCGTATCGTGGGCAACTACCGGGGGCGGAAGGACACCGCGCTCGCGCTGTACTACCTCTGGCTGACCGGCGAAGTGCTGCTCCACCACCGGGTTAATTTTCAACGGATGTACGACCTGACGGAGCGGATTGCGCCCGAGGAACACCGGTGGGAGGCGCCTGCGCAGGCGGCCGAGCAGTATTTCGCGCGCAAGGAGATCGCCTTGTACGGGCTGATCACGGAGCGTCTCTGGCGCAACGTGTGGGCCGGCGACATCCGCCGCAAGCCCAGCGCGGAGGAGGCGGCACGGCTGCTGGCCGAGATGAAGGAAAGCGGAACGGTGCAGGCGCTGCGGATCGAAGGCTCGAAGGACGATTGGCTTGTGCTTGGCGAAGACCTGCACTTGCTTGAAGCGGTCGACGCAGGGACGGCGCCCGCTGCGTGGCAGCCGCTCGAAACGACGACGGAAGAAGAAGCCGTCCTCCTCGCACCGCTCGACATCGTCAGCGCCCGGGGGCGGGCGAAGTTCCTGTTCGATTTCGACTACGTCTGGGAGGTGTACAAGCCGGCCGAGCAGCGACGGTGGGGCTACTACACCCTCCCCATCCTGTACGGCGACCGGCTTGTGGCCCGCGTCGATCCGCGCTTCGAGCGGCAGACCAAGACCTTGCGGCTGCTGGGCTTCTGGACGGAGCCAGACGCGCCCGTGGGCGAGGCGCAGTTCGCGGATGCGTTGGGCCGCGGGTTGGCCCGTTTTGCGGCCATGCTGGGCGCGGAACGGGTGGACGTGGGCGAGATGCAGCCGGCCGCGCTCCGGGAACACGTGGCCCGCCAGCTACGGCGGGCGCAGGACGGGAATAATGGCGACCGCGCCTGATCCACTCAAGAGCCGGCTGCGCACCACGGGACGCCGGGTGACAGGGCAGCGCAAACTCCTGCTCCAGCTTATCGAGGAGCACGGGGGGCATCTCGACGCACACGAACTGTTCCGGCTGGCCAGCGAGCAGAATCCCAGGCTGAGCCTTTCGACCGTCTACCGCACGATGAACCTGCTGCGCGACTTGGGGCTCGTCAACGAAGTCCACCTGGGCGAAGAGCACCATCACTACGAGCTGCGGCCGCCGAGCGAGCACTTCCACCTGGTCTGCGCCAACTGCGGGCGGGTCGTCGAGATCGGCGGCGAGTTGATCGACCAGTTCAAGGCAGGCGTGGCGCGGCAGTACGACTTTGAGCTCACACAGTCGCAGGTGGAGTTGGTCGGGCTATGCGGAGAGTGCCGGGAGAGTTGAGTTCAAGCACACGGAATCTGTTGAACCGTGACGCTCGGCACCCTTCGACTGCGTGCGTCCCTTCGGGACGCTCATCCGCTCAGGCTGCCTGCGCTTGAAGCATCCTGAGCGGAGGCGCCAGCGCAGCTGGCGTGCCGCAGTCGAAGGATGCGACCCGACAGAATGAGTGTGCTCATACCCAGAGTGCCGGGAAACCTGGTGCGCTGCGGGGAGCAGCGGTTATCCCTCCAGCCAGCGGCGAAAGCGCCGCCCTTCGATGGTCTGCTCGACGCGGCGGACGAACGGCAGGAAGCGATCGGCGACGAGGACCAGGCGGAACAGCGCCGAGGGGTAGATGTCTTTCTGGTCCCGCTCGATCCCGCGGACGATGGCCCTCGCCACCTGTTCGGCCGACTGCGTGGGCCAGGGGTGCGGCGCCGGCCGCTCCTTATCCCGGTGGAAGAAGCGCGTACGGGTGCCGATGGGATAGACGAGCGTGAGGCTTGTCGGGTCGGCCAGTTCGAAGCGGTACGCTTCGGCGAAGCGATGCAGCGCAGCCTTCGACCCGCTGTAAACCGCGTAACCGGGGATGCCGAGCCGTCCCATGGCCGATGCCACCACGACGGTCCGGTGGGGACGGCCCGCGTTGATTTCGCCCATTTTAACGGCGGCAAACAACGGCGAGAGGACGTTCACGTGGAGCAGCGCGGCCATGCGGCGCCAATCGGCATGTGACAGCCGCTCGTAATAGGCGAAGCCCGCGTTTGCGATGAACAGGTCGATGCACCCGAGGTGCGCGAGCGCGTGCTCGAACATCGCCTCGACCGCTTCGTGCTGGCCCAGGTCGGCGACATAGGGCGTAATCGACGCGGCGGGCGAGTGCAGCCGCTTGACGGTCTGCACCAGCGCGGCCTCATTGCAGTCGACGGCCAGCACCGCACAAGGCCGCTGGCCGAGCAGCGCCAGCGTGGCCGCGCCGATGCCGGATGCGGCGCCTGTCAGGACGATCCGGGTGTTCTCGATGCGCATGGCCGGGATTGTAGCATGGCTGGCTGGGTGCGAACAAAAAAGGGCCGCGTTCGAGACGGCCCCTTAACATGACATAAAGACGAAGGATGCGGCTACCAGACAACTGGGCAACCGGTCAGTCGCCGTCGAGTTTGGCCAGGCCCTCGCGGAGCGCGTACCGGGCGGCCTGCGTGCGGTTCGCCAGGTGCAGCTTGCCCAGAATGTTGCTGACGTGGGTGCGCACCGTGCGTTCGCTGATGACCAGCTTCGTCGCGATTTCCTGGTTGGACAGGCCCTGCGCCACCAGGCTCAGCACCTGCGTCTCGCGTTCAGTCAGCGGCTCGACCGTCGGCCCGGATTCTTGCGGCCGGTGCAGTTCTTTGATGACGCGGCGGGCAATGGCCGGGTGCAAGGACGCCTCGCCGCGGGCTACGTCCCGGATCGCCTTCAGCAGTTCCTGGGGCGTCGCGTCTTTGAGGAGGTAGCCCAGCGCGCCGGCCATAATCGCGGGGAAGACCCGCTCGTCCTCGGCAAAGCTGGTAAGGACGAGGATGCGGGCCTGGGGCTCCTTCTGCCGGATCTCGGTCAGTGCGGCAAGCCCGTCCTGGCGCGGCATCACCAGGTCAAGGAGGGTGACATCCGGGTGGAGGGCCTGATGCTTGCGAACGGCTTCGATGCCGTCCTGGGCCTCGCCGACAAGTTCCATGCCGGGCTCGGTCTCGATAAGCGCACGCAGCCCCTCGCGCACGATCGCATGGTCATCCGCGATCAGGATTCGAATGGTTTCACCTTCCGACATACTGCCTCATTTCCGCGGGTCACCGCTGAGTGGGATCGTTACCTTAATCGTTACGCCCTCGCCCGGGGCGGACTGCACTTCGACACGGCCGCCCAAGCGCTGTGCGCGTTCCTGCATACTGACGAGGCCAAGCCCGCCTCGATCGGCAATTTCCTCCGCTGCAAACCCCCGGCCGTTGTCGATCACCGTCATTGTGATCGGGTCGTGCCCCGTCTGCAGCGAGATGGCTACCGAGGACGCGCTTGAGTGCTTCAGCGAGTTGTTCAGCGCCTCCTGCGCGATGCGGTACAGTTCGGTCTCGATGTGCTCGGGCAGCAGCCCCGAGCCCTCGACCACCAGCTTGGTCTCGACGCCGGCCCGGCCCTCGACCGTCTCCAGCCGCTGCTTGAGTGCGCTGGCCAGCCCGTCGCGCTCGAGCATCAACGGCCGCAGTTCGTACACCAGCAGCCGCATTTCCTTGAGCACCTGCTGCGCGGATTCGCCGATCCGCCCGAGGTAGCCCATCCCGCGTTCCAGGTTGCCCACCGCGACCAGCCGCCGGGCGGCCTCGGCCATCAGGGAAAGGCTGTAAAGCGACTGCGTCACCGAGTCGTGCAGCTCACGCGCCAGGCGCTGCCGCTCGTGCATGACCGCCAGCTCGTGTGCCTGCTCGTACAGCTGCGCATTTTCCAGCGCCACGGCGGCCTGGCTGGCAATCGCCTGGACCAGGCCCGCGTCCCGCTCCGTGTACCTGCCGGTCTCGTGGTGGCCGATGCCCAGGCCGCCGATGAGCTTGCCCTTGACGACCAGCGGGATCCACATGATGCTGCGGAGTGGATTGTCCCGTCCGAAGAGGTCCCCGCCGGCCCGCCGGACCGCTTCCGCCTGCTGCCCTTCGAGCTGGACATCTGCCAGAACGATCGGTTTCGGGTTCGCCAACAGCATCTTGCGCATGCCGGGATCGTTAACGGCCAGGCGCACCTGTTCCGCCGTGCTGGCGGGCAGTGGCCCCCGGTGGGCGGCCATCTTGAGCGTTTCGCCCTCAAGCATCAGCAGGCTCACCCCGGTGCTCTCCACGAGGCGCGACACCTCGTCAACAACCAGCTCCATCAGGGGTCGCACTTCAAGCGTTGCAGACGCCTGCCTGGAGAATGCAAGCAGTGCCGAGAGCTCGCGCGTGCGCTCGCGCACTCGTTGTTCGAGCAGTTGGAACGAATGAACCCGCTCGGTGACGTCGCGTAACACGGTGAGCACGTGGGGCTCGCCCGCATGCTGGAACCGGCTGGCACGGATCTCCAGGTCGAACTCCGAGCCGTCTTTGCGTGCTCCGACGGCTTGCCGTTCGCTGCGCCGCCCAGTGAGCACGTCCTGGTAGAAGCGTTCGAGCGACTCGCGCTGCTCAGAGCGAATGAAGTCGATGGGACTGAGACGGATAAGCTCTTCGTACGGATACCCGCTCATCTCGCAGGCCGCGGGATTGGCGTCGACGATCGCGCCATGCGTGTCGATGATCACCATCCCGTCACTGGTCGACTCGAAGATGTTGCGGTACTGCTGTTCCCGCTCGCGCTGGGCCTCTTCAGACCGGATGCGTTCGGTGATGTCGAGTGCAACGCCAATGCACCCGGCGATGGAACCGTCGTCGTCGCGCAACGGTTCGACATACCCCTCGAAGTATGCGCCGGACCATTCCGACCGGTATGTGACGCCTTCACCGGCCAACGCCCGCTCATGTGCGTCTATTACCGACCGGCTCCCCGCACTCTCTCCATCGCCCGTGCTCGCCACCCGATTGCCCACCAGTTGGCCCGGCCGAACGCCGATGCTGGCGAGCCCGGCACCTTCCAGGGAAGTATACCTTAAATCCCTATCGGTCGTCCATAGGACGGCGGGCACTTGCCCGACGAGAATGCGCAGCCGGGCCTCACTTTCGCGCAGCAGCGCCTCGGCCCGCTCGCGTTCGCCAATTTCCGCCTCGAGCGAGAGCACCACGGCGCGCAGCTCGGCGGTTGCCTCGGAAACTCGCGACTGAAGTTCGTCGCGGGCCGTCCGCAGCACTTCCTCCGCACGCTTCTGTTCGGTCACGTCGAAGAGGGAGAACACCATGCCCCGGACCGCGCCGTTGGAGCTCTTGACGGGCACGAGCGTCCAGTCCCAGTAGGTGGTGCCGCGCTCCGGTTGGTCGGCAAACTGAAACGGCTTGGCCCGGTACTCGACGGGCAGGCCGTTATCGCGCACGCTCTCGAAGATCGCGTGGTTCTCGTCGCTGGGAAAGAGCGCAAAATGATCTTTCCCGAGCAGCGACTGCGGTGCGTGGCCTGCGCCCGCCGCATAAGCGCTGTTGACCTTGATGAAGCGGAAGTCGGCATCGAGGTAGGCCAGCTGCGTATGGGTGTTCTCCATGATCGTCGCCAGCACGTCGCGTTCAGACTGCAGGTCGCGCGCCAGCCCTGCCAGTCGGGCCTGCTGCGCCTGCACCTGTTCGAGCAGCCGCTCACGCTCCTGGTCGACTTGCACCCGTTCGGTCACGTCCTGGGTGATGCCGAAGATCTGGATCAGGGTGCCCTCGTCGTCAAAGACGCCGCGGGCCGACTCCTCGACTGCGACGATCCGGCCGTCCGGGCGAACGATCCGGTAGGTCGTGCGGTAGGTGTCGGCCGCGGGCGTCAGGCCCAGCATGCGCGCGACGTACTGCTGGCGATCCTGTGGATGGACGCGCTGGAAGTAAGCCGGGCCTGTGTCGCTGGTCGCAGCGGGCCCTTCGGATAGCCCAAGGATTGCCGCCGACTCGGGCGAGCGCATGACCTGGTCAGAGCGCATGCGGTACTGGAAGGCGAAGCCCCGTCCGACGTCGAGCGCCCGGTGCATCAATTCCTGGCTTTCCAGGAGATCGGCTTGCACCCGGCGCTGCTCGGTGACATCCTCGACGACGATGTTGATGCCGGCGATCTTGCCGCCCGGATCGAGGAAGGGCACCCAGTGTTCGACCCAGGTATGCTCCCTCGACGGGTCCGCCGGGGTGACACCCTTGACTTCGAGGCCCATGACGGGTTCGCCGCTTTCGAGCACCCGCGCAGCGGTTGCCTCTCCGAAATCGGCAAGTTGAGGCAGCAGTTCCCGGACCGTCTTGCCCAGGTGCTGTGACGCGGGAATGCCGTTGATGTCGGCCATCTGTTCGTTGACGCGCCGGTAGCGCAGCCCCGGGTCCAGGACGGCAAGCCCCACCGGCAGCGTGTTGTACATGGCCTCGATTTCGGACAGCTGCTGGCGCACCACGGACTCGCTCGAGCGCAGCGCCGATTCGATCCGCTTGAGCGCAGTCACATCCGCGAACGCGCCGATCGCACCCCGGGACCGGCCCTGCTCGTCAAGGAGCGGGGCGGCGTTGCCGATCATGCTGACGACCTCGCCGTCTTCAAACGCAAAGTCGAACTCGTAGTTACGAACAGCTTTGCCGGTGGCTGCAGCCACTTGTACGGGTAATTCGGCGGGGTCGATCTCACGGCCATCGTGCAGTGCGCGGAAACTCACCGGCCTTTGATCCTGCGGCGCGGATTCTGACAGGTTACTGCCCTTCGGCCGCCTCAGCAGCTGATACGTCAGGTCGCTCCCAACCATAACCTCGCAGGCGGGGTCGCGGGCGATGAAGATGGCCGTGGGCACCGCGTCCAGCAAGGTCTGCAGTTCGTACGCATGTGCGCTAGCCGCGGCCTCTGCTACCCGCTGATCCGTCACATCTTCAACCGTCTGAAAGATGCGGATGACCTGTCCGGATGCGTCACGGATGGGGGCGCAGGTGTACCGGGCGTGCATCACGGTTTCGCTATCCAGCACCCGGACGATGTATTCCTCGCTGGCTTTCTCGCCCGCAATCGCACGCGCCAAGGGCCAGCGATCGGGCGCGACCGGGGAGCCGTCGGGCCTGCGAACCTCAAATCGAGCGGCCATTTCGCTGGGGGTGTCCATTTGGGCCAGGTCGGCAAACCCGTGCTGTTCGAGCAACCGGCTGTTTGCGGCCAGGGCCTTGCCCTGCGCGTCGTAGAGCGCGACACCAATGCTGATATTGTCAAACAGGAGCTGCCACTCGAGGCGGCGCATTTCTGCCAGCTCGGCCATACGCCTGAACTGTTCGCGGCTCTGCCGCAGCTCTTCACCCGCCAGCTTCAGCGCGGTCACGTCGCTGAACGCGGCTACCACGCCCCGCGGCTGGCCGTCCGTGTCGAGCAAGGGAACCGCATGGCCGAACATGTCGCGGCGCGTCCCGTCGGGCAGCGTCAGGACGAACTCGTAGTTGCGGACCGCCTCGCCGGTCCGGCCCACGCGCTGGACCGGCAGCTCGTCGTTCTCAATCTCCACGCCTGCGGCCTCAACCGTGTGCCGCGGCCCAACGCCGTCTGGCGCGCTGCGTGACAGGTTGGAGCCCGGCTCTGCGCCAAGTGTCTCCGCGGCAAGCCGGTTGCCTGTGATCACCGTGCACTCGCGGTCGTGTGCAATATAGATTGGGACCGGCACGGCTTCGAGCACGGCTTCCATCTCTTCTGCACGGGCGACGGCTTCCCGGTGCTCACGCCCCAGGGCCGCCTGGGCCTCGCGCAATTCGCTGATATCGGTGAGCAGCACGTGGACGCCGCACACTTCGTCGCCCTGTCGTTCGGGAACAAACTGGACCTGTGCGGTGAGGGTGCCGCCGCCGCGGCGCGGGAGCAGGTTCTCGAAGACTTGCGTCTGGCCCGCCAGCGCTGCCTCCAGGTGCGGGCGGCCGACCTCGTATGCCTCGCCCGGCAGGACGTCGCGCCAGTTCTTGCCGATAATTCGTCCGGGGTCGATGCCGAGCAGCCGCTCATACCCGGCATTGACGAACGTGTAGCACTGCTCGCGGTCGAGGCGCGAAATGGCGGCCGGCAGGTTGTCCATGATGAGCCGCAGGCGCGCCTCGCTCTCCTGCAGCCGTCGCTCGACTCGGCGTTCGGCCGTCACATCGCGGTTTGCGCTCAGGTAGCCGGTGATTGCACCCGCCTGGTCGCGGATCACGATCGTGTCGCCCAGTACCGTCAGCGCGGAGCCGTTGCGGTCGTGGTGGACGAACTCCTTGACGTATTCACCCTCGGCATGCACGGTGGCCAGGGCACGCTCACGCTCCTCCGCAGTCACTTCTGAGCCCAGCACGTCTGACACCGGGCGGCCCACCGCCTCGACCGCAGACCAGCCGTAAAGCTTTTCTGCGGCTGGGTTCCACAACGTCACCCGCAACTCCGCGTCGGCGCCGACCAGTGCCACCGGCGCGACATCCAGGAGAACTCCGAGCCGGTCCGCTGCGATACTTCGCTCGCTTTCTGCGGCCGCCCGCACCTCCAGCTGGCGCCGCACGACAAAGTAAAGGTACGCGAGATAGGCGATGCCAAGGAGAAAGTCGACAAAGACCATCAACCACAGCGCAGCATTCTGATCGAGCCGCAGGTTCGAAATGACGATATCCATCAAAAGGTCGGCGCCGATGAGCATTACGGCGAACAGCAGCGTAACGCGTAAGGCCGACTCGCTATTGTTAGTACGCATCTGAATCCTCGTGCATATCGTGCATATAATGAAGGGGAGACAAAACGCCTATGATAGGAAACATACGCATATTGGTATCTTATGCCGGCTCATTCGTCAATACGTCATAAGGACTACAAATCCGTTAAGGAAGCGGGACGCAAGTCTTGTTGATGTACAGTCGCCGGGCCGATGACGGGGCGTCGTTGTTGTGTTAACATGCTTCGAGATGGTTAGCCGGGGGGTACGGGAGCAGGCAGCCGAGATTATTGTGTTGGGTGGAGACAGAGATGGCGCAGTGCTTGACGGTTCTGATCGCAGCGGGGGAGAGTTGTCTGCGCGACGCTCTGCGGGCAATGCTTGTCTCGATGCCGGACGTGATGATTCTGGAGGCAAACGACACGGCCGAGGCAGACGCCATGCTGCGCGAGCACCCGTCCAGCCTGGTGATTATCGACAGCGCCATTCCCGGCAACCACTCGATGGAACTTGTGGTAACCATCCAGAACCTGAGGCCACGGCCTCGCTGCTTGATCCTCGTCGACACGGTCGTGCAGCAGGCGGCTGCGTTGCGCGCGGGCACGGACAGTGCGCCCCTGAAGGGCGAGCCCCCGGCGCGGCTCTTCGCACAAGTCGAGCAACTTCTCTGGCCCGCGGCGGCGCGCCTGGCGGCTGCCTGAGCGACCCGCGCGACTCCCGCTATTTGGCGGTGTGATCGATCCTGTCTTCCGTTTGTCCGGGCCGCGTGGCAACGCGTGACTCATGTGACCGGGGTCTTGTAGCGCTAACCTTTCCGCCAGTTCGTGAAAGCAGAACCATGAACCTCCCAGCGGACACAGATACGTTTGCAGGGCTATTTGCGCGGCGGGCCGCCTCCGACGACGCGCTTGTGGTTACCGACGCGGCGCTGCGCATCACCGGCTGGAACGCGGGGGCCGAGCGTCTGTACGGCTGGACTGCAGAAGAGGTGGCCGGTAAGCCTGTATCGGCGGTGCTGCGTTCTGAGCTGACGAGAAGCCAGCGCGCCCGCGCGCTGTCGGAGGTCCGTCACGAGGGCGAGATCTGCGCCGAGTACGTGCACCACCACCGGCAGGGCCACCCCCTACACGTCGTCGCCGACACGTTCGTGCTGCGCGACGCGGCCGGCGAAACCCTGGGGTATATCAGTGTCAACCGCGAGGTGAGCGCAGAGCGGCTGCTGGCGCAGGAGTACGACATGCTGCGCCAGGCCATGCTGGTGGGCCGCAGCTTTGCCTTCCAGTGGCTGCCCGGCACCGACCAGGTCCGGCGCTCGCACGAATGCGCGGCGATCCTCGGCCTCGAAGGCAGCGAGAAAGCCCTCCAGGAATCCGGCGCCAGTTACTTCGAGCGGGTTCACCCGGAAGACCGGGCCCGCTTCGTGCAGACGGTGCTCGGCCTGACCCCCGAGAACGACACCTACCGCATCCGCTACCGGGTCGTGCGGGGCCGCGGCGACCCGGTGGTGCTGGAAGAGTCGGCCCGGGGCGAGTTCGACGAGGCAGGGACGCTGGTGAAGCTCTACGGGATGGCCGCGGACGTGTCAGACGCGGTGGCCGCCGAGCGACTCTTGCAGGCGTCGCGCGACGCGCTCAGCAGGCAGGTGGACGAGCGCACGAGCGAGCTGCGTGCGGTGATCGACTCGCTGCAGAGCGAGATCGCGGAGCGGCAGCGCGCGCAGGCGCGGGTTGAACTGCAGACGCAGGCGCTGCTGGCCGCGGCAAACGGCATCATCATTACCGACCAGGCGGGACGGATCGAATGGGCCAATCCGGCATTCACGACGATGACAGGCTTTACGACTGCGGAAGTGCTCGGTCAGCGGCCGCGCTTCTTGAAGTCGGGCGTGCACGGGACCGAAGTCTATCAAGGGTTGTGGGAGACCATCCTGGCGGGGAATGTGTGGCGCGGCGAGATCGTCAACCGCCGGAAGGACGGGACGCTCTACGTGGAAGAGCAGACGATCACACCGGTGTATGGATCCGACGACAACCTGGCCCACTTCATTGCAATTAAGGACGATATTACTGCGCGCAAGGCCGCGGAGGAAGCGCTGCGACGGCGGCATCAGGAACTGGCTACGTTGAACCTCCTCGGCTCGGCGCTCAACCGTTCGCTGGCCCTGGCCGACGTGCTTGCCACATGCCGGGGGCTGCTGGCCGCCAAGCTGGAAGATGCGGGGGGAGCCGTCTATCTCTACGAGGCCGAGGAGGGCTCGCTGCGACTTGAGACGTCATGGGGCGAGGCCGCGAAAGAGGCGCCCGAGAAGACGGGGATTTGCCTGGACGGCCTCCCCGCGGCCGTGCAGGACACCTGCGAGTGCCTCGCCGGGGTGCTAGCCTCACACGAGGTGGCCGTGTGCGGAGAGCGGCTCTGCGTGCCGCTGTTGGCGCAGGGCCGGCTGCATGGCGTGCTGGTCCTCCTGCATCCCTTCGGGATGGGCGAGCCCCCGCCCGATTTGAGTTTCTACGAAGCGCTGGGCCGCGAGGTCGGCGCGGCGATCCAGAATGCGGTGCTGTTTGAAGAGGTCGCCGCCGCCCGCGGACGGCTCCAGCACCTCTCGCGGCGGCTGGTGGAGATCCAGGAGGCCGAGCGCCGCCATATCTCGCGTGAGCTGCACGACGAGGCCGGCCAGGTGTTGATGGGGCTCAAGCTCGGGTTGGGTCAGCTCGAGCGCCACGCCGGCGACCCCGACTTCGTGGTCGCACAGGTCCAGGCGCTGCGGGACATGGCGAACGGTGTGCTCACGACGCTCCACGCGCTGGCCATGGACCTGCGGCCGGCCAGCCTCGAGCATCTCGGGCTCAGCCAGGCCGTCCAGCAATACGCCGAAACCATTACCGACAAGCACGGTATCGCGGTCGAGTTTGAAGCGGTCGGCTTGAACGAACGGCTAGCGCCGAACACGGAGAACGCGCTCTACCGGATCGTGCAGGAGGCGGTGGCGAATGCGGTCAATCACGCTCGGCCAATGCACATCGACGTGCTGCTCGAGCAGCGCCGCGACAAGATCATCCTGATGATCGAGGACGATGGTAAGGGCTTCGAGCCTGAGGAGCAGCGATTCAGCGACACCGGCAGGTTGGGGCTGGTTGGCATCCGAGAACGGGCCGAGATGTTGGGCGGATCGCTGGTGATTGAGAGCGAACCCGGGCGGGGCACGACTATCTTTGTGGAGGCGCCCAATGACGTTGCGAATACTGATCGCCGATGACCACGGCGTGATGCGGGCAGGGCTGCGCGCCCTGCTAAACGCGGAGCCGGATTTGGAGGTCGTCGGTGAGGCCTCGACCACGGACGACGCGCTGCGCTACGCGGCCCATCTCACTCCCGACGTCGTGCTCATGGATATCAGCATGCCGGGATCGGTTGGGAACGGCATCGAAGCGACGAGGCGCCTGCGTGCGGCCGTGCCCGAGGCCCGCGTGCTGATCCTCAGCATGCACGAGGACAAAGGGCTCCTCCGCGAGGCCATTCGGGCGGGCGCATCCGGCTACATCCTAAAGCGGGCGGCCGAAGCCGAGCTGAAGAGCGCGCTCGACACCGTGGCGCACGGAGAGTTGTATATCCACCCCAGCCTGGTGCGCGCGCTGATTGCAGACGGCGCGGGTTCGGCTGCGCCCCACAAGCCGGAAGTCGAGGGCGTGTCGCCCCGGGAGATGGAGATCCTGAAGCTCATCGTGCAGGGGTACACCAATCACCAGATGGCAGACGAGCTGAGTATCAGCGTCCGCACCGTCGAAAGCCACCGGGCCAACCTGATGAACAAGCTGAACGTGCGCAGCCGGGTCGAGCTCGTCCGCTACGCCCAGGCGCACGGTCTGATGGAAACGCCTTAACGCGGCCTTGAACGGCGCTTGAAGTCCGCTTAAGGACCGGTGGGGACGTGGGGTGATATGAGTGAGCGTCAGAAGAACCGACGGGCAGGCGCAGCAGGCTGCCGGTCCGTGGAAAGGGGTGCGCAGCATGACGCTCATTCAAATCATTTTACTGGCGATCATTGCGGCGGTCGCCGGCGCGATTGGGCAGGCGCTGGCGGGCTATTCGCTAGGAGGCTTTCTTGCTTCGCTCGTGCTGGGGTTCCTCGGCGCGCTGTTCGGCAGTTGGCTGGCACGCCAACTGGGCCTGCCGGAACTGCTGACGCTTAACGTGGCGGGCGAACCATTTCCCGTGGTCTGGTCCATCGTCGGCGCGTTGATTATCGCGCTGCTCGTGGGACTGGTTGCCCGGCCCCGCTACCGCAGGATTTAGGCCCAGAGGCCGACCGACAACAAACAGGACCTCCGGGCCACAGGGCATTTTCGCCTGTCCTGCCGCCGGAGGTCCTGATTTCTTCGCTACGAGCCCGCTTGCCGCCGCCGGCGGCTGGGCCCCTGCGCTTATGACGTTTTGGTATGCTGCCGTTCGCTCTGGCCGCCGAAATCGCGCTCGATGATCGTGTTTTGTTCGTCGTCGCTTTGCGAGCCGTTGCTCGGGGTGCGGGTGCTTTGCGCGCCGTCTTCCGGCCTACCCAGCCCGTTGTACCCGTTGCCGTCGAACGCAGCCGGGACGCTTACCTCAAATCCGATGGCATCGTCTTCGACCGTCGGGCGAGTCACGACGAGCAGGCCGCCGTGCTTTTCGATCAGCTGCCGGGTGACATACAGACCTAGGCCGACGCCCGTGGGGAAGCGGCCCTGCACTCCACCGGTGTAGAACAACTCGGACAGGCGATCATATTCCTCGTCCACCAGTCGCGGCCGGCCGCTCGCAATACGAAGCCTGAGGTTGCCGCCGCTCGACCATGCCCTGAATGCGACCGGTGCACCCGGCAGCGTGTGCTTTACGGCATTGCCCAGCAGGTTGCCCAAGGCCTGCTCGAGCTTGTCGACGTCGACGCGGAAGACCGGCAAATTGTCGGGTATTTCGACGATCCAGGCGAGGGCTTTGTCGGGCACCGCACGCTGCCAGCGACCCACAAGCTGCCGCAGCCACGCTGCAGTCAGCACCTCGCGCCGGCTCAGAACGAAGGTACCTTTTTCTAGCGCCTTGAACTGCGTCACGTTCTCCAGCATTCGCTGCAGCTCGCCGAGCTCGAACTCCATATCGTGAAGGAGTTCGCGGCGAAGCACGGGGTCCTCGTCGGCCCCATTAAGAAGCGCTTGTGCGGTCGATCGGAACGCACCGGTGCTTCGCGCCATCCTGTGGATGAGGCGGGTCAGCAACTCCTCGCTGATCTCTTTCTGTTGTGGCTGGCTCACTCCGGCATACCTATGCGTCGTCAGATTCATTCTGGTTCTCGCGATACTAGACTGGCGAGCACGATCATACGCCTGGGCGGGTCTGCCGGGCCTTAACGCGAGTTGTCAGTGACTTTAAGCCTAGCTTAAGGATTCGCAGGAGTGGTAACAATCGCCTCTTCCTGGGGATCGACGAGCTTATACCCCTTGCCGCGTACGGTGAGAACGCGGGTTGGCCGGCTGGGCTCATCCTCGATTTTTTCGCGCAGCCACCGGATGTGCACGTAGACGACCTGCGGTTCACCCAGGTACTCTGCGCCCCAGACTTGCGCCAGGATGTCCTCGACCGACAGCACCTTGCCCGCATTGAGTGCCAGCACGTGGAGCAGGTCAAACTCACGGGGTGACAGCTGGAGCGAGCGATCCTTCAGCATCACTTCGACTGCGGAGGGATTAATCGACAGGTCGCCCACGCGCAGCGTCGGGTTGCTCGGGGCGTCTGCGCTCTGGCCGGCCGGCCGGCTCAGCTGGCCCCGGCGCAGCACGGCCTTGACACGGGCAAGCAGTACGCCAAAATCAAAGGGCTTCGTCACATAGTCGTCGGCCCCCAGCTCCAGCCCCAGCTGCTCGTCCAACTCGCGACGCCGGGCGGTCACGAAAATCACGGGGCAGCCCACTTCCTGGCGGAAAACCCGCAGGGCCTGCAGCCCGTCCATGCCAGGCAGACCGATGTCGAGGAGGACCAGGTCGGGTGGATCGCGCCGCGCGAGCGCAAGGGCGTCCTCTGCCCGGCTCGCCGAACTGACTCGATAGCCCGCCTGCTCCAGATTATAGACCAGGCTGCGCCGTAGAAGGGCTTCATCGTCGACCACAATCAAATGCGTGCTCATGTCTTTCGTCTCTGCTCCAAACTGACTGGTGCGCGTATAGTTCCAGGATAGCATCTTCCGTGTTTGCTTAATCTTGTCTACCTTACAGATCAGACCGGCCTTAAGCTCGCCTTAAGGTCGGTTTTAGTGCCGGTTAAAGACCTTTTGTCACACGAGAGGCTATGATGGGTGCAAAAGGCCGATCATTCGAGGAGGGCAAAGATGCCCGGTTTGGGACCTTATGAGAGCCTGCAGATGCTGCCGATTTCCTTGAGAACATGGCTGCCCCTGCGGGCCCAGGAAATCTATCGCGAAGCATTCAACGCAGCTTGGGAGCGATATGCCGACTCTCCCGCTGCCTTGGCCGGTCCGGCCGCCATTGAGGAGGCCGTGAGCCGCTCGGCGTGGGCTGCCGTCCGGTCCAAGTACCGGCAGGACCCCGCGACCCGGCGATGGCGGTTAATCGCAGCCTATGCCTGATTGAACAGGCAGATCCAGTCACGCACCTGTGCCGTGCCAGCGCACAGGTGCGCAGCAAAGTACGGAGAACGCCCTGGGCTCACCTGCGAAGGGTCGCAGGTGAGCCCAGGGCATTTTTGGCACCGGTTAGTTCAGCTGCGACTTTGGAATGAGGACCCGAACCTCGGTGCCCGCGCCCGGCCGCGAGACGTACTCGACCTTGCCATCCATCTGGTCCACGAGCATGTCGATCACCTGCACGCCCAGCGAGCCGGTCGCGCGAGGGTCGAAGGATGTCTGGCAATCCCACGCCGTTGTCCTGCACGACCAAGCTCAACCGGTCATCGACCTCCCGCATGCAGACCTCGACGCGGGCCGGGCGGGTACGCTCGGCGGGGAAGGCATGCTTCAGCGCATTCGAGATCAGCTCGTTGACCAGGAGGCCAAAGTGGATGGCCCGCTGCTGCGACAGCGCGTAGTGCACCATCTCGTAGTCTATCTCCGTGCCTTGCCCGCCGTACGCATCGCGCAGCTCTGCGCCGAGCCGGCTCACGTATTCCGCAAGGTCGATGTGTGTCGTGCTGTCGCCCGAGCTGTACAGCGCCTCGTGGACACGCGCCACCGACAGGATGCGCCCTTGCGTGTCGCGCAGGATCTCCCGCAGCTTCGGCTCGGTCAGTGTGGCAGCCTGCAGCTCGATCAGGCTGCTCAGGATGCTTAAGTTGTTTTTCACCCGGTGGTGGACTTCCTGGAGCAGGAGTTGCTTCTCGGTCAGCGACCGCTCGAGCACACGGCGGGCCTCGACCTCGGCGCTCACCTCCCGGCCGATCCCCTCCAGCGCCACCGGCACGCCGTCCTCATACACCACAACGTAGCGGTGCTCGAGCCAGACGACCTGCCCGTCCTTGCGGATCCAGCGAAACAGCTGTGGCGCACCCACCGGAGGCAGCGCCTCCACGTTCGGCGGCGGTTCCCGGCGGTCCTCCGGATAGACCCGCTCGCCGGCCAGGGTGAGGTCCGACATCAGCTCATCTGGGGTGAAGCCTGTCACGGCCTCGGCGGCCGGACTGATGTACTCGTAGTGCGGTTCGGGCTGCAGGGCAATGCGATACACGATATCCGGTGCGTTGTCGAGCAAGCGCCGGAAGCGCGCTTCGTTCTCGACGAGAGCCTCCTGGGTCTCCTTGAGCTCGGTCAGGTCCGTGACCGAGTCGATCACGTACTCCCGGCCGACTTTAGCGCTGGTAACGCGGATGTAGCGTTTCTTGCCGGTGGTCCGGAAGACGTACTCCTGCTCGACGGTCACCGCTTCGCCCGGTCTCGAACGTGCGGCGGACACGCGCCGCAAACTCCGGCTCGTGTGCGTAAAAGCGGTCCAAGTCCGCGCCTTCGTACTCGCCGAGATGCGCGTCCGTCGCAAGGTTGGCCGACGTGTTGTAGAAGTGCAGGACGAAGTGGTTGTTGCCGGCGTGGCGCCACACGATTGTCGGGGAAGGGATGGCCTGGAAGACCGAGCGGAAGAACGTCTCGCGCTCGCGCAGCGCAGCCTTCGACTCGACCTCCTGCGTGATGTCTTGTACCTGCACCAGGTAGCCTTGCATGCCCAGCGAAGACACGGTGGATTCGAGGTGCGCCACGCCTTTCGGGGCGGTTCGACCCTGCAGATCGCCGTTCTGACCCCCGCCCAGATCGACGGTGATGCGCAACCGCAGCACCTCCCCGTTTGCCAGCCGGCTGCGTATCTCCGGCGTCCAGGCGGCGCTCTCGAACAGACTTTCGCGGACGGCCCGCTGGTATTCGCCCGCGCTCAGCATACCGTTGCCCGCGTTTGCAGACACCAGGTTGCCGAGTGGATCAAACAGCAGGTTGGCCACCCGGGCGTCACGGAAGAGGTGCGCAAAGTGGCTCTCTCCCCCGGGGGCCCGGTTCTCGACGCGATTCGGGGTATCCTCGAACGCCTCGAGTTCGTTAAGGCGGCTCTGCGCCGCGGCAAGCTCTTCGAGCAACTGCTTGCGAGTCTTATTTCCCACTTCGACCGCTTCCCTCATGCCTGTATCCGTCCATTCTTGCACCCTGTCATTATAGCTTGCGGCCCCTCGAACCACATCGGTCTTTAAGCCCACCTTAAGGTCGGTATGAGATGGCCGTAAAGACGTATGCGCGGGCTACATTTAGAGTGCAAGAATCGCTGGTGCGGCCAAGCGCCAGACAGGTCCCGAAAGAGGGTCTACTCAAACGCAAAGGGATGGAGCCAATGAAGGGTAAAGTAGCATTCATCACGGGCGCGGGCTCGGGCCTTGGCCGGGCGGCCGCCGAATTGTTGGCACGCGAAGGCGTGCGCGTCGCGCTGGTCAGCCGCGACGAAGCGGAGTTGCGAGAGGTGGAGCAAGGCATCCGGCGGTGCCGGCGGCGAGGCTTTGGTGATCGTGTGCGACGTCTCAGAGCCGCAAGACGTGGAGGCCGCGATTCGCCAGGCGCTGGAGCGCTGGGGGCGGCTGGACATGGTCTTCGCGAACGCGGGCATCAACGGGACCTGGGCGCCAATCGACCAGATTACCGTGGACGAATGGGATCAGGTCATGGATGTCAACCTGAAGGGGACGTACCTGACGGTTCACTACGCGGTACCCCACCTGCGCAAGCAGGGCGGCAGCATTGTGATCACGTCGTCGGTCAACGGCACCCGCATGTTCAGCAACGTGGGCGCATCTGCCTACGCGACGACAAAGGCCGGCCAGGTGGCCCTGGCGAAGATGCTTGCGCTCGAGCTGGGCCAGGACAAGATCCGCGTGAACGTCATCTGCCCCGGCTGGATTACGACCAACATCGAGGAGTCTACCGACAAAAGCAAGCTCGAGGGCGAGCCGAAACTGGCCGAGTACCCGGAGGGACCCGTGCCGCTCACGAAGGGTGCGCCCGGGCGGCCCGAGCAGGTGGCCGAGCTTGTCAAGTTCTTGTTCTCGGACGCGTCCAGCCACATCTCGGGCACCGAGATCTGGATCGACGGTGCGCAGTCGCTGCTGCAGGGCTAAGTGCTCGATGTTCCGGGCGCGTGCGTGGAAGGGGAGAGGGGCCGGCCCGTGAATCGGAACAGCCGTCTTGCCGGCTGCGTTTAATCGCGTCAGAGCGTGTATTGAGTTAGTTTGTGTGTTGTGAGTGAGAGGAAGTAAGCATGTTCGGAAATGTTGGACGGCGCTCGTTCGGCGGGGGTCGCCTGATCATCGCGGTAATCATGATTGTCATCGCGCTGATTGGCTACTTCGGGTCCAGCCAGGTTAACCCCGTTACGGGCCAGACGCAGCACGTAAATATGTCGCCGGAGCAGGAAACCGCGATGGGGCTGCAGGCTGCGCCAGAGATGGAAGCGCAATACGGGGGTCTATCCTCCAACCAGAAAGCGACGGCGCTCGTCGCACAGGTGGGCAACAAGATTTGGGAGAACAGCGATGCGGCCAAGGGGCCGTATCAGTTTGAGTATCACCTGCTGGCCGACCCCGAGACGATCAACGCGTTCGCCCTCCCGGGCGGCCAGGTCTTCATCACCGAAGGGTTGTTGTCGCACCTGCAGACCGAGGGCCAGCTTGCCGGCGTCCTGGCACACGAGACCTCGCACGTTATCCTGCGCCACTCGGCCGAGCAGTTGGCGAAGAGCCAGCTGACACAGGGCCTCACCGGCGCAGCGGTCATTGCTGCCGTCGATCCAAACGACCCACGGACGTACCGCAATGCCCAGTTTGCCATGCTGGTGAACCAGATGGTGAACCTGAAGTTCAGCCGCACGGACGAGACCCAAGCCGACACCTTCGGCGTGAAATACATGGCGCAGGCCGGCTACGACCCGCGCAGTATGATCGACGTGATGACGATTCTGGAGCAGGCCAACTCGGGACCGCGGCCCGCCGAGTTCATGAGCACGCACCCGGACCCCGGGAATCGCATCCAAAACATCCAGCAGGCGATCGACAAGTTATACCCGAATGGCGTGCCCGACGGGCTCAAGCGCTAAGCAGCGCAGGAAGTACGAATGCAAGGACCTAACCAAGCACCTGGGCAACCCGCCGCGCCGCGGGCGCCACAACCAGTGCCCGCACCGCCTGCGGGCGCGCCCACGAGTGTGCCTAGCACGGCAGCTCGGCGCCGAGTCATCGAGATGCAGAACGCAACAAAGAGCTTTGCCGATTCGGTCGCGGTCCAGGATTTGACCTTCAACGTTCACGAGGGCGAGATCTTCGGCTTCATCGGGCCGTCGGGCAGCGGGAAGACGACGACCATCCGCCTGATGAACGGGACTTATCAGCCGACCAGCGGGAGCGTGCAGATCTTTGGCCAGCCCGCCGGCCACATGAGCAGCCGGGTGCGCGAGAGTATCGGCTACCTGCCGCAGCTGTTCATCCTGTACCCCAACCTGTCCGTCAAGGAGAACATCGACTTCTCCGCCTCGCTCTACGGTATGAGCTGGTTTCACCGCGGCAAACGTCGCCGGGAGGTGCTCGACTTCGTCGAGCTCTGGGATCACCGGGGCAAGCTCGCACGCGACATTTCGGGCGGGATGCAGCGGCGGCTGGCGCTGGCCTCGTCGCTGATCCATAACCCGCGCCTGATCTTCCTGGACGAGCCCACCGCGGGCATCGATCCCATCTTGCGCGCCAAGTTCTGGGAGGCGTTCCACCGGCTCAAAGGCGAAGGCCGCACCTTGTTCGTGACGACACAGTACGTTACCGAAGCCGAGTACTGCGACCAGGTGGCTGTGATCGGGCACGGCCGGATCATCGCCATCGACACGCCCGAGAACCTGCGGTGCGACGCGTTCGGCGGCGAAATCGTCGAAGTGCGTTCTGCGCAAATCGGCCACGCCACGCGTCCGCTGTTTGGCCGTGTGAACGGCGTGCAGTCGATCGATACGAGCATCCCCGGCCGCGCCCGGCTCGTCGTCGAGGACGCCTCGACGGCCATGCCCGCGATTCTCGACCTGATGCGGGGGGAGAACCTGGAGGTTGAGGGGATCGAGCAGTACCGGCCCACCTTCGACGAGGTCTTTGTGCGTTTGCTGGAAAAGTCGCAGGCCGAGGTCGAGGGCCAGGAGTTGGAGGCGCGCCGTGCTTAAGCCGATCGTCCGAGTCTCTTCATTTCTCGGCAAGGAAATCCGCGAGATCCTGCGCCAACCCTGGCTGGTTGTCCGGCTGATTCTCGGCCCGTTCCTGATCCTGCTGCTCGTTGGGCTGGGCTTCAACAACCAGGCCCGGGTGATGCGCGCGCTCTTCGTGGTTCCCGCGGACGAGCCGCAAGTCGCGCCGCAGGTGGAGCAGTACGCGACCGACCTTGGGCCGCAGCTCCAGTACATGGGCCAGACGGTCAGCAAGGACGAGGCCCTGCAGCGGCTGCGCATCGGCCAGGTTGACCTGGTCGTGGTCTATCCGCCACATGCGTACCAGACGGTCAAGAATGGCTCGCAGGCGACCCTCGAGCTGTATCACAACGAGATCGACCCGACGCAGGCGGCGTACGTGGACCAGCTCGGCCGCGTCTACGTGGCCGAGATTAACCGCCGCATCCTGATGCAGTTTGCGGCCGAGGCCAAGCAGCAGAGCGGCGACGCCAAGGGTAACCTGGCCCAGGCGCGGTCGGCGGCCGACAGCGCTCGTTCGGCCGCGGCTGCCGGCGATAATGCCCGTGCGCAGGAGGAACTGGCGCGGGCCAATAGCTCGCTGGACCAGGCCACTGCGCTGCTGGGTGCGACGGCGCTGATCATGGGCGGTATGGGTCAGGGCTTGGGTGCAGGCCCGGTTCAAAGCCCGGCCGCTGCGCCCGCGGGGGCGAACGACCAGTCTTCGGTCGATACCCGGGCTCAGGCGGTGAGCAGCGACCTGGATCGCATGGACAAACAATTGGCGGACTTTGAGAATGTGCCGCCCGACGTGATGGTGTCGCCGCTGACTACCGTGACGAAGAGCATCGCACCGTTCACGCCCGCATTCGTGATTTTCTATGCGCCGGGCGTGCTGGCCTTGATCTTGCAGCACGTGGCGATCAGCATCGCGTCGCTCGCCCTGGTGCGTGAGAAGGTGTTCGGTGCGCTCGAGTTGTTCCGGGTGGCGCCGATCACCGCGTTCGAGATCATGCTGGGGAAGTATGGCTCGTACCTGCTGTTCGTCGGCGTCCTGGCGGCCATCCTGACCGCGTCGGCGATCTACATCCTCGGCGTGCCGCTTTTGGGCACGGTGGCCTGGCTCGTCGCTTCGCTGCTGCTGCTGATCTTTGCGTCGCTGGGATACGGCTTTGCCATCTCGGCCACATCGGGCACCGACAGTCAGGCCGTCCAGGCTTCGATGCTGGTCCTGTTGGCGTCCATGTTCTTCAGCGGGTTCGTGTTTCCGCTGATGCAGATTCTGGTACCGGTTCGCTACATCGGGTACCTGCTACCGGTCACCTACGGCATCATCAGCTTGCAGAACGTGATGCTGAAGGGCGTGCCGCCGCCGTGGATCTTCCTGGTGGCGCTGGGTGTGATGGGCTTGGTGTTGTTTGTGTTCTCGTGGTGGCGCTACCGGCGCTCCATGGTGCGCGCGTAATTCCTGGCCCCTCCTCCTGCAGCCACAGGCGGAGGGGCGCGGGGGAGAGACAATTATGGCGATTCTTCAGGCGCTTTTCGCAGCCCTCGGCCGGCAGGTCGGGCGGCTGTTGAATACGATCTTTAGCTGGGCCACGACGACCCTGTTCGGTAAGGTGCCGCAGGAGCGGCAGACACTCCTGTCGGTGATCGCGTTTGGGTCGGTCATCTGGATTGTCGTGGTGTTTGGCGTTATCGTCCCAAAGGTTGGGGTGTTTCTGCTCAGCTTCGTCAAGCTGCCATCCTTCGTGCAGGATTGGTGGATTCGACTGGCTATGCTGGCCATCGCATTGGTTCTGCCGGCGATAATGGGTTTCCTGGCGACAAAGGTGACCGCCAAGGAAGACCAGCCGAAGGGCGGCAAGGCGATCTTCCAGCGCATCCTGCACGGTTACCCGTACACGGTCGCGACCTCGCTGGCCCTGCTCATGATGGTGGTGTTTGTTCCGCTCCTTAAGGTGCGGACGCTGGCCAAGCGCTGGACCACCGAGCATCTGCCCATTGTAGTCGAAGAGCCGGATTACCTCTCGATGGTGAGCGAGATCGAGCGGGCGCTCGACAAAGCGGACCTGCCGGTCACGCGGACGCAGGCGAGTATCCTGATGCGGCTGCCGATCAAGGTGCTAACCGTAGTGGCGGGCCAGGGTCAGTCCAACCTGGTTGCCGACCAGCTCACGACGCTGCGCTCGAACAAGCTCGAACTGATCCTCTACCCGTCGGACCTGGCGATCAGCGGCCGGAAGTACGATGCAGCGCACGCCCGCGCGATCGTCGTCGAGCAGCTGTCTTTCTCCAAGGCGTACCTGACGTGGACGAAAGAGGCCAACGAGCTGGAGGACCGGCTGCGCGCGCTCTGGAAAGATGCCAAGAAGCGTACGCCGGCGAACGCCAATTCCGACCTGGTTCAGCGGCTGAAAACCATCGAGCGCGACCTCCGTTCGGCGGAGGTGCAGCACGAGGAATGGGACGTGCTGTTCCGCGAGAAGTTGCTGGTGGAGCGCGGCATCCTGCAGCTCCAGGCCGGCCTCGTCGACAGGCTGCGTGAGCCTGCAGAGGCCAACGCAAATCAACTCGGCTCCGAGCGCATCCCCGCCACGCCGCTTGGGTTGGCGCTGCGGCTCATCCCGAAGGCGATCACGATGCTGGGCGTGGGACTCGCCGGCCTGGTCTTCCAGGCCAAGCCCGATAACGCGAGCACAGGTCGTGCACGCCCGGCACGAACGCCGCCCGCGGAGCGCTACGAGTACGCGCCCCAGCTTCGGGCTGATACCGTGCCGCCGTTCGATCAGGTGGAAGAGGCCGAGGGTGAACGAGTACTTTCGTAAGTTCTCACGCCGGGCCGCAGACGTCGTCGGTTCGCCCTGGGCGTTCATAGCGGCAATTGGCGTGCTCGTCGTGTGGCTCATCACCGGCCCGCTGTTCCACTTCTCAGACACGTGGCAGCTGGTGATCAACACCGGCACGAGCGTCGTGACATTTCTGATGGTCTTTATCATCCAGGCGTCGCAGAACCGGGACTCCAAGGCGCTGCACCTGAAGATCGACGAACTGATCCGGGCGGTGTCGGAGGCGCGCACCGATATGGTCAACCTCGAAGAACGACCGGAAGAGGAACTAAAGGCACTGGCCGACGAGTTCAAGCAGTTGGGCGCGGACGAGGTGCCCGGGGGTCCTGATTCGCCCGAGGCGTATGAGCTTGTTCCGGAGAACGGAGCGCACTAACCAGGGGATCGACCTTGAGGAAGCCTTAAGCGAGTGCGTAGCCGACCTTAAAGTCAGCTTAAGACGAGCCATGTTATCGTCAAGCTCGACGGCGCGGGCGCGCCCGTGCCGCAGGCGCCAGTGAAATCAGGGAAGGTTGCTGTAGCAAAAGGAGACTGAGATGGCGAAGAAGGCCGAGATGCGAATCGAGCAAGCGAAGGAAAAACTGACGCTGGCTCACGAAAAGAAGATGAAAGCGATCGACCAGGGCGCAGAGCAAGCCAAGGTCAGCGAAGCGTCGATGCACGAGAAGAAGATGGTCGGGATCGACGAGGGCGCGGAGACGGCCCGGCGGGCCGAAGCTGCGATGCACCAGAAGCAGATGCGCATGCTCGACAAGGCGGCGCAGCGCTTCGCCGCGGTGACTGCGGCGGCTGCGGCCAAAGCGGAAGAGTTGACGACGGCGGTCTCAGAAGCTGCCGAAAAAGCTTCGGAAAAGGCCGGCGAAGCCGGCGACAGCGTCGCGCTGCAAGCCGGTAAGCTCGGCGAGCAGGTGGGCACGGTGCGGGCTCAGGCCGGGGCGCGGGTGCGCCAGAAGCCGTGGGTCTTCGCAGCCGCAGCAAGCCTGCTGCTGCTGGCCCTCGGATTCTCGGTCGGCCGGCGCTACTTCAGCGAGGCGTGAGCCCGGCCCGGGTTGAAAGGCAGGAGGCAGAATCGTGAGTGCACAAGGCGACAAGTACCGCAACCGCCCCGAAGAGGACCTGACAACCCGGCGGACGGCGGAAGACGAACTGATGCGCGGCGACCGCGGCGAAACGCAGAACCGCGACGGCGCCGAAGACCGTGACGATTCCCAGGGGCGCGGTCTGCAGGATCGCGGGGTCGGGCAGACCGGCGAGGGCTCCAGCGGCGGCTCGGGGACGGCCGGGGGCGGGATGGAGAACGAAGGCACGGGCAGCCTCCTGGTCGGCGACGCCGGCGGACAGGGCCAGAATAGCAGGGACGAGGGCCGCACGGGTGAGGACGACGACGCCGGATCGGGGAGCACCAAGGGCGGGCGCGAGCCCGGTGTGAGCGGCCAGCGCGGGATGACGGGGGGCCTGGAAAAGGAAGGCGAGGGCCACAGCGGGCCCATTCGCAGCGGATCGGGCAAGCCGTCGACGAAAGAGGGCCGCCCGGGGAATCAGGCTGCAGACGGCAACGATGAAGACAACGCGCGCGAGGGCTACGAGGATCACGGCGGGAGCCGCGATGCGGACGGCACCCGCGGCGAATCGAGTGGAAGCCGGCCGGGCTACCGCTAAAGGGAACCGGCGATTTCGAGACGAGGCAGGAGGTTGATCATGGCGTACCGTGTATCCATTGCGGAACTGGGTGTCGCGAACGACAACACAGTGATCGAAGGCGCGACGCCGGGCGATGTGTGGACCGGCGTGCAGGAACGCCTGAAGCGGGATCACAAGATTTCAATCCCCGACCTGGAGGACCTGGGCGGGGAGGACCGGCTTTTCCCCGTCGTCCCGCGTTTCGATAACGCGGCTGTTGCCGGGCAGCAGGGCGCGGTGACCGCACTCGCGGGCCGCTTCGATACGGAAGACGCTGAATCCCGGACGATCGTGACCCGCCTGCTCCAGAAGCTACACGCGGGCCAGCAGGACTCGGACAGCAGCGATATCGTTCCGCCCGGCGCGACGACGTCGCCCCTGCCCTGAGGTGAGCTGATGAGCCAGGAACAACAGAAGCAGACGCTGCCGGCGCAAACGCAGGACCAGCGCCCCGGTTTAGAGAGCGAGATGACGCCCAAGCCTGATGCAGTCCGCGAGGAGCGGCCGGGCTCGGGCCGGCTCAAGGGGAAGGTCGCGCTCGGTGACCGGCGGCGACAGCGGGATCGGCCGTGCAGTCGCGGCCTTGTTTGCCCGCGAAGGCGCGGACGTAGCCATCTCCTACCTCAACGAACACGGCGACGCGCAGGAGACAAAGCGCCTGGTCGAGGCGGAGGGGCGCCGCTGCCTCGCCCATGCCGGGGACATCGGCGACGAGAACTTCTGCCAGCAGTTGGTGCAGCGCACGGTGCAGGAGTTCGGAAAGCTCGACATCCTGATCAACAACGCGGCCGAACAGCACCCACAGAAGCGCCTGGAGGACATCAGCGCGCAGCAACTCGAGCGCACCTTCCGGACCAACATTTTTGGGATGTTCTTCCTGACCAAGGCGGCGCTGGCGCACATGAAGAAAGGCGGCGCGATCGTCAACACGACATCCGTGACCGCCTACCGCGGCAGCCCACAGCTGCTCGACTACTCTTCGACGAAGGGCGCCATCGTTTCATTTACGCGCTCGCTGTCGATCAACCTGGCCGAGCGGGGCATCCGTGTGAACGCCGTGGCACCCGGACCGATCTGGACACCCCTGATCCCTTCGACTTTCCCGGAGGAGAAGGTGAAGTCTTTCGGGGCCGACGTGCCGCTCGGCCGGCCGGGCCAACCGGAAGAGGTGGCGCCGGCATTTCTCTTCCTGGCCTCCGAGGACGCATCGTACATCACGGGCCAGGTCATTCACCCGAACGGCGGCGAAGTCGTCAACGTGTAGGCAACTGTAACGAGAGCAGAGTGAGAGGTTTGAGATGGCAGGCAGTTCGGATACAACCACGGACCATGAGGTAATTCGTCGCTGGGTCGAAGAGCGCCAGGGACACCCGGCGCGCGTACGCGACACCGGCGGGAAGAACGACGCGGGTCTCCTGCGTATTGATTTCGACGAGCCCAACCCCGACGATCGCGATGCCCGGCTCGAACCCATCGAGTGGGACGACTTTTTCAAGAAGTTCGACGACTCGGGCCTTGCGTTCCTCTACCAGGACACGCTCAAGAGCGGCGAGCAGAGCCGGTTCTTCAAGTTCGTGCAGCGTGAGGGCGCGGGCGATGGGGGCGGCCGGGGCAAGAAGTAGGCGTTGCAGCTGGATAAGCGAGTTTAGGTGCAGCCACAGCGAATCTGTTGAATCATGGCGCTCGGCGCCCTTCGACTGCGGGCGCTCCTGCGGACCGCCCTCCGCTCAGGGTGCCTGCGCTTGAAGCATCCTGAGCGGAGGCGCCAGCGCAGCTGGTGTGCCGCAGTCGAAGGATGCGACCCAACAGATTGAGTGTGCTTGTACTTGGGCCCTCGCCACGCGCTGTTGGACAACGAGGGCTGCAATAGGACACGGACTGAACGGATTCGACTGATTGTCATGATCTTTTCCGGAAGGACAGTGCGATTAGTTCAATCAGTTGCATCGGTGTCCTATCTCGGACCAGGGGTTGCCTGTGGTCGCCTCGCGGGTGCGCGCCCACCCGGGAGGCGGCAGGAGGCCCCGCCGCATTATTCGCCGCATGTTTTGAAGTTGTGTGAGGAAGGCATGGCAGCAACGAGGAAGAAGGATCAGGCGCCGTCTCGGGCGGCGTCCGCGAAGTCGACGCACCCCGCGAGCGTGCCGGGCATGGGGGCGATCGTCCATGACGATTGCGTCTCGTTTCGGGTTTGGGCGCCTAACGCCAACAAGGTGTCCGTGGTGGGCGACTTCAACGAGTGGTCGTCGAAAGCCAATCCCCTGGCGAACGAGGGGAACGGGTTCTGGTCGACTGATGTCCCTGGCGCTCGGCCGGGGCAGGAATACCGTTACTGGCTTCTGAATGGCAAGAACGAGCTGTGGCGGCTCGATCCCTACGCACGCGCGCTGACCAGTTCGGTCGGCAACAGCGTCATCGTCGATCCGGCGTTCGATTGGGAAGACGGCGACTTCAAAATGCCGGCGTGGAACGAACTGGCGATCTACGAGATGCATGTCGGCACCTTCCACGTCAAGGAGAAGGGGAAGCCGGGCACCTTCCTGACCGCGCTCGAAAAGCTGGACTATCTCGCGGGGCTGGGCATTAACGCCATCGAGGTCATGCCGCCCACGGAGTTCCCCGGCGACTTCTCGTGGGGGTACAACCCGGGCCATCCGTTTGCAGTCGAGGGCGCGTATGGCGGGCCGCAGGCGCTCAAGCAGTTCGTAAACGAGGCGCACAAGCGAGGGATCGCGGTGCTGCTGGACGTGGTTTATAACCATGTCGGTCCGAACGACAACGCGCTTTGGCAGTTCGACGGCTGGAGCGAGAACGGCAAGGGCGGGATTTATTTCTACAACGATTGGCGCGCGGAGACGCCGTGGGGCGAGACGCGGCCCGACTACAACCGCGGCGAGGTGCGCCAGTACTTCCGCGACAATGCGCTGATGTGGCTGGAAGAGTACCACTGTGACGGCCTCCGCTTCGACGCGACGGCTTTCATACGCCACGTGCACGGGAATGACCCGCGCAGCGACAAGGGCGGCGAGCTGCCCGAGGGGTGGGGCTTCCTGCGGTGGATCAACGAGGAGATCCAGGCGCGACAGCCGTGGAAGTTCACCATCGCGGAAGACCTGAAGGGCGACGGCTGGCTGACCAAGGACTTGGGCGCCGGCGGCGGTGGCTTCGAGCGCGCAATGGGACCCCCAATTCGTCGGCATCGTCCGGGGCGCCATCGTGGGCATGGCCGACGAGCACCGCGACATGCACGTCGTCGCGGGCGCAATCCAGGCAGTGCTGGGCGACGACGTCTTCGATCGCATCATCTTTACGGAGTCACACGACGAGGACGCAAATGGGAAGGCCCGCGTGCCTGAGGAGATTTCGCCCGGCGAAGCCGAGAGCTGGTACCCGAAGAAGCGTTCGACCCTGGGAGCCGCGCTGGTGGTGACCTCACCCGGTGTGCCGATGATTTTCCAGGGCCAGGAGATGCTGGAGGACCGCTGGTTCCACGAGCAGGACCCGCTGGACTGGTCGCGCTTCGAGGACCACAAGGGCATTCTCCAGATGTACACGGACCTCTTCAAGCTGCGCCGGAACTGGCAGAACAACACCGAGGGGCTGACCGGCTATAACGTCGAGGTGCACCACGTCAACAACACGGAGAACGTGATCGCATTCCACCGGTGGAAGGACGGCGGACCCGGAGACAGCGTGGTTGTGGCCGCCAGCTTCGCAAATACCCAGCGCGGGATGTACAAAATCGGCTTCCCGGCCGCTGGCTGGTGGCGGGTGCGGTTCAACAGCGACTGGCAGGGTTACGACCCTGATTTCGGGCTTCAGGACGTGTTCGACGTGGAGGCCAAAGAGGGCGAGTATGACGGGCTGCCATTCTACGGTGAAATCAGCCTGGGGCCTTACGCTGTCGTCATCCTGTCGCAGGACCGGGAGGCGTAGGCGCCGCTGCTAAGAATAGGGTAACGTCTTAATGGCCTCTTAAGTTCCCCGTAAGTGTACGCTAAAGACGCCACAGGCTTGCATCAAGTAAGCTTGTGGCGTCACTGTTTGATATGGCAAACAAGACGCACAAGCGTCTCGGGTGACACCTTAACGAATTGAATCGAAACGGCGTCTCTTACCGTGGTGACTGTCGGAGTCCCGCCAGGCACAGCGTGCGAAGGGGGCCCGATGCAAATCGAGCTGACGTGGGAGTATAGAGGTGTAGCATGGAAATAGTTGCATTGCTGCTGGCCTGGGCGTTTGCGCTTACCTTTGTTGCCTTTACGGGCAAGTCCAAACAGAAGGCCCCGAAGCCGGCGCCCGTTCGTGTCCCGGCCAGGCTGCCGCAGACACGCCTGCCCCGCAAGTCAGCTTTCCGCCAGTAGGGCCCGCTAACGCAAGCGAAGGCTGAATAGAAATGCCAGCTCAAGACCCGAACAAGCCGGTAGTGGACACGCAAGCAGGTGCGCAGGACGTGCCGCCGGAGGCGCTGGCCGCAGAGGGCGAGCACACCCCTTTGGTGCGCTCGCACGGGGTGCGGGCGCACGGGGTGCACACCATCATGACCGTGGCACAGGGGCTGGGCGAGATGTTGGCGGCGCATCGGGGCGAGCGTCACATCATCGTCCTGCAGGACTTTCCGGACCCGGACGCGCTGGCGTCGGCGTACGCACACCAACTCATCAGCGCGGCGCACGAGATCCAGGCGGACGTCGTATACGGAGAGCAAATCAGCCATGTGCAGAACGTGGCCCTGGTTCGGCTCATTGGGATGAATGTGGCCCGGTGGAACCCGGCGAGCGACCTGCGCAAGTATCAGGCGGCAGTGTTCGTGGATAACCAGGGCACAACCGCGATGCGGCTGGTGGAAGCGCTGGAAAAGGCGGGCGTGCCGGCCCTTGCCGTGATCGACCATCATGAACTGCAAGAGAGGGTCCAACCGCAGTTCAGCGACATTCGCCGGGTGGGCGCGACGGCGACCCTATATGCCGAGTATCTGGCCCAGGGCTTGCTGCCGATGGACAAGGCCCGCAGGGAGCACGTGCTTGCGGCGACAGCCCTGATGCACGGCCTGCTGACCGACACCCACGGCCTGCTGCGAGCCGGCCCCGACGACTTTACGGCGGCCGCATTTTTGAGCCGCTACCGGGATGCCGACTTGCTCGAGCAAATCATGAGCCAGGCCCGTTCGAAGCAGGCCATGGAAACGATCCAGCGGGCCTTGGGGAACCGGGTGATCGTCGACAATTACTCGCTCAGCGGGATCGGTTATATCCGGCTCGAAGACCGCGATGCGATTCCCCAGGCAGCCGATTTTCTGCTGACCGAAGAGAATATCCACACGGCGATCGTGTACGGCATTATCCAGGGGGATGATGCGTCGGCCGAGCGCCTGGTGGGTTCGCTCCGCACGACCAAGCTGACGCTGGACCCCGACGAGTTTATCAAGTCGGTCTTCGGCAAAGATGCGGCAGGACGATACATTGGCGGTGGCAAGGCGTTGGCGGGGGGGTTTGAGGTTCCAATTGGGTTTCTGGCGGGGAACGGCACCGACGAGTATAGGGACCTGAAGTGGCAAGTGTATGACGGACAGGTGAAGCGACGAATATTGGCGAAGATCGGCGCCGGTTCCGCCAGGTGATTTGAGTAGAGAATGAGTGGGAGGAAGTGAGATGACGCAGCAGGATGAGAACGCATTGGTCGAGGCGGCCCAGTGTGGAGAGCTTTCGGCTTTCAACGCCTTGATTTCGGCCTATCAGCAGCAGGCCTACAGCATCGCATACCGCATTCTCGGCGACTCAGACAGCGCGTCGGACGCGATGCAGGACAGCTTCATCAAAATCTACAATCGTATTCATCAGTTCCGGGGCGGCTCGTTCAAGGCGTGGCTGTTCCGGGTGGTCATCAACACGTGTTATGACCGGATGCGCGGGGACCGGCGCCGGCGGGCGAAGCTGCTCGACGGTGATGACATTCTGCCCGAGCACGACTATCGCCTGATTGACGCCAAGCCGACCCCCCACGACCGTGCGGAGTCGAGCGAGCTGATGCGCATGATGATGGCGGAGATTCGCAAGCTGCCCAAGGAGCAGCAGCAAGTGCTCCTGCTCTGCGATGTCGAAGGCCTGGCGTATCACGAGGCGGCCGCGGTCACCGGCTCGAACCTGGGCACGGTTAAGTCACGGCTCAGCCGGGCGCGCGCGAAGATGCGCGACGCGTTGACCAAGAACGGCATCGTGCCACAGGCGGCCGTGCAGCGGCAGGAGTTCCACGCAGGCGAGGCCCAGCGGGTGGCAGTGTCGTAAGGGCCTGCAAGCGAACAATTGCGGCCCCTGGCTTCACGACGAAGCCGGGGGCCTTTTCTTGCGCGTGCTCCTTCGCCGCTTGGGCCGTAACCTCGAAAGTGCTATCCTCTCCCCACGATCCAACACCACGGGCTGGAGAGACGGCTTGGACATCCTCATTTTCAATTGCGGCAGCTCATCACAGGGCTTCAAGGTGTATCGTATTTCGCCCGACGGCACTCCCGTCGCCGTTGCCTGGGGCAAGGCGAGAAACGTCGCGACGAAGACGCAGGCGGCGTCCGTCGTCGAGTGGCACATCCGGGGCGAAGCAGGATCGCGTGCGGCCGACCTCTCGTTGCACGCCCTGGCCGCGCGCGAGATCCTGGCGCTTCTCGAGGGGCACCATGTCCGGGTCGACGCGGTCGGGCATCGCTTTGTTCACGGCGGCGACCTCTTCACGCAGACCGCCCGGATCGATCCGGCCGCCCTGGCAAAGCTGCGGCGGTGCCTCCATTTTGCACCGATTCACAACCCGAATTCCTTAAGCGTGATCGAGGTCTGCCGCGACCTGTTGCCCGACGTGCCGCAGTATGCCGTCTTCGACACGTCCTTCCACTCGGCGCATGCCCCCCGAGGCACGAACCTATGCGATCCCGCGTGACCTCGCCGAACAGTATGGGTTCCGCAAGTACGGTTTCCACGGGCTGTCCTACCAGTACGTGTCGGCCCGCGTTGCCGAGCTGATGGGCCGGCCCCTGGACGCCCTCAAGCTGATCCTGTGCCACCTGGGCACGGGTGGGTCCAGCGTAGTGGCCGTGAAGGAGGGCCGGTCGCTCGATACTTCGATGGGCTTTTCGCCGCTGCCGGGCCTGGTCATGTCCACCCGCTGCGGCGACATCGACGCCGAGGTGGTGCTGGAACTGGTGCGCGCGGGCCACTCGCCCGACGAGGTGAGCGCCATCCTTAACAACCAGTCCGGCCTCATCGGCCTCTCGGGCTTCTCCTCTAACCTGCAGGAGATCATCCGGGAGGCCGAGAAGGGCAATGCGCGCTGTGCGCTTGCCTACGACGTTTACGCGCACCGCCTCAGAACCTATCTCGGCGCGTACACCTGGCTGCTTGACGGCCCGGATGCCATCGTCTTTACGGACGACGTCGGTTTGAAATCCTGGGAACTGCGTGAGAAGGTGTGCGCCGGCGTGGCGAACCTGGGCGTCCTGCTCGATCCTGTGGCCAATCGAAACGCGCCCCTCGATCGGGCCACGAAGGTCAACGCCGATGGCTCGCGGACCGAGATCTGGGTGGTGCCGACGGACGAAGAGGTCGTCATCCTGCGAGAAGTGCTTGCCAGGATGTGATCTTGCCCCGCGTCCGGCGTGTTATACTTCACACAAACGCGTATCGAGCCGTGCCGAAAGGATGCCGATGAAAGCACTGTACTTCACGCACCATGGCGGTCCCGAAGTGATGCAGTATGGCGACCTCGACGACGTCAGACCCGGGCCGGGCCAGGCCCTCGTCCAGGTGAAAGCAGTCGCCTTGAACCATGTCGACCTGTGGGTCCGCCGGGGCGGCCCCGCGTTCGACAAGCTGCCGAAGCCGCACGTGGGCGGGGCAGACGTCGCCGGCATCGTGCTCGGCTACGGCGAGGGCGCCACCGGCCCCGCCGAGGGCACGCGGGTTGTGGTCGACCCGGGGGTGATGACCGGCCCTGGCGGAGCCGCCGGCCAAGACGAGTGGACGCGGCGGGGCGAGGACAGCCTCAGCCCCTACTATCACATCCTCGGCGAAGACGGTTGGGGCGGCTGTGCCGAGCTGCTGGTCGTGCCGGCGGTCAACCTGCTGCCCATGCCCGACGACTTTGACTTCGTGGCGGCGGCGGCGCCGCTGCTCGTCTACCTGACCGCCTGGCGCATGCTGGTCAAGCGAGCGCAGCTCAAGCCCGGCGAAACGGTTGCCATCGTCGGTGCGGGCGGGGGCGTCAACAGCGCGGCGATCCAAATCGCCAAGCACCTGGGCGCCACCGTCTACGCGATCACGTCGACGCCCGAGAAGATGGCCCGCGCACACTCCCTCGGCGCGGACGTGACGATCAACTACAAGGCCGAAGATTGGTCGAAGGCGGTGTTCCTCGCGACGGGCAAGCGCGGGGTCGACGTCGTCGTCGACAACGTGGGCGCGCCGACCTGGACGCAGAGCATCCGGGCCCTGGCCCGCGGGGGCCGGCTCGTCACCGTCGGCGGGACCGGCGGCCCCGTGGTGGAGATGGACCTGCGGCTTGTGTTCCGCAAGCAGATCAGCATTCTCGGCAGCACCATGGGCAGCCACGACGACTTCCGCAACGTGATGGACCTGATCTGGCAGCGCAAGCTCGCGCCGGTCGTCGACAAGGTCTTTCCCCTGAGCGAAGGCCGGGCCGCGCACGAGTACCTGGAAAAGGGCGAGCAGTTCGGGAAGGTCGTGCTCGTGCCATAGAGAATGGGACACAGGGTGAACAGATCAGACTGATTCACACGATCTTAATCAGACGCTACTTGAATCAGTTCGATCTGTTGGGTCTGCGTCCTGCTCCGCCTGTAACTGGCGCGTAACGTCGGGCTGGTAGTATTTCGAAGGCGAAAGCTGTTCAAGGAGGAACGGATGGCACTGCCTATGGCAACCCGCAAATTAGGCCGGGGCGTGGCGATGGTGGGCGCGGGGATGAGCAAGTTCGGCGCATTTCCCGACAAGACCAGCCGTGACCTGTTTGTCGAGGCGTTCAAGGAGTTGCGCGCCTCGGTGGACAACGGATTCGACCCGGCACAAATCGAAACAATCTATATCGGCAACTTCTCGAGCGACCTCTTCGAGCGCCAGGCTCATGTCGCGCCCATCATGGCCGATGCCGTGGGCCTCGTGCCGCGGCCCGCCGTGCGGGTGGAGGATGCGTGTGCCTCGGGCGGCGTGGCGCTGCGCCAGGGTGTGATGGCCATCGCGTCGGGCATGGCCGACGTCGTGCTGGTCGGCGGCGTCGAGCGCATGACCAAGCTGCCCACGGCCGAGGTCACCGACACGCTCGGGGCCGCCGCCGACGCCCAGTACGAAATCCCCGCGGGCTTCACCTTTCCCGGCTTCTACGCAGCCATGGCGACCGCCTACATGGCGCGCTACGGCATGACCGCGGAAGACTTGATGCAGGTGGCCATCAAGAACCACGAGAACGGCGGCTTGAACCCCAAGGCCCAGTTCGGCACCATCCCGGCGTGGATGCAGGGCCGCAAGGATGCGGCTGCGAAGAAGGGCAGGCCGGTCCCCACGTGGCAGACGGAAATGGACTTCCTGCATGACGACGGGGCGAACCCGATGATCGCATGGCCGCTGCGCCTGTTCGACTGCTCGCCCATCACGGACGGTGCCGCGTGCGTGCTACTGGTCGCCGAGGAGCGGGCGAAGGACTTCACCGACAAACCCATCTATGTGATCGGCGCGGGGCAAGCGTCGGGCGTGCCGCTCCACGACCGGGAGGACCTCACCCAAATCCCTGCCGCGCAATTGGCGGCAAAGCAAGCGTACGAGATGGCAGGCATGGACAATCACGACGTGCGGCTGGCCGAAGTACACGACTGCTTTACGATTGCCGAGGTGATCGCCACCGAGGACCTGGGGTTCTTCGCTCCCGGCGAGGGCTACAAGGCGGCGGTGGACGGGGTGACAGCGCGCACCGGCGCCCACCCGATCAACACTTCCGGCGGGCTCAAGTCGAAGGGCCACCCGGTCGGGGCCTCGGGTGTCGGGCAGGCCATCGAGATGTTCAAGCAGATGCGCTGCGAGGCCGGGCCGCGGCAGGTGCCGGGCGACGTGTCTGTCGGCCTGACGCACAATGTCGGCGCGACGGGCTCCACGTGCGTCGTGCATCTCTTCGAGAGGAGGTAGCCATGTCCGCTCCGTCACCTGTGAGACCGTTCACCGTCGCTTCGTTCAACCAGTTCCTCGACGAGCAGAAGCTGATGGGATCGCGCTGCAGCGAGTGCGGCCGGCTCCACCTCCCGCCGCGCGCGATTTGTCCGCATTGTTTCGGCGAGCGGATGGAATGGGTCGAGCTGGCGGGCAGAGGGAAGCTCGCCGCGTTCACCGTCATCTACGTCGGCCCGACGCCCATGATCAATGCGGGCTACGGCAAAGAGAATCCCTATGTGTCCGGTATCGTGGAGCTCGACGAGGGCGTGAAGATCAGCGGCCAGATTCTGGGCGTGGACCCGAAGCACCCGGAGGGGATTCAGATCGGCCTCCCCGTCGTCGTAGACTTCGTGCGGCGGGGCGAGCAAAATTACCTCGCGTTCAAAGCGGAATAGACGAAGCTGCCACGAATTACACGAATTGAACGAATTGCTTGGATTGCCGTTGTCTGTTCAACCCGTCAAATTCGTCGAATTCGTGAAATTCGTGGCCACCTCGTTTTCTTCCAGAGGGAGTGAATCATGCGGTTCGAGAATAAGGTGGTGTTGGTCACCGGGGGCGCGGCGGGCATCGGCAAGGCGACGGCCGAGAAGTTTGCCGCCGAGGGCGCGCGGGTCGCGATCTGCGATGTGGAGGCCAACCCGGACGAGCCGGGCCAGTACAAGGTCGACGTGACCGACCGCCAGGCCGTGCAGGCGTGGGTCGACGACGTGAAGGCGAAGTACGGCCGCATCGACGTGCTGGTCAACAACGCGGGGATCACCCGCGACGGGCATCTCGTGAAGATGCAGGACGGATATCTCGTCAGGCAGATGTCGGAGGCCGATTTCGACCTGGTAATGAACATCAACCTCAAGGGTGTGTTCAACTGCACACAGGCGGTCACGCCGATTATGATCCAGGCCGGCGGCGGGGTCATCCTCAATGCCTCTTCCGTGGTCGGGCTGGACGGCAATTTCGGGCAGACCAACTACGTGGCGAGCAAAGCCGGGGTTATCGGCATGACGAAGGTGTGGGCGCGCGAACTCGGGCGCTACAACATCCGGGTCAACGCGATTGCGCCCGGTTTCGTCCTGACCGATATGACGGCCAAGATGCCAGAGAAGGTGCTGGACGGCATGAAGGCCCGCACGCCCCTGGCCCGCCTGGGCCAGCCGATTGACATCGCGAATGCCTACGCGTTCCTCGCCTCCGACGAGGCCAGCTTCATCTCCGGCGCAGTGCTGCGAGTGGACGGAGGCATCGTCATCGGGACGTGAATGCGAGGCTGCCACGAATTCCTCGAATTTGACGAATTACCCGAATTGCCCCGGTGTGTAGAATTCGTGTCATTCGTGAAATTCGTGGCGGCCTCGTCGTCTACTTCAGTTTCTGGCCCAACTTCTCGAGCATATCATCGACCATGGCGCCCAGGTCGTACTGCGGCTGCCAGCCCCATTCCTCGCGGGCGGCCGAGTCATCGATCGTCCGCGGCCACGAGTCCGCGATCTGCTGGCGGAAGTCGGGCTTGTACTCCACCTCGAAGTGCGGCATTCGCGCTTTGATCGCCGCCGCCAACTCTCCCGCCGAAAAGGTGAGCGCGGCCAGGTTGTACTCCGCCGCATGCTTCAGATTCCCCGCGTCCGCCTCCATCAGCTCCAACGTCGCCCGGATGCAGTCGGGCATGTAGATCATGGGCAACACGGTGTCCTCGCGAACGAAGCACGTGTAGCGCCCATGCAGGATCGCCTCGTAGAAGATGGCCACCGCGTAGTCGGTCGTGCCGCCGCCCGGCGGCGTCTCGCTCGAGATCACGCCCGGGTAGCGGATCCCGCGCACGTCGAGCCCGAAACGCCGGTGATAGTAAGCCCCTAGCATCTCGCCGCTTACCTTTGTCACCCCGTACATGGTGGTGGGCCGCAGCACCGTCTCCTGGGGCGTCTGGTCCTTCGGCGTCTCGGGTCCGAACGCGGCAATCGAGGACGGGTGATAGACGCGGCGGACGCCCAACTCGCGTGCCACCTCGAGCACGTTGTATAGCCCGCCGATGTTGACCGTCCATGCCAGGCGCGGCTTCTCTTCGCCGGTGGCCGAGAGGATTGCGGCGAGGTGGTAGATGGTGTCGATGTGGTACTTGCCGACCAGCGCGGCAAGCGCGTCGCGGTCGGTCACATCCAGGCGCTCGCCGGGGCCGCACTGGGCCAGGCGGGGGGCAGGGGCTGAAGGTCCGTCACGACGACGTTGGCGTCGCCATAGCGCGCGTCGGAGGGCCGTGGTCAACTCGGTCCCGATTTGACCGCAGCCGCCGGTGATGAGGATGCGGGGATTATCGAGTGATGACATGGGATGTCTCCATTAGCGCTCAGCAGGCGAAGCTGTCAAAGTGCGGGACCGCCGGCGTGCTGATTGCGGCGACCAGGCCAAGCGCCGGCTCTTCGAGCACGCGCTCGGGCCGGTTGAAGCCGATGCTCGCGCCGGTCTCCGTGTCGAAGCCGCGCGTCCGGCTCATGAGGAGGCTGATCGGGGCGCCGAGCGCCTTGCTCCAGAACCGGGCAGTCGCGATGCGCCGGGCGCTGTCCAGCTCAAGGCCCGACGCGCCCTCTGCGGGCAGCAGCGGGTGCAGGCCGTCGAGCAGCTTATTCAGGAAATCGGCCAGCCGGCGGTCCGGGCGGTCCACCTCGTTGGCCGGCGCGAACAGGTTGAGCGTGGCGGCCAGCCAGGAGTAGATGTCCTGCGGCCCGCGCAGCAGGTCGACGCTCGACTCGTATTTGCTCCGGTAACTCAGCCGCGCCTGTGCCAGCCCCGCCCGCACCAGGTGGGCCACCTTGTCCGCGTCCCACTCGTCCTTGAGCACGAAGTCGAGCACGTTCCACTCGCGCAGCGCGGTGATGGCAGTGCCGACGTCTGCATGGCCGGTCACGATCACCACACACGTGCCTTCGTCCTTCCGGGTGATCTTCTCCGCGATGCGCTTGCCGGTCAGCTCGCGCTCATCTTCCTTGAGGCGCAGGTCGACGAATGCCAGGTGAAAGTGCTGCCGGTCGAGCAGCGCGTCCGCTTCCGCAAACGTGCGGGCCACCTGGAGCATGAGCTCGCCCGGCGGGACGGCGTTGGCGGCCTCGATGCTCTCGGCCAGCAGCTCCTGCCAGGAAGGGTCGTCGTCGATGACGAGAATGCGATTCGGTATCATCAAAATGGTCTCCTCCGGTCGCTGGAAAACGGTCTCGGCCACAGAGTTTTCGCCGGCGCGCACACTGACCTTCGTCCCGCTCCGGCGGTCTCCCGGTCCTCGCTGTCCTCTGTGGCAGGAATTTTTATCCTGTTGTTCGCAGCCTCAGCCTGAAACGCGTGCCTTCGCCGGGCTGGCTGGTTACCTCGATGGTTCCGCCGTAGCCTTCGACCTGGCCCTTCGTCCACCACAGGCCCAACCCGTGGGCCGGCGCATAGCTGTTTGATGTGGTCGACGCGCCGGGCTCAAAGATCGAGGCCAGGCGCCACGGTTCGATACCCACGCCGGTGTCGCGCACTTCCACGGTCACCCGGTCCGCGCCAGGCCCGGGGGTGACGGAAATCGTCAGCGTGCCGCCGTCGCGCATGGCCTTTGCCGCGTTGTCCACCAGGTTCCAGAAAATCCCCGCGAGGCTGGGCCCAGCCAGCACTCGTACCGGCTCGGGTGGGAGCGCAGCGTCGACCCGCACGGGCCCGGCACCCGGCTCGCCCGGCTGGCTCAGGCCCGCCCGCGTGAGCGCTTCGACGATCGCCGCCTGCAGGATCACCGGCGTGGGAGCGCGGCGCTTGAGCTCCGTGCGGAGCTCCTGCACGATGGCCTTCGCACGGCCGATGTCGCGTTCCGAGCGCGCCACGTACTGCTCGACATAAGGGTATTCGGCCACCAGTTTAGCGTAGAAGTCCTTGCGCTTGAGCAAGTCGAGCCAGCCGCTGAGCGCGCCGAGGGGGTTGTTCAGCCGGTGCACGATATCGCCCGCCAGCCCGCCGATGGCGGCCAGTCGCTCGACCTCGAACCGCCGGGCACGCTCGACCGCCAGCGCAGCCTGCCCGGCTAGTGCTTGGAGGATTTGGGCATGCTCGGCGGTGAAGAAGCCGGGCGCGGGGCTTTCGAGGTTCAGCACGCCCAATACCGAGTCGCCGCTCAGCAGCGGCACGGCAAGCTCGCTCTTCATCTCCTCGCCCAGGTAGCGGCAGTAGCGGGGTTCCGCGTCCACGTCGGGCACGTAGTAGGGCGCGCGTCGCGCCAGCACCTCGCCGCTGACCGACTCGACCACGGAAACGCGGGTCCCTACCGGTTCGCCGCCTGTGGTCGTGACGATCATCAGTTGCTCCCCGTCAAGGTCGAGCAGTTGGCCGAAGGTCGTCGCGCCGAGCAGCAGCGCCTCGTCGAGGAGTGTGCGCAGCGACGCAGGGTCGGCGTGGAGCAGCGCGTCGCAGAAAGCGTTGCCGCGCGTTTCCCCAGGGCGGCCAGCTTCGCCCGCTGCTCCTCCGAAAAGCCCTCCTCGCGCGGCGTCTCGACGTTGAGGATGCCGACGATGGTCGACCGGGCGCCGTCCCACAGCGGCGCGGCGAACTCCGCCCGAATGCGTTCCTTCTCGCGCTCCAGCACTCGCTGGTACTGGGGCCGTGCGGCTGCGCGCGGCGCGAGCCGCGGGGGCCGGCCCTGTCCCACCCGCTCGACGACGTAGTAGGCCGGCTGCGATACGTCGGGCACGATGACGGGCCGGCGCTCGTGGACGGCCAGGCCGCTCACCGAGTCGTGCAGGCCAAAGCGCAGCCCGAGCTCGCGGGTGGGGTGTTGGTCGTGTAGTGGACGACCAGGTCGCCGCCGAGCTCCGCGCTGCCCTCGGTGAGCAGGATTTGGCCGAACCGGCCGCCCACCAGCCCGAGGGCGCGCTCGAGCACGGTTCGCACGATGTCGCCCAGCTCGGTCTCGCCGCGCCAGCTGCAGGCTGATCGCGCTCAGCGCGGCGGCTTCCTGCCGCGAGCGGGCCAGCTCGATGGCCAGCGCGGCGTGATCGGCCAACAGGCGGAGGACTTCGATCTGCTCGGCTGCAAATGCGCCGACGTCGGGGCTCTCGATGTTGAGCGCGCCCAGCGCGCGTTCCTCGGCGCCATCATTGATCAGAAGGGGCACCACCAGTTCGCTGCGCATGTCGCGGGCGGTGCTGCGCGAGGGCTTGTACACGCGGCGCAGGTCCGCGGGCATTTCGGCCAGGTCGGGGATGAAGATCGGCGCGCGGCGCAGCATGCTTTGCCCACTGACGCAGTCGCCCACGGGAAAGGACATGCCGACGTCGCCCAGGTGCGCCTCGTCCGCGGCGCGGATGCGAACCCGATCCCCTTCCCGCAGGAGGAGCCAACCGACGTCAAACGGGGTGATTTCACGTGTGCGGCGCAGCACTTCGGCGAGGAATGCGTCCAGGTCAAGATCGGGGCGCAGCGCGTCCGCGTACCAGGTCGCGGGTAGTGCGAATGAGGGTGTTGAGTTCGGCATCGTTGCGCGTGGTCACAAGGATAGTATACTACAGGCCATGGACCAGCTTGTATTTCGCACTGCCACCCCCGCGGACCGGGCCCGCATCCTCGAAATTGCTGCCCAGACCTGGGAGGGGGATGACTACATTCCCGACGTCATCGACCAGTGGCTGACCGCCCCTGAGGCCCGCCTCATCGTCGCGGTGCTGGAGGGCCGCGTCGCCGGCCTCGCCCGCTACGACCGGACGTTCCCCGGCTACGCCTGGTTCGAGGGTCTGCGCGTCGATGCGGGGCTGCAGGGTCGTGGAATTGCCAAGGCCATCACCGGCTACCTGGTCGAGCTGGCCGAAGCGGACGGCGTCGAACGGATGGGGCTATCGACCTACCTGGATAACGACGCCTCGCAGCGTGTGTCGGCCGGCTACGGGTTCCGCAAGGCCGCCGGGTTTGCCGCGTGCAGTGCCGCTGCAGAAGCGGTGCGGCCGTTCGCCGTCCGGTCGCCCCGCGCCGAGTCCGTTCCGATGGCCGAAGCGATCGCGTTTGTGGCCCGCTCCGATGCGCTGGCAGCCGGCAAAGGCTTCCTGCCGCATTCGTGGCGCTTCTATCCTTTCGGCAGAGGGCCCGAGCTTGCGATTCACAGAATGGCGCACCGGCTGGGCATCCGCGTCGACGGCCGGTTAGTCGGGCTGGTTTGCCTCGGCGACCCCACGCCGCACGGTCCGGCGTCTCTCAGCTTTGATTTCGTCGATGGAGAGCCGGCGGCGCTGGCCGAGCTGATCGGGCACGGGCTGACGTTGCTCACGGACGAGAAGAACGTGGAGGCGATGGTCCCCTGCCGGGACGGCGCGGCGCTCCCGACGCTGGGCCTGCTCCAGTCGGCCGGCTTTGAGGCCTGGCAGGACGGGAAGGAAGACGTGCTGGTGTTCGAGCGCGGATGAGTGAGCTCGAGAAACCAGCTTCGTCCCGGCATCTGGGCCCCCGCCCGGCGGGCACCCCGCTTGGCGGGCCCCCGCTTGGCGGGCCCCCGCTCGGCGAGCCACGAGAGGTGAAATGGGACGCAGATAGAACTGATTGAACTGATTGAACCGATTTGCGCCGTCTTTCTGAACAGATCAGGCAGATCAGTCTCATCAGTTCAATCAGTGTCCCATTCCGGGCTAGAAATCGGACCTCCGCCGTTCCTAACTGAGCCAAACCTTGAACGTCTTGATCTCGAACGGCTTGATGTCGAAGATGATGTCGTTGCCCTCATAGCGGGCCGGCGCTTCGGCCTTCTCGATGAGGTTGCACGCTACCGCATGGCGCACGGTGCTGCCGAATTTCAGGCGGACGCCGCTGCTGCGCCGCTGCTGCCAGTCGTAGACTCGCACGATCCACGCGTTCACTTCTGAGCCATCCCCGTTGCCCGGCCCGCCGCTCGGTGCGCGATCCTCCGCCCGCTTGACCGTCTCGACGATGACGTGGTCGGCGCTGACGGAGACGAAGCTGTGCTGGGGAGACAAGGGGCCGTCCTGAGGGCCCGTTAGCGCAGCCAACAGGGGATGGTTGAGCGCATACGCCTCGTGAACTGTCCCCCCTCGCGCCAGTCGCCCCCATGCGGCAGCAGGCAGTACGTGAAGGTGTGGCGGCCCTTGTCCGCCGCCGCATCCGGTCGCAGCGCCGACTTGAGCAGGGTCAGCCGCAGCGTGTTGCCCCTGATATCATGCCCGTACTTGCAGTCGTTCAGCAGGCTTACGCCGTAGCCGCCTTCTGACAGGTCGGCCCACTTGTGGCCGACCACCTCGAACCGGGCGTAGTCCCATGACGTGTTCCAGTGTGTCGGCCGCTCGATCGAGCCCCACTGGATCTCGTAGGTGGCGCGGGTCGAACGCACCGCGACCGGGAAGGCGACCTTAAGCAGGACCTGCTGCTCCCACCAGTCCACCTCCGTGCGGAAGTCGATCCGCGGCGAGCGGCGATAGATCGTCAGGCGCTGCCGGATGGTGGAGCTCCCGTAGCGCCAGGTCAGCCGGAGAACCCCGCGCACCGGGCCGTTCTCTTCGACCACGGCCTCCTGCAAGCTGTTGATTTCCGACATCTTCTCCTGGTAATAGATATCGATGTCCCACGCGTCGAAGTTCATCGGCTTGTCTTCGAAGGCCTGGAAGACGTTGCCGCGAGCTTCGCCCGGCTCGCCGCGGTCGGCCGGCCGGCCGAACGGCGCCAGCACCTCGCGCCCCGCCTGCTTGTCGTAAAGCGAGCTGATCTGGCCCGCCCGGTTGAGCTGGATGCGCCAAAACGCATTCTCGAGTCGCTCCGGGGTAACTGAAACGGCGGCAGCGTGCCCCTGGGCATCGTTCGACTCCGGCCACCCCGGAACCCCCCGCGTGACTCGGCTCGGGGCGCCCCGCCGGTGCAGCGGGACCGCCGGCGGGTTCGACCAGTGGGTAGGCACGGTAGCCGAGCGAGGGCACGCCTTCGACCTCGACCAGGAGGCGGGTTTCGCTGCCCTCTTTCACAACCTGGCATCGCGCCGGAAGCCCGTCATTGCCCCTAACGGTCATCGCCGGCCGTTCCGCATCCCAAGGCAGCGCCAGCGACGTCGTCGCGGGTCCAGGAAAGCGGGTTGAACGCAATCAACGACTCGCCTGCGGTCCCGACGCTCCACGCGATCCGGTCGAGCGCCGCGGTCTGCGTCTGCCACCCGATCGACTCGATCCGCTCGTACGCCCGCGCCGCGTCTTCGTAGACCTGCCGGATGGAGGAGCCGGGCAGGATATCGTGGAACTGGTGGAGCAGGATGGCTTCCCAGCCCTCGCGCAGCGCGTCCATCGGGTACTCGGATTGGCCCAGCAGCACGTCGGCCAGGCTGCTGAGCCATTCCGCGTCGTGGTAGAGGATCTCGGCCTTGCGGTTCGCACGCTTCAGGAACGCCTGCGAGGTGTAAGTGCCGCGGTGGATCTCGAGGTACAGTTCGCCGTCCCACACCGGCACGTCCTCACCCCGCAGCCGGTCGGCCAGCCGGTCGAAGAAGGGCTCGGCCTTCCCCAGCTCGACCGCGGGGTAGCCCGGCAGGTTGCGCAGCACCCCGGCGCGCTCCAGCATTTCCCGGGTCGGGCCGCCGCCGCCGTCGCCCCAGCCGAACAGCATCAGCAGTTCTTCGTTGATGTCCTTCTGCCGGTAGTTCTCCCAGATGCCCTTGACCTCACGCGGGGTGATCTGGCCGTTGTAGGTGTGTGCGCTGCCCGGGCTCTCGATCTCGGGCGTGGTGATGAAGTGCGACAGCAGCTCCGTGCCGTCGAGCCCGCGCCACCGGAACGTGTCATTGGGGAAGCGGTTGAACTGGCTCCAGCTGATCTTGCTCGTGACGAAATAGCGGATGCCGCTCTGGCTGGCGACCTGGGGCAGGGCGTAGGAGTAGCCGAACGCGTCGGGCAGCCACAGCACCCGCATGTCGACGCCGAACTCGTCTTGCACGTAGCGCATGCCGTACAGGAACTGGCGCACCAGCGACTCGCTGCCGATCAGGTTCGTGTCGGCTTCCACCCACATGCCGCCCGTCACCTCCCAGCGGCCCTCGGCGATGCGCGCCTTCACCCGCTCGAAAATGTCCGGGTAGTCTTGTTTCAGAAACTTGTACGCTTGCGGCGCCGAGTGCATGAAACGGTATTCGGGAAACTGGCGCATGAGGTGCAGCGCGGTGCTGAAGGTGCGGCTGGCCTTCTCGCGAGTGCTTCAGCCGCCACAGCCACGCCAGGTCGATGTGGGCGTGCCCGATGGCCGTGATCACCGGCTTGAGCTCGCGCGTGCCGTGCCACACTTCCAGCTCCGCGGAGAGGACGCGGACCGCCGCACGTACGGTGTCGTAGAACCGTTCCGTGTACGTCACCGCAAGGCCGGGCGCCTGTTGGTCGGGGCGAGAGGCCGCGAAGTCGATGTCGAGGTAAACCCGGTGCAGAGCTGCCAGGAACATGTGCCGGCGCAGGTCGTTCTCCGGCAGATCTCGTATCGCCCGGAGCAGGATGTCGGTCAGGCCGGCCAGCCGCTCCGCGTTCTCGTCGATCCAGACGAGCTGGGCGCGGCGGAAGTGGCGCACGGGGGGCACCTCGAGCACGCCGCTCCAAGCCCGCAGCGCCAGGCACAGCTCGCCGTCGCCGGTCAGCTCGGGTGGCAGCCAGGCTTCCTCGTGCCACCGGTCGATGGCCTGTAGGGGCTGTCCGTTGACATAAAGCAGGGTCTCGGCGGTCGAGTTGCCTTCTTCCCGCGGGCCCACCAGAAAGGAGAGTGCCAGCTTGCGGCCCTGACCCCCGCTCGGGCGCCAATCGTGGGGAATCGGCACCCGGGTGCGAAACCAGGCCACGACGTCATATCCGCCCCACGCATCCCCCAGCCGGAAGTCGCGCCAGCCGCTGTCGTCAAAATCCGGGGCTTCCGCGCCCGTCACGTCGACTTCGATCGCTTTCCAGTTGGGGATGTTGAGGACGCCCCGGTAGACCGCGGCCTGCACCTCGCGCAGCAGCCGCTCGATCTTCTGCACCGTAAAGAACTTCATGGGATGCGATTCCCTATCACAGCAAGAACCAAAGGACACCAAGTTTCACAAAGCTTGCGGAGAACTTCCCGAACCTTTGGTTCTTTGGTCCTTCATGTTTGGTCTCTATCTCATTTCCCATTCGAGGATGTTGACCTCGCGTACGGGCAGGGCAGCGTCGTGCGGCAGCAGAAACGTCTTGATCTCGCTGGGCGCGAAGTCCGCCTCGAACTCCCGCCCGAGGTGAGAGAGGCGGACCGTTGCCCGGGCGGTTTCGCCCGCCGTCTCGTAGAGCCGGACCACGAGCCCGTCCCCGTCCTCGGCCTGCTTGAGCACCTGCGCAACCACATTGCCCGGCTCCACCTCGAGGAACGCGCCGGCGAGCGGGAGAAAACCCTCCGGTCCCATGTTCCCGGCAAGCGGGACTGGCGGGTCGTTGATCTCTGCGGCCCGGTGCACCGTCTCCGCTTCCTGCCAGCTCCCCCGGTGTGGCAGGAGCGCGTAGCGAAAGCGCTGGATGCCCTGGTCGACGAAGGAATAGAGGCGGTCCGGGTCGGGGATCATCGGATCGTGGTGTGCGTAGATAGGGCTGCGCAGCACGGTCAGTCCAATCTCGCGCAGGTGAACGCTGTAGCTGTGCTTGCTGTCATTGAGAATGCTGACGCCGTACGGCTCGTCGGTCTGCCGGGACGCACCCGAAAGATCGAGCCAGGCCCCGCCGGGCTCTTCGTCGCCGTCGACCTCCCGCACGATATGCCCGTATGGGATCTGCGACGTGGCCGTCTGGAAGTGGACGTTGATGGGAAAGAGCAGCTTAAGCATCTTGAACTGCTCGTGCCAGTCGAGCGTGCAGAAGACGTCGATGTGATCCAGCGCCGCGTACAAGGTGAAGTCCTGCACCAGCCGTGAGCGCCCACACTCGCTGACGACGCGCAAGACCGCTTTCACGGGGCCGTTGGCGAGCACGGTCAGCGATACCAGCGCGAAGCGTTCGGCCGGGCCCGTGAAGCGAAAGACGTTGTGGCTCCAGGTGTCGCTGCGATCCTCGATGGCGACCGGCACTGCCGCAGGGCCCGCCAGCGCCTCGACGCCTGCCTCCTTGTCGTACAGGCTCTTCAGCTGCCCCGTCTCCGTGTCAAACTCGAGGCGGAAGCGCCCGTTCTCCAGCCAGTTCTCGCCCGCAGCCACGTAGGACGGTAGGCTCTCGGAGTTCTCGATGGCCTGTTCGGGCAAGGAGGCTTTCGGAACCACACGGTACACCCGGTAACCCAGCGAGGGCAGGTCCGCCAGGAAGTTGAGCCGGTCGCGGCGGCGCACCGCGGCCTCAGACGGCGTGCGCTGGAACGGCACGAGGCGGCCCTGGTCGTCGACAAGCACCTGGTCTTCTGCCAGGATGCCATACTCCATATCGACCACGCCCCGGCTGGGCCATGCATGGGGATTGAACACGACGAGCGGGTTCGTGCCGTCCACCCTCGGCACGACGATGTTCCACGCCAACGACTGGGTAGCAGTGTTCAGGGCGCGCGCCGCGATGGAGGTCGCTTCGCCCAGCATGTCCCGGGCGTCGTCGTAAGCGCTCTCCACACTGGTGCCAGCCAGGATATCGTGAAACTGGTTGAACAGCACCTGGCGCCACGCACGGCGTAACTCCTCGGCCGGGTAGGGCGCGCCCGTCAGCACCGCGGCCAGGCTGGCGAACCGCTCCGCCGTCATCAGGAGTCGCTCCGCGCGGCGGTTCCATGCCTTGATCCCCGAGTGGGCCGAGTAGGCGCCACTGGCGTGATGCTGCAGGTCGTCGTGGATCACGGGCAGGGCGCGGTTCTCGCGCTCGACCTGGGCAAAGTAATCTTCGACCCGGCTGAAGATCAGGTGGGGCAGACCGGGCGCCCCGTCCAGCCGCCGGATGGAGGCGATGTTTTGTTGTGTGGGCCCGCCGCCGTGGTTACCCACGCCGTAGAAGGCCATGATGTGCGTGTGCGGCGGCCGCATCTCTGCGGCCACCCGCTTCACGTGGAGGTCGATGCCCTCGGGCTTCGTGCCGTACTCGTAGGGAATGCGGTAGGTGAGGACGCGGGTGCCGTCGTCCGACTCCCACCAGAAGAGGAAATCGGGGAGGCCCTTCTCCTGGCGGCTGGGCCGCATGAAGACGTAGTAGTCGAGCCCGCTCTTCTTCAGGATTTGCGGCAGCGAGCCTGCATGGCCGAAGCTGTCGGGGTTGTAACCGGCCCGGGCGATCCGGCCGAATTTCTCCTGGAAGTAACGCTGCCCGTAGAGCCCCTGCCGGCAAAACGACTCGCCGTGTGGGATGTTGCAGTCCGGCTCCACCCACCACCCACCGACCAGCTCCCAGCGGCCTTCTGCGACGCGGCGGCGGATTTCCTCGAACATGGCGGGGCTGATCTGCTCGACCCAGGCATAGAACGCGGCCGACGAGGCCGAGAAGATGAAGTCCGGGTCCTCGTTCATCCGGTCGAGCGCGGAGCGGAAGGAGGCCATGACCTCGTGGCACCCTTCCTCGCAGTGCCACAGCCACACCGGGTCGACGTGCGCGTTGCCGATCATGTGCATGACGTGATCTGTCATCAGTTGCCTTCATCTTCGCGCAGCGCGGCCGAGATGGCGCGGCTGGCCGCTCGCAGTGGCTCTTGCAGGGCCGCGTAGGGGCCGTCGAGCAGCCGAGTGTGCAGGCGGTGCTCGACCGGGTCAGGCTTCACCACCCCCGTGCGCCGGCCCGCGCGCGCGTCTGTCTCGTCCGCCTCGCGAGACGTCGCCTGACGTAGCAATCCCTGTACCTCGTCGTGACCCGTGAAGACGCCCGCGCCCACGCCTGCCAGCAACGCCGCGCCCAGCGCGGTAGCCTCGGCCTGTGCCGGCACGTAGATGGGCCGGCCCGCCACGTCTGCCTTGATCTGCACCCACCGGCGAATCCGGCTGCCGCCGCCCACTGCAATGATCTCCTCGATGGGTCCCGTGAGACTTTCTGCCACCTGCCGGATGCGCTCCACCTCGTACGCCGCGCCCTGGAGCACAGCAAGCGCGAGGTCGCTCGCACTGTGGTTGGCCCGCAGCCCCACGAACGCCGCCGCGGGCCGCGCCGTCGGGCCGGGGCGCCTGCGCGCCGGCCAGATACGGGAAGTACAAGATCGGCGAGGGGCCGGCCGGCGCACGGGCTAACAGGTTCAGCAGGTGCTCGTACGAGACGTGCGGGTCTGCCAGCATGGTGCGCATCCACTCGATTGAGCCGCCCGACGCGGCCAGCGCGCCCATCCAGCAGAACGTATCCGGCAAAACATGCGGGCCAAAGACGAGGCCGGCTTCGAGGTCGCCCCTCGTCAACTCGCGCGGCGGCGCGGCGCCCACGATAGACTCCGCAGTCCCCATCGAATCGAGCACGCGGCCGGGTGCGACGACACCGAGCGCATACGCGGCGACCACGTGATCGTGGCCGGCCACCGCGACCGGCGTCCCTGCCGACAGCCCCGTGTCCTCGCTTGCGGCAAGTGAGAGCGTCCCCGCGGGCGCGCCGGAGGGCAGGACTTGCGGGAAGATCTCGCCACAAACGCCGGCCCGTTGCACCCACTCGCCATCCCATTGCTGCTGCCGGATGTCGAATGCATGGGTCCTGGCGGCAAGCGTCGGATCGGTCGCCAAGGCGCCGGTAAGCCGGTGGACGAGGTAGTCGGCCGTAGATAGCCACCTGGCCCCAACGGCCACTGCCGCACCGCGCTGGCGCACCTGGGAGAGAATCTTGGCGAGCCCTGCCTTGTAGTTCAGCGTGAGTCCCGTGTGGCAGAAGCGGTCGAGGGGACTGGCGAGGCGGCCGAGCATCTCGGCGTCCCGGGCCGCGCCGGTGTCAAACCAGGGGATCAGGTAGCTGCGGGCGATGCCGGTCGAGGCGTCGAGCAGGATTCCGGTTTCCGCCATGCTCGCCACGCCGACCGCCGCCACATTTGGGCTGCCGGCCGCCGCGACGACTTCCCGGATCGCGTCGCTGACCACCGACCAGACCTGGTCGGGATCGAACCACGAGCTTCCGTCGTTGCTCCGGCGCAGCGGCATCGGCCGCGAGGCGAGCGCGACGAGGCCGCCACCGGTCGTAAACAGGCCGGCCTTGGCGTTCGTGGAACCGGCATCAATGCCCAACAGCACGGGTTCGCCGCTCGGACTCGTCACAGTTCACGGCCGATCGAGCCTGGCCGTGCGCGGTCACATGGATAGCTGAGGCTCAGGATCATTGCAACGCCTCCTGGACGGCTGCCTGTGCCTCGTTCAGCATCTGCGCCGGCGTCAGGTCGCCGCGCCAAACCGTCTCCCAGCGCTGTGTCAGCTGTTCGGTCCAATTCGGATAGCGCGGCACGTAGACGCCCCCCGTGCTGGTTTGCAGCGCCCGGTCGACGATGGCCCAGGCCGGATCGGCGAGCAGCGCGGGGTCGGTGGCGGCCTTCAGGTTCGTCGGCTGTGCCTGCGTGTCGCGCGCCCACGACGCCTGGCCCGCGCTCGAGGTGGCGCACTTGATGAACTCCCAGGCGGCTGCGGGATTCCTGGCGCCTGTGGGAATCGACATGGCAAAGCCGCCGCTCCAGGTGCCGGGCTTCGTGTTGTAGGGCAGCAGGGCGATGCCCCAGTCGAGCCGCTGTTCCTCCCCGTCGTCGAGCTTCACCATCGGGCGGTAGAACTGCAGCTGGCTATTGTACCCAAATATGTCGACGTACATCGCGACGGCCGACGACATGAAGAGGTCGTTGGGCGCCGCGTCGTACTGATTGCGAAATGCCTGCAGCTTATCGAAACCGCCGTAGCGATCGACCCATTTCTTAAGCCAGTCGACCGTCTCGACCATCTTTGGGTTGTTGACCTGCGGCGTGCCGTCCTGTCGAATCATGTCGGCGCTATTCGTGTACTGCCAGACGTCGACCCCGCGATTCCACAGCGGGAAGAAGCCCACCCGCTCGAGCTTGCCCCCGGCCCCGATCTTGTCCAGCTTGTCCGCGTACGCCTCGAGATCGGCCCACGTCTTGGGCGGCTTGTTCGGGTCGAGCCCGGCCTGTGCGAACAAGGTCTTGTTGTAGAACAGCACCGTTACGTCGGTCTCGTGCGGGATACCGTAAACCTGGCCCTCGTAGAGCGCCTGATCCCAGGCCCAGTTATAGAACTGCTCGCGACGGACGTTGTCGCGGTCTGCCCACTCCTGCAAGGACATGTACACGCCGTCGGCCGCGTCTTCGGGCAGCGTGCGCCGATCGGAGACGATCACGTCGGGCATACCGGCGCCCGCGGCTACCGCGGCAACGTTTGCCGTCCAGATATCGCCGACCGGCTTAACCGAGTCGTTCACCTGGATATTGGGCAGCTGCTGCTGACAGAGCGCAATGACGCGGCGCAGGGCATTCCGGCGCACCGGCGACCCCCAGAAGTGCCACAACTCGATCTGGCCGGAAACGTCCGGATGGAGTACGGGCTCGTCGCCGGGCGCAGGGACCGCCGCGGCGTTAACGGCCAATTTAGCCGAGGCCGCTGCCGGCGCGAGGGTGGGGCTCGCTGCGGTGGCGGCCGGGGCAGGCGTGGCAACCGAGGGCTGGGGCGCCGCACTCCCGCATCCGGCCACGATAAGCCCGCCGACCAACAGCGGGGCGATGATGCTCAAAATGCGCACTCGGGTCCAGCGCATGATTGTCCTTCCCGGCGTCCGCCAAATGCAAGGCGCGCCAAACCATCGGCAAAATGCACTTACGCAACTGTGGCAGGTTAACATACAACATGGACGCATTCATCCGACAAAAGACCGAAAAGGGTTTTGTGCCTTCGCGCACACGTATGGACGGTGAGTCGTGTGGCGGGCAGTGGGGCAGGGCGAGACTCCGAGGGTGACAGGGTTGCCGCACAGCGGATGAGGACGGGCGCGCGAGCGCTTCACCCGCCTATCGTCCGCTCTGTCCGGCTATTTCACGCGCGTCGTGCTTGGAAGGCCAGAAAACCTTGCTGAAGGGGCGAGTGCAGGCTCGCCCCTTCAGGTGTTGTTCGACACGCCTAGCCGAGAGGCGCCAGCCGAGCGGTGAAGTGGCGCAAGACGGCCGCCTGCTCCACGATGCGGTAGCCGGGTAGCTCGGAGCGGGCGGCAAAGACGGCCAGGATCACTTCGGCCAGGTAGTCGACGTGGCTCTGCGTATAGACCCGGCGGGGAAATGCAAGCCGCACCAGGTCGTTCGTCGCCGGTTTTTCGGTCCCGTCCGGCTGCAGCCCGAACATCACCGTCCCGATCTCGACCCCCCGCACCCCGCCCACCAGGTAGAGCGCGTTGTTGAGCGACCAGGCGGGGTACTGGAGCGCCGGTATGTGGGGCAGCATCGCGCCCGCGTCCAGGTAGACGGCATGCCCACCGGTGGGCAGCACGATGGGCACCCCTGCCCCGGTCAGCTTGTCGCCGAGGTACTCCATCGAGCGGATGCGGTAGCGCAGGTACCCTTCGTCCAGCGCCTCGTACAGGCCCACCGCGATGGCTTCCAAGTCATAGCCGGCCATGCCGCCATAAGTGGGGAACCCCTCGGTCAGGATCTCGACGTTACGGCAGGCGGCTGCCAGCCCCGGGTGGCCCGGTACATCGTCGTTGACGGCGAGGAAGCCGCCGATGTTGGCCATGCCGTCCTTCTTTGCGCTCATCGTACAGCCGTCCGCGTAGCTGAACATCTCGCGGGCGATCTCGATGGGCGTTTTGTCCGCGTAGCCGTCCTCGCGCGTCTTGATGAACCAGCTGTTCTCTGCGAAGCGGCAGGCGTCGATCAGGAAGGGCAGCCCCGCGGCGTGGCTGATTTCACTCGCCGCGCGGATGTTGGCCATGCTGACCGGCTGGCCGCCACCCGAGTTGTTGGTCACGGTGATCATGACGGCGGGGATGCGTGACGGGCCGACCTCGTCGATCGTCCGGCGCAGTGCGTCCAGGTCGATGTTACCCTTGAAGGGCAGGCGCAGGTGCGGCTGGCGGCCCTCGGCGGTCACCAGGTCGCGCGCTTCCGCGCCCCGGTTCTCCACGTGTGCGCGGGTCGTGTCGAAGTGCGTATTGTTGAGCACGACGTCGCCGGGCTTTGCAATCACGCTGAAGAGGATGTGCTCGGCCGCGCGGCCTTGGTGCGTGGGGATCACGTGCTTGAAGCCCGTGATATCCCGGACCGCGGCCTCGAAGCGATAGAACGACGCGGCGCCCGCGTACGATTCGTCGGATGCGATCATGCCCGACCACTGCCGGGAAGACATCGCACCCGTGCCGCTGTCGGTCAGCAGGTCGATGAGCACGTGCTCGGCCTTCAGCAGGAAGGGATTGTAGCCTGCGGCGGCGAGCAACTGCTCGCGTTCGCCGCGCGTGGTGAAGCGTATCGGCTCGACTGAGCGGACGCGAAACGGCTCGATGATGGTTTGGGGCTGGAACTCGTCCATGGGAGGCTGCGGCGGCTCCTTTCGGCATGTTTGCGCAATCATATCAAAGGCGAGGCGAAATGTCCTATCGGCGCCCCTGCCAAATGTCGCTCCCGCATCGGTACTTAGTACGGCTTTCCGGCGCTCTGAGAATGGGTGGAATCCACGGTTACCGGGTGCAAGCAGAAGTCATATACTGTCTCTGACTGCGGGCGTCCACCCTCTCTGCCCGGGCTCGCGATTCTTCGGTCCGCGCGATGGACTGGGTCGCTGCCGGGTGTAGCACTCTGCGCTACGCACCTGAAGGGAGTTATGCATGGCAACAGCCCCATTCATTGAACTGCGCCATGTCAGCAAAAGCTATGTGTCGGCCTCGAGTGTAGTGAACGCAGTGTGTGACGCACACCTGGTCGTCGACCGGGGTGAATTCGTGGTGATCGCGGCACATCCTGGCTCTGGCAAAACGACCTTGCTAAACCTCATTGCCGGCCTGACCCTGCCCAGCGAGGGCAAGGTGCTGTATGACGGCGTGGAAGTTTGGCGGCTTCCCGATCCGCAGCGGTCGCTTTTCCGGACCGCGCACGTCGGCTTCGTGTTTCAGTTTCCCACACTCATGCCGTCATTGACGGCGCTGGAGAACGTCCTGTTGTCGATGACGCTTCACCGGATGAACGAGGACGCGGGCGAGCGCACCCGGTGGGCCATGGAGTTGCTCGGCGAAGTCGGGCTCGGCGAGAGGCTCGGGGCATACCCGCGCCAGCTGGCTGGCGTCGACCAGCAGCGGCTCGTCATCGCACGGGCGCTCGTCCGGCGTCCGGAGGTGCTTCTGGCCGACGAGCCAACGGCCGGCCTCTGCGAACAGGGCGTCGACGAGATCTTAGCGCTGCTGCGCCATTATCAGCGCAGCGCAAGCTTGACCGTCGTGCTGGCTACAGCTAAGGACACGCCCATCCGCCACGAGGGGCGCACGCTGACGCTGGCTGCGGGCCGGCTCATCGAACTCCCTCCCATCGGAGAACCCTCCCATGACTGAAAAGGGTCTGACCGAGCATCTCGTCCTGAGATGGGTGCTGGTTATCGTGCTTCTGGGCCTGGTGCTGCTGATCCCGCTGCCCCCAGGCGATGTGCGGCCGCGAGTCCTCAGCTCCGCCGCGCCGCCGCACGAACTCAGGCTCAGCCTCTCCGCCACCCGTTAGCCGGCTTCAATCGTCCCGATCTCGCCGGCGCGCACGGCCCATGTCGCCGCGACGCACGCCTGCTCACCGGCGGCAAATGGATCACTTCTTCCGTCCCCGTCGTTCTATGTTGCGAGGCGGGTGGCCTCATGCCTCTCGTCGCGCACCTGTGGAGGCGCGATCAACCGTCAGGCTTGAGACGACGCGTGAGCACGTGTGCGTGAGCACGTGAGGAGGATCATGTGGCAGTGAACGACGTGGTGGACCTGCTGCGCATGTTGCGCCGGGGCGCCGGCGCCGAGCTCGAGCAAGCAGCAGGACCAGAAGCCATAACGGTAGTCGAAGAGATGGACGGGGTCATACGGGAACGGCTCCGCCAGAGCGATATGTACTTCTCCCTCTGGGACGAGTTCGATCAGGACCCGGACAGCAACCGGGCAGAATTGATCGGCGCGATCGAGGCCGCCGTCGAGGGCGACACGGAGTTCGGCGTCCGTCTGCAGAGCCTGGAAGAACAGTACGACGAACTCGTCGCCAGCGACGGACCGGGACCGCAGGATGACGATGATCAGGGTGTGGTCGTCGCCGGTCACTTCGAGGACGGCACGGCCATTGTCGGCACCGATGGGTCGGTGATCACGAGCAGCGAGGCGGCCGACGACCTGGGCGGCGTGCTGCTGGCGAGCCAGGGCGATATGGACGGCGAGACCATGATCGGCCAGGGCGCGGATGCGTCGCCGCTGACGCAAGGCGAGACGTGGGGCGGCAGCACCTACGTGTACGATCAGTTCCTCCCCGACGAGGACCTGGAGGACTCGGCCAAACGTCCGGGCAGCCTGTACGACTCGCCGGTCGAGAGTGCAGCGAGCGTCGCCGCGATGACGACGGGCGACATCCGGAGCCTGATTCAACCGGTCGAGATGGCGCTCGAAGGCAACCCCGAGATTGGCGACCGCGACCGTGGCCGGCTGCAGGATCACCTGCGGAGGGTGGAGCAGCAGCTGCAGAAAGCCCAGGCGCTTAGCCCGGATCGCTTGCGCGAAGACCTGGTCTACATCCGGGATGCCGCGCCTGATCTATGGGACGTGCTCGTCTGGAACCTGCGAGATGCGGGCGAGATGCTGCCGGTGTCGGCGCAGAGCGTGGTGGCCGAGTTGGCCGGGCCTGCGCAGCGAGCGCGGCTCGAGCCGGACAGCTGACGCCAAGGCCGGACGTAGCGGTTTTCCCGGTCGATCTCAGCCCGATTTCGGTGGCGGCGGCCTGCCGTTTCCGCTGAGAGCCAGGGCGCGAGTCTGCTTTGGGTTGTGCCGGACAAATGAAACGAGGAGTGAGAAATGCAGTTCAAACAGGGTGCGGGCGTTCGAACAAGCGATGGGAAATCTGTGGGACAGCTGGATCGGGTAGTGGTCGATCCGCGCACGAAGGAAGTGAACTACATCGTGGTGCGCAAGGGCGCTTTCTTCACGACGGACAAGGTAGTGCCGTTGACGCTGGTTGCCCGAGCGGACGATGAGGGCATCATGCTACGTGAGGATGCCGGTAATCTCGAGCAGCTTCCTGAGTTCGAGGAGCGCTATTACGTCCCCGCCGACAATTCGGGCGTGGCGCCGGGAGCAGCCGTGACCACTTCGGCCGCGGGCATTTCTGGCGCGCCCGCGGTCTACCCCTATCCTCCCGTCCTGGGCGGCGAGATGGGTGGGCTTGGGAACGTGAACACCCGGGCAACGCTGGGTGCGCTGACCGTGCCCGAGCCCGTCGTCGAGCGGACCGAGCGCGCGATCCCCGACGATAATGTCGCGATTCGGCCGGGCGTGCGGGTGGTCTCGGCCGACGGGCAGCAGGTTGGCGCGGTCGAGCAGGTGCTGACGGGCGAGCATGCAGACGAGGTGTCGCACTTCGTCGTCGCCCAGGGCCTGCTGTTCAAGGACCGCAAGCTGGTGCCGGTGGGATGGGTGAGCGAAATCGGGGAGCAGGAAGTGCGGCTGGCAGTCGACGGGGCTTTTGTGGCGACGCTGCCGAGTTACAATCCTCCCCGGTGAGGTGGGCACAGGCGGGCAAACGGGCCCGTAGAGCTTGCCTGTTCCCTCCCGTGGGCGCATAATGTTGCTCCGTGTGGGCGGCCAAGGATGATCGGCTCAATGCCGGCCGTACCGGGCCGCCCGCTTGTTATATCTGGCGTGGACACGCAAACACATGACCAACATTCGCAAACTCTGGCCGTTCGTCCGGCCTTACTGGAAGCCGGCCCTGGGCGCGCTCGTCCTCCTTACGACGCTCGTCGTTCTCGACCTGTCGATCCCCCGGCTCATTCAGCGCATCATCGACCAGGGCATTCGTGCCAACAATCAGGCCGTCGTGCTCCAAACCGCGGCGCTGATGATCGGCATCTCGGTGCTCAGCGCGATGATTGCCATTGGCAACAACTATCTATCCGTCCGGGTGGGCGAGAGCGTCGCCGCGACGTCCGCGACGCCATCTTCCTGAAAATCCAGGAGTTCTCTTACGGCAACCTGGACCGCCAGCGCACGGGCATGCTCATGGTGCGGCTCACCAGCGACTCGAGCAACGTGCAGCGGCTCGTGCAGATCTCCCTGCGCATCGGCACGCGGGCGCCCTTGCTGATGGTCGGCAGCTTCATCCTCATGGTCACAACCAGCAGTCGCCTCGCGCTCGATCCTGACGCCCATCCTCCTGGTGACGATGGTTGTGATCGTCTTCTTCATCGTCAAGATGGAGCCGCTGTACCTGACCGTACAGCAGCGGCTGGATCGCCTCAACACCGTGCTCCAGGAGAACATCGCGGGCGTGCGGGTGGTGAAGGCGTTTGTGCGCGGCGCCGTACGAAAACCGGCGCTTCGAGCAGACGAACGAGGACTACACCGATACCTCCGTGCGGGTCATGCGCTTCATGTCGACCATGGGCCCCGTGCTCACCGTGTTCGTGAACCTCGGCATGGTCGTCGTCATTTGGGCGGGCGGCCTGAGCGCCATCCAGGGCCAGATGTCGGTGGGGCAGATTGTGGCCTTCACCAACTACCTGCTCACCACGATGACGCCGCTGATCATGATGACCATGCTGTCGCAAACGTGGGCGCAGGGCCTGGCGTCGACCGGCCGCGTCATGGGGGTGCTGGAAACGGAGCCCGAGGTGCAGGACGCCCCAGACGCCCGGCCCCTGCTGCTCGACGCCGAGCCGCAGGTTGCGCTCACCGGCGTGGGTTTCTACTACAACGGCTCGGCCAACGAACAGGTGCTTCATGACGTGTCGTTGCTCGCACAGCCCGGCCAGACCGTGGCCGTGCTCGGGGCCACCGGTTCGGGCAAGTCCACACTCGTCAACTTGATCCCGCGCTTCTACGACGTGAAGAGCGGGAGCGTCGCGGTGGCTGGCGCCGACGTGCGCGCGCTGCAGGAGGACAGCCTGCTCGGCGCGGTGGCGCTCGTGCCCCAGGAGACCGTGCTCTTCTCGGGCAGCGTGGCCGACAACATCCGGTATGGCCGGCCCGCGGCCAGCGACGATGAAGTCGTCGCCGCGGCGAAGGCCAGCCAGGCGCACGATTTCATCATGGCAATGCCGCAGGGGTATGAGAGCCGGGTGGCCGCCCGCGGCGCCAATCTCTCTGGCGGGCAGAAGCAGCGCCTGGCGATTGCCCGCGCGCTGCTCACGCTACCCAAGATCCTGATCCTCGACGATGCGACTAGCTCGGTGGACGTCGAGACCGAGACCAAAATCCAGGACGCGCTCGAGGCGGAGAAGAGGGATCACCCTGGCCGGGCGCACACCACGTTCGTGGTCGCACAGCGGATCAGCACAGTGCTCAAGGCCGACAAGATCGTCGTGCTCGACCGGGGGGAGGTCGTCGCAGAGGGCACGCATCGCGATCTGCTGCGGTCGAGCCCAATTTACCGGGAGATCTATGATTCGCAGCTTGGCGGCGGGCTGCCGGATGGGAACGGTTTCGATGGGGGTCCCGGCGAGGGGAGCAGCGCCATGACCGGCGCTGCCGCGTCGAAGGACGCGCTCGGCGCCACGCCGGAAGGGAGGGCCCAGTGAGCTTCTCTGCTCCAGGCGGAGGCGGACCCCGGGGCGCGTTCCAGGCACCGCGGCCCGCCGGCATGGGCGCGACGATTGAGAAGGCACGCGACCCGCGCCGGGCGCTGCGCGGTCTTTTCCACTACCTGAGCCCATTCAAGGTCACGCTGGTCTTCGTGCTGATCGCCGTTGCCATTTACACGTTGCTCGGGCTGGTCGGGCCGTTCCTGTTGGGCGTCGCGATCGACCGGTATATCGTACCGCGGAACGCGGCCGGCCTGCCGCGAATTGCGCTGCTGATGACCGCCACCTACATCCTCAACACGTTCTTTCAGGCAGTGTCCGCATGGCTGATGGCCGGCGTGTCGCAGCGGGGCCTGAAGGGGCTGCGGAAAGACCTGTTCGAGCACCTGCAGACGATGCCGCTCGCCTTCTTCGACCGTAACCCTTCGGGCGACCTGATGAGCCGCCTGACGAACGACATCGAGGCCATCAACCAGGCCGTCTCGCAGAACGTCACGTCGCTGATCGCGAGCGTGCTGTCGATGGTGGGCATCCTGGTCGCGATGTTTGTTCTCGACAAGTGGCTGGCGCTGGCGTCGCTGCTCGTCGTACCGATCATGTTCTGGTTCACCCAGTTCGTTGCCCGTTATACCCGCCGGGGGTTTCGTGACCTGCAGAAGCACCTCGGCGAGCTCAACGCGACCATGGAAGAGTCGATCAGCGGCCAGAAGGTGATTACGGCGTTCCGTCGCAACGAGTCTGCCGTGGCCGCATTCCGCGAGCGCAACGAGTCGGTGTACCGGTCGGGCGTTTCGGCCAACACGTACGCGCTTCTCCTGATGCCCCTGACGAACGTGCTGGGCAACTTCTTCGTGATCGTGCTCGCGGGGCTGGGCGGGTTCCTGGCGCTGCGCGGGCTGGTGACCGTCGGCGTCATCGCCACCTTTATTGTCTACGGCCAGAACTTCATCAACCCGCTCCGGCAGATCGCCAACATCTACAACTCGATCCAGGCCGCGCTGGCGGGTGCGGAGCGTATTTTCGAAACCATCGATACGCCTTCCGAGCCTGATGCGCCCGCGTCGGCGCCCGCTATGGCGGCCATCCGTGGCGACGTCTGCTTCGAGAATGTCGACTTCGGCTACCGCCCCGACCAGCATGTGATCAAGGACATGTCGCTGCATGCGCAGCCGGGCCAGATGATCGCGTTGGTCGGCCCCACAGGCGCGGGGAAGACCACGATCATTAACCTGCTGACCCGCTTCTATGAGGCCGGCGGAGGGTGCATCGAGATCGACGGCCGCGACATCCGTGACATCAGCAAGGCCGATCTGCGCCGCCAGCTCGGGCTGGTGCTGCAGGATACGTTCTTGTTTTCCGCATCGGTCATGGACAACATACGCTACGGCCGGCTCGACGCGACTGACGCCGAGGTCATAGCCGCCGCGGAGATGGCCGACGCCGATCACTTCATCCGGCAGCTGCCCCAGGGGTACCAGACGCTGCTGTCTGAACGGGCCAGCAATCTGAGCCAGGGCCAGCGGCAGCTGTTGGCCATCGCCCGGGCCATCCTCGCGGATCCCGCGATCCTGATCCTCGACGAGGCGACCAGTTCGGTCGATACGCGCACCGAAGCGCGCATCCAGGCCGCGCTGCTGCGGCTGATGTCGCGCCCGGGGACCGGGCGTGCCCGCACCAGCTTTGTCATCGCGCACCGGCTCAGCACCATTCGGGACGCGGACCGGGTGCTCGTGATTGACGACGGCCGCATTCTGGAAGAAGGCACGCACGGGGACTTGTTGGCCCGCCGCGGCTTCTTCTATCGCCTGTATATGAGCCAGTTCAAGGGCCAGGCTATTTAGGCCGGGCCCTCAGCGGAGGATAGCATGCTCAAACCGCCCTCCCCCAGGGTGTTTGTCACCAGCCTGCTCCGCATCATGCGGGGCCGGCCGAACATCCCCCCTTCACTCGAGGACAACGCCCTCCTCGGGGTTCTCCTGAAGCGCCGGACGGTGCGCAGCTTCACCGACGAACCGATCCCCGAGGACATTTTCGCGGCCATCCTCGAGGCGGGCCGGCTCGCGCCCTCCACCGTTAACCTGCAAACCTGGAGCTTTGCGGCATTCACGTCCGGGCAGTGGACCGAAACGTTTAGCCGGCCTGTCCCGTTCAAGGCCGCTGCCGCCGTGATCATTCTGGCCGACACGCACCGGGCGAGAGCCGTCCTCGACGTTTTCCCTGAGAGCCCGCTCGTCGAGTACACGGTTGGCGTCATGAACGCTTCGCTGGCCGCGATGGCGATGAACGTCGCAGCCGAGGCGCTCGGGGTTGGATCCGTCATGCTCTCGGAGACGGGCCGCACCGGCTTTCTCGATGCGGGCTACCTGGCCGGCGTCCTGTGCCTGCCGCCGGGTGTTATCCCGATCATGACCATCGTGTTCGGCTATCCCAAGGCCCCGCGCCCGCCCATGCCGCCGAAGCTGCCCCTGGAGACGGTCACGTTCACCGGGCAGTACCGCGAGGCCGATTCCACGCTGATGCAGGACTGGCTGAACCAGATGATGGCCGGCTACCAGGCGAGCCACCTGGGTGCGTCGTTCCAGAGCCAGCTCGGGCATCTACCAGTCGAAGATCGGGCGGGCCGAGGCAGATTTGCAGCAGATGGTGTATCATAAGTCACAGAGTCGTAAGTAGTTGCAGGAGGGAACATATGAGTGAGGAACAGAAGTATCCGAATGCGCCCGAGGACATGGCCGAGTTGTTGCAGAGGATTGAGCGCGAGTGGGTGGCCCTGCGTGAGAAAGTGCTGGCCCTGCCCGAAGACCGGTTGGCTGCGCCGGGGAACGGCGGCTGGTCCGTCGTCGATCACATGGCGCACCTGGCTTTTTGGGAGCAGATGCTCGTGCGCAGTCACCTGGGCAACGAGCCGGAGCACCAAGTGCTGGGTGTGAGCGAGGCCGAAATGCGCAGCCTGGACGAGACGGGCATCAACGATATGGTATACCGGCGTAACCGCGGGCGCAGCCCCGGCGGACGTGTTGGCCGAGGTCTGGGCCTCGCACGACGACGCGGTGGACGCCATTGCGCGCTTTCCCTTCGACCGGCTGCAGCAGCCGAGGCGCCCGGGCGAGGACAACCCGCTCGGCGCCTTCGTCGTGGGCAATACCTACGGCCATTATCTCGAACACGCCGAGTGGCTGGAGCCGCTGATGGGCGCGGCGTAACGAGGCGCGTACCTGGCAGGTGTGTGTTAGCGCTCGCAGTAAGGAGGCAGCCGTGGCTCAGTCGCTGGGATTGGTCGCCTTACTCGTCGATGATTACGACGAAGCAATTGCTTTCTATACCGGGGCACTCGGCTTCGAGCTGGTGGAAGACACGCCGCTCGACGGCGGGAAACGGTGGGTGCAGGTCGCGCCGCGGGGGAAAGGGGGTGCGGCCCTGCTGTTGGCCCGCGCCGCCACCCCCGAGCAGGCCGCGCACGTGGGCAACCAAACGGGCGGCCGGGTGTTTCTCTTTCTACAAACCGGCGATTTTCAGGGCGACTACGAGCGCATGAAGGCGTCGGGCGTGCGTTTCGTCGAGCTGCCTCGCCACGAGGCATATGGGTGGGTCGTAGTCTTCCTGGATTTGTACGGCAATAAGTGGGACCTGGTGGAGCGTGCGCCCACCGAGGGCGGATAAACTAAAGCGGGCGGAGTCACCTCCGCCCGCTTCTTTGTTCCAGCCGCTGCGGCTAGAAGTTGTTGCCCAGGGTCGTTCCCTGGCCCCGCATCATGCCCCGGCCGCCCATGCCGCCGCGACCGCCCATGGTGCCCTGGCCGCCCATCATGCCCCGGCCGCTCGCGGGCCCGGTCGTGCTGCGCTCGACCATCGTCTTGACCATGCTCTGCATGTTCTGCAGCATGGTGTCGGCCTGCGCCTGGGTCAGCTTGCCATCCGTCACGGCCTGCTGAATCAGGGTCTTCTTGGCGCCGAGGATCGTCTCGATCAGCTTGTCTTCCGACACGTTCTTGCTCGCGGCGATCTGCGCCAGCGACTTGCCGGCCTGGCGCTCGGCCTGGATCTGGGCCTCGGTCATGCCGAGCAGCGTTGCAACCTGGTCGGGCTGACCGGCCCAGTCAGGGCGTCCGGCCATACCCGTTCCGCCCATGGGGCACGCGCCCGTCGTCGGAGTCGTGCCCTGGGCCAGGCGACCGCCCACGGGGCCGGCCGCGAGAGCGGTGGAGGCGAGCAGCGTGGCGAGCACGACTGCAAGAAGGGTGATTACCGTGATACGCTTCATATGAAACCTCTCTGTCTTGGGTGGCACAACCATTTCGGTTGGCTGGTTACAGCATACCGCCGGGTTGTGAAGGACCTGTGAACGAGATGTGGGTGTCCGGTGCGAACAACGGCCATCTGTAACGTTCTGAACTTGCGCGCATCTCACCCCGTGTTGGCAATCAAATCATCCCTTCAAGGAGACCCTCATGAACGAAATGGTTATCGACTTCCCGGGCGGGGCGCGCGTCGACGCTCACTTTGGCGAGTTCACCGTCGTCACCGACCAGCCACCGTATGCGGGTGGGCAGGGCGCCGCGCCCGCACCGTTCTCGCTGTTCCTGGCCTCGCTGGGCACCTGCGCCGGGATTTACGTTCTGGGCTTCTGCCGCCAGCGGGGGCTGCCCACCGAGGGGATCCGCCTGGTTCAGCGGATGGAGAGCGATCCGGCGACCCGCATGGTCTCGAAGATTGAACTCGAGATCCAGCTGCCGCCGTCGTTCCCCGAGAAGTACAAGGAGGCCGTGATCCGGTCTGCCGAGCAGTGCGCAGTGAAGAAGCACATCGAGAACCCGCCGCACATGACGGTCAGCACGAAGGTCGTGGCGTAAAACAAAACCCCGGCTTCTCGCCAGCACGCTGGCAGCAGAAGCGGGGGTTTTATTTTGTTTGCCGGCGCACGGCCGGCCTGGTCAGCGCAGCCCTCAGGTGCCCCCGGTGGAACACGAGGAAGCCGGGGCAGGGCCGAGCGACATGCTCGTGGCGCCACCCTTCGACGCAAACAGCGAGACTTTTCGCTTGACGTGCTGCCCGCCGCAGTGGGGGCACTTGACTTCGGCAACGGCAGCCGACGAACGCACCAACTCCTCGAATTCGTCCTTGCAGTCGGTGCACTGGAATTCGTACAGGGGCATCGGTCTTTTTCCTCCGCAATATTCAGTGTCAGGGGTGTTCTAAGTCAACAAAGTGAATCTGCTGATGCCATCGCCCTTCGACTTCGCTCCGCCGCTCCTGACGCTCCTCCGCTCAGGATGCCTTGCGCTCGCAGCATCCTGAGCGGAGGCGCCAGCGCAGCGGCTGCCGCAGTCGAAGGACGCGACTCGCGAATTCTCCTGGTTGCACTTAAACGAGTCGCAGCGTGAAAATGTCCGCGGGCCGGTCTCGTACGCCAGCTTAGCCGGCGTACGAGACCGGCGAGATCATTTTCGCCTGGCGCTCGGTCTATGCCCGGAGCGCAGCAGCGACACGGTCCAGGCGGGCGGCCGCGTCGGCAGCCACGGGTTCGAGCTCGGCGTACTGGACGACGCCCAGCATCGCGATCGGATCGACCAGCGACACCTGGGTGAGGTCGTCTTCGACGTAGGATACCGTCACATTACACGGCAGCAGCAGGCCGACTTCGGGCGCGACAGACAGCGCCCGGTACGCGAGCGGTGGGTTGCACGCGCCGAGAATCTTGTACGGGCGAAAATCCACGTCCAGCTTCTTCTTCAGCGTTTCCTTGACGTCGATCTCGGTCAGAATGCCAAAACCTTCGACCTTCAACGCCTGCGTCACCCGCTCCAGCGCTGTGTTGAATTCCGCGTGCAGCAGGACTGTCCGTCCAAGCGCGCTTTCGGTTGTCGCATCCGTCACTTGTGTACCCATCGCAGCCTCCCAGCATTCATGCGTTCGCGTTTCAGACTTCTGATGCAGCCAGGGCTCGAAAGGTGACAGACTTCACGCCCCAGTTTCGGCCAGTTGGGGCAACTCGACCGTGAACGCAGTGCCGACCCCTGCCTCGCTGTCCACGCTGATCTGGCCCCCGTGGGCCGCCACAAGCTGGCGCGCGATGGCGAGGCCGAGGCCGGCACCGCCGCCTTGCCGCGAGCGGCTCCGATCGCCGCGGTAGAACCGGTCGAAGACATGCGGCAGGTCTTCGGGGGAAATGCCCGAGCCGGTGTCTGCGATTTGCACTCTGACCTGGCTGCCCGTCGCGCGCACCCGCACGGTCACTTGGCCGCCCGCGGGCGTGTGGCGCAGTGCGTTGCTCAGGAGGTTGCGCAGGACTTGCGATATTCGGTCCGCGTCGCCATCCACCGGCGCACTGCCGTGTGCCTCGAAGGAGAGGCGGATCGCGGCCGCCTCGGCCAGGGGCGCGAACTGGCTCACCGCGGCCCGCGCCAGCTCGGCCACGTCCACCGGCAGCCGCTCGATCCGCAGCTGGCCCGCGTCGGCCAGCGCCAGGTCGTGCAGGTCGTCGACCAGCCGCGTCAGAAGGCGGGTCTCTTCGAACAGGCTGGACACCTGCGCCATCTCGAGCGGGTAGACGCCGTCAAGAATGGCTTGCAGGTCGCCCTGGACGACCGTGAGGGGTGTGCGGAGCTCGTGCGAGATGTCGGCGATCAGGTTCTTGCGCAGGTCTTCAGCCCGGTCCAGGCTCTCGGCCATCTCGTTGAATGCTTTGCCGAGCTCGCCGATCTCGTCGCCCGAGCGGACGGCCACCCGCTGCGATAAGTCACCGCCCGCGATGGCTTGGGCTGCGCCGGTGAGCCGGGCGAGCGGCGCGGTCAACAGCCGGCTCAAGAGCACCCCGAGGACCAGCGACAGGACCACCGCGCCGAGGGCGGCCCACACAAGCGACATACGTACGCGGCTTAGGAAAGTCTCGGCTTGCGGATCGAGCACGGCCGATGCAGGGCGCACGTTCAGCAGGGTGCCGACGTCTTGGCCCCGTGACACGATCGGGACGCCCTGGGCCAGCACCGCAGGCGGCATCACCTCGCCGACGAGCTCGCCGGTGCGACTGGCAAGCACACGGCCGCCCGGATCTGCCACCGCAAGGTTCGGGCCCCCCGCCCCGATCCCGCGGCCCATCCCCATCATAGCGCCCATGCCCCCCGGCCCCAGCTGCTCCAGGACTTGCTCGACCCCGCGCCAACTGCCGTTTGACATGTAGTATTCGGCCAGCGTTTCGGCCGCCAAGACCTGGTTGCCCATGCCCGAGGCAACCACGTACTGCCGGAACGAAGCGTCGGTGGCCCGGACGGAGATCACAGCAACCAGGCCGATCGCGGCCAGCGACACCCCCAGAAATGCGGCGGTCAGCTTGACCCACAGGCGGTTCACAGGTCGGACCCCAGCTTGTAGCCTACGCCAAAGACCGTCTGGATGAAACGCGGCTTCCGGGGATCGTCGCCCAGCTTCGCCCGCAGGTTCTTGACGTGCGCGTCGATCGTCCGCTCGTAGCCTTCGTATGCGTCGCCTTGCACGCGGTCGAGCAGCTCGAGCCGGCTGAACGCACGGCCGGGGTTCTGGAGAAAGACGGCCAGGAGCTCGAACTCGGTTGGTGTGAGGTCGAGCGTGCGCCCGTCGACCGTAGCCGCATGTCCTGCCAGATCGAGCCCCAATGGGCCCGCGCTCAGGCGTGCCGCCGCGGGCTCGGCCGCGGCGCCTGCCCTGCGAAGAACGGCTTTGACCCGCGCGACCAGCTCGCGCGGATTGAACGGCTTGGTCACGTAGTCGTCCGCGCCCAGTTCGAGCCCGACAATCTTGTCCGTGTCCTCGATGCGGGCGGTAAGCATAATGATGGGAGTGTTGCCTTCCCGGCGGAGCACCCGCGCCACCTCCAGGCCGTCGAAGCCCGGCAGACCCAGGTCGAGCACGACCAGGTCGGGCTTCTCGCGGCGGGCCTGGATGAGGGCCGTCTGCCCGTCGCCCGCTTCCACCACCGCGAACCCGCTCTGCTCGAGGTATGAGCGGACCAGTTTGACGATCTTCGCTTCGTCGTCTACGACCAGAATCTTGGGTGACATCTCTTCTCCGCGGGGCTAGCCAGTAGAACGGCACTCAGGGATGCACCAAGTGCGCTCCTTCGTGTCAACGTGCTGCAGCTCAGTGTTGGCTACGGCAACCATTATTCCCCACGCTTGAGTGTTGCGCAAGGATGTGCAGAAGATGTGAAGGCGCGGTGCGAATCATGTAAAGTAGCTCATAGACGGGTCGTTCCCGGCGGCGCAAACTGAGCCAGTTGAGATGGTGTGTTGAGGATCAGGGGCGAACGAGGTTGTAATGGCACGGATGGCGAACTGGCGCTTGCGCGGCTGTATCAAGTGGAACAGGCCGCTGATTATCGGTCTTTTGCTGGCCACGCTAGGGCTGGCAGTCTTCGTGGGGCTGGCCCGTGAAATCGTGGAGAAGCAGGCTTTTGGCTTCGACCAGGCGGTGCTGACCTCGCTGGCGCGTGCAGCGTCGCCGGGTGTCACCCGTTTCATGCTCCTCGTGTCCGACTCGGCGACGCCCCTGGTGCTTGGGCCGGTGCTCCTGCTGCTGGGCGTGCTGTGGTGGCGCAACCACCGGCAGGACTGGATCGCGCTCGTGGTTTCCGTGGTGGGGGTCGCCATCCTCAATCAGATCGTCAAGCAGATCTTCGAGCGTTCGCGGCCCAGCCTCTTCCCACATTTGCAAAACGTCGGCGGCTACAGTTTTCCGAGCGGCCACAGCCAGGCCGCGCTGGCGTTCTATGCCGTGCTGGCGTACCTGCTCGCCCGCCGCGTCGCGCCTAAATGGCGCATTCCCATCTATTCGGCGGCAGGCTTCTGGATCGTCCTCGTTGGCCTGAGCCGGAATTACCTCGAGGTGCATTACCCCAGCGACGTGCTGGCCGCGTTCGCGGTGACGTTGCCCTGGGTGCTGCTGATCATCTTCGTCCACCAGTGTTACTCGGCGCCCGTGGCGGGGGAGAAGAAGGTGATGCAGCCCGCGCCCGGTACGGAACCGCCAAGGGCGGGGGAGGCTCCATAGGGCGCAGAGCTTTTTCTGTTGTGCCCATTCCTGGCATAAAATGACCCTCGATGAGCAACTTCAATAACACCCTGGTCCTGATCAAGGGCGCCGGCGACCTCGCGACCGGCGTCGCGGCCCGGTTGCATCGCTGTGGTTTTCCGGTCGCCATGACCGAGCTGCCCCATCCGCTGATGGTACGCCGCACCGTAGCGTTCGGCGAGGCCGTTTATGAAGGCGAGGTGCGGGTCGAGGGCATCGCGGCCCGGCGGGTCGAGGACGCGGCCGCAGCACGCCTGGCGATTGAAGCGCGGCGTAATTCCCGTTCTGGTCGATCCTGCGGGCGCCAACCTGGCCGCGCTGCAGCCCGCCGTGCTGGTCGACGCGATCATGGCCAAGCGCAACACAGGCACCTCGCTCGCTCTCGCACCGCTGGTTATTGCACTTGGGCCCGGGTTCACGGCCAGTCGCGACTGTCACGCGGTCGTCGAGACCAACCGCGGGCACTGCCTGGGTCGGGTGATCACCGAAGGCGCGGCCGAGCCCGACACCGGGCGGCCGGGCAGCATTGGGGGCAAAACCGACGAGCGAATCCTGCGCGCACCGGTGCCGGGCGAGGTATACGGCCGGGCGGCGATCGGCGACCGGGTCGCGGCCGGGCAGGTCGTGGCGGTCGTCGACGGGCACGAGGTGCGTGCAGGGACGTCAGGCGTGCTGCGCGGCCTCGTGCGTCCCGGCGCTCGGGTGCATGCAGGCGAGAAGATCGGCGACGTCGACCCGCGGGCGGCGCCCGAACACTGCTACCTGATCTCTGACAAGTCTTTTGCTATTGCCGGTGGCGTGCTCGAAGCCATCTTGCGCCTGGGGAACCTCACATGCAGCTAACCCTTGCCTATGGCCGCTCGGGCCTGCCCCTCGAGCTGCCCGACGACGCGAACGTTACCGTGGTCGAGCCGCTGTTTGTGCCCGGCCTGCCCGACGAGCGAGCGGCCATTGCGGCCGCCCTGGCGCAGCCCCTTGGCGCGGCGCCGCTGGCTCAGCAGGTACGGCCCGGGATGCGTGTCGGGGTCGTCTTCAGCGACATCACCCGGGCGACGCCCAACGAGGTCATCTTGCCCCAGGTGCTGCACACGCTGCGGGCGGCGGGCGTCCGTCGTGACGACATCACCCTGTTCGAGGCGCTCGGCACGCACCGTTTCACGACTGAAGCCGAGCTGATCGGGCTGCTGGGCGAAGAGCTGGTGCGCGACTATCGCATTGTGCAGAACGACGCTTTTAGCCCCGCCACCCAGGCGTGCACCGGCGTTTCCACTTTTGGCCACGAGATCTGGATCAATCGCGAGCTGCTTGAGTGCGACCTGAAGGTGCTTACGGGCTTCATCGAGCCGCACCTGTTTGCCGGCTTCTCGGGGGGCGGCAAGGCGATCATGCCGGGGATGGCCGGGCAGCGCACCGTGCTGGGCAACCACGACGCGAACATGATCCGGCACCCCAATGCGACATGGGGCGTCACGGAGGGAAACCCGATCCTGGCGGAAATCTTGGAGGTGGCGCGCTCGGCAGGCCGGCTCTTCCTGCTCAACGTCAGCCTCAACCGTGACAGGCGCATCACGGGCGTCTTTGCCGGCGAGCTCGAGCAGGCACATGCGGCGGGGTGCGCGTTCGTCAGGGGCACTGCCATGATCCCCGTCGCTCGGCCCTTCGATATCGTGATCACGACCAACTCCGGCTATCCGCTCGACCAGAGCCTGTACCAGGCAGTGAAGGGGATGAGCGCGGCCGCACTGGTCGTGAAGGACGACGGCGCGATCGTCGTCGCGGCGGAGTGCTCGGACGGCCTGCCCGAGCACGGGCTGTACGGAGAACTGCTGCGCGGCGCGTCGAGCCCGGCCGAGTTGCTGCAGACGATCTGCCGGCCCGGGTTCCTGAAGCAGGACCAGTGGCAGGCGCAGATCCAGGCGCAGATCCAGCTCAAGGCCGACGTGTACGTGCGGACGGATTTCCTGAGCAAGGATGAGATCGAAGCCGCGCTGCTCAAGTACTCGGCCCGCATCGAAGACACCGTGACCGAGCTGCTTCGGCGCTACGGGCCAGGCGCCACGATCTGCGTGCTGCCCGAGGGCCCGCAGACCATCCCTTACCTGGAACCCAACGCCGAAAAACGCTGACCGGTCGCGATCGATCCCGGACTCGCGAATCCTTTGGCACACGAAAAGCGCCCCGGCGTCTGACCAGACGTCGGGGCGCACCCATTGTTGCGGCAGAAGCAGTCGCTACTTGGCCAGCGCCTGATTGAGGAAGTCAACCACCAGCTTCACGTTCTCTGCCGTCTCGAACTGCGCTCCACCGTGACCCGCGCCTTCGAGCAGCGTGATCGTCGCCTTGTCCTGCCCGTTCTTGGCCGCCAACGCATCGTACAAGAGTTGGCTCTGCTGAGGCGGCACGTTGCAGTCGGCCGAGCCGCGCTGGATCAGGAAGGGCGGTTCGTTCCCGTCGACGTACGTCATCGGGTTCATCACCTTGACCTTGTCGGGTACGGTCTGGATGGGCGCACCGACCAGCTTAGATTCGGGCGAGTCTGCGGCGTCGTGCGTCGTGGGGCACGAGGTGCCTGCGAACTGCGTGTCCATCTGCAGAAAGTCGGTGGGCCCGAACCAGTCGACGACCGCCTGCACACAGCTCGACACGCCCGTGTTGCCCAGCTCCGCGCCTTCGACCGCGTCTACCCCGCACGAAGTGCCGAGCAGCGCTGCCAGGTTACCGCCGGCCGATTGGCCGAATGCTGCAATGCGGTCGGGGTCCAGCTTGTACTGCGCGGCGTTTGCCCGGAGAAAGCGGACTGCAGCCTTCGCATCCTGGATCTGTGCGGGGGCCAACGCCTCGCCGCTCAGCCGGTAGTTGATGCTGGCAACCGCGTATCCCGCTGCCAGGAGTTGGTCGGTTAGCGCGGCCATCCCCTTGTCGCCCATCATGAAGCCGCCGCCGTGGATGTCGACGACGACCGGGAACGGACCGCTGCCTTCAGGCACGTAGATGTCGAGCGTCTGAGTCGGCGAGGCATTTGCGTAGGCGAGATCCTTGTACGCGGGGGTCGCCTGCACCTGCGTCATGCCGCCCGCTGGCCCCTTGCCCTGGGGCATGACGCCGCCGGCCGCAGCGGTGGCCGCAGCGGTGGCCGCGGGCACAGGGGCGGCGGTGGCTGCGGGTGCCGCGGTGGCAGCCGGCTGAGATGCAGAACCTGGCGCGGCGGCCGGCGCGGGAGTCGATGTGGCGCATCCGGACATGAGCAGGCCTCCTATGAGCAATACACTAACGAGGACAACGAGCCGGTGACCGAGTGATCCGTTAGAATTGAACATGATGCTTCTCCTGTTTGATTGAATCCAACGATCGCACCTTGCGATGGACGAGCGCCAGGGCGAACGCCGGCGGACAAGCGCCTGCCGGCATCGTCCTTGATGCTTGTCATTCTGCGCCGCAATTCTCAAGAGAATCTCAAGCTCGGCTGCATAGATTCTGAGGATTCGCAGGACCGGCTTCCCGGCTAACGTTGCTTGACAATGTCTTGAGAATTTCGTGCTAGGATGCTGCGAGACGAACAGGACGATCAGGAGAGACAATGCCTTCACGAGTGCTTGTGGTCGACGACGACCGTTCCATCATCAAGGTGTTGCGCGGTTACCTGGAGCAAGCGGGCTACCAGGTTCTGACCGCAGGCGATGGCGAGACCGCGCTGCACGTGCTGCGGCACGACCAGCCCGACCTCGTGGTGCTGGACCTGATGATGCCCGGCCGCGATGGCTGGGACGTCACGCGGGTGGTGCGCGCAGACCCGGTCCTTGCGGCCGTGCCGATCATCATGCTGACCGCCCGGGTCGAAGACACTGACAAGATTGTAGGCCTCGAGTTGGGCGCGGACGACTACATTACCAAGCCGTTCAATGCGCGTGAGGTCGTCGCGCGGGTCAGCGCGCTGCTGCGGCGCACCCGCCTCGACCGGCTGCCCATCGCGGCCCCGCGCATCCTCGCGTCTGGCGACTTGCGGCTCGACCTCGACCAACATCTGCTCCTGGTCGACGGCCGGCCCGTCGAACTCACCCGTACCGAGTTCAACCTGCTGGAGGCGTTCATGAGCAATCCGGGCTACACCTTGGCCCGTGACGAACTGCTCGAGAAGGCACTTGGGTATGCGTACGAAGGGCTGGGCCGGGCGCTCGACACCCACATCCGCAACTTGCGCCGAAAGATCGAGCGTGATGCCGAAGACCCGGTGTACATCCAGACAGTCTACGGCGTGGGATACCGCTTCACCGGAGATGCCCGATGAACCGCCTGTGGGTGCGAATCGGTCTGATGATTGCCGGAGTACTCTTCCTGGTCTTCTTCCTGCAGTTCGCGTCGATCATGCTGTCGCCGGCCGGCGGGCTGCCCCCGTCCCCGGTCGCGCCCGGACAGACGGCCGGCCATGCCGAGGGGCCTGGCAACGAGACGCGCGACGAGATCACGCGGCGGCTTGTGAACTTCATGCTGCTCTCAGCGGCGGTGGGCCTTGCGGGCGGCGGCCTGATCGGGCGCATCGTGAGTGCGCCAATCACGGACCTGGTGCGAGTGGCGCGACGGGTGGGGTCGGGGGAGCTTGGCGCGCGGGTAAAACCCCGCGGCAGCCTCGAGATGGTCGAGCTCGGCAGCACGTTTAACCAGATGGCCGCGGACCTGCAGCGCGCTGAGAGCGTGCGCAGCGATCTGATGGCCGACGTGTCGCACGAGCTACGTACGCCCTTGACCGTACTGGAGGGCAATCTCCGGGCAGCGCTCGATCACGTCTACACGCTCGACGAGTCGGAAATCGCAAACTTGTACAGCCAGACCCGTCACCTGATCCGCCTGGTCAACGACCTGCGCGAGCTCTCGCTGGGCGAGTCGAGGCAGCTGCCCCTGCAGAAGCAGGCGAGTTCGCTGGCCGACCTGGTCGCCGAGACGCTCCAGGCGCTCGAGCCGTTTGCCGCCGAGAAAGGGATCGCACTCGTGGACCGCTGCAGCGGCCTGCCCGAGCTCGAAGTCGACCCTGGGCGCATCCGCCAGGTCCTATTCAACCTGCTGACAAATGCCCTGCGGCACACGGATGCGGGCGGCGAGGTGTGGGTGTCGAGCGCCGTGAGCACGTCAGAAGTGCGTCTGACGGTGGCGGACACGGGCGAAGGGCTGGAGCCCGACCAACTTGCCGCGGCGTTCGACCGGTTCTACCGGGCCGACAGGTCGCGCAGCCGCGAGACGGGGGGCACCGGGCTTGGGCTCGCCATCGTCAAGGTGATCGTGGAAGCGCACGGCGGTCGCGTCGAAGCCGCGAGTGCGGGCAAGGGGCGGGGGTCGCAGTTCTCCGTGATCCTGCCGCGGGCCTGAGCTTTTCCCGCAGCACTCTGCACTAAGACTCTATCCGAAAGGGCTCTGGCCGGTCTCCGACCGAGCCAGACGGGACGGGACACTGATTGAACGGATCAGACTGACTATCACGATCTCTACCCTAAGGGCAGTGCAGATCAGTTGCATCAGCGTCCCATTTCAGCTCGGTTTAGGCGCGTGAACGGGCCGGCTGGGGCGCCTCGAATGGCCGGGGATGGGGTTCAACCTCGGGAGTTACAGCCTGTGGGGCGCGGCCCAGGGCATCCTCTTCTTTCAGGGACCGGGCGACCAGGAACGGGTAGATTTTCGGGTACGCGTAAAGATAAACCAGGGACAGGACCAGGCCGACCGGCGCGATGATCCAGGTGCCGTGCTTGATGAGCAAATCCATTTGACTACTCTCCTCGATGGAGAGCATACGTCCGGGGGGCATAAAGAGAGGATCAAGATTGGGCCGGAACGTGTCAAGAAAGTGTCAAGACTCACGCAGGCGGTAGCCGACTCCCGGCTCATTCAAGATGTACTGCGGTCGTGCCGGCTCGGGCTCGATCTTTCGCCGCAGGTTGCTGATGTTAACGCGCAGCAGGTGGGTCTCCGACTCGTACGCCGCGCCCCACACCTCGCGCAGCAGTTGGCGGTGCGTGAGCACCTTCCCGGCGTGGGTCATCATTACGCGCAGCAGGTCATACTCGGTCGGCGTGAGCTGGACGGGCTCGCCTGCCAGTGTCACCAGCCGCCGGGTGAGATCTATAGCGAGTTCGCCGGCAGAGAGTGCCGCGTTCCCCGCCTCAGGCGCCCGGTGACGCAGGGCCACCCGCAGCCGGGCCAGCAGCTCGCCGACGCCGAAGGGCTTGGTGAGGTAGTCGTCGGCTCCCGCATCCAGCGCCCGGATCTTCTCTGCCTCGTCATTCCGCACCGACAAGACGATCACCGGCGTCGTGCTCCACTCGCGCAGGCGCTTGGTGACCTCCAGCCCGTCGATGCCGGGCAGGCCCAGGTCGAGGATGACGATGTCTGGCCGGGCATTGACGACCACTTGCAGGGCCTCTTCGCCCGTGGCCGCCTCGTGAATCGTATAGCCGTGCGCGGTGAGCGAGGCACGCAGGAAGCGGCGGATCGCGTGCTCATCGTCCACGATCAGCACCCGCTGGTTGACGGGCTGGGTCATGGTCCCTCCCTGGCCACGGGCAGCGTGAAGCGGAAGGTCGAACCGCCGCCGGGCCGGTGTTCGGCCGCAATCTCGCCGCCGTGGGCCTCCACGATGCCTTTGGCAATCGCGAGCCCCAGGCCCGTCCCGCTGACCCGCCCCGGCTGCTGGACGCGGTAGAACTTGTCGAAGATGTGCCCTTCGTCCCCTTCCGGAAATCCGACGCCCCGGTCGGACACCGCTACAGCCACGGCCGCACCCTCGAGTGCCGCAGACAGTTCGACCGCCGCTTCGTCGCCCGAATACTTGAGCGCGTTGTCGAGCAGGTTTACGACGACCTGGACGATGAGGGGTTCGCTCATGGGCACAGGGGGCAGATCGCGCTGCACGCGGAGCAGCAGAGTCCGGTCCTTTAGCACGCCTGCGCGCTGCTCGAGCGCCGCGCCGATGACCTCGGCCATGTCGCCCGGCTCGCTAGTGATGTGGAGTGCGCCGGCCTCCACCCGGGTCATATCAAGCAGGTTGCCGACCAGCCGGTTCAAGCGGTCGGCCTCGGTTGCGACGTCCGCGATAAGCTCGGCTCTGGTGACCTCGTCCAACTGCACGTCGGGGTCCCGGAGCGTACTGACGGCGCCGGTGATCGACGCCAGGGGCGTACGCAGGTCGTGCGAGATGGAGTTAAGCAGTGCCGTTTGCAGCTTTTCCGTCGCGCGGAGGAGCTCGGCCTCACGGGCCTGCTCGAGCAATTGCGCGCGTTCGACGGCCTCGTCGGCGCGCTGGCGCGCCCTGGCAGCGAGCGTGCTGATGACCACACCCGTCGCCAGCAGGCCGAAGAACGTCAGCAGGTACTGCGTGTCTGCGACTTCGAAGGTCAGCCTTGGGGGGATGATGAAGAAGTCAAAGCCCACCACGCTGGCCAGCGCGGTGAAGATCGCCGGGCCAAGGCCCCAGCGCAGCGCGACGATCACCACCGCCAGCAGGAACAGCATGACGAGGTTCGTCGAGACGATCAGGCCATGCGTAATCAGGCCGATGACCGTAATCAGCGCGACCATGGCCAGCCCGGCCAGGTAGCCGTCTGGGCGAAAGCGGCGGAGCGATTCTTCGTTCATCGCGTTGCCGGCCCGCGTCCGGCCTAGATATACAGGTCCCGCCGGTTATAGAACCAGTACGCCGCGGCCACGCAGACGACGATAATAGCCGCGGAGAGGACGAGGTAGGTCGTGTTCATACTCCCGGCGCGGAACAGCTCTGCCGCGTCGAAGTACTTGAACGGCGTGAACCACTTCAGGAAATCCAGGCTCGCCTGCATGCTCGTGATGATCGAGATGAAGTATGCGCCGAGGATGATGGATACGGCAACTGTGCCGGCGCGGCGATACTGCTTCAGCGCGCAGCCGAGCAGCAAGCCGACCGCGAGGAAGATCAGCTCGATCGCAAAGAGCGCGGCCATCTGCAGCCGCAGGTAGTCGAAGAAAGCCTGGTCCGGCTGGAACGAGCGGACGGCGACCGCGGACGCGCCCCAGGTGACCAGGACGAAGATCACGCAATTGACCAGGGCTGCCAGTGCTTTGGCGGTTACCACCCGGTTGCGCGAGACCGGCAGCACGAGGGAAAACTCGACGGTCTTGTCGCGCTGCTCCTTCGCGATGATGTCGCTGCCCCACAAGGCCGCGGCAATGGCACCCATCAGGGCGAAGTAGACGAACATGACGCCGTAAAAGCCGCTGAGAGTGGTCATGTTGAAGGCGCGCAGCCCGAACGCGTCCAGCAGCTGCTTGGGCATCGAATCGAGCATCTTGATCGTCTGTGGGTCGCCGGCAAAGGCCTGAAACTTGGCCACGGCCATGATGATCAGGAGGATGACGATGCCGCACCAGATCAGCAGCGATTTCAGGTTAGCGCGCAGCTCACGCAGGAAGATATTCACGGTTTACCCTCCCCTCACGACACGGCCGGGATGTCGCGGCGCAGGTACAGCCAGTAGCTCGCCACCAGCGCGATCAGCGTCACCCCGAGGTTGAGCAGCACCAGCGGTGTGTTGAACGCGCCGTTGTGTGCGATGTATGCCGCGTCGAGGTGCTTGAACGGCGTGAGCAATTCGAGCGCCACATCGCCGAAGACCCCGCTGAAGGCGCTCAGGACGTACATGCCGATGGCGAGGCCCAGCGCATACGGCGTCACGCTTCGCACCCGCTTCACCAGCAGCGAGATCGCCAGCCCGACCCCGAGGAAGAAGAGCTGGAAGATGACCATGCTCACCAGCAGCAGGATCAGCGTGCGGGTGTCGTAGGCCCGCCCCTCGCGGAACAGCGTGATCCCCAGGAAGGTGACGACGACGATGACCAGGTCGGTGAGGAGCAGGCTGGTCAGCGCGGCCAGCAGTTTGCTGGTCATCACCTGGGCCCGGCTGACAGGCTTGGCCAGCAGGAAGTCGGCCGTGAGGTCGGTCTCTTCCACAGACACCAGGCCGACGCCGTAATTCGCGGCCTGAACCGCCAGGCACAGCTGTACGAACATGAAGAGAAAGCTGTAGTAGCCAAGCACGGTCGCCAGATCCAGGTTCCCCAGCCCCAGCGCGACCCGCAGTTGCGCCGGGTAACGGGCGAGGAACTCGTTCATGAGTGCGGCCTGGTCCGCAAACACAGGGAAGATCGAGAAGAAGAACAGGATCAGCGCGGCCACCGCGACAGACCAGACGATCACCGATTTGAGGCGCCCGCGGAACTCATGCCTGTAAATGCTTGCGTTCATGGTCTCCGCCTATTCGTAGTAGTGCATGAAGATCTCTTCGAGCGTGGGCTCTTCGATGGTCAAATCGGTCACCTGCATTTGGCCCAGCCTCTGCAGCACCGCGTTGATGTCGCCGCGGAAGAAGAAGCGCAGCGCGTCGCCTTCCTGTTGGCACTCGGTGACGCCCGGCAGGGCGAACGCATCCGGACTGACGCCCGGTGCGGTCAGGCCGATCTTCTTGTAGTTGTTCTGTTGCAGGCTCCGGATATCCGAGATCTCGACGATCTTGCCTTCCCGGATGATGCCAACCCGCGTGCAGAGCTTCTGCACCTCGCCCAGGATATGGGAGGAGAAGAAGACGGTGACGCCCCGGGCGTTTTCCTCACGGATCAGGTCGAAGAATTTCCGCTGCATGAGCGGATCCAAGCCGGAAGTCGGCTCGTCGAGGAACAACAGCTTCGGGCTGTGCAGCAAGCCCTGCACGATGCCAACCTTCTTCTTGTTGCCGTACGACAGGTCGCTGATGCGGCGGTTCAGCTCCAGCTCCATGATATCCGAAAGCTGTTTCATGCGCTGGGTACAGTCGTGGGGGTAGAAGCTGGCGGAATACTTCAACAGGTCGACGACCTTCATCCCTTCGTAGTAAAACACCTCGGAAGGCAGGTAGCCGATGTCGCGCCGGATTTTGGGCCCGTTGCTGACAACGTCCTGGCCGAAGATCTTCGCACTGCCGCTGGTGGGGTGGATGAGGGAGAGGAGCAGGCGGATCGTGGTCGACTTGCCCGCGCCGTTCGGCCCGATGAAGCCGAAGATCTCGCCTGCTTCTTCGCTGAATGAGACGTCGACGATGCCTCGCGCCTTGCCGTAGTACTTTGTGAGATTGGTGACCTCGATGATGCTCACTGAGTCACTCCTTGATGATGACGACTGCCGAATAATTGTACTCCTGGGAGCAGAGAAGGCAAAGATGGCGGGAGCGGGAGGGCGATATCAAGCGCAAAGTAAAGCGCCCCGGCCCGCAAGCCCGCGCAGCGTGGACTTGCGCCCGCCAGACTTGCTTGCCCTACAGTCCCGTGGCCTCCGCCCGCGCTGGCTCCCGTCTGCTCTGCAGGATATACCAGCCCTGTACGAGCATGCCGAGAGATGCGATGCCGACCCAGGCCAGGACGAGGGTTGCGACGATGCGCGCCCAGCGCAGCGCGTCCTCGATGCCCTGGTTGGCTGCGTCGACCTGGCTGCGGAGGTCGCCCACAATCTCCTGATAGCTGGACAGGACGTCGACCGTGCCGGCCAACGACGTCTCGAGGCCGCCAAGCGCGGTGCTCACGCCCGAGACTTCCCCGCGTACCGCGTTCAGGTTCGTCGCGGTCTTGTCCAGGCCCGTCTGGATATCGCGTAAGTCCGCGCCCAGCCCTGCCACACTATCGCGCACGTTCGAGACGCTTTCGGCAAGCGGTACGTCGGGGTCGTAGGCGGGGATGTTGACGAAGGGCACAGATTCGAGGACGCCCATCACCCGGTCGATCACCGCTGCGGTGTTCGCAAAGGTGGTCAGTGCCTTTGTCGCGCCCTCGAGCGCACCCGGCAGCTGGCTACCAACAACTCCGCCCATCGCCTGCACAGCCGGCACGATGTCGTCGATGGCGCCAGCCGAGCCGCCAATCGTGCTCTGTAGGGACGACAGCGTCGCCTGGCTCTGAGCGACGGAGGCGGACGCCGTGCGCAGGCCGCTATCGGTTGCAGTAAGCGCCTGGTCGAGCAGCGCGAGCTGGTGCTTCACGCCTGAGTCGATGCGGGCATGGACCGACCCAAGAACCACAATGCCGCCGATGCTGGCGACGAGGCCGACGACGGCCGCGATCATCAGCAGAATGCCAATGACGGAATTAAGGGTGCGATGCATGGGGCGTGCCTTTCGAGGACTTGAATTGCGAGTAGGAGGCAATTATAGCATGTGCGCCCCGGATGCGGTTACTCGACCACCGTGTCAAGGGGCGATCAAGGGTGTGAAAGAGCCGGCCGGCCTGGATCGCAACCTGCAGCAACTCCCTTGCGTACTGTGAGTGAAAGACATCACCCAAAAAAGGCCCGTCTGGAGGAGTCTCATGAGCCGCAACACTAAGATCATCCTGGCCGTCCTCGCAGGACTGCTCGTCGTACTCTGTCTCTGTGCCTGTTCGGTGGCGCTGATTGCCAGGTGGCTGTTCATCGACAACTCGGTCACGGTCCGCAGCGAGTCCGTGCGAACTGCAGTGGAAGAGGCGGTGCAGGTCGAACCGGGGCAGTTGGGCGAAGCTGCCGGCGAGGCGGCGCCGTTCGAGCTGCCGGCCGGCTGGCGCTCGGAATACGCGATGCGGATCGGCGGCTTCAGCCTGGTCGGCTACCGCCCGGAGAACGGAACGGGGCATATCATGCTGGCCGTCGTGCCTGAGGCGTCGCAGACGAACCTTGACGAACTGGAGCGCGAGGTGCGCGGGCTGGCGAGTTCACACGGCTACCGCTGGCACAACAGCGAGATGAAGGTCGTAGAGCGCAAAACCATCACCGTCAATGGGAAACCGGTCGAGATGGTGATCGCCGAGGGAAAGGGTTCCAGCGGGCCGTGGAAGCAGGCAATGGTGGCGGCCCGGGGCGAACGGGGGCTGACGCTGGTCATCTACGGGATGCCGGCCGAGACGTACGAACAGGCCGAAGCGGACGCCTTGTTCGCCTCCATACGCTGAAGCCAACCTGCGTCCATCCGAAACCCGGTTGTTCGCGCTGGCCCTGCCGGTGCAGCAAAACCGGGTTTCTTATTGCCTCGGCTCGAACATCCAGCCAGGCAGCGGCCGGCGCGTCAGGAGCGCCCGCCGCTCGAGGACGCCCGCATAGAAGAATAGCCCGGCGTGAGACAGGAGCAGCGGCCGCGCCCGAACCAACGAGCGCCTCTCCCGCCTCGAGACGCCTGCGAGTTCGGCCGCGGCCGTTGCCCCTGTAACGTTGGCCGGGGGCCGCGCGCATTACAGGCCGATCAGCGTGGCGGCGCGCAGCTCGGTCACCAGTTGCTGGCTCGGAAACGCGCCTTCGACGGCGCGTCGCTGTTCGCCAACGAGGAAATCGTCGGCAATGGGCAGCAGCACGGCCACCGGCCGGCCGTGGAAGGTGACCACGTACTCAAGACCATCCTCACGCACCCCGCGCAGGATCTCGGTCGTCTGGTTCTTAAGTTCCTTGATTCCGACGTACGGCATCTCGACCTCCCGTAGGCATGAGAGTGGCTACATCATAAAGCTAACAGTATTTATTTGTCAAGTATATTTTGCTTGTTTTTGACCGAGATGTGGTGTGGAACACGAATCTGTGGTTTAATCCTCGGGACATATCGGGCCAAGCGGCCTCATCGAGGAGCAGCATGTTTATTCACACCCTTTCGATCGGACAGCCGGCCACGCATCGGGATGAGCGGGGAGAGTGGTTCTCCGCCATCTACCGCACGCCGGTGGCCGAGCCGGTCGTTCTCACCCTGGGGGGGCACGCGGGCGACCGTGTGGCAGACCCGAAACATCATGGCTCGCCCGACCAGGCGGTTTGCTGCCAACCGCTCGAGCATTACGATTTCTGGAACGCCGAGTACCCGGGCGCGGCGCTGGGTCCGGCCGCCGTAGGGGAGAACTGGACGATCAGCGGTGGGAACGAGTACAGCGTTTTCGTCGGCGATATCTACCGGGCAGGCACAGCCCGCGTCCAGGTGAGCGCGTCGCGCGTGCCCTGCAGCAAGCAGGAGCGCAAGCTGGGTCTGCCGGGCTTTCTGAAGCGCGGCGCAGAGACCCAGCGCACCGGCTGGTACCTGCGGGTGCTGACGCCGGGCGACGTCGAGCGCGGGCGACGAGCTGATTTTGGAATCGCGGCCCCAGCGCCCCTATTCGATCGCAGTGCTGAACGAGAACTGGCACGGCGCGTTCGACCGATCCTTCGCCGAGGAACTCCTGCTCTCGCCAGAGCTGGCCGAGGGGTGGAAAGAGATGCTGCGCGACCGGCTCGCGCGGCGAGCCGAGTAACCGGAAGCTGTGGGGAGACCAGGACCTCGACCGGCTTTTGTCTGGCCGGACTGGTGTTCTTGCCACGGGTTGAGGCGGGAAGATGGATCTGCGAACACTACCAACTGAGGCCCGCACCCTCGCGGCGCGCTGGTCTCGCCGAATGCCGCAATCGCTGCGCCGAGCGGTCACGACGTATGGCGAGCGCCGCGGCGCCGAGGCCGCGGCGGCCATGGCCTACTATGCCTTTCTGTCCATCTTTCCGTTGCTCATCTTTCTCGTCGCGGCGGCCAGCGTCATCCTGCAGGATCAGCGCGTGTACAGCCAAATCCGGATCATGCTGTCCGGCGTCTCCCCGCTGCCGAGCCGGCTACTGCTGACAACCTTTGACGAAGTGTTCCGGCTCAAGACGCCGGTCGGGATCGTCGCACTTGTGACGCTCTTGTGGTCGGGCATCGGCTTCTTCAGCGCCCTCAGCCACCACGTCAGCCAGGCTTGGCCCGATGCGCGCATGCGCAATTTCCTCGGCATGCGGGTAATGGGGCTGAAGATGGCCGGCGTGCTCCTGGTGCTGCTTATCGTCGCCATCTTCCTGAGCCTCGCCGCCGACCTGCTCCCGCGGTTTCCGGTGTTCGTGCCCCAGTTGCAGGCCCTGATTGAATCGCCACAGTGGGGCGTGCTCTCCAACGTGATCCCGTTCTTTGCCGGCTTTGCCCTGTTTCTGGCGCTCTACAAATGGGTGCCAAACACCAAGGTCACCTGGCGCGCGGCCTTTTTTGGCGCACTGCTGGCGTCGATCGCCTGGCAACTGGTCACCGCGGGCTTCAGTTGGTACATGGGGAGTGGACTGTCGACCTACGAGGTTGTCTATGGGTCACTGGGGGGCGTGGTGGCCACCCTTTTCTGGGTGTATCTCAGCAACGTGATTGCGGTGTTCGGCGCACACGTTGCGGCAGCCGTGGACACGACCCGTCCGCCAAAGGCCGCAGTTGGGCCCGTGATTTCCCAGGCGGAGGCGGAATAGGACGCAGATGACTCAGAAAGAGACGAGAAACCGGGTTTCTGGAAGAAACCCGGTTTCTGAAACACGGGCATCCTATTAGTTCTGAATCGTCTCGAGTTTCTCTTTTTCCTGCACCGAGACGAAGCCGCCGAAGAGCCGGTACTCGTCCATGCGGCAGGAGTTGATGAACTTGCCGTCGTAAATGGTGATGTCGGGGCACGAGTCGCACATGTCAGCCTGGCCGTTCGGCTGGATGTCGGGCGCCTGGATGATGCCCACCGACTGGATGTAGAGCGGGCGCAGCAGGCGATCGGGATGCCGGACCAGGTCGCCGACCCGGTTCACCAACGCCTTGCGCACCTTGCCGTCCCACGGCGCCATGAGGAAGGCGAGGCCGCCCACCTTCGCCTCTGAGAGATACGCCAGGTAGGTGCCGTTCAGAAGGTGATGGCCGGCCTGGGCCACCTCCATCGTTTCCTTCCCCACTGCACCGTACATCTTGCCCTTCGCGCCGATCATGGCGCCGGCCAGCCACTTGTAGCTGTCGTGCCGGGCCGTCCCGCCCAGGTAACCCGCCGCGTCGTATTCGGGGCATACCTCTTGCAGCAGTTGGTAAACCTCGGGCGACGTGACGAATTCCTCATCGAAGTGGTCCTTGACATAGCTCAGCTTGCTCAGGTCCACTTCGTGGTCGGCGAGGTCGGTCGCCTTCTGTTCGTCCAGCTTGGCGGTCCGGTAGGTGATGAACACCAGGCCGTGCACCCGGTCGATGTTCTTCTGGCCCCACTTCAGCACGTCCGGGATTTCTTTGTACGTAGACGGATAGACGGTCGAGTTGAAGATGACATACAACCCCTTGACCTTGTGAATCATGTCCGCAAAGGTCTGGCGCAGCTCGTTGAGCTCGGCCTCGCTCTTGCCTTTCCACTTGGGCCGGTTCTGGTGGCTGTCCACGTGGAGCGTGAAGCCCGCGAGCCCCGCCTTCTTGAGTTCCTTGAGGATCTCCGGCGTAAGCGCGACGCCGTTCGTCAGTACGACGGGCTTGATGCCCTGTTCGTGGATGAACGCGACCAGGTCGACGATGTGGGGGTAGATGAGAGGCTCGCCGCCCGCAATCGAGACGTTGTCCGGATTGCGCCAACGCTTGAACATCAGGACCTCTTCCTTGACCTGTTCGAGCGTCTTGTGCCCGGTCATGTGCTGGCGATAGCAACCTTCACAGTAGATGTTACAAATGTCGGTGACTTCCAACCAGGCGATCGGATTGTCGTTCAGCGACCAGGGAAAGCGATACAGCTGGCGTTTGTCTAGTCCCATGATGCCTCCAGGGAACGATGGATGAGGGCGCGACGATCGCGACTGTCGGCGGGCGTGGAGCGAGGTAGGCTCACAAACTCGGACACGGTGCATCATGCCACAACTTGGTAGTGTAGGCAAGACTCCATTGCGCCCCGCGGTGACTTTACCCCTTTGTATGGCAACGGCCCGTCCAGCCACCCAAGGAGACACACAAGCCGTTGACAAGCTCGCTACGAGTGCCAAACAATGCGGCGCTATCGTGTGCGATCTTACGTAGCCACTTTGGCTGTTCGGGTGTAAGATGCGGGTGCGCGGGAAGACGAGCGGTTGCGACAAGGTCCCACTGCCCTATGCCGGCAGCATCGCGTTCCAGGAAGGGACTGCTCTTCGCGCCAGTGACGCATGCTGGAGATCAGGTCGCTCGGGGGTCTGTCTGTCACGCTGGACGGCGCGCCACTCGCTGGCCTGGCCTCGCGGAAGGCCACCGCTCTGCTCCTGTATCTTGCCTACACCCAGACCAGCCACTCGCGTGAAGTCCTCGCCGAGTTCTTGTGGGAGGAGCAGAGCCAGGACCAGGCGTTGGGCAATCTCCGTGTCGCGCTCGCCAGCCTCAAGGCGCAAATCGGCGACTACCTCGAGATCACGCGCCAGGCGCTGGCCTGGAACGCTGCCCGCCCCACCTACCTCGATGCCCTGGAGCTGAAGTGCGCCGCGGATACGGCCCTTGCCGCGCGCGAGCACGGCCGGACACTGCGAGAGGACGAGCAAAGCGCGCTGGACCGGGTTCTCGCCGCGTACCGAGGCGACTTTCTGCACGGCTTCTACCTGAAGGACAGCGCGGCCTTCGAGGAGTGGGCATCGCTGGAGCGCGAAGCGCTCCGCCGGCTGGCTGCGGAGGCGCTGTGCTCGCTGGCAGACCACGCGTTTGGCCTGGCAGACTACCGTACGGCTGCCCGCCGGGCCGCCCAGCTTCTCTCCATCGATCCCACCCGGGAAGAGTGCCACCGCAAAGCCATGCTGGCGCTCGCGCTCGCGGGCGACCGCAGCGGCGCGCTGGCGCAGTATGAGCGCTGTCGCAGGGTGCTGGCCGAGGAGCTCGCGGTCGAGCCTGAGGCCGAGACGCTGCAGCTCTATCACCAGATCCGGGATGGTAAGCTGCTCGGGCGATCTCGAATGGGCGACTGGGAGGCGGTGGTCTCCCGCGCGCCGCCCGCTGCTGTGGACAACACGGCGTTGGCGATCCCTAAGCTCCGGGAACTACCCCGGCCAATGCCCGCCAAGCCGTTGACGAGCTTTTTAGGCCGGGAGGCAGACGTTGCCGCGCTCCTCAGGCTCCTGGCAAGCGAAGTTGAGACGCGGGGCAGCGCTGCGGTGATCACGCTGTGCGGGCCGGGGGGCTGCGGGAAGACCCGGCTGGCGCTCGAGGTCGCTTCGGCTGCCGGAGCGCTTTTCCCCGACGGCGCCGTCCTTCTGGACGTCGCTGCTGTGCCCGAAGAGGGCCTGCTCCCCGGCGCACTCGCCCGGGCGCTCGATGTTCCGGAACAGCCCGGGGCCTTGCCGCTTGACACGGTGCTGGCCGTGCTAGAGAACAGGCGGCAACTGGTCATCCTGGACGGCTGCGAGGTGCTGCCCGAGGCCGCGGGCAAGCTGGCCGTCGCCATTCGACGAGCCGCGCCCGGCGTGCGCGTGCTCGCGACAAGTCAGACCCCCTTGGGCGCCACGGGCGAGACGCGCTGGCTCCTCAGCCCGCTCTCCGCCCCAGAGATCCTGGCCGCCCTTGCGGTGACACCCGAGGACGCGGCCCGCTTCCCGGCCGTGCAGGTCTTTGTCGACCGGGCGCGGGCGGTCGACCGGGAGTTCGAGCTGACGGAAGCGAATGTGGCCGCGGTCGTGCGGATCTGCCGCCAGCTTGACGGACTGCCATTGGCGCTCGAGCTGGCTGCGGCGTGGGTCAAGCTATTGACACCGCAGCAGATCGCCGACCGGCTGGACGACATCTTCCGGCTGTTTTCTGCAGCGGCCCCCGACTCGAGGCACGGCAGCCTGCTGGCCGCGATGGCGTGGAGCTGCAGCCTGTTGAGCGAGAACGAGCGCATCCTGCTGCGCCGGCTCGCCGTGTTCCGAGGCCAGTTCACCCTCGAGGCAGCCGAGCGTGTCTGTGCCTTCGACGAGGCGCCGGCCCTCGACGTTCTGCCCCTACTCGGGCTGTTGGTCGACAAATCATTCGTGGTGACCACTGGTCGGAGCGCGGCCGAACCGGCGCGTTACCGCCTGTTGGAGGTGGTGCGTCAGTACGTGGTCGAGTGGCTCGACACGGCAGGCGAGGCGAAGCGGGTGCGCTGCAGGCACCTCGCCTTTTACCGTGACGCGGCCGAGGCATTGGAAGACCGCCTGAGGGGGCCCGAGCAGGTGCCGGCCGCCCAGCAGATCGAGCGCGACTATGATAACATCCGGGAGGCGCTGATTTGGGGCCTCACTTGCTCGGACGTGTGTGTTGATGACGCCCTGCGGCTCGCGGCGGCCCTGGGTGAGTACTGGGTCCGCGCGGACCGGTTGGACGAGGCGCACACGTGGCTGACGCGGGCGCTGTCCCAGTTGGCGGTCGCCCCCGCGGCACTCCAAGCCCGGGTGCACAGCGCGGCCGGCACGGTCGCCTGGCTGCGCGGGGATTACGTGGAGGCAAATGCGCGGCACGCGGCGAGCCTTAAGCGATGGGAGGAGGCAGGAGACCGCGCCGGGAGCGCGCTGGCTCTCAACAACCTTGCCACGGTTGCCTGCTATGAGGACAAGCTCGGGCTGGCCGCCAGCCAGTTTGGCGAGGCGCTGACGATCTACGAGGAACTGGGCGACACCCGGGGCATTGCTTCTGTGATGATCGGCCTGAACTTCCTGGCCGGGATTCGCGAGGACTACGATGCCTCCCGACGATACGGCGAGCGGTCGCTGCCACTGTGGCGACGACTGGGCGATAGCTACCAGCTTGCGCTCGTCCTGCACAATCTCGGCGACGTGGCGCGGCTGCAGGGCGACTTCGAGCGGGCGGCGGTATTCCTGGAGGAGAGCATTGCACTCTGCCGCGTCCAGGGCAACCGCCGGCTGATGATGATGTCACTGACCGCACTCGGCCGGATGGCGCTGCGCCGGGGCGATCCCATCGCAGCGCTCGGTCACTTTCGCGAAGGGCTGGTGTTGAGCCGGGACCTGGGCGACAGGCGCTGGCTCGCTGAGCAGGTCGAAGCGTTGGCCGAGGTGGCGGTTGCCAGGCAGCAGTGGCCGCGGGCCGCACGCCTTTTTGGCGGCGCCATGACGCTGCTGGCCGCGATGGGCGCCTCGATGTGGCTGCCCGACTTGCCGGAGCATCTCGCGGCGGTCGAGCAGACGATGAAGGCGCTGGATTACGGCCAGTTTGAGGCCGAGTGGGCGACGGGCAGCGCAATGATGGTAGAGCGGCTCTACGAGTTGGGCATGGCGGCCGGCTGAGTCTCGTCCGTGCGCCCAGGGGGCCGCACCAGGCTTACAGTGCGACCCCCGCCTTGGCCCGCGCTTTCGGCTGGAGCGGCAGGCCGCACGGCGAAGCCGCGAGCGGCGCGCCCGCTTACAGCGCGAGCGGCCCGCGCCCGCTTACAGACCGCAATTCGCCCCGGCTTGCTTTCGGCGCACGCGGACGGGGCTCTGCCGGAACCATTAGACGCGCGGAACCGGCAGGGGCCAGCCTGCTTGCCTGCAGCTCGGCCTGGTCGACTGGGGCCAGCTTAGCCCAGCCGTATTGGTGCCGGGCAGGCTGGGGCGCGACGTAGTCTCGCACCGATGCGGATGCCGGGACCGCGAACGCTAGCAGGACCAACGCTGCGATGACCACGACTGCGACTTGAGTCTTCATATCTACCTCCCACTTCTACAGTGGCCGCACCGGGCAAACCCGCTGGAGCCTTCGGCAACCTGAAGACGAGTATGGCACGGCAACGCTCATAGATCGTGAACTGAACGTTCACTGCAAGTTATGTTCTTGTGAAACGATGCGACCGGCCCAGAGCGCGAAAAGACGTGAGGGACTGCCACCCCTGCAAGCAATCCCTCACGCCTAAACCGTAGAATGGGTTGGGGTGGGGGCGACCGCGCGAGGATCCGGACACCCTCCGCGCGGTCAACCCCCCAATCTAGATATACGCCTGTGACGTCGCCCACTGCGGCGGCAGCGGCCTGTGGTTTGCCTCCGGTCGCTGCGCCTTCCTACGCATCTTCTCGACTTCGGCGTGGCTCATCGGGCCAAGCTTCATCCATTGCCTCGCACTCAGCCCGGCCTTCTGAGCCGAGGTGACCGGCCTGCGCGGGGGCATGGGGTCGACGATCCCCCTGGCGTTGGCCGGGAGTGACAACGCCAACACGGCCATAACCGCAATCGCCAGACTCGCTATCCGCTTGCTCATACGCCCTCCTGTCGCCCTGCTCGTGCTACGAGCTTGTCCGGACTACCATCGGGAGTATGACAGGTCACCGTAAACTGAACGTGCGCGGACCGTTAACCCGCACGCGGCATCACGCCTCTGAGGCCAGGCGCAGCCAGCGGTAGGCGCTTCCCGGCAGCGAAAGCGTCCAGGTCGCCTCGTTCACGGCGGGCAGTCGCTCGGTGGTAAACAGGTCGATCGGCGTCGCGCCTGCGAACTGCGACAGGTCGATCTCACACTCTTGCGGCTCTGTCGAGAGGTTGTTTACTGACAGCAGCGTAATGCCCAGGTAACTGCGCAAGCAGGCCAGGATGTGCGTGTTTTCGGGAAACAGCATCGTGAAGTCGCCGCGGCCGAACGCCGGGTGTGCTTTACGCACGGCCAGCATCGTCCGCATGCGGTTCAGAAGCGAGTCAGGATCGGCCCGCTGGGCCGATACATTGACGCGATGGTAGCCGTACGTCTCGTCAGCTATGAGCGGGGAGTATAATTCAGACGGATCGGCCTCGGAAAACCCGGCGCTGCGGGCATCTTGCCACTGCATCGGCGTGCGCAGTCCGCGCCGGTCCTCCAGGAAGATGTTATCGCCCATGCCGATTTCGTCGCCGTAGTAGATGACCGGCGAGCCGGGCAGGCTGAAGAGGATCGAGTTGGCCAGCTCGATGCGCGCTCGGTCGTTGCCAAGCAGCGGCGCCAGCCGCCGCCGGATGCCGAGGTTTGATCGCATGCGCGGCTCGGGCGCGTAGACCTTCCACATCTCCTCGCGCTCGTCCGGTGTCACCATCTCGAGCGTCAACTCGTCGTGGCAGCGCAGGAACGTCGCCCACTGGCAGCCCGGCGGCAGCGCGGGGGTGCGGGCCAGGATCTCGTGGATGGGTGTCCGGTCCTGCCGCTCGAGCGCCAGGAAGACCCGCGGCATGACCGGAAAGTGGAAGTTCATGTGGAACTCATCGCCCCGTATGGACGGGTCGTCGGGGTTGCCGCCAAAATAGGGGCGCACGTCCTCGGGCCACTGATTCGCCTCGGACAGGAGCATCGTGCCCGGTGCGTAGCCGTCGACGAACGAGCGCAGGCGTTTCAGATAGCCATGCGTCTCTGGCAGGTTCTCGCAGCTGGTGCCCTCGCGCTCGAAAAGGTACGGCGTGGCATCGGCCCGGAACGCGTCCACACCCAGGTCCAGCCAGAACTGCACCACCTTCAGCATGGCACGCTGCACTTCGGGGTTGTCATAATTGAGATCGGGCTGGTGATTGAAGAAACGGTGCCAATAGTACTGGCGGCGCAGCGGTGCGAAGGACCAGTTTGACGGCTCGTAATCGATGAAGATGATGCGAGTGTCCTTGTACTTCTGGTCGGTGTCGCTCCAGACGTACCAGTCGCGGTACTTCGCGTGCTCGGGGTGCGCCGGGTCGCGTGAAGCCTGGAACCAGGCATTCTGATCCGAGGTGTGGTTGGGGATCAGCTCGACCACGACCTTGATGTTGCGGCGGTGCGCCTCTGCGATCAGCACCTTGAGGTCGTCCATCGTGCCGTAGTCAGGGTGAATGTCGAAGAAATCGGCCACATCGTAGCCGTCATCGCGCAGCGGCGAAGGAAAGATGGGCAGCATCCAGAGGGCGTCGATGCCCAGCCATTGCAGGTATTCCAGTTTGCCGGTCAGTCCGGCCAGATCGCCGATGCCGTCGGCATTGCTATCGGAGAATGCGCGTACGAACACCTCATAGAAGACGGCGTCCTTGTACCAGAGCGGATCAAGCGGTTTGAACGGTTCAGGCAGCATAGCTCTCGTCTCTCCCTCGGTGCGTTGCGGTCGTTAGCAGATTCTAGCACAAGTTGCGGGTGCTGCCAGTCCTCCAGCTTCGTCTGGGCGACGGTCGGCCCCCCGCCCGCTTGCCTCTTGCTTTTGCGAGGGCCGGCTGGCTCCCGCCGCCCGCTTGCTCTTCGCTTTGGCGAGGGCCGGCTGGCCCCCGCCGCCCCCGCTTCGGGGGCTTTGCCCCCGAAACCCCCAATGACTACGCTGCTGGCCCGTTTGACGGCAAATATCGACCATGCCTCCACTACGCCTGTGGACTAATCAAGTCGCGCGCCCCAGGATGCTACTTTTGGGGAGACCACCGGCTGTTGGCACCGCCGAGTCGTGCAGACACAGGCATTGCCGCACGGTAGCCGCTTCCCCCGAGCATCTTCGGGGGTCAAGGGGGCTGCCGCCGCAGCGGGTTCCCCCTGGCGGGGGCGCCGGGGACCAGCGGTCCCCGGCAAAACAGTACGAGCAGGGCACCAGCGCCACTGCCGCGGTCGGCCCTCAGGCAGCCGCAAGCAGGATGACGTTGGACTTGTTGGTTTGTGCAACGAAGCCGGTGACGTCGGCCGCTCGCACCGGCCACCAGAGCAGCCCGTCGCGCGTCTGGCCGTCGCCGGTAATGACGACCTGGGTGCGGGCCGTCAGCTGCTGCACCAACCCGGCAGCAAGCCCGGGAGCCTTGCGCATGTTCACCGTGGTCTGCGTCCAGACCGTCTGCCCGACCGCAAACTTTGCGACCGGCTTCGGCACGTCGATGACCGCGTTATCGTTTGCCAGGTTGTTAGCCTTGTCGCGGAAGAGGTTGTTGAGCGTGCCCCAGTCGGCGCCGTGCCAGACGTGGTCGATACCCAGCGCGTTATCGCCGTCGTTGTTGTCGCCGCCCACCATAAAGCCCCACGGCATAAAGCCGCCCGCCCGCTTCTCGTCCACCAGCCGCCGCAGATCTGCACCGAACCAGCCGGACCGGTCGCCGTTGCCCACAAAGCCTGCTTCTTCGATCAGCAGCGGCTTGCCCAGCCGGATCGACAGGTCGCTGTCGTCCTCGATGCTCGGCGTGTCGTTGTTATCGCCGTGGTAGGAGTGATTCGTGATGAAGTCCAGGTTGGGCGAACTGTACAGCTTCATGCGCAGCGCGTCGTTGCCCGCCATGAACGCGTGCCGGGTGCTGATCATGCCGGTCGTGATCAGGTGGTTGCCACCGTCCCAACTTCTGATCTGTGCGGCCATCGTGTGCATGAAGCCCACCAGCAGATCGGGCGCCTCCTGCGCCTTGAGCTCGTTGCCCACGTTGTAGGCCATGATGCGCGGGTTGTCTCGGAAGGCAGTGACGAGCGTGCGCGCGAAGGTGGTGTAGGGGCCCTTGTAGCCCTGGCGGAACCAATCGAGCCCCAGGATTCTCGGTCCCCCGGGGTCCAGGCTGTACGCCGCGTCGTCGCCCGGCACCCGGAAGTCGACGTCGCTGTACAGGTTGCACAGGCTGACGATCAGGTACATGTCCGGAAACTCGGCTTGCATCAGGTTGAGCAGATTCCGCATGCGGTTGACCGTGTCCGCGGGCGAGACTTCGGCGTGCGGGGCAAAGACGCGCACGACGCGCGCACCCATGTCGCGGCGCGGCCCGCAGTTGCTGCCGGGCATCGGCGTAGGGCCGGCCGGGCGACTGGTTGTAATGCACCAGCCCGCGCAGGTTCACACCGATGAAGCGGAAACGGCGGCCGCCAATGACGAAGTCGCGGCCCGCCGTGCGCACGAAGTCGTCGCCCCTGCTGAGCACCACGATGGGCGCCTGCAGGCCGATGACCACCTTGCCGTCCACCGGCGCGGTCAGCGGGCGGGTGTCGGGCAGGAAGCCCTCGGCCGCGACCTCGAGCGTGTAGTCGCCCGCGGGCAGCGCGTCGAACCGGAAGCGCCCTTCGCCGTCCGAGTAGGCCACCCGAGCGTACTCGTCCTGGTTGCCGTTGCGCGGCAAAACGATCGTCTGCGTCCGGCCGTCGGCTTTGCTGCCGTAGACGATACCGGGGTTGTACTCGGCGACCTGGCTCCGGAATAGTTCCCACGTCAGTCCGACGACTTTGCCCTGCAGGTTTTCGCGCCAGCACGCCCATAGGTCGCCGTCAAAAGTGCCGTCCAGCCTGTCCCACACGATGTCGGGCGCCGTCGCCCCGGCGTCACCATCCACCCGGTTCTCGGGAAGGAAGTAGCGTGCGTCGGACCGCATCAAGTCGTCCGTGTCGCGCAGGCCAGGATTATACTGCGCGGCCTCCCGGCGGAATTCCTCCCAGGTAATTGCGGCCACGCGGTGCGCGACATGCTTCTGCCAGCAGTTCCAGAGGCTGCCGCCGTACCCGGTCAGGCTGCGCGTCCACGTGACCATGCCGCGACTGTTACTGACGGCCCGCGGGTCGCGTCCCAGGGTCGCCAGGTTCGACACCAGTCGCAGCTGCGCGCCCGGAATGGGCGAGCCGTCCTGGTCGACCACGCTGCCGGTGAAGTCCTGGCGGCGCGCGACTGCGGGCAGCTCCAGCCCCGAATCCTTTGGGCTGGCCTGCGCCAGGCCCCTGATGCGATCCACGATCGTGACCGGCTGGCCGCTGTTGTCCATCCCGAAGTGGCGGAAGTTCGCCCAGCGTCCCTCGTGGCCCACCTCGAAAAGGCACGCGCCCTTGGCAAACTCGTCCTGCTCGAGCGTGCTGTTCAGCCATTCCAGCGACTGCCAGTATTGATCCTGCGTCAGCGGCAAGCTGTGATACTCGGCGGGGGGTGTGAACAGCCAGCCCTCGTCAAAGCCGCTCGCCGGAAACTTGTACATGAAGGTCAGCCCGGCCTCCGTCAGGATCGCCTGATAGCTACGGCGAAGCGCGGACTGCAGGCCGGCGACGACCGCCCGGTAGGTGCCGGCGCTGGTCCGCGCCGCCGGATCGACCGAGGTCGACAGCGCAGGCCAGCCGTATTCGTGGAAGCCAAGATAGGTGAACGTCCCCAGCGTGTTCGGGAAGTAGTCGAGGTACTGTTTGGGCGTGGTAAAATTGCCCGCACCGAAGTTGAACGCCACCGCCTCGATGCCCTGCTCGATCAGCTTGTTGCGAAAGCCAACCTGGAACGCATCGTAGGCGTGCAGCCGGCGCTCCACACCCTTGCGGTCCTCGGCGAACGACGAGGAACTCGGGCCGGGTACGGCCTCGTTGAGGCTCATCCACGCGTCGATGCACAGCCGGCCGCCCTCGCGCCTACTTGCGGCGTCGAAGTTGTCGTGCAGGATGTGCTCCGCGAATTCGCGGCCGCGGTCCTCTGGGTGCGCGTCGTCCAGCCAGCCGTTTACCAGCTTTTCGAGCGGCGTTTTCTCGTGGCCGAAGTAGGTCATGCGGCCGATAATGAAGCTCTGGGGCGCGAGCCGGCGGAGCGTGTCGATTTGGTCCCAGGCATGCACGAGGATGGTCGGAGGCTGAACCTCCTGGATCGCTCGGAAGAGGTCGGGTTTGTGCTCGCCGATTTCGAAGTTGTGAAGGTAGAAACCGAGCTTGTTCGCCATCAAGGTCCTCCTGCGTCCGGCTTGACAACACTCGACTCGATGCGGCGGCGTTGAAGGGCGAGTAGCATTTGTACGATTATCGCACCCTGCTTGCGGGGCGTCAAGGGGTTTGTCTGCAACGCTGCAGGTCGCGGTGCGTAATCCCATCAGAATGAACGGCGGCACTCGCCGCTTCTGTGGCACGTGCCCCTTGCGAGGTGCCAAGTGGACTATTCCCCGCCCGTCTCGGCCCAGACCGCTGCCCGCAGCCGGCCGCGGCTTACCCGACGCCAGCGGCGCACCGTCATCGGGCTGCTCCTGGTGGCGCCTTGGGTCATCGGTTTCGTGCTCCTGAAGCTCGCGCCGATCCTCGCCGCCCTGGCCTTCTCGGTCACGAACTTCTACATGCTTTCGCCCGAGAAGACGCAATTCGTGGGGCTGGCGAACTACGGACGCCTGTTTCGCGACGAGGCTGCGGCCGCGACCTTCTTCGCCACGGCCGGGCTCGCGCTGCAGGCCGTCCCGGCGCAACTTGTGGTGGCGCTTGGCCTCTCCACGTTGTTGAACCACGAGCGGCTGATGGGCAAGCTGTGGGCGCGCACGCTGTATTTCCTGCCCAGCATCATTCCCGCCACTGCCATCCTGTTCATGTGGATGGGCTTCCTCGACCCGAACGCGGGCTGGCTCAACCGCCTCGTGCTGCAGCCGCTGGGTCTCGCACCCTACGCCGGCCCGTTCAGCGAGGCCGGCTACAACCTGCTGCAGATGATGCTTGGCCTGTGGAGCATCGGACCGGGCATGCTGATCATGCTCGGCGCAATGCAGGGCGTCCCGCGCGAGCTGTACGAGGCGGCGCGGGTGGACGGCGCCGGCCCCGCCATGCGCTTCATCTCTATCACGCTGCCGCTCATCTCGCCCGCGATTCTGTTCAGCATCGTCATCAACCTGATCGCGGTGTTCGGTGGGGTGGCGCTGCTCGATCGCGGCAACCCGTTTTCCGGCAGCGCATCGCCCTTCGACGGCTACATCTACCAGACCATGTTCCGGCGCTATGAGTTGGGCTACGCGTCCAGCCTGGCCTGGGTGTTCTTTATCGTCATGTTGGTCGTGACGGTGCTGCTCTTCCGCTGGGCGCGATCGTGGGTGTTCTACGCCGACGGGGAGGCCAGCTAAACATGAGCTCCGAACGCAATCGCCGCCGCGGCTTACGCGCCTGGGACCGCTCGGGCACGCTTCTGCTGAACCTGCTCGTGTGGGGCGGCCTGCTGCTCTACCTGTTCCCCATGAGCTACATGGTCATCACCGCGCTGAAAGAAGACGGGCAGTTTCTCGATGCCAAGTCACCTCTGCTCCCCGCACGCACGGTGCAATTCGAGTGGCAGGGCAAAACCTACGACGTCTACAAGGTGCCGACCGCTGAAGGCGAGCGGGAGCTCGCGCTCGTCAACACCCGGCGCAACGATTCCGATTTCGTCGACCCTGCCCACCCCGAGGCCGGGCTGATCAAGTGGCAAGGGCGCTGGCGCACGCTGACCAAGGTATACGAGACGCACGTCGCCTGGGACAACTTCAGGCACATCTGGCAAGTGGCCGATTTCCCGCGGGCGCTGCGCAACACGTTTGTCGTTGCCATCCTGGGCGAGATCGCCGTGTTGCTCTCGTCGATTCTCGTGGCTTACGGCATGGCCCGCTATCCGATCCCGGGCGAGAACGTCCTCTTCATCCTGCTGGTCGCCACGATGATCATCCCGGAGAAGATTACGCTCGTGCCGACGTATTTCCTGTTCGTGCGGGTGCTGGGTTGGAGCGGGACATGGCTGCCGCTGCTCGTGCCGCAGTTGTTTGGCAATGCACTGCTCATCTTTCTGCTACGCCAGAACTTCCGCAGCATCCCGCGGGAGGTCGACGAGGCTGCCGAACTGGACGGGGCAGGCCCGCTGCGCACCCTGTTTTCGATCATCCTGCCGCAGAGCATCCCTGTCCTGGTGACCGTCGGCGTCCTGCAGTTCTTCTACGCGTGGAACGAAACGCGTTTGCAGTCGCTGTACCTGCCCGGACGCTCGGAGCTGTACACGGTGGCGAACTCGATCCAGAATTACCAGCAGTTCTTCCCACCGCCGAACATGCTGCAGGTGAGCGCACTGCTCGCGATGTCCGTGCCGGTCGTCGTGTTGTTCATCGCACAGCGGCTTTTCATGCACGATGTCCTTGTGACCGGGTCTGAAAGGAGGCGGCGATGAGCGTGGGGGTTCAGAAACCGGGGTTCTCCGAGAAAGCCCGCGTCCTGGGGAAGCGGCTGCCCATCGCCTACTGGGTGCGCGTCATATTCGCACTCTGGCTGGCGTGGCTGCTGATCGTCGTCGGCTACCAGGCTTACGTGGCCGCCCGGCTCCAGCCCGAGCGGCCCGACGACTCGGTGATGTGGACGGCCAAGGAGACGCTCAAGGACAGCCAGAAGGGCAAGCCGACGCTGCTCGAGCCCTTCATGAATGCGCAGGTTGCCTGGGATTCGGAGTTTTATCTCTCGATCGCCACGAAGGGGTACGACGACCCGGCCATCCGGTCGGTGGGCGAAGGCGCACGCAAGTTCACGCTTAGCTACGCGTTCATGCCCTTTTACCCGTTCGTGACCCGCCTCGTCGCCTTTCCGCTGCGGGTGTTCGGGCTGAACCCCATCGCGACGGCGACGCTGGCCGGCGTGCTGGTCTCCGCGCTGGGGGCGCTTGGGGGCATGTTGGCGCTGTACGACCTTGCCCGGCGTGAGAGCGCCGGCAAGATGAGGGCCGAGACGGGGGCGACAAGCATCGTGAGTGGAACGAGCATGCTCGAAGACCGTGCCGGCCTCGACTCGGAGGGCCTGCGCTCTGCCTTCTACCTCGTCGCGTTCCCCACCGGCTTCTGGCTGGCCCAGGTCTACACCGAGGGCCTCTTTGTGGGCCTCGCGTTCGGCTGCCTTGCGTTGCTCAGGCGGACGCAGTTCGCACGGGCTGCGCTGCTCGCCGTCTGCGCGACGTGGACGCGAGCCATCGGGGTCGCGCTCGTCGTGCCGATGGTGATGGCGTGGGCGCGCGAAGGGGACTGGATGCAGCTGGACCTGGAATGGCGGCAGCTGTGGAGCAGCGGCGTGCCGTGGCGCCCGCTCGTCCGCGGCCTGATCGCCTTTGCACCCTTGTTGGCCTTTGCGGCCTGGCAGTTTTCGCGCCTTCGGCAGCGGCTTCAGCTTCGTGGAAGAGCACTATTTCGGCCGCGGTGCGCTCGCGTTCGGCTCGACCTACGCGGCGTGGAGCAACGCCATCCAGCGTGCGACCAGCGGCAACCCGCAGGCGGCGGCGTACTACCTCGTCGAGATGGCGGGCGCAGTGCTCGGCTTCGCCGCGTTCTTTGCCGTTCAGCGCACGCACCCCGACGTGGCTTGGTTCAGCCTTTTGGTGGTCTTTCTCTCGTTCACCAGCGGCGCGGCCCAGGGCATGCACCGCTACATCCTCGGCGCGCCCGCCGTCTTCCTGGCCCTGGCAAGATGGGGACGCAGCCCTGCGTTCGACCGGGCCTGGACGATCGCGTCGGTGCTGCTGATGGGCGTGCTGGCTGCGCTGTACACCTACAATTTGTGGGCAGGGTAGAGAGCCAGCCGCTCGTGCCGCAGTAAGTGTATCTCTTGTTACACCCCGCATCCCACGGGTGCGCGACAATGTCTTCACATAACCTGAGTTTATATTTGGAATGTGGAGACTTTGATGGCCGCATCTGTTCATGGCATACACCACGTCACCGCGATCGCCGGTGACCCGCAGGAAAACCTCGACTTTTACGTCGGCGTGCTGGGCTTGCGCCTGGTCAAGAAATCGGTCAACCAGGACGTGACGAACACTTATCATCTCTTCTACGCCGACGAGAAGGGTACGCCCGGCACCGATCTGACTTTCTTCCCCTGGCCCGATATGGCGCCCGCCCGGCTCGGCGTGGGCTTCACGGTCGAGGTCACTTTCGCTGCGCCCCCCGGCAGCCTGCCCTACTGGCGTGACCGCCTGACCCGGGCTGACGTCGAGGTGCGGCCCGAAGAGCGCCGTTTTAGCGAGAACGTCCTGCCTTTCGCCGATCCGCACGGGTTGCCGCTGGCGCTGGTCGAGACGAGCGGTGAGCGGCCGTTTGCGCCGTGGGCAGATGGGCCCGTACCGGTCGACAAGCAGGTGCGCGGGATGCACTCGGTGCGCTTGTGGGAGCGGGACCTGACGGCGACCGAGGCGCTGCTGACGCGGCTCATGGGGTTCCAGTTCATTGGCGAGGAAGACGGCTGGCGCCGTTTTGGCGTGGACGCGGGCAGCGGTCGGGCCGGCGGGCCGGGCGGGTTGGTCGAGCTGAAGGCGATGCCGGGCGAGCGCCGGGGCCAGTGGGGCACGGGCGGCGTGCATCACGTCGCATGGCGGGTGCGCGACGACGAGGAGGAAATGACCCTGCGTGCGGCAATCGAGACCGTTGGCCTCTCGCCCACGCCGCAGATCGATCGATTCTGGTTCCGTTCCGTCTATTTCCGCGAGCCGGGCGGCGTGCTCTTCGAGCTGGCCACCGATGGCCCCGGCTTTGCACGGGATGAGGACCAGTCACATCTGGGCGAGCAGCTGATTCTGCCTCCGTGGCTCGAAGTGCAGCGCCGGGAGATCGAGGCCGTGCTGCCCAGGCTCACCGCGCCGCGGGTGCCGGCGGAATAGCAGCGGAGATACACACGCCCGTGCACAGGCGAGCTTCCATGCTTCAGGGGACCTCGGGGATTTGTCAAACCTCCGGGGTCCCTTATGTTTGATCCGCAGCTTGCTTTGCAGCCACGGGCAGACTGCGCCGTCCAGTGATCCGTCAGCGTGTCGTCGGCAGGCCCGCGGCGCGCGACCCCAATTCCACCCCTGCGCGGCAGGCCGCGGCCAGGTCGTGCTCTCCGAGCCAGGCTGCCAGGAACCCTGCGTCGAATGCATCGCCTGCGCCGGTCGCGTTGGGAGAAGGTATTTGCGGTGCTGCCTGGCGGTGGGCCGGCGTCGCGTCAGAGCCAGCGATGCAGCCCTCCCGGTCCAACTTAATGGCCACCAGGCTTGCGTGCGGCTTAAGCGCCACGAGCGCCGCTTCGGGGTCCGCACAGCCGGTCAAAGCCGCCGCCTCGCCCCGGTTGGGCAGGAACAGATCGACGTGTCCGGCGAGCGACCAGAACGCCTCGCCGCCCAGCCGAGTCAGCGGGCCGTGGGAGCTTGGATCCAGGCTGATAGGCACGCCGCGCCGCCGAGCAATCTCCATCGCCTGCAAGGCGCCATGGCGGCTGCCGGCATCGAGCAGGACGTAGCCGACGACGTGGAGCAACTCGGCGCGCGCGATAAGCTCCTCGGGCACGTCGCCCTCATCCCAGTGCGCGTTCGCGCCCCGGTCGGGCACCATGGTGCGCTCGCCCCCCGGCTCGACGAGCACCTGGATCACCGCCGTTGCATGGGCCGGATCGACGGCGAGGACCGGGCGGACGCCTTCGTGCTCCAGGTCTTCAGCCAGCCAACGGCCGAACGGATCGTCGCCCACCCGGCCCAGGAACGTGACCTCGATCCCGGCGCGCGCCAGCCACACGGCAACATTGGCTCCTGAGCCGCCGGGCATGACCCGGACCTCGGCCGGGGCGTCGCTGCCGCGCAGCAGTGGCGTGCGCAAATAGCTGGTGATGTCGACCGCAATGTCGCCCAGAACGACAATACCCATGCCCAACCCCTTGTCGCTACCCGCCGGCGTCCGGCAGGCGTTGCTTGCGTCAGACGCCTCGGTGTCCAAGCGTCCGTAACGGGCAACAGTATAGCCGAAACCCGCCGGAACTCCGTGCGAGGGGCTACGCCGAGACAGCTCGCGATGTGCGCTTGCACATGTAGTACGCAGCGCGTTCTTTCCACTTTGCGAATAGACACTCACCCCGCTGCGCCGAACAACGAGGGATGAAATGGGACACTGATTGGACTGATCTGACTGATTGTCACGATCTCGTGCCCGAAGGACAGTGCGGATCAGTTCAATCAGTTGCATGAGCGTCCCATTTCGGATCAGTTCAGTCGCCGGCGCCGATCCGTCCGCACGAGGCGGAGACTTGCCCGCAGGTGCGTTTTGTGCTATTTTCAGCGTGGATCTCTGGAAATCGACTAGCCGTTCACACTCGCTTCGTGAGGTTGTACCATGACCCTACCGCCACCCGCACCCGCTTATCAGCGGGCCGTCTTTTCGATTGCTTTGCTCGTCCTGCTCGTGGTGATCGCTGCCGTCGCAGGCTCGGTGCCTATGTTCCGCCGGTGGTTTAACGAGATGGGCAGCCGCGCCAGGTAACTGCGCCGGTCGATCATGCCGGGGAGCGCCGGCGACGGTGTGCGTGCTTCGGCACGTCAGCCGGCGCAGGCGCGCCGTCATTTAAGGGTGAGCGAAGTCGCCTCCTTTGCCCGAAAGAGGTACGAGCGTGAGGAAGCTCTTCGTATTCATGAACATCAGCCTGGACGGCTGCGTGGAGGCCCCGGGGCACGACATCTCGTGGGCGCATGGCGCAGACTCAGAGCCGTTCGCACGGGAGCAGGGTCCGCAGGTCGAGACGATCCTGTTCGGCCGGCGCACCTACGAGATGATGAGCAGCTTCTGGCCGAGCCCGGAGGCCGCGGAGATGGCTCCGGAGACCGCCCGGTTCATGGGCGAGAAGCAGAAGCTGGTCGCGAGCCATTCGGACTTTGAGCCCGGCTGGCGCAACGTAAGCGTCTTGACCGGGGATGTGGTGGGCCAGGTCCGGAAGCTGAAGGAGGGCCCGGGCGGCGCTATCGCCATCTTTGGCAGCAATACCCTCTGCACGAGCCTCGTCGACGCGGGGCTCATCGACGAGTTCCAGATGATGCTCAACCCGGTCGTGCTTGGGGCAGGGACGCCGCTCTTCAGCGGCCTGGCCGCGCACGCGCAGTTGGCCCTCGCAGAAGCCCGGGCGCTGCCCTCCGGCGCGGTGTTCCTGACGTACACCCGCGCCGGTTAGTCCGCCGAGCCTTCGTGCCGCGACACCGCTCGCCGGCTTGGCGCAGCAGCGGGGCTCGCGGGCGGCTCGTCTATGTCACGGCGGGCCCTACAATCCCTTTGCGCGGACGGCCGCGGACACGTCGACGTTGTAGACGACGTCCTCCACGGTGAAGGTAGCCCAGGGCTTACCATTGTCCATCCAGATCGCCGCACCCCGGCTTGCGAACGGCTTGCCCTCCCGATCGCTCCACTGAACCGACTTGTTGAGCCACAGGATTTTCGCGGGGCTCTTTGGGCCCTGGTAGCGCATCGACTCCATCCACATCGTCAGGTGGGTCGCCGGGTCGAAGCGAACCACATAATGTTCTTCGTCCTCGCCAAACGGCACGACCAGCAACGCGGTGACGTCGTCCACCGGCACCCACCGCACCCGCGGGTCGGTGAGCCAGATGGAAGGAAACCACACGGACTCTGACCACATCCCCAGATTGGCTCCTTGGTCCGTCTTGGGGCCCTCATCCGTGCCAAACGGCAGCTCCATGCGCCCACGGCCGTCCAGGTACCACTCATTCACCTTCATAACCGGCAGACCGAACAAGGTGATCTCGATGTAGTGCCGGTAGCCCTTGCCGGCCTCGTGGATGAAGCGCAGGCGTGCGGGAAGGGCGAGAGGGCCGAAGGGCCGCATCGCCGCCCGGCCCGTGACCACCGCCGACGTGATCACAGGGATGTGGTCGCCGTAGATCGTGCGGTAGAAGCGCTCGACGGGTGGCGGCAGGCCCGCAGGCAGCGGGACGGTTTGGGGTTGCTTTGACGCTTCCGGGTAGGGACCGAACGACCGGGGTTGTATCGAAATGCCTAGCCAGGCGATCAAGGCCAGCAGCACGACGCCGCCGGCGACGACGAGGATGATCTCCACTGTATCGCTCCTAAGGACTGATGATCCTCTCGCCAATACGAATGGAGAGCCCCAGTGTTGCGTGAGGCGTAAAGCGCTGTCAGGAGCCGGCACGCGTTCTCACGCGCCCGGTGCTGCAAGGACCGGGCAGGTTGCACCCCTGACTCGACGAGCGCGCCTCAGCGCTTCGCGGGCGCCTCTTTCAGGGTGAAGTAGAATTTGAACGGGCCGCTCCCGCTGAAATCGTACGAGCGCGCGATGATCGTGTAGAGTCCGGGCTTCTTCAGGCAGAAGTTTCGGATCGCCGCATTGTCGTTCTCGTTGCTGTTGTCGTCCGATGCGATGATCGTGCCTGCAGGGTCGCGAAGGTCCAGCCAGGGGTCGAGCGTGTTCCCGGCCACCTTGCGGTTCTTGTTCATCGCGATCGTGACACAGTCGTTCGGCTGAGCCTCGAAGCTGTAGCACGCGAGCCCCTTCCGCTCGATCTCGCCGTCGCGCGGCGCCTCGAGTGTCTCGTCGTACGGGCTGGCGATGTGCGTCCCACAGAGATTGAGCACGAACTGGCCCGTTGCCGTGCCGGCCCGGGCGTTGGGGTCACGGGCGGCCACGATACGGTAGATACCCGGCTTCTTCAGGTAACATGAGATCGACGCCTCCCGGCTGACAGCCAGGGCCCGGCTCAGCGACGGCTTGACCCTTAGGGCGAGTGAGGGTGTTGGTGCAGGTGTGGGACTGAGCCGGCTAAGACGCTCGACTGGCTTCTCGCAGTCCGCCCCCGTCATCGGCGTGCGGCTGCCCGGCGCATACAGCGCGAGGGACGGCTCGTCGAGCGAGACGCCGAGCATCGCAATGGTGATTTCCTTTGCGGTCTGCCCGTCGCCGGTGTACTCGTAGAAGTACTCGCACTGGTCTCCGCTGCGCTCGATCCAGTCCGAGGTCTGGCTGCCAAACTTGATCCCTCCGCCGCATGCCGCAGCCGCGGCCCGGCTGCTCAGCAGCATGAGGGCCAATGCAAGAAACAGGCCGCCTAGCAGCAACCACTTCAAGCCTGCGTGTCGCGTGAACGCCATACTCCACCTCCTGAGCCGAGCGGCCCACCATGCCTTCCGGCTATTCGCCCAGAATTCGCTCGCAGGTCGACTGCGCGTCGCCCGGAGCGCTCGCCAGGATAAATCGCTCCAGCTCGCCCGGGGTCAGCGCTCGGCCGGCCCTCCGGCACGCCTGCTCCTTGAGCTGCGACGAGAGAGTCTTTCCATCGCCGGCCGGCTGTCCCTCGGCGGCCCCCGGCGGCTGCCAATACCGTATGCCGTGCTCGTCCACGCTGAGCCAGCCCGGCAGCCCGTCTTTCGGGATCCACGCCGCATACAGCGCCGTCACCGGGTCTTCGTGCCCGCTCATGGGCGTACAAGAAGCGGGCGGCTTCGTGTCCTGTCCCTCGGACGGCGGCTCTAGCACCCGGCTTTGATACACCTTTCCCTGCTCCAGCTCGGTGATATCCCACCGGCAAAGGCGAGGGTCGCCGGCGCTCGCGGTGAGCAGCCACTTGCCACTGGCCGCGACGAGCGGCCGGCCCGGGGTGGTCAGCACGATAGGCGGCCAGCGGTCCGGATAGGAGTCCATCGCCGGCGCTCCGGTCGGGGTCGCGCCGGACTCGCCATCCTGGCCGATAGGGCCGGCGTTCGCCTGTGTGCTGCTATCGTCCTGGCCGATAGGGCCTGTGTCTGACGGTGGGCTGCCATCGTCCTCGCCAATCGGGCCTGAGCCGGCCGCGCCCGTTTTGGGCGCCCCGGCCGTGCTCTCGGCCGAACCGGCCGCCGCGACCTGCTCTTCGGCTGCCAGCGCCGCAGCCAGCTCTTCGCGATCCTGATCGGTGGGCAGATGCCACAGGATGATTTTGCCGTCCGTGTGGCTCACGACCAGGTATCTGGCCGGTCCGTCGACAGGCCGGGCAAACGCGAGCGCGGCAACCGGTGCGTCCGTTTGCGCGCCGAACTTGATCTTGTACGCGGCCGATCCGGGGCTGAGCGGCAGTCGCCACAGGTAGACGACATTGGCTTCGGGGCCGGCGGCTGCGACCCAGGCCGGATCTTGCGCGTCCTGGCTGAAGGCAACAATGCGGCCGGCTGCCTCGCCCAGCCGGGCATCGTCTACTGCGGCGCCCGCAACCCCTCGCAGATCCCACAAGCGCAGGCGATCCTCGCCGTCGACCGTGGCCAGCCACGCTGCCGTTGGGGCTGAAGACAGCCGACCGCACTCCGCCGACATGGCCGGGCAGCGTCTGCACGGGGCCCGGAGCGCCTTCGGGATTCAGTGGGTAGAGCGCCAGTTCTGTCGTCCCATCCGCCAGGGCGAGCCAGCGGCCCGGGCTCGGACTCGTGGCGAGCAGGGTGACGGGCTGTTGCCCCTTGATACCGGGCAGCGCCTGGGGCTGGCGGTCGGCGAACGAGACATACTCAACGCTTCCGTCGTCGTGACCCACGAACAGCCCCGAGCCCTTCCCGTCGAGCGCCAGCGTGGTGATGGTGGTCGCGTCGACTGGCCGCGACCCCGGTTCCTCGTCAGGCGGATTGCCCCGGAGGTCCCAGATGTGCAGCTTGGGAGCCGCGCCGGCCTCGAGGCCGGCAACCCAGCGCCCGTCCGGGCTGACCGCGACGCTCGAGGATAGCACCGCGGTGGCAGTCACCGCATGTCCGGCCCGCAATGGCACGCCGCCCGTCTCGGATAACACGCTCTGCAGCTTGCCAAGGAGGGCAGTGCGCGCGTGCGCGATCTTGCTGCCGCCGAACTGCTGGTCCAGCAGTTCCTCAAACCCGCCCACCTCGATGCTGTCGAGCGCCTCGACTGCCAGCAGCAAGCTCAGCTGGGGCTCGACCGCAGGGTTTGCGGCCACACCCTGCTTGTCGCTGATCTGGCCGGCATGCAGGCCCGCCAGGTCGGCCCGGGCCGCGATTTTCTGGTTCGTGCTGTCGACATAACGCGACCAGATGACGCCGAGGACCAGCAGCAGGCCGAGAAAGCCCAGGAGCAGGGCGACGTAATTGCGTCCCTGTTTGGCGGCGGCTTCCTTCTCCTGGCTTGCTTTCAGGAAGGTGACCAGGTCGGGCGGCACCCGCTGCCCCGCCCCCTGCGCCGCCTCGACGTAGCTCCTGACCCGTTTCAGGCCGGCGCCGCGGGCCAACCACTCGTCGCCCTTGCCAAGCGAGTCGAACTTCTTCCACTCGCGGCTTTCTGCAGGGATACATCCTGCTTCTTGAACCATTCGGCATTGGACAGCTTGATCGGCGTTACGAGCCGGTCGTGAAACAGCTCGAAGAACTGGACCGCGCCCCGTTCTTCCTGGTGGAGCAGCAGCCGCTTTTTTAGCTCCTCGACGGCCGTATTTGGCAGCCCCGCGGTTTTCGTTTCGCCTTGGTCGACCAGGTTGCGGGTGCCCTGCCCGGTAATTAGCTCGTCCTCGACCCACGAGCGCAGCTCGAACTCCGTGAGACCCAAGCTGCCGGCCGACCCCGACATGACGTTTTCGTAGAAGCGCTGCAGCGCGCCGTCGACAAACGTCCCCAGGTCTGGCTCCCCGGTAAGCTTCTGGGCCACGGCCAGGAGCTGCTCCATGGTGATCGGGCATGGCTTCGCCGGCGCCACGGGCGCGGCGCCGGCAGCCAGGGGCAAGTCGCCGGCCTCGCCGCACGGCATCGACCTGAGTTCCTCCCAGAGCTGCCAGCAGACAACCTGTAACTGCACCGGCTCGATGAACTCGGCCTGGTACTTCTCGGGTCTGCGCTCCGGGTTGTCGACCAGGGACAGGTTGTCGCGCAGCGCTTCGGCGACGCCCTCGGCGAAGGGTCGTCCCGCATTCGCCGCCGGCCCCTGGATCGCCAACAGCGCCGCCTCGTGGTCCAGGCGCTGCATGTTGAAGCGGGTGCGCAGGCGGCCCGGGCAGCAGGTGCGCGTATTGGTCAAGCATCGCCGCCGCATCGTCGCGCATGGCCAGGATGACGAAGATGTCGGGCTTGAGCGGGCCGCCTCCGTTGCCAGAATTGTCGGCCTTGGGGGGCGTGACAGCCTCCCGCAGCTGCCTGAAGAACCCTGCCCGGTCTTCCCAGCGGTCCAGGTGCGACGTAAAGATCTCTTCGAACTGGTCGACGATCAGCACCCGTGCCACCCGTTCCCGGTCGGGCCCCGGCGGTGGGGCCGGCAGCTCGTCCAGGTAGGCCTTGAGCGTCATGGTCGCAAGCTCGCCGGCCGTATGTCTGCCTTCGTCGATGCTGGTGAGGAGGTTGTAGACGAAGATGTTGGGAACGTTGGCGGGGGCCTCGACCGCGGAGCTGCCGCGCACCCGGCCGCTCTGCGCCTTGGCCGTGTCGGCGGGCACCAGGTCGAAATGGTCTTCTTTCAGCTTCTGCCGCAGCGCCGCGTTGAGGAGCGAGCTTTTGCCCGCGCCCGACGCTGCATCGAAGAGCACGATCCGGTCGACGAAAACGAGGGTCCGCAGGTCCGACGACTCGTGATCTCGACCGAAGAAGAGCGCGGCTTCCTCCTTCGTGAAGGGCCGCGGTCCGACGTAAGGGTTGGGCATTTCCTTGGGTTCCGCCGGCAGGGGGACCAAGGGTGCGTCGACCGGCGCGGCCGCGACCACGGCGGCTGCATCGCTTGAAACTGCGTTGGTCACGGCGATCCCCCTTTCAGCCGTTTGGCAAGGTCGCCGACAAGCTGCCACGGCGTGCCGGCAAAGACGGTGAGTTCCGGGTCGCCAAACACCTTCTTCAGGTAGGCCAGGTATGCGTCGCGGTCCTTTACCTTGCCGGGCGCCCGGTACGGATCGATCTGCACCGCGATGCCGCGTGGTCGCGGGTACTGGGTTGCAATGAGCCGGAGCACGATTCTGAATTCCCAACTGGCGACGTCGTACCCCAACAGCAGCAGGTAACTGCGGGTCAAGGCGTCGCTCACTTCGCCGGGCACGACCTTGGTGTTCTTGCGGTCCTCGAACAGTCTTGGCAACACGCTCAGGTAATCATCCTCAGAAAGCACGAGCGAGTCGTCAAAGTCTTCCTTGCCCAGCAAGTGGTACACCATCGGGTTCCACTCGTCACTCTTCGTTGCTTCCCCCGTTCCGGTCGCGCCGGCGTCATCCTCGCCCCGAGAAGCCCACAGAGGGTCGTAGACTTTGCTGCGCGGTGTCTTCTGGTACTTTTTCAGCGCACTCTCGAGAAATGTGTGCGGGCTGGTGGTGATAAAGACCTTTGCCTTGAAGGTCGCGAGCGTCTCGACGATCGTTCGGGTGGTTCCGTCGCCTGCTCCGTCTGCGGCCGGCGCCAGGCGTTGGCCGAACCCCGGGTGCTGGAGTTGTTCGAGGACCAGTTGCGTGAACGTAAAGTCTCCCCGCTGCTCGTCGATGTCGTCCACATCGGCCCGAGCATCGGCTTTTTTGACATCCTCGATAAACCTCTTTTTGAGATGATCGTGATACATACTTTTTGCTGCGCTGGAGCCCTTGACAGTCGAGCAGTACTGGGCGATGCAGGACAGGTCGTACTTGTCCTCGTCCAATTCGAGGGGATAGCCCACCCTCTCGCTGCGCGCCCAATCACCCGCCAGCTTGCCTGCGGCTTCCTGGCCGAAATACTGGTCGATGATGAGTTCGTTGCTGATGATCGGCGTGCACGTACCCTCTTTTATTCGCCGGGCTGCGGTCTGCACTTGTTCGTCGTCCATCCCGTTCGCCTCCTAAGCCCCGCCTCGCTCCATCAACCGACGACCCGCACGACCCGAAAGCCCACGCTCTGAGACGTCCGCAACCCCGGCTGGCGGCGCCGGGTACTGCAGTTCCCGGCCGGCTGACCAGCCTTGAAAGGCCCGCCGCGCTGGGTCAGAGCGTCATCAGACGCACGGACGGACAACGATCCCGCCTCATGCGGGCCAAATACTGCTGTTGGATCGCCGTCCCACTTGGTGCAGGTCCACTCGTAAATCGTGCCTACCATGTCACAGCAGCCGTAGGGGCTTGGCGCGCGGGCGCCGGCGGGATCATTGCCCCAGGGGTAGCGCCGCTGGTCCTGGTCGCCCCGGGCCGCCTTTTCCCATTCGGCTTCCGTGGGCAGGCGGTAGCGCTGGCCTGTGGTCTGGCTCAGCCACTCGCAGTAGACGCAGGCTGCTTCCCATGTCAGGCCAACAACCGGTGCTGCCTCCCGTCCCGCGGGTGGGTCGATGACGGTCCAACCGGGATCGCTCGGGAGATACTTGCGGTTCTTCGGTTCGCTCAGGAAACCGGCATATTCGTCGTTCCGAACGGGGTACTTCCCGATTGCGTAGGTGGGCAGGCGGAGCTGGCGCGGCAGGTCTGCGCCGCCCTGCTGATCTTCGGGCACCCCGCTGCCAAACCAGAAGCGCCCTGCCGGGATGACCACGGTCTCAGGCTCGCCGGTTCCCGGCCGGTAGGGTGGGGGCGGTTCGGGCAGGTCCAGCGCCATGCTGCCTGTGCCGCAGCTGAACAGCACCGGCGTGCTCCACTCGTCCTGCTGCTGCGAGTCGAGGACGGCCAGCCGGGCCTCACTCAGCGCGGCCTCGACCGGGTAGCCGTCGGCGATGGCCTCGTAGAACTCCCGCGCCAGCAGCACCGCGGCCCGGTCGCCGATGGGGAACTGCATCGCAACGACCTCGGGCACCTGCTTCGCGATCAGGCCCTGGGCCGCGCCGGCCAGTGCGTCGTTTGGCGAGCTCTTGCCGCTGTTACATGCATTGAGGAAGACGAGCTTGGGTGGGTGGTTGCCCAGGTGGCGGGCCAGGTGTTCGGCCGGCGTCTCCTTGTCGAAGAGGAGCACCGCTTGATTCGTCGCGTCGTCAAAGCCGCCGTGGCCCATGAAATGAATGACGTGATACTCGTGCTCGCGCAGTACATCCTGCAGACCGGCTAACGTCGGGCGTTGGAGTAGGTCGATCTCGACGTACTTCCACGTCACGAGATCGCTCAGTGCGGTCTGCAGTTCCTCCCACTCCCCGGCCAGGTCCAGGTCGCTGCTGGCGGGCGAGATGATGGCGAGCACCCGCAGAGGCGCTTCGACCGCGGCGTTGTCTGGCGCGGGGCAGTCGCCCTTGCGCACTCGCACGACAGGCGTTCTATTGGACAGTGCGAAGGGATCTTCGTGGGGCGAGCTCAGATACTCCCAGGGTAGAACGGCCAGCGCAGGGCAGAGGTCGAGACGAATCCGGAGCCCGATACGGTCGTTTAGGGCGTGGAGGCACGCCATGAGGAGCGCACCCGCATCGTTGGGCTGTCCCTGCTCGTCGTCAAAGACGGCTGCGAAGAGGCGACGTCCGAATTCGGCTGCGTCGAGAGCGGCAGGGGCCGCTGCGCGGGTGACCCGGGCGTCGCGGACTGGGGACAGGCGACGGGCAAAGCCGCCCGGCGCGGGAAAGTGGGCGAGTTCTTCTTCGGAGAATGGCAGGCAGAAACGAGCCTTGACGGGTCCGGACGATGGCAAGAGGTCGCTGGAGGCAACGGCTAGGTAGGCGCCGTCATCGGACTCCGTGACTTCGAGGTCGAAGTTCTTGTACCGGAAGAGCCCAACTACCATGACCGTGACCCCCGTCCTGAAACGCACGAGAACCGGCACGGTCCAACACAGAAAGCCGCCTGCTGACGATGCAGCCGGCCTCAGCATTGTTGGCTCTGGAGCATATTGAGAACGGCGGTGCAAGCTCGCAATGCTAGTTGGCGCTACGATTATACAACCATTTTAATGGAATTGGTGCATCGTTCTTGTGAATTGTGCTGTCAAGGCGAACTGTGCGCCCCCCGGGCAGCGGCTACCTCGGCAGAGGCTGCCTGCGAGCAGTGGGATGAGCTGTACTCACACGGAGCACAGCTCATCCCGGCAGCTCATCAGGTCGCCGTCCACGCCCTGATTTGTGCGAGCGCGTCCTCGGCCGCCTCGCGCAGCGCCTGCTGCGGGTCAGCGGCGGATTGGGCGGCCTGCACCCGCAACCAGTAGGTCGTGTAGATGATGCCGAGCGCGGCGGCGACGGCCGTCTGTCCCGCGGCCGGCGCGAGGAGCTCGGACGGTTCGGCGCCGAACAGGTCCTTGGCCGCGACGCCGGGGGCAACCGGCGCCTGCACCTTGATGGTCGTCCAGACCGGTTGGCCGAAGCGTTTGCCGGTCGGATCGACGAGCTGCCACCTGCTCGTGCACGTCGCGGGTTCCGGCGGTACCACGAATGGGACCGCGAGGTCGACCGTTTGACCCGGCGGGCAGGCGGGCACGGGGATCGAGGCGGGTGCGCCCAGACTCAGCCCGTCGATTCGCACCAGCTTGTAGCCGTCACCCCATGGGGCCGTGCCGCTGTTCCGCATGCGCCAGACCTTGGTGAACGAGCTGCCCGGCGCAAAGACCGTCCCATCCTTCACCGCATCGAGCTCGGCGACGAAACGGGCATCGGGCACCAGGGGCGCAGGGCGGAGGGCTGCCACCGGGACGCGGCGGTCCTCTCGGGCCAGCGCGACGAAGGCCTGGTACGCCGGCTTCTGCTGTTCGGGCGCCAGGCCCTCCTTACGATACAAGCCGTAGGACTCGCCGGGATCGTCCTGCATGCCATACCAGAAGCAGAGCGCGACGGACGGGTCGTCCAGCGCGCAGCGAAGGGCCACCTTCATGCACTCCACCTGGCGGTCCTCTGCGTTCTGGAAGCCGATCTCAGAGATGTAGACCGGCCGCAGCGTGCCCTTCTCCCACGTCGTGATCGCGTCCTTGACCCCCTTCATGTAGTCCTGGTAGCGCGGGGGGATCTCGAGCGCGGGCTGGGAAGAATCCATGAGGACGTACGGGTGGAACGCGACGCCGTCAAACGGCACGGGCGCGCCGGCCCCCCACTTGAAGTACTTGGCGCCCCCTTCGTAGGTCTTGGCCAGGTAGCCGGCCGCCGCATTCCCGAATTGCGTCGACAGGAGCGGACCCGACACGAGCTTCACATTCAGGTCGCGCACCGCATCGTAGACCTTCTGCAGCATCACGGCGAACCAGTACGGATGCACCCACGGCTGTTCCCAGGGCCGGTCGCCCGGCACCCGGTGCCAGTCGTTGGGTTCGTTGAACGACTCGAAGACCGCGACGTCGTTCTTGAACTGCTGGACGATGATGCGGAAGTTCTCGGCATACCGGCGGATCCAGTCGTTGTCGATCGAGCCTGCCGGCTCGTCACGGAACTGGTTGCCCGGGTCGCCCGTCACCGCTTGCGCGTGGATCAGGCCGTAGATCTTGAGCCCCTGGTCGCGCAGGCCCTTGATGATCTTCCGGTAATTCTCCACCCAACCCGCGTCGGCGGGGCTGTTGAACGGCCGCAGGATGAAGTTCAGCCGGACCCAGCCCACGCCCGTATCTGCAATGAGCCGGGGGTTTGCGACGCGGGGGGTGAGGTTGCCGTTGTCGTCTGTGGGCGCGTTGCAGTTTAAGCCCAACTTTTCGGACACCTTCACGCCTGCGGCTGCGGGTGCGGGCTGCGCCTGGAGCAGCGGCGCCAGGAACGGCGTCGGATCGACAATACTGCTGGGATAGCCGTCGAACGACTCGCCGTGATGCTTGAGCGTCAGGTGCAAGTGCGCGCCGGTGCTGTTGCCCGTGCTGTCCGCCAACCCGAGGAGCTGTCCCGCGGCCACGGTCTGCCCCATTTCGACCGCGATCGACTGCAGGTGCGCGTAGATCGTCTCGTAGCCGTCCGCATGGAGCACCCGCACGTGGTTGCCATACGCCGGCTTCTTGGGATCGGGGCTCACGAGAGTGATCAGTTTGACCTGCCCCGGTGCGACGCAGAACACCTTGCTGCCGGTCGGCGCCTTGATGTCGAGGCCTTCGTGCCCCGGCAGCCCGAACGGCTTGTAGTTCTGCGGGTTGACGCCGAATGCCTGCGTGATGACCCGGTACTCGCTCGGCCAGGCCTCGAAGCGGAAAGTCGTCGCGGGCGCGCTCGTGGGCGGCGCCGGCGTTCCCGGCGAGCCCGCGGCCGTGGGCGGGTTGGAAGGCGGTGTGCTGGAAGGTGGCGGGCTGGAGGGGGAAGTGACGGTTCCCGCACCGGCGCCCGGCGCACCGGCGCCCGAGGCGCCCGGCTGCTGTCCATTTCCCGCCGGCTCCATCTTGCTGAGACGGAAGATCACATAAAATGAGTGGTGGAATAACGTGTTCCACAACTCGCCGTTCGGTCCCGGCTCGTCGGGGTGGTCCGTGCGCAAATTCGCGACATGGTCGCTGGGCCGGCCATCACCCTGGATCCAGAGCTCGATATGCTGCCCCTTGTACACGTCCAGGTTGCCCGCGGGCTCGGTGTCCGGCTTATCGAGCGCCTTCGGGTCTGCCGCGTCCTGGGGGTTGCGCCCCTCCCACGTCCAACCGATGCGCAGCGCCGCGTCTCGACAGCGCTGACCGGAAGCGTCCTGGGCGTCGACAAACACGTTGTGCTTGCCGCGGTTCTCGTCCGGACTCAAGTGGCGCACGCTGACGACGCGCCAGTATTCCTGGCCGGGCGCCACCTGGGCCGGCACGATGCGCACGTCGTATGCCTGGGCCTGGTTGACTGCCACAGGCGCATCCCGGACGGCCCCGCGCGCCGATCTCGGCTTGCGCTCTCCTGCAGGGCTGCGTTTGGTGCTGACCATGTCATTACTCCTCTTACAATTCGGCGGAAGGACTCAGCAACACGGCGCGGCGTGGGGGAGCGCGAGAGGGCAATGGCACGCCGCCACAAGTGGCCTTTGTGCGATTATCGCACTACTCTTGTGGGGTGTCAATGGTCAATAGCGCTTGCCGGGCCGGCCGCAGTCTCTGCCCGACGTGCACATGGAAAGCTGACGTGCGTCATGTACAGGGACGCGGCGCGGTCGTAATATATGCAGAGATTGCTATATAGGAAAGACAGCATATGGAACATTACCGCCAACAGGCCGCCTTGCTCAAGGCGATCGGGCACCCGGTGCGGTTGCAGATCGTGGACCTGCTGCGGGTCGAGCCCGAGTGCGTGTGCCACCTCTCCGCGGCGCTCAACAAATCGCAACCCTATGTCTCGCAGCAGTTGGCGATCCTGCGCAACGCCAAGGTCATCGTCGACGAGCGCGACGGCACCAATATTTACTACCGCCTGGCGGACGACAACGTGGCGCGCCAGGTGGCCGCGGCCTGCGCAGACTGCCGTCGAGCGACGGCAACGGCCGGCAGTCCGCGACGGCCCTCGCCTGCTGCACCTGCCCCAAGTGCCTGGTGGAACGTGGCGCAGGGCGCGAGGCATACGAGTAGCCTGCTGACGCGGCCCCGCTCAATGCGAGACGGGGCTCTCGCCACTATCTATCATCCTTGTTACGGAGGCTTGCGACATGACCCTGCACATCAAGATTCTAGGCGGCGGCTGCGCCAACTGTGACCGGCTGGCGCAGAATGCGAAGCAGGCGTCGCGCAACTCGGCGTCGACGCGACCTTCGAGAAGAGCGGCGACGCCGGACGAGTACCAGCGTTACGACTTGCTCGCCACGCCCGGCCTGGTCGTCAACGACCAGCTGCTCAGCGGCGGCCGGGTGCCCGTCACCCGAGCAGATCGTGACCATGCTGGCCAACGTCCTTGCAGGCGGACGCCAACTGACGGCGCTCGGCAAATCAGGCCTTCATCGAGTCAAGGAGAGAGCAACATGACTCACATCGGCAGTTGCAGCCGCGCCCGCCGCCCGAAACGGCTCTCAACGCTGGACCGTTTCCTGACCCTCTGGATCTTTGCCGCCATGGCCCTCGGCGTCGCCATCGGCTACCTGATCCCCGGCTTCGAAGGCCTCATCAACAAGTTCCAGATCGGCACCACGAACATCCTGATCGCCATCGGCCTCATCCTGATGATGTACCCGCCGTTCGCCAAGGTGAAGTACGAACGGCTGCCCGAGGTCTTCCGCAACACGAGGGTCCTGGGCATGTCGCTCGTACAAAACTGGATCATCGGCCCGATCCTGATGTTTGTGCTGGCCGTCATCTTCCTGGCCGGCTACAACCAGGAGTACATGACCGGTCTGATCCTCATCGGCCTCGCGCGCTGCATCGCCATGGTCATCGTCTGGAACGAGCTGGCCAAGGGCGACACCGAGTACGCGGCCGGCCTGGTCGCGTTCAACAGCGTCTTCCAGGTGCTCTTTTACAGCGTCTATGCCTACATCTTCATCACCGTCCTGCCGCAGGCGCTGGGGCTGGAGAGCGCCACGGTGCAGATCAGCATCGGCGAGCTGGCGCGGACCGTCTTCATCTACCTGGGCATCCCCATGATCGCGGGCTTCGGGTCGCGCTTCATCCTGTTGCGGCTTAAGGGCCGGGAGTGGTACGAGACGAAGTTCATCCCCCGCATCAGCCCGATTACGCTGGTTGCCCTGCTCTTCACCATCATCGTGATGTTCAGCCTGCAGGGTAAGCAGATCATCAACCAGCCGCTGGATGTCGTCCGGATCGCGATCCCGTTGGTGCTCTACTTCGTGATCATGTTCATGGTCACGTTCTGGATGGGGCGTCGCGCAGGTGCGAACTACAAGATGACGGCGACTATGTCCTTCACGGCTGCGAGCAACAACTTCGAGCTCGCCATCGCCGTCGCGATCGCCGTGTTCGGCATCACCTCGGGCGAGGCGTTTGCGGCCGTGATCGGCCCGTTGATCGAAGTGCCCGTCATGATCGCGCTGGTCAATGTGGCGTTCGCGCTGCAGCGCCGGTGGTTCAAGAGCGAGTTGGCCGCCCGCGCCTGCCGGCATGACGGCGGCTGCCGAAGAGGCCTGTCCGCCGCCCGTGCGACCGGGCCGCGCCTGATGATCGCGGCCACGAGCGGGTCCACGGCAAGGAGACGAGAATGAACGGTCATGACCTTGAGTTCCGGGTCGACAAGTTCATCTTTCGGGTGCGGTCCGGCTACCTGTACACCGCTGCCGGCGTGTGGGTCGACTATGATCCCGGCACGGGATGCGGCCCGGGTGGGCCTGACGCGACTTTCGCCAGCAGTCCAGCGGCGACGTCGCGTTCGTGGAACTGCCTGATGTCGGTAACGCCGTCGAAGCGGAGGACGACCTGGCGAATGTCGAGACCATCAAAGTCGACCTTGCCGTTCCGGCGCCGTTCGCGGGTCGAGGTCGTCGCAACCAACGCCGCGCTCGCCGATGCGCCCGAGCTTGATCAATCAGCAGCCCCTACGACGAAGGCTGGCTCATCGAGCTGCGGCCCGCCCGGTGGCCGGTCTCCGGACTGCTGGACGCCGAAGCCTACCTCGCGGTCGCCCGGATCGCAGGCCGAAGCCGAGGGAGAATCGATGAGCGAGACAACGGCGGCGCCGCGCGCCGGTCTGCATCGTGCCGTGCAGCGGGATCGGCAAGGCGTACGGCGCAGTGACGCGGGAAGCCGCGTACATCGTGATTGACGAACTGCGGCCGCGAAACCACCGCGATCGTGCCGCTTGTCGCTGCTGGTTCTGGGCGATGAAGCAGGCCGCGCCGCGTTGCAGGACCGCGCCCGTCGTGACACTGGACGGTTGCAAGCTGGCCTGCGCAACGCAAGCTGGTAGCGCGCGTCGGGCGGCACGGTGGCGCAGGAGTTCACGGTGCTGGATACGTTCCGGCGCAATCGAACCTTAAAGCCCGCGGGGATTGCCGAGCTGAATGAGGGCGGCCTGGCGCTGGCGCGGGCGCTGGCGGAGGAAGTCGTGGGCGCGGTGGATGCGGCGCTAAGCCCCGGCACGCCGGAGCAGGGAGCCGACCATGCCTAGTCTTCCGAGCCGCAAAGTCGGCGTCATCGCCTGTTCCGGCGAGGAACTGCCCGGCGGGCATGGTAACCCGGCAGGCCGCGCTCCGGGTGCTCGAGGGCTTGCGGCCCGACCAGACCGTAACCATCTGCCTGCCCCTCTTCCTGGCGGGCGGCGAGGGCGACCGCGCCTTCGCCAGGTTCTACCCGACGATCGCGGTGGACGGCTGCGAGAAGCGGTGCGCCGCCCGCGGCGACCGAACGCTACAGCAACGCGCCCGCCGCCGCGTTCGTCGTGGACGAGTTCGCGGCAGAGCGTGGGCTGCCACAGCCGGAAGGGCTGCGCCGCCTGACGCCCGAAAGCCGGGCGGTCGTCGAAGCCCTGGCCGGCGCGGTCGCTGCGGAAGTCGATCGGCTGATTGCAGCCCGCTGGAGCCGGACAGCCGGCGCGCTCCTGGAAGCGAGACCCGGCCGCCGAAAAGCGTCAGCACTTCGGCGTGCGCCTGCGGATCGGGAATCCCCGTGACCACGGTCGAGTTGGACGGCCGCACGGCTACGATCATGGCTCTCGAACCGATCCTGGAAATGGCGCTACAAACAAGGGCTGCGCGCGGACGCCGGCCTGCCCGCCGTAGATCTGGCAGACCGCGCAGGTGTACAACGACGTGGCCGCGGAGGATGAAGCATGGTATTCGCAGGCGGTCGGGCTGGCATGGCAGGCGTACTGCGCGCAGCGCTCAGAGCGCGAGGGCCGGCGCCATGAGCTAAGACCGCGAACGTATCGCACGGACGTCGAATGGCGCGGCGGACACTCGGGCCACCTCGTCCTCGGGAATGGCCCGGAGATGGTTTTCTCAGCGCCCTCCGGACGCGCACGGGCAGAGCGGACGTGCTCACGCCGGAAGACGCGTTCGTGGCTGCCGCAAACACCTGCATCATGCTGATGTTCTTGTGGGCGTGCGAGCGGTTCAAGATCGATCTCGTGGATTACCGCTGCCGAGCGGATGGGACGAAGAAGATCGAGATCGACCGGACGGAGATCTTCAGCGAACTCCACTTCCGACCGCAGATTACGGTGCGGACGGATGCTGGCGGCGACAGCGCTTCGCACGGAACGCCGGGTGCTGCAAGGCGCTCGCCTCTGCCCAGAAGTACAGCCTCGTCGCCAATTCGGTGAAGAGCGCAGATTATTGTAGAGCCTCTGATCGTTATTCAAAAGCCGGCCGGCACCTTGCGTTGCGGAGACGGAGCAAGATGGATAAGCGGCGAGTCCTCTTTTTATGCACCGGCAACTCGTGCCGCAGCCAGATTGCAGAAGCGATCGTCAATGCCCGGCTGGGCGACGTGTGGGAGGCTTACAGTGCGGGCACGCAGCCGGCGGGCTACGTTCATCCGTTGGCGCTGCTGGCGCTTCGCGAGATCGGCATCGAGCACGATGGCCGCTCGAAGAGTGCAGACGAGTTCCGGACCGTGCCGTTCGACCTCGTCGTGACGGTGTGCGACGATGCAGCCGAGAACTGCCCGGTCTGGCTGGGGCAGGGCCGGCGGGTGCACCTGGGCTTTCCAGACCCGGCCAAGGCGATCGGGCAGCGAGGATGAGGTGCTGGCCGTCTTCCGCCGCGTGCGAGACGACATTGCGCTGCCGGGTCACCGAGTTTTTGGCAAAACGCGAAATTGGGGGCTTGACAAATCACGCATTATATCGTATAAAGACGATATCATCGTAAGGATACGATGTAGCAAATGGGTCGGAAGGGGATGCGCAAGCATGGAGCAAGTATCACGCTTCAGGAGCGGCCCAGCACCGCAGACGAAGAGCGGCTCGTGTCGATGCTCAAGGCGCTCGGCAATCCCATTCGCTTTCGGATCATGCAGACGCTTGCCGAGCGCAAGACCTGTATCACGCAGGAGATCGTCGACGACGACGCCGCTGGCCCAGTCCACGGTGAGCCAGCATCTCAAAGTGCTGCGCGAGGCGGGGCTGATCGAGGGTGAGTTCGAGGGGCCGGCCACCTGCTACTGCCTCAGCGAGGCGGGCGTGCGCTGGCTGAAGGAGCAAATCGAGGGTTGGCTGCCGGGCTGCTGCGAGTCGAGCATCCGGATTGCGCCGCTCGATCGAGGCTGGACGCGCCATGGGTCGCAGGCGCGGCCAGTAGGCGCGAGTCAGCCGTCCCCGGGAGCAGCTCTTTTTTGGCCGACAATGATCGTAAAAATACGATGAACCGCTGCAGGAGCGGGTTTCGCGTGAGCCCTGACGAGTGCGTCTGGGCTGGCGTTGGAGAGACTTGTTCCTGCGCATCATTTCAGCAGAGGAGCATGTGCCATGACAGGCTACGAAGGATGAGCGATGACTTAGGCGTCGGCCGAGTATTTCGAGCGGGTCGCGGGCGAGTGGGATATCGCTGCGAACCAGGTTATTTTCGGCGATGCGGTGCGCGACGCGGCGATTGCGCGGGCTTACCTGCGGCCCGACATGGTCGTGGCCGACGTCGGCTCGGGCACCGGGTTCGTCGCGGCGGGCCTGGCGCCGCTGGTGGCGAAAGTTTACGCGGTCGACGCGATCGGCCGCCATGCTGGAGGCCGGCACAGCAGAACCTGGCCGGCGTTCGACAACGTCGAGCAGCGGCTGGCCGACGGCGCGGCGCTGCCGTTCGACGATGCGTCGCTGGACGCGGTCTTCGCCAACATGTACCTCCATCACTGTCCCGATCCCGAGGCGTCGATCAAGGAGATGGTCCGGGTGCTCAAGCCGGGCGGCCGGCTGGTGATCACGGACATGGACCGGCACGAGCACGCCTGGCTGCGCGACGAGATGGCGGACGTCTGGCTCGGCTTCGAGCGCTCCGACCGTGCGCGGCTGGTTCAGGGCGGCCGGCCTGGTTAACGTCATCGTGGACGCCACTCGGCAGACGTGCAGTTCGAGTTCGCAGAGCCGGCAAGGTGAGACGATGGCGGATATCGAGCATTTTCGTTGCCACGGGGAGCCGGCGGGTGAGCGGCGCGGCGAGCCGCGGTGCAGGCCAGCTACGGCGCGCTGGCCGAGAGTGGCTGCTGTGGCTCGACGACGGCGCAAAGCAGCTGTTGCTCAACATCCGAGAGCGGCTCGCCAGCGAGCGGCGCGTGCATCGAGCAGTTGCCGTTCGCCCACGTCACACGCGATGGAACTGGTCGAGACGGGCCAGGCGGACCTGGTGCTGTACGACACGGGCTACACCGCCGAGCAATTGGCCGCGGTGCCCCTGGACGCGGCGAACATGTCGCTCGGCTGCGGTAATCCGACCGCGATGGCATCGCTGCGGCCGGGCGAGACGGTCCTCGACATCGGCAGCGGCGCGGGGATCGACGCGCTTTACGCGGCCCGTCGGGTTGGGCCCGGCGGGCAGGGTGATCGGGCTGGACATGACCCCGTCGATGATCGAGCGTGCCCGGCGCAACGCGGCGGAGGCCGGGCTGAAGCAGGTCGAGTTCCGGCTCGGCCAGGCGGAAGAGATGCCGGTGGAAGATGGCACGGTCGACGTGATCCTCTCTAACTGCGTGATCAACCTGGCGGAAGACAAGGGCCGCGTCTTCGAGGAAGCCTACCGGGTGCTGAAGCCGGGCGGCCGCTTGAGCATCAGCGACATGGTGACGGCCGGTCCGCTGCCCATGAGCGTGCGCGGCGACCCGCAGATGTGGGCGGGCTGCATCAACGGCGCGCTGCCCGAGCAGGAGTACCTGGATCTCGTGCGACAGGCAGGGTTCGTAGATGTCGCCGGCAAGCGCAGCCTGAGCGGCGGCCAACTCGAGGGTGTGGACGTCTACAGCCTGGCTGTGTCCGCCCAGAAGGCCTGACGCCAGCCAGCGGGGCGGGCGGCCGCCCTGCATGAGGACGCCGCCCGCCAGGGGCACGGTCGAAGACCGGCGCCAGCCCACATGATGATACTGAGAGTCCTTTAGTCCAGGTGGAACACCTCGGTCAATTCGAGCATGTTCTCGTCGGGCCGGCCGCTCGGCGCCTCGAAAAACGGCTTCATAAAGTCGCCCCAGCGGGCGTTTACCTCTTCCTGAGACATCCCATCCAGCGCCGTCGCGAAATCGACCGGCGCTTCGAAATAGCCAAACATCAGGCCGTCGTCGCGCATGAAGAGGGAGTAGTTGTGCCACCCGTTCCGACGCAGTGCCTCCTGCATGTCGGGCCACACGTGCTTGTGGTGCTCCACATATTCGGGGATCTTTTCCTCTCGGACCTTAAGCAAGAACCCAATGCGCTTCATACGTCCTCCAAATGACGAGGGTGGCGGGAACTGCCCGCCACCCTCAGCAGTACGACGGAACTAGAAGTTGAAGTTTGGTAGGTTGGCCTTGTCGAAGACGGTCGGCGGGCCGGTGATGACGACGTTGTTCTTCGCAAACTGGCGCTGGCCGAGATTCGGCACGTCGAAGGTCACACCCTCGGCCGGCTTCACCTTGCCGCTCGCCAGGGCGGTGGCCAGGTAGCCCGACAGGTAACCCTCATCGTAGGGGCTCCACAGCGCGAACTTCTTGACGATGCCCGAGTCGACGAAGCGGCGCATCTGGTTCGGGGTGCCCAGGCCGGTTACTTCCAGGCCCTTGCCCACCGCATTCTTGCCGCCCGGGTACACGCCGGCCGATTCCACGCACTGCGCCGCCGCCGCGACGCCCACGGTCGTCGGGGCGATGATGCCGCGGAGATCCGGGTACTTGGAGAGCAAGCCTTCACACTCGGTCAGGCTCTTCTGAGGGTCGTCGTTGCCGAAGACCACGTCGACCAGCTGCATCTTGCTGTACTTCGGATCCTTCAGCGTCTCCTTCATCCCCTCGATCCAGAAGTTCTGATCGGGAGCGTCGGCCGTCGCGGAAAGGACTGCAATCTTGCCTTCGCAGTCGATGAGCGAGCACATGAGCTCGATCTGGCTCTTGCCGGTGATGTTGAAGTCCATCGGCAGCACGGCCGCATCGCGGTGCGTCTCGTTCCCCGGGATATCGGAATTGACGATCAGCACCTTGATGCCCTTGCCGCGGGCCTCGTCGAAGACGGAGTTCAGTGCATCCGGGCTATTGGGCGAGATAGCGAGCACATTCACCCCGCGCTGGATCTGTTCCTTGACGAAGGACAACTGCGAGGTTGCCTCGGCGGTGGCAGGCGCGGTGGTCGTGAAGTCGCAGCCCTGCTCTTCACAGGACTTCTTGAAGCCGTTGATGATCGAGTCGAAGTACGGGTTACCCGTGTTCTTGGGGATGTAGACGATCTTGATCTTGTCCCCAGCCGCAGCGGCGGGTGCTTGGGTTGCCGCCGCCGGCGCTTGGGTCGCGGCAGCCGGTGCCTGCGCAGCAGGGGCGCACGCGGTGAGCAGCATGCTCAGGATGACCACGACGGCCATCCAGAGTCCGAACCGCTTGACGTTCATCTTTCCTCCTTGTTGAGCACGTGTAGTTGATCGGCCTCGCTATCGCCGACTGTGCTGGCATGCCAGCTCCGGGCTGGCTGAGTTCTACGCCAGTGAGGCGTGGGACACGCTGCTTTGCTGCTGATTCACCTCCTTGCACCTCCCCTTGGCCTCTGCATCCTCAGCGGGGACTCACTTTGGCGAACTCCGCAAGCGGTTTGCGAAGTTGGATGCCACGACCGACACGATCAGCAGCGCACCGATGATGGTCAGCTGGCTTTCGGCTTTGACGTTGGCGACGCCCATGCCGGTGCGCAGGATCACGATGAGGAAGAAAGCCATGACCGTGCCAAAGATGCTCCCGCGGCCGCCGTTGATGCTCGTACCGCCGAGCACGACAGCCGTGATTGCATCGAGCTCCCAGCCCCGGGCGTGGTCATAGCGGGATACGCCGAGCCGCGACACCATGATGAGGCCGGCCAACGCACACAAGAGCCCCGACAGCGAGAAGATAATGACCTTGATGCGGTCGACCGGGATGCCCGCGTAGCGCGACGCACCTTCGTTCGTCCCGATCGCGTAGACCCACCGGCCGAAGGTCGTGCGGTGCAGCAGCAGGCCCAGTATCACCGCCGCGACCAGGAAGATCACCAGCGGCATGGGGATGAACGTGCCCGGGATCATCCACTGGTCGACGCCCACAAACCAGGCCGGGTAACCTGCCTTCGCCTGGAACGCCATCTTCGGCAGCGACTCGTCTCCCAGGAGGATGTTGGCGGTCCCACGGAAGAGCGCCATCGTGCCGAGCGTGACCGTGAGCGAAGGCAGCTTGACGCGCGTCATCAGGGTGCCGTTCACCCAGCCCAGGCCGACCCCGACGAGGATCGAGATGGGGATTGCGAGCGCCATCGGTACTTTGAGGTTGAAGTAGAGGACGCCCACGACGCACCCGACCAGCGCGAGGATGCTCGAAACCGACAGGTCGATGTTGTTGCTGATGATAACGAACGTCAGCCCTAGCGCCATCAGGCCGATCTCAACGTAGACCGACGTATTGTTGAGCAGGAAGTTCAGGTCCAGGAAGTAGGGCGACAGGAGCGCGCCCACGATGAACGCGATGATCAGGAGGGCGGTGGTAATCGCCTCGGGCCTGGACAGGGCCGAACGGACACGCGATTGCAGGGCGCCGCGCGGCGGCTTGGACGATAGCTGTACGGGGGTGTGTTGAATATCGTCGTTCAAGTGATCACTCCCCTGTGGCTGCGCGGCGCAGCTCGGCCTGGATAATGGCGTCGGTCACCACGGCCAGCAGGATAACGAAACCGTAGACGGCTAGCTGCCAGGTCGCCGCGATCCCCAGCACTGCCAGCGCAACGTTAATGGTGCCGAGGAGCAGGCAGCCGAGCAGCACGCCGATGACGGATCCCGAGCCCCCGAACACGTTTGTGCCGCCGATCACCACGGCGGCGATGACTGTCAGTTCAAACCCCACGCCCGTCTGGCCTGGGTTGACGAAACCCATGCGCGAGGCATAGAGCAAGCCCGCCAGGCCGGCCATCGCACCCGTGATGAGGTACACGGTGAACGCCGTACGTGCGACTGGGATGCCGCGCAGCTGCGCTGCTTCCGGGTTGCTGCCAAAGGCATAGATGTAGCGTCCTAGCCGGACGAACCGCAGGAACAGGTAGGCCAGCAGCGTCACCGCGAGCCGCGATGACGACTACCCAGGGCGCATACTCGAAGTCGAATGGGCCCACTTGCGACCAGCGGATCAGCTCCCGGGGGACGTGGTTCGGATCAATTTGGCGCCCGCCGCTCACGACGAACGTGAGGCCGCGGAATGCGCTGAGGGTGCCGAGCGTGGTGATGATGGGCGGCACCTTCGCCCAGGCAACCAGTCCGCCGTTGATCGAGCCGAGCGCTGCGCCGATCAGGAGCGCGAGGACCGCGCCCAGGTAGATGTTGAAACCGGGATGATCCCGAAAGATCATGCCGACAACGATGCCGGCGAAGCCCATGACGGACCCGACCGAAACGTCGATGCCGCGGGTGATGATGACCATCATCTCACCCATGGCAATCACGGTGAGCAACGGCACCCACAGCAGGATGCTTCGTAGGTTGAACAGCGTGAGGAAACGCGGCTCGACGATCGCCGCACCGGCCACGATGATCAACAGGAAGAGCACGATGCCCACTTCACGGAAGCGGGCCAGCTTGATCGCCAGCCCCGCGCTCCCCGGAGGCCGCCGAATGGAGGTGGATGTCGTCGCCATCGGCTACTCCTTCACCGGCAGCTCGGCGGCTGCTTGTTGGCCCGTGGCTGCCGCCATGATGCGCTCGGAGTTGGCCTGTTCGCGGTCGAACTGGGCCACCAGCCGGCCCTCCCGCATCACCAGCACTCGATCGCTCATCGCCAGCACCTCGGGTAGTTCGGAGGAGATCATCAGGATCGCCATGCCCTGCGAAGCAAGCTCGCCCATCAAGCGGTGCACTTCCGCTTTCGCGCCGATGTCAATGCCGCGGGTCGGTTCGTCGAGGACCATGATCTTCGGCTCGACGAGCAGCCATTTCGAGATGACGACCTTCTGTTGATTGCCACCCGACAACTCGCGCACCGGCTGGTTGACGCTGCGGAGCACAATGCGCAGCTTCTCGGCATACTGGAGCGCAACCTGGCGCTCCACCGCCGCGTGCAGCCACCCGTGGGGCGCAAGCCGCTTCAACACGGGCAGCGTCATGTTTTGGGAGATCGACATCGGCATCAGCAGGCCGTGGTTTTGCCGGTCCTCGGGCAGGTAGATCAGGCCGCGGGCCATGGCGTCCTGCGGGTTCCTGATCTTCACTACGGCGCCGTTGATGCGGATTTCGCCACTGTCGGGCACGAGCGTTCCGAATAGTGCACGTGCGACTTCCGTGCGTCCCGAGCCGACCAGACCAGCCATCCCAACAATTTCGCCCGCCCGCACGTTGAAGGAGATGTCTTCAAACTTCATCGCCCGGGAGAGATGCTGCACCTCGAGCAGCGGAGCCTCGCCGCGCTGCAAGACGGCCGGCCGCTCGAACAGCGCACTGAGGGGCCGTCCAACCATCATCCGGATGATCTCGTCGACCGAGGTGGTCTTTGCGTCGCGCTCACCCACGAACTCACCGTCGCGCAGCACGGTGATCCGGTCGCAGATGTCGAACACCTCTTCGAGGCGGTGGCTCACGAACACGACGGCGGTGCCTTGGTCACGCAGGCGGCGGATGATCGTGAAAAGGTCGGCGACTTCGCTGGGGGTCAAGGCCGCGGTGGGCTCGTCCATGAGGAGGATGCGGGCATCCTGCGAGAGCGCAGCCGCCATTTCGACCATCTGTTGGTCGGCGATGGACAGCCCGCGCACCTTCGTTCTGGGGTCCAGCTTCACGCCGAGGGAAGCGAGGATTTCGCCGGCGCGGCGGTAGGTGGTCACCCAGTCGACGCGGCCCGCCTGCGTGGGCTGGTGCCCAATGAAGATGTTCTCTGCAATGTCGAGGTCCGGGAAAGTGAGTGGTTCCTGGTGGATCAGCGCAATGCCGAGCGTAGAGGCGACGTGGGGGCTCTGGACGTGGACTTCCGTTCCGTCGATCTCAATGCGCCCTTCGCGCGCCCGATACACGCCCGCGATGATCTTGGCCAGGGTGGACTTACCCGCGCCGTTCTCGCCGATCAGCCCCAGGACTTCGCCGGCGTGGAGCTCGATACTGACGCCCTTCAGCACGTCCACGCCGTCGAAGGCCATGTGAATGCCGGTGGCTCGCAGGATAGGCGCCTGATCTGCCATAGCGCTCCTTTGCCATGTCGCACAGGGGTGCCGGTTTCCGGCACACGTCCGCGCGATCCAGTTTACAGTCGATAGAAGCGAATTGCCGTCTCCCGGAATAGCTGCCGTTTCTCCTCGGGCGCGCACCCTTCGACCGCCCGCTCCAGCGTTTCGACCCAGCGCGGATACTCGGTGGCCTGGTATGCCACGGGCCAGTCACCGCCATACATCGTGCGATCGAAGCCGAAGGTGTCGAGGACATGGTCGATGTAGGGCTGCAAGTCCGCGGGGGTCCAGCGCTGGTGGTCGGCCTCGGTCACCAGGCCCGACATCTTGCACCACACGTTCCCCGCGCCCGCCAGCGTCACCAGGTCCTGCTTCCACGGCTCGACGATGTGATCCTTGATGCCCGGCTTGCCGATGTGATCGAGGAGGAAGCTCACGTTGGGGCACTGCTCGACCAGCTTGATCGTGTTTTTCATCTGGGTGTGGACGATGCAGATCTCGAAGTGCAGACCATAGTCGGCCAGCGCCTGCACTCCACGTACGAAGTCGGGTCGCAGGCAGAACTCGGGATCGGGCTCGAACTGGATGATCCGGCGGATGCCCTTGATGAGGGGATTGGTGGCAAGCTTCTCGAGGGCCGGCCGTGCGGCGTCCCCCAACTCCAGCGGCGCCCAGGGCACAATGCCGCTAATCCGCGGCTCGGGCCCCTGGGCGAGCGAGGTCACCCAGTCCGCTTCGGCCTGGAACTGGGAGAAGTCGACCTCGCACTGGACGAAGACCATCTTTTCGACGTCGACCGGGCCGCAGTGGCGGCGATAATCGGCCGGCAGATACGGCTTGTTGAGGAGCGCGTTATCGTCCAGCCAGGGATAACGCAGGTAGCCGGGATCCCACAAGTGCAAGTGGGTGTCGACGAGTGGAAAATCCATCATGGGTCTCTCCGCTCTCTACTTTGAGCCGGCCAGGACGGTCGTCTTACCCAGGCCTTCCGGCCCCATGCTGCAGTAGCCGCCGTCCACCGCAACGTCGGTGGCGGTGATGAAGGATGCGTCGTCGCTGAGCAGGAAGAGGGTCGGTCCCGCGCACTCGACCGGTTCGCCACACCGGCCCAGCATGTGATACTCACCCCAAATGGGGTCCCATTTCTCCCGGCCCCCGCCGTCCAGGTTCGCGGCTTTGAGCACCTCACGCGTCCAAATCCAGCCGGGGCTGATGGAATTGACGCGAATGTTGTACTTGGCCAGATCGTAGGCCATGCAGCGGGTGAGCTGAGCCACGGCGCCTTTGGCTGCATTATACGTCCAACGATTGGTCTGGGCGATATAGGCGGAGATGCTGGACATGTTCACGATCGCTCCGCCGCCAATCTTGATCATGTGGGGCGCGACCTGCTGTGTCATCGTCGCATAACCCACAGGTCCGACGAAGAAGACGCGTTCCCAGTCCTCGCGGGTCGCGTCCATGCCCTTGGCCGTGAACGAGAACGCATTGTTGACGAGATAGTTGATCTGACCGAAGTGCTCGGCGGTCTTGGCGACCAGGTCGATGCAAAATGCCTCGTCGCACATGTCGCCCTGGCAGAAGAGCACGTCAAAGCCCTGGTCTTGCAGCTCCTGCGTGGTGGTCAGGCCGATATCGCTGATGCCGCTGAAGGCCACTTGGGCGCCTTCTTTGCACAGCTCCTCGACAATGGCGCGGCCAATGCCCGATGCCCCGCCCGTCACGATGGCAACTTTGCCTTTGAAACGATCCTGGATGGCTGTCCGGTAATTCATCGCGCTCCCCTCCGTAGTCGTGCATTGACCTAGATCGTGCTGCGGCGCAGGCGGGCTAACTCATGAAAAGGCCGCCGTTGACGCTCAACGTCTGTCCGGTGATGAAGCCGGCAGCGTCGGATGCCAGGAAGAGCACCGCCGCCGCCGTGTCGGCGGGGCGCCCCAGCCTTTGCAGGGGGATCTGCTTGGCAATGGCCGTCACCGCATCCGGGCTCCAGCCCCGCGTCATCTCGGATTCCGTGGTGCCGGGCGATACGGCGTTCACCTGGATCGCGGGCGCCAGGATGCGCGCCAGCCCTTTCGTCAGGCCCAAAATGGCCGCCTTGGACGCGGTATAGTGCAAACCAACTGCCAGGCCACCCATCTGGCCCGCACTGGAAGCGATATTGACGATCTTGCCACTCCCGCGGGCCTGCATGTGGGGTGCGACCGCCTGGCTGAACAGGAACGCGCCCTTCAGGTTGATCGCCAGGACCCGGTCCCATTCTTCCCCGCTGATGTCGGGGAGTGCCGTGACGGGACAAATGCCCGCATTATTGATCAGGACGTCGATGTGCCCGAAATGGCTCGCAATGCCGGCGACCGCGGCCCGCACATCGGCCTCGCTGCTTACGTCCGCAAGCCAGGCCTTCGCAATGAGACCGGCGCCGGCAAGCCGCTCGGCCGAGGCGTGGACGTCAGGTTGCAGGTCGACGAGCGCGACGGCTGCGCCGGCGGATGCAAGTGTCTCACAGATTGCGAAACCGATGCCTCGTGCGGCGCCGGTGACTACGGCCACCCGGCCTGCCAGGGGCCGACTGAAAACCTGGTCCATCTTACCGCTCCACGCTGGCCGGCGCGAGCCCGACCTGCGCAGGCTCAGGGCACACGAATACCGGCTTGGCGCGCGTCACCCGGGGCACGACCGTTGCGCCGTCCGGTATGACGGTGATCCGCGCGTTCGGTCCGCAGCGATCCAGGGCATCCGCGAGCGCCCGGCCGGCATCCTCATAGGGCGTCATCCCACACGCACGAACGACCGAGCCGGGCAGGCCGCTCACCAGCCAGATTGCGGCTCGCTTCTGCACTGAGGCAACCGCCGCGGCCTTGTGTCCACCGAGGACAAACTGCTCGCAGATGCGCGCCAGGATCGTGTCGGGATCGGAGTTCAACATCCAGCTCTCGAACGTCGCGTTGCCCAGTCCCTCGGGACACTCGGCAACCCAAATGATGATGCCGTTCTCGCGGACCGCAACTGCCGCGTTGTCCAGCGCCTTTTGCGCCTGGTACATGTTGATGTCTTTGGGATAACCGCCCGCGCCCACGACGACGACGTCGGCCGGTTCGCCTGCCGGCGCCATGCTCAGGTAGTCGAGCGCCCTGCAGGCCCAGCGATGTGCATGGACGGGGTGGCCCGCCGCAGCCAGGCAGACGTGCCCATGCTGCATGATGGCGTTGAGGATGAAGTCCAGACCGATCAGTGCCGCGGCTTCTTCGATGTCCTCGCGCACGGGGTTGCCCTCCAGCACGCCTAGCCGCGCGCCGGAGTCCGTCATCATGGCATGGTTGCGCTGGATCGTGCGGGCCGAGCAAACACCGGGTACGAGCGCCTTGTACCCGCCGGAATAACCGGCAAAGTAGTGATGCTCGACCACGCCGAGCGCAATGCGGAAGTCGGCTTCGACGACGGGGCGGAACGCCTCGACCGGGGTGCCGCGTGATGTGACGCCGACTTGCATCGTGTCGTCCGGATCCGAATCGCAGCAGCGGACCGTGCCGCAATGCTCGCCCAGCAGCTGAGCCTGTTCGGCGGCGGTGTGCTTGCGGTGCGTGCCCAAGCCAAAGACGACGGTTATGTCCGTCGCCCCAACACCCCCCTGGGCCAACTCGTCGAGCACGGGGCCAAGCATGGCCGCGGTGGGGCAGGGACGAGTGATGTCGCTGGTGACAATGACCGAGCGCATGCCGGGCCGTACTAGCTCGCGAAGCGGCCGGCAGCCGATCGGCGCGGCCAAGGCCAGGCAGATTGGGTCCGACCCACAGCGATCGGCTGCCACGACAGTGGCCTCGATACCACCGAGATCGACCAGGGTCTCCCCTCGTCCGTAAGGCACCCGTATTTGCATCATGCGACCTGGCATTTCTCTAGAGGCGGGCCAACCAAAGATAGGGCTGCTCGACGTATTCGGCCACCCGTTTCAGAAAACGAGCGGCGGGCGCACCGTCGACGAGACGGTGATCGAAGGTGAGGCTGAGATACATCAGCGTGCGCACCACGACCGCACCGCTTTCGTCGACCACCGGCCGGCGTTGGAGGCGGCCCACGCCCAGAATGGCGCACTCAGGCGCGTTGATGATGGGCGTAAACGCATCAATCCGGTAGCTGCCAAGATTGGTGATCGTGAAGGTGCCGCCGGCCAACTCGCCGGGCAGCGCTTTGCCACTGCGTGCGCGGGCCAGCAAGTCTTCAGCTTCAGCGCCCAGTGTATCGACCGGCTTCGTCGCGACGTCAAACAGCACCGGGACCACGAGCCCGCGCGGGGTGTCGACTGCTATGCCGACGTTCACCACATCCCAGTAGACGACTTCGCTGCCTTCGAGGCTGGCGTTCAGCTCGGGGTGCTCGCGCAACGCGCACGCGACGAGCTTGGCCAGAAGCACGTTGTAGGCGGGCGCCGAACCGTTGCCGTCTTCAGGGCGGAGTGCCTCGCGCAATCGCACGAGCTCGGTGGCGTCCACTTCGGTCGTCAGCGTAACGGGTGCGGTGGTATGGCTGCTCTGGCCCATGCGTTCGGCGATCAGCCGCCGCATGCTTGTCAGGGCCTCGCGTCGCGCCTCCCGGCGCACCGGCAGGCGGGCTTCAGCTGGGGCGGGTACCGCCGCGGGCTGCGTGGCCCGCATCCCTCCTGCCTCCGCTAGCATATCCCGGATCGCCTGCACGACGTGCTCACGCTGCAGCCGCCGGCCCGGGAAGCGCTGTGTCAGCTCCCCCAGGTCGAGCCCCAGTTCGAGGGCCAGCTGCTGCGCCAAGGGCGAGATGCGCTGGTCGGCGTCGGGGCCGGCTTCAACAGGCGCCTCTTGACGCGCGGCCGCAGGCGCCGCCAATCGCAGGACATCGCGCTCTTTGATGCGCCCGTTGGGACCGGTGCCGGCGGCCATGCGCCAGTCAAGGCCCAGTTCGCGAGCCCGCCTTCGGGCGGCCGGGCTCGAACGGGGCCTCGCCCCGCCAGCCAGGGCCACGGCAAGATCGGGGCTGGGTGCTGCCGAGGGCGGGGCGGCTGGACCCGCTGCGGGTCCCGGCGTGGCAAGGACCGCCGCCGGCGCGCCGGGTGCGACTTCTCCGGCTGCGACGATGTAGGCGATGACCTGGCCGACCGGGATTTGCCGGTCCAGCGTTCCCGCACAGATCTGCAATTCGCCCTTCGCGACTGCTTCGACCTCGACCGTCGCCTTGTCGCTCTCAACTTCGAGTAAGACGTCTCCCGGCGTCACGACCTGCCCGCTCTGCTTCAGCCAGCGCGCGATCCGGCCGCTCTCCATGGATAGGCCAAGTTGGGGCATGACGACTTCGTAAGCCATGTGCGTCTCCCGTCACGCCAACATCTGGTGGATGGTCGCCACGATCTGGTCCGCGCTCGGAATCGTCAGGTCTTCGAGACTCGGCGCAAAGGGGACGGGCACGTCCGCCGCGCCGAGGCGGCGCACAGGCTCGTCCAGGTAGTCGAACGCCTCCTCCGTCACCCGGGCAGCGATTTCTGCGGTCACCCCGAAGCTCCGGTAGCCTTCGTCCACAACCAGGACGTGCGCCGTCTTAATCGCCGATGTGACGAGGGTCTGGTTGTCCAGGGGCGACAGGGTGCGCGGGTCGATCACCTCGACGTCGATACCTTCCGCCGCCAGGCGTTCGGCCGCATCGAGCGCGGGGTAGAGCATGCTCGAGGTGCAAATGACGGTCGCGTGTTGCCCAGGGCGGTGGATCCTCGCCTGCCCAAGCGGGACGGTGTAGTCATCTACTGGCAGCGGTCCCTGCTGGTTGTACATCATCTTGTCTTCGAAGAAGACGACCGGGTTGTCGTCGCGGATCGCACTCTTCAGCAGGCCCTTCGCATCTTCGGGTGTGGAAGGCATGACTACCTTGAGGCCGGGAATGTGACAGTACCACGCCTGCAGGCTTTGACTGTGCTGAGCAGCGGCACGCCGGCTGGCGCCCATCGCCGTGCGGACGACGAGCGGAATGCTGCACTGCCCCCCGGTCATGTAGCGGAGCTTGGCGGCCTGGTTGACGAGCTGATCGGAGGCCAACGTGGTGAAGTCGGAGAACATGATCTCCACGATGGGGCGCAGACCGGTCATCGCCGCGCCCACTGCCAGCCCCATGATCCCCGCCTCGGCAATCGGCGTATCGAACACCCGGTTCGGGCCGAACTCTTTGAGCAAGCCGTTGGTGACCTTGAAGACCCCGCCGGCCACCCCGATATCCTCGCCCAGCAGGATGATCGTCGGGTCGCGGCGCATTTCTTCGCGCAGCGCCTCGTTAATCGCCTCGCGGATCGTTCCGGTGCGACCGGACCCGGCCTGACCGGGCGTGGCCTCAGGCGTAGACATCGGTGTACACCTCGCTCGGATCTGGATACGGCGCTTCTTTGGCAAACTGTACGGCTTGGTCGATCAGGGCCTGCACCGCCGCATCGATGGCATCGAGCTCGGGCTCGAGCGCGGGCATGTTGTCCTGCAAGTAGGACCGGAATCGCCGGATGGGACATGCTTGCATCCACGATTCGATTTCGGCCTGCGACCGATAGCCGTAGGTGTCACCCTGGTCGCCCATGTGATGGCCGCGCCACCGGTACGTTTGGCACTCGATGAAGGCCGGGCCCTGGCCCGAGCGCGCGACTCCGGTTGCCCAGCCCGCTGCCTCGTACACGGCGAGCACGTCGTTGCCGTCCACCGATAGCGCGGGTATACCGAGCGCCTCCGCCCGCGCGGGGCCGCTGCCCGAAGTCGAGCGATCGCACGAGGTGTATTCGCCGTAGCAGTTGTTTTCCAGGACGTAGACGACGGGCAGCTTCCACAGCGCGGCCATGTTGGCGGCCTCGTAAAAGAGCCCCTCGTTGAGGGCGCCGTCGCCGAAGAACGCGACAGAGATGCGGTCGTCGCCCAGCACCCTGGCCGACAGACCCGCGCCCGTGGCAATGCCCATGCCACCTGCAACGATGCCGTTGGCCCCGAGGACGCCGAGGGCCAGATCGACGATGTGCATGCTGCCGCCCTTGCCCTTGTTGTAGCCGCTGGCTTTGCCCAACAGTTCCGCAAACATTCGGGCGGGGTCGGCGCCTTTGGCCAGCAGGTGTCCGTGCCCGCGGTGAGTGCTCGTGATGTTGTCGGCCGGTCGCAGGTTCGCGCAAACGCCGGTGGCGACGGCCTCCATGCCGGTATACAGGTGCGCCAGCCCCGGCATGATGCCGCGGCTGTAGACCTCGTAGACGGTCTCCTCGAATTTGCGAATGGTGACCATGCCGCGGTACAGCGCGAGGAGCTGTTCGGCCGAGAGGGGATCATTGCGCTCGGCGGTCGTAGGGAGTACCGAGTCTGTCATTCGTTTCTTGTCCTCTCCGACTGGAAACGTGACCTGGAAGGAGGCTGCGAAGGGTGGCAGCGCCGTAGTGATTAGGTCATAATACCAATTCCATGATATTACGAGAGTGAGGTGCTTGTCAAGGGGTTAACCCGGTGGTATGATGAGTTAACCTCCTGACAATTACTCGCTGTGGCAAGGAGCCCGAGCATGCCCAACTCCTCTGGTTTCCAAGAGCTGCGTCGCGAAAAGCTGGGGCAGCAGATCGGGCGGCAGCTTCTGGAAGCAATTGTCACGGGCCGGTACGTACCCGGTAGTATGCTGCCGTCTGAGCGTGACCTGACCGAGGTGTTCGGTGCGAGCCGGGTGGCGGTGCGGGAGGCGCTCAGCGGTCTCGAGGCGAAGGGCGTCGCGAGCGTCGCGCACGGCAGGGGAACGACGGTCAACCCGAGAGAGCAGTGGAACGCACTCGATCCGGAAGTGCTGATGCTGATGAACGGCGAGGACGCTTTTCTTCACCTGGACGAGCTGCGCAGCATCCTCGAACCCGAACTGGCGGCGCTGGCCGCCGAGCGCATCACCGGCGCCGAGATCGAGACCCTGCGCGAACTGGCCGAACTCCCCGAGAATGACAGCGTCGAGCAGCACGTCATCCGTGACATGAATTTTCACACGGCGATCGCGCGCGCCACACGTAACCCCGTCCTCATGGTCGTCATGTCTTCAGTGGACGACCTGCTGCGCGAGAGCCGGCGCCGGGCGATTACCGTGCCCGGGGAGCTGGGGAACGCACGCGTGGGTCATGCTGCGGTTTTCGAAGCTATTGAGCGCCGTGATCCGGTGGCTGCGCGCCAGGCGATGGCCGCGCACATGTCTCAGGTGGCCGGCGCCCTGGGAAGATACAAAGACTACGCCCACAAGCGCCCCGAACCCTCGTTCTGAGGATCGCCGGCTCGCCTTCCAGGGATTAGCGGTCATCTTTATGATGTCCATCGACGTTGATTAGCGATTATTCGTACCTCTCATCGTTCCCCGAGCGCGAGTACGATGGGCGACGTCACTGAGGAATTCGCGGAAAACCGGGCATCGACGCGCCAATCCACAACCGGCCGATTGGAGGAACCGATCTATGACCACTCAAGTTCCAGCGGCAACGACAGAAAAGACCGCCGGTTGGGGCGTCCTCATGATGCTGGCGGCAGCCCAGTTCATCATGGTCCTCGACACGACCGTGATGAACGTTTCGATCTCACAAGTCGCGGCGGATCTGAACACGACGATCGTCGGCATGCAGACGGCGATCACGCTATACACCCTGGTGATGGCGGCCTTCATGCTGCTCGGCGGCAAGCTGGGCGACCGGTGGGGCGCCAAGCGCGGCTATGCCGTCGGCCTGCTCATCTACGGTACCGGTTCGTTCATTACAGCGCTTTCGCCGAACTTGACCGTGCTCATCGGCGGCTGGTCGTTTGTGGAGGGGTTCGGCGCCATCCTGGTCATCCCGGCCATTGCCGCGCTCACTGCCCGCACTTACCAGGGCCGCCAGCGTGCCATGGCCTACGGCATCCTGGGCGGCGTAACGGGAATCTCGGCCGCGCTCGGTCCGCTGATCGGCGGCTGGGTGACCACTTACTACAGCTGGCGCCTGGTCTTTGCCGCGGAGACGGTCGTGGTGCTGTTCCTCATGCTCTTCCTCAAGGCGATCCCCGCGACAAGCCCGAAGGGCGGCAAGCTTGACATCCCGGGCGCGGCCTTGTCGGCCGCAGGCTTCGGGCTCGCGGTTTTCGGCATCCTTCGCTCCAGCCAATGGGGCTGGGTTACGCCGAAGCCGTCGGCCCCGTTTACCCTGTTGGGCCTGTCCCCGGTCTTCTGGCTCATCGTGGCCGGCGTGGTGTTGCTCGGGGCTTTCGCGCGTCGCGAATCCGCCGTCATCGCCGCGGGCGGCGAGCCGCTCCTGGATATCCGGCTGCTGGAGATTGGCCGCCTGCGCGGCGGGGCTCACCACGCTGGCGAGCCAGCAGTTCATGATCATGGGCATCTTCTTCGTCCTCCCGCTCTACTTGCAGACGGTGTTGGGGTTTGATTCGCTCGAGACGGGCAAGACGCTTCTGCCGCTCTCGCTCAGCCTTTTTGTATTTGCGCTGCTGGGTGCTGCGCTCACATCCCGCATGTCGCCCCGGCGTATCGTCGAGATTGGCCTGATGGGGATGCTGGGCGGCGCGGTCCTGCTGATCGCGCTGACCGGTCCGGACCTTCGCAAGGCCGGATTCGCGCTCGCACTGGCGCTGGTGGGCGCGGGCAATGGGCTCATGGTGTCGCAGCTGGGCAACGTCATCATGTCGTCTGTGCCCCCGACGCGGGGCAGTGAGGCGGGCGGCCTACAGGGCACTGCGATGAACCTCGGTGCATCGCTGGGCACGGCGCTTGTGGGCTCCATCCTGCTCGCAGCGCTGGTCAGCAACTTCCAGGGCGCAGTTCTGGCCAACCCGGCGCTGGCAGACGTGAGCGAACAGTTGGCGGCCGTGGCAGAGCAGCGGGCCAACTTCGTGACGACCGCCCAGGTGCAAGCGGCCGCGGAACAGGCCGGACTGCCGCCCGATCAGGCAGACGCGATCGTGCTCCACTACGCCGACGCGCAGATTGCGGCGCTCCGGGCGGCGTTTGCCGCCGTCGCGCTGAGCCGCGCTGGTCGCGTTGTGGTACGTGCGAAGCCTGCCAACCGACGTTGGATCGCCGCGAGGTGAGCCTTAGCGGCATCAAGTACTACATCGTCGATTCAGGGAGAAGGGGGGCGCGTGAGATGCACTGCCCGCGCCCCTCTCCCGCCCTACTTGACGATCTTCACGTTGAACATACCCGTGCCCAGCGCGCCCCACGCCCGCAGCCACAGCGGGAGGTACATCTCCATCCCGCGCGCGGCCGTGATGTCGCCCAGATCGAGGATGTCGCGCCAGCCGAACCACGCTCCGAGCCACCCTTGCACCTGTGCCTTCGCCTCCCCGTCGTTCCCGCAGATTAACAGCGTGTGGTCGCCGCCATTGACCCGGCCTGGGTCGACCATGAGGAATGCGGTCACGGTGTTGAGCGCCTTGACCACCTTCGCCTGTGGGAAGGCGCGCTGGATTTGTTCGCCCGTTGAGTCGGTGTTGCATACCGCCAGCGACGGCGGCATGCCGTGTGAAAAGTCGAGGGGGTTAGACACGTCGATGAGCACCTTCGCGGCCAGGTTTGCTTCGCCGGCCAGACGCAGTGCATCGAGCGAGCCGAGGCCGCTAGTCGCATTGATGACCATGTCACCGTGCCGGGCGGCCTCCGCAAACTCGGCCAGCCGCACGCCGCGATGCTCCGACTGCCACACGTTGAAAGGGGGAGGGCCGGACGGATGCGGCGCGGTGCGCGCCTGCGTCTGCTCGGGGTTGCGCGTGCCCATTACCACGGCGTGCCCCAGTTCGTCCAGCTTGGCCGCCAGCGTCTGCCCCACAATGCCCGTGCCCAGGATGCCAATGTTCATGCTTTTCTCCCTTCTCATTCAGCCTCTTGCGCGCCCGCGAGACGGGCAACGGATATGATAAGGCAACTTGGGGAGCCGCGATGCAGTGTCCCCTACCGTGCCTCCCTGTCTTCCGTGACGACAAGCCGGGCAACCGGCCCCGTCTGCATTTGATACGAGCCCTCCTAGCCCCTGCCGTTCCTCGTCGCCTTGCCCGGCCGGTAGTCGGAGCAACATACAAATACCGCATAGTTCAGCAATAATCCTCGGTGTGGCTGAGCGAGGAGGAACGATGAGACCGTTGGAATCTGCCAAACGATCCTGCCCGATGGACGAGCGCGAGCGCTTTTCCAGGCTGTACGACGTCATCATCGATATCTTCAAGAGTTACACCGCGAACTTTGTCTGGACCGTGGGTCTCCTGAGCCTGACTGCCGGCTGGTTCATCAGCTCAGAGAGCAGTCGTGCCTTCATCCAGCGCAGCCGCCTCGCCTTTCTTGGCGCCGCGGCCGTCATCGTGATCCTCGGGATCGTGCACACCGTTGCGAGCTGGTGGTACTTCCAGCGGTCGCAGGAAGCGATCGCGGAGGTGGTGACGACGTACGATGACCTGCGTCCGCTGCCGTTCAGGCAATACGAGATCCGTCCCTCCGTGCTGATTGGCAACCTGATGGTAAGCTGGACGCTGACGGCAGGGCTGCTCGCGTTCCTGATTGTCGCGCGAACGAGTTGAGGCCGGTGCGGCGCCACGAAGGACGGTGAAGGCGATGCCAGATGTTGTAGTGAGTCGCGAGCCTAGCGGGGGATTGATTGCTCCGGCGGCAGGAGGGGCTGACCCCGCCCCGTCAGCTCGCGCTGCAATCCCGCTCGGTCGGGCGCGTGAAAGTGAAGGTCCGCAGTGAGGGGAACTCTGGCATTAGTCGGCAGTGGCGAGTACCTGCCTTTGATGGAGCCTGTCGATCGACTGCTCCTGGCCCGGCTGGCGGGTGAAGCGCGGGTAGTGTGTTTGCCGACGGCTGCGGGAACGGAAGGTGCGGAGCGCATCCGCTACTGGTCGGACCTCGGTGTCGCCCACTTTGCCGGGTTAGGCGCACGGGCCGAAGCCGTCGGGGTGATCGACCGGGAGTCGGCGCACGATGCATCTTGCGTCGCCCGTATCGAATCGGCGAACTTCGTCTACCTGTCCGGCGGCAAGCCGCAGTACCTTTACGATACGCTGGTCGGGAGCCCGACCTGGGCCGCGATCATGCGCGTGCTTGAAGGCGGCGGCGTGGTAGCCGGCTGCAGCGCCGGCGCGATGATTTGCGGGACCGCGTTCGGCGCCCTGGGGCCGGCATCCCGGCTTTAACCTGCTGCCCGGGGCGGCCATCATGCCGCATTACGACGAGGTCCCAGGGGCACTGGCGCGCGTGCTGCGGGTTGGGCTGGCCCGTCAGGCGACGCTGGTGGGGATCGACGGCAACACTGCGCTGCTGGTGAGCCGGGAGGACTCGTCCGCCGCACTCCGCCTCTCGGTGGCCGGCGCCGGCGGCGTCACGGTTTGGGGCACCGGCGGACCAGTGCGCTATTCGGCGGGCGATCGGATCTACTGGCGCGAGGCGTCGTGATCTGCAGCAGTGGGGTTCGCCCCTTATGCTGCCTGTTTGCACCCTTAACGGTGACGTGCCCCGGCACAGTGGAAGTGCCGGGCACGTCAGAGCGGACATTTCCGTCTTCTGCTTCGTTTCTGAAGCCTCTGCTGTGCGATCCCTGACCCCCCCTGTTCCGTTGCGCCTCGGAGACCCTTCCACATGCGGGCGGCGGCGGACCCCGATTGTTCAAACCTCTTAACGGAATCTTTACACTCCGATAAGAACCCCTTCACTCGTCGATAAACTGGACTAGCTATCCTTCACGTCCATGGGGCCAGACTGTCATTCGTCAGGCCATCGCTGCACTGCTTGTCGCTGCACTTCTGTCCCCGGTTCATGGTTGCTCACGCGCCTGGGAAGGGGGACTGTGTCGAACGAGATGGCAGAAAAGCTTTTGCTGGTGGACGACGAAGCCACGCTCCGGGAAACGCTGGCCCTCAACCTGCGGAGCGCGGGCTACGAGGTGATCACCGCGGCCGACGGCCCGGCTGCGCTGGACGCGGCCAGGAACAAGACGCCCGATCTCGTGCTGCTCGACCTTATGCTGCCCGAGATCGACGGCCTCACCGTCTGTCGCAGCATTCGGGGATTCTCCCAGGTGCCCATCATCATGCTCACCGCACGCACCGGCGACCTGGACAAAATCGTCGGACTGGAGAGCGGGGCCGACGATTACCTGACCAAGCCGTTCAGCATCGGTGAGCTGCAGGCGCGCATCCGGGCGCTCTTGCGCCGTGCAGGTAGCGGTCCAACCCCGTGAAGAGCTGCGATCCCGAGACCTGGTGCTTGACCTCGTCAGCCGGCGCGCGACGCTGGCCGGCCGTGAGCTGACGCTGAGCCCTAAGGAGTTCAACCTGTTGGCCGAGATGATGCGGCACCCGGGCTCCGTGCTGTCGCGTGACCTGCTGATGACCCGGGTCTGGGGCTACGACTACCTGGGCGACAACCGCACGGTCGACGTGCACGTGCGCTGGCTCCGCGAGAAGATTGAAGCGGACGCTGCGTCGCGCCACGCCGGATCATTACGGTGCGGGCCATCGGCTACCGGTTCGAAGGGTAAGGAGCGATCTGCTCCGCGGTCGTGTTCGAGCGCCCCCAACTCAGCACCGCGGGATCGTCGAGGACAGTCAAAGCGTCATGGCTTGGCGGCCATTCGCGAACCGCCCTGCACCGACAAGGCGAAGCGGCGCGGCAATCGTTAACGATTCCTTACCCAAGCTTGGCCGAGGGTTAACCAAAAGTGTGGTTGCGCTTAAAGTCGGCATGCTAGTCTCATGCTGGCTTCGTGTGGAAGCGAATATTCATGCCCGAACCATGGGCCCAGTACTTTAGGGGGAGAAATGCGTTCGAGACTCTTCGTCGTACTGTTTATCGCTGGCATGCTGGTAGCTGCCTGTGCGCAGCCCGCCGCGCAGCCCACCCAGGCACCCGCAACTCAACAGGCAGCAACCTCCGCGCCCGCACCAACCACTGAGCAGGCCACCGCCGCTCCCGAGCCGACTAAGGCACCGGAACGCAACCACGGCGCCCGCCGCGGCTGCTGCTGAGCCGACCACGGCACCGGCGGCCGGCGGCGCGATGCTGCCCGAGGTGAATCCGCTGGATGTGAAGGGTGACATCATCACGGCGGGATCGTCGACGGTGTTTCCGTTGAGCGAAGCGGTGGCCGAACAGTTCCGCGAGGAAGGCTACGGCGGCAACCTGACGATCGACTCGATCGGGACGGGTGCGGGCTTCGAGCGGTTCTGCAAGACGGGCGAGACGGACATTTCGAATGCCAGCCGGCGCCATCAAGGACTCGGAGCAGGAGAACTGCGCCAAGATCAACCGCACGCCCATCGAGTTCCGCGTCGGCACCGACGCGCTGGCGGTCGTGGTGAACCCGGCGAACGACTGGCTGAAGGACGGCGTGACCCTGGCGGAGCTGGCCAAGATCTTCTCGAAGGATACGACCAACTGGTCGGATGTGAACCCGGCCTGGCCGAAGGAGCCGATCAAACGCTTCACGCCCGGTACGGACTCGGGCACCTTCGACTACTTTGTCGAGGCGGTGATGGACAAGGCGTACGTCAAGGATGCCACGGCGGACAAGGGCAAGGGTCGCGGAGGCTCTGCTGGGCGCCGCCAACCTGCAGCTGTCCGAAGATGACAACGTGCTGGTTCAGGGCGTCGAGGGCGACAAGAACGCCATCGGCTTCTTCGGCTTCGCCTACTACCTGGAGAACAAGGGCAAGCTGCAGGACCTCGCCGTCGAGGGCGTCGCACCCACGGCCGAAACCGTCAATGCCGGCAAGTACAAGCTGGCCCGCCCGCTGTTCCTGTACTCCGACGCCAAGATCATGCAGGACAAGCCGCAGGTGGCGGCACTTCATCAGCTACTACCTGCAGAATGTCGACGAGCTCATCGGCAAGGTCGGCTACTTCCCGGCGCCCGCCGAGGCACTTCGGCCCAGTCAGTTCAGGCATTCCAGGACGCGACGAAGTAACGGCAGCGCGGCGCTGACCAGCCGTATTGGGAGGAGTGGGCTTTCAGGCAGAAGCCACTCCTCCCTGCCATCCCGGCAAGAGAGCAGGAGGAAGCGACAATTGCAGGGCGAAATTATCCGATCCGATTTATCGGCAGTTCCGGCGCCGAAGGCGTGGACCTGCGGCAACGGAGGCGCATCGGCGAGACACTCGTCCGACGCTTCCTGTTCTTTTGTGCGGCCGTGTCGATCCTGACCACGCTGGGGATCGTCCTGGTGCTGCTCGAGCAAGCGCTGCTGTTTTTCCGCGATCCGCAGCGTCAGCCTGGCCGGCTTCTTCACCACCACGGCCTGGCAGCCCCAAATCGGCCAGTTCGGGATCTTCCCGCTCTTCCTGGCAACGCTGTTGACGAGCATGATTGGCATGCTGGTCGCGCTGCCGGTGGGCCTGGGCATTGCCATCTACCTGAGCGAGTACGCCACGGCCCGCTCGCGCAAGATCCTGAAGCCCGTGCTCGAGGTGCTGGCGGGCATCCCGACGGTCGTCTATGGCTACTTTGCGCTCAACTTCATCACGCCGATACTTCGCAGCGCTCCTGGGTCGCGACACCGTCGACATCTTCAACATGGCGTCCGCCGGCCTCGCGATCGGCATCCTGATCGTACCCCTCGTCGCTTCGATGAGCGAGGACGCACTCAGCGCCATCCCGCGCAGCCTGCGTGAGGGCGCATACGCGCTGGGCGCGACCAAGCTCGAAACCGCGCTCAAGATCGTCGTGCCCGCGGCCCTGTCCGGGCTGGGCGCCGCGTTTATCGTTGCGATTTCCCGTGCGGTCGGCGAGACCATGGTGGTTGCGATCGCGGCCGGTTCGGGTCCCCGCAACTTCAACAGCTGGGGCGAGGCGGTCAACAAGCTCGCGCTGCTGAACCCGTTCAAGTCGGGCGAGACCATGACCGGGCACATCGTGCGCATCAGTGGCGGCGACTTGAGCTACAACTCGATCGACTACACCAGCATCTTCGCCATTGCCCTGATGCTGTTCTTCATTACCCTGACGCTGAACATTATCAGCCAATCGATCGTCCGGCGCTATCGCATGAGGTATTAGCATGAGTGTGGAGACAAAGGACGGCGCCGGCTACCCCGAAGCCCAGGATCTGCACCGTTTTGTGGACCGGCGCAAGCGGGTCGCCCAGCTTTGGCACACGGTGTTCCTCGGGGCCACCGTCATCGGCGTCATGGCGCTGTTGGCCCTGCTCTACAACGTCATCACCGAGTCGTTCGGCTATGTCGCGTATCAAAACCAGGTCGATCCGCAGGTGCTGGTGCGTGATTACTACGCAGCACAGGCGCGAGCCGTGCCTGAGGGCGCGCTGACGGGCGCGGGCGCGAACCTGGCCGCGCTGCCAAAGCGCCGACCTGGTCGGCCTATTGACGGCCAACGTCTCGAAGGGCCGTGCCCGCGCTCTGGCCGCGGCGGGGCCGCTCGAACAACGCACGGAGGTCGAACTGGCCCAACTGCTGACGGAAGAGGTGGTAAAGCCGAAGATCGTCGCCAGTTGGAGCCTGATCGAGTCGATGTTTGACCGGCCGGCGATCGAGGCCGCGGCGCTCGCAATCCCCAACGCCCGGCTGGAATTCCGGAGCTGGGTGACCGCGGGCTTCCTGACCTCGCCGCAGTCGTCAAAGCCGGAATTCGCGGGGGTGCGCACCGCAATCCTGGGGTCGCTGTGGGTCGTCTTCATCGCCTTCATTTTCTCCGTTCCGCTCGGGGTCGGCGCCGCGGTGTACCTGGAGGAATATGCGGGCGACAGCAGAGTGGGACGGTGGATCGAGACCAACATCAACAACCTCGCCGGCGTGCCTTCGATCATCTACGGCATGCTCGGCCTGGCAGTGTTTGTGCGTGCAATGCAAGCCATGACGAGCGGCCGCATCTTCGGGGCGGTCGACCCGACTACGGCTAACGGTCGCACGGTCGCATCGGCGGGGCTGACGCTGGGGCTCCTGATCCTGCCGCTGATCATCATCAATGCGCGCGAGGCGGTCCGGGCGGTGCCCAACGCCTTTCGCGAGGCAGGCTACGGGCTGGGCGCCACGAAGTGGCAGACGATTCGCGCACACGTGCTCCCCAACGCTATTCCCGGCATCCTGACCGGCGTGATCCTGGCGATTTCCCGCGCGCTGGGCGAGACCGCACCGCTCGTCGTCATCGGCGCGGCAACCTTCATCGTGGTGGACCCGAACGGCCCGTTCTCAAAATTCACCACGCTGCCCATTCAGATATACCAGTGGACCGCCCGGCCGCAGCAGGAGTTCCAACACCTGGCCGCCGCGGCGATCATGGTCCTGCTCGTCCTTTTGCTGGCCATGAATGCGGCCGCCATCGTGCTGCGCAATAAGTATGCCCGGAGTTATTGATATGATGGTGAGTTTGACACGCACCGCGCCCGCGGCGATGACTTCGCCGACCGCATCCGCGACGACTGCCTCAGCGGTCGAAGGCGCGGCCCACGCCCTGCGCGTCGCGAATCTCGACGTCTTCTACGGCATGTTTCAGGCCGTACGCGGGGTAAACCTGAGCATTCAGCCGCGCAAGATCACGGCGCTGATCGGTCCTTCCGGCTGCGGCAAGAGCACCGTGCTGCGCTGCTTCAACCGCATGAACGACTTGATTCCCACGGCCCGGGTGGAAGGCACGGTGGAATTCCGGGGTCATAACCTGTACGCGCCTGACGTGGACGCGGTCGAGGTGCGCCGGCGCATCGGCATGGTCTTCCAGAAGCCGAACCCGTTCCCCAAGAGCATTTACGAGAACATCGCCTGGGGCGCGAAGATCAACGGTTACCGGGGCAAAATGGACGACCTGGTGGAGCAGTCGCTGCGCCAGGCTGCGCTCTGGGATGATGTGAAGGACAAGCTGAGCCAGAGTGGATACTCGCTTTCGGGCGGGCAGCAGCAGCGCCTGTGCATCGCCCGCGCCATCGCGACCCGGCCCGACATTATCCTGATGGACGAGCCGTGCTCCGCGCTCGACCCGATCGCGACCCTGAAGATCGAAGACCTGATGCGCGAACTCGCCCAACAGTACACGATCATCATCGTGACGCACAACATGCAGCAGGCCGCCCGAGTCTCCGACTATACCGCGTTCTTCAACATGGGCGAGGACCGCGCCGGCTACCTGGCCGAGTATGGCGATACGAGCGGCTTGTTCACCAATCCAAAGAACAAGCTGACCGAAGACTATATTACCGGCCGTTTTGGCTGATGCCCGGTGGGACCGCCCTGTGAGTACGCACCTGACGCAGGCGGGAGTGGAGGAGTAGAGATGCCTCGTGAAATGTACCAGCACGCGCTGGCTGACGTCAGCAATGACGTGTTGGTTCTGGCGAGCATGGCGGAGCACGCCGTGATGCGCTCCGTTGCCGTGTTGCGCGATAAGGATTTGGATGGGTCCGCCGAGCTCATCGCCGGCGACCGGGCAATCGACGAGAAACGCTATGCGATCGAAGCCAACGTCATGCTGATCGTTTCGACGCAGGCGCCCCTGGCAAGCGATATGCGCGCGCTTGCCGCGGCCCTGTTCATCTCCAACGAGCTGGAGCGAATCGCCGACTACGGCAAAGGGATCGCGCGCATCAACCAGCGCATCGGCATCGAGCCCTTTATCAAGCCGCTGGTCGACATCCCGCGCATGGCCAAGAGCGCCCAAGTGATGCTCCGCGACGCAATGCAGGCTTATGCGAGCCGGGACGCTGCGCTCGCGATGACCGTCATCCCCAGAGACGACGACGTGGACCGGCTGTACGACCAGGTCTACGCAGAGCTGATGACCCACATCATGCAAGACCTGTCGAACATTCGCCAGGCCAATTTACTCCTGATGGCGGCTCACAATCTCGAACGCACGGCAGACCGGGTGACGAATATCTGTGAGCGAGTCGTGTACATGGTCACGGGCGAGTTTGTCGAGACCGGCTGGCACCTGCAGAATCCGCCGCTGGAGGCAACCGCACCGAACAAGGGGTAGACCGTGTGCGGGCAGCACATGTATGCGGCAGGATATCGTCCGCCATGCAGAAGCACGGCGGACATGTCGCCGGGGCGCCGGAAGGATGCAGCGTGCCGGGCACGGCAGGAGCGTTGCAGGGAAGCCAAGCTCGCGCACGTTGGCGAAGCCGTCGCTCAGGCGCCTTCTCCCCGGCTTCCTGCAGCAGCCAGCACCGCAGCGGCAAGATGTTCCGGCGCCACCCCAGGGGCCTCGATCGAGAGACGTGCGATAGGTCTCGGCGAAACGGGCTGTGAGCGCGTCAGCGGTCGCCGGCGCGCCGTCTGCCGCAGCTTGCAAGTCATCGATGGCGCCGGATGGGAAGAGCGTGAAGTCGCCGGCGAGCTCCAACCCGTCGATGTGGCCGCCGCGAAGCCGGGCCGTCGCGCGCACCAGGCCGCCCGGCGCCTTGAACGCGCCCTCCACCACGTGCACGTCCTCGTGGATCTTCACGCCCGCCCGCCGCAACGTTCCTTTCTGGTACAGCCACTCGTCGGAAACGAACTGCTTGTCCAAATCGGCTGCAAGGGCGAGTTCCTCAACGGTCGGCCCCCCGGCTTCGAGACCACGGCCAAGCGCGGCGGAGACGCGGGTAAGGTACAGATCGCGGACGAGCCTGGGGTCTGGCAGCGGGTCGAGTTGCTCGGCCAGAGTGGTCATGTACTGCTCGAGGCTCTCGAAGACCTTGTCGCGCATCTTTTCAGAGGGCACCTTGAGCACGCGCGCCATCGTGGCCTTATCGAAGGTGAACATGATGCTGCCGACCAGCACCTCGGACTCGCCCAGCTGCGCCGCGCCCGTGCCGCCGATCTTCTTGCCGCCCACATGGATGTCGTTGACCGGCCGGTGGTATGCGGGCACGCCAAGCTCCTGGTAGGTGTCCACAAGCGGCCGGATGTAGAGCTCGAAGCGGTCCTCGAGCATTGCGGGCACTGACTCACGATGGAAGACCCACTGCACGAACAACTGCCCCGCGTCCAAATAGACCGCGCCGCCCCCAACCTCCCGGCGGGTGACGGGCAGGGCGTGGCTCCGGCAGTATTCGAGATCGACCTCGCGTTCCAGGTCCTGGTGATATCCGATGCAGACATACGGACGATCGGGGCTGACCAGGATGATGGTGTCGGGGGTGTCTGGCCCCATCAAATGGCCCACCGCGTGGTAGATGGTTTGCGAGCGGATGGGCGAAACCACGCCCATGTCGAGCAGACGGATCGGTTTCATTGGCAGATGCATTGCTCCTGGCGCTTGAGCACGGCCGGTGCCACCTGATGGATCTCCGGCGTGTCCTCGCCCACTATAATGCGCTCGACCAACAACTGCAAGAGCGCATGCTTCTCGGCGCACGAGGGGCGGTCCAAGCGACTCTGCACGTGCGAACAGATACTGGCCAAACCGGAGGGACTCGTACTCGACGAAACGGGCTTTGTAGTAGCCCGAAAGCCGACCGCGAGATCACACAGAGTGTGGAACCGAGTCCCAGGTCGGACTGCTTCTGGGCGCCTGCGTCGAAGTGTGCTACAATTAGTGTCCTATGTCGCCGCAGACTTCTAGCCTGTTGTTTACGAAGTTGTCCCGGCCGCCCGTGCCGGCCGATTGGGTTGACCGCCCCCGGCTCGTCGAGCAGCTGAATCAGAGCCTGCAGCAGGGTCCCTTAACCCTGGTCTGTGCCTCGGCCGGCTTCGGCAAAACCACGCTGGTCAGTTCGTGGATTGACAGCCTGGCCGCGAGCCAGCGACAGCCGGCACGCGCGGCCTGGGTCTCGCTGGATGAGAGCGACAGCGACCTGGTGGTCTTCCTGCGTTACTGCGTGGCCGCGATCCGCACCGTCTTCCCCGATTCGTGCACCGAAACCCTCACGTTGCTCCAGGCATTGCAACCGGTATCTCAGATGCCGCTGATGATTGCGCTCTGTAGCGACTGCGAGCGACTGCCGGCGCGCTGCGTCTTAGTGCTGGATGACTACCACACAATTCAAGACGCGGCGGTGCACGACTTCCTGAGTGCACTGCTCCGCCATTGGCCGGCACAACTGCACCTGGTGCTGATTTCGCGGAGCAATCCGCCCCTGCCGTTGGCGAAGCTGCGCGCCAGCGGCCAGGTCACCGAGATCCGGACCCGCGATCTCCGATTTGGGCCGGAAGAATCGGTCGAGTTCCTAAGCAAGGTGCTGCGGTCGCCGGTCAGCGAATCCACGATAGCCATGCTCCAAGAGCGCCTGGAGGGCTGGATTGCCGGCCTGCGCCTGGTGACCCTGTCGCTCGACGCCGGTGCTGATGCGGAGCATGACCTGGCCGACCTATCGGGGACCCATTTCGAGATTGCCGACTACCTCGTCGACGAAGTCATGGCCCGCCAGACGCCTGCCATCCTGAGATTCCTGCAGGCAACCTCCATCCTGGACCGGTTCTGCGCCCCGCTGTGCGAATATGTGATCGGCAGCACCGCCGGCCCCGACGGTTCTGCATCTGACGTCCTTGCGTGCATTCAGTGGCTCGAGCGCCACAACCTCTTTTTGATTCCCCTCGACGACCACCGGCAATGGTACCGTTACCACCACTTGTTCCAGGAACTGCTCCAGCGCAGACTGCTGGACGTAACCGACCCCGAGCAGGTGAGTGCTCTCCACCGCAAGGCAGCAGCCTGGTTCCAGCAACGGGGCTTGATCGACGAAGCCATCCGCCACGCCATGGCCATCGACGACCTGGGCCTGGCTGCCGAACTGATGGTAGCCGGGATGTGCGATGTGCTCAATCGGGAGGATCGGGTCACTTTGGAGCGCTGGCTGCGCCTGCTTCCGGATGATTTCATCCAGCATCAGCCCTGGCTCCTGACGATCAAGGCCGTTGCAGTCGGGTTTTCCTGGCAGCTCGCCGCCCAGTACAAGCTGCTGGACCAGATCGACGCGCTGCTGGACAAGGGAGAGGATCCAGTGCCTGGGACCGGCACGGCGACGATGCGCTGGATTGGCGCGCAGGATCTCTCGGCGCCGCGCAGCATCGTCGCGACCTTGCGCGGCCAAAAAGCGTTCGTCAGTGGCCAGGCCGAGCGCGCGGTCGCCTACAGCGAGGAGGCGCTTGCGTTGGTCCCGCATCGCTGGAGATACGTCCGTGGCGTTGCGGTCCAGTACTGGGGCATGGCCATGCAGGCGATCGGCCGCGGCAACGACGCCCGGCGCAGACTGATCGACGAGTACGCGGGTCTGCTCGAGAAAGCGGACACATACGCGCCGCGTCTGCTGTTTGCTGCATGCTTCAACGCCCTCGAAGCCGGCGATCTCGAGCAGGCTGAGCAGTTTGGTGATGTGCTGCTGGATCAGGCGACGGCTGGGCGGCTGCCGCAGGCCGTCGGGTTTTCGCACTACTTTCTCGGAGTCGTACACTACAGCCGGAATGAGCTGGATGCAGCCGAGCAGCACTTTGGGGAACTGGTCGCTCAGCGTCTCTCGGTCCACACGCAGGCCGCACGAAATGGCATGATCGGCCTGGCGCGGGTGCGTATGGCCCAGGGAGACCTAGGCGCAGCCGCCCAGGTCATGGAGTTGCTCAGTCAATTTGATCTGGATCGCCTCCGACAGGCCGGCGAGGATGCGCGTTCCGCTGCGCGCGCAACTGGAGTATCTGCAAGGTGACACCGAATCGGCCTTCCGCTGGGCGGATGGTTTCACGGCCCCAGTGGTCGTCCGGTCGCTGCTCTGGTTGCAGAACCCGCACCTGGCGAAGGCCCGGATCCTCCTGGAGAGAGGCACGGACGCGGACGTGCAGTCGGCGCTTGACATCCTCGACGTGCTGCTCGAGGGCGCCGAGCGCACCTTCAGCGTCCGTTCCCAGATCGAGGTTCTGGCCCTGCGCGCACTGGCCCTCGACAGGCAAGGGCGCCTTGTCTACGCATGGGCGCCATGCTCCGGATGGCGGAGACGCCGATGGGCTCGCTGCGTTGCAGAAAGCGGTGGAACTTGCGCGGCCCGGCGGTTTCGTCCAGGTTTTCGTCGATCTCGGAGCGCCGATGCGAGCCATGCTGCTCCGCCTCACCCAGGGAAGCACTCTGGCCGGGCGAGGGCAAGTTGCTGTGCAAGGGCACCTTGCTGTGCAAGGTGGAGCGCTTGAGACCATCCGCCGGATCGTGGCGGCATTCCCCGGGCCCTCGCAGCAAACCGAGACGAGCAATTCCGCGTCCGAGTCACGGGCCGCCAACGCCGCGCTCGTCGAACCACTGTCTCGCCGCGAGCTCGAGGTCCTGGCGCTTTTGCGCGAGCATTTGACCAACCAAGAGATCGCTAAGCAGTTGTGCCTTTCGACGACGACCGTGAAGCGTCACACGGTCAACCTTTACGGCAAGCTCGGCGTCAACAGTCGCCGGGAGGCAGTCTTCAAGGCCGAAAGCCTAAAGATCCTTCCTCCTCGCTAAACACTACGCCGAGATACGGCGTTGTACACCCTAATCTACATCCTTTGGCGTGTATCGCTCCAGTGGTGATTGCAGTAAATTCGCGATATGAAAGCTGTACCACCTGCCGCCAGTTCTGGGTTTGATGGTCCCGCGATGTACCGGATCAGCGTGAAGGGCCGTATTCCGCCAAATTGGCGCGATCGCCTGGAAGGCATGGGCGTCACGGAGTGGTCAGCGGAAGGTATGCCGCCCAGGACCACTCTTCTGGGCGAGCTTGCCGATCAGGCCGCGTTGGCGGGCGTGCTCGACACGCTTATTCGTCTGCATCTGACAGTCGTGTCGGTGGAGTGCTTGTCCACCGAGTGACGCGTCTTTAGACGCATCTTCACAAGGAGAGATCCTATGACCCTAGGACCCATCGACTTCATCGCATTGGAGTTCCCCGGCAACCGATTCAAGGGTGAAATCCTGCCCGACCTGTTTGAGCTGGCCGACAAGGAGGTCATCCGCATCATCGACCTGGTCATAATCACGAAAGACCAGGATGGCCAGGTGACCGTTCGCGAGCTGCGCGAGCTCGATCCGACGCACATGGAGGTCTTCAACCCGTTGAAGGCTGAAGCCAACCAGATGATTACTGAGAGCGACATCGACATGATCGCGGAGAAGCTCGCCGACAACAGCACCGCGGGGCTTCTGCTGATCGAGAACCTGTGGGCGAAGAAGACGAAGCAGGCGATGATGGATGCCAACGGCCGGCTGGTCATGTTCGAGCGCATTCCACACGAGGTCGTGGAAGAAGCGCTGGCCGACATCGAGGCGCTGGCCGCGACCGCGGCGTAGGAACACGGCTCGGCCAATGCTCCAGGCAGAGCGAATGCCGGAGCCAATCGATCATTGGAGGATCAGATGTTACGAAGACGAAGACCGCTCGTGCGTGCCGCGGGCGTTGTGGCCACGACGGCAGTAGTCGCAGGGACCGCAGGCGCTGTCCGTCATCATCAACAGCAGAAGTATGCGCGGAACGACTACGAGCAACAGCAGATGTACGCCCAGCAGGCTGCACCCGCGCAACCGCAGGTGGTGTACGTGCAGGCGCCTGCAGAAGCTGCGCCGGCGCCGGCGCCCGCCGCCGCAGCCGCCGCACCTGACCTGACAGCTCAACTGCAACAGTTGGCACAGCTGCACACGGCCGGCGTCCTTAGCGACGCAGAGTTCGCCGCGGCCAAGCAGAAGCTCATCTCCGGGTAAGGGATGCGGCGTCGAAGTCACCCACCCGCCTCTGGCCGGCGCACGCAAGTACCCCTTGCTGCGGGGCCAGACCGGGTGGGCTTTCTTAGCAACCGCAGGAAGCAATCCCACAACAGAACTAGGAGGAATCTCAAATGTGCTGCGCGTTTACGGCTCTCGTGGTGCTCGGGCCGCGGTTCGCCGGCCTGCTATGGTGGCTGATCCAGCCCGCGCGCTGGACCGCAGCCTTTAACGGCTCGTGGCTCTGGCCCGTGCTGGGACTGATTTTCGTGCCGTGGTTGACCTTGATGTACGTCATCGTCTCGCCGGGCGGCATCGTTGGATTGGATTGGCTCTGGCTGGGCCTGGCCCTCTTTGCGGACATTGGCAGCTACTCGGGCGGGGCTTACGGAAATCGCGACCGGCTCGGCTACAGACGCTAGGATGTGTTCGACTAAAGGGAGATCGCGATGACGACCGCCGCCGTCCCCACTGAGGAGAAAACCACCGGCATCAGTCGGTTTATCCCCATCCTGTCCTGGCTGCCGCGCTATGACCGCTCCTGGCTGACCGTCGACGTCATCGCCGGACTCACGCTGTGGGGGCTGGCGGTGCCAGAGGCGATGGCCTATGCGGGCATTGCCGGCCTGCCGCCGCAGGCGGGGCTCTACACGCTGCTGGCTGCCCTGCTCGTCTATGCCGTGTTCGGCACGTCGCGCCACCTGGTGGTCCAGGCCACCTCGGCGACGGCCGCGCTCCTCGCTTCAGCAGTGGCGGCGGCGCTGGTGGCTTCGGCCGCGGCTGTCGCCTCGGATCCGGAAAGCTATCAGCTCTACGCATCGGCCTTCGTGCTGGTCACCGGGTTGGTCTTTCTGGCGGCCGGGCTGGCGCGGCTGGGTTTCATCACGCAGTTCCTCTCCAAGCCGGTGATGGACGGCTTCGTGACCGGCCTGGCTCTCTTCGTGGCTGTGGGCCAGCTCAACAAGCTCTTCGGCGTGGAAAAACCCGAGGGCAACACGGTGGAGAAGCTGCTGGGGATCATCAAGGAGCTGCCGCAGGCTAACTGGGCTGCCTTTGCCGCTGGAGCCCTCGCACTGGCAGTGCTCTTCCTGCTGCCGCGCTGGAACAAGAAGATCCCGGCCGGCCTCGTCGTGCTGTTCGGCGCGATCGCGCTGAGCGCGGCGCTGGATCTCCACGGCAAGTATGGCGTCGAGATCGTGGGCACGCTGCCGCAGGGGCTGCCAACGCTGACCTTCCCGGCGGTGCCGTTCTCGACCTATCTGGCCATGGTGCTGCCGGCCATGGGCGTATTGTTGGTGGCCTACAGCGAGGCCCTGGGCGTGGCGCACGAGTTTGCCGAAAAGCACGGCTACGAGGTCGACGCGAACCAGGAACTGAACGCCCATGCCGTGGCCAACGTGGTGAGTGCCCTGTTCGGCGGCATGATTGCGGCCGGCAGCATGTCGGCCTCGGCCGTCAAAGAAGGGGCGGGCGCCCGCTCCCAGGTGACGAACCTGGTGACCTGGGTCGTCACGATCGTCACCGTACTCTTCCTGACGCCTCTATTTACGACATTGCCTGAGTCCGTGCTGGCCGCATTGATCATCCATGCCGTCTGGCACATCATCGCCTCTCGCAAGCTCCAGAAACTCCGCCTGGCATCGCGCGTCGAGTTCTGGTTTGGCGCGCTGGCGTTGCTCGGCGTGTTGTTCGTCGACGTTCTGGAGGGTATGATCATCGGGGTGGTGGCCTCGCTGGTATTTGTGGTCTACAAGACCAGCCGGCCGCATGTGTCGTCGCTGGGGCGCGTGCCCGGCGTTCCCGGTGCCTACTCGGACCTGACCCGGCACCCTGAAAACACGCGCGTACCCGGAGTCCTGATCGTCCGTCTTGATGGGCAGTTGTACTACGCCAATGCATTAACCGTCAGGGATCGGGTGAAAGCCATGATCGCCGAGATGGAGGCGCCTCCCCGTGCTGTGATCCTGGACGCTGCCTCTCAAGATCAGATCGATGTGACAGGCACCGACGTCCTTAAGGGTCTGTTCAAAGAACTGCACGCGAAGGGCATCGCTGTGTACGTGGCAGAAGTGCACGCACCGGTGCTGGAGTACGGCCGCCAGACGGGACTGCTGGAAGCCCTTGGCGAAGACAACGTGTTCCCGACCGTGGATGCCGCCGTTCGTAGGATTGAAGCAAAAAGAAACGAGGAAAGCCATGACTAAGCTCACCCCTTCGCCCCTGTTGCTGGCAGGGCTTGCCATTCTGCTCATCGCGGCGGCGGCCTGTGCGCCGATTCCGCCGCCCACCGCCGCACCGACTACGGCGCCTGCTGTGGCGCCGACTGCGGCGCCGAGCAACTCGATCACCGACATCGTCTGGCAGTGGACGAGCGTCGCCAACAAGACGACCGGTGAGACGACGACGGTGTCGACGCCCGAGAAGTACACCATCACCTTCCGGGCGGATGGCACGCTGAGCGGCAAGGCCGACTGCAACACGTTCAAGGGGACCTATTCTCAGGCTTCCGGCTTCTCCATGACCGTGACGCCCGACGTGATGGCCGCCTGCGGCGGAGATTCGCTCGACCAGCAGTACATCGGCCTGTTGAAGGATATCGTCGCCGGTGGTCCGGATGGCTCGGGGGGTCTTGCGCTGGAGACGGCGGGCGGCGAGCAGCGGATGTGTTCAAGAACGGCGGCGCGGCCGCGCCAGCCGCGCCAGCGCCGACTGCGGCGCCGAGCAACTCGATCACCGACATCGTCTGGCAGTGGACGAGCGTCTCCAACAAGACGACCGGTGAGACGACGACCGTGACCACCCCCGAGAAGTACACCATCACCTTCCGGGCGGATGGCACGCTGAGCGGCAAGGCCGACTGCAACAACTTCACGGGCACGTACTCTCAGGATTCCGGCTTCTCCATTAAGCTCGGCGCGTCGACCATGGCGGCCTGCCCCGAGGGCTCGATGGAACAGCAGTACCTTCAGTTGTTGAGCTCGATCGCAGCGGGCGGGCCCGACGGCCAGGGCAACCTGGCGCTCGAGACGGCCGGCGGCGAGCAGCGGATGCTGTTCAAGAACGGCGGCGCGGCCGCGCCAGCCGCGCCAGCGCCGACTGCAGCGCCAAGCAACGAGATCACCGATATCGTCTGGCAGTGGACGAGCGTCTCCAACAAGACGACCGGTGAGACGACGACCGTGACCACCCCCGAGAAGTACACCATCACCTTCCGGAAGGACGGCACGCTGAGCGGCAAGGCCGACTGCAACAACTTCACGGGCACGTACTCTCAGGATTCCGGCTTCTCCATTAAGCTCGGCGCGTCGACCATGGCGGCCTGCCCCGAGGGCTCGATGGACCAGCAGTACCTTCAGTTGTTGAGCTCGATCGCAGCGGGCGGGCCCGACGGCCAGGGCAACCTGGCGCTCGAGACGGCCGGCGGCGAGCAGCGGATGCTGTTCAAGAATGGCGGCGCGGCGCCGGCGCAGTAACGGCAAGGAGATTGAAGCGGGAGGAGACAACATGACCAACAGCGATCCCACGTCCTTGCCATTGCCGGCATTCGCCGGCGGCACGAAGGCGATCACCTTGACTCCGATTGTCGGCACGCCGCATCGGGCGTACGCCGAGATGTTCGTCCCGGGCCAAGAAGCGCTCGAGGACGGCGAGCTGCGGGTGACGGTGCTTGGCAGCGGCAATCCCTGGAATACACGCGCGCAAGCCTCGGCCAGCATCCTGGTCGAAGTCGGCAACGCGGAACGCGATATCCTGGTCTTCGACCTCGGGAGCGGCTCGCTGGCGAACTACGCGAGTCTGAAGCTGCCGGTCAACGCGCTCAACAAAGTGTTCTTCACCCACCTGCACGCCGACCATACGAGCGACCTGCTCACGCTCTCGGGCAGCTGGTCGAAGGTGGGGCGGGCCGACGGGCCGGTCTATGTGTGGGGTCCCAGCGGGACCGAACCGCGCCTGGGCACGAAGCACTTCGTCGAGGCGATCGAGGAGGCGCTGGCGTGGGACACCGCGGCCGGCCACGGCGCCATGAACCCGGACAGCATGCGGATCGAGGTCTGCGAGCACGATTTCAGCAAGACCCAGGTCGTCTACGACGCGAACGGCGTGCAGGTGACGTCGTTCCCGGTCGTCCACGCAATCGGCGGCGCAGTCGGCTACCGCCTCGATTTCGCCGGGTTGTCGTTTGGCTTCTCGGGCGACGCGCGCGCCTCTTGGCCGCTGGTGCGCGCCTGCGCAGGCGTCGACCTGCTCATTCACGAGTGCTTCCCGCCGGCGGCGGCGCTCGCGGCCGCCTCGGGGCTCTCCATCGAACGGGCGACGATCGCCCTCAATGCCGCCCACACCTCGCCCCAAGCTGCCGCAAGGGTCTTCAACCTGGCCAAGCCGCGGGTGGCCGGTCTATACCATACGCTGCTCTCGCCCCAGGTCATCCAGATGATCTTCTCGGAGCTTGGCGGCCTCTACAAGGGCCCCGTCGTCCAGACCCAGGACCTGACGGTGTTCAACGTGACGAAGGAAGCCGTGATCGCCCGCCAGGCAAAGCAATTCGATCAACTGCCTCCGACGCCGGGCAAGCAGCGTGCGGCTTTCCAGCCTGTCGCAGTGCCGCCGCCCGCCTGGTGGGCCGAGGCGCTCATCCCGCTTGACTGAGTCTGCGCCTGACCCGGCTGCAGTGAGTCCATGGCTGTCAGGGCCAGGCGCCTCGGGGCGGCCCATTCATCAAGTGTGTGCTGGCAATACTGGCCCCGTACCAGTTGCCAGCACATGCTCTTCCGGGAGCGTCAGGACATGAACAAGCAAGCCGGTCGTCTGGTAATCTACCTCGTTGGCGCTGCCAGCATATTCATCATCATGTTCGGTATCCAGGCGGCAGCGTCCATTCTTAATCCGATCTTGTTGGCGGCCGTGATAACCATTACCGTGCTCCCAATTCCGGGCCGCTTGCACGCGCGGGGGGTGCCGGGCTGGTTGGCACTGGTGCTAACCATCCTGGTGGTGGTGGTGTTGCTGGCGCTGGTAATCGCCACTGTCTTCTTCTCCGTGAGCAAGCTTGCGGTCGAGCTACCGGCCTACCTGGCCGACGCCAGCGCAACGGCAGCCACGGATATGTCCGCAGCCACCGGTTCGGCAACTGCAGCGACCACGGAATTCACGCTCCAATTAGGGCCGCTCGTTCAGGGCGCAATCAGCACGACTCTCAATCTGCTGGTCCAATTTGGGATGGCCCTGTTCATCTTCTTCTTCATGATCAGCGCGGCCATAGCGCTTCCGGGCGCCACACGCCTGGGCCTCGACCCGCGTGCGCCGGTCATCGGCCGCATCAGCACGCTAACCGCGGACATCCGCCACTACATGAGCATCCTCACCGTCATCAACCTTCTGGTGGGGCTTGGCGATACCGTGTTCCTCATGGTCCTGGGGGTAGATTACGCTCTGCTGTGGGGGTTGCTGGCCTGGTTCATGGGCTACATTCCATCGATCGGTTTCATCATCGCACTGATCCCGCCGGTCCTCATGGCGTACGCGCAGTTTGGCCTCGGCACGGCTCTGATTGTCCTCGTCGGCTACATCGTGATCAACGGCGGCGTGCAGAACTTCATCCAGCCCAAGATGATGGGCCAGGGCTTGAGGATCAATCCCCTGGTGGTGTTCGTCGGGCTGTTCGTCTGGGGTTTCCTGCTGGGAGGGATCGGCGCCATCCTGGCCACCCCGCTCACGGTGCTGCTTCTGACGATCATGGAGAATGTCGACGGCACGCGCACGTTGGCGATACTGATGCGGTATACTGGCGAGGAGAAGAAAGAGGAACGGGAGCAGGCGATGGAGCAGGCCAAAGGCTGGCTCGCGAAGGCCAGGGCCGCCCCGAAGCCAGAAGAGGAACCTGAGGTACAGGCGTGAGCTAACCTGTCGTTGGAAGCCACGCCCCTGTGAGCGGCAGCAGCCACATACGCCTGACGGGACTGATTGCGCCCCGGCGGGCATTGACCAAAGGAGTCAGACAATGTTCGATCTTCCACTTGAATACGCCCTGATCGCGTTTCCCGACGCGAAGCCTACGGGCAAGGTGATCCCCGAGCTCCTGGATCTGGCGGAGCGCGGGATTGTCCGCTTTGTGGACATCGTAGTCATCCAGAAGGACCAAGACGGGGCCACGTCTACCCTCGAGCTCAACGACCTCGAGCCCGAGTTGTACGAGCTGTTCGTCCCCCTGGGCGAGCACGTGTCCAGCCTGTTCACCAACGATGACCTGGAGATTGCCGCGGGCAAGCTCCCGAACGGCTCGGGCGCCGTGCTCTTCCTGTGGGAGAACCTCTGGATGGCCAACCTCCGCGAAGCCATCGTAGAAGCCGGCGGTCAGATGGTGGAGCGCGCACAGATCGCTCCTGAAGTCGTCGAGGAGTTCATACAGGCACTGGAAGCAGAGGGTGCGAAGCAGAGGCTGCAGAAGCAGAGGGTGCAGAAGCAGAAGAGGAGGCAGCATCATGAGAAGAGGACCGAATCCTCCAGGCCCAGTAGGCGGCATTGGCAGAGGAAATCCCCCAGGACCCGTTGGGGGCATTGGCCGCGGGCCGAACCCCCCTGGCCCAGTTGGCGGCATCGGACGTGGAAATCCGCCGGGACCGGTGGGCGGGATCGGCCGCGGTCCGAATCCCCCCGGCCCGGTTGGCGGAGTTGGCGTTGGGCGCCGCAACGGCGTTGGGCTGCTGCGCTAGACCGTACGGCCAGCGTCGCGCTTCGTCCTTCATCGCAAGCTCCGGACACGAAGCGCGACGCAGTCCCGGCGCGTCGCATCGCACACGACTG
>CAWEMM010000011.1:0-365843 GCA_963810095.1 uncultured Chloroflexia bacterium | reverse complement strand
CCAATGGCCGGCGCGGGCCCCGCCGCCTGGTAGCGCACAAGCCACTTGTACGCAGTGTTCGGGCTGATACCGAGACTCGCGGCACCAGGCCCGCGCGTTAGCAGCTTCGTGACCAGCTCGGGTCACGAAATCAAGATCCGTAAGGACATGGCATTTGCCTCTCGCCAGGGCATATCAGCCTCCTTCCGGTGGCAGTTATGCCCATTCTAGCGTCTACCATGTCTCCGAACGACTGTCTACTATGTCCCCGGTCTATACAATGCCCCCGAGGCGGGGGTGGCGGGGGCCAGCCGGCCTCCGCCAAAAAGAAGAAACCCTCAGACTGAGGGTGGCGGGGGCCAGCCGGCCCCCGCCAAATAAGAGCAAGCGCCCTCATCGGCGTTAAGTGAGGGCCGGCAGTCTGATGGAAGGAGGCGTGACCGTCTGAGACTGGGGAACTGAATCACAGGCGCATTGTCACCACCAAACCACCCACTAGTTTAGGAGGAACACTCTATGTCCCACTCGTTGCGACGAGTCATCGTCCTGGCATTCTGCCTGCTGCTGCTGGCAGTGCCGCTGGCCGCGAGCGCGGCGGGCCCGGTCAACGTGACCTTTGGCGGCCACGGCGCCACTCGCCGGCACGACCGCCAGCTCCAGCGCCCACTACGTTGGCGCCGGCTCTTGGCGCGAAACGTCTCCGCAGCGACAAGATGGAGTTGCACTTCGATCCGGCGCCCTACCTGGGCCACTCGATCACGGTGGCCGGACATCCAGACATCGTGTACCACACCATACACGCGGCACGACCGAGCGATGTCGACTTCAGCGCGTCGTCTATACGTCCCCGGCACCGACTGCACCGAGCCTGGTACTGCCATCGGCTGACCGCCGAGCCTCTACGTCTTTCAACTGGGCTCCGGTGAGCTAACAGTGGAACACCTGGACCACCACGGCGGCCGGAGAACCAGTTGACCTGGTACGACCACGATTACGGCGGCGAGCTCTAGGCTCGCCCCCGTGGCCGCTATACTGCGGGGTCGATTCAGACTGGTCCATCACTTCGGCTCGTGACTGCCCGTCACCGGTTGCGGCACGCCGATCGACTACGGCGGCGACACCGTCAAGTACATCAGCTTCCAGACGGGCTCGGGCTGGAGCGTCATTCGACGGCTTCCTCGACGGCATCACGTTCACGCTGACTGGCGGCGAGGTGCTGAACATCGACCTCGAGGACCAGGCAACCGACGTCTGGGTTGACGACGACTGGGCCGGCAAGACGACGGGCAGCGAAGTTGCCCGGGCGCGTTCTTCGGCTTCAACGCCTTCGCCAAGATCCAGGACGGCGTCAATGCGGTTGCGCCGGCAACCGTCAACGTCGCGGCCGGCACGTACGACGAGGACGTGAACGTCAACAAGCAGCTGAGCCTGCTCGGCGCGGGCGCGGCGACCACCACGCATCAGCGGCCCGATCGGCGGCGCCGGCACAACGCTGCAGTTGCGGCGCCAGCAATCGTGACCGTCGCCGGCTTCACGATCACGCCGCGCCGGCAACAACACGACCGACTGGAACAACCCGGTGCCTGAACAGCGCCGGGATCGCCGATTCAGGGCCAGGCCTTCACGGGCAACGCTGATCCGCGACAACATCATCACCGGCAACCGCACCGGCATCGACATCAACAACTGCAACGGCCACACGATCCGCAACAACGTCATCGACGTCAACCGCACCGGCCTGATCTTCCGCAACCAGACCGACAACCTGACGTCGTCGAGAACGAGATCACCAACAACTGGACCGTCGGCGTCCTCTTCCTCGATGCCAGCGGCGGCACGAACAGCCCCGGTGCAGACCGCGCTGAACTGCACCTTCAGCAACAACGACATCAGCGGCAACTGGTACGGCCAGATCGTCGACCGCCAGACCGGCGGCTCGCTGCCCGCGCCCGGCGACCAACCTCAAGAACTTCAGCGGCAACTGGTTCGGCACCGACCACGCCCGTCGTCTCGACCGCCAACAGCGCCGAGCCCGGCTACGCGGCGCAGATCCCTGTCGCGTTCGGCGGCACGGCCGTTCCGCCCGGCGGCCGAGCCCGACATCCTCGGCGCCGCCTCGGCCAACTTCGACTTCACGCCCCTACCTCGGCACGGCACCGACACGAACGTCGAGACGACCGCCGGCCGCGGGACCAACGGCTTCCAGGGCGACTTCTCCTCGCTGTACGTGACGGCGCGGGCGCCCAGGCCGGCACGGCAGGCCGCATCGCAGGAAGGCGTCAGTCTGGTCAAGCCCGGCGGCACGGTCAACGTGGTCGGCCGGGACGTACACCGAACCCGCAAAGACCGTAGTTCAACAAGGCCGTGACGCTGCTTGGCGCAGGCGCGCGAACACCTTTATCAAGGTTCCGTTCGCCGGGGACAATCTTTTCCACATCTTCGCCAACGGCGTGACCATTCAGGGCTTCGACATCGAGAAGACCGAATCCGGCAGCCAGGATCTCATCTGGATTCAGGCGAACAACGCCACCATCAAGAACAACACGATCCACGGTGCAGTATGCGACCAGCAGTGACCCCGTAACCCGCCGCGATTTGTCACGTCGGGCGGTTTCAGCGGCACGCTGATCGAAGGCAACACGATCTACGCGCTGCGCCAGCCTGCGTACATCAGCGGCGTGATCCTGGGCGACAGTCAAGAACAACCTCGTTTACGGCGACGCAGGGCTGGGTGATCGAGCAGGGCAACCTGACGTTCACTGGCAACACATGGGGCTCGGGCAACGTGGTCGACATTGCGATCCTCGCACTTGTCGGCCCGTCTGCTACACCGACATCGCTGCCATGAGCGCGGCGAACAACAATGCGGTCATCGAGGATCAGCGGTTGTCTCCGGCGATGCTGCTCAATCGTCTACGTGAAGCCGGCGCGGCGCCGGGTGGCACGGGCGGCCAGCTCGACCCGTTCACCGACACTCATCAGCGCATGTGGCCGCGTCGCGCCCGGCGGCAAGATCATCATCGCCGGCGCGGGCACGTACAACGTGGCCGCCGGCACGCATCCGGGCGGCATCGTGGTCAACGCGAACGGCGCGACGATCAACTTGGACGGCGCGACGATCGGCCATGGCTCGCCGGCCTTCACCATCAACGCGGACGACGTGACGGTCACGGGCCCCGGCGTCCTTGACGGCGGCGCCACGACCAACAACGCGATCGAAGTCAACTCGGGCGCGGACAACTTCACGCTCGACGGCGTGGAGATCAAGAACTGGGGCCTCGCGGGCGTTCTGGTCGACGGCACGCACGCCTCGCTCAAGCTGGTGAACAACTGGCTGCACGACAATCACGACGGCTTCCACTTCGGCAGCGCCACCGCGCTGAGCGGCGTCGTGACGATCAACGGCAACCTGTTCAAGTTCAACACTGCCTGGGGCATCTGGAACGAGAGCACCGGCACGATCCCCGCGGAGTACAACTCGTGGGGCAGCATCGCGGGCTCGGCCGCGCCGGCCGGCGACGGCACGAGCGGCAACGTCGACGCGACACCCTTCACCTTCGTCGAAGTCTTCACCGACGCGGCGATCACGCCGATGAGCGTCGTCGAGGGCCAGACCTTCAGCGTCAATGTGCTGGCCGATGTGGCGGGTCTTTACGCGGTGCAATACAAGCTGACCTACGACCCGACCCTGTTGCAGTTCCAGGGTATCGCCAACGGCGCCTTCGGCGCCTGTACGGTCAACACGGCACGGCAGGCGTGATCACCTCCTACTGCTCGCTGCTGAGCCCGGCGCTCGACGTGAACGCGACGGCTGCGGTCGTCAATGCCATTACGTTCAAGGTCGTGCCCGACGCTAGCCATATCAACCTCTCGCCCTGGACGACCTACCTTGACCTCAAGCACGACTCCGGCCTTGCGTCGGCTGCGCGCGACGGCATCAAGGCGTGGGTGAACAACGCGGGCTACGGCGCTCCCTCGTCCCCCGACAAGGACATCACCGACGACCACGACGGTACGATCGTCATCGATGGTCTCGCAGCCTTTGCGGGCTACGTGGACCTGCAGGGCCGCACGAACGACAGCGGCGCCGCGGTTCGTGTGTACAATCAGGCCCTTATCAGCGGCGCGACGCTCAAGGCCAGCGCCACCAGCGCCAGCAGCGGCGCGTATACCACGGGGCCGCAGCTCGTGATGAACTCGACTTACTACTTCCAGGTTGACCGCGACCTGTACCTGCCCACCACGGCGACGACCGCGACGAGCTGGGCGACTTCAAGAAGCTAGAGTACCGGCCTACCACATCGCTCAACAACGTGGTGCTGCTGGGCGGCGACGCGACCAACGACAATATCATCGACAACCCGGATGCGACGCTCATCGGCGGCGCTTATGGGAATACCGGCATCGTGTGCACGGCCGGCGGGGCCTGCTCCGATGTGACCGGCGACGGCAAGGTCGACATCCTCGACCTGACGCTCATGGGCGGCAACTACAGCAAGACCGCATCCGACTGGACCGAGTAGGTCCGGAAGTAGCACCCAGGCCGGCCGCGCGCACCGGGCGCGCGGCCGGCCAAAATCATCCCGCCGGCACAGTGTTGTGGAGCGAAATCGGTATGTCCCAATCATCCACCCTCCACCGGAAGGCCGCGGCCTTCCTCGTCGTCAGCGTGCTTCTGGGCGCGCTGCTCTTGGCCCTCGCGCCGGCGGCGTTCGCGAGCGGGCCTTCGTATTCGACAGGTTTCGAGACCTCGGAAGGGTTCGTGCTCGGGCCAATAAGCCCCGCCGGCGGCCCTACATAGGGCGGCTGGTCCGGCGGCGCACAGCCGGACTTTACCAACAATGATCTTGGTGACGAGGATCGTCTCCAGCCCCGTTCACGGCGGCTCGCAGGCATGGCTCTATGCTCGCGGCTACGGCAGCCCGGGCCAGGGTACGCCCTACGGCCCGATTGTCGAGAATGGCGACGGCAATGGCGTCAGCGCAGACGGCGAACGCTTCGTGGCATCGCTCTGGTTCAAGGCCGCCAGCGACACGCCGGACGGGCAGACGATTAAGATCACGACCGGGACGGCCGATGGAATGGATCGCGGCAACTACCTCGCCTATCTGGAGAACACCAGCAGCGGCGGCGTCAATATCTACGGCATCACAAACGGCGCCGCTTTTGACAGGATCGACCTGTTCACCGGGGTCACCACCACCGAATGGCACAAGCTCGCCTTCACGCGCTGACCAAGAGCGGGTTTGTCGATCGGGTGTCCGTCTCGCTGGACGACGGGGCCCCGGTTGTCTACAACGCTGCGCTGAACGAGTGGCGCCACGCGAACAGTGGGGCCTATGCCGACCACAGCCGTCTGAAGTTCACCGCCGGCTCGGACGGCAATGCCGCCCTCATGGGTTTCTATTTCGACGACATCCACTATGAAGTCCAGAGCCCCTGCACCACGGACTGCTATGTCGATGCCACGACAGGCGACGACGCGAACGTCGGGACGGTCGCGTCTCCGTTCAAGACGATTCAGAAGGCCGTCAGCACCGCTGCGGCGGGCGGCACGATTCACGTGGCCGCCGGGACCTACGTCGAGGACATCACTGTCAACAAGTCGCTGACGATTCTCGGCCCGAACGATACCGTGAACCCCAACACAGGGACGCGGGTTGCCGAAGCAGTGCTCCAGCCCGCAACCAGCAACCCTGATCCGTACGGCTCCACGACAACGACGATCATGTATGTCAAGGTCGGCAACGTTACGCTGAAGGGCTTGACCTTCGATGGCAATAACCCGGCTCTGACAAGCGGCAAGCTGGTGAACGGTGTCGATGTGGACGCCTGCGAGGCGTTGGTGAGCAATGAGGGTGTCGGTAACATCACAGTCGCCAACAACATCTTCAAGAACACTGCCTACTCTGCGGTTGACTTCGACAACTACGTGAATACTGCCGCCACGTCGAACAACTACATCCAATACAACAAGTTCGACAATCTCGGACACATCCCGTATGGCTACGGCATCGGTGTGATCATCTACGACAACTTCTACGCGGACGTCACCGACAACGTGATGACCAATGTGCGTGTTGGCGTCCAGACGGGCAATTTCTACCGGGCAAACCCCGGGACGACCGGCAGTATCAGCCGGAATTCAATTCAGTCTACCCGTAAGGGCATTTTCCACAATCTGCACTACGGCGACGCAAGCGCTCTGACGATCAAGGACAACGTCCTCTCGGTTGCTGATGAGGCTGCCACCGCTTACTCGAGGTGGGACGGCATTGCCCTGTTCTCGCTGGGCGGCGCTGTCGATGCGATCGTGGAGAACAACACGATCACCGCTACAGATGTGACCCAGGAAACGGTCGGGTACAACGCCTGGAATGACACGACCACCGCTGAGATTGCCATCACCGGCGGCACGGTCACTGGCGGCGATTACGGCGTCTGGGTCAACAACTTTGACGGCTACCCGATGAGCACGGGCAGCAACGGCGGCTCCACCGCGATAAAGGTCGACGGCGTCACGATCTTGACTTCCAAGATCGCGGGTGTGTATGTCAAGGACAACCCGAGCAACACCAGTGGTGCGACGGTATACGCCAACATCCAGAACTCGACCATCGATACCGATGCCACCGGCATCCTTGTCGAAGGTGCTGATGCGACCGCGAAGGTCAACGGGAGCAAGTTGGGCGGCAATCCGACGAAGGCCCTGAACAACACGAACACCGGCGCGACCGTCGATGCGAAGAACAACTGGTGGGGCTCGCCCTGCAACCCGTCGTCGCAGGTGAGCGGCAACGTTGACTTCACCCCGTGGTGGGGCGATGCGGCCGGGTCGATCATCCTGACGTCGATCCCGACCAGCATTAACCCTGGCGACAGCGCGGACACTCAGGGCTTGGTGCTGAACTGCGCAGCCCCGGGCACGAAGATCACCTACCCGACCAGCACTACTGCCTACCCCGGCGGCGTGGTCGTGACGGCGAACAACATCACGATCGACCTTGGCGGACAGACGGTGGGGCACGGCACGCCGGCATACACCATCGTTGGCGACGACGATACGCTGCAGAACGGCGTGCTCGATGGCACCGGCAATACGGACGGCACCGCTGCGGTGGAAGTAGAGGCCGGCGCCGACAACTTTGCGCTGCTAAACGTCGAGGTCAAGAACTGGAAGGACGGCGTGAAGGTCGCCGGCGCGGTCAAGTCGCTGAAGGTGGTGAACAACTACTTCCACAACCTGACCGAATCGGGCGTCCAGGTGGACGGCGCTGTGGAGGGCGTCGCCACGGTGGAAGGCAACCTGTTCAAGGTCACCGGCCCCGAGGCGATCAAGAGCGTGGCGCAGCCGCTGCAGCCGCCGGAGTGGGCCTCCAAGCTGCCCGCGCAGTGGAACTCGTTTGCGACGAAGACCTGCCCGACCTTCACCAACGTCGACACAGGCAACTGCACGTTTGCCGAGGTGTACCTCGACTCCGATCCTACGACGGCTGGCGACCAGAGACACGCGAACGCTGATCCAAACGGTGCCTGCGTGGCAGCCGTTCGACGTGGAAGTCCGCGCCGACACCGTCAACGTCTACGGCGTGACCTTCAAGGTCGTCTACGACACGGCGAAACTGACGTACAACAGCGCTACTTTCCCGGCTCCCTTCACGGGCAAGTGCTCGGTGCTGCCCGGCTTGCCTGCCGGCCAGATCGGCTACAGTTGTAACCTGCTGGGGCCGTTGACGACGGCGCCGACCGCAGCCGTCGCCGTCCTGAACTTCACGCCAACCGGCACGGGGCTGAGCCTGGCTGGGTCGTGGACCACGACCTTTGATGTCGACTCCGCAACGACCGTTGCGGGCACCCAGAACGGCGCTCAGGTGTACCTGAACAACGTGAAGCTCGCCGACGTCGCAAACGCCCGCGACATCACGGGCACAGTCGACGGCACGATCACCATCACGCCGATCGCCGGCTACACCGGCTTCATCGACGTGCAGGGCCGGGCGGACGACTCGGGCGCGGTGCTGAACGTCTACAGCACTGGCGGGCTGGTTGCGCCGGCGCTTGCCAGCGCATCGAGTGCCAAGGGCGGCGCGTACACGACGCCGAGCGGCGCGATGCTGGTCGTCGGTCAGACCTACTACTTCGCGGTCGACAAGCCGCTCTATGTCAAGACGCTGGCCTCGCCAGCGCCGAACAAGCAGCTCTGCGACGGCCGCGTTGACCTCGCTTGCTCAGCTCGTGCTTAAGGGCGGCGATGCGAACAACAGCGAATCAATCGAGGTGGGCGACGCGTCGTGCATTGGTGGTGCGTACGGCGTGGCGCCGGTGGTGAGCACCTGTGGCGGGCTGGGCTCGCCCGACGTGAACGGCGACGGCAAGGTCGACATCCTCGACCTGACCCTGATGGGCGGCAACTTCGGCATTGTGGCTTCCCCCTGGACGCCCTGAACCGGAGCAGCCGTCATCCGGCTGGCTTTGATTAGGTGACTCGCGGGACGAGGGTTAAACTGGGTGTTGCTGCTCGGGCGTTCGTAAGCGCTTGACCGGCACCACCCAGGACTCTCGTCCCGCCTGCAACTTTCTGATTCCCAAAGGAGGCGCTCGTGTCCCACCGGCCCTCACTCCGCCGCGCCCCGGCCCTGCGCTGGCTCATCGCCCTGGCCTTGCTCCTGCTGCCCGCGGCCGCGGCCGGCGCCCAGGGCGTCGATCCCGAAACGGTCACGGCCCCGGCCCTGACCGCGAACGTCGACCTGCAGCGCTCCTCCCCCAGCGTTCGGGCTGCGGGCTGACCACCGTCGACATCCGGCTCAACAACGTGGTCAACGCCTACGGCGCCGACGTCCGCATCCGTTTCGACCCGGCGAAGGTCCTCGTGGTCGACACGAACACGTATTCGCCCGGCACGCAGATCCAGCCGCTGTACGACTTCATGCTCCCCGATTTCCTGATCCGCCAGGTGGCCTGCAATGCGCTGGACACGGCCGATCCGCTCTGCGACGAGCCGGCCGAAGTGGGCACGATCTGGTACACGTTCACGCAGGTGAACCCAACTCCGGAAAAGTCGGGGTCGGGCGCCATTGCCGCGCATCACGCTCCGCGCAATTGGCGCGGGCCTGTCGCCGCTCGACATCTACTATTCGAAGATCTCGGACCGCAACGGTGTCACGATCCCGAACACGGAAAGTGACAGCGACCTGGCCGCGACGCCGCTCGCCCCGCCGGTCCCCGTCGCCATTGGCAAGCCGAACACGACCGCCAGCCGCGGCTCAGCTGGAACGCCGCGACCGATGCGGCCACCTATCGCATTTTCCGGGCGGTGGCGCCCTACTTCACCCCGGCCGAGCCCGCTTTCGGCTTCACGTCGGGCCTCAGCTACGAAGACCCCAACGCGCTGGGCAGCACCGCGGCCAAGTACTTCTACGTCGTCAAGTCGGCTTGCTCCGACGGCTTCACCAGTGCCGGCTCGAACCGGACGGGCGCGTGGGACTTCGACCTGGTCCGGGGTTCTTGACCTAAATTGAACAAATGTGGATAATTTTGTTATGAAATTTGCCAAACTCATGCTCCTGGCCGGCCTTTGCCTGCTGCTTCCCGTTTCCGCCGCTGCCGCCGGCGCCACCGTCTCGCTGGCGCCCACACCGCTGCAGATCCCAACCGGCCAGGTCATCCCGCTCGCCGTAAAGGTTGCGAATGTCGAGGGCCTTTACGGTTTCGACGTCAAGATCAAGTTCGACCCCACGGTGATCCAGATAGAAGACGCGGATCCCAACATGCCCGGGGTGCAGTGGCTGCCCGGCGACTTCCTTTCCTATGACCTCTCGCCGGTCAACACCGCGGATAATGCGGCGGGGACGGCACAGCTCGTCGTCAGCCAGCTCAACCCGGCCGAGGCGAAAAGTGGCACGGGTACGCTCGCCTCGCTCTATGTGAAGGGCAAGGCCGCGGGCACGGCCGCGGTCGAGATCACCGGTCTCACGCTGGCAAGCCGCGACGGCATGGCGATTCCGGCCACGTCGAGCAACGGCTCGGTGCAGGTGACGGCCGGCAGCGCCGCGTTGCCCGCCAATCCAACGGTCCTGCCCACCGCGCCCGCGCCAAAGCTGGAGATTACGCCGGGCGCGCTGCCGGCGGCCACTGCAACCCCGAAGGTGACGCAGGCGCCTGCCACCGCCGTGCCGCCCACGACCGCGCCCGGCACGACGCCCGCGGCCGAGGCTGCGACCGCCGCGCCGTCCGCCACGCTGGCCCCGGCTGAGGTTTCGACCCCCGCAGGAGGGCCCACGGCGCAAGCTGGCGCGGGCGATGCCCCGGCCGCAACGGCACAGCCGGTCGAGCCTGCCGCACAGCACCGAGCGGCGACCTCGCCGGCTGGTGCGACGGCCGTAGCTGCAACGGGACAGGCGACTGCGGCAGCGGCCGGGGCGATTATTCCCCCGACGCCCGCCGCGCCGACGCGCGTCGAGGCCGCGACCCAGGAAGGCCGCGGCAACAGCCTGTTTCTCGCCGGCGGCGGCCTGCTCCTCCTCGCAGCTGCGGGCATCGCGGCCGTGGTGGTGCTGAGGCGCGGTAAATGACGAGTGCATTGCGCCGGCGGGGCAATCCCTTCCCGCGGCCTCTCGGCGCGATGCTCACGCTCCTTGGGCCCGTCCTCGCACTGCTGCTCCTTGCGAGCCCGACCGCGGCCGGGCTCGCCGCACGGCCTGCGCTCACGGCCCTTGCGCGCACCGACCCGGTCAACGCGACCGTTCAGGTCGGGCAGACCGCCGTCGTGAACATGTACATCCAGGATGTCGTCAATCTGTACGGCGCCGACATCCGGCTGGAGTTCGACCCGGCGGTCGTGCAGGTGGTGGACGCGGACAGTTACAGCCCCGGCACGCAGATCGAGCCGCTGTACAGCTTCCTGTCGCCCGACTTCGTCATCAAGCGCGTCGCGTGCAACACGGTAGAGCCGGCCAACCCTGACTGTAGCAAGGCCGGCTTTATCTGGTACGCGCTGACCCAGGTTAATCCGACTTCCCCCGTCAGCGGCTCGGGCGCCATTGCGGCCATCACCTTTCGGGGCATTGCGGCAGGCACGTCGCCGATCACCATGACCTACGCCAAGGCCGCCGACCGCAACGGCATCACGATCCCCCTCGATATGCAGAGTGGCTCGATCAGCGTGCCGGCTCCCCCGACCGCGACCTTTACCCCCACCTTTACGCCCAGCGCCACGGCGTCGCCGACGGCTAGTTCCACGCCAACGGCTACATGGTCGCCGACGGCGACTGACACGTCCACGCCAACGTCCACGGCGACGCCCAGTCACACTCCGACTGCCACGCTCACACCCTCGGCCACGCCGACGGGTACGCTGCTGCCCACCACCGCAGTGATCTGGGGCATGGTCTATCTCGACGGGGACGGGGATGGGGTACATGACCCCGGCGAGCCCGGCTTGGCGGGGGCAACCGTGCTGGTCGCGGGGGTGGACTCCGAGCCGTCGAAGACGGTGGTCACAGGGGCCGACGGGCGCTACCGGGTCGAGGGACTGCGGCTGGATGCAGAGTACCTGGTAAAGCAGTTCCCCCTCGGCGGCTATCGGAATACCTCGCCGGCCCTGGTTAGCTTGAGCTTCCCATCCAGTGGCCCGCAGCGCGTCGGCGAGGTGTCTTTCGGTAACGCACCGCTCCCGCTCCTGCCGGTCTATTTGCCGGTTATCCTCGGAGGTTCTTAGTCATGCGAAGAGGTCTTTCGTTTGCCACGTTGGCGTTCGCCCTGGCCCTGCTGCTCGGCGTGGGAGCTGCGGCCGCCGCAGGTCCCGCGATCGCCCGTCCCGATCCCTTGTCGAGTACGGTCCTGCCTGGCAGCACTTTCACGGTGGACCTGTATCTGCAGGACGTTACGAATGCTTATGGCGCCGATATTCGAATGTGTTTCGATCCGGCCCTTTTGCAGGTGCAGGATGCCAACACGGCGCGCCCGGGCGTCCAGATTCAACCGCTCGCTTCCTTTATGCAGCCGGGTTTCGTGATCAAGCAGGAGGCGTTCAATGCCGCGGATCCCGCCCGTGAGAACTGCAAGACCAGCGGGCTCGTGTGGTACGCTTTCACTCAGCTTAACCCCGCCGAGCCGAAAACCGGCTCAGGGCCACTTGCGCAGGTAACGTTCAAGGCCCTGAAGGCGGGCGTGAGTCCGCTGGCCATTGAATATCAGAAGACTGCGGACCGTGACGGCATCGAGATCCCCACAATGCACCAGGACGGCACGGTCAAGGTAGGCGGGACGGGCCCCGCGTTCCGCCTGATGCTGCCGTTGGTGCAGCGGTAGCGGTGCCGCCATCTGACGAGTAGGCTCGGGGGGAGCCTGGAGACGGGAGGTGCGCGTGACTCGATCTCAACTCCAACCCAGGGCGGCGCTCGTCGCGTGCGCACTGCTTGCGGTTCTCGTGACATTCAACCCCGGGACTGCGGCGGCCGCGCCCAGTGCGCCTGTCCTCTTTCGTTGTGAGCCGGCGTCGTATCTGGGTTACACCACCACGGACGCGGTGATTGACCTCTACGCGGAGAACGCCGAGAATCTTTACGGTCTCGACGTCGAACTCACGTTTGACCCTGCCATTGCACAGGTGGTCGACACGGGCCCGGCGCCAGGCGTGCAGATTCAGCCCTTGTACGGCTGGTTCGTGCCAGGGTTCGTGGCGCGGAATTATGCCTGCAATGCTGCAAGCTCCGGCCTGTGTGCCAGCGCGGGCGTCATCGGCTTTGCGGCCACGCAGCTCTACCCCAGCCGCCGGTCCCGGCGAGCAATCCGGCCGGATCGTTCGCCCGTGTCACCTTGGCCCCCCAGACCTTCGGCGTCTTCACCATGAACTTCCGCTACCACAAGGCGGGCGATACGGACGCCAACGAGATTGCATCGACGACCCAGAGTTGCCGCATCGAGTTCCAGACGCCGCTCGCGGTCTCGCTGGAAGGGCAGGCGGGGCGCTACGAGGGCGGGGGCGTCGTGCTGACTTGGACCACGACCGCCGAGGTTGACGTGTTGGGCTTTGACGTCTTCCGGGCCGGGCGGGGGGCGGGGGACTGGCATAAAGTCAACGCCACGCTTATCCCGGCGCACAACCCGGGCAGCGCGGACGGCGCCTCTTACGCCTGGCTTGACCCCGGCGTCGAGAGGGGCGGCGACTACTGGTATGCGCTGGAAGAGCGGCTGACGCACGGGGGCGCAGTCCGGCATGACCCCTTCCTGGTGCATACTGCCGGCCCCACCGCCGCGGGCCTGACGCACTTTGCAGCGCAACCCACAATCATGCCCTCTGCCTGGGCAATCGTCCCTGTGTTGGCCATGTTAGCGCTGTACACCCGTCGTCGAAGGATCTGAGGCGACACCAGAGTGAGCTTTGGTCTCGCGACGCCCCCGTGCTATAATGCACAAAATGACGCCCCTCACCCAGTGAGGGGCGTTTTGTCGCAATTCTCGCTTACGGCAGTGCTCTCATGACCCTGATCCTACCCGCGCCGCTTCGGCGGTTTCGCCGCCGCGTGCTCGTCCGCTTTCCCAACGGCGCCACCATTACGGGCGGCGCCTTCTTCGACCTGGCCTTCATCGTCGTTGGCTGCATCTGCCTCGCGCTCGCGATCGACATCTTCCTCGACCCGAACAACGTCGTGCCCGGCGGCTTCACCGCGCTCGCGCAGTTCGCCAACCGGCTGTGGGGCTGGCCGATCGGCGTCACCCTGATCGCGCTCAACCTGCCGTTCCTGCTGATCGGCATGCGCTACCTGGGCCTGCAGTTCGGCCCCAAGACCATCTTCACGGTCGTCCTGTCGGCCCTGCTCATCGACCTGCTCCGGCCGTACCTGCCCGTCGTGCGCGGCGAACCGCTGCTGTACACGGCCTACGGTGGCCTGCTCTACGGCTTCGGCATGGCGCTCATCTTTCGGGCGGGTGCCACAGGCGGCGGCACCGAGATCCCTGCCAAGCTGCTCGAATACTTCCGCGGCGTACGCATGTCCACCTCGCTGCTGCTCATGGACGCCGTGATCCTCTTGCTGGCGGCGTTCTTCTTCGGCCTTGCCCCCGCGCTCTACGCGCTGATTGCCGCCTGGGTCATGGCGCGGGTCATCGATGCGGTCGAAAATGGGTTCGAATCGGGCAGCAGCGCGTTCATCATTACCAAGCAGCCCGACCTGGTGCGCGACGGCATCATGGCCGAACTGGATCGGGGCGTGACCATCCTGCGGGGCGAAGGCGGCTACACCGGCTCCGAGCGCACGCTGATCTTCACCGCGATCAACAACCGGCAGACACCCCGGCTGCAGGAACTGGTCCGCCAGGCCGATCCCGAAGCCTTCGTCGTCATCAGCCCGAACCACTCGGTGCTGGGCGAGGGGTTCAAGCCCTTGACGCGTGTCTCACGCCAGTAGGCCGTCGGGCACGGGCTCACCGGAGCAACCCCTCGCTGGTCGCCCCAGTTTGACAGGGCACGCCATCCGTCCTATACTCCAATCCTGCTTGGGCCTGTGCCAACAAGCCCAAACACTCCTCCAGATCTACCAGCTTGATACCCGGCGTAGCACTCCGGTTCTCTTTCGTGTTTTGACATTCACCCCGCGCTGTTTGACAACGAGGGATGAAATGAGACGCTTATCAACGCTGATCGGTCACGGTCTGCTAATATCATGACCCTGTGCGTTTGCCAGCGTCCTCTTTCAGTGCGCCGGCTTCGCCGTCTCGAAGCCCGAAGCACCGACTGCTCGCTAGTCCTTCTATTGCACTACGGCCAAGCCCCTCGCATGCACCGGTAAGGGCGGGGTCCTGGAAACCTGACCAAAGCTGAATATGCCGCGGCGCGCCAGCTATCGCTGCGCACCCGGCAGCGTTGGCGCGACGCTTGGCCCGTCCCATCTTCGTTAGGACCTGTGCTTTCTATACCATCTACATCGATAGGAGAACCTGATGAAGCATTCCCACCCGCCCTTGTTCTCTGCTTTGGTCATGCTTGCGGTCGTCGCGGCGCTTCTGGCGCCGGCTGCGACCGTGGCGCGAGCCGCGCCGGTGGCAGTTTCTGCGCCGGCCGCGGATGCCAGGCAGAACCCGGCGTGCGCCAGCGTGCCGGACTCGATGGCGCGTGCGCCGCCGGCAGCAGCTTGTGGCAGCCCGCGAGCGGGAAGGCGCAGCGCGGCGTGCAGGCCAGCCAGCTGGCAGTCGATCCCGTCTTCTTCGGCGCGTACACGCTGGACCGTGAGGGTATGGCCGCCTTGCTTGCGACCGCCCCGCGGGAGGCGAGCCGCGGTCGTTCGGCCGACGCGCTTGCCTCTTCGAGCGCGCTCACCCTCGCGCTGCCCGACCCCTGCGGCCAGTTCGTGAGCTTTGCGGTGCAGGAAGCGCCAATCATGGAGCCGGGCCTGGCCGAGAAGCATCCGGACATCAAGACGTACCGGGGCCGCGGCATCGACGATCCCGCCGCCACCATCCGCTTCGACCTCACCCCGCTCGGCTTCCACGCCTCGGTGCGTTCGCCCGGCGGCGCATGGTATCTCGAGCCGTACTACCATCTCGATCAGAGCGTCTACGCCAGCTACTTCGGCAGCGACCTCCCGCGCGATGCCGACGATAGCTGGGTCGAACGCGACGCGGATGCGGCTGACCTGACTTTGGATCAGCGCGAAAAGCACCCGGACGCGGCCGTCACCCTGAGTGGCAGCGGCTTTGCGGCCAACTCGACCGTGACGATCACGATCTCGGACCCCGAAGAGAACTTCACCAAGCGCGAGGTTATCGCGACGGCCGACGAGTTGGGCATGTTCACCGCCGAGTTCGTGGCCGACCCGAACGGCGACGCCGACACCCACCTGGTGACGGCCACGGATGGTTCCGCAGTCGCATACAGCAGTTACCAGGTCGGCCCGGCGGCCGCGCCGTCCGCGATCTACGTGGCGACCGGTGACGTCCTGCGCGTCTACCGTCTCGCCCTCATTACCGATCCCGGCTACGCGACGTACTGGGGCGGCTCGGCGAACGTGACTCCGGCGAAGGTGACGTTAATTAACCGTGTGAATCAGCTCTATGAGGACGATATGTCGATCCGCATGGTGCTGGTGGCGAACAACGATCTGCTCAACCTTGACACCTGGGGGCAGGCGACCGGCCCGAACGGGCCGTGCGGAGCGGCGGCCTGCTTCACGCAGTCGCAAGTGACAGGCTGCTCGAGCACGTCCCGCGCCCGCTACGTCATCGGGCAGATCATCGGCGCGTCGAACTATGACATTGGGCACCTGGGGCTGGGCCAGCCGGGCGGCGGTGTGGCAAATCTGGGCGTCGTGGGCCGGTCGAACAAGGCGGGCGGGTGCACTGGCATTCCCACGCCTAACGGCGATTACTACGCCGTAGACTACGTGGCGCACGAGATGGGCCACCAGTTCAGCGGCAATCACCCCTTCAACGGCAACCAACTCAACTGTTCGGGTGGCAACCGCAGCGCAGCCAACTCTGTCGAACCGGGCAGCGGCTCCTCGGTGATGGCGTATGCGGGCATCTGCCTCACCGACGACCTGCAGGCGCACAGCGATCCGTACTTCTCGCAGCGCAGCCAGCAGGAGATCTCCAGTTACACGGCCAGCTCGCAATCCGCGATCAACGAGGTGCAGACCGTTTCGCTGCGCCGCTTCGGCGGCGGCAACGAGGTGCAGACGGTTACGTTCGGACCCGGCTACTCGCAGGCGGCCACGGTCCAGCCGCTCAGCCTGACCATCAACGCGGCCCCCAGCGCGGCCTCGGTGGGCGGCGCGACGGAGGACGGCAACGTCGTCACCATCGCCGTCTCAGCCGCGCACACGCTTCAGCCGGGCGACGTCGTGACGATCGCCGGCGTGGGCGTGGCGGGCTACAACGGCACGTGGACGGTCGACACCATACCGACCTCGCGCTCCTTCACGTTCACCAATCCCACTGCGGGCCTGGCCCGCTCGGGCGGCGGCACAGTGACCCTGGCCGTGCCCGGTGCGACCGAGTCGGGCACGACTGTGACGATCAGCACCGCCGCGCCGCATGGCCGCGCCGTGGGCGACGTCGTGACGATCGCGAGTGTGGGCGTCGCCGGCTATAACGGCACGTTCGCCATCACCGCCGTTCCCACGGCTCGCAGCTTCCAATACACGGCCGCCTCGTCGGGCCTGGCTGCGTCGGGCGGCGGCACCGCGACTTACTACGTGCCGTTCCAGGTGCGCATTGGCGGCAACGACTCGGCCGTGATCGGCGGGAGCGGTCTGGCGTATCAGCGCGACCAACATCCAGAATGCCATCAACGCAATCGCGGGCTTTGCAGGCTCCGTTACCGTGGGCAGCGCAGCTTCGACCGGCTTCGCGGTCACGTACGGCGGCGCATCGGCCAACACCGACGTGCCGAACATCGAGCTGGTCAACCTGAGCTGCGGCGGCTGCTTCGCCTCGGTCGAGGAAACGACACACGGCGGCGGTTCGACTCGTTCAAGCTAGACTATAACGGCAACGTCTCGCCCCTGTTCACGAATGGTAGCAGCTATTCGCCTGTGTGGATCCAAGCGGTGCTGCAAGGTAGCGAACTGCAAACCGTGTCCCTGACCGGTTTCGACACGAACGGCGACGTCTACACGCTGAACTACGACGGCGCCGATTCCGTAGCTGATCACCACGCGGCCAGAACTATACCAGCGCAGGCATCAAGGCGGCGATGCAGGGTGGGAACGAACAGCAGGCAATCACCCTCGCCAACTTCAATGCCAGCACCGCCGGCAATTCGTTCCGGGTTCAGATCGGCGGCAACCTCTCAGCCGTGCTTGGCAACGGCGGAACGGCCATCAGCAACGCCAACGTTGCTGCCGCAATCAACGCCATCGCCGGATTCCCCGGCACAGTCACCGTGTCAGGTGCGGGCAACAGCGGCTTCACGGTCACGTTTGGCGCTGCGACTGCGAACGTCGACATGGCGCCGATCGGGATCGTGTTCGGCACGTGCGCTTCGGCCGGCACGCCTTGCACCGCGACCAGTCGCGAGAACGTCAAGGGCACGACTGGCCGTCGCCGGCTGGCCGACAGGTGGTACGGTCACGGTGGACGCGCTTGCCGACACGGGTTACACGTTGAGCTTCGGCGGGACCCTCCTGAACATGGATGTGAGCCAGGCCGACGTGACCAACGCGTCCGGCTGCTCTGGCACCTCTGTGGAAGCGTTGAAGGGCGCCGCAGGCCTTCTGCCCTCTGGCGCGACCGTGACGGTTAGCGGCTTCGGGGGCGGCACGTTCAACGGCAACGGCTTCCAGGTGACATTCAGCGGAACGCTGGCCTCGACCGATGTGCCGGTGATGCTTGCGCTGCAAGACTTCAGCGCGGGCACGTCCGGCTGGGTCGGCGAGACCGACAAGGGCGGCGCGGTCGACAATACAGGCGGCCCGCTCACGGTAACGTCCACGGGCAACACGGCGCCTGTGGTCACCGCACCCGCCCAGTACACCATCCCGCTGCGCACGCCCTTCAGCCTGACCGGCAGCGCCACGGATGCCGAGAACGACCCGTTGATCTACTCGTGGGAGCAGAACGACCGGGGCGGCAGCGCCGGCACGTCGCTCTTGAACAACACGAAGACCGACGGCCCGTTGTTCGCCATGTTCCCGAAGTCGGGCATCATCAGCACGGCCGATTCGTTGCAGTACAACTCGCCCGGCCAGAACCACCTGACCACGAACCCGACCCGGGTGTTCCCGGACCTGCAGCAAATCCTGGACAACAACACCAACGCCGACACCGGCGCGTGCCGGCAAGGGCCCATCGCCCCCTACGCCGACTACCCGGTGCGGGAGTGCTACGCGGAATTCCTGCCCACCTCGGCCTACGTCGGTTTCTCGGGCGTCAACGCCAGCCCGCTTGCGCTCCACATGCGCTTCACTGCGCGCGATGGCAACGGCGGCAGCAACTACGCAGACACGACGCTGCTGCTGGCTGCGGGGACGGGGCCGTTCCTCGTGACTGCGCCCAACGTGGCCGGGCCCTACGCCGCTCCCTCCGTGCTGACAGTGACCTGGAACCCCGCAGGCACAGACGTCGCGCCGGTCGGCGCCAGCAACGTCAAGATCTCCCTGTCGACCGACGGCGGGCAGACGTACCCCTACGTCCTGGCTGCGAGCACCGCGAATGACGGCTCCGAGGCTGTGACGCTGCCCAGCGTCAATACGACCCAGGCGCGCGTCAAGATCGAGGCGTTGGGCAACATCTTCTTCGACGTCTCGAACGCCAACTTTACGCTCGTCGTGCCGTCCGACGTCTACGTCAATGCTACCTGGACCGGCTCCGCGGCGGGTGCTGAGGTGGCGCCGGGCAAGTTCTTCGGCGTCAACGCGTTCGCCACGCTGCAGGCGGCGCTCGACGCAGTGCTCGAGGGCGGCACGGTCAACGTTGCCGAGGGCACGTATGCGGGCGGCAACATCGTCACCAAGAACGGCGTGACCATCTACCTCAACAACGCGACCGTGGGCCACGGCTCGCCGGCGTTCACGATCAATGCCGACGACGTGGTGCTCCAGGGACCCGGCACGCTGAACGGCGGCGGTACGGCGGACCCGGCCGTGCTGGTCAATGCAGGCGCGGACAACTTCACGCTGCGCGATACCTCGGTCATGGGCTGGCAGGACGGCCTGGAGCTGGCCGGCAGCGTCGTGTCGCTGAAGGTGTTCGGCAACTACATCCACGACAACAGCCGCGACGGGTTGCACGTGGATGCTGGGGCAGGCATCGGCGGCGTGATCAACATCGACGGCAACCTGTTCAAGGCCAACGGCGGCGCCGGCGTGAACAACGCGGGGCCCAACACGAACCTGAACGCGCAGTACAACTCGTGGGGCGACCTGGCCGGGCCGACGGGGCCGCAGGGCGACGGCGTCGCAGGCTCGGTGGATGCGTCGAATTTCACCTTCGTCGAGCCGTTCATGGACATGGTCCCCGACACGCTGGCCGCGACGCGCACCATCCTGCAAAGCCAGAGCTTCGACGCGAAGCTGAAGGTGGATGCGGCCAAGCTGTACGGCCTGACCTTCAAAGTTACATACGATCCGGCGTACCTGACGCTGAACAGCACGACGTTTGTCGCACCTTGGGACGGCCACTGCACGGCGCTGTCGGTCGCGGCAGGCGTGATGAGCTACCGCTGCCAACTGCTGGCGCCTGCTGCCCAGCAGGACGTAGTCGGCGCCACGGTGGCGACCTTCAACTTCACGGCCCTGCCCGGCAGCGGCGCCGGCCCGTGGACGACCTACCTGGATATCTCGGCCCTGCCGGCCGACACCAGCGGGGCGGCGGTGGGCGGCGCGAAGATCTACGTGAACAATGCGGGCTACGGCGCGCCCTCGACCCCCGGCCGTGACATCACCGACACGGACGACGGCGCGGTCAAGATCACCGGCATCGCGCAGTTCACCGGCTTCATCGACCTGCAGGGGCGGACGAACGAAAGCGGCGCGGCCGTGCAGGTGTTCGACCAGGAGCTCAAGGCCGGCGCGACCCAGTACGCCGGTGCGGCCAGCGCGGCGGGCGGCGCCTACACGACGGCCTACATTGCACCCAACCTGCTGACGGTGGGCAGCACCTACTGGCTGCTCGTCGACCGTCCGTTGTATCTGCCGACCACCGCCGTGGCTGCGAGCAGCTATGCCGACAGCCAGACGCTCACCACGCGGCCGACGACGGCGCTGGGCACCGTGGTCCTGCTGGGCGGCGACGCGACCGACGACAATCTGATCGACGTGCTGGACGCCTCCTGCATCGGCTCCGCCTACGGCCAGGCGCCGGGAGTGTGCAACGGTACGGGCTCGAGCGACGTGAACGGCGACGGGTCCGTCAACATCCTCGACCTCTCGCTCATGGGCGGCAACTACGCCGTGGCCTCCTCGCCCTGGGCGCCCTGACCTGCGGAACAGGCTGAGGGGCGGGACGCCCGCGTCCCGCCCCTCAGCCTGGTACAACGCAAGATTCACCCCCGGGCGCTAATTGACGAGGCTGGGGGTTCGAGCGGGGCCGGCGCGGAAGCGCCGGCCCGATACTTTTCTTGGTCTACTTCACCCACACCGGGTCCCAAGCCTCGAACGTGCCGTCGGTCAATTGCCGCTGCCCCGAGCCGTCCGCATTCATGATCCAGATCTGCTGGCGGCCCGTCCGGTTCGACAGGAAGACGATCTCTGTGCCATTGGGCGACCAGCTTGGAGTGCGTGTGGGTGGTGGTAGCGGGGTGGAGGTGGGTTGGGGGGTGGCAGTGGAACGCGGCGTGGCCGTGGGCGTCTCGGATGCGATGAAAACCCAGGTTGGCAGCGGTGTGGCCGTGCCGGTGTGAACGCGATGGCGGTCGCGTAGCTCGCGAGATAGGCGGCCGTGGCCCGGTTCGCCGGAGTGGGCGTCTTCGTGATCGCGACAGGTCGTAGGGTGAATGTTGCCGTGATCATGCTCTTCGGGGTCGCGGTGGGGGTGCCGTGCAAGGAGCAAGAGCGGCAGGCAGTTCCATCCAGGAGAGCGAGAATTTCGCAGGGATCGCGCCCGTGGTCTTTATGTCGAAGCTGATTCAAGGCCGAGGCCGGCCAGGAGGGATTTCATGAATATGTTCATCCTGGCCCGTCAATCGCCCGGCCTCGCCCCTCACAATCGTAAGCCCGCTAATTGACGGCTCTACGAACCGTGCTATACTCACTCTGGCAGCCGACCCCACCGGGCGGCCAGCATAAATCGCGACATCGTCAGGACAATGATGCTCGCTTGGATCGAACGGTTGCAGCATTCGCCGCAGCCCGACGCGACCGAGACGGCGGAATAGGGGTTTGCGTCCCCGTGATGGACGCTGCCTGACCGAAATCCAGCCCCTCGGCGCGTGCCGTGGGGCTTTCTGTTTGAGTGGGTCTGAGCAGGGGGAGAGGTATGGCTAAGAAGGTCACGATCCTGGCGATCCAGGAGAAGAAACGGCAGGGATTGCCCATCAGCATGGTTACTGCCTACGACTACCCGTCCGCGCTCGCCGCAGACCGCGCGGGAATCGACACCATCCTCGTCGGCGACTCGCTCGGCATGGTCGTGCTGGGCTATGATTCGACCGTGCCCGTGACGATGGAGGACATGCTCCATCACTGCAAAGCCGTGCGCCGCGGCGCGCAGAACGCCTATCTGATCGGCGATATGCCCTTCATGTCCTACCAGGCCGATACGGCCGAGGCCGTCCGCAACGCGGGACGCTTCCTCAAAGAGGCCGGTATGGACGCGGTCAAGCTGGAGGGGGGCCAGGAGATGGCGCCCGTCATCCGCGCAATCGGCAATGCCGGCATCACCGTCATCGGTCACATTGGCCTGACCCCCCAGTCGGCCGGGAAGCTGGGCGGCTACCGGGTGCAGGGCAAGACTGCGCACGACGCGCAGCGCTTGCTCGAAGATGCACTGGCCGTGCAGGAGGCGGGCGCGGCGATGGTGGTGATCGAGATGGCGCCCGACCGGGTCGCGGCCCGCATCTCCAAGAAGCTGCACATTCCCACCATTGGCATCGGCGCAGGGGGCGGGTGCGACGGCCAGGTGCTGGTGCTCCACGACCTGCTCGGCATTTTCGACAAATTCACGCCCAAGTTTGTCAAGCAGTATGCCCATCTCTTCCCCGAGATGGAGCAGGCCCTCCCCGCGTACCGCGAGGACGTCGAGCAGCGGCGTTTTCCAGCCTGCGAGCAGTCCTTCCCGATCGACGACGCCGAGTGGGAGGCATGGCTGGGCAGCCGCGGCGCGCAGGACGGCTCAGGTGCGCCCGAGGATGAACCCAGCTGGGCCGGGCAGTTGGTGGGTTGCTGAGGTCATGATGCGTATCGCAGTCATTGGCACGGGCGCGCTCGCTTCGATCTACGCCGCACGGCTGGCGGGCCACGCCGAGGTCTGTATGTTCGGGAGCTGGCCGGAGGGGATTGCCGCCATCCGCGAGAGCGGCGTCCACGTGGTCGAGCCGGACGGCCGGTTGTGGCGTGCCGACGTGCCGGTCTGCTCGGCAGCAGATCTTGAGGCGCCGGATGCCCCGCGTGGCTATGCCGACATTGCGCTGATTCTCGTCAAGAGCTACCAAACGCCGCGCGCTGCCGAGTGGGCACGCCAGTTGCTTGCCACTGAGGGGCTCGCGGTGACGCTGCAGAACGGGCTGGACAACTACCAGGCGCTGGTCGACGAGGTGGGCGAGGGCTCCGCCGCCGTCGGCGTGACGTACAACGGCGCAATGCTGCTGGCGCCGGGCGAGGTGCGTCACGTGGCCCACAACCCCACCTACTTGGGGCAGACGCCGGACAACGCCGAGCGGATCGAGGCCCTCGCCGAAGTGTTCGAGCGCGCGGGCTTCGAGACCGAGGTCGGGAGTGACATCGAAGCGCGGCTGTGGGGCAAGGCGGTGGTCAATGCGGCCATTAATCCCTGACCGCACTCTGGCGGGTGCCTAACGGCGCGCTTTTGGCCTCGGCCGACCGGCGCTGGCTGCTCGCCCGCCTGGCGGAAGAGGCGGCAAACGTGGCTCGGGCCCGCGGGCTTGTGCTGCCGTTCGAGGATCCCGTGGCATACACCGAAGGCGTTTGCCGGAGCACGGCAGCGAACCGGTCTTCGATGCTGCAGGACATCGAGCGCGGCCGTCCGACCGAGATCGACAGCATCAACGGGATTGTGATTGCGGAGGGCCGGCGCCTTGGAGTCCACGCGGGCGCCAACGAGGTTGTCTGGCGCCTGATGCGGGCGCTGTAATGCGTTGGTACTGCAAGCATTGGTTCTCGCAAGAACCCATGCTTGCAGTACCACGAGAAAGATCAGCCATGCAAGTCGTCGAAAGAATCAACGAAGTCCGGCGCATTCGCCGGGAGCTCGGCGGAACGTGGGGCCTGGTGCCCACCATGGGGTTCCTCCACGAGGGTCACCTGGCGCTGGTCGAGGCCGCCCGGCGGGAGAACGACCATGTGGGGGTCTCCATCTTCGTCAACCCGACCCAGTTCGGGCCGGCCGAGGACCTGGCGGCCTACCCGCGCGACCTGGCGCGCGATCTCGGCCTGCTCGAGAAGCTCGGGGTCGACCTGGTGTGGACGCCGCCGGTCGAAGAAGTCTATCCGGCCGGCTTTCAGACCTACGTGACGGTCGAGGAGGTGAGCCGGCCGCTGGAAGGCGCAGCCCGGCCCACGCACTTCCGCGGCGTCGCGACCGTGGTCGCCAAGCTGTTCAATGTGTTCCAGCCCGACCGGGCCTATTTCGGCCAGAAGGACGCGCAGCAGGTCGTCGTCATCAAGCAGATGGTGGCCGACCTGAACTTCCCGCTTGAGGTCGTGGTCTGCCCGATCGTGCGCGAGCATGACGGGCTCGCCAAGTCCTCGCGCAACATTTACCTGACGCCCGAGCAGCGGGCCGCAGCGCCCGTGCTCCATCGCGCGTTGGGGGCAGCGCGGGAGGCGTGGGACGCCGGCGAGCGGCACGGCGAGCGTCTGAAGGAAATTATGCTGGACGTGCTGTGCGCAGAGCCGCTGGCTCAGGTCGACTATGTGAGCGCAGCCGACCCGGTGACGCTGGCCGAATTGGGCCAGGCCAGCCGGCGGTGCCCTGCTCTCGATGGCCGTGCGGGTAGGCCGCGCCCGCCTGATCGATAATGTCCTCTTGGCCTAGTGCATGTGCGTCACGGTTGCCGGACTCGTAAGTTCGGCAACCGTGACATTAGCATCCGACACCTTGGAGTCAGAATGATCCGTACCCTGCTCTTTGCGAAAATCCACCGGGCCACCGTGACCGCGGCCAACATCCATTACGTCGGTTCCATCACCATCGACAAGGACCTGTTGGCCGCCACGGGCATCCACGAGTACGAGCGCGTCCAGGTGGTCGACGTCGATAACGGCAACCGGCTCGAGACGTACGTCATCGAGGGCCCCTCGGGCAGCGGCGCCATCGAGTTGAACGGCGCGGCCGCCCGCCTGGTCGAGATCGGCCACAAGGTGATCATCATGGCCTACGCCATGGTCGACGAACCGTTGCCCGAGGTCTGGGAGCCCACCGTGCTGCTGATGGGCGAGAACAACCATATCCTCGAAACCCGCCACGGCGAGATCGCGCGCGAGTTGTGCTGCTGAGCCCCGACCTCCGCAGGGTTCGACCGTCGACCAAAGCGGCGCAGCCCCGGAGGTCCCGAGAAGTCCGGGAGTCCCCATGTTCCTCGCAATCGACATCGGTAACACCAACATCACCCTTGGCGTGTACGAGGGCGAGCGGCTGGCCGCGACCTGGCGCCTGGCGACCGTGCACGACCGGATGGCCGACGAGTACGGCATTATGCTCGTCCAACTCATGGCGCATCGCGGGATCACCCCCCCAGATGTGACCGGCGCAGCCATTGCCAGCGTAGTGCCGGCGCTTACCGGCGTATTCCGCCGCGTTTGCGCCGACTACGTGGACCGCGACGCGCTGGTGGTGGACACCGGCGTTAAGACCGGCGTCCGCATCCGGTACGAGAACCCGCGCGAGGTGGGCGCGGACCGGGTGGTCGACTGCGCCGCAGTCCAGGTGAAGTACGGCGGGCCGGCGTGCGTGGTCGACTTCGGCACCGCGACCACCTTCGACGCGATCTCACGGGAGGGTGATTACCTGGGCGGCGCGATCGCGCCGGGCATCGGCATTGCGGCAGAGGCACTTTTCTCGCGGGCGTCCAAGCTCTACCGGGTGGAGATCGCCGCGCCCCAACGTGCCATCGGGCCGAACACTGCGGCCGCCATGCAATCGGGCATCTTTTTCGGGTACGTGGGACTGGTCGAGGGGCTCGTCGCGCGCTTCCGCAAGGAGTTGGGCGACGACATGAAAGTCATCGCGACCGGGGGCCTGGCCGAGGTCGTGGCGCGTGAGACGGCGGTCATTCAGCACGTCGACCCATGGCTGACGCTGGATGGGCTGCGCCTGATCTACGAGATGAACCGGAAATAGAGACCTAGGCGGCGCTGCTGGACAACAAGGGACGAAACAGGACACTGATTGGACGGATCGGACTGATTATCACGATCTTTCTCCCGAAGGACCGTGCAGATCAGTTCAATCCGTTGCATCAGTGTCCTATTTGTAGATCAGGGACTTTACCGGCGCCGCTTCAGAAACAGCTGCAGGCCGTCGGCCACGCCGTAGAAGTGCCCGGCCGCACACGCCCCTGCAACCTCCCAGCCCTCGGCGCCGCGTGTCGCGAGATAGTCGTGCACGAGCGGCCCGGTCAGCCAGTTAGGCACCTCGACTCCGTTGACGTACCGCGGCCGCCAGCCCTTGTGGTCCTGCAGCGTAACGATCTCCGTCTCCCAACAGGCGGGCGCGGGCTCGAGGACCGGCTTGGGCGCGACTTTTGGCCTGGCGTCGGCGGGCGGCTGCGCGCGGGCGGTGCGAGGCGGCGCGGCCCGGGGCCCGAGATCGGGCATGGGCGCCGCCGGCAGTTCCGTCCCGAGCAGCTCGGCCAGGACGTCGGGCGAGTGCTTACGTTCCTGTGATGGGTTACGATCCGCCATCGCTCAGGATCCTTTCTGTCAGGGCGCGGTAGTCGTCCGCGCCGGGCGAGTGCGCGGCAAATTCGAAAATGGTTTGCGCATAGCCGGGCGCCTCCGACAGGCGCACGTTGTAGCGGATCGGCGCGGACAGCCGCGAGCCGAAGTGAGCCGCCAACTGGCTGAGGATTTCGTCGGACTTCCGCACCCGGCGGTCGAGAAACGTCGGGAGGATATAGCGCAAGGTGAGCGCCGGGTGGTAGCGCTGCACCGCGGCGAGGCTCTGGTTGAAGTCGAGGAGGCTTTGCAGGGTCATCACTTCGAGCGACACGGGCGAGAGCACTTCGTCCGCATAGAATAGGGCATTGACCGAGAGTGCGTCCCAACCGGGCGCGGTGTCCAGCACGGCGAAGTCGTAGGCCCCTTCCAGGGGCGCCAGCGCCTCGGACAGCGTTTGCTCGCCGCCAAAGTCTTTGCGGGTAATCAGGCGTTTGAGGCTGGCGAGTCCGCGGCCGCCCCCCAGCAGGTCAAGCCGCTCGCGGGCGGTGACGACGGCCTGCTGCGGCGCTGCCTCGCCGCCGGCCACCTCGGCCAGCCCGATCGCGGGCGCACAGCCCAACAGCTTGGCGGCTTGCCCCTGCGTGTCCACATCCACCAGCAGCACCCGGCTGCCGCTCAGCGCCAACCCGGCTGCCAGGTTCACCGCTGTGGTGGTCTTCCCGACGCCCCCTTTGGAGAGCGCCACGGCGATCTTGCGCATTGCCCACCCCCGACTTCGCCAAACGGCGGCTAGCCCGACGTCATCTCGCCCGCATCAGGGCCGGCAAGAAGTAATCTTCGACCACGACATCCCAGCGCATGCCCCGGGCCACCCGGGAGCCCTCGGTTAGCAGCCGCTCGCGATCCTCGTCGCCCTTAGGAAGGTGCTCCGCGATCTTCTGGGCCACTTCCCAGCTTTGCCGCGCTTCGATGCCGTCGCGCACCGAGCGGTCGATGCGCAGTGCATCCCACGGGCTCCACATCTTCCAATCGGGCGGTATAAAGACATAGTCGCCCACAATCACGCTCGGCGGGATATCGCCCTCATTCGCCCGGCTGACGAAACCGACGCATCCGCAGATGCTCGACGGAACGCAGAGCGCGCCCGTGGCCAGCGGCTCGACCTGGGCGATGCCGAATGGCTCGTAGATGGACTGCCCGAATTCCAGGTCCGTCCCGGCCCGGAGGTCGGCGAAGCGCATCTGCTCGGGCATGCGGCTGCCGCACAGTCCCCGCTCCCAGCCGAACTGGTTGACGAGGCAGATACGGACGGCGCGGCGGCCCCAGTGAAAGGGCTCGACCACGTTGAAGAAGAAGTGCTTCTCGTCGTCGATTAGGTCGTTGTTGTCGCCGCGGTGGTTGACCGGCCAGCCGTACTCGGCCTCCCAGCGGTACACGTCTTCCGGCCGCCGGCCGCTAGGCGACGCGGTGGACACGACGAAGACGACGGCACTCTTGCCCTGGGCGGCGAGGTTCCATTCGAGGTGTTCGAGCACCCGCACGTCGCGCCACAGGGCCTTGGAGGCCACCATGCGCGTGACGTGGGTGAAGACATAGTCGGGCCGGAAGCCGTACAGGTTCTCGGCATATTGCAGCAGCAACGCCCGGCTCCTCAGCTTCTGCTCGAGATCGATGGACGCGGCCGGCACGCCGTTGTACACCAGATCGACGGGCGCGGACGAGAAGACGCCGCCCAGAAACCTCAGCTCGTCCACGGTGGGATCGCCCACGGCAAAAATGCGGTCGCAGACGCCCGCCCGCAGCAGCATCGCGTGCTTGTAGAACCACGAATGGTCGCCGAAGACCTGGTCCAGGCTGGCCCCTTGCAGCCGGCCGAGGCGCAGCGCGTTGTAGAAGCGGGTGTCGTGCCCCCCGTTGGCTTCGACGAGCAGGCGAGCCGTGGCGACTTCGTGCGCGTAGAAGACCGTGCGGTAGCAGCAGTCGTCGCGCAGCAGCGCGCTGAAGATCACGGGCAGGCCCAGCCATTCGTGCGCAATGAGGTAGCGGGTGATGCCGGGCGGCATGTCTTGGGTAATGGCCTGGAGCGCGGCGTAGAGGGGCTCGCCCGCGTTGAGGAAGAAGCTGAACTCCCAGTTGCCCTCATACCGGCCGCAGTCCAGGCCCCAGCGCTGCCAGAGATAGAACTTGTAGCTGTTGATGACGTTGGCGGCGATGGCGCCCGCGTCGACCAGCAGGATTTCGGTCTCCCGCCCCGAGACGACCCGTGTGCCGTAGAGAAAGCGCACGTTCATGGCCTGTTCGATCGCCTGCAGTGCGGCCACCGTGGCTTCGGGCCCTTCGTTCCACTCGTAACCGTAGAGCGAGGAATACCAGACCTTCAGCTTGTTTGCCGGGGCAAACAGCCGCTCCATCTCGACAGTGTCGAAGGTGTTAATGGGCCCCGCCAGGATGGTTCGGGCAACCGAGGCGTTATAGGCGGCTGAGCCAAGGAACCCGTCGAGCACCGCGCCGATGCCCCCGAGCTTGACGCCGGCCTCATGTGTGACATGGACGACGAGTGGAACGCGTTGCGGCGACATATCCTCTCCCACCAATGTGTCGCCGGTTGCAAGAGTGCGACGACAGCCAGATGATACCACCGGCGCGGTCCGGCGACAACTGCGCGTTTGATCCGGCCGTCACGATCTCCGCATGAATCCAGGTCGGGCGCCGAATGGGCAGTGGCACTCTGACGCGCGCGAGGGGTACGCGGTTTTACCTACGGCTTGCGGGTTGAATTACGCGTTAGACACGCGCTTTTGTCAATTGACAATGATTAGTCACAGTGCTACTTTGTGAAGTGGATATCGAAGTGGGAACTTTGGCGGTATGTTCCTGCGCACGGTCAAGCCAGGGGGGCGATGGGGCTGCTGTCGATAGTGGCGGGCGGCAGCAGCCGTTACGCGAAGGAGGTGCTGTGGCGGCTTCATTGCAGGTGAGTGACGCGGCCGTCGTGCCTGTGGACTCTCGAGCCGGCCCGCGTGACGTCTTTTTCGGTATTGAGATAGGGGACATCGCAATTCGCACTGCTGCCTGACTCTTCTTGTCTTGCCTGCTGCTGGCGCACGTGCCGGCGGCGTAGTTGCCCCAAGCAGATCAAGGAGGATCAGATGCCATTCCGCAGTAGTGGCCACATGGGCAAACCTCTCTCCGTCATCCTCATCGTTCTGGCGCTGTTGCTGAGCGCCGCCACCGCCGCCGTGGCCGTCGTGCCGGCGGTACAAGAAGGCGGCAGCGCGACGCCCACGATCGTTACGGACCAGCCGGACTATACCCCGGGTGCGATCGTTACTCTGACAGGCGCGGGCTGGCAAGCAGGCGAAGTCGTGCGAATATTTGTCAACGACGACGTCAACCAGACGTGGAGCCTGACCGCTGATGTCACGGCCGATGCGGCCGGGACATTCGTCTACCCGTTCCAACTACCTACGTGGTTCGTGGCAAACTATACGGTCACGGCAGCGGGACCGTCCGGAACAGCCACCACAACCTTCACGGATGGTCCATTGCCTGCGAGCGTCTCGCTCACGAACTGGGAGACGAAGAATACGGGGGGATGGGTCACTGGAACGCTTGGCCAGAACAACTCAAACTACAAGGAAGGCGAGACGGTCCCGTTCCGAATCGAGATGAAGGCGAATGCAGTTCAGACGACCGGGAATCCGTGGTACGCGCCGGTGTGCCGCGACTACGAGATCAGTACTAACAACGGTCTTGTATACGGATATACCCAGCTGCAGCCGTTCAACACAAGTAGAAACGCAGACGCTGGTGGAACTATCATCAGCACGTCGGGTGCGTTTAGCGGAGTTGGCCTGACAGTCCTTCAAGTCTTCGACACTGGTACCTCATCCGGCACCCTCGATGGTAACACTTTCGCCTGTGGGAGCACGCAGCGGCTCGTCATCGTGAAGTTTGACGCCGTCGGCAACACTGATCGCTACCTACTGTGGGGCGGACGACTATCGAAACCTGGCGACACAGACCCTGTTTCGATCACTTATGGTCACAGCTCCAGCTTCTACCCGGGCGGGAGTTTGCAAATGCGCCTCGCCTCCCCGGACAAGACCGGAGGCATCAACCCAGGCGCGATCATCCAGCTGGCGAGGATAACGGTCACGAAGGTGGTCGACAGCGGCAGCGCCACGCCTGACCAGTGGTGCTTCACGGTTGTCGGACCGAATGGCTACAACGTAACGCAGTGCGTTCCTGCCGGGCAAAGCTCGGTCGACTTCCTCGGCTTGGAGAGCGGCACCTACACGCCAATCACCGAGTCGGCGCTAGACGGCTATGCGTTTGTCTCGGGCTCTGGCACCAACTGCACCTTCAGCGGGAGTACGGCTACGGCCACAGTTGCTGCCGCCGCAGGCGGCGCCACTAACGCCAGCTGTACTTTCCACAATGCCCGGATGGTCTACAAGGACCTGACGGTTACCAAGACCGCCGTGGCGTCCTTCAGCCGCCTCTACAATTGGAAGATCGACAAGAGTGTCGACCAGACTCAGATCAACATTGCAGACGGCGGTAAGGCGACGTTCAACTACTCCGTCAAGGTGACGCCGGACGGCTACACAGATAGCGCCTGGGCGGTGGCCGGCAAGATCACGGTCGCCAACCCGAATGGGTTCGACGTCGCCGGAGTGAATGTGACCGATGCCATCGATAACGGGGGCTCCTGCTCCGTGACCGGCGGCACGAACGTGACGGTGCCGGCGAACAGCAGCGTGGTCCTCGACTACACCTGCACCTACGCCGCGGCCCCGAATCCCGCGGCCGGCACAAACACCGCGACTGCCACGTGGGAGAAAGCGACCTACTTCACGCCGAATGGATCGGCATCGGGCACCGCAGCGGTCGACTTCTCCGTGGTAACGCCGACGGAGACGAACAAGACCATCACGGTGGTGGATGACAAGACCGACCCCGCGAACCCGGTGACGCTGGGCACCTGGAACTGGGCGGACGGGGAGCACATCTTCACCTATTCGCTCGACAAGAGTGGTGTGGCGGGGACGTGCACGGACTACACCAACACGGCCATGATCGAGGAGACCAATCAGTCCGACTCGCAGAAAGTCACGGTCTGTGTCGGCAAGGACCTGACGGTCGCGAAGACGGCTGTTCCGTACTTCACCCGCACATTCGCTTGGGGTATCACCAAGAGAGTGGACGACAATAAGATTGAGAATGCACAGCGGCGGTGGTCCGGCCATCTTCAACTACACGGTCAATGTCACGCCGGATGGCTAACTGACAGTGGCTGGTACGTGGCGGCACGATCACGGTCGCAACCCGAACGACTGGGAAGACATGACGGCGACGTGGCACGGATGCCGCCCCATCGGGCGGCACCTGTCGCGTGACCGGGGCGGCGCCTATGTCGTTGCCGCAGAAGGGCTCGGTTGAGCTGCCCTACACCTGCACGTTCACGGCGGGGCAACGGCACCAATACCGCCACGGCGACCGTAACCTGGGACAAAGCGGCCTACTTCACCCCGACTGGTCCGGCCACTGGCACGGCAGCCGTCAGCTTCGTCACACCGACACGAACATAGACGATCACGGTGTGGATGTCAAGACCGATCCAGTCTATACCCGGTGATCTTGGCACTGTGGCCTGCACTGACCCGAGCCCGAAGAGTTCAAGTACTCGCTCGACCTTCAACGATCCGGCGGGCACCTGCACGAGCCACCCGAACACGGCCTCCTTCACCAACAATGACACTGGCACAACTGACTGGCAAGCCAGAAAGTCACGGACTGCCAGGGTGCGGATCTCACCGTTACCAAGACGGCTGCTCCGACCTTCACCCGCACATTGCCTGGGACATCACCAAGGGTGTGGACAGACGATGGTAAGATCGGCGGGCGGTGGTTCGGTAACTTCAACTACACTGTCAACGTCGACGCACGATAATGGACACCGACAGTGGCTGGTATGTGACCGGCACGATCACGGTCAGCAACCCGAACGACTGGGAAGACGATCACTGCGACTGTGAGGACGCCGCCCCACGGCGGCACCTGTGCAGTGACCGGTGGGTCGGGCGTGAGCATGCCGGCGAGCGGTTGAGCAGTGCCACTACACCTGCACGTTCACGGCCGGAGCTACAGCGGCACGAATACGGCCACGGCCGACCTGGGATAAGGGTACTACTTCACGCCCGACTGATACGGCCACTGGCACGGAGGGCTTCGTACACCGAGCCAGCCGGGTGGACGACAAGTGTGGCATGTCACCGACTCGTATGGCGGCGATCTTGGCACTGTGACCGCACTGACCCGCGCCATTTCCAAGGCACGTTCACCTACGCCCGGACCTTCAACGGTCCTGGCGGGCACCTGCACGAGTACGACAACACGGCGACGATCACCAGACACGGCAAACAGACTCGCCAAGCAAGACCGTGACGCTGTGCGTGGGCAAGGACCTCGACCGTCACGAAGACGGCTGCTGGGACGTTCAACCGGACGTACCTGGGAGATCAGCAAGGGTGTGGACCGACGCTGGTAAGATTCGCGGCGGGCGGTGGTACGGCGACTTCAACTACACGGTCAATGTCGACGCAGACAATGGATCACCGACAGCGGCTGGATGTGACGGGCAAGATCACGGTCAGCAACCCGAACGACTGGGAAGACATCACGCTGCGAGTCTGAGGATGCTGCCCACAACGGCGGCGCCTGTACGGTGACCGGTGGCGCCGACGTGGTGCCTGAAGGGCGGGTCGGTTGAGCGTGAACTACACCTGCACGTTACGCCACGGCAGCCGCGAGCTATAGCGGGACCAATACGGCTACGGCGACATGGGCCACGGCAACCTACTTCACGCCGACTGGCTCGGCCTCGGGCAGCGCCGCGTTTACCTTACGCAGGCAGGCTCGACCAACAAGACCGTCACTGTGACCGACAGTTAGACGGCGACCTGGGCACTGTTACGGCCACCGACGCTGCGCCCTTTGACTTCAAGTCGTTCACCTACAGTAACGATTTGCGGGGGTCGGGGGCACCTGCAAGACGTACGACAACACCGCGACTATCACCGAGACGAAGCAGACTGCCAGCAAGAGCGTAACGGACTGTGTCGGCAAGGACCTGACGGTCTCGAAGACGGCGGCGGGGACGTTCGACCGGACGTACAAGTGGAAGATCGACAAGGGCGTGGACGACAAGCGGATCGAGATCGCCCAGGGTGGGACGGCGATGTTCAACTATACCGTCAAAGTAACGCCCGACGGCTACACGGACAGCGGTTGGATGCTGGGCGGTACGATCAAGGTAAGCAACCCGAACGACTGGGAGGCCATCACGGCCAACGTGACTGACAGTTACGACGGCGGCGGGAGCTGCACCGTCACGGGCGGCACGAACGTGGTCGTGCCGGCGGGGCAGTCGGTGACGCTCAACTACAGCTGCACGTTTACCAGCCAGCCGAGCTACACGGGGAAGAATACGGCGACGGCGACCTGGGTGGCGGCGACGTACTTCACCCCGACGGGTACGGCTTCGGGGGAGGCGGCCTCACGCTCGGATTGAAGGGCGAGACGAACAAGACCATCACGGTGGTCGACGACAAGACCGACCCGCTGAACCCGGTCACGGTGGGCACGAGCGACTACTATAACGGGCCCGTTCGAGTACAAGTACTCGCTGGACAAGCAGGGCCTCGGCGGGAAGTGCACGGACTACACCAACACGGCGATGATCGACGAGACGGATCAGTCCGACCCGCAGAAGGTCACGGTGTGTGTTGGGAAGGATCTGACGGTCTCGAAGACGGCTGTCCCCACCTTCACCCGCACGTGGACCTGGACGATCACGAAGGACTTCGACGGAAGCTACAACCTGTTCGCGGGCGACACGGTGACACACGGCTACAAGGTCACCGTTGCGCCGACCTCGACGGACAGCGCGTGGAAGGTCGTTGGCACGATCACCGTCAGCAACCCGAACGACTGGGAAGCCATCGTTGCCGACGTGTCCGACAAGGTCGACAACGGCGGAACATGTGTGGTGGCTATGAGGATGGTAGGTGAGTGTCCCGGCTAACAGCTTGGTGAACTTGAAGTATACGTGCTCCTGGGTTTCGATGCCGGCCTCCTACAAGGGGTCGAATACGGCCACCGCGACCTGGGATAACGTGACCTACTTCACGCCCGCCGGCTCGGCCACCGGGACGAAGGCCTTCGAGTTCACGAACCCGACCGAGATCAACCCCGTCATCACCGTGGACGACGACAACCTGACCGGCGAGAACTGGAGTGCGAACCGGAGGCGGGCGAATGGACCTACACCAAGGACTTCGCCTGCTCGACGGACGCCAGCAAGTACACTGACGGCAAGTATAGCTACGGCGTTCTCAACACGGCCAAGATCAACGAGACCGGGCAGAAGGACACCGCCAAGGTGGACGTGGCCTGCTACTGGCCGCAGATCGAGCTGACCAAGACGGGCGACGCGCTGAGCAAAATCGGCGACGGCGTGACGTACTCGATCAAGCTCGACAACACACACCCCGGCTGTCGCCAACCTGCGCGACCTGTCCTGCACGATCAGCGACGCGAAGATTGGCTTCAACAAGACGGTGACCCTGGCGTCTGGTGCAAGCGACACCTCGACCCAGGCGTTCACCATCCCGGCCGGTGCTGCCGATCCGTTCCTCAACACTGCGTCGGTGATCTGCAAGCCGGTGGCGGCGACGGCGCCGGTCGTGGGCAGTTCCACCTTCTCGGTCAGCGACAGCTCGCAGTGGAGCACGAACCTGTTCCAGCCGGCGGTCGAGATCGTCAAGACCGGGCCGGCGTATGCGACCTCGGGCGACGTGATCACCTACGACTTCACGATCACCAACAAGAGCTCGAGCGACAGCCCGAACCTGATGCTGGTCAGTGTGAACGACGACGTTCTCGGCGACCTGAAGGCGGCGCGCAGGCGGCCGGGTGCGACAACCTGGTCTACAACGGCACCTGCTCCTTCACGGCCACCTACACGGTGCCCGACGTGGGCCTGCAGCCGAAGACGATCAAGAACGTCGTCACCGTTCACTACAACCCGGCCGGCTTCCCGAACGACGTGACTGGACACGGACGATCATACCGTGACCGTGGCGCCGCGCGAGCCAGCTGACCGACACCTCCTTCTGCCCGCTGGCTGAACAACCAGTTCCGGCTGAACTACCACCTGGAGGTGGCGCCGAACATCTACCGGCTGCAGGCGTCGAACCCGGGCCAGTTCTACATGAACGGCTTCTACTCCGGCACGCCGGGCTCGACCTTCACGATGAAGATCCAGGTGCCGTATCCGTTCATGACCCAGGAAGGCGCGGGCAACCCGATCCAGGTGCATGACGGGACGAGCCTGACCGCCGCCGGCTGCTACAGCCCGAACCCGAGCCTGAGCGGCTTCACCATCATGACCCAGTCCATGACGCCGACCTCCAGCGCGGGCAACCAGATCATCACGCCGGAGGACTATGCGACCAAGAACCTCGGCAGCTACACGACCGTGACGGTCAGCGGCAAGGTGCCGGCGACCGGCCTCGTGTACGTGACGATCCACCTGGACTACGGCCTGAAGAAGACCGGCAGTTGGAAGCAGCCAGGCACCTCTACCCTGAATCCGGTGTCCAACACCAGTATCGCCGACGTCCTGAACCAGACCGGCTTCGGCGGTGGAGCGGTCACCATCCACGGTTACGAGGTCTACAACTTCGGCCGCACCGTGGGCAGCGACACGGCGGTCACGACGCCATCCAGCTACAACCAGTTCAAGAAGTTTGCGGGCTTCCTGGGCTTCGTGACGTCGACGGCAAAGTACGACGGGGCAGCGCACGCCAACCAGAAGGTCGTCATCTACAACCCGAAGGGCGCGGTGCTGGCAACCGTCTACACGGACGAAGACGGGTACTACATGTACCCGTACAAACACACGGCCAAGGCAGCGACCTACACCGTGAAGGTGCCGGATCACAAGCTGTCCACCGCGATTACGGTCAAGGCGAATGGGTTCGCGCCCATCGACTTTGAGCCTGACGCGGCGCCCTGAGTCCTGAGTCTTTCCGGGAGCGGAGCAGTCCTCCGCTCCCGGCCATCGACTACCCTGCCGCCGGGCCTTCGTACAGGAGGCCCGGCCGCGGCCCCCGGTCCCAGCCTGGCCCTACACGGCTCGCCGGACGGAGTTGCCACCATGCGCAGAGCCCCCGCTGTCTTTGCCGTCATGCTCGCTACGTGCCTTGCGCTGGTTGCCGCGCCCGCGTTCGCCGGAGACCAGACGGGCGAGGAAACCAACCTGGCGCCCGAGGGCCAGCCGTTCCAGGCGAACCTCGACGGGCAGGGGATGCTGTGGGTGACGCACCAGTCGCCCGCCGAGCTCTGGCGCTTCGACACCGGCACGGGCGCGCTCGAGGTGTACAGCGTGGGCGGGCAGCCGTCCGACGCCCGTGGCGACGGCGCAGGGAAGGTTTGGTGGGGCGACCTCGGCTCAGACCGTCTCAACCGCCTGGACACGGGCAACAATCAGCGGACTTCCTGGCAGGTCACAGGGAGTGGTGGCCTGTATACGACCGCGATTGACAGCCAGGGCGTCGTCTGGGCGTCCGACTACTGGCTGTCGTACCTGTACAGCCTAAACCCGAACACCAATAACCTCTGCAAGTACCTGATCCCCGACGGCGGGGTGGGCACGTATGTTACGACCGACGGTGCGAGCGTCTGGCTTGGAGACTCCTACAACCTTCGCATCGTGCAGTTCGATGCGAGCAAGAACACCTGGTATTGGTGGCCGCTGCGCTCGTCGGCCAATCCGCTCGGCGTTGCCGTGGATGCGAGCCACAATGTCTGGTGGAGCGACGCCGGGCTCGACTACCTGGGCCGGCTGACGCCGGGGCAGGACAACTACACCGAGTTTGACTTGCCTCAAAGCCTCTACCCAGAACTGCTGTCGATCGACGGCAACCTGATCTGGCTGACGATGCTGGACCCGAGCGGACCGTCGGCGTTCGGCCACTTCAGCACCGGCGCCACGGGCGGCACGGGCCGCACTAGCAAGCGCGGTTCCCGGCCTGTAACCCCCGACTGCGCTCCGGTGACGCCCTCACCCGCGACGACCGTCACCTCTTCGGCACCCACACCTGCCTGGGTCGCTCAGACCTACACCGCACTCTATACGCAGGGTGACTGGCAGACATTTCGCATGCCTGTCGACGCGGCGCCCTTCGGCATTGCGGCAGGTGGCGATGTGTGGCTGGTCGACCAGGGGCGAAATAAGCTCGCACGTGTCATTCTCGGCCTCGCCGCCCCACGCGTTCGCATCCGCATCCCCTCGGGCACCGACGACGTGGAGCTCTCGTGGGACGCCGTGACGGGCGCGACGGGATACCGGGTCTGGTTCGCCAGCGACCCCTACTTCACGCCCGACAGCACGCCGGACCAGGATAGTGCCGCATTGAGCTTCAGCCAGCCCGACGTCGCGTTCGACGTACAGCACAACTACTTCTACGTGGTGCGTGCGCGCGACGCCAACGGGGTGTCCGCCAACGGTAACCGTACGGGCAAGTTCACATTCAGCCTCACAAAGGGCGGCTGAACGCGGCGTGCGCCCAAAGCCTGCGCCGTCGCATTGACGCGCCTCGCGCCATCTGTTATACTCGAACTGCCCTCCGTTGCATTGGGCACATTGCAGTGACCATTGACCGAGCGAGACAATGACCAAGTCCACTACTGGCAGTTCGCCGGCCGGCAGCGTCCGGGTTCTACCCACGGGTCCTTTCGGGCTCACCGGGCCCCAGCAGCGCGAAATCAAGTCCTTCCTTAAGGCGTTGCTCTTTCTCACGCCCGCGCTCATCATCTTCGTTGCTTTTGTCTTCATCCCGCTCCTGCAGTCGATCAAGCTCAGCACGTACCTGACCGATCCCTTGGGCCGGGCAGTGAAGTTCGTGGGCACGCTGCAGTACCAGCGCCTGTTCGCCTCGCCCGAGTTCCGAAACAGCCTCCTGCGCTCGGTCCAGTTCGTGCTCTATACCGTGCCGACCACCCTCGTCGTCGCCATGGCGCTCGCATTGCTGGGCAACCTACGTCTGCGCCGCATCGATATTTTCCGCCTGGTGTTCTCCATCACCATTGCGGTTTCCGGCGCCACTGCTGCCCTCATCTTTACCTATCTCTACCATCCGGTCCTTGGCTGGCTGAACTACATCTTAAGCCTGTTCGGCATCCCGGCCGTGCCATGGCTGATCAGCGACCAGACGGCACTGCTCTCGGTCGCGTTCACCACAGTCTGGTTATCGCTCGGGCTCAACACCGTGATTTTGCTTGCCGGCATGCAGGGCATCTCGGACGAGCTGTACGAGAGCGCGATGATTGACGGTGCGACATCGTGGGCCAAGTTCCGGCACATCACGCTGCCGCTCCTCTCGCCGACGCTCTTCTTCCTGCTGATCGTCGATTCGCTCGCCGCGTTCCAGGTGTTCACGCAAATCCATGTCATGACCGCGGGCGGGCCGCTCGAGTCGACGAACACGCTCGTCTACTCGATCTACCGGGAGTTCTACTTCAACGGCAAGTACGGCTACGCGGCCGCGCAGTCGATCATGCTCTTCTTGATCATCCTCGCCCTGACCGTCGTCCAGTTCGGGGTGGTGGAGAAACGGGTCCACTACGAATAGAGGATTCGCCGCATGACCTTCGCACAACGTCGCACTGTTTCAGGCATCTTCTGGTACGCGCTGCTGGTCATCGTCGCGCTGCTCGTGCTTTTCCCGCTGTGGTCGGCCTTCACCATCAGCCAGCTTACCGACGCGGAGGTCGCCTCCTATCCGCCGCTGCTGCGACCCGACGCAGCTGACGCTGGACAACTTCAAGAGCGCGCTTGAACAGGCGCCCCTCGCGCGCTACCTCTTCAACAGCGTCGTCCAGTCGACCATCGTGATGCTCGGCCAGTTGATCACGGCCAGCCTCGCGGCCTACGCCTTCGCGTTCATCAAGTTCCACGGCCGCAACTTGCTGTTCCTGGTCTTCCTGTCCACCATGATGATTCCGTGGGAAGCGACGATCATCCCGAACTACCTGACGATCAAGTCGATTGGCTGGACCGACACCTTCCAGGGGCTCAGCGCTCCGTTCGTTGCCACCGCATTCGGCACGTTCCTGCTGCGCCAGTTCTTCCTCACGCTGCCAAACGAGCTGCACGACGCAGCGACGATCGACGGCAGCGGCGACCTCCGGTTCCTGACGACCATCGTCCTGCCCCTGGCACGGCCGGCCCTGGGCACCCTCGCGGTCTACAGTTTTCTGCAGACCTATAACCAGTACCTGTGGCCGCTCCTCATCACGAACAACCAGCAGATGCGGACCGTGCAGATCGGCATCGCGCTGCTGCAAGACCAGGAGCGGTTTATGTTCAACATCGTCATGGCGGGCGTCGTGTTGATCCTCATCCCGACGTTCATCCTGTTCATCGTTGGCAACCGCCAACTGATTCGCGGTCTCACGGCGGGCGCGGTTAAGGGCTGACCTTTCACCTGGCTGCTTTGCCGCTTCACAGGACCGTCTGTGGCGGCAGAGCACCCAAGGACAGCCGTCCAGGCGCCCGCCGATCTTTCATCGTCGAGAGGAGAAAGAGATGAAGAGGTCCCTTTGGTCAGTGCTGTGCATCCTGGTGGTGCTCAGCATGGTGCTGTCCGCGTGCGCGACGCCCGCGGCGCCAGCGCCAACCGCCGCGCCGCAGGCCGCGGCGACGCAAGCTCCGGCCGCAGCCGCAGCAACCACCGCCCCGGCCGGCACTGCGGCCGCGCCGACGAACACCCCGCCGCCCACGCCCACGGGCGCGCCCGTTCCGCCGGGCGCCGTTAAGATCGATTTCTGGCACAGCATGGCCGGCGACATCGGCGGCAAGGCGATCCCCAAGCTCGCCACCGACTTCAACATGTCGCAGGAGAAGTGCTACGTCACGCCGACCTACCAGGGCTCGTATGATGACTCGCTCAACAAGCTCAAGGCCGGCCTGCAGTCGAAGGCGATCCCCGCGGTCGTCCAGCTGTTTGACATCGGCACCCGCCTGATGGTTGACCTCAAGGTGGCGACGCCGGTACAGGACTTCATCGACAAGGAGAAGTACGACGTCTCCGACCTCGAGCCGAACGTCTTGGCCTACTACACCGTCGACGGCAAGCAGTGGTCGATGCCGTTCAATACGTCCAACCCGATGCTTTACTACAACAAGGACATGTTCAAGAAGGCCGGGCTGGACCCTGAGAAGCCGCCGCGCACCTGGGCCGAGTTCGAAGATGCCGCCGCCAAGCTGACGCAGAAGGACGCCAACGGCAAAGTCACCGTGCCCGGCGCCACCTGGGCCATCTACGGCTGGTTCTTCGAGCAACTCCTGGCCGCATCCGGCGCGTACTATGCGGACAACGAGAACGGCCGGGCGGCGCCTGCCACCAAGGCCGTGTTCAACAGCCCCGAAGGCGTTGCGGTCCTCGACCTCTGGAAGCGGATGTACGACGCGGGCACGATGGGCAACCTCGGCCGCAAGACCGTCGACACCCGCAACGCGTTCATGGCCGGGCAGACCGCCATGATCATCGAATCGACTGCCACGCTGCGCGGCATGATGGACGGCGCGAAGGGCAAGTTTGAGCTCGGCACGGCTTACCTGCCGCGCCCCAATGAGGAAGCCTACAACAAGTCGGGCACGATCATCGGCGGCGCCTCGGTCTGGATCCTGAAGGACCGGCCCGCGGAAGAGCAGCAGTGCGCGTGGGAGTTCATCAAGTTCGTCTCAGCACCGCCGCAGCAGGCTTACTGGCACACCATGTCGGGCTACTACCCGATCCGCAAGGCCGCTTACGACGAAGCGCTTGACAAAGAATGGCGCGCCAAGTACCCGGCGTTCCAGACCGCGATCGACCAGCTGCACGCGTCGCCGAACAACCGCTTCACCCAGGGCGGCCTGATCGGCGTCTTCCCCAGCGCCCGCGCCACCATCGAAGGCGCGATCGAAGAGGTGCTGGCAGGCAAGTCGACGCCGCAGCAGGCGCTCGACAAGGCCGCCGCATCCGTGACTGCGGCCATCGAAGAGTACAACCTGACGATGGGCATCAAGTAAGCGACGTAAGCTCAATAGGACGCTGATTAGACTGATTTGACCGATCGCCGTGATCCTTCGGAAACTTGCTTGCGGTAGCGCTGCGAAGATCAGGGTAGTCTGTTGCATCAGTAAAATCAGTGTCCTATTCAGGAGCTACGATGCCCGAGAACAACAATCTTGAAGTTGCCACCCTCGGGGGTGGCTGTTTTTGGTGCCTGGAGGCGGTCTACGATCAGTTGCGGGGGGTCACCGACGTCGTGTCGGGCTATTCCGGCGGACAGGTCGTGGAGCCGAGCTACGAGCAGGTGTGCGGCGGGCGCACGGGGCACGCGGAAGTCGTGCAGGTGACATTCGATCCCGCAGTCATCTCCTTCCGGCAAATCCTCGAAGTGTTCTTCACCATCCACGACCCGACGACGCTCAACCGCCAAGGCGCGGACGTGGGCCCCCAGTATCGCTCGGCCATTTTCTATCATTCGCCCGAGCAGAAGGCGACGGCCGAGCAGGTGATTGCCGATCTGACTGCGAGAAAGTTATGGGACAGGCGCATCGTCACGGAGATTACGCCGTTTGAGCGGTTCTACCCGGCCGAGGCGTATCACCAGGAGTATTTTGCGCGCAACCCCTACCAGGGCTACTGTCAGGCCATTATTGCGCCGAAGGTAGCCAAGTTTCGTAAAGAACATCTCGCCGATCTCAAACGTTGATCCGTGTCGCAAGGAATGGCAAGTTCCGCGACGCTAACGGGGGAGGAATCCTGATGAGGGTCTTGGTCACCGGGGGCGCGGGCTACATCGGCAGCGTCACTACCGCCGCGCTGCTCGAGGCAGGCCACGACGTAACCGTGTTCGATAACCTGGTCACAGGGCACAGGGCTGCGCTTGCGCAGGGCGCTGCATTCTGTCAGGGCGACATCCGTGACAAGGAGGCCGTCGCGGGATGCATGTCTCGTGGCTTCGACGCCATCATCCATTTTGCTGCCTACATCGAGGCCGGCGAGTCGATGATCGATCCCGGCAAGTTCTTCGAGAACAATACCTGCGGCGCGCTCAACCTGATCGAGAACGCGGTGCGGCACGGCGTCGGGCGCTTCGTCTTTTCGTCGACCGCGGCGGTGTACGCAGGGCAGGACGAGCCGATCAAGGAGACCGACCCCATTGCGCCGGTCAACGCGTATGGCGCGTCGAAGCTGTGGGTCGAGCAGATGCTGGCGTGGTACCGGCAGATCAAGGGGCTGCGCTACGGCGTCCTGCGTTACTTCAACGCGTGCGGCGCAATGGGCCGGCTGGGCGAGGATCACCAGCCTGAGAGCCACCTCATCCCGCTGGTGCTGCAGGTGGCGCAGGGTAAGCGCGAGAAGATCAGAATCTACGGCACGGATTACCCCACGCGCGACGGAACCTGCATCCGCGACTACATCCACGTGAGCGACCTGGCGTCGGCTCACGTGCTGGCGCTGGACGCACTTGCAAGGCACGATTCGCTCACCTGCAATCTCGGCAACGGTGCGGGCTATTCGGTGCGGGAGGTGATCGACGCAGCCCGGCAGGTGACCGGCCATGCCATCCCCGCCGACGAGTTTCCGCGGCGGCCCGGCGACGCGGCGATCCTGGTGGCGGATGCTACGTGTGCGCGCGAGCTCTTGGGCTGGCAGCCCCGGGTGGCCGGCCTGATCGATATCATGGCTAGTGCGTGGGAGTGGCGCAGCAGATTTCCAAACGGATACGATCGCTAGCCACAAAGGCACGAAGACACCAAGGCACACAAAGCCCTTGTGCCCTGCGTCTTCGTGCCTTTGTCGTTAGCAGCCTTCTAGCGCGGGAATCGTATCACCGAGCCGGCGACCACGGCCAACAAGACGATCAAGAGATACAGGTTCGAGGTGTGAAAGACCCCATACGCCCTGCGTTTGGTTGGCTCGACGATCAGGGCCGCACTTTGAAACAGCAGGATCGCCGTAATGATCGCCACCGGCACGGTGTAGACCAGCCCCAGGTAGGGTAGGAAGGCCATGGCCATTCCTGCCAGCCCCGCACCCACACCGTGCACGAAGCCCCAGGCCGCGGCCGTCGCGCGGCGCCGACGTCACCGGCAACATCGGGACCTTCGCGCGAGCATAGTCTTCCCGATAGACCAGCGCCAGCGCCCAGAAATGTATCGGCGTCCAGAAGAAGAGCAGGATCGCCAAGGCGATCACGCCGGGGTCCGTCCAGGCGTTGGCCGCGGCTGCGCCGGCCAGCACGGCCGCGCTCCCTGCCGCCCCGCCGATCACGATGTTCAGGGGCGTGCGCGGCTTGAGCCAGACCGTGTAGATGACCACGTAGATGAATGCGCCGAGCGACAGAAAGAACGCCAACGCGGGGTTGAAAGGCAGCACCGCCAGGACGGGCAGCGCGATCATCGCCGTTGCCACGTAGGGCACCCAGCTGGGCCGGGCAATCGCGCCGGTTACGAGCGGCCTGCGTCGCGTCCGGGTCATCTGCGCGTCGCTCTCACGCTCCAGGTACTGGTTCCACGCGGAGCTGCCCATGGCGGCGAGCCCGCCGGTCACGAGGGTCAGCGCCAGGGGTCCGCCGCCCGGCCAGCCGTGGGCGCCGAGGAACAGGCCCCCGACCGCGGCCAGGAGCAGCAGGAAGACGATCCTCAGCTTGAAGAGAACCACGAGGTCGGAAAGCAGCGTGGATGAAGCGGGGGCCACCGACCCCTTCTCCTGTCTGAGCGTTAACCCTCCCAATCGGGCTCTACGGGATGACCGAGCCAGAACGCGAGCAAAGCCACGCGTGACGCTTGCGTAATATGGCGCGTTCTTGTGCGGCGGTCTGCAAGCTCCATCGCAGTTGCCTAATGTGGCCGGGGCGGCCGGGATGCGAATGGGACGTATCCGAGATTTCGGGCAGCGTAACGCAAATCACGCGGATCGGCAAGCACACCGGGGTGCGGTGCGCGTACGGACCGGCTGCCGGTGGTCCTCCGACGGGCTCTGGTTCGTGCGCTTCATTACATGCTTGATTTCCATATCGGGTGATAATGGCCAGGAGTCCCCGTGCGAGGTGAGGTGCGTATGATTAGCCTGGATATGTCGAAGCGGCTCAAGGAAGCAGGCGTCAAGTGGGAGCCAGCGCAGGGCGACAAGTTCGCGCTTCTCGATCGTGATCTGGACGATCGCACCTTCGTCATCAACGACATGGCGACGGTGATCGAGTTGCTCCAAGGGACGCCTGCAGTTACGTTCCACGGCACGCCCGAGTGGGCGCTCGACTACGTCCTCCTGGCGGACGCCGTCTGGCTGCCCGACGAGGGCCAGCTGCGCCAGCGGCTCCATGACGTCCTCGCGCTGCAGGGCGAACCCATGTATGACCTGTTCTACGCGGACGGCGAGTTCACGTGCCGGTTCGAGTGGAAGGGCGAGGCGCTCGCGTTCAGGGGTGGCGATGCCTGCGAGGCTTACGGGGAAGCGCTCTTGTACTTGAGCTGTGCCGTTTAGGCAGAGCGGGCGCGCGCCCATCGCTCCGGGCCACCGGGTCCCAACGCCCCTCAGCCTAGGCCGGTCAGTTCCTCCTTGGCCCGGGCCCATTCCTCCGGGGTGTTGATGTTCCGGAACGAGTTCAGCGCGGGGTCGATGCCCCGCAGGAAATCTTCGTCCAGGTAGCACACGCTCACATCGGGCAGAAACCCTATCATCCGCCGGCGCCCCGCTTTGAGGGCCCCTTCGACCGCGGGCAGACACCGTTTGCGGTAAAGCGCGTGGAGCGGCTCGGGCTGGGGCGCATCGAAGCCCCGCGCATGAAGCCGGGGCACCACGGCGTCGGCCGGCCCGCAAGCAGCGGCCATCGCCGCGGCCACTGCGGGGTTCACAAAGGGCATGTCGGTTGCTACGGCGAGCACCAGGTCGCACGCGGCCGCCTGCAGCCCCGCATGCAGCCCGGCAAGGGGTCCGGCTCCGGGATAGAGGTCGATGGCCACGTGGGCCGGGATGGGCAGCCGAGCGATGAGGCCATCGAATGCTGCCGGGTCGTTCGAGCTAAAGATGATCTCACTGGCTAGCGGCAGCAGCCGGCGGGCGACGTGTTCGACCAGCGGAGCGCTGTCAAGATCGAGCCAGACCTTGTCCTGCCGCATGCGTGAGCTTCTGGCCGCCGGCCAGGATGAGGACCGTCAGGGGTTCCATCGCGGGCAAAGCGCCCCCTCGTCAAAACAAACGAGCCCACACGCACCGTGTGGGCTCGTAACGTGATCTCGCGTGATCAGGCGCCAGCCTGCGCTTTTTCCAGGTAGGACACGGCCTCGCCGACCGTCGTGATCTTCTGAGCGTCCTCGTCCTTAATCTCGCCGCCGAATGCTTCTTCGAAGGCCATGATCAGCTCGACAAGGTCAAGCGAATCCGCCTTCAAATCCTCACGGAAGCGCGCCTCGGGCGTGATCTGGTCTTCGGTTACGTTCAGCTTGTCGATGACGATCTTCTTGACTTCGTCGTAGATTTCCTGGTGGTTCATGCAGATCTCCTTGTTGTTGAGCAATTTGGGGCCCTGTGACGCGGATCGGTAAACTCAGGGTCATAACGTCCGGAATTGTAATCACTCGCTGTGTGAGTGTCAAACGCATCTGGGGCAGCTGTTGAGCGGCCACCTCGGCTGTCAGAAGCCACGTTGAGCTTTGACAGGGGCAGGTGAGGCTGGTAAGATGCCGTTCGGCGCTCTGCTGTAACCCGAGGCCGAGCCCGGGCCGTCGGGTGCTTTACGAGCGGCCCATGATCCTAAAACACCGTCAGCGGGCGGAAGTTGCGTCCTCCTCATCCGTAATTATGCGAGAAACCTGCGAGGCGTCATGGCCCACGACCGCCGAAAGGCCGATCACATCCGCATCAACCTGGAAGAGAATGTCCAGTTTCCGGCGCTCACCACGGGGTTCGAGTGCTACCGGCTGGTGCACCAGGCGCTGCCCGAACTGGACCTCCAGGCGATTGACACCCACGTCGAGCTCCTGGCCAAGCACCTCCGGCTGCCGTTCCTGATCTCGTCGATGACGGGCGGGACCGAGGCTGCGCCGCGTCATTAACCGGAACCTGGCCGAAGGCGCGCAGGCCCACGGCATCGCGATGGGGCTGGGCTCGCAGCGCACCGGCATCGAACAGCCTGAGACGGCCGAGACGTTCAAGGTCCGCGACCTGGCCCCCGACATCCTGCTGTTTGCCAACCTCGGCGCCATTCAGCTGAATTATCGTTACGGCGTGGACCAATGCCGGCGGGCCGTCGAGATGATCGAGGCCGACGCGCTGATTCTGCACTTGAATCCCCTCCAGGAGGCGGTGCAGGGCGACGGCGACTGGAACTGGCGCGGGCTTTACGCAAAGATCGAGCAGGTGGTCCGCCAGGTCGGCGTGCCGGTCATCGCAAAGGAAGTGGGTTGGGGCATCAGCACGGCGACGGCCCGGCGTCTCATGGAGGTCGGGATCGCCGTCATCGACGTGGCCGGCTCGGGCGGGACTTCCTGGACCGAGGTCGAGTACCACCGTGCCACCTCCGATTCGCTGCGCAAGCTGGCGCGCGCCTTTGCCGACTGGGGTATCCCCACGGCGGACTCGCTGCTGATGGCGAAAGAGGGTGCCCCCGGCCTCCCGTTGATTGCCAGCGGGGGAATGCGAACCGGCATCGAGGCAGCGAAGGCGCTGGCACTGGGCGCAACGCTCGTCGGGGTTGCATCTTCATTCCTCAAGGCGGCCGCAGCAGGGCCGGAAGAGGTGGTGGCGACGATCGACCAACTGGCTGCCGAGCTACGGGTTGCCATGTTCTGCGCGGGAGCAGGCAGCGTGGCGGCTCTGCGCGAGCCCGAACGGCTGGTGAAGGTGGGGTGAGTATCGTGAACCTGGCTGAGGCATTTGCCGAGTATGTCCCGCTGGTCGAGGGCGAGATGCGCCGGCTGCTGGAGCCGCGCAATCCCCGAGCGGCCCGCCACTACGAAATCATGCAGTATCACATGGGCTGGCGCGACGAGGAGCTTCAGCCGGCCGTCGCGCCCTCGGGCAAGCGCATCCGGCCGGTGCTATGCCTGCTTGCATGCTCGGCTGCGGGCGGTGATCCGGGCACGGCCCTGCCTGCCGCGGCCGGCCTCGAGTTGCTCCACAACTTTTCGCTGATCCATGACGACATCGAGGACAATAGTGAGACCCGCCGCCACCGAGCGACGGCCTGGTCGGTGTGGGGCGTGCCCATCGCATGCAACGTGGGCGACGGGATGTTCAGCCTGGCGCACGCCGCGTTCTTCGACCTGGCAACGCATGGCGTCCCGCAGCAGGCCGTGCTGGCGGCCCTGCAGCGGTTCGTCGAGATGAACCTTGCGCTGACCGAAGGCCAGTACATGGACATGACGTTCGAGGACAGGCTCGACGTTACGGTCGACGAGTATTACGCCATGATCGCGGGGAAGACCGGAGCGCTTTTGGGCGCGGCGCCCGAGATCGGTGCGCTGGTCGCCGGGGCGTCGCCGGAAGTGGCATTGGCCTACCGCGAGTACGGCGCAAGCCTCGGCCGAGCATTCCAGCTGCAGGACGACATTCTGGGCATTTGGGGTGACGAGAAGCAGACGGGCAAGTCGGCAGCGAGCGACATTCTCACGAAGAAGAAGTCGCTGCCGGTCGTGCTGGCGCTGAACCACGAGGGGGTGGGGAAGCGGCTGCGGATCATGTACGCGGGACCCGACTTTGGCCCCGAGCACGTTCCCGGGGTGCTTTCGCTGCTGGAAGAGGCCGGCGTGCGCCGGACAACCGAGCAGGCAGTGCTGGAAGCGACGACCCGCGGCCACGCGGCCCTGCAGGTCATCGCCGCGACCGGCAGCAACGGGAGCGCCTCTCACGGCCTGCTGGCCGAACTGCTCGACATGCTCGTCGACCGGAAGAGCTGAGCACGTCTTGTCGCACACGACCTTCGAGGTTTCGAACACCTCGAAGGTCTACCTTTCGATGGCGCGGGCCACCTTTCGGTCCGTCACCGGCATCGCGTATTCCTCCAGCTCGTCCACCTCGACCCAGCGCACCTCGGCGCAGGTAACGGCTTGCGCCTGCCCTGACTCAATCTCCGCCGTGAATGCATGTAAGGTGATGCGGAAGTGCGTGTACGCGTGCTTGACCGTGCGAACGACCGTGCGCGCCCGCACGCTTAATCCCGTTTGTTCGCGCACCGTGCGTGCTAACGCTTCCCCCAGGTCCTCACCGGCCGCAACGACGCCCCCGGGAAAGCCCCACAGCCCGCCCAGCAAGCCCGAAGGGGGCCGCCGGACGATGAGAACCTGGCCCAATTCGTTGCGGACGACGCCGGCGGTCACGTCGTAGTGCGGGGTCGGGGGCTTGGTGTGGGTGGTGGGACGCTGGCCCACGGTGCCGCGCGCGAAGGCGAGACAGAATGCGCGGATCGGGCAGTCAGGACAATTCGGGGCGCTTGGGGTGCACACAAGTGCGCCGAGCTCCATCAGCGCCTCGTTGAACTCCCCTACCGCTTCGGGGGGCGCAGCCTGCATCAGCACCGTGGAGAGGCCCCACAGGTGATCTTCCACCTCGGGGCTGCGCGGGTCGCCATCTACGTCTGAAACCCGGCACAGGACCCGGCGGACATTCCCGTCCAGTATCGGCGCGGGTTCTCCGAACGCAATGCTCAGGATCGCACCTGCGGTGTAGCGGCCGATGCCGGGCAGGGCGAGAAGTTCGCCGGCCGTATCGCGGGACGCGGCCGCCATGACGTTCGATCATCATCTGCGCGGCGCGCTGCATGTTGCGGGCGCGCGCGTAATACCCGAGACCCTCCCACAGCTTCAGAACATCATCAAGCGGGGCGGCTGCCAGCGCATCGACGTCGGGGAAACGAGCCAGCCACCGTTCGAAGTAGGGTACGACAGTGGCGGCCTGCGTCTGCTGGAGCATGATCTCAGAGACCCAGACGGCATACGGGGTGCGGTCGCGCCGCCAGGGAAGATCGCGCCGTGCGGCCTGCATCCATTCCAGGAGGCGGGCCGCCAGCTCTCGGGGATCCTGCTCGTGTGCTCACCCGCCCCGGTTCAGGAGCGACGGACCAAGACACTGGGCGGCTGCCAGGAGCGCGAACATCAGCACCAGGACGACCCACGTCCAAACCGGCAGGCCGAGAAAAAGCGTCCGGGGTGGCTTGGGTTTCTTTTCGACGGGCCTGGGCAGCTCCGCATCGCAGCGCCAACAGACGCGCTTGTCTTCGGGGTTCCACTGGCCGCAGTTCGGGCAGTTCATCGAGGCTCTCCACTGAAAGGTCGCGGGTTCATTGGGGATTCTAGCACAAGCGGTGCAGCGGGCACAAGGTGATTCTTGCGCCCTGCCGTCATTCGCGATCCGGTCCGACACGCACCGCAACCATGAAGAGGAGCGAGGCGATCAGGCGGCCGATGGCGGAGATCCAAAAGAGAAGCCGGATGTCGTAGACGCTGACGAGCGCCATGCCGATGAGCGGGCCGAGGAAGGACGCCAGGAAGACGCCGCTCTGGTATACGGCCGAGAAGCGCGCGCGCTGTTCGGCGGGCGCCAGCCCCAGCATCATGTTGAAGCTTGAAAGGCCATAGCCCGACCACATAAAGCCCGAGAACGCTTCGACGGCGATCAGATACCACGCGTTGGGCGCCACCGCATAGAACGCCGGGATCAGCGGGATCATCAGGCCGGTTGCGGCCATCACCCATGCCGCACCGCGGCGGTCGTTGGTGCGGCCCCAGACCCGCTGCCCGATGATGTTGAAGATAGCGTTGGAAGCTGCGAGCAGACCGATGATCGTCGGGCTTGCTGCCAGGTTGCGCACGATGTAGACGCTGAAGTAGGGCCCCGCGACCATGATTGACAGGTTCCACAGCACGGCCACCGCGCTGAACGCGGCGAAGCGGGGGTGCGTTCGCAGCAGGGCCAGCACAGGCTGTTTCCCTTGCGCAGGGGCCTGCTCTGCCGAGCGCGACCGCGGCGGCTCCGGGATGCTTCTGAAGACCAGGACCGCGCCAAAGCCCACCAGTGCGGCGATCACGAAAAGGACCTGGTAGCCCTTCGGCAGGCCGATAACGTCGGCGAGCCGGCCGAAAAGCGGCGCAAAGACGAGCGCCGCCACGGCGAGCCCGATGTTCCGCGCGCCGAAATAGCGGCCCCGGATTCGTGCGGGCACCAGGTCCGCGCTGAAGGCGGACCACGCAGGGAAGCCGAGCTGGGCGAAAAACGACCGCACGGCCACCAGGAAGATGAAGACGTAGATGGCCCGCGGCCCGAACAGGAGCGGCAGGAGCGCGATCGCGATGAGCAGCAGGCGGTGCAGGAAGCTCGTCGTTACCACGATGCGCTTGCGGCTGGGCACGCGCTCGTCGAGGCGGGCGCCGGGTAGGAGCGCCAGCGCAGCGGCAAGGTTGGCGATGCTGCTCATGATGCCCATTTGCTGGTTCGTGGCGCCCAGCGCCAGCGCAAACGGGTTCGTGAAGTTTGTGACGACCGACTCGGAGACGTTCGAGGTGAAGCCGTCGGCCCAGAACAGGCGCCGGCCGCGGCGGCTGCCGGGGCGAGCGTCGGTCTCAGGATCGTACGGCCCGGCGAGAAACTCGTCCAGGCGGGTGTTCAGCCGCGACGCAGCAGGTGGCGCGGGGCGCGGGATGGATTGGCTTTCTGGCATGACACGTGAACTACAAAAGATTCGGCGGCCAGTCGGCCGCCGAACGAAAGTATAATCCTTCCCAAGGGGTCCGTCAAAAAGGCAGGGCGCACGTGGCGCCGCTGAACCGGCGGACCTCACTCCTGCGTCGTCGATCGCCGTGGCTACTTCACGGACGGTGGCGGTGGAGCCCCGGAAACAACATCCGGCTCACTACAGGTGCTCGGATGGCTTTGCGGGCGGGTGCAACGGACGGAGCAGGCGCTGCCAGCCGGCTCGGATATCGTTGCGCCGGGCATAGTACGTCCCGACGATACCATAGGGCAGGAAGACGACCAGCAGAACGTAGACCGCGCCGAAGATGAGCTGCCACTGCGAGCCGAACACGCTGTTCAGCCAGTAGCCCAGCAGCTGGAAGACGGCCGCGCCCAGCATGGGCCCGATCAGCGTGCCCACCCCGCCGATGATGGTCATTAGCAGCGCGTTGATCGTCGTCTCGACGCTGAGGACCTCGGGCGTTGCATTCCCGTTCCACAGCGCATTCATCATGCCGGCCAGCGCCGCCAGGACGCCAGCAACCGTGAGTGCGAGGAGCTTGTAAGCGAAGGTGTTGTAACCAATCATCTGGGCTCGCGGTTCGTTCTCGCGGATCGCCACCATGACGCGACCGGGCGGCGAATCGACCAGGCGCCGGGCCATCAGGTAACACACCACGCAGAACGCCAGCGCGACGAAGTAGAACGTCAGGCGATGGTCGGTCGGGCTTAACCAGGCGGGCACGGGGATGCCGTGCAGGCCGTCTTCTGCGCCGGTAATGTCGCGCAAGTCGGTGGCTTGGACGAGGATGTAGAACATCTGCGAGAAGGCCAGGGTGGCCATGGCAAAGTACACCCCCCGGACCCGGAGCGACACCACGCCGACCAGGAGGCTTTGGAGCACTGCGACGCCAATCACCGCAAGCACCGCCGGTCCGAGTGACCAGCCGGCTTCCTTGAGCAGGATGCCGGCCACATACGCGCCGGTGCCGAAGAACATGGCGTGGCCGAAGCTGAGGATGCCGGTGTAACCGAACAGCAGGTCATAGCTCATGGCATAGACTGCCGCGATAAATACCTGGATGATCAAGCCCTGCCAGAACTTGGGCGTCCCGGCATTGACCGGCTGCCCGGTGAACAGCGCGAGGAGGAACGGCAACGCGGCCAGCAGAAGCAGCACCAGGAGGCCGCCCCATCTGCCGGCGCCGCGCACGGCGCGCGTGCGTGAGCTCGTCTGGTCCACGTCGTTACTCCTTCTTCCCGAACAGCCCCGCGGGCCGGAGCAGCAGCACGAGCGCCATGATGAGCACGGTCGAAGCACGGGCGATCGCCGGCGACATGCGCAGCGCCTCGTTCATCCAGGGCAGCTGGATGCCGGAGAGGACCAACTGGTCGCCAAATGCGCGTGCCATGCCGACCAGCAGCGCGCCCACTGCCGCGCCGACGAAGTTCCCCATGCCGCCAATCACGACCGCAATAAACCCCTGCAGCTGGAGTTCCGCGCCGAGTCCAAGGTTGACGCCCAGAAACGGGGCGGCCGCCACGCCGCCCACGGCGGCCAGCGCGCACCCAATCGCAAAGACGATGGTGAAGACCCGGCGGACGTTGATGCCGAGTGCTTGCACCATCTCGCTGTCTTGCACGCCGGCCCGGATGATAATACCGAGCCGCGTCTTCTTCAGGATCAACCAAATGACTACGAACATCGCCACGCCGAGCGCGATGATGAAGAGCCGGTAGGACGGGAAAGGCCTGCCCAGCACGAGGATGGATTGGCAGTGGTCGCTGAACCAAGACCACAGGTTGGGAGATGGACAGCCTTCACCCGACCCGGCGAATAAGCGCGGGGGTGGTCATGAAGAAGCCGGCCGTGCCCCAAACGCTCCTGACCAATTCAGTGCCCACATAGCTGAGGCCGAGTGTCAGGAGCACCTGGTAGACGGGCCGGGCGTATAGCGGCCGGATCACGGACGTTTCGACGAGAGCACCGAGTCCGCCGCCCACCAGCAGCCCCACGAGAAGCGCGAGGACGAAGCGGGCGTTGGACGATGTCGCCAGCAGAAAGGCTTCCGCGGGGCTGCGGACCGGCGTGATGGCGAAAGCCGCAGCGACCAGGACTGCGCCGATGGCGGCGGCCGGCCAACGGGTTTTCTGGCGCACCTCGACCGGGCTCGTCCGGCTCAGGGCGAGGCCGAGGAAGAAGCCCGACACCGTGAGGAGCACGATGCGCGGCAGGAAGACGGCCGCGACCTCCTGGGCGACGTCCGTGGCGACCGCGCCGCCTGCGACGGTCGACGCAGCCGCGGTGAGCACGGTGATGTTGAAGCCGCGCAGCGCAAACACCAGGAGTGCGCCGGAGAGCAGGAACATGATGACGAGAGCGGCCGTGTCGAGCCAGCGCTTGCCGAAGCGCGGCGGCAGCATGCCGCCGATCCACCGGCCGATCTGCGCACCGCCCAGAAGGGCGAGCACGAAGGGCAGCGTGTTGAGGAGGAGCCGGGGGTTCGCGTAGGCCGTGAATCCAAAATAGGCCCCGATCATGAAGATGACACCGTGCGCAAAATTGAGCACGTCCATGAGGCCGAAGATCAGCGACAGGCCGGCCGCCACAAGAAAATAGAGCGCACCCAGCGTCAGCCCCGACAGTAGGATGCTGGCGCTGACCCGCGCCGGAAAGCGATTCACCATCCAGACCAGCACCAGCAGCACGATCAAGAGCGTGACCAGGAGTGGCCGGTTGCGGCGAAAGAAGGCGGTCATTGGTTCACTCCCTCCACACCTGTTTCCGCGGCTGCGGCTGTTTCGTTCGGCGGGGCCGCGTGACTTGCCGCCCCGGCGTAGCCTGCCCCAAGATACCGCGTGATGAGCGCGCCGGTCGTTGATCAGGTCGGCCATCCGCCCTGAGTTGACCGTCTGGCCATCGTCGACAATGTAGTAGCGGTCGGCGAGCTGTGACGCCATGCGGAAGTTCTGCTCGACGAGGAGGATCGTCACGTGCGCCGAGAGCCGGCGCAGTGCAACCACGATCGCGTCGATGAGGATCGGGGCCAGCCCCTCACTCGGTTCGTCGACTAACAGGAGCCGGTTTTCCGGCACCAACGCACGGGCAATGGCGAGCATCTGCTGTTGGCCGCCCGAGAGCTGCCCGCCGGGCAAGCGGTAGAACCGTTTCAAATCCGGGAAGAGCTCGAAGATGAGGTCGCCGCGCTTCGCGAGGTCGTTCTTGGAACGCTCCGCGATCTTGAGGTTTTCCTCGACGGTCAGCGAACGGAAGATGGCCCGGTATTCGGGCACGTAGCCGATGCCGCGGGCGGCGATCTGGTAGGCTGTCTGGCCGTGAATCGGCACGCCGGCGTAGACGATCGTGCCTTCCCGGGGGGGATTGAGTCCCATGATGGAGCGCAACGTCGTGGTCTTGCCCGCTCCGTTGCGGCCGAGCAGCGCCGTGATGCTGCCCTGAGGCACCGTGAGCGAGACCCCTTCCAGGATGTGGAACTGGTTGATGAAGGTATGGATGGCGTTGACCTCAAGGATGTCAGTCATGCGTTTCCCCCAGGTACGCCTTCTGGACGGCCTCGTTGGCCGCAATCTCGCGCGGGCTGCCTTCCGCCAGCACCTGGCCCTGGTGCATCACGGTGATGCGGTCCGAGATGTTCATGACAATGCCCATGTTATGCTCGACCAGGATGATTGTCTTGTTCCCCGCGGCTCGGATGCGGGCGATCATTTCGACGAGTGCCGGCACCTGCTCGGACGCCATGCCGGCCGTGGGCTCGTCCAGCAGCAGCACCTGTGGGTCGCCGGCGAGGATGATGGCAAGCTCCAGCTTGCGCTTGTCGCCGTGGGGCAGCACCAAGGCGGGCACGCCGGCTTTCTCTTCCAGCCCCACGTCGTGCAGCGCGGCCCGTGCTTTGTCCTCATAGCCGTGGAATTTGCCGGCGCCCTGCCAGAGCTTGAAGTTGTCGTGCCCGAGCGCCTGTGCCGAGAGACGGACGTTTTCGAGCACGGTGAGGGTGGGGAAAACGTTCGTGATCTGGAACGAGCGTCCGAGCCCGAGATGCGCCATGCGATGCAGGGGGAGGCCGGTGACTTCGCGGCCGCGGAGGAATACTTGGCCCGACGTCGGCTTGAGATAGCCGCTGATCAGGTTGAAGAGCGTGGTCTTGCCTGCACCGTTGGGACCGATGATCGAGTGCATGGCGCCCTCAGTCACCTTCAGGTCCACTCCGTCGACCGCGTGCAGGCCGCCAAAGTGTTTTGCGACCTGGCGGGTCTCGATGATCGTGTCGGGCATAGATGGTCTCCCTGGCGAAAGCCGGTGTTCACCACTAAGACTCAAAGACACCAAGTTGCCCGAAGATTGCTTCAGTGCGCCTTCGTGTCTTCGAGTCTTCGTGGCGAGCTTCCCGGCTCGGGATGGGCTGCTACTTGCAGCGGTTCTGATCGGCCGGCACCGCACACGGCGGCGCAGTCTGTTCCGGCTTGAAGAGCGTAACCAGGTCGAAGAACTTGAAGTCCGGGTCGGTGGTGTTCGTCAGCTTGACATAAGTCATGGGCTGCAGCAGCGCATGGTCGGTCGCCCGCACCTCGTAGTCACCCTTCGGGCCCTGGAACTTCATGCCCTCGAGGGCCTTGATCATCTTGTCGCCGTCCGTGTCGCCGTTCGTGGCTTCCAGAGCCTGCTTCACCATCACCGCGCAGTTGAAGCCCGCTTCGGCCCAGAGGTCCGGCGGGACGTTGAAGCGCTTGATGTGCTCGTCGGTCAGGTACTTGTTGACCGGGTTGTCGAACAACGAGTAGTGGTAGACGCTGACGCCGTACGAATCCTTCGCCGCCTCGTAGCCCGCCTTCAGCGCCTGGTTGTCGCCGAAGCCGGTGGCGACCTTCATGGAATCGAAGACGCCCAGCTGCTGCATCTGCTGGAACATTGGCACGAAGCCGTTGCCAGACCACGTCACGATGAGCACCTCGGCCCCCGAGTCCAGGATCTGGTTGATGTAGGGGGTGAAGTCGGTCGTGTCGGGCGGGGCGAAGACTGCGCCAACGCCTTTCTCAGTGTCATTGAGGGGGAAGGCCCCGCCTCCAGCCTTCACGATCTTGTAGAAGCCCGCGGCCGAGCCTTGCCCGAACGCATTGTCCTGCGAGATCTGGACGAACTTCTTGCCCAGGCCGAGGAGGCCGCCGCCCATGGTCAGCGCGTCCTGGATGTTCTGGCGGCCACAGCGGAAGACATACGGGCTGAAGTTGGCGCCCGTGATGGCATCGGCAGCCGCGGGACCGGCGATGTAGATCTTCTTGTTTTCGGTGGCGATGCCGCCCACAGCAAGCGCCGTCGGCGAGCTGGGTACGCCCAGGAGGATCTCGGCGCCGTCCTTCTCCAGCGCCTCGCGTGCCAAGGTTGCGCCGACGTCCGGCTTGCTGACGGTGTCCTTGAGCACAACCTTGACCGGCCGCCCGGCGATCACCCGGCTGCCGTCCGTCGCATAGTCAAGGCCGATTTCGAAGCCGCGCTCGAAGAGCGGGCCGTAGGGCGCCAGGAGCCCCGAATCGTCTGTCAACTCGCCGATGACGAGTTCCTTGCCCGTGGCAGCCGCAGTCTCTTTGGTGGGCTCGGCGGCCGAGTGGGCGCGGTGGCCTCGGTGGGCGCCGCAGTGGGCTCTGGCGCCTTGGTGGGCTCAGGGGCCGTGGTCGGCTCAGGAGCCTTGGTCGGTTCCGCAACAGGCGCGGTCGTGGGCGCAGGCGCCTGGGTGGGCGCGGTGGCGGGCGCGGCGCCGCCGCAGGCCGCCAGCAGCATGCTCAGCACGACCACCAGGCTGACGACAAGCCATTTTCGACTGACATTGGAATGCATGTTTCTCCCCTCCATGGTTATGTGTCCAAGTGGATGAACGACAGGCCGGTTATTCAAGCGCAGGATGTGCGGTGAGTCAGGCACCTCCTCTCCGGCCCACAGTGAGCCGGGCAAACTCTCAGCGACGGCATGTCACGCCGGCGCCCGAGCCGATTCGAGATCCTTCACGAGGACGAGAGCCTCGCCCCGGCACACGGCGCACTCCGCTGGCCAGGTGCAGGTGGTTCGCAGGTTCACCAGGTCTTTATCCGGCGCGCAGCCGCACAATCTCGACCTGCGCGGTGACCGGGTCGCCCGGCCGGGCCAGCGCGCCGCCGGCAGCGGGCGACGGGAAGACCAGGCGCTGCTTGAGCCAGTTGGTGCCCCGCCCGGGCAGCCGAGTGCCCAGGAGGAACGAGAAGAGGCCGCCCAGAAGCCCGTTCGGGACCTGCAAGCCCGTGACCTCGGCACTGCGGCCGGCCAGGTAGGCGGGATTCGTGTCGCCGGTCAGCGCGACATACTCGGCAAGGTCGCCGGCGGTGAAGACGCGTTCGACCTGAGCGGTCTGGCCGATGCGCAGCCCCTTGAGTGTCACACCCTCGCTCGCCGCCTCGTGCGCGGCGTGCTGCTCCCCTGCCTCCCGCGCCGACTCACCGGCGCCGGCCCGCGCCGATCCGTGTCCGACCCTGGCAGGCAATGGCGCCGTCCGGACGGTAGATCACCGTCGCGAGCTCGGCGAGCCCCGCGTCTGGCGCCAGGCCGGTGACTTCAAGGCGGATTTCGACCTCTTCACCCGCAAACGTGGGCGTCAGGAACATCAGTTCCTGCTCGTGCTGCACGAACGCGGGGTCGAGCTCCCGACTCAGGGCAGCGCAAATGGAGCTGTACAGCAGCATGCCGTGGCACACCGTGCGGCCGAAGCGCGTGCGGGCGGCGAACTCGGGATCCACATGGATCGGGTTGTCGTCGCCGCTGAGGCCGGCGAAGCGGTTGAAGTCTTCCTGGGTGAACGTGCGCCGCGCCACGGCAACGGCCCCTACCCTAAGCTCCATCGCTCACTTCCCAAACTGCTGGCGCAACTCGCCCTTGACGACCTTGCCCGCGGGGTTGCGCGGCAACGCCGGTACGAAGACGACCGAGCGCGGCACCTTGTAGCGCGCCAGGTTGGCCCGGCAGTGCTCGATGATCGCAGCCTCGGTCAGTTCCTGGCCCGGCCGTAGGGCAACGAGCGCACGGCCGACCTCGCCCCACTTCTCGTCGGCCACGCCGATCACTGCCGTTTCTGACACTTGCGGCAGCTGATAGATGACGTTCTCCACTTCCGCGGGGTAGACGTTCTCGCCGCCCGAGATGTACATGTCCTTGACCCGGTCGACGATGTAGAAGTAGCCGTCCTCGTCGCGCATAGCCACGTCGCCCGAGTGCAGCCAGCCGTCTTCGATGCTCTTGGCCGTGATGTCCGGCAGCTGCCAGTATCCCGGCGTCACGCCCGGGCCCTTGATCAGGAGCTCGCCGCGCTCGCCCGGCGGCAGATCGCGCCCTTCGGCGTCGGCGATCCGTACGTCCACGTGCAGGCAGGGCTTGCCCACCGAGCCGAGTTTGCTGTCGGGATAGCCCTGGTCGATGAGAAAGACGGTGGGCCCGGTCTCGGTCATGCCAAAACCAAACCGGATGTCGATGCCCTTCTTGCGGTAGAGCTGCAGCAGGCTCGTCGGGATCGGCGCGCCGCCGTCGGCCCAGGACCGGACGCGGGACAGGTCGGTGTGCTCGAAGTCCGGGTGCTGGCTCAGAAAGAGGTAGATCGCTGCGACGCCGAAGAAAGCGGTCGTGCGGGTGGAGAGCAGGCGCAGCGTCTCGGCGGGCTCGAAGGTGCGCTGGATGATGGCGGTGCCCCCGACGTGGAACGTGGGGTTGGCGTACATATTGAGGCCGCCGGTGTGGAAGCAGGGCAGCAGGTTGAGCGTGACGTCCTCGGAGGTCAGGTCGATCTTGAGCCCGATATTGAGCGCGTTGTAGAAGACCATGCCGAACGTCTGCAGGACCCCCTTCGCGTGGCCGGTCGTGCCCGCGGTGTAGAGGATGTGCCAGACGTCGTTCAAGCTGCGCGGGGGCATGACGATGGGCTTCCCCGACGCATGTGCCAGGGCCGGCTCGTACGCCCATTCGCCGGCCCCGGCTTCCGGCGCCAGCGTCATCATCCGGTGCAGCCCCAGGCGTTCCTTCAGCGCGCCGGCCGAGGCGGCAAAGGGCGGGTCATAGATGAGCGCGACGGGGGTGGAGTCGCGCATGATGAACTCGAGCTCGGGCGCTGCCAAGCGCCAGTTAAGGCAGACGAGGATCGCGCCGATTTTGGCGCAGCCCCAGAGGATTTCGAAGTAGTCGGAGGAATTGTTGGCGAGCAGAGCGACTCGTTCGCCGGGCTCGATGCGCCACTCGTCGCGAAGGAACTCGGCAAAGCGGCTGGCGCGGAGGTGGAAGTCCGCATAGGTGAAGCAGCGGTCGGTTGCCGCGTCTACGAGCGCAAGCTTATCCGGCCGCATGTCGGCCTGCTTGGCCAGCCAATCGAATGTGTACATCCCTGCTCCTCTCTGAGGTGAGCATCATCGCCCGGATGTCGATTGCGTCGTTTTGGCGAGGGCCGGCTGGCCCGCGTCCTGGGACCTATCATCGTTGTGGCGAGGGCCGGCTGGCCCCCGCCGCCCCCGCCTCGGGGGCCTCGCCCCCGAGACCCCCAATTGCTACGCTCCTGGCGTGCCTCATGCTTCGCGCATACCAGGCCTCCAGGGCCTTGGGACCAATTGGATTGTGCATCCCGCCATGCCAGTTCCGTGCGAGTTCGTTTCTGTCAGCCTGGCATAAGGTGCTTCGATTGTTTGGCGAGGGCCGGCTGGCCCCCGCCGCCCCCGCCTCGGGGGCCGCTGCCCCCGAGACCCCCAAATGCTACGCTCCTGGCGTGCCTCATGCTTCGCGCATACCAGGCCTCCACGGCCTCGGGACCGATTGGATCGCGAACCCCGCAATGCCAGTTCTGTGCGAGCTCGTTTCTGTTGGCCCCGCCGCCCATCCAGGCCGCAGGAATCGTTCGGCGGATGATCCTTCCCCCTAACCTCTTTGGGGGTCGAGGGGGCGCAGCCCCCCGGCGGGGGCGTTGGGGACCGGCCCCCAACAAAGACCTACCCCCAGCCGGGCGCCGGCTGGTCACTTCACCACTTCCCGTAATGGACGACCTCGGCCAGCGGCAGCTTGCCCCTCAGCAAGCGGCCCAGGGCCCGGCTGTCGCCCCGGGCGAACCCGGCGATATCCTCCCGGGCCTGCCCGGGTCTGGGCTTGGGTGGCTCGTCGTGGTAACCCAGCGGCGTGGCGGCCACTATCTCGACCGCCGGAGGGATGCCAAGCATCTCCTTCAAGGGCCCGCCGCCGTCGTCCAGCGCGAAACCGCCAAACCAGCGCGTGCCCAATCCTGAGCGCGGTTGCGGCGATCATCAGGCTCTGCATGGCCGCGCCCAGGCTCACCAGGTGCCACTGCCGCAGCACGCCCTCGTGCTCGGGCCGGGCGAACGACGCCTTCTGCTCGAGGCACAGCAGGATGAAGCACGGCGCACGGTCGAACGACTCGTACAAGCCCATGAGCCGTTCGGTGGAGCCGGCTGGCATCCCCAGCATTTCGCGGAACACCCGCTGCTCCTGCACGTCGACCAGGTAGCGCGCAATTGGTCTGCACGCCCCGGGGTCTGTAACGACCACGAAGGCCCAAGGCTGCAGGTTGGCCGGGCTGGGGGCCGCGATCGCAGCCTCCAGCACCGCCTGGATCTTGTCCGGCTCAACCGGGTCGGGCCGGTAACGCAGCACGCCGTGGCGGGTGGCAATGGCTTCCAGTGCTTCCATCTGCATGGCTCAGGCGAACGAGCGGGCCAGTTCCTGCTTATCGATTTTGCCGGCGGCCGTCACGGGCATCGCGGCAACAAAGACGACCGACTTTGGCACCTTGTAGCGCGCGAGCCGGCCGCGCAGGAAGTCGAGCAGCTCGGCCTCCTCGAGCTTTGCGCCCGGCCTGAGCTCGACGAACGCCTTGCCGACCTCCCCCCACTTCTCGTCGGGCACGCCGATGAGGGCAGCTGACGCGACCGCCGGGTGCGCGTGCATGGCGCTCTCCACCTCGGCAGGGTAGATGTTCTCACCGCCCGAGATAATCATATCTTTGCAGCGCCCGACAATGTAGTAGAAACCCTCCTCGTCGCAGCGCGCCAGGTCGCCCGTGTGCAGCCATGTTGGCCCATCGGGGTCGCCCTTCGCGGGGCGGAACGCCGCCGCGGTCGCCTCGGGGTTGCGCCAGTAGCCGCGGCAGACGTGCGGGCCCCTGATCAGCAGCTCGCCGACCTCCCCCGGGCTGCACGGCCGCTCGGAGTCGGGGTCGACAACCTGCACGTCGACGTGGAACAGCGGGTGGCCGACCGAACCGGGCTTTCGCTTCACGTCCGCTTCGGGGAGCCAGAACGTATTCGGCCCCGCCTCCGTCAAGCCGTACCCCGTCTTGAACGGCACGCCCTTCGCCCACCACTTCTCGAAGATGGGCAGTGGGCAGGGTGCACCGCCGTTGATGACGTATTTCAGGTAGGTGAAGTCCGTGCTCTCCCAGCGCGGGTCCGATTGGAGCATGACGAACATGGTCGGCACGGCGAAGAAAAGCGTGATTGCGCGGCGCGCGACCAGGTCGTACATCTGGTCCGTGTTCCACCCCCGGGTGACGACCGTCGTACCGCCGATGTGGACGAGGGGCAGGGTGAAGACGTTGAGTCCACCCGTATGGAAGAGCGGGCTAATCAGCGGTACGACGTCGTCTGGGGTCACGCCCCAGCTCATGACGGTGTTGATCGAATTGGCGGCCATGCTGCCGTGGGTGAGCACGGCGCCCTTGGGTAATCCGGTCGTGCCGCCCGTGTAGCACAGCACCCACGGATCGTCCCAGGCGAGCTCTACGTCTGGGAGCGGCGTGTCGGGGTGCAGCTCGCGGCGGCCGAAGAGCATGTCATCGCGGTTGGGCCGGTCGAACGCAATCCAGTGACGAATCGAGGGCACTCGGCCCCGCAGCTCGTCCACCTGTCCGCCGAACTCAGACGAGTAGATCAGTGCCGACCGGCTCCGCATCCAGCAAGACGCGCTCGAGCTCGGGCACGGCCAGCCGCCAGTTGAGATTCTGGAGGATGGCCCCCTGCTTGCCCAGGGCAAACCATACATCCAGATACTCGACGCTGTTTGCGGCAAGCACTGCCACCCGGTCGCCCTTGGTCACGCCCAGCTCGTCAACCAGGAAGTGCTGCGTGCGCAAGGCCTGGCGGTGCCACTCTGCATACGTGATGCTGCGCTCGGCGGCGCCCGTAGCGTCGATGAGTGCGACCTTGTCCGGTGTCAGGTTGGCTCGCCGGCCGAGCCAGTCGCCGATGAACATGGCTCACATTCCTTGCGGTTCCGCGTGCGCGTCAGCGTCCGCTGGGTGAGACCCCCAGCAGTTCGTAGTCGAAACGGCCATCCTGCATCACCGTCTGGCCGTCCATCGTGATGGTGCAGTTGATCGGGATCACGTCGACGTGGACGTTGGACGTCCAGTCAGCCCCCGTCTCGTGGGGGTAGGGATTGCCGAACGCGACGTGAATGCCAGGCAGCTTCTCGTCTTGCAGCAGGTTGCCAATGAGCTTCTTCAGCCCGACGTTGGTGCCAATGGCAAATTCGCCAGCCCGGCGGCCGTTCTCAGAAGAGTCCAGGTACTCAGTGACCTCGATGGCGACGTCGCGATTCTGGCTCTCGATCGCCGTGACGCGGCCGTCTGCCAGGTGGAAGATCACCGGGTGCTCCAGGACGCCGTACTTCTCGCTAAAGTAATCTCCGAGGATATGGGCGACGAGCCGTCCGTCGAGCGTTTCAGGGCAGGTGAACGTCTCGCCCTCGGGCAGGTTGCCCCACTGGCCCTGTTCGTGGTAGATGCCGGTCGACGGCACCCATCGCAGGCGGGGGCTGATCAGCGCGGTCAGGTCGGTGCCATCCGGCGTCGTGACGTGGATGGTGCGTGTCTCCCGGCCCAGGTCATACACGGCGCGGGTCAGCGCGGCGACAACCTTATAGTCCGCGCGCATACCTTCCACCATCAGCTGGGGCGTCACCCCGGGCATGTGTCCGTGCCGCACCTTCAGGTCCTGCACGAGGAACACCCGGAGCGCCATGCGGAACGGCAGTTCGCCCGGCTGGCTTGCCGCAGCGTAGAACGTGACCGTCGGCCGGTAGTTCAATAGTTCGCGGCGCAGGTTGTCGGGAAACTCGGTCATGGGCCGCGGGCCAAAGTGCTCCAGGTCGTATATGACTGCCTGCGCACCGGCCTCGTCCGCTTCTTCGCTCAACAACCGGCCGATCGTGTTCGTGACACGATCGGTCAGCACAAACACCCGGTCGGCCGGACCCACGCCCATGCACGTGCGAACGGCGGTGCGGGCCCCAGAACGCATTGCTTCTATCTGGCTCAACGTCATCTTCGGTTCTCGCTGCATCACTCCACTCCAATTCACGGTTACGGGCGGTGCGGTGGACCTGTTGGCCCCGCCTATCCCACCATCTCCAGGAACGCATTCAGCCATTCCTGCGGGTTCTCGATGTGGGGCGAGTGACCGGTGTTCTCGATCACGACTTCCTGAAAGTGTCCGCCCGCCGCCGCATAACGCTCGAGGAAAGCGCGCGTCTGGCCGACCATCGGCTGTGGCGGGTACACTTCGTCGCCGGGCCAGCCGGGAACGTAGCCCAACTTGCCCAGCGCGCCGAAATCGAACATCGACATGTCGCCCACGATCAGGTCCTTGTCGCCGTGGATCCACAGGACCGGCGGCTTGGGCTCCGCGGCCAGGACGTCGGGTGCATCTTCGGCCAGGTATTTGGGCGACCAGCAGTTGACCGGCCCCAGCACACCGGGCGCCACGTTGGGCCAGTTGGGCGACGGTACGAAGTCGCCCGGGTAGCGCTCGGGCCCTGTCTTTTCCTGGAGCGCGGCGGTCAGGTAGTCCTCCATCCGCTCGGAGACGAAACCCGGCGCGTAATAGAACGCGGCGATTACGTTGCGGGGCGAATTCGGGTCGTCGGCCGTGCGGTCGCCCATCTGGATGCGCTGGACGAAGACCGGGTTGACCACGCCCCCACCCGAGCCGGCGAAGTCGGCGTAGCAGGGCGTTCCATCGAGCCCCTTCGAGCCGCCAAAGCCGTACGGGCTGACCGGGGCCTGGAGCGTGACGCTGAGCAGGTTGGCGGGGTGATCCGCCAGGTAGCGATACACAACCCCGCCTCCCGCAGACCAACCAACAAGATGGAAGGGGGGCAGGGCCAGCGCGGTCACGAGTGCGTGCAGGTCGTCGCTCCAGTCGCGATAACCGCGCGTTGCGTCGATCAGCTTATCTTCGCTCCAGCCGTAGCCGCGCAGGTCGGGCGCGACGCAGCGGAAGCCGCGCTCGGCCAGGGCCAGCATCAGCTCTTCCCAGTAAGTCGCGGCGGAGAAGTTGCCGTGGATGAAGACGATCGGAACGCCGCTCGTCGGGCCACACGAGAGGACGTGCGTGCGCAGCCGCGGCGTGTCGACGAAGGTGGATGTGATGCCGAGCAAGGTTGGGATGTCATCATTCATGTCAACGCTCCTTTGTCTCTCGGAGTATGGGCTACGAATGCAGCAGCTGTTCTCTCAGTTCACGCTTGAGGATCTTGCCGGCCGCCGAAATAGGCAGCGCCTGGACAAACTCTACCCGCCTGGGCACCTTGTACCGGGCGAGGTTCTCGGACAGGAAGCTCAGCAGGTCCTCTGCGCTGGCAGTTGCCCCCGGCTTCCCGATAACGCACGCGACGCCGACTTCCCCCCACTTAGGGTCGGGCACGCCGACGACCGCGCACATGTGGACGGCCGGGTGCCGGTAAAGCACCGCTTCGATCTCGGCCGGGTACACATTCTCACCGCCCGAGATGAACATGTCCTTGATTCGGTCGACGATGAAGAAGTACCACTCCTCGTCGCAATAGGCCGCGTCACCCGTGTGGAACCAGCCCTCCGTGTCTACCGCTCCCGCAGTGGCGTCCGGGTTCGCCCAATAGCCTGAGCAGTAACTCGGTCCCTTTAGCACCAGCTCGCCGACCTGCAAGGGAGGCAAGGCACGGTTGTCTTCGTCCACGATGCGAGCATCTACGTAGAAGTTCGGCCGGCCGATCGAACCGGCCTTTCGCAAAGCATCCTCCGGCGCCAGTGCGAAAATGCCCGGTCCAAACTCGGTCATCCCGAAGCCCTGCTTGAAGCGAATGCTTTTCTCGGCAGTGTACTTCTGAACCAACGGCACCGGCAGTGGTGCGCCTCCCGAAGTGCAAAACCGGAGGCTGGATAAATCGGCCGTTTCCCAGTTGGGCGCCTGCGTCATCATCTGGTACATCGTCGGCACGCCGCCAAACACGGTCACCCTGTACCGCCCGATCAAGTCGAGCACCTGCCCCGGATCAAACTGGCGGGTGAGGATGGTCGTGCCGCCGAAGATGACCTGCGGCAGCGTGTACACAAACAAGCCGCCGGTATGAAACATGGGGAAGACGTTTAGGTACACGTCGTTGTGCGTCACGTCGTGAATCACTGTGTTGAGCGTGTTCCAGGCGATCTGGCGGTGGCTGATCTCCGCGCCCTTCGGCAGCCCGGTTGTGCCCCCGGTGAAGAGCAGCGCGGCGATATTCTCGGCCTCAAGGGTTTCGCAAGTGACGGGACTGCCGGACGAAGCGTCGCGCGCCTCTGCAAATAAGCTGCTCCCGGGGATGCCCTCCCCGTCAATGTGCAGGTAGCGCGTGATCGTGCCCGAGGCAGGGTTGGCTTGGAGCTGCGCGATCGTGGGGCGGAAGTCGTCGGAGAAGACGAGGGCCTTGGGCGTCGTCAGCTCGGCGAGGCGGCATAGCTCCTGGGGGTGGAGGCGCCAGTTGAACGCGACGTGAATCGCACCGAGTTTCGACAGGGCGAAGAAGAGGTCCAGGTGCTCGATGCCATCGCGGGCAAAGATGCCCACCCGGTCACCCTTGCCGACGCCGACCTCGTCGCGCAGGTAATTCGCGAGGCGATTCGCGCGCTCGTTCATCTGGCGATAGGTATACTGCGGCTCGCCGGGCTTGCCCGCGTCGATAATGGCGATCTTTTCCGGGCTGTAAATCTCTCGCCGCCCGAGATAGTCCCCGATGTACATATCACGCCCTCCGGGGAGGAAATAGCACGCAGATTGAACAGATCGGACTGATTTACCTGATTCTTCCACGGTGCATCAGGAACACCAGTTCAATCAGTTGGATCAGGGTGCCATGCCAGCTCGCTCGTCCACACCCACGCATCACAGGCCATGGCCATGCCGCCGCCCGTGGCGCAGAAAACCACCTTCATGCCCGGGCTTAGCTTGCCCTGCTCCACCGCGTCGTCCAGGGCCATCGGGATGCAGGCGGAGCCGGTGTACCCCCACTTGTCCATGATCCAGTGGGTCTTGCTCATGGGCTGGCCGAGCCGCTGCATCACGTCCTCGATCGTCCTCAGGTTCAGCTGGGTGAACAGGAAGAAATCGACCTCGTCCACCGTCCACCCGGCCTTGCGGCAGACGTCATTGACCAACTGCGGCCAGTTCTCGCTGTTGAACGTCGCCGGGAACTTCTTGACGAACTGCACCCGCGGCCGTCCGTGTTCGGCCATGCTGGCGTCGGTGACGGGGCGGTAGGTGCCGCCCGGAGTAGATGCCGAGCGCGTCGTGATAGTCGCCTGCGCCGACGAGTTTGCCGGCGACGAAACCCGGCTCGGCGCCGGCCCCAAGCACCACCGCGCCCGCGCCGTCGGCAAACAGGGTTGCCGTGTAGATGTCGTGCCAATCCAGGAACTTGGTCATGCCGTACGCACCCGCAACCAACACCCGGTTCACGTCCGGGTCCGTCGCGATCATGCGCGCAGCCGCGTCCAGCCCTGTCACCCACGCCGCACATGCGCAATTGACGTCGTAGGTCCCCGCCTGGTCCGCCCCGAGCTTCGCCTGCACCACCGAAGCTGTGGCCGGGCTGATGTAGTCGGGCGTGTCGGTCGCGACGACGATCAGGTCCACGTCCGCCGGCTCGAGCCCCGCGCGTTCCAATGCTTGCCGGCAGGCGGGCACGATGAGATCCGACGTTGCCTGGTCGTCCGCCATGACATGTCGCTCGCGGATGCCGACCTTCTCGACGAGCCACTGGTCGACGGGCTTACCCACCAGCGGCTCAAACTCCGCGTTGGTCATCACCCGTTCGGGCACGTAGCGGCCGGTCGCGAGGATCTGGGCATAGCGTGCTGGTTGGTGGCGTGCGGCTTCGTTGCCCGTCATCCCAGGAACTCCAATACGGACTGCGCAGCCTCTTCCGGCGCTTCAATCGGGAACATGTGGCCTGCGCCGGGCAGGATCACGATTTTGCTTTGCGGCAGCTGAGCGGCAAGCAGACGGGCATTGGCGGGCGGCACGACGTTGTCGTGCGCGCCGAACAGGATGAGCGTGGGAACCCGGACCGCGCCGAGCTTCCCCTCGAAAGCGGCCGCGGGCGAAAGCAGTCCGAGTCCGATCGCCATCTGGGCCTGGTAGGCCTCGGGCGGCACGGGGTTCGTGAACCGGTAGTTCATCAGCTCGGCGAGAACGTCAGGATGCGCGTCGATAAAACCGGGCGCGGTGGCGATGCCGACCCCCCGGCGCACGACGTCGGCCGGGTCGCCCGAACGATCCAGCATGGCGGCCAGGGCCTCGGGCGTTACCGGCGCGGCATTGGGGCCGCCGAAGTTGGTCGAGGCCAGGATGAGCTTGCTGACCAGGTCGGGCCGGGCCAGCGCAAGCTGCTGGGCGATGAAGCCGCCCATCGAGTGGCCCATGACTGCCGCCGGCCCACCGACCACTTCCTCGATCAGGCGGGCCGTGTCCTCGGCGAGCATGGGTGCGGTGTAGGGGCCAGCGGGCTTCGCCGTTTGCCCTGCGCCGCGGTTATCGAAGGCGATGACCTGCCGCCGCCCGGCCAGGAAGGGGATCATCTTGTGCCACTGCCAAAGCCCATACCCGAGCCCCGAGATGAGCACGAGCGGCTCGCCGTCGCCGTAAAGCTCATAGTAGAGGTCGATGTCGTTCACGCAAATCGTCGGCATAAGACACTCCTTAATGGGACGCTGATTTGACTGACCAGACTGATCCCCATGATCCTTTCCAAAATAGATCGCCGAGATCAGTTCAATCAGCTGGATCTCCGGGCTATTCTACCCCCACTGCACGCACCCCGCGCCCCAGGTGTAGCCAATGCCGGCTGCGACGATGACCATCAGGTCGCCGTCCTTGAGCCGGCCCTGCCGCAGACCCTCGACGATCGAAACCATGGCATCCTGCTGCCCGATGTGGCCGTAGTCTGAAAGGTAGACGGACTGTTCTTCGGTCAGCCCCAGTCGCTGGAGCATGTCCTTGTGCGCCGATGGCTTCATGTGCAGGACGTTGAGGTAGCCGATGTCGGCCCGGGTGTAGGAGCGGGTTCCGCCCGCGCCGTCGGGCTTGGACCCAGACTTGCGCAGCGCCTCGTCCACGCAGTGCATCCAGTTGTCCATCGAAACCGCGTTCAGCCGGCTCTTCATGGCTTCCGGCTCGACGAGGTCCAGGTAAAACAGGCCCTCTGCCACGGCCGCATCGGTGGGAAAGCGCTTGGTACCGCTGGCGGGCACGACAACGTGCTCGCTCATGTAGCCGTCGGTCATCAGGTGGCTGCCCAAGACCCGGTTGCGGGGATACCCTCGCTGCAGCAGCATCGCGCCGGCGCCGGCTGCAAGGTTGAACATGAACGACGTGCGGTGGTTTCGGTAATTGATGAGGTCCCCGTTGCGGTAGCCTCCGGCGATGAGCACAGTCCGGATCTCCTCGTCGGCCAGCATCATGTCCTTCGCCATCTTCATGGCGGCGATGGTCGTCCCACAGCGCATCTGTACGTCGATGGCCCACGCCCGCGTTGCGCCGATTTCGTACGCCAGCTTGATGCCGGCGGTCCAAAGCAGGTACTCTTTCCACTCTTCCGTCGTGCACAGGACGACGTCGATGTCCTCGGGCTTTATGTCCGCGTGTGCGAGGCAGTCGAGCGCGGCCCGCACGGCCATCGCATTGGTGTGGTCGTCGGGGCCGGGCACGTGCTTCTGCGTGATGCCGAACTTCTCGCGCACCACCCACTCTTCGATCCCACTGGCCGCGGCGATGTCGGCCGCCGTCATCACGGGCTCCGGCACATACATGCCTACGCTGACGATCCCGGCGCTGGACTCACTCATCCTTGTTCTCTCCCACGTGCACGAATTCGGAGATAAATGCGACGGCATCTGTCCAACGGCTGAAAGCCCGCTCACGATTCGTCTGCACGTGGCGGATGACGCCGTGCCATCCAACTGCGCCGCAGCCGTCGTCGGACCCGCTTTCGGCGCCTGCTCGAACTGAAGGGCCTTCACGGTTGGACACGAAGCGCAAGACGAAAGAGTCGAGGTTGGGTTCGGCAGGTGTTGGCAGAGAGTCGTCGGGCATAGCTCGCAATCCTCGCGCACGCGAAATGGCTGGGACGAGTATAGCGAGGGGGAGTCACAGGTGAGTTACAGCCGGCCTCCGTGCAGACCGAGCGCGGCGGCGAGGGAGACCGTTTCTGGGGAAGGAGGGACGTCGAGTTGGGCCGCGAGGACGGTGCGGCAGCGCTGATAAGATTTCAGCGCCTGCGGTCGATTGCCCAGCAGCGCGCACGCCTGCATTTCGATGCGGTACGCGCGCTCCCAGCAAGCATCGCGCGCCAGGATTGCGCCGCAGACGTCCAGGGCTTCTTCGTGCTGGCCGCGTTCGAGCAGGGCGGTGGCCAGCCGGTCGGCCGCCCGCAGGTAGAGCGTGAGCATTCGCTCGCGCGTCTCGGTCGCCCAATCTTCGTAGAGCGCGTCCGGCAGGTAGTCGCCCTGGTAGAGGCGCAGTCCCGCTCGCAGGTGCTCCAGCGTGGCCTCTGCCTCCGGCCCGCCCAGCGGCCCGCGCAGGCCGGCCTCGCAGCGGCGCTCAAAATCCGCGAGGTCGAGCCACAAATCTGCGTCGGGGCGCAGGCGGTATGCCGCGCCTTCGCGTGCGACGAACGCGAACGGTTCGTCGGGCGCATGGCCCGGCTCGACGGCCCGGTTCAGCGCGTTGAGCGCCACCTTGAAGTCGCGCACGGCCGCTTCCGGCCCGAGGCTCGGCCACAGGCGCTCGACCACTTCGTCCCGATTCAGCCACCGTCCGCGCTCCGTGACGAACAGTTGGAACAACTGCCGCGCCTTGTCGCGCTGCCAATCGCGCGGCGCCACCTCGGCCGCGCCGCGCCAGACCCGGAACGCCCCAAGCGTTTGGACGTGGAGACGGTAACCGGCATGCGCCTGAACGGCAGGGATATCCAGCAGCGCCAGCAGGCGCCCCACGTATGCCGTGTGCAGGCGATGCGTGCGAGCCTTTAGCAGGAGCGGCACGAGGCGACGGGCATCCGGCGGCCCGAGCAGGGTCGGGGCGGTCAACAGATAGTCGTACCCGTTGACGGCACACAGGCCCAGCGCTTCGTGCAGCGCGCCCAGCGCGGCTTCCTGATGCTTGAGCGCGGCGTGGGCCAGGGCCTCCCAAAGTCGCGCGGCGGCGCGGCCGAAGGTGTCGCCGCAGTCGCGGAACGCGGCTGTGGCCCGGCTCAGCGCGAGCAGGCCCTCGTGGGGCTGGTCTACCAGGACATAGCTGGCGCCAAGGGTCATTTCGGTCAGAGCGCCCACCCACAAGTCGCCGGCCCAATGTGCGATTTCCAGCCCTTCGCGCGCCGCGTCCTCTGCGGCCTTAATGTCGCCGCCGCCTTCGCCCGCGCCGCCGAAGTAACCGAACGCTCGGGTGAGTCCCCACATGGCCTCCGCGCGTGTCCGGCGCACGTCCAATGCATCGCCCAGCGCGATCGCGGCCCGGTATCCCCGGATGGCTTCGTCGCGGCTGGCTGCGGGGCTTGGGCCGGTTCCACCGGGTAGGACGCCTTCCCAGCCTCGGGCAGCGGCCTGGTGGGCCTGGATCTGCAGCGCATGCCCGAGCCGCATCTGGCCCACGGCGGTCACAAAGGGCGAGTTCAGGCGCTCGCCAAGCTGGATGCCTTCCTGCGCAAGCGTCAGCGCAGTTTCGGCGCTTCCCTGTAACGCAGCGATCAGCGACAAGATCAGGACGCGTCTCCCGGTGGGCGCGCGGCGGTCCCATTTGTCCGCCCTCCGCGGCGCGGCGTTCGGCGTCGACGCGCGCCTCCAGCATCGCGCGCGCCTGCGCCAGTTGGCCCGTCCGCAGCTTCACGCGCACGCTCAAGGCATCTGCGGTCGGCCCCTCCTCGCGCAGGTTCTGAGCTTCTGCCCGCAGGGCCTCGGCTTCGCCCGGCTTGCCCACATTCAGCTTGTTCTCGGCCAGCAGGTCGAGCAAGCGGGCCTGAGATTCGCGATCGGCAATGCCTTCGCTCAGCCGGAGCGCTTCCTGCAGCAGCCCCTCGGCTTGGGCGGGGCGGACCGTGTCGAGGTAGACGGACGCCTGCCCGTGCAGGGCCCGGCTCATCCCGGCTCGATCGCCGCGGCTCTGATAGATGCGCTCGGCCTCCGCGTACCAGCCAAGGGCCTGGTCGAACCGGCTCTGCAGCCGGCAGATGTCTCCGAGCAGGGCCTGCAGTGCCGGACTCTCGGCCAGAAGAGACGGCGGGAGTGCGTCGATCCATCCGGCGACCACATCAAGCCGGCCGGCCGTCAGCAGGGCCGGGGCCGCAGATTCGATCGCCCCGGCCGCCGACCGGAACTCGTCCGCTTGCAGCCAGTGATAGACTGCCTCTTCGGCCTGCCCCACGCTGGCGAAGTGACCGGCGGCGCGGGCGTGACGCACACAGACGCCCGAAGGGTCGGCCGCTGCCCGCGCGGAGGAAGTCGTGGAAAAGGTGGTGATAGCGGTAGTGACCGTCGCCGAGGGACACCGTGAACAGGTCCAGCTCGTGGACGCGGATCAGCAGGTCTCCCGCCGCCTCGTCCTCACGCACGGCGGCGCACGCGCCCGGGGTCAGATCGCGCAGGACCGAGGTGTCGAGCAGAAAGTTGACGACGCTCGGCGGCTGGCGGTCGAGCAATTCGTGCGCAAGGTACTCGAAAAGGACGTGTGAGGGGCCGCTGCCCTGCTCGATCAGCCGGCGAATGTCGCGGCTCGGCTCCAGGCGGACCTGCCCGGGGCCCAGCCCGCTCCGCAGGCTTTGCCAGGCCAGTTGCAACGCAATCGGCCAGCCTTCGGTTAACTCGGTCAGCGTCGCGGCGTCGTCCGGGTCTAGTCCCGCGCCGTAGCTCTCCTCGAAGAGCGCCTGCACCTCGTCCCTGGTGAACGCGAGGTCCCGGCTCCCGACCTCGAGCACTTCGCCTCGAGCACGCCAGGCGGCGATGGATTCGAATGGAACCGGCTGCCGCGTCGCAAGGATCACGTGCAGGTTTGCGGGGAGGTAGGCGAGCAGCCGTTCCATCATCGCGAGCACGTCTGGCTCGCCCGCCAGGAGGTGAAAATCGTCGAGGATCAGCAGCCGGGCATCGCGTTCGGGCACCGTGAGCGCATTCAACAGCCGGTCGATCTGCCTGCGCCAGTCGGCCCCGGCGCCGCCTTCCCATTCGAGCGCCAAGGACTCGGCTTCAGCATTGCATGCGGCGCTGAGGTAGGCGAGGAACTGCCTCGGCTCGCGATCCGTGCTGTCCAGGGTCAGCCAGGCCGGCTCAATCTCGTGGGGGCCGCCGGCGGCCGTTGCAAGGTCTGGAGCGACCGGTTTCGTGGCCCCGCCGCCCAACTCACGCCACAGTGAAGCCAGCGCGGTGGTCTTGCCGTACCCTGCGCCGGCATGAACCACCGTCAGACGGTGCTCCAGCGCCTGTGTCAGGCACGCCAGCACGCGTGGTCGCGCGAGCGTGCGGCGGTATGGCTGTGGCGGGCTTAGCTTTGCCCGCAGCAGCCCACCCTGGTGCAAGTGTTCGATCATTACTCCATTTCCACCGCAAGCGCGACCGCCTCGCCGCCGCCCAGGCACAGCGACGCGAGTCCCGTGTGCAGCCCGCGGCTCGCCAGAGCGTACAGAAGCGTGGTCAGGACCCGCGCGCCGCTGGCCCCGATGGGGTGACCGAGCGCGATGGCTCCGCCGTTCACGTTGACCCGCTCTGGGTCCAGTCCCAGTTCACGGATGTTGTGCGCTGCTTGCGCCGCGAAAGCCTCGTTGAGCTCGTAGAGATCGAAGTCGCCGGGCTCGCGGCCGAGCCGTTCGCAGAGCCGCCCGATGGCCTTGACGGGCGCGATAAATACTTCGCTCGGCTTGAGTTGTCCTTGCGCATAGCCAACGATCCTGGCCATGGGCTTAAGCCCTGCGGCATCAGCCGCCGCGCGCCGCGCCACGACTAGCGCAGCCGCGCCGTCGGTAATGCCCGGCGCGTTGCCCGCCGTGACGGTGCCGCCCGCACGGAAGACGGGCTTCAGACCCGCGAGCAGTTCCGCGGACGTGTTGCGGCGGGGTCCTTCGTCGGTGTCGTAGGGGATGGGATCGCCGCGGCGCTGGGGCAGGGGCACCGGTGCGATTTCAGCCTTGAAGCGGCCTTCGTCCTGCGCTGCAACCGCCCGCCGGTGGCTGCGCAGGGCAAGCTCGTCCTGATCCTGCCGGCTGATGCCGAAGGTTTCCGCGGTCCACTCTGCAAACTCGCCCATGTGCTTGTTGTCATAAGGATCGAGCAGGCCATCGTGGACGACTGCGTCGACCAGCTCTCCGTTGCCCAGCCGGTAGCCGAAGCGCGCGTTGGGCAGCAGGTAGGGCGCACTGTTCATGTTCTCCATGCCGCCGGCGACGAAGAAGTCGCCTTCGCCCGCCCGTATCGCAGATGCGGCGAACATGACGGCGCGCAGGCCCGACCCGCACACCTTGTTGATGGTTGTCGCGCCGGTGGTCGGGGGGATGCCCGCGCCGATGGCCGCCTGACGAGCAGGGGCCTGGCCTTCGCCCGCCTGAACCACGTTGCCCATGAACACTTCGGTGATCAAACTCGGATCCACGCCCGACCGCTCGCAAGCAGCCCGTATTGCGATGGCTCCCAGTTTCGTCGCCGGGGTTTCGGCGAGCGCACCCTGAAATTTGCCGATTGGCGTCCGTGCCGCACTTAGGATGACAACGTCGTCTGCCTGCATCGCCACAGCCCACGCTCCTCTCTTACGACTTCATCATGGTTGCTTGATGTCTGCTACTCTAACAGAAAACCCTGTTTCGCCAATTCCTCGCGCAGCCCCGTGCGCGAGGGTTGAGACACCCGGCGGGCCGAGTGTTCCAGCCAGCCGTAGTCCTGCATCTCGCCGCTTTGGCCGGGCGTCGCGACCTGTCGCCCCTGGTAAATGCCCGTGTCGATCATGGCACGGTCGTACGCGGCCAGCAACCGGTCTTGTTCGCGCGTGTCGTAACGCTCCCAGTGGAGCACCGCCTCTGTATCGAGCCGGGGGCGGATGGGTGGGTGGGCCGCGGGCCAGCCGAGCGTCATACCGGCCACCGGGAAGGTCAGCCGTGGCATCTCGAGCAGTTCGATGACCTCGGCGGGGCAGTTGCGCAGGCCTCCGATGTAACAGATGCCCAGCCCGAACGACTCGGCCGCGAGCGCCGCCTGCTGCGACGCAATCACCGCGTCGGTCGCGGCCACCAGGAAGTTCTCGACGTACTCCGTGACTTGCGTGTAGCCACGTAACTCGCATGCCCGGTCCAGGCGTGCCAGGTCGGCACACCAGGCGAGGAAGACAGGTGCGTCGAGGATGTGCGACTGATTACCGCACAACTCCGCCAGCCGGCCCCGTTTTTCGGCGCCGGTGACCGCAATCACCGTCCACATTTGCAGGTTGGACGATGTGGACGCCCGTTGAGCGGCACGGACGATCTCCGTAACCATGTCGGAGGAAACCGGGTCGGGCCGGTAGCGGCGTACCGAGCCGTGGCGGTGCATCAGATCGAGAGTGGGGTTGGGTTGGGTTTGGGTCATCGGTGCTCAGCCTCCACGCATGCTGGGGGCATTGTAGCACCGCCTGGCCCGGAACGCGAAGGCCTGCGTCCGAGGCAATGGACCGGTGTTTGCTCTTGCCGGGGGCCACCCGGCCCCCAGCGCCCCGCGCCGGCAGTGGTTCGGGGTTTGCTCTTGCTCGGGGCCATCCGGCCCCCAGCACCCCGCGTGGCTCTGGCTCAGCGAGTATCTCTGCTGGGGCCGCCCGGCCCCCAGCACCCTCGACAAGGGGCTCCGCCCCTTGACTCCCAAAATTAGCTCGGGGGATGGTGCGTCTGCGAGATGACGGATGTAGCTTCCGAACCGGTGCGGGGCTGCCAGTGACGAAATTCCGCAGAACCGGCATCGTGGGGCGCGTGATGTATGAGGTTGCCTGTGTACTGGCAGCGTGATTGCTAGGGGCGTAAGCAGTGCTGGGAGCGTAGCCTTTGGGGGTTTCGGGGGCGCAGCCACCGAAGCGGGGGTGTTGGGGGCGAGCCCGCCCCCAACAGGACATAACAACGGCGCGGCGAGCCTAGATGTTGGCGCTGCCAGCGGGTGTCGGCCAGGATGTTCGCCGCCATGTCGGGGTGAAGTTGGGGGATGACGACCGCCTGGATCAGCGCCGAGGTTGACGAAATGCACTCGACGCCGATGTGGACCGCGGCTTCGACATCGTGCACCAGGCCGGAGAAAAAGACGAGCCCTTTGCCGCCCAGCCCATCCGCGAGGCGCACCTCGATCAGGTTGACTTCGGCACCTTTGAGCCCGGCGTCGGCTGCAGCGATAGCCGCCGCGACCGTGCGTGTCTCGACGATGCCCAGGCTGTCCACAGGCTCGGGGAGGCGCTGTCGTCCGACTGCAGAGGCGACCTGGGGGTGCACGCCAGGAAGGAAAACGCTGTCGAGGATGCTGCTAGCGCCCACGTGCCAGCCCTTCGGCGTACGACTCCTCGACGTCGGCGACCTCGCCCGCCACCAGCACCAGGTACTTGCCGTTGTGGACGGTGCCCGCGGCGACGCGCGCGACCGGGGCCTTCTTGGCCATAGCGTCGCCGGCCTGTACGCCTGCCGCGATAGAGTCGAATTCGATGAGGGCGAGGGCTGGCTGCATAGTCCCTTACTTTTTGTGCGCATCACGGCACGCACAGCGTGCCCGCGATGCGCACAAACTAAACAATTCGAAAGTGGTCGACCATCGTACAACGGCGAATGCGCGTGAACGTCAGCGCGTTGGTCAGCCCCTCGCCGGTAGGGCTGGCGATGGAGAAGCTGGTAAAGCCCTCGCCGCCGTAACCCAACCCGGCCAGGTTTGGCCCGTTCTTCACGAAGATGCTCGTGTTGATCTCCCGGGCCATCCGGCTGAGCGCGTCGATGTTGCGGCTGAACATGCTGGCCGTGTGGCCGAAGCCATGCTCCGCCTCGATCGCCAGGTCAATGGCCTCGTCCACGTTGCGCACGCGCGCCAGCGGCATCACCGGCATCAGCTGCTCGGTCCAGATCAGCGGGTGATCGGCCGGCGTCTCGACCAGCACAAGCCTGGCGTTCGGCGCCGAGATGCCCAGCTCCGCCAGGATCTTTCCCGCATTCTGGCCGATCCATTCCTTCTTCATCACGCCGTGCTCGCGCGGGCCGGGCAGCTTTTCGAAAATGACTTTCTCGAGCGCCTTGAGCCGGTACGAGGGCAATTCCACCGCGCCGTTTGCCACCATCGCGGCCTTGAGCTTGTCGGCCACGCTCGCAACGGCGAAGACTTCTTTCTCGTCCACGCAAATGATGTTGTTGTCGAAGCTGCCGCCGAAGACGATCTCTCGGCCCGCCAGGTCGATGTCGGCGGTTTCGTCGACGACGACGGGCGGGTTGCCCGGGCCGGCGCAGATGGCGCGCTTGCCCGAGGCCATGGCCAACTTGACCACCGCGCCCCCACCCGTAATGAGGAGGATGCGGACGCCCGGGTGCTTCATCAACGCCTGGGCGCTTTCCACGGTCGGCTCGGCCAGTGCAGTGAGCACGTCGGGCGGACCCCCTGCCGACACGATGGCCCGATTCAGCAACTGGATCTGGTACGCAGAGACGCGCTTTGCGCCGGGGTGGACGTTGAAGACGCCGGCATTGCCGGCGGAGACCAGGCCAATGGCGTTGTTGATGATCGTGGAAGTCGGGTTGGTGCTCGGGGTAATCACGCCGAACACGCCGTACGGCGCACGCTCGACCAGCGTTAGCCCGCGATCCCCGGTCCACGCGGACGGCTGTAGGATTTCTGGCCCGGGTGTCTTGTCGATCACGAGGAGGTTCTTCTTGACCTTGTCCTCGGCCCGCCCCAGCCCGGTCTCTTCCTGCGCCATGGTCGCGAGCAATTCAGCATTGCGGCGCATCGCCTCGCGCATGGCCGCCACGATCGTGACGCGTTTCTCCAGCGTGAGTTCGTCGAGGCTGCGGAAGCCGCGCCGTGCTGCGGCGACTGCGGAATCAAGGTCCGGGTAGATACCGTCCTTGCCCGTGACGGCAGGCGCGGGCACGCTCCGCCCGGCCCGTCCCACATACGAGAGGTGCGGGGGCGGCCCACCCGCGGGCGCGGATGGCGCGGCGGCTGTCCGCGCACGGTCCTCACGTCCGGAGTCCTGGCCGTGTCGCAGCGGCCCACCGCCTAATTGACCGCGCACCCGGCGAGCGATCGCTTCGATCTGCGCGTCTGTTAGTTTTTCGCCCATAGACTGATGGATCCCATAGATGGACCGGAACCTGCGTCGTCCACGCGTGACTTAGGACTGGTACTCGCCTTCGACCTTCCGGTACTTGACCTCGCCGCCGACTTCCCACTGGTCGATGATCGCCATGACCACCGCGTCGACCGGGCGTTTATCGGTTACGAGGGTCTGCCGCGCCGACGAGCCGCTGGCATACAGCACGTACTCGTCGAGCCCCGCGCCCACGGCGTCGACCGCGACCACGTAGGCCGCCCCGACCTGTCCCTCCACGCTGACCTGCTTAAGGACGAGCAGCTTGACGCCTTCCAGCTTCTCTTCCTTGCGGCTGGCAACCACCGTTCCGACGACTTTACCGATGAGCATGCGACGCCTCGTATCCGTCTTGAAGAGGGGCATCCTGAGCGGAGCGATGCCAATTCACGGCAGTGACCGCGCAAGGCGGTCGAGCCGTGGCGCGGCGCCCCCCACGATCTCGCGGCCGTGACCGAAGCAGATCGTATCGGGCTGCAACGCGGCCAGCTTGCGAACGCTGCGAATGACTTCCTCGTCGTTCACCGAGTAATAGCCCGTGTTGGCGCGAATCTCGCCATCGCCCTGCGGGCCACCGAGCGCGTCGCCTGCGATCAGGATGCGGGCGTCCGGCTGCCAGTAGGCCAGGTGGCCCGGCGTGTGCCCCGGCGTGTGGATCGCAACCCACCCGCCCGGCAGCTGCGCGCCGTCTTCCACCGGCCGGGTGACCTTCACGGGCTGCTTCGGCCTGGCCGCGTACGCGAGCCCGATCACCGCGCTGGTGACCAGGCTCCCCAGGTTCTTCTGCCGGGGAATCTCGCGCCACACCTCGCTCTCGAGGCTCTCGGCTTCCAGTCGATGTGCGACGATGGCCGGGCCGCCGGCGCCGATCATCGCTACAAGCTCGGCGAGCGCGCCCGAGTGATCGTAATCGTCGTGCGTGATTGCGATCGCGGCGAGCTGGTCGATCGGGCAGCCGAGGCGTTCGAGGCTGTCGACAAGGGCCGGCGCCTGCCAGGGGTAGCCGCAATCGAACAGGACGCTTTCACCCGCGCCCCGCCCGTTCCCCGCCACCACCGGCCGCCAGAGGTACGCATTGACCCCCAACCCGACGCCGGCCACAAGGTGCAAATTCGGAACGAGTTCCATTAGAGGCCCGGCAACCCAAAGCGATCGTCGAACATCTTGATGGAGCGCATGATCTCTTTCTTCGCCGCCGCCGCATCTTCCCAGCCCACGGGCTTCGTGCGCGCGCCTTCGAGATCCTTGTAGACCTCGAAGAAGTGCGCGACCTCGTGGAGGAAGTGCGGGGGCACGTCGGCCAGGTCATGGTACTCGGCGAAGAGCGGGTCGGTCGCCGGCACCGCCAGGACCTTGTCGTCACTGACCCCGCGGTCCAGCATACGGAAGATGCCGATGGGCCGGGCCTGGATGATGCACCCGGGGAAAGTCGGCTCGTTCGTCATCAGGAGGATGTCCAGCGGATCGCCGTCGTCGAAGAAGGTGCGCGGGATGAGGCCATAATCGCCCGGGTAATGCAGGGACGAGAACAGGACGCGGTCAAGCACGATCACGCCGTTTTCTTTGTTGTATTCGTACTTGTTGCGCGATCCCTTCGGGATTTCGACGATGGCATAGATCGTGTCCGGCGTCTTAGGCCCGGGCCGCAGCTCACGCCACAGATTCTGCATAGGTTATTCCTTCGACTGCTGGCGCCCGAGCGGCAGGGCCCGGTCGACGTTCTCGTGGGGCCGCGGGATGACGTGGACGGAGACGACCTCCCCCACCTTCTCCGCGCCGCGCGCGCCCGCTTCGAGCGCTGCTTTGACCGCGGCGACGTCGCCGCGCACGATCGCGGTCACATACCCGCCGCCAATCTTCTCGTAGCCGATCAGTTCGACCTTGGCGGCCTTCACCATCGCGTCTGATGCTTCGACCATCGCCGCGAAACCCTTGGTCTCGATCATGCCCAATGCTTCTGCCATGTTGCCTCCAAAAGGTACGATAACACAAAGGCACAAAGACACAACCACACCACACCTCTCAAGGCTTTGTGGCTTTGTGTCTTTGTGTTGAGATTACTCCCGCTTGCCCTGAGCCTCGACCCGGCCGCCAACAGCCTCGATCGCTGCGAGCGCTGCGCCATAGCCGGCCATGATATCGCGTTCTTCCCCGCCCAGGAAAACCCGGCCGAACGAACCGAACGCAATCACTTCCAGGATGTTGATGTGTGCGGCCTTCTCGGCCTCGTTGGCTGCCAAGGCGGCATACCCGGCTGGCTCGACCTCGAGCACGTACAGCGTCTCGCCCGCCAGCAGCATGTGCCCGTGGCGCATCCGGTTGATCAGTTGCACCTGGTGCGCGTCGACCGCCCGGATAATCTGGCTCGAGACGACCTTCGGCTTGCGGCGGTCCTCTTCACGGGCGCCCAGTGCGGCCAGGATCGCCGCGCCGGCCGCGCGCACTTCGGCCTGGCTTTCCGAGTGAACCTCGAGCAGGCCGTAGAGCCGCTCGACGATCTGCATCCCGGGCCGCACGCCCGTGGCCTTCAGCGCCACGTCCGTGATCCGGTTGATCTCGATGCCGGGGGAAATCTCGATCCACAGCGACGCATCGCCGGGCAGCGGCAAAAAGCCCTTGGCCACCGTGCCAAGGAATGCCGCGTGCTGCGGTTGCAGGCTATCGAGGAAGACGTAAGAACGAAGATCGACGGCCATTCGTTGCTCCTTAAGAAGCCGGAATTCTGCCAGAAACCCGGTTCCTGATCGACTACAGATGTCGCAGCCGGACGACCGGCTCGCTGTAAAAACGCTCCAGTTCCTCGCGCACCACATGCGCCGCCCGTGACAGGCTTTCGGGGGTCAGGAAATCCTCGAATTTGAGCCCCGATAGGATCTCTCGCTCGCCCTCGGTGAGCGAGCGGCCGTTGAAGACCGCCGGCGGATCGCCGAGCAACCGGGCGCGGCACATACCGCAATTGCCCGTGTGGGCCAACACGATCATGAACTCACGCTGCGACATCGCCCACTCCACGTGCGGGTGAAACCCGACTTCGGCCAGAAACCGGGTTTCCTGGCGCCGCCCCTACTTCTTGAGCTCGCTCAGGATTTTCACGCTGGCGCTTGCGCCGATACGGGTAGCGCCGGCCGCGATCATGGCCTTCGCATCCTCGGCCGTTTTGACGCCGCCCGCCGCCTTCACACCCATCTCTGGCCCGACCACCCGGCGCATGAGAGCCACGTCCTCCACGGTCGCGCCCGTCGCCGCAAAGCCCGTCGAAGTTTTGACATAATCGGCGCCGGCAGCCTTGGAGAGGACACACGCCTCGACCTTCTCTTCGTCGGTGAGGTACGCGGCTTCGATGATGACCTTGACGCTGGCGCCGAGCCCATGCGCGGCGCCGACGACGGCCGCGATGTCATCCTCGACCAGGTCGTACAGTCGCGACTTCAGCGCGCCGACGTTAATGACCATGTCAAGCTCGGTGGCGCCCAGGTTCGCACAGCGCTGCGCCTCGAATGCCTTCACCTCGGGCAGGGTGGCGCCGAGTGGGAAGCCGATGACCGTGCAGACCTTGACCGGACTGCCGCGCAGCAGCTCGGCGCAGAGGGGCACCCAGGCCGGGTTAACGCACACGGTCGCAAAGCTGAACTCCCGAGCCTCGGCGCACAGCTGGCGTATCTGCTCTTCCGTGCCGTTTGGCTTGAGCAGCGTGTGGTCGATCATGCGTGCCATGTCGGACGAAACGTTGCGAATCCCAAGGCTCGTGCTCAGGCGATCTGCGCCCGCGCTGACCACTTCCGCGCGCCGTCCGGGTTCGTCTCGACGCACTGACCCTGGCAGTTGCCCGACTTGCAGACTTCGCACTGCTGGCCGCCTGCAGGATAGGCAGCCAATACTTCTCTTGTAATGATCTCGACCAGTTGGTCGAGTGAGTAGGCGCTCAATGCGCCCGTGGTAGGTGCTGTCATTTCGTAAATCGTTTCTCGATAGCCGTAATCTTCGCGACGCGCGCCGCATGCCGGCCCCCACCGTACGGGGTTGCCAGCCATGTCTGCACGATTTGTTTGGCCAGGTTGGCGCCAATGAGCCCTGCGCCAAGCGTGAGCACGTTGGCGTGGTTGTGCTCGCGGCTGTTCATCGCGGTGGCATGATCGTAACACATCGCTGCACGCACGCCCGGCACCTTGTTGGCCGTCATGCACGACCCGATGCCCGCACCGTCCACGACGATCCCGTTGGCGCACTGGCCGCTGGCGACCAGCTGGGCCACCGCGTAGGCGAAGTCGGGGTAATCCACGGCGTCCGCAGAGTTGGTCCCACAGTCGACGACTTCGTACCCCAGCGACTGCAAATGCGCCTTGAGCGTCTCCTTGAGCGGATAGCCGCCGTGGTCCGCGCCGATCGCGACCCGCTGTTGCGCCGCAGCCGCGCCGCGGGCGCCCGGTCGGGCCTCTGCCGAGGGCTTGCCCTGCCGCGCTCCCGGGGCAGCCGCAGCGCCGGCCTCTTCAAGGAGGATGTTGCGTTCTTCTGCGACCTGGCGGGCGAGCGGAGTGACCAGCGCGCCCCGGGGGATGCTCAAGCGCGAGCCGGGCGCGAGTTCGCGCACTGCCGCCTCGTCCACCAGGCGCCGTACGGCAGGCCGAGTCGGGCTGCCCGATGGCGGCGCGGCGGGCGAAGGGCTCGTGCTCGTGGGGGCAGGGGCTGCCGTCAACCGCGTCAGGACACGGCGAACGATCTCGCGGACTTCAGCTTCGGTTGGCCCCAAGGAGCGCTCCTTTGGCACAAGTGGCAGGCTCGGACTTATTGCTGCTGCGCACTTAGGTCAGTCAGGTTGTAGTGGGGCACGATGGCCCAATCCTTCGGAGGCCAGTACGAAACCAGGGCTTTCCCGATGATGTGGTCCAGTTGCAAGGGCCCCCAGAGGTGTGAGTCGCTCGAGTTGTTACGGTTGTCGCCCATCACGTAGACCTCTTCCGGGCCTACGGTAATGGGAGGCGCGTTGTAGCTCCCCGGGTTCGGGCCGAACGGCTCGGGCATGAGCTCCCCGTTAATGTAAACCTGGCCTGCAATAACCTCGACCGTCTCGCCCGGCAGCCCGATGACTCGCTTGATGAAGTCGCGAGAGGGTCGCGCGGATAGCGGAAAATGACGACGTCGCCGCGGTTGGGAACCCGCGCACACCACGTCTTGTCAAAGAGCGAGATGTTGACGACGGGGATTTCCACGTGGATCCCCGGACAATAGGCGAAGCGGTTGACGATCAGGAACTGCTGGTCGTGAAAATTCGGCTCCATGCTGATACCGTCAATTCGATAGTTATGGATGAAGTTGCGGATCACCATGACCATCAGCAGGGCGAGCACCAGGATCTGGACGATCTCCCACGCGCCGCGGCCAAGCGACGCAGCGGCGGAGGCGGGGGCGGCTTCCTCGACGACGGGGGCCGGCGGTGTTTCTGTTGTCGGTTCGAGTTCAGACACGAGTAGTCTTTCCTTGCAATGACTGTTCGAGTCATTATAGCACCGCGCCATAGCCGTGGCAAAAGCAAAGTTGGGTTGTATGGTTTTGCCGGGGCCAGGCCCTGCCCCCTTGACCGCCAATGACTTCGCTCCTTACTGGGAGGCCTGCGACCATCTGGATGACGTGGGCAACCGGGAGGGCCCGGCAGTCAGCGCTGCGCATACCACCGTCAGCTTTGGAAGTCCGCGACGGATCTGCGGCCGGGACAAGCGAGGTGCGTCGACACGCGCCCGAAAGAAACCAGGTTTCTCGAAGAAACCTGGTTTCTGGGCTATACTATCTCGCGACATGAGCCCGCAAGCACCCTTTCCCCGGTCGACCCATACCACCCGACTCATCCTGGGCATGATTCTGCTCATGGCGCTCGCGCTGCGCCTCTGGGGCCTGGACCAGCACAACGTCTGGTGGGACGAAGGGCTCAGCGCGTGGGCCAGCCGGCTGCCCGTGCTGCGCATCCTTGACTGGACTGCGCATGACGTCCATCCCCCGCTGTACTTCCTTATACAACGCGGGTGGTGGCTGCTGACGGGCGACGGCGAATGGCCCATGCGGTTCATCTCGGCGCTGGCGGGGACCGCGGCGGTTGCCGGCGTGTACCTGCTGGCCCGGACGCTCGGGGGACGGCGAGCGGGGTTGTTGGCTGCCGCGTTTCTGGCGCTTTCGGCGTTCGCGGTGACCTGGTCGCAGGAACTGCGGATGTATGTGTGGGCGAGCCTGTGGGCGCCGCTGGCGCTGTACGCCGTGCTCAAGATGTGGCAGGCCCACGCAGATGGTCAACCGGGCGCGGCCTGGTTCGTCTTGTACGTGCTTGCGTCGGCGGCCGGCCTGTGGACGTTGTATTTGTTTGTCACCGTGACGCTCGTCGCCAACCTCGCGTTTCTCGTGTTCCTCGCCTGTGCCGAGCGACGCCGGGCGCATTCTGGGGCGGTGGGCGCTCGCACAAGTGGCGGTCCTCGCGCTGTTTGCGCCGTGGCTGGCGTACGCGTTGCCGCGGATGATGAGTTGGTCGTCGACCGAACCATACTCGCCCGCGTTCTTCGCCCGGCTCTACACGACCGTGCTGACGACCGGGATTGCGGAAAACATCGAGCCGTGGCTGGCGCCGGCGCTGCTGGTACTCGCAGTTTTTGCTGCGGGCGTCGTGACACTCAGCCTTAAGCGGCGGACGCGCTTGCAGACGGCCGGACTGGTTATGCTGCTGCTCGGCGTCGCGCTGCCGGCGCTGATGGTCTACGCGCTGACGGCACTGCCGGGCCGCACGTTTTACGTGCCGCGGCTGGCCCCGCGCTACTTCCTGCCGCTCGCAGGGACCTTCTACGCATTGCTCGGGTGGGGCGTCGCCGGGTTGGGCCGCCTCGGGCCGCCCCGCGTGGGACGCGCCCTGTCGCTCGCCGGCGCCGGCATCGTCGCTGCAGTCGCCGTGGCCGCGCTCGTGGTTGTGCTGCCCGGCCGGGTTGCAAGTGACCAGTACGTGTCGCTGGTCGATACGCTCCGGGCGCACGAACGGCCCGGCGACAAGGTGTTGCTCTATCCGGACCAGGACTGGCCGCTGTTCGCGGCGCGATTCCCCGGACCGTGGGAGAAGGCGCCCGCGGGGATGGACTTCTCGCCCGAGAGCGTCGGGGGGTTGCTGGCGCCGGTGTGGGAGCGGGCCGAGGGGCTGTGGGTGGTCACGACGCCCAAGGCGCAGGAGGCCGACAGGCAGGGCCTGGTGCACGGGTGGCTCGAATCGCACGCAGCGGCCCGCACCGACTGGGATTTTGGCGAGAACCGGCTGACGCTTGTACGCGCGTACGGCCGGCCGAGCGGGGGAGATGTGGGACGTTGCCGGCGCCCCTGCCCGCCTTCAGCACGGTGGCGGAAGTTGAGGGCCAGCGGCTGGCCGCGCCCCGGCTGCCCCTGCGCCGCTACCGCATCGGCGATACCGCTCTACGCGACAGTGTACTGGCTGAACCCACCGACGGGCGCTGTTGGAACTGGGACTGCGGGAGGTGACCGCCCCGCAGGAGCTTCTTCCTCCGCCTCCGACCGTGACGAGCGGCACCCAGCGGGTCGTCGGCCGCCTGCCGCTCACGCCTGACCTGAGGCCCGGCGTGTACCATGTCGTTCTCCGCGACCAGGGGCGCGAGGTGGCCCAACTTGGCACGATCGAACTCGTGGCCGCAGGTCCGGCTCGGGCGGCCGTCGCCAACCCACAACACCCGCTGGAAGTTCGCTTCGGCGGGTACGTGCATCTGCTTGGCTACGACCTTGCCACCGATCCCGTCCGTCCCGGCGACTACGTCGACCTGACGCTCTACTGGCAGACGGATGCGGTCCTGACCGAGCGCTATAAGGTGTTTACCCACCTGGTCGGAGAGACCTGGAATGCGGACGGGGGCAACTTCCTGTGGGGCCAGCAGGACAACGAGCCGCAGACCGACCAGCTCCCCACGACCCGCTGGGCGCCGCGCGAGGTCGTCGTGGACCGCTACCGCATCAAGGTCGATCCGAAAGCGCCGGCCGGTACGTACCGGGTGGAAGTGGGGATGTACGGGCTGCTGGACGGGGTGCGGCTGCCGGCCAGCACAGGCGGGGACGCGGTGGTACTGGGCGAGATCACGGTCCGGTAGGGCGGCGCGGCCGAGGGCGCGTAAGGGCGAGGCATTCAGACGGCGAGCGCCCTCGGCGCTCGCCGTCTGAATGCCTCGCCCCTAAATGGCGGATCAGCGTGCCGGCGTGATGCGCACGTCGTCGACGTAGCGGGTGGACGAAGCGTTCTGATCGCCGACCCAGCCATGAACGTCTACGCCCGGTAGGCGCTCGCTGTCCGAATGCCTCGTCCCCCGGCCTACCGCCAGAGCATGCCCGCCACCGACACCCACGAGGTGTTTTCTTCGTCGGCCGGGCACTGGTCGTACGCGACCGTCTCGCCGGCCGTTTCGCCCAGAAGACGGAGCGCCAGGTAGATCGGCGGCAGCCCGCAGACGTTGTTGGCGTCTTCGACTGCCCGCAGCTCGGAGAAGAACCGCGCCGCGCTGCCCGCCGCCATCGCTGCCAGAATCGCGTCGTCCGCCCGGCGCAACTTCGCCTGTCCCTCGGCTCGGACAGGGTCGCCGTCAAACGCAGGGCCGACGTCCGCGAGGTCGGCCGCGGCGACGACCAGCGCGTTTCGCCCCCGCATCGCATCTCGCAGCACCGCCACGACCTTCGCAAATCGTTCGTCAGTCGCCGGGTCGGCCTGGCCGGCCACGAAGTCCGCGAAGGAGCCGCACAGGATGGGCACAACCTCCACCGGCCGGCCGCCGCGCACGTGGTGCAGCCACACGCTCGCTAGCTCGATCGAGTGCTCGCTGCGGTGGTGCAGCTCTTCGGCAAACGCGTCGCCCTCGCCGAGCGAGGGGTCTGCGCCGAGCGCCTCGGCCAGCCGGTCGACGATCGCGCGGGCGGTCGGCAGCACCCCGTAGGGGGTGGCATAGCTCTGCCTGGTGGGGGTGACCTTGCCGAGCCCCCCGCTGTGGTCGGTGCCAAAGATGATTGCCAGGTCCGCATCGCGGGCCGCGTCCTGCGCCGCGCCCCATACGGCCTTATAGACCGGGCCGCCGCGGGCGTAGTCGATGTGGGGGCTGACCACGCCCCGAACCGGGCCGGGAGCCCGCGGCGCCCAGCCTTTTGACACGCCGCTCGTGTCGAACGCGTCGAGGAAGGGCCCGAGCGCCCCGGCATCGGCCGGGTAGGCGCCGCCGGCCAGCGCAGGGACCCGCTGAGGGAGCGCCCGGTACGCTTCGAGCGCGACCCGCATTGCTGCCTGCGAGCGCGCGTTGTCGAGCAGGCACGCCTCGTCGAGCATGTCGATCACTTCGTTCAACATGCTCGCCTTAACCCGCACGCCCCACCGCACCGTCAGCGCGGTGTGGATGCCGACGAGATCGCGGGTCCCGTCGCACAGGGCCAGGAGCGGCGCCAGCGGCTGGGGCAGCCCCAGCATGTGGTCGGACAGCTCCAGCGGGTCGCGCAGCAGGAGCATGTTTTGCCCGTCCTGCTGGTAGGGCTTGATATCCAGCGGCCTCAGTTTCGGGTTCTGCTCAGTCACAACTAATCCACCGTCAACGTCTTGCTGAGATTCCGCGGAAAGTCCGGGTCGTAGCCGCGCCCGACGCTGACCCGGTAGGACAGCAACTGCAGCGGCAGCACCGCGAGGATTGGGTTGAAGTGCGCGTCGCTCGGGGGGATGACGATCAGGCTGGACGCGTTGTTGTGCAGCCGGCTGTCATCCTCGCCGAACGCGATGGCCCGACCGCCGCGGCAGGTCACCTCGTTGATCCCGCTGACCAACACGGCCGAGTCCTCCGAGCCGGCGACGAACAGCACGGGGTAGCCCTCATGCACCGCGGACAGCGGCCCGTGCTTGAACTCTGTCGACAGGATGCCCTCGCAGTCCGCGTAGGTGATTTCCTTGAACTTGAGTGCGCCCTCGAGCGCGATGGGGTAGGTGAGCCCGTAACCCAAGCAGTACAAGTCATCCTGGGGAATCAGAGCGGTCGACAGGGCTGCGACCGGCCCGTCGACGACTTCGAGCGTCTGCTGAATGAGCCCGGGCAGGGCGTGCAGCGCGCTCGTGTCGTGCCCGCCCATGCGCATGGCCGTGTAGAGGAACGCGATGCACTGATTGAGGAAGGTCTTGGTCGCCGGAACGCTGATCTCATACCCGCAGGCCAGCGGGATGTGGCGCTCGGACTGGATCATCAGGGTGGAGCCGATGACGTTTACCATGCCGAAAGCGGTCGCCCCCCGAGCCTGTGCCGCCTCCAGCGCCAGCAGCACGTCCTTGGTTTCCCCACTCTGGCTGACGAACACGGCCACGTCGCCCGGCCCGAGGGTAGGGCCGTACTGGGCGATGAACTGCGGCGCGAGGATCGGGATCGCGGGCCGGCCCGCCAGCCGGGCCACGTAGAGCGCGCCCAACATGCACGCGTGGTAGCTGGTGCCGCAGCCGACAAAGTAGAGATGGCGAGCGGCCGTGAGGGCCTGCGCGATCTCGCCCACGTCGGCCTTCTCGTCGAGCAAGTGGAGCAGGTCGCCGGCCAGCTTTGGCTGCTCGTAAATTTCCTTGAGCATGAAGTGGGGATAGCCGCCCTTGGCCGCGGCCTCCATGGTCTCAGTCACCGTCTCAGCCTCGCGCTCGACCAGCGCGCCGTCCGAGACCCGGTGAATTGCCGCGCGTCGGCCCGGAACGTCACGATCTCGCCGTCGCGCACACGGAGAATCTTCCGGGTCAGAGGCAGAACCGAGGGCATGTCTGAAGAAACGACGGTGAACCCATCGCCCAGGCCGACGACGAGCCCGGAGCCCTTCTTGAGCGCGTGCAGGCAATCCTCGCTCACGTGGCCGATCACAAAGGCGTAGTCGCCGTGCAGGTCGGAGTATGCGCACCGGATCGCCTCGACCATCTCCAGCCCGCGGTCGACGTAGCGCTCGACCGCGTGCACACACGACTCGCCGTCGTTCTCCGAGCGAACCACCATACCCTCGGCCACAAACTGGCGGCGCAGTTCGACGTTGTTGACCACGTTGCCGTTGTGAGCACCCACCAGGTCGCCGTCTGAGTCGAGGTGAGGCTGGGAATTGGCCTGCGAGGGGTTGCCGAAGGTCGCCCACCGGAGCTGCACGATGCCGCGCGTGCCGGTCATCTCTGAGAAGTGGTGGCGGGCCGCCACTGCGTCGACCTTGCCGACGTCCTTTCGCAGGTCGATCGCGCCGTCCGAGTGGATCGTCGCAGCGCCCACCGAGTCATAGCCCCGGTACGAAAGACGCCGCCCGGCATCCGTCAGGAGTTCGCCGAGCGGCTGTTCTTTGTTTGTCACGATGCCGAAAATACCGCACATGCACGCCTCGTCGTCGAGTGGGATGTTGTGCGTAACAGTATAGTCGGCGGAAAGGGTGCGGGCAAATGAAGGTGCAGTACGGGCTCAGGGCGCCTCGTACAGTTGAACCTGCCCCCCATAAAACGGGCGCTGTTGCGTCAGCTTCATGGTCGCAGCCAGGGTTTGCGGGACTAATCCCTCTGGATCGGTATAGGAATTGTGGCTGTAGACCAGCCAAGCGCGCTTGCGCCCGTTCAGTAAGGCGGCAAGCCTGGGGACGTCGCTCTCTGTCATCTTGGGCTCCAGAACCCCCCGCTCGAACATATCGGCAGGCGCCCCACGTTTCTCCACCTGGACACCGTACTGCGCTTCGAAGTCCTGGAAGTAGTAGTCGAACGGGATTTGCACCCAACCGGCATTGAACAGGACCAGGTCATCCTTCTGCGCAAAATTGGCCACATAGCCCGCCGCGTCGCTCCAGTTTTCCTTTTGCATGAATCGGAAATAGTCGCTGGCGGAGAACACGTTGAGTGATCCGAGAATCACCAGCGCCAGGATCATGAGGGGACGAAATCTCAGTTGGGCAATGCCGGCCCCCAGCCACAGCAGCAGTGGGATCGACACCCAGATCAGGGTTCGATCGTAGAAGATCGGCCGGCGCAGGCTCACGACCAACTCGCCCACGATCGGGGTGGCGATCAGGGCGGCGAGGAACATGAACTGTGAGGCATGCTTCCGGAAGTACAGCACGCCCAGAACGAGCACCAGCGCGAACAGAGCCCACACGAACGCCAGCTCGTTCGCCTGGCCCGGTACCGGCGTCGAAGCATTCAGCAAGGACTGCACCGCCTGGACAAGGACGTCCCAGTCCGGCGCCGGAATCCAGAACTCACGGTAGACGCCCGTGGCCTGCCTGGTGAAGGCCACCAGCCAGGGGCTCCACAAGACCAGGATGGCAATTTGTGCCTTCACCCAGTTTCCCAGGGACGGCGCCCGGAACGCGGGCGAGCTGATTTGTGACGGCGCCCCCGCTCTTCTAGGCCGCCGGTAGAGCAGCAGGCCGAGCACGAAGACGTTTGTGGCCAGGACGAAAAAGACCGCCGTGTTGTGGGTGAGCATGGTCGTGGCCGAGAAGGCAACGAAGGCAATCCACGCCAGATCGGTCTCGACGGTCTGGATGGGCGACCACGTGTGACGGCCGACCCAGCCCCGCCAGCCAGTCTGAGTTCGGCCGGCTTCCCTGTAGCTGAAGTTCTTTTCGCCGGCGGGTTCCACGGGCCCGGCGGTGCGCCAGGCGCGCACGTATTCCCGGAACTGGCTGCCAATGGGGCTTGTCGCTCGGGGATCGGTCAGCAGCCTGACCAGGGCGTACATCGCGACCGCCGCATTGAAGGTCAGGAGGGTATACATGCGCGTTTCCTCCGCGAAGCGGATGTTGAAGGGAGAGAAGGCGAGTAGAACGGCCGCGGCAACTCCCACGACTGCGCCCGACATGCGTTTGCCGATCAGGTAGATAACCGGGATCGTCGCCGTGCCAAACACGACGGAGAGCAGGCGGACGTCGGACGGCGAGTCGCCGGTAAGCGCCATCCAGTAGTGGAGCAGCAGATAGTAGAGGGGCGGATGCTGGTCAATCGTGGCGGTCCAGTGGAGCAGATCGCCAAGAGGGTGGTTGGCCAGCCAGACGCTGAACGTTTCGTCGAGCCACATCCCCTTGCCACCGAGCAGCAAGACGCGCACCACGGCACCGATCAGCGTAACGACCAGCACCAGCCAGGGCGCCAGTTCTGCGAATTCGCTATCTTCTTTCATTGCCGCTGACATTCCTGCAGTCTGTGGGCCGCGGGCCTTGCCCGCGTGGTGCGCTACGTAACCGGACATGACACATCGTCCCGTCCTGCTCGATAATACGGATGGGCCTGCTGCCGGTTGCGAAGATGCCTCGGGGGGCGAAATAGGACACTGATTGAACGGATCGGACCGATGATCACGATCATTTACCAAAGGACGGTCCGGATCAGCTAAATCAGTTGTATCGGCGTCCTATATCAAATCGGTTCAGGGCGTCAGATGCGTGACTTTGACGCCGAGGTCTTGCTCCAACCGCTCGGCGAGCAGCCCGCGGTGGCACGCGGACGGCTCGCTCTCGACGCAGAGCAGCACGGCGCACTTGGTCTCGGGCCCAAGCTCGGCCACGAACTGCCGGCTGTCAAAGTGGTCCAATACCTCTTTCCGATAGGCTTGCTTGAACGCGTCGCTCAGTTCCGCACGATGGCGCCGCGCCACGTGTTCTTCCTGGTCCACCTGGCCCTGGGCCTTGCGGACCGCGTCAGACGGCGACAGGTCTATCCGGTGCAGGTAACAAATGCCGAGCTCGGCGAGCGTCGCTTGAAGGCGCGCGCTGTTGGCAAACGTGTACTCCGACCCGCGCACGCCCCTGCGCCGGCGGATATCGACCAACAGGTCGACGCCGGCAGCCCGGATCGCATCGAAGAACCGGTGCTCATCCCAACCATACACGCCGATCGTCGCAAACTCAGTCATCTTCGCCCACCTCCTGTCCACCCCATCCATCGCCATTAGCCAGCTTCTTGGTTCGCCCGTACCACCCCACTCCACGACGCCAAACGGCTCGGCCCGGCGCTCACGGTCTCGCCCCTGTCTGTTTACTGCATCTTACTCCTCGGGCAGTAGGCGCGCAAACGCCTGGTTCCTCCCAGGCAGTTCGCCCGCCCGCAGGAACCAGGCGTGGGGTGGCCCAACTAGCCGAGCCTGGACTCTGACCTGTGCGAGGAACCTATCCTTCCAGCGCTGTCCGGTGATCCAGTCCGCGCCCGGACAGGCCGTCTGCGTCTGGGGCAGTTCCTTGTGTCCCTTGACGTTTTCGAGCTTCACGTTGAGCTTCTTCGAAAGGTACGCCACGAGCTGTGTGGCCGCCGCAAGCTGCTTGTCGGGCGGCAGTGCGCCGTCCATGAAGCGCCCCGCGAGGCAGATGCCCACCGAATAGGTGTTGGCGTAGCCCGAATGGTATGAGATCGATTCCAGGTTATTGCACTGGTAGATCGTCCCGTCACCCATGATGTAGAAGTGATACCCCATGCCGGGCCAATCACGGCGCACATGGTAGGCGGCGACATTCTGGGGCGGGATGTCTCCCGCCGCGGCGCTGTGATGGATGGCAAGCGCGGTGATCTTGTCGAGGGTACGCGTGGCGTACCGGTCGGTGGGATGCTTGGGCAGGGTGTCTACGACGTTGCGGATGGGCGGCGCGGCAACCTGGCTGCTGCCCCCGGTCAGCTCCGCGATTTTCGCCTCCAGCTCCGCAATCCGTTTCTGCAGCGCCTGCTTTTCGGTGTCTGCTGTCTTGAGCTGCGCCTTCAGGCTGGCGTTGGCGTCTGTCAGGTTCTTGACCTGCAGCAGGAGCGCGGCGTTCGCCGCCTTCAGTGCGTCAAGCTCCTTAGCCAGCGCGGCCTTATCCGTGACGAGTTGGTTCGCCTGGTCCGTGAGAGCGCCCACCTGCGCGGTCAGCGTCTGCACCTGGGTGTTAAGCCTGCGTGATCTCGGCCCGCAGCTGCTGGACCAACTGGTCGTCCGAACCCGTGGGCGAGCCCGGCACGGCGGCGATGAGTGTCATGAGCTTGTCCTTCCACCGGGCGCCGGTCAGCCACTGCAGGCCGGGCGAATGGGTCTCGATAAACTCGCTGACGCCCTTCAAGGCGTCGGCCTTCAAGTCGTACTGGTCGAGCAGCCACGCACACAGGTGGGCCAGCGCGGCCATCTGCCCGTCGCTTGGCACCGTGGCGTCGAAATTGCCTGCGACATAGATGTTGAGGCCGTTGAAGATCCACGCCTGGTCCTTACTCACAGCCTCGAGGTCAGGTTCGGTGCGCTGGATTTTGCCGTCGCCAGTGATAAAGAACTGGCTCAGGATGCCGGGCCAGCGCTGTCGCTGCGCGGTGGCCACCCGGTCCGCGCCGATCTCGGGGCGCACGCCCGTGTGGTTGATGACGATCGTCTTGATGTCGCCGCGCGTGCGCTTTACGAAGCCGCCGGGATCGCGCGACAACTGGTTGGTGATATCGACAAATTCGGGCTGAGCAACGCCGCCTGCACTCGGCGGCGGGGCGGACGGCTTGCTGGTCATCGCGGCCTCCCAGTTGTATTTGTGTGACATTGCCTGCCGAAAGTCCTCGTACAGCGCAGTCTTCCCTTCGAGCCCCCACCGGTCGATGTTGGGCCAGCGGTAAAGGATCACGGCGCGGATGACTTGGGTCTCCGGCTGGCGGTTCCACCAGTCGATTTCCCCGTAAGCCCGCTGGATCCAGCCTCGGTTCACGTTCTGCCACGCGTCGTTCTGATCCACCTCCGTGAGGTAGACCGGCAAGTGGCGCATGGCGAGCGGGATGCCCTGCATCAGGTCCTGGTAGACCCGGAAGTTGTACTGCCGGTTGGCGAAGGGGGGATCCATGTAGCGGTCCGTGTGGATCAGGCTGGGATCCGAGCCGTGGGTGTAGGCGTGAATGGCGATCCCGTCACACCCCAAGGGCCCTAACTCGCTCAATAGGTCCGATTGGTATCGCACCCAATCACCCGACGGATTGCCATCGTACGCGGTCTGCACGTTCCACGGCGCCACCGCGCCCGTAATCACCTGGTCCGCGCCGTGGCCAGCGAGTGCCTTGATGGCGTTGCGGCAGAGCGTGTAGCACGAGGCGTACATTTTCGGCAGGATCGCCTCGCCGCCCGGGCGCTCGACGGAGAAGTTCATCTCGTTGCCGATAATCCAGATGTGGCAGCCGGCCGAGCCCGCGACGAAGTTCGCTACCCGGCGGCTGAAGTCCCGGTAGCGGCTGGCGCGCGGCAAGGTGCCGTTCGGCTCGTAGCCGTGGTTCAGCCGGACGATGATGCCAAAGCCGTCGTTCGCCCAGCGGCTGTAGTCCACGCCGCGGCGGTTGTTGGGATCGGCGCCCAACTCCTCCGTGAACAGGATCCAGCCACGCGCGCCGGCCTGGGCCATCAACTGCTCGCCGCCCGGGTCATGCAGTCCGTACAGGTAGGGTGAGTCGTTCAAAGGCCTCGCCATGGGCGCTCCTTTAGCCTGGCTGTGCAAAACCACAGCAATATTTACCTGTTGACTACTATACACTATATTCTTTTCGTTGTCCAGACCCCAAAAATCATTCGTCGTGGCAATGCCGTCGGTCTGAGCGCTGCCGGCCTCAGCCGGGGGCGGTTGGGACGAGGGCGGTGAAGCCTTGTCCAAAGTGACCCCTCACGGGTATAATCAACCCGTAACACCGAAAGAAGGGAGCAATCCTAGTGGATATTGATTGGTTTGGCCAGTCTTGTTTCCGCATCAAAGAGGGCGCCGTGACAGTCGTCACGGACCCGTATGACAAGAGCATCGGCTACTCGGTGCCCAAGCTGCGGGCCGACTTCGTGACGATCAGCCACGACGCGCCGGGCCATTCGAACGGCGCGGGGGTGAAGGGCGATCCGAAAGTTTTGACGCGGCCGGGAGAGTACGAGATCAAGGGCGTCTTCGTAACGGGCATCCAGACCTGGCGTGGTTCGGCCGTTAAGGGCGAGGCGAAGGAAGAGAACACGGTTTTTGTGTTCGAGTTTGGCGAGATGACGGTGTGCCACCTGGGCGACCTGAGCAAGGTGCTGACGCAGGCGCAGGTAGAATCCATGCCCGACGTCGACGTGCTCCTGGTGCCAGTAGGGGGCGGCGGCGCCCTGGACGCGGATAAGGCTGCCGAGGTCATTGCTCAGCTCGAGCCGCGCATCGTCGTACCGATGCACTACCTCACGCAGTACACGACGCTCAAGCTCGACCCCCTGGCGAAGTTCCTCAAGGAAATGGGCGTGACCGAACACGAGCCGCAGGAGTCGCTGCGAGTCAGCCGCAGCGCACTGCCCGAGCAGACGCAAGTGATCGTGCTCGAGTGCAAACAGGCGTAGCATCGAGCAGGGGTAGCATTGAGCAGGGGCAGGCTATGAATGGAGTGATACGGGGGAGGCGGGCGACCCTCCTCATTGTCATGACGGTGGTGATCATTGTGCTTGGGGCGTGCGGGGCGGGCGCGCCCGAAACGCGGCCAGCCGCCGGCTCGACGGCGCCCACCGTGCTGCCGCCGCAGCGGGCGGGCACCCCCATGCCGGTGGGGAATGCCCAAGACCTCGTCAAGCAGGGGCAGGTGGCGCTGGATGCGGGAAGAATGCCCGACGCCGAGCGATTGTTCAAACAGGCCGCGGCCGCAGACCGAAACTCGGCCCAGGCCCAGTTTGGCCTCGGCAACGTCTACTTCCGGCAGGGCCGGCTGGCGGAGGCGGAAACGGCCTACCGGGCTGCGCTCGCCGTCGACCCTAACCTCACCTCTGCACACTCGAACCTGGGCGTGGTGTACTACCAGCAGGGCCAGATGAAGAAGGCGGAGGACGAGTTCAACGCGGCTCTGAAGTTGAAGCCGGATGATGCTCCCACGCTCTACTTGTTGGCCGCGGTGCACATCCAGAACAACCAGCTGTCGGACGCCGAAACCCTCCTGAACCGGGCCAAGGCCGCGCAGCCCGGACTCGCCGAGGTGTATTACGGGCTGGGTGCGCTGTACAACCTGCAGGGGAAGAAGGCGGAAGCCATTGCTGCGTTCGAAAAGTTCCTGGCGCTGGGCACCGCACAGGACCCGACGGCCATGGACGAGGCGCGCAAGCAACTTAAGACGCTGAAGGGGCAGTAGTAGGTTACCTCGTCGCGAAGACACCAGGACACGAGAACCTCGAAGAACGTGCTTCGCGGTTCTCTGTGTCCTGGTGTCTTTGTGCTTAGGCGTCCACCTTACTTATCGGCCTGGCGGCCCGGCCCCCGCACCTGGGCCACCACCCACTGCCGCCACAGCCGCGGCTGCAGTTGCTGCCAGTAACGCGCAAGGTGCTGGATTGAATCCGGCGGCGGGTCCTGGCGACCGTACTGCTGGGCGATGAAGAGGGTCGCAATGGTGTCGACGGCCGGCGCTGCCTCGGGCAGGCGGGCGTTGAACTCGGCGGCCCGCTCCAGCGGCGTCTGGCTGGCCCGCCACGGCACGTGCAGGCGCTGGGCCCACAGGCCGAGCAGCCCGAACAACCGGCCAAGCACCTGCGAATCGCGGAACAGGTCAATTTGCCGCCACTTCAGGTAACGCCACGCCGCAATGGCTCCCGCACCAACGACCACCAAGGCCGCTAACCAGCCCCAGTTCCCGCGCAGCCAGTTTACGAACGCGCTGGGCGTCTGGATGTTGGCCGGCATTTGGCCTTCCGGCACGTTGGGCATGTCCTCTTCGGTATTGTGCGCCTGCTGGCCCGGGTCGGGCACCAAGCCGGCGTCGAGCTTGTCCTGAATCTCGGGCGCGGGCCGGGAGATCAGCGGCTCGGACGCGGTGGGCTCGAACTGGATCCAGCCGTAAGCGGGGAAGTACACCTCGGGCCAAGCGTGCGCGTTGCGTTCGAGCACGCGGTAGAGCGGGGCCTCGTCGTTCTGTTCGTTCTGCTGCTTCAACTGCCCAGGCGTATACCCCACGGCGAACCTGGCCGGCACCCCCACCGAGCGCAGCATCACCACCATCGCGCTGGCGTAGTAGTCGCAGTACCCTTCCTTCACGTCAAACAGGAAGTAGTCGACCCCATCCTGGCCGGCCGGCGGGGCGGCGATGCCCTGGTTGTACGTGTATGTCCGCAAAAGCGACTCGATCGCGTCGGCCTTGTCATACGGGTTGTCCACGTTCGCCACGGTCTTGGCTGCCAGGTCCTTCACCCGCGCCGACACGCTGTCGGGCAGTTGGAGGTACTGTTGCTTGATCCACTCGGGATAGTCCGTGCTGTCCGCGCGCAGCTTGTCGGGCGACGCGTCGCTGACGGCCGACACGACCTGGTAACCGGTCTGGGCGTCCACCCGCACCCGGCTCCGCAGCAGCGAGATCGAGCGCAGTGGCTCGTTCGGCTTACCCGGATTTGGCACCAGCCGCAGGTCGGCGTTGACGGGGATACTCACCCGCAGCGGCTGGGGGGGCGCAAAGATCAGCTCTTGCCCCTGCTCCAGCGGGTAAACGGTGGTCGTGATCTGGGTCGTCGCCGGGCGAGCGGCTCGCGCAATGCCTCATTGCTGTCTACGACGGCGACGTCAGCGGCGGTGTTCTGCCAGCCATCGCTCGTGTATTCGTCATAGACTGCCGCCCGCCAGTAATTGCGCTCGGGGGTCTGAGCATCGAAGATCGGCCGGTCGGTCAGGCTCACCGGGCCGCCGAAGCTCATCGATTTCCCGAACGAGGCGACCGAAGCCGCCGAGCGCGAGTAGTTGAGCGACTTGTACATCCGGTTCCACGTGTCTTCGACCCGGTGCCACGGCGCCTCGAACGGACGCATGATGCGCTCGACCGTCAGGCTCTGGCTGACGTCGGGCAGCGACCAGGCCAGGATCAGCACGAGCGCGCTGAACGCCGCCCCCGCCTTGAGGAAGTCCAGGGTAATGTCCGGCGCATACCGGACGCGCGTCATCTGCCACCGCGTCTCGTTGCGCGCCAACTCGACGCGGATGGCCAGCATGAGGACCGCCCCCGCATACAGAACCAGGTACCCGGTCATGCTACTCGTCGAGTAGTAGGCGTTGACGACCAATGCGACGCCCGCAGGAATGATGGCGCTGAGCAGGCGCTGGTGCCGGAACAGGCTCCAGATTGCGAGGTAGCCGATCCACCACCCGAGAAAACTGAGCTGGGTTACGAAGATCAGGTTGTCCGCGCCCGAGGTGCCCTCCATGAGCGCCCGAACCCAGTTTACATTCCGTTGGAAGAGCTCGAGCGCACCCTCGCGCCAGCCCAGGTGCTGAAAGACGAGCTGTGTGAACAGGGTGGCAATCCAGACAATGCTGGCGAGGATGCCATAAACGACGGGAAACGGGCCATCCCAGCGTGTCAGTGCCAACATGAAGCTGAGCAGCGCGCCGCCCAGCACCGCCAATCGAACGACCTCCAGCCCCTCGCTCCAGGCGGCCGCATTCAGGCTTTCTGTAACGGCAAGGAGCATGATCAGGGCGAGGACTAAGGTCCACCAGCCGCCGCCACGGGCGAGACGTTCGGCGGGCGTGTTCGCCGGGGGTGCCTCCACGTGCTGCACGGGGATGGTTGTTGTAGTTGTGGTCATAAAGCTTCTCGGGTCAGCCGCTCCTTCTTGAATCCGGACAAGACTATTTTAACCGTTTTGTTGACATAGCGTCAAGTCCCCAGGACTTTCGCTGACCGCGCCAGTGGCGTCGCGGGCGACGCGCGCGGTCCCAAAGTTCACAGAAGTCTGTGTGCGACCCTGTCTCGGTACATCGTCCAGCCAAGGGACGTTTGACGGACAAATGAGCGCGGGGTACAATCCTGCGGCTGTTGGCCGGAAACCGCAGTCAGCCCCCTTCCAAAGGATACGCTGCATGGACAAAGCGCGGATCACAGACATTTTGAAACAGCTGTGCGCGATCGACGGCCCGTCTGGCGCCGAGACGAAGGTGGCCGGGCTCGTGCGCAGCCTGGCGGAAGACACCGTCGCAGACCTGCGCACCGACGCGCTCGGGAACCTGATCGCGCGCGCGCCGCAAGGGGTGCGCGGGGCGGCGCCGGCCCGACAAGCGAGGTCTCAAATGCGCCCGGACGCGTGATGATCGCGGCGCACATGGACGAGATCGGCCTGGTCGTCACCAAGGTAGACCGCGGGTTCCTCCACGTGACCCGCGTCGGCGGGGTCGATCCCCGCTCTGCCCTGGGCCAGGAAGTAACCGTCTATCCGTCAGGCCCCGGCGCCGACGCTTATCCAGATGGCTTGCCCGGCTATATTGGCAGCCGCCCGCCCCACCTGCTGACGGAGGAGGAGCGGCACAAGGTCATCCCGATGCACCGATCTGCGCATCGACCTTGGGCTGCCGCCCGGCTTTCTCGACGGCGGGCTCGTCCGTGTCGGTGACCGGGCAGTCTGGCGCGGGCCGGCCACGGAGCTGCTGGACGGCCGGATCGCCACGAAGGCGCTGGACAACCGGGCCAGCGTCGCGATCATGCTCGGCGCGCTGGGGTATCTCGCACAGATGCAGCACCCATGGGACGTACTGGCTGTTGCTACGGTCCAGGAGGAGATCGGGTTGCGGGGCGCAACCACCGCTGCGTTCGGGGTGGCGCCCGACGTCGCCATCGCGCTCGACGTGACTTTCGGGAATACGCCGGGGGTGAGTGAGGACGAGACTTACGCAATGGATCGTGGGCCGACCATTGGCATCGGACCGAACCTGCACCCGGGCGTCGTGAAGCGCCTGAAGGAGGCGGCGGATGCGCTCGAAATCCCCTACCAGGTGGAGCCGATGTATGGCCCGACCGGCACGGATGCCTGGGCCATCCAGGTGAGCCAGGAGGGCATCCCCACTGGCTTGCTGAGCGTCCCCATTCGCTACATGCACTCATCGGTGGAGACGGTTGCGACGGCCGACCTGGACCGGACGGCCCGCTTGCTCGCGGCCTTCATCGGCCGGCTGGACGGCGAGACCCTGGCGGGCCTGGCCGAAGACCTGTGGTAGCCCAGACGGGGCACGGTCAGAGACCGGCCCCAGCTAATTCTCGGATAGATACAAAGTCACCAGGGCACGAAGCCGACGTCGCCACCCTGTGTCTTCGTGTCTTTGTGTCGACGTTCCTCTGTAGGAGCAGCAAGTGACCGAACTGCGCGAGTTGCTGGGCCGGCTGTCTGAGGCGTTTGGCCCATCGGGAAACGAAAAAGCGGTCCGAACCCTCGTCCGAGAGGAAATCGAGGCGCGGGTGGACCGGATCGAGATCGACGCGCTGGGAAACCTGATTGCGTTCAAGGCCGGGACGGGGGCCGAGCCTAGGCCGCGGATCATGCTGAGCGCGCACATGGACGAAGTCGGCTTCATGATCACGAAAGTGAACAAGAACGGCACGCTATCGTTTTCCGCCCGCTCGATCGATGCTCGCCTGCTGCTGGCGAAGCGGCTCGTCATCGGCGAAAGCCGCGTGCCCGGGCATTATCGGCTCGCCCGTGCCGCATTTGCAGAAGGGCGATTCGGCGAGCCGCGTGGTGGACGCGGACGATCTCTTTATCGATATCGGCGCATCGGACGAGAAGGGCGCAGCGAGCAAGGCGAAGGTGGGCGACTATGCCACCTTCGCCACCCGCTTTGTCGCCCTGAGCGACGATCCCGGCCTGGCCGACGGTCCGCGGCAAGGGGTTTGATGACCGGGCAGGCTGTGCGGCCCTGGTTACGCTGTTGCAGGGCGAGCCGTATCCGGTCGACATCTACGGCGTCTTCACCGTGCAGGAGGAAGTGGGCCTGAGGGGCGCGCGGGTGGTTGCCCACCGTCTCGACCCGCAAGCCGCCTTTGCACTCGAAGGCACCATCTGCGACGATTTGCCACGGCCGGCGGACGAGGACAGCACCGCCGTCACGCGCCTTGGCGACGGGCCGGCCATCACCTTGATGGACCGGAGCCTGTTCGCACACCCGGGGCTGGTTGCACTGCTGCAGCAGACGGCCGCAGCCGAGGGGATCGCGGTCCAGTACAAGGCTCCTGGGTTGGGCGGCACTGACAGCGGCGCCATCCACCTGGCGCGCAGCGGCGTGCCCTCGGTTGCCGTGGCCGTCCCCTGCCGCTACATCCACGGGCCGGCTTCGATTCTCAACCTGAACGATCTCGACGCGACGGTCCGGCTGATGGATGCCGCCTTGCGGCGCCTGTCGCCAGAGCACCTCGCGCGCGGATAAGGAGCACTCGCTATGCAAGAACTGGCAAAGCGTCTGGCCGAGGCATTCGGCGTGTCGGGCTTCGAGGACGAGATCCGCGACGTCATCCGTGCCGAGCTGAACGGCCTGGTCGACGAGGTGCAGGTCGACGCGCTCGGGAACCTGGTGACCCTGAAGCGGGGCCGCGGCGGTGGCAAGCGGGTGATGCTGGCCGCGCACATGGACCAGATTGGCCTGATGGTGACCCATATCGACGAGAAGGGGTTCATGCGCTTCACCAACGTCGGCTTCATCTACAGCCTGGCGTCGTGGGGCGGGCAGGTGCGGTTTGCCGACGGGACGATCGGCACGATCGGTGTGGACGGCCGGATCGACGTGCGGCACAAGCTGCCCGAGCTGCGCGACTTCTATATCGACGTGGGCGCCGGCGGCAAGGCAGACGTGAAGCAGAAGGTCGGCTCGGTGTGCGGCTTCTGGCCGGGCTTTGTGGCGCAAGGCCACACCTGGTTCTCGCCGAACATGGACGACCGGGCCGGCTGTGTCGTCCTCGTGCAACTGCTGCGCGAGCTGAAAGAGGCGCCGGTCGACCATGACCTGTACGCGGTGTTCACGACGCAGGAGGAAGTGGGGACGCGCGGGGCCCGTACGTCTGGTTATGCCATCGATCCCGACCTCGCCATTGCGCTGGACGTCACGATGACGGGCGACGTTCCCTATGCCTCGCCGGCCATGGAGGTCGGGATTGGCAAGGGCGTGGCCGTCAAGGTGCTCGATTCGGGCATGATCGGCCACCCCGGTCTCAACGCCCGCCTTGAAGACACAGCCGAGGCGGCGGGCATCCCGTACCAACTCGAAGTCCTTCAGGGCGGAACAACCGATGCCTTCGCGATCCAGGTCGGACGAGCCGGTGTGCCGGCCACGGCGCTCTCGATCCCCAGCCGCCACGTGCACACGCCGTCGCAGATTGTGGACGAGCGCGACGTGCGCGCTACGGTGAACTTGTTGAAGGCGTTTCTCGCGAAGCCCATCGAACTCTAGCCCGGTAGGGGCAAGGCATCCGAGGGATGCCTTGCCCCTACATGTCTTCACCCGCATTCGCTGACGCCAGCAGCGCTGGCGCCTTCGCGTTCCAAACCCCTTCCTCCGAACTTGAAAACTTGTAAGCTTCGCGCTTATACTGCACATAAAGTTCGTCATCCTCCTCATGGAACGGTTCCCATGACCTACTACTCACGTTACGGGCGGGCGGTCGTCGCGTGCCTTCTCGCGGCGCTCGCTGCCTTTCTGCTGGCCGGTCGCATCGACGCGACCAGTATTCGCCTCCCGCTTTCGGAAATCGACGCGCGCAGCGCCCTGGTCGTGCGGGGGCAAGTAGAACGCATTGAGTCCGGGTGGAACGCGGAGCGACAGATCGAAAGCACTGTGTACGTGCGGCTGAGTGCCATTCCGCGCGGCCATCTCTCCACCGGCGCGCTGCTGCCCGTGCGGGTGCTCGGGGGCACGGTAGACGGCTTGACGATGGTTTCTTCGGAAGAGCCGGTCTTTGAGGCGGGCGAGGACGTCTACCTTTTCCTGGGGGAGCTGAAACGCGGCGCGTACCGGGTGACCGCGGGCGAGCAGGGCAAGTTCACCATCGCCGGCGGCCGGGCTGTTAACCGAGCGTGGCAGGCGGACCTGCAGCTTTCGGACCTCGATGCCGGCGTGATCGAAGGACGCTGGCCGGCCGAGCCGAACACGCCGGACAGCAGTGCACCGTCCTTAGGCGCCGCGCCCCAGGCGCTCTTGCCGGGACCATCCGCGCTCGCTGGCGCGGGGCCCGACGATTACCAGTACAACAATGCAAAGTGGTTCGGCCCCAATCCCATGGAAGAGAGTTACCGTATCAACATCAACACGGGCGACGCCGGCGGTGCGAACGGGTCGTATGAAGCGTTTCGTAACGCGATCCTGTGGGCAGCCGGTGCGTGGAACGACGCGGGCGCTGCGTTTTCCTTCAAGTATGGCGGGACCACGGGCGCGACCTCGTGGGCGGCAGACGACCAGAATGTGATCTACTGGCAGGATTTGGGGAACGTGACGACGCTCGCGGAGACGCAGTGGTGGAAATACGACAACGGGCAGATCGTGGACGTCGATCTCCGTTTCAACGACTACTATGCGTGGGACGCGACCGGCTCACCTTCGAGCAACGAGCCGGACCTGCAAACCGTCGCAACGCACGAGTTGGGCCATTTCCTTTCGCTGGCGCACGACACCGATGGCAACTGTCCTTACAGCACGCCTGTCATGTGCGCGTCGTATGTCATGGGCACGGTGAAGCGGTCGCTGGGCGCAAACGATATCGCCGGGATCAAGGCGATCTATGGCGCGGGACAGCCGGCGGCCGACCTTCACCCCGACGCGAACGCCAACGCGGACTTCCACGCCCACCCGCACGCACACGCCGACCCGCACGCAGCACGCCGACCCGTACGCCAACCCCCCGTCCGACCACCGATCCCGCGAAGCTGAAGAACCACCTCTACCTGCCTATGATCCGGCGCCGCTAGACTTGGGCGCTTCCGCAAGGGCGCGGCCATTCGAGGCGGGGGGGACTGGGCGCAGCGCCGCTTCCGTCTGTTTAGCTCGTGGCCAACCACAGGACGACCACGGCGAGACCGGCCATCAGGAGGGCGACGCCTGTCGCCAGCGCGACCCGGTCGTACCGCCATCCGAGCACTGCCATTTCGAGCTGACGGGTTTCGCCGGCGCGGATGACCCACTCGCGGCCCACCGAGCCTTCCTGGTACAGCTGATGCACGCGGGCCTGTAGCCAATCCGGTCCCGCGCCTTGCTCCTGCAGCTCGACCTCGTACGTGGCCCGACTCAGCGCCCCCATATCCCGCCAGGCCCGCGCATCCGCGCCCGCCACAGCGCCGCGCGCAGCCGGTCCAGTGGCCCGCCGACCCCTGTGGCCTCGACCGCCGCCGCCTCCAGCTTCGCCGCCTCGGCGTCCCAGGCCGCAACACTCGGCGTCAGGTCGACGCGTTCCTCGTAACGCGAGGTGCGCGAAACCAGGTTCGCCTGCTCGGGCCAGGCCAGCCGGCGCGTCGACAGTGCGGATGAAAGCAGGGCCAGTTCGGGCAAGTGGGGCAGGGCGGCGGCGAGCCGGCCCTGTGCGGCGATGAGCGCGGCTGGATCCGTATACGCCAGGGTGACGGTCAGCGTGTCGGCCGCTGAAGTCACGGGCGCCACCCGGCGCAGCGCAGCGGCCGTTTCCTCGACCAGGCCCGTCGCCGACCCGGCGCTACCTCCGACCAGGCGCAGCGAGATCTCCCGGCCCGCCGGCCGGCTCTTTACGTGCACAATCGATTGCGTGACCAGGGGCGGGCGGGCATTCGTGACCTGGAGCACCTCGGGCCCATAAGCCTCGGCCAGCAAATGTCGCGCGCCGGCGAGGTCGCCGGCGGTGACGGCCGCCTCCGCAAGAGCCAGCGCCTGCTGCTGGGCGACCTGCGCCGAGGTCGACGCGTACTGTCCCGCGGCAAGTGCCGCGAGACGCGCGGAGTGGGCCGAGGCGAGCATACCGTCGCCGCGGTTTGCCGCGCCCGCCGCCAACCGTTCCTCTAGGGCGCTCGCGGAGGAGGCCAGCTCCTCGTTGCCCGGATCCAGGGCGACGCCTGCGGCCATTTCGTCTGCTGCGAGCTGCAGATACGTCTGCGCGGCAGCCCCCCCGGCACGATTACCCTCTGCCAGGTACAACCCGGCGAGGCGTTCGTGTGCACGGGCGAGGTCGGCGGGGGGTGTCGTTGCGCCGGCCCGGGCGAGCCCGGCCCGCCAAGCGGCAACCGCGAGCGGGAACGCCCGGTCATAGAAGGATGCGCCCGGTGCAAAGGCGGGCGGGGCGAGTGTGGCGAGTCGCCAGTAATGCTCCGCGAGGGCTGCGTGTTCGGCCAGCCCCGAATTGGACCCTGCAGCCGCCGCCCGGGCAGCTTCGAGCTCCTGCCACCATCGATTCGTCACGAACACTGCGGCGGCATTCGAGGACGCCTTGGCCCCGCTCCAGCCCCAGGCATAGGCGCCCGGCCGGGGCGTGCGCCATCCGGGCGTGAGGAACATCACTTGCTCGCGTGAAACGGCCCGCTTGAAAGTCAGGAGCACGCTCAACGACTCAGGCGCGCCTGCCCAAACGTTCCCGCTGGCCAGCGGATACACGTACGCTGCCAGGTCGTCGCGCACCGGCACGGCCTGCCTGTAGCGCACCCGCAGCGACACGGTGCCCTGCTCGGGGACGGTGATCACGGCCGAGGCCCGAATCCCGGGTCGCTCTCCAGGCCCGAGCGGCACAAGGGCGAGGGGCTTCTTGTCGAGCGTCACTTCGTAAATCTCGGGAAGGCCGAGCGTAGTGGTGACATAAGCCGCCGGCTGTGGCCCAGGCAGGCCGACCGGTACGACGATGGGCGTCTTGCCCCGGTTCTGTAACTGCACCTGCAGGTCGGTGTCGGCCCACACGCCGTCCGCAGCTTCCGTGATGACGGCGTTGACGGTCTGGCTGCGGAGGCGGATGCCGCGGCGGTTTGCCGTCCGCCGGAACGACGCCCACGGCCGCACTGCCGGGGGTGGCGACCTGCGGCAGGGAGCCCGCTTGCGCGACCAATCGTCCGAGTGAAAGCAAGCACAAGACGATGCCAAGCACGATGGTGACTTGCTTAATGTAGGTGATTCTGGTATCCTCCGACCAACCGTCTCCGCAGCGAGGGAAGGTGGGTCCGCATGGTTAAGCTACTCATGAATTGGGACATCAAGACCGGGCACGAGCAATCCTATTTTGAATTTGTGATGCAAGAGTTTGCCCCGGGACTGATGCGGCTGGGCCTCCAGCCGACCGAGGCTTGGTATACGGTCCATGGCAGCGGGCCCCAGATTCTGACGGGTGCGGTGGCTAACGACCTGCCGACCATGCACCAGATCCTCGAGAGCGAAGACTGGCGGCAGCTGCGCGAACGACTTCTCGAACATGTCCACAACTACAGTCAGAAAGTCATTACCGCGAGCGGACGTTTCCAGCTGTAGCAAAGTTCCCCGTCATCGCAGTCAGACCTCGGCGCGTGGGCAGACCCCGAGGTCGCATCAATTAAGGCGCCTTATCCTCCAAGAGCGCCGGACCCAGCAGGTCAAGCAGGCGGTAGACCTCGCGCTCGTCGCGGACATTCTGCGTGAGCAGGAACGCGTCGGCGTGCCGTGTATAGCCCCAGTCGTGGAGCACATGCTCGACATTGCCCGACTTGTGATAGAACTCGACCGTGTCGCGCGGGACATTCCGCAACCACAGGCCCAGGTCCGAGTTCCAGAGCAGCATCGGCTCGATCCACGCGCGCTCGCCGGGAGAGAGCGCATCGCGCAGCTCGTAAAGCCGGATGCAATCGGCCGCCGACACCCAGTTGTCCAATCCCCGCGCCCGCGCCTCGTAGTCAAACAGCTTGCGCTGCAAGCTGGCGTCGGGCAGACCCAACTCGCGGAAGACCGCGTTGAGTCGCTCCAGCCCAACGTGCCTTATGACCAGGTTAGTGCACAGGTTGTCGGAGAGCGCCGTCATCAGGAGCAGCACGTCGTGAAAGGGCAGCGTGCGCTGGTGAAGCAGCCACGAGAGGCCCGCGCCCTCCACCGGCGCCTCGGCGTCCAGGTTACAGGCGTCGCGTAAGCTAACGGCGCCGGCCCGCTCCAGGTGCGCCCAGGCAAACAGGATCGGCACCTTGATGATGGAAGCGGACAGGAAGCGGTCGCAGTTGCGTCGCAGCACGGCGCGACCGTTCTGAGGTCGGTAGTATAACGCATAGTCGCACGTGAGGGCGTTAACCGACTCCTCGATGAGTTGTTCCGTTTCGATGTGCTGTTGCGTTATGGAGGGCTGTCCTGATTTGCACATGCCTCGAACCGTCCGGTCAGAGATCGTCGAGATTGTAGCACGCTGCCCCCATCACCGACAAACCAAGTTGCCACGAATGCCACCCTCGCAGGCAAGCAGCCACTTGCGGCGTCGACCTGGTTTCTCGGTGAGTGCTATAATGCCGTTATGATGCCTACCGCACGAGCCACGCTGCGCCCGACCACGCCGCTGCCCTTCATCGCGTGGGGCGTGACGTTGGTGCTGCAGCTGGTTTCGCCGGATCGGGTCTGGAGCTGGCTCCTGGTCGGTTTCGGCTTTCTGATCTTGGTCGCCTATTTCTGGGCACGGATGTTGCGCGACCAGGTGACCGTCGAGCGCCGAACCTACGGGGCCTGGGTGGTCGCCGGCGACCGGCTGCGCGAGCAGTTCACGCTGACGAACCGGGGCCAGCTGCCGGTGCTGTGGGCGCGGGTGTGGGACCGGTCGGAGGTGCCCGGCTACCGGGTGGACCGGGTGGAGACGGCCGAGTCCGGGGGTGAGCGCTCCTGGACGACTGCGGGCGTGTGCCAGCGCCGGGGTGTCTTCCGGCTGGGGCCGTGGGACGTGGAGATGGGCGACCCCCTCGGGTTTTTCAAGGTCATGCACCGCCATCCCGAGAGCACGACGATCATGGTCTACCCGCGGGCCTCCCGGCTCCCCGACCTGGACCTGCCCCGCGGCCGCGCGCCCGGCCGCTCGACCTCATCCCTCCGCGCGAACGAAGAAACCATTCTTGTGGGGGGCTTGCGCCCGTATGCGCCGGGCGATGCGCTGCGCCGCGTTCATTGGAAGGCGACCGCCCGCCACGACGAGTTGATGGTGCACGAGTTCGACCGCGAGCCGTCCGGCGACCTGTGGCTGATCCTCGACCTGGATGCGGCGGTGCAGGCCGGCCAGGAAGCCGAGGCCACCCAGGAGTACAGCGTCATCCTGGCCGCGTCGCTCGCCGCGCAGTACCTGCGCCAGGGGGAGCGCCGGGCAGTGGGCCTGATCGCTTCCGGCCGGAATTCGCTCATGCTGCCGCCGGGTCGCGGACAGGACCAGTTGTGGCGCATCCTCGAAGCGCTGGCGCTGGTCGAGCCTGCGGCGGGGATGTCCCTGGCCGAGTTGATCCGCCAATCCGGGCCCAGCCTGGGGAGCGGCCGGACGCTCGTCATCATCACGCCCTCGCAAGACCCGGCCTGGGTCGCGCCGCTGCTGCCGCTCATCTCACGCGGGAATGCGCCGACGGCAGTACTGCTCGACGCGTCGACGTTCGATCCCCCGCAAGGCAACGCGAGCACCCTGCTCGGGTTGCGCGGGCTGCTCACTCAGCATCGCATCCCCAGCAACGTGCTCGCACAGGGCTTCCCGTTCGATCCGATCGACAAAATTCGGCGCCAGCGCACGGAGAGCCGGACCTTGTCCGGCTTTGGGCGGGTGATCCGGGTCGACGTCGAGGAGGAGGTATGAGCGCGACCGGGGAGAACGCAGCTGCCCTTGTCGAGCGGCAGCCCTGGTTCATGCGGCTGTGGGAGCGCTACCGGCCCACGACGGGATGGGGTGTTTTCTGGTTAGCCCTCGGCGCAGTGCTGCTGCTGCCGGTCGCGCTGATCGGCAGCGAGATGTTCCCCGGCCTCAACCCCGCGCTTACGCTCTCCATCGTCGGGTTCGCACTGGCGTGGTGGCTGGCGGGCCGGCGCATGTCGGGCGTGGCTGCGTCGGTCATCATCGTTACGACGGGAGTCGTGGCCGACCTCCTCTGGGGCGTGTTCGTGCTCCGGCCCCTGCCGCTGGCCGGACAACTCGGACGCTGGTGGTCGTGGGCGCTGAGCGGGCGCAGCGCCCACGAGCCCGCGGTGACGTTCTTCCGCGAGCAGGGCTCGGTGCTGGCGGGCTACTTGCAGCGGGTGGCCTGGTGGGTTAAGGGCCTTGTCGTTGGGCCGGGCGCGCCCGACAACCTCGTCGTCATCGGGCTAATCATCCTCCTGTGCTGGTGCATCGCCGGGTGGGCGGCGTGGTGGGTTGCTCGCCGCGGGCAGCCCCTCGTGGGCCTGCTGCCGACCGGCGTCTTCCTGGCCCAGCAGGCGTTTTGGGCGCCCAAGACCATCAGCTATATGCTCCTGTTTCTGGCAACCACGGTGTTCCTGCTCGTGTTGGCCCGGCTGGTGTTCAACATGCGGGAGTGGGACGCGTCCGGCGTGGACTATGCTGAAGACATTCGCCTGGACGTAGTCCTGACCGGGCTTGCGCTGACCCTGCTGGTCACCACCCTTTCGCCGGCGGTGCCGTTCGTTGCTTCCGGCGAGTTTTCGCAGCGGTTCTGGGGCTTGTTCGAATCACCCTGGCGGCGGGTGGAGCAGCAGGTGAGTGCCAGCTTCCAGGTTCCCGCGCCGGTGCGGTCCCTCGTGCCGCCATCAGGCGCGGCGGAAGGCGGACTGCCGCGCGCTCACCTGTTGGGCGCGGCGCCGGAACTCGGCCGCGAGCTTGCGCTGCGGGTGCGGGTGCGGGGCGATCCAACGAACCTGCAGCTCTACTGGCGGGGGCAGACGTACGACCGGTACACGGGGCGCGGATGGGAGAACGAGCCGGCGGTGCAGGCGCGCTCGCTGGAAGCCGGCCAGCCGTGGGCTGCGGAGCTGCCGTCGACGGAGGGCCGCCGGCCAATCGTCGTGTCGTTCGACGTCGTCAGGGCCTCCCGGCAGGTTCTTTACGCCGTCGGGGAGCCAATCGGCATCGATCAGCCCTACGAGGCCCTCTTGCGCGCGCCCGGCGACCTGGTCGCGCTGACCTCGCCGTCGGGTCTGGGCAGCTACACGGCCCTCTCGCACGTTCCGGAACAGAACGTGACGACCCTGGCCGCAACCGGAACCATCTACCCGAGCAACGTGATTTCCCGTTACCTGCAGCTCCCCCCCGACCTCGACCCGCGGCTCGCAGAGACGGCGAAAGCGTGGACCGCGGGCGCGGGCACGCCGTTCGATAAAGCTGCGGCCATCGAAAACGAGCTGCGAAAGATCCCCTATTCGCTCGACGTGCCGACCCCGCCGGCCGGTCGCGAGCTTGTCTCCTGGTTTCTCTATGATTTGAAGAAGGGCTACTGCGATTACTACGCGTCGGCGATGGTCGTGCTGGCCCGTTTGAGCGGCATCCCGGCACGCCTTGCGATTGGGTATGCGACCGGCAATCTCGACGAGGAGACCGGCGAGTACTCCGTGACGGAGGCCCAGGCGCATTCCTGGCCCGAGCTCTATTTCCCCGGCATCGGCTGGGTGGGGTTCGAGCCGACCGCCTACATGCAGCCGCCTGCCCGTCGCGCCACCGCGGAGCCATCGCTGCCGCCGCTCGGGTATGAAAGGGGCCCCGAGGACCTGGCGGGGGGCATGGCCGAGATCCAGCAGCGCGCGGTCCGTGAATGTGGCGGTGGCGCGGCAAGAGACGGCGCGGCGCATCCTCCTTGCGGCAGGGTTGGGGCTCGTCCTGGCGTGGGCGATCTGGCTCAACCGTGCGTCGTCCCGCCCTGTTCCGCTGTCGGCAGGCGAACCGGTCGAAGCGTTCGAGCGGCTGGTGGCCTGGGGCGGCCGGCTCGGACAGCCGCTGGAGCCGGGCGAGACGCCGCGCGAGTATGCAGCGGAACTTGGGTCGGCGGCACAAAGGGTCGCGGGTCAGGCACGCTGGCGCAGGTTGCAGGCCGCTGAAGCCGCCGAAGTGGTGCACGGCCAGGCGCTGGGGTTGACCGAGGAAGTGGAGCGGAGGCTGTTTGCCCCGCCTGAGGTGGCCCGCGCGCCGGCCCGCCGCTGGGGAAGGCTGTGGACCGCGCTGCGGGAGCTGTGGCTGGCAAATATGACCGGGAAACGGCAGGCGTAGGGGGCGACCGTGCATCGTCCCCTACGTCTCTAGACGTTGAAGCGGATGTTGAGGATGTCGCCGTCTTTAACGATGTACTCCTTGCCCTCCAGGCGCACCGAGCCTTTTTCCTTGGCCTTGGCATGGCTGCCCGCCGCGACCAGCGCGTCGTAGTGCACCACTTCGGCGCGGATGAAGCCGCGGGCGAGGTCGGTATGAATGACGCCGGCCGCGTCGACCGCGTTCTCGCCGGCATGGATGGTCCACGCCCGGACCTCGTCCTCGCCCACGGTGAAGAAGCTGTGCAGGCCCAGGAGCCGGTAACTCATGCGGATCACGCGATTGAGGCCGGGCTCGGTGATGCCGTACCCCGCCAGAAACTCGGCCGCGTCCTCGGGCGGCATCTGTGCAAGCTCCATCTCCAGCCGGCCCTGGATGCTGGCGGTTACCACGTTCTGGTGACGGTAGTTGCACATCTGCTCGACGGAGACGTCGGTGGGGCTGTCGCCTACGTTGAGCACAATCAGCAGCGGCTTGAGCGTGAGGAGTCCGTAGTTGCGGAGCGACTTCGCTTCGTGCTCGTCCAGGGCCATGTCACGTAGGGGTGCGCCGGTCTCCAGCTGCGCGAGGAGGCGGCGGAACAATTCGAGCTCTGCCTCGTCACGGGCGCGCTGGAGCTTGTCGCCGCCCTTCTTGATTCCCGCGTCGAGCCGTTCGATGCGGCGTTCGACGATGATCTGGTCGGACAGCAGGAGCTCGTCGTCGAGGATCGCGATGTCGCGGCAGGGGTCGATCGAGCCCTCGGTGTGGGGCACGTCGGGGTCCTCGAACGCGCGCACCACGTGCAGCAAGGCGTCCGACTGGCTGAGCGTGTTGAGCAACGGTCCGCTCAGGCCGCCTGCCCCGACGCCCTTCGCCAGGCCGGCGATGTCGGCATAGGTCACTTTCGCGTAGATGGTCTTGCGCGGCTTGTACATCGCGGACAAGCGGTCGACGCGCGCGTCGGGCACATCCACGACCGCGCTGTGGACTTCAAACAAGCCCGAACTGAAGGCGGTCGTTTCCAGGTTGGCGCGCGTCAGCGCGTTGAAAACGGTGGTCTTCGTGCTGTTAGGCAGGCCGATAATGGCGATTTGCATAAGCTACCCGCTCCAGATCGGTGGGGACGGTTAAGGATTTTGGCCGATAGTGACGAGCGGAGTATATCATGTGGTGGTTTGGAACGCGAAGCCACGAGGGTGTCCAGGGCGGGGAGCGCGAAGATCGAGACGTGAAGGAGCGGAGAGAATGCTGATACCTGAACTGGCTGCCGCCCAAGCGCTGCTTGCCGAGGCGGGCGCACGGAATCCGGGGCCGTGGACGGCCCACTCGCAACACGTGGGCGAGGCCGCGCGGCGCATCGCCGACCGTGTACCCGGCCTGGATGCGGAAGGGGCGTATGTGCTCGGCCTGTTGCACGACATCGGCCGCCGTGAGGGCGTCACGGGCATGCGCCACGTGCTCGACGGGTATCACTATCTTGCCGGTCTCGGCTTCGACGATGCAGCCCGCATCAGCCTGACCCACTCTTTCCCCGCCGGCGACTACCGCGAGATCTTCGGCGAGTGGGACTGCAACCCGGCCGAGCTGCGCTTCATACAGGACTACCTCGCACGGGTCGAGTTCGACGACTACGACCGGCTGATCCAGTTGTGCGACGCGCTCGCCATGGCCGAAGGGTTCGTGTTGATGGAGAAGCGGATGCTGGATGTGGCGATCCGGTACGGCGCGGAAGTGGGTGTGAGCCCGTACAGCGTGCGGAAGTGGCGCAAGAAGTTCGAAATTCGTGCGGACTTCGAGCGGCGCGCCGGGTGCAGTATCTATGACCTGCTGCCGGGCGTGGTCGAAAATACCTTCGGGAGGATCTAGCGATGCGGGTGTTTCTGGCAGGCGTTATGCAGGCATCTTTGGCGGGGAAGGGCATTGTCGACCAGTCATATCGGAATGCGATCGGGGAGGCGCTGCTGGCGAAGTGGCCCGACCTCGACGTGATCGACCCGTTGGTGCTGCACCCCAACAGCGTGGAGTACGACGACGAGGCGGCCCGCGAGACGCTGTTTGCCCTGGTGACGCTCGCCAGTTCCTGCGATGTCGTCATCGCCTATGTGCCACAGGCGAGCATGGGCACCGCGTTGGAGATGAACGCAGCCTACGAAAAGGGCGTGCCGGTTATCGCCATTTCGCCCTTACGCGAGAATTGGGTGATCCGCGCCATCGCCGCCCAGGTATTTGCCGACCTGCCCGCGTTTATGGCGTGGCTGAACGACTTGGACGCGCCGGCGCAGTTAATTGACAGCGAATCGCCCAAACGCTAGAATCAGGAGGCGCCCCCATAGCTCAAAGGACAGAGCAGAGGCCTTCTAAGCCTAAGGCTGCAGGTTCGAGTCCTGCTGGGGGTACTGATCGGGCGCTCCTGATGCCAGAGGACGGTTAAAGTGAAGAGGGGAGAGCCTCCCCCAAGGCTCTCCCCTCTTCACCCCACATCCACCCAACTCTCGTCGCGGTCCCCACACCCGTCCACGGAGGGAAAACCGGTCGCTTCAACTCCCCCAAGTCTCTACGACCATCCCACGTGTCCTCACACCCACTCAGAAGAAGCTCTAACTCCCCACACCCAAGCAAGAGTATAGGGGAGGACTTTGGAAAAGTCATCGGCGGAATGTCGGACTTTCCTGCAAACTTTTTCTCTACTTATGACGCAAGTCCGCCTAGTTCTAAAGCGGAGGACTACGGAGCCAGAAGCGGAAGCAGCGCCCGATTCATAGAACACCCCCCTATGCCAGCGCGTCGAACGTCGGCTTGAGCGCCGGGTACAGGTCCCGATACAGCGCGTAACCCCGCTCGTACTCTGCCGCGGCATCCGCCTGCGGCTTCGTGCTGCTCGTGACATGCACGGCCGCATCCACCGCCTCGCGCACGTCGCCGTACATCCCCGCGCCGACGCCGGCCAGCAGCGCAGCACCCATCGCCGCGCCCTCCGTCACGTCGACGAGCACCAGTTCCGTCCCGAACACATCCGCCTGGATCTGGCGCCAGAGCGGGCTTTTCGCGCCGCCGCCCGACGCGCGGACCTGATCGATCGGCACGCCGAGACCCTTGATCAGCTCCAGGCTGTCGCGCAGCCCGTACGACACGCCCTCCAGCACTGAGCGGACCAGGTGGCCCTTGCCGTGCCGCAGCGTCAGGCCCACAAACGCCCCGCGTGCGTTCGGGTCGGGGTAGGGGCAGCGCTCGCCGGTCAGGTAGGGCAGGAAGAGGAGCCCTTCGCTGCCGGGCGGCACCCTTGCGGCCTGTTCTGTTAGCAGCTCATAGGGATCACGGCCGGATGCCGCGGCCGCAGCTTTCTCTTCGCCTGCCATCGCGTCGCGCAGCCAGCGGAAGGCGCCGCCCGCGGAGAGCATCACGCCCATGGCATGCCACGCGCCCGTCACCGCATGACAAAAGACATGGACCCGGCCGGCCGGCTCGGGCGCGTAGGAGTCCGCGTGGGCGAAGACGACGCCGCTGGTGCCGCTGGTCACCGACACGATGCCCGGCCGGACGATCCCGCTGCCAACCGCCTGCGCGGCCTGGTCGCCGCCGCCGCCCACCACGGGTGTGCCGGCCTTAAGCCCGGTCAGCCTGGCCGCGCTTTCCGCGACCCGGCCTGTCACCACGTGCGACTCGTCTACGTGCGGCAGCCAGCCCATCGGGATCGCGAGCAGGCCGGCCATCGTCGCGCTCCAGCGCCGGTTGCCGACGTCGAACAGCGCGGTGCCAGACGCATCCGACACCTCGGTTGCGTACTCGCCGGTCAGCCGGTAGCGGATATAATCCTTGGGCAGCAGCACTTGCGCCACCCGCTCAAACACAGCCGGTTCGTTCTCGCGCACCCACACGACCTTCGGCGCGGTGAAGCCCGGGAGCACTGCGTTTCCCGTGAGCTCCACCGTTCGCTTGAGGCCGCCCGCCCAGGCGGTGATTTCCTCGCACTGCGGCCCGGTCCGCTGGTCGTTCCACAGGATGGCCGGCCGCAGCACCCGGCCCGCGTCGTCCAACAGCACCATGCCGTGCATTTGCCCGGTTAGCCCGATCCCGGCAATCTCTTCTGCCGTAACCCCGGGCGCGGCCAACACCCGGGTCACCGCGCGGATCACCCCTTGCCACCAGTCCTCCGGGTTTTGCTCGCTCCACAGCGGCTTTGGTGTGTAGAGCGGGTACTCCTCCGTTGCCGAGGCAATCACGTTCCCTTGTGCGTCGATCACCAGCGCCTTCGCGCCCGTGGTGCTGACGTCAATCCCCATCAGATACTGCGGCATAGGACCTCCGAAAGTCGCGATGAATCGGACGCAGATCGAACTGATTGGACCGATCTTCAGGATTTGCCTCTGGAAATCCAGTCAATCAGTCAGATCAGTCCAATCTGCGTGCTATTCCAAGCTTGCCGGCGCACCGCTCTCGGCTGAGGCGAGTAGCGCGCGGATGGTGGCGATGTTTTGGCGGGTGTCGCTGAGGGGGACGCGTTGGGGCTTGCTATAGACCGCCGCGTCGTACAGGTCCTCCACCTCGCCCAGGTACAGCTCCTGGTCGGGAAAATGCAGCCGCTCGCCCGGCCCATCGCCCTTGCGTACGTACACGTGGCCCGCTGCCTCGGGTTTGAAGGAATTGGTGACGGCGATGCTGCCGCCGTCGCCGATGAACTCCATATTGGTGCGAAATGCCGAATTGAAGCCGCTGTCGACCTGTGCGATGACCCCGGTGGAGAAGCGCATCTGGGCGAAGAAGGCGTCGTCCACGCCCGATGGACCGGTGACCTGCCAGCCGAAGACCTCTGCGGGCGCGATCCCGCCGGCCGCGGTGCGCGCGTAGCTAATCGGGTAACAGCCGACGTCCCAGATGCTGCCGCCGCCCAGCTCGGGCTTGCGGCGGATATCGCCCGGCCGGTCGAGCATGAAGGTGAAGCCCCCGCGAATCAGCTGGAGCCGGCCGATGGCGCCCTCGCGGATCAACTCGACGACCCTCAGCGTCTGGGGGTGGTGGCGGTACATGAATGCTTCGGCAATCACCACACCGTAGCGCTGCGCAGCGTTTCCGACCTGGTCGACCTCTTCGACCGACATTGCCAGCGGCTTCTCACAGAGTACGTGCTTCCCCGCCGCGGCAGCCTTGATCGACCACTCGGCATGCAAGGTGTTGGGCAGAGAAATGTAGACTGCGTCGATCTCCGGGTCGGCGAGGAGCGCGTCGTAGCTGCCATGCGCGCGCTCGATGCCCTTCTCGGCCGCATACGCCTGTGCGCGATCCAGGTCGCGGCTCGCCACGGCCACCAGCTTGTTGCGCGGCGAAATGGTCAGCGGCGGAATCAGCGCCCGGTTAATCCGCCCCGTGCCCAGGATGCCCCACTTTAGAATGCGTGTAGCCACGATTCGTCCTCCGTCAGGATATTTGGGACGCAGATGGGACTGATGTGACCGATTGGCATGATCCTTCTTAGGATCAGTCAGAATCAGTTCCATCAGTTCAATCAGCGGCCCATTCCAGTCCTCACTGGTAGACTTCTAGCACCCACGCGGCCATCGCCGGGTCGTCGGCGAACTCGGGGTTGAGGGGGACGGAGCGCCAGCTTTGCTCCATCAGCTTTCCCCCGTCGACCACGAGCTTCGCGATGCCCATGATGCGGCCCGCATGGCCCGAGGCGGGCGTGTCGGCATGGTAGATGGGTGTGCCGGTTACCTTGCTGACCCGCGGCCCGTTTAGCGGTGCAGTTCCGCCTTCGACGATGGCGGCAATGCCGGGCACCTCGTCTGCGATGCGGTCATTCACGTCCGGCGCGGCGTGGGAGAGCAGCACAACCCCGTCCGCCTGCCCCTGCAGTTCCTGCAGCACGCGGCGTACCGTGGCGACGCCATCTGCCCCCTTGAACCCGTTCTTGTCCGGCGCCCCGCTCAGGCCGACGATGGCGACGCGCTGGCCCTGCACGTCCTTGATCACGTATGGCTTCGCGATCGAGCGCGTGGGTCGCGGCGTCGGACATGTCTGCCGAGAGGACCGCGAACTTCGCCTCGCGAATGCGTGCCTGGACCAGGTCGGGGCCGAGCGAGAGGTCGGCCGGGCCAAGCACGACTGCGTCGTAAGCCATGCGATTCAGCGCCTCGACGCTCGTCGCGCCTTGCGTCTTCATGGCCGGCTCACGGTCGCCGATCAGGCTGTCACCGGCATCCAACACGAGTACCCCGCGGCCCCTTGCGGCCGCCCGTTCCCCCTGGATCATTGTGGCCCGCCGGGCCACTCCACCGATGGTGGGTTTTCAGCCGCAGGGGTCGAGATAGCCCCAGCTGTCGTTGCTGTGGACGATGGTCAGGGCCAGCGCGCCGGGCGTAGGCGCTGCGAGCGGGGACGTTGCTGTCACCGGCTGCAAGGGCGTGGCCTGCGCGCAGCCGGCCAGCAAAAGCGCAAGGACCACTAGGAACCATGCGTGCCGCCCAACCCTAGAGATCTTTGTGGCTCTCGCGGTCTCAGGCGACACCCTACTTCCTCGCGCCAAAACACACCTCCAGACCGTGCGCCAGGTCGTCACGCCAGGCCGGGTAGTTGTGACCCCCGTTATACTCCCGATATGTGACGTCGTAGCCGCGTTCCCCGAGCAGCGCGTGCAGGCTGCGGTTCGATTCCAGCAGCCACTCGTAGCGGCCCACGTCCATCCAGACGCGCAGCGCCAGACGCGGGACATGGCGCACGAGCGCGCTGACGACCGTCTCGTGCTTGCCCATCGCAAACGCACCGGATTGGCTGAGCACGCGCCCGAATACCTGGGACATGCGCAGCCCCGTGTACATCGCCATGAGGCCGCCCATGGACGCGCCCAAGACGCCGTACGAGCCTGGCCGCTCGCGGGGCGCGACCAGGTTCAGATGCTGCGCCGCCAGCGGCAGGAGCTCGGTGGCGAGCATCGCGATCGTCGCCTCATTACACGAGTACTCGATCCCGCGGGCCGTCTTGCTGTTGTCTATGAGGGCGAGCGCAAGGGGCTCGATGCGACCTTGTACGATCAGGTTGTCGACGATCTGCGTGATGCGGCCGCGGGTGAGATAGTCCTGTGCGTCGTACACCACCAGCAGCGGGACGGGCTGCGTCACAGGCGGCTGGTAGAAGTGCACCCAGCGTTTGCCGTCGGCGAGCAGCCAGCTATTGTCGATGCGGTGCCGTGTCAGTTTGCCTTGTGGAACGCCCGTGGCGCGGTCTGCCAGGGGCGTTGGGCCGCCGGCGGGCATGTAGAAGTAGTGATTGACATGGCCCATGCCGTTCGGGGTCGTGTGGTCGTTGAATACGTCAGGGGTGCGCGAGTCGTCGCGCGCGTCCAGCAGCAGTGCATACTCGATGTAGGCGTCGGCCGGCAGTTCGAGAGAACGACCACAGTCCCGGCTCGATTTGCGACCATGGGGCGGCGTTGCCGGCGTCCCAGCCGTTGAAGTCGCCCACGAGGTAGGGTGGTGTGCCGTCGTCTGCGTCGCTCTGCCACAGGAACGTGGCACGATTGCCCTCGACGACGGGCGTCCCGGTTGACTGCGCGCGTTGCAGGAGAGGGTGCGTCATATTCGCTCCGAATCGAAGATGCGAGCCTGCCGGGCATGTTACCATAGGGGCGCGAGCCGCACAATAACGCCAGAAACCGGGCTTCTGGAAGAAACCCGGTTTCTCGACGGGAGCGGAAAGTTGTGCCGGTTGCGCACACAGCAACCGGGTCGAGGTTGCGTTACCGCTGCAGCCGCGGCAGGAAGATCGGGTAGCTGCCGGGGGCCGCGTCGCCCACGCTGATCTCGTCGATGGACACGTCGAGCTTGGTCCGGTTGCTGAGGAGGATGAAAAGGTTGAACGTCTTGCCCTTGTACTCGCTCAAGTCAAGCCATCCGTGTTTCCATCCCTCCGTGGGCAAGGTAAGCCACGGTCCCGAGTATCCCGAGAAGCTGACCGAGCCCTCGGCTGGCCCCGCTGACTTGTACCAGAACGACAGCGTCGGCGCCCGCATATCAGCAGGGATCTGCACGGATTGCTCGAGGATTGCGATCGGGAGAATGCCTCCCGGCGCCGACGTGACGATGTGCAGACCATAGGAACCGCTGTGGGCTGCAGTGGAAGTTGCGGTCGCCGTGTATTCATCGCTCGGCATCCAGGCCTGCCATGCCGAAAGGTCGCCGGCTTCGAACTGCCCGTTCGTGACCAGGTCGAGCGAAGGCGGCAGCACGAAATCCATGTCGGACGGCGTCGCTTCCGTGTCGACGCCCGCACGGGGTGCCAGGGCGCCGAATCCGGCGCGGTCGGCGCTGAGGGTTATGAAGCGCTCTGATTCGGCGCCGAAGAACAGTGTGTACTGGCCCCGCAGATCGGACCGACCGCCGCCAAGCACCCCGAAGCCCGCATGCGGCCAAATCCCGGCGTTGAAGACCCCTTCGCCCCGTATATTCGTGACGCGTCCGCTGGCTGCCCGGGCAGCCACGCGCGTCTGGCTCCATTCGACGTTGAAGCCCTCTACCTCCACGTTGCCGACGGCGTCAGTCGCCGCGCACTGGAAGTGCACGACGTCGCCGACCGGCGCGGAGTACGCTGCGCTTGTGCTCGTCGTGTCAGCAAGCCACTTGGACCAGGGGCCGCCATTCATCTCGGAGGCTGCCCAGATGTCGTAAGTCGCAATCCCAGAGCCCGCATCGGCGCCCCCCCATGTCACGGGGATGGGCCCAACCGAGTATGCAGGGGAATACGCGTCGCACTTGGGCGCGGTCGTGTCGATCTTGAACGGACCCGCGTGTGCGGCGCCGCTGGCCCAGTTGCCGGCGCCATCCACCGCCCGCACGTGGACGTACCACCCGCCATCCCCCAGCGCCGGGCCGGTCGCCGCCGTCACCGCTCCAATATCCGTGACCGCATCCGGCGTCGAGTTGGCCGAGTGGTCCCACAGGACCGAATAGCCGGCTACCCCGGTGTCGTCGTCCACGGCCGCGTTCCAAGTGAGGTCGACCGTGGTGTCCCTGGACCACACGTTGACTTCGTGGCTGGGGCTGGCCAGGGCCGTGGGGTTTGCCGGCGGGGTGGTGTCTCCGATGAGAGGCGTGTTGCCCTGGCCGTTGCTCGGCAGGTTGACATCGTAGTTCGCGTAGTCACTGAAGAAGATCATGGGCTCGGTGATCACCGAGCCGGACCCGTCGAGCAGGGCGTAGTATAGATTGGGCTGGAAGTCGCAACAGTCGTCGCCCCACGTGAGCACTGCCCGATCGCCGCTCCGCGTCACGCTCACATAGTAATCGTATGTGGGCGAGATTTTAGGCAGCGAGCTGGCGCCGCGCACAACCTGAAGCGACGAGTTCAGCACCAGGTAGCCCACGTAGCCGGTGGTCCAGGTGATAACGATATTCCCGTTCTGCAGCTGGACCGCGTCGGGCGCCGAGATGTTCTTCACGCCCGTTGGCGTTAGGGGAGTGACCTGGTTACCCGCGCCGTCGATGCGTGCAAATGACAGCTCGCCGGCGCTCATCTGCACGAGGAAGATCGTTCCGTCGGCCAGGCTTGTCAGGTTCGGATACCAGCTCTGCGTGCCGGCCGAGACCTGCCCCGGTGCCCGCACCTCGCTCCCATCTGCTCCGCGCACCGTGTACCAGGTCGTGTCTGCTGACTGGGAGCCGTTAGCCGTATAGCGCGTCCAGGCGACGCCGAAACGGTTGCTTCCCGTGGACGCAATCACGGCATCGTACACCTCGAAACGGGTGTTGCCGCTCCACGAGAACCAGACCTGGTTGTTGGTCAGGTTTCTGGGCTGTACGGCCATGTTGCCGTTCGAATCGAGAACAAGATGGTAGATGTTATAGTTGTACTCGTTGTAGCCGTTACGAGAGAGCTCCCGATACCAGGCGACGCCGATGTGACCGTCGGGTGAGACGGCGACCGATGGCGATGAATCATAGGCATTGCCGGTCGCACTGCTGAGGTCTGTGAGACGCGCCGCCGGCCTCAACACCTGGCCCTTGTTGTCGGTCAGCGCGTAGTACAACTCGTTCACCCAGCGGCTGCTGCCGAGGTCGCGGCCCTGGCTCCAGACCTGGACGATCCGCCCGTCGGGGAGCGTGGCTGCAGCCGCGTCATATCCGGATGCGCTGCCGTCCGCCGTCTGACGCGTCTGCTGACCACCCGGGCGATGGTACCCGAGGGTGGGCTTGCCAGACTGCGCGTAACTGCTGGCAAACGACGCGGGCACGCCGACCTGGTAGCGTGCAGTTTTGAGCTTCGTCGGATTCCGCGACGAAATCGCAGTGACGCCCGGACTGCTGCGGTCCCCCACCGTCGCACCGGCGGGTAGAGCGACCTTGACGACGATGTCTGTCGAACTGCCCTGGTTAATGGGGCCGGTATCCGGCTGGCCGTCGCCGTCGGTGTCGGTTAGGGGCGTGACGCCGTCGGCCCAGTAGAGCGAGGTAGGCCACTGGCCGTCCGCTTCGAGCCACAGGTCGTACGTATCGACGCCGAGCTCACCCGTGTTCCGCACGGTCTGGGCGAAGGTCACCGTGCCGCCGGGCGTGCCGAACTGCCCCTGCGCCCGAGGAAAGAGGGTGACCCACACGCTCGCGGGCGGCCGGGCGATCTTGACGGCGTGATTGGGCTGCACCGGCTGGCAGAATGGGGTGACCCTGAGGCCATCCAGCCCCGTCGAGTCCTCGATGCCCGACACCTGGCAGGAGTAGTTGCCGACCGTGAGCATGTTGCCGTACTGGAAAACGATGTCGCCGTTCTCCCGCAAGATGACCTCGAAGGTATATTCCTCCTGGCCGTCGCTGCAGCAGTCCGATCGCATGTTGTTCCATTCCACTGCGAACCACCGGTTGGGTGCTGAACCGCCGCGAAGGTAACGCACATAGTTCATGCTGCCGTAATTGGGCGCCCAATGCGGGGCAATCACGTCGTTCGGCGCCGAAGCGCTGGGGATTTGTGACTGCGAGCGCCAGGTCGAGTCGCTGACGGCGAGGTAGCCGTAGCGGGACACCCAGAGCTGCGTGCGGGTGGTCTCATAGAACTTGAAGGGGAAGCCGATGTCCAGCGGACCGGCTCCGCTGGTGCTCATCGTGATACCTGTGTCCGTTCCGCCGCCGGCGTCGATCCAGTTCGGCGCAATGTCCGTCCAGGTGTAGCCGAAATCGTCGGGGCCACCGCTGTTGGCCGGCGCCGCGGCTTGGGCAGCCGGCCACACGTGGGAGACGGGCATGAACCACAGGCCGTCGCGGTCCTGCTGGGGCCCCAAGCCTCGCGACACGGGCGGGGAGGGCGACCGTGCGGGGTCGAGCACAGGGCCTTGAGCTGCAGCGGGCCCGGCGAGGGAGAATGCGATCAGCACGACAAGGGACAGGAGGAGTAGTGGATGGGCTTTCATGTTGGCTCCTTTACCAATAGAAAGAGGGACAATGAAGGCGATTTCGAACGAAATCGCCACTTGCCGCCGGCGTACAGCAACACCGGCCGGATTACGCAGTCAATTGTAGTGAACGACACAAGAGGGAAAATTACGGGCTTCGTGCGACAGACGACGCGTGGGCCCAGAAGTATCCGAAAATGCAGGCGCTGGGCCAGACGGGGCACGGTCAGAGACCGGCCCCAGCTAGTTCTCGGGGAGACTGAGAGCAAACGCAGAGACGCTTATCGTTACTTCCCGTGATAGGCCCCTCACGCCTCGGTCGCCAGGTCCACCCGCTCGGCCATCAGCCCGGCCGCATCGGCTTCAGCCGCGGGCTGGATGGATACGCCGCCGCGGCCGTGCAGCGGGCTGACGCGCGCACCAAGGCGCGATGCCCGCCAGAACAGCAGCGCCAACGGGCGCATGAACCCCGCCAACTCGCTGCCCTTGTGCAGTTCGCCCAGCGCTGCATCGTTCCAGCCACCGTACAGCCCGTAAAAGAACGCAAACAGCGGGAAGCTTAACAGGATGCCCACGAACATGATCACGACGCTCGTCACCTGGTCGCCCTGCCAGATGAGCCCGGTGACCCACCTGAGCACGGCATAGTGCGTCGCGCCGGCCAGCAGCGGCGCGGCGAGGGCGGGCCACGCATACAGCCGCTGCTTGAAGCAGAACCGGTCGCTGACAAAGAAGCTGACGATGTCTTTGGTCAACAGCCCGATAAAATAGGCGCCGATCATCGCCCAGATCTGGAAGCGGGCGAGGAAGACCGCCAGGAGGGTGACCCGGATGATTTGCTCGCCTGCCACCAGCAGCGCCTTGAGCCAGGGCTTGTTCGACCCCAACTGCACGGCGTCGCCCACCCACGAAGGGTATTGAATGGCGCCCCAGAGGATGAGTGGCCCGGCCAACACCGCCGCCCGCGCAAACTCTGGCCCGGTTGCCCCGAGGATGAAGCGGTCGGCTACGGCCAGGAGCACTGCCGCGATGAACGCGCTGAAGAAGCCGCCGTAGCGGTAGGCCTGCGCGGCGTAATACTCGCTGAGCACACGCCGGCCGTGCGAAATGGCCTCCGAAATCGACGCGATGAGGTTGTAAAATAAGATGTTGATCACGTTGAACGCAAAGACGAAGTTCTGTGCGACGACCCAGTTGCCCCATGTCTCCGCGTAATTGATCAGCCTGTGCTGGGTGACGGCGACCTCGGCTGCCTGGCCAGCAGCCCATGCCAGCGAGCCCAGCATTTCGAAGCCGCCGAAGCGGAAGCCCGTACGCACCACCTGCCAATCGAAATGCGCCATGAACAGGATGCGGCTTCTGAGCCCGACGCGGCGGTAGAGCAGCCACCCAAAGATGAAGCAAAGCAACTCGGTGACGTAGGCAGCCATGCCCAAGCCGAGCAACCCGCCCATCGCCGACCCGAAGACCGGCTGGCCCTGGCCCCAGCGCACCATGAGGATGACCAGCGGCACCTGGGTGAGCGAAGGCAGCAGGGTCTGCTGCGCCATGTCGATCAATTGCGCATAGTCAAAGCGCTGAAGCCCGGTCAGGGCGTGACGGAAGACGAGGTAAAAGCCGGGGATTTGGATGAATGCGTGGAGGATGATACTCCAGGAGTAGATCGCATACGCCGACCGAGGCACGAAGGTGCTGGCAGCGAGAACGATGAGGCTGACCTGCACTGCGCCAGACAGTGCCTGCCACCAGACGAACAGCTGACCGTACATGATGCCGCGCCGGGGGTCGTCGACGCGGTACTCCGCCAGGTACTTCACGAAGGCCGCACTCGTGCCCATGTCGAAGAAGAGCCAGGCGACATTGAAGAACTGGGTGACGCGGCCCCAGATGCCCAGCGCCTGGGCCGAGGGCAGGATGTAGGTGGGCAGGATCAGGTTCTGGTAGATGATCAGCGGGACAAAGAGCACCAACCCGATCATCACCGCGAGCAGGAAGCCGCCCAGGGGCCGGTGAAAACCGATGTCTTCCCAGGCGGTGCCCTCCTGGCGCTGCTGATATCGGGTTGGATCGGCAATGAGCGAGTCGAGCGCTTCGGGGTGGCGCAGGCTGTAGCGGCGGACGAAGAGGAAGGCCACGAAGGCCGTCGCCATGATGGCGAGCAGGAGCCCGACAATGACGGCGCGCTCGGCCGCGTGGGGCGTGGGTGAGCCGCTGTAGTCGGCGAAGGAGAGCGGGAGTTGTCCGCCCGCCTGCTCGACCAGTGCATAGACCAGGTAATTGAAGTAGGCCCAGTCGCGCAACTGCTGGTTGAGCCCGGGCTGGAGCGCCGGCGTGAAGACAAGGGCGCGGCCTTGCCCGATTGCCGCGCCCCCCAACACCGTCTCGCCCGACTCGAATGCGGTGACGAACGGGGTCAAGGACGCGGCTTCGACCCGCGTCCGTTCGCGCACTTGGGGCGCGCTGTTCCACTGGACATCGCCCACCGTGCCTGCGTCGAGCCAGGCCCGCTGGTCGTTGCCGACGGGCGCCGCGGTGCTCTGCAGGCTAATCGGATCCGTTTGGCGGGCGAGCGTGATGGGCCGCCCGAGTAAGGCCGAGACGCTCTCCGCGCTCAAGCCGGGGCCAGGGACAAGTACGAGGCCGCGCCCTTCGCGAACAAGCGCGGCCAGCCGGCCCGCATCGGTGACGGCGCCGTTGAGGACGATCACCTCGGCATCCGCCGGGTCCGCAATGCGCTCGAAGCCTGCCAGGTCCAGGACGGGAGTCAGGGACGCAGTCGGGTCCTCGACATAGATCCGAAGCGCGCCAGGCGACGGTTCGAGCGGCGCGGCCGCGGCCGGCCGGCAAGTGATGCCAAGGACCAGCAGCAGGACGAACAAACCGCCGAGCAAACGTGTTCGATTGAGCATGGTCGAACTCAGGCCGAGAGGATCGGGTGACGCCGTGTAGCCGGAGCGGCAGCGAAAGTGTATGCGGGTTATCGTGTTCGTGCAAGCCGGCGACACCGCCCGGTCTTGCGAAAACAGCTACAAGTCACTACACTATTTTCACGCAACATCCGAGACCTTCGAGGTCTCGCAGACCTCGAAGGTCTGCGCCTGGTTTCTGACTAAGGAGCACCGCATGGATTCCCAGTTCACCGACCTGAACACCCCCGCCCGGCTGTTGATGGGGCCCGGCCCAAGCCTTGTGCCGCCGCGGGTGCTGCGCGCGATGGCAACTCCCACCATCGGCTACCTGGATCCCGCGTATCTCGCCGTGATGGACGAGACGGCCGATCTCGCCCGTTACGTCTTCCAGACCCGGAACCCCTTCACACTGATTCTCCCCGGCACCGGCAGCGCGGGCATGGAAGCTGCGCTCTACAACTTCATCGAGGAAGGCGACCCCGTATTGGTCTGCGTCGCCGGGTTCTTCGGCGAGCGGATCGCAGAGATGGCGACGCGCGCCCGGGCAGACCTGCGCCGGGTCGACGCAGCGTGGGGCCAAGCCATCACGCCGGCCCAGGTGGAGCAGGCCCTGAGCGAACGGCCGGCCAAGCTCGTCGCCATCGTCCATGGCGAAACGTCCACCGGCGTCGCACAACCGCTGCACGAAATCGCGGAGATCGTGCACCGGCACGGTGCGCTGCTCCTGGTCGACACGGTGGCGTCGCTGGGCGGCGTGTCGGTGCCCGTCGACGAGATCGGGATCGACATTTGCTACACGGGCTCGCAGAAGTGCCTGAGCGCTCCTCCCGGGCTGGCGCCGATCACGATCGGGCCGCGCGCGGAAGAGGCGCTGGCTCAGCGGAAGAGCAAGGTGCAAAGCTGGTATCTCGACCTGACCCTGCTGCGGAAGTACTGGGGGCCCGAGCGGGTGTACCATCACACCGGCCCGGCCAACATGATATTTGCGATGCGCGAGGCGCTCCGGATCGTGCGGGAGGAAGGGCTGGCGGCCCGGTTTGCGCGGCACACCGCGTGCGCCTCCACCCTGTACGAAGGGCTCGAAGAGATGGGCATGAGCATGCTGGTCGCGCCCGAGTTCCGGCTGGCCAGCCTGACGACCGTCCGTGCACCGGCAGGCGTCGACGAGATGGCAGTGCGCAAGCACCTGCTGACCGAGTTCAACATCGAGATCGCGGGCGGCCTGGGGGTGTTCAAGGGCACGTGCTGGCGCATGGGGCTGATGGGCTACTCGGCCCGGCCCGAGAATGTGCTGACGCTGCTGGCCGCGCTGAAGACAGTGATCCTGGAATAGACCCGCACCTCGCGCTGCTGGGCAACGCGGGATGAAACGGGACACTGATCGAACGGATCGGACTGATTAGCACGATCTTGGCCCAAAGGGGAGAGCAGATCAGCGCATTCAGTTGCATCAGTGTCCCACTTCAGACAAGGACGCAGATCGACCTGAGCGTGCTATTTTTGGCGGGCACGGCACAAACACGTATAATCGAGCGTCAGTAGTATGCTACGGCGACTCGGCGTCGGTCGACTGACTGGCGCCGGTCGCCTTTTGTTTGACCTGTTTCCGGCTTCGAAGGGATAAACGATTGCTCGTCGTACTCTATACGGTCGTGGCGCTGTGGCTAAGCCTTTACGGGTTCCAGGCCCTGGCGCTGACCTTGCTTTACTTCCGCCACCGGCGTGCGGCCAGCCCTGCGGCCTCGGTGGCCGAGGGTGAGTGGCCCACGGTCGTCGTCCAATTGCCCATCTATAACGAGCGTTACGTCGTCGAGCGGCTTATCGACGCGGCTGCCGCACTCGACTATCCGCGCGACCGGCTCATCATCCAGGTGCTGGACGACTCGACCGACGACACGACGGCGATCGCGGAGGCGTGCGCCGAGCTGCATCGAGCCGCGGGTGTCGACGTTCGGGTCATGCACCGCACCGATCGCAGCGGGTTCAAGGCGGGCGCGTTGGCATGGGGGCTGGCGCAGGTCGAGGGCGAGTTCGTGGCGGTGTTTGATGCCGACTTTCGCCCGAAGCCCGACTTCTTGCGGCGCACCGTGCCCGCCATGATCGCGCGGCCCGATGCCGGGATGGTGCAGACCCGCTGGTCACACCTGAACGACGGCTACTCCTACCTGACACACGCGCAGTCGCTGGCGCTCGACGGGCATTTTGTCGTCGAACAGACCGCCCGCAGCCGCTCGGGCCTGTTGATCAACTTCAACGGCTCGGGCGGGGTCTGGCGCCGGGCTTGCATCGAGGATGCCGGCGGCTGGCAGGCGGACACCATGACCGAGGACATGGATCTCAGCTACCGCGCCCAGTTGGCGGGCTGGGGCACGCTGTACCTGCCCGACGTGGACGCGCCGGCCGAGCTGCCAGCCCAGATGGAAGCGTTCAAGCGGCAGCAGGCGCGGTGGGCCCAGGGCTCGGTGCAGTGTCTGCGCAAGCTCGCCGCACCCATCCTGCGCAGCGACCTGCGCTGGCACCAGAAGCTGATGGCGCTCGTGCATGTCAGCGGCTACCTGAGCCAGCCGCTCATCGTGCTGCTCCTCCTGACCCTGCTGCCCATCTTGTGGCTGCGTGAGACGACGCCCGCGTTCCTGATCGCCCTGGTCTTTGCGTCGGTGGGCCCGCCGCTGCTGTATGCGGTTGCGCAAGCGGCCCTGTACCGCGACTGGGGCCGGCGCTTCCTGTACCTGCCCGCGCTGCTGGCGGTGGGCGCGGGGATGACGTGGAGCACGACCCGCGCCGTGTGGCAGGGGCTGACCACCTGGGGCGGCGTGTTCAAGCGCACACCGAAGTTCCGGCTCGAGGGCCGCGGGGGGAAGTGGAGCACGAACACGTACCGCCTCGGCGCCGATTGGACCGTGTTGGGCGAAATCGCCCTGTTCGTGTATGCTGTAGTCACTGCCGGGGTCGCGATTCAGCGCGGTCAATATGCCGCGCTCCCGTTCCTGGCGCTTTATGTCGCCGGGTACGCGATCGTTGCGGGCAGCACCCTTTGGCAGGGGCGGGGCGCGCAACGGATGAACGGCTGACGGCGCAGGGATCCCCGAGCCGGTCGCCGGCGACAGACCCGCCGCCCCACAGCAAGGATACGGAGACTTCGTCTAGATGCATCGCTCAATCCTCTTGATCGCACTGATTCTCGTCGTTCTGCTCAGCGGTTCCCGCCGCGCTCGCGCAGACGCCCGAACCGGCGTCTCAAGGCGGCGCGTGCACGCCGGCAACCCCTTGCACCGGCACCGTGGCCGCGACGCTGGGGCTCAGCAACTTCGCTGCGCAGGCGGCCGCTCCCGCAACCGAGTCTGCGGCTGCGACGGTCAACACCGGCTTCGGCCTGGCGTGGGCGGTCATGGCGCTGCTCGTGCTGGCGCTGCTCTACGCCATCGTGGCCGCGGTCTTTGCGACCCTGGGGCGTGATCTGCCGGCCTTGCCGGACGGCTCGCGCATCCTCATCCCGATCCTGTCGGTCCTGGGCCTCGGCGTCGCCTTCTATCTCACCTACGTCGAGACGCGCAACGTGGCAGCCGTGTGTGGCCCCGTGGGCGACTGCAACGCGGTCCAGTCGAGCCCGTTCGCCAAGCTCTTCGGCGTCCTGCCGGTCGGCCTGCTGGGCGCGGTGGGTTATATCGGCATCATTGCTGCCTGGTTCGTGGCCCGCCGCAACGGCGCCTACAGCCGCATCGCGGCGCTGCTCATGTTCGGCATGGCGCTTTTTGGCGTGCTGTTCACGATCTACCTCACCTATCTCGAGCTGTTCGTCATCCACGCGGTTTGTATCTGGTGCCTGAGCTCGGCGGTGCTGATGGCGCTGGTGCTGATCCTCTCGGTGGGGCCCGCACTCGAGGCGCTGCAGGTGGAGGCTGAGGACGACGCGGCGGTCGAGGCCTGAGGGTAGAGATCACGAGAGACACTGCGAGCGCACTACCGTCGTCCTCGCTCTGCTCTGATGCGCGCACATAGTTGCCTGATAGTACGCTCTGTAGTAGAATCTTGTCGTTGATTCCACTAACCCGATTCGAGGAGAGTCCCCATGCTGAGCAATAACCTGCTGACGGCACTGAACGATCAGATCAAGCACGAATTCTATTCGGCTTACTTTTACCTGGCGATGTCGGCCTGGGCCGAATCGAACAATATGCCCGGCGCGGCCAAGTGGCTGGGCAAGCAGGCCCACGAAGAGGCGGGGCACGCGATGAAGCTGTACGGCTACATCCACGACCGCGGCGCCAAGGTCACCCTCCAGGCTATCCCCCAGCCCGCGGGCGAGTACACTTCGCTGCTCGACGTGTTTGAGCAGGTCAAGGAGCACGAGGGCAAGGTGACCGGGCTCATCAACCGGCTCTACGAGATCGCGCTCAAGGAAAACGACTACGCCAGCCAGATCGAGCTCCAGTGGTTCGTCTCTGAGCAGGTGGAAGAGGAAAAGAACGCCACCATGATCGTCGACGCGCTGAAGAGCGTTGGGACGCAGGGCGCGAGCCTCTTCATGGTCGACCGCTGGCTGGGCGAGCGGAGCTGACCGTTGCCTTCGTAACGGATTGACTGGATCGTGGGCGGGAACCAGGTTTCCTCGGGAGACCTGGTTCCTTTCGATTTGGAGCACATCGTCAAAACCAGGACTCTGCGCCAGCTTCGCCCGGCGTGCGAGCAACCTGGTTTTTTGATGCGGGGGCGGCGGCCCGGCCGTGATCCGGGCCGTGCGTGGCGATTGGTCAGGCGTGCCACAGTCACGGCCATCGCCGTGGGCTACACTGGTCCAGTTGGCCGCGGCCGCTTGAGTGGCGGCGCATCGACTCGCGCAGGGTGACGGGTGCAAGTCCTGATTATTTTCGTTCTATTACTGGCAAACGGTGCCTTCTCGATGGCCGAGATCGCCGTGGTTTCGGCGCGCAAGGCCCGACTGCAACAGCGGGCGGATGCGGGCGACCCACGCGCCGCGGCCGCGCTCAAGATGGCGGAGGCGCCCGACGAGTTCCTCTCGACGGTGCAGATCGGCATTACGCTCATCGGGATCCTCGCCGGCGCGTTCGGCGGCGCGACGCTCAGCAACCCGCTGGCGGCCCGACTGGCGACCATTCCCGCGCTGGCGCCCTATGCCAACGCGCTCGCGGTCGCCATCGTCGTCGCAACCATCACCTTCTTTTCGCTGGTGATCGGCGAGCTGGTGCCCAAGCGGCTCGGCCTCAACGCGCCGGAGAACATCGCCATGCGTGCGGTCCGGCCCATGCGGGTGCTGACGACGATCGTGCGCCCCCTGGTGTGGCTCCTGACCGCGACGAGCAACCTGATCTTTCGCCTCTTGCGGGTGCAAGCCGATGGCGAGCCCGCGGTCACCCAGGCTGAGATCGAAGTGATGCTCGAACAGGGCGCGCAGGCCGGCGTGCTCTCGGCCACCGAGAGCGAAGTGGCGCAGAGCGTGTTCCGGCTGGCCGAGCGGCGGGTGGGCGTGCTGATGACCCCGCGCATGGAAATCGCCTGGCTCGACATTGCGGGCGGCATGGCCGAGACCCGCGACACCATCGCCCGTTTCGGGCATTCCCGCTATCTTGTCTGCGACGGCCGCCTGGACAACGTGTTGGGCATCGTGGAGGCGCAGCAGCTGCTGGCGGCCGCGCTCGCCGGCGCCGAGCCCGACCTGGGCGCGCTCATGCGGCCGCCGCTGTTCGTGCCCGAGACCCTGGCCGCGGTCGAATTGCTCGACTCTTTCTACACGAGCGGCCAGCACGTCGCGGTGGTGGTCGACGAGTACGGGGGCACGCAGGGCCTGGTGACGGTGCACGACCTGCTCGAGGCCGTGGTGGGCGACGTCATCGGGACGACCGAGGCCGACTCGGCGCGGGCGGTGCGCCGCGAGGATGGGACGTGGCTGCTCGACGGCGGGCTGCCCGTCGCCGACTTCCGCGAGTTGTTCGACCTGGCGCAGCTGCCGGGCGAGGCGGAAAACACGTTCGAGACGCTCGGCGGGTTCATCATGGCGCAGCTGGGGCACATCCCGGCGCCGGCGGACGCGTTCGAGTGGAGCGGCTTCCGCTTCGAGGTGATGGACATGGACGGCCGGCGGGTCGACAAGGTGCTGCTTGGGCCGCTGGATGGCAGCGGGCCGGCGGCGGAGTCAAGCGCTTGAGATGAGGGTGCTTTCTTTTGCCGGGGACCTCTGGCCCCCGGCGTGGCTAGGTGTTCACTTTGCCGGGGACCTCTGGCCCCCGGCGCCCCCGCTTCAGGGGCTTCGCCCCCGAAACCCCCAATGGTACGTGGGGGAAGGGTCATTCGTGGGGTGAGTCAAGCGTTGTGTGCAGACCTTGTCGGGGTGACAGCGAAACGTCTCCGCGGCAGCAGCATTGTGGGGCGCGCAGTTTGATCGGTCCACCGGCGTCATGGAGGCGTGGTCGACGCTTGCCGCTAAATGGGCCAGGAGCGTAGCCTTTGGGGGTTTCGGGGGCGAAGCCCCTGAAGCCGGGGTGGCGGGGGCGGCTCGCCCCCGCCAAAAGGGTTAAGAGGAAACAGGGGCGGCGGGGGCAGGCCCCTGCCAGACATTGAGAGGAAAACCACCATGCCCCATCTCGATCACTTCGGCCTGATCGCGCCCTATTACGACCGCATCTTTGCGCGGCCCGACCCCGCGCGGCTGCGCCAGCTGCTGGCGCTGCCCGCCGGCCGCCTGCTCGACGTGGGGGGCGGCACGGGGCGGATTGCCGAGCTGCTGGCGGGCGACGTGGGCAAGGTCGTCGTCGCGGACGCGTCGCGTGGCATGCTCGACGGGGCCAGGGCCAAGCCGGGCCTCGCTCCCGCGTGCGCCCATGCCGAGCGGCTGCCATTCCCCGACGGCTGCTTCGACCGGGTGTTGGTGGTCGATGCGTTCCACCACTTCGGTCAGCACGAGCAGGCCGCGGGCGAGCTGCTGCGGGTGGTGGCGGCGGGCGGCCGGCTGGTGGTCGAGGAGATGAACTACGAGCGCCTGCCCGTTAAGCTGGTGGCACTGGGCGAGAAGCTGCTGCTGATGGGCAGCCACTTCTACCGGCCCGCAGGGCTGCGCCGGCTGTTTGAGGGCCGCGGCGCGCGGGTGACGGTGCACGCGGACGATCCGCTGGCGGTGTGGGTGGTGGTGGAGAAGGGCGTGTAGGGGGCGGCCGAGGACTTCTGCGATGATCAGGCGCAGTTGTCAAGACCGGTTCTGCGCGAGACGGTTTGGAACACGAAGCCGCGAAGCGCGCTGAAGACGCGAAGCACGAAGGCTCCCGCCCGGTCGTGCGTTCTTCGCGCACCTCGCGCTTCCCGATCTTCGTCCACCTTCGCGTCTTAGCGTTCCAAAGCGCCTCCCGTTGCGCGAGATCTTGCACCGCACGCTTGGCGCGAGACGGTGCTAAGGGCGAGAAGGGCTAGTCTGCGTTATTGCGCGTCGCTTGTGCTATACTGGCAGCATGAAAATCAAAAGACTGGATCACATCAGTGTCGTCGTCGACGACCTGGCGGCCGCGGTGGCTTTCTTCACCGCGCTCGGCATGACGGTCGAAGACCAAATGCCGGTCGAGGGCCCGTGGGTGGACCGCGTGAACGGGATCGCGGACGTGCAGGTCGACATCGTGATGCTGCGCACCCCGGACGGACACGGGAAGCTGGAAGTGACGAGATTCCGCCATCCCAAGCTGGTCGCGCTGGAACCGGCCATCGCGCCGCCGAACGCGCTCGGCCTGCGGAGTGTCATGTTTGCCGTGGACAGCGTGGACGAGGCGGTGGCGCGGCTGCGCGAGCACGGCGGCGAACTGATGGGCGAGGTGGCCCAGTACGAGGACCTGTACCGGCTCTGCTACATGCGCGGCCCGGCGGGCATCATCGTCGCGCTGGCCGAAGAGTTGTTCTGAAGCCAACGCCGGCTGGGTGTTGGCACGCCAACACCCAGCCGGCGCCGCTGCCGCTGACCGTCAGGCGGGCAACCGCAGCACCGCGGCGATCTGCCCGAGCGCGGCCCGTTCCGCGTCGTTCACCTGGACTGCGCCCCAGCCCAGGAAGTTGCCGCCCTCTTTGCCGGCCTCACTCGCCGCCACGGCCGCGTTCATCACCCACTGCTTGTACCCTGCCGCCTCGGCCGGGTCCGACTTGGCGTCCAGCAGGTCGGCGATCTGGCCCAACTGCGCGAGCGAACGGTCCTCAGCCCCGGCCTCGGTCGCCAGCTTGTTGTAGTCGGCGAACTTCCAGTCGGCCTTGGTCAGCTCGTTCAGCTCGTAAAGGATCGAATTGATGAGGGTGTTGCCGAGGAATTCGCGGCGCTCGGTCGCCGCGTAACTGATCGCGGCATAACCCTTGGCCGCGGTCTCGGCCGAGCGGCCCGGGCTGGCCGCCGATATCACAATGGCGCCGAGCCGGGGGCCCTGCATCAGCAAGCGCTGTTCTTCGGTCGTGTAGTCGGTGAGGACGGACATCTTCTGCACCTCGGGCGTTGGGTTGATGGGGGGAACAGGGCAACTGTCGCCAAGCTCACATGACCACCTAATGCCCGAGGGTACAGTAAGCCGCAAGACACATTCCCTATTCCCGGATTTGCACCATCGCCGGACTCGCAGCATTGCCGGATTTGCACGCATTTGGGTTGACACCCGTTCTTTCAGCGCGGTATAATCGCCCTCGACTTGACCGCACAAGTGCCTGCTTGTGGGGTCTGGAGAGTCTGTTTGTCCCCCGGTCGCGGCACGCGAGCACCCGCACCTCCCTGGTATGCGACGGCTCGCGTGTTTCGCGTTGAGTGGGGGTGATCCGGATGGATCGCCTTGACCAAAGGAGTGTGAGCATGGCTGCCGGCTTGGACTCGTTCGGCTCCCGCGCCCCCTTGCCGGGCGCAGGCGAGCAGGTTTACCTCTACCGCCTCGACGTGCTTGAGAAGAACGGCGTGGGCCCCGTCTCGCGCCTGCCGTTCTCGATCAAGATTCTGCTGGAAGCCCTGCTGCGCCAGGTCGACGGCTTCGCGGTGACCGATGAGGACGTGGCGCGGCTGGCGGCCTGGGATGCGAAGAGCCCGGCCCAGGTCGAGCTGCCGTTCAAGCCCGCCCGCGTCATCCTCCAGGACTTCACCGGCGTGCCCGCCGTGGTCGACCTGGCGGCGATGCGCTCGGCCATGGTGCGCATGGGCGGCGATCCGCAGCGCGTCAACCCGTTGATCCCGGTCGACCTCGTGATCGACCACTCGGTGCAGGTCGACCAGTTCGGCTCGCGCTACGCCCTGTATTACAACGCCGAGCGCGAGTTCGAGCGCAATCGGGAGCGGTACGAGTTCCTCAAGTGGGGCCAGAAGGCGTTCGACAACTTCCGGGTCGTGCCGCCCGCCACCGGCATCGTGCACCAGGTCAACCTGGAGTACCTGGCGCAGGTGGTGCAGCGAACGCGCCGCGGCGCAAGCGGCGGCGGCAACGGGGAAGTTGTCGCGTATCCCGACAGCCTGGTGGGCACCGACAGCCACACGACGATGATCAACGGCCTGGGCGTGCTCGGCTGGGGCGTCGGCGGCATCGAGGCGGAAGCCGTGATGCTCGGCCAGCCCATTTACATGCTCACGCCCCAGGTCATCGGGTTCAAGCTGACCGGCGAGATGCCCGAGGGTGCGACCGCCACCGACCTGGTTCTGACCGTTACGCAGATGCTGCGGTCCCGCGGCGTCGTGGACAAGTTCGTCGAGTTCTACGGCCCCGGCCTGTCGCGGCTCAGCCTGCCCGACCGCGCGACGATCGGCAACATGGCGCCCGAGTACGGCGCGACCATGGGCTTCTTCCCCGTCGACAGCGAGACGCTGCGCTACCTGGCCCTCAGCGGCCGTTCCGAAGAACTGGTCGACCTGGTCGAGCGCTACGCCAAGGAGCAGGGGCTGTTCCGCACGGACCAGACGCCCGACCCCGTCTTCACGGACACGCTCGAGCTGGACATGGGAACGGTCGTGCCGAGCATGGCCGGGCCGCGGCGGCCCCAGGACCGGGTGGTGCTCGAAGGCGTCGCGGCCAGCTTCAGGAAGGCGCTGCCGGCCCACGTCCCGCCCGCACACGGCGAGTTCGGCAACGGCAGCGTGGTCATCGCGGCGATTACCTCCTGCACCAACACGTCCAATCCCGGCGTCATGGTGGCCGCGGGCCTGCTGGCCAAAAAGGCGGTCGAGAAGGGCCTGCAGGTCAAGCCGTGGGTGAAGACGAGCCTGGCGCCCGGGTCGAAAGTGGTGACCCGCTACTACGAGGCGGCCGGGCTCACCCCGTACCTCGACATGCTGGGCTTCCAGACGGTGGGCTACGGCTGCACGACGTGCATCGGCAACAGCGGCCCGCTGCCCGAAGAGATCAGCAAGCAAATCAACGAGGGCGACCTGGCGGTGGCGGCGGTGCTTTCCGGCAATCGCAACTTCGAGGGCCGCGTCCATCCGCTGGTCCGCGCCAACTACCTCGCCAGCCCGCCCCTGGTCGTCGCGTATGCACTGGCCGGCACGGTCGACATCGACCTGACGCAGGAACCGCTGGGCATCGGGAACGACGGGCAGCCGGTCTATCTGCGCGATGTCTGGCCGACGCAGGCCGAGGTGCGCGACTGCATTGCGGCGAGCCTCCATCCCGAGATGTTCCGCGAGCAGTACGGCAACGTGTTCACGGGCAACGAGATGTGGAACAACGTGCCGGTGCCCGAGGCCGCGGCATACGAGTTCGATCCGGCCAGCACGTACATCGCGGAGGCGCCCTACTTCATGAACATGGCGACCGAGCCGGGGCTGCCGTTCGACATCGTCGGGGCGAAGGTGCTGGCGTTCCTGGGCGACAGCGTGACGACGGACCATATTTCGCCGGCCGGCAACATCGCGACGAAGAGCCCCGCGGGGCAATACCTGCTGTCGCTGGGCGTGCCCGAGATCGACTTCAACCAGTACGGCGCGCGGCGCGGGAACCACGAAGTGATGGTACGGGGCACCTTCGCCAACATCCGCATCCGCAACAAGCTGGTGCCGGGCGTCGAGGGCGGCTACACCGTCTTCCAGTTCGACCCGCAGGAGCCTCAGAAGCCGGTGTCCATCTACGACGCGGCCATGAGCTACCAGGCGACCAACACGCCGCTGATCATCCTTGCGGGCAAGGAATACGGCACCGGATCGAGCCGCGACTGGGCGGCCAAGGGCCCCTACCTGCAGGGCGTGAAAGCGGTGATCGCCGAGAGCTTCGAGCGCATCCACCGCAGCAACCTGGTCGGCATGGGCATCCTGCCGCTGGTCTTCCTGCCCGGCGAAAACGCCGAGAGCCTCGGCCTGACCGGCTTCGAGACCTACGAGATCCTGGGCCTCACCGGCGGGCAGATGACGCCGAAGCAGGTGTTCGTGGTGCGCGCGACGGATGCGGAAGGCAAGACGAAGGAGTTCCGGGTCCAGTCGCGCATCGACACGCCGGTCGAGGTGAACTACTACCGGAACGGCGGCATCCTGCAGACGGTGCTGCGGCAAATGTTGCGGGCATAAATGCAGACCTTCGGGGGCGAAACCCCCGAAGGTCCTTTCAGGGCGAGGTGACATAATGGCGTTTTCGAAGATCGTAGTTCCCCCCGACGGCGAGCGCATCTCCGTGCGTGAAGGCAAGCTGCATGTGCCGGATAACCCTATCCTGTTGTGGATCGAGGGCGACGGGATCGGCCCCGACATTATGCGCGCTTCGCTCCGCATCTGGAACGCGGCGGTCCAGAAGGTGTATGGCGGGCAGCGGCGCATTTCGTGGATGGAGATCTATGCGGGCGAGAAGGCCGCGGGGATCTTCGGGGGGGATTACTTTCCGGCCGAGAGCCTGGAGGCGATCCGCGAGTTCCAGGTGGGCATCAAGGGCCCGCTGACCACGCCGGTCGGCGGCGGTTTCCGCAGCCTCAACGTTGCCCTGCGCCAGGAACTCGACCTGTACGCGTGTGTGCGGCCGGTGCGGTGGTTCCCCGGCGTGCCCAGCCCGCTGCGCCACCCGGAGCTCGTGGATATTGTCGTGTTCCGGGAGAACACGGAGGACGTCTACGCGGGGGTCGAGTACAAGGCCGGCTCGCCCGAGGCGCAGAAGGTCGAGCGCTTCCTGAAGGACGAGATGGGCGCAAAGTTCTGGCCGGATTCGGGAATCGGCATCAAGCCGATCAGTGCGTTTGCGTCCAAGCGCCTGGTCCGCAAGGCCTTCGAGTACGCGATCCAGAAGCACAAGCGCAGCGTGACCCTCGTCCACAAGGGGAACATCCAGAAGTTTACCGAGGGCGCGTTCATGCAGTGGGGTTACGAGCTGGCGCGGGACGAGTTTGGCGACGTGACGATCACGGAGCAGCAGTTGTGGGACGAGTACGACGGGAAGCAGCCGAGCGACAAGATCCTCGTCAAGGACCGGATCGCCGACATCATGTTCCAGCAGATGCTCCTGCGCCCCGCCGAGTACGACGTCGTGGCGACCCCGAACCTGAACGGCGATTACTTGAGCGACGCGGTCGCAGCCGAGGTCGGTGGGGTGGGCATCGCGCCGGGCGCCAACATCGGCGACTCGATGGCCATGTTCGAGGCCACGCACGGCACCGCGCCCAAGTACACGAACCTGGACAAGATGAATCCGGGCAGCCTGCTGCTGTCGGGCGTGATGATGCTGGACTACATCGGCTGGGAAGAGGCGGCCGAAGCGGTAATCGAGGCGTACACCAAGACCGTGGCCGACAAGATCGTCACCTATGACTTCGCCCGCCAGATGGACGGCGCGCGCGAGGTGAAGACGTCGGAGTTCGCGACCGAGGTGATCGCTCGGCTGTAGGGCCGAATGGGACGCAGATTGAACCGATCACGCTGATCAGTCTGATTCTCCTGATCTCTTTCGTGATCAGGGTCATCAGTTCGATCAGTTCGATCTGCGTCCTATTTATGTCTGCGATCCAGCGTCGTCAGGATGAGAAGGCCGCCGAGGACGATGAGGCCGAAGACGGCGTACATGACCTGACCGCCGACGCTGGCAAGCAGGATGCCGGCGAGCAGCCCGCCCAGCGCCGCACCGATGCCGGTCGTCGCGGCGCCAAAGAGGCCCTGCGCGCTGGCCTGCATGCCCTTGGGCGCGCGCTCGTTGGCGTACGCGACCCCGGCAATCCAATACATGGGGAAGGTGAAGCCGTTCAGCACCTGGAACACCAGGATCCCGGCGGGCGAGGTGAAGACGGCATAGAGCAGTAGCCGCACGCCCGTCATCGCAACCGACAGCAGCAGCATCCGTCGCGAGCCGAGGCGTTCCAGGATGCGGTTGGCGTAAAACATGATGGGGATTTCGGAGATGGTGCTGACCGTCAGCGCGATCCCTGCAAGCGCCGTCCCGATCTGTAGTTCCTTCAGGTATGCGAACAGGTAGCTGTTCACCGCCGCAAACCCCATGCCCGTCACCAGGCCGATCATCAGGAAGAAGAACCACTCCCGCTGCCTGACCAGGTTGCGCATCCCGCTCCATACGGAGACCCGCTGGATGTGGGCCGGAAAGCGCAGTTGCAGTGCTACGAGCAGCGCCACCAGCATCACCGCCGCGTAAGTCCAGAAGGCCCACGGGATGCCGCGCAGGGCGACCAGCGCGCCGATCAGCGGCGCGGCAATGGCCCAACCGAAGCTGCCGCCGATACGGAGACGCCCGTACATCTGCGGCCGGCCCTCTTGGACGAGGATATGCATCGTGGCCGTGTCAGACATGGCGACGATAGGCGCCATGAAGAACGCGCCCACGGTTCCGGCCAGCAGCGCGACGGGAAACGTCTTGATGAACGGCAGAAGGGCCACCATGAACGCTGCCCCGGCAATCGCCACCGCCATCAACAACCGGTGCGCGTGTCGGGCGTCGCCAAGACCGGTCCACAGCGGCGCGGCGAAAAGCGTGACCACCGGGGGAATGAAGGTCAGGATGCCGATCTCGGGCCCGGTGAACTGGAGTGACTGCCAGTACAGCACGACGTAGGGCGCAAAGCCGGCAAGTGCGGCAAAAAAGAGGAAGTAAAAACTGAAGGGCCAGAATCGACGCATGATCTCACATTGGATTGAAGCTGGGTGCACGAACTGCGCGGCCCGGCGCATTGTACCACGGTTCACCGGAACCGTGCAGCGCGTTGGCGGTCGTTCGCTGCCCGGCGCGCATGTTGCGCCACGCTCGAACGCGGGCGTTCGTGGGGAGATAACGCAGCGCGGCAAATCTTTGAGCCCTGTCGATCTGGGACTATAATGGCTGGAAACGCTTTCACGGCTGCCGAAAGGCAGTTTATTGGACGGTCGAGGCCCATTCGTTGAGTCAATTGCAGCCGACCGCGGCAGCGTCGCCGCACATTTCACCTCAGCACAACCCAGGTGCGCCCAACATGCCTTCTGTCGGGCCGGCCCGCCCGCGCGGCGGCCCGCACGTCGATCCCGTTCGTCCCGACCAGGTTACCTTTTATCTGACCGCACCTTTCAAGCCTGCCGTCGCATTGGCCGGCGACTTCAACGGCTGGAATCCCAAGAGCCATCCGATGGAGACCGACGGCCGCGGCCTGTTTTGGCTGACCGTCCGGCTTTCCGGGCCCACCCACTACCGGTTCGTCGTGACGATGGATGGCGGCGGCAAGCAGGTCACGCTGGCAGACCCCTATGCCCGCGAGATACGGTGGGACGCGGCCGGGCCCAAAGCCTATTTCGCGGCCGAGCCGCCCTACGCCTGGCGCGACTGCGGCCGCTCAGGCGAGCCCTGGCGCAGGCCGCGGTTGCGCGACCTGGCGATGTATGAGCTGTGCGTCCGAGACTTTGCGGGCGAAAAGGCGGGTCCGCAAGCGCGCTACGGGCGCTTCTCCGACGTGGCGGGCAAGCTCGACCACCTGGTGCAGCTGGGTGTAAACGCGATTGAGCTGATGCCGGTGACCGAGTTCCCCGGCGACAGCTCCTGGGGTTACAACCCGGTCTTCTACATGGCCCCGAAGTGGGTCTATGGCCGGCCCGCGGACCTCAAGGCGCTTGTCGACGCGGCGCACGAGCGCGGGATCGCCGTCGTCCTCGACATGGTCTTCAACCACGCCTGGCCCGACCACCCCTATTACCGGATGTATCCCCCACTGTTTGGGCCGAACGGCGAAATGCTGGAGGACCTGAACCCCTTCTTCCACCACCATCACAACAGCCATGCGAATGCGTGGGGCGGTCTGGACTGGGAGCACTCCTCGCAGTATACCGTGGCGTACATGCAGGACATCGTGCGCTTCTGGCTGCAGGAGTACCACGTCGACGGCTTCCGCTTCGATTGGCTGGGCGGCGTGGAGTACGACCCGTTCCAGCCGCAGAAAGAGGGCTTTGATCCCTTCTCCGGCATCGCGCCCATTGCGCGTGCCGCCCGCGAGACCAGTCCAGACTGCTACCTTATCGGCGAGTATTGGCCGATCCACGGCACCAACCCCGCCAAGACGGCGGCCAAGCTGGTGCGCGAGACCGAGATCGACGCGGTGTGGAATGGGGCCTTCCATCACGGCATGGAGAACTGCCTGTTTCAAACCTGGCAGTGGGAGTTCCAGGATATGCCCGCGGTGCTCGGGGGCTTTCGAAAGCAGGGCTTCGACACGGCGACGGAAGTCGTGAATTACATCGTGAGCCACGACGAGCGGCGTCCCGAATACGAGATCCAGCATTGGCGCGACCACGTCCAGCTCGGCGGGCGGAAGAACGGCAGCACCCCGCAGGCGGGGTCCCGGTGGGAGCTGGCCCTGCTGAAAGCACGGCTGGGGCTGGCCGTATTGCTGACCTCGCCCGGCATTCCTATGCTCTTGGCGGGCCAGGAGTTCGGCGACGATTGCCCGCGGACCATCGACTTCTGGCCGCTGGACTGGGCCAAGCTCGAGAGCCCGCAGGGCCACCGCCAGTTCGACTTCCTGCAGCGCCTTCTGAAGCTGCGCCGGCAGCACTCCGCGCTCCGCTCGGACGCGGTCGAGTATTATTGGGACGACTTCAAGCGCTACAAGGTTGTGCGCTACAAGCGCTGGGACGCGGCCACACAAGACACGGTCGTCGTTGCGGCCAATTTCGACAACGTGGCGCAAAAAATGGGGCTCGGCTTCCCGACTGATGGCTGGTGGCGCAATCCACTGGCGGGCACCCGGCACCATGTCCAGGGCCATTGGCGGGACTTCACCGTGCCCGCGTGGACTGCATTGGTGCTGACGCCCGAATAGGACACTGATTGAACGGATCGGACTGATGACTATGATCTTTACCCAAAGGACAGTGCAGATCAGTTCAATCAGTTGCATCAGCGTCCCATTCCAGATCAGTGTGCTATTCTCCTTCCTGTTTGACGGCCCGCGTCATGACCGAGTATAATCCGCCTGCATAGTCGCACAGTCCTCGTCTCAAGGAGGCGATCTGGATGTCGGAAGAAACCTCTGTGAGCGCCGAGTCGGTCGGCGGCGATATCGGTCGTCGGAAGTTCCTGTCTGGCATTATCGGCGTGGTCGCCACCGCCGTGGCCGTGATGGTCGGTATCCCGGCCATCGGTTATCTCGTTTCCCCGGGCCTCAAGAAGCAGAACGAAGATCAATGGATTACCCTCGGGCCCGTGAGCAGCCTCACACCGGGCGAACCGCGGGCGTTCCCGTATTCGACCCGCTCGAAGGACGGGTGGGTGGAGTCTTCGCAGAGCGGCGTGGCTTATGCGTTGACGACCGACGGACAGAACGTGATGGTGCTTTCAAATGTCTGCACGCACTTGAGCTGCCGCGTCACCTGGCGTAACGAGCGGCGCGAGTATTTCTGCCCCTGTCACGATGGGGTGTTCGATGTGCTCGGCAAGGTCGTCAGCGGGCCGCCCCCCCGGTCCCTGGATCAATTCCAATCAAGGATCACAAACGGGCAAATCGAGATTCTACTGGAGGCGTAGCCGTGGCCCAAGCACCCCTTCCCGACGGCGGTGGGCGCGCCAATGAGGCGCCTCGCAGTCGCGGCCGCGCGGTTTTCGACTGGCTCGATGAGCGTGCGGGCCTCACGACGATCTGGAACACGGTCTTTGCGCGCGCGGTGCCCGAGACCAACTGGTTCTACACTTTAGGGAGCGCCAGCACGATCCTCGCGTTGCTGCAGGTCGTCACGGGCATGCTGCTCACCATCTACTATGTGCCCTCGCCCGACCATGCCTACGAAAGCATCCAGTTCATCATGAACGACGTGGCTTTCGGGTGGCTCATCCGCGGCATGCACCACTGGGGCGCAACGCTCATGGTGCTGGTCGTCTTCCTGCACATGCTCAAAGCATTCTTCGTCGGCGCATACAAGTGGCCGCGTGAGTTGACCTGGATCACCGGCGCGCTGCTGCTCCTGGTCGTGATGCTGCTCGGCTTCTCAGGCTACTTGCTGCCCTGGAACCAGAAGGCATATTGGGCCACCTCCGTCGGCACGAGCATCATCGGCGCCGTGCCCATCGTCGGCAAGACTTTTGAAGAGATCGCACGGGGAGGCACGACCATTGGCGCGGTGACGCTCGCCCGCTTCTATGGGCTGCACATCTGGTGGATGCCAATCATGCTGTTAGGGCTAATCGGCGTGCACATGTATCTGATCATCCGTATCGGCATTACGGCACCCCCGGAGCGCGACGAATAGAACGCAATCGCCTGCATCTCACGCTCTAGAAAGCGTGCTTGGGTTGCACCGCACACGAAGGACGTTTCGATGAACGAAGCTGAGAAGCAGAAATACATGAAGCGTTATAAGGAGAAGAAGGCCGAGGGCGAGCTCTTCTTTCCGCATTCGATTGCCAAGGATGCGATTGTCTCGCTGCTCATCTTCGTCGTCCTGATTCTGCTGGCGGTCTTCCTGGGCGTGCCCAACGAGCCGCCTGCCAACCCAGCTGACAGCTCATACGTGCCGCGGCCCGAGTGGTATTTCCTCTGGATGTTCCAGCTGCTCAAGTATTTCCCGGGCCAACTGGAAGGCGTCGCCATTGTCGGCCTGGGTGTGCTGCTGGCGGTGGGTCTCTTTGGCCTGCCTTTCTTCGACAGGAATCCGAAGCGTCATCCCCGTAACCGGCCCATCGCGACTGTCGCCATGCTCGCAATCGTCGCAGGCATGGTGTTCCTCACCGTTCAAGCCGTCGTGACAACGCCCCCGCAGGCTGAGGCCGCCAACGTGGGTGGCGACAAGCAGGCGCGCATCGAGGCCGGGGGGAAATTGTACGCAGACAACTGCGCCAAGTGCCACGGCGAGAACGGCGAGGGTGCCGAGCTGCCCGACCAGCCCGGCGAGTTCACGAACCCGCTTAACGACGAGTCATTCCTGATTACGCACACGCAGCCGACGGCCGACGCCATCTTCAACGTGATCGACTACGGCTGGGAGTCGCTGGGCATGCCGCCTTTCGGCTTGGCTAACGGCGGCGCGCTGACCGATCCGGACATCAAGGCCATCATCGAATTCATCTCGGCTTGGTACACGCCGCCCGAGACAGAGGCGACGGATACGGGTGGAGGCGCGGTCCCTGTCGTGGACCCGAACACGATCGAGACGGTCAGCTTCAAGCAGCACGTAAAGCCGATTTTCGATAAGCGCTGCTTGAGCTGCCACGGCGCGCGCGCGAAGGGCGGCTACAAGGTCACGGACTATAACGCAGTGATGACGACCGGCGACAACGCGCCGGTGATTACACCCGGCGATGCGGCGAACAGCATCCTGGCGCAGATGCTGAACGGGATCAAGACGCCGGCCGGCGGCCAGATGCCGCCCAGCCGGCCATTACCGCAGCAGCAAATCCAGTTGATCGAGAAATGGATCAACCAGGGAGCGCTAGACAATTAGCTCTTTTCGCGCTGAATGAGGTAGCCATGAGCAAAGTAGCCCGAGTACCTTTACCGACTGCCCTCTCGTACCGCGGTGGCATGCCAATGCTTGCCTGGCTGTTGCACCGCATCAGCGGCATCGGCATCGTCATCTTCGTATCCATGCACGTCTTTGCGGCCTTCTTCCTCTATGCCGTGCCGGGCGGTGCAACGAATGCGATCGCGGCCGCGCTGACCGACTTCTACGAAGCGCTGCCCATGCAGATCTTCATGCTCTTTGCCGTGCTGTATCACGCGTTCAACGGCTTGCGGATCGTCGTCCTGGATATGTTCCCGGGCCTGTGGAAGTTCAACCGCGAGGCGATGTGGGTCCAATGGGCGCTCTTCCTGCCCATGTTCCTGCTTCCTGCCGCGCTGATGATCATGGGCGTCAAGCTTTGAGAGGCGAATGATGACTACAGATACGGCTCGGATGGCCCGCGGTCGCACGGGCAGCAAATTCGAAACGCTGATGTGGTTCCTCACGCGGGTCACGGGGATCCTGTTCTTGCTCATCGGCGCCTTCAATCTCGTCTACGCGAACCTCAGCGGGGGAGCGGGCACGCTGAGCGTGGGCGCACAGATGCGTTGGGCCTTTTTCCCAATCTCGTTCCATATCACCGACTCGGCCGGGGAGCCCGCCGTCTTTTCCAACGCCTTCTGGCAGATCTGGAGCTTCCTGCTCTTCCTGCTGGCGGCAACCCACGGCTACAACGGCATCCGGGTCATTCTGGGCGACTACGTCCGGCATCCGCTGCTGTTGGCCTGGCTGAAGGCCCTGCTCTTCGTGATTTGGCTGTCTTTGATAGGCGCCGCAGTCTTTCTCGTCTTTGTCTATGCCGCGCAATAGATGCGCACTTTGGGGTGAACTTCGGGCGCGGAGCCCGCAGTGACTCCAGAACAAGATCGACCTTCAATCGCTTCTTGAAAGGAGCGTGTCCCTGACATGTTGCATCGATTTGACGTGATCGTGGTGGGTGCGGGTGGGGCCGGGCTGATGGCCGCCTTGTACGCGTCGCAGGGTGCGAAGACGGCGGTGATCAGCAAGCTCTATCCGACGCGCTCGCACACGGGCGCTGCCCAGGGCGGGATCGGCGCCGCGCTCGGGAACATGGAAGAAGACCATCCCGAGTGGCACATCTACGATACCATCAAGGGCGGCGATTACCTGGTCGATCAGGACTCTGCCGAAATCCTGTGCACCGAGGCCGTCTCCATGGTGTACGATCTCGAGCACATGGGCCTGCCGTTCGACCGGACGCCGGACGGCCGGATCGCGCAGCGGCCCTTCGGCGGCCACACGAACAACGCCACCAAGCAACCCGTCCGCCGGGCCTGCCATGCGGCCGACCGCACGGGGCACATGATCCTACAGACCGTCTACCAGCAGTGCATCAAGAACAACGTCACCTTCTATGACGAGTTCCAGGTGTTGGACTTGCTGGTGAACGCCGAAGGCCAGGTTGCCGGCGTCGTGGCCATTCACATCGACAGCGGCACACTCCACACGTTCCACAGCAAGGCGACGATCTTTGCCACGGGCGGGTTCGGCCGTATCTGGAAGATCACGTCCAACGCCTACGCGCTGACGGGCGATGGCTGCGCGGTGGCGTACCGCCGCGGCATCCCCCTCGAGGACATGGAGTTCTACCAGTTCCATCCGACCGGCATCCTTGGCCTGGGCATCCTGCTCACCGAGGGCGTGCGCGGCGAGGGCGGCGTGCTCATCAACGGCCAAGGCGAGCGCTTCATGCCCAACTATGCGCCGACAGTCAAGGACCTCGCATCACGCGACGTCGTCTCGCGGGCGATCTACCGAGAGGTGCAGGCGGGCCGCGGGGTCGACGGGCACGACTACGTGTTACTCGACGTCCGTCCCGAAACGGTGAACAAGTATTTCGAGGCCGATGGGGTGAAGAACCCTGACGGGACGCCGCGCCGCATCACGGCGGAAATGATCCGCCAGAAGCTGCCCGACATCTCCGATTTCTGCCTCACCTACCTCCAACTCGACCCGGTCAAGAAGCCGCTGCCCATCCAGCCGACGGCGCACTATGCAATGGGCGGCATCCCGACCGACAACGACGGGCAAGTCGTGGTAGACTCCGACAACAACCCCATCCCCGGCTTTTTTGCCGCGGGCGAGTGCGCGTGTGTGTCGGTGCATGGGGCGAACCGGCTGGGGACGAACTCGTTGGTCGACATCCTGGTCTTTGGGCGCCGCGCCGGCATCTGCGCTGCGCTGTACGCCCAGAAGGCGGCCTTCCCTGAGTTGCCCGCGAACCAGGAGGCCGACGCGGCTGCGGAGCTCGAGCGCATCCGGCATTCTGATGGGGGCGAGGTGGCGGGCCAAATCCGTAAGGAGATGCGCTCCGTGATGATGGATCAGGTCAGCGTGTTCCGAACGGAGGAGTTCCTGACGAGCGCGCTGGAGAAGCTGCGTGATCTCAAGGAACGCTGGCGCCGGATCACGATCATGGATAAGGGGCTGCGCTGGAACACCGAGCTGCTCGAGACGTGGGAGCTTGGCTGCCTGCTCGACCTGGCGACCGTGACCACGGTGGCGGCGCTCGACCGCAAGGAAAGCCGGGGCGGCCATTACCGGGAAGACTATCCGGAGCGGGACGACGAAAACTGGCTCAAGCACTCGCTCGCCTTCCGGCTTCCGGAAGACGGGGTGAAGATGAGCAGCAAGCCCGTGCGATTGGGCCGCTACGTGCCGGCCAAGCGCGTCTACTAAGCGAGGGCGACGATGAACGTAAAGGTCAAGATTCGACGCTTCAATCCCGAGAAGGACCGCCGGCCCTACTGGTCGGAGTTCAAAGTCGAAGCGCAGAAGATGGATCGCGTGCTCGACGTGCTGCAGAGCATCAAGGAGAACCAGGACGGCACGGTGACCTTCCGGCGCTCCTGCGCGCACGGGGTGTGCGGCTCGGACGCGATGGTCATCAACGGCCGGAACCGCCTGGCCTGCAAGATGCTGGTGCAGGATGTTGGGCGCAGCGTCGTGGTCGAGCCGCTGCGGGGCCTGCCGGTGATTCGGGACCTTGTCGTCGACATGGAACCCTTCTGGCGGCAGTACAAGTCGATCAAGCCGTTTATGATCAACGAGGACGATCCGCCCTACACCGAGCGGCTGCAGAGCGCAGAGGCGCGCGCCCGGTTCGACGATACGACCAAGTGCATCCTGTGCGCGGCCTGCACCACGTCGTGCCCCAGCTTCTGGGCGGACGGCAGCTACGTCGGCCCGGCCGCCATCGTTCAGGCCCATCGTTGGATCTTTGATGACCGGGACCAGGGCGCGCAAGTGCGGCTCGCGATCCTGGCCGAGGCCAACGGCGTCTGGAAGTGCCGGACGATCTACAACTGCACGGAAGCCTGCCCGCGCGACATCGAAATCACCCGGGCGATCCGCGAGGTGACGCGTGCGATTGTCACGGGCGAAGTGAAGTAGCGTTCCGGTCTGGTAGTTCAGAAGCCGGTTTCTGCGTAGGAAACCGGCTTCTCTATTTCTGCACAGGCGATTGCAATTGTCCCTTTTTGCACATTGACATGCCCTTAGTTATGTGATATGATATACAAAGCTGGGGCAGAGCGGCCCTATGGAGGAGGTCTTATGCCGCATCAAAGCGACATGGTCGTCATTGAAACTGGCAATCCGGTCCTTCGAGACTGCGCAGCCACCACCCGGGCGGCGCTCCTCGACAAAGGGCGCATCGAGCGGTTCCAGGAGAACACGATCCTGTTCTCGGATGGGGAGCCGGCGGGCGTGGTCCTTTTTCCGCTGAATGGCACCTTGCAGATGGGCAAGGCCACCGTCCGCGGGCGGCGTCAGATCTTTTGTGATCCGACATCCGGCTCTTGCGGCGGCATTTGCATGCTTACCTTTGGTCCGCGTGCCCTGGCGGAAGTTCACGGTCTCGACAGCGGGGAAGTCCTGGTGCTGAAGCGGACCGATTTTGAAGACCTGATACATGAGGACCGGGTTTTGTGCCGGGCCGCATGGCACAGCGCGGCCAGCTGCATGGCCCATCTGAGCGGCCTGGTCACGCAGTTGTCGTTCAACAAGGTTGGGGAACGGGTCGTACTTGCGCTCCTCGACAACACCGAGAAAGACGGCGACCTAGTGCGCCTCACCCAGGCCGACCTGGCGGCCGAGGTCGGAACGACGCGCGAAGTAGTTGCCCGCTGCCTCGCCGGTCTGCAGGCCGACGGGCTTATTCGGCTCGGCCGGGCGCGCATCACCGTGCTCAGCCGCGACGGGTTGGAGCGCAGCCTGTAAATCCAGAACGGCCGGCGCGCTGCTTAGAAGCCAGCGCGGAGCTTCCGAGGTCGGCGCCCTGATGCAGTCAGGCGACCCCGGAAGCTTTTTTGTTAGGCGTGTTATAATTGGGCGCACTGGACCAAGAGAAGAGGACGATGGACCAACAACTCATTCGCAACTTCTGCATCATTGCGCACATCGATCACGGCAAATCCACGCTGGCCGACCGGTTACTCCAGATCACGGGGACGATCTCCGACCGCGATATGATGGCCCAGGTGCTCGACACCATGGACCTGGAGCGCGAGAAGGGCGTGACCATCAAGGCCTCCGCGGTGCGCATGAGCTACCAGGCCAACGATGGGCAGACCTATGAGCTCAACCTCATCGACACGCCCGGCCACGTAGACTTCGCATACGAGGTCAGCAGAGCGCTGCAAGCCTGTGAAGGGGCGCTGCTCATCGTCGATGCGTCCCAGGGTGTCGAGGCCCAGACGCTGGCAAACCTGTATCTTGCCATGGAGAACGACCTCGAGATCATCCCGGTCGTAAACAAGATCGACCTCGTCTCCGCGCAGCCACAGGCGGTCGCGGAGGAGATCGAGGAAATCCTGGGCACGCCCGCGGGCTCCGTGCTTAAGATCTCGGCCAAGGACGGCACAAACGTCAAGGCGGTTCTCGAAGCCGTGGTACACCAGGTGCCGCCACCCCGCGGCCAGCACGACCAGCCGCTGCGTGCGTTGATCTTCGACAGCCACTATGACGCCTACAAGGGCGCGGTAGCGTACGTGCGTGTGGTCGATGGGAGCATGCAGGCGGGCCAAGCGCTCCGGCTCATGTCGTCCGGGATGACGCTTGAGCCGCTGGAGGTCGGGATTTTCCGGCCCGACATGCGCTCGAGCGGACGGCTGGAAGCAGGCGAGGTGGGCTACCTGGCGACCGGACTGAAGAACGTCGCGGAAGTGCGGGTGGGCGACACGCTGACTTCGAACGTCAACCCCGCCGCTGCGCCTCTGCACGGGTACACGCCGATGAAGTCGATGGTCTTCGCATCGGTTTACCCCTCGGACGCGGCCGACTATCTCAACCTGCGCGACGCCCTCTCGAAACTGCAGCTTAACGACGCGTCCCTCACCTACCAGCCCGAGACCAGCACTGCGCTCGGCTACGGTTTCCGCTGCGGGTTCCTGGGCCTGTTCCACATGGAGATCATCCAGGAGCGGCTGGAGCGTGAATACGACCTGGACCTGGTTTTCACCGCGCCCAGCGTCGAGTATGAAGTCACCAAGACGGATGGCTCGGAAGTGGTCATCGACAGCCCGGTGGAGCTGCCCGACCCCACGGAGATCACCGAGATCCGCGAGCCCTGGGTCCAGATCGACGTGTTCACGCCGACCGAGTTCATCGGGCAGGTGATGGACCTGGTGACATCGCGCCGCGGCGAGTTCAAGGCGCAGGAGTACCTGGATCAGCGCCGCGTCCTCCTCAGCTACCACATCCCGCTGATCGAAATCCTGACCGACTTCTACAACGACCTGAAGGCGCGCACCCGCGGCTATGCCAGCCTCGATTATCACATGGAGGGCTACCGGGCTGCCGACATGGTACGGCTCGACGTGCTGGTCAACAAGGACGCGGTGGACGCGCTCAGCATGATCGTCCACCGGGACCAGGTGTACACGAAGGGGATGAAGCTCGTCAGTAAGCTGAAGGACGTGATCCCCCGGCAGCAGTTCGACGTGCCGATCCAGGCCGCGGTGGGGAACAAGATCGTTTCGCGTGCGAACGTCAAGGCGGTGCGCAAGGACGTGCTCGCGAAGTGCTACGGCGGCGACATTTCGCGTAAGCGCAAGCTGCTGGAGAAGCAGAAGGCCGGCAAGAAGCGCATGAAGATGATCGGCAACGTCGAAATCCCGCAGGAAGCGTTCATGACGATCCTGAAGTTGGACGAAGACTGAGCGGGAGCCACGAATTGTAGGAATTAGGCGAATTGCCCGGCCGGCTCCAGGGTGCGTCGGATTCGGCCACATGGCGAAAGCGAAGGAACTCCACTGCTTAACGAACTAGCCGCCCTCGGCATTCGCCCAAAGAAGGGCCTGGGCCAAAACTTCCTCGTCGACCCGGCGCACCGCGCGCGCATCGTCGACGCGGCCGAGCTTGTCCCGACAGACACCGTGCTGGAAGTGGGGCCAGGACCGGGCGTACTGACCCAATTGATCGCGGAGCAGGCGGGCCGTGTGGTGGCCGTGGAGCTTGACGACCGCCTGGTCCCGTTTCTTGCGTCGCGTTTCGCCGGGCAGCCACACGTGTCCATCGTCCATGCCGACATTCTGGAAACCGACCCGGGCGAACTGGCCGGCGGTCCTTATAAGGTCGTCGCCAACCTGCCGTACTACATCACTTCCGCGGTAATCCGCCATCTGCTCGAGTCCGCGCTGCCTCCCGACCTGCTCGTCCTGACGGTGCAGCGCGAGGTTGCCGAGCGGATGGTGGCGCGCCCGCCCGACATGAGCCTGCTGGCGCTCGGCGTGCAGTTCTACTGCACGGGCAAGATCGTCGGGCGGATTCCTGCCGGTGCGTTCTACCCCGTGCCGAAGGTCGAGTCGGCCGTCGTCCGCCTGGAGCGCCGCCCTGCGCCGCTGGCCGAGGACGTGCCGGCCGCGGCATTTTTCGCGCTGGCCCGTGCAGGGTTCGGCCAGCCGCGCAAGCAACTGCGGAATTCGCTGGCCGCGGGGCTGCGCACGGCGCCGGCGGACGTCGAGCGGTTGTTGGAAGGGGCGGGCATTGCGCCAACCCGCCGGGCGGAAACGGTCGGGCTGGACGAGTGGATCAGCCTGGCTCGCCGTGCGGGTCATTTGCAGAAACCAGCCGGCTAGGGTAACATCGTGCCGTCCTAGGTCGTAGCCGCTGATATCACTCCGGCTGACGCCTCTTTTTCTCCTGCTTTTCAGATTCTGTCGGGCGACTCGAAAGCCACGGGATGGACGATCGATGGCCAACTGCGTCGTTGTCTTGTCGGACCTTCATTTCGGCGAGCGTTACTGCACGCTGACCGCGCCGGGCAAGCGTGGTTCGAATGGACACACAGGCTTCACGTCGAGTCTGCCGGCACTCCTGGACTTCCTCGCAGATCTGGGCCATATCCAGGAATTGGTTCTGCTTGGCGATGTGTTCGAGATCTGGCGCTTCCCGTGGGGGCGCGTCGCAGATGCGGCCGCGCCGTTCCTGGAGGCGATTGCGCGGCTGCCCATCGAGCGCATCAGCTTCAGTTTCGGCAATCACGACCACCCCTTGCTCTTCTACTATGAGTACCTGGACAGCCACCGGCCGGACGATGCGGCCAACGAGACGTGTGATCCCGCATTTCTGTTCGAGGAGTTCATCGCGCCGCTCATCCCCCCTGAAGCACGCACACGGTCGAGTTGGTTTTACCCCCTGACAACCCGCACCATCGGTCCCCAACGCCTCATCTTGCATCACGGCCACTACCTCGGTTACCTGCCTTTTTCGCCGCAACTGGCACACCTGACGCGCCACCGTTCGCCATGCAACCGCTGGGGCATTCCCGAAATGGAGCGACCCTGGACGTACGTATTCGACTCTTTCCGGCGGCGGGAGATGGATCGCGCCGAACGTGACCGCATCCACCTTCGTTCCGAGCGGTGGCGTCGCGAGATTGCGGGAACGCCTTTGCCGCGGGCACTGATCCGGGCCGGCGCACCGCTGCCCAAGCCGGTGTCCTGGCTCCCCGATATGCCTGCTCGTTCAATCGAGTGCTACGCCAAGGACGCCCGAAAGATCGCGCGGGCAGGCGGCGTGAAGTTTACTGTGAGCCCAGACGAGCCCATAGATCGCATCCTGTTTGTCTTCGGCCATATCCACCACAGCGAGCTGTGGCTTGCCGGCGACGAGAGCGATATGTCGCTGCTGAGTATCGGCAGCTGGGTTGACGAGATGGGCACGGGGGTGCAAGGGTTGAACTCCTTCGCCGTCGTGTTCGACGACCGCGTGGAACTGCGGCAGGTTGAGCCACCGGCGGTGCGGCTCCTGGCCACGATCGGGCTGTAACGCGAGATGAAGGTTGTCGGCGAGTGAAGGAGGTTGCAGGTGGCGCGTGAGCATATCGACGGCCGGCTGTTGCAGGAACAGGTTCGCAAGTCGGGACCGGTGCTGAAGGACGGCGACCTGGTCGATCTCTTGCGCGAGGACCAGCAAGTGCTGAGCGGCAGCGCGGTGGAGGATCTGGCGGCCAGTGGCGTGCGGCTGAGCCTGGAGGACTGGACGATTGAAGCCCTTCGGGCGAACCCGCTGCCTGCCAAATGGTCGCTCGTCAATTGCCGCTTTCCCGTGATCGACCTGGTCGACGTGGACGCGCCGGGCATTGTGCTCGACCGGGCGCGAGCGGACAGCACCTCCTTTTTGCACTGCGACCTGACAGGCGCGCAGCTTAACTACGCAGTCCTTCCAGACAGCGTGTTTATTGATTGTGAGCTTACAAAGGCGCAGTTCCAAGGCTCCGATCTTACCAGAGCCGACTTCCAGAACGCCAATCTCGAGGGCGCCAATCTGTCAGGCGCGCAGCTCGACGGGGTCGACTTTAGCAAGGCCAACCTGTATCGCACGCGGATCGACCGCCGTTCGCTTGGAACCGGGATTCGGCAGGAAAAGGATCGCGACTTTCTCGAGGCGTGTGCGGTCTACCTCAACCTGAAGAACAACTTCCTCTCGTTGGGCGCCTATGACGATGCTTCCTGGGCCTACGTACAAGAGCGCACGATGGAGCGTTACTGCTATGCACCGCGCTACTGCGTCGCGATCTACGAGCCCGAGCTGCGGTCCTCCCAACTCCGTCTTCGCGAGCGTGTCCACCGGGTTTGGAACCGGATCACCCGCAGGAGAAGGCGGGCGTACGCCCGGGACGTGCCAGAATGGCTGGATCGGGCGCTCGATGCCGCGGCCACAGGCTGGTTCAGAGTGCGCTATTTCTCACGCTTTTTGTCCAGCGCACTGATTGGCGCACCCTGGGGCTACGGCGAACGGGTGATTAACTCGCTGGTGATTGCCGTCGCGGTGGTCTTCGCTGTTCGCCTGGCTCTATTACGCTGCCGGCGGCGCCGCCTTTGGCCGGACCGCTCTTTCATTCACCGATGCCCTGCTGTACAGCGTGGCATCCTTTGTCACCATCGGCTTTGCCGACCTGGCGGCGCTCAGCACCTGGGCGAAGACGCTGTCCGTTGCGGAATCGCTTCTGGGGCTGGTGACGTTTGCCGTGTTTGTCAATACGCTCGGTCGCCGGATAGGGGGTCGCTAGACGCCGGCGGCAACTGTTGGAGGAACACGTGGCTGTGCATTCTGAGGAGTCGCTCAGACCCGCTTACGCGAGCCTACGCGAGATCAAGGTAACCGATTTTCCCTTGCCCATCGGCTATGAGGTCGGCCAACTGCAGGACATGCCGACCGGGCACCCACTCGAGCGCTGCCAGCAGCTTGTCTCGACCTTCGAATTCGCCGTTCGGTACTGTGCGGTCATTGCGCTCAGCGAGTACCGCCGGCTGGTGGAGACCTACGGATTCCGGTCTGCCGAGCTGGACGCGCTCATTGCGGACAGCATCGACCATCCCACTATCAAGGTCTGCACTTCGTTTATCCGCGATATTATGCGGCACTGCCGTCATCGCGAAGACCGCCTGGTCGTCCCCGATCTGTTTCGCTTCGTTTTCGACCAGGACGGCTCGGCGAGCCGGGCGTGGTCGGCAGTCGACCAACTCCGCATCTTCAGCGGCATGATGGAAGGTGGGCGTCTCGAGCAATACGAGACGCGCCTCGTGCAGCAGTTTGACGACAATCTCAAGCATTTGCTGGAAATGCTGAGCGCCTTGTCGTGGCTGAAGAATTACGAGTTGATCCAGGTCTTCAACTGCTCTCCGAATGGCGATGCGTTCGATTGGGACGTCCACGTGCTGCGCGGGGCCGAAATCAAGCCCGAGCCCACGAAGTTGCTGGCCCAACCGTTCCTGTGCCAGCCGGGTCGCACGATGGTCGTGCGGAACCTCAAGACCGATGGGAAGCTCGTGCTCCTTCCGTTCGCGGTGTTCACGGTGCACGAGAAACGGCCCGCCGACCAGAAGGACTTTCGCGACGACTTCTTCTACTATGAGCAGTTTGCGCACGACGAGATGACCTACGTCGGCTTGCGCAACGACGAGCGCGCGAAGAACCTGCCGCACCGCTCGCTGCGCATCGCTCTCGAGGACTACGTTGGCGAGTTGAAGGGGCTGATCGACACCGCCAAGGGCACGGGCCGGGAACCCGAAGACTGGCGGGCCTTGGTGACGCGCTGTCGCTCGATCACACAGGATCAGCTGCAGGTGTTCTACGTGGACAAGTACGACCCGGGCGTGTACGTGCCGCGCGACTCGGTGATGCGTCATTGGGAGCCCTATTTACAGTCTGGCCAGGTCGGGTTCTTCGTCGTGGGCGATTCGGGCACGGGCAAGACGAACTTCCTCTGTTCACTAGCCGACGCGCTTAAGGATGCGGGTGAGGCCGTCCTACTGTACAACTGTGCCGACATCCGCGAAGAAGCGCCAGACGTCACCGGCATCCTCGAGCGGTCGATGCTTCTCCAAACCAGCGTATTCACGCGCTTCAAGCAGCTCGCGGCCGAGAATCAGAGCGACCAGCCCAGGTGGTTGTACCTTCTTTTCGACGCCGTCAACGAGGCGAAGGCGCCCGGCCGCCTGATGGACTCGCTGGTAGAGCTGGCTCGCGAGCTTGCCTTGTCGGGTTCCCCCGGCTTGAAGGTCAAGCTTGTAGCGACCTGCCGGAGCGAAACCTGGGGGCGCCTCAAGCCAAACTTCCGCGGCGATCAGTATTTCTTCCAGCCGCTTGGCGAGGTAGCGATCAGGCTGCAACGTTTTGAGCTGTGGGAGCTGCGCGAGGTCTACCAGAAGTACCAGGTTCGCTACGAGGTCGTCACACCTTTCGAGGAACTCCCCGACAACGTGAAGAACTTCATCCGCGACCCGCTCATGATGCGCCTGGTCTGTACCAGCTTTCGCGGGCGCGAGCTGAAGCGTGTGCCGAAGACGCGCCAGGTATTTGAGAACTACGTCAAGTCCAAGATCGGGTATGTCGTCGATTCGCTGTCGCATGAGGACCGCGAGGAACTGGCATTTCTCGATCGCATCCTCCTGAAGATGACCGAGCTCAAGCGCGAGGAGCTCGACATCAAGACCGACTTGCGCGAGGATGCCGAGCTGCGGCAGGCAATGTTGAATCCCACCCTGTCGTCGCCCTACTGGCAGCTGCGAGACAAGGGCGTGTTGACGGCGTTTGGCCGGCAGGACGCTGCGGACCGGCAGCCGTGTAAGGTCAAGTTCACCTATGATCGGGTCTTCGAGTATCTACTCCAGCGCGAAATTCTTGGCCACGAGCCATTGACTTCCAAAAGCGCCGAAATCGTCACAGCACAGATTTGGGCATCGGCCGAGTTCGTGTCGCTGTGGGGCGCCGTCCGAATCGCACTGCAGATGTATCTCGACGAGCATGAGGTGCGGGATACGCCCCTGTTGGAGAGGTTGGCGCGGAGCACCGACTCACGCGTCCAGGCCATGCTGATCGACATGCTGGTCGAGTATTCGATGACCGACCCGCAGAAGGTGCGGGACTTCGTGGTCGATATTCTCCTCGACATGAGCAGCGATGGCGCGGGCCGGGTGGCGGTGCAGACGTGCTATGAGGTGGGTTTGGTCGAGGGGCTGCACGCGGGCCTGATGCACAAATCCGAGGCGGTTCGGCAACTCTCGACGCAGTACGTGTTCTATTTGTGGCAGCGAGCACCCGAGCAGGGCAGCCAGGTTCTGGAGCGTCTGTACGCCGACATCGACCGGCAGTTCCGTTCGCTGGTGCCCTCGGCATTCAAGAACTTCGTCGGGAGCCATCGGGCATCCGAGATCATCAAGGGCCTTCAGCAGTTCCTTAACCTCGCCGTGCTGATGGTGGGCTATGCGTACATGGGCGGCGACCGCGTATACAGAGTTGGCCGGCTGTGGGCCCAGTTTGCGCAGCTGATCTCCCAGGGCCTGCTGTCTGTGGGCATTCGCTTCGCGCTGAGCCGGTGGGGGCATTCGTTCATCGCCGAGGGCGTGAACAACGCGGCGATCTACAATGCCAACTTGCTGAGCTGCGTGTTCGACTATGGAGTAGGTCACGAGTACCGGGCATCCATCGCAGCGATGGCCCGCTATCTCAATCCCAAGAAGCCGATCCCTCCCGAGCTTATGGACCGCATGTTCAATGTCGCTCAGGAGCCGATTGGCACCCCCATGTTTTTCATCGCGATGATCTTCTATGCCCGTGCGAAGGAACCGGAGCGTGCCGATACCTGGCGCTTCTGCAAGCGGCTGTTCTACGAGGGCAACGTGTACTCGAAGAACCTGGCGCTGCGCATCGCGGCGCTGATCGCGTACATGGAGGAACTCGGCGGGGAGTATATCGCGTTCGTCGAAGAGATGTTGACCGAGCTGTGGACGGGCCGCGAAGCAACGTACGTGTACCCCGTGCGAGGGAACGCCGGCGAGAAACCGAAGATGACCGAGTTTCCGGTCGGCTACCTGCAGTTCCCCGTGATCCACGAGTGCCGCACCAAGACGGGTGGTTCCTCTGACTTCATTCAGAAGATCCTGGCGTTGCCATGGGAAGGCGGCGAGGCGGGCCAGACGCACCGCATCTTGCGGATCATCGATTGCCTGGTCGACGGGCTATGTATCGCCTCGGCTACGCAGTACACGAACATCGCGCCGATGCTCGGCACGATAGCCGGGTGGGCGAGCTACGAGGACGAACAGGTGCGCGTCCGGCTGGTTGATTTCTTGCGTCTCGCGCGGAGCTTCTATCCCGGACAGGTGGACCAATTCCTCGACGGTCTGCTGGACGACACGTCGGCCAACGATCCGGAGCAGGGCAGCCGGGTGCGTTCCCTGGTGCGCTCGGTGCGCGAGGGTTTTCACCTGTATCCGCTCAGCCGCCTGTGGGCCGGCAGCGGCATCGCGGCCGTGCCGTGGCTGATGCAGAAGAGCCCCCAATTCGTGGGCTTCTTCGGCGAGCTGCTCGTCAAAGTAGGGGAGACCGATACGACATGGGACGACGCCCTGCGCGAGTTTGGCTCCAAGGTGGGGACGCTCGAGATGCTGCAGGAAATCGCCGGCTTGCTGTCGGGTGAGCAGGTGAATGCTCCCGTCGGCATGGTCGGAGCAGCCGCGTGAAGCCCGTGGGTATGTGAAATTACGTGAAGGCGTGCGTCGCCTGCCTTCGCCACACGCACGTCTTCTGAAACTGCTACCGTCCTCCACCGGCCGTTATTGCGCCTCTATGGCTAGCGCATCTGAGGGGCCGTGGCTTTGCGGTTGGTCAGGGCGTGGGAGTCGGCTGGCGCCGTCCCAGTGCTTCGGCATGGAAATTGGCTACCGGGCCGCCGGCCGGGGTTAGCTCGATGCTGAAGCTCGTCTGTCCGCCTCGGGGGATCACGTTGTGCTCGGGGACGGCGCGCCGCATGCCGATGACCCGCCCCAGCGCGTCATACAGTGTCACCGTCACTGTCACCTCGACCGCATCTTCCGGTCCCGTATTCGCCACCGTGCCCGCGACCGTGTAGGTCGAATAACGCTCGCCGGAACCGGTGGCGTCCTGCACGGCAAGGTCGAGGTAATAACTGCCCACGTACCCTTGCACGCCCTTCCATGGCAGCGCCTGGTAGCTGTTGAACGTCTGCGGCGGCGAGGCAAAGCGTAGGGCAAAGGGCGCTTTGCCGCCCGGGCGGAGCAGGTCAATCCCGACGAACCCCTGTTCCTGCGTCAGCACATTGCCCTGCTCGTCGAGCAGCGAAACGGTCACCCCGGCCTGTTCCAGTTCCGTGCCGGTCGAGTTGACGATCTCCCCAAAACTCCACAGCCCGCCCAAGGGCGAATTTGTGAAGCTCAGGTTCGTGACAGTAAACGGCAGCGCGGTAGCCTGTGGCGTCGGCGTGCCCGAGGCCGCTTCTTCCGCCTCTTCGATCGGTATGATCAGTTCCTGGCCGATGCGGAGCGAACGCGGGTCGGTGATGCCGTTGGCGTCCTGAATCCCCGCTACGCTGACCCCGAACTTCGTCGCAACCTTGAGGAGGCTGTCGCCTGACTTAATGCTGTAGATGATCGGAGTCGGCGTAATCGTCGGCGTTGCCGTCGGGGCCGGCGTATAAGGCGCGGGCGTAGAGGTGGGGCGCGCGGTTGCCGCGACGGTGATCGCAGGCCGGGCCGTGGGCGTGGACGAAGGGGTCGGCGTCACCCGTGTGATGACCTGGCCGCAGCCGGCAAGCAGCAGGCTCGCCACCAGGGCAGCCGAGGTCAGCACGAGCAGGGTCAGTATGGGTTTGATTCGTCTCAAGTGGCTGTTCCGGGTTTGAAGCGCGCCGGGTAGTGCGGACACCGTGCGCCAGAGGTTACAGGCGCGCTCGATAGAGGCACGGCGTCGTCGGGATGATTATAGCACAGGGACCGGCCGTCCGTAAGCCTGCTAACGGCCGGACTCCGCAGAGGGCGATGCGAGGCGAGCGGGTGGCGCTGAAGTGCGGCCACTCAGACGCGCGCGCCCGCGCCCGAACGCGAACTGCGCTGCACCCAGGACGAACGGCAGCTTCGGGAGCGTCGCCACGAGGCGCACGATCTCGCCCGAGGTTGCCCGCTCATCCAGGAAACGGAAGATGCGCGGCCCGGGGTTCCGGGAGAACATCGACTCAAACGTTGGCTTAAGGCAGCCGGGGTTATCGCGCATGACCTGGAGCATGACCGAGTCCAGGAAGCGGTAGCCGGGTCGGGTGACCGGCGGAACGGCGAACGGGTGGCCGGATTCCATCAGCGAGCCGACGATCGCCGCGCTGTCGTCCTGGATGCGCGTGAACGCGTACCCGGTCGTGGCCTTGGCCAGCCCGCCTTGAATCCCCACCGCCATGATGTGCTGCCCAAGCCGGCGCGGGAACGCGTAGTCCGTCATGGGCGTGATGCCGATTTCGTCGCTCACAACTCGATAGTCGTCGACGCCCAGCCGGTCCCGGATGTATGCATCGAGCAAGGCGTCGAAGTCGACCAGGTGCAGCCCGACATATTCGACCAGCGCGGACCGGGGCGAGATCGGCAGCAGGTAGAAGAAGCGCATTTCGCCGGCCTGGTCGGTGCGAAAATCGAAGATCGTGGCCGCGCCGACGTCAAAGCGATCGACCGGCGTCTCGATGTACCACCCCTTAAAGTGCTGCTGGAGGTAGAGCGCCGACCCGTTATCAGGCTTGAACGCACTGATGTTAAAGAGGCTGTCGAAGACCCACGTGCCGTGGTATGCCACGACCGGAGCCGGCCCGTGACCGTCGGGGTCGACGACGACCACCGCGCCATCCTCTGCATCCTCGATACGCTTGACGGGTGCCTTGAGCCACGTGACGTTCGCCCGGCCGGCCAGCACACCGCGTACGTGCGCATACCACTTATCGCCGCGGATCATGACATAACGCCAGTCACCCGTGGAAATGCTGCACTCGCCGGCCTCAGTGCGGATGCTCAGGCGGCGCCATTCGCGCTCGACAACCGGCTGAAAGGGCGTGGGGCGGTCGGTCCAGAAGGCCCAGGTGCGATCGTTCTGGTCCTTGTCGTCGCGGTCGATGATCAGGATCGAGCGGTCGCGCAGCGGACTGTGAAGCAAGTGGTACGCCAGGCTGAGTCCCGCGCACCCGCCGCCCGCGATGATGATGTCATAGTGCTGCATTCGGCGAACTCCCATCTACCCCTACAATACGGACCGCGTCCCCGCCGGTTGCGCGGTCAGCAGGCCACGCTCTCAAGCCCAGGCCAGGAATAGGTGACGGACGTGGGCGCCCGCTTCGCATGCCGCCATGACTCCCTCGGCTTCACCCATGCGCGACTCGCACAGAAAGCGATCCGCTTCGGTCGAGTAGGTGGGCCGGAGTGCCTCGATGATCGCTTTCTTGCGCCTGGCGTGTTCGTAGTCGGCGGCGGTGAAGTCCCACCAACGATATTGCAACTGGTTGGCGCGCAGCGCGCCGGCCAGCGGGCCGGCATCGGGATCAAGTGTTTCCCGCGGAAACGTCTCTGCCGGATGCCAAGGGTCGGCGCCGTGAGCGTAGAAGATGCCCATGCGGCCTCGCGGCCGGAGCAAGTCCTTCATCTGCCGCACCGTCTCGGTCAGGTCTGCAAAATACAGCGAATCGATGGCAATGACGACGTCGAAACTGAGGGGCAGGAAGAGCCGGTCCAGATGGGCAATGTCGCCGGATACGAAGTGCAGGCGGTCGTGTTTGTCGTGGGTACGGGCCAGCGCCTGCGCGATCCCCGTCGGGATCAGGTCGAGACCGGTGACATGCGCGCCGGTCCGGTCTGAGATGGTTTCCGCAATGCGCCCGTCGCCGCAGCCGAGGTCGAGCGCGCTTTCGCCCGGCCCGAGGGACACGGCATCCAGCAGCGCCTGAACCTGGGCCATGTCTGAGAAGCCGTGCTGCCCCAGGTCGAGCCCGTACAACTGCCGGCAGAAGTCGGAATAAACCGGGCTGCGCGGCAGCGCGTCGTAATAGCGGGTGTAGAAGGCCAGCGCGGGAAACTCGGTTGTGTCTGGGGTGGTCATGGGCGGCTCCGAAGATAGACTAATTCGTCATACGCAAAACGCCAAGCAGCGTTGCAGTGCTGCAGTGACCGTGCTGCACGCAAAACGGGTTTGTGGACGCACTCCAGTTGCATTACACTGAAATAGGACCCTGATGCAACTGATCGAACTGAACTGCAGAGGCCGCGGTGTTGCGCGCTGAGATGGAGCCAAGATGACCGACGATAGCACCTTTGCGCCCGCTAGCCTGGGTTTCGTCCGGGTGGCGGTGGTAAGTCCCGAGCTGCGAGTGGCAGACGTGGCATTCAATACCGGCAGGATCATCGATGCGATGGGCGTGGCCGCCGGCCGGGGTGCGCGGCTCGCGCTCTTCCCCGAGCTTTGCATCACCGCGTACTCGTGCGCCGACTTGTTTTTCCAGCCGCTCCTGCTCGAGCGGGCGTTCGAGGCCCTCGCGGCCATCGCCGAGGCCACGGCGTCGGCCGGCATCGCGGCCGTCGTCGGCTTGCCGCTGGCAGTCGAGGGGAAACTGTACAACGTGGCAAGCCTGCTGGCCGAAGGTCAGGTGCACGGCTTCGTGCCCAAGAGCTTCCTGCCGAGCACGGGCGAGTTCTACGAGGAACGGTGGTTCACGCCGGCCGCCCGCTGCGTCGCGCAGCCGGTCCGGGTGGGCGGGATCGAAGTCCCTTTTGGCCCCGATCTGCTGTTTGCAGCGGACAATTTGCCGGGCCTTGTCCTCGGCATCGAGATCTGCGAGGACCTGTGGGCCGTGAGCCCGCCGAGCGGCGACCTGGCGCAGGCTGGTGCGACCGTGCTGCTGAACGGCTCGGCCAGCAACGAACTGCTCGGGAAGGTCGAGTACCGTCGCGACCTGGTGCGCCAACAGTCGGCCCGCTCGCTGGCCGCCTATCTGTATGCGGGAGCGGGACCGGGCGAGTCCACGACCGACCTGGTGTGGGCGGGGCACTCGATGATCGCGGAAAACGGCGCGATTCTTGCCGAGACGGAGCGGTTCAAGTTCGAAACCCAGATGGCGATTGCCGACGTGGATGTCCACCGTCTGCTCGGCGAGCGGCTGCGCAGCAATACGTACTCGGCGGCGCAGCCCGTGCGCGAGTATCGCAAAGTCTTCTTTAGCCTGCCGGGCAGCGCGGCGGCGCGGGCATGCCCCTGATCCGCCCGCAGCTTACACGGTTGCCGTTCGTACCCGCCGACCCCGCACGCCGGGCCGAGCACTGCCGCGAGATCTTCAATATCCAGTCGATTGGCCTGGCCAAGCGGGTGCGACACACCGGGACCAAGCAGGTCACGATCGGCCTGTCGGGCGGCCTGGATTCCACGCTGGCGTTGCTGGTCACGGTGCGCGCGTTTGACATAGCCGGCCTGCCGCGTCAGGGCATCCAGTCGGTCACGATGCCCGGTTTCGGCACCACGCCGCGCACGCGCAGCAATGCGGAAACGCTGGCCGAGCAGTTGGGCGTCGGCTTCCGTACGATCCCGATCTCTGCCGCGGTCCGCCAGCACTTTCACGATATCGGGCACGACGAAGACGTACACGACATCACTTACGAGAATGCCCAGGCGCGCGAGCGCACGCAGATCTTGATGGACCTGGCGAACGAGATCGGCGGCTTTGTCGTGGGTACGGGCGACCTCTCAGAGCTCGCGTTGGGCTGGGCGACTTACAACGGGGACCACATGTCGATGTACCACGTGTGCGCGGGGGTGCCCAAAACCCTGGTGCGCTACCTGGTGGACTGGGCCGCCGACGAGGAGTTCCAGGGCGACGCTGCGGCCGTGCTCCACGACATCAGCGCGACCCCCATCAGCCCAGAACTACTGCCGCTGGGCAAGGAAGGCGCCCTCGAGCAAAAAACCGAGGAAACCGTGGGCCCCTACGCGCTCCATGATTTCTTCCTCTACCACGCGATTCGCTACGGCTTCCCACCGCGCAAGGTATTCGTGCTGGCCCGCCAGGCGTTTGACGGGGAGTATGCACCCGAGGTGATCGTTAAGTGGCTCCGGGTGTTCTACAAGCGCTTCTTCAGCCAGCAGTTCAAGCGGTCGGCCATGCCCGACGGTCCGAAGGTAGGCTCGGTCGCCCTGTCACCCCGCGGCGATTGGCGGATGCCGTCGGACGCCGTGCCTGCCGCGTGGCTGGCCGAGGTGGACGCGATCGAGAGCGCGATCTCCCAGCGAGCCTGAGGGACCGGAGACCCCAGGGGCCGCCTAACTAACCGCAGAGTGGAAGCGACGCGCTGCCCTTGCGAGCCGGAATTGAATTGGACACTGATTGAACTGATTTGACTGATTATCACGATCTTTTTCGGCAGGACAGTGCAGCTGAGTTCAATCAGTTCAATCGGTTGCATCAGTGTCCCGTTTCGGATCAGTATAGTATCGTGAGCCTCCGGTTCTTTGCTTCTAGGCCGTTACGTCGTACAATAGGGTACGAGTCCTGTCCGGGGATTGGTGAGCATGCCGCCCAGCCTCCGTTGGCGGGGTCTGGCGGTCCGCAGCCTGCGAACCCGCAGTTTGCGAACCCAGATCGTCGCCTGGTCCTTCGTCCCGACCGCCATTATTCTACTTGCCGTCGCTCTCGTTGCTTTTGTTGCCTACCAGCGCACGACCAGTGACCTGGTGCTACAGCAGAGCGAGGAATTGACGCGCCTCTCGGCCAGCCAGCTTTCCACCAACCTCGGCGAGTACGGCGACGTGCTCGACGGGGCAGCCCGAACCCTTAGCGAAGCCTGGCGCGACCCGGTGGCAGTGCGGATGGGCCTGGCCGTGTCGGCGAACCGGCTCGTGACCTTCGATGCAGGCGTGTTGGCGCTGGACAACTACGGCCGTGTCATCGCCGCGCAGCCCGATCGCCCCGATCTGGCAGGCCAGGATTGGTCGGACCGCGAGCTGTTCCGCGACGTGCTGCGCAACCAGGGGCCCGCCTTCAGCGACGTGACGCCTGACGGAGCGGATGGGACAAACGTGGTCATGGTGGCCGTGCCCGTCACGAACGATCGAGGAGATATGCTTGGCGCGCTGGCCGGCGGGTTCCGGGTGGGCGCGACCACCACCAGCGCGCTCTATGCGAGCATCATCCGCCAGCGTGCAGCGGCCGGCGTCCAGACGATCCTGGTCGATAGCACAGGCGCCACCATATACAACTCTGACATCGAGGATATGGAGGGCGCCGGGCCTGCAACCTGGACTCTCGATGCTGCGGTAGCCGAGAGCGGCCGGGCGATACGCCGCGCAAGGGATGGCCTTGACGTGGTCGTGAGCCGTGCGGCGGTGCCTGGCACGCGCTGGGGCCTGGTGCGTGAGACCGACTGGGACGCGCTGATGGAGCCGAGCCGGCCCTACCGCCAGTTCCTGATACTGCTACTCGTACTGGGCGTGATTTTCCCCGCCGCAGTGGTGGCCCTCGGCGTCCGTCGAATTACGCAGCCCATCGATCGCCTCACTTTCGCGGCCCAGGAAGTGGCCGGCGGCAAGTTCGGCCAAACGATCACCTCAGCCAACTCTGTCGAAGTGCAGCGCCTGGTCACGCAGTTCAACAGCATGTCGCGCCAGCTCTCGCAGACGTACGATGATCTGCACAGCAAGAATGAGCAACTCGAGCTGGTGATGGCCGGCTCGAACGACGGGATCTGGGATTGGGATCTCCGCGCAGATACGCTCTACCTGTCGCCCCGGTGGAAGGCCATGTTGGGTTATGCGGACGACGAGCTGCCCAGCACGACGGACACGTGGCGAGCCCTGGCACACCCGGACGACCGGGATCGCATGGCTGCGACCTTTAATGCCTACATGGCCGGCGACACGCAGGCGCTGCAGGCCGACCACCGCGTACGGCACAAGGATGGCTCGTATCGCTGGCACCTTATCCGCGGCATTGCGCTCCGTGACGCACTGGGCAAGCCGTATCGGGTCGCAGGCTCGAATACTGACATTACCGAGCTCAAGCGCACACAGGGCATCCAGCACGCGCAAAGCCGCCTGCTCGAGGGGGTTGCGACGGGCGCAGAGCTGACGGGCCGCCTTCGCGAGTTCCTGCTCGCCATCGAGGAGCACTGGTCGGGCGCACATTGCGTGGTCTGGTTGGTGGATGAGAAGACCGGCGGGCTGGTGGCTTCGGCCAGCGGCAGCCTGTCGAGCGAACTCGTCAGCACCCTGGAGGACCTCCAGAAGAAGATGAACCCGGACGCGCCTTCGAGCATGGCCGTGCGCCAGAGGCAGCGCCTGGTGATCGAAGACGTGGCCACCGATCCGCGGTGGGACGCGTTTCCTGAAACACGCGCCTACGCACTGAGCCAAGACCTGCATGCGGCTTGGGCTGAGCCGATCGTCAACACCGAGGGCACGGCATTGGGTTCGTTCTCTGTCTACTACAATGAACCCCATAAGGCGATGGAGGATGAGGTCGAGCTAATCCAGTCGGTCGCGCACCTCGTCGGCGTGGCCGTCGAAACACGCCGCGGGAAGAGGCGCTGCGCGCGAGCGAGGTGCGCTTCCGCTCGCTTTTCGAAAGCGCCGACGTGGCGATCGTGATCTCCGACATGAACGGGGAGCTTCTCGAGGCAAATCCTGCGCTGACGCGGCTCCTCGGCCTCTCGGCCGCCGAACTCGACAGCCTTCCGCCCTCCGCATACATCCACCCCGACGATATGGCGATCCGCGACGACTTGATCCAGGAGTTGCACACGGGCGTCCGTGACCGGTACCAGATCGAGCGCCGCTACCTGCGGAAGGATGAGACCGTCATGTGGGGCCGGCTGACAGTCACCCTGGCGCGACGCCCGGACGGTAAGCCGATGTATCGCATCGCGATGCTCGAGGATATCACCGACGAGCGCACTGCGCAGGATCAGCTGAACGCCGCTTACCGCGACCTCGAGCACCGGGTACAGGAACGGACGCGCGCTCTGATCGCGCTGAATACGATGGCTGCAGTCGTGAGCCGGTCGCTCGAGGTCCGCGAGATTGCCCGAGACGCGCTCGCGGTCAGCACCGAGGTCATTGGCTGTGAAAGCGGCGCCGTCTATATCACGGAAGAGCACGGCAAGCACCTCGAGTTGGTCGCTGCGCAGAACCTCTCGCCAGAGTTCGTCGAAGCGGTGCGGACTCTGCCGACTAACATGATCCTGCCGAACACACCCGAAAGCTGGGAGCAGCCCCGGCAGTGGTCGCCCCCCAACCTTGATGACGGCCCGGCCAAGACGGCTGCGCTGGCGGAGGGGCTTGTATCGGTCATTACCGTCCCGCTCGTTGCCAAGGACCGGTTGGCCGGCAGCATGTCGCTCAGCTGCAAGCGCCCGCGTACCCTTGCGCCGGAAGAAGCAGGTCTCTTGATCGCCCTGGGCCGCCAAATTGGGGTGGGGATTGAGAATGCCCGGCTGTATGAGACTGAACAGGAGCGCCGCGACGAGGCGGAGCGCCGCCGGCGTGTTGCCGAGGGGCTGCGGGAGATCCTCTCCGTGCTGAATTCGGGGCAGTCATTGCAGGAGACGCTTGACCTCATTGCGTGGCAGGCGTGCCACGTGCTGGGCGCGGATGGTGCGGCGCTCATGCGGCTTAATCCGGATGACGGCATCATGTCTCCCCAAGCTCACCATGGCCTGGTGAAGGAGTTCGTCGCGAACCTGCGCATCCGGTCGGGACAGGTCGCGTCGGGCAGGGCGCTGGCGCAGGGCGCGCCGATCCTGATCTCTGACACGGCTGCTTTCCTGGAAGTCCTGCGGGCGAACGACGAGCTGCCGGCGACCATGCCGCTATCGGTGGTGGAGGACATCGTCCAGGTCTTCCGAGCGCTCTTGACCGTGCCCGTATTCATCGGCGATCGCCCGTATGGCACGCTCAGCCTGTACTACCACGACTCGCGCCCCTTCAGCCAGGAGGAGATCGAGTTGGTGCAGACGATGGCAGACCAGGCCGCACTGGCAATCGAAGCCGCCCGGCTGCGCGAGCAGGCGAAGACTTCGGCGGCTACGGAAGAACGCAACAGGCTGGCGCGCGAACTGCACGACTCGGTGACGCAGAATCTGTACAGCGTGACCCTGTATGCCGAGGCTGCGGCCCGCCAGCTTGCGGTCGGCCAGTCGGAGCAGGCGGCCGCGCACCTGCGTGACCTGCGCGATACCTCGCAGGAGGCGCTGCGCGAGATGCGTCTGCTGATCTTTGAGCTGCGGCCGATGGATCTGCAGAAGATGGGCCTTGCTGGCGCAATCCAGGCACGTCTGCAGGCAGTGGAGACCCGCGGCGGGATGCAGGCCGAGCTGGTGCAGGACGGCGTCGAGTTCGCGCCGCTGCTTACGAATGCCGTGCAGGAAGAGCTCTACCATATCGCGCAAGAAGCCCTGAACAATACCCTCAAGCACTCCCGTGCCAGGCATGTCGTCGTGTCATTGCATTACGGCAAGCATACGACTCGGCTTCAGGTGCGCGACGACGGCGTGGGGTTTGCACTCCAGGAGGCGGTCGAGGCGGGTGGGTTGGGCCTGCGGGGGATGCGCGAGCGTGTGCAGCACATCAACGGCTGCCTGACGATCACCAGTGCGCCGGACGAGGGCGCGACCATTACCGTGGAGGCGCCGGTCGACGGCGCTGGTCCCAGGCTTTAGCGCGCACCCCGGGAAGGGCGCAATTGCATGCCCACGGGCCGTCAACCCGGAAGCGATAGGATCTCGGTACAAGGAGCACCATGTCACAGAAGATTCGCGTCATGCTCGTCGACGACCACGCAATCGTGCGTAAAGGGATCGCCGCGCTGCTGGCGACGGAGCCCGACTTCGAGGTAGTGGGTGAGGCGTCGGACGGCGCCGAAGCCATCGCAAAGGCCCAAGCCTTGCGGCCAGACGTGGTGATGATGGACCTGGTCATGCCCAAAATCGACGGGATCGAGGCGACGCGCCAGATCACCGCGCAGCTGAAGGGCGTGCGCGTGCTCGTCCTGACCAGCTTTGCGGCGGACGATAAGGTTTTTCCTGCCATCAAGGCCGGCGCGCTTGGCTACCTGTTGAAAGACTCGGGCCCCTTCGAGTTGGTGCAGGCGATCCGGCAGGTGCACCGGGGCCAGCCTTCGCTCGAGCCGTCGATTGCCAGCAAAGTGCTGTTCGAGCTTGCTCACCCGTCGAGGGAGCAACTGACGACCGATCCTTTGACCGGGCGCGAAATGGAAGTGCTGCGGCTCGTCGCACAGGGCCGCAGCAATCGGGAGATCGCGGAGAAACTCGTGATTACCGAGCTGACCGTTAGTACGCACGTCAGCAACATCCTCGGCAAGCTCCACCTCGCCAGCCGGACCCAGGCGGCCTTGTTTGCGCTGCGCGAGGGCCTGGCCTCGCTGGACGATATTCCTTCCTTCGGCGACGACGCGTAAGCCCGCACGCACCCCGCCGGCGTCCCCAGCGCACATACCAGAAATCTGGTACTCCTCCTACTCAAATCCCGCACCAGACCACCCGCCAGGGTGGTCTCTTTGTGTACGCAAACCCCCGTGGTTTTCCCGATGTGAGATTTGGCGCAAGGGCTTATCTTGTCGATGACGCTGCGACACGAGACCGTACTGAAGCAGACACGCAGCGGAAGGCACAAAGTGATGAACGAGCACATGCGGATACTGATCGTCGACGACATGGCCCGAGCCCGCCAGAGCTTGCGGGCCCTGGTAGGAACCCACCCGGCAGTAACGGCGCTACAGGAAGCGATCAACGGACGGGAAGCCATAGCGCTGGTAGAAAGCTGGGAGCCCGATGCAGTCTTGATGGATGTCTGCATGGGCGAGCTGGATGGGATTGAGGCCACCAGGACGATCAAGAGCCGCTGGCCGAACATCAAGATCATCGTGCTTTCGATGAACGGCGATTACGAAGTGCAGGCCCTCGAAGCTGGGGCCGACGCCTTCGTCAACAAAGGGGAGCCACCAGCACGCCTGCTGCAGGCGCTGGACGTGGTGGCTGGTGCGTAAGAAGGGGAGTCATACCATGAGCGAGCAGGACATCGTCACTTTGGCACGCAAGGGCGACCAGGCAGCTTTCACGACCCTGGTTCAGACCTATCAGACCGCCATTTACAACCTGTGCTACCGGATGCTGGGCGAAGCCGACCAGGCTCAGGATGCGACTCAAGAAACCTTCTTGCGGGCCTACACGCAGTTTCACCGGTATGATCCCGAGCGGCCCTTCAAGACCTGGCTCTTCTCGATCGCGAGCCACTACTGCATCGACCGGCTCCGCCGCCGCCGCGTTACGTGGTTGGACATCGACGACGAGCCCCTGGCCGGACACCCGGCGCTGCGCGAAAAGCGGGTGGGCCCCGAAGACTCGGCGCTGCAGGGCGAGCGTGCGTCGGATGTGCAGGCGCTGCTGGAAGTCCTGCCGGCCAAGGATCGGGCGGCAGTCGTCATGCTCTACTGGTATGACCTCTCGTACCAGGAGATCGCGGAGGCGACGGGCACGACGGTGAGTGCAGTCAAGAGCCGGCTTCACCGGGCACGGGCCACGATGGCCGAAATGCTTGAAACGAAGGACGCCCGCCGGCAGGCGCCGAGCCAGGCGCCCCGCACGGCCCCACTCGCCGGCTCTGGTATCCTTGCGGCGGCCTGGGCCTGAGCGACCGAGCGACCGTGGCGAGCCCTGGCCTGTACGGAGCCCATGGTTCGCAACGCAAGCTACGCCAGAACGCAAGCTAGGCCAGAACGCAAGCTACGCCAGAACGCAAGCTACGCCAGAACGCAAGCTACGCCAGAACGCAAGCTACGCCAGAACGCAAGCTAGGCGAGAACGCAAGCTACGGGAGAACACGATGTTTGACTCTTACGGCCAGTTCCAAGCCAGCTCGATTGCTCCCTCGGGGGGACGCCAGCGCTACGACCCTGGCATCGAGGCGGTTGGTAGGGCAGTGTCGCTCTTTCACAGCGTCCACTGGCGGGCGCAACTAAAGCGGGCGTGGGCCAAGTTGGTGCGCAGGCCCCACGCGCTGCTTGACCTGGACGAGGTCCGCAAGACAGCGACCGTCGAGTCCATGTACGAGGCCGGGTGCCAGACGGTCGAGGTCAGGAAGATCCGCGGCAGTGAATGCCGGGTGACGGACTTCGACGATGCGTTCCTCCCGCTCAAGTCATCGGCTCAGCAGCGCTGGGCGGGCGTGTACGCGGCCCGGGTGTGCGGCCAGTCGCTACCGGCGATTTCGCTGGTGCAGGTAGGCGACACCTACTACGTGCGGGACGGGCACCACCGGGTGTCGGTGGCGCGCATGTTGGGCGAGGAGTTCATGGAAGCGCACGTCCAGGTGTGGCAGTTGAAGGGCGAGCGCGTGCCCGCGCCGGCAATGAGCACGCTGTCGCTCGCCGTGTTTTGAGTCGAAGCGGCGCACGGCCGACCATACGTACCCGGTCGTCGCCCCACCGATCGAAGGGGCGACGTAATGTGCCAGGGGTAACCAGGGGTTGAGGGAAGAAACCTCTCGCCTCGTGACCCAGATACCAGGTCTCGCGCCCGTGGCGTTGGAGAGGCCCGGTTTCTGGGACCGAGGGGAGAGGTTTCTGCTTAAGGGAAGCATGGCTACGATGATTCTATAGACCAGTCGTTATAATTCGCCTATCTTTGTCGAGGAGGAGTCAGCGTGAAGCTCGCCATTTTCGGTGGAACGGGGAAGACGGGCCGGCTGCTCGTCGAGCAGGCACTGGCTGCCGGGCATGAGGTGACCGTGTTGGCGCGAACACCGGCCAAGCTGGGTCCCGCACGAGCGGGCCTGCGGGTGATAGGGGGCGATGCGCTGGACCCGGCTCGAGTGGAGGAGGCCGTGAGCGGCGCACAGGCCGTCCTGAGCCTGCTCGGCCCGGCGAAGGATGCACCCCCATTTTCGATCAGCCACAGCATGGACAACATCATGCAGGCGGCCGAGCGATGCGGTGTCAGGCGGTTGGTGGTCGCGGCCGGGGCCGGCGTCGGCGATCCGGCCGACAAGCCGGGCCCGGTGGACAAACTGATTGGCGTGCTCCTCAAGACTGCGGCGAAGGGCGCGTACGAGGACATGTCGGCCATGGCCCGTGGCGTGCGGGCGTCGCACCTCGACTGGACGCTCGTCCGCATCCCGCGGCTGACCGACGATCCGCCGAAGGGGACGCCGAAAGTTGGCTACCTCGGGAAGGGCGCGGGCATGTCGCTCTCGCGCGCGGATTTGGCGGCCTTCATGCTCCAGCAAGCTGCCTCGCCCACCTATATCAAGCAGGCGCCGGTCGTGAGCAACTAAAAGCGGCTAACAAAGCCCGGTCGTGCGGGGCGAGGCATCCCTTGGGTGCCTGGCCCCGCACGACTGATTATCACGTTTTTTCCCCCAGCACCGTGTAGATCAGTTGGATCAGTTGCTCCAGGGTCCTGTTTGCGTCAGGACCCCCGTCAACGAAGACGAATCATGACCCTAACAGGCCGTGGCAGGCCCGCGCCGGTCAGCGTTCCCACTTCATCCTTCGCCGGCCGGCAGCTCCAGCGGGCGCGGGTTCTTCTCCGCATTGTAGTGCCGCTTCTCTGGCGCTGTCTGCCCATGTGTTACAATGCCACTCGTGATGAGAGTAGCGAGCGAGGTGTGGCCGTGCGCGTAACCCTTCATGCCGAAGATCTGTTGGCGGGCGCGGCGCCCGCAGTGCTGGAGCTCGAGGGCTCCTGCACCGTGGGCGAGGCCGCGGGATCGCTGCCATTGCCGCGTTCCACAGGACTCATGATCCTGGTGAATGGGAAACTCGCCCAGTGGGACACTCTGCTTCAGGATGGCGACAAGGTGGAGCTGATACCCGCACTCGGCGGCGGCTGACACCCGCGGCCGGCGCAAGCGGAACACGAGGAGGGACAATGACTGTCGGCGGTTCTTGGGGGAAGATCCTCCATGTTGACGTAACGGATGGTTCGTCGTGGGTCGAGACGCCCCCGGATGAGGCGTACCTGCGGCTGGCGGGAGGCCGCGGCCTGGTAGCGTATCTGCTGCTGAAGCACACGCCGGCCGGCGTGGATGCCCTCGGTCCGGATAACATCCTCATTTTTGCGCCTGGCCTTCTACAGGGCACGAACCTCCCTTCAAGCGGGCGGCACGGGGTGGGGGCGAAGAGCCCGCTCACCGGCGCGATTGCCAGCTCTGAAGCCGGCGGCTGGTGGGGCCATGAGTTCAAGCGGTGCGGCTGGGATGCGCTGGTCGTTCACGGCAGAGCGGTCGAGCCGGTCTACCTCTACGTCAGCGACGGCAACATGAGCCTGCGTCCCGCGGGTCATTTGTGGGGCCAGGACACCGCGCCGGTGCAAGCGGCGATTCGCGCAGAACTCGGCGACGACAAGGTGCGGGTGGCGCAGATTGGCGTGGCGGGCGAAAACGGAGTGCTGTACTCGGCCATCATGCACGACGTGAACCGGGCCGCGGGCCGCAACGGCCTGGGCGCAGTCATGGGCAGCAAGAACCTCAAGGCGGTGGCGGTGCGGGGCACGCAGAACGTTCCACAAGGCAACCGCCAGCGCACACTGCCCGTCACCAAGTGGATCGGCCAGGAGTACAAAGAGCGGATGGCCTGGGCGGTGACAATGGGTACGCCCGGCAGCGTCGCTTTTCACGCCAGGACGAGCAACCTGCCCGTCCGCAACTTCCAAGATCCCGAATTCCCCGATGCGAAGAGCATCGACGGCAAGTTGATGGCGGCCACGATCCGCAAGGAGCGCGACACCTGCCAGGCGTGCCCGGTCTACTGCAAGCAAGTGGTCGCGTACGAAGGCGAAGCCTTCCCTGATGAGCCTCTGCTCCAGACCGAAATGACGGGGCAGACGACGATCGAGCCGGTCTACGGCGGCCCGGAATACGAGACGCTGGGCGCGTTCGGCAGCGCCTGCGGCGTCGCCGACCTGATCGCGGTGGCGAAAGCGAATGAGCTGTGCGCCCGCTGGGGGCTGGACACGATCAGCACCGGGATGACGATCGCGTATGTCATGGAGTTGGTCGACCGGGGCCTGCTGACCGCGGAGCAGACCGGCGGCTTCCTGCCGAAATGGGGCGACGGGGCGGCCGTGGTGGAGGCCGTCGACATGATCGCCCACTGCCGCGGCTTCGGCGAGAAGATGGCCGAGGGCAGCCGGCGCATCAGCAAGTGGGTGGGGCACGGGTCGGAGGACTACCTGGTCGAGGTTAAGGGTCAAGAGTTCCCCATGCACGAACCCCGCACCAAGGTGGGCCTGGCCCTCGGCTATGCTGTAGGGCCGGTCGGCGCGGACCACATGATGAACATTCACGACGGCGACTACTCCAGCCCCGGGGGCGCGCTCGACCGAGTGCGTGCCGTCTATCCCGCCGAGCCGATGCCAGTGACCGCATTGGACGAGAAGAAGGTGGAGCTCTTCTACCACGAGGTGAACTGGACTCACTTTATGGACTGCGCCGTCGTGTGCGCCTTCTACCCGTACAATTATGTGCAGCTGGCCGAGGCGATCAGCGGCGCAACCGGGCACGACTACTCGGCCGAGGAAATCCTGCGGGTTGGCGAGCGGGCCCAGCACCTGTGCCGGTTGTTCAACTTCCGCGAGGGCTTGACCGCAGCAGACGACCGCCTGCCCAAGCGCATCATGCAGCCGTTCACGGAAGGGCCCGCGGCCGGAGTAGAGATATCCGAGGAAAGCCTGCTCAGGGCGCGGCAGCAGTGGTACGGCCTGATGGGGTGGACGCCGGACGGCGTGCCCACTGCCGAGCGGCTGGCCGAGCTCGGCTTGGCGGAACTGCTCGGATAGGCAGACGGGCGGCCCATCGACCTCCGCGGTTCACGAGACCGCGGAGGTCCTGGCGCAGCTCTGCCTGCCGTGGGTTAAACGAACTATCCGTCTGGGGGCCGCAATCCAAGCCACGTAAGGCACCACGCCGGAGATGAGCCGGCAGACAAGCCGCATGGGTAAATCAGAAAAGGGGACGCCGCAGGGCGCCCCCTTTTTTGTTTCGCGCAAACGGCTTCCGGTATGAGAGCGCTCCCAGAGCGGTATGAGCCCCTGGGCTGCCGAAACATGACCACGGTCATTTTTCTGTCGCGCCTTGACACTCAAACCGGTTTGCACTATCATGGAAGAATCAAACCGGTTTGTATGATCGACCTCGGAAGCGCCTCGCTAGAGGAAGGGGTATGCATGACCAGGGCCACGATCGAGGATGTGGCACGCCGCGCAGGCGTCACAAAAAGCACGGTGTCTCACGCGCTAAGTGGAAAGCGCCCTGTCTCGGTCGAGACGCGCCGGCGCATCGATGCTGCGATCCTAGCCCTCGGCTACCGGCCTAATCCGGTGGCCCAGCGGCTCGCCGCGGGGCGTAGCGGCGCGGTCGGCTTCATCTATCCCCTGGTTTTCGAGTCGCGGCCGGGACATGCGGCGACCTGGCAACCGGACGTGACGGCCGTATTCGCCGCGGCCGGTGCGGATGTGGCCGCTGCGGGCTTTGCGCTCATGCTCTTTACTCAGCCTGGCGCGGATGCGTCCGGGCTAACGCCGTTTCTCGAGGCCGGGATGCTCGACGGGGCGGTCGTGGGGCAGGTGCAGATGCACGACGAGCGTGTGCGCGGCTTGCGTTCCGCAGGGGTGCCGTTTGTCATGCTCGGCCGGACTGAGGATAATTCAGACCTCAATTTCGTCGATGTGGACGTGGACGCGGCCGTGGAGGAATGCGTCGAACACCTCGCGGGCCTGGGGCACCGCCGCATCGCGTTTCTCCACGAAGACCCTCGTGGAGCCGCGAGCGCCGCCCGCTCGCTGCAGGCCTACGAGCGGGCATGCGCCCGGCGCCGCCTGCGGATTCAGGCTGCCACGTGCCCTCCGTCGGCCGCACGCTCGACGGCCGAAGAGCTCCTGCGACACCAGCCAGAGATCAGCGCGCTCATCGTCGCGGGCGATCTCGCAGCGTGGGGGGCTCAGGCAGCCGCACGGACGCTTGGCCGGATTCTGCCGGACGACCTGTCACTTGTTTGCCTGGGCAAGACTTGGGTAAGCGAGGCGCTGGGGTTCGGAGCGACCGGAGTGGATCTGCGGGGCGAGGAGCAAGCGCGGCACGCGGTTCAACTTCTGCTGGGCCTTTTGGGCGACGCGCCAGCCGGCGACACGCAGGTCCTCTTGGAGCCACGCTGGGTGGCCGGTGACACCACGGGACCGGTTGCGTAGGTGCAGAGCGGCAGTAGCTGCACCGTTGCTCAGGCCGAGGACGCCTGCCATTTCCCAGCCCTCCAAGTGGCCCGAAGGGAACGACATGATTATCGACGCGCACGTGCACTACACGCCGCCCGCACTGCGGGATCACCTAGACGACTTCCTAAAGGAAGAGCCGTTCTGGGGCTTGCTGCTCGCGCCCGGCCCGGACGGCCGGAGCCTGCAAGGGTGGGCCACACCCGAGCGTATGATCGCCGACATGGATGCGGCCGGGGTGGACCGGGTCGTCCTGATGGGGGAGTACCGGCGTTCGCACGAAGCCTGCGTGGCGCGCAACGACCAGGCCATCGCCATTGCCCGGCGCTGGCCCGACCGTGTGATTCCCTTTGCAATGGTGCAGCCGAAGGCGGGCGCGGCCGCACTGGACGAGGTCGCGCGGTGCGTCGATGCGGGGATGCGCGGCGTGGGCGAGTTGGGCCCCTACGGCCAGGGTTACCGGCTGGACGACCCTGACTTCCTGCGCTTAGCCGAGGCGTGCATCCGCCATAACATACCGCTTAACCTGCACACCAACGAGGAAGTCGGCCACTACTACCCCGGAAAGGCAACGACGCCGCTCGCTCATTACTACGAGCTGGCCGTGCGCTACCCCGAGCTGAGGCTAATCCTTGCCCATTGGGGCGGTGGGCTGCTCTTCTACGAGTTGATGCCCGCCGTGCGCCGGGCGCTGGCCAACGTCTGGTACGACACGGCCGCATCCCCGCTCATTTTCCCGACGAGCCGCATCTTCAACGCGGCGCTGGCGTGCGTTGCGCCGCAGAAGCTGCTGTTCGCATCCGACTATCCGCTGCGGTTGTACCCTGCGCGCCAAGCGGAGCCTGATATGCTGCCGTTCCTGCGCGAGGTTGGCGCGCTGGGGCTGGACGCAGACGCCAGGTCTGCCATTATGGGCGGGAATGCGGCTGCGCTGCTGGGCCTGGAGGGGTCTCAGGCGGGCACCTACGGGCGGAACACGACGGGGGCGGCTGCCGGTCGAGCCGGGAGTGGACCGCTCGATGTAGACGCGAGCGTCGCGCAGACTGCCCAGGCATTCCCCCAGACGCAGGCGGTCTTTGATGCCCACGGTATCCCGTGGCGCGACGATCCGGTTCCGTTCTGGGAGCCAGTGCGCCAAGCCGCGGCGGTGCGTGGATACGGACCAGAGGAAGTCCGGCGGTTGTTGGATGAATTGAACGAGGCGGCCGGGCTGGATCGGGAATGAAGCAAGCGACCGCGTCGCTTGCTGCGCATCTGAGGGTCCGGACGCCAATACTTCGCAGAGCGGGCTGGCCGGCCCGCCCGGACTGCAACGCCCCCAACTCCGTCGGACTATACGAAGCTAGCCGAGGCGTCGAGGCAGGGGATAGTTCGCGTTCCTAGTCGGTGCTCCGCCGGCGTTCACCCCCGTCACCTTCTCGCCCGCCAACGCGCTCGTCAGCCGACGCGCTTGCCCGTCAACCCCTTTGCCCTGCTCCGCGCTCCCTGCGCCATTGCACCAGCGCCGCGACCACGCCGCGCACCGTTGCCTCGCTCGCAATGAGCGGATCGACCAAGCCGTGTTCGCGGGCGGCGTTGGCCGTCGTCTCGCCGACACACAGCACGACGGCCCCAGCCAGGAAGTCGGCGGGGGACCGCGGCGCGACCTGCGCGGCGAAGCCGCGGACGGCGGACGGGCTGAAGAAGGTGACCGCGTCGACGGGCTGAGTCGTCATCCTCTGCAGCACCCCGGCGTCTGCGGGGGCGGGACGCGTCGCGTGACGCGACGACTTCCTGGACGAGGGCGCCCCGCTTGCGAAGTGCTTCGGGCAGGTCGCGCAGCGCGACGTCGGAGCGAGGCAGCAGGATGCGCAGCCCTGACACGTCGCCCAGTGCGTCGGCAAGGTAGCGACCCGCGGCCCGGTCGGGCACCAGGTCGGGCGTGAGATCGTAGCTTGTGAGTGCGGCAGAGGTGGCTTCTCCCACGGCGGCAAGCTTGATCCCGGCCAGGAGCTCCGCGGCGCCCCTTCCCGGCTCGCTCCCGGAATGGGCAGCGCGAGGTACGCCGGCAAGGTTCTCACCGCTCCCCAGCAGGCGGTCCAGGAACGCCGTAACTCCGTGGGCGCTGGTGAAGCCGACCCAGTCGTACGCCGGCGTGTGGGGTGGGGCGCTGCGGATGGACATAACAACGGCGTCGAGCGGGGTAAGGTCGTCCGGGGGCACGATGTGCGTCGCGGGGAGCGAGACCGGCTCGGCGCCCAGCTCGCGGAGCCTGCGGGTCAGCTCTTCGCCGTCTCCGGCCGCACGTGTGTCGAGGACGCGCAGGCCGAACAGGGGCAAAGATTCGAATATGCCGGGTAAATCGGACATTTCGTATAGTAAATCCAGGAATCAACCACATCGTGCCAGCGATGGCTATCGCGTAGGCGTGCTGCTAAAGGGTCAGCTGGCGTAGCGCCCCGTCTGAGCAGCCGACGAGCAGGGGGGCGCCCCTGGCCGCGCCCAGTGGAGCGGCCAGGCAAATAGGCGCCAGGTCCTCGGCGCTTGGCAGGATGTCCCATGTCGCCGCGCCGTCGTGTGAGACGCGGACCTGGTCTTCGACAAGCGCCACGAGCGTCAGGCCCTCACCGCCTTGCTCCACGAGCAGCGCGTTCACTGCGCCCTCTTCAAGGGCCTCGACCGATGCCCAACTGCGGCCGCGGTCCGACGAGACCCAGAGCCCGCTGGACTCGGTCCCCGCAAACAGAACGCCGCTCTTCGTATAGTCAGGAGCGAAGGCCACGCTGAGAACCGGCGCGAGATCGGTCGGCAGGCCCAGTTCACGCCAGGCCCGCCCTCCGTTTGTGCTGCGGAACAGGCCGGTTTCCGTGCCTACCACCAGTGTTTCGTCCGTGGCATACGCAGGCGAGAGGGCCAGGCAGAGCACGCCCAGGTCGATGAGCCCGAAGTTCCACGCGGCCCACCGGTCACCGCGGTCTGCCGAGCGGAAAATCCCATCCTGCAGCGTGCCGGCGAACACAATTCCATCCTGTTCGTACGCGGGCGAGACGGCGAGACAGGTGACGACGGGGGGTGGCGTGCGCAGCTCGGCATAAAGCCAGTTCGCGCCCCGATCGTGGGAACGCAAGATCGCGCCGAACACGCCGGCGAACACCGTGCCGTCCGATTCGAAGCCCGGCGAGAGCGTGACCGCAGGGGTGGGCAGCGGTTCCGGCAGCTGCAGGGCGCGGTAGGCATCCGACAGGGTTACCGCACAATCGTGCGAGACGCGCAGCCCCGCCGCCGTGGCCGCAAAGCAGGTACCGTCGGTCGCGTAAGCGGGCGAAGCGACGATGGCGTACACGGCAGCGTCTTCAATCTGGTTTTCGGTCGGTTGGTCGTTCATGTCTCTCACGGGGTGAAGTTGGCGCCCTGCGTTCCGAAGTCGGTGTGAACGAGGGCGTCGGTGGTCAAGGCCATCGCGGCGACAGATACGGCAGAGGTTAGGGCCAAGCGTACGACGGCTGCAACGTCAAGCAGGCCGCTTTCGGCCATGTCAACGACCCGGCCGCCGACGACGTCGTAACCGTAGCCGAGGCGGCGCCGCGTCGATCCCGGCCATTGCGGCTGCAACCTCGGCGCCGGCATTGCGGAGGATGGTGCGTGCGGGCGCCTCGAGCGCCTGGGCCAGAATGCGATAGGCGGCGCGCTCGTCGGGCGTGGTCGCCGCGTTTCCGCAGTCGCGCAGCGCCTTCCGGCAGGCCAGGAAGGCGGCCCCGCCGCCCGGCAGCGCACCGTCGACGAGGGCCGCACGCAACGACTCTGCAGTCCTTTCGGCCAGCGCTTTCCGAGGCTCCATCTCGGCCTCGGTCGCCGCGCCGATCCACAGCGTGGCCGCGCCGCCCAGCAGTTTGCCAATGCGCCTCCGCAGCTTCTGCCGTGCCTCGCCGTCGCGCTGCGAGGCCCCGTAGGCGTGGCGGAGGTTCGCAAGGTGGGTGCGTACAGCCCGGGGATCGCCGCCGCCACCCGACACGCCCAGGTAGTCTTTGTCTACCCAGGCCCGCCGAGCCCGGCCCAGGTCGGCCACCCGGACCGACCGGATCGAATCGCCGGCGTCCATGTGGAAGGCGCGCGCGCCGGTGAGCACGGCCATGTCCTCCAGGTCGTCGTGTACGGTCGTTCCTGAGATCGGACACCGGGCGGCCAGGGTCTTCATGCTCCCAGCGTTGTTGTTGACGACGAGTACACTCATGGCCTCGTTCGAGATACTGCGCGCCACGATGAACAGCGTCTTGACACCGCCGGCCGCGCACTGCGAGAGAAAGTCTGCAAGATCGCGCACATCCGTGATTTCTAGGTTGCTCACCAGCACCGCCGCATCTTCGAGCTCACCGCGCAGGCGGGCCGAATCCGTGGTCAGCTCACGTGAGAGCAAACCGCCGTCCCAGTACATCCCCTCGACGTACTCGCGTTCGAGATCCCGGCCCCGCCCGGTGCGAATGTCCAGCCCACCGTATTCGCCAATAATGTCAAAGATCTCGCCCAGCACGGCTGCGAGTTGATCGTCGAAGCAGACCGAGCGTGCCAGGTTGGCCAGGGCCTCGCGCCCCTCGACCGGGCGGACCATGCCGTCCAACTCCGCAAGAACCACCCGGGTTGCGGCTTCCAGGTGCCCACGCAACACCATCGGGTTGCCGCCCGCCGTGACGTAAGTGCGCCCCGCCCTGTAAATGGCGAGGAACAGCACGCCCGCCGTCGCTCCGCCGTCGCCGACCCGCTCGGTCATCTGCCACATCAGGTGTCGCACCAGCATCGCGCCGACGTCTTCGTCGGGGTCAGGCAGCGCAATGACCCTTCTGGCGATGACGCCCGCCTGGTCCAGGATCTCGGGGCCGCCCGTGGTTGCGCGCTGTATGGCCGTGTAGCGGGGCAGCGGTCCGAGTGTGGGCTCAACAGCCGCAACCAGGGTTGCTGCACCGCGTTGTAGCGCGCGCCCGACCGCGGGCTGGAACAGGACACCTGACCGTCGTTTTCGCATGTGGTGGCTTTGCCTCGATGGGGAGGGAATAAAAAGGAGCCAGTCTCGCCTAAGCTATCCGACCCGTTCGATTATACGTGGCTGCGAGCAAAGAAACAAGTCGGGGTTCCTGATTAACGTCATTGTTGGACCCATGTGTTACGCGTATACTGGCAGCAGTTTGTAGGCAGACCGGCCAGCAGCGCCGGCGAGCTGCCGATTCATCCCCAAGCCGCGTTACGCTGGAGGACACTGTGAGCCAACTCGAAGCCATTTATCAAGCCGTTTTGGACGGCAACGCCGCCGCAGCGCAGGCGGGTGTAAAGGCAGCCATTGCTGAGGGCACCGCGCCAGACGTTATCCTGAAGGAAGGCCTGATCTCCGCCATGGGCGAGGTCGGCCGGCTGTTCGAGGAAAACGAGTACTTTGTGCCCGAGATGCTGGTCTCGGCGCGTGCCATGCAGTCCGGCTTGGCCATTTTGAAGCCGCTGCTGGCCGACTCAGGCGCGGCGCCGGCAGGCAAAGTCGTCGTTGGCACAGTCAAGGGCGATCTCCACGATATCGGCAAGAACCTTGTCGCCATGATGCTCGAAGGCGCCGGGTTCGACGTTGTCGACTTGGGCACCGACGTGACCCCCGATAAGTTCGTCAAGGCGGTGATGGATCACAAGCCCCAGGTGATCGGCATGTCTGCGCTGCTTACTACGACCATGCCTTCGATGACGGGCACGATCAAGGCGCTCCAGGAAGCCGGCCTGCGCGATCAGGTCAAGGTTATGATCGGCGGCGCGCCCGTAACAGATGGCTTCGCCAAGCAGATCGGCGCCGACGGCTACAGCCCGGATGCCTCGTCTGCCGTACGGCTCGCCAAGTCCCTGATGGCGTAGGTTCCCTCAAGGTCTTCGCCTTCAACCCCGCAGCCCTCCGCGGTTTCCCCAGACCGCGGGGGGTTTTTTTGCCGCGCCGCTCAGCCGCTGGGGCAGGTGGGGGGGCCGGGCACGGCGAGGCGCACGGAAGGGCTACTTCCGGACGGTATTGGTGCGCCAAGACACATACGCGCAGGCGTGGATATGCAATACTTTGGGCATTGGTTGGACGATGTTTAGCGAGGATGTCTCAGGATGGATAAGAAGGATCGCAAGCCAGATCAAGACGACGAGAAAGAGCGCCAAGAGCAGATGGGGCGCCAGATGCGTTATGGGGTGACCTACATTCTCGTCGGGCTCGTCGTACTCTGGCTATTTCAACAGTTTGTCCTCGGCCCGCTCAGCGTGCGCACGGCCGAGATACCCTACAGCGAGTTCCGCCAGAAACTCGCCGCCGGTCAAATCCTGTCCGTCGAGATCGGCCAGACGGCCTTGAGCGGCGAGATGAAGAACCCGAACCCTGCGGCAACTCCGGCGCCCGGCGCAACGGCTGCTCCGACCGCTCTGCCAACGGCAGGGGCTCCCGGCAGTCCCACGGTGATTGCGTCCGGACCTCGCCGCGGCGATCGGCGCAAGCCAGCCGAACACGAACACACTCACTTTCAATACCTTCTTCGAGAGCGGCGGCGACCCGAACCTGGTGAAAGACCTGCAGGCGTCGGGCGTGCAGTACCGCTTTGCCCGGCCCGACAGCCCAATCGGCGCGTTCCTCATCTCATGGATTTTGCCCCTTGCGCTGCTCGGGGGCTTCTGGTACATGCTTTTCCGCGCCCGCTCGGGTGGCGGCGCAGGAATGGGCGGCGGCGGTTTGGGCAATATCTTCGGGGTGGGCAAGAGCAAGGCGCAAGAGGTCAAGCCCGAAGATGTGGGCGTTACGTATAAGGACGTGGGCGGCGCCGACGAGGCCATCGCCGAGCTTCAGGAAACCATCCAGTTCCTGAAGAGCCCCGAGCAGTTTGCGAAGCTCGGCGGGCGCATCCCCAAGGGCGTGCTGCTCGTCGGGCCGCCCGGCACAGGCAAGACGCTGCTCGCCAAGGCGACGGCGGGCGAAGCCGGCGTTTCCTTCTTCGAAACGAGCGGGTCCGAATTCGTGGAGATGTTCGTCGGCGTGGGCGCGGCCCGTGTGCGCGACCTCTTCGAACAAGCCCGCAAGGCCGCTCCGGCCGTCATCTTCATCGACGAGATCGACGCGATCGGCGCGAGCCGCGGCATGAATATGCGAATTGGCGGCAACGACGAGCGCGAGCAGACGCTCAATCAGCTGCTCGCCGAGATCGACGGCTTCAAGACAAACACAACCGCGCCCGTGATCATCATGGCCGCCACCAACCGGCCCGAGGTGCTCGACCAGGCGCTGCTGCGCGCCGGGCGCTTCGACCGCCAGGTGACGGTCGGCAACCCTGACCTGATCGGCCGCCAGCAAATCCTGCGCATTCACAGCAAGAACGTGAAGCTGACGCCCGATTTCGACATCGAGCGGGCCGCCCGGATGACGCCCGGCTTCAGCGGTGCGGACCTGGCGAACATCATGAATGAGGCCGCGCTGCTGGCAGCCCGCCGGGACGCGGACGCGGTCACGATCCGGGACTTCGAGGCGGCCATCGAACGCGTCGTCGCAGGGCTCGAGCAGCGGACCAAGATGCTGAACGAGGACGTGAAGCGTGCGGTGGCGTATCACGAGGCCGGCCACGCGCTGATCGCGCATCTTGTGCCGCACGGCGACCCCGTCTCGAAGATCAGCATCGTGCCGCGCAGCCGGGGCTCGCTGGGCTACACGATGCAGATGCCGGAAGAGGATCGCTACCTGATTCGCGAGGACGAGCTGCTGGACCGCATCGCGATCATGATGGGTGGGCGCTCGGCCGAGACGATCATCTACAACGAGATCAGCACGGGTGCGTCTGACGACATCAACCGCGCGACCGAGCTCGCCCGGCGCATGGTCACCGAGTGGGGGATGAGCGAGAAGCTGGGCTGGGTACGCTATGCCGGGCAGCAGCTGCAGTACCTGGGCGGGGCCATGGAGGACAACGCGAGCCTGAGCCCCGAGACGCGCGAGACCATCGATGCCGAGGTCAAGCGGATCGTATCGGAGCAGGTCGAGCGGGCCCAGCGCCTGCTCACCGAGCACCGGGACGCGCTCGAGATGCTCACGGAAGAGCTGATCCGCTGTGAGTCGGTGGACGGCAGCGCGGTGGCCGCGGCACTCAGGGGCGAGAAGCGCGAATGCGTGGAGTAACCCCACTGGAGCAGCCCCCGGGCGGAGTGGATGAAGTTCGGGCCGCAGCCGCCGAGGTCATGAGCATCGATAACGTTATGGCCGGGGTGCCGCCTGCCAACGCGGTGCGCGTCCATGGCCGGCTGTTCATGCCGGCCGAGCGGGCTTGGCAGCTGCTTTCCGACCGGCTCAGCCCTTCCGGGTGGACGCCCACGCTGCGCCGGCGGCCTGACGGGCCGGGCGAAGAATTGCTGGCGCTCCCCGTCACCTTCGGGGGCGGCAAACCGCGTGTGCTGCTCCCGGCGGTGCTCTTCATATTAACGGTATTCTCGTGCCTCTTCGCCGGGGCGCAGATGGTGGACGGGCTGACCACCTGGAACTTTCACCTGCTCGACGGACTGCCGTTCGCCGCCGGCTTGCTCGCCATCCTGCTGGCGCATGAGTTCGGGCACTACCTGACGGCCCGCCGCTTGGGCAGCCCGACCAGCCTGCCGTACTTCATCCCGTTGCCCATCGGACCCTTCGGCACACTCGGCGCGGTGATCACGGCCGGCGCGCCGATCCGAAACCGGCGGCACCTGCTGGCCATCGGCGCGTCGGGTCCCGTCGCCGGCCTGGTGGTTGCGATCCCGGTCCTGCTAATTGGGCTCAAGCTGAGCCACTTGCAGCCTCTGCCGCCCGGCGGCTACCAGATGGAAGGGAACTCGCTGCTCTATGCGGCGCTGAAGTTCCTGGTGTTCGGCCGGCTCCTGCCCTCGGCGGGGATGGATGTATGGGTCCACCAGTTGGCGTTTGCCGGGTGGGCCGGACTGCTCGTCACCGGCCTGAACCTGATTCCGGCGGGGCAGCTCGACGGCGGGCACATCGCCTATGCCTTGTTGGGGCCCCAGCGCGCCAGGCTGCTGGGGTGGGTGATGCTTGGGGTGATGGTGGCGCTGTCGTTTGTGTGGACGGGGTGGGTGCTCTGGCTGGTGCTGCTGCTGCTGGCAACGCGTATCCAGGACATGCCCTTGGACGAGATCACCGAGCTGACCGAGCGTCAGAAGGTGTTCGCGGCGGCCATGCTGGTGCTGTTCGTGCTCGTCTTCGTGCCGGTGCCACTGACGATCGTGCAGTAGTTAGAAACCCGGTTTCTTCAAGAAGCCGGGTTTCTAGGTGGTAACGACCGAGTTGTCCGACCCATACTTGTTCGACACGTACTCGTCCGCATGCCACTCGTTGTGCCAGTCTCGGCCGTTGACGAGGTAGCGGAACTGGTACTGTTTGCCCTTCGGCAGCACGAGGGTAATCCGCCAGTTCCCGTTGGCTCGCGACTGCGTCATCGCGTCCTTGCTCGTGTCCCAATCGTTGAAATCGCCCACGAGATTGACACGCTCGGCCCACAAACTCGAGGGCAACTCGAACGTGACGCGCACGTGCTCGCCGTCTGGCGTGGGATCCTTGTAGATCATCGGGAAGCACTCCTGCGAAAGTGGAACGCAATTTCGGCGGACGCTGCGATTATAGCATCTACTTGACGAAAAGCGCAATGTCCCGTAAAATCAGGATCAGAGTGTGATCCCATGGGCCGGCCAGCGCGCCGGCCCATGCGCGTATTTCCGGCTCGGGACGACCGTGATGTTCGAGAGCGCCCATGTTTGAGAGTCTGCAGACCAAGCTGAATAATGTCTTCGAGCGGCTGGCCGCGCACGGCCGCCTGACCGAAGCCGACGTGGACACCGCGCTGCGCGAGGTCCGCCTGGCGCTGCTCGAAGCCGACGTCAACTTCAAGGTTGTCAAGCAACTCGTGGCCCGAGTGCGCGAGCGCGCGATCGGCTCGGAGGTGATGAAGAGCCTGACCCCCGCGCAGCAGGTCGTCAAGATCGTGCACGAGGAACTGCTTAAGACGTTGGGTGAAGGCGCCAAGATCGACCTGTCGGGCACGCCTCCGCACGTGATCATGCTGGTGGGCCTGCAGGGTTCGGGCAAGACGACCACGGCTGGCAAGCTGGCGCTGACGCTGCGGAAGCAGGGCAAGCGCAGCATGCTGGTGGCGGCAGACACCTATCGCCCCGCGGCCGTCACCCAGCTCGAGGTTGTGGGCAAGCAGATCGACATCCCCGTGTTCAGCGAGGGCACGAAGGTGCCGCCGCCCGAGATCGTGCGCCACGGCCTGCAGCGCGGGCGCGAGATGGCGATGGACGTGATCATCCTCGACACGGCCGGCCGCCTGCAGATCTCGGACGACATGATGGCCGAGCTCGACCAGATCAAGAGCATCGCGAAGCCCAAGGAAATCCTGCTGGTGGCCGATGCGATGACGGGCCAGGAAGCCGTCAACGTGGCGAAAGGGTTCCACGATCGCGTCCAGCTCACAGGCTTGATCCTGACGAAGGTGGACGGCGATGCCCGAGGCGGCGCGGCGATCTCGATGCGCGAGGTCACGGGCGTCCCGATCAAATTCCTGGGCATCGGCGAGAAGCTCGACGCGCTGGAAATCTTCTACCCGGACCGCCTGGCGACCCGTATCCTCGGCATGGGCGACATGATGACGCTCATCGAGAAGGCCGGCGAGACCGTCGACCGCGAGCAGGCCGAGAAGATGACCAAGCGCTTGGTCAAGGGCGAGCTGAACCTGGACGACTTCCTGAAGCAGATGCAGCAGCTCAAGAAGATGGGTCCGCTCACCCAGATCCTCGACATGATTCCGGGCATGAACAAGCTTTCCGCCCAGATTCAGCCCGAGGACACGGACAAGCAGTTCAAACGGATCGAGGCGATCATCAACTCGATGACGGCGGACGAGCGCCATGATCCGAAGATCATCAACGGCAGCCGCAAGCGCCGCATCGCCCGCGGCTCGGGTACGACTGTGCCCGAGATCAACGACTTGCTCAACCAGTTCCGCCAGATGCAGCGCATGATGAAGCAGATGGGCTCGGGCAAGGGCGGCATGCGCGGGTTGATGGACATGTTTAGGTGATTGCTTTACCGCTCGTGCCTTCTTCCGACGCTAGTCGGAAGAAGGCACGAGCGGTAAAGTTCAGCATTCGGGACCCTCTGCGTCCCATACTCAAGGAGAAGCACATCCATGGTACGTATTCGTCTGCGCCGCCAGGGCGCCAAGAAGCAGGCAAGCTATCGCATCGTCGTAGCCGATCAGCGCTCGCCGCGTGATGGCCGGATCCTCGAAAACATCGGCTTCTACAACCCGACCACCGATCCCGAGACCTACTCGATCGACGGCGAACGTGCGACCTTTTGGCTCAGCCAGGGTGCGCAGCCCAGCGAAGGCGTTGCCCGACTGCTGAAGAAGCAAGGCTTGCTGAAAGATGCCGGCCCGGTGCAAGCGCAGCCGGCGGCCTAACCCGTCAGCCGACCAGACCCCGCACCGCCGCAAGGCACAGGGTGGGGGCATGGGCCGGGCCGCCAGCGCCAGTTGAGTGGCCGGCCCCGGATGCATGTGGAGGCTGACTGGTGAAAGAGAAAGAACTGATCGAGTATATCGCCCGGCAGCTCGTCGAGAAGCCGGAGAAGGTGTTTGTTAAGGAGACGCGCGGGGCCAGCGTCACCGTCCTCGAGTTGCATGTCGACCGGGAGGACATGGGCCGCGTGATCGGTAAGGACGGCCGCGTGGCCAATGCGCTGCGCACGATCCTGCGGGTCATGTCGCAGGAACGCCGGGTGGTGCTGGAGATCGTGTAAGGCCGGAACCACGAAGACACGAAGACACGAGGTTTCACGAAAATCTCATGGTCTGACTTCGTGACTTTGTGGCTTTGTGGTAAGAAGCCACTGCAGCGGGTGGAGCGCAGGCGGGAACGCCGGGACGCCTCCGCCCGTTTTTCATGGAGAGGGATGTACGTAGTATGACGGAGCCGCAAGCACAGCAGAGCTACATTGCCATCGGCCAGATCGTCGCGCCGCACGGGATTCGGGGCGAGGTCAAGGTCGAGCCGCTAACCGACTTCCCTGAGCGCTTCAAGAAGGGCGCCCGGGTGTTCCTCGGCCAGAAAGTCGATGCGGGCGAGGTCGTGGCGACGGAGATCGCCGCCGCCCGGCCGCACCAGGGCCGTTGGCTGGTCCTGTTCGGCAACACCAAGGACAGGAATGCGGCCGAAGCGCTGCGCGATCGCTACGTGCTGATTCCCGAGGCGGACGCCATGCCGCTGGGCGAGCACGAGAACTACGCGCACGACCTGATCGGGCTGGACGTCGTCACGAACGACGGCGTCGCGCTTGGCAAGCTGGTGGAGATCCTCTTCACCCCCGCCAACGACGTGTACATCGTCCGCGGCTCGCCGGCGAGACGCTGATCCCCGCCACCCGTGAGGTGATTCTCAGTGTCGACCTGCCCGGCCATCGTATGACGGTGGCCCTGCCCGATGGGCTGCTGGCGCCGGCCGAGCGAGAAAACGACGAGAACGAAGAAGACGACCGGCAGGACGAGAACGACGGGAACGACGGGAACGGCTGACTTTTTTGCAGCCGGCACAGGTCGCGTTCTGTTGACAAAGAATCCTGTCTCGTTTATGCTCTCGACCGTCAAGGGCAGACGGGTCGGTGGTTGCCTGAGGGCCGGCGCGGTTATACCGTGCACCTGGCCCGGCAGACTGGCGCCCTTCGCCGGCATGTTTGCCGCACCCGGCAAGCAAGCCGCAGCATCGTCGCTGGAAGGTGCTCCTTGGACTCTCTCGCCTATTGGATCGGCTTCAATAAGGTGCGTGGGATTGGCCCGGCCCGCCTACGTGCTTTGCTGGATGCCTTCGGCAGCGTCGGGGCTGCCTGGACGGCGGCGCCGGATGCGCTGCGCGACGTCGGATTGGATCGGCGGTCCATCCAGAGCCTGGTGGAAATGCGCGGAAAGCTCGACCTTGAGGCCGAACTGGGCCGCGTGCAAAGGGCCGGCATCTCTCTGCTCACCTGGGAGGACCCTCGCTATCCGGCTCGCCTCAAAGCCATTAACGATCCGCCGCCGCTGCTTTACATGCATGGGCGAACTGTGCCCGGAAGACGACTACGGCGTTGCCGTCGTCGGGACGCGCTCGATCTCCAATTACGGCCGGGAAGCGGCGCGCAGCCTGGGGGGCGACCTGGCCAAGGCAGGGATCACGGTGATCAGCGGTCTCGCGCGAGGCGTCGACGCGGTGGCGCACCGGGCGGCACTTGACGCCGGCGGGCGCAGCATCGCGGTGCTGGGCTCAGGCGTCGACGTGATCTATCCCTGGGAAAACAAGAAGTTGGCCGCGGATCTGGCGGCGAATGGTGCGGTGATCAGCGAGTACCCGTTGGGCACGCAGCCCGAGGCGAGCAACTTCCCGCCCCGCAACCGGATTGTCAGCGGCTTGAGCCGCGGCGTCGTGGTGATTGAGGCGGGCGAAGTCAGCGGTGCGTTGATTACGGCCCGCTTTGCCGCCGACCAGGGCCGTGACGTCTTTGCCGTGCCCGGGAGTATCTTTGCCCGTAATAGCGCAGGGGTGAATCGCCTGATTCGCGACGGGGCCGTCCCTGTAACGTCGGTGAACGACATTCTGGAAGCGCTCGACCTGACCCAGGTCGAGGCGCACGTAGAAGCCCGCATGCTGTTCCCAACCGATCCGGTCGAGGCGGCTCTGTTTGAGCAGTTGTCGGATGAGCCGGTGCATGCGGACGAGATCTGCCGGGCAACGGGACTGCCGATCGCGACCGTTACAGGCACGTTGGCGCTGATGGAGCTCAAGGGGCTCGTCAACAGCGCGGGCGGCATGACTTACGTGCGGGCGAGGTAAATGCAAGTGAGACGTTCGGGGTCCTCGAGACCTCGAACGTCTGATGTTCATGGAGGAGTTCGGACGATGTTGTACGCGGTCATTATTGCGGGGGGATCGGGCACGCGCCTGTGGCCGCTCAGCCGGAAGAGCCAGCCGAAGCAAGCGCTGAAGCTGATCGGCGACCGGACGATGTTCCAGCACGCGGTCGACCGGCTCGCGCCGCTGTTTCCGCCCGAGCGCATCTTCGTCGGCACAAACGCCGAGCTGACGACGCTGCTCCAACCACAAGCGCCTGAGATACCCGCGGCAAACTTCATCGTCGAGCCGTCGGGGCGCGACTCGGGGCCCGCCGCCGGGCTCGCCGCGATCAATCTGCTCCACCGCGACCCGGATGCAATCATGGTCATGCTGACGGCCGATCACTTTATCGTGGACGTGGAACAGTTCCGGTCGGTGCTCGCCGCAGCCGCGGAGGTCGCGGGCGACGGTACGATTGTCACACTTGGCGTCAAGCCGGCAGGGCCCGACACACGTTTCGGTTACATCGAGCTGGGCGAGTCGCAGGAGATCGTAGAGGGGTTCCGGGTCTACGAGTCGGCGGGCTTTCGCGAAAAGCCTGACCCGAAGACCGCGCAGGCCTTTCTCGATGGCGGACGGCATGTGTGGAACGCGGGCATGTTCATCTGGCGGGCCGACAGGCTGCTTGGCGAATTCCAGCGGCAGATGCCCGAGTCGTACGCGGCGCTGAGGCACATCGGGGATGCGCTCGGGACGCCCGAAGCGCAGGCCGTGCTCGAGGCCGAGTGGCCCAAGCTGAGCAAGGTATCGGTCGACTACGGGGTGATGGAACGGGCCGAACGGGTGTCAGTGATCCCGGTCGACATCGGCTGGAGCGACATCGGGAGCTGGGGCGCGCTGCTCGACGTGCTGCCACACGACGCAAACGACAATGTCGCCGGCGGCCTGCTGCTGGCGAAGGATGCGAGAGGGTGCTACGTGCGCAGCGAGCGCACGGTCGCCGTGATTGGCATGGAAGACGTGGTCATCGTGGACACGCCCGACGTGCTGCTGGTCTGCCCCCGGTCGCGCGCCGACGAGGTTCGCGATCTGGTTAAGCAACTCGAGACTGCCGGGCAGCTCACCTACCTATGAGGACTGTAAGAAACCTGGTGTCTTCGAGAAACCAGGTTTCTAGAGACGCGCATGACTGAAACGAACCTGACTGCTTATTGCGTTAAGTGCAAGACGATGCGGCCGCTGGCCGATGCCGAGCCAGTTTTCCTGGCAAATGGCCGGGCCGCCACCCGCGGCCGCTGTCCCGAGTGCGGGACGAAGTTGACGCGCATCGGCGCGACGCCGGCGCACGAGTTGCTTCCCGCGCCCGTCCCGTCTGCTACTCCCAAACCCGCCGGCAAAACGAAGCAAGCCGCGTCTGGACCCGCGCCCAGCGAGGTCTCCGCGCCGCTGACCCAGCCCGTGCAAGCCTACTGCATGAAGTGCAAGGCGCTGCGGCCCCTGGCCGACGGACGCGCCATCTTCATGAACAACGCGCGGCCCGCCGCCGAGGGGCGCTGCCCGGAGTGCGGCACGCGTCTGTTCAAGATCGGCGCGACCCCCGACCATGCCGGCTTGCCCCAGCCGGTGGCCGTGGCGCGGGAAGCCACGAAGGCGCCGGCAAAGCCGGCGGCGGCAAAGGGTTTGGAACGCGAAGGCGCGAAGGCGCCGGCGAGGCCGGCGGCGGCAAAGGGCGCGAAGCGCGAAGGTGCGAAGGCGGCGGCGAAGGGTGCGAAGCGCGAAGGCGCCAAGGCGCCGGCGGCCAAGGACGGCGGGACCGGCCGCCGGTCACACGGCGGGCCCTTGCACGGCACCAAGCTGGTGATTGTCGAGTCGCCGGCGAAGGCGCGCACGGTGGGGCGGTTCCTGGGGCGCGACTACGACGTGCGGGCATCGATCGGGCACGTGCGTGACCTGCTGCGCTCGCAGCTGTCCGTCGATATCGAGGGCGGCTTTGTGCCTAAGTACCGGGTGCCCGACGACAAGAAGTCAGTCGTCAAGGACCTGAAGGCCGCGGCCGCAGAGGCGCGCGAGGTTTACCTGGCCACGGACCCCGACCGGGAGGGCGAGGCCATCGCATGGCACCTGATGGAGGCGGCCGAAATCCCCCAGGAACGGGCGCACCGGGTGGTGTTCCACGAGATCACGCGCAACGCGGTGGACGAGGCGTTCCGCCACAGCCGTGATATCGACATGGAGTTGGTCGATGCGCAGCAGGCGCGGCGCATCCTCGACCGGTTGGTCGGTTACCAGATCAGCCCGCTGCTGTGGGATCGCGTCAAGAGCCGCCTGTCGGCCGGACGCGTCCAGTCGGTGGCGCTGCGCCTGATCGTGGAGCGCGAGCGCGAGATCCAGGCGTTCGTCGCGGTGGAGTATTGGTCGGTGGATGCGGACCTGGCCCAGCAAACGACGCGCGGCCAGCAGCCCCGGCCCAGCTTCCTGGCCCGGCTCGTTCGGATTCGGGGGCAGGAAGCCGACCTGAAGAATGAGCAGGACTCCGCGGCAGTCGTGCGCGAGCTGGAAGGTGCTGCGTATTCGGTTGCCAACGTGAAGCGGGGCGAGCGCCGCCGGCGGCCGAATCCGCCGTTTACCACCAGCACGCTCCAGCAGGACGCGTCGAATCGCTTGGGGATGGCGGCCAGCCGCACGATGCGGGTGGCGCAGGACCTGTACGAGGGCATCGACATCGGCGAGGGCGGCGGCCCGGTCGGCCTCATCACTTATATGCGGACCGACAGCGTCAACGTGGCAAAAGAGGCGCAAGACGAGGCCCGCGCGCTGATCCAGCAGCAGTTCGGGCCGGAGTACGCGCCCGCGGAGCCCAACGTCTACAAGGCGCGGGCCAAGAACGCACAGGAGGCGCACGAGGCGATCCGGCCGACGTCGGTCAATCGCTCACCGGCGGCACTGCGCGACAAGCTCTCGGCCGAGCAGTTCCGCGTCTACGAGCTGATCTGGCGGCGCTTCGTCGCAAGCCAGATGGCGGCCGCGATCTATGACACGCTCACGGTAGACGTGGAGGCGGGCGCGCCCGGCAACACCCCGCGCCCGTACCTGTTCCGGGCCAGCGGCTCGACCGTGCGCTTCCCCGGCTTTCTGGCCGTCTACAGTGGGGGCGCATCAGGGCCGCAGGAGACCGGCGGGACCGATAGGGACCTCGCGGCGGACTCGAACGGGAAGAACGGCCGCAACGGCACGGAGAAGGTACGGTCGAACGGCGACGGCGACGGGAGTGAGGGCGCGACGGATGGGGACGCGGCCCAGCAACAGATGAATATCCCGAACCTGACGGCGGGCGAGCTTCTCGACCTGCTGCGCCTGCTTCCAGAACAGCACTTCACCCAGCCGCCCCCGCGTTACACGGAAGCCTCGCTGGTCAAGGCGCTGGAGGAATACGGCATCGGCCGCCCGAGCACCTATGCGGCGATTATCTCCACCATCCTCGAACGCACCTACGTGGAACGGTCCGAGAAAAAGCTGGTGCCGACGGAACTGGGCTTCACCGTCAACGACTTGCTCGTGAAGTATTTTGATTCCGTCTTCAACGTCGGCTTCACCGCGCAGATGGAGGAGTCGCTGGACAGCATCTCGCGCGGCGAGTCTGAGATGACGCCGGTGCTGCGCCAGTTTTACGACTTCTTCGAGCCGCAGCTGCAGAACGCCGAGCGCACGATGGAAAAGGTCTCGGTCGAACCCGAGAAAACCGGCGAGTTGTGCCCCGACGACGGCGGAGAACTTGTCATAAAGCAGGGCCGCTACGGGCGCTTTGTGGGCTGCAGCAACTACCCCGCCTGTCGTTTCACGAAGCCGCTGGTGGCGAAGCTCGGCGTGCTGTGTCCGAAGGATCGCGGGGAAATCGTGGAGCGACGCACCCGCCAGGGACGCACCTTCTACGGCTGCGCGAATTACCCGGCCTGTGACTGGACCTCGTGGAAGAAGCCCGTGGGTCAACCCTGCCCGAACTGCGATGGGTTGATGGTGCTGGCGTCGAAAGACACGGCGGAGTGCACCGTCTGCGGCGCTCGGATGAAGGTGTGATGAGCCGCTCGCCACGAATTGCACGGATTTGGCGAATTATGGATGGAATAAGCAGCTACACAGGCGATTCGGCCAATTCGTGAAATTCGTGTAATTCGTGGCAACCTTCGGAGCAGATATGCAGGAGCAGATCGACGCGTATGTGAAGCACCTGGTGGCCGAGGCCAACGCCTCGCCGCACACGGTGAGCAACTACCGCCGCGAGATCCTCCAGTTCGCCGCCTTTGCCGAGGCGCACGGCATCACGGCATGGTCCGCGGTTACGCCGGCGCTGCTGCGCCAGTGGCTGGCCGACCTGCACGCTCGGGGCTATGTGAAAGCCAGCGTCGCGCGGCGCGTTTCTGAGCTGCGGGCGTTTTACAGCTACATGCGGGTACGGGGTATCGTCGAAGTGAATCCGGTGCAGGGGATCCTCTCGCCCAAGCTGCCCCAACGGCTGCCGCGGCCGCTGACGCGTGAGGAAATCGACAAGTTGTTCGCCGCGCCCGATCTGGGCACGCCGCAGGGCCAGCGGGATCGTGCGATGCTCGAGATGCTTTACGGCGGCGGGCTGCGGGTGAGCGAGCTGTTGGCGCTGGACACGGCCGACGTGAGCCTTAGCGAGGGGCAGGTGCACGTGACGGGCAAAGGCGCGAAGGAGCGCATTGCGCTGGTCGGACGGCCGGCGGTCGATGCGCTGCAGCGCTACCTAACCGAGGGCCGGCCCAAGCTGCTTGAGGCCGCGCAACAGTCAGGCGGGAAAGCTCGGGCCGACGGGAAGTGGCTGCCAAAGCGGCCGGCCGCGCTCTTTTTGAACCGCTTCGGACAGCGGCTGTCGATCAGCATGTTTACCCGGTCGCTCGGGGGCTACGCGCAGATGGCCGGGATCGAGCACCCAGTCACACCCCACATGCTGCGACACAGCTTCGCGACGCACCTGCTCGATGGCGGCGCCGACCTGCGCTCCGTGCAGGAATTGCTGGGGCATGAGTCGGCCAGCACGACGCAGATTTACACGCAGGTCAGCCAGAAGCAGCTGCGGGACACGGTCCTCAAGGCCCACCCGCGGGCGCGCAAGAGCGAGTAACGCCACCTGACCTGAAGCGCGAAGGGATCAACAATGTCGTCTCCAACTTCCGGCGCATTGGCCATGAACGGGCGCCTGGGCAAGGTGCGCGCCCTGCTGGGCGAACTCGGTATCGATGGACTGCTGGTGTCGCAGCCCGAGAATCGCCGTTATCTGAGCGGCTTTACGGGCTCGGCGGGCACGCTTCTCATTTCTGCCTCCCACGCACTAATCGCCACCGATTTCCGCTACTACGAGCAGGTGAGCCAGCAATCGCCGCATTTCGAGCTGGTCCGTATCAAGAGCAAGCTAGAGGAAGTCCTGCCCCAGATGCTGGAGACGGCCGGGGTGTCGCGCTTGGGGTTCGAAGCGGATCACGCCACCGTCGCCGCGCTCGAAGGCTGGAAGGCGGCCGCTCCGGGTGTCGAGTGGGTGCCCACCGGCCAGGTGGTGCAAGGGCTGCGGGCGATCAAGGACGAAGCCGAGGTCGCAGCGCTGCGCCGGGCGATCGCGCTGACGGACGAGGCCCTGGCGGCCGCGTTGGCAGACGCCAGGCCGGGCATGACCGAGCTCGACCTGTCGTGGAGCATCGAGAGCTATATGCGCACGCACGGCGCGCATGCAGTCGCGTTCGAGCTGATCGTGGCCGGTGGGCCGAACGGTGCGCTGCCTCATGCCCGGCCCGGCGATGCGCCGCTGCGGGCTGGCGAGCCCATCGTGATCGACATCGGCGCGGAGGTCGACGGATACCACGGCGACCTGACCCGGACGGTTTGCTTCGGCCAGCCCAACGACCCCGAGCGATTCTGGGCGGTCTACAACACGGTGCTGCGGGCGCAGGTCGCAGCCGAGGCAGGGATCCGGCCGGGCCTGAGCGCAGTCGCTGCGGATGCGCTGGCGCGCGATGTGATCGCCGAGGCAGGTTATGCCGATCTGTTCGGCCACGGCCTGGGCCACGGCGTGGGGCTCGAAATCCACGAGACGCCGCTGATGTCGCGCACGTCGAGCGCCAGCATCGAGGCCGGGATGCTCATCACGATTGAGCCGGGCATCTACGTTCCCGGTTGGGGCGGGGTGCGCATCGAAGATATCGTGCTGATTACGGAGAACGGCGCAGAGGTCTTGACTTGCGCGCCAAAAAACCCTATTATCTAATGAGCGTTTGATCCGTCAGCTGCTCGCGCGTCACCTGGTGGGCGCGGAGATGGGTGCGGGCGGCCTGCCTTACGCGAGGAGGGTGGCATGGGTGCAAATGGGCGTCCCTGGTATTTCTGGGCTGCGATCGCCTTTGTCGTCGGGCTGCTGATCGGGTTGGTCGTCCTCGGCTGGGGCGTCTGGCCGGTGACGTGGACCAACGCGACGGTCCAGGATCTGCGCCCTGATCTTCGCCAGCAGTACGTAACAATGGTTGCCGAGTCATACGCTCAGACGCGCAATCTTGACGTGGCCCGGCAGCGGCTGAGCGGATGGTCGGAGCAAGACCTGGCGGCGCTACTGGCCGACACGCAACAGGTCCTCGTTGCGCGCGATCCGCGGGGGCAACCAACGTCCAGGCGCTTGCGGTGGCGCTCAAGGCCACCCAGGCCGGGCCCGGTGCGGTTGCAGGGCAGGCAGGCCAGCCGGTTCCCGCGGAACCTGCCCCCGCGAACACGACGGCTGCACAGCCGTCCAGGCTGCGCCAGATCTGCACAGCGGGCATCTTCCTGCTGCTGGCGCTGGGGGCCGCGGCGCTGATTGCCTATCTCTTCCTGCGGTGGCGCGCGACGCGGCAGCGCGAGGAAGAGGCGCTAGCGCCCGACTACAGCCCCTTGACTACCGCCTCGACTGCGGCCGTGGCTGCCGAGCAGGAGAAGGCGCGGCCGCTCAGCCCCGCGGCCTATCAGTGGGAGGAGACGACGCCCGGGGACTCCGTTCGGCCTGCGCCGCGCACCAGTTCCTCCTACGAGAACAATGGCCAGGAGCCTGCGACGCCCGTGACCCCGCCCACGGCCGCGCCTCGCCCGGTCGGCCCGGTTAACACGACCCCTGTCGAGCCGCCAGACATGCGGACTCCGCCTCCGGCTGCCGTTCCGCCGGCCCGGCCGACGGCAGGTCTCCAGGTGCTCGTACAGAATACGGCCATGTATCAGATGGGCGAGCCGGATTATGATGAGGCGTTCGATATCAACGACCCCGTCGACGGCTACATGGGCCAATGCGGCCTGCAGTTGATCGAGCCGTTTGGGCGAGATCGTGACCAGGCAGTGGCGTTGCAGGTGTGGCTGTGGGACTCGAGCGATCCGGACACGCAGACACTGGTCTTGATGAGCGAAGGCGCCTACCGCGACACCGCGCTGCGCTCGCAGTACTCGGGCGAGCACCAGGCCGTCGCGGTGCGGCCGGGTACGGAGTTCGAGCTGGCCAGTCATGACCTCTTGCTGCGGGGCCGCGTCGAGAAGGTTTCCTACGCCGAGGCCGAGCCGGTCCGTGGCGTCTACGCGGACCTGCAAGTCAAGATGACCGTGTACCGCCGCTCGTAAACCGCTCGCTTACCACAAAGACACCAAGACACGAAACGGCACAAAGCCTTCGTGAAGCTTGCGTGTCTTTGTGTCTTAGTGGTGACATCTAGACCCGCGCTTCGGGGTCGAAGAGACGCTGGTGCTCGAGGATGGCGAAGCGGTCGGTCATGCCGGCGATATAGTCGCAAATGACCCGGTGGGGCTGCTCGACCATGCGGGCCTGGATTTCGCGGGGCAGCTGGCGGGGTTCCTCTACGTAGGCGTTGAAGAGGGCCGTCAGCATGTGGTTTGCTTTGTAGGCCATCCGCACCACCCGCGGGTGGCGGTAGAAGTTTTTCATCAAGAACGCTTTGAGTTCGACGTTCAATTCCTGCAATTCCTCGGAGAAGCCCGCCACGTTGCACCCCACGCTGCGGACAGCGTGGACCGAGCCCAGGTCGCGCACGCCGATCGCGGTGGCCGTTGCGCTGATGGCATCGGTGATCTCCAGGCCGATCAGCCGACGGATCACCCGGGTGCGCAGCTTGTCCTCGAGGCTGCAGCCGGCGGTCTCGCCCAGCGACCTCATTACACTCTGCCACACCCCCAGATCGCGCACCTGTAGATAGTCGAGCACACCGCTGCGCAGGCCGTCTTCGAGGTCGGCCGCGTTGTAGGCGATCTCGTCCGCCAGGTTGCTGATCTGGCATTCCAGGCTGCCTGCTGCCTCGGGCTCGTAGCCCGTCGCATCGGTCACGTCATAGTCGGTGTCGTGCTTGACGATGCCCTCGCGTACCTCGTAAGTCAGGTTGAGGCCGGGGAAGCCCTCGTAGCGGTCCTCCAGCACGCTGACGATCCGCATCGTCTGGCGCTGGTGGTCGAACCCACCGTGGCCGGCCATCAGTTGGTTGAGCGTCGCTTCGCCCGTGTGACCAAACGCCGGGTGCCCCAGGTCATGCGCCAGGCAGATCGCTTCGGTCAAATCTTCATTGGCGCCGAGCGCGCGTGCCATGCTGCGGCCGATCTGCGCCACCTCGATCGTGTGAGTCAACCGGTTGCGGTAGTGATCCCCTTCGTGGTAGACGAAAACCTGGGTCTTGTAATCGAGGCGGCGGAAGGCGGTCGTGTGGATGATGCGGTCGCGGTCGCGCTGGAAGGCGGAGCGATAGGGGTGCTCTTCTTCGGGGTAGGCCCGGCCCCGGCTCGAGCCGCTGCTGACCGCGTACGGGGCCAGAAATGTACGCTCGCGAATCTCGATCTCTTCACGGCTTAGGAACATCGCCGGCCTCCTTCAGTTGCTCAGGCCAGGCTCAACCCTCGCTGCGGGCCTGGAGCGCCGCAATCTGATCGTCGAGCCGCCCACGGCTCGAAAGGTCCAGCTCTTCACACCCGTGCGCGCCGCTCTGCATGCGCACGGCCGAGATCAACCGCTCCAAATCTTCGGTCGAGAGGTCGGGCACCCGCGCCAGCGCCGAGCGGACCGCCGGCGGCTCGGCCACAGCGCGGTCCTCCCGCGGTGGGTTATGCACTGCGAAGGTCAGTAATGCCAGCCTGCCGTCGACCTTTTCCTTCGTGTAGATCCGGTGCCGCAGCGCCGAAGGGTGTTCCGCTTCCCGGAAGCAGTACAGCTTCCAAAGCCGCTCGCCTGGCTTCAGCTCCAGCAGGTCTTCGTCGACGAGATGGGTGAGGATTTCCCTCGGGCCTCCGCAGCGGCACTCGTTGTTTGCGCCGTCAGACATATCTCTGCTTGCTCTTGTCCTTTCGTTTGTCGCTGCGCTGAGTGTACCCGTGCACAAGAGACGTGTCAAGCAAGTTGCGGGCGGGACGGCAGCCTCGGATCAAGCAGGAGTCGAGGCTTTGGCGGTCGCTCGCGTTCCCGCGGCCCCCGCGCCTGGGGTGCGGCCTGGAGCACTGGCGGACTTCAGGGATTTCCCGGCTCGCCTGCCCGCTACTTTTCCGAGCGGCTGACCCGTGTATAATGGGCATTGCGGCCACGACAGCGGTACGCCGGTTTCGAGTCGACTCAGTTCCCTGCCGGACCCAACCTCAGGGAAGCGACTCGTGTGCGTGCAGCGCAGAAATGATGTCCTCGGGCCCCGCCGCAAGGGGCGATGCGAAACAAAAGGAGCGCAGCATGAACGAAGCCGTTCTACCGGAGCTCGGCGATCCCCGCTTCAAGACCCTTGTCGGCCAGTGCATCCACTGTGGTTTGTGCCTGCAGGCTTGTCCGACCTATGACGTCTTGGGAACGGAGATGGACGCGCCGCGCGGGCGTATTTCGTTGATGCGCGCTGCCTCCGAGGGCCGAATTAGCCCCGGTGAACTCGAAGATACCTTTTCGCGGCACATCAACCTGTGCCTTTCCTGCCTCTCCTGCCAGACTGCTTGCCCATCCGGGGTCAAGTACGGCAAATTGATCGAGACGACCAAGTTCGCGCTGGAGCACCATCGAAAGCAGGGCGCCGGGGAGCGCGCGCTGCGCTGGCTGACGCTCAAGCAGTCGATGCCCCACGTAGGCCGGCTCAAGGCGGCGGCCCGGGTGCTCAAGGTTTATGAGGCAACCGGCGTGCAGAAAGTGGTCCGCCGGACGGGGATGCTGCCAAGGCCGCTCCAAGCCGCGGAAGCGATCTTGCCTGTCATCCCCACCCGCTATCGCGACTACGGCAAACCGGCGGCGGCAACGGGACAGAAGCGTGGCGAGGTGGCCTTCTTCATCGGCTGCATCCAGGAGGCGTTCCTCAACTCCGTGAACGAGGCGACGATTCGCGTGCTGCAGCGCAACGGCTTCGAGGTGCACTTTCCCCCCGGGCAGACCTGTTGCGGCGCGGCCCAGCTGCACGTCGGCGACGAGGCACTGGCGCGCGACCTTGCCCGCCGGAATATCGACGCATTCGAACGCTACGACGTGATCGTCAACAATGCGGGGGGCTGCGGCGCGACGCTCAAGGATGAGTATGAGGACCTGTTACAAGATGATCCCGTATATGCTGCCAAGGCGCGGGCCTTCGGCCGGAAGGTCAGGGACATCAGCGAGTTCCTCCTCGACAACCTGGCCCAGCCGCCAACCGGCGTCATCAAGGCGCGCGTCACCTATTCTGACTCCTGCCATCTGCGCCATGCCCAGAAGGTGGTGCGGCAGCCGCGCGCGCTCCTACGGCTGATTCCGGGGCTCGAATTGGTCGAGCTACGGCAGCCGGACCGCTGCTGCGGCAGCGCCGGAGTCTACAACATTGTCCATTCGGAGACGGCCGACCAGGTGTTGGACGCAAAGATGGCCGATATCAAGGCAACGGGCGCAGAGATCGTCGTCGCAAGCAACACGGGCTGTCACATGCAGCTCCTGGCGGGTGTGCGGCGGGCGGGTCTGACCGCAAACGGCCGGGCTGTGCGCGTGCTGCACGTGGTCGAGCTGCTGGACATGTCATATCGCAGCGCCAACGGATCGTCGGGCGACTGAAACAGGAGACCGCAGATGCACAGAACGGTTACTTCCGAAGATTGGAAGGCCCTGCAGGCCGCGCTGCCCAAAGAGTCTATCCTGACAAATCCGATCGAGCTGATCCCGTACGAGGTCGACGGCAGCCTGGGGTCGGGCGAAGTGCAGGGCGTCCTCCTGCCTCGGAGCACGGAGGATGTCAGGCGAATCGTTCAGTGGGCCGCGGCGCGGGGCATCCCGTTGATTGCGCGGGGCGCGGGCACCGGGCTCAGCGGCGGCGCCGTCGCGCCCGAAGGCGGGGTGATGGTTTCGCTCGCGCGGATGAAGGCTGTGGTAGAAACCGACGAAGCCGGCCGTTCCGTCGTGGTCCAGCCCGGTCTTGTCCACCTGAACCTGGACGAGTACGTCAAGACGAAGGGACTGTACTATCCGCCCGACCCCGCCAGTGGGCGGGCATGCACCATCGGCGGAAACCTGGCCGAGAACGCGGGCGGTCCCCACTGCTTCAAGTATGGCGTCACGACCAACTACGTCCTGGGCCTGGAAACCGTGCTGGCCGATGGCCGGGTGCTGCACACAGGCGGCCAGGCGTACGACTACCCCGAGTACGACCTGACGGGCCTGCTCGTCGGGTCGGAAGGCACGCTGGGGATCATCACCGAGGCCCGGCTCCGGCTGATGCGGAATGTGCCGGGCATCAAGACGCTGATGGCGATTTTTGACTCGGTCGAGACTGCGGGGGAAGCGGTCTCGGCAGTCATCAGCCGGGGTCTCGTACCGGCGACCCTGGAGATGATGGACAAGACGATGATCGGCATCGTCGAGAACTACGTTCATGCCGGCCTGCCCGTCGACGCCGAGGCGCTCCTGATCGTCGAGGCGGACGGCCACCCGGCCAGCCTCGAGCCGCAGATGGCGGAGATCGTGGAGGTCATGCAGGCGCAGGGCGCACGCGAGCTGCGCCTCGCGCAGAACCAGGCCGAGCGCGACAAGATTTGGTTCGCACGCAAGAGCGCATTTGGCGCGATCGCGCAGATCAGTCCCGCGTACCTGATCGTGGACGGAACCGTGCCCCGCTCCAAGCTCGCCCACACCCTGTCTGCAATCAACCGAATCTGCGCCTCGTACGACCTGCGCGTCGGGTACGTTTTTCACGCCGGCGACGGCAACCTCCATCCGCTGCTTCTGTTCAACCCCCAGGACGCCGGGATGGTGCAGCGCGTCCATGAGGCGGGGCAGGAAGTGATGAAGCTGTGCGTCGAGATCGGCGGCACAATTACGGGCGAGCACGGCGTGGGCAGCGAGAAGCGCCAGTACATGCGCCTGATGTTCAATGACGACGAGCTGCAGGTCATGCAGGACGTCAAGGACGTGTTTGACCCGCGGAATCTCATGAACCCCGGCAAAATCCTCCCCGAGCTTGCCGCGCCGCCTCCCGCTGCAGTCGAGGGGACCCCCGCCGGCGCGCGACGGTCTCGAGTACGCGCCGGCCGGCGTGGAGGCTGCGGCCGGCGTGCTGCGTTCTTGGCATGCCCAGGGTCGCAGCGTACGCATTCGTGGCGGCGGCACCAAGTCGGCCGCGCTCCCTCCCGCGGATGTGGTCCTCTCCACGCACGAGCTCTGCGGCATCCAGGCTTACGAGCTGAAGGATTTGTTCGTGACGGTGGGCGCGGGCACGCCGCTGGCGCAGTTACAGGCGCAGCTGGCCCGCGACAAGGTGTGGACCCCCCTTGTTTCTCCCTGGCCCGAGGCGACCGTTGGCGGTATTGTTGCGGCAAACTTCAACGCGCCGCTGCGGATGCGTTACGGCGCAATCCGAGACCTGCTGTTGGCGATGACCGTCGTCATGCCTGATGGCCGGGTCGTCAGGGCGGGGAGGCCCGTGGTCAAGAACGTCGCGGGCTACGATCTGCCGAAGCTGGAGGTGGGCGCGCACGGCACGCTGGGCCTGATGACCGACATCTCGCTGAAGCTGCTGCCCGCGCCCCGCAGCCGGGTCAGCCTGGTTGTCCCCCTCCAGACGCTGAGCGAAGGGCTCATGCTCGGGAGCCAGCTGCTGCCCGTGTGCCTGGTTGCCTCCGCGCTGCTGCTCTGCAAAGGGTGCGAGACAGAGGATCTGGACGCGCCTTACACGCTCATCTACACGGCCGAAGGGGTCGACGAGGACGTCGATGCGGAGCTGAAGCAGGTCCGCTCTGTCCTTGGGGCCGCCCGCGCGCCGAGCCCCTCGAACTGGAGTCGGTGTCGGGCAGCGACCTGTGGGCCAACTGGTTGTACTGCGCGGGCTCGGACATAATCGTGCGCACCGGGGTCGCGCCGAAGGACCTGGGTCGGTGGCTGGTCGAGGTCGCGCCGCAGATGGCGAACGAGCCCTTCCTGGCCGACATGGCCAGCGGCCTGGTCTACACCTGGGGCGACGGGTCGGCGCTGCGACCGCCCGCCGAGAAGCTGGGTGGATACAGCATCGTGGTGGCCGGACAAAGCCGCCAGGACCGGTGGGGCTGCGCACCCGAGGGAGTCGACCTCATGCGCGGCCTTAAGGCGAAGTGGGACCCGGCGGGCCGATTCAATCCCGGCGCATTCAGATAGCGTTTTCTTCCCACGGAGGGCGCAGAGGCGTTGGACCCTGGTCCACGGTTGTCCCTGTGCTCGCTGTGGCAACGGGCGGAGGACTCATGTCACCTCATTCATTGCCGGTCGCGCAGGCGATCGCGGACCTCGGGTCGCACTTTCACGAGGGCCTGACGACCCAGGAGGCAAAGGCGCGCCTCGAACGCTACGGGCCGAACGAGCTACAGGAGAAGCCGCGGCCGGGCTTCCTCAAGCTCCTGCTCGATCAGTTCAACAACTTCCTGGTCATTATCCTGATAGTTGCGGCCATCCTCTCGCTGCTGCTCGGCGAAGTAGTCGACGCGCTAGCAATCATCGCCATCATCACGCTCAACGCCGTGTTGGGCGTCGTGCAGGAGTCGAAGGCCGAGCAGGCGCTCGCCGCGTTGAAGAAGATGGCGGCACCCAACGCGCAGGTCATCCGCGATGGTCAGCAGATAAGCATCCCAGCGCGGGAGCTGGTCCCCGGCGACATCGTGCTGCTGGAAGCGGGCAACTACGTGCCGGCCGATCTGCGGTTGGTCGAAAGCATCAATCTCAAGGTCGAAGAGGCTTCGCTGACGGGTGAATCGGTCCCGGTCAACAAAGATGCCCGCGTTGTGCTCGACTCAGATATCCCCCTTGGCGATCGCAAGAATTCCGCCTTTATGGGCACGCTCATCACCTATGGCCGGGGGAAGGGCGTGGTCACGTCCACGGGTATGACGACGCAGATCGGCATGATCGCCGAGATGCTCCAGTCCTATGATGAGGAGGACACGCCGCTCCAGCAGAAGCTGGATCAGTTGGGCAAGACCCTCGGCATCATCTCGCTGGCCATCTGTGGCTTCATCTTCATCTATGGAGTCATCCGCGATACTGAGATCGGCACGGCGCTGTCGCAGGGGTTCGGCTCCTATCTGACCGCACACGAGGACGAACTCGTCAGCCTCTTCATGACGGCCGTCAGCCTCGCCATTGCTGCCGTTCCCGAGGGACTCCCCGCGGTTGTAACGATCTGCCTTGCGCTGGGCATGCAGCGTATGGTCTCGCGCCACGCGCTCATACGCAAGCTGCCTGCAGTCGAGACGCTTGGCAGCGCGACGGTGATCTGCTCGGACAAGACCGGTACGTTGACGCAGAACCAGATGACCGTAGTTCGGGGATGGGCAGGCGGGCGGAGCTTTGCGGTATCGGGAGAGGGATACACACCCGAAGGGCAGTTCTACCGGGGCGACGTGCCCTTTGCACCTGCGAACGATGCGGCGACCGCGCTCCTGCTGCGCGGCGCTCTGCTCTGTAATGACGCCCAGCTGGAAGTGAGCGGCGAGGAGGCGGGCAAGCGCACCTGGCGCGTCGTGGGTGACCCCACGGAAGGCGCGCTCGTCGTCGCAGCAGGCAAAGCCGGCCTGTGGCGGAGCGACCTCGAACGCGAGTTGCCCCGTGTGGCGGAAATCCCCTTCGACTCGGACCGGAAGCGGATGACCACTATTCATGCTGCCGGCGACCTGGGCATGGGCCTCTCCGACCTTGATGACCCGGAGGACGAACGGGATCGGGGCATGCAATCGGGAATCATCGCGTTCGTCAAAGGAGCGCCCGACATCGTGCTCCAATACTGCAACGACATCATCGTCGACGGCGGGACGCAGCCTCTCGACGGCGAGTTGCGGAACCGCATCCTCGCGGCGAACAGCGGCATGGGGCATGATGCACTGCGCGTCCTGGGCGTCGCGTGCCGGCCACTCGCAGAGGTGCCGGACGAACCCAGCCCTGACACTGTCGAGTGCAACCTGACGTTTCTTGGCCTGTTAGGTATGATCGACCCGGCCCGGCCAGAAGTCAAGGTGGCGGTTGCGACGGCCAAGCGCGCTGGCCTGAAGAGCGTGATGGTCACCGGCGATTACCCCGACACTGCCGCGGCCATCGCGGAGGAAATCGGAATGCTTTCGCCCGGGCGGCCGTGTCATCGCGGGCGCCGAACTCGACAAGATGAGCGAGGAGGAATTGGCGAACGTCGTGGATCACGTCGACGCGTTCGCGCCGCGTGTCCCCGGCCCACAAAATGAAGATCGTCGACGCGCTGAAGATGCGCGGCCATGTTGTGGCGATGACGGGGGACGGCGTCAACGACGCGCCGGCGCTCAAGCGTGCCAACATCGGCGTGGCGATGGGCATCACGGGCACCGACGTGACCAAGGAAACGGCAGACATGGTGCTGACGGACGACAATTACGCAAGCATTGTGTCTGCCATCGAAGAAGGCCGGGTGATCTACTCGAACATCCGCAAGTTCGTGTTCTACCTGATCTCGTGCAACATCGGCGAGATCCTGATCATCTTCCTGGCGATGCTGGCAGGATTGCCCATCCCGCTCGAGCCCGATCCAGCTGCTTTGGCTCAACCTCGTGACGGATGGCGCGCCGGCGCTGGCGCTGGGCCTGGAGAAAGGCGACCCGGACATCATGGGCCGGCCACCGCGTCCCACTCGAGAGCCTGTCATCAACCAAGAGATGCTGCTCGGCGTTATCGTCCAGGCGATTGTGATGACGGCCGCCGTGCTTCTATCCTACTACTTCATCGGGATTCGGCGTTTTGGGACGGAGGACGGGGCCAGGACGGTCGCGTTTGCGACTCTGATTGTATCCGAGCTGCTGCGAGCGTATACCGCGCGATCTGAACGGTATCCTCTGCTCAAGATCGGGGTATTCGGAAACAAGTGGATGCAATACGCGGTGGGGGCGTCGCTCTTCCTGCTGTTGCTCGTAATCTACGTACCGTTTCTGCAGGACGTCTTCGGCACCGTACCGCTCTCGCTGACAGACTGGTTGCTGATGCTGCCGTTCATGCTGCTGGCGTCGGTTGCGGCCGAGCTGACCAAGCTGTACGTGCGGCATCGAGCGGTTCGGATGGAGACACGCGCAGCCTGAGCAGCGCCGCGGACTACTCCACTCGAGACGCGAGCGCCCACGCGGGCAGATGCCTGCTGGGCAGCGCCATGGCCCGCTGTGTCCCGGGTCCCGGGCCTGAACGCTGTTTCAGGGCCGGGACGGTGGTGGAAGGTCACTCGTTCGAGCCGCGTCACGTCGGAGCACCGTGGCTGCCCTCAGCCAATAAGTTCCACCAACCGCCTCAGGCGCCCCAGGTCCGCGTTCACCGGCACCCTGTCCGCCACGCCCAGGATCGTTCGGCTGCTGGCGTCGCCTGAGGCTTGCGCGAGCGCTTCGCGCACCGCAGCCTCGAACTCCTCTTCGCTGTGCTCGGGCAGCAGCAGATCTTGCGGAATGCCGCCCCACAGCGTCAGATCGGGTCCGGCGGCCTGCCGGGCATCGGCGAGGGTTGCGTCGCCCTGGGGCGGCCCGGCGAGCCCTTCGATGCCGGCGACGCCGCTCTGCGCAAGCAGCGGGACGAGCTTGCGGGCCGGCCCGCCCACGTGCACCACGGTCGCGGTGTTGCAGCGCTGGCCCACACTCGCCGTCGCGGCGTAGCCGGGACCGAGGTACTCCTTGAACGAGCGGGGCGAGATGTACTGGCCGTCCAGGTTGTCGGGCGCGAGGAATAGGTCGGCGTCCAGTCCGCCCAGGTCGCCTGCCAACTGCAGGAGCGCGGCCTGCAGGCTGGCAACGATCTCGCCCACCAGCGGCTTGCCCTCGCCCAGCATGAGCGCGAGGCCGTCGCCCCAGCCGACGAGCGTGTGCAGCACGTCGGAGTACGGTTGCATCGGGAGTTCCAGCGGGACGACGCCCGCTTCGCCCACGGCTGCCCGCCACTCGGCCAGCCCCGCCGGGTCAAGGACATAACGGCGCGCGGCAGCAATCAGGACGGCCGTCTCCAGGTCTTCCGGCGACTTCACCGGGTACTCCGTCTGCCACCAGTCTCCGTCGGGTCCCCGCGTCCAGCGGGCCACCAACGTGCGGCCGCCGGCACGGTACACGACTGTGCGCGCCTCAGCAGTTTCCTCTGTGCCAAACAAGCAGTCGTACTCGGTGCGCCAAGGCTTGAACGGCGCCCACACGGGCGTGCCCAAGGCCTTTGCCGCGTCGATCACGGTGTCCCAGCCGCGGGGCAAGGTGCCGCGCTCGCGATGCCACTTGTGCCACAGGGTCAGATCGAGGAGGAGTGGGGGGCGCGGCTCAGGATCGGGCTTGGCGGCGAAGCAGTTGATGATGCAGGTTCGAGTCGACATGGGCGCCTCCGTCAGACCGCAGTATACCACCACACGGCGAGTTTTTCATCAGGTCTGCCCGGCCCTGCCAATAGAATCTGACCGCCGAACTTCGCCCTCCAATCTCACCTATGGTATACTTCCGTGGCTGCCAGGTCCCGTGGGCTCTGGCGCGCGCTCGGCGGCCGCATAATCCCCGGACCGTCTCCCGTGCCCAGTGGTGGCGAGCTCCAGCCAGCGCAAGCGACCGGCACATCCGAAATCCGATCGTGTTCCCAAAGGCGGGCCGACTCCGCGCTGTTGCGCGACCGGCGCCGCAGGCGCAGTTCTGATCCGAGATCGAGGAGATCCTCGTGCGACGTAACTCCCGGCAGCCTGCAGCGAGCGCGCAGGGCGACGCGGCCGGCGCTGGCCCGCACTATCGCTATGGCAACACCCACCTCATCGAGGTGCGCAACGTCGTCAAGACATTTGCGCTTGGGCCGCGGGCGGGCGAAGCGGGAGCCAGCTTCATGGCCCTCAGGGGTGTCGACCTGTGCGTCAACCCCGGCGAGTTCCTTGCGATTGTCGGCAAATCCGGCTCGGGCAAGTCGACGCTCATCAACATGCTGACGGGTATCGACCGGCCAACCTCGGGGGAAATCTACATCGGCGATACCGCGGTGCACACCCTTAACGAAGAGAAGATGGCGGTCTGGCGGGGGCGCAACGTCGGGCTCGTCTTCCAGTTTTTCCAGCTCCTGCCCATGCTCAGCGTGGCGGAAAACGTCATGCTGCCGATGGATTTCTGCAACACCTATCCGGTGCGCGAGCGGCGTAAGCGTGCGCTGGCCCTCCTCGATCGCGTCGAGATGTCGCGCCATGCCGACAAGCTGCCTACGACCCTTTCGGGCGGCGAACAGCAGCGCGTCGCCATTGCCCGGGCGCTGGCCAACGACCCGCCTATCCTGATCGCCGACGAGCCGACGGGCAACCTCGACTCGCGCACCGCGGAGGCGGTCTTTCATCTCTTCACCGAGGCGGTCGCCGGCGGCAAGACCGTGGTCATGGTGACCCACGATCGCGACCTTTCACAGCGCGTCACGCGGACCCTCCGCATCGCCGACGGCCAGTTTGTTGCCCTTGACGACTCGGGCCAGACCCCCGGGGAGCTGGCGGCGGCAGCAGCCCCGGCGGAGACCGGCGCATGATCGCGCCCCGCTGGCGCAAGGTGCTTCGCGATCTCTGGGGCAACCGGGCGCGCACCCTCCTCGTGGTCCTCTCTATTGCCGTGGGCGTGGCTGCCCTGGGGATTATCGGCGCGAGCTATGCCATCATCTCCCGTGACCTGCCCGCAGGCTACAACGCGGCCAACCCGGCCAGCGCAAGCATCGTCTCCGATCCGTTTGACGACGAGTTGGTGCAGACCATCCGGAATCTGTCGGGCGTGGGCGAGGCCGAGGGACGGCGCACCGTCAGCGCTCGCGTCCAGGTCAAGGGAACCGAGTCTGGCGAACCCCAATGGCGCGACATCACGCTCTTCGCCATCCCCGATTACGAGTCGATGCAGATCGACCGGATCACCCCCGAGGTGGGCGCGTACCCGCCCGCCGATCGCGATATCCTCATCGAGCGGGGTGCGCTCGCCCTGGCAGGCGCCACCGTCGGCGACACGATCACGATCCGGATGCCGAACGACAGCGAGCGCGAGCTGAAGGTGACCGGGACGGTGCACGACGCGACGCTGCCCTCGCCGACGTTCTCCAACCGCGTCTATGCCTATATTAGCCCTGGCACGTTGGAGTGGCTGGGCGCGCCAAACAGCTTTAACGAGCTCCAGTTTGTCGTCAAGCACGGCAAGCTCGACCGGGAGCACATTCTCGACGTGACGCAGGATGTGCGCTACAAGATCGAGAAGAGCGGGCGCCGCGTCTACTACACCGAAGTGCCCACGCCGGGCCGCCACCCCTTCCAACGGTTCGTCGAACCGATGGTCATGTTGTTGACCGCGCTGGGCGTCCTGACCCTCATTCTCAGCGCTTTCCTGATCGTCAACACCATTTCGGCGCTGCTGGCGCAGCAGGTGCGGCAGATTGGCGTTATGAAGGCGGTGGGCGCGACGTCGGCGCAGCTCTCGGGCATGTACCTTACGATGGTGTTGGCGCTGGGTCTCGTCGCCCTTGCCATCGCGGTGCCGCTCAGCATGCTGGCCGCGCGGGCAATCGTGAGCTTCCTCGCCCGGCTGGTCAACTTTGACTTGAAGGGCTTCCAGGTGCCACTCTGGGTGTTCGGCATCCAGGCTGCTGCGGCCCTACTGGTGCCCCTGGCAGCCGCCATCGGCCCGGTACGCGGGGGTGCGCGCATCACGGTGCGCGAGGCCATCACGAACTACGGCCTGTCGGGAGGGGGGTTCGGGCGTGGGCCGGTCGACCGCATCCTGTCGGCCATCCGGTTCCTCTCGCGGCCGCTCGTGCTGTCGCTCCGCAACACATTCCGGCGCAAGCGGAGGCTGGCGCTCACGCTGATCACCCTCAGCTTGGGGAGCGCCATCTTCATGTCGGTGTTCAGCGTGCGCGCGTCGCTGCTGCTAACACTTGACGACGCGCTCAAGTACTGGCAATATGACGTGGGGGTTGTCTTCAATCGCCCCTACCGCGTCGACGACATCGAACAGCAGGCCCGGTCCGTGCCTGGCGTTCTGGCCGCGGAAACCTGGGGATACCAGAGTGTCCGCCGCGAGCGCCCCGACGGCACCGAGAGCGAAGGCTACGTCCTCATCGCACCGCGGCGGACACAAAACTCCTGCAGCCTGACGTCTGGCGGGGGCGCTGGCTGCTCGACGATGACGAGAACGCGGTCGTCATCAATACCGATTTTCTACAACAGGAGCCAGACGTTCGCATCGGCCAGCAGATCGAGCTGCAGATGGACGGCCGGCCGACGACGTGGACGGTCGTTGGCATTATCCGAGGGGTGCTCTCGGGCCCCACGGTGTATGCCAATTATCCGTACTTTACGCGGGTTGCGCGCAATGTCGATCGGGCCGGCAGCGTGCAAGTAGTCGCGCCCGCCGCCACACTGCAAGGGCAGATGCAGCTCGCCCGGGCGCTGGAGCAACGGTTCGAGGCCGCGGGGCTACGGGTCAGTTCGACTCAGACGATCGGCCAGTTGCGGGCGGCCACAGTCAACCAATTCAACGTCATCGTGGTGTTTCTCCTGATCATGGCCGTGCTGATTGCCGTCGTAGGTGCGCTCGGTCTGGCCGGAACGATGAGCATTAACGTACTCGAACGTACGCGTGAAATCGGCGTGATGCGCGCGGTCGGCGCAACGGGCGCTGCAATTCGGGGAATCGTTATTGGCGAAGGTGCGTTGATTGGAGTGCTGAGTTGGTCCGCGGGCCTGCTTCTCGCGCTGCCCCTGAGTCGCTTCCTGAGCAACGCGGTCGGCATCGCCTTTCTGCGCACGCCGCTCAGCTACAGCTTCTCCGCACCCGGCGCGTTCATTTGGCTAGCTGCAGTTTTACTGCTAGCCGCCGTTGCGAGCCTGTGGCCCGCGCGCAACGCCTCGCGCCTCAGCGTGCGCGAGGTGCTGGCCTACGAGTAAAGGGAACGTACATGCGTCCAGCCGCATTACTGAATAGAACGCAGATGACGCAGAAAGATACGCCGCGCAGGCAGATCCATGACGCTTCGGATCGCCGCCGGCGCCCGTGGAACGCTCTGCTTTGCTTGCCCTTGCTTGTGCTGTTGACTGCGTGCAACGCCCAGCCCCCTGCGGCCGCGCCAACGCCGCTTCCGGCAGTCAAGGCAGACGACCGTATCATTGCCGACGGGCACGTCATCCCGATTCGAAGCTCGGATCTGCGTTTTGGCACAACGGGGACGGTCGACGAGGTGCTGGTGGCAGAGGGTGACCGCGTCGAGATGGACCAGGTGCTGGTTCGGCTGGGCAGCGCGCGCCAGCAGGCCAGCGTCGCCCAGGCCGAAGCGGACGTCAAGCGCGCCGAAGCGCGGCTTAGCCAGGTGCGGGCCGGGTCACGTAGCCAGGAGATCGACGGCGCCCGGGCTGCCGTCGATGCGGCCCAGGCGCGCGTCGACTCCTTGAAGGCCGGTCCAGGCGAGGCGGACGTTGCAGCCGCCCGGGCCAACGTCGCCCAGGCCGAAGCCGTGCTGCAAAAGGCCCAGACGCCGGCGAATCCGAACGACATTGCGGCGGCTAAGGCCGACATGGACAATGCCGCGGCTAAGGTGCAGATGGCCCAGAGCGAGTACGACCGCATCGGCGAATATCCCATGGCCGGCATGAGTCCGCAGGCCCTGGCTTTGCAGCAGCGTACCAATGAGTACGACGCGGCGAAGGCGCGGTATGAGAGCGCGAAACGCGGTCCCAACCCCGCAGACATCGCCAACGCGAAGGCCCAGGTGGACCGGGCGCGGGCTGAGCTGCAGGGTAGGCTGGCACCACCGCGGCCCTCCGACGTCGCGGCGGCCGAGGCCGACGTGCGCCAGGCCAGGGCCAAACTCGAGCTGTTCTTGGCCGGTCCGCAGGCCGAAGAGCTGCTGGCGGCCGAAGCGGATCTGGCCGCGGCCCACGCGCAGCTGCAGCAGGCTCAGGCCGGGCTGGGGGAGACCGAGCTCAGGGCGCCGTTTGCGGGGCAGATCGCGTCGGTCGACGTATCCATCGGGCAGCAGGTGGGACCGACCGCCCCCGCCGTCCAGCTCGCTGACTTCTCTTCCTGGCTGATCGAAACGCGTGACTTGACCGAACTGCGCGTCGTCGGCGTCCGGCCGGGCGACCGAGCGATCGTCGCCTTTGATGCGATTCCCGACCTGGAGCTGCCGGCACAAGTTACACGCGTCCGGAGCATCGGCCAGAACACCCAGGGCGATATTACGTACACCGTCTATCTTGCGCCAGACCGGACGGACGACCGCCTGTTGTGGAACATGACGGCCAAGGTCATGGTCGAGCCGGGCAGCGGAACGGGGCAGGTGACCGGGGACACGGCGACCCGGATTGCCGAGAGGCCGCCGACACGTACGTCGACCCCCACCTTGACGCCGACTGCGACCCCTGTGCCGCCGACGGCGACGGTCGCGCCGACAGCAACGATTACGCCGACCACGCCGGGCACGGCGGCTGCGCCAAAGACTTCAGGCGCGAAGCCGGCGGCCACGGCCAAGGTGCCGCCACCGGCGACTGCAGCGCCCGCGGCAGTCGCGCCGCCCGTGCTTCTGGATCCAAAAGATAACGTGAGCTTGAACGAGGCGGTTGTCTTCCGTTGGCAGCCTGCGGGTCCATTGCCGGCCGGCGCGGCGTACGAGGTGGTCTACTGGAGCCCCGACCAGACGCCTGCCGACGCCCGCGGCCTTGCACCGGTTACGACGAAGAATCAGGCGAAGGTGAATATCGACTCGATGGCTTCGACGGGCCAGTTAAGCGGCGATCGTCTGTATTGGACGGTCCTGGTGGTTCGTAAAGATCCCTATGCGCGGCTGACGCAGCCCACCACCGAGGGCGCCCGGCTGCTTGTTTGGGGCGGGCTCACGCCGACGCCCGTGCCCGTGCCGCCGAAGACTAAGTAATGGCCGCGCCGTCCTCCCGAGGGGTGGCGGTCGGAGCATGCAGTCGTTGTAGAGATTATTGGAGGAGCCCATGTTTCGGTCCAGTTCCGGGAAGCGAGCACAAGCGCCGAACAGAACGCTTTTGGCGCTCATCATGCTCGTCGCGCTGCTCACCTCGCTGCTGCCAGCCGCCGCGGTCAGTGCTCAGGACGCCTCCACGCCTGCAGCCCCCGCCAGCGTGCCGGATGGCGCGCCCGAGCCTCCGCGCGGCTGGAGCGCTGGACCTGGTCCCGCAGCGAGCCCGGCCGGGACCCAATCGACAGGCTGGAGCAAGACGCCCAACAGCTTCGGCGACGTGCGCTGGATCGTCGTGATCCAATCGAGCCCCAACTTCACCTTCGCGGCCATTGATGGCGTGGGGCTTTTCCGCAGCCAGGACGCGGGCCAGTCGTGGATCCAGATGAGCACGATCGGCCTGACCAACCGGAGCATACAAGCCTTCGCCGTCTGTCCTTCCGGCAAGATCTACGCTGGCACGTGGGGCGGCGGCGTGTTTCGTCACGATCCGCAGCTGGGGCAGTGGACGCAGGTGAACACGGGGCTCACCCAGCTGTATATTTCGGCGGTCTCCTGCGATGCGCAGAACGTGGCGTTGGTCGGCACGTACGATCAGGGCATCTTCCGTACCACGAACGAAGGCGCTAATTGGACCCCAGCCAATACGGGCATCCGCACCGGCGCGAACGACCGCAAGATACTGACCCTCTTCGCGGTTCCCGGCATCGTCGGGTTGGGAACGGTCAACGGCGCCTACGTTTCCTACGATGGCGGCAAGGTCTGGCAGCCGGCCGGCCTGGTTGGGTACGGCGTATACGATTTCGCGTACGACCGGTCCGGATCAGGAGAGATTTGGGCGGGCACGAACTCCGGGGGCGTTTTCTCGAGCAAGGATGGCGGTGCGACCTGGGCGCCGCTCGGCGGGCCGTCGTCGATCTATACCGTCAGCCAGGGCTGGGACCTCGCACTTTATGCAGGGACCCGCGATTCGGGCATGTATCGCTACGAAGACGGGCAATGGATGTTTGATGGGCTTGGCGAGCCCGGGCGCAAGATTTACCTGGTCCGGTGGGCGGCGTACAACCGGCTCCTGGCAGGCACGAACGACGGTCTGTGGGCTGCGGTCACGATCCCGCGCACCCCTACGCCTACGCCAAGTGACACACCGCAACCCACCGACACCGTGGCCCCCACCTCGACGCCGACCGTGACAAACACGCCCGTCGGTCCCCGCATCGCCTTGTCGCTGTGGTCTTCGCCCGACGGCCCCATCAATCCGGGCGACCAGATCAGCTACTTCATCGACTACCAAGTGCTGGGTGCGGGCATCGCCACCAACGCGGTCATCACGAATGCCGTCCCGTCCAACGTAGAACTTGTACCGGGTTCGATCTTCCCGGCAAGTCGAGCCACAGTCGATGGCCGAGTGATCACGTGGTCGCTGGGCGACCTGACGACCGGCTCGGCGGACACGGTTGGGTACAAGGTCGTTGCGCCGCTTCCCACCGCCACGCCCACGGCCACCCAGTCGCCGACCGCCACGCGTACATTGACGGCAACACCGGGACCCAGTCCCACGGCCACGCAGACCGGGACTGCCACCTCGACCCCATCCGTGACCCCGACGGTGCGTGCATCGAGCACGCCCACTGCATCGACCACTGCGACCGGCACGCAGACGTCGACGGCGACTTCCACCGGAACCGCGATCACCTGCTCGACCGGCAAGGTCGAAGGGTACGTGTTCCTGGACGCCAACGCGAACATGGTGAGAGACGTCGGCGAGGCCGGCGTGGCCGGCGTCACCGTGCGGCTGACCAAGAACGGCTCGCAGGCCAGTGCGCCGGCCACGACTTTGAGCTCCGGATACTACCAGTTCACGGGCCTGCAGCTCGGCGACTACCAGGTCAGTTACGAACTGCCCACGGGTTACTCCGCCACGTCGCCGACGAGCGTCACGGCTGCGCTCAAGGGTTGCTCGGTGGTCGAGAACTTCGGCACCCGCGCCTGCTCGCTGCTCAGCGCATCAGTTGCGCCCAGCAGCAGTGGCAACGTGTCGATCAGCCCCGCGCCGAACTGCCAGGGCGGCGCCAACGGACAGAACCTGTACAACATCGGCTCACAGCTCCAGCTGCAGGCGCAGCCCGCAACCGGCTACCAGTTTGTCGATTGGAACGGAGATGCCGCCGGCCCCACCAACCCGGTGTCGCTGACGCTGAACGGTGACCGGTCTGTTACTGCCAACTTCACAGGCTGCTTCCCCCTGACCACCAGCAGCGCGCCGAGTGGGTCGGGCACCGTGAGCGCCAGCGTCGCGCCGAACTGTCAGGGCGGGGGCGCGAACCTGTACAACCCGGGCACGGTCGTTAACCTGACGGCGAGCCCGGCGAGCAACTGGAACTTCAAGAGCTGGAGCGGGGACGTCACCGGCAGCACCAGCCCGGCCTCGGTGACCATGAGTGCGGCTCGGTCGGTGACGGCGGATTTCGAAGCGTGTGTCGCTGCGTCCACGGCGATCAATCCGACCGGCGGCGGCACCTCAAGCGTGACGACTGCGCCGAACTGCCAGGGCGGCACCAAGTACAAGCCCAACACGCAGGTGAACATCACCACCAGCCCGGCAAGCGCGTACTTCCTCTTTAAGAACTGGACCACGACAAGCGGGTCGCTCGGCAGCGCCACCGCCCAGAACACGACGCTTTCGTTGGGCACGACTGATGCCAAGGCCACCGCTAACTACGACGAGTGCAAGACGTTGACGACCGCGGCTCAGCCTGCGGCTGACGGTTCTGTCTCGGTAAAGACCGCGCCGAACTGCGGTGTGGACCGCTATCTGCCCGGGACCGCGGTGACCCTCGAGGCGGTGCCGGTGACAGGCAAGACCTTCCAACAGTGGAGCGGCGACGTTCCGACTGCGGATCAAAAGAAGAACCCCGTCACGATCACGATGGACGCGAACAAGAACGTCACGGCGCTCTTCGAGATCTCGTGCTTCAGCCTGGCGACTACGGTGAGCCCGGCGAGCAGTGGCGCGGTTGTGCCGTTGCCTGCGCCCAATTGCGCGGCCGACGCGACTAAGTACACCTATGGGACGAACGTTAGCCTCACGGCCAACCCGGCGTCGGGCTACAAGTTCAGCAGTTGGACGGGTGATGCGAGCGGCGCCGTGAGCCCTGTCACGGTCAGTATGACGGCGAACAAGAGCGTCACGGCGAACTTCACAGCATGCTTTCCCCTGACGACGCAATCGAACCCAGCCGGCGGCGGCGCGGTCAACCGTGACGTCGCGCCGAACTGCCAGGGTGGCGGCACGAACATGTACAACCCGGGTACCGTCGTGAACCTCACGGCTGCGCCCGCGATCGACTTCGCATTCAAGGATTGGAGCGGGCCGGTCTCGTCGGTCTCCGCCAACCCTACAAGCGTGACGATGGATGCCGCGAAGACAGTCACCGCCAACTTCCTCTCGTGCGTTGGGGTCACCGTAGCGACTTCGGGCGGAACCGGTGCAACGGCGAAGGTGGATAGCGCGCCTAACTGCCCCGGCGGCGGCACGAAATACGCGCCAAACAGCACGGTAAACATCAGCACGAGCTCGTCCAGCGCCTACGATGTGTTCAAGCAGTGGTCTGCGAGCAGCGGGAGCGTGGCCGCACCCACCTCGCCCAATACCACCCTGACGCTGGGCACGGCGAATTCGACCGTAACGGCTAACTACGATACGTGCAAGATCCTCTCGGCTGCGCCGAGTCCGTTTGGCGCCGGGTCCATCGGGAAGAGCCCCGCGCCGAACTGCGGAGGCGACCGTTACCTGCCGGGCACGAGTGTGGCGTTGACCGCCAGCGCGAACACCGGCTACGTGTTTGACCAATGGAGCGGCGACGTCACCGGCACGGCAAATCCGACCACGATCACGATGAACGCGGACAAGGCGGTCCAGGCGAACTTCATCGACGCGTGCTTTACGCTCACGTCCGGAGTGTTGCCGGCCGGTGCGGGCACGATCAGCGCGAACGTTGCCCCGAACTGCACGACTGCCGCCGGCCAATACAAGTACGGCACGGTCGTCCAGCTCACGGCTGCGCCCGAGAACGATTACGCCTTCGACTACTGGAGCGGCGACGTGCCGCTTAGCCAGGACAGCCGGGCCAATCCGATCACGATTACCATGGACGGCGAGAAGAGCCTGACCGCCCGCTTCGCGGGGTGCTATTCCCTCAGCAAGGGTGTAAGCCCGAGCGGGTCAGGGACGGTGGGGGCAGCGCCGGCGCCCAATTGCAAGGGCGGCACGAAATATGTGCCGAACACGTTCGTGCAACTGACGGCCAGCCCTGCGACGGACTATGGGTTCAGCAGCTGGAGCGGCGACGTTACCGGCTCCGCGAATCCAACCGGCGTTTCGATGAGCGCGAACAAGAGCGTCACAGCGAACTTCCAGGCATGCGTCGCGGTGACGACGGCGGTGTCGCCCCTCGGCGCGGGTGTCGTGAGCGTGGGTGCGCCCAACTGCCCCGGCGGCGGCACGAAGTATCAGCCGGGCGTCGCGATCGCGATATCGGCCTCGGTCAACACGGGTTTCAACTTCAATAACTGGACCGCAACCTCGGGCAGTCTTGGGGGCAGCACTTCGCCGGCGACTTCCTTCACGCCGTCCACGCTGGACGTAACGGTCACTGCGAATTACCTTGCATGGACGCCGACGCCGACCAATACGCCAACCAACACACCTACTTACACACCGACGAGTACGCCATCCAACACGCCGACCAACACCCCGACGAATACGCCCACGCCCACCCATACGCCCACTTGGACGCCCACTGACACCGCCACCTGGACACCGACGTGGACGCCTACTTGGACGCCGACCGACACTGCTACGTCGACACCGACGTGGACGCCAACGGACACTGCCACCTGGACACCGACGTGGACGCCGACGGACACGCCTGTGCCGCCAACTGCCACGTACACGCTCACGCCGACCGACACGCCTGAGCCGCCAACTGCCACGTATACGCTCACGCCGACGGATACGCCTGTGCCGGCGCCGGTCGATACCGACACTCCTACGCCCGAGACGCCGCTCGCTCCGCCGGTGCCTGACATCTATCTCCCGCTGCCTGCGGGTGCTGCGCCGCGAGCCGTGGGGAATTCCGTCAGCGTTCTAAATCGGGGCGCCTATGCGTACTGGTCTTTCGATGGCGGCAGCTATCAATCGCGCAGCAATTCGGTCTTCAATGGGGACCTGACGCGGCTCTATCTGCCTTTGATTCAGCGCTAGCTTGAGCGCACGGCGGCTCGAGGAGGCTTGGTGAGAAGCGGATTGCGCCGGACTGCCGGCTTGCTGACACTCATACTGGTGGGTGCCGGGCTGTCCGCTGCCCTTGTACTGGCAGTGCTGGCGGCGCCGGCGCGGCCGGCCGGGCCGCTCGCCGACGCTGTGGCCGGCGCGGCCGGGGCGGGTTCGACCGAGTTCCGTCTGCTGCCTGCCTTCGGGATGGGGCAGGCGGATAACCGGACCGGCCCCGGCTTCGCCCGACCAGCCCGCGGCACCCGATTTTCGGTTCGACAAGAAGGTCATGCTGCGATCGGACTTTGACGCGCAGGGGGGGTGCGTGGGCGCGGTCGACTCGCTGACCGTGTGGTACAGCACGACGGTGGCGTACTGCTACATCGTAACAAACAACGGGACTACGACGTGGATCACCCACACGCTTGTCGACGACAAGCTGGGCAGCCCGGGTCCCGCAGTGTTCAATCTCCCACCCAGCGGACAGATCGGTCTCGCCGGGCTCCCGCCTGCGCTGCTCCAGGATGTTACAAACACTGCGACCTGGACGGCCGTCGATGGCGACGGGACCCAGTTATCGCGCACCGACAAAGTCACCGTCAAGGTTGTCATTCCGCTGACCGGTCATGTATTTCTTGACCAAAACGGGGACGGCATCCGTAACCCCAACGAGACGTCGGGGGTGAGCGGTGTCAAGGTGGACCTGGTGCCGCGGCCAGACGACCCGAAGCTGCGGAGGCAGGCAACCACTTTCGCGGCCGGCTACTACGAGTTCCCGACGGCTGCCGCGGGCGTCTACACCGTCTCCGTCCAGCTGCCGGCGGGCTACGCAGCTACGAGCCCGACACAGGTGCCGGTCACCCTGGTTTTCCCGACGAACAAGGTGGTCAACTTCGGCGTGCGTGCCGCGACGTCCACGCCGGCTCCGACCGATACGCCGACGTCCGAGGTGACGTCTACGCCCACCGCAACCCCAACGGAGACGCCCACGCCGAGCCCGACGGCCACTGAGGGCCCTACGGCCACCGATACCCCCACTCCGGCCGAGTCGTTTACGCCCACTGCGACGGCCACCGAAACGGGAACGCCTGAGGCCACCCGTGTGCCCAATGTGTATCTCCCGCTGGTGCTCCAACTGCCGGCTGATCTGCAGCCACCGCTGGCGCCTTCACTCATGGCGATCGAGCCGCCCGGTGGAAGTCCGAGTTACCTGATTTCGTGGACGCCGATCTATGACGCCTACGTCTACGAAGTTGAGCAGGGGCAGAACGCGGATTTTGCCGGAACAACCCAGATCGTCTATACCGGCGAGAGCGCCTCGTTTCACATGCCCAGCCGCGGCATCGGCACCTTCTACTACCGCGTCCGAGCGCGCAACTTCGGCGGCACAAGCCCCTGGTCCGAGGTGCGCAGTGCTGCGGTGAGTTGGGAGACGGAACCGAACAATGTGCTTACGCAGGCCAACGGCGGTTTGACCAGCGATGCAGCGGTCTACGCGCTGCCCAACGACTCAAGTGACTTCTTCCACGTGCAAATGACCCAAGCCGGCGCAATCACGGCCCGGGTCGATGGCATGGTGGGCGAGACCGTGCGGGTGGTGTTGTACTATGACAACATTGCCAACACCTTGATGACCGACACGACGGCCCCGTACGAGGTGGGCGCGTACGGCGCGGCGGGCGACTACTACGTCCGCGTGTTCGTCGGCTCGGGTTTCTCTGCCACAAGCCCGTATCAACTAGTGGTAAACCATCCCTAGCACCCAATTCTTGTCGAGAGGGAGGAACGCGTATGACCAAGGAAGCACGGTCCCGATCCAAGCGCAGCCTGGTGCGCTGGCTCGTTTTCGTTGGCGTGCTCGCAACCGGACTTGCCGTCGCGTCGGCCGCATTCGCCGCGTGGACGACGATCGAATTCGCGACGGGCACGATTGACACGGCCGCGTGGGGTACCGCCAACTACACGGATACCAACAACAACCGATCCATCACCGATCGGAATGAAATTGCCAAGGCCTGGGTGCGGTACGACGGGACGAACATCTACTTCCGCATCGATACGATTGGCACGCCTGCTCTTGCCGGCACGAACTTTCGAGCGGTCGGGGGCATTGACTGCAATCATGACGGCCTTTTCAACGACCGCATTGTGAACGGACCGGATGGGCGACCGCCTGATTATCTTCTTCGCCGGACGGAACGGTCAACGTGTATCCCGGCCACCCCAACTCGAGCGGTGTGCTCACGTTCGTCGGGGCGGTCAGCGGTGACCACCATCCGACGCGGCCGGCGCCAGCATCGAGTGGGGCGTGCCGCTGTACCTGCTTTATCCCGGCTGCCGCGGGAGCACGCGCCGATCAGTATCGGCTGGAGCACCAAGCAACGTGCAACGGGATTCTGTGGTCGACCAGGCTTCGACGGCAGCGGACCTGTCGAACCCCATGGACTACGGCGACACGGCCAGACGTATGCCTGCACTGCCGCCCGCGACCTGCGGCAGTCCGACAACTCACCGGGCTGCAGTGCGACGGCGCACGCCACGGTATTGTGCCCCAGGTACGCCGGGCGGGCAGCCGCTGCGATTTGGAAATGAAGCCGTGGATGCTGATGCCGGTAACCTGCAGAACGCAGCATCGGACGCGGACGACACGAACGGCACGACGCCCTAACGACGAACAAGGCATCTACCCGGACGCGACCAACACCTGGAGCGACGGCAGCGGCTCGCTGAACTTTTCGATCGTCGGCACCAACCAACGCCCGCATCGGCTGCTGGATCGACTTCAACAAGAACGGCGTGTGGACTGACTCGGGCGAAACCATCGTAAGCAACGTGCATCATCAACCCTACAACCAAGACCCGCGGCATCACCATTCCGGCGGGCCTGACCTGGCCCAATTCCTTCCCCGCCCGCTGCCGCATCTGGCAGAACTGTCGCGGGGACGCCTACGCCTGTTCCCGCGCCGAGCGGTCCCATCGAATTCGGCGAGGTCGAAGACCACATCTGGGAGTTCGACGCCAGCGGCAACTACATCGCGCCCGGTGCGCCGTGCCGGCCGCGACCGGCCTCGCCATCGCACCCCTCAACACGGCAGACGTGCGGCTGACGTGGACGAATCCGGCGCCCAACAACGCGGCGCACGTCCTGGCGCACCCGACCAACCCGTACTTCACCTCGGCCACCGGCGGCTTCGTGGTCGATGCGACGGATGCGGCCGCACCCTGGCAGTACGACGATCTCACCGTACGTGGCCTGCCGGCCGACACGAGATACTATATCGTCTACGGCCGCCTGGGTACGACCGACGCCGCGGCGCCTTCGAATCGTGTCGGCCTGTTCGAGTTCGGCCTGACCGCCGGCACGCCGTGAGGTAGCCGGCACCGCCTAACTGACGACAGAGAGGGGAGCGTGCCGCACCGGCCGCTCCCCTCTCTGTTCTCCCGGCGCCTGGCGCAACACGCGACCGCAGCTCACGGAAGGAGCCGCCTGTTCCCCTTCCGTGAGCTGCGGCGTGGAAGAGATGCGAACGTAGCCCCTGCGGGCGTGAGTTAGCGCAGCGCGCCGGCCAGCGACGAGCCCGCCAGGCGGGCGTTAGCGAAGTTCACACCTCGCAGGATCGCGCCGTCAAGGACCGCGTCCGTAAGATCGGCGCCGCTCAGGTCCGCGCCGCTCAGGTCGGCATGCGCGAGCTGTGCGCCGGTCAGGTTGGCCCCGCTCAGGTTGGCCGCGGCCAAGCGTGCGCCGCCGAGATTGGCCCAGGCCAGGTTGGCCGCGCTCAGATCGGTGCGCGCGCCCCGCAGGTCGGCCCGGGCGAGATTTGCGCCGGTAAGGGAGGCGGCATTCAGCTTCGCACCCGTGAGATTTGCCCCATCGAGTTCGGCGCCCGTCAGGTTTGCACCGCGCAGATCCGTATCCGCCAGATCCGCGCCGCTCAAGCGCGCCGAGAAAAGACTTACCCCGCTCAAGTTGGCGCCGTGAAGCTTGCTGCCCGACAGGTGCGAGAATGCAAGCTTTGCGCCCATGAAATCGCGCTCCCCGGCATGGTAGCGGCGAAGGAGCTCGTGCTCGTCCATCTGCGTCTCCTTAGGGACACGTTGCCGGCCGCGATGTCTGCGTGCCTGCAACTGCAATGCATCTGAAACCGGTTACTTACTCCATCAACGGGGGAATTCGCGGAAGGATACGGAGGGTTCTTAAGTATTTCTAAGAAACCTCCAGAGGGCCGTTTCTGCCAGTGGGCCTTCGACGACGACTGCTGCCTCATACTCCGCTTCGGTGTCGATAGGCACAGCATCCAGGGTCCACCGGCCCGCTTCGTCTGGGTCTGGTGAAGTGCGAAGCAGGGCGGCCGGCCGGTCGGGCCGCAGGGATACGTCGAAGCTGGCGAGAGGGAGCGAGAGGCCCTCGCCGCGGGCCTTGACAAACGCTTCTTTACGTGTCCAGCAGCGGAAGAAGGCGCTGGCTCGTTCGTGCTCGGGCAGCGCGGCCAGCTCACACGCTTCGCCGGGAGAGAAGAAGCGCTCTGCGATGTTGCCCTCGGCCAGCGCGGGCCGGATGAGCTCGATATCGACGCCCACACGGCGACCGGCGGTGACGGCGATGAGGGCAAGCTCGCCAGAATGCGAGAGGTTGAACGCCAGGTCGGGGACGGCATACTTGACGTCGGGGGAGAGGTACGGCTTGCCATGAGGGGTGGCCAGGAAGGCAAGCTGGCGCGGCGCAAGACCGGCGTACTGCGCCAGGACCGTACGCAGCGCGGCGTGCGCGGCGACAAAGCGGCGCCGGTCATGGTCGAAATGGAACCGCCGGGCGCGTTCGACCTCGCCGGCGGTGAGCACCTGGCGCGCCTGCTCGAGCTCGTGCGGCGAGAGCTCGAGTTCGACGAGCCACAGGTGGAGACCAGCCGGTCCAAGTGGGAAGAGTCGGGTTGGCGGCGCCCAGAGGGGAAGCAGCATCGTGCCGGCGGGGGCGGATGCAGCCAGAGCAAGCGGCTGCACCCGCCGTCCCTTCCTACTCCCCTTGCGCCTCATCCATCTGCTTGCGCAGGCTAAGCGGCCGCATGTCGGTCCAGACTTCCTTGATGTAGGCCAGGCACTCCGCTTTCGGTCCGCTCTTGCCCCCATCGCGCCAGCCCGCGGGGATCTCGCGGTCCACCGGCCAGATGGAGTATTGCTCCTCATAGTTCACGACCACCCGGTAAACCGTGGTGTCCTCACGATCGTCCCAGCCCATGTTGCCTCCTGTTGCGCAACGATAAAGTTGCGCGGAAAACGGGTGTATTGCTCGCTGCGGTGCTATGCCCGGGTCGCGAGCGTCTGTTCGAGTTCGCGCGCCAGCGCCTGGAGCAGGTACGGGCGCGCGGTGTTGATGTAGAAATGATCGCCGGGAAACATCCGGACGCTGAACGTGCCGGTTGTCTGCTCGCGCCACGCGTCAAGTTCGGCGCGGTTCACATAGTCATCGCCCAGGCCGCTGTAAGCGGAAATGGGGACAGACAGCGGCGGTTCAGATGGATACACGTAAGTCTCGCAGACCTCGAAGTCCGCGCGCAGGATCGGCACCAGCAATTGCAGGAGCTCGGTGTGCTTCAGCACTTCTTCGGGCGTGCCGTTCAACTCGCGCAGCCGGGCGACGAACTCGTCGTGCGGCAGCCCGTGCAGCGGCGGGTTGCGGTCGGGGAGCTGGGGGGCCTGGTGGCCCGAGACGAAAAGGTGGAGCGGCAGGGGCGCCGAGGCCTGGCGCAGGTGGCGGGTCAGCTCGAACGCCAGCAGCGCGCCCATGCTGTGGCCGAAGAACGCGTATGGCTTGTCCAGGTACGGCGCGAGGCCGGCAGCCGCGGCTTCGACCTGCAGGGCGAGGCGCTTTTCCAGCGGCTCGTTTAGCCGCGTTCCGTGGCCGGGCAGTTGCACCGGGCAGACTTCCCAGGTTGCAGGCAGCACGTCGGACCACGGATAGAAAACATTCGCGGCTGCACCCGAGTAAGGGAAACAGAACAACCGCACCCGGGCGGCTGCGTTGGGTCGCGGGCACGAGATCCAGGTATTGAACTTGTTTGGCGTTGCGCTGGTCATCGGTGGTTTCGTCTCGCTTACGCCGGCGGCAGCTTTGGTTCGGGTGGCCTCGACGGCCTGGGCCGCTGCTGGCGGGCCTGGTCGAACTCGGTCGACATTATAGCCCGGTAGCTGCGGCGTGTCGAAAGGAAGACCGCGACCGCCGCGGTGAGCGCGCCGCACGCAATGAAGACGACCGCCACATTTTTGCCCAGCAACTCCGCGACGATGCCGGCAAGCCCGCTGCCGATCGGAGTGAGTGCGCTCGACAGCGCGGCGAGCAGGCCGACAACCCGGCCGCGAATCTCGCTGGGGGTCGTCACCTGGATCAGGGCGGTGATATTCACCGTGACATACCCCGTCGCCAGGCCGCCCAGGATGGTCAGGGCCAGCGCGGCGCCCGTCGTGCGGACCAGACCCAGGCCGATGAACCCGAGCGGGACAAGGACGGAGATCACCATCATGACCGCGCCCCGGCGGGTGGCGCGCAGCCGAAGGACGCCCGCAAGCGCGTAGCCGAGAATCGTGCCGACCGCGAAGCCCGACAGGAGGAACCCGTACCACCTGGCGGTTGCGTGCAGTGTATCCTCAACGTAGAACGGCATCAGCACGAGGATGGGCGCGGTAAAGAAGCTCAGCGCGGCCGACAGGAAGAGCATCTCACGCAGCCCGGGCTTCGCCCACACGTAATGGAAGCCCTCCAGGATTTCCCGGCCGAACGTGCGGAACTGCTCGCGCCAGTTGCCCTTCCGCTCGGGAATGGTCTGCGGGATCTTGACCAGCACCTCGCTGCCCGACGAGTACAGGAACGAGAGGCTGTTGATCAGAAAGAGCCAGACTGCGCCGACCATTTCGAAGAGCCATCCGCCCAGGGCCTGCCCGATGAACAGCGACCCCTGCAGTGAAAGCTGGCCGAGGGAATTGGCAGCCGTCACGCGGGACTGCGGGACGAGATCGGGGATGGTGGCGGCCAGCGCGGGGCCGAAGAACGAACCGATAATGCCGTTGATCACCGACACGATGAAGAGGCCGGCGAGGATGGCGGGAATGGCTTGAGGCTGCAGCACCATCAGCGCGGTCAGTCCGAGGAGCGCCAAGCCCCGAATCAGGTCGCCGAGGATGATAATTACGCGGCGCGGAAAGCGGTCTGCCAGCGCGCCGCCGACCGGCATCAGGATCACGCCAGGCAGGCTGGAGACCATTGCGATCGTGCCCATAAGCGCGGGCGAGCCGGTGGCGCCCTTGATCCAGAAGAGCAGGCCGGCCATGAATATCTGAGAGCCCAGCCGGCTGATCGTCTGGCCCTGCCACTGCAGCACAAAGTTGCGATTGAACAGCTTGTCGGGCTCTTGCATGTCGTGCGGCTCTTGCATGCCGTCTCCTTAGTCGTCAGTTGGTGCGATGCTGCGCAGAAACTTGCCCGGTCACGCAGGGTAGCCGAATTCCTCGAAGGCCCGCTGCCACGTCGAATAGATGCGCTGGCGCAGCCCTTCTTCGATCTGCGGGTGCTTATTCTTCTGGTAGTCCTTCTGTGATGCGACGAACGCCTTCAGCTTTGGCTCTGTCTGCGCATAACCATCCAGGCCTACTGCATCGTACGCGTGCGAGCCACGGTCCCGATCATGTCTTGTTCGAGGTCCTCGAAGGCAATCTCCGTGTAGTGGCCGGCCGGGATCAGCGCCCGGTCTTCGAAGAAGGCATCGTACATCTCCTTGTAGCGGCGCAGGATGCCGTCGACGGCGAAGTCGGGGCCGGGGGAGGACTGGAACGCATGCGGCAGGATGCCCGTGTCGTAGAGGCGCTGGGTGGAGCGGAACACCACGTACGGATTACGCCGGACATGGACGAAACGCGCATTGGGGAACTGCTCGAGCAAGAAACGGATTCGCCCCGTATGCTGCGGCGACTTGAGCAAAGGCCGGCAGCAGTCGTACTTGTAGACAACCTTCTTGAGGAACCAGACCAACGATTTCCGCCACCTCTCGTAGTCTTCTCGGGGCGCCTCCCGGAAGGTCAGGAAGCGATCGTAGAAAGGCTCCTGTCGTAAGAACGACCATGCGATCATGTGCGAGCGGATGCTCATCGGGCAGGTGGCGAACTCGTCCTCGGCCGCGCTCATCAGGTCAAACTCGACGTTGTCCATCGGCCGCGTTCGTTTTTGGGAGGTCTGCTTCTGGCGCTCGACGATGCGTTCGATGGGCATGCGCAAGAAGGTGTGTGGGTTCGAGACCTGGTAGATGCGGGGGTAGGCAAACTGATCGTCCAGGGCCATCATATTATGGAGCAGGGTGGTCCCGCTGCGCCAGTGGCCCAGAATGAAGACAGGGTCGGGCACCTCGGTCTTCGCCACGGCTTCGCCAAACATGCGGGTTTCACCCCGGCTGCGCCACGCCACCCACAGGCTCATGATGGTCAGGCGGCGGGCTAACTGCTTCTTGTCCGGGTCGACCCCGTCCCGTCCGCTGTCCAGGCTGTTCACCTCCCGGCGCAGCTCGCGCCACTCAGGATAGGCGATACCTATGATGTTATCCATCAACCAATCTCCTCTGCTTCGAATGCCGCGATGCGTTGCAGGAGCACTTCGGCAAATTCCTCGGCATGTTCATGCAAGACAGTGTTGTGGTTGCCCGGCGCATCGCACACCTCGACCTCTGGGCCGGCCAGCGCCCGCCAACCGAGATCGGGCGCTTCGCCGGGCTCTCCTTCACGCTCCATCGCCCTGAAGACGACCACTCGGCCGTCGTATGCCGCCGGAACGTACGCACGCCACGCCCGGACATGCGTCTTGAGCACGCTCACGAACTGCTTGAACTGCAGGAACGTCACGTCCTGGAACAGCCACTCGATGCGTTTCGCCTCTTCCATGATGTAGCGCAGCTGTTCGTCGCCTTCGAGCGTGCGCAGGTACTCGAGCGAGACCGGCATCCGCCTTCCGAAGAAGCTCATCAGGTACTCGGCGTCGTCCTGAGGCTCCTCGTCGGGCGAGATGGGTCCCTGGTCGATGGCGACCAGCAGGCCCATCTGAGCGCCCTGGCGCGCCAGTTGCTGGCCGACCTCGAGTGCAATCGCTACGCCCATCGACCAACTTGCAATATGGTAGGGTCCCTCGGGTTGGACCTGGCGAATTTCGGCCACGTAACGCTCGGCCATCGCCTCCACCGTCTCGTCCAGGTCGGCGTCACCCATCAGCCCGTGCGCCTGCAGACCGTATAGAGGACGGTCTTCGGGCAAGCGCTGTGCGAGCTCATAGTACCAATGAACGCTGCCGCCGGACGGATGAATGAAGAACAGGGCGGGCCGGTCGCCGTCAGGCTTGATCGGGACGAGCGACGCCTGGAAGCCGCCGAGATACTGCTCGCGAATGACCTTAGCCAGGTGTTCGACCGTGGGCCGCTCGAACAGCGCGGCGAGCGGCAGCGGAATGCCGAGCTCGGCGCCGATACGCGCGACCAGCTTCACCGCGAGAAGCGAGTGCCCGCCCAAATCAAAGAAGCTGTCGAGCACGCCGACCCCGTGCATGGCGAGAACGTCTTCGAAAATGGCGGCAAGCTGCGTTTCTAGTGGATCGCGCGGCCCGACGAAAGCGGCGTCGCCGGCTCGTTCGTCGCGGCGCCACTCGGACCCGGGCACGGTCGCATTCTGCAGGGCGGCCCGGTCGACCTTGCCGTTGGGGGTGAGGGGGAAGGCGTCGAGTAGGACGAAGGCGGCGGGGAGCATGTACTCGGGCAGGCGCGGCTCTGAGGTAGGCGCGCCAGTCGCTGGCGGCGCCGGGTGCTGTCGCCGGCGACGAGGTAGGCGACGAGGCGGGCGGCGGGGTCGCCGGGGGTCTCGGCCTGGACGAGCGCGACGGCATCGGCAACGCCGGGCAGCTCACGCAGGACGGCTTCGATCTCGCCGAGTTCGATGCGGAAGCCGCGCAGCTTGACCTGCTGGTCGATGCGGCCGAGGATCTCGAGCTGGCCGTCGGGGAGGTAGCGGGCCAGGTCGCCGGTGCGGTAGAGCCGCGTAGCGCGCGGCTGTCCGAATTCGTCGCATTCGTGGTCAGGCGTGGCGAGGGGCACGAAGCGCTCGGCGGTGAGGTCGGGGCGGCCGAGGTAGCCGCGGGCGAGGCCGGCGCCGGCGACGCAGAGCTCGCCGGGGACGCCCACGGGGACGGGGTTGCCGTAGCGGTCGCGGAGGTGGATGGCGATGTTGGCGATGGGGCGCCCCACCGGAGCGGAGGCGGCGCCGGCGGGCAGGTCGGCGACGCGGCCGAGGGTGGGGCCGATGGTGGCCTCGGTGGGGCCGTAAGCGTTGAAGAGGCGGCGGCCGGGGGCCCAGCGGGCGGCGACGGCGGCGGGCAGGCGCTCGCCGGCCGAGATGAGGCACTGCAGGTCGTCGAGGCCGGCGGGGTCGAGCAGGGCAAGCAGGGACGGCGGCAGGGTGACGGCGGAAATGGCGTAGTCCTGCAGCAGGTGCGTGAGCTCGGCGGGCGCGGCGAGGGTGGTCTGGGGGGCGAGATAGAGGGTGGCGCCGGCGGCGAGGGCCATGAAGGTCTCGGAGACGGCGGCGTCGAAGGAGAAGGAGGCGAACTGGAGGATGCGATCGGCGGGCGTGATGCCGAAGGCGGCGGTTTGGGCGCGCACGAGGTTGGTGAGGCCGCGGTGGGCGACGAGGACGCCTTTGGGGCGGCCGGTGGAGCCGGAGGTGTAGATGACATAGGCGAGGTGCTCGCCGGAGAGGGTGACGGCGGGGGTGGTGTCGGGATAGCCGGCCAGTTGGTCCCAGTCGCGGTCGAGGCAGAAGTGGGTGGCCGAGGGCGGCTCGGCGGCGAGCGGCTCGGCGGTCGAGCAGGTGGGCCTGGGTGAGGACGAGGGTGACGCCGGCGTCGGCGAGCATGAAGTGCCGGCGGTCGGGCGGGTAGTTGGGATCGAGGGGCAGGTAGGCCGCGCCGGCCTTGAGGGTGGCGAGCAGGGCGACGACCTGGTCGAGCGAGCGGGTGACAGAGATGCCGACGAGGGTCTCACCGTCAACGCCGTTGGCGCGGCCGGCGCCGTGGGCGATGAGGTAGTGGGCCAGGCGGTTGGCGCGGGCGTTGAGCTCGGCGTAGGTGTAGGCGGCGGGCGGGTGGGCGCCGGCGACGAAGACGGCGGCGGGCGCGTCGGGGGTGCGGGCGGCCCAGTCCTCGAAGAAGGCGTGGATGGGCCGGTCGGGCAGGGGTGCGGCGGTGGCGTTCCAGGCGGCGAGCTGGGCCTGCTCTTCGGGCGTGAGCAGGGGCAGGGCGCCGATGGGCCGGTCGGGGTCGGCGGCGGCTGCGGCGAGCAGCTGCTGCAGGTGGCCGGCCATGCGCCGGATAGTGGCCTCGTCGAAGAGGTCGACATTGTACTCGAACGTGCCGGCGAAGCCGGCAGGCGATTCGACCATCGAGAGCGTCAGGTCGAACTTCGCGACCTGCGCGTCCATCTCGACGGGCAGCAGCGTGAGCCCGGGCAGGTTCATGCTGCCCCCGGGCATGTTCTGCATGGTGAATACGACCTGGAACACGGGGCTGTGGCTCAAGTTGCGGGCAGGCCCCCCCGGCAGCCGGGTGAGTGCGTCGACCAGCATCTCGAAGGGCAGGTCCTGGTGGGCATACGCGCCCAGCGCGGTTTCCTTGACACGGCCGAGCTAGCTGCCGGAACGAGGGATTGCCCCCACACCGCCCGCGCATCACCAGCGTGTTGACGAAGAAGCCGATCAGGTCCTCGGTGAGCCCCTGCGTGCGATTTGCGATAGGCGTCCCGACGGCGATGTCGTCCTGGTTCGAGTAGCGGTGCAGCAGCGTCTCGAAGCCGGCCAGAAGCGCCATGAACGGGGTTGCGCCCTCGCCGTGTGCCAGCGCGGTGATGCGAGCTGACAGATCTACCGGAAGCGAGATCGGGATCGTGTTGCCCCGATACGTCTGCACGGGCGGGCGGGGCCGGTCGAGCGGCAGCTCGAGCAAGTCGGGCAAGCCCTCCAGTTCGGCCCGCCAGTAATCCAGCTGGCGCTGCATGGGCGAGCCAGGCAGCGGCTGGTCGGGCGGCGGTTCCCCGCCGAGGATGCGCTCCGGGTCACGGCCCTCCAACCAGGCGCGCTGCCAGAAGGCGTAATCGGCATACTGGATTGCCGCCGGGCGCAGCGGCGATGGGCGGCCTTGGGCAAACGCCGTATAGAGCGCAGCGAGCTCGCGGGTCAGCACGCCCAACGACCACCCGTCGGAGACGATGTGGTGCATGTTGAGCAGGACAAGGTGATCGGGGCCGTCGGGTCCGTCGCCCAGCCGGACGACGCGCCCCCGCACGAGCGGGCCTTCTTGTAACGAAAATGGCGCCTGCGCCTCGGTCTGAACGATGCCCCGGGCCTTCTGCTCCCGTCTCTCTTCCGACAGTGCGCTCAAGTCGTCGAAGGTCAGCGCCACCAATTGAGCTGCAGTCTCGGGGGGCGAAATGAACTGGACGGGCTCGCCATCGACGGTGTGGAAGGTCGTCCGCAGCACCTCGTGCCGGCGCACGATCTCCTGAAGCGCACGCTCCAGCGCGGCCCGGTCCAACTCACCTCGCAAACGCATGGCCGTGGGGAGGTTGTACAGCGGGCTGTCCGGCTCGAGGCGGTCCAGGAACCAGAGGCGCTGCTGGGCGAATGACAGGGGGAGGCGGCTGCCGCCGTCTTCGCGCACGGGGCGGGGGACGGGCCGGATGCCCGTCGCGGTTTCGCCCGCCGGGCCGTGCATGGCCTGGCGATCCAATGCCTCGGCAAAGCCGGTCAGCGACGGCGCCTCGAACAGCGCGCGCAGCGGCAGCTCGACGCCGAATGCGTCCCGCACGCGTGAGATCAACTGCGTCGCCAGCAGCGAGTGGCCGCCAAGGTCGAAGAAGGTGTCCGCCTGCCCAACGCGCTCGACGTGGAGCAACTCCACCCACAGTTCCGCCAGACGGATCTCGGTCGCGGTCGACGGCGGGCTGAATTGGGTATCCGGGCTCCCACTCCCCTGCGGCACGTGGCGGCGCAGGGCGGCCCGGTCGACCTTGCCGTTGGGGGTGAGGGGGAAGGCGTCGAGTAGGACGAAGGCGGCGGGGAGCATGTACTCGGGCAGGCGCGCTGCAGAGGTGGGCGCGCCAGTCGCCGGCGGCTCCCGAGGTGCTGCCGGCCGGCGACGAGGTAGGCGACGAGGCGGGCGGCGGGGTCGCCGGGGGTCTCGGCTGGACGAGCGCGACGGCATCGGCGACGCCGGGCAGCTCACGCAGGACGGCTTCGATCTCGCCGAGTTCGATGCGGAAGCCGCGCAGCTTGACCTGCTGGTCGAGGCGGCCGAGGATCTCGAGCTGGCCGTCGGGGAGGTAGCGGGCCAGGTCGCCGGTGCGGTAGAGCCGCGTAGCGGGCGGCTGTCCGATTCGTCGCATTCGTGGGCAGGCGTGGCGAGGGGCACGAAGCGCTCGGCGGTGAGGTCGGGGCGGCCGAGGTAGCCGCGGGCGAGGCCGGCGCCGGCGACGCAGAGCTCGCCGGGGACGCCGACGGGGACGGGGTTGCCGTAGCGGTCGAGGAGGTGGATGGCGATGTTGGGGATGGGGCGGCCCACCGGGGCGGAGGCGGCGCCGGCGGGCAGGTCGGCGACGCGGCCGAGGGTGGGGCCGATGGTGGCCTCGGTGGGGCCGTAGGCGTTGAAGAGGCGGCGGCCGGGGGCCCAGCGGGCGGCGACGGCGGCGGGCAGGCGCTCGCCGGCCGAGATGAGGCACTGCAGGTCGTCGAGGCCGGCGGGGTCGAGCAGGGCGAGCAGGGACGGGCGGCAGGGTGACGGCGGAGATGGCATAGTCCTGCAGCAGGCGCGTGAGCTCGGCGGGCGCGGCGAGGGTGGTCTGGGGGGCGAGATAGAGGGTGGCGCCGGTGGCGAGGGCCATGAAGGTCTCGGAGACGGCGGCGTCGAAGGAGAAGGAGGCGAACTGGAGGATGCGATCGGCGGGCGTGATGCCGAAGGCGGCGGTCTGGGCGCGGACGAGGTTGGTGAGGCCGCGGTGGGGGACGAGGACGCCTTTGGGGCGGCCGGTGGAGCCGGAGGTGTAGATGACATAGGCGAGGTGCTCGCCGGAGAGGGTGAGGGCGGGGGTGGTGTCGGGATAGCCGGCCAGTTGGTCCCAGTCGCGGTCGAGGCAGAAGTGGGTGGCCGCACGGGCGGCGTGCGGCCGCGGGCGGCTCGGCGGCGAGCAGGGGGCCGTGGGTGAGGACGAGGCTGACGCCGGCGTCGGCGAGCATGAAGTGCCGGCGGTCGGGCGGGTAGTTGGGATCGAGGGGCAGGTAAGCCGCGCCGGCCTTGAGGGTGGCGAGCAGGGCGACGACCTTGTCGAGCGAGCGGGTGACGGAGATGCCGACGAGGGTCTCGCCGCCAACCCTCGGCGCGGCCGGCGCCGTGGGCGATGAGGTAGTGGGCCAGGCGGTTGGCGCGGGCGTTGAGCTCGGCGTAGGTGTAGGCGACGGGTGGGTGGGCGCCGGCGACGAAGACGGCGGCGGGCGCATCGGGGGTGCGGGCGGCCCAGTCCTCGAAGAAGGCGTGGATCGGCCGGTCGGGCAGGGGCGCGGCGGTGGCGTTCCAGGCGGCGAGCTGGGCCTGCTCTTCGGGCGTGAGCAGGGGCAGGGCGCCGATGGGCCGGTCGGGGTCGGCGGCGGCTGCGGCGAGCAGCTGCTGCAAGTGGCCGGCCATGCGCCGGATGGTGGCCTCGTCGAACAGGTCGACATTGTACTCGAACGTGCCGGCGAAGCCGGCAGGCGATTCGACCATCGAGAGCGTCAGGTCGTAGGGCGACGTCGAGCTGCCCAATTCCAGCGTCTCGAGCTGCAAGCGGCCCCCGGGATTCGCTGCAACACCGGCGCCCGGACGGCCCGGAGCCGCAGGCCCGGCCTGTGAGCTTTGCAGGTTGAACAGCACCTGGAAGAGCGGGCTGTAGCTCAGGCTCCGCTCGGTCTGGACGCCGTCGACCAGCATCTCGAAGGGCAAGTCCTGGTGGGCGTACGCCCCCAGCGCGGTCTCCTTGACCCGGGCCAGCAGCTGCCGGAACGAGGGATTGCCCCCACACCGCCCGCGCATCACCAGCGTGTTGACGAAGAAGCCGATCAGTCCTTCCGTTTCCCCTCGGGTCCGGTTGGCGATCGGTGCGCCGACCGGGATGTCATCCTGCCCGGTGTAGCGGTGGAGCAGCGTCTCGAAGCCGGCCAAGAGCGACATGTACGCGGTCGCACCTTCTCGCCGGCCGAGCGCACGCAGGCCATCCGACACGTCCTTGGGCAGCGCAAAGGTCACGCTTGCCCCCCGGTAGGTTTGCACGGACGGCCGGGGCCGGTCAAGCGGCAGTTCGAGCAGTGGCGGCAACCCGCGGAGTTCTTCGCGCCAGTAGTCCACCTCCGTTTGCAGCACGTCGCCCTGCAGCCACGATCGCTGCCAGGCCGCGTAATCCGCGTATTGGACCGGCAGCGGCGGCAGCCCGGCCGGCCGCTGGTCGAGATAGGCGGTATAGAACGCGGACAGCTCGCGGACGAGGACGTTGTTCGACCAGGCGTCGGAGACGATGTGGTGCATGGTGAGCAGCAGCACGTGCTCGTCGCCGGCCAGCCGCAACAGCCGGCCGCGGATGAGTGGTCCGGTGGCAAGATCGAAGGGGGCCACAGCCTCCAGCCGGGCCAGGCCGCGCATGCGTTCCTCGCGTTCGTCCGGATCAACGTCAGCCAGATCGACCTGTGTCAGCGAGAAAGCTCCCGAGGCCTCTCCGGCGGGTGCAACCACCGGCACGGGCCGGCCGCCCTCTTCGGCAAACGTGGTGCGCAGCACCTCGTGCCGGCGGACAATCTCCTCGAACGCGTAACGCAACGCGTCGACGCTCAGCGACCCGCGCAGGCGGATGGCAGAAGGAATGTTATAGAACGGGTTGCCGCCCTCTTCCGCGCGCTCGAGCCGGTCGAGGAACCAGAAGCGCTGCTGGCCGAACGAGAGGGGCAGCGGCTCGCCGGTTCGGGGCGCGGGCGCGAGTTTTGGCGCAGCCGACTGCCGGCGGTTGGCAGCCGCCCGCGTCGACGCCGGCCGCCAGGTTGGCGAGCACAGGCGCCTCGAACAGCGCGGCGCAGCGGCAGCTCGACGCCGAAGGCGTCGCGTATGCGCGAAACGAGCTGCGTTGCGAGCAAGGAATGCCCGCCCAAGTCGAAGAAGCTGTCCCGCTGCACCGATCCGCTCCACGCGGAGCAGGTCAGACCAGATGCCCGCCAGGATTTCTTCGGTGGCCGTCGAGGGCGCGAGATAGGACGCCTCGCGGCCCTCGTCCAGGCCGAGCGCCTGACCCTCGGCCTGCGCGAGCGCGCGCCGGTCGACTTTGCCGTTCGCCGTCAAGGGTAGCGCGGGAAGAACCGTGAATGCGGCCGGAACCATGTAGTCTGGCAGCCGCCGGGCCAGGAACGCGCGCAGGTCGGCCGCCGTCGCGCCCGAGGCAGCCTCGAACACCACGAACGCGGCCAGCCGCTTGTCGCCGGCCTCCAAGCCGGGTGACCACGGCAGCTTCCTTGATGGCCGGATGCTCCGTCAGAACCCCTTCGATCTCGCCCAATTCGACCCGGAAGCCCCGAATCTTGATCTGCTCGTCCAGCCGCCCGAGATACTCCAGGTTGCCGTCGAGCGCGCAGGCGGACTGCGTCGCCGGTGCGGTACATTCGGGCGGCGCTAGTACCACGATACCTGGCTGATCGAATGCAGGCGCAAACGGGTCGGGCAGGAACCGCTCCGCGGTCAGCTCCGGGCGGTTGTGGTAACCCCGGGCGACGCCGGCGCCGCCGATGTACAGCTCGCCGGGCACGCCGATGGGCACAGGCCGCAGCGCCTTGTCGAGGACGTACAGCCGGGTGTTAATGATCGGGCGGCCAATGGCAACCGAGCCGCCGAGTTCCGCGCCGCCCGGGACTTCGTATACGCAGCAGCCGACGACCGTCTCGGTCGGCCCGTACTCGTTGAACAGGCGGGTCTGGGGTGCGTTCTGGTGCCAGAATGCGACGTGCTCGGCGAGGAGGTTCTCGCCGCCGATGATGAAAGCGTGGGTTCGCCCGGCAGCTTCGTCCGGCGCCAGCTGTTGGCCGATCAGCTGCAGGTGCGCGGGCGTAATCTTGATCAGGCTGAACGCGTCGTCGCCCCCGTGCCCCTGCGCCCGCAGCGTCTCGGTGAGCAGGTCCACGGCCAACCCTTCTGGCAGCAGGTAGACTGCCTTCCCGGTCGCCAGCGGCGCCAGCAGGCTGGTCACGGTCAGGTCGAATGAGATGGACGAATGGACCGGCGCGCCCGTGCCTTGGCCGAGGGGGTATGCGCGGCGGCACCAGGTCAGGTAGTTGACCAGGCCGTCGTGATGGATGAGTGTGCCCTTGGGGCGTCCGGTCGAGCCGGACGTATAGATGGCGTAAGCGAGGCTCTCAGGCTCGCGCCAGGTTTTCGACACGCTCGGCGCTCTCGGTGGCAATATCGGGCCAGTCCGTGTCCAGCCGGATCACGATCCGCGCGGCGTCCGCCGCGGCCAGCCGGTCTGCCAGCCTGTCTTGGGTCAGCAGAACTGCCGCGCCGCAATCCTGGAGCATGTAGCCGAGGCGATCGACCGGGTATGCCGGGTCGAGCGGGCACGTAGCCCGCGCCGGCCTTGAGCACGCCGAGCATCGCGACGGGCAGTTCGAGCCCACGCTCCAGGCTGATTGCCACGAGCGAGTCGACCCCCACGCCGAGCCTGCGCAGCCGCCGGGCCAGCTGGTTCGCCCGAGCATCCAGCTCCTGGTAAGTGAGGCTTGCCGGCGGTCCGGCCGGGGACAGCGCAAACACTGCGGGCGCGTCCGGGTTGGCCGCAACGTGCGCCTCGATCAGCTGATGGGCGCGCAGCTCCCGAGGGTAGTCTGCCGCGGTCGCGTTCCATTCGTCGAGCAGGTACCGCGTTTCGGCCTCGCTCATCAGCGGCAAGGCAGAGACCGGGAGCCCCGCGTCGGCAGTGATGCCCCGCAGCAAGATCTCGAAATGCTCGATGAACCGGGCGACCGTGGCCCCATCGAAGAGGTCGGTGTTGTACTCGACCGCGCCGCTGAACACGCCGCCGGTGTCGACCATGAATAGGGTCAGGTCGAACTTCGAGGTGCCGCTGTGCGCTGCGATCTCGCTGAGCGTCAGGCCCGAGCCTCCGCCGCGGGCCCCGCCGGCGCCCTCGCCGGACTGAGGGGCGTTCTGGCCCAGCCCTTGCTGGCCCAGCGCTTGCTGAAGCACGAGCATGACCTGGAAGAGCGGCGAGTGGCCGAGGTTGCGCTGAGGGTTCAACGCGTCCACGATCATCTCGAACGGGGTGTCCTGGTGTGCGTACGCGCCGAGCGTGGTCTCTTTGCTCCGCCGCAGCAATTCGCGGAAGGTCGGGTCGCCCGAGAGGTCCGTGCGCAAGACGAGCGTGTTGACGAAGAACCCGACGATGCCCTCCAACTCGCCCCGAGTGCGGTTGGCGATGGGCGAGCCCACGACGATGTCGTCCTGGCCCGAGTAGCGGCTCAGCAGGGCCTGGAACGCCGCGAGCAAGGCCATGAAGGGCGTGACGCCTTCGCGCTGGCACAACCCCCGCACCCCGTCGGCGACGTCCTTGGGAAGCGAGAACGACTGGTATGCGCCGTTGAAGGTCTGCACTGGCGGACGGGGCCGGTCTGTGGGGAGCTCGAGCAGCGGCGGCGCGCCTGACAGCTTCTGCTTCCAGTAGTCGATCTGTTCCGCGAGCACTTCACCCTGCAGCCACGCACGCTGCCACTCGGCAAAGTCCGGGTATTGGATGGGCAGGGGTGGGAGCAGGTCGGCGAGAGAAGCGACCTCCGAGCCCGCGACGGTCTGGCTCGGCGAGAATCTCGTCGCTCCGTCGTACAGTGCCGCCATCTCGCGGACCAGGATGCCGCTTGACCAGTTGTCCGAGATGATGTGGTGGGTGGTCAGCAGGAAGGCATGATCGTCGGGCGCCAGGCGGACGAGGCGGGCTCGCATGAGGGGCGCCGTAGACAGATCGAACGGTTTCTGAGCTTCTTCGGCCGCAGCGCGCAACACAGCAGCCTCGCGCTCGGCCCGGGGCAGGCCCGACAGGTCTTCTACCGGCAGGTCGACCCGGACTCCCGCGTCGAGCGGCGCAATGACCTGTTCGGGGATGCCGTTGGCCGAGGCGAAGCTCGTTCGCAGGGCATCGTGCCGCCGGATCAGCGCCGCGAGTGCCCGGGCCAGAGCGGTCGTATCAAGCGCACCACGCAGCCGGATCGCTTCCGGAATATTGTAGAAGGGGCTGTTGGGCTCGAGCTGATCGAGGAACCAGAGGCGCTGCTGTGCGAATGACAGCGGCGCGCGGCTCGTGCCGTCGGGGCCGACCGGGCGCGGCACGGGAACGACGGGCGGCGCTTCCCGCACGGCATCGTCGGGCCGGGCCCGGCGCGCATCGATCTGCTCGGCGAGGCCTGCGATCGTCGGCGCTTCAAAGATGTTGCGCAGCGGCAGCTCGACTTTGAACTCGGTGCGGATGCGCGAGGCGAGCTGGGTCGCCAGGAGCGAATGCCCCCCGAGCTCAAAGAAGTTGTCGAACGCGCCGACCTGCTCCACACCCAACACCGCCGACCAGACCGCGGCCATCTGCATCTCGGTTGGCGTGCGGGGGGCCACGTATACCTCCTCTGCCGCCCGCTGCGACCAGTCGGGCGGGGGAAGCACTCGCCGGTCGACCTTGCCGTTGGGCGTGAGCGGCAGGCGCTCCAGCTCGACGAAGAACGACGGCACCATGTAGTCGGGCACGCGGTCCTGGAGGAAGCGCCGGAGATCGCTGGCGGTGATCTTCGCCTCTGCGCCCCAGCCGGCCGAACGACGAACCACATAGTAAGCCACGAGCCGGTGCTGGCCCTTCGGGTCGGTGGGTGCCGTGACCGCACAAGCGGCGAGCGCATCGTGCCGGTCCAGCGCCGCCTCGATCTCGCCGGGCTCGATGCGGTAGCCGCGGATCTTCACCTGGTTGTCGGCCCGGCCCAGGAACTGAACGTTGCCGTCAGGCAGATAGCGCGCCAGGTCGCCGGTGCGGTAGACGCGAGAACGGGACCCAGAGAGCCCACTGAACGGGTCGGGGAGGAACTTCTCGGCTGTGAGATCGGGCCGGTTGTGATAGCCGCGCGCGACGCCGGCGCCGCCGATGTACAACTCGCCGGGCACGCCGACCGGCATGGGCTGCCCGTGCGGGTCGAGGACGTACATGCGCTGGTTGGCGAAGGGCCGCCCGATCGGGACGATCTGGTCCGCGCCGAGGGCAGCCGAAGAGCTCCCCTTGCCGCCGTCGCTCCGAGTTTCATAGTAGCAGGTGTCGATGGTCGTTTCGGTCAGTCCGAACGAGTTGATAAGCCGGGTGTCTGGCCCACAGAAGCGCAGGAAGCGGGCGTACTCGCCCATGTACCAGCTGTCTGACCCGCATGCCAAGACCTGCATGAAGTCCAGCTTCTGCCCCGTGTCGTCCAGATGCTGCATCAGCGGCCGTAGGACGCCGGGCACAAACTCGGCGCAGGTGACATGCGTCTGCTGCATCAGCGCGTAGAGCTCTGCCGGCTGCAAGAGGAGCTCGCGCGGCGCCAGGACCAGGGTTCCGCCCGAGCACAGCCCGCGTACAAGGTCGCCGGTGAAGACGTCGAATGAGAAGCTCGCCATCTGCAGGTGCGTCTTGACGGGCTGTTTCAGCGTGTACGCGCCCTCCCAGGCATAATAGGCGTTGACGAGATTGCGATGCTCGACCAGCACGCCCTTTGACTGGCCGGTGGAACCGGACGTGTAGATGACGTAGGCCAAGTTGTCGGGCCGAACCCCAACTTCTTGTTTCGTGGCGGGCTCTTCCCCAATCGAAGGCCAGTCGGCATCGAGGCAGAGGACATGCGATAGCGCGCTGCGATCGGCGCTGTCTTCGTCCAGGGGCAATTGCGTCAGCAGGCGCCACTGGGTGAGCAGCACGGACGCGCCGGAATCGCTTAGCATGTGGCGAATGCGTTCGGCGGGGTAGTTGGGATCGATCGGGAGGTATGCGGCCCCTGCCTTTAGCACGCCCAACAGCCCCACGATCATCTCTACCGACTTCTCCGCGCTGACCGCGACGGTCGATTCGGGTCCGATGCCGATTCGACTCAGCGCGCTTGCCAACTGGTTGGCGCGCCGGTCGAGTTCCGCATACGTGATGCTCTGTGCCCGACGGCCCGCGATCTCGGGCACGATGACCGCGAGGGCGTCTGGCGTCTCGGCGGCCTGCGCCTCGATCAGATCATGGATGCAGAGCGCTGCGGCTCCACCCGGCGCAACGTCGCCGCCGGTCGCGTTCCACTCGACAAGCATCCGCTCGCGTTCGGCCGCGCCGAGCAGTGGCAGAAGCGCTAGCGGCGTGTCCGGCCGGTCGAGCGCCGCGGTGAGCAGCGTCTCGAAATGGCCAAGCAGCCGCTGGATCGTGGCGCGGTCGAAAATGTCTGTGTTGTACTCGAGCGAGGTCGCCAGCCCGTCCGTCTGCTCCGAACAATTCAGGGTCAGGTCGAACGTCGAGGTGCCTGCGTCGACCTCTACCATTTTCAGCGAGAGACCCGGCGCCGACTGCGCCTTGAGGCCCGCGTTCTGCAGGATGAACATCACCTGGAAGAGCGTCGAGTGGCTCATGTCGCGGTCGGGCTGCAGCGCGTCCACGATCATTTCGAAGGGCAAATCCTGGTGTGCGTAGCCTTCCAGCGCCACGTTCTTGACGCGGCGGAGCAGTTCGCGGAACGTCATGTCGCCGTCGAGTTGGGTGCGCAGCACGAGCGTGTTGATGAACAGCCCGATCAGCGGCTCAAGCTCGGCCTGCCGGCGGTTAGCGATCGGCGTGCCCACGCAGATGTCGGTGTGGCCGGTGTAGCGGTAGAGCAGGGCGTTGAAGGCAGCCAGCAAGGTCATAAAGACCGTGGCGCCCTCCTGGCGTCCGAGGGCTTGCACCTGGTCGCTCACCGAACGCGGCAGCTTCGTGTGCAGCGTCGAGCCGTTGGCCGTCTGGACTGCGGGCCGCGGCCGGTCGCCGGGCAGCTCGAGCACGGGCGGCGGCGGGTTTCCGAGCTTCTCTTTCCAGAAGGCAATCTCGCCCTGCAGCACCTCGCCTTGCAGCCACTCCCGCTGCCACTCGGCATAGTCGGCGTATTGGATCGGCAGAGGCGCCAGGGGCGACGGCCGGCCCCCAAGGAACGCGGCTGTAAAGCACGCTCAACTCGCGCACGAAGAGGCTCATGCTCCAGCCGTCCGAGACGATGTGGTGCATGGTGATCAGGGCGAGGTGTTCTTCGGGCGCCAGGCGGATGAGCCTGGCGCGCAGGAGCGGGCCCTTCGTCAGGTCAAACGGCTGGCGGGCCTCTTCACGCGCGAGACGTAAGGCCTCGGCCTCGCGTTCCGTGTCCGCGAGCGCGCTCAGGTCGATCAGGGGCGCGTCGAGGCGCAGGCTCGGCGCGATCACCTGCGAGGGCTCGCCCTCGACGCGGCCAAAGGTGGTGCGCAGGGCTTCATGGCGCGCGACGATCTCGTCCAGCGCGCGGCGCAGCGCAGCGACGTCCAGCGCACCGGACAGCCGGATCGCCGACGGGATGTTGTAGAACGGGCTTCCTGGCTGGAACTGGTCCAGGAACCACATACGCTGCTGCCCGTAGGACATGGGGAAGACGATCAGCTCGTCGAGCATGTCCTCGGATCCCGCCTCAGGGTTGGGCACGGACAGATCAAGGTTTGAGCTCATGCGCCGCCCCCTTGGCTGCCGCCGTCGATCGCATTGCGGCTGACGCGACGGCCCTCGCGCGAGCGGGCCGTGATGGCGGGCGCCGGTGGCGCAGCGGCGGGCGGTGCGGCCTGTGCTTGCTCGACGGCCTCGGCGAGTCCGGCAATGGTCGGCTTCTCGAACAGGGTGCGCAGCGGCAGTTCGACGTGGTGGCTGTCGCGAATGCGCGCAATGAGCCTGGTCGCAAGCAGCGAGTGCCCGCCCAGGTCAAAGAAGTTGTCGTCGACGCCGACCCGTTCGACCTCAAGCAACTCGGCGCACAGCGCGGCCAGGCTCGTCTCAATCGGGTTCCTCGGCGCCACATACTGGGCGCCGCTATCGCGTTGGGACGCCGGGAGCGCCGAGTTCCGCAAGGCCGTCCGGTCCACCTTCCCCGCGGGAGAGAGCGGGAAAGCTGCCACCGGCACGAACACGGCGGGCACCATGTATTCGGGCAGCCGCCCCCGCAGGTGTGCGCGGAGCTCGGAGCTTGCCGGCCCGCTTGCGTCCTCTTCGCCGGGCTCGTGCACCGCCGACGGGATGATGTAGCCGACCAGGTAGTCGTCGCGGGCAGCCACGACGGCGTCACGGACCCCCGGATGCTCGCGGAGCACGGATTCGATCTCGCCCAACTCGATGCGGAAGCCGCGCACCTTCACCTGATCGTCAAGCCGGCCCAAGAACTCGAGGTTTCCGTCGGCCAGCCAGCGCACCAGGTCGCCGGTGCGATAGAGCGGCTCGCCGCGAGTCGCGACGCTCCGCTTGTCCGAGAAGCCCGGTTTCGCCCTGCCGAGGGGGTTTTGGATGAAACGCTCGCCAGTGAGTTCGGGACGGTTGAGGTAGCCCTTGGCCACGCCGGCGCCCCCGACGATCAGTTCGCCCGGCACACCGATGGGTTGGAAATTGAAATTGGCGTCGACCACGTAACACTGGAGGTTGGCAATGGGCGTGCCGATTGGGGGCCCGCCGAACGGCCACTCTACTGCCGGGTCGCAGGGGTGCATGGTGGCACAGACAGTCGTTTCTGTGGGACCGTAGGCGTTGAAAAAGCGGCGGCCGTCCGCCCATTTCAGCACGATCTCGTTCGTGCAGCGCTCGCCGGCCGCGACGACCGTCTCCAGTTCCGGCAACGCCGACGGTTCGAGGACCGCCAGCAGTGACGGCGGCAGCGTTGCCGTCGTGATGTGCGCTTCCTGCAAAAGCCTCAGGAGGTCCGAGCCGGATGCGAGCGTCTCCTGGCGCGTCAGGACCAGCGTGGCGCCGGAGCGCAGCGCCATGACCGTCTCCCAGACGGATGCGTCGAACGAGAAAGGGCTGAACTGGAGCACGCGCTTGCCGGGCCTAATGTCGAACGCGCGCGCTTGCACATCCGACAGGTTGCACAGACCCCGGTGGCGCAGCAGCGTGCCCTTCGGCCGTCCGGTCGAGCCAGACGTGTAGATGCAGTACGCCAGGTTGTCCGGTCCGGCGGCAGGGAGCACCGAGCGCTCCTTTGCTGCAATAGTGGGCCAGTCGGCGTCGAGGCACACGGTGCGCAGGTCGCCGGGTGCGTTCCCGAGGCTCAATGGCAGCCTTGGCAGCACCGCCTCCTGGGTCAGCAGCACCCGGATCCCCGAGTCGGCGATCATGAAGGCGAGACGATCGGCTGGGTAGTTGGGGTCGATGGGCAGATACGCTGCACCAGACCCCAGGATGCCGAGGATACCGGTCACCATGTCGAGCGACCGTTCGACCGAGAGGCCCACGAGGGTGTCGGGCCCTACGCCGAGCGAGTGCAGGTAATAGGCCACCCGGTCGGCACGGGCCCGCAACTCGCCATACGTCAGTCTGGACGTGAGGGCGCCGCTGCCTGTGAGGTCGACGAATTCGGCGGCGGTGGCCTCGGGGGTGCGCTCGGCCCATTGCGCAATCAGCGCGTGGATCGTCGTGTCGTCGGGGAAGGGCACGGCGGTGCTGTTCCAGGCATCCGCGACGAGATCATGTTCGCCCTTGCTCAGCAGCGGCAGGCGCGCAGCCTTCTGGTCAGGGTCGACTGTCGCACTCTCCAGGAGCGTTTGGAGGTTAAGGGCTATGCGCTCGATCGTGGCGCGGTCGAACAAGTCCGTGTTGTACTCCCAACTGGCTCCCAGGCCGCCGCCGGCTTCGCCGGCGAGTTCGGTGAAGCTTAGGAGCATGTCGAACTGGGCCGTGCCGCGGTCGAGGCTGATCGAGCGGAGGGTGAGCCCGGACAGGTCGCGGGCCGGCAGGGTCGCGAGTTGCCCCAAATCCTGCTGGAGCGACAGCGCAGCCTGGAAAAGGGGTGTATGGCTGAGCTCGCGGCGGGGCTGCACCGCGTCGACCAGCATCTCGAAAGGCACGTCCTGGTGCGCAAACGCGCCGAGCGCGGCCTCCCGTGCGCGAGCAAGCACCTCGCGGAAGGTGGGGTCGCCGTCGAATTTGGTTCGGAAGACGAGCGTATTGACGAAGAACCCGATCAGGCCTTCGATCTCCGGCCGGCTGCGGCTTGCGACAACCGAGCCAACGGCGATGTCCGCCTGGCCCGAGTAACGGCTGAGCAGGGTCTGGTAGGCTGCCAGGAGCACCATGTAGAGCGTGGCCCCTTCCGCCCGGGCCAGGTTGTTCAGCCTCGTCAGCAATTCGGCGGGGAGCCGGAACACGTGGGTCGAGCCGTTGGACGACTGGATCGCGGGCCGTGGGCGGTCAGTGGGCAAATCCAGCCGAGCGGGCAGGCCGGCCAGCTGCTCCTTCCAGTACGCCAACTGTGCTTGGAGGGGCGATGCACTCGGCCGGTCGCTCGCTGACCGGTCATCCGTTAGCCAACGCCGCTGCCAGGCCGCGTAGTCGGCGTACTGGATGGGCAGGGGCGGCAGCGGCAGAGCGGTAGCCGGCAAACCAGGTTCTTCGAAGAAACCTGGTTGGTTAAGCGCTCGGAAATGCTCGTACAGTGTTCCGAGTTCGCCGATCAGGACCCGCAGCGACCAGCCGTCGGCCGCGATATGGTGCGCGGTGATGACGGCGATGTGGTCGATGGCGTCAAGCCGGAAGAGCCGGCCGCGCAAGACGGGCCCTTGCGCAAGGTCGAACGGACGGCGAATCTCAACCTGCGCGAGGCGCAGCGCCTCCTGCTCGCGCTCCGCCGGATCCTGGATGCCGCTCAGATCTTCGAGTGGGAGCTCGAGCGGCATTTCGGCTGCGATGACTTGGACCGGCTCGCCGCCGACCGTGCCGAATGATGTTCGCAACACCTCGTGGCGGCGCACAATCTCGTTCAGTGCCTGCCTCAGCGCAGCGACGTCAAGCTCACCTTCCAGGCGGACGGCCGCAGGCGTGTTGTATGCGAGCAGGCGCGTGCCGCCGGGGCCTTGCTCCAGTTGATCGAGGAACCACAGCCGCTGCTGGCCAAAGGAGAGCGGCGGCGGCTCGACGGGCAGCCCGTCGGCGCCGCGTGCGAGCGGTTCAATCGGCGGTGCACCGGCCGTGGAGACGCTTCCGCGGGCGGCGGCAACGACGCGGCCGATGCCTTCCACCGTCGGATTCTCAAAGAGGGCGCGCAGTGGTACGTCGAGGCCGAATACTTCGTGGATGCGCGAGGCAAGCCGGGTGGCGAGCAGCGAATGCCCGCCCAGGGCGAAAAAGCTGTCGCGGACCGAGACCTTCTCGACGCCGAGGAGCCCTGCAAAGAGCTGAGCGATCAACTCCTCGTCGGCCGTCATGGGGCGCTCCGCCGCACCACCCGTGGCCGATTCAGAGGCGGGCAGGCGGCGCCGGTCCAGCTTGCCGGTGGGTGTGAGCGGCAGTTCGGGCAGCACGACCCACGCGGACGGCACCATGTAGTCGGGCAGGCGAGTGGCCAGCGCGCCGGCCAGGGCTTGCGTGTCGGCCGGGCCGTCACGGGGCACGATGTAGGCGATCAGTCGGGTTGGTACGCCGGGCTGCTGGTGTCCCACAACCGCGACCTGGGCCACGCCCGGCAACTCGGCGATCGCGGCTTCGATTTCGCCGGGCTCGACCCGGTAGCCGCGGATCTTCACCTGGTCGTCGGCCCGGCCCGCAAAAGCCAGGCTGCCATCGGGGAGCCAGCGAACCAGGTCGCCGGTGCGGTAGAAGCGCATGAGCCGGCCGGAGGGGCGTCCCTGTTCTGCAGCCATGTCAGCCCGCGGAGCATGTTCCCTCGCATCACCGCGCCACCCGAGGGGGTCATCCGCAGGCAGTGCCACAAATCGCGCCTCCGTCAGCTCCGAGCGATTCAGGTAACCCAACGCGAGCCCGGCCCCTCCAATCAGCAGTTCGCCCGCCGCCCCCTGGGGCAGCCAGCGCATCTGTGCGTCGACCACCCGCACCTGGACGTTGGCGATGGGCTTGCCGATGGGCAGATGCTGCGGCTGGCGGGCATCGGAGCTGCTTGCATACAAGGTCGCCGTAACGGTCGCCTCGGTCGGGCCGTAAGCGTTGATGAACCGGCATGGCGCCGGAAGCAAGCCGTTCCATGCCCGGATCCGCTCGGGCGAGGGCGGCTCGCCGCCGACCACCACCGTCTTCAACGGGAATGCCAGCCGGCGACTGGAGGCCGCCAGATCGTCGGTCCACTGGTGCCAGACGGGTGCGGCCATGTGAACATGCGTGATGCGGTGCCGCTCGCAGAACTTCGCAAGCGGCTGGCCGAGGCGATCGCGTTCCTCGCCGGGAACGACGATGGTGGCGCCGGAAATGAGCGGCGGCCAGAACTGCTCGCCCGCCGCGTCGAAGCTTGGGCTGATGAACTGCAGCATCCGGTCGCCCGCCCCGATCAGGTACGCCTCTGCGACTGCGGGCGCCAGGTTTGAGAGCGCGCGGTGGGGCACGAGCACGCCTTTGGGCGTGCCGGTCGAGCCCGACGTGTAGATGATATAAACCGGGTCTTCGGGAGTCGCTCGGCACGCAATGCTGCCTGCAGACGGTAGGAGCTGTGCGTCGGCGAGAGTGAGAACGGCGGGCCGCGTCCCTGCTCGGGCGACCGCAGTCTCCAGCGCGTTCTCCAGGTGGGGTCGCGTCAGCACAACGCCTGCCCCACTGTCAGCCAGCATGAACGCGATGCGCTCGGGCGGGTAGGCGGGGTCGAGCGGCAGGTAGGCTCCGCCCGCCTTCATCACGGCGAGCAGACCGATCACCAACTCGGGCGACCGCTCCATGTAGAGCGCGACGATGGCGCTCGGCTGCACGCCGGCTGCCTGCAGTTGGCCTGCCACGCCGTTCGCGCGGGCATCCAGGCCCGCGTAGGAGAGCTCCGCGGGCTGCCCGTCCGCGCCATCCCACGCCACCGCCGGGGCTGCGGGGGTCCGCTGTGCCTGCTCTGCCACTAGATCGGAAATCCGGCGGTTGGCGCCCTCCATGACGCGGCCGGTGTCATTCCAGGCAAGGATCTGGCTGCGCTCGGTCGCGGTAAGGAAGGGCAGCGCGCCGACGGGCCGGTCGAGCCCTTGCGGCATCGCTTCGAGAAGGGTTTGGAGATGGCCCAGCATCCGGCCGATGGTCGCGTCGTCGAAGCGGGCCGGGTCGTAGGATATCTTGAGCATCAGCGCGGGGCCCGCCGAAGTGGAACCCACTCCCGCAACAAAGGTCAACGGGTAATTCGTCTGTTCGAGCGACTTGACGGCCGTGAGTCGCAGCTCCGAGGACCCTTTGGGGCTCAGCTGCTGAGCCAGGGCCTTGTCGGTCGGATAGTTTTCGAACACCATCAGGGTGTCGAACAGGGGCGTGTCGCGAGGCACGTCGCTCCAGCCCTGGATCTGCACGAGCGGTGTGTGCTCGTACTGCCGCAGATCGGCCTGCTGCGCCTGAAATGCCGCCAGCCACTCGCCCAAGGGCCTGTCCTCGTCCACCTGCACGCGCACCGGCAACGTATTGATGAACAATCCCACCATTTCTTCTGCGCCGCGTAAGGCCGGCGGACGGCCGGAGACGGTGGAGCCGAACACGACGTCTGCGCTGCCACTGTAGCGGGACAGCACCAGGCCCCAGGCCGCGCCGGCAAGCAGATTGACCGTAAGCTGGCGCGTGCGGCCCAGGATCTGCAGTGCCGCTGTACACTCCGCGCTCAGCCACAACTCGCGCTCTCGGTTGCGTTCGCCGGCGTGAGTTTCCTCACCCTGGGCGGAGGTGCCCTGCCTCTCCACGGTCAAGGCGTTGGGACCCGCATACCCTGCCAGGGCTGTCCGCCAGAATGCCTCGGCGTCGCCCGCCTTTAGTTCTTTCAGATAGCGGATGTAGTCGCGATAGGGCCGGGTGGCAGGCAGGGCGAGCGGCTTGCCCTTGCTCAGCGCGTCATAGGAAGCAAAGACTTCGCGCAGCAGGATCGGGAGCGACCAGCCGTCGAGCAACGTGTGGTGGTGCGTCCAGACGAGTTCCCATGCCTCATCTGCAGTGCGCAGGAGCGCCAGGCGGAGCAGTGGGGCCTGGGCAAGGTCGAAGCCGCGGCGGCGATCTGCGCGGCTGTATGCCTCGACGCGCTCCGCGCGCTCGGCTTCCGGCAAATCGCGCAGGTCGAGCACTTCCAGCGGCAACACCAGCCTGCGCTGCACTACCTGCAGCGGCTCTTCCAGGCCCTCCCATACAAATGCGGTGCGCAGGATCGGGTTGCGGTCCATCACGCGTTGCCAGGCCTGGCGGAACGCGTCGACATTGAGTTCACCCCGCAGACTTGCCACAGTCTGTTCGATATAGACCTCGCCCTTGGCTAGGGCCTCGCCCTTGGCTAGGAGCGCGTGGAACAACATGCCGGCCTGCATGGGCGACAGCGGGTAGATGTCTTCGATGTTGCGGTTCGTCATGTGTTCTCCGAAGCAGCCGGCGCGGGGCCGGGCTGCATCTGCTTCAGCACTTTGTCGAGCTGCTTCTGATCAAGCTCGGCTAGCGGGAAATCCGAGGGCGTATAGGCGCCAACTTCCGGCGAACGGCAGTGGTCGATCAACCTTGCCAGGGCCTGCAGATACGTTTGCGCCAACTGCTGCACGGTCGCTTCGTCGTGCAGGGACCGGTTGTAGCTCCAGGACACGCCGAGACGGTGCCCGGCAACCGCGGCCGTCACGTCGATCAGGTGACTGCGGCGGTTCTCGGGGGCCCGGTCCGGTCCTGCGGTCTCGGGTGCGGGCCCGAGCAGTGCTTCCTGGCCGCTTCCGGCGAGCACCTGGTCAAACTGCCCCAGGTAGTTGAACGAAATCTCGGGCTCGGGCTGGGATGCCAGCGCGTCCCGCGCATCGTCGCTGCCGAGGTAGCGCAGCAGGCCGTAACCGCGCCCGTGGCGGGGCACCGCACGAAGCTGTTCCTTCACTGCCACAAGCGCCTCGCCCGGGGCATCGGCACTGCCCCACGGAAGGTCGAGCCGCACGGGGTACATTGTCGTGAACCACCCGATCGTGCGCGATACGTCTTCGGCCTCGTCGATCTCGTCGCGGCCGTGGCCCTCAAGATGTACGTACAGCGTGGGCGTCCCGGTCCACTGCTCTATGACCTGTGCGAGGGCGGCGAGCAGGAGGTCCTGGCTCTCGGTGTGATACGCCGCGTTTGCCTGGGTCAGCAGCGCCTCGGTGTCTTCCTGCGACAGCGTGACGCCAATCTGCGCCACACCTGCTTCCGTGTTGTCCGCCGCACCGCCCGGGTGGTCGGTGGGGAGGGACGGAATCCACCCGCCGGTCCGCTCCAGCCAGTAGTCGAGTTCGCCGGCGACCGCTTCGGACCGTGCGTGCAATGCCAGGCTTTCGGCCCAGCTCTTGAACGACTTTGTCTTGGGCGGCAGCTGTACCCGGCCGGTCTGCATATGCTCGCCGTACGCATTCTGCAGGTCTTCGAGAAGCACCCGCCAGGATACGCCGTCGACCGCAAGATGGTGGATGACGAGCAGCAGGCGCCCGGGGCGCTTGGCTCCGGCGTCGAAGTATACCGCACGGAGCAGCGGACCGCGAGAAATATCCAGGCTCTTCTGCGCCTCGGCCGACAGCCGTTCGACCGCGGACGAGAGCTCTGCTTCGGCCAGCTGCGAGAGATCCAGATGGTCGAAAGGTGTGGGGAGCGACGGGTCTGCAGGCGCATGTTCCGCCTGCCAGCCGTCATCCGTCTCGACGAAGCGCAGCCGGAGCGCGTCATGGTGTTCTACGAGCGCGACGACGGCGGCCCGCAAGCTCTCCCCGTCAAGCTGTTGGCGCACGGAAAGCAGTACGGACTGGTTCCAGTGGTTGGGGTTCGCCCCCTCGCCGCCCCACATGCCTGGTTCAAAGAACCAGCGTTGAATCGGCGTAAGCGGGACCGGGCCCGTCACGGGCCCCTGCTCGGCAGAGCCGGTCGTGGCCGTGCCTGCCAGCGCGGCCAGCGCGGAGAGCGTCGGCGCCTGGAACAGCTGCTTGGGCGTGATGGTCAGTCCCGCCCGGTTGCGCCCGCGACACGACCTGGATGGACAGGATCGAATCGCCGCCCAGCTCGAAGAAGTTGTCGTGAGCCCCGACGTGCGGCACGCCGAGCACCTGCTGCCAGATGTCGGCGAGCGCCCTTTCGGCCGGGGTCGTGGCCGCCAGGAACTCGGCCCCGCTGTCGGCCTGCTGGGCCTCCGACGGTGCGGGCAGAGCGCGGCGATCGACCTTGCCGTGCGCATTGAGCGGCAGCGCCGGCAGCCGCACGAAGACCGCAGGCACCATGTGGTCCGGAATGATCTTGGACAGGAATGCCCGGAGATCTGCGACCGAAGGCGCCGGATCGGCTGCGGGCACGAAGTATGCCACGAGCCGCCGTCCCCCATCACCGGCGTCCGCCCGGGCCAGCACCGCACACTCCTTCACCTCTGGGTGCGCGGCAAGCGCGACCTCGATCTCGCCCAGCTCGATGCGATAGCCCCGCACCTTGACCTGGTCGTCGGCCCGGCCAACGAACTCCAGATTACCGTCGGGCAGCCAGCGCGCGAGATCCCCCGTGCGGTAGAGGCGGGTGGCCGGGCTGCCGGTCAGGTTCTCGCCCTGTACGAATTTCTCTGCCGTCAGCTCGGGTCGCCCGAGGTAGCCCCGTGCGACGCCGGCGCCGCCGATGTAGATTTCGCCCGGCACGCCGATAGGCGAGGGTTGCCCGGCCGCGTCCAACACGTAGACCGCCGCATTGGCGATGGGACGGCCGATCGGCACCTTCTGCAGCGCCGTGAGGCCGGTCGTCTGGAATGTTGTTGCGGTGATGGTCGCTTCGGTTGGGCCGTAGAGGTTAATGAACGGGATTTCCCTGTCGAGGAGCTTCCGGAACGCAATGAGCCTCGCCGGGTCCGGGGCATCGCCCCCCAGCATCAGCAGGCGAAGTGGCCCGCGCCACGCCTCCCCCTGGGCCGACAGGCCGTCAATCACGCCGTGCCATGCCGTCGCCGGCATGTGCAGGAGGGTGATGCCATGCACCTCGCAGAAGGCCGGCAGCTCGGTTCCCAGCAGCGCCTGGCTGTCCGCGGGCAGGACAAGGGTCGCACCCGAGAGCAGGGTGGGGTAAAACTCCTCGCCGGCCGCGTCGAAGCTCAGGGAGACGAACTGGAGCATCCGGTCGCCCGGGCCGATGCCGGTTTGCGCCATCAGCGCATGCGCATGGTTGACAATGTTGCGGTGCTCGACCATGACGCCTTTGGGCTGCCCGGTGCTCCCCGAGGTGTAGATCACATAGGCCAGGCTGTCCGCGCTCGTGTGCGGGGCTGGGGCCAGAGGCTGCGACGCCAGGGCTGCTTGCCCGGCGCGCTGAGCCTCCACGAACTCGTCAAGGCAGACGACGTGGCGCAGGTGCAGCCCGGCGAAGCCTTGTGCGAGGTGCGATTGCGTGAGCAAGACCTGTGCACCGGAGTCGGCCAACAGGTACGCAATGCGTTCGGTGGGGTACGCGGGGTCGATGGGCAAGTAGGCCGCGCCCGCCTTCAGGATGCCGAGCAAGCCCGCGATCTGCTCGACCGACTTCTCGACCGAGATGGCGACGATCTCTTCTCGCCGTACGCCGAGCCGCTGCAGCTCGCTTGCCACCCCGTCCGCGCGGCGGTTCAGCTCGGCATACGTGACTTCGCAGCGCAGCCGCGATCCGCCGTCGCCGGCAAACACGAGCGCCACGGCGTCTGGAGTGCGGGCGACCTGCTGCTCGAACGCCCCATGGAGCGACACCGCCGGAACCGGAACCGCCGTGTCGTTCCAGTCCTCGACGACCATGCGGCGTTCCTCGGCGGTCAATAGCGGAACCTGGGCGATCGGGAGGTCGGGAGTGGCCAGGACGTTGGTCAGCAGGGTCTCGAACAGCCGGACGAAGCGTTCTGCTGTGGAGCGATCGAACAAGTCGGTGGAGTACTCGAGCCAACCGCTCAACCCCCGCGGGCCGTCGGCCATCGCGAGGGTGAGGTCAAACGTGGCCGTGCCGCCGTGAACTGGGATCGGCGAAAGGCTCAGGCCGGGCAGCGTGATGGGCGCGGACATGGCGCTCTGACGCTGCTCCTGCCAGACAAACATCACCTGGAACAGGGGGCTGTGGCTGGCGTCCCGCACGACTTCGAGCTCGTCCACGAGCTTCTCAAACGGGACGTCCTGGTATGCGTAGGCGCCGAGTGCCGCGGTTCGAACCTGGCCCAGCAGCCGGCGGAACGAGGGCCCGTCGCCGAATTGGGCCCGCATGATTAGCGTGTTGACGAAGAAACCGATAATCCCTTCCAACTCCGCATGCGTGCGGTTGGCGACCGGGGTCCCCACCAAGATATCCGTTTGCGCACTCAGGCGCGACAGCAGGGCCTGGAAAGCGGCCATCAAGGTCATGAAGACAGTGGCACCTTCCTCGCGGTTAAGCCGCCGCACGCGCTCGGTGAGGTCCGCCGGCAGCTCAAATGCAATGGCCGCTCCGCCGTGCGATGGGACCGCCGGCCTGGGCCGGTCGGTGGGCAGCTCGAGCAGCGCCGGCGCACCCTTCAGGGCCTCGCGCCAGTAAGCCAGCTGTTTCTGCAACGGCGTCGCTGCCTCGTCCCGGTCGTCTTTGCCCGCCCGGTCGAGTAGCCACTTCCGCTGCCAGACGGCATAATCCGCATACTGCAGGGCGAGTGGAGCAAGCTGAATGTTTGCGCCCGACGCGAGCGCCGCGTACAACTCGCCGAACTCGCGGATCAGGACGCCGCTGGACCACCCATCCGAGATTATGTGGTGCATCGTAAAGAGCAGGACATGCTCCTCGGCGTGCAGGCGCAGGAGCGTAACCCGAACCAAGGGGCCACTGGCAAGGACGAACGGCCTGCCGGCCTCCGCCTCGGCGTGGGTCATGATCGCCGCCTCTACCTCAGCCTCCTCCACGTCCGATAGGTCGACTACGTTGAGGGAGAGCGCGCCGTGCGGCGCGATGGCCTGGACCGGCTTCCCGTCGACGCTCTCGAACGAGGTACGCAGCGACTCGTGCCGCTCGGCAAGCGCTGCGAGCGTGTTCGACAGAGCCGCACCGTCCAGGCGGCCCTTCAAGCGCACGGCGACCGGAATGTTGTAGAGCGAGGTGCCCCCGTTCTCGGCACCCTCGAACTGATCGAGGAACCACAGGCGCTGCTGCGCAAAGGAGAGCGGTAGGCGCACTTTGCCGTCTGCATCCCCCTGTCGCGGCACGCTGGCAATCGGGGGCGCAACTGTGTCCAGCGCGGCAGCCCGCAGGTGGTCAATCGCGGCTGCGAGCCCCGACAAGGTGGGCGTCTCGAACAGCGCCCGCAGCGGCACCTCGACGCCAAATGCTGCCCGGGCGCGGGAGACAAGCTGCGTGGCCGAAAGCGAGTGCCCGCCCAGCTCGAAGAAACTATCGTCGGCGCCCACACGCGGTACGTTCAGAAGCTGCGTCCAGACGCTCGCCAGGAGCTCCTCGGTCGGCGTGCGTGGCGCGACGTACTCATTCCCTGCGACCTGGTTCGGTGGAGGCAGCAAGCGCCGGTCCACCTTTTGGGCGGGCGACAGCGGGAAGGACGTCATTGGCACGAAGACAGCCGGCACCATGTACTCGGGCAGGTGTTGGCGCAGATGTGCGCGCAGCTCAGTTGCAGCAGGCCGCCCCGTCTCTATCGTGGCCTCACCCCCCTTGGGAATGTAGTAGCCCACAAGCGCGTCGCCGCGCACAGTGACGAGGCCGTCCTTGACGTCGGGATGCCCCCGCAGGACCGATTCGATCTCGCCAAGCTCGATGCGGAACCCACGCACCTTCACCTGGTCATCCATCCGGCCCAGGTATTCGATCTCGCCGCCGGGCAACCAGCGCACGAGGTCGCCCGTGCGGTAAAGCGGGCCGGAGATGGGGCCTGCCTCTGCGCCGTTCGCAGAACGGGCGACCGGGGCCGGTAGCTCCGCAATGAAGCGTTCGGCAGACAGTTCGGGGCGGTTAAGATATCCCTGCGAGACGCCAACCCCCGCAATAACCAGCTCGCCTGCCACTCCGACCGGCTGAAGCTGCAGACCCGCACCGGCATCGTCCACCACGTAGCAGCGGAGGTTCGCGACCGGGCGTCCAATGGGCGGGCCCCCGAACGGCCACACCTCTGTTTCGTGGCAGACGCGCATGGTTGCGCACACCGTTGTCTCAGTCGGGCCGTACGCATTTATGAAGCGCCGCCCCGGGGCCCATCGCCGCACCATCTGATTTGTGACCCGCTCGCCCCCGCACAGCACCGTGGTAAGGTCGGGCAGCGGGACCGGCTCCAGCACGGCTGCGAGCGCGGGAGGTAGAATGACGGTGGTGATGCGGGCAAGTTTGAGTAGCCGGAGCAGCTCAGGCCCCGAAGCGAGGACTTCCTGCCTGGCCAAGATCAGCGTGGCGCCGTTGCGCAGCGCCATCGTGGTCTCCCAGACAGACGCGTCGAAGGAGAACGCGGCGAACTGCAGAACTCTCTTGCCGGGAGCCATGTCAAAGTCGCGCGCGGCGGCCGTGGCAAGGCTGCAAATGCTGCGGTGGCGGACGGGGGTGCCCTTGGGCCGGCCCGTCGAACCGGACGTGTAGATGCAGTAGACGGGATCGTCGGGTCCCACGGCAGCGTGGGGATCGGTGGGGGGCTGGGCAGCGATCTCGTTCCAGTCCTCGTCAATCCGTACGACGGCCAGGTCAGGCGGAACTCCCGCGCCGGATAGGGGCAGCCGGGAGGCAATCGCCCCTTCTGTGACCAGAATGCGGGTTCCCGAGTCTGCGATCATGAAGGCGAGGCGGTCGGCCGGGTAGCCGGGGTCCAGCGGCAAGTACGCGCCGCCGGCTCGGAGGATGCCCAGGATGCCCACAACCATTTCGAGCGAGCGCGTCACGGATAACCCGACAAATGTGCTGCTTCGCTCCGCATCTGTGCCGACGCCAAGTTGTCGCAGATGGTGGGCGAGGCGGTTGGCCCGGTCGTGAAGCTCGCGGTACGTGAGGGGCGTGGTACGGAGCCCTTGCTCGGTCAGTTCGGCAAACTCTGCGGCCACGCCGTCTGGCGTGCGCTCGGCCCATTCCGCGATGAGCGCATGAATCGTCGTATCGGCGGGGAAGGCCATCGCGGTATCGTTCCACGCGTCCATCACGAGCGCGCGTTCCGTATGCGTCATAATCGGCAGGGCGCCGACGGCCTGGTCGGGATCGATCGCCACCGCTTCGATCAAGACTCCCAGGTTTTGAATCATCCGCTGGACCGTCGTCTCGTCAAACAGGTCCAAGTTGTACTCGATACTGCCGCCGATACCGTCTCCGCGCTCGCCGAGATTCAATGTGAGGTCGAACTTCGCCGTAACGCTGGGGAATGATGCCGAACTAAGTCTGATGCCGGGGAGCTCGACGGCCTGCTGAGGCACGTTCTGAAGCGCAAACATCACCTGGAACAGCGGCGAGTAACTCATGGTGCGCTCGGGATGTACGGCCTCGACGATTTGCTCGAACGGAACGTCCTGGTGCTCGTAGGCGGCCAGCGTCGCATCGCGAACGCTTCGCAGGAACTGGCGGAAGGTCATGCCAGGCGCGATGCGGGCGCGAATTACCAGGGTGTTCGTAAAGAAGCCGATCAGTCCCTCCAGCTCGCCCCGGGTGCGGTTCGCAATCGGGGTGCCTATGCAGACGTCTGACATGCGAGAATAGCGCGATAAGAACACCTGGAAAGCGGCCAGCAGGGTCATGAAGAGCGTGGCGCCTTCGGATTGAGCGAGTTGATTCAAAGCGGCCTGCACGGGAGCCCCGATAGTGACGTCCAGGGCCGCGCCGCGGTGTGTCTGCACGGGGGGTCTCGGCCGGTCGAGCGGCAGCTCGAGGACTGCCGGTGCATCACGGAGTGCTTCACGCCAATACGCCAGTTGCTGCTCCAGGGTCTGGCCCCGCAGACTCTCGCGCTGCCAAAGGGCATAATCCCCGTATTGCAGCGGCAGCGGGGTCAAAGGCGAAGGGCGTCCCTTGGCGAAGGCCCCGTAAAGTGCGCCTAACTCTCGGAGGAAGACACCGACTGACCACCCATCCGTGATGATGTGGTGCATGTTGAGCAGCAGCAGAACGTCGCTCTCGGACAACACCAACAGCATGACGCGGAGCAGCGGGCCGCGGGCCAGATCGAACGGGCGCTGAATCTCTGCCGAAGCCAATCGGAGAATCTCTTGCTCCTGCGCAGCGGCAGCGAGTCCGCTCAGGTCGGCCGTGGTGATCGGCACGTGAAGCTCGGGAAGAATATGCTGCACGGCCTGGCCGTCATCGCCGCGCACGAAGATGGTCCGCAGCACCTCATGCCGCGCCGCGATCTCATCCAGGCAGGCTTGCAAGACCGGAACAGACAAAGTACCGTGCAACCGGGCCGCGGCTGGCATGTTGTACATCGGGCTGTTCGGCTCCAGTTGGTCGAGGAACCAGAGCCTTGCCTGTGAGAAGGACAACGGCGCGTCTTCGCCGGGCTGCTTCCGCGGAGCAAGGGCGGAGTCGTACATTTCGACGCCTTGTTCGGCCAGCAGCAGCGCCAGGAGCTCTTGCTGTTCTGGCGTGAGGTCGGCGAAGTTGTCCGGCAACTCCATCATTCGGGTCGATCCTTTCCGCCAGACGTCGTTCCTGATTGGGCGGGCTTCATCCTCTTCTCGGCCAGCAGCGCCTTGACCTGCTCTGGCGTCATGCCTTTGATCTTCGCCAGCGTATCCGCGACCTTGGCGGCCTCGACCGCCTGCTTCTTGAGCCCGGCATCTACGGCGTCTGCCAGCCCTGCCACCGTTGGGTGTTCGAAGAGCGCCTTGAGGGCGACCTCCACTTTGAACTGCTCGCGGATGCGCGAGATGAGCTGCGTAGCCAGCAGGGAGTGGCCGCCCAGCTCGAAGAAGTTGTCCTCCACGCCGACCCGTTCGAGTCGCAGCAACTCGGCCGCCATCGCCGCGAGCTTCGACTCGGTCTCGGTTCGGGGAGCCACATACTCCGCTGTCCCATCGCGTCGCGTCTCATCGGGCGCCGGGAGCCGCCGCCGGTCCACTTTGCCGGCGGGTGAAAGCGGGAAGGCCTCCACGACCACGAAGGCCGCCGGGACCATGTACTCGGGAAGCCGGGCGCGCAGATGGGTGCGGAGCATGGCTCGTAGGTCGGCCGGCGGCGTCTCCGTGCCTGCACCCGTCGTAATCACGTAGCCCACCAACATGTCGCCGCGAGCCGTCACGACTGCGTCCTGCACGGCGGGATGCTCACGCAGCACCGCCTCGACTTCGCCCAGCTCGATACGGAATCCGCGCACCTTGACCTGGTCGTCGATCCGGCCGAGGAACTCGAGATTGCCGTCGGGCAGCCAGCGAACCAGGTCGCCCGTGCGATAGAGCCGGTCGCCGCCGGAAAGGCCCGGTTTCCTGATGAAGCGTTCCGCCGTTAGCTCCGGCCGGTTCAGATAACCCTGCGCCAGCCCCACCCCGCCGATGAGCAACTCGCCGGGCACCCCGATCGGCTGCGGCTCGAGGTTTTCGTCGACCACATAGAGCTGAAAGTTGCTGATGGGCCTGCCGATGGGCGGACCACCAAAGGGCCAGTCGGCCGTCCAGTCGGTCCGGTGGATGGATGCGCAGACCGTCGTTTCGGTCGGCCCGTACGCGTTGAAGAAGTTCCTGCCCGGCGCCCACGCCTGCACGATTTCGTTCGTGCAGCGCTCGCCGGCCGCGATAACAGTCTGAAGGTCGGGCAGCGCGCCGGTTTGGACGGCGGCAGGCGAGAGCACCGCGAGCAACGACGGGGGCAAGGTGACAGTCGTAACGCGCTGTTCCTGCAGCAGCCGGAGCAGGTCGGGACCCGACGCGAGGACGTCCTGGCCGGTGAGCACCAGGGCCGCGCCGTTTCGGAGGGCCATGACGGTTTCCCAAACAGAGGCGTCGAACGAGAACGGCGAGAACTGCAGCACCCGCTTGCCCTCGCCCATGTCGAACTCGCGATGATGAACGTCGGCCAGGTTGCACAGGCCCCGATGACGCAGAAGCGTGCCCTTTGGCCGGCCCGTCGAGCCCGAAGTGTAGATGCAGTAGGCCAGGTCGTCCGCGGTGACACGGACCCGGGGGGATGTGTCCGGTTGGGTGCCGATCGCGTCCCAGTCGGCGTCGAGGCGGACCAAGTGCGTGATCGCGCCGGCCTCGCCGCGTAATGGAAGGCGTTCCACGAGGTGCGACTGCGTCAAGACGATGTCCAGGCCGCCCCCGGTGCCCGCGTCGGCGAGCATGAACGCGAGGCGGTCGGCCGGATAGTTCGGGTCGAGCGGCAGGTAGGCGGCACCGGCCTTGAGAATGCCGAGGATGCCCACCACCATATCGAGCGAACGCTCGGTGCAGATGCCGGCGAGCGTATTCGGCCGCAGGCCCAGCGCGACCAGGTGGTGGGCAAGTTGGTTCGCGCGCTGATCGAGTTCCGCGTAGCTCAGCGTCAAGGCTTGGGCCGGAGCGCCGGGTAGCGCGAAGATGGCGGCCGGCGCGTCGGGGATACGCCGGGCCTGGTCTTCGAACAGGCTGTGGATCGTGCGATCGGCCGGGAATGGGACGGCGGTTGCGTTCCACTCCACCAGCATGGTCTCCCGCTCGCGCTCGGTGAGCAAGGGCAGGGTTGCGACCGGCCGGGTCGGGTCTGCCACGGCAGCGCCAAACAGGTTCTGCAGATGCACAGCCATGCGCTCGATGGTTGCGCCGTCGAACAGGTCGGTGTTGTACTCCCAGGCGCACGCCAGCCCCCCGGCAGTTTCGGTCACCTGTAGCAGCATGTCATAGCCTGCGATGCCCTTGTCCAGGTTGACGGGTTCGAGGAGCAGGCCGGGCAGTTCGCGAACGGGCATCGGCACGTTCTGGAGCGAGAACGCGGCCTGAAACAGGGGCGGGTGGCTGAGATTCCGCTCGGGCTGCACCGCATCCACCAGCATCTCGAAGGGCACGTCCTGGTGTGAGTATGCTGACAGCGCAGTCGCGCGCACCCGGGCTAACAGGTCCTTGAACGTCAGCGGGCCGGCCGGACCCGGCTCGAATAGGGTGCGGAACACAAGCGTGTTCACGAAGAACCCGATCAGCGGCTCGACCTCGGCGCGTTGCCGATTAGCCAGCGCGGACCCAACGACGATATCGGTCTGCCCCGAGTAGCGCGAGAGGAGCGCCTGGTAGCCGGCGAGCAGGGTCATGAACAGCGTCACGCCCTCCTTCCGGCTCAGCGTGAGCAACCCATCCGACAGCTCGGCAGAGAAGCGGAAGGTATGCGTCGCACCGTTGCTCGACTGGATCGCAGGCCGCGGCCGGTCGGTCGGCAGGTCGAGCAACGCGGGCACGCCCGCCAGTTGACGCTTCCAGTACTCGAGTTGACTCTGGAGGGGTGAGGAGCCCTCGCCCCGGTCTTCGGTCTCCAGCCAGCCGCGCTGCCAAGCCGCGTAATCCGCGTATTGGATGGGGAGGTCGGGGAGCACGGCCGGGGAGAAGCCGGGTTTCCCAAGGCGCCCTTCGTACAGGTTCGCCAACTCCGCAATGAGCACACCCATCGACCAGCCGTCGGCCACAATGTGGTGGATGGTCAGGACGGCAATGTGCTCCTCATCGCCCAATTTGAACAGGCGCGCCCGGAGCAGCGGGCCGGCTGCCAGGTCGAAACGGCCTCGAATCTCTTCGCGTGCCAGTTCGCGCGCACGGCTTTCCCGTTCGGTTGCGGCGAGTTCGGTCAGGTCAGTGAGCGGGAGGGGGATGGAGAGCGATGGCGCAATGACCTGGCAGGGAACGCCGCCACTCGCCGCGAAAGTCGTCCGCAGCACCTCGTGCCGCGCAATGATGTCGTCGAGCGCAGCGTTCAATGCCGCTACGTCCAGCGGGCCGCGCAGCCGGATCACGGTCGGGATATTGTAAAAGATGCTGCCCTGTTCCAGCTGATCCAGGAACCACAAGCGCTGCTGCGCGTACGACAGGGGCAACCGCAGACCCTCGGGCGCATCGGGTGCCCCGGGCCGGGGTGTGCGTGTGATGGGAGGCGCGGGTTCGGTCGAATCAGAACGGCGCGCGGCGGCTACTTTCTCGGCGATGGCAGCCACCGTCCGCGCATCAAACAGGTCACGCAGCGCGAGCTCGACGCCAAACACCTCCCGGATGCGTGAGGCCAGGCGAGTGGCCAGCAGCGAGTGGCCGCCCAGGTCAAAGAAACTGTCGTCGATGCTGACGTTCTGGACGCCCAAGACCTGTTCGAATACGCCGGCAACGAGTTCCTCATCCGGGGTGCGCGGGGCGACGCGAGCGCGACGCCCTGCTGCGAAGCCAAGTCCTCCGGCTTCCGGCTCGCGGGCGAGCAGTGCGGCCCGGTCGACCTTGCCGTTGGGGGTGAGGGGGAAGGCGTCGAGTAGGACGAAGGCGGCCGGGAGCATGTACTCGGGGAGGCGCGCTCTGAGGTGGGCGCGCCAGTCGCCGGCGGCTTCCGACGTGCTGTCGCCGGCGACGAGGTAGGCGACGAGGCGGGCGGCGGGGTCGCCGGGGGTCTCGGCCTGGACGAGCGCGACGGCATCGGCAACGCCGGGCAGCTCACGCAGGACGGCTTCGATCTCGCCGAGTTCGATGCGGAAGCCGCGCAGCTTGACCTGCTGGTCGATGCGGCCGAGGATCTCGAGCTGGCCGTCGGGGAGGTAGCGGGCCAGGTCGCCGGTGCGGTAGAGCCGCGTAGCGCGCGGCTGTCCGAATTCGTCGCATTCGTGGGCATGCGTGGCGAGTGGCACGAAGCGCTCGGCGGTGAGGTCGGGGCGGCCGAGGTAGCCGCGGGCGAGGCCGGCGCCGGCGACGCAGAGCTCGCCGGGGACGCCCACGGGAACCGGGTTGCCGTAGCGGTCGCGGAGGTGGATGGCGATGTTGGCGATGGGGCGCCCCACCGGAGCGGAGGCGGCGCCCGCGGGCAGGTCGGCGACGCGGCCGAGGGTGGGGCCGATGGTGGCCTCGGTGGGGCCGTAAGCGTTGAAGAGGCGGCGGCCGGGGGCCCAGCGGGCCGCGACGGCGGCGGGCAGGCGCTCGCCGGCCGAGATGAGGCACTGCAGGTCGTCGAGGCCGGCGGGGTCGAGCAGGGCAAGCAGGGACGGCGGCAGGGTGACGGCGGAAATGGCGTAGTCCTGCAGCAGGCGCGTGAGCTCGGGGGGCGCGGCGAGGGTGGTCTGGGGTGCGAGATAGAGGGTGGCGCCGGCGGCGAGGGCCATGAAGGTCTCGGAGACGGCGGCGTCGAAGGAGAAGGAGGCGAACTGGAGGATGCGATCGGCGGGCGTGATGCCGAAGGCGGCGGTTTGGGCGCGCACGAGGTTGGTGAGGCCGCGGTGGGCGACGAGGACGCCTTTGGGGCGGCCGGTGGAGCCGGAGGTGTAGATGACATAGGCGAGGTGCTCGCCGGAGAGGGTGAGGGCGGGGGTGGTGTCGGGATAGCCGGCCAGTTGGTCCCAGTCGCGGTCGAGGCAGAAGTGGGTGGCCGAGGGCGACTCGGCGGCGAGCGGCTCGCTGGCGAGCGGCTCGGGGTCGAGCAGGTGGGCGTGGGTGAGGACGAGGGTGACGCCGGCGTCGGCGAGCATGAAGTGCCGGCGGTCGGGCGGGTAGTTGGGATCGAGGGGCAGGTAGGCCGCGCCGGCCTTGAGGGTGGCGAGCAGGGCGACGACCTGGTCGAGCGAGCGGGTGACGGAGATGCCGACGAGGGTCTCACCGCCAACGCCGTTGGCGCGCCCGGCGCCGTGGGCGATGAGGTAGTGGGCCAGGCGGTTGGCGCGGGCATTGAGCTCGGCGTAGGTGTAGGCGACGGGCGGGTGGGCGCCGGCGACGAAGACGGCGGCGGGCGCGTCGGGGGTGCGGGCGGCCCAGTCCTCGAAGAAGGCGTGGATGGGCCGGTCGGGCAGGGGTGCGGCGGTGGCGTTCCAGGCGGCGAGCTGGACCTGCTCTTCGGGCGTGAGCAGGGGCAGCGATTGGATCGGCGCGTTCAAACCCAGGTCGCGCGCGGCGCCACTGAGTATCTGCGCAAGGTGACCCAGCATGCGCCAGACGGCCGCTTCGTCGTACCGGGCTCTGTCGTACGAAATCTTGAGCACCAACTCTCGCCCCGGTCCCGAAACGAAGGTGAGACCGTAGTTGGTCTGCTCGAACGAGCGAACGTCCCGGATTTCCAGGCTGCTCAGCTTCTCCCGCAGAGCGGTGTCGACGGGGTAGTTCTCGAACACGACGATACTATCGAACAGCGGCTCCTCGCGCGGGACCTCGGTCCATCCTTGCACCTGGACTAACGGCGTGTATTCAAACTGGCGCAGTTCTGCCAGCTGCACCTGGAGGCTCCGCAGCCAGGACCCAAAAGCCATGCGCTCGTCGACCTGAACACGGACGGGCAGGGTGTTGATGAAGACGCCGACCATCGTGTCGGCGCCGGGCAGCGTGGGTGGCCGGCCCGAGACCGTAACGCCAAATACCACGTCGTCGTCGCCGCTGTAGCGGCTAAGGAGGATGGCCCACACCCCCTGCACCAGGGTGCTGAGAGTCACGCCGTTCTGGCGGGCCAGCCGGTTCAAGCTCTCGGTGAGTTCTTCTGATAGGCGCAGCTCGTGTTCGCCCGTCCCGGTCCCCTGAGGCTGTGTCCGCACGGTCGGGATGGACGTGGCCGCACGCCGGCCGGCCAACTGCTTGCGCCAGTAGACTTCGGCCGCGGCCAGGTCTTGCCCCTGCAGCCACGTGATGTAGTCCTTATAGGGCCGCGGCAGCCCGAGCGACGCGGGCCGGTTGTTCGCAAAGGCCTCGTAGAAGGTGAATACTTCCTTGAGCAGGAGCGGCAGCGACCAGCCATCCATCAGGATATGATGGTGGCTCCAGACCAGGCGGTGCTCGGGACCGCCGGCTCCATCGCCAACGCGCAGCAGTGCGAGCCGCATCAGCGGTGGCCGCGCCAGGTCAAACCCTCTGGCCCGGTCCGTCGCCAGATAGGTGGCCAACGCCTGATCCTGCTCGGCCGGCGACAGTCCTCTGAGATCACGACTGTCGATCGCCAACGTTACTTCCTTGTAGACAGCCTGGATCGGCTTTTCGAGACGGCGCCATGCAAATGCAGACCTGAGGATCGGGTGACGTTGAATCACTGACTGCCAGGCGCGCTCGAACGCAGTTACGTTGAGTTCACCCACCAGCGTGCAGGTCAGTTGTTCGTGGTAGACGCCACTCTCCGGCGCATAGAGACTGTGGAAAAGCATGCCCTGTTGCATGGGAGATAAGGCGTAAGCAGTCTCGATGTTGCGCTTGTTTTCGGCAGCCCCGGGGCGGGCGGCGCCCGGCACACCCGGCGCGCCCGCCGTCCGCGCATTCTGCGACGTGTCTGTCTGTGTCATGCCAGTCCTATCCGCGTGTGTCGGTTCAGTCGATCTCGCCGAGCTCTGCCAACAAATCCCGCACCCCTTCGTCGCTCAAGCCGGTGTCGGCGAAGTCCGATGCGGTGTATCCTCCGGCCTCGGGGGAAAGACAGTGCTGGATCAAGCCGCGGAGCGCGTCGACATAGAAGTCCGCGAGAGTCTCGGCCGTCTCCGGGGCAAATTGCGCATCGCTGTACGTAAACTCGACCCGAAGCTTGCCGGCAAATACGCTCACTGTCACGTCAAGCGCATACTGCCGCTGGTGCTCCGCGGCGTGGTCGGGTCCGCTGTTTTCCGGCGCGGGCCGGAACACCGCGCTGCCGAACGCCGCCTCAGTCGTTTCCTGGATGAACTGGCCCAGGTAGTTGAAGCTGATCTGGGGTCGCGGCAAGCCCTGCATGACCGCCGTGATGTGCGGGTCAGTGGACAGGTAGCGGAGCACCCCGTAGTCGATCCCACCGTTCGGCGTGGCGCGGAGTTGCTCCTTGACGGCCATCAACGCCTGGCCGGGCTCGTCGTGCGGCGGAATCTGCAGCAGGACCGGGTATACGGATGTAAACCAACCGACCGTGCGCGCGAGGTTGATTTTGCTCTCGCCGCCGTTTCCGAGCGATGCGCCGACGAGTTCCGCCTGGCGGCCGTGGCCTTCGACTTCCACCAGGCACGCGGGCGAGCCCGTCCAGCGGCGGAAGGCCATGGCCGAGCGCGGTGAGGAGCGCGTCGCTCACTTCGGTCCCGTACGCTTTTCCGGCTTCTTGGATCAGCGTTCCCGTCTCGGCTTCATTCAGGTAGACCGCGACGGTGCGCGCATCGGCTTCAAGGTTGCTCCCCGCCGGGTAATCGCAGGGTACGGGCGCCGCCTCCGCTGCGGGCAGGGCCTGCCCGCCCCACTGCATCCACCGCTTCGCTTCTGCCGCGACGCCGGACGATCCGGCGTATTCTGCCAGCCGCCGGGCCCAGTCGCGAAAGGCTGTCGTCTTCCGCGGCAGCTGCGGCGCGCGGCCGCTGCAGGCCTGTTCATAGGCCGAGCCGAGGTCCTCCAGAATGAGCCGCCAGGAGACCCGGTCCACTGCCAGGTGGTGGACGATGGTCAACAGCCGCCCGGCCGCGTTGGGGCCGAAGTCAAAGTATGCGACCCGCAGGAGCGGCCCATGGCTGACGTTCAGGCTTTGCTGGAGGCGCAGAGTGTGCTCGCGCAATGCCTCGCCCCGAGCCGGTTCGTCGAGCGCCGAGAGGTCGATGCTCTCGAATGGGACGTCGTCCGAGAGGCCGGCATTCCACTGACGCCATTGGCCGTCGACCACGGCGAACCTCAGCCGGAGCGCGTCGTGCTGGCCGAGCACCGCGGCGACCGCGTCCCGCATGCTCTTCGGATCGATCTGGGCCTGCACCGCCAGCAGCAGCGACTGGTTCCAGTGATGCGGCTGTGCGAAGCCGGTCTCGAAGAAGCGGTGCTGGATGGGCGTCAAGGGGAGGTCACCCTCCACCGGTCCCTGCTCGTCCGCCATTACGCCGGCCTCGCCGGCGGCCGCGCTCGCCTCGGCGAGCAGCGCCAACTGGCTGACGGTCGGCGCTTGGAAGATCTGCTTCGGCGTGATGGTGATGCCTGCCTGGCCAGCGTGGGCGACGGCCTGGATGGTAAGGATCGAATCCCCACCCAACTCGAAGAAGTTGTCGTTGATTCCGACCCGCTCGAGTCCGAGCACCCGGCCATAGATCTCGGCCAGGGTTGTCTGCACGAAGCCGGACGGCTCGACATAGCTCGTGCCGGTTTCGGTCCGCACCGCTTCGTCGGGCGACAGTTTCAGCAGCGCCTTCCGGTCAAGCTTGCCGTTCGGCGTCAGCGGCATTGCATCGAGCAGCATGAACGCAGAAGGAAGCATGTATTCGGGCAGCGAGGTGAGGAGGTGACGCCGCAGGTCGGCCGTGCTCAATGGCGTCGCCGCTGCCGAGCCGGTCCGCGGGACGACGTACGCGACTAAGCGCTTCGTGCCCGACATGCCTTCGTCGGCGGGCCCCGCGTCTTCGGCAACCAGGACGACAGCTTCGGCGAGCCCAGGGTGTGACCGCAGCGCCTCCTCGATCTCGCCTAGCTCGATGCGGAAGCCGCGCACCTTCACCTGGAAGTCGACGCGGCCCAGGAATTCAAGCGTGCCGTCGGGTAACCAGCGCACTCGGTCGCCCGTGCGATACATGCGGCCGGCCCCAAATCCCGGAGTCTCCTGCGCGTCAAACGGGTCGGGCAGGAAGCGTTCCGCGGTGAGATCGGGCCGGTGGAGATAGCCGCGCGAGACGCCCGCGCCGGCAAGGTACAACTCGCCGGGCACGCCAATGGGCGCGGGCTCCAGGTTGCGGTCGAGGACGTAGGCTCGAACGTTGGCCAACGGCCGGCCGATCGTGGGTCGGCGTGGCGCGACATGAGCCGAGATCGTGGTCGAGTCGACCGTGCACTCGGTCGGGCCGTACATGTTGTAGAAGCGCGTCTCGGGCGCGGCGGCCAGCGTCGCCCACGTTGGCTCGTCGATGGCTTCGCCGCCCGGGAAAACGATGGACGGCCGCCACTCGGCATCCTCCGCCAGGAGTCCTTCCTCGAGCAGCAGCTTGAGCTGCGACGGCACGCAGTCGAGTTGGTCCAGGCGCTGGCGGCGGATGAACGCGAGCAGCGCCGGGGCATCCGCGCGCACGTCTTGGGGCACGACGACCAGCGTGTGACCTAGCGTCAACATCACGAGCTGCTGGACCGACGCGTCGAACGACAGCGGCGCGTTCAGGCTGAGGCGCAGGGGCCGCTCGTCACCATGCTCGGCGTACGCGGCTCGCTGCAGCGCGGCGGCCAGGTTGAGCGCAGTGCGATGGGTGACCGACACCCCTTTCGGCCGTCCTGTCGAGCCCGACGTGTAGATGACGTAGGCCAGGTTGTCGGGCGCAGCATGCCTCCCCGATGTTTCGGCGGATGTGGAGCCGGCAACCCCTAATGCGTCGGAGTCGAGCAGGACGACTGCCAGATCGTCCACCACCTCGGGCCGCGCGTGCTGCGCCTGGGTGACCAGCACCCGTGCGCCGGAATCCGAGAGCATGTATGCGAGCCGGTCCGGGGGATATGCCGGATCGAGCGGCACGTACGCGGCCCCTGCCTTCCAGATGCCGACGACCCCGACCAGGAGATCGAGCGAGCGATCGGCCATCAAGCCTACGATGCTCTCCGGGCCCACACCCAGCGAGGCGAGGTGCTTGGCGAGCGCTCCGGCCCGGGCATCCAGCTCGGCGTAAGTCAGCGACGTTGAATGGCCCGCGCCGCCTTGTTCAACCTCGGCGATCACGGCCTGCGCCTCGGGCGTCTTCCGCGCCTGCGCCTCGAATCGGGCGGCAAGCGTATCGCCCGTATCCACGTCGGTGCGCGTGTCGTTCCAGTCGGCCAGCATCATCTGCCGCTCGGCCGGCGTGAGCACCGGCAGCGTCGCCAGCGGCGTGTCTGGACCCTGCCGCGGCAGGTCAGACACGATCGATTGGAGCAGGACTTGCAGGTGCTGGGCCATCCGGACGGCGGTGCTGGCGCGAAACAGGTCCGTGTTGTACTCGAGCGCGCAGCGCAGGACGTCGGTCCGTTCGACCACGTTGAGCATCAGGTCGAACTTCGCCGTCTTTGTGTCGGGCTGCAGCGGGCTGAGGGTGAGGCCCGGCGCGTGCATGGCCTGGAGCGGCGCATCCTGCAGTGCGAACATGACCTGGAAGAGTGGCGTGTGGCTCATGTCGCGCTGGGGTTGAGCGCCCTGCCGCTGCAGGGTATCGACCAGGGTTTCGAACGGCACGTCCTGGTTCGCAAAGGCTTTGATCGCCGTCGCCTGCGTGCGCTTGAGCAACTGGCGGAAGGTGAGCGGCGCCTCGCCGGGCGCAGACGAAAGGTCGCCGCGCATGACCAGGGTGTTGACGAAGAAGCCGATGAGGTTCGCCATCTCGGGCCGGTTGCGGCCTGCGATGGGGGTGCCCACGGCAAGATCTTCCTCGCCCGTGTAGCGCATCAGCAGCGTCTGGAACGCGGCCAGGAGCGTCATGAACAGGGTTACGCCCTCGCTGCGCGCGAGCGCCTTGATGCGCCCCGTCAGTTCCTCCGGCAGGGTGAAGGTGTAGCGCTCGCCGTTCAGCGTCTGCACTGCCGGCCGCGGCCGGTCAGTCGGCAGGTCCAGCCGGGCCGGCAGGCCCTTCAACTGCTCTATCCAGTAGTCCAGCTGGTCTTGCAGCGGCGAACGCCGCGATCCGCCAGCGTGTGCGTCGTCATGGCCTGCAAACCAGTTTCGCTGCCAGGCAGCGAAGTCCGCGTACTGGATCGGCAGCGGCAGCAAAACTGCCGTATTCTCCGGCTGGCCCGGGCGTGCTTCCGACGTGTGCGCGCCGTACAGCGCCGCGAGCTCTCTGATGAACACATTGACTGACCAGCCGTCAGACACGATATGGTGCATGGTGATGAGAGCGACCGTCTCGCGCCCGTTTTCGCTCGTTCCCAGGTCAAGCAGCGTCGCCCGGAGCAGGGGCCCCGTCGCCAGGTTGAAGGGCCGGCGCGCTTCTTCGGCCGCCAGTCGCCCTGCCTCCACTTCCCGCATCTCCTGGGGCAACGAGGCCAGGTCGACCACGGACAGCTCGACTTCGAGGTGCTCTGCCACGACCGGCGACGCGACGCCGTTGACCGAGGCGAAGGTTGTGCGCAGCACCTCATGGCGCTGCACGATCGTGTTCAGAGCCCACCGCAGCGCACCTACGTCGATGTTTCCCGTAAGCCGCACAGCCGCCGGCACGTTGTAGAATGGGCTGCCTCCGCCATTAGCACCGGCCCCTTCGAACTGGTCGAGAAACCACAGCCGCTCCTGCGCAAAGGAGAGCACGGGCGGCTCGTCCGCACCCCGGCGGCGGATAGGCGCGTTCTGTGCACCGTTCTGGTTGTGCCCCGTGCCGTTCGTCGACCCGGCTGCGGACTCCCCGCCTTCTTCGTCTGCCGGCAACTCGTAATTGAGCCGCCGCGCGACGTCCCAGGTCTGCTCGGCCAGCCGATCGTCCTTCTTGAAACGCTTCCACCGATCGGCAGCTTTCGGATCGATCTTGTTCCGCAGGTAGAACTTGAAGTCGCCGACCATCTGGTGCCCCGGACGGATGCCCGAGGTCATCTTGTCGCCCTTGTACGGCTCGAGCATATCGGGATGGAACTCGATCTGCAGGAAGTCGCAGATACCGCGCATTACGCGCGGCGCATCCCCGACCATCTCCTCGAACCACACGCGATGCTGGCGCTCTGCCGGGATCTGTTCCAGGAAGTTGAGGATATTGCGATGGCTGACGAGATAAACCAGCTCGGCCAACTCCCGCATGCTCCAGGGGTGGTCCCACCGGAAGAAGATGTCTTCCAGCTTGGCTTCCATGAAGGAGTAGACGGTCGCGAACGGGTGCCGCACCAGGTGAATGTAGCGGGCGTTCTCGAAGTCCTGCTCCATCCGGGCCAGGATGTGGCGGTCCATGGGGTAGACGGGGGTCTTGTCGACCAGCATCCGCTGCGACACCGGGAGACCGGAGTTCGCCGCGCGCTGTGATTCCGCGATCCACTCCTGTAGTTGTCGGTAGAAGCGTTTGGTCGACCAACCCGCGCGCTCGAAACTGGCCATGATCGACTCTGCTTCGTCCGCGCTGCACTGCCGCAGTTCCATGATTGCCTTCAGCGGGCCTTCGAGCCAGAACTGGAACTTCCCGGAGAAGGCATCCCGGCGCTCGGCGAGCGTGTTGAAGGACATGAGATCGAGCTCAGGCGGCGCAAAGAGCTGCGGGTTCCCGGCCAACATCACGCGCAGCAGCGTGGAGCCGGAGCGCGGCGGCGACAGGACGAACACGGCCGGCGGGTTCCGGTCGGTCATCTCGAGCGGGCTCTCGCCGCGAGCGGGCAGCGGCGGCACGATCTGTCCGAACTGTGCCACCTTCGCATCGTCCACCTGCGCGGCGCGCACCTTTTCCTGGAAGGTGTAGGCGGCGGGCGAAGCCGACGCACCCGCAGTTCCAACGCCCTCCGCGCTTGCCCCACCGGTACCAGGGCCGGAGGGTTCGCGCTTGGCCGCAGGGACGACGCCGATGCCGGCGATGCGCGCCACCGCGTCCGGGTAATACTCGTCCAGGTAGTTGGCCAGGTCGGCGATCGTAGGCGCCATGAAGAGCGCGCGCACGTGCGCGCTGGCGCCGAGTTCCTCCTGCATCCGGTTCGTCAGCACCGCGGCCTGCAGCGAGTTGCCGCCCAGCTCGAAGAAGTTGTCGGTGACGCTCACCTTCTCGACGCCGAGCACTTCCTGCCACTTTTCGGCCAGGAAGCGCTCGACCGGGCTGCGCGGTGCGACGTATGCCCGCTCGGATTCGGCCGGACCGGAGCTCAGCGCTTGCAGTGCGATGCGCTGTAAGGCGCCGCGGTCAACCTTGCCGTTGGGGTTGATCGGGAGCTCGTCCAGGAGCACAAACGCAGCGGGGATCATGTAGTCGGGCAGATGCTGCTTCAAGTGGCTGCGCAAGTCTGATGTGCTGGGCGCAGCTGCGCCCTCTTTCGGCATAATGCACGCCACGATCTTGCGCTCTGTCGAACTGATCGTGTCCGCGCCCGCACCCGATGCATCCTGCACCAGGTTGCCGGGGCTGACCATCGCAAACGCCTGGCGCACCTGCGGGTGGCGTCCCAGCATGGTCTCGATCTCGCCGAGCTCGATGCGGAACCCGCGGATCTTTACCTGGTGATCGATACGCCCCTGGAACTCGATGCTGCCATTTGGCAGCCACCGCACGAGGTCGCCCGTCCGGTAGAGGCGCGGGGCATCGTGGCCGTCGAACGGGTTGGGCACGAACTTTTCTGCGGTCAACTCGGGCCGGTTCAGGTAGCCAACCGCCAGCCCGTCGCCGCCAATGCATAGCTCGCCAGACACACCAATCGGGACCGGGCGGAAGTGACGGTCCAGCACATAGACCTGCGTGTTCGAGAGGGGCCTTCCGATCGGCACGCCCAGGGCGTCCGGCGGCACCTCGGAAATGGGATGCCAGGTGGCAAATGTCGTGCTCTCCGTCGGCCCGTACCCATTCAGCAAGCGAGCCGGTCCGCCGTGCTCGAGTACTCGGCGCACCCATCTAGGATCTAGGGCCTCGCCGCCCGCCATCAGGCAGCTCATCGTGTTGAAGGCGGTCGGTTCCTCTGAAGCGACGTAGTTGAAGAGTGCGGCGGTCAGGAACATGATCCCGATCCCGCTGCGGCGCAGGTAGGCTGCGAGCGCGCCCGGCGACAACGCCGTCTCCTTGTCAACCCCGATTAGCTCCCCGCCGCGCAGCAGCGAGCCCCATATCTCGAAGGTAGCGGCATCGAACGATGCATTGGAAATTTGCCCGATCTTGTCGCCCGGCTGCAGGTCGATGTAGTTCGTATTGAAGATCAAGCGGGCGATGGCGCGCTGCTGGATCGAAACCCCTTTCGGGATCCCGGTCGATCCTGACGTATAGATCACGTAGGCCAGGTTCGCCGGCTTCACTGTAACGGGGGGCGGCATTGTGCTTCGCGACGCCAGCTGCGGCGCGTCGGCATCCATCTGGATCAGGACTAGCTCGGGGCGTTCGACAACGAGCTTCACCGCCCGATCCCTGAGCATGGACTGCGTTATCAGAACCGGAACGTTGCCGTCAGCCAACATGAACGCGAGGCGGTCGGCGGGGTATTCCATGTCAAGCGGCAAGTACGCGCCGCCGGCCTTGATGATGCCCAGGATCGCGACGATCATATCGATCCCGCGCTCGAGATAGACGCCTACGAGCACTTCGGGGCCGACCCCCAGCTCCTGCAGCCAATGTGCCAGCCGGTTGGCTCGCGCGTTCAAATCCGCGTAGCTCAGCGTGTTGGCGCCGTATGTGACCGCGGGTGCGTTCGGGCGCAGGCCCACCTGTTCCTCGAACAACTCGTGCAGGCACCGGTCACGCGGGTAGTCTGTTGCCGTATCGTTCCACTCCAGGATGACCTGGCGTACTTCGGCCGCGGTCAGGATCGGCAGCAAGTCGACGGAGGTGTCGGGCTGCGCTACGATGCCCTCGAGCAGCTTGAGGTAGTGTCCGGCGATGCGTCCGATGGTCGACGTGTACCACAGGTCGGTGTTGTACTCGAATGAGCCCGTCAAGGTCCCGTTCGCGTTCTCGCTCACGAACAGGGTCAAGTCGAACTTGGCAGTGCCGCTGTGCGTCGCGACGGGGTTAATCGTGATCCCCACCAGCGGTGCAGCCGCTCGCCCGTCGCCGCCCGAGTTCTGCTCCAGCGTGAACATGACCTGGAAGACTGGGGTAACCGCCATGTTGCGCTGCGCCGCGGCCTCCCCCGCAGCCGACAACTCGTCCACCAGCATCTCAAACGGTACGTCCTGGTGTGACTGGGCCGCCAGCGCCTGTTCCTTCAGCCGCCGCAGGAGGGCGTGAAAGCTCGGCTTGTCCTCGAACCGGCTTCGCATCACGAGCGTATTGACAAAGAACCCGATGAGGCCTTCGATTTCTTGCCGGTTGCGGTTGGCGACGGGCGTGCCGACGCAGATGTCATCCTGGTTCGAGTACCGGTGGAGCAGCACCTGGAAAGCCCCCAGGAGCACCTGGTAAAGCGTCGCGGCGCCACCTCCGGTGGCGGTGTCGTTGTGCGCCAGCGTACGAAGCCGGTCCACCAGGTGCGCGGGCAGTTCGAAGGGGTACACTGCGCCGTTCACCGTCTGCACTGCTGGCCGGGGCCGGTCGGTGGGCAGCTCAAGCGTCGGCGGGATGCCATGCAACTGCTCTTTCCAGTAGGCCAGCTCCGCACTGAGCCGCTCGCCTTGCAACTGACCGCGCTGCCAGGCCGCAAAGTCGGCATACTGGATTTGCAGCGGCGCAAGCGGGGAGGGGACCCCATCCTTCCCTGGGCCTGCATATGCTGCATATAGCGCGCCCAGTTCGGACACGAAGACACCCGTGGACCAACCGTCCATCACGATGTGGTGGAAGGTGAGCAGCGCCAGGAACTCGTCGCCGGCCAGCTTAAGCAGGCGGCTGCGGACGAGCGGACCCCGCATGAGATCGAAGGGTCGGCGTGCCTCAGCGGCCGCGATGCTGCGGGCGGCAGCTTCCACACCGGCCGCGGCGCTTGCACCGGAAGAGGCGGGAGCGAGTTCTTCGGGCTGCAGCGAGAGCCGCAGCTCGGGGGCGATGACCTGGACCGGGTTGCCGCGTTCCGTGATGAAGCTCGCCCGGAGCACATCGTGCCGGCCGACGATCTCGTTCAGCGCGCGTTCCAGCGCAGCCACGTCAAGCGGGCCCGACAGCCGGAGCGCCAGGGGAATGTTGTAAAAGGGGCTATCCGGTTCGAGCTGGCTCAGAATCCACAGTCGCTGTTGGGCAAAGGACAGCGGGTAGGCGGCAGTATCGGCGCGGCGTGGAATGGGACGCCATTCCTCCGCGCCTTGCGCTGCGGCTAACTGTCCTTTTTGGCGGAGTTTCTCAAGAAACAGCGCTCGCTTCTCCGGCGATAGCCCGTCCAATATGCTCGATGAAATGCGCGTCATGTGTCAGCTCTCTTCAATGTGCGCCAGGTACAAATCCTGCTAATGATCTATGCCTCGTTGCCCTGCTCCGCTGCAGCGTCATCCAGGAGCAGGCGCGTTTCCTCTTCGCTCAATCCGTCCAGTTCGGCCAACAGGGCGGCCAGGTCTTCCTCGCTCTGCTGAGCGAGCAGACCCTCTTCGACGAGGCCGGCAAGCCCGGCAACCGTGGGCGACTCGAAAAGCCGCCGCAAGGGGAGGTCGACCGGGTAGTGGGCACGCAGCCGCGAGACGATCTGCGTGGCCAGGAGCGAGTGTCCGCCCAGGTCGAAGAAGTTGTCGTTGACGCCGACCCGCGGCGCCCCGAGCACCCCTGCCCAGATTGCCGCGATTTTGGTTTCGACCGGCGTCCTGGGAGCGACGTAGGACTCACCCGCATCGATATCGTCTGGCGCGGGCAGCGTCGCGGTGCGCAGGGGGGTCCGGTCCACCTTTCCGCTGGCGGTCAGGGGGAGAGTCGGAAGGGCGACAAATGCGGCCGGGACCATGTAACCGGGCAGCTTCTCGCCCAGGAATGTGCGCAGGACACCCGGTGCGGGTGCGCTCGCGGCGGCAACGTAGAAGGCCACAAGCTGCTTGTCGCCCCCATCGCCCCGATCAACCACGACGGCCGCAGCCACGCTCGGGTGCTCGAGCAGCGCGGCCTCGATCTCGCCGAGCTCGATGCGGAAGCCGCGCACCTTAACCTGCTGGTCGATCCGGCCCATGAACTCCAGGTTCCCGTCTCGCGTGTAGCGCACCAGGTCGCCGGTGCGATAGACCCGAGCCGTCGCAGGCGCGCGGCCGGTCATCACCTGTATAAACGGGTTCTCGACAAACTTTTCGGCGGTAAGCTCGTCGCGGTTCAGATATTCTCGTGCCACGCCGTTCCCACCCAGCCACAACTCGCCGGGCACGCCCGCGGGCGTTGGCCTGCCGTGCCGGTCCACCACGTAGGCCAGGCGGTTTGGAAGGGGCCGCCCAACCGGCACGGGGCGGCTTGACCGGGCGAACCAGTCACCCGGGACGTCGAACGCACAGGCGGTGACGGTCGTCTCAGTGGGGCCGTAAGCGTTGATGAGGCGCACCCCCGGCGCGCCTTCGCCGGCCAGGCCCGTGGTCGCCTGCACCTGGCTCCACAGCCGCAGGCTTTCGGGCGTGAGGACATCGCCGCCGCTGATCACCGTGCGGAGCTGGCGCTTCGGCAGCTTGTTGGTGGGCTCTGAGGCCACCCACTCGAGCAGCACCTGGTTCCAGTATGCCGGTGGGAGGTTCACCACGTTCAGCCCGTAGCCGGCCAGGACCTGCGGGAACTCGGCCGGCGGCCAGACTTCGTCGCCGCGCACCACGAGGGTGCCGCCAACCGTCAGCGCCGTCAGCACCTGTTCGAGCCCCTGGTCGAAGGTATACGCGGCAAACTGAAGGATGTGATCGCCCGGCCGGAGGCCGAAGCGCGCAGTGACGTCGACGATGTGCTGTGCCAGCCCGCCGTGCTCGATCAGGACGCCTTTGGGATGGCCGGTCGAGCCCGACGTGTAAATCACGTACGCCAGCGCTGAACCCGGCAGCCGGAGCCCGAGGTCGCGGCCAGGCTGCCCTGCGAACCGCGCGCCGTCCGCGTCGACTTGGAATACATGCTGGGGCAGTGCCGCCATGTCGGCAGGACCATCCGTGATCAAGGCGGCAGCGCCTGAGTCCGCCAGCATGAACGCGATGCGTTCGGGCGGGTTCCCCGGATCGATCGGCACGAACGCGGCTCCGGCCTTGAGCACGGCCCAAATGGCTGCGATCATGTCGACGGACCGGTGCAGCAACAAGGCGACGATCTGATCGGGTTTGTGCCCGATGCCGCTCTCCGCCATGCAGCGCGCCATTTTATTCGCCCGCTCGTTGAGCGCGGCGTAGGTCAGGGTCGCGCCGCTGCCGTCGGCCATCACGACCGCCGGCTGCAAGGGGCGCAGCCTGGCCTGCTCTTCGAACATTGAGACGACGGTCTGCCCGGCCCCCAGCGGCTGTGTACTCAGCCCGCCGTCCGCCCACTCGACCAGGAGCCGGCGCGACTCGGCGGCCGAAATGAGCGCAAGCTCCGAGATAGCTGCGTCTGGCCGGTCGACCGCGTCGGCCAGCAGCAGGTTCAGGTGCTCGACCATCGCCACGACGGTCTCTGCGTCGAAAAGATCGCTGTTGTAGTTCAGGTAGCCGCCTAGCGCGCCGCCGTCGTCGGACGGTCCGTATTCGAGCGACAATGCCAGGTCGAACTTGGCCGTGCCGCCGTCGACGCGGAGGGGTGCGAGCGACATGCCCGGCAGCGTGATCCCTGCGAGGGGCGCGGCCTGCAGGTCGAACATGACCTGGAAATAGGGCGAGCGGCTCATATCCCGGGCCGGCTGGAGACCGCCGTGCAGAGCACCTTCGACCAGGCTCTCGAACGGCAGGTCCTGGTGCGCGTACGTGCCCAAGGCCACCTCACGCACCCGGCCGAGGAGCTCGCGGAAGCTGACACCGGCTGCACCGGGCGCCGGCGACAGATCGGTGCGGAGCACCAACGTGTTGAGCAAGAAGCCGATCAAACCTTCGGTCTCGCTCCGGTCCCGGTTCGCCACCGGTGTTCCGACGCAGATGTCTTCCTGGCCTGTGTAGCGGTGCAGCAGGGCCTGGAGCCCGGCCAGCAGCGCCATGAACAGGGTGGCGCCCTCGCCTTGCGCCAGCGCCTCCAGCTTGCGATGCGTGCGCGGGGCGACGCTGAACCAGTAGTTGGCCCCGTTCGAGGTTTGCACCGCGGGCCGGGGGCGGTCGGTTGCCAGCTCCAGCGGCTCAGGCTCGGGGGTCAACCGGCCGCGCCAGTACGCCAGCTGCTCTTCCCGAACGCGGCCCAGCCACTCCCGCTGCCACGCCGCGTAGTCCCCATATTGGATTGGAAGCGGCGCGAGAACCGTGTCGCCGCCCGATTCGTAGAACCGGACGACCTCTTGGATGAGCACGCCCACCGACCACCCGTCAGATACGATGTGGTGCATGGTGAAGAACAAGACATATTCGTCCGCGCCCGTGCGCAGCAGCTTCGCGCGCAGGAGTGGGCCCTTGCCCAGGTCGAAGGGCGCCCGCGCCTCTTCCCGCGCCAGGTCCTCCACGCGCTGCCCGGCCCCCTGCGGGTCCTCCATCGTAGCGACGTCGATCACGGGGACCGAGACCGGAATGGCGGGCAAGATGGTCTGCGTCGGTTTACCGTCGCGCTCGCCGAAGACCGTGCGCAACACCTCGTGGCGGGCGATAACCTGGTTGAGCGCCCATTCGAGCCGCGCCGGGTCCAGGGGTGCGCCCTCGCCCGTGGGGTTGAGCCTCAGGGCGGCGAAGTTGTTGTACAGGGCGCTGCCGGGGGCCAGTTGGTCGAGGAACCACAACCGTTCCTGGCCGAACGACAGCGGCAGCTCGCCGTCGCGGGGGAGCGGCAGGATAGCTTCGCGGGCGCTGGGACCGGCCGGTCCCTCGGCTGCCCCGGCGCCCGCACCCTGCGCGCGGCGAATCGCCGCGGCCAGGCCGGCGATCGTGGGCGTCTCAAACAGGTTTCGCAGCGGTAGTTCGACATGATACGCGTCGCGTAGCCGCGACACCAGCTGCGTCGCCAGGAGCGAGTGCCCACCGAGCTCAAAGAAGTCGTCGTGCACGCCGACCGGCGAGATCCCCAGGATGCCTTCCCAGTCGGCCGCGATCGCGCGTTCCACGTCGTCTGACGGTTCCACGTACGCTGTGCGCATGTGAGGTCGGGCGTATTTGCCGGACGGTTTCTCCGTGCCGCCCGCCGCGGGCTTGGGACGCGTCTCGCCTGCCTGTGCGCGCACAAGTCGCAGATTGAGATCACCGGTCGACACGACGACTGCGCCCTGGTCGACGACGGACAGCAGCCGGTCAAATACGGCGACGCCTTCTTCCGGGGTGATGGCGAAGGCCAGCGCACCTGCCGCGGCCGCGCCCAGCGCGCGTTCCTCTGCAAATGCCCAGCCGTCCCACGCCACGCTCAGCCACGGGTGGCCGGCTCGCGCCTGCTCAAGCGCAAACGCTTCGAGAACGCTGTTGGCGCCCGCGTACGCGGCGAATCCAAGGCCGCCGAGGACGGTCGACACGGAGGACATCAGGATCACGAAATCGAGTTCGCCGCCATGCGCTCCGAGGGCCTGGGCCAGCGCGTAGGCACCGCCGGCCTTCGGCCCAAGTTGCGCCTCGCGAACTGCAGCGTCCGTCTCTGAAATCGAGCGGATTGCGGCCTGTCCCACGGTCCCCGCCGCGTGGATCACCCCGTGCAGTGCACCAAACCGGCTAATGGTCTCGTCCACCGCCGCGGCCATCTGCGCGGAATCGGCGACGTCGGCCTGGAGCGAGAGGACCGCCCCACCGGCCGCCTCGATCGCCAGCACCTTCTGCAGGCGGGCTCGGAGCGCCGCGGCCGGCCCGGCCGCGGGGTCCTCTCCCGGGTCGCCGTCCGCCAGCAGTCGGGGCCATGCGTCGCGCTCGGGCAGCGCGATGCGATCCACAAGGACCAACCGCGCCTGCACGCTTGAGGCGAGGTGGGCGGCAAGCACCAGCCCGATCCGGCCCAGCCCGCCCGTAATCAGGTAAACCCCCTGCTGTCGCAGCCGCGACGAGCCGCCGGCAGGCGAACCGGTCTCTAGCCGCTCGAAGCCTTGCGCCCAGCAGTGCCGGCCGCGCAGCGCAACGACCTGCTGCCGGTGCTCCGTGAACGCCACGTCGGCCAGCCAGGCTGCATTCTCTTCGCCCGCGGCCAGGTCCACCACTCGCACCTTAATCCCGGGAGTCTCCTGCCCGATGACACGCGCTGCGCCGAGGATCATCGCCGCGGCGGGCGTGGTTGGCTCGTCTCCCGTCACGCTGTAGATGCCCCTGGTGACCACGTCGACCTGGACCTCGGCGCTGCCGGCAACGGTGCCCCAGGCCCGCGCCAGCGCGACCAGGCTGTCGAAACCGTGCGACTGGACCGCGCTCTCGTCCTGACCCTGCCCCGCGCTCCACAAGTGCAGGATGGACTGCGGCAGGCGACCCTCGGCCTCGAGCGCGCGGAACAGGGCCTCGTACTGCTCGACCGCCCCTGGCTCGACCGTGAAGCCGTCCGCTCCCTCGGCAAAGCCCCTACCCGGCCGCACCACCACCGGTCGCCCGCACGCACGGGCCGCAAGGAGTTGGACGGTGCCCTCGTGGGCCTCGTCTGCGAGAGCCTCATCCATCAGCGCCTCGTCCCCGAGTGCCTCGTGCCCGAGTGCCTCGTGCCCGAGTGCGAAGACCAGCACCTGCCACCCCGAGGCGTCGGAGCGCGGGGGCATGGGGATGCGGCGCCAGGACGGCACGTAGAACCAGCCCGCTATGTCGGCCGTCTTGGCTGCACGACTCTCGTCCGTGGCCGGCGCACCAAGCTTCGTGTCGGGCTCCACCCAGAAGCGCTCGCGTTGGAAGGGGTATAGGGGCAGCGGAATGCGGCGACGCCGCTCGTGCCGGTTCTGGCCACCGTAGAACGCGACCCACGGCGCACCGTCGCGTTCCTCGGCCGCATCCCAGCGCGGCACAATGCCCCCGAGCCACAGTTGCCCGAGCGCGCCGAGCATAAACTCGAGGTCGTCGGCCGCTTCGCGGGGGTGGCGCAGCGACGTCACGACACGGCGCTCCCGGCCCACCGCCGGGTGTGCCTTGGCCAGGCCTGCCAACGTCGGCCCAGGGCCCACTTCCAGGAAGGCCCGGTTTGGTTCGGCGGCCAACGCGGCCAGTCCGTCGGCAAAGCGGACTGCGCCGCGCAGATGGCGGGCGTAGTAGGCCGGATCGGTCGCGTCTGCGGCGGTGATCCACGTGCCGGTCACGTTCGAGACATACGGTGTGGCGGGCGCGCTCAGACGGGCACGACGGACGACGTCGGCGAAGGGTGCGAGGATGGGGTCCATCATAGCCGAGTGGAACGCGTGGGAGGTGTGCAGCCGCCGGGTTGCAATCTTCTTGCCGGCCAGTTCTTGCTCCAGGGACTCGACAGCCTCGTCCGGGCCGGCCACGACGACCATGCCGGGCGCGTTGATCGTGGCGACGGCGAGCCGGGGGTGGCGGACCAGCAGCGCGTGCGCGTCCTCCTCGCCGAGGGGCAGGCCGAGCATCGAGCCGCCGGGCAGGCTGCCCATCAATCGTCCGCGGGCCGCCACGATCATAAGTGCGTCGTCCAGAGACATCACGCCCGCGAGATGTGCGGCCACGTACTCGCCGATCGAATGGCCGATCATCGCGCCGGGCCTCACGCCCCACGCCAGCCACAATTGCGCCAACGCGTACTCGACTACGAACAGCGCAGGTTGCGTCATGGCCGTCTGCTTGAGGCGTTCGTCGGCACCATCCGCAACCCGCGGATAGATCAAGCCCCGGATATCAGTCGCGAGGTGAGGCCGCAGGATGTCCGCACAGCGATCCACGGCGTCGCGAAAGACCGGTTCCGCCTTGTACAGCCCGAGCCCCATGCCGGCATACTGGCTGCCTTGCCCGGTGAACATGAACGCGACGCTTGTCGCACCGGCCGCGCCGCCATTGCCGACCAAACGGCCGGGCGCGCGGCCTTCGAGCACGACGCAGGCGTCTGCCAGATCGCGCACGACGGCAACCCGCCTGTAGGCGAACGGCTGGCGTCCGACCTGGAGCGTATAGGCCGCATCCGCGAGGTTGACTGCCGGACGGTCTGCCAGGAACTGGGCCAGGTTGGCAGTGGCTGCGTCGAGCGCCGCTTCCGTCTTTGCGGAAACTACCAGCAGTTGCGCAGCTCGTGAGGCGCCGGCAGGGGCGGGGGGCGGCGCTTCTTCCAAGACGACGTGCGCGTTCGTGCCGCCGATGCCGAACGAGCTTACGCCTGCCCGGCGATGGCCGCCCGTTGATCGCCATTCGCTCAGCCTGTCGTTTACATAAAACGGTGATTTGGCGAAGTCGATCTGTGGGTTGGGCGCACTGAAGTTGATGCTGGGCGGGATCTGCCCGTTCTCCAGCGCGAGTGTCGTCTTGATGAGGCCGGCGATGCCGGCCGCTGCATCGAGATGGCCCACGTTCGGCTTCAGCGAGCCAATGGCGCACGTTTGAGCCGGAAGATCATCCGGACCGGCCGCCAGGCCGAACGCGTTGGTCAAGGCGGTGATCTCGATCGGGTCGCCCAGCGCGGTGCCCGTGCCGTGCGTTTCGACGTAAGAAATGGTGCTGGGGTCGACGTTGGCCACTGCGTGTGCGGCGGAAATCACCCCGGTTTGGCCTTCCACGCTGGGCGCGGTGTAGCCGACCTTGTTCGAGCCGTCGTTGTTGATCGCGGTGCCCTTGATCACCGCGTGGATCGTGTCTCCGTCCGCCAGCGCATCGCTCAGCCGCTTCAGCACGACGATGCCGACGCCGTTGCCGCCGACCGTGCCAGCGGCCTGTGCGTCAAAAGCACGGCAGTGCCCGTCGGGCGACATAATGCCGCCTTCCTGGTACAAATAGCCGCCCTGTTGTGGCAGCCGCACCGTCACGCCGCCGGCCAGCGCCATGTCGCAGTCGTGGCTCAGCAGCGCCTGGCAGGCCAGGTGGGTGGCGACGAGCGAGGTGGAGCAAGCCGTTTGCACGTTGACGGCGGGTCCACGGAGGTTCAGCTTGTAGGCGACCCGACTCGGCAGGTAGTCCTTGTCGTTGGCAATGGTCAGTTGGTAGCCCTGGACGTTCTCGCGAATCTCGCGGTTCTGCGCCAGGTTGTAGATCAGGTAGGTGTTGAGCCCGCAGCCCGCATAGACGCCGATAGCGCCTGCCCCTGTCGACTCGGAGGTTGCCGGATCATATCCCGCATGCTCCAGCGCATGCCACGCTACCTCCAGGAAGACACGATGCTGGGGGTCCATGATCTCGGCTTCGCGGGGGTAAACGCCGAAGAAATGCGCGTCGAACCACTCTGCGCCTTCGAGCACGCCTCCCGCCTTGACATAGTGGGGTTGGCTGCTCAGCGCAGGGTCCACGCCCGCCGCGGCCACTTCCTCGTCCGTGAACCGGCGGACGCACTCGACTCCGTCCACCAGATTGCGCCAGAACGCGTCCAGGTCGGGCGAGCCAGGGAAGCGGCCGGCCATGCCGACAATGGCGAGGTCGAACTCGGACCAGCCGTTGGACAGCGGGTCGTTTTCGGCCTGTTCGCCTTGGTTCATCGCCGCGTTGAAGTCGTCGGTCATATTGTCTACCTACCGCCCTTACGTGGCGGCGTGCGTTGCAGCATCCGTTCGCGCTGAGCCTGCTCCGCGCGCTGAGCCTGCTCGGCGCGCTGTTGCAGTGCCTGGCGCTTCTGCTGGCCCCGTTCCTGCCCCTGCTGGGCTGCGCTGGCCGGAGCCGCTTCGCCGGCCCCACCCGCCAGGTAAGCGGCCAGGAGGTGAATGGTCGGGTAGCGGAATAGGTCCACGATGGGCACCTCGCGGCCGAGGCGCTCCTGCAGGCGGCTGTGGGCCTGGGCCATGAGCAGCGAGTGGCCGCCTAAATCGAAGAAGTTGTCGTGGATGCTCACTCGCTCGAGCCCGAGCACCTGTTGCCAGATCATGGCCAGATCGCGCTCTAGCTGGTTCTGCGGCGCTACCAACTCTGCGGTCGCTGCCCGGCCACCTGCCGGCGCGAGCAAGGCTGCGCTTTTTTCCAGGGCCGCCCGGTCCACCTTGCCGCTGGCGTTCAGAGGCAGGCTGTCCATGGCAATGAAGGCGGCGGGCATCATGTAGTCGGGCAGGCGGCTGCGCAGGAACCCCCGCACTTCGCCTTCCGAGGGCCCGTGTAGGGCGTCTTGGGCCACGCATGCCACGAGCCTGACGTCGCCGTTCGCCGCGCCGTTTTTGTGCCCCGAGGCTCCGTCGCCGTGGGCCGGCTGGGCCAGCACGACGGCTTGCTTGATCCCGGGCGCTTTGCTCAGGACCGCCTCGATCTCGCCTAGCTCGACCCGGAAGCCGCGAATCTTGAGCTGGTAATCCGCCCGGCCGACAAATTCAATCCGGCCGTCGGGCAGCCACCGGGCCAGGTCGCCCGTCCGGTAGAGGCGCGCGCCGGAACCAGACGCAGACAGCGCCGCTTGAGCAGACAGCACCGATTCAGCCGACAGCGCGGGAGAAGGATCGTGTCGATCTTCCCCAGTCTGCGCTTGCGGCGCGGGATTCCACGGGCAAGGCACGAACTTTTCTGCGGTCAGGTCGGGCCGGCCCACGTAGCCGCGCGCCAGCCCGGCGCCGCCGATGTGCAGTTCGCCCGGCACGCCGAGCGGCTGGGGCTGCCCGTTGCGGTCGAGAATGTACGTGCGGACGTTGGGGATGGCCCGCCCGATGGGGGCGCCCGTCCCGCTTGACGTGCCCGTGCGAAGATCGCTCACGACGTTGTACGTGGGGCCGATGGTCGTCTCGGTGGGGCCATACGCGTTCACCAAGCGGCGGTCTTGCGCCCACTTCTCGACAATGTCTGGAGTACAGGCGTCCCCGGCCGAGATCACGGTGCGCAGCTGGGGCAGCGCGGCGGGGTCCAGCAGCCGCAGCAGCGTGGGCGGCAGCGTGATGTTCGTGATCCGTTCGCGTGCCAGCACCCGCGCCAGGTTGTCAGGAGAAAGCACGACGTCGCGGCGTCCGACGTGCAGCGCCGCACCCGAGGTCAGCGCAATGAAGATCTCGGACACCGATGCGTCGAAGGTATACGACGCGAACTGGAAAACCCGGTCGGTGGGCGCCAGGTCGAACGCGACCAACTGCGCCTGCACCAGGTTGACAACCCCCGCGTGTTCGAGCATGACGCCCTTGGGCGTGCCTGTCGAACCGGAGGTGTAAATGATATAGGCCAGGTTATGGGGGCCGGCGTTCGACGCGGGGCGATCGGCCAGCCCAGGTGCTGCTGGCTCGAGGGCATCGACAAGCACGTGAGCCTGCGCCAGTCCCGGAAAGACCTGCTGTGCCGCCGTGTGCGTGAGGCAGGCGACGGGTTGGGCATCGGCCAGGATCCGGGCAAGGCGTTCTTGCGGCGCCGCAGGGTCGAGCGGGATATACGCGCCCCCGGCCTTCAGCGTGCCCAGGATCGCCACGATCATCTCGGGCGACCGTTCGAAGCAGAGTGCCACCCGCTGCTCGGGTCCGACGCCCAGCGCGCTGAGCCTGTGCGCCACCGCATTAGCACGCTGGTCCAGCTCCCGATAGGTCCAGACAAGCGGAGGTGCGCCGTCGCCCGCATCGTAGTGCAGAGCGATCGCATCCGGCGTCGCGTCGACCTGAGCCTCGAACGCCCCGTGGATGCAGGCGTGGCGAAGGGGCGCGTCGGGCAGTGCACCCGCGCTCCACCCGCCGAGGATCTGCGTGCGTTCAGGTGCCGTCAGCAACGGGAGTTCGGCGACGGCCCGCTCTGGCGCTGCGACCAGGCCGGCGAGCAGCGTCTTGTAGTGGCCGAGCATACGGCGGGCCGTCGCAGGGTCGAAGAGGTCCAGATTGTACTCGATGGCAACGCCCAGCGACTTCTCGCCGTCGGCAACGAGCAGCGTCATGTCGAACGGTGACATCCGCTGGCGCACGGCAACCGACTCGAGCCGGAGCGTGGGGCCGGATTTGCCGCCCAGCGCCATCTGCATGCCCGATTCGCCCGTGGCGAACTGCGACAGCCCTGCTTCGTATAGCAAGTGGCTGCGTTGGAGCGCGAACATGACCTGGAACACGGGCGTCCGCGAGGGATCGCGGCGGGGGTGCAGCTTTTCCACCAGGAGTGGGAACGGGTAGTCCGCGTTAGCCAGCCCGCCCAGGGCCGCTTCCTGCACGCGCTGCACCAGGTCCGCGCCCGTCGGACGCCCGGCAAAGCTCACGCGCACGGCAATCGGGCTCACGAAATAGCCCGCGATCCCGCCAAGGGCCGCCCGGCTCCGTCCGGTGGTGGGCGACCCGACGATAATATCTTCCTGGTTCGTATAGCGATGCATGAGCGTCTGGAAGGCCGCAAGCAGGGTGACGTACGGCGTGACGCCTGCCGCTTCGCTGAAGACCCGGACGGACAGGGTCAACTCCTCGCCCAGATCCAGCGACTCCACGGACCCCGCAAAGGTCTGGACAGTGGGGCGAGCGCGATCTGTGGGCAGCTCCAACACGGGCAGTTCGCCTGCCAGCTTGTCCTGCCAGTATGCCAGCATCCGCTCGCCCGATACCGACGCCAGGAGGTCGCCCTGCCAGCGCACAAAATCCGTATAGCGCAGCGGGACGGGCGCCAGCTCCGCAGCGGGCTCCGCATACAGAGCGCCGGCTTCGCTGACCAAAATGGCGAGCGACCACAGGTCGACGACGATGTGGTGCGCTGCCAGCAGCAGGACGTGCTCGTGCGCTCCCGACGGACGCGCCCGCTCGAGCGCGTAGACGCGCAGCAGCGGCCCGTTTTCGAGATCAAACGTCCGATAGGCCAGGGCGCCCAGCCGGTCTTCCAGCGAACCGGCGTCCGCCGCATCCACGGGCTCGTTTGCGGGCAGGGTCTCGAAGCACACCGCCATCGTCGCATGGACCCGCTGGACGGGACTGCCGGCGACGGAGTGAAAGGTCGTGCGCAGCGCGGGGTGGCGATCGACCAGCCGCTGGAAGGCGAGCCTCAGCCGCTCGATGTCGACCTCGCCCACGACCCTGGCCGCATAGACCGGGTTGTATACGCTGCCCGGCGCGACCTGGTGCTGCAGCCACATCGCAGCCTGGCCGGCCGACAGGGGATAATCCCGATTTTCGGCGTCGTCCGGTGCTTCTTCTGCCACCAGTGGGGGTGCATCCGCCGCGCCGGCCGCCCCGCCGGCCAGCAGGTCGAGCAAGGTGCCCGCCAACTCCTCGATCGTGGGGCCTGCGAGCAGCACCGCGATGGGCAGTTCAACCTGGAGGCCCGCCTCGACCCGGCCCTTCAATTCGATGGCCATGATCGAGTCGAGACCCAGGTGATTGAGCTGCTGGTCGGCGGTGATGCGCGTGATGGGGAGATCGAGCACGCCGGCGATATGTGTCCGGATCGCATCGACGAGCAGGGCCGGCCTCGTCTCGGCCGGGGCAGCCAGGACTTCCGCCCGCGTCACGGCCGGCGCTTCGCGGCTTCGTGCTTCGCGCGCTTCGATTTCCTGTGCGTCTTCGCGTTCCAACCCCGCCGCGTCTTCCAAGCCCGCCCCGCGGTCGACGCCATCGATCGCCCCGCCGAGCCAGCCCTTGCGCCGCAGTGCCGCATACGGCGACTCGTTCCAGTAGCGCTCGCGCTGGAAGGGATAGGTGGGGGCCAGGACTCCTGGCGCCTGCCATACGGCGCGTCGAAGGAGGCCCAGTCCACGTCGTTGCCGGCCGACCAGTACTCGCCCAGGCTTTCGAGCAGCACGGCCCAGTCATTGGCCGGCCATTTGCCCGCGCCTGCCGCCGCATCCGGCGCCTTGAGTGAGGGCAGCCAGAGCGCCGCGTGCCCCGGCAGAGCCTCCTGCAGCGCGCGCTTGCCCATCCCGATCAACGTTGGCTTCGGTCCCATCTCGACGAACACACGGCAGCCGGCTTGCCCCAGCGCCTGCATGCCTGCATTGAACTGCACCGCCTCGCGGACGTGGCGCCGCCAGTAACCGGCATCGGGCGCCTCCTGCAGAAGGGGCCCGGTCAGGTTCGAGAGGATGGGAATCTGCGGCGGCCGAGCCCTGACCCGGCGCGCGGCAGCCTCGAACTCGTCGAGGATCGGATCCATGAGCGGCGAATGGAACGCGTGCGATACCTGCATGGGGCGGACCGTGAGTCCGGCCGCTTCAAGCCGGGCGACCGCGGCGGTCATCGCCTCGCGCCTGCCGGAGATGACGACGCTCTTTGGCCCGTTGATGGCGGCCAAGCCCACCTCGCCCTGGTCGCCTAACAACGCAAGCACGGTCTGCGGATCGGCGAAGACGGCGGCCATGTCGCCGTCGTGCGGCAGGCGGCCCATCAGCCGGGCGCGCGCCGCCAACAACAGCAGGCCGTCTTCGAGGCTGAAGACGCCGGAGACGACGGCAGCCGCGTACTCGCCCACGCTGTGACCAATGAGGTAGTGAGGCTGCACCCCCCACGAGAGCCACAGCTGCGCCAGCGCGTACTCGATGGCAAACAGGGCCGGCTGCGTGTACGTCGTTTCGTGGAGCAGGGCCTGCGTCGCTTCGTCGCCAAAGTAGAGCACGTCGAGCAGGCGGCGGGGAAGGACGGGCGCCAGCAGCGCGTCGCACCGGTCTATGGCAGCCCGGAAGGCCGGATGGGTCTCGTACAGGCTGCGGCCCATGCCGACATACTGGCTGCCCTGGCCCGTAAACAGGAACGCGACCTTGCCGCGGCGAGCCCTGATCTCGGGTGGGGTATCCGCAGCCAATGCACGCAGCTTCTGCGCGAGTTCGGCGCCATCCCGAGCCACCAACGCTGTTCGCGTGCGCAGCCCATTTCGGGCCGCATTCGCGGTGTAGCACAGGTCGGGGGCAGCCAGAGCGTCCGGGCGTTCCAGCGCCTGTGCGTAGGCCCCGGCCAGGGCGCTCAAGGCCGCCGGAGTTTGTCCCGAGAGCGCTAGGAGGTGATGCGTGCGCTCCGGCTGCGGGAGGGGTCCGTTTGCTTCGGCGGGCGTGGCGGTGGCACGAACCGGCGCGGCTGCCAGGATGACGTGGGCGTTCGTCCCCCCGAACCCGAACGAGCTAACGCCTGCGACGTAGGGTGCACCTTCAGGCCAGGGTTGGGCCCCGGTTGCGATGGCAAGCGGCATTTCGTCGATCGGGATGTAGGGGTTGATCTGCTTGAAATGGAGATGCGGCGCAACCTCGGCGTGCTGCAGCATCAGCACGATCTTTATGAGCCCGGCTACGCCCGCGGCTGCTTCGAGGTGGCCGATGTTCGTCTTGACTGAGCCGACGAGGCACTTGCGCTCGCGGCCTTCCCATCACCGCCGCAAGCGAATTGAGCTCGATTGGGTCGCCCAGGATCGTGCCGGTGCCGTGCGCCTCCACATAGGTCACCTGGTCGCGGGCTCGAGCGTGTGCCCTGGCGAGCGCCTCGCGGATGACGGCCTGCTGCGCCAGCCCGTTGGGCGCAGTGAGCCCGTTCGAGCGGCCGTCCTGGTTGACCGCGCTGCCGCGGATCACGGCGACGATCCGGTCGCCATCACGCTCGGCGTCGCCGAGGCGCTTGAGGACCAGGACGCCGCATCCCTCGCCGCGCACGTACCCGTCGGCCGCCGCGTCGAACGTCTTGCACCGGCCGTCGGCAGCCATCATGTGCGCGTGCGAGAAGGTGATCGACAACTCGGGGGAGAGGATCAGGTTGACGCCGCCGGCCAGTGCCAGGTCGCACTCGCGGCGCCGCAGGCTTTCGACGGCCAGGTGGGTCGTGACCAGAGAGGAGGAGCAAGCCGTGTCCAGCGCCACGCTGGGCCCGCGAAGATCGTAGAGGTAGGAGAGGCGGTTCGCCGCGATGCACAGCGCGTTGCCCGTGCCCGCGTAGGCGTCGAGCTTCGTGCGATCCTCGAACTGGATCAGGCTATAGTCGACCTGGCTGATGCCGACGAAGACGCCGGTCCGGCTGCCCGCCAGCTTCTCTACCGCCAGCCCCGCCCGCTCCAGCGCTTCCCACGCACACTCGAGCAGCAAGCGCTGCTGCGGGTCCATGCGGCTGGCCTCGCGCGGCGAGATGCCGAAAAACTGCGGCGTCGAACCGGTCGACGTCCCGGATGAACGCCGCCCCAGCGCGTGTACCATCTGGGCGGGTGCGCCGGGCTCGGGATCGTAGTACGCGTCGACGTCCCAGCGGTCGGGTGGGACCTCGCCGATCGCATCGACCCCGTTTTGCAGCAGCGCCCAGATAGGCTCGACGTCGGGCGCGCCGGGGAAGCGGCAACTCATGCCGACGATGGCGATAGGTTCCGTCTTCTCCCGCTCGGCGGCATCCAGGCGCGCTTGGAGCTTCTCGATCGCAAGCAGGGCGCGCGTCAGCGTCGCCGAGTCGGCCCGCGCGGTGTCTGCGGCCGGCGCGACGTTGGCCGCTGTGGATTCTTGTTGCCAGACTCGACCATAGAGAAGCCTAACCTTTGAGCGAGCGACTCGCGGGCCTATGTACCGCGCTCCGCAGGAAGACCGGCAGGGTCACACCTTCCTCATCGTCGAATTGTACCAAATGCGCTTGCAACCGAGGTGAATATCCGCGCACCAGAAGATGAATGTTTCATCATTCACCGAGTTCCAGCAACTTTCGGAGCAAAGCGGCTTCCGCTTCGTCCTCCGACAGCGCGCTCGCCGGGTCGTCTCCCGGCCAATTGACCACGGCAGGTGTCTCGGTTGGTTCCACCGGGCTTGGGCCTGTCTGCGCTGCCGGGGCGCTGTGCTCGCTTGGTGTAGGTCGTGCCCGCCCCGTTGCCGCCAGGTGCTCGGCCAGCTTGTTGATGGTCGGGTACTGGTAGAGCAAGGTGGGCGAGAGGCGCCGGCTCAGGTAGTCTTCCAGGTCGCCCGACAAGCTCACCGCGTCACGGCGAGGCCAGGCCGAACGAGTCAAAGGTTTCATCCGGGTCGACGTCGTCTTCCGGCAGGCTCAGGATCGCGGCAATCTGCCCGACAAGCCAGGCGCGGATTTCGTCCGTCGTCGCAGGTGTAGCGTTCATTGGGCCCCCCAGGTGTCGAGCGTTCCGTCGAGATAGGCGGCCCGCGCCGCCCGGCGCTGGATTTTTCCGCTCGACGTCTTCGGCGCTGCTCCCGGCTTGAGCAGGACGATCGCCTGCGTGCGCAGGTCGTGGGCCTCCGCCACGGCCTTTCGAATGGACGCCGCCACCTCTGCCGGGTCCAAGTCTCCACCGTCGCCGGCCGGGCGAGCCGCACCGGGCGCGGGCCGGTATCCCTTGCCCACCTCAGCGACGACGACCAGTCGCTCCTGGCCGCCTTCGCTCACTGCGAACGCGGCCGTGCAGCCGGGGCGCAGCGCCGGGTGGCACTTCTCGGCGGTCAGCTCGATGTCTTGCGGATAGTGATTGCGGCCGTCGACGATGATCAGGTCTTTGATCCGGCCCGCGACAAACAGGTTGCCTGACGCGTCCAGGAACCCGAGGTCGCCCGTCCTGAGAAAGGAACGGGGCGAGGTCGCTTTGTCCCCGGCGATGCCCGCACAGAAGGTTTGCTCGGATTCTTCCGGCTTCTGCCAGTAGCCCTTCGCCACGCTGGCGCCCGAGACCCAAATCTCGCCGACGATGCCCGCAGCACAGGGCTCGAGAGTATCCGGATCGACGATCAGGATCGTCTGGTCGGGCAGCGTCCTGCCGCAGCCGACCAGATCCTGCGCGTCGGGGCTTCCTTCGGCGACTGGAACAGCCCGCCCTCCTCCCAGCTCAGCCGCGCTCACGGTAGTATAGACCGGCGGCGTCAGAGCGGTGCCGCCGCTGACAATGAGCGTCCCCTCGGCCAGTCCGTAACAGGCGTAGAACGCTTCCTTGCGGAAGCCGCACTCGGCGAAGGCTGCAGAAAAGCGCTCGATGGTCTCCTTGCGCACCGGCTCGGCGCCGTTGAAGGCGACTTCCCAACTGGCTCAGGTCGAGCGAGGCCTTCTGTTCGGGGGTGACTTTGCGGGCGACCAGGTCATAGGCGAAGTTCGGGCCGCCGCTGATGGTCGCACCGTACCTTGACAGTGCGTTCAACCAGCGGACGGGCCGCTGCAGGAAGTCGAGCGGCGACATCAACGTGCAGGGCATGCCGAAGTAGAGCGGTTCGAGGATGCCGCCGATCAGGCCCATATCATGGTATGGAGGCAGCCAGATGACGGCGGTTGAACCCGGATGGATGGCGAAGACGTGACGAATCAGCTCGAGGTTCGCCATGAGGTTGTTGTGCGTCAGCATGACGCCTTTCGGGTCGGCGGTCGAGCCTGAGGTGTACTGCAGGAATGCCACGGTGCTCCCGGTGATCGCCGGGCGGCGCCAGGTAACACCACCGTCGGCCGGCAGCGCATCCGTCGCGATGCGGGCAATGCCTGCAAAATCGGGAAACTCGTCGAATAGGTCGCCCGCCAGTTCGAGGATCATGGAGGTGCTGAGGATGGCCGCGGGCAGCGAATCGTTGACGATGGCCTGGAAGCGCGGGAAGGTGCGCTCCATGCGGTACGGATCAGGGCGGATACGCGGGCACGGCCGCGACGCCGGCCATCAGGCACCCCAGAAACCCGGTGATATAGTCGAGGCCGGGCTGATACACCAAGATTGCTCGTCCACCACCGCAGCCGGCCTCCCGCAAAGTTGTGGCGACGCGGCCCGCTCGTTCCACAACCTCAGCGTAGGTGAGTTCCTGTTCGTCCGCCTCGCCATCCGCGAGGAATCGGAACGCCAGGTCCCCACCGGAACGCTCGGCGCGCTGGACCAGGATATCGACGAGATTTGCGGACCGGTCATGGGGGTGGCTCATGATGTCTCCGGATCATCGATGGATCGTCGGACCGGGTGCTGGCGGTGTGACGAAGGGCTAACGCAAATCGTGCTGCACGAACCGCGGGCAGTGCGGCGTGGCAGACCTATTCTTTTGTCGGAACCCAGCCGGATCGGAGGAGGGTGCGATGTGGCAAGCAACTTCGACTGCCGGGGATCGTTGGCACTCGGGACAAGTCGGGACTTCCTGAACAACTGTCAACTTGCCCGTATCCGAACTGCGAGAGCTCCGTTTATACCTAGATTAGTGATCGGTTCGCATTATACGCCAGCCGGCTCTGGGCGCAAATCGGGCGGGTAGTGGCTAAATCATTCTGTGATGCCCGTTACTAATGGCAACATGGCTTGTAACATCCACGCTCGGCGACGTCTCATTATGGCACCAGGCGGCCGTGGCGGAACTTTGAGAATTCTTAGAACGTCCGATCAAACACAAGTCAACGTGCATTTCTTGGTGAGGCAGCATGTTGAGGATCGGGACTTCGGGATTCTCGTACGACGACTGGATCGGCCCGGTCTATCCCCAGGGCCTACCCGCACGCGAGCATCTGCGCTATTACGCAACTCTCTTCACTACCGTAGAGATCAACGTCACCTACTACCGTATTCCTGCCGCAAGCACCGTCGTCGGCTGGGTGCACAAAACACCCGACGACTTCCTGTTTGCGGTCAAAGCCTACGGCGAACTCACGCACCAGCGTGAATCGCACGACTTCGCCGGGTTTGCGGCCGCGATTGAGCCGCTTGTCCAGGCCCGACAACTCGGCTGCGTGCTCGCTCAGTTCCCGTATTCCTTTCATCCGACAGACGAGAACAAAGATTACCTGCGGCGGCTGCGTGCGGGCCTCGGCGAGCTGCCCGTCGTGGTCGAACTGCGTAACTCGGGCTGGGTCGACGACGAAACGTTTGCGCTCCTCCGAGCCGAGAACCTGGGGTACTGCTGTGTGGACGAGCCGCGCCTGAAGGGCTTGATGCCGCCCATCGCCGTGGCCACCAGCGACGTGGCCTATGTGCGCTTCCATGGGCGCAATTACGCCAAGTGGTACGCGCACGAGGAAGCCTGGGAGCGCTACAACTACACGTACAGTGAGCCGGAGCTGCGCGAGTGGGTGCCGAAGCTGGAAAAGCTGGAGGCCGAAGCCCCGCTAACGCTCGTCTACTTCAACAATCACTTCGAAGGCCAGGCCACCAAGGGCGCCCGCGACCTTTCGCAGCTCCTGCTCGAGCCCCAGTAGCCCCTCCGAGTCAGTGGTACCGGCTTGACGCCTCATGCAACGGCCAAAGGCGTGTCTTTGATCGCGATTCTCGGCTGCCCGCGTGTCACGCTTGCGCTGCCGGCTGTGCTTGGAGTGAGGACACGACCTGGCTCGCAGTCTCCTGGGCCTGCTTGACGCAGTCCGGCAGGCCGACACCCTTATACGGGCTGCCGGTCACGAAGAGGCCCGCGGGCAGGCTACGCTTCGATCTCGCCAACCCGCACCAGATGGCCCACGTCGTACTGTGGGTTCGAGCGGGGCCAGCGGTAGATGCGGTGCATCAGCGGCTCGCCGTCAATACCGAGCAGGTCGGACAACTCGCGGCGCACGGTAGCAAGGAGCGCCGCATCGTCGAGCGCCATCGACTTGGGGCTGCGCGAGCCGCCAAAGAACGCCCGCAAGAGCACGCAGCCGCGGGTGCGCGGTGGTCGAACTTGATGGAGCTGAAGGTGACGGCGTTGATCGGCCGCTTCTCGCTCATTGGCACCACCAGGCCAAAGCCGCCGGCCTTGGCCCGCGCAATGTCCTCTGCCCGGTAGGCGAGCGAGACGGTGCCCGTGCCCACGTAGCGGATCGCGGCCAGCTTTGCGGCCACTTCCGCCGAGTGTGGTCGCACCAGCTCGGCCGCCGCAAACGCCGGGCAGGCCAGGACGAGCGCGTCAGCCGCCAGCTGTTCGCCGTCTGCCAGCCTCACCGTCCACTTCTCCCCGCGCTCGATGCCCACGACGCGCGTCCCCGTTCGCAGCTCCACCTCGCCCGGCCGGGCACCGAGTGCTGCGACGGTCGCGTCCGTTAGCTCCTGGGTCCCGCCGGCAAACGACTGAAACGCGGATGGCTTCCTGGCCGGCGCGGCGCTTGCAGAGGCGCCGGCCTGCCCGGGCTTTGGCGAGTGGCCGTTGCGCCGCGACGCGAGGATGCCCCGCGTCAGGCTCCCGTACTGCTCTTCCATGGCGCGGAAGCGTGGGAACGTGGCCAGCACGCTCTGCTTGTCCGCTTCGGCGTTGTAGATGCCGGACATCAGCGGTTCGGCGATCTTGTCCAGCGCCTCGCGGCCCAGGCGCCGCGTCACGAACTCGGCCAGCGTCTCGTCCTGCCCGTCGCGCTTGGCGGGAATGACGAGGTCCAGGCCCATGCGGAGCTTGCCCAGCGGTGAAATGAGGGGCGAGAGCGCGAACGGCATGAACTTGGTCGGCACGATCAAGAGCACGCCATCGGGCAGCGGCGTCGGCCGGCCGCGATTGACGACATAGACCTTCCGGCTTGCGTCGTTGGTGCCAACGATCCGCTCGCCGATGCCAACCTCGCGTGCCAGCTGGCCCGCCCACGGCTTCTGAGTGAGGTACGAGTCGGGGCCGCCTTCGACTGTGAAAGCTCCGGCTTCGCTCTCGACCGTTTCGGTGAGCACCTTGCCGCCCCAGCGATCCTGTGCCTCCAGCACCGTCACGAACAGCTGCCGGCCCGCGGACTGCGCTTCCTTCAATAGATACCACGCCGTGCTCAGGCCGGCGATGCCGCCGCCGACGACGATGACGTGGCTTGTGTCCCTGCTGCCGTTCATTCGGATTGTCTCAATTCCGCCATGACCTCACGCACCGCAGAGAGTGTCTCGTCGATTTCTTCCGGGCCGTGAGCCGTACTCATAAACGCGGCCTCGAACTGGCTGGGCGCGAAGTACACGCCGCGCTCGAGCATCGCATGGAAGAAACGGCCGTACCGGGCGGTGTCCGCATACTGCTTCGCGCTCGCCCAATCGGTGATGGCCGCGCCATGCTCCTTGAGGAAATAGAAGCCGAACATGCTGCCGGCGGAGCCCAGTTGCAGCGGCACGCCGCACTCAGCCGCGGCCGACCTGATCCCGGACACCAGTTCCTGGGTCGCCAGCGCGATGGCCTCGAAGACGCCCGGCTCGGACAGCACGCGGAGGGTCGCGAGGCCAGCGGTCATGGCCAGCGGGTTGCCCGAGAGGGTGCCCGCCTGGTACATCGGGCCGGCGGGCGCTACCCGCTGCATGATCTCACGCTTGCCCGCATACGCGCCGACGGGCAGCCCGCCGCCGATCACCTTGCCCAGGCACGTCAGGTCCGGGTCGAGCTCCCAGGCCGCCTGCGCGCCGCCGAGTGCGACGCGGAAGCCGGTCATCACCTCGTCGAGGATGAGCAGGCTCCCGTGGCGGCGGCACAGCGCCTGCAGGCCCCTGAGGAAGCCCGGCCGCGGCAGGACGAAGCCCATGTTCGCCGCGATCGGCTCCACGATAACGCCGGCAATCGCATCCCCGTGCCGGGCGAACAGCGATTCGACGGCATCCAGGTCGTTGTACGGCACGACGAGCGTGTCGGCGACCGTGTCTGCCGGTACGCCGGGCGAGTCGGGCAGGCCCAGCGTCGCAACGCCGCTGCCTGCTTGCACGAGCAGCAGGTCCGCGTGGCCGTGGTAGCAGCCGGTGAACTTCACGATCTTGTTCCGACCGGTGTATGCCCGCGCCAACCGCAGGGCTGACATGGTCGCTTCCGTGCCGCTATTGACGAAGCGGATCATATCGATGGAGGGGACCAGGCTGATGACCAGCTCGGCCAGCTCTGTCTCGAGGCGGGTTGGCGCGCCGTAGCTCGTACCCCGAGCGGCAGCGTCCTGCAGGGCATCCACGACCTGCGGGTGCGCGTGGCCGAGCGTGAGCGGGCCCCACGACAGTACGTAGTCGATGTAGCGGTTGCCGTCCGCGTCCCACACGCATGCGCCCGCACCCCGCTCGATAAAGCGCGGCGTGCCCCCGACACCGCGAAACGTGCGCACCGGGCTGTTGACGCCGCCCGGGATCACCTGCCGGGCGCGCTCGAAGAGTTCTTCGGAAATCGTCGTGTTCATATGTAGTCCCGCTCCTCCACGCTACGCTGCGGACAAACCAGGTTTCCCGAGGAATCCTGGTTTGTTGGTCTGTTCATGTACGAAATCGACGAGGCGGGCCACGTTGTCGACGGGCGTCCCCTGCAAAATGCCGTGGCCGAGGTTGAAGATGTGGCCGGGCCAACCCGTCGCTGCGGCCGCTCGGAGAACCCGGTCCGCAGCCTTCTCAAGCTGTTCCCAAGGCGCGAGCAGCGCGACCGGGTCAAGATTGCCCTGCACGGCAACGCCCGGCCCAGCTTACGCCAGGCTTCGTCGAGCGCCAGCCGCCAGTCCACGCCGATCACGTCGCCGCCGGCCTCGGCAATCAGACCGAGCATGCCTCCGGTGTTCGTGCCGAAATGGATGATGGGCACGCCGGCCCCTCGAGCGATCTCGATGCTGCGGCGAGAGTAGGGCAAGACGTATTCGCGGTAGTCGACCGGGCTCAACTGCCCCACCCAACTGTCGAACAGCTGCAGCGCTTGCGCGCCTGCCGCCGCTTGGGCCAGCAGGTATTCGCCCACCACCCGGCTCAGCTTTTCCATCAGGCGATGCCACGCTGCGGGCTGCGCCAGCATGAAAGTCTTGGCAATCGCATGGTTGGCGCTGCCGCCGCCCTCGATGGCATACGCGGCCAGCGTGAACGGCGCGCCGCTGAACCCGATGAGCGGCACACGGTCCGCCAGCTCCTTACGGGCGAGCCGGATCGCTTCAAGGGTGAAGCCAAGGGCTTCTTCGGGCGACCGGACGACCAGCGCATCGACATCTGCCGCGCTCCGTACGGGGTTGTGAATGACCGGACCATCGCCCGCGGCAAACGAAAGCTGCAAGCCCATGCCCTCGAGGGGCGGCAGGATGTCCGCGAAGATGATCGCCGCGTCGAGTGCGAACGCATTGATGGGCTGCATCGTGACCTGGCAGGCCAGTTCGGGCGTCTTCACCATCTCTAGGAACGGGTGGTGTTCGCGCAGCGCACGGTATTCCGGCATGTAGCGGCCGGCCTGCCGCATGAGCCAGACGGGCGTCGCGTCCACGGCTTCGCGACGGCATGCGCGCAGGAATCTGTCGTTCTGAGCTTCCATTTTTATCCTTCCAGCCACCGGACCGCGTCGCGGGCAAAGTACGTCAGGATCATGTCGGCCCCGGCCCGCTTGATCGCGACCAGGCTCTCCAGCGCGCAGCGCGGCAGGTCGAGCCAGCCGTTTGCCGCTGCCGCGTGCAGCATCGCGTACTCGCCGCTGACCTGGTACGCCGCGACCGGCAGGTTGAACGCCCGGCGCACGTCGGCGATAATGTCGAGGTAGGGCAGTGCGGGCTTGACCATGAGGATGTCCGCGCCCTGGCTCACGTCCAGCGCGGCTTCCCTGAGTGCCTCCCGGCGATTCGCCGGGTCCATTTGATACTGGCTGCGGTCTCCGAACTGGGGCGGGCTTTCCGCCGCATCGCGGAAGGGCCCGTAGAACCCGCTAGCATACTTGACGGCATAGCTCATGATGGGTGTCTGGGTGAAGCCCGCCGCATCCAGCCCATTCCGGATCGCACCGACCATGCCATCCAGCATACCGGAAGGTGCGATGATGTCCGCGCCCGCCTGCGCATGGACCACGGACGCGTGGGCCAGGAGCTCGAGCGTGGGGTCGTTGAGCAGGTAGCCGTGGGGGAGGGCGCGCGACAAAGTGCTCCTGGCCCGGCAGGTTGATGATCCCGCAATGGCCGTGGTCGGTGTACTCGCAGAAGCACATGTCTGAGATGACCTGGAGGTCGGGCGCGGCGTCCTTGATGACCCGGATCGCGCTCGGCACGATGCCGTTCGGGCTGTAATTGTCGCTGCCTGTCTCGTCTTTATGTTCCGGAATGCCGAAGAGGACGACCGTGGGGATGCCGTGCGCGGCAATGTCGCGCGCCTCGGCCCCGAGCAGGTCGAGCGTCAGTTGTGCCTGGCCGGGCATGGACTGGATCGGCACGCGCCGGCCTTCGCCATGGCGCACGAAGAGCGGCAGGATGAAGTCCGCGGGCGTCAGGGACGTCTCACGGACCAGCGCGCGGAGTGCGGAATTTAGCCGCAAGCGCCGCGGCCGCTCTACCGGAAATGAAGTGACGTTAGTCATGGGTCAGTAGCCTGTCTGCGCCCTGAGCCGCCGCCTGTTGGGCCAGGCGGGCGCCCAGGTGATAGCTTTCATCGAACGCTGACTCGCCTTCGACGTCCACCTGCTCCACGCCGTCCAGGCCGCTTACCCGGCCCTGGAGGTGCAGTCGTCCGCCGCGTACCTGAGCGTAGGCCGCCACCGGCACGGAGCAGCCCCCGCCCAATCCCGCGAGGAACGCGCGCTCGGCCGTCACGCAGGCGCGCGTCTCGGGGTCGTCTAGCCGGGCCAACAAGGCGAGCGCATCGTCTTCAGCCCGGCACTGGACCGCCAGCGCGCCCTGGCCGGAGCCGGCAGCATGATCTGGAAGTCGAGATTCTCCCATCCCGGATCGAGCAGACCGAGCCGCTCGAGCCCCGAGCGGGCAAACACGACGCCGTCGTACGGGCCGGTAGGGTCGAGCGCCTTCCGCAGTCGGGTGTCCACGTTGCCGCGCACGTCGAGCAGGCGCAGGCCGGGGTGGTGGTGCAGGAGCTGGGCGGCGCGGCGCCGGCTGCTGGTTCCGATGGCCGCGCCGGCAGGAAGCTTGGCGAGCCGGGCGCCGCTTCGTGTAACCAGCACGTCGCCGGGGTGAGCGCGTTCCAGGATGGCGCCGATTGCGAGCCCGGGCGTCTCGTCGGTGGGCAGGTCTTTCAGGCTGTGCACCGCGACGTCGATGCGCCGCTCGGCGAGCGCGGCCTCCAACTCGGCCGTAAACGCGCCCTTGCCGCCGAGCTGGGGCAGCGGCGTGTCGAGCACCCGGTCGCCGCGTGTCGACAGCACGACGATCTCGGTCTGCAGGCCGGGCCACGCCTCCGCCAGTCGCCGCGCGACGTGTTCTGTCTGCCAGCGGGCGAGGTCCGAGCCGCGGGTGCCCAGGCGAATGGCTTCAGGGCGGCTCATGATTCACCCCGATCCAGAGCAAAGAGCTCCTCGACGGCCTCGCGGTAGATCACGCCGTCTCCGTTCGCCGCCTGCGCCTTAGGCGGACCGTCGGCTCATGGAGCAGCTTACGAACGATGCGGTGCGTCATCAGCTCCAGCTCGTGTGCCAGGTGCTCGTCGTCCGGCCCAAGGCGGCGCACGGTACGGGCGATTTCCCGCTCGGCCACACAGCGTGCCTTTTCGTGTAGCTGTGCCACGGTTGGTGCAGCGGATCGGGCGCGCAGCCAGCGCAGGAAGCCCCCGGCCTCCTCTGCGACGATGGTCTCGACTGCCGGGACGTTTGCACTGCGTCGCGCTCGATTCGCCTCGAGGGTCGCGTTTAGCTTGTCGAGGTCGAAACACTGGATGCCCTCGAGCTCGTTGACGAGGGGGTCCACATCACGAGGCAGCGCCAGGTCGATGAACAAGAGGGGCCGGCCCCCGCGCCCCACCTGGGCGGCTGCCACGTCGTCGAAGGTGATGACGACGTGCGGCGCGCCGGTGGCACTGATCACGGCGTCGGCCCATTCCAGAAGGCTGCGCAGCTCGCTCCATGGGTGCGCCTCGCCCCCGAAACGGCAGGCCAGCTCCTGCGCGCCGTCAAGCGAACGGTTGGCAAACGCCAGTGTACCCACTCCGTGGTCGCGCACGGCCTGACCCGCCAACACCGCCATCTCGCCCGCGCCGACCACCAGCACCCGGCTCTGCCCGAGGGAGGGCAGTTGCTCGGCCAGCAGGTCGGCGGCGGCATGGCTCAGCGACAAAGTGAACTCGCCGATGCCCGTCTCCGCATGGGCGCGCTTGCCGGTGCGCAGCGCAGCGTGGAACAAGTGCGAGAGGACCGGTCCCGCTGTTCGCCGCGGCGTGAGCTTGTGCATAGGCCCGGCTAACTTGCCCTAGAATCTGGGGTTCGCCCAGGATCATCGACTCGAGGCCGGCGGCCACTCGCAGGAGGTGCTCCACCGCCTCGGCGCCTGTCTTGATGTAGAGGTGCCCCGCGAGGCGCTCGTTCGAGATGCCGTGCGCGTCCCTCAGATAAGTGGTGACCGTCGCAACGGCACGGCCTTCCCCGGCCTCCAGCAGGTAGAACTCCAGCCGGTTGCACGTCGAAAGGATCACGGCTTCGGCGGCCTCCAGGGCGACCGCGCTCCGTCGCGCCCGCGCCGAACAGGGCTGCGCAAGGTGTTCGAGCGCAGCGTCCAGCGCACAGCCCGATAGGGCAAGCTGCTCGCGAATGTCGATGGCAGCGGACCGGAAATTCAACCCGACCAAGGTAATGGATAAGGTCATCGTCGTGTCCTATGCCGACGCCCTCGGCTCGTAGGTACAGAACGGCTCTTCGCCCAAATACTCCTGGGTCATGCCGTAAGCGCGGGCGCGGCACCCGCCGCAAACCCGCTTGAATTCGCACAGGCCACACTTACCGCCAAGCTGGTCGGGGTCGCGCAACTCGCCGAACAACTGCGAGCCTTCCCAGATCTCCTGGAACGGCTGGCGGCGCACGTTCCCTGCCTCCACTGGCAGGTAGCCGCACGGGAAAACTTCGCCCCGGTGGCTGACAAAGCAGACGCCGGTGCCTGCGAGGCAGCCCTTGGTCATCGCGCCCATGGCCGCCCGCGCCTGTTCGTTGCCGGGGTGGCCGTTCGCGCCCGGATGTGCACCGCCAGGGTGGTGCGCACCGCCCGCCCCCTCTTGGCGCCGGTGGCTGGCCGGCCGCTCGCGCACGATGCCCTGGCGGCGCTCTTCGGCCTGGCGCTGCCGCACGATGCGGAAGTAGTGCGGCGCACAGGTGGCTTTGAGCTCGATGCCGCCTTCCATCTCCGCGTCATACATCCAGTTCAGCACCGCCTCGTACTCGACGGGCGTGATCTGGGCGTCTTCCGCAATCTCGACGCCGCAGCCGACGGGCACGAGGAGGAAGAGATGGAGCGCCTGGCTGCCCAGGTCCTTCGCCATCTGCAGCGCCTGGGGCATTTGGTGGACATTGTGGCGCGCCACCGTGGTATTGATCTGGAACGGGACGCCTTCCCGGCGCAGGTGCTCGATGCCTTCCAACGTGCGATCAAATGCACCTTCGCCGCGGAAAATGTCGTGCGTAGCCGCATCCGCGCCGTCAAAGCTGACGCTCACGCGGCGAATGCCGCTCGCCTTGATCCGCCGCGCGACATCAGCATCGACCAGGGTGGCATTCGTCGCCAGGGCAACGATCAGCCCTTGCTCCGAGGCATGGCCCGCGATCTGGTAGATGTCGGGGCGGAACAGCGGCTCGCCGCCCGAAAGCACGAGGATCGGGTGCGCCGACGCGGCGCCGGCAAAGGCTGCGATCTGGTCGACCAGGGTGAGTGATTCCTGCGTGGTAAGATCTTGAGGAACCAGTTGATCGGCTACAGTGGTGCGGCGGCAGTGGATGCACGAGAGATTGCACCCGGCGGTTGTTTCCCAGAAGACCAGCCGGGGCGGCGGATATGGAGTAGGGTTCAAGGGTCAGGTCCTTCTACGGCGAAGTCAGAGTTTGCCACTGAGGTGACCGCGGGCCCAGAGGTGGCTTGAGAGGCTAGGGAGTTGTCGAGCCTCGACGCTCCTGGTCCTCCCATAACCGCCTCCGATCTCTCGGCGCGCTCTGTGGCAAATGGTGCCCGCGCTCGGTCAAAAGATTCGAGCATGGCGAGCAGCATGTTGTCGAGAAACGTGTTCATCCGGTCGTAGAGGCGCCAAGTGTCGGCGTCGGGCGCGCCCGCCAGCGCACCGGCCTGATAGACCGAATCCATGATACCGCGGCGCACGTTGATGAACGTCTGCATCGTCTCGCTGAGTGTCAGGCCCGCGCGCAGGCAGGCGACGCCGTAACGGCTGGCCACCCGGCGGCCTTCTTCCAGGAACGCATCGCCGCCGTTGGTGCGGGTGGCGAACTGCATCAGCACGGCCATCAGGCCCTGGCCTTCCACCCGCATCGCGGCCCGCTGGGCGTCGTCCAGCCGCGGATACCACGGCTCGCGGCTGAGGCCCCCATGCGTGAGCTGAGCCACCGGCGCGGGGAGTCCGAGCTTGTCCTGGGTCTTGTTCACGTTAGGATCGCCCGTGCGCAGCCCCGCCAGAAACGCGGCGAGCTCGCTGCGCTGGAAGCGCCGGCGGCCGCCCGGCGTTCGAATGCAAGGGACCTCCCCCGCGTCGGCCCAGCGCCGCAGCGTCGTGAAGTGCACGCCGAGGATGTCGGCGGCTTCGCCAAGTTCAAGCCACAACGAGGTGCCGGTATCAGTCATGGGTGGCGCATTCCTATGCAAAACTATGCAGAAGTGAGCGTAGCTAACTGTATCTGTGCGTACGGGAGTATAGTGGCTAAAGGCACAGATGTCAATTCCAGACACGGGTCTTGCATCCAGGACCGAGCAGATCAGAATGGAACGCAGATTCAACTGATCAGACTGATTATCACGATCTCTTTCGCCGGGACCGTGCAGATCAGTTCAACCAGTTGCATCCGCGTTCCATTCGGGGTCAGGAAAGCAACAGCAGGTAGAACGAGGTGTAGACGATGAGCATCTGGCCGGGGCCGTAGGTGAGCCAGATCAGGTCGTCGATGTTGATGCGGCGGGTCTCGCGGCCGGCGAACAGCTTGGCGGCAATCATCAGGTCGCTGAAGAGGAATAGCGCTGCGCCCAAGGCCGTAGGGATCAACACGGCCGCTTGAAGCGCGAGGCCGGTGAAGACGCCGGCGGTGGAGGCGAGCAGCAGCGCATAGGGCAAGGCGGCCCAGTCCAATACGTCGTGCTGCTTCTGGGGGCGGAAGACGACGAAATACCAGCCGAGCAAGCCGATCAGAAGCCAGGCGAGCCAGCTTATCAGGCGCACGCCGGAGGCATCGAGGCCCAGGACCGCGGCCAGACGCAGCCCGGCGACGATGTACGCGACGTGGCCGAGCGCGAACGCCGCCATGCCTCCGAGTGTGTGGCTTGGAAAGGGGAGCAGCCGGGCCAGGAACAGGTCACCGCAGAAGCCGAGCGACATGCCCACGGCGATCAAGAGGGGAAAAGGGCCGAGATTGCTGCCTTGCGCCAGGACGACAGACAGCCAGGCGGCGAGAACGAGGACGAACGAGGAGGCGATACGCGTCCAGCGGGACATGCGGCGCTCACCAACAGCTGCGTGCCGTCCGGCCACATACCCGCCGAAAAGAAGCGTGGCCCACCCGACCAGGAGCAGCACGAGCAAAACGCTTAATGGCGACATTGCCTCTCCTTTGAGACCAATTCTGCCCCCGGAGCGTGCCACGGACGCCCCCGGGCAAGACCGTGATGAGCCGGCGTTATTCGCTGTGGTCGGGAAGCGTTCGGCGCGCCGGCTACACCTTGGGCGGGTAACCGGTGACTGCGGCGATTTCCTCGTACAGCGGACGTAACTGCCGGTACATGCGTTTGTAGACCCGCTCGTATAGGCCGGTGTACAGGTCTCGGTTAGCGGAATTCGGCTCGAAAACCCGGCTGACACGCGTCATCTCTGTGACTGCGGCGTCGAAGTCGCGGTGCAGGCCGAGACCGACCGCCGCGTCCATGGCCGCGCCGACGCCCGAAGTCTCGTAAACATGCGGCCGCGCGGTGGGCAGGTTGAAGATGTCGGCCGTGATCTGCATGGCGCCATCGCTCTGCGACCCACCGCCCGAGACGCGCAGTTCCGTGACGGGGATGCCGCTGCGCTTCTCCGTGCGCTCTTTGCCTTCGAGAAGGGCGAATGCCAGCCCCTCGAGCACGGAGCGGTAGACGTCGGCCCGCGTGTGCACGTCGCCAAATCCGATAATGGCGCCTTTCGCCTCGGGTCCCGGCAGCTTCAATCCGGGCGACCAGTAAGGCTGCAGGACGAGGCCCATCGAACCCGGCCTCGAATCTCCGATCAACTCGTCCAGTACCTGCTCGGGCTCGACGCCGCGGCCGGCGGCCTCCGCCGCGCAGGTCGCTGCCGAACTGCTCTGCGAACCAAGTAACCATCCAATAGCCTCGGAAAACCTGGACCTCCAGGCTGTACGCGCCGGGGATGGCCGACGGGTAGGGCGGGATGAGCGGGATAACCTCGACATAACGGCGGTGCGTCGTGTTGATCGTCGCGGTGGTGCCGTAGCTCAGGCAGCCCACGTTTGGCAGGACGCAGCCCGCGCCGATGACCTCGCACGCCTTGTCGGCCGCCGCCGCGATTAAGGGCAGTCCCGCCGGAATACCGGTCAGCTCGCTCGCCTCGCGGGTAATTTCGCCGATGACGCTCGCGGGTGGCACGAGGTCCACGAGCATTTCCTTGGGCATCGGGACCGCCTGCCACTTCCAGTCGTGCGGTCCGGCCCAGGCGAGTTTCTTGTAGTCAAAAGGGACATAGCCGACCTGGCATCCCACCGAGTCAACCAGCCGCCCCGTAAGCTTGTAGGTGAGATATCCGGAGAGGAAGAGGTACTTGTAGGTGCGTTCCCAGGTGTCGGGCTCATGGACGCGCAGCCAGTTGGCCTCGGCCTCGGCTTGCAGGTAGGCCACCGTCCCGCTCATGCCCACCAGCTTGAATGCCGTGCCCCACCAGCCCCGGACCGGCTTCAGGCCGTACGTCCGACGTTGATCCATCCAGGAGATCGCCGGCCGCAGCGGACGACACTGCTTGTCGACGTTGACCACAGTGGATCGTTGGGTGGTCAGGGCAACGCCGGCGATCCGGCCCTTCAGGTGGCCGGCGTCGCGCCACAGCGTCTGGCACGCGGCCCCAATTTGCCGCCAGTAGTCGTCGGGATCAAGTTCGGCCCACCCGGGCTGGGGCGCGACGCACGGCGTAAGGGAAACGCGCGCTTTCGCCAGCAGGTTGCCTTGCAGGTCGAACACGAGCGCACGGGCGCTCTGGGTACCGTTATCGATGGCTAGCAGGAGGTCTTTCATCGCATTCCGAAACGGGTCGCGGGTCGAACCGATCGAACTGGTTCTTAACGGCAATTAACCCCCCCGCCGAACTTTCGACGCGGGGAGTTCTGGCCGGTTATGGGAAGACCTCTTGCACCGCCGGCGCCTTCACCAGGCCGGGGCGAACCGGAGCACGCTCACATGGACGCAGCGACCACGAACCAGACGGTCGCGGCATCCATAATGAAATGGACGATCATGAGGTAAGGGAGCAGGCGTGGGCGCCAATGCAGCAGGACGGCGAGCAAGATCGCGAACGGTAGAAACATGAAGAGCCGCAGCCCCAGGTAGCGGGCGTTCGGGATGAACGGCAGGAACATGTGCTGTGCGGCGAGCATGAAGGCCGGTACGGCGATCGCGACGAACGTGCTGCCCGTTTGGCGTCTCAACCGTGGCATGGCGTACCCAAAGTAATTCGGGAGTTCGGCGAGTGCCTGGCTGAGCGGGAACAGGATGAGCAGGGCAAATGCGGCGATAAGCGGTAGGGCTTGCATGTACAGGCCAGACGCGGCCTCTGCGCTGCCGAACAGCCATTGCGAGAGGTAAGTGCTGGGCAGCATCGAAACCGGGCCGCTGATGACGAGCAGGGCGAGGAGCAGGAGCAGGTCGCCTCCGATGTGCCGCCGGTCGAACGCGACGATGGCCCGGTACGAGCTGCCCTCCCGGCGCAGCAGGCCGACCAACAGCGCCAGGTTGGCCGAGTTTGCCAGGACTGCAACCAGCGGCCACCAGGCCACGGACGCCAGCCAGGGCGCCGGGTTGCCCGCGAGGGCGTAGCCCAGCGCAATCAGCGCCTGGAACGCCAGAAAGAGGCCAGAGCGAATGAAGACCGTTAGCCAGGCTGTGTAGCCGCTGAAGGCGGCGGTAGGCTCGATCGAGGCAGGCGGGGTCACGCTCGCTGCGGTCATGGCTGTTCCTCCCTTGAGTACTGAGGAGTGTGGTCTTACAGGCGTCTACGCAGCGTCTTGTCCTGAGTCGCGCACCAGCGCTGCCAGCCGCGCTCCCGTGTCAGCAGCCGCCGGAGTCCGCCCGCGTGCCGCCCCAAAGAACCCCTCTCGGGCCAACGCCGGCGGTTGGCTGCGGCCGGCAGCTAGGCCTGCGGGGCCGTTTCTCGCGGTAATTGCAGCGCACGCCTCAGCGCGAGCACGAACTCGCCCGCGGCCGCGACTGGGTCGGCGGCTTCGGCTGCCACTCGGATCAGGGCCGAGCCCACGATCACGCCGTCGGCCAGCCGGCCCACTGCCGCGGCCTGTTCAGGCGTGCCGATGCCGAAACCAACGGCGACCGGCGTTCGAGCGACCGCCCTGGCACGCGCGACAAAGTGATCCAGGTCGGAAGGCAAGGCCGCCCGCGCGCCCGTGACGCCGCTGAGCGAAACAAGGTAGAGAAAGCCGGTGGTATGCGAAGCGATCCGTTCGAGGCGCTCGGGGGGCGAAGCCGGCGCGGCGAGGTATACGAGCGCCAGGCCCGCCTCGGCACACAAGCCTGCGAGCTCGCCCGCTTCCTCCAATGGCAGATCGGGCACGATGAGCCCGTCGCCGCCGGCCGTCGCCACTTCACGCACGTAGCGGGCCGGGCCGTAAGCTTCGATCGGATTCGTATAGCCCATCAACAGGATCGGCTGGGTAACGTCCCGGTCGCGCAGCCGGTGCACCAGTGCGACCGCCTTCGCGGGGGTTATGCCCCTTTCCAGTGCAACCTGCGTGGAGTGTTGGATGACCGGCCCGTCTGCCAAGGGGTCGGAGAAGGGCACGCCGAGCTCGATCAGGTCCGCGCCCGCTCGGGCCACGGCGACCAGGACGTGCTCGGAAGTGGCCTCGTCGGGGAAGCCGGCCGTGAAATACGGCATGAGCGCGGCTCGGCCCTCGGCCCGCGCAGCCGCAAAGGCCGCTGCGATGCATTCGATGCCCGTGCGTGTGACAGTCGTCATGTCTCAGTCCTTCGATACCCTTCGCGCCGTTCGCGCTTCGCGCCCTTCGGCAACCTTCAAGTCTTCGTGTTCCAAATGCCTTCGTGTTCCAAACGCTCCGCGTTCCTAATGTTTCGCGCCCAAAAGGTCGATCCGAGAATACTCGGGCGGTTCCCTAACCGAGCCAGCGGGGCACGGCCGCCAGCCAAGCTGGCGTACGAGACCGGCCCCAGCGAGTTTTCGGATAGACACCAAGCTCACCGTCGCTCTTCCAGCGCGGCCAGCACCGTCTCCAGGTCCTTGTCGCCCCGGCCGGATAGATTCACCAGCAGCACTTGCTCCTTGCCTAGTCTCGGCGCAAGCTTCACGGCTTCTGCGACGGCGTGGGACGATTCGAGCGCGGGCAGGATGCCCTCGGTCCGCGCCAAGAGCTGGAACGCGGCCAGCGCTTCCTCGTCGCCGGCATGGGTGTACTCGGCGCGGCCCAGGTCACGCAGGTGCGCGTGTTCGGGTCCCACTGCAGGGTAGTCGAGCCCCGCGGAGATGGAGTGCGTCGCTGCGATTTGACCCTGCGCGTCCTGCAGCACGTACGTCCGCGTCCCGTGCAGCACGCCTATGCGCCCCAACGCGGGGTCGGCGAAGCGAGCGGCATGGCGGCCGGACGCGATCCCTGTACCGCCCGCCTCCACGCCGATAAGCCGCACATTTGTATCGTCTTTGAAGGCATGAAAGAGGCCGATCGCGTTGGACCCGCCGCCGACGCACGCCACGCACGCATCAGGCAGCCGCCCTACCGCTTCCTGGATTTGGCGTCGCGCCTCGATCCCGATGACCGATTGGAAGTCGCGGACGATGGTTGGGTAGGGGTGTGGGCCGAGCGCGGAGCCCAGCAGGTAATGGGTCGTGCTGACGTTTGTCACCCAGTCGCGAATGGCCTCGTTGATGGCATCTTTGAGCGTGCGCGTGCCGCCGTCCACCGGCCGCACCTCTGCGCCGAGCAGCCGCATCCGCTGCACGTTCGGCTGCTGGCGCGCGATGTCGACCGACCCCATGTACACGATGCACTCCAGCCCCAGCAGGGCCCCGACCGTCGCGGAGGCCACCCCGTGCTGCCCCGCGCCGGTTTCCGCGACGATGCGGTGCTTGCCGATGGCCCGGGCCAGCAGTGCCTGGCCGAGGGCGTTGTTGATCTTGTGCGCGCCCGAGTGCGCCAGGTCCTCGCGCTTGAGGTAGATCTGCGCGCCGCCCAAGTGCTCGCTCAGGTGGTGTGCGTACGTGAGCGGCGTCGGCCGGCCCACGTACGTCTTGAGGAGCCCGTCCAGCTCCGACTGGAAGGCAGTGTCCGCCCGCAGACGGAGATAGGCCTCCTCAAGCTCCGCGAGTGCGGGCATTAGGGTCTCGGGCACAAACTGGCCCCCATAGGGACCAAACTTGCTCTTCATGCTGCTCTTCCTTCACGGCAGACGCACCACCGGCACGCAGAACACGCGGCACACCTCTTTGCGTCCTGCGACGCTCTGTGGGTCAATTGCCTTTCGCTTTGCGCACGAATTCGGCCGTCTTGGCGGGGTCCTTCACGGCCGGCGCGGACTCCACGCCCGAGGCCACGTCGACGCCCCAGGGCCGAACCGCAGCGACCGCTTCAGCCACGTTGCCCGGGTGCAGCCCGCCTGCAAGCAACAGCCGCGCCCGGCGGGCCAGCGAAGCGGCCACCGACCAATCTGCAGTCTTGCCACTGCCGCCGTACAGGCCGGGCGCGGACGCGTCGAGGAGGATGTCGGGCGCGGCCGGCCACCGCCGGCAGTAAGCCTGCAGCTGCGCGTCTGCTTCGCCCGCGGCCCGCGGCCGGATCGCTTTGAAGGCCCGAATGCCGAGCGCTGCCAGCACCTCCGGCGGCTCGTCGCCGTGCAACTGGGCGAGATCCAGGCCGCAAGAATCCAGGAGGGCCGAGACGTCCGCCGGGGGCATGTTGACGAAGACGCCCACCAGTATGGGAACCCGGATCAGCTCGTCCCGCAGTGCGGCGATCAGCGCAGCACAGGCCGCGGGATCGAGGTAGCGCGGGCTGGCGGGGTAGAAGTTGAAGCCGAGCATGTCCGCGCCCGCGGCGGCGGCTGCCCGTGCGTCGGCAAGGGTCTTGATCCCGCAGATCTTGACGATCACGGTAACGCTCCACCAGGATCTCGGACGGCTCGATCCTCAAGACCCGCAAGTGCCCGCACCCGGGCGGCCGTGTCGGGCGCAGTCACGAGTGCCTCGCCGACCAGGATCGCGTCGGCCCCGCGCCCGCTCACCAACCGGGCCACATCTTCCGCCGCAAAGATGCCGCTTTCGGCGACGAGCAGGCAGTGTGGAGGGACCCGCGGCGCCAGCTCGATTGTCGTCTCCAGCCGGACGGAGAAGTCATGCAGGTTCCGGTTGTTGATCCCGACGAGCGTTGCTCCGGTCGCAAGCGCGGCGTCCAGTTCCTCGCCCGAGTGAGCTTCGATCAGTGCCGCCATGCCCAGGCAGCGGGCCAGGCTGCCGAGTTCCACAAGCTGCTGCACGCTAAGCGCCGCGACGATCAGCAGGATCGCGTCGGCGCCCGCGGCCCGCGCCTCGTAGACCTGGTAGGGATCGCAAACGAAGTCCTTGCGCAGGAGGGGTATGCCGGGTAGCGCTGCACGCACGGCCTGCAAATGGTCCAAAGACCCACCGAAGTACCGCTCGTCGGTCAGCACGCTGATGGCGGCTGCGCCATTCTCTGCATAGATGTGCGCCAGCCCCACGGGGTCGAACGGCTGCCCGTTTCGGCCTGCGAGCTGCCCGCGGGACGGCGACGCCGCCTTGACCTCCGCAATCAGGCCGGGACGGCGGGCTCGCTTCGAGCGCGTCGAGGAAGTCCAGCGCGGGCGGCGCTCCTTCCGCCGCAGCCTGCACGGTCGCGGGGGCCCGTCGCCCTTTGCTCGCCGCGACCTCCGCCAACTTGTGCTCGAAGATTTCACCCAATCGGCTCATGGCTTCTGCCCATCCGTCCAACTCGCTTATTCTGCCGGCGCGAATGCGCGGCTCATCTCGATCAGGCCGTCCAGCTTGCGCAGCGCGGCCCCGCTGTCGATGGACTCGGCCGCCCGGCCGGCTGTTTCCTGCAGGATGCCGCAGGGATCGGCCGAGAGATCGCAGCATTCGACCGCTAGCGCGGCGGCCGCGTTCAGCAGCACGACCTCGCGGCGGGGGCCGCAGTCGACGCCCGCGAGAACGTCGCGCAGCATGCGGGCGTTGTGCGCCGGGTCGCCCCCGCGCAGATCCTCCACCGAGCAGCGGCCGAACGGCAGGCATGGATCGACCGGGTCGAGGTCGAAGGTGGTAACCTTGCCGGCCCGCAGGTGGCTCACCCGGTTCGGGCCGCCCGTCGTCAGCTCGTCGAGCCCGCCGAAACCGTGGAGCACGAGCGCCGCTTCAGAGCCCAGGCTGCCCAATACCTCGGCCAGGACGTGCGTCAGCGCCGGGTCGTAGACGCCTATGATTTGGTGGGTTGCGCCGGCCGGATTGGTCAGCGGGCCCAGCAGATTGAAGATGGTGCGCTGCCCCAGCTCCTTGCGCGGACCAACCGCGTGTTTCATGGCCGGGTGGAACTTGGGTGCGAACAGAAAGCCAATCCCGATCTCGTCGATGCAGCGGCCGGCTTGTTCCGGCGTCAGGTCGAGGTTCACGCCGAGCGCCGCTAACACGTCCGCGCTGCCCGAGCGGCTGGACGCGGCGCGGTTGCCGTGCTTCGCCACTTGGCGGCCCGCCCCTGCAATAACGAACGCAGCCGCGGTGGAGATGTTGAACGTGTGTTTCCCGTCGCCGCCCGTGCCCGCCGTGTCGAGGAGCGCGCCGGCGTGGCTTACCGTCACGCCGTTGGCCTGGCCGCGCATCGCCCGCGCCGAGCCCGTGATTTCGTCCGCGGTCTCGCCCTTCATGCGCAGCGCGATCAGGTAGCCGCCGATCTGCGCCTGCGTCGCCTGCCCGGTCATGATGATCTCCATCGCCTCCCGCGCCTCGTCTTCGCTGAGGTTCTGGTAAGCGAGCAGTTTCCCGATGTAGTCGTGTAACATACTGTCCTCCCGAGGACCTTTCAACACAAAAACACAGGGTTAGAGCGAGATGTTCACCTTTGTGTCTTTGTGTCTTTGTGGTTAGCCGGCTCTCACGTTGAGAAAATTCTTCAGGATTTGCTTCCCGCCCTGGGTCAGGATGGACTCGGGGTGAAACTGGACCCCGAAGGTGGGGCGGGTGCGATGGCGCAGGCCCATGACGACCCCGCCATCCGTGAAGGCGGTCATTTCCAACTCCTCGGGAAGTGGCTCGGCCACCATGAGCGAGTGGTAGCGTGTCGCCTCGAACGGGCTGGGCAGGCTGGCAAACAGGCCGGTGCCGAAGTGATAGACGCGCGAGGTCTTGCCGTGGAAGAGGTGCGGCGCGCGGACGACCTGCCCGCCAAACACGGCGCCCATGCATTGGTGCCCGAGGCAGACGCCGAGCAGGGGCCGGTGCGCACCCAGCTCGCGGATCACGTCATTGGAGATGCCCGCGTCCGACGGGTCGCCGGGTCCGGGCGAGATGACGACGTGGCTGGGATTCAGCGCCTCGATCTCTTTCGGCGTCACTGCGTCGTTCCGGTACACGCGGACCTCCGCGCCCAACTCGCCGAAGTACTGGACCAGGTTGTAGGTAAACGAGTCGTAGTTGTCGATCACTGCGATCATGAGATACCCCTTTCAACAGGAAGAACCCAGGAACCAAAGTTGCACAAAAGGGCCTTGGTGCGGCTTAGGTTCTCGGGTCCTTCCTGTCAGCGTGCCTTCTCGGCCAACTCAACTGCTGCGAAGAGCGCGCGGGCTTTGTTGACCGACTCCTGGCGCTCGCGTTCGGGGATGGAGTCGGCGACGATCCCGGCGCCCGCCTGCACGCTGACCTCCTGGCCCTGCATGACGAGCGTCCGGATGGTGATGCAGGTGTCGAGCGAACCGTCGTACGAGAAGTAGCCGACGAGACCCGCATACGGCCCTCGGGGGCCGCGCTCCAGTTCGTCGATGATCTCCATCGCCCGCACCTTTGGTGCACCGCTGACCGTGCCCGCCGGAAAGGTCGCGCGCACCAGGTCAAACCCGTCGAGGTCAGGCCGCAGGCATCCCTCGACGTGCGACACGATGTGCATCACGTGGGAGTACCTTTCGACGGTCATGAGCTCGGGCACCCGCACCGTCCCGTAGTCGCAGACCCGCCCCAGGTCGTTCCGCGCCAGGTCGACGAGCATGACGTGTTCGGCGCGCTCCTTCGGATCTGCCAGCAGCTCACGTTCGAGCGCGGCATCGGCTGCGGGGCTGGCCCCTCGTGGGCGGGTCCCGGCGATGGGCCGCAGCGTCGCGGTGCCGCCTTCCAGCCGCACGTGCATCTCGGGCGACGCGCCGATGAGGTAGAGCGGGTCGGGGCCACCGGCCAGGCCGGCGAAGTCGAAGAAGAACATGTAGGGCGAAGGGTTTAGGCGGCGCAGGCTGCGGTAGATGTCGAACGGCTGCGCGCCTGTCTGCCTGGAGAAACGTTGCGAAAGCACGACCTGGAAAATGTCGCCGGCCGCGATGTACGCCTTAGCCGCCTCAACCGCGGCACAGTAGTCCTCCGCGTTCATGTTCGACGCAAGGTCCGTGCAGCAGTCGGGCACGGGTCCTGTCGAGTGAGGGGGCAGCGGCGCCTCGATGGCCGCCTGCAGCTCGTCGAGCCGGCGCTCGGCCGCATGCCGGGCCACTGCCTCGTCTTCCGCAGCGGATGCTCCACCCGCCTGAGCGTTGGAGATGAGCAACAGGCGGCCGAAGGCGTGATCGAAGGCGACCACGGTGTCGGCCAGGAGGAAGATGGCGTCTGGAAGCGTCGCATGTGGAGCGAGACCCAGCCGCGGCTCGAAGAAACGGACGACGTCGTAGCCCAGGTAGCCGGCAAAGCCGCCCGAGAAGCGGGGGAGTCCGGCAACCTCGGCCACGTCGTACTGCGCCAGTTCGGCCGCAAGCACGTGAAGCAGATCTTGCCCTTCGGCCAGCGTTTCGATCGAACTCTCGGCCCCTGAGCCGTTAGCAGCAATGTGCCGCTCAATCTGCCGGTTGCGACAGACGAAGGCTTGGCCGGGATTGACGCCGATGAAGCTGTAGCGGGCGACCTGCTCGCCGCCCGTGATGGACTCCAGTAGGAACGAAGGGCCGCGTCCACGCAGCTTGAGGTAGACCGAAACCGGCGTTTCGAGGTCCGCGGGCAGTTCGCGAATGATAGGAATCAGGTTTGGCATGGCAGCCTCCGCAGGCGGCCGGCGGTGTGAGCCACCGGCTTAAAGCAAAAATCCTCTCCGTTCAGGGACGGGAGAGGACTGCAATCCCGCGGTGCCACCCTGGTTAGGCTGGTTAAATAGATCGACCCGCCGGTGATGGCGCCACGAATGGCGAATAGGACGGGTCGGGTTAAGCCAGCCTCACTCTTGATCGAGTACGGCGCCGACGACAAGGTGGGCGTTTATACTCTTTGCCTTGATAACGGTGGCATCTCCGGCGCGGACTACTGACAAGTTACCGGGCGAAGGGCCGGTAACCACGTTCATCCTGCAGCTCTGAGGTCCATTCCGCGCCACCGTCTGCACGGGGCTCTCACCTGCGCCAGCGCCGCTTACATCAACAGCGTGCTGACGCCCCCCGCTCTCTGGGCCAGCGGCCCGGCGCGTACTCGTCCTCTTCACAGCCTTTAGGGCATTGCTATTCACTTGTGTGCCTAATGTACCAGTGATACAGCCACTTGTCAAGGGGTAGTGGATAGCTCGGCATCAAAAATCACAGGGCACGAGGGGCAATGTTCTGCCCCTCGTGCCCCGGCACGTTCCATTCAGTCGCCCGAGGGCGCGCCTGACGGCGATGCGCTTACTTCTTCCGGCGCAGGAGTGCACCGGCAGTCACGCTCAGGGCACCCAGCGCGCCGAGCAGCACCGGGAACATGGAAGCGGTCTCGCCACCCGTCGTCGGCAGGGTCGAAGGCGCGAGCCCACCCGGCGCCGAGCTGCCGCTGGTGCTGTTCGAGCCGCTGTTGGCGTTCGAGCCGCTCGTGTTGTTCGAGCCGCTGGTGTTGTTCGAGCCGCTGTGTGGCGTTGGAACCGCTCGTGTTGTTCGAGCCGCTCGCATTGTTCGAGCCGTTGGCATTGCCCTGGCCCTGGCCGCGCCAGCTCACGCCGCTGCCGGTCACCTCAAGCTGGTAGTTGCCGGCCGCGTTATCGGTGTTGCCGCCTTGCACCCGCTCGACCATGATGTAGTACGTGCCCGGCGTGTTGAACGAGCCCGTCCAGTATTGGTCGCCCCCGAACTGGGAGTTGTTCGCAGTGCTGCGACCCACCGCGTCCGCCGTGGCGCCGAAGCTGCCGTTAGCGGACTGGATCTGCTGCTGCGTCCAGACGCTGAACATCAGGTTCGCCGCATTCCGCAGGCGGATCTGGATCTGCGAGTTGTCGCCCGCATACTCGAATGCGTACCACTGGCGTTGGCCATTGGCCACGCTGCGCCCCTGGCCGAGGCTGGTGAACGCCGAGCCGGGTGCAAAGCCCTGCTGGTTGTTGCCCGCCTGGGCTTGGCCGCTGTTGTTCTGGCCCTGCTGGTCGTTCGGGTTGCCGGTGCCTGTCTGGGCGAAGCTGACGCTGGCGAAAGCGAGGCTCAGCAACAGGACGATAATGGACACGACTGTCACTTTTCGATACATACTCGATCCTCCTGGTGTCAATACTGGGTACTGCAATCGAGATTGTGCCATAATATCAAAATATTATGTGTAATCGATCTACCTGTTGTATTTTCAATGAATGGCGGAAGTGCTGCAGCCAGCGGGAATAGAAACCGGGCTCCTCTCGGTCACGAGAAGAGCCCGGCGCATCGTCTACTTTCCACGCGTCGTCCGGCGACGCGTTAGCGGTCTCTACCGTCCTTGTTTGGCGTGAACCAGCGTTGCCGTGATCGTCCCATCGGCCTTCTGGATGCCGAGCACGGTCACCGCAGCGCCGACCTTCACGAACTGGCGGCCTGCGATCCGGGTCGCGTCGGTAACCTGGATAGCGTACTGCTTGCCTCCGCCACTGACGGTCCACTCGCCCGTCAGCCCGCCGGCCGGCAGGGCGTCGATCTTCCCGATCAACTGGAAGGGCTTCGAGTCCGCGGCGGGGGCCATCACCGCGACCAGGATGGCCTTGACGACCTCGCCTTCGGTCCAGCCGACGACATGGACGGTGGCGCCGACCTCGGCCAGGGCCTTGTGCTGCAGCACCTTGGTCTGGGCGGAGACGTCGACCTGCTTGCCGTCAATCGTCCAGAGCCCGACCATTCCCTTGGCGGGCAGTGCCTCGATCTTGCCGGTGAACTGCACCGGCTTGCGCCAGCCGCCCTGCTCATCCCACGCGACCTTGATATTGTGGCCGAGCAAGCTGCCGTCTTCCTGCAGCTTAAGCGAGGCCTTCGCGAGCAGCCCTTCTTGCGGTTTGCCCATAATCCGCGTGTTGGCGTCTACCGCGAACTCGACCGTGCTGATGGTCCACCCGGTCCCCGAGAATGCCTGGATCGCGCCGTATAGCTCCACGCCGTCCTGCTCGTCAAGCGACATGATACGGACGGCGACGAGGACGCCCGCGTCTTCGACCGCCTGCACCTCGACCCACCCGTCGACCATGATCGGTTCGCCCCGATCGACGATCTTGGTGGCTTCATCGACCTTGAAATCGACCCCCGCGACCGTCCACGTGCCCATATCGCCCTCGGGCATCACCTGGAGCGGGCCGACGAGCCGCATCTCGGGCGGCATCACCTTCAGCTTGAGCGCGAGGAGGCTGCCGTCCGTTTGCTTCTTGGCCATTACGTCGGCCCACATGCCTGCCGCGGCGGGTTCTTCCGCGGGCAGTAGGACCTTGGTATTCGCATCGGTCTTCACGGTCTGCCCTGCGATAACCCAGGGCTCGCCCGCGGCCGCGGGGGCGGTCGTGATGACGCCGGCAAACTTCACGTCGAATGCTGCATTGGCATCCGGCCCCGCGGCGCCAGCTGTGGCGGCGGGGACCATGAGGATGCTGACCAAGACTAGGACAGCCATCAGGGTTCGAAAGCGAGTGGTCATGGTTTCCTCCAGATTTACTTACGGATCAGCGGCAGGTACACGGGCTTGACCGTGCAGGCGCTGACGCTGACATCGTCGACGAAGTACCACGTTTCGTCGAACTGGCCGTTGTGGACGAGGAACTGCAGCTGTACCGTCTTCCCGGCATAGGCCGTCAGGTTCGCGCTGTACAGCACATAGGCCAGCGGCAGGTCCGGGTCGACGTCGACTCTGGTGACTTGCGCCAGCTGCGTCCCGCCCGTGTTGAGCAGCCGGACGACGAGATAGTCGTCGGTGCTCGGGGCGTGCTCGAGGGTGTCCTGGTATGCCCAGAAACGCAGGGTGATCATCTGCCCTGCCGGCAGCGTGATTTGCTGCTTGATGCTGTGGTCGCTGCTCGGCACGCCGCCAAGAAATGCGCTGTAGGCGCCGGTGCGAGGATTGGTGTTCGTGATCAGCTGCAGGCCGGGTGCGCCCTCCTGGGTCCAGTTGGCCGAGAGCGATTCGAAGCCCCCGTTCTTCACCACTTCAGTGCAGGCGTTGGGCGCGTCGGGTACCGCGGCCGTCGATGCATTCGCGGGGAAGACAGGAGCAAGGAACAGGAACATCAGGGTCAAGACGGCCGCAACCGCTCGCCGGGGTTCTGCCATAGACGACCCTCCATGGGGATGCTCAGTCGCGGTGCTGCCCGAGTAGGCAAGGAGCAGCCAGGCTCCGACTGCGCCGGCGACTTTCTATGTGGACTAACGCAGTGGCTTGCAGGGAGATACGCAATTGTGAAGGAAAATGTTATTGATAGATGCTCGACGCGGCGCATCTGCTAGGTGCAGGCGCGCGGGGGTTTCGCGAATCTTGCCAGTTATAGCATTCTGCGGTAGAAATGATGTTCGTATCTCAATTTGCCAAGGGAGCAGACAAGGTGTCCAAGAAGAACGAGTTGCAGCCCGATCCGTTGCTGCCGACGGTCAATGAGCCGGGGACATTTGGCTGGTGCGAGGAAGTAGTGGATTGCATCAACGCCGCGTGGGCCGCACGTGAGCAGGGCGAGCAAGGCTTCCTCGCGGCCATCCGCGCCGCGCTCGAGCACCGCATTTGGGAGACGCTTTCGCCGCCCCCTCCGCACGAGCCCTATACCTCGCTTGCTAACCTGATTCGCCGCACCGCGCCGGCCGGACAGGCCGAGTCGATGCAATTGGTCATCAAGTTCAGCGGCTTGGAAGAGGAGAGCCGGCCGGCGACGCCGTCGCGCTCGGTGGCCGTGGAGGGGACGCCGAGCAGCGAAGCGAGCGCGCCATGGGCAGCCCTGGTTCCCGATGTGGCCGAGGACGCCGACGCGGCGCTTGGCCGGCGTATTCTGGAGGAATTCGAGGCGCAGTTCGCCCGCGGCGAGATCCGGCTGCCGGACGCGGGGAGCTCCGATGCGGGAGGATACGAAGGCGGTGGCGCAGGTGCGGCTGGGGCGGGCAGCGCAGCCCGGATGACGCCGGCGCAGCGCAAGCGCGAGAAGTTGGCCCAGACGCACCCCGACCTGCTCGACGCGGTGCAGGCCGGCGAGATGTCGCTCAAGCAGGCGTACGTGGAGGCGGGCATCGAAAAGCCGCCGCAGGTTCTGGACAAACTGCAAAAACTCTGGCGCAACGCGACGGATGAGGAGCAGGCGCGTTTTGCCGCTTGGGTGCAGGAGCAAATCCAGAAGGCCAGAAAAGCGGAGTATGAGGCCGACGTTTACGGGGAGAATTAGGTACAAAGCACAGCGAACTATCTGCTGATGCAGAACGATGGTCTGGCGGGGGCCCTCTTGCCCCCGCCCGACCAGGGGCTGCGCCCCTTGGAACCCCAAAGGCAACGCTGTGGGCATGCGTTCGCCCGGATAAGCCACTGTGCGGGGGATGAGCCAGGGGCGGCAGGAACCACGCGCGCATTTAGCCGCCGTTGTGCGAGAATCGTGCCGCTTCCGGCCCTCCCAAGGTCCTGGCACTTCCGCCGGGACCGTCCGGGCTGGGCCGGAAAACATGACCTACCTTGCACGGCCGGCCGGCAGTTCCCCTGTGTTTGCGGTTAAGTCCCGAACAAGCCTGGTTCCCTCAAGGCTGCGGCGGGCCAAGGGCCTTTGCCACGGCGCCGGCCCGGCTGTCGACGTCGAGCTTTTCGAATATCACCTTCAAGTATCGTTTGACCGTGTTTTCGGAAATCACCATCCGGTGTGCGATGCCCTTGTTCGGCAGCCCCTCCACGAGCAGCTGCACCACCTCCCGCTCGCGGGGGGTCAGTGCGGCCAGCGGATCCACCTCGGCAGGCTGGCTCAGGATCTGGCGCACCACGTCCTTGAACTCTGCCCGGCGAAAGGACTCCTTCCGGAGGCAGGTCCACGCGCCGAAGTCCTTTAGCGCGGCGACCGCAATCTCGACGGTTGCGAATCCCGTCAGCAGCACCGCGGCGCAGCGAGGGTCGTTCTCCCGCAGCGCGGCCAGGATCTGGAGCCCCTCCTGGTTGCCCTCGTCGTCTGCCCGGAGCGACAGGTCGACGACCGCCAGCCGGTGAGGCGACGCGGCGATATGCGCGGACGCGTGCCGCGAATCCCCCGCCACATCCACGGTCAGCCCCATGTCCGCCAGGATTTCCGCCAGGATGTCCTGCCAGCCCCGGTTGTCTTCAACCACCAGCGCGCGCATGCGTCCTATTCCGCTCTCGGCAGCCGCAGACGAAACGCCGTCCCGCTCTTGCCGTCGCTTTCGACGACGATCGCACCGCCCAACCGGGTGATGAGCGTCTTCACCCACCAAAGCCCGAAGCCCATGCGGTGGCCCTTGCCTCCTCTGCGGCGGCTCGAAACGTCGAACTCGAAGATCCGTCCCTGCAGATCGCGCGGGATGCCCGGGCCGTCGTCTGCCACCACCACCTCGACCGCCTGCCCCTGCACCCACCCCGACACGCTGATGCGCCCCGGGTCTGGGGTAGGATCACCGCCGGGTCTGGCGCTGGCAAGCGCCTCCCCTGCATTGTCGAGCAGGTTCAGCAGAATGAGCATCAAACCCTCGCGGCCCGCCAGCACCGGCGGGAGGGCGGCGAGCTCGGGCGCCGCCGAGACAGTCACGCCGCCGGGTAAGCGGGCAGCGCGCAGCGCCTCACCCAGGCACTCAGACAGGCTGACCGGCGCAGGCGTGATCGGCCGCAGGAGCGCCAGCCGCTCCCGTACGGTCTGCATCGCATCGAGCGCGGCTCGCTCGATCTCGCCCAGGTTCGCCGCCAGATATGGGCTCTGAGCAATGAGGTCCGGGCACTTATCCTGGATCCCTTCGACTCGGGCCGGGATCGTGCCCACCTGGTTGTTCAGGTGGTGAAGCAGGTTGGCCGCGACGTCGCCCATGGCCGCAAAGGTCTCCGCCACCGCCCGGGCCTCCCGCGCCTCACGCAGCGCCGCCTGCCGCTCTTCATTGTCGCGCGCCAGCCGGTCGTACTGCGCCAACATCGCCTCGACCTTCCGGTCCCACTCGGTGTCGCCGCTCAGAAGTTCTTCGCGCACGGCTTGCAAGTGCTCCCGAACGTCGCCGGCCTCCTGGCTCAGCACCCTTGCCGACGTCTCGCGGCTGCGTCGAGCAGGCGCACCTGCTGAATTGCGATGACGGCCTGGCTGGCCAGCGATTGGAGCAGGTGGCTGTCGGCCTCAGTGAACGCACCGGGCTGCGGGCTCTCGAGGTTGAGGACACCGACGAGACGGCCGCCGGCCCCCAGCAGTGGCACCGCGAGCTCGGCGCGCATCTGCAGGGCGTGATCCAGGGGGTAGTAGATGCGGGACCAGGGCGGCTGGCGCACGTCGGCAATCATCACGGGTTCTTTCGTCTTGGCCACCATTCCCATCACGCTTGTGACGTTGATGGGCAGCGCTTCGACGGCCGGGCGGCCGAGGTCGGCGCCCGCGATGGCGGCCATCACGAGCGCGTTCCGGCCTCCGTCGACCAGGCGGAAGATGCCGTAACGCGCGCCCGTGACTTCGAGCGCCATTTGGAGGATGGTGTCGAGGGTGTCCTGCAAGCCGGTGCGCGAGGAAATCAGCAGCCCTGCCCGGCGCAGGAGCGTGAGTTCGTCCTCCTTGCGGGCGAGGGTCTGCCGGGAGTCGCGCCGCACGCCCGCCTGCAAGACCGCCGTGGCAGCCACATTGGCCAGTGCCTGGAGCAGGAGGGCCCGACCCTCGTCGAGCACAGCGCCGGGGGGACAAGCGAGGGTCAGGAAACCGAAGGGGCGCTCGGCTGGGCCCAGCGGGAGGACCCGGACCCCGTCGCCGGCACCGCCGGCCGCATCTTCCGCAGGCCACTGGCCCAGCAGAATCGAGGCGGCGCCCCCTTCCACCAGCGCGCCGGCGGCCACTTCAACCCCGTGCAGGAGGTGTTCGAGCGCGGCGGGGTCATCGCCGTCCATGCGGTTGACTTCCGCAGACAAAGCGTTGATCCGTGTCAGGGTCGCGATCAGCACGGGTTCCACGCGGCCATTATAGCCCGCTACGGCGAGAGGCGCCATCTCGCACCAAAGGGTGAGCCTCCCACGGCGACCGGTCACTCCTGTGACGGCGATTCACCCTCTGCGCGTGAGGCCGCTTCGTCCCGAAGCGCCTCTTCGTGCAGCTCCTCCAATTCTTCGCGGGAGAAGCTGTAGCGCGCGTGGCAGAAGTGGCAGTCCACCACGGCTTCGCCCTCCGCAATGAGCGCGAGACGGTCCTCGGCGGGAAGCATGCGCAGCGCCTTGGCCGACCTCTCCCTTGAACACGAGCAACTGAACTTCGCCTCGGTCCGATCCAGGACGATGTAGTCCTTCGCGGGCAGCAGGCGGTCCATCAACTGCTCGGGGTCGGCGCCTTCCGCTAGCAGTGCCTCGGCTGCCGGCAGGCTCTCGAGCTGCTTGGCGAGGCGCTCCAGCGCCTCGTGGCCATGTCCCGGCAGTGCCTGGATCAGCCAGCCGCCCGCCGCCTCAATCTCGCCCGCGTCATTCATGACGACGCCGATTTCGACCAGCGACGCGACTTGTTCCGACTGGTTGAAGTATGTTTCGAGTTCCTTGTCCCACTCGCCGTATTCGATCGCCACCGCGCTGCGGTAGAGATCCTTCAGGCGCAGGTCCTTGACGACTGTGAGCACCCCGGTGCGGCCCAGCGCATCGCCCACGGCCGCTCGCCCGAGCGATTCGCCGCTGACAGCGTCGGGCACCGCGATATACCCGCGCACCCGCCCGTATGCGTCTGCCTCGACGATCAGCTTGCCGAGCCGGCCGTCGCCATCGAATTTCAGCGCCACCCGCTCCTGCACCTTTAGCAGTGCGCCCAGCAGCACGCCGGCCGTCATACCGTATGCCAGCGCGGCCGCCGCGATGGGGTACGCGGCATGACGCCGGGCCGCCTCGCGCGAAAGCTCGGTCGTGGTACAGGTTAAGCACGCGGACACCCGCGTCCTTTGCCAGGACGCGCAGAACATAATCGCTCATCTCACGATTCCTCACCTCAAGAAGTGAGCGTATTATACCGAATCCGGCGGGTTTCTCAGTAGGATTCGTTCTGCGGGGCGGAAGTTGCGTGGGGATGTGGCGGCGGAATAGGACGCAGATTGAACTGATGAGACTGATTCACCTGATCTGTGTCAATAGGATCATGCGAATCAGTTTGATCAGTTCAATCTGCGTCCCATGACTTACGCGTCGTAGTACAGCGTGAACTCGTACGGGTGCGGCCGCATGCGGATCGGGTCCACCTCGGTCTCGCGCTTATAGGCGATATAGGTTTCCAGCATGTCAGAGGTGAACACGTCGCCCTTGAGCAGGAACTCGTGGTCTGCCTCGAGCGCGGCGAGCACCGCATCCAGGCTGCCCGGCACCTGCTTCACCTTCCGGGCCTCCTCGGGCGGCAGACCGTACAGGTCCTTGTCCATCGGCTCGCCGGGATCGATACAGTTCTGAACTCCGTCGATGCCGGCCATCAGCAAGGCCGCAAACGCGAGGTACGGGTTGCAGGAAGGATCGGGCGCGCGGAACTCGACGCGCTTGGCCTTCGCGCTTTTCGAGCCCACCGGAATCCGGCAGATGGCCGACCGGTTGCGTTGCGAATAGGCGAGGTTCACGGGCGCCTCAAAGCCGGGCACCAGGCGACGGTACGAATTCGTGGTCGGCGCCACCAGCGCAAGCAAGGCGGGTGCGTGCTTGAGGAGGCCGCCGATGTAATACTTGGCCGTGTCCGACAACTGCGCGTAGCCAGAGGCGTCGTAGAACATGTTTTTGTCGCCGCGCCAGATGCTTTGGTGGCAATGCATGCCCGAGCCGTTGTCGCCGAAGAGCGGCTTGGGCATGAACGTGGCCGTGAGGCCGTTCTGCCGCGCGACGTTCTTGACCATGTACTTGTAGATCATCACGTTGTCGGCCATGCGGGTGAGCGTATCGAATCGCATGCCGATCTCACCCTGGCCCGCAGACGCAACCTCGTGATGGTGAATCTCGACCGGAATGCCCGCGCCCTCGAGGGCTAACACGATCCTCGAGCGCACGTCTTGAAGTGTGTCGGTGGGGGGCGTCGGGAAGTAACCCCGCTTCGGCGCGATCTGCCCGCCGAAATTGGGACCCAAATCTTTGCCGCTGTTCCACCAGCCCTCCGAGCTGTCGAGGTGGTAAAAGGCCTCGTTAGTGTTCGAGCCGTAGCGCACGTCGCCAAAAATGAAGAATTCCGGCTCGGGGCCGAAGAACGCCGTGTCGCCCAGCCCGGTCTGTTTCAGGTACGTCTCGGCCCGGCGCGCGATGAAGCGCGGATCACGGGTGTAGGGCTCGCGGGTGATCGGGTCAAACACGTCGCCGATGATCGCGAGGGTGGGCACCTGGTACACCGGGTCGACGAACGCGGTGCTCGGATCGAGCACCAGGATCATGTCCGACTCGTGGATTTCCTTGAAGCCCCGGATCGAAGAGCCATCGAAGGGAACGCCGCCCTCGAAGGTTTCCTCGTTAAGGTTGTGCGCCGGAATGGTGAAATGCTGCCAGACGCCCGGCAGGTCGGTGAAGCGCAGGTCAACCATTTGGACCTTGGCCGCCATGGCAAGGACGTCGGCGACGGTCTTAGGCATGGATCAGACTCCTTTCAGTGGTGCGGAGCGCTCCCGCGCCACGCACGCCTTCAGCACAATTGCACACTCAGCATAATTGCACGCAGAAGAGTATAGCTACAGGGGCAGCCCTTGCATAGTACCCGTTTGGGTACTATCCGCTACCCTGCCCGCAGCCCAACGATTTCCCGGGCGATGGCCTCACATCCGCTGCCCGATGAAGACGCGGCCGCGGGAGCAAGACGCTGCGGCGCGACCGATTTGCGGAAGCTGTGGCTTTGACGTCGATAAGAGGGAGACGGAATACCGCAAGCAGCCGGGGGAGAGCGCAGGCGCCTAGACCAGGAGTTGCACTTGGCCTGTGTCCAGGTCATAGCGGGCGCCAACGACGCGGAGAGTGCCTGCTGCGAGCGGCGGCACGAGCAGCTCGGCGCATTTCAGCGCCGCAACCGTCGCTTCGACATGCGCCACGACAGCCTGGCCCAGCGTGTTGCCCCGCATCGCCTGCGCGCGCGTCGACCGCGGGGCGCACGGCCTCGACGAGCGCTGCGATGGACCCGGGAGCAGGCTGTCCACCCGCACTCGCTAACGCAGCCTGGATCGCGCCGCAGCGGGTGTGGCCGAGCACCACGATGAGCGGGACATGCAGGTGTGCGGCAGCGAATTCGAGGCTGCCGCACACCTCGGGGCCCAGCACATGCCCCGCGGTACGCACCACGAATAAGTCGCCCAGCGAGCAATCAAACACCAGCTCGGCGGGCACGCGCGAGTCCGAGCAGCCCAAGATGGCGGCGAACGGGAACTGCGCCGGAGCGACCTCTTTGAGCCGGGCGCCCAGCTGCACCTTGTGCAGGCGGTCTTCGACAAACCGTTGGTTGCCTTCAAGAAGGCGCTGCAGAGCAGCTTCGGAGGAGATGGGCTTCACAGCGCACAGCATACAGCCACGGGTCGCAGGCCGGCGTAAGGGTGCTTACGCAGCAACCCGAAACGCCGGCCGCGTTGTGCACGGTGCCACGTCACCGCGGCCGCTTTCATCTTGCGCTTCGTTCAGTCAGTCACTCAGGCGCTGCACTCGGCGTCGATCGGCGCCTCGGCTTCGAGCATACGGCCGTTTAGAATCTCGATCCTCCGAACGCGGGAGTCGCGAGATGGGAGTTCCATGATCGTGTCGTTAATGACCCGCGCAATCTCATCGGCAAGAATGGTCTTGCCAAACATTTTCCCCAAGGCGTCGAGCAGCGCGTTATTGCAGAACGAGATATCCTTGACGTCGGCTTGGATGCGGCCGTCCGCTGCATAAAAGTCCACGTCCATGATCATTTCACCCTTCGGCTGCGCCAGCCCAATCAGGTCCAACTCGAATCCGAGATGCAGCTTCATTCATTCCTCGCTTGCTTGTCAATACTTGCTTGCCAATAAATGCTGATTCGATGCGCGCTGTGGTGCGGCATCTCCATGAGGACTATAACGCCCGGTTCTCGCCAATTGTGCCTATCCCTATCGACACGGCCGCTTCTTTTAGGTAACCTTAAGGCGCAACTTCAGTTTTGGGAGGGTGGTAGTGGCCGCAAAAGCCGAAGTAACGCCGGAGGAGCTAGGGCGAGTGCCGTTGTTCGCCGGCCTTCAGCCCGGACAACTGCTTGCCGTCGCCGCGCAGGGACAGCGTCGCGGCGTGCGGGCCGGGGGCTATTTCTTCCAGCAAGGCGACCCGGCGAGCCGCTGCTACGTCCTGCTCTCGGGCCGAGTGCGTGTGACGCAGATCAACCCGGAGGGTCTCCAGGTCATCCTGCACATGATTGGTCCCGGCGACGGTTTCGCACTGGTCGCGCCCTTCGCGGACGGCGCGTACGGGGTGGCTGCCGAGGTCGTCGAGGACTCGCAAGCGCTGGCTTGGGACGGTCCCGCTATGGAGCGACTAATCGCGCGAAATCCCCGCCGTGGCCGTCAACGCACTCCGCTTCCTGGCGGGCCGGCTCCACGAGCTCCAGGACCGCTATCGCGAGTTGGCGACCGAACGCGTGGAGCGCCGTGTCGCACGTGCGGTGCTCCGGCTGGCGCGCCAGGCAGGGCGCAAGACCGATGCCGGCATCCTGATCGACCTCCCGCTTTCGCGCCAGGACCTGGCCGAGATGACCGGAACGACCCTCTACACGGTGAGCCGTATCCTCAGCAGCTGGGAAAGTGCGGGGCTGGTGGAAGTCGGCCGCGAGCGAGTGGTTATCAAGCGAGGGCACGGGCTGGTGAGCATCGCGGAGGATCTTTCGCCCTGAACCCCGTGCGTGTCGCTCCCTGAATGTGGCGCTCTTTGCGCCAGCGCAAAGACGGACGCCCGGCTACATGCTATCCTCTTCACAAATGAATGGGAAAATGATGCGACGAGTCCCGGAACCTCAGATGACGGTTGCCGAGCTGTTGGAACAGTGGCCCACGTGCGCCAGCGTTCTTAATGAGCGCCGCATGGCGTGTGTCGGATGTGAGCTGTCGGCCTTCGAAACACTGGCCGACGCGGCGCGCGTCTGACGCGTTGGATGAGGGCCAGCTGATCGCAGCTCTGCGGGCTGCCGCCGGCGAATCGCCGGAGCATCCTTGAGTGCGCGGGCCGGCGCGAATGCGGAAGATGGTCTTAAGCGGAGGATAGTATGAGTTCAATTAATAGACGGGTGGCCTGGGTCGTCGCCACGCTTGCCGTGGTGGCGCTCATCCTGGCTGCGGGCGCCGTGGTGCTCGTCATTGGCGCCGGGCAGGGCGCGCAGGCGGGCGGCCTCGCGGCATCGGGCGCACAGGCAGCCTCAACCGCGGCACAAGGCGCCGGGGGTAGCTCGTCAGGCGGCGCTTCCGGGGTGCCGGTCAGCCACGAAATGCAGATGACGCCGGGGCCGGGGGTCAAAAACGGTGGGGAAGGCGTCGGCATGGTGCCCGACGTCTCGTTTACGCTTAAGACGAATGTCGGCGAGAAGGGGCTTTCCTTCGTGGGCGTTGGCGGGAACATTGACGGGCAGATCAACCCGAAGCTCGAGGTGGCCGACGGCGCGATCGTGCAGATCATCCTGGTCAATGGCGATGGCGCGATGCACGACGTCGTCTTTCCCGACTTCCAAGCGGCGACCGAGCAGGTGATCGGGCAGGGGTCGAGTTCCGGCACCGTGTTCAAAGCGAGCAAGTCCGGAACCTTTGCGTACTTCTGCTCCATCCCCGGACACCGGCAGGCCGGCATGGAGGGCCAGCTCGTGGTGGGCCAGGCACAGGCCGTCGAGGAAACAGGCGCGGACATCGTTCGCGACCCGTCTGACTTGCCCGGTCCCATCGGAGACAGGGCCGCGGAAAACGTGCGGATCGACCTGGAGACGGTCGAGACCAAGGGCCAGCTGGCCAACGGCACGACGTACAACTACTGGACCTTTAACGGCCAGGTGCCCGGGCCTATGCTGCGGGTGCGGGTGGGCGATACGGTCGAGGTCCACCTGAAGAACAACCCAAGCAGCCAAATGATCCACTCGGTCGACTTTCATGCGGTGACCGGGCCAGGCGGCGGCGCGACGGTCACCCAGGTGGCGCCCGGCCAGGAGAAGACCTTCACGTTCAAGGCGTTGAATCCCGGCGTGTACGTGTACCACTGCGCGACGCCGATGGTTGCGCACCACATCTCGAACGGGATGTACGGACTGATCGTGGTGGAGCCCGAAGGCGGGCTGCCGAAGGTGGACAAAGAGTTCTACGTCATGCAGGGCGAGCTGTACACGCAAGCGGCGTACGGGCAGCACGGCTTCCAGGCGATGAGCGTGGAGAAGCTACTGGCCGAGCAGCCCGAGTACATGACGTTCAATGGCGCCGTGGGCGCGCTGACCGACAAGAAGCCGCTCAAAGCGAGCGTGGGGCAGACGGTGAGGATTTTCTTCGGCGACGGTGGCCCGAACAAGACGTCGTCGTTCCACGTCATTGGCGAAATCTTCGACAAGGTGTATGCGGAGGGGTCGGTCACGACGCCGCCCATGACGGACGTGCAGACGACGCTGGTGCCGGCAGGCGGGGCAACGGTGGTCGAGTTCAAGCTGCAGGTGCCGGGCCGGTACGTGCTGGTCGATCACAGCCTGAGTCGCATGGAGCACGGGCTGGTCGGGTTCCTGATGGCAGAAGGCGCGGCGAACCCTGAGGTGTTCCATTCTGCGGAGACGCCGCAGGCTGCGGGGCACTGAGGTTGCGCATGTAGGGGCGAGCATTAGCTCGCCCGTGCTTGCCTCGCAATGAGTTTGGGCTCCGAGGCGGGGACTGGCTGCACGCGTTCGTGGATTCTGCTAATGGCAGGGCCGTGCCCATTTTCGCAGCACGATGTTTTTCGGCGGGCCGGCTGGCCCCGCCGCCCGGTTTTCGTAGCACGATGGTTTTGGCGAGGGCCGGCTGGCCCCCGCCGCCCCCGCCTCGGGGGCGTTGCCCCCGAGACCCCCAAAGGCTTCGCTCCTTGGCCAGTACACGGGCACTCTGCTCCAGGTCTCCCCCTGAAGGGACCGATTGGGTCACGCGCCCTACGACGCCTCGTTTCTGCGAACCCCTCCCGATTAGCCCCGCACTCGGCCGACGGACCACGGGCCTGTTCGGCGGATTCCGCTTCCCCCGAGACGCTTTGGGGGTCAAGGGGGCGCAGCCCCTTGTCGGGGGCGCCGGGGGCCAGAGGTCCCCGGCTAAAAACACAGCGGAAGTGCGCTGGGGGCCAGAGGTCCCCGGCGAGGAAACACATCGGAAGTGCGCCGCGAGAGGTCCCCGGTAAGGACCGTTATCCCAGCAGCCGGCCCTCCAGCCGCTGCACCCAGCCCATCGTCTCGTTCAGCGTCACACCCAGGCGCTCGGCGTCATGGCCGTAACCTAGGCGGCGGGCGAGGAACGCGAACTCCTCGCTGTCTACCGGCGGCACGGTCAAGTCCTTGCTGTTACCCCGCACCATGCGCAGCGCATTGATCAGATGGCGGAGGAACCCCAGCGCGTCCTCGAGGCGGGCGGCGTTCTCGGCCGAGATGATGGCGGCTGCGGCGAGCGCGCCGATCGCTGCGCCCGTGTTTGTGACGCGCAGGCCCGGATGCCGGTGGCCGTGGGCCATCTGCAGCCCCTGCACGATGTACTCCAGGTCGACCAGCCCGCCCTTGCTGAACTTGGCGTTGATCCGCCCCGCTTCGACCAGGTGGCGCAGCTGCCGCTCGCGCATCGCTCGCATGGCTGCGACGTCAAACGCCGCTCCGGTGTAGATGTAGCTATCCCGTAAAGCTTCGAGTTCGCGGCCTAGTGCCTGGTCCTGCGGCCGGTCTGGCCGGCCGATGCAGCGGAGCTTGACCAGCGCCTGCCGTTCGTAGGGCCAAGCCGGCCCACCGGGGGCGAAGTACTTGCGGAAGGCTTCGAGCGAGACGGCGAGGCTGCCCGCCTTGCCATACGGCCGCAGCTGCAGGTCGATCTCAAAAATGCCCTCGCGACGAGCGGAGATCGCCCGCGTTGTTTCAACCACCAGCTTCTCGTAGTATTCCGGCGTCTGAATCACCCGGGGCCCCGACGTCTCCCCGAACCCCCTGTTGTCCGCGCCCGCAAATACGAACATGAGCTCGATATCGGAGGCGAAACCCAGCTCGCGGCCGCCGCACTTGCCGAGGGCGGCCAGCGCCAGCCGGGCGGGGCGTCCTGCCTCGTCGAGCGGCGCGCCGTACTGGGCGCGTAACTCCCGCTCGACCTGCTGAACTGCCGCATCGAGGACGACTTCTACAAGGTCCGTCAGTTCGCCCGAGAACGCATCGAAGCTGGGCGTCTGGCCGAGGATGTCGCGCATGTCGATGCGGAACATCTCGCGATCTTTGAACTCGTTGAGCGCGTGCCGCCAACTGCCGGCCAAGAGCGCCGGCGCGAGCTCCAGCCTGAGGTCCTGCGCGGTCTTGGCCTGCGCCAACCCTTCGACGTTTGTTACGACAGGGAACAAGTTCTCATACTGCATCCGCAGGAAGTCGTCCCACAGGAAGTCGGAGACGCCGAGCAGCCGGGCCAGCGCGTCCAGCACCTCCGGGCGCTCGAGCGACGCAAGCTCATCGGGCCACGAGGGCCTGCTGAAAAGATCGCTGAGATACTCATGGAAATGGATCAGCGCGGACTCGGGGTTGGGCGAGCGCGGCAGCAGGTGGGTGAAGTGCTTGATGAGCACAGTTGCCGCCCGCAGCTCGCGCTGCCGCTCCTCGCTCGTGATCTTTTCGCCCCGGCTGTCGGTGACGAAGAGGGTGTCGCGCACTCGGGCGCCCGTCGAGATGACGAACACCTGGCTGATGTGGACACCAGAAAGCGCGAGCGCGTTCGTGAACTCGTACAGGAAGCCCGGCGTGTCGGGCGCGCTGATCTGGAGCACGGTGTAGCGCTCCGACGCGTCGTTGTCGATCTCGATTTCGACAGGCGGGAGGGCCGGCGCGGCGTGTTCGCGGAGGCGCAGCGCACCTGCCACCCGCTTCGCCAGCTCGCCTTGGGCCGCACGCTGCTGGCGGTCCTGCAGCAGACGGATCAGGCGCAGCAGGTCGATTTCGTAGGCTTGCCAGTTGTCGCCCGCCGAGTCCGGATCCACTGCGCTCACCGTGAATACGTCGACGATCTTCCGCTGCTCGCGGGCGGCCGCATTCTGCTCGTAGGTGTAGACATAACCGTCGATGATGCTGTAGCCATAGGCGAACAACAGACCGCAGATCGCACTCAGTTCGCCGAGGTAGTCGAAACCGACGATCGTGACGCGCGTTCGCGCCCCGTCCAGCCGCTCTGTCTCGACGGCGACCGGCTGCCCGACGTCGAGCCGGGCAGCCATGAGCGCATGCCGCTCGATCTCCGTGGGGTCGAACGTTGCGGCATATGAGGGCGCGAGGCGGGCCATGTGTGTCCGGGCTGCCGGCGAAGGCGAATCGGCGTTTTCTAGCATCATTGCTAAGTCTCCAGCGTCAAGGAAGCCGCTATCAGGCAAACCGGGTTTCTCAGCGGCCGCGCCGGCCAGGTGGCGCAGGTACACCGCCCGCACGGCCGCTGAGTGCTGCTCGTACCGCGCCAGGAACGCCTCGGCGGCTCGCCGCCCGGTGAACCCAAGCCGCCGCGCGAGGTACTTCAGATCGGCCGGCGCCTCGGGCAAGGAGTGGGTCTGGCGGTATTCCAGGATCTGCAGGTAGTGTTCGACCGTGCGCAGGAAGGTGTAGCCTTCGGCGAGGACGCGGTGTTCGCCCGGCGAGAGCAGGTCAAGCTCGGCAAGCCTGTTCATGGCTTCGAGGGTGTTCCCAGTACGCAGTTCCTCGCTGCGGCCCCCGTAGGCCAGCTGGAGGTATTGCACGACGAATTCCGCGTCTCGGATCGAGCCCTCACCCAGCTTCACCTCACCCCAGATGCGGCCGGCCCGGCGCAGCTGCGCCTCGGTCTCCAGCTTCATGCCGTGCACCTCGCGGCGCACTGCTTCCTCGCCCGAGGCAAACAGCAGCGGCTCGGCTTCGCTGAGCAGAGCACGGCCGAGACCAAGGTCGCCCGCGCTGGGACGCCCGCGCAAGAGCGCCTGCTTTTCCCACAGCCGGGCATGTTCGCGGAGGTACTTCAGATAGCCCGCGCGGGTCGACACGAGGGGGCCCACCCGGCCCCACGGCCGCAGGCGCATGTCGACGCGATACAGGAAGCCTTCCGAGGTTGCGCGGGTCAGGGCCACGACTAGCTGCTCGCCCAGGCGGCGCCAGCGGTCCTGGGCCTCCTCGGCCCCGTCCCGTCCGTTCCCGTCGTCGTCGCACACAAAGATGAGGTCGATGTCCGAGCTGTAGTTAAGTTCCAGGCCGCCCAGCTTGCCCATTGCGACGACCACAAAACCGTCAGGCGCGATATCGAGGCGGGCGGCGACGATCTCGAGGGCAGTCTGGACGATGGCGTCGGCGAGCAGGGAGAGCTGGTTTGTCACGGACGCCAGCTCGACGAGCCCGGCGAGGTCTGCCGCGCCGATACGCAGCAGCTCCCGCTGTTGATAACGCCGCAGCGCATCGAGGGCGGCTTCGGGATCGTTCGCTTCACCGGTCAGGAACGGGTCGGTGGCATTGCGGGCCCCGGCGCGCAGCCAGCCCGCGGTCTTGATCTGGGCGAGGCCGCTGCGTGCGGCGAGCAGCGCGAGGTAACCCGGATTGCGCAGCAGGATTTCGGTCAGGAACTGGCTGCTGGAGAGCACCGCGACCAGCGCTTCGACCGTGTGGGGGTCGTCGACCAGCGCTTGTATGACCTCTGAGGGTTCCGGGCTCGAGTTGAGTAAGCGCTCGAAGTTGACCTCGGCGCGCTCCGGGCTCGCAGAGGCGGCCAGTGCTGCCGCGATCGCGGGGGGCAGGTCAGGAGGCATGGGCGTTAGTGCAGCCTTTTGCGCAAGAGACCGTCGGGGTCTGGAAGACCCCGACGGTCTGAAGGCGTTCCCGCAGTCCGCCCGGTGCTATGCATTGGCCGCACCCTCAACTACTGCGCAGCCGGCGCCACCTCGGCCAGCAGCGACTGTCCGCACTTCGGGCAGAACTTGTCGGACGCCGTGTGCGGTTCCCCGCATTTCGGGCAGGCAAGCCCCGTGCTTGCCGGGGCCGCAGGCGCGGCAAATGCGGGCAGGGTCGTCCCGCACCTGGCGCAGAACTTGTCGCCGTCGAGCGCGGGACGTCCGCACTTTGGACATGTGCGGCCGTCTGGCTCCGCGACTTCGCTCGATGCCAGCGCGCTCCTGCGGGTGAGGATCGCATCCTCCATGGCCGAGTCGAGGTCGTCGTCGGTCTCGGCTTCCCACTGATCCAGCGCGCGGAGCGTCTGCGCGGCGTTTTGCTTCAGGTTGGCTTCGAACGCGACATAATCGTCGTCGGTGATCTTGCCGACCTTGTAGTCGAAGTTCAACTCACGCAGGGCCTGGAAGGCTGCGTCGCGCTGGGCCAGCAGCTCCTGCAGGCGTTCCTGCTCTGATACCACGGGCGCAGGGCCAGACTGCCGTTGCGCCTCCTGGATCAGCGGCCGCGCCACCAGGTAGAAAGCCAGGCCGATCAGGACCGCGGCCAGGGCAATAAAAACAATCGCATTCATTAGGTCATCCAGAGTTGGCTAACCACGAAGCCCCGAAGACACGAAGCTGCACAAAGGTCTAGTGTAGCTTCGTGTCTTTGAGTCTTTGTGGTGAAAAACAGCTACGCCGTCTGCGCGCCTTCGGGGACGCGGCGGGTAGCCTCGGCGGTGGAGGCGACGCGACGCGGCCAGGCCGAAATCAGGACGCCGATCATCATGACGATGCCCCCGATCCACATCCACGACATGAGCGGGTTGACGAACACCTTGAACGAGGCGGTGGCGCCGTTGTTGTCCCAACCGGCCAGCACCACGTACACGTCTTCGACGAGCCCGGGCCGCAGGCCCACCTCGCTCATCGGTTGCTCGGGGTTCTTATCGTAGACGTGCTTTTTCGGGAGAATCTCGCCGATCGGGCGGCCGTTCTTGGTCACGGTCATGGGCGCAATGAGCTCGGTGTAGTTGGGGCCCTGCACCATGTCCAGCTTCTCGTAGGTCAAGGTGTAGTTGGCGACGGTCATGCTCTCGCCCTTCGCCAGGTTGGCTTCGCCTTCGGACTGGTAGAACTCGTTCCCGATGATGCCCAGTGCGATCAGCAGCACGCCGATGTGGACGATATAGCCGCCGTAACGGCGACCGTTGCGCCGCACCAGGCCGACCAAGGCCGTGGGCACGGGCTCGCCGGTAGACTGCCGGCGCGCTCGCACGCCGCGCACGTACTCCTGGACGATGCCGCTTGCGACAAAGACCAGGATCGCCACGCCGACAAAGCCGCCCGTCGTGCGATTGCCGATCAGGTACATAATGGGCACGCTCACCAGGCCCGCAACGATGGGGACCAGGAAGTTGCTGCGCAGCGTCTCGGGCGCCGACCGGCGCCAGGCGAGCAGCGGGGCCGCGCCCATCAGAATCAGCAGCACCATGAAGATCGGGCCGTTCACGCGCATAAAGTAGGGCGCGTTGAGCGAGATCTTGTCGCCCGTCACCAGCTCAGAGATGGACGGGAAGATGGTGCCGAGGAAGGTCGCGGCCATGATCAGCACGAAGATCACGTTTTGCGACAGGAAGCTTGTCTCACGTGACAGCACGGCGTCGAGCGTGTTCTCGCTCTTGAGCTTGGGCCAGCGCCAGGCCAACAGCGCCATAAAGCCGAGCAGCGTGAGGATGATGAAGCCCAGGAACATGGGGCCCACCGGCGACAGCGCAAACGAATGCACCGACTGCACCACGCCCGAGCGGGTGAGGAACGTGCCGATCAGCGTCAGCTCCCAGGTCAGCGCGATCAGCACCATGTTCCACACCTTGAGCATGCCGCGGCGTTCCTGGATCATGATGCTATGGACAAACGCGGTTGCAGTCAGCCACGGCAGGAACGAGGCATTTTCGACAGGGTCCCAGGCCCAATAGCCGCCCCACCCAAGCTCGATGTACGCCCACTGCGAGCCGAGGATGATGCCGATCGTCAGGAACGCCCACGGCACAAGGGTCCAGCGCCGGATCAGCTTGATCCAGGAATTGCCGAGTTGGCCGGTAACGAGCGCGGCCACGGCGAACGCGAATGGCACGGTCATCCCGACGAAGCCCAAGTAGAGCGCGATCGGGTGCATCACCATCCAGTAGTTCTGCAGCTGTGGGTTCAGGCCCTGGCCGTCCGCAGGTACGAGCGGGGTGGCCCCCGTCGGCGGGAACACGGCGGTCGCCATCTGCCCGCCAACGCGCCACAGGCGGTTGAAGGGGTTCTCGGCGAACAGCAGCAGGCTCATGAAGAAGCCGATGTAGATCAGGAGAACCACGTTCACCCAGGGCTTGAGGCTGGGCTGGTCGCGGCGGAAGAACCACACTGCGGAGATCGCCATCACCGACGCGAGCACGCTCCAGAACAGCAGCGAGCCGGCCTGGCCGCCCCACAGGGCCGAAATCTTGAAGAGAGTCGGCAAGGCGACTTCGCTGTGCCCCTGGACGAAGTCGATCTGGAACTCGTTGGTCAGCAGCGCGCGCCACATGAGCAGGGCTGCGAAGATGACCAGCCCGCTGACGACGTATACGGCATTGCGCCCGCTGTTGACGAACGCCAGCTGATTGCGCCGCGCGCCGACGATCGAAACGGCGATACCGTAGATGCTCAGTACAAATGCCAGCACCAGGGCGATATAACCAAGGTCAGTCATTTTACACTCCAAGGGAGCGGGTTTCTCACCACGAAGCCACCAAGACACAAGGGCGCGCGAAGTGTCCTTCGGACAAATCAGCCTTTGTGACTTCGTGTCTTTGTGGCAAGGAGTCCGTTCTCATTAGGGCATGATCTCCGCGATCCGCTGATCGAGGCTGCCGTCGCCGGTGAATGGGCCGATCTGGCGGCAGCCGACGAGCTTGCCCTGCGGATCGATGAAGAACGTTTCGGGCACGCCACGGATTGTGTAGCGCTTCGAGACCTTGCTGGCGAGGTCCGGCCCGTTCGGATAGGTGATTCCGAATTTCTCGCAGGTATCGCTTCGCGGCGGGGTCCTGGTCAAGATAGTCCACGCCGATGAACACGATGCCCTTATCCTTGTACTTCTGCCACGCCGCCTCGAGCTCCGCGGCTTCTTGCTCGCAGGGCCCGCACCAGCTGGCCCAGAAATTGAGGACGACGCCCTTGCCCTTCAGGTCGGCGAGGCTAACGGTGTCGCTTTGCACGCCGCCCTTGTATTCGGGGAACAGGGTCAGCGTCCAGTCCGGCGCGACCTCGTCGCACAGGCTCTTCTGCGGTGGCTTGATCAACATCACGGCAAGCAGGCCGCCGAGGAAGAGGATGCCGACACCGAGGACGATGAAGAAGGCAGGAACCTTGCGCTTGGCTGGCACCTGGGCGACGGGTTCTTCTGCGGTGGCGTCCGGGGCCGAATTGCTCCCGGCGGGTTCTTCGAAAGTTGTCATAGCTTCGTCTATTCCGTATCGCGCAGTTCGCGCTCGACGCGTTTCATGTATTCGTCCGACTCTTCGCCCGGCTTACGGCTCGCGCTCGGACCGGCGCCGGGCCGGGCCTCGGCGGCCGCCGCAGCCGCGACATTGGCCGTCTGGCGCCTGCGCCAGGAGAGAACCAGGTAGACCACCCAGGCGAGGCCGATAGCGGCTGCCAGGAACGGGAAAATGTAGGCGATCAGGTTGAAGCCCTCGCGTGGGGGCTGACCCAGCACGACGTCACCGTACTGCTGGACGAAATACGCCTTGATCGCGTCCTTGCTCTCGCCCGCCTCGAGCTTCTGGCCGATCAGCTCGCGGATCTGGACGCAGGCCTGCAGCTCGCAGTTGTCCAGCCGCACGCCGTTGCACAGCGGGCACCACAAATCCTTTGCCACGTCGTTGATCTGGTTCGGCGTGGGCGTCTGCGCGCCGGCAAGCGGCACGCTCAGGCCGAGCAGTGCGACCAACGCCAGGGCCAGGTAGACTGTCTTGCGCATAGCGCAACTCCTATTTCGCATCAGACCCTCGCGGCCGTGCGCCCCACCAGGGGTCGGGCTGCCACGTGGGTTCGGGCGCCTAAGTGCGCCGTGGCGCGCCGCACTGCGAGCAGAAGCGGTCTTCGGCTTTCAGGCCGTGGCCGCAATTGGTGCAGAAGCTGACGGGCTCGGCCGCAGGCTCGGGCCGGGGTGCCGCACGAGCGGGTGCTGCCGGCCGAACCGCCTGGCCGCGTGCCGCCGGTTGCGGCTTCACAGGCGCACCGCTCTTCGCTGCGCTTGCACTCGCCGGCGCAGCCCGCGGCCGCGCAACAACCAACCAGTAGACCAGCGCGGCTGCGCCCAGCGCCAGCCCCAGGCCGATCAGCAGCCACGGCAGCCAGCTCATCACGCCGGTCGACCCACCGGCCGCCGCCGGGGCCGGGCCGGTCGTCGCCTGCCCGGCAGAGCCAGTTGCGGCGACCGCCAGCTGCGGCGCACTCAGACCGGTGTCGGTCTTTGCGTAGCGGATGCCGATGTCGACCTTCTCGCCGGCCGCCAGGTTGCGGCGGTTGAGAACGTGATACGTCAGCCCGTCCTGGCCGGTCTCCGAGCTTTCGGCTGCGGGCGTGAGCGCAAAGCCCGTAGCCCGGGCCGGCTGCTGCACGGCGACCGTCAGCGCGTCGACCGCATACGGGGCGACGAATTGGTAGGCAATGTTCCGCTCGTCACCCGAGGGCGCACGGTCTACATAATATTCGTAATGAAAGCCCGCCGATGGCAGTTCGTAGGTCAGGTTGCCGTCTTTGACTTCAAACGGCCGGTTGATCAGCGAGCCCGACGCATCCTGGTAGGTGGCTTGGATGTTGCGAGCGCCGGCGGGCAGCGGGAACGATGCCTGGAAGGGGAACGAGACACCGTCGGCAAGCTGCCCGGAAACGATCACCAGCACACCAGGGTCGTCGTACTCGGGCCAGAGCCGCAGTTCCACGGCCTTAATGGTAGGGCTGCCTTGCGCCGGCGCAGCCGTCTGTGCACTTGCGGGCAAAACGGTGGCCGCCAGCAGGGCGGCGGTCAGAACACACGATAAGGTCAGGGCGACAAGGGCTGTTCGACGAGCCACTCCCTTTCGCATCATAGCCACAATATCTCCTCCGGGAATCACACGCGAGACCCTATTATAACATAGCGGTGTCTCCGTGCAAGACGGGGACCGTTTGTCTCAAAAGTCACTTACGGGAACACTCGAACCCCGCCAAGGCTTAACTCCGCGTCTTGACATTTGGCTGGACCGTGCTAAGATAAAAGTAGTAGCATTTTATGGTTAGTTCGCTTCTTGACAAGCGCGCGTGCGTTAAGCTATCATGCTTTCACAAACGTAAAGCAAACGCGCGCACAACCACCGCGGCGGGGTTCGGGGCCCCGCGCTGAGTGCTCGCCTGCGCTGTCAGCCGTCTATGGGAAGGAGTGGGAAGATGCATCACCGTTTCATGGGACCGAGCTCATTCCGCACGGGCAAGGTCCGGCCGGACCTCAGGCGCGTTGTCCTGGTCATGCTGGTCGCAATGCTCCTCGGCAGCGTGCTGGCCGAGGCGGCCGCGGCCGCGCCGAGTCAGGCTGACAGCGCCTACGTCGTGCGCCCGGGCGACACCCTCGGCACCATTGCCGCACGTTTCGGCGTGTCGGCCGCCGCGCTCGCCCGCGCAAACGGTATCACGAACCCCGACCGCATCTACGTCGGGCAGAACCTGGTGATCCCAGGCGGCAGCGGTTCGACCACCCAGCCGTCGGCGCCGAAGCCCCCGACGACGGGGCCCTCGACGCGGCACCTACATCGTCAGGGCGGGCGACACGCTTGGCTAGATTGCCGCCCGCTACGGCACGACCGTCGCCGAACCTGATGAGGCTGAACGGGATCAGCAATCCCGACCGCATCTGGGTCGGCCAGCGGCTGCGGGTGTCGGGCAGCGCCAGTTCGGGCGGGGTGGCACCGCGCCGAAGCCGCCGAGCGGGCCCGGCCGCCGGCCGCTGGATCGACGTGGATATCAGTTCGCAGCGTCTGACGGCCTACCAGGGCAACACGCCGGTCTTCTCAGCACTCATCTCGAGCGGGCTGCCCCGCACCCCCACCGTCATTGGCCGGTTCAAGATCTATACCAAGCTGCGCGTCGACCCGCATGCGCGGCCCGGGCTACGACCTGCCAGGCGTGCCGTACACCATGTACTTCTACAAGGGCTACGCGCTCCATGGGACGTACTGGCACAACAACTTCGGTCATCCCATGAGCCACGGCTGCGTCAACCTGCGCACCTCGGACGCAGGCTGGCTCTTCAATTGGGCAAGTGTGGGCACGCCGGTCGTCACGCACTGGTAACTGCCCGGGCGAGGCGCGCCAGGAGCGTGCCATCGGATGTGGCAGGCAAACCGGGTTTCTGCGCCAGCGACGCTGGCAGCAGAAACCCGGTTTCACATTGACCCCGCGGCTCGCGGCACTTTGTGGCGCACCGATCCGACCCGCTCGTTCTGTTTGCCTTTGCTCCGTCCTTGCGTTATCCTTGTCCCTCATCTGATCAAGTGGAGGGAGACGGGATGACCGAGTTCTTCGATCGCACCTATTACGGCAATACGGCCGGCCAGTGGCTGACAACCTTCCTCATGATCCTCGGCGCGGTGATCCTGGGCCGCGCGTCTACTGGGTCTTCTCGCACAGCCTCAAGGCGACGATCCGCCGTAACAAGGTCCACTTCGACGACGTCTGCTCGATGCGCTCGAGGAGCCTGTCGTCCTGCTCGTTACCCTGGTCGGCATCCGCGCCATCGTCAATCGCCTGACGCTCGACCCGGCGCTGCTGAAGACCGTCGACAACGTCCTGGGCATGGCGTACGCGCTCCTGATCGCCTGGGTGCTGACCCGGCTCTACGACGCGGTCAACAACACCTATCTCAAGCCGTGGGTGCAGCGGACGTCGGGCGCCTTCGACGACCAGATCCTGCCGCTCATGCGCCGCGGCCTCATCGCGATCGTCTGGGTGTTGGCAGTCATCATCGGGCTGAATAACGCGGGCTACGACGTGGGTACGGCGGTGGCCGGGCCTTGGGATCACGCGGCCTGGCCGTGGCGCTGGCTGCACAGGACACCGATCGGCAACATCTTCGGCGGCATTACCCTTTCGCCCAGAAGCCGTTTCTCATCGGCGACCTGATCGAGTTCGACGGGAAACAGTACACGGTGAAGGAGATCGGCTGGCGCGCCACCATCGCCGAGGATTGGAATACCGGGTATAAGGTGACGATCCCGAACTCGAAGTTCACGAACGGGATCATCGCGAATGTGTCGGCCGAGAAGGGCTACTGGTTCTCCGAGACGATCAAGCTAGCGGGCGACTATGCGCGCCGCGCAGGTCGAGCAAGCGCTGGAGGATATCAAGGATTCCGTGTGCTGCCACCCGACGATCGACGGGCACAAGGTGCGCTTCGAAGCGTTCGGCAGCAATGCGTTCGAGTTTCTGGTGCTGTTTCACGTCAGCTCGTTCAACGACCGCTGGCAGGTCATCACAGAGGCCAACATGGACCTGCTGCGCCGCTTCGAGGCGCACGGCATACGGCTGGCCGCGCCGATGCACGTCACTGTGAACACGGACACGATGGGCCTGGGATCCTGGCGGCGGCCGACAACATGCTCGCGGAACAAGGTCGAAGCGGCCACGGCAAGCGAGATGGATGTTCGGCTCGGACGGCGCGACAAGCTCGACGCGGCGGGGCGCAGTGCCGAGGCGAGCTGCCCGCTACAGCCCCGCGTTGTTGCGCCGCGCTTGCTGCGCCAGCCGCGCATCGTCGACCATCCGCTGCAGCCCGTCCCGGAGTCCAACCCGCGGCCGGTAGCCGAGCAGGCGCCGCGCCACCTCCAGGTCGGCCACGAGGCGGCTCAGGCCGCCGCCTTGCTGGCGGTTCTCGATCACATCCGGCCGTTTTCCCGTCAGCTCGCCCAAGCGCCGCCACGAGCCCGTGCAGGCTCGTCTCCTCGCCCGACCCCACGTTGATCACCTGTCCGGCCACCCCTCGCGCCTCAGCCGCCGCGATCAACGCGTCGACCACGTCGTCGATATAGACGAAGTCGCGCGTCTGGCGGCCGTCGCCGTGGATGACGATGGACGCGCCCGAGAGGATGTTGCGCACGAAGTGCGGGATGACGGGCGCGTGGACGGGCGGCACGCGCTGCGCCGGGACCGTATGCGTTGAAGATACGCAGGGCGACGGTGGTGATGCTGTACAGCTCGCCCAATGCAAAGATATAGTGTTCGGCCGCCAGCTTGCTGACGGCATAGGGCGCCTGTGGGTGGGGCCAGGCAGACTCGGGCACGGGCTGGCTGGGTCTGTGGGCCGTAGACCGTTGCAGACGAGGCGAACACGATGCGCTCCACGCCCGCGTCACGAATGGCCTCGGTGAGCGCGACCGTGCCGCCAACGTTCACGTCGTTGTATTCACGCGGGTAGAGCACCGACTCGGGGACGGAGACCCGCGCCGCGAGGTGAAAGACGCAATCGACCTTCTGCAGCAGCGTCCACAGCTTCGGCCGGTCGCGGACGTCGCCGCGGGTGAAGACGACGTCGGGGTGCAGGCGTCCCGGGTCGCCGGCGCTCAGGTCGTCCAGGACCCGGACGTGGTGCCCCTCGTGCACCAGCCGGTTGGCCAGCGCCGTGCCAATAAACCCTGCTCCGCCGGTGACGAGACACCGCATTGTGCTGCTCCCCTGGAACCTTGTGGTTGCTACAGTATAGCCAGTATCCAGGTTTCTGCCAACGGCATCGTTGCTCTCTGCGCCTTGCCGCACCCCAGAAACCAGGTTTCTGCCGGAACCGGTTTCTGGTATAATCTGCTGCCTGTCTCTGCAATCACCAATGGAGTTTTCCCCATGCTGAAGATCAATCAACTGCGGCGATCTGCGCCCGAGCACGTCGGTCAGACGGTCACGCTGGCCGGGTGGGTGCACCGCCGCCGCGATCACGGCGCGCTGATCTTCATCGACCTGCGGGACCGGTCGGGCATCGTGCAGGTGACCTGTGACAAGGAAGCGAACCCCGAGGCGCACGCGGTCCTCAACGGCGTGCGGGCGGAGTACGTGGTCCAGGTGACCGGGACCGTCAAGGCGCGCCCGGAGGGACTCGCCAACCCGAACATGCCGACGGGCGAGGTCGAGGTTGTTGCGACGACCGGCGCAGGTGCTGAACGAGGCGCGCACCACGCCGTTCTACATCAACGAGGACGTGGAGGTCGACGAGGCGCTGCGGCTGAAGTACCGCTACCTGGACCTGCGCCGGCCCGCGATGCAGAAGAACATCATCCTGCGCCACCAGGTTGTCAACCTGATCCGCGACTACATGAACGACCACGGTTTCCTCGAGATCGAGACGCCCATCCTGATCAAGACGACGCCGGAGGGCGCGCGCGACTACGTCGTGCCGTCGCGGGTCCACCCCGGGCAAGTTCTACGCGCTGCCGCAGTCGCCGCAGCAGCTCAAGCAGCTGCTCATGGTGGCCGGCTACGAGCGGTACTTCCAGATCGCCCGCTGCTTCCGCGACGAAGACCTGCGCGCCGACCGCCAGCCGGAGTTCACCCAGCTCGACGTCGAGATGAGCTTCATCGAGCGCGAGGACATCATCGCGTTGATCAGCGAGCTATATACGCAGATCATCGAGCAGTTGGGCACCAAGCCGATTCTGCAAAAACCCTTCCCCGTGCTCACCTACGCGGAAGCGATGGACAAGTACGGCTCGGACAAGCCCGACCTGCGGTTCGGGATGGAGCACGTCGACCTGAGCGAGCTAGTGGCGAACAGCTCCTTCAGCGTGTTCTCGGGGGCCGTTGCCGGCGGCGGTAAGGTGAAGGGTATCGTGGCCCCGGGCTGCGCGGGGTACAGCCGGAAGGAACTCGACGACCTGGCCGAGGTGGCAAAGCGGGCCGGGCGCCAAGGGCCTGGTGAATATCGCCTATCGCGAGGACGGCGCGAAGTCTTCCGCCGCCAAGTTCCTGAGCGAGGCGGACTTCCAGGCGCTCAGGGAGCGGCTGGGCGCCAACGCCGGCGACCTCGCGCTGATCGTCGCCGATCCAGACCCGATGGTGGTCGCCAAGGCGCTGGGCGAGCTGCGGGTACTGCTGGGCCGGCGGCTGGGGCTGGCGCGGAAGGACGTGCATGCCTTGTGCTGGGTGGTCGAGTTCCCGCTGCTCGAGTGGAGCGCGCGAGGAGCAGCGCTGGACGGCCATGCACCACCCGTTCACGTCCGCAATGGACGAGGACTGGGACCTGCTGGAGACGGACCCTGGCAAGGTGCGCGCAAAGGCGTATGACATTGTGATGGACGGCTGGGAGGTCGGCGGCGGCTCGATCCGGATCCACCAGCGCCACCGCCAGTCGCAGATGTTCAAGGCGCTCGGCATTGGGTCCGAGGAGGCCGAGGAGAAGTTCGGCCACCTGCTGGAGGCGTTCGAGTACGGCGCACCGCCGCACGGTGGCATCGCGACGGGGATCGACCGCACGGTCGCAATCCTGGCGAGCATCCCGTCGATTCGGGAGGTCATCGCGTTCCCCAAGACCGCGAGCGCCACCGACCTGATGTTCCGCAGTCCGTCCGAAATCGGCGAGCGCCAGATGCGCGAGTTACACCTGAAGGTCGAAGGCGAGTAGCTCGCCTACCGCGAAGAACGACCAGATTGCTTCGCGACACGACGAGGCAGGGCACACGCCCTGCCTCGTCGTGTTATTGGCGCAGATCGAGCCCGCCGGCGTTTACCGCGCGGACGTCTGCCGCTCGCGGCGGGGAACGGCGTTCGCCATTGGCGTGGTGGCGCGGATGAAGCCGGCGAACATCAGGATTGCGCCGAGCAACTCGCTGATGTACAGCGCGCCGCCGATGCCGAAGCGGCTGAACGTGCCCCCAAACGCGGGCAGCAATGCGCCGGCCGCGATCAGGATGTTGCCGATCACGCGGTGCAGGAGCACCCGCTTGCGCCAGAAAATGTAGGCCGAGTACATGGCGCCGCCGACGAGCGTGACTGTGCCGTAGACGTTGAAGAAAGGCGTGAGCGAGCGGACCCCGCCCGACACGATGGCCTTGCCGCTCAGTACGCCGTGCCCGGCATGGCCGTGGGGTCAAGCGTGGCGGTGAAGACCCGGTAGGCGCCGAAGACGGAAGCGAGAGCCAGGATCACCATAGCGACGTTCGCCCAGCGTCGGCGCATGAGCAGGTAGACGGTTCCTTGTCCGAGCCAGGCCGCGACGAGCATTGCACCGAACAGGTACCACAGCCGGAACACGAGGGGATTCCAACCCCGGGCGCCGAAGTAACCTTCGCAGAACCCCCCGATGCCGTACATTGTCATGCCGATGCCCCACAGCAGCAGGTGCGCGCCCGCCGCGGCTGGAAGTAGCGCCGGAAGACGAGCCCGGCGAACACGAAGCTCACCGCACTGGAAACGAACGGGAGAAGCGTAGTAAATAGGGTCACAGAAAGAGCTCCTTAGTGGAGATGGAGATGATGGCAAGCGCAAGGTGAACATATTACCATGCAGTCGCACTGGCCGTAAATGCGCCGGGGCGCTCGCGTTTTGGAGAATGAGGCTAATCCCGACCCCCTCTGCGCCAGTTTTGACCCCTCGCCGGTCCTATGCTAGACTCGATTTCACAGTACCCTGCGGTGCTCGTGATGCTCCGTACCGTCTCGAGCCAACATGATAAGTAAGGGAGCCGGCTTCGGCCGGGGACGCAATAGCCCCTGGCCGGGATGAAAGTCACGCCGGTTGGGCAAAGCTGAACCGACGATATGGCGCCCACCTGCGTAAGCAGGTTCAAGACCAGCGAACACACGGCACAGCGGGGGACCTTTCAACTGAAAATCGGCCGCCGGACACGTCGAAATTCGACGCCGTCCGGCGGCTGTCTTTTGCTCTCCGGCTCAGCCAAACGTGATCACCAACTCCGGCGGATAGGGCAGGTTCGTCTCTACGGACTCGCGGGACAGGAATACACGGTAGGAAGCATCGCTCCCCGCCGCCTCCGGACCGCTAAGATAGAGCCCGTCATTCGCCAGCGAGCCTTCGTACCACTTCTTAACCAGCGCAGTCACGTCGATCTCCCGGTAGCCAAACTGGTCGTTAGCGTTGATGGTCGTGCTGCCGTCCACCTCGGCGGCGCGCGCCGGCTGGCTGTACCAGGTGACCGACTGTTCGGCCCACTCCCCCACAGCGGCCTGGACCGCGATCACTCGGGGCCGGTCCGGGTAGTCCCAGAAGCCGCGGTAATTGACTCGGAGAACCGCCCGCGTCACGCTTGCGCCCGCCCGGTTTGGGAGGTCGAAGCGGATAAGCACCCGCATGACTCCTTCCGCCGGCGCAACAGGCTGGTCGTTGCCCGCGGGCAGGAAGTAGTCGGAGCCGAAGTTGAGCGCGGGCTCGTCCTGATCGACGTACGCGTCCGCTGCGGCCAGCAGCCGGACCTCCGTTTCGGGCGGCGGCTGCCGGGCGATCAGCGGCAGGTACAGGCGGCCGGGCGCCACGGCCTGGCCCTGTGCGACCGGCGCGAGTGGGATTAGCACGGTCGCGAGGGCAGTAAGTGCGACAAAAACGAAGCGCAGGCGTCGCTGCATCCTATCCTCCCTTAGCACCGCCGGCCCCAACTACCGCGGCTCGCGCTCCGGCTGCCAGATCAACTCTCCCCTGCCGCGGCAGGCCCAGTGATCCGCCACGCTGCCGTAGTCATCTTCACTCAGCTGGGACTCGTACGCGCTCAGAAGGCGCATCTTGTCGCTGAGCCGGCCCCCCGCCAGCAGCCGGGGCGCCAGGGGCACACCTGATAACCGCTCGGGGACGAGGCTGCGGATCTCGCGGCTCGAAAAACGCGCCGCATAGGGCAGGTCCTCATAATACGCAGGCGTCCATGGGGGCGAAGCATCTGCGGCCTCGCGGAAGCACGCGGCAACCATGCGGTGGTCGATGTGATATCCGACGCCCAGCGGCGAGACCACGATCCCGTCGGCTTGGCCGATGAGTTCTAACAACCGCGCCCGGACCCCTGGCCAGATGGGATCAGGGTCGAAAGGCAGACGCGGGTTGAAGATGTCGCCGATTTCTGCATAGCCCGGGCGCACACCCGGCTCGGGCAGGCCGAGAAACTCCACGCTGTATCCCGCGGTCGCAGCCGCACGGCGCTCTTCTTCGTTTCGGATCGCGGTTGCTTCGGCCGGATCATTGTCCCAGCCTCGGCGGAGCGAGTAGCGCGACGACGAGAAGATGACGGCGACATGGACGTCGTCGCCCCATTCGCCGGCGAGCAAGCTCGCGCCGAGTGAGAGCGGGATGTCGTCGCAGTGAGGGGAGAGCATCAGGACCTTCGGCATTCTGGGCACTCCTACAGTCTCGACAGGCACAGTGAAGAGAAGTATACCACGCCCGCGCACTTCCCGTGATCCGCAAGCCGGACTGAGATTGACGTTACAGCGCGCAAGTGAAATGGCGTTACGATGGACTGGTGTAGAGAATACAGGAGTGAGTGATGTATCGAAATCGAGATGGGATGCGCCGCCGGTGGACGGCGCTTTTCTTTGTGTTGGCCGCGTTGGCCGTCGCCGCGCTGATCGTCGGTTACAGTGCGGCGGCAGGGCGCCCGGTTAGCGCCCAGATCCTCGCACTGACGCCGAGGGCGTTTCTGCCCATAATATCTGCAGGCGGGGCGCCCGGGTCCAACACGCCTACCCCAACGCTAACGCCGACCGCCACTGCAACCGCAACTGCGACGACGAGCCCCACGGCCGCGCCCGACACGTATGACCAGGTGCACCTGGCATGGGTCGACGCGCCGTCGACCACCCTGACCGTCGTCTGGCGCACGCTCGACACGAGCGTTCCTTCGGCAGTGCAGTATCGCGAGGCCGGGGCTGCCGGCTGGCAGACCGCCACCGGTGCGCCGCGGCCCTCGGGCACGGCGGGCACGCTCCACGAGGTGACGGTGAGCGGGCTCAAGCCGGGCACCCTCTACGAGTACCGGGTGCAAGCCCCCGGCGGGTGGAGCGCGACCTTCTCGGCGAGCACCGCGCCCGCGCCGGGACCGGCGAGCTTCGACGCCGTCTTCTTTGCCGACACCGGCCTGGTCGGGCGCACGGACGGGCTCGCCACCGGCACGCAGCAGGTGATCGACGAGATCGCCAAGATGAAGCCGCTCGTGCTGCTTGGCGGCGGAGACTACGCCTACTTCGACACCGACAAGCGCTACGGAACGTACGAGAAAGCAATCGACGAGTGGTTTAACCAGATGCAGCCGGTCGCCGCCCGGGCGCCCCTCATGCTGACCTACGGGAATCATGAGTACGAGCTGGACTCGCCGCCGGTCGGTACGGCTCCCTGGGCCGGGCGCCTGCCGATGATGCCCGGAGACGACAGCCGCCGCTACTATTCCTTTGACGTGGGCGACGTGCACTTCATGGGGCTCTTCGCCGCGACGGACAAGGCCGGCATGGACGCGGGGCAGTTGGGGTGGATCGAGCAGGACGCGAACGCGGCCAAGGCGCGGGGCATGCGCTGGATCGTGCCGTACTTCCACGTGGTCGTGTTCGGCGACGGCACGAATCACAAGCCGAACCTGATGCTGCGCAGTCAGGTGGGGCCGCTCTTCGAACGGCTCGGTGTCAAGATTGCGCTTTACGCGCACGACCAAGCGTACGAGCGTTCCTATCCACTGACCGATGTGCCCAACAGCAACACGCCCACCTCCACCTCGCTGACGTGCTATACGCAGCAGGATGGGGTTGTATACGTGAAGGTCAGCCCGGGCGGCAAGCAGAGCAACATCAGCGGCGCGTTCGCGCCCTTCGCCTCGGCCACGAAGCCGGCCTGGACTGCGGTCCGAGACAACACGTTGCACCACCTGGTGCGGCTGCGGGTGTCACCGGCGAGCATTACGGTCGAGGGCTGGGGCGTGAAGGGCGACGGGAGCGCGCCCGTCCTGCTTGACAGCTTTAAGGTAACGACCGGGCAGTGTCCCTGACTTGCCCAAGGCCATCCCGTCCCCAAACGCCCGGGTGGGCGACCGCCTGAGCTGGCTCTCTCTTGTTGGGGGCGGGCCGGCCCCTGCCAAAGCAGAACGAGTGAGAAGCGTTGTCGACGTGGGCCGGCCCCTGAAATCTGAGCGCCCAAACCTAATCGCAAAGTGGAAAGGACCCACCGGGTACACACCGGCGAGCTGAAGCTCGCCCTACATTTCCAGCCCCACATCGTGATCAGCTTAGTACGTCAGCACCAACTCCGGTGGGTGCGCGCCTTCGCGAGAAGTGAAGAAGTAGTATGCCGGGAAGTTCGTGCCACCTTCGGGCTGAGCGAGGCAAAAGCCCGTGTACACTTCCATCCCGGTCAGCCAGTTCGACACGACTGATGTCACATCGATGTCGATATAGCCTGCGGGCGCGCTCGAATTGATCGGCACAGTCGCAACAGGTTCTCCGCTGTACCCGACGTCGCAGCCTCCGTAGTTCGCGAACGTGACCGTGGACTCGTTCCAGGCGTGGTATGGCTGCAGCACTACAAGACTCTGCGTCTTGTCCGGCTCGTCGACGGCCTCTTCAAAGTAAATCCGCAGGATCGCGCGCTCCACGGTCGACGTCGGCGGCGGGGGCACGTCGAAGTTGATCAACGAGCGCATCCGACCGAAGCGGGGCTCGCCATATATGTCGATGCCGGCGACGAGGTAGTTTTCACTGCCGGTGTTGTCGTTGGGGAAATTCTCGATGACGAACGCGTCGCCGGTGGCAGTCAGCACGCGCGTCTGTGCGGGGCGAAACACCGCCGGCAGAAACATCTGGTGAGGCGGGGCAGGCGTCTGCGCGGCCGCAGAGACGGCCGAGGTGATCACCACAACGAAAGTGAAAACGGACAACTTTATCTGTCTCTTGTTCATTAGGTTCCTCCGATCCCGATTGTACTCAATTTCGCTTAGCGGCTCAAATGCGTGTAGCCGTTCGCTTGCAACCTCAATTTTCAAATCCCTTGACACGCCTGTTTCCCCTGTGCTATTCTTGCGCCGAACTCAACCAGCGATTAACGACCCACCTGAACGGAGCAGGACTGCCTGTGCCTCTCAAACGCGACCGCATCTCTGAGGGCGTCTACGTCTTCACCAGTGGCTTGTATGCCGAAGTCACCGCCACCGTCATCTTCACCGATGAAGGCGCGATCCTGGTGGACACCCTGCCGTTCCCGCAAGAGACGCGCCAAATTCGCGATTTCGTGGCGCAGCGCCGGACGAAGGTCGGCTACGTCGTCAACACGCACTCGCACGCGGATCACATCTACGGCACCTATCTCTTCCCCGAAGCGGTCGTCGTCGCGCACTACCAGTGCCGGCGGCTAATGGAACGGCACGCCGAGTCCGCGCTCGAGCAGGCGAAAGAGCAGACCCCCGCGCTTAATGACGTGCAGATCCGCTACCCCGAGCTGCTATTCAATGAGGGCATGACGCTGCGCTTTGGCGGGAAGACGATCGAACTGCGCCACGCACCGGGCCACAGCAAGGATGTCATCACCGTCCACGTGGTGGAGGACCGCCTGCTGGTCGCCTCGGATGCGGTCATGCCGGTTCCGTACGTGGTAGGCGGCGACCTGGACGACATGATCAACTCGCTGCAGGCGCTCAAGACGCTGAGCCTGGAGAACCTGGTGCAGGGTCACGGCGAGGTGTTGCTGCGGGGCGAGATTGAGGAAACGCTCGACGCGGGGATTCACTACCTGCGGACGGTGGACCGGCTGGTGCGCGAACGTATCGCCCGTGGCGTGCCGCGCAACAGCATACTCGATATCACCATCGAAGAGTGCGGGCTGTCGCGCATTCCCCTCGGCGGCCTCGTGCAAAAGCTTCACCAGGCCAACCTGCTGACCCTCTATGACGCGTACCGCTCCGAGATCAGGCCACGACGAGCGACAGCTAATTAGCTGGCCAAGAAACCACGTTATTGACCTAAGATAGCACGCTGATTGAACTGATGAGACTGATTTGCCCTGATCCCTTACGAAAAGACAGCGCAGATCAGTTCAATCAGGTAGACCTGCGTCCCAGTCCATCGCTCGTTGTCCGGCAGCGCGGGGCTATTCGGCCGTCACCTCGTACACGGTCAGCCGGTCGTCCTCGTACACCGGCTTGCGGTCGCCGAAGATCAGCCGCGCGCCTGTGTCGGTGACCTCGCGTTCCTTCCCCCCCGGCATCTGATACCTGTCGAGCACCACCCAACGCACCCCGAGATCTGCCAGTGCTTTCTCACCCTCGCGCGCCATGTCGAAGCCGGGCTGCGCTTCCAGCCGGCGGAAGAACCGCAGCACGGGCGCTTGGTCGACAAGCGTGCGCGGGTCCTCCCGGCTGATGTACGCGGCGGTCAGCGGCTTGCCATGGACGGTCTGCTGCAGCAGATAGCCGGGGCGGTCCCAGCTCACCGGCAGGGTCAGCACCGCGCCGGGCCGTGGATCCTGAGCCAGCGCCTTGTACCAGTCGGGCACGTCGGGCGGGCTCATCGGGTAGGGCGCGGGAAGGAACTCGAAGAGCACCAGCGCCAGCGCGGCCGCGGGCAGCCAGCGCAGGCGCTCGCCGCGCCGGGTCAGCGCATCCAGCCCCAGCGCGGCGAGCATGGCCAGCGCCAGCATGACCATGACGTCCAGCCGGCTGATCGACCGCATGATGTCGAGAAACGGCAGGCGGGCCAGCAGCGCATAGGGCAGCGGCACCTCGCGCCCCCCGGCAGCAGAGCCGCCCGGCCGCCTACGTGGAGCACCGGGCCCAGGCTGAGCACGAAGAAGGTGAGCGCGGTTCCCAGCCACAGCCACTTACTCACCCGTCCGCGGCGGGCCAACGCCAGGCCGCAGCCCGCCAGCGCCAGGACCGCAAAGCCGGCGAACACGGTGTACTCGGAGATGGTCGACGTGAAGACCGAGCTGGCCCCGCGTGCCCACTCGCCCCACAGTGGGTGGAAGCCCTGCGGCGTGATGAAGGCCAGCAGGTCGGCAGACAAGGTGCGGCTCTGCGCCGGGTCGGGCACCATATAGTCCGTCGCCCGCGCCTCCCGCACCATGGGCACGAGCAGCGGGCTCAGCGCGACGGCCGCAATCAACCAGACGGCGGCGATCGATAGGAGCCGGGCGACCGTGCCGCCGCCGCCCGAGCGTCGCAAGCCACGGACCGCGCACCAAATCGCAACCACGGCCGAGAAGATCAGGCAGTAGAAGACATAATACCAGTCACACAGGGCGACGAGGACGACGAACAGCGCGGCCAGCCCTACCTCTCTGAGTCCTCGGCGCCCTCTGTGGCTCGGCTCAACCGCCCGCAGCAGGTACAGTGCGAAGAACGGCAGCCATTCGAGCGAGATCAACTGCATGTGGCCGAGCAAATGTGCGATGTGGTAGGGCGCAAAGGTGAAGATCGCGCCCGCCACAAACGCGACCAGGCGGCTGCTTCCGGGGCCAAGGACATACCGGGCCAGCAAGTACGCGCCGAGCCCGCCGACCACGAAGCTAAACACGACGGCGGTGTTGTACGCGGGCAGCAGGCCGAACGCCAGCTGGACCGGCAGGAACGTCACGCCGTTGAACGGGTTGAGGGTGTGAAACAGCAGGCTGACGCCTGTGGGGTAGTAGAGCAGGTCGGTGAACCACGGCGAGGTGATCTTTTCGATCAACGCGGTTTTGACCCACCACAGGTTCCAGTAATTCTGCCAGCCGTCGAACGAGTCGCCGGGGATGGCCGAGGCGAAGCGCGTGACGAGCGGGTAGGTCATCACCAGCGTCAGCGCGAGGTAGCCGAGGATGGGGAGGACGGCCTGCAAGAAACCGGGCTTCGCGACGAACCCCGATCTCTGCGGCAGGGCAGCCGGCGCGGTTGTTGCTTTCACTTGCCTAGCGCGCGCGTGAGCGCAGCTTCGGCATTGTTTGTCAGCCCGAACAGGCGGGCCTCTGCTGCGCCGCAAAACTCGGCATCTTTGATCTGCTGGAGGTTGATGCGGACGTTGCGACTTGCGCCCAGGAAGCCGGCATGCGCAAGGAGCGCAGCGACCGCCGCGTCCGAGGCGGCGTTAGGATTGCCGTGTTCGGCGGCCAGCGCGGCGAGGTTGAGCACCTGGACACAGGCCTCGGCGGTCGCCAGTGGAATATCCGCCGCGTGGCGCAGCGCGTCCTGGATCGTGGCCCGCCGAACGGCAATCTCCTCTTCCGTCCCTTTCGCGAGTTGATAGGCTGCCATCACGTTCTCGTACGCCGCCGTGTCCGCATCGACCAGGGCGAGCAGTTGGCCCCGCAGGCGTTCGCCCTGGCCCTGCACCGTCTGCATCTCTACTTCGTGCTCGGCATACTTCGGCCGGCCGACCGTCAGGCCCGCGACCATGCCGGCCAGGGCCGCGCCGAGCGCGCCGGCCAGTGCGGCCGCAGAGCCTCCCCCGGGCGCGGCGTCGGCGGAGGCGAGTTTCTGGGCGAAGTCCCGTACGGTGAGGTCGACCAGCAGGTCGGAAGACGGCATCGGGGCCCTCCTGAGATTGGCAAAAAGGAACGCGGAGCGCCGACTCGTCCAGCCTCGCGCTCCGGCGCTTCTGACAAGCGCGATTATACGCGGCCCGCCTTCCCTGTGCAAAGACGCGCACGCGGTCCGCCCTGCTTCTTGCACGGCCGCGACACGGGAAAGCCCACTAACAGAGCGTTAACACAAATAAAGCGCGGCGCTAACGTTGGTCGGGTATAAGGGAATGAAGCTTGCGACGGGCTGTTGTTCGAGCGCGTTACAATGTGATTCTGAGTCTTCTTGTGGTATAAAAAGCGGGCATTGCCCCGCATCCGTACCACAAACGAATTGTGAATGAGTCGAGCGTGAAGCTGACAAGTCGAGCCCGCGTCAGCAGTTATCAGGAGGGTGCGCAAGTGTACCGTGAGAGTTATGGCAGCGCCCGGTGGAACCCGGCCAACGAGACGATTTGGCGGCCACCTACGGATGTCTACGAGACGGAGGATGCGGTTGCCGTTGTGATCGAGATCGCCGGGCTCGGGCCCAACGATTATGAGATTCTGCTGCGCGGGCGCATGCTGGTCGTGGTCGGCGAGCGCCGCGATCCCGCGGAGAAGCTGGCCTACCAGCAGATGGAGATTCGCCACGGCAAGTTCAGGACGCAGGTGCAACTGCCCTGGGCGCTGGAGGGGACCGGCCAGGAGGCAACCTACGAGAATGGTTTTCTCAAGATCATTCTTCCCAAGGCGAAGGTCCGCCGGGTGCCGGTGCGGGCGACGAGTGAGCAGGGGACAGGGCAACAGGTAGTGGTAGGGCTCGCGGCTGAGACCAGTGAAGGTGAGCAACCAGAAGGTGCACAATCATGAGTGTGGCTGAACAGAACGATTTGACAATCCCGGCAGAGCTGCCGATCTTGCCGCTGCGGGGTGTGGTCGTGTACCCCATGATGTGGCTGCCCCTGACCATTGGTCAGGAGCGCTCGATCCGCCTGGTGGACGACGCGTTGGTGGATGTGGCCGACCAGCGCATTATCGGCCTGGTGACGGCGCAGGACGCCGAGTTGGAAGAGCCGAGCCCTGACCAGATTTACCGGGTGGGAACGGCCGCAGTCGTGCACCGCATGCTGCGCGCACCAGACGGCACGATCCGGTTGATCGTGCAGGGCATTGAGCGCATCCGCGTCGTCGAGTACCTTCAGGAGCAGCCGTACCTGCGCGCCCGCGTCGAGGAAATCCCCGACGAAGAGGGTGAGGAAGACCTGGAGTCGCAGGCGCTGATGCGTGCGACGCTGGACCTGTTCCGGCGGCTAGTCTCGCTCGTCCCCCACATGCCGGAAGAGCTCGAGACCGCGGCCATGAACGCGACCAGCGCCGCGCCAGCTGGCGTATCTGGTCGCGGCCAGCACCCGGATGGAGCCGAAACAGGCGCAGGAAATTCTCGAGATCGACCCTGTGAGCCAGAAGCTCGTCAAGCTGAACAGCATCCTGTCGAAGGAGCTCGAAGTGCTCGAGCTGGGCCGCAAGATCCAATCGCAGGCCCAGGACGAGATGACCAAGACGCAGCGCGAGTACTTCCTGCGCGAGCAGCTCAAGGCCATCCAGAAGGAGCTGGGCGAAGGCGACGAGCAGGAAGCCGAGATCCAGGACTACGAAAAGCGCATCGGCGAAGCGGGCATGCCTGCGGAGGCGGAGAAGGAAGCGCGCCGCGAACTGGACCGCATGCGCAAGATGCCGTCACAGGCCGCCGAGTACACGGTCATCAAGACCTACCTCGACTGGATGGTGAATCTGCCGTGGAGCACCGGCACTCCGGATAACCTGGACATTGCCCATGCGCGCCAGGTGCTGGATGAGGACCACTACGGCCTGGAAGAGATCAAGGATCGCATCCTGGAATTCCTGGCCGTGCGCAAGCTGCGCATGGAGCGCAAGGCCGAGGCTGCGGCCGCAGCCGAGGCAAGTGGAAACGCCGCCGCACCCGACGACGGGCAGGTGGACCACATTCGCCGCGAGCGCGAAGGCGTGATCCTGTGCTTCGTGGGGCCGCCCGGCACGGGCAAGACGTCGCTGGGCCAGTCGATCGCCCGCGCGATGGGCCGCAAGTTCATCCGCATGGCTCTCGGCGGCATTCGCGACGAGGCCGAGATTCGGGGTTTCCGGCGCACCTATATCGGCTCCATGCCGGGCCGCATCATTCAGAATATCCGGCGGGCCGAGAGCCGCAACCCGGTCTTCATTCTCGACGAGGTGGACAAGCTGGGTCATGACTTCCGGGGCGATCCGTCCAGCGCGCTGCTCGAGGTGCTCGACCCGGAGCAGAACAGCGAGTTCCGCGATCACTATCTGGACGTGCCGTTCGACCTGAGCCAGGTGTTCTTTATCACGACCGCGAACTGGATGGAAACGATTCCCCAGCCGCTGCTCGACCGCATGGAGATCATCCAGCTCTCTTCCTATACCGAGGAAGAGAAGGTCAGGATCGCGGCGGGCTACCTCGTGCCGCGGCAGGTGAAGGAAAACGGCCTGCGCGGCGACGAGATCAATTTCAGCGAAGACGCGCTGCGCCGCATCGTGCGTGAGTACACCCGCGAGGCCGGCGTGCGCAGCCTCGAGCGGAACATCGGCCGGGTCGCGCGCAAGGTTGCGACACGTGTGGCCGAGAAGGGCACACAGATCGGCCCCGTGGAAATCACGGCCGAAAAGATTCCCGACTACCTGGGCCGGCCCAAGTTCCTGGAGGACGTGGCCGAGCGCGTGGAGGCGCCGGGCGTGGCCACCGGGCTGGCCTGGACCCCTGTGGGCGGCGACGTGCTGTTCCTCGAGGCGACCCGCATGCCGGGCAGCAAGGGCTTCACCTTGACGGGGCAGTTGGGCGACGTGATGAAGGAGTCGGCGCAGGCCGCGCTTTCGTGGGTGCGCAGCAAGGCGCGGGACTACAACATCCCGGAGGACTTCTTCGCCAAGAGCGATATCCACCTGCACATTCCGGCCGGCGCAACGCCTAAGGACGGCCCCAGCGCAGGTGTGACGATGGCGGTGGCCCTCGTCAGCTTGCTGACCGGCCGCCCGGTGCGCAAGAATGTGGGCATGACGGGTGAGATCACGCTGCGCGGGCAGGTGCTGCCCATCGGCGGGGTGAAGGAGAAGATCCTGGCCGCCCACCGCTACGGGCTGACGACCGTCATCCTGCCCAAGCGCAACGAGGGCGACCTGGACGATGTGCCCGAGAACGTGCGGCAGCAGATGACCTTCATCTTCGCCGAGCGCGTCGAGGACGTGGTCGAGGCCGCGCTAACCGACCGCAAGGTCGAAGAGGTGCTGCCGGTCGACGGCGCCGAAGAGATACCCGCCCCTATCACCGAACCGCAGCCGGTGGCTGAAGTGACGGTGGTGGAAGGCTGAACCTGAGAGAGGGGGGGTTCGTCGTAGAATCCCCCCTCTTTGTTAATGTTCTTACTTGACATACATCACAAATGGATCAATAATGCATTTGTGTACTGACTGTACCGCGATGGGCTCGGTCGGAAAGACCGGGCCTGTTCTTTAAGAAAGGAGAGTTTGTACTTTCTGTGCCCGAAAAAAAGCGAATAAGAAGGAGCTTCCGGGCGCCTGAGGGTGATTGGCGGCGGGTGGACATCCATTTGCACACCCCCGCGTCGGCGGACTGGTTGGAACCAGGCACAACATACCTGCAGTGGCTGCAGAAGGCGGAGTCACGGGGCCTCGACATTGTGGCTATCACCGACCACAACACGGTGGAAGGGGTGGCCAGATTGCGAGCCGAGATCGAACGGCTTGCTTGGTTAGAGGCAAACGACCGCCTGCGGCCGCAGGAACGACGGGATTTGGACGAGTACCGTCGCCTGGGCGATAAGATCCTGGTGCTACCGGGATTCGAGTTCACCGCCACGTTCGGCTTTCACATCCTCGGCATTTTCCCGCCCGAGACACCGCTCCGCAAGCTGGAACTGCTCCTGTTGCGCCTCACCGTGCCGATGGATCGGCTCGCGGATGGCATAACGGAGGTCGGCCCGACCACGGACGTACTGACTGCTTACCGGCTGATCCGGGAAGCAGGCGGCCTCGTCATCGCCGCGCACGCCAACTCGACTCACGGGGTGGCGCTGCAGGGCATGAGCTTCGGTGGTCAAACACGCATTGCCTTCACGCAAGACGCCAACCTGCACGCGCTGGAAGTGACGGACCTGGAGAGCGCTTCGCGGCGCTCGACACTCCGCTTCTTCGACGGCTCCAAGCCCGAGTATCCCCGGCGCATGCACCTCCTGCAAGGCTCGGATGCACACCGGCTGGCCCGCGACCCCAAGGACAAGAACCGCTTGGGTGTGGGCGACCGGGTGACCGAGATCTTGCTCACCGAAGTCAGCTTCGACGCGTTCCAAGCCGTGCTCGAGGGGAACGACTTCACGCTCATGCGGCCCTACCGGCCGCCGGCGGAAGCCCCCTTCGACTACGTACAAACCGCTCGTGAGCAAGGGCCCACCATCGTCCAGGCCTTTCACGAGAGCATGGCGCGCGACGGCGGCGGACTCACCAAAGTGCTTTGCGACGTGGTCGCATTTGCCAACACCTGCGGCGGCACCGTTTACGTGGGCGTGTCTGAGCGACCCGGCCCCGTGAAGGGCGTCGAGGTGCCCGACATCGCCGTTCCGCAGATCAAAAAGGAAATCGAGCGCAACGTCACGCCGCCCCTGGATTGCCAGGTCGACGTGATGCAGAGCCAGGGCACTCCCGTCCTGCGGGTTCAGGTGCCGAACGGGTCCGACAAGCCGTACGCGCTTGGCCAAACGCGCGTCTACATCCGCGAGGAAGGCGAGACGACCGAAGCCGTGCGCGACGAGCTCGTGCAGCTGGTGCTGCAGGGCCGCAAGCTGGCAGATGTGCAACCGGCGCCGGTGGAGGCCGAGATCGCTCCCGAACCGGAGCCCGCGCCCCAGGGCCAACAGCCCCGCCGGCCCGCCGCCCAGCGACCCGGTCGCCAGAAGGCGGCCGAGCGCGCCGCCCCGGCGGCGCCTGTCGCGGTCCCAGCCGCACAGCCCCAGCCCCAGCCCCAAGCCGAGCGCGAGGAAGAGGCTACGCCTCTGCCGAGCATCGGGGTCGAGCTGGTGTCGATGGAAGAGCGCAAGGGCGGCCGGTACTTCGCCATCCGCGACCTGCGCAACGGCAACGTGGTGCAGAACGTCACCATCCACTCCGCACGCAAGCTGTGGAGCTATGCAATCAACCAGCACCTGACCCACCCCAACGGTCCGGACGACGTGACCTGGCGGGGCGATCTGGGGCTGTGGCAGGCCGCGCGCCGGGCCAAGAAGCTGCGTTATGATCTGGCGCTGCGGATGCCCGACGGAACCGTGCGGGTGTTCTACGGCGTTACGGCCGACGGCATGACTGGCTCATGGGCCCAGTTCCTGCTGGGCGAAGACAGGCCCGAGGGCGAGCCCGACGCGAGCGCGCCGAGCGTGATCATCTCCGAAGAGCCGGACGAGGACGAGACCGTGGAAATCGCAGAGCCGGGCGACATCCTGGCCCCGCCCGAGAACGGCAACGGCCAGAAGCCGGCCGACGAAGGGGCTGCAAAGCCCAAATCGCGCCGCGGGCGCCGTGGCGGCCGGGGCCGTGGTCGGGGCAAACCGGCCGATGGCGGCGAGACCGACGGCGAGTTGGCGGAGGCTGTGGCGGAAGCGCCGGCCGAAGCGGCGGCGGAGCCGGTGCTCGTGCCCGAGCCTGTTGCTGTCGAGCCCGGGCCGGCCGCGCAACCTGCTGAGAAGAAACCTGCCCGGCGACCTCGGAAGCCGAAGGCTGAGCCCGAGGCCGCACCGGCCCCGGTGCAGGAGCCGGCCACGCTGGTCGACGCGATAGTCGCTGCGCCCGAGCCGCCTGCTGAGGAAGTGCAGAAGCCGAAGCGCTCGCGCACGAAGAAGCAGCCGGCGGAAGCGCAGCCTGTTGCGACGGCCGAGGCGCCCGCGGTGGACGCGGCGCCGGCGAAGCCCAAGCGGACCACGTCGCCCAAGCCGAAGCCTGTGAAGGCCGAGCCGGCCTACACGATGCCGGAGGCGATCGGCAACGCGCCGAAGCGGCGTACCACGAAGAAACCCAAGGAAGAGACCGAGTAACCAAAAGGCCCGGGGCACACGCTCCGGGCCTTTTTGATTGCTTATGCTTTCGGAGGGTTCTTCTTGACCAGTCACGCCCTGTGGTAAGATCGAAGGGCCGTAATCGTTGAGCATCGAGGCATCGATCAACCTCTCGCTGGGGGGCACATGAGCATTAACTGGCCCGAGTTACTCGTCGGAGCTATTGTGGGCCTCGGGCTCGGTCTCATCGAGCAGGCGATTCGGCCAAGAATACGAGCTTGGACCGCGAACCGGCGGTTCCAGCGCGAGGCGGGGCATGCAGCACGAGGTGACTCCCCCGCCGCCACAGGAGTTTCCAACCTTCAAACTTGGCCGCATCGAGGCGCCAGCCATGAATCTCTTGGGCGATCCAGACACTCCCTTTAGTTGCGCCGAGGTCCGGATCGAGTACCGACCCAGCGAGTTCCGCGCACACCGACCGGACTATCCCATTGCGCTGAAGGCCGCAAAAGCCTCGCTGGAGGAGATGCACCGACGGCGATACAGCCATACTGAGATAGCCGACAACCCACTGCCTCGCCTAGAAGAACTGGTCCAAGCCGGTGAAACCGAGGGTAATCTGCGAGGTGGCCTAACCCTGCGATTCGGCCTGACAACCTTCTCAACCTTTATGGCGACGAATCGTTCGCTCGATTACTCTTGCATCCCTTCCGACGGCATTCTCGGTAGGATTAGAACGATTCGCGACGCCTATGTGCGATTTCCCTATCGGCTGCACGAATCTGTTCTGGCTAACCCCCTAAGCGCCAACGTGTTTCTGATCTCCCGGACCACTGCCCAAACTCCGACTGAGCAGGTGATCATCCGGCAGCGCAGCAGCAACGTGGCGCTCTATCGCGGTGCCTTTCAAGCCTCTGCAGCCGGTTTTGTCAGCGTATCGCATCTGGACGCCCAAGGTCGCCCCAACCCCTTTGTGACCGCAGTTAGCGAGGCGCGCGAAGAGATCTCGTCGCTTCTTCCAGCCGAGCCTGCGGAGTATCATCTTCTTGGTATCGCCGTGAATTGGGAGGATCTTGACATCAACGCATACGGCTTCATGGTTACGGATCTTGCCGTCGCAGACTTGCTTGGGGGATTTCGCCGCGACGATTATGAGGGTTCGATGCAGAGTCTACCATTCGAGCCAGAATGCCTGCTCAACCATCTTGTCAGCAACCGATGGGAGCCAATTAGCGTGGTCGCGCTTTCATCGGTGTTGATTCATTTTTTCGGCTATTCGAGGGTGTATGACCTGGCGCGAAGCTTGCCATCTGGCCGCTGTCTCGTCGATTACTATGAAGACGCACTTCGCGGTGACAAGGAGGAACGACGCCTCTCCCAACGCAGCCAGATGCGTTGCGATCGTCCGTCGATGCTTCAATGCTAGACCAGGTAGAATACTACGAACACCACCAGGGCGAACAGCACCACGTCGATCTGCAGCGCGCGGTCCTTCAGCACCACCACATCCGGCGGGTCGGTCTCCCCCTTCACGTGGATCAGGTAGAGATAGCGGAAGATGGCATAAACCACGAACGGGATGGTGAGCATCATCAAGTGGTTCGCGGGCAGATTGGGCGCGGAGAAGGTGTAAGTCGCGTAGGCCATCACCGTGCTTGCGCTGACCAGCGCCAGCATCTCGTCGACAAACGGGAGATTGTACTCGGCCAGGATCTTCCGCGTGTTCGAGCCGTTCTCGTTCATCAGCACGATTTCCTGCCGTCGCTTGCCGAGCCCCAGGAACAGCGCCAGCAGCGTCATGCAGACATAGAGCCAGGGCGAGAAGCGGGTTGCGCTGACCACTGCGACGCCCGCCGCCACGCGCAGCACAAACCCCATCGCAATGGTGAAAACGTCGACGATAACGATGTTCTTAAGCCAGAATGAGTACGCGATCATCAGCAACAGATAGCCGTACAGGATCGCGGTGAACTGCAAGTTGAGGCTTAGCGCGGCGGGCAGGCAGCCGACGACGATGACGACCGCGCCAACAATGGCGATGTTCGGGTTGAGTGCGCCAGACGCGAGCGGCCGGTTGCGTTTCTCTGGGTGCAGACGGTCCTTCGGCATGTCGACCAGGTCGTTAATGATGTACACGGCGCTGGAGATCAGGCAGAATAGGATAAACGCCGCCAGCGTGCGCAGAAACGGTTGGATCTGGAACAGCTTGACGTCGAACACCAACGCGGCCCAAACAAACACGTTCTTCGTCCATTGTTTCGGCCGCATCGTTTTGAACAGGAGCGCAAGCTGGGAGCGCTGGCGGACACCCGTGGCAGTGCTTGGGGTTGCATCACCCATGGTTGATGGACTCTCTCCTCGAACCGGCATGATACCTTAGCGCCGCGTTATCGTCAATTCATCGGCCAATTCATAGGTGTGAGACGTCGGGCGAACGGCGCCGGACGCTTCGTCCCTATGTGGCAACTATGCTAAAATGACGGGCCATGTGCGCCGACAACCCTGCGAAACCGCCCAAGCCGCGTAAAGTTCGTCTTGACGAACTGCTGGTCGTGCGCGGGCTGGCCGAGAACCGGTCCCAGGCGCAGCGCCTGATCCTGGCGGGCGAAGTCTCGGTCGGCGACCGCGTGCTTGACAAGGCCGGGCTGCTGGTGCCCGACGATGCGCCGCTCAAGCTCGCGGCCAGCCCCCGGTATGTAAGCCGCGGCGGACTCAAGCTAGAGCATGCGCTCGACGTGTTCGAGGTCAATCCCGCGGGCTGGGTGTGTGCGGATATCGGCGCGTCGACGGGCGGATTTACCGACTGCCTGCTGCAGCGGGGCGCGACGCGGGTCTACGCGATCGACGTGGGATACGGGCAGCTTGCCTGGTCGCTGCGCCAGGACACGCGGGTGGTCAGCATCGAGCGAGCCAACATCCGCCACCTCGAAACGCTGCCCGAGCCGGTGCAACTGGCCGTCGTCGACGTGTCGTTCATCGGCCTCGGGCTGGTGCTTCCGCGGGTGGCGTCGCTGCTGGCGCCCGAAGGCCTGGTCATCGCGTTGATCAAGCCGCAGTTCGAGGTTGGCAAAGGGCAGGTGGGCAAGGGCGGCGTCGTGCGCGAGCCGGCGCTGCACCGGTATGCGATCGAGAAGGTGCTGGCCGCTGCGCCGGCGTGCGGGCTGGCCCCTTCCGGCGTCACCCGCTCGCCGATTACCGGTCCGGCGGGCAACGTCGAGTTCCTGGCGCGGCTGCAGCGGGGTGGGACCGCACCGGAAGCGGGAACGGTGGAGCAGTGGGTGCAGCATGCGGTGGAGGGGACAGGATGACAAGAGGCCGGGTCGGACGGTTGATACTGGTCCTTGCGCTTCGCGGCCTTGGTGATCGGGCTGCTCTGGGTTGCCCGCGGCGCGCTCTTCCCGTTCATCTTTGCGCTGGTTTTGGCGTATGTCTTGTTCCCGCTCGTCGCGCTCTTCGAGCGATGGCTTCGCCGGCTGTTTCCCCGCTTGCAGCGCAGCCGGCCCGCCGCCATCCTGCTGACATACCTGACCGCCGTCCTGGCGTTGGTGGTGTTCTTCCTGCTGGTCGTACCGGTGATCTCCCCGCAGTTCGCCGCCTTGTGGGACAACCGGCAGGAGATCGCGGACGCCGTGCAGCGCTACGCTAATCAGGGGCTCGTATGGTACCGGCCAATACGCCCGGCGACATTCAGGCGCAAATCGATCAGGCGGCGCAGGCAGCCGGCGGCCGGCTCAGCGGTGCGGTCCAGACGGCCCTGCTGGAAACGATCGCCGCGCTCACGAGCACCGTCGCTTTCGTTGCGGGGCTCGTGATCATCCCCGTCTGGCTCTTTTACGTGCTCAACGACCAGTCGCGCTTCATGAAGTCGGCCGTGTCCATGATCCCGGCGCAAATCCGGGCCGACACGGTGAACATCGTCCGCATCTCGGACCGGATTCTCAGCAAGTACCTCCGCGGCCAGCTGCTGTTGTGTCTGGTCGTGGGCGTGCTCGCCGCGATCGGCCTTTCGCTGCTCAAGGTGCCCTTCCCCGCGGTGCTAGGCCTGCTGGCCGGCATTTTCGAGATCCTGCCATTCGTCGGCCCGCTGCTCGGCGCCCTGCCCGCAGTCCTCGTCGCGCTGATCCAGGATCCGATCCTGGCCGTATGGACGATCCTGCTCTTTATCGTGATCCAGCAGGTGGAGAACACCGTGCTCGTGCCGCGCATCTCGGGTAAGGCCGTCGAGCTGCACCCCGCGCTTATCGTCCTCGTGCTCATCATCGGCAGCGAGGTGGCCGGCCTTGCCGGCGCGATCCTCGCCGTGCCCTTGACGGCCATCATCCGCGACGTCTTCAAGTACCTCTACCTGCGCTTGGGCGATGACCCCCTCGAGCCCGCACATGCAATGGCCCGCATCGGGGACGTGCCCATGCAGCTGGACGTGTAGAGCCCAGGTATGCGAAAAGGGCGAGGCATGCAGCGCATGCCTCGCCCTTACACGTTGTTGGTGTGTTACGCCGCCTGGTTTCTGATCATGCCTGCCAACCAATGCGGTGGGCGTTCTATTCCACGTCGATCCCCAGCCGGGCCAGTTCTCCGCGTAGATCGGCCTCTGCCGCGTCGAGCAGGGCCGTGACCTCTGCCTCGTCATTCCGCGCGGGCTGCCAGCGTGACGAAATCGGCTATGCCAGAGCCGTAAACCTGGGCGCGCGACTTGGTATAGACGAGAGGATGTCGGAGGGCAACCCCGTCGACCGCAGGCGCGAGGATGGACTCGTCCCACACCCTCGTCTTGAGCGTCCGTTCCGCATAGGCCTGTTCGGGAAAGATCGCGTCCAACCGGGGCAGCAGGCTGTGGGAGAATATGTCCTTCATCTCGGTGGGCACGCCGGGCAGCGCGACGATGGTGACACCTTGGTGCGTGAGCACGACGCCCGGCGCGGCCCCAGCCCCATTGGGCAGCGGCTCGGCGCCCTGGGGCAGTTGGGCCATCTTGACACGGGCAGGCAACATTTCGGGTGTGGTCACCTCGCCCTGCTCAAACAGGCGGGCATAGAGCGCCCCGACCATCGCGTATGCGGCCGGGTCCTGCTCCAGCTTAAGCCCCAGCGCCTGCGCAATCGCCCCGACCGTCAGGTCATCCTGGGTTGGCCCCAGACCCCCGCACGTCAGGATCAGCGCCGGCCCCCGGCTCAACGCCCCCCGCAGCCCGTCTGCGATCTCGGCCGGGTCGTCCGCCAGCACGGTGATGCGCCGCACCTGCCCGCCGCGTGCCGATACCTGCTGGCACAGCCAGTGGGAGTTGCTGTCGAGCACATTGCCCGCCAACACCTCGTTGCCGATGACCAGTATTTCGACGAGTGGGGTTTGCATAGGGGGCAGCTTGGGAGCGTGGGAGTGGGGGCGCCGTCGACGCCGGCGAAGGCGCCCCCACTCCCTCTCCTAGTCCAGCCCGATCGCGGGACGGATACCCATGTAAACCGGGCCGCTGGCCAGGGTGCGCAGGATGGTCTCCGCGCTGGTCCATGGCATCTGCCGGGCGAGGTCGCGGGGGTGAGGGGTTGGTTTCCGTTGAGCAGGAAGATGCGGAAGATGTTGGAGACCGCCGAGTTTCCCGAGCTGATGAACTCGGGCTGCCTTGCGCAGTGGCTGCGCAGGGTCTGCAGCAGCGCGTCCGCCCGCATCACTTCGGCCGTCTCAGGGTCCACCCAGTCCACTGACTCCAGGTTACGGTGATCGGGGAAGCGCGCCTGGTCATCTCGGCACAGTTGGCCGCGCACGGCCACCCGCAGGTCCTTGCCGCTGCTCTGCCACCACTCGTTATCGATATGGAATTTCGTCTCCAGAGAAGGTCGTTTCCAACCAGTCATGCCTGCCGTCCTGTCTCCTACGCCAAGTGGCGCGCCATGTGCAGCCGCTCGCCGCCCCTATGCGACCAGCCGGAACCGGTTCTCCGGCAAACGCTCGAGCCGCTCATCCGCGGCCAGTGCCGCGAAAACCGGTTCAGGCGTCATCCGCCGGACGACGTTGACAGCGCTGTATACGGTCTTGGCCGCCACATCTCCCATGCTTGAGAGGCCCGCCAGGTCGACGAAGATCTCGAAGACCAGGTCGCGCAGTGAAACCGCTGCGAAATGCGCCCGGTGCCGCTGCATGTCTTCGGTTTTGTCGGCGCCGATAACCATCTGTTCGTCGAACTCACAGGCGATTTCCTGCTTGCGCATCTGGATGTCGAATCGTCCTTCGTCGCCGTTCTGCGCCCAACGCATCCAGTCGCGTTTCATGCGCTTCGGTTTGAAGTCGACCACGATGTCGCCGTCCGCGCGCCGCTCAAGCGTGATCTGGGTGCCTGCGGGCAGCTTGTGCTTCTCCATCCAGGCCTGCAGGCCCGCGAGGTAGCGGCCGTCACGGTTCACCCAGCCCGCGAAGCGATTGCCCCAGCGCCCGTCGACCAACATCACCATCGTGCGCTCGCCGTGGCCCGTGGGCAGCAGCGGCCGCGTCCGCCGGTTGAGCGGCAGCGTGCCAGACATCGCGTGGGGGAACGTCAGCACGATCGTAGCCGTCTGGACCGCCTTCCGCTCTTCAACCTGTTCGATCGTGTCCGACCACTCGTCGTCCAGCTGGAACGCCAGCTGTTCAAGGTCGGGCGTTATCGCATCCAGATCGTAGTCGGTCGGCGTGAAGCGGAGCATGTCGGGAAGGGTCAGCGCCTCGGCAGGCTCGAGCCGGCGGAGGAACCAGCGACGCTCGTCGGCCGCGCCCACCTGGTCGAACCGCTCGTCGGCGGCCAGCGCGGCCTGCAGCGAAAACGCATTGATTGCTTCGCTTACGTCCCGCGGCAGGTCGAGCTCCTTGAGCAGCGTCGCAGTGTCGAGCGCGTTCTGGTTCATATCGATGACCGCTTCGGCGATGTTCAAGTGCCCGACGTGTATCTCGACCAACAGGTCGCGGGGCAGCCAGCGGTCTTCGAACACGGCGAAGGTGTCGTCTCCGCGAAGAGCCGCACCCAACTGCTCGGGCAGATTGCGTGCGGGGCCCTGCAAGACCGCCTGCGGGTCGACCGCCGGCCCCGATTGCAGGACGTCGGGCATATCCGCGTTCAGCTTATGGGGCGCGGTCAGGCCGGCCGCAAAGCTGCGCTGGCGCCGTCCGCCGCCGAACTCGACCGTGATGACCTCGAACTCGCCGTACTCCGGGTTCTGGCCCGCGCGCAGGTCGACCACCTCGCCCAACCGGAAATCCAGCTGGGGGAAGAGGACTTTGTCGCCCACGGCAAAGTGCTTCTTCGGCTGGTACATAGTCCCGCGTGACATTTCGGCGCGCAGCTCGGATTCCTCGCGACGGATTCGCTCGGCCACGAGCGCCTGGGCAAGTTCGCGCGTCGCCACCGGGCGCTCGCTATCCAGGAGCATGGTACGTAGAAATTCGACGTCGGTTGGCGATAGGGTAAAGCTCTGCCAGTACTCAGGCGTCTGGGTTTTCCGTTGAGTCACGCGGGGCCACTCCTCTTGACGCAATTACGATTTCGAAACCAAGCGATAAGTATAGCAGTTCACTCACAAGACTACAAATGTGAGCGCTTTTTCACCCGTGGGTGCGCTAACATCCGTGAGCGCCTGTCATCCGTGAGGCTTCCCGTTCAGCATTCTAGCGCGGATAGCGAGCCCGTTATGCCGGTTCACCGTCCGCCGCATCTTCCGGGGCCGGCTCGTCTGAATCGCCCTCTGCGTCGCCTTCGGCGATCAGGTCCAGGGCTTGTTCCTCGAGCTCGGCGGGCACATGCACCTCGACGCGGCCGATGCCATCCACCGTGATGCCGAAAATCTGCCCAACCGACTCGTACTTCAGGAGCGCGGGGATGCCGTAAGCTTCGAGCTTTGCCTTGACGACCTCAGCTCCGAAAATGCCCTGCGATTCGTAGACTTTCACCAGCACATCGTTGGTCATGATCAGCGGCCTCCATGTTGATGCGAAGCGGGATGGGGTGCGCGTTGCGCCCCGACAGGGCCGCGGAGCAATGCGCGCGAGAACATCGCCTAAGAGAAGTATAGCACGAAGGTTGGGATTTGTCAGTTGACCTTGCCTGCGCGAGAATCGGCCGAGACACTCCCAGTCCGGAGAATCCAACGAAGCCGGGTGAAAGCATGCCATTTGCTGAGGTGAACGGGATCAGGCTCAGATACGAGACATGGGGCGTCGGCAGCATCCCCGTGGTCTTCATCCATGGGCTCGGCTCATCCGCCGAGGACTGGTTCATGCAATTCGGAGCGTTTGGCCGGCACTTCCGCTGCATCGCAGTCGATTTGCGCGGGCACGGTCTGTCTGACAAACCTGCAGGCAATTACTCTGTCCAGGTGTTTGCGTCTGACGTCGCGATGTTGCTGGCGGCCACCGGCGCGGGGCCGGCGCATATCGTGGGGCTGAGCCTGGGCGGCATGGTCGCGCAGCAGCTCGGGATTGCCCATCCGCACGTCGTGCGCTCGCTCGCCTTGCTCAACACGCTCCCCGGCGTCTGGCCGCCTGCACCCGAGATCTTGCGCGTCGGGCTCGGCCGTTTTCGGCCGGGCGCCGCTCCTTCGATGGAGGACATCGCGCACAGCGTGGCGCTGTCGCTTTTTCCACGCAAGGAGGACGTGCTGCTGCGCCACATGACGGAGCAGCGAATCGCGGAGAACGATCCGGACGTGTACCGCCGCGCGACCCTGGCGGTGGCGCGTTTCCGGCCCGGCGGCAGCCTGAGGAAGATCGCCTGCCCCGTGCTGATCCTTGCGGGAGACTGCGACCGCGTCGTGCCGGGTACCTATCAGGCACGGCTGCGCGAGGGCATCGCCCATGCACAATACGTGACGGTCAGTGGCGGCGGCCATGCGTGCAACATCGACTATGCCGACGAGGTGAACGCGGCGGTTCTGAAGTTCTTGCGGAGCCAGGCATGAGTGCGCCGCTGGAGGAGCAGGACGACCTGCGCCCCGTCATCATCGTCAACGAGCGCCTGGCGATCCCGACGGCAGAACTCGAGTTTCGCTTCAGCCGGTCGAGCGGACCCGGCGGGCAGCACGTGCAGCGCAGCGACACCCGGGTCGAGCTCCTGTTCAATGTCGCCGCCTCTCCCTCGCTGTCTGACGAACAGCGCGGACGAATCCTGTCTCGCCTGGGCAACCAGATCGACGGCGAGGGCGTACTGCGGGTCGTGAGTTCGGCCACTCGCAGCCAGCTCGAGAACCGGGAAGAAGCGGTCCGCCGGTTTCAGGCGCTGCTGGCCGGCGCGCTGCGTCAGCGCAAGCGCAGGATCGCGACGAAGCCGTCCGCCGGTGCGCGCGAGGCACGGCTGGCCGAGAAGAAGGTCCGTTCGCAGCACAAGGCAACGCGGCGGAAGGTTGGTCGGGGCGATCTCGAATAAGGCGGTATTCAAACTGATCTGGAATGGGACGCTGATCCAACTGATTGAACTGATCTACGCTGTCCTTTGGGCAGAAATCGTGGTAATCAGTCCCATCCGTTCAATCAGTGTCCCGTTCTACTCCGCGTTGCCCGGCAGCGCGTCCTATCCAATGTGCGGTTATTTAGAACACGTGCGGGATGAACAGCTTGGAGTGCGCCCGGTACTCGGCGAATTCGGGGTAGCGGGCGAGTGAGGCATCCTTGCGCCGCATGTTGGGCAGCCAGTACACGAGCACGAAGGCTGCCAGCAGCAAGATCGGCAGCCAGTGCATCGCGAGCAGTGCGAAGCTCAGATATATCAGCAACTCGCCAAAGTAATTCGGGTTGCGCACCCTCGACCACAAGCCCTCAGACAACAGTTCGCCGGGGCGCAGCCTAAGCCACATGTACTTCTGCATGTCGGCTGTGAAGTGCAGAAACAGGCCGAACGCGTAGGTGCTGATGCAGAGCGCGAGAAACCACGGCGGCGCCTGCACGCCCTGCGACGTCAGCAGCCACGGCGCCACCCAGTACACCGTCAGGCCGCCCCACGCCACGAGCGCAAAGCGCCACGTCGCCGGACGCTCCCAGTTCTTGTCCGGATAGATGCGGCTCTTCAACACCCACAGGATGCCGTAGGTGCCGTGGAGCGCCAGGTAGACCCATGCGGTCGGGTTCTGCCATTGGTCGTAGATCGCCATCAGCAGCAGAACGAAGAGCCCCGTCACGGCTTTGTGCGAATCGATGAAGTGCTTCTGGCGCATCCTGTGGTCCTTGTCTGCGGTAGGGCAACCCGCGCGGCCAACGCCTGCGAGACCATGTCGCGCAGCCGGTCGCTCATCGGACGGTTATCGGCGGGTGCGCTGGTTCCTACGTGCCGAAGGCGCCGCGGTAGGTCTCGCTCGCAATCCAGCCCATCTGACCGAAGCCTGCGATGTAGCGCACTCGCTCCACCCGCAGGCGGAAGAAGCCGAAGTCGGGGAAGTTGATGTAGCTGGCGGCCGTCGGATGAAGGCGCACGTACGCTTGTGCATACTGCTCGCGGTCTTCGACCGGCTCCGCACGTCCGATCAACGTCACCCGCGGTTGGGCCATGGCGCGCGGCTCCTGGATGTTTGGCGCGATAACGACTGATGCACGCGCGTCGGCGGCCAGGAAGCGCCGGTGCTCGGCCAGCTGCGAAAGAAACAGCACTAAATTGCCGTCGGTCAGCGGCAGGATCTCGACCAGCGATCCGTAAGGATACCCATCGTCTGGCATCAGCGTGCACAATACACCCCTGCGGGCTGCTCGCACCAGGTCGCGCGCTGCAAGCGCCAGCGGCGACTGGCCGGCTGGCTCGATCAACTCATTCATCACACATCTCCTCCGTTACACATTTCGTAATCGACACAAAACCGGCCACCTCACCGTGCCGGAGCAAGAATAACACAAAGGCACAGACGCACAAGGGCCTGAACTACGGTTCCCCGGCATTCTTGCCTTTGCGGCGTTCTGGTCGGGCTACTGCTGCGCCGACTCGTGGAGGGCGACGCGATTGCCCTCCGTGTCCAGGATGAAGGCAAAGGCGCCATTTTCGCCGATGTCGGTCCTGGGCACCACGATCCGGCCGCCCGCAGCTTCGACCCGGCCAAGCACCGCGTCGAGGCTCGGATTGCAGTTGAGATAGACGATCGCGCCAGACGAGCTTGGGACGTAGCCCTCGCCGCAGACCAGCGCACCGTTCACGCCCCCGCCGCCCGGGAACATGGCCATTGTAAAGCCTTCGCCCGCGGGGTCGGCCGGGAGCTCTGCCTGGAAGATCTGGCCGTAGAAGCGGACCGCCCGTGGCATATCCGTGACAGGGATTTCGAACCAGTTCAGCGTGTTTCGCATGCCGATCCTCCTAGCCGACGTTAATGGCGCTATTGTACCGCTCCTGCATGGACCAGGCAACAGAACCGGCGCGTTCTCGTCCGTAGGTGAGGTCCACCGGCCGCAGTG
>CAWEMM010000010.1:0-317465 GCA_963810095.1 uncultured Chloroflexia bacterium | reverse complement strand
CGACGACACTCAAGGCCATTTCGGGCATCCTCCACCCCCGTTCCGGGCAGATCAGCCTGACAGGGCAGTCGCTGGTCAATTGCCCCGCGCAAGACATCGTCCGGAAGGGCGTGGTGCACGTCCCCGAGGGGCGCAAGATTTTCGCCCCGCTGACCGTGCTGGAAAACCTGGAGATGGGTGCGTTCACCCGGTCGAATGCGGGTGAGATTAAGGCCAGCATGGACCGCGTCTTCAAGAGCTTCCCCCGCCTCAAGGAACGTCTCGGGCAGCTCGGCGGCACGCTGTCGGGCGGCGAGCAGCAGATGCTGGCGATCGGCCGCGGCATGATGGCCAAGCCCAAGCTGCTCCTGCTGGACGAGCCCTCCATGGGCCTTGCACCCATCCTGGTCGAAGAGATCTTCTCGATCATCCAGGAAATCAACTCGCAAGGCGTCAGCATCCTCCTGGTGGAGCAGAACGCGTTGATGGCGCTTTCCGTGGCCCACCGGGGCTACGTGCTCGAAACGGGCCGCATCGTGCTGGCCGGCTCGGGCCAGGAACTGCTCGAGAATCCGCAGGTGATGAAAGCCTATCTCGGCGGACACTAAGCCAAGCCGATAGGGCGTTCTATCGGACGGGGATCAACGCAGATGGGGTGGATCGACAGGATTGCCGGGGGCGTCCTGGTCATCCACCCCGTCTGCGTTCTGTTGACCGCCGACACCTGCCTCTCTCGCGGGTGCTACCCAACCCGGCGCAAAGACGCGAGAGGCACTTCCGCGGCTCGGCGACGTCCGCGTGAGCTGCCCGCTGGCCCTGGCGCAGAAAACCCGGTTTGACATTCACCCCGTGCGCGCTATAATGCGCCCTACTCTGCTCATTGTTCACTCTTCGTCCCTCACAGAGTCGTGGGTGGCAGTGGTCCGGTCCTGGCTTCGAAAGGGGGTATCGGCGCCTCTGTAACTGCCCTTCAGCAAACGGGTTGGCGACCTTGATTTTCTCATCGCACCCACACATCAGGAGGAGACTTAGAAGATGAAGCTGCTCAAGCTGGCTGGCCTGCTGGCCGCATTGGTGATGCTACTTGGCCTCGTGGTATCGTGCGCCTCGCCCGCGGCGCCGGGACAATCGGCCAAGAAATTTGTGGTGGCCTCAGACGCGTCGTTCCCGCCCATGGAGTTCGTGGACAGCGCGAAGAACCTGACGGGGCTGGACATCGACCTGCTCAAGGCCATCGCGGCGGATCAGAAGTTTGACGTGACGGTCAACAACGTCGCGTGGGATGGGATTTTTGCCGGCCTCGAAGCGGGCCAGTATGACGCCATCATTTCCTCCGTGACCGTGACCGACGAACGGAAGCAGAAGTACGATTTCTCGACGGGCTATTTCGATGCGAACCAGAGCATTGTCGTGCCGGCTGACAACACGACGATCACGAACGCCGACAGCCTGAAAGACAAGCGCGTCGGCGTCCAGATCGAGACGACGGGCGCCATCGCCCTGCGTAAGCTGGGCATCGAGCCGAAACAGTACGATACCCCCGACCTTGCGCTGCAGGATCTGGTCAACGGCAACCTGGACGCGGTGGTGGTCGACACACCCGTTGCGGCTAATTACGCGCTGCAATCGGAGCAGTTCAAGGGCAAGCTGAAGATCGCATCCGAGATCATCACCAACGAAGTCTACGCGCTCACGGTGAAGAAGGGCGACCCCAAGGGTCTGCTCCCCCTCTTCAACGCGGGGCTCACGAACGTGAAGAAGTCCGGCGAGTACGACAAGATCTACGAGAAGTGGATCGGTAAGAAGCCGGCCGGGTCGAGCTGACCTGTTGGGCAGCGGCGGATGCTGAAAACAGCTTCTGCCGCTGCTGTCATTTCGCCGCCTTACCTGATGCTCCCTGTTCGTCCCTCACAAAGTTGTGCGGCGATGGTCCGGGCCTGACCTCGAAAGGAGGTGCGACACCTCGGAACCCGCCCGAACGTTTGCCCGTTGGCGACACGGTTCATGTTATCGCACATCAGACAGGAGGAGACTTACAAGATGAAGCAGCTTAAACTGATCGGCCTGCTGACCGTGACGGTCATGTTGCTTGGGATGTTGGCCGCCTGCGGCGCACCTGCCGCCCCGGCCGCCCAGCCCACGGCAGCCCCGACCGCCGCACCGACCGAGGCGCCCAAGCCAACCGAAGCCCCGAAACCGACAGAGGCGCCCGCGGCAACCACTGCGCCTGAACCCACGGTCGCGGCGACAACGCCCGTGACCGGCACCAACCAGGCCGTCATCACCGACACGAGCTATGCCGCAACGAACTGTGACTACGGTGGGGAGCTCAAGTCCATCGAGGCCGTCGACCCGTACACCGTCAAGTTCACGCTGTGCCAGCCCGACGTGGCCTTCCCCTCGAAGGCGGCCTTCTCGGCGTTCGGCATCCACTCCGCGGACCAGCTGCAGGCCACCGGCGGCACCGGCGAATTGATCACAAACTTGATCGGCACCGGCCCGTACATGCTCGAAAAGTGGCAGAAGGGCGACAGCATCACCTTCAAGGCCAACCCGAACTACTGGGGCGAGAAGGCCAAGGCCGACGACGCTGGTGTTCCGCTGGGCTAAGGAAGGCGCTGCAACGCCTGCTCGAACTCCAGGCCGGCACGACCGACGGCATCGACAACCCGACGCCCGACGACTTCGCCAAGATCGAGGCCGACACTACGCTGAAGCTGTATCCCCGCGAGGCGACGCAACGTCTTCTACCTGGGCATGAGCAACGCGCAGCCGCCGTTCGACAAGGAAGAAGTGCGCCAGGCGCTTGCGATGGGCATCGACCGGCAGCGCATCGTCGACAACTTCTACCCGGCCGGTTCGACGGTGGCGGACTTCTTCACGCCGTGCTCCGATTCCGGGCGGCTGCGAGGGCGACCCGTGGTACAAGTTTGACCCGAAAGCCGCGAAGGACCTGCTGGCGAAGGCCGGCTTGCCGGACGGCTTCAAGACGACCCTTTCATACCGCGACGTCGTGCGCGGCTACCTGCCGCAGCCCGGCCTCGTGGCGCAGGATATCCAGGCGCAGCTGAAGGAAAACCTGAACATCGACGTCGAGATCAACGTGATGGAGTCGGGCGCGTTCCTCGACACGGCGAAGACGGGCACGCTGCCGCTCTTCCTGCTCGGCTGGGGCGCTGATTACCCCGACCAGACCAACTTCCTCGACTACCACTTCGGCAAGGGCGCCAGCCCGCAGTTCGGCAAGGGCTTCGAGGATCTTTGGGCGGTGCTGAAGAAGGCCGCCACGTCGGCCGACCAGGCCGAGCGCAACAAGCTGTACGCCGAGGCCAACAACCTCGTGAAGCAGCACGTGCCGATGGTGCCCGTGGCGCACGGCGGCTCCGCGACGGCCTTCAAGGCTGACGTGACGGGCGCGCACGCCAGCCCGCTGGGCAACGAGAACTTCTCCGTGATGCAGCCGGGCGACCGCAAACAGCTCGTCTGGATGCAGAACGGCGAACCCATCAGCCTCTTCTGCGCGGACGAGGAAGACGGCGAGTCGCTGCGGGCCTGCGAGCAGGCGGGCGAATCGCTGCTGGCCTTCAAGGTCGGCGGCACTGCCGTCGAACCTTCGCTGGCCGAATCGTTCACGGCGAACGCCGACCTGACTGAGTGGACCTTCAAGCTCCGCCAGGGTGTGAAGTTCCACGACGGCACCGACTTCGATGCCAAGGACGTGATCGCCAGCTGGGCGCTCCAGTGGGACGCGGCGAACCCGCTCCACAAGGGCCGCACCGGCACCTTCACCTACTTCAACAGTCTGTTCGGCGCATTCCTGAACGCGCCGCCGGCACAGTAAGGACCTGACCCGGTGGGACGCCTGCGGCCTCGCAGTGAGCCTGCGGGTGTCCCACCTCTTTTACGGGTAAACGGACGGGCATGTTCAGCTATATCGCCAAGCGCCTGGTAGCCAGCATTCCGGTGCTGCTGGGCATCCTTTTTGTCACCTTTGCGTTGGCGCGCCTCCTGCCAAGCGACCCTTGCCGGGCTGCCCTGGGCGAGCGGGCCACGGACGCCATTTGTAACGACTTCATTATCCGTAATGGGCTCGACAAACCGATCCCGACCCAGTTCGCGATTTACATGAAGAACATAGCGCAGGGGGACTTGGGGCGGTCGTTCCGTTACGGTCGCCCGGTGAGCGCTCTGCTTATCGAGCGCCTGCCGGTCACGATCGAGCTGGCATTCCTCGCGCTGATGTTTGCGACCATCGCGGGCGTGATTCTGGGTCTCGTGTCGGCCATCCGGCGCAATTCGGCCACAGACGTCGGTACCATGCTGGTTGCCAACATCGGCGTTTCGATGCCCGTGTTCTGGCTTGGCCTGATGCTGGCCTATGTCTTCGCGCTCCTGCTCAAGGGTACACCGTTCTGGCTGCCGCCTTCGGGGCGCAACACCGCAGGCATGGTGATTCCGACATTGATGGAAGCCTGGCATTTGAACCTCCAGCCCGGCGTCTTGCTGACCTTGCTCACATTTGTCTCCAACATGCACATCGTTACGTCGATTTTGACGCTCAACGTCAAGGGCTTCCTCGACAGCGTCCAGCACATGATCCTGCCCGCGTTGGCCCTGGGCACGATCCCCATGGCAATCATTGCCCGCATGACGCGTTCCAGCCTCTTGGATGTGCTGAGCCTCGACTACATTCGGACCGCCCGGGCGAAAGGTCTGCGGGAGAACAAGGTCGTCATGCGCCACGCGATGCGCAACGCGCTGATCCCGGTCGTGACGATCGTGGGGCTCTCCCTGGGCACCTTGCTCGGCGGCGCGGTGCTGACCGAGACCATCTTCAACCTGACCGGCGTGGGGCGAACGCTCTTTGACGCCATCCAGGCGCGTGACTACACCATCGTCCAGGCCTTTACGCTCATCATCGCGGTCGGCTACGTGCTGATCAACCTGATCGTCGACGTCCTGTACGCGTTCCTCGATCCTCGTGTCCGCTTGAGTTAACATGACCACACCCGTTCCAACGGCCGCAGCTGCTTCCACTGCAAAAGTGCTCGAGCGCAAGCCGCGCAGCCCGACACAGGATGCCATCCGCGCGCTGTTCCGTACCAAATCGGCCATCATCGGCATGATCATCCTGGTCGTGCTAGTGCTTGTCGCCATCCTGGCGCCCGTCATCGCGCCCTACAACCCGAACAAGGTCCTGATTGGGGTCGAGCAGATCAAGATGCGCTCGGGGCCGTGCATCCACCTGCTGGGCTGCCCGGCCGACAAGCCGCAGCACATCCTCGGCGTCGACGGCAACGTGCGTGACTTCTTCAGCCGCATCCTCTACGGCGCACGCATTTCGCTGATGGTCGGCTTTGCCACGGTTGGCTTCGCCATCGTGATCGGCACCATCCTGGGCGCCATCGCGGGCTTCGTGGGCAGCTGGTCCGACAACATCATCATGCGCGTCATGGACGTCCTCCTGGCCTTCCCGGCGCTCCTGCTGGCCATCGCCATCGTCACCGTGCTGGGAGAAGGGCTCACGAATGCACTGCTCGCCATCGGCATCGTCTCGATACCCGACGTATGCGCGCGTCGTGCGCGCCAGCGTGCTCTCGGTGAAGGAATGGGAGTTTGTGACGGCGGACCGGGCGGTGGGCGTCCCCAATGCGCGCATCCTCGCCCGCAGCATCCTGCCCCACACCCTCACGCCCTTGATTGTCGTGGGCACGCTAGGCATCGCGACTGCGATCCTCGATGCGGCGGCGCTGTCCTTCCTGGGCCTCGGCGCGCAGCCGCCCATGGCCGAGTGGGGTTCGATGCTGGGTCAGGAGCGCAACCAGGTTTTCACCGCGCCCCACCTGGTCTTCTTCCCCGGCCTCATGATTATGCTGACTGTGTTGGCATTCAACCTGCTGGGCGACGGTCTGCGCGACGCGCTCGATCCGCGCCTGCGGAAGTAGAGCGGCGCCGCTGTAGCCAACGACTTAACACAAAGACACAGCGACATCGGCGTCGATGTCGTTGTGTCTTTGTGTTGGAAAAAATCGTTAGCGGCGGCGGGCCGCAGAAGGAGTACGTGCCAGGTGGCCGAATCAGACAAGAAGGTCGTCGTTTCCGGCTCGGCGCCGGTGCCTGCCCAGGCGACGCGCTGGGGCGGCATGGGGCAGTTCGACAAGTACTGGCTTCTGCTTGCCGGCGCAATCGGACTTGCCCTCGCCCTGTACATCTTCTCCCCCGATCGCTTCCGGCCGATCTTCCAGTACGTTACCGGCTCGCTCGTGACCGGCGACGGCATCTTCATGACGCTGCGGCTGACTATCGTCTCGTTCATCTTCATTCTCATCGTCGGCATCATCATGGCCGTGTTCCGCGTCTCCAGCTCCCGCGTGCTGAAGGCGATTGCCTCGAGCTACGTAGAGATCGTGCGCGGCGTGCCGGTGCTGGTGTGGCTGCTGTGGATCTACTTCGGCCTGCCCGTCCTGTTCCAGGACGGCCTGGGCATGAAGAATGTGCGTATCCAGGGTTTCCCGGCCGCGGTCGTCGCCTTCACCTTCGCCTACGGCGCGTACATGACCGAAATCTTCCGGGCGGGCATCCAGTCGATCTCTAAGGGCCAGATGGAAGCCTCCCGTTCGCTGGGCATGAATTACATCCAGGCCATGCGCTACGTCATCCTGCCTCAGGCGGTGCGCGTCGTCCTGCCGCCCGTCAGCAACGAATTCGTCACGCTGCTGAAGGACAGCTCGTTGGTTTCGATTCTCGGCCTGGAGGACCTCACCCGCCGCGGCCGCGAATATGTGGGCCGCACCTTCGAGAGCTTCGCCACCTACATGGTGGTGGCGCTGCTCTACCTCATCCTGACGGTGTTCTTTACCCGGCTCAGCACAGCCATCGAGCGCCGGCTATCGGTCGAGAAGCGCTAGGAGTCATGATGGCAGAACCGATCATCCAGATCAGAAACGTACACAAGTACTTCGGCAAGGTGCATGCGCTGGACGACGTGAGCATGGATGTGCAGGCGGGCGAGGTGCTCGTCATCATCGGCCCAAGCGGCTCGGGGAAGTCCACGCTGTTGCGCACGATCAACCACTTGGAAACCGTGAACTCGGGCGAGATCGTCGTAGACGGCATCCCCCTGACGCATAAGTCGACCGACATCAACCTGGTGCGTGCCGAAGTGGGCATGGTGTTTCAACAGTTCAACCTCTTCCCTCACCTGACAGCCCGGCAAAACATCACCCTGGCCCAGCGCATTGTGCGGAAGCGTAACGAGGACGGGGCCAACCGGGTGGCCGACGAGCTGTTGGAGCGGGTGGGCATTCCCGAGAAGGCCGACTCGTTTCCGGGGCAGCTTTCGGGCGGGCAGCAGCAGCGGGTGGCCATTGCGCGGGCCCTGGCAATGGACCCGAAGATCATGCTTTTCGACGAGCCGACCAGCGCGCTGGACCCGGAGATGATCAAAGAAGTGCTTGAAGTCATGCTCGACCTGGCGAAGAGCGGCATGACCATGCTCTGCGTGACGCACGAGATGGGGTTTGCCCGCGCGGCCGCCCGGCGCATCATCTTCATGGACTACGGCAAAATCGTCGAGGAAAACACGCCGGAAGGGCTGTTCAACAACCCGCAGCACGAACGAACGAAGCTCTTCCTGAGCAATATCCTGGAACGGTAGCCGGGCCAAGTTCCACCTGGACGCAACTATGGTGTGCACAGAGTGTTGTGCAAAATAGCGTAGCGGCGAACGCGAAACGCTCGTTCTGATCCGACGCGCGTTTTGCGTTTTTCATTTGTCGAAGGCGACGAATGCGTCGGTGATGACGCGCTGCAAGCGCACCTCTGGAGTGATGCTATGGACTGGATTCGACTGATTGCAGCCGGGGTCTTGGCCTACCTGATCGGCGCCATCCCCGTGGGTTACCTTGTCATTTACGCCCTCAAGCGGCAGGACATCCGCAAGCACGGCAGTGGACGGACGGGCGGCACGAACGCCCTCCGCGGCAGGCGGCACGTGGGCCGGCATCGCAACCGGCGCCGGCGACATCCTCAAAGGTTTTGTGGCCATCATGGTCGCCCGCTGGGTGATGAACGGCTCCCCCTACACCATTTGGGCCGACGTGCTGGCCGGGCTCATGGCGGTGATCGGGCACAACGCCTCCATCTACCTGGGCTTCAAGGGGGGTGCCGGCACCGGGCCGAACATCGGCGCAGCCGTGGCCTTCTGGCCGCTCTCCGGCCTGTGGCTCATCCCGATGCTGCCCCTGGGGATCAACCTGACCGGCTATGCGTCCCTGACGTCCATCGTCATTGCCATCCTGATCCCGGTCCAGTTCGCCATCCGGGCTGCGCTCCACTTGGGTCCGTGGCAGTACGCGCTGGAAGGCACGCTCACCATGATCGCCATCCTCTGGGCACTCCGCCCTAACATCAAACGACTGATTAAAGGCACCGAGCCGCGCGTGCCGAAGCTTGACCTGGCCGAGCCGCCGCCCTCCAATATGCGGTGAGTCATGTACAAGTAGTGAGTGGCATGGTATGCTCGACCGTGTATTAACGTGCCGTGTCCGCAGCAACCCGGCGGGCCTGCACCCCAGGCCGGCGCATCCACCCTCAACGGCGAGTACGCCAGGAGCAAACTCATGCAGGAAACCACCGAGCGAAATCTCAAGGACGCGTTCGCTGGCGAAAGCCAGGCGCACATGAAGTACATGGTTTTTGCCGACCGCGCGGAGCGCGAAGGGCTGCCGAACATCGCGCGGCTGTTCCGGGCTGCCTCCTTCTCCGAGCAGATCCACGCCACCAACCACCTGAAGGCGCTCGGTGTCGGCAAGACGCCGGAGAACCTGGATGCGGCCTTCGGCGGCGAAACCTACGAGATCACCACGATGTACCCCGAGTTCATGCAGGCTGCTGAGGTCGATGGCGAAAAGCGCGCGTTGGGCAGCATGCACGACGCCATGGAAGCGGAGAAAATCCACGCGGGCCTCTATGCGCGGGCCAAGAATCAGGTTGTGGGCGGCGCCGATATGACCACGCTCGCCATCTTCGTGTGCCCGGTCTGCGGCTTCACGATGGAAGGTGAGGCGCCCGAGCGCTGCCCCGTCTGCGGCGCACCGAGCAGCAAGTTCGTCACTTTCTAGGTCTAGCCCGCCACAGAGGTCACTGAAGACGCAGAGGCGGCGAAGAAACCTGGTTTCGCCTCAGCACCCTGCCGGCGCAGGAAGCTGAGGGGGCAGAAACCAGGTTTCTTGTGCAGCTTTCCTCTGTGCCCGCTGTGGCCTCTGTGTCTATCCGGAGGTCAGCACGATGAAATACGTGGCCGCCATCGACCAGGGCACGACGAGCACCCGCTGCATTCTCTTTGACGCCCGCGGCAGCATCGTCGCCTCCCACCAACGCGAACACACCCAGATCTACCCTCAGCCCGGTTGGGTGGAGCACGATCCCCTCGAAATCTGGGGGCGCATTCAAGAGGTGGCCCGCGGCGCCATGGAAAAAGCCGAGGTTGCCGCGAGCGACCTTGCGGCCGTGGGCATCACCAACCAGCGGGAAACAACCGTGGTGTGGGATCGCCGGACGGGCAAGCCCTTTTACAACGCCATTGTGTGGCAGGATACCCGCACCGACCGAATTATCGGGGACCTCGGCCGGGAAGGGGGCCAGGACCGCTACCGGTCGCAGACCGGGCTGCCGCTGGCCACCTACTTCTCGGGACCGAAGGTCAAGTGGATCCTGGACAACGTGCAGGGGGTGCGCGAGGCGGCCGCCCGCGGCGACGCGTTGTTCGGCAATGTCGACAGCTGGGCCATCTGGAACCTGACCGGGGGGCCCAACGGCGGCGCACATATCACCGACGTGACAAACGCCAGCCGTACGCTGCTGATGAACCTTCACACGCTCGATTGGGACGATAACATCCTGCGCGAGCTCGGCATCCCGCGGCAGATGCTGCCTCAAATTCGGCCGTCCAGCGATCCCGAGTTGTACGGCTACACCCTCGGCAAAGTGCCCGTCTGCGGCGTGCTCGGCGACCAACAGGCCGCGCTCGTCGGGCAGACGTGCTTCAAGCCCGGCGAGGCGAAGAACACGTACGGCACGGGCTGCTTCATGCTGATGAACACCGACACCCTCGCGGTGCCCAGCAAACACGGCTTGCTGACCACGGTCGCGTACAAGCTCGGGAATGCGCCCGTAGTCTATGCGCTGGAGGGCTCGATTGCGATCGCCGGCGCCCTGGTGCAGTGGCTGCGCGACAACCTCGGTCTCTTCAACTTCTCGAAACACGTCGAAGACTACGCGTCCAGCGTCGAGGACAGCGGCGGCATTTACTTCGTCCCCGCCTTCTCCGGGCTGTTTGCGCCGTACTGGCAGTCAGACGCCCGCGGCGTGATCGTCGGGTTGACGCGCTTCGTCAACAAAGGCCACCTGTGCCGGGCCGCGCTCGAAGCAACGGCCTACCAGACGCGCGAAGTCCTCGACGCGATGGAACAGGACTCCGGCGTCCAGCTGACCGCGTTGAAGGTCGATGGCGGCATGGTGTACAATGACCTTCTGATGCAGTTCCAGGCCGATATCCTGGGCGTGCCCGTCGTGCGCCCCAGGGTTGCCGAGACGACCGCGCTTGGCGCGGCCTACGCCGCTGGCCTGGCGGTCGGGTACTGGAGCAGCCTGGACGAGCTCCGCCAGAACTGGCAAGTCGATCGCACCTGGCAGCCGGCGATGCAAGAAGCGCAGAGGGTCAAGCTGTACCGCGGTTGGTGCAAGGCGGTCGAGCGATCGATGCACTGGCTGGAAGAATAGGACGCACACGACTTCCAGGTGAGTGACCTTGGGTGACGGTCCTACCTCGGCGCTCCGTGACAGGAATGCTATGAAGCAAGATTACGATGTCCTCGTGATTGGCGGCGGGGCCACCGGGGGTGGCGTGGCCCTGGACCTGGCCCTGCGCGGCCTGCGGGTCGCCCTGATCGAGCGCCACGATCTGACGGACGGGACTTCCGGCCGCTATCACGGGCTGCTGCACTCGGGCGGCCGCTACGCGGCGCGCGATCCGGAATCGGCACGCGAGTGTATCGAGGAAAACCGGATCCTGCGCCGGGTCGTGCCGCACGCGATCGAGGACACCGGCGGTTTCTTCATCACCACCCCAGACGACGATCCTGCATTTGCAGACAAGTGGCTGGCGGCCTGCCATGCCTGCGACATCGAGGCGGAGGAGATCTCCGTCGGCCAGATGCTGGCGGAAGAACCGGCGCTCAATCCCGCAACATCACGCGCCTTTCGTGTGCCCGACGCCTCGTGCGACTCTTTCGACGTCCTCACGGCGCTTGGCGCGGCCATCGCGATCCACAACGGCGCCGTGCTTACCTACCACGAGGTTACGCAGCTCGAGGTGATCGGCGGCCGCGTAGCCGGCGCGACGGTGCGCAACAAGCGCACCGGCGAGGAGAGCCGGCTGGCGGCGGCCATGGTCATCAACGCGGCCGGCGCATGGGCGGGCCAGATCGCGGGCATGGCGGGCTGCCCGGTCACCGTGCGTCCAAGCAAGGGCACAATGGTCGCGATGGCCTACCGCTTTGTCAACACCATCATCAACCGCTGCCACTTGCCGGGCGACGGCGACATCCTGGTCCCCGTCGGCACGGTGGCGGTCATTGGCACCACGTCGGTGAACGTACCCGATCCCAACGACACCAGCATTCAGGCTTGGGAAGTCGAGAAGATGCTGGACGAGGGCGAGAAGATGGTGCCGGGGTTCAGCCAGGTGCGTGCGCTCCGGGCGTGGGCGGGCGTCCGGCCGCTCTACGAGGAAGGCGGGAGCGCAGTCGGTCGAGAGGCGAAGCGAACGTTCGCCGTGCTCGATCACCTGCAGCGCGATGGCATGGGCGGCCTGGTCACCGTGGTGGGCGGCAAATTCACGACCTACCGGCTGATGGCCGAGCGAGCGGCCGACATGGCCTGCGCCCAGTTAGGCGTAACGAAGCCCTGTGTGACGAAGGAATACGTGCTGCCCGACGCCCGGCAGCCCCTGACCGGGACGAAACCGCACTGGCTGGGGCACCGGCTGGCGCACGTGGAAGAGGAGCACCGGCCGGGGCAGTTGGTTTGCGAGTGCGAGTTGATCACGCGCTCCGACGTGGAGAGCGCCGTCGCGCTGCACCCCGATCCCGTCGCACCCTGGGTGCTCGACGACCTGCGCCGAGACCTGCGGTTGGGGATGGGACCGTGCCAGGGCGGTTTCTGCGGCTATCGGGCGGCGGGAATCCTCCAGGAAGTGGGCGAGGTCGACGCCTCGCAGGCAACCGCGGCGCTGGCCGACTTCGCGCAGCGCCGCTGGAAGGGCCAGCGGCCCCTGCTGTGGGGGCAAAGCCTGCGCCAGGCGCTGCTGGACGAGCACATTTATCGCGGCATTTTAGGGTTGGACCGGCTGGGTTGACGGAAATGACCCCTCCGGTCGGGGCGGCTTGAGGCAGTTCATGGACGATGTTTTGGTTATCGGCGGGGGACCGGCAGGACTTTTCGCGGCCTGCCTGGCGCAGCAGCGCGGCGCGCAGGCGCGAGTGCTTGCGGCCGGCATTGGCTCAACCCACATCATGCCGGGCTGGCTCGGTGTCCTTGGGGAGCACGACTTGCCCGGCGCTGAGGGCAGCCTGAAGGACAGCATGCAGGCGTTGACCCGCCGGCGTCCACAGCACCCGTACGCGCTGACCGGCTTCGAGGCGCTCGAGGACGGGATTACCGCATTACAGGCGCTCTGCGTGCCCCACGGGCTGCGGTTCACCGGCAGTCTCGAACGCAACATGCGGCTGCCCACCGCGCTGGGGGCGGCGATTCCGGCCGCGTTTGCACCCGAGAGCTTCGTCGCCGGCGATCTGAACCGGCCCGGCCCAATGCTCATCGCCGGGCCGGCCGGCTGGCGCGACTTCTATCCTGCGCTCGCAGTTGCTAACCTGGCGAGCCAAGGGTGTCGAGCCGAACCGTTTGCCTTCGACCTGCCCGAGATTCACGCGGTCAAGTTCGACAATATCTCGGCCGGGCTGGCCCGGCTGTTTGACCGGGCCGATGTGCGGGAACGCGTCGGGTCACAGATCAAGGCGCGGTTGAACGGCGCGACCCGGGTTGGGATGCCCGCCGTCCTCGGCCTGAACGACCACCCGCGGGCCTGGCAGCACTTGCAGGACCTGATCGGCGTGCCGGTGTTCGAAATCCCGACATTGCCGCCAAGCGTGCCGGGCATGCGGCTGTACAACGTGTTCAAGAACGCACTGGCCCGGGGCGGCGTCCAGTTGCTTCTGAACATGCCCGTCGAACGCGCGCTGCTCGAAGGACGCCGCGTGGGCGGCGTGGCGGTCAAAAACGTCGTGCGGGAGACGATCTACAAAGCGAAGAGCGTCATTCTGGCGACCGGCGGCCTGTATGGCGGAGGCATCGTGAGCGACCACCACGGCGGACTGCGCGAGACGATCTTCGGATTGCCTGTCGCGGGTGCCCGCCCGATGTCCGAATGGTTTTCCGACGCCTTCCTGGCCGGCGATCATGCGATTCACTACGCGGGCATCGCGGCGGACCGCGCCATGCATCCACTGGACGAGCAAGGCGAAGTTGCCTTCGATAACCTCCGCGTGGCGGGCAGGGCGCTGGCAGGATATAATGAGGCGTGCGAAGGCTCTGCCGAAGGCATCTGGATCGCGACCGCATATACGGCCGTCCGGAGCTTGCTCGGCTGACACCGGTCTTGCAGGAGGTTGAGATGATCAAGCTGCGTCCCACTCCCGGGCTAACGTTCGACGATGTGTTGCTCGTGCCGAAACGCTCGCCCATCCGCTCGCGCGGGGATGTGAACACGGCCACGATGCTCACGCGCCACCTGCGCATGGATATCCCCATCGTCAGCGCCAACATGGACACCGTGACCGAGGGCCGCATGGCCGTCGCGATGGCCCGCGCAGGCGGCATCGGTATCATCCACCGCTTCATGTCGGCCGAGCGCCAGGCCGAGGAGGTCCGCAAGGCGAAGCGGGCCGAAAGCCACATCGTCGAATCGCCGCGCACGGTCGCTTGCGGAGCCACCTGCAGGGAGGCGCGGCGGGTGATGGAGCGGTACGGCATCGGCGGCCTGATGGTCGTCGACGAGGCGGCGATGCCCGTCGGCATCTTGACCAATCGCGACGTCGAGTTCACCCCAGACGACACAGATGTGTGCGAGGCGATGACCCCGGTCTCGCGGCTGGTGACGGCGCCGGCCGGCACGAGCCTCGAGGAAGCCCGGCGCATCCTGCACCAGCACCGGCTGGAGAAGCTGCCCCTGGTTCATCCCGATGGGCGCCTCGCCGGGTTGATCACGACGAAAGATATCGTCCGCTCACTCGAACATCCCCACTCCACGAAGGACGAGAAGGGCCGGCTGCGGGTCGGCGCGGCGGTCGGCGTCCAGGCGGGTTTCCTCGAGCGGGCAGAACTGCTGCTCGAAGCAGGCGCGGACGTGCTGGTGGTAGACATCGCGCACGGCCATTCGGACAATGCCATCAGCGCGGTGGGCGAACTGAGACGCGAGTTCGGCGCGGTGGAGATTATCGCAGGGAACGTGGCCAGCGCCGAGGGCACGATCGACCTGATCGAAGCCGGCGCCGATGCGATCAAAGTGGGTGTTGGCCCCGGCTCGATTTGCATCACGCGGATCGTGACCGGCTTCGGCGTGCCGCAACTGACCGCCGTTGCCGAGTGCGCCGAGGCCGCTGCGCCGTTCGGCATCCCCATCATTGCGGATGGGGGCATACGCACGTCGGGCGACGTCGCCAAGGCCCTGGCGGCGGGCGCGCAGACCGTCATGATCGGCAGCCTGCTGGCCGGAACGGACGAGAGCCCCGGCGTCGTCATCTTGCGGAACAACCGCCGCACCAAGGTGAGCCGCGGCATGGCTTCTCTGGGCGCGACCATCGACCGGCCCGACCGGAAGAATGTGGGCGAAGGCGACGGGGACGATCCTTCGTGGTCGCGGGTGGTGGCCGAGGGTGTGGAAGCGGCCGTGCCGTACCGCGGCTCGGTCGACGACCTGCTGCACCAACTGGTGGGCGGCCTCCGCTCCGCGCTGAGCTACGCGGGTGCGACCAGCATCGAAGAGCTCCAGCAAAATGCGGAGTTTATCCAGATCACGCAGGCCGGTATCGTCGAAAGCCACCCCCACGACGTGGAAGTGATCTAATACAAAGACACAGAGACACAGAGACACAGTGACCCTTTTCGAGCTGGGTGTCTTGGTGTCTTTGTTGAGAGAATTTTAATGAGCGAATTCACTCCTGCATTGCTTGAAGACATCAAGCGCACGGCCGACCTGTGCGTGAAGTGCAACATCTGCACGAGCGCGTGCCCCGTCGTACCGGTGACGGACCTGTTCCCCGGGCCAAAGTATGTCGGCCCGCAGGCGCAGCGTTTCCGCGATCCCGGCTCGCCGTCGCCCGACCACTCCCTGGACTACTGCTCGGGCTGCGGCATATGTACGCTGGTGTGCCCCCACGGCGTTCAGGTGATGGAAATCAACACTGCGGCTAAAGCCGAGCTCCGCAAGCGCAACCTGCAGCAGAACCCGGTCGATCCGAAACTGGTGCGGAACTGGCTGCTGGGCCGCAACGAGGCGCTCGGCCAGCTGGGCGGGCTCGTCGCGCCCCTGGCAAACGTGGTAATGGGAATGGCGCCTGCCCGCTGGGCGATGGAGAAGACGCTGGGGATTGACCACCGGGCGCCCTTCCCGAAATTCCACTTCCGCAAGTTCCGGGATTGGTTCTTCGGCGAGCACCAACGCGAGAAGGCGCCCACGCCCGCGGGTGCGCCCAAGGTCGCCTACTTCTACGGCTGCGCCACCAACCACTACGAGCACGAGGTCGGCAAGGCGATTGTCGCCGTGCTCGAACACAACGGCTTCGAAGTGGTGCTCCCCGATCAAAACTGCTGCGGCCTGCCGATGCAGTCGAACGGCGACTTTGACGGCGCCCGGCGCTATGCGCTTGCAAACCTGAAGAAGCTGGCGCCGGTGGTCGAGCAGGATATCCCCATGGTGGTCGGTGGGACGAGCTGCGGGCTCGAGCTCAAGTCGGATTACCGGGAACTGCTGGGCCTCCACACGCCCGAGGCGAAGGCGCTGGCCGAGCACGTCTACGACATCAACGAATTCCTCTGGCTGCTGCACGAAGATGGCCGGCTCATGACGGACTTCCATCACATGGGAGGCCGCAGCATGCCCTACCACACGTCGTGCCACCAGAAGCTGCACCGGATCGGCCGCCCCGCACTCGATCTGCTTGGCCTGATTCCCGGCCTGACCGTCGAAGAGCAGGGCATCGACTGCTGCGGCATCACAGGCACCTACGGCTATAAGCACGAGAAGTACGATATCAGCCAGGCGGTGGGCCAGCCGCTGTTCGATAAGCTGAAAGCCTCCGGCGCGTCCACGGCCATCTGCGACAACGAGACGTGCCGCTGGAACATTGCAGCCAGCTCGGGGCTGCGCGTCGTCCACACGATCCAGGTGCTCGCCGAGGCGTATGGCCTGGGCTGATGCTCGGGTTCTGATCGTTGGCGCCGGCGCGGTCGGCTGCTTTGTCGGCGCCCGGCTGGCGCTGGCCGGTGTTGCGGTCAGCCTGGTCGGTCGCGGGCCGCTGGTCGAGGCGGTCCGTTCCGGTGGGCTTCGTCTCAGCGAGCCTGAAGGCATCCGGACGACCGGTGTGCTGCCCGCATTCACGACGCTGGCCCAGGCGTTCGAGGCCGGTCAGTACGACCTCGCGATTCTGACGGCCAAAGCATACGATACCCAACCGGTCGTCGCCGAGTTGGCGGCAGCAACCTCGACGCCGCCGCCCGTGCTGTCGCTGCAAAACGGCGCCGGCAACGAGGAAACGCTCGCGGCGGCCCTGGGTCCCCAGCGGGTTGTTGCGGGTGCAATCGAAACGCCGCTGTCCATCACGGCCCCCGGCTCGATTACGGCCCACCGCTCGCGATATGGAACGGGGATCGCGCCGGTCAATTCGCCCGCGCTGGCTGGGCACGTTGCCGAGCTACTGAAGCGCGGTGGGCTTGAGGTCGAGCTCTACGACGACTACCGGCGCCTGAAGTGGTCGAAGCTGCTCCTGAACCTGCCTGCGAACGCGGCCTGCCGCGATTCTGAACTGGACGCCCGCCCAGATCATGGCCCATCCGCTCACTGCACGGCTCGAAGCCCAGGCGTGGCAAGAAGCGTTCCGGGTGATGGCCGCGCTGCGGATCAAGCCCATCAACTTCGCCCACTATCCCCTCGCATCCCTCGCGCCGCTCGTGCCCCACCTGCCGGCCGGCTGGCTGGCGCGCGGCATGGCCCGGACGGTCGCCGGGGGCCGTGGCGCGAAAATGCCCTCACTGCACGTTGCGCTTGCGTCGGGCAAGCGCTCGGAAGTTCTCTGGCTCAACGGCGCAGTTGCAAGCTCCGGCGCCGCCACCCGCATTCCGACACCGGTCAATGCGGCCTACACCTCTATCCTCTCCGCCATTACTGCCGCGATGGAAACTTGGCCTGACTGGCAAGATCAACCAGAAAGACTGGCAGCTTTCATCCGCTAAGCAACGCAAACTTCTGAGAATCTCGTCGCGCCGAAAGCCAAAAAAGGATGTAGAATCAGCGCGTTGTCTTGCTTCGCTGCTTTGTCATGGACGCCAAAGGAGCAACTATGTCAACCCGCGCGGTCATCCTCGGAGTGTTGTTCGCAGTCGTCCTTCCGGTGGCACAGTTCCTGCCGCCCCCTACCGAAGTCGTCCCGCCTGTTGTTGTCACCCATCTCCCGCCTAATCCCTCCGCGCCTGCTGCGATCGAGGCGCAGGCCGTCCGCATCAGCCAGGTGTTTGGCGGCGGTGCGGTCGCCCCTGCGTATCCTTGCGATTTCGTCGAGTTGTTCAACGCCACGGGCCAGCCGGTGTCGCTCGCGGGATGGTCAGTGCAGTATGCGGCCGCAATCGCAGGAGCGAGATGGTTCTCCACGCCGCTCGGCAACCTGACGATTGCCGGATACGGCTATTTCCATGTGCTCGAGGCCTGCAATGGGACTCCACCGGCCGTATACGACGTCAAGGGTTCCATCGCGATGAACTCCACAGAGGGAAAGGTGGCGCTCGTCAGCGGCACTGCGCAAATCACCGGCGTGAACGACCCCGCCGTCGTCGACTTCGTCGGCTACGGCGACAACGCCAGCGAGTACGAAGGGAGCAAGGGCACGCCGACGCTGACCTCGAAAGAATCGGCCAGGCGCGGCGAAGAGGGCTGCAACGACACAGACGACAACCGGGCCGATTTCGCCCTGTCTGGCTCCGTCGCGCCCCGCAACACCAAGTCGCAGCCGCACCCCTGCCCCGAAGCCGGGCCCGTGGTCTGGAGTACTTCGCCGAAACGCGGCGCGACCGGCGTTGCGCGCAACGCGGTGATCAAAGTCGACTTCAGCGAGCCCGTCACGCTGGGTCCCGACTGGTTCGAAATCCGGTGTGACCTGAGCGGGCCGCGCGGCCCGGGCTCGGCTGCGGTCAGCGGGGAGCTTGCAAGTTACACGATCGACCCCACCGCGGACTTCTTTGCCGACGAGGCCTGCCACATGACGATCTCCGCCGCTGGCGTGCGCGACGCCGATGCGATCGACCCGCCGGACGGCATGACTGCGGATTACATGTTCGATTTCCGCACGGTAGCCGGCCAATGCGGCGATCCCGCCTACCCGGTTCACGGCATCCAAGGTGCGGGCCCGAGCAGCCCGGCCGCGGGCCAGTTGCGCACGGTGGAGGGCGTCGTCACGGGAGACTTCCAGGGTGCGAATGGGCTCTCGGGGTACTTTCTGCAGGAGGAGGACGCCGACGCGGACGGCGATGCACAAACCTCCGAAGGCATCTTTGTCGACGAGCGAACGGGAACCCCGGCCGAAGTTGCCGCGGGGAGCCGGGTGCGGGTGACCGGAACGGCCGGCGAAGTTGATGGCATGACGGCGCTCAGCGGTGTCTCCCGCACGCTTACCTGCGCTCCGGTCGAACCGCCCGAGCCACTTGAGATCACGCTGCCGCTGGCCTCGGCCGAAGAATGGGAACAGTACGAGGGGATGCTCGTGCGGTTTGGCGACGCGCTGACGGTCGCCGATAGCGCGGAACTGGCGAGCGACGGCCGGCTCACCCTCACCCGCGGCGGCGTCCCGTTCGAATACACCCAAGCAAACGTGCCCGATGTCGAGGGCTACGCGGCGTGGGAGCGCGAAGCCGATCTGCAGAGCATCATCCTCGACGACGGCAGCCAAGTGAAGCAACCGGATCCCATCCGCTTTCCCCCGCCCGAACTCTCCGCATCGAACACGGTGCGTGCCGGCGACGAGGTCAACGCGGGTCTCACCGGCATTGTCGACGGGCGCGGCGGACCCGGCGTGATCCAGCCGGTCGGGGAGGTCGTTATCGCACCACAGAACCCTCGCACGGCCGCGCCGGCCCGCACGGCCGGCAACGTGCGGATTGCATTCCTCAGCCTGAACGACTATTTCAACGTGAGCAGCGGGACGGGTGGCCCGCGCGGTGCGAGCAGCGCCGCGGAGTTTGCGCGCCAACGAGACAAGCTGATACAGGCGCTGACCGGCCTCGACGCGGACGTGATCGCGGTGAGCAAGCTCGAGAACGATGGGTTTGCGGCGGACAGCGCGCTCGCAGATCTCGTCGCTGGCTTGAACGCGACCGCAACGCCCGGCACATTTGCGTTCGTCGATCCAGGGACGGCGGGCTGGGGCAGCGACACGGTGAGGGTGGCGATCGTGTATCGGGTTTCAAGCCTCGCGCCGGTCGGACTGCCCGCGATGCTCGACCAGGGGGCTTTCGACCAGGCACCGGCCCCGCCCGTCCATCGTGCCCCCATGGCACAGACCTTCGAGGAGGCGACGTGGGGCGAGCGGTTCACGCTTGTCGTGAACGAGTGGCACGACCGGGGGTCTTGCCCTGTCAGCGGCACGGATGCGGATGCAGCCGACGGCCAGGGCTGCTGGAACGCGGCCCGCACCGCGGCCGCGCAAGACCTGCAGGCGTGGCTGGACACTGATCCGACGGGCAGCGGCGACCCGGACGTGCTGGTTGTCGGCGAGCTGAACGCACTTGCCCAAGACGAGCCGGTCCGGCTGCTCACCGGCGAGGGGTATGTCGACGTCGTCGACGATTTTGTCGGACCCGCCGCAATCACCGCACTGAGCGCCGGGCGTGCGGGCTATACGGGTCATGCGCTCGCCTCGCCGCCGCTCGCGCCCCAGGTCGCCGGCGCCGCCGTCTGGAGCATCAACGCCGAGGAACCCAGCGCGCTCGACTACCAGCTCGAAAACAAGTCCGCCGCGCAGCAGAGCAGCCTCTATGCGGCCGACGCGTTCCGCTCTTCGGACCAGAACCCCTTTGTGGTCGACCTCCAACTCCTGCCCGATCAGGGCGATCTGGGCGGGAGCTATGGCACGGCGTGGCACACGGGGCAGGGCGTCTGGCGGCTGGGCGCGGCGTGGGGCGGCGAAGACGACGGCGTGGCGCGCGGGGGCGAAAGCTGGAACGACGGGCAGGGGGAGCTGGTCGTCAGCGTCGACGGTCCTGCCGCGCAGTTCGCGTGCCTGTACGGTTGGCTCGACTTTGGCGGCGGCGCGGAGGGGGTGGCAGACGGGCCGGACAGCGATTGGGATGAAGACGAGAACGTGCTGACCGGCCTGATGCTGGCGCCGGGTCCGGACCAGCTCGTCACGTTCCCGCTGCCCGCCGGCGCGGCCGGCTCGAACACGCTCCACATGCGCGTCCGGCTCATCCCTGCTCCCGACCCCGCGACGGCCGCGTGCGATGCATCACCGCTCGCACCGGCGGCCGGCCCCGGGCCCACGGGCCGGGCGGACGGCGGCGAAGTGGAGGACTACACCTTCGACCCGGTCCCGCTTGCTGTCGACGTGTCCTCGTTTGTCTCGCGGAGCGAAGCGCGGCGCATCCTCCTGACCTGGGAAACCACCGGCGAGCAAAACCTTGCCGGTTTCGATCTGCAGCGAGGACCAAAGCCCGACGGGCCGTGGGAACGGGTGAACGAGACGCCCATTCCTGCTGCAAACCCTGGAGCCGGCACGGGCACGAGCTATGAGTACGCCGACGCGGGGCCTGCCGAAGGAGTCGTTTGGCACCGCCTCGTCGGGATCGACCTGACGGGCCGCCGGGCAGAACTCGGCCGTGTGGAGACGCGCGTCCTGGCGCCTAACGCCCTTGGCCTGACCGAGCTGGCAGCCAGCCCGGCCGAGACGCCCGGGGCAATCGGCTTTGCCGGCATCATCGGGTGCGCCGCCCTGGCCGCGCTGGCCCGCCGGCGAAGCCTCAAACCGGCGAAGCCCTAGGCAAGCCCGGAGACCTTGAAGGTGGGGGTGCGTTCAGTTTGGGGGCGAAAGCATCCTTCGACTGCGGCACGCCAGCTGCGCTGGCGCCTCCGCTCAGGATGCTCCGCTGGCCCCCTCTGAAAGCGCCCAAGGTAGGGAGTCTGTTGTCCCTTTCGGGGGCAGCCATGCTAAAATAGCGCTGCTGACCCACCCGTCACATAAGACCCTGCCCGCGCCGCTGACGGCGCTCCGCCCAAGCGCTCGGCCTCGCGCGGGCAGGGATAGCGCACCAGAAGCACCGTGTTTGTACGGCTGCCCGCAAACCGCTTCCAGAGGTACTTCATGTCGCGCCTTTCGCACTTCTGCTCGCTCTGCCTGGTCCTCGCCTCATTGGTTCTCCCCGTAAGTGGCGTCGCAGCGCAAGGACAGGATTCGGACGTCCGCTTCGTGGTAGAGACACCGCAATATACGCTCGACTCGCAAGGCCTGCGCGTCCCCGGCTATGCCCCGAACGATATCCCGGGCGCACCGCAGCTCCCCGTCTGGACCACGGTCGTCGAGGTCCCGGCCGGCGCCGATTGGTCGGTGATCGAGGTGGGCGCGGACGAGCAGATCCTGGTTGCGCCCGCACCACTGCCTGCGGCGCCGGTGACGAAGCTGCACCTCGAAGGGCCGCTCAGCGAGTTCAGCCCGGAGGCAATTGCAGACGCGCTGGCGCTGGAGGACGACCCGGACCGGGCGATCTACGGCGCGAGCCGGCTGTACCCGTCGCAGGTGGTGCAGGCCGGCCCCGAAGGCACGGCCGGCGAGAAGCACCTGCTCCCAATCCGGGTCTACCCGTTTCAGTACAACCCGGTCACGGGCGCAATTCACTACCGGCCGCGCATCGAGTTCAGCATCCATTTCACGCAGGGTCAAGCCAGCCCTGCGGGCGCAGCCTCAATCATCGCACCTGCCCCGCCGGGCAATGCCGGCGCGCCGGGCCTCCTGATCCGCACGGGCGAACGCGGTCTGTACCGGTTAACCGGCGCGGCGCTGAGCGCGGCCGGCGTGCCGGTTGCGAGTGTGAGCCCGGATCAGCTGGCGATGTGGTACGCGGGTCAGCCGGTGGACATCGAAGTGACGGGAAGCGAGGATGGCAAATTCGACGGTTCGGATGCGGTGCTGTTTTACGCCGAGCCTTACGAAGGCCGCTATATGAAGCAGAACGTGTACCGGCTGACGTGGTCGGGCGGTGCGGGAGGGCGGGTGTCCTCCCGCACCGGAACGCCGTCCCTGACGGCGCCCCCCGTCACCACCATCCGGCAGCGGGCGCGCGTCGAGAAGGACCGCTCCTACTACAGCACCTATTCGGACCTGGCCCGCGATGCGGACCACCTCTTCGATAACCCGCTGTACCCGAACGCAAGCGCACCCACAGCAGCAGTGACGTACACCCTCACGCTGGAAAATGCCTCGCCCGACGGCGATGCGGAGATCCGGGTGGGCGTACACGGGGGGCAGAACTTGACAGACCGCACGCCGGATCAATCGCTGCGCCTGCGCCTCAACGGAACCTCGTTCGGACCGTACCAGTGGGAAGGGAGCGTGACGCACATCGTCACGCAGACAATCCCGGCTGCCGGCCTCGTTGCCGGCGACAACCAGTTGGCACTTGAGGCGAGCCTGACTCAGCTTCCCGGCATCGCTTATTACTGGGTGTCGCCCGATTGGGCGGAGATTGTTTACCCGGCCAAGGCTTACGCGTCGAATAACCGGCGCTATGTCGAAGCTGTGATTGGATTGGACGAAGAACCCGCACCGGTCACTCCCCACAGGTTGTACTTGCCCCTCGTGGTGAAAAACTCCCCGCAAACGCAAGCTGCGGCGCTCCAGGGGGCTGGTGGGAAGGACGTAGCTGTCGGGGGATTCACCACGCCGGGAATCCGAGTCTACGATGTCGGCAATGCCCGGCACCCGGTCCTGCTCACCGGGGTGGTGGAAACCGGAGGCGCCGGTCGATACACAGTGACGTTCGCCGGGGCTGCCGCGGAGAGCTACTATCTTGCGGCCGAAGCCGGCTTCCTTACGCCTGCAAGCCTACAGTTGGACAGCCCCTCGACCCTCGCTTCGCCGGCCAATACGGCGGATTACATCGCGATCGTGCACCGCTCGCTGTGGGATGCCGCGCAGCCGCTGCTCGACCACCGGGCGGCCGAGGGGCTGCGGGTCGCAAAGGTGGACGTCCAGGACATCTATGACGAATTCAGCGGCAGCCGCGTCGATCCCGAAGCCATCCGTGCATTTCTCGCGTACGCTTACCACAGCTGGAACGCGGGCGGCGACCGGCCCCGCTACGTGCTGCTCGTAGGCGACGGGCACTATGATTTCAAGGGCTCGGTGCGCCCCGACCTGCCCAACCTCATCCCACCGTACCTGCTGGCGATCGACCCGACGATTGGCGAGACCGCCGCCGACAACCGGTTTGTTAGCGTCGACAGCGACGCCGATTTCCTGCCCGAAATGGCGATCGGCCGCATCCCCGCCAAGACTCCCGCGGACGTCACGGCTGCGGTGGACAAGATCCTCGCGTACGAAACCCGAGCGGCCCCGGGTGCATGGCAGCAGCGCGCCGTCTTCGTCGCAGACACCAAAGACGATCCTGTCTACCATTTCCATGCCCTCAGCGACGCGACGCGCACCACTTTGCCCCCGCTGTACCAGACGCAGACCATTTACTACGACAAGTCGTCCGCGAACCTCAACACGCCCGCGAAGATGAAGGCGGCAATCAAGTCGGCCTTTGACGGCGGCGCGCTCTACCTGCAGTGGTTCGGACATGCTTCGCGGACATTCTGGGGCAAGGACAAACCCTGGGAGCTGAGCGACCCGCCGAAGCTGGCCGAGAATTCCGTCTGGCCGTTCACGGCGAACTACAGCTGCTGGACCGGCTACTTCATCAATCTGCAGGCCAGCCCGCAGTACGGCAACAGCGAGCAGGTGCTTGCCGAAACCACGCTTCTGACGCCGAAGAAAGGGTCCCTGGTCGACTTCGCGCCGACCGGCCTGCACGTGGGCTCGGACCTGGTCGAGCTTGACCAACTCCTGGCCAATGCCATCTTCACCCAGCGCATTGACCGGGCGGGGCCTGGCCGTCGACGCGGCCAAGCTCGCCTATTTCGGCAAGACCGGCTTCTCCCTCGACCTCATCGACACACAGCTGCTGTTTGGCGACCCGGCGACGCGCCTCAAGCTGCCCTAAAGGTAGACGCGCAGAGGCGAGGCAACCACCGTGCCAACCTGGACGGAGTACGGTTGCCTCGCCTCTGTTTGCCGGAATCGCGGGCTAAGCTAGCTCTGCGCGCTCAACTCGGACGTCGCGGACGGCGCTGGTGTCAGAATGCCGCGCTGCTTCGGCGACGGCCCGAGATTCGGCTGCCCCGGCGATGGCGGCCAGTCACTGTGCCACACACCCTCGGCGTCTCGGCTGTAGCTTTGGTCGGGCAGCATGGCCGGATACTTCACCGAGTCGACCAGCTTGCCGCTGGCATCGAGCAGCCGGATCGTCCCGCCCTGGTCGTCCAGGATCAAACGCGTCTCCCGCTGGAACAGGACCAGGTACCCCTTCGCCGGAATGATCCCGTTCCGCCCAAAACGGTAGACCTGCGCCAGGCGCCTGCCTGGCACTTCTATCAACCATCGCGAGAGGTCTAGCGGCCGGGTGGTCGGATTATAAAGCTCGATCCACTCGTCCTGACCATCCGCCCGGCCCCGCTGGTCCCAGTTGACGTTCCGCGGATTCGCCAGGACTTCGTTCAGGCGAACGCCTGGCGGCACCCCCATCGTCGCAGTCGGCGTGGGACTGGGCGTGTACGTCGCCACTTCAGTGGGTCGTTCACCGCCCGCCTCGGTCGGCGTGCTCGTCGGCGTCGACGTCTCGGTCGCCGTCGGGGTTGCACTCGGCGTCGGTGTCTCGGTCGCCGTGGGCGTTGCGCTCGGCGTCGGCGTCTCGGTTGCCGTTGGCGTCGATGTCGCCGTCTCGGTTGCCGTTGGCGTCCGTGTTGGGGTCGCCGTCACAGTCGACGTGGCCGTTTCGGTAGCCGTCACAGTCGGCGTCGCCGTTTCGGTCGCCGTTGCGGTCGCTGTCTGTGTCGGCGTGGCCGTGATCCGCGGCGTTGGCGTCGTGGTCGGCGTTCGGCTGGCCGTGGCCGTCGGCGTGGCCGTAGCCTGCGGAGTCGAGGTCGCGGTGGAGGTCGACGTGCTCGTCGGCGTCCAGCTCGGCATTGGAACAATCGTCAGGCCCGCGGTAGGCGTGGCAGTTGCCGTGGCGGTCGGCGGCACGCGGGTAGCGGTTCCGGTGGGCGTCGAGGTCGGCATGGGAACGACCGTCAGGCCCGACGTAGGTGTGGCAGTCGCCGTGCGCGTCGCCGTTGCCGTCGCGGTCGCAGTCGCCGGCACGCGCGTGGGCGTGAAGGTTGCCGTCGGCGGCACAGACGTCCAGGTCGGCGGCGGTGCGACGACAGGCTGCCACCAGAACCGCACGAAGGCGTCTCCGATTCGCTCGTAGTACTGAATGGAGAAGACGTGCAGGCCCGCCAGGCTGAGATCTACGGTATAGGGCGAGCCCGCGCTCTGGTCGAACCACTGGTCGAGGACAAGCCGGCCGTCGACAAACACCCGGATGCCGTCGTCAGACTGCGCGAACAGACGGTAGACGCCGGGGGTGAACATGTACTGCCGGGTCCAACGCACCGAGAAATTGTCGGGCGGGATGCCGGGCGCGGGTGAGCCCGTCCCCCAACTAAAGTCGATCATGCGGTCGTTGCGCACCAGCGCCGGTGCGCCGCTGAGGCTCGGGTTCGTGAAGTACTCGCCCATCCAGTCGGGGAACGTGATCTGGCCGAGCCGCTCCCAGCGGAGCGCGACGCTCGCCAGGCCCGTGCGCTCGTAATACTCCACGCGCAGCTGGTGAGGGCCCTGCGTAAGAGACGCGTCGGCCGACACCGTCCGGGCGCCGCCGTCAGTCCACTGGTCGATCAGCAACTGGCCGTCGATCCAGAAGCGCGCGCCGTCATCCATGCTCAGCGAGAAGCGATAGGTGCCCGCGTCAAAGTTCTGCGTGCGCGTCCAGCGCGCCGAGAAACTGTCGGGTGGAATTGGCGGCGCCGGCGAACCGAATCCCCAATTGAAGTCGACCGCGTAGTCGTTGCGGACATAAATCGGCAGGCCCGCCAGGTTCATGTTCGCCCAGTACTCGCCGCGCCAATCGGTGATAACCGGCACGGGTGTCGGTGTGGGCGGAATGGGTGTCGGCGGAACACGGGTCGCGGTCGGACGCACCTGCGTCGCGGGCGGCCGGGGTTGTGTCACGACCGGCGTCGGTCCAGACGGAGCCTTGGTCGGAATCACGATGGTGGGCGGCACAGCCGTATCGATCGGCACGAAGGTCGGCAAGGGCGTCGGGGAGGCCGGCGCGGGGTTCAGGATGCGAAAGACAAGCGTGACGCGCTGTCCGGTGGCGGGGTCGATGACCGTGATAAGTGCGCGCGGCATCAGCGCCCAGCGCGGGTCGAATGGATACGTAAAGCGCACGACAAAGTCGCCGCGGTCCGTTACAATGGCAGAGGCTTGATCGAGGCCGGGTTTCTGCCCGGTCTCCGCATCCTCGAGCCGGACGAAAACCGTGTCGCCCGGACGCCAGCCGCGTCCCGCAACCGTGATGCGGGTGCCCGCGTCGCCGGCGACGGGCGCAATCTCGATAGTGGGCTGCCCCGTATCGGCGGACAAAGTCGCCGTGGGCGTTCCTTGTCCCGCCCGAACGGGCAGCAGCCGCGGGAAGAAACCGCAGCTGCCGGCCACCAGGGCAACGCCGGCGAGCGATGCCAGCAGCAGCACCAGCCCGCCGATTTTGGCCCACCTGGCTCGGAAGGTCGGATTTGACCAGGGCGTTTGCATAGGATCCTCCACCCTCCCAGGGTGTATTCCAGAGTAATATCGTGTCTTTGTGGCCCGACCGCCCCGGGCAACAGCGACACAAAGAAATGCAGCTTACAGCTGATAGACGCTCGGCCGCGCCACGGGTTCCACCTCTCCGCAGATCAGCGGCCCCCCAGCGCCTTGCGCCCGCGCGCCGGCGCCTGCTCCACCAGGAGCTGCGGACGACCGCCGATGATGCACTCGCCACGGTTCGTACAGCTGGCGCCGGCGAGGTCGACGACGTAAAAGCCGCCTTGCGGCTTGACCCGCCGGGTCGCCCCGTGCTGGTCTACCAGCAGCGCCTCGCCGGCCACGGCGCGCACCTTGATGCGCGTTCCCCGGCTGCCCGTCGTCCACACGACCGTGGTCGTCGCGCTGCCGCGATCAAACGTAACCGCGTTCACCACCCCTGATTGTTCGCGCACCGCGGATCGAAAATCGCGCAGGTAGGTAGTGGCCACCCGGTAAGCGTCGAAAGCCGGCCGAGGCGAATCGTCCACGCGCAGCAGGCCGTAGGGCTCGATCGACTCGGGGTGCTCCGCGGAATTACGGAGCTTGTAGAACTCGACGCGGTCGGCGCCCGCGGCAAACGCGAGGCTGAACTCCTGCAGCAGAAATGCGGCCTGCTCCTCCAGCGTGACGCGGTAACGCGGCTTGGACCAGGGAATCTCCTGCTTGTCCTCCGAGGGCGGCGCGTTGGTCTCGTTTACCCACAGCTCCTTGCCCACGATGCCGCGTTTCTTCAGGCTGGCACGTGCGCCGGCCAACACGGTGGGTGCCTGGAGCGGCTTGAAATAGAGATGGTAGACGACGGCATCGAAGAAATACCCGTTGGCTTTCGCCGAAGGGTCGGCGGCGAGGACGTCGAGCAGGCGGTCGAGGTACTGCGGCCGCCCATGCGACCAATCCCAGAAGTAGGTGAGCCCGGCGATGTGGACCTGCAGGGTTGGGTCGACGCCTTTGATCGCCGTGTAGGCAGTCTTGCAGGAGGCGGGCATAATCGTCGACGGTGCCCGCCCAGGTTTGGCCCGGGTGCCCGGCCTCCCACACGTCCGGCTCGTTCCAAATGATCCAGTGGCGGATACGCCCCCGGTAGTGCTCGGCCATACGCTTGGTGAAGCCGGCCCACGCATTCATGTCGGGCACGGCACGCGCGCCATCTTCAGGACGCAGCGCGGCCCACGCCGGCGTTCCGATCATGATTGCTACCACCTCGCGCCCCGCCGCCAGCTCGGCCGCGACGAACGGATCCGGCACATTCGCCGGCTTCCAGTCGGCAGGGCCGTCGGGCTGGATCACGTCCCACCGGAGGATAATCCGCGAGTAGCCCGCACCCGCGGTCGACGTCGCGCCCGCGTTGACAAACCCCTCCACGATCCCGAAGCGCGGGTCGGGCGGCGCAGTTTCTGCTGCTGCGGGAAGAACCAAGCCACAGAGGACGCTGAGTGCGCAGAGGATCGAGAGCAAGTACGGACGGAGATTTCCCCCTGCTCCTCCGTGGCGCAAGTGATCTGTCAAAACTCAAACCTCTTGAAGGCCTCGGCGAATTCGTAGCCCGGCTTCTCGCCGGCCTCCCGCGCACGCTGGCGGATTCTCTCGGCCAGTTTCTCGGGTTCCGAGCCAATCTGACTCACATGCTGCATCAGCGCGGCGAGACGCTGCTCCATGCAGCAGGTAATATCCTCCCAGTAGTCCGGGTTGTCCGTCCAGAACAAGTAAACCTGCTTCACACGCCAGGGCTCGACGCCCTCCACGAGCTGCTCGGGGAAGATGTACCATTCCCGGGCGGACCAGACGGCGTCGAGCGCGGCTTGGCCTGCGGCTCGGTGATCGGGGTGAAGCTGGTAATGACGCCAGGGATCGATGGCCAGGACAATATCCGGGCGAAGACGCCGGACCAGGTCCGCGAGCTGGCGGCGGAGATCAAGGGTATTCTCGAGCAAGCCGTCGGGGCGGCGCAGGAAGATGATCTCATGCACCCCCAGGTCGTGAGCGGCGGCTCGCTGCTCGCTCTCCCGGCGTGCAGCGAGCAGGCCGGGACGCAGGTCGGGATCGTGGCTGCCCTTATCGCCGCTCGTAATGAGGACATAAGTCACGTGCCTGCCGGCTTGCGCCCACTTCAGCACAGCGCCTGCACATCCAAATTCCGGGTCATCGGGATGCGCGGCGATGACCATTACTCGCTGCAGTTCGGTTGCCGGTCCGGTCACGAGAGCCTCCATGCCAGTGCGTTGACGCTCGAACGGCCTCTATTATACATCCGGCCCCACCCGAACTGCTCGTTCGGCCTTCGGGCTGTGCTATAATCCGCGATATGAAGAGCCCGCTTATCGACAACGCAATGCTGAGCAAGACGCTCCGGCTGCTCGTGCACCCCCTGACGATCGCCGCGTTGGCCCTGCTGCTCGCTAACGATCATCTCCTGCGCGTAGTGCAGCCTTCGATTTTGACCGGGAAGCTTGGGGATTTTGCCTGGCTTTTCTTTGCGCCCTTCGCCGTCGCCGCGCTCATGGCGGTGCTCGCGCCGCCGCCGGTTCGGAAGCATGCCTGGTTGATTCCGGTGCTGGCGTTCGCAGCGGTTGGCGTGACCTTCAGCCTAGCCAAGACCGTGCCCGCGGCGCACGCTGCGATCGTCGCGGCCGCCACCCGGTTGTTGGGGTTCCAGGTCGGCTGGCGCCGGGACCCGAGCGACCTCGTCGCACTCACGGCGCTGGCGGCCAGTGCCCTGCTGTGGATCGGCACACCCGAGCCACCCGCAACGGCGCGCAAGACGGCGCCCGGTGGAGCGGGCTGGGTTGCCCTCGCAGCCGCCATGCTGCTCACCGTCGGCAATTCGCCTGCGCCCGACCCGGGCATCTACTGCCTCGACGCGCGGGCGGGCGAACTGGAAGCCTACTCGGGGTACTCGACCTATCGCAGCACCGATGGCGGCTCGACCTGGCAGAGCCTGCCAAACCAACCGCGGGGCGCATGTCCCAACCCGTGGTCCGACACGAGTGGGGCCGCGCAGACAACCATCGATCCCGGCAACGAGCAGCGCCAGTACCGCATCACGCCGGGGCGCACCATCGAGTTGTCGGTCGACGGCGGCACGTCGTGGCGCACCGTGTATCAGATTCCAACCGTGAGTGAGGCCAGCGCCGCGGCCACCCGCCGGCGGCTGTCGTCTTATGCGATGCTGCGGCCCGTTCCCCTCGATGGGAAGGTGGACCGGGGCACCGGCAATGCTGTGTTTGCGATGGGGCAAGCGGGAGTGCTGGTCCATGAAGGTGCGACCGGAGCCTGGCGCGAGGCTGCCGTCGGCCCCTACCGTCCCATCGACGTAAACGCACCCTCGGATTTCCTTGGGCTGCTCGTCGGCGAGATGCTGCTGGCCGTCGCGCTCGCGCTTCTGGGCTTTGACACCCTTGCCACCCGGCTCTTCGTGCGCGGCAAAGTGCTGTGGATCCTGGCGCTGGTCGTGGCCTGGTTCATCTGGGCCGCCGTCGTGCTGCTCGCGCCGCCCGCCATGACGTATGGTTACGGCTCACTGATCACGTATGGCGCCCTGCTGGTGCTGGGCCTGATCCTGGTGGTGATGACAGTCGTCGCGCTGGTAGGTGCGCTGCAGCGGGCAAACGGGAATGTCAGGGCCGCGCTCGGCCGCCCCTCCGCGGTGGCGGTAGGTGCGGGCGTCGCGTTCTTCCTCCCGTATGCTCTGTGGGCCACCGGGACGCTCCCGGGCTACGCAGCAGCCAGTGTGCTCGGCGCCGTGCTGGGGATTCTCGTCATCGTCCTGGGCGCTCGCTGGGCCGGCAACCGTCAGGAACGCGCCGGGTAGCCTCGCTCGACCGCGCCGTGCTGGCGCTGCCAATCGACAATGCCGCCCTTCAAGCTGCGCGCCTTGTAGTCTTGTTGAATCAACCAACCCGTGACGCCGTACGAGCGGTTGCCGTGGGCGCAGTAGACGACGATCTCCCGCGCCGGATCCAGCTCGCTCAGCCGGTACGGCAGGCTGTTCATGGGTATGTGGAGCGAGTTCGGGATGAGCGCCTGTGCGCGCTCGTAGTTCTCCCGAACGTCGAGAAGCAGAATCCGATCCGCGCCGCCGTTCCGCAGCTCGGCCAACAGATCCGTCGATGACACCTCCGGCACGATCAACTCTTCCCCCTCCTCGCTCGCACGTCCTTGCTCGTCGTGCTGCACGCTGGCGCTCGATCCCGTGCGCCGGAGCGCCTTCTTCAGTGCCTCGACCCATCCCATCAGTCCCGTCTCCTGTCGGTTTGATTTCGAATGTCCAGCCTACCCAAACCGAAGGGCAAAGGCTAGAAGCTTGGTTCCGATCGCCGGGTCAAATCAGCAGGCGCGACCCGCTTCTACGACATGTGCCCCTTGTCACAGTCGCACGAACGCAAGTAAAATGCTGGCACGCCAGCAACGCACAGTGCGAGGAGGCATGTCATGCGGTTTTCACTCCTGCCCAGCCGCTCGACCCGCGACTTCATGCGGGAGGCGCGCAACTTACCCGGCTATTCGCTCTTCAATTGGCTGCACGGTTATGTCTATGCGCGTTGGCCCTACCTCTACATCGGCTTCGGGGCCGGCGAGCACCCGGTCGCCAAGCTGGCGAAACCCATCGTCGGCGCGGTCGACGCCCTGATTCGCCGGGAGGCCGCCGAAAGTGTCGCAGCCAGCGCGGGGGTCGGCTTTGCCGATACCTATCACGGCAAGGTCGTCACGCTGGAGGCCGCGACCCAACTGGTGCGGGTGGAGCGCGACGTGGATCTGGGCGACCTCGAACAGATCATCCCGTACGCGCTGGCGCGCGACATCGTGCTCAAACACCCCGACCACATCGTGGCCCTCGACTGTCCCTGCCGGGTGGCCCGGAAGAACCCGTGCCAACCGCTCGACGTGTGCCTGATCGTCGGCGAGCCGTTCGCGAGTTTCGTTTCCGAACACCACCCTGAGCGCACCCGCTGGATCACCCGCCAAGACGCGGAGCAAATCCTGACCGAAGAGCACGCGCGCGGCCACGTGCACCACGCATTCTTCAAGGACGCCATGCTGGGGCGCTTCTACGCCATCTGCAACTGCTGTCAATGCTGCTGCGGCGCCATGCAAGCCCACTTCAGCGGCGTGCCAATGCTGGCCTCATCCGGCTATGTCAGCCAGGCGGACGAAGAGCTGTGCGCCGGGTGCGGCGAATGCGTGGAGATGTGCCAGTTCGGCGCACTCGATATCCAAGGCGGCCGCTCGCGGGTCGATTGGGATGCCTGCATGGGGTGCGGCGCGTGCGTCGACAAGTGCAGCACGGGCGCGCTCACGCTGGTGCGCGACGCACGGAAAGGCGAGCCGCTCGAGATCAGGGAACTGCTCTCCGCAGCCGCAGCGCCCGCGGCGAGTGCTGCGTGAACGAAGACCCGCTGCCACCCCTCCTGCTGACGTCCGATCCCGGCAGCTTCGCCCACAACACGTTGAAAGTGCGGGTGCCGCGCATCCTGCGCGATACCATTGAGGCAAATGACTTTCCAGCCTCCGTAGTGCACGACCTCGAATCCCTGCACGCCGAGCTGAGGGCGGGAGAAATCGTGCCGCTGACCGAGGACGCGCCCGACGTTGCCGAGTGGAACCGGCTCTCGCTGAATTACTTCGGCCGGACGTGGCTCGACGTGCCCTGGTACTGGGCGGAGGCCTTTTTCTACCGGCGCTTGCTCGAGGCCACGCGCTACTTCCAGCGCGGTCCGCTGCAAGGCTTTGACCCGTTCGCCGCGACCAAGCGCCGTGAATGGGCGCCGGAAGCGGCCCCTGCCGCGCTCGAGCGAGTGCTTGGCAGCCTGGAACAAGAGCCACAGCAGCAGTTCGAGCAGCTCCTGCATGCCAGCCTATGGGGCAATCGCACGGACCTGAGCTACATGGTGGCGGCCCACCTCGGGGCCACGACGGGACCAGAGGCGGAACGCGACAACTTGCTCGTCGACGACGGGCAGGCGGTCTTGTGGCACCTGTTGGGGCGCGACGGGGGCAAAGTCGGCATTATCACTGACAACGCGGGCACCGAGCTGCTCATGGACGTGGCCCTGGCCGATTTCCTCCTGCGCACGGACATCGCGGCGGAGGTGCATCTGCATCTCAAGCCGCAGCCGTTCTACGTTTCAGACGCGATGATTGCCGACCTCGCCGAAGGCATCGACGCAATTACCGACGCGGGCGGCGCGGCAGGCCGGCTGGGGCGGCGCATGGACGGGCATGTTGCAGCCGGCGTGCTACACCCGACAACCCACCCCTTCTATTGTATGCCGCTTTTCTATCATGATATGCCCGCAGATCTGCGCGCCGCCCTTGCCAGGTTGGATATCGTCATCGTCAAGGGCGATGCCAACTACCGCCGTCTCGTTGGCGACCTGTATTGGCCCCACACCACCTCCTTTGCCGACCTCACCGCGCACTTTCCCGCACCCCTGGTGGCGCTGCGCACCTTTAAGTCGGAGGTGGCGGTGGGCCTCGCGCCCGGTTCGGCCGAACTGGCCGAGGCTCGCGACCCCGACTGGCTGGTGAACGGCAAGCGCGGGGTCATCCAGGCCCGGCTCTAGCAAAAAGGCCTCTGCGATCCCACTGGCGGGATCGCAGAGGCCTCTCCACGTGCGGCGCCGGGCCCGCCGTCGCTTGCATTTCGACGCAAGCGATGCGAGCACGGGCAGGCTCAGTAGCCGGATACGACTGCCTTGGCCGGCGCCATGCTCACTTAGCGCGACCGGCGGGCAAAGGTCAGTGCGCCACCGAGCACGAGGGCCGCAACACCAAACGCCAGCAGCATCGCCGCCCAGTTGGTCGTCTCACCACCCGTGCTCGGGAGGCTCGACGGCGTCTGTGCGCTCGTGCTTGCAGACGAGCCAGAAGTCGTGTTCGTGGCCGCGGTCGTCGCCGTCACGGTCGCCGTGCTCGTCACAGCGGTCGTCGCCGTCGCGGTCGGCGATGCAGTGGCGCCCGCCTGGGCGGTGCCAACGGTGAAGGTCACAACCATACCGGACTCAAGTGTGCCGCTCTTGTATGCGGCCAGCTGATAGTCGCCCGGGTCGGTGAACGTCCAGGTGGTCGAGAAGTTGCCACCGGCGTTGATCGCGTCGAACGACGCGGTCTGGCTGCCGCTGGTCAGCGGCGTGTTCGTCGCGCCGGCCTTCTCGATAACGAACGCGTGCGGGTTCTGCCCGTTGTTCGTAAAAGTGAAGGTCACGGGAACGCTGGCGGGCAGCGTTCGGGGCGACATGGTCACGCTAGTATCGGTAACCGTAACAGTCACGGCCGTGTTCTGCGCCGACGAATCGCTCGTCGTGCCCTGGGCGAACGCGGTCATCAGGCCGAAGCCAAGCACCATAACGCCCACAACCAACAGCATCAATGCAAATTTCTTCATAGCTACTCTTTCCTCCGTTACTCTCGCTTCGTCTCGATAGGCAGATCCGCCGCGCAGCCCCCAGTACCGGCAGAGGTGCGCAGCGGGATCACATCCTCTTGCTCAAACTATAACGACATCGCTTGTTTCTTTGATCCGCCAAATGAACCATCTGCGGACGACTTTTGGCGCACGAGCCTCTCGGAGTTTCTGGAGAAAGACTCCCGCACCGGTGATCCGGGCACCGCTTCCTAAGCGTATTATCGATCAGCCATCGCAAGGAGAACGAGCCATGCTGCATCCAGACGCCGGCGACGCGCTTCTGACCCATCCCGCTTTCCAGGACCTGCCGGCGCATTTGAATGCGGCAGTGCTGGCCGAAGCCAAGCGGGTGCAGCTTCAGGCAGGCCAGCCGCTCTTTGACTTCGGCAGCCCGTGTCACTCGTTCCCGATCGTGCTTAAGGGCAGCATCCGCGTGGTCAAGGTGGGCGCGTCGGGCCGCGAGATTCTGCTGTACCGGCTGCGCGCTGGCGATACCTGCATCCTGACCGTAACGTGCCTGCTGGCCGGCGAGACCTACGCCGCTCGCAGCATCGCCGAAGCAGACGTCACCGCGCTGCTGCTGCCCGGCCCGGTCTTCCGCCGATTGATGGTCGATTCGGCTGCGTTTCGGGAGTTTGTCTTTCGCTTCATCTCACAGCGTGTGGTCGCGCTCATGCAGCGCATCGAAGAGATGGCCTTCAGCGGACTCGATCAACGGGTGGCGGCGGCGCTGCTGGCCCACTGTAACCCCGTTCAAATCACCCATCAGCGCCTGGCCGATGAACTCGGCAGCGTGCGGGAAGTGATCAGCCGCATCCTGAAGGACCTGGAAGCACGCGGGCTGCTCCGCCTGGAGAGAGGGCAGATTCATGTCCTCGATCGCGCAGGGCTGGTGCAGCTCGCAAATCCGGTTGGTGACGGGAGTCACTGACACCTGCGCTATTTTTGTTGCTCAAACTTCCACGAACCTGCAGTTGTGCATGGGAGAACATCTCACGGCTCTCTTCCCCATCCGGCGCGATAATCGCAACTGTCCTAATGTACCGGCACGCGCAAACGGTCTGGCCGTAACGCTGCGCCGGAAGTATTGAAGTGGGAGAGGAACCATGAGGAAAAGCATCTACTTACTGGCTACCCTGCTCGTCGTAGCGGCGCTCGCCGCAGCGTGCGGTGGTAGTGGAGGCGCTTCGAGCCAGGGTGGGGCACAGCCCACCAGCAGCGCCGGCGGGACCGGAGGCACGGCGACCGGGACTACAGCCACCGCCACGACAGCGGGTGCAGCGGCTTCGGGCGGAGCAGCGGCCGCGGCCGGAGATCCAAAGGCGGGCGAGACCCTATTCGCCTCCGCAACAATCGGCGCAAACCCTGGCTGTAAAACCTGCCATACGCTTGACGGCACGAAGCTCGTCGGCCCCAGCGTGCAGGGCATTGCGAGCCGGGCCGCCACGAGGGTGCAGGGCGAGTCTGCCGAGCAGTACATCCACACGTCGATCGTGGACCCGAATGCCTTTGTCGTGCCGGACTACGCCCAGGGCGTGATGCCGTCGTTCAAAACGGTTCTCACCGACACGCAGCTGAACGACCTGGTCGCCTACCTGATGACCTTGAAGTAGGCCGGCAGAAACAAAAGAAGGCTCCCGAAATGGGAGCCTTCTTTTCATGAGCGGCGCCGGCTAAAGTGCGCTGCCCATCACCCGCGGCGTGGTCGGCGCAGGGCTGCCGCCCGCAGGCTCGATGGTGATCCCCAGTTGTTGGTAGTCGCTGACCGGCTTCTTCGCCTGGATCATCAGCACCCCGTACCCGTCATGGTTCACCTCAAAGGTGCCCGCGCTGACGCGCTTTCCGTCTTCGACCAGCCAGGCCTGATAGGTCTTGTCCGGGCTAAGCTGCGGCAGCGCATAGACGCAGAGGAGCGCCACGTTGCTCCCCGGCTGCACGTACACGACGCCATCCGCGCTCCGGTCCCCGTAGGTGCTGCCCGCGGTGTCGGCGACCTGGAGCGAAATCCCGGGGGCCTGAGCCAGCGCAACGAACGCATCTGACTGCCGTTCGAGCTTGCCGACCCGGCCGGCCCAGTAGAAGTTCGTCAGGATCAGCAGGGCGATTGCGACCGCGCCGATGACAAAGGCCGGCTTGCGGACGAAACTCCACCAGGTGCGCGTTGGTCGGGAAACGGGCGTGTTGAGACGCTTGCGCAGGTCCTCGTTCAGGCCGGCCCGCGCGGGCGCAAGCGGCGCGGCGAACAGCAAGCCATCCGCCAAACCGCGGTACTCCTCGAGGAGGGCCCGGCACTCGGCGCAACCCCTCAGGTGCGCGTCAACCGCAGCGCGCTCCTCGTCGTGCGTCGCAGCGATCGCGTGTGCGGGAATCAGGTCAATAAACCAATCGTGATCTTGCTGCATCATCGCTTCTTCCCCGTCTCGTCCAGCCACAGGGCTCTCAGCTTCTCCAATCCCAGCCGCAGGCGTCCCTTAACCGTGCCCAACGGCAATCCAAGCTGGTCTGCCAGCTCAGCATGCGATAATCCGCCAAAGTATGCCAGCTCGATCATCTGACGCTGTTCGGGCGGCAGTTGTGCCAGCAGCAAGCGCAGGTGCTGGCCCCGCTCCCATGCAGCGTGATCGGTCGGCAAAAGCCGCTCGAGCGCCGCCGTTTCGTCCTGGTCGCCGGTTGCGATCTCGGCTTGTCTCGGCTGGCGGCCCTCGCGGCGCAGCCGGTCAATCGCGGCGAACTTGGTGATGCTGAGCAGCCAGCTTGAAAACCGGCCGCGGCCAGGGTCGTACTGGTGCCCCTTGTTCCAGAGCTTCAGGAAGATGTCCTGCGTGACCTCTTCGGCAAGCCCCACATCCTGCAGCACCCGCCAGGCCATGCTGTACACGAGGTTCACATAGCGCCGGTGCAATGTGAGCAGCGCATCCTGGTCACCGCGCGCGACCGCCTGGAGCAACTGTCCGTCCTCCATATCGGAGCTGGCCATCCCGTTTCTCACCTACTGGCTCCAAAGTATTGTACGAGCGACAGGCACAAATTGGATCACTCCAACCGGGAGAAGATCATGATCCTGGGGACGCGTCGACCGACTCGCTTAGCCACGCGAGGTACGGCGGCCATCCGTCTGCTACGGGCAAGGCCAAGATCTCGGGCACATCGTCGGTATGCAGTTCGACGATGCGGGCCTGCAGGTGCTCCCAGGCGGCGGCCGTGGTCTTGAAGATCAGCTGCACCTGGGGATCCTGGTAAAGCTGGCCCTGCCAGCGATAAATCGCGGTTCCCGCGCCCAGAACCTGCACGCAGGCTGCCAGCCGCTCTTCGACCAACTGCCGGCCTAGCTGCAGCCCGGCCTCCGGCGTACCGACGGTGACCAACACGACCAGGTGCTCTGCGCCCACCTCATCCTCGCCCTGAAAGAGATGCTCGGATTCTAACACAGGGGCGCGCCAGAAACCAGGTTTCCTGGCGCAACTCGGTTTCCGGAATCGCGTTTGACATGATCCCGCGCCCTGTGTTATAGTCCCGCTCACAACTGAATACGCCACATAAAGGCGATGAACCGGACGAGTACGTTTGAAGGCGCGGGCTCAGAGAGCGGGCGCGTCAGCAGTGCTGACGAAGCTGCGAAGCCCGTCCCGGCGCACAGGCTGAATGGACCGGGGAGCTGCCAGCTGAAAGTGTGTGACCGCCGGTCACCCATCGAGTAGGCCGGGCCGGTACGCCACCGTTAGCGAGGCGAGGGGATCGGATAGGTATCGGGCAGCCATGGAGGCTGGGCCGGCGCCGCGTCCCGTCCCTGCAAAGAGCGAGGGCAGCGACGCGTAGCCGGCAGGCAATGGACGCTGGCCTAACTGGGGTGGCACCACGGGTGGTCTTTAGGCCCTCGTCCCCTCTTGAGGGGCGAGGGTTTTGCATTTAAGGCGACGGGCGGCTCCCTCCTCCTCCGCTAATGTGCGGCGCAACACGCCGCATGCGCCCGCGCCTAACCATTCCACCGGAGGGAGATAACTCATGGCCACCACTCCAGTATCCAACGGCGTTCAGGAAGACTACCGGCTCGTTCTGCCCCAATCCCGCGTGCCCACCCACTGGTACAACGTCCAGGCCGACCTGCCCGTGGCGCCCGCGCCCGTGCTTCATCCGGGCACGCACCAGCCTATCGGCCCCGCCGACCTCTCGGTGCTGTTTCCGATGGCCTGCATCATGCAGGAAGTCAGCCAGGAGAAGTACATCCCGATCCCCGATGAGGTGCGCGAGATTTACCGCCTGTGGCGGCCAACCCCGCTCGTGCGGGCGGTGCGCCTGGAGAAGGCGCTAGACACCCCGGCGCACATCTACTACAAGTCGGAAGTCGGCAGCCCCAGCGGCAGCCACAAGCTGAACACCGCGCTGGCGCAGGCCTACTACAATAAGCAGGAAGGCGTCAACTCGATTTCGACCGAGACCGGAGCAGGCCAGTGGGGCTCGGCGCTGTCGATTGCGGGCGACATGTTCAAGATCGCCATCGAGGTCTTCATGGTGAAGGTGAGCTACGAGCACAAGCCGTATCGCCGCTCTCTCATGCAGACGTACGGCGCGAAGGTGCACGCCAGCCCGTCAGAACTCACCAACGCGGGCCGGGCCGTCCTGGCACGGAACCCCAACAGCACGGGCAGCCTCGGCATCGCGATCTCAGAAGCGGTCGAGGTGGCCGCGATGAGCGGGGGCAAGACGAAGTACTCGCTCGGCTCGGTGCTCAACCACGTGCTGCTGCACCAGACCGTCATCGGCCAGGAGGCGCTGGACGCGATGCAGGAGATCGGGGAGTACCCTGACGTCGTGATCGGCTGTGTCGGCGGCGGTTCGAACTTCGCGGGCCTCGCGTTCCCCTTCATCGAGCGCAACCTGACGCAGGGCAAGCAAACCCGCTTCATCGCGGCCGAGCCGGCCTCCTGCCCCAGCCTGACGCGGGGCGAGTACACGTACGACTTCGGCGACGCAGTGGGCATGACGCCGCTCGTCAAGATGCACACGCTGGGCCACGACTTCGAGCCGTCGCCGATCCATGCGGGCGGCCTGCGCTACCACGGCATGGCGCCGCTCGTGTCGCTGCTCGTCAGCACCGGCCACGTCACCCCGAGGGCGTACGAGCAGAACGCCTGCTTCGACGCCGGCATCCTGTTTGCACGGACCGAGGCCACGGTGCCCGCGCCGGAGAGCACGCACGCGATCCGGGCCGCCATCGACGAGGCGCTCGACGCGAAGGCCAAGGACGAAAAGCGGGTGATCCTGTTCAACCTGTCGGGCCACGGCCACTTCGACATGGCCGCGTACGACGCCTACCTGGCGGGCCAACTCACCGACGACGGGTTCAGCCCCGCGGCGCTGGCCGAATCGTTGAAGACGCTGCCGCAGATCGCGTAGCGTTCATCTCCATCTTTGCGGGCCGGCGCGGTGCATGCAGTCACTGCTCCGGCCCGCACCCGCTCGACGGACCCTATTGACAAAGCACCGCGCCGGATGTAAAGCTTCAAACGAAAGGAGCGTGCCCTATGCCTCGGTTCGCTCAAACCGAAGCCGACCCGCTCCCCTGGCTGCTGTCGCATCCCGACCCGGGCGTGCGCTACCTAGCGCTGCGAGACCTATGCGACCTCCCCCCTGATGATCCGGAATTGAAGTCAGCCCGCGTGGCCGCGCACCGGGAAGGCCCGATCGCGGAAATCCTCAATCAGATGAACGAGGCCGGGTATTGGGTCCAGCCGGGCGGTGGGTACGCGCCAAAATACCACGGCACCGTTTGGTCGGTCATCATGCTGGCCCAACTCGGCGCATGGATCGGCGAGGACCCCCGCATTGCCACTGCCTGTGCGTACGTCCTCGATCACGCGCTGGCGCCCGGTGGGCTGTTCAGCTACAACGGCAGGCCTTCCGGGACGATCGCCTGCCTCCACGGCAACCTCTGCGCGGCCTTGCTCGAACTGGGCTGCCGGGACGACCGGCTGGAGGCGGCATTCGATTGGCTGGCCTGCAGCGTGACGGGGGAAGGCATCGCGCCGAGCACGGAACGCAAAGCCTCCCGCCGCTACTACGCCTATACCTGCGGCCCGGACTTCGTGTGCGGCGCAAACAACGGCCAACCATGTGCGTGGGGGGCAGTCAAGCTTATGCTGGCCGTTACGAAGTGGCCGGCCGACCGGCGCACGCCTGCGTTGGACCGAGCGATGGCACGCGGCGTCGAGTTCCTGCTCGGCACCGACCCGGCCACGGCCGCCTACCCAACCGCATCAGGCGGCAAGCCCAGCGGCGACTGGTGGAAGTTCGGCTTCCCCGTCTTCTACATTACCGACCTGCTGCAGAACGTGGAGGCGCTCGCCGGCCTCGGGTACGGGCAAGACCTTCGCACGGGGCGCGCTTTGCAGATCATTCGCGACAAGCAGGACGCCGAAGGCAGGTGGCCACTCGAATACCACTACGGAACGAAGACCTGGGTCGGCTTCGGCCGCAAAGGTCAGCCCAGCCCCTGGGTCACCCTGCGTGCCGTGCGGGTATTGAAGATCGTGGGGGAAAATCAGCCCCTAACTTGACATTCTGCCGCATCTGGCGATAATAAGCCAGAGAAATGTCTCGGCGCCAGGCGGCGCCGAGTTGTTTGAAGAGGGAGACTACGATGGCTCAAGCAACTAAGATGGGTGCGGACACCGCCACCCTTGAGAAGCGCCGCAAGGCCCTGACCGGGCACAAGTGCAACAAGTGCAACCTGGACGTCAGCTTCGGCGACCTGCTAATGGTCAAGGTCATGGAAATGGAAAACGGCAAGCCGCGCTCGCACCAGGTGATCTACCACCGCAAGTGCTACACGATCTAAGAACCCCCAAGTTCTAGGCTGCTTATTTCGCCGCTTCGAGCGGAGGGGACCGGGCAACCGGCGCCATGCGCCTGCCCGGTCTTCGCTTTTAACCCGCCGAGCGCCCTCTTTCCTGTGCTAACCCCAGCCCCTCTTTCCCCGAGAGATGCTCGATCGTCACTTCAACGACCGACCGTCCGGTCCCAGTCCTTCTCGATCTCCGCCGCGCCTTCCTGCTCGAGCCCTGGCGAGTATTTGCGCGCCAGGAGTTCGAGCGCATGCCGCTTCGACGCGCATCTTCGGCGACGACGCGGGCCCGCCCAAACGCGATGACGCTCCGGTAATCCGTCGCAAACCGCTCGGCGCACGACCTCGTCCTGGGCGATCACGCAGAAGGACACCTTCTCGTTACGCCGGATGCCGTCCAGCTTGTGGCCGCTGGTCGCCAGGTGAAAATAGAGCTTGCCGTCCGCGTAGGCATAACTCAACGGGACCGCATAGGGATAGTCGTCGTCGCCGCTGACGGCCAGTACGCCAGCACTGGCTTGCCGCAGGATGTCTTCGGCCTCCTCAGCCGGCAGCAACTGCTTCGTTCTGCGCATGTCGCGAAACATAGCTGACACCTCGTGTCCTTTGGCGACGATCAATCGCCGCTGCCCTGCGCCTCGCTGAGGCGCAGCAGGATCGTCGCGACCGCCCACAGCACCGAACCGATCACCACGTTCACGATCACGGTGAACAGGAACGCCAGTGTGAGCACCTGGAGCGCGCCCAGCAGGTTGTTCCAGATGGCGTCGGTCAGATAGCCGAGCAGCCCCACGACCCACGCCAGGACGACCACACCCGCCACATATATGCCCGCCAACAGCCATGGCTGGCGGTCTGCCGCGCTCGGCATCATGGCGTTCGAAACCGCAAAGATCACGTACAGCCACAACCAGAAGTCAGGGGTTTGCGGCAGCAGCGCGACGGTCTTGAAGAACCCGCTCCAGCCCTGGGCGGCCCACACCCGGCCCAGCGCTTCGACGTCGAAGACGCTGTAGCTGACCAGCAGCAGGACGGCCGTGCCCGCGATGAAGGGTGCAATACCCACCAGGCTGTCGCGGATCGTGCCGCCCGAGTACACGCTGACCGAGCCGAGCTCGACCGTATTGGAGTTCTTGCGCCGCCGTGGGCCCAGGCTGAAGTCGGTCACCTTGATGCCCAGCAGCCGTGCCGTGACGTAGTGGCTGACCTCGTGGAGCAGGATGCCGGGGAACATCAGCAGGTAGTACGCGATCATCGTCGCGTCTGGCGTTGCCCGTCAGCAGCCAGCCGATGGTCTGCACCTGGCGCGTGACCCAGCGGCCCAACTGGATCAGGGCGACCAGGGTGACGGCGAAGGCGAAGAACTGTGAGAGTAGGGACAGAGGTTAACGACAACGAACCAGGGTCGCGGCAGGCAAGGTTGGAATGGGACGCAGATCAGGCTGATCGAACTGGGCTACTTGATCGCCTGGAAAAATCATGACAATCAGTCCGATCAGTCGAATCTGTGTGCACTTCGAAGGCCCGTCAACGCGCCTGAGACGTAACCCGGACCATGTCGGAGAAGCCGTCGAGCTTCAGGCTGGCGCCGCCGATAAGCGCGCCGTCGATGTCGGGCATGCTCATCAGTTCGCCGATGTTCTTCTCGTTCGCGCTGCCGCCGTACTGGATGCGGATTGCCTGCGCCGTCTGCTCGCCGTACAGGTCGGCCAGGGCGCCGCGGACCACGATGCCGCACATGCGGTTCGCCTCGGCCGACGTCGCGGTCTTGCCCGTGCCGATGGCCCAGATCGGCTCATAGGCCACGACGACCTTGACCGCGTCCTCGGCCGACAGGCCGGCGAAGGCCGCCCGCACCTGGCCGCCGACGAATCCATCCGTCTCCCCGCGCTCGCGCTGATCGAGCCGCTCGCCCACGCACACGATGGGCGTCAGGTCGTGCGCCAACGCGGCCTTGAGCTTCTTGTTCACGGTATCGTCGGTCTCGTTGAAATACTCGCGGCGCTCGGAATGGCCGATGATGACGTACTCGGCCAGACCCTTCAGCATGGAGGCCGAGACCTCGCCTGTGTACGCGCCGCTGTCGGCCCAGTGCATATTCTGCGCTCCGACGCCGACTTTGCCGGCGCGGCCTGCGCCGCCCCCGCCCAGTGCATCGGCCACGCCCGGCAGCGCCACGAACGGGACGCACACGACGGTCTCCACGTTCTCGTACTTGGAGACCAGCGGCCGCAACGCCCGCACGAACTCCACGGCCTCTGCCGGTGTCTTGTTCATCTTCCAGTTGCCCGCCAGGATGGGTTTACGCATGAGTGACTCCTAATCGTAAGCAGGGCTAACCACAAAGACTCAAAGGACACGAAGGTTCACAAAGACTTTGTGAACCTTCGGTGCTTTGGTTCTTCGCGGTGACGTAACTCACTGTTGAGCGCGCTCGCCAGCCAAGCGCTCCTGCTCGGCCTGCCACTGTTGGAGGAGCGCGGGATACTCTTCCGCGGTGATGAGCTTGCCGCCCGCCGCGTCGCTGTCGAGCACGGTTTTCTTGGCGTGGTCGAAGTGCAGCGTGACTTCGACAGTTTGGAAACAGAAGTATTTTCCGCTGCCGGTGAGTCCCTTCCGCACGATCCAAGTGCCGTCGTCCTGTTCGCTCGGATCATTGCGCAGGTCGACCCGCGCGCGCAGCGGCTCGCCGCAGCGCCGGCACTGCGCGTGGACCCAGTAGGCCCAACTCTCGTCGCCGAAGCTGTTGCTCCCGCCGCCGCTCGCCAGCGACGGCTTGCTACCACCGAGCGCCTTTTTCAGGCCATCGAGAAAGCCCATGCCGCTGCTCCTCTCGCGCTCAGAAACCAGGTTTCTTGTTACCGGCCGGCAACAAACGCCCGCTGGAACCGTGGGTCGCAGCGGGCATTGTATCATCGTTCGTCGCTTTTAGGCCTGTAGGCTAAGCCCTACTTGTCGTTCAGCGCAGCCACGCCCGGCAGTTCCTTGCCTTCAAGGAACTCGAGGGACGCACCGCCGCCGGTAGAGACATGCGTCATCTTCTTGGCGACGCCGGCCTTCTTCACCGCGCTCGCGCTGTCGCCGCCGCCGATGACGGTCGTCGCGCCCGAATCCGCCAGGAGCCGCGCAACGGCAAACGTCCCTTCGGCGAACTTTGGCATCTCGAACACGCCCATCGGGCCGTTCCAGACCACCAGCTTGGCGGTTTTGAGGATCTCGCCGTACAGTTCGACCGTCTTCGGGCCGATGTCCATGATGCGCCAGCCTGCGGGCACCTTGTCCACGTCCACGACCTGGCTATTCGCCTCGGCGTCGAACTTATCCGCAATCACCGCGTCGACGGGCAACACGAGCTTGTCGCCGGCCTTCCCCATGATCTGGCCCGCCATTTCGACCGAGCTCTCCTCGACCAGGCTGTCGGCCATGTCATAGCCCTTGGCTTTGAGGAAGGTGTTCGCCATGCCGCCGCCGATCAGGAGCTTGTCGCACTTCGCCAGCAGGTTCTCGACCACCAGGATCTTGTCGCTGATCTTCGCGCCGCCCAGGATGGCCACGTACGGCCGTTCCGGGTTCCCCGTCGCCCGGCCCAGGTATTCCAGTTCCTGTTCCATCAGGAAGCCGGACACCGCGGGCAGGTAGCGCGCGACGCCCTCGGTGGAGGAGTGCGCGCGGTGCGCCGAGCCGAACGCGTCGTCGACGTAGATATCGCCCAGCTTCGCCAGCTTCTGGGCCAGGTCGAGGTCGTTCTTCTCCTCGCCCTTTTCGAAGCGGGTGTTCTCGAGCATCATCACGTCGCCCGGCTGGAGGCTCGCGGCCATCGCCTCGACCTCGGGGCCAACGACCGCGGGGGCCATGTGGACCTCTTTGCCGATCAGCTTGCCCAGCGCCTCGGCGGCGGCCTTGAGGCTGAATTCCGGATCGGGCCCACCCTTCGGCCGGCCCAGGTGGCTCATCAGGATGAGCGACGCGCCCTGGTCCAGCACGTACTGGATGGTGGGCAGGGCCGCACGGATGCGCTTGTCGTCGGTGACGACGCCGCCCTGCATGGGCACGTTGAAGTCCACGCGCATCAGCACGCGCTTACCCTTCAGGTCGACATCGCGAACAGTCTTCTTGTTCATGGCGAATTGCTTTCTATGTCGGGGCAACCTCAGTTGCCCCGACATGAATGAATCTTAGAGGCTCTTTGCCATCAAGGCGGCCAGGTCGGACGTGCGGGCGCTGTAACCCCACTCATTGTCGTACCAGGTAACGACCTTGATGAAGTCGTTGTCGCCCTTGCCCAGCACCGAGGTGAACGGCAGATCGACGGACGAGCTGTGCGGATCGCCCTTGTAGTCGATTGAGACCAGCGGCTCGTCGACCGCGGCCAGGATGCCCTTCAGGCGCGGGGTGGCGGCTGCATCGCGGAAGGCCTGGCGCAGCGCTTCCGTGTTCGTGGGCTTCTCGATCTGCGCGGTGAAGTCCACGACCGAGACGGTCGAAGTCGGCACGCGCAGTGCGTAGCCGTCGAACTTGCCCTTCAGCTCGGGGATGACCAACGAAACGGCCTTTGCGGCGCCGGTGGTCGTCGGGATGATGCTCATCGCGGCCGCGCGCGCCCGGCGCAAGTCGCTGTGGGGCAGGTCCAGGATCTTCTGGTCGTTCGTGTAGGCGTGGATGGTCGTCATCAGGGCACGCACGATGCCGTAGTTATCGTTCACGATCTTGGCGGCGGGCGCGAGGCAGTTGGTGGTGCATGACGCGTTCGAAACGACGTGGTGCACCGCGGGGTCGTACTTATCTTCGTTGACGCCCATGACGATGGTCAGGTCTTCGCCCTCGGACGGAGCGGAAATGATGACCTTCTTGGCGCCGCCGCGGGTGATGTGATTAACGGCACCCTGCACAACCTTGCCCTTCTTGTTGACGCCGTCTTCCTTGATCGTGAAGAGCCCGGTGGACTCGATAACGATCGAAACGCCCAGGTCGCCCCACGGGATCTTGCCCGGATCGGTTTCTTTGAATGCCTTGACCGGCTTGCCGTCGATCAGCAGCGCATCGTCCTGCACCTCGACCGTGCCGTCGAAGCGGCCGTAGTTGCTGTCGTACTTCAGCAAGTGCGCCATCGTCTTCAGGTCGCCGATGTCGTTGAACGCCACCACCTCGAGCTCCGACCCGTGGTAGTCGCGAATCGCCTTTAGAACCTGCCGCCCGATGCGGCCAAAGCCGTTGATGCCAACACGAACTGTCATGGAAACACTCTCCTTAATGGAATACTTCGGTCACAATGCGATATGCCAGCGCTCGCGCCGTGCGCCAGCGCCGATTGCACTCCTGGATCCGGCTTAGTCGAACTCCCTTTGATCGAATGCGACGGCGGCCTGGTAATCTCGGTTCAACCGTTCGTAGAGGCGCCCATTCTCGATCGCCACCGCGCTGAGGCTGGCGATGGCCTCCGCCAGCTCGCGCTCTTCGTTTTGAAAGCTGCGCGAGGTCGACGTATAGATGCGCAAGACGCCGATCGGCCGGTCCTGCACCCGCAGTGGGGTCACGAGGACCGAAACGATGCCCTCCTCGCGCGCATCTTCCGGGTATTGAAAGCGAGCATCGCTGCGGGCGTCCTCCACCAAGACCGTCCGGTTGCTCTGCAGCGCCAGCGCATCGACCTCGCTGTGCGCGAGCATGACCGGCCCCTTCGCCCGGTAGGCCGCACTCAGCCCGTACGCCGCGCCGAACATCAGGTGTTTGCCGTCCGGCCCGAGCAAACGCAACGAGCAGGCACGGGCGTCGAGGGCCTCGGCGGTCGATGCGACGATCGTTTGCAGGACTTGCATGATATCCAGAGAAGAGTTAACGGTGCGCGCCACATGATAGAGGGTATGGAAGAGGCGTCCAGACGGCTCGGATGTGGTCATAACAGCCGTTTTCTCCTAATGCACGTCGCCGACCAGCGACATGAGCGCGTGTGCCAGCTTGGTGTCGTCATGGCGCCAGGGATACTCCGCATCGACCAGGTCGGCCAACATCAGCCGGTAGCCCTGCGTCTCCCGCTGCGCAGCACCGCGCTCTGGCGGCCGCACCCATTCGGCGCCGCCCCCCAAGCTCCTGCCGGGGATCAGGTTCCCGTTGGCCAGGACAACAGAAAAGACGCCGCGACCGACATGGCTTGTAAGGGCATCGACGTGGTCCATGACATCATAACCGGCCGTCTCGCCCGCCTGGGTGGCGACGTTGCACACATAGACTCTAAGGGCCTGCGCCGACTCGAGCGCCGCGCACAGGTCTGGCACAAGCAGGTTGGGCAGCACACTCGTATACAGGCTGCCCGGTCCGATCACGATCAAATCCGCATCCAACACCGCCCGGATCGCCTCCGGATACGCGGGCGGGTCCTCGGGCAGCAGGTACACCCGCTGGATGCGTCCCGCAGCGTGACCGATGTTCGACTCGCCGCGAACGTGCGTGAGCGTGGGCCGGCCCGCGCCCCCCACACCCGCCGCTTCCAGCACTTCGGCCGCCAGGGTCACCTGGGCAAGCGTCGACGGAATGACCCGGCCGCGCACCGCCAGCACCCGGCTCGACTCTTCGAGCGCAGCTTCGAAGCTCCCCGTAATCGCGGTCATTGCGGTCAGGTACAGGTTGCCAAAGCTGTGGCCGTCGAGATCGGTATCCTCGCCGAAACGATACTGGAACAGCTGCGAAACCAGCCCTTCCGACTCGGAGAGCGCGGCCAGGCAGTTGCGGAAATCGCCGGGGGGCAGCATGCCCAGGTCGCGGCGCAGCCGCCCGCTGGAGCCGCCGTCATCGGCGACGGTGACGATGGCAGTGATGTTATCGGTATGCTGTTTCAGGCCGCGGAGCAAGGTGTTCAGCCCGTGCCCGCCGCCGATCGCAACCACCTTCGGCCCACGTTGGCGCTGCCGGTGGCGGTACACCACCTCGGCCACCTCGGTCTGATTGCTGCGGCGGAAGGCCGAAACCAGCGTGCGGTTAAGCCCGAAGATTGCCAACGCGACAAGCACCAGGCCCGCGACGCCAAAGAGCACCATCTCGGCGACAGGATCGACCTGGCCCACGTGCAGTCGCTGCACCTGCGCCCAAACCGCCGACATCCTCGGCAAAGCGGCGACCGCGAACGCGAGCAACACGAGGCCGACGACGAGCAGGACCAGCCAGCGCTTGACGCCCATCCCGGGTCGTAACCACTTCCACTGGCTATTCCGATCCAACCATCCTCTCATCCTCACCTCGTACACAACCTGTAAGATTATAGGTGAAAAAGGTGCGAAAGTCAAAGAAATCGCCGTTCTTTCTGTGCAATTTGACACGAACCGGCACGGAGAGTAGGATAGCCGGGTTTGGGGTTCAGGCACTTAGGGAGCCCGACACCTTGCGGTCAACGCAGCGTCGCGGTCCGCGTGACACATTTTCGGAGGCCTCATGAAGCAGTCTCTTGTCACAAAGCCCCGCGACGGTTTTGCCACCGGGCTCGGGGTGATTGCCGCCACGCTCGGCTCTGCCATAGGCTTGGGCAACATATGGAAGTTTCCGACGCTCACCGGCCTCAATGGCGGCGCGGCGTTCATCATCGTTTATCTGGGTTGTACGCTGCTGGTCGGCCTGCCGGTGATGATCGCGGAGCTGGCATTGGGTCGCCGGGCCCGGGCCGACGCGGTGACCACGTTTCAGAAGCTGGCGCCCCGCAATGCCAGCGGACGCCAGGAGCCGTGGTGGCTGGTGGGGGCCATGGGCGCGCTCGCCGCGTTCCTGATCCTCGCCTTCTACACGGAGGTGGCCGCGTGGGTGTTTGCGTACATCTTCAAAACCCTCTTTGGCGGCCTTAACAGCACCGACCCGAACGTAATCGGGCAGGTGTTCACCGACCTCACGACCAACCCGGTGCAGTCGCTCGTGTGGCAGTGGGTGGTGCTCGCCTTTATCGCCATCATCATTATTGCCGGCGTCTCGAAAGGCATCGAGCGGATCACCAAGACTCTCATGCCGGTGCTGTTTGCCATCCTGCTGATCGCGATCGTGCGCAGCCTCACGTTGCCCGGCGCCCGGGCCGGCCTCGAGTTCCTCTTCCGGCCTGACTTCAGCAAGGTCACCTGGGGCACCGTCCTGGCCGCCATGGGTCTGTCGTTCTTCAAGCTGTCGGTCGGCATGGGCACGATGATCACCTACGGCAGCTACTACCGCGAGGATCAAAATATCCCTACGACCGCGGTCCGCGTGATGCTCGGCGACGTTCTCGTTTCGGTACTGGCCGGTATCGCCATCTTCCCGGTCGTGTTCTCGTTCGGCTTCAAGCCGGACGCGGGGCCGTCGCTGCTGTTCATCACGATCCCCGCGGTCTTCAACTCGATGCCATTGGGCCTGCCGTTCATGTTTTTGTTCTTCGTTCTGGCGGCGATTGCAGCGACCGGCGCCATGCTCTCGCTGCTCGAAGTGCCCGTGGCGCTGGTGAATGAGCGGCTGGGCTGGTCACGGAAAGTAGCCACAATAGTGACTACGGTCATTTTGGCAGGGTTTGGGGCGTTGGCGGCCCTCTCGGGCAGCACGCTTGCGAACTTCAAGCCGTTCGGCAAGACGATGTTCGACGTCTACGACTTTGCAACGTCGAATCTCATGCTGCCCGTCGGCGGGCTGTTTATTTGCCTGTTTGTGGGCTGGCGCTGGGCGCGGGCAGACGCGGTCGCGACGCTGTCCAACGACGGTGCGCTGGCGAATCAGCGATTCATCGGGCTATTCCTGGCGCTCGTGAAGTTCGTGACGCCGGTGCTGGTGTTCGTGGTGCTGCTGAGCGGGCTGGGCGTCATCAAGCTGTAGATGTCGCGGGACCCGGCTGGCTGCCGGGTCCCTTTCCCTTACTCTCCGATGATCTTCACCAACACCCGCTTGCGCCTGCCGCCGTCGAACTCGCCGTAGAAGATCTGCTCCCAGGGGCCAAAGTCCAACCGGCCTTCTGTGATTACGACGACCACTTCGCGCCCCATCACCTGCCGCTTCATGTGTGCGTCGGCGTTGTCCTCGCCCGTCCGGTTGTGCCAGTACCCGCTCACCGGCTCGTGCGGCGCCAGTTTCTCCAACCACGCCTCGTAATCATGATGCAAGCCGCTTTCAAACCGGTTGTGAATACGCACGGTTACTACATTCATATTTGTCGGTCCAGAAACCCATAGGGCTCGTCTTCCGTCGTCAGCACCTCGTCGAGCTTACTCTCGAAGCCCCATCCAAAGGTCCTGACCAGATAATGTCTGTGGGTGGAAAGGATTTTCTGAGAAGCAATAGAGGATCTCTTTCTTTATTGGAGCCGTTGATTGTCTTACAATTCGAGCTGGATGAGCTTTTCGGACCTCATCCCATTAGCAAGGAGCGACGTCATGAAACTTCTTCTTACTTCGGGAGGTGTTACAAACACCAGCATCCACGATGCACTGGTCGACCTGCTGGGCAAGCCGATTGCTGAGTGTCACGCCCTCTGCATCCCCACCGCACAATGGGGTCACCCGATGTGCGGTCCGGCATCAGTGCGAAGCTTCATAGCCGCCGAGCCCAAGTTCCTGTACCCGTCCGGCTTGGGCTGGGCGTCACTCGGTGTCCTCGAGCTCACCGTGTTGCCCACCATCGGCGCTGAGCGCTGGGTCCCCTGGGTCCAAGATGCTGACGTGCTCCTGGTTGACGGTGGCGAGGCGACGTATCTGTGCCACTGGATGCGGGAGTCGGGGCTGACCGATTTGCTGCCCTCGCTAACGAACATGGTCTGGGTGGGAGTGAGTGCTGGAAGCATGGTGATGACTCCCAGAATTGGAGCAGACTTCGTCAAGTGGCCGTCCGCGCCGGATGACCGGACCCTGGGAGTCGTCGACTTCTCGATCTTCCCGCACCTGGACGCTTTCCCGACAAACACCATGGCTGACGCAGAGCAGTGGGCCGCCAAAATCGGCATCCCGGCCTATGCCATCGACGAACAGACAGCCATCAAGGTCGTCGATGGAACCGTCGAAGTCGTCTCTGAAGGCCACTGGAAGCAGTTTGCATCTTGATTGGGTGCGCAAACCTGTTCATTTTGGGTGCCAAGCGGCTCAAGACGGCGCGCACGCTTCACAACCTTAAAGAACTGGCTACTTGTAGCAGGAAGCACCTGGGGATTTACACCACTTCATGAGACGCTAACTCCTGACCAGGTCTACACCGACGGATGGACAGCGAGATCTCTGTCTTCCATTTCCCATGCGTGATCGAGCGTGTGGTACGCAGTGTGTCGAATCAGATACCTGAGCGGCCAGGTGCGGGCCATTTTGCTCTGTGAGTGCAACTCCCGAATTGCGTTGCAGTAGGCAGCGCGATGCGCCGCCAATTCGTCGGCGGTCAGCGTGGCATCGGGTCGGGCAGGCATGCCAAGCTTCTTGGTCCAATCGAGCTCGGTGCCGATCGTGTGACGGGCGATGCGGTCCCGGTCCCGCCCGCCGCCGCGGGGGCCCGGCCGCAGCTCGGCGGATACGCGCGCACGCACGTCGTCGAAGAACGCCCAACACGCCCGCATCAGCGCCAGCTCGCGCTCCAAGGCTTCGTCCGACATGGGCTGCTGGTCGATGCTCGAGAAGGCGAACGAGATACCCCAGAAGTCGGTCGAGCCGGTGCCGGCATAGCGCTCTATCACATTGACGCTGGCGAGGCTCGCGAACTCGGCCCCCATCCCGGCCTGCTTCACCACGGTCGCGTACCGCGGAGCATATGAAAGCAGGCGTGCAATCGCCGTCTCCTCGGTCGCGGCTCCGCGCTCAAAGCCGGGCCAGTCTGGCGCCACAGCCACTACCTTCTTGCCCTTCGGTCCGATTTCCAACGTCACCCGAATCTGTCGAGCCATTACTCCCCCCCGATCACGGCAGTTCCCGCCCTCGCACACCGCGCCCACGGTCCGTCCCAGTGAACGCTATTCTCCAATGATCTTCACCAACACGCGCTTGCGCCGGCCGCCGTCGAACTCGCCGTAGAAGATTTGCTCCCAAGGGCCAAAATCCAGCCGGCCCTCCGTGATTGCGACGACCACCTCGCGCCCCATCACCTGCCGCTTCATGTGTGCGTCGGCATTGTCCTCCCCCGTCCGGTTATGCCAATACCCACTGACCGGTTCGTGCGGCGCCAGTTTCTCGAGCCAGATTTCGTAGTCGTGCCAGAGGCCGCTCTCGTCGTCATTCACGTACACGGAGGCTGTGATGTGCATCGCGTTGACAAGCACCAACCCCTCGCGCACGCCGCTGTCGCGCACGGCGGCCTCCACTTGCGGGGTGATGTTGACGAAGCCGCGCCGGCCTGCGACGTTCATCCACAGTTCCTTACGGTAGCTCTTCATATGCCCTTACCTCGCCACAGCGCCCCTATCTTACGATGGCCGAGATGATCCACGTGATGATGCTGTATGCCAGCCACGCGAGAATCCAGTTGCTCATGGGCACGCCAACCAGCCGGCCCATCAGCCAGAACATGAACGCATTGATGACCAGCGCGAACAACCCCAGCGTCAGGATCGTGACCGGCAGCGACAGGAACTGCAACACCGGCCGGACGAATGCGTTGAGCAAACCCAGGACGACCGCGGCGACCAAAGTCGTCAGCACATTGTTGATCTTCAAACCCCAGTTGAAATACGAGATGATAAACAGCGCGATCGCATTGATCACGACTCTCCCCAGAAACCCTTCCACGTTATCCTCCTGATGGTTGATCCGGACCGTGCCGTGCTCGGGCGTCGACGGCCGGTCTGCCGCCAGCTGCACCACCCGACGACGTGTGACCCGCACTCAATACCATTACGCAGCCTACACAAGGAAGTTGCTGCGGTGCTATAATGCGGGAGCGACGATGGAACAACAGCGACGCCGTCGAGCGGGCGCAGCAGCAAAAGCGCCCACAACCAGACGAGCCAGGGACGACAGCATGACCACGTACCAGGAATGGACTGACCAGCATATCCCGCGGATGGATGGGAAGACCGCGCTCGTGACAGGCGCGAACAGCGGCCTCGGCCTCGAGACCAGCAAGCTGTTGGCGGCGCGCGGCGCCCGGCTGCTGCTTGGCGTGCGAGACCTCGAAAAGGGACGCAAGGCGGTTGCGTTGATCTGCGACGCTGCGCCCGGGGCGCAGGTGAGCCTCCTGCCGCTGGACCTGGCGGACCTCGCCTCCATCGGCCGCTTTGCCGAAGAAGTGCGCGGGGGCGAGCGGCGGCTTGACGTGCTCGTCAACAACGCCGGGGTCATGGCCATCCCGCAGCGCTGCACGGTCGACGGCTTTGAGATGCAGTTCGGGACGAATCACTTGGGCCACTTCGCCCTGACGGGGCTCTTGCTGCCCCTGCTCCAACGCACCCCGGGCGCGCGGGTCGTCACGGTGGCGAGCGGCATTCATATCATCGGCAAGATCAATTTTGATGACCTGCAGAGCGAGCACAGCTATAGCGACTGGCGGGCATACGGGCAGAGCAAGCTCGCCAACCTGCTCTTTGCCTACGAACTCCAGCGCAGGTTCGAAGGGGCGGGCGCGGCGGCGAGCAGTCTCGCGGTGCACCCGGGCTATGCGTCGACGAACTTGCAGTCGGTCGGACCCAACATGGTTGACTCGCGCATGCGGCAAACGATGATGCGGCTGGCCAACGGGGTCTTCGCACAGACGGCCGCCATGGGCGCGCTTCCAAGCGTCTATGCGGCGACGTCGCCCGAGGCGCACGGGGGCGAATACATTGGGCCTGATGGCCTGCTGGGTCAACGTGGCTATCCGAAGAAGGTCAAGTCGAGCGCGGCATCATATGACAAGGCCACCGCGGCCCGCCTCTGGACCGTGTCAGAAGAGCTGACGGGAGTCACGTACCGGTTCGGGTGAGCCCAGAATCTATCCGAAAATGCGCTGGCCGGTCTCCGACCTGCCCCAGCCAATTCTCTGATAAATACCTGGGCTGGCGGCTACGCCTCTTCTTGCGGCGTTACGAAGCAGGCGTGATCGAGGAGGAGCATGGACCACGGGGGCTGGGTGTTGAAAGTGATGGGGTACGAGGTCTGGCTCGAAGTCGAGCCCGAGACAGAACAGATCTTAATCACCTGTCCGGATCTGCCGCGCTGCGCCGGCCGCGCCGAGTCGCTCGACGATGCGTTGCTCATGGTAGAGGACCTGATCCTCACCTGCACGAGCCAGAGCACGTCGGCTTACAAGGGATGAGCGGACAAAATCCCCATTAGCTCGTAGGGCGCGGCGGCCGGAATCCATCGGGCAAGTGAGCGCGCTTGTAGACCATGATTGTCCTCACGAACGCGATCACCGTCACCCCCTCCTGGTTGATCCCCGTTGTCCGCAGCTTGACGATGCCCATGCCCGGTCTCGAGCGCGACTCGCGCACTTCCAGGACCTCGCTTGCCGCGTAAATGGTATCGCCTTCGAACACGGGCGCGGGCAGCCGCACTTCGTCCCAGCCGAGATTGATAGCATTCTGTGACACGTCCGTAACGGACAGTCCGGTCACCAGCGCCAGGGTGAAGGTGGAATCCACCAGCGGCCGGCCCCACTCGGTGCGCGCGGCATAGGCCGCGTCAAAGTGAATGGGGTTGCTGTTGACCGTCAGCAGGGTGAACCAGATGTTGTCGGCCTGCGTCACCGTCCGACCGATCGGATGCTCGTAAACGTCGCCCACCTCGAAGTCCTCGAATGCGCGGCCCCGCCAGCCCGGCTTGACCGTCATCGCCGCTCGTCCTCACCCTTAAGGAACTGCCTGTCCACCGGCACCTGAAATGCCATGGCGAGCGCGTTGTTTTGCGAAGCCAGCCCGACGACCGCCAGGAGCTCCAGGTACTGCGCCTGCGTCATCCCCTTCTTGAACGCCGATGCCGTGTGCGTGTGGATGCAGTACTCACACGCGTTGCTGATCGACACGGCGAGGTAGATCATCTCCTTCGTCGCGGGGTCGAGTGCGCCTTCCGCCATGGTGTCCCGCAGGCGCTCCCACGTCTCCTTCAGCAGCGCGGGGTGATTGGCAAGCGCCTTCCAGAAGTTGTTCACGTCAGGGATCTTGCGATTCGCCTTGATGTCGTCATACACAGCCTGCACCTCGGGCGATGCGTCTTCATACTCGACCAGCGAAACCGTTGCCATGCTTGCCTCCAGACGTTGGGGAATGACGCAGCATAACATCGGGAGGTGCGTGGCGGCAACTGCCGGCCTTAAGAGGCAGAGCGGGCCGGTAGACAACAACGCTTGACATGGGCTATAATCGCCGCCTTGCTAGGCAAGGCGGCTAAACTAATCGCAAAGTGGAAAGAACTGGTTGTAGGGTGAGCTCATTGTGCGACTGGTTTAAGTGCAACCAAGGAGAAAGTGCGCGATGTCCCGGCGTCCTTCGACTGCGGCCCCTGACGAGGCCTCCGCTCAGGATGCCTGCGTGCGCTTACAAGGCGCATCCTGAGCGGAGCGAGCGCCAGCGCAGCTGGCGGAGCGAAGTCGAAGGAGCGCCGGCATCCAGCAGTTTCACTTTGTTTGTACTTAGGAGGGATTGTGATGCGCTTTCGGACGATAGTCGAGCTGAACGGAAAGACTGCGACTGGGATGCGTGTGCCGCAGGAGGTCGTTAGGGCCCTCGACGCCGGGAAGCGACCCCCCGTTTACGTCACGCTGAACGGCTACACCTATCGAAGCACCGTGGCTGCCTACGGCGAAGACTTCTACCTGCCGGTGGCGAAGGAGGTGCGCGCAGCGGCCGGCGTCCGGCCGGCGACGAGGTGGAGGTCGACGTCGTGCTCGACACGGAGTCTCGTGAAGTGACTGTGCCGCCTGACTTTGCCGCAGCAATCGCCGCCGATGCGGAGGCTGCCCGCTTCTTCGAGCGGCTGTCCTACAGCAACCGGCGGCGTTTTGTGATGGGCGTGGAGGAAGCCAGGACGCCCGAAACCCGTCAACGCAGAATTGCCAGGTCGGTCGCTATGCTGCACGAGGGCCGGCTAGGCTGAAAGGGTAAACAGATGGATATGCAGCAGGTAAGTAACTCGGATTTTGTGATTTCCCAGGCGTTCGAGCTCCCGCGGGAAGAGGTGTGGCGGGCATGGACCGAAGCGGAGCGCCTGACGGAGTGGTTCGGCCCCCGTGGCTACACGATGCTCACCACCCAGTTGGACCTGCGCCCGGGCGGCGTTTTTCACTACGCGATGCGCTCGCCCGAAGGCCGGGAAATGTGGGGAAAATGGGTCTTCGAAGAAGTTGAACCGCCCCAGCGCCTGGTGTTCGTGAGCTCGTTCTCGGATGCGAGCGGCGGCATGATCCGGCACCCGATGTTGCCGGAGTGGCCGTTGGAGGTGCGGGGTGAACTGCAGCTGGCAGAACGCGACGGCCGGACGATTGCGACGTTGAGCAGTCGCCCGGTGCGCGCGACGCCGCAGGAAGAAGCGCTTTTCAAATCCAGTCACTCCATGATGGAAGGCGGCTGGAAGGGCACGCTGGAACAACTCGGCGCGTATCTTGCCGCCGGGCAAATGGGAGGCGGGCGATGACCGCCGGCCAACTTCCCGAGACGCGCGACCTCGTGCTCTCACGCGTGTTCAACGTGCCGCGTGAGGTTGTCTGGCAGGCGTGGACGCAAGCCGAGCGGCTGAAGAAATGGTTCGCACCCGAGCACTTTACAGCGGCAGCCGCGAAGGTTGATTTGCGCCCGGGCGGCCAGTTCCTCTACTGCATGCGCTCGCCCGAAGGCGCCGAGTACTGGGGCAAAGGCTCGTACCAAGAGGTCGAGCCCCCCGCACGGTTGGTGTACCTCGATTCGTTTGCGGATCGCGAGGGCAACCCGGTGAGGCCCGAACAGTACGGCCTCGGCCCCAATCACCCGGCCCAAACCCTCGTCACGGTGACGCTGGCGGACCAGGGTGGGAAGACGCTGCTCACCTTGCAACACGCCGGGCTGCCGGTGGGCGAGGACAGCGACATGACCGAGGCCGGCTGGCGGTCCCAGCTGGACCGCCTTGCCGAGGCGCTGGCGCCCTAGCCGGGGCGGGCCGGCCATTGCGCGTGTGGGGACGCGTGGGGAGTTCCTCCGTGCGTCCCCGACAACCAGGCATCGAGGGTCCAGTATGTGCCGCAATATCAAGCCGCTTTTCAACTTCGAGCCGCCCGCGACCGACGAGGAAATCCGTAACGCCGCGCTGCAGTACGTGCGGAAAGTCAGCGGCTTCAGTCGCCCGTCGAAGGCGAACGAGGAAGCCTTCAACCTGGCCGTCGACGAGATTGCCGCAGCCTCAGGTCGCCTGCTGGCTTCGTTGCAGGCCAGCACGCCACCCAAGGACCGCGAACGCGAGGCTGAACAGGGCCGGCTGCGATCCGCCCGCAGGTTCGGGCGCGCTTGAGCCGCCGGACACCTGGCAGCGCGATAAGCCGGGGAACAATCCGTAACGGGTTGCCGTTTTGTTGCATCGAATAGAGACTGTATAATCAAACTGGTTGGGGAGTAGCCTACCCGTTCGGGATGGACAGTCGTCAGTACGGATTAGCTCTGCAAGCGAGCGATCCCGGCTGTCCAATCGCACAGTACCTGGGTTGCGAGGGGCGAGACCACCACGACACACGCTGCCGTGGGGGTTCGTCCTTTTTTATTTGGAGGAGCCGGCCCTTACGACGATTCGTCACAGGGAGGTTGCTCCATGGAAGTCTCGATCACCGTTTGGGCCGGATTCCTCGTCTTCGTACTGGCGATGCTGGCCCTCGACCTTGGCGTGTTCAACCGCAAGTCTCACGCCATCACCATGAAAGAGGCCGGGATCTGGACCGCGGTCTGGATCAGCCTCGCGCTCCTGTTCAACGTCGGCATCTATTTCTGGATGGGCCAGACGGCCGCGCTTGAATTCCTCACCGGATACCTCATCGAGAAGGCGCTGAGCGTCGACAACCTGTTTGTCTTCGCACTGATCTTCGGCATGTTCGCGGTGCCGTCCAAATACCAGCATCGGGTGCTCTTCTGGGGCGTGCTGGGCGCCCTGGTCATGCGCGGGCTGTTCATCGGCGCGGGTGCGGCACTGCTCGAGCAGTTCCACTGGCTCATCTACGTGATGGGCGCCTTCCTGATCTTCACCGGCATAAAGCTGGCGGTTCAGAAGGAAACCGAGATCCACCCCGAGCGCAATCCGCTCGTCCGGTTCTTCTCGAAAATCTTCCCCGTCACCAAGACCTATCACGGCGAATCCTTCTTCGTACGGATCAACGGCGCGCTTGCGGCAACGCCGTTGTTCATCGTGCTGCTGATCGTCGAGAGCACTGACGTCGTGTTTGCGGTCGACTCCATCCCGGCCATCTTCGCCGTGACGACCAACCCATTCCTGATTTACACGTCGAATGTGTTCGCCATCCTCGGCCTGCGCTCGCTCTACTTCCTGCTAGCCGGGGCGCTCGACAAGTTCCACTACCTCAAGCCGGCGCTGGCCGTCATCCTGAGTTTCGTCGGCCTCAAGATGCTCGTCAGCGGCTTTTTCAAAGTGCCGGTCGGCGCGTCGCTCGGGGTCATTGTCGGGCTGCTGGTGATAGCCATCGTCGCGTCCTTGCTGCGGGCGAAGCGGCTGGAGGCACAGGAGGCCGTGCCGGAGGGTTCGGAAGCCTGAAGGCTGCGCCCCCCGAGGGAGCGAGAGGAACCCTCCCGCACCCGACTCCGTCTGAAACTCATGGAGCTGCCGAATGTGCCGGGCACTTGCGGCTGCCTGGCACGCGGTACTGATCGTGCTGGCTTCCATTATGCGTACTGAAAGCGTTACAGGAGGAGCACCATGAGTTCCCGACGTTTTGCCCTCGCCATCGGGCTGATGCTGGTCACACTGCTGGCCGCGTGCGCACCGCTTCCCAGCCTGCCCGCGCCTACGACAGGCGTCACCGCTGGCGTCCCGGCCACAGTCGCGTCGCCGGCGCCCGTCGAGGCGGCGACCAGTTCGCTGCCCGTCACGCCGACCCTCTCCGCGCCCATCACGCCAACCGTAGCGATGACGGCCACCCTCGCGACGCCCGCGGAAGCCACGGCGGCGCCGGAGGTTACGGCGGCCGCGCCGCTCACACCGACCGTGACGACGGGCAAGCCGCTGGAAGGCGGCCCGATCCCGCCGGTCAGCACCTACCGCGACGAATTCGCCGGCTTCGAGCTGGACTATCCCGCTGCGTGGTCCGTTGTCGACATTGCGCCCGACATCAAACAGAACTCGCTGAGCTATAGCGTGACCTTTATGTCATGGGCTCCCCAGGAACCGGGCGGCCAGGGCATGCCCGAGGGCGGGGCCAAGATCGACCTGACTGTCACCAAGGGGGGCGCGGCCTCGCCCGAGGCGGCGGTCGAGAGCCGGCGCCAGGAACTGGCCGCGGAAGGCGCAGGCAGCCAGATCACCCTCGAGGAACCCTGGGACCTGCAGAGCGGCGTTCGCGCGACCCACTGGACGATCCAGGCGGCGAACGGGGACACCATCGACGAACTGGTTGCGGCCATCAACGGAAACCGTGTCATTCTGAGCGGGCTGGGCGGAGCGGACTTCTTCGAGTCCATCGCCATGACGCTCCGGCCGGTCGAGCCCGCGCCCGCTTCTGCAGCAGTTCAGACCCCTGCCCCAGAAGCGCAGCCGGCCCAGCCGAAGGAGTCAGCCGGACCGGTCGTTTCAGCAGAGGCCGATGCGAGCCCTGCGGCAGCCCAACCCCTGACGACGACCATCTACACCGTCCGCCGGGGCGACACACTCCGCAGCATCGCGGCGCGCTTTGGCGTAACCATCGCCGCCATCCTGGGGGCTAACCCACAGATCGGCAATCCGGATCAGATCTATGTCGGGCAGCAGATCACCATCCCGACGGGCGGCGGCACGAATCCGCCGCCCGCGGCCGGCACGACGAGCGTCAACATCTACATGATCGGCCTCGAAGGGGGCAGTGTCGGCTGCGGCGACCAGGTCGTCCCGGTGCGGCGAGACATTCCGAAGACTGCTGCGCCGCTCACCGCCGCGCTCAACCTGCTGCTTGCCCAGAAGAGCCAGTACTACGGCGAGTCAGGGCTCTACAATGCCCTCTATCAGTCTAATCTGCGGGTTGCGAGCATCACTCGCAGCGGGTCGACCTGGACCGTCCGGCTGGCCGGGACACTGCAACTGGGTGGGGTGTGTGACAATCCGAGGGTGAAGGCGCAACTCGAGCAAACCGCTCTGCAGTTCAGCACGGTGCAAGCCGTCCGCTACTTCATCAACGGCCAGCCGCTCGAAGCGGTCCTGTCCGGCAAGTAAGCCACTGAGGGGGATGCGCTTCGCGGACTAAGTGAGACGCATCCCCCGGTCGTCACGGCATGGGCGCGGCCGCCACGCCCCCGCAGCGCCCCGTCGCCGTCCGCCCCAGTTCCGCAATAGGCCGGCTCGCAAACACCCCCTCCACCTCCTGGCGCACCACTTCGGGGTCTGAAATAATCAGCACCGCGCTTCCATCGATCGCGGCAGATTGCAGCGCCTTCCGCGACAGCACGAGACCATGCACGTTGTCGGGCGGCAGGTCACGTCCGAGAAGTGCCAGCCGCACGATGTCGCCCATCAACAGGTCGGTCTCGAACGTGTCCGCGAGGGCGGTCCACAGTTGAGGGATCCGGGGGATCAGGTCGAGTTCCAGCGCGCGGCCGCGGATGGCCCAGATAATCTGCTGCTGGCGCCGGGCCCGGTTGAAGTCCGTCGACGCGTACCGGTACGTGACGAACTTCTTTGCCGTCTCCCCTTGGAGGAAGACCGGGCCGGCGGGCAGCATCAGGTATTCGTACTGGCCCTTCGACTTCGGATCGGGCGTCTTCTCAATAAACGGACAGTCGAGCGTGATCGTGATGCCGTCCATCGCGTCGACCAGGTCGACCAAACCTTCCTGGCGGATGCGCACCCAATGTTGGGTTTGAATGCCCAGATTAGCCTGGAGGACCTGATTCATCAGCGCAGGGCCGCCGCCAGGGCCGCTGCGCCTCTCGCCGACAAAGTCGACGATATTGATCCGCCCTGCGCCGTAGCCTGGAATGTCGACCCAAAGATCACGCGGAATGGAGAGGATGCCGACCTGCCGGTTGGGCGCGTCGATAGCAGCAATCATGACCGTGTCCGTGCGCCACATCTTCCCGCCCGGACGCGCATCCATGCCGAGGACCAGGATGTTCTCGGTTGTGTGGATGGAAGGCGGTGCCATTTCCCGCACGGGAGCTGCCTGCCGGGCCGGGAAGAGTGCGGGCAGGCGCGGCAGGTCTCCCGGCTCGTAGGCGGAAGCTCCGGACGGGCCGGGGTGTCGGCTGAGCGGGTGGCAGGGGGTACGCGCCAGCCGCGCGGCCGGCGCTGGCCGGCTGGGCGAGGGCGAAGACGAGCACCAAAGCGAGGAGAAACAAAGGGGCATACGCCGGGACCAGATGTCCGCGCGAGTACGGTGCGATGCGAGATCATGTGGGTGGCTCCGCGGTATAAGGGCAACGGTGAACCGATTATACACCCAAGCGGCTGTCAAACGACAAGCCAAGGGGATCAAGAAAAACTGGCGTCGAGGCTCGGGCGGTTTGAGCGGGCCGAGCCTCGACCGGGGGGACTAACGAGTCGCAGCGTGAAAATGTCCGCTGGGGCGGGTCTCTGACCGTGCCCCCCTGGCTCGGGCGCCAGCCAGGCTGGCGTAGCAGACCGGCCAGAGCAATATCGGCTGGCGCTCGATTTAGCGGGCTACCGGATGGGCCAATACACGTACATGGGCGAGCCGGCGGGGTCGTTCATCGCCCAGTTATCGTCATATACCTCGAAATCGGGCGCATCGGCGCGTTCGTAGCCCGAAGCAGGCTGCCACTCTTCCATGATGTACTTGTAGGTCTCGCCGAGGGTGGGCAGGGTGCACTCGAAGACGGCGTACTTTTGCGCAGGCACGTCGCGCGCCACCATGCCCTCGGGCACAGCGCCGGCGTGGGCCACTTCGGCGCCCGCAATGTACCACGGCTCATCGTCGTTTGGCATGCCGAAGCACAGCCCAATGGCAGGTGAACTCCAGCCCGTAATCTCGCCGGCCCGGGCGTTAAACGCGTCCCAAGCCTTACCGATCTCGTTGTTGTTCTCGCCGTCCTCGTACGGACCGCTGCTGATTTGGCCCTTGAACGGGATGCCGACGACGGCGAACGCTTCTTTCGTCACGATCCGAGGTTCCATCTTCATGTCCTTTCTTGAGTGTCAAGAAGGCAATTTGCCAGGCTGGTCACTTCATGGCATACTACCACTATCCAGTGGAGGTTGCACAGATGACAGACAGGATCACAGCCTAAAGAGTCTCACCCCGCTTCCGGGTGGAAAACCACCTTGCGGAGACCACCCGGCGCGCGTTTGCGGCGCTGGGGAACGTGGCGGGGCGCGCCTGCTGTGATCGAACATGCCAATCTTCAAAGGGCTATTCAGCGCCACAGGCAGTACGCTTGTGGCGTTTTGCTTTAAAGCCCGACCTGCGCAGCAACAGGCGCGCCCCTTTCGTGCATGAGGGTTGCGTATGCTTACAGTCCGAGATATTACCAAGTGGTTCGGCGACGTCAAGGTGCTGGACCGAGTCAACTTCACATTGAATCGCGGCGAGCGGGCAGGCCTGATCGGGCCGAACGGATCGGGAAAAACCACGCTGCTCCGGATCGTGACCGGGCAGCTCGCGCCCGACCGGGGACACGTCCTGCTATCGCCGAAGTCGGTCCGGACCGGCTACCTGGCCCAGGCGCTCGAGTTTGCGCCCGACGCAGTCGTGGGCGACGTGCTGGCCGCGGCGGAGTGTGCCGCGCCGGAATGCGCCGGGGGCGAGGCAGATGAGGCGGGCCTGCCCGGCCGAGAGGCAGCCGAGACGCGGCTGGCCCGGCTGGCCGAAGCGGTGGCGGCGGCGACGAACGGCCAACTTGAAGCCGCGATGGCGGCGTACGACACCGCGCTGACGGAATTCCAGGCGCTCGGCGGCTCGAAGCGGTACGCGGACGCAGCGGCGGTGCTGGCCGGCCTGGGCATGGCCGACGTCGGGCCGGCGCGCCTGGTCAGCAGCCTGTCGGGCGGGCAGAAGACCCGGCTCGGGCTTGCGCGGCTCTTGCTCTCCGAGCCGGACCTGCTGCTGCTCGACGAACCGACCAATCACCTGGACATCGTCGCGCTGGAATGGCTGGAGCAGTACCTGGCCGGCTACCCCGGCGCGGTGCTGATCGTCTCGCACGACCGCGCGTTTCTCGACCGGACGGTCACGCGCGTCCTGGCGCTCGACGACATCACGCGCACGCTCAAGGAGTATGCGGGTGGTTACAGCGACTATGCGTTCACGATCGACCGCGAACTGGACAAGCAATGGGCGGCCTACCGGGAGCAGCAGGAGCGCTTTCGCAAGCTGGAAAGCTCGATCCGGCGGCTGAGCAGCCAGGCCAAGAACATCGAAGGCGAGACCATTCACTTCTACTGGCGGCGCATCGCCAAGGACCTGGCCCGGCGTGCCGTCGTGCAGAAGGAACGGCTCGAACGCATGATGGACAGCGAGGATGCGCTGGACAAGCCCGCACAAACCTGGAAGATGAAGCTCGAGTTCGCGGACACACCGCGCAGCGGCCAGGATGTGCTGCAGGTCCACGACCTCCGGTTCGGGTACGGCGCGCCATCGCGCGACGCGGCCTTGCTCGACGAAGTGAACCTGCACCTTGGCTACGGCGAGCGGGCGATGCTGATCGGCCCCAACGGCACGGGCAAGACCACGCTGCTTAAGCTGATCCTCGGCCAGCTTGGGCCGTGGAGCGGCGAAATCCGCCTCGGCCGCGGCGTCAGGGTTGGCTATATGGCCCAGGAGCAGGAAAACATGGACCCGAAGGCCACGCCGCTGAGCCTCATTCGAAATGCCGCGCCGCTGGACGAGACGGACGCCCGCTCCTTCCTGCACTACTTCCTGTTCGGCGGCGACGAGGTATTCACGCCGGTCGGCCGGTTGAGCTTCGGGGAACGCAGCCGGTTGGGCCTGGCCCTGCTGGCCGTGCAAGGGTGCAACTTCCTGCTGCTTGACGAGCCGATCAACCACCTCGATATCCCCTCCCGCGAGCGTTTTGAGCAGGCGCATCGCCCGGTTTGAGGGGACCGTCCTGGCGGTGGTTCACGACCGCTACTTCATCGAACGCCTGGCGACCCGGGTGTGGGTCATGGAGGGGCAGACGATCCGAACAGTGTAAGAGGAGCCTTCCGGAGGGTTTTTGTTGGTGTTCAAAGACCTCGAGGTTATGGCAACGGGCGCCGGACACCCACCCGTATAAGGGCTCACTTGCACGGATGGATCGTTGTGGCATACTTCGCCCATGTCACTGTGGCCCTTCACACGTGAGGAACAGGCAATGGTTCGGGCGGCAGAACCGGGCGACCGGGGTGCCCTGAATCAACTGCTCGCGCGCAGCTGGCGGCGGCATGGCAGTGCCTCGCTCGACGACCAGATCGAGCTCCTGCACAATGGGTTTAGCACGATCTCGTTCTTGCAGGGCGAAGCACAGGGCTTCTTTGGCCTCCACCTGCGCGCCCCTGCCGGCCAGGAGGATGAGATCTGGGCCGACCTGAACCTGGCGGCCATCGAGGGCGCGGGCAAGCTTGACGGGACTCTCGCCGCGCTGACGAGGGCAGCTGCGCCCGCGCTTCGAGGCTCGGGGGCGAAAGGCATCGTTTGTCTTGCTCCGCCTGGGCTGGCTCCAGGAGGGCCTGGCAGGTGCGGGGTTCAAGGCAGAGGACGAGGTCATCACCTACGCGCATACCGACGGTCGCCGGGTGCTGCCCGACGCAGGCGCCCGCGGTCATCCGCCCTGCCCGGCCCACCGATGCGGATGCCGTCCTGGAAATCAATGCGCTGGCCTTCGGGCCCTTCTGGCAGTATGACGACTCGGTGGTCCTCGGCTGGCTGCTGACCTCGGACCGCTCGGTGCTGGCAGAAGTGGACGGGCGCCCCGCCGCCTTCTCGATCACGACGACCGGCTTGTCGGGCAGCTATGCGCACCTGATCCGTGTGGCCACGGCCCCCAGCTACCAGGGCCAAGGCATCGGCCGCCAGTTGGTGACAGATGCCATCCATTTTGCCCGCGGCGTCAAGGCCCCCGGGCTGGCGCTCAACACCCAGGCCAGCAACCGGATCTCCCGCAGCTTATACGAGTCGCTTGGCTTCCGCCAGACGGGTCACGCCCTGGCCGTCATGGTCTACCGGTTGTAGTCCCCGCTGCCGAGCCGCCGATCCTGCACGTGCAGGTAGACCAGTCGTAGCTGCGCCGCGCCCGCACTACCGGATGTACGCCTCAAGCAACCGGCGCCCTATTTCACCCCAATCAAATTGGCCGACCCAAGCCAGCGTCGCAGGGCGCGTTTGCGTCCAGTCGGTGCGCGGCGCCGATCTCATTGCATCGAGCAGGCGGCCGGGCTCGTACAGGATGCCGCGCTCTGGCCGCACCAGGTTGGGGAACGCGCCGATCGCCGGTGCGATGACCGGAAGCCCAAACGAGAACGCCAGCAGCGCCGCGCCCGACGTCGTGATCTGGCGGTAGGGCAGCACCGCGATATCGGCGGCGTTCAGGTAGATCTGCACCTCTTCAGGCGGGATGAAGCGCGGCTCAAGCGTCACACGGCCATCGTCCGCGGCCAGCCCGCGCAGCCGCTGAAGATACGACTCGTCGGGCGGCCGGCCCGCGACCAGGAGCCGCGCCGAGTCTCCGGCTAACTGGCGAAACGCGGGGAGCAATTCCTCGAGCCCCTTGTACGGCCGCATCTGGCCCAGGCACACGAAGACGAAGGCACCCTCGGGCAGCGCGAGGCGGGCGCGGGCCCCTGCTCTGCCCACCTCGTTGGGGTACGCGGTCAGGTAGTGGCCGTGCGGGATAACGACGACGCCCGTCCGGCGGCCGTAACGGTCGCCGATGGCTTCAGCTGTCGACACGTCGTGAACGTGCAGAATGTCGGCCGTTGCAATCATCTTCCCCAGCGCCCAGCGCTCAGGGGGCGAGCCGGCCTCGTGGGGGTCAAGGTTGTGGACGGTGTAGGCGACGCGGCCGCCGGTCCGCCGGAAGGCCGCGAGCCGGGCGAACAAGGCGCGGAAGCGCTGCCAGCGCCGGGCTTCATACCCGAGACCCGCGTTAAGCGGACGCAGCGCAACACGCTGCAAAGTGCGCGCCGGTCCGCCCTTGGCGCGCGGCTGGAGCACCGCCGGCCGGTCGTATTGTTCGACCCAGTGCAGGTGAATGACGGCGGGCCGTGCCGCAGCCGAAAGGTCGGCGGGCTCCAACCTCCTCGTTTCACGCACCTCGGCGCCCGCGGCCGTCAGCCCGCCGCTGAACAGCCCAATATAGGGGTTAACGGCAGTGCCAAACGGGGAGACGATCAGGACGCGGCATGGCGCGATTATAGCACTGCCGCCCGCGAGCGTTGACACGGCTTCGGGCCGCGTGAAAGTGGGTGAGTCATGGATGCGTGGTATGCCCTGTATACGAAGCCAAACGCCGAGGCCCAGGTGGCACGCGGCCTGGAAGCGCGTGGTTTTAGTTTCTTCCTCCCCTTGCTGCCGCCCCCGAAGCCCGACGCCCGACCTCAGCCGTTGTTTCCGTCCTACCTCTTCGTCCGGTGCAACCTTGCCGAGGTCAACGTCGACGAGCTGCAGTTCCTGCCGGGCTTGCGCCGCATTGTCGAGTTCGCCGGCAAGCCGGCGGTCGTCAGCGAGGACGCCATCGCGATGATGGCACAGGAACTGGACGAGATCGAAGCGGCCGGCGGGCTGCTCAAGCATTCGTTCAAGCCGGGAGACACGGTCGTCATCGACAGCGGCCCGCTGGCCGGCCTGCGGGGCATCTTCCAGGGGCCGCTTGGCCCGTCAGAGCGCGTGCGGATCCTGGTCCGCTTCCTCGGCGAGACCAACCGGGCCGAGGTTCCGCTCGAGTCGCTGCGAAAGGTGGACGAGGCCGCGGGCGAACCGCGGCGGCGCCGCGGCACCCGGGGCCGCGGCCGCAAGATCTATTACGGCCCATGAGAGCCTGCCGTGTCCCTGCATTAAGCAACAACATTGTGTAAAAAGAGTCACGTTCAATTTGCGCCCGCAAACACTACCTGCTATAATCCGCCCAGCCAAAAGTCGGGTGACCTGGGGCGCGGCCGGTGAAAGATTTGCTTTCTTCCACACCCTTGCTGCAAATGGGATGGATTGTGGCCCTTTCCACATTAGTCCCCTTGGGTGTTGGTGTACTATTGGACCGCCGTCTCGGTACAGCCCCTTTGTTCATTATTATCGGCGCAATAATCGGCATTTTGGCGAGCACCATTGGCGCAGTGCGCATCGCCACACGAACCCTTGACGCTCTTGGGAAGCAGTCCTCGGCTCAGCAGCCTGGCGGCTCGCCGCAACCGGGGCACGTAGACGATAAGGAGGATTAGGCATCGTGCTTAAGAGGCTCTTCACCGTCCGCAATATCATCATCCTGGTTGGGATTATTGCGCTCTTCGCCATCTCGGCCGCGCTGGGCCTGAAAGTGCCGGCCCCCGTCGTGTCGCTGGCCGCCGAGCCGGTCTTCCACATCGGGTTCTTTACCGTCACGAACAGCCTGCTCCTGACCTGGATCGTCATGATCTTCCTGATCGTCCTGGCGCTGCTGGCAACGCGGCGCATCCCCAAGGACATGAGCCGGGCCAGCAACGCTGACCTGGTCCCCAGCGGGGTGCAGAACGTCTTCGAGATGATCATCGAAGCGATCTATAACCTGACCCGGGGCGTGGCAGGCGTCTGGACCCCGAAGCTCTTCCCCATTGTCGGCACGATCTTCCTTTTCGTCCTGTTCTCGAACTACGCGGGCCTGCTGCCCGGCGTCGGCACCATCGGGTGGCTCGAGCACCCGCATGGCGAGGGGACAACCGGTTTTGTGGCGAACGGCGCTGTGCTGACGGCAGAACCCGCTCCGGCGGGGGAAGGATATATCGTCGTGCCGTGGTTCCGCGCACCTTCGGCCGATCTGAACTTCACCCTGGCCCTGGCCGTCGTCACCGTGGTTCTTACGCAGTACTTCGGCGTCAAGGCGCAGCGAGGCCGCTATTTCAAGAAGTTCTTCGATATCAGCGGTTTCAAGCAGGGCGCCTTCATGGGCCTCATCGGCATCTTCGTCGGCATACTTGAGCTTGTCGGCGAGCTCGCCCGCCTGCTCTCTTTCTCCTTCCGTCTATTTGGCAACGTCTTCGCCGGCGAAGTTCTGCTGCTGGTCATGGCGTTCCTGATTCCGTACATCGCGTCGCTGCCGTTCTACGGTCTGGAGCTCTTCGTGGGCTTCATCCAGGCGGCAGTGTTCATGATGCTGGCGGTCGTGTTCATGAGCATGGCAACTGAGGGCCACGGTGGCGGCGAGACCCACCAGGCGCACGAGGCGGCAGGGCTTCCCGAGCCGGTAGCTGCTCCGACAGCGCCGGGCGCATAGGGCCGTTCCTAAATCGTATCATCCATTCACCCGTCATCTTTGTAACAGCGAGAGGAGACACACATGGACGCAGAAGCAATGAAGCAGCTTGGGACCGCACTGGCAATTGGCCTGGGTGCGATTGGCCCCGGCATTGGTGTCGGCCTGGTTGGCGCCAAAGCCATGGAAGCCATCGGCCGCAACCCTGAAGCTGCCGACATTGTCCGTACCAACATGATCCTGGGCATGGCCTTCGCCGAAGCCATCGCGATCTACGCCCTGGTGGTCGCGCTGATTATCAAGTTCGTGTAGTTTAGTGTCGCTCTCTGTTTGAGGGCCCCTGGGCCTCAAACAAGAACGCCCGCTAAAAGGAGGCCACTTGGAAGCGCTTGGCATCAACCTGTCACTGCTTGTTTCGCAGATCGTCAACTTCACGCTGCTCGTGATCCTGTTGTCGGCTCTGCTGTATAAACCCATACAGCGCGTCCTGGCGGAGCGGCGCGACCGCATTGCCAAGAGCATGGCCGACGTCGACGCGGCGCGCGAGGCCGCGGCCAGGGCCCAGGCAGACTACGACCGGCACATCGCTGAGGCGCAGCGCAAGGCCCAGGAAATTATCGGCCAGGCAGCCCAATCGGGCGAGAAGGTCCGCGTGGAGATCGAAGCCGACGCCCGCCGCGAGGCAGACGCCATCCGCCAGAAGGCGCACGAAGAGGCTCAGGCCGAGAAGGCACGTCTCCTGTCCGAGGTCCAGAGTCAGATCGCCGCGCTCTCGATGGCTGCCACAGAAAAGGTCCTCGGCCGCGCCGTCGATGCGGCTGCGCAGCGCCAGTTGGTGGACCAGGTTCTGGCGGAAATGGGCAAGTGACGCCATGAACACCGGCGATCGCGCGAAAACTACGCCGCTGCCTTTGTAGAGGCGACCTTCGAGCGTCTGCTTGGGTCGCTGAGCGCAGCCGCGCAAGCGTTGGCCCAGCAGCCGGCACTGCTGCAACGGCTCCAGTCGACCGAGGTCGACTTCGCCGAACGCCAGGTTGCGCTTAACGGGCTCCTGGTCGATGGCGTGGACCCCATGGCCCGCAACCTGCTCTATACGCTGCTGCAGCACGGCGAACTGCCCATGCTCGGGGAGGTCATCACGTCGCTTCGGGCGCGCATGCAGCAGACCGCAGGCGGGCCTACGCCCGTGGAGGTCACCACGGCGACGCCACTCGCGGCCGACCAGCGGCAGGCGGTGGAGGCGAAGCTCGTGAGCCAGTACGGCAGCAACTTGGCATACGAATATAAAGTCGACAGCGCGATTCTGGGCGGCATGATTATCCGCGTCGGCGACAAGCTAATTGACGGCAGCGTAGCCTCACGGCTGGCCGCGTTGAAGCAGACGCTCGGCGTCAGCGCGAGTTGAGCCGCCGGCTGTAGGCGCGTGTAGGGGCGACCTGCGGTCGCCGGGCACAAGAAGGGGACGGCAATGGCTGTACAGACCGACGATCTTGTCGCACAGCTTAAGCAGCAAATCCTGGATTTTCAGGCGCCAACGCGCGCCGTCGATGTGGGGACGGTGCTCTCAGTGGGCGACGGCATTGCCCGCCTGAGCGGCCTGACGCAGCGCGCGCTCGGCTGAACTGGTGGAGTTCGAAAACGGCACGCTCGGAATCGTTCTGAATCTCGAGGCGGACAACGTCGGCGTCATCATCATGGGCGACTACTCGACTATTTCCGAGGGCCAGCTCGTCCGCTCGACCGGCCGCATCGTGTCCGTGCCGGTTGGCAACGCGGCGATCGGGCGCGTGATCAACGCGGTGGGCCAGCCGATTGACGGTAAAGGACCCATCGCAACGGACAAGTTCCGCCCGGTCGAACGCATCGCGCCCAACGTGGTGACCCGCAAGAGCGTCGACATGCCGGTGCAAACAGGCATCAAGGCCATCGACGCCATGATCCCCATCGGCCGCGGGCAGCGCGAGTTGATCATCGGCGACCGGCAGACGGGCAAGACGGCCCTGGTGGTCGACACGATCATCAACCAGAAGGGCCAGGATCTCATCTGTATCTATGTCGCGATCGGGCAGCGGCAGAGCCAGGTGGCCCAGGTTGTGGCCACGTTGGAGAAGTTCGGCGCGATGGAATACACGGTCGTCGTCGCGGCGACGGCTGCCGAACCTGCGGCCCTGCAGTATATTGCGCCGTACGCCGGCTGCGCCATTGGCGAGGAGTTCATGGAGCAAGGCAAGGACGCGCTCATCGTGTACGATGACCTGTCCAAGCACGCACAGGCCTATCGCCAGGTCTCGCTGCTGCTGCGCCGCCCGCCCGGGCGCGAGGCTTACCCCGGCGACGTGTTCTACCTGCACAGCCGCCTGCTCGAGCGCGCCGCCCGCATGGCGCCGGAGTACGGCGGCGGCTCCCTGACGGCGCTGCCCATCATCGAAACGCAGGCAGGCGACATCTCGGCCTACATCCCGACGAACGTTATTTCGATCACGGATGGGCAGATCTTCCTGGAGAGCGACCTGTTCTACGCCGGCATCCGCCCTGCCGTGAACCCCGGGCTCTCCGTCAGCCGGGTCGGGGGCAACGCCCAAACCAAGGCCATGAAGCAGGTGGCGGGCAAGATGAAGCTCGAACTGGCGCAGTTCCGCGAGCTTGCGGCCTTTGCCCAGTTCGGCTCCGACCTGGACCCGGCCACCCAGCGCCAGTTGGACCGCGGCCAGCGCATCACCGAGATCCTGAAGCAGCCGCAGTACCAACCGTGGCCGCTCGAAGACCAGGTCATGGTGTTTTATGCGGTGACCAACAACTTCCTGGACCGTGTGCCGATTGATCGGGTTGCCGAATGGCAGAACGGGTTCCTCAAGTACATGCGGGGGACGCATCCGAACATCGGACGCACCATTGCGAGCGCCAAAAAGCTGGACGACGATGCGGCGAACGGCTTGAAAATCGCAATCCAGGATTTCAACCAGATGTTCCTGACGCAGAAGTAAGCAAACCTCCGAGGTTGCGCCTTTGTCGGGCACTGAAAACCTCGGAGGTTTCTCCCGCGAAGGAGAAACATGCCCAGCACTCGCGAAATCCGCCGCCGCATCCGGAGCGTCAAGAACATCGCCAAAGTGACGAAGGCGATGGAGACGGTATCTGCCGCCAAGATGCGCAAGGCGCAGCAGCAGGTTCTCGCCACGCGGCCCTATGCCGAGCGCTCGTGGGTTGTGCTGACCCACCTGGCGCGGCTGCGCTCGGAAGGCGTCGAGCAGCCCTTGCTCAAGCAGCGTGATGTGAAGAAGGTTGCGCTGCTGCTGATTACGGGCGACCGCGGCCTGGCAGGCGCATACAATGCCAACATCTTGCGCAAGGCCTTCGACCAGATCGAAGCCTGGGAAGGCGCGGGGGTAGACGTCAACGTCGTGACCGTGGGCCGCAAAGGACGCGACATTATGTTGCGCCACGGACCGCCGCTGCGTGCCGAATTCACCGGGCTCAGCGCCCGTCCCTCCAGCAATGATATCGCGCCCGTCGCCAGCATCCTGCTCGAGGACTTTATCGAAGAGCAGTTCGACGCCGTGTATATGGCCTACACGAACTTCGTGACCACGCTGCGCCAGGAACCGGTCGTCAAGCAGCTCTTGCCGATCGTCCCCGACGAATCGCTGCCTGCCGTCGCGACGGACTACATCTTCGAGCCGGACCCGCAGACGATTCTGAACGAAGTGCTGCGCGGGCTGACCGAATTGCAGATCCTCCAGGCCGTATACGAGTCGATTGCGAGCGAGGAATCGGCCCGCATGGTTGCGATGCGCAATGCGACCGAGGCTGCGAACGATCTTATCGGCGAGCTGACCCTGTCGTATAACAAGGCCCGGCAGGAAGGCATCACCAAAGAACTACTGGATATCGTCGGGGGCGCCTCGGCGCTCACTGCGGCATGAGCACGGAATGCTGGACCCTCGATGTCTTGGCGACCTCGGGGGTCTGGGTGTAGGAGTTGCGACATGGCTAGAAGCGGTGCAAAGGGAAAAATCATGCAGGTGATCGGGCCGGTGCTAGACGCAGCCTTTGACCCGGCGGACCTGCCGAACGTTTTTGACGCCCTGGAGATTCCCCTCGAAGACGGCGGTCGCCTGGTTTGCGAAGTGCAAGGCCAGACCAGCGGCGGCTGGGTGCGCGCGGTGGCCATGTCGAGCACCGACGGCCTGCGCCGCGGCATGGATATCATCGGCACGGGGGCGCCGATCCGGGTGCCGGTTGGACCGGGCACGCTGGGCCGGATCTTCAACGTGCTGGGCGATGCGATCGACACGGATGCGCCGGTGGATGCGGCGGATCACTACCCGATCCACCGCCCTGCGCCTTCGTTCACCGACCAGTCGACCCAGGCCGAGGTGTTCGAGACCGGCGTCAAGGTCATCGACCTGATTGCCCCCTTCACCAAGGGCGGCAAGACGGCCATCTTCGGCGGCGCGGGCGTGGGCAAGACGGTCATCATCCAGGAACTCATCCACAACATCGCCAAGTTCCACTCCGGCTACTCCGTATTCGCCGGCGTGGGCGAGCGCAGCCGCGAGGGGAACGACCTGTGGCATGAAATGCGCGACTCCGGCGTCATCTCGAGCACGGTCATGGTGTTCGGCCAGATGAACGAGCCGCCCGGTGCACGGTTGCGCGTCGGCCTGACGAGCGTCACGATGGCCGAGTACTTCCGCGACCAGGGCCGCGACGTGCTGCTCTTCATCGACAATATCTTCCGCTTCGTCCAGGCCGGCTCTGAGGTGTCCTCGCTGCTGGGCCGTCTGCCCTCCGCCGTAGGCTACCAGCCGACGCTGGGCACCGACATGGGCGAGCTGCAGGAACGGATTACGTCAACCAAAAACGGGTCCATCACGTCCATGCAGGCCGTCTATGTGCCCGCGGACGACTACACCGATCCTGCGCCTGCGACGACGTTTGCGCACCTGGATGCTTCGATCAGCCTCGAACGGTCGCTGGCCGAGCAGGCGTTGTTCCCGGCGGTCGATCCGCTGTCCTCGACCAGCCGCATCCTCGATCCGCTCATTGTGGGCGAGGATCACTACCAGATCGCCCGTGCGGTGCAGCGGACGCTGCAGCGCTACAAGGATTTGCAGGACATCATCGCGATTCTGGGCGTCGAAGAGCTGTCGGAAGACGACAAGCTCACCGTGGCCCGCGCCCGCAAGATGCAGCGCTTCCTGACCCAGCCGATGTTCGTGGCCGAGGCTTTCACGGGCCGGTCGGGCAAGTATGTCAAGCTGGCAGACAGCATCGCCGGGTTCCGCGGGATCCTCGACGGCAAGTACGACGACCTGCCCGAGCAGGCCTTCTACATGGTCGGCACGATCGACGAAGCGGTGGAGAAGGCCAAGGAACTGAGGGGGTAAGCCCATGGCTAGCGTGCGCCTGGACTTTGTGTCGCAGGACCACATGGTCTTCTCGGGTGAGGTGAACGAAATCCTGGCCCCGGGCATCGACGGCGAGCTAGGCATCTTGCCGCGGCATGCGCCCATGATCACGGTCCTCGCGCCCGGCGAGGTGTGGGTGAAGCGGGAAGGGCAGGAAGACCTGTTCTTCGCGGTCTCCGGGGGCTGGATGGAGGTGCTGCCCAACCAGGTCACGATCCTGGCGCGCACCGCCGAGCGATCCGACGAGATCGACGTACAGCGTGCGGAGGCCGCCCGAGCCCGCGCCGAAGAGTTGCTGGCACAGGGGGTCACGCGCGAGGAACGCTCGGGGCTGGAGATGCAGCTGCGACGCAGCAACATCCGCCTGCGCGTGGGCCGGCGGCAGGGGGGCTGGCGCGGGACGACCGGGCCGGGGCAGGACGACCAGTCGCGGCTGGGATAGCGTCGAGCAAGAGCAGGTAAGCGGTCGAGGTTCACTCCTCGGCCGCTTTTCTAATTTGCCACCATACAGTTCGGTTTTGCTTCCCTCTATCGCCTGACGTATAATTCACCAGACCCCCACCCGGCGGCCGCGCCGCCACGCGTCTGCACGCAGCGCGGCGTTCGCCCAACACTATGGGGACCCCAGGCACCCAGGAGCCATCATGTTCGAACGACTCGTCGGCATTGATCTCGGTACGGTCAATGTCTTGGTATACGTCAGCGGCCGGGGCATCGTCCTGCGCGAGCCCTCCGTCGTCGCCATCTCGATCCGGGACAACAAGATCGTCGCAGTGGGGCAAGAGGCGCGCGACATGATCGGGCGCTCGCCCGAAAGCATCGAGGTGGCGCGCCCCATGCGGGATGGCGTGATCGCGGATTACGTGGTGACCGAGGCGATGCTGCGTTACTTCATCCGGAAGGTTGTCGGTCGCAACCAGATGTTCAAGCCGCGAGTCATGATCAGCATTCCCAAGGGCGTCACGAGCGTGGAGAGCCGGGCGGTCCACGACGCTGCGGTCCAGGCCGGCGCCAAAGAGGCTCACCTGATCCCCGAACCGCTCGCCGCGGCCTACGGCGCGGGCCTGCCCATTGGCACGCCAAGCGGTAACATGGTGGTCGATATGGGCGGCGGCACGACTGAGGCAGCTGTGGTCTCCATGAACGACATCGTGGTCTGGTCGAGCGTGCGCGTCGGCGGCATTCGCACCGACGAGTCGATCATGGGCTACGTCCGGAAGAAGTATAACCTCATCATCGGCGAGCAGACGGCCGAGGAGATCAAGCTGACGATCGGGAGCGCGCTTCCGCTGGCCGAGGAGCTGGAGATGGAAGTGCGGGGCCGCGACCAGGTGGCCGGGCTGCCCAAGACGATTATGCTCACCTCAGGCGAGATCACCGAGGCCATGGCCGAGCCGTTGGCCGCCATCATCGGCGTGATTCGCCAGACACTGGAAAAGACCCCGCCCGAGCTGGCCGCAGACATCATCGACCGGGGCATGGTGCTCAGCGGCGGCGGCGCGCAGCTGCGGAACGTCGACCGCCTTGTCACCAAGGAAACCGGCGTGCCCGCGTTCGTGGCCGAGCAGCCGCTGGCGTGCGTGGCGCTGGGTGCGGGCCGGGCGCTGGAAAACTACGCCGTCATGCGCCGCAGCCTCCCCATCGCCGGCGGCGCCAACTACTAGTTGGGCTGAAATGGGACACTGATTGAACAGATCTGCCTGATTATCACGATCTTCTTCCTGAAGGACAGAGCAGATCAGTTCAATCAGTTGCATCAGTGTCCTATTTCAGATCCGTCTAGACGCGCGCCGGCCGCAGCAGCCGCAGCCCATTCGCGACGACCACCAGCGTCGATCCCTCATGCCCCACCACGCCGAGCGGCAGCGGCACGCCCACGATCAGGTTCGAGATCACCAGGGTGGCAATGACGGCCATGGCAAAGACGAGGTTCTGCCACACGACCCGCTGCGCGCGGCGGCTGAGCGCCTTCACGTACGGGATTTTGGTCAGGTCATCCGACATCAACACCACGTCGGCCGTCTCGAGCGCCACGTCGCTGCCCGCCGCGCCCATGGCAATCCCCACGTTAGCTGCGGCCAGGGCCGGTGCATCGTTCACACCGTCGCCCACCATGGCCACGGCGCCGTATTGTTCGCTCAGCTCGCGCACCACCCGCACCTTGTCTTCAGGCAGCAGACCGGCGTAGAACCCGTCGACGCCGGTCTGCGCCGCGATTGCCCCCGCCACCCGTTCGTTGTCGCCCGTGAGCATGACGATGCGCTCCACGCCCAGGCTGCGCAGCTTCTCGACTGTCTGGCGGCTCTCCGCCCGCACCTCGTCGGCCACGGCCAGCAAACCCAGGATTTCGCCCGCCGTTTCGTCGCCGATGATCATGGCGGTCTTGCCCGCGGCTTCGAGCCCGGTCATGCGTTCCTCGATGTCCTCCGGCAGGCCGTCGCCACACTCGCGGCACGCGGCGAACAATTCGCGGTTACCGATCAGGTAGGTCTTGGCCCCAAGCGTTGCGCGGCCCCCGCGGCCTGTGACGGCGCTGAAACTGCTGCTCGCCGTGAACTTCAGCCCGCGCTTGCGGGCTTCGGCCACGATGGCCGCGGCGAGCGGATGCTCCGAACGGGCCTCCAGACCGGCCGCCAGCGCCAGGAGCTCGTCTGCGCTGTGGCCCGCGGTCGGGACGATATCGGTGACTGCCGGTTTGCCCCGTGTTAGCGTGCCGGTCTTATCGAATGCAACCGCCCGCACGCCGGCCATGTTCTCCAGGTGCACGCCGCCCTTGAAGAGAATGCCCTGGCGCGCGGCGTTGGCAATGGCCGACAGGATCGAAGCCGGCGTCGAGATGACCAGCGCACACGGGCTGGCCACGACCAGCAGCGTCATCGCCCGGTAGAAGGTGGGCGCGAAGGAATGGCCGAGCAGCAGCGGGATGATGATCGCGAGGACCGTTGCGCCGATGACGCCCAGCGCGTACTTCTGCTCGAACTCGTCCAGAAACCGCTGCGTCCGCGCCTTTTCGCCCTGCGCGTTCTCGACCAACTCGATGATGCGGGCCAGCGTGCTCTCACTGGCCCGCTTGCTGACGTCGATCTCCAGCGCGCCCCGTGTGTTGAGCGTCCCCGCATAGACCGGCGACCCGGCGGCCACGTCCACGGGCATTGACTCCCCGGTGATGGTCGACTGGTCGACGGCCGACTCGCCCAGCGCCACCGCACCGTCGACCGGGATACGCTCGCCCGGCTTCACGATGACGCGATCGCCGGCCACCAGCCGCTCTACCCGGATACGGACCTCGGATTGGCCGCGGCGGACGAGCGCTTCCTCGGGCCGCAGCTGCATGAGCGCCTTGATCGCCTGGCGGCTGCGGTCCATCGCGTAAGTTTGGAGCGTGTTGCTCAGCGAGAAGAGGAACAGCAGGATGGCGCCCTCGCGCCACTGTCCGATTGCGCCTGCGCCGAGTGCGGCAAGGACCATCAACAGATCGACGTTCACCACCCGCTTCCGCAGGTCGTCGATGCCCGCCTGGACGCCGAACCACCCGCCGGTGAGGTAGGCGGCGATGTAAAGCGCGGTCGAAGCCTCGGGCGACAGCCCCAACGCCCCGCCGATCCAGCCGGCCAGAATGAAGGCGCCGGTGAGGGCGGTCAGCAGGATTTGCCAGCGCTCGAGGCTCCAGCGCTTCCAAACCGGAATGCGGACCTCGGCTTGCTCGGACGGGCCGACGGGGCGGGTGACCTCCGCAGGTTGGAGCGCGGGGCCGCCGGCGAGCGCAAGCTGGCCCGGCCCGATCATAACGTTGACCAACGTCTGCCCGCGCTGGCGCAGCCCTTGCTGCAGGGCGGCCGCACAGGTCTGGCAGCCGCCCGCGCTGTCGCGGATAATACACAGCCCCTGGTGTGTCGCCAGGCGGTCGCCGATCTGCTCGGCAATTTCGTCGGCACGGTGGGCGGGCAAGACGGCCGCGTCGTACTGCACGCTCAGCCGGGTGGCGCCCGTATCGTAGTCGACGCCCAGGATGCCTTCGTCGGCGCCCAGGAGTTCCAACAGGTATTCGGCGCACTGGCCCGGCTCGCCACCCCCGGGCGCTGCGCCGGTTAGCGGAATCAGGTCGCCGCGTTCCAGAAATTCACGGTTGATCCCCATCTTCACCCTCGCTACGCTCTTTCGCTACTCCGTGCTCGTTGTCTACCACTGACTCACACTCGTTACAGAATCCGTAAATGTCCATGTGGGCCGCCTTGATCCGGAGGCCCTGCCGCGACGCCAGCTGCGCGCTCAGCGCGGCGACCTGCGGGTCGTCGATGTCCTCGATCTTGCCGCAGCGCACACAAATCAGGTTCGCGTGCGGTTCCGGGTGCGGCTCGTAGTGCGTCCGGTCCTGCCCCAGCCCAACCTCGACGACCTCACCCAAATCCCGCAGGACCGTCAGCGTGTTATACACGGTCGCCTGGCTGATGCCCGGAAACTTCTCGCTGATCTGCCGGTAAATCGTCTGGGGCGACGGGTGCGTGCGGCTCTCCGCCAGGGCGCGGCAAATCTCGACGCGCTGCGGGGTAATGCGATAGCCCGTCGCGCGCAGCGCGGCGATCAACTGAAGCGTGCGATCCATACGTCATTTGCCCTATCTAGAATCGTTCTAAGTTTAGACCCATTCTAATCCTGGGATAAATTGAATGAAGTCAGGGGAGTTACAAAGTCAGAAGAGTCATGCAGTCGCGCGAGGCGCCGGGTCGGGAGGATGCGAAATAAGCGGAAGCTACCGGCGTGCGCGGATTGCTTCTGAAGAAGCCCGGGCGGCCTTGCGCACCTTGCTCTTGGCGTCCTGCTCGGCGGCCAGATCCAGGGCGGGGAGGGCCTTGGTGCTGCCGATCGAGCCGAGCGCTTGCGCCGCGGCCTCGCGCACCATGCTGTTGCCGTCCTCGCTCAGCAGCGCGACCAGGTCGTTCAGGGGCGCTTGATTGCGGAGCGCACCCAGCGCCAGCGCGGCCGCTGCCCGCAGCCCGGAATCTTTCGACGTCAGCGCATCGCGCAAGGGGGGGATCGCGCGGGGGTCGCGGGACTGCCCGAGCGCCCGCGCCGACTGCTCCTGGAGCTGTGGATCGCCCGTGTAGAGGCGTTCGATGAGAGTGGCGATTTCGATGTGCGGGCGGCCCGAGGGCTTTGCCGCCCGTTCCGCGGCCAGGAACTCGTCGTAGAGGTCGGCAAAGGCTGGGCTGCGGGGATTGGGTGCGGGCGCGTCGCCCATCGAGGCCGCCTGGTCCTTTTTTGTCTTGTGCGAGCCCATCCGCCGGGCCATTTGCGCCGAGAACTCGTTGGCGCGCAACACGCTCGCGCCCAGCGCTTTCACCCGGGCGATCAGGCCGGCATCGTTGGTGACGACGGCGTACTGGCCCGGCTGCCGGGCAGCGCGCAGGAAGTCCACGATGGCGTCGTCCGCGGTCTTGCCGTGCGGTGCGTAGTGTACCTCGATGCCGGGCCGCGACACCAGGGGCTTGGCAAGTGTGGCAGCGTAAGTAGCGGGGCCGAGGGGATTGCTGTCGAAAAAGACGACCATGTCGCCCGCGCCCCGGGCGCGGTACGAGAGCAACAAGTCGATCAGCCGGGCCTCGTCGTCGGGCTGGGCCAGCGAGATGTTGGGCAGGATGCCGATGAGGTTGTGGCCGTCGATGAGGTATGCCATGCGGATCATCCCGGCTTTCCCGTGAAGTCGTTGACCTGGGCGGTAGTGTATGCCATGTTCGCGCGGGAGTCAATGCCTAAAGTCCCTGGGTTCTCGAGCAAACCGGGGACTTTTTGTTCTTGCTGGAACCATTTGAATGTAACAGTGGTTATGTTGATCATGATTAGTTGATCGTACCATACGATGGGTGTATTGGTTGCGATGTTCCCGCCCGGTTGTTGAGTGCGGGGGCACTAAGGCCCGGCGCAGCCGGGGTGTATTCGATGGAGGTATTGGAGATGAGTGGTTACGGATCGATGGGTAGCGAAGGCCAGGAAGGCATGGGCCAGATGAAGAACGACCTGGCGCAAAAGTCCGGCGAGGTCGTCGACCAGGCCCGGCAGCAGACCGGGCAGGTCGTGGAGCAGGTGCGCGGCAACGCGTTCCAGATGATGGATCAGCAGAAGGGCAAGGCGGCCGACGGTCTTGGCAGCGTCGCACAGGCGCTGCACCAAACCGGCGATAGCCTGCAGGGCGGCGAGCAGGGCGCGTTGGGGCAGTATGCCCACCGGGCGGCCGACACGATCGACCAGATTTCGGAACAGCTGCGCACCAAGAGCGTCGACCAGCTGCTGTCTGAAGCCGAACAATTCGCACGCCGCGAACCCGAGGTCTTCCTGGGTGGCGCAGTCTTGCTGGGCCTGCTCGCCTCTCGCTTCCTGAAGGCCTCGAGCCGCCGCTCGCAGATGCGCGACCAGGACTACGGCCAATACGGCTACCGCGCGAACTACGGCCAGTCCGGTTTCGGCCAGGGCGATTACGGCCGCACCGGCATGGGCCCCGGCGGGTATGACCGCGGCACATGGAGCGGCGAAGGCATCGACTACCGCAGCACCGGCACGGGCGGCTATCGCACCTCGACCTCGGGGAGCGACTTCGGAAGCGCCACGGGCATGGGCGCCGATGACATCACCGCGGGTCGCGAACGCGCTTCGAACCGCCGGCAGCGCGAGTCAGGCGCCACGAGCAACGACATCGACGACGCCGCGTGGCTGCGAGACGACGATGAGATCACGGGTGGCGGCGCGGGATCGAGCCAGGCCTGAGCTTCCGAGGAGGATATGGCATGCAAGAGGTAATCGAAGACCGCGCGCTGGGGGACCTGTTCAACGAACTCAAGGACCAGACGAACCAGCTGATTTCGCAGCAGGTGCGGCTGGCCAAGGCTGAAGTGACGGAAAAGGGCAAGCAGGCGGGCAAGGCGGCCGGCTTCATCGCCGTGGGCGGCTTTGTCGTCTACGCGGGGCTCCTGGCGATCATCGCCGGGATCATCCTTGTCCTGGCTCAATGGGTGCCTATCTGGGTGGCCGCGGTCGTCGTCGGCGTGATCGTCGGGCTGATCGGCTACCTGGTAATCCAGAAGGGGCTGAACGACCTGAAAGCGGACAAGCTGAAACCTGAGAAGACGATGACGACGATGAAGGAGAACAAAGAATGGCTGCAGAGTCAAGCAAAATAAACGCCGACGAGGCGAAATCCAAGGCCCAAGATGATCCTGATGCCATTCGGGCGGAAATTCGCGGCGACGCGTGAAGACATGAGCGCGACGATGGCGGCGATTCAGGAAAAGCTTAGCCCGCAGAACATCCGAGACCAAGCGGTGGGATCGGTGCGCCAAGCGACCCTTGGACGGGTTGAAGAGGCGGCAGATGATGCGAAGTGGAAAGTGAAAGGAGCAAGTAACGACGTGTTCGAGACTATTAAGCGCAATCCCGCGCCGGCAGTGCTGGCCGCGGTGGGCCTGGGTTGGTTATTCATGGAGAGCCGGAACAATGGGGGCGAACGGCGCCTGCGCCGGGACAGCCGCCAGGGCGACCGCTACTATCTGAACGATGAGCGCTACGGCCGCGGCGGCTATGATTACGGCTACAGCTACGACGAGTATGGCCGCCGGTCGGGGCCCTACGACCAGCCGCACCTGCGCGAAGGCCAGGGCCAGCAGGATGTCCGCGCACGCGGGCGAGGTGGTGGGCCAGGCCGGAGACAAGGTGCAGGACGTGGCGCACCAGGCGACCAGCAAGGTTCAGGATGTTGCGGGCCAGGCCGCCGGTGCGGTCCAGGATGTCGCATCGAACGCGAAGGACACTGCGGAGCAGGTTGCGCACCAGGCCCAATACCGGGCCCAGCGGGTGGGCAGCCGGGTCGGCGACATGATGCAGGAGAATCCCCTCGTCATCGGGGCAGCGGCAGCCGCGCTGGGCGCGCTGATCGGGTTTGCCTTCCCGAGCACCGAGAAGGAAAACGAGATCATGGGCGAAACCCGCGACCGCATCATGGATCGCGCGCAGGAAGTGGCTTCGGATACGGCGCAGAAGGTGCAGCATGTGGCGACTGAAGCCGCCAACGCTGCAAAGGAAACCGCCAAGGACGAGGCTCAGAAGCAGAATCTCAGCAGCGGCATGAACCGCTAAGGCAGTTCGCCGCAAATAACAAACCCGGTTTCGCGCTCGCTACGGCGGCGTTCCGAGACCGGGTTTGTCTTGTCCACGGCAGGGGTCAGTGCTGCCGCTGCCCCCTTACTGCTTTGCGTTCGCGTAGAACAACGGCTGGCCGAACTTGTCCACCCCGTACTCGCCGATCATCTTCTGGACCGCGGGCGAGAGGATCCATTCCACGAACTTCTGGGCCAGCGCCGCGTTAACCGCCGGGAACTTCTCGGGGCTGACGGGCAGCACGCCGTAGGGGTTCAGCAGCGACTTGTCCTTGTTTTCCGGCAGGCTCGCGCCCCCCAGCAGCACGTCGAGCCCCGGAAGCTTGTCCTTCATGGAAAGGTAAGTGCCGCGGTCGGCCAGGGTGTAGCCGCCCTTCTCGTTTGCGAAGAGCAGAGTATCGCCCATCCCTTGGCCGATCGAGTTGTACCACGGCATGTCTTTGGTGGGCGTCAATGGGATGCTCGACCAGATGCCCAGTTCCTTCGTGTTCGTCCCCGACTTATCGCCGCGGCTCACAAAGGTGGCCTGTGCGTCGGCAATGGCCTTGAAGGCCTCCTTGGCCGCAGCCATGCCCTTGATCTTCGCCGGATCATCCTTCGGGCCCACCACGATAAAGTCGTTGTACATCACGTCGAAACGCTGCTTGGCGTTGCCGTCTTTGACAAACTGATCCTCGCCCTTGCGGCTGTGCACCAGCAGCACGTCGGCATCGCCCCGGCCGCCGATCTCCAGCGCCTGGCCCGTGCCCACGGCGATCACGTCCACCTTCGCATTATTCTGCTTCTCGAAATCGGGCAGAATGTCATCAAGGAGGCCCGAGTCGGCCGTGCTCGTCGTCGTCGCCAGGATCAGCCGGGTCGGATCGGCGCTTGCCGGTCGGGGGGACGTCGGCTGTGGCGCCGTGGTGGCCTTGGGCGCCTGGGTTGGCTCGGGTGCGGTCGCTGGTGCAGCAGCCGCGGAAGTGGGGGCGGGTGCTGCCGGCGTGGAGGCGGCCGGCGCGCAAGCGGACAGGACGGTCGTCAGCAGAATCACCAGCGTGAGCAGAAGCGTGAAGCGTCGGGACATGGATTTCCTCCGGTGTATATTTGCGGTGGCACAATTATACGCCGGCGCTATGCCCTGTCAACATAGCGGGACGCGCGCCTGCGCTACCGTGCATGGCACAACGTGGACAAACAAAAGCCAGGCCCCGTGAGGCCCGGCTTTCAGAAGGCAAAGTTACTCTGCAAAAGGCTGTTAGGCGCTCTCCGGGATCGGGTACCCCTTGGGCCAAGGCGACTTTACTTCCTCTTCCTCGCCCGCTTGCGGGACCGCCTTCGGCTCAGGCCGCGCACGCCCGTAGATCGTCGTCAGGTCGGCCAGCCGCCGGCTGATGTCGGGCGCCAGCATTTCCTCGGTGTAGCGCCAGTGCCAGTTTCCGCTGGCGTGCGACGGGAAATTCATGCGGGCTTCGGCGCCAAGGTTGAACACGTCCTGCAAGGTTGCGATGGCCAGGTCGGCCACGCTCGACCACGCCGCCGTGATAAAGTCCCACGCAATCTCGTGGGCGTCTGTGCGGAAGTAGCGGCGGATGTGATCGCGCTCGACCTCCGAGCGCTCGGGCTCCCAGTAGTAGCCCAGGGTCGTGTTGTTGTCGTGCGTGCCCGGATACACGACGTAGTTGTGCTCGAAGTTGTGCGGCAGGTACTGGGGGTTCAGCTCCATCCCGAACGCGAACTGCAGCACCTTCATTCCCGGCAGGCCGAACTCGAGCCGCAACGCGTCCACGTCGGGCGTGATCACGCCCAGGTCCTCCGCAATGAACGGCAGGTCGCCCAGCGCGTCCCGCACCGCGACGAACAGGTCGTGGCCGGGCGCCTTCACCCACTTGCCTTTGACGGCGGTGGCCTCGCCGGCAGGAATCTCCCACGCGGCCGCGAAGCCCCGGAAATGATCGACCCGCACGATGTCGACAAAGCGCAGCGTCTGCTGAATCCGGCCGATCCACCACTTGAAGCCGTCCCGCTGCATCTGGTCCCAATTATAGTGCGGGTTGCCCCAGCGCTGCCCGTCGGCCGAGAAAAGGTCGGGGGGCACACCGGCGATCACGGTCGGGCTGCCTTCTGCGTCCAAATGGAACTGCTCGGGATTTGCCCAGACGTCTGCCGAATCTTCCGCAACAAAAATGGGGACGTCGCCGATGATCCGGATGCCCTTCGCCGCGCACTGATCCTTCAGCGCCTTCCACTGGTCCCAGAAAGCCCACTGAAGAAAGACGTGGTAGCCGGCCTCGTCTGTGAGTTCAGCCGCGAGCGCGCCGAGGGGGCCGGGCTCGCGCAACCGGATCTCACGGGGCCAATCGTGCCAGCTGCCGCCGCCGAAATGCGCCTTGATGGCCATGAAGAGCGCGAAATCCTCGAGCCAGGCAGCGTTCTGCTCCCTGAACCACTCCAGGCCGGCCCGCTGAGCTTCCGTGGCATGGCTTTTGAAGTACGCGTACGACTCGCGCAGCAGCCGCTGCTTGAACTCGATGACCGGGCCGAAGTCGACCCGCTCGCGGGGGAAGTACGGGGTGTCGAGGAGCGCCGTGTGCGGCAACAGCCCGGAGTGGGCCAGCCCCTCGGGGCTAATGAGCATGGGGTTGCCGGCCGACGCAGAGAAGCACTGATAGGGCGAGTCGCCGTAGCCGGTCGGACCGAGTGGGAGCACCTGCCATAGCTGCTGCTTGGCGTCGGCCAACCAATTGACGAAATCCCAGGCGCCCTTACCCAGGTCGCCGATGCCGAAGCGCGACGGGAATGACGTCGGGTGGCAAAGGATGCCGCTTGCTCTCTCAAATGGCATTTGTACGCTCCTCATTCAGACTCTCACCACCGGGACGCGAAGACACAAAGTATCACGAAGCGTCTTGGTCGCGCTTTATGTCTTGGTGTCTTTGTGGTGTTGGCCGCTACCGCGTATCGACTGCCTTTTTCGGCGTGCGCCAGAACACGAGATCGCCGCCAAACATCTGGCGGAACTGGGCCTCGAACGTGGGCACGATTACCAGGAACAGCGTGCAGGGGGCCAGCACGATCCACGTGAGCGCTTCAGAAAACAGATGATCGGGGCGCCAACCAGGGCTTTCGCGCCGGCTCGTCAGGTGCTCGTACAACCACGCGCCCGCGGTGCCCACCGCCGTCAGGCCGTTGCCCGACTGGAGCAGGAACGTGTACAGGCCGGGAAACGGCGCGGCGACGGCGAGCAGGCCGTGCTGCAGCACCATCACGATCGAGCCGAGCCCGAGCAGCAGGCCGGCGATCGTAAAGACGATGTGGTCGTGGAGCACCTTGGCGAGCGTAACGGCCTTGGGCCAAAACGGCGTCCCCGGCCAGCGGTTCCACTGCTGGAGCATGTAGCCGATATCGCTGGCGCCCCACGCATGCCGCAGCCGCTGCTTATAGAAGATGCGGAAGGCTTCCCAGATCGAGTCGCCCGTGACCGAATCGCCGCAAGTGGGCAGGAAGACGGGCTGCAGGGTGACACGGCCGTAGGTGGCGTAGAGGCAGCGCAGGAGGATGTGCCAATCCTCGGCGATAACCATTTCGTCCCAGTACCCGACGTCGTCGAGGAGCTGGAAGCTGAGCGAGTAGGTGCTCAGCGGCATGTTCACGGCCAGCGGATTGGCAAGCTCGGAAACCTGGACCATGTTGTTCAGGAAGCCCAGCAGGCGAATGGGCGCGGGAGAGCGCCAGATGTTGTTGTTGAAGCGGAACGGTGCCTGCCACAGCCGCTCGTGGCGTCGCTCGTCAGCCGCGAACTGCCGCCCCAGCTCGGCAAAGTAGGCGGGATGGATGAGCGAATCCGCGTCGCACGACGTAATGGTCAGCGACGCCAGCGGGAGGCCCAGACCGTCGACCAGGTATTCCTTGGCGCGCCGTGCGGCCCATGCCTGGTTGGAACCCTTACCGGGCGCCTCGCCCGGCAGCCCCCGCGGATGAACCGTCACCAACATGTGCGCGAAATACTGCCCGAAGCGCCGCTTGAGCCGCTCGCCCTTCTGCTGCGAACCCGGCTCCGCGTCCTCCATCGCCATGACTACCGTGAGGGTTTGGCGCGCATTGGCTTGCTGCGCGAGCCGTTCGAGGGTGCGCGCGACCACGACCTCCGGCTCCTTGAAGTTCGCCAGAATGATCACATGGTGCACGGGCGCAGTCAGGCCGGCAGGAACGGCAAGCGCTTCTGCACGCGTGGGTGCCGGTTTCCGCTCGAGCCGGTGAATACGCCACTGACCGACCGGGTAAAACACGACCACGAGGAGAAAGCGGAACAGCAGGTACAGCCCGAGCACCTGCACGACCCAGAATACGTTGTCCGGATCGTAAATACCCACGGCTGCAAAGATCAGGCAGGCCAGCAGCGTCAGAACGCCGGGAACCTTGTACGTCCAATGGTGGGGGTCGGTAACCGCATCCAGCTTCGCATGCCGCGCCTGGTCGGGCGCAGGCGGCATGCTCCGTGGTGAAAAACCGTTTGGGCTCGGGGCGGATCCGTTGTGCGCGCCCGGCAACATCACCGGCGAGCCAACCTGCGCTTTGCTTCCGTCCCACTTCTCTCGGGGCATATCACGCTCGTTAGGTCGAATCGCGCGCGCCTCTGGCGGCTCGCACACCAACCACTAGTATAGTCGAGCCTTTGAGTTGAGCAAAAAGGAGAAGATAGGTACAACCAGGGGCATTGCGCTTGTGAAGCTTATGGTTTGCTTAAGTGTTTGCCGGCACCAGGCTGCGACCCTTCTGTGCGCGACTGCGCTGCAGGGTTGCGGCGCACGCGAGCGGGCCCGGAGAGCAATCCCTCTCCGGGCCCGCATTGGTTGTCCCGGCAGCGGTTACTTCTGGGCCGTCGCCATCAGGCGCTCGGCCGCAATCTGCGCCTGCCGCGCCAGGTCGATCGCATTGCCGAGCACCCGGGCGGCTTCCTGGGGGCTGTGGAAGCCGGTGGAGTTTTCGGACATGACGAAGTCGTAGCGCATGGAAGCCTGGCGGTGGAAGTTCTGCGCCTCTTTAAGCTGCTCGTCGGTGAACCCGGCGGCCTTGGCCTTCGCCAGCGCGTCGATCGCCGCTTCCATCGCGCCTTCGGTCGTGCGGAGCAGCTGTGCCGTGTTGTTCTGGATGATCAGGATGCGATCCTTCAGCGCCTGCTCGTCTTCCTTGTGGCACGTGCCGCACGCGGCGTTGACGTTGGTCAGCGGGCTGCGCACCCAATGGTCCGAAACCTTGGCCGCGCCCTCGCGCATGTAGGGCATGTGGCAGTCGGCACAGGCCACACCCGACCGGTAGTGCAGGCTGGTGGAGAACATCTCGAACTCGGGGTGCTGCATCTTCAGCATGGGCGCGCCGGTTTCCTTGTGCGTCCAGTCCTTGAACCCGTACTCGTCGTAGTACTCGTTGATGTTCTCGATCTGGAGGCCCTTCTCCCACGGGAAGGTCAGCTCTTTCTTGTCGCCCTTGAAATAGTACTCCACGTGGCACTGCGCACACACGTACGTGCGCATCTCCTGCCGGGTGGCCTTCGACAGGTCGACGCCGCGCTTCTCCATCGCGTTCTTGAAAGCGGGCCGGCTGATCCACAGCTCCATCGTCTCGGGGTTGTGGCAGTCGCGACAGGTCGAGCCGCCGTGAAGCTGGCTCTCGAGTTCCTTGTAGGGCGTGGAATTGAAAGTATCCCAGCCCATCGACTCGATCAGGAGGGGTGCTTCGGCGGCGTGGCAGTTGGCGCATGCGCCCGGCTGCTTGACGACTTCCTGGCGCTTGGTCTCCTTTTGGTCGGTCAGCGCATAGTAGTGGCCGCGCTCCTCGTTGAACTCGACGCTGAACGCGTAGCCCGCCCAGACCCGCTTCAGGATGGGATATCTCTCGAGCTTGTCGATCTTCTTCGAGCCGCCGTAGGGGGTTTCGACCCCGTCGATCTGCGTCTTCTTGAACGAGTCATACTCGCGCGGGAAGTTCTGCCCCCACACCGCGGGGTCCAGCTCGGTGTTGCTGATGGGCGTGATCTTTACGGAAGCGACAGCTTCCTCGTTCTTGTGCGTCTGGATATTCATGAGCACGGCTGCGATGCCGCCCATGATGATGATCCCGGCCACAAAGGCCAGGCCGATCCATAACCATGATCGCTTGGTCTTCACAGGTCCTCCTCGTTATAACTCGCTCAGTCGGCGTGGCCGACCTCGGAGTGGCATCGCAGACAGTCGGTGGGGTCTTCGGCGTTGGCGTGGCTCATGTCATTGGTCAGCGCGCCGTGACAGGAGATGCACGCGTTGCGGGTGATCTCCCGGTCCATCGGCAGGATCCGAATGGGCTCTTCGAAGTCGCCGGTGGTGAAGGCGTAGCTGTGGCGGAAGCCGTTCAGCGCCTTGACCGCGTACTTGGACACGATGCTGTCGTGGGGCACATGGCAGTCGTTGCAGGCCGCGACGGTGTGGTGCGGACCGTTGTTCCACGCGTCCCACTGGGGCCGCATGATGTGACAATTGACACAGGCGGCCGGATCGTTGGACAGATAAGAGAGGCCCGAGGCGTAACTGAAGGTAAACCCGCCCAGGCCGACAATGCCGCCAAACAGGCCGGCCAAGGCAATCCAGATCCATAATGGGAAGAAACTGAACAGCCGGGTGCTGCGCGACTGCGGCGCGGCGGGGGTGGGTTCCCCCGGGACAGGGGGGCCGTTCTGCATCCTGGACTCCTTCGTCAGATCAAATGATAGTGTCGAGCCATGCGCAATTATACACAATCTAGCCGTGAATCGCAACCAGCTCGGTGGTGAGGGGCACATCCTTGCCGCTGAGCTGAATGGCCTGCTGCGCGATGAAAACGAGGCCGCGGCAGCATGGCACTTCCATGTAGGCGACGCGAATGCTCTGGATGTCGGCGGCCTGGATCATCTGCGCCAGCTTCTTGATGTACGCCTGCCCGTCGTCCAGCTTGGGACAACCGACGGCAATCGCACCCTCCGCCATGAAGTCCGCATGCATATTAGGCGCGGCGAAAGGGACGCAGTCCGCGATCAAAGTGAGGTGAGCCCGCTGCAGAAAGGGTGCATTCGGCGGCAGCAGGGTCAGTTGCACGGGCCACTGCCGCAGCTCGGACTTGGCGCGCTGCGCGGCGCCATTCGAGCCGCTCTGATCGCCCAATGTCGGCGCAGCCCACGCGTCCAGGCGGACCGAGGGACACATAGCGACCGGCGCACGGGCCGGCGCTGGCGGCTGAGCTGCGTAAGAAGATTTCATGCCATGGGCTTCGAGGTGCTCGACGTGGCGCTGCACCAGTTCAGGCGACTTCTGCTCGAGATAGCCCAGCACGCCGGCCTCGTCGTAGGCATCGACCTCCAACTCGGTCACCGTCAGCGCGCCCTGCGGACACTCGCCCAGGCACGCGCCCAGTCCGTCGCAGTAGCTTTCTTTCACCAACCGGGCTTTGCCGTCCACGATCTGGAGCGCGCCCTCGACGCACCCCGGCACGCAGTTACCGCAGCCATCGCACTTCTCTTCGTCGATGGTAATGATCTTTCGTAGGGCTCTAGTCACTGGAAGTTCGCTCCTGTGAGGATCACGATAACAGGAAGAACCGAAGACAGGAAGCTTACCCAAGTCCTTGCGAAGCTTACCTCCTTAGGTTCTTAGTGTTCGGTTCAGCTTTGCTTTCCTTGACCCATGAACTGCTGGTAGGCTTCCGTGCCGACGCATTGCTCGGCGTAGCGGCACCACTGGATGCAGGACTGCAGGCTGTTGTAGACGACGAAGCCGCACGTGTCGCACGCAGCGCGCTTGTCGATGGAGAACAACTCGACGTCCGAGCCGCATTGCGGGCAGGTCTTGATCGTCAGGGTAATGTCCTTGCGCAGGCTGCTGGAGCCGGGACAGAAATGCTCGAGCATGTGGCCCTCCTTCGGCATGTAGCCACTCTCATTGTACCGAATGGAACAGGCTGTGTCAGAGACTTTTGTCGCATGGAGGAAACACCTTCCACCACACCTCCCGCGAATCTCCATCGTTTCTCCACAAGCCCGCTCTATCCTGATGCCGTGATCGCAGATGCAAACTGCACTGCGACCAGGGTATCCAAACAATGGAGGAAGCGATGTTTGGCAGACGTTGGATTGGGTTGGCGGTGGCGGCTCTGCTCGTCATCGTCGTGATCTCTGCGGCGAACGGGTCGGCGCAGCAGAACGCGTGGATGCAGGGCTACATGGCGGGTCGCCTGTCGGCCGGAAGTGATGGCGGGGCCGCGGCGCTGGCGCCCTACATGATGCCCGGGGGCGCCTTCGGACCGCACTTCGGCGGCGCCGCGCCGGGGCTCTTGTTGGGGCTGGGGTTCCTGGCGCTGGGTTTCTTCGCCCTCACGCGCGGCCACGGCGGCCGATGGCAGCAGCACCGGCGCGAATGGCACGAGCAAATGCGTCAACGGATGGGCGAGGAAGCGCGGCGCTGGCACGATGAGGGCCGGGCGCCGTGGGAGCGGCAGCCCGAAGGTGATGCGAGCGGCGAGCAGCGCGTCTAGGTGCGCAGGAGACCTTCGAGGTTTTCGAAACCTCGAAGGTCTGGCAGAATGGCACTATGAACGGAACCATCCTCGTTGTCGATGACGAACCACAAATTGCCCGCCTCGCACAGGATTACCTGGTGCGAGACGGTTTCCGCGTGGTGGTCGCAGGTGACGGCGCCACCGCGCTGGCCCAGGCGCGCCACGATCCGCCCGACCTGGTCGTGCTGGACCTCAACCTGCCCGGCATGGACGGGCTGGAGGTATGCCGGGCGCTGCGCCGCACATCTGACGTGCCCGTCATCATGCTCACGGCCCGGGCCGAGGAAGCGGACCGCTTGATTGGCCTGGAACTGGGCGCGGACGACTACATCGTCAAGCCTTTTTCTCCTCGCGAGCTGGTCGCACGGGTTCGGGCGGTGCTGCGACGGGCGCGCGGCGCGGTGCGCGAGCCGGCAGTAATCCGGGCCGGCGCGCTGGAAATTGACATCGAGAGCCACGCGGTGCGCCGGGGCGGGGCAGACCTGGCGCTCACGCGCAGCGAGTTCAACCTGCTGGCGATCCTGGCGCAGAATCCAGGCCAGGTCTTCACCCGCGAGCAATTGATCGAACGCATCCACGGGGTCGCTTACGACGGGGTCGATCGCAGCGTGGACTCGCATATCAAGAACCTGCGCCGCAAGATCGAGGTGGACCCCCTGGCACCCCAGTACGTGCTCACCGTTTACGGCGTCGGCTACAGGTTCGCCGGTCCTTGCCGCTGCTGGCGAGGTGGTCGAGTGAAGGGCCGGCCGGTGAGTGACCGGCGGTGGCGGGACCGGGGCGACGGGGATTGGCAAGCATGGCGCCATCAGTGGCGCGGGGACCGCCGCCGGCACCGCCGGCTTTTCTGGCGGTTCGTCGGCGGCCTGGCGTTGAGTCTCGGCATCTTTCTGTTGTGGACCGCCTCGCTTGCGCGCGTCGTGGGTCACCTGAGCGGCCTGGGCGACGCGGGGTCGGTTGCGTCGTGGCTGGCCGCGCTCAGCGCCACGATCCTGCTGCCTGTGGGGATCATCGTCCTCTTGCGCTACGGGTTCGCGCGCCTCATCGTGCCGTTGTCCGATCTCGTCCACGCCGCGGATGCCGTTGCGGCCGGCGACTTGAGCGTGCGGGTGGCGAGACGGGCCGGAGCGGCGTGGGTCGCCTGGCCGGGGCGTTCAACCACATGACTGCCGAGCTGGAGCTGGCCGACAAACGCCGCCGCAACCTGACCGCAGACGTGGCCCACGAGTTGCGAACCCCCTTGCACATCATCCAGGGCAACCTCGAAGGCGTGCTCGACGGCGTGTACGAGCCAACGACCGAACACCTGGCCGCAACGCTGGCGGAAACCAAGGCACTGGGTCGTCTGATCGAGGATTTGCGGGTGCTTTCTCTGGCCGAAGCGGGCGAGCTGCCCATGACCCGTGAGGCCGTCGATTTGGGCGAGCTGCTCGCGGACGTGGCGACGAGCTTCAGCGGGCAGGCCGAGGCGGACGGTGTCGAGCTGACGGTGGAGCCACCGCCTGCCGCCCTGCGCGTGACGGGCGACCCGGGCCGGCTCGACCAGGTCTTGAGCAACCTGGTTGCCAATGCGCTGCGGCACACACCGCGGGGCGGCAGCGTGCAACTCTCTCGCGCGAAGCCGGCGGCAAAGTGGAAATAACCGTCAGGGATACGGGGGAAGGGATCGCCGAGGACGATTTGCCCTATGTGTTCGACCGGTTCTGGCGGGGTGAGCGGGCGCGGGATCGCAGCACGGGGAACAGCGGACTGGGGCTGGCCATCGCGCGCCAGCTAACGCGGGCACACGGCGGCGAACTGACTGTGGCGAGCGTGCCCGGCGCAGGAACGCTGTTCACCCTGACGCTTCCGTTGGAAAACCGAGCAGGATGACATACGGCAGAGAGATCGCGCCCACCGGGCAGGCAGGCTCACAGTTCCCATCGTACTCGCAAAGATCGGGGCGCGCGAGCACCACGTGCGAGCCGGCCATCGCCAGCGCGCCGGCCCCGCAGGCCGGCAGGCATTCGCCGCAGCCGTCGCAGGCCGCCGCATCGATCTCGGGCAGAAATTCTCTCGTCATCCCTCTAACTCCTGCCGCACAGCGTTCTGCGGCGCCTCAAAGATAGCCGCAGCGCTCCCACTTGTAAGTTACTTTTGTCGCTTTAGCCCCGGCCTTGACTAGAGCCCTTCGCCAACCGCCGTCAGCCCTGCCTGATCGACAATCACGATACGGTGCCTGTCGAACTCGATGAGCTGCTCGTCTGCCAGTTCGCGCAGCGCCCGGCCGATCATCTCGCGCACCGTGCCCAGGCGGGCGGCCATCTCGGCCTGCGTCACCATTTGGCTGCGATCGAGCTCGCCCGCAGTGGCCGCACGAGACGCCTCGGCGAGCAGGAGCCGCGCCAGCCGCGACTTGACGGACCGGAGCGACAGGTCTTCGACCATCGCCACAAGGTGCCGCGCCCGGCTGGCAACGCTCTCGATCAACGCCCAGGCTAGCGCGGGCTGCGCCTGCGCCAGTCGCTGCATCTCGGCGCGCGTGATGACCCAGAGACGGGCGTCGGTGAGGGCCGCCGCGCTGGCAGGGTTGGGCCCACCGTCGAGCACGGCAACGTCGTTGAAGGTGTCGCCCGCACCGATCCGGTGGATGATCTGCTCGCGCCCCTGCGGCGAGAGCTTGAAGATCTTCACCTCGCCCGCCGCCACCACGTGCAGCCCGGCGCACGGCTCACCCTCCAGGAAGATGACCTGCCCCCGGTCGTAATGCCGCTCGACGCATGCCGCCGCCAGCGCTGCAAGCACTGCTTCGGACAGCTGCGAGAAGTAGGGCACCCGGCGCAGGAGCGCCGGGGCGGGAAGCGCGGGCTGGCTCATCCTGTTTCCTGCAAGATCACCCGGGCGTCGACGGCTATTGCGCCGCCACCGTCCGGCAGCACCAGCAGCGGGTTCACGTCCAACTCGGCAATCTCGTCGTGGTCCGCAGCCAGCCGGCCAATCCGGACAATGGCATCGACCAATGCGGCCCGGTCGGCCGGCGGCGCGCCGCGCAAGCCGCTCAACAGCTTCGCCGAGCGCACCTCGTCGATCATGGCCTCCGCGTCCTGGGCCGTCAGCGGCGCGAGGCGGAAGCTCACGTCGGCCAGCGCTTCGACGTAGACGCCGCCCAATCCGAACATGATCAGCGGCCCAAACGTCGGGTCCCGCTTGATGCCGACGATCACCTGCTGGCCGCCCTGCACCATCTCCTGCACCTGGATGCCGCGAATGCGGGCCGCAGGGTGGGCCGCCCGCGCCCGCTCCAGGATCGTGTCGAAGGCAGCCTGCACGCCCTGTTCGTCTTCGATGCCCACGATCACCCCGCCAATGTCCGACTTGTGCAGGATATCGGGGCTGATGATCTTCATGACCACGGGGTAGCCGGTGCTGTTTGCGAACTCGACCGCGTCGCCCGGGTCCAGCGCCAGAAACTCCTGCGGCGTGCGGATGCCGTAGGCTTCGAGCAGGGGCCGGCATTCCGCTGCGTCGAGCGCGTGCCTGCCGGCTGCATGCGCCAGCATCAAGACGTCCTGCGCCTTCCGCCGGCCGCGGGCATGCGCCGCCCGCTCGGCGTCTGCCGGCTCGGAAACCCGGCCGCTCCGGAGCAGGCCGATTTCGACCTGCCGCCGCTGCCAGAGCGCGCCAAACGCGGCCACGGCATCTTCGGGGAAGGTGTATGCGGGAAGCTGCAGGCGGTGCGCGGCCGCCCTCGCCTCGTGCAGACTGATATCGCCCATGAGGCAGACCACCACTGGCTTTGGCGCGCCCCCTTGCGCTGTTGCCGCGGCCCCAAACGCCTCGACGACCGCCACGGAATTGACGAGCACCTGTGGCACGAGCACGGCGAGAACGCCGTCGCAGTCGGGGTCTGCCAGCACCGCGTCCATGGCCGCCCGGTACCCGTGTTCGTCGGCCCCACCGAGCAGATCGACCGGGCCCCCCAATTGGGCATCGGGCGCAACGACGGGCCGCAAGGCGTCCTGGGTGGCCTGCGTCGTGCGCGCCAGCCGCAGCCCGGCCCCTTCGAGCGTGTCGGCTGCCAGCGCGGCCGGCCCGCCCGCGTTGGTCACGATGGCGATCCGGTTGCCGTCGGGCAAGGGTTGGTATGCGAAAGCCAGCGCCGCGTCGAACAGGGCCTGTACGCTCTCCACCTCGAGCGCGCCCGCCTGTTTGCAGGCAGCCCGAAACGCCGAGTGGACGCCGGCAAGCGCGCCCGTGTGCGAAGCGGTCGCCGCCTGGCCGCTGCCGGTCCGGCCGGTCTTCAGCGCGATGACCGGTTTCCGCGCAGCCGCCTCGCGAAGCGCGGCGACGAATGCCGGCCCGCCCTTCACATCTTCGAGATAGAGCGTGATGACCTTGGTCAGCGGGTCGGCGGCCAGGAACGGGATCACGTCCGTCTCGTTCACGTCGGCCTCGTTCCCGACGCTCAGGAAGCGGCTGAACCCGATGCCCTGCCCCACGGTCCAATCGATGATGCCGCCGCAGAGCGCGCCCGACTGGGAGAGGAATGCGATACTCCCCTGTGGCGGCATCCCCTTGACGAAGGTCGTATTGAGCGGGGTGTGCGTGTCGATCACCCCGATCCCGTTGGGGCCCATCACGCGCATACCGTACTGGCGTGCCACGGCCACCATCTCGCGCTCGCGGGCGGCGCCGTCCGCTCCCACCTCGCGGAAGCCGCCGGAGATCACAACCGCGGCCTTGATGCCCCGCTTGCCGCACGCCTCGATCCCGGCGATCACCGCCCCGGCGGGGATGATCAGGACGGCCAACTCGACCGGGTCGGGGACGGCTGCGATGTCGGGATAGCACCGGCGCCCGAGGATTTCGTCGGCCTTCGGGTTCACCGGGTAGATCGGGCCGGGGTAGCCGTGCTCGGGGTCGACCAGGTTGCGGATGACGCCGTAGCTGAGCTTCGACGGGTCGCGGCTGGCGCCGATGATGGCGACGCCGTTCGGCGTGAAGAAGGGCTGCAGGGAGGCGGTCGAGGGGTTCTCGCTCATGCCGCCCCTCCCTCGATGACCCGTCGGGCGATGTCGGGCGTGTCGCTGATGATCGCGTCCACCCCCAGGCCGGCCATGCGGCGCATGTCGGCTTCGTCGTTCACCGTCCAAACGCGCACCGGCATTTTCCGCCGCTTCGCTGCCGCCACGTAGGCGGCATCGACCATCTTGATCTCGGGGTGCACTCCGTCTGCGAGCGAGTAGCCCAGCGTGACCCCCCACCGCGTCCAGTTGGTCGTGTCGGGCGCAAGCAGCAGCGCATGCTCGATCTCGCGGCCCGCCTGCTTGGAGCGGCGCAGCGCAAACGGGTTGAAGGAGCTAATGACAACCTCGTCAACCATACCGTGATTGCGGACGGCTGCCACGACGTCGACGCCCAGCCGGGCGTTGGAAATATCCAGCGACTTCAGCTCGATGTTGACCAGCAGCTTGCCCTTGGCCAGGTCGAGCACTTCGTCCAGCGTCGGGATTTGCGTACCGGCAAACTCGGGGCCGAAGTGCGACCCTGCGTCGAGCCCGCGCAGTTCGTCGAAGGTGTGCGACGTGACGCGTCCGGTGCCGTCCGAAGTTTTCTCCAGGTTCAAGTCGTGGAAAATGACGAGCTTGCCGTCGGAGCTGTACTGCACGTCGAGCTCCACCCCGTCGGCGCCGAGCCGGATCGCGGCCTCGAAGGCCGGCAGGGTGTTCTCCGGTGCGACACGCTTTGCACCGCGATGTGCGAAGACCAGGGGACGATTTGTAACAGTGCGTTTCATGGCGACCTCTTCGTCAACTCCGTTCTCGAATACAACCTCTTAACACAAAGACACAAGGACACAAAGAAATGGTGACGTTGTGCCTCCGTGCCTTTGTGTTAGCGATCCAAGTCGACTACCTTGCGCGGCGCGCGAGTTCCACGAGTTTCTGGCCGTCCCACAGCTCGATAGGTTTCCCGGCCGCCCATTCGCGCGCCTGTCGCGAGATGGCGCCGGTGGTGGCCAGCCAGGCCCGATCCCCCCGCTCGTGAATCAACGTCCCGTAAAGCTCCCGCACGACCCGCTCGCCCACGGTCCCACGGTAGCGCTTGCATTGCACGAGCCCCGTATTGACCGGCGGCCGGGACACCTCGATGTCTACCCCGTGGTCGCCGCTGTACTGCGTGTTGCGAACGCGGAAACCATTCAGTTGGAACATCATCCCGATCCAGATTTCGAACTCCGCAGGGTCGAGCGCCAGCATCTGCGCCAGCGTCTGCACCCGACCGAAGCGGCGGCGCAGCGCCGAGCGCCCGGAGTCGCGCTCCGCGACGATCACCGGACCTACCAGCACGAGCATGTGAAGCGTCGCGATCAGCGGCGGCAGCCAGCCGGGCAGCCAGCCCTCCCACCAACCGAGCCCCAGCCGCAAGGCAATGACCGCGGGCCACGTGACCAGCCACAGCACTGCGCCGGCGATCCAGGCCCACGGCGTCGCGCCCGGCTCGACCATGCTTGTCGAGGCCGGCTCGCGCTGATAGGCCGAGAGGGCGCCGCGACGCGCCATCTCGGTCCGCGCCCGGGCCACCTCGTCGGGCGAGGGCATCCAATCGGGTTCGCCGTAGCCTTGCCCGTCATCCAGCGGGGTTAGCGACGCATGAAACTCGGTCAGCACGTTGAGTCTCCGTGAGTGTCTGGCGCACAGCAAGAACCTGAGCACCAAGGGTACGCAAAGATGGCGGGGTATGCCCGGCGTTGCGCAGCTTCGGTTCTTCGATTCTTGCTGTTACCGTTCGAATCGGGTCACGCTCACTCGGGTGAAGTCGGCGCGATCCGCAACTCTCGCATTCTCGGCAAACCACCGGCCCGTCAGATCACGCTGATCCCACATGGGCGCCTCGGAGGCCACCAACCAGACGCCGTGTGCGCCCCCCATCCGGGTCGCGATCCAAGCGTCGGCCTCGGCCTCGCTCATGCCGTAGTTGGTGTAGGGCCCGTCGACGCCGGCCCATGCCGGATCCTCAGGGTCCTGTCGACCGCTGGCGTAATACGTGAAAGTGAGCCGGTTATAGGGAATCTGGTACATGATCTTGTCGCCGGGCTGGTAATGCGCCAGAACGTACGCGGCGGCAGCGCGGAAATCAGCCTTGATGGATTGGCTCGCCTGAAGATAAATGCTCCAGCCGTTGAATGCAAGTATGAGGGCGGCCACGACGACCCCCAGCGGACGCCACCATACGGAAAGCGCGACGATGCCACACGCCAGCAAGGCCAGGAACGCGGGCATGATCCAGATGAGATAACGATCCGTGAAAACGGGCATACCCAGCGTGATCAGGTAGATGAGCGCGATGGGCAAAAAAAGCCAGGTGGCCAGCAGCCCGACGGAGCGCCGGCGCGCCGCCCCTCGGTCGGCCGTGCGCCAAAGTCTCTCCAGCCCGTGGCGAAGCGGGCCTTCTGCCCGGCCGGCCGCAAGCGTGGGCCAGAGCACGACCCCCGCGACCAGTGCCAGCACGTAGGGCAGGAGCGCCAGCGGCCGGATTCCCAGCACGCCGCGGGAGAACGCGCCGGCCAAGATCTGGATCATCTCGCCGAGCGGCACAAACGGGTGCCCCGTCTGGAAGCCGGATGCCCACAATCCGGGCGCCCACCGCAGAAACGGCAAATAGGGCAGGGCGAGAGCCAGCAGGTAGAGCAGCGCGGCCAACAGCCGGCGCAGGGGCCGCTCGTTCCACGGAATGAGCACCAGCCATACCAACTGGACCGGCACGATCAGGGCCGCGAGCAGGTGGGTATAGGCGCTCAGGCTCGTCAGGAGATACAGGGCCAGCCAGGGCTGCCAACCTCGTCTTTCGCGCAGCCACACGATTGCGAGCAGCGAGGCAGGACACAGCACGGTCAGCAGCGCATACATCTTGGCTTCTTGCCCGTACCAGACGCCGTAGGGCGCGGTGGCCATGAGCAGCGCGGCAACCAACCCCACCCGCCGGCCGGCAACGCGGGCAATCAGGACGAAGATCAAGGGGACGGCCAGCGTGCCGAAGAGCACCGACGGGAACCGAAGAGCAAACTCGCCGTGCCCTACCGCGGCCAGCCAGGGACGCAGTGCAAGAAAGAAGAGGGGACCGTTCTGCCCGGGCTGGCGGAACATGCCAAGCGAGTCGGAGAGGGGGCGGGTGGCGAACAGCAGGGCATCTACTTCGTCACGCCAGAGGCTCTGAGCGAGCAGCGACCCGGAGCGCAGCGCAAAGGCCAGGAGGGTCGCCGCCAGGACCGGGCTGCGATATGTGCGGCCGCCGCGTGCACCGGGCGCCATGCCGCTAGGTGGGCCGGCCGCGGCGCCAAATCAGGACGATGGCGACCACGCCGCCGATCAGGAGCGCGCTGCCACAGAGCAACCAGAGGTAGTTGACGAGCGCAACCACGACGCGTGCGGCCGAACTGGCTGTGGACGCAGGGGGAGCGACGGTGGGCTCGGCCAGGTCCCCGCCTGACACGGGCGGCTGTGCGAGTGGCAGCGACTGCAGGTCGTTGGGGTTGACGATGGTGGGCGCCGGGAGGAAGCCCTGAATCGTCGGCGTCGGTCCGACCGTCGGCGGCAAGGGCACGGACGTCGGCGGCTCCAACACCGGGAGTGGCTCCGTCGGCAGCGGCTCGATGCCCGGCGGTGCGACGGTGGGCACGAAGGGGGTTGGGGTGCCAACCGGCGACGTCTGAAACATCCCGCGCGCCAAGGCGCCGCTCGACAGGAGGAGCGTGAGGATCAACGTCAGTACGGCGACTGAAAACAATGCCGGGTAGGGGCGCGGTCGACTACTCAAACGTCAGAAAGGCCTTTGTGAGCGTGAAATCAGGGAAGATTATAGCATCCCACACCCTCTCCGGCTAATCGGGGGCAACGCGGCGGGCCATCAACCTTTCGGGACCTTGGAAACCGCAGGTTGCGCCTGGTGCGACTGGTCTACAGGTGCTCCACTGTGACTGCTTTGTTTCGCTCGCGCAGGCGGGCGATCAGTTCGTCCAGGTACATCTCGCGCATGGGCACGCCCCGCACGACGTCGGCCAGCTGCTGCGGATTGATCGCGCCGCCGACGATGAAATGCACCTGGTCCGCGATCATCAGCTCGCGCGCGAGCCGGGTGGCAGCGTCCTGGTCGTTCGGCAGGTCATGGACCGTCTTCACGTCGCGCAGCCGGTCGACGGCCGAGCTGATCGTCAGGATGCCTTCGGTCACCAGGTCGACACCTTCCAATAATCCCATGGGCGGCAGCCTGCGCCCGGGGCCGTTGGCCGCGCCTTTCGCCGCAGGCTGCCACGCAACTCGCAGGGGCTTCCCGAGCACGCGTGACGCCATCTGCGCGGTCGTCCCGCCGCAGATCGCCTTCACGCCGCCCGACTGCATCAGCTTCTGCACCGCCTCGGCATCGCGTGCCGGGTCGGCCGGCGGGCCTGTCAGCACGGTTGCCTTACGCTGCGGCCGCACCCACATGGCGACCGAGGTCGAATCGTCGCCCAGGCGCTCCTTCGAGAGCTTCAGGCACGTCCGGCTCAGCGCATTCACCAGTTGGTGCGTATCGCCCCTGGTGGCAGCCCAACGCTGCACCGCAATGCCGAGATTGTTCCAGCCCCACCCCATGCGGTAGAGCCCGCCGACACCGGCGTGGATGTACCCGTCGCTCACCATCACGAGATAGTCGTCCAATTCGAGCGTGAAGTGACCCTCCCGGATTGTGCGGCCCGCGATACAGCGCTCGCGCATGGGCGGCTCGACCACCTTGCCGCCGCGAACCAGGATCAGGGGCGGGCAATCGTACTCGGCCAGGTACGCCTCACGCGCCTTGTGGACGCGCAAGACGGCAAAGGTCGCGTAGGCGAGGTGCCGCACCTGGCACTCGGGCAGCGTTTCGACCAGCGTCTCCACGACCTCGTCGATGCTGGCGCCCTTCTCGAGCATATCGGCGGCGATCTCGGCCGTCAGCGTTGCGAGGATGTTCGCCTTGACGCCGCTGCCCAGCCCGTCTGAGAGCACGACCACCAGGTCTTCGTCGGTCGATACGACCTTGACCCAGTCGCCGCACAGCTCCTCGCCGTGCTTGCACAGGCTGTCCCACGCCACTTCGACGATCGGAGTCATGTGAGCCTTAAGAAGCCCGGTTTCTCGGAGACACCGGGTTTCTGCCGGATGCGCAGCACCGCAAATGCGAGCAGCCCCCCGGCAACGGCGGTCACCAGTTGGGGCCACGACATCATGTTGACGATGGCCGCGGGCATCACGACGGTGCGCGCCGGCCCGCCCAGCGCCAGCTCCAACGGTCGCGCCACGAAGAACGTGGCAGCGCCGTAGAGCACCCCGAACTTGGCGAGCGCGGCAACGCCCAGCGCCAGCCAGCGGTTGTGCCGGCGCAGCCGGTCGTACACGGCCACCAGCGTCGCATTACCCAGCATGATGAACGGGATCATCACCATCAGCGGCAGGGGCAGCACGCCGTGCAGCGCGCCGCCGAGCGGCGTCAGCAGCCCGAGCCCGATCGGCAGGCCAGAGGCCCAGCGTCTCGACGGTAATCAGCAGCAGCGCGTTCACCAGCGGCCCGGTGACCGGCTGGGGCCAGCCCAGCGCGGGGATCAGCAGCGCCAGCGTTAACAGCAGGCCGAACCCCGCAAGGCGGGGCCAGATAGCATCGAGTGGGTAAGTGTTCGTCTTCATCTATCTCTTGTCCTATTCATTCCCGCGCAGCAGCTTCGACAACTGCGTCAGCACGACCTTCGTCTCTGCGGTGGTCTCGCCCAGCAGGCCGGCGATCTCGTGCGCCACCCGCATCTGCTTGGCGATCACTTCCTGGGTCCGCTGCAGCGTTTCGGTGCGCAGGGTTTCGAGCTCCTGCCGCTGCTGCTCGCGTTCTGTCACGTCGCGGAAGATCGCAAGCATGAGGTCGTGGCTGCCCTGGGTGACAGAAGGGCCGGCGACCTTTACGATGGTCTTCTCGACGATCAGCTCGCCGCCGCCGTTGTTCAGCTTGGGCATCCGCACGATCTTGTTCTGCACCGGCACGCCGGTGTCACGGACATGGACGAAATCCGTGATGACCGGGATGACCTGCTGCAGCGGCTTCCCGTGTGCCGACGTCCGGCTCTGCCCGAACATGCGCTCCGCGGAAGTCGACATGTCCTGGATTCGCAAGTCGCCGTCCACGATCACGATGGCGTTGGGGGTCAGGTCCATGACCACGCTGTTCAGCGACTCGGCGCGGGCCCGCATGTAGGGGATGCACATGGTCGGCTCGGCCATGCCCTTGAGCGTTGCGATGGCCTTCTCGCGACACGACGCGTACCCGCACGACCCGCAGTTGAGCTCGTCTTCCGACGAATACTTGCCCACCTGGCGCAGGGCAGCCTGGATTTGCTCTTCGGTGAAGGCCGGCTCGGGCACGCTGCGGTCCGAGTAGGTGCGGAACAGGTCGGGCCACTCGCTGCGATCTGGGACGGCCTGCTTGCCCCGGGCGGCGGCATAACGCTGGACCCGCTGGCGGGAAATCGCCACGCTCGGCCGGTTCTCGAGCGCCGGGCCGTTGATACACCCGCCCGAGCAGGCCATCAGCTCGACCACCGCCACCTGGAGCGCGCCGGCCCGTATGCCGTCCAGCACGTTCTGGCAGACCCCCATGCCCGACCCGGTCAGGATGTTGGTGGACAGAAGGTCCGTTTCGAGCTTTGCCGTGGCCAGCAGCCCGCCTTCCAGCGGGAAGAGGCGGGCGGGCGACGGGCCGTCCGAGGTTTCGCCCGATGAGGTCCCGACCGGCGAAACCGCCGAGGTTTGTTCCAGCGTTATGTCCCGTTCCGCCAGCCAGCGCTCGAGCTCGTCGAACGTCAGCGCGGCATCGACCGCGCCCGCCGCCACGGTATCCGTCGCCTCGCCCTTCTTGGCGATGCACGGGCCGATGAAGACGACAAAGGCATCCTGGCCGTACACCTGCTTGAGATAGCGCCCGTGCGCGATCATGGGCGAAACGACCGGCGCGATGTGATCGACCAGGTCGGGGTACACCTGTTCCACGAGGTTGACGACCACGGGGCAGGAAGAGGCGATCACCGGCCACCGCTCGGGGTGGCCGACCGTCCACTCCTTATGCGCGGGTCCGACCATGGCAGCACCTAGCGCCGTCTCACCGCTGCCGGCAAAGCCCAGCGCAGCGAGCGCGTGCGCGAGGGGTTCGAACGAGGTCAAGCCGGCGGCGGGGTCGCCCTGAACGGGAAAGTAGGCGGCGACCGAGGGTGCGACGCTGGCGACCACCGTTCGCCCGGCGGCCAGCGCGGCCTTGACCCCCGTCAGATCGTCGCGCACGACTTTGGCCTGCTGGGGGCAGGCGCGCACGCAGGACGCGCACTCGATGCACAGCTCGGGCACCACCTCCGCCTGCCCGCTGGCCACCCGCACCGCCTTGACGGGGCAGATGCGCACGCAGCGATAGCAGTCGCGGCAGCGCGCGGGGTTCGTGCTGACGACGGGGACCCAATCGGCCCCCTTCACATTGGCGCTTCCCATAGACCACACTTCGCCATTCATGCTTGCGCCGGCTCCTTCAGGCAGGGCATCACCTCGTGCTCGAAGAACGACAGCGCGTTCTGGGGGTCGACGCAGCGGTAGAGCTTGTCGCCCACCCGAACGGACACGCCCATCGAGCATTGGTCCATGCAGAACGCGCCCGTCACTTCCACCGTCGCAGCCAGCCCGTGCTGCCGGATGAGCGCATCGAACGTCTCGGCGAGACCCTCGGACCCCCGAACGTAGCACGAACTGCCCACGCACACGACGATAGATAGCATTCCTTCTCCATTTGCCGCCGACGGGCTTCTTCACCACGAAGCCACTAAGGCGCTAAGTCCACAGAGGCCCTAACCAGGCCCTTGGTTTCTTCGAAGAACCCGATATCTTCAAGGCTCCCCAAAACTTCGTGACCCTTCGTGTCTTCGGTGACTTTGTGGTTACTCAGCCCGCTCCCAGCTTGCGCTGCGTGATGTGATGGGACAAGGTCGCCAACTCGGCGGCCAGGTCCTCATTCTTCAGCAAGATGTCGCGCGGCACGTTCAGCTTGCACGACGCAAAATTCCAGATGACCTGCACCCCACCCGCGATCAGCGCGTCCGCGACGGCTTGTGCGGCTGCCTCTGGCACCGTAATGATCCCAATGCGAATCTGCAGCCGGCTCACCAGGTCGGTCAGCTTCTCGGCGGGGAACACTTGCCTCCCATCAGGGAGGCGCCCCTGCTTGGCGGGATCGCTGTCGAACACCGCAATAATGTGCAGCCCGTAGCGCTCAAAACCCGGATAGTACACCAGCGCCCGGCCCAGGTTTCCGAGGCCGACCAGCACCGCATCCTTGTCGTTTGCCAGGCCCAGGAACTCCTCGAGGCACGCTGCCAGCAGGCGGACGTCGTAACCTACCCCGGGCCGCCCTTCGTATGAGAGATAGCCCAGGTCCTTGCGCACCTGCGCATCCGGCACCCCGGCCGCATCGCCGAGTTCTTTTGAAGAAACATTGCTGCGCCCTTGCTCGAGCGCCTGCACCAGCCGGCGGTAGTACACCGGCAGGCGCCGCAGGCTGGGCGCCGGAATCCCGCTCTGGCGGGAGGTGGTATCGGTCACAGGTGCGCTCCTTTCGACGTCGACGAGAGCGGCAGTGCTAGACAAATGATGGGGTCGACCAGTTCGTTCCTATTAGTACGAATTATAACGCAAGCCCTGTTCGTGTCAAATATCACTTATCATATTGTGAAAGATAGAACGAATGGAGACACTTCGGGCCACGGAGGAGGAAATTGGCGTGGTAGAGGCGGAGGGACGCTAGTAAGGACAGTCCCCCCACCTACGCTCTGCCGTAGGCCAGGGGGGAGGCCGAGGCTAACTTCCGGTGCGCTTGAGCTCCCGGTCGATGCGCTCGCGCAGAAAGATTTTGATGAGCGACTGGTATGGCACGTCCCGCTTGTTTGCCAGCAGCTTCAGTTCGTTCAACATCGATTCCGGCACGCGCAGCGAGATCGTCCTCGTGGTCGGCTTGAGCTGCGGATAGGCGACCGGCCACGCGCTGCTCCAATCCACGTATTCGGCCGAGTCATGCTCGGCCCAAAACTCGCGCTCCGCGTCCTCATTTTCAAAGTCAGGAATTGGCTTTAGCATAGATCGCTCTTTCCCTACGGCTCATATCGCGCGCCGAGATAACCCGAATTTTCGTTCCCCGCCCGGTGAAGGCGACGAACAACTGCCTCTCCCCGTCAGTCCGGCCCAACGCGAAGTAGCGGGGCTCTCGCTCCGAGTGTGAGGGGTCGGACGCCACCAGCAAAGGCTGGTTGAAGAAAACTTCCTCGCACTCCGCCGGCGTTACGCCGTGCTTGAGCCAGTTCTTCTCGCTGTTCCCGGCATCCCAATCAAACCCGTCAAACTGGTCCGTATTGATCACGCTTGTATATTACCATCATATACGACACTGTCAATTCGCAAGCGCTCGGCCGGTGACGCCACATTGCACCTTGCGCCGCCCTTGTTTATAATTTGCGCGACGCATGATCTGGACGAACGGAGGACTGCCATGAGCACGAACGGACACGAACCGAAGGACCTGTATTCGCCCCCTACAGACATCGCCGCCAACGCTACCATTAAGAGTTACGAAGAAATGGCCGAGTGGGCCGCCCGCGACCTCGAAGGCTTCTGGGCCAGCCAGGCGGAAGAGTTCGTCTGGTTTCAGAAGTGGGACAAGGTGCTGGACGATTCCGACGCGCCCTTCTACAAGTGGTTCGTGGGCGGCAAGACGAACATCGTCTACAACTGCCTCGACCGGCACGTCCAGACCTGGCGGCGTAACAAGCTCGCCCTGATCTGGGAGGGCGAAAACGGCGACCTGCGCACCTTCTCCTACCACGCCCTCAACCGGGAAGTCTGCAAGTTCTCCAACGTCCTCCGCAGCATGGGCGTGAAAAAGGGCGACCGGGTCACCATCTACATGGGCCGGGTGCCCGAACTGCCTATCGCGATGCTGGCGTGCGCCAAGATCGGCGCGGTCCACTCGGTCGTCTACGGCGGCTTCTCGGTCGAGGCATTGCACGGCCGCATCGAAGACAGCCAGTCCACCGTCGCCATCACCTGCGACGGCAGCTACATGAACGGCAAGATCGTGGAACTGAAGAAGATCCTCGACGAGGCCATCCAGCGGGCCGGCTCGGTCGAGCATGTCATCGTGTACAAACGCACCGGGCAGGACATCCCCATGGAAGCGGGCCGCGACTACTGGTATCACGACCTCATGGCGCTGCCCATCTCTCGGGCGGCCAGCGGCGGCAACCGCTGCGAGACGGAGGAGATGGACGCCGAGGACCCGCTGTTCATGCTCTACACCTCGGGCACGACGGGCAAGCCCAAGGCGATCCTGCACACGCACGGCGGCTACATGGTGGGCGTGGGCACGACGCTCAAATGGGTGTTTGACCTGAAAGAGGACGACCGCTACTGGTGTGCGGCCGACCCGGGCTGGATCACCGGGCACTCCTACATCGTCTACGGCCCCCTCCTGCTGGGAGCGACCAGCTTCATGTACGAGGGGGCGCCAACCTTCCCCTACCCCAACCGCTGGTGGAGCATGGTCGAGAAGTACGGCATCAACGTGCTGTACATGGCCCCCACCGCCATCCGCGGGCTGATGCGCTTTGGCGAGGCCTGGCCCAACCGGCACGACATGTCGTCCCTGCGCCTGCTGGGCAGCGTGGGCGAGCCGATTAACCCCGAGGCGTGGCGCTGGTATCACCGGGTCATCGGCAAGAGCCGCTGCCCGATCATGGACACCTGGTGGCAAACCGAGACCGGCATGTTCATGATCACCCCGCTCCCCGTGGTCGACCTGAAGCCCGGCAGCGCCACCCGACCCTTCCCCGGCGTCGAGGCCGACATCGTGGACGACGCGGGCAACACGGTGGGGCCGGGCGAGGAAGGGTACCTGGTGCTCAAGAAGCCCTGGCCGGCCATGCTGCGCACCATCTACAAGGACCCCGAGCGCTACGTCTCCCAGTACTGGAGCAAGTATCCGGGCGCGTATTTCACCGGCGACTCGGCGCGCCGCGACGAAGACGGTTATTTCTGGATCATCGGCCGGGTCGATGACGTGATCAAGGTGTCGGGTTACCGGCTGGGCACGGCCGAGATCGAAAGCGCACTCGTCAGCCATCCCGCGGTGGCCGAGGCCGCAGCCATCGGCCTGCCGCACGAGGTCAAGGGCAACGCGATCCACACCTGGGTGATCCTGAAGGCGGGCAACGAGCCGGGCGAGCAACTGGTCGAGGAGCTCAAGGCGCACGTGGGGCACGAGCTGGGTCCCATCGCCAAGCCGGAGAAAATCACCTTTGTGCCCCAGTTGCCCAAGACGCGGAGCGGCAAGATCATGCGCCGGGTGCTGCGCGCCCGTGCACTGGGCCTCCCCGAGGGCGACGTGACGACGCTGGAAGAATAGGCGATAGAAACCAGGTTTCTGGCAGAAACCTGGTTTCTTCATGTCCTTCTGTGGTAAAATCCCTCTTATGGAACCTAATCTGGCGCGGTATGCGCGACAAACAATCTTTCCCGGCATTGGCGAGGACGGGCAGCGCCGGCTGCTGGATGCACACGTCACGATCATCGGCGTCGGCGCGACGGGCTCGGTGCTGGCGAACCACCTGGCGCGGGCCGGCGTGGGCCACCTGCGCATCGTCGATCGCGACTTTGTCGAGCTGAATAACCTGCAGCGCCAGCTCCTGTACGACGAGGACGACCTGGCCCAGATGCTGCCGAAGGCGGTTGCCGCGGCGCGCAAGCTGCGCCGGATCAACAGCTCGATCGAGATCGAGGACATCGTTACGGACGTCAACCCGACCAACGTCGTCGGCCTGATCTCGGATGCCGACGTCGTCCTCGACGGCACGGACAACTTCTCCACCCGCTACCTGCTCAACGACGCGTGCGTCAAGCTGGGCAAGCCGTGGGTTTACTCCGGCGTACTGGCCTCCTACGGCATGACCCACACGGTCAGGCCCGGCGTCACCCCCTGCCTGCGCTGCATCATGGGCGAGCTGCCCGCGCCCGGCACGGTCGCCACCTGCGACACGGCAGGCATTACCGGCCCCATCGTGTCGCTTGATGGGCTCGATCGCCGCGGCCGAAGCGATCAAGCTGATCGTCGGCAAGGGGGAAATCAACACCGGCATGGTCCACGTCGACCTGTGGGATAGCTCGTATGACAAGTTCGAGCTCGGCCCGCCGCGGCCCGATTGTCCGACGTGCGGCACCCACGAATACGAGTTCTTGAACGCGGAAGCGGGCACGCGGACGACGTCCTTGTGCGGCCGGGATGCGGTGCAGGTGTCGGTGGCCGGCAGCCGCGGGGCCGGCACCGGCGAGGGCATGTCGCTGGACGACCTGGCCGAGCGGCTGCGGCTGGGCGGGGCGACGGACGTGCGCAAGCAACCCCTTCCTGCTGCGGGCCAACGTGGACGGCCACGAGTTCACCGTGTTCCCCGATGGCCGGGCGATCATCAAGGGCACGCAGGACGAAGTCCAGGCGGCCACCCTTTATGCACGCTATGTAGGGACGTAAGAGTGACCAGCGCTACGACAAACAACAACGATGTTCAGACCCAGGCCACGGTCAAGCTCCGTCACTTCAGCCCGGAGCACCTGCCCGCGCTCATCGACTTTCTGAATGAGGCGTTCGCCGGCCATCGCCATTATGCGCCGATCACCGTCGCCGACTTTGCGGAGCGCGTGCTGGTGCAACCGGCCTTCGACCCGGGCGGCCTGATCCTGGGCATGGACGGCGACCGGCTCGCCGGCGCGGTCCATGCCATCAAGCCGGCGAGCGCCATTCCGGCCAACCGTTCGGCCGAACCCCGCCATCATGTCGCCTGGCTGGCTGTCGACCCCCGCTATCGCAAGCAGCGCCTGGGCACCCGACTTCTTAATGCGGCGGAAAACTACCTCTACTACTGCCCCATGTACTTCGCAGCGCAGAACGCACCCTTCTACGGGATCATGGAGCGGCTGTGGGCGCCCTGGTACGGCTCGACCGAGAGCATGGCGATCAGCGCGGTGAACGACCGGGACCTCGTCGCATGGCTCAACAAGCGGGGCTACCAGGTCAGCAGCCCGGGCGACGTGACCATGTCGGCCTCGCTCCACGACCGCGAGCGGCCCGACGATCCGGGGCTGGGCCAGCGCGACCTGCGCCTGGTGTCGATCGACGAACGCTCGCCGTGGCAGGGCGACGAGCCGGTTTACCAACTGCGGGCGTGGGGCAACAATGCGGGCCGGCGTTACCAGGGCCTCGTCGTTGCGGATGGCAACCGGGCTGTCGGGAGCATCGCCTGGTATCCTATGCCCGACCCGACCATCGCCGCGCTGGCGTGGATTGGGCTGGCGCGGCAGTACCGGGGCTTACGGTTCGGTTCGTTCCTGCTCGACCGGGCGCTGGCCGAGATGGCTAACCGTGGTTACGTCTCGGTCGAAGTGCACGTGCACACGAAGGACAATGCCGAAGCCTTTTCGCTCTTCCGCCGCCGCGGCTTCGAGGTGATCGACTATTGGGTCAACTTGGTCAAGACCTGAATGCTGCGGAACACCCGGCTCGTCGAGCCGGTGGAGTGAGGCACCCTTTATGCGCAATTTGCGATTTGACAAGCCGGCCGCAGCCGTTATAATCCGTCCAACTTTTGATACCGAAAGCGTCGATCGGGACGAGTAGGCGGCGAAACGGCGGCAGAGACGGCGGGTCATCGGCTGAAAGCCGACGAGTGTAAACCCGCCTTCGCCCGGCAACCACCGAAAACCCCCCGAGAGCGAGCGCCACAAATCCGGCCGACGGCCCTTCACGACGATGGCCGACCGGGGAGTGTATGGCGCTCCGCCCAGCCACGTTACGGCTCTGTAAGATGCCTGCTTACGCGAGACGTGCCGGCAGGATAATATTGGGTGGAACCGCGAAGCTCCTCGCCCCAACGGCGAGGAGCTTTTTCGTTTTCTGAGGAGGAGAGGGTTTCATGCAAGTGCTCAAGTTTGGCGGAACGTCGGTCAACGACGCGAAGGCCATCAACCAGGTCGTCAGCATTCTCGCAGACCAGCGGCGCAAGGATCAGCAGATCGTCGCCGTCACCTCCGCCATGCGGGGGGTGACTGACCTGTTGATCAACTCGGCCAACGCCGCTGCCCGGGGCGACCGGCAGGCCTACCGGGACGCCCGCCAGACGCTGATCGGCCGGCACCGCGATGCGGCCGAGGCGCTCGTGCACGATCTGGACGACCTTGCCGTGCTCCAGGCGCAAACCGACGAGCGCGTGCGCGAGTTCGAGCGCTTGTGCATGGCCGTCGCAATCCTGGGCGAACTGACGGACCGCGGGCTTGCGGTCATTTCCGGCCTGGGCGAGCGGCTCATGGCGCCCATTCTGGCCGCGGCCATGCGCGCCCGGGGCCTCGAGGCCGAAGCCGTGGATGCGGGGTCGCCAGACGGCGCACTGATCGTCACGGACGACAACCACGCCTCGGCGGCTCCTGACATGGAAGCGACACGGACGGCCACCCGCAGCCGCCTGCTGCCGCTGCTGGAAAAGGGCGTCGTTCCGGTCGTGACCGGCTTCGTCGCGGCGACGCCGCAGGGCGTGCCCACCGTCCTCGGCCGGGGCGGCTCGGACTACTCCGCCGCGATTCTGGGGGCCGCGCTCGACGCGGACGAAATCCAGATCTGGACCGACGTGGACGGGGTGCTGACGGCAGACCCGCGCATCGTCAAGGATGCGCAGCCGTTGGCCGAGCTGACGTACGGTGAGGCCGCCGAACTGGCCTATTTCGGGGCGAAGGTGCTGCACCCGAAGACCATGCTCCCCGCGATCGACCGGGGCATCGTCATCAGCGTCCGCAACACCTTCAACCCCGGCTTTCCCGGCACGCGCGTCGTCCCCAAGTCGTCGAACGGGGGCACGGTCAAGGCGCTGACGGTCATCCGGGGGCTGGCGCTGGTGACGGTCGCCGGCCGCGGCATGATGGGCGTGCCGGGCATTGCGGCGCGCACCTTCGCGGCGGTCGCACAGCGGGGCGCCAACGTCCTGATGATCTCGCAGGCATCCTCCGAGCAGAGCATCTGCTTCGTCGTGCCCGAGGCCGACGCCGAGCCGGTCTGCGACGCGCTGGAGCGGGCCTTCGGCGAAGAGATCAAGCGCCGCCTGATCGACCGGGTCACGATCGAGCCGGACGTGGTGATCGTAGCCATCGTCGGCGAAGGGATGCGCGGCACGCCGGGCATCGCCGCCCGCCTGTTCTCTGCGCTGGGCGAGAAGCGCGTGAACGTGATCGCCGTCGCGCAGGGTTCCTCCGAGACGAACATCTCGCTGGCCCTGGCCGCGGGCGACGCCGACGCCGGCATTCGCTATATTCACGACGCATTTGCGCTGGGCGAGACAAAATAGGACGCTGATCGGACTGATAAGACTGATGTAGATGATCCCTACCCTTCGATCAGGTCAATCAGTCCAATCGGTTCAATCTGCGTCCCGTTCGAAAGCTGGAACTATGAAAAGAGTCCCGTTGATCATCTTCGGCGCCGGCAAGGTTGGCCGCGCGCTGGTGCGCCAGTTGCTCGGCTCGGCAGGGCTGCACGCCGAGCGTGATGCGCTCGCACTGAGCATCGCCGCCTGGTGTGACCGCGACGGCGCCGTCGTCGACGAAAAGGGCGTGTGGCCCGAGGTGCTCCGCACGGTGTCGGCCGCCAAGCATGCGGGTGACTCGTTCGCCAACACGGAGTACGGTTCGCCCCAGCAGGACCTCCCTGCGATCGTGGACCTGGTCGGGCAGGACCGCGCCATCGTCGTGGACGTGACCGCCAGCGAGGCCACGGTGCCCGCGCTGCTGCTGGCCGTCCAGCGCGGCTATGGCGCGGTCACGGCGAACAAGATTCCACTCACCGGGCCCCAGGCAGTGTTCAACTCGCTTGCGGGCAGCCGCCGCTTCCGTTACGAGTCGACGGTCGGGTCGGCGGTGCCCATCATCGAGGCCACCCTCGGGCTGATGCGGGCCGACGACGTGATCGCCTCGGTGGAAGGGGCGCTGAGCGGGACGCTCGGCTTCCTCTACACGGGCATCCAGGAGGGCCAACCGTTCTCGGGCCAGGTGCGCGAGGCGATGGCGCGCGGCTACACCGAGCCGGATCCCCGCATCGACCTGGGGGGCCTGGACGTTGCACGCAAGGCCCTGATCCTGGCGCGCACCATCGGCTGGCAGATGGAACTGCTCGAGGTAGGCATCCAATCGTTGGTGCCGCCGGCCCTCGCCGGGCTGCCCATGGCAGAGTTCCTCGACCGGCTGTCCGATTTGGACGACGAGTGCGCCGAGCAAGCGCGCGAAGCGGCATCGACCGGCGCCACGCTGCGCTATGCGGTCAGCCTGCAGGACGGCCGTGCGAGCGTCGGCGTGAAAGCTGTGCCGCTGGACAGCCCACTCGGCTTGCTGCGCGGCAACGACAACCTGGTCGCCTTCCGCACCCGCTACTACCCCGACACGCCGCTCGTGCTGCAGGGGCGGGGCGCAGGGGTGGAAGCGGCGGCGGCCGGCGTGCATTCGGATATCGTCGCCCTGGGGCAGACGTTGGGAGGTTGAGATGACTGAAGCAAGAAATCCGGCAGTGCAGGCCGCCACGGAACGCGCAAAAGGACCCGAGCCAAAGATCAAGGTCGGCGTGGTGGGCGCCACGGGCGCGGTGGGGCAGCGCTTCGTGCAGCTGCTGGCCGGGCATCCGTGGTTCGAAATCGGCTGCCTGACCGCCTCGGACCGCTCGGTCGGCAAGCGCTACGGCGATGCGGCGAAGTGGCTCCTTCGGGGGGGCATGCCGGCGAACGTGCAGGACATGCTGCTCATCCCGACGGAGCCGGGCGCCATCGAAAGCGCGGCAGGCGACGTGCGCCTGCTGTTCTCCGCCATTCCGGGCGGCGCGGCCGGGCTGGTCGAAAACGAGCTGGCCGATGCAGGTTTTGCCGTCTGCTCGAATGCGTCTGCCCACCGCATGGATGCCGACGTGCCGCTGCTCATCCCCGACGTGAACCCCGAACACACTGCCCTCATCCATGCGCAGCAGCGCAAGCGGTTGGCGCTGGGCAAGCGTTCGGCAGGCGGCCGCGTTGGTTTCATCGTCACCAACCCCAATTGCTCGAGCACCCACCTGGTCTGCGCGCTCAAGCCGCTGCACGACGCGTTCGGGCTGGTGGCGGTCAACGTCGTCACGATGCAGGCTCTATCCGGCGCGGGCTATCCCGGCGTCGCGTCGCTCGACATCCTGGACAACGTCGTGCCCTACATCGGCGGCGAGGAAGAGAAGATCGAGATCGAGCCCCGCAAGCTGTTGGGGCGGCTGGGGGCCGATGCCATCGAATTCGCCGACTTCCTGGTGAGCGCACAGGCAAACCGGGTGGCCGTGCGTAACGGACACCTCGAAGCCGTCAGCGTCAAGCTGAAAGCGAAGGCCTCCCTGGAGGACGTGGCCGCAGCCTTCACGTCCTACGCCGGCGAGCCCCAACGCATGGGCCTGCCAACGGCGCCCAACCCGGCCATCGTCCTGCACACCGAGCAGGACCGGCCGCAGCCCCGGCTGGACCGGTTGGCCGGCCACGGGATGGCGACGAGCGTGGGACGCCTGCGCCCCGACCCGCTCTTCGATTACAAATTCATCGTGCTAGGTCACAACACGATCCGCGGCGCAGCCGGCGGCGCGCTGCTCAACGCGGAACTGCTGTACGCACAGGGTTGGCTTTAACCACAAAGACACGAAGACTCAAAGAGTCACGAAGGCTTTGTGAAGCTTTGTGACTTGGTGTCTTCGTGGTGAAGATGAGGGTCACATGGAATTACGCTCCCTGGCCGATGTGTTCGGCGATCTGGTGATTTATCGCGATCTGAACGCGGTCGACAGCCGCCTCCCGCGCTACGCCGACATCTGGCATGAGATCGGCATGGACGGACCGGTGCCCCCGCGCAAGCTGGACATGGCCTACGCGCGCGCGCTGGAGCGGCTGCTGACCCACGCGCAAGGCATCGCCCGGCCCCGGGGCCCCGCGCTGAGCGAGATCCTCTACCTGGGCGACAACCTGCTCAGCGACGGCGGCGCATTCCACAACCTGCGGACGCTGACCGGCTGGCCCGGCTGGTGCCTGATCGCCGCCGAAAAAGACGAGCACCCCCAGATGAAAGAGCGAGACGGGTTGCCCGGGCAGGGCATCTACGAAGCCAACCGCTGGATCGCCGTCGCCGACTTTGTCCGGCAGACGCTGGCCGCCGGCGCTGCGCTGGACGCCGGGACGGTCGTCATCGTCGACATCGACAAGACTGCGCTGGGCGCACGCGGGCGCAACGACAAGTCGATCGACCATGCGCGGGTGGCCGCCATCCAGGCCACGCTGAACGAGGCGATCGGCCCCGGCTTCAGCGAGAGCGAGTTCCGCCAGGCCTACGCGGTGCTCAACACGTCCAAGTATCACCCGTTCACCGCCGACAACCAGGATAACGTCGCCTACGCCTGCCTGATGACGGGCGCAGGGATGATCGGGGTGGACGAGTTGGTGGCGCAGATCGGCGACGGCAGGCTGAAAGATTTCCGCCAGTTCATGTCCATGATGGACGCAAAGCGTGACGCCATGCCCAAAGGTGTCCAGGCGACTCACGACGAGGTGTACCGGCGCACGCTGGCCGGCGACCTGACCCCCTTCAAAGCATTCCGGACGCGCGAGTTCCAGGAGACGGTCTCGCGCATGGGGCACCTGCCTGCCGACGCGCAACTGGCCCAGCGGCTGGTCGAGGAGGTCTGCATGACGCGCGAGGTCCTCGAGGCGTGCGAGTGGCTGAAGGCGCGGGGCTGCCTCATGGTTGCCCTCTCCGACAAGCCCGACGAGGCCACCGCACCGTCGCCCGCGCTCGCGGCCCAGGGCTGCCTGCCCTTGCATCGCACCGCGACGCACGTCGTGGGCCAGGCGACTGGAAATGGGACGCTGATTAGGCTGATCGGACTGATTCACCTGGTCTGAACAAGAACAATCATGTAGATCAATTCAATCAGTTCAATCTGTGTCCCACTTCCGATCGGGACGCTGATTTGGCTGATCGGACTGATTCACCTGATCTGTACAAGAACAATCATGTAGATCAGTTCCATCAGTTCAATCTGCGTCCCATTCGCTCTTTGGCGCGCGTTATCAGTTCCTGTTATAATGCCGGCATCAGCATCCCCGGAGGAACTGTTGGATCATAACATCCCTCAGTTGCGCTGCAGTGTCGGCGTGACCGCCTATAATGAAGAGGCCAACATCAGCCGCCTCCTCGATGCCTTGCTGGACCAACACTTACGTCATGTTGTTATCAGCGAGATCATCGTCGTCGCCAGCGGCTGCACCGACAACACCGTCCCCATCGTCGAAGCTTACGTGGCCCGCAACCCTTGCATCAAGCTGTTCATCCAGCCGAAGCGCGAGGGCAAAACCGCCGCGATCAATATCTTTCTCGCCAACGCCAAAGAAGACATCTGCGTGCTGGAGAGCGGCGACACCCTGCCCCACGAGGACACGGTCGAGCGCATGGTCCGCATGTTTGCCGACCCGTGCGTGGGCATGACGGGCGCACACAAGACCCCGGTCAACACGCCCGACCACCTGGTCGGCCTGTTCACCCACCTGCGCCTGCGCCTCGAGCACCAGCTATGCCTCGAAATCCCGCGGCTCGGCGAGATGATCGCGTTCCGCAAGGTCTTCGATCGCATCCCGCCCGACGTTGCCATGGACGAGGCGTTCGTCGAGGCGCTGGTGGTCAAGCGCGGGATGCAGGTGCGCTATGCGCCCGACGCGATCGTGTACAACACCGGCCCCGACAGCATCAAGGACTTCGTGCGCCAGCGCCGCCGCAACCACGCCGGCCACCTGTACCTCAAGTCCAAGTACGGCTATGCCGTGTCCAGCATCCAGAACACCCGCGTCGCGAAAGTGGCCTTTAAGGAAATCTGGGGCGCGATCCGGCTCGTATGGACGCTGGTGCTGCTGGCCGTGCTGGAGATGTGGTCGCGTTTGCTCGGGTGGTACGACTTTGCGATCAAGAAAGATCGCCACGTGGTCTGGGACATGGCGTGGTCGCAAAAGACCGACGTGGAGGCCGAGCGTGCGGAACAGGCCGCCAAGGACGACCTCCGTCCGACCGCCGTAGCAGGACCTCGTGCGCGATAAACTCACCACAGTCCTCAAGGTCGTCGTCAGCCTCGGGCTGATCGCGTTTGCCTTCTCCCGGGTCGATTTCCCTAAGGTCGCCGCGCAGCTCGCCCGCGCCAACCCGGCGGCGTTCGTCCTTGCACTCGCCTTCTACATGCTCGCCATAGTCATCAACGGCGCGAAATGGCAGGTGTTGATGCGCGCGCAGGGCGTCGTCGTGCCGTTCGGCGCGGTGCTCCGCTTCATCTTCGCCGGATTCTTCTTCAACAACTTCCTCCCGGCGAACGTGGGCGGCGACGTGGTGCGGGGGTTCAGCCTCGCGCGCTACACCGACCGGGGTGCGGACGCCGCGGTCTCCGTCATCGTCGACCGGGTCGTCGGGCTGATGGCCTACATGACGACGGCCGCCTTCGCTGCGTTCATCGCCGTGAACCTGACCGGGCACGAAGAACTGCAGCAGGTGGAGTGGGTGGCGGCGCTGGCGCTCGTCGTGCTGATCGCCGGCTTTGCGCTCCTGATCAGCCGGCGGCTGCGCGACATCATCACCCGCATCTTTCAGTTCCGCCTGCTCCGTCCGCTGGCCCCACTGTGGGGCCGGCTGTCGAATGCCTTTGGCGCGTATCGCTTCCAGTACCGGGCTCTGGCCCTCGCGTTCGGCATCGGCCTGCTCGGCATCGCCTGCACGACGTTGGTCAACTGGATCCTCTCGCAGTCCATGGGCGGCGGCATGTCGCTGGCCGCGATCGCGTTGTTCAACCCGCTGATCGCCCTCGTCGGGATGGTCCCGATCTCCATCGGCGGCATTGGCGTGAATCAGACCGCTTACCCGTTCTTCTATGGGCTCGCCGGCGTTCCGGTGGCCCATGCACTCGCCGTCTCGATCCTGATGCAGGCGATCATGTTCCTGGGCAGCCTGCCCGGGGGGGTCCTGTGGCTCGTCGGCAAACGCCAGCAGCCTGCTGAAGCAAGACAATAACGATAACACAAAGACACGAAGACACGACGTCTTTCTTTGTGTCTTTGTGTTAAGTACAAACAAAGTGAAACTGCTGGATGCCGGCGCTCCTTCGACTTCGCTCCGCCAGCTGCGCTGGCGCTCGCTCCGCTCAGGATGCGCCTTGTAAGCGCACGCAGGCATCCTGAGCGGAGGCCCCGTCAGGGGCCGCAGTCGAAGGACGCCGGGACATCGCGCACTTTCTCCTTGGTTGCACTCAGAAGAAACCTGGTTTCTCTTCGTGTCTTCCTGTGAAAGCCTGATTCCATGAGCGAAATCATCACGATTGAGGACGCCCGGCGGCTGTATGAGGCCGGAGGCGGGGGGCACGATTTCGACCACGTGCTGCGCGTGACCGCGCTGGCCGAGCGGATTGCGCGGGCGGAGGGCGCAGACCTCGCGATCGTCCGCACTGCCGCGCTGCTGCATGACGTGGCGGAAAGCGTCGACCGGGAGACCCACCACCTGCTGGGCGCGCAGCGGGCACGCGAGCTGCTGGCCGGCGAGCCGCCCGAGTTCGTCGCCGCCGTCGGCCATGCCATCGAAGCGCACCGCTTCCGCCACGATCCCCAGCCCCAAACCCTCGAAGCGAAGGTGCTGTCCGACGCCGACAAGCTCGACTCCATCGGCGCGATCGGCGTCGGGCGCGCATTCGCCTATGCGGGCGCAGTCGACACGGCCCTCTGGCGGCAGACCATTGCCGAGATTGAGGCGCAAGGCAGCGACGCGCACCGGGGCCCCAAGGAGTTGGGCGAGGGGTACACCCCTTCGCACGAGTTCGTCTACAAGCTCGACGTGATTCCCGACCGGCTGTACACGGCGATGGCCCGCCAGATCGCCGCAGAGCGCCGCCGCTTCATGGCGGCCTTCTTCGAGCGCCTGGACCGTGAAGCCCTGGGCGAGGCGTAAGCCGTGCCCTTCCCCATCCCCGATCCCGCAACACGCATCACGACCGAGCGTCTTTTGCTCCGGGCGTACGAGCCGGGCGACGCACCCTGGTACTGCGCGATGAGCCTCCGCAACAAGGCCCACCTCGGCAAGTTCGAAGCCGGCAACCCGATCACAACCATCGCGACCGAAGAAGATGCCGCACATGTGATGAGCGAATTCGCCGCCTCTTGGGTTGCGGGCAAGGCCTTCTTCCTCGGCGCGTTCCTGCATGCCTCAGGTGAATTCGTGGCCCAAATCTATGTTGGCGTCGCCAACCCCGACCTGCCCGAGTTCGAGGTCGGTTTCATCGCCGACGTCGATCACGAGGGGCAGGGGTACGTGAGCGAGGCGGTGCGAGGGGTCCTGCCGTTCCTGTTCGGCCAACTCGGCGCGCATCGCGTGCGGCTCGAATGCGACGACACGAACGAGCGGAGTGCCCGCGTCGCCGAGCGCTGCGGGTTCACGCTGGAGGGCCACATCCGCGAGAACCACCTCTGGCCGGATGGGAGCATTACCGGGACCCTGCACTACGGGCTGTTACGCCGCGAGCATCAGCGCTAGGTGGAGGGCGACGAGCAGGGTTGCAGTGTTGCAGTGTTGACGGAGGGGGTAACCGACGAATTAATTCCGGGGTCCGCGGGGCTCGCAGCGCAGGCCAGACGCGAGAGTGCGTGGCGTGAAGGGGCTGAGCGCCGCCGACGGTACTGGAACAGCCGGAATTCGCCTTCTAGCCAGGCGGGTTGACTTGTCAGCTTTGGGAGGAGGTTTGGATGAACGGCGTCAAGATCATGAAGATGCTAGAGGATCTGGACGGCTCAGTGGTAGACATCTGGAACGCCGATACACTACAGGAATGGGTCATGGGCTTCGATTGGGACGAGTTGGCGGCAACAGGCTGGATCGCGACTGCGGTGTGCGAGGACTTGGATGGCGCAGGGATGAATATACTAAATGTGCACGACCTGGCGGATCACCTGGGGAGGTTGCCGGCTGAAGAAGGGTAAGATCGCCTGAATCCCTAGCTGACCTGGATCTTCTTATTCCAGCCAACAGAAAAGCCTGATGATCGCTAAACCAGTAGAATTAACAATGCGAGACGCCCTCCGTTTGTACGCCAACCCTGCAACCCCTGGCCGTAGAGCGCACCGTCTTGCCGAACCCTGCGAGCCTGGGAATTAATTCTCCGGTTACCCCCTCCGTCAACACTGCAACACTGCAACACCTGGCCCGTGCCAGGGATAGCGGTCAGACCGGTATGGTTACGCAGAACCTCCAAGTTTGACAACCGCTCGCGACCTATGCTAAACTCCCGTCCGTCAAAAGAGGGTGCGCCATCCTGCGGATGGCGTGTGACTTTGCGAGTCACCCATCGCCCGCATCATATTGAAGCGTTCGGAGTTACATTGGCTATCAGCCTTCGCTTCCCTCGTCGTCGTATCCTTATCAGAGCGGGTTAGCACCCGGTCCGCAGGAGCGCGCGAGCCGAACGTCTACGACAGAACTAGGCAAACCAGCACCCAGGCCCGGGTGAGCACCCGGCCCGCGTGCTGGTTTTTTGTTGTGCCTGGCCGTTCACGCGCCGGCAGGGCCCAGGCAACGGGCCAGTCAGGATTTGGAACCAGTGGAGCTAGATATGGTCAAGATCGGCATCATCGGTGCAACGGGCTATACCGGGTTGGAACTGCTGAAGATTCTCGCACGCCATCCGGCGACCGAGATCGCCTGGCTCACCTCCGAGAACTCGGCCGGCCAGCGTTTCGGCGACGTGTTCCCCGTGCCGCCGTTCCTTGGCGAAGAGATCCTGGTGCGTGCCGAAGATGCCGACCTGGCGGGCGCCGACGTGGTTTTCTGCTGCCTGCCCCACGTGGCCGCCCAGGGGCCTGTCGCAGCGGCCCGGCGGGCGGGCGCACGGGTCGTCGACCTCAGCGCCGACTACCGGATCCACGACGCCCAGGCTTACGAAGCCTGGTACGGCCACGGGCACATGGAGCCCGAAGCGCTGGCCGAGGCGGTCTACGGCCTCCCCGAGCTGCACCGGGACGAGATCGGCGCCGCAAACCTGGTGGCGAATCCCGGCTGCTATCCCACGAGCGTGATCCTCGGCCTCGCGCCGCTGGCTCAGGCGGGCTGGCTGCACGGCACCGTCATCGCCGACAGCAAGTCGGGCATCTCGGGCGCGGGCCGGTCGCCGTCGCTCAAGACGCATTTCGTCGAAGCGAACGAGAACATGAGCCCGTATAGCATCGGCCGCACGCACCGGCACCTGGCCGAGATGGAGCAGGAGCTGGGCCTGCTGGTGGGCCCCACGAACGGGGCCGCGCCTCTGCAGGTCGTCTTCTCGCCCCACCTCCTGCCCGTCAACCGGGGCATCCTCTCTACTATTTATGTCAATCTGCCGGCCGGCGTGACGGAAGCGCAGGTGCGCGAGGCATACGTCGAGGCGTACGAGTTCGAGCCGTTCGTCCACCTGCTGAAGCCGGGCCAGGTGGCGACGCTGGCCCATGCGGTGCACACCAACTTCTGCGCCATCGGGCTGACGTTTGTGCCGGGCACGAACCTGCTGATCGTGACGGCCGCCATCGACAACCTGATCAAGGGCGCGGCGGGTCAGGCAGTGCAGAACATGAACATCATGCTCGGCTGCGACGAGAAGCTCGCGCTGCTGTAGCGGGCACGGCGGCGCAGTGCGCGCGCGTGGATGTTCCCCGAGGAAAGAACCATGCCGAACGAAAAACATGTGCTGGTCCTCAAGATCGGCGGCAACCAGGTTGAAGATGAAGCGTTCCTGACGGGCTTTGTCGCAGCCGTGAAGTCCCTCCTGGCCGACTATGCCGTGATCGTGGTTCACGGCGGCGGCAAGGAAATCGCCGACCTGCACGGCCAGCTCGGCGTGAGCTTCGAGACCGTCGAAGGGCTGCGCGCCACGTCGGTCGAAAGCCTGCGGCTCGTCGAGATGGTGCTGAACGGCGTCGTCAACACCCGGCTGGTGCGCCACCTCGTCAACGGGGGCGTGGATGCGCTGGGGTTATCCGGCGTCGACATGGGCCTCGTGCGCGTGGCCCCGCTGACGGTCGACGGCCGCGACCTGGGCCGGGTGGGCGCGGTGCAGGCGGTCAACGGCGAAGCGCTGCTGCAGCTGCTCGACCTGGGCCTGACCCCCGTCATCTCGCCCGTCTCGCTGGGCGAGGACGGGCTGGGATACAACGTCAATGCGGACCACGTGGCGGCGGGGGTCGCGAAGGCGGTCGAGGCAGTGAAGCTCGTCTTCGTCAGCAACGTGCCCGGCGTACAGGTCACCGGCCGGACCATGCGCGCGCTGACCGTTAAGCAGATCGACGGCCTCATCGCAGACGGCCACATTACCGGCGGCATGATTCCCAAGGTCCGCTCGGCCACCGAAGCAGTGCAGAGCGGCGTGTACCAGGCCGTCATTACCGACCTGGCCGGCCTGGCTAACGATGGCGGAACGGCGGTGATCAAGGGATAGTGCGTCTGCGGCAGGGCGTGCAGGGGAGCGATGCATCGCCCTGGAAGAAGGAACATACGATGACAAATAACACGATAGAACTCGAACAGGCCCACGTCCTGCAGACCTACGCCCGGCCGCCTTTCGTGCTGGACCGGGGCGAGGGGTGCTGGGTGTATGACACCGAAGGCAACAGCTACCTCGACTGCGTGGCGGGGATTGCCGTAAACGCGCTAGGGCACGCACACCCTGCAGTCGTGGCCGCGCTCGCCGAGCAGGCCGGCAAGCTCTGGCACGTTTCCAACCTGTATCACACGGCACCCCAGGCCCAATTAGCGGCCGCCCTGTGCCGCAGCAGCTTCGCCGACCGGGTCTTTTTCTGCAACTCGGGGGCCGAGGCCAACGAGGGCGCGTTCAAGTTCGCGCGCAAGTGGGCGTATGACCGTGCCGGTCAAGCTGACACCTCCGGTCCCGGCAAGCAGTCCTCCGGCAAGAGCGCCATCGTCGCGTTCAGTAACGCCTTTCACGGCCGCACCTTCGGCGCGCTGGCCGCCACCCCCCGTGAGAAGTACCAGGCGGCCTTCCGGCCCCTGATGCCCGGCGTGCGCTTTGCCGAGTTCAACGACCTGCCGAGCGCGGCAGATGCCATCGGCGACGACGTGTGCGCAGTGATCGTGGAGCCGGTGCAGGGTGAGGGCGGGGTACACCCGGCCTCGCCCGAGTTCCTGCAGGGCCTGCGCGACCTGTGCGACCGGCACGACGCCCTCTTGATCTTTGACGAGGTCCAGTGCGGCCTGGGGCGGACCGGGACGCTGTGGGCCCACCAGGGCTACGGGGTGACGCCCGACCTGCTGACCAGCGCCAAGCCGCTCGCCGGCGGCCTGCCCATGGGCGCGGTGCTAATGACCGAGCGGGTGGCCCAGGTCATGCACCCGGGCGATCACGGCAGCACGTTCGCCGCTTCGCCGCTCGTCGCAGCCGTGGCCAATGTCGTACTCGACACGGTGAATCAACCCGACTTCCTGGCAGGCGTGACCCAGAAGGGCGCGTATCTCATGGAACGCCTGGAAGAGATCAACTCGCCGTGCATCACCGAGGTGCGCGGGAAGGGGCTGATGATCGGCGCCGACCTGACCATTCCTGCCAACGACGTGGTCCAGGCGGGCTACCGGCACGGCCTGCTGCTGGTCAATGCGGGGCCGAACACGCTGCGGCTGGTGCCGCCGCTCATCATCAGCCTGCCGGAGATCGACACGCTGATCGAGCGACTGACTGCGGTCTTCGCAGAACTTTAGCTATGGGACTTGTCATGGATATTCACATTCGCGCTGCGAAAGAGAGCGACATCGACGGCATCCTGGGGTTGGTCAACGGCTACGCGGCACAGGACCTGATGCTGACGCGCACGGCCGAGCAGATTCGCCGGGCGCTGCCGGGGTTCCTGGTCGCCACGCACGGGGGAAGGGTGGTCGGCTGCGGGTCGAACGTGCCGCTGACCCCCCGCCTGACCGAGCTGCGGTCGCTGGCCGTGGCGCCCGAGACCCGCGGGACGGGGCTGGGGAAGCGGCTGGTGGAGGCGCTGGTCATCGCGGCGCGCGATGCCGGGTACGACAAGATCTGTGCGCTGACGCTGAACGAAGGCTTCTTCAACGTGTGCGGCTTTGCCACCGTCGACCGCTGGACGATCACGCCGAAGATCTGGCAGGAATGCGTGTACTGCTCGAAGTTCGACAAGTGCGACGAGATCGCGGTTCTGATGAATCTGCGCGAGCCCGAGGCAGAAACGGTCGGCATGATCAATCTGCGGCCGGCTTTCGCCGTTCGGACATAGGCGTTTCAGACACAAAGACACGAAGGCCACAACGATCTTCGTGCGCTTTGTGCCGTTTGCTGTTAGGGGGTAGGATGAAACAGATCCGAGTGGCGCTGATCGGGGTGGGGAATGTCGGCCGGGCGTTCCTCCAGCTGATGAACGAGAAGGCCGGCTTGCTCGCCGATCGGTACGGGCTGGAGCTGGTCCTCACGGCTGCGGCCGACTCCTCCGGCGCGGTGGTCAATAACGGCGGCATCGACCCGCACGCGCTGCTGGCCCACAAGCAGGGCGGCAAGGGCGTCGCTTCCTTCCCCGGCGCACAAGCCCTCGATACGGCGCTGGAGGCGGTCGAGCGGGTCGCGGCGGACCTGCTGCTCGAGGCGTCGCCCGTCAACCTGAAAGACGGCGAGCCGGGGCTGAGCTGCGTGCGGCGGGCCCTCGGCCGGGGGATGGGCGTGGTGCTGGCGAATAAGGCGCCGCTTGTGCTGGCGTTCGCCGAGCTAACGGGCGCCGCCCAGGCTGCGGGGGTCGGTTTTGCCTACAGCGCCACCGTCTGCGGCGCGCTGCCGGTGGTCAACATCGGGCGGCGCGACCTCGTCGGCTGCGACATCCGGGGCCTGCGCGGCATCTTCAACTCGACCAGCAACTCCATTCTCGAAGCCATGAGCCTGGGCGGCACCTATGGGAAGGCGCTCAAGCAGGCGCAGCTCGACGGCATTGCCGAGGCCGACCCCTCGCTCGACGTGGAAGGGTGGGACACGGCCAACAAGCTGGTCATCATCGCCAACAGCATCCTGGGCGTCCCGGCCACGCTCAACGACGTGCGCCCGCTGGAGGGCATCACCCACATCACGCCCGAGCAGATCGTAGAGGGCGCGGCCCGGGGCAAGGTCGTGAAGCTCGTCGCCACGGCCGAGAAGGCCGGCGACGGGTTCCATTTCTCTGTCGAGCCGAAGTGGCTGCCGAAAGACGATTTCCTCGCCAGCGTATCGGGCTGGGAGATGGGCATCGTATTCGACACCGACATCATGGGGCTCCAGCAGTTCAAGGTGGACGAGCGCGGCCCGGTTCCCACGGCCGCTGCAATGCTGCGCGATGTCATCAATCTTTCCCGTTAAGCAAGAGTGGGTTTCACCACAAAGACACCAGGACACAAAGAGGTCGGAAACAGTATCTGGGAACTTCGTGTCTTAGTGCCTTTGTGTTAGGCATCATACGCAAGGAGTAACCTCATGTCCGCTGCTAAGAAGTCGGTATCGAAAGTCGTGCTCGCCTATTCGGGCGGGCTCGACACCTCGTGCATCGTCCCGTGGCTCGTCGAGAACTACGACTGCGAGGTGATCTGCTTCTGCGCCAACCTCGGCCAGGAAGAAGAGCTGTCGGGACTGGAGGCCAAGGCGTTGGCCTCGGGCGCCAGCAAGCTGTACATCGATGACCTGCGCGAGGAGTTCATCACCGAATACATTTACCCCACCCTCAAGGCCGGCGCGATCTACGAGCGCGATTACCTTCTCGGCACCTCCTTCGCCCGCCCCCTGATCGCGAAGAAGATGGTCGAGATCGCTGCCATGGAAGGCGCTGACGCCGTGTCGCACGGCGCCACGGGCAAGGGCAACGACCAGGTCCGCTTCGAGCTGACCGTCATGGCGCTCAACCCCAAGCTGAAGATCATCGCTCCCTGGCGCGAGTGGCACATCCGCAGCCGCGAGGACGCGCTGAAGTACGCCGCCGAGCACAACGTTCCGGTCACGGCGACGATCAAGTCGATCTACAGCCGCGATCGCAACCTGTGGCACCTGAGCCACGAGGGCGGCGGGCTCGAGGACCCGTGGAACGAGCCCAAGGAAGACATGTTCCAGCTGACCCAAAGCCCGGAGTCCGCCCCTGACGAGGCGGAGTACGTGGAAGTCTACTTCGATCAGGGCGTGCCCAAGCGCGTCAACGGCCAGGCGATGGGTCCGATCGACCTGGTCGCGGCGCTCAATGCGATCGGCGGCAAGCACGGCGTGGGCCGGGTCGATATCGTCGAGAACCGGCTCGTGGGCATGAAGTCGCGCGGCGTGTACGAAACGCCCGGCGGCACGATCCTGTACAAGGCGCACGAAGGGCTGGAACAGATCTGCCTGGACAAGCAGGCGCTGCAGTACAAGCAGATGCTGGCGCTGAAGTATGCCGAACTCGTGTACAACGGCCAGTGGTTCACGCCGCTGCGCAGCGCGCTCGATGCGTTCGTCGACGTCACCCAAAAGCACGTGACCGGCACTTCCCGGCTCAAGCTGTACAAGGGGAGCGTGAGCCTGGTCGGGCGGAAGTCGCCCTACAGCCTCTACCGCGAGGATTATGCTACCTTCGGCGAAGAGGATGTCTACAACCAGAAGGACGCGGAGGGCTTCATCAAGCTGTTCGGCCTGCCCATGAAGGTCGAGGCGATGCTCGACGTGGAAGGCACAGGCCGCAGCAAGCACCAGGCGCCGGACTATTCGGCGTTCAAGCGCGACTAGTCGCCTGTTGGACGCCAGAGGTTACCACAAAGGCACTGAGACACAAGGGGTCACGCGAGTGATTCAGCATATATCATGAAACGTTGTGCCTTCGTGTCTTTGTGTTGACCGTCGTTCTACCCATAACCGGAGGTTTCGTTGGAGCAGCGCCTTCCTAACGGTTTTCGCTTCGCCGGCGTGGCAGCGGGCATCAAGAAGAACGGCGCACCGGATTTCGCGGCCGTGCTAAGCGACCGCTCGTGTGCGGCTGCGGCTACGTTTACCCGAAACGCGTTTCCCGCTGCGCCCGTGCTGTACGATCGCGCCCTCCTCGTAGGGAACGCTTCAGCGCTGCGCGGCGTAGTAATCAACTCTGGCTGTGCGAATGCGTGCACGGGCGACGAGGGGCTGAGCGATGCGGCAGAGATGGCCCGGCTGGCCGAAGCGGCGTTTGGTGCGCCGGCCAAGTCCGTTGCGGTCATGTCGACCGGCGTGATTGGCCCACGGCTGCCGATGGACCTGATTGCGGAAGGCGCACGGGCCGCAGCAGCCGCCCTGGCGTCCGATACGGCGGCAGCCGCGCAGGGCGCCGCAGCCGCGGCGCACGCCATCATGACCACAGACACCCGGCCGAAGGTCGCCGCTCGCCGGGTCGGGGAAGCCGTCATCTGGGGCATGGCCAAGGGCGCGGGCATGATCCACCCGAACATGGCGACCATGTTGAGCGTGATCGCGACCGATGCGGCGCTCGAGCCGCAGGCGCTCGACGCCCTGCTGCGCGCCGCAGTCGACGTGAGCTTCAACTGCATCAGCGTCGACGGCGACATGAGCACGAACGACACGGTGCTGGCGCTGGCGAACGGCGCAGCCGGGGCGGTGGACCAGCACGCGTTCGCCGCAGCGCTCACCGGGCTCTGCACCGACCTGGCGCAGCAGATCGTGCGGGATGGCGAGGGTGCGACGAAGTTCATTGCCGTTCGGGTGTCGGGCGCCGCGTCCGATAACGAAGCCCGGACCGCAGCGAAGGCGGTCGCGAACTCGCCGCTGGTGAAGACCGCATTCTACGGCGGCGACGCCAACTGGGGCCGCATCCTGGCGGCGGTCGGGTATTCCGGGGCCCACGTGGACCCGGCGCAAGCGGACCTGTGGATCGCGCCGGGCGTGGACGAAGCGCCTTCGGGCGCGGAGCGCATTCAACTCGTCCGTGGCGGCCGGCCGCTCCCGTACTCCGAAGAGGCGGCGACGGCGGTATTCGGCGGGCCCGAGATTGCGGTGTCGGTCGATCTGGGCCTGGGCGAGGGCCGTGCGACGGTGTGGACCTGCGACCTGAGCCACGCGTACGTCGACATCAACGGGCACTACCGGACCTGAATCGTAGGGGCGAGGCATCAAAAACCAGGTATGCGCCAGCGAAAAAGCTGGCGTTGAAACCTGGTTTCTCGTTCCTTGTTGCGGAAGGGGCTAGCGAGATGCTTCACACACGCGAGGAAGTGATCGACCGGGTCATGCGTGAGTTCGAGCTGCTCGACCGCCTGCTCACGGGCTTTACGGCCGAGGACTGGGACCGCCCTGTGCCCCGGCCTGAGAGCCGGGACCCATGGACGGTTAAGGACGCGCTCGCTCACATCACGTACTGGAAGGCCAATACGGTACGCGGGCTCCGAAAGGAGCGCCGGCCGCCCGAGGAACGCGGCCTGGAGTTCCACGAGATGAACCGGGTCATCTGGGAGAAGTGGCGCGACCGTTCGCCGCAGGAGGTGCTGGACTGGCACCGGCAGGTGCAGCAAGAGCTGCTGGCGGCCCTGAATGAGGCGCCGGACACGTACTTCAGCGGCCGGGAACATGGCAAAGATTGGCCCTTCGACATCGACGGCCACTCGGCGTACCACCGGATGAGGGATCTCGAAGCGGCAGTGAAGACAGGTCAGATGCAAGAATAAGCGGGAAGGAGCGACAGATGGAATACAGGCGATTGGGAAGAACGGGGCTGAAGGTTTCCGAGTTATGCCTGGGCACGATGCAATGGGGCTGGACGGCCGATGAACAGACGGCTTTCGCCGTCATGGATGCGTTCGTGGAGGGCGGCGGCAACTTCATCGACACGGCCGACGTGTACAGCCGCTGGGCGCCGAACAATCCGGGCGGCGTCTCGGAGGAGATCATCGGCCGGTGGATGCAGGCACGCGGCAACCGGCAGGACATCGTGCTGGCGACGAAGGCGCGCGGCCGCATGTGGGAGGGGCCGAACGGCGAGGGCCTGAGCCGGGGCCACCTGATGCGGGCAGTCGACGACTCGCTGCGCCGGCTGCAGACGGACTACATCGACCTCTACCAGACCCATGCGGACGACCGGGAGACGCCTTTCGACGAGACGCTGCGGGCGCTGGACGACATGGTGCGGGCGGGCAAGGTGCGCTACATCGGCGCATCGAACATCCAGGCCTGGCGGCTGTGCGGCGCGCTGTGGACGAGCGAGAAGCACGGGCTGGCGCGGTACGACTCGCTGCAGCCGCACTACAACCTGGCGAACCGGGCGGAGTTCGAGCGCGAGCTGCTGCCGCTGTGCAAGGACCAGGGCATCGGCGTCATCCCCTACAGCCCGCTCGCAGCCGGTTTCCTCACGGGCAAATACCAGCGGGGTGCGGAGGCGCAGGGTGCCCGCGTCGAGGGCATCAAGACCCGCTATTTCAACGACCGGGGCTGGGGCATCCTGGACAAGCTGCAGGAAGTCGCTCGGGGCCGCAACCTCACGCCGACGCAGGCCGCACTGGCGTGGCTGCTCACACAGCCCGTCATCACCTCGCCCATCATCGGCGCCAACAGCGTCGAGCAGTTGCGCGAGAACCTGGGTGGGGCGGGCGTGAAGCTGTCCGACGAGGAGATGGCCGCGCTCAACGAAGTGAGCAAGTGGGAGTAAAGGCCCGTTAACGCTGGGAGGCAGCTCAGGGATTCACCAGGGCCCGGGCTGCCTCTTCAGCCCGCCGGGCGTCTTCGGGCCGGCCCACCGCCCCGTACAGCTCGGCCAGGTAACGATAGGCCGTCAGCGCTCGTGGCATCCAGCGCGGCAGCCCGCTCCAGGGCCTCAATCCCCTCCTCCAGCCGCCCCTGTACCGCCAGCGCCGCACCGAGCGCCACATGGAAGGTGGCGATGTTCGGCGCTAAGGATATGGCGCTCCGGTACTCCCGCTCTGCACGGGGCCAGTAACCCGGCTCACGCCCGGCCCTCTCCGCGTAGAAATCGCCCAGGAGCGCGTGCGCGTTCGGGTCGCTCGGCTGCGCCTGCGTCACCTGGACGAGCACCTGTTCCGCCCCCCGAAGTCGCCTGTCTGCGCGCGGGCAACGGCCAAACGCCTCGCATATTCCGCCTGCACGGGCCAGGTGCTCACCGCTGCCTCGGCGGCCGCCAGGCGGGCCGCAGGGGGGCGCCGCGCATCGTGGCCCCGCCCGCACTGCGCGTCGGCCAGCAGCGGTCGTGCGCCCAACACCCCGAAGACGACCAGGGCGACGCCAAACGCGGCGGCCAAAGCGACCGGCTCCTTGCGGGCGGGAACGCGTAGGCGCTCATCCAAGCCCTCGCCCAGCGCGGCGCTGAGCCCCGCCAGCAGGAAGAAGACGGTGCCCGTCGTCGTCAGGTCGAAGCTGAACTGCAGATCGGCCAGGTGGCCGGCCAGCGCGGCGAGCACGCCGGCCGCAAGGAGCCGGACCCGGAGATCGGGGTCGCTGCGGAGCGCACGCGCCCCTTGCCGGCCCGCAACGGCCAGGAGCGCGATCAGTGCAAGGACGCCGAGCAGCCCGGTGCTGAGAGCCTGGTCGAGCCAGACGTTGTGAGCCCGGTCGACGACGGCGTCGCGACCCTGGTAGTAAACGAGCTGCGGGGGGTAGACCGGGAGGAAGGCGGCTTGCGTCGTCTCCGGGTCCGTAGCCGAGCAGCGGGCCGGGCGGCGATCAGGGGCAGCACGGCCCGCCAGATCGTCAGGCGGGCCGCCCCCGAACCGGTGCCGGCCGGCGATGCGAGCCGTCCGACGCCCGGCAGCACTGCTCCGAGGCCGGTCAGGAGCACGGTCAGCAGCAACATGCCGGCCAGCCCCGCGCCCGCCCAGGCCAGCCGCCTGCGCCGCAAGGCCACTGCGCAGAACAGGACCAGGGCCACCCCGGCGACCGCTGCGCCGGCCCACGCCGAACGGGCAGCCGCAGCCCCGAGCACGGCGAGCTGTCCGGCCAGCAGCAGCCAGTAGGGCCACTTCCGGCTTGCCAGCCAGGCCGCAACGACCGTGAGGGGGAAGACGAGGACCAGGTAGGAGCCGAGGAAGTTCGCCCGGCCCACGGTGGACAGGACGCGCGAGGCGGCGTCCGTCTGCCAGGGGACGGGATCGACGCCCAGCGCCTGGACAAGGCCGTACAGGACGACCGGCGCGCTGCCCCACACCAGCGCGGAGCAGCCGCAGGGCCTGGCCGGGCGTGCGAAGGCGGACGGCCACGGCCGCCGCCAGGGCCGCATACGCCAGGAGCGTGAGCAGCCCCTGCTGGCGGTCGAGCGAGCCCCACAGGCTGAGGCCCCGGTCGATGGAGGCGAAGGACGCGAGGACGGCGATCCCCGCCAGGGCGAGCAGCGGCCAGATCAGGGGGCTGCGCCGGCCGGTTCCCCTGCGCGAGACGACCACCGGCGCCCATGCAGCCAGCGCGCACGCCTGCACGACGACGGCTTTGGGCAGTTCGAACACACTGCAACCGGCCGGATTGAGGACGAGCGGCGCCAGGACGGCTGCCGCCAGCCACCCGACCTCTTCAAGCTCCATCCGGCCGGACGTCGCATCAGTGCAGCAGCAGTGGGAGGAAACTCGTCCCTTGCACCTCTTCGACGCGCAGGTCATACACGTCGCCACAGTAGACGGATCCCAGCGACGCCGGGCGCTGCACGCGCAGGTAGTAGATGCCCGGCCCTGGGGGCGTCCAGACGGAGAAGCCGGGCAGGCCGTACTTGCTCTCGACATGCCACGCCCGGATGAGCGTCTGCCCGTCGACCCCGAATAGGGCGACATCCTGGATCGCGCCCGAGGCCAGGCCGGTGGTCTCGATCCGGTAGGAGCTGCCGCTGGCAATCGCGGCCGGCGTCACCTCGAACCGCACCCAGTCCGTATCGCCCTCCCAATCGAAGGTGCGGTGCTGTGGCCCGGCATATGTGCTGGCGTTCGTGGACACATCGTCGTCTTCAAAGGTATCCGCGGCGATGCTATACGGCGGTTGCGTCTCCATGTAGACCTGGTGCCCCGCCGGCGTGCAGTACAAAGCGCCGGTGCCGGCGCACGGGCTGCCGGGGTGGGCGGGCCAGCACAGGGACGCGGAAGAAGTCGCCGGCGCCCACTGGGCCGCGAACGGGGCGCGATAGGTGTTGTTCGCATCCGGCCGGACGTTGACCCGGACGCGGCTCGTACTGCTCAGGTACGGCCCATTGAACGGCGCGCCGTAGGGCCCGCCGTCCAGCACGCGCACCACCTCGTACATCTCCGTCGAGACCTCCCCGCCGTCCGGCGCGTTCCCGAAGATGCTCGGCGGGGTGTTGGTCCCGCTCGCGGTGAAGTCGGGGAGGTCCAGCGCAAGCTGGTCGCCGTCGGAAGTGGTCACGTGGATCACGTCGCCGGGCTGGAGCCGCTCAGTTGCGTTCGGCAGGGTGCAGTTCGCGTAACCGGAGGTGCCGAATTGACAGTCCAGCGGCTCAGTCTTGCCGCCGTGCGTGGCCGACGCCTGCACCGTGGCATTCGGGCTCTTCGTTCGCACGGTCAGGTACGGGTAGGACTCCATCTGGCTCCAGCGCACCTGGAAGGTCGGGCTGTGAAGCAGCGTGTAGTGACCGTCGGGCCCGCGCAGGCTCACGACCGCGTAGTCGCCGGCCCGGGCAGCGAAGCCGGGGAACGTCAGCCCGTAGGCCCCCGGCGAGGCTTCGGCCTCCTGGCACACGTCGGCCCGATGGGTCGCGGGACCGTAGTAAGCGCAGCCCTGCTGCCACGGCAGGGCCACCAGGCGACCCCCAGTCGATGCGCCCGTGATGTGACTGCTCTCGGCGTCAAACCGGGCGGTGAGGGGCTGGACGGTCATCGTCTCGGTCAGCACGCCGCTCGGGTCCGTCACCTCGATCCGATCCCCAGGCTCGATGGACGCGGAGGCCCAGCCGCCGAACGATCCGTCGCTTTGACTGTACAGCAAGGACTCCGTTCGCTTGACCTCGCCGGCCGGACCGAGCAAGCGCAGGGACAGCGTGTATCCGGGGATGGCCACCCAGTAGCCCTGCACCGTCCTCCGCACCGGGTCGACATAGATGGCCGGGGCATTGACGAAAGGCAGTTCCTGCCAGTTGCCGTTCGCGTCGTAGGCGGTGAGGGCAACGTAGTCGCCCCGCAGGATGTCCAGCCCATCGTCGATGCTGAACGCCGGACGCATCCGACCTGGCCGAGCGGCAGCTCGAAGCCCCACCGCATGCGTTCAGGGTGGGCTGGTGGTAGGGCGCGGAGATGCTGTACCCCCGCCTGACGAAGTTCGCCCGAATCGAGCGGCCGGGCCCAATCGACCCGGTCACACGATCGCTCGTCGCGTCCAGCGAAGCGGCAAAGGGGAGGAACTGGTACTCCATGACCATCCCGCCGCTCGACAGCCGGTAAACGTCGTTTGGCTGCAGATCGTCCGGGTGCTCAGTAAGGGTGCCCGTCGCCGATGCATTCCCGGTCGCGACGACCAAGGCGCTACCGTTCCGCACTCGGGTCACCTGGTACGGCGCAGATGGCTTCACCTGCCCCTGAAAGCCAGCGTTGTACCCCGTCGGGACGAGGGCGATGTGGAACGCCTCCGTATAGAGACAGGCGCCGTTGCCGCTTGGGTCGCGCGAGCACACGGTGCTGCTGGCGCTGTGGTCGAAGTCGAGCCTGCCGTTCCAGTCGGTCGTAAAGCTGCCGTCGGGGGCCGACGTCGCCAGCTTCTCGACCTGCAGCGGGCTGCACCGGTCGGCTTGCGCCTGAGCGGCCGTCACCAGGACCTCCCGTCCCGGGGCCGTGGTCCCGGCGACCGTGTTGCTGAACGGGTCCATCCACACGTTCAGGGGCACGATGGTCGTCGACACGGTGTGGCCGGCGGCCGTGACCTCGACCACGTCGCCCCCCTGCAGCACCCACTCGTAGCCGATGGGCACGCAGGGGTGGCGGAGGGGGTAGAAGACATACTTCCCGGCCGCGTCGCTGGTCGTCTGCCCTGTTCCAACCGCCCGCCCGTTGCGCACGATGCGCAGCCCGACGGAGGAGCGCGGGGTGGTCAGGCCGTACACGTAGGTCAGCGTGAGGGAAGCGGGCTGGGCCGGCTGGGGGGGCGTGAAGTAGAAGACGGTGGGGTTCGTGTTACCGGGCGCCACCCCTTGCACCGACAGCACCCGATCGACGGCGAGCCCGGCGCGCGCCAGCTCGTCCGCTGCAGCCGGGTCCTCCTGCGTGCAGGACTGACCGGCGTCACCCGGGGTGGAGGCCGGCTCGGCCCCGACGGGATCGTCGAACGCAAATCCGGGCTGCGCGAGGCTGAGGGCGGCGAGCGCAAGGAGCCCGAGTAGGAGCAGTGCGACCGCGAGGAATCGAAGTTTCATCCGGCTTGCTTCCTTTTGATACTTCAGCGTACCGCAAAGAGCACGGCGGCAAGTAGTGGGGTGAGGGCCGACCTTGCCCCCCAATCGCAAGTTAGCATGACCGCTCGCCGAGGGTCAATGATTGCGGTCATACGGTCACCGTGACGCTATAATGAGGCAAATGCACAGCACCCGACAGGAGTCCCCGATGCCCGAGTCCACCACCGATACCAAGCTCTGGGGTGGCCGCTTCGCCGGCGGCATGGACGCCCACATGGCGCGCTTCAACGCGTCCCTGCCCTTCGATTGGCGGCTGTGGGACGCCGACATCGCCGGCTCCGTTGCCTGGGCGCAGCGCGATCGCATCCGCCGGGCTACTGACGGCGGACGAGCGCGACCGGATCGTCGGCGGCCTGGAGGGTCTGCGGGCGGAGATTGCGGCGGATCCGACGGCTGGGTTCGCCGGCGCAAGCGACGAGGACATTCACTCCTACGTCGAGCGCCGGCTGACCGAGCGCATCGGGCCGGTCGCGGGCAAGCTGCACACCGGCCGCAGCCGCAACGACCAGGTGGCGACCGACGTGCGGCTGTGGCTGAAGGTGGAAGCGGGACAGCTCGCCGAGGCGCTGGAGGGGTTGATCGCGGTTGCGGCCGAGCGCGCCGAGGGCGAGGTCGACATTCTGATGCCGGGCTACACCCACGTTCAGCCCGCACAGCCCGTGCGCTGGAGCCACTGGCTGCTCAGCCACGCCTGGCCGTGGCGGCGGGATGCGCAGCGGCTGGCCGGTTTGCTAAAGCGGGTGGACGTGCTGCCGCTGGGCTCGGGCGCGCTGGCCGGCTGCCCGTTCCCCATCGACCGGGCGGCCCTCGCCGCCGACCTGGGCTTTGCCTCCGTCAGCCCGAACAGCATGGACGCGGTCAGCGACCGTGATTTCGTCGCCGAGTTCCTCTTCTGGGCCGCGCTGCTGGGGGTCCACCTCAGCCGCTTTGCCGAAGACCTGGTGCTCTGGTCGAGCCGCGAGTTCGGCTTCGTGGTGATGGACGATGCCTTCAGCACCGGGTCGAGCCTCATGCCGCAGAAGAAGAACCCGGACGCGGCCGAGCTGCTGCGCGGCAAGTCGGCCCGGCTTGCCGGCCACCTGGCAACCATCCTGACCCTGCTCAAGGGCCTACCGAGTTCTTATGACAAGGATTTGCAGGAGGACAAGGAGCCGCTTTTCGATGCAGTCGAGACGCTTGCCGTCGCGCTGCCGGTGGCGGCGGGGATGCTGCGGTCGCTCAAGCTGCGCCCCGACCGCATGGCCGCCTCCTTGGGCGACGAGCTGCTCGCTACCGACCTGGCCGACTTCCTTGTGCGGCGCGGCGTGCCGTTCCGCGAGAGCCATCACATCGTGGGCCGGGTGGTGCGCCGGGCGGAGGAAGTGGGCTGTGCGCTGTCCGAGTTGTCGGGCGAGGAGCTGGCCCTGCTGGACGAACGGCTGGCGGGCAGCGGCAAAGTGTGGAATTTCGAGCGGTCAGTGGAGCAGCGCGCGGCTGCAGGCGGCACGGCCCGGGCGTCGGTGCTGGCGCAGATCGACCAACTGCGGCGACGGGACGGTTAGCCACACGAACATTAAAGAAACCAGGTTTCTTGAAGAAACCTGGTTTCTGCGTCCGAGGCGCCTCTGCGCCCTCTGTGGCAAATCCTTATTCGCCCCGGGCGGGCTTCCTGTTTCTCAGATGCTGCCAGCGCACGGGACGGCGGGTCTTGCTCCACAAGTTGAAGAATGACGACCACTGGTCGGGGTGCGCGCGGATCATCGCCTCGAGCTCTGGAATGCTGCGCGCCATCAACTCTTCTTCGGTCTCGCCGGGGCGTGGGATGATGGGCGGGCGAATTTCGATCATGATCCGGTGATCACGCGTGCGATACGTCAGACCGGGCAGGATCCATGCGCCCGTGCGGGCGGCGATCCTTGCGTGCCCGGTGGGCAGGGTCGTTTCCTCTCCGAAGAACGTGACCTTCATCCCCGAGCCCTTCACGTCACGATCAGACACGAGCGCGATGAAGCGGCCCTGGGCCACCGCCGCTTCCAGTTTCGGTAAGGCCCCGCCGACCGGAACCTCCTGCATCTGGCCGCGCTTCCGGATGTCGGCAAAGATGCGGTCGATGCGGGGATCTGAATGTTTCAGCACGGCTGCCGTCACGGGCACCCCGAGCAGGCCCATCGCGGCGCCGGCCAACTCCCAACTGCCCATGTGCACCGTCATGAAGATCCCGCCCTTGCCTTCGGCCCGGCACGCCTCGATGTGCTCCATACCGCGAATCGATGCGACGAACTCGTTCATGTTCTCGAGCCGCAGGCCCGGGATCAGGAACAGATCGATCACGGAATAGGCGAAGTGCCGGAAGGCCGAGCGGCCATACCGCCAGCGGGTGAAGCGGCTGACCGACCGGCCCAGCACGTGGTCCAGGTTGTCGTAGACTCCCAGGCGGCCGGTCCGGTTGAAGCCGAAGTTCAGCTCGGCGATCATGCCGGCGACAAAGTAGAGCAGGCCGCGCGGCAAACGCCGCACCAGCCAGAACCCGATCCGGTACAGTTGGTAGTTCTCGAAGGCCATCGGCTAGATTTTAGCAGCAATCGGCTCGCGGGGGCGAGCACGCCGCGTATCAGCGAATGCTGATGCGCAGGATGAAGATCAGGACGATGAACAGGAAGCTCAACAGGTAGAAGATGAAGGCCATCTTGTGCTTCTGCACATCCGGCTCGGCCTTGCGCGACCGGCTCCGGCCGATGTGAGCCAACGCCAGGGCCACCAGCATGAGGAGCGGATGTTCGATGATGTAGAAGCGGGCAAGTGGGCTCGACATCAGTGCGCCGGCATTCGTGATCTTGAACGGCCCGACGAACCACAGGATCAGGCCGAGCAGGAACTGGATATCGACGGCGATGGTGTAGAACATGCCCAACTGGTCGTCCAGCTTGCCCCACGGCTTCTTGCCCAGCCACCCGAGCAGGGCCTTGACGATGACCGCCAGGCCGGCCGCCAGCAGCACCCAGCGCCACACCATGTGGACGTCGATCCAGAAATTACCGGAGAAACCCATGCTTGCCCTCCTGTCATGCGAAACGAAACGGCCTTGAAACCAGGATCACAAACCGTGGTGATGATACTTTGCGCTTGCCTGCCTGTCAAGGTGCAGGAATATCCGTCTCACCACGAAGACCCGGCGACACACAGGACCACAAAGGCGGTCCCTCAAGCACCTGCGCCGGCTTCGTGAGCGCTCGGTTCTTCGTGTCGTCGTGGTCAGAAAAGCCGGCGCAACCGGAGAATGCCCGCGGTATTTGACACTTTCGCCCCATCTGCGTATACTCACGCTTACCTGTCGGGGCTGTAGCTCATCTGGGAGAGCGCTACAATCGCACTGTAGAGGCAAGGGGTTCGAGTCCCCTCAGCTCCACTGGCACAACCAACTGGGGACCGCAATGCTTACGCCCGATCACCTTCGAAAGGAAGGCCAATCCACTTAGGAACGAAGGTCGGCGAGAATGGGCCTGTAGCTCAATTGGGAGAGCGCTTGAATGGCATTCAAGAGGCAAGGGGTTCGAATCCCCTCAGGTCCACTACCGGCTACCAGTTTGGTGTGCACGAGTCCCCTTCGACCTAGTAGGCGAAGGGGATTTTTCGTTGTCTAATTGTTAACTGTCCTGCTGCGCAGAACAGTAAGCCCACAGGGAAGATAGGGAGCCGCATGAACACGAAGTACATTCCGCAGGACATCGAGCCGAAGTGGCACAAGTTATGGGCCGAGAGCGGCCTGTACGTGACGCGCGAGGTTGCCGACCGGCCGAAATGGTACTTCCTTACCATGCTCCCCTACCCCTCAGGCGACCTGCACATCGGCCACTGGTATGCGATGACGCCCTCCGATGCAGGCGCGCGTTACCGGCGCATGCAGGGGCACAACGTCTTCTTCCCCATTGGCTTCGATGCATTCGGCCTGCCGGCGGAAAACGCCGCGATCCGCCACGGCACCCACCCCTACACGTGGACGATGCAGAACATCGACCGGATGCGCGGGCAACTGCGCACGATGGGTGCGATGTGGTCATGGGAACACGAGGCCGTCAGCTGCGAGCCGGAATACTACAAGTGGTCGCAGTGGTTCTTCCTCAAGCTGCACGACGCGGGCCTGGCCTACCGCAAAAAGAGCCCCGTCGATTTCTGCCCGACGTGCAACACGACCCTGGCGCGCGAGCAGGTCGTGGGCGACGACCGCCGCTGCGAACGCTGCGACAGCCAGGTGGAGCGCCGCCTGCTCGAACAGTGGTACTTCAAGATCACGGACTACGCCGAAGAACTGAAACGGTTTGACAATATCGACTGGCCCGAGCGCATCCGGCAGGCACAGACGAATTGGATCGGCGACCGCAGTGAAGGCGCCGAGGTGGCTTTCAAGAGCGAACAGGGCGACGAGCTGGTGGTGTTCACCACTCGCCCTGATACCCTGTGGGGAGCCACCTTCATGGTGCTCGCCCCCGAGCACCCCCTGGTCGACAAGCTGACGCCCGAGTCGCATCGCGAGCGGGTCAAAGCCTACCAGGCGCAGACGGGCATGCAGACTGAGATCGAGCGCGCGACGGCCGAGCGCGAGAAGACCGGCGTTGCCACCGGCGCATATGCGATCAACCCGGTCAACGGAAAACGCGTCCCGATCTGGATCGCGGACTATGTGATGATGTCGTACGGGACGGGCGCCATCATGGGTGTGCCGGCGCACGACGAGCGCGACTTTGCGTTCGCCATGAAGTTCGGGCTGCCGGTCATCCCCGTTATCGAGCGGAACGACGGCCGGGCGAAGAGCGCCGTCTGGACCGGCTCGGTCGAGGGCGATTTTGCCGGCGCGTTGACCGCGGCACACCTGCGCTGGAGCCCGCTGACGATCCCGGGCCGCGGCGATTTCGTCGGCGTCGAGCTGGAGGGAGAGGGGCAAGTCGCGACCTATCGCGACCTGCTGCAGCAGCACCTCAAGCCGGGCCACTGGGCAGACATCGTCGGGCTGGGCTGGCAGGTCGTGTTCCGCGACGCAGCCCCCGACACCGTCGAGGCGCTGACGCTGGACTCGGTCGAGGCGGACAGCGCAATCATGGCCCGCTGCCATGCGGGGTACGACTACACCCGGCAGTTTGCCACGACCATGGCGATGTGGCACGCGGTCGAGTGGTATCGCGACGTGCTGCATCACCACGATTACGGGACCATGATCCACTCGGGCGCGTTCACCGGCACGCCGGGCGACGTCGCCAAGGCGAAGGTGACCGAGTGGCTGCAGTCGCAGGGCCTGGGCCGGTTCGACGTCCAGTACCGCCTGCACGACTGGTTGATCAGCCGGCAGCGCTACTGGGGCGCGCCGATTCCCATGATCTACTGCGAGCAATGCGGCGTCGTGCCCGAGAAGTACGAGAACCTCCCCGTGATCTTGCCCACCGATGCCAAGGTGCCGCCGACCGGCGAGAACGCGCTGAAGTTCCACGAGGGCTTCCTGCATACCACCTGCCCCCAGTGCGGCGGGCCGGCCCGGCGCGAGACGGACACGATGGACACGTTCATGTGCTCCTCGTGGTACCAGTACGCGTACGTCTCGCCTTATTGGAAGGCCGGCGAAAAGCTGAGCCCGGATGACCTGCCGTGGGACCGCGCGAAGGGTGACTACTGGCTGCCCGTCGACCAGTACACAGGCGGGCACGAGCATGCCACGATGCACCTGCTGTACACCCGCTTCTTCACCAAGGCGCTGGCCGACATGGGCGTGGTCAACTTCCGCGAGCCGATGCTGCGGCTGTTCAATCAGGGCATCATCCTCGGGCCTGACGGCCTGCGCATGAGCAAGAGCCGTGGCAACGTCGTGGCACCCGACGGCTACGTGGAGAAGTATGGCGCGGACACGGTGCGGGCGTACCTGATGTTCATCGGCCCCTGGGACGCAGGCGGACCCTGGAATTTTACGGGCATCGAAGGCGTGAAGCGCTTTCTGGAGCGGGTGTGGGCGGTGGTGGCCGAGCGTCCTTCGACCACGCCAGCTTCGCTGGCGCCCGCTCAGGATGCGGCGGACGGGCAGGTGCGCGAGCTGCGCCACATGACGCACAAGACGCTGCAAAAGGTCACCGAAGACGTCGAGACGTTCAAGTGGAATACCGTAATCAGCGCGCTGATGGAGTTTAACAATTACCTGATCAAGGCGCGCGAGACGGCAGTCGTCGGGACGCCGGCCTGGGATGAAGCGATCGACAGCCTGATCCTGATGATGGCGCCGGCCATGCCGCACATTGCCGAGGAACTGTGGCAGGAGCGCCACGGGACCGGAGGGGCGGCCGACGGTGGGTTTGACCCCGACAAGAGCGTCCACGTGCACCCGTGGCCGAAATACGACCCCGAGTTGGCCAAGGCCGACGTCGTGACGCTGGTGGTCCAGGTGAACGGCAAGGTGCGCGACCGCCTCGAGGCGCCGGCGGGGATCACGGAAGACCAGGCGCGCGAGCTGGCGCTGAACAGCCCCTCGGTGCAGAAGTGGTTTGAAGGCAAGCAAGTGCGCAAGGTCATCTTTGCGGGCGGCAAGCTGATCAATATCGTGGTTGCGTAGCAGCGACACTCAAAACCTTCGAGGTTTCGACCGTCACCCCGGGTGACGCAACCTCGAAGGTTTATTGATACCATGACGCGGAGGCCACCTATGCCTGAGATCATCAACACGTCGTCCGCCCCGGCCGCCATCGGCCCCTACAGCCAGGCCGTGCGCGCAGGCGACTTCGTCTTCACCTCCGGCCAGATCGGGCTGGAGCCCGAATCCGGCAAGCTGGTCGAGGGTGTCGAGGCCCAGATGCGCCAGGTGCTGGCGAACCTGCACGCGGTGCTCGCCGCGGCGAACACGGGGTTCGAGCATGTGATCAAGACGACCATCTTCCTGGCCGACATGGCAGACTTCCAGGTCGTCAACACGCTCTATGCCGCAGAATTCGTGACCCAGCCGCCGGCGCGTTCGACCGTCCAAGTCGCCGGCCTGCCGCGCAAGGCCCTGGTCGAGATCGAAATGGTCGCGTACGTGCCCCAACGCTGACGTCGAAGCATAGCGTTTGCCAACAAAAGTTTCCACTCGCAGGAGACACATCCAATCGTGTAAGACGAGAACTGCCCTTCTCGCCAGCACTCTACTTGCGCGTTCTCCGGTAGTCCGGTATAATCCGTTTCAGTCTTTGTTGGAGGGGGAGCCATCATTCTCATGAAGACGCAGAAAGCGCTGCAGTCTGCCCAACCTGCAGCCGAGCCCAACCCCATGGACGCCCTGTCGCTAGACCTCTTGACCTTCTCACAGTTACGCCAGGGCGACACGGTCGAAGGCACCATCGTCAGCATCAGCCCCAATCAAGTCCTCGTCGCAATCCCGTACAAGGCCGATGCCATCGTCGATCCCCGAGAATTGGAGCGGCTGGGGAAAGAGTTCCTGGAGACCGTCGCCGTCGGCGACCCCATCACTGCGGTCGTCGTACAGCCAGAAGACCGCGACGGCAACGTCGTCATCTCGCTGGCGCGGGCGCAGCAGGAACAGGACTGGCGTCAGGCTGAGGAACTATTCCAGTCGCAAGACGTCTTTGAGGGTGTGGTCACCGGCTACAATCGCGGTGGCGTGATCGTTCGGGTGGGACGGGTGCGAGGGTTTGTCCCGGCCTCGCAGCTGTCTGCCCGTTGGCAGGCCCAGCAGGATGCAGAAGGCGACCCGGAGCAGCGCTGGGCACGGTTGGTCGGCCAGAACATGCAGCTGAAGGTCGTCGAAATGGACCGGCAGCGCAATCGCCTGATCCTGTCCGAACGGGCTGCCATGCGTGACTGGCGCAAGAACCAGAAGGACCGCCTGCTTTCCACCCTTAACAAGGGCGACATTCTGAAGGGCATCGTCACCAGCATTGCCGACTTCGGCGCCTTCGTCGATTTGGGCGGGGCCGACGGCCTGATCCACCTTTCAGAACTGGCCTGGCACCGGGTGGAGCACCCGCGCGAAATCTTGCGGGTGGGCCAGGAAGTCGAAGTCTACGTGATGAACGTGGACGAGGAACGCAAGCGCATTGGGCTGAGCCTGCGCCGGCTGTCGCCGGAACCATGGAGCGTCGTTGCCGATCGCTACGTGGTGGGCCAGGTCATTACCGCCACCGTCACGCGCCTGGCCGCTTTTGGCGCCTTTGCCAAGATGGACGACTCGATCGAGGGCCTGATTCATATCTCGGAGATGGCCGACTATCGCATCAACCATCCCAAAGAAATCGTCCAGGAAGGCGACGTCGTGCAAGTGCGGGTCATTCGGATCGATCCGCAGCATCGCCGCATCGGCCTGAGCCTGCGCCAGGCGTCTGACGACAACTACGTCGACTGGGCGGCTGACGCCGACGAGTCTGACGCAGACGAGGCGCTGAACGTCCTGGAAGGCGTGCCTGCGGAGGTGCTTCCCGTAGAGCAGGTGTAGCTCGCCGGTCGCCCATCGGGCGGCGGATCCGTAACCTATACACTTGCTACCCAAGGGGGCGGAGGCACAACAGTGCGCCGCCCCTGTTTTTATCGGCGGGATCGTGGTTATGGTAACCCTGGCGGCCGCCAGGCATCTAACATCAAGGTCCGTTGAATGATGGCGGACGTAGGGGAGAAAAGTCACAGGAACGCGGCTTACGACACCCCTTTCGGCTTATGTTATAATCGTTTGTGACCGGGGCCACCTGGATCGCTGAACAGGGAACGGCGGCCGGCAGTGGACCGTTAGGCATATGCAGCGGCACAAAAGCTCGCATGACGACGCACAGGGTGCGAGTACGAGTTGAATTAGTCACGAAGACAGCCTCTACGCAGGCGCCAACTCGTGAAGGAACGGCGTTCACGCACGAGTCGCACTCGTGAAGGATGAGAATACTATGTCGGACAAACTGGACCGATTTACCAAACATGCACGACAGGTGCTGCAGATTGCCCAGGAAGAGGCCATGCGGCTCAACCATAACTATGTGGGCACCGAACACCTGCTGCTGGGCCTGGCAAAAGAAGAGAACGGGCTGGCTTCGAAAGTTCTGAAAGAAGTCGGCGCGACGCCGGCAGAAGTGGTTCGCCAGGTCGAGCGGATGGCCCCGCGCAACCCACGCCCGCCCTTCGGCAAGCCGACATTGACGCCACGCACCAAGCGCGTCATCGAGTTGGCCGTCGAGGAAGCCCGCCAGATGGGGCATTCCTACATTGGTACGGAACACCTGCTGCTGGGCCTTGTTCGCGAGGACGAAGGCATTGCGGCCGAGGTGCTGCGCAGCGTCGGCGCGAGCCTGGATAAGATTCGCCAGCAGACCACGCGCACCATCCTGGAGAATCAGCTTCAGGAGAAAACGACTAAGAAGCGCGAGAGCAAGACGCCGCTCACCGACCAGTTGGGCATGGACCTCACCGCCCGTGCGGAAGAGGGCAAGCTCGACCCCGTGATCGGTCGCGAGAAAGAGATCGAGCGGGTCATCCAGATCCTCAGCCGCCGCACGAAGAACAACCCTGCGCTCATCGGTGAGCCCGGCGTCGGCAAAACGGCGATCGTGGAGGGCCTGGCACAGCGGATCATCGACGGCGACGTGCCCGAAACGCTGATGGACAAGCGGGTGCTCATGCTCGACGTGGGCTCCTTGGTCGCCGGCACCATGTACCGGGGCCAGTTCGAAGAGCGCCTGAAGAAGGTCATCGAGGAGATCACGAACTCCGACGCGATCCTGTTCATCGACGAGGTGCACATGCTCGTAGGCGCCGGCTCGGCCGGCAGCAGCGTGGACGCAGCGAACCTGCTCAAGCCCGCGCTGGCCCGCGGCGAGTTGCAGTGCATCGGCGCGACGACACTGGACGAATACCGGAAGTACATCGAAGGCGATGCTGCGCTCGAGCGCCGCTTCCAGCCCATCCTGGTCGACGAGCCGACGATCGAGCAGACCATCGAGATCCTGAAGGGCGTGCGCAAGATGTACGAGGCGCACCACCAGCTCAAGATCAGCGACGAGGCGCTTAACGCCGCCGCCCGCCTGTCGGCTCGTTACGTGCCCGACCGGTTCATGCCCGATAAGGCGATCGACCTGATCGACGAGGCGTCCAGCCGCGTCCGCATGTACAAGGCGCCGTATGCGAACACGCTCCGCGATGCGTTCCGCGAGCTGCGCACGACGCAAAAGGCCAAGGAAGAGGCCGTCGAAGCCAAGCGCTACGACGATGCACTCGACCTGCGCCACCACGAGATGGACCTCGAGAAGCAGCTCGAACAGCTCCGCAAGGGCTGGGAGGACGCTGCACCGCAGCCTGTGGTGACCGAAGAGGACATTGCCGAGGTGGTCGGCATGTGGACCGGCATCCCCATGACCCGGCTGGTGGGCGAGGAAACGGCCCGCCTGCTCGAGATGGAGTCCTACCTGCACAAGCGGGTGGTCGGCCAGGACGAACCGGTCAAGGCGATCTCGCGGGCGGTGCGCCGGGCGCGCACCGGCCTTAAGGACCCGAAGCGGCCCATCGGCACGTTCATGTTCCTCGGCCCGACGGGCGTCGGCAAGACGCTGCTCGCCAAGAGCCTGGCCGAATTCCTGTTCGGCTCGGAAGAAGCGCTCATCAAGATCGACATGAGCGAGTTCATGGAGCGGCACAACGTGAGCCGCCTGGTGGGTGCACCGCCCGGCTATGTGGGTTACGAGGAAGGCGGCCAGTTGAGCGAGGCGGTTCGCCGCCGGCCCTACTCGGTCGTGCTGCTGGACGAGATCGAGAAGGCCCATCCTGAGGTCTTTAACATGCTCCTCCAGATTATGGAGGACGGCAGCCTGGCCGACGCCAAGGGCCGGAGGATCGACTTCCGTAACACGATCCTGGTCATGACGTCGAACGTGGGGGCCAACCTGATCAAACATGGCGGCGCCCTCGGGTTCGCAACTACCCGCGACGACACGGCCCGCCAGGAAGACGAATACCAGGTGATGCGGGAACGTGTGACCGAGGCGCTGAAGCGCACCTTCCGGCCCGAGTTCCTGAACCGCCTGGACGGCACGATGGTATTCCGCAGCCTGAGCAAGGACCAGATCCGCGACATCGTGGGGCTGGAGCTGGCCCGGATGAACGAGCAGCTCGTCGAGCAGTCCGTGACGCTCGAAATAGCCGACGAGGTCAAGGATTTCCTGGCGGAAGAGGGCTACGACGCCGAATACGGCGCTCGGCCGCTGCGCCGCATCATCCAGGACAAGCTGGAGGATCAGCTCAGTGAAGCCATGCTGACGGGCAAGGTGAAGCCGGGCAGCAAGGTGCGCGTCACGCTGGGGGAGAACAAGGAGCTCGCGTTCGACGTCGAGCATGCCGTCACCATCGCCCCTCCGCCGCCGACCGTGACCGAGGCGACCGAGGAACTGGTCAACTGAGTTTTGCGATAAAGCCGTAACGGCCGCCGCGTGCTTCTCTACGAGGAGCACGCGGTTGTTCTTTAAGCGGGAGCCTTTCTGCCCTCGGCAGCGTCACAAACTCATCCCCGGTAGCGCCCGGATGCGCTCGGGGATATAATCGTCTGAATCAGATCCACGTCGAAGAACGGTGCGGTACGCCCAGGCGACGCCCAACGCTTTACGACCTGGCCCTTCGTAGAATCGGCTTAGCCCTATGACAACTCCTTCAGGCCGCCGCAACGACGGCGTCGCTCGCCCTGGCGCCGCGTGGCTGCCAACCCTGCTGCTGATCTTGCTCGCATGGATGCTTGCGAGCTGCACGGGCACGCCCGCACCTGCCCCCGCAACCGCACGCCCGAGCACGCCCACGGCTGCCCCGCAGCCCACCAGCGTGCCCACCTCGGCCAGTTCTGCCGAGGCGGACGACATGACCCTGGTGTGGTGGACGCCGGAGTTTCTGAGCCCGGAGGCGCCCCAACCGGCCGGCCCGATCCTCGCAGGGCAGATGGAAGCCTTCTCGGCGGCGCAGGGGGGCCAGGTGCGCGTCGACGCGGTGCGGAAGGCACGGTACGGCAAGGGCGGCTTGCTAGATGCGCTGCGCTCTTCCCAGCCCGTTGCGCCCGATATGCTGCCAGACATCATTGCACTCGATGTGGCGGAGGTTGAAAAGGCAGTTGAAGCCGGCCTCCTCCAGCCGCTCGACGGTTTACTCGACAGCCGTGTGACCGAAAGCCTCTACCCTTTTGCCTCTGAAGCGGGCCTGTTCCACGGCAAGTTGTACGCGGTCCAGTACCTGGCCGACGTGGACCATGCGACCTATCTCCCTGCTCAGATCGCCGAGCCGCCTGCCAATTGGATCGACCTGCTGGCGCGGCGCACCGCGTACCTCTTCCCGATTGGGCGGGCGCAAACCGGAAGCGCGCAAGGTTCGGCGGGCCAACCCTCAGCGGCCCTGTCGCACGCGGTCCTGGGCCAGTATCTCTCGGCCGGCGCCACGCTCGCCGCAGACCGCCGGCTGCTGCTCGAGCCGCAGCCCTTGCTCAAGCTCCTGGCCTTCTACGCCGACGCGGCGCAAGCCGGGGTCCTCACGCCGTCGGGCGAGGGGCTTGCGGACGAAGAGGAGACCTGGAACGCTTTTTCCCAGGGGCAGGGCCCCCTGGCATACGTCAGCGCCCGACAATTCCTTGGCCGTGGCAACGCACCTGGCGAGTACGCCCCAACGCCCGGCGCAGACGGGCCCGCGCCCAGCCTGGCGAGCGGCTGGGCCCTCGCAATCGTCACCCGAGACCCCGCTCGTCAGCAGGCGGCGGCTGAGTTTCTCGCGTGGCTGCTCGAGCCGGAAAATGCCGGGGCATGGACGGCGCGTGCCGGCTGGCTGCCCACCTCCTCCGACGCGTTGGAACTGGTCGGAGACGGCCCCTACATGAGCTTCCTCGACTCGCTGCTGGCGCAGGCGCGCAGCCTGCCCGCCGGCACCGACTATGCCGGCACCGCCGAGCGGATACGTGCGGCGATCGAGGCGGTGCTGGCGGGCAAGAGCGACCCGGCGTCGGCGGTCGATGCTGCCATCAACGGGCAGTGACGCCGTTGCACCCGCCGCGTTCACGGTACGGCGCAGCAGAATAGGATGGAGGGAACGAGCATGGCCGCCGAGGATGCAGGCCCCCGTTCGTCTCTGCGAGAGGATGCTCTGGCGGTCCTCGACGCGGCGATCCGGGCCGTCGACCCATACCAGGCCATTCTGGCTAACCTGGCGCTCGAGGGCAACAGCCTGCGGATCGGCGGGCGGATTTACCGCTTGGCTGAGATCGACCGGATCCTGGTCGTGGGCGCCGGGAAGGCCGGCACGCCCATGGCAGCGGCGGCGTACGAAGTGCTGGGCGACGCCGCGACAGGCGGCCTCATCACAGGGGGCGCCGTCAACGTCAAGCACGGACACACGTCGGCTGCGGGGGGCTGGCGGCTTCGTTTTGGGCGAGGGGGCGAACCGGCCGAGACGAAGCGCCAGGCCAGGACGGGCCCAATCGAGATCGTCGAAGCCGGCCACCCCGTACCGGATCAAGCCGGGTTGGCGGGCGCCCGGCGTATCGCCCACCTGCTGACAGGACTCACCGAACGCGACCTCGTCATAGTGCTGATCTCCGGCGGGGGGTCGGCCCTCTTGCCGCTGCCGGTCGACGGCGTCGGCCTCGCCGATTACCAGAAGCTCAACGACCTGTTATTGAAGTCCGGGGCAGGCATTGCCGAGATCAACATGGTCCGGAAACACTGTTCGGGGCTCCAGGGCGGGCAGCTTGCGCGCCTGGCAGCCCGGGCACACGTGGCCGCGCTGATTCTCTCCGACGTGGTGGGCTCCCCTCTCGACGCGATCGCTTCCGGCCCGACCGTTGGGGACCGCAGCACTTACGCCGATGCCTGGGCCGTGCTCGAACGGTATGCGCTCGTGGAACAGGTCCCCGGCGGCCGTAGCCCAGCACATCCGGCGCGGCCTCGCGGCCCAAATCCCCGATACACCCAAGCCGGGCGACCCGTTGTTCGACCGGGTCACGAGCACGGTCGTCGGTGACAACGCCATTGCGGGCCGGGCCGCGGTCGCCGAGGCAACAAGCCGGGGCTACCACAGCCTGCTCGTTACGACGTTCCTGCAGGGAGAGGCACGCGAGGCCGGCCGCGTGTTGGCCGGGTTGGCCCAGGGCATCGCTGCCGGCCAATCCGACATCCAGCGGCCGGCGTGCCTTGTGCTGGGCGGAGAGACGACTGTGACGGTCCGCGGCCCAGGGCTGGGCGGGCGCAACCAGGAGCTTGCGCTGAGCGCTGCGCTCGCCCTCGAAGGCCACGGGCTGCCCGAAGGCATCGAGGCCGCCGTTGTCAGCCTGGGGACGGATGGGACGGACGGCCCGACGGATGCTGCGGGCGGCATCGCGGAATCCGACACGCTGGCGCGCGCCAGGGCCGGCGGGCTTGACGCCCACGCGGCCCTGGCAGCAAACGACAGCTATCACCTGCTCGGCAGCCTCGGCGACCTCCTGATCACCGGTCCCACTCAGACCAACGTCAACGACCTGATGCTCGTGATGGTCAGGTGACCCCGAGGCCGCCACGGATTTTCCGAATTGAACGAATCTCTCGTAGGATCAGCCCAGTTCGTTCAATTCGTGTAATTCGTGGCAGCGTCGCAATTACGCGCTAAAGGCGTCGACCGTCTCCATGCGGGCGAGGCCCCGTGCGTCCTGGTAGGTGATCTGCCACTTAGGCGCCCACGCCAGGGCCACGAGATGCACGTCCACGTCGCTCTTCTTCGGCGCCACCTGCATTTGCTGGATGTCGTCGGCAGCCTTCGTCCACACATCGGTCGTCGCGCTCATCTCGGCTTCCATCTCGCCTTTGAGCTCCGTGAGGTCGCCTTCGAGCCGCTTGATGGCGTCGACGGATTCCTGCACATTTGCGCGGGCCTTGGACTGCATGCGCTGCTTCGAGGCAACCCGGCTCACGCCTGAAAGCGAGCTCCGCCGCCGCGTGCCAAACAGGCCGAACATGCCGGCGACCGTGTCGAGCCCGCTGAGGATCTCCTCGCCCACCCGGCCCTGCAGCTGCGCCTTGTCGCTCTCCAGCTCTTGTTCCTCGCGTTCCTTCTGGTCGCTCAATTTCTGCAGCTTGGTCTCGTACTTCCCCCGGACCTGGTCGACGGCCTCGTCACGCGATTCGCGGGCCGCCTGCTGACAGCGGGCTCGGAAGTCGCGTTCGTTCTCGCCTGGCTTGGCGACGAGCTTCAGGGTCGGATTCGTGAGCACGGTAAAGGCCTGCGTCCGGTACAGGTGGTCGACGAGGTCGCCCTGCAGTTTCGTCATGAAGCGTGGGGCAAAGAGACCGGCCGGCACTCCGCCCGCAAACACCGCACCGGCTGGCGGTTGCGTCGCCAGATCACGTTCCCCGATGTCGACAGGCGCCGAGTCGCGCCAGTCGACCACCGTGGCCTGTGGGTCCAACGGCAGCATCACGGCGACGTCGTTGGACTCGTTCAGGCCGGTCTTGCGATCCACGAACGACACGCTGGCCACGCCCACCAGCGCAGGCTCACACACCAACTGGCGATCGGTGGCCTTGACGGCAGCGCCCGTCTTCGCCTGCAGCGCGGCCACGGCGTCGCCCTCACGGGTCCGCACGGGCAAGAACACCTGGTTAACGCCGGGCGGTGCAGCCGGCGGCGCCGACGACAGGCCGCCCTGCGCGGTCCCGAGCAGTGCGTTGGCCATTGGAGGCACCGCCGCCGCGGCCTGGGCTGCCGCCGTCGCTCCCGCTGCCAGGTTGGTTTGTGCCGTCGGGGGGGGGTGCGAGCCGGTGCAGGTGCCGCGGCGGGCTTCCGGCCGGCCATCAGCTGCTTGACCTGCTGCCGGGTCAGCGGGCCGCGCAGGTAGCTCATCGCCCAGCGCGTCTGAAACACGATCGGCGCACTCTGGTTTACGTTGTGCAAGATAAAAGCACGGCTCTCGAGGGACGAGATCGTCTTGTCCAGCACCTTGACGTCAGACAGCGACCCGGCATCCGCCATCACGCCTTCGAGACCGGCAAGCAGGCGCGCCTTGTCGCGCTCGGCCTGCAGCTTGCCGATGAACCAGGTGCCCGCATTGGTCAGGCCCTTGTAGTCCAGGTCGACCGGGTTCTGCGTGGTCAGCACGATGCCGCAGCCGAACGCCCGCGCCTGCTTCAGCAGCGTGAGCATGGGGCGCTTGCTCGGCGGGTTTTGCGACGGCGGGAAATAGCCAAACACCTCGTCCATGTAGAGGAGCGCGCGGAGCGAGGTGGTGCCGGGCTGGCTGCGCATCCAACTGATGAAGGACTCGAGCAGGATGGTGACGAAGAACATGCGCTCGGCGTCGCTCAGGTGCGCGATGTAGAAGATACTGTGCCGGGGCTTGCCCTCGGGCGTATAGAGCAGGCTGGGGATGTCCAGCGGTTCGCCCTTGAGCCACGATGCGAAGCTCGGGGAAGCGATGATGTTGTTCAAGGCCATCGCCAGGCCGAAGCGGTCCTTTTCCGGATAGAAGGCCTCGAGGTTCAGCACGCCGACCTGTTGGAATGGCGGCTTCTGGACTCCCATGATGAGCTTGGCCAGGTCCATCGGCTCGCCCTTGCGCCAGGCGTCCTCCAGGAGCGTCGAGAGCAGGATGTGCTCGCGGCTCCGCACGGGGTCGGCGTCGACGCCGGCCAGCCCGAGCAGCGCCGACACCGTGCCCTGGATGCGCTCACGCAGGGCCTCGCCTTCCGTTTCCCAGTCCAGGTTCGGCATGTTGAAGCTGCTGATGATGCTGACGGGCAGGCCCGACTCGGAGCCCGGCGTGTAAATGGCGAAATCGGCGGCTGCCTTCAGCGCGCGAATGCGGTCCGGTCCCTGGTCCCAACTCGCCAGGCCGTCGCGCCAGAGCTTGGCCTGCGCCGCGGCGAAGTCCTCGGGCGTGAGCCCCTTGCGCCGCGCGTCGTCGGGGTTGATCCAGGGCAGGAAGTTCTCGGGCAGCAGGTCGGGGAAGGTCAGGAGGAGGTTCGTGATATCGCCCTTCGGGTCGATCAGCAAGGCCGGCACGCCGTCGAGCGCGGCCTCCTCCAGGAGGTCGATACACAGGCCCGTCTTGCCGCTGCCGGTCATCCCAACGCATACCGCATGGGTCGTCAGGTCGCGGGCATCATAATTGACCATCGCATCCAACAACTTCTTGTTGACGAGGTCGTACTCTTTACCGAGATAGAAACTGCCAAGCTTCTCGATCAGGGCCATCACATCACTCCTTGTAGAATGGGACGCAGATCGAACTGATTCAACCGATTGACCTGATTCTTCCTCGACCCGAAGGCAGGGCAGCGCTGCAAGCGCCGCCTGAGATAGTCCATAGGAACGAGATCATACAGATCAGTTCAATCAGTTCAATCTGCGTGCTAATCAATCATCCACTAACAGCGCATCAATTGCTTCGATCGGAACTTTGCGTTGTCGCTGCACGGCCCTGCGCCAGCCCAGCACCCGTGGCAGGCCGAGCACGCCCACCAGCTGTCCTCGCAGCCGCGCCCGGGCCGCAGCGCCCCGCCACGCGCGGAGAGCGTCTCGTGTCACCCGCCACTGCCCGGCGAGGACCCGGCCCATGTACCTCCGTAACAACGGACCGGGCATGTTCTTGGCGATCACCCAAATGGTGTTACGCCCCGTGTAGTAGCTCGCCAGCGTCCCGCCGCCCGTTGCGCTCAGTTGGTGATACAGCCGGGCCTCGGGCGCAAAGACGGCTTGCCATCCGAGCAACTGCAGGCGCCACGCCAGGTCCACGTCCTCCAGGTACATGAAGAGCCGCTCGTCAAAGCCGCCCGTCGCTGCCCACGCTGCACGGCGATAGGCGACGGCGCCGCCGCACCCGCCAAAGACACACGGGTCGGCGTCATATTGCCCGCTGTCCACCTGCCAGACCCCGCGGTTGCGTGGGATGCCGTCCGCGCCCATGACGTCGCCCGCGTTGTGCAGCGTGTCGCGGCGGTCGAAAAGCAGCATCTTGCTGGCCACGGCGCCGGCCTCGGGGTGTGCCTCCGCCGCTGCCACCAGCCCGGCCAGCCAGCCAGGCTCGGCCTCCGTGTCGTTGTTCAACATCACCAGCAGTTCGCCCCGGGCGGCCCGCGCGCCGGCGTTACAGCCGACGGCCAGCCCGCTGTTGTGGTCTAGCCGAACCACCTTAACTTCCGGATAACGCGCTTCCAGATAAGCCACCGAGTCGTCGGTCGACCCGTCGTCCACGACGATGATCTCGGTCAAGTCGCGGGGGTAGGTCTGGCCGCGCAGGGCCGCCAGGCAGGTATCGAGGAAACGCCTGCCGTTGTAGTTCGGGATGATGATGCTGGCCGTCACGCTCGCAGACATCGGGGCCTCACGCGTGAGTCAGGGTCGCGACGTACTCGGCCAGCGCTTCCTGCCAGGGCGGCAGGGCGATGCCCAGGCCGGCCGCAGCCGAGCTGCTCAGAACGGCGTGAAGGGGTGGTTTCGAGGGTCGCGGCCATTCGGCGCTCAGGATCGGCGTGATGGGCACGTCCGGTTTGCCGGCAAGGCGCATGATCGAGGAGGCGAACTCGTCAGCGCGAGCAGAAGCCGGCGTTCGTCAGGTGGTAAATGCCATAGTGCCCCGTGTGGGCCAGCCGGGCCATGGCCGCGGCCGCATCCGGGGCATAGGTGGGGTTGCCGAACTCGTCGGCTGCCACCCGCAGCGCCCCGTACTTCTCGGCCCCCGCCAGGATCTTTGTGACAAAGTTGTTTCCGCCGGGCCCGAAGAGCCACGCCACGCGGGCGATGTAGAACTGCGGGGCCAGCGCCTGCACGATGCGCTCGGCGGCCCCCTTCGTGCGGGCATAGGTGCTCGTGGGATTGATCGGGTCCCACTCGCGATACGCCTCACGCTGCACGCCGTCGAAGACCTCGTTGGTGCTGACGTGGAGCAAGGCCGCGCCGGCCGCCCGGCTGGCCAGGGCCATGTTCTGCGTGCCAAACGCATTCACCCGGTACGCCAGCTCCGGGTCCTTCTCGGCCCCGTCGACGTCGGTGTACGCCGCGGCATGAACGATCACGTTGGGAGCGAACCCCACGATGCGCTGAACGATGCGGGGATCGGTAATGTCGTCCGCGGGCAAATCGAGCGGCAGCACCTCGTGGCCGGCGAACGCGGCGACAAGCTGGCGCCCCAGTTGCCCGTTATGTCCCGTTATGACGACGCGCATAACGCTCCTTGCATCTTTCCGGCAAACCTGGTTTCTGGTAGAAACCGGATTTGTTACCGTCCCAGCAGCCGTTGTAGCTCTGCGCGAATCTGTGCCTGTTCAGCGTCCTCGGCTGCCGGCGGCGCGCTCTGAATCAGGGGCACGAAGCGGACGTCGCCCAGCCGCTCGGCCCGTAGGCGCCCACCCTCACCTTTTTCGACCCGCCACAACGACTGGTCCCAGTGGCCCTCGCCCAGCGGGATCACCAGCCGCCCACCGGGCGCCAGCTGCTGCACGAGCGCGGGCGGCACGTCTGCGGGCGCGGCCGTGACCACGATCGCGTCGTACGGGGCGTGCTCGGGCCAACCCAAGCGGCCGTCGCCCGTCTTCACGATCACCCCATAGCCAAGCCCCGCCAGCCGGTCACGGGCCGCGCCGGCGAGGACGGGCAGGGCCTCCACGCTCCACACGTGCGGCGTGATGTGGGCAAGGACCGCAGCCTGGTAACCCGATCCGGTGCCCACCTCCAACACCCGGCTCTCGCGATCCAGGCGCAGAGCTTGCGTCATCGCCGCGACGATGAAGGGCTGCGAAATCGTCTGGTTGAAGCCGATGGGAAGCGGCGCGTCCTCGTACGCCTGATCCTGGTGTTCGGGCGGCACGAACAGGTGCCGCGGAACAGAGGCCATGGCATCGAGCACGAGCGGATCGGTAATCTCCGGCCACGCCGGCGGCCAATGCGAACGCAGCGTGTTCATGGTCAGCGCGGAGAATTGTAGCATTCTTAAACACAAAGGCACAAGGACACGACGGAGCGGCTGACTCTCGCCGGGTCTTTGTGCCTTTGCGCTAGGGCGCGATCAGTAGGCGCGGGCAAAGATCGCGACGCGATCCGTCCGCTTGCCGGTGTAGAAGCAAACCCCTTCGCCTTCCGGCTTGTCGAACGGGAAGCACCGGACAGTCGCCTTGGTCTCTTCCTTGATCCGGTCCTCGTCCTCGTTCGTGCCGGCCCAGTGCACCCGAATGAACCCGCCGGGGCCCTCGAGGATTTGCTTGAACTCGTCGTAGCTTGCCGCGGTGCGGGTGTTCGCATCGCGGAAGGCAGTGGCCCGGGCCAGCATGGCCGCCTGGATGGTCGCCAGCATATCTTTCGTCGCCTGTACCAGCCCGTCGACGCTCACGCCGAAGGTCTTGCCCTCCTTGCCCGGGATGTCGCGCCGGGCAAAGACCACCGCGTTCTGGTCGACGTCGCGCGGGCCGATCTCGATGCGCAGCGGGACCCCGCGCATCTCCCAGTCGTTGAACTTGAAGCCTGCGCTCAACTCGTCACGGTCGTCCAGCTTAACCCGCACTCCGCCCGCCTTCAGCGTCTGGAACACGCGTTGGCTGTACTCGAGCACGGAGGTGCGCTCCGCGTCCTTGCGCCAGATCGGCACGATCACGGCCTGGAACGGCGCCAGCACCGGCGGGAGCATCAAGCCCTGATCGTCGCCGTGCGTCATGATGATCGCACCCACCATGCGGGTGCTCAGCCCCCAGCTCGTGGTCCAGGCGAAATCAAGCTCGTTGTTCTGATTCAGGAACTTGATGTCGAACGCCTTGGCGAAGTTTTGACCCAGGAAGTGACTCGTGCCCGACTGGAGCGCCCAGCCGTTGCCCATCATCGCTTCTATGGTGTAGCTGTCGACTGCGCCGGCGAACTTCTCGCGCTCGCTTTTCTTGCCCTGCACGACCGGAATCGCCGCGTCGTTGATGGCGAAGTCGGCGTACACGCCCAGCATGCGGATTGTCTCTTCGAACGCTTCCTGCTGGGTGGCGTGCGCGGTGTGGCCTTCCTGCCACAGGAACTCGGTCGTGCGCAGGAACAGCCGGGTGCGCATCTCCCAGCGCACGACGTTGGCCCACTGGTTAATGAGCAGCGGCAGGTCGCGGTACGACCGCACCCACTGGCTGTACATGTACCCGATAATCGTCTCCGAGGTCGGCCGGACCACTAACGGCTCGTCCAGCTCTTTGCCGCCGCCGTGCGTCACGACGGCCAGTTCCGGCGCAAAGCCTTCCACGTGCTCGGCTTCCTTCTGCAGAAAGCTCATCGGGATGAGCAGCGGGAAGTAGGCATTGACATGCCCGGTTTCCTTGAAACGACGGTCGAGCCCGTCGCGCAGGTTCTCCCATAGCGTGTAGCCGTACGGCCGGATCACCATGCAGCCCTTCACCGGCGAGTAGTCTGCCAGTTCTGTCTTCTGCACGACCTCGGTATACCAACGCGAATAGTCCTCCGCTCGCGGAGTAACACCCTTCTCTGCCATAGTAAGCTCCTCATTCATCAGGAACGGAACCACGAAGACACGAAGAACCGAAGTCTCACTAAGACCATAAAGCGTCGTGAAACCTCATGTCTTGGTTCTTCGTGGTTAGAAAACACTCACGTTTGCCACGAAAACCGGGGAACCTGCTCGTTCGCCCTCCTGCCCTGGTCCGGTTAGCCGACGGGCGGAGGGCCGAGAGGTGTTGGGGGTGCGGCGTGCGCGGCCTGCGCACTCAGCGCGGAGAGAACCTGCTCCGGGGTGTCGACAATCGTGGCCAACGCCGCGATGGAGCCGCCGAGGTCGGTGTGCTGCCGGAGCGCGTCCACCACCGCGCGCCAGTCCGCGCCCAGCAAAATGAGCGGTTTGCCCTGCAGCTCGCGCGTCTGCAGCAGGCTCCACACGAGGGTGATCTCCGAGAGCGTGCCGATGCCGCCGCGCAGCGCAACAAACGCGTCAGAGCGCTCGATCATCACAGCCAGTCGGGCCATCAGCGTCGGCGCCTTCACCTCTTCGGTCAGCCAGGTGTTGCACGGCCAGGGGTCGAAAATGGCGCAGGTGACGCCGATGACGTGACCACCGTGCTCGGACGCGCCGCGGCTCACCGCGGCCATGCTGCCGCCATAGCCTCCCGAGAGGACGGCGTAGCCGGCGGTCGCGAGAACGCGGCCCAACTCGTGGGCCTCGGCCCAGTACGGGCTATTCTCGTCACGGCGCGAACTGCCAAACACGGCAATCGTCTTCATGCGTCCCTTCAGCGGCTGCCGCTGACGACCTGCCAGCGGCCCGCGTCTTCGGCCAACTCGATCACGCGATACCCATACGTGTTGAGCACCCGTGTGCCCTCATAAACGCTGTCCATCGTCAAATTTCGGTTATACACGTGCTGGTGCCCGTGAATCAGGAGCACGGGCCGGTACGTGCGCATAAAGCTCAAATAGCTGTCGAACCCCTGGTGCGGCACATCCTCGTCGTCGTGGATGCCGCGGGGCGGTGCATGTGTGATCAGGATATCGACGAAGCGGCCGCGGCGCAGCTTATTCGGCAGCAACTTCAGGCCCAGGCGCGTCGCATTGCAGCCGCATTTCGCCTTCGGTGTACTGGAAGGGCCGTTCAGGCGAATAGCGCCGGCACCCTTCCAGCCCTGCCAACAGTAACCCCTTGTGCTCGACGGCCCGGCCGTGCAAGTTCGTCGCCCAGCTAATCGTGTCGCTCGCGGCGGGCACACCATGGCTCGTCGGCGCCATGACCTTGTCGTGGTTGCCGTGCACATAGAACAGCGGCACGTCGAGCAAGCCGACGATGTATTCCAGGTAGTAGTACGGCAGGTCGCCGCACGCCAGGACAAGGTCCACCTGGCCCACCCGCTCCCGGATATAGGGGCCATACAGAACCGGCTCAACCTTGTCGCTGACGGTCAGAATACGCATGCTCGCTCACGCCCGGGCCGGCTGCGTGGCGGCGGCGCCGCCTGCACAGCAAGCGCACTTGCTATGCAAGTGCACTTGCCCGGCAACTGCGGCAGTATAGCATAGAGCGGAGCCGGGCGTCAACGAAACGCGCGCTCAAAAAGACCTCCGGTGTCGCGATCCTGAGCGGAGCTCGGACGACGCCGGAGGTCTGCGTGCCTTCCCGACCTGTGATTGAACTGATCTGGGAGAAAACGATCGTGAGAATCAGTCGAATCAGTTCAATCAGTGTCCTGTTTCCTCCCGCGTTGTCCAGCAGCGCGGGAGGAGGGCCTGGACTGGCCGCCGCCTGACAACCGCGCTCAAGAGTGCTTCTTCCGGCTGTAGAAGAGGCTCTGGATCCCGATGAAGACCAGCGTCAACAACCCTACGCCGATGCGGGTCCACCAGGAGCTCAAGGTGCCGTTGAATTGCAGGATAGACACAATCGTGCCGTTGATGAGGACGCCGAACAGCGTGCCGATCACGTTGCCCACGCCGCCCGTCAGCAGCGTGCCGCCGATGACCACCGACGCGATCGCATCGAGCTCCATGCCGGGTGCGTAGCCGCCATACCCGGAAAGCAGGTTGATGCTCCAGACGATGCCCGCGAGGGCCGAGCAGAAGCCGCTGAAGGCGTAGACGATGATCTTGGTGCGACCGACCGGGAAGCCCATCAACCGGGCCGACTGCTCGTTGTTGCCGATGGCATAGACGGTGCGGCCGAAGCGGGTGAAGAACGAGAGATAGATCGCCACGAGCAACAGGATGGGGCCGACCAGCGCGGCCGGGTACACGTACGCCTTATCGATCAGGGGCACCGGCACCTTGGTCAGCGCCAACAGGCGGTAAATGGCGGTCGTGATGGGCACCCCTTCCAGAGTGATCACATACGCCATCCCGCGGGCGAAAAACATGCCCATGAGCGTCACGATAAAGGGTTCGACTTTGAAGAAGTGAATGAGCGAGCCCATCGTCAGCCCAAACACGATGCCCATGACCAACATCAGCGGGATCACCAGGAACGGGCTCGCGCCGTCGCGCAGCAGCGAGGCCGACGCAGCCGAGGTGAGCGCGATCATGCCCGCCACAGAGAGATCGATCCCTTTCGAGAGGATCACGAACGTCATCCCGATCGAAACGATCAGCAAGCTGGCCGTGTTGATGAACAGGTTGAAGAACACCTGCGGTTTCTGCATCGCGGGATAGAGGCGCGTGCCGATGAAGTAAAGGATAATGAACACGCCGATCGTGATCAGCATCGGCCCGTTCTTGAGCACGAAGGGCCGCAGCCACTGCCTGAAGCGCGCGCCGGTGCCCTGCTCTGAAGACTTGTGTGGGAGCGGGAAAGGCTCAGTTTGCTGCGCCATGTTGGGACCCTTTCCGTTCAAACAACCTGTTCAGCAGGCGCCGAGAGTAGTCCGAGTAGAGCAGGATCACCACGAGAACGAGCACGGCCCGGCCCGCCATGAGGGCATTGGCGGGAACGCCGAAGGTGTACATTGAGATTGTGAAAGTCCAGATGACCAGTGCGCCGATGATGCTGGCAAACAGCGAGAAGCGGCCGCCCGTCATCAGTGTTCCACCGATGACGACCGCCAGGATCGCGTCCAGCTCGTAGTTCAGGCCGTTGTTGTTGCCATCCGCGCTGTGGACGTAGGAACTCAGGATCAGGCCGGCCATGGCGGCGCAGAAGCCGCAAAAGACATACGCGAGCAGCTTGATGTTTTTCTCGCTGATGCCGCTGTAGTAGGTTGACTTGGCGTTGATCCCGACCGACTCGATGAAGAGGCCGATCGAGGTCTTCCGCACCAGCAGCCAGGCCAGCACAAAGATCAATCCGACGATGTAGACCGAGACCGGCAGCCCCAGGATGAACCCGTTGCCGAACCAGAAGTACGGCGTGTAATAGATGGTCATGATCTGCCCGTTGGTGATGAGCTGGGCAATGCCGCGGCCGGCCACCATCAGGATCAGCGTGGCGACCATCGGTTGGATTTTGCCCCGCGAAACCAGCATCCCGTTCCAGAGTCCGCAGAGGGTGCCGGCCGTCAGGGTGGCAAGGACCACCAGCGGCAGCGGCGTGTTGGTGGCGTCCTTCGTCAGGATGTCGTTCGAGATCAGTTTTTGGCCCAGCGCCGGGTTAATGAGGACCGCACCCATGGCAGCAGAAATCGCAATGACCGCGCCCACCGACAGGTCAATGCCGCCGGTCGCAATCACGAGGGTCATGCCCATCGCGACCAGCATCAAAGGCGCGGCATTGTTGACCACGTCGATCAGATTGCCGTAGAGGTGGCCGTCCAGGATGCCGATCTTGAAGAAACCGGGCGCAAAGATGGCGTCGGCGATGAGGATCAAGGCCAACGCCGTCAGGGGCCAGAACAGCCGGCTTTCTCGTACGCGCTTCAGGAAAGCATATCTGTCTCTCATAGATTGCCCGCCATTGTCTGAATAATGGTCTGGTCGTCCACGTCGCCCGGGTACTCGGCCGCCATCTTCTGGTCGCGCATCACGATGATCCGATGGCTGGTGCGCAAGACCTCTTCCAGCTCGGAAGAGATGAAGATGCACGACTTGCCCTCGTCGGCAAGGTCGAGCACAAGCTTCTGGATTTCTGCTTTCGCGCCCACGTCGACGCCCTTGGTCGGCTCGTCGAGGATCAGGAGACGGGGCTCGGTCGCCAGCCAGCGCGCAAGGATCACCTTCTGCTGGTTGCCGCCGCTCAGGTTCTTGACCAACTGGTCGGCCGAGGGCGTGCTGATCGCAAGCAGACGGATGTACTTCTCCGCGATTTCATACTGCTTCTGCGCCCCAAGATATTTGAACCAGCCGTAACGCGCCTGCAGGGCCAGGACGATGTTCTCGCGGATCGTCAAGTCGCCGACGATCCCTTCCGCCTTGCGGTCTTCGGGGCACAGTGCGATCCCGTTGCGGAGCGATTCCTGGGGCGAGAAACGCTCGACCTTCTTGCCGCCGACCGTGAGAGAGCCCGTGTCAGGGGTGTCGATGCCGAACAGCAAGTTCGCCAACTCGGTGCGCCCCGACCCCAACAGGCCGGCGACCCCGACGACTTCGCCCGAATTCAGCACCACGTCGACCGGCTGCAGAGAACCGGTGCGGCCCAAGCCGGCGGCCTTCAGAAACGGCTCCCGGCCTTCGACCTCGGCCCGCTCGACCTTAGTCTTTGCCACCGCCGCCAGCTCCGTCATGGTGCGCCCGAGCATTTTGGCGACGAGCTCGACGCGCGGGAGCGAAGCGCTCTCGTACGTCCCCACCAACCGGCCGTTGCGGAGCACCGTGATGCGGTCGGCGATGCGGTACACCTGGTCCAGGAAGTGCGTGATGAAGATAATACCGATGCCTTCGGCCTTCAGCTTCTGCATGACGTCAAAAAGAAGATTGGTTTCGTTGGCATCAAGGCTGGAGGTGGGCTCGTCGAGGATGAGGATTTTCGCCGATGAGATTTCGAGTGACCGCGCAATCGCCGTCATTTGCTGAATGGCGATGGAGTAGTTTTCCAGGGGCTGCGCGACGTCGATATCGACCGAGAGCTTGTGCAGCGCCTGCCGGGCTCGCGGCATTGAGTTGCCGCCAATGAATGCTGCCGAACCGCCGGGGCTCGCGGCCGAGCATGATATTCTCGGCCACCGAGATGTTCGTGCAGAGGTTGACCTCCTGATAGACCGTCGAAATCCCGATGTCCTGCGCATTCTGGGGCGACCGGACCTCCACCACCTTTCCGTCGTATTCGATCGAACCACTATCGGGCGGCTCGACCCCGGTCAGCACCTTAATGAGGGTGGACTTGCCGGCCCCGTTTTCGCCCACCAGGGCGTGGATCTCACCCCTCCGCAACGAGAAATCGACGTTTTCCAGGGCTTGGACGCCTGGAAAACTCTTGGAGATGGCCTTCATGGCCAAGACAAGGTCCTCTGGGTTTGTCATGAGATCTGCCCCTTGGGAGAGTTGCACGATTCCTTTCGAGGTTGAGAAGGAGCGTTCCGGGACGCCCCTTCTCAACCTCGTCCTCTCACCCGTCGACATTCACGGGCCTGGAGGAGCCTTTAGTACTTGCGGGTCGGCAGCAGTTCCTTCGCCTTGTCCGGGTAGAACACGGCCTCGTCGGTCAGGGCTTCCTTGGCAATTTCCTGGCCGTTCATCAGCTTAAGGCCGAGGTCCATGACCTGGGGACCCAGGAGGGGATTGCACTCGACGTCGGCCCCCAACCAGCCGTCGATCATCAACTGGAAGCCGCCGCGGGTGCCGTCCACCGAGACCATCTTCAGGTCGCCGGGTTTGATGCCGGCCGCCTTGATGGCTTCGACCGCACCGATCGCCATGTCGTCATTGTGGAAGAAGACGCCGTTGATCTGGTCGCCGTACTTCTTCAGGAAGGCTTCCATGACCGGCTTGCCCTCGGCCCGGGTGAAGTTACCCGTTTGGGAATCGAGGATCTTGATGTTGGGATTCAGGGCCTCGCGGAAGCCCTTGGCGCGGCCAACCGCAGCGCCCGAGCCGGTCGTGCCCGACAACTCGACGATGTTGCCGCCGTTGGGCAGCATCTTGTTGATTTCCGCTGCCGCGCGCTTGCCTTCGATGACCATGTCAGAGCCGATGTGCGCGGCGTACATCGAAGGATCTGCCGTCACGGAACGGTCGACGACGATAACGGGGATCTTCGCGTCCTTGGCTTCCTGCAGCACCGCGTCCCAGCCCGTCTCGACGACAGGCGGCAGCGCGATGACGTTCACACCCTGCTGGATGCAAGAGCGGATTGCGGAGATCTGGTTTTCCTGCTTCTGCTGCGCATCCGAGAAGATCAGCTTGACCCCGAGCTTCTCGGCGGTCTCTTTGAAAGAAGCGGTGTTGGCAGTTCGCCAGTCGCTTTCGGCGCCCAGCTGCGGGTAGCACAAGGTCATGTCTTTGTAGGTCTTAGCAGCGGCAGCGGGGGCGGCAGCAGCCGCGGCCTGGGTCGGCGCGGCGGCGGGCGCAGGGGCCGCGGCGGGCGCGCACGCGGCGAGTGTGCCGAGGATCAACAGTGCGGCAACGAAGAACGTGAGGGCTGAGGATTTCACTTCATTGTCTCCTTCTGTCTGCGGTTCTTGGTTTTGAAGGTGACGGGACACATTTCTCCCGGTAAGAAATGCAACACGCCGTAAAGATGGTACGCCGCCCGGTGGGGCAGAGTCAATGCGTTTTCCTCAGGCGATGGGCGAAATCTGAACGCCGTCCGGTTGCCGTGGCGGCCCTCCGAGAGAATCCGGGTGCAGATTCTTCGGATGTGGTTAAGTTTCTTCCGCGCAGCACGAGATAGGGGCCGAGGCTGGGCTAACAAGCACACTCATTCTGTCGGGTCGCATCCTTCGACTGCGGCACGCCAGCTGCGCTGGCGCCTCCGCTCAGGATGCTTCAAGCGCAGGCAGCCTGAGCGGATGAGCGTCCCGAAGGGACGCACGCAGTCGAAGGGTGCCGAGCGTCATGGTGCAACAGATTCACTGTGGTTGCACTGATTAGTATTTGCGCGTTGGCAGGATGTCCGCAGCGTTCTCGGGGAAGAAGACCCCTTCCTCCGACGGCACCCACTTTGGCACCGGCTCGTCGTTTGCCACCTTGAGCGCCAGTTCCATGAACTTCGGGCCGAGCAACGGGTTGCACTCCACGGTCGCGTTCAGCTTGCCGGCAATCATCGCCTCGAAGGCGCCGCGGGCGGCGTCGACGGAAACGATCTTAATGTCCACGCCGGGCCGGAGACCGTAGGCTTCGATTGCCTTGATCGCGCCCAGTGCCATATCGTCGTTATGGGCGTACACCGCGGTGATGGCGGCGCCGTGCTCTTTGAGCATCGCCTGCATGATTTCTTTGCCCTGTGATGCGGTGAAATCGCCGGCCTGCGAGCCGATAATCTCCATGCCCGGGGTAGTCCTTCAAAACCTCCCGGAAGCCCTTGTAACGATCGTTGGCCGGGGTCGAGTCGGGCGTGCCGACCAACTCGACGATGCGCGCCTGGCCGTTTGTCAGCCGAGCCAGCGCCCGCGCCGCGTTGCGGCCCTCTTCGAGAAAATCCGAACCCATGAACGCGGCGTAGAGGTCGGGGGGCACGTCCGCCCGGCGGTCGACCAGGATGATGGGGATGCCGGCGTCCTTCGCTTCCTGAAAAACCTCGTCCCAGCCCGTCTCGACCAGGGGTGCCACCCCGATCACGTCGACACGCTGGGCGATAAGTGACCGGATCGCCTTGATCTGGTTTTCCTGCTTTTGCTGCGCGTCCGAGAACTTCAGCTCGACCCCCACCGCTTCGGCCGCTTCTTTGACGGAGGTGGTGTTAGCCGAGCGCCACTCGCTCTCTGCGCCCAATTGAGCGTAGCCCACGATCAGGTCCTTGTAGGTTTTTTTCATCGGGCCCCCTGGCGCGGGGGTTGGGGCACCTGCCAGGGGGGGTGCAACGGCGCCACGACATCCGGCGAGCGCCAGGAGGATGGCGAGAAACGCGACCCAGCGAAGGGCCAGGCGCATGGGGCGCGGTGGTCGTGGGGCAGATCGCATGCCGAGATTCCCGCTCGCTCCGCCCATCAGGCCGGGCAGCTTGTGCTTCATCGACCCTCCTCGCTTCTACGTCTCGCCGCGGGATGCGGGAATGACGACCGAGACGCACGTGCCCACCTGGTATTCGCTCTCGATGGACACGCCGTACTGTTTGCCGTAGTACAGCCGGATCCGCTTGGTTGACGTTGCCGATCCCATACCCGCTTTCGAGCCTGATCTCGCCCGAGTCCTCATCGAGCTCGCGCCGCACGCACGCCAGCCTGTCGGGCGCAAAGCCAATGCCGTTGTCCTCGACCTGCAACAAGATCTCGCCCGGGCTGCGCTGAAGCGCGCGCACGACGATGGCGCCGCCTTCCCGCCTGTTCTTAATGCCGTGGTAGAGCGCATTCTCGACGAGCGGCTGCAGGATGAGCTTCAGGACCGTGTTGCTCATCACGCTCTCGTCCAGTTCGATCCGGTAGTCCAGGATTTCCCGGTAGCGCATCTTCTGGATCGTCAGATAGTTCCGCGTCCGCTCGACTTCTTCGGCGATGGTGATCCAGTCCCGTCCCTTACTGAGGCTCAGCCGGAAGAAACTCGAAAGCGCCCTGACTATCTCGATCACCTGCTCGGTCTTCTTCGACTCGGTCATCCAGATAATCGTGTCGAGGGTGTTGTAGAGGAAGTGTGGGTTGATCTGCGCCTGCAGCGCGCGGAGCTCGGCCTTCTTCAGGTTCTCCTGCTCCTTGACCTTCGCATCCAGGAGCTCGCGGATCCGCCCGACCATGATGTTGAAGCTGAGGCCCAACTCGGTGATCTCGTCCACGTTGTCGTGGGTGACCAACGCCTGGAGGTCGTTGCGCGTGATGGTGGCGGTCATGTCGTGGAGCTTCTTGATGGGGATGTAGACCCCGCGGGAGATGCCCCACGCCGCCAATAGCGAAAAACCGACCGCGCTGACCATGACCACCAGGTAGATGGTCTCCCACCGCCGAAACCCCTCGCGCATGTGTTGGTACTGGGTGCTGGTCCGCTGCACCTCGTACAGCGCGTAGTCCTGCACCACGTCCTCCACGACGCCAGAGACGAACCGGATGTTTTCCAGCACCGCCTCGTTCTCCGCGGTCGTGCTGCCCCGGGTGATCTGTTGCCCCATCCGGTCCACTTCGTAAGTCAGGGTCAGCAAGGTTCTCAGGATGCCTTCGAGCTTGACGTTGGAACGGGGCGAGTCGGTGTTTTGCATCATCTGGCGGAGCGTGGTGTTCGCCTCGTTGATGATGTCGTACTGCCTGCCCTCGCGAAACTCGATCTTGCCCGCCACAATCCGCCACATCTCGGTGTCGATGTCCGCCTTGATGTGTCCGCCGATGCTGTTGGCGGCCGTGATGTTGGCGATGATAGCGTCGTACTGGCGGCCGTAGTTGAGCACCTGGACGACCAGAAAGACGTTCGTGAGGCTCATGATCAGGATCACCATGGCGAGCGACAGCAGGATCTTGGTCCGCACAGACAGGCCCAACCGCGCCCCCAGCTCGACGACAGGCGCGGCGGCCCGCCGGAAGGCTTGTCGCACCGGCCCCCCAGACCGAAACGCGGCGGCCCGAACCGCCCGTGTAACCAGAGGAAGCCGCTCTTCTCACGTTCCAGGCTCCCTTCAGATCGCCTGCACCTGGAGCCTGAACTCCATGGGCGTCAGACCCGTGTGCTTGTGGAAGACGTGACTGAAATAGTGCGGGTCGTTGTACCCGACCTGATCGCTGATCTCGAACGCCTTCAGCGTCGTCGTGCGCAGCAGTTCCTTGGCCCTCTTGAGCCGCACCTCGGTCAGATACTCCTTGAAAGTTTGGCCCGCTTCCTGGCTGAACACCGTACTGAAATGACCCGCACTCAGGCTGACCTGCGCTGCCACCTCGTTCAACGACAGCTGTGGGTCGGCATAGCGGCGCTCCATGTATTCCTGGGCCTGGCGGACGACGCCGGCGTACTGGCGGGTGACAAGGTTATCTCTGAAGCTCAAGGCCGCGGCAAGAACCCTGCGCGTGTGCTCGCGAAGGTGTTCCATCGTCTCGATGCGCGCCAGGATCCCCTCGACCTGGCCCAGCTCAGGAACGACTGCATCCGCATTGCCGCCCATTTCGTCGACGAACCGGGCGCTGGCCAGCACGATATCCGTGAAAACGTAACTCTTCGCCACCGTGGAAGCAAGCGCACGTTCGCCAAGCGGACGGCTGAACGCTTCAAAAAAGCCGTCGAAGCCCTCCACCGTTCCCGGACCGCAGGTAGTCTTCCAGAATCGACCTGTCCACCCCGAGCAGGCTGATCTCTTCAGTCGCAACGCTTGCGGGCGCTGTCCCACGCGCCCGTTGCGGCCCGCAGCGCATCGGTCGCCTCGAGGAAGGACTTATCGATGTCGCTGACGCGCCGTCTGGGGCCTGCCAGACCCCACGATCAGCTTACACTCCAGATCGTGCGCCGCCTGCCGCAAGCGCGCCAGGAGCAGATCGCGCTCCTCGAGCAGGCTCTGCTCCGAGCTTCCTTTGAGCAGGACGACCAGCTCGCGCAGGTCTCTGCGCACGAGGAATGTGTCGGGGTTAGCCTCGACGAGGGACGAGGCGAACTGCTCCATTCGCTTGAGCCGGGGAAGATCGGGCGGCTCTGACCGGTCCGTTTCGAGCCGGATCGCGACGACGAGATAGCTCTGGGCCACCAGTTCGGCGCCCACGAGGTGACCTTTCTCAATCGTCTCGGCCGCCGAAGCGACTCCGGTGACGAGCCTGAGCAGGAATCGTTCGCGGAGCGCGGCCCGATTCTGTTCGACCTGGTCGCGCAACCGCTCCAGCGCCGCTTTGCTCGTCGCGCTCCTGATCCAACTCGAGTGCGACCTTATCGAGGACGTGATGGAGATCTTGCAGTGAGACAGGCTTCAGCAGGTACTCGAAGACGCCTAGCTTGACCGCTCGCTGGGCATACTCGAACTCGTCATGGCCGCTGAGGATGACGATTTTCGTGCGCGGCAGCCGCTCCCGAACGATCTGGCTGAGCTGCAGGCCGTCCATGAAAGGCATTCGGATATCGGTGATCAGGAGATCGGGTTTTGCAGCCTGGATGAGCGGCAGGGCCAGCTCGCCGTCCGGAGCTTCGCCGCAGAACTCGAAGCCGTGCGCGGCCCAATCGACGTTGTCGCGGATTCCTTCGCGGATTTCGATCTCATCCTCGACGAAAAAAGCCTTGTAGGGCACGGCAGGTTCCTCATTGAGCCGGGTGGGGAATGGTGGCGGGCTGGCGGACCAAGTATCTACCAGTATAGCCAGATGCTCGCTCGCGTCAATCCGCCCCGGACGGCGCGCCGGCTCGGTTACCCGCCCCAATCGCCCCAGAACATGGCGGCAAGATACCCGTATGCTTCGTCCGACTGCACCACCAGGCTCAACTCCCGGTTGAGCTTCGCGGATGCCTCCCCGCCGTTCAGGCTGCCCGCCATCGACCCAGCCCGTGCCCGCCGATCTGGGCCAGCACCATCTTATTGTGCAGGCCCAAGTCCTGTCGGGTTGCCGCGGCGCACCTCCAAGTCCAGCCCTTCGAGCCGGGCCATCGACGTAAGGTACTCCTCCGTCCGGAGGTTGCTGCGGCTGCTCGTAAGGTCGTCAAAGAACGAGTCGAGCAGGATGCGGACCCTTGCCCCGCGGCGTGCCGCAGCCATGTATGCCTGGAGCACGGGGATTCGGGTCGCTTTCGACCGTCCCGTCCGACGGGCCCCAGAAGGGCGGCTCGTCCAGTTGCTCAACGAGCACCGTGTCGCCCGCGCCGGCCCGATTCACGAGCCCCAGCACGCACAGATTCGCGCGTGACCGCGTGCTCGGGCGCCTGGCACAGCTCAAACTCGAACTCGCCGGTGGCGGTGAGCGGCTCGGGCACGCGGACGCGGTACGTGCTGCCGCCGCTCGTCAGGACGGGCGTGAAGTCAGGGGGCGGCGCGCCGAGGTCGGGGTCCGCGGGGTCATAGGTCCAGATGTCCGCAAAGCGACCGCCCGGTCATATGCGACGATTGAACGATCCATGATCGATTCCACCCGGTCGACCACCGCGGGGGCATTGGTCGCGAGGTACACCCCCCGGCGACCCGTCGTGCCGTCCGCCTTGTCATCGTTGGGGAAGGAATCGGGGCTGGGGTTTTCGCTGCCGATCAGGGCCAACTCGTAGTCGATCACCCAGGCCTTGGCGTGCAAGTTGGCATAGCGGTCGTGGACGCCGGCCGCGCTGTCGCCGCGCGATGTAGTAGATCTGCGCGCCCGCCTCCGCCATCCGTTGCACGGCCCACCGCTGCTGGTCGGACACGCCGCCGGGCGGCGCGCCCTCCAGCAGCATAATCACCTCGACCCCGGCGCGCGCCCGCTCCGCGATCAACTGGGCCAGCGGCGCGCTCTCGAAGGTGTAGCCCAGGAACGTGATGCTCCGTGTCGCGCCAGCCAGGCGATCGCGGAGCGCGGCGTAGGAGTTGTCGGGCGCGACAAAGACTTGCAGGAATACGCCGGCCTGCCGGACCGGCTCGAGGAAGTGCACGAGGTCCCAGCCCGCATAGCGCACCCGGCGGCCCTCCAGCACGTCGTCCGGCTCGCTCGCCCAGTCGGCCCGGATGTTCGTGTCGCCTTGCGGCTCGGCAGTGTAGGTGTCCAGCCAGCGGTAGATGTGCGGCTTCAGCTTGCGGTAGAGCACCTGGCCCTGCTCGTGAAATGCCGACGAAGGCTTGTACGGATAGAGCGCTGGCCCTTGCCAGCCGCCTTCCGGCGGAATTGCGCCCGCCTTGTAGACGAGGACGTCGCTCGCCGTGCCGTCGGGGCGCAGCAGGACCACGGCCGCGCCCGCATTGGAGAAGGTGAGGCCGGTGCCGGTAAGGTTTGGCACGTTGGGGTTAGTGTCGGCCGCCCACTCGCAGGAAGGTGGATGGCCGAACGACCGGCCGAACGCGACCGCCTCGCGGCCGCACCAGAAGGCCGACCGCGCGCTGATGGACATCCCCGGCGGAAAGGTGACCGTGCGGCTGCCGCTGCGCACCTGCCAGCCTGCCAGCGTGATCGAGTACTCGTTTGGGTTGTAGAGTTGAAACCCCTCGTCGGGCTCACCGGAGATGATGCCGTCGTAGTGCAGCGCGGCGATCAGGACGGGGAGCGGCTCGCGGAGCACGAGGGGCAAGTAGAGACGGTGGGGCGGCGCAGCTTGAGCCTGGACACCGGGTGCGGCGATGGACAGGCACAGGAACGCGAGCAGGGCAACGAACAGCCGGCGCATCATGGGCGGCCTCCGAGGATGAAATGGCAGCAAACTGCCTGCGAGGCCAGTATAACGGCGGTTCGGCTCACCCCACCACTTTTGTTATATGAGACATGATGGTCATCATGGCGGCCGTCATTGGCGCGAGTTATAGTGCCATCGGACTCCAGCCGGTGCTCCGCTGATTTCTTGCCGAGGCCTCATCTTGCTCAACCTCCACGAACTCAACGTCTTTGTCGAAGCCGCGCTTGCCCAGAACTTCTCGGTCGCTGCGCGGCGCTTGTACCTCAGCCAGCCGGCCGTGAGCCTGCACATCGGTAACCTGGAAAAGCAGCTGGGGATCGAATTATTCCACCGCAACGGGCGCACGATCCAGCTCAGCGACGCCGGGCGCGTGCTGTTGCCCATGGCGCAAGACGCGCTGCGACATGGCAAGCACATCGAAGAAACGATGTCGGGCCTGCGGGGCGTGGTCACGGGCGATCTCACCATTGCATGCAGTACGACGGTGGGCAAGTACGTTCTGCCCCGCCTCGTGGCAGGCTTTCGCCACTGCTACCCGCAGGTTCGGGTATCCGTCAACCTGACCAGCCGGCGCTTGGCGATCGAATGGCTGTTGGCAGGCCGTTCGGAGCTCGCCGTAGCGGGGGGCCGGGCAAATCACGCCGAACTGGCCTACGAGCCGCTGGTGCGCGACAACATTGTCCTGATCGTTGCGGCCGATCACCCCTGGGCCGATGGCCGGGTCGTCGCGCCCGTGGACCTGCTCGGCGAGCCGTTTATCCTGCGCGAGAGCACCGCCGCGTCAAACGAGGTGCTGGCCGAGGGCTTGGCGAGCCACGGACTTGAAATCGGGCAACTGCGAACAGTGCTGACCCTGGCGAGTGCTGAAGCGGTCGAGATGTCGGTTGAGGCAGGGATCGGAGCGGCATTCGTCTCGCGGTTGGCCGCTGCGCGCGGATTGGCCCTGGGTCGGGTCGTGGAAGTACCGGTGGAGGGGCTTAGCCTGACAAGGGGAATCTACCTCGTGCGCCACCTCAGGCGGACGGCCACGCCGCTGCAGCAGGCATTCTGGGATTTCGCGCTGGCCGCGGAAACGGAACGTTTGGGGAGCCTCGCCCGGGCCTGAGCCTGGCCGGCTCGAAGGGTCAGCTAGCGCGATTCGGGGTTCGCGGCGGGGCGCTCTTCCATGATCGACAGTGCGCCGTGGGGGCAGGACGCCATGCAGGCCTTGCAGCCGAGGCAGCGGGACGCGTCCACGGCCGGCAGCTCGCCCCGATCCATCTGCAGGATGGCGCGCGGCCGGCACGCCCGCCGTGCCGAGCACGACGAACAGGTCTTGCAAAGGGCCGGGTCCACGTAAAGCGTCGGGCGCACGCGCTACCTCTCCTCAGGGCTCCAGTCTCGGAACGATTCTAGCACAAGGACCGCGGCAAAGCACAAGCAAGCGCAGAACTCCGGTCGTCCTACCCCACCCGCAGCGCCACGAGCGCGACGTCGTCGGCCTGCACCGCATGCCCCTGGTACGCCGCCAGGTCACGCCAGATCCGCTCGCAAAATCCTTGGGCGCTGCCCGCATCGACGGCAGAACACGTGCTGCCCTGCAGCCGCTCCATACCGTACGCTTCGTTCTGCCCGTCTGTCATATCTGTCGCGCCATCGGTGTAGAGCAGCAGCGTATCATGCGGTAGAAGCTGAATGACCTGTTCGTCGATCGCGACGGTTGGGAAGAGCCCCAGTGGCGCGCCCAGTCCCTGGGCGGCGAGCCGGGCGCACGGGCCGTCGGCGGCATGCGCCGACCGCAACAGGAGCGGCAGCTCGTGGCCCGCCCGGGCATACGCAAAGGTACAGGTGTCGGCATCCAGGATGCCGTACAAGAGGGTCACGAACATGCCCTCTTCATTCATGTCGAGCAAGAGACGGTTGACACGTTCGAGCGCCTGCTGCGGCCCAACGGGCTCGCCGGCGGTGCCCCTGGTTGCCTCGGCGCGCAGCAGGCTGCGAGTCAACGCCATAAAGATCGCTGCGGGCACACCCTTGTCCGACACATCTCCCACGGCAATGCCAAGCCGCCGGCCGCCCAACTCAATGAAGTCGTACAGGTCGCCGCCCACCGAGCGGGCGGGCATCAGGACAGCCCCGAAATCGTAGCCGGTCAGTGTCGGAAGCCCGCTCGGCAAAATGCTCATCTGGATACGCTGGGCAGTGCGCAGCTCCTGCTCGAGCTTCTCCTTCTCGATGATTTGCGCCTGCGCCGCTTTCAACTCCGCATAGGCAACCGACAGGTCATGATTCTTCCGCCGCAAGTCTGAAATCGTCGCGTTGTTGCTGTCCCGGAGTTGGAGGGTGAGAACACGCACCATCTCGTATGCGAGCGTCGGGTGGGCCAGGAGCAGCTCCAGAAAGTCGTCGCGGCAGAGGAATAGCAGGCGAGTGGCGACGGGCGTGCGCGCAGATGCCGTGCGCATGCCGGCCGGGTCCAGCAGGCTCATCTCGCCGAAGTAATCGCCCGCGCCGCGCACCGTCAGCACGCGTTCCTCGGCCGTGCCCACAGCTTTCACGATCTCGACCTGCCCGTCGAGCACCATGAAGAAGCCATCGCCCGGCGCACCTTCAACGAATAGGGTCTGGCCGGGCTCGGTCTCTACTTCTTCCATGGCAAGGGCGAGCCGGTCCGCCTCCTTTGCGGAAAGCGAAGCGAATACGGGCAGGCGAGTGATGATCTCGGGCGGGAGTGAGGCCACTAACACGCTCCTCTCACTGCTTGCTAGTAACTGCCCACGGCCTCCGTGTCGCTCGTAAAGCACTTGAAGTAGACGTCAAAGCTGGTCAGCTCCAGCACCCGCGCCACCTGGTCCGACACCTCCGAGAGGCGAACGTCGCCGCCGTGTTTCTTGCACGCCTGCAGCGTGGTGAGCAGGGCCCGCAGACCCGCGCTGCTGAGGAAGGAGACGTCACGCAGGTTCAAGACCAGATTGTAACGCCCGCGCTTGAGGAGGCCGTTGAGATACTCCTGCATCTCAGGCGCCGTGCTGCTGTCGACGCGACCGCTGATATGGGCGATTTCGCATCGCTTCATCTCTTTCGACGAAAACTCCATGCCGGCCTCCTTATGCTGCTGCGGCTGCAGATGACAAGCTTGTCCCGATGATTCAACGATTATATCAGCCCGCGAGATGGGCGGTCAAGGAGTTTGTCTGCGCCCCGCGCCCCTTCCCGAGAGGCGCGGGGCAAGGGGGCGAGGGGCGCGTTGACGCGCTCGGGCCCACGTGCTATAGTTCACCGGCGAGCGGGGCGAACGCGAGACCGTGTTTCACGTGCGCCTCGGCTGATCTGTTAGGGCGGTTGCATCCCCCTGGCTTATCCCGAAGGAGGCCCATGGAAAACCTCGTTCCGCACTTCATCGAACTAATACGGCGTGCATCCACGGATTTGCCGGCCGACATCGAGGCCGCGCTGCACAAGGCACGCGACGGCGAAGAAGCCGGCTCGGCTGCCCAAACCACATTCGACTCGATCCTCGAGAACGTCCGCCTCTCGCGCGCCGGCTCGACCCCCATCTGTCAGGACACCGGGACGCCCATCTTTTATGTTTACTACCCAACGGGCTGGTCGACCTTGGCGCTGAAGAAACAAGTCCGCGAGGCAGTGGAGACTGCGACGGCCAAATCTTATCTCCGGCCCAACTCGGTCGACACGCTCACGGGCAAGAATCCTGGGAACAACCTCGGCGAGGACTTCCCATACTTTCACTTCGAAGAGTGGGAACAGCCCTATCTGCAGGTGGACTTGATGCTGAAGGGCGGCGGGTGTGAGAACGTGGGGGCCCAGTACAGCCTGCCGGACCGCGCGGCTCGACGCGAACCGGGACCTGGAAGGGGTGCGCCGGGCCGTGCTGGATGCGGTACACCAGGCGCAAGGCATGGGCTGCGCGCCCGCGGTCATTGGGGTAGCCGTCGGCGGCGATCGTGGCTCGAGCTACATCAAATCGAAAGAGCAGTTCTACCGGCCGCTCGACGATGTCAACGCGGATCCCAAGCTGGCCGCGCTGGAGCAGCGGCTGACGCAAGAGGCGAACACACTCGGGATCGGACCGATGGGCTTTGGCGGCAAAACGACGGTGCTGTCGGTGAAGATCGATTCGCTGGAGCGCCTCCCGGCCTCCTACTTCGTCACCGCATCCTACATGTGCTGGGCCGACCGCCGGCGGACGCTGATCTACCGCGACGGCCAGGTAACGATTGAGTGAGGGTCCCATGGCAACCAACCAACCCGCCGGTTTCGACCTGCAAATCCCCATCAGTGAAGCAGCAATTCGCAACCTGCACGTGGGCGACCAGGTGCGGCTCCACGGCCTCGTCGTGACCGCACGCGACGCGGCGCACAAGTACATGAAGGACACCTTCTTCCACGGCCCAATTCCCCCAGCCGACCAGCCGATTCACGACGAACTGGCGCGGCTGTGGCAGGGCGGAGTGATGTACCACTGCGGGCCCGTGGTAAGCAGAGATGAAGCAGGCAAGTGGCACTTCGTGTCCGCCGGCCCGACGACGAGCACACGCGAGGAACCCTATGAGGCCGGCGTGATCCAGCACTTTGGACTGCGGGCCGTGATCGGCAAAGGCGGCATGGGCCCCAAGACCCTCGCAGCCTGCCAACAGTACGGCGCGGTCTACCTGCATGCCGTGGGGGGCGCCGCGACCCTGATCGCCAGCTACGTGAAGGAAGTCGTTGCGGTCTACAAAAAGGAAGAGCTCGGCGTTCCCGAAGCCTTCTGGGTCGTCCGCGTCGAGGGCTTCCCGGCCGTCGTCACCATGGACTCGCACGGCGTAAGCCTGCACGAGAAGCTTTTCGAGGAGTCACGCGAGCGGCTGAACGCGCTGCTTTAGCTCAACACAAAGACACAAAGACACGAGCAACTGGGATACTTCGTGCCTTTGTGTCTTTGTGTTGCGGACACTAATTCATCCCCGGCAACTTGTCCGGATCGCCGCAGTGCCGGCGCTCGATTTCCTGCACCTTCCGCCGCAGCCGCCGGACGAAGTCCAGCGCGGCAGCCGCATCCTCGTCCTGCGCGATCATCTTCAGTTCGACGACCTCTTCCGCCGTGAGCGGTACGCCGATGTTCAGTTGCTTGCCGCTGCTCGTCGCCATCTGCCCTCGCTATTTGACAACCATACCCGGTTGCATATACTATAGGGGAGTATAGTAGTTCGAGCAGGGCATGTCAAATCGGGACGAGGGCTTATGGAATTAAGATCGCCGGAGATCAAGGCAGACCTCACTGCACGTTTGCACCGGATCGAGGGCCAGGTGCGTGGGGTCGAGAAGATGGTCCAGGAGGAACGCGATTGCGGAGCCATCCTGCAGCAGATGTCGGCCATCCGTTCGGCGGTGCATCACGCCAGCCTCGTCCTGGCGCGCGCTTATGCCGAACGGTGCATGCTCGAGCCGGCGAATGGCGAGATGGACGCCATGCTGGACCAACTGATGGCCACGCTCAAGAAGCTGGAATAATTACAGAGGAGATGCGTCATGGATTTGCTTAAGCGGATCATGGGTAGTGAGAAGGAAGAGACGGCTGCTGCGGGCGACAAGCCGGCCGCAACTGAGCCCCGGCACTTGACGTGCGACGAATTCGAGACGCAGGTGCTCCAGGCCGAGCAGCCGGTGGTCGTCGACTTCTGGGCCGAGTGGTGCGGGCCGTGCCACGCGATCGCACCGTCGGTGGCCAAGCTGGCGAACGAGTATGCCGGCCGCGCGCTGGTGGCAAAGATCGACGCCGACGAGTGCCCCGACATCCTGTCGCGCTACGGCATCATGGGCATCCCCACCCTGATCTACTTCAAGGGCGGCCAGGAAGTGGACCGCATCGTGGGCGTCACGCAGTACGGCACGCTCAAGAACAAGATGGAGCGCCTGCTCGCGTAAGCGCGCAAGCGCACACGCTTTCAAGCTGAAGGCACAGAGGCACAAGCATCCGGGCCCGCCGGGCTCCTTGTGTCTTTGTGCCTTTGTGTTTAAACTCAGGGCTGCGTCGTAACCTTGTCGCGCCAGCGCGCATCGAAAGGAGCGTACTACGGCTACTGTCTACCGTACCGAAGAAGAACTGGTGGCAGCCGCACAGGCCGGCCGGCAGGACGCTTTTACCGAGATCGTGGAACGCCACTCGCCGGTCGTTTACAACCTGGCGCTGCGGCTCATGCAGGACCCGCACGAGGCCGAGGAAGTGCTGCAGGAAACCTTCATCAGCGCGTTCAAGGCGCTGCCAAGGTTCGAAGGACGCAGCCAGCTGGGCACGTGGCTGTATCGCATCGGCTACAACGCGGCGATGATGCGGCTGCGCAAGCGCCGGCCGCCCACCGATTCGCTCGACGAGCCTGTGACGACCGAAGAGGGCGACACGCTGCCGCGTGAGCTGGTCGATTGGGGTTCGCTCCCCGACCAACTGCTTTTGAATCGGGAGCTTCGCACCGTGCTCGACGCCGCGCTCGAAACGCTCCCCGAATCGCTGCGCACGGTATTCGTGCTGCGCGACATCGAGGGCCTGTCGACCGCCGAGACCGCCGCGGCGCTCGGGCTCACCGAGACCAACGCCAAGGTGCGCCTGCACCGGGCGCGCTTGGCGCTGCGCGAGCGGCTGACCGGCTACTTTGCGCATGACGGCCTGGCGCCGAGCACTGGGACGCGCGAGCGGGCCGGAAGCGAGAGGGCGGGAGCGGCAAAGGAGGAACGATAAGGTGGGATGCAGAGACATGTTGGGGAACCTATCCGACTATATCGACGGCGAGCTCGAAGCTGACTTGTGCGCGGAGATCGAGGAGCACCTCGCGTGCTGCGAGAACTGCCGGATCGTGGTCGACACACTGACGCGCACCGTCACGCTGTATCACGAGCACGGGCACGAGCCGCTGCCAGACGACGTGAAGACCCGCCTGCTGCAAGCCCTCAACCTCGACGCCCCGCCCGCCGCCAGATGAACGCGGAGCGGCAATTTGCACAAAGCCGCTTCCATCCGTATAATGTTGCACTGTTCGGGCGGTTAGCTCAGTTGGCTAGAGCGCAGCGTTGACATCGCTGAGGTCAGAGGTTCAAGCCCTCTACCGCCCATCGCAGCCAGTCGGAAGACTGGCTGTTTTTTCATTTCCGGTCCGGCGCTTGACAAGAGAAGCGGCGGGCATATAATGAGCGGCAATACGAAAAAGCGTTGACCGGGACGAGTACGTTGCGCAACGGCGTCAGAGAGGGCGGGGAGTGGCGCACCAGCAGCCATTCCAGAGCTGAGAACCGCCTCGCACGGCAAGACGGAAAACCCCCCGGGAGCGGAATCCGGAACTGAGAGTATGGATTCACGGCCGGCCCCGTTACAGGCCCGTTGAGATGCCGCACGGGTGCAGCCCGCCCCGGCAAAATTGGGTGGAACCACGAGGCCCCTCGTCCCATAATTCGAGGGGCCTTTTCGTTTAACAATCAGAGCAGTCGCCGAGGGTCGTTACAGCCAGTCGGCCAGGCTTGTCGATCGCATCGGCCAGGGGCCCGACCCCGGTCAACCCAGGCCGGGGGGGCGTCCCCGGGCGCATGCGCGGCGCCGTAATCACCGTTAGCGGGGTTGTACAGCGAGCCCGTGATCGGGATGCCGCGACGGAGCAGGAGATACTCGGCCCAGTTGGCCTGGCGGGCCTTGACGCAGAAGAAGTAGTCGTCGCCCACGAATCCGCGATCCCAGACGACGACGCCGTACTTGCGCAGAAAGCGCTCGATCTCGATGCCGCTCCAGCCTGCATCCCGGTGCACCCAGAAGCGCCAGCGGTTGGCGCCGCCCAGGCTGCGAGCAAACTCGGTCGCGATGCCGGCAGGACCCGCCGTCCGGGCAGCGTTCTTCCAGTCGGCGTAGCCGAATGTCGAAATGAAGCCCTCGATTCGGCTGATCAGGTCAAAGGAGGCAAGCACGTCAAGCAGTTAGGCCATTGTCAACGCCTCCATGGTGGATACGGGCAAAGTCTAGCATATCCGAACAGAAGTTCCAAATGCGAGGGAGCTGATGCAACTACCGTTCGGGTTGGACCCGGTGTCGTTTCTGGCGGGCGTTGGGCTGGTGTTGGTGGCGGCTTTTATGGTTTTCTGCTGAATGTCTGTGGAAGGCGGCGACATCTCCCTTCCGGCCCGCAGGTGGTGGCGCAGACGACAAAGAAGACACCCTGGCAGGTGGTGGTGGGGCGGTCGTGGGCGCTTTTCCAATATCTCGGGGCCGCGCTGTTGGCGGCGGCGCTAGTTTTGGTCCTGCTCTTTCGCGTTGCAGCCACCGATGTGAGGCACGCTGGCACTGCTCGGCGTGATTTCGATTATTGTCGGCACCCTTTTGAGGGCCATTTCTTGAGCGGATCGTACAGGAAGGAGGCCACTATGGCCGGCAAACAACACAACGGAGATGACGAGTTTCTCCACAGGCTGCGCCACTCGGCGGCGCACGTGATGGCCGAGGCGGTCTTGCAATTGTACCCGGACGCCAAGATCGCCATTGGTCCGGCGATCGACACCGGGTTTTACTATGATTTCGACCTGGGCAAGGACGAGCAGGGCCGGCCCAAGACTTTCACGCCCGGAAGACCTGGCAGAGATCGAGAAGCGCATGCGCCAGTCGATCGGGGCCAGAAAGCCGTTCCAGTATCGCGAGGTCTCAGCGGATGAAGCGCGCGGCCTGTTCCAGGGTCAGCCGTACAAGGAAGAGCTGATCGACGGGCTGGCCAAGGGCGGGCTCGACGACAACGGCAACGAGATTCAGGGGCCCGTGACCATCAGCACCTACCGGCACGGCGAGTTCGAAGACCTGTGCCGCGGCCCACACGTGGAAAACACGGGCCAGATTCCGCCGGACTCGTTCAAACTGATGAACGTCGCAGGCGCCTACTGGCGGGGCGACGAGCACAACCCGATGCTCCAGCGGATTTACGGCACGGCGTGGCGCAACAAGGGCGAGCTTCAGCAGTACCTGACCATGCTCGAAGAGGCGAAGAAGCGCGATCACCGGGCGCTGGGCCAGCAGCTCGCCATCTTCGTCTTTGACGAGGAAGTGGGCCCGGGCCTGCCGCTGTGGTTGCCCAACGGCGGGGTCATGATCGAGGAACTCGAAGGGCTCGCCAAAGAGGTGGAGCAGCAGGCCGGCTACAAGCGGGTGCGGTCGCCGCATCTGGCAAAGGAAGACCTGTTCCTCCACAGCGGCCACCTGCCCTACTATGCCGAGAGCATGTACCCGCCGATGGAGCTGGAGGGCGTCAAGTATTACGTCAAGCCCATGAACTGCCCGTTCCATCACAAGCTCTTCGCGGCCCAGCAGCACTCGTACCGCGACCTGCCGCTGCGCTACGCGGAGTATGGCACGTGCTACCGCTACGAGAAGAGCGGCGAGTTGTTCGGGCTGATGCGGGTGCGCTCCATGCAGATGAACGATGCGCACATCTACTGCTCGGAAGAGCAGTTCGAGCAGGAGTTCATGGCGGTCATCGGGCTGTACCTGAAGTACTTCAAGCTGTTCAATATCGAGAAGTACGTCATGCGGTTCAGCACGCACCACAAGCGGGGCCTGGGCAAGAAGTACATCGACAACGAACGGCTCTGGCTGAAGACCGAAGACATGGTGCGCCGGGCCATGACGAACGGCGGCATCCCGTTCGTCGAACAGGCCGACGAAGCCGCGTTCTATGGCCCGAAGATCGACGTGCAGGTGTGGAGCGCGATCGGCCGCGAGTTTACGCTGGCGACCAACCAGGTAGACTTCGCGCAGCCCGGCCGCTTCGACCTGAAGTTCATCAACCGGAGCGGCCAGGAAGAGACGCCGCTGTGCATCCACCGGGCGCCGCTGAGCACGCATGAGCGCTTCATCGGCTTCCTGATCGAGCACTACGCCGGCAACTTCCCGGTCTGGATCGCGCCCGAACAGGTGCGCGTCATCCCGATCACGGACGCGCACGTGCCCTACGCGGAGCAAGTCAATGCCCGGCTCGTCGAACTCGGCGTGCGCTCGAGCGTGGATGCGGCCGCCGAGCGGATGAACGCCAAGATCCGCAGCGCGCAGTTGATGAAGGTGCCCTACATGCCCGTCGTGGGCGACCAGGAGGCGGCGAACGGCACGGTCTCGCTGCGCAAGCGCGACGGCAGCCGGCAGGATGGCTTGGCCGTCGACGAGTTCGTGGCGCTCGTCACGGAGAAGATCAAGGCGCGCGCCGGCGAGCTCTAAACGATGTAACCACAAAGACACAAAGACACGAAGGGAAATTCCTCGTGCCCTTGTGTCTTTGTGTTAGGGGTGGCTGAGCAACGAAAAGCCGCCCTCTTTTTGACACCCCACCCCCGTTATGTTATAGTTGCGTTTCGTCGCCGTGTAACGCATGTGCGTCGCGGGCGACAGCGCGCGTTTGGTCCCGGCCGTCCTGGCGGCCCCAGTTTGCCTGAGGTGTGTTCGTATTACTACCGTAACAACTAAATCCACTCGCGTCAATCAGCAGATCCGGGTCCGCGAAGTGCGGGTCATCGACGAAGAGGGCAACCAGCTCGGCGTCTATCAGATTCAGGACGCACTGCGGCTGGCCTTCGAGCGCAATTTGGACCTGGTTGAGGTCGCGCCCAACGCCATACCGCCGGTCTGCCGCTTGCTCGACTTCGGCAAGTACCAGTTCGACAAGCAAAAGAAGGAACGCGAGGCGCGCAAGGCCCAGAAGATCGTTGAGATCAAGGAAATCCGGCTGCGCCCGCGGACGGGCGAGCACGATCTCGACACCAAGGTGCGCCAGGCGCTGTCGTTTCTGGACGAAGGCAGCAAGGTGAAGGTGACCGTCCGCTTCCGCGGCCGGGAGATCACCCATCCGGAGATTGCGCGCGACCAACTTGAGGAATTCGCCACCAAGGTGGGTGCCGCCGCCATTATCGAGGCAACCCCGCTGCTGGAAGGCAAGAACCTGTTTATGATGCTCGGCCCCAATCCGGCCAACAAAAAGCCGGAAAAGCCGGCGGCCGGGTGAGATTTCGGAGGAAGTCCTGTGCCTAAGATCAAGACCCACAAGAGCACCGCGAAGCGGTTCCGCCGCACTGGCACTGGCAAGTTGGTTGCCATGCACCAGGGCCGCGGTCACCTGCGGCGCCACAAGGCCCCACGCACGCTGCGCAAGTACCGCGTGACCAAGGTGATTGAGGCGAGCGCGGCATCCGCACGCGTCGAGAAGCTCGCGCCGTACATCGACTGAGTCATGGCTCAAACGGCACGATGCTGGCCGCATCGTGTACCTGAGAATCGCGTCCCGCAGGTCGGACGCTCATGGCCACTATGAAGTGCCGGTTAACCGGCCGCCATCAGAGGGAGATACTTTAGATGCCTCGAGCTAAGGGTGGAGTTGTCCTCCGCCGACGTCACAACAAGATTTTGAAGCTGACCAAGGGTCAGCGCATGTCCCGGCGACTGCTGTTCCATCGGGCGAATGAAGCGATGCTGAAGTCGCTGTTCTACGCCACCCGCGATCGCCGCAACAAGAAGCGCGACATCCGCCGCCTGTGGATTGCCCGCATCAACGCGGCCGCCCGCCTGAACGGCATCACCTACAGCCGCCTTCAGCACGCGCTCAAGGTCGCCGACATCGCGCTTGACCGCAAGGTCCTCGCCGACCTGGCCGTGCGCGATCCACAGGCGTTTGCCCGTGTGGTCGAGGTCGCCAAGTCCGCCGTGGCGTAATCGTGGACTTCCCAGACCTCCGAGGTTTTCAAGAAACCCCGGAGGTCTTTACTTTAAGCGACCGATGATTACCAGTCCGGACAACGCAACGGTGAAGCAGGCGCGGGCGCTGCTGGAGCCAAAGGGCCGCCGCGAGCAAGGACGCTGCCTGGTCGAGGGCGTGCGGCTGGTCGAAGAGGCCATGAAAGCAGGCGCAACCCCCGCGCTCCTCTTTTTCGTCGGGCAGGTGCGCGGTCAGCCGCGCGCGGCCGAATTGCTGGCCGAGGCCGAGCGCCGCGGCGCAACCGTGCTCGAGCTCAACAGCCGGGTCTTTGGCACGCTGACAGACACCGTCACGCCCCAAGGCATCATCGCGGTCCTGCCCATTCCCGGCGTATCCCCGCCGCCCCGCATCACGTTTGCCTTAATGCTGGATCAACTGCGTGACCCCGGCAACCTCGGAACCATCCTCCGCAGCGCGGAAGCCGCAGGCGTCGAGCAGGTCATCCTGGCGCCCGGCTGCGTCGATCCATGGAACCCGAAAGTCGTGCGCAGCGGCATGGGCGCGCATTTCCGGCTGCCGCTCGCGGCGCTTGCCAGTTGGGATGAGGTGAGCACGGCCCTGGGCGGGCTGCCCCTCTGGTTGGCCGAGGCGCACGACGCCGAGGCATACGACAAACTGGATTGGACAGGCCCATGTGCGCTTGGCATCGGAAGCGAGGCCGCCGGCTTCAGCCCCGAGGCGCACCGGCTGGCAGCCGGCCGGGTGATGATCCCCATGGCCGGCCCGGTCGAATCGCTGAACGCCGCAATCGCGGCGGGCGTGCTGATGTTCGAGGTCGCACGCCAGCGGCGCGGTCCGGGGGACGTACGAATCGTTCGTTAAGCCCATTGCAAACGCGGGACAGAGCGTGTATCATAAAGCTCTGGCAAGCGATCGTCGTGCATACATCCCATGCAGAAGGAGGTCCTACTCTTACCGGGTGCAGTGGCAACGGAGCATGTTCAACCGAATAGGGAGGTGAGCCCAAATGGCTGCCGATATCATTTTCCGTATTCTTGGATTCATTCTTTTTGGCATCATCGGTTGGTTAATCGGCACAGTGCTGGCAGATACCACAACGCTCAACGCGCAGTCTGCGCGGTATATTCTGCCCTTAACCATCGCCGGCGCCGTCATCGGCGCCCTGATTGCCCCCTGGCTGACCACGCGGCCCGCCGCCTGGGTCAGGCGCGTCATCAACGAGCTGACGGTCGTCCAATTGCTTGCGGCCAGCCTTGGCTTGGTCGTCGGCCTGGCTATTGCCGCGCTCGCGGCTTTTCCGCTTTCGTTTCTCCCGCCGCCCTTCAGCAGCATCCTGCCCACCATTACTGCTATCGTGTTTGGTTATCTGGGCATCACGGTCATGGTGCTGCGCCAGCGCGAGATCTTTGCGCTCTTTCGCCGGCGTGACGCGGGCGACGATAATCCTGAGGCCCACGGTGGGGCCAACGGCACCGGTCCAAAGGAAGAGACGCTCCTTCTGGACACCAGCGTCATCATCGACGGCCGTATCGCCGACGTCGCTCACACCGGCTTCATCCGCTCCACGATGCTCGTGCCGCGTTTTGTCCTGGCCGAACTGCAGTACATTGCGGATTCGGCGGATTCCTTGCGCCGGAACCGGGGCCGCCGGGGGCTGGAAATGCTCAACCGGATGCAAAAAGACTCCCCCGTCCCGATCAAAATCATCGACCAGGACGTGGACGGCGTGCGCCAGGTGGACGCCAAGCTCGTCCAGCTAGCCCGCCTGCTCAACGCGCCCATTGTGACGAACGATTACAACCTGAACAGGGTTGCGGGCCTGCAAGGTGTGCAGGTGCTGAACATCAACGAGCTGAGCAACGCGGTGAAGTCGGTGGTCCTGCCGGGCGAGGCGATGACCGTGCGCGTCATCCAGGAAGGCAAAGAGGTCAACCAGGGCATCGCCTACCTGGACGACGGCACGATGGTGGTGATCGAGAATGGTCGCCGCTACATCGACGCCGAGGTGGACGTGCTGGTCACCAAGGTGCTGCAGACGAACGTGGGACGCATGATCTTTGCCGCGCCGAACAAGTGAGTATCGCCTCAGCGCAGCTCGCCGGTCCGCATGCCAGGCTAAACGAGGAAGTATGATTCTCACCGTATCACGGCAGCTCGGGAGCGATGGCGAGTCGATCGCCCGGGCAGCGGCCGCCCGGCTGGGCCTGGCAGTGGTCGATCGCGACACGATTCGCGCGAGCGCCCTGCAAGCGGGGATTCCTGCCGACCTTTTGAAGCGGCTCATGTATGTGGGCCCGCGCAACGTGGCCGACGAGATCATCCAGCCGCTTGGCAGCGTGACCCCCGAGGTGGCGGTGACGGCAGCGGGAAATCCGCTGTTGGGCGTTTACGCGCCGCCGGTCTCGATGGACGCGATCAGCCTGCAGGACGCGGCGAAAGTGATCGGTGGCATCATCAAGAGCATCGCGGCGCGGGGCAACGTCATGATCATCGGCCAGGGCGGGCAGGCGCTGCTGCAGGATCAGCCGGGGGTGTGCCACCTGCTCTTTGTGGCGCCCGTCGAGTTGCGGGTCGCCAACCTGGCGCGCTGGCATAATCTGACACCTCGCGAGGCGCGGCGCCGGGTGCGCGGCGCGGACGAGTCGCGCACCGATTACCTGGCGCGCTACCATGGCGTCCGCTGGCTCGATCCGCTGCTCTATCACTTGGTGATCAACACGGGCCTGGTAGCACAGGCCGATGCGGTCGAGTTGGTCATCCGTGCCGCGCAGGGCGTGGGTGGCGGCCCCGAGCAGGCCGCACCCGGCGCCGCCGCGACAGCAGCGCCTGAACCTGATTCGCTTTAGCATTTCCGGAGTAAGAAGCATGTCGCTGGTTGTTTTCAACACTCTCACCCGCACCACCGAGCCGTTCGAGACCCTGGAGCCGGGCAAGGTCCGCATGTACGTCTGCGGTCCGACCGTCTACTCGGAGGCGCACGTTGGTCACGCGATGTCGTCGATCGTCTTCGACTTCATCCGGCGCTATCTGGAATACAAAGGCTATGACGTTCGCCACGTCATGAACTTCACCGACGTCGACGACAAGATCATCGCCCGGGCTGCGAAGAGCGGCCAGGATGCGGCAGACCTGGCGAGCCACTACGCGGAAAAGTACCAGGAGCAGCTCAAGGCGCTGAATGTGCTGCCGCCGACCGCGCTCCCCCGTGTCTCGCAGACGATCCCCGAGATCATCGAGATGATCCAGGGCCTGGTGGACAAGGGTTACGCCTACCCGGTCGCCGGCGGCGACGTATATTTCCGCGTGCATGCCGACGAGGACTACGGTAAGCTCTCGCGGCGCAAGCTGGAGGAAGCCGTCTCGGGCACCCGGGTCGCGGTGAGCGAGGTCAAGATCGAGGAAGGCGACTTCGCGCTCTGGAAAGCGGCCAAGCCGGGCGAGCCCAAGTGGCCGAGCCCCTGGGGCGAAGGGCGGCCGGGCTGGCATATCGAGTGCTCGGCGATGAACCTGGTTTACCTGGGCGAACAGATCGACATTCATGGCGGCGGCAACGACCTGATCTTCCCACACCACGAGAATGAGATCGCACAGACCGAATGCTTCACGGGCAAGCCCTTCGCGCGCTACTGGATGCACAACGGCATGCTGCAGCTGAAGGGCGAGAAGATGTCGAAGAGCCTGGGCAACCTGGTGACCATCGACGAGTTCCTGGCCGACCACGGGCCAGACGTGCTGCGGCTGGTCATCGCGGGCAGCGGCTACCGCAAGCCCTTGATCTTCAACGAAGACGTCATCGCTGATGGGGAACGCGCACTGGAGCGCTTGCGTTCCGCGCTGCGGCCCGCCACAGGGCAGCTGACCGAAGGCTCCGCGGTCGAGACGCTGGCGGCACAGGTGGCACAGGCGCGCGCGGCTTTCGAAGCGGCCATGGACAGCGATTTCAATACCGCCGGCGGCCTGGCTGCGATCTTCGACTTTGTGCGCGCAATCAACGCCGCACGCGACGCGGGCGTGAGCGGCGAACCGTTCGCCGGCGCGCAGGCCGCACTGCGCTCGCTGACAGACGTGCTGGGGCTCAAGCTTGAGGCGGCCGGGGGCGGGGCGCAGTCGATCGCGCCGTTCGTCGACCTGCTGCTGACGGTGCGCCAGGATCTCCGCAAGGCCAAGCAGTGGGCGCTGGGCGACAAGATCCGCGACGAACTCAAGGCGCTCGGCGTGATCGTCGAGGACTCGCCGCAGGGCAGCACCTGGCGGCTGGGGTAGGCGCGGGCGACGAATAGCAGGGTAGACTGTGGCAGATCAAAAACCGTCTTCACCGCGACCGCCGAAGAAAGGCGGGGGTAAACCCGCCGACAAGCCGGCAGGCAAAGCGCGGCGCGAGCCCGCACCGGCGCCCAAGGGCGGCAGCGGCAAACCGGACGCGAGGGCTTCGGACCGGCCGTCCGCGTCCCGACCGCCGGCGAAAAGCCGGGCGCGCGAACCGCGGCCGGCGAGCACGGCCACGCCCCGCGAAGGGCGGCTGGTTGCAGGGCACGAAGAAGACCTGCTCTACGGCCGCCATGCGGTGGCCGAGGCGTTACGGGCGGGACGACGGCACGTGCGCCGCATCTTGCTTGCGCAAGGCGTCGACCGCACCGGCACGCTGGCCGAGATCGTCGCCGCCGCCCGGCTGATCGGCTGCCCGGTTATCGAAACCCCGCGCGAGCGACTTGACGAGGCAGTGGGCGGCAACCACCAGGGCGTGGTGGCCCAAGCGGCCGAATATCCTTACGTCACCCTCGACCAACTCCAGGCGCCGGCCGGGCGCGCGACGGGCTCGGCCGCACAGGGCGCGCCGGATGACCGGCTATACCTGGCGCTCGACCACCTGCAGGATGTGCAGAACCTGGGCACGCTGCTGCGAACGGCCGAAGCAATGGGGGTTACGGGCGTCATCCTGCCAGGCCGGCGTTCGGCGGGGGTGACCCCCGCCGTCGTAAACGCGTCGTCGGGCGCGGTCGAGCACCTCAAGATTGCCCTTGTCGGCAACCTGGTGCAGGCGCTCGAGATGCTGAAGGACGACGGGGTTTGGGTGGCGGGCCTCGATGCCGTGCCTGAAGCCAAACCACTGGGGCAGGTGGACTTGACCGGCCCGCTCGTTCTCGTCGTCGGGGCAGAAGGCGCGGGCTTGTCTCGGCTGGCCCGCGAGCGGTGCGATTGGCTGGTCCAAATCCCGATGGTCGGGAAGGTTGAGTCGCTCAATGCGGCTGTGGCGGGGTCCATTGTGCTGGCCGCGGCGCGGCAGGCCCGCCTGCAGCGGGAAGCCAACACGACGCCCTAAGAAGACCACCCCCTGCTTTTGTAGCCTGGGCGTCAATCGGGTACAATACCGCCTCGTCACATCTGGATCAAGGTCGCTTGAGCCGCGTGCGTGCGCCTTTTCGCGCGAAACCGGGCCGCATATTTGACTTTTGGCCCCCCTCCGCATATACTGGTGCTTCGCAGCGCCGGGAAATGGGTTGCTTTCGCCGATCGGCCGCCTGCAGACGGCCTTGCTGTCTGGTGAACGTATCGCCCTTCTGGGGCGAACCAGCCGACGTAGCTCAATCGGCAGAGCATCGACCTTGTAAGTCGAGGGTTGCCGGTTCGATTCCGGCCGTCGGCTTCGACCCGGTGCATTTGATAACTGAATGGGCAGGTATCCAAGCGGCCAAAGGAAGCTGACTGTAAATCAGATGGCATTAGCCTTCGGAGGTTCGAATCCTTCCCTGCCCATGGACGATTGAGAATCAAAGATTGAAGGTGGCGAACATCGATCCATCTCAATCCGAGATCTTCAATCGTATCGGCTGCCCACGTAGCTCAGTCGGTAGAGCACGTTCTTGGTAAGAACGGGGTCATCAGTTCAAATCTGATCGTGGGCTTCCTTGGCTATCGGGACTTTATCGCCGCCATGAATGGGCCTCGCGCATAGCGTCGAAGGCACACCTGGCGGCGACTTATCGCTCACTGGTCACTTATCCGCGGGAGGTTGCCACTCATGGCGAAGGAAGTTTTTCAGCGCACGAAGCCCCATGTGAACGTGGGGACGATCGGGCACATTGATCATGGCAAGACGACGCTGACGGCGGCGATCACGAAAGTGCTGGGCATGAAGGGCTGGGCGAACTTCCGGGCGTTCGATTCGATCGACAATGCACCGGAGGAGAAGGCGCGCGGCATCACGATTGCGATTGCGCACGTCGAGTACCAGACGGAAAAGCGGCACTATGCGCACGTGGACTGCCCGGGGCACGCCGACTACATCAAGAACATGATCACGGGTGCGGCGCAGATGGACGGGGCGATCCTGGTGGTGGCGGCGCCGGAAGGGCCGATGCCGCAGACGCGCGAGCACGTGCTGCTGGCGCGGCAGGTGGAAGTGCCGGCGATGGTGATCTTCCTGAACAAGGTCGACCAGATGGAGGACGAGGAGCTGCTGGAGCTGGTGGAGCTGGAGCTGCGCGAGCTGATGTCGAGCTACAAGTTCCCCGGTGACGACATGCCGATCATCCGCGGTTCGGCGCTGAAGGCGCTGGAATCGACGTCGAAGGACCCGCAGGCGCCGGAGTATGCGTGCATCTGGGAACTGATGCATGCGGTGGACGAGTACATTCCGACGCCCGAGCGGCCGACGGACAAGCCGTTCCTGATGCCGGTGGAAGACGTGTTCGGGATCAAGGGCCGCGGCACGGTGGTGACGGGCCGTATCGAGCGCGGCAAGGTCAAGGTGGGCGAGACGATCGAGATCATCGGCCTGAAGGAAACGCGGGCGACGGTGGTGACGGGCGTCGAGATGTTCCGTAAGCTGCTGCAGGAAGGGCTGGCCGGCGACAACGTGGGCTGCCTGCTGCGCGGCATCGAGCGCACGGACGTGGAGCGCGGGCAGGTGTTGGCTGCGCCGAAGTCGATCACGCCGCACACGACGTTCATGGCGGAAGTGGTCGTGCTGAAGAAGGAAGAGGGCGGGCGGCACACGCCGTTCTTCAACGGCTACCGGCCGCAGTTCTACATCCGGACGATGGATGTGACGGGCGAGAGCGAGTTGCCGGCGGGCGTCGAGATGGTCATGCCGGGCGACAACGTCAACCTGACGATCAAGCTGATCGTGCCCGTGGCGCTGGAAATCGGTTCCCGCTTTGCGATCCGCGAGGGCGGCCGCACCGTCGGCGCCGGCGTTATTACGAAGATCCTGGAATAACCAATCATAATGTAGGGGCTGTGCTTGCAAGCACGGCCCCTACATGAGGAATTACTATGGCTACCGCAAAGAAAGCAAACCGGTTGACCGTCACCCTCGCTTGCACTGAGTGCAAGGAGCGGACGTACGCGACCGAGAAGAATCGCAAGAACACCCAGGGTCGCCTGGAAATCATGAAGTACTGCCCGCGCTGCCGCAAGCATCAGCAGCATCGCGAGACCCGGTAACAGGGTTTACCTGCCTGGAAACAGGCGCCAAGGCGTGTAGCTCAATTGGCAGAGCACCGCTCTCCAAAAGCGGGGGTTGCGGGTTCAAGTCCTGCCACGCCTGTCTGAACATACGGTTCCATGATCAAGACACCGTCACGGTGCGGCTCTCTGGATGCGGTTGAACAGACGGCCGACCCGGAACGGTGTCTTGAATCGTAAGGGACCTGTGGAGGAATCGTGAGCAAAGAACTTACGCAGGAGTCGAAGCCCAACGCGTTCAAGCGGCTGATCGACCGGCTAACCGAGTATCTCAAGGACACGCGCGGCGAGCTCCGCAAGACGAGCTGGCCCACCCGCGAGCAGGCGACAAACCTGACCTTGATCGTGCTCGCGGTCACTGTCGTGATGGCGGCGTTCCTGGGCGCCCTGGACTTTGTGTTCGCGCAGCTCATCAGGTTCATCGTCAGCCTGTAGGCGGGCGTAAAGGAAGATCGTGTGGCGCCAAGTATGCACGAGGATTTCGGGAACGAGGCCTTCGAGAACGAAGACTCCAGCCCTGAGTATGACCTGGACCGTGGTTCTTTCGACGCGGGCAATTCAGACGCGCTCGGGGCCGACCTCGGCGCCGAAGAGCCATACGAGGACCAGGCGCCCGAAGACGAGGAAGCTACGCCTGAAGCCGGGCAAATTAAGCCGGCGTGGTATGTCGTGCATTGTTACTCGGGCTACGAGAACAAGGTCAAAAAGAACCTTGAGCATCGTGCCGAGTCCATGGGCATGACCAACTACATCCTCGAAGTGATCGTTCCGACCGAAGAACAGGTTGAGCTCAAAGAAGGGCAGCGCCGGGTCGTCGAACGCCGCATCTACCCAGGCTACGTCCTGGTCAAGATGATTTTGGACGAAGAGTCCTGGTACGTGGTGCGCAATACGCCGGGCGTGACGGGTTTCGTGGGCATTGGCAACAAGCCGACCCCGCTGCGCCAGGAAGAGGTCGACCGCATCATGCGCCGTATGGAAGCCGAAGAGCCGGTCGCCCAGGTCAAGGTCAAAGTCGGCGACAAGGTCCGCATTGTGGAAGGCAACTTCCTGGACTTTACCGGCACGGTGGACGAAGTCTATCCCGACAAGGGCAAGGCGCGGGTGCTGGTGTCGTTCTTCAATCGCGAGACGCCCGTCGAAGTCGACCTACTGCAAATCGAACGACTATAGCGCGTTTTTGTTGGCGTCTTGGCGTCCGAGGCCGGCGAAACCTCCGAGGTTTCCAAAACCTCGGAGGTTTATCTACGCCAATGAGATAGTATAGGAGTCATTTTCATGGCGAAGAAAGTAAAGGCAATCGTCAAGTTGCAGATCATGGCCGGGAAGGCAAATCCCGCGCCGCCGGTCGGCCCGGCGCTCGGCCAGCATGGTGTCAACATCATGGGGTTCTGCAAGGAGTACAATGCCCGGACGGCGAACCAGGCCGGTCAGGTGATCCCCGCTGAGATCACGATCTTCACTGACGGGTCCTTCACGTTCGTCACCAAGACCCCGCCGGCGCCCGACCTCATCAAGCAGGCCGCTGGTGTGCCCAAGGGTTCCGGCAAACCGAACTCGGAGAAGGCCGGCAAGCTGACCCGCAAGCAGGTGCGCGAGATCGCCGAGCTGAAGCTCAAAGACCTCAACGCGTATGACGTTGATATGGCGATGCGCATGGTCGAGGGCACTGCACGCAGCATGGGCATCACCGTCACCGATTAACGGTGCGGGCGGCTCCGTCGGCTTTGGCCGGTCGAAGCCGGAGGCGCAAACGGCGCCAACGCCTCGGCGGACCTCTGGTCCATAGAGGCGTGCCCACTTTGGGAGGATGCGCCAGCTTCGCTGGCGAGGCGCCACCACAGGTGGCGCACCATCCGCTAATACCAGGCCCGGCCGCTGAACCGGGTAAAGGGAGTCACAATGGCACAGCACGGTAAGAAGTACACGGACGCCGCCAAGCTGGTCGACCGCATGAAGGATTATGCGCCGACTGAGGCGGTCGACCTGCTGAAGCAGGTCTCGTACCCTAAGTTCAACAGCACCATCGAGGTCCATTTCCGCTTGGGCGTCGATCCCCGCCACGCCGACCAGCAGGTCCGCAGCACCGTTCTGCTGCCTGCCGGCCTGGGCAAGACCGTCCGCATCCTCGTGTTCGCGGAAGGCGACGGCGCTCGGCTTGCCGAGCAGGCCGGGGCAGATTTTGTCGGCCTCGACGACATGATTGCCAAGATTCAGGGCGGCTGGCTTGATTTCGACATGGCGATCGCCACGCCGCAGGTCATGGGTAAGGTTGGCCGTCTCGGCCGCGTCCTGGGCACCCGGGGCCTCATGCCGAATCCGAAGGCCGGCACGATCGTGCAGCCCGACGACCTGCCCCGCGCGATCAAGGAAGCGCGGCAGGGCCGTGTGGAGTTCAAGGTCGACAAGACCGGCAACCTCCACGTGCCCATCGGGAAGGTCGAGTTCACGCAAGAGCAAATCCTGGACAACCTGTCGGCGCTAATGGACGCGGTTAACCGGGCCAAGCCCACCGGCGCAAAGGGCATCTACATCAAGCGTGTGACGCTGACGAGCACCATGGCGCCGGGCATTCGCCTCGACACCCTGGCCGCTTCGGCCATGAAGCCCACCGCTGCGTAAAGCACCGTAGCGAAACCCGGTTTCAAGCAGAAGCCTGGCTCTCCAGGGTGTGGATTTTACAATCGAAAAACGCTCGAAGCGCTGAAGACAGCAGGTGTCTCTGACCTAATTCCCGTCTGCGGGAGCCTGCCGAGGCCGGTAACCGAGTGCTTGAAACTTGTATTTCAAAGCCCTCGCGCCTGCCCACAGCGCGAGGGCTTTTTTGTTTTCACCGGTTCTGTTTCTGCTGCCTGGCAGCACAAACAGACAAGGACCTGATGAAGGGAGGAATGTCGCTTGGCAATCTCACGCGAGAAGAAAGAAACGATCGTCAACGAGTACGTCGAAAAACTACGACGTAGCCAGGCGGTCATCGTCGGCGAGTATCGCGGGCTGACCACGAAGCAGATTCAGGGCTTGCGCCGTGATCTGCGCGGCGCCCACAGCGAGCTGGCGGTGTCGAAGAACACCCTGATTGCCCGTGCGCTCGTCGAGGTCGGCTTGCCCGCCCCCGAAGAGCTGCTCACCGGCCCAGTCGCCATCGCCTTCTGCTATGACGAGGTGGCGGCCCCGGCCAAGGTGCTAACCAAGTTCGCCAAAGACAGCAAGATCATGGTGCTGCGCGGCGGCTTGCTGGGCCAGTCGGTATTCGATTCGGCCGGTGTCCAGAGCCTGACGGAGCTGCCCACTAAGGATCAGCTGCGAGCCCAGGTCGTCGGCACCCTGCAGTCCCCGATGAGCGGGCTGGTCAACGTGTTGGCCGGCAATCTCCGCGGGTTGATGAACGTGCTCAACGCGCGCGCTGCGCAGCTCGAGCAACCGTCAGCATAAGCTAATCAAACACCAGTTACTATACCAGGAGGATATCTCATGTCTCGTGATGAGTTGTTGGCCGAACTCGATAAGATGACCGTCCTCGAGCTTTCCCAGCTCGTTAAGGATCTGGAAGCCCGCTGGGGCGTCACCGCTGCGGCCCCCATGATGATGGGTGCGATGCCCGCCGGCGCGGCCCCCGCGGCCGAGGCTGCTGCCCCGGTTGAGGAGCAGACCGAGTTCGACGTCGTGCTGAAGAGCTTCGGCGCCAACAAGATCAACGTCATCAAGGCCGTCCGCGCACTGACCAACCTGGGCCTCAAGGAAGCCAAGGACCTGGTCGAGGGCGCGCCCGCGCCCGTGCTGACCGCCGTCTCCAAGGCCGCCGCCGGCGACGCGAAGGCGAAGCTCGAGGCCGAAGGCGCCGAGGTCGAGGTCAAGTAAGACGCGCTCACGCGCGATCTTAGGTTTGCACCACAAAGACACGAAGACACAAAGTCGCGCAAAGACTTTGTGGTCCTTCGTGTCTTTGTGGTTAAAGTTACCCACGCGTTTTGCAGAACGCCTCTTGTCAAATAATCCCCGCTATGATACAATTAGCCATTAGCATCGCCAGCAATAACGCCCGCCGCTGAAACCAATTGGCGGCGCGAGACGTCCAGGGAGCGTTATGGCAAATACTCCAATGCCCAGGCGCCAGGCGCGCCTAGGTTGTCTCTTCCCGATAGTAATGAGCGCGGGCCTGCTTGTGCTGGCCGCGATCAGCCTGCTCGCGTGGTATCAATGGCACTATGCCGACAAGATTTACCCCGGTGTGAGCGTCGGCGGCGTCCCGCTGGGCGGGTTGACCGTCGACGAGGCCGAGTCGGTCGTGCATGACGCGCTCACCCCCTATCCCGGACCGGACGTCACACTGCGCTTTGGCGATCAGCAGTGGATCCTTTCTGCCGGGGACCTCGGCGTCTCGGTAGACACCAGCGCGACCGCCAGCCAGGCATTTGCCGTCGGACGTCACGGCCTGGCGTCGAACGGTACGGGGTCCGTGCTCGCAATGTTCGACGGGCTGCAGCGCGACATGGCAGACCAGTGGGAGGCCATGCGGGGCGGGGTTGCGGTGCAGCCTGTCCTGGCGCGCAACGAGGACCTGCAGGCCCAGGTGGTGGCCCGCATCGCCGAAGAAGTCAACATTGCGCCCGTCGAAGGCAAGCTGACCATCGACGGGCTCCAGGTGACCGGCACGCCCGGTCGCCTGGGCAGAGTCATGGACATCGAAGGCACCCGCACGGCGCTTGCTCAAGCGGTACGCGGCGGCAGGGGCGAGGTGGTCGACGTGCCGTGGCAAGAACGGCGGCCGGCCATCCTCTCAGTCGACGCAGCCGTGGCGAAAGCCAAGACCGTGCTCGGCCGCTCGGTTGTCCTCAAAGCCGATACCCTAAGCGGTCCACAGCTATTCTCCGCGGACGCGGCTCGGGTGCGCGGCTGGCTCACGCTCACCCCCACGACACTGCCCGACGGGTCGGTCGACCTCGAGATCAAGCTGGACGAGGAGCAGGTCAAGGCGTTCGTTGCCGGAGTCGCCAAGCAGTTGGACCGCCCCGCATTCGACGGCAGCGTCGACTGGGACCGGGAGGCCGCCAAGGTCGTGGTCCTGCAGGCGAGCGAGCGCGGCCAGAAAGCGGACGCTGACGCGGGCGCCGCTGCCGTGATCGCGGCCTTGAGTTCGCCCGTGCAGGCAACTGAAAACGGCGCGCCGGCCCAGCAAGAAGTCGTGCTGCCCGTCACGCCCGTGCAGCCGAAAATCGACACGACCCGGGTCGACGAAATGGGCATCGTCGAATTAGTTGCCGAAGGCACGAGCACGTACAAGGGCTCGCCGCCCGAACGCGTTCATAACGTCCTGAACGCAGCCGGCAAGTTCGGCCATGCAGTTGTCGCTCCGGGCGAAGACTTCTCGTTCAACCGCGTCGTCGGCGACGTTAATGCCGCCAACGGCTTCATCGATGCCTTGGTCATCGCCGGCGACCGGACCGCCGTCGGCATCGGCGGCGGCGTTTGCCAGGTGTCCACCACGGCGTTCCGCGCAGCTTACACGGGCGGCTTCCCGATCGTGGAGCGCTGGGCGCACGGCTATGTCGTCGGATGGTATGGCAAGCCGGGGCTGGATGCCAGTATTTTCACACCCAACGTCGACTTCCGCTTCAAGAACGACACGGGGCATTTCATCCTGGTCAAGTCGAGTTGGAACGAGGCTAAAGGAACCCTGACGTTCTCCATCTACGGGACCAAGCCAGATCGCACGGTGGAGATATCAGAGCCGGTGATCAGTAACCGGCAGCCCGCTCCGCCGCCTTCTTATCAGCAGGACGCGTCGCTGAAGTCGGGGCAGATCAAGCAGGTGGACTGGGCCAAGGAAGGCATGGACGCGGTCGTCACCCGAACCATTCGCTACGGGGACGGGACGGTGAAAGCGGACAAGCTGGTCAGCAAGTACCGGCCGTGGCAAGCCGTGTACCTGTACGGTCCGGGGACGAACGTGCCGGGGAAGACAACGTCCGCGACGCCGTAAGACAATTGCCGGCAGGATAAGGAAACCCGGTTTCGCCCCAGCGTGGCTGGCGGTGCAGAAACCGGGTTTCTTATTCGGTCATCCGTGGGAGCTGGTCAGGCGACCTCAGTACGCCCCCAGTTCATGGAGCCGGTCGTCGTCGATCCCGAAATGGTGGGCCAGCTCGTGAAGCACCACCCGGTGCGCCATCTCCCGCACCTCTTCCGGCGAGCTGCACTGGGCCTCAATCGGCCCTTGATAGATGCTGATCTTGTCCGGCGATACCAGGTTATACCCCGAGTTTCGCACAGTCTTGGGCACCCCGTGGTAAAACCCCAACAACTCGTACTTCGAGCGCACGTGGGCCAGCCGCATGGTGTTCCATGAAGGCCAGTCCTCAATCACGATCTCGACATTGTCGAGCGCTTCCTTAAACTGATCGGGCAGCAGGTCCACTGCCTCGGTCACGAGCTCGGCAAACTCATCAAGTTCCATGCCGGCCATTATAGCGGCAGGTCGTCATACCTCCAACGACGGTCAACAGGTCAACACGAACGAGCACTCAGCGGTGGTCCAGTCGTCGCCCGGGCCCATGCTCAAGGGCCGCGCGTCGCGCGTGCCTTGGCCGGTCAGCGCCATGCCCAGCAGGCTCTCGAGCGGATTGAGATCGCGGGCCTCGCGGTTCCACCCTGGATGAGCGACTGGAAACTCGAGCGCTGCGACGTGACGAACAACTTGAACGTCTCGGCCCCGGACGTGACGGTCCCAAGCACGGGGTCGGGGATGAACGGGAAATTGTCGGGCATGTAAAGCTCGATCTGCTCACCCGGTCGCGTGCCGATCTCGATCGTCTGCCCCGGCGCTAACTCGGCGCTCGGTGCGTTGTAGGGATGTAGCAGGCTGATTGCGCCGGACAGCCCGAAGTCGAGCACGCTGAAGTAAACCGGCGCGTTATGCCGGCTCGTGATCCGGAAGGCCGCGCTCTGGCCTTGCTGGAACGTAACGCTTCCGCCCACCTCCGCAGCCTGCGCCTCTTCCCACGACCCGTCCAGCCCCTGCCGCAGCAGCGTGAACGCGATCTTCCCCTTCAGCCCGCTGTTGAGGTTCGGGTTCCGCAGTGCCAGCGCAGCTCGGTAACGGCTGATCTTCTCCAGGTTCTCCACCAGCACAGGGGCCACGTCGGGCTCGCTCACCGCGTGCAGCGGCATCGCAACCCGCCCATCGCGTCCCACTACTGCCCACGTCGCTTCGCGGACTGCGCCCAGCTGCGGTGCAGGGTCGCTCGCGCTCGCCGCCTGGCGGGGCGCGATGACATACGCCCGCATGTCGGCGTCGGCCTCGTTGGACGCCAACTGCAGGGAAGCGGATGCCTTGATCTGGTCCGCGAGCTCCTGGACTGCCCGCTCGTAGCCTGCCGGAGCGCTGACCTGGACCCCCAGCCGCATCGCGTCGTAGACGTGGGTTTGCTCCACCGCCCGGGCGCCGGCCGCGATCTTCATGGTGCTGCTTTCCTGCATGATGTCGGCCATCGACGTGGCCGCGAGCACCTGGGTCACCTTAACCGTCCCGGCTGCCTCGCCGGCCGTTCCCCGTGTGCCCTCGGGGTAGACGGCGAAGGTGGACCCGGTTGTGATCCCGTGTGCTGCGCCGGCCGCCAGCGTGACCCGGTTCGAGCCCCGCTGCAGGACGGACACATAGCGCATGGGCTGGATGTCGCGCACGCCGAAGAGCTCGCGGTCGATCGCACCCTCCATCTGCGGGTTCTGGTAGGGCCGTACCGCAGTCACCTGGATGCTGGCCCGCTCGAACACATCCCGATAGGTGACGCCCGGTTCGGCGGCCGTCATCTCGCGGCCCAGGAAGAAGCTGAGCGCACCGTGCGGCGTCCGCTGCCCGTCGGGCTGGCGGTCTTCGTACTCGTAGGAGCTCTGGTCATCACGGCAGCCTGCAACCAGGACATAGCGATTGGCCACCGGGAGCCAGCCTGCGGCCGAATCCACGTCCCGGCGCAGTCCTGCCAGCATCTCGGGGGCGAGCTGAGTGGGCGGGGGCAGCATGTCGTCGTCCCGGAGGTCCGGGTCGACCCAGCGCGAGCCCTCGCCGAACGCATCCCGGTTAATCGTCCCGGAATGGCAGCAATCGAAGATCATCGTAATGTTCGCCGTCTTCTGGCTCAGGCGCAGCAGCCGCAGGTAGATCTCGTCATCCGTAATGTCGCGGTTGGGGTACGGGCTGCGGCCGCTGTCGTAGGGGACGATCGTCTCGTCGAGCCCGTCCGCCTCGTCGCCCTCACGATCCCGGATCTGAGAGCCGTGCCCACTATAACTCAGCACGACAATATCGTCCGGCTGTGTCTCGTCGGCCAAGGCATCCATTGCGGCCAGGATTGCGTCGCGGGTCGCCTTTTCGTCAGACAACAGTCGGATGTGCTCGGTTGCAAAGCCAAAACGATCTGTGAGAATGCTCTGCAGCAGCAAGGCATCGTTGACGCAGCCGTTAAGCTGAAACCGCGGTGCGAGGTTAGGATATTGGTTGATGCCGATGAGGAGCGCACGCTTCCCGGGTGTGAGACTTGCCTGCATAACAGCCCTCCTTAGCGAAGCAAACCCGCCGCGACGTCCACCCTTTTAGGGCGATCTTGAGCCGCGCCGGTTGGCCCTCAGACTTTGTATCACGCTTTCGAAGAGCTTGTCAAGCACCTGTTCCAAACGAACCAGGTCACAGCACGGCTGCTTTGACAAAGGTCTGACCGCCGGATAAAATGAAGCCTCTGAGGGAACCATCTCCAATGTCATTAACCGACTATCGGGACCGCGCCAGTGTTATGATCTGGGTCGTTCTCATGGGCCTCGCAGCGCAGCAGTTCCTCGTCCTACCCGAACGCGGCTTCACGTCAGAAATCTTCGGCTCGCCGATCACGCTGACCATCACGGCCAATACGATCCTCGCCGTCCTCCTGACCGGCCTGGCGGCCTCGGGCACGGAGGCGGTGGTGCGCGCACATCCTAAGGGCGAACCTGCGCCCACCCGTCGCGCCCGCAGGCGGGAGTACGGGAGCAGCGCAACGCCGGTCGCGCCGCACCCGCTGGATGCGCAAGAACGGGCGGCACTCGTCGGCCAGAGTCACTGGATCTATTGGGGTGCGCCCGTCGCACTGATCCTCGTCGCGATCTTCCTGCTGCCGCTTGCGCCCTCCGCAGTGTACTGGGTACTGGGCCTGATTGGCGCCGGGGTCACCCTGGGGCTGGCGCTTGCAGGAATCTATTACACGATCGATCCATTCCAGCGCGGTTACCGCCGGGCGCGCCTGGGCATGAACGCCCTCACCTATGCCCTCGCGCTGCTGCTGTTCCTCGTCGTGTACCGCACGCGCACGCGCAGCGTCCTCTCGGCCACGGAAGTGCTGCTCGTCAGCAGCCTGCTGGCGCTGGAACTGCTCCGGGGCAGCGATCGGCCCACGATCATGGTGGCACTCTATGCCGGCATCACCGGACTGGTGCTGGGGCAAGCCACCTGGGCGCTGAACTACTGGCGGCTCGACAGCCTCACGGGGGGCCTGGTCTTGCTCGTCCTGTTTTACGACGTGGTCGGCCTGTCGCAGCACGCGCTGCACGGCCGCGTTCGCCGGCGCATCGTGGTGGAGTACGCGCTCATCACCATTGCGGCAATGGCCCTCATCTGGGAGTTTGCGCCGTAACCGGCGCGGGGACGAAAGAACCGGGGGAATCCTCTTAAGCCACGGCTGAGTCGGCCCGTTGAGATGGCCGGAGCAGCAGGACGGCGCTGACGATGCAGGCCGTCCCCACCCACTGCAGCGGATCCAGGCGCTCGCCAAACAACACATACCCGAAGAACGTGGCGACGACCGGCTCGAAGGTCGCCACGATGGCCGCGACGCTCACGGGCACCCACTGCACCCCGAACGCAAAGGCCATGCTCGCCAGCAGCGTCGGAACGATCCCCATCCCAATCACCAGGAGCAGCGTGTCGGTGCTCGCCAGCCCCTTTGCCATCTGGACGGGCGAGGTGAGCGGCAGGAGCACGGCTGCGCCGATCAGCAAGCCGTACACTTGCACCACCCACGGCCGGTTATGCCGCACGAGCACCTTGTTGAAGACGCTGTACAGGCCGTAGGTCAGGCCGGCCGCCAGCCCGAAGAGCACGCCCAGCCAGTTCAACTGCAGCTGGGCGATGTCGTAGACCTGGGCGACGAGCGCCGCACCGAGCAGCGCCAGGCCCAGGGCAGCCAGGCCGCGCCGGCCCAAATTCTCCCCCATCCATCGCCACGAGATCGCGGCGACCCAGGCCGGCGACGTGTACATGAGCACCGCGGCAACCGCGACGCCGGTGAGGTTAATGGCGTTCACGTAGCAGATAAAGAACAGGGCCACGCCGAAAACCCCATAGGCAAGGAACCCGGGCCATTCGCGGCGGGGAACACGCAGGTTAGCCCGCAGCACAAGCAGCGTCAACAGCAGGATCAGGCCGCCGGCCACGCCGCGCAGCGCGGCGGCCGCGAGTGGCTGCATGCCGTGCTCGTCGATCAGGAACTTGTAGAACACGCCGATCGAGGCCCACATGGTCGCGGCGAGCAGTACGAGTAAATATCCACGCAGGGTGCGGGAGGGTTCGGCGGCGTGGGACGGGGATGGGCGCGACTGGGACATGCGAGCGATTATACACGGCTCTCCGAGTTACGATACAATACCTTCTGGCCCATGCAGCAGGGGCGAGCCAGCCTCGGTCTTCGCCGCAGGCTTCCTCGCCCTAACAACCCCAAGGAGTCCCTATGTCTGCCACAAAACTCCTGTACCTGTCACGTGCGGACGTCGAAGCCGCGGGCGTCACGATGCCCGAGATCATCGATGCACTCGCCGTCGCATTCCACGAGCACGGGCTCGGGCATGCGGAAATGCCCCCGAAGCCCGGCGTGCATTCGCAACCGGACGCGTTCATCCACGCGATGCCGGCCTATATCCCTGCGCTCCATGCCATTGGCATGAAGTGGGTCAGCGGCTACCCGACCAACCAGGCGAAGGGGTTGCCCTATATTAGCGGGCTGCTCATCCTCAACGACGATGAGACGGGCCTGCCGCTGGCGGTGATGGACTGCACCTGGATCACCGGCATGCGAACCGGAGCGGCGAGCGCCCTCGCGGCCCGCTACCTGGCGCGGCCCGAGTCCTCGACCGTAGGCATCCTGGGCTGCGGGGTGCAGGGCCGCACGAATCTCGAAGCGCTCAAGTGTGCGTTCCCGGTCAGGCAGGTGATGGCCTACGACAGCAAGCCGGAGAGCGCAGTGCACTATGCACAAGAAATGCGGGATCGTCTGGGGCTCGAGGTGACCGTGGTCACCAACCCGCGGGACGCCGTGAGCGGGTGCGACATGGTGGTGACGGCCGGCCCGATTCTGCGGCAACCTCATGCAACCATCCAGTCGGGCTGGCTGGAGCCGGGCGCGTTTGCCTCACTGGTGGACTACGATTCTTACTGGGACGGTGCGGCGCTGCAGGAGGTGGACAAATTCTGCACGGACGACGTCCCGCAGTTGGAGTACTACCGCGAACACGGCTACTTCCAGTCCATCCCGCCCATCTACGCCAGCCTCGGCGAGTTGGTCACCGGGCAGAAGCCGGGCCGCGAGACGGCGACCGAGCGGACGATTGGCTGCAACCTGGGCCTGGCGCTGGACGACATGGCCACCGCACCCATCGTCTACCGCCGGGCGTTGGAGCGTGGGATCGGGACCTGGCTGGAGTTGTAAACAAGAATGGGACGCAGATTGAACTGGCCGGACTGATTTCCCTGATCCTTTCCGCGAAACATCCAGCAAATCAGGTCGATCAGTCGGCTCTGCGTCCCATTCGTTAGCCTTCGCCGAGGTAGGCTTTGCGGACGCGCTCGTCCGCAAGGAGTTGGCTTGCCGGGCCCGACAGGACGATGGTGCCGGTTTCCAGGACGTAGCCGGTCGTGGCCAGCTTGAGCGCGGCGCGGGCATTCTGCTCGACCAGCAGGATCGTAACGCCCAGCTTGTTGATTTCGCGCACGGTGTCGAAGATGGTCTTCACGAGCAGCGGCGCCAGGCCCAGCGACGGCTCGTCGAGCAACAGCAGCTTCGGGTCACTCATCAGCGCACGGCCGATGGCGAGCATCTGCTGCTCGCCGCCCGAGAGCGTGCCGGCCAGCTGACTGCGTCGCTCCTTGAGCCGGGGGAACAGCGCAAAGACCTTTTCCCGGTGCTCCTCGATGCGCTGCTTCGCACTCCCCAGCACGTATGCGCCCATGTTCAGATTCTCGTTGACGCTCAGCGTGGGGAAGATCTTGCGGCCCTCGGGGGAATGCGAGACGCCGAGGAAAACGATCTTGTGCGCAGGCATGCCCACGACGGCCTGCCCGCCAATCGTGATCTGTCCCTGCCGCGGCTTGACGAGCCCGCTGATCGTGCGCAGCGTGGTGCTCTTCCCCGCCCCGTTCGCCCCGATGAGCGCGACAACCTCGCCCGGTGCAACGGAGAGCGAGATCCCCTTAAGCGCGTGCACGTGGCCGTAGTAGCTGTGGACATCCTGGACCTCGAGGATCGGGCCGGAACTGCTTGACTCAGTCATGGGGCTAGTTCTCCTCCTCCTCACGGCCCAGGTAGGCCTCGATCACCCGGGGGTTCGCCTGCACCTCGACAGGTGTCCCCTCCGCGATCTTCTGCCCATTATCCAGCACCATCACCCGGTCTGACACCCCCATGACCACCTTCATGTCATGCTCGATCAAAAAGACGGTCACACCCATGTCACGGATGCCGCGAATCAGGGTCATCAGCTCAGCGCTCTCGTGCTCGTTAAGGCCGGCCGCCGGTTCGTCGAGGACCAGCAGTTTCGGATCCGTTGCCAGAGCCCGGGCAATCTCCACCCGGCGCTGGTCGCCGTAGGGCAGGTTCTTCGCCAGCTCGTTGCGGAAATGCCAGATGTTCATGAATTTCAGGTGTCGCTCGGCCTCGCTGCGGATGGCCTGTTCCTCTGACCGCTGCGACGACGGCCGGATCAGCGCACCAAATACGCCCGCCCGTGTCCGGCAGTGGCGGCCCGACATCACGTTCTCCAGCACGGTCATGTTGGGGAACAAGCGGATGGTCTGAAAGGTACGCGCCATGCCTGAAGCGGCAATGGCGTGCGGCTTCAGCCCAACCAGGCCGCGGCCGTCAAACACCACCGTCCCCTTGTCGGGCCGGTAGATGCCGGTGAGCAGGTTAAAGACGGTCGTCTTGCCGGCCCCATTCGGGCCAATCATGCCCATAATCTCTCCGCGCTCGATGCGCAGGTCGACGGCCGACACGGCCATCAACCCGCCGAAGGAGCGCGTCAGGCCGTTCACCTCAAGCAACGCCATGTGTTGACACTCCTCAGACCACGCCGGACTGCTGCGCAGCCACTTCGTGCGTTTCGAGCTCTTCTACGACGCGCCGGCTGGGCAAGAGACCGGCAGGCCGGAAGATCATCATCAGAACCATCGCCAGGCCCACGAAACCATCGCGCCAGTCCTTGACGAACCGGAAGAGCTCGGGCAGCCCGATCATGCCGATGGCGCCGACGATGACGCCGGGGATGGAGCCCACGCCGCCGAGCACCACGATCGAGAACATGATCACCGACTCGAGGAAGCTGCCCAGGTCGGGTGAAATGGAACCGATGCGGCTGGCATACAGCACGCCCGCCAGCCCGGCCCACGCCGAGCCGAGCACGAACGCGATCGCCTTGATCTGGACCGTATTGATGCCCATCGCTGCGGCCGCGGTCTCATCCTCGCGGACGTACATCCATGCCCGACCCAGCCGTGAGTTCTCCAGGCGGTTGACGGCGAAGATCGTAATGATAATGAAGAAGAGGACCAGGTAATAGTTGCTGAGGACGGAGTCGAAGCTGTAGCCGAACACCTCGATCGAGTCGATCCCAAAAAGCCCATTCGCGCCGCCGGTAACGCCGCCCACGTTGTTCACCAGCAGCATGCGCAAGATCTCGCCGAAAGCGATGGTGACGATGGCCAGATAGTCGCCGCGCAGGTGCAGGATGGGCCGGCTCACGATAAACCCGGCTGCGCCCGCGACGATAATGGCGACCGGCATCGTCGCCAGCAAGGGGATTCCAAGCTTAAAGGTTAAGGAGGCCCGCGGTATACGCGCCGATGGCATAGAACGCCGCATGGCCCAGTTGAAAAAGGCCCGCGTAGCCGACAATGATGTTGAGGCCGAGCCCGAGCAGCACGTAGATGCCGATCAGCCAGAGCACCGACCGCAGATAATCACCGATGGGCAGCGGCAGCAAGACGGCAATGGCCAGGCTGGCCAACGCCCAATAAACCGGCTTCACCCGCCGCAGCCTCGTCGCCAGTGATGACGTTCGCGCCACACTTCCCCCCTTGACTGGGATGCTTGGGATTCGTTACAGCTTCTCCGCAACGCGTTCGCCCAGGATACCCGTGGGACGGACGATCAGGATCAGCACGAGGATCACGTAAGCGATCACGTCCTTCCATTGCGCGCCGCCAGGCAAATAGACCGCGCCCATGCTCTCGACCAGGCCGAGGAGAATGCCGCCCAGCATAGCGCCCGGAATATTGCCGATGCCGCCCAGAATTGCAGCAATGAAGGCCTTGAGGCCGAACGTCCAGCCGAGGGTGTAGTTGAACGAGCCGTAATGCAGCGCGACGAGCATGCCTGCCGCGCCGCCCAGCGCGGGGCCGATGAAGAAGACGATGCCAATAATGCGATTGACGTCGATGCCCATCAGCCGCGAGGTGTCATGGTCGAGCGAGACCGCACGCATCGCCGTGCCCGTGCGCGTGTAGTTCACAAAGACGTACAGCAGCGCCATCAACGCAATCGACGCGATCAGCACGAAGCCCTGAGTGAAGCTGCCGGTCACGCTCCCGACCAGTTGAAAGCGACCGGGCACGTTCACGGCTTCCGGATAGACCAGGTAGCTGGCCCCGTACAGGTTGCGAGCCACGCTTTCCAGGATGAAGGCCGCGCCCAATGCGGAGATGATGGGGGGCAAGCGGCCCGCCCGCGCAGCGGCCGGTAAGCGACGCGTTCGAGTAGCACGCCGATCAGGCCGACCGTGATCATGACGAAGATTACCGCAGGCACGAGTGCGAACGGGCCGGCCTTCGCCACCAGGAAGGACGCCAGGGTCAGGAACGTCCAGCCCAGGTACGCGCCCCACATGAACAGGTCGCCGTGCGCGAAGTTGATCAGCTTAAGGACACCGTACACCATGGTGTACCCGAGTGCCACCAGGGCATAGAACGCGCCGATAGTCAGCCCGTTCAGCAAGCTCTGAGCCAACTGCTCCATAAGCACCCCTCTGGGAACTCAGAAAGGGACTCTGTTTGCGCTGCTCTGATTGACTCTGACGAACTTGCCGATGGCATCGTTTATCAGTCAGAGCAGCGCAAACAGTGTCTAATTCGAGGTTTACTGAACGGCCGGTTGCTTCGGGTACGGCACAATCTCGCCGGCGTCGGTGATCACATACGCCTTGTGGATGCTGCCCAGGCGGTCGCCCTTCTCGTCAAAGCCGATGATGGGACCGGTGATGCCCGGGAAATCCTTGAAGTTGGTGTGGAGGTATTCGGCCATCTTGGTCGTATCGGTGCCTTTTGTCTGCTCCATGGCGTTCTTGACGACGCGGAAGGCATCGGCCGCCATGACCCACCACACGCTCTCCGCCTCCTCGTTGTACTTCGCCTTGTAGTCGGCCAGGAACTGCTTCGCCTCGGGATAGTCAAGGTCCTTCGGCAGCGGCTCGGTCGTGAACATCATGCCCTTGGCATTGTCGAGCCCGGCAATGTCGATGATCTCCTTGTTGTTCGAGGCGTTGCCACCCAGCCACTGCGTTTGCAGGCCGACGCCCTTTGCCTGCTTGAGCAACTGCCCGGCCTGCGCGTGGTAGCCGGTAAAGTAGACCGTCTCGGGGTTCGCGGCCTTGATCTTCGTCAAGACGGGGGTGAAGTCCTGGTCCTTCGGGTTGATGGCATCGTAGAAGACGATATTCAGCCCCAACTGCTCCGCGTACTTCTTGGTCTCTTCCGCGAGGCCCTGGGCGTACGTCGAGTTGTCATGCAGGATGCCGATGGTCTTGTTGCCAAGCACCTGTTTCATGAAGTTGGCGGCGAAGAGGCCCTGGCGGTCGTCGAGGAAACAAGTGCGGAAGAACTGCTTGAAGCCTTTTTCCGTCAGGCTGACGCGGGTCGAAGAGGGCGTGATGTGGAGGATGTTGTTCTTGTTGTAGGTGACGGAGGCGGGCTCGGTCGCGCTGGAGTTGTAGGCGCCGATGACCGCCGCGACCTTGTTGGACACCATGCGGTCGGCGACCAGGGCGGCTTCCTTCGGATCGCCCTTATCGTCCTCGACGAGCAACTCCACTTTCTTGCCGTTGATGCCGCCGGCAGCATTCGCCTGGTCCACCAGCAGTTGCACGGCCTTCTGCATGCCCTTACCCTCGTAGGCATAGTCGCCGGTCAGCGGTGCTTCCAGGCCAATCTTGATGGTGTCGCCGCCCGTGCCGGCGCCCGGCGCTGCACAGCCGGCAAGCCCGGTCACCAGCATGACGACAAACAGTAGTACGAACAGACGCTTCATAGTGATCGCTCCTCCTTATGATAGGGCCTTTCCAAGTGGGTCCGTGCCCAATGGGCCATTTCGGTTGAAACACGAAGCTAGACTACTGGAGCCGAAACAGTCGACGGGAGCGTTGGTCGTTTTTGGAGCGTCACCCCCTTTCGCACAAGGAGTAGGGTGCTGTCGGATGGGATCGGCGCAGACCATGCGCCGGAAAAAGCAATGGTGCCATCAGGGCTACAGGCGAAGATGGGGCGATTATACAGGCATTCCGTCGACCCGTCAATGCTCGAAAACCGTGCGCCCTTCGAGTGGAAAGGGCGGGCTGGCTACATAGGGGCGAGCTGAAGCTCGCCCTACATGCGGAGCCTGATATGGCGCCTACGCCAAACGCCGCATGAAATCGGACACTGATTGAACGGATGGGACTGATCATCACGATCTTCAGCCAAAGGACAGTGTAGATCAGGTTAATCAGTTGCATCAGCGTCCTAGTTCAGCTCAGCTCGGTAGTGAGCCGCGGCGTTTTGTGCTATGATTGACAACTAGAGGGCGTCCATGCTAACCCGACACATCCTGCCCAACCTGCGCACCCGTCTCGTGGCGGTCATCTTCCTCGCGCTCCTGCCCGCTTTTGTCCTGGTGATCACGATTGCAGCCTTCGAGCGCACGCGCGCCGAGGAGAGCGCCCGGCTCGAGAGCATGGCGCTGGCTCAACTGCTGGCGACGCAGTACCAGGAGGTCATCAGCAACACAGAGAATTCGCTCACCTGGTTGGCCCAAACGCCCGAGATCACCGGCGCCGACCCGGCCGCGTGCTCAGACCGGCTCCAGGCATTCTTTAACACGAGCAAGCAGTTCCTGGGACTGAGTGTGGCCGCACCGGACGGAACGATCCGCTGCGTGGCCGTCGCTGCGCCCGCTGTCCGGCACGATCTCCGCTGCCGGACAGCTCTATTTTGAGCGGGCCATCGCCAGCAAGACGTTCGCCGTGGGTAATGTACAAATCGGCCCTGCCTCGGGCCGCCCCAATCTTGCCGTGGGGCTGCCGGTGCTGGAAGCGAATGGCCATGTGCAAGCCGTCATTGGCGCGGGCCTGAATGTTGACGCGCTCGCCCAGCGCATCGGCGCCAACCAGTTCTACCAGTACGCCTCATTGATCTTGATCGATCGGAATGGGACCGTCGTGCTGCGCCACCCCGACCCGGAGCGCTTCGTCGGGCAGGATGTTGCCGGCACCGCCATCTTCCAGGCTGCCAAAGGCGAAAAGGAGGGCTGGATCGTCGCGCCCGGCCTCAGCGGCAACCGGCGGCTCTTCTCGTTTACGCCCGTCGGCTCGCGAACGGACCCCGATCTGTATGCGTTTGCCGGCCTGACGACAGACTACATCTACTCGGGCGTCGATCGGATGCTGCGCCTCAGCCTGGGCGGCCTCGCCGTCATTGGGCTGGCCGCGCTGGCGTCAGCCTGGATTAGCGCCGAGGTCATGATCGTCCGTCGCACCGAAAGGGTTGTCGATGCGGCGCTGCGGATGCGCGCCGGCGACTTCTCGGCCCGGGTGGGACTGCTAGGCGACAGCAGCGAGATGGGGCAGTTGGCGCAGACCTTCGACTCGATGGCCGCCGCCTTGCAGGAGCGCGACGAAGAGAACGCCCGGCTGATCAACCAGATGCAGCAGCTGTAACGCGGAGCTGGAAAGCCGGGTCATCAAGCGCACCGAGCAACTGCAGATCAGTAACACGAAGCTCCTGGAGACCCAGGCCGACCTGCGCCGGCTCTCCGAGGAACTCATGCGCAGCACGGAACAGGAGCGCATGCGCATCTCGCGCGAGATTCACGACCAGCTTGGCCAGCTCCTCACGGCCATCAAGATGGAGCTGCGCACGATCGAGCGGCTGGCAACGCGCGAATCCGGAGAAGGTGGGCGAACGGCTCAGCGAGACTTTCGCGCTGGTCGACGAAACGATCAAGACAATCCGGCGCATCGCTGTCCGACTTGCGCCCCGGCATCCTGGACGACTTCGGCCTCGAGGCTGCGGTCGAATGGCAACTGCAGCAGTTTCGCGAACGGACGGGCCTGGCAGTAACGCTCGAAACCGAAGTGGTCGAAGAGCGCTTGTCGAAGGATATGAGCACCGCGGCCTTCCGTGTCTTGCAGGAAGCGCTGACTAACATCGCCCGGCATGCGGAAGCGACCGAAGTGCGAGTGGACATGGTCACGACGGACAGCGACCTCGTTCTGAAGGTGCTGGACAATGGCAAGGGCTTACAGGTCGACCCCGGGCGCCGCTCCCTGGGGCTGGTCGGGATGCGCGAGCGAGCGCGGCAGTTGGGGGGTTCGGTCACCGTGCTCAACGGGCCCGACCAGGGCGTGCTGGTCGAGATGCGCCTGCCGCTCAGGCAGTACAGCATCGAAAGCCCGCCCCCTCATCAGCCCGCCTAGGCCATCTAAGGCACAAGCCGCGTGCATTGTCGGACAAAACCGGACAAGCCGATAGGACGAGAGATGATTGTCTTATCAGTGTTCTTCTGCTACTTCTAAGGGATAGACGGGCTTATTATTCATGCATGATGGATTTTGGTAATCGGATGTCGAAACGCTTCACCGTGCTGGTCATGGACGACGCCGCCGTGGTGCGCAGCTTGCTTGCGGCCATGCTGGCAGAGATTGACTCGGTCGAGAATGTTATTCAGGCCGAGGATGCCGCGTCCGCGTTGCGCCTGGTCGACGAGCACGAGCCTGACATCGCAATCCTAGATATCAAGGTGCCGGGCGTTGGCGTTGTGCAAAACGGCATTGACGTCCTGCGCAAAGTCAAGGGCACGCATCCGGAGACCAAGGTCATCATGTTAACCAACCACGCGACCGAACGCTATCGTTCGGAGTGTCAGAAGGCCGGAGCCGACTATTTCTATGACAAGTCCAGCGAGTTCGAGCAGCTGCTGGACCGGGTGGCGCAGTACGGGTTGCAGGCTTGATAACAAGCGGGGTGGAAAACAAATCGACCGGGCGGCGCCCGGTCGATTTGTTTTCCGGCACATGTAAGATTTGTCTGACACGGGAGTAGGCGCAATGCCGATGAAACGCTACGGCATTTGCTGATACCCAAAGCCTGGCGAGCGCAGTATACTTGGCACATAAGCTTGAGTGAGCTCAAGCGAAGTATCGTAAGTGAGTCGAGAGTCGAACATAAGGAGAGTAGAGAGCATGATTAACTTCATCGTGTGGATTATCGTGGGTGGTCTGTTGGGCTGGATTGCCAGCATGATCATGCGGACCGATGCGCAGCAGGGTCCCCTGCTGAACATCATCGTCGGTATCGTCGGCGCCTTCCTGGCCGGCCTGATTCTCAACCCGCTGATCGGCGGCGGCAACATTAATCAGGGCGACTTCAGCCTCTCTGGGCTGTTGGTCTCCCTCTTGGGCGCCGTTGTTTTGTTGGCTATCGTCAACCTGCTGCGCCGGGGCACTGTGCGCTAAGCAAACAGTGCGCCAGCTAGCCTGGAAGCACCGGCCTGCTCCTCCGCTAAGTAAGGGGGGAGCAGGCACAGGACAGATCAGAACTTTGTATTGACTCGTGTATCGAACGAAGCCGTAAGTGTGGTTATTTGAGCGTTTATTGGTTGTAATGGCCGTTGTAAAGAATGCATGCGTAAGTGAGTCGTATTGAGCGGATCGAACTAAGCGATGTGGGCGTCTGGTAGTTGTGAGTACGGGTTGATCGATTGAGTGAGTTTGTGAGGTGGGTTGAGTCTCCTTGGATTGCTGGTGATGGGACGGACCGGGGTAGCTCAAGCGAATCGGTAGGGGATTGAGGGGTTGAGGAAGGGTCAGGTTTAGGCCGGAGGAACCGGGGCGGTTTCTCCGGCCTAAACCTTTAATTGCCCTTCGTGAGCGCGAAGTCGAACTCGCCTACCCAGTTAATGATGCCCGAGCCGGTGCCGGCGCGGCCCTCGACACCCCAAAAGTAGTTGTTGGCCACGTCACCAACGACCTGTACCCGGGGCTGCGTACCCCCAGCGGGGTCGTAATCGTACCCAGAGTCGTCGTATGGAATCTCTGAGTCAGGACCGTAGGGCGCGGCGTCGATGTAGGCGATGGGGTTGACGCCGCTGTCGCCGGGTTGGAAGTAGGGACGCACGGCCCTATAGACCTCGTAGCCGCTGTTCTCAGACAGATGCCGCCAGAAGAGGTGGACCGAAGCCGCGTCTTTCGGCGCGATGTCGACATCGGGCGGCTCGGGAGAGCCCAGAGGCGCGGTATGGCAGACGCAGCTTAAGCGTGGGATCGCCGAAAAGGATGGAAGTGTCGATGACGTCAGGATACGCGGTGCTGTGGCTGAAGTAGTACAGCTTGGCGGCGTCCACGGCCTCGCCCAAGCCGACGACCCGATCCTGGAAGATCGTCTTCGTCAGTCCCTGGTTCAGCACCTGCAGCGCCTGCCCGACGTGTTGCCCGCTCGGCGAAAGGTCAGCGATAGCTCCACGGCCTGGCTGAAGCAAGTCCGTCTCGCCGAGCGACTGATACCATGCCGAGCCATCCGGCGAACCGTCCGTATACCCGAAAAGGTTCACGAAGTAACCGGACCAGCACGAGTATGAGAGCACCAGGGGCAGGTGCACGTTGGCGTCGAGCGTTCGCAGATCCCACACCTTCCACAGGTTGTTGAACGACCCCCATCTGAACTTGGACGCGTGACCGAACCACTGCATCAGCAGGGCGCCCTGGTTGAAGGCCTGCTTGACGTTGGTCTTCATGTCGCTGACAGTCGTGTATCCGACCCCCACAGGCATATTGTTCGGGTTATAATAGATCTTAGAGCTGTCGTAGGCCGGCGGCAACCAGTTGGCGATGATCTCGTCGCTGAAGGCGTGGAAGTTGCCGGCGCCGGTCTCTTCGTCGTCTGCCACAAAGACGGCACGCCGCTGCCAGGCAGCATCCGGTGGCGCATTTTCGTCCTCATACGCCACGATCTTAGCGATCACGCTCGCTACGTCCGCAGCATTCCACGCCGGTATTCGGCCAATGGCCATATCGGGCAGATAGTCGTCAGCACCATCCACCGAGACAAAGCGGTTGTCGGCGGCAGTCTCGCCGATCCACGGATCGACGTTGATCAGGAACGGCGGCACGAGGTTCGGCACCGGCTTGTTCAACACATTCTTGAAATCGTAATGCCCGTCGCCGACCAGCAGGACGTAGCGCGGACGATTCGCCTCGCCTTGGTTCCAGTAGTGATAGGCATAGTTCAGGAAGTCGCGGATCGCCTGCTGATGCGGCATACCGTAGTTGAACTCATCGTAGATGTCCTGCACGTCAACCTTCGTGACCCGGAGCCCGTGCCGGGCCCTCCGGTCGAGCAGCGGCTGAATGGGCTCGGAAAGGCTGCGGTGCACGATGGCGATGTAATCGTACGAGTTCGTCATTGACTTCAGGTTGCTGGGCCAGTCGCGTTCGATCGACGCCGGCTTGAGAAGCGCGGCGTCCGTGGTGAGCGCATACGCGGCGCGCTGTCCAACGCATTCCAGGAGTCCCACACGTTGACGCTGTAGGGCGGGCCCGACGCACCTGCTTCGACCGTTGTGAGTATGACCGGGGACTTGGGGTCGCGGACGTCGTAAGCCCGCACGGTGGAGCCGGTGAAACCGGTGAACTGCATCTGAACCGCGGTGGCGCTAGTGTCGAGCCCCGCAACAAAGACGCGGTCGGTCTCCACCTCGCTCGATGCAGGATACAGGAGGTCGAAGCTATCGGGATAGATGTAATAGTCGGTCAGTGCGGGTAGCTGCGAGAGAGCGGCAGTCACGGAGAGCTTATTGCCGGTCGGCAGCAGAGCCGACGCGGTCACGCTCGTCGAGAACTGGTAGCCGACTCGCCCGTCCCATTGCTGCACCCCGGCAGCCTGGCTGTTCAGCTTGAGCTCGAACGACTGGTCGGGATTCGCAGCCTGGCTCTTGCCACCGTAAACCAACCCGCTGATCTTGACCGTACCCGTCTGCAGGGGGTCGTCCAGCGCGAGATCGTATGATGCGGACGCGGACGGCGTGCTCTGCGAAAGGCTGAGTGGCGCGTCGAAAAAGTGGTCGGCCTCGACGGACGCCGGGTAGGTGCTGTAATAGTCGTAGTTTCGCTCGACGTGCAGTGACTGGATGACCGTGGTCAGAACCGGCCCGGTCTTGGCTGCCCCGCGTGTCAGCATGCGCGACTCAGCCGGTGCGGCGTCGGGGCCCCAACTGAAGCGATAGACGTTCGTCGTAGACCAGCGGCCCGTATAGGGTTCGGCGTAGAAGATGACCAGGTCGCCCTGCGCGAAGTGGCCGGCCGTCTGCGTTTGCACTTGCAGGCGAACCGCCTGGCCTCCCAGCGTCATGCGAAAGCTTGCGGGATCGACCGTGTCGAGCGGCACGCCTGCGGTTTGAAGATCGGCGTACGTCAGACCGTACATGCCGCGCTCCGCAGTGCGTACCAATAGGGCACCCGCCTCTGCCCCGATAGCCTCCGCGCCGGCAACACCCGTGCTGGGCGCCGCTCCTTGGCTGCACGAGCCCTGCGCCGAGCCGCTCACACGAACGACCACCTTGACGTGGGGGTGGTACAGCACCGTCTGCGCGGCCGGGTTATATTGGAACGGGAACACGCGGACGGGCAGGAGGCGCCTGCCGCGTTGACAGCCCTCTGTGCCGGGCTGAACCGGGGCCTCTGGGTAATACGTGTCGTGGCCGTAAATGGCCGGGTCCGGCGCGTCACCACGGGCGCCTCGCTGGGCCAATCGGGCCGGCTTTGGATGCTTTGCGGACCTTCGACCGGCAGGTCTGCGACCGGAACCGAGCGCACAGCGAGTTTCTCGGGCAGAGTCTGGCTTTCGAGGAGTTCATAGCTGACCTTCCAGTCACCGTCGAAGGGGAGTTCGATGGTTTTGACCTGGAAGGGGCAGGGCAGGCGCGCCGGGGGCATCGTTGGACGCATAACCGGGAACGGTTATGTTATCGGACCCGATGCTAAAGGTAGGCGTTGTGACCTCAAACAAAAATTCGGTCTCGGTAGGCCCGGCAAAAACAGACTGACTGGGCAGTACGAGACCGAATACGACTAGCAATGCGGAAAGCCACCGCAGCGAAGGCGCTCTCAATAGACTACTCCATGCCCGCGACTCTGAACTCAAGGCGGTTGGCTTAAGGATTCTGAGGTTAGCAGTTGCCGCTACCCCCGGATGTGCCGAGGGGGCCCATGAAGCTCGGGCCGCCGGGTCCGCTCTGGCCGGGATTGAAGATGCCGGACTCGCCCTTCCCGCCCCCGTCCTGCGCAGAAACCAGGAGCAGGCGTTCGAGCACGATGCAGGGCTCTTCCCAGGGCTTGCGAGTCTCAGGCGCAGATTGATGGGCGACTTGCAGGGCTTGATCCATGACTTACCTCCCCGACGAATCTCGTCGACGATAACGCTGCCAGCTTACAACACAGATGACGACCGACCGTCGATAGCCCGCCGGTTACAACGGTCATTCGTGAATATCACCGTTCTTGGCTTTGCCGTCCGACGACTGCTGCCGTTCGAGCAACGGCGTCGTCGGGACGGGCGCCCCGGGATGCTGCTGCATGAAGCGCGCCTGCGCCTGCCAACACGCCAGCGTATGCCCGCCGTACAGGTCGCCGTGATTCTTCTGCGCAATACCTGCGCACCGGCCCTCGCAGTACGTCTGCAGCGGCAGCGCTGGCAATCGGGCAGGTTGCCGAAGACGTGCCGCTCGCGAAGTTCGACGAAGACCGGCGCACTACGCCAGATCTCGCTGAACTTCTGTTTGCGCAGGTCGCCCGCGGGCACGCGCAACTCAATACAGGGATAAACGATGCCGTACGGGCTAATCAGGCACGACGATAACCCGACACCACAGGTGCGTGATTCCTCGGAGCGCGGCTTGGGAACAAAGGGCGTTTGGTCCGCGACAACAGCCTCAACCATCTGGTCGCGCGATAACTGGTGTCGCTCGGCTTTTGGCTGTCCACTATCGGTCGGAGATACCTTGAGAACCGACTCATAGTATACACCCAACTTATTGGCAACGTCAACCATGGCCCGCTGTTCTGACAAATTCGCTGTCATTAACAGGGTATTGAGCTTAACCCGCACGCCCTGCTCTATCAGCAACCCGACACCCCGCAGCGCACGGTCGAGCGTGTGCGGCATCCCGGCCAACGCATCAAAGGTTTCAGAGGTAGCCCCGAGCAGGCTGATATCGACCTGTACCGGTGCGAGCCGGCCGATTCTGACGGCGGTCTCCGGCGTGATCAGCGTGCCGTTCGTCTTGAGGTCGAGCGCAAAGCCGAGTTCGCGCGCCGCCTGCGCAATCGTAAAAAAGTCGGGCCGTGTCAGGATCTCCCCGCCGGTGAAGGTCAGCCGGAGCGCGCCGGCTTGGGCAAGCTGGCGCAGAACGCCGAGACATTCGTCCGTGCTCAGCTCTTGCTCGGCCAGCGCCTCGTTGAAACACATCACGCACTTCAGATTGCAGCGGTGCGTCAGCTCCCACAAGACCGAGTAGGGCACGTGCTCTCGGCGCAGCCGCGCCATCAGCGTGTCGTACCCGTTGGCCGGCGCCTCCACCGGCGCGCACCCCGCGTAGTCACGCTCGAACGGGCGCGGGCCGGTCGTTACGGACTCCAAGGGGATGAAAGCGTCCATGCAGCTCCGCCGGCTTCAGGCCGCGAGCTCGAGCAGCCCCTTGGCGAGGAGCTCGTCGACAAAGCGTCCGGCGCTGTCGGTCGCGTCGCCGGCCGGAATATCGTACTCGGCCGCCAACACGGCCCCGATTTGCTCGACCGTGCGCTCACCGTCAACCAGCTCCCAGATGCGCGAGCCCACCCCATTCAGCATCCGAACAGTGTTCTCTGTGGGTGTGATAATGACGGCCTCACCACTGAAGACGCGTGAAGCGGTCGCAGGGTTACGCACGGGCGTGCGCAAATCGCGAGAGGACATCTACTACTCCTGAGTGACCGGTCGATGAACGGCGGGATTTTGCGGCAGCCCTTGCCGAGCAGGTTCGATAATTATAGAAGCGGAGCGGGCCGGCGTCAAACAATCCGCTAGCGCAGGAAGTACGGCAGAAAGACATCGGCCACGCCGAGCTTCCCGATCCAGTAAACCAGCTTGTTGATTCCTCCGGGCACGCAGAGCGACTTGCGGCGATCGAACGCATGCAGCGACGCGCCGACAACCTCGCTTGCCTCTGACCAGAGAAACGCAGGACCCTGCCGCTTGAATTGCGCCCGTCTGGCGATCGATGTGCATTTCAGACACGGTGAAGCCGGGGCAGAGCGCTTGCACCGTCACTCCCGTGCGCCGCACTTCGCCGTGGACCGCCCGCGAAAAGCGCACCAGGTATGCCTTCGTCGCGGTGTAATTGGCCTCGGTCGGAAGTGAGAAATAGGCCGCGAGCGAGGCGACATTAATCACACCGCCTCGGTGGCGCTCGATCATGGCCGGCAGGACGGCGTGCATCAGCTGCATGGGCGCCTGGATATGAACAGACAGCATCGCCTCCTGTCCGCCGAGCCCTGCGTGGGCGAACTTCTTTCCGATGCCGAACCCGGCGTTATTCACCAGGAGGTCGACGTCGCCCGCGTGCGCCCGTGCTGCCACGGCCGCAATGCAATCGGGAATGGAGAGATCCGCGGGCAGCGTCTCCACCCGCACCCCATGCTTTTGCGTCAGCTCTGTGGCGAGAGCAGCCAGTCGCTCCGCACGCCGCGCAGTTAAGATCGAGATCGTATCCCCGGGCGGCGAGCTGCCGGCCGAACTCCTCGCCGATGCCGCTCGACGCGCCCGTGATAAGCGCAAGTTGTGACATGGACCTACCTGCCTGACGGTGCATGTGGGGCGGGCCACATCGGCGACTTGTGGCAGTGCACGAGCTGCCAGCCCGCGGCCCGGCGGTGAAACACCCGTGTTTCGTTATGTTCGGTATGCCGCACGACGTCGGACGACGTGTAGCGCATCAGCAGCGTATAAGTGACGATCGCGACGTCGCCGTACACTTGAATCTTGGGCTGCAGCACCTCGTGCTCGATCTCGTAACGCTGGCCCGAACGCCGCCGGTCCTCCGCCGCCCGGAACTGGGCCGCGGTCTCACGCAGGTGAAAGTCCAGTCCATCGATGCGCTGGGTGCTGATGTACCACTCGAAAAACGTGACGTCCTCTGCGGTCGTCGCTCGATACGCCGTCAGATCACCGGCCCAGATGCTCTTCAGGTGCGCGTCGAGCACGGCCAACAATTCCTCTTCCATCGGATCCCCTCCCGTCCGCCATTTTATCATGCCTCGACGTGCGAAGCGGTTAACCACAAAGGCTCGGAGACACTAAGGTTCACAAAGGCTTCGTGTGGCTTCGTGTCTTCGAGCCTTTGTGGTCAGCATCCACTTTGATCCCCCGCAATCCTGATGCCCGTCATTGCATGGAGCTTGTGACAGGTGGCATAATATGGTAGACTATCGCAATATCGCAAGGAGCAAGCCAGAGATGTCTTCTGCCAAAATCCTCGTCGTCGACGATGATCCCGACTTCGTCGAAATCATGCGGACGATCCTCGAATCGAACGATTACCAGGTTGTAACCGCGGCCAATGGCAACCAGGCCATGGCTCAGGTCAAGGCCCTGCGGCCCGACCTCATGATCCTCGATATCATGATGTCCACGGTGCTCGACGGGCTGGATGTAAGCGAGAAGCTGTCCCAAGACCCTGACGCCCGCTTCATGCCGGTAATCATGGTGTCGTCCATAGCCGAAACGCCCTACGCACACGTCTTCCCCATGGAACAGCAGCCGCACATGGACGCCTGGCTGTCGAAGCCGGTGGATCCCAAGGTGCTGCTGAACAAGGTGGCCGAGTTACTAAACTAAGCGCCGCGGAGTTGACCGTGTCCAAGTTGACGCAGTCGATCGTCATTGTCGACGACGACCCGGACTTTCGTGAGTTCGTGCACATCGTCCTGGAAGCGCACGGGTATGAGGTCCACGAGGCCCACAATGCGATGGAAGGCCTGGCCCTCATGCATGCCACCGCGCCCGATCTTGTCCTCCTCGACGCCATGATGTCCTACGAATTGGCGGGCGTAGGCATGATCCGTTCCGTGCGCACCGACCCCCAGTTGGCCCACATCCCCCTGATTCTAATCTCCGCCGTCCTCAGTGAGGACGAAGACCGCTTTCTGCCCACCGACGAACGGGCCATGGTCGATCGCTTTCTCAGCAAACCCATCAGCCCTGATGAATTACTGGCCCAGGTCGCCAGCATTTTGGGCAATTCGGGACCGGCGCCATCTCCAGGCGGATCGTCCGCGGGAGGAGCCTGAGTCCAAGCCAGCCGCATAGTCCCGGCACCTGCAACGACACGCTCGTTTTGCCCGGTGCGCCGAGGAGAGAGGAGTCCAGATGAACGGGGACGCCCAAGCGAGACCGGTGGGATCGGCGATTGTCGACCCCGCCAAGCAGTCGGTGTTGCTGGCCGCGCTCTATATCGCGCAGGAGCAAAAGGGTTACCTCACGAAAGAGGCCGTCGAGCGGGTTGCCAAGCGGCTGGGATTGCGTGCAGGCGACGTCTACAGCACGGCCAGCTTCTACACCTTGTTTCGCACGGAGCCCGTCGGCCGCTACGTGATCCAGGTGTGTGACGGCCTGTCATGCTACCTCTGCGAGGGTGCGGAAAGGGTCGCCGACTACGTGGGCACCAAGCTCAGCTTGAGCCCCGGCGAGTCGACCCCCGATGGACGCTTCACGCTCGAAATGGTCCAGTGCCTGGCCTCGTGCGGCACCGCGCCGGCCATGCGCGTCAACGATCAACTGTACGAGAATCTGACACCCGCGGCGATCGACGCCATCCTCGAACGGCTGATGGGGGAGGTGTGATATGGCATCTGCCAATGGCGCGGCGCAGTGGGCCCCCGTGCTCCTCTCACGGGTCACGAAGCCCAACTCGGAGAAGATAACTACCTACCTGCAGACCGGCGGGTACGAAGCCCTGCGCAAGGCGCTGACGATGTCGCCTGACCAGATCATTGCGGAGGTCAAGGCGTCAGGCCTGCGAGGCCGTGGGGGCGCTGGCTTTCCCACGGGCACGAAGTGGGGGTTCATCCCGAAGGATGCCCCGGTGAAGTACCTGGCCGTGAACACGGATGAGGGCGAGCCCGGCACATTCAAGGATCGTTTGATCGTCGAGCGCGATCCGCACTCGATCCTCGAAGGCGTCATCATTGCTGCATACGCCATCGGTGCGCGGCGGGCGTTCGTCTATATCCGGGGCGAGTTCTTCCTGGGGGTCAAGCGCTGGATCAAGGCCATTGCCGACGCATATCAGCACGGCTTTTTGGGGAAGAACATCCTTGGGAGCGGGTTTGACTTGGACGTCTCGGTGCATCGCGGCGCGGGCGCGTATATTTGTGGCGAAGAGACGGCCATGATCGAGTCGCTCGAGGGCAGCCGCGGGCAGCCGCGCCTCAAGCCGCCGTATCCCGCCCAGGTGGGGCTGTGGGGCCAACCGACGCTCGTTCAGAACGTCGAAACGCTGGCCAACATCCCCCACATCATCCGCTGTGGCGCCGAGTGGTATACAACGATCGGCACCAGCCAGAGCAAGGGGCCCAAGATCTTCTGCGTGAGCGGCCATGTAAACCGCCCCGGCAACTATGAGCTGCCGCTTGGGGTCACGCTGCGCGAGGTGATTTACGAGCATGCCGGCGGCGTCCGACTCGGCCGGAATGTCAAAGCCGTAATTCCCGGTGGTGCGTCCACGCCGATTATGACCGCCGACCAACTGGACACGCCTATGGCGTTCGAAACGCTCCAGGCCGCGGGCTCTGCATTGGGCACCGGCGCCGTGATCGTTATGGATGAAACCACCGACATGGTCGAGGTGGCCCGGCGCATCACGAGCTTCTTCGTGCACGAGTCGTGCGGCGGCTGCACGCCGTGCCGGGTCGGCGGAGAACAGCTGCTACGCACGCTGGAGACGATCGCGGCCGGGCGCGGCACGAGTCGCGAGCTGACCAAGCTCGAAGAACTGACGCGCGGCATTGCCGGTGTCACGTTCTGCCCGATGGGCACGGGGATGTGCGAGCCCGTCAGCTCGGGCCTAAACCGTTTCCGCAGCGAGTTCGTCGCGCGCATCCATGCCAACTGAATCAAAAATGGGACACTGATTGAACAGATAAGACTAATTGACCGGGGCTGTTCAAGAAGGACCGTGTAGAGCTTGCGGGGCCCGGCCTCGGCAAAGGCTGCGAGGCGTGCCCCTCCGGGCGCTAGCATCTCAACTGAGAAACCGCGCGAGCGGCGGGAGTGGACAAATGTCGAAGGCCAAAATCCTCATCGTCGACGACGACCCGGACTTTGTAGAATACTCGCGACTTGTGCTCGAAAAAGCCGATTATCAGGTGGTGAGCGCGGGAAATAGCGACCAGGGCATGCTAGTGCTGGGCCGCGAGAAGCCGGACCTGGTCGTGCTGGACGTGATCATGTCCTCGGTGCTCGACGGGCTGAGCATGAGCCAGCGGATGGCGGACGATCCCGACTACAAGCACGTGCCCGTGGTCATGGTCACCTCGATTGCGAACACCGACTACCTGGCGTTGTTCCCGACCGACGAAAGCATCCACATCGATGCGTTCCTGACCAAGCCCATCGCGCCGGCCGAGCTGCTGCGGCAGGTCGACCGCCTGCTCGCGCTGACAGCCGCCTAGTGCAGTGAGGTAAAATGACCGACAAGATCAAAGTGGGTGGGGTCATTCAGAACGACCAATTGGCCAGTGTGAGCGTGCTGGCGGTGAAGGACCGGCCGGGGATCGCCGCCGCCGTGCTCGATGCCCTCGGCGAGCGCGGGCTGAACGTGCAGTTTGTGGTGCAGGTGATCGATCACGAGCAGCACGACCAGATGGTGTTGTGTGTCGACCGGGGTGACCTGCCGAACGCCCTGGCCGCCGTCGAGGCGCTGCGTCCTGAGATGCAGCCCGCCGCACTCGAGCCCCGACCCGAGGTAGCATCCATCGCCATCTTCGGTCCTGACTTCCGCGAGCGCCCGGGCATCGCAGGGCGGATGTTTCGTACGCTGGCGGCCCGTGGCATCAACATCCTGGCAATCAGCACCTCGATCTCGACGGTCAACTGTATCATTGCCCTTTCTGACTTGAAGGAGGCGTACGCGGCCATCTGCGAGCAGTTCGACGTGCCTTGATGGCAGCATTGCCCCCCCGGATGATCCGATGACTCAGACCACTCCTGGCGCGGCCTCCATTCCGGCGGCTCGACTGCGCTGGCTTGCCATCGCGCGGCTCATTATATTGGCGGGTGCGCTTCTCCTGGCCGTGGTCGTCGCGCAGGTTTCGCCTGCCCTTGAACTGGCCCCCCTCGCGCTGACGCTCGGCCTGCTGGCCGCCCTCAGCCTGGGCATCCTCGCTTACATGCGGCCCTCGAATGGAGCAGCGCGTGAGCCGGGCCCCGCGGCCCGGGTGCGCCTCACCGCCCTCCAGGTATTCGCCGACGTCGTGGGACTGACCTTGGTCATCCACTTTGCGGGCGGGGCGGAGAATCCCTTCTACCCGTTGTATGCGTTCCCCGTCATTGTCGCTGCTGTCCTGCTCGGCCGAGGCGCGGCGCTGGGAGCGGCAGGCCTTGCCACGGCCCTATACTCCGCCGTCGTCATCTCTGAATGGGCCGGCCTGCTGCCACATCACCCCCTCATGCCCCAACCAACGGCGGTCTCTGAGGCGGCCGCTTACGCGTTCGCACAATGCGTTGCCGTCGCGGTGACGACCTTCCTGGCCGCCGCGGGAACCAGTGCCCTGGTCGGCATGCTCCACTCGCGCACTCGTGACCTGGAGGAAAACCAGGTGCGGGCGGAAGAGCGAGCGGCCGAGATGCGCCACCTGAACGAACAGCTGCGGGCGGCGAATGAAGAACTGCACCACAGCCGGGCGCACCTCGATGCAGCCTACGCGGAACTCCAAACCGCATACGACCGGCTTCAGAACCGGTCGAGCCACATGAGCGAATTGAACGAGCAGCTCCGGGTTGCAAATGCCGAGTGTAAGGCCCGGCGCGAGGAGTTGGCGCAGGTCAACGCCCGGCTGCGGGAAGCGCTCGATCGCCTGGAGACGCGCAGCAGCCACATGGCCGACCTCAACGATCTGCTGCGGGCCGCGAATGCCGAGTGCAGCGCCCGGCGGCACGAGCTCGAACGCCTCAACGACGAGTTGGCGTTGGCCAACCGAAAGCTCCGCGAGCTCGAAGACGTTCGTGCCCAGTTCACCCTGCTCACGACGCACGAGTTGCGCGCGCCGGTGGCGGCCATCCAGAGCTACCTCAAGCTCATCCTCGAAGGCTATGTCCCGCAAAACAAGGTCCGCGAAACCCTCGAAAAGGCCGAGCGCCGGGCGATGGAGCAACTGGCCCTCATCGCCGACCTGCTCGAACTCGGCCGGATTGGCTCTGCAGATGCCCGCGGGCTCGTCCAGCCGATCCAGATCGAGAAACTTTTGTGCGAACAGGTAGAACTGCTAACCGGCAGCGCCAAGGAACGGGGCATTACGGTCGAAACCCATATCGGATCCGACCTGCCTCCGGTGCTGGCCAACCCCGATCAGATCAGGAGCCTCTGGAACAACCTGGTCAGTAACGCGATTAAGTACAACCGCGATGGAGGAAACGTCACGGTGACCCTCGCCCGCGAGGGCGACCGCCTGATCGCCGGCGTCGCCGACACCGGCATCGGCATCCCTAAAGAGGCGATGACCCGCCTCTTCTCCGAGTTCTTCCGGGCAGACAACGCCAAGTCGGTTTCGCGCATGGGCACCGGCCTGGGCCTGTCGATCGTCAAGGAGATCGTCGAGCGGGCGGGCGGGCAGATCACCGTCGAGTCGGAGCTCGACAAGGGCACCACGTTCTATCTCTGGCTGCCCGTGCTGCAGCCTGAAGTCAGACTCCCCCTCCGACCTAACCCCGACTCGGATCCCGCTTAGCCCGCCATCAGCGCCAGGAACTGCTCCACGTCTTGATACGCGGCCTGCGCGGCAGGCGACAAATGCGGCGCCGCCATGTCAAACGCGTGATCGACCCACGGCAATTCCAGGTACACGGCGGGCACCTTGCACTCCTGCAGCGCGGCGTACAGGCTGCGCGGGTCCTCGATGGGGATCAAGCCGTCGTGGGTGCCATAGATCATGAGCGTCGGCGGACAATGTGGGCCCACGTAAGTGATCGGCGAGAGCAGCGCGACCTGCTCGCGGGCCTCCCGGATCGGCGCACCCAGCAGCTTACGCTCAAGGTCAACCCAACTCAGGTGGTCGGGCGAATTGATCATGCCCAGCCGGTGGGCCACCCGGACGAACAGCGGCCAATCACGCGGAAACCGGTCCCCCGAATAACGGGTCAGGTCTGCGGGGGCATACCACGCAATAACCCCGCGAACCGCCGCGTCCGCGAAATTTTCGAATGGAGACAGCGCCCGCACGCCGGCCGTATAAGCCCCCAGCAAGGCCAGGTGCCCACCGGCCGAGGCGCCGGCCAGCACGATGCGGTCCGGGTCGGCGCCGTACTCAAACGCATGCACTCGCATCCACGCCACTGCCCGCTTGACGTCGCCGACCATGCCCTGCAAATCTGTCTCAGGACACAGGCGGTAGGACACGTCCATGATGACGTGTCCCTGGGCGGCCAGGTGGCGGAAGAACGGCCGAGTGCCCGAGTCCTTGTCCATCGCCTGCCAGCCCCCGCCGTGCAGGTAGACCATGGCAACGCCGGACGTCTCGACCCCGGCCGGCGGCTGCCAGATATCGCACAACAACTGCCGCCCGCCCGGCAGCACGGCGTAGGGGACGTCGCGGTGGACACCGGCCGTGCGCACGGGCCGCAGATAGCCGTTCCAACGACGCGGGAGATGCGCCTTGCGCGCCGCAGGAATGCGCTCGTCCCACGCCGGCCCAAACGCCTGCTCGAACCCGTGATGCGGCGCCAACACCCGCCGCATCGTGTCGGCGACGATCGCCGTACCCAGTACGCCGCCCACTGCGGCCGCCTTGTCGCCGGCAATCAGCCCGATGATTGCCGCCAGCGCGCCCACAGTGGTCCACACCGGCGACAAAGCCTGCGCCATCAGCTTTCCGGTATAGGGCAAAAGGCTCGGATCGAGGCTGCCCCAGCGCACCCTGCGCCTTGCCATAAGCGCCATCCCCAACGACACAACTGCTAGCAGCCGCCCTAACTTCCGCACAGCTCACTTCCCCTTCGCTCAATACAACTCTGTTTGTGAGAACGCCCGCTAACCGGCCTCGGTTCCCGCTTGCGCTCTTTGTAATCGTATTGTAGAATAGTTGCACTGGCTACGCACGGCAATTGGTTCGAAGGCGCACCTTGACTGTCAGCAGAGAATAGGGCTCGCGGCGCAGCGAGCGCTCGTTCGGCGAGCAAGGAGACAGTGTCGTGAACAAGATCAAAGATCTGCTGCGCTACAAATCCGGCGACGTATGGACGATCGGCCCGCAGGCCAGCGTTTATGAGGCGCTGGAGCTAATGGCCGAAAAGAACGTGGGCGCGCTCCCGGTGGTCGAAGCGGGCCGTCTCATCGGCATCTTCTCGGAACGCGATTACGCACGCAAGTGCATCCTCATGGGCCGCCACTCCAGAGAAACGCTCGTTTCCGAGCTCATGAGTTCGCCCGTGGTCACGATCGACCCGACCTTCAGCATCGAGCAATGCCTTGTGATGATGACCGAGCGCCAGTTCCGGCACCTGCCCGTCCTCGAGGGAGAGCGCCTGACCGGCATCGTGAGCATCGGCGATATCGGCAAATGGGTCATCTCCGAACAGCGCTCGACAATTCACGACCTGGAAGGGTACATCAGCGGCAACGGGTATGCACGCTGAGCAAAACGCCCTGGGCCGGCACCCGGTGCAAATCTCATACCGCGCTAGTTGCGGCGCAAGGAGTTATGGATGAGCGACCAGCAGCCCTCGACGGCCGGAGACGCGGCGGGCCAGACGGTTTTGATCCTCGGGGTCGGCAATCTGCTGCTGTCTGACGAGGGCGCGGGCGTGCACGTGATCCGCCGGCTGCAAGAGCGCTACGTCCTGCCCCCGGCCGTGCAGATCGTCGACGGGGGCACTCTCGGCATGGATCTCCTCTACTACCTCGAGGGCTGCCAGACTCTCTTGATCGTCGATGCGGTCGAAACCGGGAAGCCGGCAGGCACGCTGATTCGACTGGAAGGTGAAGCGGTTCCCGCATTCCTGTCGGTGAAGATCTCGCCGCACCAGGTTGGGGTGCCCGATATGCTGTTTGCGGCGAAGCTTAAGGGCATCGAGCCCCCGGACATCGTACTGTGGGGCGTGCAGCCCGAGTCGTTCGAGATCGGACTCGAAACCTCTCCTTCGGTGGCAGCACAAATCGACGTCCTGGTGGAAAAGCTGCAGCAGGAGCTCGGCGCCCGAGGTTACGAGGGCACCCCCCGCACCGAAGAAGTGAGGCCGGAGGCAATGAGCGAGGAGTCAGGACGTCCACAGCGCTAAGCAAGGAGGCAGACGAGTGAACAACGTACGCGATCTGATGCGGTACAAGCCCTCGGACGTGTGGACCATCGGTCCCTATGCCACCGTCTTTCAGGCACTGGAGCTGATGGCCGAAAAGAACGTCGGCGCGCTGCCCGTGCTCCAGGAGGGCAAGCTGGTCGGGATGTTCTCCGAGCGGGACTACGCGTGGAAGTGCATCCTGATGGGCCGGCACTCCAAGGAGACGCGGGTGCTCGAGTTGATGAGCTCGCCGGTGGTGACGGTCGATCCCACGATGACGGTCGAGGAGTGCCTGGAGCTGATGACCCATCGCAAGCTGCGCCACCTGCCGGTGCTCGAAGCCGGGCAAGTGGCCGGCATGGTGACCATTGGCGATATCGGTAAGTGGATCATCTCCGAGCAGCGGACGGCCATTCGCGACCTCGAGGGTTTCATCACCGGCAACAGCTACGGGCACTAGCCTATCAGCAGTCGGGCGGCGTCGCCTGCGGCGAGCGAGAGCGCTGAAAACCAGGTTTCTGGCGGAAACCTGGTTTCGCGCGCTATAATGACCTGATGCACGAACTATCCATCACCGAAGGCATCCTCAAGATCGCGACCGAGGCAGCGGCGGGGCGGCCGATCACGACCATCCATCTCGTCGTGGGCGAGCTCAGCAGCATCGTCGACGACTCGGTGCAGTTCTACTTCGACATGCTGAGCAAGGGCACCGTGGCCGAAGGGGCCAGCCTTGATTTCCAGCGCCGGCCGGCCACAATTATGTGCTGGGACTGCGGACGCAGTTCCGAGGTGCGCGCCCCGCTGCCGGCGGCCTGTCCGCACTGTGGCGGAACGAAGCTGCAGGTGACCGGTGGCCGCGAGTTGCGGGTTGAGAGCATTGAGGTTAACGATCATGGCGGAGATTAGCGTTCGGCGACGGATTCTGAGTGCAAACGACGAGGTAGCCGCAGAGAACCGCGATGCGTTCCAGGAACACCACATCCTGGCGGTCAATATCATGGCGTCGCCGGGGGCAGGCAAAACCAGCGTCATCCTGTCCACGGCGCAGCGCCTGCCGCAAGGGGTGCGCCCGGCCGTGATCGAAGGCGACCTGGCATCCCGCATCGACACGGAAAAGGTGCTGGCCGCAGGCATCCCGGCGGTCCAGATCAACACCGGGGGCAACTGCCACCTGGACGCCCCGATGATACGCTCGGCGCTGCCGAACTTGCCCCTGGCCGAGGTCGACGTCCTGTTCATCGAGAATGTCGGCAACCTCGTCTGCCCGGCCGAGTTCGACCTGGGCGCGGCCCTGGCCGTGGTGGTCGCGAGCGTCCCCGAGGGCCACGACAAGCCCTACAAGTACCCCGGCATGTTTGCGGCCGGCGACGCGGTGCTGCTCAACAAGGCCGACCTGGCCGCGTACTTCGACTTCGACCTCGAGTATTTCCGCCGCGGGGTTTCGATGACCAACCCCGACGCGCCCGTGTTCCTCGTGTCATGCCGCACGGGTGAGGGGCTCGACGAATGGGTGAGCTGGCTCACGGGTCGCGAGAACGCCCAAAATTGATCTGAAAAAGGACGCTGATTTATCTGATTGAACTGATTTGCACTGCCCGTTGGGACCAAGATCTTGATAATCAGTCGAATCCGTTCAATCAGTGTCCTATTTTCATTCGGCGTTGTCCGGCCACGCGGGTGGATTTCTAGTCGCAAAGTGGAACGGACGCGCTGTGGACGCGCGTGCGCGAGGTCATCTTGCGACTGAACAACTGCCCTTTGCCAGTCAGCCCGGTTTGAGTTATAATGTATATTATGTCACATAGTCAAACGGGAGGCTCCGCAGAATCCGCTCGCTCCAGGCTCGGCGTCGAAATCCACGGCGCGGTGCAAGGGGTCGGCTTTCGGCCGTTCGTGTACCGGCTGGCGACCGAGCTCGGCCTCTGCGGCTGGGTCATCAACGACGCAGCCGGCGTGTTCATCGAGGTCGAAGGCGCACGCGATACCGTACAGCGCTTTCTGGCGCGCCTGCCGCAAGAGGTCCCGCCCCGCGCCATCGTCCAGTCGCTCAACCACGAATGGCTGGCCCCCGCGGGGTACGAGCGGTTCGAAATCCGCCACAGCGAGGAGACGGGCGCCAAGACCGTCCTGATCCTGCCCGACATTGCCACTTGCCCCGACTGCCTGGCCGAGATCTTCGATCCTGCTGACCGGCGCCACGGGTATCCCTTCACCAACTGCACCAACTGCGGCCCGCGCTTTACGATCATCCAGGCACTGCCCTACGACCGGCCGAACACGACCATGCGCCGCTTCATCATGTGCCCCGCGTGCCGGCACGAGTACGAAGACCCGCTTGACCGCCGTTTCCATGCGCAGCCCAACGCGTGCCCCGTGTGTGGGCCACAGATCAGATATCTGGAGCGCGCAGACGCGCAGAACAAGGGCGCGAAGGCGCAAACCGTTGCCGGTGCAGACGCGCTGGCGCGGGCGGCCGGTGCGCTGCGAGAAGGGCGCACCCTGGCGGTCAAGGGTCTGGGTGGCTTCCACCTGATGTGCGACGCGCGGAACGACGCGGCAGTGGCGGCGCTTCGCCAACGCAAGCCGCGGCCCGACCGGCCGTTTGCAATCATGGCGCCCGACCTGGCGTGGGTGCAGGCGCATTGCGAGGTCCCCGCGGCAGCGGAGGCGTTGCTCACATCGCCCGAAGCGCCAATTGTGCTGCTCGAGCGGCGCGCTGCGACCGGCGGCGTGAGTCCGCTGGTTGCACCCGACAACCCAACCCTGGGCGTCATGCTGCCCTACACGCCGCTGCACCATCTGCTCATGGCCGAGTTGGGCTTCCCGGTCGTCGCGACCAGCGGCAACCTGAGCGACGAGCCGATCTGCACGGACGAGGCCGGCGCGTTGGACCGGCTCGGGCACATGGTCGATGGCTTCCTGGTTCACGACCGGCCCATCGAGCGCCATGCGGACGACAGCATCGCATGGGTCGTAGCCGGCGCCCCGAGGCTGCTGCGGCGGGCGCGTGGCTACGCGCCGCTGCCCGTCTTGCTCAAGGACGAAGCGCCGCCGATTCTGGCCGTTGGGCCCCACCTGAAGAACACGGTCAGCCTGAGTGTCGGGCGCCAGGCCTTCATCAGCCAACATATCGGAGACCTCGAAACCCCGGAAGCGCTCGCCGCATTCGAACACGTTATCGCGGACTTCCTGCGCCTGTACGAGGTGACGCCGCAGGCCATTGCGCACGACCTCCATCCGGAGTACGTGTCCACCCGCTGGGCCGTCGAGCAGCAGCGCTTCGCCGTTCCGCTGATCGGGGTGCAGCACCACCACGCGCACCTCGCGGCGTGCCTGGCCGAAAACCAGGTCACCGGCCCCGCGCTGGGCGTGGTTTGGGACGGCACCGGCTACGGCACGGACGGTGCAATCTGGGGCGGTGAGTTTCTCCTGGGCGATGCGACGGGGTATGAGCGGGTCGCCCACCTGCGGCCGTTTACTTTGCCGGGCGGGGACGCCGCCGTGCACGAACCCGGTCGAGTCGCGCTGGCCTTGCTGTTCGAGATCTACGGCGAAGGCGCCTTTGCTCTCGATGTGCCGCCGGCTCGTCACTTTAGGGATGCCGAGCAGCGCCTCCTGGCGCAGATGCTGGCCCGGCGTATCAACAGCCCGGCCACGACGAGCATGGGCCGCCTGTTCGACGGCATCGCCAGCCTTGCCGGTCTTTCACAGACGGTGACCTTCGAAGGGCAAGCCGCGATTCACCTCGAGTACATCGCCGACGTATCCGAACGTGGGGCTTATGCGTTTGAGCTGAGGAACAAAAGTTACACTGACGGCCCGGTCGTCACCCGTGGTATCCTGCTCGACTGGGAGCCGGTCGTGCAGGCGGTGATCGAAGATGTGCGCCGTGCCGTGCCTGCCCCAACCATCGCGGGCCGCTTTCACAACGGTCTTGTCCGTGCCGTCGTGGATGTTGCGCGTGGAGTGGGCCATCCGCGCGTCGTGCTCAGCGGTGGCTGTTTCCAGAACCGCCTCCTTACGGAGCGGGCGAGCGGGGCGCTCGCCGAGGCCGGCTTTGAGGTATTGCTGCACCGCCAGACCCCGCCAAACGACGGGTGTGTCAGCCTCGGACAGCTGGCGGTGGCCGCACGGCAGGTCTAGGTATCTATCCGAGAATTAGCTGGGGCCGGTCTCTGACCGTGCCCCGTCTGGTTCGGCGGAGACCGGCCAGAGCATTTTTCGGATAGGTTCCAGGTTCCACTTTGCGATTAGTCTAGCCACTGAGGACACCCGAGGCGTCTCGAGCGGCCTCTGTGGCATAAGCGTTAGGAGCTTAAATAATGTGTCTGGGAGTACCGGGTAAGATACTTGAAATGACCCCTAACCCCGCCGGCATGACGATGGGCAAGGTGAGCTTCGGCGGAGTGGCCAAAGAAGTGTGCCTGGCCTACACGCCCGAGGCCGAGGTCGGGGATTATGTCATCGTGCACGCGGGCTTTGCGCTGAACAAGTTGAATGAAGAGGAAGCGGAAGAGGTCTTCGCCCTGCTCCGCGAGATGGGTGAACTGGACGAGATGATGCAGGCCGAAGAAGTCGATCTGGCGCCTGAGGTGCCGAAAGGCGCGGCTGTGGTATGACGCTGCGCTTTGTCGACGAATACCGCCGCGAGGAGGACGCGCAGGTGCTGCTGCGCGCCATCGAGCGTAAGATCACGCGGCCGTGGAAGATCATGGAGATCTGTGGTGGGCAAACCCACACGCTGATCAAGTCGGGCATCGACCGTATGCTGCCGGACAGCATCACCCTGGTTCACGGTCCGGGCTGCCCGGTCTGCGTGACCCCCCTGGAGATGATCGACCGGGCGCTGGCGATAGCGCGACAGCCCGGCGTCATCTTCACGTCGTTCGGCGACATGCTGCGCGTCCCGGGCTCCAACACAGACTTGCTGAGCATTAAAGCGCAGGGCGGCGACGTGCGCATGGTGTACTCCCCGCTCGACGCGCTCAAGCTGGCGCAGAAGTATCCGGACAAGCAGGTAGTCTTCTTCGCCGTCGGGTTTGAGACGACCGCGCCGGGCAATGCGATGGCCGTCTACCAGGCGCGGCAGATGGGGTTGACCAACTTCTCGGTGCTCGTCTCGCATGTCCTTGTGCCGCCGGCGATGGAGGCCATTCTGTCTTCGCCCGACAACCAGGTGCAGGCCTTCCTCGCTGCGGGCCACGTCTGCACCGTCATGGGCTACTGGGAGTACGAGCCAATTGCCCCCAGGTACGGCGTGCCTATCATCGTAACCGGCTTCGAGCCGCTCGACCTGCTGCAAGGTATCTACATGGCCGTCGCCGCGCTGGAAGCGGGCCGCTGCGACGTGGAGAACCAGTACAGCCGGCTGGTGACGCGCGCAGGCAATCCGGCCGCGCAGCGCATCCTGGCCGAGGTTTTCGAGACGACCGACCGCCAGTGGCGGGGAATCGGCGTGATCCCAATGAGCGGCTACCGCCTGCGGCCCGAGTATGCGGCGTTCGATGCCGAGCGGCGGTTCGGCGTTTCCGCCATTACCGCGCCCGAGTCAAGCGTCTGCATTGCCGGTGAAATCATGCGTGGGTTGAAGAAGCCGCACCAGTGCAGCGCGTTTGGCCAACTGTGCACCCCCGATCATCCGGTCGGCGCGCCCATGGTGTCGAGCGAGGGCGCTTGCGCGGCCTATTTCACCTACGGAAGGACCGCATGAGCGCTCCCACCTTCTCGCCACAAACCTCGTTCGCACTGCAGTGTCCCATCCCGATCAACGAATACCCGACGGTGACGCTCGCCCACGGCGGCGGCGGCCGCCTTACACAGATGTTGATCGAGAAGATGTTCGTGCCGGCGTTCCGAAACGGCCGGCCGGCGCAGCAGGCTCTTGCCGACGAGACGCTGCACGACGGCGCGATCCTGGACCTCCGCCGGGGCGCGCGCCTGGCGTTCTCGACTGACTCCTTCGTCATCAGCCCGCGCTTCTTCCCCGGCGGCGACATCGGCTCGCTGGCCGTTCACGGCACGGTGAACGATCTCGCCATGTGCGGCGCGCAGCCGCTCGCCCTGTCCGCGGGGTTTATCCTCGAAGAGGGGCTGCCGATGGACGAGCTCTGGCGCATCGTGCAATCGCTGGCCGAGGCCGCCCGGTCGGTTGGAGCGCCGGTGGCGACGGGTGATACAAAGGTGGTGGACCGCGGCAAAGGCGACGGCATTTACATCAACACGACCGGCGTCGGCGTGGTCCCCGAGGGCATTGACATTTCGCCGCTTCGCGCGCAGCCGGGCGATAAAGTCTTGCTCTCGGGCCGCATCGCCGAGCACGGGATGGCCATCATGTCGGTGCGGGAGGGCTTGGCCTTCGAGACCGAGCTGGTGAGCGACTCCGCGCCGTTGAATACGCTGGTGGCTGCGGTGCTCGACGCGGCGGGCCAGCACGTGCACGTCCTGCGCGACCCCACCCGCGGAGGGCGTCTCCAGCGCGCTGAACGAAATTGCGCAGGCGGCCAAAGTGGGCGTCCGGTTGGTGGAAACCGCGATCCCACTCGGGGACGCCGTGCGAGGCGCGTGTGAAATCCTGGGGCTGGACCCTCTCTACGTGGCAAACGAGGGGAAAGCCATTGCGATCGTGGCGCCCGCTCAGGCCGATGCTGCGCTGTCCGCCATGCGCGGCCATCCGCTCGGGCGGGAGGCCGCCATTATTGGCGAAGTGGTGGCCGACCACCCCAGGCGGGTCGTCATCCGCTCACGCATCGGCGGCCAGCGGGTAGTGGACATGCTGAGCGGGGAACAACTGCCGAGGATCTGCTAGCAAATAACACAAAGCCACAAAGACACGAAGATGCAAGGCGGACCTGCTCCGGCTCGGTTGCGCTCTCGTGTCTTTGTGTTATGTCTTCTCACCCGCACGCGGCGAGCTGCACCCGCGCAAAGTTGAGGCGCTCGGCCAAGGCGACTGCGACCTGCCGCATGACCGTGTAGCCGAGATGGCAGTCGACTTCCGACAGCGCGCGCAGCGCGGCCGCGTCGATCGCGATCGCCTTGACGGCGCCGTGCGCCTGCCCCGTAGCATTGAAGATGTAAGGTTCGACGAACGCCGAGATGCCGAACGGCTCTCCTGTGTTGATTGAGCCGACGTAGGACGTGTCGACACCACCGGGATGGTGGATTTCGTAGACCAGGTCCACACTGCCTGACGTCAGGATGTAGAAGTGCCCGGCCCGCTCACCCTCGCGAAAGATGATGCCCCCGTCGGGATACCCGCACTCCTCTGCAATCATGGCAATCGCTGCCAGCTCGTCATCGCGCAGCCCGCCCGAAAACCTGTGGCGGCGTAACATCTCCGGTGAGATCATGTGGTCCCTCCCTTATCCTGATGGGGGCTGGGCCGGTCGCGTCCCTGTGGACCTAAGGCACTCAACACAAAGACACGAAGACACTGAAGGGCACAGAACCTTCGTTTCTTGGTGTCTTTGTGGTTAAGCTCAACCCGCGCCAGCCCCTCTCAGACTAGCGCCGCAAGCACCGCGTCCACAGCGGCCGGCACGGCAGCCTCGACCGGCGGCGACAGCGTTTCCCCAAAGTTCAACACGTCCGCAGCTTCGACCGCGATAATCAACAGCTGGGACGGCAGCACGGCGCCCAGTCGCCGGCCGAGCACGAGCGCATCCTTGAGCGAGGCGTCATGGATGGCGTTCGCATGCATGGTTGGAAGATCGTCCAGGTCGAGGCGATAAACTGAACCCGGCAGACCATCTGCGGTCTGGATCGCGTCGACCAAGATTGCCCTCTCATAGCCGATCAGCCGCTCCATCAGTGCCAGGCCGCCCAGTGCCACGCAGTCAAACTCGGCAGTGACGTGCGGCGCCCGGCGCTGCGCCTCCTCGACCACCCGCCAGCCGACCCCGTCATCGCGCAGGATCGGATTGCCGAGTCCGAGGACGAGCGTGCGCGGTGACTCCATAACCCCCTCAGGCGAAGGCTCGTTCAACACAAAGGCACAAAGACACGGAGGTGGTGAGGTTTCATTGTGCCTCGGTGTCTTTGTGTTGAGAGGGACTATCCATCGCGTCGCAAAATCTGCACGACTTCGCCGGCCGCGTCGCGGATGGTCAGTTCGAGCGGCATTTGACCGGGCAGGCTGTGGGTGGCGCAGCCGAAGCAGGGATCGTACGCCCGAAATGCCATTTCGACCCGGTTCAGCAGCCCCTCCGTTACAACTGTCCCGTGCTTAATGAACGTACTGGCTGCCTTAGAGATCGACATCGAGATCGGGGCGTAGTTGTTCGTCGTGCCCACAACCAGGTTGGCCCTCGTGACCACCCCGCGTTCGTCGGTCCAGTAGTGATGGGTTAAGGTGCCGCGCGGCGCCTCCACGACGCCGACGCCCTCGGTGGGCGTAGCGTCCGGCACGGTGCGCACGTGGGGCGAAGTGATCTCGGGGTCGGTTGCCAACTCAACCCAACGCTCGGCTGCGTACATCAACTCGATCAGCCGCGCCCAGTGAATCGCCAGCCGGTGATGCACGGGCTTGCTGCCGATCGTGCCATAGAACCGCTCGTACTCCGCCTGCGCACACGGGGTAGCCATCCCATCGGCCGCATTGAGCCTCGACAAGGGCGTCGCCATGTACACGCCAGAGTCCGGCCCGTCGACAAACCCCTTCCAGCCCACCTTCTTGAGATAGGGGAACTTCAGATAGGTCCACGGCTCGACGTGTTCGGCGATCCAGTCGGTGTACTCGGGCGCTGCATATTTTCCGATGCGCGCGCCGTTCGGGTCGACCACGCTGATCTTGCCGTCGTAGAAGTTGACCTTGTTGTTCTCGTCCACCATCCCGATCGAATAGGTGCGGTGCAGGTAGGCGTCGCCAAGGATCAAGTCGCGGTAGACCTCGTTCCCCAGGACAAGGTCGTTGAAGGCCTGCATCGTGAACTGGGCGAACTCGACGGCCCATCGCCCCATCGCCTCGATCTCCCGGCGCTGCTCCTCCGTGATGCCGTGGCTCACGCCGCCCGGAATCGAAGTGCACGGGTGCACCTTGCGGCCGCCGATCATTTCGACGACTGTGTGCCCGTACTTGCGCATTTGGATGACCTTGCCGCCGACCTCGAGCCCTACCTTGTGGATCACGCCGAGGATATTGCGCTCCGCTACCGGCGCGTCCGGTCCCATGATGAAATCCGGGCCGCCCAGCGCATAGAAGTGGGTCGTGTGATCGGTGCAGTAGAAGGCGCTGTACAGCAGTTCGCGCAACATGCGGCCGGTGCGGGGCGGGGTGACGTGATACGCGGCATCGGCCGCCTTGGCTGCGGCCATGTGGTGCGCTTCGGGGCACACGCCGCAGATGCGGTTCGTGATCACCGCCATTTCCTCGACGGGGCGGCCCACCGCAAACTGCTCGAACCCGCGCAGTTCGGGGATTTGGAAGTAGGTGTTGGCAACGTCGCCCTCGTCGTTCAGGAAGATCGTAATTTTGCCGTGGCCTTCCAGCCGCGTGATCGGATCGATCGTGATTCTCTGCATTACTCCCTCCGACACCGCTTGGCAACGGATTACACGGATTTGGCGGATTTTGGTAAACGGATCAGGCGCTCGTGTTGCAGTGATGGAGCGCCAAGGTTTAGCAGCAGCGCCAACGTGAGACCTGTAGCCGCAAGATAGTTGATGGCCTGCGCCTTGTGGTTGGCTGCAAGCGTGGTTACGGCCTTGAGCTCCAGGATGACAGAGTCTTCCACCAGAAAGTCCGCCACGTACTGGCCGACCGTGACGCCTTTGTACACAACCGACAGCGGCTTCTGTTCGGCAAACTGAATTCCGCGTAAGCGGAGTTCCTCCGCCAGGGCCGCCTGGTAAACCGCTTCGAGATATCCCGGCCCCAGGGTTCTATGCACTTCCATCGCCGCGCCGATCACGGCATAGGTGAGCTCCTCATACAACAGTGGCGTCACAGGCTACTCCCAATGAAACGCCCCGGAAATCCGTGTAATCCGTTGCTAACTCGTCGTCCGCCCGTGGCGAAGCAGGCTGCTGGGCAGGCTGAAACGGTAGAACGTCCCGGCAGGATCGGGGATGCCGTCAAGGATACGCCTGATTTCCTTCGGGTCGTTGCTCCCGATCACCGAAGCGACCGCGCTCATCATGCGCGCGCCCTGGTCGACCACCCCCGCGGCCGGCCCGTAGCAGCCGATGCAAGGCATATTAGCGGTCGGGCAGCGGGCGTTGCAGCCCGAGCGGGTCGCCATCCCCGAGCAAAGGATCCCCTGCTCGAGCAGGCATTGGACCGGCTCGGGTTGGTAGGTTGCCATGCGCCGGAACTCCGTGAGCACCTTCTCGAGCGCGTGCGCTGGCACTCGTCGCACACGGTGCTGTTGCCCGCGCCGATCACAGAACCGCGCGGCGGCAGGCTCGCCTCGCCGTGGAGGGCTGCGATGACCAGTTGCACGACTGCTGCGATCTGGTGGCTCTCGGGCGGGCAACCGGGCATCGTGTAGTCGACCCGCACCACCTGGTCGAGGGTGCGCACCGTGTCGTAGATGTACGGGATTTCGATCTTGCCTTCGGGCATATCGTATGCGATCACCGGCCGGAGATTCAGCGGGTTGTCCGTCGTGACCGTGCTGAAGGCCGTGTCGAGCATGGCCTCCTTGCTGTACAGGTTCGCCAGTCCGGGAATGCAACCCTCGCAGGCGCACGAGCCGAACGCGACGAGAATCTGGGATTTCCGACGCAGCAAGTGGGCCATCTCCTCGTTCTCGTCGTTACGGATCGCGCCGTTGAAGAGACAGAGCGTGATGGAGCCGTCCTCCATCGCTTCGACGTCCTTGTACTTGGCGTCCATTGCGACGGGCCAGAAGACGACGTCGAAGTTGGCGTCGACCTCCAGAATGAGCTCGTGGGTGTTTAGCACCGCGATCTCGCAGCCGCCGCAGGAGGCCGCCCAATACATCGCGAATTTGGGCTTGTGCCCATTCGCCTGGCCCTCGTTAGCTGCCATTCTTGCCTCCCGGCCAGTTCAGGGGCCCCAGCGCCTTGACCTCGGCCACCATGTGGTCGATCTCCTCGGCCAAGATGGCGCCCTCGGCGGCCGACGCCCAGACCAGCTTCACCCGGCCCTCTTCGACGCCCAGGGCGGCCAACGTCTTCTTCAGCAGCTCGAAACGGCGGATGGTTTTGTAGTTCTGCTCCAGGTAGTGGCAGTCGCCGGGGTGGCAGCCGCTGACCAGCACCGCGTCCGCGCCCTCGCTGAACGCCTTGAGCACGAATTGCGGGTCCCAACGCCCCGAACACATCAGCCGGATCAACCGCACGTTCGGTGCGTACTTGATGCGGGCCATGCCGGCCGAGTCGGCGGCCCGGTAGGAGCACCAGTTGCAGGTGAAGCCGACGATGACGGGCTCGAAGGATGAGGGCGAAACCAGGTTTCTGGCAGAAACCTGGTTTATGTCGTTCTCAGGCATAAGCCACCTCCTTCAGAAACCCAGTTTCTATCGCCTTCTGCGTACCGTTCCGCAGCAAGATGCCCTCGATCTGGGCCATGATCTGTTCGTCGCTGAAGTGCGTGCCCCGGATCGCGCCGGCCGGACATGCTGCGACGCAGGTGCCGCAGCCCTGGCACAACGCCGGGTTGATCTCGGTAACCATCGTATCCTCGTGGAACGAGATGGCGTTGAAGGGACACATGCTGTTACAGATGCGACAGCCGGAGCACTTCGCTTCGTCCACTCGCGCCCGCACGGGCTCGAGTGTGATCTCCCGCTGGCTGATCAATCCCTGCACGCGAGCCGCAGCGGCCGCACCCTGGCTGACCGCCGCCGGGATGTCCTTTGGCCCCTGGCACGCGCCGGCGATGAAGATCCCGTCGGTCATGGTCGCGACCGGATCCAGCTTTGGGTGCCGCTCGATGAACCAGCCGTCCATGCTGCACGAAATGCCGAATTTCTTACCGACTTCCTTCGCGTCGAAGCGCGGCTCAAGCCCGGCGGAGAGGATCACCATGTCGACCGGGATACGGCGCTGCTTGCCCACCAGCGTGTCTTCCACCTGGACGATGAGCTTGCCCTCCTCGCCCGCCAGCCGGGCGGCGTCCGTCACCTCGGCCACCTTGCCGCGCACGAAGATGATCCCCTCTTCGATGATATGCTGGTAGAACTCATCGTAGGCTTTGGCCGGGGTACGGATGTCGATGTAGCAGTTGTAGACCCGGGCGCCGGTCCGCTCCTTCACCAGGTGGGCGAATTTCAGCGACTGCATGCAGCAGATGGCGGAGCAGTACTTGTTATAGTTGCGATCGCGGCTGCCCGCGCAGTGGATAATACAGACGTTCTTGGGCACCGTCACGCCGTCGCGCAGCACTACCTTCCCGCCTGTCGGCCCGGCCGCGTTCGACAGCCGCTCGAACTCCAGGCTCGTGAAGACGTTGGCGAGGCGGCCGTAGCCGTACTGGGGGATGCGGCGGCAGTCGAACAGGTCGAAGCCGGTGGCCAGGATGATATTCCCGACGCTCACCTCGACGATCTCGTCCTCCTGCTGGAAGTCGATGGCGCCCGTGGGGCAGAACTTTTGACATGCCTTGCAAGTCCCCCGCTGGTAGAACGTGCAGTTCTCAGTGTCGATCACCGGGTACTTGGGCACAGCCTGGGGGAACGGGCGGTAGATGGCCTTCCGGTAGCCCAGGCCCGCCTCGAATACCTCATCGACCACCTTCTTCGGGCACTTCTCCTCGCACAGACCGCACCCCGTGCACAGGGCAGTGTCGATCTTGCGCGCCCGCTTGCGGATCTTCACGGTGAAGTTGCCGATGTAGCCGTCGACCTTCTCGACCTCGCTGTAGCTGAGCAGGGTGATGTTCTTGTGGTTGCCTGCCGTGAACATCTTCGGCGTCAGGATGCAGGCCGAGCAGTCGAGCGTAGGGAACGTCTTGTCGAACTGGGCCATGTGGCCGCCGAGGCTCGGCTCCCGCTCCACCAGGTACACATGATAGCCCGCGTCCGCGATCTCCAGCGCGGCCTGGATGCCGGCGATCCCGCCGCCCACCACCAATACGTGGGGGTCGATCTTGACGGTGATGGGGTCGAGCGGCTCGTTGTGGGCCACCCGGCGCACGGCGCCCGAGATCAGCGCCCTGGCCTTCTCGGTCGCAATCACTGGGTCACGATTGACCCAGGAGACTTGCTCACGGATGGACACCATGTCGAACAAGAACGGGTTGAGCCCCGCCCGCTGGCACGCGCCCCGGAACGTGGCTTCGTGCAGGTGAGGGGAACAGGCAGCCACTACCACCCGGTTCAGCCCGAGCTCGTGGATGTCCTTCTCGATCATCTCCTGGCCCAGGCTCGAGCACATGAACTTGTTATCCCGCGCCACCACCACGTGGGGCAGGTTTTCCTGCCCCCCACCAGGGCACGCCCACTGCGCCACCCCGGGGCAGTCCACCATGCCCGCGATGTTGCTGCCGCAGTGGCACACGTAGACGCCGATGCGAGGAGACTCGGAGTTTTGATCCGCGTTCATCGCCGAACCTCCTCTTGAGGCTGGGTCGGCGGCGCGCCCTCGCTGCTATGGGCCGGCATCTTGGGCATTGGAAGGGACTTGTCGTCCCGCTTCCGCTTCGAACCGCCTTCCGTTGCGCCAGGCGCAGCCGGCGGCACCTCGACGCCGATCTTTGCCAAGGCCGGTCGCGCGTCCACCAGCTCCGCGCCGATCCCCAAGGTCTCCGCATTCAGGCCGAACGCGAGGCCCATCATCTGGGTAAAGTAGAGCACAGGCACGCTGTAGGCGGTCTTGAAGTACCGGTTCATGGCGCCCTGGAACGCATCCAGGTTGAGTTGGCACATCGGGCAGACGGTTACAATCATGTCGGCCTGATAGTCGGCCGCGCCCTTGACCAGGCGGCGAATCAGCTCGAAACCTGTCCCCTCGGAGATTTGCGTCATGTGGCCGCCACAGCAGTGAGTTTTCAGGGGGAAGTCGACCACGTGCGCACCCAGGCAGCCGAGCAACTCGTCCAGGATCATGGGGTATTCGGGGTTGTGCTCGTCGACGCGCAGGCCGGGTCGGGAGATGAGGCAGCCGTAGTAGGGCGCCACTCGGAGGCCCTTCAGCGGCCGGGTCACATGTGACTTGATGCCGGCGCAGCCGACGTCTTCCATCACGACGTCGAGCAGGTGGCGCACATGCACCGAGCCGGGCTTATAGGAGAGACCGCCCGCCGCCAGTGCGGCGTTCACCCGCCCGGCCAGCACCGGGTCTCCCCGCATGTACTTGTCGGTCTTCTTGAGGTTGAGGTAACACGCGCTGCAGGGCGCTACAAGGTCCCGCGCACCGTCGCTCTTTACGGCCTGAGCCAGGTTGCGCGCGATGAGGGAGTAGGACGCCAGCATGTGTAGCGAAATGTACTCGGTCGCGCCACAGCAGTTCCAGTCATCGATCTCGCGGAAGTGCATGCCAAGCACCTCGGCCGCGGCGATCGAGCTCTTGTGGTAGGCCTCGGCGTTGCGCTCGAGGGAGCAGCCGGGGAAGTAGTTGTAGATGAGGTCAGGCATGGACCGCCTCCAGCTCTTTGGCCCGGGCAATGATCGCCTTCAGCCCCTGAATGTCGCGGATGCGCTTGGGCGTGAAGGCCATGCGGCCCTTAGTAACCATCCCGAAGCCCATGTCGGCGATTTTAAACACCCCGAGCGGATTATGCCGGAGCATGTGCTGCGACATCAGGCCCAGCTCGAAGGCGCGGCCGTAGTTCTCGACCCAGTTGATGAAGACTTTGGAGAAGTCGGGGGCGGCCGGCTCTTCGTACAGTCGCGCTTCGACGGCCATACGCTTGAGCGTGTACATGATGTCGGTAATATGCACGTCCTGGGGGCAGCGGACCGTGCAGTAGTAGCAGGAGACGCAGTACCAGGGCGTGTTGCTCCGCAAGACATCTTCTCGCATGTTCGCTCGAATCATGGCGAAGATGCCGCGGGGGGTATGTTCCATGTCGGCGCCAGAGGGGCACGAACCTCCACACGTGCCGCACTGGATGCACATGAGGAGGCGCGATTCGCCGGGGGTGCGCGCCTGCACCTCATCGAGAAAGTCGAATTGCTCGAGGATCGGAGGGGAAGGATCGGTCATGTGCGAGCTCCTTCGCGGGCAAACACGGAAACGCACCAGGTGAGTTGTTAAGAGGGACCTACTAAGTGAACTGTATCACTAAGCACCAGGGGCGTCAAGGGGCAAACGCGCCGCGGCCCCGCCGCTGATCCGCCGGAAATTGCGGAGCAGCCGAGGCCACGACGAGGAAGAGTTCTAGCGGAACAGCGCGATCAGCCGGTACACGCCTGCGCCGAAGAACGCCGAGACGGGGATCGTGAGGAGCCAGGCCCACACGATCTGGCTGGCGACACCCCAGCGGACGGCCCGACGCCGGCGGATCGACCCGACCCCGACGATGGCGCCCGTGATGATTTGGGTGGTGGACACGGGGATTCCGAGTGCAGTGGAGGAGAAGATGGTGATGGCTCCGGCCGTCTCCGCGGCAAAACCGCCCATAGGCACCAACTTCGTGATCTTGCTGCCCATGGTGTGGATGATGCGCCAGCCGCCCGACAATGTGCCGAGTGCGATCGCCGCATGGGCCATTAGCACGATCCAAAAAGGGATGAAGAGTTGCCCGGCCGCGTTGGTAACCAGGTGTTGATACTGCGGCACGGTATATAACAACCCGGCGATGATGCCCATCGTCTTCTGCGCGTCGTTGCCGCCGTGGCCCAGACTGTACATAGCAGCCGAGACCAGCTGCCCGCGGCGGAAGAACCGGTCTGCAAAGGCGGGTGTTGCGTTCCGAAACAGCCAGTAGATGATGATCATGAACGCGCTGCCTAAGAGCCAGCCGAGGACGGGCGCGATCACGATGAAGGCGAGCGTCTTGATCCAGCCGGCCGGAATGAGGACCTGCCAACCCGCCATTGCGACGGCGGCGCCGCCGTAGGCGCCGATGAGTGCCTGGGACGAACTCACGGGCAAGCCCCAGTACCAGGTTAGAAGATCCCACACGATCGCGCCGACAAGACCGGCAAAGATCACCTGATAGTTGACCTCGTTCACATTAACGAGCCCGGCACCCACCGTCTTTGCCACGGCGGTGCCGAAGAGAAACGCGGCCAGGAAGTTGAAAAAGGCCGCCCAACAGACGCCCTGTAAAGGCGTCAGCACGCGCGTCGAGACGATCGTCGCGATGGAGTTCGCGGCATCGTGAAACCCGTTGATGAAGTCAAAGATGAGGGCAATCGCGATAATCGCGAGGACCGCGAACAGCGTGGCTTCAGGCATTGGCGATCATGATCCTCTGGATGACGTCGCCCGCGTCCTCGAGCCGATCGGTGGCCTGCTCCAGCAGCTCGTAAATCTCTTTCCAGCGGATCAGGTCGAACAAGTCTTCCCTGCGCTCGACCAGGCTGCGCAGCCCATCTTCCAGGATCCGGTCGCCCGTGTTTTCCAAGGTGTTGATCTGGACGATGCGCTCCTTGACCTGGGCGTACTGCTTCTTGTCCTGCAGCCCCTTAATCGCCACGTCGAGCTCGGTTGCGCCTTCGACGACCAGTTTCGCAAGGCGTTTCGCCGGCTTCTTAATCTCCAGCACCTGGTAAATGGCCAGCCGCCCAACCGCCGCATGCATGGTGTCCAGGGTGTCGTCGATCGCGTCGATGATGCGCTGGATGTCGTCGGGATCGAACGGGGTGATCAGGGTGCGCGGCAGCAGGTTGGTGACTTCATGAACGATAAAGTCGCCCTTGTGCTCCAGCTCGGTCATCTGCGCCACGGCGTCCTCGACGTCGTGATAATCCTCGAAGATACGCTGCAGAAGCCGGGCGGCGTCGAGCAGGTTCGTCGTCGCCGCGGCGAATAAGTCGAAGAACTTTCCTTCGACGGGCAGAAATGAGAATTTCACTGGCAGCTCCAGAGGAAAACGAATTGTGAGGGTATTAACGAATGATAACAAAGGCCGGGTGAAGCGTCAAAGAATGCCCTCCGCTTCCCCTGGGCCGGGGGGGCCAAGGTGCCGGCGACGCGTCGCCGGGCCGGCTTGTTTCACGTGCCCGGCGCCCCCTAGGCGCCGGGCACGTCCGGCTTAATCGGTCTCTTTGCTCATCTTCACCGCGCACACCTTGAACTCGGGGATCTTGGCGGTCGGATCGAGCGCGGCAATCGTCAGGAAGTTCGCCGCCGACTCGGGGAAGTGGAAGGTGGCGAAGACCAGACCTGCCCCGACGCGGGTGGTCACCTGCGCCTTCGCGACGATCTCCCCGCGCCTCGACTCGAGTTTGATCATGTCGCCGTCGCGCACACCCGCGGCCTGCGCGTCCTTGGGGCTCACCTCGATTAGCGCCTCAGGATACACCTTGTTCAGCCCAGACGCCCGCCGGGTCATCTCTGCACCGTGCCAGTGGTAGATCACCCGGCCCGTGGTCAGCAGCAGCGGGTACTCGGTATCGGGAAGCTCGGCGGGCGGGATGTGCTCCGCCGCGATGAAGCGACCCAGGCCGCGGCTGAACTGGCCCACGTGCAGCACGGGGGTGCCGGGATGCTCTTTCCCTCGCACCGGCCACTGAAGCTGGCTGCCGCCCTCGATGCGGTCATACGTCACACCCGCGTAGATGGGTGTCGAGCGCGTTGATCTCGGCAATGACGTCTTGCACGGTCGCGTATTCCCAGTCGTGCCACGGCGCATCGGGGTCGGGCGCTGCCGCACCCAGGGCTACCATCCGCTTCGCCAGCTGCGTTACGATCCAACTGTCCAGCTTGGCCTCACCGGGAGGTGGGACCGCCTTGCGAACGCGCTGGATACGCCGCTCGGTGTTCGTGAACGTGCCTTCCTTCTCGGCCCAGCTTGCCGCGGGCAGCACCACGTCGGCATACTGCGCGGTCTCGCTCGGGAAGATCTCCTGCAGCACCATGAACTCGCTCTGTCGCAGCGCGTGCTTGACGTGGTTCAGGTCGGGGTCCGAGGTCATGGGGTTCTCGCCGATCACGTACAGGCACCGCACCTGGCCCGTCTCGACGCCCGTCAGCATTTCGGTTACGGTGAGCCCGACCTTCCCCACCAGGGGTGCGCCCCAGGCCTTTTCAAACTTTTCCTGCGCGGCCGCGTCCGTGACGTGCTGGTAGCCGGGGTAGTAGTTGGGCAGGCCGCCCATGTCACATGCACCCTGCACATTGTTCTGCCCGCGCAGCGGGTTCACGCCGCCCCCGGGAACGCCCATGTTGCCCAGGAGCATTTGGAGATTGGCGCACGACACGACGTTTTGCACGCCGACGATGTGCTGCGTGATGCCCATCGCGTACAAGAGGCTGCCGGGGCGGTTCTCGCCCAGCATCTTCGCAGCCTGCTCGAGTTGACCGACCGGCACGCCCGTGATCTCGCTCGCCACTTCCGGGGTGTACTTGGCGACCGTCTCGACGAGCGCCTCAAAGCCCTCGGTGCGGCTGGCGATAAACTCTTTGTCCTCCCAGCCGTCGCGCAGGAGAATGTGCATGATGCCGTTTAGCAGTGCGATGTCGGTGCCCGGCTTGTGGCGCAGGTGCAAATCCGCATAGCGCGCGATGTCGATCTTGCGGGGATCCGCAACGATCAGCTTCGCCCCGCGAATGCGCTTCGCCCGGCGGATCTTAATGCCGATGACCGGATGCTGCTCGGTCGTGTTTGAGCCGATGATGAAGATGACCTTGCTCTGTTCGGCGATGTCGCGGATCGAGTTCGTCATCGCCCCGCTGCCAAAGCTGGTCGCCAGACCGGCGACAGTTGCGCTGTGTCACAACCGGGCACAGTGGTCGATGCTGTTTGTGCCCAACACCTGCCTTCCCAGCTTGTTGACGAGGAAATTCTCTTCATTCGTGCACTTGGCCGAGGTCAGGATGGCAAACGCGCCGCCCCCGCTCTCCGCCTTAACCTGCCGCCCACTTGCGCGTCACGACGTCGAGCGCAGTGTCCCAATCGACCTCGACGTACTCGGCGGGCGAACCCAGACCTTCAGGGTCTTGAAGACCCCGAAGGTCCTTTCCCTTCCGCTTCTTCGGCTCGGGCGCGCCGAGCGTCCGGGTAGTCCACTCCCCGCTCTGCACCTTCTCTGCCAGCTCGCCCGGATTCAACCACTTGGCACGGACCAGCGGCCGGGTGAGCCGCTCACGGTGGTGCACGTAATCGTATCCGTAGCGGCCCTTGACGCAGAGCGCCCGTCCGTTCACCGGTGCGTCGCTGGCGCTTGTGACCCGCACGATGCGGCCGTTGCGGACATTCAGATCGTAGTTGCACCCCACGCCGCAGTAGGAACAGGTCGTGCGGACCTTGGTCACCTGGGTCGGCCGGCCAAGACCCACGCTCATTTTGTCGTAGAGCGCGCCCACCGGACAATAGGAGACGCACTGGCCGCAGCTCTCGCAGTTCGCAGCCAGCAGGTCCTGGTCGGCGCCTGCCACGAGCTTGCTCTTGAAGCCGCGGCTCGAGATGGCCCACACGTCCCGGTTCTGGATCTCCGCGCACGCGCGCACGCACCGGGTGCACAGGATGCACTTGTTGCGATCGATAAAGATGAACGGGTTGGGATCGGGATTAACCGGGTACTCGTGCCGTGCGCCGTCATGGACGGGCCACTCGACGTCGTACTCATAGACCAGGTCCTGCAGCTCGCACGCCCCGTTAACCTCGCAGCGCATGCAGTCGTTGGGGTGGTCGGTCAGCAGCGCGTTCAGGACGAACTTGCGGGTGGCCCGCGCATCGTCGCTCTCCGTGTTGACCACCATGCCGTCGATGGCGGGCGTGGTGCAGGCCGTCTGCAACCCGCGCGCCCGTTCCACCGTGACCACGCACAGCCGGCACGCGCCGACATTGCTCAGGTCGGGGTGGTGGCACAGCGTGGGGATGCGGATGCCGTTGGCCCGCGCCGCCTCCAGGATGGTGCTGCCGTCCGCCGCAGCAACTCGCTGCCCATTGATCGTGAGGTTTACTGTCATGGATGCACTCTTTAACACAAAGGCACAACGACACGAAGGCACTTATCTGCTGTCGGAAAAGCTTTGTGCCTTGGTGTCTTTGTGTTGAAAGTAAGTCAAACCAGCGGTTCGCCGATGCGTTCGAGCCATTCCAGGTCGCAGCGGAGGCAGCGTTTGCACTCCTCCTGCACCGTGTGCTCTGGCAAGCACTGCTCGACCTCGTCGAAGCGCGCGCCCGGCATATGCCGGGCGTCCGGGCTCAGCATGATCGGCTGGGGCCGCCGCGCATCCGCGTAATTGTCCAGGTCGTACAACTGCGGGATGTCGTGCCGCACGGGCTTGACCGCCACCTCGGTCAGCTCTCCGGTTGTCAGGTAGGCATCGACGGCCTTCGCGACGAGATTGCCGTGCCCGACCGACTGGACCACCGTGCCCGGTCCACCCACCGCGTCGCCGGCCGCAAAGACGCCGGGCACATTCAGCTCGAATGCCTTGCCCACGTCGAACGTGGCCGCCCGGTGAATGCCCAGGCTCTCGTCCTGCACCCACGTGATCTGCCCGATCGCGGGAATCAGCAGGTCGCACGGCATGTCGAACTCAGCCCCCTGGACCGGCACCGGCTTCCGGCGTCCGCTCGAGTCGTACTCGCCCAGGCGTTGGCGCTGCAGCCGGATGCCCGTCACGTACTCGTCGCCCAGAACGGCAACCGGGTTCACGAGGAAGTGGAATTTGACGCCTTCCTCGATCGCGCCCTCGACCTCTTCGTGCGTGGCGGGCATGTCACCCCGGTCGCGGCGGTACACAACGTGAACCTCGCTTGCGCCGAGACGCCACGCTGAACGGGCCGCGTCCATGGCAGTGTCGCCGCCGCCGACGACGATCACACGCTTGCCGCGCAAGTCGGGCGGTTCGTCGGAGGCAATATCCCGGAGCATCTGGACCGCGTGGTAGACGCCCTTCTTGTCCTCGCCCTTGACGCCCAGGTTACGGCTGCGGTGCGCGCCGAGCGACAGCACAATCGCCTGGTAGCCCTCGTCCTTCAAGCTCTTAATGGTAAAGTCCGCGCCCAGCTCCATGTTGCAGCGGAACTCGACGCCCGACCGCCAGATATGCTCGATCTCTGCGAAGAGCGCCTCGCGCGGCAGGCGATACGCCGGGATGCCGTAGGTCATCATGCCCCCGGGCAGCGGCATGCGCTCGAAGACGGTCACCTGGTAGCCGCGCTGCACGAGGCGCAAGGCAGCCGTCAAGCCGCACGGCCCTGCGCCGATCACGGCGACCTTGATCCCCTTGCTCGGCGCGGTCTTGGGCGGCGTCCAGGGCACGTCGAACTCGTGGTCGGCCATGAACCGCTTGGCCTGGCGAATTGCGATCGGCTCGTCAATGTCGCCGCGGCGGCAGCGCGTCTCGCAGAAGGCGGGGCACACCCGGCCGCAGATGGAAGGGAAGGGGTTGGAGTCGCGGTGAACGTCGAGCGCCTCGGCGTAGCGGCCCTGGGCGATGAGCGAAAGGTACGCGGGTACATCCACGTTGGCCGGACAGGCGCTGACGCAGCGTGCCCGCACCAGCATCTGGCAGCCGGCCGCCTGGCAGCGGGCTTCCTTGATGTGGGTGAGGAACTCGTCTTCGAAGTGGCGCAGCGCTGACATCACCGGAGACGGCGCCAGCTGTCCGAGCGCGCACAGCGAGCCCTTCTGCATTCCGTCGGCCCAATACTTCAGCGCGTCGATATCGGCCAGTTCGCCCTTGCCCACGCTGATCCGCTCCAGGATCTCGAGCATGCGGGTGCTGCCAATCCGGCAAGGCGGGCACTTCCCGCAGCTTTCGTCGACGACAAACTTCATAAAGTACTTGGAGAACTCGACCATGCACGTGGTCTCGTCGGCCACGATCATGCCGCCCGAGCCCATCACCGCGCCCGCGGCGCGCAGCGAGTCGAAATCGACCGGCGTGTCGAGGTACGCCTCGGGCAGGCAGCCGCCGAGCGGGCCGCCCGTCTGCACGGCCTTGAACTTGCGCCCATCGGGCACGCCGCCGCCAATCTCGTAGATGATCTCGCCGAGCGTGACGCCCATCGGGATCTCGATCAGGCCAGTGCGGTTGACCATGCCGCTGAGGGCGAACACGGCAGTGCCCGGGCTGCTTTCGGTGCCGAGGGACTTGAACCAGTCCGCGCCGAGACGGATGATGCGGGGGGCATACGCGTAGCTCTTGACGTTGTTGACGTTGGAGGGCTGGCCCCACAGGCCCGCAACGGCGGGGTACGGGGGCCGCGGCCACGGCTGCCCGCGCTCGCCCTGAATGGAGGCCATCAGCGCGGTCTCTTCGCCGCAGACGAACGCGCCAGCGCCTTCCTTAACCTGGATGTCGAAGGAGAAGTCGCTGCCAAGGATGTGTTCGCCCAGGAGGCCGAGCTCGCGCGCCTGCGCCAGGGCCCGCTCGAGCCGGCTGATCGCCAGCGGGTACTCGGCGCGGCAGTAGATGTAGCCCATCTCCGCGCCGATGGCGTATCCCGCGAGGATCATCCCCTCGACGAGCGAGTGGGGATCGCCTTCGAGCGTCGAACGGTCCATGAATGCGCCCGGATCGCCCTCGTCCGCGTTGCAGATCACGTATTTCGGCCAGCGCTGCGTCTGGCGCGCCAGCTTCCACTTCGTGCCAGTGGAGAAGCCGCCGCCGCCGCGGCCCCGCAGGCCCGAGCGCACCAGTTCGTCGATCACGCCCTCGGGCGTCATTTCGCACAGTGCCTTCTCGAGTCCGCTATAACCGTCCATCGCCAGGTAATCGTCCAGCGATTCCGGATCGATCAGGCCGCAGTTCGACAGGACGACGCGCATCTGCTTCTGCTGGAAGGGGATGCGGTCGTGCTGCTTTGGATGCACGAAGGCGAGGGTATTGAGCAGGTGGCCCGCATGCACCGTTGCATTCGGAACCACCTCACCAACTACGACGGCGTTCGCCAGAGGCGCCCCGTCATAGTAGGCTGCGAAGATCTCGGGGATATTCTCGGCCGTTGCCTGCCCGTAGTTCATGCGACCCTTGTCGTGGGCCTGCAGCTCGATCATGGGCTCGTAGGAGCACATGCCCACGCACCCGACCCGGCCGATCTCGGCATTCAACCCGCGCCGTGACGTTTCCTGCCGGATCGCCTCGACCGCTTCGTCGGCCCCTGCCGCCAGGCCGCATGTGCCCATGCCGACCGTGACGTAAAGGTCTGCCCCGATCGTGCGGGTTTCCCAACGCCGCTTGGCGGCCGCACGGCGGGCTCCCAGCGCGTCCAGTTGCTGCGTCACTCGTTCGCCGTCCATCATCCCTCCGCCTTGGCCGCGCCCGATTGACGCTCCACCTCGACCTGCCGGTCGAGTTGGAGCTGCCGGTCGAGCTGGCGCAGCAGCGTCTCACGCTTCACCCGGCCCACCACCTGCCCGTCGAGCACGGCGACCGGCGCAAGCGCGCAGGAACCCATGCAATAGACGATCTCCATCGTCAGCTGTCCATCGTCGGTGGTCGCGTCCGGCTCGATGCCGTAGTTCTCCTCGATCGCGCCCATCAGGGCCGGTGCGCCTTTCACGTGGCACGCGGTGCCGTCGCAGACGCGCAGCACGTGGCGCCCGCGCTTCTCCAGGTAGAACTGCGCGTAAAACGTAGCGACGCCGTACACCTTGCCCAGGGAGAGGTCGAGGCGGTCCGCGATGAACTGCAGGATTTCAGGCGGCAGGTAGCCGTATGCGGCCTGCGCGGCCTGGAGGATGGGGATCAGCGAACCGGTTGCAGCCGCCCCCGAACGCGCAGCGAAGCGGTCGAGAATAGCGGCCAGAGGCGCAAAGTCAAGCGTATCAGGAACAGGAGCGACAACCATCGTACCCCCGGTGGTGTGTGCTTAAAGTTATGTCTGCGGATGAGCAGGCTGGAGCGCCCGCGTGAACACGCGCGCTAATGCCAGCAGGCGCACTGTATCAGCTACGCAGCAGCGAGACAATGACAGCGGTCACACTGTACAAAGATCGTGCAAAACGGGGCAAAAGAGGGGGGCATGGGTTTGGAACACCAACGCGCGAATGACGAAGCGCACGAGGGTTCCGCTCCCTCGTGCGCTTCGTCATTCGCGTTCTTCGTGCTTCCCGCGTTCGCTCGCTTCGTGCACCTTCGCGACTTCGCGTTCCAAATGGTGCGCTGCTACTCGTACCGCAGCGCGTCGATCGGGTTCAGGCGGGCCGCGCGGCGGGCCGGGTAGATCCCGAAGAAGAGGCCGACTGCCATCGAGAAGCCGAGCGCCAGCAAGACAGAGCTGGCGGTGATGACCGGCGTCAGGATGCCGAGCACGCTCACCAGCAGCGCAACGAGCATGCCCAGTGCCATGCCGATCAGGCCGCCGAGCAGGCTGATAACCAAGGCCTCGACGATGAACTGCATCAGGATGTCGTTGGCGCGCGCTCCGACGGCCTTGCGCAGGCCGATCTCACGCGTCCGCTCTGTCACGCTCACGAGCATGATGTTCATAATCCCGATGCCGCCGACCAGAAGCGAGATGGCCGCAATGGCCGCCAGGAACGTGGTGAGCAGGCCAGTGATGTTGTTCAGGATGCTGACAAACGAAGCCTGGTTGAAGAGGCGGAAATCGTCCTCGCTGCCGTCCGGGTTGAGGCGATGCCGCTCGCGCAGCAGCACCGCGATGCGGTCCTGGATCGCGTGGATGTCGTCCGCGTTTTTGGCCGAAATCAGCACGTTGGCGACCCGGAAGCTGTTGCCGTCGGGCGTGCGCGCGCTGAAGAGGCGCGTCTGTGCCAGCGAGATGGGTACGAAAGCCTGGTCGTCCACCGAGCCGAACCCGCCGCCGCCCTTCTCGGCCAAGACGCCAACCACGCGCAGCATCGTGTCCTTGACCCGCACGCTTTGCCCGATCGCCTCCCCATCGCCGAAGAGGTCCTTCGCGACGTTTGCACCCAGCACCACGACGGGCTCGCCCGTGCGGTCCTGAGCGTCGGTAAAGAGCGCCCCTTGCGCCGCACTGAGCTCGTTGAGCGCGAAGTAGGCCGCGTTCGTGCCTGCGACCTGGGTAAAGGCGCTTGCGGCCGCTGCCACCATCTCAGCGCCGCCGCTAAAGGTCGAGGCCACACCGTTGACCGGCAGACCCAGGCCAGCGATCGCCGAAGCATCATCCACCGTCAGGGTTTGCGGCGTCGTGCCCTGCATCATAGACTGGCCGCGCAACTGCATGTTGCTGCTGGGCGAGCTGGGCATGACAAAGATGAGGTTCGTCCCCGCGCTCTCCACCTGGCCCGTGATCTCGGCGCTGGCTCCGTTGCCCAGCGCCATCAGCGCGACGACCGACGCCACGCCGATGATGACGCCGAGCATGGTCAGAAGCGCCCGACCCTTGTTCGCCAGTAGGCTGTCCAATGACTCGCGGATGAGGATGCCGAAGCTGAGCCCGCCCGTGTGGTCGGGGTTCAGCGGCGGCAGCATCAGCTCACGCGTCACGTTTGCGGCCAGGTTGGCCGACTTCATCTCGACAGACGTCGTCATGCTGCAGCTCCTTCCGCCGCGGGTTGCCGCAGCCCGGCCGGCCGCTTGCCGTCACCGACCAGCGCGCCATCGCGCAGGGTCAGCACCCGGCTCGCGTAAGCGGCAACGTCTGCTTCATGCGTCACAACCACCACGGTCAAGCCCTGCTGCCGGTTGAGGTTCGTCAGAATGTCCATGATCTCGACGCTGGTGCGGGTGTCGAGCGCGCCGGTCGGCTCGTCGGCCAGGATCACCGCGGGGCTGCCCACCAACGAGCGCGCGATCGCGACGCGCTGCTGTTGCCCGCCGCTCAGTTGGCTCGGCCGGTGGTGCATCCGGTCGCCCATCCCCACCATCCGCAAAGCGATTTCCGCCCGTTCACGCCGCTCGCCGGCCGTAATGCCCCGATAGATGAGGGGCATCTCGACGTTGCGTAGCGCGGTCTGGCGCGGCAGCAGATTGTACTGCTGGAACACGAATCCAAGCCGCGTGCTGCGCACAAGTGCGAGGTCGTCGTCGCTGAGGCTCTGCGTTTCCACGCCGTCCAGGCTGTAGGTGCCGCTGCTGGGCGTGTCCAGGCAGCCGAGCATGTTCATCAACGTGCTCTTGCCGCTGCCGCTGTGGCCGATGATGGCGACGAACTCGCCCCGACGAATGTCGAACGACACGCCGCACAGGGCCCGCACCTCGATCGCGGTCGCATCGGCCGGCCCCATGTGGTAGACCTTGCACAGGTCTCGCACAGATATCATGGTGTTCCCCTCGGGCACGTCGGCCGCTTCGGCAATAGCATAGCGACCCGAGGCGGCCGTGGCCGCGCTGGCGTTCAAGTTCGCGTTCATCCGCCGAAGAACCCCATGCCGCCACGGCGCGAGGCGCCGTTGCTGGGCAGTGCGATGATCTGCTGGCCTTCCTGCAGGCCCGTCGTGATCTCGGTCATCGTGCCGTCGGTCAAGCCGGTTTGCACGTCAACCTCTTGCGTGGTTGCCTTGCCGCTGGCATCCTGTGCAGGAACCTGCACCACCCGGCCGCTGCCCTTGGGCAGCAGCGCGGTATTCGGCACCAGGAGCACGTTTTCCTTGAGCGCGGTCACGATCTTCAAGTCCGCAGTCATGCCCACTTTGACGCGCGGGTCGTTGTCGGCGAACGAGACACGGACGGGATAGGTGACCAGGCCGTTGTTGTTGTCGGCCGCGGGCGCGATATAGCTGACCTGGCCCTTCGTGCTCCAATCGCCCAGCGACTGGATGGTCAGGGTGACGTCCTGGCCCATCTGGACCTGCGCGACGTCGTTCTCGCTCAGTCGCAGATCGACATGGAGCGGGTTGCGGTTGATCAGGCGCAGCGCCGCGGTGGCAGCATTCGCTGCGCTGCCCGGAACGGCGTTCACCTGTGCGACCAGTCCGTCGAACGGCGCCTTGAGCACGGTGTTGTCCACCGCCAGCTCCGCCTGTTTCACCGCTGCTTCGGCCTGGCTGACCGCGGCCTGGGCGATCTGCTGGTCGAGCTGGGTCGCCGGCGCGGTCAGCTTGGCCACAGTCGCCTTCGCCTGGTCGAGATTCGCCTTGGCCGCCGCAAGGTCCTCCGCGCTGGGCGTGAGCTTGTTTAGGTTGGCTCTAGCCTGCGCCAGCTGCGCCGACGCCGAGGCGATGCGCGACTGCGCGTCCGTGCCCGACGTATTCAGCAGCGCGTTGTAGTTCGCCAGCGCCTGCTCGTGGTCCACCGTGGCATTTTGCAGCGCGACGGACTCGGGCCTACGTCCAATGTCGGGCGCGCTTGCGACACGGTCATAATTGGCTTGGGCCTGTTTCAGAGCGTTCGTGGTCTTTTCGAGTGCGGCACGCGCAGCCTCGAGCTGCGACGACGAGGAGCCGGCCGATTTCACTGCAGCATCATAGGCCGCTTGCGCGCTCTTCACTGCTGCCTGTGCCGCGGCCCGATCCGCGACCGTGCCGCCCTTCGTGGCTTTGTCGTAGTTTGCTTGCGCGGCCGCCAGCTGTGCGTTCGCGCCCGCCAGATCTTCCGTCCGCGCGTTGCCCTGCTGCGCCTGCGCAAGGCGCGCCATGGCGCTGTCCAGGCTGCCCTGGGCCGAAGCCAGCTGAAGCTGTGCGGCCCGGTCATCCAGCTTGGCCAATACCTGGCCCGCCTTGACCGCTTCCCCATCCTTAACAAGCACTTCGATCACAGTACCCGCCGAGGTAAACGGCAGGTTCACGGTCTGCTCGGCCGCGACCGAGCCGCTGCCCGCCACCGTGGCAGTTAACGCGCCGCGCGTCACGTTGGTGGTCGCGGGCAAGTCCGTCGCCGCCCGGCTGGAGCTCCGGCCGAAAATCAGCACGGCCGCAACGACTGCCACCAGCGCCACGACTACGAATACAATCCAGCGGCGAGACGACGAGCGCCGCCGCAGATTCGTCGACGATGAAGTTGCCATTCCTGTCTTTGTCCCTTCGCATTACAAAGCGGCCTCACATCCGGCCGCATTCCCTGATTATACCCAGTTCCTTGACGACGTCAATTATGGCACATGCAACAGTTTGACTCGCAATAGTTTATCGATCAATGGTTTCACACACAATGATTGCAGACCCAATTATTGACGCGCTCGTTTATTCCTGCTATAGTGATTATACGTGCTTGGGTCCACGAAGTTTCATGAGGAAATGATGAGTAAAGTAGACAAGACGGCGCTGGCCGAGAACCTGCTGCCGGGGAACTGGAACGAGTCCATGCTGCTATCGCTGGCGCTGACGGGCCACGTGTTGCGCACGGCGTTCGAAAGCTTCGTCGGGATCGCGATGTCGCGGCTGCGCATGCTCGCCGATATGTATGCTCGCGGCGAGGTCAGCCAGGCGGATCTGCAGCGCCGGCTCGAGGTTGACGGCGCGACGATTACGCGCCAGGTCAAGCAGTTGGAGGCGGAGGGGTTGCTGCAGCGCCGCGCCGATCCGAAGGATAACCGGTTCACGCTCGTGGCGCTTACCCCGAAAGGGGAAGCGATGGTCGAGTCGCTGATCAAGCGCGGCCAGGAGTTCCAGCGGTTGGCGATCCGCAGCATCGAGCCCGAGCAGTTGTCGAGCGCCGTGGCCGTGCTTGCGCAAATGCGCTGCAACCTGCAGGCACTTGCCGGAGGCGATTTTTGCGCCGCGGAAGCGGACGGCGACGCCAAAGGGTAGGGCTGCAGGCGCGGTGATGCGCGATGCCGGACAGAAAAGGTCGGGGCAAAGTCCCCGACCTTTTGCGTTATTCGATTGCCAGGCAGGTTTGCGTGTCGACCACCCCGGGTTGCACGCGAATTCCCTCGAATACCAGGCGACCGAGGCTAACCAGGTCCTTGGCCTCGACCTCCGCGATGACATCATACGTGCCGAAAACGGAATCGGCCCGCACGATGCCAGGCGTCTTTCGTAAGTCGCGCGCGATGTGGATGGCTTCGCCGGCCCGGGTGTTCACCAGCACGTACGCTCGCATGGGGCCTCCGCTGAATGTGGGGCGCCGCAATCAGGCGCGGCGCGGCCGCAAATATGCAAACCAGTATACCAGACCTACCATGACTGTGCCACCGATGATATTGCCGATTGTCACCGGGATCAGGTTATTGACGAACATGTTCTGTATCGTCAGATTCGGGAAGTCGGCCGGTACGTGTTTGATCGCGGCCCAGAAGCTCTCCGGCGCATAATTCTTGATCAGCAAGGCCATCGGGATGTAATACATGTTCGCCACACTGTGCTCGAAGCCGCAGGCGACGAACGCGGTGATGGGAAAAATGATCGAGAGGATCTTGTCCGTCGTGGTGCGGGCGCTGTAGCAGAGCCACACGGCGATGCAGACCGAGCGCGTTGCACAGGATGCCCAGCGCGATCGCCTGCCAAAAATCCAGCCCGGCCTTCGTGTTCGCGCTGCTCAGCGCCGCGTACCCGACCGAGCCGGCGCCGAAGGTGTACTGCCTGGAGGCAAACATGAGAAGTGCGGTCAGCACCGCGCCCACGAAGTTACCGACCCAGACCACCCCCCAGTTCTCCAGCAGCTTGGCAGTGGTCACCTTCTGGTCCGCCCAAGCCATAATAATGAGGTTGTTGCCGGTGAACAGCTCCGCGCCTGCCACGATCACCAGGATGAGGCCGATGCAGAACGCGCCGCCTGCAAGCAGGCGAATGATGCCATACGGCAAGACGCCACTCGCACCCGCGACGATCGTGGTCGAGAAAAATGCCCCGGCGGCGATGAACGCGCCGGCCAGCATCGACATCACGGCCATGATGGACAGGTTCATGCCGGCCTTACGAATGCCCGTGGCTTCGGCCTTGGCCGCCATTTCGGCGGGCATCAACGCGTCGACACTGATCTCAGAGTTAGCCATATAATATCTCTCCGTGACAGGTGGGGGATGGGCCGCGCACGGCCGGATAGATTCAGGTCTGGCCGAAGCGACCGGCCAGTTCTTCGATGACTTGCTTTACGCCGGCTGCCGTCTCGGGGCTGAGCTCGGACGTGAAGTCGAAGGCGTAACCGCGCACAGAGATCAGCTCCGCGGTCGGTGCGTGACCGTACAGCTGTCCGGCAAGCGCCAGGAGCGTGCCGGGCTTGAAGTGATGCGAGACGATCGCGGCGTCGACGTGTGGATCGAGCACGGCCCGGTGGACCAACTCGGGATAGATGCCGAAGTGGGCGTCGACCAGCACCACGTGATCGTACTCCGTGAGGGTCTCGGCCAACTCCGGGCTGAGCTGCTGCAGAAACAGCGTGTCCAGGGCCCGGCCGAGGTCGTCGAACCCGTCGTCCCCCTCTTCGAGCGGAGCCTGGCCCGTATGGGCGCGCAGCCCATTCACCACCGCCAGCCCAACCCCATCGTCCTGCCGGCTGGGATTGCCGTAACCGATTACAAGAACTCGCATGGCACCTTCCAACCGTGAAATCTACCACAATGGTAGCGGCCAGACAATGACCGATATCACACAGACGACGGTAACAGGCTGAAACTTGTCTACCGGGGGTGCGTATAGACAGGTGAGATCGAGATTGTGTGCCTGCGGGCAATGAGGTTGACCGAGGAGACCATGAACAATCAATTGCGACGACAGAACGGTGTAGTGGCGGGGGTGTGTGGCGGCCTGGGCGCGTTTTTCGGGCTGAGCCCGTGGATCTTCCGGATCATTTTCATGATCCTGCTGGTGCCAGGCGGGCTTCCCGGGTTCATTCCCTACCTGGTGCTGTGGCTGCTCATTCCGGCCAGGCGGTAACGGGAGCGCGCCCCCGATTCAAGACTCGAATGTGGTGCTTACCTTCGGGGTTGCCAAGCTTGCGCTCGGACAACTCCCGAAGGTCGCCAGGCGTCTGCGTAAGCGTGCCTTTGCTAGCGTAGGAGTAACGGCAAAAACAGCACATCGCCCTGCGGCCCCGTCCGTTCCCATTCCAGCGTCACAGCCGCTGTCCCCGATGCCTCGTAGTAGTCCACCCGCACTTCGTGCAATCCTGCGCTCAGGTCCTTATCGAACTGGAGAGTCTCCGGCTCGGCGTGGTCGTGCCATTCGTCCAGTGCAAGCACCCGGTCAATCCAAACCCTTATCCCGTCATTCACCTCGCCCTTGAAACGGTATCGTCCCGGCTCAAAGCGAAAGCTGCCCCGGAAGCGGGCCGAGAAGTTGTCACCGCCAGGGATGCCGGCCCCGGGCGAAGCCGTCCCCCAGTTGTACCTGATGCTCGACGCTTTGCACCAGGAAGACGCCGGCGAGCCGGAAAACGTGGGATTGGCGAAGAACGCCGTGCGGTAAGTCCCCTCCGTGCATGCTTTGCTGATGGTCACGGCGGTCGCGGCCGCGTCCGCCAGAACCTCTTGCCCACTCATGTCCCATGCGCTGAGGCTGAGGGTGGCGGCGCCGTCTGGCGCATCCTGGCAGTCCCACGTCAGCTTCCAGCCGTCTGTGCCGTCGGTATCTGTCCCGAGTTCGCGCAGCGCTCCGCCCCAGCGAGCCAGGAACTTCACCTCGCGCACGCCGCCTGTCCCCTCCGCCTGAGCGATGAGCGTGACGGGGCAGACACGGAGCAAGCCCTGCGCCGGCGGATAGAGGTAGCGGGCGGCCGGCGCGGCGGGCGACGTCGGGGTGGCAGACGGGACGCGCGTAGGCGTGGGGGTCGCGGTGGGGGTGCGAGACGGCGTAAGCGTCGGGGTGGGCGTCCCAGACAGAATCCCATCGTTGCGCACGGAGGCATAGGGACGCAAGATGACTCCGTCGCGCTCGAGCGAGCCGCTGTCGTAGTTCCCGCTCCCCGTGTGCACCGTCCACCCGGACAGCTTCACCCCCTCCAGGCCGACGTACGCGCCGTTGTACAGCAGGCTAAAGTGGACATGCGGACCCGTTGCATAGCCCCCGACGCAGGTCTCGCAGCCAATCGTCCCGATCCGCCCGTTTGCCGCCGCCGGCCCTTTGCCAACGACGTTACGCAGGTGGTAATAGCTGGTCGTCCATCCACCCGCGTGGTCGATGCGGTACCAGCACGGCGCGCCGGTGTTGGGATAATAGCCGCTGCCCCCGGCCGCGGCAACGGCCCAGTCGCCGGCAGGCGGCGCGGCACAGCTGTCCGCCGTGGTAAAGAAGTCCATGGACGAGTAGGGTGGGGCCAGTCCGCCGCCGTTCCAGCTGTGCGCGCCGTTGAACCACCACGTCTGGCCGATTGGGAAGGGGAACTGGAAGAGGTCAGCGGGGGGCAGAGCGTCAGGCGTGATCGAGACGCTGGCGTCCAGTGGGTCACTGCCCGGAAAGAGCCGGGCCCAGGTGGCGGCGAAGCTGCCCATACCGGTGGGAGCTACAGCCCGCTCGAACTCGGCGGGCGCGAGCGTCTGGCCGAGCGAGGCGACGAGCGCATAGGTGCCCGAGGAGACGCCGGCGAAGCCTGCAGCCGCCGGCGCGACCGATGAGCCTGTTCGGGCCATGCCGGAGGGGGCTCGCTCGCCATACCGGTATAAGTGGGCATAGAAGCGCTCGGCCAGCTGCACGACGAGCGCGCCGATGTCCGCATCGCGTTGCCCGGCCGGCAGCGGGGCGTGCCAGCCATTCGTCACTTGCCGGCCGTCAAGTTCGAGGAGCACGAGGACGACCTGCGGGTTAACGCTGGCGTAGCCGCACCAGGCTTCAAGTGTCGGGGCGTCGGCGGCCAGCGGGCTGCCCGCGCGCGCCAGGTAGCCTGCAAGATCGAAACGCTGCGCGGCGGGACCGTAGACGAATTGGCTATTGGAGATAAGGTTGGCTTGCGAATATGACGCGGTCGGAGACAAAGCGGCATGGACGCCGGCGCGATTGTCCTGCAGGAGAGCGACGAGGAGTGCGATCAGAACAACGCCCAGCGCGCGCAGGAAACGGAGACCGATGCGAAGCTGCATCCGGCCGTTCCTCCATACTACTCGGAACGCGCGCAGAGACTGACCAACCGAGAATCAGATTGAACAGATCGTACACCAGCACGGCGAAAGTGTCTAAACGCAAGGGGCGATCGTGGCCGGCGCGCGGAGGGAGCGCGGGGGCTTGGGGAACAAACATGGGCGCGACTGCGGCGGCCGCTGGCCGCCGCAGTCGCGCCCATGTTGCAGTAGGAGCGTAGCTTATCCGCGCATGACCCGGTTGACTTCGTCTCCCGAGTCGTCATACACCACGACTTCGAGCGGCATCTGCCCGAGCGCATGCGTGGAGCACGACAGGCACGGGTCATAGGCCCGGATGGCCGCTTCGATGCGGTTGAGCTGGCCCTCCGTGACGTTCTTGCCGTCCACGTAGGTCTTCGCCACCGAGTCGACCGCCTTGCTCATGGCCCAGTTGTTGTTGCCCGTTGCCACGATCAGGTTGACCTTTTCGAGCTGACCGTTCTCGTCGACCCAGTAGTGATGCCACAGCGTGCCGCGCGGGGCTTCGATGACGCCCACGCCCTCGGCGTTGGTCACCGGGCGGTTATCTTGGATGTCCGTGCTGAGCACATCCGGGTCGAGCAGGATTTCCTTCGCCCGCTCGGCCGCGTACAAGTCCTCAATCATGCGGGCGTAGTGGTAGTATAGAGTTCCCTCGAGCACCTGGCCCCCGCGCACCTGCTGGAAGATTTCATACTCTTCCTGCGCCAGCGGCGTGGCCATGCGTTCGGCCGCGTTGAGCCGGCCCAGCGGCCCGACGCGATACACGCCGTCTGGCCAGCCCAGCGATTTGTAGTACGGGAACTTCAGGTACGTCCAGTTCTCCACCCGCTCGCTGATGTAGTCGAGGTACTTGCGGCCGTCGAACTTGTTGATGAACTGCCGCTGCTTGTCCACGATACGCACGTCGCCATCGTAGAGCTGCACCGCGTTGTTTTCGTCGACCATGCCGAGGTAGTTGGTGGAGAAGACGCCGAACTTGGCGACATCCTCGTAGTTCGCCTCCACCCAGCCCTTGATGATGCCAAGACCCAGGCGGATGTCCGCGATAGTCCCATCGATCCCGCCCAGCAGCGCGTCGCGGTCGGTCACCGCCAGCGCCTGGTTCACGCCGCCCGGCACCGCGAAGTTCGGGTGCACGCGCCGGCCGCCCAGCCGCGCGATGATGTCCTGGCCGTACTTGCGCAGGCCGATCGCCTTGACGGTCAGCTCGGGGTTCGCGCCATACAGCCCCACAACGTTGCGGATCTTCGGGTCGCAGTCAAACCCCAGCAACAGATCGGGCCCGCCCAGTTCGAACACATGCATGGAGTGAGACTGGATGATCTGCCCCATGTGCATCAGCTCGCGCAGCAGACTGGCCGGCCGCGGCACGTCCGCGCCCACAATCTGGTCGCATGCCTTAGCACTAGCCAGATGATGGCTCACCGGGCAGATGCCGCAGATGCGCTCGGTGATGAGCGGCATCTCGAAGAACATGCGGCCTTCGCAGAACTTCTCGAAGCCGCGGAACTCGTTGACGTGGAAGACCGCCTTTTCCACCTGGCCCTGGTCGTCCAGGTACACGCCAACCTTGGCGTGTCCCTCGATGCGGGTTACGGGCTCAATCATGATCTTCGTTGGCATACGTCCCCCTTAATGCCAGTCCAGGAATTTGCCCTTGACCTCGGGCATGCGGCCGTTTGCCAGCTCGAACAACACGTAGAAGATCGCGTCTGCACTCGGTGCACAGCCGGGCAAGTAGATGTCGACCGGCACGACGGCGTCGATGGGCCGGGTCTCCTGCATCACCGCGATGTCCGGGTGGTTCGGGATCTGGCCGTCGACCGTGCTCTCGCTCTCCACGTATGCCCGTTGGAGCGCCTCCTGGATGCCGCAAGCGTTGCGCATGGCCGGCACGCCGCCGAACACCGCGCAGTCGCCCAAGGCAATCAGGATCTTCGAGCGCGCCCGCATCATCTTGGCGACTTCCTCGGTTGTGGAGTTGTTGATGCCCCCCTCGAGGATGCCGACCGTGACGCCTTCTTCCGGCGGATGCTTCAGATCGGTGATCGGCGTCGACCACAGCGTCGCAGCCGTTACAATGTCGACGATACGCTCGTCCATATCCAACAAGGACATGTGGCAGCCTGCGCAGCCCGTCAGCCACTCACTGGCGACTGTTGGCTTTTCATTCTCAGCCATGCGGCTAGCTCCTCTCTGCCTGGGGCCAGGACGCCCGCGCCGCGGGCTCGCGCAGCCGGGTCGCCAGCGCGCCCAGCGTCGCTACGTCCGCCTGCACGCCGGCCGGCGGCTGCAGGAACGGCTGAACCGGCAGGCTCGCGCCTTCCATATTGATCACGTGCCCCTGCTGTTCCGACCAGTCCAGGCTGGGCAGTACCACATCGGCCTGCTCGGCGGTCGGCGTCCAGTACGCTGCTTGCACCACGGTGAACGCGGCCGGGGGCAGCTGGTGCCCGTCCTTCGTCTCGTCTGCGGCCAGCACAAACAGTGCATCGCCCGTCACAGCCTTGGCCTTGATCCCCATTTGCGCCGCGCCCGCCGCATTCGCGCCCTCGACCAGCCCCAGGTAGCGCGTCTTCTCGGGCAGGCTGCGCAGGAAGGAATAGACGTCGGGGGGCAGATGCGCGGCGTAGAGCACGACCGGGCGTACCGCAGCCGCGATGGCCGTCGCAACCTCGCTCAGTTCACTCATCGGCAAGTGCCGGGCTGCCCAAGGATCGAGCGCATTGGGTCCGTCGGCAACGATTGTGAGCGCCGCGCCCAGGTCCACGGCCCGCTTGACCTTGTAACCCAACACCTTCTGCCCGTCGAGCGGATCGCCGCCGACGAGGATGATGCAATCCGCGCCCGCCACCGTCGCGAGGCTCGCTTTGGGCCCCAGGTCCTGGGGCGCCGCGCCGTAGAGCAAGCCGATCTGGTCGCTGTGCAACACGTCGGCCAGCAGGTGCTTGAATACGCCCAGCGACTCCACGGTCGCCCGCGGCGACGCCAGGCCGGCCACCTTGCCGGCGTCCTTCAGCTTGCCCGCCACGAACTCGGTCGCCTCAGGCCAGGTCGCCTTGACCCACTCGCCGTCCCGCTTGATCATCGGGCTGGTCACCCGCTTCGGCTTCGGCTCGGTGGTCTCAAAGCGGCCCTTGACGCACAGCAAGCCGCCGTTCGGCGCGTCCCACACGCCTTCAACGCGCAGGAGTTGGTTGCTCCGGTAGACGGCTTCGACCGTGCAGCCGACGGAACAAGCGGTGCAGGTCGTCTGCTTGCGCTGCAGCTCGCCGGTCCCGCCCATGTAAGCCGAGCGCCGGTCGATCAGGGCGCCGGTCGGGCACACCTGGAGGCAGGAGCCGCACGAAACGCAGCTCGACTCGCCAAGCGGAACGTCCACGTCGGCGATGATCATCGTCTTCGCGCCGCGCTCGCGCACGCCCAGCGTGTGGTTCGCCGCCACCTCGTCGCACGCCCGAATGCAGCGGCGGCACAAGATGCAGCGGCTGTGATCCATGAAGAAGTACTTGCGCGAGCCGTCGACGGGCCACGGGTGGCTGGTGTTGGGCTCATAGCGCCAGTGGGTCAAGCCGTGCTCGTAGGCCAGGGCCTGGAGCTCGCACTGCGTCGTGCCCTCGTTGCCGCTCATCGCGCAGTACATGCAGTAATGCACCCGCTCGGAGAAGAGCAGCTCGAGCACGAACTTGCGGGCCGCGACAACGCGCTCGCTGTGCGTGGCAACGACCATCCCTTCGGAGACGGGGAACGTACAAGCTGGCTGGAGGCCGCGCTGCTTCTCGATCTCCACCAGGCACATGCGGCAACCGCCCCATGGGGTGACTGCCGGGTGGTCGCACAGGGTCGGGATGTCGATGTCGCTGGCTCGCGCCACCTGCAACACCGTCTGTCCCGCCTGGCACTGTAGCTTCTGACCGTTGATGGTGATGTTTACGAGTGCCATTGTGGTGAAGCTGCCTCCCTTCTATCCCCTCGCAAGGGGGTCCCCCGCCAGGGGCGCCTGCTCGACGACCGGTTCAGCCACCGGACGCGGTAGCTTCATGTAGTCGAGCCACTCCAGGTCGCAGCGCAGGCAGCGCCGCGCTTCTTCGCGCGCCGTGTGCTCGTCATAGCCCAATTCGACTTCTTTGAACGAGCCGGCCCGGTTGCCGAGTTCGAGCTCAGGGACGTGGGGCCGCTGCGCGGTGGCGTAGTCGTCCAGGTTGTAAAGCTGGGGCACGTCCAGCCGGGGCGTCTCGTATTTCGGCCGCTGGTATTCGCCCGTCTTCAGCCAGTGGTCGACCGCAACCGACACCAGGTTGCCCTGCGCCACCGCCTCGATGACCGTTGCGGGTCCGCTCACCGCATCGCCGCAAGCGAAGACGCCGCCGCGTGAGGTCTGGTACGCGTCTCCCACCACAAAGGTGCTGCCGCGGCTGGCCTGGATGCCGGCCTTCTGCATCCACGACGTGTCGGTCGTCTGGCCGATGGCAGGGACGACCATGTCGACCGGCAGGACGAAGGTGTCGCCCTCGATGGGCACGGGGCGCCGGCGTCCGCCCTGGTCGAACTCGCCCAGGCGCTGCCGCTGCACCACGACACCGGTAACCTTGTCGCCGCCGATCACCTCGACCGGGTTGGCGAGGAAGTGGAACTGGATACCTTCCTCATCCGCGGCCTTGACCTCTTCCGCATACGCAGGCATGTCGACCCGCGTGCGGCGGTAGATCACGTGGACCTCGCTGGCGCCCAGCCGCCAGGCCGTGCGAGCGGCGTCCAGCGCCACGTTGCCGCCGCCGACCACGGCGACCTTCTTCCCCGCGACGTCCGGCAGAGTGCCCACGCCGGCCCCTCGCTGCACCAGGCCCACCTCGCGCAGGAAGTCGGTGCCGTGCAGCACGCCCGACTTCTCCTCGCCCGGAATGCCCAGCTTGCGGCTCTTGTGTGCGCCGATCGCGAGCACGATCGCGTTGCAGAGTTCCTTCTCGAAGAGGTCGTCCAGGGTGAAGTCGGCGCCCAGGGCGGTGCCGCACTTGATCTCGACGCCGGCCCGCATGACGTTCTGGATTTCGCTCAGGAGCGCGTCGGTTGGCAGGCGGTAGTCGGGGATGCCGACCGCCATCATGCCGCCCGGGATGGGCAGCTTCTCGTAGACGGTGACCTTGTAGCCCTTTTGCGCCAGCCGCAGCGCGGCGGTGAGGCCGCCCGGGCCCGCGCCCACGACGCCGACGTGCAGCACCTTCTCGCTCTCGCTCTTTGCCGGCGCCCACGGCGTGGTGAACTCGTGATCGGCCATAAAGCGCTTGACCAACCGGATGCTGATCGCCTCGTCGATCTCGCCGCGGCGGCACTTCTGCTCGCAGAAGGCGGGGCACACCCGGCCGCAGATCGACGCGAACGGGTTGCGCTGGCGATGGACTTCAAGCCCTTCCGCGTAGCGGCCCTGGGCGACCAGGGCCAGGTAGGCCGGGCTTTCGACGCCGGCCGGGCAAGCATTGATGCACTTCGCGCGCACCAGTGCCTTGCACTGGCCCGCGGGGCAGTTCTGGTTGTCGACGTGCTCGCGGAACTCGTCGGCAAAGAAACGCAGGGCCGACATGACCGGCCCTGGCGTAAGTTGGCCGAGGGAGCACAGGCTCGCACTCTGCATATTGGCCGAAATGTACTTGATATCCTCGACGTCCTGCTGCGTGCCATGGCCCTCGCTGATGCGCGTGAGCACCTCGAGCAGACGCATACCGCCCACCCGGCAGGGCACGCACTTGCCGCACGATTCCGCCGTGGCGAACTGCAGGAAGTACTTGGCGAACTCGACCATACAGGTGTCGTCGTCCACGACGATCATGCCGCCCGAGCCCATCGTCGCGCCGGCCGCCGTGAGCGAGTCGAAGTCGACCGGCGTGTTCAGCGCCGAAGCGGGCAGACAGCCGCCCAGCGGGCCGCCGGTCTGCACGGCCTTGAACGGCTTGCCGTTGGGGATGCCGCCGCCGACGTCGAAAATGATCTCGCCCAGCGAGATGCCCATCGGCACTTCGATCAGGCCCGTGTTGTTGATCTTGCCGGTAAGGGCGAAGATCGCGGTGCCGGGCGACTTCTCGGGACCGATAGCCTTGAACCATTTCGCGCCCTTCAGCATGATCTGGGGCGACATGGCGTAGGATTTGACGTTATTGACGTTCGACGGCTTGGCCCACAGGCCGGCCACTGCGGGGAACGGCGGGCGGGGCCGCGGCTCGCCGCGCTTGCCTTCGATCGAGGCCATCAGCGCGGTCTCTTCGCCGCAGACGAACGCACCCGCCCCTTCCTTGACCCGCAGGTCGAAGGAGAAGCCAGACTCGAGAATGTTTTCGCCCAGCAGTCCATACTCGTGCGCCTGCTGGATCGCGGTTTTCAGGCGCTGGATCGCGAGCGGGTACTCGGCCCGACAGTAGACGTACCCCTGGCTGGCGCCGATCGCGTAGCCCGCAATGATCATGCCTTCCATCAGGCTGTGCGGGTCGCCTTCCAGGATTGAGCGGTCCATGAACGCGCCGGGGTCGCCTTCGTCCGCGTTGCAGATCACGTACTTTGGGAAGTTTTGGCTGCGCCGGGCGAATTCCCACTTCAGGCCGGTCAGGAAGCCCGCACCGCCGCGGCCGCGCAAGCCCGAATCCTTCATCTCGCGCAGCACGTCCTCCGGCGTCATGGTCGAGAGCACCTTGCCCAGCGCCGCATAGCCGTCGTGGGCGATGTACTCTTCGATCGACTCCGGGTTGATCAACCCGCAGTTGCGCAGCGCAATGCGGATCTGCTTGCCGTAGAACGGGATGTCGTGGTAGAAGGGCAGCGCCTTGTGCTGGTTCGGCTCCTGATAGGCCAGCCGGGCCACCTGGCGCCCCTTCAGCAGGGTCTCTTCGACGATCTCCGGGACGTCCGACGCCTGCACCTGGCAGTAAAGGATGCCTTCCGGGTAGATCATCATGACCGGGCCCATCGAGCAGAAGCCGCGGCAGCCGGTCGGCACCACGCGTACTTCGCCCTCGAGCCCGCGGCGGGCTACCTCTGCCTGGATGGCCGTGACCACCTCGTGCGAATTCGAGGAGTGGCAGCCCGTGCCCCCGCAGATCAAGACCTCGGCGCGCAGCAGCGAACCCTCCTGCGAGAGGTCAGAAGAGGCCGTAGAGCCAGGGTTCAAAACGAGGTTACTATCCATGTTTAGAAATCCTTGTAAACGACCTCTTCGTACGTCTTTTCGAGAACGTACTTGTGCCGCAGCTCTTCTTGCGCGAGCATCTCGAACAGGTTCTGGGTGAGCTTGTCGTCGATCATCTCGCCCATGGCCTTGTAAAAATCGTGCGCCGCCTTCTCGCGCCGTGCCGCAAAGAGCAGCACGTCCTGGTAGTCAGCGTTCGGGTCCAGCGACCCACCGACCAGGTGGTCGCTCAGCCGCAGGTCCGTAACCGGCTCGGCTTTGGAGCGGCGAATGGCCCACCGGACGTTGCCGGAAAGCACGTCTTCGAGCTTGGTCTTGTGACCGCGCTCCTGTGCCGCCATTTCCTCCAGCCGCTGGCGCACCGCATCGTCCTTGACCGACTGCGCCGCAGTGCTGTACATGGTCATCGCCTCGTCTTCAAGCTGGATGGCCCGCTTGAGTACGGCTTCGACGCTGGTGAACTGTTCCATGGCTCCGCTCCGTTCAGTTCGTTGGTGCAACGTTCGTTTCAAGCCGCCCGATCACCCATTCATCGACCGGCCGGTTGTTGATGAGGTGCTCTTCGATCAGGCGAGACACCATGTCGGGCCTGACGTTGGCATAGGTGATGCGCGGCTGGCCCGCCTGCTCGATGTCGACGAGCGGCTCTTTGACGCATTGGCCGATGCAGCCTACCGTGGTCACGTGCGCGTCGATGTTCCGGGCAGCCAGTTCGGCCAGGATCGCGTGCATGGTGTCGCGCGCGCCGGCGGCGATGCCGCACGTGCCCATGCCCACAATGATGGTCGTGCCGGTGTCCAATCGGGTCTTCAAGGCCTGCTGCGCCTCATCGCGGACGCGCTTCAGGTCATCCAGGGATTTGAGCTTGGGCATTCTGTTACTCCTTAGAAACCCAACTTCTCGGAGAAACCGGGTTTCTTAATTTCAGCCTCGCCTTCGGCGATAAATCCGGCCAGCCACTGCGCGACGATGGGCTCGTTCAGCGGCACGCCATCCAGCTCGGCGCGGATGGCGGCGGTGTCAAAAGTAAACTCGCGCTCCTGAGAAACCAGTGTTTCTGCGCCACTACGTGGCGTGGCAGAAACCTGGTTTCTTATCACGCGGTGCCTGTACACCAGCTCCGGCGCCCGCTCTGACAGCAGGAAAGCCACCAGCGTGCCAGACATATCGCCGAGCGGCTGGCGGTCCGGGTGGCTCAACCGGAACGTCGCTTCGACCGTCGTCCCCTGGCCCGGCTCTGACTGAACGGTCAGCCCGCCGCCCGCCGTCTCGGCTGCCTCGGCGTAGAGCGGCAGCCCTAACCCGACGTGGCGGGTGGTCCGGGTCGTGTAAAACGGGTTCAGCACCCGCTCCACCGTTTGCGCATCCATCCCCCGCCCGTTGTCGGCCACCGTGATAGTCAGCCGGTCCGCAGGTTCATCCTCGGCAATCCTCACGTCGACGCGGGTTGCCCCGGCTTCGACGGTATTCTGTAGGATGTCCAGAACGTGCAGGGCGAGTTCGAGCATACGTCAATCTTCACACCTGCGGGGTTGCCTCAGCTTCGCTGAGGGTCGAGACCCCCGCAGGTCTCCCGAACGGGATTACCCCAGCGCCTCGAGCTGCTCGACGAGGCTGTTCGGCGTCAGCCGGCCGTAGACCTTGTCGTCGACCACCGCGACGGGCGCGAGCCCGCACGAGCCCAGGCAATACACGATTTCCATTGTGTATTCGTAATCTTCCGACGTGCTGCCTGCGGCCACGCCGAGTTGTTTTTCGACCGACTCGATGCACTTCGACGCACCGCGCACGTGGCAGGCGGTGCCGTCGCAGACGCGGATCAGGTGCTTGCCCCGGCGGCTGAGCCGGAACTGGGCGTAGAAGGTGGCAACGCCAAGCAGGTTGCTGAGCGGGATGTGCGTGCGCGTCGAGATTTCCTGCAACACCTCGCGCGGCAGGTAGCCGTAGGCTTCCTGCGCATGCTGCAGAATCGGGATCACTGCGCCTTTCTGGCCGCCGTACTCCTCGAGGATGGCATCCAGGGGAGCGAAATCGAGGGTGCTCAAGTCTTCAATCATAAGTGGCATCGTCCGTATGTGAAATATCCCACGTAGCCATTTGTGCAGTATAGCACGGAAGGGGACGTACTAAAATGACGCGGGTCATAAGTAACGGTCCGAAGGAAGTGGCAGGGTTGCGCGCGGGGCTGCAATGTCAGCGGTCCTTGTGGTACAACCTCATACTCCTGGCCCCCAGGGCGCTGCGAAGGGAATCGAACGAGACCGTCTCGGCCTCGAAAACAACGCTCCGGCGCATGTCGCTCAGTTGGTGTGCGTCGCTGTCGCGCACGAGAGGATAGGCGGCGATTTCGGGATGCGTCGCGATGAGTTGCTGGGGCTGCGTCAGGCGAAAAAGCTCGAGTGCGGGCACGGGGAGATCGCGCGGCACAAAGCCGAGGTTGGCGATGAGGCTAAACATATCCCGGTCGATGTGGGCGGGGATGGGCAGGCCGCCCAGCGCTGTGACCCGCCGCGCTGCCTCTTCCACCGCGAGGTCGCACGACGTAGCCAAGAGCCGTCCCTCGGTCCGGACGTAGTCGCCCTCGCGGTCCACGACATATTGCCCGCCGAAGGCGTCCTCGTTGTTTGGCAGGTCGGGCAAGTGGTCGAACACGATGCCCTGCCACGTCAGCGCCTGCTCGAGCGTCTCAAACAGGCACAGCATGTGAACTTCCTCGGCCGTCTGCACTTCCATTCCCGGCACGACGATGAGCCCGGTCCCCTCCGCTGCCTGCATCACCGCGGCGCAGTTCGCGGCCGCGTTATGATCGGTGACAGCGAGCAGGTTAAGCCCCAACTCCAGCGCGCGACGCACGATCAGCGGGGGAACCATCTCGACCTCGGCGCACGCCGAGAGGACCGTGTGCAGGTGCAGGTCAGCGTAGATCGTGTGCATGGAAGGCATCTTTAGACACAAAGACACAAGGACGCTAGGGCTCGAAAACGCTGTGCCTTGGTGTCTTTGTGTTTAATCAACGCACCCCGAGATCCCACAAGCGGCCGATGACCTGGTAGGAGGACAGCGGGGTTTGCAGGAGGACGACGCCTTCTTCTTCGGCCTTGCTCGCCGTCTCCGCAGCCACGGGCTTGTTCTCCGTGATGATGACCGCCGCCAACTCGTTCAGGCTGGCCACGGCCACCACGTTCAGATGCCCCTGCAGCGTCACCCAGACGTCGCCCTTGCCGGCGCCCGCCATCGCACAGCTCAACAGGTCTGAGCTGTAGCCGCCCGTTACTTCGCCATCCAGGCGCTCGCCGCCCGCAGCCACCCGCAGTTCGAGCGCGTCGACAATGGCCTTAAGATTCATGGTTTCCCTTCCCCTCCCCGGGTTTTAGGTAGATGACCGCTTCCAGCTTCGTTCCCTTGCGCGGCCACGAGTCAAGATACATCTCGTCCGCGGTGGCCTTGATGTTGGCCAGTCCCATGCCCGCGCCGAAGCCCATCTCGCGAATCCAGTCTGGCGCGGTGCTCCAGCCCGGCTGCATGGCCGCTTTCACATCCTCGATCCCTGGTCCGGAATCGTACGCGAGGATGGCGATCAGCTCCGGGTTGATCTCGGCCACCAGGTTGCCCCCGGTTTCCGAGTGAATCACGATGTTCATCTCGGCTTCATACGATACGATTGCCACCCGGCGCACGATGCGCGGGTCGATGCCCAAGCGGACGAGCGTCTGCTTGAGGTGGCTCGACGCGCGGCCCGCCTTGTTGAAGTCGCGCACAGTGATGTCGTAGCGCAGGATCAGACTCGTGCGGTCCGAAGTGATGTCCTCAAACACGTGCCGCACGCGGTACTTGCGGATCTCTTCCTCGTGATACGCTCGCTCGAGCGCCCGCAGCACCCCCCGCGTGATGTCGCCGGGAGTGAGAATGCCAACCAGCTTGCCGTCGTCGTCGACGACCGGCAGCCGGCCGACCCCGGCCCGGCCGAACACGTTAAGCGCCCGCACCGCGGACTCGCGCTCGCCAATCGTGAATAGGAGCGTCGACATGTAGCGGTTGACCTCGGCGTCGAGGTCGTTCGCCTCGAGCGCGCGGATCAGGTTCTCGATGCTGATGATGCCAACCAGTTGCTCCTCGCGCATCACCGGCAGCCCGGAGATCTTCTGGTCTCGCAGCAATTGCTTGACCGCGCGCATCGTCGTCTCGGGCGTCACCGTGATCAGCTCGCGCGTCATGATGTCGCCGATCCTCAGCTCGTAGACCAGTTCCTGCGCCTTAAAGACCTCGGTGGGGGACATCAGGAGTATAGACGCTTACAGGGCGATAGACCCGCACAAAAGAGCCGGCCGCACGACTCAAACATGGTGAGCTCCGTGCTCAAAAAAGGGATGCCGATCTCCTCCGCAAGGTCGAGCGTATCCGCCGGCGGTATTTTGCCGCGCACCATCAGGATCGCCGCCACATCGGCCATTTCCGCGGTCCGAACGACCTGGGGATTCGCGAGACCCGAAACCAGGAGCGCTTGCGAAAGGTCGTAGCGCAAGGCGTCGCTCATCAGATCGGCCGCGAACCCGGCGCGGATTTCGGTGGTGGGATCGCAATGCGAAGATATCAGGCGCGCGCCCAGCGTCGCCATGACCTCACGAAGCTGCATACTACTGGCCTTCTTAACTAAAGTACCCCCGTGTTATCACACGAGGGTACGAATCGCAATGACCACAATCATAGATGTGCAAAAATGCACTTATTGCCGGCCGCAGCTCCGCGTCTACTTCTGTGCGGCCGCCACTGATTGGTCGCCGCCTACGATAACGGCGATGTCCTTGTCCTCGTCGGCAGGCTGGGTTGTAACGCGATCTTCGGAGATGCCAAACCAAGTCATCAGCGCATCCACAGTCGCCTGCTTGGGCGAACCGTAGATAACCAACGTGCTCTTGTCGTAATCGGCGCGGTCCGCATTTCCCACCGTCGTCACGTTGTAACCCTGCGTGATCAGCTTCGCCTGCATTTTCGAGGCGAGACCCTTTTCCTGGGTGCCGTTCAGCAGCACGATGCGCGCCGCCTCCGCCTGGATCGTCTGGCGTTGCACCTCTTCCGGCGACGGGCCGGTGGCCTGGTCCGCAAAGATCGCGTCGGCTGCGGCACGCACCTTGGGCACGTCGGGCACCAGCGTGTAACCGAGCGCGCCGTCATTCTGGATGACCGTGCCCATCTTGGGGTTGATCACCACCCGCGCGATGTTGTTCAGGTCCATTTTGTCCATGACCCGGGCGAGCGTGAGGGCCTTGTCGATCGGGATATCGGTCTGCAGGGAATTGGCCATGGCGACGGCCAGCCCCGGCAAGCGCGGCAGGAGCGCCGCCATCTGGCCCGGCTGCGTCACCTTGTCCTTGATCGCCATGATGACCTGCTGCTGGCGGCCGGCCCGGGCGTAGTCGTTATCGGCGTGGCGGGTGCGCGCATACTTTAAGGCCGTGTCGCCGTCCATGTGCTGCTTGCCCGGCAGGAAATGGACCGGCGGCAAGTATCCGTAGCTGTCGTCAGGATACTTGTCATCGTAGATTTCGTACGGCACCGTAATGTCGACGCCGCCGATCAGGTCGATGATCTGCTTGAAGCCGTCGAAGTTGACGATCACATACTGGTCGATGGGGTAGCCGAGCAGCTCCGTAATGGTCTCTTCCAGGAGGGCCGCGCCGCCGCCCGGGTAGCTCACGGCCTCACCGGCCGGATACACGGATGTGATCTTCATATCCCGGTTCATCGCCGACGGCCTGACCTTGAGATCGCGCGGGATCGAGAGCATGCCTGCCGCGTTCGTTTCCGGGTTAAAGGTCAGCAGGATGATCGAGTCAGTCCGGGCGATCTTCTGGCCGGGACGAGCATCCACGCCGAGGAGCAGGATCGTAGTGCGCTTAACGGCAGGAGCGACTTCCTCTTGCTGAGCCGACCGGCCGGCCTGCCGGAAGAATGGAATCTGCGCCGCGGCCGGCTGGGCGTTCTCCTGCGCCGCGGATCGGACGATCTTGGGCAGTGCCAGCGGGGGCAAATCGGGCGCCTGTTGCGCTTCGACCTGGCCCCACGAAAGGAACAGGTAGGCAACGTAGGCGAACATGGCGACGAAGATGGTCAGCAACCCGCCGAGCAGGAGGCCGGAGATAAGTGAACGCCGGCCTGAGGGGGGCCGGTTGCTAGGTGTGGAGGTTTGCGACATGGTTCCTAATTATAACCTCAGCGGGCACAGGCCCAAAGAAAAGCTAGGCGCGCCCACAGCGTAGTCTCGCCTTGAACTGAGACGACGTCGCTTCGCCCCCGGTTCCATCCGACGTGCCCGCCTTAACCCAACCGGGGGTGAACACGGCCCGTTTGCCACAGAGGATGCTTCGGGCGCAGCAGCAAACCCTGGCGCACGCAGCGCTGCTTCCGCCCGCGCCGCCTTCCCTGCTGCCTCTGCAGTCTCTGGGCCGGACCTTTTTCGCTATGCGACCGCAGTACGTGCACGCCGTCCGCAAGTCCGCAACTTTGCGCCCATCATGCTATACTAACCCGGTCGCAAATAAGCCCGCTGCCGAGGCGCCGCGGTTTGCTAACATCGTCTTTCACTCGGTCAGCACTGCATCACTAACAGGATGTCCGTGCCGCCCGACGAACCGGAAGCACCGCACAGCCGAATCGCTCGATGACCGTATCGCGAAGCCTACTCCCACCAGGTTCGAGTCGCCTGTGGCCCACCGCCGTAGTGGGGGCCGCAGTTGTTCTGCTCGGCCATTTTGCCCTCACCCTTAGCCTGTCGGACAATCCCGCGCTGCTTAGCTCCGCCGGGAACCTGCTCAGCCTGGCGGAGTCGGCGGCGGCAACGGTCGCCCTTGGCGTGGTCGGCTTCCGGTCATTCCAAGCCGGGGGACGTCTCTACCTGGGCTGGATCTTCCTGGCCCTGGCGGTTCTGGCCAGCACGTTGGGCGACGGCGCGTGGTGGCTGATCCAGCAGGCGCAAGGACGGGTCCCCGTCCCTTCCCCGGCAGATCCCTTATATCTCGCGTTCTACCCGCTGTTTGTGGCCGGGCTTGTGTTGCTCCCGGCAATGCCCCAAACGCCCGGCCAGCGCTTCAAGTTGGGCCTCGATATGGGAAGCACCCTGCTTGCCGGCGCCTTGCTGTTCTGGACCTTTGCCTTCGGCCCGCTCGTCAGCAGTTCAGACCTCAGCACCCTGAGCCTGGGCGTGGCCCTCGCCTATCCGGCGGGCGACATCGCGCTCTTCTCGGCCCTCTTGCTGCTGCTCAGCCGCCGGGTCTCGCCGGCAAGCCAGCCCGCGCTCAAGCTGCTGGCAGCGGGTGCGGCGTTCATGCTGCTGACCGACACGCTCTTCAGCTACCAGGTCGTCGACGACACGTACATCAGCGGCGGCTTCGTCGACCTGGGCTACACGATCACCTACATCTTCTTCGCCTTGGCAGCCATACGCACCCTCTCGCTCCGGCCTGAGACAACGCGTCCACAGAATGAAGCACACGCCCACAGGCACGAATCAGTCCAGCTCGTGAGTTGGAGCGTCGCGCTGCCCTACGGCGCGATGATCCTTGCGCTGGGGCTGCTCGCCTGGGATCACTTCTATCCGACAGGCGTCGAGTTTCCTGTACTCGTGATCACGCTGGGCAGCATCGTCCTCCTGCTAGGAGCCCGGCAATTCCTCGCCATCGTGGAAAACAATGCCTTGCGCGAGGCCCAGCAGGAGCTGAATGAGCGGCTGCTGAGCGCCCGAGACGAGCTCGAGGCACGCGTGCAGGAACGCACGCAGGAGCTTGTCCGGGCGAATGCCGCGCTTGAAGCGGAGGTCGGCCAGCATGAGCTTGCGGAGGCGCAGCTGCGTGTGTCGCTGAAGGAGAAAGAGGTCTTGCTCAAGGAGGTGCATCACCGGGTCAAGAATAACCTGCAAGTGGTGTACAGCCTGTTCAGCCTGCAAGCTTACACCGCGGGGAGCCGTTCCGCAGCGGAAATTCTGCGGGATGGCCAGTCGCGCATCCGGGCAATGTCTCTGATTCACGAGAAGCTTTACGCTTCGCCAGATCTCACGGCCATCGAGCTGGGGGATTACCTGCGCAGCCTGGTGGGGCACCTGTTCCGCACCTACCAAGCCAATCCCGCTGCCGTTTTGCTTCGAATGGACGTGGTAGAAGCCTGGCTGAGCATCGACACCGCCGTGCCCTGTGGCCTCATCGTGAATGAACTGGTCGCCAATGCGCTGAGCCACGCCTTCCCCGACGGGCGCGAGGGGCTCCTCGCGGTCGAGCTGACGAAGGCCGGGGACGGGCGGCTCCACCTGAGCGTCAGCGACAATGGTGTTGGGTTGCCCACCCACCTCGACATCCTGCAGGCGAAGTCGTTGGGCCTGCAACTCGCCGTCATCCTTGTCAGGCAAATCGACGGTGAGCTCGCGGTCGACCGGTCGGGGGGAACGAGCTTCTACATCACCTTCAAGCCCTGAGAATCTATCCGAAAAATGCTCTGGCCGGTCTCGTACGCCGGCTTGGCTGGCGCCCGGGCCAGACGGGGCACGGTCAGAGACCGGCCCGTACGAGGCACGCAACGACAAAAAGCCCGGTGGCCGCCCATGGGCAGCCACCGGGCTTGCTGCGTCTGGATCAGGTGACAGGACTATTGTGTCTTGCCGGGCTGCGGCACGCTGGCCTTGTACAGCTGGTCGCCCGTCAGGATGTAGAAGAGTCCCTTGGCCTCATCGAGGTATATGTGGCGTACATTGCGCAGCACGTCGCCCTCGCGGGCCTTGAACTGGCGCAGGAACTTGCCGTCCTTGGTGGCCTCGATGATGCGTGCATTGCCCGGGTCGGCCACGTACAGCCGGTCGCCCTCCTGAGAGACTGCGAGCGAAGTCGGGTTGTTGAGGGGCGTGGGCAGGTCGCTCCACGCAAAGGGCTGCTGGTCGCCGCTCAGGAACTTGAGGAGCCGGCCGTCCGAATAGAGCAGCCAGATGCGGCCGTCAATCGCCATGCCTGCGAGGTTCGCCATGTCGGGCGCCTTGCCGGCCTGGAACCAAGCCGTCGCCTCGCCTTCGTAGCCGTTCGCCGTCGGCGTGTAGCGCCAAACCTGGTCGGCGCCAGGATCGGCCACGTACAGGTTGCCGTTGTAGCCCGTGATTAGCTGGGGCGTCACCCACTTGTCGCGGTTGATCTTCAGGCGCTTCTCCCCGTACACTTCGTCGTAGCCCATCAACTCGCCCGTTGTATCGAGCACGTGCAACATGCTCCGCTGGTTCGCCGTGGCAGCCTCAATCCACGCCATGTCGACCAGGTCGCCGAGCGTCTTGTCCCCCGCAGGGTCGCCCTTCTGCACCACCGGCTTATCCGAAGCAGGCTTGACATTGTCGCCGAGGGAAGAACGAATAAAGCGGTAGACTGCGTTCGGTCCCTTGTCGAGCACGAACACCGACTCGCCGCTGACGACCGATCGCGCCAGGTCGTGCCCGGTCTCGGGCTTGAACGGCCACAGCGGCACGATGCCGTACAGCGGCGTCACCTTCTCGACCCGCATGACGAGGTTCTCGTAACGGGCCTGGAGGTCCTTGTATGCCGCATCTGTGGGCCGCAGCGCCTTGGCCTGGTCCAGGAACTCCTTGGCGCCGGCGAGCCGCTGTGCAGCCGCGGCGTCGTCGGTCGTCTGTTCCGCCTGCGTGACGATGTTCTGTGCGCCCGCCAGCACGTCCGCGAACTGCTTGTCTGCCGCTTGGGTGCGCACGTATAGCATGGCGACGACGACCCCGACGATCAGGAGCGGAATCATCACGACTGCGAGGACCAACGCCCACGCGCTCCGTCCCTTTTTGGGGGGCGGCGCAGGGATGAAAGGCGCTTCCTCGACCTCGGGCTCGTTGACGGCGACAGGGGCGACGGCAGCCGCAGGCGGGGCGGCCATCCACTGCTCGCGGGCGGTCGCTGCCTTCCATTCTTCGGCCGAGGGCGGAGGCTCTGCAGGCACGGGTGCCGGGGCGGTGACGGCAACGGCCTTGACCGACGCGGCGATGGGAACCACGGGCGCATCAGGCTCGGCCGATTCCTCCACCACATTAGCCGCGCTTTGGGCATCATCCCCTGGCTCGTTGCGTTCGGCCACCCGGTTCTTGGCGAACAGCCCGGCGAACAGGCCGCGCGGCTTGGCTTGCTCGGGCTCGCCCTCTGCCTGGGGAGGGACCCCCGTCGGACCGCCCGCCGGCAGCGGCTTAATGCCGGTAGACCCTTCCTTAACGGAGGGAATGTCGTAATCGAACCCGATCAGCAGGGCGCTCAAGTCCGCTTTGCCGGCCAGCTGCCCCAGATACTGGGTTGCGGCGTTTACGCCGGTCGCAGCGGCCGCAACGGCGAGGGCTTCCAGCCGGACCTGCTTGCCCCAGTCGCTCTGAGCAAGCAGCGCGATGCTGCCCGCCTCCAACGTCGCATCATAAATGAAGACCTCGGGCCGCTCGGTGCCACCCAGCGCGGGGCCCGACTCGCCCGGCTTCTCGGGATACACGTTGACCGTCTTGGGATGGCTGACCAAGAGTAACGACGGCCCGGCCTGGCCGATCACGAGTTGCGACCCGTAACGAACGACCATGGTCATGCCGGCACGCCATTGCGCCTCGGGCAGTGCCTCGTTGGCGCGGCGCAGAATCGCTTGGACCTCGCGCACTGCCTGGCGGAGTGCGACCTCTACGGCTTCGCCCACCTCGTAATAGGCGGTCTGCGCAGCGTTCAGCAGCTGACGGTACAGGGCCGCGTGGCCGCCCCCCGCGCCTGTCACTTCGATCAGCAGGTATAGGCTGCCCCGTTCCGCTCGCGGATGGTCAGGGGCCGGCTCGACGGCGCGCACGTTTGCCGCACGCGGCTGCCACTGCCCGCCCGAGCTACTAAACTGCCCCACGATCGCGCGGAGAGGTTCGGCCATGAGGCCCTCCTTGGCTGAAGGAAAACGGTCCTGTTTTGCTCGGTCGAGCGGGCAACCACACATCCGCCGGGTGCTCGACGCGAAAAAACGCCGTCCAAAAACCTATATATCAATTCTAAGTCGACGCGCCCAATTTGTCAATCGCTCGATTTGTTGAGAGCGTCTCGGATCGCTTGCCTGGCGCGGCGACTCTTGTTATAATGCGTAGCGAAAATCCGTTCGATGCCACGCACTACTGACGCAGGGACGCCAAGCCTTCGGGCTCGGTGTCCCTGTGTTGAAACGACGAGCCAGGAGCACAGAAGTGACGCTGGAACTCAACCGGCTGACCGGACAGGTCGACGTAATGGGGCAGAAGCTGGCCGAGCGCCGGGCGGACGCCCAGAAGCGCGGCGCCGAAGCATCAGCGCTGTTGGCGGCCAACCCGGTAGTCACCGACGAACTCTTACGCAAGATCGACAAGGCGCGTGAGACCGACGAATGGCGCCGGGGCGCCAAGCCGCTGGGCAATTGCCTGGACGAGCGGCACTCCGTGACGCGGGAAGTCCCCGAGGCGATCCTGATTGCCACCGACGGCAGCCAGATCTTCCCAGACCGCCATGCGATCACCACGTACTATCTCGTCAACACCGGCACGATTGTCTTTCGCAAGGGTTCGCGGCTGGCGCCTTCGACCGACAGCGCACCCGAAATCTTCTTCGCCGACGAGGACGTGTACGACGACGAAGGACAGGTGATCGGCAACGACGAGGTCAGCCTGCTGCGCGGCCGCCGCGAAATTGAAGCGCTGGCGCGGCTGGCCGAGCAGGAACGCGCGGCGCTCGGCGGCGACCTCTCGGTGCCCATCGTCGCGCTCGTCGACGGCCCACTCCTCCCGTGGCTCCGCCCCGACCCGCAGCGATCGGACAAAATCAACGAAGAAATCGACTTCGTCATCGGGCAGCTCGAACGCCTGCGCAAGGTGCAGGCCATACCGGTCGGCTATGTGGACCGGCCCGGCAGTGCGTTCGTCCTGCGCATCCTCGAGCTGATGGGCCTGGCGTACGAGGCCATCACCCGCGAGTCGCTGCGCGCAGGGCCGGTTTCGTGGGCCTCACCGACCGGGTGTTGCTCGACGACCTGGCTCCCAACGAGCGAACCGGCCTCTTCCCGCCCTACTCGAACGCCAACGACCGCTACGCCGGCCGCTCGGGCGGCGACCGGGTGGCCTTCGCCTACCTTAACGTCGCACACCCCTCCCGCAGCGAGGACCTGGCGGTCGCCCGCATCGAAGTGCCGGGCTGGGTCGCCGCCCGCGAGGACTGGCTCGACATTGCGCAGGCGGTGGTTTACGCGAACTGCGAGCCGACCGGTTACCCATACGTACTGGCCCGCGCCCACGAGCTGGCGCTGGTGACCCAGGGCGAAAAGGCCGACCTGGAACGCCTGCTGCAACAGGTCATGCTGCGCAACGGGATGATGCCCGAAATTTCGGTCAAGGCCAGCAACAAGCTGTTGACCGGCCGCTAACAGGCTGGTGGACGCGGAGAAAGCATGGACGGAGAATACCAGGTCGGAAGGGTGCTGCGCTCGAGCACGGCCAACTTTACCGTCGGCTGCCGGCAGCTCATCGCCGAGCAGGACAAGATGACGCCCAAGCTCGGCGCGCTGCTAAAGGCCAAGGGCAGCGGCGAGCAGGTCGTCTACGGCATGACCTGCAACGTGACGATCGAAGACGACGCGTTCGTCCGGCAGCTGGTGGCGGCCGGGGTGGAAAGCGCGGAGATCATCGAGGATCAGCGCCAGAAGCGCCAGGTGCCCATCGTGGTCGACGTGATCGTCGTGGGACACGGCGATGGCGGCCGCTACTTCCATCGCTTGCCGCCTCAGCCGCCCCGCACCCTGGACGAGATCTTCACGTGCGGCAAGGCGGAAACCCGCGGGTTTACCGAGCGGCATGACTGGCTGCGGCTCGTGCTCCCTGCGTTCAACGCGCCGGTCGACCAGATCATCGTCGCCGCCCTGCGCCTCGCCGCCGAAGCGCGACCCACCAACATGGAACGCGAGCAGTACCTGGTGAGCGCGGGCCGAGAGCTCGCAAAGCTGTTAGCGTTGGATTTATCCCGCCTCGACGGTATACTGGGGCAGTTGCGATAAAGCGCCAACGGCCGGAGGCCGTTGGCGTTGGCAGCTTCCCTTCGGGAACTGCATAGCCCAAGGAGCAGGAACGCATGCGATCATTGTCGATCAAAGGTCAAACGGCCCTGGTAACCGGCGCCAGCTCGGGCATCGGCGCGGCTACCGCCGCCGCATTGGCGGGCGAAGGCGCACGGCTGATTCTCGCCGCCCGCCGCACGGAGCGGCTGCAGGAACTCGCCCAGAAGCTCAAGGATGAGCACGGTACGGAATGCCTGCTGGTCACGCTCGATGTCAGGCAGGAAGCAGACGTGAGCGAGAAGCTCGGCAACCTGCCCCCCGAATGGCAGGCCATCGACATCCTCGTGAATAATGCCGGGCTGTCGCGCGGGCTGAACCCGCTGCAAGAGGGGTTGATTGACGACTGGGACGAAATGATCGACACGAACGTGAAGGGCCTGCTCTACGTGACGCGGGCCATCCTGCCCGGCATGGTGCAGCGGGGCCGGGGCCACGTGGTGCACATCGGGTCGGTCGCCGGCCGAGACCCCTACGCGGGCGGGGCCGTGTACTGCGGCAGCAAGGCCGCCGTCGCGATGATCAGCCGGGCGATGAAAATCGACTTGCTGGGCACGGGCATCCGGGTGACCAACGTCGAGCCCGGCATGGTCGAGACGGAGTTCAGCCTCGTGCGCTTCCACGGGGATGAGGAGCGCGCCCAGAAAGTCTACCAGGGCCTCCAGCCCCTGGCCCCTGAAGACGTCGCCGATTCGATCGTCTGGGCCGTCACCCGGCCGCCCCACGTGAATGTGCAAGACATCCTGCTGCTGGCGACCGCGCAGGCGACCGCGAGCATGGCACACCGGAAGACGAGCTGATGATGGAAGAAAGACTGGCAGAGCTCAAAACCCTGTACGCAGAGTATCAGGACCTGGGGTCCGTCGGCGCGCTGCTCGACTGGGACCAGCAGACGCTCATGCCGCACGGCGGTGGGCCCGCCCGGGCGCGACAGGCGGCATTGGTGGGCCGGCTGGCGCACGAGAAGCTGACCGATCCCCAATTCGGCCGCCTCCTCGACGCGCTCCAGCCGTACGGCGAGAACCTGCCGTACGACCACGACGACGCGGCGCTGCTGCGCGTTGCCCGGCGGGTGTACGAGCGAGCGGTTAAGGTTCCCTCCGCGTTCGTCGCCCAGATGTACGCTCATAGCAACGAGACCTTCCAGGCGTGGGAAGCCGCGCGGCCGGCGAATAACTTTGCATCCGTCCGCCCGCTGCTGGAGAAGACGCTCGACCTGACACGGCAGTACGCGGGCTACTTCGCGCCCTACGATCACGTCATGGACCCCTTGATCGACGAGGCCGACTTCGGGATGAACGTCCGCACCATTCGCCCGCTGTTCGAGCAGCTTCGCAAGGAGCTTGTTCCGCTCGTCGAGGCCGTGCTGGCGGCCGGGCCGGTCGACGATACGTTCCTCAAGCAGACTTACGCCGACCCCGAGCAATGGGCATTTGGGCTGGAGGTCGCACGCGGGATCGGATACGACTTCGAACGCGGCCGCCTCGACCGGGCCGCGCATCCATTCACCACGAGCTTCTCTCAGGGCGACGTTCGCATCACTACCCGCGTCAAGGAGCACGACCTGGGCGACGCGCTCTTCAGCACGATCCATGAATGCGGCCATGCGATGTACGAGCAAGGGGTCAACCCCGCGTTCGAAGCGACGCCGCTCGGCGGCGGGACATCGTCCGGGGTGCACGAGAGCCAGTCGCGGCTGTGGGAGAACCTGGTCGGCCGCAGCCTGGACTTCTGGCACTTCTACTACCCCCGCCTCCAGCAGGTATTCCCGCAGCAGTTGGGCGGGGTGCCGGTCGACGCCTTCCATCGTGCGATCAACAAGGTCCAGCGCTCGCTGATCCGGACGGACGCGGATGAACTCACCTACAATTTGCACGTGATGATCCGCTTTGGCCTGGAAGCCGACATGCTCGAGGGCCGGCTGGCGGTGAAAGACCTGCCTGACGCGTGGAACGCGGCGTACAAGCGTGACCTCGGTATCGAGCCGCCCGACGACCGGGACGGCTGCCTGCAGGACGTCCATTGGTACGGCTTCCGCATCGGTGGCGTGTTCCAGGGCTATACCCTCGGCAACATCATGAGCGCGATGTTCTACGACCGCGCGCTCGCCGCGCACCCGGAGATTCCGGGCCAGATGCGCGCGGGCCGCTTCGACACGCTGCTCGGCTGGCTGCGCGAGAACATCTACCAGTACGGCTCGAAGTACACCGCCGCTGAGTTGGTCCGGCGTGTCACGGGCAGCGACCTGACGCATCGAGCCGTACATGAACTACTTGCGGTCGAAGTACGGGAGGAGCTCATAGGACGCAGGTTGAACCCGTTTGACTGATTTACATCGTCCTCAAAAAGGGGATCTCGTCAATCAGTTGCATCAATCCAATCAGTGTCCAATTCGGCCCATGTTTGCAGATCTTGATCTCGCCCGGCGGCTGGAAGCAGCGGAGGCGGCCAAGTATGCCGCTTATGCCCGCGCGCGTCCCTGTGTCATGGCCGAGGTCAACCCGGCCGTCCTGACGGTGGCGGGCGGGGTGGCCGTGTATGCCGGGCCGCGGTTCGCCCTACAACCGCGCCGTCGGGATCGGGCTGCACGGCCCGGTCTCCGAGCCCGAGTTCGAACGCATCGAGGCATTCTTCGCCAACTACGGCGTCACGCCCCAGGTCAGCCTCTGTCCGCTCGCCGACCGCTCGCTGCTGCGATGCCTTGCCGGCGGGCGCTATCGGATCGACATGTTCATGCACACGTGGGTGCGCGAGATCAGCCCGACCGAAGATTTCCACCTGCCGAAGGGGATTATCATCTGCCCCGCCAACTACGACGAGGCGACGCTCTGGACGAGGGTGGCGTTCAAGGGTGGACTGGACAGCGAAGAAGCCGAGCCGGGCCGCACGGCAGTCATTGCCGCCTATCCGTACATGGCGCACACGACGTGTTATCTCGCCTGGGTCGACGGGGAAGCGGCCGGCGCGGCGACGCTGTGTGTGGACGAGGGGCTGGCCGAGATGTTTGGTGCGAGCACCCGGCCGTCCTTTCGCAACCGGGGCGTACAGAGCGCGCTGCTCGCCAGCCGCCTGGCCGAGGCCCAACGCCTCGGCTGCAGCCTGGCCATCGTCCACACCGAGCCGGGCAGCGGCTCGCAGCGGAACGTCGAACGGTTGGGATTCCGGCTTGCGTATACGAAGGTGCACCTGGTGAAGGACGCGTGACAGATGCATGGAACAACCTACGAGGAGACATGGACGACAACTCATTCGATAGTCTGAAGTCACGCAACGAGGAAGTGGCCGAGCGTCAGGTCGTCGCGGACGCGCGCGACCAGTTGGGCGTGGTGATCGGCGGCTCGCTGTCAGAGGGGCTGGCGGTCAAGCTGGACCGGGCCGTCTCCATCGAGGATCTTGCCGTCGGACGCTATGTCGTTGCGCGCGGCCGGGCGCGGCGCTTCTTCAGCATGATTACGGACGTGGCGCTCGACGCGACCAATCCCGAGATCACTAAGCAGCCGCCCGACTACAGTGACGCTTTCATCGCCGAGATTTACCGCGGCACCACGACGTTCGGCACCGTGCACCTGAGCCCGCTGCTGGTTCTGGAGAACGGCGACAGTCCCGAGCCGAAGCCGGTCAAAACCGTGCCCGAGCACTTCACGCCCGTCTCGACCGCGAGCCAGGCCGAGGTCGACCAGGTTTTCGGGCCCGAGGGCGAGCGGAAGGAGGGCACGAAGAAGGTGCACTACTTCCACATCGGCGCGCCGCTCGACATGGAAGGCGTACAAATCACGCTGAGCCTGGAGCGCCTGGTGGAGCGCTCTTCGGGCGTCTTCGGCAAGTCGGGCACCGGCAAGACGTTCCTCTCGCGCTTGCTGCTGGCCGGGGCGATCCGTGAGAATGTCGCGGTTAACCTGATCTTCGACATGCACAATGAGTACGGCTGGGAGGGCAGCTCCGAGGACATCAGCAAGGTTAAGGGGCTCAAGCAGATCTTCCCGGGCAAGGTGAGCATCTTCACGCTGGACGACGAATCGTCGCGCCGGCGCAAGTCGAACCCCGACCAGGTGATTGCGATCGGGTACGACCAGGTGGTGCCCGAGGACCTCGAAATGCTGTCCGGCATCCTCAACCTGAGCGAGCCGCAGGTGGGCGCGGTCTACGCGATGTACCGTAAGTTCGGCCGAAATTGGCTCAAGGACTTCCTTGACGACGACTGGGTGGACGCGTACGGCGACTTCGACCCGGAGACCGGCAAAGAGATCAAGGGCCTGAAAGCCCTGGCGGAGGACCTGGGGCAGGGACAGCAGACGCTGGCAGCCTTGCGCCGCCGTTTCGAGCGCATGCAAACCTACAGCTTTCTAACGAAGAAGCCCCACGACGACTCGGTCGGGCGCATCCTCGAATACCTGGAGCAGGGGAAGAACGTCGTGCTTGAGTTCGGCCGCTACGGGTCCGACCTGAGCGCGTACATCTTCGTCGCGAACTTCCTGACCCGGCGCATTCACCAGCAGTACGTTAAGAAGAAGGAAGCCGCCTTCGGCGAGTCGGGCAAGGAGCCCACACCGCTCGTCATCACCATCGAAGAAGCGCACAAGTTCCTCGATCCGGCCATTGCGGGCAACACGATCTTCGGCACCATTGCGCGCGAGCTGCGCAAGTACAACGTCACGCTCTTCATCGTCGACCAGCGCCCATCCGGCATCGACCCGGAGGTCATGTCGCAGATCGGGACCCGCGTCACCATGCTGCTCGACGACGAGAGCGACATTAAAGCCGTGCTGTCGGGCGTGAGCGGCGCAGCCGGGCTGAAGGAAGTACTGGCGCGGCTCGACACCCGGGAGCAGGCGCTGATCCTCGGCCACGCGGTGCCGATGCCCGTAGTGGTGCAAACGCGGCGCTACGACATGGATTTCTACCGGGCCATGGGCTTCCGCGACGCAGGCGAACGCGCGGCGGAACTGGTCACGCTGGACAAGGTCACCGGCCGCAACCCCAATTTCGCGGGATTCGATTAGCGCATCGTTTGGGCGGGTGGCTGACTTCGTCCGCCACACCCAAACAGGACAGGTTATGCAACCAATCAAGCTATTGCACACGGCCGACCTGCACGTCGGCATGGAGAACTACGGGCGGATGGACCCGGATACGGGGATCCACGGCCGCGTCATGGACTTCCTGCGCCGTCTCTCCGACATGGCCGACTACGCCATCGAGGAGGGCGTCGACGTCTTCGTCTTTGCCGGCGACGCGTACAAGATGCGCGACCCGAATCCGACCTTTCAGCGCGAGTTCGCCCGTCGGATCAAAACCGTCGCGGACGCAGGGATTCCGGTCGTGCTCCTGGTGGGCAACCACGACCTGCCGCCTGTGCAGCGCCGCGCAACCTCCATCAGCATTTTCGACACCTTGCAAGTGCCTAACGTGTATGTGGGCGCGGATTACACCCTCAGGACGATCACCTGCCGCCGGGGGCAGAAGCTCCAGGTGGCCACTGCGCCCTACCCGCTGCGCCAGGATCATATCGCGCGCGAGGAGGGTGAGGGCAAGAGCGTCGAGGAGCTGGACCGGCTGCTGAGCGAGCGGCTCACTGCCCGCATCATGGACCTCGCACACCACGCACGGCAGGACCCGGACACGCCGGCAATCCTCGTCGGTCACTTCAGCGTGGACGAGGCGTCGCACGGCTCCGAACGCAACATCATGGTGGGCCGTGACGTGGCGGTCGACCGGAGCGCCGCCCTGGCCGACCCTGCCTGGCGCTACGTGGCATTGGGCCACATCCACAAGCACCAGAGCTTGAACCGTGACGAACAGCCGCCCATTATCTTCAGCGGCAGCCCCGAACGAATCGACTTCGGCGAGGAACGCGAGCCCAAGGGCTGGGTCGTCGCGACCATCGGGGAAGGGCAGACGATCTGGGAGTTCCAGGAACAATACCGCCGGCGCCCTCGTCCTTTTCGGACAATCAAGGTGGATGTGCGCGACGAGGACGACCCGACGGGGGAGGTTGTCAGACGGATCGAAGCCGCCGGCGACCTGTCCGAGACGGTCGTCCGGCTGCAGATCGTGCTGGACGAGTCGCAGGAGCTGCGCCTGATCGACCGGGACGTCAAGCTCGCGCTCAAGGACGCGTACGACGTGGCGACGATCCAGCGCGACGTGCAGCGGCAGGCGCGCGACCGGCTGGGCGGGGTGTCGGTGGAGGCACTCACCCCGGTGCAAATGCTGGACCGGTACTTCGAGACGCGGACAGTCGACGACGCGCGCAGGAAGCTGCTGCTGCAATACGCGGAGGACTTGATCCGGGAGGCAGACAGCCAGTCGGGCTAGCCCACCCTCACCCCGCGCTGCTGGGCAGCGAGGGATGAAACAGGACGCTGATTGAACGGATTCGACTGATCAACACGATCCTTGTCCCTAAGGACAGTGTAAATCAGTTCAATCGGTTGCATCAGTGTCCTATTTCGGATCAGTGTATCGAATAGGGCGCCCAGGGTTGTATCGGGTAGAGGATTGAGTATGGGTTGGCAGCACTTGGTCGTGCTTGACGGGAACGACCTGATCCGGCTTGTGGCCGCTTTTCTGGCCGGCCTTGCACTTGGCGCAGAGCGCGAGTATCACGACAAATCCGCGGGGATGCGCACGATCACGTTGATCTGTGTCGGCGCCGCCCTCTTCGTCATCGTCTCCCAACGCATCCCCAACGAAGGCGGCCGCGTGGCCGCTCAAATCGTGACCGGCGTCGGCTTTCTCGGTGCGGGCGTCATCCTGCAACGTCGCGGACAGGTGGTTGGCCTGACCACTGCGTCGACGATCTGGGTCGCGGCTGCGCTCGGCGTGGGCATGGGCCTGGGCGCGGTCCTCTTTACAGCGCTGGCCACCGTGCTCGTCATGTTCGTCCTGAGCGTCTTGCCTGCATTCGAGCGTGTCTTCCAGCGCGCCACAGCCTTCAAGTCCTACAAGATCACTACCATACTCGACCCCGCCAAGCCCATCGCACTTAAAAAGGCATTTGTCGACGCGGGTTTGAAGGTGCGGGAGGACGGCATCACCAAGGGCAAGGACTCCATTGTCCTGCTGTGGTACGTGTCAGGCAAACCGTCGATGCACCGCAAAATCTGTGCCGCGATGATCGCCGACCTGGAGATCAAGGAGTTCGAGCACTGAGGACATCAGGACGCGGCTTCCCCGGCGCACGCCCGAACCGGCGTCACGTCAGCCTCAGGACGACCACCAGCAGCTGGGCAACCAGGATTTTGAAGATCAGCACGACGGGATACGCGCTCGCGTAGGTGACAGCGGGGACGTCGGTAGCGGTCTGGTTTACCGAGGCTGCCAGCGCGGGTGGATTGGTCATCACGCCGCTGGTCAGGCCGAGCACCGAGAGCAGATTCATCTTGTAGATCAAGTGCGTCACGATCACTGCGACGAGGACGGCGGCGAGTGTGATCGCAGCGCCGGCCAGGAACACCCCGCCGCCCTGCTCCTGGATCACCTTCAGCAGCTGCCCCCCGGCATTGGCGCCCGCCCCGGCCAGGAACAGCATCAGGCCCAGCTCGCGCGAGATGTTACGCGCTGCGACCGGCACGTACAACGGGAACGGGCCGATGCGGCCGAAGTGCCCCAGCAACAGGCTGACGAGCAGCGCACCACCCGCCGCTCCCAGCTTGATGGAGAGGCCGTTGGGCAGGGGGATCGGAATCAAGCCGACGAGGATGCCGAGCAGGATGCCGATGAGGAACGGCACCATGTTCGTCTCGTCGATTTTGCGGGTGTTGCCGCCCACCAGCCGGCCGAATTCGCTCAATGCCGCATCGTCGCCCACGACCCGCAGCGTGTCGCCGAGTTCCAGCGTGCTGGTGCCGACGGGCGTGATCTCCACGCCCGCCCGGCGAATGCGCGTGACGATGACGGCGTAGCGGTCCCACACGTGCAGGTCCATCAACCGCTTGCCGGCGAGTTTCTCCTCGGTCACGAACATCTCGCGGCTCACCGTGTGCGTGTTCGCCGCCATCTCGATCTGCACTTCCTGGCCCACCAGCACGCGCAGCTTCTCCAGTTCCTCGTCCGCGCCGACGGCCAGAATGACGTCGCCCACGTGCAGGAAGACGTCGGGTGTACCCGTGACGACCTGGCCGTCATGCTGCACGCGCGAGATGTTGACCTGGCTCAGGCGGTGCGTGTCCAACTCGCCCAGCCGCTTCCCCTCCAGGTTGGCGTTGACCACCCGGAACTGCTTCTTGCTCAGGCTGGTCCGCTCGCCCGCCTGGCTGTTGCACCAGTCGCGCTCCGCATCGTCGACCGTACGGCGGAGCAGCTTCGGGAGAATCGGGATCAGCAGGGTGACGCCCACGATGCTGAACGGGTAAGCGATGCCGTAGCCGACGAGGACGGCTGCAGACTGGGCCGGGTCGATCCGGCCAACTGCGTCCATGGTGCTGGCTAGGGCGGGCGTATTTGTCAGCGCGCCGGTGAACATGCCCGCGGCCAGCGCCCACGACATGCCAAAGAGCCGGGCCATCAGGATGGTCACGATGCCCGCGGCGAGGATCGCTGCCGCGGCAACGATGACGAACTCGCGACCCTGCCGGCGGAACGTGCGGAAGAAGCGGGGCCCCGCCTGCAAACCCACTGCATAGACGAACAGCAGCAAACCCAGGTCCATGATGGGGCGGGGGACGCTCATGCCGAAGTGCCCGAACGCAAGCCCAACGAAGAACACTGCCGCCGTACCCAGCGAAACGCCGCGCAGCGACAAGCTGCCCAGCCACGACCCGAGGGCCAGGATGGCGAACAGGACAAGCATTTGCTCTTGAAGAAGCGCGCTCAAGGTTGCTCCTAGATGGGACGGCGAATGGGACGCTGATCGGACTGATCGAACTGATTATAGCACGGCCGGATCGGCTGAAAGATTTGGCGACGTGTGATAAAATAGAACCAATTATCTAAAAAAGATCAGGAAAATCAGTCCAATCAGTTGAATCAGCGTCCTATTCGAAATGACATTTGATCCGATCCAGTTTCTTGACGCGCTGCGGCACAGCAAGGGGTACGCCGGGCAGATTGTGCACGTGCAGACCCTGCCATCGCGCGCGCCGCGCTACGGCCAGCTCCATGCGCGCCTGAGCCAGCCCGTGCAGCGTGCGCTGGATGCGACGGGCGCGGAGCGACTGTACGCGCACCAGGCCGAGGCGATCAACCGGGCGCTCGACGGGGAAAATGTCGTCGTCGCCACCTCGACCGCATCGGGCAAGACCCTGACGTTCAACGTGCCCGTGCTGGAAGCGCTGGCGCGCGACCCGCTGGCCCGCGCACTTTACCTCTATCCTACCAAGGCGCTGGCCCAGGATCAGCTCGGCAAGTGGCACGGGCTGATTAAGGCCGCGGGCGAGGGCATCGTCAACCCGCTCGCCGCGACCTACGATGGCGACACGCCGCAGGGCGCGCGCGGCCGTGTCCGCCAGCACGCCCGCGTCCTGCTGACGAACCCCGACATGCTGCACGCCGGCATCCTGCCCAACCATCCGCTGTGGGCCGAGTTTTTCAGGCACCTGAAGTATGTCGTCATCGACGAGGCCCACACCTACCGGGGCGTCTTCGGCTCGCAGGTGGCCTGCGTCCTGCGCCGGTTGCGCCGTGTCTGTACGATTTACCAGGGAGACGGAACGGCGCGGCGCACGCGGGCATCCGTCATCAGAAGCGCCGGAACCGGGCCCCGGTCCGGGCCGCGCAGAAACGCATCGGCCTCAGCATCCCCGGCGGGCGTCGTCCGCGGCCCACAGTTCATCGCCACTTCCGCAACCATTGCCAACCCGGCCGAACACTTCACCCTGCTCACCGGGCTTCCGGTCACCGTGGTCGCCGACGACGGCTCGCCGCATGGGCCCCGCACCTTCGCACTGTGGAACCCACCCTTCGTCGACAAGGCGCGCACGTCGCGGCGCAGCGCCAACCATGAGGCGTCCGACCTCTTCACGCAACTGGTTTCCGCAGGGGTGCGCACGATCGCGTTCGCCCGCGCCCGGGTAGTGGCCGAGCTGCTGCTGCGCTACTCACGCCAGCAGTTGGGCAAAATCCGCCCCGAGCTGGTCGACAAAGTGGCGGCCTACCGGGCCGGCTATATGGCCGAGGAGCGCCGGCGCATCGAGCGCGAGCTGTTCGGCGGCCGGCTCACCGGGGTGACTGCCACGTCGGCCCTCGAGCTTGGCATCGACGTGGGTGGGCTGGACGCGTCGCTGCTGGTCGGCTATCCGGGTACCATCGCGTCCATGTGGCAGCAGGCCGGCCGCGCGGGCCGCGGTTCAGATCCCTCGCTGTCCATGCTCATCGCGCTCGATAACCCGCTCGATCAGTACTACATGCGCCATCCCGACGTGCTGCTGGGCAAACCAAGCGAGAACGCGCTGCTCGACCCGGACAATATCTACATCCTGCAGCGCCACCTGCCCTGTGCGGCCCACGAATCGCCGCTGCGGGTCGACGAGGGCGCGGCCCCGGCGGCGGGCGACGACGAGGCGCTTTTCGGCCCGGGCTTCGTGGACGCGATGGTGCAGCTCGAGCGCTCGGGGACGCTGGAGTATACGGGCGAAAAGTGGGTCTACCGCGCGAGCGATTACCCGGCCCGCGACGTCAGCCTGCGCGACGCGGAGGGCGACCGCTTCGCGGTGCTCGACGCAGCCAACACCTATAAGATGATCGAGGAATTGAGCGCGTCGACTGCGCCCCAGCGCGTTCATCCCGGTGCGGTCTACCTGCACCAGGGCGAGTCATACCTGGTGACCGAGTTCAACTACGACCTGCGCCACGCCATCGTGGAGCAAGCGCCCGTGGACTACTACACCCAGCCGCGCGAGTTGAACGACGTGCGGATCGTCCGCTCCATGCGCCACCGCGAGACGCCCGGGGGTCTCGCCTACCTGGGCCGGGTCCGTGTGCGCTCGCAGGTCATCGGGTACCGCCGCATCCAGCACTTCAGCGAGACAATGCTGGGCGAGGAGCCGCTGGACATGCCGCTGACCGAGTACGAAACAGTGGCGATGTGGTGGGACCTCCCGCCCGAGCTGCCGGCGTTCCTCGCGGCGCGCGCGGGCTCGACTTCCTGGGCGGCATCCATGCGGCCGAGCACGCAGCCATCGGCATCCTGCCCTTGTTCGCCATGTGCGACCGGTGGGACATCGGCGGCATCTCCACGCCGCGCCACCCGGACACGGACGCCGCGCAAATCTTCATCTACGACGGGTTCCCCGGGGGCGTCGGCATCGCGGAGAAGGGATTCGAGCTGCTGCCCGACCTGTGGGCCGCCACGCTGGACGTGATCAAGGCCTGCCCCTGTTCGGGCGGTTGCCCGAGTTGCGTGCAAAGCCCGAAGTGCGGTAACTTTAATCAGCCGCTCGACAAGCAGGCGGCCGCAGTCATCCTGGGGTGGCTGCTGGGACGAAGCCGGCGGTAACAGGAAGAACCCAAGACCCGAAGGTGCACAAAGTAGCCTAAACGTCCTTCGCGGACCTTTGGTCCTTCGAGTCTTCCTGTGAAGTCGCGCGTTCTATGGGGAGGTTATCATGCGTGGCGCGCTGATCCTGGTCATGGTCGTCGGCGTCCTGGTGGCGGGCTGCTCGTTTCTCCCCGGCGGGGGCGGTGTCAGCGGCGGCGCCATCACCTATGACGGCGCCACGCAGCACGGCATCGCGCCCGGCGAAGTGATCCCCGGCACCAACATCCAGTTCGTTCAGAAAACCGACGAGGGCGCCGAAGTGCTCATCGACGGCCAGCGCGCGATCAAGAAGGTCGGGGACTCGCTGGACTGGAAGGGAACCGTAGGCGGGGGCGTACAGGTGTCCATGCCTCAGCGCATTGCGCTGATCACCGACAGCCGGCTGCAGACCGTTGGCACCGTTCGCCTGACGATTCCGGGCGTCAACCCAGTGGCCGGCGCCGCGCCGGGGAGCGGCCGGTATGTGTACGAGGTCGCATCGGGGTACACGGTGCGCAAGGGCCAGACCGTGCCGGGGACGACCCTGGTGTTCCAGGGGAAAAGCGACTCGGGCGCGCAGTTCTCAGGGACGAGCGACTACCCGTACCGCCGCGTCGGCGACTCGCTCGGCTGGCAGGGCCAACTGGCCCCCGGCGTCTACCTGGACACCACACTGCGGGTGGGAGCGTACACGGACGACATCGTGACCCTCGCGGGGCTCGCAAAGATCATCGTGCAATAGGACGCAGACTCAACTGACGGGGTTGATCTGCCCGATCCTCTGAATGATCCGGAGTATCTGTCCGATCAGTTGGATCGGCGTCCTATTCCTCACCCCGTGTTGCGCAATCCCGCGGCGACCCCGTTGACGCTCAACAGCACCGCTTCACGCAAGGCGTCTGCCTCTGCGCCCTGAGCCTCGCGCCAGCGGCGCAAGAGCGCCACTTGTAGGTAGTTCATCGGGTCGATGTAGGGGTTGCGGAGCTGGATCGAGCGACGCAGCCACGGCTCGTTATCCAGCAGGTCGGCCTGCCCCGTCAGCTTGAGGATAGAGGCCTCCGTGCGGCGGAACTCGTGGAGGATCGCGGGAAAGACCGCCTGCCCGCACCCCAGGCTCCGCGAGGCTCGAATAGACTTCGGCGATCCCCATGTCGGCCTGGCGCATCGACAGCTGCGCATTGTCGATCAGCGCACGGAAGAACGGCCAGTCGCGATACATCGCCTGCAGCTCCTGCAGCCGGCCCTCATCCTGCCCGATGTAACCCTCCAGTCCGCTGCCCAGCCCGTACCAGCCGGGCAATCCCGCCCGGCTCTGCGCCCAGGCGAACACCCAGGGAATGGCCCGCAAGTCCGAGATGGACCCGCCCGCCTTGCGCTTGGCGGGCCGGCTGCCGATGTTGAGCCGGCCGATCGCGTCGATGGGCGTGGCCTGGTAGAAGTACTGAACGGTCTGCTCCGAGTCGTGGACAAAACTCCGGTACGCGTCTCTTCGCGCGTTCCGAAAGCTCGGCCATCGTCTCATCCCACCGGGCTGCTCCGCTGACTCCGACGGCGCGCTCTTCGTTCGCTCCGCTCGGGGTGCTCCCGTGAACTGGAGCCGCAGGGGCCGGCACGAGGCTCTGCCGCAGAACCGCATGGAGCAGTTGATCCAGGTGGCGCCGGGCGAGTTCCGGGTTCGCGTAACGGTTCGTAATGGTCTCGCCCTGTTCCGTCAACCGGATGCGGCCGTGCACCGACTCGGGCGGCTGTGCGAGGATCGCGCGATTGGCCGGCCCACCCCCGCGGCCCACTGTGCCCCCCCGGCCGTGGAAGAGCGTCAGGCGGACGCCGTGGTGGTCGCAGACGTCGGGGATGGCCCGCTGTGCGCGGCGCAGTTCCCAGTTGGCGGTCAGGTAGCCGGTGTCCTTGTTGGAGTCGGAGTAGCCGAGCATCACGAGCTGGTTGTTCGCGCGCTGCGCCAGGTGCGCCAGGTACGCTTCGTTGCCGAAAAGCTGCTCCATGATCTGCGGCGCAGCCTGCAAGTCCGCCAGGGTTTCGAACAGGGGCGCGATGTCGAGACTGTCGCTCACGCCCGCGTCCTGCGCCATCAGCAGCACGGCCAGCACGTCGGCGGGCCCGGTGGTCATGCTGATGATGAAGTTCTGAATGGCATCCGGCCCAATCCGCTCGTGCGCCTTGCGGACGAGCCGGAAGAGTTCCAAGCGTCTCGTTCGTTTCCGCGCTGAAGTCGAGCTGGGCCGGCGTAAGCGGCCGGCGTCCGAGCAATTCGCGCGTCAGCAGCAGTTCCTTGTCGATCTCCGGCAGGCTGGCATAGTCCTCGCTCAGCCCGTAGCGCCGGAAGATCTCCGTCAGCGCGCTGCGCAGCTGGTCCGCGTGCTGGCGCAGATCCAGGGTCGCCAGGTGAAAGCCGAAGATTTCGGCCTGCAGGATCAGCACGCCCAGCCGCCCGTTGGCCAGCCGCTCGCCCTTGTGCTGGCGCAGGCTGTCCCGCATCAAGCGCAGGTCCGCGATGAACTCGTCCACATTCCGGTAAGTGTTTGGAACGGGTAGATGGTCCGCCCGCCAGGGCCGCTGGTTCGCCTCGAGCGTGGCCGCCAACTTGCGGTAGATGTAGGCGCCTTTGTGACGGTAGGGCTGCATGGGGTAGCGTGAATGCACCCGCAGCGCCTCGTCGGGAAAAAGCTCGCCGTCGCGCTCCAGGCTCTCCGAGAGTGCAGCCGTAATGCCGTAGCGGGCGGACGCGCTGAGATGGCCGTGCATGCGGTCCAGGCCCCGCTGATACAGCCGCAGCACGGTCGCCTTGTGTTCGCGCAGGGTTTCTTCGGTGACGGAAACCGTCACAAAGGGGTTGCCGTCGCGATCGCCGCCGATCCAGCTGCCGAAGCGCAGAAAGGCCGGAACGGCGAAGGGGTGGCCCGGGTATGCTTCGCCCAGCGCGTCGTTCAGGCTGCGGTAGATCACCGGCGCCAGGTCGAACAAGACCTCGTCGAAGAAGTAGAGCCCGTTGCGCACCTCGTCCAACACGCCTGGCTGCCGCAGCCGGGTTTCGTCCGACTGCCACAGCGCCACGATCTCCTCGCCGACCCGGTCCAGCGCATCGCGCTCTTCCTCAGGGGTCAGGGCCGTGAAATCCATCCGGGCCAGCGCGCCGCGATCCGGCGCAGCTTCGCGAGGATGGTGCGGCGCTTCGCCTCGGTCGGATGCGCGGTGAAGACGGGCTGCACATAGAGGCGGTCGAGCAGCCCCTGCATCTGCTCGGCCGTCACGCCCTCGCTCGCCAGCTCACGGATGGCCGCGCCGGCGCTCTCCCCGATGGGCCGGCCTTCAGACGCGGCTCGGAACGCCCGCTCGTGCAGCACCCGCACGCGCTCCTGTTCTTCGGCAAGGTTGACGAGTTGGAAGTAGGTAGTGAAAGCCTTGACCACGCCCCGGGCCTCGGCCAGCGAAAGCCCGTGGGCAAGCTGCAGCAGCCGTTCGCGCGTCGCCGTCGCCTGCGCGGCTGCTCTTCGCCAACGCCCGCACCTCCTCGACGCGCTCGAACAGGGGACACCCCTCCTGCTCTTCGATGGTGCGACCCAATAGGTCGCCCAGAAGGTGAATCTGCTCGCTGAGCGGTTCGGTGGGGGTGGTCATACGCTCTCCCATGGGCCGCCGGCGCAAACAGGGCCGGCGAAAGCGCCGGCCCTGTTTACACCGCGGCCAGAACAACTACTTGATCGCCGCGCCTTCCATCTGTGCGCGGGCGTCTGTGATGTCGTATTGCGCCGGGACGTACATCTGCTGTCCCGTCGCCTTGGCGACCATGAGACTGAAGCCGACGAGCACTTCGTCGGTGGTGAAACTGCAGTGGCCGTAGCGATGGATCGGGATCTGCGTGACCTCCGTATTGCCGTTCGCCCGCAGCTTCATGCGGTAGTACTGCTCATGCCAGTAGGGCACGATCGGATCGCCGGTCGTATGTAGCGTGACGAGGGGGATGCCGGGATTGCCGGCCGTGTTGTACGGTCCGAGCGCGACCAACGCAGCGGGATCGGCCGCGAAACGATCGACGCCCGCGTTGAGCGCGGTGTCGTTCAGCGACCCGCCGTAGACGCGGGTCAGATTGTCGTAAGGATTCCCGCCGAACTGCTGCTTGCCGTCCTCTGTTGCGAAGACGTTGTACCACAAGATCCCGGCCGTCGTCGTTCCCGCCGTCGTCGGGTCCTTCAGGTCGATGGGGGCCTTGGAGGTGCGGATCAACTGTGCTGCGGCCCGCGGATCGGCCGCCAGCTTGGCCAGCACGAGCGGCTGGTAGACGCTGTCCCAACCGGCAATCAGCTGCGGTGGAACGTTGACGGCATCGCCCGGCAGCGTGCCCGGGAAGAAATAGTCGTAGAGCACCCTGAAATCTTCCCAGTAGTTGATCTGCCGGCGGAAATCGCCGATCGGGCCACACAGCGAGAGCCCCGCATCGAAGATGTCGGCCGAACGTTCGGCCGACAGGGCAGTCACCGCGCCACCCTCAGAAGCACCCGTGATGTAGGTCGTGCCCGGCTGCCCCTGGGTGCGGACGAACTCGGCCACCAACGCCCTCACGTCGTCCACGCCCTCCAGGATCGCGAGGCCGTTGCGCCGGTAGGACGTCGTGGCGAAGGCGTAGCCCAGGGACTGGACGAGCGATGGCAGGGACGTGCCATCGGGGAGCTCGAGGTTGTAGAAGCCGAGCGGTTCATTGAATGCCACGTAGCCGTGGGCAAAGACGATCAGGTCGCCGTTCCAACCCGACAGCGGAACACAGATTCGTGAGAGTGCCCCGCCGGGCAGAACGCCGTCGACGCATGGGCCGGGAATCGGAAGGCCGTTAGGGGTGGCCGGCGCTGCTCCAGCCGGAGCCGCCGACAAGACACCGCCTGCAAGTAACACGATCAGCAGGACGATACGCAGTCGCATAGACGCCTCCTTCCACAGTGTATCCGACGCGGTGCAACGATCATAGCACAAAATTTGGCGCGCGGATATAGGCAGTCCGACAAAGGCGCGTTTCAACCTGGTCGCGCAAACAGCCGAGAATCCTTCGGCTTCGCTCCCCCCGCTCCGCTCAGGGTGCTTTCGCCCCCAGGCTCCCCGCACCTGCAGACAAATGGAGGCAATTCGGGCACACGACCCGTCGCACTGGACAAAAGGCTAAGAGTTCACGTAATAGTGCGGGCGTCCGCGTCCTCTAGCGTGCACGTGTGTTATACTTGTCACAGCAAGTTCAAAGTTGCCGGTTCTTCTCGTAGGTGGCGTGCCAAAGCAGTTCGGCCGGCCCGCGTGTGAAGAACCCAACTTTGCGAAGCAAGTGGGGAGTGCAGTGATGGATGATCGTACCGAGCAAAGGCCAACTTCTTTTTTTGAGCGCCCGAACGTCAGACTAGAGACGATTGCAGTGGGCGCAGGGGTGCCGCTGGGAATTGAAACCGTAAGCAACCCGGACGTCGGGATGGGCGGGGCCTACGGCGCATGGGGTGACTGCTGCGATAACGCGGAGCTTCCCTCAGTCGTAGAGCACATTCTCGGCCATTCGCTGGAGAGCGGGCCCCTGAACGTCGGCGATTTCGGATTCTACTACCGCCATATCCTGCCCAGCATGCCGGCCGAGGAGCACGAGAAACTCGAGCTCGAGGTCGGGGCACGCTTCATTACCGAGGCGAGTCACGCGGCGGGCTGGGAGCCGGGCGAGGTCGAGGCAATCCTGATCGGCGTAACCACCCCGGTCGTGCCGGACTATCTCGAGCGCATCGCGGCCCGCGCGGGCGTGCCAGAAAGCGCACTGAAGGTCAGCGTGCACAAGGCTTGCGATGGCTCGGTCGCCGCGCTCAACCTGGCGCTCAATCCGACGCTGCCCGCGGGCGCGCTACACACCAACCTGGCCGAAGAGCTGATGGGCAAGAAGGTGCTGGTCGGCGGCATCGAGGGCCTCAGCCGCGTCATGCACCAGACCCAGGACCCGCAGGCGCTGCAGCTCTTTGGCAACGGCGCCGGCATATTTGGCCTGGTTCCCGGCGAGACCATGCGCTTCATCGCGGGTGCGTCGCAGGAAGTCTACGACGAAGAGGGGCTGCTGCAGGTCCGCATGACCTACCCGCACTCCCGCTCGTCATTGCTCGAGATCCAGGACACGGGCGCCCACTCGCTCCGGTTCGCGGGGCTCCAGCATGAACCCGCCGCGAATGCCGGACCGGTGGTCATGGCCGGTCCCATGGGCATGGTCAAGCTGTTCGTGCGGAACGGCGTGGTGAACGTGCGGAAAGTGTACGGGACTTATCGCGAACGGATGGGCCGGCTCGGTATGCCGGGCAAGGATATCGCCATCGCGTTTGTGCACCACGCCAACCTGAAGATTAACCTGTTGAAGGTGAAGCAGCTTCAGAAGGAAGGCGTCGAAATCCCAATGCCCTGGCTGCTGAACGACTTCGGCAACGTCAGCGCCGCGTCCACCATGATCGCGTTCCTCCGCAAGCTGCGCGAGCTGGGCGTGGGCGACCATGTCATGTTCGACGGCTTCGGCGCAGGCAGCTACTACGACGTGGTCGCAGTCGAAATCGGCAAGCGCTAACAAAAACAGGACACTGATTGAACTGATGAGACCGGTTCACCTGATCTCCTTCAGAAAAACCGGGCAGATCAGTTCAGTCAGTTCAATCCGCGTCCTATTCAGTTCCCATCCACCCAGCTCTTCGCGGCCTGGGCCAGGTTCATCAGCGGGGCCTGCATGACGGTGCACTCGGGCAGACTCTCGAGGAACAACCGGCCGTAGGTCTTCGACGTGACCCGCTTATCCATCACGACCACGACACCCCGGTCTGTCTTGCTCCGGATCAGCCGCCCAAACCCCTGCCTGAACTTCAGAATCGCGTCCGGCACCTGGTACTGGTAGAACGGATCGTCGAGGCTTTCGGAGCGCGCGGCAACGATCGGGTCGCTGGGCACGGCAAACGGCAGGCGCACGATGATCGAGCGCGCTCAAGGCGGGGCCGACCACGTCCACCCCCTCCCAGAAGCTGCGGGTGCCCAGCAGCACCGTCCGCTCGCTGGTCTTGAACGTCTCGAGCAGTTGGTGGCGAGAGCCCCCGCGGCCTGGCTGAGCGCGGTGATGCGTGACTGGGTCAGCGCGGGACCGACGGCATTGGCCGTCCGCTTAAGCTGGGCATAACTGGTAAACAGGGCCAGCGTCCGGCCGTCGAGCGCCTTAGCCAGGGCGATCAGCGCCTGATCGACCGCGGCCTGGAAGTCGGGCGCGTTCGGTTCCGGCAGGTCGGTAGGCAGGTAGAGCAGCGTGCACGCCTTATAGTCGAACGGCGAGCCGACGAAGGCTTCGTCCGCCGCGTCGGCGCCCAGCCGCTCGCGTACATAGTCGAATGAGCCCGCGGTGCGCAGGGTCGCCGACGTGAGGATGACCGTGTCGTTGCGGAACAGCACGTTATCCTGCACTAGCTCACCCACGTAGACGGGCGCCATGCGTAATACCGGCCGTTTCGAGGCGTTCTGCGGCCCGTTCTGCACTTCGACCCAGTAGACCTGCTTCTCGTCGGGCCGCATGACCCATTTCTCCAGAATCTCGGCCGTCTCGCTAAGCTTGTTCAGCGCGCCCGCCAGCTCACCCGACAGTCGCTCGAGGTCGGCTCTGAAGTTGGGCTGGTCGGTAAAGCTCGGGTCCTGGCTCGCGTCGAGCACGTCACGCAGCGCGCCGAGCAGCGCGTCAAGGTGGTCGACGAGGCGGACCCAGAGCACGCCGAGGTCATCCCAGGCGACTTCGATGTCGACCCACAGCGGCTGAGCCCGCACCGCCGAGGTGATGCGCAGGCGGGTTTCGTACTCGTCGCGTTCGCCCCTCGGCAGCATCTCGCGCACAAAATCCTCGATGACCTGCCAGAAGTGATCGAGCCGTGAGCGGGCCGCCTCCACATCGCCCTGGACCTGAATGATGGCGTTCTGCAGGGGTGCGAAGATGTGCTCCGCGACGGCAGGCCGCAGCAGCGCGGAGACATCGCCGAGAAGGCCCGTCCGCGGCTGCGAAGCGGCGGGATGGCGGCCGTCCGACCCTGCCCCGAGGCCCGCGCCGCGCTTGAACAGCACGTCGAACTGCCCGTTAAGGGTGAAGCCGTCGGCCCGGAACGAAAGCTGGTCGGTGACCGCGTTCTCCAGGTGGTGCGCTTCGTCCACGATCAGGCGATGATACTCGGGCAGCACGCGGTTCTGCGTCGCCGCATCGGCCATCAGCAGGGCATGGTTCACCACGATTACGTGCGCGGCGTCGGCGGCCTTGCGCGCCCGGTAGAAATAGCAGCGCCCCTCCAACTCGCGGCCGCACCGGTCGAGCGAGCACCCTTCGCTGGCCGCAGAGACCGACGCCCACACCGCCCGGTCGCCCTGCCACGGCAGCGACAGCTCGGCCTGGTCGCCGGTGCGCGTCTGGGTCAGCCAGCACAAGATGCGCGCCAGCCCGCGCATCTCCTCGATCGTGGCCGGCCCCCGCGCCCGCAGCGCGGCGAAGCGCTTGGTGCACAAATAGTTCGCGCGCCCCTTAAGCAACACTGCTCGGAAGGGTTCCCGCCGGCTCCAGGTGCGCTGGAAGGCGCGAGCCAGGTCGGGCAGGTCCTTCTGAAACAGCTGATCCTGCAGGTTGATCGTGTTCGTGCTGATAACCACCCGCTCGCCGTTGCGGACGGCGTGCGCGATGGCCGGTAGAAGGTAGGCGAGCGACTTGCCGGTGCCCGTGCCCGCTTCCGCCATCAGGTGGTGCTGGCTGTTGAACGCGTCGGCCACCGCGCAGAGCATCTCGACCTGCTGCGGCCTGTGCTCATAGCCGGGGAATAACTCGGCGAACACGCCCCCCGGCTCGAGCATCGCCGAGAGGTCGGCGGGATCGACGGGCAGCGGTTCGTCGCGCGCTTGCAGCGCCTCGGCACACTCCCAACGCTCGAACAGCGAACAGCCGGGTGCGATATGTTCGAGTAGGGGCGCGGAAGCGGCAGACGGCCCGGGTCTCTGGTTCGCACCCGCAAGCTCGGCGAAGACCGGTCGCAGGGACCAGTCTATGCCCTGTTGGCGCAGCATCTCGGCCAGCCGGGCAATCTCCGCCAGGATGCCCCGGGGAAGCAGCGAGGCATGCTCACAGAGAATCTCGAAAAGCCGGCCGGTCACTTCTGCGTCGTTCAGCGCCCGGTGCTGGTCGGGCGACGGGATGCCAAAGTGCGCGGCGAGGCTGGCCAGGCTGTACGAAGGCCGCGCCGGTATCAAGACGGAGGCCAACTCCCACGTATCAAGCCCGGGGTTCTCTAGGAACAGGTTGCGATACCGCAGGAAGCCCAGGTCAAACGCGATGTTGTGTCCGACGACGGGGACGCTCCCGACGAACCGCTGCAGGGCGGGCCCCACCTGCTCGAATTTTGGCTTGCCGATGACATCTTCGTTGCGGATGCCGGTGAGCAGGGTGATCTCGTAAGGAATGGGGCGGCCGGGATTGACCAGCGTCTCGAAGCGCTCCACAGGTTCGCCGTCGCGATACTTGACCGCGCCAACCTCAATGATCGCGTCCCGGTCGGCGCTCAGGCCGGTCGTCTCGAGGTCCAACGCAACATAGATGTGCGGCAAAACAGGTAGCTCCGCAAAAAAGAATAACGGACACCAGCATTATAACAGGCATCTTCCCCCGCGCCGGAAACCGCGCAGCCGCCTAAATGGCACGGGCGCCCTCGGGCGCCCGCTGCGTGCCGGCCTTCTGAGCAGTTCGCCGGAGAGCCCAACGCTCGAGGTCAACAGCAGAACGAATATATCACAGAACATTTGTTTGTGTCAAGCATGCTCTTGACACGGGGACTGACGGCCAAACGCTGAAACGCTTGCATTTGCCCGCCCGATATGCTATAATTTTCACAAAAGCTCGGGCCGGCAACTTGTGCCCAGGTAGGAGCAAAATGTCACGCTTTGGGGTCGACGTCACCCGCAATCATAGCCCCGCACAGCCCAACCTGCGTGTCTACTTGCTCGGGCCGGCCTGGGTTGAATGGGAGGGCCAGCCGCTGTCGATCGGCCGGCGACAGACCCGCGCGCTCCTCTACTGTCTTGCCACCAAGGGGCACCCCGTCGCGCGCGAAGAGCTGTGTTTCGGCTTCTGGCCCGACCAGGCGGACCTCCAAGCGCACAGGCACCTCAGCCACCTCATCAGCCACCTGCGTGCCGCCCTGCCCGACCCCAACCTCGTCGAGAGCGTCAACGACACGATCGAGCTCGACTGGAGCCGGGTGTGGTGTGATGCGTGGTCGCTGCGGTCTGCATGCACCTCCCTCGAGGCGGAAAATGCGAGCGATCTCGAGCAGGCCGTTCGCCAGTACCGGGGCCCGTTCCTCTCCGGCTTCTCCCTGCCGGCTGCGCCGGAATTCGAGTTGTGGGTGAGCGAGCAGCGCACCCTGCACGAGCGCCTGTACCTCGATGCGCTGCGCGTCCTCCTGCGGGCCGAAACTACGCTGCGGGATTATGACCGGGCCATCAAGTACGCCCGCATGTACCTGCAGATAGATGAAATGGCCGAGGACATCCACCGCGAGCTGATGGTGCTGCACGTCATGTCGGGCGACCGGCCCGCGGCGATTCAGCAGTACAAGCGCTGCACCGCGGTCCTCGAGCGCGAGCTTGGCGTCGAACCTCTGCCGGAAACCCGCGCCATCTACAAAGCCATCCTCCAAAACAAATAAGCTTTTCCCCTGTTCTGTAGCATTTTTGTGGACACTGCGTGACTTCCATGTTGTCGTGGTGTCGCGCCCGCGTAGCAGCGGTGTACCTCCCGCGGCAGCAACGCGTACCCTTCCCGTCATCATAATGGCACGCCTTTGCAGACGCTTTGTAGCCTCCATGATGCGAAACTGGGGCAGATTCGCTGATCGTTGCAACGATTCGCAACCAACACCCGGAGGCGACAATGCGACAACATCTAGCTGTGCCTCACTTTCACCTGCTCGACAGGCACGTGGCCTCAGGACCGCCTGTCCCTCACACCGGCGGGCACAGCCCCGCCGCTCCTTCCGGCGACGACCGCTCCCAAGTCATTAAGGACAAATTGGCCGTGGCCGCGGTGCTGCTGCTGGTGGGGGCCACGCTCGCAGTGTTCGTGCTGTACCTGGTGCAGCAGGCCCCCCACTTTGGCAGCGGCGAGTTCACCGCGTTCGCCACGCCCATGCCGGGCGCGGTACAGGCTGGAGCCGCAAGCCGCGACGCAACCCCCGTAGTGGCCGGTACCGGATTGGGGCGGGTCTCCCTCATCCTGATCTCGACGGTGGTCGAGATGGCGATCTTCGTGGCGCTCGGTCTCTACCTGCGGCACGACATGAACCGGAAGCCCTGATCATGCTGGCTTCTGCACCCTGCCTGCGGGTTTTCCTCCTCGGCCCGACATTCGTCGAATGGCAAGGGCAGCACCTGGCCATCGCCCGGCGCCAGGCGCGGGGCCTGCTGTATCGTCTTGCCGGTCAGGACCAACCCGCCGCACGTGAAGAGCTGTGCTTCACCTTCTGGCCCGACGAGCCGGAGGCCAGTGCTCACCGGCATTTCAGCCACCTGTTGAGCCAGCTGCGCCAATCGCTGCCGTTGCCCGCGGTCGTCCGCTCGAAGAACGAGCTGGTCGACCTCGACCGCACCCTGATCTGGTCCGACGCCACGGTCTTCTGGTCCACCTGCACGGCCGGCGACACAGGCGCCACCGGGGGGGAGACATTGGCCTGCTCAAGCAGGTGCTGGACCTCTACAGGGGGCCGTTCATGTCGGGCTTCTCGCTGCCCGCTTGCCCCGAGTTCGGCAACTGGGTTCAGACCCAGCGCACCCAATACCAGCGCCTGTGCCTCGACGCGCTGACCACCGTGATCAATCGGGAGGCCGAGCAATCCAACTTTCACCGTGCGATCTTCTACGCCCGCCGCTACCTCAGGGTCAACGAGCTCGCGGAAGACGTCCACCGGCAGCTCATGATGCTCCACCTGATGGCCGGCGACCGACCGGCCGCGCTGCAGCAGTACGAGCGCTGCGTCTACGTCCTGAACCGCAACCTGGGGATCGAACCCCTTCCCGAAACCCGCGCCGTGCACCGGGCCATCCTGGATAACCGACTATCGGCATAAGAGGAATCATCGATGTCACACCAATCTACCACTGACTTACGCTTGTCGCGCCGGCGTTTTCTGCAAATGTGTGCGCCGGCACTGGGCGGCCTGGCTCTCCTGACCGCCGGTCCCATCTCAGCACGGGCCAGCTCGGACACCGATCCGGCGGACGTGCCCGGACTGCTGTTCGACGTCAGCCGCTGTGTGGGCTGCGGCAACTGTCAGCGCTGCTGCGACGTGGCGAACGACCTGCCGTGTGCACGGCAAACCCAGCTCGACGCCGAGACCTACACGATCATCGAAGAGCGCCAACCCGTAGCGGGCATGACGCGGTACGTTAAGCGGGGCTGTATGCACTGCCTGGAACCCGGCTGCGTCGCCGCATGCCCGGTGGCCGCGTTGCACAAAACGGCGGAGGGCCTGGTGCTGGCAGACACGAGCAAGTGCATCGGCTGCCGCTACTGCCAGTATGCCTGCCCGTTCAGCATCCCCAAGTTCGAGTGGGAGAACACGCTGGGCGTGATGCGCAAGTGCACGGGCTGCACCGACCGGATTGCGAAAGGCGAGCGGCCGGCATGCAGCGCCGGCTGCCCCACGGGCGCGCTCAAGGCCGGCACCCGCGGCGATCTGCTGCAGGAGGCGCACGCGCGCATCGGCGCGCATCCTGACCAGTACGTGCCCCGCGTGTACGGCGAGTTCGAAGCGGGCGGCACCAGCCGGCTCTACATCAGCGACGTGCCGTTCGAGGAACTGGGCTTTGCAAAGGTCGATACCACACCCGTCTCGAAGTACTCCACACCTATCGTCACGCGCACGCCGACCATCGCGCTCAGCGTAGCCGCTGTAAGCACCGTGACCTACGCTGTCCTGCGCCGCCGCGAGCGCGGCCGGGAGCACGATACGATCGAAATCGAGGAGAAATAGCGATGGGCATCACTGCTCTCACCACAAACCGCTCTTCGCGTTTCCTGGACCAGCGCGAGTTCATCCTGAGGGTAATCGTCGGCGTCCTGGGGCTCCTGGTAGCCCTCGGGGTCGTCGCCGGCCTGTGGCGGCTGGCTGCGGGCCTGGGCGCCTCCACCGCCTTAACCGATAACGTCTCGTGGGGCATCTGGATCGGCTTTGACTTCAGCCTGATTGCCTTTTCCGGCGCCGCGTTCACCATGGCGGGGCTGGTCTACGTCTTGCGCCGGCAGGAATTCCAGCCCGCGCTGCGGCCCGCGGTGCTCACCGGCCTGCTCGGCTACATGGCGGTGCTCGCGCTGCTGGTCCTCGACCTCGGGCGCCCCGACCGGTTTTACCACTTCCTTATCTTTTGGAACGCGCACTCGCCGCTCTTCGAGATTTGCTGGTGCATCCTGCTTTACACCGTCGTGCTGACCGTCGAGGTCAGCCCGCAGATCCTGGAGAAACTGGGCCGGAACAAGCTGGCGCGCCGGATTCATCACGCCATCGTGCCGGTCGCCATCGCGGCCGTAACGCTCTCGTCGCTGCACCAGTCCACGTTGGGCACGCTCTATCTGAACATGCCCCACCGGCTGCATGCCCTCTGGTTTTCGCCCATCCTGCCGGTGCTCTTTTTCACCTCCGCGGTCATGATCGGGCTGAGCATGGGCGCACTGGGTTACCGCCTCGCGACATGGCTGCGCAATGTGCCGTGTGAACCGCGGGTCTTTCGGGGCCTCGCCCACGTGGCCGGCTGGGTCGCCGTGGCCTACCTGCTGCTGAAGTTCGGGGATTGGCTGGTGGCCGGGGAACTGGGGATGCTCCTGCGCTTCGATTACATGAGCCGCCTGATGTGGGTGGAGTTGGGGCTTTTGGTGATCGCGGTCATCCTGCTCCTGGCGCCGCGGCTCCGCAACAACGACCGGTGGCTCACACTCGGCTTGGGATTGCTCGCCTTCGCCGGGCTGACCAACCGGTTCAGCGCCACCATGTTCGCGCAGACCGCGCCGGGCGTTGCGGCCTACACGCCGCACATCGCCGAGTGGCTGACGACCATCGGCGTCATCGCGGCCGCACTGCTCGCCTGGATCTTGGCCGTGCGCTACCTGGCGGTCTTTGAGCCGAAGGCGCACCATCACAAATCCTGACCTATAAGTAAACCATTTGCGGGTTGGACGGGCTGCGCCGCTCCAACCCGCAAATGGTTACAGGTCCTTGAACCACTCCGCGGCTTGGGCGATATCCACGTTGCCGCCGCTGATGACCACGCCCACCCGTTTGGGCGCAAGCCCCGGCTTGCCCAGCGGGTAGCGATGGTTGTAGACGGCGGCAAGCCCTAACACGCCGGTCGGCTCGACCACCAGCTTCATCCGCGTCCACACGAAGTACATCGCCCGCACCAGGTCCTCGTCGCTGACGGTCAGCATGTCGTCGACGTACTGTTGAACCAACGGAAACGTGATCTTCCCCAGGTATGGCGTTCGCGCGCCGTCTGCGATGGTCTGCGGGTTGTGAACGGTGTGCAGGACGCCGGTCTTGAACGATTGCGTCGCGTCGTCGCCCGCTGCCGGCTCCACGCCGATCACCTTGCAGCCGGGCGACAGGGTCTTCGCCGCAATCGCGCAGCCGCTGAGCAGGCCCCCGCCCCCGCACGGCACGAGCAGGTAGTCCAGCTCGCCCACGTCCTGAAACAACTCGAGCGCTGCGGTGCCCTGTCCGGCCACAATGTCCGGGTGATCGTACGGGGGCACCAGAGTGTACCCGTGCTCCTCGGCCAGGCGGCCCGAGATCGCTTCACGCGTCTCCGTGGCCGTGTCGTAAACGACGATCTCGGCGCCATAGTCCCGGGTGGCGGCCAGCTTCATCGCCGGCGCGTCCTCGGGCATGACGATGGTGGCCTTGACGCCAAGCAGCCGGCATACCAGCGCCAGCGCCTGCGCGTGGTTTCCTGACGAGTGGGTGATGACCCCCCGGCTCCGCTCGTCCGCGCTCAGCCGGCTGACCGCATTATACGCGCCCCGGAACTTGAACGCGCCGACCCGCTGGAAATTCTCGCACTTCAGGAATACCTCGGCGCCGCAAATCTCGTTTAGCAGCCGCGACTGGACGACCGGCGTGCGGTGCGCCACGCCCCGGATGCGCTCGGCCGCGGAGAGTACGTCGTCAAAGTTGATCATGTTGTGCCCCATACACCTACGCCACCGAGACGCGCGACCCGGTGATCTCCTTCAGCACGTCGATGCGTGCGCCGAACTGGTCTTTCAGTTCTTCGATATGGCTGATGACGATGATCAACTGGAAGTCGTCCTTGATCGAGTTGATCGTCTCCACCACCAGCCCCAGCCCGCGCGCGTCCTGCGAGCCAAACCCTTCGTCGATGACCAGGGTCTGCAGCTGGGCACCCGCCGCGCCGGGCCAGCAGCTTGCTCAGTGCAATGCGCAGCGCGAGGTTGGCGCGGAACGCTTCGCCGCCCGAGAACAGCTCGTAGGGCCGGGCGCCCAGTTCGTCGGCAATGATGATGTCCAGTGTCTCGATCACGCCGCCGCCCGAGACTTTCTCGCGCTGCGTTTCGAGCCGCAGGTTCATGCGGCCTTCGCTCATGCGCTGCAGCAGGCGGTTTGCTTCGACCTCGACTTCGGGGATCGCACTCTCGATGATCATCGCCTGGATGCCCTTCTTGCCGAAGGCATCGCGAAGCTCCGCGAAGATGCTGATTTGCGAATTGAGCTGGTCCAGGTCTGTGCGCAGCAGCTTGCGCCGCGTGTCGAGCTTATCCAGCGCATCCAGGTTCTGCTGGGCCGCCCCTTCCCGGCGCTGAGCATCCCGGCACGCCAGGTCGGCCTCTTGCAGCTTCCGCTCCGACTGCTTTTGCTGCAGCTCTAGCTGCGGCAGCTGAGCGACGGCCTGCTCGAGCTCCAAGCGGCGGGCGTTCTCCTCCTCCAGCTCGCCGGCTCGGCGCTCGATTTGCCCGGCCAGGTCCGCGCACTGCGATTGGATGCCCGGCAATTCGTCCTGGGCGCGCAAGAGCTCGCGCTGGTAGCGCGCGTCGAACGGCTGGAGCCGGTCGATCTCCTGGCGGATGCTCTCGTGCGCTGCCCGGTCATAGCCGACCGCAACCACTTCTGCACGGATGCGGGTGAGCTCGGAGCGCGCCTCACCGCCGAAGTCTTCCTGCTCGAGACGCCGGTCGATGTCGGCCAGCTGGGCCGCGACCGTTCCTTGCTCCGCTGTCGCGGCCTCGCAGTCGGCAATCAGCGTTTCCGTCTGGACAAGCTGCCGCTGCCGGGCGTCACGCGCGTGCAGCACCTGCTGGAGGTCCTTTTCCTCGGCCTCGAGCGCACTCTTGCGTTCGCTCAGCCGTTTGAGCTCGGCGTTGCCCCACTTGAAGCGCTCCGCCAGGTCGTCCCGCTCGGCGGCCAGCTGGCCGGCCGCGTGCTGGCGATGCTCGGGACTCAACGGCTGATCGCACACCGGGCAGTTGGCCGACGCCGCGCCTTCCAGCAGTTCCAGCCGCTCCCGGACGGCCTGGCCCTCGCTCTTCACACGATCGATCTCGTGCTTTAGCCCGGCCCCCGATTCGAGGATGTCGCGCAGTTCGGCCGCGATCGCGTCTCGCCTGGCCGCGTGCCCCGCCATTTCGGCCAACACCGCCTGCACCTGCACCAGGTTCCGGCGGTGCTGCTCCAGCGACCCCGCTTTTGCGGCCAGCTCGGTCGCGCGCGCCTGCAGCCGCCGCTGCTCGGCCACCAGATCGGCGCGCGCCTGGTCTACCCGGCGCTGTGCGTGGGCCAGCCGCTCCTGCAGTTGGCTGTGCTGCTGCCACCGGCGGCCCAGGGCCACTTCCTCAGCTCGAGCGGTTTCCAGCGCATGCCAGCCGGCCTCGATCTCCTCCCGCTGTGCGAGCACGGCCTCGGTCCTGGCGAGGTTCGCCCGGGCCTGCTCCGACTGGCGGTGCAGATTCAAAAGTTCGCGCTCGTTGCGGCCGATGCGCGCCTGGAGCTCGCCCAACTGCTGCTGCTGCACTCGTAGGGCTTGGGCCTGCGCCCGGGCGGCAGCTTCCTGCGCCTGGGCAAGCTGCTGCGCGGCCGTCGCAGCCTCCAGCACTTGGTGCGCCTCCGACAGCATTCGCGCGTAGTCGTCGCGCCGCGCCAGCTCGGCATCGATGGTCTTCAGCTCGGCCTCGATGCCGATCGTGCGCTCCTTGCGCGCCTGGACCTGCCCCTTCGCGCGTTCCTCGTACGCGTCGTAGCGGCTCAGGCCCAGGATATCGGCGAGGATCTGCTTGCGTTCTGAAGGGGTTTTGACGGTGAACGAGTCGGCGCGGCCCTGGAGGAGGAACGCCGAGTTCACGAACGTCTCGTAGTCGAGCCGGAGCGTGCGCGTAATCTGGGCTTGCCGCTGCGCCAGGTTGCCCTCGTCCAATAGCTGCCAATCGCCCGTCCCCGCGTTCCCCCCGGGGTTCCAGATATAGAAGTGCAGGTCGCTCTGTCCGCGGCCCTTCTTGCTGCGCTGCCGCCACACCCGGTACAACTGTGGGCCGAGGCTAAACTCGAAGTCGACCCACATCTCATTCTCGTTGAGGGTAATCAGCTCGTCGTCACGCCGCGCGCGGGCACGACCCCACAACGCCCAGGTCATCGCATCGAGGAGCGCAGACTTCCCATGCCCGTTGTCGCCTGTGAGACTGGTCATGTGCATGCCCGAGAAGTCCAGGCTCTGTTCCTCCCGGTAGCACATGAAGCTGCGTAGATGGAGTTTTCGTGGAATCATTGACTCACCAACACCCGGCGCCTAAACCGATCACTTCGGAGGAAAATAGGACGCTGATGCAACTGATTCAACTGACCTGCACTGTCCTTCGGCAAGAAGATCGTGAGAATCAGCCTGATCCGTTCCATCAGTGTCCTATTTCATCCCTCGTGTCCAACAGCGCGGGGTGACTGTCTATAGGGCTTTAGAACCCCTGCAATTGGCTCAGGTCCGCAATGCCGTTCGCCAACGCGGCCACCCGCTGGACCAGGGCCAGCCGGGCCTGGCGCACGGCCGGGTCCTCGGCCATGACCAACACGTCGGTGAAGAACCGGTTGATGGGGGCCTGCAGGCCCTTCAGCACCTCGCCGAGCAGCATCACGTCGTGCTCGCCGCCCTCGGTGCGGCTCATGCGAGCCTCGGCCGCCTCCAGCGCCTCGTACAGGCCGCGGGTGGCCGGCTCACTGTAATGCTCGGGGGCCACGGCATACGTCTCGGGCAGGCTGCGCACGATGCGCTTGCACCGGGCATACGCGGTGAGCACGTCGCTCCAGCCCGACGCCTGCGTCAGCGCACTTAACTCGCGGGCGGCCGTCGCGGCCAGGTACGGATCGTAGCTGCGCTCGGCGAGCACAGCCGAGACGACGTCATGCGGCAGCGCTTGATCGCGCAGCCAGACAAACAGGCGGTCGCGGATGAACCCGAGGACGTCGGTCAGCACCTGTGGCGCCACAGGTACGGGCATCTCCGCGGCGGCCGTCTGGAGCGCAAGCTGCAGGCCGAACGACTGCTTGCAGCCGACCAGCGCGCCGACCAGGCCCAGGGCGTCACGACGCAGGCCAAACGGGTCGGCTGTGCTCGTGGGCGCCAGGTTGACTGCGAACAGGCCCACCAGCGAATCCAGCCGGTTGGCGATGCCGAGCAGGAGGCCGGGCTTTGAGGCCGGCGGCGCGTCGCCCTGGAAACGCGGCAGGTAGTGCTCGTAGATGGCGTTCGCCACGTCCTGCGGTTCGCCCGAAAGCCGGGCGTACTCGCGCCCCATGATGCCCTGCAGCGACGTCAACTCGACGACCATCTGCGTCGCCAGGTCGCTCTTGAAGAGCGCCGCGGCCCGCTGAGCGATTGCCCGGTCGCCCTCGTCCAGCCCCAACTGGTCGGCCAACGGATTAACCAGCCGCTCCACCCGGTGCACCTTGTCGAGCATCGAGCCGAGCTTCTCCTGGAAGGTCAGGGTCGCCAGCCGGGGGGTGAACGCCTCCAGCGGCCGGGCGGTATCTGCCCGGAAGAAGTAGTTGGCATCGGCATAGCGAGCCCGGATGACCCCTTCATTCCCTTCGCGCACGCTGTCCAGGAATTCGGCCGGGCCGTTGCGCACGGTGATGAAGTAGGGGAGCATGCGTCCGCCTTCCCGCACCACCGGGAAATACCGCTGGTGCTTCTTCATCACGGTGACGAGCGCTTCCTTTGGCAAGCGCAGGTATTCCTCTGCGAAGCTGCCGCGCAAAGCGGTCGGTTGCTCGACCAGGTCGGTCACTTCGTCGAGCAGGCCCGGATCGTCCGGGGTCTGCCCGCCGACTTCCGCTGCCAACTCGGCGACCTGGGCCAGGATCGCAGCCCGACGGCCGGCCCGGTCCACCATCACCTGGTGCTCCGCCATTGTCGGCAGGTAGGCATCTGCCGAAGTCAGCTCGAGTTCCGGCGAGCCTTCCGAGCGCGGCCCCCGGGTGGTGCGACCCGCCACCAACCCGGCATACTTGAACGGGATCACGCTCTCGCCCCACAGTGAAACGAACCACCGGATTGGCCGGGAGAAGGCCACGTTTGTCGCGTTCCAGCGCATGGTCTTGCCGAACTTAATGGCGGCGACCAGGCCCGTCAATGCCTCGGGAAGTACTTCTGCCGTCGGACGCCCTTCGCTCCTGACCGCCGCAAACACGTAGCGGCCACTCCCCTCGCTGCGCACTTCGAGCGACTCGACCGGGACACCGTTTTTCTTTGCAAACCCGACTGCGGCCGGGGTGGCCGCACCCGACGGATCGAATGCCCGCTCGGCGGGCGGCCCCTTCACCAGCGACTCCTGGTTCGCCTGGCGGCCGGCCAGTTCCTCGACCAGCACGGTCAGCCGTCGCGGCGTTCCATAGACGGCGACATTACCATGCGCGAGGCGCAGCTCGTCCAGCAGCTTCGGCACGCCGTTGCGGAGCTGATTCATCGCATCGACCAGGTCGGTCGGCGGCAGTTCCTCCGTGCCGATCTCGAGCAGGTAGGGGGCTGAAGCCTGGGGCTTCAGCATGGCCGAAGCCTGGGGCTTCAGCATGGCCAAGGCCTCCGGACCCGGCGCCGGCTCATGATGCCTGCCGCCCTTATCGTTCTCGTCGACATCGGCCAGCCAGGGATACTCCGCATGCTGGCGCTGTTCGACGTACGCCTCCGAGACCTGGCGGGCCAGGTCGCGCATGCGCGCGAAGAAGTACGCCCGCTCGGTGACCCCGATCGCGCCCCGGGCGTCGAGCAGGTTGAAGGTGTGCGAACAGCGCAGCACATAATCATGTGCCGGGATGACGAGCTTATGCGCAAGGCAGCTCTTCGCTTCGGCCTCGAACAGGTCGTACATCTGCTTGAGCCGGCCCACATCCGCGATCTCGAAGTCGTACTTGCAGTGCTCGATCTCCGGGGTCTTCAGCACGTCGCCGTACGTGCGCTTGCCGTCCCAGTTGATCTGCCACACCTCTTTCACGCCCTGCAAGAACATAACGATGCGTTCGAGGCCGTAGGTGTACTCGATCGGCACGGGTTCCAGCGGGTAGCCGCCGGCTTGCTGGAAGTAGGTGTACTGGGTAATCTCCAGCCCGTCGAGCCACACTTCCCAGCCCAAGCCCCACGCGCCGAGCGCGGGCGACTCCCAGTTGTCCTCTACGAAGCGGATGTCGTGCATGCGCCGGTCGATCCCGATCGCTTCCAGGCTGCGCAGGTACAGCTCCTGCGAGTTCTCGGGCGCCGGCTTCAGGATGACCTGGAACTGCGTATGCATCTGCATCCGGTTCGGGTTCTCGGCGTAGCGACCATCGTCGGGCCGGTAGCTGGGCTCGGCGTATGCCACGTTCCACGGCTCAGGGCCGAGCACTCGCAGCACCGTGGCCGGGTTACCTGTGCCCGCGCCCACCTTCTCGCTGTACGGCTGCCAAATCAGGCACCCTTGCTCGGCCCAGTAGGCCTGCAAGCGCATGATCACTTCCTGGAAAGACAACGGCTTGGAACTCATTCGACACTCTCCGGAGATGCATCGGCCGGACGTGAACGTCCTACGATTTGAGCCATGACCTCGACCTGCCGGGCATGGTAGCGATTCAGCATGGCCCGCGCCTCGGCCAGGTCATCGTAACGACCTTCCGCCTTGGCCTGCCCACGCGCCAGCGCGCCTTCTACGTCCACACCCAATTGATAAGCGAGCTTGAACAGAAACACGAAGACGTCGGAAAGCTCCTCTTCGAGCGCGGCATGCAGCTGCTCGGGGCTCTCGGCGTCCTTGTACCCTTCCCATTGCAACAGTAGGCGGCTGACCTCGCCCAGTTCTTCCACGGCATGGACGAGGGTGTGTGAAGGCGAGACGCGATCCCAGTCCCGCGCCTTGTCGTACGCCTCGAGCCACTGCTGGTATACCTTTATCTCCATGCTCGTGAGTTCGCTCCAATCACGCCTTGTCTGTCTCCGCAAAGACACGAGGACACGAAGCGCCACTGAGACCGCCTTGTAGACCTGTGTGCCTTAGTGTCTTGGTGGTGAAAATACGCTATCCCGGCGGCGCAATCGCCGCCCGGCGCAGCCGTTCGAGGAACACCGGCGCGCGCAGCGTGCGCTCGAGATGATAGACGATATACCGCGCCAGCAGCCCTTCGATCTGCCCCACCACCTCGGGTCGCAGTTGCAACACCTCAACCTGCTCCCATGCCCGGCTTTGCAGGTAGCGCATGACCTTCAGCACGTCGAGCGGCAGGGCAGCGGTGCCGGGCACGTTGGAGCCGTGCGTTGGGCACAGGCAGCCGCCGCGCTCGAAGCTCAGGAAGTTCACTTCCTGCTGCAACGGCTGGTTGCACTGCACACAGTGGAAAAGCTGCGGCTGGTAGCCCGCCAGATCGAGCGCGTGCAGCTCGTAATAGCGCACGGCCAGGTTGACTGCGCGGTTGGCATCCAGCCGGTCCAACGTTTCGAGCATCAACTCGAACAAGAGCGCGTTTGGGTCTTCATCCTGGGTAAAGGCATCGGCCAACTCGACCACGTAGTAGGCCAGGCTGCTCAACCACAGGTCCTCGCGCACGTGGCGGTGACTGGTGATCGTCTCGGCCTGTGTTACCAGGTCGAGGCTCGCTCCCTTGGCGACGAGCAGGTCGGTGTAGGTGAAGGGCTCCAGGTGCCCAGCTTTCCTGCTTGCGGCCCTGCGCACGCCCTTCGCCAGCAGGTTGACCTTGCCGCGGTCACGCGTAAAAACGGTCAAGAGCCGGTCGGCCTCGCCCAGGTCTCGTCGCCGCATGATGATCGCCTGCAGCCGGTACAACCGCTGCCGCCGCGCTTGAGCAGTGTCCTCCATAACCGGACTATTATACCATTTAGCCCGCAGCTTGCGTAGTGAGCTTTTGCGTCTGACTTCCGCCGACCTGCGCTCACCACACCGAGTACATCTCAACGATGGGACGTAGATTGACGAAAATACCGATGACACCGGCACCAATCAGTGATAGAGTTGCTCTGCATCGAATTCGTCCCGCCTCGCAACGAAGGAGCTAAACATGGCCGCACACTCCATCCGCATCCTGGTCACCCTCACAACCCTGGTGGTGTTGGTCGTCCTGATCGCAGCCGGCGGCGCCGGCGTTGCCGGCGCTGGAAAGGGCAACTGCCAGAAAGTTTCGGGCCAGGTTACCATGGGCACCGTCCTATCAGGCACATGCACGTCTCCCCTCGGCATGTGCAGTCAAGGCACCAGCAGGGGCGGCATCAAGGGCCCGGTGACCTTTTCTGCCACCGAGTACCTCATTTCAGCCGACACCCCCGCAACCGGCGTCGTGTTCCTGACGGGTGACGCTGTCTTCGAGACGCGTGGCGGTACGCTCATGACCAAGGACGCTATCACGGTCGCAATGGGGGGCGGTGGCGAGTATGCCGAGGTCGACACCATCGTTGGCGGCACCGGCATCTACGCGGGCGCCACGGGCAGCCTGACCGCCAGCGGCACGCGAACCGAGGCGGGTACGGCCGGCGTCTATACCGGCGAGATCTGCGTGCCCTAGCCCGTAAGGGTGTTCGTCCCTTCCCACGGCTGCCCGCCTCGGGGAGGCGGGCAGCCGTGGAAGCTAGCTGATAGAATTATGCGGCGCGGCCGTCTATACTGGCCGCGCTGTTTGCGTTCCGGCAGGCCAGCGCCGGAGCTAGACTGCTCGCTGAGCTGACGCACGAGGGAGGGATATGACGGGCGAGATCTCAACCCAGGAGCGTTTCAAGCGTGGCGCCGCCGACGCGCCGCGTTACTTCCGCTTTATGGCCGACTTTGTCGGCTTTGCCCCGGCCGACGCGCAGACCATCCGCGAGACGCGCTCGGTCGTGGAAACGCACCTGCCGGACATCATCGCGGAGTTCTATGCCCAACTGCTCCGCTTTCCTGCCACCCGCAAGCCGTTTCTGAAAAAAGATGGCACAGTCGACCAGGACTACCTGGAGCTGCGGATGCAGCATCAGGCCAACTTCTGGCGCCGCACCATGACCGCCGTTTTTGACGACGACTACGCCCGCTTTGTCGACTACGTGGGCCGCGCGCACACGTCACAGGGCGCCGACCCGCGCGTCTACATCTCTGAGCGCTATGTCATCGGAATGATCGGCTTCATGCAGCAGCGCATCGCCGAAGCCCTCGCCAAGGAGTTGCACGCAATCAATCCCGACCTGGAGAGCCGGGGACTCAAGGCATGGAGCGCGCTGCTGACCGTCCTCACCGAGCAGTTGTCGCGTGTGTACGGCGAAGGCAACGAACCCGAAACCTACCAGGCCCAGGAAGAGGTCGACGAGGCGCCGCTGCGCGAGCTGGCCGAGGACTCCTACGAACGTGCGAGCGGCCTCCTAAAGCCGTCTGGCTATCGTCGCATTCTCGTGGGGCCGGCTGCCGCAATCCCCGACGGCGGGCGGAAGATCGTCGAGGCCGACGAGCACTCGATCGGCGTCTTTCATCTGGGTGACCGGTGGTACGCCCTCAGCAACAGCTGCCTCCACCGCGGGGGGCCGGTCTGCACGGGAACCGTCGAAGGGACGACGCTCACGTGTCCCTGGCATGGCTACCAGTATGACCTCACGAGCGGACAGCTCCTTCTCGACAACACCTCTTGCCTGCCCACCTACAAAGTGGCGGTGCAGGAGGACCAGGTCTACGTTGAAGTCCCGGTGTACGCGCGCGAGGACGAGGAGGAAGTGTCGCTGGCGAACCTGTTTGGCGCGGCCAGGCACGCCGCCGCCGGCCCTCTCGCCAAAGACTCGTTTCGGGTTGCCGACTTGAAGCCGGGCCACGCCACCCTGGTCGAGGTGGATGGCGAAGATGTGGCCGTGTTCAACGTCGACGGCGCCTTCTATGCCACGCAGAACGCCTGCACACATGCCGACGGGCCACTGAACGAAGGCGATGTCGAAGGCTGCCGGGTTACCTGTCCGTGGCACGCATCCGTATTCGACGTGCGCGATGGGAGCGTCGTGCTAGGGCCCGCCGTCGACCCACTCAAGACGTACAGAGTCGTCGTCGAAGGCGAGACCGGCCGGGTCACGGAGTAGAGGCGCGAGGCTCAGCCGCCGAGGAAGCGTTGCAGAACCCACTGCAGCAGCCAGACAACCAACGGCAAAAGCAGCGCCACCACGACGCCTCGTGGGGTGCCCGGCTGCCACGGCCAGGTGGGCACGTGCAGCAGTGCCTCGCGTTCCGCGCGGATTGCGGCCAGCGCGTCGTGCAGCTCGCCTGCTCCGCCCAGCGTCCCTTGTGTCGCGTGGTTGTACAGCCGCGCGCGCACTTCCTTAAGCACGGCCGCATTTTCAAACAGTGCGCGCCCCTTGGCCTCCACCATGAGGTTATGAATGCCGAGCAGAGGCCAGAGGAACGCGGTGGCTGCAAAGGCGGCAAATAGCGCACCAAAGGCCAGGCTCAACGGCTCGTCGACCAGGTGCGGTATCGCGGCGTACCAGGAATACGGAATTGCAAGCAGGCCGATGGCGGTCAGGGCGCTCACGCGCGAAAAGTGAAACAAGGGCTGGTAGTGATCCAGGTCGATGATCGTGCGGTGGATGTAGATGCTATTGATTGTCCGGAGTTGGTGCCAAGTGTGGAAGAAGAGCGCGCCAAAAACAAACCACGTCAGCACCAGCCAGGCCTCGACAAAACCACGGGCGGCATCCAGCGCCAGGTAGGGTCGAAACGCGGCGGGAAGCGAAAGGCGCGCCAGCAGCACTGCGCCGAGGCCGAGAAGCATGCCCACCCCGCTGGCCTGCAGCGTCGTCCGCCACGGCAGAACGGTAAGACGCTGTTTCAACTCGTCGTAGGCGTCGAGCGGGGCAATCAGCGCGCGCATGCGATGCAGCGCTCGGCCGGCGCTTACGTCGAGATAGTGCATCACTGCAAGCGCATAAATGGGTTCAAGCGCGAGGATCAGGTGAAAAGGCCGCCCGACCTCTAGCGGCCTGCCCAGAGCGATCCAATCGTTCAGGAGGAACAGGCAGACGGCGCCAAGGCCAAGCACGATGTAGCAGACCGCGGCAGGCAGCGGCAGACGGTCGATGACGCCCGTCACAACGGTCACCCAGCTGCGCCTGGCGTCCACCCCTGTCTCATGCTGAGGCAAATCCTCGTCCAACTCGGTCTGCATAACGACCCGCCCCACATCCGGCTTATCGCCGCCCGAATGTATCACGCTTGTATTGGATTTGCAAAGTACTAGAGGGAAGCCCGCCACCGCTCGGTAAGTTTCCAGATCTCCGACAAGATCGCACATGGCATAGGCGCTACATACCGGGACCCCGTTCGTGCATACAGTGAGCAGGAGGATGTAACGAGGGGAGTAGGCATGTGGGAGACCGTGCGCAACGTGGCAGTGACCGGTTGGACGACGAAGGTAAGCTGAAGGCCGAGGCGAAGCCCGCCGAGGCGATGGGGCTCAACGTAGAGGGCAAGGAGCCGACCCGGCCGAGCGAGGGCTTCGGCCAGCTCTGGCGGAAAACCTACTCTGTGCGCCTGGTGGGAAAGCAGCTCACGCCGGAAGAAGTGGTTGGCGACTGGAAGGACAACCTCCCCCAGTTCATGCCCGATCACAGCCGCTTCTACCCCACGCTCCACGGCATCCGCCCGGGTCAGATCGTCTATATCGACGCGAAGATGCCTCCCGCCGTGCCGGTATCGACCGGTGTGTTGGTGCTCGAAAGCGACGACACCCACTTTACGCTGGTCACGCCCCAGGGCCATCCTGAATCCGGCTACAACACCTTCAGCGCCTATGACGAAGACGGGACGGTTTACGCGCAGATCCAGTCGCTGGCCCGGGCGGCCGACCCCCTCTACGAGCTCGGCTACCGTTTCTTGGGCGGCAAGTCCCACCAGGAGAACATCTGGCGCCATGTCCTGACCTCGCTCGCACACCATCACGGACTGCGCCGGCCCAAGATCGACATGCGCCGCGAGCTGTTGGATCGTCGCGTGCAGTGGACAAAGGCGGGCCATATCTGGCATAACGCGCTGATCCGGACAACCCTGCACACGCCGGTGCGCGTGGCACAAAAACTGACGGGAAAGGCCAAATGACCGCGGAGCAAGGCGAGGCAGTCATTGTCGGCTCGGGCCCAAACGGCCTGGCCGCCGCCATCACGCTGGCTCAGGCAGGGCGAAAGGTGCGGGTGCTGGAGGGCAAAGACAAGGTTGGCGGCGGCCTCCGCTCCGCGCACCACTTGACCCTCCCCGGCTTCATCCACGATCCGTGCTCCGCAATTCACCCCTTGGGCATCGCGTCGCCCTTTTTCCGGCAGCTGCCGCTCAAAGAGCTGGGCGTGCGCTGGGTGTTCCCACCCTATGCGGCCGCGCACCCGCTCGACGACGGCACCGCCATGCTGGTCGGCGGTCGGGTGGAGACGACGGCGGCCCAGTTTGGCCGCGATGCCCGGGCGTACCGCCTGCTCATGGAACCCATCGTAGCCGGCTGGCGCCAAATCCTCGACGAGTTCCTCGGCCCGCTGCGCGTCCCACATCACCCGCTCATGATGGCCCGCTTCGGCGCGTTCGCCCTGCTGCCCGCCACGGTCCTTGCACGGCTGCTCTTCCGGGAGGAGCGCACCCGGGCCGTCTTTGCCGGGCTGGCCGCGCACTCGATCATGCCGCTCGAGCAGCCCGCGACATCCGCATTCGGACTGATGCTGGGGATGGTGGCCCACGCGATCGGCTGGCCAATGGCGCAAGGCGGATCAGAACAGATTGCGGACGCACTCGAATTGCACTTGCGCCGGTTGGGCGGACACATCGAGGTCAACCGGGAGGTGCAGAGCGTCGAGGAGTTCAGCCCACGCCAGGCCGTCCTGTTTGACGTGACACCGCGCCAACTGCTGCGGCTCGCCGGCAGCCGTTTACCCGAGGACTACCGCCGCGGGCTGGAGGATTACCGCTACGGGGCGGGCGTCTTCAAGGTCGACTACGCCCTCGACGGCCCGATCCCCTGGCGGGCAAACGAATGCCTCAAAGCCGGGACGGTCCACGTGGGCGGGAGCCTGGACGACATTGCGGCTTCCGAAGCCGCCGTCGGCCGGGGCCAACACCCCGAACGCCCGTTTTTGATTCTTGCGCAGCAGAGTCTCTTTGACCCCACCCGCGCCGGCCGGCAAGCACACCGCGTGGACCTACTGCCACACGCCCAATGGCTCGACCGTGGACATGACCGAGGCGATCGAGAACCAGATCGAACGCTTCGCACCGGGCTTTCGCAGCCGCATCCTGGCTCGGGCCACTCGCAATGCGGTCGAGATGGAGCAGTACAATCCGAATTATGTGGGCGGCGACATCAATGGTGGCGTCCAGGATCTGCGCCAGCTCTTTACGCGGCCCATAGCAAAACTGGATCCCTACGCCACGCCTGCCAAAGGCATCTACATCTGTTCTTCGGCAACCCCACCGGGCGGGGGGGTACACGGCATGTGCGGCTACTTCGCCGCCCAATCCGTGCTGCGCCATGACGCGCAGAAACCTGGCTCCTGAGCGGAACCAGGTTTCTGCGATTTACGGCTGGCCCGCGGCCGGCAGCTACTTCGATTCGAGCTGTGCCGGCGTAAATGCGGCCGGCAGCAGATCCTGCATCGAGAAAAACCGGCGGTTCCCCGCCGTGTCTGCCACGACCACGGTCATCTCGGGCCCGAACTCGGCCAGCACCTGGCGGCACATCCCGCACGGGGTGACGCCGTTCTCCGTCACAACCGCGACCGCGTCAAAGCGCCGGGCGCCCTCGGCCACCGCGTGGGCCACGGCATTGCGTTCCGCACAGATCGTGAGGCCGTAAGACGCGTTCTCCACGTTGCAGCCCGTATAGATCGTACCGTCGTCCGCACGCAGTGCGGCGCCGACGGCGAAGTGGGAGTACGGAACATAGGCGGCGGATCTCGCCTTGGCTGCCAACTCCAGCAAATGATCGATTTCCTGTGACCTCAGCGTCATCGTCTCTCCGATAAGGATTCTTGCCTAGAATAAGCTCAGAAAGCCCAGGATGCCCGCGCTGCGCCCCGCCGAGGCGTTCTCGTCTTCGCTGCGCTGGCCCGCTGCCGAGCGGGCCGGCTGGCGCTCAGAACCCGAGCCGCCGTCGTCATCGCCCGGGGGCGTGACAACTGCCCGCACCTGCTTGATGCGCCGGCCGTTCACCGAGAGCACTTCGATGGTCACGTTCTCGTATTCGACCCGGTCGCCCAGCGCGGGCACTTTACCCAGCTGGCTGTAGATGAACCCGCCCAAGGTGTCGCCGCCCTCGTACGGCAACTCCACACCCAGCAGCTTATTGACCTCGTCGATGGGCACGCGGGCGTCGAAGAGGTACTCGTAGCTGTTGAGCGCTTCCACGGTCGGCTCCTCCGCGTCGTACTCGTCCTGGATCTCGCCGACGATCTCTTCGAGCAAGTCCTCGATCGTCACGAGCCCTGCCGTCCCACCGTACTCGTCCACGACGACGGCCATGTGGACCTTGCGTTGCTGCAACTCCTGCAGCAGCTCGTCCACCTTCTTCGACTCGGGGATGAAATAGGCCGGGCGGGCAATCCGGGCAATTGGGGTGTCGGTGCGGCCATCGCGCAGGTACTTGAGCAGATCCTTGGCGTACAACACGCCTTGGACATTGTCGATGGAATCGCGGTAAATCGGGATTCGGGAATGCCCCGCTTTGAGGATGACCTCGAGCGCCTGGAGCATGGGAGCGTCACACGAGACGCCGGCCACGTCGATGCGCGGCACCATCACCTCACGCACCAACTTGTCGCTGAACTCGAAGATGGAGGCGATCATCTCCTTCTCCTCGTCCTCGATAATGGCTTCTTCGTCCGAGACGTGAAGGAGGAACCGCAGACCGTCTTCGCTGAGGAAGACGCTTTCGGGGGCCGCGCCCTTACGCACGGCGCCACCACCCAGGCGGCGCAACAGTGCGGTGATCGGGGTGAGGATAAGGGCCATAATGCGGACAGGCGAGGCCAGGGCCACGGTCACGCGCTCTTCCCGGCCGACCACCCAGGCCCGGCTGAGGATCTGGACGACGAGGATGACCGCGATCGCGCCGGCGAGCCACCAGCCTAGCCAGCGGCCTTGGCCGTACGAACCGGAGAGGAAGGTCACCCCGACGATAATGGACGTGCTTGCCAGCACCTTGGTCACCATCAGGGTGGACAAGAGGCGCGCGGGCTCGCTCAGCAAGCTTTCGGCCAACTCGCCGCGGCGCCGCTGCCCCGCGGCCATCTTCCGCAGCTCATTTCTGTTAAGCGAGGCGAAGGCCATTTCGGCCGCCGCCGCCAATCCGAGGAATACGATACCCAGGACCACCGGTGCGAACATCGGCAGTCCGCTCACTAACCAACCACTGATACTACTGTCACCGTCCAAAAGGACAACTCCTGCTTTGCAAATCAGTCAACAAATATACCACAAATTCTGTCGGGCCGTCAAAGCAAACGGCCTCCCCGATTTTGGGGAGGCCGTTGCGAAAGGCTGAATAAATGAAAAACAGAATCATTAAATGAGAAGAAGCTCTGTTGGCGATGACCTACTCTCGCAGGAGCTTGCGCTCCAACTACCATCGGCGTAGAAGGGCTTAACTGCCGGGTTCGGGATGGGACCGGGTGTTTCCCCTTCGCTATCGTCACCACCAGAGCTTCTGTCTACCTTGTCAAGGCGAACCCCAGTTCTGCTGAACTGGCGGTTCGCACGACCGGTGCCCTGTGGCTGGGGCCTGCAGAGTGCAGCGCAGCTGCCTTCTGCCAACCC
>CAWEMM010000009.1:0-714604 GCA_963810095.1 uncultured Chloroflexia bacterium | reverse complement strand
AGCCCGCCTGAGGTTCGAGAGGCGTCACGGAATGGGGGGGCCGCGGGCGTGTCGCGAAGATTGGCGTCGAATCTGGAGCGGGCGAAGGGGTGGCACCGATTGGATGATGAGAAAGGGCGCTATACCCCTCCGTCGCGAACATTGGCCCCCTGCGCAACCCGTGATCGAATCAAACCGATGACATTCAGCTTCGCTGGAGTTTTGGTCATCGCGCGGCACCGGACGCAAGGAATCCCTTATAGGGCATGTAGGACGTCCGCTGCGAGGACGCTCTTATCGACAGCGGGAAAAAGACATCCATCTTACCAAGCTGGATGTCACCGGTTCGAATCCGGTTACCCGCTCCTCCTACGACCGGTAGTGGTTCCCCGCTACCGGTCGTTCTATTTGGGCCCCGGCCGCTCGGCGCGGGGTTCAAGTTCGTCCCCTGCGGCGCGCTTTCCTTCTACCTTCGTCCACCTCGAGGCAGACGGGCAACCCTCGCGGAACTTGGCAGAATTGGTAGAGTTAATTACAATCAGAACCAGGCTCAGCCTATTCATCTCGTCGAAGGAGTATTATCATGGCCTCAAAATCCGCCAAGGTGGTCGCGCCACCCCAGCCCGTCAAGCGACCGTTCCCGGTCACCGTGCTTGCCATCCTGGCCGGCATCGCCGCCGTGATGGCCGGCATCCATACGCTCCAAGCGCTCGGGATCCTCCCGTACGTGATCGGCGGCGTTACGTTCCGCGCCTTTAACCTGTGGAACACCCTCATGTGGCTCTTGATGGTGTGGGTATGGGTGTGGCTGGTCCAGATGCTTTGGAAGGTCGACCCGCAGGCATGGATGTTCCTGGCAGTCATCGCGACCTTCAACCTGATCCTCGATTTCTTTGCCATCGCCGGCTCGGCATCGACCTTCTCGGACTACAGCGTGTCTTTCCTGGTCAACGGCCTCATCTTGCTGTACTGCATGCTGCCCGGCACGAAGCGGGCTTTCGGAGTCGCGCGCTAGTCGCCACTCGCTGACCATTATCCCGGCAGCGGAGAGTTCCTCCGCTGCCGGACTGCCCCCGTCCGCCTCCGCCACTCCGTCCGATACCCCCCGCTTACGGCGCTCTACCGCTCCCCGTGTAAAACTCCCTGTCGCAAACTGCGCAAGTTGGCAGTATAATTCGTGCAGTCACCGGGGCGCGTTCGGCGGCGCAGCGCGCTGACCGGGCCGCTGCACCGCCGCGCGAAAGCGGGAGCCAGCCCGCCTCGTCGTGTCGTTTTCTGGGTCGCCTGCCGACCAGACCTTCGCCGCGAGAGGAGTCATGCGATGCTCAAGCTTAGGATCGTGCAAGCCGAAAAAGGCGACTGCCTCGTCCTTGTCTACGGCACCAGCCAGCCCCACTACATGCTGATCGATGGCGGCCCCGGAGGCGTCTTCGACAACCACCTGGCCCCCGAACTCCAGCGCATCCGCGCTGCCGGCGGCCAACTGGACCAGGTGGTGCTCAGCCACATTGACGACGACCACGCGCACGGGCTGCTTGACTTCTTCGACGGGCTGGCCGGCCCCAACCGCGACGACGTGTGGACGCTTCCCATCGGCGAACTCTGGCACAACACGTTCAGCCAGATGGTCGACGCGGAGCGCGCCGGCCGGGTCCTCGACGTGATTGCCGGCGCAACCGCCCAGAGCCGGGACCTGGAATGGGCGGGCGAGCCCGAGACCTTCCTCATGGACCTCGGCGCCAAAAGCATCGACCAGGGCGACAAGCTCACGCGGGCGGCCGCAACGCTCGGCGTGCCGGTGAACCCCGGCTTCCCCGCGCTCGACCCGGCCGCCGGGCCCCAGGGGTTTGTGTGCACGGAGACCGCCCGGAAACCAATCACGTGCGATGGGCTGACCGTGCGCATTGCGGGACCCAACCAGAAGAACCTCAAGCGGCTCAGGAAGGAATGGGATGCCTGGCTGGCCAAGCAGGCAGCGCTGGGTGCGCGCGGTCTTGATACCTCGTACGCAAACCTCAGCAGCATCATGTTCCTCGTGCAGTCGACCGATGGCAAGAAGATCTTGCTCACCGGCGACGGACGGCCCGACGAGGTCACCGCCGCACTGCTCAAGACCAGCAAGACCGACCCCAAACCCCCGAGACTGGCCGTCGACATCCTCAAGCTGCCGCACCACGGGAGCATCCGCAACGCGACGCCCGAGTTCTTCCAGGCCATCGTCGCCCGCCACTACGTGATCTCGGCCGATGGCGAGAACGGCAACCCCGACCTGGAAACGCTCAAGGTCCTGACCGACGTCCGAGCGGCCGACGGAGAACCCTACTACATCTGGATCACGAACGAGACCGACTCGACGGTCAAGTTTCGCACGGACCGGCCCGCGTCCGACAAGTATCGTTACCGGCTCGTCCAGTTGCCTTATGACCTGCCCGCCGATCAGCAAGTTCTGGAAATCGACCTGGATGCGGCCGATCCTGCAGCGAAATATCCTGCCCTGAAGGGTCCGTACCGGGCCGTCTCCGTCAAGTAGCGGCGGCCTTGGGCTGCGGTGGGCCGGCGGCAGTCTTTCTTCGCGACGCACGGATCCTGGACGCCGGCCCGCGTCAGGGGCGCTCCATTGCGGTTCGCTACCGGGCGATTCTTGTGCGACACTAGAAACATTTCCGTGTTATACTTGCCCTTATCTTGTCGTTAGTACTCGCCCAAAGGGTGAGCTAGTAGGATGCAGGAGGCAAGCATGGCAACAGGTCTCTCGATCCACATCGGCTTGAACAGCGTCGACCCCAATCACTACACGGACCAGAACGGCAACCCCTGGCCTGGCTATCTCGTGGCTTGCGAATCAGACGCACGCGCGATGAAGGCCATCGCGGACACTCAGGGGTTCACCTCGCAGATCCTGCTCACGCAGCAGGCGACTTCTGATGCGGTCATCGCGGCGATCCGGGCCGCTGCAGCAAAACTCCAGCGCGGCGACATCCTCTTTCTGAGCTATGCGGGCCACGGCGGCCAGGTGCCCGACCGCAACGGCGACGAGCCGGACGACATGGACGAAACCTGGTGCCTGTATGACCGCGAGCTGGTCGACGACGAGCTGTACGCGCTGTGGCAGGGGTTCCAGCCCGGTGTGCGCGTCCTCATGCTGTCAGACAGCTGCCACAGCGGTTCGGTGGCCAAGGCGGTCGAGGAGGAGACGAAGGAGCCCGGCCCGGCGATCCGGGTGCTGCCGCAAGACGTGCAGGCCGCAACCTACAAACGAAACCGCGCCGCCTATGACGCTGTTCAGACCGCTAATCCAGCCGCGGAAACTGGCGCGGTCGCAGCCTCGGTCATCCTTATCTCAGGCTGCCAGGACAACCAAGTCTCGTACGACGGCAAAGTCAACGGGCTGTTCACCGAGAAGGTGCTGCAGGCATGGAACGGGGGCAGCTTCCACAACAGCATCTTGCGCTTCCACCGCGACGTCGTGAAGCGAATGCCGCGCTATCAGAGCCCCAATCTGTTTAAGGTGGGCGCGGCCAACACGGACTTCGAGCGCGGACGGCCGTTCGCCATCTGAGCCAAAGCCTGCGCAACAGAGACGGCGGAAAGGGCACCCGATGGGACGGGGAGCCAGAGGGAGGGACGGGATGACCGGCAAGATTTACGCGCTGTTGGTGGGCATCAACGAATACCAGGGGGGCGTGCGCGGGCTGAACGGCTGCGTCAACGACGTGAAGAACGTACTTGAGTTCCTGCGGCGGCGCACCCAAAGCGACGAGTACGAATTGCATGAACTGGTCCTGACGTCTGGCGACCGCGCCAATCCTGCGGAGCAGAGACCCACACGCCAGGCGGTCATCGACGGGTTCCGACAGCACCTGCGCCAGGCCGGCCCCGAGGATATCGTCTTCTTCTATTACAGCGGCCACGGCTCGCAGGAACCGGCGCCGCCCGAGTTCTGGCGGCTCGAGCCCGACCGGCTCAACGAGACGATCGTCTGCTACGACAGCCGGGCGGAGGGTGGCTGCGACCTGGCCGACAAGGAGATCGCCGTTCTCCTGTCCGAGGTGGCAGAGAAGGGCGCACAGGTCATCACCGTCTTCGACTCCTGTCACTCCGGTTCCATCAGCCGGGACCTGGACACCGTCGCCCGCATGACGCCCGCCGACGACCGGATGCGGCCAGTGCAGAGCTACCTCGGCTATGAGTCCATTATCACTTCGCCCGACGTTTCGCCGGAAGAAGCCGCGACCCGGGTCTGGTTCGAGGTGCCTCGCGGCCGGCATGTGCTCTTCTCCGCCTGCCGTCCCGAAGAACTGGCACAGGAGCGCTTCATCGACGACGACGTGCACGGCGTCCTCTCCTACTACCTGCTCGACGCACTGCAGCGGACGTCGGGCGCGCTGACCTATCGCGACCTGTACGCGCGGCTGGCCGCGCTCGTGCGAAACCGGGCTGCGGGCCAGAACCCAACGCTTGAAACCGCCGACGTCCAGGAACTCGACCGGCCTTTCCTCGGCGGCGCGATCAAGCCGCAGCCGCCCTACTTCTCGCTGACCCGAGACGACAAGCGCGGCTGGACGATCGACGGGGGCGCGGTCCATGGTGTTGCCGGGCCGCGTGACGGCGAAACGACCGTCCTCGCCTACGTCGAAGACGATGTCGACTTGAAGGATGTCCGGCGGCAGAGCGACACGCTGGGCCTGGCGCGCGTGACGCAAGTCGAAGCCGGCCGGTCGTACGTGACGCTGGAGCCGGCGGGGGTACCCAACCGGACCCCAAGGAAGGCTATCGAGCCTTCGTGATCAGCGTCCCACTGCCGCCGGTCCTTCTCCGGCTAGAGGGCGACGAGCCGGGGTTGGCGCTGGTGCGGAATGCGCTCGGGACGGCCGGATCGACGGGCGGACCGTCGAACATCGTCCGTGAAGCGAGCACTGACGACGAGCGCAAGGCGGCCGACCTCGTTCTCAAGGCCCAGGATGCGCGCCTGCTGATCCGCCGGGCCGACGACGCGTATCCGCTGATGGCGGCCGTCGAGGAAGGCTATACCGAGGCCGCAGCCGCGCTGGCGGTGGACCGGTTGGAGCGGGTCGCCCGCTGGCTCCAGTTCGACCGGCTGGACAACAAGACGACGGCGCTGCCCCGCGACGCCGTGAAGATGGAGTTGTTCGACGTGAAGCCGGACGGCTCCCTCGGCGAAAAGCTCGAGGCACGAGAGGGCGTGATCCGCTTCGAATACCGCCGCAAGGGCGACGCCCTGGCCGTAGGTGAGGAATGGGTCGCCCCGTCGTTCAAGATCAAGCTCACCAACACCACGAGCCGCCGGCTCTACGCGGCCCTGCTCGATCTGACCGAGGACTTCGGCATCCAGACGTACAACCTGCTGCCGGGCGGGGGGCAGTGGCTGGAGCCGCAAGGCAAGACGGGCGACGTGGTCTGGGCCTCCGACGGCGGCGAAATCCAGCCCGAGATCCCCGAGTCGCTGCGCCAGCAGGGCGTCGTGACGTTCCGGGACGTGCTCAAGCTCGTCGTCAGCACCACCGAGGCGCCCGGCACGCTCCTCGAACAACCGCCCCTCGACGTGACGACGAAGTCGCTGCTGATGGAGCCCGAAATCCCCGAGTCGTCGCTGGCCCAGTTGTTCGGCCACCTCCAGTCGCGCGGGCTTAAGCCCAGGGTCATGCCGCAGGAAGAGATCGCGGATTGGACGACCACGCAGATTGCCTTCACCACCGTCCAGCCGCAGGACGCGGCCACGGTGCCCGGACCGGGGGAATCGGCCCCGCTGTCCGACCTGGTCGCCGTCGAAGGACACCCCGGGCTGAACGCGACGGTCCGGCTGACCACCCTCGCCGAAGGGGCGCGCGACGTGGGCAACCTGGCGATTCCGCGCATCTTCGGCGACCACCCCGAGCTCGGCCGGCCGTTCGAGTTCGCCTCGAGCCGCAGCGGCGAGCCGGGCCCCAGCGTGCTGGAGCTCGAAGTCGCAGACGACTCGTACAAGCTGGTGACCCCTGCGCAGCCGTTCGTCGTCAACGCAGCGATTCCATTGCGGCCCGACGAGACGGTGCTGCCGATTGCGTACGACCCGGGCACCGGGCTATTCCTGCCGCTGGGCAGGAGCGAAAGCCGCGACGGAACGACGAAGATCGTCATCGAGCGGCTGCCCGACCCGCTGGGCACCGCGCGATCTGAAGGGATCGATGAAGCTCTTCTTCCAGAAGATGCTGGCCGAGAAGCTGAGCATCGGCGACGGCGAGGTGTGCCGGTTGGCGGCGGCCACGGTCGAGCGCGGCAAGCCCGTCGAGTACGATGCGAGCCCGCTATCGGTCAGGGAGAAAGTGGCCGCGGCCGAGCGCATCCTGCTGTACATCCACGGGATCACGGGCGACACCCGCGGCATGGCCGCGAGCGCGGCGGGCTTGCCCGGGGGCGTGGAGGTGGAAAACCCGCCCGCACCGCTCAAGCCCCGCTACGACCTCATCCTCACGTTTGACTACGAAAGCCTGAACACGCCGGTCGAAGAAACGGCGCTCAAGCTGAAGGAGCAGCTGAAGGCGGTCGGGCTGGGGCCGGGGCACAAGAAAACGCTGCACATCGTTTCCCACTCGCTGGGCACCCAGGTCACCCGCTGGTTCATCGAGCGCGAGGCGGGCAACCGGATGGTGCAAAAGGCCGTGCTGGCCGCACCGCCGAACGCGGGCAGCCCGTGGGCCAAGGTGGAAGACCTCGCCCTGGTCGCGCTCGGCGCGGCGATCAACGGGCTGGCGTCGCTGATCTGGCCGCCGGCCGCGATCCCCGCACTTGTCGGCGTGCTGGCGTCTGCGGTCGGCGCGGTGGAGAAGTTCGACACGACCATGGACGAGCTCAAACCGGGCTCGCAGTTCTACAAGCAGCTCAACGCAAGCGAGGATCCGTGCATTCCGTATGCCGTCATCGTCGGCAACACGTCAAAGATCCCCGCTGCCTTGGCCGAAGGCGGCCTGCTGGAGAAGCTCAGCCAGCGGCTCACATCGACCGAAACGCGCAAGGCGCTCGCGTCGGTCGTCTTTTTCGGCCAGCCCAACGACACAGCGGTGAGCGTGAGCAGCATGTTGGCGCTGCCGCCCGACCGCGACCCGGCGCCCACGTTTACCGAGCTGCCGCTCGACCACTGCTCCTACTTCTCGACCCGGGAAGGGCTGGCCGCACTGGCTGATCTGCTGCCGGCGTGAGGAGACCGAACCACAAAGACACGAAGGCACGAAGTATCACAAAGTCGTCGTGAACCCTCGAGTCTTCGTGCCTTTGTGGTTAACGTCCGTTGCTTTGACCGCCTGGGGTGACCCCGCTATACTCCCTCTCGCATCCGCAACCAACGGAGGGTAAGCATGGCGCACCGAATTGAGAAGGCCACCGAAGTCACCGACGAACTGCTCGCCGCGATGGCGCGGCTCGTTCCGCAACTGTCGTCGTCAAATCCGGCCCCCACCCGCGATCAACTGCAAGAGATGGTCGACTCACCCGCGATCACGCTTTTGATTGCCTGGAACGAGGTGGGGGAGATCGTGGGCAGCCTGACGTTGGCACTGTTCAGGATTCCGACGGGGCTGCGCGCATGGATCGAGGACGTGATCGTGGACGGCAGCCAGCGGGGGCAAGGGCTGGGCGAAGCGCTCACCCGGCACGCGCTCCGGGTGGCTCAGGACGCGGGTGCGACGACCGTAGACCTCACGTCACGCCCGTCGCGCGAGGCCGCAAACCGGCTCTACCAGCGCGTTGGCTTCGAGCGCCGCGAGACCAACATCTATCGCTACAAGCTGAAATAGATAGGACGTCGGATTGAACTGATCGCCCGCGCCTTTGACGCCGCCCGATTCACGTGATTACTTTCAGAGAGCCAGGGCAGATCGGTTCAATTTGTGTCCCATTCCATCCCTAGCCGTCCAGCAGCGCGAGGTGAACTGCTAAACTAATCGCAAAGTGGAAAGAACTCATTGTAGGGTGAGCTTAAAGCTCACCCTACATGCGTAAGCTCATTGTGCGACTGGTTTAGTTCTACTCCGCGGCGATCAGCACCGCGATGATGCGCGTCTCGGTGCGCGCAAACGCCAGGCCGCCCCGGGTCATGTTGCCCGCCAGCAGCAGTTCGTTGTGGCTCGGGCTGTTCTGCCACCCCTTGAGCACCTCGCCGTTGATGTTGCGCATGAACCGCACGGCCGGGCCGGAGACCTGGAAGAGGTTCTCCCCGACCGAGACCAGGGTGGGCAGCCGGCCGAGCAGAATGTCGCCCGTCGCCGGGTCGTGGTGGCTGAAGTAGTTTCGCGGCGATCATGTCGTCCGCGCGCGTCTGGGCGAACGTCGCGAGCCGGGCGTCCCACTGCCAGGGCTCCAAGCCCTTCGACGCCCGGTACTGATTGATGCTATCGAGCAGGGCGCGGCTGTCTGCCTCGTAAGACTCGCTGGCTGCGGGCTGGCCCTCGGGCGTGCTGACCGCCAGCACCCCCTGCCCAAGCGCCTGGTCGGCGCGACTGAGCAGGCTGCGCAGAATGCCTGCGGCCTGGTCGAGCACCGTCCCGCCGCCCTGCTCGACCGCCGTGGCAACCCGCGGACCGACGGTATCCGCCAGGACGCGATCGACCCTGCCCTGGGTGATGCCGGCGCTGTCGAGATACGAGAGGCCCACCAGCAGGACCACTGCGACGAGGACGACCACGATGACCGTCCGGAGTAATCCGCCGATCAGCCGAAAAAGCCAACCCATCGAAGCCTCCACCAATACACTGCCACTACACTGCTCAAACCGTACGACCTCGCCTGATCCTTGTGGCGTACGCTGCTGCCGGATGCCCATTGCCTGCACACAAAGAAAGACACGATCGTGATTATTCTGGCATCCAATGTTTCTAACGTATGTAACGTCTCATCTGTAACGCCTGGTTCCGCCACAATTGCGGCCATTTTTCCTGAGGCCCCGGCGGCAAGGGTGAGGCCGGCTGGCCGGCCAGGCGGATTGACAACCTTTCTCCTCTCCCCTAAACTTAGGTCGATTGGGGTACGATGCGGAGGCGGGGCGGCAGCTCGACGGCCGTCGACCGGCAGGGCCCCGGGTCCCGTGCGGGATGGAAGGAGCGAGAAAGGGCATGACACGAGAAGGCATGACAGGCGAAGCGCCGGAAGAACCGAAGATGTGGATTGAGGTTGAAGCAGACGGCTCGTATCTCATTCACGGGCCCATTCCGTTTGTGCGGAAGGTGCAGGTTGTGTCGGAGCACGGCGAGCCGCTGACCTGGCGGAAGGACGCCACCATCGCAACCGGCGACAGCTACGAGTTGTGTCGCTGCGGCGAGTCCGCTACGTGGCCGTTTTGTGACATGACCCATCGCGAAAACGCCTTCGACGGCACCGAGGCGGCGGAGACGAACACGGTGGCCGAGCGGCGCCAGGAGGTGCCCGGGGGCACGGGGATCGTCGTCTTCCGGGACTATTCGCTCTGCACCGAGGCGGGTTTTTGCGGCAACCGCCTGGCGAACGTGGAGGAAATGACCGGTTCGACCGACGACAGCACCATCCGCAGCCAGGTAATCGCCATGATCGAGCGCTGCCCGTCGGGCTCATTCATGTATGCCATGCGTCACGGGGAACCTGACATTGAGCCCGATCTGCCGCAGCAGATCGCGGTGACCGTCGAGGTCACCTCGGAAGGCGCGATCCGCGGCCCCTTGTGGGTGACCGGGAACATCCCCATCGTGCGCTCTGACGGCAAGCCGCTCGAGACGCGCAACCGGGTGACGCTGTGTAACTGTGGGAAGTCCAGTTGCAAGCCGTTGTGCGATGGCAGCCACCGCCGCGAGCCGGTATACCTGCAGGAATAAGTTCACGAGCCATTTGACTGTGCAACCGTCTTGACAATCCTGCGTATTGGCGTATAGTACGGCTAATCAAAGATTCCGAAAGGAGGCGAGTGATATGTCTAATATGACTGTTCTCGCGCAAGTCCTGGCTTGCTCCGGCAAGCACACTTGCGGCGCTAGCGCTCGCCACCTTGCAGGAGCCTGAGCCAGATCAGGGTTTCCGAGTAGAGTCAAGGCCATGAGCGCGTGCTTGCATGTGCTCATGGCCTTTTTGTTGCCCCCATCTGAAGCGGGGCACGGAATGGGCCATGAGGCGCAAAGCGGTTCTGACAACCGCCTTTGCCGCATCATGGCCTTTACATTTAACTCAATGGAGAAACCAGAGTTGGCTACTAACCGGCAGGAAAAGGCGATCCAGATTTGGATGGAAGAGCGGGCCCGCCGCGAGTCGGGCGTGAAACAAGCTCCGAAGAAGAACGACAAGACCTCCAAGGTGCGGCCGCGGCGTTGGGCCGAGGCTTACCTGGCCGACCCGGACGGGTACGACGATCTCGACATTGCCGCGCAGGAACGCGTCATGCCGGAAGGCGAGACCGAATGGCGGCAGGCGAAGGTGATCCGGTCGCCGCTGCACGACGGCGTGGGCGTCACTGCCCGTCCTCCCACTGCCTCGGACCCGGCTCAACAGGGGCCGGACGCTGCCCCCGCATCTGACGGGGCGCGGGAGGCAGGCCGCGAGAGGTCGACGGGCACGGTCGTGGAGGTCGCGACCGGCCTCTACACGGTTGAAACGCCAGCGGGACGGTACGTATGCACGCTGCGTAAGGCGCTGCGGATCGAACACAGCGGCTACAGCAACATGCTGGCCGTGGGCGACGAGGTGATCGTCTCGCACAACGGCCACAAGCAGGGCATCGTGGATGAGATCCTGCCCAGGCGCAGCGCACTCGCCCGGCCCGATCCGATCAACGTATACAAGCAGCAGGTGATCGCCGCCAATGTCGACCAACTGCTGATCGTAGCGGCCTGGCGCAATCCGGCGTTCTGGCCCGAACTAGTCGACCGCTACCTGATCGGCGCGCTGCGGCACAACCTGGCGCCGATCATCGCCATCAACAAGGTGGACCTGGCCGAAGACCCGTGGGAGCTCGACGGGGTTGCCCAGGCGTACCGGCTGGCGGGCTGCCAGGTGATCCTGACAAGTGCGGTGCAAGGCCGGGGCCTTGACGAGCTGCGGGCCGTGCTGGCCGGGCGCACGACGGCCCTCGCCGGGCTCTCGGGCGTCGGCAAGTCGTCGCTGCTTAGCGCGGTCGAGCCGGGCCTGAACCTGCGAGTGGGCGAGGTGAGCGACCGCAGGCACGAGGGACGGCACACCACGACTCAGGCCAGCCTTCATCCGCTCGCAGCGGGCGGCTTCGTCGTCGACACACCCGGGATGCGCGAGTACGGGCTGGCCGGGCTGCAGCAGGTCGATCTGCCGCAGTACTATCCAGAGTTTGCCGAGCACGCCGAGCGCTGCGAGTATGCCAACTGCACGCACACCCGCGAGCCGTGGTGCGGCGTGAAGTCGGCCATGCGAGCGGGCCGGCTGTCTCGGATGCGGCTCGAGAGCTACTGGAAGATCCGCGAAGAGCTGGAGTAGCATGCACCACGAAGACACCAAGACACGAAGCTCACAAAGCCCCAGGGCCGCTTCGTGTCTTGGTGTCTTCGTGGTGAAAACGGGAGCCTGCTTTTCGGGCGAGCCTGTGTTTCGTGCTACAATCGCCCCTCATGGAACTCTTCATCATTCGCCATGCGCAATCATGGAATAACGCACTTGCAGATCAAAACGACCGTGTCGTCGATCCGCCGCTGACCGAGTTAGGTTTCCGGCAGGCGGAACTCGTCGCGAGACACCTGGCGAACGGCATCGACCACGAGACTAAGGCGATCGAGGGCCAGCCGTCGGATGCCCCGGTCAACGGCATGCGGATTGGCCGCCTCTATTGCAGCGCGATGCTCCGTGCGCTCCAGACGGCGCAGATCGTCGGCGCGGCGCTCAAGCTCAAGCCGCACGTCTGGGTCGACGTTCACGAAGAAGGCGGGATGTGGCTCGACCACGGGGAGGCTGAGGGAGGCATCCGTGGTTACCCCGGCCTCACCCGGTCCGAAATTGCGGAGCAGTTCCCCGAGTCTGTCCTCCCCGACGAAGTGGCCGAGCAAGGGTGGTGGCGCCATACGCGGGAGGAATGGAACCCGTTCCTGGAGCGAGCCGCTCGGGTGGCGGCGCAGCTGCGCCAGCAGGGCACGGGCAGCGAGCGCATCGCGATCGTCACGCACGGCGGCTTCGGCGCCTTCTTGCTGCGCGCGCTCGTCGGCGTGCCGGTCGATGCGAACGTTTTCTTCCATCACGACAACACAGGCGTCACGCGGGTTCGTTTTCGTCCCGACGGCCGCGTCAGCATCCGCTATCAGAACCGGGTGGACCACCTGCCGGGCGACATGGTCACGTGATGCCGGCCGCGCCGATCCCCTTCACCCCTTCGCATGTTTCGGTCAACCGCGTGCGTGTGGTCGACCTGCCCGGTATCGCGATGGACGACGGGGTCCGCGGCCAACTCGCCTATCATCTTGCGTCGGTGCTGGCCCTGACGGGGTACGCCCGTGAGCACGCCGAACCACTCCACCTGCCGGCAGCATTCCTTGAAGACGGGCCGGCGACGCGCAGCGGGCTGCCGCGCTTCGTCGACGCCAGCCTTGCGCAGCACAGAGCCCCAGGTGCGGGCTGCGGCCGAAGCGATCGCAGTCCGGATGGGGCGCAACCTCGGACACGTCCTCCTGGCCCTGCACCGCGGGGACCAGGTTAACCGGGACGCCCGCGCAGACTGGACCGCCGCGGACTGGGAGCGCTGGGCGGCGATCCGCCATGTCGTGCTGGCCGGCGGACTGACCTCGGGACAACTCGGTGCGACCATCCTCGATGCAGCCCGCGGGTGGCTTGAGTCAGCCGGATACGGCGGCGCAATCACCGTCGACCTGAGCCCCTACGGCTCGGACGCGCCCCTTCTCGGCGCCGCCCGCTACCTGCCCCCGGATGCCGGCCGTGTCCTCTGCTGCGACTTCGGCCATACCTCCGTCAAGCGGGCGCTGCTGACCGTCCGCGGCGATGCGATCGTGGCGCACGAGGACCTGCCGCCCGTCCCCGTCATAGGCGACTGGCACCTGCATCCCGACCCGGACCTCGTGGCCGCGGGCAGGCAGTACGCAGCCTTTGTCGTCGATGCGCTCTGCGACGCCCACGGCCGCGCAAGTGCCTCCGGCGTGGTCCTGGGGCACGATATGATGTTATGCATGGCGGCCTATGTGGACGGCGGACGCCTGCTGGGCAACGGCACGTATGCGACGATGAGCCGGCTGGCGCCCGACGTTCGTCCCTACCTGGCGGAGGCCGTCGCGCAGCGCACCGGTATGCGATATCGCATCCGGCTGATCCATGACGGGACCGCGGCAGCCGCCACACTTGCAGGCGAGCCGCAGGCCGCGGTCATCGCCCTTGGTACTGCACTCGGGGTCGGCTTCGCACCTGCCACCGCCGAGGGCCTCCGCACGATCACGGCGACCTGAGGCCGTGACGATCTTTGAAAGGCACGCCCACCGATGCCGACCGAACGACCTGACCTGACCAACCTCCCCCTGGAGGTCCTGAGCTATATCCAGTACCTGGAGACGGAACTGGAAACCCTGCGCGAGGCCGAGGCAGCGCGTGCAGCCCGTGCCGAGCCGGTCACGCGCATCTCCCCGGCGGCGCGCGCGTCTGCCGCAACGCCGGCCGAGCCGGAGGAAGATACGTCGGTGGTCAGCGAACCGCCGACGACCATGAACCTCATCACCGCGACCGCGGCGGGCATTGTAAAGCGCACGCCGCGCCACCTGTACGACCGGCAGCGCCGGGGCGGCATGGGCGTCTTCGACCTCGACGCGCCGGACGGTGACCCGCCGGCATTTCTGGCCGTGGCCGACGCCGCCCAGTCGCTGATCGTGGTGACGACGGCCGGCCGTGCATTTCCACTGGCGGTCGGCCAGCTGGCCGAGTCAGCCGTGCGCGGGCGGGGCGAGTCCGTCCGCAAGAGCGTGCCGCTTAACGGCGACGAGCGGATCGCGCTGATCACCCCTGATGCGGGCGCGGGGAACCTGACGCTCGTGACACGACGCGGGCAGGTGCGCCGGTGGCGCTACAACGTCTTCGGGCGCAACCTCCAGCCGGGAACGATCCTCTACGATATTCGGGAGGGTGGCGCGCCGGCGGCCGCATGTTGGTCAGACGCGGCTGCCGAGCTGTTCATCGTGACGGCGAAAGGCGTGGGGATCCGTTTCGCTGAGGGACAGGTGGCGGTACGTGGGAGCCTCGGCATCCGCGTCGATCCGGACGATGCCGTCGTGGGTGTGGCCAGCGTGCGGCCCGAGGACGGCGTCTTCCTCCTATCCGGCGATGGCAAGGGCACGGTGCGCCAAATGGCGGGGTTTGCGCTCAACAAGACGCCGGGCAGCGGCGGGAAGCAGGCGATGAAGGCGGACCGTCTCGTCGGTGCGGCGTTCGCCCGGCCCGGCGACGATGTGTTCGCCATCTCCGGGCTCGGCAAGATCATCCGTTTTGCGGTCGACGAGGTGCCGGCAAAGGAAGGCGTCGTGCAGGGCGTGAACTGCATGACGCTGCGCAACGACGAGTGCGTGGCGGTGGCCGCAGCGGGGATGGCGGCAGAATAATCCTGCACCCCACGCTCTCAGACAGCGACGGGTGGAATGGGACGCTGATTCAACTGATCCGACTGATTGTCACGATCTTCTTTCACGAGAAACGCTGCTGATCAGTTCAATCAGTTGCATCAGTGTCCCATCTTATCCCTCGCCGTCTATCGCGCGGGGTGAGTGTCTGTTTCGAACGAGGACGCAGGTAACACAGACGGCCCCGTCGCTACGCGCGGGAATCCGTGTTATCTGCGTCCGATTCTTTACTGCTCGCGGCGCAGGCTGTCCACTTCCGCAGTGAGTTGGTCGATCACCTGCGACAAGTGGGCGAGGTCGTCGCGGGTGGGCACGCCGCGGGCCAGCAGCACCCGCTCCAGCGCCTCATCCTGCTTGGCGCGGTCGGCACGCACGGCGGCGCCGAGGGCAAGGAGTTTCTGCGCCAGGCGCCGCCCCTCGTCCTCCGCCAGATCGCCGAGGCTGACCAGCTTGTCGACCCGCGCCTGTATCTCGTCGTCGACCTGGTGCAGCAAATCCAGCGGCGCGCTCAAGCGCTGTCGCAGGGTGGCAAGGGTATTGCCCCCCGCCTCCACGAGCCCGGTCAGCACATCCAGGGGCAAGAAGCCCGACCCACGCTTCTCCTGTTCGACGATGATCTGCGTCAGGATGAGCGTGGTGTGGTCGTCGCCGGTGGTGTGGTCGATGACCTGCACCGGCTCGCCGCGGCGAATCATGTCCGCCACGCCCTCGAGCGAGACGTACTGCTTCGCCGCGGTGTCGTATAGCTTGCGATTTGGGTAGCGCTTGATGACGGGCATCGTTACTCGGTCTTTTTGAGTTCGTCGACCTTGTGCGTCAGCGCCGTGATCTTCGACGTCAGCGTCTCGACCTCTTCCTTGGTCGGGATGTTCATGCGGGCGAGCACGCCTTCGATCCGCTGCTCCAGGTCGTCGGCAATCTTCTTCGGGCCCTCGGTCACGCTCGAGCGCATGCCCGTCGCCACTTCCTGCGCCTTCTCGCCGGCCCGCTCCATCTGCTTGCGCCGCTGATCGAGCACATCTTTCGCCATCCGGCGGCCGTCGGACTCGGCAATGCTGCCGCGCTCGACCAGCCGGTTGATGAAGTCCTCGATCTCCTCTTGCGCCAGCGCAGCCGCGCCGATGCCGGCCAGCAGCACCTTGTGCGCGGCAACGACGAGCGGGTTCTTCTCCAGGTCCTGTGCGCCCTGCTTCACCTGGTCAGTGGCCTGCTGCACGCCGTCCCGTACGACTTTCACAGCCTTCTGCGTCGTCTCGTTGTTGCCAACCTGATCCGCCACTTTGCCCACCGCCTCTCGCACCTGCTTGGATCCCGGTAGTTTTTCGACCTGCGCCGTCGCGCCCTTGACGATCTTGTTGATTCCCGCGGTCTGGCCGTTCGTCGGGACCTTTGCTTCCTCAACTGCTGCGACTGCCTCGGTGGCCGCCGCTTCCGTCTCTTGCACCGCCGTCACCGCCGCTTCAGTCGTCTTCTCGACCTCTGCTGCGACCGCCTCCGGGGCCTGAACTTCACTCATCTTGTTTTCCTCCACTTTTTTGTGTGGCTTCCGCGCGGCCTTCTTGACGGGCTCGTGGGTAGCGCCGGCGCCATTGCTTGGCTTCAGCATTTCTTCCGCCATCGAGACCTCCTTCGTGGTCCAGGCGTACTCCGCGAAAAACTGATGACGCACTGCGTCATGCCTAATATAGCACACGGGTGAGACCGTGTCAATACTCCGTCGCGGCCTCGCCAACCTGGCCGCCGCAAAATTCACTTGACGCGCTTGTGTGTCCGTTGCTATAATCAGGCGATCCTCGGCCGTTTCAGCAGAGTAAGGAGCAGAGCATGCCCGTTTTTCGCGATACCGCGCAGTTCTACGATACGGTGGGCGAACTCATGAACCGAGCGAAGGTTGACCCACACATTGGCCCGAAAATCGCCGCGTCCGGGATTGTCATCCAGTTCCGCTATACCGATCCGGATGCGACCACCACCGTCAATGCGAAGGACAAGCCGACGCAGCCCGGCGCGTTTGCGGACGTCTTTAACGGTCCCACCAGCCTGAAGCCGGATGCGGTGCTGTCGATGAGAGCCGACGTGGCGCACGCCTTCTGGCATGGCAAGGTCAACCTGCTTGCCGCGCTGGCAAAGAAGGACATCGTCCTCCAGGGGCCGCTGCCGAAGATCCTGAAGCTGCTTCCCGCGGTCGAACCGCTCTACAAGGTCTACCCGAACCTGCTCCGCGAAAAGGGGTACGCCGACCTGGTTATGAAATAGGGCGGGAAGGAAGGAGATCGCCATGCCAAACGAGCAGACTGTGCTCATCACGGGGGTGGGCGAGTATTGGGGCAGCCACGTCGCCGCGCGCCTGCTGACCATCCCCGGCATCCGCGTGATCGGCGTCGACACCGCACCGCCAAAAGAGGCGCTCGAAGGTCTCGACTTCATCCAGGCCGATGTCCGCAATCCGCTGCTGGCCGACCTGCTGGCCGAGGAAGGGGTGAACACGATCGTTCACCTGGCCTTCCTCGACACCCAGCATCCGAGCGAGGCCGCGTTCGACGTGAACGTCATGGGCACCATGAAGGTGTTTGGCGCTGCCGCGTCCGCGGGCGTGACGAAGATCGTGGTCAAGAGCACCATGATGGTTTACGGCGCCAAGCCGGATAACTCCGCGTTTCTGCCCGAAGAACGGGGGCTGGCGGCTAAGCCCGAGCTCGGCTCGCTGCGTGACCTTGTGGAGATCGAGGCATTCTGCAATGGCTTCCGCGCCCAATACCCCGAGATCACGCTGACCGTACTGCGCTTCCCCGGCGTCGTAGGGCCGACGGCGAACACGATCATGACCGCGCTTTCTGTCATCGCCGCTCGCGCCGGTCCTGATGGGTTTTGATCCGCTGATGCAGGTGATTCACGAGGAGGACGTCGTCGAGGCGCTGGTGTGCGCGGTCGAGCAGGACGTGCCGGGCGTGTTCAACGTGGCAGCCGAGGGCGTCATGCCCTTCAGCAAGCTGCGCCGGCTGGCCGGCAAACACGCGCCGCCCGTCTTTCACCTCGCCGCGTACTGGGGCAATCCGATCCTGTCTGCGCTCAAGTTCCCGGTCGAGCTCATCTGGCCGGTGCACCTCGACTATCTGCGCTATCCCTGGGTGGGCGACCTGACCAAGATGCGTTACGTGATGGGTTTCGCCCCGCGCTACACGGCGGCCGAGGCGCTGCGCGAATTTGCGGGCCGCAAGCGGCTCGAACAACTCGGGCCGGCGTCGCCGGGCCTGGAGTACGACGAGGAGCGGCTGCGCGACACGCTCGAACGGCGGCGGCGCGCGCGTGCGCCCGAGATACCGTCAAACGGGCAGGAGCCCGAAATGATGACTGACGACATCGGGGAGGAGGTTGCATGAACAACGAGGTGGTTTCGCCCCAGGCGACTGACTTTCCCGAGGAGAACAAGATCGAAACATCGGACGAGCTCGGGGCCGAAGAGATGGCCCCCGGCGAGGTGACCGCGGCAAGCGCACCCGCGCCCGAACCGCCTGCGCGGGCAGCCCGGGAGCCGTCGCAAGCCGAGCTGCAGAGCGAGATTGACCGCCTGATCGCCCGGGTCGAAGCGACAACCGACTATAAGGCGCCGCCCTTCTCGCCGCAAGCGCTCCTGCGCCTACTGGAAGAGAACGCCACCCGCTTCCAGCCCGACGTCATGCGCGGCATCCTGGAGAAGCTCCGCTCCACCGTCAGCTCGGACCTCCTCGACCTGGATACGTGGAAGGGCATCTGGTATGTCGTGAACTACTCGCTGCAGTCACAGGCCGACACGGTGAAGCGGCGGGCACGCGGCGAATATGAGACCGACGACTGGGGGCTCGACCCCGAGTTCGTGGGGGCGCTGCAGCCATTCCTCAGCTTCCTCTACCGTACTTATTGGCGGGTGGAGACGTCGGGCCTGGACAACATCCCAGACGAAGGCGCGGCGCTGCTGACGTCGAACCACTCGGGACAGCTGCCGTGGGACGGCGCGATGCTGGGTACGTCCGTCTACCTGGACCACCCCTCGCAACGCATCGTGCGGGGGCTCTACGCCACCTGGTTCCCTACCCTGCCGTTCATCTCGCCCACGCTCACAAAGATGGGACAGGCGCTTGCTACGGTGGACAACGGCACCCGGCTGCTGCAGGAAGGCAACCTCGTCGCGGTGTTCCCCGAGGGGTACAAGGGTGTCGGCAAGCTCTTCCGTGACAGGTACCGCCTGGCGCGCTTCGGCCGGGGCGGGTTTGTGAAGATGGCCTTGCGCACGGGTGCACCCATCATCCCGGTCTCGGTGGTAGGCGCGGAGGAGACGTACATCTCGCTGTACAAGTCGCAGACGATGGCGCGCCTCATCGGTTTCCCGTACTTCCCGATCTCGCTTACGTTCCCCTGGCTTGGCTTGCTGGGCTTCGTGCCGCTGCCGACGAAGTGGTACATCGACTTCGGACAGCCAATTCCGATGGCGCCGTACGGGCCGGACGCTGCGAACAACCTCGTTCTTGTATCGCAGCTAACGGACCAGGTCCGGAACGTCGTGCAGGATATGATTTACCAACGCTTGGCCCAGCGCCGGTCGGTGTTCCTGGGGTAGGCAAAGTCGGGGGGGTTGATGCCGTTCTACAGTGATTCTGAGTCGTATTATGCCAACATGCGCGCGCTATTCGAGTGTGTTCGGCAGAATTACCCGCTCGCCACAGAGGCGATCAGGAAGTCCAAGATAAACATCCTGATGCGCACGAGTGGGCCCGCGGCAGACATCGTGATCCATGGCCGCGAGACACCTGTGCGCACGACGTTCGGCGAAAACGGCGTGAAACCCGACCTCGAAATCGAAATGTCGGCCGACACGTTCCACAAGATCCTGCTGGGCGAGCTGAGTCTGAAAACCGCGCTGGGCAACGGGCAGATGCGGGTCAAGGGCCCGATCTGGAAAGCGCTCTCGCTCGGCGACCTGTTCACGGTCAGCCGCAGATGCTATCCGGATATCGTCCGCGGAAATGAATAGGACGCAGATTGTACTGATCTGACTGATTTGCCTGATCTCTAAATTCGGGGATCAGCCAGATCAATTCGATCAGTAGAATCTGCGTCCTATTAGGGCTCGCTCCTTACGCCGCCAGCGGCTCCCGTGCTTCGATTTCGTACTCCAGCCTCGACAACGCGTCCGAGAGACGGCAGAAGATGGAGTTGCGGTTGCCCTCGTTGCAGCGCGGCTTGCTCGCCTCGAGGATGCGCTCGATCACCTCGGGGTTGTTGCCCGAGCGCTCGATCTGCTGCAACTCGTCGATCACCAGCCGGCGAGACAGCGGCACCCCATGGCGCGCCAGCGTCTCTTTGTAATTCTGGTAATCCTCTGCCAGGTCCAGCGTCACCGCCTCAAATCCGTGCCGGGCAATCGCCAGGCGCTCGCCGTAGCGCATGATGTTGCCAAATGCCAGCAGCTGGTCGTCGGCCCGCGGTTCGATCAGGATGATATCCACCTCGGGGTGCTGCCGGCGGAGCTGCTTGATATGGTAGCGCAGCCCCGCATAGACCGTGATGCGGGAGACTTGCGAGGCAATTGCCGAAAGACCGCGGCGCGTGAAGGTCTGCGTCTCGCCGCCCGAGCGGGCCGGTTGGGCCGTGCGGTCATCGTACGGCACCAGCGGGTTCACGCACACCACCAGCGTCGCCCCGTGTTCGATGGCAATGTCGAGGCTGGCCGTCCCGCCCAGCCCGCCGTCCACATACTCACGGCCCTCGATCATGACGGGTTTGTAAACGATCGGCAGCGCGGTGGATGCGGCGACGGCGAGCGAGATCGGGCACTGCCGGTCGTCGTCAGGGCCGAACACCGCACGTGATCCCGAGGCCAGGTCTGTCGCCACGATAAAGAGCTCTTTGGTCAGCGTGTCGAAGTTGTTCGACTTGCCGGTGTCGCGCAGCGCCTCGCGCATGTAGCGCTCGAGCGCCCGGCCGTCGTACAGGCCGGAAGGCAGGACGTCGGTCAGGCTCCACAGGGTGTCGACCAAGGTGCTGTTGCGGCGGTCGAGCACGTAGTCGCCGACGGCGGCCGCCAGTTTGGCGGGCAGCGCAATGCCACGGCGGGCAAACTCCCGGTAGTTGAAGCTGAAGACGTGCTCGCGGCGCAAGGCGGGAAGGTCCGGGTGTTCGCCGGCGATCGCGCGGTACATGTCGGCCGGCGTCACGCCGTTGGCGATGAAGGAGGCGACGATCGCGCCCGCGCTGGTGCCCACGTAGATGTCAAAATCGTTGACCGAGCGGTCCACGAGGAGGTCGTCAATGGCGCGCAGCGCACCGATCTCGTACACGGCGCCCGTCATCCCGCCGCCCGCAAGGACCAGCGCGATTTTGTCTTCTTGTTGCCGTCCGTTCCGGCTCATACCACCACTTCCCACAGATCAGAGTCCGTCCATTCGAGGCAAGACCAATGGCAGGCGCTGGTGCACGACGACAACAACGCGAGGCGACGGCGACTCGTCGTGCGGACGTAGACCTTGAGCCTTCACGCTCGCGCGGATTCTAACAGGCGCCCGCCTGCTCGTCAAGTGATTCAGAGCGTAAGTGATCCAAGGTGCAAGTCATTCGGAATCGAGACGATTCGGAATAGAAACGATTCCAAGTGCAAATGATCTCGTTCCCCCTGCGACAGCACCCTGCCGTTTTTCTTGCGCAATGAGAGCACAAACAGGAGAACGCTGCGTGGGCCCCTCCCGGTTCCAGACATTTAGACGTTGACGGGGGCACGAACCTCTTCTACACTATTCCTGGATCGATTCCGCACGCTCCTTGGGACCGGATGATGCCTGAAAGACACGGCGAAGCCGCGCCCGCCGAAAGAGGAGGATCGCGATGGCGTCCATGCTCAACCTGGCCCAAGCGGCCGCAGCCGAAGTCTATGACTCGTTCACGCTGTACCAGCGCTCGTTCCGTCGGATTACGGCGTGCGCCAAGGGGCGCTTCGAGCAGCGCGACTGGCATGGGCACGAGCGGGATTCCATCGCGCGGCTCGACCTGTACAAGCGCGTCGTAGACCGGGCAGTCTATGACACCCGGAATCTTCTGTCGCACAACGTTCGCACCAAGGGCATGTGGGCCGAGATGCGCGCGGCCTTTTCCGGCTTGATCGCCGGACGCGTCGACATCGAGCTGGCCGAAACCTTCTTCAACTCCATCACCCGCCGCATCTTCGCGACTGTCGGCGTCGACCCGGGCATCGAGTTCGTGGATTCCGATTTTGCGCTGCCCCACGACAGCGTGTGCCCGGTGACCCACGCTTACCGGCACGAGCCGCTGCCCGCGCTGCTCGCCCGCGCGCTGCTCGACCTGCGGTACAAAGTTCCCTATCGGGACCTGCACGGCGACGCCAAGCTGGCCGCGGCGCAGATCGAAGCGCATCTTGCCGCCCGCTGGGGTGCAACGGGCTTCGAGACGATCGAACTGATCGCCAGCCCGTTCTACCGCAACAAGGCCGCCTACCTGGTCGGCCGTATCTGCACCGCGGCAGGGACCAGCCCCCTCGTCATTGCCCTGCTGAACGGCGAGGACGGTATCTTCGTGGACGCGGTGCTGCTGACCGAAGACGACGCGAGCATCGTCTTCTCGTTTACGCATTCCTATTTCCATGTCGACGTCGACTGCCCCTACCTGGTCGTCGCCTTCCTCAAATCGATCATGCCGCTGAAGCGTCGAGCCGAGTTGTATACCTCGATCGGTTACAACAAGCACGGCAAGACGGAGCTCTACCGCGACCTGTACTGTCACCTGCAGGACTCGGACGACCGGTTCGAGCTGGCGCGGGGCGACAAAGGCATGGTCATGGCGGTCTTCACCATGCCCTCGTTCGACGTGGTCTTCAAGGTGATCAAGGACGCGTTTCCCCACCCCAAGCGAACGACCCGGGCAGACGTACAGGCCCGCTACCAGCTCGTGTTCAACCGGGACCGGGCGGGCCGCCTGATCGACGCGCAGGAATTCGAGCACCTTGCGTTTCACCGCAGCCGCTTCACGGATGAGGCGCTCGCCGAGCTGCTGCACACGAGCGGCAACACCGTTTCGGTGCTCGGCGACACGGTCGACATCAAGCACCTTTATACCGAGCGCCGCCTGACGCCGCTGAACCTGTACCTGCGCGAGCAGCCCGAGCACGCGGTCGACGCGGTGCTTGACTATGGGCAGGCGATCAAGGACATGGCCGCCACCAACATCTTCCCCGGCGACCTGTTCCTCAAGAACTTCGGCGTAACCCGGCACGGACGCGTCGTGTTCTACGATTATGACGAGTTGTGCCTGCTGAACCAGTGCAACTTCCGTGTGATCCCCGAGTCACGCGACGCCTATGACGACTTCGGCGATGCGCAGCCCTGGTTCTCCGTCGCAGAGAACGACGTGTTCCCCGAGGAGTTCCGGGCGTTTCTCGGCCTGGAGCCGCGGCTTGCCGATGCCTTCCGCGCGGCGCATAGCGACCTCTTTGAGGCGAGTTGGTGGCGCAACATGCAGATCCGGCACCGGGCCGGCGAAGTGCTCGACATCTTCCCCTACCCCCCATCGAAACGTCTCGCTCGCGAGGGATAACTAACCACAAAGACACGAAGACACAAAGGTTCACGAAGTCCCGTGAAACTTCGTGTAGCTTTGAGCCTTGGTGTCTTTGTGGTTAGCCGCCGTTTGATGTTGGAACTGGACCCTAATGGAACATTAACCCCTTGACGCTCCATGACGCAGCGCGTTATAATTGAGGCGCTGTAGGCTTTGTTTGGAGAGACCATTTGTCGCGTTAGGAAAGGAGTGGATCATGGCCCAACTGAAGAGCGCGGCTGAACTAGCGCATGACTGGGAGACGAATCCCCGGTGGCAGGGAATCAAGCGCCCATACTCGCCGGACGAGGTCGTGCGGCTGCGCGGCTCGATCAAGATCGACTACACGCTCGCCCAACTGGGCGCAGAACGCCTTTGGCGCCTGCTCCACACCGAACCCTACATCCCTGCCCTCGGAGCAGTAACCGGCAACCAGGCCATGCAGATGGTGCGCGCCGGGCTGCAGGCGATTTACCTCAGCGGCTGGCAGGTTGCGGGCGACGCAAACCTGGCCGGCCAGATGTATCCCGACCAAAGCCTCTACCCGGCCAACAGCGCGCCGGCACTGGTCCGCAACATCAACAATACCCTGCGCCGGGCCGATCAAATCCAGACGCAGGAAGGTAAAGGCAACACGTACTGGTTTGCCCCCATCGTCGCCGACGCCGAGGCTGGCTTTGGCGGCGCGCTGAACGTCTTCGAGATCGTCAAGGCCTTTATCGAGGCGGGCGCGTCCGGGGTGCACCTGGAAGACCAGCTCTCGTCTGAGAAGAAGTGCGGCCACATGGGCGGCAAAGTGCTGATCCCTTCGCAGACCGCGGTCCGCAACCTGGTCTCGGCCCGGCTGGCGATGGACGTCATGGACGTGCCCACCATCCTGGTGGCGCGCACGGATGCCGAAGGCGCGACCCTGATGATGAGCGACGCCGACCCCTACGACCGGGCTTTCTCCACGGGCGAGCGCACCCCCGACGGGTTCGTGCGCGCCAAGGCGGGTGTCAAGGCCGCGATCTCCCGCGGTCTCGCCTACGCACCGTATGCCGACATGATCTGGTGCGAGACGGCCACGCCCGACATGGACGATGCGCGCGAGTTCGCCGAGGGCATTCACAAACAATTCCCGGGCAAGGTGTTGGCATACAACTGCTCGCCCTCGTTCAACTGGAAGAAGAAACTGGACGATGCCGACATCGCCAAGTTCCAACGCGAGCTCGGTGCGATGGGCTACAAGTTCCAGTTCATCACCCTGGCAGGCTTCCACACGCTGAACTACAGCATGTACGACCTGGCGCTGGACTACGGCAAGCGCGGTATGGCCGCCTACGCCGAGTTCCAGGCTAAAGAGTTCGCCAAGGAAGCCGAGGGCTACACTGCGACGAAGCACCAGCGCGAGGTGGGCGCGGGCTACTTTGACGAGGTCACGCTCGTCGTCTCGGGCGAGCATGCCTCGACCACGGCGCTCAAGGGCTCGACCGAAGAGGCGCAGTTCCATTAATGATTGTAAGCCGCCGACGAATTATCAGACTGATTTCGACGATTTGCCATCGAAAACGGAAGCTTTTCCAATTCGGCGAATTCGTTCGATTCGTGCAATTCGTGGCAGGTCCGTCATTTCGCCGGAGGTTGCCATGTACTCTGAAGGTGCGCCAAGTGGCGTCGAGATTACCGGTCGAACCGATGGCCCGTACGGGGAGATCCTGACGCCCGAGGCGGTCGCGTTCGTAGCGAAGCTCGGCCGCGAGTTCAATGGGCGCCGCAAGGAGCTGCTGCACCGCCGGGCGGAGCGGCAATCACGGCTCGACATGGGCGAGCAGCCGGACTTCCTGCCCGAGACGCGCCAGGTGCGCGACGCGGACTGGACGATCGCGCCCATTCCCGCGGACCTGCAAGACCGCCGGGTGGAAATCACCGGACCTACCGACCGCAAAATGATCATCAACGCGCTCAACTCGGGCGCGCATGTGTTCATGGCCGACTTTGAGGATGCGAACGCACCGACCTGGAGCAACCTCGTGCTCGGCCAGCTCAACCTGCGCGATGCGATTCGCCGGCAGATCGACTACACCAGCCCGGAGGGCAAGCGCTATGCGCTCAAGGACAAGGTGGCCGTCCTGATGGCGCGGCCCCGCGGCTGGCACCTGGTCGAGAAGCACGTTACAATCGACGGCGAGCACATGCCGGGCGGCATCTTTGACTTTGGCCTCTACTTCTACCACAATGCCAGGGAACTGCTCGAACGAGGCTCGGGCCCGTACTTCTACCTGCCGAAGATGGAAAGCCACCTCGAAGCGCGGCTGTGGAACGACATCTTCCAGATGGCGCAGGACACGCTCGGCATCCCGCGGGGCAGCATCAAGGCGACCGTCCTCATCGAGACGATCCTGGCGGCATTCGAAGAGGACGAGATCCTGTACGAGCTGCGCGAGCACTCGGCGGGGTTGAACTGCGGACGCTGGGATTATATCTTCAGCGCGATCAAGAAGTTCCGCAACCGCGACGACTTCGTGCTCGCCGACCGCAGCCTGGTCACGATGACCTCGCCGTTCATGCGCAACTACTCGTTGAACACGATCAAGACGTGCCACCGGCGCAATGCGCACGCGATGGGCGGCATGGCCGCGCAGATCCCGGTGAAGAACGACCCGGCGGCGAACGATGCGGCGATGGAGAAGGTGCGCCAGGACAAGCTGCGCGAGGTGACGGACGGGCACGACGGCACCTGGGTGGCGCACCCGGCGCTGGTGCCGATTGCGCTCGAAGAGTTCAACCGGGGCATGCCGACCCCGAACCAGATCCACTGCGCGCGTGAGGACGTCCAGGTCACCGCAGCCGATCTGCTCGACTTCCGGCCGAAGGAACCCATCACCGAAAAGGGCTTCCGCTGGAACATCAACGTGGCGGTGCAGTATCTCGGGGCGTGGCTGGGGGGCGCGGGGGCGGTGCCCATCTTCAACCTGATGGAAGACGCCGCGACCGCCGAAATCAGCCGGGGCCAGGTGTGGCAGTGGATCAAGAGCCCGCTGGGCGTGCTGGAGGATGGCCGCAAGATCACGCTGGGCATGTTCCGCCAGGTGCTGGGCGAAGAGCTGGGCAAGATGCAGCAGGACGCGGACCCGGAGGTCTACGCCAACAGCAAGTACCCGCTGGCTGCGGAAATCCTCGATCGCATCACGTGCAACGACATCGAATGCGAGGGCAAGTTCTCAGACTTTCTGACCCTGCCCGCGTACGAGTATTTGGACTAGAGATGGGACGCAGATCGAACTGATTGGGCTGATCTCCATGATCTCCTTCCGGCGGATCATGAAGACCGGCCTGATCGGTTCAATCTGCGTGCTATCAGGGAGTGCATCTCATGAAGGTTGGGCTGGCGCTGGGGGGCGGGGTGGCCCGCGGGTTTGCGCACATCGGGGTGCTGATGGCGCTTGAAGAGGCGGGGGTCACGGTCGAGGTTGTCACGGGGACCAGCGTCGGCTCGATTGTAGGCGCGTTCGTGGCCGCCGGCTACTCGGTCGAAGAGATGCGCGAGGTGACGAAGCATCTGAGTTGGCGGGGCATGGCGCGCCTGTCGTGGCCGGGCCGGGGCGGCCTCATCTCCTTCTACAAGCTCGAGCAGTTCCTGCGCCAGCAGCTCAACGACCCGCTCTTCTCCGACCTCAAGCTGCCGTTCGCCGCGGTCGCCACCGACCTGCTGACCGGCAACCCGGTGGTCCTGATGGAGGGCTCCGTGGCCCGCGCCTGCCATGCCAGCTCGTCGGTGCCGGGTATCGTCGTGCCGGTCGAGATCGACGGCAAGATCCTGTCGGACGGCGGCGTGTCGGACAACCTGCCCATCCGTGAGACGCGGGCACTGGGCGCGGATTATGTCATTGGCGTGAATATCCTGGGCCGCTACTGGGCGAAGGCGCGCAACCCGCTGACGCGCGGCATTGCCGCGGTCGAGAATGCGATCCGTTGGGCGGGCGGCGGCCTGCTGCTGGCCGACCTGCTGATCGAGCCGGACATCTCAGACGTGGCGTACCAGTCCTTTGCAAAGGGCCAGTACATGATCGACCAGGGCCGCCGGGCCGCAGACGCCGAGCTGCCGAAGCTGATGGAGGCGCTGCAGCTGGGCATCAAGGAGCCCACCGAGCGGCAGGAAGCCGTGAACGAGGAACTCGAGAAGGCGCACGAGAAGGCGGTGGTGTAGGGGCCGGCGGACGCCAGGCATCGACGAGACGCACGGTGATTTCGTGCGTGATGACGACTTTGGTCGTTCTGGCGGCGGGCCGAACGACTGAAGTCGGCACTACGAACCCGCGATCCCACCTCGCCATTGGTTTTGGGTCATTCCCCTTCGACCTTCCGTTGCGTCTCCCTCCCACACGTCGGCCCAGCCCTGCCCGCCCGAGGCTTTCGTCGCGCGCTTCTCGAACGCGAACCACTCGCCTTGCGGGGTCCGCGCCCAGCGGCTTCCGAACGCCCACGCCGCGCCCGCTGCAGCCACGCCTGATTCGGCGACAAATCTCCTCGTAACTCTCTGCATCACGGCCGCGGATTCGTGCTACAATTCACCTGGCTCAGGCGCCCCTCAGGTGCTCTCCGACGACGGTGAAGTCCCGCGCACACAGAAATGACATCGAGCGCGGCATGCAGCTCAAAGAGGAGGATTCCATGCAAACGCGAGGGTTGTGGCGGCTGGCAGCATTCGTACTTGTGGCCCTACTGATCGCCGCAAGCAGTGGGCCGGCCCTGGCGGCGCTGGCTTTACCCGACGCCGGGCCGGGCTCCGGTGCGCCTCCGATTGGCGGCGAGGAGGACGTTGCCCGCTTCGTCGACGCACTGCGGGCGCAGGGCTTCAGGGTGCAGCAGAGCCAGGAGCAGTCGGGCGAGGGAATGGTGCGCCTCGACGTAACCCGCACCTGCTGCGGGCTGGGCTGGCAATGGTCCTGTTTTGACAACAATGCCGGCGCGCCCTATAAGGTTGCCATCGTGCCCCCGTCACCTGAGCAGCCGTACCAGACTTTCACCAACTTCGAGTTCTTCCTGGCCCCCAACGAGGCACTTATCATCGTGGGCCAGACGCCGCCGCCGGTGTCTTACTTCAGCTACCAGCCGTTCGTGCTGGATCGCTGGTCCGACAAAAAAGATGAGCTGATCTCGCCGTTCGGGACAATAGGCGATACGATCAACAACCTGACGATCCACACGAGTGGGCCGCCGGACGACCCGTTCGACAAGGATGCGATCGTCGTGATCACGAGCGATCGCAAGGTCGATGCCCGTGTGGCCGCGGCGGCGCGCCGGGCCGGCTACCCGGCCAGCATCCTTAACACGCTGGTAATGCCAAGCGCACTGACCCATCTCGGCTTTGGCCAGCGCGCGGACCAGTTGATCCTGATTCAGCGGCTGTACCGTGCTGTGCCTGGCTATGAGCAGGCGATGGAAGACTACATGAGCAAGGCGCAGGTCGTGCTGCGGGTGGCGCTCCCAGACGTGCAAGCCGACCCGTACCCGGTGCCGAAGCTGCGAGTTCGGGGCACCGGGCAGACGGAGCTGGACCTGCTGCCTGCCGTCGACGAGCTGCGGAAGGCGATCCTGGACAAGAACCCGGGGCGGGAGCACCAGGAGCTCACGACCGAAGTGTGGCTGACGGACGGCTCTGACGGCATGCAGCGCGAGGTTCCCGAGTACGGGCCGGCCCGGGATACGGTGTACCTATGGACGGAGCAGAAGTTTACGCTGGGGCCGGACGACTTCGTGATGGTGTACGGCGCCAACCACGAGGCAACTGGCAAGGCCACTTACTCGAATGCGGGCGTCTACGTCAACAGAGATGCCGCTGGCGTGGACCTGCTGCTTGGGATCGTCTCGCAGCAGAGCGGTCAGCTCAAGGGCACGGCGAACGACTGGCTGAAGGGCTCTGATTCGGCGGACCAGGCCGACAAGCTGTACGTCTGGAAGTTCGCCCGCGACTGCGGGAGCGACACCCACTGCACAACCGTGGCCGCCCCCACCTGCGACCGCGTCGACCTCTCGCTCCAGAATAACCTGTGGATCGGCTGGCGCGCGTACCTGGAGCCATCCACGAAGGTTGGCCCGGCGTACACCGAGATCGTTTACGATCAGGCGATTTGGTTCAAGGGGCCATAGAAGTCGAACCGTTAAGGGCAGGCCGGGCGAAGCCGGATGACCAGCTTCGCCCGGCCTGCCTCACGCCTATGAACCCTCCGCCTTCGCTCCAGACCCTGCACCCCGCAGCCCCACCACCAGCGCCACCGGCCCGGCCAGCAGCAGCCACATCGCGACGTCGAGGCCCCAACGCTGGGCGGCAAGCCCGAGCACGAGCGGGATTACGGACGCAATCAGGCCCGACACGTTCTTCACGGCCAGTGCGGTCCCGCTCTTGCCGGGCAATGAAGCGTAGAGCTGCGCCTGCAGGACCGAATACCACCCGGCGTTAAAGAAGCCAAGAAGCCCGAGCAGGATTACCTTCGGCACGAACCCCGGCACCAGCAGCATGAGGGGGAATAGCACCAACTCCAGCAGCGCGCTGACCCGCAGGTAGGCCAACCCGCGCACGCGCTCGAGCAGCGGGATCAGCGCGAAGTCGCCCAGCAGACCGGCCCCGGTCCAGACGGCAACCCCGAGGCTGGCCTGGCCGGCACTTACGCCCCCGACGTCGACCAGGTAGAGCGCGAGGAAGCCCAGCAGCACGTCGAGCATGAGGTCCGAGAACTCGAGCAGCACGAGCCAGCGCAGGACGCCCGGCCGGCCTAACGATGCAACCGCGTCGCGCAGCCCCGCCAGCACGGAGGAAAAGTCGAGCCGGTGGGCGGGCCCCCGGCCGTCGGGATAGGGCATGCGGGTGCTGAGGAGCACCAGGACCAGCGACAGTGCCGCCATCGCGCCGAGGACGCCGCGCCAGCCCAGGGCAGGCGCCGCCGCGCCCAGGCCGAGCGCCAGCGGACCCAGCACCACGCCCAGCGAGCCGGCGAAGGTCCGAACGCGCCATATTGTGCTCGCGCCGGGTCTCGTCCAGGTCCATCAGTGTGGCCTGTGACAGGCTGACGAACGCACCGGACGCAGGATACATGAGGATGAACGAAAAGAGCAGACCGGCGAAAGACTGGCTGACGGCAGTGAGTGCGATGGCTGCCGTGAAGACGGCGCCGCCGCCCAGAACGATCACCCGACGCCGCCAGACGTCGCCCAAGATCGCAAGAAACGGCTCGATCGCGTTGCCGAGGAGGCTGGGGAGACTGAGCAGCACGCCGACCTGAGCATAGGTAAGTGCGAGGTCGCTGCGCACCAGCGGCCAGGCGGCCTCGCGCGCGCCGAACACGAGCTCGTCGAGAAACTCGATGAGCAGCAGGACGAGAACGAAGCGCGTCAGGCGGCGTTTCAACATGCGCAGGGCCGCATCCTTCGACTACGCCGGACAAAAAGCCGTCCGGCTCCGCTCGGGATGCCTATGGCATGGGCTGGGGCTTGCCCGCCGCGAGGGTCAATTCTTCAAGTCGGCCAGCGCGGCGACCATCGCGCTGACCGCGGCCGCGAAGAACTGCTGCATCGCCTCGTCGCTGGCCTGGTAGGGACCGCCGTACGACCCATCGCCCAGCTTCGCACGCGTCATCTCGGCGCTGGCCCAGCGGGAGATGACGGGAGGCGTCTTTTCGCCCGCGGGAGTCGGGCCCACCACGTGAAGGGAAAGTTCTCGGACCAGTTGGCGTGGTTCTGCCGCAACCCCAGCGCCTCGCCCGCTTTGACCACGTCAGGATGGGTCCACCACTGAAACAGCTCAAACCGGGCCGCGGGGTGCGCGTTCGCCAGCTCGACGAGCACTGGCGAGAGCACGCCCGTGTTGCCGCCGTGCCCGTTGCTCACCAGCACCCGAGAGAACCCCTGGCGCACAAGCCCGTCGACGACCTCGCGCACGACCGCGGCGAACGTCTCCACCCGCAAGCTGATCGTCCCGGGATAGGTCGTGAAGTACGGCGAAATGCCGTAGGGCATGGGGGGCGCGATCAGGACGGAGTCGGCGGCGGTCGCAGCCCGGGCGATCTCCAGCGGCTCGAGCACGTCGGCGGTAACGCTCGAATAGGCATGCTGCTCGCACGCGCCGACGATCACGACGACGCGGTTGTCGCGTTTCAGGTACTCCTCGATCCCCATCCAGTTCATCTGATCGAACAGCATCATTCCTCCGGTGAAATCGCACGAAAAGGTGAACTCACAGAATAGTACCAAAGAAGCTAAGTTTCACAAAGCTCCGCAAGCTTTATGGGCCTTTGTGTCTTCGGTTCTTCCTGTTACCGTTCCGCCTGCACTTACGAGACCATCCGGCGGGGCGGCACGGTGAGCTCGCCGCACAAATCCTGCCGCATCAAGCGGCGCACCTCGTCGCGGCTTGTGGCCCGTGCTGAACAGGTAGTAGAGCTTGCACAGCGCGGCCTCGGTCGTCAGGTCGTAGCCGCTGATGACGCCGGCACGGGCCAACGCTGCGCCCGTCGCGTATTCGCCCAGATGCACTGCACCGCGCAGGCACTGGGTGCAAGCCACGACGACGACCCCCCGGTCGCTCGCCTCACGCAGCACCTGGAGCAGCGCGGCGTCGCGGTCCGGGCCGTTGCCCACACCGTACGCCTGCAGCACCAGCCCCTCGAGCGGTGGCTGGAGGACGTTCGCCAGGAACTGGGGCGAGATGCCCGGAAACAGGCGGAACGCGCCGACCGTCGCCTCACGCCGGGGCTCGGCAAGGCGCACGGGTCCGCGGCTGCGCGGGCCGAATGTGGGTTGTGTCAATGTCCACATCGACGCCCACCCGCCCGAGAGGGGGATAGTTCGGGGAATCGAACGCGTCCAGCCCGTCGGCATGCACTTTTGTGGCCCGACACCCGCGCAGCAGCTTGTTGCCAAAGTACAGGCACACCTCCGAAACGGCAGCGCTGCTGGCGATAAGCATCGAGGTGACGAGGCTGCTGCGGGCGTCGTTGCGGACTTCGGAGAGCGGGATCTGCGACCCGGTGATGATGACGGGCTTGCCCAGGCCGCCGATGAAGAAGGGCAGCGCCGACGCGGTGTAGGCCATCGTATCGGTGCCGTGCAGCACCACAAACCCGTCGTAGTCGTCGTAGTGCTTCACGATATCGCGACCGATGCGCACCCAATCGGCGGGCCGCATGTTGGACGAGTCGAGCAGCGGCTCGTATTCGTGAAGGTCGTACGCGGGCATCGCGGGGTCGACGAGCTCGGGCATCACGGCCATCTGCGCCGCGAGAAATCCCGGTGCGGGCGCATATCCCTCGGCCGTTCGCCGCATCCCGATGGTCCCACCAGTGTAGGCGATGTAGAGTCGCTTCATGTGACAAGCTCAATGGAACGCGGATTGAACTGATTGGACTGATCCGCCTGATCTCGCTTTAGCTGGATCAAGGCAATCAGTCCGGTCAGTCCGATCTGCGTGCTATTCCAGTATCGCCTTGAGATCGGTGGGCGCCAGAGGTTCGACTTGAGCACCTTGCCGTCGCTGCGGTAGAGGACGCGGCCGTCTGCGTCGCGCTTGCTCATGTTGCTGGCATGCACCTCGGCAAAGAGGGCCTCGGCCGCATCCTGCAGCCCGTGCGAGACATAGGTGCCGAGAACGACGTACATCAGGTCGCTGAGCGCGTCGGCGACGGCGACCAGGTCGTGTGCTTCGGCGGCTTCCCGGTACTCGTTCAACTCCTCCTGGATCAGGCTCACCCGCAGCGCAATGGTCGGCCCGTCCAGGTCCGCGGTCGGGGCCGGCTCCAGGTGCGCGCCGAAGACGCGGTGAAACTCCTCCAACATGCGCAGTTGCTCGATCAACCGACCCCTCTCCTCCTACGTGATTTGGCCGATCCTGAACCGGCTTTCGGCTGAGTTTAGCACAGTTTGTACGAAATCAAACAGTTGCGGCGCAAAAGGAGGCGTCAAATGAAGCGAACTGTCCCGGCAGCAGCCTTGCATACGCGCGCGGACGCCTCACGGGCCGGAGACGGTGGAGGGTTGCGCGACGCGCTTACCCTGCGACCGGTCAGGAAGGCTTGATGGAAACTATCGACGTTTGGCGCGGGCAGCCCTATCCCCTGGGCGCAACGTGGGATGGCGCAGGGGTCAACTTCGCGCTCTTCTCGCGCAATGCGACGGGCGTGGAGCTTTGCCTGTTCGACGGCATGGTGGGCGTCGGGCAGGAGGTGCGGGTGCCGCTGCGAGAGTATACCGACGAGGTCTGGCATTGTTACTTACCCTCGTGCCGGCCCGGACAGCACTACGGCTACCGGGTCCACGGGCCCTATGAGCCGGAGAAGGGGCACCGTTTCAACCCGCACAAGCTGCTGCTCGACCCCTACGGCAAGGCCGTGTCGGGACGAGTGCAGTGGGACGACGCGGTGTATCGGCTACACCATCGGCAGCGATGAGAGCGACCTGGCACTGGACGAGCGTGACAGCGCGCCTTTCATGCCGAGAAATGTCGTGATCGACCCGGCCTTCTCGTGGGGTGAAGACGTGCGGCCCGACGTGCCCTGGCAGGACACGATCATCTATGAGCTCCACGTCAAGGGCTTCACCGCCCAGCATCCCCGGGTGCCCCCGGATTTGCGGGGCACTTACGCGGGCTTGACCCACCCGGCCGTGTTGGAGCACTTGCACGAGTTGGGCATCACCGCGGTCGAGCTCATGCCCGTGCATCACTTTGTGCGAGACCGGCAGCTTGTGGAGAAGGGGCTGACGAACTACTGGGGCTACAACTCGATCGGCTTTTTCGCACCTGATCCGGCGTACTCGAGCAGCGGGTCGACCGGCCAGCAGGTGACCGAGTTCAAGACCCTAGTCAAGACGTTGCACCGGGAAGGCATCGAGGTGATCCTGGATGTGGTCTACAACCACACCGCGGAAGGCAACCACCTCGGCCCCACGCTATCGTTCAAGGGCGTCGATAACGCGGCGTACTACCGGCTGGTGCGGGGCGACGAGCGCCACTACTTCGACTACACGGGCACCGGCAACACCCTCAACGCCCTGAATCCGCGCGTGCTGCAGATGATCATGGACAGCCTGCGCTACTGGGTGCTCGAAATGCATGTGGACGGATTTCGGTTCGACCTCGCGGCCGCGCTGGCCCGCGGGCTGCACGACGTGGACCGGCTGCACGCTTTCTTCGATATCATCCACCAGGACCCGGTGCTCTCTCGCGTCAAGCTGATCGCCGAACCGTGGGACGTGGGCGAGGGCGGCTACCAGGTCGGCAATTTCCCCGTTCTGTGGGCCGAGTGGAACGGCGAATACCGGGATACCATCCGGGGTTTCTGGAAGGGCGAGAAGGGGCTGGTGGGAAAACTGGGCTATCGCCTGACTGGCAGCCCCGACCTCTATTCCTTCGGCGGTCGCACGACGTATGCCAGCGTCAACTTTGTCACCGCGCACGACGGCTTCACCTTGCACGACCTGGTCAGCTACAACGAGAAGCATAACGATGCCAACGGAGAGGGCAATCGGGATGGCCATAACCATAACCTGAGCTGGAACATGGGGGTGGAAGGATCGACTAAGGACCAGAACGTCGCGGCAGCGCGACGCAAGCAGATGCGCAACTTCCTGGCGACCCTCTTCGTGTCGCAGGGCGTGCCGATGCTGTTGGCTGGCGACGAAATGGGCCGCTCGCAAGGCGGCAACAACAACGCCTACTGCCAGGACAACGAGATATCGTGGGTTAACTGGGACCTGGAACCGTGGCAGCGCGAGCTGCTTGCGTTCACCCGTTATCTCATCCGCCTCTACAAGCGCCATCCGGTGCTGCGCCGCCGGGCATTCTTTCACGGACGTCCCATCCGAGGCTCGGAAGTGCGCGACCTCGTCTGGTTCCGGCCCGACGGCGCGGAGATGACCGAGCAGGACTGGCAGAACGGCACGGAGGCGCTGATGCTGCGGCTCGACGGCGAGGGCATCGACGAACGCGACGAGCGGGGCCGGCACATCTTCGACGACACGCTCCTCATTACGATCAACGGCTCGGATCGCAAGCTGAGCTTCATCCTGCCCGCGACCGAGGCAGAAAGCACGTGGAGCCTCATATTCAACACCCGGGACGCCCAACCGCAACCGGGGCAGACGGTGGTCAGCGAAGGCTACTGCGAGCTGGCCGAGCGCTCGCTGGCGCTGTTCAGGACGCCAAGCAAGGGCGCGGCTGCGCCTCAACCAGAAGCGTTGTAGTGTATACTATTGCGGTTGCGCTGCCGGCCTTGGCCGGCGTAACTATTGGATTTGGCACCACTCGCGGAGGGAATTCATGAATTATCGGAGACTGGGTAAGTCGGGCTTGCAGCTGAGCGAGCTGTCGTTGGGCGCGTGGGTGACCTACGGCGGCCAGGTGGGGCAGGAGATTGCCGAAGAGTGCATGATCGCGGCCTGGGAGCACGGGGTGAACTTCTTCGACAACGCCGAAGGGTACGCCGAAGGCAACGCCGAGATCGTCATGGGGAACGTGCTCAAGAAGCTGGGGTGGAAGCGCGAGGAATACGTGGTGTCGACGAAGGTCTTCTGGGGCGGCAACAAGCCGAATCAGACGGGCCTGTCGCACAAGCACGTGATCGAAGGGGTCAATAACGCGCTGAAGCGCTTCCAGCTCGAGTACGTCGACTTGTGCTTCTGCCACCGGCCCGACCCGGACACGCCCATCGAAGAGACCGTGCGGGCGATGGATATCCTCGTCAAGCAGGGCAAGATCTTCTACTGGGGCACCTCCGAGTGGAGCGCGGCGGAGATCATGCATGCGGATGCCATCGCCCGGCAGTACAACCTGACCCCGCCCAGCATGGAGCAGCCGCAGTACAACATGCTCGTGCGCGACCGGTTCGAGAAGGAGTACGCGCCCCTGTACCGCGACCTGGGCTACGGCACGACCATCTGGAGCCCGCTGGCGTCGGGCCTGCTGAGCGGCAAGTACAATGACGGCGTTCCGGAGAGCAGCCGGGCCAACCTGAAAGGGTACGAATGGCTGAAGGAGCACCTGCTGAAGCCGGAGCGCATCGCCAAGGTGCGCGAACTGAAGCCGGTGGCCGACGAATTGGGCTGCAGCCAGGCGCAGCTGGCGCTGGCGTGGTGCTTGAAGAACCCGGACGTGAGCACGGTGATCACCGGCGCGAGCCGGGCCGAGCAGGTGCATGAGAACATGAAGGCGCTCGAGATCGCGCCGCAGCTGACGGACGAGGTGATGGACCGGATCGAAGACATCCTGGCGAACAAGCCGCAGTGACCGTCTGACACAAGGGCACGAGGGCAGGCTCGGCGAGCCGTTGCTTCGTGCCCTTGTGCCTGTTACCCTTGCGTCAGAAACCTCTCCACTTCCTCGACCACGAACTGCGCGCCTACGCTATTGAGATGGATCGTATCCGTCGTGAGCGCCAGGTTGTGGCGGGCGGAAATCTCGTCGAAGGAGCGGCCGAGCAGGTAGTGCTCGAGCGCGGCGGCCATGAGCAGCCGGGGGTTATCGACATACGGGACGCCGTCTGTGCGGCCCAGGGCGGCCAGGTATTCGACCTGCCGCTCGTAGACGGGCAGGTACGCCGCGCCGTTCGCTTGCGCCACGTCGCGGATCACCGCATTATACGCCTCCAACCGCTGGCCCGCCTCAGACGCCAGGTTTTCGCCCAGCACCGGCAGTGAACACAGCCCCACGCGCGCATGGGTCGACTTCTGGAGGTCCAGAACGATCCGGCTGAGGTCCTCGGCGTACCCGCTCAAGGTGGGCACGGTGGGCAGCTTCTTGCCCTTGATAGCCATCTTCGCCACCCGCTCGCTCAAGGACGCCAGCACGTCGTTCGTTCCCACCAACACCACGACCGCGTCCGGGTCGCAGGCAATGACGGATGGGAGGCGCTGGAGTGCGTTCCAGGCCAGGTCGCCGTTGACGCCCGCGTTAACGAAGGCGTACTCGGGCTCGGGCAGGCGCTGGCGCAGCAGGTCGACGATATTCACCCCGACCCGTCCGTGCATGTGGCTGGCCCCGAGGCAGACGGTCACGTATTGGTCGAGCTTGCGCGGCTGGATCAGGAAATCGTCCGGGTTCCCATTGGCGGGAGCGGTGATCTTGCGGGCAGCGTAGGCGAGGGCGGCAGCAGCGCCGGCGACAGCCAGGCCCGTAACGATGAGCGTGTTTCTGCGAAATGACGGCATGGGTAGCTCCTCGAGCGTAGGGATGCGGATAATGGCGCGAACCTCAGTATACTCGCACTCACGCTGGAGTCGGAAACTTCGCCTGCCCTATGGCAGGGGAAATGCACCCGGATGGGGCGTCAGCGCGCGCCCCGACCGTTTCCCTGCGTGAACTTGAAGTACTCTTCCGCACGCTGTGCCGACTCGACGCCTCCCAGAACAAAGACCGCCCGTAGGATGAAGCCGCCGGCCAGGGCCGACGCGGCGCTCACCAGGGCCACCCATCGCGACTCGTGCGGGAGCGCGGCCTGGACCGCATGTGCGACAAGCGGCTCTCCGATGCCCAACCCGAGCACGCCGGCCCGGAAGGCGGGCCCGAGCGGCGTCTCCTTCAGCGGCGCGTTTGCGCCCTCCCGCCGCCACTCACGCTCGACGAGGATCGCAAAGACCAACTCCGCAGTACCTGCGATCAGCGCGACCAGGTTCAGCTTGCGCTTGCTGCTCTCGCCCGCGCCCGTGGCCTCGGCGGCGACCGTCAGGGCGGCCGCCGCGGTCGACGCTGCCGAGCTGGCGAAGAGCGACGACAGGAACGGAAAGGCCGCCGCGTTCACGGGCGAGGCGGTTGCCGCCATGAGCGTGCCGGTGTACAGCGCCACCACCCCGCCGGCCATCGCGGCAGGGATTTGTGCGAGGCGCGCCGCGGTCCGGCCCAGGCCGCTTGTTCTGCCGGGGCCGAGGTCGGCGAGGAACTGTCCCGCAGCGGTAAGCCCGGTGAACGCGCCGAACAGGGACAGCGCCCATGCGCCGACGGACATGGCCGAGGTGCTGCGGTAGATGCGCAGCATGTTGTACCAGCGTTCCCGCTTGTGCAGATCAGCAATCAGCAGCACCGGGCTGATCAGCGCGCCGATCAAGGCCAGGTAACGGCCAGCCCGGACGATCTTCCCGTCACCCTTGCCGCCGAACAGGTCGGCGATCGTCGCGATAAACTGGGCCGCACTCGCGATTCCGCCGATGAAGAAGTAGAAGATGATTGCCCAGCGGTACGGGCCGGCCTTGATGGGCGGCACACGGTAATAAGTCTCACCTTCATACGGTCGCTGCAGATCGACCGGCTTTGTTTCGCGCATCGCCAACTCCTTGTGAGCGTGCCGGCACTGCCGACCTGACTCACCACCAAGACACAAAGGCACGTTGATACACGAGAAATCTTGAGCTCGCCGGCGCCCTTGGGGTCAGTCGTCCCTTCGCCCCGCGAGATAGACCCCGGCGGCCGCGAGCCCAATCCCGGCCATGGTCAGGATGCCCCGCAGCAAGCCCGCGCCGGTGCGGGCAGGCGGGAGCAGGGGCGCGACGGGGAGGTTGTAGATCTCGGGCCGGTCGAGCAGCAGGAAGAAACAGTTGAGCCCGCCGATTTCGCCCGTCGCGCCGGGGGTGCCGGGCGCGCCGTAAAGGTAGGCGCTGTGCACGCCCAGCGCGTGCAGTTCGGCAAGCCGGCGTTCGGCGCGGTCCAGCAGCGCGTCCACTTCCCCGAAGTTGATCGAATCGGTCGGGCAGGCCTTAGCGCACGCGGGTTCGAGGCCGCTCTTCAGCCGGTCGTAACACAGCGTGCATTTGTGCGCCTTGCCGTCGTGGTGGCTGATATCGATGACGCCAAAAGGACAGGAGACGACGCAGTACCCACAGCCGTTGCAGATGTCCTGCTGGACCACGACCGTGTCGAACTCGGTACGGAACAGGCTGCCTGTCGGGCAGGCTTCCAGGCAGCCGGCGCGGTAGCAGTGCTTGCAGACGTCGCTCATCATACGCCAGCCGCTCTGGAAGGGCGGCATCAGGGTCGGGGCGGGATCGCCGTCGGCGCCAAGGCGTTCGGCAAAGGCGACGTGCCGCCAGGTGGACGCGCCGAGTCCGCGTGTGTTGTCGTAACTCATGGCCGTCAGCCCGTAGTTGTCGACGGGAAGCTGGTTCCACTCTTTACATGCGACTTCACACGCCTTGCAGCCGATGCAGACGCTCGTGTCGGTAAAGAAGCCGTAGCGGCGGCCCGGCCGGATCTTCACGCCCGCGGTGATCTCCGACTCGTCGTGGATGAGCCCCGGCAGGATGGAGTCTGTATGGTTGCGAATGCGCTGATGCACGCTTAGCTCCTTGAGTTCCGTCCGTAGCGCCGGCGTCTTACCACCACGAAGGCACCAGGACACTAAGATTCACAAAGCCGGTTATGCTCATAAACCTAGCCCAAAATGCTCTGGCCGGTCTCGTACGCCAGCTGGGGCACGGTCAGAGACCGGCCCCAGCTAATTCTGGGACAGATACTCTTGGTGCAGCTTCGTGTCTGCGTGCCTTGGTGGTCAGGGCTTTGGCTCGAGCCCGGCGATCCGCATCGTGCGGAAGGTCAGCCGGCCGGGGCGCACGTTGCACGTAAACGCCTTGCCTTCATGGATGCTCGTATTGGCGTCGCCGGCCATCGCGGCGAGGTCGTTTGCCGGCGCGCCGGTCGCAAACCCCTGCCAACCGTAGTGCCACGGCATCCCGACCTGGTAGACTGTCCGTCCGTCAATGGTGAGCGGCCGGAGGCGGGCCGTCACCAGCGCCTTGGTCTCGATCTCGTAGCGGGCGGTCTCCAGCACGACCCAGTCTCCGTTGCTGATGCTCAGCTCCGCCGCAAGTTCCTCCGGGATTTCGCAAAAGCCCTCGGGCTGGAGCTCGGCCAGGGTGGGCACGTTGCGGGTGGGTGAGCCGCCGGCATGGTGTTCGGTCAGGCGGTATGTGGTGATGACGTAAGGATAGCGCTTGTCGCCCACCGCGTGATAGGGGTTGTCGGGCCGGTCCCAATACTTCGCCGCGGGGTTTGCCTGTTGCCCGTACAGCACGTTGCGGACCGGGCTCTCGACGGGTTCGAAGTGCGCCGGGAGTGGGCCGTCCTTGATGCCGGACGTGGCGAACAGGGAGCCACGCCCGTCCTCGATCATCATAAACGGCGACTTGCCATCCTGTGCATCCATGCCCACGGGGTGCTTGGCCCAGTCAGGCTGGTAGTCGGGCGGCTTGTCGATGATGAACTCGACCTCGTCATAGCCCTGCCACTTCCCCGCTGCCACGTCCCACCAAACGTACTGCTTCCGCGGGGACCAGGGGCGGCCCTCCGGGTCTGCCGAGGCCCGGTTGTACATGATACGCCGGTTGCTCGGCCAGGCGAACGCCCAGTTGAGATGAGTGCCGGGCCCGTCCGGCCCGTCGGGCTGGCGCATACGCGCCCGGTTGCGGTCGTTCTCGGGATAGACCCCCGTGTAGATCCAGCAGCCGCACGCGGTCGAGCCGTCATCTTCGAGGTGCTTGAAGTCCGGGATTTGCTGCCGGTTGGGCCAGGTGTAACCGTTTACCTCGCGGAAGATCGCGTCCACGCTGGGCTCGCGGCTCGGACCCTCGACCGGGTAATCCCATTGCAGGGCCCGGATCGGGTCGTCCCGCGAGTTGGCGCTGTCCGCGTATAGTTCCTTCAGGCGCCTGCCCAGGTGGTAGTAAAACCAGGTTTCCGAACGGCAGTCGCCGGGCGGCTCGACCAGCTTGTCGTGCCACTGGATCAGCCGGTGCGTGTTCGTGAACGTCCCGTCTTTCTCGACGGGCAGGGCCGCGGGCATCAGGAAGATCTCGGTCTGAATCTCCGCCGTGCGCAGTTCCCCCCGCTCAATCTCCGGCGACGCATACCAGAAAGACGCGGTCTCGGTTTCGAACGTGTCGCGCACGACCAGCCACTCGAGATTGGCCAGCCCCATCCGCACGAGATGGGCGTTCTGGCCGCCAACCGCGGGGTTCTGCCCCGGCACGAGCAGCCCCTTGATCTCCCGGTCTTTGATTGCGAACATCATGGGCAGCTGCGAATGGTCGCCTGTGATCTTGGGCAGCCACTGGAAGCCCCATTCATTCTGCGGGCCCACGTTGTCGCCATACCACGCGCGCATCAGGCTGATCATGTACTTGGGGAAGTTGTGCCACCAGCCCATCTCGAGCCGTTCGGTCTTGAGATACTCTTCGAGCGTGTCGTGGCCCGGCTCCGCCGCGCTCGGCTGCGGCAGGTAGCCGGGGAGCAAGTTGAACAGCGTCGGGATGTCGGTGCTGCCCTGGATGCTGGAGTGCCCGCGCAGCGCCAGGATGCCGCCACCGGGCCGGCCGATGTTGCCGAGCAGCGCCTGGATGATGGAAGCGGCCCGGATGTTCTGCACGCCCACCGTATGTTGCGTCCAGCCCACCGCGTAGCAGATGCTGGCGGTCTTTTCGCGTCCCGAGGCCGCCGCGAAAGTCTCCGCCACCTTGAGGAAGACGTCCTTCGGGCAGCCGGTGATGCGCTCGACCATTTCCGGAGTGTAAGCATCGTAGTGGCGCTTCAGAATCTGGTAGATGCAGTACGGGTCCTGGAGGGTCGGATCGGTGGGCGGCGGGCCGTAGGCACGGGCGAGACGGTCGCTGTAAGCCTCGCCGGTCTGCTCGGCTTGATCGCGCTGGGCGGCCGGCTCGTCCTTTTTCTTGTACTGCCAGGTTTCCAGATCGTACTGAGCCTTCTCCGAATCCCACCCACTGAACAGGCCGTCGAGCTCGCTCGTGTCCTTGAAGCCCGGGTCGATGATGGTCGCAATGTTCGTGTATGCCAGCGCGTACTCGCGAAACCAAAGGTCATTTTCGAGGATATAGCGGATGATGCCGCCCAGAAACGCGATGTCGGTGCCCGCGCGGATCGGGGCGTAAATGTCGCACAGCGCCGAGGTGCGGGTGAAACGCGGGTCGACGTGAATGAGGGTGGCACCCCGCCGCCGGGCTTCCATGGCGAAGCGAAAGGCGATCGGGTGGCACTCGGCCATGTTCGAGCCCATAATGAGGATGCAGTCGCTGTTGGCAACGTCCCACTGCGCGGTGGTGGCGGCCCCCCGGCCGAAGCTGGCGCCCAAACTGGGCACGGAGGCGCTGTGTCAGACTCGGGCCTGGTTTTCGATCCACACCACCCCGAGCGCGCCGCCGAACAGCTTCTTGATCAGGTAGTTCTCTTCGTTGTCGAGCGTTGCCCCGCCCAGCGACGCGATCGCCATCGTCCGGTTGGTCCGCTTGCCGTCCGGGGCCTTCTCCTCGAAGGTGGCATCCCGTGTCTGCTTGATCAGCTGCGCGATGCGCTCCATGGCCCACTCAAGCGGCACCTCGTCCCAGTGGTCGCTGCCCGGCATGCGGTGCTTGACGGTCGTGAGGCGGTTCGGACTGTGGATCCAACCGATGGTGGCCGCGCCCTTGGGACACAGCGTGCCCTGGTTGATGGGGCTGCGCGGATCACCCTCGATATGGATGATGTCGTTCCCCTTGACGTACGCCAGCTGAGCGCAGCCGACCGCACAGTACGGGCAAATGCTGGTGCCCACCCGGTCCGCGTCCTCGATGCGGGGGCGGAACGTTCGCGACCATGCGCTCTCGGCGGCCGTGCTGAAGGCGTCCTGGCCGGCCATCTGGCGCGGCAGAGACCAGTCGCGCAGCCATCCGCCGGCGCCGTTCAGCAAGCCGCGGAGCGCGCGTTTTTGCTGCGTGATCATCAGAGAGCTCCTTTGCCCCGAACGTGAACTGAAACACAAAGACAGGCCCACAGCAGCTTTTGTTCCAACCACAAAGCGCGTTTCTGGCGGAAACCAGGCTTACCTCGTTATAATCGTCGCCATGACCAACATCGCCTTTGAGCGCATCCTCGAATACCGGCAAGACACCTTCCGCCTCAAATCCGGGCTCAAGGTGCGGAACAAGGAACAAGCAGTAGCTTACATCGAGGAGCGCGGTTTCGTCTACTTCTGGCCGATCAAGGACGTCACCATGCCCTCGCTTTGGGGCGCGGTGGCAGGCGACCGCCCCGTGCCCGACGCGCACGACGATCCCGGCCACGTGACGTGGGGGTGGAAGGACGAACTGCTGCCCGCGCGGAAGTGGCACTACGCCAAGGTGCTGCGCAAGAAAGCGACGATGATCGCGCTCGGAGTGCTGCCGTACTTCTACGCGCTGAGCGAGAACTATGGCGAACCCGAGCAGGACTATCTCGACCAGTACAAAGCCGGGCAGATGACCTTCGACGCCAAGACCGTGTTCGAAGTGCTGCTGGAGAAGGGCCCGCTCGACACGCAGGAGCTGCGCCGGCAGGCGCGTATGACGACGAAGGCCAGCGATTCACCCTTCAACAGGGCGATCGAGTTCCTGCAGGCCGACTTCAAGGTGCAGCCCGTGGGCGTCGCCGAGGTGGGGCGGTGGAAGTATGCGTTCGTCTACGAATGCGTCCACCGGTGGAACCCCGGGCTCGCAGACCAGGCCCGGCCCATCCGGCAGTCACAGGCGCGCGAGAGGCTCGTGGAGCTGTATTTGAGATCGGTGGGTGCAGCGCCGGCAAAGCAAGTCGTCACGCTGTTCGGGTGGGGAAAGGTGGAGACGGGGAAAGCCGTGGAGGAATTGGTCGGCGCCGGCCTGATCACAAACGACGTGAGTGTGCCCGAGCACGGGGACGACTGGCTGGCGCTCCGCACGCTGGCCGGCTGACCTGGATTACGCAGACGTCGAAGGCACCGGGAAATACATCGGCGGGTTAAGGAACGGCACGAGTGCCATGATGACCCCTTGCGCGTACAGTTCTCGCCGGCCAACGCGCCCCTGGGTGAGATAGGCGATGGCGCCGCCCTTCTGCTTGGAGTTGTGGTCGCCGCTCAGGCGGTCGACCACATGGCCGAGTTCTTCGCCTGCGAGCAATGGTTCGTAAAGGGCCGGTGCAAGCTCGAACATGGGCGAGACGCCCATGCCGCACTGACCCCCGGCGTCGGCAATGCAGACGACGCCGAACGTGTACCAGCGTCCAGCCAGGCGGGCAATGCCGCCCTCCAGCCCCGCGCAGTAGCTGGCCCCCAGCCCTTGCGCCCGGTTCAGCGCCACCAGCGCGAGCGCCCGGTTCTGCGCGCCGGCGAAGGTGTCGTCGCCAACCGGCTGGGCGGGCACGCCCGAAGCCACCTCCATCGCGTCCACCTCGACGCCGGGGAAGTACTGGCCAAACACATCCTGCACCGCCCCGGCTTTTACCGGGTTACGCGAACCCACCAATACCTTCAACGGTCCTCCAGGTGAGACAAGACGCGAACCACAAAGACACGAGGACACCAAGGCTCGCGAAGCCTGCTCCCAGCTTTGTGTCTGGGCACCTTCGTGGTGAACGCCCCTTACGTGCTGGTTTGCCAGACGAAGATGACCACCATGAGCAGGGCAATGATGAACTGCATGGCGCGTGAGGCCAGGCAGCCGGCCAGCCAGCCACCGCCCGCCTTCATCGCCGCGCGCAGGTCTTTGCGATGCAGGTATTCCACGCCGACCACGCCGATCAGCGCGCCGATGATGCCGCCCGGACCGATCCCAATGCCGCCGGCGAAGAAGCCGACGATCATGCCGACAATCCCACCGACCACGCCGGCCGCGGTCGCCTGCCACGAGGCGCCGGTGACCTTCGTCGCGGCCTGCGTGAGGAAGAAGTCGGCGGCCAGCCCGATGGCAGCCAGGACCGTGATCACGACAAACGCGGCCACCGGCAGGGTGGTGAACCGGTCCAGGAGGCCGTACACCAAGGCCGCGATCCAGACGAGCGCGATGCCGGGGAGCGCAGGCAGCACGGTGCCGGCGAGCCCCACGAGCATGGCGATCAGCGCCAACAGAAACAGGAGCTGCGAATCCATATCACCCTTCGCTTTGCGCCATAATGCCGCCCTCGGTCATCGCCCGAGCGTCCAGCAGTGCGTCGGCCTTTTCCGGTGTCAGTATACCCTCCTCAACCACCACGTCGCGAATGGAGCGGTCGCTCTCGGCGGCCTTCTTGGCAATCTCTGCCGCCTTCATGTAGCCGATCACCGGGTTGAGTGCGGTCGCCAGGATGGCATTCCTCGCTACCGTACCTGCCGCCTTCTGCCGGTTCGCCTCGATCCGCTTCACCCCCTGATCCGTGAAAAGACGGATGGCCGGAATGAACACGTGCATCGCCTCGAACAGGTTGTGGGCCAGGATGGGCATCATCACGTTCACCTCGAGCTGCCCGGCCTGGGCGGCCAGCATCACGGTCAGGTCGCAGCCCATGACGTGGAAGCAGGTCATGTTGAGCATCTCGGCGAACACCGGGTTGACTTTCCCCGGCATGATGCTGCTGCCGGGCTGTGCGGGCGCGAAGCGGATTTCGTCAAAGCCCGAGCTTGGGCCAGATGCCAACAGGCGCAAGTCGTTCGCGACGCGCGTCAGCGTGATTGCCAGCGTCCGCAGCGTGCCGGAGAAGTCGGCCGCATCGGCCATGTTCTGAACGGGCTCGAAGAGATTGCCGCTTGACCTCAGCGGCCAGCCGGTCAGCTCGCTCAGCCGCTTCACCATCCGGGCGTGGTACTCGGGGTGCGCGTTGAGCCCCGTGCCGGCGGCAGTGCCGCCGATGCCGACCCGGCGCAGGCGGTCGCCCGCGGCTGCGATGCGCTCGCGGTCGTAGCGCACGGCCTGGGCGTATGCCCCAAACTCCTGCCCCAGCCGCACGGGCACGGCATCCTGGAGGTGCGTGCGGCCCGACTTGACCACGTCGTCGAATGCGTGCCCCTTTTCCGAAAGCGCGTCCGCCAGGTTGTCGACCGCCGCGAGTAGTTCGTCGAGCCGCCACAGCGCGCCGAGGCGAATGACCGCCGGGACGGTGTCGTTGGTGCTTTGCGCCATGTTGACGTGATCGTTCGCCTTTACCGGCTTGTTCGGGTCGTCCAGGGCAAAGCCGAGGATCTGGCTCGCCCGGTTCGCGAGGACCTCGTTGACGTTCATGTGGTGGCTGGTGCCCGCGCCGGCTTGGAACGGGTCGACCACGAACTGGTCCGCGTGCTGCCCGTCGAGCACCTCCTGCGCCGCCTGCACGATGGCGCCCGCCACCCTCGCGTCCAGCAAGCCCAGGTCCCGGTTCACTTCGGCAGCCGCGCGCTTGACGAGCGCGAAGGCCCACACGAAGGCGGGATAGGGCGGCCGCCCGCTGATCTTGAAATTGTCGACCGCCCGCTGCGTCTGTGCGCCCCACAGCGCATTCGCGGGGACTTTGATCTCCCCCATCGAGTCCTTCTCAATACGATACGCTTCCGTCATCTCTCCCCCCGGTACATTGACCGCAGACCCAGGCACTCACCACAAAGACACGAAGACACGCAGCTTCACTCAACTTCAGAATCGTTCGTGCGTCTTTGTGCCTTGGTGTCTTTGTGGTGAATCACCGTCTCCCGTCCACATCTCACCCCATGTTACCCCCGCACGCCCGCGGCAAAAGTAACCCCTCTTCTTGTGCGCCGGGCGTTCGAGGAGTAGACTGCGGCGGTCGCGCCAGCCGCGGACCCTTCACACCAGAGTGTTTTGATGCACATCCTCTTCTTGTTTCTCGACGGCGTCGGCCTCGGTCCGGACGATCCTGCCACCAACCCGTTTGCACGAGCCACCCTGCCCAACCTGGCACGGCTGCTCGAAGGCCACCGGCTACTGGCCGGGGTGACCCCGCTCGTCACGCAACGGGCGACGGTGGTTGGCCTGGATGCCTGCATGGGCGTCCCCGGCATGCCTCAGTCGGGCAGCGGGCAGGCCGCGCTGCTGACGGGGCTGAATGTGCCCGCGTTGATCGGCGGCCACTACGGCCCCTGGCCCAGCCAGCCGATCGTCAACTTTCTCAACAACGGCAACATCTTTCGCGCCGTGCGACGGCAGGGGAAGACGGCGGCGTTTCTCAACGCGTACCCGCCGTCCTACTTCGCGGCCATCGCGTCACGGCGGCGCGTCTATTCGTCAATTCCGCAGGGGGTTGTGAGCGCGGGACTTGCGCTGCCAACGGTTGACGACCTGGTGGCCGGCCAGGCGCTGGCCGCCGACTTCACCGGACAGGGCTGGCACGAGCGGCTTGGACTCACCGACACGCCGCTTCTGACGGAGCGGCAGGCGGGCCAGCGGATGGCGCAGCTCGCATTCCAGTACGACTTCTCGTTCTTCGAATACTGGCTGAGCGACTACGCGGGGCACGGGCAGGACATGGAGGCCGCGGTCGGGCTGCTGAAGAGCGTCGACGAGATGCTGGGGGGCTTGCTGGCCGAGTGGGACGACAAGGAGGGGCTCATCCTGCTGACGTCAGATCACGGCAACATGGAGGACCTGAGCACCCGCGGGCACACCATGAACCCGGTGCCGGCGCTGATCGTGGGCGAACCGGCCGCCCGGCAGCGCGTCGCCGAATCGCTCCGCACCCTGGCCGACGTCGCGCCCGCACTCATGCGGGCACTCGCTCCGTCCTCGGCCGCCTGACCGGCCCTGCCAAAGGTGCGCGCCTGACGCGGCGCAGCCCGCGCCATGAGCGCGACGCGGACCGGCGGTGCGAACCGGTGTGGCTATTATGGGGTGGGAGTCGCCCCGGGGGTCGCGGTCATCTGCGGAATTGCGGCCCGCTGCATCAGCATGCCCATGCGGTAGCGGGCCAGGGCCGTCAGTTCGTCCTGATGGGTCTCCTGGGCGTAGGTGCTGGCCTTGTCCAGCGCGTCGACGGCTTCGTTCACCTGGTTTCTTGCCTCGAACACGGATGCGGCCTGGTACCACGTCTGCGCGTCGTCGTTCTTGATCTTCAACGCGGCTTGAACGTCGCGGTCCGCCGCGTCGACCAGGCTGAAGAGAAGGTAGGCAGCCGCGCGGCCCTTAAGGAACTCGAGCTCGGAGGGCAGCAGGCCGCGCGCTCGCTGCCACGCGTCCTGCGCGGCCTCGGCGTTGCCAACCTGCTCCTCTGCCACGCCCACCCGGAGCCACACGTCGTAGTCCTCCGGTGTCAGAGCGCTGGCAGCCCGGAACTCGGCAAGGGCCCCACCCCAGTCGCTGCTCTGCTGGACGAGCTGCTCGCCCTTGTTGATCCGGCGGTACGATTCCGCCACCTTCGGATCGACCGGGAAGAGTTTCAGGTACAGAAACCATACCACCAGGCCTACGGCGATCACCCCGCCCGCAATGGTGAGGGTTCGCCTGAGCTGCCTTTTGCGCGCCTCTGCCACGTACCGGTCCAGATGCCACCACGGCGCGTCCGTGCCTTCGGGGTGCTCCCGCCGGCGCAGCGCGCTCGATGCCGCCGCACTTCTGCAACTCGCCGAGGAGGCCGCTTGCTTTTTGCAAGACTGAGGCCTGGAGCGTGTTCCACCGGCCCGCCTCGGGCCGCAGGTCCATGCCCTGCTCCTCAAGCGTCCGGCCACAGTTCGGCGATGCGGTCCAGTTCGCCTAGCAGAGCCAGGGCGCCCTCGCCGCTCCACCGCACGTTCGCGACGCGTATCTCGGCCGAATCCAACAGGCCGCGGAGTTCGTCGGCCGGGGTGACCTGGCCGCGCTGCACCATTTGAGCCATGGGAGGTTACTCGTCTCCGATTTCTTCCGGCTCCGGCTCGGGCTCGGGCTTGTCCTTCGCCTTGGCGGCCTTCTCCATCTCGTTCCAGATCCGGCCAATGCCTTGCTTGATCTGCGATTCCGTCTTCGACTTCAGCGCGGGTGCGATCGGGAACCACCCCACCACCTCGCGCAGCACCGTCTGCACCGTCTCTTGCTTCGTCCGGCCCTGCCGGTGAAACGTCCGGATGCGAGCGCGCATGTAACGGATGTACTCTGACATGCGCTCGGTGCCCTCGCGCCCCGTGACGGGACCGCGGCCGGGTACGATCTGATCTGACCTGAGCTTGCGGATATAGGTCAGACCGTCGAGCCACTCCTTTGAGTTGCCCTGCGCCATATACGGGTGCTGCCCCACCCATACGGCGTCGCCCACGAAGAGAATCTTCTCGTTAGGCATCCAGATGGCAGACGTGGCAGCCGTGTGCCCGCCGATGCGGATCACGCGCAGGTCTCGGCCGCCCCTCACGATGTCGAGCCGGTGCGAGAAAGTGATCTTTGGGACGACGATGTGAATATCGTTCAACCCGCCAAACTGGGCTTGGATCTCGGGCTCCTTCTTGAACGAGTCAATAACCCGCTGCTTGAAGTTTTCGCCGTAGCCCTTCATGTGCTTCCACGCAATATCGTGGCTGACTACGGGCGTGGGTGCGAAGTACTGATTCCCGACAATGTGCCCGCGATGGTGATCGGTGTTGATGATATACAGGAAGGGCTTGCCCCCCGCAATGCGCTTAAGCTCGTCGTGGAACGCGACGGCTTGCTTGGGCACGATCGGGGTGTCAATCACGATAAACCCATCGTCCGTAAGGATGGCGCTGTAGTTCGCTCCGCGCTGGTCGGTCTCGACGAAGATGCCGGGAGAGATCTCTCGCATAAGGTGAACCTCTGGGCTGAACCTCAGCCCCCCTCAATTGCGGCGACAAGCGCCGCCCGTGCGGCCTCGAGCGCCGCGTTCAGTGCTTCTTCTGACGGCACGCCCCCTTGCGCCCAGTCGGGGCGGCCGCCGCCCCGTCCGCCGCCGGCCGCCACCGCGGCCCGCAGCAGAGCGCCTGCGTCGACGGAGACGTCGTCGGAACGTGTGGCCAGGATCTGCGGACGCTCGCCCCGCACGGCGATGCAGGCCACGACGTGCGGACGTGCGCGCAACGCCTGCGCCACCTTCTTGGCGCGCTCCACGGTGCACGTCGAGGACCGCGCCAACGAAATGCAGGTCCGGTGGCCTGGCCACATCGCCCAAGGCCGGGCGCGGCTCGAGGCGCATGAGTTCCGCTTCGCCGTAGAGCGCGGCGGCGGTCGACTCGGACCACTGCTTCTCGAGATCGGCCAGGTCCTTGCGAAGCGCGTCGGCCTCGGCCGCCCGCCGGTCGAGCAGGTCCAGCATATCGTCTTCGGCGGCGGTGTAGCGGGCGACGAGTCCCTGCGCCAGCGCTTTGAGCCGGGCATAGTCTGCCCGGGCCCGCCGGCCGCAGAGGAACGAGACCCGCAGCTCAGATCCCCGCCGCTCCGTCCCGACGATCTTGATCGTCTGGATGTGGCTGGTGTAAGCCACATGGGTGCCGCCGCAGGCAGACCAGTCAAAGCCGGCGACCTGGACAATGCGGATGTTCTCGGTCACTTTCGGCGGCTTGCGAAGCGGCAGCGCGGCCAGCTCGCCGGGCGAGACGAACGAGGCAGTCACCGGCAGCGCGGCGTCGACAACCGCGTTGGCAGCCGCTTCGGCCCGCGCCAGCGCACCCCCGCTTCCCGGCGCATCCAGATCTGCCCGGTTGAGGTCGATCGTGCTGGCCTTCTCGCCGAGGTGAAAGGCAACGGTCTCCGCGTCACACTCCTGGACGAATGCCTGCGAAAGCACATGCTGCCCGGTGTGCTGCTGCATGTGGTCGAAGCGCCGGTCCCAGTCGATTTCGCCATGAACCAGGTCGCCCGCGAGGTCGGCGGCCAGGCAGTGCCACACCTGGTCGCCGTCCGCCAGCACATCAAGCACCTTGATTGCCTCGCCGCCGGGCAAGCCGGAGCACGCCCAGGTCGTTCGGCTGCCCGCCGCCCGTGGGGTAGAACGCGGTGCGGTCGAGCGCCACCGCGGGCTTGCCAGCGATGATTTGACGAGCTGTGACGGCCGCGTCGAACGTGCGGCGGTATGCATCGCGGTAATAGAGCAGTTCTGTACGCAAAGCGCCTCTGTTCAAATCGCCCCTGGCAGGTTGTAGGAGCCTGGCAGGGCTCGCAGCCGCTAGACGAGCGACTGGTTGGCGCGGCGGCGGGTTGCCAGGCCGCGATAATACAGGTCCACATACTTCTGCGCCGAGCGACGCCACGAGAAATCGGCGGCCATGCAGCGGCGCATGAGCTGCCGCCAGACGTCGTCATGCCGGAACGTCTCGGTCGCCCGCACCAGGGCCGCGAAAAGGGCCATCGCGTCGTAGCGCTCGAAGCTGAACCCGTTGCCATCTTCCGTAAGGGCGTCGAAATCGTGCACCGTGTCTGCCAGCCCGCCCGTCGCATGGACGACCGGCACCGCGCCGTACCGCATCGCCACCATCTGATTGAGCCCGCACGGCTCGAAGCGGGAGGGCATCAGGAAGATGTCGCTGCCCGCGTAGATGCGCTGCTCGAGCGGACGGTTGAACGTCAGTTGGACGGCGACCTGGCTCGGGTAGCGGGCCGCGAGGGCGTTGAGCATGTCGTGGTGGCGCATCTCGCCGGTGCCCATGACGACGAGCTGACAGGGCACGTTCTGCAACAGCGGGTCGGCGACGGCCGCGATGAGGTCGAAGCCCTTCTGGTCGATGAGCCGCGAGACGATGCCGATGAGCGGAATGTCGGGCCGTACGGGCAGTTTCAGCTCCGCCTGGAGCGCCGCCTTGTTCTGCGCCCGCGGCTCCAGGTTGCCCGCGTCGAAGCGCGCCGCGATGTTCGCGTCTGTCGCAGGATCATACAACTCCGTGTCGATCCCGTTGAGGATGCCGTAAAGCCGGTCCCGGCGGTCGCGCAGCACCGGATCGAGCCGGTGGCCGTACTCGGGCGTCAGGATTTCGTGCGCGTACGTCTCGCTGACCGTGTTTATAATGTCGGCGAAGAGGATCCCTCGCGCCATCAGGTCGACCACGTAGTTGAGATCCGGGGCGACGTCGGGATGGGCGATGAAGCCCGTCTCGGCAAGGCCCGCAATCTCGAGGATGCGATAGCCGAAGATGCCTTGATACTCCAGGTTGTGCGCCGTGTAGAGCGTGGCGATGTCCCGGTAGAACGGGTCGGCCTGGTAGACGGTCTTGAGCCAGTTCGGAATGAGCGCGGTGTGCCACTCGTTACAATGAATGACGTCGGGCTGCCAATCCAGCGCCCGGCAGGTTTCCAGCGCGGCCCGGGAGAAGAAGATAAAGCGCTCGGCGTCGTCGGGGTACATGTAAATGCCCTGGCGGTCAAAGTAGCGCTCACTGTCGACGAACAGCACGGGCGTCTCACCCGGCCCCGTCCCGATCGAAGCCTCGTACACCTTGGCCGGCTCCGTGCGCTCGTCCATCGGCACGCTGACGCGGTCGAGGCGCGGCTTGAGCCCGAATTTGTCGACCTCCACCCGGCCATAGCGCGGCATCATGATGCGGATGTCGTGCCCCAGCCCGCGCACCGCCTTTGGCAGCGCTCCGGCCACATCGGCCAGGCCGCCGGTTTTGGCAAACGGCACGCACTCGGCAGCCAGGTAGAGGACCTTCAGGGAACGGGGATCATCCATGACGATTGGCGCCGCCTTGCAGGGAGATGTGGCCTTCAGCCGCGGCCATGTTAGCACGGGCAAGGGAGATTTGCAACAGGCTTTTGCGGAACGCCCTGGCGGCAGAGGGAGCCCGGCGTGCCGGGTGCCCGGCCGCCTTCAGTCGACGATTTCTGCCCGGACGGCCCGCGTCAGCTCGACAAAGGCCGGATCGCCCGTGAGCACGGAACTGCGCGGGCGCGGCAGCGGCACGCCGAACTCGGCGCGCAGCCGGCCCGGCCGGGGCGTCAGCACGAGGATGCGGTCCGACAGGAGGACGGCCTCGCTGATGCTGTGGGTGACCATGACCACGGTCCGCCGGTGCAGGTTCCAGAGGCGCAGCAGTTCGGCGTTCATCCGGTCGCGCGTCAGCGCGTCGAGCGAGCCAAACGGCTCGTCGAGCAGCAGGACCGTCGGCTCGTGGATCAGCGCGCGGGCCAGCGCGACCCGCTGCTGCATGCCCCCGGAAAGCTGCGCTGGATAGGCGTTGGCAAAGCCGTCCAGGCCAACCAGCGCGATCAGCTCCTCGGTCTGCTGGGCTGCCTGCACCTGCGGGGTGTCGCGCGACTTCGAGAGGGAGCGCGATATTGGCTGCCACGGTTCGCCAGGGCATCAGGTTGGCGCGCTGAAACACGTAGCCGATGTCGCGGCTCGGCTCGGTCATCGGGCGCCGCGGAACCGCACTTGGCCTGAGATAGGCCGCAGCAGCCCGGCCAGCAGGCGCAGCAGCGTGCTCTTGCCGCAGCCCGACGGTCCGACGATGGCGAGGAATTCGCCCTCCTCCACCGCCAGCGACAGGTCGTCCAGCGCCAGCATGTCGGCCCGGTTGGCGTCGTAGAAGGTCATGCGCAGGTTAAGCGCCTGCAGAATGGGAGGCATTCGGATCAGCGCGCCACGAAGTCGTTCGTGTACAGATCCGCCGGCTCGACCGGCGTCTGGATCAGACCCATGTCCTTCATGAAGGCCGCGGCCTTGCCCAGGCCGCACGGGTCGGAGAGGCCCAGCTCGCTCTTCAGTGCCTGCCACAGCTTCAGCGACTCGTCGAAGATCGCGCGGCTCACCTTCTCCTGGTCGCCGCCCGGCCGTGGGCACGGCCCGCAGGCTGGCCTGGAACGCCGCGTCGGGGTCCTGCAAGCGTATCCCGCAAACCACGCATCAGTGCGAGAACCAGGGCCTGCACCTGCTCCGGGTTGTCCTTGATCGTCTGGTCGTTCGTGATGATCCCGTTCGACGGGAGGTCGATGTAATCTGAAACCGGGATCTCGACCACATCCTGTCCCTCCAGGCGCAGCTGGACCGGGCCGTTCACGACGTAGTCCATCGCCGCATCGACGAGCCCCTGGCTGACGGCGGTTGCCTGCGTGAAGCCGATGCTCTGCAGCGAAACCTGCTTCGGGTCCAGCTTCGCAGCGTAGACCAGCGCCTCCCACCCGACGTAGTTCGCGCCGTACAGGCCGGGCACGCCGACCTTCTTCCCGGCCAGGTCCTTGGGCTCCTTGATGCCGCTGCCGGCCTTGGCGAAGAGGACGGCAGGGAACTTGCGATACCAGCGAAAGACGTAACGCACCGGCAGCCCCTGGCTGCGCCCGAGGATGACCTCCTCGCCGCTGCCGATCATGTACTGGAGTTCGTTCGTGCCGACGAGCTTCAGGAGGTCGCTTCTCCATGCCGTAGCGCGGCTCGACTTCGAGCCCCACGTCCTTGAAGTACCCCTTCTCCTGCGCCACGTAGAACGGCGCAAACTGCACGCTGGGAATGTAGCCCATGGCCAGCGTGACTTTCGCCGGCGATTTGACGGGGGCGGCCAGCGGGCTCTCAGCGGCAGCGCCGGCGAGGGCGGGGGTTGCGAGCGGGCTCTCGCCTGTTACGGCGCCCGCGCCGGCGGTTTCGCCGGCCCGGGTGGACGGCACGGGGGCGCCTGAGCCGCTGCACCCCGCGAGGAGCAGCACGACGATGAAGACGATGACGGCGTTTCTTCATGATCACTCCTAGACCGCCCGCTTCCACGCCAGCACAAAGTACTCGAGCGCGGCGACGGCAAAGTAAAGCAGCAGTGCGATGATGACCAGGGTGAATAGCGCGACAAACAACATCGGCGTATCGAGCGTGCCGCGCGCCAGGTTGACCAGGAAGCCGAGCCCGCGGTCCGCGCCGACGAACTCACCCACCACGGCCCCAATCACGGCAAGGGTGACCGCAACCTTCAGCCCGGCGAACAGAATCGGCAGCGCGGCGGGAAATTCCAGTTTTGCGAAGGTCTGCCAGCGGCTGGCCTGCAGCGAACGCATCAGGGCCCGTAAGTCCGGCTCGACCGAGCGGATGCCGACGATGGTGTTCACGAGCGCGGGGAAGAAGACGGTCAGTGCACACACGATGACCTTGGACGACCAGCCGAACCCGAACCAGATGATCAGCAGCGGCGCGATCGCCACGATCGGCACGGCCTGCGATGCAACGACGTAGGGCGAGAGGATCCGCTCGAGGGCGGGCGACTTCGCGAGGAAGTACCCGATCACGAACGCCGCGCTCACGCCCAGCACCAGACCGCCAAAAATCTCGAGCACGGTCGTGGCCGTGTGCATGGCGAGCGTACCGTCGGCCATCAAGGTGAGGAACCGGCTCCAGACGAGGGCCGGCCGCGGCAGGATGAAGGCCGGATACTGGCGCCAGGTGACGAGCAGCTGCCAGCCCCCCAGGAAAATGGCCAGGGCGACCGGTATCAGCAGAAGGTCGATCCGTGCCAGGCGTTTGCTCGCCGCGGCGCTGCGCGCCCGCGAAGGCAGCCGCCGGAATTCGTCGAGCGTCATCCGCGCTCCCTGTCGAGTAGTTGTCTGAATCGCCATAACAAAAAGCCCCGTGGCATGAGCCTCGGGGCCGAAACAGCGCGAGCAGGAACGCGACCGCGGGAATACATCCCGAAGACGCCTTCACGCTCACCCTCTTCCATCCGGACTATACCGTCGGCCCCGGCTTCTCACCGGATCATGCCAAGGCGTCACCGTAGTGACGCCCGCTCGCGGGCTCGGGCGCCTGCCATGCAGGCGTTGACCTTACCGCCGATCGGGAATTGGGATATCGTCATTCGAGCCGTGGCTAGAATGACGCCCGCACCCTGCCCCGAAGGTGTTATGCGTTTACGATGTGAAGTATAGCACAGCAATCGAACGTGTCAAGCAAATGAGGCGACGCAGCCAACACCAGAACGCGAGCCGCCTCGATCTTGGGTTTCCCACACCCGGTAGCGAGGCTGTCCACGTAGCGGGCAGACGCCCGAGCCTGCCGGCCCGTCATCGCTTGCGCAGCGCCCGCGACGCAAGCGTCACCAACGCCAGCACCAGCACCGCGGCCGCCAGCACACCGAACGCGTAGCGCGGGCCACGGGTCGCCACGGTGAAGGCCCACAGCGGCGCGGTGAACGCGAGCACCGTCAGCACCCCGCAGCCCAACTCCTTCCCGGCCGACGACAGGAAACCCCGACTGCGCCAGAACCTGGGCGGGCCGGCGTCGGGCTTACTCATCTTCCGATTCTGGCGCGGCCGGCATTTCGACCCGCACAACCTCGCCGTGATAATCGATGACGACACGAAGCCCGAGCATGCCAAGCCACTGCCGAGCCTCGGACGGCAGCCGCTGGCCGAGCATCTGGTCGACGCTCACATTCTTGAGCGTGGAGTCGACTGCGGCCTTCGTGAACAGGTCCTCGCTGCCCATCATCTTCATCATCGCCTGCGACGCCTCGTCGCGGTGCTCCTGCATCTGCCCGAGGAATTGAGCCAACACGACTCGATCGACCTCGTCGGCTTCGACGTGCCGCTTGAAGCCGGCGTCGTCGATCACATAGTAGTCAGTTTGGCCCACCGTCGCCACCGACACGGGCGCCCCGTCTTCGGTTTCGATCAAACCCTCAAAGAACGCCATTCGACTCACCTCTGCGTCCCATCATATCACGAGTTGTGCCCTGCACGGCCACGGACCCGGCGCTCATCGGGGCAGCGGGAACGCCCAGCGCCCCGGCCCGAAGTGCGCGTCGTAGAAGGTCAAGGCCGCCTGCGGGTCCGCCTGCACCGCGGGCGGCTGCTGGCGCACCCACCAGTTGAAGTCGGACACCCACGGCTGCCCCGTCATGACTGTCCGGTGAACCATCTGGCCGAGTACGCCGCCGTCGACGTCAAGCCCCGTCGCGTGATAGCCACGTTCCACGGGGCCTCGATCGTAGTCGAGGCGGCGAAGGGTGACGTCCCAGCCGTGCAGGGTCGCGTCCATCAGCACGTAGCTCACCCGGGGATCGCCGTCGTAGGGCGCGCCGGCGGAACCGCAATTGACAAGCTGCCACGGCCCGACGTGCCGAACCATGGGATGGTGCGTGTGGCCGCCGGCGACCGTCGTTTCTGCGATGCCTTCCAAGTGTTGCAGCACCCAATCCTGCGGCGAATCGGGCCGGAAACCCGCGAAGAAGTTGCCGGGCACCCCGTGCACCAGGCGCACCGGCGGCCCGAGATCGGGCGCAAGGCTCAGTGCTTGCGGCAGCCCCCGGAGCAGCGCAAGGTGCCGGGCGGCGAGGCGTGCGCGCGTCCACCAGAGGGTGGCGTAGTACTCCCGGTCGGCATAGCGCGGCTCCATCCGCGACGTGTCGAGCTGGACCACGGCATCGTCGTGGTTGCCGGTCAGCATCGGCCAGCCGCGACCGGCCAGGAGGTCCAGTGTCTCGCCCGGCCAGGCGCAGCCGTTGACCAGGTCGCCGAGCACATACACGGCGTCGGGAGCCTGGTCGTCAATGTCGCGCACCACGGCTTCCAGCGCGGGCAAGTTGGCATGGACGTCGGACAGCAGCGCCAACCGGGGCATCAGGCAGCCTTGCGCCGGATGAGCCCGCGGGCCTGGAGGACCGGCACGGCGAACATGATGCCGGTGTGCGGCTGCTCCAGCGGGCCCAGCACGGCTTCGGTCAGGTCGAACAGCTTGTCGATTGCGAAGCCGTCGGGGACCACGGCGAACAGCGTGCGATGATGGATTTCCTGGTGTCCCAGCAGGGTGCTCAGGCTCGGAAAAATGGGCAGGTCGTCACGCACGCCCTGCTTTGCCAGGTAACGCGCCGCGCCGCTGCTCTCGAGGATAGTAATACCGGGCGCGCCGGCCTCCCACCAGGCGGTCAGCACGTCTTCCAGGCGGTCGACGTTCTCCAGGATCAAAATGACCATCGTGGGCATGGCGTGCCTCCTCAAGAAGTAGCGCCGGCATCGGCGGGCGCTGACCCGTTTCGACCTGCGAATGCGGCCCGCAACAGCGGCGGTGTGACGAGCGTGGTGACCAGGACCATAACGACGGCGACCGTGAGCGTTTCCTGCGGCACGACCTGCTGGGCCACCAGCAGTTGGGCGACGATGAGGCCGACCTCGCCGCGCGAGATCATTCCCACGCCCATCCGGAGCGATTCGCCGTTATTAAACCCGCCCAACCGGGCACCCAGACCGCTGCCCAACACCTTGGAAATGATGGCAACGAGGGTTAACACGACGGTGAACCAGATCAAGCCGCCCGAAAGCTCGAAGATGTTGGCGTGCAGGCCGATATTGACGAAGAAGATGGGCACGAAGAACCCATACGTCAGAACGCTCACGCCTTCGAGGATCCGGTGATGCGTGTGCGAACGCCCGGCAAACACGCCGGCGAGGAAGCTGCCGGTGATCATCGCGACCCCACCGATCACTTCGGCCGACCAGGCAAAGAAGAGCGCCAGGACCACGGCCGTCGCGACGAGCCCCTGGCTGATGGGCAGGCGGTCCGCGAGATCGAGCAGGCGCGGCACGAGGAACCAGCCCAGGATGCCGAAAACCGCGAGGAAGAGGACGACGCGAAGCAGGAGCAGACCGACGTCTTCGATGCCGCCGGCCGCGCCGCCCGCCAAGGCCAGAAATATCGATACCAGCAAGATGACGACGACATCATCCACCACGGCCGCGCCGAGCAAGGCAATCCCCACCCGGCTGCGCAGCACGCCGAGCTCCAGCAGCGTCTGCGCGGAGATGCTGACACTGGTCGCGGTCAGCAGCAGGCCAATACCCAGCGCCTCGATCGTGGGGTAGCCGAATGGGAGGGCAACACCCACGCCCATGAGCCACGGCACGGCGACCCCCAGGAGCCCGGCAAGGACCACAACCCCGCCCGACCGGCGCATCTGCGCGAGGTCTACTTCCAGCCCGGCCAGAAACATCAGCAGGATGACGCCGATTTCGGCCAGTTCGGTGATTGTCTCGGGGAGGTGGGACGAGGTGAATACGGGGAGCGCTTGCAGATTGATGAATGACGGACCGAGGAGCAGCCCGGCGAGGATCTCGCCCAGCACCGCAGGCTGGCCGAGCTTTGTGCTGAGCAAGCCGGCCAGCTTGGCGACGGCAATCAGGATGCTGAGTTGGAGCAGAAGCTGCAGTACGGGTGACATGGCATCCTTTCGAATCGTGCGGAAGGCCGGCGCAAGTGTAGCACACGGCGCGACGGGCCGACAAGTCATGCTTAGCGTCGACCGACAACTCGGGGCTTGGGAATTTCTGGACGCTTGACAAAACTTCTTACCACGGCCTATCATGCCCCCGGGCCATTCTTCAGCCCTAATTCCCGAACACCGAGGTGTACGATGAAGCGACGTTCTTACATTCTGCTGATCGCCCTGGCGGTCATGCTGGTGGCGGCGCTGCCCGCAGGCGCCATCACGTTCGGCCAACCCGACGGCAACTTGCACCCCAACGTGGGCGCGCTGCTGATACCCATTAACGGCGGCTGGGCCGAAGTGTGTTCCGGCACGCTGATCGCCCCGAAAGTGTTCCTCACGGCCAGCCACTGCATGGACTGGCTGGCCGAGGTTAACCTGACTCCTGAGGATGTGGCCGTCACCTTTGATTCCGTCTGGAGCGACCATCCTACGGTCTACAGCGGCACGGGCTACCTCAATCCCGCGTACCCCGGCCCTGCATCAGACACGCACGACGTGGCAGTCGTCGTGCTCGACCAGGCCCCGACAGGCATCACACCCGCAGCCCTCCCGACGGCGGGCCAGCTCGACCAGATGAAGGCAGATAAAACGCTGAAGGACACCCGTTTCGTCGCGGTCGGATACGGCGTGCGGCGGGACGACAAGACGAGCGGGCCGCACGCCATCATCTGGGACAGCTACGACCGCTATTACACCGAGCAGTCGTTCCTGGCGCTCGAGCCTTACTGGCTGAACTTGTCGATGAATCCGTCGACGGGGAGCGGCGGCACATGCTATGGCGACTCCGGCGGTCCACACTTCATTGGCAACACGAATGTCGTGGCCGCCATCACCGTCACCGGCGACTATTGGTGCCGGGCGACCGATAAGGCGTATCGCATGGATACGGGCTCCGCACGGGAGTTTCTGTCAGGGTTTGTGACCCTGCCATAAGGGCAGACCACACGGTAAGGGCGAGGCATCCCTGGATGCCTCGCCCTTACGCCACCGGGTTTTGTTGGGCGCACTATGTCTGAAGAAAGGGCACCGGCAAACGGTCCCCGGCGCTCATTGTTTACCCTTGCGAAGTCACGGGTCCCCGGCTGCCGCGCCAGCCCGTCTGGCGCAGGGCGATGATCCGGCTGATCGTCTCGAAGTCGAGCAGACCTTCGAACGAGCTGCCGCAGTAGACGGCTGCGACCGGGGTCCGTGCCTCCGCCATACGTTCCCGAGCGGCGACCAGGGGCGCATCGCACTCGACCTGTACGGGTCGCGCCATCTCGACGAAGGACTCCACCGTGCCGCGCAGCCCGGCAGCCCAGCGGGCTTGCATCCCGTGCCGGGTGACCACACCAGTGAAGTGCCCCGCGTCGTCGACCACGGCCACCGCCGAGTACGGCGAACGCACCAGTCGCTCGAAAGCTGTGAAAGCCGGGAGGCTGGCGGAGAACACCGGCGCCTGGTTGTCGACCACTTCGCCGACGGTCAAGCCTTGCAGGCTTTCGCGTTGCGAGACTTCGCTCAGCTCGGCCCCGGCCCCGAAGAAGACAAAGACCGCCACCAGCGCGAGGCCGATGTTCCCGGTCAGGATGCCGAACACACCGAAGGCGATGGCGAACAGCCGGCCGACGTTTGCCGCGATTGCGGTCGCACGGCTGTACGGCAGTTTCAAGGCAAGCAGTGCGCGCAGCACCCGGCCGCCGTCCATTGGGAAGGCGGGGATCATATTGAAGACGAGCAGCGAGACGTTGATAATGATCAGGAAGGCGGCCAGGTTCAGAAGACCGGGCTCCGCAATCGGGGGCAAACCGATGCCCAGGCCGGCACGCGCCTGCGCCCACAATCCGAGCAACAGGAACGGGGCCAGCGCAACCGCCATCACCAGGTTGACCGCCGGACCCGCCAGCGCCACGGCGAGCTCCTGCGAGGGCTTGTCGGGCATGCGATTGAGCCGCGCCACCCCACCGATTGGCAGCAGCACGATGTCCTGCACCTGGATGCCGTAACGCTGCGCGGCGATGGCATGCCCGAACTCGTGTGCCAACACGATCGCAAAGAGGACGAGGGTCAGAAAGACCCCGTACGCCCAACCGGATGGGCTGCCGCCGCCCCAGATGACCGCGCCCCAGATGAGCGCGAATATGAAGGTGGCATGGATCTTCACGTCGATCCCACGCACCCTGGCAATCCGCCAAGACCAACCCATTCTCGGCCTCCTTGTCGATCCTACTCTACTTAACGCCGGAGTCACCCCACAGGTTGCCGGGCTCCCCGCACTTTTTCGCATGATCTGATGTCTAAAATATAGCAGAGGCGGGGTGCGGCGACAGTGGCCTTTCTTCCTAACCTTAGCGCAACTTGTACAAAGCCTGTACACCAGCCGTTGGATTATGATTATGAAAAGTGGGGATTTGGAGTGATAATTGACAACAGTTCTGTGCGGCGCTAGACTTTGCGGAGGAGCGAAGCATGGCCGAAGACTTGGGCCTGATGCAACTCGTATACGGCATTGCACATGCCGTCAACAGCAGCCTGGAGCTCGAGACCACGCTGCAGGCCGTCTTGGGTGCGATCCAGCAGTCGCTCGACGTACGCGCGGTGGTCATCCGGCTGCTCAACGCGGACGCGGACCAGCTGCAGGTTGCCGCGAGCGTCGGCGTCAGCGAGGAATTCCTCAAGAACGTCCGCACGGCGATTGTTCAGGGCAGCGTGCATGAGCAGGTGCTCCGTGGGCAGAGCGTCCACGTCGAGAACCTGGCTGCGGCAGGCGCGGGCGAGCCTGCCCGGGCGGGCCACCAGTTGAGCGACGAGCAGCTGCACATGGAGCAGCTGGGGGGGTTCATGGCCATCCCGCTGGCAGTGCGTGAGCGAGTGTTCGGCTCCCTGGATGTCTACTGCACTGCGGACTGCGGGTTTTCGGATACCGCAATTACCGTGCTCCACGCGGCCGCAGACCTGGCCGCCCTTGCCATTGAAAACGCCCAGCTCCATTCGGCGCTATTCCGGATCGCAGCGGCCCTCACGTCGACGTTGGAACTGCAGCCCTTGCTCAAACAGGTGCTCGAGTCAGCCGTGATGGAAATGAACCTGAAGGCCGCCTCGGTCCGCCTGCTGGACAAGAAGCGCCAAAAGCTCGAGATGGTGGCGTCGCACGGCTTGAGCGCCGAGTACCTGGCGAAGGGCGCGGTCAGCCTGGAACGCAGCCGCATCGACCAGCGCGCGCTTGGTGGCGAGACGGTCACCCTCTACGATGTGGCGGGCGAGGAGGGGTTCCAGTACCCAGGCGAGGCTGCGGCGGAGGGCATCCGGTCGGTGCTCGTCGTGCCGTTGCGGGTGAAGGACCAGCCGGTCGGGGTCATGCGGGTCTATTCCAGCCAGCCTCGTCGCTTTACGCAGGTCGGGGTGAAGTTCCTGCAGTCTGTCGCCGGCCTGGTTGCCGTTGCGATCGAGAATGCCCGGCTCTATGAGGCACTGCAGGCGCGATACGAAGGATTGAAACTGGAAGTATCGGAGTGGCGTCGTTTCTTGAGTCTGGGATGATGCAACAATGGAGTTGGTGTGGTTGGGCCTGTTTGGCGTCGGCTTAGCAGCCGGCGTGCTCGGCGCGTTGCTAGGGCTGGGTGGGGGCATCTTCCTCGTTCCGGCGCTCACCCTCATTTTTGACCTGCCGGTGCGGACGGCGGTCGGCGTCAGCCTGATCGGGGTGATTGCGACTTCCGCCGGCGTGGCAAGCGTTTCGCGGCCGGGGCGCGGCGCGGACGCGGGCCTTGCCATCCGGCTCGAAATCGCCACAACGACCGGCGCCCTGCTCGGGGGATTCGCCGCAGGCAGGATGCCGCAGCAGGCGCTGGCTTTTGTATTTGCAGCGGTTGTCCTGGCCAGCGCTATCTACACGCTGATCAAGACCCGGCGCAAGGCGGGGCCGGCTGACGAGCCCCAGATCGAAGCGCTGTTCAGGACCGACTACAAGCCGAAGCGTTGGGGGGTCGGGCTGAGTTTCTCCGCGCTGGCCGGGGCGCTGTCCGGCTTGAGCGGGATCGGCGGGGGCTTCATCAAGGTCCCGGTCATGTACTCGGTGATGGACGTTCCGCTGGGCGTTGCGACGGCGACGAGCAACTTCATGGTAGGCATTACTGCAGCAGCCAGTGCAACGTTGTATTACAGTAGGGGCGACATCGATCCGCTCGTCGCCGTGCCCACCGCCCTGGGCGTGTTTGTGGGCGCGATGCTTGGCGCCCAGACGGCCGGCCGGCTCCGGGTCGACGTGCTCCGCCGGGCCTTGATCGTGCTGCTCATCCTGATCGCGGTACAGATGACCTGGAAGGGCATCACCGGAGGCTGATAGTGCTCGACGACGTGATCGCAGCCCGGACAGGGACCGAAGATCACAACCAGCGTATCGCGCGGAACGTGCAGCGGATCGCCCGGGTTGTGGCCATCCCCGCGGCCGCGCTGATGCTAACCGGGCTCGTGGCTTTCGTGGTACGCGGCAACGCCGGCGGGTCGCTGCTGGGGCAAAGCGTCGTTCCGCTCAATTCGCTCTTCAGCCGGACAGTCCTGACGCCGGTCGGCGCAATGAGCGTTGGCCTCCTGGCACTGGCCTTGTTGCCGATGGTCAACGTGCTATACATTCTCGTGGACAGCCTGGTCCACAGGCGCTGGTCCGACGCTGCCGCGGCAGGCGCCGTCGCAGCAATCCTTACGATTGGCATTCTTTTGGGTCGAGCATGATTGGACACAAACTGAACCTGCTAAAGCTTGTCGCGCTGGCCGCGACGGCTTTGATGATGTTGTCGGGGTGCCGGGGCGCCGCACGAACCGCGACGCCAACGCCCGTCTCAGTCGTGGTGCCGCCGTTTGGCGCGGAGCAGCTCGAGCCCGACGAGGCCGTTGTCCAGGTGGACAAGGGCAAAGGCGGTACGATCTCGCTACGCGACGGCGCCGAAGCCACCGTGCCGGCCGGCAGCCTGGCAGCGGACGCGACGGTTACCTTCAGGACCGCGGCGAGCCCGCCTGCCGTCCCGGTGCCTTCGAGCATGATCGGCCAGGCCTACGAGCTCCAGATCGATGGTTCTGAGCTTACCGGCGTCGCATCGGTGCGGCTGCCGCTCCCGCCCGGGGTCACGTCCGACCAGTACGAGGTCGCGCCGTATCAGTGGAACGGGCGGCTGTGGGAGCGGGTGACCACCCGCGGAGGCACAGGCGACGTCGAGTTCGGCGTGGCCCAGCCCGGCACTTACGCGCTGCTGGGGCGGTGGCGCCTGGCCGACGCCAGCCTCGCACTCGTAAAGCCCGAGACGCCGCCGGCGCAGCAGTCAATCCCGCTCACCGTCGTCGGCCAGTACCGCTACTCGGCCATTCCGGCCCTCTCCGACGGCCTGGTGCCTGCCCGGCTCACACTCAAGCAGGACTCCTCGGGCGGCGCGGGTCTCGTGGCGGGCGATCCGAGCCTGGACAAGACCGTCGACGAGATGACGCTCTACTTCAAACCAGATCCGGCGCAGAGCCAGGGCCTCATCCAGTTCTCGCACGTGTTCGACCTCGTGCCGGGCTTGCTCGACATCGATCCCGGCGTCAATACGCGCTTCTATGTCGTCATGACCGTAGACGATGCCGCCGCGCCGACGCGCAGAATTAGTTCGGGCGTCGAGTACACGCAGATCCTGCCAATCCGCATCCAGAATATGGAAGTGGTGCGCCCGCTCGTGCTGCAGGAAGACCGGGTGCGCTTGCGCTGGAAAATCAGCCTGAACGGCCTGACCTTCCAGACACCCGAGGCTCGCGGCCCGACGCTCGCGCTCCAGCCGATCGTAGATCAGGGCGGGGTGGGCGACTACAAGGTGGTTCTCGAGGTCGAGCATGAAGGCGCCTGGGCGCCCATCAGCAACGAGCTGAGCGTGCAGCTTGCCTTGCGGCCCACATACACCCCGCCGCCCGGCTCAACCGTAACGCCGCAGTTGGTGGCGATCACCACGCCCGGTCCCGAGATTCCTCCGCCTGTCGCGCCCACCCGGCGGCCGACCCCGCGCCCGCAGGCCCGCGTGACCGCCACGCCCACCGTCACGCCCACCGTCGGCGGATTGCTGACACCAACCCCGACACGCTGGGACTCGGCTGCCGTCCTGAAGGCGGAGAAATACTCGGTGGCAGCCGGCGAATGCACGAACGTGTCGTGGGATGTCCAGAACGTCATTTCCGTGCGGTTCCAGGGCGCCGGGGCGACGGGGTCCGAGACGCGCCAGGTGTGCCCGACGCAGACGACCACGTACACGCTGAGCGTCACAAGCAGCGCCGGAACGCAGGACTACACCGCAACGATCCAGGTCGTTCCTGCGGGCGCGGGGGGCATCGTCTTCACGGCCGACAAAATGCAGATTGCGCCCAATGAGTGTGTCCTGCTCAGCTGGAGCGCGACGGAGGTGCAGGAGGTGCGACTGAACGGCCTGCCGGTGGAGGGCGTTTCATCGCGGCGCTTCTGCCTGACCCAGACGACCAACTTCGAGTTGTCGGTCCTGACCAAGGCGGGTCAGACCGTCCCCAAGCGCTTGACCATCGTGGTTACGGCCGCGACACCCTCGCCGACCGGCGGCCCGAGCAGCGCCGCCTTCTACGCGGAGCAGTATGCTCTGCCTTCGGGCGGGTGCACCACCCTGCACTGGCGGGTGCAGGACGTCCAGTCGGTCTTCCTCGACGGCCGGGGAGTCGACGGCGTGGGCACGCAGCCGCAGACGTGCCCGGGTGCGTCGACGCAGTTCTACACCCTCGAGATCACGGACCGCAGCGGGAACGTGATTTTCAAGGACGTGACACTGACTTCCGGCGATCCCGGGCTGGCGGCGAACGAGACCATCGGCCAGGGCGCAGTCAGCCAGGCCGTGCGCCAGAACGACGTGCTGCCCAACGAACCGGGTGACCAGCCGGGGTATGTGGTCACCATCGAGGGCGTGGTCTCGCTGTTTTCCGGCACGCCGGGCTGGAGCCAACCGACCGTCACGCTCGCCGTGCCCCAGACCGTGCTCGACCTGGGCAACGAGAGCGGCGTGCACTGGCCCGTAAGACCGCTGCAGCCCGTGGAGTTCCGCGCTACGTGCGAGGGCGCCACCTGCTCGATCGAGTACGGCACCGACCAGTACCTGTACTGGCGGGCAGAATACGCGCGTGTCAAGTAGGGCTCAAACGCAGAAGAGAGGCCAGGTTCGGGCGAGGAACCTGGCCTCTTGCATTCCATTTGCTATCTGACCGAGCCAGCCGGGGCACGGTCAGAGACCGGCCCCAGCGCACATTCGGATCCGACTTATTGGACCACGACCACGTCGCCCGCGCTGCGGCCGAAGGTCTCCGGTGCGTACATCTCCTCGGCCTTTGCCGGCGGGACTACGAATCGACCCGGCGTGGTTGCCCTGGCGAAGTAGGTGTACTCGTACACCCCGCCCCACAACGTCGACGTGAACGCCTCGGCCCGCTGATCGCGCAGGTTCTGGTGCTCGTACCAGGGGCCCCACCACCAGAAGTACCCCTTGGCCGGCGTGGTGTTGGCCTCAGCCGGCAGGCTGCCGGTGGTCGCGAGCGCGGGATTGAGCGGCTCGAGCCCCGCGGGCAGCGGATCGCTCAGCGCAACGTGATGTCGAATGGCGGGCGCAACCATCGTCAGGGTCACCCTCACACGCGCGCCCGGTTTGATGACCCAGGTCCCATCCGCCTCACGCCGGACGTCCGCCGGATCGTCCACGCCCTCATACTTGCGCTCGACGGTGAAACCGGCGTCGTAAGCGGGCAGATTCAGATCCTTCGGCGCGTAGCGCAGCCCCAGCCGGTAGTACAGCCGGCCCGGCCCATCCTTGCCGAGGATCACGTTCTCGGTCGTCGGGGCCGCCTGCGCCAGGAACGCCATAGGCGCCGTGATCTGCTTGTAGTCGGTCGTGCGGCCGTGGAACGTCGATTCGCCCAGGTACTGGTCGCCCAGCCATGCACGGGCCACGAAGTCGGGCGTCGTAGCCTCGTAGGTATTGAAGTAGCGGTCGAGCGCGAGCAGGATGAAGACGTTCTCCTGCGTGTTCGACCAGCGCCCGTCTTTCCGCCCGCCCAGCAACCCCGCGACCAGCTTGGGGATCAAGTCGCTCTGCGGCTTGGTCCCCGATCAATGCATCCAGGATCACGCCGTCGCCCCGGCGGTTCGAGCCGAGCACGACGTAGTCCTGGTCGGAATAGGAAGAGACGAAGTGCGCCGCGCCGGCCGTCTCGGTCACCCGGTTGTCGAGGTAGCGCCGGATCTGGGCCACCTGCTCCTTCGAGCCGGGATCGTCAGTCAGCACGCTCAGCAGCCAGCCCACGGCTTCCGGCGTGAGCGCGGTTGGCGAACCGGTGTCGAGGCCGCTTTCGGCGATCAACTTGCGCGCCTTGGCCGCGTCCTTATCGCCCATGAGGTTGCGCACGTAGAGCGCGTAGGCGCTGAGGGTATTGCGCACCGAAGGGCCATACCAGTAGGGGTATTTCGACTCGATGTCGACCAGGTAGCTGCGCGCGCTGTCGAGCATTTCCCCTGGCACCGCATAGCCCTTCATCTTCGCCCGCTGCAAGGCGTGGGTGGCATGGATGCTGTAATAGGGCCACGACTCGTCGCCGCGCTTCCACACAGGGAAGCCGCCGTCATCGTTCTGCATACCGTCAAGCCGCTCGATATCGCGCTTCATCGACGCCTCGATCTCGGGAGCGGCCGGCAGGCCTTCCGCCTGGAACGCGGTCAGGACGTCGCGCAGCGCCGCCACCGAGAGAATGCGTGACGCAAGCTGCTCGGAGCACTCGAACGGATAGGCGACCAGGTACAGGAACGCGTCGGTTAGCGCCTGCAGCGCGGTCGACGAAGTCTGGATTTCGAGCCCGCCAAACTGCGTATAGACGCCCGTCGGCGCGATGACGGGCTGGGCTACGCTCCCTTCATCCACCACCCCGTACACGGCGAAGGCTTCTGTCGTCGCCGGCGTGTAAACCGGCAGGCTGATGTTTGCGGCGTCGGCCCACTTACCTGAGGCCGCAGCCACCTGGAAGCGCGCCGTCCCGGATGCGACGGTTGTCGCGGGGAAGCGCACCTCGACACGGTCATTCGCGGGGACCGTTACCCGGCGGCCGGTTCCCTCCGTTAGCTCCAGGTTCGCGGTTTGCAGCGCCACGTCGACGGTCATCGGCGCGTCCGTCTGGTTCTGCACGACCACCGGCAGCTCGAACTTGTCGCCGAAGTTGAGGAAACGCGGCGCGGACGGCCGCACCATCAGGGGCAGCCGGGCCGTGACCGCAGAGGCTCCCTTGCCAAACTGCTTTGCGCCCGCCACCGCGACCACCATCACCCGGTATCGCGTCAGGTTATCGGGCACCTTGATCGTGATCGTAGCCCGGCCCTGGCCGTCCGTGGGCACCGCCGGAGACCAGTTGGCCAGCGGGTTGAAGTCCGTGCGGACGGCGATCGGTGTGTTCGCCTGCCCCCCCTCCTGCATGACCGCCTTCTCGACCGTCTGGGTCGCCATCGCTCGCGGGGCTTCCGCGGCGGCAGGTGCGGGCACCGCGGCCATGACCGGCGCCCCCGCGCCCGTCGCCGCGTCATTCGCGGCCTGCGCGCCCGTGTCCAGCGCCATTGGGTTCGCGAGGACGATGTAGCCGCGGTTATGGCTGTCCATCATCTCGGTCGAGCGCTCGTCGTAGAAGCTCGTGAGCGGATCAGGGAGGTCGTACCCGGTCAGGGCCAGGATCGCTTCGTCGACGACGGCGACGGCCAACTCCGCATTGGGGACGGGCTTGCCGGCCGCGTCTCGCACGATCAGGTCGAGCTGCGTGGTCCCGCCCGGCTCCAGTTTGTCGGCCTGGGGCTTCGCTTCCACGGTCAGCGTGCGGGCGAGCGGCGGCACGCTGAGGTCGAGTTCGCCGCGCGCATACGCGGGCCGCTTCGGCAGGTTGGTCTGCGGCTGTCCCTGCGTATCCACGGCGGCATCGCCCGCCCTGGCAGATGCGCCAACCAGGTCCACCTGCACGAACACGTTCGGCACGTACCCTTCTTCGATGGGAACGCGCAAGGTGGTGGACGGCCCATCCAGCGTGAAGCGCTCGCTCTTCACCAGCCCCGAGCGCCGCAGCGTGAGCAGGCCCTCGGCCGGGTAGAACGGCGCCTGGACCAGGATTTCGGCCGTCTCGCCCGCACGGTATGTTTTCTTGTCTGGAACGAGGGTGACCTCTTCCTGCTGTACGTCGCGTGACGGCACCACGTCGCCGCCCGAGACCCAGCGGGTCAGCTCTGTCTGGTTGGGCCGGCCTTTGTCGTCAGTGACGACGGCCGTGATCCGGTACGTGCCGCCCTGGGGCGTCTCGAACGTGCAGCGCACCGGTTTCGTCTCGGACTTGACCGTGCAGGGCTGCGGGTCGACCCCGGTCTCCTCGTAGCTCGAGCCGTTCCATTTCCACTGCAGCCGGGCGGCGGTCAGCTTCACCTCGGCGCCGGCTACGGGTTGCCCGTCCAGGTCGGTCACAATGATGTCGACCGGCAGCGGCTGGTCTTTCTCCACAAAGAGGCGTTCCGTTCGCAGCCCGACGTACAGCGATGCGGGATGGACCAATAGGTTCGCGCTCGCGGTCCAGGCCTGGCGGTTGACATCCTCCACCGACGCTTCGACACGTAGCGACGAGGGCTCGGCCGGAACGACGGAGTCGAAGTCGATGCGCAGGACGTGGAGACCGCCCGCATCGGTCGTGCCCGTGAAAGTCTTGCCGGTTTCGATCTGCGGCTTTTCGGGGCCCGACCACCACAGATGCCACCAGGGGACCCAGCGGCCGAAGGTGAAGTCGTCCCAGCCGGGCGGGCTGTAGGAGCCGGAGCTCGACGTGACCGTCCAGTTGACCGGCGCGTTGGGCAAGGGGCCGCCGGCATAGTAGGCGGCGCTTGCTTCGACGGTTGCGCTGTCGGCAACGAAGTAGGGCCCTTCCCCGGGATTCAGCTTAACCTCGAACTCGGGCCGGCGGAACTCCTGTACGTCGATCTGATGCCCATACGACCGGTTGTCGTAGTTGCCGCTCGCCACGGCGTCGAACTGCAAATAGGCGGGACCCAGGTTCATCGTGTCCGACAGCTTGAGGACGAAGTCAAAGCCGCCGCTGGCGTTCACGCCGGCCCGGCCGGTTACGATCTCGTTACCGCGGCTGTCCTGCAGGCGATAGGTGACCGCCTCCGCGCCTTGCAGCATGCTAATGTCGCCGCGGGGGCCTGCGCCCCAGCGCCGCAACCAGCCCTTGATATGCACCTCTTCGCCGGGCCTGTACATCTTGCGGTCGTCAAAGACGTACCAGCGGAGCTGGTCGACGAGCGGCCGCTGCTGCCACCCGCCGCCGCCCCAGAAATACGCATCGGAGGGGAGCATGGCCGTCTCGCCGTTGGCCTTCGCCAACAGGAGCTGGGCGGGCGCGCCGGCGGGCAGTGCCAGCGTCGCCATGCCCGCGTCGTTGCTGCGCGCCGTCGCGCTGCCCGGCCACAGGGATAGTTCGACGTTCGCCAGCGGCGAGCCGTCCTTCAGCGAGGTCGTCCAGGCGAGCGCCTGGCCCGCGTCCACGAACGCGTCCAGCCCGATCTGGGTTTTCTGCACCCAGACCACGTTCTCTTCCGGCCGGCTGCGGCCGGGCAGCAGCGCGGACAAGCCCGTCCGCTCGGGCTTGATGAGGACCACGAGATGGCCCTGGGCCTGTTTGAAGGCCGCGTCCAGATCGACTGCCGTCTCCACAAGCTTGTCGGCGACGGACTCGATGGGGACAGCCTTCTGGTATACCAACTGGCCCGGCACCGCGGGCGGGTTGTCGGTCCGGTAGCGCTCCTGCATGTACGTCTTGAATGCGGGCCAGTCTTCCGGCTTGACGGCGTACGCACGCACGGCCAGCCGGTTGTAATTGATGGTGTAGACCGACAGCGCAGGCTTGCCGAGCGGATCGAGCACGACGAAGTTCCCGCCCTGCATCCCCATGGAGGGCTGTGCCGACCCGACCGCAAACGTGACGGTCACCGGGCTGCCGAGGACCTGGCCGAAAATGTCGCCGATCCCCGCGTCGAGCGTGACGCGGTACGTCGTGCGGCCCTGGCTGGCCCCGCGAATCTGCATGGTGTTGCCGAACACTTCGACGGTGAGATTCGGCAGCGCGGGCTCGATTTTCACCGATGCCTCGGTGATGCTGTTCCGGTCGAGCGGGTTCGAAAACTCGATCTGCCAGGGCAGGAACGGCGTGCACTCGCCGCCCCAACCGCACTGGCTCCGCACTACGGTGAGCGGTCCGTACGTGCGAAAGCTGAAGGCTTCCGCCTTCGGGCTGGTCAGCGGGCCTTCGGCCGAGGGGACCCCTGGGCCCACCACCACCTCCACCGCCGCGTCAGCGGGCAGCGGTTCGGTCGTCTTGAAGGCCAGCCAGCGGCCAGACTGTGCGTTTGCAGCCAGCGACCTAAGGGCCTCGTCCGCGGGCAGGTCATCGGCCGGCAGCAGCTGGAGCGGGAAGGTTCGGCCGCCCGCCCGCACCACGATGGTCTTGAGCACGGCGGCGGGGTCGATGCGCTGGTTGAAGGAGACGAAGAACGGCGTATCGCGGCGGGTTGGGCCGTCTTTCGGGTAGGCGACCTCGATCGCTGGAGCCGGGGTGGTGAAGCTGAAGCTCACTGCTTTTGCCAGCTTGCCGCCGGTCGCGGACGTGGTTCCAGCGGGAATCTCGACCGTGTACTTTGTGGCGGCCGGCAGACGGCCCGCGGCAAACCCGGTTTTCGCGGCCGGCTCAAAGAAGAGCGTCTTCGTGCCCACCCAGCGCCACTGGCCGTCGGGTTGGGGCGAGAGCTTTACCGGCACGTTCTGCTTGGCGAGATCGCCGATGCTGGTGAGCGCAACCATCGGCTGGTTGAAGGTGATGCTCAGGTTGGGGGCCACCGGCACGTCACCCTCGGGCGCGTAGCGGAGCACCTCGAGGGGCCCTGTCGTCACCTGGGGCGCAGAGATGGGCGCGGGTACGGGAGGAAAAGGCTCCTTGATCGTCTTGCCGGGCCGCGGGGCAGGGAGCGTGTCCTTCGGCAGGTTAAGCTCCATCACGTCCCCGGCCTCGCCGGTCAGTGGGGGCAGGCGGTCAAGCAGCTTTTGGGTGTCTGCGGCCGCCAGGGGCTCGGCCGTTGCGGGGGTCAGCACTTCGGCGGGTCCCGCCTGCTCGCGGCCTTCGGACAACCGGTACCGCAACCCCGGCGTTGGCTGGGGCGTCAGCGCGAGGCGGCTTCGACGCATGGTCACCTCCGACGAATCCCCCTGTGCGGGGCTGGACGGGTCAGGGCGGGCTGCGCAGGCGATGGCAGCAGTCGCCAGGACGGCCATCACCAGCGCCGCCAGACCGAGGGTGCGCATTGATGCAGAGCGATTGCGGGACATGGGAGGTCTCCTCCTTACGAGCAGAGCAGGCGCACACGCCTTCGCCGGGCCAGGCGGAAGCACCGGGCATACGTCCTGCTGAAGCAAGGCCTTGGCCGAATTATACCAGCGTTCAGCCGAGCCGAATCAGGCGATTGATCCACCCTCGTGACGCAGAAGAAATGACCACAGTTCCTGAGTAGGCGGGAAACCGAGGCTATAGACGGGGATGCGTTCGACCAGCCGTGCGGCCACGTCGAGCCACGCCAGGGCGCTCTCGCGGCGCTCGGTGGCAACCTTCTCCGTGTCGAGCAGCGCGGCGACCGCCCGACCGGGCGTGAGCCGGTTGAGTGAGAAATCCGGGGCGTGTACGAGTCGGAACAGCCCGGCCAGAGGCACGGCCCGATCGACGCGTCGGATCAACTGCGGCGGCGTGCTGGCGCCCCAAAACGGCGTGCTCAGGAGGTAGATGCCGCGAGTCTCCAGGCGCAGCACGACGTTCTCGTCACACAACACCTCGCCGTGGCCCGCCGCGAGGCGAGCCACGGTGGTTTTCCCCGCGCCGGAAGGACCGAAAAAGACGTACCCGCGGCCGTCCAGCTCGACGCCGCAGGCATGGAGTAGAAGGCTGTCCCGCTCGCGCTGGCAGCACTTGCATGAGGATGAAGGTAAGTGTTCGTTCGACAGCAGAAGCCACGCGCTCGAACGAAGGCGCAGTCACCCAGGCAGTGCGGGCCGCAAGGTCAATTTCCCCGCGATACTGCTGGATGTGAAAGGCGGTCACGCCGCCCTCATGGCGGGCCCAGCCGGGCATCAGGAAGGCTTCTTCGGGCGCGTGGCGAACGGCGACCTGCCATTGGGGCGGGTCGGTGGTGATGAACGCGGCGTACCGCTGCTCGAGCTCCTCTGCCCAGTGGTGCTCGGGCACCTCGGCGCGCATGATGACGCCGGCCACGTCCACGACAACCACAGATCCACTCATCGCGGCATCCAGCGCCGGACTTGCCGTCCGGCCCACCGCACAGCGCGCAGGAGATGGTAGCGCGCCACCATCAGCATGGCCCACGGGCGCTCGGCCCGGTGCGGCCACACGGTACGTCCGCCCACCCTTGCGGCTGCAACGGCGCCCAGCACTTGCTCGGGCTGCAGCGGGCGGTCGGGCCCGCGCCGGTTGTCGCCCTGGGCAACCCAGAAGCGCCCGGAGCGCCGCACAAGCCGGTGGGCAACGAGTGCGTCGCCCGAGGCAAACACGATCAGCTGGCCTAAACGCGGTGCGGCCGGCAGCGGAACGATGTCGATATCGCACTGCGCGGGCAGGGCCGGCCGCATACTGGCGCCTCGCAGGGGGAATGTGAAGCGGCCGTGTTCGGCCAGCGCGTCGTGAAGCAAGGGCAGCCATGTCTCCGCTCGCAGATCGTGTGGCGGACTCACCGTCTCCTGCTTCATTGCGGACGCGCCTGGCCTGCGGGCGGTGCGCCAGCGGACGCAGCGTGCTCGATGGGACGCAACGCTCCCCGCAGCGCCAGCCACCCCGCGTAGCGAAGCGCACTCGCCGGCGGCAGGGTCGACAACGACGCGGCCGCGCGCCGCCACGCCCGGTCCGGCGCTTCGTCGCCCAGACCCCACAGCCGCACCCCCACCGGATCTTGCGCCAGCCGCCCGAGCTCGGCCATGATCGCGGGATCGACAGGCGTCCTCAGCCAGCCGGCGACCGCCGCCAGACCCGCGTGCAGGGCCAGCCCGAGCTTCCACGCCTCGGCGATCCGCAACAGGTCGTCCCAATCGACCCGGCCGCTGCGAACCAGGTAGTCGAGGTCCACGAGCCAGATCAAACGGAGGTCGCGGCTGTGATGCAAGGCCAGGTGACCGGCCGCATAAGCGAGCAGCACGCTGGGTCGGGGGGCAGAGCAACCCGGAAGGGCGTGAAGCGGCTTAGCGTCCTCGGCCAGGGCAGCCGGAGTGACCAGGTCGATGTAGTAGGGGATCTCGGCCAGCGACCAATGCAGCTCGACGAGGAGGTGACCCAGGCCGGGCACATAGCCGACCAGTGGGAGCTCGGCGCGGTACCGGCGTGCCAGGCCGCCCAAGCGACGGTGTGCGGTGAGCCCCACCCCCCGATACCCGATCGCTTCGAGCCGGGACTGCACACGCCCAACCTGCTCACGGGGGGTGAGCAAGTCGAGGTCGCTCACCGGTCGCAGCGCGGGGTTGGGGTAGACCGTATGCCCGACCGCGGCCCCTTTGAGCAGCGTCAGGCCCCCGGCCGCGGTTGCGCAGCGCGGCGAGCTCGGTTTCAAGCAGGAAGGTGCGAGCGGCGCCGGTCTGGAACGCGGAAGTAAGGGCGTCCCGAAGATCGAGCGGCAGGCCGGCCCATGCTGCACCGCCGCGCAACCGGTCGTAAAGCAGGGGCAGCAGGCCGTGCCTGGCGAGAGGCTGCGCCACACCAGAGAAGGGAGGTGCCGGCGGCAAGTCACCTCCTTCGCTCCCCAACACCGCTGCCAGCCATGTAACCCAGGCATCGGGCAGTGCAAGGTCTGGCCGAATCGCGAAGGGTGCGAAGCCGGTCATGCGGCGTTAGTTGCTGTTGCCCGTGGGCGCGACCGGCGCACCGGCAGGCCGGCGTCGGGGCCTCCCGCGACGCTTGCCGTTCCCCGAACCGTTCGGGCCGTGGCCGTTGTTCTCGAGGCCATAGTCGCCGTAGTGGTAGTAGTAATAGTAGTAATAGCCCTCGCCCCGGAGGGAAACACGGTTGAGGACCGTGCCGATGATGCGGGCGTTCACCCGTCGCAGCGCTTCCAGCGCGCGGCGTGCCACCTCCCGGCGAGTGTGGCCGGCGTCGAGCACGAGCAGGACGCCGTCCATTTGGGTGCTCATGATCGCCGCATCTGCCAGGGCGACTGCGGGGGGCGTGTCGACCAGGACGATATCGGCCAGCTCCAATAGCTGCGCAATCAGCTCACGCATGCGGCTCGCGCCCAGCAGCTCGGCCGGGTTGGGCGGCAGCGGACCGGAGGTCAACACCGACAGGTTCGGCACGGGGCCTTCCTGGATAAGGCCCACGAGGTCGGGGTGCTCTTCAAGCAGCGCGGTGGTGAGTCCGATGTTGTTCCGCAGGCCGAAGACACGGTGCAGGCGGGGCTTGTGCAGATCGGCATCGACGAGGATGACACGCCGGCCGGCCTGGGCCAGCACGGCGCCGAGGTTCGAAATCGTGAGCGTCTTGCCTTCGCCCGGCGCCGGGCTCGTCACCATCAAGGTGCGCAACGGGTGACCGACCTCGGCAAACTGCAGGTTCGTACGCAGCACGCGGTAGGCCTCCGTCGCGGCCGACTGGCTGTTCGAAAGGATCGCCAGCTCCGAGCCGGGTGCGGCGCCCTCGATGCGCGGAACCGCGCCCAGGGTCGTCACGCCGAGCGACTTCTGCACCTCATCCGGGTTCTTCATCGTATCGTCGAGGTACTCGAGCAAATAGGCCGCGCCAAGCGCCAGCAAGAACCCGATCGCGGCCGCGAGCATGATGGTCGCGCCCTTGTTGGGTCCAACGGGCACGGTCGGCAGCACGGCCGGCTCGATGATATTGATGCTGTTCAGCGCGCCGCGCTGGGTATTGCTGAGCAGAGACGCATAGTTTGACTGCAGCGTTGCCTTCTTGTTCTGCAGCCCCGTGATCTGCGTTTGCGTGTCGGCGATCTGGCGCGCGCTGAACATGTTGGCCAACTCGGCCTGCTTCTTGTCGATCTCGGACTGGGTCTGCTCGATCTTGGTCTCGAGATCGTTCAGTTGCTGGCTGATGAAGGCTTGGCGCTGCTGGTCCTCACCTCCTGGGCCCGTCGGGCTGATGCCGATGAGCTCGCCGGCCAAGCCCTGCGCCACCTGTTGTGCGCGCAGCGGGTCGACGTCTGTCACGGCAAGCTCGATCAACTGGGTGTTGGGCACGACCCTAGCAGTGTAGTCGGGCAGCCAGGTGAGCCCCAGCCGCTGCATGACGGCCGCCCGGATGTTGTCCCGCTTGACGATATCGGCGTAAGTGTTGGCAAGTTGCTGCGTCAGCCAGAACTCATTCCCGTTGGGATTCGGGTTCTCGATGGCCGTGCCAACCATCAGCGTGGTGCGCGTGCGGTAGATGGCTCCCTGCTGTCGCGTTGCCATGTAGCTCGACACGATCGCGACGAGCGTCGCTGCAACGATCAGCCACCACCACTTACGGAGGGGCCGGATGTAGTCTTTCAGTTCCATCGAATTGCCTCAGGGCGCCAGGCGCAGGTCGCGGCGGCATGCGCAAGGATTTACGATGCGGGCCAATCATCATGACGTTAGAAACTTGCCGGAGACGCGTGTCTCGCAGATTACGACCGGCCGCTCAAGAAGGGTCGGGGAGGGTCAGCCGCTTGACCAGTGTGACGGTGTTGCCGTAAGTCGGATCGTAGCGGTAGTTGACCTCGTCGACGATCAGGCGAACCAAGTGCCAGCCCAGCCCGCCGATCTGGCGCTCTTCAGCGGGGGCGGCCAGGTCAGGTGGCGGCGCGAGTTCGGGATTGAAGGGGTCGGCGCGATCCGAAATGGTGACGGCCACCTGCTCGTCGTCGGCACAAAAGGAAACCTCCAGGGGACCCGGCGCCCGCTCCTCGTAGCCATGCATCATGACGTTCGCGGACACTTCCTCAACCGCCAGCCGCAGGTCGAATTCGTCCTGCCCCCGGATGTTGGCTCCCGCGCAGAAGGCTGCGACGAAATCGAGCAATTCCCCTAGGTCGGCGAGATGCGCCGACGGCAGGCTGATCATGTCGCAGGTAAATGCGTTTCGGCGGCCCGCGTGCGGCCTGCTGCCGGTCGGCATGATGCTCTCCCGAAAGATGCGCTGGCGCTAGGATATATGAAGTGCGTTACTTTCGCAATTACCGCCGCGTCCCAACAGTTTCTTTCTATAGTCGCCAATTGAGACAGCGCAAGGACGCACACAGGGACGCGGCTCAGGACGAGGGGGGGTTATGATCTTCACGTAATGAGCAAACGAAAACTGAACTCAAACACGAAGGAGATCTACGATGGCTTGGAAGATTGACACCTCACACACGAACCTGGAATTCGGCGTGAAGCACATGATGATTACGACGGTACGCGGTACCTTTACCCAGTTTGACGGCACGATCACGGTCGACCCCAACAACCTGCTCAACTCGCAGGTTGAGGGCTGGGTGGACCTCGCGAGCGTTGAAACACGCGATGCGAATCGCGACAACCACCTCCGCTCGGCCGATTTCTTCGATGCGGCCAATTATCCCCGGATGACGTTTGTGAGCAAGCGTATCACGAAGGTGGGCGGCGACGAGTACAAGGTGACCGGCGATCTGACGATCAAGGGCGTGACCAAGGAATTCACCTTCGACGTGACGAGCGAAGGACAGTTCAAGAATCCGTGGGGCAGCGAGGTTTGGGGCCTGACCGCTAAGGGGACGCTCAACCGCAAGGACTTCGGCTTGAACTGGAACGTGGCGCTCGAGACCGGCGGCTTGCTGGTGGGCGAACAGGTCAAGATCAACGTCGAGATGGAGTTGGTGAAGGTTGCCGAGCCGGCGCTCGAATTGACGGCTGCATAACTGACGTTTTGGACCACAAGGGCACAATGACACAAGGACCGGGGCGAGCCCCGCAGGAGACTTGTGTCGTTGTGCCTTTTTGTTATGAGGAGGGCGTGAATGGCGCTGCATCAAGACGGACCGGTGCTGACTTACGGGGAGCCGCTTGCCGGCGCAAGCGCTGCGATGATCATGCTGCACGGGCGTGGCGCGACCGCCCGCGATATCCTCTCACTGGCGCAGGTCTTTCAGACCACGGGCATCGCCTACCTGGCACCCCAGGCCGCCAACAACACCTGGTATCCATACCCATTCACGACCCCCCTGGAGCAAAATGAGCCCTGGCTTTCTTCTGCGCTGGAGCGGGCGGGCGAAATGGTGCAGGCGGCGTTGGAGGCGGGCATCCCTGCGGAGCGCATCTTCCTGCTGGGTTTCTCGCAGGGGGCCTGCCTTGCATTGGAGTACGCGGCACGGCACGCACAGCGGTACGGCGGGGTCTTCGGATTGAGCGGCGGCTTGATCGGCCCGGACGGCACACCGCGCGATTATCCAGGGTCGATGGCACAAACGCCCGTCTTTCTAGGCTGCAGCGACGTCGATCCGCACATCGCCAAACACCGAGTCGCAGCGGCCGCGGACGTCTTTCGCGCGCTCGATGCAGACGTCACGCTGCGGCTCTACCCCAACATGGCGCACACGGTGAACGAGGACGAGATAGCTTTCGTCGGTGGCGTCCTGCATGCGCTGACCCCTCTCGGGTGACCTTCGCGCCCTTCGCGTCTTCGTGCTTCGCACCCTTCGCGCTTCGCGCCCTTCGTGCTTCGTGCCCTTCGCGCTTCGCGCCCTTCAGTCACCTTCGCGCCTTCGCGTTCCAACCGCCTCCGCGTTCCAATCCCTCCGCGTTCCAATCTCCCACCTATCAGTTATAATTCTCGCTCGTGACTACCCTTCTTCACCTGCTCGGCCGCCCATACGCGGAGCGCGACGGCGTTCAGATTGACCTCCCTGCCAAAGCGGCGGCGCTGCTGGGCTACCTTGCGCTGGCCGGCGACCCCCAGCCGAGGGAGCGCGTTCTCGGCCTGCTCTGGGGCGAGAGCACGGAGGAGGCCGCGTGCGAAGAACCTTCGCAACACGCTGTGGGCCATTCGCAAGGACCTTAGCCCTGAAAGCGTGACCGGCAGCGACCGCCTCGTGCTGGGCGACGTCCTTGCCGTTGATGTCCGCGCCCTGTTGTCAGACACTGCCCCCGACCCCCGTGACCTGCTCGAGCTGTACGGCGGGCCGTTTCTCGACGGGCTGGCCGTGCCCGACGCCCCCGATTTCGAGTTGTGGCTGATCACCGCGGTGAGCGGGTGTCTGAAGCCTTCCTGTCCCGCATGAGCGATGCGCTGGCGGAACTCGGCCGGGCTGGGTCGTGGCGCGAGGTCGCCGATCTCGCCCGGCGCGCCCTGGCGCATGACCCCCTACACGAGGGGCTCAACCGGGCTCTCATCGAGTCGCTCTTCAAGCTGGGCGAGCGGAGCGACGCGCTGCGCCAGTACGAAGCCCTGAAACTGGGACTTGAGCGTGAACTGGGCGTGGAGCCCTCGGCCGAGACGCAGGCCCTGCGGGAGAGACTGGTTGCCGCCCGGCCGGCCCCGACGGCGACGCGGGCGCGCAGGCCTGTTCTAGCCGCCGAGTCAGTCCGGCCCGAGCCTGCGTTCGTCGGCCGTGAGCGCGAACGTGCCGCGCTGGACGAGGAACTGGCGCTCGCGGCGCAAGGCCGGGCGCGAGTGGTCCTGCTCACCGGCGAGCTGGGCATCGGCAAGTCACGCTTGTGGCGCGAGTGGCTGGCGCATATCCCGCTGGCATGCACGGCGCTCGAAGCCCGGTGCGTCGAGGCGGCCAGCAGCCTCCCGTTCACGCCGCTGGTCGAGCTGTTCGGCAGCCACCCCTGCACCCAGGAACTCCTGCATCCGCCGTCGGCTTTGCCGGCCGCCTGGCTTGCCGAGGTGTCCCGGCTGCTGCCACAGGTGCGCACGGGTGCGCCCGACCTGCCGCAGCCCGCCGCCTTGCCGCCCGAAGAGGAGCGCCGCCGCGTCTACGAGGCCTTTGTCCAGGTCCTGCTCGCGCTCGACGCGCACCCCCTGGTGGTGTTCGTCGACGACGTTCACTGGGCCGACCGTGCGACGCTCGACTGGCTCCCCTACCTGGTTCACCGGATGGGCGGGCAGCCTTTGCTGCTCGTCCTGGCGTTTCGCCCCGAAGAAGCGCCCCCGGCCCTCGTCCACCAGGCCGCGGCATGGGGCCGTGAAGGTGTGCTGCGCCGTATCGCGCTGGCGCGCCTCGACCCGCAAGAGACCGCGGCGCTCATTGCGCAGCTCGAAGTCGACGCGTCGGCAGCACACCAGCTGCAGGCACAGAGCGCGGGCAATCCCTACTTCCTGCTCGAGCTCAGCCGCAGCTCGGACGCGGTCGCCCTTGGATCCATCCCATCCGCTTTGGCCGACCTGGTAGCTGCGCGTGTGGAACGGCTCGACGAGGACAGCCGTGCGGTCCTCCAAGCGGCCGGCGTGCTCGAGCCCGAGTTCGACCTGTCGCTGCTCGTCGAGACCACAGGACTGAACGAGGACGCAGTGCTCGACGCGCTGGACAAGTTGCTTGGTGCGCGGCTGCTCGGCGAGCGCGGCGAAAAGTTCGTTTTCAACCACCCGCTCCTTTCGAGCGTCGTGCGGCAGCGCTTGAGCGCGGTGCGGCGCAAAGTCATTCATCGCCGAGCGGCGCAGGCACTGGAGACCAGGCATGCGGAGGCGGTCGCACCGTTTGCGGGCATGATTGCGGAGCACTATGCCCAGGCGGGCGAACCCGCCAAGGCGGCCAACCTGGCCGATCTCGCGGCCGAACACGCCGCTACGCTCGCCGCGCAGGCCGAGGCCGTGAGCTTCCGGCGGCGGGCGCTGGAACTCGCCCCGTCTCCGCGCCGGCTGCTCGCACTGGCCGATTCGCTTTACCGCGCCGGCGCCCTGGCAGAGTCGCGCGAGGCTTACGGAAAGGCGCTGACGGCCGCGGAGCAGGCGGACGACGCGGCAACAGCCACGTGCGCTTGCATCGGCATGGGGTACACATATCTGCCCGCGGGATGGTCCGACGAGGTCGAGCGCTGGGCGAACCGGAGTCTGCAATATCTCGATCCTGACGCAGACCCCGGGGCGCATGCCAACGCTCATTTTCTACTCGGCGCGGGGCGGCTGAGCGTGGGAGGCAGCGCGCTGGAGGAAGGCGAGACCGAGCTGCTGGAAGCGGTCAGACTGGCCGAGGCGCACGGGGTGCGCGACGTTGCGATGGTGGCACGGTTCGAGCTGGGCAACGCCCGCGCCGAACGCGGCGATCTTGCCGCCGCCTTGGTCATGTACCTGGAGGTGGCCGGGCTGGCGCGCCGCGTGGGGGAGCCTAACCAGGAGGTCCTCGCGCTCGAACAACCTGGCCTACCACACGATGCTGACAGGTGACACCGCGGCGGCGCGAGGCTTCATTGAGGAGGCCTTGCGTGTCGCAGATCAGTACGGGCTCAACCTGCCGCGCCAGTATCTGCTGAGCACGCGGGGCGAAATCGAGCTGGCCGACGCCAACTGGGACGCAGCCGAGGAATGGATTGCTGCCAGCCTGGCCGAGGCCCGGCTGCACAACAACGTCGCCCACATGGCAAAGTGCCGGGCCACCCTGAGCCAGGCCGCCCGCGGGCGGGGTGACTTGGATGCGGCACTCATTCTGCTGGACGAAGCGGCGGAGTTGGCCGCACCGCTGGCCGCACGGTTCCTTCAGGCACAGATCGACCTGTGGCTCACCGAGCTGTACCTGGATCGCGGGGAGATCATCGCGGCCGCCGAAGTGCTGAAGCGCGGGGAGGACCGCCTGGCCGGGAGCCACTATCGCAGGTTGATCGAGCGGAGCCAGACGCTTCGACGGCGCCTGCCAACGGCAACAGACGAAGGGGAACACAGATGAGCGACGTCATCGACGCGCTGAGCGCGACCATCGCGGACCGCAAGGCGAACCCGAGCGCGGCCTCCTACACGGCCAGCCTGTTCGCGGCCGGACTGCCGCGTATGGCCCAGAAAGTCGGCGAGGAAGGGGTCGAGACGGCCATCGCCGCGCTGGCTGAAGGCGATGACCGGCTCGTCTACGAGATGGCCGACCTGGTGTACCACTGCCTGGTACTGCTGGCCGCCCGCGACCGTACCTGGAGCGACGTGGAGGCCGAACTGGCGCGGCGCTTCAAGTAGCGGACAAGCGGCCTATTTCGGGTCCAACACCAGCGATACGTCGTCGCTTAGCCGGTTCGCCGTGTAGACGCGCTTTGTCGCCACATCGATCCCCATATCGAACGGGCTGGCGCCGACCGGTGCCGTAAAAATGACGCGGTTGGTCGCGCCGTCGATGATGCTAACCGTGTTGTCGTAGGCGTTGCTGACAAACACGCTTGCGGTGTCAGGATTGACGACCAGGCCTCCCCGGCCATCCTGTCCCCCTGGCACATCCAGTCCCCCGGCGCCCACCGTGATCTCGGCCGAGGCAGTGAGCCCGACGCCGTTCGCCTGATACACGACGACCACGTCATTGCGCTGGTTGCTGACATTGCAGATGTTGTAAAGCCGGCCCAGGCCGGGGTTGAACTCGAGCTGGTACGGCTCGCAGCCCGCGCCATAACCCGCCAGGATCACCGTCCGCTCGGCGCCCATGGAGTCGACCACGGTAATTGTCTTCGAATCCCGGCTGCTCACGTATGTGAGGCCGAGCGCCGCGTTATACGCCAGCGACCAGGCGCCATTAGTCCGAGACAGCCGCAGACTCTGCACGACCGTGTCGGAAGCCGGATCGATCGTCACGAGGCTGTTGCTGCCGTATGCGACCAGCTTGATGCGGTCGCCCGCCACCTTGACCCACGTAGGGTTCGGGCCCACGGAGATGGTGCGCAGCACTCCAAGCGTCGTCCCGTCGAGCACGGTCACCGTCCCTGCGCTCCAGCTCGCGACGTAGACCTTGTTGAGCGGGGCATAGTAGGCGATGCCCCACGGCTGGCGGCCCACAACTGCGCCCCCGATCACCTCCAGGGTCGCCCCATTCAGCAGATACACCCGATCGTTATCGCGGCTCGCCACATAGATCCGCTGGGCGAGCGAGTTCACGGCGACGGCCTGTGGGTAGTCCATCCCCGGCGGTGTAGACGTCTGGGTCGGCGTTGGAGATGGTCCCGGCGTATGGGTCGGCGTGCTCGACGGCGTGGGCGTCGTGGTAGGCGTCAGCGTGGGCGTCGGCGTGTCGGTGAAAGTCGCGGTTGGGGTCGGCGTGGCCGTGTCGGTCGCGGTTGGGGTGGGCGTCGGCGTCAGCGTCGGCTGCCGCACGATGGCGGGCAAGTAGCTGCCGAACCCTTCCAGGCGGATGCTGTATCCCGGACACATGCACGGCGTGTACTGCAGGGTGCGCACAAACAGGAAGTAAGGGCCCGTCGACTGCGCCTTCCAGTGGACCGACGAGGCGCAGTACTGTTGCTCGCTAAGACACCGGGCGCCGTCGATGTCGTCGCTCCGGGCGACGATCGTGCCAATCTGATCGTAAAGGATGACATACGTGTCCGCTTCGCCGGTGAGGTCAAATGTCGACGCCTGGTAGCCGGTGCCGATCCTGAGGTGATCGAAGCGGAACCAGTCAAAGTCACCGGCAAGATGGAAGGTGTGCGCCTGCGATGAACCCACGGGCAGCAGGGTCGCGCTGTCTTCGTCGTTGTCCGGCTCATACTGATCCATCGCACAGGTGCAGGGTGTCGGGGTCGGGGTGTTCGTCGCCATCGGAGCAAGCGCAGGTGTCATTCCCGCCGCCTGGGGCGCCGCGCCTGCACTGACGCCGCCGCCAGCCAGCACGAGCGCGGCCACAAAGGCAGCGAACAGGAGAGCGCCGAGTGCGAACTGCTTCACGTTGTTTGAGTTCGATGGTGATTCGCCAGCGACTCGCTGCTTCATGGGTTCTCTCCTCGGAGCTTGACGAAGCCGGGCAACGCGAAAAGAGGCCTCCGCGCCTACTGTCCATGACGCTCTACGTAACCAAAGGTAACGAACAACGCGCCGGGCATCCCAGGCAGGCCGCCGACTATTGCGCTGTTCGTCACAAGCGCGTTTGGCGCTTGCCGACATCTTCGATTATGGTATACTCGCGCCGGCGGGAGGGGGGTCAGTTGGCGCCCTGTCCGGCGTAGAGACTCGAGCGTCAAAGAGGTGCCTGTGGAACTGGATCACTTGCTGGACGAGTTTGAGCGGCGTTTCGGCCGCCGGCCAGTGTTTGTCGCGCGCGCGCCGGGTCGCGTCAATATGATCGGCGAGCACACGGACTACAACGACGGGTTCGTGCTCCCCGCTGCCATCGAACGCGAGACGCACATCATCGTGGCCCCGCGCGAGGACGGCCAGGTTCATCTCAGGGCCTTCGATCTCGACCGTGAAAGCGTGTTCAGTCTGCACCAGATCGCGACGTCGGCCGAACAGCCGTGGAGCAACTATGTCCGGGGCGTCGCGTACGGGCTCAAGGAGCGCGGCTACCCGCTGGCCGGCGCGGACATGTTGGTGCACGGCACCGTTCCCATCGGGTCTGGCTTATCCTCGTCGGCCGCGCTTGAAATGGCGTCGGTCCAGGCTTTCGCCGCGGCAGGCGGCTTTGCCGTGCCGCCCGACGAGGCCGCCCGGGTGGGCCAGGCCGCCGAGCACATGTTCGTGGGCGCCAAGACCGGCCTGATGGACCAACTGGCCTCCGCGTTGGGCCAGGCGGGCCACCTCCTCCTCATCGACATCCGTTCGCTAGAGTACCAACCCGTGCCCGTCCCCGCCAGTGCGGGCATCCTGATCGCGGACACGAGCGTCCGGCGGTCGCTCGCCTCCTCTGCTTACAACGAGCGCCGCTCGCAGTGCGAGCAGGCCGCGCTGGCCATGGGCGTATCCGCGCTGCGTGACGCCACAACGGACATGCTTGCGGACGTGGAAGTGCCGGACGTGGTCCGGCGCCGCGCGACCCACGTCATCGAAGAAAACAAGCGGGTGCTCCAAGCGGTGGAAGCCTTCCGGGCCGGCGACCTGCCCTTCGCCGGCCAGCTGATGAACGCCTCGCACTTCAGCCTGCGCGACCTGTACGAGGTCAGCAGCCGGGAGCTCAACGTGATGGCCGAACTGCTGCGCAGCCAACCCGGCTGCTACGGCGCGCGTCTGACAGGCGCAGGCTTCGGCGGCTGCTGCGTCGCGCTCATGGAGGCCGGGCAGTCGAGTCCGCAATCCCGGCCGTCGCCAAAGCCTATGAGGCCGAGACCGGGCTGCAGCCCGCGCTATATCCCACCCGGGCAGCGGCGGGGGCGAATACGATCACACTTTGACAACTAAATAGCACTTGCATTCTTGACAGCGGCGGCGAATTCGGGTATCCTGTTCTCAGGGCATGTATCGTCATTGTGAAACCATTTCGTGATGTGAGGAACACCATGGCTGCCGATTCGCTGGCCCGGCAGGGCCGCCCGCTCCTCAGGGCCGGCGCCCTGCTGCTGCTGATCTTTGTGCTGATCCTGGCGGGGCAGCCCGCTGGAGTGCGCGCCGAGCCGGCCAGTGACGGCATTCCTTACGTCGTGAAGCCCGGCGACCGCCTGGTAGATATCGCAGCCCGCTTCGGGGTCTCGGCCAGCGCGATCGTGCGCGCCAACGGCCTCGCAAACGCCGACACCATCTACCCGGGGCAGACATTGACCATCCCCGGCGTCGCGGCGCCCGCCCGCACGGCGACCCCTACCCGCATGGGGGCGCCCACCCGAGTGCCCGGGGCCAGCGGCCAGACGCGCACGTATACGATCCAATTGGGCGATACGCTCGCCAGCATTGCGCGGCAGTTCGGCGTAAGCGTCGCCGCGCTGCTGCAGGCCAACGGGATCGCCAACGCCGACCTGATCTGGGTGGGACAGAAGTTGATCGTGCCCGCGCTGGACGGGAGCGGGTCAGCGGGCCAGGCGCCAACTGCGCCGACTGCCGCCGCCACTCAGCAGCGCCCGGCCGTGCCCCTGCCTTCCACGCCGCATGCGGGCGCGACGGACGCACCGCAGCCAACGGCGACGCCGCAGCCGGCGCAGGCGCCCGCTGCCAAACCGACGGCAGAGCCCGCGCCGGCGGTAGTCAACCCGAAGATTCACGTGGTGCAGGCCGGCGACACGCTCTCGAAGATCGCCCAGAAGTACGGTGTGTCGGTCGAAGCGCTCGTGTCGGCTAACGGGCTCGGCAGCGCCGACCTTATCGGCGTGGGTGTGCGGCTGATCATCCCGGCCAAGGACGGAACCGCCACCAGCAGCACGGCGGCGACCCCGAAAGTCCGCCCCACGAAGTTCGTCGCCAGCATCACCCAGCAGCGCTGTTGGCTCTACAATGGTGAGACGGTCATCGCACGCTGGATTTGCTCGACGGGACGCCGCGGCGCACCGAGTGTGCCCGGGTCGTACAAAATCCAGTCCAAGCTGCCTAAGGCGTATGGCTCCACCTGGAACATTTGGATGCCGTTCTGGCTGGGCATCTACTGGGCGGGCGCGAGCGAGAACGGCATCCACGGCCTGCCGTGGGATGCAAAGACGGGGGTCCAGATCTGGAGCGGCAACGTCGGCAAGCCGATCACGTTCGGCTGCGTGATGCTGGACAACGTGAACGCCAAGATGCTGTACGACATGGCCTGGATCGGGATGCCGGTGGTGATCCTCCCGTAGCGGGCCCTGCTTTTGCCGCTCACGAAACCCGGTTTCGGCCCAGCGACAGGCACGCCGACCCGGGTTTCTTTATGGAGTCAAGAATGGCGCACATTCGAGGGTTCGAACTGCCAGACGACCTGTACTACCTCGTGGAGAAGCACGTGTGGGTGGCCGCGCCCGTTGACGGTGTGAACCGGGTGGGCCTGACACCGGTGGCCTACCAACTTCTCCGTCACTCGCTCGTCGCCATCAGCGTCAAGGCCAGCGTCATCGGCAAGGTGGTTGAAAAGGGGAAGAGCGTGGCGATGATCGAAAGCCTGAAGTTCATCGGACCGCTCCCCGCGCCGTTCACGGGCACGGTGCTGCGCTCAAACCCGCTTCTGGCCGACGATCCGGCCATCGCGGAAAGGGACCCGTACGGCGAGGGCTGGGTCGTGGAGATGGCGGCGCAGGACTGGGCCTCCGCAGCCGCGGCGCTCGTGACCGGCGAGACGGGCTTGGCCGCGTATCGTAAGCTGCTGGAATCGCAGAACATCGATACGAACACGTAGGGGCTAGGCACTTGGAGCGGCGTTCGTCCGCTCCAAGTGCCTAGCCCCTACCCGGCGGGTGGCGCCCCTACCCCACGGACCGCGCCCCTACCCCAGCAATCGGCCGTGCTCGATCTTCATGCAGCGGTCCATGACGACCTGCAGCCCGGCGGCCTCGGCCTTCTCCGCGGCTTCCTGGTTCACCACCCCGAGCTGCAGCCAGAGCGTGGCTGCACCCGCGTCGATGGCTTCCTGGACGACCGGCATCACCGCCTCTGGCTTGCGAAACACGTCTACGGCGTCGACCTGCCCGGGGATGTCCGTCACGGACGCGTAGCTTTTCTCGCCCAGCACCTCGTCCACCATCGGGTTGACCGGGATGATCCGGTACCCGTGCTCCTGCAGGTATTTCGCCACCTTGTAGCTATCCCGATCCGGCTTGTCTGACAGGCCGACGACCGCGACCGTCTTCGCAGTCTGGAGGATGTGGCGGATTTCGCGGTCAGTGGGATTGACGAGTGCGGGCGTATTCGAGGGGGTCACTTCTGGGCTCCTTTCGGGTCACGGAAGACAAGATCAAAGTCCAGCTCGCGCGTATCCAGCACCTGCTCGTCGCGCGTGAGCTCGATTGCCAGGCGATACGGCTGACCGGGCTGCGGCGGGCGGCGGAGATGGAGCGTGAGCGATTGGTACGGCTCGCGTACTTCGACCATGAACATCGTGCTCACCACCTCGCCCGTGGCATCCGTCAGGATGAACTCGAGGTTCGGAAAGGCGGCGAACGGCGCGAGTTCGACCCGCACCCACAACCGGTCGAGTTCCGGGTAGGGCCAGGCTTCCGCCCGGAGGATCGTCGGCGGCTGCTTCTCGGTGCGCTCGGCCTCCGTCAGCGACGCGCGCCAGATCTCGTTGGGGTCTTGCATCTGGGTCATGCCCGACAGTATAGTGGATCGCGGACGCGGGAGGAAGTAAGCGGGGCAACGAAACGACGGGCGGCCGCCCGTGCAGGCCGCTGAGCGCCCCGGCCATGTGTCTTTCGTTAAGAGGGCGCGCAGCTCATGCGCTGCGGCGCTGCACGACCATCACGCCCGCGAGCACCAGCGCGGTCCCCACCAGCAGCAGCGGCGTGACCGGCTCGCCCAGCAGAACGATAGACAGGCCGGCCGAGACCAGCGGAACGAGGAACAGGACGACTGCGGCCCTTGAGGCAGCGGTGTGGGCCAGCAGGCTCATCCAGAAGAGGTTAGCCAGCGCGCCCGAGCCCAGTCCCAGCAGCACGATCATCCCCCAACCTTGCGGCGGCAGGCTGAAAGTCAGGCCCTCAAGCAGCGCGACGGGCAACAAGAAGAGTGCGCCAACAGCCGCCACCACCGTGGTCACCACCACCGGAGGGTAGCGCTCAGACAGCCCCTTCCCGCCGATGCTGAACACCGCGCCGAAGAAGCCTGCGACCACCATCATCCCGTCGCCGAGCAGGCCGGTCCCGCCGACGGTCAAGTGACCGGCGCCCTGACTCACGAGGGCCGAGCCGGCGAACGCGGCCCCGAGCGCCAGCCACTCGAGCCCGCCCAGCCGCTCGTGCAGAAGCACCGCGCCGATGATCACCATAAACACCGAGGTAAGATTCGAGAGGACGCCGGCATTGGTCGCGGTCGTGTAGTGCAGCGCGAGGTTTTCGAGCAGGTAAAACAGCGTGATGCCCGTCAGGCTGACCCACACGACGGTCCGCCAGCGTACGGCAAGCATGCGGCCTGCGGCAGAAAGGCTGACAGACGCATCCCGCCGCCCCGCCAAAGCCAGCCAGCCCGCGAGGAAGAGCGCTGAGACGGTCCAGCGGAGGAAGGCGATCGCGCTGGGGCCGGTATAGTCGAGCGCGGCCTTGGTGATCGGAAAGCTAGCGCCCCAGAAGACAACGGTGCCGAGGCCCAACAGGTAGAGGACGGGGCGGGGGGGCCGGCGGGTGCGAGCAGCGCGGGCGGCTTCTGTGCCGGCCGACACCGCGTCCGCGGACCGACTACTCACGCTTCGACCGCCGTCGCCGTCACCAGTTCCTTGCCATCCAGCTTGAGGGAGAGCGTGGTCGACGTGTGGTCGGCGCCCATCGAAATGCCGTAGATGGTATCGGCCGCTTCAATAGTGCCGCGGTTATGGGTTACGAGGATAAACTGGGTTTCCTTACCGAGCGTCTTGATCGCGTCGCGGAAGCGGCTCACGTTCGCCTCGTCCAGCGCCGCGTCGACCTCGTCGAGCACGCAGAACGGCGTTGGCCGGGTCTTCAGGATGCTGAAGATCAGTGCGGCGGCGGTCAGCGCACGCTCGCCGCCCGACAGGAGGGCCAGGCCCTGTTCGCGCTTGCCGGGGGCGGGCGATGATCTCGATGCCGGTGCTGTTCGGGTTTTCGGGATCGGCCATCAGTAGCTTGGCCGAGCCGCCCCCGAAGAGGGCGACGAACTCATCCTTGAACCGGGCGGCGACCGCCTTGAAGGTGGCGACGAACTCGCGCTCCATCACCCGGTCGAGTTCGGCGATCACCTCCTGCAGCGTGGCCACCGCATGTTCCAGGTCTGCCGACTGCGTCGTGAGGAAGTTGTAGCGGGACTCGACTTCCTGGTACTCGGCCAGCGCGTCGAGGTTGACGGGCCCGAGCCGCGCCACCTGGCCGCGCAGGTTACGGACGTCGGCATCGAGCCCTTCCGGAAGCTCCACGACGACGGGTAACCGGGTCACCATGCCGTTGAGCGGCAGGGGCGGCTGCGTGTCGAGCAAATCTTCGGCCAGCGCCTCTTGCGACTCGCCCGGATCGTCTGCAAACTGGGTCAATTCCACCAAGCCCAGGTCTTTTTCGATCTCGCCGCGGAGGTGGGCCAGCTCGTCCTGGGCCCGCTGAGCCGACAGGTCGGCCTGGTTGAGGCGGGCCTGGGCCAGCCGCAGTTGCTCGCGCAGGCTGCGCTCTTGCTGCTCGGTCTCCCGGCTGCTCTTCTCCAGCTCGGCGAGCCGCGCTTCGGCGGGGTCGATGCACGCCGCAAGTTCGGAGATCTCGCCGGCCAGGCCCTCGGCCGCACCGCTCTGTGCTTCGATGGCTTGCGCGGCCTCGGCCTGCTGCCCGCCCAGAGACGCACGGCGGGCAGTCTTGCTGGCGATCTCCTGCTCGCGGCCGGCCTGGCCGCGCTGGAGCTCCTGCACCCGGCCCTCGAGGCTGCGCAGTTGGCCGGCACTGACCGCCGCCTCGGCCCGCAGCCGCGCGACCTCGGCCATGTAGTCTTCCGCGGACAGCTCGTTGAGCCGGCGGCGCTCCGCGTCGACCACGCCTTCGCGCTTCTCCACCTGGGCAGCCAGGTCGGCAATCGCTGCCTTGAGCTCGCTCTCCCGCCGGTCCAGCTCGCCGGCCTCGCGCTCCAGGCCCTTGCGCCGCTCCTCATGCCAGCTCACGGTCTGCCGCGCCCGCTCGGCGGCCAGCTGTGTCTTGGAGAGCTCGGCGTTAAGGCGCGCCTGGCTGGCGTTCAGCTCGTCGCGGCGCGCCCGCAGAGCGTCCAACGCGGCCCGCGCCTCGGCCTGCGCCTTGCGTAGGTCCGCGATCTGCTTTTCGTGCCCCGCGACGATCTTCGCCGCCGCGCTGAATTTGCTCGGGCAGTTCGCGGAGCTGTCGCGCCCGCTGCAAGAGGCCACCGTCGCGCTGCCGGCTTTCCGCACCGCCCGTCACGCTGCCTGAGGACCGGACGATCTCGCCGTCCAGCGTCACCAGCGTGGCGCCGCCACCCCGGTTAAGGAGCCGGCGCGCAGTGGGCAGGTCCTGGACGACCAGCGTGTGGTTGAGCGCCAGGTCGACCGCCGCTCGAACCTCCGGGGCAAAGCCGACCAGCTCGCTTGCCAGGCCAATGACGCCCGGCGCCTTGGGCACGTCCACGGCGCGCCCGGGCCGCAGCGTGTCGAGGGGCAGGAACGTCGCGCGGCCGGCCTGGTTCCGCTTCAGGAACTCGACCGCAGCCTCGGCGTCTTCCCAGCCCCGCACTACGACGTCCTGCACCCGGCCGCCCAGCGCGGCTTCCATCGCACGCTCGTACTCGGGCGGCACCTGGATCAACTCGCCCAAGGGCCCGAGAATCCCGTCAAGGTGATCGCGGGGGGATAAACCAGGTTTCTGCTCGCCCGACAAACCAGGTTTCTTCGAGAAACCTGGTTTGCTGACCTCGCGCGCCGCGGCCATGACTGCCCGGACGCCGCCCGCCAGCCCCGCACCCTCGTCGCGCAGGCGTTCGAGCATGTCCTGCTGGTCCTCGAGGCGGGAGACGGCCCGCTGGGCCGCGTTGAGCTGTTCCTGGGCTTTGCGCTCGGCCTCCTGGCCGACGGCCAGCGCCTGCCCGCGGCCCTGCCGGTCGTGCTCGATCGCCGCCAGTGCGCGGCTGAACTCGTCGGCCTTTGCGCCCAGCGTCTTGAGCTGAGCCTCCATTTCGGCAACCTGCCCCGACGCACCCTTCGCCGCGGTGACCTGCTCGGCGTCCGCGCCGGTCAGTTCTGTCCGGCGGTCCGCGATTTGAGCCAGGCGCGAGCGGCGCTCGGCGAGCTGGGTGCGGAGCGTCAGCAGCCCGTCCTCGGCCTGCGCCAACACCCGGACCTGGGCCGAGCGCTCGCGATCGCGGCGCTGGAGGTCGGCCTGCGCCTCTTCCACCCGGCGAGCGCGCGTCGCGTGCTCGGCCTGGGCCTGGCCCAGCTCCGCCTTGGCGGCCTGCAGTCGCTCTTTGCCGTCTTCGAGCGCGGCCGCGAGGTATGTCAGCTCGCGCCCGAGGTCATCGGCCTGCTCGCGCCAGAGGCGCACCTGCTCGTTGCGCACTGCCAGCTCGCGCTGCACGATCTCCGCCTGGCGGTGCAGCGCGCTCGAGGACCGGTGCCAGTCGCCGAGCTGGTCGCGCAGCCGGTTGCGCTCGTCGCGCCGGGCGGCGATCTGCTCGAGCAGGCCGTTCAGTTCTACGGTTTCCTCTTCCGTCGCGGCCGCCGCATCCACGGCCCGGTTGCGCGCGCCGGCCAGGGCCAGCAGCGCCTGCCGCCAGCGGTAGCCGTACCACGTCCGCAGCTGCGATTCGAGGTCCGCCTTGAGCTGCTGGTACTCCTGCGCCCGCCGAGCCTGGCCCTTGAGGTAACGCAGCCGGGGCGTCAGTTCGCTGATAATGTCCCGAGCCCGCATGAGGTTGTTGGAGGCATCCGCCAGCTTCTGGCTGGCCTGCTCGCGCTTGGCCTGGTGCACGGTGATGCCCGCGGCTTCCTCGAACAGCTTCCGGCGCTCCTCGGGACGCAGCGACAGCGCCTGGTCGACAAGGCCCTGGCCGATGACCGTATACGTGCGCTCGCTGAGGCCCGAACTGCCCAGCAGATCATGCACGTCGCGCAGGCGCACACGGTTGCCGTTGACGTAGTACTCGTTCTCGCCCGAGCGATAGGCCCGGCGGGACACTTCCACTTCGGCAAAGTCGACGGGGAGCCAACCAGAGGCGTTGTCGAGGATGAGCGAGACCTGGGCCATGCCCATGCGCGGCCGCTGCTCGGACCCGGAGAAGATCATGTCCTCCGTTCGCTTGCCGCGCAGTGCCGAGAAGCTCTGTTCGCCCAACACCCAGCGCAGAGCATCCGCCACATTAGACTTACCACTGCCGTTGGGGCCCACGATCGCGGTCACGCCGGCGTCGAAAAGAAACTCCGTCCGTGAGGCGAAAGTTTTGTAGCCCTGTAAGGTCAGCTGTTTGAGGTATCGCACCGAGCGTTTATACCCCGAAAAGCCCGTTGCGGCAAGAATCGAGTGCATCGGACGGATTCGGATACTCACCACAAAGACTCGAAGACACGAAGGATCAGCGAAGTCTTCGTGCCGCTTGGTGCCTTCGAGTCTTTGTGGTTAACCGGGGTTCAGCCTTAAAGAGAAGGGGCGGCCGTGGATCGCACGACCGCCCGCCGAACTGTTACGTCACCGAGAGGGTGGCTTAGCGCCTGGGGTTACGCCTCTCGAAGCAATCACGACAATAGACGGGCCGGCCCTGGCGCGGCTCAAAGGGCACCTCGGTGGTGGTGCCGCAATCTGCGCACACGGCGGTGAACATCTGCCGCGTGCCCGAGCTGGCGCCGCCACGACTCGCCGAGCCGTAGCTGCTGCTGGAGTGGCTATAGCCGGAATCGCTGTAGCTGCTGCTGCGGCCCCCGCCGGTGCTGCCGTAATCCGATGCCCCATAGCCGCCGCTATCGCGGCCGGCTTTGCGTGCCGCGCGGCACTCGCCGCAGCGCGCCGGTTCGCTGAAGCCCCGCGTGGCGTAGAACTCCTGCTCCCCCGCCGTGAAGGTGAACTGCTTGCCGCAGTCGCGGCACGTCATGGTCTTGTCAGCGTACTGACTCACGGTAACTATCCTCCGAGAGAGAAACCAACTAGTGCGGGTCAAGCGTGCCGACCTCTGCTCGCAGGTAAAGTGACCTGTACGCTTGACCTTAGCACGGCGATGTCACCCAGCTTGTATACCGTGAGTTCTCGTACGCCACTTGGCGGCCGGCCAACCGGCGATCTTTCGCAGCCCCGTGTATGATGCTGTTCGTGACCAACTGGCAGGCATTATACGCGCCCTTTTTCTGTTTGGTCAAGTGCGAAAAACCGACCAAGCTGTAGAATCAGTGAAAGCTTACGTCTATGAAAGAGGCCGCAGCGAGGTGTGCAGCGAGCGGCGGGCAAGCGAAATATCCAGCGTGCAGTCGCGCGGACGCGGCAACGCACTGTCACGGGCCAGGGCCGAAACGATACCGGGCGCGGGGGTCAGACCGTAGAAGCGCGCGATGCGCAGCCCGAGCTCGTACCGGCTCAGGCGCTCGGGGCCTGCGATGTGCAGGATGCCCGTGAAGTCGTTGCCGCCCAGCTCCACCAGTGCCGTCGCCAGGTCTTCCACCCGCACGGGACACCGGTACTCGTCTGTGTAGAGCGTGACGGGAGGCCGCCGGCCCCTGAGCGCGTCGAGAATGGGCTCGGTGCGGGGATCGGGCGGGTCGAAACAGGTGACCAGCGAGGTGCGCGCGATGACGGCGCCGGGCGATGTCGGGGCATCCTGAGCGGCGTGCAGCGGAGTCGAAGGACGCCCCAGCCCGAACACCTCCGCGACGATCCCCTCGGCTGCGGCTTTGGCCTCGCCGTAGAAGTTCACGGGCGCGGGCAGGCTGCCCTCATCGTAGGGCGGGTGCTCGCCGTCGAAGACGAGATCGGTTGACAGGTGGATCAGGCGCGCGCCGACGAGCGCGGCGGCCCCGGCGATCCCCCGCGTGCCTTCCACGATGACCGCCTGGGCTTCGGCCTCAGTACGCCAGGCGGCAGCGGTGTGGAGCACCACGTCGGGCCGGAGCGCGGCGATGAGGGCAGGGATTTCATCGACCGCGGCGCGGCGAAGGTCGCAGTCCGGCAGTGCGCGAGGTTCGTGAGTGAACCACGTGCCGACGACGCGGTAACCGGCGGATGCCGCCAGCGGTGCGATCGCCTGCCCCACATAACCGGAAACGCCGGTGATGAGCAAGGTGCGGGGAACTGTTTCCATGTGAGCGGTAGCGTAAGCCATCCGAGGCGGGTCGTCAAGGAGGGCGCGGCATCGACACGGGCCGCCATAAAACGAATAGCGGCGAGATTCGTTCATTCGGGCCCGCAGCAGGATTCATTCGTTCCGTGGATGGCGCGCCCACCTCCGCGTCCACTTCCCCTACGCCGCTATTTCGCCCACCTGGTCCTTCAGCCACGCCTCGATGAACAGGTCGATCTCACCGTCGAGCACCGCGGTCGTGTTGCCCGTCTCGGCCTCGGTGCGCAGGTCCTTGACCATCTGGTAGGGCTGCAGCACGTAAGAACGAATCTGATTGCCCCAACCCGCTTCGACATGCTTGCCGCGAATCCGGGCCGCTTCCTCTTCCTTCTTCTGCAGCTCCATGTCGTAGAGCTTGCCGCGCAGTACCCGCATCGCGGACTCGCGGTTTTGGAGCTGGCTGCGCTCATTCTGACAGGTCACGACGGTGCCGGTGGGGATGTGTGTGAGGCGGACCGCGGTCGAGTTCTTCTGCATGTGCTGGCCGCCGGCGCCGCCCGAACGGTAGACGTCCATCTTGACGTCTTCGGGCTTGATCTCGATGTCGATGTCCTCGTCGATGATCGGCATCACCTCGACCAGGGCAAAGGACGTGTGGCGCCGGGCCGAGGAATCAAACGGGCTGATGCGGACGAGACGGTGCACCCCGCGCTCCGCCTTGAGATGGCCGTACGCAAAAGGACCGACGACCTCGATGGTGACCGTCTTGATGCCCGCTTCTTCGCCTTCGAGCTGGTCGGTGATCTCGGCGTCGAAGCCGCGGCGCTCGGCCCAGCGCAGGTACAGGCGCTGCAGCATGGAGGCCCAGTCTTGAGCCTCGGTGCCACCTGCGCCCGCATGGATTGAGAGGATGGCGCCGCTACGATCGTAAGGCCCGGCCATGGCGAGCTGGAACTCGAGCGACTCATAGCGCTTCTGAAGCTCGGCTGCGTGCCCCGCCGCTTCGGTGGCCGTCTCTTCGTCGCCCGCCTCTTCGGCTAGCTCGAGCAGGGCTTGCGCGTCTTCCACGTCGCGCGTCATCTTGTCCCACACGGCCACCTGCTCACGCAGCGCGGACAGTTCGCGCATCACAACCTTGGCGCGGTTGGGGTCGCTCCATATCTCGGGGCTGGCCGATTCCTGTTCCAGCCGGTCTATCTCAGCGGCCTTGCCCGCTAAGTCAAAGACGCCTCCGCATCCCGTCGACCTGGTCAGCCAGGGACTGAAGATGCCCGCGAATTTCGTCCATGCCTAAATCCTTTCGTGTCGTAGGGGCGAGGCATTGGGGAGGACGTCTGGCCGCGGCCAGATGTCCTCCCCAATGCCTCGCCCCTACAGAAGGTTAGCCCATAATTCCGTCGACGAACGCCCGCGGGTCGAACTCCGCGAAGTCGTCGGCCTTTTCGCCGGTGCCGATGAAGCGCACCGGCACGCCCAGCTCTTCCTGAATCGCAAACACGATCCCGCCTTTGGCCGTGCCGTCGAGCTTGGTCAGGATGATGCCCGTTATGTCGACTGCTTCCTTGAAATGCTTGGCCTGGCTGATCGCGTTCTGCCCTGTCGTCGCGTCGAGCACTAACAGGGTTTCGTGCGGCGCTTCGTGTACCTGCCGCGCACAGACCGCATGCACCTTTTCCAGTTCCTTCATCAGGTTGTACTTCGTGTGCAGGCGGCCCGCGGTATCGATAATGAGCAGCTCGGCCGAGCGCGTTTCCTGGCTCGCCCGGATCGCGTCGTAGACCACCGCGCCGGGGTCGGCGCCGGGCCCTTGCGCGATCACGTCGACTCCGGTGCGCTCGCCCCAAATCTTGAGTTGGTCGATGGCGGCCGCTCGGAACGTGTCGGCCGCGGCCAGCACCACCTTTTTGCCGCGGGCCTTGTAGTACTTCGCCAGCTTCGCGATGCTCGTGGTCTTGCCCGAGCCGTTGACGCCGACGATGAGCACGACGGTGAGCATGCGCGGCTCGTCGATGTTGGTGAGCGGCGGGTGGTCGAGCAAGTTGACTAACTCGTCCTTCAGCGCCGCCTTGACGTCGTCGACGCGCTTCAGGTGGTTGCGCTCGACCCGCGCCCGCAGCCGCTCGACCACGCCTAGCGCGGTGTTAATCCCCAGGTCGGCCTGGATCAGGATTTCTTCGAGCTCGTCCCACGTATCGTCGGTGATCTCGTTGGCCTGGAACAGCGTGCTGACCCGACCAAAGAAGCCCTGCCGCGTCTTGGCCAGGCTCTGCTGGATTTTCTCCTGGTCCTCGGCCTGCTGCTGCGGCGTCCTGCGAAAAAAGCCAAAACCCATGCCCTTGCTCCATGTCTTTGCGCCTGATGGCGTGCGACAAAAACCCCAGCCGGGGTGAGGCTGGGGCTGCCGTTGGTTGCAGGCGTATTATACACGCGGGTGCAGCGAGCTCCAACTGCGGGCGGGACTGCGAAGTCTGGGCGGGCCACGCAATCTAGGCGACACGGCCTGGAAGCGTTGTGCTATAATCCACAGGTCGATCTGCGCCGAGATCAGCCGGCGGGAGCCTTCTCGTCCTGAGGACTTCGGCGGAAGCAGTCCCATTCACCCCCAGGAGGACTCCATGAAGAAGCTTTCGCGTCGTGAGTTCGCCAAAGTCTGTGGCGCGGGCGCAGTGGCCCTGAGCGCAGGTGCGGGCCTCACCCCCGGGGTCGCAGGCGCTGCCGCGAGCGCGAGGTCAGCAGCCCGGCCCGTTGGCGTTCCGTTCCCCCGAGAACTCCACGAGAATGTGCTGAGCCGGCTGCAGGCAGGCAGCAGCACCGACCCGTTGGCCGCCACGACCGTAAAGGTGGCGGATAACATGGAGCCGGTCATCCCCCACGACGACCAAGCGGCTGCCGCGAAGCAGAAGCTGGCCGCGCTGGAGAAGAAGACGGGCAAGAAGCCGAATATCCTGATCTTTCTGATGGACAACGTGGGCTACGGCGACTGGGGTATCTATGGCGGCGGGGCGATGGCCGGCGCGCCAACTCCCAACATCGACCGCTTGGGCCGCGAGGGCCTGCAGCTCATGTACGCCTATTCGCAGCCTTCCTGCACTCCCACACGCTGCACGCTGCTCACGGGCCGGCTGCCCATGCGCACGGGCGCGCTGCGGCCGAGCTTTGCCGGCGAGCCGGGCGTCCTCGATGACGAGACCACGGTCGCCCGGGTGCTCAGCGAAAACGGCTACTTCACCCAGGCCGTGGGCAAGTGGCACTGCGGCGAGAACGTCGAATCGCAACCCCACAACGTGGGCTTTGACGACTTCTACGGCTTCCTCGGCTGGTCGGGCCTTTACACGGACTGGCAGGATGAAACGTTCGCACCCGAGTTTGCGCTCAGCCCGGACCGGCAGGCGTATGTGAAGACGGTGGGGTTCAACCCTAACGTCGTGCACGCAGTCAAAGGCAAGCCGCTGGAGAATGTGGAAGAAGTCACCATCGAGTTGAGCGCCCAGCTCGACGACATGTTTACCACCTACTCTGAGGACTTCATCAAGAAGATGGCCGAGGGCGAACAGCCCTGGTTCCTGTACCACTGTTCCCGCGGCAACCACGTCAAGAACTATCCCAATCCGGACTACAAGGGCAAATCGCTGGCCAAGTACCCGTACAAGGATTGCCTCGTGGAACTGGACGACGCGGTCGGGCGGCTCGTCAAGACGCTGGAAGACACCGGTCAGCTGGAGAACACGCTGATCATCGTCACGTCGGATAATGGCCCGATGATGGAACCCTGGCCCGATGCGGGCTGGACGCCGTTTCGGGGCGGCATCGGCTGTACGTGGGAAGGCGGCGTACGGGTGCCGCTGGTTGCGTACTGGAAGGGTATGATCACACCGGGCCAGCAGAGCATTGGCATGTTCGACCTCTCCGACCTGTTTCTCACCTCGCTCGACCTGGCGGGGGTGCAGTACCGGCCGCCGAAAGAGCAGTACATGGACAGCATCGACCAGACCTCATTCCTGCTGACCGATGACAGCCTGTCAAATCGAAAGTACGTCTACCTGTGGATGGGCAGCACCTTTAGCGGGATACGGGTGGCAGAGTACAAGTTCATGTCTGCCGGCATGGCCTTCGACGACTTCGACGTGATCAACGGCGAAGCCTCAACCACCCTCGAAAGCTATCCGTCGCCGCGGCTGTTCAACCTGTTCCTGGACCCGAAAGAGCGGTACAGCTTCTTCAACCGCCAGACCTTCATGGACAACATCTATTCGGAAGCTTTCAACCGGCACAAGCAGACCTTCGAGGACTATCCCGGGAAGAAGGCAACCGTGAAGGCGAAGATCCAGAAGTTCCTGGAAAGCTCGGACGAGGCGGGTCAGTAGATAAGGGGCCCCGGCAGGAAGGGCCAGGCGGCGTGACTTGTCATTTGTTCGCCGCACGAATGACAAGCCAGGCCGGCCGTGCTATACTTGCCCGTCAACTAAAGCAAGGGAGACGGGCATGCAGGGTGTAGACGAAATCCTGGACGAATTTGCCGGGCGAAACGGCGTGTCTTTCAAGGACCGGGCACTGCTGCGCACGGCGCTCACGCACCGGTCCTATCTGAACGAACATGCCGAGGTGGACTGGGAAGATAACGAACGGTTGGAGTACCTCGGCGACGCAGTGCTCGATTTCCTGCTGGCAGATTTTCTTTTCGAGTCCTTCCCCAACGCCTCGGAGGGGGAGCTGACCGGCCTCCGCGCTGCGCTCGTGCGCCGCGAAACCCTCTCACGGCTCGCCGTCAAGCTGGGCATCGGCCAGTCGCTGCTGATGGGGCACGGCGAGGTGGAAACGGGCGGCCGCCAGCGGCCGGCTACCCTTTGTGCCGCCTTCGAAGCCGTCGTCGGCGCGCTCTACCTCGACCAGGACCTGACCGCGGTTTCGAATTGGGTGATCCCGATGATGCAGGGGGAGATGGGGGCGCGCGGACCGAGGTCGAGGACAAGGACCCAAAGAGCCGGTTGCAGGAGATGGCGCAGGCGGGCCTCGGCGTCACGCCCCGCTATCGGACCGTTTCTGCCGAGGGGCCCGACCACGCAAAAGTCTTCCGCGTCCAGGTCAGCATTGGCGACACGGTGTACGGCGAAGGTGAGGGGCCCAGCAAGCAACTTGCCGCGCAGAACGCCGCGCTCGACGCGCTGGCGCGGGAAGCAGAGTGGCGCCCCGAGTAGCCGTCACTGGGGCGCCCGTTGCGCTTATGCCTCGCCCGGTGTCAGCCCCAGCAGCTCGCGTAACCTCGGCAGCTGCGCCGAGAGGCCTCTACCCACCGGCCGAGGCTCGCGGGCCGCTATTTCCAGCGCCCGCTCCGCCACCCGAATCGCCGCGTCCGGTCGCCCGATGGCCCGCGAGTGCTGGGCCGTGACCTTCAGCGCGGCGCATTCGTTGTCCAGCCAGTGAAACACCTGGACGAGCGCTTCGGCCGGGTCGTTGACCAACACGCCCGCGCCGCCCTGCATCACGTGCTCGACGTTGCCGGTTTCCTGGCCCGGCAGCGCCTCGACGATCAGGAGCGGCAGGCCCGCGGCCAACGCCTCCGACACGATGAGCCCGCCCGCTTTGCAGACGATGAAGTCGGCGGCCTGCATCAGTTCGACCATGTTGTCCACGTACCCGTAGACGTGCGCGGGCTGGTGCCACTCCACGGACGCGAGGCGCTCTCGGAGCGCTTCGTCTCCGCCGGCGACGATGGCCAGTTCAAGCGGCAGCCCGGAATGGTTCAACACCTGGACGACCGGCTCGAGCTTCTTCACCCGCTTGCTGCCCGTGAACAACCCGACCACCCGGTCGCTGCGCCAACCCAGCTTCGCCCTCAGCGCCGCCTTATCGACCGGTCGCCCCAGTTGTGGGTTCACCGGCAGGCCCGTGATCTCCACCCGTTCGGCGCTCAGGCCGCTTTCGAGCGCCTTGCGGGCAACGGCCTCAGTTGGCACCAGGCACATCTGCGCGCTTTCATTGAACCACAGGCGATGCACCGTCGCGAGGTCGGTCACCACGGTGAGGAAAGGTGCGCTCTTGCGCGAGACCGCGGCGAGTGTGGCGAGCGCGGCCTGGTACAGGGGATAGGTGGTGATCACGACGTCGGGCCGGTGGGTGCTCAGGATGTCGCGCAGCACGCTGAACATCATGAGCGCTAGCGCCTGCTCGGCGATTCCAGCAGGGATTGCACCGTCCGACGCCTGGTAGCCCACCCGGTACACCTCAGGCGCCTGTTGGATCATCCGGTCGTAGTCGTCCTGTGCGGAGACGAGCAGGCCCGGCGCGTTGTCGTGGTCGAGCGGATTCACGATCGTGGCCTCGGCGCGGCCGGGGAAGCCGGACGCAAAGGCGGCAGCAATCGCATTGGCGGCTGCTTTGTGCCCGAAGCCCGCATCGGCCGACAGGATCAACACTCGCTTGGGTCCGGCCTGCTCGGCGGGCCTTGGCTCAGATGGTTTTTTCATAGATCCGGTGCTTCTTGTAGATCGTGCCGCCCATCGTCTTCGTGTCCTCCACGGTCAGCACGTGCTCTTCCATCTGGACCAGGTCGGCGTGATCGAAGCCGCCGCTGTGCATCGTCTTTTCCATCTCCACGTACAGAATTGCGTTGACGCCCAGGCCCCGGTACGGCGCAAGGATGCCGGCGCCGTTGAGATTGATCCACTTCGTCCGCTTCATGTCGCGCAAGAGATGAATCCATCCGAGCGGCCAGAGGCGGCCGTTGGCCTTGCGGATGCCATCCGAAATATCTGGGAAGCCGAACAGGAAGCCGGCGATGTCGTCGCCCTTCATAACGAGCTTGATCAGCCTCGGGTCTGCGATTTGCAGCAGCCGGTCGCCGATGACCTTCGCTTCGGCCTCGGTCACCGGGTTAAATTCCCAGTTGTTGACGAAGGTGTCGTTGTAAGTCTGCACGATGCGCGGAATCCAAGCCGTCAGCTCTTTTTTGTTGGCGAAGGTGCGGATGGAAAAACCGCGGCGCTCCATCATCTTCGCCGCAATCTGGTGCAGCCGCTCTGGCAGAACCGTTTTGCCCGGCAGGTAGGCGGAGAGGAAGTCGCGCTGGGGCAGGTAACCGGCCGCCTCGATAAGCTTGCCATAGTAGGCATGGTTGTAGGGGATGCCAACCGCAGGGTGATGCTCGAACCCCTCGACCAGTACCCCGATGCCGTCGCCCTGCAGGAAGCCCTTCGCGCCGACGATCTTGTCGAGCCCGCGGCCCTTGGCCCACTGTTCGATTTGAGCGAAGAGTGCGGCGGCGGCCCCGGCGTCGTCGAAGGCGTCGAAGAGGTAGAAGAACGCGGTGTGGCTGCCCCAGTGCTGGTTGTAATGACGGTTATCCAACACCGCGATGCGTCCGACCGGCTTGCCGTCACGCAGGGCCACGAAGAAATCGGCGTCGGAGTGTTGGTAAAAGGGATATTTCTTGCGGTTGAGCATCAACCGGGTGTCGTCGACGAACGGCGGTACCCACTGGGGGGTGCCCTGGTAGATGGCCCAGGGCAGCAAGATGAAGCGATCGACGTCGCGCCGCGACGACGTGTCGACCGTGGCGATGTTTAGTGTCATGGCTGCCCTCACGCGGGTGCGAAGAAGCCGACCGCCAATAAACCGGGTCCTGCATGGGTGACGATGGCCGGTGGCATGTCCAGGATGAGCACGTCGTCGGTGCCCAGCCGGCGCTTCAGCTCGGCCGCCAGTTCCTCGGCGTCGTCACGGGCGTCGGCATGGTTCACGCTGATGTGCGCCTCCGCGCCGCGCGCCGATTCTTGCAGCACCAGTTCGGTGAGGCGGGCCAGGGCCTTCTTCTTCGTGCGCTCGCGCTCGAACTGGTCGATACGCCCGTTGACCAGCGTCAGGATCGGCTTAATCTGCAGCACCGAGCCCAGCAGAGCTTGCGCGCCGCCAATCCGGCCACCCCGGCGCAGGAACTCGAGCGTGTCCACGATGAAGTAAATCTTGCCCCGCACCATCATCTCCCGAACGCGTGCTTCTACCTCGTCCGCGCTGGCCCCCTGCTTGGCCAGCCGGTCGGCCTCGAGGACCAGTGAACCAAGCGGGCCCGCCACCAGCCGCGTGTCGATGATGCGGATATCGGCGCCGGGAAAATCGTTCTTCGCGATCTCGGCCGAGCGAACCGTGCCGCTCAGATCGGCCGTAGGGTGCACGCAGACGACGCTCTCCCCCTCTCGCACACACTCCTGGAAGACGTCGATGAAATCACCAGGGTATGGCGCTGCGGTTTTCGGCATCTCCTTCCCCGTGCGCAGGCGGGCCATGAATGTAGCCGCGTCCATGTCCACGCCCTCGCGAAACGACTCGTCACCGAAATTGATTACCTGGGGAATCATAGGGATGCCGAGCCGCCCGTACAGCTCAGGCGGCAGGCCGCAAGTGGTGTCCGCAACGATGCGGGTCATGATGCCCTCCTTCGAACAATAGGGAAGCGACAATTCAGCCATTCTACCACACGATCGGAAACCGACCTCGATACGCTCCCCCGGCCTCAATGCAGGCGAGCAAAGGGTCCGTGCAACGACAGTCCCAACACTTGAAGAACTTGTCACAATTGCCTGTGTCGGAATTCACCCGGCGTACATCGCTGGAGTGTGACAACTGAGTCATCCTACGCGAAGGAGCGTGCCGTATGTCTGCCAAGAGTCAGTCACGTCTCGGTATGCTTATCTGGCTCGCGTTGGTCCTGGTCCTGCTCTTCACCCCTGTGCTCATCGCAAACGCACAAGCAGGACCGACCGCCACTGTCAAGGGCGCAAGTCTCAACGTGCGGAGCGGCCCCGGATCCACCTACCCCGTCATCGCCGCTGCCAAAAAGGGCGAGACCTTCGACGTCAAGGGCAAGAATCAGAACGGTTCCTGGCTCCAGCTTTGCTGCTTCAGTGGCAAGAACGGCTGGGCCAGCGCGTCGCTGCTCACGATCAAGGGCGGGCTGGGGAAAGTGGCGGTGGTGAAGGATATCCCGCCAGCGCCTGCCGCCGCAGCCAAGCCTGCAACGGCCGGAACGGCCGCCGGCAAACCGCGGGGCATCCTCCTGTACTCGGTTGCCAACATGGCCGACAAGCGCTGGGAGGTGTGGGAATACAACTTCGCGACCGGCAAGAGCCGCAAGCTCAACGACTGGCGGACGGAGCTGGCCTTCTCGCGCGACAACAAGCAGTTGGTATACTTTGCCTGGCCCGGCGCGGTTGGCGACAAACCCGGCGTGTATATCTCCGCTCCCGACTTCTCCGGCGAACGGCTGGTGATCGAGGGCGGCGCCTATCCCTCGTTCTCTCCCGGCGGCGACCGGCTCACGCTGATGGGCGGCGACAGCATCTGGCTGATCAACACCGACGGCAATGGCCTGCGCGAGCTGGGAACGGGCGAATATCCGGCGTGGAGCCCGATCGACAACTGGATTGCTTACCGGGCCTGCAATGGGGGGGCGTGCGGGATCTGGCTGACCAACCCCGACAGCGGGGAAGTGCGGCGACTGACAACCGGCGGCGGCGACGGGCAGCCGGCCTGGTCGCCGGATGGCCAACAGATCGCCTATATTTCGAAGGAGGACGGCAACTTCGAGATTTACGTGATCAAGCGGGATGGATCAGGCAATACCCGGCTGACCACGACGCCGCAAAGTGACGGCCTGCCCGTCTGGTCACCCGACGGCAAATTGATCGCTTTCCGCTCGGACCGCGATGGCAAGTGGGGCATCTACACTATGCGGCCGGATGGAAGCGGCGTCACGAAAGTGGTCTCGGCAGACGTCCTACCGCTCTGGTTCTTCGAAAAGATGGCGTGGCGGCCGTAGGAGGTCGCACGCCTGGGGCCCGAAACGGACTGGCCTCTCCGATGGTCCGTTTCGGGCCCGTCTGAACCCTACGGCTCACTCCCGGATGCAACAGCAGTCTGATCCGGCATAGCTCTCGTCTTTACGCCATTGCTCCGTTGACACAGGCACGACCAAAGCTTAATATTGCCCTTAGCCGGTTCTCATGTATTGGCAGGCTGCGATAGGGTAGAGTAGATGTTTGATGTAGTGTGAAAATCGCAACGCAAGGGGAGAAGATGAATCTGGACCATGCGCGGCTGACGCTGGATGCGCCGGCCGATTATCGGATCTGTGTGCAGGGCCAGCTAGGGGTCAACCTGGCCGACTACTTCGATGGGATCAACGTCGAGGAAGTTCGCAACGGGAACGGACATCCGAAGAGTGTCTTGCGCGGCATCGTGGCCGACCAGGCTGCTCTCACCGGGCTGCTTTGCGGCCTGGTGGATTGGGGTTATTCCCTCATCTCGGTCGAATGCGTCGGCGTACCCGAGTGCGTGCGGGTCACGGGGGATGGAGGGGAAGCCGCCCCCGAGATGGCGGCGCACCGCCGGTGAAAAGACTTCGGGGTTTGCCCTGACCTGAGTGCAGGGCAAGCCCCGAAGTGTGTGGGGGTTAGCGGTTCGCCCGAGCGCGAGCCCGCTGGATAATCCTACATCTCTTCCTGCACGCTGTAGCGATACTTCTTACGTGCCTCGAGCATGGCCTTCCGCAAAATTTCGTGTACCTGATCGGGGTCGGCCACGTTGTTAAGCACCATCGTGGGGCGCGACGGATCGGAGCTCATGATGTGGATGTCCCCGATGCCGAGCATCCGCTCGGTCAAGCCCTGCGTGCGGTCGAGGTCCTGGATGCGGATCAGCTCGATGTCGTCGTAGTCGCGGCCGATGACGCCGTACTGCGCGCGAACCCGCTGGTTGGTAATGCGGTAGTACGTGGCCAGCGAGAGGAACGGCCGGCCCTCCCACAGCAGCTTCTCCTCGTCGCCCAGCGTGGGCGCCGTCTCGGCAGCCAGGCCCCTCGACGGCAGCCCGGCTTCCTCAAACTCGTGATCGATGGCGACAAGAACGCCGTCGGCAATCGCGTCGACGAGCGTATCCAGTTGGTCTTTCGGAATCGCGCTGACGGACACTCCGCTCGTGGCAATCGACTGCCACACTCGGTTGACGATCCTCTGTTTCGCTTCAGTTACGGCCATGACGCGCTCCTTTGCTCATGTTGAAAGGGTCCGCTTATTCTACCCACAAAAACTAAAGAATCAAAGGCGCGCTAAGTGCCGGATTTGTGAAGCATTGGTTCACTTGTCCTTCCTCGCGTATTGACGGTTTGACAATTGCGCGAACGCCGTGCTATCATCCCGCCACTTGTGTCACGGGTACTGATCGTGACCCATCACTCGCACTGAGGTTGTAACCCGATGCGTCTTCTGCTGATCAGCCGCTATTTCTTCTTTTATTATTCCAGCCCGCCCCGGCTTTGCCCCCCGCCGGCTGGAGATGGTTTGCCGCTGAAGCAATGACGCCAGAGTCCAGCCAAGAATAGCCGAGCGTGGAGGCCCAGCTTCCACGCTTTTTTTATTTCATCCTCTTGTTGGGCTCATGTGTGCGCTGCGTGCACCCGCCCAACAAGGCAGCGAAGAAGGAGGAGGTCTCATCATGGCCGTTCGAGGCATCCGCGGCGCCACCACCGTGGAATCCAACACCGTCGAGGCGATTCTCACTGCCACGCAGGAACTACTCGCCGCCATCGTCACTGCCAACAGCGTGAACCCGGAGGACGTCGCGAGCGCGATCTTCACGGTCACGCCTGATCTGACGGCCGCATTTCCCGCGCGGGCGGCCCGCGAGTTCGGCTGGCATCACGTGCCGCTGCTCAGCGCAGTGGAGATCGAGACGGACGAGGGCCTCCCCCGCACGGTCCGCACGCTGATCCATTGGAATACCGAGCGCCCGATCTACGACGTGCGCCACATCTACCTGCGCGAGGCCGTGCGGCTGCGCCCCGACATCGGTTCAGAGTTCACACCGATCGAAGAACCGGCGGCGGATGCGCCCAAGGCGAACGGGAAGCACCACACCGAGGTGCTCCACACCGTCGCCTTCCAGGGTGAGCCCGGCGCGTATTCACAAGAGGCCATCTTCCAGCACTTTGGCACGCAGGTTAACACGGTCGCGTGCCCTGACTTCGAGGCGGTGTTCCGGGCCGTCGAGGAAGGCCGGGCGACCCTCGGGCTGCTGCCGGTCGAGAACTCGCAGGCGGGGTCGATCAACCAGGCTTTCGACCTGCTGCTCGATCATGACCTGCGGGTGGTGGGAGAGGTGAAGCTGCGCGTGCGCCACTGCTTGCTGGCTGCGCCGGGCACGAAGCCGGGCGACATCAAGCGGGTCTACTCGCATTACCAGGCGCTGGCCCAATGCGAGCGGTATCTGCGTACACGCGGCTGGGAAGCTGTAGTGGCGTACGACACCGCCGGCGCGGCGCGCGACCTGGCCGCAAAGCCCGAGCCGGGCGTGGCTGCCATTGCCAGTTCCCTGGCAGCCGAGACGTACGGCCTCGAAGTGCTGGATGCGGGTATCGAAGACTCGCACGACAACACGACCCGCTTCTTCTTGCTCGGCAGGGAAGAGCCGCCGCCCGGCAAGCACAACAAAACCTCGATCGTGTTCGCCACCATGCACACGCCCGGCGCGCTGTACCACGTCCTGGGCGAGTTGGCCACCCGCAGCATCAACCTGACGAAGATCGAGAGCCGCCCCCGCCGCAACCGGCCGTGGCACTACGTCTTCTACGTGGACCTCGAAGGGCACTGGCAGGATGCCACGATTAACCGGGCGCTGCTCGGCCTGCTCACGCGCACGGCGTTTCTGAAGCTGCTCGGAAGTTACCCGGCGGCGCGGTGAGTAGAGATAACACAAAGACACCAAGACACGAAGACCAAAACAGCTCGTGCCTTTGTGTCTTTGTGCCTTTGTGTTACTAAGGTCATCGGGAGGCACACATGATCATCGTCATGAAGCGGACCGCGATCGGCGGCCGATATCGACACGGTCGTCAAGCAAGTCGAGACGATGGGCTATAAGGCCCACCTCTCGCAGGGCACCGAGCGCACCATCATTGGGGTCGTGGGCGACGACCGGCCGATCCAGTCGCACAACTTCGAGATGCTGGCGGGCGTCGAGCAGGTCGTCCGCATCCTCCAGCCGTTCAAACTCGCCAGCCGGGACTTCCATCCGGAGAACACGGTTATCGACGTGCGGGGCGTGGAGGTGGGTGGTCCGAAGCTCACCATGATCGCCGGCCCGTGCTCCGTCGAGAGTCGGTCGATGCTGATCGAGACCGCCTGCGCCGTGCGGGAAGCGGGGGCCGACATGCTGCGCGGGGGTGCGTTCAAGCCGCGTTCCTCGCCCTACTCGTTCCAGGGCCTGGGCGAGGATGGGCTGGAGATGCTGGCCGAGGCACGCGAGGAGAGCGGACTGCCCATCATTACCGAGGTGATGTCGTCTGAGGCCGTGCCGCTCGTCGGCAAGTACACCGACGTGTTTCAGATTGGGGCGCGCAACATGCAGAACTTCCCCCTGCTGACGACGGTGGGGAAGACGCGCACGCCGGTCTTCCTCAAGCGCAGCATGATGGGCACGATCCAGGAGACGCTGATGGCGGCCGAGTACGTGCTGAGCGGCGGCAACCGGCAGGTGATGGTGTGCGAACGCGGCATCCGCACCTTCGAGACGGCGACGCGCAACACGCTCGACATTAATGCAATCGCGCTGATGAAACAGTGGACGCATCTCCCGATCTTCGGCGACCCCAGCCACGGCACGGGGAAGTGGGAACTGATTGGCCCGACCGCGAAGGCGTGCATTGCGGCGGGCGCGGACGGGCTAATGATCGAGGTGCACCCCAATCCTGCGCAGGCCATGTCCGACGGTGCCCAGTCGCTCAAGCCCGAGAAGTACGCGGCCCTGATCCGCGAGCTCAGGCAGCTTGCGCCTGCGCTCGGGAGGACGATGTGACAGGACGAACCAAGGCACCAAAAGCCTCAAAGGGAATCTTGACGGGTTCTTCGTGTCCTTCGGTCCTTCCTGTTCAGCTGTGCTTATGACGAGAGAGCTCTCTGTTTGCATCGTTGGGCTGGGGCTGATGGGGGGGTCGCTCGCGCTCGGGGCTGCGCGCGCGGGGTGGGCTTCGACGATCGTGGGCGTGAGCCGCAGCCCGCAAACCCTCCTTGACGCGCAGGCTGCCGGCGCGATTGACTGCGGCGTCGGGGACGTGGCAGAGGGCGTCGGGGGGGTCGATGTCGTGGTGTTGGCCACGCCGGTGCGTACCCTGCTGCGCCAGCTCCCCGAGGTCGGGCGGCATGCCAACCCCGGCACGCTCGTCCTGGACCTGGGCAGCACCAAGTCCGCGGTCTGCGAAACGATGAATCTCCTCCCGCCCGGGCTCGAGCCCGTGGGCGGGCACCCGATGTGCGGCAAAGAAGTCGGCGGGTTTGCCGCAGCCGAAGCCGGGCTGTACGTGGGCAAGACCTTCGTGCTCTGTCCCCTGCCCCGCACCTCAGGCGCAGCCCTTCAGCGGGCGCAGTCGCTGGCCGAGAGCGTAGGAAGCTATGTCGTGACGCTCGACCCGCAGGCCCACGATCGGGCTGCCGCCGCCATCAGCCACCTGCCCTACCTGGCTGCGGCCTCGCTGGTCAACGCGCTGAGCACCGGCAACGACCCGCTGGCGTGGGCGCTGGCCGCATCGGGCTTTCGTGACACCACCCGCGTCGCCGCAAGCGACGTGCAAATGATGCTCGACATCCTCATGACGAACCGCTCGGCCGTGCTCGAGTGGCTGCAACTGTACAGCCGTGAATTGTCAGGCCTGCGCGATCTGCTCGTGACTGGGAACGAGGATGAGTTGCGCGCGCGTCTTGCCCAGGCGCAGGAACTCCGCAGCGGGCTGCACACCTGATCAGGAGAAACATGGCCGACCTAATCATCCGATCGTCGGGCCCGCTGCGCGGTACTGTCACCGCGCCGGGCGACAAGTCCATCACGCACCGCGCCCTCATGCTTGGGTCCATCGCGGAAGGGGAGATGCTGATCGAGGGGTGGGTGCCCGCCGAGGTGTGCCTGGCGACCAGGCGCTGCATGCAGGCGCTCGGCGCTGAGATTGAAGAGGTCAACAAACCGGGTTTCTCTGAGAAACCTGGTTTGCTAAGCATCAAAGGCAAGGGACTGCGCGGCCTGACCCAGCCGGACGATGTGCTGTTCTGCGCGGGCTCGGGCACGACCATGCGCCTGCTCGCCGGCTTGCTGGCGGGCCAGCCCTTCGCCGCGACGCTTGACGGCACAGAGGCACTGCGCCGCCGGCCGATGGGGCGGGTGGCCGAGCCGCTCCGGTTGATGGGCGCAACGGTCGAAGGAGAGGACGGGGGGCGCCTGCCGCCGCTGACCATTCGCGGCGGTGGCCTCCACGGGATCGACTACACCCTTCCCGTGGCCAGCGCCCAGGTGAAATCGGCCATCCTGCTCGCCGCGCTTTTTGCAGAGGGCGAAACCGTGGTGCACGAGCCCGGTCCTTCACGCGACCACACCGAGCGAATGCTCAGGTGGTTCGGCGTGAAGGTGGATGCGGAGGGCCCCCACGTGGCAGCTGCGCGGCGGCCAAACCCTAAAAGCCCGCCCGGGGCGCCCGCTAGTCATCCCCGGCGACTTCTCGTCGGCTGCGTTTCCGCTGGTCGCCGCGACCATCGTCGGACGGTCGCGCGTGACCTTGCGCAACGTGGGGCTGAATCCAACCCGCACCGGCTTGCTCGACCTGCTGCTGCAGATGGGCGGGCTGGCCGCGCAAGCGTTCGATCTCGGCACGGCGGGCGACGGTGACGAGGACGAAGCGGACGCGGGTGAACCGGTCGGCGAGTTGGCCGTGCGCGCGGCAGATTTGCATGGGATCGAGGTGGGCGGCGACGTGGTCGTGCGGGCGATCGACGAGTTCCCCATTTTCACGGTGCTTGCCACCCAAGCCGAGGGAACGACCACGGTGCGCGACGCGGGCGAGCTGCGGGTGAAGGAGTCGGATCGCATCGCGACGGCCGCCGCCGAGCTACGCAAGATGGGCGCGAAGATCGAGGAGCGTCCCGACGGCATGGTCGTGCACGGGCCGGCGAAGCTCCGAGGGGCGGAGGTGGATTGTCATCGCGACCACCGGCTCGCCATGGCGCTCGCGGTGGCCGGCCTGGTGGCCGACGGCCAGACGATCGTGCGCGGCGCGGAGGCGATCGACGATTCCTTCCCCGGCTTTGTCGAGGCGATGCGGGCGCTCGGCGCGGATATCCGTTGGCGCGCTGCGTAACGTCCGGACTGGGAGCCTAGACCTTCACCCCGCGCTGCTGGACAACGCGGGATGTAACAGGACACTGACTGAACGGATCGGACTGATTATCACGATCTTTGTCCAAAGGACCGTGCGGATCAGTTCAACCAGTTGCATCGGCGTCCCATTTCGGATCAGAGGGCGGGATTCTACGTAGAGAGGCGGATTCTTCGCAGAAACCCGGCTTCTGGAGGGAAGACATGACCTCGGGGAGCACGCGCCTGGTCGGGATTATCGGCTGGCCGGTCGGCCACAGCCTCAGCCCGGCGATGCACAACGCCGCCTTCCGGCGCTCGGGCTCGACTGGGCGTACGTGCCACTCCCCGTGCCGCCGGAACGGGTCGGAGAAGCTGTAGGCGGGCTGCGCGCGCTGGGCTTTAGGGGTGCAAACGTCACCGTGCCGCACAAGCAGGCGGTGATGGGCTACCTCGACAGCCTCACGCCAGCGGCGCAGGCGACGGGTGCAGTCAATACGATCGTCGTCACGGAGGACGGCGCTCTACTGGGCGACACCACGGATGGCTACGGTTTTCTGCAAGATCTGGCCGATCACGGCATCGGCGGGGGCCAACGGGCCGTGGTGATCGGATCTGGGGGCGCCGCACGTTCGGTAGTCCATGCGCTATCCGAGGCGGGCAGCAGCGTCGCCGTGTGCGCGAGAGAGCTCGCCAAGGCGCAGGCCCTGTGCGCGGCCGTTGGGCAGGCGCTGCCTTCCTCGGCGGCCCGCCTGTCGGCCACGCCGTTCCCGTCTGGGCTGAGCAGCGTCGGCAGCCGAGGCCACCTTGATCGTCAATGCCACGAGCCTGGGCCTGCATGAAGGCGAGCCGCTGCCGTGGGACGCGGACGTGTCCTTTCGCCCCGGACAGGTCGCCTATGACCTGATCTACCACCGGCGGACGGAGTTCCTGACGCTTGCCGCGGCGCAGGGCGCGCGCGGCGGTCGACGGCCTGGGCATGCTGGTGCACCAGGGGGCCCGGTCGTTCGAGCTGTGGACGGGCGTGGCTGCGCCCTTAGAAGTCATGCGGGCCGCGGCCGCGGGCGGTTGACGCGGTCCCGGTCGACAGGTAAACTTCGCCTGTGAAGCGAGCGATTACCGGCTGGCACCTGGACGATGAGGGTGATTGGGTGGCCGAGCTGGCCTGCGGGCATGGCCAGCACGTGCGCCACGCGCCGCCCTTCTCTTTTCGGCCCTGGGTGCTCGAGCCGGAGGGCCGGGCCGGGTTCCTCGGCTACGAGCTGAACTGCGTGCGGTGCGACGAGGAATTACCGAACGCGTCGGGCGAGGGAACGGCATGAGGAGGCGGGTTTGGACGATCTCGTAACAGACCGGCTAATCATCCGGCCGTTTGTCAATGCGGACCTTGCGGAGATCCACCGATCCTCAACGAGGCGTTTGGCGCCGAGCGGTCAGAGCATCTCGATGCCGGGCTTGCCGAACGCGGCTCGTGGCTCGAGTGGAGTACGCTCAGCGCGCGCTGGCTGCCGGCAATGAACCAGCCTCCGTACGGCGACCGGGCGATCGTCCTGCGATCGACCGGCGAGCTGATCGGATCGGTGGGCTACGTGCCGCTGCTCATGCCGTTCGACCAGATCCCCGAACTGGCCCGTACGCCGGGACCGGGCCATTCCGGTCAGGCCGTGCCGGAGTTCGGGATGTTCTGGGCGGTCGATCCCGCGCACCAGCGCCGCGGGTATGCAACTGAAGCCGCAGGTGCGATGATCGACTACGCTTTCGGCGAGCTTCGCGTTGGCGAGTCCTTGCGACGACGCAGTACGAAAACGCAGCGTCGCAGGGGGTCATGCGCAAGCTGGGGATGACGGTGACACGCAACCCGCACCCCGAGCCCGCCTGGATGCAGGTGGTCGGCTTCCGCTACGCACACCCACCTCTATTGCAGGAAGGATTGCTCACCTGATGTCTCCCCTTCGCTTCTTCACCGCGGGCGAGAGTCACGGGCCCACCCTCACCGCGATCCTCGACGGCCTGATCGCGGGCCTGCCTGTCACCGCCTCAATCATCGACCGAGAGCTCGAGCGGCGGCAAGTCGCGTACGGCGCGGGCGGGCGTATGAAGATTGAGAAGGACCGGGTCCGGGTCACAGCGGGGGTCGTTGGGGGCAAGACCACGGGTGCGCCCATCGGCCTGGAGGTGGCGAACCTGGACTACAAGGCCTGGGCCGAGAAAGACGTGCCGCCGATGACGATTCCCCGGCCGGGGCACGCGGACCTGACCGGCGCGGTCAAGTACGGTTACCGGGACCTGCGCCTTGCGCTCGAACGAGCGAGCGCCCGTGAGACGACGATGCGGGTGGCAGTGGGCGCGATCTGCCGGGCCTACCTGTTGCAGTTTGGGATTACCGTCGGGGGCTATGTTACGTCAATTGGCCCTGTGGAAGCCGAACTAACCGACGAGATGTCCTATCCCGCGCGATTTGCCGCAGCGGAGGACAACGACGTACGCTGCCCCGATCCGGCTGCCGCAGAGCAGATGCGCCAGGCCATCCGAGAGACGATGCAGGCGAAGGACACGCTCGGCGGGGTCTTCGAGGTGGTTGCGCTCGGCGTGCCACCGGGACTCGGCAGCCATGTCCAGTTCGACCGGAAGTTGGACGCCCGGCTGGCCGCCGCGATGATGGGCATCCAGGCGATGAAGGGCGTGGAGATCGGGCCGGCCTTCGCCAATGCCCGCCTGCGGGGGACCGAGGTGCATGACGAGATCGAGCGCGACGAGGACGGCAACCTGCGCCGGTCGACCAACCGGGCCGGTGGGCTGGAGGGCGGCGTGACCACGGGCGAGCCGGTCGTGCTGCGGGTGGCGATGAAACCGATCAGCACGACGCTGAACCCGCTCATGTCCGTCGACCTGGCCACTGGGCAGCCTGCGCCTACGAAGTATGAGCGCTCGGACTTCTGTGCGGTGCCGCGAGCGGTCGTGATTGGGGAAGCCATGGCCGCATGGGTATTGGCCGACGCGCTGCTGGAGAAGCTGGGCGGCGACTCGCTGGAAGAGCAGCTGCCGAGGTTCGCAAGCCTGCGGCGAAGCCGGCTGGAGGATCTGCCGGTCGACAACGCCACCTGGCGGTTCCGGTACGAAGTGTAGCTGGGCCGGAAACACCGAGGAACGGTCTCTCGGAAGACTGTTGGATTATCCCCCGATGTTGGCGGGAGAACAGGGTCGCGAAGCATCGATGACAGCAACTCGTAATATCATCCTCACCGGTTTCATGGGCACCGGCAAGACCAGCGTCGGCCGGCTCCTTGCGCGGCGGCTGGGTTGGCGGTTCCTCGATCTCGACGAACGGATCGAGGCGGTCGCGGGGAAGCCGGTCCCTGCCATCTTTGCGGAGGACGGCGAGCACGCATTCCGCGAGCTCGAAACGGAAGCTTGTCGCGGGCTGGAAACGTCGACCGGGCTCGTCGTGGCAACCGGCGGCGGCGCAGTGCTGCGCGCGACCAACCGGGAGGCGCTGCTGGCTGCAGGCACGGTCGTTTGCCTGGAAGCATCGCCCGAAACGATCCTAGAGCGGGTCGGCGCGGGCGGCGGCCGCCCGGTGCTTGGCGAGGGCGACCGGGCCGAGCGAGTCCGGAGCCTTTTGGCCGAACGGGCCGATGCTTATGCAGCCCTGCCCTATCATGTCGACACCACCGGCCTGACTGCGGAACAGGTGGCCGACCGTATCCTTGCGCTCACCGCCGCCCTGCCCGAAGGCAGTCATCGGGTGCCTGTCCGCACGCCCGAGGGAAACTACGATGTCCTGATTGCCGAAGGCATCCTCGGCGAAGCAGGCACGCGCCTCACCTGCGCGGGCATCAAGCCGGGCCGGTGCGCAATCGTCACCAATCCGACCGTTGCAGAATACCACCTTCCCGGCCTGCTCTCTGCGCTGACGCTCAAGGGGTTCGAGCCGGTGGTGCTCAGTGCGCCTGATGGCGAGGCCCACAAGACACTGGCGACCGTCGAACGCCTCTACCGGGGCCTGGCCGAGGCCAAGATGGCCCGGGAGGAGCCAATTATCGCGCTGGGCGGGGGCGTGATCGGGGACATGGCGGGCTTTGCGGCCGCCACGTGGCTGCGGGGCGTGCCCTTCGTGCAAATCCCGACGTCCCTGCTGTCGATGGTCGATGCGAGCGTGGGCGGCAAGGTGGCAGTGGACCTGCCCGAGGGCAAGAACCTGGTCGGCGCGTTCAAGCAGCCGGAGGTCGTCCTCATCGACCCACACGTGCTCGCAACCCTGCCGGGCGCCGAATTCCGGTCGGGACTGGCCGAAGTGGTCAAGTCGGGGATTATTGGCGACCCGATCCTCTTCCGGCAGTTGCTGGGAGATGGGCCGGCGGATCTGAGCGAGATGATCGCAGCCGCCGTGCGGGTGAAAGCAGAGATCGTCCAGCGCGATCCGTACGAGACGGGCGACCGGGCCTGGCTTAACCTGGGGCATACATTCGGCCACGCGCTCGAGCTTGTCTCCGGGTTCAGGCTGCGGCACGGGGAGGCCGTCGCGATCGGCATCGTCGCCGCCGCGGCACTGAGCGAGCGGCTCGCCGACCTGCGACGCCGGGCATGGCCGACCGGCTGCGCGAAATGCTCGGCCGGCTGGGGCTGCCCGTCACCTACGCATTCGATGAGGATGCGGTGATGGCGGCGATGGGCACCGACAAGAAGCGCCGGGGCCGCAGCCTGCGCTTCGTGGTGATCGAGGACATCGGCAGGGTACGGCTGGTGGAGGACGTACCCGAGGAAGCCGTGCGTGCGGCGCTGAGAGAGATTGCCCCCGGATCGAACTGATCTGCCTGATGCGGATCTGAAAGATCATGCTAATCAGGCGGATCAGTTCGATCAGCGGCCTATTTCACCGCCGTCCGACTCAATGCTTGGTGTGGGCGTGAAACTCGGCGAGCAGCCGGGGGTGTTTCGGTGTCCTGCTTGATCAGGCGCAGCGCAGCGGCCAGGCGGCCTGCGTAGATCTGGAACTGCAGCTCGCCCTTTGCCGCGGTGGCGGCCCGACCGTCGCCGCGATAGTGCGTGGGGTGGTCGGCGTACCACCAGATGCCCGTGTACACGCCCGCAGCCCGGAGCGCGTCGAGCCGGCCCAGCGGCATGCCTTCGTCGCCGGCGGGACACGTATCCAGGTCGACGAGGTCGGGGCGGGCGGCGAGGAGCGCGCTGCTTTCACTCTCGCCTGCGTGGCCGTCGACCTTGGTTGCCCACTGTGCCTCGAGTTCGGGAGCCTCGAAAGGCAGGAGAATCGGGTCGACCACGTACAGCGTGTACGGCCGAGGACGGCTGAGCTGGGCCTGAGCGAAGAGTGCGAGCAGGTAGCTGTTCCCGCCGTGCGAATTAAGCAGCACGATCTTGCGCAGGCCGTTGCGCGCGATTTCGTCACACGCCGCTTCCAGGAACTGGAGGCTCAGAGTGACCGGAAACGCAATCGTTCCGGGAACGTGGCGGGCTTCCGCAATCTGGCCGAAGATATTCTCGGGAAAGATGATGGCCGGCTCGGCTTCCGCCGCCCGGCGGCACACCTCGCGGCCGATATACATGTCGGTTCCCAGCGGCAAATGGTGACCGTGGCGCTCGATCACCGAACAGGGCATGAGGCACACGCCAGCCGCCCGCTCCACGGCGAGCGGGAACTCGTCGCCCGTGAGTTCTTCCCAGCGCATCGGCAGACTCCTTGTGTGATGAGAGCATGTCGGCTTGTGGCGTCAACTGGAGGCAGACCGCTGCCACAGATGCTCGAGAGCAAGAACCTGGTTCGAATGGCGGGGTTCGAGGAGATTATACCTGATGGACGATCAACCGATGAAACGGATTCTGGTGCTGCACGGCCCCAATTTGAACTTGCTCGGCACGCGCGAGCCGGGGATATACGGTGCGACCACGCTTGCGCAGATCAACGCCACGCTGGAGGCCGAGGCGGGTCGCAGGGGCATCGAGTTGCGCATCCTGCAGTCGAACCACGAAGGTGTGCTGATCGACGCGCTGCACGAAGCGCGCGGCTGGGCCGGGGGCGTCCTCATCAACCCCGGTGCACTCACCCACTATTCGTATGCCTTGCGCGACGCCATCGCCGCGATCGCATTACCCTGCGTCGAGGTGCACCTCAGCAACATCCATGCCCGCGAGCCGTTTCGGCACACCTCGGTGATCGCGCCCGTTTGTCTGGGGCAGATCAGCGGGTTTGGAGCGAGAAGCTACCTGCTCGGTTTGCTGGCGCTGCAGGAATAGCCGATCATGCCGCCTGAGATCAGATGCGCCCGGTCCCTTCACAGTGCGCACAAACGGCGTCGATCCGGTCGCTCGGTTCAAATACAGCCGCGGGCGCCATGCCCGTCCCAAAACAATGGGGGCACGGGCCGTGCTGGGGCTCTTCGACAACGTAAGGGCACCCGTCACCGTGACAAACAGAACACTCACGCCGGTCAATAATCCCGTCTCGCGCTTCGTAAATCCCAAACATCAAACACGCTACAGCCTGGTCATTCATTTACGGCCTCCGAAGGCAAAGTCTTGCATCTGCTCGGTACGCTTAGTTACAATTTATACTGGTTTGTGACAGGTGTCATCAGTCGTATGATGTGCTTCACCCGGGCTTCGGTCGTTTGACATCGCTCGTCGCGCCTGTTACACTCGCACCCTAAATCACGTGTTCACCGTCGACACCGAGCGCTGAAGCTTTTGCATGCAAGGCAGCCCTCCGGTGCAGCTCGACAGAGCCGCGCCGGGGGGCTTTATGTTTTCGGGTCACGCGAGGGACCCGCCTTGCCGATCCTGCAGCACCGGGGGAAGAGAAGATGGACTATCCGCTATATCAGCCGCAGCACGAGCACGACGCGTGCGGCATGGGGTTTGTGGCGCAGAAGGACGGCCGGCGCAGCCACGAGATCCTCGCTTCGGCACTGACCGCGCTGGCCAATCACGCGCACCGCGGCGCGGTCGCCGCGGACGGCAAGAGCGGCGACGGCGCGGGCGTCCTGACGCAGCTGCCGCGCGAGATGATTGGCCGCGATTTGGCGCTGCAGGGTCTGCGCGTGCCGGATGCGGGCGATCTGGCGGTGGGTATGGTCTTCCTGCCGCGCTATAACCTGGCGCATCGCGAGCGGGCGCGCAAGATTCTTGAAGAGTCGGTGGCGGAATACGGCATCGAGCAGATCGCCTGGCGCGATGTTCCTGTGAATGGTGAGGCGCTGGGCGAATGGGCACAATCGCTGCGCCCCTACATCGAACAGATCGTGCTGGCACGCCCGGCCCGCATCGCCGCGGGCGCCGAGTTCGAGCGGAAGCTGTACCTGGTGCGCAAGCACGCCACGCAGCGCATCTGGGCGGAGAGCATCTCGAACTTCTACCTGCCGTCGCTGTCGAGCAGAACGATCGTGTACAAGGGACTGTTCGTCGCGCCCCAACTGCCCAACTTCTACATGGACCTCACGGATCCTGACTTTCAGACCGCCATCGCGGTGTTCCACCAGCGGTACAGCACAAACACATTCCCGACCTGGGAGCGCGCGCAGCCCTTCCGGATGCTGTGCCATAACGGCGAGATCAACACGCTCCAGGGCAACCTGACGTGGATGCGGGCGCGCGAGGCGGATCTGTGCGACGCCGACGCATGGGGCGACGAAAACGCGGTGCTGGCGCCGGTCATCGCGCCCCACGGCAGCGACTCGGCCAAGCTGGACAACGCGCTCGATCTGCTGGTGCAGTCGGGACGTGACATCCGGCACGCCATGATGATGCTCGTGCCCAAGGCATGGGAGTATGCGCCGGATGTGACGCCGCAGCAGCGGGCCTTTTACCGCTATCACCGCTGCCTTCAGGAACCCTGGGACGGCCCGGCAGCGTTGACCTTCACCGACGGTGCCATCGCGGCGACCGTGCTGGACCGCAACGGTCTGCGCCCGGCCCGTTTCGTCATCCTGGACGACGGCGTCGTCATCGTGTCGTCTGAGGCGGGCGCGATCGATGGTGGACGAGGCGCGGGTCGTGCAGAAGGGCCGTCTGCGGCCGGGCGAGATGCTGGCGGTCGACACGAATCTGGGCCGCATCGAGAACGATGCGGCGATCGTGGCGCGCTTCGTGGAGCAGCAGCCGTACGGCGAGTGGCTGGAACACAACCTCACGACGCTGGAGGACGTACGTTGGCAGCGCGATGCCGGGCAGCGCACCTTCCCCTCGCCTGCCGCGCCGCATGTGCCGCAGCCGCGCCCCGGCATCTCTCTGGATGCGCTGGAAGCCGCGTTCGGCTACACCCGCGAAGAGCTTCTCGTCGTGCTCCGGCCGATGTGGCGCGAAGGGCGCGAGGCGATTGGGTCGATGGGTGACGACACGCCCGCGGCCGCTATCTCCGACGTCCCGCGGCCGTTGTTCCACTATTTCAAGCAGCGCTTCGCAGAAGTGACCAACCCGCCCATCGACTCGCTCCGCGAGGAGCTCGTCATGTCGCTGTCCCAGGTGCTGGGACGGCGAGGCTGCCTGCTGACTGAAACGCCCGAAGCGGCTCGGCTGCTCGAGATCCACAGCCCGATCCTCAGCGACGACGACCTCGCTGCGCTGACCGCGTTGCGCGGGCCCAGGGGCAGTGACGAGTTGGGCGTTGGCCTGCCGTCCGACAGGCTGGCCAGGCGAGCGGCAAGGGACTCGCGCCTCGACGTCTTCAGGACGGCAAGCGTCGACTGCACCTGGGCCATCAGCGAGGGCGTTTCCGGGCTGCGCCGGGCAGTCACACGGGTCTGTGCGCAAGCGGTATCCGCGGTCGTGGCGGGCGCCACGCTCCTGATTCTGTCCGACCGGAACGTCACAGCTGCGCGCGCGCCGCTGCCGTCGCTGCTGGTGGTCTCGGCGGTCCACCATGCGCTCATCGACGCGGGCGAGCGGATGCACGCGGGCCTCATCGTCGAGAGCGGCGAGCCGCGCGAGGTGCACCATTTCGCAGCCTTGATTGGTTACGGTGCCAACGCGATCAACCCCTGGCTGGCCTTCCGCGCAATCGAGGGCATGCTGGCAGAAGGCGGTCGACAAGCGGCGGGAATCGATTTCGCGGCGGCCTGCAAGAACTTCACGAAGGCGGTCGAAAAGGGCATCCTGAAGGTGATGTCCAAGATGGGGATTGCCACGCTTGACGCCTACTGCGGTGCGCAGATCTTCGAGGCGCTAGGCGTCGGCGACGAGCTGCTGAAGGAGTGCTTCGCTGGGACCGACAACTATCGGCTGGGCGGGATCGGGTACGAAGAACTCGCCCGCGACGTCTTGGAGTGGCACCGGAACGCATTCCCGAAGTCGAACGGGACGCTCCACCAGCCTGCGCTGGACAGCTACGGCTTCTACAAAAGCCGCCGGGGCGGCGAGCAGCACGCCTTCAGCCCGGAAGTGGTGAGCGCGCTGCATGCGGTGGTGGGCCTTCGCAAGGGTCCTGCGGGCGCAGTAGGCGGCGGGGCGACGGACGAGACCCGGGACGCCTATCGCACGTACGCCCGGCTGGTGCAGGAGCGCCCGGCGGTGGAGCTGCGCGACCTACTGGCCCTCAACACGGCGTCGCGCGCGCCGGTCAGCCTGGACGAGGTCGAGCCTGTGGAGGCGATCCTCCGGCGCTTCTCGTCGGCAGCCATGTCGCACGGGGCGCTGAGCGCCGAGGCCCATGAGGTGCTGACGGTGGCCATGAACCGGCTGGGCGGCAAGGCGAACAGCGGCGAGGGCGGCGAAGACCCGGCGCGTTACGGCACCGAGCGCAACAGCCGGATCAAGCAGGTGGCTTCCGGCCGCTTCGGCGTCACGCCGGCCTACCTCATGTCGGCCGACGAGCTGCAGATCAAGATGGCCCAGGGCTCGAAGCCGGGCGAGGGTGGTCAGTTGCCCGGCCACAAGGTGAGCGTCGAGATTGCCCGCATCCGTCACACGACGCCCGGCGTTGCGCTGATCTCGCCGCCTCCCCACCACGACATTTACTCGATCGAAGACCTGGCCCAGCTCATTTTTGACCTCAAGCAGGCCAACCCCGGCGCGGCGATTTCGGTGAAGCTGGTGGCCGAAGCGGGGGTGGGTACGGTCGCAGCGGGGGTGGCGAAAGGCGGCGCCGACCTGGTTCACCTGAGCGGGTACAACGGCGGAACCGGCGCGTCGCCGCTCAGCTCGATCAAGAATGCCGGGGCGCCGTGGGAGGTGGGGCTGGCAGAAACGCAGCAGACGCTGCTGGTCAATGGCTTGCGGGGCCGGGTGCGCGTCCGGGTCGACGGCGGCTTCAAGGCGGGCCGCGACGTCGTGATCGGGGCGCTGCTCGGGGCCGACGAATTCTCCTTCGGCACGGCCGCGCTGGTCGCCGCGGGCTGCAAGATGGCACGCGCCTGCCACAACAACACCTGCCCGGTGGGGATTGCCACGCAGCGTGAAGACTTGCGCCGGAAGTTCCCAGGCAAACCCGAAATGGTCATGGCGTTCCTGATCCACGTGGCCGAGGAGGTGCGCGAAATCCTGGCGGGTCTCGGAGCGACCTCGCTCGACGAGATCATCGGGCATGCCGACCTATTGCAGCAGGCGGTTGTGGGGGCGGATGCCGGCCACATGGACCTCGCGCCGCTGCTGTGGGCGCCCGACACCGGCTACGCGCGGCGGAACGTGGAGGGTCGGAACCGACTGCTGCAACATTCGCCCCTCGGCGACCAGTTGACGGACGATGCGCTGGCCGGGCTGGCGCAGGCCCAGAGCTTGGGAGTCTCGACCCTGAGCGGAGCTCAGGCAACGCCGACGGTCTCGCTCGCTTATCGCATTGCAAACACCGACCGGACCGTGGGGGCCAAACTGTCGGGCGCGCTGGCGCAAGCGTATGGCGATGCGGGATTGGCCGAGGGCTCGATTTGCGTCAACCTGACCGGCACCGCGGGCCAGAGCTTCGGCGCCTTCACCATTCACGGCGTGAAGCTGGACCTGACGGGCCAGGCCAACGACTACGTGGGCAAGGGGCTGGCGGGCGGCGAGATCGTCATTCGTCCCCACGCCGAGGCAAAATTCGTCTGGCATCATAATGTCATCCTGGGCAACACGGCGCTTTACGGTGCGACGGCGGGCGAGCTTTATGCCGCGGGCCGGGCCGGCGAGCGGTTTGCCGTGCGCAACTCGGGCGCACGGGCCGTCGTCGAAGGCGTGGGCGATCACGGGTGCGAGTATATGACCGGCGGCATCGTCGTCGTGCTGGGCAAGACGGGGCGCAACTTCGGCGCGGGCATGACGGGCGGCGCCGCTTACGTATATGACCGGCTCGGCGTTCTGCCAGAGCGGGCGAACACACAGCTCGTGTGCCTCAGGAAGGTGGAGCGGGCCGAAGACCGGGCGGAGCTGCGCCAGATGCTGGAACGGCACGCGGACCGGACTGGTAGCCCACGCGCGCAAGAAATCCTGGCGGGCTGGGAAACGCACCTGCCGCTGTTCTGGAAGGTCGCACCGGTGGAGCAGGTCGCCGCGCTCGAGGCCGCGAACGAGGGTGTGACGGAAGGAGAAGAGGCGCCGGAGAAGGCGTGAGTGCAGCAGGACGGATACCTGGCGAATCACCTGACTGACGAGTGCAGGTTGTAGATGGCAGAACTCGACGACTTGCTGGCGGGTATCTTCGACGGCAACAGCCAGGCACTGTATGCTGACTTCGAGCGCTGGGTGCGAGGGTCGCGCCGCTTTCGGGCGTTCGCCACCAGCTATCGCACGAAGATACGCGCCAAGTTGAAGAACGTGCGCGACGCTGGCGGCATGCAGGACCTGCGAGCCGAGCTGGCGGTTGCCGAACTGCTGCTGCACGACGAGCGATTCACTGTCGAGTACGAAAACTACGCCGCTCTGAAGCAGCGGGGCCCGGATTTTACCGTCATGTTCAAGACCCATACCCCGTTCAACGTCGAGGTCCGCCATATCCGGGACACCGACCTTGGCGACGGAGACGCTCAGACGCGCACCGCCAAGCTCGTTGCCGTCCTGTGCGACAAAGCCGCGCAGATGCCGCCACGCATCGTCAACCTGCTGTGGTTGGCATCAGACCGGGAGCTTCCCGAGGCCGAAGTGACCGGCGCGACGTCTGTCCTGCGCGTGTTGGCAGAGCGCAAGGAGGACGCCTTCTTTGCGCGCTTCGGTTACGAGGATGCGGGTGACTTCCTTAGGCGGTATAGCCGGCTGAGTGGGATTGTGGTGCGCGAAGCGGGAGAGATCACGCTATGGCAAAACCCGCTCGCACGCCACAAGTTGCCGCAAGAGATCGCAAACGCCATCCGCCGCCTGGGACGGCCAGCGCTTCCCGCTCACTAACGGTCTGCTAGCGTCTTTAGCTTCGCAACGACTTCGTCTCCGACCTCGCTCGTCCGCGCCCGGCCGCCCAGGTCAGGCGTGAGCACCCTGCCCTCGCCCGTCACGGCCCCGATCGCGTCCATAATCGCGGTCGCGGCGTCCTTCTCGCCCAGAAAGTCGAGCATCATCGCACCGCTCCAGATCGCCGCGATGGGGTTCGCGATGCCACGCCCGGCTATGTCGGGCGCGGAGCCGTGCACGGGCTCGAAGAGCGACGGGTACTTGCGCTCGGGGTTGATGTTTGCGCTGGGGGCCAGGCCCATACTGCCGCAGATCGCGCTACCCAGGTCGCTCAAGATGTCGGCAAACAGGTTCGAGGCGACCAGCACATCCAGGCTCTCCGGCTTAAGGACGAAGCGGGCGGCCATCGCGTCGACCAGCATGCGCTCGGTCTGCAGGCCCGGGTACGCGCCCGTCACCCGGTCGAACAGCTCGTCCCAGAGCACCATCGAATGGCGCTGTGCGTTTGACTTCGTCACGTTCACGAGGCGTTTGCGCGGCCGCGCCATTGCGAGCTCAGATGCGTAGCGCACGACGCGCTCGACCCCCTCACGCGTAAAGACCGCCGTCTCGACGGCCAGCTCCAGGGGCGCGCCCCGGTGGATGCGACCCCCAGCGCCCGCGTATTCGCCCTCGGTATTCTCACGCACCATGACGAAGTCGATGTCGCCGGGCCCCTTGCCCTTGAGTGGACAGGGTACTCCAGGCAGGAGCAGGCACGGCCGCACGTTCGCATACTGCTCGAAGCCCTGGCGGATGGGCAGCAGCAGGCCGTGGAGGGAAATATGGTCGGGCACGGACGGGAAGCCCACCGCACCAAAGTAAATCGCGTCGAAGGACTCCAACGTCTTGAGCGCATCCCTCGGCATCATTTCGCCGTGCTGCAGATAATACTCGCAGCCCCAGGGGAACGCTTCGTGTTCGATCTGGAAGCCCAGTAGGTTGCCGGCCGCGGCCAGCACCTTGACGCCTTCCGGGCAGACCTCGTGCCCGATCCCATCGCCGGGCAGTAACGCAACGTGGTAATGACGCATGTCGCCTCCAGCCGTCAGCCCGCGAGCCGGCGCTTGCACTCTTCAAGGATCTCGACGGTCTGCAGCGTCCCGAATCGCGTGCAGCCGATGGCGCGGACTTCGAGGGCGAGGTCGAGCGTGCTGATGCCACCCGCGGCCTTGACCTGCACGTGCGGAGGCGCAACCTGCCGCATCAGGCGCAGGTCGGCCATCACTGCGCCGCCCGAGCCGTAACCCGTGGACGTCTTCACCCAGTCCGCGCCCACTTCACCGCAGATGCGGCAGAGCTCGATCCGGTGTTCGTCCTGCAGGTAACAGTTCTCGAAGATGACCTTGGCCAGTGCGCCGCCTGCATGGGCCGCCTGCACCACGGCCGCTATGTCGTCGCACACGTAGGCCCAGTCACGGCTCAGCGCCTTGCCGATGTTGATCACCATGTCGAGTTCCTGCGCGCCGTCTGCCAGGGCCTGTTCGGCCTCTGCCACCTTGATGGCGGTCGTGTGTCCGCCGTGGGGAAAGCCGATCGTGGTGGTGGCTTTGACGTCGGTGCCCTGCAGCAACTCGGCGGCCCGTTTCAAGTAATACGGCTTGATGCACACGCTTGCCACCCGGTAGTCCAGCGCCAACCGGCAGCCTGCTTCGAGTTCTTCGTCGTTGTAGAACGGCCGCAGGAGTGAGTGATCGATCATCTTGGCGATGTCGAGGTAGGTGTAGTCCATGGTTTTCTCCTTGGGTTGTACGGTGATGGTCTGCGGATTCTAGCACAGCGTAGCCTTCTGCCCCAGTGCGAGGCGCCCGCAGCGCGCGCGTCAAAGCGGCTCGCCGAAAGGCTTGACAACTCCCTATCGCTGTGCTATGTTACCCGTAACACTCCGGCCGCTTGGCATCCCACTGGCCGCCGGTGCGCGACTCCCCGGTCGTTTCCAACGGTGCGAGCCGCAAAGAGCAAAGACGTTTTTCAATCCTTCGAAGATGCAGAGGCTGTCCATGGGCGATTCCGCCGGCGTGCCCGCCGTAGTTCTAATGGAAGGAATCGACAAGAGTTTTCCCGGCGTTCATGCCCTGGACAAAGCGCGGTTTGAGCTGCAGGGCGGCGAAATCCACGCGTTGGTGGGCGAGAACGGGGCCGGGAAATCGACCTTGATGAAGATCCTGGCCGGCGTCTACTCGAAGGACGCGGGGCGGATCGTCTATAAGGGCCAGGAAGTGAGCATTCCCAGCCCGCGTGCGGCGCAGGATTTGGGCATCAGCATCATCCACCAGGAACTGAACCTGATGCCCCACCTCACGGTCGCCCAAAACATCTTCATCGGTCGCGAGCCGCGCGGCGCCGCGAAGATCGTGCTCAATGAAAAAGGCATCAATGAGGCGGCGGTCAGACTCTTTGATGACTTGCACCTCAAGCTCGATCCCCGCGTCAAAGTGGCCGAGCTCACCGTCGCCAAACAGCAGATGGTCGAGATCGCCAAGGCCCTCTCTTTCAACTCCAGCGTGCTCGTGATGGACGAGCCCACGGCCGCCCTCACCGACACTGAGATCGTCGAGTTGTTCCGCATCGTGCGCCAGCTTAGGGAAACGGGCGTGGGCGTCGTTCACATCTCTCACCGCCTGGAAGAGCTCAAGCAAATCTCGGACCGGATCACGGTCATGCGCGACGGCCGCACGATCGACACGGTAAACACCTCGGACGTCACGCTCGACAAGATCATCAGCCTGATGGTGGGCCGCACGATCTTCGAGGCGGCGCCCGAAGTGCCCGAGAAGCCGAGCGACGAGGTCGTGCTTGAAGTGCGCAACCTCAACCGCGGACAGGCGATCAGGGATGTCAGCTTCCAACTGAAACGGGGCGAGATCCTGGGCATTGCCGGGCTGGTGGGCGCGGGACGCACCGAGGTGGCGCGGGCCATCTTCGGCGCAGATCCGATCGACTCGGGCGAAGTCCTCGTGCACGGCAAGCCAGCGCACATCAAGTCGCCCAGCGACGCCGTGAGTGCGGGCATCGCATACCTGTCCGAGGACCGCAAACGGTACGGCCTGGCGCTGAAGATGGACGTCGAGACGAACATCGTGCTCGCCACGTTCCGCCGGTTCCTCGGGCCGCTGGGCTGGGTGAACACGAACGGCACTCGCGAAGTGGCCCGCAAACATGTGGAAGCCCTGTCGATCAAGACGCCGGGACTGGGCCAGAAGGTCCAGAACCTATCGGGCGGCAACCAGCAAAAGGTCATTATTGGCAAGTGGCTGACCGCCGACACGGACGTGCTGATCTTCGACGAACCCACCCGCGGCATCGACGTCGGGGCGAAGAGCGAAATCTACCGGTTGCTCAATGATCTGGCCCAGCAAGGCAAAGCGATCATCATGATCTCGTCGGAACTGCCCGAAATCCTGCGCATGAGCCATCGCATCCTGGTGATGTGCGAGGGCCGCATGACGGGCGAGCTCACGGCAGCGGAAGCCACCCAGGAACGCATTATGACCTATGCCACCCAGCGCACGCAGACCGTGGTGACGAACGGCGAGCCTGCCCAGACGGAAGCCGAGGTTGCCTGATATGACGACTAAGACAGCGACAAGTCAGACTCCCGCTCAAAAGACCTCCATTCTGCGCTCGGACGCGGCACAGCGCATCCTGGCGTTCGGTGCGCTGATCCTGATGATCATCTTCTTCTCCCTGGCGTCGCCGTATTTCCTCACGGGCGCCAACGTGAGCGGCATCCTGATCGCGACGGCCGTCAACGGCATCCTGGCCATCGGCGTGACGTTCGCGATTATCACCGGCGGTATCGACCTCTCGGTCGGCACGGTGATGACGCTAACGACAGTCATGATGGGCAAGGTGATCACCGACTGGGGCGTACCCATTCCGATCGGATTGTTGGCCGGCCTGGCTACGGGTCTGTTAGCGGGCTTCGTGAACGGCTTCCTGATTGCGCGGGCCAAGCTGCCGCCCTTCATCGCAACCCTCGGTATGCTGAACGTCGCGAAGGGCCTCTCGCTGGTGATCGCCCAGGTTAAGCCCATCTACTTCGACCAGAACCCGGCGTTCAACCAGATCGCGATGGGCTCCCTACTGAACCTCAACCGCATCATCCCGGGATTGACGATCAACAATGCGGTCTTGATCTTCTTCGGCGCCGCGATCGTCGCCAGTCTGATTCTCTCGAAGACCGTACTCGGTCGGTACACCTTCGCGTTGGGCAGCAACGAAGAAGCCGCCCGCCTTTCCGGCGTCAACGTCAACCGGTGGAAGATCCTGGTCTACATGACGACGGGGTTCTTTGCGGGCCTGGCGGGCATCGTGATGGCCTCGCGCATCAATTCGGCCCAGCCCTCGCTCGGCCAGGGCTACGAGCTGGACGCGATTGCCGCGGCAGTTATCGGCGGCACCTCGTTGAGCGGCGGTGAAGGCACGATTCTCGGCACCGTGATCGGCGCCTTCCTCATCAGCACCTTATCGAACGGGCTAAAGATCATGTCGGTGCCGCCCGAATGGCAGATCGTCGTCACGGGCCTGATCGTCGTCCTGGCCGTTTGGCTCGACACGATCCGGAGGCGCCGTTAACGGGCGCGGTTACCACAAAGACAAAAGGGCACCGCGGACGCCCCGATCTTGGGCCTCGTGGCTTCATGCCCTTTGTGGCAAATGTCATCTTGCGTCGTTAGCTCCAAGTGGGAGCTCGACATAGTTCCACAGTCCCTAAGTGGAGAAAGAAGGAGAAGCACCATGCGAAAGTTGGTAGTTGTATTCTCGGTCCTCGTGGTCCTGTCGCTGTTGGCAGGCTGCGCTGCGCCCGCGACCCAGGCCCCGGCGTCCACCGGCGGCCAGGCGGCGGCGACGACGGCTCCTGCCGCCGCGGCCTCCGGCGCGAAGCCCTACATCCCCGTGATCTCGAAGGGCTTCCAGCACCAGTTCTGGCAAGCAGTGAAGCAGGGCTCGGAGAAGGCCGCGGCCGATCTGGGCGCCAACATCACCTTTGAAGGCCCCGGCAGCGAGTCCGAAGTTGACAAGCAGATAGAAATGCTCCAGACCGCGCTCGACAAGAAGCCGGCTGCGATCTGCTTCGCCGCCCTCGACTCCAAGGCCGCGATCCCGCTCCTCGAGAAGGCCAAGGCTGCGGGCATCCCCGTAGTCGGCTTCGACTCGGGCGTGGACAGCGATATCCCGGTCACCACCGTGGCCACCGACAACATCGCGGCTGCGGCTGCGGCGGCCGACAAGATGGCCGCGGCCATCGGCAACAAGGGCAAGGTCGCGATCATCGCCCATGACCAGACGAGCCGGACCGGCATCGACCGCGTCAAGGGCTTCACGGATGAGATGAAGGCCAAGTACCCCGACATCACGATCGTCAGCACCGAATACGGCGCGGGCGACCCCCTGAAGTCGACCGAAATCGTGAAGGCCGTCCTCGCGTCGAACCCGGACCTCGCCGGCTACTTCGGTGCGAACGAAGGCTCGATGAAGGGTGTCATGAACGGCGCCAAGGAGTCGGGCAAGGAAGGCAAGCTGGTCATGATCGGCTACGACGCCGGCAAGCAGCTGAAGGACGAGATTCGCTCGGGTGTTGTGCTGGGCGCCATCAGCCAAGACCCGGTCCAAATCGGCTACAAGTGCGTCGACTCCGCCATGAAGGCGATCAAGGGCACCGCGCTGCCCAAGATGATCGACACCGGGTTCAAGTGGTACGACAAGAGCAATATCGACGACCCGGCCATGCAGCCGCTGCTCTACGATTGAGTCCACGTTAGGGCGTAGGCTCTAGCACACATGAAGAACCGAAGAACCCAAGGATCACAAAGGCTATCTGACCTTCGTGAACCAGAGGCTTCTTCGGTTCTTTGTGTGAAGGGCCGGACCCAGTGGAGCGCCTACTGGCTCCATCCGGTCGGTTCGCGGTCCCAGCGGTGCCCGCCGAGTTGTGCATGGACCGCCTCAGGGAGCGGGCCGGCGTCTGAAGCGGCGATGTTCGCCTCGACGTTCTTGATCTTCCGCATTCCGGGGATGATCGTGCTCACGGTCAGGTTGTTGAGGATGAACCGCAGCGCCATCTCGGGCAGGGTCATGCCGGCCCATGCGGCGACCGGTTTCAGCTTATCTCCGCGTTCGACGCTTGGGACCAGGTTCTGCGGCACAAAGTAGGTATTGCGCCAGTCACCTTCCGGCCACTTGCTCTCTTTGGTCAACGTCCCCGTCAGCGTGCCTTCGTCGAAGGGCACCCGGGCAATCACCGCCACATCGTGCTCGTCACATGCGGGGAAGAGGGCGTCTTCGGGGTTCTGGTCGAAGATATTGTAGATGACCTGCACCGCGTCGATCAGCCCGCTGCGCACCGCCTCGACCCCGTTCCACGGCTCCCAGCGGTTGATGCTGATGCCCCAGGCGCCGACGAGGCCCTGGCGCTTCAGGTCAGACATCGTGCTCTGCAACCGGGGGTCACGGATCCACGGATCTTCCCATGTGTGGAATTGCATCAGGTCGAAGGATTCGAGGCCGCTGTTCTGCAGGCTCGAATGGACGTACTTTTCGATGTGGTCCGGGGGGAAGCAGTCGTCGAGCGTGTACTCGCGCCGCGACGGCCACTTGAAGTTCTTGGGTGGGATCTTGGTCGCCGTGTAGAGTCTCTTGCCTTCGGACCGCAGCCGGTCCGCGTTGGCCCGGACGAGCTGCCCCAGCAGCCCCTCGCTGTGCCCCGCGCCGTAACCCCAGGCGGTGTCGAAAAAGTTGCAGCCTAACTCCACCGCCCGCTGCAGTGCGACCAGCGACTCGGCGTCGTCCGAGCCGGTCCAGCCGCCCATGCCCCACATGCCGTAGCCGATCTCAGACACTTGCCAGCCGGTTCGCCCGAATCTCCGATAGTTCATTCCGCCTCCACAGTTTGGAATGGGACGCTGATCTAACTGATTGCACTGATTTTCGCGCTCTTGCCTGAGCAGATCAGTCGAAATCAATCCGATCAGTTCGATCGGCGGCCCATTCTAGCTATCCCAGCCCCCCGCCGCCCTGAGCCGGGCCACTTCTTCCTTCGCCAATTCGCTCAGCCGCACATAGTCCGTCTTTGACACCCGGTTGAGGGGCAGGCCGCCGGGCTCCAGGATCACGTAATGGAGCGGGCGCATGTAGGATGCGAGGCCCAGAGCATACCGCTCCAGCTCGTCCGTCGTAACCTCCACGCCGGGGCGTTTTTCGACGAACGCGACGATGCTCTCTGAGAAGACGCTGTGCTCTGCGCCGACCACGCCCGCAGTCGCTACCTTGTCGCGCAGCTCGCAGAGGAAGTCTTCGACCTGCCCCGGGAACACCTGGTACCCCTTCGGTTTGATGATCCACTTTGCCCGGCCCGAGAAGTGCAGGCCAAGATCGTCCACGAACCCCACGTCGCCCGTGTACAGGTAGCCATCCGAAGAGATGGCCCTCGCCGTCGCTGCTGGGTCGTTGACATAGCCGAGGAAGGTCTGTGGGCCGTGGAAGCAGACCGCGCCTGTCTCGCCTTCCGGTAGCTCGTCGCCCGCCCGGCCGTCGTCGCGCATCGGCGCGCGGATCGTGAGCGGGTAGACGGGCATGTCATAGCCCACGCTCGCCAGGATATCGTCGACGGTGCCTGTCAGCGTGCTGTACGTGCAGAAACCTCCGCACTCGGTCAGGCCCAGGCCGGTACCAAAGCGGGGAGCCATCTGCGTGCAGCCGCTCGAGGAACTGGCGCGACACCTGCTGCCCGCCGTAGAGTGCGAAATCGAGCGACGACAGGTCGTACTGCTCGTAGTCTGGCAGCCGCCACTCGAGGTTGAAGAGCGCCGGGATCTGGCCCAGCACGTTGGCTTTGTACTTCTGTACTGCGGCGAGCGACTTCATCGGGTCGAAGATGTGCAGGATGATCGCCGTCCCGCCCAGGAAGAAAGTCGTCATCAACTGCTCGGCCTGGCCGCCGACATGCGAGGGCGGCAGGTTGACCAGCAGGCGCGTCTCCTCGCCCCTTCCGAACCAGGTGCCCAGGCACATATTCTGAACGGTGATGTTTTTGTGCGACAGCAAGGCCGGCTTAGGGTAGCCTGTGGAGCCGGTGGTGAAGATGACCATCGCACCGTCATCGGCCGTGATGGAGCCTGTCAGGGCCATGTACCGGGCTAGGACCGGGGACGCGGCGGGGTTCGCCAGCGCCTCCTTCGCCAAGGCTTCCGCCTCCGCAGCAAGCGTGAAGGCCGACTTGGCGCCGGGGATGGTCTCACTTGGCGGGGCGAACTGGATCAGGTGCTCGACAAACGGACAGGTGGCCTGAACGGCCTTGCCCAGTTCGCCGAAGTCGGCGTTCGGCGTCTTGCCCAGGAATGCGTAGCCCTTGGCATGGATCAGTGTCAGGCTGCGGATGACCTCGGGCCCCTTAAGGCGCAGGTCGAGCGGCGTGTAAATGACGCCGATCTTAAAGCAGGCATATTCGAGAAAGATGTGCTCGGTGAGCATGGGCAACGAAGTGGCGAAGAAGTCGCCCTTCTGAAAGCCCATTTCGAGCAGCTTGAGCGCGAAGGCAGTAGCGGCTTGCTCGAAACGCTGCCAGGTGACCTCGACGCCGGTATCCGCGTTGACAAAGGCCAGCGCGTCCGGCTTTGCCTTTGCCCAGGTCGCGATAACGCCGTGACACAGATGGCGGTCGGCATAGAACTGCTCGTAATGCTCGAAGGTGCACTGGGGCACCCCCCGCCGGGTTGGGACTTCGACCAAGATGACCTCCTTGTCAGCCCGTGTGGGTTTGCGGGAATCTTAGAAACCCGCTTGCTTGCCCTAGCTTGCTTGCCCTAGTATAGGCCGAGGAACCGGCTGCGCTGGCGCGGGAAGAGCGCGGTCAGCAGGCCGCGGCCTTCGTCGTTGTTTCCCATGGCGTCGGGGTACGCGGCCAGCAGTTCGTCCAGGCTGCGGAAGCCGAACAGCATCTGCAGGAAGGTAAGCCCGGGCAATTCGACGTCGCCGTCGTCGTCGTGCACCCGGGGCGTCCACGGCTCGACGGCGGTTAGCTTGCCCCGGGTGAGGCCGAGCCGCACTCCCGAGCGGAAGAAGCTGATCTTGAGCTCCCCCGTGTGGCCGGCCGCCCACGAATCTGCCAGGCGCGCCTCGAGCGCAGGGGTGATGTGCCGGAGGAAGTTGACGACGTCGGGCACGCGGATGTACCACGCGTACGCGCGGCGCTCGACGGCCAGCCGGATGCGGTTCGCCTCGTAGAACGCGTGCGACTCGCCTAAGCCGATGTGGAGGGTCTCGAGCGTCTTTCCGCGCGCGGCGCACACGGCTTCCCCCTCGGCCTTCGCGCCTCGCAGAATGCTGGCGGCCGCCTCGACATACGACCAGCCCGGCGCCAGCTCGATGTAGAGCACGCCCACCCGATCGCGGCCCCACGGATAGCCGACGAAGCCCAGGAGGCCCGCCGCCTCGCCGCCGGCTGCCTGGATAATGCGCCATTCCAGCGCATTGCAGTGACCAGGGAAGTGACCGAACAGGTCGTAGCGCCACAGGTCGGCGTCGCGCACCGCGCTGACAAGCGAGCGGGCCCTTGCCTGCCCGTCCACTGCAAGGACGAACGGCACGTCGGCCTCGGTCACGGGGCGGAGGACGAAGGGCTCGGGTTGGCCTTCCTTCAGCTGGGGTATGGCGGACTTGTAGCACCAACGGCCGCCGCTCAGGCTCAAGGCCATCTCGTAGCCGAACTGGCGGTAGTAGTTCGGGATCCCTGTGATGCCCTGGATCAGCTCGCCGCGCGCCGCACTCCACCCGTGAACGACTTCCATCTGGGTGCGGACGAGCCCGCGCTTGCGGTATTCCGGCAGGGTGCCCACAAGTTCGACACGGCCGACGCCGAACGGCACTGCGGCGGAAGGCGGGCCATACGTCCACGTCTGCGAGATCAAGTTGAGGCACGAGACGATGCGGCCCGTTGCCTTTTCGACGACGACGGTGAAGTCCCCTTCCCCGAAGGTGGGGTGCCGGCCGCTCAGCAGCTCGCGCGTCCACACCGCGACACCCTCGTCGGGCTCGCCGGGGTCGTCAGTGTGGATCCAGCGGTTGAATTCGGCGAGCGGCTCGGCGTCGGCACGGGTCGAGCGACGCAGCAGCAGCCCGTCGCCCAGATCGCGCGGGAGATCGTCCTGGAAAGCGGGCATTGTATTCATAAGGGAATTATAGCGTAGGTTGCCGCAGAGGTCACGGAGGGCTCAGAGCGTGCCGGCAAGGGAATGAGAGCGGCCCGGGATCCCGACATTTCCTCGCTCAACCGCTGCGTTCTGTCAGACCTCAGTGACAAACACGGGCAGATGATTACAGGTCGATGACCGTATCGGCCGACCACATGGCCGTAATGATGTCGGGCATACCGCCCACAATCCCCACCTGCACCTCGTCCGCAAGGCCGAACGCGTCGAGGCACGTTTTGCACAGCACGAGGTGAACCCCGAGTGCTTCAAGGGCGCGCAACTCGGGGAGGAGGGGGGAACCGGTGCAGGCGAGGCGCACGCCGTCTGTGTAAAAGCAGATGGCCGACGGTAGGGGGTCCGCATCGCGAACGAGGGTGAGGAACTTGCGCGCGAGTTGGACGCGAAGCTCCTGATTGCTCGTTTGACCCATGCCGTCCGACTTAAAGACAATCACAATGGACTTGCTCTGCATGCTGGCCTCACATGGATGAGTGCTGCGCCGAGTCGCACACCGGCTGGGGAAGACCCGGCAGTTAGTGGGCGCATTGTATCACAAGAGGACCGCGGCTCATGTCACCGGCTGATCTGAAGCAGCCGCTATCTGCCTGTTTGCGCGGGTCGAGGCGAAACGATGTTTCATGTGCCGGTCGAGGCCGGCACATGAAACACGGGTTACCTTGCCGCAGCGTTACTTGTTGACCCGCACGGCTTCGTACTCCGTATCGGGCGTGACGGGCGTGCCGAAGCGCGCGTTTACCGCGTACAGCCAGGTCCCAAACTGCGCGATTGTGGTGGGAACCCGAAACGCGGGATCTGTGATGTACCCCGTGATCGTCCCCGCGTTCTGCGTGATCTTCAGATCGATCACCGCAATCTTGTTGTCCTGGTTCTGCACGACGTACAGGGTTTTGCCGTCGAGCAGGATGCCGTCGCCGTTGGGCACCGAACCGCCGTGAAGATCGACCTTCTTCGCGTAACCGCTGTTGGGGTCGACGGTGAACAGAGACCCGGTTGCGCTTTGCACGATGATCAACACCTTGCCGTTGAACGGTGCATCAATCCCGTTTGCATTGAATCCCGGCACCAACTGGTAGTCGCCGCTCAACGGGATGCGCTCGATCTGCGAAGGGTCTGGCAACTGACCCCCGGGACCGAGGGGCAGCTTGTAGATGAAGGCCTGCATGGAGTCGGTGAAGTAAACTGCGTCGCGGTAATGACCTCGTCATTGATGAACGTCGGCGTCGCAGTCGCCAGCTGGTATTCGGCGAGCAGCGCTCCGGTGCTCCCGTCGAAGACGAACGCCTTGCCACTGGCGGCGCCGGCGGCAAACACATAGTTCGTCCGCTTGTCAACCTTCAACCCCGTCAGCGCGCGGCCGGGCGCGCCCTCGTTCAGCACTGCGCCTTCGCCCGTGCGCAGGTCGCCCTTGTAGACCCCGCCGGTCGAAAGCGAGCCGACGTAGAAGTCCGTCCCGCGGCCGGTCGCGATGCCTTCGGGCGCCCAGCCGTTGGGCAGCGGCAGGATCTTGGGGAATACTGCTGCGCCGGTCGCGGCCTGCGCACCCGCGGAGACCGTCCCTGCAATCACGAGTGCCAGAATGCCCATCAGCACGAGGGCAACCTTGAGCCAAAACGCGGCGGCGTGCGCTTGCACGATCATCGTCACGTCGAGATACGATCAACTTTCACCTCCGCTTATGCCGTTCGTATGGTCGGTTTGACGCACCGGCTTCCCTTGGAAGAAGGAAATTGGCGCGTGACCGGCTGGCAGTGAGCGTGTGGATTGCCCCACTTGCTTCAGGGATAGAGGTTGACGGACAAACCGCCAGAGATGTTCCCCAAAACAAAAGCCAGGCTTCCCGCGCGGGCTGCCCACGCAGAAAGCCTGGCCTCCGGCCTAAGCCGGTCCTTGCCCGCTAACGCAGATTCAGATTGAAAAAGTCCCTGATCCGATCTTCCATGTAGACACGATCTTCCAGGCGGCGCGGCATGTGACGTTCGTCGGGGAAGAGCATCAACTCATAGGGCACCCGTGCCCGGATCAAGGCGTTGATTAACCGTGCGGTGTGCCGGAAGTGGACGTTCTCGTCGATCAAACCGTGAACCAGCAGCAGGCGGCCGGCGATGTCCGCCACGTGTGCCATAACGCTGCTCGACCAGTAACCTTCTGCGTTCTCCTGGGGCAAACCCATGTAGCGCTCCGTGTAGTGCGTGTCGTAGCCGTCCATATTCGTGACGGGCGCGCCTGCCACCGCAACGTGAAACGTCTCGGGCGCGCGGGCGAGACACATGAGCGCCATGTAGCCGCCGTAGCTCCAGCCGTACACGCCGACCCGGTTGCGGTCGCCCAGCCCCTGCTCCACCAGCCAGCGGACCCCGTCCACCTGGTCTTGCACCTCCGCATTCCCCATATCCCACCGGATCGCGGCCTCAAACTGCAGCCCGCGGCCCGCGCTCCCCCGGTTGTCCAGGATGAACACGAGGAAGCCCAGGCTGCACAGGTATTGTGCGCGCATGTTGGCCGTGCCGCGCCACGCGTTCAACACACGCTGCGCATGGGGTCCACCGTAGACGTCGACAATCACCGGATAGGGACCGTCGCCGAATCGGGACGCGGCCGGCCGGTAGAGCAGCCCGTGCAGCATTTCGCCCGCACGATTGGGCACCGTGACCAATTCGGGCGGCAGGAGGCCCAACTCACCAATGCGGGGATCGTCGGTCTCGTAAATGACTGCGAGCTCCGCATCGTCGGCAAGCGAGCGCACGGTCACGCGCGGGGGCTGGGTGAGCGAATCGACCACGTCCACGAACCGGCGGCAGGCGTGGTCCAGCTTGACCTGGTGAATGCCGGCCGCGGTCGTGATCCGGCTCGGCTTGCCGCCCGCCAGCGACACCCGGTATAGTTGACGCTCGGTCGCGCCTGCCTCCGTGGCGGTGAAGTAGACGGTGCCGGCGCTCTCATCCACCCCGTCAAGCGTCTCGACAAGCCATTCGCCCTCGGTGAGGGCGCGGACCGGGCGGCCGTTTGCGTCGTACATCTGGAGGTGGCGGAAGCCGCGGCCCTCGGTCGCCCAGATAAAGCCGCCGGGCGCATGGGGGTAATCGGCGGGGAGCGGGTGAAAGAGGTCGTGCAGATTCAGCCAGACCCGGCTCTGCTCGTGCAGCAGCAGTCGCCCCTGGCCCGTGCGCGGGTCGAAGCGCAGCCAGTCCTGGTTCAACTGACGCCGGTCTTGCAGCAGGGCCAGCAGCTCGCCCGATGGGAGCCACCTGACGCGCGCCAGGTACTCGTAGCTGCCGGGGTTGGGTCCACCCGCCGCCACGTTCATCCACACCGTCTCGCCCGTCGCCACCTCGACGACGCCCAGGCGCACCAGGGCATTTGCGGCGCCGGCAAACGGATAGTGATGATCTTCCTGCGCACCCTCGCCCACCCGGTCCTTTCCCTGGTGCACGATGCGATAAATCGGGATGTGCTGCTCATCCACCTCGGCGAACGCGATCATCTGCCCGTCGGGCGACCACCAGAACCCTTCGTGGCGCCCCATCTCCTCAGCGGCGACGAACTCCGCGAGCCCACGAGTCACCCCAGCTTTGCCCGCCCCCGTGGTCAAGGCCCGTGGCGCGCCGCCGGCCGAGGCAACCACCCACAGGTCGCCGTCGCGCACAAAGGCGATCTGCGAGCCGTCGGGCGAAAGGCGAGCGCCTTGCACGGCCCCGTCGATCGCCCGGCGCAGCCCGTGCGCGTCCTGAACATAGACGCCGTCGGGCAAGGGCGCCATGAGGACGGGGGCATGCTGCGCCCATGCGTAGTCGGTCACGCCGCTCCCCCACTGGCGTGCGCGCTCCCGGCGCAGCGCCTCCTCGAGCGAGACGTTTTCGTCCGTGGCCCCGGTGGAAGGCGGCTCAAAGAAGATGCCGCGGCTGCCGCTGGCCGGTTCAAACCCGTAGAGCTGGCGGGTGCGCGACCGGTCGGGGCTGAGCAAAAACGTGATCACCGCATCGTCGGGGCTGAACTGGAAGTCGACCGGCTGGGCAAGGCCGGGCGCCGGAACGGTTGCGACGTCCTCGGGCTTTACCGGCCGTGCCGGCTTGTATTCAACGGGCATCATGTTCTCCTGTCAATTAGTGGGCGGCAGTGTACCACGGAAAGGCACGCGGCAAAAGGCCTCAGGACTGAACGGTGCGCCATAAGAAGCCACTGGTGAAACAGACAGAAAAACCTCCGAAGTCTTGGAACCTCGGAGGTCAGGCTGAGATGTCGGGAGGCGACTCGGTTCAGAATAGGAGCGCCAGGACATACGGCGCCATCGCAAGGATGGCAAGGGCGGGATGGCCCCGCCGCGCCTGGTTCTGCTTGTCCCAGTTGAAGAGATAGATCGCCAGCAGAAAGGCGAGCAGGCCGGCCGCTGCGGTGACGGCAGTGGCTAACAACGGGTCGAGGACCGTGGGCAGCCCGTACGCGAGACCCTGCATCGCCTGCATGATCTGAGTGGCGGGAAGCACCGCCGAGACTTTTTGCATCGCCGGGGGCAGCATGGCGAGCGGCATCATCAGCCCGCCCAAGATCATCGAAGGCAAGAAGATGAGCTGTGACAGCCCGAGCACGGCCCGGCCGTTCGCGGCCACCACCCCAATCAGCGCCCCGATGCTGCACATGGTGAATGCGCCCAGAATGAGCAGGCCGGCAAACGCGAGCCCATTACTGGGTAGTGCGCCCCCGAAAAAGGGTGCTGCAGTGACCGTGATGATGAGGGAGACGACCAAGACGTGAACGGTCGATGCAAGGACGGGGATCGCAATAATGGCCGACGCGGGCACACCATTGATCTTGAAGCTCCGGTAGATCCCGGCATCGCGCGCTTCGACGATCGGGCTCCCCATGCCAAGCAACCCACCCCCCAGCATTGCGAACACGCACATGGCCGGAATCAGGGTAGCTTTGAACAACGGATTCACGGCCGTCATTACCAGCGCAAGCAGGAGATAGACACCAAGCGGGAACAAGTAGCTCATGAAGAGCATCGACGCGTTACGGAGTCCGGTCTTGAACTCGTAGGCGAAGTGATTGGCAAAGGCGGTCATGCAACTCCTCCGCTCTCAACCCCGACTGGCCCGGTGATTTCCAGGAAACGCTCTTCAAGAGACGGTCGCTCCACCCGCAAATCGATCAGTTTGTCCTGAGCCTTGTTGATTGCGTCAAGGACGGCCGTGACTGTCGCGCCTGTGTCGGTTGTCAAGTACACGACGTAGTCGCCGTCGATTCTGCTCCCGGACGACGGACGGCAAAATGAGCCCGTCGTGCTGCAGGGCCGATGCCTCGGTCCGGGCAGAAATCTTCGTCAGGCCGGCGCCGGTGGCCGTCAACTCGAGCGGCGTGCCTGTCACCGCGATCTTGCCGCGCAGCATGATCGCGACGCGGTCCGCGAGCTTCTCCGCCTCGGCCATATCGTGGGTGGCAAGGATTATGGTCGTGCCCTCGGCCCTGAGCTCGCCGATGAGCGCGTGCAGTTCGGCGCAGCGCGTTGACGTCGAGACCTGCTGTCGGCTCATCCAGAAACAGCACGGGAGGCCGATGCGCGACTGCCAGGGCGAGGCTGAGGCGACGCTGCTGGCCCACCGACAGCGAACCGTACTGTGCCTGCCGCTTCTCGGCCAGGCCGAGGCGGTCTACGAGGTCCATACGCACGGGCTTGTGGTGGTAGGTGCAGAAGAAGCGCATTGCTTCGGCCGGCGTCATGCTGGCGGGCAGCGCAGAGGTCTGCAGTTGGACCCCGATCAGTTCGTGCAATTTGCCCGGCTGGCGGCCAGGATCGACTCCAAGGACCTCGAGGTGTCCCTCGTCGGCCCGGCGCAGTCCCTCCAGGCACTCTAGCGTGGTGGTTTTGCCCGCGCCATTCGGCCCAAGCAAACCATAAATCTCCCCCCGGTGGACGGCAAATGAAATCCCGTCCACCACTGTCTTAGCGCCGTAACGCTTGCGAAAGCTGCTCACGTTCAGCACTCTGTCGTTCATCAACGGCCTCCGAACTTCAGGATCACGCGTCCCCGTCGAATCTGCTCTCTAATACGAGGGAGTCCGGCCAGGGTTGCGCCACGAGGGGAGGGACGCGCTTCCATCAGAAGCGGATGCCGTGCAGCACCACCTCCTGCGGCGTGGCGAACGTGCCGAACAGTGTAGTGCGCACTTCCACGTTATACACCGTGAAGCTGATCTTGAACGTACGGCGCGGCCGGGAGCAGGTAACAGGCAACGGCCTCAAGGCTCATCCCGCCGGTCCAGCGGGCCGTGGCCGCCACCTGCAAATCTGCAGGCATGTCGAGCCGCAGGGTGCCGTTCTGCCAGTCACGCGTTCCGAACCGGATCACCGGCTCCTGATCGGCGATGGTCAGGGTCATCGTCAGCGCGTCGCCGTCGCGACGCAGCGCCAGCGCCTCCCAGCCCAGCGGGTTCGGGTCGAGCCGGAACGGGAAGCGCAGCAACTCCGCCTCGAATGCGGACGCGAAGCCGCCTGCAGGATGCTCGATCTCCAGGCCCGCTAACCGCTCGCGAAGCGCCGCTAGCGGCGCCCGGGTTCTCTGCCGAGCGCGCCGGGCTCCATTCCGGGCAGCAAGGTCGCCCAGGCCACATTCAGGACGGCCTGCATGTCGGGGGTGGAGGCAGTCGTGACGAGCGCTGCGTCTTCCTCGGGCAGCACCACGCAGAACTGGCCGAACGCGCCGTCGCCCCGGAAGCCATACCGTGACATCCAGAACTGGAAACCATAACCTTGCGCCCAGTCGCTGTTCGGGTCGTCACCGTTGGGCACTTGCTTGCGGGTGGCCTGGTCCACCCACCCGGCCGGAATGACCTGCTGGCCCTGCCACACGCCGCGCTGGAGCAGCGTCTGCCCGAAGCGCGCGATCTCGTCCGTGCGCAGGTACAGCCCCCACCCGCCCCAGTTAGCACCCATCGGGTCGGTCTCCCAATAGGGCCGGCTGATGCCGAGCGGACGAAAGAGTCGGTCGCGCAGGAAGTTCACGAGCTTCTGGCCCGTCAACTTCTGCACGATGATGGACACGAGGTGCGATGCGGTACTGTTGTAGACGAAGTGCGTACCCGGTGCGTACGGCACAGGCGTCTCAAAGATGCGGCGCAGCCATTCGCTCGGCGGATACTGGCTAACCTGCGCCCCGGGGTCTTCTGCGTGGCCCGTAGTCATGCTGAGGAGATGACGTACCTTCATGGCTTGCCAGTGCTCGGACGGGTTCTTGGGCGCGTCGCCAGGGAAGAACTTCAGGACGGGATCGTCAAGGTCCAGCTTGCCCTCGCCGACCGCGAACCCGGCCGCCGTGGACGTGAAGCTCTTGGTTAACGAGTAGAGGATGTGGGGCAGCTGTGGCGCGAACGGCCGCCACCACGCTTCCGCAACGACCCGGCCGTGGCGCAGCAGCATGAAGCTGTGCAGACCGAGATTTCGGGCGTCGACTGCTTCGATGAAGTGGGAGATTGCCGACGAGGCAACGCCCTGCGCTTCGGGTGTTCCGCGTTCCAGGGGTGAGGCTTGGGACACGTTCTCCCTCCATTACTGTAAATAACACCTACCTCGCGCTGCGGGACAACGCGGGATGAAATGGGACACCAGGATTAAATCGGACACTGATTGAACGGATCGGACTGATAGTCACGATCTTTCCCTAAAGGACAGTGGAGATGAGCTCAATCAGTTCGATCCGTTGTATCAGTCGTGGCTGCCGTCGAGCCGCCCATCACCTTTACGGGCGATCCTTGGGCAAAGAAGGCCGAGACGGGCGGCGCCCGCAGCACGCTCGCCCACTCGGGGCCGTACACCGCGTTTGGGTCGCCCTCGAACCGGGCCGCAGCGGCGCGCTGCACCTGCCACGGCGGGTGTACCACCTGGTATTCGCCGGTCTTGCCGGCGGTGCGCCTGGTGTAACCCCAGTAATGCTCGACGATGAAGCCGGCTTCAGGATCATTCGTCGCGAGGACCGTCGGGCCCGCGGGCTGCCCAATGAGCGTGTGCCACCCCCCGCCCCAGCGGACGGAGTATGCTGCTTCCCGCTCGGGCCCCCCCAGCACGAGCCGGCGGCGCATCGGTGCGGATCTGTAGGGTTCCTGGTACAACACCCGGGCCGTCACGGCGATGGCGAACCGCGGGACGTACTCACGCACGAAGACGACGCCCCGGCGCACTTCGCTGCCGCGCAGCCGGCGGAGGACGTAGAAGCGCAAGTTCAGCTCGTCAAAGTTGACATGGAACGGGACGGGGATGCGGCCCAACAACCGGGTGTGCAGAAACCGGAAGCCGACGAGGCTCACCAACGCCTGGCCCTGGTACAGGTCCAACTCGACGCCGTGCGGCAGGTGGCGCGCCAACAGCTCCACCGGGGCCACGTAGTTCACCAGCAGAAGGTCCCGCCATTCCGCCTTAAGGAAGGTCACCACCGTTTCGTACTCCCTCCGCCTACCCCACCGATCCTAGACTGATCTGAAATGGGACACTGATTGGAAGGATCGGACCGGTTACCACGATCTCTGCCCAAAGAATAGAGCAGATCAGTTCAATCAGTTGCATCAGCGTCCCATTTTCAGATCAGTTTAGTGCAACGGGCGCAAGAATGCACGCCGTGGATCCGCTTGGTGCTGCCCGGTTCGCGTCAGCCCGCTATTTGCAGCGCGGCGAGGAATGACGTTTCGGAGCCGATGTGCGCACCGCCGAGGGGCAGGCGCACCTCGCCGACGATCGACGCGAGGGTCCGGTTGGCGTAGTGCACGAGCGCGACCTCGTCGACCATGGCGCTTGCCACGGGCAAGGCGCGGGCAACGGGCGCCACGTGAGCACCCGCGCGCTTCGTCAACGCCCGGGACCAGATAACCGGCCGACAGGTGCAGCCGCCCGAGGGGCCCCTTGGGCGCATCCCATCCCGGCGTGCGCCCGATCAGCTCGCGCAAGCGCGCCTTGTGCTCTTTGCCGCCTTCGATGTCTACCAGCAGGGAACGGTGCGTGAGATGCGCCCCGGCCGCGGAGAGTTCGAGCGGGAAGCGCGGCACAGGTCAGGATGAGCCCGTCGAAGAACTCGGACAGCCCCGCGGGCAGCTCTGAGCGCCGGAGCGGTGGTGCGGCCCGATAACGCCCGCGCAAGGGCGCGGCGAGGGTTACGTGCAGACTCCCGGCCGCGTACCATTCAAACCAGCCGGGGACCTCCTGTTCGACGTCATGCTGCAGCTGCAGCACGGCGGCAGTCAGATCAGGGGGCAGCGGCCGGCCTGCGACCAGGGTCAGGCCATAACTGGTTGCGCGGTTTCGAGCGTAGGTGTCCACGAATGGAGTCCCTCGGTCTGCACCAGGAAGAATGCGCCGAAAGCCATGTCGCCGGCGCCCGTAGAGTTGAAGTCGTCGGGCAGGCCCCACTCGCTCTTCTCGACCTCGGGCGAGGGCCACAGTACGGGCAGGAGGGCCAGCCCGTATTCTTCGTCCACGTCGGGAATCAGGCCGGAGGCCAGGCGCTCCAGGAGCACCGCTTCAGGCAGGGGCTGCCGGACCGGCAGCGCCCACACCAACTTTTTGAGCGACACGTACGCGTCTGGCTTTACCGCGCATGGCAGGCGCGTGAGTCCGGCTTTCCACTCCGCCCCGTAGTTCCGCCACAGCAATCCGCCGATGCCCAACCCTTTGCTGACCATCGCCGAAGCCTGGGCGCTCTGCAACGCCGCCAGGTCGCGCGACGTGGCCCCGGGGCTGCGCTCGCCGCTCTCCGGTTCGACGGGGGAGCGACGGCACAGGATGAGATCGGTCTTCGTGGTGTGAATGTAGAGGGTTGGGATCTGCAGGGTCTTCGCAAACACCAGCGCGCGCAAGAAGGCCAGGCGGTCGGGGTCCATACTGTCCCCCTGCGCCAAGACTTCGGCGGCCAGCTCGGTAGGCAGTGCGGTCGGATCGAGATCACTCAGCTGACGCACAAACGCAGGCAGCTCATTCTTCTCCTCGCCGTTCGCGCCGACCGCGTCGATCAGACCCTCCCGGCAGGCGAGCATCAGGAAGCGGAGATAGCTGTCCGAGGGCCCGGCGCTCATCTCGACGCCGATCCTGATGTGCTGCCGCTTGAGCCCGCGCAACTGCTCGAGGGCGACCGCCTCCAACTGGTCGATCAGCCCGGCCTGCCCGGCCAACCACTTGTCCTTGTAGACCGCGTCAAAGCCACCCAACACGGCCGCTGCCGGCCCGTTTGCGAAGGCAGCCGCCACTTCGTCCCCTGTCGCAAGCCGGATGACCAGGCGGTCATTCTCGACGTAGGTCTCGCCGAACAGGCAGATGTGGGGCCAAACAAGGTCTGTGCGGGCGGCTTCGTTCGCAAAAGGCCCTCCCAGCAGCCGGTCGCCAACCCAGATCTCGAGCTGCCGGAAAGGCATGTCGTCGACCGAGAGGGCAAAGGGATTGCGAAAACCGTCAAACATCCACAGTTGCCGGCAGCCGCGGTAGGGCACGCAGATGCTGGCGCCAGAAGGAGCCTCGTGAACGCGGCCCCCGCGGTCGGGAATGCCGGTTCGCATGCTGTGCAGCGGCTCCTCCCGTGCCACGCCATCCTCCAGGATGCAGCAAGTCACGTCGTCGATGCCGCCGACTTCTGCGGCGGCCGCCACTACGCCGCTGGAGCGCATCGGAATGAACAGCCGCGGTGCGCCGCCCATGAGGCGCCAAAGGGTCACGATGTTGCCCGCCTGGCCCCCCAAGGTGCTGCGGCAGTGCTGCAACTGCGTGCGCAGGGCGGGCTCGCAGTTGCCCAGTCGCGGGATCAGCACCTTGGTGCGAGCCTTGTTACGCTCCAGCACGTACTCGGCATACGCCTGGGCCAGGAATTGCTGGCCCGCGTCGTTCCCGTCACAGCCGGCCTTGAGCCAGGGAAAGCGGGCGTCGACCTCCCGCTCCGGAACGACGTAGTCCTTGATCGCTCGAAACGCGGCCAAGCCTGCGGGAGGGAACTCCTCCACCTGCATGCGCAAGCCGGTGAGCCGCAGCAGGCTCAGGAACCTGCGCTGCCACGCGTCGACAACCCGGTCGGCCACGCTGGCCAGAGAGGAACCGCGCAGCTCTTGCTCGAGGGCCTTCCGCCCGTTGATCTGCGCGGCAGCGATGTGCTCGTCAGAAGAGAGCAAGGCGTCGATCTCGATAAGGGGCTTGCGCGCCATGGTGCCTCCAGCCGGCAGATGCGAAGCAATAGGTCGATGTGAGCAAGCCGTCGGGGCTTATTGGCCGGTAGCGAGCAGAAACTGCACGGCAGGAGAAGGGTCCTCGGACGGGTCGCGCGGCTCGAAATGCCACGCATAGGGGCCCTCAACCTTCTCCGCCTCCGTAAGCTGGAGCACGAACTGGGCGCGCAGCCAGCGATGGAACTCGATGGCCCGGACGCGCACTGCCTCATCCGGCTCGTGGGGGTAAAGACTGTGGCGGCGCAGGAGCGCGAGCGTGTCCCACGTCGCATCGATCGTCGCGATCCGCTGGAGCGCAGGCGCGCGCAAGATGCCGCTCGCCTGGGTTGTTTCGACCAGTTCGCGGAGTTGAGGCAGTTCGTCCCGCTCCGCTTGTGTGATCAACTGCAGGAGTGGCCCACTCTCGTGCCAACCCGGCGTTTGCGTCCGAAGCGTCTCGCGCCAGAGCTGAGCGCGCAGCGCCAACGCGTGGGTCAGCGCCCGATCGATCTGGAGGCGGATGTCCTTATCCGCGAACGCAGGGGGATGCTCCCGGACCTGGCGCAGGAGCGGAACGTCGGCCGCGCAGCAGCGCGCCAGGAAGTACCAGACGGCTTGGATAAATGCCTCTTTGTCAGGCGGATTCTGAAGCGTGTTCCAGCGCTCGCTCCGCTCTGCATCGTTCATGCGCCGGAGCTCCTCCTCGCGCAGGACCGGGTCGCGCCGTCGCGGCGACTTAGTTGCGCCCGGCCAGGAGTGCTGCCCGGCATAGCCACCGGCCGGCTCCCGGCCTGCCAGCGGCAGCCTCAGGTCGCGTGAAGCATCCGGCTGCGTCATGATCGCACCTCGTCTTGCCGCGCTCGCTCTTCCTCGAACAGTGCGTCGACCCAGTCGCCAAGCTCATCGGCGAATGTCTCGTACTTGGGAAACCAGGGAATCCCCACGCTGCGGAACCGCTCGATCAGCTTGCTGTCGGTCACGTTGGTGAGCATGACGACGGGCAGCCGGGGCGCCAGGGCGTGCACTTCCTCGTAGAAGCGCACGCCGGTGCGCAGGCCGTGCTGCGTCTCGTCGGGCGAGTACTGCTCGCCCGACGACATCATGATGTCCAGGATGACCAGCTGGACCTGCTCCAGGTCGGCTTGGAGCGCGGCCCACGCCGCGTCGACGGAATCAAAGGGACGCACCTTGTAGCCCCGGCGCTCCAGTTCCTTCAGGTACGTCACCACATACCTGGGTTCATCGTCGACCATGTAGATCATCGCAAATCTCCTTCGGGCTTGCGAGCAAGCGCTTTCGGCAAGCGGACAACGAACTCGGTGGGCTTGGACATGTGAGTTAGGGTCAGGTCGCCGCCAATCTCACGCATAATCTGGCGCGAGATGGTCAGCCCCAGCCCCGAACCGGTCGGATCGCAGTGCTTCGCCTCGGGCGTGCGGACGCCGTCCAGGAAGATCGCCTCCCTGTACTCCTCGCCCACGCCAATGCCCCAGTCCTGCACCTTGACTAGCCAGGCTTGGCCCGACTCATCGGCCTGCACTTCCACCTTACCCCGGAACTCCGCCTTATTCGGTCCTGCGTACTTAATACTATTCGTTATCAGGTTAAGAAAGACCTGGCCCAGGCGCGTCTTGTCGACGTACATGATACCGAGCCTGAGGATATCGTTGGGGTCGTAGTCGAACGCGCGCAGGCCGCGGTGCCGCAGTTCCGGCTGCAGTTGGCGCAGGGTCTTGATCACGACGTCGCGAAACACCAGAGTGCGCGCGATCTTGGGTGGTGGCGGCGGCTTGCCCAGGATGTGCTCGAGCTCGGCCAGCTGCGAAAGCAGAATCTCGCAGTCGGTGATGATGTCGTCGAACTTGTGGTGGATGACATCTGCGTTCATGGTGTGCATGTAGCGCTGCATCTCGTGCGCGTTGTTGCGGATGCCGGCGAGCGGCGCCCGGAACTCGTGGCCGATCTTGTCCAGGATGTAGGCCTGGCGCTTGTCCAGCGCGTAGGCCGTGTAGTCGATGAACGCCTTGAGGATTTGGACATCTTCTTCATAGATGTACTGGCGGTGCCGGCTGCGCTTGAAACCGGCTTCGAGCGTGCCGATGACCCGGTGATCCGACGGTGCGATCATGGGCAGAAAGACGCGCACGAGGTCGGCCTGGCCAAACGCGGCGACGACTATCGGGTCCAGGCGCTCGTCGTCGGGCTCCGGCGCCTCGATACGCTGGTCCCGATAGATGTGCGCCTGAATATCGTTGCTGTCGAGCGGGTGGTCGGCAAGGGTGCGGAAGCGTTCTATGTCGGCAGGCGGCACACCCAACAGGTATTCGGTCCGGATTCGGCCGATGTCCTGGTGAACGAGCGAGATGTTGATGTAGGGATAGCCCAGGATCGTGTTGACCGCGCTCATCATAATGTCGATCGTCTCGTTCCAGTCGGCGTTGTCCAGGATCTTTTGGTGCACGGCACCCAGCTCGCGCGCTTTGCGTTCGGCCTGCAAGTGGCCGTACAGCACCGCACCGTGCCGGACGAGCGACCAGAGCAGATCCGCGTCGGTCTGCGTGAAGGCGCCGACATCGGGGCTCTCCAGGTTGAGCACGCCAAACGGCCGAGACGCGGTACGACGTCGAGGCCGCGGCGTACCGCGGCACTCGTGACTACTATCGGAACGGCCAACTCGGCGCGGGTGTCAGACCAGTGCTCGACGAAGATGGCCGACCAAGGAGGCTGGGTCACGTCGTCCACGATAATGGGCCGCTCCTCCTGGAGCGCGACATTGGCAATGCCTTGGCCCTGCGCCAGCTTGCGCTGGGTGGGCTGCCCCCCCTCCTGGCGGACGATGGCCAGTTCGCCGGTCGCAGTGTCCAGCAGCTCCACGGTGCCGCGCGGCGCATGAGCCAGGTCGATGCCCACCTGCAGCAGGATCTCCAGGAGTTGATCCTCGCTCTCGGCCTCGGCCAGCTTCTGCATCCCTGCACTGAGCCATTGCAGGCTGCGGCGGCTCGCCAGGTTCTCCAACCGTTCGAAGGTTCTCGAGATATGCCGTGCCATCACCGTCGCGAGGCGGCGCTCCGGCTCTGAAAACGCGTTGCGGGGGCTGAAATGAACCAGGTAGCCAAAGAGCCCGCGGTCATCGAGCAGCGGATGCGCGAGGAGCGCGTGCAGCCGGTGTTGTCGCGCAACCTGGGGCAAGAGCACCCCAAACCCCTCCTCGATCAGACCCAGGCGCTCGATCGGCTCAGCGGGCGCAGCCCGCCCGCCGCCGGCCCGGGAGAGCAGGGGCCCCCAGCGCATGCGACGGTCGCACAGGTGGCGCTGCACCTCCGGGTTGCCCACGCACTCGAGGTGCTCTACCGCACCCGTGCTGTGGTCGACCAACAGAATGAGGCACGCCTCTGACCGCAGGCCGCGGCGGGCGATCTCGGCCATCTCGCGCACGGCTTGTTTGCGGTCAATGTCGCGCGCGCCGATGCTGGCGATCTGATCCAGGGCCTCGGTCAGTTCCGGGTCGGGTTCCAGAAGGAGCTTGTCGCTCGATGTGTTCGTCATGTGCCCTCCTTCCCTGAGTCGCGCGTGTCTAACCTGAAGCCCTATGCGGCCGGGGCCGTGATGGGGTCCTCTTCCATGATGCGAAAGCGGTAGCCCTGAAAAAAGTCGGCGCGGTCGATCGACAGGAGGACTTCGAGCGGCTGGTTATCGGCGTCATAGGAAATACGCTGGCGCTGATAGACCATCCGCTGCGAAGGCTTGATGTCGGCCATGCCTAATGTCTTGGTCTCGATGGAAGTGGCCGGCCGGGCCGACACGATCTCGTCGGCCCACGCCACCCGGCGCCGATAGCGAGCATACAGCTGGAAGAGGCTCCCGGTGAAGTCCTCCTCCTCGAGCAAGTCGCGGCCGAAATCGGCCGCCAGCAGATAGGTGATCTGCTGTGCGAGCGGCTGGCTGTCGCCACAACGCAGGCGGTTGATCTCGTACACCTCGGTGACCGCAGCCTGTTCCGGGCTGAGCAGATACGCTTCACAGGCGCGTCCGCGTGCCTGGGCCGCCACGATCCGGCGGGCACTCAGCACCGTCGTCGATGGGGTCATGCCCCGCGCCCGCACCTGCTCGGTGAAGGACGTGATGAGGGCGCTCTTTGGCAGGCGGAGCACGATCGTCCCGATCCCCGACCGGCGTGCGATCACAGCATCCTGCTCCAGCTCGCGCAGCGCCTCGCGAATGGTCCCCCGGCTGGCCCGATACCGCTCGGCCAGCCGCGGCTCAGACGGGAGCTGGCTGCCCGGCGGAAAGCGCCCGGTCAGGATTTCCTCGCGAATTAACGTCTTGATGTCCTGGTACTTAATGTTGTTTGCCACACGCCACTCCATGTTGGACAGCTGGACCTATTGCCGACGAGTATACGCCGGGTCGACGGAAGTGTCAAGACCCTATTGACTTTAATACAAGGACATGATACAGTATAGCTGTCCAATTGTCTAACATCCCGCCTAGAAGGAGGGACAGAACATGGATACCTGGCCCGCATTGCTGGTTCTCGTCGCGGTTGGATTTCCGGCCCTCATCGCAGCGCTCACCGTCCGGCGCGGCGCAGGATATGGAAGCAGTGATCCTGCGCGAGCGCACGAGTGGGCGTGCCACCTACCTCTGCCCCGGCCCGGCCTGGTACCTCCGAGTGCCGGGTTTGGACGACGTGCAGTTGCTCGACCTCCATCCTCAGCGCACGCTTCTGGATGGACTGAACTTGCAGACGCGCGAAGGACTGTCTGCCCTGGTGACCGTGGTTGTCGGCTGGCAGCAGACCCGGCAGAGGCTGGCGCAGATCGACCTCAAGCAGGTGTTGCCTTTCCTGGGCAATACGTCGCCGACCGTTGAGACGCAGGCTAAACTGACGGTGCGGGCCGCGCTGAGCCGGTATGACCTCGACACTTTAATCCAGATCATGCAGCACCCCGACGGGTTCCAGGCGCTGCTTCAGGAAGAACTGCAGCGCCGGGTCGCGGACCTGGGCGTGGCGGTGCAAAGCCTGGAGCTGATTATCGTCCCCCCGCCCACGGTTGCACAAGCCCGGATCGCGGCCGAGGCCCGCGCGCAGGAACTCAGGACCGTGGCCGCAGCCCGCGCTGGCAGAGATCGAAATGCTGAGCAACGCACTGGATTGCGGCAAGACTAACGATCAACTGGCACAGCTGCAGGCCATCGATGCGCTGCGCGATGGCAACCACCGGATCCTGGCCACCCTTGGCGTTGGGGCGTCCGGGGGCGCAGGCAGCCCGCCGGTGCAGTTCGTCGTAGGTCAGTGAGGTGAGCGGGTCGATCTGGAGCTGATGGGTTGAACGGGCGATCGCCGGCGGAGGAATGCCGCCGGCGATCCGCGTCCGGGACCCGGCCGTGCGCGTTGTCACTCGCGGAGGGCCGTGCGAATACGGCATAAACTCAGCGCAAGAGATGCACGAATTTCAATCACGGCACTTGTTACGCTGTGGTATAATGCGCTACAGCTATCGCAGAGGGAGGTTTGCATGCCTAGCGCCGCAGGATCTGACCCGTCCAAGGAGCCCGCACCCGAGGTGCCTCCCGATTTCGCTCAACCCGCACCCGCCGGCGGCCCGGTCACCGTGCAGGTTGGACCGCAGGGACATGTGACGATCACCGTGCTAGCCGTCCGCCGCGCTGGCGTCGCCTGACCTGGCAATGGAAGGCGTCACGGCACGCGGCCTCGGCGACTTCTTCGGCGGGGGCCGGCAAGACGGAGCGGCGGAGACCGGCCCGTTCCAGCAGGTCCTGGACAAACTGCGGAACGCACTGGAGACGCTCGGCACGAAGATCGTCGATTTTGCCGACGATGTTTCGACCCTCGAGGTGCGCACCTACGTCTCGGAGCGCATCGAGGAAGTCCGGCCTGACGGCGCCAATGGATTCGAGTTCGCACAGCAGCGAGCCCTCACCTATATCGACTTCGACGGCGACACCCAGGTCGTCGTCCCCGTCGACGCCGGGCAGATCGACCAAGCGCTCTGGCAAATCCACCTGCAGACGGTCGAGCAGGCCCAGGCGCACCGCCAGGCCATGCTGAAGACAGTCGGCGAGCTGGTCGCCGGTTTCATTCCCGCCCTCAAGTAACATGCCGGAGTTTGGCTTCGCGAGCAGCGCGGGGGGCGACGACGAGCTGGGGATCTGGCAGACGCTGCCAGTGGCGACCCCGCGCGACCTCGGCCTGGAGAGCGCGGGCGAGGAGCCGGGCCCGGACGTGACACTGTGGCAGGTTGCGCTGCCGGCAGATCGCAAGACCGCGGGCAACGTCCTGGCGGGCGCAGAACGCCGGCTGGCCGCGGCAGAACTGGCCCTGCCGTTCGCAGCCCGGCGGCTCACGACCTTTGTGCGCGCAGGTGGTCCGCCGGCTGAGCTGCCGCCCGCGCTCGCCACACCCGAGACCGCTTTGTACGATTGGGTCGCGGCCAGCAATGCAGCCGCCCTTCCGCCGCCAGCCGGCGGACCCCTGGACCAGGTCGCGGCGTTTTTCGACAAGGTTCACGATTCGCTGCGCAACTACGCCGCCATCGACACCGGATTGGATGGCGGGCGCATTGGCCTCACCTTCGTATCGTGGACCGGTGACTTCCAGACCGTGTGGGCCCGCGGCCTGGCACTTGACGACGCACAGCAGCACGTGGCCGCAGTCGCGCTGGCCCTGAGGACGCGCGACGCCTGGCTGCGCCTCGGGTTGACGGTCACCCGGGGCGCGATCCAACTGAGCGCGCTGTTCAGCTTGAACCCGGCGCTCGCCTTGCCAGCCGCCTACCGTTTCGTCCGCCAGGTGATCGACCAGGTGCAGGCGCTCGGTCAACTACGGACCATTAGCTGATGAGTTTGAGATTGATTTTGGATTCCAGAGGAGGGTTTTCGTATGCCGGACAGTGAAACACAACCGACGGTGAACCGCGCCAATCCGACGCCCGAGCTGTCCATCCGGAACGCGCTGCAAACGATTGCGGATCAGATTGCGGACGGCTCGAACCTGACCGTCGTGACAAGCGTGCAAGTGCTCGACACGACCGGCCAGGTGCAGATCGGCCGCGAGAAGGTCGAAGTGGCCCGCACCGAGATCAGCCTCGACGGCGACCGGGTCGTCGTGGTGCCGATCGTCGTGGATGCGGGTGACCTGCGAGTACCGCAGTCAGTTTACGACGTACATGAGCGCCACGTGGCCGAGGCAACCGCGTATCGCAAGCAGTTGCTCGACACGCTCGTCGACTTCGTCAAGACCCGGCGGCTGGGCTAAGCTCGAACGGAACAGGACGCGGGTGACTCCATGAAGGGGTCACCCGCGTCCTGCTATGGTTGCCCGGCGACGAGCCCGAACTCGAACAGGCCCACCCGGTTGGACGGCGCGGCGGCGTCGGCAGAGCCAAGCCGGCCGTAGACGATATAGTAGAACGCGTCGGGTGGCGTGCCGCGGACGCCCGCATGAACGTACTCCCACGGCGCGGCGCTGACAGTCGTGTCTAGCGCGAAGCCCCCGGTCGCTGAGGTGAAGTACGGGTTGCTGGCATGGGCCAGGACACGCGCACCATTGTTGGGCGGCGGATTGCTCCAGCTCAACTTGACGTCACTTGTCCCGCTGGCGGCAATTGCGAGATCTGTTACGGCGCTGGGCGCGTCCGGCAAGATGGGCCGGCCCGCCCCATCAAAGCTCCAGGAGTGGTCCTCCACCTCGCCGAACTCGGCTGTGCCCGTCACGGTGGCGGCCTGGTTGGCGCCCGGCGACAGGCGGCAGCGTGCTATGAAGCTGGTCGGGTAGGTCAGGCCCGCAGGCACGCTGAAGGTCAGCCGGTTCAGCCCGAGCGCCACCGGCCGGTCAGACATCACGTTGTCGCCCGCGTCGCTCCAGCTGGTGTTGTTGTTCCAATCGACCCAGCAACTGAGATAGCCCGTCCCCCCGGTCACCGTCGCGTCGATCGAACCCTGCCCACCCGGCGTCCATGCGACCCCTGGGGTGGGGCCGACCCCATCCTCGTCGGCGGTCCCCGTCGTATCGTCCGCAACCGCGGCTGCATCCTGGTTGGTCCCGTCATCCGCATCCACCAGGCTCCCCAGACGCAGCGGCTCAGACAAACCCGGCGGGACGTACAGACCGTGTCGAGCGCCGTCGCAACCGACCCGGGAGGGATACTGGCTGCACGTTCCCTGGGTGGGATCTGGGTTCACGGCGTCGCCGTAATCGATGGGATGGCTCCAGTCATACGAAGGCGTCTGGTCTTTCGGAGCCGGGCTCGGCAAGGCAACGGTTCCCACTCCCAGGCCGATCACGCTCACACTGCCTCGGCAGCCGGGATAGACTCGTTCGAGCGGCGCCTGCCACTCGTAGACGGTCGAGCCGGACAGCTCCTCTCCGTAGATCGCGCCTCCCGAAGGCAGATTAAGCACGGTGGTGTTCTGCCCATCCAGCACGAGCACCTGGTCACTCGCAGCCTGATACACGAACTTACGGTCGCCCGAATTGGGGTTGGTTTGGTTGCCCCAGGGGTCGGCCACGTCGCCGTCATGGTTGCAGTCGAGGCCCGCGCCCATGCGCAGGTTGTTGCGCTGCTGGGTGGTGGGCGCGACGCATAGCTGGATGCGGAAGTAGAACGCGCGGCCGTCATTGACGATCCAGGCTTGCTTGATCTCGAGGTAGTCGGCCAGGTTGGCGTTGGTGCAGGCCGGCGAGGGCGCATAGACCTGTGCGTTACCCAGATCATCCACCGTCCCATTGTCGGTGTTGATTGTGCGCCAGGGCGTGCAGTTGAGACACGGCGGGCCCGCGGGGCTGAGACTCTCGGCCCTTGCCTGGGGCAAGGCGGCCGACGCGACGGGCACGGCCGCGAGCAGAACAAGCGCGGTCAAGCACGCGGCCAACAGCCGACGACGGGGCGCACCGCGCAGCAGGAGTACGCGACGAGACATGGTATGACCCTCCCGGAAATGGATGCGAAGCCTCCATAATCGGCCGGGCGTGGAGGCACGTGCGCGCAACGTGGTTCCAACACAGTTTAGCCGAAGCGGCCGCCGATATCAACTTTTCGAACTCATCATGCTGCCCCCCTCCACGCTGCTGGCGGGCACCGTCCGATGTGACATGATCACTTTTGGCAGTCGCGGCTTTCGGGAGGATACTGCTCGCACCGCATCGACGCGGCGCTCCAGTCGTTTTCAGCGATCGCCCCGGGCCGGGCTGTCCCCGGGGGTTCGAGAGGGCGTATGATCACATCTCAAACCCTGATGCTTGCGGGCGTGCGCATCCGGTTCCTTGCCGCCGGCGAGACGGCGGAGCAGCCGCCGCTGGTCTTGCTCCACGGGGGTGGCACAGATTCCGCGATTCTTTCGTGGGGCGGCGTGATGGAGGCGCTCGCCGCAGGTCGGCGGGTGATCGCGCCGGATCTACCCGGGTACGGCGAGAGTGACCGGCCGGAAGCCCCGTACTCCCTCGACTACTATTGCAACGTGCTCTCGGCGCTCGTTGATGCCTGGGGGCTCACGCAGTTCGACCTGGCAGGCCTCTCGATGGGTGGCGGGATATCCCTGGATTACGCCCTGGGTCATCGCGAGCGTGTGCGGCGCCTGGTGCTCGTCGACACGTACGGGCATCCAACCGCAGTATCCACCCCAGTGGCTCAGTTATTTGCTGGTGCGCATCCCGTTCGTTACGGAGATGACGTACCTGAGCACGCGCAGCCGCTCGGCCATGCGCGCCTCACTAGGGCAGCTGGTGCGCACGCCCGGCGCACTGACGGAGGAACTGCTCGACGCAGTCTTGGCAGAGTCTCGAAAGCCGCGTGCGGGCAAAGCATTCAACGCATTTCAGAAGCACGAGACGCTCTGGCACGGGCTGCGCACGAACTTCATGCCCCGGCTCGACCAGGTTGCCGCCAGGACGCTGATCGTTCACGGGGGCGCGGACACGCTCGTGCCGGTGCAGTATGCGAAGGAAGCGTGCTGGATGATTCCCGACTGCCGGCTGGAAGTGCTGCCGGGTGCGGGACACTGGGCGCAGCGGGACCGGCCCGAGGAGTTCATAACGCTGGTCAACGAGTTTCTAAGCGCGCCCTGATTCCCTGCGCGGGCGCAACGCGATGCAACGCACCAAAAACCAGGCGCCCTCTGAGGGCGCCTGGTTTTATGTGTCGAGGTTAGGCCTTCCGGCGCCACAAGAAAAGCGCCGACGCCGCCAGCATCATGGCAGCCGCCCACGCCGCCAGCGACGCCTTGCTGGCCTCACCGACTGCCTTCAGCTGCGAAATGTTGACTGCGTTGGGGCCGAGCAGATCGTTGAAGTTGATGGTCTTGTCACCACCCACCCCCGTGCCGTAACGCACCTGGATGTTGCCGCCCCATGCGTCGGCTTTGGCCGTCTGGGGCGGCTTCGCCGCGTCCCAGTACATGCACAGGTTGTTGTTCTTGGGGTTGGACGACCACACCCCCGCAAACGGCGCGTCGATGGTCCCGTCGCACTTAGTCGCCGCATTCACCCCGTCGCCCGGATCGATGTTGACGTGGAACTTGGTCTCGATCTCGTTCGTGCAGTTGCCAGTCGAGCACGCCGACCACATTGTCCGGAGAGCCGATGAGGACACAGCCCTTGTCGGTCGCATCACCGGGGTTGCCCGCCACGCAGGTCGCCAGGATGTCGGCTGGAGCCGGATACTTGTTCGTGTCGAAGGTGGTGCACTTGACCAGCTTCCAGTTGCCCGAATTCTGGAAGCCCGGCGCACCAGGCGGGTTGTTGTCCGTGTGGTACAGGCCAATCGTCGCATCGCCCGCCCATTGGCTGTTGGTGCCCGCACCGCACGCGTCCGGATGCAGGCTCGTGTCAAAGTCCAACTGCGTGTAGAACGGCTGCCGGTCCGTGTTCAGGTACATCGTCAGGTTGCCGTTCTCGTACCGGCTCAACCCGTCGTCCCAGGAGCGCAGGATATTCGTCGTGACGAGTGCAGCGTTGGCTGCACCGAGGGTGACAAGAAGCAGCGCCATGACCATTAGGCCTATGGCGAAGACTCGACGACTGGACATGATTTCCTCCACGAGTGGAATGCTGACCGGAGCCGCGGCCAGGGCTGAGCAGGGGTGAGGCCTGGCCCGCGCGTAGTCGGCACAAGCATCTTACTATCAGTGCACCTATTGAATGGCGTCTTGATTACAATCAGAGGTTTCTACAAATACGCAGGAGCAGGGAGGGGCTTAGAGACAATTATTGTTATTTTGGTTGAAGAAATGGAGAAGGACAACATAAAGACCTCCAGGCCTGGCCGAAAACGGAAGGTCTGGAGGTCTGAGAGGAGCGACGGCGCGGCAGCTACGAGCGGCGCCGCCAGACAAACAGGCCGAGCGCGGCCAGCAGCATCCCGCCGGCCAATGCTGCGAGTGAGCCCCGATTCGCGTCCCCGACCGCCTTCAGCTGCGAAATACTGACTGCGTTGGGACCGAGCAGGTCGTTGAAGTTGATGGTCTTGTCACCACCCACACCCGCGCCGTAACGCACCTGGATGTTGCCGCCCCACGCGTCGGCTTTGGCCGTCTGGGGCGGCTTGACCGCGTCCCAGTACATGCACAGGTTGTTGTTCTTGGGGTTGGACGACCACACGCCGGCAAACGGCGCGTCCATGGTCCCGTCGCACTTAGTCGCCGCATTCACCCCGTCGCCCGGATCGATGTTGACGTGGAACTGCGTCTCGATCTCGTCCGTGCAGTTGCCCGTCGAGCACGTGACGATGACATCCGGCGTACCGATCAGGACGCAGCCCTTGTCAACTGCGTCGCCGGGGTTGCCCGGGACACAGGGGGCGAGAACGTCGGCCGCGGCCGGATACTTGTTCGTGTTGAAGGTGCTGCACTTGACCAACTTCCAGTTGCCCGAACTCTGAAAGCCCGGCGCACCAGGCGGGTTGTTGTCCGTGTGGTACAGGCCAATCGTCGCATCGCCCGCCCATTGGCTGTTGGTGCCCGCACCGCACGCGTCCGGATGCAGGCTCGTGTCAAAGTCCAACTGCGTGTAGAACGGCTGCCGGTCCGTGTTCAGGAACATCGTCAGGTTGCCGTTCTCGTACCGGTTCAACCCGTCATCCCAGGAGCGCAGAATGTTCGTGGTGACGAGTGCAGCGTTGGCTGCGCCGAAAGTGAAGAGGAGCACTGCGATCACAAACAGAGATACGGGGAAAATGCGTCGATTCATTGTCGTTCCCTCCAGTATCGAGGCCTTCAAGATGACCAGGTCCGCCGCCTGAACAGTCCGCTCGTTCGCAGACAGGTGCATTGTACTCCCTGCTATGCTCGTTGTAAAGCCCAAACGTTACACTCACAATTACATGCAAGTTCGCCGGACAAAGCCGAGGGTCAGCACAACTTCCATGACGCATTTCACAAGAAAGTCAATCTGCACAGATTTGCCTTGACGCGGAGGGCGTCACAGGCAGGCGGAGTTGCCGTCGCAGCACCAGCCGATTGCACGCACGGCACGCACAGCTCTGCCTTCGCCAGGTTGCGCAATACGCCGCTCGGGCGTATGATGGCCCCTATTCCAACGTTGCAACGCTGCCACGCTGCGAAAGGAACGACTGCTCATGACCGGTCTCCGAGCATTTTCGTTGCCGCTCGTGCTCTCCATGATGCTTGCCCTCGTCCTGCCCTCGGCGCGCGCCGCAGCCCAGGGCCCGAGCCCTGACGACTGGCGCAAAGGCGCAAGCGAAGTCAGCGACACCTTCAGCCGCGACAAAGGCCAGTGGACGGTCGACGAAGGCCGCGATCCCCTTCGCACGATTGCCTCGGGCGCCCTCACGCTGCGCGTGCCCGAATCCGAGCTCTTCCGCTGGGCCGCCCTCGACGCACCGCAAGCCTTCAAAGACTTCTACGTGCAGGTGGATGCCACAGAAGACGCCGGGCCGGCCGACGCGATGCTAGGGATTATCTTTCGCTATCAGGACGTGGATAACTTCTACGCCTTTCTCACGAGTGCCGACGGCTGGTATGCTCTGCTCAAGTACGTAGACGGCGAAGTGAGCCGGCCGGTCGAGTGGACCCAAACCAAGGCCCTGAAGACGGGCGAGGGAGCGCAGAACCGGCTCGGCGTGCTGGCCAACGGCCGCGAGCTGTCCATGTACGCGAACGACGAGGAACTGGACCGGGTGCAAGACCGGAGCTTTGCTGACGGACAGATCGCCGTGTTGGCGGGCACTAACACCGATGGCGATCTCGAGGCGAGCTTCGACAACTTCAGCCTTTGGAACAAGCCCGGGACGACCAGCACGAGCCCGGCGGTTGGCCGGAAGAGCATCAACCGCTCGACCCCCACCGCACCCCAGCGGTCTGCGGAGACGGGAGACGCGGTGGTGACCTCAGATTCTCTGAACGTCCGAGGCGGGCCCGGCACGAATTACCCGGTCGTCGGCGCGCTAAAAAAGGGTGACGGGGTGCGAGTCGTCGGCCGGACGGCCGACAGCAAGTGGGCCAAGCTCGGCTTTTCCGAGGTGCAGGAAGCGTGGGCCAGCGCGCAGTACCTGGCCTTCAACATCGACCTGGCCGGGGTGGCGGTCGCCAAGGCCCCGGCTGCGCCCGCTGCGCCCAAACCACCACCGCAACCCGCCAAGAAAAACGTCGCCTGGCTCGTCGTCGAGAACCACATCGGCCGCTATATCACCTTGCAGGTCAACGACCAGAACTACCGGGTGGAAGGCAAGGTGGGAGATACACCCGGGCGATTCCAGTTCGAGTTGCAGGGAGTCGGCCGCTACCGGATTGCCGCGCAGCTGCCGAATGGGGGTAGCCACAACTGGGACCTGTACGTGGAGAACGTCCCCGCCCAATGCGTCGACCGCCAGGGATGCGTGGCGCTCGGGCAGACGTTCTTGCAGACCTACTACTAAGCCGCGCTTGTGGAAAACTGACGCGGCGAGGGCGGCCCAAATGTGGCCGCCCTCGCCGGTTACTGCGCCAAACTTACCGCGCCGGCCCTACGCCGCGGCGGGCTCGAGCACGTGCTCCAAACGCCGCAGCGCCGTGCGGGTCTTCTGATCCAGCCACTCGGCGGGCACTTTGTTCACAGAAGCCACGTCCTCGCGCGCGGCACGCAGCATTGCGGTCGCACCGGGCTCTGCGCCCATCGCCTGCTCCACACGAGCGCCGGCTCGGGCGACAAGGCAGCGTGTCAGGTTCTGCCCCAGCAGGTCCACATATTCCAGAGGCAGATCTTGCGAATGCTCCAGCACCGGCTGGGCGCGCAAGACGAACTCGGTCAACGTGCGCTCGGCCTGTGCCGGGTCGCCTTGTTCTACCAGCCGACGCGCTGCATCCAACGCACTCTCTCCCGCAGTCAGCGTATCCAGCAAGGTCGTAAACCGCGTCAGGCGGGCGTCTGTTGCCGGTCGCGGGGGCGGCTGCAGCAGCATGCCTCGTGATCGCATGGGGCGTTTGGTTGTCGGTCGCCACAAATTCCGCGCATCCATCAAGCTTCCTCCAGCCGTTTACAAAGTCGCCTTCCTTTCTACGCTCATTTACCTGCAGAGACAAGGCGCGTTCGCCCGATTAATCCCTACTCAATTTGTCCTACTGCCGGATTCGCATTAACATTAGGCCAGCGTAAATCGTTATAAGCCGGCGCGATTCGGCGAGATGGATCGTGCTTCACCCCATCCTGGAGTTGCCCATATGCTCGAAGCTCTCCGCGAGCGCGTCTATCGCGCCAACATGGCCTTGCCGAAGTACAACCTGGTCACCTGGACGGCCGGCAATGCGTCGGCCCGCGACCCGGAGTCTGGCCTGATCGTCATCAAGCCGTCGGGCGTTATGTTCGAAGAACTCAGCCCAGAGAATATGGTCGTCGTGGACATCGACGGCAGGGTGGTGGAAGGCACGCTTGGCGCCTCGACGGACACGCACTCCCACTGCGCGATCTATCGGGGCCGGGCCGACCTGGGGGGCGTCATACACACGCACTCGAACTACGCCACTGCATTCGCCGCGGTCGGCAGATCGATCCCCGTATGCCTGACTGCCATCGCAGACGAGTTCGGCGTGGAGATTCCGTGTGCGCCCTACGTCCGCATCGGCGGCGCCGGTATCGGCGAGACGGCGCTCGAACACATTGGCGAGTCGGTGGCGATCCTGATGCGGCAACACGGCGTGTTTACCATCGGCGCGACGGTCGAGAAGGCGCTGAAGGCGGCGGTAATGGTGGAAGATGTCGCCAAGACTGTCTGGCTCGCCATGCAGATCGGCCAGGTGGAGACGCTTCCCGCCGAGGAGATCGCGGCGAACCACGACCGGTATCAGCACCGGTACGGGACGGCCGAGGCCAGCCGGGGATGAGGCCGGTGCTCCAGGCGGTGATCTTCGACATGGACGGCTTGCTCGTGGACTCGGAGCCCTGTTGGGACGCGGCCCGCAAAGCCTGGGCGGCCGAGCGGGGCGTGGATTGGGGACCAGAGGACCACCGAGCGTGCATGGGGGTGAGCACGCAGACTTGGGCCGAGTACGTTCTCCACCGTCTGGGCCTGGACCTGACGACCGAGGAGGTGATCGAGCGCATCGTCGGCCGGATGCGCTCGATCTACAGTGTTGGCATCCCCTACAAGCCCGGTGCGATCAGTGCGGTTGAGGCCGCCGCGGCGCGCTACCCCGTGGGGCTCGCATCCGGCTCGGAGAAGAGCCTCATCGCCATCGTCCTTGCGGACGAGCCCATGCGGGGTAAGTTCAAGGCGGCCGTCTGCACCGACGACATGCCCGCGGGCAAGCCCGCGCCCGACGTGTACCTCGAATGTGCACGGCAGTTGGGGGTCGAGCCCGCTGCCTGCGTATGCCTCGAGGATTCCGGAGCGGGCATCCAGTCTGGCAAGGCCGCGGGCATGAAGGTCATTGCGATCCCCGACCCGCGCTTTCCGCCCCGGCCCGCAGCCCTCGCGCTCGCCGACGTCGTGCTCAACTCTCTCGAGGAGTTGGACCTGGATTCAGCACGACTCCGTGCTTGATAGCCGCCTGCTCCCGCTCGTGGGCCCCTGCTAACTCGTGGCGAGGGTGATAACGTCCTTCCAGGCCGTTGCGGCAAAGTCGAGGTTAGCGTACTCCGGCGAGATCGCCCGGTTTCGCCGGAGCGGTGCATTAAGCTCGGGCAGGTAGATCGAGACCCCGCCCGGCGCACGTGCCCGGAACCCCTCGATTTTTGTCCCGAGGACCAGGCTACCTGGCTTGCCGGGCGTCAGCGCGGCGAGCAGGCCCTTCGTGGCCCGCCGCAGCCCGGCGCTCCGCCCACTTCCGTCCGGTCCGTCCAGGTACTGCCCCAGGTCCGATTGTCCCTCCCAGCCCTTCACGAAGCGCCGCACCAAGTCGTACAGGTCCACGTAGTCCGTGGCGCCCTGGCCGGCGATCTGCATCCGCAGTACCTTCGAGGTTGGATCGGAGACGGCCGCCCGCAGGGCCTGCTTCACGCGGGTGTCGTCCTGCAGCTCCAGCAGACTGCGGCTCCACGCATCCACCGCGCTGGTTGCGGCCTCTGCGCAGCCCAGGTCAAGCGCGGCCTGGCAGACATCCGGCAGTGCGCGCGTGCCAGACTGGTCTTGCGGTAGCAGCCCCACCATGCGCAACACCAAGTCCGCGGGCGGCATGTCGGGCTGGGCCTGCAGTGCGCCCAGCAGCGCCTCCCACGGCCAGAGCGCCGTCGGCAGCACCGTCTCCGAGCCGGCCAGTACGCTCACCTCGCCGCGCACCTGGTGCGCTACCTCGACCATGCACATGAGGCACGCATCCAGTCCCAGCACGTCGATTTGTGCGCGACCCAACTCCCTGGCACCGTCGGCCAGCGCCTTCTGCAGGTCGCGATTGTCCAAGAAGTCCCGCGAGGAATCGTCGTAGCACAGCCCGCGCACGTGATCGTCTTTGATCTTCATGATCTTGCCGGCGCTGCTGGCGAAGATGCCGCGCTCGAGCAGCCGCCTGCGGCTGGCGGGTGCATCGCGCGTCGCCGCCTGGGCCGCGGGAAAACGGGCGTAGACCTGGTCTTCGCTCCAGCCGCTGCCGTGACCCCAGATGACGAGGGCGTAGCGATCGGCCGGACTGCGCCGGCCCGCCCAGGCGATGAAGTCGGTCAGGCTGCCGGGCTCGCCGGTGTTGACTTCGCCGATCGGCTCCGGTTCGGGCGGATTCGGCGCGCCGGCTGGAGGCGCCACCCAGCGGTAGGCCGTCTGGCTGCCGAACGAATCGTACTGCGCGCACACGCTCACCTGGTCGGTCGAGCCGGCCGCGGCCAGCTTCTGCAGGTCGGCCTTCAGCGGGCCGGAGAGATTCCCAAACAGCTGCACGTCTCCCCGCGCGCCTTCGAAGGTCGCGCCGGTGTCGCCCGCCATATAGACCATCACCGTCCAACGGGTCATCTTCGTGCTCCCGAACTACTCTTGACACAAAGGCACAAAGACACGAGTATGACGGGGCCACCTTCGGGATGGAATCCCAGTTAGTGTCTCCGCGCCTTTGTCGTGAACTCCGTCAGCGAAAAGCGAGGTCGCCCTGCGCGCGCTGCATCAGCTGGGGTGTCTGCTGCAGGCGGTACCTCGCCGCGTCCGCGATCACGCCGTCGGCTGCCGCCTTGAACAGCCCGTAGAAGGTCGTAATGCCGGGGTTGGCCAGCGCCTTGAGAACGTACGTGGTGAACAGGCCGTTTTGCATGCCTCGCACCTCATACGAGCGCTGGTGGGGCTGAGCGGCCGCGAGAAGCATGTGACCCTCCAGCGGTCCCTTCGCGGAGACCATGCCGGCCGGCTGGGTGCCAAGCGTGATCCCGTCGAGCATCTCCTCCACCAGGCTCCGCTCGAGCTCTTTCGGGGTTGCCTCGCCAAGCTGGACGGCATCGCCGCTATGACAGGAGTCGAAGATCGCCACCATGTTCTTCGTCCGGCTCGTGATCGTCTTGAGCCACTCCTTGATCTCCTTGTCGCGCAACAGGGTCGCGAGGTCCTGCTGCTGTGCAAATGTGTCGTAGGGGCAGAGGAACTCGTCGAAGGCGTTCGGCTCGTCGCTGTTGGGGTCCGCGTACGCGCGCCGTGCCCGGAGTAGTACCAGATTGCCACGTCGTCGGGCCCCACCGTGTTCGCCAGCCAATCCACGCCTGCCCTGACCCCCTCCTTTGTGGCTTCTTCGTCGAGCAGCAACTTGACCACCGGGTCAGGCGACCCCAGGCCGGAAAACACCTGCGACATGGAAATCGCATCGCCGCGGGTGAGGGAAAGCGGGTTGATCCTCGGATTCTGGTAGCGGCCAATGCCAACGGAAAGCATGACAATGCGGCTGGGCGTGCTCACAAGCAACTCCTTCCCTATTCGGTGGCGGGCGCGGTATATCCCCAAAGGACATAGGGCGCCCAGAAGTACGGCAGGTACAGGTTTGCGACGTACGGCATGGCTTTCCGCTTGGCCTGTGCGAACAGGCGGGCGCGGTCGGCGGCGGGCTGCTCGGCGAGCAGCCGGAAGAACACCCGCAGGATGAATGCAGTCATGTCGGCCCGCACCTCCCAGAGGGTCGCACTCACCGCGGGGCTGCCGCGGTGGAGGAAGGCCCGGACCAGCGCGTTGAGCCCTTCCCCGCGGCGATACCCGCCCAGCGCTGTCTGGCAGGCCGCGAGAAAGGTCATCTCGACCCCTGGCAGCTCGAGCTGGAACAACTCCTCGACCCGGAGAAATCCGTCCTCGCTCGTGGGGATGGCCGCGCGCTTGTCCTCGCCGGGCGGAGCAGCCAGGTTGAACACCAGTCCAGAGAGGCTGGGATAGCGGTCGTTGTAGATTCCGTGGCCGTGGAACAGCAGCACCCGGGCATGCGCATCCGGGGCCACCCGCAGGAAGTTGCGTTCCGTCGACTGATTCGCGGCCACTTCCTCGCCGCCGTCGTCGGTGCGGCTGCGGAGCCGGACGATCGCCGTGTTCTCGCCCCAGGCTTTCGTCACTGCGTCGGTCAAGCGCTTCATATCCGGGCCGCTGGTCACCGCGCCCAACTTCAGCATGATGTTCTCGGCAACGGCCCATTGCGGGGGCTCGGGCGTGTCATAGAGGACGTTGTAGACTGCCATCAGACCGGCCCGGCTGGGCTCGCGCTTCCGCTGCCCCAACTCAATCCATGCGCTCGCAGACGGGACATACGAAACGTCGGCCAGGCTGAGCAGGTAGTACGGCGCAAAGTCAGGATAATCGGCCGTGTCGGGCAGGGCTGCAAGCCCGGCAGTGTCCGCCAAGAGCGTCTCGAAGGGCAGGTAGCACAGAATGCCGTCGGGCGACACCATGAGGTGCTTGCCCTGCAGCCATGCTTTGAGCCCGACCTCCCGGTCAGCCGGCCCGAGCAGTGCGCCGGTCAGGGCAGCGTTGGCGGCACGGAAGGCCGCGCCCGTCTCCGCATTACTCCAGGTCGCGTACGCTAACACGGGCAGAGCCAACAGCTCGAGCGTCCGCCGCGGAGGCAGCCGGAACACTCGGGCGCACTGTCCGGTCGATCAGCAGCAGGAACGATGCCTCTTGACCCATCAAGAGGCCCAGGTAGCCCTGATCTTCCCCCAACGCGGCCTGGAAGCCGGCGAGCGGCGTCTGCCGTGGCGCCCTCCCAGTCCGCCGCTGGCAGCGCGCGATCCGCGACTGCATATCCGACCATCGCCGCCCGAGCTCGCGCTGCTGCGCAAGTAAGCCTTCGGTTTTGTCGCGGTCGTCGCCCGCGACTGCGCCCTGGATGGCTTCGTTGCAGGCAGAGACCTCCGCTAGCAGCGCTTCCACGTCCGACTTCAGGCGGGCCGGGAGCCTCGTTTTCACCTGCGCCGCCTGTAAGAGCGTCAGGAACGCGCGCGCCCGGCTGCGCTCGAAGAGCGCAAAGATCGCCGGCGCGTTTTGCTCGGCCCCCTGTTCGAGCAAGAGATCGATATACCCTTCGTACACGTCCGCCTTGTCGTGCAGAAAGGCCGACTGGAACGCGTCCAGCCGCAGCTCGGCCCGTAGGCGCTCGACCTGCCGGATCGCGTGCCGGAAATGGACCGCCGCCCGGCCTGTCTTCCCAAGCAGCCGGTACATCCGCGCCATGTTGTAGTGGGTGCGCCAGACCAGGTCAGGATAGAGCGCCGCCTCCTTGCTGGCCAATTCCAGGCAGCGCCCAGCCTCTGCCAGCCCCGCAGCGAGGTTCACGAACGCGGGTGAACCGGCCGCGGGCGGCGGGCAGGCCCGGTCCTCACCCACCATCTCGCGGGCGACCAGGTAGCGCATCTCGCTCAGGCTTGACAGCGCGGCTGATGACCAGGGGCAGACGCTCACGCGGGACCTCCGGCGTACCGGCCGCGCCAGCCTGGCCTGCGCCGAGGCGCGCCAGCCCGGCCAGATATTGTGCTACGGCAGCCTCGTAACATGCCTGGGCGCCCGAGCCGGCTGAAACCAGCCTGGATTGGAAGTCAGGGCCAAGAGGCAGGCGCCCCAGCTCGCGCTCCCCCTCTGTGGTCAGCGTCTGGCCCCACGCCCAGCAGACATTACCGAGGTCAATCAGCGCGGTTGCGGCCACGATTCCGGCGCCGGGAGCGGCCTCCGCTTCGCCGGCCGCATCCAACGCCGCCTGATAGGCCGCCTCGGCGTTCACCAGGCACAGCACGTGCTGACCGACGACGGACGCGATCAACTGCCGGCCCCCGCGCAGCGCGAACTCCTGGCGCGCCTCCGCGTCCAACGTGATATACCCTTGCGAGCTGGTCGCGCTGTTGCGAAGGAAGTACCGGTTGCCCTGGTTCAATAGGTTGCCGGCGTGGGCCAGCGGGCCGCTCGCCAGTTTCGCCGCCCGGTCGTAGGCTGCCCCCGCACGCCCCTCGTCGCCGATGGCCGCCAGCGCGTTGCCCGCCTTCTGGGCCAGCCGGGCCACGCCATCGCGTTCGGCCTCATTCCACGTGGCCCCGCTGTCGTCGGGCCCGTTAGCCCTGGCAAGAGCCGCCCGGGGCCGCGTCCTCGGCGTCGAGGAGGTCCAGATAGGCATCCTCATACCGGCCCATGTGGTAGTAAGCTTCCCCGCGCAGTGCCTGCATGACGATGCCGAGCGCCTCGTCGTCCGGCTTGATCCCGCTCAACCCCCGGGCGAGCCCCTGAAAGTCGCCGAGCCCGCGGCGGGCGAAGCCCTCCCACGCGGCCAACACCGCAGAAGGACGGCGAACGCGCGGCCCGCCCGGCTTAAGCACTTCAATCAGGCGGTGCAGCGCGCCGGCCGCGGCTGCGAACACTGCCGGTGCAAGGTCAGGCAAGGCGACGACATCCCGCTCGTACAGGCCAAGTGCGGGAGCAAAATCCGGGGGCGGCGCCTCTGCGCTCAAACGCTCGATCTCGCTGCGATCGCTCGGGTTGCGCAGGCAAAGCGCATCCAGCACGTTGAGGACGAGGCTGTAGTACGCATTGAGCAGGTCGGGATCCTGGTACTCGGGATCGCCTTCGAAGCGCGTCCGCCAACCTTCGAACAGGTCGCCGGGATACGACGCCAGGAGGCGCCGGTATGCGGCCTCGACGCGCCAGGGCAGACGCAGCTCGCGGAAGAGGGCGATTGCCGCCGCGTGTACGAAGAAATTGTGGGGGGCGAAGGGATTGGCAGCGTCGAGCAGGGCGATGAGCGCCGCGTCGAGTTCGTCCAGCCGCTTGAGCGCCGCACTCAGGTACGCGTCGCCGCGCAGTTGGTGCAGGTAGGCGTTCGCCTCATCCTGGAGGGCGGCGAACCACAGTTCGGGCGAACCGGCGGGGCGAGCCGCCGCGATGAAGGCGAGGGCGGTATTAATGTCGTCGAGTGAGGGTACGGCGCCCGCAGGGAGCAGAGGGCGATACTCGTTATCCAGATCGCACCGGCCGCCGTGAAAATCGATGTACTTCTGGCAGCTCATGCGCAGCAGCAGCCGGTCGCTCGTCGCTGAAGTGACCGCGCCTGCCACTGCGTCGCACCGCCAGACAGCACTCGCAAGCTGTGCAGAGAGGCGCGCCAGCGCTGCGGCGCGCTCGTCCAGTTCTTGCCGCGCAAAATCCCTGTCGAGCACGGCCGGTTCAAAAAGTGATTCAAGCAGTTCTGGCGCAAGAAGCCTACCCAGGAGTTCCTCGAGCACGGCGTCCCCCTCGTTCGCGCCAATTGTACCACGCTTGTCAAATACACGTAATGAGAAATGCAGCCGGAGGGATAGCTCTTGAACCAGCGCAGCCGGGGCGAATCAGCTGGGTCCCTGGTGGACCCTCCTGCTGATCTACCCCGGCTGCGTCGTTTGCGACCGGTCAGATCGTTCTACGGGCGTTCCCGCTTGAGCAGATCACGGATTTCGCGAAGCAGCACAACGTCTTCCGGTGGCGCCGCGGGAGCGGCCACTTCCTGCTTCTTGCGAGCGTCCATCATCTTGTTCATCCCCTTGACGATCAGGAACAGTGCAAAGGCAATGATGATGAAGTTGATGATCGCCTGGATGAACTTGCCATACGCGACGACGGCGCTGCCGACGGTGACCGACAGGCTCGCAAAATCGACCCCGCCGAGCAGAATCCCGATGAGGGGCATGAGGATGTCGTTTGTGAACGAGGTGACGACGGCGCCAAACGCACCGCCGAGGACAACGGCAACAGCCAAATCGATGACGTTGCCGCGCATGATGAACTTCTTGAACTCTTGGAACATCCATGCCTCCGGTTGTCAGATCGGCGCCGGACGAAGCCACCGGCGCGGGTATTATGATCCTGCCGCCCGGAAGTTGTCAAGGCACGAATGACGGGGGTGTGAAGGGCTTCACCACGAGGACGGGCAGAACCGCAGGCTCAGGAAGACTTTCGTGAGCCCGCGGTCCTGGGTGTTTGCGGGGTAGCGTGCGGTGCGCGTGCCCGTAGGGGCCCGCCGCGCTTATGGCACGCGGTTAGTTGCGCCAGCGTTGGATCGGCACGTCGTCGGGGCCCCAGCCGGCCACGGCCGGACCGCGCACGATGGGCGTCTCGTCGGCCACCTGGTAGGCCTGCATCAGGCGCTCGGACATGGGGTTGCGCACTATCTCGCGTCGCTCGGCGTAGCATTCGCACAGCAGGTCTACCCGGCCGCCGGTCTCAATGCCGACAGCTCCGCAACGGGGACACTCGCACCACATGAAGCCGGGGCGTTCATTGACGAACGCTTCATACCCGAACGTGCTCGATGCGAAGGGCCCAAAGGTCTTCTCGACCTCATACCGTACGGGTCGGGTCGACTGGAGAACGCGCGGCGCGCCGCAGATCACGACCAACCGGTAGAACTCGGGGAAGAGCGGGCGACAGTAGGCGTCTTGCGCCCACGCCAGGTGGCGCGGCCAGAACTCGCCGGGGTTGAGCCCTTGCGGCCAAGGCCGCGCCTCAATCCATGCGCGGACCTTGGGCAAGCGGAAGATACCGCCGCACCAGCCGGCCTTCTCGAGACCGAGCCCGGCCGAGCCGTACTCCCACTCGATGTTCAGTGCGTCAAAAAATGCGGCCCAGCGCACCTCGGTTGCCGAGGTGAGGCCTCGACCCTTGTAAATGAAGAAATTATCCAAGAGACAACTCCGGAAATAATGACCAAACGCGCATCGTCGCGAAGGGGCCGGCAGTGGTCCGAAAGCGAGGTCATTGATGGGATTAGTGCAGCCGGTTGGCTGCCTGGACGCCGGGGCCTGATGAGTCAGAAGTAGGAGGTCTCTACGTCAAATGACAGTGTACACCATGCCATGCATATTGTGTCAAATCCGAAAAGGGGCAGAACGAGCGGCGATCGGGGACGTTAGCGGCTTGCGATTTTCGTGAGTATATCTCGAATGAATCGGGAGGGGTGAATGTCGTCGGGGTCGAGCCAGCGAATCCGCGGGTCGTCGACGCGGAACCAGTTGTACTGCTGCTGGACGAAACGCCGGGTGCCTTTTTTGACCTGGGCAACGGCCTCGTCGAGCGTAACCTCGCCCGCCAGGTACTGCCCGATCTGGCGATAGCCTAACCCCGTCATGGACGGCAGGTCGAACCCGTAACCCTGGGCAACCAGCGCGGCAACCTCGTCGACGAGCCCAGCGGCGACCATCGCGTCTACCCGGCGGTCGATGCGCTCGTACAGGATTGGACGGGAGCGAGTGACGCCGACCTGGAAGACCTCGTAGGGCGGCGGCTGTTTCTGCTGCAGTTCGCTGATGGGCCGCCCGGTGGCCAAGGACACCTCCAGCGCGCGGATGACCCGGCGGACATTGCGGTGGTCGATGCGCGACGCGGCAACCGGGTCGAAGGCTGCGAGCCGGGCGTGAAGTGCCAGGCTGCCTTCGGCGGCAGCCTGGGCCTCCAACGCCGCTCGTATCTCGGGTTGGGGCGGCACCTCGGGGATGCGCCACCCCTCCAATATCGCCGCGACGTACTGCCCTGTCCCGCCGACCAGGATCGGCAAGTGGCCGCGAGTGGCGATGTCCTCGATGGTCCGGTAAGCGAGGTTCTGGTACTCGGCCAGGGTGAGCACCCGGTCGGGTTGCACAAGGTCGATCAGGTGATGTGGCGCGCGGGCGCGCTCCTCGGGCGTGGCCTTGGCCGTGCCGATGTCCATACCGGTGTAGATCTGCCGGGAGTCTGCCGATACAATCTCGCCTCCCTGGCCGGTCGCCAGGGTCAGCGCCTCGGCGAGCTCCAGGCTGAGGCCGGTCTTACCAACAGCAGTCGGCCCGACGATGACGAGCAATCGCACCATGGTCCTGTCCACGTCAGGCGCCCACCGCGTCCCGGTAGTGGGCCAGCCGGGCCACCTCGCCTGCAGCAGTGATTTCCAGCGCGATCACGTCGATGCGCCAGCCTCCGCTCCAGGGCATACTGTACAGGTAACTCTCAGCCATCTGCGCGAGTTGCAGCTGCTTGCGGGGAGTGACGGACTCCTCGGGCCGGCCCAGATGCGGATCGCCGCCGTTCGCGCTGGCCCGACGTGTGCGGACCTCGACAAAGACGAGCCAGTCGCCGTCACGCGCCACGATGTCGATCTCGCCCCGCCGCGTGCGCCAATTGCGGGCAATCACGTGCCAGCCCTCGTGCGTGAGGTGATCGCATGCTATCGACTCGCCGAGCATGCCCAGGTTCTTGCGGGGGCTCGTCACTCCAACGCCTCTTCGTCGAACAGCGTGTCTTCACCAGACAGCGGCGCAAAGCTCATCCGGTGCAACCCGCACGCGCCCAGCCGCCCAATGGCTTCGCGATGAAACAGGGTTGCGTAGCCCTTGTGCTGGCTGAAGCCATAGCCGGGGAACGCCGCATCCTGCTCGCACATCCAGCCGTCGCGCGTCACCTTGGCGACGATGGAGGCGGCCGCGATGGAGAGCGAGAGCGCGTCGCCGTGGGGGATGCCGCGCTGCCGGCAGTCGAGGTCGGGCAGGGTCAGGAAGTCGAGCAGGACATAGTCGGGCGGGCAGGAGAGGGACGCCAGTGCCAGCCGCATGGCCTGCCGGGTGGCGGGTGCGATGCCCCACGCGTCGATGTCGCATGCCTCACAGCGGCCAACGCCGACTGCCAGCGCCAGGCCCAGGATGTCGTCGAGCACGGCCGCACGCTGGCGCGCACTGAGCTGCTTGGAATCATCCACCCGGCCGAGCAGCGGCGCCAAGGTAGCCGGATCAGGGGGCAAGATGACGGCTGCGGCGACCACGGGTCCGGCGAGCGCGCCGCGGCCGACCTCGTCGACCCCGGCAACGGCTCGCAGCCCCGCGGCCCACAGCTCCACCTCGTACGCTAACCCCGCACGCTCGCGCATTGTCATCGACCCACTCTGTAACAGGAAGAACCAAAGAACACGAAGGGGCACGAAGGCTTCACATCTGACCTCGTGATCCTTATTGTCTTTAGTTCCTGGTGGTTAGCCTTCTTCGTTAACCCAAAAAGGCGCAGGGATGATACCACCCCTGCGCCTCCAGGAACAACTTGCACTTGCCCGGGGGAGCCGGGAAGTTACGCGGCCCGCTCCTTCAAGCGTGCGGCCTTGCCGGTGCGACCGCGAAGGAAGTACAGGCGAGCCCGGCGGACCTTGGCGTGCCGCAGCACCTCGACCTTGTCAACCCGGGGCGACATGAAGAGGAAGGTGCGCTCGACGCCAACACCGTGGGACGCGATGCGGCGGACGGTGAAATTCTTGTCCGAACCGCCGCCACGCACGCGGATCACCAGGCCCTGGAAGACCTGCACACGTTCCTTCTCGCCTTCGACAATGAGCGTGTGCACCTTAACCGTGTCGCCAGCCTGAAGTTCGGGCATATCGGTCCGCACAGCCTGAGCAGTGAGAGAATCAATCAGATTAGCCATGGTTAACTACCCTTCGTTTAAGTTCGCAACGAAAGGAGATTTTATCACAGGCGTGCTAATGCGCCAAAAAAGCATAGGGCACGTCCTCAGTCAGCTGACATGCGGTTGCTGCGACCTGCACCAATTACTCGACTCCTCCGAACTCGCCGGGCGTGGTTTCATTCGCGCCCCTCGTAACATTCGTGGAATTCGTCGCCGCCTCCTCGCGTTTCGCCGCATCCAGCCGCGCCAGGTACTTGCGGTCCTGGTCGGAGAGCGGCGCGGAGTCGAGCAGGTCGGGCCGGCGCAGCCAGGTGCGCAGGAGCGCCTGCTCGCGGCGCCAACGGGCGACCTTGGCGTGATCGCCGGAGGCGAGGATGTCAGGCACCCGTTGGTCGCGGAAGGCCGGGGGCTTAGTGTACTGCGGGTACTCCAGGACACCTGTGGCAAAGGAATCCTCGAACGCGCCCATATCGCAGCCAAGCGCTCCCGGCTGAAGGCGCGTCACGGCGTCCACGATGATCGCAGCACCGAGTTCGCCGCCGGATATCACGAAGTCGCCGATGCTGATTTCGTCGGTCACAAGCCCTTCGCGCACCCGTTCGTCCACCCCTTCATAGCGGCCGCAGATCGAGCGCGATGCGGCGATGGCGCGCGAGTTCTTCTGCAACTACCTGCGTGAAGGTGCGACCCTGGGGCGACAGGAGAAGGATGGGTACATCCTCGGGCAGGTCGGCCGGACGGGCGCGGGGGGAGGTTCGGGCGCCTCGGCCGTGGGCGCAAACACCCATCCGGGCGAACGTGTGAGTACGGTCTCGACCGCCTTGAAGATCGGTTCGGGCTTCATCACCATCCCGCCCCCACCCCCGTACGGCGTGTCGTCGGTGACGCGATGCCGGCCCTCCGCATAATCGCGGATGTTGTGCAGCCCGACGGACAGGATGCCCGCGCTCTGGGCGCGCTTGAGGATGCTGTCGGCCAGGAAGCCGGAGAACATGCCGGGAAATAGGGTGAAGATATCGAAATGGATCATGGGGGTCATTATAAACAAACCAGGGTTCTGGCAGAAACCTGGTCTGTTAAGGCTTGAGCCATCGTTTCCGTATTGCGTCGAGCGTACCATCGCTTTCGAGCGCTGCCAAACCCTTGTTGATCGCATCCAGCAAGTCGGGCGCGTCGGCGGCCACGACCACCACATACGGATCGGACGACAAGGGTTCGCCCACGACGGCCAGTCGCGCCGACTGGGGATGCAGCGCGAGGCTGATGGCGTCGACCACTGCTGCGTCGGCCTCACCCGCGACCAGCGCGTCGAGCGCGGCCGTCACCGTGTCCTTGGGCAGCAGTTCGAAACGCACTTGGTTGGCCGAAAGCAGCCGCCGCGCCGCGGCGTCGCCCTGGCTGCCCCACTCCACGGCCACCCGCCGGCCCGCCAGGTCGCCTGGCCCAGCGATGCCGCTGTCTCGCCGCGCGGCCAACACCACGCCGGCCTGCACGTACGGGTCGGAAAAGCGAACGTCCTGGGTTCGTTCCGGGATCACGGGCAGCGCAGAGATGGCCGCGTCGACCCGGTGTGCGGCGACCGCATCGATCAGTTCGTCGAACCCGAGGCTGGTGATCTGCGTCCTGATCCCCAACCGTCCGCCGAGCGCGCGGGCCAGGTCGGCGTCAAGCCCGACCACCTGCCCTGCAGCGACGTCCAGGTTCTCGAAAGGCGGGAAACTCGGGTCCATGCCGACCTGCCACACCCCGCGCGCCCGGATGTCGTCCAGCGCGCCGCCACGGCCGCGCAGCACGAACCAACCCGTCAGGGCGAGAGCCAGCACCACAAGGGCCAGCATCACGACGCGCCAGGAACGCGGGGTGAGTTTGGAACGCGAAGTGAGTTTGGAACGCGAAGCCGCGAAAGGCGACGCGAAGGCGCGAAGCGCGAAGCGACAAGGCGCGAAGGCGCGAAGCGCGAAAACGCGAGGCGCGAAGGCGCTCGTTCGCCGGCGTGGACTTCGCGGGCTTCGTGCTTCGGCTCTTCAAACCGCTTCGCGTCTTCGTGTTCCAAACCCGCTTCGCGTTCCAATCCCACTTCGTCTTCCACTTACTTACGCTCCCGCCAATCCAGCCCCTCCGCATATCGCTGCAGCGCCTCGTAGATTGGCTTGGCGCGAAAGTCGCCGTCGACGAAGGTGAAGTAGTCCTGGTACGTGCGGGCAGGACGGGGGTAGCGGAAGGCCCAGAGACAGACCGCGTCGACCCAGGGCCACTCTGCCAGGGCCATCTGATACGCGGCCACCGTGTAGGCCACACGCTGAGCGGGCCGGACGGCCTTGGTCCACCGTGGGTGATCGTTCCACCCACCTTCGGTGATCATCACGTGCTTGGCCGCGTCGCCGTTGCGCACCATGATATCGCGCAGCAACTCCACCCGGCGCCAGTTCACCGCATCGGGGCTCGGCGCCTCGGCAGCATCGAATGTCCAGCCGTAGGCATGTGCAGCGAGGATGTCGAACGAGTCGCGGGCGCCCGCATCGTACATGCCCTGGAGGTAGTCCAGGTCGTTCATGCCCCACTCGCTGCCCGACGGCGCGAGCGTCGGCGCAAGCGCCCCCGCCAGTACCTGCATATCGGGGTCCGCCGCCTTCACGGCCCGATAGGTGCGCTTGAGCAGCTCCGTATACCCGGCCGGATCGGGCGTGCGGTAGCCCCATTCCTGGCTCAGGTTCGGCTCGTTCCACACGATGATGTAGTCGACCCGGCCCGCGAAGTGCCGCGCAAACTCGGCTGCGAAACGGGCGAACGCGTCGTAACCGTCTTCGTCCAGGTACAGGTGCGTAGCGTCCTTCGGACGCGCCCACTCTGGCACGTAGCCGAGGCGGGCGATCACCTTCAGGCCCTGGTTGACCGCGTGATTGACCACCAGGTCCGCGTGCCCCCACTCGAACCGGCCGCGCTGCGGCTCGTGGCTGGCCCACAGGAAATACTCGACCACCCACGACGCGCCCATTTCGCGCACCATCTGAAAGGTGCGCTGCACCTTCCAGGGCTCGACCTCATCGGTCAGCCGGGTGTGCATCCCCATTTTCGGATTGATCGAGCGCACCTGCTGCTGGGGACCGAACTCAACCACGGGCCGGCCTGAGCGGGCGGCCAGCAGCAACACGAGCACGACCGCGAGCATCACACCCGGCCAACGGGGCCATTGGCTTCTCGTCACGCCCTGTCCTCTACAGCCATTGCACTATGACACCTCGCGTCAATTGCTCTATCTGCTCACCCTCCAGATGTTGCTTGCCTGCAAGCACGTCTTCTGCTACAATGTTGTGCGTTGAGCTACAAGCCGGGAGGGATGGATGGACCTGTCTACCTTGAGCACCTGGACCTCGTTTTCGGTCATTCTCTTGTGCCTCGAAGTCGCCGTGCTCATGCTCATCCCGGGGATCATCCTCTTCTTCTCCATCCGGGGTCTCTGGGCGGCCGACAAGAAGCTGCGCGAGGTCTCGCCGAAGGTACAAGAGGTGTTCCGCCGGGTGAACGAAGTGACGCACCAGACTGCGGACAAGGTCGTCGAACCGGTTATCAGGGTCAGCGAGACGACCGCCCGGGTCCAGGCGATTGGCCGGGGAACCGTTTCCCTCCTTAAGCGACGAGAGGTGTAGACGTGAATTTGAGTCCGAAGACGACGGCCATCCTGCTAGGCACTCTTGTTGGCGCTACCGTTGGCGCAGGCGCGGCATGGACCTACATGCGCCAACGCGAGGCGCAGTACGAGAATGCCATTGCCACCAAGGGGCTGCCGCCAAAGATGAACGCCTCCGCGGGAGACTTCATCAAGATCGGCGTCGCAATGCTGGCGCTGCTGCGGCAGTTTGACGACCTGTTCAAGCCCTAACAGACCATCGCCTTCTCGTACGGGCGCCCGCACTTGGGCGCCTGTACGAGGATAGGGCTCGTGCCGAGCCTCACGCTCACCTAGATCCCCTCGCCCTCTCCACCAAACTCAGCGGACCCAGACGCCTGGTCTGGCTCGAGCGGCGTTGGCTGTCCGGACTCTTCGCCCGTCCGCACACGTGCGCTCGGCGCCCCTTCGTCATCGCTCGCCGCGGCCGGCAGCTGTGTGCTGGCGTCGGGCGCGAGCGCCGCCGTCCCCTCCTCGGGCCATTCTTCGGCCAGCGTCCGCCCACTGCCGTAGAGCGCCGGCAAATACCGGCTGAACAACCCCACCGGCATGTTTGCGCGCACCGAATAACTGCCGTGCGTCCAGAGCCACTGCAGCTTTGGGCGGTCCAGTTCCGCGGTCAGCAAGCCCTCTGCCTCTGCCGTCCCCATCTCGACGAGGACCCCGGTCGTCCGGGGCGTCATCTCCAGGGGTGCGTATATGCCCGACTTGCCCGATAAACGCCGGCGCGGAGCCCTCGTCCGCTGCCATGTAATTGCGCCCGACGAGGAAGCTCGCCACCGCGAAGCAACGATTATCCTGGCTGCGGGCAATGGTGGCGTGCCGGATGTGTGCGGCCAGCGTGTCGTCGCCGACCGCGGCGAGGGTGACCAGGATGTCGGCGCCCTCGTAGGCCAGGATGCGGCCCGCTTCGGGATAAAGCGCCTCCTCGCCGAGCAAGATGCCGACGCGGCCGGCGGGCGTGGCGATGACGTGCCACGCGTCCCCTGGCTGCGCGAGCGCCTGGTCCTCGGGCGAGAGGATCATCTTGTCGTGCCGGCCGAGAATGGCGCCGTCGGGGCCGAACACGCTCGAACGGTGGCGCACGATGCCGTTCGCATCCGGCACGTACGCGCTGCCCGCCACGATCGCCAACTCGTACGCGCGGGCCAGTTCGGCGAACGTTGCCTCGTAATCGCTCACCATTCCCGCGGGGTCACTCGCCAGCAGCTGGACGAAGGACTTGCGGAAGCTGGCCCCCAGGAGCGACGCCGTCCCCTCGGCAACCGCGCCGCGCGTGCGCGACCACAACGAGCTGCGCGTGCGCTGGCGCTCCGCCGCCTGCTTGAGCAACCGCACGCTGAACCCCTGCACCCGGGCGCTGGCCGCCATGACGCCGACGAGGGGCGGAAAAACGGCGAGCTGGACGCCCTTGGCACGCGCCATGTTAAGAAACCGGCTGATCTCGCGGCGAAAGCCATCCGAAGACTCGAACAGACGCATCTGTTGCTGTGCGCACGCGATGATGACTTTGCTCAAGCTGCGGCCTTTCTCGTGCGGCCTGTCCGCCGTAGAATGAAGCGGACCACCTGCGGGTTGTGATTTTACCACACTCGTCCGCATCCCTGCTACAATGTTTGAGGCGCGAAGGGCCGAGACGCACCGGCAGAGGCCATGAGGATCGAGCATGACGGCGACGAAACCGGAATATGCAACTATATCGCCCGTGACCGCTGCGGAATGGCGGGCCTGGCTGGAGGCCAACCACGCCAACTCCCGCGGCGTCTGGCTGATCTATGCGAAGAAAGACAGCGCTGGTCGGGCATTCGCTACGAGGAGGCCGTCGAAGAAGCCCTCTGCTTCGGCTGGATCGACAGCAAGGCGAAGTCGGTCGATGCCGAGCGAAGCGCTCGTGACCTTCACGCCGCGCAAGGCCGGTGGGCACATGGGCCAGGTCGAACAAGGAGCGGGTCGCGCGGCTGATCGAGCAGGGGCGCATGACGCCTGCAGGCATGGCGAAGATCGAGCAGGCGCAGGCGGACGGGTCGTGGAACCGCGCTGGAAGCGATTGAGGATCCGGCTGTACCGGACGACCTGGCCGCTGCGCTCGGGGGGAACGCGGCGGCGGCCCGCAACTTCGCAGCATTCAGTCCCGGCGCCCGGATCGCGTACCTTCGCTGGATCAGGACCGCCAAGCGGCCCGAGACGCGCGCCAGGCGGGTAGCCGAAACGGTACGGCTGGCCGCGCAGAACATCAAGAACCCGCAGCCAACGACGCGAAAAGACTGAAACACGGAGACGCCCGGACGTGGGTCCCATCCCGCTACCTCGCCGTTGACGCTCACTCTTCGACGGCAGGACGCGCGCACCCGCGGCAGGGCCCGCAATCACCGGGCGCGGTCTCCCTTCGTGTCCTGGTGTCTTTGTGGTAAACTCGTCTCGTCATTCGACACTCATCTCATCTGCTTACGGACCTGCTATGCAACTGGCCACTGTTATCGGCACCCTGGTTGCCTCTGAAAAGTACACCGGGCTCGAAGGCGTTAAGCTGCTGATCGTGCAGCCGCTCGACCGCGAGCAGCGGCCCCAGGGCGAGCCCGTCGTGGCGGCGGATGCCACCGCGCAGGCGGGGCCGGGCGAACTCGTTTTCATCATCGCCAGCCGGGAGGCCGCGCTGGCGCTGCCCCAGACGTTCGTGCCCGTGGACCACGCCATCGTGGGCATCGTGGACGAAGTGGACCTGCACCGCTAGAAAACCGGCTTGCCGGAGAGAAGGGTAACCCGATGTACATCGGACAGGTCGCCGGCACGGTCGTTGCGACGATCAAACACCCCATGTTTGGCGGGCACAAGCTGCTCCTGGTCGAGCGTCTCGACCTGGCAGGGCGCCCCATGCCAAAGTACGATATCGCCGTGGACAGCGTGCAGGCCGGCGTGGGCGACCGGGTGCTCGTCCTGGACGAGGGCACCGGTGCGCGCCAGGTGCTGAACGTGGAGCCATGGGGCCCGGTACGCTGCGTGATCGTGGGCATCGTCGACGAGGTAGATATCACGGGTTAGCAAGAAGCCAGGTTGCTGCGCCAGGTTCGCTGGCGTGGAGAAACCTGCCTTCTTGTCCATTCTGCAAGCGAGGATTCATGGGTTACGGGAGTTATGCGGGAAACGGCGCTGCGATGACCGAGCGGGCGCTGCGCGAGGAGTTCGTGCGCATCGGCCAGCTGATGCACATGCGCGGGTACGTGACGGCCACCGACGGCAACCTGTCTGCCCGGCTCGATGCGGATCGCTTCCTGGTCACGCCCAGCGGCTTGAGCAAGGGGTACATGACGCCGGACCAGATGGTCGTGATCGACTGGGACGCGCGGCCGGTGGGCGAATCCCGCTACGGTCCGGCTCGCACGCTCAAGCCCTCGTCCGAGATCCTGCTGCACCTCGAAGCGTACCGGCAGCGGCCCGAGATTAGGGCCGTCGTGCACGCGCATCCCACGAATGCGATCACGCTGTCCATCGCCGGCGTCTCGCTGGCCCGCTGCCTGCTGCCCGAAGTCATCGTGACGCTCGGGCTGATCCCCACCACCGAGTATGCCACCCCGGCCAGCGCCGAGGGCGCGGTCGTGATTCGCGAACTGATCCGCCAACACGACGCAGTCATCCTCCAGCGGCATGGCAGCGTCACCGTCGGCAAGTCCGTGTGGGATGCCTATCTGAAGCTGGAAAAACTGGAGAACGCGGCCGAGGTCACCTACAAGCTCCTGGCGCTGGGCCGCGAGTTGCCCTTCCCGCCCGGCGCGGTGGACAAGCTCATTACGAACCGGGAGAAGCACGGCTTGCTGCGCGACGGCGAGCGCGAGGCGATTCGCGAAGCCTGCGGGGTCTGCGGGCTGACGAATGCGTGCCCGGTGCGGCGGTAAGCGGGCGCATCAAGCGCGTCACCGCGGGGCAGCCGATCCCCGGGGCGACACGGGGCAGGGAGGAAACCTCCGCGGCGGAGGGCCGCGTCTTTGGGAGGGTGGGCCGTCCAGCGCCAGAAGTCACCCCGTGGTTTTTGCGCACACGCGCGGCCTCTGGTACAATTCTCTACGTTAATCCGGCACGCCCCCATCGTCTAGAGGACCAGGACACAGGCCTTTCAAGCCTGGTGCAGGGGTTCGAATCCCCTTGGGGGCATAGCATGTACCCATGCAAGCACGGGCCCCGCTGACGCGGGGCCTGTTTGTTTTCTACATCCTGTCGGAGCGCCGCGATGCTTACGGCTAGCCTTCTCCGACCAGCCGCTGGCACAACCGCACGCCTTCCATCGCGTCGGTCGACCAATAATCCGCGCCCACGATACTGGCACACCTGCTCGTCCACCTGTCCGCCCAGCAGGATCGGGATGGGCGTGCCGTCTTCGGCCATCATCTTGCGCAGCGCGGCGACGGTCTCACGCATGTTGACGTAGGCGGCGGTGATCAGGCCCGGATAGCCCGATGACGTGCGGCTTGAACCGCGCGCGCCTCGGCCACGAAGGCAGCAGGCGCCACGTCGACGCCCAGGTCCTCGACGGTGAAGCCATGGCATTGCAGCAGCATCAGCAGCAGGTTCTTGCCCAGGTCGTGAATGTCGCCCTGCACCGTGCCCAGCAACACCCGGCCGGCAGCCTGGCCGGAAAACCGCTCGACCACTGACGGCATCACGATTTCCATCACCTCGCGGAGGATCTCGCCGGCCATGATCAGGCCCGGAGAGGTAGTAACGCCTGCCGGGCGTAGCGCTCGCCCACCTCGCGCATCCCGCCTGGCAGTCCTCGATGATCTGCAGCGGATCGTCGCCGGCGGCCATGCGCGCCTGCACCATGTCGAGCACCTCGTTCTCGCGCAGGTCGGCCACCGCACTGCCAGCGCGTGCCGCCCTGCAGATTCCCCTGCTCGGGCCGCATCCTGTCGTTCATCTCACCGTCCATCCGGCAACTGCGCCGCCTTATTTGCGGCGCGGAGCCTCGAACGCCCACGGTCGCATTGAAACGCAAGCGATCGCCGCGCACGATGAACCAGCCCCAGCTCACCGGGCGGTCGTCAAAGTCAAAAAACGTTGCTGGATGCGGAAGGCGGCGCTGCCCAGCGGGCACCCGCAGCAGTTTCGACTCCTCTTCGGTCAGCGTCGTGGTCTCGATGCCCAGGTTGCCCCGCTTGAGCACGGTCTCGCCCCGGCCGTCGAAAAGCCCCTGCAGGCTCGTGATGCCCATCTCGGCCTCTACAATCGGGCGGGCCGGATCGAAGACGAGATACTCGCGGTGAAACGCGACCGGCTCGCCGCGACGGAGAGCAGGCGCCGGATCGTGATCACCTTGTCATCCATCGGGCACCGCGAGGTTCTCGCTGATGCGCGGCGTCGCCTTGATCGTCCGCACCGACAGAAACCGCACCGTCGTGTCCTCGGCGCTGAACAGCGTCTTCCAGCGCCTGCAGGCCAAAGGTGGCCGTGCCCAGACCGAGCGGCTTCACGAACGTGCCGCGGCCGCGGCTGGCGGTGACCAACCCCTCGTCCAGCAGGATGTTGATGGCCCGCCGCACGGTCATGGGGCTGACATCATACCGCCCGCACATCTGGGCTTCCGAAGGCAGGCGGTCGCCCGGCCGCAGTCCGCCCGCGGAGATTTGGCGGCGGAGGATAGCTGGCAAGCTGGTGGTAAGGCGGCTCGAAGGACTCCCGGTCGATGCCGGGACGTGCGACGCCTTGCGGGCGGGAAACGGCGGTTCTCTGATGGCCATGCGAACTTCGACTTCCGGTGGACGCGCCAGGGTGCACGTCTTCCGCGATGCTTGTCTTGAAGATCATCATATATGACGTTTTCCCACTTGACAAGTTCCCTAGGGTACTATAGTATCATGGCAGCTTCTATCGCCGGGTGGAGAGGCCGGGCCCCCAGGTCTGCCGTCCACGAGTCCACATCACTATTCTCGCCACTGGAGCCGACCGTGCTCCATTCCCGAAAAGTGCTCGCCTGCGCCACCGTGATGGAAGAGATGCTGCCGCTTCTTCCCGAGGACATGCCGCGCCAGGTGCTTGACTTTGGCCTGCACGTCAACCCCGCGTCGCTCAAGGCTGCGCTGCAGGCAGCCATCGACGCATCGGCTGCCGAGGCAGAAACCATCGTCCTGGGCTACGGGTTCTGCAGCATGGCGGTGGTGGGGCTCAAGGCCAACGGCTGCACGCTGGTCGTGCCCCACGTCGACGACTGCATCTCGCATCTTCCTCGGCTCGCGCGAAGCGTACACCAAGCAAGTCAGAGGCGAGCCCGGCACCTACTATCTCACCAAGGGCTGGATCGAGGTGGGCGACACGCCGTTCAGCGAGTACGACCGGCTGGTCGAGAAGTACGGTGCGGCGCGCGCCGAGCGCCTCATTCGCCTCTCCATCAAGCACTATACCCGCCTCGCCCTGATTGATACCGGTCGACGGCGACGACATGACCCCCTATCGCGAGTACACCCAGGCGCCTGGCGCAGCGCTGGGACCTGCGCTTCGAGGAAATCCAGGGCTCGAACGACTTGGTCCGCAAGATGCTCTTGGCCCCTGGGATGACGATTTCATCGTCGTGCCTCCGGGCGAGACCATCACTTACCAGCCATTTCTTCCCAGAGACAGCCACAGACAAAGGTTGAAGGACGTTCAGCATGAAAATCATCGGCGAAAAGATCAACGGCACCCGCAAGTCGGTCAAGGAAGCCGTTCTGAACCGCGACGCTGGCGTTCATCGAGAAGCTGGCGTGCAGCCAGGCCGAGGCCGGCTCCACCTGGATCGACGTCAATGCAGGGACGCCGAGCGATCGCGAGCCGGAAGACCTGGTCTGGCTGGTCGAGACGGTCCAGGCGGTCGTCGACAAGCCGCTCTGCCTCGACAGCGCCAACCCCGCCGCGCTCGCGCGCCGCGCTGCCCCACGTGAAGAAGGCCCCCTGATCAACTCGATCAGCGGCGAAGCAAACCGCCTCACGGGCGTCCTGCCGCTTGCCGCGCAGGCCCAGGGCGGCGTGATCGCGCTGCCATGGACGACAAGGGCATCCCGACGACCGCGGAAGGGCGCCTTGCCATCGTGCAGCGCCTGATGGAGGCACACTCGGAACGCCGGCATTCCCGACGAGCAGGTCTATGTGGACCCGCTCGTTATGACCATCGGCGCCAGCGGCGACGCGGCCCGGGTCGCGCTTGCGACGGTCCGTGCGGTCAAGGCGGAGTTCCCGAAGGTCCACTTCACCTCCGGCCTGAGCAACGTGTCCTACGGCCTGCCCGTTCGCACGCTCGTCAACCGGGCGTTCCTGACCCTCATGCTCGAAGCCGGGCTCGACAGCGCCATCCTCGATCCGCTCGACAGGGAACTAAAGAAGGCCATGCTGGCGGCCGAGGCCACCCTGGGGATCGACCGGCACTGCCTCGCGTACACACGGGCGTACAGGGCCGGCTTGTTGGAATGACGACGACCCGCTGACCACAAAGGCACCCGGACACAAAGGTTTTCTATAGCCCCCCTGGGGAACTGAAAACCCCCTCATTGTGTCTTTGTGGTTAGCCAGTCTATAGAAGCCAGAACAGTCAAAGGAGCCTAGAATGTCTCAAGAACTGATCAACGCCATTGCGGACATGGACGAAGAGGGCGCGCTCGCGCTCACGAAGGAGCTGCTGGCTGCCGGCACGTCGCCCACGCACGATCCTCGACGACTGCCGAGCGGCCATGGAGGTCGTCGGCAAGCGCTTCGAGCACGGCGAGTACTTCATCCCCGAGCTGATCCTCGCGGGCGAGATGCTCAAGGGCGTCTCCGCCGAGGTCAAGCCGTACATGACGGACGCACACGAGGCCGCGAGCAGCAAGCTCGGCAAGGTCATCGTCGGCACCGTCAAGGGCGACATCCACGACATCGGCAAGGATATCGTGGTCTTCATGCTTGACGTGAACGGCTTCGAGGTGCACGATCTGGGTATCGACGTGCCGGTCGAGACGTTCGTCAACAAGGTCGGCAGAGATCAAGCCCGAGGTGCGTGGCGCTCTCAGCGGCTTCCTGACCCTGTCCTACGACTCGATGAAGGCAAACCGTGGACGCGATGAAGGCGGCGGGCCTGCGCGACGGCGTGAAGATCATGGTCGGCGGCGGCACGGTGGACGAGCAGGTGTGCAAGTACGCCGGTGCGGATGCGTTCGGCCTGGACGCGATGGCCGCCGTCACGCTGGCGAAGGGCTGGACGCGCAGGCTGCCCGGATGGCGGCATAAGCGAGAGGAGCAGCACAATGACATCCCTGACTCGCGAGCAGAAGTTCGAAGCGCGCTTTGCAGAATGGGCCTCACCCGGCTTTCCGTTTGCCACGCCCGGCGCCGAGGCGGCCTACAAAGAACGCGTCCAGATGTTCAAGGACGTGATCCAGCTGCAAAAAGCCGGTGCGCGTCCCATTCATGATGACGAGCGGCATCGTCCCCTTTGCCTATGCGGGCATCACGACCGAAGAGGCGATGTACGACTACGACAAGCTGGGCTACGCGTTCAAGAAGTACAACCGCGATTTCGTGACCGACACGGTGGTCAGCTGCGGCATGGCCGGCTCGGGCCCGCTCTTCGACATCCTCGACTACAAGCTCTACCAGTGGCCGGGCCGCGGCGTCATCGCCAACGGCCTCCTACCAGGCGCTCGAAGGCGAGTTCATGCAGGCCGACGAGTACGACCTGCTGATCAACGATCCGTCCGACTTCTTCATCCGCTACTACCTGCCGCGGGTGTTCGGAGCGCTCGCCGGCTGGTCGATGCTGGGCCCCATTACCGACATGATCGAACTGCCCTTCACCGGCGGCTACATGGTCGGCGCGGGGCTGCCCCCCGTCGCAAGCTGCGTATGAGAAACTGCTCGAGGCGGGCCGCGAGGCGCTCCGGTGGGCCAGTCTGCCATCGGGCCGATCGACGGCGAGTCGATGGCGACGCTCGGCTTGCCGGCCGTTCATCGGCGGCGCGTGCAAGGCGCCGTTCGACACCCTGGGCGACACCCTGCGCGGCACCCGCGCGATCATGCTGGACAAGTTCCGCCAGCCCAAGAAGGTGCTTGCGGCGATGGAGCGGCTGGTGCCGCTTGCCGATGCATCGGGCGTGCGCGCTGCGACCACCAACCAGCGTCCCTGTGGTCTTCATGCCGCTGCACAAGGGCGCAGACGGCTTCATGTCGGATAAGGACTTCAAGACCTTCTACTGGCCGACGCTCAAGGCGGTCATCGTGGGCCTGGTCAACGAGGGCTGCGTGCCGTTCCTCTTCGTCGAGGGCGGCTATAACCAGCGCCTGGACGTCATCGCCCGAGACCCCGACATCCCGGCAGGCTCGACCCTCTGGATCTTCGACAAGACCGACATGAACGAGGTCAAGAAGGCGCTTCGGCGGCTGGGCCTGCTTCGGCGGCAACGTGCCCGCATCGACCCTGACCACCGGCACGCCCGAGGATGTCGAAGCCTACGTGAAGAAGCTGCATCGACGACGTCGCCTGCGACGGCGGCTTCATCCTGTCGCCCGGCGCGGTCGTGGATCACTGCAAGCCCGAGAACATGCACGCGATGATCGACACCGTGCCGCAAGTACGGCGTATACTGATCGCCAGGCGTCCTGGCCGTCGCAGCGGCCTGCACAGGTCGCCCATATACACCAGCGGACTGCGTTGTCCGCGGGAGCACACTCACATGGCAAACAACCCACTCGACGCGGGCAAGGGCCCCGAACAACTGCTGGCCGAGCGCAGCAAGCGCCTGCAGGACGCAATGGCGCTCAAGCAACCGGACCGCATCCCGATCAACCTGGCCGCCGGCTACCTGCTGGCCGAGTACGGCGGGATCACGCACCGCGAGCAGCAGGACAACTTTCAGAAGGCGCAGGAGCTGACGGAGAAGTTCGCGCTCGAGTTTGAGCCGGACACGGTCATGGGCCTCTACAACAGCCCGCGGCCGTCGCTGGTGCTGGGCGACCGCATGACGAAGTGGCCGGGCTACGGCCTGCCCGACACCGGCTCGTTCCAGTTTGACGAGCACGAGTTTATGAAGGGCGAAGACTACGACGCGTTCCTGCGCGACCCGTCCGACTGGACCATCCGCAAGTACCTGCCGCGGGCTTTCAAGGAACTGGAGGGCCTGGCGGCCCTGCCGCCCCTCGGCATGTTCGCGTTCGGGCACTACAACCTGCCGAACCTGCCGTTCTTCGCCAATCCCCCGGTGATGGCTGCGCTCCAGGCGCTGGGCAAGGCGAACGAGGCCGCGCTGCAGGACGCAGCCAACCTCGGCGAGTCGACTGCCCGCCTGCTGGCGCTCGGCTTCCCGCCGCCGCCGCTGGCCGGCTCACTCACCGAAGCGCCGTTCGACTTCATGTCGGACACGCTGCGCGGCATGCGCGGCATCATGCTCGACATGCTGCGCCGGCCCGACAAGCTGCTGGCAGCAGAGCGCGTCGTGCTCGACTTGCAGCTGGAATTCGCTTTCAGCTTCGCGCAGATCACCGGCCTTGAAGGTCGCGTTCATCCCCCTGCACCGCGGGTCAGACGGGTTCATGTCGATCAAGCAGTTCGAGACGTTCTACTGGCCGCAGCTGAAGGAAATGCAGGTGCGGCTGGTCGAGGCCGGTATCACGCCGGTCGTCTTCTATGAAGGCGTGTGGGACCAGCGGTTGCCATACCTCTGCGAGCTGCCCAAGGGCAAAACCGTCGGCTTCTTCCAGTCGTCCGACATCTTCAAGGTCAAGGACGTGGTCGGCGACACCATGTGCATCATGGGCGGCATGAAGAACTCGCTGCTGCAGAGCGGCACGCCCCAGCAAGTGCGCGACTGGACCAGGCAGCTCTGCGAGAAGGTCGGCAAGGGCGGTGGGTTCATCATGTGCACGGGCGTCGGCGAAATGGAAGGCTGCAAGCTGGAAAACGTCCGCGCGTGGGTCGATGCCACCCGCGAGTTCGGCGTGTATTAGGCAACGAAGCGCGGCCATCTCGAATGATCGAATACGAAGCCCGCGACCGAAGGCCGCGCTCATTCGTTCATCCGGGATGGCCGCGACGTTCGATTAAGGCGTGATTTATGACAAGTCGCACGTATCTCGGCTCGCTCACAGGCCGCGTCGACGATGGCCTGGGTGATCCTGGCCGTCCTGCTGCTCTTCAGCATTGCCGCGCCCTTGAACCAGTTCAAGGTGCCGCCCGATTATGCCCGTCCTCATGGCCAGCCTGGGCCTTTCGGTCTCGGGCGCGGGCTTGCTCATGTCGGTCTATGCGATCACTGGGTTGGTGCTCGCCATCCCATCCGGGTTCATCCTCCAGCGGGTGGGCTTCCGCGTCACGGGGCTCATTGCCGGCGGCTCGATCGTGATCGGCGGCGTCCTGGGCGCGCTGAGCCGTAGTTCCGGGCAACTCCTTATCAGCCGGGTGATTGAAGGTGCGGGGACGAGCTTCATGGCCGTCCTCGCGCCCGCGCTCATCGCCCAGTGGTTTGTGGCCTCGCGCCGCGGGACGGCAATGGGCGTCTGGTCGGCCTGGGTTCCGGTGGGCACCGCGGTGACGCTGATTGTGGCGCCGCCACCGGTGGCCGCGGCATTCGGCTGGCGCGCGGTCTGGTGGCTGGCGCGTCATTTACGCGGCCGCGGTCACGTTGCTCTACGTGGCAGTGGTGCGCCCGGCGCCGCTGGAGCCGCGGGCGGCGCAGTCATCCGGCCGGGCCTCGCGCCGCGCGGTCGACTCGCGGCAGGTGCTGCGCAACCCGACCATCTGGCTCCTCGCGGCGGCCTTCGGCGCATTTTGCGCTGCGGTCATTGGCTCCAGCACCTACATCCCGACGTTTTTGTCGGCCCAGCGGGGCATGCCCCTGGGCCAGGCCGCGCTGCTTGCCGCGATTCCGACGCTGATCACCATCTTCTCTGCGCCGGCGGGTGGTGTGATCTCGGACAAGCTCGGCTCGCGGAAGAAGCCTTACCTCTTTGGCCTGGCCGCCTCCATCGTCCTGCTGCCGTTAGTGGGCTTTGCAACGGGTACGGCCCTCGTCCTCGTCTTGATCGCGAGCGGCGTGGCCCTCGGGCTCGTCCCGACGGCGATCTTCTCCGGCGCGGTCGAGTCGGCCGGCGACGAGCGGCACGGCGGGCTGGCGATGGCGATCATCATGGTCGGCCAAAACGCGGGCATGTTGCTCGGTCCGATCATCTTTGGTACACTCGCCCAATCTGCCGGCTGGCCGGTGGCGTTTGCCAGCCTCGCCGTCATGGCGCTGGTGGGACTCATCGCCGGCCTGGTGGCGAAAGTGCGGTAGCCACGTTTGGAGCCGGGTTTCTGGCGACAGCCGCCCGGCTGCCCTGGCGCCCGGCCTGACCCCGACCGCAAAGGTTACGTGCATGCCCTACACCATCGACTTTGAGCCCGTTGGCCGCCGCGGCCCCTGCCCCGACGGCGGCACGCTGCTGGATGCCGCCCGCAGCCTGGGCGTCGACCTGGCGAGCGTTTGTGGCGGTGCGGGCACGTGCAGCCGCTGCAAGGTGCAGGTGATCTCGGGCGAGGTCAGGGAGGCGGCGGGCGGCGCGCGGCGGGGCCTGACGCAGGCCGAGCTCGATCACGGCTACCTGCTGGCCTGCCGTGTCGTTCCCCGAGAGCGACGTGAAGGTGCACGTGCCGCCCGAGTCGCTCACGGCCCTGCAGCGGACGCAGATCGAAGGGCTCGACGTTGAGGTCGAAGTCAAGCCAGGCGTGTCACAATGCGTCGTGCGGATGGAGCCCCCCAGCCTCGAGGACCTGCGTGCGGACGACCAGCGCCTCTACGATGCCGTGCATGCGGCGACCGGCATTGTCCCGTATCACCAGGACCTGGAGGTGATCCGCGAGGCCAGCACCCAGTTCCGCAAGCTGGGCTGGGAAGGGCGCATCACGCTCCACGGCCGCGACATCATGCATGTGGGCCGAGCGGACACCCCCTGGCTCGGCCTCGCCGTGGACATCGGCACGACCAAAATCGCGGCTTATCTCGTCGACCTGCTGACGGGGCAGACCTTGGCGAAGCGCGGCGCGATGAACCCGCAAATCGCGTACGGGGAGGATGTCGTCGCCCGGCTGATGTACGCGAGCCGGGGCCCGGCCGAGGCGCTCCGCATGCAGGAGCTGTTGACGAGCGAGCTGAGCGAGCTCGCCGCTGCGGCGTGTGCCGAAATCGGTGCTTCGGCCCGCGACATCGTGGAAGCGGTGGTCGTTTGTAACACTGCGATTCACCACCTCTTCCTGCGCTTGCCCGTGGCCCAGCTCGCGTCTGCACCCTACGTGCCCGCGCTGCGCGGGGCCATCCACGGCCGGGCGCGCAACATCGGCCTCCAGATTGCGCCCGGCGCCCACGTCCACCTGCTGCCCAACATCGCAGGCTATGTCGGCGCAGATCACGTCGCCATGCTGCTCGCGACGGGTCTATCGAGCCGGCGCGACACCGTTCTTGCCATCGATATCGGCACCAACACCGAGATGTGCCTGACCCACAAGAGCAAGATGACCAGCCTCTCCTGCGCGTCGGGCCCGGCATTTGAGGGCGCGCACATACAGGCTGGCATGCGGGCTGCCCCGGGTGCTATCGAACGGGTGAGGATCGAGCGCGATACGGACGGACGGCCGGGCAAGGTGGCCTACAAGACCATCGAGGACCAGCCGCCGGTCGGGTTGTGCGGCTCGGGCCTGCTGGACGTCGTGGCGCAGCTGCGCCTCGCCGGCCTGCTCGACGGGCGGGGGCGTCTGCTCGAGAGCGACCGCACCCGGCAGACCGACGGAGACAGGGAATTCGTGATTGCCGGCCCAGAAGAATCGGGCAACCGCCGCACCATCGCGGTCAGCCAGCACGACATCCGCGAGCTCCAACTGGCCAAGGGTGCGATTAGGGCGGGCATCGACACGCTGCTCCAGGATGCGGGGATCACGGCGGGCGATTTGCACCAGGTCATCATTGCCGGCGCCTTTGGCACCTACATCGACGTCGAAAGTGCGATCACCATCGGCATGCTGCCCAACGTTCCCGTGGAGCGGGTGGTGCAGGTGGGTAACGCGGCCGGGACCGGTGCGCGGCTGGCCCTCGTCTCGCGCCCAATGCGGCGGCACGCAGCCGACATCGCGGCGCGCGTCCGCTACATCGAGCTGGCCCGCGCGCCCCGCTTCATGCGCAACTTCGCCGAGGCCATGCTTTTCCCAACGGAGTAGCCCGGCGAGCAGGCGAGGTACGGCCTGGCTGCCTCACGCACTCACCGGAAAGGTCACCAAGCGCAGCACCGTCCCGCCCATGGGCGCCAGACGCACGGGAGTATCCGCGCCGGTTCCCGAAGCCCGCAGTGACCCGACCAGTGCGACCGAATCCCACGGCTCGGACGGATCGCAGGTGGCATCGCGCGAGGGTGAAGGCCGGCCGGGGCGGCAGCGCGAGCGCAGGCACGGCGTCGGCGGCAGGGGTATAGCGAAGATCGCAGAAGCCCCGCCCGTATTCCCGGCCGGGCTGGGGTTCGGCGACCAGCGGCAGGGCAAACACGAGCGGGCCGTGGCTGAGATAGGCCCCGCCATCCGCCCAGGGGTGCACCCTCGCGCTGGCTTGGAAATTCAGGGTGATCTGGCTGGCGCCCGACCAGCAACGGCGGATGCGCACGAAACCCTCGTGCTCCGCATAATCCTCTGCGCCACCCAGCGTGTAGCCTTCCGCCCATCGCGGCACCCGCAACGCAAGCTCGAACTCGGTGGGGCGGTCGGTCTCGACGGTCAGCACGACCGCCAGGTCGAACGGGTAGTTCGTCGTCTCGCGAATGCGCACCGGCGACCCCTCGACGTCGGTCTTGAGTTCGCAGGGGCCGTACAGCGTCGCCACGAGTCCTTCCGCCGAGCGCATCCACATGCTACGGACGTAATACGGATAGATGCGGCCCGCGTTCGGCGCGCAGCACACTGCCACGTCCTGATGCACGGGCGAGTACTTGTAACGCGTCTGCGGCCCGTGGTGCGTCGGCGGATCGCCGGGATGCAGCGGCCCAGTGAGCTGAACAGAGTTGTCCGTGCGCAAGTAGGTGATGCCGCAGCCCCCGGGGTGTCGAGCGCCCTGCCCTGCGTTGAACAGCAGCCACTCCGTCCGGTCACCCCAGTCCGGTGCGCCGGTCTTCTGCAGCAGGTGTGTATACGAGTCGAGCAACTCGTGAATCGAGCAGTACTCGTACCCGGTCTCCCCCGCACTTGCGTCCCGGCCTTCGATGAACTCGTCGCCGATGGGGCCGCCGCTTGGCGCAAGGCAGCGGTCGAGCTTGGCCAGGTAACCGGCGAGCGCACCGCGGAGCGCAGGATTTCCGGTCGCGAAGACGGCCAGGAGCAACGGACGCAGGTGCTCGTAGGTATGCACGCCATGCTGGCGAAAGCGGTAGTCGGGGTCCACGAGGTGACGGTACTGCGCGTCGTCGAGGCTCACCCGACTCTTGCTGAACGCCTCGTAAAGCCAGGCGGCATAGGACGTAAACGACGGGTCGCCGGTCAGCTGTCCCAGGCGCTCCAATGCGTCGGTGATGACCAGGCCGTGGCTGTCGCCGCACATCGAGGTCTCGGCGGGGAAAGGCTGGGACCGGCCTGGCGGGTAAGCGGTCATTGTCACTCGGGCGGCCCGTTCCACTGCCGTAAGCACATGCGGCTCGCCGGTCGCCTCGTAATACGCCAGTAGGGCTCTGAAGAGGGTTGCCTGCGCCCACAACTCGCCGTTCTCGCCCCGGAACGCGAAGCGCAGGTCGGGCGCGTAGATGCCCAGGTAACCATCGTCATCCTGATTGGCGAGCATCCGGTTCACGTAGCCGGTGACCCGCTCGAGTGCCGGCCCGTGGTCGAGCAGCAGCGCCGCCCGCACGACACCGTCCCACCAGTTGGACTGCGTCTCGCTGTTCCACCACATGTACTGCACCCGCAGGCTCTCATCGTCGGCAATCGTGCCCAGGTCCTGATGCCGGCTGCCCATCGTTCGCCGGTCCCGGCCGTAGATATCGTCGTCGCAGATAAGGCCGGGCACGAGATCGTCGAGGCATCCCAGAAACCCCTGCTCCAGATCGTGCTGCATCTGCTGGCGCAGCCAACCCGCAGGCTTCACCTCACCAAAGCGCAGCCAGTCGTGCGCCGGCGTCTGGGGCCGGATCACTGCGAATGGGTCTACCATGCCGGTCATTTCCCCTTCTCCATCGGTCGATGCTTCACCAGGGTCTCGCCGCCGACCTTGCCGCAAGCGAGCCACGGTGCGTCAGCGTCTTGAGTGCATGCTGCGGAACGTAATCGAATAGCGCAAGGTCTCGACGGCCGGTATGCTGTGCTCCCACACTGTCCGAGCGGGGCCGCGTCAGCAGGTACGCCGAGCGCGGTTCGACGATGAACGAGTAACGCTCCCACGCGCTGCCGACCTTCCGGCGAAGCCGAAAATTGCAGGAGGACAGGAGCGAGACCCCGATCACGTCGGCAAAAACGCCCTTGTCCCGATGCCATCCAATCGCTGCGCCGGGGCCGTACTCGGTGATCAGCGTGTGCGGCAGGTCGGCCCCAGAGAGTCCCGCAAAGGCAGCGGCCCGCTCTTGCACCGTGTTCAGGAACGGTGGGATGTCGTCCGCGGGCTGAAGCGCCTCCTCCTCGAAGTCGTAGTGCCATCCGTACGAGAAAACCCGGCGCTTGCCCGTGTAACCGTGGAACTCGAACTCTCTGAGGGGCAGTTCTCGGATCTGCGCCACAAGCTCGGCTTCCTCGTCGGGCAGCAGCAAGTCCGCCTCGTACCGGAAGCCTTCCGGCGCTGCGATCTTGTTCTGCATTCTACATCCTCTTCCCCGAAAGTGCGGGCCGGGGCCCCCGCGGAAGTCGCAGCGAGCCCGTCACATTCCATTCTGAGTCAGCCTAGCGGATGGAGACTGGTCTCACTGTGACCGGCAACCCACCGGCCGTCTGCTTGGCGCCAGAAACAAAGTGGCCGCCCGTCGCAAGCGTGACGGGCGACCACTTGTATCGGGTCGGCAGAGCGGGCTTCTCGCCCGGGCCCAGTTAGTGGCGAGCGGAACGACCGGCCACTTGCCTACGGCTTATAGCCATCCGACAGTGTCTTCAGGAAAGCCACAATGTTGTCCACCTGCGGCCGAGGGAACATGTTCAAGGTTGCTACGGTCTCGGGCACTTCGGGTGCGTCAAACATGTTGCCCATGCAGCCGTCCATGCCGCCGCCCATGCCGCCGCCCATCCCACTGCCCATGCAACCGCGCCAGTGGTAGAACAGCACGATGTCGTTCAACGACTTGAAGTAGCCGTTGTGACCGTAAGCCTTGACCGTGTCCGCGGCCGGGCGCAAATCCACGTTCCGCAGTGTCGGCACCTTCTGCTTGCCCAGCTGTGGCTCGTACACCTCGGCCGGCTGGCCCGCGTCCCTCAGATATCCACCGAGCCCATAGTCGACCCAGTTCTTGCCGTCCGGGTTCCAGGCTTTCGGCATCTTGTAGAATGGGTTGGCGGGGTTCTTGGGCACGCCGATGTTGTCATAGCCGAAATCGGTGAACAGCGGGTGCTTTCCCGGCTCAGCAGTCAGGGTGTGGCAGCTGGAGCACGCGGCCCGATCGTTGAACACGGCCAGACCCGTCAGCTCCTGGTCGGTCAGCCCGAGCCCGCGGTACATGCTCCACCGGTTCGGATTGTTCCCCCCGGCGCCGCATCCCTGGGGGCCCATGCCGCACACGATCTTGCTCGGGTCCTTGCCTTTGGCCAGCGCGTTGTCCCAGAACAAGTCGAACTTGGAGCTGAAGGGGTTGACCTCCGGGCTCTCCTCGTACGCCGCAACGGACCGCGCGACCTTCTCGTAAACGCCGTTCGCGTCTTTGGCACAGTCCAGCGTCCCGGCGCCCCACACTTGCTCGAAGAGCTGCGCATACGACGCCTTCTTTACCCTCTCGCACAGCACCTGCGCATTGGCCAGCGCCTGCTCCAGGGGATTGAGGAAGGGGCCCTGCGCCTGCTCGACCAACGGGTCACCCAGCCGGTCGCCGGTGGCCCGCCCATCCCAGAACATGCCGCCAAACCAGTCCCCGTTCTCGTCCTGATGCAAATTCGGGCTATCTCCGGCATAGGCTGAAGTCGGGGGCTTGCGGTTGCCGTACCGGTTGGGGATGGCACCTTCGTAGACCGCGCCGCCGGCATTGATGGCAGAATCAGCGCCGACGAAACCGGCCTCGGGTGCGTGGCAGGCGGCGCAAGCTTGGGTCCCGTTGGCCGATAGGCCTTTGTCGAAGAACATGGCCTTGCCGAGCTCGATCTTGAGCGTGTCGATTGAGCCGTTGTCAGCGTTGACGGCGGGGGGCTGTTGTGCGACCACGAATGCGCCGATCGCCAACGCAAGCGCAATCACTAAGTAGATAAACCTTTTCACGCGACCTCCTCATGGTGCTGAATGGCCCGTTGGCGCTGCTGTGGATCGTTCTGCAGCGGAATCACCGGGCAGGCGGCCTGGAGCTTTGTGTGGTCTGGCATGTGTCGAGCGGCGGATATGGTACAATAGCAGCGCGGCCCAGGCGCGGGCCATGCACATCAAGTATACTGGTCGGATCTGCGCCGGGCAATAGGAATACTACCAAAATTGTGTACGACTTAAGTCTTATTGTGTGAAGTAGGAGCACGATGTCCGACAGCACTTTCTCGCTGGGGCCCCGTGTGCGCGGCCTGCGCAAGGAGCGCGATCTTTCGCAACGCGAGCTTGCCGAGCTGGCGAGTTTGTCGCCGAACGCGATCTCACTCATCGAGCGGGACGAGATTTCGCCGAGTGTAGCGACGCTGCAACGACTCGCGGGAGCGCTGGGCGTGAAGATGAGCTACTTCTTCGAGAGCGACACTGTCGCCCGCGTGCTGCACTTCCGCCCGCACGAACGCCCCGCGATACGGGGTGCGGGCCTGACGATCGAGGGTCTCGGCGGCCGGCTCGAGGGCCAACACCTGGAGCCGTTCTACATCACGCTGGCCCCACATTCTGACATGGGAACCGGCCACGTGGCGCATGAAGGGCAGGAGTTCGTGTGCTGCCTTGCCGGCGTGCTGCGCTATGAGATCGATAGTGAGGTCTACGTACTGGGTCCCGGCGACTTTCTGTTGTTCGAGGCGGATCTGCCGCATCGTTGGGGCAATCCCAGCGACGAGGAGACGCGGGCCGTTCTGGTATTGCAGGCGCCGAGCGATGTGAGCGAACCTGCGCGGCGCCATTTCCCCGAGTATCCGTCGGTCACTCACATCGGCTGAGCCCGCCCGCGACTGGACGAGCGTACAGGATTTCTCTGGATGGACGGCGCTTGCGCTGCAACCTGTGGGGTACTAGAATAGGTGTGAGGACGAAGCGCCCGAAGTCGAACATCTCGCGGGAGCAACCCAGCATGGCCACGAGTCAAGATGATGGTACCGGGTTCAACGCCACGCCGGCCACGGGTCGCAACGAGCAGATGATCGACCTGCGCCGGACGCTGAAAGACCTTAACAGCGTGCTGGGCGAAACAACCAGTGAGGACAAGTGGGGGCTGGCGGAAGCTATGGCTGGGTCACAGTATACCGGCAAAGTTAGCGGCAGGACAGTGGCGGGCGGCGAAAAACAAGGCGTCCGGAGCGGTGCGGCCGCGGCTAATACTTTGGCAACCCGTGCCCCGGTCGCGGTCCCCGCGTCCCGCACCTCCCTTCTGCCGCGCGCAGGACAATCGTTCCCTGCAGCTCATCACCCGCTTCGCCGCGGGCGCGGTCATCCTCGGCCTGGAAGAGGTGGTCAAGCGCGGGCAAAAGTGGGAAGCGGCCGCGCCACCCGACATCTTTGATGGCCAGGCCGCTGCTGCGGTGCAGGACGAGACGAGCGGCACGCTCTTACGCTACTGGCTGCTGGGCATGGTCACCAGCGCGCGCAGGAGCGCCTGGAGCGTTGCCGTAGATGCAATGGAGGCGCCGGGCAGCGTAGCGGGCCTCGTCAGCCGGACGACCGACCGGGTGATGGACGCCTGGTTCTTCCGGCCGGTGCGCCAGCCCGTTACGTCGGCCGTCAACGCGACGTTGAACCGCCTGGTCAGCCTCTCGGAGTCCTGGATCTCGGAAGGCCGGCAGGAAGAGCAAATCAGCCGGTGGATCGCAGAGAACGGCATCAGCGAGATCATGGACGACGTGATCGAGTTGATCTCGAAAAACCCGGAACTCGCCGAACTGGTGCGCGATCAACTCAGGGGCCAGAGCGCCGACATCGTCACGTCGGTGGCCGATACCAGCCGGCGCTTGAGCGCAGTGACCGACGATGTGGCCGAGACCATCGTCCGCCGCCTGCTCCGGCGTGGGCCCCGCACGGATACGACGTCGATCGCCCCACAGGACGAGGTGCCACCAACAGGACCGGTGGGTCAGGCAGGATGATCTGAGATGCGTGCAGACCTGCAGCTAGCTGAGCAAGGACGGCCCGCCGGGTTCGTCTCACGGTTGATTGCGATCACGATCGATATCGCGATCCTCGTCGCAGTCATCACGATCATTACCGTGGTTGGCCAATTCCTGGTTGACGCCTTGGGGCTGGGCCAGGCGACGAAGCGGTTCACTGCGCTGCTGACGGCCGGTTTCGGGGTCGTGTTGTGGATCGCGTACTTCGTGGGGCTGGTTGCGGCGGGCGGTCAAACGATCGGAAAGCGCGTCATGGGCCTGCGGGTGGTGCGCACCGACGGCAGCCGCGTGACGGGCCGGAAGTCTTTCAAGCGCTTCGTGGGCTATATCGTTAGTCTGCCCCTCTTCTGGGGCTTTCTCGTGGTCCTCGTCGACAACCGCCGCCAGGCATTTCAGGACCACTTCGCCGACACGTTTGTGATTTACTTCATGCCGGCCGAGGGTGACGCGGGCCCGCTCGAAGCGCATTTGCAGGCAGTTCTCCTGAAGCGACGCACCAGGCTGGCTACCGAGCGAGCGGCGATCGAGGCGCAGGAGCGCCAGGCGGCGGCCGCAGCCGCCGCCGCCCAGGCGACTGCGCCTTCAGTTCAACCCCCGAACCCCAAGTCCTGAGCCAAGGTGGTCAGGCTCAGGGCGGCGCCCTGCAGCAGGACCACGGTTACCGCGAACGACACCAATATCACGCAGGAACATGACCACGGGGAAGAGGACTGCGCGCCAGCCGCGGAGATCATGAGCCGTTGCCGCAGCGATCCAGACCGCAAAGATCCGGAGCGCCGTGCTGAGAACCCCCGCGAAGTTGCCGAGCACCGGGATCAACGTCAGCACCTGTACCAGGGCGACCACCTGGGCAAAGCCAAGCGCACGCACCACCCCGCCGTACGTTGCCGTGTACTGGTCCTGGGCGCGCGCCCGGCCCTTGTTGAGCACCCGTCCGGTGACGAAGACGATCCCGGTCGCGAGCGCGAAGCTCAGCAGCGCCTCAACCGTGGATTGCAGGTTGAAGCCACCGCGACGGATGAGCCCTGCCAAGACCGCCATCACGAGCGCGATCAGCAGCGCCGGGCCGGTCATCGAAGGGCGCCGGACTACTGTTGCGTAGGCGTCCTGGTTGAGCACCAGCGCACGCGCGGCCAGGGGTAGCCACTCTCGCACCCGGGTGATGCCGGCCCAGACTTGGTGGGTGCGAATTCGTCGCTTCCTTCACGGGCTTCGGCAACTCCCCGGGCATGACAGGCGCACGCCGGCGAGCGTCCAGCACCTGGAAGACGCCGGTCGCGTTCGTGATGGGCGGCACCTGGATCGCAGCCGGGTGGAACAGGAACGCGTCTGTCTGCACCCCGCCCATGCCTCCGTGGCTGCCGATAAGTTCCTCCATCGCCGCGACGGTGCCGTCCGCGTAGACCGTGCTGAAGACGGTCAGGTCGCCGTTGTTGGGGAAGTCGGCCAGCCGGCACAGCTGCTCGGCGCGCACGCTGGGATCGCCGTACATCTTCAGCGGCTCGTCGCCCTCGACGGCGCCCGTGCGCAGGTTGCGGTTGCCGGTCTTGCCCCACACGATGGGCGTGCCGTCGCCCTCGTACGCCAGGACCACGCCGACGCCCTCGTGTTCGAGGAGCGCCGGGAAAAGGCCCGGGTACGTGGCTCGAGCTCGGGCCGGGTCACGCGGTTGTTCGAGAAGTGGAAGTAGACCGGGCCAGGTTGCCGCTGCCGAAGACGGTGACGGCGGCGCGGCTTGGCAGCCGGCATCCTTCGTCTCGGTCTCCTTCTTGGCGCCGCCTGCGGCGCCCGCCTCCAAGGCCTTGCTGGCCGCTGCGGCGCCACCGGCCGGCCGACCTTCCCGCCGACGTCCTGCGCCGGCCATGTTCTCCAACTCGCCGCTGACCGCAACAAGCGCAATCGTGCCGTCGTCGCCGCCGTAGCACGGTCGACCCCCGACGCCCTCGGGTAGGTGCTGCTCGATGAACTCCATGAGGCTGAAGCCGTAGCGCTGCTTGAAGGTGGCGCCAAACGACTGGCCGTGATCCGAGAGGATGATCAGGTCGTAAGGCCGCGGCGCTCTTCCGCCGGATGACGTCGGCGACGCGGCCGATCGGTGCGGTCATACTTTGCGAGGACGTGAGAGGGCCGCCTCAGTGGACGGGCCCGTATGGTGCGCGACCTCGTCGTAGCCCGGCCACGTGGCGTAAATCGCCGGCGCGCCGCGCACGATGTCCAGCGTCACGAGATATTCGGCGACGTCACGCATGAAGACCGTGCACGCGGCACGCATCAAGCGGATAGCCGTGCTTCATACGGTTCGAGCAGCGGCTGGACCTTGCGCCGCTTGTCCCGGAAGTACTGCCACACTTCCACTAGCGCATCCGCCGATCACCAGCACGACGGTCCGCATGATGAAGTACGGGTTGATCATCAGCAGGTAGATGTCGCGCGCCCGCGCCTTCTTCTCCTCGGGCGTGCCAGTCTTCAGGTCCGCGAGCGTCAGCAGCGACTTTGCGGCATCGCCGTTCATCATGTTGTTGATGCTTGAACCGCCACGCAGCAGGCCATTACCCTTCGCATAACGCGCGTTGATCTCGCCGGCGTCCTTGCCGGATACGAATGTCCTGCCGCGCTCCTTGTCATACCAACGGAAAGCGGGGATGTCGTAGCTGTCGCCAAAGAGAATGCCGGCCTGACAGGCGGAGGTCTGCGATGGGAGGCCGCAGTCCACCAACGTCAATTGGTACCCCTCCTCGTCCATCAGCCGCTTCATGTTGGGCATGCGGCCGGTCTCGAGCGCCTGCTTCATGTGATGGTAGCTGCAGCCGTCGATCTCAAGCATCACCAGGCCGTGCCCTGCGAGCTTATCTGTGTCCGGCTTCTGCCGGTTGGCCAGCCGCTCCGCAAGCCCCTGGAAGAATGAATCGTCGTCGTCGATCGAGATCACGCTGACGGCAAGCGTGTTGATGACGGCCATGATGATGCCGGCCAGAAAGGCCGCGAGAAAGCCGTCCACCTGGAACGCCGGCAGCAGCGAGGCCGTGATCAGGATTGCCACGGCATTCACGACAAAACCGACGCCGAAGATCACAAAGAAGCCAAGCGGCAGCGCCAGCAACAGGATAATCGGCCGGATGAGCAAGTTGACGATGCCCAGCATGAAGGCCGCGCCGGCGGCCGTCACCCAGATGGAGCCATCCGTGGGGACCAGGTTGACGCCCGCCAGAAGCCAGGCGGTAAACGCGATCGAAACGGCATCGATGAACCACAGAACGGCGAAACGGAACAGAAGCTTGGCGATAGCACGTATCACAGTAGGGACCTCCCGTAGCAAGTTCGGAGCGCAGGCGGTTACACCAGTGTAAGGGACGCGTGTGACAATTGCAACAGCTTATGAAGCCACAAGCGGCTAGACGTTCGTCTAGTTTCCCAGCCACCACCCACCTAACGGGCTCAGGGGATCGGGCCAGCCCGAACTTCCCCACCCGGTGCTACAGGCGTCGCAACGGGTGGGGCGCTGAAGGGTTCGTTGCTGCGGCTAAGCGGGCCGCGCCGGGGATTACTGGGTCGCGCCTGCCGCGGGGCATGCGCCCTGGTAATAGCTCCACACATCGCACTGCGTCCCGCCCGGCAGCGCACATGTCCCCGCTTCGTTCGGCTGCCCCGAGTTGCCGGTCGCGGTGTAGGTGCCGCCGGTGATAGCACAGTAGGTCGCGGCCGGCGTGGTATAGCCCGTCACCTTAACGCCGCCCACCGGGCACTGCCCGCGGAGCAGCGCCCACTCTTCGCACTGCCGGTTATCCTCGAAGTAGCACACCCCGTACTGCCCGCCGTCGGCCCGCTCTTCGATCTGCACCTTCCCGCCCTGCTTTTCGCAATTCACAGACGCAGGATTCGCCATGCCGATCACGGGCGACTCGCAGCCGCCGAGGTAGTAACTCCACACCTCGCAGCTGCCTGCCATCGGGCAGAGCACACACGCCGCGCTCGTTCGCCTGGCCGTTGTTGCTCGATACGCTATAGGCGCCGCCGGTGATGGCGCAGAAGCGTGGCCGCGGGCGTGGTGTAGCCCGTCACCTTGACGCCGCCCGCCGGGCACTCGCCGCGCATCAGCGCCCACTCCTCGCACTGCATGTTGTCCGCAAACATGCACACGCCGTACTGCCCGCCGTCCGGCCGCTCCTCGATCTTGAGCGAGCCGCCCACCTTCTCACAGTTCACCGAAGCCGGGTTCGCCATCGAAGCGCTGCTTGCGGCGGCCTCGCGCGCCGTGTCCAACGTGATGGTGTATGCCTGGTGCTCGGGTGGCACCTGGCATGCCGAAATCGGCTGATCGCTCGGGCAGGTGGTGACCGCATCCGGCTGCCAGCCGGCAAAGGCCATGCTCACCAGGTCGCCCGCGCGGAACCCCGAGCCGATGCCCGTCGGCCCGCCTGCGGCGAGCTTGATGTCTTCCTGCCAGCCGCCCTCGACAAAGACGGCCGTGATCTGCTTCATGACCGCGTCGGGGCTGCCAAACTGCGTGCCGGTGCCCGTGGCCATCGCTCGGCAGCCGGTGCCCGTCGCACCATTGGAGGGGTCGGTCATCGGGACTTCGGACTCGGTAATCTCCAACGGCGTCGACTGGCCCGTGGCACGCGACAGCGCCTCAGAAAGCAGCTGGGCCAGGCCGTCGCATTGCTCCTGCGAAGGAAGCTGCAAGCCGGATGTGCCGGCGACCGGCGCCGTCGCAGCCGGTTCGGGTGCAGCGGTCGTGGGGACCTCGGCCGTCGGCGCCGGCGGAACCACGGTTGCGGGCTGTTCCACCGCGGCGGTCGGCTGTGCAGGGGCCGTGGTCGGCTCTGCTGCGGTCGGCGCCTGCAAGGGTGGCAAGGGCAACTGGCCCGGCGAGCAGGCCGCGAGGACCAGGATGGCCAAGGCGGTCAGGGCAATTTGAACGCAGGTACGGGGCTTCATGTGATTCCTCCTCACTTAGTGGGGGTCGAAAGACACCCCTCGAAATAATCGACGCTTGCGATCAGGGCGGCCACCAGGCCATCGCCCTTGAAACTGTGGCCGCGGTTTGGCAGCGGAATGAAGCCAAACGGCTTGTCCGCGGCCTCGAGGGCCTCGACGAAGTTGACGGTGTTCTGCAAGTGTACGTTCGTATCGTTCAGCCCGTGGATCAGCAGCGGCGCGTTCTTGAGCTGCGCCACCTTCTCGATCAGATTCGTCGCAGCGTAACCGCCCGCATTCAACTTCGGCGTCCGCATGTAACGCTCGGTATAGATGGTGTCGTAGTAACTCCAGTCCGTCGGCGGCGCGCCGGCCACCCCGCAGCGGAAGACGTCGGCCGCGTTGATCAACGCGTACAGCGTCATGTAGCCACCGAACGACTTGCCGTCCGTCCCGATGCGGCTTGCGTCGACGTAGGGTAGGGTGCGAAGGTATTCGATACCCGCCAGCTGGTCGTCCAGTGCGGCGCGGCCCAACTCGCCAAAGATCGGCGCCTCGAACGCGTGGCCCCGGCCCGCGCTGCCCCGGTTGTCGAGCCGCCACACCAGGTAGCCCGCCTGCGTGTAGAGCACGTCGCGTTCGATGTTGTTGAAGATGTTCGTCGCGCCGTAGCGGTTCGAGACCATCTGCAGGCCCGGCCCACCATACCAGTGAACGACGACGGGGTACTTACGCGCCGGGTCGAAACCGGCCGGCTTGACCAACTGGGCGTAGAGGTCGACGCCATCGTGGGCTTTGAGCGTCACGAACTCGCGCGTCAGGTCGGGCAACGCGATGGCAGGTCCGGCCGCCTTCGTCATCACCTGGGCCGGGCCGCCGTCGGTCGGGGTGATGCGCGTGACGGGCGGCGTGTTTACATCGGAGAACTGCTCGACCAGGTAGCGCCCGTCGCTCGAGAGCGCCTCTGCGTGCAATCCCGGTTCCTGCGAGACCTGCTCAAGTTGCCCCGTGCCGGTGTTCACCCGGTACACCTGGCGCTCGAGCGGGCTGTTCCGGGTTGCGATGAAGTAGGCCCAGGCGCCGGCCGGGTCGGCCTGCACCGGCTTGCCCGGCGTAAGCACGTTCCAGCCGGTCGAATCGATCATCCAGTCGCCCTGTGTCAACTGCCGGACCAGCGTGCCGTCCGCACCGTACAGGTAGAGGTGCATGAATCCGTCGCGTTCGGAGAGCCACAAGAACTGGCTGCCATCGCCCACGAAGACGGGCGCGGCGTACCGTTCTTCGTTGATCCAGTCGGGAGCCGTCTCTTTGATCAACGTGCGCAGCTCCCCGCTCTGCGGCGTATACCGGTTCAGCAGCAACTCCGTGTGGTCGCGGTTCACAGTAATAAAGAGCGCATGATTGGAGTCAGGCGTCCAGGTAAAGAACGGCAGCACGTACTCGGCGCCTTCGGGCAGCGGGACCGTGAGCGGGGGCGCAGTGGCGCCCATGGCGTGGACATGCAGGCTGGCGATCGGGTTGGGGCCGCCGGCCGTTGGGTAACGCGTGTAGCTGACCGTGGCCGGCACATGCCGGAAATCGGTCGTCGGATCGTTCGGGACTGCGGTCTCGTCGAGGCGGAGGAACATCAGGAGATTGCCGTCCGGCGACCAGCCGTAGCCCGGCTGCGCCGCCCGCGTCGCCAGCTCCTCGTTATAGACCCAGTCCAGCGCTCCGTTGAAAACCGTCTCGCCGCCGTCCCGGGTTATCCGCTGTACTTCACGGTCGGCGATGCCGACCAGGTACAGATCGTTATCCTGGACGTAGGACACCGAGCCGCCATCGGGCACGAACGCGGCGGCGGTCCGGTTGCCCGCACCCGAGACAAGCGTTTCGAGTTCCCCCGAGGGCAGGTCGAGGAGCCACAACGAGTCTGCACCCGCTAGCAGCAACCGGTCGCCCTTTGGCGACCACTGTGCCGTGGTCAGGTCGATTGCCGCGTCTTTGGCCGCGCCGCTGAGCTTGCCCGGATCCAGGACGACTCGTTTTGCGCCCGTCGCCGCATCCAGCACCCACAACATGTCGACTCCGCCGGCAGGCTCAACGTAGGCGAGGCGCGCGTCCACCGGGCTCCAGGCAAAGCTGGATGGGGATGGCCCCATCAGGGCCCCGGGGGCCACCAACATCCGCGGCGTGATTTCGCCGGCAGCATCTGGCGCGGGCTCGGTGGCGGCCGGCGCATCCACACCTCGTACCGCGGGGGCTGGGGCGGACGGGGCGAGTGGAACCGGGACGCAACCGCTCAGGACGAAAAGGCTCAACGCGAGGCACAGGCAGGAAAATGCAGAGACGCCAACAAGGCGGCGGGTGAGACCTCGAAATCCCGAAAGCTTCATGGGACGAGCCTCCCTGGTAAACAGCCGGCGCATAGGGCTGGACGACAAGCCTGCGTCAGGCCACGCTGAATGGGTGTCTGCAAGCGAACAAGCGAATGGGTGGTGCACCGACATAGTTGCGTGCCGGCATACATGAAGACGTTTGACACGGGTGTGAGGATGCGGCGCTGCCGTGACGCGGGCCGCAGAAGCAGCGGCCGGGTCAAGGGCCGGCCTCCGAGAACGGGCCTGCAAGAATGGCGGGACACGGCACGCCTCCCGGAGCGAGCGCTTGCGGAGGGTAGTCATTGATCGACGGGACAGGCAGTCCAGGCGCGAACGATCCAGTTCATCTTATCACTTACCCGCGCTAAGTCAATTTGCTTCGTTGACTTTGTGAAGAAAGATGATAAACTCGCGCTACCGGTTCGCAATGGCGCCGCTCGGTTCGCTCGCTGGAAGGAGCATGCGCAATGAAAAGCCTCCCGCCTACCCTCGTCACGTTGGCCCTCGCCGTCCTACTCGCCTCAGGGTGCGTTGCCGTGCCGGCGCCGCCTCCAGCCACCGTCGAACTGCCGTCAGCCGGCGCAGCGCCGGCGACCAGTGTGCCTTCAGCCATTACGCCGGCCCCAACCGGACGGGTGCCGCTCGCCGGTGTGGCGGCCAGCATGAACCCCGCAGACGTCTTCGAGAACTTCTACGCAATCACGCAGGTCCCGCGGCCGTCGCACCATGAGGAGAAGATCAGCGCCTTCCTCGCGCAGTTCGGCCGCGACCTGGGGCTCGAGACGGAAGTCGACGCGTTGGGCAACGTCATTATCCGCAAGCCGGCAGCCGCCGGCATGGAAAACCGCCAGGGGGTGATCCTGCAGGGCCACATGGACATGGTCGGGCAGACCGCGCCGGGCGTGACGCACGACTGGGAGAACGACCCGATTCAGGCATACGTTGAAGACGACTGGGTCGTGGCAGGCGATACCACCCTGGGCGCCGACGATGGCATCGGCTTGGCCCTGATCATGGCGATCCTGCAATCCAAGACGCTGTCCCTCGGCCCCATCGAGGCGCTGCTGACAGTCAATGAAGAGGACGGGATGGACGGCGCGCTCGGGCTCCAGCCCGGCGTCCTCAACGGTTCGATCCTGATCAACCTCGACTCGGAGGACGAAGGCGTTTTCACCATCGGCAGTGCGGGCGGCGTCTACGCGGACATCAGCAACACCTACGCAGAGGCGCCGGCTCCTGCCGCCACCACCGCCTACTCGATTACGATCGACGGGCTTAAGGGCGGCCACTCGGGAGTCGACATCGACCTGGGTCGCGGCCACGCCACCAAGCTGCTCGTGCGGCTCCTGTCGCAGCTGTCCAGGACGGACGGGGTCAGGCTGGCGAGCCTCGCCGGCGGGACCGCTGCGAACGCCATCACGACGTCGGCCACCGCGCTCGTCGTCGTTCCCGACGACAAGCGTGATGCGTTCGTGGCCGACGTCAAGGATTACGAGACAACGGTCAAGAGCGAGCTTGCGGCAGTCGAACCCGGGCTGCAGGTCAATGCGACCGCGGCCGGCATGCCCGCCAAAGTCATGGATGAAGCCGCGCAGCAGACCCTGATCGATGCGCTTTACGCCAACCCCCAGGGCGTGATACGCATGAGCGACGAGGTCGAAGGTCTCGTGGAGACCTCAACCAATATGGGCATTGTCAGCCTGGGCAACGGCGGGCTTGAGGTCATCTGTTACCTCCGGAGCTCGGTCGACTCCGAGCTGGACGACCTCTCGGCCATGGTCGCGAGTGTGTGGGACCTCGCAAGCACTTCCGTCGCTTTCAATAACCGCTTCTCCGGCTGGAAGGCCGATCCGGACTCGCAAATCCTGCTCCTGATGAAGCGGGTATATCAGGACCTGTACGGGAAGGAGCCGGAAGTGCAGGCCGTCCATGCGGGGCTGGAGTGCGGCACGATTGTGGCGAGCTATCCCGGGATGGAGGCGATCTCAATCGGGCCCACGCTCAAGGACGTGCATACGACCGGCGAGCGCTTGCAGGTGTCGACGGTGGGAATGCTCAACGACTTGCTGATCGAGACGCTGAAGCAGATACCCGAGCGATGAGGTGTGCCAGACCTTCGGGGTTGTGCAAGCCCCGAAGGTCTCTGCATCGAAGCCAAGTTGATGTGCTAACCTGCTAGTAGCGCACCACCGCGGCCAGGTCGCCATTTCCCGGCACGTCGTCCACCACGAATACGGTCCCGCCCATCAGCAGGGCCTGGGTCGCTGCCAGGTCGAGGAGGTCCTCGTCGCCGGGTTGCGATTCGCCCCCTGCCGGTCGCTCCTCGGCCTTGCGCTTCTGCACGTCGTACTCTCCCCAACGCTGCGCGCCCCTGCGGACAAAGAGCGTGTCGACCCGGCCGTCGTGCGCAGCCCGCAGCACCTCGCCAAGCCGTGACATCGACGTCCCGCGGCCCGCCTGGATCGCATAGGCCTCGCGCGCCGCACGCTCTTCGTCACCAAAGTGCGGCTCTACCAACTCCCACGCCCGCCTGTGCAGCTCGGCGTCTGGTGTGCCTTCCTGGTTACCGGTGATCGCTTCGTCCAGGATGTGCTTGTACCCGCTCGCCTGGCGATAGAGCGGCAGGAGGTACTCGACCCCGGCGAGCACCAGCGGCGCGCCGTCCTGGCCCATTTTCTCCTCCACGGCGTCTTCCAACTGCTTGAACCAGCCGAGAATCTCATCCTTGTTATCGCGCTCCGAGGCGCTTCCGCTGCCGTAGAAGACGCCCCCCCGCACGTCCGCGCTGATCGGGTTATCGGTGCGGGTGTGGAACTGGAGCGACTCCACCTCCTCCGTGTACTTCATCCAGTCAGCGAGGCTCTTCGGCACATCTTCGCCAAGCGCCGTTTCCTTCACCCCGTGCCGGTCGCCTTCGAGCAGGCGCACGCTGCCCTGCGAGAGCGAGAGCACATAGAAGCGGCCGTCGCCCGTCAGCAGCGGCAGCAGCGGCTTCACGTGAAAGCGGTCGCCGACGACGACCCGTTCTGGGAGGTCAAGCGGCAGGCGGTAATAGCGGAAGAAACCGGGCGCCGCGAAGAGCGCCAGCCCAAGCCCGGGTGCGCGATGAAATTCTCCATTCCCGTGCAGTGCCCAAGCCTGCTGCAAGATCTCGTGCGCCTCGGCGCGTTTGACGCCCTGGCTCACCAGCCTGTCTTCGGCCTCGTCGAGCAGGTTCTTGTAGCGGATCGGGCCCTCCAAGCTCTCGCGACCCGGCGCATCGGCCGGTTGATAGATCGAAACGAACGGTCCCGCGCCCGCGGCGGCTTGCGGGTTGGCGAGCTGCAAAACATCGTGGCGTGATAATCGGTGCACTGGAACACCTCCCACACTGTCGGCCGCCCTGCGTGTGCGGCCGCATCGAGCATCGTACAACGATCTGCGCTTGCAACATGTGGGTCAACTCCCAGTCGGGCCCTGCTCATTTTATGATGATTCAATTAACCTCTTGACAAGCGTTCTGGTTTGCTGTATGTTATCCAGCAGTTAAACAGGTCTAACTGCGTCAAATGACGCAGTTAGGCTGACCTAGCCGTTGCATGGGGCCTTTCAACGTCTTTGTCGGCGGCAGATGGCCGATTTGTGCCTTTTGAAACGGATATTCCGGTTTCAATTAGCGAATAGGCGGTTGGCGATGACGGAACAGCCGGTGGAACCCAAAAGCGGCCGAGTCCTCAGCTTGACGCCCTCGGGCTCAAACATCGTTGAGTTCGAGGAGGTGCTGAAGGCGCTCGGCTCCGATAAGCGCCTGGCCATCCTGCAGTACCTCGGCGCCCACACGTGCTCCGTCCTCGAAATCGCCGACGCCCTCGGCTGGCCGCCATCCACCGTCACCCTCCATGTGAATATCCTGGAACATGCGGGATTGATCCGCACCGAGATCCGGCCCGCGTCGCGCGGCTTGCAGAAAGTGTGTGCGCGCATGTACGACCGGGTCACGATCCAGCTGCCGTTTGATCGTGAACAAGAAGAGCTGGCGACCGAAATTGCCATGCCGCTGGGCGCCTATGTGGACGCCCGCACCATCCCTACGTGCGGCCTGGTCAGCGCGACCAGCATTATCGGCCATCTGGACGACCCCACCGCCTTCTTCGAGCCGGAACGCCTTTCGGCGCAACTGCTCTGGTTCCACAAAGGCTACGTGGAATACCGTTTCCCCAACCGCGTGCCGCCCAACGTGATATTGGACGCGCTCGAGCTCAGCTTCGAGACGTGCTCCGAAGCCCCGCTGCATCATAGTGACTGGCCGTCAGATATTACCGTTTGGATCAACGGGGTGCGCATCGGCGTGTGGACGAGCCCGGCGGATTTCGGGGGCAACCGCGGGGTGCTAACCCCCGCTTGGTGGGACAGTGATAACTCGCAGTACGGGCTGCTCAAAGTCTGGAAGGTCACCCCGAGTGGCAGCTTTGTGGACGGCGTCCGCGTCTCCGACGTGACGCTGGACACGATCAAGCTCGGGAGTGGCGGCACGCTGAGCATCCGTATTGGCGTACCCGAGGATGCACTCAACATTGGGGGCATCAACCTGTTTGGCAGCAAGTTCGGCAACTATCCGCAGGACCTGCTGCTGCGCTACCGGTATCACAGAGGTTAACCGAAGCGGCGAGCCAATGCTAGCACAACGTCTGAGCAATGAATGAAGGGAGGTGATGGCTGCTTAACGGCACGACTACTGTCAGACTTCGACTGATGGAACAAAGCGCGTTGACAATCCGTACTGGTGTATTCACCAGCCGAACTCCAAGGAGGAGATTCACAAATGAAGAAGTTTCTCGTAAGTGTGTTGCCCGTCCTGGTCATCCTGAGCATGCTCCTGACCGCTTGCGGCGGCGGGGGAGGCGGCGCTGCACAGCAGGCCACCACTGCGCCGGCAGCTACCACCGCGCCGGCCGCGACGACGGCTCCGGTCGCTACCGAAGCGCCTGCGGCAACTACCGCGCCGGCCGCTACTGAGGCGCCCGCCGCCACTGAGGCGGCGACCACTGCACCCGCAGCCACCGAGGCTACGGGGGGCACGAGCACCGGCGGTGGGGCTGCGACCCTGCCCAGCAACTGCACCAATGTCACCTTGAACTATTGGAATCCCTTCACCGGCCCGGACGGCCCGTTCATGGGCCAGCTTGTGGACGCGTTCAACGCTGCGAATCCGAACATCAAGGTGACGATGACGACGCAGTCCGACTACATGACCCAGTACCAGACGGCGGCCGCGGCCGGCACGCTGGCTGATGTGCTGATCGTGAACGAGGACGTGGTCGGCACGGCCGCCTTCCGTAACCTGATTCGCCCGATGGACGATGTCGTGAAGCAGATCGGCATCACGGGCGACGACTTCCCGAAGGTCGCGTGGGACGCGGGCGAAGTGGCCGGCAAGCGGTATGCTATCCCGCTCAGCTTCGTCGCGATGACCATGTTCTACAACGAAGACCTGCTCAAGAAGGCCGGCATCAGTGCACCGCCTACGAACGCTAAGGAATTCGAGGACGCCGCGACCAAGCTGACCGCAGGGGACGTGAAGGGCTTCGACATCACGGGCGGCTTCCCGGTCCAGCAGATCTTCCAGATGCTTCTGCACCAGTACGGCGGTTCCGAGTTCAGCTCGGACTTCACGCAAGCGACGTGGAACAGCGACGCGGGCGTCAAGGCGCTGCAGTGGATGAAGGATGCACAGTCCAAGTGGTCTGAGCCGAACCTGGAAGTCGACGCGGAACTCAACGCCTTCAAGGCGGGCAATGCGGCCATGGTGTGGAACGGCATCTGGCAGCTGAGCAACCTGACGGGCTCGGGCGTCGAGTTCGCGGGTAAAGCGACTTCGGTGCCGCAGATCGGCGACCAGCCGGCAGTGTGGGCGGGCGGTCCGCTCCTGGCGCTGGGTGTTCAGAAGACGATCGACCCCTGCAAGGACGCAGCCGCCGGCATGCTCATCAAGTACCTGATCGACAACTCGGCCGAGTGGGCGAAGGCCGGCAACATTCCGGCAAGCAACAAAGCCCGCAACAGCGATGCGTTCAAGGCGCTCCCGCAGGCTGTGATTGCGCCTTCGCTCGAAAACCCCGTCTTCCCGCCCCCTGTGCCGGGCATCTCGGATGCCTTCGGCCCGCTGGGCGAAGCGGTGGGCTCGGTGATGAACGGCACCGCCACCGACATTAAGAAGGCACTGGACGACGCGGCGACCCGCGCCAATGAGATTCTTAAGCAGAACGCGACGACGTACGGCAGCGCGCCGAAGAACCAGTAGGGTAACGGCACGACACAAAGACACGAAGATCTCTGACTTCTTCGTGTCTTTGTGTTGGCCTTCCAGTCAGGAGCGAGATCTATGGCAGCGACAGCAACGACCAGGCACGCGCCCGTGACGCGGCGCGGACGCCCTAACCTGACGCCTTATTTGTTTCTCCTGCCTCACTTCATCTTCTTCCTGGTGTTCGTTGGCTATCCGCTCTTTCGCGGGCTTTATCTGAGCTTCTTTGAATATGACTTTCTCCGGCCCGACGCGACCAAGTTCATTGGGCTCCAAAACTACAAAGACCTGCTGACCATCGGCACGGTCACCGCGAGTGAATTCTGGCAATCCATGAAGGTCACGGTGACGTTCGTGCTGCTCAGCGTGCCGTTCCTCATCCTCGTACCATTTGGCCTGGCGCTGCTGCTCAACACCCGCGTCAAGGGTGCAAATGCGTTCCGTGCGCTCTATTTCGCGCCCTGGGTCCTCTCGGCTGCGGTCATCTCGCTGATCTGGTGGTGGATTTTCCAGAGCCAGGGCGGCCTGCTGAACTTCTACCTCAAGCAACTGGGGCTGTACACCCCCCGCTGGCTGTCGACTATGCCCTACGCCATGTGGACGATCGTCATCGCGACCGTCTGGTGGACGATGGGCTACAACATGATCATCCTCCTCGCCGCGTTGCAGGAGATTCCGCCCGAGCTGTACGAGGCGGCATCGATTGACGGCGCAGGCCGGTGGAGCACGTTCTGGTCCATTACTCTGCCCATGCTCCAGCCGGTGCTCGTCTTTATCATCACGCTCACCATCATCGCGTCGTTCAACCTGTTGGCGCAGCCCATGATGATGACGCGCGGCGACCCGCGTTTGGCCAGCGGCGGCGGGGCGACGCAGCCCGTGATGCTGCAGATCTTCAACGAGGGCTTTGTGCGTCCTTTCCAGGGGCGTGCGGCGGCCATGTCGTTCATCGTGGCCGCAATTATGATCGTCTTTTCGTATCTCAATAACCTGGTGCTGCGGCGCCGGGAGCGGTAGGAGCGCGAGGATGACAACGACCAAAGCAGCTCAGAGCGAGCCCCGCTTCCTTAGCTATCGCGCACGAAAGACCTTGAATCGCGTGCTGATCTACGCGCTCATGGTGCTGGTGGCGATCATCATCGTCATTCCGATGCTGTGGATGTTCTCGACGTCGTTCAAGCTCAAGTCGCAGTTGTTCACCCAGCAGATTTATTGGATTCCCAAGGTCGTCACGCTGGAGAATTACACTAAGATCCTGAACAACCCGCAGACCCCCATCGGGCGCTGGTTTCTGAACAGCCTGATTGTCTCGACGATCACGACCGTGGTGGTGTTGGCGGTCGATACGCTGGCAGCCTACGCCTACGCCAGGCTCGAGTTTCCCGGCCGGAAGATCCTGTGGACCCTGCTCATTGCGACGCTCTTTCTGCCGGGCGTGATGTTTCTCGTGCCGAACTTCGTGACGGTCGCCCAATTGGGGATGTTGAACCACTTCAGCGGCGTCATCATCCCGGCGCTGGCGGGCGTGTTCGGCGTCTATTTCATGCGCCAGTTCTTTATGACCATCCCGCACGAACTGGAGGAGGCCGCGTACATTGACGGCGCGGGCCTTTTCCAGACGTTCCTGCAGGTCGTGCTGCCGTTGACCAAAGGCGCGTTGGCGACCTTGGCGGTGATCACGTTCCTCGGCGCATGGAATGATTTCCTGTGGGCGCTCCTCGTCCTGAAGGACCGGGCCGTGCAGACGCTGCAGCCGGGGCTGCGCACCCTCCAGGGCGCGTACACCTCTGAGTACGGCCTGATGATGGCCGGGGCGGTGATTGTGGCCGTGCCCGTGCTGCTGATCTACATCTTTCTGCAGCGTTATGTCGTCCAGTCTGTCGCCACTTCCGGGTTGAAGGGCTAGGCTCGGCCATGAAGAAGACGCCGATCTCGCACCGGGCAGCCGCGGCTCTGCTGCTGGTGCTCCTCATCCTGCTGGCGGGCTGCAACGGCTTGCAGCCGGGCGACCGTGGGCTTACGGAGCCGCTGACTGCGCCGCCGCCGACGCCCAGCTTCACGCCAACGCCGACTGCGGGACCCGGGACGGCGACTGCGACCCCGGCACCCGGGACGACCACCCCGACGCCGACCGCCACGTTCACGCCAACCCCGACGCCGAGCGGCGCGTCGCCGACGCCGCAGCCCGTGCCGCCGACTTCGCCTGCTATGACCGCGGTGGCGCCACCCATCAATGCCGGTGAAACGGTGACCCCGGCGCCCGGAACCCCGGCAGCAGGGACGCCGGCGGCCTCGGGAGCCTCCTTCGAGAACCCCATCCTGCGGGAGAACTTCGCGGACCCGTTTTTGCTGAAAGCCGACGATGGATACTGGTATGCGTATGCGACCAACGCCAACGGCAAGAACATCCAAACCGGGCGATCGAAGGACCTGCTGAAGTGGGAGCTGTTGCCCGACGCGATGCCCGCGCTGGCCAAGTGGGCCAAACCGGGCGGATCGCTGGTGTGGGCACCGGAAGTAGCAAAAGTTGCACAAAATTATGTGATGTATTATACTGCGCGGGACAAGGCTTCGAACAAGCAGTGCGTGGGCGCGGCGGTTTCGACCAAGCCTGAGGGCAAGTTCAAGGATACCTCGGACAAGCCCCTCGTCTGCCAGGCAAAAGAGGGCGGGACGATCGACCCCGATCCATTTGCCGACGGCGATAAGCGCTACCTGTACTATAAAAACGACGGCAACTGTTGCGGCATCCCTACGTACATCTATGCGCAGGAGTTGGCTCCCGACGGGTTAAGCCTCGTTGGCGAGCCGGTCCGCCTGGTGCGCAACGACAAGCAGTGGGAAGGCAGCGTGATTGAAGCCCCCACTATGTTCAAGCACGACGGGAAGTATTACCTGTTCTACTCGGCCAACAACTACGCCGGGGTGGAATACGCGGTCGGTTATGCTACCTGCGAGGGCCCACTGGGCCCCTGCACGGATGCCCCAGAAAACCCGATCCTGAAGAGCCAGATGCAGCCCCCGCCCAACATGGTCGTCGGTCCGGGCCATCAGACTATTATTCAACTCGATGGGCAGGACTGGCTGGTATACCATGCCTGGGAAGTCCTCGCAGGCGGGCGTCGGGGTGACCGCCGCCAGATGTGGATGAACCGGCTCGACTGGCAGGACGGCAAGCCCGTCGTCGTCGGTCCGCTGACCGGCCCGCAACCTGCGCCATGAAATTCATAATGTAATGTCTATCGTCTAGTGTAGACCATGAACTTTTCAACGCAGTCTGACGTCATAGAGGCGCGAGCGTGTCGTGTGAGGATCCCCAGCGGTCAAGCTGCAACTTGACCTCCGCACTTCATTTCGCCAGCACATCCGCCCGCGCAAACACACCCAACTTGTGCACAAGGTGCAGCTTACCAGATGGACGCATCTCTCCCCCCTATTGGCGATGCTCTTGGCTTCGCCGCTCGCGGCGGCTTTACCTGGGCCACCGGCATTGAAGATACTTTCATCCCGCACGCCCGGCCCGGGCTGCGGGCGCTCGATGAGTACGAACTGACGCAGCATTATGCGCAGTGGAAATCGGACTTCGACCTGGTGGCCGAGAGCGGCGTGCAAGCCGTGCGCTGGGGCATCCCATGGTACAAGGTCCAACCCAAGCCGGGTGTTTGGGACTGGTCGTGGTCCGACGCCGCGCTCGATTACCTGGTAAACGTCAAGGGCATCACGCCCATCCTTGACATCATGCACTACGGCACGCCCCTGTGGATGGAGAACAGTTTTATCAACTGCTGCTATCCCGAGGCGGTTGCCGAATATGCGACGGCAGTGGCGCGGCGCTACGGTGACCTGGTCCACTGGTACACGCCATTGAACGAGCCGCTCGTGAACGCCGGCATGTGCGGTTTCGACGGGCTGTGGCCGCCGTACCTCCACGGCGACGACGGCTACTTCAAAATGATCCTGGCCCTTGCCCGGGGCATCGTCGCGACGATGGAAGCGATTCGCGCGGTGCGACCGGAATGGCAGACCGTGCAGGTCGAGGCACTGTGGCGCAACTCGACGCAGGTGCCGGCTCTGGAAGAGCGCGTGCGCCTGAGCAACGAGCTGCAGTTCATCAGCCTGGACCTGACCATGGGCCGGGTAGGCGACGGCCACCCGCTGCTCACGCGGCTGCGGCGCCACGGGCTGACCGACGCCGACCTGGCGTGGTTCGGCGAGCACGCGGTCAGCTATGACGTGCTAGGGGCGAACTTCTACCCCTGGTCGGCGAAGGAGATGGCGCCGAAGGCCGACGGGACAATGATCGGGAAGCCGGTCAAAACCCACGGCGGTCACCTGGCGGCCGCGTCGGCCGAGCTTTACAGCCGTTACGAGCGGCCCATCATGATCACCGAGACATCGTCGTTGGGCGGCCTCGCTGCCCGCGAGACCTGGATGGACGGGACGATCAACGGCGTCTTCAGCCTGCGCGAGCAAGGCGTGCCCGTGGTGGGCTACACCTGGTTCCCGCTCTTCACGATGATCGACTGGGCGTATCGACGTGGACGCAAGCCGCTGAACAAGTACCTGATCCACTTGGGGCTGTACGACGCGGCGTTCGACGAAAGCGGCATCTTGCGCCGCCATCGGACCGGTCTCGTGGACCGGTTCCAGGCGCACATGGCGCGGCCAATCCCGCCGGTCGCCATGCCGCTGCGGGCCGCACCCGTGGGGTTGGCGATGGCCGCGTAGCACTTATCCGCGGTTTATACTCGGCAGTTCGGGCAATCACCTGGCGGGAAAAGGCAGAACCTTTCCCCGCCAGGTTTCACTGCACCATAAGCATGTTCAGGAGTTCTCGCCTTGACGCAACGGCAGCAGATATCGCTTGACGGGGGCCGCGAGGGCCCCTGGCTGTTCCAGACCGACCCCGACGCAACCTTGGCGCCGGGGTCGATTGATGTTGGGACAGCCGCACGCCCCATCACCGTTCCTGCCCCCTGGCAGTCTCAAGGCGCTGAGCTGCGTGACTACCCCGGCGTCGCCTGGTATACCCGATCGTTCGAGCTACCGGCAGACTGGCTGCAACCCGAACGCTGCATCGTGCTGCACTTCGGCGCCGTCGATTACCTCGCGGCGGTCTGGGTCAACGACCAGCCCGTCGGCTCGCACGAAGGCGGCTATCTTCCCTTCGAGCTCGACATCACCGCGGTCGCCCGGCCGGGCTCAAACCGTCTCGTGGTTCGGGTCGAAGACTCCGCGGAGATGTTCAACGAAATACCCCACGGCAAGCAGTCGTGGTACGGGATGTTGTCGGGCATCTGGCAGCCCGTGTGGCTGGAGCTACGCCCGCGGGTGCACGTAAAGCGCATCCGCGTCACACCCGACGCCTGCTCGGGACGCGTCGCAGTGCAGGTCGGATTAAGCGAGGAGTTGGCGGCAGGCGAGAGCGTCCGCTGCGAGATTCTGGCGCCTTCGGGCGAAGTAGTCCGGAGCGAGGAGTCGCCATCGACCGCGTTTGATGTTGTGACGCCCGATCCCCTGCTGTGGGACGTGCTCGCGCCCAATCTCTACACCGCGCGCATCACCGTGACTTCGTCGGGCGACACGCTCGATGCGCAGTTCGGCTTCCGCACCATCGAGGCGCACGCGGGCAAGCTCCTGCTCAATGGCCGGCCGCTTTATCTGCGTGCGGCGCTCGACCAGGACTACTACCCCGAGCTGATCAGCACGCCCCCGTCCTACGAGTACATCGAAACGGAGATGCGCCAGGCGCTCGCCATGGGATTTAACTGCCTGCGCATCCACATCAAGGTCGCCGACCCCCGCTACTACGACGCGGCCGACCGTCTTGGCCTCCTTATCTGGACGGAACTGCCCAACCACGCCCGTCTGACCGACGCCTCGACGCGGCGCGCCCGCGAGACGGTCAGCGGGATGGTGCTGCGCGACTGGAATCATCCTTCGATCGTCGTCTGGACCATCATCAACGAAAACTGGGGGCTCGACATCACCGATCCCCAGCAGCGGGCCTGGCTGGCAGCCGAGTACGATTGGCTGAAGGGGTTCGATCCGAACCGTCTCGTCGTCGACAACTCCGCGTGCTGGGGCAACGCGCACGTCGTAACAGACATCGAGGACTTCCACAACTATTATGCGATGCCCGACCACTTCAACCAATGGCGAGAGTGGGTAGCCATGTTCGCCAAGCGGCCCTGGTGGTCCTACGCGCACCTGTACCGCGACTATCCGGAAGTGCGCCAGTTTATGAAGGACCCCTGGCACGCGGCGCAGCGGCCGGCTGCGCTCGAGAACCGGCGCCGGGGCGACGAGCCCCTGGTCGTGTCGGAGTTCGGCAACTGGGGCTTGCCCGACCTCGACCAGCTCTATGCCGGTTATGGGGGGCATGAGCCGTGGTGGTTCGAAACGGGCCACGACTGGGGCCAAGGCGTGGTCTACCCCCACGGCGTCGAAGAGCGGTTCCGCACCTTCCACCTGCAGCGCGCCTTCGGCACATTTGGGGCGCTGACGCGCGCGAGCCAGCGGCTGCAAACGCAGGCTTTCAAGGCGCAGATCGAAGAGATGCGGCGCCATCCGTCGATTCAGGGGTACGTGGTCACCGAGTTCACCGACGTACACTGGGAAGCCAACGGCGTCCTCGACATGCACCGCCACCCGAAACAAGTGGCCGCCGCGCTGCCCCAATTCAACGCCGACGACCTCGTTTTCGCCCAGCTGAACCGCACCGCCTACTACAGCGGGGAAGAAGTCCGCCTGCGGGTGTTTGTCTCGCACTACGCGAGCCGCTCGCTGGAGGGCTGCCGCGTCGAATGGGAGCTGCGCGAGAGGGGAAAGGCCGGCGCCTTCGCCGTCAGTGCCCTGGACCGCGGTTCCGTCGCGCCCGTGGGGACCGCCCGCTTCACCGTGCCCGCGGTCAGCAGCGCCGGGTCGCATCGGGTTGTCTTGCGGCTGGTTGCGCCCGACGGGATGGTCATCAGCGAAAACGACCACGAGCTCTGGTTCTTCCCTCCGAGACAGCAACCCGATCCCGCGCTCCGGCTCTACTCGCCCGACATGGCCGAAGAACTGGCTGCGATCGGCTACTCGCTCGCGGAGCGCGCCGAGGACGCTTCGGTCATCGTCGCCCGCATCGCAACCGACCCGCTGCGTGAGCATGTGCTTGGTGGCTCGCGCCTGCTTTGGCTCGCCGAGACCAAGAAATCGCGGCGCACCTATTTGGCGGGCATCGGGCTCGAGGAACGCGAAGACGAAGTGTGGGAGGGCAACTGGGCCAGCACGCTGTTGTGGGTGAACCGTGACCGTGTGTTCCGCAGCCTGCCGGGAGACGGCCTCGTGGACTTCATGTACTACGGCCTGACCCCCGAACACGTGCTGAAGAACTTTCGGGCTTATGAGTACGCGACGCAGGTGCACGCGGGGCTCGCGGTGGGCTGGCTGCATTCGACCGTCGCGCTGGTGGGCGAACGCCCCATGGGCCAAGGTCGCTTCATGGGCAGTACCTTCCGGCTCAGCCGCCAGCTGCAGAGCAACCCGCTGGCCGCGTTGATGCTGGACGACATGGTCCGGTATCTCGGGCGGCGCTAGTCGTCTTCACCACAGAGACACCAAGACGCAAGGCGGCACAAACGTCCCGAGTTTTCGAGATAGCCTTTGTGCCCCTTGTCGTTCTTGTCGATCGCATGTGAAGCCTGGCTCGGTCCACCCACACTTTTGACCGCATCTCCCCGCGCCACTACAATGCCTCATATCGCACGCACGATCCGGAAAGGATTCAAAAATGCAGGCAGACATCGCACTCATTGGCCTGGCCGTCATGGGCCAGAACCTCGTGATGAACATGGCCGATCATGGCTTCACAGTCGCCGTCTACAATCGAACGCACTCGGTGGTCGACGAGTTCGTGGACGGGCCGGCAAAGGGCATGCCGATCGTTGGCACGCACTCGCTGGAGGAGATGGTGGGGCTGCTCAAGCGCCCCAGGCGAGTCATGATGCTGGTAAAGGCCGGGCAGCCCGTCGACGACTTCATCGAGAAGCTGATCCCCCTCCTCGCGCCCGGGGACATCATCATCGACGGCGGCAACTCGAACTTCGAAGACACGGTCCGGCGCGTCGCTTATGTCGAGTCAAAGGGCCTGCTGTACATCGGCACCGGTGTATCTGGGGGCGAAGAGGGCGCGCGCCACGGCCCGTCTATCATGCCCGGCGGCTCCGCTGCAGCCTGGCCCCACATGAAGCCGATTCTCCAGGCCATTGCGGCGAAGGTACCTGAAGGCGATCCGAACGGCGAACCGTGCTGCGATTGGGTGGGGCCATCGGGCTCGGGCCACTTCGTCAAGATGGTTCACAACGGCATCGAGTATGGCGACATGCAGATCATCGCCGAGTCGTACCAGCTGATGAAGGACGGTCTCGGGCTCAGCAACGACCAGATGAGCGCGGTCTTCGCAGGCTGGAACAGCCGCCAGCTCGAGTCGTACCTCATCGAGATTGCCCGAGACATCCTGGCGTACCGCGACGAAAAAGACGAAGCAGTGGTCGACTACATCCTCGACAGCGCCGGACAAAAGGGCACGGGCAAGTGGACCGTCGTCTCCGCGTTGGATCAGAGCACCCCGCTCACCCTGATCGGCGAGGCCGTTTTTGCCCGCTTCCTCTCCGCGCTCGTCGACGAACGCCGCGTCGCAGCAGAGGCGCTGGGAGGCGGATACGAGCGGCTCACGGGCGATGCCCAAGCGTTTCTTGCAGACCTTGAGCAAGCAGTCTATGCCGCCAAGATCGTCTCCTACGCACAGGGCTTCATGCTCATGCAGGCGGCCGCCCGGAATTACGGCTGGCAACTCAACTTGGGCGGGATTGCACTCATGTGGCGCGGCGGCTGCGTGATCCGCGCGGCCTTCCTGGACGACATCCGCGACGCGTTCGTCGCGGACCCCACGCTCGTCAACCTCCTGCTGGCCCCGTACTTCCGGGACGCGATGTTGCAGGCGCTGCCGGCATGGCGGCGGGTTGTCTCGGCAGCGGTGCAGATCGGCGTTCCGGTTCCTGCACTCAGCAGCGCGCTCGGCGTTCCTCGACGGCTACCGCAGCGGGCGGCTGCCCGCGAACCTGATCCAGGCGCAGCGCGACTACTTCGGCGCCCACACCTACGAGCGCACCGATTCGCCCCGGGGTCAATTCTTCCACACAAACTGGACCGGGCGCGGCGGCGACGTCACGGCGCGAACGTATCAGGCCTAACCGGGGCTCGCATCCCGACTCCAAAGGCACAAAGACACAAAGGGAACCGTGACAACTTCGTGTCTTTGTGCCTTTGTGTTTACTAGCATGACGAGTCCACGGAAGAGAGAGCCTGATGACTGAGACGTATCTGAATCCCGTACTAAAGCGATCCGCCCCGGATCCGTTCGTATTCAAGCACCGCGGCGAGTATTGGTGCATCAGCAGCAACTGCCTCCCCCATCAACGTAAGTTCGAAATGCTTCGTTCGGCCGACCTGGTTCATTGGCATGTGATGGGCGGCGCGCTCGAGCCGCTGGCAGAGGAGCATCCCTACTACTGGGCACCCGAGATCACCTACCTCAACGGCGTCTTTTACCTCTACTACAGCGTGGGGAACGAAACGCTAATGCAACTCCGAGTTGCGACTTCGCGCAATCCCGGCGGCCCCTACATCGACAAGGGCGTACGGCTCACCAAAGAGGACTTCGCCATCGACGCGCATGTTTTCGTCGACGAAGACGGCCAGATGTACATGTTTTATGCCACGGACTTCCTCGAGTACACGCGGGTGGGCACGGGCACGGTAGTCGACCGGATGGTCGATCCGTTCACCCTGGCCGGCGAACCCCGTCCGGTTTCGCGGGCGGCATACGAGTGGCAAGTGTTCGATCCGGCGCGCGCCTCCAAGGGTGGGGTCAAGTGGCACACGATTGAAGGCTCTTTCGTGCTCAAGCGCAAGGGGGTCTATTACCAGATGTTCAGCGGCGGCAACTGGACGAATCAGTCGTACGGCGTGGGGTACGCGACGAGCCATCAGGTGTTGTGCGAGGAGGAGTGGGATCAGCCGTGCGACGGGCTGGACGCGCCCTTGGTCATCCGAACGCTGCCCGGCTTCGTCACCGGGCCGGGACACAACTCAGTGGTGCGTGGGCCAGACAACAGGCAGCTCTACTGCGTCTACCATCGCTGGGTAGACGACTCCCGCGTCCTTTCCATCGACCCGCTTGACTGGGCCGGCGACCGCCTGCTCGTGCTCGGGCCGAGCCACACCCCCCAGCCCGCGCCCAACGCGCCCACCGTGAGCGGCTTCGACGCCCACATGACGGGCGGCAAGTGGCAGGTCCACGGGAACGAGGCACGGCAAACCCTACCGCGCCAGCGCAGCGAGGCGCGCTGGGAGTTGCCTGCGCCCCAGTTCACATTCGAAGTCACCCTCCGTGCAGATCCGCCTGCGACCGGGTCGTACGGTGTCCTCTTGATCGGGGAGCGGAAGCGGTCGGCGCAGCTCGGAATCTGGCCGGCCGAACGGGCGTTAGTTATCGCCGTGCGCGGGGCGCAGCGCGCCTACCCGCTGCCGGCCGGTTTCGACCCGACGGTCGACCACCTGCTGCGGCTGGAGGTCGACGGTTCCCGGGTCGCGGTCATGCTCGACAACCTGGCCTCCCGCTGGCGCCTCAAGCTGCCGTTTGAGCCCTTCGACGTCGCGCTATATACCGACGGTACGAGCGCCGCGTTCGCAGCGCCGGAGATCACGCTCGGCTGGGAGGAGCTCTTCGACGGTCCCGAGAAAGCCGCTGGGGAACTGGATTGGGAGGGCGACGCGGACTGGAGCGTGGGCGGCGGGCTACTGCTCTCGCCGGCGAAGCCCCGCGACAGCGCGATGATCGCCAAAATGGTCCCTGCCGAGCAGTATGAACTGGTTGTCGACGTCCGGCTGCTCGATGCCGAGGCCGGCGGGGGGTATGGCATTTCGCCGGCGCTGTCGGCCGACCATGCCGGGCCGCTGCTGGCGCTGGAGCGGACCGAGGCCGGCTGGAAACTCGTTGCAGGCGACGGCGACACAGGCAACGAAACGGCGTGGCGCCTGCCGGAAGGTTTCGGCGTGATGCAATGGCATCAGTGGCGGCTGCGGGTGACCCACTTGGGAGTCGCAGTCGCGCTCGAAGGGCAACACCTTGGCGAGCTGCCGCTGCCGCGGGCAGGAACTCACGTCGGCCTCGCCGCATCGTGGGCGAGCGCCGCATTCGACATGGTGCGCGTAACGGCAATCGGATAGGCAGGAACGGCCCCGAGGCAACCCTTCCGCCCTACGGCCGGCCTACATCAAACCGGCCGTAACTGCGGCCGGTCTTCTTCGTTTGTTTCGTTAGGCACGGCCATCGCTGTGTGTCTTGCTGCGCGGCGTTCCTCCTCAAGGCCCAGCGCCCTTACGCTGACCGCCGCTTCGCTGCCGCTCGACTCAGAACCTCAAGACATCTACAGGAGCATCATGTGATCCGCCCCTTTCATGCTCGCGGAAAGACCCTGCTTGCCGCGCTGGCGCTTGCCGGCCTGCTGCTCGCTGCCGCCGCCATTCCCATGCGAGCGCAAGAAGGCACAACTGCACCGCCCAACGCCGGGGTTGAACCTGACCGCATCACCGCGCCGCTCAACCCCCAGGGTGGCGTCTTCTATATCGACTACGGCACGAACCCGATGCTCAGCCCATCTACCTACCCAATCGACGGAGCCATGCGCGCCTTGCGCTGGAGCGAGCTTAACCCGGCCGACGGCGTCTACGACTGGACGCTGCTCGATCAGCGCATTACGGATGCCAAAAAGGCAGGGCTGAAGCTCGGCGTGATGACGAGCGTCTACGACGGGAGCGACTCGGGCGACATCCGGCCAACGCCGGACTATGTTATCAAGGGCAACGACACGGTGGCGCCGGCCAATAACTCGGCAACCGACCCGACGCCAAACTACATCAACTACTGGAAACCCTCGCGCTACAACGCGGGCTTCGACAACTCCAGCGACCACGCATACCTGTGGACGAAGTCGGGCAATGTCTCGGTGGGCGACGGACCGGATAGCGGCACGAACTATGCTGCGGTGCTCGGAGGTGTGAATAACGCCGCGGGCACGATCTACCACTATGAAGAGCGCATTCCCGCAATGCCCGCCAGCCTCGACGGGACACAGCGGGTGACCATCAAAGCGGACGTGTACATCGACACCGCGGATGCCGCTGCGAACGATCACCTCTACATGGAACTGTGGGACACGGGCAATAACAAGCTCGGCGGCACACAGCTGGATATCACGAACCTCGGCCACACGAGCAAGACCTGGAAGACGTACACGTTCGACGTGAGCAACTTCGCGCCGGAGAAGAAGGTGCGGGTCGCGTTCAGGGTGGCGACGAACGCCTCGAACGTCACCACCTTCTACGTCGACAACGTGCAGGTTTCGGTGCGTCACCTCGTGCCTAAGTATCAGAACGCCTCCTTCTCGGATCCGTACGTCCGCTTCATCCAGGCCTTTGGCGCACGCTATAAGGCGAACCCGGACCTCCAGTACCTCTCGTTCGGCACCGGGGTCTACGGCGAGAACCAGCCGACGACGGACAACTTCGACTTTGTCGTGTCGAATGCCGGCCTGACCTCACAGGGCTGGATTGACTACGCCAACAAGGTGACCCAGGCGCACGCCGACGCGTTCAACTCGGTGCCCGGCCAGCCGCCGGGGCGCAGCGTTTTGCTCCAATATGCGCCGACCTACAAGAGCGTGCAGGAGCGCGAGGACACCACCGACTACGCCGGTGCGCGCAAGGTGGGGCTGTCCGCGAACATGCTTTCGTCAGACCAGCGCGAAGCGTTCAAGAACGACGGCACGGGGATGTTCGACCCGCTGGCGGAGTTCCTCGGCCAGGCGCCTTTCTCCATGGAGGCGTACGACACCGACCTGTGCAACCCCGCGCTCTCGTTCATGGGGCTGGCGAACGCGCTGGATAAGAAGGTCGACTACCAGCGGGCCGACCAGCCGATCCTTCAGGCGCAGGGTGACAAGGACAACTTTATCTGGGCCAAGCCCTACTTCGGCAAGACGCCCGAGACGACGCCGAAGGTCTGGGTGCTGATGCGCGAGCACCGCAACCCAACCTTCATGAACTGCCGCACGGGCGGGGTGTCGTACATCGCGAGCGGGACCGTGTCGCCCGACCTGGGCAACTTCGACTTCTATCTCAAGCAGGTCGACTCGATCACAGGCGGGAAGACCGTCGCCGAGACGAACGACAAGAGCGTGGACAGCCGCTATGCCCGAGACCCCGTGAATCTGAATAACGCTGCGGGGAAAGCCGGCCTGGGCAACTGCCCGACAGGGTCCTACCGGGAAGACTTGTTCGGGCCGAACTACCCGTGCTTCCCGCAGCCCTACAACCCCGACCTGCCTCCGCTCGTTGGCCAGGATCCCAACGACTACAGCAAGTGGTACGATGTGACGGCGCTGAAGAACTACACGGGCGAAGGCAAGGAAGCGTACACGGTGCGCCGGACAGACCAGTCCACGGGCAACCCGTACATGTTCTTCCTCATCGACGACGGCTATATCCCCGGCTCGGACACTTACGCAGCTACCATCACCGTCAACTACTTCGACCTCGGGACGGACAAGTGGTCGCTGAAGTACGACTCGGCCTCGGGCGAGAAGACGGCCGGAACGATCGTTAAGGCGGGGACAAAGACGCTGAAGACCGCCACTTTCACGGTAACGGATGGCAGGTTCGGCGGCCGGCTGACGGGGGGCGCGGACTTCTACATCGACAGCCGGGATGGGACGGCGAGCGACGGCAACGAGTGGATTCACATGGTGGAAGTGCAGCGCACTAGCGCACTGACCGCCCCGAAAGCGCCGGTGGTCGCAATCGCGGCGAGTGGCGCGGACGCGAACCTGACGTGGAGCGCGGTTACGCTGGACGTGAACGGAAAAGCCGCGGTGGTGGACCACTACGATGTCTGGCGGAGCGCTACGGCGCCCTACTTCACGCCAAATACGGCGAGCGACGTGCCGTATGCGAATGTGTTGGGGACGAGCTTTGCGGACCTGCAGGCCCGAGGTAGCGCGGGGTCATATTACTACGCGGTCACGGCGGTGAATACTTCGCCGTCAGCACTCTCCAACCGCACGGGCGTATTCGGTTATGCGCTGACAAAGGGGCAGTAGTTCGCTCGCGGAGCATGGGGCGCGCCCGCCGGCCGCTGGCCGGTGGGCGCGCCCCATGCTGCATCCCCCTAGAACGCACCGTTCAAATAGGCCCGGGTCCGTTCCTCTCTCGGCCGGTTGAACACTTCCTCCGCCGGCCCCGCCTCGACCAGCTCCCCCAGGTACATAAAGATCACATGGTCGGCCAGCCGGCGCGCCTGGCGCAACACGTGCGTGACCAACACCACCGTGTATTTCTCCTTCAGTTCGAGCAGCCGGCTCTCGATGTGCTGTGCAGAAATCGGGTCCAGCGCGGACGTGGGCTCGTCGCCCAGGATTACTTCCGGCTCGACCGCCAGCCCGCGCGCCAGGCACAGCCGCTGCTGTTGGCCAATCGAAAGCCGGGTAGCCGGTGTGTGGAGACGATCCTTCACCTCGCTCCACAGCCCTGCCAACTCGAGATAGTGTTGGACCGCCTCACCGTCCTTACGTCCATCGCGGATGCCGTGAATCCGCCGCCCGTACGCGACGTTGTCGTAAATCGACATGGGCAGGGGGAAGGGCCGCTGCGCAAGCAGCCCGGCCCGCTTGCGCACTTCGCCCACGTCCACCGACGGTGCGTAGACGTCTTCGCCGTCGAGCAACACCCGGCCGGTGATCTGCGCGCCTTCAGTCAAGTCGAGCAGACGGTTCATGCTCTTGAGCAGCGTCGTCTTGCCGCAGCCCGACGGTCCCATGATGACGGTGATCTTGTTGCGCGGGATCTCCGCGTTGACGTCCTTCAGCGCCTGGAACGTGCGATACTGCACGCCGAGATGCTCGACCCTAATGTGTGCTTCCATTGGCTTCCTCTAACGGCTACCTGACACCACAAAGACACCAAGGCGCAAAGCTCACAAAGCACGGAATCCGGGCCGTGTGAAGCTTTGTGTCGTCGCCTCTTTACGGCGCCGTCCGCGGCTTACTTGATCACATTCCGGCTCAGGCGCACGGCCAGCCAGCGTGAACCCAGGCTCACGACCAGGATGATCACGGTCAGCACCAGCGCCGAGGCGTAGCCGCGCTGTTGCACGGCAGGAAACGGCGTACCCAATTGGAAGAAGACCGCGAGCGGCAGCGTCGCCACCGGGCGAAAGAGCGACGTGGGCAGCCGGTCCGTGTAGCCGGCCGTGAAGAGCACCGCGGCCGCGTCGCCGATGCCCCGCCCGAACGCCAGTAAAATCCCCGTCACGATGCCGGGCAGCGCCTGGCGCACGATGACGCCAAAGGCGACCTCCGTGCGGGTCGCGCCAAGCGCCAGTGCGGACTCAGACAGCTCGTGCGGGATGAGCTTCATCACCTCGTCCACCGCACGCACGAGGATCGGCAGCTCGACAAGCGCGATCGCAACAATCCCGGCCAGCAACGACGCACGCATGCCGATCACCAACATGAGGGTGAAGGCGACCGCGCCGTAGACGATTGACGGCACACCCCACAGAACGTCGAGACTGAGCCGCGCGAGGGCCTTCAACCGGTTGTTGCTGGCATACGAGTTGAGATACAGGGCCATGGGCAGGGCCAGGACAAGCGCGACGAGCGTGGCCCCAAACGCCAGAATGAGGGAGCCCAGAATCGCGTTGAGGATTCCCCCTTCTTTGCCCATGTAAAAGCCGCCCTTCGGCGTCTGTGTCAGCATGGACCAGGTCAGCCCGGGCAGCCCGCGCACGAGCACCGTGCCGACGATGACGAGCAGGCTGCCCCCCACCACGACAAAGGAGAGCAGCATCAGCCCGAGAAAGAAACGCTCTTCGATACATGCCATCCGCCGGCGCGAAACCAGGTTTCTCATTGCGACACGCTCCGCTTGACGCGGCGCAGGATCAGCGCGGCAACCAGGTTGAACAGCAGCACGACGACCAGCAGGATCAGCGCCGCGGCCAACAGCGCCGCATCATACAGCGGCACGGACATCATCTCGCCATAGTTGTTCGCGATGAGCGCCGTCAGGGGATAGGCGGGATCGAAGATCGAGTGCGGAATTTTGGCCACGTTGCCCACGACCATGAGCACCGCCATCGTCTCGCCAAACGCCCGCGAGAACCCCAGCACGACCGCCGCGATGATCCCCGGCGCGGCCTTGCGCAGCACGACGTGCTTGATCGTCTGCCAACGGGTCGTTCCCAGCGCCAGGGTCGCCTCACGCAGCCCGCGCGGCACGGCGTCCATGACCTCGAACGTGATGGCGCTGATCACGGGCGCGACCATGACGGCCAGCACGATGCCGCCGGCGAGAATGCCGTAGCCGGTCGGGTTGTTGACCTGGAAGAGAGGCATGAAGCCAAACACGCCCGAGAGCGCAGGACCGAAGAAGTTTTGGACCAGCGGCACGACCGCCACGATGCCCCACACGCCGTACACGACGGACGGAATGGCCGCCAGGATGTCGAGGATTGGCTTCATGGCGGTGCGTGTGCTGGGCCGGGCATACTCGGCAAGGTAGATCGCCATGAGCAGGGTGGGCGGCACGGCGATGATCATGGCGACCGTCGTCACCCAGACCGTGCCAACGATGAAGGGCAGGAAGCCGAAGAGACCCTGCTGAGGGCTCCACGTCTCGCCCAGCAGCAGCGCCCCCAACGAGGCATGATCCAAGAGCGGTTTCGTCCGTGCAGCCAGCCCCGCGGCCATGAGCACCAGGATGACGAGCGGCAAAATGGCGACCAGCCAAAGAATGCGCGAGGCGATGCGGTCCTTAAGGTAGCGCCAGCGGCTCGCATTTGAACGCGCCGCTGGCTCGCCCCCAGCTCGGGGAAGCGTTGATTCCACCGTGAGCTCCTAATCGCTGGCCCGCTCAGCCAGGTCTCTGCGGGGGACCTGGCTGAGCGGACCCTTTACAAGGTCACTGTAGCTTCGCCAGACTCGCCTGCAACTGCTCGGGCGTCAACTGCACGTAGCCTGCGGCATCGACGAACTTCTGCCCATCGGTCAGCACCCACCTGAAGAACTCCGCGACCAACGGCGAGGGCTGGCCCTTGGTCACCAGGTTCAGCGCACGCGCGGGCGGCGAAGGATACTTGCCCGTGGCAACCGCCTGCATGGCCTCCCGCTTGGTCTCGAGAAGCTCCTCAGCGCTCGCGGTGCCGTCTCCGTTAACATCGATCGGAACGACCATCGCGCCCGCGACCGGTTTGTCGCTGCTGGCGTCATACGCATACGCCAGGTTGTTGTAACCGATGCCGTTCTTGTCCTTGACCACGGCGTCCAGCAGGCCCGGGTCGGCCTGCACGCCGATGCCCTTGAGGTCTTCCTGCTTCTTGTCGCCCAGGAACTTGGCCCAGGCCTCGGCCGCGCCGGCCGAATCCGAGCGCGTGAATACGTCGATCTTGTCGGTCACTTCTGGCCGGCCCACGAGCTCGCCCCAGGTCTTGACCTTCTCGGTGATGAACACGTCGGCGAGCTGTTCCTTGGTCAGACCTTTTGCCATCAGCTCCTTGAGGACGGGGTTAGCGGCGTTGACCACCGGGAACACCGCGTCCTTGGTCACGCCGACCCACCACGCGCCCTTGGCCTCTTCCTCTTTCGTCACGGCGCGCGACACCATGCCGACGTCCGCCGCGCCGGCCAGCGCATCGGACAACCCCTTGCCTGCCCCTCCGGCGGAAATGTCAAAGTTGACGTCGGGATGGAGCTTGCTGAACTCGTCACCCCACATGACGACCATCGGGTACAGCGCGAAGGCCCCCGACACCGTGATCGTGCCGTTGAGTTTCGCCTGCTGCGACGCGACTTGTTGGCTCGCACACCCCGCCAGCAGCGGTACAAGCACCGCGATGGTGGCAAGGCAAGCGACGAAAGAAGTGACTCTGGAGCGGCGGGACATAGCGGAGTTCCTCCTTCTTCTATGACTCCTAGGGAGTTAGTAGGAGTATTGATGGCAAAATGACGCTTGCCGATCGAGACCGACGGCCGGCAGCCCAGCTACCGGTGTCTTCGGGGCAAGCGTGATGCAGACAGCAATTTGAACCGAGCTCGCTTTGTGACCCTGCGCTCTGCCAGGTCAATCGCAAAATGGGGTCGAGCCTAGGGCCAGCTTCAGCTCGCCCTTACGTACACAGCGCGTCCTTACGATTTTGCGACCAGTTCGGTCTGTCGTAAGGGATCGCCTACAGGAGACGCGCCGCCTCCACGCGGTGCGCCACATCGGCCAGGGTCGTTCGATCCAGGATGGACGAAATCGCGTTGCGGACGTCCGACATTACGAGCCGCAGCCCGCAGGTCTTCTCGTCCGGGCAGGCGCATGGCTCGTAGGCCATCTGGCTCACGCAGCGAATGGGCGCCAAAGGTCCGTCCAAAACACGCACGATCTGCCCCAACGTGATATCGGCGGCCGGCTTCGCCAGCGCGTAGCCGCCGCCCAGGCCCATTCGGCTGTGCAGCAGGCCGGCGTTGCGCAGCGCGAGCAGGATCTGCTCCAGGAATTTGGCCGGTATTTGCTCGCGCTGGGCAATGTCCTTAGTGGACACGACGGCGCCGACTGGCTGGGAGGCCAAGTCGACCATTGCACGCAAACCGTACTCGCCGCGCTTCGATAGCTTCATCTCACATATAGCCTAGTGAAGTAGTAGGAGAACTGAGGGTACTATACGAGCTAAACGCAAGCGATGTCAATAGCCTGCGCCTTAAAGAACTGAGAATCAGCCTAACTTGCAAATGTCTGGAGCAACAGCACGATGTTTAGAGATAGGATCACAGCCGTCGCTCCCCAGGCCAAGACCTTGGTGAGGCGGGTGTTGGTGAAGGGGCCCATGATCTTGCGGTTTGAGGTGAAGAGCACGAGCGGGATCACGGCGAAGGGCAATTGGAAGGCCAGGCTCACCTGCGACAGCACGAGGATGCGCAGCGGGTCGATGCCGAGGCCAATGATGACCAGTGTGGGGATCATGGTAATTGCCCGCCGCAGCCACACATTCATCTTGTGGTGGATGAAGCCTTCCATGATCACCTGCCCGGCCATCGTCGCAGTCGTCGAGGATGACAGGCCGGAGGCCAGGAGCGTAATGGCAAACACGACGCCCGCCGCAGGACCGAGCAGCGGCGTCAGGGTTTGGTAGGCGGATTCGAGAGAGTAATTGGTCAATCGCCCACCCGAGAACGCATTTGCCGACATGATCAGGATCGCGCAGTTCACCAGGAGTGCGCCGTTCAGCGCTACCACTGAGTCGACGATCGACATGCGATAGACTTCCTGCTTGCGCTGCAGCGAATCGCTGGGCCGGAAGCGCGACTGGATCAGGGCGCTGTGCAGATACAGGTTGTGCGGCATGACCGTTGCACCGATGATGCCGACGGCCACGAGGGTGGCGCCGACCGGCAGCGAAGGCACGAACAGGCCGTGCAGGATGGAGCCGAGCGGCGGCTTCACCAGGAACATCTCGGCCATGTAGCCGAAGCCGATGACCGCAATGAGCGCCAGCACAACCATCTCCACCTTGCGCATCCCATACCGTTCAAGATACAGAATCCCGGAGATAATCACGCCTGTCAGGAGTGCGGCGGGGAACAGCGGAATGTGGAACAGCAGGTTCAGACCGACCGCGCCGCCGAGAAACTCTGCCAGGTCCGTCATGATGGCGGCCAGCTCTGCCGTGATCCATAGGGTGATGGCGGCCCAGCGGGGATAATGATCGCGGCACACCTCGGGCAGCGTCCGACTGGTCGCAATGCCCAGTTTCGCCGACAGGATCTGCAGGAGGATCGCCATCAGGTTGGCAAGGAAGATCACCCACAGCAGCTGATATCCGAAACGCGCGCCACCTTCGATGTCTGTGCCCCAGTTGCCCGGGTCCATGTATCCCACGCTGATGACGAAGGCCGGGCCAAAGAAGACAAGTGCGCGCCGGAACACGACCATGCTGCCATAGCGCCGGAACAGCTCGCGGACCCGCTCCGCCTGTTCCTGCAACCAAGGCTGCCGGGGCAGGACGATCTCGCGAATCGATCCCGCGTCGAGTACGATCTGGTTGGCCTCGATCCGCGATAGGCCGAAATCACTGCTGCCGTTGACCCGGTATCGCACCGGCTCACCAATAGGGTCGACGCCGACCGCCGAAATCTCGACGCCGGGGCGAACGCCGGTCTGGCGTAGCCGGTCGGCCAGCCCCACCCCCTGGCCGATCCCGACGACCCGGCCGGCCTGCCCGATCTCCATCTCGGACAACGGGAGCGCTGCGGGGGGCGCATCGACCACGAACACGCGCTCGGCGGCCGCGGGCGCGAGGGTTAGCCGCTGGCGGCCCGACCACACGAGCACCTGCGCGGGCATGCGCTCGTCAATCTCGACCTGTGCGCCGGGAGTCAAGCCAATCAGCGCGAGCTGGCTAAACAGCGCGGGGGGTTCGTCCTCCACGTGCACGATGCGGCCGGCCCGGTGGACCGGCCACCGGGTGAGCGGGGTGCCCTCGTCGGCCTGCGGCATCTCGCCTGTGGCCGTTGGAATTGGATCGCCGTGCGGATCGAATTGGGGGTCACCCAGTTCCCTTGCCAGTGCGTCGACCTGCTCGGGCGTCGCGAGGTGCTCGCGGCGCATGGCCTCGTCGTGCAGCGCGGTGATCGGACGCCCTTCCTTGTCCGCGAGATAGCGCTCCCAAAGGCGATGCGCGCGGATCAGCTCGAGCGCGCGACGCTCGCCCGCCGGCGTGATCCTAAGGCCAGGCCCTCCCGACGGCGGGCTGTCCACCACGGCCCACTTCCGCCGCTCGAGCTCGGCGGCAATGATGGGGTACCGGTTCGGCTGGAGTTCTGAGCCACGAATGAGGTCACGCGAGGAGACCACGGGAGATTGCCGGCCGAGGTGATAGAGCGACTTGAGGACGTCCTCGGCAATTTCGTCCAGCCCGAAAACGACCTCTCGCGATCGACGCCACAGCACCACCACGGCGACGGAAAGCGCCACGATGATGAGCAGCAAGACCGCGATGATGGCTGGATAAAACATAAACGACACCTGGAACGAATCTGGGAGCACTGGAGTCTGTGCAGTATAGCGCGAAAACAGGGTCGCGTCCAATGTGCGCGGCCATTCCAGCCTGGGGTATACTCAAGTCATGATCACGACCTCCCCTTCCCATCGAAACCTGTTGCTCAGAGTTTTCGTCCTGACCGTGGCGATGGCCCTGCTCGTGACGCCGGTGCTGCCGGTCGCTGCGCAGACCTCTACACCGCCTCCTTCGCCAACGCCTGGCACGCCAACCCCAACGCCCGACCCCACGCGCTTGCAGCGCACAGAGAACTTCCTGGTGCTTGGCGCGGACGTACGGCCCGGCCCCTGGATGATGCACACGGACTCGATCATGCTGATGTCGATCGACCATGACACGCAGCAGGTCGGGATTCTCAGCGTGCCGCGTGACTTGTGGGTCGACATTCCCGGCTGGGGGGCCGACCGCATCAACTCCGCCTATTTCCTGGGCGACTACACCAAATATAAGGGCGGCAGCCCGGCTCTGGCCAAGGCGGTGGCGGAGAAGACGCTCGGGGTGCCGATCCAGCACGTGGTGCTGATCAAAATGGATGGCCTGGCAAAGCTGGTCGACGCCCTCGGAGGGGTTACGGTGAAGCTCGACTGCCCCCTCTACGAGCAGACGCCCGACCCGAAAAACCCGAACAAGCTGGTGAACTGGTCGCTGCCCGCGGGCGAAGTCAAGCTGAATGGTGAGCAGGCGCGCAAGTTCGCCACCTATCGCTACCTCACCTCCGACTTTGGCCGGGCGAAGCGCCAACAGCAGCTCATCTGGGCCCTCCGGAACCAGGCCGAGAGCATTAACATCTTGCCGCGCATTCCCCAGTTGTGGAGCGCGCTCGCCGGCACGTTCAGCACCGACCTCGGGGTTCTCGACGTGCTGCGGCTCGCCCGCTTCGGCCTCCAGCTTGACTCGACCAAGGTGACCGGCACCGCCCTCGCACCCGACGTGATCAAGCCCTACAGGACCAAAGGGGGCGCGTCCGTTCTGGTCATCAAGGACCAGGCCAGCCTGAAGCAGCGGCTGGGGGAGATCTTCACCGCGAAACCGCTGGCCGACCTGGGGAAGACGACCGGCAAGTGTCCCGCGCCGCCGCCTGGTTTCACCGTGCCGGCCGCCAGGCCCACGGCGAAGCCCAGCGCGACGGTCGCACCCTAGAAAGCGAGCCTGAGAGCCGGTGATTAGAGTCGAAGCTCTCGACCCGGAACGCACTCTCGAGGCGGCCAGGCTGTTCGCCGGGCAGTTCGCGCGGCCTGCGCGCCAGTTTCCCCGTGCTGCCCGACCCCCTCGAGGACCCCCACCTGGTCTCCGAGAAGATCGGCAGGATGAGCTCGCGCAGCCTGGCCGCCATGGAAGACGGGCGCCTGCTCGGTTACCTGGCATGGTGGGAGATCGAGCGGTTCCGGGGGTCGGCGAGACGCGGCGCATACGTGCCGGAGTGGGCGCACGGGGCAGCGGCCGGAAGGCGGGCGGAGATTTACGCGGCGCTGTACCGGGCCGCCTCTGCCCGCTGGGCAGAGAGTAGATGCGAGGTTCATGCGATCACCCTGCTGGCGAACGACCAGGAGGGCCGCGAGGCATGGTTCTGGAGCGGCTTCGGGCTGGCGGTGGTCGATGCAGTGCGTCCGGCAGTGTCCTTGGTCCCAATTCCGAAGACCGAACTGACGATCCGGCGTGCATCCGGAGAAACCGACTGGCTTGCTCTAGCGCGCCTGGACGCTGAGCATGTCGCGCACTACTCGGCCGCGCCGCTCTTCATGGCCCCTCCTAGCGCCGACAGCCCATCTGCCTTTGCAGAGTTCGGCCAGCGCCCGAAGAACAGCGTCTGGCTCGCCCTCGACGGTTCGGCACCGGTTGGTTTCATGCGGTTCACGGGCTACGACTTTGACGCGGTGGCGGTGCTCCAGTCGGGCGCGGCCGCCTTCTGCAACGGCGCCTACTTACGGCCGGAGTATCGCGGCCGCGGGGTGGGTAAGGCCTTGCTCCAAGCTGCGCTTGAACACTATTCCGGCTTGGGCATGGCCGGGCTCTATACCAACTTCGAGTCGTTCAACCCTGAGGCCGCCAGTTTCTGGCCCCGCTATTTCGACCCTGTGTGCCTGTCGCTCATGCGTGTGCCCGAGGTCCTACCGTGAGGGCTCCCGGCGCTCGGATTTCCCACTTGGCGCCAAATCAGAGATAATAAAGGCACCTTTTGGGGGCTTCATACGTTGGTTTAGCTGAGGACGCAGTCAGTATCGTGGATCTTACCCGCACCCTGCTCGAGTGGCTTATGTTCAACGGTCCCATGACGCTGGGACTGGTGGCTTTCGTCTGCGCGCTCGGCGTGCCCCTGCCGGTGCCGGTGCTGATGATTGCTGCGGGTGCACTGGTGAGGCAGGGCCACATGCATCTGCCCACCGCGGTGCTGGTGACCGCGGGCGGAGCCCTCGTGGCGGAGCTGCTGTACTATGCCATCGGACGCCAGCTTGGGCCGCTTGCCCGCACGCGCGCCGGCGCCCGTTTCGCCGCCGCTTATGACGTGGCAGAAAGCCGCTTCAAGCTGCGCCCCAGCCTCACCGTCTACCTGACCCGTTGGCTGTTTGCGCCAATCGGCATTCCGATCAATCTGATCGCCGGTTCCAGCCGCTTTCCCTTGAGCCGGTTCATCTTGGGCGCCATCATCGGCAACACCATGTGGATCGTCGGCTACATGGCGCTCGGCTTTGCGCTGGGCAACGAGTGGCAGAACATGAGTCCCGCGCTTGACCGCTACAAGGTTTACTTCGCCGCCGCAGCCCTCCTGATCGGCGCAGGTATCGTGGCGTGGCGCAAACGCAGCGTGTTGAATCGGTCGCTTCGCCCGGTCTTGTCCTCGCTGTCCGCGCCGCTCGCCCAGAAGAAGCCGGCAACGCGGACCGTGCCCATCTCCGACTCGGAAAAGCCCACGAAGCGCTAGCCTGCGGCCATGTTTTCGCCCGCCCGGGTCTCCGCCATCACCCGCAAAGAGCTGCGCCACATCACGCGGGACGCCCGCATCTTCTTTCTGGTCACCCTCTCGCCGGCCTTCATCCTGTTCGTCCTGGCCTACCTGTTTTCGTTCGATATCGGCACGGTGCGACTGGCATGGCTGGACCAGGACCGCTCTCCGCTCTCGCGCAGCTTCCTGTCCAGCCTGACGGCGGATGGCTCGTTTGCCGTCGCCGAGACGTCGGACAGCAGCGCCGGGCTGGCCGAAACGCTATATGGTGGAAAAGCGGATATCACGGTCACCATTCCCGCCGGGTTCGAGTCTCGTTTCGAACGCTGGCGCGCGTCGTTCGCGGCCGAGGCCGGACCGCAAATCCTCGCCACAGCGGACGGCACGGACGCCATCTCCGCATCCCAGGCCCTGAGCAACCTCGGCCGGCAGTCCGCGGCGTTCGGCACGCGCCTGGCGGGTGACGCGTTCCCCTCGACGCGTGAGGCCGGCATCCCCGTCGCCACCCGCATCTGGTTCAACAGCACGCTCAAATCCCAGTGGGGCATGGTGCCCGGCCTGCTGGCGATCGTGCTGACGCTCCCGGCCCTGGCCTTGACGCTGGCCGTGACGCGCGAGTCTGAAGTCGGCACGCTCGAGGCACTGGTGGCTTCCCCCGTGCGCGGGTCAGAATACCTGCTCGGCAAGGTCCTCGCCTACGTGCTCAGCGGCGCGCTGAGCCTGGCCCTCGCAGTCGCGGTCGCGGTCCTCTGGTTCCGGGTGCCCCTGCGCGGCAGCACCGGCCTGCTCCTCCTCCTGACCGTCGACTTCTATCTCGCCACGATGGGGATTGCGCTGCTGATCTCGCGCCTGGTCAGCTCGCAGCAGACCGCCATGCTCGTCGTGCTGCTGGTGTTTTTTGTGCCCGGCTTCTTCCTCTCGGGCCTGATCCTGCCCGTCAACACGTCGTCGTGGCGCACCGCGCTCCTCTCCTACAGCCTGCCGACGACGCACTTTGTCGCGATCACCCGTGGCATCTTTCTCAAAGGCGCAACCTTGCACGAACTGGCTGCGCCGGCCGGGCTGCTCGCGCTGACCGCGCTCCTGACCCTCGGCTTCAGCCTCCTGACCTTCCGGAAGCGGGTCGCATGATCGAGCGTAGCGCGCTCGGCCGCATCGCCAGCCTGTTTGTCAAGGAGTTGATCCAGCTGCTGCGTGACCGGCGCATGCTCCTGCTCATCCTGCTCTTTCCCGTTGCCCAGTTGGTGCTGCTCGCCGGCTCGACGGGCCGCGGCATCAACGATCTGGCCATCGCCGTGGTCGACCAGGACCGGACCGAGGCCAGCCGGCGCCTGACCCTTACGCTCGACAACACGCAAGAGTTGACCGTGCGCTTTACGCCCGCCGGCCCTGCAGCCATCGACCAGCTCGTCCAGGAGGGCACAGGTCGTCGCGGCCCTGGTCATTCCACCGGGCTACGGCCGCGGCCTTGAAACGGGCCGGAACCCGGTGCAGCTCCAGCTGATTGTCGACGGCACGTCCACAAACGTGGCGCGTACGGCCGAGTTCGCGGTCGAAGGCGTCGTGAACGATCGGGCCGCAGCAGCCGGGCGAAGCGGCAAGACCGCGGTCCAACCGCCTATTGCGCTCGTCACTACCGCGGCTTACAATCCGGCGTTGAACTCGCGCCTCTTCACCATCCCCGCGCAGATGGGCTTTATCGTCTACCAGGTGACCCTGGCTGTCGCCGCGCTCGTCTTTGTGCGCGAGCGCGAGCTGGGGACGCTGGAGGGGTTGCTCGTGACGCCCCTGCGACGCACCGAGCTTGTAACCGGCAAAGCCTCGCTGGCGTGGCTCATCGGGGGGCTTGACTTCCTGGTGATGCTCTTCGTGGTGCAGCAATTCTTTGGGGTCCCGCTACGCGGCTCGTTCGCCCTGCTCCTCGGGTTCAGCCTGCTTTTCGTGGCGGTGGAGATAGCCTTCGGGGTCATCCTGTCGAGCTTTGCGCGCACCCAGCAGCAAGCCGTGCTCTACGTGTTCGTGCTCGCGATGCTGGACATCGCGCTCAGCGGCTACCTGGCGCCGGTCAAGAACATGCCGCCCGTCTTTGCGACGCTCGCGCAGGCTTCGCCGCTGCAGCATTACCTGGTCGTGATCCGCGGCATCATGCTCAAAGGCGCCGGGCTCGACATTCTATGGCCCCAGGCCCTCAGCCTGCTGGCCATCGGCCTGGTGGTGGGGACGGTCGCCATCCGGACGGCAACCCGCCGGCTGGAGTAGAGCCCAGGCGAGTTGGCAGACCACAAAGACTCAAAGACACAAAGCTGACTTCGTGGGCCTTAGTGTCGTCTTGGCGTCTTTGTGGTGAAACCGGCCCAGGCGGGCCCGGTTACTACCAACGCGCCTCGGCACCCATGCCCGGCCTCAGCGCGCCGTCACGGTTGTCCAGCGTCAGTTCCACCGGGATCACCATCTTGGCGCGCTCTTCTGCGGTCTGGACATTCTTGGGCGTGAACTCGACCTGCTCCGCGATGCGGGTGACCGTGGCCGGAAACGCCCGCCCCGGATACGCATCGACCGCCACGGTCGCGGGCTGACCGACCCGCACCGTGCCAATCTCCGTCACCGGCACATAGACGAGCAGCCTCAGGCGTCCGAGGTTTGCAACGGTGAATAGGGGCGCGCCCGGGCTGATTACCTCGCCCGCGTGTATCCCCTGAGCCGTGACCTGCCCGGCGATGGGGCTTGTCACTTTCAGCTTTTCCAGCGCCACCATGACCGCCCTTCGCCCGGCCTCGGCCTGCGCCACCCGCGCCCGGCCTGTCAGCATGGCCTCCTCGGGTGGACCGGCCGTCGCTTGCACCGCCACCGCCTGCGCAACCGCCACAGCCGCCTGGGCCGTCGCCACGTCGCCCTCGGCCCGGTGCACCACCGCGTCAAGCGCCACCGGGTTCGCACGGATGGCAGACAGCCGCGCCAGGACCTTCTGTGCGCCGATCTGCTGTGCTTCTGCGGCGCGCACGTCTGCCGTTGCAGCGGCCACCTGCGCGTCGTAAATCGCCCGGCGCGTCTTGTCCTCGTCCGATCCAGGATTGGGGAGGCTTTCCTGCAGCACCTGGGCCGACTTAAGCTGGGCTTTCGCCGCATCGACTGCTGCCGTCGCCGCCGCGATCTGCTGGCGGGCGTTGTTTATCTGGCTGTCAAGATCTTGCGGCCGCTCGCGCTGCGCCTGGGCGGCCTCGAGCCGCGCCTTCGCAGCCCCCACGACGGCCTCGGCCTGCGTGACTGCAGCCTCGGCTTGGGCTACCCGCTCGGCCTGAGGCCGCGCTGCGACACGGGCCAAGTCCGCCTTCGCCGCCGCAACCGCAGTCTCGGCCTCCGCAGCCTGGGCGGCGAGTTCCTCGCCTTCGATCGTCACCAACAGCTGGCCAAGCTCTACGCTGTCGCCCTCCGCGGCCTCGACCGCCACAGCTCGCCCGCCGACTTCGGCCGCCACGCGCACTTCGGTCGCCTCCAACGCGCCGGCATAGCCGGACCCGGCAGGTCGGGCGAGCGCGGCCGGCGCAGCCGTGGGTCGCAGGAAGCACGCGGGCGATGAAGTCGGCAACCTGGCTCTGCTGCGTCTCCGCGAGCGCGGCAAACGGATACTCACACGCCGTGTCGCCCGGGCAGAAGAATGCGTCGGCTGGCATCCCGGCCTTCAGCGCCGCGTCGTCATTCGGGACAGAAATCTTCACGGCGAAAACGGTGCTGCCCCGTTCTTCCCGCGTCTGCACGTTCTTCGGGCTGAATTCGGCCTCTCCGGCGATCGAGGTCACCGTCCCACCAAACGTCCGCCCGGGAAACGCGTCGACTGCCACTGCGACGGGCGCGCCGACGAGCACCGCGGCCATGCGCGGCTCGGGCACGTAGACGGTCAGCATGGCGGCCCCGCTCTGCTCCAGGCGGGCAATCGGTGCGCCGGCGGCGGCGACTTCACCCGCGTGCAGCACCAGCTCGCTCACCACACCGTCGCGCGGCGCCAGCACCGCGTACTGCGGAAGCTTCGCCGCGAGAACCTGCCGGCTCGCCTCGGCGCGGCCCACCGCAGCCTCGGCGACCGCGATTTGCTCGGGCTGCGCCCCGGCCCGGAGCAGCTCGAGGCTTGCGCTCGCGCTCTCGACCGCAGCCGCAGCCACCGGCGCCGCGGCCTCTGCTGTCCGCGCCTGCCCCTCCAGCAACACGGGATCGGCCTTCTGAGTGCGGAGATCGGCGAGCGCTTGCCGGGCGGCACTCTGCGCCGCCACAGCCGTCGCCTGCTGCGCGTGGGCCTGCCACGCAGCCTGGCTCTTCAGGTTCCACTGCAGGCGTGCTTCGGCCAGTTTGTCGGCCGGCGCGTCCACGTGCTTCGTCCCGCCCCCGAGCTGAGGCGGCAAGGGCACGTCCGCCCCGGCTTCGAGGCGCTGCACGATGCGCCCCCAGAGCTGCTGTTCGAGATCGGCCGCGGTCGCCCCGGCCGCAGCCGCGTTCGCCCGTTCCGCGGCCACCTGCAAATCCGTCTCGGCCCGGGCAATTTGCGCGTCGATGATGGCCGGCGCGCCGACCAGCGTCCGGGCATCTTGCGCCGCGGTGCGTGCTGCAGCTTCTGCTGCCCGCGCCTGGCCCACCGCCGCCACGCGCGACCTCCAGGTCCGCTTCCCGCGGCCCGGCGCGCACTTGGGCCACCTGGGCCTGCGCGACCTCCACGGCAGCCGAGGCCGCCTCGATCTGCGCTTCGAGCAGCGCCGTATCCAGCCGCGCGATGGGTTGGCCCGCGACGACCCGTTCGCCCTCCGACACTTGCACGGACCGAATCCGGCCGGAGACCGGCGCGGCGACGTCAAGCGCCTGGGCCTCGACGACGCCGGAAGCAATCAGGGGTCCGGTCACGCTCGCCGGGGCCGGTGCAGCAGTCACTCCGCGCCCACGCGGCCCTGCCCCAGTCAATTCAGCGGGGCGCGCCAGAAGTACGCCCGCGGCGCCCACGAGCGCCGCCGCGACCACGACGACGAGCACCGCGCCACAATCCGAGTCCACCTACGCATTGACCATCACCCTGAACCTACAAATCTAGCGGATCCGCGAGATGAAAACGTCTTCCAGGCTCGGCGGAATCACCAGCATGTTACCCACGTTCACGCCTGCCTCCGAGAGCGCTGCGCGGATCGCGGGAATCCGCTCTGACAACCCGCTCGGCCACGACATGAATTGTCGCGCCGTATAAGGCAACCTCGTCAAAAACGCCCATGCCCTTGAGCACGGGCAGCGCCACGTCCGTCGGCTCACAGACGATCTCCAGCACCTGCCCGCGCATCTGCCCGGCCTTGATCTCGGCCGGGCTGCCCTCTGCGATGAGCTTGCCGCGATGGATGAACGCCAGCGCCCGGCACTGCTCGGCCTCATCCATGTAATGGGTGGTGACAAAGATGGTCGTCCCGTCGCGTGCCAGCCCATAAAGCAGTTCCCAGAACTGGCGTCGCGACACCGGGTCGACGCCGGCGGTGGGCTCGTCGAGGATCACGATCTGCGGCTCGTGGAGGATGGCGACACCCAGTGCGAGCCGCTGTTTCCAGCCCCCCGACAGGTTCCCGGCCAGCTCGCGCTCACGTCCGTGCAGCCCGGCCATTTCGAGCACGTAGGCCTTGCGCTGCGCGAAGCGCGTGCGGCCCACCCCGTACGCGCCCGCGTAGAACCGGAGGTTCTCACCCACCGTGAAGTCGTTGTACAGGCTGAAGCGCTGCGACATGTACCCGGCCCGCCGCCGGATCTCCTGCGTCTGCCGCGCGCAGTCATAGCCCAGCACGCGGGCCACGCCCGAGGTCGGCTTGAGCAGGCCGAGCAGCATCCGGATGGTCGTCGTCTTCCCCGAGCCGTTGGGACCCAGAAACCCGAAGATCGTGCCGCGCGGGACGGTGAAGCTGATGCCGTCCACGGCGGTGAAACGCTCGAACTTTTTCGTCAACTGCTCGGTGCGAATTGCTTCTGTTTCCACCACTGCCTTTCACATCCCATGACGACGAGACGCAGGTGCTGCAGCTGGAGAGTGGTCATCAAGGCCGCAGGGACCCGCGAAGTATCTCCGCCGTCCGCGTCCTGTTTCACCCCTCGCTCTCCTTCGGCGCGGGTTGGGCGCCTGCCCCTGCTTGCTTACGAATGAGCGAGATGAAGGCCTCTTCCACCCTCGGTTGCGCCCGCCGAACGTCGGCAACCGGGATGCCGGCCGCGGCGAGGACTGCGCGGAGCCGGATTTCTGCCGATGTCGCGTCGTTCACGAAGACGTGCAACTGGTCGCCGTACACCTGCAGCTCCAGCACTTGCGGCAGGTTCGCAGCCAGCACCGCATCCTGGGCCGGCATCACCTGGGAGGTCGAGACGGCGATCAACTCGCCCGGCACCGAAGCGCGCAACGCCGCGGGCGTGTTGCACTCGATGAGCCGGCCTTCGTACATCAACCCCACCCGGCTGCACCGTTCGGCCTCGTCCATGTAGGGCGTGCTGATGAACAAGGTCACGCCCTGCGCATGGAGGTCGGCCAGGATGTCCCAGAACTCGCGCCGGCTGATCGGATCGACGCCGGTCGTCGGCTCGTCCAGGAAGATGACGGGCGGCGCGTGCACGAGCGTACACGCCAGCGCGAGCTTCTTCTGCATGCCGCCCGATAGCGCGGCGGCGCGCCGGCCCGTAAACTCGGCCAGCCGGGCAAACGAGAGCAGCCGGTCGATCCGCTCCTTGCGCTCGCGGCCGCGCACCCCAAAGATGTCGGCGAAGAAAGCCAGGTTTTCGCTCACCGTCAGGTCGCCGTAAAGGCTGAACTTCTGGGGCATATACCCGACGCTGCTGCGCACCCGCTCGGCATCGCGCCTCGTGTCGTAACCCATCACATGCGCGCTCCCCGCCGTGGGCCGCATCACGGCCGCCAACAGGCGGATCGCCGTCGTCTTTCCCGCGCCGTCGGGCCCAATCAATCCGAACACCTCGCCGCGCCGGACGGCAAGATCGAGCCCGTCGACGGCTGCACGGCGCTTGAAACGCCGGGTAAGCTGATTGGCGGTGATGACAGGTGCGTCCACACAGCGGATGATACGCTTGCGCATCCCGAGGTGCAAATAGAGTAAGAATCGCCACAACCTCGGGGGCCCGGTAGCGCGATACTGTGCCCCGGCTGCCCTATGGGGCGGCATTCAGCATCAGGAGGCTATCGATGGACGAATTGGTGAAACTCGTTTCGCAGAAGGCCGGCATCACCGAGCAGCAGGCGCAGGCCGCGGTGGCGACCGTGCTCGACTTCGTCAAGCAGAAGCTGCCGCCGCAGTTGGCGTCGCAGGTCGACGGCGTCGTGTCGGGCAAGACCGACCTGAGCGGCCTAGGCGGCATGTTCGGTCAGAAATAACGGCCCCGCGGCGAGTGGGGATGAACGATTAAAGACCTGTCATAATCGTCCAGGCGTGCCGTTCACTTCGGCTTAATCAGTCCGCGCGATGATGGAGCCGGATCGGACGGATAGTGCAGTTCGGCGTGGAGGCGGGCACGGCCCGCCGAAGCGCGGCAAGGGTCCCCGCCTGTAGAGTGAGTGCAACTACGTTGCGAGTGCAATAACGCGCTTGGATAGTTGGCACGGATGCGAGCCTACGCATGACCGTGCCGTAAGAATCGACCTTTCCCCGCTTTTTGCTGGCGTCCGGTCCGGAGGAACCAGGCATCTACCCACCCGTAGTGCCTGGTTTCTTCATTAACAACGCCATTGACAGTAGAAAATCCAGGCGTAAAATAGGCACAAGCACCGTTCAAATATGCAGGAGGCGCACTATGCAGGCTACAGAGGAAAACAAGGTCATCAAAATCTGTCTGGACAAGGACCTGACCCTCAATGAGCGGCAACAAGCCAGCCAGGTTGCAGTCTCACTGGGCCTGGTGGAGGACCCCGGCGAAGGCGAGTTGGCAGTTTCGAGCCGTTGGCTCAATGGCAGCGTCCTCACCGCACGTTTCCTGGGCGGCGACAAGACGGTGCGGGACCGTGTCGAGAAGTACGCCCACCAATGGGAAGAGTTCGCTAACATCACCTTCAAGTTCGTTGACGAAGGCCCGGCCGTCATCCGAGTCGCCTTCACCCCTAATGCAGGATCGTGGTCGCTTCTCGGCGTCGGCAACCTCGTCCAGTGGTTCCACCAGGACAAGCCGACGATGAACTACGGCTGGTTAACGCCCGAAACCGAGGACCAGGAATACAGCCGGGTGGTGCTCCACGAGTTCGGCCATGCGCTTGGGTGCATCCACGAGCATCAAAGCCCGGACGCCGGCATTCCGTGGGACAAGGAGAAGGCTTACGACTACTACGGCAAGACGAACGGCTGGAGCCGGGCCGAGGTGGACGCGCAAGTCTTTGGACGCTACAACAAGCTCCTGACCCAATTCACGAAGTTCGATCCGACGTCCATCATGGAGTACCCCGTGCCGCCCGAGATCACGACCGGCGGCTTCACGATTGGTTGGAACACCCGCCTGTCTGACACCGACAAGCAGTTCATCGGCCAGATGTATCCGAAGCCAAAGCGGTAAGTGCAGACAGCGGGGGAGGGACAGGGGACGCCAACACAGCACCCGAAAGCCAGCAGTCCCCTGGCCCGTCTTCCTCGTGCGGCGAGCGGTGCTCGTCAGCCACGCTACTCACACTCGCGACGCTACCCACATTCACCACGCTGAACTTCCGGCAGATCTCCCGGCGGCGTTTCAGCCTGGCGTAAGCCGAGGCCCCGGTCCTGCCCCATTCCCTGAAGGGCGAACTCGCCCGGCGGGCGGCCCGAGCCGGTCGTGAGGAGTACCCGCGGCGCGCCCCGAGTCCCAGTCCCAAGACAGCGTCGTCCCGACCGCGATTTGGCGTGGCGGACAGGCCGCGGGCGGCGAGCCCCCTTCTTCCCACTCCATCCACCACACCTTCAAGAGCCCCTCGCGCACCGTCACCGCCCACACGACGCCGTCCGGAGACCGGTGGTAGTAGTCCTTGGCAACCACAAGCCTCGGTTCGAGCACCACCTGTGCCCCGGCCGGTATGCGCAGCACGTCGTGACCGAGCGGGCTGTTCACGAACGCGCGGGCCGCGGCATCGCTCGCAACCAACTCGTTGAGCGAGGTGCCGGCCAGCAGTGCGATGGTCCGAGCCAGACCGAGGGCGTCCGGTTCGAGCGCTTCCTGGCTCGCCACAATCTCGCGCCGGACGCAACTCGTCGGCCAGCCATTTGCGCTCGATGGGGTCATCGGGGTGGGAGGCCACGTCGGCAGCAAGGATCGCGCGGCCGTAGTCGGCGAACGAGACTTCGCCCGGCGGCAGATAGTCCAACGCGCGCAGGGTCATCCGCTTCAGGTGCTCCGCCGCCGTCCACAGCCCATACCCCGAAGCCGAGTACGCCGAACTGCCCCGGCGGGCCGCTTCCGCCGCAGTACGCTGCGCGTGCATCTTGACAAGGAGAGCGTAGAGTGCGCCGGTCAGGACTTGGCTCAGGCGGTAAGGATCGTTAGGAGCCGTGCTCATGGTGAGGTCGTTCTTCAGGTCACGCAGCGCGCCCGAGCCGCGCGCCAGCCCGAATTCCTCCCCGATCGCGCTGAAGTGCGAAGAGTGTTCGATCGAGCCCCCGGTGCGGCGCAAAACCGCGCTGCGCAGAATGCGGCTGCGAATCGACACCAAGAGCGCGGTCAGATCTGCGACCGCCTCGTGAAGCGCGAGGGATTGGGTCGTCACCGCCTCCCATAGCCGGGGTGCGATCCCATCGAGAATGGCGTGGGCCGCTTCATGGGCGACGATATCGCGGGCCATGCTCGTGTAGATGGTCTGCGAAGGGTCATGGCGGCTGCGGAAATAGTGGAACTCGAGGCTGGCGCGTTCGCGGCGATAGTAAGCGTTCTCGCCTTGATCCGCCCGCGGGAGCACGGTCAGCTGCGGCTGGGCGAAGGCCCAGGTGACCCGCCGCCCAAGCGCGTCCGCTTCCTCAAACATGCGCACGGTCTTCATGATCGTCGCAAAAGTGCTGACCTGGTTGAAGGTGCGCGAGTCTACCTGGTAGGGTTCCTGGATCGCGTAGCGGCCAAGCACCCGACCTTTGGGGGGCGGCACGAAACGGGCAGGCGGGTAAACCGTCCCCTTTGCCAGATCGCGATCCACGACTGCGACCCTGTCCGTCGCGGGACCGTCGGCGAACCAGGTCTCGCCGGTGATATCGTAGCCTTCGATTGCCTCGGGCCGGCCCAGCGGCGCAAACCGGGCGTCGTCGACCATCATCGGCACGCGCACTTTGGTCAATCGTCACCTCCCTTTTCTTGCCTTCCGGTTCTCCCGTCCGGGGATCTGGAGCAGATCCCCGGACGGGAGAACCCAACCTTATCATACGACGTTCAAAAAGCGTGCAACGTTTCGGGCCAGGTACGACGTTAAGTGAAGCAGCGTATTGAGACATAGTGTGGGTTGGGGGGTCGGTGTGAAGATGAAGAGAACGAAGCTCCTGATTGGCATGAGCGTGTTCTGGCTGGGCCTGGCATTGCTCATGGACGGTCTGAACAGCATTGTATTACCAGTGGAACTGCTGCACCTGGGTGGGGTGCGGCCGGCTGCGACGACACTCGGTCTGCTCACCTTCGCCGGCCTGCTGGCTGCCCTAGTCATTCAGCCGATGGCGGGCGAATGGAGCGACCGCCTGCGCGGCAACGTGGGGCCGCACGGGCACCATTGCCATGGCCCTTCTCGGCGTCCTGGCCGGCTTGTTCGCTCTGGGTTTGGGCCAAAACCTCGTCGGCCTGTTTGTCGCCTACCTTTTGATCCAGGTCGCAGCGAGCATCGGGCGGGGCGCGCTCTCCGCGTTCATCCCTGACCTGCTGCCGTACGACAAAACGGGCCGGGCGGAACTGGCCCAAGAGGGCATGTCGGCCGCCGGTTCGGCGCTCGGCTTTCTGGTCCTGGGGAGCCTGCTGGCCGCAGCAGCCCTCGGCACGGGGCTCATGCTGATCGGCGCGGTGCTGACCGTGGCGTTTCTGCTCACCGTCCTCCTGCTAGGCGAACGCCCGAAGGTACACGGCGTGCGGCACTCGAGTCCGACCTGGGACGACCTGTACCGGTTTGACTTCCGGACCCACCGCCGCTTTACGTGGCTGGTAGTCTCTCGCGGGTTGTTCATGGTCGGCGTGTTCGCGATCAGCCGCTACCTGCTGCTGTTCCTCGTGGACCGTTTCGGGATCGACGCATGGAGCGCCGCGGAGCAGTCGGGCTTGCTGCTGGGCGGGCTGGTCCTCGTGGCCGCCTTGTTTGCCCCCCTCGCTGCGAGCCTGGCGGAACGGTTCGGCCATGGCTTTGTCATGGCGGCCGGCGCGTTGACCGCGGCTGTTGGCATGGCTGTGCTCGTCTTCGGGGGCAGCATGGTCTATGTTCTGGCCGGCATGTTATCCATCGCGTTTGGCAGCAGTGCTTTCATCGCCAGCAACAGTGCGCTGGCGAACGAGCTCATTCCGGCCGTCCAATCCACGAAGTTCAAGGGCCTCGCCAACCTGGCGACGCTTGCGGCGGCGGCCGTGGCGGGCCTGCTGGGTCCGCTGCTCGATGTTGGGGCGCGGCTGGGGAGTGGAAGGGGCTACGTCGTCCTCTTTGTTGCCGCGGCCGCCGCGTTCCTGGTGGGCACGCTCGTTGCGCGGCCGGGATTGGCGGCAAGGACTCCGCTTGGCGAGACAGCCGTGGAAAGCTCACGCCCGTAGGGCGAAGTGGGCCAAGACGCTCGGTCGCGCTCTCGTCGACATGCGGCAGCGCGGGTGCATCTGCACCCGCGCTGCCGCTTTATAGCCGCCCCGTATCGCCCATAAGCGCGAAGGGCGCCCAATAGTACGGGTGGCAGAACTGCTCGTCGGCCAGGAAAGCGCACTGGGCGTGCCTCAGCCCACCGGCCTTCGTCTGGCCCCCGGTGAGTGCGGAATAGAAGTGCACCATGAACTGGGCGGTGGAGCTGTCCTCGACCGCCCAGAGTGAAAGCAGGAGCGAGGCCGCGCCTGCAGCCAGGAAGGCGCGCGCCAGGCCCAACAACTCTTCGCCCCCGCCCACCACGTTCCGTCCGGTGTGGCAGCCGCTCAGGGTCACGAGCGACGCATCCAGCTCGAGACCGAAGATATCCAAGGTCGTCAGCCACGCATCGGCCAGCTTGAGCCCCGAGAAAAGCGGGTTGTCGGCTCGGAACTCGGCATGTGTTGCCAGGTGCACCACGGGTGCGTGCGCAGCATGCAGGCGCAGCGTTTCGACGATCGCGGCCTCTTCGACGAACGCGGCGCCGTTTAGCAGGCCGGCCACCTGCCGCGCCTCGTCGACCGCGTGCGCTAGCCCGCCCCCGCCCGACAGGCCGAGAGCGACCGCGTGCCCGGTTGGGTTAGCTCGTTTGGCCAAGCGCGACAGCAGGTCGACGCTCGGTAAATAGCTTACCTCCCAACGCTCGGCCAGGTAGCGACTGCCATCGGTCAGGGCGTGGAAAGGGAGGTAGTGAAGAGGGCCATGGGGAACGATGAGCAACTGTCGTGCGGTGTCCAACGGGGAGTCGGGCAGCGCGGCGATGGGTGCAATCAGGCCGTCGTAGAGCCGGGCGAGGAGGCCATCTGCGTTCACACGCAGGCGCCCCGCCATCCCTCGTCCGTGGAGCGCTACCGTGCGGAGATTAACTTGCAGCAGGTTTAGGAGCGCCCCTGCCTCATCAGGCCGCATCGCGAGCGACACGCAGCGTACCTCTTGCCCGCAAGCGACAAAGGCCAGTAGGCGCCCGCGCGCCACGGTGTACTCGACCAACACTGACCCGGACGGCAGGCCTAAAGACGTGGGCCGAGCGACCGACCGCCATAGGCTTGCCTGCTCGATATAGCTCGCATTGCGCACCAGCAGCTGCCGCCACAGCTCGCCCGTACGCCGTTCGATCGACAGGACCTGTGATTCGACCTGCCGCCGCTCCTCCCCGGGCGACATCCAGGCGCGCATCGTTACGTCGCTTTGCGTCATCCAGTGGCGATACAGCGCGTCACGCTCGCTGCGCAGACACAGAAGCTCGTCTACGAGGGGAGCATCCTCGGGCGTCGCCGCCCGGATGCCGATCTGCAGGCGGTGGTCGAGCAGCTCGATCAGAGCCCGCGAGCGCGCCCGTTCTGCGAAGAACAGCGCTTGCAGCGGCCGGTCGAGCTCGAGCGCCAGGGCGACTGCGTCTTCATAGACGGCGCCCTTATCCTCCAGAAACTCGACCCGGTGCTCGATCATCAGTTGGCCGCGCAGCCGCTCGATTTCGTTCATCGCCGCCTCGGCAAGCGTAAGCGCGGCCTGCAAATCTCCCTGGCGTTCGGCGAGCGCAGCCCTAAGCTGGTGGCACGCGTACAGCAGCGACGGAAGATCGTCGCTTCGGCCAAGTGCCTCGGGGCCGGTGAGCAGCCGCTCGGCTGCCGAGTCCTGGCCCAGCGCGAGGGCCGCACGGGCGGCCACCAGTTCGGCTTGCGCCTGCTCGACGGGAAGCTCACCCTTGCAGAACGAGGCGGAGCAGCGGAGCGCCAAGTCCAGGCTCTCCTCGAGCCGGCCGAGCCGCCGCAGCACGTCCGCCGTACCCAGGTCGGTGAGGGCAGCCCACATCTGATTGCCGGCCGCCTCGAAGCGCCCGCGGGCGTCGATCAATGCGGCCAATGCCCTGTCGTAGTCTCCCAACCCCGCGTATGCCGTCGCCTCGTTCAGCACGGCCTGCGCGACGTAGAACTGCTCGCCACAGCGCCCGAACAGGTCCGAGGCCTCACGGGCCAGTGCCAGAACCTCGTCAAAGCGCCGCAACTGGAGAAGGCACTGGCCGGCGTAGATGCCGACCATGACCGCGTCACGCTGGCGGCCGTCAGAGGCAAAGAAGCCGCGCGACTCGGCCAGCAAGGTCAGCGCGTCGTTGTAGCGACCGAGGATGCCATACGTGATAGCGAGATTGAGCTGGCAGCGCGCGATCTCGGCGATCTGGCCTGTCTCATGGAGGATGTCAAGGGCCGTTTTCGCCGTAGCAATCGCCTCATCGAAGCGACCGAGATCGCGGAGCACGGCGGAGCGGTTGTGCTCCATCCGGCCTAGCGCCGCCCGTGCGGCAGGGTCATCCGGAAGACGGGCGAAGGTGTCGCGTGCCCGGTCGAACATGACGAGTGCCTGGGCCACCTCCCCCCGGCGAAAGTTGAGATTACCGAGGTTGGCGGTCAGCTTTCCCAATCGCAGCCACTCTGCGTGCTCCGCAAGAACTCCGGCCGCCCATCGGCCTGCCGCAAAGGCATCTTCGTGGCGATCCAGGTTGGACAGAGCCAATATCTTGGCGATTTGAGCGTTCGCCTCGTCCACGGGACGTTGGGCGGCGCGATAGATCGCTGCGGCCTCGTCATAGAGCGGAATCGCCTCTGCGTCGCGGCCGAGCCCCCCGAGGGAGTAGGCGTTCGCAAGGGAAATGAGGCCCAGCGCCCGGTGGATAGGCGTCCCGGTGCGGTCTGCGGCTCGGAGCATGAGTTCGGCCAGAGCCCGTGACTTGTGCACATCGACTCGTAGGACCTCGGCGGCCTTAGCCTTGATGGACGCGAGTTGCGCCTCGTCGAGGCCTTCAAGCGGCCATTCGTCGACGATCGCGAGCTGATTCGAGGCGTCGGGCGCGGAAAGCAGTTCCGAAATCAAGTCTGGCACTGGACCGTCCGAACGGGAGAATTCTTACGTCCTTATCATAGTACCAGATGGCGGACGCGTCAACGGAGTTGGCATGCGGCGGCGCGAGTCCCATGCGCCGGCCCCGGCTTGGGCGTGCCACGCGGGGCAAGTGTTTTCGACACAAGCGCCCGGCCTTGTGCCGCGGTAGGGTCTGTGTTACCGTATGCCCGGCATGGGGACAAATCACCGGCGCCGGCCGCTGCTGGCCGCACTCAGTCGCCTCCGGCCGTACGCGCGTCTCACGGCTGTTGCTTACGTTTGCATGTTCGCCGTGACGGGCCTGGCGCTGATCATTCCGCAGTTTATCCGCTTCATCATCGACGAGGGCATCGAGAAGGGCAACCTCGCCCTGTTGACGCGCTCAGTGCTCGGGCTGATCGGCCTGACCGTGCTCAAGGGCGGGTTCAGCTACGTGCAGGGCCGCTTCACGGAGACGGCCTCGCAGGGCGTGGCATACGACCTTCGGCGTGACATCCACCGCAAGCTCGCAACCCTCTCGTTCTCCTACCATGATCGTGCGGAGACGGGCCAACTTCTCTCCCGAGCGGTGCAGGACGTCGAGCGGGTCCGCTTCCTGACCGGCCGGGCCATCCAACGGTTGGCAGAAGGCATCGTGCTGGCGATCGCCACGATGATCGCGCTCTACATCATGAATCCGCTGCTTGCGTCCCTCACCATGGTCATCGTCCCACTGCTCGCGCTCAACGCATTCCAGTTCGGCCGCCGGCTCCGTCCGCTTGGCCTGCGCATCCAGCGCCAACTGGCCGTGATCACCACTCGTCTTGAGCAGAACCTGCGGGGCGCGCGCATCGTCAAGGCGTTTAGCCAGGAAGATGCGGAGGTGGCACGCTTTGCCGCGGAGAACGATCGCTGGTTCATGCTCTCGGCACAGCAAGCCGCGCTGCAGTCTCGCAACGACCCGCAACTCGCGCTGCTTGCCAATCTGGGCACGACCATCGTTATCGCGATCGGCGGCGTCCTTGCCATCCGGGGAACGTTGAGCATCGGCGAGCTGGTTGCCTTCACCACCTACCTGGCTCAATTGATCCAGCCTGTAAGGCGCATCGGCAACATCATCCCCGCGCTGGCGATCGCCTCCGCGGCCAGCGAGCGCATTTTTGAGATCCTCGATACCGAGTCTGAGGTGCACGACGAGCCAGGTGCGGCGCCGCTGCCGCCCGTGGCCGGCCGTGTGCGTTTCGAAAACGTCTCATTCGCGTATTTCGGCCAACACACAGTGCTATCTGATGTCTCTTTCGAGGCACAGCCCGGGCAAGTCATCGCCCTGCTGGGGGCGACCGGGTCGGGAAAATCCACCATTATTAACCTGGTGCCGCGCTTCTACGATCCGACCTACGGACGCATCACTATCGACGGGTACGACATTCGCGAGGTCACGCTTAACTCGCTGCGCGGCCAGGTGGGGATCGTGCTCCAGGAGACGCTGCTGTTTGCCGCCAGCATCCGCGAGAACATCGCCTTTGGCCGGCCGGGCGCAGCTCTGGACGAAGTGATCGCAGCGGCGCAGGCCGCGCAAGCGCACGAGTTCATCGTGGCGATGCCGCAAGGATACGACACGCCGGTGGGGGAGCGGGGGGTGACGTTGTCGGGCGGACAGAAACAACGGGTTGCCATCGCCCGCGCCTTGCTCAAAGACCCTGCCATCCTGATCCTCGACGACGCTACCGCAAGCGTGGACACTGCGACCGAACATCTCATCCAGGAGGCGCTGCGCCGGCTCATGCGACCAGCCGGGGGCCGGGCCCGGACCTCCTTCGTGATTGCGCAGCGGCTCAGCACCTTGCGCACCGCCGACTTGATCCTGGTGCTCGATCGAGGGCGGGTGGTTGCGTCGGGCACGCACGAGGAATTGCTGCGAACGTCGGGACTTTACACCGAGGTGTACCAACACCAGGTCGCAGAGAAGAGCTCCGACGCGGCAGCGTCCCTCGAAGGTCCCTCAACGGGCAGGCAGGGAACGGCATGACGGTGTCCTTCGGTTCGTCCGGTTCGAACATGGGGCCCGCGGGCGCGCTCGAAAACTTCGGCGGCAACTCGGGCGGCAAGCCCTTCGACCGGCGCGTCCTGCTGCGCCTGCTCGCGTTCCTCAAGCCGCACTGGCGGCGGCTACTGCTCGCGCTCGTCGTGACGCTGATTACGTCCGGCCTATCCCTGCTCGCCCCCTACCTGATCAAGGTGGCGATCGACACGGACATCTCGGGTGGAAACGTAGCCGGCCTGTTGCGTACTGCCGGACTCCTGCTGCTGACCTTCATTGCGCTGTTCTTCTTCACCTGGGCGCAGCAGTACCAGCTCAGCTGGGTGGGGCAGCGCGTGCTGGCAACCATGCGCGACCAGCTTTTCCGGCACCTGCAAGAGCTGCACCTGGGCTATCATGACACCCATATCGTCGGGGTGACCATCTCCCGCGTCATCAGCGACGTGAGCGTGATCAACGACCTGCTCTCCCAGGGCCTGGTCACCCTGGTGGGCGACGTGCTGGTTCTCCTCGGCATCGTGGCCATCATGCTCAGCATGAGCGCGCCGCTCGCGCTGCTGGCCTTTGCGGTGCTGCCCCTGATGCTCCTTGCGACGTGGCTCTTCACGCGCCGCGCGCAGTCGGCCTTCCGCGAGACCCGGGCGCGAGTGGCGGCGGTCATCGGCGGGCTGGCCGAAGACATCACGGGCATGCGGGTGATCCAGGCGTTTGCGCAAGAGTCAGCTTCGGAGGAACGCTTCGACGAGGTGAATGCGGCTTCGCGTGATGCCAACATCGGCGCGATGAACCTCTCGTTCATCTTCCTGCCCTCCGTCGAGTTGATCAGCATGCTGGCGACGGCGATGGTGCTGTGGTTCGGCGGCCGGGCCGTCGCGGCGGGCGACCTGACCCTCGGCGTGGTCGTCGCGTTCCTGGCCTATGTCACCCGCTTCTTCCAGCCCATCCAGGAACTGAGCCAACTCTACACGACGATGCAGGCCGCGATGGCCGGCGGCGAACGTGTGCTGGAGCTGCTCGACAGTGAACCGGCCGTGCGCGATCCACGGGACGGCGCAATCATGCCGGAGATTCGCGGCGAGATCGAGTTCCGCGACGTGTCGTTTGCCTACCAGCCGGGCCAGCCCGTGCTGCACGACGTCAACCTGCACATCCTGCCCGGCCAGACGGTCGCGCTGGTGGGTCCCACGGGCGCCGGAAAGACCTCGCTGGCGAACCTCGTCGCCCGGTTCTATGACGTGACCGAAGGCGCGGTGCTCATCGACGGCCGCGACGTCCGCTCGGTGACCCAGGCATCGCTGCGCGGGCAGTTCGGGCTTGCGCCCCAAGACGCGTTCCTGTTTGGCGGGACGGTGGCGGAGAACATCCGCTTCAGCCGCCCCGGCGCGAGCGACGAAGAGGTGGAGCAGGCGGCCAGGCTTGCCAACGCGCACGCGTTCGTCATGCGGCTGCCTGCCGGGTATCAGACCGAAGTGTGGGAAGGCGGGGTCAACCTGTCGGCCGGCGAGCGGCAGCTGATCAGCATCGCGCGGGCGGCGCTCGCGAACCCCCGCATTCTGATCCTTGACGAGGCAACCTCGAGCGTGGATACGGTGACCGAGCTGCTGATCCAGGAGGCGCTGGAAAGACTGTTGTCGAACCGCACCGCGCTCGTGATTGCGCACCGCCTGAGCACGATTCGAAGGGCCGACCTCATCTGTGTGGTGAGCGAGGGCCGGATTATGGAGCGGGGGACGCACGAGGAACTGCTGGCCCACGACGGGGTTTACCGGCAGCTTTACGAGCGGCAGTACGTGGCGGCCACGACAGACGGCGACGAATGACACGAGTTGGATGAGTTTTCACTGCCGCAACTCGTGTCATTCGTTCAACTCATGGAGTGCGGCCCCGGCTTTACCCGGCGAACTTCGGCTCGGGCAAGCCCTTGATATCGGTGTGGACGACGAAGAGGTCGCCTGACCCGGGAGCCGCCTGGCGCTCGGCCTCGCTGAGCATCAGCCACGCCGAGGTGACGTAGAGGTCCGTGAGGTCAGGCCCGCCGAACACGCAGCTCGTCGGATTGGGCACGGGCAGCTTGACGACGCGTTCGACCTTGCCGTCCGGGTCGTAGCGCGTGAGACGCCAGCCGCCCCACTGCGCGCTCCACACACACCCCTCGCTGTCCACGGTCAGGCCGTCGGGAAGACCGTCGGCCTCGGGCACCTTTGCGAAGCTGCGGCGGTTGGCGAGTTCGCCGGTCGCCGGGTCAAAGTCGAAGGCCAGCAGCTCGTACGCAAACTGGGCGGTCACGTACATCACCTTGTTATCGGGGCTCCACCCCAGGCCGTTCGAGCACGCAAGGCCCCCCGCCATCCTCGTAACGCCGCAGTCGGGGTTCAGCCGGTAGAGCGAGCCGTCGGGGCGAAACTGGTCGTCGGCGTACGTGCTGCCCGCCCAGAAGCGCCCCTGGCGGTCGGCCGAACCGTCGTTGAAACGTACGGGCGCGTTGCCGGCCTCCGGGTCATTGATGAACTCGAGCTTGTTCGTGCGCTCGTCCCAGAAGTAGAGCCCGGTCCGGGATGCGAGGACAAAGCCGCCGCCCTCGCGGCGTGCCTGGCCGGTGACGTGGACACCGGGTGACCAGCGCGTGATGGCGCGTGTCGCGAGGTCCATGCGGAAGATCGACGGAGGGTTCCAGATTTCGAGCCAGTAGAGGGCTTGCTCCGCCGCATCCCAGCGGGGGCTCTCGCCAAGTTCCAGCTCCAGGTGGGCGAGAGGCTCGATTTCCATGCGAAGGGACATAATTGAGGCCTTTCTAGGTGAGAACGCACCTGCCGTTACATGGGGCGCGTGGCGGCGCCGTTGGCGCCGCCACGCGCCCCATGTAACGAAATGAGCTAAATCCCGAGCAACAGGCGCAACCGTGCGATGGTGAAGCGCGGCCGAGTGAAATGCCCGTACCGCGCGCCGATCTCGATCTCTGCGGCGCTCAGCCCGAGCTCCTCAGGCGACCCCGGCCCACCCGCGGCGCGCATCGCATCTGCCAGCGTGCCGGGCGGGGGAATGCGCGCCGCCAGCGCCCGGATCTCGTCCCAGTGCTCGACGATCCGCCACTTGAGCGCGGACCACTGGTCCCCGGTTACCTGCAGGAACGGCTGCTGCGTCGCGATGATGCCCTCGGCCAGCGGCCCGTAGGCCCGCTCAATCGCCTCGATCTCCGACTCGGCGCTGGGCCAACGCGCGCTCGGCCAGGCGGTTGGCCGCCTCGCGCTGCGTCATCTCGCGGATCGCCGCGTACCAGCCCGCGGCCATCACCGTGCCGACACCGACCTTCGCGCCGTGCAGGAGCAGGGGGCCGGAGCCGGCATGCTCGCCACGCGAAAGCGCACGCATCTCCCAACAGTGCGAGATATGGTGCTCTGCGCCCGCGCCCGGCATCGAGTTCCCAAAGTCCGCCATTGCGAGGCCGGAATCGATCAGGGCACGGATCAGGAACGCAACGCCGGACCGGCGCGGCTCGGGCTCTGTGGCTGCAATCTCGCCGGCCCGTCCGATCGCCGTCTGGGCCAGCCGCTCCATCCGGTCCGCGATGGGCGCGTCCCGCTCCCAGGTGTCCGCCCGCTCGCCCCACACCAAGTGCCCGAGCCGCAGATCGTTAACGGAGGTGAACTTGGCGAGGGTGTCGCCCAGCCCGGCCGCGTTCATTGCCCTGGGCGCGGCCCCAAGCGTGGGCAAGTCGCAGAAGATTGCCTCGGGCGGGTGGCCGCGGCACACTGATCTTGAGCCCGGCCACGCTCAGAGTGTTATTGCTCGTCGCGTAGCCGTCCATCGACGCCGCGGTCGGCATAGATATGAAGCGGTTGCGCGCATGAAAGCTCGCGAACCGGGTGATGTCCGTCACCGTTCCAGATCCGACCGCCACGTACGCGCGCTCAGAGGCGCCCGCATCGATCAGGACCTGGACCAGCCGGCGCTCGTCCGACACGATGGGTTCCGGCCCTTTGGCCACAACCGTGATTACGTCCAGCCCCAGCGCGGCTGCCTGTTCCTCCACCCGACGCGCGAGCGCCTGATAGGTGTTTGCGTCGGCCACGAGGGTCAGGCGCAGCTCCTGCTCGCGCGCGTAGTCGATCAGCGCCCCCACTGCATCGTCGCCGATATAGATGCGCGGCGCGTGTACGGGGAGGTCAGCCACCGGCGACCGCCTCGGGCACCTGCCGGCGTGCACGACGGGCGGCCTGCATCTGCAGCACGCCGCGGGCTGCCGCCGCATCCGTCACGAGGCAGGTGCAGAAGTGCGCTAACAACGCCGCATGAATGGCGACCCTCTTGGATTCGCCGCCCGATACGGCTACGACCCGCGGGATCCGTCGCAACGAGTCCGCGTCGAGGCTGATCGCACGCCGGTTCGCCGGGATGTCGGGCAGGCAGCCGTCTGCGTCAAATTGGTGCGCCACGACATCGCCCACAATCCCCTGGTCCAGCAGCGCCTGCAGCTCCGCACGCGTCAGGTAGCCCGCCCGCAGCAGGCTGGAGTGGTCGGGCTCAGGCGTGCCGATGCCGATGATTGCAACTTCTGCCTGGGCCCCCAATGCCAAGGTTTCCTCGATGGTACGCTCCCGGCGCAGTGCTTTCGCAACCCGCTCGTCTTCCACGAGCAATGGCGCGGACAAGAACCGAAATGACGCGTGCAGCTTCTGGGCCAGCCACCGCCCCAACTCTGCACCGTCGACCAGCGGATCGCCCTGACCGACGGCGCCAATCAGCTGGACGACCGTGGCGTCGGAGAGCGGGACAGTCGGCATAGCGCGCACGACCGAATGCACCGCCGTGCCCCAGCTCAGCCCAATGATGATACCGGGGTGCAGCGCCTGGGTCACGCAGCGGGCAGCGAGCTCGCCCAGCCGCTTCAGCATGACCGAGTAATCCTCGGGCGGCTCGGCCAAGACATGGGCGCTCTGCAGCCCGAACTCGTGGCACAACTGCGCTTCGAGATCAGCATCAGTGCGAAGGGGGTAGTGTACTCTGACCTCGACCAATCCGGCCTCACGCGCCTGATCCAGCAACCGCGAGACCATCGAACGCGACTTGCCGATGCGCTCGGCGATAGCGGCCTGATCGAGCCGCTCTTCGTAATACCACATGGCGACCTGCGCCAGTAGCTCGAGGCGCTCGTCTTCCATCATAACCACCCCCATCGAACCTAACCCCCTGCTTCTCACTTATTCCCGTTCACGCTCACATTTTACCACAGCGAACCGGTCAGCCGAAGACCTGCAAGATGTTTTGTGAGCCGTCGGGGCAATGGTTCCTGTGGTTAGCCCTGCCATGCCTGCAAGAGATCTGCAATGTCCTCGAAGATGAAGTCCAAACCTTCGGTGGCCTGGTAAGCCTCCGCCTCGGCCCGACCCGTGGAGCCCGAGAGCACCAGGATGGTGTGCAGCCCTGCCCGCTTGCCCCCTTCCATGTCCGTGTCGAGCCGGTCGCCCAACGTGGCCGTCGTTTCGGGGGTTGCACCCATCTGCGCCACCGCCATCTCGAACATCGTCGGCTCGGGCTTGCCAATCGCCGTCGGCTGAACCTCTGCCCCGACCGCAATCGCCGCAATCAATGCCCCGGTTCCGGGCACCAACCCTTCTTCGGTCGGCCGGGTCGGATCGAGATTGGTCGCCACAAAAAGGGCGCCCTTGCGGACCAGTACCGCCGCCCGCTTGATCTTCTCGAAGTTGACGCCCCAGTCGATGCTGGCAGCGACGACTTGGACATCCTCGTCTGCCAGGACGAAACCCTGATCCGTCATGGCCCGCCGCAGCGAATCCTCACCGAAGACGTGCACCCGCGTCCCCGGAGGGAACCGCCGGGCCAGCCATGACGCGGTGGCGGTGCCCGAGGTCATGATCTCGCCGGGCTCCACTGTCGTGCCCATCTTCGCCAGCTTGGCCGCATATTGCACAGGCGTCAGGCCCGAGTTGTTCGTCGCCATCACGAACTTGATGCCCTGCCGGCGCAGAAAGGCAATAAACTCGGGCAGGCAGGGCAGCGGGTCGTTGCCGCGGTAGAGCACGCCATCCATGTCGATGACGAGATGTTTTATCTCACGTAGATGAGTCAAGATAAGCTCCTCTGAACGGTGGGTCAGCCGGACAACCGGGCCAACCGGTCCCACGGGCCGCGCATCGCATCTGCGATGCAGCGGTACTCTTCGTAGCGCTCCAGGTACTTCGGCGTGGCGCTGGCGTCCGGTTCGTGCCGGCGCACGACCTGGACGGCTTGCGCGACGGCGTCTTCATAGCTGCCGAACGCACCCACGCCCACGCCCGCGCCGAGCGCCGCGCCAAGCGCAGCAATCTCGGTGCCGCCCACCACTTCGACCGGCATTTGCAGGGTGTCGGCGAACATCTGCGACCACACCGTACTGCGTGCGCCGCCTCCGGTCATGCGCGCCAGGTCCACGGTCGCGCCCACCGCCCGCAGGCGATTCACGTGGTCGAGGTGCCCGTAGACCACGCCCTCATACAACGCCCGTACGAGGTGCGCCTTCGTGTGCCATGCGCCCAGGCCGTAGAACCCCACCGCGTGCGTTGGCCTGCACATTCGAGCCGAACAGGAACGGGTGGAAGATCACGTCCGTGCCGCCCGGCGGCAGGGACGCCACCAGGTCGCTGCAAACTTCGTACACGGAGACGCCGCGCGCTTCGGCCAGCGCTTTCTCTTCGGCGCAGAAGTTGCTGACGAACCATTCGAGGTTAGTTGCCGACGCGGGGCTGCACTCGCTGAGCAACCACAGCCCGGGCACGGCAAAAAGCGTGCACATGTTCAGGTGCTCGTCTACGACCGGCCGCCGGGCGATCACCTCGTTGATGCTCCACGTCCCTGCGATAACGCACATCGAGCCCTTCGCGAATCACGCCTGAGCCGACGGCGGACGCATCGATGTCGAACATGCCGCCCACCACCGGCGTGCCTGCTGCCAGCCCGGTCAAGGCTGCAGCCTCCGGCGTTACCCGCCCGGCCACCTCATGGCTTTCGAGAGGCTGTGGCAGACACGGCAGGATGTCGCCGATGCCATACAGGTCGAGCAATTCCGGCGAGTAACGGCGGGCTTGGCTGTCAAAGATGCTCGTGCCGCTGATGTCGCAGTAGGTCGTGCTGATCGTCCCGGTGAGCCGGTACTTGATGTAGTCCTTGCAGGTGACTGCGTGACCGATCTGCGCCCAGACTTCGGGCTGGCGGCGTTTGAGCCAGGCGAGCAGCGCGGGTGGTTGAGCCGCGTACGTGGTGATCATAACGATCGGGAAGTTCTGCTGCAGAACCGAGGGACCTTGGCCCCCCACGCTCCATTCATGGATGATGCTCGCTGCGCGGTTGTCCATCGAGGTAATGGCGTTGCCGAGGGGTGCGCCGGCCCGATCCAACAGGTAAATCCCGTTGCCGTGCGCGGAGTTGCCCACTCCCACGATGTCACGCGGGTCGATGCCCGCCTTCCGGATTGCGCCGCGGATCGCCTGCGCGGTCGTGTTCCACACCGCGTCCATGTCGCGCTCGACCCAGGCCGGGCGGGGGTAGATCAAGTCGACTTTGTGTCCCTCGACAGCGATCTCGTGTCCAGCCAGATCGAATATGGCGGCCTTGGAGACGGTCAGGCCGTTGTCGATGCCCATCAAGTATTTGGTCATGCCAATGTCTCCTCCAGCGGCGTCCCGGTCTGGAAATGGACGCTTATTAGTCAGACGTTCGTGGTTAGCGCACCATCATCCGACAAGCCTGGCATACCGCTGCTGATTGACCGGTCGCAGGGCCGGATAGATCTGCTCGTAGATCTCGAACACGTCTTCGTACTTCTGGGTGGCAGAATCCCCCTATCGGGCGTCCTGATATTCACCATAGTGCCGGTCCAGGAGGTCTTGCACAAAGGCGCGCGCCAGGTGAGCGGCATCCACCGGGTCAGCCGCGTACTGCGCCCACATCTCCACCGTCATTGGGCCGCGAAACCCCGCGTTGCGCAGCGTGCGGAAGACGTCGTCAAACGGCACCGCGCCGGCTCCAAAGGGGACGCCCCGGATTGCTCCGGGCCGGCCGTCCTTAACGTGGATTGCGGCGAGGTGTCCCACGCACAACATCAACTCGCTGCAGGGGTCAAACCCCGCCGCAGTCACGTTCGCCATATCGGGGTACAACTGGAACCAGGGCGAGTCCATCTCGACCACAAGCTTCATGCTATCGCGCAGAGAGGCGGTCAGGGCCACGTCGACGTTCTCGAGCGCCAACATCACGCCGGCGCTTCCGGCCCACTCCGTCGCGATGTGCAGACCTTCGATGCAGCGCGCGACGGTCTCGGCCGTATGAGGCTCGTAGAAGACGTCGTAGCCGCCCACCTGGATAATCCGCACGCCTGTGAAAAGGGCCAGGTCGATGGAACGGCGAAGGATGTCAAAACCCCGCGCCCGCAGCGCCGGATCTGCGCTGCCGAGCGGAAACCGCCGGTGTGCGCTCAGGCACATGGTCAACAGGGGCGTGCCAGAGCTCTCGACGGCCTTGCGGATTTCGCGCTGCTCGACCGGGTTGTCCAGGCGGGCGAGCCGGGCGTCCGTCTCGTCAATGGATATCTCCATGTACCGGTAGCCGGCCCGCGCAGCCGTTTCGAGGCGCTGCTCCCACGGCCACTCGGTCGGCAGCGCTTTCTCGTACAAACCCACCAGGACGTCGCCCGCCAGGTGCGGGATTGACTCGGACATGGAACCCCCTTCGGCTGGAAGTGCAGTGTCCCGGTGGCAGGCGTTGGCCTCCCACGGGACTGCATCCCGAGTCCGTCACTCGGGCTTGGCGCGTGCGCTATCCATTCATCATGGCCCGGGCCATGTCCACCCACCGGCGCAGGCGTGACCTGTCGCCGTCGACGGTGTAGATATCCCGGAAACAGAGCTCGAGGTTGCAGTCGCGGGCCGCAGTCAGCGTGTCGGCCAGGTCTTTCTCGACCAGGTCCCATTGCGGATTCGGGCCGCTGATGTAGGCCGGCGTCGGCTTCCGCGAGTAAACGTACTTCTGCCCCAGCAACTCGGCCGTCTTCCAGGGGTTGCTCCAGCCCGAGACGCTCACGCCGCGTAGGTTGGGAACGGCCTTTGCGATGTATTCGAACCGGTCGTGCACCTGCTCGCAGCAGCCCCAGTAGGCCAGGCCGAACGGCTTCGCCACGTCCGCGATATAGGGCAGGAAGATCTCGTTGAACATCTTCGGCGAGATTGGCTGGCATTCCTGCGCCTCGAGCCAGACCCAGCAGTCCTTGAGCTGCACGTCGTGTGCCACCGGCCCATCCTGCCCCGGTACGTCGGGCAGGTCGGAGACGAACCCGTAGCTGCCTGGACAAGGCATCCAGGTGTCGGTGTTCTGATAGAGCAACCCCTCACGCTCGAGAAAAGCGAAATGGCCCGCGCGGTCGTCGTGGATCAGCTGCATGATGCGGTGAATGCGGTCGGGATGATCGTAGACCCAGTAGAGGAGGTTCTTGTTGCCGATCATCTTGAACAGGTCCATGGTCAGGCCGGAGTAGAGATTGCCCAACCACTGCTGGTAGCCCGGGTCGGTGTTGAACCAATCATAGCCGCCCAGGCGCACCGGCAGGATGTCGCCAAAGATGTCCTGGAGCAGTTCGAGGCGCCTGTAGCTCAGCTCCCGATCCACGCAGCGGGTGCGCAGGTGCAGCCCGTCGATGTCCTCGTCCGACTGCACCGCGAAGTCGTAGGCATAGCCGACGTCGCTGCCATCCGTGGCAGCAGCGTGGTGGGCCGCCAGCGGCACGCCGTAGTCCGACAGCTGGATATCCCAGGGGATGCGGAAGTACGGGTCCAGGATGAAGTCGTCGCCGATCTCATCTGCGTGCCGTACGAGTTCGAACATGGACTTCTCGACGTTGCGCAGATAGGGATCGCGGCAAACCAGTTCGTCCTGCCCGATATAGTCGGCCAGCATGCACGTCTCGACGAGGATCACGGGCCGCTCCATCCGCAGATCCTTCACGGCCCGCCACAACCTACGGCGCTCCGCCATGACGGGATTCGCCGCGTGCTCCATCCACCGCTCGGCCAGCGAGCGCAGCGCATTTCGTTCCTGAGCGTTGACCATTGGAAGCCCCTTCTCGTTAAACCGGCTGCAAAAGGCGCAAGTGGAGAGGATGATCGGCCAACAGGTGAATCGTGTCCATCCGCGTCACCCGGGCTCTGCTTGCACTTATGCCGACACCCGCCGCCGCACGAGTACGTGGTTCAGCACGACGGCGAACACCAGGACGCTGCCCTTGGCCACAGTCTGCCAATAGGCGGGAATCACCGTCATCAGGCCTGTCGTGACGCACATGAGGATCAGGGCCGCCACCATGGTTTTGGCGACCGAGCCCTCCCCGCCGGCGAAGGACGTGCCACCAAGCAGCACGGCGATGATGCAGTCCGTCTCCATGCCATCACCGGAGAGTGGATCGCCGAGCGACATGTAACTGGCGCGGCGCGACGCCCGCTGCGGCGGCGAATAACCCAACGATCACGTAGAGGATCCAGACGTACTTGACGGGGCTGATGCCCGACAATTCCGCTGCCATGCGGTTGCCGCCAATCGCCGCGGCATATTTGCCCAGGATGGTCTTCCGCTGGACGATGACCAGCCCGACGATCACGGCGATAGCGACGAAGAAGGCCAGCGGCAGACCGAGAATCACGGGTTGCCGGGCATAGTAGTTAATCATCGCGGGCATTTTCTGCACCGCCGTGCTCTTGATGGCCGAGGTGCCGTCCGGTACGATCAGCAGTGCGATGCCCTTGAAGAGATTGAGCGTGACCAGCGTCGCGATAACGGGGGTGATCCGCAGCTTCATCACGTTGAACCCGTTCAGCAAGCCCATCCCGATGCCGACAACCAGGGTCGCGGCAACGGCCAGGATGAAAGGCACCCGGTTGAGGATCAGCAAGCTGAACACGACAGCGGCGAGGCTCATCGCGCTGCCGACGGAGAGGTCGATGTAGCCGGAGATCATCAGCAGGGTGAACGCGCCGCTTAAGGTAAGGATCGGGGCCGAGATGCGCAGCATGTTGATGACGCTGTCGGGGCTAAGGAAGGCGCCGCGGCCGAACAACCCCACTGTGTTTACCTTGGCCAGGCTAAAGACGATCACGATAACCAGCAGGACCGCGTAGATATAGTATTTCTTCACTGCCGAACGCAAAGCGTCTGACCGGTCGTTCTGACCCTGAGTCTTACGCATCGACACTTGGCTTGTTGTCATGAGTATCTCCCTTTCGTTCGTCCGCCCACACTTGCGGAGCGCACCAGGCGGGCTAGCCGCTCGGCCGTTACCCGGTGGGGCGCTCAGCTACGCCTTTAGCCCCTGCTGCGGCGATCAAGTGCCCACCGCTGCGCCAGAATTGCGGCAAAGGTCACGAGGGCCTTCAGCGTGAACTGCCAGTCGGGCGAGAGCAGCAGGCCCGTGGCGGCGGTCGTCATCACCGAGAGCAGGATTGCGCCGACGAACATGCCGAGCACCGATCCAAAGCCGCCTGCGATGCTGACGCCGCCCAGCAGCGTCACGACCAGGGCGTCGAACTCGTAGCCCACGGCGCGGCTCGACAGGCCGGCTTTGTATTCGGACGTCAGGAGGATGCCGGTGATGCCGGCGAGCAGCGCGCTCAGGATGTACAGCAGCGTGAGCTGCCGCGTCACCTTGATGCCGGACAGCCGGGCGGCCTCCGGGTTGGCGCCAATCTGGTACGTCCGCCGGCCGGGCACCGTCCTGCGCTCGAAGATGTAGGCCGCGATCATCAGGGCAATCATAATCAGCACGGAAACCTTCACGGTCGTGCCGGGGATCGCGGCGTTGCCGACGACCCCGAAAATGTCAGGCAGGCTCGTGTTGCGCTGTGCGCCCTGGGTAATGACCTGGGCAGTGCCCCGGGCGAGCATCGCGGTGCCCAGGGTGACGATAATGGAGGGCACCTTAAGTTTCGCGATGAAGAACGCATTGAGGCCACCGACGCCCATCGCACACAGCAGGGCGAGCGCAATGGCGACCGGGTAGGGCAGGCCCAGGCCGTTCGCCAGTACGTTGCGCGAGACGTTCACCCCCTGGACGAACCACACGGACAGTACGCCGGTCAAGGCGATGACTCCGCCCACCGACATGTCGAAGTTGCCCGTGATCAGGAGGAACGTTACGCCGATGCCGATAATGACGATGTACCAGTTGTTCGTCAGGATGTTGACGATGTTCTTCGGGGTGAAGAAGTTTGGCACGAAGAGACACGCCACCAGGAACACGACCAGGAGCACGCCGGCCATGAAGAGCGTGATGAACGTCTCGTTGCTCATCCGGCTGGTCGCACGCGCCTTCTGCGCGGGCGTAGTTGTTTGGACGCTCATTCTCCCTCCGTCGCCCTGATGGCGCCGGCAGCTGTGGCCGTGCCATCCGCGTCTGCCACGCCGGACACCGCATGCATGATCATCTCACTGTCGACGTCGCAGCCGTTGCGAATCGTCTCCTTTAGGCTCCCGTCATACAGCAGGTAGATCGTATCGCAGATGTTCATGACCTCGGGGAGCTCCGAGGAGAAGATCAGGATTGACTTGCCGTCGGCGGCAAGCTGGCGGATGATGCTGTAGATCTCGCTCTTTGCGCCCACGTCGATGCCGCGGGTGGGTTCGTCCAGCATGAGCAGGTCGGCATCGGCGAAAAGACACTTAGAGAGCACCACCTTCTGCTGGTTGCCGCCCGACAGTTGCGCGGCTTCCTTCTCGATGCTGCTGGTGGCAATCCTGAGCTTGTCGATATATTCGAGCGTGACCTCGCGCTCGTGGGCTCCGCTGACGAAGCCGCCGCGCGAGATCTTCTTCATATTCATGACCGGAACGTTGCCCCGGATGGTCAGCAACGTGAAGAGGCCCTGCGAGCGCCGCTCCTCGGGCACCAATGCGATGCCCGCCTCGATAACACGGTCGGGCGACTGCGGCAGCTTTTTGCCCTTGAAAATGATGTCCCCGGTATACGGGTCCGCGCCGTAAATGGCCCGGGCCAACTCGGTTTTGCCCGCACCCACCAGGCCGTAGAACCCGGCGATCTCGCCCTTGGGCACCTCTGAACGAGACGTCCTGGAGCTTGTGATTGGAGAGGTGGCGCACCTCGAGGATCAGGTCGTCGCAGTCCCGCATGCGCGGCGTGTACTGCTCGAAGACGGTGTGGCCGATCATCATCTTGATCAGCTCCGACCGGTCCTTGACCTGGGAGATGGGCTTGGTGTCGATGTGCCGGCCGTCGCGCATGACCGTGACGTAGTCGCCGAGCTCGAAGATCTCGTCGAGCCGGTGCGAGATGTAGACCACGGTGACATTGCGTTCGCGCAAGCCGCGGATGATCTTGAAGAGCCGGGCGATTTCGCCCTCGGACAAGGCGGCGGTCGGCTCGTCCATGATGATAATGTCCGACTCGGTGGCGACCGCTTTGGCGATCTCCACGATCTGCTTCTTCGCAACGCTGAGCTCGGCAACCAGCTGCTGCGGACGGATGGACGGCTCGAGGCTGTTCATCACGCTGACGATCTTGTTGATCTTGTCGGTCTTCCGCAGGAACCCAAATCGGGTGTCCTCCATGCCCAGCGTCAGATTTTCTTCCACGGTCAGCTGGTCGACCACGTTCAGTTCCTGGAACAGGGTGCTGATGCCCTTCTCTTTGGCTTCCTTCGTGCTGGCCGCCGCATACTCTTCGCCGTTCAGCAGGATCTTGCCGCTGGTGCGCTGGTATGCGCCTGTCAGAATCTTGATCAGCGTACTCTTCCCTGCGCCGTTCTCGCCAACGAGGCAGTGAACGGTATTCCGCTTGATGTCAAAACTGACACTGTTGACCGCCCGCACGCTGGGGAATTCCTTGACCAGGTCCCGAATTTCGAGAACGTTGTCTCGTCCCGAGCCACTATCAGTCAGTTCCATGCCAAGCCCCCTCCCGGGACAGGATGCAAGGTTGCCACAGAGATCACAAAGGTCTCAGAGGGTGGGCGAGAGGCAGAGAGTTGCTGCGCTCTCAGCCGCGTCTGCGCCCTCTGTGCTCTCCGTGGCAAAGCGTGCTAACTGGTCGTTACTTGATGTTGGTGCCGAACTGCTTGTTCAGCCAGGCGGCTGCATCCGCCTGCGGCATGGTCAGGTGGTTGACGTTGTAAGCCTTGTAGAACTCCTCCGAGGCCGGCTGCGAGGCCATCGGCAGCTTGCCTGCGGCGACGTCCATGATCAGGTCGATGCGGCCCTGGCCCGTCTCGATGGGCGGCAGACCCATCGAGTACTTCAGCGAGCTGTTCGGGTCGTAGACCTGCTTGTACTCCGACTCGTCGAAGTCCACCGACGCCACGATTTCCGTCAGCGGCTTGCCATCGGCGTACTTGCCGCGGCCCGCTTCGGTCAGCCCGGCCATCGTCCCAACCGTCAGGTTCGACGCTTCCGAGTAGATCAGGTTGACTTCCGGATGCTGCGTCACGATGTCCTTGATGATCTGCTTCGCCGCATCCGCACCCTTCGACGCATCCTGGCAGCCCAGGTCCGTCGCCGTCGGGTCCACCGACTTCACGCCCGCTACGAACGGATCCGTACGACCCGACTTCACCTCGGTGTGGTTCGGCCAACCCAACTGCATCATCACGATCGGCTTGTCGGGATGCGCCGCCTTCCACTCCTTCGCCATCTGCGCACCCATCTCGAACGAGACACCCTTCTCGTCCGAGCGCGCAACCGGGATGCCGCTGTCGCCCAACGGGCTGAAGAACGACGTCAGCACGATGCCCTTCTTCAGCATCTCCTCGACCGCTGGCTTGACCGTCTCATAGTCCCAGATGTGCAGCGTCGCCGCATCCATGCCCTGGGCCATGATCTGATCCACGTTCGCCGTCATCGTCGCCGAATCGGACTTGCCATCGAAGATGAACACCTCGGCCCCGTACTTATCCTTGGCGTACTTCTGCGCTTCGGTCGCCTGGCCCTGGTGGAACACGTTCGTCATGTCAGACACGAAGAACGCAATCTTCATCGGCTTGTCCGTCGCCGGCTTGAAGTCGCCAGCCATAGGTGCGGCAGCCGCAGGTGCGGCGATGCTGGTGCCGAACTGCTTGTTCAGCCAGGCGGCTGCATCCGCCTGCGGCATGGTCAGGTGGTTGACGTTGTAAGCCTTGTAGAATTCTTCCGCAGCCGGCTGCGAGGCCATCGGCAGCTTGCCTGCGGCGACGTCCATGATCAGGTCGATGCGGCCCTGGCCCGTCTCGATGGGCGGCAGACCCATCGAGTACTTCAGCGAGCTGTTCGGGTCGTAGACCTGCTTGTACTCCGACTCGTCGAAGTCCACCGACGCCACGATTTCCGTCAGCGGCTTGCCATCGGCGTACTTGCCGCGGCCCGCCTCGGTCAGCCCGGCCATCGTCCCAACCGTCAGGTTCGACGCTTCCGAGTAGATCAGGTTGACTTCCGGATGCTGCGTCACGATGTCCTTGATGATCTGCTTCGCCGCATCCGCACCCTTCGACGCATCCTGGCAGCCCAGGTCCGTCGCCGTCGGGTCCACCGACTTCACGCCCGCTACGAACGGATCCGTACGACCCGACTTCACCTCGGTGTGGTTCGGCCAACCCAACTGCATCATCACGATCGGCTTGTCGGGATGCGCCGCCTTCCACTCCTTCGCCATCTGCGCACCCATCTCAAACGAGACACCCTTCTCGTCCGAGCGCGCAACCGGGATGCCGCTGTCGCCCAACGGGCTGAAGAACGACGTCAGCACGATGCCCTTCTTCAGCATCTCCTCGACCGCCGGCTTGACCGTCTCATAGTCCCAGATGTGCAGCGTCGCCGCATCCATGCCCTGGGCCATGATCTGATCCACGTTCGCCGTCATCGTCGCCGAGTCGGACTTGCCATCGAAGATGAACACCTCGGCCCCGTACTTATCCTTGGCGTACTTCTGCGCTTCGGTCGCCTGACCCTGGTGGAACACGTTCGTCATGTCAGACACGAAGAACGCAATCTTCATCGGCTTGTCCGTCGCCGGCTTCAGTTCGCCGGCCGCAGGCGCGGGGGCGGTCGTGGCCTCGACCTTCGGGGCCTCGGTGGGGGCCGGGGCCGCGGTCGGCGCGGCCTTCGGGGCCTCGGTCGGGGCGGCCGCGGGCGCTGGCGCAGCGCCGCCGCAGGCCGTGAGGAGCATGCTGATCACGACCAGCACGCCCAACAGGGTGAACAACTGCTTCTTCACTTGAGACTCCTCCTGTCTTGCTGAGAGACCTTTTCGAGCGCCGGGTTGGGCGCTCAACTGCTCGGGGACGATCCCCGCTAACCGCGATAGAGTGGAGCTCGCACTGTGGAGGCAAGGCTTGGACGGGTGGTCTGCCGGCGAGCGCGCCTCCTGGTTCCGCGTTGGCTAGAAGCCGCTCACATCCTGGGCCAGCCCATAGACGAGCATCTCGACCACGCAGCCGCCTTTGCTGAGCGCGCAGGCCTGGTACACCATGTCGGCGAAGTGCTCGGGCCGGACGGCCAGCTCTTCGTCCCAGTCGAACTTGCCCACGCCCTCTGCAGCCGCCTGGAAGCCGGTGTTCGAGCCGCCGGGCACGAGCAACATGACGGCAACGCCGTGCGGCCGGAGCTCCGTGTACAGGCACTTGGTGAACGTGTTCACCGCGGCCTTGGCGGCCGAGTAGACCGACCAACCCTGCCAGCACCGGCGGTCGCAGGCGCTGGAGACGTTGATGATCTTGCCGAAACCCTGCTTCTTGAATTGGGGGGTGAAGGTCCGGCAGCTCATGATCACGCTGGTGAGGTTCAGGTCGATGATCTTGCGGTTGATCTCATCATCCATCTCCTCGATGGGCGCCACCTTGAGCGCACCGCCCGGCGTAGTTGATGAGGAAATCCACCTTGCCCCAGTTGTCCAGCGCTGCGGCCAGCGCCTTCTCAAAAGTTTCCGGCTTCGTCACGTCCGCCTGAATCGCCACGACCTTCGAGCCGGCGACCTTGCAGCACTCCGCGGTTTCGGCGAGGGCTGTCTCGTTTCTGTCGATCAGCACCAGGCCGGCCTGGTCCTTGCTGGCGAACAACTCGGCTGTGGCCTTCCCGAACCCGGAGCCCACGCCCGTGATGACCGCCACCTTCCCGTTGAGAGATTCCGCCATAAAAACCTCCTCTTGCGTGCGTCAGAAACCGGGTTTCTGCACCCTCGGCTCAGCCGAGGCGAAACCTGGTTTCTCGCCTAGCCGCGTAGCTGAGACAACAGCTTCTGCAGCTCGCCTTCGTCGATCGCATACGTGTGTTCGGGCGCCGGGAAGGTTCCGCCTTCGACTTCCTTGCGGAACTGGGTCAGCGCCGAGACAGTGACACCGGCCAGGTCCGCATAGACCTTCAGGAAGCGCGGCGACAGTTCCTTGAACAGTCCCAGCATGTCCTGTGTCACCAGCGCTTGTCCGTCGCAGTCAGGCCCGGAACCGATCCCGATGGTCGGGATGTCCAGGCTGCCGGTGATGATCCGGCCCAGCGCCACGGGCAGGCACTCGAGCACGAGCGCAAACGCACCCTGGCGCGCCATCTCGACCGAGTCGGCGATGATCTCCCGTGCGCTCGCGGCGTCCTGCCCCGGCAGCTTGATTCGACCGGTCGCGATGATCTTCTGCTTGGTGACGCCCACGTGGCCCATGACCGGAATCCCCGCGGCCGTCATGTCGCCGATCCAGCAGGCTTCGCGGCGCGTTCCTTCGAGATGGACGCCGTCCGCGCCGCCTTCCTTCATCAGCCGGGACGCCGTGCGCAGCGCGTCGTCAGGCGTGTTGTACGAGGCGAACGGCATCGTCGTGATGACCATGCAGCGCTTGCAGCCGTTGCGAACCGAGCGCGTGTGGTAGATCATCTCGTCGACCGACACCGACACCGCCTCGCCACGACCGTTGCCCACCGTGCCGACCGCGTCGCTGACCAAGACGATGTCCGCGCCCGCCTGCTCGATGAACGAGGCCATCGGGAAGTCGTATGCGGTCAGCATCACGATCTTCTGACCGCGGTTCTTTTTGGCCCGCAGAGCCGACGGTGTCACGTGAGGGGTTGCCACGACCTTACTCCACGCTCTCGGGCAGGATCTGCTCGAGATCCAGATGCGGACTTGGCAAGATGCGCACGGAAACGACCTGGCCCAACCGCCGGGCGGCCTGGCTGCCCGCTTCCAGCGCAGTCCGCACCGCGCCCACGTCTCCACGCACCATCACGGTCATGTAACCCGCGCCGATCGCCCGGCGCTGAAGCAGCTTGACGTTCGCCGCCTTCACCATGGCGTCTGCGGCCTCGATGCAGGGGATCAGTCCCTTGGTTTCGATCATGCCGAGCGCCCGCATGCCCGGGTCCATCTCGGTCTGGGTGTCATTCGGTTGCGTCATGCGTCATGCCTTCCTGTAAACCAAATCCCCGTAGTAGCGCAGGGAATCAAGAATGCCGATAATGGCTGCGTCGGCGGGCGAACGATCACTACCCTGGGCGCCCGCACACGCCATCCGGGCCGAAGAGCCCTCGCTGACCATGACCAGCTCGTCTTCGCCCGCACCCACCAGGTCCACTGCAAGCAGCGGCGCGCCGGTTGCGTTCCCCTGGGCGTCCGCCGGACGGACTACCAGGAGCTTGGTGGATTGGAGCGCATCGAGCTTGATCGAAGCGACGGCCGAGCCAACGACCTTTGCGATAATCACGTTTAAGCCTCCGTCTATGCCTCGTGGAGCGCTAACGTGTGCTCTGCACACGCGCCATCTGCTTGACGGCGCCGATCAGTTCGTCCACGACCGGGCTGCCTGCCGCGGCTGCACTGCGGGGCGCACCGCCACCCGCACTGAGCGGGCCGTGCTGGCAGCCTTTGGGTTTGCCAGACACCGCCGCCGGAGCCAGACCAGGTTCCGCGCCGGCTTCGCCCGCAGTAGAGAAACCCGGCTTGTTGGCGCCAGGCGCCACCAGCCTGATCCCTCGCTGGGCCGCTGCCTCGCGAGCGACGGCGGTCAGCACGGTGTCTTCATCCACGGTCAGCTCGTGCACGCCCTGAGCGGCCAGCGTCTCGATGTCCTCAGCAGTGATAAATGTCTTCACGATTGACTCCTCCGGAGTCGACGCTTCCGCCAACGCCAGCCACGCTGGCGTGCGGCCTAGGCCGCGCCCTTGCCGCTCCGCACAGTGCCCGGCAGGCTGTTGACTGCCGTTACCGCCGCGTCACGCGCCACCCGTACTGCAGACTCGGTGCCCGAGATGTAGAGCCGGCCGAACTTGCCCGCCGGCTGATAATGCACGAGGGTGATATTCGAAGCCTTTTCCGCCTCGTTGGCCGCCAGCATGACGTACGCCGCCGGCACCACCTCGATCACGCACAGCGTCTGCCCCTTCAGCAGCAGGCCGCCGCGGCTGGCCTGGTTCACCAGCTGGGCCTCCCAGGGATCGACCCCGGTGACGGTCTTGACAGAGACGACTTCCGGCTTCCACCGGTCCGCCTCGGTCAGGCCGAACTTGGCAAGCGCCTCGCGGCCGGCCACCTTGACGTTTTCCTGGAAGAACCCGTGCACTTCCAGCGTGCCGTATTCGCGCTCTACCCGGAGCAGGCCGGGGCGCACGTCGGTGGTCTTGAGCGCCGCGTCGAGCACTTCGTACACGTCGCTGGCAGGGGCAAGCTCCATGAAGATCTCCGCCATGCCCTCGACCGGCGTGTCACCCTGCAGCAGGATGCCTGTCAATGCGGCATATTGCGGCTGCATGGAATCGATAAGCACGTAAGTCCGTAGGTCCATGAGTCAGCCTCTCAGTCTGCCAGCGCGCGAACCACTTTGGTTTCGCCAGTCGGCAGCAGCTTCTCGACCAGCGCATGGGGCCTGGCGATCACGTGCGCCGTCACCAGCTCGCCGGCCCGCTTAGCAGCCGCCACCCCGGCATCGACTGCGGCCTGCACCGCGCCCACCTCGCCCCGTACGAAGATGGTGACGTATCCGCCCCCAATCTCCTCTTGCGCCACGAGCCGGACATAGGCGACCTTGCTCATCGCGTCGGCTGCCTCGATGGAGGCCACGAGCCCGCGAGTCTCCACCATCCCCAACGCCGTCATCTGTACCTGTGTTGGTGCCATTCTTCCTCCTGTATTGTTCGGCTTGGCACGGGGCTGTGCCCGGCGCCAAGCCGAACGCGCTTACTGCAAGGCGCGTCGCTGGTGGCCGAGCGAGTCGGCCGCGACGAGCGCGCTGTACATGTCGAATGCCGTGACCTGCTGAACGTGGTTATGCGCGATCGAGCCGTCGCCGGCGAACTGGCTCGCCAGGTCCATGATTTCCTGGCGGCTGATGTGCCCCAGGCCCAGTTCTTCAAAGGTGACAGGCAAGCCCACCGCCACCATCCAGTCGATGACCTTGAGCCGCTCTGCCTGCGTAATGTCCTCGTCCAGGCAGAGCTGGGCAGCCAGGCCAAAAGCAACCTTCTGGCCGTGCGAGCAGCCGGCGGTTTCCTTGCGGACGGTCAGCCCGTTCGCCACCGCGTGGGCCGTGCACACGCCCGAACTCTCGAAGCCCAAACCCGAAAGGAGGGTGTTGGCTTCCACGATTCGCTCGACGGCCGGGGTGACCACGTGGTTGGCCGCGTCCTGGCGGGCCTGCACGCCGTATTCCATCAGCAGGTCGTAGCAGAGCTCGGCCAGCTTAAGCGCTGTGATGGTGGACACGCCGCCCGCAATGGCCGTGCGGCGGCCCTTGTACGCAGCCTCGGCCTCGAACCAGGTCGCGACCGCATCGCCCATGCCCGACACCAGCCATTCCACCGGTGCGTCCACGACCACCTGCGTGTCGACCAACACGACGTCGGGGTTGTAGGGCCAAACACCCCACCCGTCCATCGCGCCCTCGTCTGTGTAGTAGACCGTTTCGGCGCTCGTGGGGGCATCGTTGGATGCGACAGTGGGGATGGAGACGACCTTGCTGCACGTCTCCCAGGCGATCGCTTTGGCCATGTCGATGGACCGGCCGCCGCCGACGCCAAGGACGACTTCGGCGCGCTCGGCCTTGGCCAGCGCGACGCCGTCCGCAATCTGAGAGCGGGTGCAGTTGCCGCGACACTCGTACGAAATCGGCTCGACGCCCGCGCCGAGCAGCGACTCGACAAGGGTGTCGCCGACCTGCTGCTTGACCGTCGCGCCCCACACGATCAGCGCGCGCTTCCCCAGCGGAGCCACCCACCTGCCGGCCTCGGCCATCACGCCCACGCCCTGGACATACTTGCGAGGTGCTTCAAAAACCTTGATCATCTTCGACCTTCCTTCGTCGGCAGCGCTCAACACGGCGACACTACGTCACAAAGGTTATCTATGCCGTCGTGCCTTTGTGCCTTTGTATTGAATCCCTAGGCGGCTACGGTCTGCAGGGCTTGGAGCTGCTTGAACAGGCCGAACAGGTCGGCTGTTTCCCAGCCCTCGGCCAGCTTGCCGTCCTCTACCCGAAACATGCTCATGGCGCCGCATGTAATCTGCTGTCCAGACGGCTTGTAGCCGGCAAACTCGCTGCTGTGGTTGGCGACAAGCTCGAAGCGCACGCCGACGCGGTCTTCCGCCGCGAAGATGTCGAAGATGTCAATTCGGCGGTGGGTGAAGGCGCCGAGGACGTCGTTGAAGAACGCCTTGACGCCCTCAGGACCCTGCGGCAGGGTCGGGGGGAAGTGATGGTCGATGAAGTCGGGGGAAACGATCTCCTCGATCCCAGCGAGATCGCCGCTCGTGACCTGGTAGTAGCGGCGGACCAGGTCGATATTGGACTGGCTCATCTTGACCTCCATCGGTGTGGGGTGACTACGGCGTCGAACGAGTGTTGAGCAACCGGTTTCTCAAAGCGGATAAAGGACCTTCGGGGCCGTTCCGGCCCCGAAGGTCCGGCGCCCGCTTAGTTCCGCAGAATCTTGTCTGCCACATTCACGCCGGCGCTCACATCTATGGCTGCGCCGGCCGACCGGGCTGCGTTGCCCGCTGCACGGAGCAACTCGAGCACCTCGTTGATCGATCCCGTCTGCAGTTGGGCCGGGTCGAGGAAGATGACGGCGTCATTCACTTTGCCGAAGGCCGCGCTGCGTCCGAAGGACTGGCCGATGCGGCTGACGAGGTCGTCCGCCCGTGTGCCTTGCGGTGCGACGACTTCGGTGCGCGTGCCCCAGCAGACGCGCTGCGACGAATCACAGCCCGGGCACTCCCGACCATCCGCGGTCAGCAGCAAGCCCATTTCGCTCACGCCCCACCGGATGGCCTTGGCTGCGTTTTCAGCGGCGCTGGCTGCGGCCACTTTTCCACCGGGAAACGCAGGCGCCGCCGCGGCGCCGCTCCCCCACAAGCGGGTCATCTCCGCCTTGAACTCGTGCGCCGACTGACGCGGGTCGGGCGTCTCGCGAATGCCACGACCGCAGATGACGACGGACACGGCCAGCGAGGCGAAAAAGGGCAGCATGCTCTTGTTGATGCCGCCGGTAACGGTGATCTTGAAGCCCATGTCGATGAGCGTCTGGACCGTCTTGCGGTCGTCGTCGCCCCACTGGCGGTTGAACGTTTGCTCGTCCCAGCCCCGGTGGTACACCATCCGCTCCACGCCGATCTGGCGCCATTCCTTTGCCCGGGCCACGATATCGCGCACGCCGGTGAGCTCCATCAGCATTTCCTTGCGTGCTTCCTTGGCCGCCTGCAATGCGGACTCGACCGTAGCGAGGGCTGCGCCGCCGATCACGGTCATCATGTCCGCGCCGGCATCGAACGCCATCTTCGCTTCCAGCCCACCCACGTCGGGGCTTTTGAAGTCGGCCAGGATCAGCTTGTCTGGACCGACCAGGTCGCGGATCGCGCGGATCCCGTCTAGCCCGACCGCCTTGCATAGCGGGGTGCCGATCTCGATGATATCAACCTCGGGCGCGACCTTGACGGCCATCGCGAGCGCGGGCGGCAGCGAGATGTAGTCCATCGCCACCTGGAGCATAGGTACGGCCATAATTCCCCTCACTGATGTGGAATGGGACGCTGATCTGACTGATATGACTGATTTCAACTGATCTTTCTGATAGCCTATGCAGGAAGGATCATGTAGATCAGTTCGATCAGTTGAATCTGCGTCCTGTTCCTGTCTTATTCCAGCAGGAGTCCCGGGTGTTCCAGGACGCTTTGGATCGTTGCCAGCAGCCGGGCTGCGGAGGCGCCGTCGAGCACGCGGTGGTCCGCGGTGAGCGTCAGCGAGGCCATGGGCTTGATCTCGACCTTGTCTTCCCCGGAGGGGGCCGAAACCACGACAGCCCGCTTGGTCACCTTGCCGACCGCCAGAATCGCGGCCTGCGGCGGATTCAGGATCGCGGTGAACGTCTCGATCCCGAACATTCCGAGGTTGGACACGGTGAAGGTGCCGCCGGTCAGGTCGTCCAGCTTCAGCCTGCCCTCACGTGCCCGGGTCGTCAGGTCGCCCAATGCGACGGCGATGCCCCGCAAGCCGAGAATGTTTGCCGAGCGTACCACCGGAACAATGAGGCCAGAGTCGATTGCGGTGGCCACGCCGACGTTGACGTCCTCGTATTCGACAATCCCTTCAGTGCTATACGAGGCGTTTGCGGCCGGGTGTGCCGCCAGCCCATAGGCGACGGCCTTGACGACCAGCGCAGTGAGCGTGATTTTCGGCCGGCTGGGGTCCGGCGCCAGCCCTTGCACGACGGACTTGACATCTTCCACGATGCCGAGGCTGCGGGTCATGTCCACATCGAGGCTGACGCTGAACTGCGGCGCCTCGCGCACGCTGGCCACCATCCGCTCGGCAATCGTCTTGCGGATATTTGTGAGCGGCACGACCCTGCGCACCTTGGGACCCCCGGCACTCGCGTCCAGAAGCGCTGGAGCGGCCGGTTCCGGCTGCACGGCGGGAGCGACGGGCTGGGATGCAGCCAGGGTCGACGGCGCCGCGCCCGTGGCCGCCACGTCTTCCGGTTGAACCCGACCCTCGGGCCCCGTGCCCTTTACCGTGCGCAGGTCGACACCCATCTCGCGAGCCACCCGTCGCGCTGCCGGAACCGCGCGCACCTTGCCGTCGGCCACGGGCGGCGTGGGCCCGGCCTCAGCTTGCGCCGCGGATGCAGCCGTCACGTCTTCCCGGGTGATCCGCCCCATCGGGCCGGTACCCGTGACCTTGGACAGGTCGACGCCATACTCTTGCGCGAGGCGGGCGGCCAGCGGTGTGACTTTCGGGGCATCGTCGGCCGCCTGACTCGGCGCCGGCTGGGACGACTCCGGGCCCCGGCCCGAGCCAGGGGTCGTCTCAGCCGCACCCAAGGAAGGAGAAGAGAAACCTGAAGCGGTTTCCCCTGGCTTGAGAATGTAGGCGATGGGAGCGGCGATCGGCACTACCTGCCCGGGCGCGGCGCAAATGCCGGTGAGCACGCCCGTAGCAGGCGACTCGACTTCCTGGTTGACCTTGTCGGTCTCGACTTCGAGAAGTGCTTCGCCCTTGTTCACGTGCTCGCCCTCACGCTTGAGCCACGCAAGGACCTTGCCCGTCTCCTGGGTCATCTCGAACTTGGGCATAATCACGGGTGTTGGCATTTCGTACCCCTAATAGGACGCCTGATCTAACTGACTGAGTCGATTCGCATGACCTCGCTGATAAAATCAGGAAGATCAGTGAATCAGTTCAATCTGCGTCCCATTCTAGATCTCGGTCCGGGCGAGCTTGCGTGCGGCGGCGACGATGTTATCGACCTGCGGTACGGCGGCCTTTTCCAGCTTCGGGTTGTACGGGATCGGCACGTCTTCGCCGCCGAGGCGCACGATGGGCGCTTCCAGGTACGCGAAGGCCTCGCTTTGGGCAATCATGGCCGCAATTTCGCCGCCAAAGCCGCCGAACAGCGGCGCCTCGTGCACCACCAGCAGGCGCCCGGTCTTCTTGACCGAGGCGATGATCGTCTCGTTGTCGAGCGGCTTCAGCGTGCGCAGGTCGATGACCTCGAGCTCGATCGCCCTCGGCTTCCAGCTGCTTGGCCGCTTCGAGCGCCCGGTGCACCATGATCGACGTCGCCGCAATGCTCACGTGCTGGCCCTGGCGGCGCACCGCGGCCTTGCCCAGCGGCACGATGTAGGGCTCGACGGGCACTGCGCCCTTACTCTTGTACAGCAGCTTGTTCTCGACGAACATCACCGGGTTGTCGTCGGCCAGCGCGGCCAGCAGCAGCCCCTTGGCATCGTACGCGCTCGCAGGCGCCACCACCTTGATGCCCGGCACGCTCAGGAACCAGGATTCGAGGCTCTCCGAGTGTTGCGCAGCCGCGCCCGTGCCCGAGCCGGCCGGCATCCGCACGACCATCGGCACGGTCGCCTTGCCGCCGAACATGTAGCGAATCTTGGCGGCCTGGAGCACCGTCTGCTCCATACCCAGCGTGATGAAGTCCTGGAACTGCATTTCGGCGATCGGCCGCATGCCCAGCACCGCCGCGCCGGTGGCAGCCCCGATGATCGCGTTTTCCGAGATCGGCGTGTCGCGCACGCGGTCGCGGCCGAACTCCTCCACCAGGTCCTTTGTGACGCCGAATGCACCGCCGTACACGCCGATATCCTCGCCCAGCATGAATACCTTCGGGTCAGAGGACAGCGCCTGGGCCATCGCCTCGCGCAGCGCCTCCGAGTAGGTGATCACCCGCTCGCCTGCGGGCGGGTTGATGCGGGTCGCGGTTCCGAATGTCGCGGACGCCCACTTGGGCAAGACCCGCTCCGGCTGTGCCAGTACGGCCGGGTCTTCGGCGTATACGTCGCGCATGAGGTGGGCCACCTGCGGCTCGGGCCCGGCGTCGCCGTACGCGATGGCTTCTTCGATGGCCGCGTCCGCCTTCGTCTTGAGGGCGTCCAGTTCGTCCTGTGAGGCAACGCCGGCGCTCAGCAAGTAACGCTCGAAGGCGGCGATCGCATCGCGCTGCTTCCAGGCCTCGACCTCGTCCTTCGTCCGATAAAGCTGCCGGTCGCTCTTCGAGTGCCCCAGGTAGCGGTAAGTGAGCGCGTCGATCAGGATGGGGCCGTTGCCCGCTCGCACGTACTCGGCCGCTTCGCTGATCGCCTCGTAGACCGCCAGCACGTCCATCCCGTCAACCTGCTTGCCGGGAATGCCGTAGCCCGGGGCCCGGTCGATCATCTGGCGGGCGCTCATGGCGTTCTTGACCGAGTTCGACATGCCGTACTGGTTGTTTTCGCAGAGGTAGATCACGGGGAGCTTCCACACGGAAGCCATGTTGATCGACTCGTGGAACGCGCCCTCGTTTGAGGCGCCGTCGCCGAAGAAGCAGATCACCACCGGCGAATCACCCGTCGGGTGCTTCAGCTTGAGTGCAAGGCCCGCACCGACCGACAGCGGCAAGCCCCCGCCCACCACGCCGTTCGCGCCCAGGCTGCCCAGGTTCACGTCGGCCATGTGCATCGAGCCGCCCCGGCCGTGGCAGACGCCGTTCTCTTTGCCCAGCAGCTCGGCCATCATCTCGCGCACGTCTTGCCCCTTGCCGATGGCGTGGGCATGGCCGCGGTGGGTGGAAACGATGTAGTCGTCGGGCCGGATCGCGGCAATGGCTCCAATGCCTACAGCCTCCTGGCCGATGCACAGGTGCATCGTCCCGTGTACCTTACCGAGGCCGTACTGGCTCCACGCGGCCTCTTCGAAGGCACGCGTGAGGGTCATCTTGTAGAACAGCTCCAGGAGACGCTCGCGGGAAAGGTTCGATTCTCGTGGCCCGCCGTCGCGGTGGGCCGCGTCCTGCGTCATCTCTGCGGTGGCAATATCCATAGTGGTGTAATCTCCGTGAGACGCCGATGAATGGAAGAGGTCATTCACGTTTGTGAATCATGCTATTCACTATTTGCATGCACAGATTAGCACCACTGCTCACGTTTGTCAATCACCCAAAACACGTTTGAACACGATTCTTTAAGATAGAATGTGAATAGGCGTGTAACGTAAGTGAAATAGAGACCGGACTTCTGCGCCAGCGAGGCTGGTGGCAGAAGTCCGGTCTCTTACCTGTTGGCTATTGTCCGCTTGGCTTAGTCCGCGCCGTTCGTCAGGAGACGGCCCATGATCGCGTATCGCCGGGGGACGCCGGGGAAGTAGAATCCGGCCAGGAGGTCTTGCCAGCCGCGCGCCCGATACATGGCTCGGCCCACGGTTTCGGCGTCAAGCGTCGACAGCACGGCCCGTTCGTAGGGCAGTTCCTCGAGCAGCGCGTCGAGCAGGCTCTTGCCGATGCCCTGGCGCTGGTGCCGGGGCACGACGGCCACCTCGGTCACCTGGAACGCGCTCGCCAGCCAGAGCTGCGCGGCGTGGTCACCCAGGGCACGAGAAACGTTGTCATGCCACCACTGGCCCGGCTGGCTGCGATAACCGTATGCGATGCCGACAAAGTCTCCCGTGTCGGCGCGGGCCACCACCGACCGAAACCCCTGGCGGCGAGCCTGCAAGGGCAGCGCGCGGCGAACTCGTCGACCTCGTGCTCCTGGCGCTGGTAGGGCGCAGGAGCGAAGGCCGCACGGTACACGTCTGCGAACTGGGACACCAGGGCCACGGCCTGTTCGGCGTTCAAGGGCACGACTTGCATGGCCCTATTGTCCGCATTCGGCCGTCCGTGTCAACCTGCCCAGCATTTGCGCCAGGCGAACGCGCGGTATGCCTCGCCGAACCCCAACGCATCATAAAGGGCGTTCGCGGGGACCATGTCGCCGGTGTCTACGGTCACGTCGACGGCGCCCATTGCCTGCACCCGGTGCAGCGCTTCGCGCATCAGCGCCGCCGCCAGCCCGCAGCGCCGGTGCTGGGGATGGGTGCACACCGGTTCGAAGATCCCGCGGCGGTTCTCCCGGTCGTAGGGCATGCCAACGTAGGCCGCAAACGAGCCGTCGGGCGCGACTGCGACAAGGTCAAGCTCGCGCACGTAGCACGGCGCGAGCGCCGCAAACGACCGGAATTCGGGCCCGTTGTGGAACGTGCGGCCGAACGCCGCGTTGAGCAGATCGGCGATGCGCTGGCAGTCTGCGCCGTCCTCTGCGTCGACCGTTCGGAGGTGATAAGGCTCGGCAAGGGTCGCAGGGGGCAGCGTGTGTGCGGGCAGACGCATGTGCCGATACATGCCGCCGCATTCCATCTTCTCGTAACCCCGCTCGGCCAGCAACTGCTGCCTGAGCGCGTCATATTCAAACACCTGAAACTCGAGCACCCGGGCGCCGGAGTCCGGATCGCTCACCGCCAGGTGCGACTCGGCCCACCCGATCATCTCGCCTTCGAGGAAGCGATACGCCGGGTCAATCTGGATCCACGCATCGCCCGCGCCCTCCCGGTTGACGCAGCCGACCAGCCGCCCTGCCGGGGTCTCCCACAGCCGTACGGCCTGCTCCCAGCCGTCCTCCCACCGCCCCGAGCGGTTGTAGAAGTATTTGCCGTCCCAGCGCCGCATATCCCAGTTGTGGCCGGGGGGAGCCGCGCCTACGGTGCGGGTCAACAGGCCGCGCACCCGCCAGAAGTCATTGTCGCCCGTAACCGGCCGCCCGCCGATACCCGAAGTTTCGCTCATGGTAGTCACCTGCCCCGTGGTCTCCTCAGTGGTACGCTCGGCTGCTGCCTGAGTTGCGGCCCATGTAACGCGGGGTCCGCTCGCAGCATCCAATTAGATACGTTGGCGTTACGCCGGGGGTCCCGAATTGATCGGGGTCCCATCCCATGATATAATAAACATATCACTTGATTTACTCCGGTCGACGCACACAAGGGGCAATGATGGCGAAGTCAGAATGGGTGATAGAAGTAACCGACAGCTCGTTCCAGTCGGACGTGCTCGAGCGCTCCAGGCAAGTGCCGGTGGTGGTGGATTTTTGGGCGCCGTGGTGCGGCCCGTGTCGGATGTTGGGGCCTGTGCTGGAGAAGCTCGCCAACGAGTATAAGGGCGGTTTTATCCTGGCCAAGATCAACACGGACGAGGACCAGCGGGCCGCGATGCAGTACGGCGTCCAGGGCATCCCGGCCGTAAAAGGGTTCAAGGACGGCCGGTTGGCAGCAGAGTTCGTCGGCGCGGTCCCCGAGCCGCAGGTCAGGGCGTTCCTGCAAAAGCTTGGCGTCAACGTCGGGGCGGGGGCGCCGGCCGGCAATGTGCCCGACCCGGTCACGCTCTTGGCCGCGGGCAAGTGGATTGAAGCAGAAATGGCGCTGCGCCAGATGGGAGCAACCAACGGCGCCGAACCTGCTGTGAAGGTGAACCTGGCCCGTGCGCTGCTGGCGCAGGGGAAGGCCGCCGAAGCGAACGAGATCCTTAACAAGGTCAACGAAGGCCCCGAAGCCGCGCAGGCAACTGCGCTGCGTCCCCTGGCCGCACTCCTGCTCGAGTCGACCGGCGGCACCAACGGGGCGGGCGGCCTCGACGGGCTGTATCACACGGCAGGCCAGAAGATCGCGGCGGGCGACATGCGCGGCGCGATGGATGCCCTGCTCGACGTGCTACGCCAGGACAAGAAGTTCCGCAACGGCGAAGCCCGGCAGGTCATGCTGGCGATCTTCGGCGTGCTGGGCGAGGAAAGCCCGCTCGTGCGCGAGTACCGCAACAAGCTGGCGTCGGTGCTTTTCTAGGATCAGAAGCAACAAACCAGGTTTCTGCTGGAAACCTGGTTTGTTACGTCGCCGAGCTTCATTGCCTCAGGTGTTCTGCATAATCCCCAGGTACGTGATCAACCCCAGCAGCATGTTATACGTCGCGTGCGTGATCATCGAAGTTGTCGTGTTTGCCCGCGCCCGCAGCAGCCCCAGGACCAACCCGACCACGAACACCGCCACCGTCGAAAAGCTCAACCCATACTGACTGTGCAGCAGGGCAAAGAGCAGCGCGGTGAACACGAGCCCGAAGCGTGGATGGAGCGCGCCGCGGAACACGGTCTCCTCGCCCAGCGCGGCGGCCAGCCCGAGTGTCAGGATGCCCGCGATGTTCTGAGTCAGCGGCCCGACCAACTGCTCGGTCAACCGCTCCACGCCGGCGCTCGCGCCGAGGCCCAGCTTGCTGGCTAAAGCCTCCGCGGCGATGACCACAGGCACCAGGATGACCGCGACGCCGAGCCCGAGCGCGACCTGGCGGAGGGTCGGCACCACGATACCCAGCCGAATCAGCGATGCGCGGAACGATCGCCGCGCCAGGAAGCCTACCCCCACCAGGCCCATCACGACGAAGAGCAGGTTCTGGCCCCACAAGCCGGGCGCGGGGTTAGCATTCGCGCCGGTCTGCCCCGAGGACTGGAGCATGTTGGCGAGGTTGTCGAGCCCAATCGCGACCGTGAACGACAGGTTGATGAGGATCATCGCGGTGAGCGAGAGTGCGACCGCATGGACCGGGTGCGATGGGTCGATCGGCGTGAAACGCGCAAAGAAGCGCCGGGCGGGCCGGGTGAGCAAGACCAGACCCAGCAATGAAAAGACGATCAACCCGAGGCCCATCCAGGGCAGCCGGTCGATGGGGAACCCGGTGACGGGCGCGGCGTCAAAAGCTTGCGGGGCGAGAACGCCGGCCAGGCCAATGCCGCCCAGCGCGAGGCCCAGGAGCATCGCGACCGCGTACAGCAGGAACAGCACGCCGTAGCTAAGCAGCTTGAAAGTACGCTCGTTGCGAACGTCCCCTTCGATACGCTTCCTGTGACTGAAGTTGGCCAGCCAGAGCACGAGCAGGATGGGCAGGAACAACAAGATCGTCGAGACGACATCCACGGCGGAAGAGTCCTCTCAGGTAGGTCGACGAGTAGGGCGAAACCCAGCACCGCGACGACCGGCGGCGCAAGCACGACTTGCGTTCAGGGAGTTTTACGGTAAATTAACGCAATACATACACGAATGAAACAAAAGGTTAAGCTGCCGACGTTACAATAGGTGTAAAGCACCACAAGCGCGGTCGCTGCCGCGCCGGTGCGAGGCAGCCGAGACTGTGAAAACGGCCGGCGTCAACCGGCCACTGGAGTGTTCCTTGGCTAAGTATCGCAAGCCCGACCGCGGTGCTCCAGCCACAACGCCGACAGAGGCGCTGTTGGAGGAGCTCCGTAAGCTTTACGGCGAAAGTATAGTGCAGCGCGACGTGTTTGGCAGGCGCAATGCCTTGCCCAGCGAAATCGCCCGCACGCTCAACCGGGGCCAGCGGAAGTAACGCCGCCCCCCGAATGCGCAAAGACCACGGGCCGCGGCTGCAGGAAGCAGCCGTTGGCCCGGTGAGAATGATATTCCAACCCGCCCTTCACTGCAATTCGTCCCACACGATCCGCACACCCCCGGGGTTGATTCAGCTCCGCTCCGCGGCCAGTTCCAGCTGTCGCTGGTAGAGCTGGCTGTACAGCCCGTTGGCGGCAAGCAGTTCACCATGCCGGCCAATCTCGCGTATGCGCCCGTTTTCCAGCGCGATGATCTTATTGGCATTGCGGATGGTGCTGAGCCGGTGCGCGATGACCAGCGCCGTGCGGCCCTTCAGCACCTCTTCCAACGCCTGCTGAATCAGGTACTCCGCCTCTGCGTCGACAGACGACGTGGCTTCATCCAGGATCAGAATGCGCGGGTCGGCCAGAATGGCCCGGGCCAGGGCCAGGCGCTGGCGCTGGCCCCCGCTCAGCTTGACCCCCCGCTCGCCGATCTCCGTGTCATAGCCGTCGGCCATGCCCATAATGAAATCATGGGCGTACGCCGCTTTGGCAGCAGCCTCGAGCTCCTCGGGCGACGCGTCAGGCTTTCCGTACAGCAGGTTACGCCTGACCGTACCGTTGAACAGAAATGTGTCCTGGAGGACGACGGCGACGTGGCTGCGCAGTGAGGCAACCTGCAGCTCGCGCAGGTCATGCCCGTCGAGGAGAATGCGCCCGTGGGTCGGATCGTAGAAGCGGCACAACAGGTTGGCGATACTCGTCTTCCCCGCGCCGCTCGGACCCACGAGCGCGACCACCTCGCCGGCCTTGACCGCGAAATCCACATCGTGCAAGACCTCTTCGCCATCGCCATAGCGGAAGTGTACGTCCTCGAAAAGCAGCTCGCCGCGAACCTCGGGCACGGCGACCGCGCCCGGTTCATCCTTGATGTCGGGCGTTACGTCAAGCAGCTCGAAAATGCGGTCGGCGGCCGCGACCGCCTGCTGGATGATATTGTCGATGTCGGTCAGGCGCCGGATGGGCTCGTAGAACGAGACCATGTAGGCCATGAATGCGACGAGGGTGCCCACCGTGATCTGCCCCAGGACGGCCATGTAGGCGCCGACGCCCAGCACGAGCACGCCGCCAAGATCGACAAAGAAGCCCAGCCCCGGAAAGACCGTGGACCACATCCGGATCGACGCGATCCGCTCCTTCATGTAGGCCGCGCTGGCCACCTGGAACCGCTCCAGTTCCGAGCCTTCCTGCCCGAACGCCTGGATGACGCGGATGCCCGCGAGGTCGTCCTGGAGGCGTGTATTCACATCGCCCAGCCGGTCGCGCACCCGCCGGTATATCGGCCGCGTCTTCCTGTTGAACCAACGCAAGCCGCCTGCAATAATGGGCACCGGCAGCAGGGCAATCAACGCCAGCCGCCAATCGAGGAACAACAGGAGGATCGTGGCGCCCACCAGCCGGACGACCGCGACGCCGGCCAGAATGGTGCCGTGGGTCATGAACTGTTCGAGTGCGTTGACGTCGTTCGAGACGCGCGACATGAGTTCGCCGGTCGAAGTGCGTTCGTAGAACGACAACGACAGGCGCTGCAGGTGATCGTACAGACCCACGCGCAGGTCATACAGGATCTTCTCGCCGATGGTGTGCCGCATGTACTGGTCGCCGAAATCGGTGACCGCGACGAGCGCGTAAACGACCACCAGCCCGCCTAGCAGCGGCAGGAGCAGCTGCAGCTGCTTCTGGCCGATGACATTGTCGATGATTGAGCGGCTGAAGAGGGGCGGCAAGAGCCCCAGGATCGTCGTGGCAAGGATGAGGACCGTGGTGACTGCAAGCCCGCGCCAGTAGGGGCGTAGATAAATCAAGAGCCGTTTGATGGCCTTCATTGAGTGAGAATCCCGCTTCCGTTGAGAGATGCCCCGCGATTATAACGACATTTCGCAGATTATGCAGATTTGGGGAGAGTCGTCCGACATCAAAAAAACCGGGCTTCTGGAAGAACCCGGTTTCTCGATCCGACTTAAGCCGCGCGCTTACCCGTAGCGGCCCGTGACGTACCCTTCCGTGCGGGGGTCCTTTGGCTTAACAAACATCTCAGCCGTGGGCCCAGCCTCGATCACCGTACCCGACTTCTTGTCATCGGTCAGCATCATCATGGCCGTAAAATCGGAGGCCCGGGCGGCCTGCTGCATGTTGTGGGTCACGATCACGATGGTGTAATCCGCGCACAGGCGGCGCATGAGGTCTTCGATGCGCAGCGTGCTGATGGGGTCGAGCGCAGAGGCCGGCTCATCCATCAGGATCACCTCGGGCTTGACCGCAATCACGCGTGCGATGCACAGGCGCTGCTGCTGGCCGAGCGAGAAGCTGAGGGCATCCTTCTTCAGGCCATCCTTGACCTCGTCCCACAGGTCGGCACCGCGCAGGCTCTCCTCGACGATCCGCGGGATGTCCCGCTCGCGCGTCAAGCCCAGCACGCGGGGGCCGAATGCGACGTTGTCAAAGACGGACTGGGGGAACGGGTTGGGCCGTTGGAACACCATCCCAACTCGGCGGCGCAGGTCGACCACGTCCATTCCGGCCGCGTAAATGTCCTGCCCGCTGAGCCGCACGCAGCCCTCGACCCGCGTCCCCTTGATCGTGTCATTCATGCGGTTCAGGCAGCGCAGGAAGGTGGACTTGCCGCAGCCTGAGGGCCCGATGAGCGCGGTGATCTGCCGCGCGGGCACCGCCAGGTTGACATCCGTCAGCGCCTTCTTCGCGCCATAGTAGAATTCCAGATGTTCGACGTCAATTTCCGCCATGACCCACCCGTGGATTAACCACAAAGACACTGAGACACAAAGGCTTACGAAAGATCAAGGGCTTTGCGAAGCTCCGTGCCTTCGTGCCTTTGTGGTGCAAGGAGTTCGTTGATCAACCGAAGCGACCCGTGATGTAGTCCTCGGTGCGCTTATCCTTGGGCGAGGTGAACAACTCGCCGCCTTCGCGGTACTCGATCAGCTCGCCCAGCAGGAAGAAGGCCGCGTGGTCGGCCACCCGGGCCGCCTGCTGCACGCTGTGCGGCGCGATGATGATCGTGTACTGCTTCTTCAGCTCCAGCAGCGACTCTTCAACCTTGCCGGTCGAAATCGGGTCCAATCCGGAGGTCGGCTCATCCAGGAGCAGCACCTCGGGTTCGAGCGCGAGGCTGCGCGCGATGCACAAGCGCTGCTGCTGCCCGCCCGAGAGCGACGTTGAGGGCTGATCCAGCCGGTCCTTGACCTCGTCCCACAAGGCCGCCTGTTGCAAGGTCCGCACCACCAGTTCTTCCAGGTACGCGCGATCGCGCATACCGGCAAGCTTGGGGCCGTAAAGGATGTTTTCGCGGATCGTGCCCGGAATCGGGAGCGGCAGGGCGAAGACCATGCCCACCCGCCGGCGCAGCTGCGTGACCGAGACGCCACGCCCGTAAACGTCCTCGCCGTCGAGCAGGACCTTCCCCTCCATACGGGTGCTATCGAGCAGGTCGTTCAAGCGGTTGATCAGCCGCAGGAGTGTCGACTTGCCGCTGCCGGCGGGGCCGAGAAATACGGTCACGGAGTGCTCGGGCACCGCGAGCGAGATGTCCTTCAGCACCTGCTGCTGCTCGTACCAGTACGAGAGATGGTCGAACTGAATCTTGGTGGGGGTGTCAGCGTTCATGGGAACCGGGCCTTACCATTGCCGCTTGCGGCGATAGTAGCCGCGGATCAGGGATGCAATCAGGTTCAGCGACAGCACGAACACTAGCAGCACGAGCGCCGTGCCGTACTGGATGTCCTGCGGCATGCCGGGGATCTGGGTACTGATGACGTACAGGTGATAGGGCAGCGCCATCGTCTGGTCAAAAGGCGAATGGGGCAAGCTAGGCAAGTAGAATGCGACCGCGGTGAACAGGATCGCTGCAGTCTCTCCCACCGCACGCAGCAGCCCCAAGATGGCCCCGGTGATGATGCCGGGCAGCGCTTGTGGCAGCACGATGTTGCGAACGCCCTGCCAGCGCGTGCCGCCCAGCGATGCGCTCACCGTGCGGAACTCCACCGGCACGGCACGCAGCGCCTCTTCGGCCGTGCTGATGATGACCGGCAGGGTCATAATCGACAGCGTCAGCGCGCCCGCGATGATGGAGGTGCCGAAATTAAGGAACAGGACGAACAAGCCCAGGCCAAACAATCCGTAGACGACGGACGGGATGCCGGCCAGGTTGACGATCGACAACCGGATCGCCCGGGTGAACGCCGTGTCGCCCGCATACTCCGACAGGTAAATTCCGCCCCCGACGCCGAGTGGGATCGCGACCACTGCCGTTCCCAAGGTCAGCAGCAGGGTGCCGACGATGGCGGGCCAGATCCCGCCCGCCTTCATGCCCTCCTTCGGCGCGCCGAAGATGAACTCTAGCGAGATCGCGGGCAGACCGCGCACGACAATCGTGATGATGACGAACAGGATCGGAATCACCACAGCCAACGTCGCCACCACGAGCAGCGCGAACCCGAGCCGCTGGACCAGGTAACGCCGGGCCGAGCCTGCGTTCGCGGGTTGAATGCGTTCGGCGCCTAACATCAGCGCAACCCTCCCCGCCGCCGCTTCTGGAATATGGCGGATGCCGCGGCCAGGTTAATCAGGAACGTCACGACAAACAGGAGGATGCCGATGCCGAAGAGCGCCTGGTAGTGCGTGCTGCCCTGGGCCACCTCGCCCATCTCCGCGGCAATGGTCGCAGTCATGGTGCGCACGGGGCGCACCAGCGAGTCGAGGGTGATGGGCATGCGGGCCGCGTTGCCGGTCACCATCATCACGGCCATCGTCTCGCCGATCGCCCGGCCCATGCCCAGCATGACCGCGGTGAGGATGCCCGACTTCGCTGCAGGCACCACCACACGCCAAATGGTCTGCCATTGCGTGGCGCCCATCGCCAGGCTGGCATCCCGATAGCTCTTGGGCACGGCGTCCAGCGCATCCTCGGCGACCGAAATGATGGTCGGTAGCGCCATGTAGGCCAGGATGAGCGCGCCGGTAAAGGCCGTCAGACCCGTCGGCGCGCCGAGCACGTCGCGCACGGTGGGCGCCAGGAGCGTCATGCCGAAGAAGCCCAACACGACCGAGGGAATCCCCGCAAGCACCTCGATGAGCGGCTTCAGGACGTCGCGGGCCCATCCCGGCGCCACCTCACGCACGAAAACCGCGGTTGCTACGCCGAGCGGCAGGGCGATCAGGATCGAGGTGAACGTGACCAGGAGCGAACCGAGGATCAGCGGCAGGGCGCCGAACTTGCCGAACGTCGGATACCAACTCTCCGAAACCCAGCCGGTGAGCGGCGTCTTGATGAAGAACGGCACGCCCTCGCGCAGCAGGAACAGGAAGATCAGCACCACGAAACCAATCGTGGAGAACCCGGCAATCCGCACCAGCGATTCGAGCGCGAACTCGGACCACCCCGGCGCGCCCGCGGCGCTTCAGCATTAACAGCCAAGATCAATCCTCCGGATTGAAGAATGGGAGGCAGACGCCGCTGATCTGCGAGCGCAGAGCCACAGGATCAGGGCAGAGAGACTGCGCCGATCCACCTTCTCAGCGTTAGCGCCGTCCTATTTCCCATTCAACGGCACGAAACCCAACGTTGGCACGAGCGCCTGACCAACAGGTCCCAGGATGTAGTCAAGATAGGCCTTGACGGAGCCCTGCGGCTCGCCAGCTGTGTACATATACAGGCCGCGCGAGATCGGATAGGTGTCGTTGTTGACGGTTTCGACGGCGGGCAAGACGTACGGTGAGCCCGCGTCCTTCGCCACGCCCAGCATCTTCTGATCGCTCGTCACGTAGCCGAGACCATCGTAGCCGATGGCATTGGGGTTCTGGCGCACTTCCGTGCTGATCCCTTCGGACGACGGCATAAGCAAGGTGTCGGGCGAGAAGAGTAGGTCGCTCTTCTTGCCCAACCGGATCACCTCTTCGAGGAAATAGACGTAGGTTCCGGAGTTGGACTCACGCGATAGAAGCACGATGGGCCGGTCTTCGCCACCAACCTCTTTCCAGTTCGTGATCTTGCCCGTGTAGATATCGGAAATCTGCTGCAGGGTTAGCCCGTCGACGGGGTTGGAGGGGTGGACGACCACGGCGATGGCGTCCTTGGCGACCGTGTGCTCGACGGGGTCGATCCCGTTCTTCTTCGCCGCGTCGATCTCTTCCTTTTTCATTTCCCGCGACGCGTTGGCAATATCGACCGTGCCGTTGATCATAGCCGCGATGCCGGTGCCCGACCCGCCGCCCGTAACGGAGATGCGTGCGTTAGGGTGTTCCTTCATGTACGCTTCGGCCCACGCCAGCGCCAAATTCACCAAGGTGTCCGAGCCCTTGTTCTCGATCGCATCGGCCGCGCCCGTGCCCTGACCGCTTGCCTGCGCGGATGCACTGCGGCCCACACACCCGGCGGTCGCGATGGCAGCCAGCAGCAAGACTGCCAACACCCCGGCGATCGCTTTTCCCCGCATGAAACTACTCCCCCCCTCTTGAATGTACGAACCAAGAGAAGAGTATACGGCCAAGGCGCTTAAGGTACAGTTATCGTACTGTTAAGAGGTCTTAGCATGGGAATTAAGAGGAGATAACAAAGCGGGCGCCTTAATGGGTCCGGCATGGGCATAGAGGACAACAAGGCGTGGTGCTTCAGAACATGTCGCCCGGCGGCAGTCCCTGTTCGAGCGGGGATACGAGGATGGTCAGCGGCGACTAAGGCTGAGGCCGGGCACCCTGCGGTGCAATATCCCGGGCGATTGCGCGTCCCCACTCGGCGGCCCGCTCCGCCTCTCCATCCGCCAGCGGACCTGCCCGCTCCTTCACGATGAAGCCCTCGGGCGGCGCGACGAGCGCAATATCGAGGTGCCTGAACTGCCGGGCAAGCTGCGGTGCGGCAAACCGTCCGAGCCAGCGCGGCGCCCGCATACGAGTGTCAAAGCAGGCGATCTTGGGGCGCCGGAGAGCATCGGGCGGGAGGCGTTTGATGAAGTCGCGTATGTCAGCGGTCGCATGGCCGCCCTGGGTGGGCGACCCGACGACAAGCAGATCGATGTCACGCAGTTGGGTCAGCGAGGTCTCGTGAATGTGCGCGGCGCGCGCGGGACCGTAGTCACCCAACACCTTCGCGATGACCTGCGCGACGTGTTCGGTGTTCCCGAACTGGGAATCATAGACGACCAGCGAGCGCATCGACAATGTCGGGGGGTGGCTAGAGATTGAGTTCCATCAACTCGCCAGTCTGAGCGTAGATCGTCCGCTCGGCGATGTTGGTGGCGCGATCGCCGACGCGTTCCAGCTCGTGGGCCACCTGGATCAAGTAGGTGCCCGGCCCGATCGCGCGGGTGTTTTCGAGCATGTAGCTCAGCGTGACGTTGAAGGTCTGCTTGTACAGGTGGTCGATCTCGTCGTCATCCTTGCAAATCTCTCGCGCGCTCTCGACGTCCCGGCCGGCGAATGCTTGAAGGGCCCGGTCGACCAGCCGAAGCGAGAGCTCGCACATCTGCATCACGCCGGTCATGGGAAGCGAATCGGGCAGCATACTCTGCCGCTGCTGCAGCTTCGCAATGCGCTTGCCGTGATCGCCGACGCGCTCGAGCTCGCCGGCGACGGTCAGCGCGGCCACGATGTTGCGCATGTCGCCGGCGACGGGCTGCTCCATGACCAGGAGTGCGTAACACTGCTTCTCGATGCGGCGCCGCGCCTCGTCGATGGTCAAGTCGCCGGCGACGACCTCTGATGCCAGGTCGAGATCGTTGTCCAGCAGCGCGCGGACGCTGGCTGCCACGGCCTGGCGTGCGCGGCTCCCCATATCCAGAACGCTCTCGTTAAGCCGCACCAGCTCCAGGTCGAAGTGTGAGCGCAGGAGTGGACTCATAATTTAGCCTTATCTCTCCGATCAGCCCTTAAGGTGCGTTCATCATACCGCGATCTGTCAAGCACGCCTAGCGACTTTTGCTCGATTGTGCCAGGACGATCGTGCGTCTGCACAGAGGCGCCCGCGTGCGCCCTTTTTGTTCACGTCACCTTGCCTGCGGATTGCCGGAGGCGCCACTGCCGGTAGGAGAGCAGGATGAGGAGGCCGGCAAACTCCACCAGCGCGGTGATCACGGCCCGAAACTGGTCCAGGTAGAAGTTCAGGAGGTTGACCGTCGTGAGCGAGAGGATGAAAGCGAAGACGCCCAGCCGGGTGCCCATCTCAACCCGCCCTAATAGGAGATAAATGAACGCGACCAGCGCGATGAGGCCCACTGCGCCTTCCAACCCGATGCGAAACAGCCGCCAGCCTACATCGGTCATGTCCTGCACATTCCCGCGCGCCATCAGGACCGCCTCGAACGTCTGGCGGAATGGGCCGGGCTGGAAGGCGGACCAGAGCAGGAGGGCCGCGCCCGCGGCCGCAAGGACGGCCAACGAGCCGAGCGCGAGCAGTACGCTGATCCAATGGGCGCGGGGGCTGAACCGCTTCCCGAGGCTTTCTGCACGCGCCTGCATCCGGCTCCACACCGTAGGCTTGACCGGCAGGACCCGAGTGCCGTCGTGCCGCAGGAAATCTTCGAGCGTGTCCGCGAGTCGCGCGAGGTTCTCCGAGTCGCTGCGTCGTGCGCTGCGCAGCCAGCCCATGATCCGCTCGTACTCGCGCTGGTCCAGGTCGCCGTCCAGAACCTCCTGCATTTCCTCCAACGCGTGATAGAGCTGCGTTCGAGGCGCCTCTCGCTTCATGCGCCGGACGTACTGGTACAGGAGCACGCTCAGCAGGAAGAACGCATAGACCAGGGGTGCGGCGGGGGGATAGAAGTAGTTCAGGTCGCGAGTGATGAACTTACCGACTTCGTCGATGAAGAGCCCTGCCCCGAGCCCGTTCAGCCCCGCACTCAGATACAGCGCCCAGCGGTTGGACAAGACCAGCGGCAGCAGCGCGGCGGCGTAGAGCAGGAGACCGCCCCAAATCGCGTGCGCGATGTGCAGCGTGCCGTTGCCCAGTTGGGGATAGCCGGTAAGCTGGAGAAACAGGCGGGTAGCGATCACTGAGAACGCCAGGGCGATCAGCGTGATGAGAACGTAAGTCTCCGCTCGGCTGCGCTGCACCCCCGACACGTTGGCCTGCAGCGCGCCGTTTGCACCATCCCGGTTGCCAGACGCCATGGTCTGCCCTCCTGTACTCAGCCATCCATTCGCGGAATGATAACAGGAAGAGCGAAAGGAGGACAGCGATCCTGGCCGCAGTTCGTGCGCCGCAAAGGTAGGTCAGGCTCCTTGGCGAGGGCCGGCTGGCCCCCGCCGCCCGGCTGCCGCGGCTCCCGCTTCGGGGGCGATGCCCCCGAAACCCCCAATGGCAACGCTCCCGGCGGGCGGGCTGGCTCTCGACTGTTGGCCCCCTGGCAGTGCCGGGCGCGGCCATGCCTACTGCTTACTCAAGGACAGTGAAATACACGCATGGTTCCTGCCGCCCCTGCCTCATCCCCCGCACAGTGACTTGGCCGGGCGAACGAGTACCCACAGCGTTACCTTTGGGGTTCCAAGGGGCGCAGCCCCTGGTCGGGGGCGGCGGGGGCAAGAGCGCCCCCGCCAAACCGTCTATCAGGCATCCGCTGGTGATTTTCCTGCGGTTGTGCTTAAGCCCTGGGCACGGTGAAGCAAAAGGTCGCGCCCTTGCCGGGCGTGCTCGCAACCCATATCTGCCCGCCGTGTCCTTCAACGATGTGCCGGGCGATCGCCAGGCCCAACCCCGTGCCGCCCCGGCTGCGCGCACGATCCGCTTTGTAGAACCGCTCGAAGACGCGGGACTGGTCTTCCTTGGGTATCCCTGGGCCGTTGTCGGCGACGGATATCTGGACGTCTTCGCCGCTCGCCTCGGCAGTCACGGTGACGATGCCACCGACGGGCGTGAACTTGATCGCATTGTGGACCAGGTTGTTGATCACACGGCCGATCGCCGCCTCGTCGATGAGCGCGGTCAGGCCGGCCGGCACGAGGACCGCCAGCTGCTGCTGCTTCATCTCAGCCTGTGGCATGAGGTTGGTGACGACACGGCGCACCATGGGCTCGAGCTCCGCGCTTTCCAGCTTGAGCAGCACCTGGCCCGACTCGATCTGCGCCAGTTCCATCATCTCCTGGCTCAGTTGACTGAGAATTTGCACCTGCACCTGTATCTGATCCAGCATGCGGCGGGTCAGCTCCGCGTCGCGTTCGCCAGCACTTCGCAGCGTCTGAGCGGCGAGGTCAATGTTCGAAAGTGGTGTGCGGATTTCGTGGGAGAGGTTGGCGACGAAATCGCGCCGCGCACGTCCCAGCCGCTGGAGCTCGGTCACATCCTCGATGCCCACTGCGGCCCCATCGACTGTGCTGCCCTGGACGATCTGCACCGGCGTAACCCAAATCCGGAGGGTGCGTTCGCCCACCCCGGCCTGCCGCATCATCGCCCGGTGCCCGGCCAATGCGTCGGTCAAGGCTTGGTTAAGCTCGAAGTCACGGATCAGCGCAATGAAGGGCTGCCCGATGGAGGGCTGGCCGCCGCTGAACAGATCCCAAGTGGCCTGGTTAGCCCACACCACCTGCCGGTTGTCGTCGAGGAGCACCAGCGCGTCGGAGGTCGATTCGCCCAGGGCATCGAGGTGTTCCTGGCCGCGCTGCAGGCGCGCCTCGAGTGCGCCGCGCACGGCGACAGCCTCAGCACGAGCGGCGTACGCCGCGAGCCCCTGCTGCCGGGCCCGGCGCAAGTCGACGCCCAGCGCGACGATCACGCCGGTCAGCGCCACCAGGGCAAGCAAAAACGCGAGGTCCAGGCTCGTCACGCCGGGTCAGCCTTCGAAGCGATAGCCGATGCCGCGCACCGTCGTTATCCGGCTCGGCTGGGAGGGGTTGTCTTCGATCTTCTCACGCAGCCACCGCACATGGACATCCACGGTCCGGCTGTCCCCGTAAAAGTCATATCCCCACACCCGGGTCAACAACAAATCGCGCGAGAGAACAGCGCCCTGATGGCGCATCAACTCGGCCAGGAGACTGAATTCCTTGGGGCTGAGCACCAGTTCCTTATCGCCCAAAAAGGCACGGCGGCTGACGAGGTTCAGCATGAGGTCTTCGGACCTGATTTCGTCGCTCGTGCGCCGGGGTCCTGCGCGACGCAGCAGTGCGCGCAGGCGCGCCTGGAGTTCGCCCAGGCTGAAGGGCTTCGTCATGTAGTCGTCTGCGCCGCTCTCGAGGCCAATGATCTTGTCAAGCTCGCCTGTGCGGGCGGTGAGGACAAGAATGGGGGTATCTGACACCTGACGCAGCGTCCGACAGACGGTCAGCCCATCCAGTTCGGGCATCATCAGGTCGAGCACGATCAGGTCGGGCGCTTCGGCCTTCGCAATTTCCAGGGCTGCTGCGCCGTCGGGAGCCGTGATGACGTCATAGCCGCTGGCGCGCAGGTTCAGCGCCAGCGTAGCCAGCAGCGTCGGCTCGTCGTCGACAAGCAAGATCTTCTCGGTCATACTGCTCCCCGTGCCTGATGTGCTGCGGCGATGTTAGCATTTAAACCAACGTATGCAAAGACCGGCGGCTCTGCCGCACCGGATGAACGGGTTAGTTGGCGGGCAAATTGCCCTCGGACGATTCGGCGCGTATCCGCTGCGCCGCGTCGGCAACCCCGGCCGGCAGGCCGCCGGCGGCTTCGGCGGCGCGAGCGGCCCGGACGATGGCTGCGGCCACTACTTCCGCGGCATACGCGCCCACCAGCGTGGGGCTTGCCCGCACCTGGCCCGTCGCCAGGCTAAAGATGGTGTCGCCGTCGAACATGGTGTGTGCAGGGCGGATGCTGCGCCCCAGTCCATCGTGGGCCATCTGCGCCATCTTGTTTGCCTGTTCTTTGTTCAGTTTTGCGTTGGTTGCGACCACGCCGATCACCGTGGCGCCGCCTACCCGCAGGGCCAACCGCCCGGTGACAGACCGCATCATGTCGAGCGTGTTCACGAACGCTCCGTTGCGCCGTGTGCCGGCGATGATGTTACCGTGCTCGTCCACGACGTCGCCGAACGGATTGACGGCAATGAGAGCGGCGACGACCAGCCCGGCGCCGAGCGACACGGCTGCGCTGCCGAGGCCGGTCTTGGTCGCGTGTCCGGGCCCCAGGATCTTGCCCGCGCTGCACCCCATGCCCGCTCCGGCATTCCCCTCCACGACCGGCGCCGCCGTCGCGGCTACCGCCGCCCGATAGCCCATCTCCGCATCGGGAAATACGTCCGCGCTGCCAATGCCCAGGTCGAACAAGATGGCGGCCGGCACAATCGGAACCCGTATCTTGCCGGTCTTGTACCCGACGTTGCGCTCGCGCAGGTAACGCACGACGCCGTCCGCGGCGGCCAAGCCGAACGCACTGCCGCCGGCGAGCACGACCGCGTGCACTTGCGTGACCAGGTGCATGGGCCGCAGCAGATCGGTTTCACGCGTGCCGGGCGCACCCCCGCGCTGGTCGACCCCGCCCACCGCGCCGCCCTCGCACAGGATGGCCGTGCAGCCCGTCATGCCGCCGCGGTCCTCCGCATGACCGACCTTGATGCCGGGGACAGCCGTAAGGGTTGAGTTCATCGTTTGCCTTCCCCCTGACCCGATCGGAAATGGACGTTCGCCCCCGCGTTGTCAGGGCAACGATGGATGAAACGGGACGCTGATGCAACTGATTGAACTGATCCGCTCTGTCCCCCAGGAAAAGATCGTGATAATCATTCGGATCCGTTCAATCAGCGTCCAATTTCACGCCTCGTGGCCCGCAACGCAGTTTGAACGTCTATTTCGGGCAGACCGGATCGTACACTGCCGACATCGGCACATCCTGAGCCTTGGCCCACTGGTCCCATTCGGCCGAAGTGCGGGTGGCGAATGCGGCACCCAGCGCCGCGCCTGTCAGGCTCTCGATGCCAAGCCCGGCCTTGATGCGTTCGCGAAAGTGCGGCTCGAGCGCGGCCAGGGCAACCCAGCCGTCGCGCGTGCGGTAGAGCCCGTACAGGGGCGAGGCGCCGCCGAGCAGCGTGCCAGGCGCCAGCAAGCCGTAACACAACGCGTGCGCGTAGGGTCGGAGCGCGTCCACCATCGATACCACGTCGAGGCCGCCCGCCCCGGTCCGGTCACGGGCCCAAAGTAGGGCCAGCGCCGCGCTGACGGCCCGCTCCGAACCGGCATAGTCGGCCAGTGGGATGCGCGGGAACGCGGGCTGTGCGCCCGAACCAGCGGGCAACTCGAGCATTCCCGCGCTCGCCTGGTAGGTCAGATCGTGTCCGGCTCGATTCTCGTCGGGCGGGCCGTAGCCGACGATTGCCACCTGGCACAGCTTCGGGTAGTTCGCATGGAGCGTATCCCAGTCGAGCCCGAGCCGCGCCAGCGCTGCGGGCCGGGTCGCAGTGAGCAAGAGGTCGGTGTCGCAGAGAAGCTGGGCCAACTGCGCCTGCCCCGCCTCCGACTTGAGGTCCAGCGTCAGAACTTCCTGGTCCTCTTTCAGGTTGTCATGCCACTCCGGGCTGACCCACTGCAGCGGGTCGCCGCCGGGCGGCACGATCTTCGTGACGTGTGCCCCGAGCTCCACGTAGCGTGCTGCGGTCAACGGGCCCGGCAGGTTGACCGCGAGCGAGACGACCCGAATCCCCGCCATCGGCTGGTCGGACATAGCTCACCCCTTCGCAAAACGACCCAAACCAAGCGCCAGGCGAAATTGCTCTGGCCGGTCTGCTACGCCAGCGGAGCTGGCGCCCGAGCCAGGGGGCACGGTCAGAGACCGGCCCCAGCGGACATTTTCACGCTGCGACTCGTTTAAGTACAAACAAAGTGAAACTGCTGGATGCCGGCGCTCCTTCGACTTCGCTCCGCCAGCTGCGCTGGCGCTCGCTCCGCTCAGGATGCGCCTTGTAAGCGCACGCAGGCATCCTGAGCGGAGGCCCCGTCAGGGGCCGCAGTCGAAGGACGCCGGGACATCGCGCACTTTCTCCTTGGTTGCACTTAGTCCGAATCCACGGCCGAGTTGGGCACGTTCTCCCACTGCTTGACCTTCTTGTTCAGGGCCAACCGGAACTCCAGGTACAGCATTCGCTTGTCCAGGTCGGCGTCGGGCAAGGCCTTGCCGATGGCCTCGTCGAGCGCCGCTCGCATCTGTGGGTTGAAATGGTCGAACAACTCGACCGGCTTCACACGTGCCATGCGAACCTTCCTTCACTTCTCCAACAAGGGCAACACCGCTTCGAGCACCCGGCGGGCGACGTCGCCCTTGGACATGATAGGCAACGATTCGCGCCTCCCGCCCGCATACAGGAGCGTCACCCGGTTATCGTCGGCGCCGAAGCCGCTGCCCGCCTCGGTCACGTCGTTCGCAACGATGATGTCGAGCTTCTTTGCCGCCAGCTTCGCCGCGGCATTCTCGATGAGGTCCTGGGTCTCGGCTGCGAAGCCGATCACTGCCTTCGGCCCGTCGCCCCCGGCGCGCCGTCGGGCCACCTCCCCCAGGATATCGGGATTCCGCACCAGCCGCACGGTCAGCTCATCCTGACCCGGCGTCTTCTTGATCTTCTGACTGGCCGGCTCGGCGGGGCGAAAATCCGCGACGGCAGCCGCACCAATCAGGACGTCGGTCTGCCCCAGCCGGCCCAGCACCGCTTCGCACATTTCCAACGCCGTCCGCACCTTCACGCTCTCGACGCCGAACGGCACGGGCACGGCAAGGGGCGCGTGCACCAGGGCAACCTGCGCGCCCAGATCGCGCGCCGCCTCGGCCAGCGCCACCCCCATCTTGCCAGACGAAGCGTTCGTTATGTAACGCACGGGGTCGAGCGGCTCCTGCGTGCCGCCGGCGGTGACGACGACTTGCCGCCCCGCCAGAGGACCGCCCGCGGCCAAGGCCAGCCGCGCCGCGGCCAGGATTTCCGCCGGCTCGGCCATTCGCCCCGCGCCCGATGCACCCGAGGCCAGCCGCCCGACCCCCGGCCCGACCTGCACCGCGCCCCGTGCGGCCAGCGCCGCCATGTGAGCCTGCGTCACCGGGTTGCTCCACATGTGCGATTCCATGGCCGGCGCCAGCACCCACGGTACGCCGGCTTCGCGTGCTTCGCGCCCTTTGCGCTCCGTGCTTCGCGCTCTCTTCGGCCCTTCATCCACCCTCGCGCCTTCGCGTTCCAAACCCTCTGCGCGTTCCAAACCGCCCCCGCTCGACCTCACCGGCGTCGCAAGGAGCGTGGCCGTGAGCAGGTTGTCCGCCAGGCCCAGCGCCAGCTTGGCCAGGGTGTTTGCGCTAAGCGGCGCGACGATCACCAAGTCGGCCTCGGCCGCCATCTGGACGTGCGGAATCGGCTCGCCGCCCGGGGAGGTCCACATGTCGACCCGCGCTGCCCGTCCGCTCAGCGCGGCGAAGGTCAGCGGCGCGATGAAGCGGGCCGCCGCGTCGGTCAGGACCACGTCCACCTGCGCCCCGGCCTGCACCAGCTTGCTGCACAGGTCAGCGGCCTTGTATGCCGCGATCCCGCCGGTGACCCCGAGGATCACTTTCTTGCCCGAGAGAAGTGGATCAGCCATCCTGGCGCTTCCTTCCCTTGAGAATCGTCATCAGCCCTCCGCCCCGGCGCTCCACCCGCACATCGCCCAGGCCGCATTCGCCCGCGCTGGCGGCCCACTGTTCGTCGCTCAGGCGGTGGTACTGCTCGGCAATACGGCCGTAATTGATGAGCGAAAAACGTCCGAAGCCGGTGAGCCCTCGCTCGTCGGCGAACGCCGCCGCGCTGGCCCGGTTCAGTTCGGCAGAGGGATTCAACCAGCCAACCGTTCCACCGGGATGCACGACACGTGCTAACTCGGCAACGCCCTGCCCGGGATCGGACAGGAGGAATAGCAGATTGGTGGCGAGGACCGCGTCGAACGTGCCGCGGGCGAAGGGCAAGCGAAGCGCGTCGGACGTCACCCAGGCGCCGGCGAACGGGTCACTACCGGCCGAGAGCCCCCGCGGATGGTCCAGCATGGTGGGCGATAGGTCGCTGCCGACCACGAAACGCATCCTGCCCGCGAGCAGTCGCACTGCCAGACCCGGACCGGTGCCCACGTCAAGCACAACCCCGCCCAAGGGCAGGTCCAGAAACTTGAGGAAACTTGCCAGGGTTTGGCCGAAGCCGCCGGCCTGGGCCTCGCTCTGATACTCGATATCGGCAGGTCCCGGCCACGCTACCGTCTCGTTCATGATAAGCCCCCACAGCGATTCTAGCAGTAAGAGTGCGCCGGTGCAATGAGGCCGGCGGGCGCAACGGGGCCAGCGAACCCGGCTATTCCGGCTGTGTGATGCGCGGGCGCGGCGCCCGATGGCTCGTGCTTGACACAAATGCTATAATTCCGCCCCATGATTGACGAACAACGGCTTGCCGCCTATCACGCGGCTCACGAGCGGGCTGCGTTCGCCGAACCGGCCGAATTGGGCGTGGTCCGCCTGACCGGCCGCGACCGCCTGGACCTGCTGCACCGCATCTCGACGAACGACGTGAAGAAGCTTCAGCCGGGCGAGGGCGCGCCCACGGTGCTGGCAAACGCGATGGGCCGAGTGATGGCCTTCCTGATCGTGTGCGCGGGCCAGGACGAGGTTTTCGTTCGCACCATGCGGCGCCAGGGCCCCGGCGTGGCGCGTTACCTGCAGAGCATGATCTTTTGGCAAGACCAGGCGGAGGTTGCCGACCTGAGCGCGAGCTTCGTCCAGTTTGCCCTCTATGGACCGGAAGCCCCCGCGGTCCTGACGTCGCTGGCCGGCGATGTTTCAGAGCTGCCCGCTTACGGCTGGCGCACTGCTACGGTCGAAGGTGCACCCGTCTCGGTGCAGCGTGGCGGCCCGCTCCAGCCCTTCGGCTGGTTGCTGGAGGCGCGGGCTGAGGACTATCAACTCGTCCACGACGCCCTCGCGGCGACCATGCCGCAGCTCGACGGCGAGACCGCCGACGTGCTTCGGATCGAGGCCGGCCTGCCGCTGTGGGAGCGCGAGCTGAGCGACCAGGTCACCCCGCTCGAGACGGGTCTGCTCCCGGCCATCAGCTTCACAAAAGGCTGCTACACCGGCCAGGAGGTCATCGCCCGCCAGACCAACTACGACAAGGTCACCCGTAACCTGGTTGGGCTGGAGCTTGCGGACGCGGAAACCAGGCTTCGTGCAGAAACCAGGTTTCTTAATGCGCGCGTGCTCGGCCCGGGGCGGGGTGGCTTTGTGGGCAGCGCGGCCTACTCGCCCACCTTGGCCAAGATCATTGCCCTTGCCGTCGTCCCGCGCGAGCTGGCACAGCCCGGCACACAGGTCGAAGTTGTGTTCGAAGAACAAACCGTGAAGGCGACCGTCCGGGGTCTGCCCTTCATTCCTAACGCCGTAAACTGAGAAAGGATTTCATCCGTCATGGCTGACCCACGTCTTTCAAAGCTGGCCCGACTCATTGCCGAGTACTCGGTGCAGACCAAAAAGGGCGACAAGGTATACATTCAAGCCGGCCCCGTCGCCGCACCCTTGATCCAGGAGTTGTACCGGGCGTTTCTTAAGTGCGGAGCCCATGTCTTCCCCGTCGTCATGCTCCCCGGCATGGACCCGATTCTCTACGAATCCGGTTCGGATGAGCAGCTACAGTGGGTTCCCGAGCCGTACAAGTTGGCGGTCGAGACGTTCGACATTCGGGTTTCCATCGCCAGCGCCGTAAACACCAGGGAACTCTCTGCAGTGGACCCGGCGAAGCAGGCGCTGCGGGGCGCAGCCCTGGGCAAGTTAATGCAGACCTTCATGCAACGCAGCGCGGCCGGCGAGCTCCGCTGGAACGTGTGTATGTTCCCGACGGACGCGTACGCCCAGGACGCCGAGATGTCGCTGAGCGACTTCGAGGATTTCGTCTACGGCGCGTGCCTGTGCGACCAGCCCGACCCGGTCGCAGCGTGGCAGGAAGTCGGCCGCAAGCAGCAGATGCTGATTGACTATCTCAAGGGCAAGAAGGAAGTCCACCTGGTGGGCGAAGGCACCGACATCACCGTGGGCATCGAGGGCCGGTCGTTCGTCAACTGCGAAGGCGACAAGAACATGCCGGACGGCGAGGTGTTTACCGGGCCGGAAGAGACGAAGATCAACGGGCATGTCTCCTTCAGCTTCCCGGCCATTTATGGGGGCCGCGAGGTTGCGGGCGTCCAGGTGTGGTTCGAAGACGGCGTGGCGGTCAAGTGGACCGCGGCCAAGAACGAGGAGTTCCTGACCAAGATTCTGACCACGGATGAGGGCAGCCGGCGGCTGGGCGAGTTCGCGTTCGGCACCAATTTCGGCATCCAGCGCTTCATCAAGAACATGCTCTTCGACGAGAAGATCGGCGGCACGGTTCACATGGCGTTCGGCGCGGGCTATCCCGAGACCGGCTCCACCAACCGGTCGGCCATCCACTGGGACATGCTCTGCGATCTGCGCCGCGGGGGCGAGGTGACGGTCGACGGCGAGCTGTTCGCCAAGGACGGCAAGTACCTGCTCTGGGAGCAGTAACGGCAACAGGAAGAACCGAAGAACACCAAGGCTCACAAAGGCTTTTTGATCCCTCTTTGTGCGACTTTGTGTTCTTTGGTTCTTCGTGTGAACGAGAACCTCAATAACGCGAGGTATTTGTGTGGCGTTTGATTGTTGACCGGGCCGCGCCGGGCGCGCATAACATGGCGGTGGACGAGGCGATCAGCCAGGCAATTGCTGCACGGCTCGTCCCACCCACCCTGCGCTTCTATGCGTGGGACCCGCCCTGTGTCTCGTTGGGCCGGAACCAGGCCGCGTCTGGCGTGGACCTCGCCCGGTGCGCCGCCCGCGGCTACGAGGTCGTGCGCCGGCCGACGGGAGGGCGTGCCATCCTCCATACCGACGAGATGACCTACTCCATCGTCGCCGCGCCCGACGATCCGCTCATGCAAGGGTACGTACTCGACAGCTACCTTCGCATCAGTCACGGCCTGGTCGCCGGGTTGCAGCGCCTGGGGATCGAGGCACAGGAGGCGCCCGGCACGAACCGTGCGGGGCCAGACGTGTCTGCGGCCTGCTTCGAGGTGCCCTCGGCCTACGAGATCGTGTCGGGCACTCGCAAGGTGCTCGGCAGCGCGCAGGCCCGGCGCAGCTCCTCCGTGCTTCAGCACGGCTCGCTGCCCCTGGTGGGCGACCTGACCCGGGTGGTGGACTGCCTCTACTTTGAGGATGAGGCGGAACGCGAGGCCCTACGCGCGTCGTTACAGGGACATGCCGCCACGGTCGAGGAACTCCTGGGCCGGGTGGTGCGCTACGAAGAGGCGGTCGAGGCTCTCACAGCGGGCATGGCCGAGGCGCTGGGCATCGAGCTGGTGGCGGGCGAGCTGACCGAGCAGGAGCGGGCCTGGACTCTCGAGCTCGTGCGCGACAAGTACCAGAACGATGTGTGGACGATGCGAGCCTGACGAAGCGGCGACGAATGGCACGAATTGAACGGATTGCCCCGGCGGGCTCCGGAATTGGTTGAATTCGCACCATTCGTGTAATGCGTGGCAGGGAGATCTCTATGCGGCGACGGGAATATACCGCGGCGGGCGGGGTGGTGATGGACGATGGGGGCCGGGTGCTGCTCATCGAGCGCTGGGTGGAGCGCGACGGCCAGATCGTCCACGAAGTGCGCCTGCCCAAGGGCCACGTCGAACCGGGCGAAACGGACGAACAGGCCGCGCTGCGCGAGACGTGCGAAGAGTCGGGCTACTGCAGCCTGCACGTGCTGGCCGACCTGGGCACAACCGTCACCGAGTTCGACAAGCACCTCGACGCCGAGGGCGAGCACGTGCGCCGCACCGAGCGCTACTACCTCATGCGCCTGGCCGACGCGCATCGCAGCGAGCCAAACTTCCAGAGCGCGGACGAAGCCCGCTTCAATCCGAGGTGGGTATCGGGCCTGGACGAGGCCGAGCGCGTCTTGACTTACGGCTCAGAGAAGGAATTTGCCGCTCGGGCGCGCGCCCATCTCGCGGCCCCGCCGGCCACGGGCCCTGCAACAGACGCTGCGGCAGCAGCCGGCCCCGCCTGACATGGCCTCGGTCGGTTTGCTCACCCTCGAGATCTACATCCCCGGCGTGGGCTCGCTCAAGGAGAAACGGGGCAACATCAAGCCCATCATCGCCCGCATTCGCAAGGAGTTCAACGTCTCGGTCGCCGAAGTGGAGGACATGGACCAACTCGGCCACATGGTCATTGGCGTCGCCGCCGTCTCCGTCAGCGCCGACTACGTGCACGGCCTGCTGCAGCGGGTCGCCGAGGCGATAGAAGCCTGGCGGCTGGACGCAGAGCTGGTCGACTACACGATCGAAATGCTGTAGGAGTCACCGCGCCGCAGGGTCGTAGCGCGCTACGGCCAGTCGGGCGGTGAGCCCCCGTTGATGTAATCGAAGAGGCGCGGCATGTCCGTGTACCCGTACGGCTCTGCCTCGACGAGGCTGAAGGGCTCGGAATCGCACCGGCCGCCGCGTCGCCGCCCTCGCTTCTGCTCCGCGGCAATCGGCAGCAGGTAGTCGATGTTCAGCAGGTGGCCCCAGGCGCTGCGGCGAATATAAGTTGCCCCTTCAATGTGGACGCCGCACTTGTCAGCCTCGGGCGCGAACATGCCCAGCCGAGCGACGAGATCGCGCTCGTTGCCGAAATGCTCGAGCCACGGCACTGGGCGCGGCCCGGCCACGCAGGCATGATGACGGATTTCGTTCGCGCACGTCGCGAAGAAGTAGACCTCTAGCTTCTCCCACTGCTCGGGGGTCAGTGCAGCAAAGTCGCCCAAATCCAGGTCCGCCTCGTCCAGCGGAATCGGCAGGGGCGCGCCCTCGTCCAGCCCGCGGGATCCGTCCCCGGCGCGGTGCAGCATCTCGAGCGCGGCCAGCACAACCGCCATGATGATGGTGCCCTGCGAATGGCAGATGACGACTACCTTGTCCTTGGACGGGTCGGTCAGGGCATCGTAGATGGCCGGAAACGCAATCCGCGCCGCCTCGGTGTTTGAGGTATCCCGGTACCACTCCTTGCCGAGTGCACATTCGTACAGGTCGCGCACTGCGCCGTCGGTCGCGTTCTGGATCAAGGTGACCGGCCGGTGGAACAGCCAGGAGATGCAAGCCGCGTTGAGTTGTGCCACGTCGCCGTTCGTCAGGATGCCGTTGATGAAGAACCACTTCTCGCGCGGGAAGCTCGTGTAGTCGGCATAGTAGTCCGGGCGATGCAGGACCTCGGTTTGCACGAAGAACAGGTCTTCGAGGAAGGGCGGCATGAGAGTGGCGAGGAACGGCGGTGGCGCGCCCGAGAATGAGGGCACGGTCACGTCGACGAGGTACTTGAGCGCCCGACGCAGGCGCCAGGGATCGAGCACGGTGAACTCGGAATACGGATTCTGCGGCGGGAGCCACGTGCTCACCGGTCCGAGGATCGACCGGACGTAGTCCGGCGGCCACATCTTCAGTGCATCAAGGGCGATGTTGAGGAGGTCCGAGAAGGTCGGCTTGTCTGGCGCGGTCATACTGCACTTCCTCTCGTTGGGGTCCAATTCCCCTCAGCCAAGATCATAGTGCATTTTGGCACGGGAATCAATGGGCAATTCGTCCTGAAGCGGGAAGCGCGTGCCCTAGTGCAGTACCATCAGCGCCACGCCTGACATGGCCACCAGCGTTCCAAAGATGGCGCGAGGCGAGATGCGCTCCTTCAACACGAAGTGAACCACCGGCAAGGATATCACCGGCGTCAGTGCCATCAGGGTGGAGGCGACGCCGATGCGCGAGGACTGCACCGCGATCATCGACATCCATACGCCGAGGAACGGACCGGAGAACGCGCCCCCGAAGATGGCCCCGGCCGCCCGACCGTCCGCGCGGACCTGGCGAATGGTGTGCAGCGCCTCGCGCTGGACGATGGCGAGCAGCCAGATCGCAATCATGCCGGTGACCATGCGGATCATCACGCCTGAGAGGGCGGGATAACCGCCCGCGAGCCCCTGCTTGGACATGACCAGGTTAGCCTGTTGGCACAGTTGAGCCAGGACGCCGAAGAGGATGCCCAGCGCGTAGTTCCGGCGGGCGGCCGGCGTTTCGCTCATGCCTGCCTGCCGCTCGAGCACGACCCACAGCACGCCGCCGAGGACCAACGCCATCGCGACCAACTCAATTGGCGCCATGCTCTCGCCAAGGAAAAGCCAGCTGAGCAGCGCGCCGAACGGCGGTCCGAGGACGAACATGAGCACCCCGATGCGCGTGCCCACCAGCACGTAGCACTGGAACAGCAGGGTGTCGCCGATGACCAGCCCCACGATCGCGGACAGACCGAGCCAGAAGACCCGGTACGGCGGTGCACCGGTGGGGAAGGGCTGCCCGTAGATCAGCCAGTGCGCGGTCCCGACCAGCAGGACGGCAAAGACCAGGCGCATCCGGTTGACGGCAAACGCGCCGACCCGCCGGCCGCCGATGGTGAAGAAGAGCGAAGAGAAGACCCACAGCGTCGCCGCGGCGAGCGCGGCGAGTTCGCCGGCATAGGTTGCAAGCAATGAACACTCCCCTGACAAGAGAACCGGGTGCGTAATTTGACGGTTAAATGGGGGTATGATATAAACAGAGTGTCGGCGGTCACAAAGACGTGAGCGGTCAGACAACTGGGGACGTAGTGTAGTGGTCAACATGTCGGCCTGTCAAGCCGAAGATCGCGGGTTCGAGCCCCGTCGTCCCCGTTCTGGGCGTAAGCCCGTAACCTCACCTTTACGGTGGGGTTTTTTTGTTTTCCCCCGCTGTGCCACTTCCATTAGCAGCGACGAGGCGCGTGGGCGGCGCCCACCACGAGCCCGCGCGCTGCCTTTGCCCGGAGGTATGATACAATCTATCCACGAGCAGCGTTCCCATGCTTCTCAATCGGGGACTGCGCCCACTCGTGTTTTTCATCGGGCCTGGAGGAATTATGAAGATCGCCATCGTGACGGATACCGACGCTAGCCTTCCCGCTGGCCTGGCCGCCCAATACGGCATCCGGCAGGTGCCGATCAGCGTCCTCTTCGGACAGGAGAGCTTCCTCACCGAGGTCGACATCAGCGACGCCGAACTGTTCGCGCGGGTCGACCGGGAGGGCAAGCTGCCCACCACATCGGCCCCCAGCGTTGGGCAGTTCCTCCAGGCGTTCCAGGACGCCATTGCCGGGGGCGCGGATGCGATCGTGTGCCTTTGCGTCAGCTCGGCCATCGAGCGCGACCTTCAACGCGGCGCTGGCTGCGCGCGATCTGCTGCCCGAATGCCAGATCGTGGTGCTGGACACGCAGAGCGTGACGATGGCGCAGGGTTTCATGTGCCTCGCCGCAGCTGAGGCCGCGCAGGCGGGCGCGACGGTCGAGCAGGTTGTCGGAGCGGCGCGCGACGTGGGGCAGCGGGCGTACGTGTACGGGGCGCTCGCCACGCTCAAGTATCTCGCCATGAGCGGCCGGGTGGGTTACCTGGCCGCGGGCATGGGCAACTTGCTCGGGGTCAAGCCGGTGCTGACGCTGCGCGACGGCAAGCTCGACCTGCTGGAAAAGGTGCGCACCCGCAGCAAGGCGCTGGCCCGAGTGGTGGAACTGACCAAGAGCACGCTCGGCGAGCGCCGCATCGAGCGGCTGGCGGTCGTGCACGTCGACGCCCTGGACGAGGCGAAGGCGTTTGCCGAGACGCTGAGCGCGACCTTGCCCTGCCCTGAGATCATCTTCACCGGCCTCACCGCGGGGCTGTCAGTGCACACCGGCACGGGGATGCTGGGCGTGGCATTTGTCGCGGAGCGCGCGTGACCGGGAACAGGTAAACCCGAGTGGACTTCGACGCGCCGTCCGTAGTATAGTGGTCTAGGGGAAAGCGACAACCCGAAGGCCGGCGGCAGCGCAAGCCTTCGATACGGGCCGGGGGAGGTTAAGATGATCATGCGCATGTGGCATGGGCGCGTTCGCGAAGGCGAAGGCGGCCGAGTACCGCCAATTCCTCATCCAGTGGGCGCTCCCCGACTACCGGTCCATCCCCGGGAACATGAACGCCTACATTCTGGAGCGGGAGGAGGGAGACGTCACGCACTTCGTCACGCTCACATTCTGGGAGAACCTGGCGTCGATCCGGGCCTTTGCGGGTGACGATCCTTCCGCCGCGAAGTACTATCCCGAGGATGCCGGCTACCTGCTGGAGTTCGAGCCGGGGGTCCTGCATTACGAGGTGACCGGCTATGCTTGATGCGTGACGGGCGCGGCCCGCACCGTCATCACCTCTGCCTATCAACGCGCCTTTGCCCGCTCTAAAAACCTGCAGTATACTCCTGCCAGACAATCGCACACTGACTGTGCTGTGAACCATTCCTCCGACCGGCGTCCTCCGCCTCTATCGTGCGCGCTTCGCCAACGAAGCCCGCACCGCGTTCACAGGAGGGTTGTCAATGAAGAAACTCTTCGTCCGTCCTGAGCTTTGCACAGGCTGCAAAACCTGCGAGCTGGCTTGCGCTGTCGCGCACTCCAGCAGCCAAAACCTCCTGGGGGCCATGATTGAGTCGCCCCCGCCGCACACCCGCATTTACGTCCACGCCGTCGCCGCTGCCCCCTTCGAAGTCACCAAGCTACCCATGACCTGCCGCCACTGTGATCCCGCGCCGTGCATCGCCGCGTGCATTCCGCAAGTGATGCATCGCGGCCCGCGCGACGAAGTCACCAATGCCGGCGGCAAGCACGCGTGTATCGCGTGCGGCATGTGCGTGATGACCTGCCCGTTCGGCATGATCGGCCGGGCCGCGGTCACCGATGCCAATGCGCCGGCCGGCTCCCGGGTCATGGCCGTCAAGTGCGACCTGTGTCCCGATCGCCCCGTGCCGGCCTGCGTGTCGGCGTGCCCCACGGGCGCTCTCCTCTTCCAGGAAGGCGACGACTTTGCACGGGCGTCGCGCGAGCGCGCCGGTGAGGTGCTGGCGTCGGCGCGGCAGGTGCGCGAGGATGTGCTTCTCAGCGCCCAAGAGAATAGCTGACCGGAGGCAAACGAATGGAACGCTCGATCAGTCCCGATTCCATCCTCATGCTCAAGTCCGCGCAATCGGCGGGAATCAACTTGGCCTGGGATCGCTACGAGGCGCAGTTGCCCCAGTGCGGCTTCGGTGAGACAGGGCTCTGCTGCCGCCACTGCCTGCAAGGGCCGTGTCGCATCGACCCGTTCGGCACGACCGGCCCTCAGCTCGGCATCTGCGGCGCGAACGCCGACACCATCGTCGCCCGCGGCCTGGCCCGGAGCATTGCCGGCGGCACATCGTCCCACTCGGCCCACGCCAAGCACCTGGCGCACACCCTGCTCAAGTGGAGCCGGGGGGAAGCGCCCGACTACGGCATCAAAGACCAAGACAAGTTCGCCGCCGTGCTCGCCCGAGTCGGCATTGCCAGGGACGGCAAGAGCGATCAAGCCCTCGCCGGCGAGTTAGCCCGGCTGGCGCTCGACGAGTTCTCCGAACGCGAGACGCCCCCAGTCTGGCTCAAAACCACGGTCACCGCCCAGCGCTTTGCAAAGCTGGAGCAGTTCGGGCTGGTTCCGCCCGGCCTCGATTCGGCCGTCGCCGAGGTCATGCACCGGACAACCAACGGCGTCGACGCCGACCCGGTAAATATCCTGCTCGGCGCGATCAAGTGCGCGGTCGGCGACTACACGGGCATGTACCTGGCCACCGATCTGTCAGACATCCTCTTCGGCACGCCGGCGCCCGTCATGGCCCGCGCTAATCTCGGCTGCCTGAAAGCGGACGCGGTCAACGTTGCCGTGCACGGCCACAACCCCGTGCTCAGCGAAATCATCGTCGCCGAAGCCGCCCGAATGAAGGACGCGGCCGTCGCGGCAGGCGCGCCCGAAGGATTCAACATCGTCGGCATCTGCTGTACGGGCAACGAGGTGATGATGCGCCACGGCATTCCGAGCGCGACGAACTCGCTCTCGCAAGAGTTGGCCATCGTGACGGGCGCGCTCGACGCGGCCGTCGTCGACTACCAGTGCATCATGCCCAGCCTGCCCGAGGTCGCGAAGCGCTATCACACGGCGATCGTCACCACCATGTCCATTGCGAAGATCCCCGGCGCGACGCACGTCGAGTTCGACGAGGCGCACGCCGGCGAACGGGCGCAAGACATCCTGCGGCTCGCCATCGAGGCATACGGTCGTCGGGATCCAAACAAAATCAATATCCCGCCCGTCACCAACGACGCGCTCGCCGGCATGTCCGTCGAAACCATCGTGAAGGTGTTGTCCCTGGTCGACCCGGCCGACCCGCTGAAGCCGCTGATCGACAACATCGTCAACGGCAATATCCTGGGCGTGTGCCTGTTCGCGGGCTGCAACGACGTGAAGATCACGCAGGACAAGACCTTCGTGACGCTCGTGAAGGAACTCGTCCGCGAGAACGTGCTGATCCTCTGCACGGGCTGCGCGGCCGGCACCTTCGCACGCCACGGCTTGATGACCCCGGCTGCCACCGAGAAATACGCCGGCCCCGGGTTGAAGGCGGTGCTGACGGCGCTGGGCAACGCCGCGGGCCTGGGCGCGCCCCTCCCGATGACTTTGCACACGGGTTCGTGCGTGGACAACACCCGGGCCGCCGCCATCGCCACCGCGCTCGCGAACAAGCTCGGCGTGGATGTGAGCCAGCTCCCCGTGGTGGCCACCGCGCCCGAGGCCGCGATGGAAAAGGCCGTCTCGATCGGCACCTGGGCCGTCGCCCTGGGCCTGCCGACCCATGTCGGCGTGGTGCCGCCGGTCACCGGCAGCCCGCTCGTAGTCAAAGTGCTGACGCAGACTGCCAAGGACCTGCTCGGCGGCTACTTCATCGTCGAGCCGGACCCGATCTGCGCGGCGCAGAAGCTGGTTATGGCGCTCAAGGAACGGCGGGCGGGGCTGGGGATATGACTACGCCATTTACCAATGGTGCGCCATTAACGGGTGGTGCGCTCCTGCTCAATCCCAAGGCGCATACCCGGCCCTACCCTGACGAGCGCTCGTCCGAGATCATGCGCGAGACGATCGCGTTTTTCGAAGATAAGGGCAAGCGCCGGCTCAAGGCCGACGACCAGAAGCGGGTGTGGTACGCCGACTTCATCGAGTTCCAGAAGCGCGCCGGGCTGTTCGCGGACCTGCTGACGCCCGCGAGCTATGGTGGGCCGCACGCCCGCTGGGACACCTGGCGCATCTGCGAGTTCAACGAAATCCTCGGCTTCTACGGGCTGGCCTACTGGTATACGTGGCAGGTGTCGATCCTGGGCCTTGGCCCCATCTGGCAGAGCCGCAACGAGGACGCCAAGCGCAGGGCGGCCCGGCTGCTGAAGGAAGGCGAGGTTTTCGCGTTCGGCCTCTCTGAGCGAGCGCACGGCGCGGACGTCTACTCGACCGAGATGTGCCTGACGCCGCAGTCCGATGGAACCTATCTGGCGAACGGCGAGAAGTACTACATCGGCAACGGCAACGCTGCGCCCATGGTGTCGACCTTCGGCAAGCTGGCCGGAACGGGCGAGTACGTCTTCTTTGCAGCCGACTACCGCAACCGGGGCTACGACCTGATCGCAAATGTGACCGACAGCCAGAACTACGTTGCGAACTTCGCCCTGCGCGACTATCCGGTAACGGAGGCCGATATCCTCTCCCGGGGCGATGCGGCCTGGGACGCCGCGCTGAACACGGTGAACATCGGGAAGTACAACCTGGGGTGGGCCTCGATCGGCATCTGCACGCACGCGCTCTACGAAGCAATCAACCATGCAGCGGGCCGGCGCCTCTACGGCATGTCAGTCACCGACTTCCCCCACGTGCGCCAGATGTTCACCGACGCGTATGCCCGGCTGCTGGCGATGAAGCTGTTTGCGCTGCGGGCCGCCGACTATATGCGGGTCGCGTCGCCCCTCGACCGGCGCTACCTGCTCTATAACCCGACCGTCAAGATGAAGGTGACCACCCAGGGGGAGGAGGTTATCAACCTGCTGTGGGACGTCATCGCAGCCAAGGGCTTCGAGCGGGACATGTATTTCGAGATGGCGGCCCGCGACATCCGGGCGCTGCCCAAGCTCGAGGGCACGGTGCACGTCAACATCGCCCTGATCGTCAAGTTCATGGCGAACTACTTCTTCGCACCGGCCGAGTATCCGCCCGTGCCGACGGTAAACGAGCCCCGCAACGACGACTTCCTGTTCGACCAGGGGCCGGCGCACGGCCTGGGCAAAATCCGTTTCCACGACTACGGCCCGGCCTATGACCTGTACGACGTCCCCAATACAGCCGTCTTCAAGGAGCAGATCCGGGCGCTCAAGACGCTCCTGGCCACGGCCACACCCAGCGACGCGCAGCAACAGGACACAGACTTCCTGCTGGCGCTGGGCGAGCTGTTCACGTTGGTGGTCTACGGCCAGTTGGTCCTCGAAAACGCCAGGCTCTACGCGATTGACGGCGACACCGTCGACCAGATCTTCGATTTCATGGTGCGCGACTTTTCGAAGTACGCCGTGCAGCTCTACGGCAAGCCGAGCAGCACCGCGGCGCAGATGGAACTGTGCCTGAAGATGGTCCGCAAGCCGGTCGCGAACCCGGCGCGTTTCGACCGGGTGTGGCGCGGCTCCGTGTATGGGCTGGCCGGACAGTATGAGATGAACCCATAGCCACCAGGAGGCCTTCCATGCTCCCAAGCCAGGCCTACCAGATACCTGAACCGGGCGCCGTCCTGGCCGCGCTCCACGAGATCACGGCGCAGCACGGTTACTTGCCCGTCGAGGCGGTGCGCGCCGCGGCGTCCGAGTTGGGCGTGCCGCTGAGCCAAATGGTGAGCGCGGCCTCGTTCTATGCCGCATTCACGTTCCGCCCCTGCGGCAGGCACAAGATCCACGTGTGCGAGGGCACGGCGTGCTACGTGCGGGGCTCGGCCGAGCTGCTGGCACGGCTCGAGGCGGGCCTCGGCATCGGCCCCGACCAAACGACGGCGGACAACGAATTCACGCTCAAGCGCGTGCGCTGCGTGGGCTCGTGCGGGCTGGCGCCGGTGGTCCGCGTCGACGAGGATACGTACGGACAGCTCACGCCCAGCGGGCTGGACGAGATCCTGGCCAGGTACCGGCGATGAACGCGGCAGTCCACCCGACCCTGTCGGAACTGGCCGCAACGGGCGACGCGACCCTGTACCCCGATCGCATCAAGATCACGGTTGGGATGGCGACCTGCGGCCGGGCCGCGGGCGCCGGGGCGGTTTACGAGGCGTTGGCACAGCGGATCGCGCAGCGCGGGCTCGACGCCGTCCTGTCGACTACCGGCTGCATCGGCTACTGCCAGGGCGAGCCGCTGGTCGACGTGCGGATGCCCGGCTGCGGCCGCGTTCTGTACAAGTCGGTCACCCGGGCAACTGCCCGAGCGGTGGTCGACTCGCTCGCACGGGGTGATCTCCCCACCGAACGCGCCTGGGCCGTGATCGACGAGGAACGCACGCCGCCGGTTGGCCCCCCGCACCGTTTCCCCAGGCCCGAGGGCAGCGCGGCCCTGGCGTCGCTGGCGGCCATCCCCTTCTTCGAGTGCCAGCAGAAGATCGTGCTCCGGAACTGCGGGTACGTCGACCCGGGCAGCCTGGCCGAATACGTCGCGCGGGGCGGGTACGCCGCGCTCGAGCGCACCCTGGCACACGTCGCCCCCGACCAGGTCGTCGACGAGATCGTCGCGTCTGGGCTGCGGGGGCGAGGCGGCGGGGGCTTTCCCACGGGGCGCAAGTGGCGCCTCGCCCGGATTGCGGCCGGCGACGTGAAGTACCTGGTCTGCAACGGCGACGAGGGCGACCCCGGCGCCTACATGGACCGCACGGTGCTGGAGTCGGACCCGCACAGCGTGATCGAAGGGATGATTATCGGCGCGTACGGAGCCGGCGCGACGCTCGGCTTCGCCTACATTCGCGACGAGTACCCACTCGCCGTCGAGCGTTTTGCCAGGGCCATCGAGCAAGCCGAAGCCAACGGATTGCTCGGCGAGAACATCCTCGGCTCGGGCTTTAGCTTCAGCCTCAAGCTCGTACGCGGCGCGGGCGCGTTCGTGTGCGGCGAGGAGACCGCGCTGCTGGCCTCCATCGAAGGCGGACTGGGCGAGCCCCGGCCGAAGCCGCCGTATCCCGCGGAGAGCGGGCTGTGGGGCCGCCCGACGGTCATCAACAACGTCAAGACATGGGCGACCGTCCCGGTCATCCTCGCCCGAGGCGCCGAGTGGTACGCTTCGATCGGCGCGCCCGCAAATGCGGGGACGGTCGTGTTCTCGCTCGTCGGCCAGGTGGCCAACACCGGCCTGGTGGAGGTGCCGCTGGGCATGCCCTTGCGGACGCTGCTCGAGGACATCGGTGGCGGTGGGCGAGACGGCCGCCGCATCAAGGCGGTTCAAACCGGGGGCCCGTCGGGAGGCTGCCTGCCAGCCAGCCTCTTCGACCGGCCGGTCACCTACGAGGGCATGAAGGCGGCGGGCTCGATCATGGGCTCGGGCGGCATGGTCGTGCTCGACGAGACGGCATGCATGGTAGATGTCGCACGCTACTTCCTGGAGTTCACGCAGGCCGAGTCGTGCGGCAAGTGCACGGCTTGCCGCGAGGGCACGCGGCACCTCCGCGAAATCCTCACGCGGATCACGCAAGGACAGGGCAGACCCGCGGACCTGGACTTGCTGGAGGAGGTGAGCGCGGCGGTGCAGGCCGGCTCGCTTTGCGGCCTGGGCCAGACCGCCCCGAACCCGGTTCTCTCAACCCTGCGCTATTTCCGCGACGAGTACGAGGCGCACGTGATAGAGCACCGGTGCCCCGCGGGCAAGTGCGCTCCGGCAGGGCCGGGCGTGAGTTGAGGAGGTGCGGAGATGCCAACGCTGATCGTAAACGGCCAACCCGTCACCGTCCCGCCCGGCGCGACCGTCCTGCATGCTGTCCGTCTCGCAGGCGTCCACCTGCCGACCTTGTGTCACTGGGAGGGCCTGCCGGCCTACGGCGCGTGCCGCCTATGCCTGGTCGAAACGCGTGCCGCGGAGGAGGGGCCGGGGCAGGTCGCGGCCGCCTGCACCCATCCTGCAGCCGAGGGCCTGGTGGTGGACACCCGCGCACCGGCCGCGGTGGCGGCCCGCACGATGATGCTGGAGTTCCTGCTCGCCCGCTGCCCCACGTCGAGCCTCATCCAAGACCTGGCCGCGGAGGCAGGGCTCAACTCGACCCGCTTTGCAAGCAGCGGCAAGCCGGACGAGTTGTGCGTGCTGTGCGGGCTCTGTGTGCGGGTATGCCGTGACCTGGTGGGCGCGGCCGCAATCGGGTTCATGGGCCGAGGCCCGGGCCGGGAGGTTGCAGCGCCGTTCCACGTCCAGTCAGACGCCTGCATCGGGTGCGGCGCGTGCGCGGCGGTCTGCCCGACCGGCGCAGTTCGAGTCGAGGATGGGGCAGGAGAACGCCGGCTGCGGCTCTGGGACACCGTCGTACCGCTCAAGCCGTGTCCGGGCTGCGGACGCCCCTACGCGCCGGAGCCCATGGCGTTCCTGGCGGGTTTGACCGGCACGGGCGATGACCGCTGGGGCCTCTGTCCCGAGTGCCGGCGACGCAGCGCGGCGCAAGCGATGGCCGCCGCCGCGCCGGGCTAGGCGCGGCATCGCCTTTGTCGCAGCGCCGCAGTAAGGGACGATCACTTACAAACAGCGCCGCGTCGCGCGGCGTATAGTCGTCTGGTCGGCCGGCCCCCGACCAGACGGGCGCGGCCGAGCCCACGAGCAAGGAGCACACGAATGGCGATCAATCCGTATATCAACTTCCCGGGCAACTGCCGCGAAGCGATCGAATTCTATGCCAAGGTCTTCAATACCGAGCCCCGGGGCACGATGACCTTCGGGCAGGGCCCGAGCGACCCGGCACATCCCATGCCCGAGGCGGCGAAGAACCTGATCATGCACTCGGAGATCGAGGTCGGCGGGTCGACGCTGATGTTCTCAGACACCTTCCCCGGCATGCCGCTGACGGTGGGCAACAACATCAGCCTGACGCTGGTCAGCAAGGACCGCGACGAACTCGTTCGGGCATTCAACGGCCTGAAAGAAGGCGGCCGGGTGAACATGGACCTGCAGCAGACGTTCTGGACGCCGTTGTACGGCATGGTGACCGACAAGTTCGGCCTCCCCTGGCAGATGAGCCTGGACACGGGCGAGACGCGCCAGTAGCGCCACACGGCGGGGCGGCGGCCCGTGAGCGAGAGGATGAGGCCCCACCAGTAACGGTGGGGCTGTTCATTTCTGCTTGAGGCGACGCGAACCGGCGCGGGCCAGCCTGCGCGATCGACGTCGTGAAGGAGATGCTGTATGAACCGGGACGATATCGTCACGCTGTTCCGTTACCACGCCTGGGCTTGGGATCGGGTGCTGACCCAAGCCGCCCGCGTGACCGAAGACCAGTACGTTGCGCTCGCACCGGTGCCCCACGGAAGCCTGCGCGGCACGCTCGTGCATGCGCTGTCCGCCGAAATCGTCTGGCGGACGAGGTTCGAGGGCGAATCCCCGACTACCGTCTTGAAGGAAGCCGACCTACCGGCCTTTGAGGGCCTGCAGAAGCGCTGGGCAGTCGAGGCGGCGGCGCTACAGGAGACCGTGGCGGGCTTAACGGACACCAAATTGAACGCGCCGGTCGACTACAAGACGACCAAGGGCGTGCCGCAGTCGGACGTGCTCTGGCATCTCCTGCTCCACGTGCTGAACCATGGCACGCAGCACCGCTCTGAGGCGGCGGTCCTGCTCACCACGTATGGATTGTCGCCGGGCGACCTGGATGTGATCACGTTCTTACGCGCCAGGAGATGAGGGGCTGAGCCGGTGGACCCGGGCGCTTCAGGCTGGGGCAGGTGCGGGTCGAGCGACCGGCGGAATTTTCAGGAAGATCAGCAGCACCAGGGCACACAGCGCCAGGATGACGCCGTTGGCATAGAAGGGCGCCTGCGGGCCATAGGTCTGGTACAGCCACGCGCCCCCCAGCGGCCCAATCGTCGCGCCCAGGTCCGCGCACATTACATACAGCCCGTAAGCCCGGCCTCGCTGCTGTCGCCCAGTCAGGTCTGCCACCAGCGCCTGCTCGGCAGGGTCGCCCGCGGCGTAGCACGCGGCCTGGAACGCCCAGAGCAGCGCAAGCCCCACGACGGTCGCGATCGAAGGCACAATGAATGAAGTTGCCGCGGCCGCCACCAAGGCGAGCAGCATCAGCGGCTTGCGCCCGAAGCGATCTGCCAACTTACCCAGCCTGGAGGGGAGCAGCGCCCAGACGAGGCCCGTCGGCAGGAAAGCCCAGCCCAGCGTCGAAGGCCCCACCCCGAGCTTCTCCTGGAGGAAGATGATCACGATCGGAGAGATCATTGCGGCCGACGCGCCGGTGACCAGCGTCACGAGGAGCAGAAGCACCCAGGTCTGCGACCACCGGATGCGCGAATCCTCCTCCAGGTGACGAGCGGGCCGGGTTTCGGGCAGCTTGCGCAGCGCGACGGCCAGGGCGGCCAGGTTGACCAGCCCGAAGAGGACGAAGAGGGCGGTCCAGCTGCTGAACGGCAAGCCGAATCCATCTTTGCCAAACGGCGTGCTCAGCAGGGTGAAGCCGATGAAGGTCCCGACGATGGAGCCCCGGCTGCTGGCCTCCGTAATGCCCCCGAACGAGACGCCGCGCTCCTGCTCTCCGGCGCTGTCTGCAACCATTGCGCTGGAGGCCAACCACAAAAACGACGACGCAATTCCCTGCACCACCCGGGCTGCGACCACCGCCCAGATCTGGTCGATGAACGCGAACCCGAACATCGTGATGGCATAGCCCGCGACGCCGACCAGAAAGAAACCGCGCCGCCCGAACCGGTCGAGTCCCCAACCGACGACGGGCCGGAGGAACACCGTCGCCAGCGAGAACGCCGAGAAGAAGAGCCCGATCTGCAGCACGCTCGCGCCGATCTCCTTCCCGTAGACCGGCAGCATCAGCCCGAGGATGAAGAACGGCATGGAGACGAGGAAGACCACCTGGCGCAGGACGCCAAGCGTGCGGCTCCCTTTGGGTGGCGCGGGAGACGGACCGGTCACGCTGTTAAGCGATCACGAATGAGGTCATGGTCAATGACCCCGCTACCGCGACGTCGTTGAAGTAGCGCACCTGCTCGTCCGGTTCCTGCAGCGCGAGCGCGTACAGCATGGGCAGGTAGTGCTCGCGGGTGGGCACCGCCAGTTGCACGGCCCGGCCCAGCCCTGGGTAATCGATCAACGGCCCGTGGTTCCGATCGTCGACCAGCTTCTTGAACAGGTCATTCGCCTCGATGGCCCAATCGAAGGCAAAGGGTGTGTTGATGCTGTCGGGCCAGCCGCCGGGCAGCCGGACCAGGCGCAGGTTGTGCACCATGTTGCCGCTGCCCAGAATCAGCACGCCCTTGCGACGGAGTGGTGCGAGGCCGCGCGCCAGCTCATAATGCGCCTGCTCGGGCTTGAAGTAGTCCATGCTGAGCTGGACGACCTGGATGTCGGCCAGGGGGAACATCGGCTTCAGCACGCTCCAGCAGCCGTGATCCAGCCCCCAGCGCAGGTCGAGCGCGTCGCCGGCCAGCCCCAGCAGCTCGCGCGCCTCCTCTGCCAGAGAAGGGCTGCCCGGCGCGGGGTACTGCGCCGCATTCAGCTCGGGCGGGAAGCCGCCGAAGTCGTGGATGGTGCGCGGTTGCTCCATCGCGGTGAGCAGGGTTCCCCGGCTCTCCCAGTGCGCCGAAATGCACAGGATGGCCCGCGGCCGGGGCAGCGCCGGGCCCAGGGCGGCCCACGCCCGCGAAAACTCGTTATCTTCGATGGCATTCATGGGGCTGCCGTGCCCCACGAAGAGCACGGGCATCCGCCCAGTCTGCGCGAAGCTCTCACGCATCGACTGCAAATCCTGTAGCTCCATTTCGTCACCTCCGGGATGCCACCACTCTACTACCCCGGAAGCAGGAACGCAAGCGGCGCGCACCGCTTGCCCGCCGCGTCTGCCCAGTGCTAAGCTTGGGGCGGAAAGGATTGACGACCATGCCTACCCTGCAGGAAGTGCTGGAGCAGCTTTTCGATGCGCCCGGCTGCCGGCTGATTTCTGAAACGAACATGGCAGTTGTTGGCGAGCTGCTGCGCGACGTGCTGGCCGAGCATGGTCTGGGCATCGCCGTCGCGGTCGCCCACCTCCACGGGCTGAGGATCGGACACATCCCGGTTGTGGAAGGGGAGAAGCAAATCGAAGTGATCCCCGACCCAGAGGTCCCCGCCGGGGGCGACCGCTTCGCGTTCGTCCACATCCCGATCCGGCGCATCCGTGGGAACAAGGCCGAGCTGCGCCGGCTGCACATCATGAACCCGAAGGCCGATCCCGTCGAGTTCATCTACCACGAGGACGGCTTGATCGGTACGTTCAGTTTCGACCTGGACGCGCTGAACGCTGAAGGCGGAGGCCCCTTCACCGTGGCCGACGTGTCGGCCATCCTGCACCACCTGGAGTTGCAGGGCATCCTCATCCGTGCCGACGTTAACAACCGGCAGATCCAGTTCAAGGATACGACGGCGAAGCGCATGATCGAGCGATCGCGGCGCCCGGTCTACGTCAAGATGGACGGGCCGCTCCTGCGCGAAGACGCCCTGATCCTGCCACAGCGCTACGAGCCCCTGCGAAAGCTGATCTGGGGAACGATCCAGTACAAGTCGTCGTGCAATTACTGCTCCGTCGCGGTGCTCAACCCGCGGGAGGCCACCATCCACTCGACGCCGGTCCACGCCGGCAGTGAGCCGCAAGGGCAGGTGCGCGCGACCGTGCGGAACTACCGCTTCGGATTCACCTATGCGCCGCTGGGCGACCCCCGCACCGCGTGCCATTTCCTGGCCTGGGACTTCCCGCATATCAACGACCTGGTCATGAACATGGACCCTCAGTCGTACTCGTTCAGCGACCTGATTACGCTCGTATCGGTCATCAACCGTGACATACGCGCGTTCTGCGAGCGGTACGGCGCGGACCCCGAAGCCACGCCCGTCAGCGGCGTCTGCAACCACTGGGCGGGCAACACGATCTATCACCAGCACTACCAGTTCTTCAAGCTCCCCGACATCCCCGTGCTCAGGGCGCAGCCCCAGAGGGCGGTCGCGCGCCTTGATGATGTTACGGTCACCCGGCTTGACTGGCCAATGCCGGTCTATGAGATTGCGGCGTCTGACGGGGTGGCACGCGACCGCGCCGACCTGCTCTTTGTCGCGGATAAGGTCGCGGGGCACTGGGAAGAGTTGAACGCGGACCGGTCGCACCACGAGCACGACGAGTACGACCTGCGCTTTGGCAACGGCATCCGCATCAAGAACCACACGCAGAACATCTTCGTGACCGAGGAAGGCGGCCGGACGCGGGCGCTTTTCGTGCCGCGGCTGCGCCTCGACGGCAAGCTGAAGGCGACCGCGCTTCTGGACGCCCCTGGGCCGGACGGCGGCCAGGCCGAGCGACGCACGATGGTTAAGAATAACCTGGCCGTGCTCGAAGCGCTCGGTTACTTCGTCGTCGACGACCCGGCCGACCTGGAACCCATCCGGCGGGTGACGCCGGAGCAGCGGAACCGGCTCGGCGAGGAATGGCTGGCGCAGGTCGCGCCGTTCGAGGGGTGCATCGAGGCGTTCGAGGCGCTGCTGGCCGAGCGGCTGACGCCACAGGTGATCCATTACGAGCGGATGCTCGATGCGGGGGCGAAGCTGCCGACACGCCGCGAGCGAGTGGGCGCGCTGGCCGCGATCTTCGACGAGATCGTGCAACTGCCCTTCGCGGCCGGCCAGCCGACGCCAGCGCAGCGCAAGCTGCTGCTGGAGGAGGCCAACCGGCTTCTGCAATGGGACACTGATCGAACTGATGCGACTGATCCGCCTGATCTCTTTCCGGAGACAGTGCAAATCAGTCCAATCAGTTGTATCAGCGGCCGAAACGATCGAACAGTGGGCGGCAGGGCGCCGGTGAGTCGAACAGCGGCTTCTGATAATGGGACGCTGATCGAACTGATGCGACTGATCCGCCTGATCTCTAGCCGGAGACCGTGCAGATCAGTTCAATCAGTCGCATCAGCGTCCCATTCTTATCCTTCTGGCCGGCGACTCACCCCGTCACCAGGTTGACTAACCGGCCGGGCACGTAAACGACGCGGGCCGGCGGCCGGCCAGCCAGCGCCCTTTGCACGGCCGTGCTGGCCAGCGCCAGCCTCACCGCTGCGTCCTCCTCTGCCCCCGCGGGCAATGCCAGGCGATCGCGTACCCGGCCGTCAACCTGCGCCACCAGCGTCACGGTCTCCTCCGCGGCCAGGGCCTCGTCCCACACGGGCCACGGCTGGATATGCACACTAGACACGTCGCCGGCGGGGTTTCCCAGCCGCTCCCAGAGTTCCTCGGCGATGTGAGGCGCAAACGGCGCCAACAGCAGCACGAAGGTGCGGACCGCGCCCGTCAGAGCCCGCGTGACGCCGTGCTCGACCCGGTAGTCACTCATCGCGTTCAGGCACTTCATCAACGCCGCAACCGCGGTGTTGAACTCCAGGCGTTCGATCTCGCCCGTCACCTGTCCGATCGCCCGGTGCATGGCACGCGCCAGCCGCTCGTCGGCAGCGCGGTCCCCCTCGCCCGAGCCGATCTCGGACGGCGCCGCGGCCGCCACGTCGTCGACTAACCGCCACGCCCGCTCGAGGAAGCGCCGCGCGCCGTTGATTCCCTCTTCTTCCCACACCGTGCTGTTCTCAAACGGCGCCATGAAGAGCAGATAGATGCGCAGCGCGTCGCCGCCGTGCGATTCGGCCACGCTGTCCGGCGTCACAACGTTGCCGGCCGACTTCGACATCTTGCGCAGCTCGCCCGAGCCGCCGTCGCGCACCCGCATCGTGCCCTGGCTTCGCAGTACAGGGAACGGCTCGCGGAACGGTACGATGCCCGCGTCGGCCATCACCTTCGTCCAGAACCGGGCGTAGAGCAGGTGCATCACCGCGTGCTCCGCGCCGCCGGTGTACAGGTCGGGGCTGCCCCACTGGGCCAGGGCGGCCGGATCGAACGGGCCGTCCCCATAATGCGGGCTGACAAAGCGCAGGAAGTACCAGCTCGAGCAGGCAAAGCCGTCCATCGTGTCGGTCTCGCGCCGTGCCGGCCCGCCGCACACCGGGCACGTCGTTTCGACGAACGATGGCAGCGCGGCCAGCGGCGAGCGCCCGTCGTCGCCCGGCAGCCATGACTCCAGCGGGGGCAGCAGTACGGGCAGGTCTGACTCGGGAACGGGCACTGTCCCGCAGCGTTGGCAGTAGACGATGGGGATGGGCGCACCCCAGTAGCGCTGGCGGGAGATCAGCCAGTCGCGCATCTTGTACTGCACGGTGCGCCGGCCCACACCGCGTTCCTCCAGGAATGCGGCGATGCGGCGACCTGCCTCCTCAGACGCCAGCCCGTCCCACCCGCCGGCGTTGACCATGACGCCCGTCCCGGTGTACGCGCCGCCCGAGACTCCGGAGGTGTTGCCGCCCGCCCCTGACGGCGCGACGACGACCTTGACCGGCAGGCCGTGGCGGACCGCGAAGTCATAATCGCGCTCGTCGTGCGCGGGCACGCCCATGATCGCGCCGGCCCCGTACGACATCAACACGTAGTCGGCCACATACACGGGCACGCGCTCGCCAGTCACGGGATTGACCGCGTGCGAGCCGGTGAACACACCCGTGCGCTCGCGGCTCCCCTGCATCCGGTCGACCTCGCTGCGGCGGATCGCCCGGCCGCGATATTCGTCCACTGCCGCGCGCTGCCCGGCAGTCGTCATCACGTCGACCAGCGGATGCTCGGGCGCCAGCGCGACGAAGGTCACCCCGGGCAGCGTGTCGGGCCGGGTCGTAAAGACCTCGACGCTTGCCCCGCCGTCACCCTCCACCGCCAACGCGAACTGGACGCCCTCGCTGCGGCCGATCCAGTTCCGCTGCATGGCCACAATGTGCTCAGGCCAGTCCAGAGTTGCCAGGTCGTCCAGCAGTTGGTCCGCATAAGCCGTGATGCGGAAGTACCACTGCTCCATGTCACGCTTGTACACACCCGTGTGGCCGCGCCAGCAAACGCCGTCCGCGTCGACCTGTTCGTTCGCCAGCACGGTCTTGCAGCCGGGACACCACCACTGCCGGCCGGTTGCCCGGTAAGCCAGGCCGCGCCGGTACAGCAGCAGGAAAAACCACTGGGTCCAGCGGTAGAACTCGGGCCTGCTCGAGTTGATTTCGCGTCCCCAATCATAGGAGCAGCCCATCAGGGTCAGCTGGCGCTTGTAGTTGGCCGAGTAGCGCACGGTGGTTTCCGCAGGGTGAATGCCGCGCAGGATCGCCTCGTTCTCGGCGGGCAGCCCGAACGCGTCCCAGCCCATGGGGTGCAGGACGGCGCGGCCCCGCATCCGGTAATAGCGGGCGATCACATCACTCGGCACGTAGTTACGGCCGTGCCCGACGCTCAGCCCGCTTCCTGACGGGTAGGGAAAGAACTCCAGGCAGTAAAACTTGGGCCGGTCCGGCCCGGGCTCGGGCGTGCGATAGAGATCGGCGGCCGCCCAACGCTCCTGCCACTTACGCTCGATGCTCGTGTGATCATAAGCGGCGCCCCGGTTGGGCGCTCCGCCGCTTCGTGCCCGGTTGCTCCTTCCGTCATCTCGCAAGCCCCATTTGAAACGCTCCTTTCTGGATTTTGACCCGGAATAAAAAGACCTCCCACCTGGGAGGTCTTGGATCCGGCGTGACTCGTCGCAGCTTATGCGCTCGACCCGACGCCCCTGCCCAGGCGGATACCTCTCCTTTGCGCAAGGAGCGCCGTAAGCAAGAGAGCCTCGAACGTATGCTGCTTCAACATGGCCCCAGTATAGCAGTCCGCCAAGACGCCGGCGCAAGCGCCGATTGTTGGAGATCAGGATACCAGGTTTGGGGTACGACACGGGCATGATCGCTGTGCTACAATCCGCACTCAGTGGACCTCGCTCAATACTGCTTCAACATAGAAGGACGACGAAATGACGGAACAAGCAACACGCGGGACCAGCTTCGAAGTGGACTGGCCGCTGGACGACACGACGATGTACGCGACGGTGGTGAGGCCGGCAGGGGCCGGACCTTTCCCGGCCGTGGTGATGGTGGCCGGCAGCGGACCGACCGATCGGGACTGGAACACGCCCCTTCTCCCCGGCACGAACGGCAGCGCCCGCCTCCTCGCCGGCGCGCTGGCGCAAAAGGGAATCGCATCGCTGCGTTATGACAAGCGAGCTTCGGGCCCCCATGCACAGGAGAACTTCCCGAAGCTGATGGGCAAGGTCAGCTTTGGGACCCATGTCGACGAGCTGGCAAGCGCGGTGCGCGTGCTGGCGGGCGAGGATTTCGTCGATTCAAGCCGCATCTTCGCACTGACCAACAGTGAGGGCGCGCTGCATGCCTTGAACTACCAGGTCCACGACCCCGCGCTCCCCTTTGCCGGGCTCGTGCTGACTGCACCTCCCGGACGGGTGATGGGCGACGTCGGGCGCAGCCAGATCGTCGCACAGCTGGCGGCCGTGCCGAACGGGGCCGAGATGATCGCGGCCTACGACGCGGCCATCGCACAGTTCCAGTCCGACCAGCCGGTCACACCCGACCCCGTGCTGCCGCAAGGGGTCCTGATGCTGCTGCAGGGCCTGACCAGCCCGATGAACCTGCCCTTCGCCCGTGAGCTGTGGCTCGCCGATGCGGCCGCCTGGCTGGCCGAGGTCACCGTGCCCGTGCTGGTCGTGATCGGGAAGAGGGACATCCAGGTGGATTGGCAGGCCGACGGCGGCCGGCTGGAACAGGCGGTAGGCGGACGCAAGGACATCATGTTTGTCTATTCTGAAGAGGCGAACCACGTGCTCAAGCACGAGAGTCAGCCCCGGGAGACGCTGAACCCCGCCGAGGTAGCTGCGGGCTACAATGCGGAGGCAGCCGTCCTCGACCCTCAGGCGCTCGCCGCCATCCTCGACTGGTTTGCCGCACGCTAACGAAGCGTGTCTGGCAAGGGGGCGCGGCTGGTTCGCAGCGGCGCCCCCTTGGTTGCAGTCCCCCGGCAGTTACCCGCGCCGAAATACACCCCAACTACACCCATTTGGGCGTATGCCCAGCGCCCATCAACTATTATCATAAGCTCAGGCTGGCGAGGCGCGTTCCTGGCCGCTAACCCCACCTGGGCTGCACACCCAAGTCAGCCCATTGCGGCTTGCTCATGAAAGGAGCCCACATCTATGAAGGCGATGGTTCGGAATTTTGCCTTTGGGATCGCGGTGCTGGCGATCGCGGTCTTTACGCTGCTCGCCGTAGAGAGCGCAGGCTCGGGTTTCCCCGCGTCGGCCCTGACGAAGTTCATCGCGCCGCTCGCCGCAACAACCCCCGTTCCGGGCGACCCGATCCCCCTCCAGTCGATCGCAAAACTCAACTCGCTGAACGGGAACGTCACGCTGGATGTGAACGGCCTGATCGACGGTGAGCGGACCCAGGGCCAACTGAACGGCGCGCTGAACGTCAGCGATCCCAACACGAGCAAGATCACGATCTCCGGCCCGCTGCTGGGCCCGCTGGCAACCAAGGTCGGCGGCTCGATGGTCGGCCTGTTCACGCCGTCGAAGGTTGAGCTCTTCAAGACGCCGCAGGGCGCTTTCGTCTCGGTGCCCAGCCTCATCCCCATCTGCATCAAGCCGCAGGCGCTGAATGCGACCGATACGCTCGACGCGACGAGCCCGCAGGCACTGATGACGTTGCTGACGAGCAGCGATGTCGCGCGTGGCAAGTTGGTGGGCGAGGAGAAGCTGAACGGGGTCGCAGTGAAGCACTATGTCATCGACGGCGATGCCTTCCTGGCCGCGGCCCAGAAGAGCAAGGACGAAAAGGTCAAGGACTTCGGCGACTCGCTCTGGTCGGCAGAAGACGCGGACCTGTTCATCGACGCGAAGACGGGTTTCCCGGTGGCGTTCCGAGGGAACTACAGCGGTGCGTTCGAGCCGCTGAAGTTCGAGGGCGACTTCGGCATCTCCATCGACCTGACGAACATCAACGGCAAAACGCAGCCGGTGACGCTGCCAAACGCATGTAACCGGCCCATCGTGCAGTAACCTCGCACATCCCGGCTTTCGGTGGGGGTCAAGGCCCCACCGAAAGCCCTTAACGGACGCAACAGGACGTCGCTCGCTTGCCTGGCCGGCGCTCCTCGTGTACCCTGGCCGCATGGATCCAAAAAGAGATGATATTGACGCCGCGCTGGTCAGGCGGCTGGTCGCCGGGCAGTTTCCACAATGGGCACATCTCCCCGTCGTCCCTGCCGAACCCAACGGCTGGGATAACCGCACCTTCCGCCTCGGCCCAGAACTGTCCGTGCGCTTGCCCAGCGCCGCCGGCTATGTGGCGCAGGTGGCAAAGGAACACCGCTGGCTGCCCCGCCTCGCGCCACACCTGCCGCTGGCGATCCCCTTCCCCATCGCGCTGGGCCAACCGGCGCACGGCTATCCCTGGCAGTGGTCCATCTATCGCTGGCTAGAGGGCGAGACGGCCGCGGTCGAGCGTATTGCCGACCTATCGGAGTTTGCCACGACCCTCGCCGGCTTCCTCGTCGCGTTGCAGCAGGTCGACCCGACCGGCGGGCCCCCGCCCGGCAGCCACAACTTCTTCCGCGGCGCGCCGCCCCAAGTATATGACGGCGAGACCCGGCGAGCCATCGAGCAATTGGACGGCCTGGTCGACACGGGCCGGGCGACGGAGGTGTGGGAGACTGCGCTCGAGTCGCGCTGGGGCGGGCCGCCCGTGTGGATCCATGGCGACGTGGCAGCGGGCAACCTGCTGACCAGGGCCGGCCGGCTGGCTGCAGTGATCGACTTCGGCACTTCGGGCGTGGGCGACCCGGCCTGTGACTTGGCCATCGCGTGGACGCTGTTTTCAGGGAAGAGCCGGCGGGCGTTCAGGACCGCGGTCGCGCTCGACCCTGCGACATGGGACCGGGGCCGCGGATGGGCGCTGTGGAAGGCGCTGATCACCCTCGTGGAGTACGCCGGCACGGACCAGCGCCAGGCCGAAGTCGCGCGGCGCGTGATCGGCGAGGTGCTGGCCGACGCGGCGTAAGGCTTGGGTGCCGGCTCAGGCAGCCCGGTGTTTCGGCAGCACGTCGTCCAGGGCGTCCGCCAGCTCGTCATAGGTTTTGTCGGGTTCGGCGCCCAGTGCGTCCAGCGTCTTGCTGAAGAAGCAGCGTGCCGCGGCCGCGAATGCTACGTCGAGAATCTCCGCGTCGGTCAACCCGTGGCTGCGCAGTCCTTCGATATCCGCTTCGGTCACCTCATACGCCCGCACCGCGATTTTCTCGGCGTAGGCCATCATCGCAACCTCTTCCGGCGCCAGGCCGGCCTCCCGGAAATCGGTCGTGATTGCCCGCAACTGCTCGACGCTGAAGCCGTTCTTGCGGAGCACCGCTCCGTGGGCCAGCAGTCAGTACCGGCAGCCGAGCGCGCGGGCTGCCGCATAAGTAACCAATTCGTAACGCCGCAAGCGCATCTTCGAGCGAATTGCCTTGGAAAGCTCGCGCCAGGCGGCATTGACCTCCGGGTGGAGGCTCATGGCCTGCGTATAGTTCGGCACGTACCCGTTCGCCTGCCGGTCCGCGTCATACAGGTCTTTCAACAGCCCCGTCGCATCGATCTCGTCAACCGTCTCAATGTACATCGTCGCCCTCCCCGTTCATGATGTCAACGCACAACTTCATGTCACCGCTTTCACTGGGGTGCAAGGGCAGTGGCTTCGTGGTAGACGGGGGTGGGTGTATGCGAGGACGAAAGCACGACGATCTGGAGCGCTTCTACATGCAGGACGAGTGATTGGCAGCCGAACCCACGCCAGACATAAAGCTCCGGTCTACTCACGTGGCGGAAGTGGACCGGAGCTTCCCCTGCCTTGCTCTCAGCGGGGCCGATTACTCGGACATCGCCTTGCAGAAAGCGTCGATATTGCCCGGGTTGCCACTGTCGGGAGAAAGCACCCACTCTACGCCCGGGTGCAGGACGAAGTCGAGGCGCCCTGCGCTGATAAACAGCGTGCCGTCCGGCAGCCGACATCAGTGTCCGCTTACGGGGCAAGTGCGGCGCAGATGGCCGCTTCGTCGTAGTTGTTGTGGCCCACACTCTTGACATACCACTGAGTGCTCGGGTCGTTGTCAATCCGGTAGGCGACGGATTGCCCGGCGATTTGCAGGAAAGGCATTCCAGCCATCGTCTTCAGGTTGTACTGTACCCCCGTCCACTTGACCTGCCACAGGTCGGGGTTCGTGCCAACGAGCGTGAAGTCCTGCTGGAAGTGCGCCTCGCCGTACGCAATCTGGACGGTCGACTCGCTGGCCAGGTAAACGAAGTCCGCCCCGTCAATGTCGGCGCCGAACGTCTGCACGCTGCCGTCCTTCTCCGGGAACTCGGTAATTCTCGCGAAGACGTGGAAGGTATCCCACACCTCACCATAGTCACAGACCGCGAGGAGGTACTGCTGGTCGAATTCCTGGTAGCTCACGATGGGTTGGTTCGCCGAGGCCGGGGCGGCGGCGAACAGGACGAGCAGCAGCAGAGTCAGCCAAATCGAAAGCTTCTTCATCGTCGTTCCTCCGTTTCGCTGGTGGTCGCAAGGTGAATGTTCCGTGCCACTGCACGAGGTCGTGCCATCATTTAATCATGCGTGCACCTGCTTGTGAAGTGGTCGCGCTGGTACGCGAAGTGATACGAATTGTGATACAATGTCCCCGACCACGAAATCTCGGTTGAGCAGCCGCCCCACCCTGCGAGGCCGTCATGGACGACACCGGTACTTCGTTCGGACATTGGTTGAAACGCCACCGCAGCAGCCGCGACCTGACCCAGGCCGAGCTTGCCAACCGGCTGGGCGTTGCTCTCGTCACCCTCCGGAAGATCGAGTCCGGCGAGCGCCGGCCTTCGAAGAAATCGCGCTCAGCCTCGCTGCGGTTCTGGACGTACCCTCAGCCGACAGGCAGGCGTTTGTCAACTTCGCGCGTGCAATTGTCGGCGGGGACGTGCCGCTCGCGGCCACCGCAATGGCCCCGCCCCCCACCTCCACCGATATCAACCCCAGGACCGGCGGGGCGGGTCCTACGGGGCGTCGCCGCCGGAGCAACCTGCCCCTCCGCCTAAGCAGCTTCGTCGGCCGCGAGGCACAGATCGCCGAGCTCCTGGGCGTGCTGCAAAGCGTCAGATTGCTCACCCTCACCGGCGCGGGCGGGTGCGGCAAGACGAGCCTTGCGCTGGAAGTTGCCGGTCGCCTGGTCGACGTCTTTCCTGACGGCGTTTGGCTCGTGGACCTGGCGCCCCTGGAGGACGGCGAAATCCTGCCCCAGGCGATTGCTTCGAGCCTGGGGGTTCGCCACGGCGGCAGCGCGCCCCTCCGGGAGCAACTCCTCGACTACCTGGCGGGGCGCCAACTGCTCCTGCTTCTGGACAATTGCGAGCACCTGATCGAGCAGTGTGCGGAGCTGGCCGAGTCTCTTCTGGCCGGCGCTGCATGGCTCAAGGTGCTGGCGACAAGCCGGGAGCCACTGCGCGTCTGCGGCGAGACCAGCTACAGCGTCCCCTCCCTGCAAGCGCCAGATCCTGAGCATCTTCCACCCATCAACGAGGCCGCGGCATACGAGGCTATGCGGCTGTTTGCGGAGCGGGGCCGCAGCGCCCAGCCGGCCTTTCGCATCGACGGGTCGAATGTGCAGGCGGTCGCCGAGATCGTAACCCGGCTGGACGGCATGCCGCTGGCGATCGAACTGGCGGCCGCGCGCATCCGCATCCTCGCGCCCCAGCAGATTGCTGCCCACCTGGACGACCAGTTCAGCCTGCTCACGCACGGCAGCCGCACGGCCTTGCGCCGGCAACAGACATTGCGGGCATCGCTGGACTGGAGCTACGATTTGCTGACCGGGCCAGAAGCCACACTGCTGAACCGGTTGGCGGTGTTTGCGGGCAGCTTTGCACTTGAAGCTGTCGAGGCTGTTTGCGCGGGTGGGGGCTACATTGAAGGACAGGCTCGGCATGGACTGACGTTCGTGATCGATCGACCTCAGGTCCTCGACCTGCTGACCAGCCTCGTCGAGCACTCGCTGGTGATCGTGCGAGAAACGCGGGCGGAGAGCCGGTACCGGTTGCTGGAAACGGTGCGACAGTACGGCCTGGAAAACCTCAAGGCGCACGGCGAGCTGGATGCGGTTCGCGACCGGCACCTGGGCTACTACGTGGCCTTGGCCGAAGAGAGCGAACCGCACATCCTGGCAGGTCGAACCGCATGGATCGATCGCCTGGGCAACGAATACGACAACTTCCGAGCGGCGATGGCTGTCGCGCTCGAGAGGAACGCGGCATCGGCGATCCGCCTCGGCAAAGCGCTGAGTATCTTCACCTTCTACAGCGTGCGGCTCTATGACTCGTTCGCCTGGTCGACCGTCATCCTTGCACTGACCGAAGCCTGGCCGCCCAGCAAACTCCGCCGCGACCGCGCTCTGGTTCGCCGGCGATCAGGTCTTTGGCATGCGCGAGTACCCGCGGGCAGAGAAGCTCATCAAGGCCAGCCTCGCCATGGCACGGGAACAGGACGATTTGCCGCAGTGCTTCAATCGCTTCAGCCTGGTGGAAGTCTACCGCTACCAACTCGATTGCGGCAATGGATGAGTACGAGGAGGAGCTCCTGGCGGCCTGCCGCCAAGCCGGCAACCTGCTCCACTATTCCTACGCACTGTGGACGATGGGCGAGTTGGCGCTCGGCAAGGGCGAGGCTGAGTTGGCACGCCAGCGATATGGCGAGGCGCTGGCGATTGCCAGGCGCGAGGGTTATCCGCTCTGGACCTCGCACGCGCTGCAGTCGCTTGGACGCCTGGCGCACATGGAGGGCGATCTGGACACGGGCGCGCGTTTGCCTCATGGAGTGTGCGCAGATCTGGCGGAGCATGCAGTATCTGCGAGGCCTGCACGCGGTCGTCGCAAGCCTTGGCCGTCTCGCACTGGACGAAGGGAACTGGCGGGAGGCGCAAGCGTTATTTCAAGAGCACGTGAGTATCGTGAGGGAACTCCGGCTGCCCTCCGGGTGGGAAGCTCGTTCGCTCATGGGGTTCGGGCGTAGCCGGCCTGCAGCTCACGATGCCCGCGCTGCCTGCCTCTTCGGCGCAGCGGAAAGAATACTGGGAGCAGCCGCCGCATGTCGATGACGGCTTGTCGCAGCGCATTTATTCGCCGATTACCCGCGTACGTGGCGGCTCGGCGCGGCAGCCTTCGACGCGCATTGGTCGGAGGGCGGAGTCTTCGACACGAGCCGGCTTGATGGCTTGCGCTTGAAGCTTCGGACACCTGCCGTCGGTGGCCTCGCATCGCGATAAGGAGCACCTCTTGGGCAAAGTCATTTACTACCTGGCCATGAGCGTGGACGGGTTGATCGCAGGACCGGGCGGCGACCTGGCGTGGCTGCTCAAATACGACGCCACCGGCGAAGACTACGGCTATCAGGAGTTGGTGGCCGGGCTCGGTGCGCTGATTATGGGCGCGGCGACGTATGAGTGGATCCTGAACAGGGGGGAGGAGTGGCCCTACGAAGGGTTGGAGTCGATCGTGATGACCTCCCGCGCCCTGCCCCAGCCGAAAGGCGGCAGCGTGCGCTTCACCTCCGAAGCGCCGGCCGACCTCGTCCGGTCGCTGCAGGCGAAGCACCAGAAAAATATCTGGCTGGTCGGAGGCGGCAAGCTCGCGGCAGCCTTCGCCGCAGCCGGGCTCATCGACGAATACGACCTGACACTCATTCCGGTGGTGCTCGGCGCGGGCATCCCGCTCCTCGAGCCCGCTGCCCGGAGCCTCCAGCAGGCGCTGACACTCGTCGATCACCAGGTCTTCCCGAGCGGCGTCGTACGGCTGCGCTACCGGCGGGCCTAATTGTCCCCCTGGCCTTCCCCGCCCGGTCTCTGTGAGCGGGGAAGGCCGTCGCCTCCGCCACGCTCTCCTTGCAGTTTCCTCGGATCTGTAATAAAAGTCATACTCAGAACCCAGGTCGATCTGCCAGCGCGCAAACCGAGCTTTGCACCGGTGAGGGACCGGGCAGAAGGAGTTCAGCCGTGTTGCTCGTGCGCGATGTGTTTCAGGCGAAGTATGGGAGGGGCGACGAACTGGTCGCCCTCTTTAGGGAGCTGAGCGGCCACTGGGAGGGCAGCGAAGGCCGCGGCTACATGCACGAGTTTCGCATCATGACGGACGCAAGCGGCCCGTTCTTCACCGTCGTGACCGAGATCCTCGTCGACGACTTTGCCGGGTGGGAGCGGCTCACGGCGGCCGAGTTTGCGCTGCCCGAATTCGGGGATTGGTTCGCCCGCATGGTCCCGGCGACCGAATCGGGGCGCCGCGAGTTCTATAACGTCGTGACCTAAGGGTTCGCGGGCTGTCGAAGCTGCTGGTCGCCTGTCGCCCAGCAGCATGACGCGACCGGGGACGTGCCGGGTGCGTAGTACCGTGCGAAAGTGAGGGTATCATCCATGACTCTTCGCACCCGCCTCCTCCGCATACTGATTGGCCTCGTCGTCCTGGCCGTGGCGCTGGTCGCCGGCTTCGCCATTTTTCAGGCCCAGATGCCCCATTGGGGCGCCACGGCCGCCGAGGCCGCGCTCACGCTGCCAGGCGACGAGACGCTGTCCGCACCGGTCATCGACTGGACCAACGCACGCACCATCAATGCGCCACCCGAAAAGGTCTGGCCCTGGCTGGCGCAAATTGGCGACACCCGCGGCGCCTTCTACAGCTTCACCTTCATCGAGGACCGGGTGGGCGCCATCACGGGCGGCGCGGACTATACGGTCAACTACACAAACGCGAACGAGATCCACCCCGAGTGGCAGAACCCACAGGCGGGCGAGCAGATCATCCAGAGCCTGCTCAAATGGGAACGCTTCGAGCCGGGGAAGTGGCTGCTGGCTACGGCGGTCAGCCCCGACGTGATGGGCTGGACGTGGTTGTGGCAGATCGCGCCGACTGCGGACGGGAAAGGCACCCGGCTGGTTAACCGGATCGGCATCCAGCCGATGACCGGCGGGGACAACCCTGTCATGGCCTTCTTCATCGGCAATGGCGCCTTCATCATGGAACAGCGCATGATGAACGGGATCAAGGCCCGCGCCGAGGGCTGGGCCGAGCCGCCCTACCAGGAGCCGGTGGAGATGGTGCTCTGGTTCGTCGCCCTGTTGGTTGGAGTCGCCGCCGCCGTGTTGTTCGTGGCCCGGCGTCCCTGGGTGGCGCCGCTGACGCTTGCCGTGGCGTCGGTCTTCGTGGTCCTGTTCTTCACCTTCAGCCAGCCCGTCGTCGCAGTGCGGGTGCTGCTGGACGCGGCGCTGGTCGTCGGGCTTGTCGCAGCCATCCGGGTGCCGGCCAGGGAGCCGGCGGCTGAACCGGCGTCGGCCCAGCAGCCCGTCGCATCACGGGCCTGACCTGATCGGACATTGGACTGCCTGAACGGATTGGACTGACTATCAAGATCTTTTCCCGAAGGACAGTGCGGAGCAGTCCAATCAGTTGCACCAGTGTCCCATTTCAGTCAGTCGAGACGGGTTACCACAACTGACGGGACTTTCAGAGCTTCGCGGTTATAAATGCCAGCACAGCCGGCGCATAACTGCGAAGCTCTCTCATTTGCTCGAAGGGGCGACCTCACTCCAGCAGCGTCAAGAACGCCGATTGGCGGGGGTCTTTCGCCAGGAAGCGGCCCACCCACTCCTGCCCCGAGGGGGAGGCGGTCACCTGCCCGAAAAGCTGCGCGTCGTTGGCGAGGCCGGCGCTGAAGCCTCGCTCGTAGCCGGCCCGCAGCGCTTCCAAGGCGACGCGGCCGGCGTAGCGCCTGGCCGCGCGGAGCTCGCCGCGCTCGTTGGCGGTGGGAGGGGGTGCGTCGAGCAGGTCCGCGACTTGTGGTTCGGCCCACAGGGCATCGAGCTCGGCGCGCTGACTCGCGGCGAGCGCGTCCCAGTCACGACGCACGAACGGGCGAGCACCCCCGGCCAGCTCCCGCGCAACCTGGAAAGCCACCCGCAGCGCGGTTGACGACGGGCAGAACGCATCGGCCAGCCCGAAGGCAACGGCCGTGTGGGCGTCGATGGGCTCGCCGTTGAGGGCCAGCCGGGCAGCCTGGCGCGCCCCGATCAGGCGAGGCAGGCGCTGCATGCCCCCGTAGCCGGGAATGATGCCCAGCTTGATCTCCGGCTGGCCGATCTGCGCGTTCTCGGTCACGATGCGATAATGCGTGCTCATTGCGAGCTCGTTGCCGCCGCCGAGCGCAAAGCCGTCGACCAGGCTCACGACCGGCACGCGGAGATTTTCGAGGCGGCCGTAGACGTCGAGAACCTTCGCGGCCAGCGCGGCAATCTGGCCGGCCGTCTTGCCCATAAACCCAGTCACATCCGCGCCGGCCATGAAGGCGCGACCCGCACCGCGCAGCAGGAGCGCGTCCACGTGCCGCCCGCCGGCCGTCCCGTCCCGCTCCACCTGCGCAACGACAGCTTCGAGCTGCGCCAGGAGGTCCTCGCTGAGCGCGTTGAGCGCCTCGGGCCGGTTCAGGGTCACGATCGCCACCCCTTCACTCCACGTGAGGGTAAGCGGGCCGGGCAGCCGGGGCAAGGCCTCGCCCAGGTAGGCGGCCTCGACTTCGGCGACCGAGCGCCCGGCGCCGCTTGCTTGCACCAACGCCGCACCCTTAGGCTTGGTCATCCTACCGTCCAGCATCGCTTGCTGGACCTGTGGCAGGCCCGCCAGCCCCACCAACTCCAGGTCGTCCGGCTCCATCACGAGGCGGCCTTCGGCCAACAGCCGCACGACCTCGCGCGCCTGGCCGCTGCGGTACATGTGAGAGCCTCGAATCGACAAGTCCGACCCGCCGCGTACGATCACGTAACCGCTCGGGAACTCGTCGGCTTCGTCGTAGTCGCGGGCCAGAAACGTGCTGAAGTGCAGCATGCCCGCGTCCGGCCGGTCTACGACAAAGTCCGGGCTGACACGCGGGCCGAACACATCCCAGATCGCCCGCCCCAGTCCCGCGCGGGGTCCATGAAGCCGGGCCCGTAGGCGGGGTTCGAGCGGCCGTCCTCCGTCAAGGGATCGGGCATGTCCGCAGGCAGCGAAAACCGGTCGCGGTCGATCATGTGACCCTGAGGTACGCCCAGCCGGACAAGCGCAGCGATGCCCTCAGCCTCCCGGCTATGCGAGGCGATCACGGCCAGGTCCGTGCCCCGTTCGAGCGCGGCCGCGGCGAACTCCGCCGCATAGGCGTCTGCGCCCCAGATCAGCCCCCTGCGGCCGGGGGGCAGGCGGATTTCGGAGAAGATGTCGCGCGCGGAGCCGCGGCGGAAGATCACCTGCTTCTGGCGCATCCAGACCCACCGGGCGTCGATCACGCAGCGATGGCCCGCATAGAAGAACGTGTTCTTGTACTCGCCCTTCAGCCCGCTGCCCGTCGCGCCGAAGAAAGCCAGCGTCCCACCTTCGGCCAGCGTCGAGACCAGCAACGGGAAGTTGCGCCCCCCCGTGTGCTCGAAGATCTTGTCCACCGGGCGGCCCGCGTTGGCCTCATAAACGGCCCGGCGGAACGGCTCGGTTTGCGCGGCCCAGGCCCCATGGTCCGTCTCGGGCGCGAGCACGCCGAACACCCCTGGCGGCAGGCTGCGGCGGTCGACGAACGCGTCGGCGAGGCCCCGTGCCATGAGCGCACGGCCGAGCTCCGGGTTGGAGCCCATGAGCAGCACCCGCGCGCCGAGGGCCTTGGCGAGCTGCGCGCCGGCGAAGCTGGTACCCTTGCCCCCACCCATCAGCAGGATCGAGTCGCCGGGACGGACTTCCAGCCGCTCGACCACGCACCGGTAGGCGGTGCCGTAAGTCAGCAGGAGGGCGGCGAGCTGCTCGGGCGCATGGCGCCGCAGTTCTTCGGGTAAGGGGAGCGCGCGCGCCTCGTCGACCACCGCAAACTGGGCGTTAAACCCATCGTGGGTCTCGTACCCCCGGATATTGCGGCCCGTCCACGAGTCGAGGATGACAGCCTGCCCCACGCGCACGCTCTTAACGGCGGGGCCCGCGTCCACCACGATGCCCAGGGCGTCGCTGCCCGGGATGTGCAGGCCGGCGCTGTCGCCCCGGCCAAAAACGGGCACCGGCAGCCCAAGCGCGGCGAAGTTGGTGTTGAAGTTTGGGCCCGTGGCCAGGATGCTGACCAGGACACGGCCCGCGTCTTCAAGGCGCAGGCGCGGCGCTGCCACTTCTTCCAGGTGAATGACCTCTGCCGGCGGCCCGTAACGATCGCGATGCACGGTCAGGGCGAGCATGCGGTGCGGGAGCGGCTGGGAGATGGTGGGTTGGAGGCCGAGGGGCCAAGTGGCCGAAGGGTGAGTGGACATGCAGGCTCCTTGTGCCGGTATCGGGAAGGCGTTTGTGCGCGGGAAGAAGTATAGCAGATCGACCGGGAGACCCAAGGCCGGAGGAGCGACCGCCAAGAGCATGGCTGGTGGAACTGGGGCGGAGTTGAGTTTGCGGGTTCCCTGCGCCGCGACCCGAGCAGCTAGTGAATTCGGGGCTTACAGTTTGTCCATTTACAAACTCGTGGTTGACGAATCGTGCAGTGTCTGGTATGATTCTCACATACAGAATTGCAACTACACGTAATTGGCGGCATTCGTGACTTAGCGATGCTGCATTGCGAAGGACGATGACATGGACGAATTTTCCGAGGATTACGCTCATTTCGGCGAGCGCATCAAGGAACGGCGACAGGAGCTTGGCCTCAGCCTGCGCGACCTGGCGGAACTGACGAACTTGAGCGCAACGTTCCTGAGCAACCTCGAACGCGGCCGGGCCAACCCGACCCTCGCCTCGGCCCTCAGCATAGCCAACGCGCTCAAGATCGCGCTGCCGCGCCTCCTGGCCGATACGTCGGCCGACAACCTTGTCGTGCGCGCCGAGACCCGTGGTCGCCTGGTCTTCCCCGACACACACGTCAGTTACGAGGTGCTAACGCCCCAGGTCACGCGCAAAATGGTGCTGTTCCGCGTCTGCCTCGAGCCGGCCGCAGGCTACACCCTTCAGCAGTTGGTGGGCGACCCCGGCGAAGAGTGTATTGTCGTCCTCTCGGGCACCGTCGAGATCACGCTCGCCGGTAAGATCTATGAGCTACGGGCCGGGGACTGCATGTATCTGGAGAACCGCTACCTGGAGAACATCCGGGCCCTGGGCGACACTTCCGCAGACTACATTTCGGCCATCGCCCGGGCGAGTAACTGATCTAGGTCGCCTACAACGAGTGAACGGTGTCAACTGGCAGTTGACACTTCTCGGACCCCGTGATACCATCCATGTTGGCGATTTACGCCGAGCACGCTCCTGACTAGCACCACACCTGGACCGGCCGCCATGAATGCCACCGGAGGCTTCGTATGCGAGTCACCCAATCCGACCCCGAGTTGCCCCTCGCCCAGCGCGGCGAGCCGATCACCGTGCAGGTTGACGGGCACGCCGTGAGCGCCTATTCCGGCGAGACGGTCGCTGCCCTGCTCCTCGCGGAGGGCATCCGCACTTTCCGCCACACGCCCAAGAACGGCCAGCCCCGGAGCATCTTCTGCGGCATCGGCATCTGTTACGACTGCCTGGTCACCATCGACGGCGTGCCCAACCTGCGGGCGTGCATGACGACCCTGGTCCCCGGCATGGCCATCGAGACGCGAGCGGGGTGATAGCGATGGAACAGGTGGAAGTCGTCGTCATCGGCGCAGGGCCTGCGGGCATCAACGCTGCTGTGGCAGCCGCAGAGTCCGGCGCACAGGTCGTCCTGGTCGACGGTTATGCCCGCCCCGGGGGCCAATACTTCCGGCAGCTGCCTGCCGCTTTTCGGGCAGACGACCGCACGGACCACCAGGTCGCGGCCGTCTCGCTCATGAGCAAACTGCGCGATGCCAAGGTCCGGGTCCTTTCGGAGACCACGGTCTGGGGCACGTTCCCGGCCCCTGCGGGGGGCTGCTGGGAGGTGGCCCTCAGCGGCCCGTCTTCGCCGCCCGCCCTGTCGACGGAGGCCCTGATCCTCGCGACCGGCGCATACGACCGCCCGGTCGCTTTCCCCGGCTGGACGCTGCCAGGCGTGATGACCGCCGGCGCAGCACAGACCCTCCTGAAGAATCAGCGGGTGCTGGCGGGTCGCAGGGTACTCCTGTCGGGCACAGGCCCGCTGCAACTTGCAGTTGCCGCGTCCCTCGTGCGTGCGGGTGCAGAAGTTGCCGCCATCCTGGAAGGTTCTTCGATGGGCCGGCGGAACGTGCGCCAGGCTGCCGCCATGTGGGGGCAGTGGGACCGGGTGCGCGAAGGCTGGAGCTACCTGCGAGCGCTCCGCGGCGTGCCGTACCGGTTCGGTTGGGCCGTGGTCGAAGCGCGGGGCGCGGACCAGGTTGAAGAGGCAGTGATCGCTCGGCTAGACGAGACGTGGCGGCCGGTGAAGGGCAGCGAGCAAGTCGTCAAGGCCGACACGATCCTCCTGGGCTACGGCTTCATCCCGTCCACCGAGTTGAGCCGGCTGCTGGGGTGCGCGCACGAGTACGACCTGCGTCGGGGCGGCTACGTGCCGGTGCGCGACGAGAATATGCAGACCTCGCTCGGCCGCGTCTACATGGCCGGCGACGGTGCGGGCATCGGCGGCGCCGCGCTCTCCGCGCTGGAAGGGCAGGTGGCGGGGTATTCGGCCGCCGGGTCGCTCGGCCGCCTCGCCCCCGAGCAGGTGCAGCAGAAGGTGGACCGTCTGAAGGGCCCGTTGCGCCGCGAGCGTCGCTTCGCGGCCATGCTCGGGCAGTTCTACACCCCGGGTCCCGGCATCTTCGAGCTCGCCCACGAAGACACGATCATCTGCCGGTGCGAGGAAGTGACCGCGGGAGACATCCGGGCGGCCGCAGCCGACGGTGTCCGCTCGACGACGGAACTGAAAGCCCTCACCCGCCTGGGCATGGGCAATTGCCAGGGCCGGATCTGTGGCGAGTTGGCCGCCCGCATCCTGATGCGTGAGGCCGGCCTGCGCGAGGACTATCTTGCCTCGCGTCATGCGACCGGGATCTTCACACCCCGCCCGCCGATCCACCCCGTCGCATTGGCAGACATGGCGGTTGGGGCCGAAGATTAGGCTGATTCACACCCTCAGCGAGGAGGAACGATGCTCTCAGCATTTGCTTTCACGCTGCCCACGCAGGTGCTTTTCGGGCAGCCCGCGGTCGAAGCGCTGAAGACGCAGCTCAAAGCGCTTGGCGCGATGCGGGTGCTTCTCGTCAGCGATCGGGGCCTGGCCCAACTTGGCTGGCCCGAACGGTTTTGCGCCGCGCTGCAAGAAGCGGGCTTTACGGTGCTCGCCTTCTCCGACGTCAGCACCAATCCCACGACCACCGAAGTGCATGCCGGTCTCGCCATCGCCCTGGAGCAAGGGGTCCAAGCCCTCGTGGCGTTGGGCGGCGGCAGCGCCATCGACGTCGCCAAAGCCATCGCCATGCTCGTGGCGAACGGCGGCAGCTACCCGGACTACCAATGGGGCGGCAAGCCCATCACCCAGCGGAGCCTTCCCGGTGCTCGCGGTGCCGACCACGGCGGGCACGGGCAGCGAGGTGAGCAAGGTGATGGTCATCGTCGACCCCGACCGCCCGTTCAAGAAGGGCGTGCTCAGCCCGCTCATGTTCGCACACTCGGCCATCCTCGACCCCGAGCTGACCCGCTCGCTGCCGCCGCTCATGACCGCGGCGACGGGCATGGACGCCTTCGTGCATGCGATCGAGGCTTACACAGGCAAGCGGGCGAATCCCTTTACCGATCAGCTGGCCCTGGCAGCGCTGGAGACGACCTGGCGCATGCTGCCGCGGGCGACCGTCGACGGCAACGATATGGAAGCGCGGCAGCACATGATGTTGGCGGCCGCCTGGGGCGGCATCGCCATGGATCAGGCCGGGCTGGGGCTTGTCCATGCGCTCTCTGGCCCTCTGACCGGCCACCTGCACCTGCACCACGGGCTGGCGAATGCGGTGCTTCTGCCCTACGTCCTCCGGTTCAACCTGCCTGCGATCGCGGCCGAGCGTCGCGGGCGGCTCGCGGCCGTGATGGGGCTGGGGGCTGGAGCAAGCGACGACGAGTTGGTCGACGGCATTGGGCCGGTTCGTGCACGGGCTTGGCCTGCCGACCACCCTGAGCGAACTGCCCGAGGCGCAAGCGCACGACGGCGTCGAGCCGGACTGGGCGGCGATCGCCGAAGAGACGACCCGGATGGTGCTGCTCGGCAACAATCCCCGACCGGCGAGCGCAGAGGACTGTGCGGCGATCCTGGCGCAGATGCGGAAGCCGCTCAACCTGCCCTGCTAGGGGTTTTTGGAGGACACATGGCAAAGGAACCGATCAGCCTGGCCACGCAGCAATTCCTCGCACGTTCGCCGTTCAAGCTGTTCGTCGGCGGTCAGTGGGTGGACGCGGCGTCGGGCGGGCATTTCAGAACCGACAACCCCTCCGACGGCGCATGCCTGGCCGAGCTGGCGCAGGCCGGCGTGCCCGAGGTTGAAGCTGCCGTCGCAGCGGCGCGCAAGGCATTTGAGACGAGCTGGGGCAAGATGGCGCCGGGCGACCGGGAGGCCTGCCTGCGCAAGCTGGGCGACCTGATGACCGCACATGCGGGCGAACTGGCCGAGATCGAATCGCTGGACAACGGCAAGCCGCTCAAGAAGACCCGCATGATCGACACCCGCGTCGCCACTCGGCTGGCCTACCACTATTCGGGTTGGCCCGGCAAGATTGCGGGCTATACCCCGTCGATCGGCGCGCTCGACCATTTCGTGTACACCCGCCGCGAGCCGTTGGGCGTCGTCGCGATCATTATCCCCTGGAACTACCCGCTGATCCATGCGGTGCAGAAGATGGGACCCGCGCTGGCGTGCGGCAACACCGTCATCCTGAAGCCCGCCCAGTGGGCCTCGCTGCCGATCATCCGGCTAGCCGAGCTGATCCAGGAAGCCGGCTTCCCCGAAGGTGCGGTCAATGTCCTGACCGGCCCCGGCCCGGTGATCGGGTCGGCGCTGGCCGAACACGACGGCATCAACAAGGTCCAGTTCACGGGCTCCACTGCGGTGGGCCGCGGCATCATCAAGGCGTCGGCCGGGAACCTCAAGCGGCTGGCGCTCGAGCTGGGCAGCAAGGCGCCCAACATCATCTTTGCCGATGCCGACGTCGATGCGGCCGTGCGCGGCGCGTTCAATGCGGGCTTTGGTTTCACCGGCCAGAGCTGTGTCGCAGGCGCGCGCTTGTTTGTGCAGAAGCCCGTCTACGACCAGGTGCTCGAGAAGCTGACGGCGACGGTCAAAGCCGCTCGCATCGGCGACGCCTTCGACCTGTCGACCGACATTGGCCCGATCATCCACCCCAGCCAGCTCGACTCGATCCAGGGCTACCTGCAGGGCGGGCTGGACCAGGGCGCGACGCTGTGGCACGGCGGCCGGCGGCTGACCGAGGGCGAGTACGCGGGCGGCTGCTACATGGAGCCGGCCATCCTCACCGGGGTGCGCGACGATATGACGGTGGCGCGCGAGGAGATCTTCGGGCCTGTCGTACCGGTCTTGCCGTTCGAAACCGAGCAGGAAGTCATCACCCGGGCGAACGACACGACCTACGGGCTGGCGGCCGGCGTCTGGACCCGCGATGTGGCCCGCGCGCACCGGGTTGCGGCGGCGGTCAAGGCGGGCGTGGTCTGGGTCAACACCTATGACCGCTTCGACCCGGCATCGCCCTTTGGCGGTTTCAAAGGCAGCGGTTACGGCCGCGACAATGGGCTTGAAGTTATCGAGGCCTACACCGAGGTCAAGGCCGTCTGGACGTCGCTCGTCTAGAGCGTTGCGGGCTACGCGCCTGATACTATGGAGGTCAGCAGTGGATCTCAAACACCACATCCTATTCGTCACCCAGCGCGGCCAGCAGCAGCAGCAGTGGGCGCTCGAGGGCGCGCCGGCCGAGCTGGACGTAGTGATGCGCCGCGACCCGAGCAAGGAAGAGATTCTCGCACTCCTGCCCGAAATGGAGTTCTTCATCTCCGAGCGTACGGGTGTGGTCGACGCGGACATGATCGCGGCCGGCAAGAATCTGCGGCTGATCCAGCGGTTGGGCATTCAGACCTGGGACCTGGACCTCGCCGCGGCCCAGGCGGCGGGCATCCCCGTTTGCTGCCTGCCGGTGCAGACATGCCAGCTCGTGGCCGAGCATGTCTTCCTGCAAATGCTGGGACTGGTCAAGCGGGTGCGCGAGCTGATGAAGATCTCAGAGGACGGCGACGACTGGGGCACGCCTCCCCGTAAGTGCGACGAAGACTACTTCGCCTACAACTGGGCGCGACGCGAGGACATCGGCGGGATCATGGACAAGAAGGTAGGCATCCTGGGCTTCGGCGAGATCGGCCTGGAGCTCGCGATCCGGCTCAAGCCCTTCGGGTCCACGGTCCTGTACAACAAGCGGCGCCAGTTGCCCACCGTCGCCGAGCAGCAATTCGGCCTGCATTATGTCAGCAAAGATGAGCTGGCCGCGAGCTGCGACGTGGTCATCGCGCTGCTGCCGCTCCTGCCTGGCGCGGAGGAATCCATCAATGCCGAGTTCTTCAATTGCATGAAGCCGGGCAGCCTCTTCATCCAGACCGGCGGCAGCGGCACGGTGGACGAGAACGCGTTGGCCGAGGCCGTGCGGTCCCGACACCTCGGTGGCGCCGCAGTCGACGGCTTCACCTGGGAGCCGGTACAGCCCGATAACCCGCTGCTGGCGCTCGCGCGCGACCCGATGGTCAACCTCATCCTGACGCCGCACGTTGCCGCGGGCGCGATCCGCCTGACCGGCGCGATGCGTGCGGGGGATTACGTCAACATCGAAGCCATCCTGCGCGGCGGCGAGTTGCGGCACCGCCTAGTATAGAGATCACCACAAAGACACAAAGGAAGTACGTCAGCTCGTTCGTGTTTCACTGTCTTCGTGTCTTTGTGCCTTTGTGTTAAGGCGTCACTCGGAAGGAGCACGACAATGGAGTTCACGGGTTACCTGGATTTCTGGTTCACCGACCGGCCGATGGTCGAGCGGGTGGAGCCGATCTGCAAGCTGGGGATCAAGCGGGTGGATGCCTGGTCGTGGCGCAGCCAGCCCATGGCCGAGATCGCGTCCGAATGCCGCCGCCTGGGGGCCGTCATCAACTCGACCTTCGACGACGAGATGGGCTCTTTCGCCGATCCCGGCGACAACGAGCTGACCTATCGCACGTGGGCCGAAAGCCTGGACATGGCCTGCCAGTACGGCGTCCAGTACCTGTTCCTCTTCTCGAACCAGGTCGACTTTGTCGACGGCCGGACGATCACCCGGCGGCTGTCCTCGAACTTCACCCCTGCCGAGCAGTACGCCAACTGCCTGAAGCAGACCGAGCGCATCCTCAAGCTCGTCGAGCAGACCCCGGTGAAGGTGTGGGTGGAGGCCCTGAACGAGTTTCACATCAAGGGCGGCATCCTCGTCCACCAACACGATCTCGCGGCCGACTGGGTGCGCCGGTTCGACCATCCCAAGCTCCACATGGCTTTTGACTGTTATCATCAGCAGCGCGACGGGGGAACCTGATCTGGGGGCTGGAGCAGTATGCGGGGCTTTACGAGGCCGTGCACGTGGGCGACGCCCCGACCCGGCAGGAGCCGGGCACGGGAGAGGTCAATTTCCCGAACATCGCCAAAAAGCTGCACGAGTTGAAGTATGATGGCTTGATCGGGCTCGAATTCTACCCCTCGACCACCGAGGCCGAGGCGCTGGAGAAGGTCAAGCAGATCTTTGGATAGACCGGGACGAACGAACCTCCGAGGCTTGTGTCAACTCTGCTGAGGCCTCGGAGGTTTCAGATAGGCGTCACGCCGGCGCTACGACACTGATGGCATGCCGGGCACAGTTTTCGACGCAGAACGCGGAGGCAATGCACTCTTCGGGCGCGATGTAGATGTGCCCGTCGCCCTCGTGAATCGCCTGCACCGGGCAGACCGGCAGGCACACCCCGCACAGGTTGCACGCCTGGGTGTCCACACACATGGTCAGCGGCTGCTCGGCCAGCTCGTTTACCTGGCGCATCCCCTCCAGGCCACTGCCGCGCAGCGCTTCCAGCGTCACCCCTTGTTCCGCGAGGTAGCCGGAAATGCCTCGCAGAAACTTGCCGCTCACCTTCGGCCCCTCGACCATTGCCGCCGTGCAGATGCCGACCGCAGACGCGCCCGCGATCATCATCTCGACCGCATCCTCCCAGGTCATCACGCCGCCCACACCGATAACGGGTAAGGTCGTCCGCCTGGCAATCTCCACCACATAACCCAGCGCCATTTCCTTGATCGCGCGGCCCGACAGCTCGGGCATCCAGCCGCCGAAGGTGCGCGCCACCCGAGGCTTGCGGGTGCGTATGTCAAAGGCGATGGCCGGGAATACCGAGTCGCGGGAGGCGATCGCATCGGCCCCGCCGGCCTCACATGCCCGCACCAGGTCGATCAGGTTGGAGGGCTCGGGCAGGAGCTTGGCGATGACCGGCACGCGCACCGCCTGCTTGGCGGCCCGGATCACGTCGAAGGTGCGCGCCGGGTCCTGCACCGCGCCGATGCCTGAGCCGTCGACCACGTTAGGCGACATGCCGAACGCCGAAAGCTCGATCGCGTCCGCGCCGGCCGCCACCGCCATCTGCGACATCCGGGCGATGTCCTCGGCTGGCGTGAGGCTAACCGCCTGCAGCGAGACGATGACCGGAACGCCGCCTGCTTTGGCAAGGGGAAGCTCGCGTTCGCACCACTCCTCGAGGCTGTGGGTGGACCAGAGGTCGGTGAGCACGAGCGTCTTGCGGCCCGGGACGGCGTAGGAGAGGCTCAGGCGCTGGCCTGGCGAGGGTTTCAGGTCGATGGACTTGGTGACGATCGCACCGGGTGCGCCCGCCGCCATACGCCTGATGGCGGCCCCGTCGATGCCGGGCGGGCCCGACGCAATGATGACCGGGTTGGCGAGTTCGAGGCTGCCGATGCGAACGCTGAGGTCCATTCCTACCCCTGCCCAAAGACGCGGACAAAACGCTGTTGGGGCGAGCGCAGCCCGCCCCAACGCCTAACCCGAGCGCCTGTCAAGCCGCTCGGCCGAAGAACGACCGCTGGAGCACCTCGCGATTGATCTGCCCGCCAGCGAAGGTATGCCCGGTGCGCAGGCTGTTGATCACCACGTGCGCGGGCGAGTCGATCAGGTCGGGCACCTCGAACCAGTTGTGGTGGAAGCGCTCGAAGATCTGGGCGAAGGGCATGCCCCAGTACTCGCCCGCATTGACGTCGAAGCACAGCCGGTTCAGCACCGGCTCGATTTCCTCGTCGGGTGCGTCGGAGTAGAGCACCGTCGTCGCCCCGTAGAAGAGGCAGTCGTTGACGCGCCCCATCGCCTCACCCTCGTCGGGCGTCAGCGGCGCGACCGGCGCGGTCCCCCAGCCATGCCTCACCGAATGAATGTCGAAGCCGTGCAGGAAGAGCTTGACCATGACTTGCTCGACCGTGCGCGAGGCCACCTGCACCGCACCCACCAGGCACGCGGTGGGCGCGAAGACGACATACACATTCTCGGGCTTGACGTGGCAGAGGTCAGCCACCTGGAGGCACAGGTCGTCGGACGGGATGCGCCGCGTCTGCAGCTGGACGACGACTTCGTCGGCATGATCAACGTAGCCGCTGTGCGACCAGCGATCTGCGAGCGCGACCGCCCGGGCAGGGCCCGAGCCGATCTGGGCGAACTCACCCTTGCCCAACTCCCAGCAGCCGGCCTGCGATGCGACGACCGCGATCACCGGGTGGTCCACCCAGACGTCGATGCGTAGGCACGCGGAACGGCGGCAGATCGAAGACGCCATACGTTGCCTTGCCGAGCCCGCCGTAGCCGGCCTCAACAAACACCTGGCCCGCCTTCCAACTGCCGGGACAGTTCAGGCCCATGTCGACCAGCATGGCGCCGCACTCAGCGCGCCAGGCCTTGATCTGCAGCTCGTCCGCGCGCGCGATGGAGTCCTTGATCATCGCGACGGCGGCTTTGTTGACGCTGTAATTCTCCATCGAAAGCGGTTGCATGCGTTCGCACTCCTCAAACTGATCGGAAATAGGACGCTGATTGAACCGATCGAACTGATCTTCATGATCTCTAAAAGGGATCATGCGAATCAGTTCAATCAGTTCAATCAGCGTCGCGTTCTTTTACGACGGCCACAGCCGGGCGGGGCTGAATGCCGAGACGTCGAGCTCCGTGGGTTCGTCGCGGGCCATGCTCGCGATAATGTCGCACAACACGGGCACGGTGGTGACGTGCAGGTGGAAGCAGGTTGCCAGGAAGAGGTTGTCGAAGCCCGGGATGTAGCCAACCCCCGGCTGCTCGTCCTCGAGGAAGGGGCTCGGTGCGGCCCACGAGCGGACGACGTGGACCCTCTGCGAACGCGGGCACACGGTCGAGCAGCACCTGGGCCATGCCGGGCGGTCCCCATGGCGTCGCCTCCATTCGAACCATGGTCCCCATCTCTACCGCTTCCGCGATGTAGAGCGAGCCGTTCTGGAACTGCAGCACGCCGAGCGCAACCGCCTTGGCTTTCTTGTGGATGGTCTCGTAGAAGTTGCCCACCCCGACGTGGTTGTTGAGCACGGGTGGCAGCTTCTCGCTGATCATGGCCATCGCGTTGGTCGACTTGAGGGGCAGCTCGACATCCACCGTCCGGAGCACCTTAGCGGTCCAGGCGCCGGCGGCCACGAGAACCTGCCCCGCGCCGTAGAAGCCCTGCTGCGTCCGCACGCCGGTGATCCGCTCCCCGTCGCGCTCGATGCAGATCACCGGTTCCTGCGTATGGATCTCCGCGCCGAAACGGCGGGCGGCGCGGGCGTAGGCCCAACAGTATTTGAGCGGGTTGACGTGACCTTCGAGGCACCACGCAGCGCCCATCAAGTCGTCGGTGCGGACCGCGGGCTCGGCTTCCTTGAGCGTCTGCGCGTCCCACATGGCGGCCGGGATGCCACGCTCTGCCAGCAATGCGCTTTGTGCGGCCCACCCCTGCCAGTCGTGCTCGGTGTCGACCAGCATGATGTTGCCGAAGCGCCGCCACTCGAAGTCGTAGCCCAGCTCTTCCTGCAAGTGTTCCAGGCGCTGCAGACCGAGCTGGACCAGGTCGAGATGCAGGCCGGGATGGCACTCGGACACCTGGGCGCGACCAGCACAGGCGCCCGTGGAGCCGCTGCCGAGACTCTTGCCCTCGATGAGGAGGACGCTCGTCCCGCGCCGGGCGAGATAGTAAGCCGTGGCGACACCGATGAACCCGCCGCCAATGATGATGACATCGTAACTCTTGCCGGGCACGCTCATTCTCCCTGACCTCTTCCCCCGAGTCCTCTCCCGGCCACTTCATCCTTGATCGCGATACCCGGGAACGGGGACGACAATGATAAGACTCTATGCGGCTGAAACGCCCGCACGGGCCAGCACGGCCTCCCAGGCCGACCGGGCCTCAGCCACCAATGCGGCTTCGTCGATCCCGCACACCTTGCCGTCCTGCAGCAGGATTTCGCCGTCGACGATCACCGTGTCGACGTCCGCGCTGCTGGCCGTATAGACCAAAGCAACGGGCAGGCTCTGCGGCGTGGCGAGGGCCAAGCCGGGTGGAATCGCGATCGACCAGGACGACGTCGGCCTTCTTGCCGGGTTCGAGGCTGCCGAGGACCGCGGTCTGGCCGATCGCGGCCGCGCCGCCCAGGCAAGCCATATCGAGCACGTCCATCGCGCTTGAGGGCGGGCGCGTCAAGTGCGCCACCTGCTGCAGATTGGCGGCCCATTTCAGCAGGTCGATCATCCCCAAGCCGTTGTTGCACGCGCCGTCGAGCCCCAGCGCCACCGGAATGCCGCGCTCGTGCAGCCGCTTCACCTGGCAAATTCCCGAGCCCAGGTACATGTTGCTGGCCGGGCAATGGACGACCACCGACCCGCGACCCCTCGATCAGATCGATCTCGCGGTCAGAGAGCCAGACGCTGTGCACGAGTTGGGTGCCCGGGGCCAACTGGCCGAGCGAATCGAGCCACTCGATGTGGCCCATACCCTTCGTCTCGCGGTCCATCTCGATCTCGACGCGCGTCTCGGCAACATGGATGTGCATGCCGCCGTCCCACTCCTTGCGCAACCTCGTAGGCGCCGGCGCATCGTCGCCTCGCTGCACCCCCACGGCACGCCCGGTGCGAACTCGACCATAATGCGGCCGTTGGCCTTGCCGTGCCAGGCGTCATGGATGCGCCCGTCTCCGCCACGATGTGATCGCTCGAGTCGAGCAGGGAAGCGGGCGCGTTCAGTCCGTCCAGCCACGCGCCAGCCGGTAGCGCATGCCGAACTCTGCGGCGGCCCGGCACGCTGCATCGTCGTTGCCCGGGTCCGTGTGCAGATACTGGTGGTCGATCACCGCAGTGGCGCCGCCGTGGAGGTTTTCGACCAGGCCCACCATTGCGGCCAGGTACATGTCGTCCGCGGTCATGGCCGCGCTGATCGGCCACACGATATCCCGCAGCCAGTCCATCAGCGGCCGGTTATCGGAAAGGCCGCGCACGAAGGTCTGGAAGAGGTGCTCGTGCGATGTTAATCATGCCCGGCATGACGACCTTGCGCGACGCGTCCAGGACACGTTCGGCCCGCGCGGCGATTTCGGGCGGCGCACTCGTCCGGCCCCAACCGCGGCAATCTTGTCGCCTTCGATCAGGACGTAGCCCGGCGCAAACAGGTCGCGCTGCGGGTTGAGCGACAGGACGACGCCGTTTTCAATCAGTATGTTTGCCATGTGGTCATTTCCTTCATCGGTCGGCCTTAGTGCGGCGAGCATCTTCGCCCCGCGACGCCGGCCATCATCAGGCCGATCTTCTGCGTGTTTGCCCGGTCGCCCGGCACTTCGCCGATAATGCGGCCCTCGTAGATCACGGCGATGCGGTCGCTCAGGGCAAGGATCTCTTCCAGTTCGGTCGAGATCAGCAGGATTGCGACGCCCCGCGCCCGCTGCGCCAGCAGGGCATTGGTGGATGTACTCGGTCGCGCCGACATCCAGGCCGCGGGTCGGCTGCGCGGCGATGAGCAACCGGGGGTCCTGGTCGATCTCGCGGCCCAGCACGACCTTCTGCTGGTTGCCGCCCGATAGGTTCTTGGTCTCGGTATTGACCGAGCGCGTGCGCACGTCGAACTTCTTGACGGTGCGCTGCGGCATAGTCGAGGATGGCCCGCGGCTGCAGCACGCCTCGCCGCGAAAACGGCGGCTGGTCCGAGCGCTTCAGGATCAGGTTATCGGCGACCGAGAAATCGAGCACGAGGCCCGGCCGCGTGGCGGTCTTCCGGGATGTGGCGCAAGCCGGCATGGATGATCTCATACGGCGACTTGCCGGCGATGTCGGCCGTGCCCAGGCGGATCGACCCGGACGCGGGCTTCAGCAAGCCCGCGATCGCCAAGGCGAGCTCGCGCTGCCCGTTGCCGTCCACCCCGGCGACGCCGACGATCTCGCCGCAGTGGACGCAGCAGCGAGAGGCGGTCCAGCGCCTTCCGCCCGTGCTCGCCCTCGACCGTCAGGTTCTCGATGACGCAGCAGTTCGTCGCCGCAGTCCACGGCGGGCTTGTCGATGGTCATCTGCACTTCGCGGCCCACCATCAGCTCCGCGAGGTCGTGGATCGAAGTCTCGCTGGTCAGGCGCTGGCCGACGACCTTCCCGTCGCGCAGCACCGTCACCCGGTCGCTGACGGCCATGACTTCGTTGAGCTTGTGGGTGATGAAGATGACGGCCAGCCCGTCCGCGGTCAGGCTGCGCAGCGTGTGGAAAAGATCGGTCGTCTCCTGCGGCGTCAGGACGGCCGTCGGCTCGTCGAGGATCAGCAGGCTGACCCCGCGGTAAAGCGCCTTGACGATCTCCACGCGCTGCTGCTCGCCCACGCTGAGTTCTGAAACGCGGGCGTCCGGCTTGATCTTGAGGCCATATCGCTTGCCCACCTCGCTGACGCGCTGCTCGACCGCCGCCGTATCGTTGAGGACCGAACCGCGACCGACCAAGGGCCGGGTGCCCGAGGATGATGTTGTCGGTCACCGTGAGCGGCGGAACGAGCATGAAGTGCTGGTGCACCATGCCGATGCCGTGGTCGATGGCCTCGTGGGGCGAGCGGATGGTCACCGGGCGGCCGTCGATCTCGATCCGCCCCTGGTCCGCACGGTACAGGCCATAGACGATGTTCATCAGCGTCGACTTGCCCGCGCCGTTCTCGCCCAGCAGGCACATCACCTCGCCAGGCATCACGTCGAGCGAGATGTGATCGTTGGCCCTGAGCGTGCCAAAGCTCTTGCAGACATCGCGCACCCGCAGGCGGGGCACGGGAGTGCGGCCGACGGTGCTGTGGGCCGGAGTGTCGGTGGCTGTCATGCTCGCTCCGAATAGGGTACGCCCATGGCTTTTGGCTGTGTCGACCGGCCGCGCAGGATGACCATGATCACGAGCGTGGCGATGTAGGGCAAGCACCTGCAGGAACTGGTACGCGACGCGCAGATTCTGCGTCTGCAGGCGCAGCTGGAGCGCGTAGGTGAAGCCGAAGAGGATGCTGGCCAGGAACGCGCCGACGGGCGTCCAGCGCCCAAAGACGACGATCGCGAGGGCGATGAAGCCGCGGCCGGCGACCATGTTCTCGACAAATGTGTTGGCCCAGGCGATCGGCAGGTACGCGCCGCCGATGCCCGCCATCATCGCACCGAAGATCGCCGCGCCGTAGCGCAGGCGCGAGACGGTCAGACCGGCCGTGGAGACGGCCCGCGGATGCTCGCCGACCGCACGGATGGACAGGCCGAGCATGGTCTTGTTCATGACCAGCGCCGCGACCATCGTCAGCACCAGCGCGCCGTAGACGAGCACGTTCTGCTCGAACAGGATGGGGCCGATGAATGGAATCTTGCTCAGGACGGGGATGGAGATCGCGGGCCAGCGGCTCGATGCGGGCGCCGGGCATGTCACGGAACGCCACGCGGTACACGAAGCTGGAAAGGCCCAGGCCGATCAGGTTCATGGCCGTGCCGGTGACGATCTGGTTGGCCTGGAGGGTCACGGTCACATAGGCAAAGATCAGGCCGAAGAACCCGGCGACCAGCGCGGCGGCGAGCACGGCCAGGCCGATCGACTTCAGATAATACGTGACACCGAAAGCCGTGCACGGCACCGATGAGCATGATGCCTTCCAGCCCGATGTTGACGACGCCCGCCCGCTCGTTGTAGGTCTCGCCCACGGAGGTGTAAATCAGCGGAGCCGCCATGCGCAGGGAGGCTTGCAGCAGTGATTGCAGGACCAGCAGCAATGCCACGGGGCGTCTCCTCCTACTTCCGGCCGATCCGCGCGCCCAGAATGCGGAACGAGACCAGGAACAGGATCACCAGGCCCTGGATGATGTAAATCATGACGTCAGGGATGCGGGCGGTGAGCTGCATCATCTGCGAGCCCGAGCCCAGCGCGCCGAACAGCCAGCCCGACAGGATCGTGCCCAGCGGGATGGTTGTTGGCCAGCAGCGACACCGCAATGCCCGTGAACCCGTAGCCGGGCGAAAGATCGGGGTAGAGCCGCTGGGTGACGCCCATGATCTCGACCGCGCCGGCAATGCCGGCCGCGCCGCCGCTCAGCAGCATGGCGAGGAGGAACTGGCGGCTGACGTTAATGCCGGCGTGCCGGGCGGCCTCGGGATTGAAGCCGACCGCACGGATGGCATAGCCCCAGCGGGTGCGGAAGAGGATGAAGGCAAGCACGGCCGCCACGATCACGGCAAAAACAAAGCCGAGGTGGACGCGGGTGGGCGGCCAGATGAGGGGCAGGAACATGCTCTTGGCGATCTGGTCCGTTTGCGGGTTGGCGTGGATCTTCTCCTGCATCGGCCCGTTGACCATGAAGCTGACGACGCCAAGCGCGATGTAGTTGAGCATGATGGTGGTGACGACCTCGTTCAGGCCGAGACGCACCTTCATCCAGCCGGCGATGCTCGGCCCAGGCGCCGCCCGCGAGGAAGCCGGCGAGAAGACCGAGCGGAATGGCGATGAACGGGGTCAGGCCACCGACCTGCAGGCCGATGAAGGTGCCTGCGATCGCGCCCAGGTAGAACTGGCCTTCGGCGCCGATGTTCCAGATGCCCGCAGCGGAAGGCAACGGCGATGCCTGCGCCGACCAGGATCAGGGGCGTGGCGCGCAGGAAGGCCTCGCCCATGTTCCGGGTGTTGCCGAATACGCCCTGCCAGAGCGCGCCGTAGGCCGCGCCAACGTTGTAGCCGGCCAGCACCAGCACAAGCTGCACCGACGGCCAGGGCCGCGAGGATCGAGAGGACCGGGAGCACCAGGTTCCGCCAAAGTGCGAGCAGCAATTCCTGGTTTCTCACCGCGGCGGAGGACGGCTCGCTGCTAACCGCTGGGACGCTCATGTGGGCATGCTCATATTCCCCGGATGGATCTCAACTCGTGTCGGCTCTTCACCACTAAGGCACCAAGGCTCAAAGGTTCACACAGCCAATGCACCAAACGCTTCGTGAACCTTTAGTGTCCTCGTGCCTTTGTGGTGAAGAGTCTTCGTCCGCCTGGAAGTTACTGCTGCTTCCAGATTTCGGGAACCTTCAACTCGCCGGTCTGGATCTTCTTCAGGTTGGCCTCGATCTCAGCCTTGAGCTCAGGCGTCATGACCGAGGTGGAGACGTTGGAGTTCCACAGCGATGGGGTACGCGGCCTCGTCGCCCTTGTTCTCGAAGCGCAGCTCGATGCCCGAACCGGGCTTGATCGTGCCATCCTTGATCGCCTTGACCGCGTTGAAGATGGACATGGGCACGTCCTGCGTGGCGCTGAACAGCATGTTCTTCGGGGCCTGTTCGTTCACGTCGCCGACCGTGCCGACCGCATAGACCTTGTCCGCGCCGTTGTCCTTCACGGCCTGCCACACGCCCGAGCCGGCCAGGTTGGCGTTCGCGGTGATGATGTCCGCGCCGTCGTTCATGGCCTGCAAGGCCGCTTCCTTGGCCGCCCCTACGTCGTTCTGGTCGTTCAGGGTAACGAGGCTGCACTTGTTGCCGGCGACGCTCTCAAAGCCCTGCACGAAGCCCTGCATGGGGAGCTTGGTCGCCGGCATTTCGAGCGTGAACGCTGCGCACTGGTGGGTCTTGGAGATCTTGCCTGCGGCCATGCCGGCCACGTACATCATCTGGACGTAGCCCGGGATCGTGTTGATGCCGGTCAGGTTGGGGCCTGTGCTGCTGCCGTTCATGATGACGTAGTAGGTCTTGGGGAACTGCGGGGCGACCTTGGCGGCCGCGTCGTTGTACTGGAAACCGTGGCCCACGACGACGTCGTAGCCCTGAGCGCCGAAGTCGCTAAAGGCTTTCTCGAAGCCGGCCGGCTCGCCCACCTGGACGTTGGCGATCTCGGCGCCCAGGTCGTTCTTGGCCTTTTCAGGCCGGCCCACGCCAGGCCGCTCCAGGAGTCGGTGATCGGGCTGGGATGCACCAGGCCGATCTTGAAGGGCTTAGCCGCGGCAGCCGGGGCCGTAGTGGGGGCCGCAGCGGGGGCGGGTGCGGCTGCGGGGGCGCACGCAGACAGCACGAGCGATGCAACTACGACAAGAAGCAACGTGATCGAAAAGCGACGAGATGCCATCTTTCCTCCTGTGACTCACAGATGTAGGTTTGTTTGTCGACAGTGCGGGTTCGTCCGAACTTAGGGCCGAAGAAGGCGAAATCGTGTAGGGCGTCCTCCGATCTTTTGCGAAACGGTGACCGACTGGTGGTGGACTGGCCAAGTCGCGACGCCGCCGGGAGTGGCTGGAGGTTCCTTAGGCGTCACCGGGGGGATAATAGCAGACTTAAGGCGCCTTGTCAACTGGTAGCCGGAAAAACTGGCCCCTCGTAAACCATCGCTTGACAAGCGGCAGGGCCCGTGCTAACATGGCGCGTGATAATTCTGGCCACCACTGACCTACATCTGTTGGGCAGGACTTCCGCAGGCGAAGCCCGCTGCCGCTCCGCTACTAGCCCAGGGGTGCGCAAATGAAGACGATGACGATGCGCGAACGCATGCTGGCGGTCGTCCAGGGCCGCGAGATGGACCGCGTTCCCTTTGCGATGTACGACATTATGTTCCCGCCCCAGGAGGCCTTCGACCTGCTCGGACACGGCAACATCGGCCTCATCCGGTATCGGCCCATCTACCGCATCGAACACCCCAACTGTGCGTGGGAAAGCGAGTTCTTCCACGAAGCAGGCGCCAAGTGGCAGCGGAACACGCTGCACACGCCCAAGGGCGACCTCGTCGAGTTACGCGCATTCGAACCCGTCTTTGACAGTTCCACCGCGCGGAAGCACTTCATCGAAACCCGCAAGGAATACGAAATCCTCTGGAGCTATCTGGAGGATTCGACCGTTCACGACAACTACGAGCAGTACTTTCGAGGATTGTGCCGAGCTCGGCGACGACGGTTTCCCGAAGGCCGAGTGCGAGCGCACGCCCTGGCAGCAGCTCTGGGTTGAGTGGGTAGGCCTCGGGCCGCTGTCCTGGCACCTGGCCGACTGGCCCGACCACGTGGAGCACACGATTGAGCTGCTGGTGCGCCGGGCGCGGCAGATCTTCGAGATCGCCCGCCTGTCGCCGGCCCCTTACATCGACATCCCCGACAACATCACTGCGCCAGCTATCGGACCGGCCCGGTTCCGGAAATACTGCGCCTCGCTCTACAACGAGCTGGCCGACCTGCTCGCCGAAACCGGCAGGCCGCTTTACGTCCACATGGACGGCATGCTGAAACCGCTGTGGAAGGAAATCGGCACGTCGGGGGTCGGCGGGCTCGACTCCTTCACGCCTTTGCCCGACTGCGACACCTCGGTCGCCGAGGCGGCCGCTATGTGGCCCGAAAAGCGGCTGTGGGTCAACTTCCCCGGCTCCGTACACCTTGCGGATCCCGAAGTCATCCGGGCGGCGGCTGACGAAATCCTCGCTGCGGCCGGACACACGGGCCGCCTGCAGATCCAGGTCTCGGAGAACGTACCACTCGATCGCTGGCAGATCAGCTACCCGATCATTGCCGAGGCCATTGCATCATTCGGAGTACCATAAACAGGAGGGGCTCCATGGATTTGAATCCCGAACTTGCAATCAAGCTCTATGGCGACATGTGCCGGGTCCGGGCGTTTGAGCTCGGCCTGGAGCGCGAGTTCAAACGCGGCAACGTGCCCGGCATGCTCCACACCGGGCTGGGCCAGGAGGCGACGCAGGCGGCCATCGCTGCGAACCTGCAGCACACCGACTGCTTCTTCCCCGACCACCGCTGTCACGGCCTGCTGATCCTCGCGGGCACACCCGGCGAGCGCATCATGGCCGAGCTGTTCGGCCGGCGACGGGCGTTTGCAGCGGCAAAGGCGGCTCGCTGCACTCCGCCGACGCGTCGGTGGGCAACTTCGGCAACAACGCCGTCGAAGGGTCGATGATGGTGACGGCCCTGGGCGCGGCGCTGGGCTGGAAGCTGCAGGGGACGGACCGCGTCGCGGCGGTGATCGTTGGCGACGGGACCTCGGGCCGCGGCGAGTGGCACGAAAGCATGAACCTTGCGAGCACGTGGAAGGCGCCGGTGCTCTACTGCTGCGTCAACAACGGCTACGCCATCTCCACCCCGGTCGCGTTCAGCCACGCCACGAGTGACCTGTGCGAGTTCGCCGCCGCGTACCGCATCCCTGCGGTCCAGGTCGACGGCAACGACATCGCAGCCGCATACCGGGCGACCGAAGAGGCCGTGGCCCACATCCGCGCCGGCAAGGGGCCGTACTTCGTCGAATACAAGACCTGGCGCTGGCAGGGCCTGTTCAGCGGCGAGTTCCGCCCCGCGGACGAGGTGAAGCTACTTCCGCGAAGAGCACGACCCGATCATGCTGGCCCGGCAGCGCATGACTGCCGCAGGCGATTGCCACCGAGGAAGAGCTGAACCAGATCAAGACCGAGATCGACGCGCTGGTCGAGAGCTGGATCGCTTTCGCGATGCAGAGCCCGCAGCCCGACCCGGTCAAGGCGACTGCCAACGTGTACGTCGGCTGGGAGGTTGCGTCCCGATGAAGACCATGACCCTCGTCCAGGCACTGAACAACGCGCTCGACCTGATGATGGCCGAGAACGACAAGGTATTCCTGCTCGGCGAAGACATCGGCCGCATGGGCGGCGACTTCGGCGTGACCAAGGGGCTGTGGGCCAAGTACGGCGACGAGCGGGTGCGCGACACGCCGCTGTCCGAGGCGGCCATCGTCGGCAGCGCGGTCGGCGCGGCGATGGTGGGTATGCGCCCGGTCGCCGAGATCATGTTCGCCGACTTCCTGACGACGTGCTACGATCAGCTTGTCAACAACGCGGCCAAGATGCATTACATGTTCGACGGCCAATTCAAGTCGCCGATCGTCGTGCGCACCGCGGCGGGCGGCGGCTTCGGCGGCGGCCCACACCATTCGCAGTCGGTCGAAGGCTGGTTTATGAACGTGCCCGGCCTGGTGGTCGTTGGGCCGGCCACGCCCTACGACGCGAAGGGGCTCATGATCGCCAGCATCGAGGACGACAACCCGGTCCTCTTCCTCGAGCACAAGGCGCTTTACCGCATCAAAGGCGAGGTGCCCGACGAGAAGTACACGGTGCCGCTGCGCAAGGCGAACGTGGCGCGTGAAGGCGCCGACGTCACCGTCGTCGGCTCCCTGCGCATGACGCAGGAAGCGCTGGCCGCGGCCAACGAGCTTGCGGCGGAAGGTATCTCGGTGGAGGTTGTGGACCTCCGAACCCTGCGCCCCTGGGATACGGAGACGGTGCTGGAGTCGGTGACCAAGACGGGCCGTGCGGTCGTGGCGAACGAAGCGCCCAAGATCGGCAGCCTGGCGTCGGACGTCAGCGCGGTCATCTCCGAAGAGGCATTCCGGTCGCTGAAGGCGCCTGTGGCCCGGGTGTGCGGGCTAGACACGCCCATTCCCTTCTCCGTGCCGCTGGAAAAGATCGTGCTGCCGGGCAAGGAAGACATCAAGGCCGCGGTCCGCAAAGTGATGGCGGGCTGAAAGTGCGGGGCATCTTCCAAGGTGCGCGGCACTTGGCAGGGAGAAACGCGAAAGGATTCCGTCATGACTGAAGTGATCATGCCCAAGTGGGGCCTGACCATGGACTCGGGCACCGTTGGCGCCTGGCGCAAGGCCGAGGGCGACTCGGTGGCCCAAGGCGAGATTCTCGTCGAAATTGCGACCGAAAAGATCACCAACGAGCTCGAGTCGCCCGTCGGCGGCGTGCTGAGCAAGATCCTCGTGCCCGAGGGGACGGAAGAAGTAGCCGTCGGGACGCCCATCTGCATCATCGAAGAGGCGGCGTAGTGGGCACGACGGTCTCGCCGCCGCGGGGTGCCGGTTCGGGAAACCCGTAAGCTCGGCGTGGTGCGCAAGGCCATGGCGCGCGGCATGAAAGCTGCGGTCGCCACCGCCGCTCTGAGCCAGATCAGCCGCGAGGTGGACTTGCAGGCGGCGCAGGACGTGCGCCGGTACTCAGGCCGCCGAGGGCACGCCGGTCTCGCTCAACAGCCTGATCCTGTGCGCGGTCGCCGCGTACCTCCCGCAGCATCCGCTGCTGAACGCCGAACTGCTGGAAGACGAGATGCTGCTCTACGAGCCGGTCAATCTCGGCATGGCAGTGGCGGTGCCCGACGGGCTGATCGTGGCCGTCATCCCCAACGCGCCAGGCCCTGTCAGTCTTCGAGATCGACGAGGCGGCGAAGGACCGGGCGGCGCGCGCGCGCAGCGGCAAGCTGAAGATGGTCGATATCGAGGGCGGCACGTTCACCGTCAGCAACCTGGGTATGTACGGCGTCGATGGGGGCGTCCCGATCCCGCGGCCGCCCGAGAGCGCGGTCCTGCTGGTCGGCGCGGCGAAGCTGCGGCCGGTCATCTGGGAAGGCCAGGTTACGGCACGCGAAACGGCGTGGTTCAGCCTCAGCTACGACCATCGTTTCATCGACGGCGCCACCGCGGCCCAGTTTCTGGCCGACCTTCAAGAAACGCTCCTTGACACCGCGAAGCTAACCACAAAGACACCAAGCCACGAAGGTCCACAAGGCTGAAGGAATCGTCCTTTGTGAACCTTTGTGGTTCCGTCTGACTCTCGTCATGGAAACCACTAAAGGGGTGACCACATGCTAAGTGTCAACGCCGAAACCATGAAACTGATCCGGGAGATCCTCGCCGCGCCCGAGGCGCTGGGGGTCGAGGTCTCGCACTTCCCCAATGGTGCGACGCTCATCGACATGGGGCAGAAGGCGCCGGGCAGCTGGGAAGCGGCCAAGTATTTCACGCGGGTGACTCTCGGTAACCTGGCCGAGGTCAGCTACGAGAGCTTCCCCCTCGGCGACATCCGGGTGCCCGGCGTCCGCGTCATGGTCAACCGAGCGCTCGAAGCCTGCATGGGGTGCCAGGTGGCGGGCTGGGTCCTTGCGAAGGAACCGGACGCGCCCGTGCTCTCGGGCCCGGCCCGCGCGCTCAACCACGAGCCCGACCACTATTTCGACTACATCAGCTACCGGGACCGCTATCACGAGGGCGTCGTGACCGTGCAGATGACCCGCCCGGTCACCGAGGAAATGGCGCAGAAGATGGCCGACGCGTGCGGCTTGCAGCCAGAGAACCTGTACATCCTCGCTTCCAAGCACGCGTGCCTGATCTCGACCGTGCAGGTGCCTGCCCGCGGTGGTGGAACTCACCATGCACCGGCTGGCATTGGCCGAGTTCGACCTTCGCTGCATCCGCTTCGCCTCCTGCGTCGCGCCCATCCCCCCCCTGACCCATGACGAGCTGACTTCGTTCGGGCGGATCAACGACGCGCTGATCTATGGCGGCGAGGTGAGCCTGTACGTCGAGGCGGACGGACGACCTGCTCGCCCAGGTCGTGCCTGCAATCGTCACCTCGGCCTCCCGCATCGGCGGCAAGTCGTTCTCGCAGCTCTACCAGGAAGCGAACTACGACTTCCACGCGATCCCTGCCGACATGCACACGCCCTGCCGTGCTCCACATGACGAACCTGACCACCGGCCGCACCTTTTCGGCCGGCCATGTCGACGTGGCCGTGCTGAAACGCTCGTTCTTCGGCGGCAAAGCCGGAGGCAACGGGAATGGCTGAGTTTACGGGCGCCGTCGCACTGGTCACCGGCGCCTCCCGGGGAATCGGGCGAGCCGTCGCCAAGGCGTTCGCCGCACGGGGCGCGCACGTGATCGTGAACTACCGGGCAGACGAAGCCGGCGCAGCCGAGACGGTTGCCGAAATCGCGGCCGCGGGCGGCCTGGCCACTCCGTGCCAGGCGGATGTCAGCCAGACAGGAGACTGCGAGCGGATGGTCGCCGCGGCCGAAGCCATCGGCCCCATTGGCGTGCTCGTGAACAACGCGGGCGCGGTCGATCACAACCGCTTCCTGGATGTCAATCTCGACGACCTGGACAAGGTGTTGAACACAAACCTGCGCGGCGTGTTTTACCTGAGCCAACTCGTCGCCCGGCGCATGGCGCCCAGGCAGCAGGGCGCGATCATCCACATCACCTCGATCCTGGCCCAGCAGACCATCCCGGGGCGCACCGCGTACGCGGCGAGCAAGGGCGGCCTGGAAAGCCTGACCAAGGCCATGGCCCTCGACCTGGCGCCCTATCACATCCGCGTCAACGCGATCGCGCCCGGCCTCTTCCGCACCGAAATGCTTCTGGGCAAGATGCCCGAGGCCGTCGCGGCCGAGCTCGAGCGGTTCATTCCGTTCAAGCGCTACGGCGAGCCGGAGGAACTGGCCGCCGCGGCCGTCTTCCTCGCGTCGCCTGCAGCGAGCTACATCACCGGCATCCTCCTGCCGGTCGACGCGGGCCTGCGGGTGCTGGAAGCGGGCCCCCGGTAGGCGGAGAGGTCTCCTATAGAAGATGGCTGCTAACAGAACACAAAGACACGAAGAACCAAAGATGCGCCAAGTTGGCGGGCAGGGCTTTGTGTCCCTTCGTGTCTTTGGTTCCTTGTGGTTACCATCGCGCGCCGGCATTCACACAGGAAGCCTGAGGAGCAACGTGTTCAATCGTCGCATACGCCGCATTTTCAACGCTGACGGCCGAGCCGTCATCGTCGCATTCGATCACGGATTGATCGACGGGCCGATCCCTGGCATCGAACGACCGGGCGACACGCTACGCCAAATTGTTGCAGGCGGCGCGGACGCCATTCTCACGAGCTTCGGCGTGGCCACCCGCTTCGCCGACGAACTCGCCCCTGCCGGCTTGATCGTGCGGCTAGACGGCGGGGGGACGAAGCTGGGTGCATCGGGCCCGGGGGCCCAGTTCTACACGGTGGAGGATGCCCTGCGCATTGGCGCGGACGCGGTCGTGGTCTCGGCGTTTCCCGGCACGCCCCAGGAGCGCGAGACACTGCGGACGCTGGCGCACGTCATCGCAGAGGCGCACGCGTGGGGCTTACCCGTACTGGCAGAGATGCAGCCGGGCGGTTTTGACGCTGGACCGGCCTTCTTCACCGTCGAGAATATCGCGCTGAGCGCCCGGGTGGCCGCAGAGTTAGGGGCAGACTGGGTTAAGGTGCCCTACGCGGCCCCCTTTGATCGGGTGGTCGAGACCTGTTACGTGCCCGTGGTGATCCTGGGCGGCGCGCGCCAGGACCAGCCCGAAATGATGCTCGAGAGCATCCGGGCTGCGGGGCAGGCCGGCGCGGCCGGGGTCGCCATCGGCCGTAACGTGTTCCAGGCGGACGACCCCCGGCGTATGACCGCTGCTATTGCGGCGATCGTACATGGCGGGGCGACTGCCGGCGAAGCGCTCGCCGTCTTGAAGGGGGCATGACCATGCGCGACGCAATCATCGGAATCGACATCGGCACTTCATCGACAAAGGGCATCCTCTTCGACGCGGCCGGCGGCGAAATCGCCATTGCCAGCCACGACTACGGCTTCCTCACGCCCCAGCCGGGCTGGGTCGAGCAGGATTCGGAGCTGGTGTGGCAGGCGCTCCTCGACGTGCTGGCGAAGCTGGCCGCCGCCGCGGGCGAGGGACCCGGCTATCGCATCCTCGCACTCGCGCTCGCGGCCCAGGGCGGCTCCATCATCCCGGCCGACGCAAACGGCGACCCGGTCTACCCGATGATTACGTGGCTCGACACCCGCTGCAACGCCCTGATGAAGCAGTGGTACGCGGACGGGACCGCGGACACGATCACCCGGCTCAGCGGCTGGCACCCCTTCCCCGGCTTGCCGCTGCCGAGCATCGCATGGCTCAAGGAGAACCGGCCCGACGTGCATGCCGCGGCCGCCTGCTACCTCGGCCCGGCGGACTTCCTCATCCGCCGCCTGACAGGCTCTCTCGCCACCGACCTGTCGGCCGCGGCCGAAATGCTGCTGGTGGACATCAATGAGGGGCGCTGGAATGAGGAGTTGTGTGCGCTCGGGGGCGTCGACCGGCACACGCAGGCCGGCTTGGGCTGGGCGGGACGGATCATCGCTCCGATCACTGCTGACGTAGCCGCCCGTACTGGCCTGCCAGCGGGCACCCCGGTCGTGGCGGGCGGCATGGACCAGGTCTGCGCGTCGATGGCGATGGGCAACATCGTCCCCGGGCGCTACATGCTCTCGACGGGCACCGCGTGGACCATCACGGGCACGGCCGAACGGCCCGACCGGACGGTGATCCCCTCGGGTCTCAACATCAGCTTCCACACGGTGACGAACCGCTGGACGGTGACGCAGTACATCGGTGGCTTTGGTGCGATTGTCGATTGGTGGCTGCAGAACGGCTGGCAGTCGGCCGACCCGGCGGCCCAATACGACAAGCGGCAGCTCTACGCGTTTCTCGACGGGGCGCTCGCAGGGAGCGAGCCCGGCAGTCACAACCTGCTGTTCCTACCGCTCTCTTCGCAGATACAGGGGCCAGACGGCGTGCCGGGCACGACCTTTGCGGGGTTGGAGCTGGCGCACACCCGGGCCGACATGAGCCGGGCGATCCTGGAGGGGTGCGCGTTCGAGGTGCGGTGGTTCCTGGAAGACCTGCGCACGGCCGGGTTGGCGGTGGACGAGCTGCGGGTGTCGGGCGGCGCGACGGGCAGCCCGATCTGGCCGCAGATCCTGGCGGACGTGGGCGACGTGCCCATCGTAGTTGCCAGCTACTCGAGCTGGGCCGCGCTGGGCGCCGCGGTGCTGGCCGGCTGGGGTGCCGGCGTGTATGCGAGCATCGAAGCGGGCATCGCCGCGCTGCAGCCGCCCGTGCGCCGCATCGAGCCAAACACGGCGCTGACGCCCCTCTACGCCGAGCGGTTCGGCGTTTACCGACCGCGTCGCCCGCCAGCTGACCGGCGTGCAAAACAGATTGCTGGGCTGATATCGAATAGGACGCAGATAGAACTGATCGGACCGGTCTGCATGATCTCTCGCTGAAATCAGGTCGATCCGTCGAATCAGTTCGATCTGCGTCCCGTTTCGCCCCTCCGAACTAACCCAGGTACTTGCTCAAATCCACGTCGGGATAGCGCACGCGAGGCAGGTTCTCGCGGCGGCCCTTGTCTGCCGTCGCGTCGATGCCGATCTTGGTGTGCACGCCGCGGGTGTCGGCGGTCGGGTCCATCTCGTGGCCCTGGCTGCCGGGCACCAGGAAGATGTCTTTGCTCCAGTCGACGCGGGTCGTCAGCGCCCACATCACGTCCGCAGGATTGTAGATGTCGATGTCCGGATCGACGACGATGCACCACTTCACGTTGACGTGCGCGGTGAACGCGGCCATCGCGATGTTCTTCGGCTCGCCGGGGTTCGACTTCTTTGCGGCGACAACGGCCGTGAAACCGCTGCCGTAGGGCACCAGGTGCAGCCCGGTCACGCCCTTGCTCACGTGCTTCACGAAGTTCAGCAGCAGCGGCTCGCGAGGCAGCACGTTGCCGATGTACACGTGCTCGTTCCAGCCCGGGATAATCGTCTCGAAGGTGGGGTTGTTGCGCCAGCAGACCGCGGTGACCCGGAACACCGGGCTCTCCCAGATGCGGCCGTAGTAGCCGTGGAACTCGGCCAGGGGGCCCTCGCCCTTGCGCACGCCGGGCGGGAGGTAGCCTTCGATCACGATCTCGGCTTCGGCCGGGATGTCGATGTCCACGGTCACGCCCCGGCAGACCTCAATTCCGCGGCCGCGGATGGCCCCGGCGATGTAGAGTTCGTCCCCATCGTAGCGCGCGCCCGCGCCGATCTTGATGGCCGGGTCGAGCCCGATGGCGACGGCAACGGGCAGCCCCTCACCCTTGGCCTCCATCACGTCCATGAACTGGCGCACGTGTCGCCACTCGTTCAGGTCGAAGCCAAATTCCTGCGGTCCCTTAACCTGCATCCGGTTGTATGACAGGTTGCCGCGCCCCGTCAGCGGGTCCTTGCTGATGATCACCCCGCTGGTGATGAACGGGCCGCCGTCGTCCGCGGCGTGGATGGGAATGGGCAGCTTCGTCACGTCGACGTCGGCGCCCGTCACGACGTTATCCTGCCACGCAGCCCGCGAAACGCGCACGGGCGCGATCCCTTGGGCCGGATCGATTGCCTTCTGCATGCGTTCGATTACCTGGCTCTTGTCACAGGCGAGTGCGAGAGCCGCACGCTCCTGGTTCGCCACGCTCGAGGCGAAGACCGGCCAGGGCGACTCCTTTACGCACTCGAAGAGCGGTGCGGGCCCGCCTTGCCGCTCCAGCGCGGCGGCCACCGTTGCCAGTTCATGCTCCAGGCTGACCTCCCGGCGCACGCGCGCCAGCTGGCCCGCCGATTCCAGGACTTGCAGCCATGATCTCAGGTCGTGAATCTCGTTGTTAGGCATCCAGTTCCTCCGTGGCGAGGTTGCACCGTGCCGGGGGCCGAAGGCCAGCCCGCTTTGTGTTGCAGCACGGTTAAGGTTAGGAGAACGATCACCGGGCTTAGGCATGGGTAGCCGGCCATACCTTAGCACAAGTCGGCACCACTGTCAATCTGCAGTTTACAAGAAGGAGATGCGAATAACAGCAGTTGACAACCGCGGCATCGGATGCTACCATCACGTCCTCTTCCCCCTACTGACAGGATGGCAGCGCCATGTCGCAAATCTACGATGCACTTGTGGTTGGAGCGGGCTATGTCGGGTGCGCGGTGGCCTATGGGCTGGCGGCCGCCGGGCTGCACACCGCGCTGCTGGAGCGTGCGGTGCCCGGTGCGGGCGGCTCGGGTGCGAACTACGGCAGCGTGCAGGTCCAGGACTGCGAGCTCGGGAACAGCCTCCCCCTGACCCTGACCGGCGCGGCATGCTTTGCGACCCTGGAAGAGGAGCTGGGTGCAAAGGTGGGCTACCGGCCACGCGGCAGCCTCCTTGTCGTCGAGACCGAGGCCCAGTGGCAGGTACTCGCCGCCCGGCTGCCCGCCCTGCATGCCGGGGGCGTGCGGGCCGAGCTCGTGCCCGCCGAGCGCCTACACGAGATCGAGCCCTTGATCTCCCCGCGTGCCGCGCTGGGGGCCTGCTATTATCCAGGCGAAGGACAGGTGCGCCCCTTCCAGTTCATACAGGCGTATCTCGCCGCGGGCCGCCGCTGCGGGCTGGAGCTACACCGGGAAACTGAGGTGACCGAGTTCGTGCTGTCGGGGGGGCGGCTCACAGGGCTCCGGACAAACCGGGGCCTCTTCAGCGCACCCGTCGCCGTGCTTGCAACAGGCAGCGTGGACGCCGCACCTGGGCCGCCTGCTCGGACGGAGCTGGGCCATCTCCCACGTGCATGGGCAGGCCCTGGTCACCGAGCGCTCGGAGCAGGCCCTCCGTAACCATATCTCATCGGCGGCCTTCTTCGAAGCGATGGCAGAAGTGCAGCCCGAGGCGAAGGCAGTGCTTGCAGTGGGTCAAAGCCCGGAGGGCCATTTTCTGCTGGGCGAGGCGGGGGTGAACACGGAAGACCTGGGAAGCCGCGCCTCCCAAGCGGGCCAGTCCGCCATTGCAGCCGAAATCGGTCGCTTCTTCCCCACGCTGAACCGGCTCCGCGTTCTGCGAGGCTGGGCTGCGCCGGTCGCATACACCGCCGACGGCAGGCCCTACCTGGGGCCTGTCGACGGCGTCCAGGGGCTCGTCCTGGCAACGGCCTTCAAGTCGACGGTGATCGTCACGCCGCTGATGAGCCGGGTAGTGCCCCAGCTCGTGATCACGGGCAAGACAGAACTCGACCTGTCCCCGTTCTCGGTCGAACGGCGGGTATAAAGAAACCGGGTCTCTACGCCAGCTTCGCTGGCGTAGAGACCCGGTTTCTGGCCGGCGCCTATTCTTCGCTCTCGTGCACGCACAAGCCCCGGCTCGCCAGTTCCTGCCAGGAATGGCTCGGTGGGCAGGAATGCTTCGGGCGCATCGACGCCCGTGCCAGAGTAGTTCCCCTCGGCGAGGAGCAGAGCACCCGCCACGAGCGGCAGCGCCACGCACTTTGCCCAGGCCTCGGGGCCTGCCCAACCCGGCTTGTCCGCCAGCGGGTGCGTCGTCCAGAGCGTGCGTTTGACCGTGCGGCCGGCCTGCCGTCCTGTGACCTCGACATGAAGGCCGTAGCCCCACGCCGGCTCGTCGACGGCTTGGGGCGCCTGCACGAGATACTGCTTGATCAACTCCCGGCGGCTGATGGCCGCGCCGTTCACCTCGACGGGCTCCGGCTCGAAGAAGCCATATTCGACCAACGTCTGCATCAGGCGCATGGCCTTCGCCGTGAAGCACCCGCGCACCGTCACAGACTTTGCGCCAAGCGTGCGCGGCAGCGTGTGGGTTTCGCTCTGTGGCACGATGTAGACGGTCTGCGTGCCGATGGGTGCGGGGAAATCCACCACTTTGGCACCATCCCACAGGTTGACTTTATGATAACCGCCGTCGGCGTAATAGCCACGCGTCACTTGGGGGCCGAACTCCCAGAACACGCCATCGACCGAGGCCGGCGACAGCGATATGGCGCGGAACGACGCGAAATCGATCTCGACCGACTCGATCTCGTCCATGCCCCGGCTGCCGTGTCTCGCCATCATGTTCGTGAGGCCAGACGAGGAGCCGCAGCCCGACACGTAGACCGCGCCCGCGGCTTGTGCTTCGTCATGCAGCCCGCGCAGGTCGGCCGAGATGTCGCTCAGGTCGATGCAGCGCACTTTCTGGCGGATCGCGGCCCTGGCAACCTTGAGCGTAAAGCCCTTTGGCAGTGCGTTGACGACCACGTCCGGCCCGCCGGCCATCAGGTGTTCGAGCGCCGCCTCGTCCGACGCGTCGAGCTGGACGACGTCCTCCTGCGGCAGGCCCCAGACGTCCGCCATCTGGCGCGCCTTGGCAACGTCCACGTCGGCGACGACGAGCCGGTCGAAACGGCCCGACGCGGCCAGCTCGGCCGTGGCCTTGACACCCATTGCGCCGACACACCCAAGCACAACTGCTTTCATGCTGCCTCCAGCGGGAAGATGGACTTGATGGTTTCGAGGGCTGCGGCTTCGGTCGTCGACGGGTAGAACTCGAGCCCGATGAGCCCGTCGTACTTTAGCTCGCGCAGCTTGGCGGCCAGGCGCGGATAATTCACCTCACCCGTGCCCGGCTCTTGGCGGGTGGGGACGTCGGCGATGTGGAAGGCGGCGTAAAGCCCGGCGTACTGTTCGAGGCCCCAGGTGAGGTTCCCACCGTCGCGCTGTTGATGGTAGCAGTCGAAGACCATGCGGAGCTGTGGATGGTCAAACTGGCGGACCCAGTGGGCCGCGAGATCGTGGTTGTGCACCAGAATGCCGCCCTTAATGTGGAACTCGTTGAGCGCCTCCACCCACACCTGCACCGGCGTCTGCTCTACCAGCTTAAGGATGCGCTCGGTTTGCCGGAGGCAATTGGCGTATTGCTCGGCCTCGCCGAAATTCGAGGAGAGACGGCGGGTCCACGTGCTGCCGTTGACCAGGTCGACCTGGTTGGAGAAGAGGTACAGATGCTCGATGCCGTACCGGCAGGCCACTTCGAGGCTCTTGGCCCAGGAGCGATAGGTGAGCTCGTTGTCGCCCGGATCGGCGAGGGAGCCCATCTCGTCGTCGAAGGTGGAGTTGAGGACGGCGCCGAGGCGCGTGCACTCGGCCGCAAGCTCGGCCATCGGCTGGCGCCGCCACGACCACACGTCGACGCGGCGCAAGCCCAGCTCGACCATGGGCGCGATCCGTTCGATCATGGGACGGCCGGTGAACCAGAAATCGAGATAACCGGTATATTCCACGGTTAGTTGCCTCCTCGCTCGCCGGCGGAGCCCGGCCGCGAATCATTTGGGAAATGGCGTAGATAGGACGCGGAAACCGGCACAAACATACCAGAACGAGGGCGCTTTGTCAACCACCACTTGACAGAGACGCCTTATGTGCTATATTGGAATAGTATTCCCCGGACCACGTCAGAAGGAAGTCTCAATGATGCAACGATTCGTCGACAGGGTAGCGGTCGTCACCGGCGGCGCGAAGGGTATCGGCCGCGGCTGCTGCTTGCGTTTTGCCAAAGAAGGCGCCCGGGTTGCTGTCCTGGATATCGTACAGGAAAGTGCGGCTGCGACGGCAGACGAATGCAATCGCCTGGGCGATCGACCGGCGCTGGCCTTGCACTGCGACGTAACCAATCCGGACAGCGTACAGGCGGCCTTCGATTCGATCGTCGCTGCATGGGGCGCGGTGGACGTCCTCGTAGCGGCTGCGGGGATCTACTCCAGCCACCCCCTGTCCGAAGTGCCGTTTGGCGCATGGCAGAAACTCATCGACATCAACCTGACGGGCGTCTTCCTGGCCGACCAGGCGGCCGCTCGCGTCATGCTGCAGACCGGCCGGGGCATGGCAATCGTCAACATCTCCTCTGCAGCCGGGAAGACCTCGTATCCGGCGAGCGCGCAGTACAGACGCGTCGAAGTCGGGCATCATCGGCCTGACGCGCAGCGTGGCGATGGACCTGGCGCCGCACGGCATCAATGCGAACACCGTGTGCCCGGGGAACACGATGACGGAGATGGCGCTGGACGTGGCTCGCGCGGCCTCGAAGGACGCGGGCATGACCCCCGAAGCATGGATCGCGATGCGCTCGAAGGATTGCCCGATGGGACGTTATGCCCAAGTGGACGAAGTTGCGGGGCTGGTCGCGTTTCTGGCCTCAGACGAGGCGCGGTTTATCACCGGACAGGCGATCTCGATCGACGGCGGCACGGTGCTGACCTGAGACTTGCCACAGAGGACCCAGAGGTAGCGGAGGCGGTTACGAGATCAAGAGCCGCAAGGCTCTCGACCAATACCTCTGGGCGCTCTGTGACGAAGGGATTAGCGGGGCCAGTTGCCGTAGGTCAATGCTGCGGGCTTGCATACTTCCACGCAGAGGCCGCAGTACCGGCAGCGATCCTCGTCCAGGATCTGCGTGAGCGTGGGCGTCTTGGGCTTGTCGCCGCCGCCCATTTCGCGGGCATCGTACGGACACAGCACGACGCACAGGTCGCACTTGGTGCACAGCATCGGGTTGAAATCGAAGGTCAGGCGGCTCGTGTCCTCGACCGGGTGCAGCTTGGGCAGCGCCATCCCGCGCACCGCAGCGAGATCCGCGTAGCCATGGCTGTCGAGCCACGCCGACAGCTTCTCGCCCGTCCGTCCGAACCATTCCAGGCCCCGCAGCAGCGGGCCCGTGCACACTCCCAGCGCGCTCGCGCCCACCATCGTCATCTCGACCGCATCTTCTGCCTGGATGACGCCGCCGGTGCCCACAATCGGGACGCCGGGGAAGCGCGTCGCCAACTCGGAGACGACGGCCTGCGCCACCGGGCGGATGGCCGCACCTGACATCCAGGCCTTGTTGCCCGCGCCGCCAATGGTCGGCTCGCCGCTCTCGATGTCGATCTGCAGCGTGGGACCGATCGAGTCGATGGCAGTGAACCCGTTGGCCCCGGCCTCGAGCGCGGCCTCCGCCGCGGGGTAGAGGTCATCCCCCAATTAAAGGTGAGCTTCGCCAGGATCGGGATGCTGGGCGCACGATGGCGGACGATCCGAACGAGATCGACGATCGTCGCCTTCGTATATGCCACACATTCGATGGCATCCACGACGCCCGTGTCGGCGACCGGGCCTGCGATCACGTCGCCCTCGGCCGCGGTGTGGCCGATGCTGGCGATCAACATGCCTGGGTGGCCAGCCAGGGCGGGCAGTTCCTTCTCGACCCAATGCTGCCACGTGAGGTCAGCCCACTTCTCCGTATTGAACAGCGTCGCGCGCAGGTTGGACGAGCGCGGCACGACCATGTGCGGCGTCGGGTTGATCGCCGCCTCGAGCCGCAAGGTCTTCGTGACCACCCCACCCGCGCCCGCTCGGTACGCCTCCCACAGCCCCGTCGCATCGTACGAGAGCGGCCCGGAGGCCAGGATAAACGGCGACGGCATCCCGACACCGAATAAAGTTGTACGCAGATCAGCCATGAAGCCTCCACACCACCTTTGGAGCCGTTCGCTCAGCCCACTGGCGTGCTGAGCGCAGCCGACGAGACGCCGGCAAACAAGAGCAAGAACAGCTCCAGCACCAGCGCCGGAGCCAACGCGAGCGGCAGCGTGACATACCCCCGCCACCCGGTGCGTGCACTCAGCCACCGGGAAAACGCCGCACTCAGCCAGGCGAGCAGGACCGCGATCACCAGCCCGATTGCGAGGTAGGCCGTCGCGGCCTTACCGAGGTCCGCGCCGGCCGTGCCGTAGCCGTTTGTCGCCACCAACACAAGGAGCGTCGCCAGGACCGCGCCCAGCAACAAGACCACGAGTGCGGCAAGGAACCGGCGTTTCATCAACCCTCCGCTAGATCTGCCAGAGCCGGCGAGCCGCGGCGTGCGCTCTCGCGCGCAGCGCCGCCTCGTCCGCGCCCAGCACGGCCCCGTCGCGCACCTGCCACTGCCCCGCGACCATGACCGCGGCCACGTCGCGCCGGCTCCGATAGAGAAGCAGCTGGTCGTACAGGTTCCACGCCTCGGCCGGTGTGGGCAGTCCGGCGTCGATCAACTGCAGATCAGCCTGCCACCCGGGTGCCAGCCGGCCGACCTTGTCCAGCCCCAGCGCCTGCGCCCCGCCCTCAGTCGCCAGTTTCCACACGACGCTTGCGGGCATCACCCGCGGGTCTTGCCGGTGGGCCTTGTGGATCAGGAAGGCCCCGCGCATGACCTCAAACATGTCGGTGATGTACCCGTCGGAACCGAGGCCGACCGTCACGCCCGCCGCAAGCAGGTCAGGGACGGGTGCAATGCCGCCGCCCACCTCGCAGTTGGACAGCGGCATGTGGGTGACGCGGACCCCGCGCTGTGCGAGAATCTCGATCTCGCGGGGCGTGATCTGCACGCACTGCGAAGCCTGCATGGCAGGGCCGGCCACACCCAGGCGCTCGTAGTATTCGAACGTGCGCCCGCCCAAATGGGCCAGCGCGTGCTCGGGCTCGTACGTGCCTTCCGACGCGTGCATGTGCACCGAGACGCCCTCACCCGCCGCCATCTCGAACGCCTGGCGAATGAAGTCCGCCGAGCAGGTGAAGGTTGTGTGATAGCACATTAAGCCGGAGACAAGCGAGCCGGACCTGTGCGAGCGGACAAACTCGAGATTCTCGCGGAGCCCCAGTTGGCCGTTCTCCTTGCTCACCCGTTCGGTTGCCTCGAAGGAGAGGATGCCGCGGATGCCCCTCGCCTCTACCACCGCGGCCTGGGCATTCAAACAGCCCGGCAGGGCGTGGGGCGCCTCGGTGATGTCGTAGAATGACGTCGTGCCCCCGCGCAGCATCTGCACCAGGTTCAGGTCAGTTGCGGCACAGATCATCTCGTGGTCCAGCCGGTCTTCGACGAGCGGCCACCAGAAGTCGGTGAGGAACGGCCAGAAGCCGGACGGCGCCCGGTGGAGGGGGATACCGTGCGCCAGCACGCCGTACAGGTGCGTGTGCGCGTCGACAAAACCGGGCGAGAGGGCCTGGCCCGCCGCGTCTACAACCTCGTCGTCGGGGTAGGACAGGCGCAAGTCGGCATTGGGCGCAACCGCGTGGACATGGTCGCCGGTCACGCGGACGCCCCAACCGGCCTTGGGCGGCTCGCCGGGAATGTCGATGAGGAAATCGGGCAGGATGAGTGTTCCCATGAAATCCCCCAGTCTGCGTTGCATTCTTCCGGGGACCGGCTGGCCCCCGCCACCCCGCGTCTGCACTAGGTCTCTGGCGAGGGCTCGCGGGCCCCCGGCCCCTCCGGAGAAGAGCGCTGCTCCGTCTTTCTATTTGGCAGGGGCCGGCTGGCCCCCGGCCCCTCGGGCTTCGGGCGCTGCTCCATCTTTCTATTTGGCAGGGGCCGGCCGGCCCCCAACGAAAAGGCAACCCTTGCAATGGGGCGTTCAGGGCCGGGTGCCCCCGCCGAACACCTACATGCCGGTGCGCACCAGGTAGCGCCCCGCGCCCTCGCCCACGAAATTGCCGTCCCGCACGATCACGCGGCCGCGCAGCATCGTCAGGACCGGATAGCCCTTCAGCCGGAACCCCTCGTAGGGCGTATAGTCGCAGTTCTCATGAAGGACTGCCGGCGAGAGCGTCACACTGCGCTCCGGATCAAAGATGACAACATCCGCATCTGCCCCCTCGACCAACTCGCCCTTGCGCCCGGCCAGGCCAAAAATGCGGGCCGGGGCAGTGCAGCACAGTTCGACCCACTGCTCGACGCTCAACCAACCCTGTCCGACGCCGAAAGAGTACAGCAGGGCCAGCCGCGACTCGACACCCGGCATCCCGCCCGGAATCCGGCTGAACGGCGGATGTTGCCCATCCGGCCGGCCCAGGTCCTTCTGGCCCCGGTAGAAGAAGGGGCAGTGATCCGTGCCCACCGTGCTGAGATCGCCCGCGACCATGCGCGCCCACAGCCCCTCCCGGTCGGACTCAGGGCGCAGCGGGGGCGAGCAGACAAACTTCGCGCCCTCGAATCCCGGCCGCTCGTATTCCGCCTCGGTCAGCAGCAGGTACTGCGGGCAGGTTTCGCCATAGGCGTGTTGCCCCCTGCCGCGGGCGTGCGCCACAGCATCTGCCCCCCGGGCGGTCGAGACGTGGACGACGTACAGCGGGCAGCCGGCAACTTCGGCCACGGCCAGTGCTCGCACCACGGCCTCGGCTTCCGCCGGACCCGGCCGAGACCTTGGATGCCAGCGCGGCTCGAAATGTCCCTCGCGAAGGAAGCGCGCCTTCAAGCGATTGACGATCCCGTCATTTTCCGCATGCACCAGCGCAAGGCCACCCGCTTCTGCCACCGCTTCGTACGCGGCCAGCAGCTCCCCGTCGTCGAGTTTGAAGCCCTCATAGGTCAGGTACGTCTTAAACGACGTGCAGCCCGAGCGCACCACGAAGGGGATCTCGGCGAGCGTGGTGGGCTGCACATCCATGATGGTCATGTGCAGGCCAAAGTCGACGACCGCGCCGCCATTCCCCGATTTCGCGCCCTCGGCCTCAGCTCGGCGGTCGGCAAGCCCCTGGATCAAGCTGCCCTTTTCCGGCTCCACGAAGTCGATGACCGTGGTGGTGCCGCCGCACGCTGCTGCAACCGTGCCGGTGCGCCAGTCGTCGCTCGAGGTGACCGGACCGGCGGGCATCTGGAGATGGACGTGCGGGTCGATGCCGCCCGGGATGACCAGCTTACCGGCCGCGTCGATCACCTGCGCTCCATCGAGCCCTCGATCGATCGTCGCGATCTGCTCGCCCATGATCCCGAGGTCCGTCTGGACGAGGCCGATTCGGGTGACCACCGTGCCGTTGCGGATGACGGTGTCGTAGATCATGCCAGGTAGGCCAACGGGAACAGGGCGTAGAACTCAGCCGCGTGGCGCAGCTTTGCCAGGTTAACCTGGTCGAGCGCAGTGTGCACAAACGGCTCCTCTTCGGGACCGAAGCCGAGCGTAGGGATGCCGGCCGCACCGGCCGAGTAGGTGCCGTCGGTCGAGAAGCGCCACACGTCGACCCCTGCCTCCCGGCCGAACAGAGCCCGGCAGGTGGACTGACCCGCGGCCAGCAGCGGGTGTTCTTCTGCCAGCAGCCAACCGGGATAGAACGATGGGCCGTCGAGCCGCAGGCCCGTATGGGTCAGCACGGGCTGGTCCGGAATGCGAGCCGTCGCGCCCAGCGGCTCGACGCACGACCGGATGCCCGCAAGCACTGACTCAGGCGTCTCGCCCGGCGTTAGGCGACGGTCGACCGCCACCTCGCACCATCCCGGCACCGAGTTGGGCGTGTGGGGCCCCTCTATCAACGAGACCACCTGCGTCCCGCGGCCCCAAATCGGATCGACGGGCAGGTGGGGGTTCATCGCCTCCAGCGCAGAAATGACGGGCAGCATCTTGAGGATGGCACTCTCGCCCAGATGCGGCTGGCTGGCATGAACCGCCCGGCCCTCCGTCCGAACGCGGATTTCGCAGCGCCCACGCTGTCCGCGACGGAGGGTCAGGTCGGTGGCCTCGGCAAGCAGGACGACCTCGGGACGCAGGCCGTCGCGCTCGACCAGGGAACGGAGCGCGAAGCCTTCGGCATCCTCTTCGAGCGTTGCGCCCATGACGACAACAGAGACTTCGTCGAACAGACGCCGGAGGTCTTCTGAGACCTCTGAACTCTCGCGCTTCAACGCGGCGAGGATCGCAGCGCCGTATACGATGGCAGCGACGCCCCCCTTGCAATCGGATGCGCCCAGGCCATACATGACTGCGTCCGGGCCGGAACCCTCGACGACCGGTTCGAGCGGCGGGTGAGGCCACTCGCGTTCGTCGGCCACCTCGTTGGTGTCCAAGTGCGCGTCGTAGAGCAGCACCCGCGGCCCGCGCCCGATGCGCCCCAGCGCGTTGCCCGCCGAGTCCATCCAGACTTCGTCGCAGCCGATCGCCCGCAGCTCTTCCAGCGTTCGCTCGACTGCAGGGCGCTCTTGGCCCGTGTAGGAGCGGATGCGGATCAGGTCGGCCAGGAAGCGCTCGCGCCGCTCGCTCATCTGCCCGCTGAGCGTCTTCACGCGCTCGATAATCTCAGGGTGCATCGCTTCTCCAAAACGCCGTTCACGTGGATTTCAGGACCTTCGGGGTTTTTGGAAACCCCAAAGGTCGACGCGCTTTGCCTAATTGACTGCCACTCCGGCTCGCTCGAATAACCGCGCACACGAACGGCGGGCTTCGGCCAGCAGTGCGGTCTCGTCGACGCACAGGACGCGCTTGCCGCGCATCAGCACCTTGCCATCCACGATCACCGTGTCCACGTCGCGCGCCGCGAGGTTGTAGACGAGCGCGGAAACAGGCTTGTGCACCGGCATCGCGAGCGGCGTGTTGAGGTCGACCAGCACGACGTCGGCCTTCTTGCCCGGTTCCAGCGAGCCGATCAGGCCGGGCTGGCCGAACGCGCGCCGCTCCGCCCCGGCAGGCCATCCACAACGCGTCCTCGGGCAGCAGGATCATCGCGTCGAGCGAGCTGACCTTGTGCAGGAGACAGGTGGCCTTCAGCACTTCCAGCATGTCCTGGCTGTTGTTGCTGCCGGGTCCGTCCGTCGCCAGAGCAACCGGAATGCCCCGCCGGTGCATCTCGGGCACACGCGCGACGCCCGACGCCAGGTACATGTTCGAGACCGGGCAGTGGACGACCACCGCGCCCGATCTGCTCGACCAGGTCGATCTCGTGGTCGCTCAGCCAAACGCTGTGGACCAGCTGCACGTCGGGCCCCAAGCGCGCCGATCGAGTCCAGCCACTCGACGTGGCGCATCCCGCGCGACGCGAGCTCCATGTCGATCTCGGCGCGCGTTTCGGCGACGTGGATGTGCGTGCCCACGCCCCACTCGGCCGCCAGGCCGCGCGTGCGCCGCATCGTCGCATCGGAGCAGCCCCAGGGGATCAGCGGGCCGAACTCGAGCCGCAGACGGCCGCCCGCCTGCGCCGTGCCAGCGCTCGTGCAGCCGCGCCATCTCGGCCACGATCCGGTCGGGCGTCTCCATGAAGCGCCGGGTGGTAGTTCATGTCGGCCCAGCCGCGGGCGTTGAGGAAGCGAACGCCGCTTTGCTCCGCGGCTCGAAACACGCCGTCGTCGTTGCCCGGCTCGGTGTGGATGTACTGGTGGTCGATGACGCTCGTCGCGCCGCCCCGGATGTTCTCGACCAGGCCGAGCATCGCCGCCAGGTACGCGTCCTCCTCCGTCAGGCAGCTGGCGACCGGCCAGATCGCGGCCTTCAGCCAGTCGAGCAGCGGCTTGTCGTCGGCCAGCCCGCGGATGAAGGTCTGGAACAGGTGCGTGTGCGCGTTGACCATGCCGGGCATGACGGCCATCAGCGACGCGTCGATGACCTCGTCCGCCTGCCGCGCGAACGTCGTCGGGCGCGGCGCCGGCGCCCACTGCCGCGATACGGTCTCCCGCAGCAGCACGTAGCCGGGGTCGAAGACACGTCGGCGCGTCGTCGACGGTGATCGACCGCGCCGTTTTCGATCAGGATCGTCCCCATGGGCTCAGACCTCCGACAGTTCCGATGCTGGCCTATACCAGGCGCCCCGCCAGACGGCTCGCCGCGCAGGCAGCGGAGGATGTTGGCGTAGTCCTCGGCCCGCTCGGCGCGTCGGCTGGATCGGACGCGATCGGGCCGGTGCCGGCCGCGGTGTGCGGGCGTCAGGATGACATTGGCCCGCGGGTCGGCGGCCAGCGCCCGCATGCGGATCGTCGAGCGCGACCGGCTCGAAGGTGTACGTGTCGAGCGCGGCGCCGGCCAGGTGACCCGAACGGAGCGCTGCCGCCAGCGCGTCCTCGTCGACCACCCCGCTGCCGCCGCAGCTCACGAAGAGGCTGCCGGGCTTCATCGCCGCGAAGAACGCCGCGCTCAGGCTCTGCTCCGTCTCGGGGAAGAAGGGCATGCAGCATGCAAATCACGTCGCTGGCGGCGAGCATCTCGTCCACGGTCGCGAACTGCACGCCCAGCTCGGCCTCGGCGCCCTCGGGCAGCCGGTTGCGCTTGTTGTACAGCACGGTGCAGCCGAACGGCCGCAGCAGCCGCGCGAGCTCGCTCCCGATCTCACCCATGCCCAGGATGCCGATCGTGCTGCCCCACAGCCCCATCACGCCCCGGTAGCCCGACCAGTTGTAGGCGAAGTAGTCCTCGTCGCAGCGCCGCGGCGGATAGCCGAAGTCGTTTCGCCTCCTGGACCACGACCATCAGCTCGCGCGTGCGCTTGGCGAGCGCCAGGATCTGCATGAGCATGTGCTCGGCCACCATGATGCAGCCGAGCACCGGCGCATAGCAGACCGGGATGCCCGCGGCCTGTGCCGCCGGCGAGGTCGATGTCGTAGGTCTGCGAGCCGAGCCGCTGGATCAGGCGCAGGTTCTTGCCCGCGGCGATCATGTCGGCGTCGATCACGCCCGTCCGCTCGCTGACCAGGAACTCCATGCCCGGCAGCAGGCTCGAGGATTTCCTCCTTCGAGGGCGAACGGCGCATGGTGACCGCGAGTTCGGGCGGCGCGCTGTTCAGCGCGGCCTGCTGGTGCCGCTCGCCGCGGTGGGTGATCCACAGGGTGGGATGTGGAGCCATCGCTGCCCTCCAGTTTTCACCAGTCACGGAGATCTCGAGCAGCGTGAGCGCGACCGGTCACCAGTGTCGCCTGGCGAGTCACGTCGTTACGCCCGGCCGCCCATGACGAGCGCCATGCAGCGCCTTCTGGATGTGCAGGCGGTTCTCGGCCTGCTTGTAGATGATCGACTGCGGGCCGTCGATCACGTCGTCGTCGGCCTCGTGGTGGCGGTCGATGGGCATGCAGTGCATGTACACCGCGTGCTTCTTCGCCAGCGCCATCTTCTCGCTGGTCACCCGCCAGCTCGACGTTCTGCGCGGCCATCGCCTCGACCTCGGGCTCGTCCTCGGTGACCATGATCGGGCCCCACGACTTGGGATAGAGGAAGTCGGCGTCCTCGAACGCCTCGTCCATGTCGTTGGTCTCGGTGATCTTCGTGCCGGCCTGGTCGGCGAACTGGCACGCCTTCTCCATCACGTCGGGCATCATGTGGTAGCCCTTCGGATACGCCAGGGTCACGTCCATGCCGAAGCGCGGCATCAGCCACAGCAGCGACTGGGGCACGCTGAGCGGGCGGACGTACTTGGGCGCGTAGGTCCAGGAGATGACGAACTTGCTGCCGCGCAGGTTGCGGCCGAACAGCTCCATCAGCGTCATCAGGTCGGCCATCGCCTGGCAGGGATGGTCCACGTCGTCCTGCATGTTGATGATGGGCGCATCCGCGTACTGGGCCATCTCGTACAGGTACTTGTTGCCGATGCCCGTGCGGCAGTCGCGGATCGCGATGCCGTGGCCGTAGCTGCTCAGGACGATGCCGGTGTCCTTCGCGTTCTCGCCGTGCCCGATCTGCGTCGCCTTCGGCGTCAGCCAGATCGCGTGGCCGCCGAGCTGGGTCATGCCGGTCTCGAACGAGTTGCGGGTGCGCGTCGATTCCTCGAAGAACAGCATGTAGAGCGTCTTGGCGCGCAGGATGTGGTCGTGGACCACGCCGGTCGCCATGTCGCCCTTGAGCCGGAACGCGAGATCGAGCATCGTGTTCAGATCTTCGACGGACCAGTCGGGGGTGGTGATGAAATCCTTCTGAAAGAGCTTGGTGTTCATTCCTTCTCCTGTGTGGGTGTGCGACTTCGCACGAATGAACCGAAGAGTCGAGATGCACAGAGCCTGAAGCGCTTGTGCAGCTTTGGTTCTTCGGTCTTCCGGTGAAGCGTCTGCCTTGCTGCTGCAGCTATGCCGTGTGCAGGCCCAGCTTGCAGGCCTTCGGCGAGCCGCCCTTTGCCAGGTCGCGGCCCGAGCAGGACGCGCTCCAGGTTGGCGGGCAGGTCGCGGACGCGCTTGCCCGTCGCATGGTAGATCGCGTTGAGGATGGCCGGCGCGGTGGGGACCATCGCCGGCTCGGCGATGTTCTTGGCGCCGTACGGGCCCTTGGAGAAGGGCGCTTCGACGAACGTCCCGACCAGCTCGGGCACGTCGACCGACGTCGGGATCAGGTAGGACTCGAAGTTGGTCTCCTGCAGATAGCCGTCGGTATACGTGATCTGCTCCATGAGCGCGTAGCCGAGGCCCTGCGCGATGCCGCCGAAGAGCTGGCCGTATGCGCCCTGCGGGAAGATCACCTTGCCCGGATCGTGCGCGGCCCACAGGCCGACCACCTGCACATTGCCCGTCCGGGTGTCGACCTCGACTTCGGCCACCTGAGCGGCGAAGTGATAGGCCATGTACGGGGTGCCGCGGCCGGCATGATGGTCCCAGTTGATGTGCGGCGCGGTCCACTTGCCCTGCGCCGACAGCGCCAGCCCCATCTCCCGGGCGTGATCCACCACCCGCTCCCAGCTAACCGGCTCCTCGCTCGGGCCCGACGTAGTCCTCGCCGTGGCGGACGAGCTGGTACAGCTCGCAGCCAAGCAGGTCGGCTGCGGCGTAGTCGAGCGTCTGGCGCAGGTTGCGTTGCCGCGACGCGCGCCGCGTTGCCGCCCAGCATGGTCGAGCGGCTTGCCACCGTCGGGCCCGACTCCACCGCCGTATCCGTGTCGGGCCGCTGCATGTGGATGCGATCGGGATGCACGCCCAGTTCTTCGGCCGCGATGAGCGTGAAGACGGTGCGCGAGCCGGTGCCGTAGTCGGTCAGGCCCGGACGTCAGGTCGATCGAGTAGTTCTGCTCGACGGCGATCGGTGCTGCCCGCGTAGTCGTGGCCCTCGGCGCCCAGCGAGGTGCCGTGGAAGAGCGCGGCCACGCCGATGCCGCGGCGGATGTCGCCGGCCTGCGTTGGCGTACGCGGCCCGCTTCCGGTCCCAGTCGCTCAGCCGGCGGACGGTGGCAAGGCAGTCGGCCACGCTCGACCGACTCGGTCAGCGTTTGCCCGTGCGGCGTCTCGTCGCCCACCCGCAGGCAGTTCTTCAGGCGGAAGTCCATGGGGTCCATGCCCACGGCCTCGGCCACCTCGTCGACCGCCTGCTCGATCGCCGAGCAGACCTCCGTGTTGCCGAAGCCGCGGAACGCGCCGTAGTAGCCGTTGTTGGTGTAGACGCAGGTTATGTCGACATCGCAGGCGTCATAGCGGTACGCGCCCATGGCGTGGATGCTCGCGCGCCAGGCGGTGAAGGGGCTCTCGGACGCGTAGGCGCCGGAGTCCAGCAGCCCGTCGAACTTGCAGGCGCGCAGCGTGCCGTCGGTGTCCGCGCCGAGCCAGATCTTCATGCGCATCGGGATCGCGCTTGTAGCTCGCGATCAGGCTCTCCTCGCGGCTGAAGATCATGCGGACCGGCCGCCCGGCCTTGAGCGCCAGCTTGGCGACCTGGGCAGAGGTCTCGTAGATCAGGTCGTCCTTGCCGCCGAAGGAACCGCCTACGGGCGGCTGGATGATGCGGACGAGGTTGTACGGCAGGTCGAGCACCAGCGCCAGGTTCGACTGGTTGACGAAGGGGCTCTGGTTCGGCGCGTAGACGACCACGCCGCCCTCGCGCGTCGGGATGGCGAGCGTCGCCCTCGGGCTCGATGTACGCGTGCTCCTGCGGCACGACCGAATAGCGCTGTTCCAGCTTGACCGGGCAGGCCGCCCACTCGGCCAGCGGAGTCGCCTTTTCTGCACGATCAGCGTTGTCCAGGAAATTCGGGTGCTTGCCGTCCGGCCGGTCCGGGCCCACCTGGGGCGCGTCGGGTGCCAGGCTGAGCTCCGGGTCGAACAGGCCGGGCAGCGGCTCCAGCTCGCAGATGATCGCCTCGATGCCCTTCAGCGCAGCCTCGGGCGTCTCCGCGGCGACCGCGGCGATGGCCTCGCCGACGTAGCGCACCTTCTGGTAGGCCAGCATGTACTTGTCTTTGACCGGGAAGCCGTACAGCCCGTGCTCGAAGTAGTCCTCGCTCGTGATCACGGCGCAAACGCCGGGCACGGCGAGCGCAGGCCGAACGTCGAGGTCTTGACGATCCGCGCATGCGGCACCTCGCTGCGCAGGCAGCGGGCGTGCAGCATGCCGGGCAGCTTGCGGTCGCCGATGTACTTCGCCCGCCCCATCACCTTATCCAGCGCGTCGACCCGGCGGGCGGGCTTGCCGATATATTGCAGCTCAGGCATTTGTCGCTCTCCGTTACGTTTGACGACCACAAAGTCTCAAAGACACCCAGGGCACGTCGAAGACTTCGTGACCTTCGTGTCTTCGTTCTTGTGTTAGCCTGTTCGCCGGCCGACGGCGGTCGCTTCGATGGCGTCGACGATCTGCTGGTAGCCGGTGCAGCGGCAGAGATTGCCGGCAAGGGCGGTGCGGATCTCGGCACGGGTTGGCTGCGGGTTGTGCAACAACAGCGCCTCTCCGGCCATCACCATCCCCGGGATGCAGATGCCGCACTGGACCGCGCCGTATGTGATGAAGTTCTCCTGCATGTCGTTCGGGCCGCCGTCCGGTCCGCGTGGACGCCTTCGATCGTGATGATCTCGCTCCCGCCGGCCTGCGGCGCCAGCACCAGGCAGCTGTTGACCAGGCGGCCGTCCATGATCACGGAGCACGCGCCGCACTCGCCCACCGAGCAGCCTTCCTTCGAGCCGGTCAGGCCGAGGTAGTCGCGGAGCAGGGTCAGCAGCGAGATATCTGGCGGCGCCTCGACGGCGACCGGGCGGCCGTTCACCGTGAACTCGATCAGCATACGTTCACCTCTCCCTCACCCACCAGCACCCGGCGCAACGTGCGCTCGGCCAGCGCCTGGATCGCGACTTCCTTGTACTCGGTCGACCAGCGGCGGCCGGTGACTTCGAGCATCAGCTCGGCGGTCTTGCAGCCCGGCCGCGGCCAGAATGTCGTCGGTCGGCGCCTGGCCCAGCAGCATCTTCTCCACTTCTGGGAAGCGCCGCGGGGTCGGCATCGCCGCGCCGGGCACCAGGCGCACATAATCGACGCAGCCGTGCTCGTCCAGGTGGCCGGCGGCGGCCATGCTGAGCCGGGAGATGGCCTGCGCGTTGCGCCGGCCGAGCTTGGTGAAAGCCTGCCGCGCGCCGGCCGGCGGCAGCGGAAACGTGAAATGGGTGAGCAACTCGCCGGGCCGGACCGCGGTCCGTTCGCGCCGGTCACCAGGTCGCTGACCAGGAGCGAGCGCGTTCCGCTCGTGCTCGCCAGGTGCGCCACCGCATCGAGGCACACGAGCGAGGGCACGCCGTCGGCGCATGCCGCCGCGTTGATCGTATTGCCGCCGATGGTGCCTGCATTGCGAATGGCCGGTCCGCCTACGGTCAGCGCGGCCTCGACCAGGCACGGTGCGAACTGCTGCAGCACGGCGCTCTCGGCCAGCGTCGGTGAAGCTGGCCGCCGCGCCGATGTAGATCTCGCATCGCCGCCGCTGCTCGATGGCCTTCATCTCGGGCACGCGCGTCAGGTCCACCACCCGGTCGAAGACCGGCTGCTGGTGCCGGATCAGCACCAGGAGGTCCGTTCCTCCGGCAAGCGGCCGGCTGACGTGCGCGGGATCGGCGAGCAGTTCTAACGCATGCTCCACGGATTGCGCTCTCAAGTAGTCGAATCTAGGCATAGATTCATCCTTGCATCAAGGTCCCCCGCCCGAATGCGAGCAACGGGGACGTTACCCACCGACGACGGTTCGCAATAGCTGAACGCGGTCGCCATCCGACAACACCGCGTCATCCCGCTCGTAGAACCCATTTACGCTGACGAGCGGACGCCCGTCGACCGTCGGAATCCCCAGCAGGCGCAGCAGATCGTTCACCTGCGCGCCCGTCGGGCAGCTGAACCAGCGGGAGTTCCCGCTGGACTGCCGGCGGAAGCCTGCCGGGTGAACTGCTCCATCCTGCCAAAGAAACGGACGTCGACCGTGATCATCGCACCCCCGTGCACGTGATAGCCGCTGTGCCTGGCTGGCATGCACCGAGAGCAAGTGTATCAGAAATCACATCAAAAGTAAACGAAACACGTCGCTAAAGTCCGACTCGCTTCAGTGTCTCCGCGGTGGGCTTGCCATCGGGCGTCCAGCCGCGCAGCATCGTAGTACCGGTCGAGCATCCCGTCGAAGTCGTGCAGCAGGCCCTCGCGGATGGGCTCGGCCGAGCGCACCATCTGGCCGGTCGCGGGGTCCTCTTCATACTCGTACAGGGGCGCGGGCTCGGTCGTGAAGCGCTTGGGCAACTGGTCGTCTGCCCGCGACAAGCCCTGGCGCACGTTGTACATGCGCTCCAGGTTCACGATCCGCTCGCCGACGGCCAGCAGGTCCGCGCCGGTGACCGGGTGGCCCCACAGCGCGGCCACGCCGGGCGCCAGGTCGTCGGGGAACAACGCCCACTCCTCGATCGTGCTGAACTTGCAGATGCCGAGGCTATCGGTCACCGCACAGAAATGCTCGCCGTACACGACCATGTCGGGCTTATACCGTTCGTTGGCCGGATCCATCAGCTCGGGCACGATCTCCGGGGCAAACAGCCGGTTCGCGACATCCCAGGCGCCGGCCAGGTCGATGGCCGGCATACCGTAAAGGTGATCCGCGCCGCGGTTCGAGGTGGCGTGGCCGAGGCCAAAGCCCTTGGCGAAGCGCGGCTCCTGGCGCGGCAGTTCCAGCCCCTTGACCTGCATCGCATACCGCTCGGCGCCGCCGCCGATCATCTCCGCGGCCCGCCGCGTGCCCTCGGCAAGCACGTCGCCGATGCCGCGGCGCAGGGCGATCCGCTCGATCAAGCCGTGCAGCGCCGCGGGGCTACCCCATTCCAGCGCCAGGTCCGGCTCGTCGCCAGATGATCCCGCGCTCGCGCAGCTCCAGCGCAAACGCGACGGTCACGCCGGTCGAGATGGTATCCAGGCCGTACTCGTTGCACAGCCGGTTGGCGTAGAGGATGGCCTCAGGGTCGCTGACCCAACACATCGGGCCAAGGGCGTTGGTGGTCTCGTACTCCGGGCCCTCCATTTCGACCTGGTAGGGTCCTTCGGCGACCTTCGAGTCACGGCTGCAGCGGATCGGGCAGGAATAGCAGCCCCGGTGCTGCTCGACGTAGCGGTCGAACGCCTTGGCGTTGACTTTGTTGATGTAGGGCACCTGGACGAACTGGTGGTTCTTGGCCGGCTGATCGCCGCCGATGTTCTTGCGAGTCCATCAGCACCAGCGTGCCCCATTTGCGCAGACCGTCGAGATGCGGATCGGCCTTGCAGCTTCCCGACCGTCTCTTTGGCGGCCTCGCGGAACTCGGGGCTGGTCGGCGGCCGGCTGGTGGCCGTGACGTGGAGCGCCTTCAGGTTCTTGCTGCCCATCACTGCGCCGGGCCCGCCGCGCGCCGCCGCCCGGCCGCGATCGTTGATGATCGCGGCGATCTTGACCAGGTTCTCGCCGGCCGGACCGATGCAGGCAACACACCCGTTGCGTCCCTTGCCGGCGCTGCCCTCGCTGCCCAGCAGCGCATCGTGCACCGCGCCGGTCTGCAGGCCCCACAGCTCGGGCGCAGGGACGATGGTGATCTCGTCGTCGACCACCCGGAGGACTGACGGCTACGGGCGCCCGGCCGGTCACGAGCAGCGCGTCGTAGCCCGCGTGGCGCAGCTCGCGCGACGATCTGGCCCGCCCGTGTTGGCGTAGCCATAGATGCCCGTGGCCGGCGACTTGAAGGTGACGTGCATACGCGCAGAAGTCGGCCAGGGCGTGCCGGCCAGCGGCGCGGCGGTGAAGATCAGGTAGTTGTCCGGACCGAGCGGATCGACCTCGGGACCGACCAGGTCGTAGAGCAGCCGGGCGCCGAGGCCGCGGCCTCCCAGGTAGTCGCGCAGCAGTTCTGCCGGCGTTTCGCTCATCGTGATGCGGCCCGTTGACAGGTCGACGACTGCCATTCTGGACATGCGATTGCTCCCTTGCGCGGACCAGATCTCGGAGGTTCTTGAAACCTCCGAGGTCTCGGCCGTCCTACAGCTTGCCGCGCGCCAGCCCGCGCGCCTTCTCGACGATATCCTCGCAGCTTGGCAGCACCGTGTTCTCGAGATCCGGGCTGTAGGGCAAGGGCACGTTCTTGGCGGCCACCCGCACAATCGGGCCGTCCAGGTAGCCGATCGCCTCTTCCGCGATCATCGCGGCAATCTCTGCGCCCGGTCCCAGCCGCTTGTGCGCCTCGTGAACGATCAACAGCTGCTGGTCTTCTTGACCGACGCGACGATCGTCTCCTTGTCGAGCGGCACAAGCGTGCGGGGGTCGACGACTTCGGCGTCGATGCCCTCGTTTGCCAGAATCCCCGCGGCTTCGAGCGCCTTCGGCAGCATCCCGCCGATCGCCACGATGGTCAGGTCGCTTGCCAGGCCGGCTGATCTGCGCCTGGCCGAACGGCACCATGAAGTCCGGATCGTCGGGGACCTCTCCCTTCACCGCGTACAGCATCTTGTGCTCGAAGAAGAGGACGGGGTCCTCTCCGCGGAGCGCGGTTTTGAGCAGGCCCTTCGCATCGGCGGGCGTGGCGGGCACCGCGATCTTCAGGCCGGGTACATTCATGTACCAGCCCTCAGGCGACTGCGAGTGCTGCGCGGCCGACGAGCCGGGCGCACCCGTGGTAACGCGGACGGTCACAGGGACGCTCGCCTTCCCGCCACTCATGTAGCGGGCCTTCGCCAACTGGTTAACCAGCTGATCGCCTGCGACAGGCAGGAAGTCGCCGAACATGATCTCGACAATGGGACGCATACCGACCATCGCCGCGCCCAGGCCCGCACCCACGATGGCCGCCTCGCTGATCGGGGTGTCGCGCACGCGATCCTCGCCGTAGATCTTGACCAGGTCGCCCGAGACCCCCCAGACGCCGCCAAATGTGCCCACATCCTCGCCAATGAGGATGACGTTGGGGTCGCGGTCCATTTCCTCGCGCATGGCGTTATAGATGGCTTGACTGTAAGTGATGATGCTCATGTCTACCCTTATCCCCCTGGTGGAACGGCCGCCTTCGCTGCTGACATTGGAGCGGCGCTTGTGGGCGGTCTGCCGGAAGAAGCCTCGACTCCGCTCGGACTAGAAGACCAGTCCGTCGTGCGTGTCGCCGTAAACGCCGGCAAGCGCCGTCTCGGGCTGCGGGCTTGGGGCTGGATGCCGCAAACGCCACTGCCTCGTTGAGCAGCGCCTGGACGTCCTTTTCCAGCGCGATGACCTCGCCCTCGCCGATGCCGGCCTCGCTCAACAGCCGCCGGCGGAACGAGACGACGGGATCCCGGCCCTTCCACTCGTCCATTTCGGCCTTGCTGCGATAGACCATCGGGTCCCCTTCGTAGTGGCCGCGCTGGCGGTAGGTCTTGCCCTCGACCAGCGTGGGGCCCCCGCCGGAACGTGCGCGGTCGGCTGCGACCTTCGTCGCCTCGTACACCGCCAACACGTCGTTACCGTCCACGGTCACGCCCGGCATCGCGTAGCTGCTTGCCCGGATGGCAAGATCGGCTACCGGCGCCTGCTTGTTCTGGGGCGTGCCCTCGCCGTAGAGGTTGTTCTCGCAGAAGAAGACCACGGGCAGCTTCCACAACCCGGCCAGGTTCAGCGCCTCGTGAAAGGAGCCTTCGTTGGTCGCGCCGTCGCCGAAGAAGGAGAGGGCCACCCGGGGCTCGCGGCGCTGCTGGAAGGCCAGGCCGGCGCCGACCGCGATGGGGATTCCGCCGCCGACGATGCCGTTCGCCCCCAGGATGCCAAGGTTGAAATCGGTCATGTGGAGTGAGCCGCCCTTGCCGCCGCAGTAGCCGGTGGTGCGAGCGGCTAGTTCGGCCATCATGTACTTCGGCTCGCCACCCTTGGCGACGAGGTGACCGTGGCCGCGGTGGGTGCTGGCGATCACGTCGTGCGGTTCGAGCGCGGCGCATGCGCCCGCAGCCGTGGCTTCCTGGCCTACACAGCTGTGGATGAAGCCGGGGATCAGCCCTGCACGACGCTCGGCAATGGCGCGCAGTTCAAACTCGCGCACCAATAGCATCTGCCGGTAAAGTCGGAGCAACAACTCCGGTGAGTAGTCCTGAATAGCCATATTGATCTCCTTAGGAAGGCCCAAGTAGGACGCCGATTTAACCGATAGAACTGATTTGAACTGATCTCTGCGAAAAGATCGTGTGGATCAGCCAGATCAATTCAATCTGCGTGCCATTTCCCCTCAAACCAAAGCTCGGCCGCCGTCGATGAAATAGACGCCGCCGGTGGCGAAGTCGCTGTCGACGAGATAGAGCACAGTGCGCGCCACGTCTTCCGGGTGGCCGACGCGCTTGAGCAGCGAGTTGCCCTCGGCCCAAGCGCGCTTGGCGTCGGGCGCGCCCTCGGGCAGGAGCACGGTGCCGGGCGCGATCGCGTTGACGCGCACGTGCGGCGCAAGCTCGGCCGCCATGACGCGGCTCAGGGCCACCAGGCCGGCTTTGCTGGCCGCATGATGCGCGTACTCCTTCCACGTCTGGTAGGCCGAGAGATCGGTGATGTTCACGATCAGGCCGCCCCCCTGCCGCAGCATGTGCGGCGCCGACGGCCTGGCTGACCAGGAACGGACCGGTCAGATTGACGTCGAGCGCCTGCTGCCACGCGGCGGGCGTGATCTCGAGGAACGGGGCGCGGAGCCACACCGACGCGTTGTTCACCAGGATGTCGATCCGGCCGAACCGCTCGATCACCCGCTCCACGACCTGCGCCGGCGCGCCCGGCTCGCGTTACGTCGAGCTCCAGCGCCATCGCCTCCACGCCGCACTCGGCGATTTCGTCCGCGGTCGCGCTCGCACTCCTCGCACGACAGGCGGGTGAAGGCGACCGCCGCGCCTCGCTGGGCCAATGCCAGGCTAGATGGCGCGGCCGACCCGCATGCCGCCGCCCGTCACCAACGCGACCTTGCCGACCAGAGACGTTGCCATCGGGAGCAACTCAGCCATTCTCGTGCCTCACCGGTGTGATTCCCGCCCGCGCCATCAGCCGGCCCGCAGCCGCCCGGCACGCGTCCAGGAGCGCAGCTCTCGTCGACCGTCGTCACTCGCCCGGCGTCCAGCAAGATCTGCCCGCCGACAATCACGGTGTGGACATCGGGGCCGGCCGCGTTGTACACCAGTGCGGAGGCGACGCTGTGAACGGGCTGGCAGCGGGCATTGTTCAGGTCCACGATGGTCACGTCGGCCGGCCCGCCCACTTCGAGCCACCGCCGGCCACCGGACGCCACGGGCAGCAGCATCGGCACGACCTCTGCGGGAACCAGCGCCTGCGCGTCGCCGGTCGAGTGCTTCGCCAGCAGGGCCGCGACCTTCGCGCATTCGAGCAGGTCCTGCGAGTTGTTGGACCCGGATCCGTCGGTGCCGAGCGAACACGGGGATGCCCCGGTCCAGCATCTTGCGGACCGGCGCGGCGCCGGATGCCAGGTACATGTTGCTCGTCGGGCAATGGACGACCTGTGCGCCAGACTGCGGCAATGAGGTCGAGTTCGCCGTCGGTGACGTGGACGGCGTGGACCAATTGCGTGTCGGGCCCCAGGCAGCCGAGATCGGCCAGCCACTCGATGTGGCGCCGGCCGCATCGCTGCTCGAGCAGGTCGATTTCGTCCTGGGCCTCGGCTACATGAATGTGGGTCGCTGCGCCCCAGCTGCGTGCCAGGGCCGTGGCCTCGCGCATCGCGTCGTCGCAGCAGCGCCAGGGGGTCAGCGGCCCGGAAGCAACCGTGATCCGGCCGCCGTTCGCACCGCCCCATGTCATCGTGCAGGTGGGTCATGTCCGCCAGGATGGCGTCGATACCTTCGCCCGAAGCCCCCAGGTCGACCCAGCCGCGCGCCAGCACCATCCGTACGCCCACCTGGGCCGCGGCGCGGCACACCGCGTCCTCGTACTCGTAACCCGGCAGCTTGTGGTGCTGGACCACCGTCGCCGCGCCGCAGTGCAGGTTCTCGACGAGCCCGAGCAGCGCGGCCAGGTGCTGGTCCTCGGGCGTCATCGCGGCCTGGGCCGGCCAGATCACTTCCTTGAGCCAGCGCAACAGCGGCCGGTCGTCGGCCAGCCCGCGCAGGAACGTCTGCGAGAGGTGGGTGTGCGCGTTGACCAGGCCGGGCAGCACGGCCATGTGCCGGGCGTCGATGAGCCGCTGGGCACGAGCCGCGCCACTCTTGGCGGCGCGGCCCCCGGACCGATCGCGGCGACGCTCTCGCCTTCGAGCGCCACCCAGCCCACGGTTTCCGTGAGCCCCGGACGCACCGGGCGAGAGCAGCGTGCCGTTCTCGATCAGGATACATGAGTCATAGGAGCAGCGCCATGGGCCTTTCCACGAGTTGCTTGATTCGCTGCAGGAACCTGCCCGCCGGCCCACCGTCGACGATGCGGTGGTCGAAGCTTAGGCTCAACGTAACCATGGGGCGAATCACCACCGCGCCGTCGCGCGCGACCGGCTTCTCAATGATCCTGCCGATGCCCAGGATGGCGGCCTGCGGCGGGTTGATAATCGGCGTGAAGCCGTCGATGTCGCTGGCGCCCAGGTTCGTGATGGTGAACGTGCCGCCGTCGAAGTCGCCTGGCAGCGATCTGCCGGCCAGGGCCCGAGACACGAGCGCAGCGAAACCTGCTTGCACGGCCGGCAGGTTAAGGCGATCGACGCCCTGCAAGACCGGCGTCATCAGCCCGCGTTCCGTATCAACCGCCAACGCGATGTTGACATCGGCCAGCAGGTGAACGCCGTCCGCCTCCCAGCGCGCATTGAGCCCCGGATAGTCCTTGAGCGCCTTGGCAACCAACGCCGAAAACAGGGCATTGTAGCTGATCTTTTTATCGGGAGGCGTCTCTTGGTTCAGTTGTGCGCGGGCCGAAACGAGATTGGCTGCGTCGGCCTCGGTCATCAGCGTGACGTGCGGCGCCGTGAAGGCGGACTGGCTCATGCGCTCGGCGATGGTGCGGCGGAGCACGGAGTGTGGGAGGACGGTCTCGCCTGTGGTCACATCCTTCGGCTGCGCGGCGTCCCAGTGGGACGCGCTCCGCTCAGGATGCAGTGGCTGCGCTTGTGGCAAGAGATCCTGAGCGTAGGCCGTTCCGGCCGGAGTCGAAGGATGCGCCCCCCGTTGCACCACTGCCTGCTCAACATCTTCGCGCGTCACCGTGCCTTCGGGACCCGTGCCCTCCAGGGCAGCCAGATCGATCCCTTCGGCGGCCGCCATCTTGCGGGCCAAGCGGCGTCGCCTTGAGCGGGCCTCCGCCGGCAGGGGCCACCTGCGGGTCGCGCTCCTGCGCCGGCTACGGCCGCCACATCGGCCGCCTGTATCCGGCCGGCCGGGCCGCTGCCGCTCAGTGCAGCCAGCGCCACCCCCCGCTCACGTGCCAGGGCACGCGCCTTCGGCGTCGCGAGGACCGGACCGGCCTGCGCTGCCACGGGTGCAGTCGCGGTCGCCTCCGCGCCCACGGCCGCGCCCACTCGGAACTCGCACACCGGCCCGCCGGCGGGCACCGTCGCGCCCGCAGGTGCGAGGATCTCGACCAGGACGCCGTCTTCCGGCGCGACCAACTCGAGCGTGACCTTCTCCGTCTCGTACGCGCACAGGGCCTCTTCGGCCCGGACGGCGTCGCCGGGCGACTTCAGCCACTCCGTGATGGTGCCTTGCGTCATGGTCAGGCCCAGTTTGGGCATAATGATCTGCATACGCGCGATCCTTTGTTCTCAGTCGAAACAGGGCCTGCGCCAGGCCAGCATCTCGCCCCCGTCCACGGGAATCACGGCGCCCGTGATGTAGGGCGACTCCACCAGGAAGACAACGGTCCTGGTGACATCTTCGGCCTCGCCCCAGCGTTGCAGAAGCGTCGCACGCGCCGCGATGGCGAGGTCGTCTTCTGTGAGGCCGGGCGGCGCCAGAACAGCCCCCGGTGCGACCGCATTGACCCGGACTTCAGGTGCCATCTCGATCGCGAACGCGTAGGTCATGTTGAGCAGCGCACCCTTAGCAGCGGAGTGGGGCAGGTAGCCGACGAAGGGCCGGAACGCCGACAAATCGACGATGTTGACAATCGCGCCATCACCGTGGGCGGCCAAGTGGGGCGCAGCGGCCTTCGTGCAGAAGAATGACCCTTTCGCCACCACGCCGTTCAAGAGGTCCCATTCGGTCTCGCTGATGTCGGGCCAAGGGGTGCCTTTCCAGATGGACGCGCTGTTGATCAGGACGTCGAGCCGGCCGAACCGCTCCATCGTCGCGTCAATCATGGCCCGGACCTGGGCTTCCTTCGACACGTCCGCCTGGCAGCGCATTGCCCGGCGGCCCAGCGCGACAATGTCGGCCTCGGTCTGCTCGGCTTGCCGCTCTGAAGAATTATAGTTGACGACGACGTCTGCACCGGCGCGCGCCAGCCCCAGCGAGATCGACCGGCCAACCCGGACCGCTCCGCCGGTGACCAGAGCGACCTTTCCATTCAGATTCATGGTACCTCCCTCGGAATGGCCCGGTTGCGAAGGCATCCGCCCCGTACTGCCGGCACTGATGGCGCCGCTGACGACCCCGCGATACGTGGGGCATTTTCAGCAGCAGGCCACGCCAGTTTCGGCGCCGGTAAGGCCGCCGTGCGCCCGCGACGCGAGCGCAGCCATCTACGGCGCCGCGTCCGCAACCCGCGGGCATGGCTTAGTCGGTCTCTCGTTCGTGGTTCGTGGTTGGCATAGCGTCGTCGCACAAGGCGGACGATCATGCCTTTTATATTACGGAATGACTATCGTGTCAAGTGGGAGTTTACAAGAGAGGGAGGCGCCGCGCCGAAGAAGGCGGTTGGCCCCGGGCTGAGAAGCGGGCACGGACACAGAAGCTGCGCCGTATCCGTGCCCGCCGGCGCGCTAAGTGCGCTTCACGTACTTATCGAACCAAGCCAGCGTGCGGGCCCAGGCATCGACGGCCGCCTTCGGGTCGTAGTTGCGGCCGGTGTCGTTATGGAAGGCGTGGCTTGCACCTGGATAGATCACCTTCTCGAACACCTTCCCGTTCTTGCGCATCGCTTCCTCGATCGCCGGGATGCCTGCGTTGATCCGCTGGTCGTTCTCTCCGTACATCGCCAGAACTGCGGCTCGAATATTGGGAACGGCCTCCAGCGGGGGATTGGGACCGTAGAAGGGCACCGCGGCCTTCAGTTCGGGCGCCTTGGTCGCCACCAGCCAGGTCATGCCCCCGCCGAAACAGAAGCCGACCATGCCCAGCTGGTCCTTTCGGACGAAAGGCTGTGCCTGCAAATATGCGATGGCGCTCAGGAAATAGCCTGCGAGCTCGTCGGGCGGGGTGCCGCTCAGGATGCCCGGGATTTGCGCCGGATCGCTCACCTTGTCCGTGCCGCCCTCGGATGAGAGCAGGTCGACCGCCAGGCCCACGTATCCGGCTCGCGTCAGCCTGCGCGTCACATCCTTAATGTGGTCGGTCAATCCGCGATTCTCATGGCACACGAGGATCGCGGGGAATGGCCCGACGCCCTTTGGCTTTGCGAGGTACGCGCTGAGTTCTAGGCCGGAGCCGGAAAAAGTCAGATCGCGGGCGTCGAGGCCGGCATCGTCTGCCGGAACACTGACTCCGGCGGGCGCGGGGGTTGGCGTAGGCGCGGCCGAGGTGTCCGTCGTCGCAATGACGGCGGCCGTGGCTGCGGCCCGGGTCTCCTCGGGCGTCGGCCCCGGTGCGCGGGTGGCGCGGGGCGCCGTTGCTACCGCACGTGCGGTTCCCGATCCGCCAACCCCTGCCGCCGTGGCTTCAGCGGTGCCCGCCGGCGCCGCTTCAGGCGTGCAGGCTGTCAGCACGGTCGCAGCCGCTGCCGCAGTGCCGAGCACGGCAGTGAGGTACTTCAGCGCTTCGCGGCGCGTCAATGCCCCTTCCTGGTAATCCTCAACGTATTCCTCTAAGAGGTACCGCTGCATCCAGTTCAACCGGCTCAGAATACTCCGAAACGTGTCCATCACACTCTCCTTTCGCTACGTCCCCGGTCCCTTTGTCGTTATGTGACTTACAGCATACTACACCCGAAGCAAAAGCGGGAGCTGCCGCGCTGCCTGACGCCGCGGCATCGAGTGCGCAGACCATGCCGGGAGGGCCAAACACGAGGTCGCCGGGGCGAGCGAACGGACCTTTGGGCCCTCCACGTGGGCATGTGCCGGCCGGCGCATGTGCTATACTACTTCAGCCTATCCGGTCGCTTCCCGGCGCCCGGACCAGCGACCGCCGAGCTTTATCAGCGTTCTCTTTCAGATCAACCTGCGGAGCACAAACCCCATGAAGCTTGTCACCTTCGTTCACAATGATGCCATCCGCCTGGGCGCGCTGGTCCGGGACGGGGACGGCGAAAGGATCTTCGACCTCAACCGGCTCGATCCTGCCCTTCCGAGCGACATGCTCGCCTTCCTGGCAGCCGGCCCCGACGCGCTGGCGCTCGCACGTCAGGCGCTCGCCTCTGCCGCACCCTCAGCCGGGCTGGACGCCGGGGCAGTTACCCTCATGGCGCCTATCGCGCGTCCCGGGAAGATCATCTGCATCGGCAAGAACTACCTCGACCACGCGAACGAGACCGGCAGTGAGGCCCCGCCCTTTCCCATCATCTTCGCCAAGTATGCAAACGCGGTGATCGGGCACGGGGAGGCCATCGTGGTTCCCCCCGCAGTCAAGCAGCCTGATTTTGAGGGCGAGCTCGGGGTGGTCATTGGCCGGCGCGGGCGCGAAATACCAGAGGCAGACGCCCTGTCGTTCGTCGCAGGATACCTGCCCCTGAACGACGTCAGCGCGCGCGACTGGCAGATGCGAACCAGCCAGTGGACGCTGGGCAAAACGCCCGACACCTTCTGCCCGATGGGGCCGGCCCTGGTGACGGCCGACGAGGTGCCCGATGTGCAGAACCTCGTGCTCCGCACAGTGGTCAGCGGCGAAGTGCTGCAGCGGGGGCACACCAGCCTGATGATCTTCAGCGTCGCACACCTGATTGCCGACATGAGTCTTGTCATGACGCTGGAGCCGGGGGACGTGATCGCCACCGGCACGCCCTCAGGGGTGGGGATGGCGCGGACGCCGCAGCGTTGGCTGCGAAATGGGGACGTCGTGCGGGTGGAGATCGAGAGAGTAGGGACGTTGGAAAATCCGGTCGTCGTGCGAGCTTGATAACGGGCATGAGCTGGCGGCGGTCTCTGACCGTGCCCCCTCCGGCCCGGCGCGCCAGAGGGCGAAGCGCAAACGGCGGCTACGTTGTATAATCGGCTGCAGCAATCTGCCAGCGGAGGGTGGCCATGCCAGGCAAAGATCGCGAATTCACGATGCGGTTCCTCGCCGGTTCGGCGGACCGGAACCTATACGGCAACGTCCACGGCGGCATCATGATGAAGTGGATGGACGAGGCCGCGTACGCGTGCGCGGCGGGCTGGTGCGGCCTGCCGTGCGTCACGGTCTCGGTCAGCGGCATCACCTTCCACAAGCCGGTCACCCTGGGGCACATCGTCGAGCTGCGCGGCGCGGCTGGTCTATACCGGCCGCACCAGCATGCACATCGCGGTCCGCGTCTGCTCGCGTGACCCCCGCCAGGGCGAATACGAGCAAACCACAAGTTGCCTGATGGTCTACGTGGCCATCGACGCCGAGGGGCGGCCGACGTCCGTCCCCAAGTGGGAACCCGACACTGAGGAAGACCGGGCGCTGCAGGCGCACGCGATGCACCTGATGGAGCTCGGCCGCGACATCCAGGCAGAGTTGCAGGCGTTCGGGCAAGCTCCCGCCAACAGCGTACCATAAGTATGCCGTGTCGTTCGACGGAGGCGACCGTTGGAGCTAGAGGATAGGTTACGCGGGGTCGCGGTGGGCGCGGCCATCGGCGACGCGTTGGGCATGCCGCTTGAGTTCAAGGAGCGGGTCCCGAGCGACCGACTGGTCCGGGAGATGCAGCCCGGGCGGATTCCTGCCGGTTCGTTCACGGACGACACGGAAATGGCTTTGGCGCTTGCCGACAGCCTGCTCGAACGCTATCCGCTGGACCCGGATAACCTGGCCGGCCATTTCGTCGCGTGGTACCGGACAGGGCCGAGCGATGTCGGCATTCAGACGAGCAGCGCATTGCGCAGGATCGAGGCGGGCGAGCGATGGCGGGCGGCGGCCGAGGCCGTCCAGGCGAGCCGGCCGAACTCGGCCGGTAACGGGTCGGTGATGCGCTGCTGGCCGGTTGCGCTTGCGTACCACCGCAACCAGCAGGGCCTGCTCGAAGCAAGCGAGTTACAGGGCCGCATCACCCACCCGCACGTCGACTGCGTGGCCGGGTCTGCCTTTATCAACATTACGATCTTCCACCTCTTGCAAGGCGCGCTGCCCGGCGAGGCCGTGGCGAGGGCCGGCCAGGATGTCGAGCTGCCCGATGCCGTGCGGTCCATGGTCGAAGCCGCTCCCACGAGGACGCGCGACGAACTCAAGAACACGGGCTGGGTTCGCCACACGCTCGAGAGCGCGGTGTGGGGCCTGCTCACGACGAACTCTTTTGAGGAGGCCGTCGTCCAGGTCGCGAACCTCGGGAACGATGCCGATACCGCGGCCAGTGTTGCCGGGGCGCTGGCCGGCGCCGCCTACGGCTTAGCCGCGATCCCATCGCGTTGGCGGGCGGCCCTGGGGGGCCAATGGCCTGTCGGGAGCGGAAACGCCTGGGATGCGGGTCGCTTCGCCGATCTTGCGGATCGCCTGGCGGCGCTCTGGATTGCGCCGGTGGTCCCCGACCCATCCTAGAAGGCCTGCGGCTGAGCTCTCCGAGCCGCCGCGTGTGCCCCAGTGGCTCGGTGGGGTGGCCTTCGACTTTCGGGGTGCACTGTGGTGGAGGTGCTGCAGAATGCGACAATACGACGCTGAAAACCTGGTCGTACACCCGTCGTTCGGCCCCGACCCCAACCTAATCGTCGCGGTGACGCCACAGGCCGCCGGCTGGGACACGATCAATTTCCAGGCGCGCCGGCTGGCGCCGGGGCAGACGTGGGAGTTGGAAACAGGCACGAACGAACTCGCCCTGGTCGTGCTCGGGGGCACGGTCAGCGTGTCGTCCAATCGCGGCGAATGGGCAGGGCTGGGCCGGCGCGCGAACGTGTTCGCCGGGCTCCCGCACGCACTGTATTTGCCGACCGGGACGAGGTTCACCGTCAAAGCCGATCGCAGCGCGGAGTTTGGCGTGGCCTGGGTCCCGGCGAGCGAGGAGTTCGAGCCCCGGTTGGTCGCGCCGGAAGACGTGACGGTGGAAATCCGCGGCGGCGACCATGCCACCCGGCAGATCAACCGCATGATCCCTCCCGGCTTCCCCTGCCAGCGGCTCGTGGTCGTCGAGGTCTACACCCCGGGCGGCAACTGGTCGAGCTATCCCCCCCACAAGCACGACGTTCACACCGCCAAACCGGACGGGAGCCTGCTGCAGGCCGACCTGGACGAGATCTATTACTACAAGATCGACCGGCCGGAAGGGTATGCGCTCCAGCGCATTTACACGGATGCCGAATCGCCGCTGCACGCGGCCGGCTTCCCCATCGACGCCGCGGTCATTGCCCGCAACGACGACGTGGTCCTGATTCCCGAGGGCTACCACCCGGTCTCGAGCCCGGTGGGCTACACCACCTACTACCTTAACGTGCTCGCCGGCTCGGCGCAGAGCCTGGCCGCCAAGGATGACCCCGACTTCGCTTGGGTCAAGGATTCGTACCACGGACTCGACCCGCGCGTGCCGATTTATCCGGTCGCGAGGACGGAATAGGACGCAGTCAGTACAATCAGTGTCCTATTCCGTCAGCGACGCATGGCAAGTGATCAAGGAGGATAGCTCGTGCCCCAGCCAGACATTGTTCGCCTCACCATGGCGCAGGCCCTCGTCCGATTTCTGAAGCACCAGTACGTCGAACGGGACGGCGTCGAGACGCCCTTCTTCCGCGGAGCATTTGGCATCTTCGGCCATGGCATCGTCGCGGGCGTCGGCCAGGCCCTGATGGAGAATCCGGACTTCCCCTATTACCAGGTGCGCAACGAGCAAGGCGGCGTCCATGCTGCGACCGCGTACGCCAAGGTCAAGAACCGGCTGCAGACCTTTGCCTGCCTCTCTTCCATCGGACCGGGCGCGACCAACATGATCACGGGCGCAGCGACGGCGACGGTGAACCGGCTGCCGGTGCTGCTGCTGCCGGGCGACATCTTTGCGCGGCGCAATGTCGCGCCGGTGCTCCAGCAGATCGAGTCGGCGCAGAGCCAGGATTTCTCGGCCAATGACTGCTTCAAGCCCGTAAGCCGGTACTGGGACCGGCTCAACCGGCCCGACCAACTGCTGACCAGCCTGCCCGAGGCCCTGCGCGTGCTGACCAGCCCCGCTGAGACCGGCGCGGTGACGCTGGCGCTGCCGCAAGACGTACAGACGGAAGCCTATGACTATCCCGCGGCCTTCCTGCGCAGGCGGGTGTGGCACATCATGCGCAACCGGGCCGACCGTGCGGCCCTGCAGGCCGCGGCCGAGTTGATCCGGACGGCCAACAGGCCGATGATCGTCGCGGGCGGCGGCGTGATCTACTCCGAGGCGACGGAGACGCTGGCGCGCTTCGTCGAGGCCACCGGCATCCCGGTGGGCGAGACGATGGCCGGCAAGGGCAGCCTGCGCTGGGACAACCCGTTGAATCTGGGCGCGATCGGCGTCACGGGCACCCTGGCAGCGAACCGCATCGCGAAGGATGCGGACCTGGTGATCGGCATCGGCACCCGCTACAGCGACTTTACGACTGCGTCGAAGACGGCCTGGCAGAACCCCTCCGTTCGCTTCATCAACATCAACGTCACCGAGTTCGACGCGGGCAAGCACCACGGGCTGCCGGTCGTGGGAGACGCAAAGGTGACGCTGGAGGAACTTGCCGAGCTGCTGGCCGGATACCGGGTCGCCCCGGACTACCGCGCCGAGGCACAACGGCTGCACGACGAGTGGGACGCGGAAGTGCAGCGTATTTACGACATCCGGCTGACCCCTCTGCCCAGCCAGGGTGAGCTGATCGGCGCGGTCAACGAGGTCTCGGGCCCCGATGCCATCATGCTCAACGCGGCCGGCTCCATGCCCGGCGACCTGCACAAGCTGTGGCGGACGACGCACCCGAAGAACTTTCACATGGAGTACGGCAACAGCTGCATGGGCTACGAGATCGCGGGCGGGCTCGGCGCCAAGATGGCCGCGCCCGACCGTGACGTATTCGTGATCGTCGGCGACGGCACATACCTGATGCTCTCGTCCGAGTTGGTCACCTCGATTCAGGAAGGCGTGAAGCTGATCGTCCTGATCTGGGACAACGGCGGGTTCAAGAGCATCGGCTCGCTCAGCCGCTCGCTGGGCATGGATGGATTCGGCACCCGCTTCGTCAAGCGGCAGGACGCGAGTGAGGACGGCCCCGGCATCCTCGCCGGCGACTCGGCGGGCGAGAACGCGGAGCAGGTGCACATCGACTTTGCGATGAACGCCCGCAGCCTGGGGTGCAACGTCATCGAGTGCGAGACGCGCGATGAGTACGTGGCGGCGCTGCAGGCAGCCAAGGAAGCCGACACGACTACCGTCATCACCATCCGCAACGACCGCTTGCACGGCGTGCCGGGGTATGAGAGCTGGTGGGACGTCGCGGTGCCCGAAGTGAGCGAAATGCACACGGTGCAGGCCGCCCGCGAGGAATACGAGGAGAACCGGGCGCAGGAACGCTATTTCCTGGAGTAGGGCGACAAGAGAGACCTCCGAGGTTTTCGAAACCTCGGAGGTCCATGTCCAGTGGGAGACGAACAATGGCCGAACGACTTAGGAATTATGTCAATGGCGGATGGCGCGAGTCTGCCGCGGCCGGCGATGCCGTCGAGGTGACGAATCCTGCAACGGCCGAAGTGATGGCGCTAACGCCGCTGTCGACTGCGGCCGAGGTGGACGAGGCGGCGACGGCTGCGCTCGCAGCCTTCCCTGGCTGGCGGCGGGTGCCCGCGCCCAGCCGCATCCAGTATCTCTTCAAGCTGAAGGCACTGCTCGAGGAGAACTTCGAGGACCTGTCGCGCACGATCGTGATGGAGAACGGCAAGACGCTCGACGACGCCCGCGGCGAGATGCGCCGGGCGATCGAGAACGTGGAGGTGGCCTGCGGCATCCCCATGATGATGCTGGGCGACTTTTCCGAGGACGTGGCGCGGGGCGTGGACGAGTACATGATCCGGCAGCCGGTGGGCGTGGCCGCGATCATCTGCCCGTTCAACTTCCCGGGCATGATCCCCTTCTGGTACCTGCCCTATGCGCTCGCCTGCGGCAACACCGTCATTGTCAAGCCGTCGGAGCGCTGCCCGCTCACGCATGCAGAAGGTGTTCCGGTCTGCTCGACACAGGTCGGCTTCCCCGAGGGCGTCGTCAACCTGGTCAACGGCGGGGCCGACACGGTCAACGCACTGCTCGACCACCCGGCCATCTCCGCGGTGACCTTCGTCGGGTCGACGCCCGTGGCGCGGCACATCTACAGCCGGGCCTCGGCCAACGGCAAGCGGGTGCAGGCGCAGGGCGGCGCCAAGAACCCGCTGATCATCCTGCCCGACGCCGACGTCGAGCCTGACCACGAGCATCGTCTCCGACAGCGCGTTCGGCAACGCGGGCCAGCGCTGCCTGGCCGCCTCGCTGGCGGTCACGGTGGGCGGCGCAGACAAGATCTTCACGCCCGTGCTGGCAGAAGCCGCTACAAGCCGGGTCGTCGGCTACGGCCTGGAGCCGGGCGTCCAGATGGGCCCGGTCATCACGCCGCAGAGCAAGGCGCGCATCGAGGGGCTGATCGACCAGGGCGTGACGGAAGGCGCGGCCGTGCTCGTGGATGGACGCCGCGCGAGCACGTCGAGCGTTACGAAGCACGGCAACTTCCTCCGGCCGACCATCCTGCAGGGCGTCGCCCCCGGCAGCACGATCGCCCGGACGGAGGTGTTCGGGCCGGTGCTCGGCATGATGCACGTGGACACGGTCGAGGAGGCGATCCAGCTGGTCAACAGCGGCGAGTACGGCAACATGGCCTGCGTCTTCACCAGCAGCGGCTCGGCCGCGCGCAAGTTCCGCTACGAGGCCGACGCGGGCAACATCGGCATCAACATCGGCGTGGCCGCGCCCATGGCCTTCTTCCCCTTCAGCGGCTGGAAGAACAGCTTCTTCGGCACGCTGCACGCGCAGGGCAAGCACGCGGTGGAGTTCTTCACCCAGACGAAGGTCGTCGTCGAGCGCTGGCTCGACGAGTGGTCGCGGAAGTTCTAGGAGCATCCAGGAGAAACCTGGTTTATCGCCGGCATTCGCTGGCGGCTGTGTCGGAGGGAAGGATTATGCCTATCAAGATTGGCAATGCCCCGTGTTCGTGGGGCGCGCTCGAGTTCGACCTGGACGGCAAGGCGGCCGGATACACGCAGGTGCTGAACGAGCTGGCTGAAACGGGCTACGCCGGGACGGAGCTGGGCGACTGGGGCTTCATGCCCACCGACCCCGACCAGCTGGCCGCGGAGCTCAACAGCCGCCGCCTGACGCATGCTCGGCGCGTTCGTGCCAGTGGCGCTGAAGGATGCGGATGCGCACGCGGCAGGGGTCGAATCGGCCCTGAAGGTCGCGCGGCTGCTTGCGCGCGACCGCCGACAGGACCACGCCATGTACCTGCCCTTCCTGGTGCTTGCCGACAACAACGGCAGCGACCCCGTGCGGACGAAGAACGCCGGCCGGATCACGCCGGAGATGGGGCTTGAGCGACGCGGAGTGGCGGATCTTCGCTACGCGGCGCAGCACAAGTGGCGCAGGCCGTGCGCGACGAGACCGGCCTGCGCACCGTTTTCCACCACCACTGCGCGGGCTACGTCGAAACGCCGGACGAGATCGCCCGGCTGATGGACCTGACCGATCCCGACTTGCTCGGCCTCGTCTTCGACACCGGCCACTACGCCTTCGGCGCCGGCGGCTGCGCGGGGCGTGGTCGATGGGCTGAACGCTTCGCGGACCGGATCCGGTACATCCACTTCAAGGACTGCCACCCCGAAGTGGCCGCGCGGGCACGCGGCGAAGGCTGGGACTACTTCCAGTCGGTGGGGAACGGCGTGTTCTGCGAGCTGGGCCAAGGGTGCGTCGACTTCCCAGCCGTGGCCGCGCTGGCTGGATACGCGTCCCGAGCTGAAGTGGGGGATCGTGGAGCAGGATGTGCTGCCGGGCATGGGCTCGCCAAAGGCAAGCGCTGCACGCAACCGGGAGTATCTGCGCACGATAGGGCTGTAGCCCGGTCGGGCTGAGCAACTCAAGGAGGAGACTCGTGACAGATTTGTTGAATATTGGTATCATAGGCGCCGGGCGGATCGGCAAGGTGCACGCGGCGACCGTGGCCTACCGGGCGCCCAGTGCCCGACTGCTGGCCGTCGCGGACGTGGATCTCGCTGCGGCGCAGGAACTGGCCGAGCAGCACTGCATTCCGGAGGCCACGGCCGACTACCGGGAGGTGCTGGCGAATCCCGGAGATCAGGCGCGGTCTTCATCTGCTCGCCGACCAACACGCACGCGCAGTTCATCGAGGAAGCGGCGCGCGCAGGCAAGCACGTCTTCTGCGAGAAGCCGATCGCGCTCGACCTGGAACAGATCGACCGGACCCTGGCCGTGGTGGAACAGGCCGGCGTCAAGCTGCAGGTAGGCTTCAACCGCCGCTTCGATGCGAACTTTGCCCGGGTGCGGCAGGCGATCGAGTGCGACGAAATCGGGCAACCGGCCCTGCTGCACATCATCAGCCGCGATCCCGGGCCGCCGCCGATCGCGTACGTCAAGGTGTCGGGCGGCATGTTCCTGGACATGACGATCCACGACTTCGACATGGCCCGGTTCCTGGTGGGGTCCGAGGTCGAAGAGGTCTACGCTCAGGCCGCCGTCACCGTCGATCCGGCCATCGGCGAAGCGGGCGACGTGGACACGGCAGTCATCATGCTGAAGTTTGCCAACGGCGTTATCGGCACGATCGACAACTGCCGGCGCGCGGCCTACGGATACGACCAGCGGGTCGAGGTGCTTGGGCAGCAAGGGCAGCATTGCGACCGCCAACAACTACCCGAACGCGGCGGTGTTAAGCGATGCGACGAGCGTACGCCGCGACCTGCCGCTGAACTTCTTCATGGACCGCTACACCGAGAGCTTTGCTACGGAAGTGCTCGCGTTCGTGGACGCGGTGCTGCAAGACCGCCCCGTCGCTGTGAGCGGCACAGACGCCCGTGCGCCCGTTGTGATGGGGCTGGCAGCCTGGAAATCGCACCGGGAAGGGCGCCCGGTGAAGTTGAGCGAGATCGAATGAGACTGTGGCAGACGGCATGGTAACAGGACGCAGATGCCGCAGATCAAAATGGGACACTGATTGAACTAATGCAACTGGTTCACTTGATCTGTCGACGGAGCACAGGGTAGATCGGTCTTGGAATCTATCTGAAAATGCTCTGGCCGGTTTCGTACGCCAGTTTTGCTGGCGCCCAGGCCCAGACGGGGCACGGTCGGAGACCGGCCCCAGCTCATTCTCAGATAGATACCAGTCCATCGTATCAGTGTCCCATTTCATCCCTTGTTGTCCAGCCGCGCGAAATGAGTGTCTATTCTAGCTCGCGTGGGATCGTCGAGAGGACGGGAATCTGCACGTGGCCGAGGCAACACATTCTGGTGCGCCGGACGGCGTTGACGTCCTGCTCAGGCTCGAAGGCATCTCAAAGAGCTTCCCCGGCGTGCGGGCGTTGCACAACGTGCGCATGGAAATCCGCAGAGGCGAAGTCCACGCGCTCTTGGGCGAGAACGGCGCGGGCAAGTCGACGCTCATGAAAATCCTCTCGGGCGCCTACAGCCGCGATGCCGGCGAAATCCTTTGGGAAGGCCATCCCATCACGATCCCAAACCCCCGCGAGGCCCAAAAACTCGGCATCGGGATCATTTACCAGGAGTTCAACCTCGTTCCCCAGCTGAGCATTGCCGAGAACGTCTGGATCAGCCGCGAACCCTACCGCAACCGGCCGCTCCAGCTGATCGACTGGAAGGAGATGGGTCGCCGGACGAGAGAACTCCTCGACGAAGTGCATCTGCCGCTCGACCCCAGGCGCCCGGTTGCGGGTCTCGGCGTGGCCCAGCAGCAGATGGTCGAGATCGCCAAGGCCCTCTCGCTCGACGCCAAGCTCCTCATCATGGACGAACCGACCAGCGCGCTCACCGACACCGAGATCAACCAGTTGTTCACCGTCATCCGCCGGCTGAAGGCACGCGGCGTCTCCGTCGTCTTCATCTCCCACCACCTGGAAGAGGTGTTCGAGATTTGCGATCGGGGAACGGTGCTGCGCGACGGCGAGTACATCGACACGGTCGACCTGGCTGCTGTGACCAAAGAGGATATCATCCGCATGATGGTGGGCCGCAACCTCGAACAGCAGTACCCGAAGGCGGAGTCGCTGCGCGGAGAAGAGGCGCTGCGCGTCGAGGGTCTGAAGCGCGACGGTGTGTTGCACGACATCACCTTCAATGCTTTCACCGGCGAGATCCTGGGCATCGCGGGGTTGGTGGGAGCGGGCCGCAGCGAGCTCATGCGGGCCGTCTTTGGCGCAGACCCGATCGACGCAGGCGAGGTCTTTATCTTTGGGAAGCAGATCGACGTGCGCTCGCCCCAGCAGGCGATCCGCGCCGGCGTCGGGCTGCTGCCCGAGGACCGCAAACAGCAGGGTCTTGTCCTCATGCTGTCCGTGCTGCACAACATGAGCATGGCAAGCCTGGACAAGCTCACGAGCAGGGTGTTTCTGCGCCGGGGAGACGAGCGAAAGCAAGCCGGCGAGTTTGTGGAAAAACTGCGCATCTCCACCCCGAGCGTGAACCAGCAAGTGCAGTACCTGAGTGGTGGAAACCAACAGAAAGTGGTGCTCGCCAAGTGGCTGGCGAGCAGGTCGAAGATCCTCATCTTCGACGAACCCACCCGCGGCATTGACGTCGGCGCGAAGGTCGAGGTGTACAACCTGATGAATACCCTGGTTCAAAGCGGCGTGGCCGTGATCATGGTCTCCTCAGAGATGCCGGAACTGCTGGGCATGAGTGACCGGATCCTCGTCATGCACGAAGGGCGCCTGGCCGCCGAGTTCAGCCGCGAAGAAGCGACCGAAGAGAAGATCCTGGCCGCCGCGATGGGAGCATAGCAAGAATGACTAGCATGCCAGCCGCCGACAAGAAGGAAGGCCGGACGTTCGGGATGACGATGGGCGCGTTCGTGGCGAGGTTTGGCGCGCTGTTCGGCCTCGCGATCCTGGTCATCGTGCTTTCGATCCTCTCGCCCGTGTTCCTGAGCCCGGATAATATCGCTAACATCGCGCGCCAGGCGACGGTGAACGCACTTCTCGCCGTTGGCATGCTGCTGTGCATCGTCACAGCCGGCATCGACCTTTCGGTCGGGTCGATCCTGGCGCTGTCGATGAGCGTGCTCGCGCTGCTCGCCATCAAGCTGCACGTCAACCCATTCCTCGCGGTGCTCGCCAGCCTCGCGGTCGGGCTTGGCTTCGGCGTCATCAACGGGCTGCTGCTGACGCGGCTGCACCTGCCGCACCCGTTCATTTCCACGTTGGGCACGATGAACGTCGCGCGCGGTTTGGCGCTCATCATCACCGGCGCCGCGCCGATCTCGGGCTTCGACCGGGCCGGCGCACCCCAAGTGCTGGCGTTGGGAGCCGGGACGCTGGGCGTCGTTCCGGTGGCGTTCATCGCCGTGATCCTGGTCTACATCGTCTTTCACCTCATGCTCTCCGACACTGCGCTGGGCCGGCACATCTACGCGGTCGGCGGCAACCAGTCGGCAGCTCGGCTGTCGGGGATCAACGTCGACCGGACCTTGCTGATCGTCTACAGCATCAGCGGGTTCATGGCCGGGTTGGCCGCGCTGACACTGGCGGGCCGCACGAACTCGGGCTATCCCACGGCCGGAACGGGCTACGAGCTCGACGCGATCGCAGCGGTGATTATCGGCGGGGCCAGCTTCGCGGGCGGCTCGGGCACCGTTTGGGGCACGGCCGTCGGCGTCGCGTTAATCGCGGTGCTGCGGAATGGCCTGGTGCTGCTGAAAGTACCAACCGAATGGCAAGTCGTCGCCATCGGCCTCGTCATCATCGGCGCAGTCTATGTGGACGTACTTCGCCAGCGAGCGCGCCGCTAGGCGCGTTGGTTCGTCATCTAGAATGTAGCGCCGCAAGGCGCACGTGTGGCAAACCACAAAGGGGGTAAACGACAACACAGTTTCGGGATTCGTTCTATCGACAGCAGAGTTACTGCGAGCTTACCAGACCCTGTCAGGAGGAGAACAGTATGTCGTCCAAGTTCAAGATCCTTGTCGCTTTGAGCCTGATCGTGCTGATCGCTCTTGGCCGGCTGCGCGCCGGTGCCCTCAACCCCGGCTGCGCCCGTGGCCGCCCCGACGCAGTCGCCGCAAGTCCTGCCGACCGCTAACCCGACCGACGTCGCCGCGGCACAGCCGACGGCAGCTACCGGCGGCGAGAACAAGCCGCTGAACATCGCCGTGATCGTCAAGGCCGTGACCAGCACCTACTGGAAGACCGTAGGCGCGGGCGTGGATGCGGCCATGAAGACAGACCCGACGATCAAGGCCTCCTTCCTCGGCCCGAACGAAGAGACCGACATCGAAGGCCAGATCCGCATCATCGAGTCGGCCATCTCCTCGAAGGTCGATGCCATCGCCGTCGCACCCTCGCAGGCCGACCAGGTCCAGCCGACCCTCGAAAAGGCCGTCGCCGCCGGCATCCCGGTCGTCCTGATCGACACTGACATCGCTAACTTCACCAACAAGTCCGCCTTTGTCGGCACCGACAACCAGCTCGGCGGCCAGCTCGGCGGCGAGTTCATCGCCAAGAACCTCAAGGCCGGCGACGAGGTCGCGATCATCCGCGGCGCAGCCGGCGACCCCGTCCATAACCTGCGCGAAAACGGCGCCAAGACCGCCCTGGAGAAGGCCGGCCTCAAGGTCGTCGCCGTGCAGCCCGCCGACTCGGACCGCGCCAAGGGCCAGACCGTCGCCGAAAACCTGCTGACGGCCAACCCCAACCTCAAGGGCATCTTCGCCACCAACGACGAGATGGCCCTCGGCGCGCTCAACGCCGCCCAGGCCGCCGGCAAGACCCTCGTCATCGTCGGCTTCGACGCCACCCCCGACGCCCTGGCCTCGATCCAGGCCGCCGGCCTCGCCGGCTCGGTCGCCCAGTTCCCCACCAAGATCGGCGAACTCGGCACCCTCACCGCGGCTAAGGTCGCCCGCAAGCAGGCCGTCGACAAGTTCGTCAACACCGGCGTCGAAGTCGTCTCCAAGGACAACGTCGCCAACTTCGCAGGGCCTGCTCCGGCCACCGGCGGCGAGAACAAGCCGCTGAACATCGCCGTGATCGTCAAGGCGGTCACCAGCACCTACTGGAAGACCGTAGGCGCGGGCGTGGATGCGGCCATGAAGACAGACCCGACGATCAAGGCCTCCTTCCTCGGCCCGAACGAAGAGACCGACATCGAAGGCCAGATCCGCATCATCGAGTCGGCCATCTCCTCGAAGGTCGATGCCATCGCCGTCGCACCCTCGCAGGCCGACCAGGTCCAGCCGACCCTCGAAAAGGCCGTCGCCGCCGGCATCCCGGTCGTCCTGATCGACACCGACATCGCTAACTTCACCAACAAGTCCGCCTTTGTCGGCACCGACAACCAGCTCGGCGGCCAGCTCGGCGGCGAGTTCATCGCCAAGAACCTCAAGGCCGGCGACGAGGTCGCGATCATCCGCGGCGCGGCCGGCGACCCCGTCCATAACCTGCGCGAAAACGGCGCCAAGACCGCCCTGGAGAAGGCCGGCCTCAAGGTCGTCGCCGTGCAGCCCGCCGACTCGGACCGCGCCAAGGGCCAGACCGTCGCCGAAAACCTGCTGACGGCCAACCCCAACCTCAAGGGCATCTTCGCCACCAACGACGAGATGGCCCTCGGCGCGCTCAACGCCGCCCAGGCCGCCGGCAAGACCCTCGTCATCGTCGGCTTCGACGCCACCCCCGACGCCCTGGCCTCGATCCAGGCCGCCGGCCTCGCCGGCTCGGTCGCCCAGTTCCCCACCAAGATCGGCGAACTCGGCACCCTCACCGCGGCTAAGGTCGCCCGCAAGCAGGCCGTCGACAAGTTCGTCAACACCGGCGTCGAAGTCGTCTCCAAGGACAACGTCGCCCAGTTCACGAGCAAGTAGTAGCAGCAAGAACCACGAGACCTCCGAGGTTTTGAGGCCGGCAACGCTGGCCCGAGCCTCGGAGGTCTTCTTTCGCGGAGTGCGTATGCTCGCACGAGATGTTCTTTCAGTTGGCCTTATCGGTGCTGGGGGCATGGGCGGGCGCCACGCCCGCAACCTGCACGAGCAGGTGGCCGCGGCCCGGCTGGCCGGCGTTTACGATCTCGATCGGGGGCGGGCCGAGCGGGTGGCCGAGGATTGCCCGCCGGCCGTCCTCTTCAGTGACCCCTTCAAACTGATCGCGGATAGCAGCATCGACGCCGTCATCGTCGCGTCCCCGGATGCGACGCACCTGGACTTCGCCCTCGCATGCCTGCATGCGGGGAAACCCGTCCTCTGTGAAAAGCCGTTGGCGACAAGCGCGGCAGGTGCGCGGCGGGTGGTCGAGCGCGGAGCTGCGCCTGGGCCGCCGGCTCGTCTCCGTCGGTCTCATGCGCCGCTTCGACCCGTATCACGTGGCCGTGCGCGAGGTCGTCGCGGCGGGCACGCTCGGCCGGCCCGTCCTCTACAAGGGCACGCACCGCAACGCAGCCATCCCGTACGACTCTCGGGGCGAAGTCATCCTGACGAACTCGGCGGGGCACGACATCGACGCGGCGCGCTGGCTGCTTGGCGAGGAAATCGAGCAGGTGTATGTCACGGGTGTACGGACGCACGGCACCTTCAGTGCGGAGACGACCGATCTGCTGTTGCTTCAGCTGCGTCTGACCGGTGCTTGCCTCGCGACGGTCGAGGTGTATGCGGCCGCGGAATATGGGTATGAAGTAACGGCCGAAGTCGTCGGAGAGCGCGGCGTGGCGACTTCTTACCGGCCCGACGGCGCGCTGCTCCGCACGGACAGGGCCGCTCGCACGGCCTTACCTCACGACTGGCTGGAGCGATTCCAGGAGGCGTACGTGCGCGAGCTGCGCGAGTGGGTGCGCTCGGTACAGGCCGGAACAGTGTTCCCCGGGGCGAGTGCCTGGGACGGCCTGATGACGCTGGTAGTGACCGACGCGTGTGTCAGGTCGCTGCAGACCGGAGAGCCGGTCACTGTGGCAGCACTGCCCCGGCCGGCCCTCTATCGCACGTAACGGGCGCCGGAGACCTTCGGGGTTTCGGAAACCCCGAAGGTCTGTGAGCCCAGGGCATCCCGGCCCGACCTGAAACCCCCGCTCTAGCGTTCCCCACCCTGCAGGTGCGACTCCAGGAAATACAGGTGCTTGTCCAGCTCCCGTGAAATTTCGGTGAACAGGTCCGAGGTATCGGTGTCGCCCGCCTGCTCGGCTTCCTCGATGGCCTGGCGCGTGCTCGCACAGATGTTGGCGTAGCAGCCGGCCATCGCCTCCACCACGGCCATCCCCTCGACGTTGTCCAATGGCAGATCGGTCAGCCGCGAGCTTTGCGCAGCCAGGCGAGCCGTGCCCAGCGCCTGCCCACCCAACGCCGTCACGCGCTCGGCGATCATGTCGACGAACGGCAGGACCTCTTCGGCCAGCGTGTCGAAAAGCTCGTGCAGCTGGAAGAAGTCGCGGCCCTTCACGTTCCAGTGGGCCTGCTTGTCCTGGCTGTACAGATCGAACGTATCGGCCAACTGGCGGTTGCACAGCTCGATCATCTGCCCGCGCACCTCTTCCTCGAGATCGTGCCGCGTCGTGAAGCGCCGGCCCGAGGCTTCCTTCGTGCCGGCTGTGTTCGAAGTACCCTTGCGTTGCGTGGCCATGTCATTGCCTCCGTGTAGAATTCGCGGGGTTACCGCATACCAGCGAAATAGAACGGGCCCGCGCCCGCACATGTTCCGCCACAGACGCTGCCGCGTGCACGGTCGGCGTGGCCCACGCCGGCCGTCGTCTCCGTCAGCAGCGGCCCCCGCTGCCCCGCACCGCGGCGCCATGGTATACTCCCTCTGTAGCAACTCGCGACGGCGTTCGCACTCGCTCGCGATTGCGTCCACTCGAGGAGGCCGCCATGGATCTGGAGAAGTTCGTCAAGCAGTTTCGTGTGGAGCCCGGCAAGAAGGTCAACCTGGCGAAAGACTTCGACCCCGGCTCGACAGGGGGTTACGAGAAGAAATCCATAGACGAGGACGAATTGCTCGCGCAGGGCGTCCAGGTGCTGGCTGATTACCAGGAGAAGCTATATGCGGAGAACAGCCGCGCCCTGCTGGTCATCATCCAGGCGCTCGATGCGGCGGGCAAAGACAGCGCGATCGCGCACGTGATGACGGGCGTCAATCCGACGGGCTGCCAGGTTTTCAGCTTCAAGGCCCCTTCGCCGGAGGAGCTCGATCACGACTTTCTGTGGCGGGCGGTGAGGGCCCTGCCCGAGCGCGGTCGGATTGGCATCTTCAACCGCTCATACTATGAGGAAGTCCTGGTCGTCCGCGTGCACCCGTCGTTCCTCGTGCCCCAGCGCCTGCCCCCCGGCACGGTGGGTGACGGGCTGTGGCGCCAACGCTTCGAAGCCATCAACAACTTCGAGAAGTACCTGGCCCAGCAGGGCACAGAAGTCGTCAAGATCTTCCTGAACGTGTCCAAGGAGGAGCAGAAGCAGCGGCAGCTCGAGCGCATCGACCGGCCCGAGAAGAACTGGAAGTTCAGCCCGGCCGACATCGACGAGCGCGCCTACTGGGACAAGTACATGCAGGCGTTCGAGGACATGTTCGAGAACACGAGCACGAAATCCGCGCCCTGGCACGTCGTCCCGGCTGACAAGAAGTGGTTTACCCGGCTGGCCGTGGCAGGCATCATCGGGCAGAAACTGATCGAGATGGACCCGAAGTTCCCCGTCGTCGACGACAAGGCACGGCAAGCCATGCTGACCGCACGCGAGAAGCTGCTGGACGAGGACAAGGCGCCCGACCCCAAGAAGTAGAACACGAAGCACCCCGCTTGCGAAGCAAGCGCACTTGCCAGGGAGGACATAGCGGGCTCAGGGACTTCCTGTGAGAGGTCTCGACAAGTCTATGTCCTCCCTGGCACCCCATTTTCACGACTTGCGTAATTTTGCGTACTGTTGTACCCTCTTTTCATCAATATCGCATGTCGATCTAAGATAGCCTCAGCACATAAACAAGGGGCTTCTGCCGTATTTTCCGGCCGCTGCTCCGGGCATCTCTCCCAAGCCTTTCGGCGGCCTTGCAGTCCCATGCTTGGCGCTACGCCTGCTCCGTGCGCATATTGATCCAGACTCCCATTTCTTTCTGGAGGACCGATGAAGGTCACCACGCGTCTCTGGACGGTGCTCACCGTCCTGCTCCTGTTCTCCGTGCTCGTCGCGCCGATCCACGCAAGCGGCCCCGTCACGGACGAACCCACCCAGGCCCCGAAGCTCGATAACCGGCCCGATCCGCTCACCGACCGCCAGCTTGAGCTGAAGGGCCAGGCGCTCCAGGCCAAGCTGAACGGCAAGGCCAACGGGAAGGTCCACGAGGTCGCCAAGGGACAATACGTGCAGCTCGAACAAGACGAATCCCGCGCCATCTGGACCGTGTTGGGCGAGTTCAGCGATCTGAAGCACAACAAGATCCCGCAGCCCGACCGCAAGGCCGACAACAGCACCCTGCTGGGTGTCTGACTTCAGCCGGCAGCACTACGTCGATATGTTCTACAGCCAGAAGCCCGGGTGCCAACTCCCTGTACAATTTCTACGTGGAGCAGTCCTCGGGCCGCTTTGGCGCCACCGGCGATGTCACCGACTGGGTGACGAGTGCCCGGCGACATGGCGTCGTACAACCTACGACGACAATCCCCACAGAGCAATGCGTCTGGTACTTCCTGCACGATAGCGTCGACGGCTGGTATGCCGGGCAGGTTGCTGCCGGCAAGTCGGCCGACGAAATCGACGCGTACCTCGAGAAGTTCGACCATCTGGGATAGCTACGACTACAGATGGGACGGCAACTTCGACGAGCCGGACGGCTACATCGACACGTTCCAGTCCGTGCATGCGGGTGAGGGCGAAGAAGCAGGCGCCGAGCCGTGGACGATCTGGAGCCACAGCTGGTACGTGCCCTACGACTTGATCGGCCGTCGACGGGCCCGACTTCAACAAGTACGGCGGCATCCGCATCGGCGACAGCAACTACTGGGTCGGCAAGTACACGGTTCAGCCGGAAAATGGCGGCGTTGGCGTGTTCGCACACGAGTTCGGCCACGACCTCGGCCTGCCCGACCTGTACGACACCGCGGGCGGCGACAATGGCACCGCGTTCTGGACCCTGATGTCGTCCGGCTCCTGGCTCAACGAAGGCAAGGACGACATCGGCTCGAAGCCCAACCACATGGGCGCGTGGGAAAAGTTGCAGCTCGGCTGGCTGAACTACGATGTTGCGCCTGCCGGCAAGACCTCCTCGCTTCAAGCTGGGCCCGTCCATGACCAACACCCGGCAGGCACAGGCAGTCATTGTGGTGCTGCCCAAGAAGACTGTTGTGACGGAGGTCGGCAAGCCTTTCGCCGGCGCCAACTACTACTACAGCGGCGACGGTGATAACTTCGACCGCTGCATGAGCAAGAAGGTCACCCTGACGCGGCCATCTCAACCTCGCCGCGATGGTTCGCTACAACATCGAGCTTGACTACGACTATGCGTACCTCGTCGTCTCGACTGACGGCGGCACGACATGGACCGGCGGCAAGACCAATCTTTCGACTGACACCAATCCGAACGGCTCAGAACCGCGGCTTCGGGTATCACCGGCTCGTCAAAGGGCTGGGTGGCCCTGACGGCCGATCTTTCGGCCTATGCCGGGCAGACGTCACTCCTCGGCTTCCGCTACCAGACCGACGGCGAACACCGGCGGCTTCGGCTTCATGGTCGATGAAATCAACATCACTGGCTGGGCGGCAGACGGCGCGGAGACCGATGCGGGCTGGACCTTCAAGCCCACCACCGGCTTCCATGTCACCACTGGCATCGAGAATAAGCTCTTCAACAACTACTACGTCGCCGAATTCCGCCAGTACCGCGGCTACGATGCGACGCTGAAGATCGGCCCGTACAACTTCGGCTTCACGACGGCCCGGTCATGTCCAACCGGGTCGAGCACTTCCCGTACCAGGACGGCCTGGCGATCAACTACTGGGACACGTCACAGCGCAACAACAACACCAAGACGCATCCCGGGCGCAGGCCTGTCCTGCCGATCGACGCGCACCCGAAGGCCGATGACACGGACCGACGGCACTCAGTTCTGCGTAACCGCATCCAGTCCTACGACGCGACCTTCGGCCTCGAGGCAACCGATCCGCTCACCCTGCACTCCGGCGGCGTCGAGCACAAATTCCAGAGCCTGAAGGCGGTCACGGTCTTTGACGATCGCACTTTGTACTGCGATGCGGCGAACCCGCAGGGCAGCGTCAAGCACCCGAACACCGGCACGCAGATCCGCATCGTAAGCTACAGCGCTCAGGATGGCTTCATGCAGGTCGAAGTCCGCCCGGCGAAGTAAAGGTCGCTGGACGAAGAAACCTGGTTTCTTTCGAGAAGCCAGGTTTCTTTTTCTAGAGCCTTGGCAGGCTCGCCGCCACCACCGACTGGCCCAGGCGGCGAAACTTCTCGTCGGGCAGGGCGATGCCGATCCGCTCGGCCAGCTCGGGGAACTCCCCCCGCAGCACCTTCCTCGCCCCGTCCAGGATCAGCTCGCCGCCTCGGCCCGAGGTCACCCGGCCGAGGATCAGCACGTGGCGCACGTCCGGATAGAACCCCGCATAGTGCGCCACCCCGTACCCCAGGTACACCCCAATACTCTCCCAGATCTGCCGGGCGCCTTCGTGGCCGGCCTCCAGATAGCGCTGGACGTGCTTGAGCTTGTCGGCTTTCGCCAGCTCAACGGGGATTTCGATGCCTGCGCGCGGCGCCAGGCGAAAGACACACTGCTGCGAGAAGTACTGCGAACCCACGCCCCTGTCGCCCGACCACTCGTCCACCGGGCCGCCGGGTTGGTAGTCGATGGGGGCAAAGGCCAGCTCGTTGAGCCAGCCCGTGATCGCGCCCGCACCGTTCACGTACCCCGCGGCCTCGCTCGACCCCAGCGCAACCCCGAGCACCCCGTTGTCGCCAAGGGACAGTGCGCCGGCCAACGCCGTGACGTCGCCGTCGTTCACCACCACCAGCGGCACCCCGAGCTCCTGCCCTATCCGGGCAAACATCGTGCGGATCTCGCCGTACCGCTCCGACGGAATGCCGCGAAAGAGGGAGGCGACCATGGGGCGGTTGTCGACATAGATGCCAGCCGACGAGCCGCCGATGGCGTCGACGCGCGGCAGTTTCGACGCGGCCAGCTTGAGCGCCGCGAGGATCCGATCGTAGTGATACGCCGGGTCCTGCTGCTCGACCGGCTCCCACACGATCTCCTCCCCGAAAACCGCTGTCCCGTCCAGCACAGCCGACACCTTCAGGTCGGACGCACCCAGGTCGAAACCGATCCGCGCGCCGCCCGTGTGCCCGCCCACCGACAAGCCGGCTTCTGCGGCCGGGGGAACATCGTCCGCCGCGCACCCGACCACCTCAAAGGTGTGCTCGTAGACTTGCTCGCCCATAAACTGGTGGTCAAAGCTGCGGGGCCCACCCGGGGCATAGACCCTGCGTAGATGCTCTGCGATACTCGGCGGCCCACCCACGGTCACCCGCCAGCCACCCCGCGCCCACAACAGGAACTTCACCAGGCGCTCGGCGTAGAACAGGTTCGCCGCGGCCCCGTCGTGGTTCTCCGGGAAGACGAGCGTTTCGTAACGCGAGCGCGTACCGTCGCTGCGCTCGAGCCCGATGACCAGGGCGGTGGCCTGGCCCGACGACTCGACGGCCACCCGAAACGCACGGTCGGCCAGTGCGGCCGGGCGGAAGCTGGGTTCGAGCGGCGGCACAAAGCGCGGGGGGACGAGCGGGAATTGTGACATCTCTGGCGCCTCCGTTTGGTGAATTCTTGGAGACATTATAGCAGGGCCCCACTCATGGCTGCTTCGCAGACTGACCACCATCCTACGCGGTAGCCACGCTGCAGGCGGCTGGGGATGACGGCTAGTGGATGCAGCACTACCGCATGAAAAGCTCGTGGCGCTATGATTGAGAATCGAAGACAGACCAATAGATTGACGAGGAGACGCAGATGAATGCACAGACTGTGCTGAGATCGAATGGGGCGAAGGCGGGCGAACTGGTGATCACCTTTGCAGATGCTGCAGGAACAGTCGCCAGGACGATCGGTGCGTCGGCAGTGCCGCTGGCCGAGGCCATCGAAGAGAAGGCGGGCACGCTCGCCAAAACCGTCGAACAGCGGGCGGGGCCGCTGGCCGAAGCTGTGAGCGCCACGGTCGAGGCGCTGGCAAAGACCGTGGAAGAGCGGGCGGCGCCCGTAGCCCAAGCCGTGGGCGTGAAGGCCGAGGCGCTCGGCGGCGACCTGGAGGAGAAGCTGGAACAGGCGCGCAAAGAGCTCGAGACCAGCGTGAAGAACTTCAAGTTCGGGCGCCGCGAGGGCTTGATCGTGGGCGTGGCGATCGGAGCCGTCGCAGCGGTCTGGTTGATCCGGCGCGTCGACCGGCGAGCGGCGGCGGAGCGGCTGAAGGCGGCGGGTTCGCGGGTCGGAGAGGCCACGCAAGGGCTCGGTCAGAAGGCGGGTCAGTACGCCGGGCTCGTGGGAGACCGGGCGGGGCAGGTGGCCCAGAACATTGCCACGCGGGCCGGCTCTGTAATCGAGCAGGTGCGCGGGCAGGGCGACCAGGGCGTCGAAGAGGCAAAGCAGCGGTTATCCGACGCGGCCGCTGTCGCCGGAGAAGTCACCATCAGCCAAGCGCCCGCAGCGGAGGATGCACGCAACGGCGCGGAGAAGAAAGCGGAAAAGCAGCAAGCGGCCGCCGAGCGGGACAGCGACAAGGCTGCAAAGCCGGCGCCGGCCGCGGAAGAGGCCGGGAGCGCCCTAGACGAGGACACTCGAGCAGCGATTGACGCGGCGGTTGAGGAAGTCGAGCGCGTGCAGGAAGAGGCTCAGCAGGAAGCCAGGGATCTCGGGCTGAGCAACGGCATGAAGGTCGTTGCGTTTGACGGCACCGACATCGGCCGCGTGCAGGAAGTCCGCGAGGACGCATTTGTGCTCGACCGCCCCAAGGGCAGCGACTTGCTCGTCCCGCTCACCGAGGTCGCGCGGATCGAAGGCACCGTCGCGTACCTGCGCATCGAAACCGGCCAGGTGACGAAGATGGGCTGGGAGAAGGCGTAGCCGTGGTGCGAGCGACGGCGCGCTGTGGACCGCCGGCTAGGCGGTCCGCAGCGCGCCGCCTCCGGTCGAACCCCTCAAGTTAGCTCGGGCCCCGCGCGCCCATCAGCAAGTCGACCGCCGCCGAGCCGGTGCTGCTTGTCGGGCCGGCCGACGCGGCTCCCGCCCCAATCACGGGCGCGTAGGTATGGCTGTAGTTCCAGAAGGGCAGCGCAAACCCCGCGGCAAAGCCTGCCACCGCAAGCACGACGAACAGGCCGACCAAAAGAAACAGACCCCGGTGCTTCCCCATGTAGAACCTCCTCCGCGCTCGACGAACCCGAGCATCTCGCACTATCTTTCACCGTTACCCGCTGCCTGTCGGTATGGCAGATTGCCTGTTTGCGCCCTCATTATGCGACAGAATCATCGGGTTTGCACCAAAACACGGCTGTGCAAGGAACTACGCGGCGGAACCTCGTCGTTGTATCGCGTGCAGGGAGGAGCAGGGCTTTGCAAGACGTGCGCGTGACATCATGGAATGAACTGCAGGAAGCTCTATACGAGGCTTCGTGGCACGAATCGCTCGGGCGCTTCCGCTCTGAGTTTGCGTTCCGTGGCATGCCGGACGCGCAGGAACCCCTCGTCACGACGTTAATGCGGCTCGGCGGCGCATACCAGCGAGTCGAATCGCCGCTGCTCCGCGCCTTTCGTAAGTATGCGCCCAGGTCGGCCGTGCCGGGCGACTCGGTATGGAACTGGCTGGCAGTGGCCGCCCATCATGGGCTCCCGACGCGCCTGCTCGACTGGACGTACTCGCCTTTCGTGGCGCTGCACTTTGCGACCGATAGCCCGCTTCAGTTCGACGTCGACGGCGTCGTGTGGTGCGTGAACTACCGGCAGGCCAAGAAGCACCTCCCCACAGCGTTGCAGGACTTGCTCAGGCAGGAAGGCGCAGACGTGCTAACAACCGAGCTTCTCGCCCAGGGGACTGCGAGCTTGTATGACCTGGACAAGCTGGCGGAGGAGCCATTCCCGCTGTTTCTCGAGCCACCCTCGCTCGACGACCGAATTGTCAACCAGTTCGCGCTGTTCAGCCTGATGTCGAGCCCCACAGCACGACTCGACGAGTGGTTGGCAGACCGGCCGGGGCTCGCCCGCCGGGTCGTCATACCGGCAGAACTCAAGTGGGAGATCCGCGACAAGCTGGATCAGGGGAATATCACCGAGCGCGTGCTGTTCCCCGGGCTAGACGGGCTGAGCTTGTGGCTCCGGCGATACTACACGCCAAAGCAGGGATAGCTCGGCCGGCTGGAAGGTTTACCTCGCAGCGGCCAGCCAGGCTTCGCCGCGCGCCAGCACTTCATCCCGGTCTTCCGGCCCCACGGCCGACCTGAGAAGCTCAACCGTCGCCTCGCGCAGCCGCGTCTCGGCCATCGGGCGGCCCGCGGCCTGCCACTGCTCCAGGCCGTAGTGAGGAAAGATGCGGCTGGTGTGGTAAGCCGTGCGGAGATGGCGCAAGGTGTGGGCGCTCTCGAAGAAGCTCCCGCCGGGACCTGCCTCCGCGATCTCGGCAAGCAGGCCGTCCAACTCTGACAGGTCAAGTCCGGCGCGGAACGCGGCCACCTGGTCGATGACCTCTGCGCCGTATACGGCTGCCGCGGGCGAAAACACCTTGGAACCGAGGTTGCCGCCCACGAAGGGCACAAGGCCCGCAAGGCTCGTGTCCGAGACCAGGTGGTTAAGCCAGAGCTCGCCGGCGGCCACGATATCCGGCCCCCAGCCGTTGCCCGAACCCGAAGTCCCTGCGTGCGGAATACCGTAGTAGGCCATCATTTCGGCGCAGGCCAGGTTGACCAGGATCGAGCGTGGGTCGTAAAAATCGACCATCGTGCGCATGTCGAAGCATGCGGGCAGGCTGCCGAGGATAACCGGTGCGCCCCGGCGCACCGCCTGGCTGAAGACCAGGCCGGCGAGCAACTCCGCGTTAAGCAGCACGAGCGCGCGGGCGGGAGTGATGGGCGTGGATGCCCCCGCCATGCCGTAGTTCGAGAAGATGAGGGGGAAGCCGCGCCGGATCGCCAGGGTCATCTTGTCCGTCGTTTCAGCATTCAGGACCAGCGGCGTGATCGGGTTGACGTAGGGGAGCACGAACGGGCGCTCGCCAAGCTGGGGGGCAAGGGACTCGAGCAAGTCAAGGCAGGGCGCGAACTGGGCCGGATCGGAGACGAGCAGGACGAGCGGCTTGCTCGTGTTGGCCGCCATCTCGAGCGTCGCGACCAAGTCGGCTCGCTCGACCGGCTCATCCTGGACGACGCCAATCGTCGAGACCAGCGCGTACTGAGGGAGCGCGTGGCCCAGGCGGGCCGACGCGGCCATATGCTGGCGACTGAAAGGGCTGATTTCGCCGGTGCCGGGGTCCTCGTAATAGAGGTTCGTTACGCCGATGCCGAACCGGCTTTGGTCTTCGCCGCATCTGAAGGCCGGACTGCCCAGCCGGTCGAAGAGCGCGAACGAGCGCGGTGCGGCTGCAAGGGCTTCCTGCACGACCTCCGCCGGGAGAAACCAGCGGGCGCCGTCAGTGCGGGCCCCTCCCGTGCGGGCGCCGGCCTGGTGCAGCACCTGCCGCGCGGCGGGCGCATCGACGCGCAAACCCACCTCGGCAAGAACCTGGAGCGACGCTGCGTGCACCTCCTGCAGGTCCTCGACCGACAGGACCGATAGACGCGGCCGGCGGCTGGTTATCCGTTCCATCCACGCTCCCCCGGTGCGACCGACTCATTTCGTCAGGGCGAAAAGGTTATTGACACCGGTTTCACAAGGTGTTATCATACTACTAGATCGAATGCCGTTCCACTATTTCGAATGAATGGTGTGATTTGGACGATCCTTCCTCCGTGCGGACCATCGATCGGATGGTCGACGTCCTCGACTGCTTCTCAAAGGACCGCCCCGCCTGGTCGTTGTCCGAGCTGAGCGCGCGTCTCGCCCTACCCAAAAGCACGCTGCACCGTTTCCTCGTCGGGCTGGAGCGCCACGGCTTGCTGCGCCGCGGGCACGAGGATAGTAAATGGCGGCTCGGCCATCGCTTGTTCATCTGGGGCAGCCTGGCGGCGGAAAGCACCGGCGTCCGGCACGTCGCCCTGCCCGTGCTGCGCGACCTCGCGGAGACGACGGGCGAGACGGTGCTCCTGACGGAGTACCACGACGGCGAAGTGGTGTGCATCGACAAAATCGAGACGAACCACTCGGTGCGGATTGCGCTCGATGTGGGCGCCCGCCGCGCGCCCCACGCGGGCGCGTCGTCAAAAGTGCTCATGGCCTTCCTGCCAGAAGCCGAAATCGCCACCATCATAAGCCAGAAGGGCCTCCCGCGCTACTGCGACGAGACCATCACCGACCCCGCTGCGCTCCACCGCGAGTTGGCGCACATCCGCCAGTGTGGCTACGCCTTGAGCTACGAGGAAACTGACCTGGGCGCGTGGGGCATTGCCACGCCGATCCGCAATTGGGAAGGGACCGTCGTCGCGGCGCTGGGCGTAGCAGGCCCAACGGTGCGCTTCAGCCAGGATGAGGCGCAGCGCTTCGTCCGCCTCTGCTGTGACGCAGCGGCCCATGTTTCGGTGCTGCTGGGCAGCCCGAAGGAGCTTGCACCCATAAGGCACAATGGGACGCAGAACCAACAGTTCTGATTGAGCCACGCCCGCGGCTCTGCGTTATCCGTTCTGAAACAGGAGGCAGCATGTCGACGTTGAAGGGTAAGGACATTCTCGACGGCGCGCAGTTTAGCCGCGGCGAGATCGAGATGATCATGGAACTCGCCGATCAGTACCGCGACCGGTTGCGCAAACAGCGCAGCCTGGAAGTACTGAAGGGCGCGGTTCTGGCCGCCCTCTTTTTTGAGCCCAGCACCCGCACCCGGCTGTCCTTTGAAACGGCCATGCACCGGCTGGGGGGCTCGGTCGTCGGTTTCTCGTCGGCCGAGTCGACCTCGGTGGCCAAAGGCGAGACCCTTGCCGACACCATCCGCACCATCGACCAATACGTCGACGTCATCGCCATGCGCCACCCGCGCATCGGCTCGGCCGGCGAAGCAGCCAATGTGGCGAACGCGCCCGTGCTAAACGGCGGCGACGGCGCGGGTCAGCATCCCACGCAGGCCCTGCTCGACCTGTACACCATCCGCCAGGAGCGCGGCAGGGTCGAAGGCAACACGATCGTGCTGGTGGGCGACCTGAAGAACGGGCGCACCGTGCACGCAGGCGTGGAGATCTACAAGCACTACGACTGCAAGCTGATCTGTGTGGCCCCCGATGCGTTGCGCATGCCGGCCGAAGTGGTCGAGCGACTGCGGGGCCGCGGGTTCGCGGTGGAAGAGACCGACAGCCTGGAGGCTGCGCTGCCGAATGCTGACGTCCTTTACATGACGCGCATCCAGAAGGAGCGCTTCGCAGACGTCGCGGAATATGAACGGCTGAAGGACGCGTACGTGCTGAACCGGGAGATGGTGGAGCGGCTGCGGCCAGATGTGACGGTGCTGCACCCACTGCCGCGGATCAACGAGATCGCGACCGACGTCGACGGCCTGCCAAACGCGGCCTATTTCCGCCAGGCGGGCAACGGCGTCTTCGTCCGCATGGCACTCCTGGCACTCGTGCTGGGCGCGGAGTAGCTTAACACAAAGACACGAAGACACCAGTCGGCACACAGCCTTTGTAGGTCTTCGTGTCTTTGCGCCTTTGTGGTTTATCGCCACCCGCCAATGGAGGCGTGATGGAAGAAAATGGCGCCAGCAGCGGCTGGCACGTCTTGGGGAAGGTGACAAAGCGCAAGGATGCCATCGCGCGGGTCACCGGCCAGGAACAATACTCCTCGGACATCTACCTGCCGCGCATGCTGCACGGCCGGATCGTCGGCAGTCCTCACGCGCACGCTCGGATTCTCAGCGTCGACGCGAGCGAAGCGGAAGCCATGGGCGCAGTCGTGATTACCTGGGACGACGTGCCGCACACGTGCTACAACGAGCGCATCGTCACCATCCCCTCGGCCCTGCACCGCGATCACTTCGTGCTGGCCGACAAGGCGCGGCGCCTGGGCGAGCCCGTCGCGGCGGTGGCTGCAGAAACGGAAGAGCTGGCCGAGCGAGCCGCGCGGGCCGTCAAGGTGGAGTACGAGGTGCTGCCCGTCCTGACCGACCCGGTCGAGGCGATGCAACCCGGCGCGGCGGCCATCTACGACAGCATCTGGCACGGCGAGAAGCAGATCCCCGTTGTCAACAACGTCGCATGTGAACGCACGATCGTCGAAGGCGACTGGGCAAGTGCGCTTTCGCAGGCGGACACGGTTGTAGAGGGGACTTTCAAGACCCCGAAGATTTACCACGCGCAGCTGGAGCCGAAGACAGCCGTCTGCCGGCCCGAGCCCGACGGCGGTCTCACCCTCTGGGCGACTACCCAGTCCATCCACAATGTCCGCATCCTGCTGGGACAGATTTTCGACATCCCCCTCAGCAAGATCGACGTGCAACGCATCCCCGTGGGCGGCACGTTCGGCTCCAGCATCCAGATGAACTCGAACCTCCCGATCTGCGCGGCCCTGGCGCTTAAGGCGCGACGGCCCGTGCGCCTCGCGCTGACGCGCGAAGAGGACATGAACGAGCACACCAAGTACCCGTCACAGATCAGCCTCAAGCTGGCCGCTAAAAGAGACGGGACCTTGCTGGGCGCGGAAATGGAGCTGATCGTCGATATCGGCGCCCATATCGTCCAGGCGTACTCATTCCTTGGCGTGTGTATCGGCTGGCTCGTGTCGCTGTACCGCCTGCCCGACATCAAATACCACGGCGTTGCGGTCTATACGAACAAGGTGCCGTCGTGCGCGATGCAGGGCTTCGGCAACCCGCAGGTGACCTTTGCGGTGGAGTCGTTGATGGACGAGCTGGCCGCAAAGCTGGGGCTCGACCCGATCGCTCTGCGCCTCAAAAACTACATCGGCGAAGGGGACACATTCTGGGGCCAGGGCCCGCTGGTGCGCTCTATTGTCCGCTCTGACGGCGTGCCCGAGCTGCTGCACACCGGCGCCGAGATCATGGGGATCAAATGGGACGCAGATTCAACCGATCGAACTGATCTGCATGATCTTGCGAACCGATCAGATCCAGCAGTCCAATCAGCGTCCCATTCTCCCTCCCGTTACCGCCGGGGAACCGGCATGGCGCGCGGGTTCCACACCTCCAGTGCGGGCGCACCCCAGCCGGGCGACGTGATCGACTACTCGGGCGCGATGGTGAAGATCAACCAGGACGGCTCGGTCGACGTCATCACCGCACTGATGGATCACGGCGGCGGGACGCTCGAAGCGATTGCCAAGCTGGTGTCCGAGGGGTTGTGTGTGCCGCTGGACAAGGTGAACCTGTCGCCCGCAGGCACCCGCACGACCGTGTACGACGTTGTCACGCACGCGACCCGGGGGGTGTATGCGGGCGGCGGCGCGGCCGTGAAGGCGGTGCAGGAGGCCAAGGCCGATCTGCTTGCGACGGCGGGGCGGTTCCTGAACGTCCAGCCCGAGGCGCTGGTCCTGACGATGGACGAGCAGCTGGGCCAGGGCGTGCTCTACGTGCCCTCGATCCCCGACAAACGCATGACCATCGGCGAAGTGGCCACACGCTGCTGGACCGAAAGCTGGAAGACCATCGCCAGCGTCGTCAGCTACCGGCCGACGTCGTGCCCGCCCGCCTACGTATCGGTGTTTCTGGACGTCGAGGTAGACACGTGGACGGGGCAGGTCCGGACGGTCAAGGCCGCGTTGGGCAGTGATTGCGGAACTGTGATTAATCCGGACATGGCCGCCGGGCAGCTGGAAGGCGGGCTGTCGAAGGGCGCGGGGTATGCGCTGCTCGAAGACAACGGCTGGGACGGCAACGGGCAGCTCTTTTCCAAAGGGTTCATGGTCGACGCCAAGATTCCGGGATTTGAAGAGACGCCGTGCATGAACGCGATCACCACGTACTTCGCGGACACGTTCGAGCCGACGGGGCCGTTTGGCGCCAAGGGCATCGGCGAGGCCGCGACGAACCCGGTGGCGGCCGCCTACGCCAATGCGATCAACAACGCGATTGGCGTCCGCTTCTACGAGCTGCCCATCACGCCGGAGAAGATCCTTGCGGCGCTTCAGAAACCAGGTTTCTTCGAGAAACCTGGTTTCTTGGCCGGCGAAGAGGTGCGCTCATGAGCCAGGCAACCAATACGCACATCCTCGTCAACCAATTCACGTACCACGAGCCCGCGACACTGGCCGAGGCATCGGAGCTGCTGCTGGCTCACGACGCTCAGGTCATAGCGGGCGGGACCGACGTGCTGGTGCACATGAAGATCGAACGGGGCGCGCACGAGCACCTGGTGAGCTTGCGGAGAATTCGGGGGCTGGCGGGCATCCGCGCCACCGACGTGGGCCTGGAAATCGGCGCCCTGACGACAATCGCAGAAGTCGCCGGCCACCCATCCGTACACCAGCACTTCCCCGCGCTGGCCGAAGCGTGCGACGGATTCAGCACCCGGCAGGTGGAAAGTATGGGCACGCTGGGTGGGAACATCGGCAATGCGTCGCCCGCTGCCGACACGGCGCCCGCGCTGCTTGCTTACGATGCGTGGATCATGATCGATGGGCCGGTCGGCAAGGGCCGGGTACCACTCGGTGAGTTCTTCCTCGGTCCGGGTCGCAGTGCGCTGCAACGCGGGGAGATCATCACGCAAATCTTCCTCCCTTGGCCCTCGGCTGGGGGCACGGCGGCGGGGAGCGCGTTTCTGAAAATGGGCCGGGTGGCGGCGGATATCGCAAAGGCGAGCGCGGCAGTGCTCGTCTTGCGGGAAGGCGACACGGTCGTCGCGGCTCGCCTTGCTTTTGGCTCAGTCGGGCCGACCCCGCTTCGAACGCTCCATGCGGAGGAATTCCTGGCCGGAAAGCGCTTCACACCCGAACTCGCCGCCCGGGCAGCCGAGTTGGCGGCGGAGCAGGTTAGCCCGATAGACGACATACGCTCTCAGGCATGGTATCGCCGCGAGATCGTGCGCGTCATGGTGCACGATGGGCTTCTGCGTGCCTGGCAGCGGGCGGGCGCGCCGAGCCACAGTTGGGCACCCCCCCAGCCAGCCGAGCATGCTTCGACCTCGCTCGCGTCCGCAGGTGGGCACGCCGCTCAGGATGCATTCGCGAACAAGTCGCTCACCCTCGCACCCGGAGAAGAGCTGGCCGTTACGCTCTGTGTCAACGGCCAACCGCAGCGGGTACGGGTGGGCGCGAACGAGTTGCTGTTGAACGTCCTGCGCGAGAAGCTCCAACTCACCGGCAGCAAGTACGGGTGCGGCATCGGCGAGTGCAGCGCGTGCACCGTGCTCATGGACGGCAGGCCGGTGTTGGCGTGCCTGGTGCTGGCAGTAACGGCGGAAGGGTGCGACATCCGGACGGTGGAAGGGCTGCAGGCAGCCGACGGCACGCTCGACCCGCTCCAGGAAGCCTTCATCGACCATGCCGCGTTCCAGTGCGGATACTGCACGCCGGGCATGTTGCTGACTGCAAAGAGCCTCCTGGCCGAGGTCCCACAACCGACGGAGGACCAGGTGAGGCACTACCTGCGCGGTAACCTGTGCCGCTGCACGGGCTATGTGAGCATCGTGCGGGGGGTGCTCGCCGCGGCAGAGAGCATTCAACACAAAGACACAAAGACACCGGTGAACCTGGTCAACCTGTAACGCATGGTGTTTTTGCGTCATTTCTTCTTCCTTCGAGGCGATGATGTTGCCGGAATTTGAGCTTCTCAGACCTGCTTCGCTCGACGAAGCGCTGGACCTGCTTGCCCGGTACGGGTCGGACGCACGTCCGCTGGCGGGCGGCACGAACGTGCTCGTCGAGCTCCGGGACCATTTTGCGGGGCCACCCATATTGGTCGACATTGGCCGGCTGCCCGAATTGCGCGGAATTGCGCTGGCTCGCGACGGCGCGACGGTCTCGGTGGGCGCGGCGGTTACGCTCGCAGAGCTGCTGAAGCACCCCCTGATCACGGCGCACGGCGCGCCGCTCGCGCAGGCAGCGAGTGTGTTCGCCAGCCCTCTGGTGCGCAACCGGGCGACCGTGGGCGGAAACCTGGTGGATGCCTCACCCGCAGCGGACACCGCGCCGCCCCTGCTGGCGCTCGATGCACAGGTGGAACTTGCCAGCGTGCGCGGCACGCGCTGCGTGCCCCTCGCCGAGTTCTTCGTCGGGGTTCGCAAAACCGTGCGCCTGCCCGACGAGCTGCTGATACGGATGATGTGGCCCGCGGCCGAGCGGCGCGCCGGCGCGTTCCGCAAGTTCGGGCTGCGCAGGGCCGACGCGATCTCGGTGATCAGCGCGGCCGTGACGGTGGAGCCGAACGGGAATGGGCTGTCACATGCTGCGGTCGCTCTCGGGGCGGTGGCGCCACGGCCTATCCGCGTGCCGGAAGCCGAGCGTCTGCTGTGCGCGAACGCCTGGACGACGGACCTGCTTGCCGAGGCCGCGCACCTGGCGGCGCAGCACACCTCTCCCATCGACGACATTCGCGGCTCGGCAGCATACAGGCGCCACATCACGGAGGTGATCGTCAGGCGTCTCCTGTCCCAGGCAGGAACTGCCTGCGGTTGCCTGCCGGGAGGTCAGCCCCAATGAAGCCACAGGTTGTGACACTGATCGTCAACGGCCGGACCCATTATGCCGCGCTGGCGCCGAACGTGACCCTGCTGCAGGCGCTGCGCGATCTCGGGTATACCGACGTCAAGAACGGCTGCGAGAAGGGCGACTGCGGCGCATGCGCGGTGCTACTCGACGGGCAGCCTGTGAATTCCTGCCTGACGCTCGCCTGGCAGGCCGACGGCTTACCGGTGCTGACGCCCGCCGGCGTGGGCACCCTCGACCACCCGCATCCGCTCCAGGAGGCCTTTGCCGACCTGGGCGCGGTCCAGTGCGGGTACTGCACCGGCGGGCTGATCATCGCGGCGAAAGCATTGCTCGACCAAAACCCGCGGCCCACGGACGACGAAATCAAGGAAGCCATCTCGGGTAACCTGTGCCGGTGCACCGGGTACGGCCCCATCGTCGAGGCGGTGAAGGTCGCGGCGGCAAAGATCCAGGATTCGGAGCAGTCTGAGCGGAGACCGTCCCCGAGGGACGAGGCGAAGTCGAAGGATGCGACACGGCAGGGAGGTGGACGATGATCGTCGAAGTCAAGCCGCTGCCGCCCGTAAACCTGCCCGAACTCAAGATCATCGGCAAGCCGCTGCGCCGGGTGGACGCGCTGGGGAAGGCCGTCGGCGCCACCGTTTACGCCGGCGACTTTGCCATGCCCGGCATGCTGCACGCCAAGGTGTTCCGCAGCACCGAGCCTTCCGCACGCATCGTGCGCCTCGACGTGAGCAAGGCGCGCGCCTTGCCCGGCGTCGCGTGCGTGCTCACCTCGGGCGACCTCCCGAATGCCCGGCTGGTCACCGACATGCCGGGGCAGACCGGTCAGGCGCAGCGCAAGGGGTCAGATGCACCCGTGCTGGCGATTGACAGCGTCCGCTTCGTGGGCGAGCCCGTCGCGTTGATCGCCGCGGAGACGGAGGCCATTGCCGAGGCCGCTCTGCGGCTGGTGGAGATCGAGTACGAGGCAACGCCGGGCATCTTCGATCCCGAGGACGGGCTCAAGCCGGGCGCGCCGGTGCTGCATGAGGGCGCCCTGCCGGGCGAACACAACAAGGTCGGCAAGTGGAAGATCCGCAAGGGCGACCTCGAGCGCGGCTTTGCCGACGCGGACCTGGTGGTCGAGAACACCTTCCGGGTGCCCTACCAGGACCATGCCTACATCGAGCCGGAGGCGGGGGTGGGCTGGCTGGACAGCCAGGGTGTGATCAACCTCCGGGTGTCGACCCAGGTGATCGAGCATTTCCGCAGCGTCGCGAAGGCGCTCGGGGTGCCGCAGAACAAGATCCGTGTGCAAGGCACCTTCGTCGGCGGCGGGTTCGGCGGCAAGGAAGACATCACCGTCGAAATCTTCCTGGCCTTGCTCGTTCAGGCAACGGGGCGGCCCGTGCGCCTGGTCTACACCCGCGAGGAATCGATCCTCGCGCACTCCAAGCGGCACCCCATGGTCATCACCCATCGGACGGGCGTCCGCCGCGACGGCAAGATCACGGCGAGTCACATCCGCATCGTCGCGGATTCGGGCGCGTACCCCTACCTCACCCCCTACGTGCTGCTCTACTCGGCCATCATGGCGCCGGGGCCCTATGCCATCGACAACCTCTTTGTCGACGCGGTCGCGGTGGCTACCAACAACCCTTTTACCAGCGCGTTCCGCGGCTTTGGCGGCCCGCAGGCGGCCTTCGCTTACGAGGGCCAGATGGACCGTATTGCTGCGGCCCTGGGCATGGACCGGCTGGCGCTGCGCCGTGTCAACTACCTGCACACCAGCGACACGACGTCGACCGGGCAGCCCGTCGAGTCGGCCGCCTGGCTGGAAGAGACCGCCACGCGCGCCCTGGCTGCACTCGGCCAGAAGACCGAGCCTTGGTCGGAGTATGTCAAGATCGGGCAGGGGTTCGCATCGTACTTCCAAAGCTACGGGCGCATCACCTGGCTGCACGACACGAGCCAGGCCTGGGTGGGCATGGAACTCGATGGAACGGTCGTGGTGCGGGCTGGCGTGCCCGACCTGGGCGCCGGGCAGGTCAACAGCCTGGCCCAGATCGCGGCCGAAGTATTGGGCGTGCCGCTCAACCGGGTGACCGTGTACCACACCGACACGGCGTTGACGCCGCTCTCGGGCACGTCGACGGCCACCCGCCAGCTCTACATGTCCGGCAACGCAACGCTCCAGGCGGCCAATGCGGTGCGCAAGGTGCTCGTCACCCGGGCATCGCAGCTGCTGGAAGAGGAACCCGAGCAGATTGACCTCGGTAACGAAATGGCGTACGTCAAGGGTGCAGGCGGCAAGCCGAAGAGTGCAGCCGAGTGCGTGCCGCTGGCCGACCTGGTGAAACGCTGCGCCGCCGAAGGGCTACCCCTCGCGAACCTCGCGATGTTCCAGGCCCCGTTCAGCGAGCCGCTGGACCCGGAAACCGGGCAGGGCCGCGTCTTCCCCGACTTCACCTTTGGCGCACTGGCGTGCGAGGTGGCGGTCGATATGGAGACGGGCGAGGTGACGCTGCTCAAGGCGGTGACGTGCCACGACGTGGGCCGGGCGATCAACCGGACCGCGGCCGAGGGGCAGCTGGCGGGCGGCGCGAACCAGGGGCTCGGCTACGCGCTGCTGGAGGACATGCTGGTGAAGGGCGGGCGCATCCAGACGCCTTCGCTGGCAGAGTACCTGCTGCCGACCAGCATGGACTTCCCCCCGGTGCAGGTGATCCTGCTCGAATCGGGGACGGGCGTCGGACCGTTCGGCGCGAAGGGGATCGGCGAGCCGTCGCTGACGCCCGCGGCGCCCGCGGTGGCCAGCGCAGTCAGCGACGCACTGGGCAAGCCCGTGCGCGAGCTGCCGATCACGCCCGAGCGGGTATTACGGATGATAGCGGAATGGGACACTGATTGAACGGATGAAACTGATTCACCTGATCTCCTAAGAGAATCAGTCAAGCCCAGTCATGTCCGTTCAATCAGCGTGCCGTTTCACCCTCGCGGCGGAAGGCAAGGAAGATGTTCATGGGTCACTACGATCTGCTTCTGACAAATGGCACGGTCATTACGGGAACCGGCATGCGGCGGGCCGACGTGGGCGTGCGCGGCGACAAGGTGGCTGACGTCGCCCCGGGTTTGCCTCGCGGAAGGCGCGCGGGAGGTTGTCGACGTGAGCGGACGCTACGTCATGCCGGGCGCCATCGACGTCCACGTGCACCCGGTGTACCTGGACGACGTCGAGGCGTCGGCGCGGTGCGCGGCCTTCGGGGGCACGACCACCGTCCTCCACTTCGCCTACGCGCGGACCGGCGAGTCGCTCGAAGAGCAGGTGACGAAAATGCTCGAAGATGCGACGCGGCGCTCCCCGCTCGACTTCGGGCTGCACGGCGGCATGTTCGAAGCCCCCCGCCAGGTCCCCGAGATCCCCCGCGTGATGGCGCTCGGCGTCCGCACGTTCAAGTTCTTCCTGACCTACCTGAAGCAGGGCTGGTACACGGACGACTACCAGTTGATCAAGGCGATGGACCTGCTCGCGAGCCGGGGGGGCATGGCGATGGTGCATGCGGAAAACGGCGGCGCGATCGACTACCTGGAGGACAAGTACCTCAAGGGGCCCGATGCGTCGGCGAAGTACTTCAATGCATCGCGGCCGGCTGCCCTGGAGGAAGAAGCGGTTTTCCGGGCCATCTGCCTGGCCGAAGTGGCCGGCTGTCCATTGTACATCCCGCATGTCACGGCCGGCCGCGTCCTGCGGCCGATCCGGAAGGCGCAAGCCGAAGGGCGGAAGGTATACGCGGAAACTTGCCCCCAGTATCTGACGCTTACCGAGGATGTGCTGAACACCCGGGGGGCCTACGCCAAGATCGGGCCGCCCATCCGGACCGCGGCGGACAACGGGGCGCTGTGGCGCGGGCTGGCGGACGGCACGCTGTCGGTCGTCGCATCTGATCATGCGCCGAAGGCAAAGGACCCGCACGGAGACTTCCTCGTGCAGGGGTTCGGCTCGCCGCAGATCGAAACGCTGCTGCCGATCACGTGGGACGAAGGTGTGAACGGGGGGCACATCGGGCCGGTGCGGCTGGTGCAGGCGCTATGCGAGAATCCCGCCCGGATCTTCGGCCTGTACCCCCAGAAGGGCACGATCGCGCCCGGGAGTGACGCCGACATCGTCGTGTTCGACCCGAACCGGCCCATGACCTTGACGGACCAGAACCAGCATACGAACGTGGGGTACACGCTCTACGCCGGCCGCACCGTGCTCGGGTGGCCCGAAATGTCGTTCCAGCGCGGCCAGCCGGTGCTGTGGGAAGGGGAGATCGTCGCCGCGCCGGGGTGCGGCCGCTTCCTCGAAACGATGAAGTCGCCGGCTGCGCCTGTGTGAGCGATGAATCACACAAAGACACGAAGCCACCAACGACGTCGTGTCTTTGTGCCTTTGTCTTAGCGTTCAAGCCCGATTTTGAGGAGGCCTGACTTGGCTTTGAAACTGCTTACCGGCAACGAGGCGCTGGCGCTGGGCGCGCTGCACGCAGGCGTGAAGGTGGTGACCGGCTATCCGGGAACGCCTTCGACGGGTGCGATCGAAAGCCTGCTCCTGCTCGACCCCACAACCCTGCGGGATGCTGGCGTACACGTCGAATGGAGCACCAACGAAAAGGTGGCGTTCGAGATCGCGTCCGGCGCGGCGTGGGCCGGGCAGCGCGCGCTCTGTACGATGAAGATGTCGGGCGTGAACGTGGCCTACGATTCGATCACGTCCATCGCCTACTCGGGAGTGGTGGGCGGACTCGTCATCTATGTTGCCGACGATCCAGGGGTCAGCGCAGGCATGTGCGAGCAGGACTCGCGGGGGTTCGCCGTGATGTCCGACTTGCCCATGTTGGATGCCGCTTCCGTGGCGGACGCGTACCGGCTCACGAAGGTCGCGTTTGATATCTCGGAGCGCACGGGGACACCCGTCTTCGTTCGTCTCGTTACGTCAATTTCCTCCTCGTTCGCGCCGGTTGACGTGGACGACGACGGTCCTTCGACTCCGCTCCGCTCCGCCCAGGATGCTCTTCGGCGCGGCCCGCGCAGCTTATTCGCGACATCGACCGCTTCACGAAGGCGGGGTCGGCCATCTGCATGGCGCAGCACCGCGATGTCATCACCCGGCTGGGACAGGCAGGCGAGTTGGCCCGCGAGCTCGGTTTGAACTCGCTGCATCTCTCGGCGCAGAAAAATGGCGTCGGGCTGGTTGCCTGCGGCGTGGTGGCCGCCTACCTGGAAGAGGCGTTCGAGATGGCTCGGCCCCACGGGTTGGACCCGGCAGCCCTGTCGGTGCTGACCCTGACCGCAGTCCATCCCTTCCCCGCGACAGAGGCGCGGCAGATGCTGGCGCACTGCCAGGTCGTGCTCGTGCTGGAGGAGCTCGAGCCGGCCGTGGAACGCGGCTTCTACGTCGAAGCCCAGAAAATGGGTTGGAACGGGCGAATCCTGGGCAAAGAATCCGGCTTGTACGAACGAGTGGGAGAGTACGGGCTGCGGCACATTTTCGCGGGTCTGACCGCGGCGCTGCCCAACCTGGCGCTCCCCGCGGACCTGCTGCGGGGCAATGTGGAGGCCGAGAAGCTCGCTGCCGCTCGACCGATTACCGTCTGCGCCGGCTGCCCACACCGCGGCGTGTTCATGAGCATCAACACCGCGGTTCGGAAGGCAGGGTACAAAAAGGACGACGTGATGGTGACGGGCGATATCGGCTGCACCATCCTCGGCATGAACCCGCCCTTCAACACGGTGTGGAACGAGGTGAGCATGGGCGCGAGCATCCCGCTCGCGCAGGGTTACGTCTATGCCGGGGTGCAGACGCCGGTCATTGCAACCATCGGCGACTCGACCTTTTTCCATGCAGGCATGGCGGGGCTGGTGAATGCGGTGCAGCACCAGGCGCCCATCACTGTCATCATCCTCGACAACGGCTGGACGAGCATGACGGGGATGCAGCCCAATCCGGGCACAGAGGCGGCGCGCCAGCCGGGCGTGGCGGGAGCGGCGCGGACGGTGGACATTGCGAAGATCGTCGAGGCCATCGGGGTCGACTTCTTCGCCGAGGTCGACCCGTTCGACCAGGATCAGACGACCGCCGCGATCCTCAACGCGATCAAACGACCCGGCGTGAAGGTGGTGCTAGCCCGGCAGGAGTGCGCAATGCCGGCAATGCGCCGCGGGAAGCGAGCCGGCGAGGTCCGGGTGATCGCGGAGAACTGCAACGCCTGCAAGCTGTGCATCATCCAGACCGGCTGTCCTGCGCTCAGCCTTGGGGACGGCACGGTGATTATCGACCCCGAGGTGTGCTACGGCTGCAACCTGTGCGGCGCGGTGTGCAACCGGGACGCGATCGAATTCGTGGCCCCCGCGGAGGCAGTCGCATGAACACGTATGATATCTACCTGGTCGGCGTGGGCGGGCAGGGTGTGTTGACCATCGGCGAGATCATCGCCGAAACCGCCTTCCGAGCGGGGCTGCCCGTCAACTTCTACCCGACCAAGGGCATGGCGCAGCGCGGCGGATTTGTCAAGGCGCAGTTGAGGATCGGCCGGGCGACACCCGGGCCGGCGATTCCCGAGCAGGGCGCCGACCTCGTGGTGGCGACCGAGGTGTCAGAGGCGCTCAAGGCGGTTCGTTTCGTGAAGCCCGGCGGCGACTTCGTCCTGTTTGCCGCCGTGTGGCAGCCCACCGCAGTGATGCTGGGCAAGGCGCCCTATCCCGAACTCGAGGCCGTCGTGAAGCAGGTAGAGGCGGCGGGCGCGTGGCCCGTCGTGATCGATCCCGAGGTGCTGCCGCTTTTCGAGGGCCAGCCCGTGCCAGACAATGTCTACACGCTGGGCGTCGCAGCCGCGCAGACCGGCCTCGGTCGGGTGATCGCGCCGGCGGCGGTGGCGGAAGTCATCGGAGGCCGGTGGAAGCGGGGCGTCGCGCGCAACCTGTTTGCGTTCAACTCAGCCGCGGCCATGGTAGTGCAATGAGCGCGTCCCCAGGGCAGCGCTTCGGGCCCGACGAGAGGCCAGAAGTCTCCAGTCTCGAACCCTTCTTCACCCCGCGGGCGGTCGCGCTGGTCGGCTCGGTCGCTGAGGGCAAGCTGGGGTACGAGCTGCTGCGGCAGATGCTGGCAGGCGGATATCGCGACGTGGTCGCAATCAACCCGAAGGGCCAGGGCGCGCTTGGCGTTCCGGGCTGCTCTTCGCTCACAGCCGCCGGATTGCCCGTCGACCTTGCCGTGATTGCCTCGCCCGCCGGCACGGTGGCCGCGGTTCTCGAGGAATGCGGGCAGGCAGGGGTTAGCGCGGCCGTCATCATCTCGTCGGGTTTCGGGGAGATGGGCAACCAGGCCGGCGAGGCAGAAATCAAGGCCGTGGCCGCGGCCAATGGCCTCCGGATAGTCGGGCCGAACTGCGCAGGCATCATCAACACCGCGCACCGCCTCTGCCCCACGCTGGAGACCTTGCCCCCGCCCGGCCACGTCGCGATTATCTCGCAGAGCGGCGCGCTGGCGGGCGTGCTGCTCGGATGGGCGAAGCGGGACGGGCTCGGCATCTCGAAGTTCGTAAGCTATGGCAACCGCGCCGACGTCAACGAAGTCGACCTGCTGAACTACCTGGCGGACGATCCCGAAACGCACGTGGTGTGCGTCTACATCGAGACCGTGAGCGATGGGCGGGCATTCATGCACGCGGTCGCACGATGCCGGGCGCAAAAGCCGGTCATCGTGATCAAGGCGGGCCGCGGGGAGTCGGGGCAACGTGCGACGCTCTCCCACACGGGCTCTCTGGCGGGCAGCGACGCGGTTTACGACGCGGCTTTCCGCCAGTGCGGAGCGCTGCGGGTGTCGTCAGCCGAGGAGATGTTCGACCTGTGCCGCGCGCTGACCGGTCTGCCCGCGTTGACGGGAGGCCGCGTCGCAGTGGTGACGAACTCGGGCGGGCCAAGTATCCTGGCCGCGGACAAGGCCGAGGCGGTGGGGCTCATCGTGGCGGAGCCGGACACCGCGGTCAAGGCAAAGCTCGCCGCGTTCTTGCCCGCCCACGCCGCGCTCAAGAACCCGATCGACCTGACCGTGGAAGGGACGGAAAAGGGGTATCGCGAGACGCTGACGGCCTTGTTCGAGAGAAACCAGGTTTCTTCAAGCAACCTGGTTTCTGAGGGCGCCCTGTTCGATGCCGCCGTGGCGATTAACATCGCGCCGCCCTACCTGGAGTCGCTGTCCATCGCCCGCGGCATCGTGGATGCGGCCCGCACGACGGGCAAGCCCATCTTGACGAGTTTCCTCCCCGAGGCCGTCACGGCCGGCGCCGTCGCGTACCTGCACGAGAACGGCATCCTCAACTTCCCAACGCCCGAACGTGCTGTGACGGCGCTTGCGAATATGGCGCGCCTACCAAAATGCGGCCCCGACGCGAACCCGTATGATGCCTATGCGCCGGTCGCCGTGTCGGAGCGCCCCGCGCTGCCGCGGGAGCCCATCCTCGAACCGGACGCGATGATGTGGCTGGGCGGTAACGGCATCCCCACCCCAGTCTTCATGTTTGCCGAGAATGAAGAAGAAGCCGCGGCCGCGTGTTACGGCGTCGGTTTCCCCGCGGTGATGAAGGTCGTTTCGCCCGATATCCTGCACAAGTCGGAGCGAGGGGGCGTGATCGTGGGCATCCGGGACGAAGCCGCGGCACTCGAGGCGTTCAGGACCATCCGGGGTCGGGCAGAAAGCGCGTCGTTCGCCGGCGTCGTCGTCTACCCACTGATCCGCGGGGGCCACGAGGTCCTGATCGGCCTGTCCCGCGATCGGCAGTTTGGGCCGGTCGTAGCGTTCGGCCTGGGCGGCATCTATACCGAAGTGCTTGCAGACGTCGCGCTGCGCGTCGCGCCGGTGAACCATGCCGAAGCACACGCGATGATCCGGTCGATACGCGGGTATCGCATCCTGGCGGGTGCGCGGGGCCAGCAGGGGGTAGACGTGCACGCGCTGGCCGACATGGTCGTGCGCGTGTCCGAGCTGCCTTTCGCCTATCCCGAGCTCGCCGAGATCGATCTGAACCCGGTGTTTGCTTCTCCCGCCGGCGCTGTGGCCGGCGACGTCCGCATCATCTGCGTGCAACAAGAGGCAAGGTGAAACCATGGTTAAGCCGCAACGTGGCCTGAGTGCGATCCGCCCTTACGTCCCCGGCAAGCCGATCGAGGAAGTGCAGCGGGAGTATGGGCTGACGGATATCATCAAGCTGGCATCAAACGAGAACCCTATCGGCGCGTCGCCCGTCGTCGTGCAGGCGCTGATGGAGGCGCTGCCCTCGCTCAACATGTACCCGGACGCACAGGCGTACCGGCTTCGGCACGCGCTCGGAGCGTATCATGGGGTGGAACCCGAGATGGTCCGGGTGGGCAACGGGGCCGACGGCGTGATCCGCGAGCTGTGTGTGTCCTACCTGAACGACGGCGACGAGGTGCTGACCAGCTGCTCGTCGTTCCCGGTTTACGACATCAGCGCCGCGGTGATGCGCGCCCGGCTGGTGAAGACACGCGCTCACACCCGATCTCCGGTTCGACCTGCGTGCGATGGCCGGCGCGATCACCCCGCGCACCCGGCTGATCTTCGTCTGTAACCCGAACAACCCGACGAGCAGCATCGTGACCGCGGCCGAGGTCGACCGCTTCATGGCGCGCGTGCCCGACACGGCGATCGTGGTCTTTGACGAGGCGTACTACGACTTTGTAGATGATCCCGAATACCCCGACACGCTGCCGTACGTTCTGGAAGGCCGCAAGAACGTCTGCATCCTCCGCACGTTCTCGAAGGCATACGGCATCGCGGGCATCCGCTTAGGCTACGCCCTCGCCTCGGCCGAGTTGCTTGCCCCGATGCGCGCCTGCACCGAGTCCTTCCCGGTCAACCTGCTGGCCCAGGTGGCGGGAGAAGCGGCGTTGAAGGACAGCGCATTTCTCAAGCGCACGGTGAGCGTGAACGCCGCAGGCCGCGAGTTCCTCTATCGCGAGTTCGACCGGCTGGGCATCGGCTACGTGCGCAGCCAGACCAACTTCCTGCTTGCCCGGTTGGGTCCGGAGGCGAAACGAGTGTACGAGGAACTGCTTAAGCGCGGGGTCATCGTCCGCCCCTGCACGGGCTACGATCTGCCGGAGTATCTCCGCATTACCGTCGGAGATGCAACCCAGAACGCCCGGCTCATCTCAACCCTCGAAACTGTCCTCACAGACCTGAGAACCGTTCCGGCATAGAGTGTTCGCAAGTCCGCATTCCCCCGTCGCCGCAGCTTTTCGATAGCTGCGAGGACGAGGGAATGCGGATAAGAAGATAGATTCCGAGGCACAGGTTTGTCCCACATTGTGTTTTCCTTGAATCGCATCCTCGTCGCGGTCGATACGGACCCGGCGCGGCCGCTGCTTGATGTGCTCCGGGCGGACCTGGGCCTGACCGGAACGAAGCAAGGGTGTGACCACGAAGGGGAGTGCGGTGCGTGCACGGTGCTGCTCGACGGGCGGCCCGTCCGCTCCTGCCTGACGCCCGTCGGCAAGGTTGCCGGCCGGCAGGTGCAGACGGTGGAAGGGCTCGCCGGTCCGGACGGCCTGCATCCGCTGCAAACCGCGTTCGTCGAGGCCGGCGCGGTCCAGTGCGGCTTCTGCACGCCCGGCATGTTGATGGCGGCCAAGGGGCTGCTCGACCGGACGCAGGAGCCGAGCCGGGGGGAAATCGTCGACGCGCTCGAAGGCAACCTGTGCCGGTGTACCGGTTACCGGAAGATCGTGCAGGCAGTCGAACTTGCGGCGCGGCGGCTGCGATCACAGGAAGCTCCGACGCTTGCCCCCAAGCCCAATGCCCCCGGTGCGATCGGCGGCAGCAACCTACGCACGGACTCTCAGGGCAAGGTAACCGGCGCCACCCGCTATGTCGAGGACATGCGGATGGACGGCATGCTGCACGGCGCGGTCGTGCGGTCGCCCCACCACCACGCCCGGGTACTCTCGATCGACCTAAGCGAAGCGCAGGCAGTTCCCGGCGTCGTGGCGGTGCTCACCGCAGCGGACATTCCCGGCGAAAACGGCCTGGGGGATTACAGCCAGGAAGAGCCGGTGCTTGGCGCCGGTTGGGCGCGACCGTCCGAATGATCGGTGCGCCGGTCGCGCTGGTGGTGGCCGAAACCGTCGGCTCGGCGCGGGCAGGCGCGGCGGCCGCCAAGGTGGACTACCAGATGCTGCCACACACCTTCGACGTCGAAGCCGCGCAGGTCTCGGGCGCACCGTATATTGCCGGCCGCGGGAACATTCTCAGTTCCTATGAGGTCAAGCACGGCGATCTTGAAACCGCGCTCGAGCGGTCCGCCGTGGTCGTCGAGACCGAGTACCGCACCGCGTTTCTCGAGCACGGCGCGCTGGAACGTGAGTCGCTGCTGGGCTACTACGACGACGAGGGCCGCCTGACGGTGGCCGGCGGCGCGCACGAGGCGTACTACCAGCAAGCCTACATCTCGGCAAGCCTGGCGCTGCCGCGCGAGCAGGTACGCGTCGTGATTCCACCGACCGGTGGGTCGTTCGGGGGCAAGCAGGACCCGTGGCCGTTCATCGCGACCGCGCTGATGACCTATGCGACGCAGCGGCCCGTGATGCTCGTCTACTCACGGCAGGAGTCATTTCATGCCTCGCCCAAGCGCCACCCCTACCTGGTCCGCAATCGCATCGGCGCCACCCGCGATGGGCGGCTGACGGGCATCCAGACACGAATCGAAGCCAACACGGGCGCGTATGATGCCTCGGGGCAATACATTCCGAACTATGCCGTGACCGCCAGCGGCGGCCCGTACCGCTGGGCCGCAGTCGACGCCCGGGCGCAGACCGTCTACACCAACGGTCCGAAAGCGGGCCAGTACCGCGGGTTCGGGACCGCGCAGGCGTGCTTTGCCACCGAGTGCGCGCTGGACGAGCTGTGCCAGCGGCTTGGGGCGGACCCGCTCGAGTTCCGGCTGCAGAACCGGCTGCATGACGGCGAAAACTCGTTCCTCGGCTATCCGGTGGCAGAGTCGCTCGGGTTCCGCGAGGTGCTGGAGGCGCTCCGGCCGCATTACGAGGCGATGCTCGCCGGCGTGCGGGCCGGGTCTTCCCAAGACAAACCGGGCTTCTCCCGCGGCGTGGGGCTTGCCGGGATGTGGTATCGCTTCGGCAAGTCCGGATCGCTGCGGATTGAGGCGCACGCGGAGCTGGCAAGCGACGGCCGGTTCGTCATCTACTGCACCGCAGCCGATTACGGGCAGGGCACGAACACCACGATGGTGCAAATGGCCGCCGAGGCCCTGGGCGTGAGCCGAGATGAAGTCATCCTGGTCAACTCGGACACGGCACGGGCCCCCGACAGCGGCATCCAGGGCGCGTCGCGCGCGACCTATTTTGTCGGCGGCGCAGTGGTCCGAGCTGCCGCAAACCTGCTGGACGAAGTGCTGGGCGTCGCAGCCGAGATCCTCGACCGGGCGCCCGCCTCGCTCTCGCTGGCGGGGCGGGCCGTGGTATCACCCGACGGGCTGCACCTGCCGCTGGCAGAGGTCGCCCGCGAGTTCGACCGGCTCGGCAAATCGCGGCGCACCCTCGGCATCTTCGACCTATCGCCTCGCTTCCCGCCCGAGGCCAGTCCCGAGTATGCCCCACTCTTCGTCACCGGCGCGCACCTGGCCGAGGTCGAAGTAAACATGCGTACCGGCGAGGTCCAAGTGCTGAGAATGGTCGCCGCGCACGACGTAGGCCGTGCGGTCAACCGGCCGGACGCGGAAGGGCAGATCGAGGGTGCGGTCGTGATGGGATTGGGCGCGGCGTTGATGGAAGAGGTGCTGCCCGGCCATACCACCGGGTTTGCCGACTACTATCTCCCGACGGTTAAGTCGATGCCCGAGATCGAGGTCGTCCTTGTCGAAGTGCCCAGCCGTTTCGGCCCGTTCGGCGTGAAGGGGCTGGGGGAGGCGGCCATGCTGCCCGCCACGCCCGCGATCGTCAATGCGATCTCGCGGGCCATTGGCCAGCGGGTGCGCACGATCCCCGCCACGCCCGAGCGCATCCTGGCAGCGATTCGCGGGGAGGAACGATGACGGACTATCTCTTCCCCACCACGCCGCAGCAGGCCCTGGAAATGCTCCATGCGTGTGCCGGTCATGCCCGTATCGTCGCGGGGGGCACGGACATCCTGCTCGACATCGAGCAGGGCAAGCATACGCCGGCCTGCCTGGTGGATATCACCCGCATCCCCGAACTCGGCGCGATCGAAGTCGGCGACGGGTGGGCGACGATTGGCGCGGCCGTGCCGTTCGTCGCGCTGCGCGAGCACCCGTACCTCGCGTCCCACTTCCATGCACTCGTCGACGCGGCCGCGTCGGTCGGCGCACTCGCAATCCAGACGTCGGCCACTTGGGTCGGAAACCTGGTGCAAGCCATGCCGGCGGCAGACGGCGCGATCATTGCCACCGCCCTGGATGCCGAAGTGCGTGTGCTGGATATGAAACGCGAGCGCTGGCGGCCCGTGGCCGAGCTCTACGCAGGGCCGGGCCGGTCGACCATCGACTCGACCCGGGAGATCGTCACGCACATTCGCTTCCCGATCCCCCCGGGCGCGTGGGGGACGGCGTGGCGCCGGGCAGGGCGACGGCCGGCGCTCGTGCTGCCGACCCTGAATTGCGCGGTCAAAGTGGTGCTGGACGGCGGCCTGATTGTTTCGGCGGCCATCGCGATGGGCCCGGTCGGTCCTTGCCCCATCCGGGCCCACGACGCCGAAGCATTCCTGGCCGGCCGCGGAGCGCGGCCTGAGCTGTTGGCGGAGGCCGCACGGCTGGCTCTGTGCGATGCCGACCCGCGTTCCAGCGTCCTGCGCGCATCCCGCGAGTACCGGCTCGCGGTGCTGCCGGTGCTGGTCGAGGAAGCGCTGGCGCTTGCCGTTCGGCGTGCCGAACACGCTACGGGCAATCATGCCGCATTTGCGTCATCAGCGTCGAGTTAATCAGGAGCAATTCTAATGACCCTACAAAGCAACTACACATCCTACGACACGCCGCGTTTCCGGAAGCTTTCCGACGACCAGACCGAGCGCCTACACCACGCGAGCCTGGAGATCCTCGACCGCACGGGTGTCGTCCTGTACGAGCCCGAGGCAGTGGAACTTCTGCGGCGCAAGGGCATCACGGCCGAGGCGGTCGACGAGGGACGGGGCGCCCGGGTGCGCATCCCGCCGGGGCTGGTGGAATGGGCGCTGAACACGGCGCCGAAACGAACGGTCATCTGCGACCGCAACGGCCGCCGCGTCATGCCGCTCGAACGCAACAACGTCTTCTACGGGCCGGGCTCCGATTGCCCCAATGTGATCGACGTGCGCGACGGTGTGCGGCGAGTTGGGACGTTGCGCGACATCGAGGAAGCTGCGCTGGTCTGCGACGCGCTCCCCAACATCGACTTCGTTATGTCGTTCTGCATCGCATCCGACGTCGACCAGGCCGTGTCGGACCGGCACCAGATGCGCGCCATGCTTACGCACACGACCAAGCCGATCCTGTTCGTCACGACCGAGTTTCCCGGCTGCGTGGACGTGATCCGGATGGTCGAGGCAGTGGCCGGCGGCGAAGAGGCGCTGCGGCGCAACCCGATCTGTGCCCTGTACATCAACGTGACGCACGCGCTGCGCCACAACGCGGAGGCGCTGCAGAAGCTCATCTTCATGGCCGGCAAGGGGCTGCCCACCACCTACACCCCTGTCGTCTTGCGCGGGGTGAGCGGGCCTGTGACGGCCGCGGGCGCGATTGCGATGGCGAACGCGGGGGAACTGGCCGGACTGGTGATCGCGCAGATCAAGCGCGAGGGCACGCCTATCATCCTGACCGGCGGCGTGAACGACATGCTCGACATGCGGACCACGGTGGATTCGTACAGCGATCCGAACAACCGCGTGATGCTGGTGGAGCTGGCACATCGCTACGGGCTGCCCATCTTCGGGCTTGCCGGGTGCAGCGATTCCAAAATCCCGGACGAACAGGCCGCGGCCGAGGCGGCTTTCTCCATCATCCTGGAAACCCTGGCCGGCGCGCAGATGGCACACGACGTGGGTTACCTCGAAGGCGGGATGTGCAACTCGATCGAGCAGCTTGTCATGTGCGACGAGATGATCGGGTACACGAAACAGTTTATGAAGGGCCTCGAGATCAACGACGAGACGCTCGGGCTGGACATCATCGACGAAATCGGGCCCTTTGGCGACTTCATGGGCGCGGACCACACCCGGAAGCACTACAAGTCGGACTGGTACCCGAAGCTCTTCGACCGCCGGCCGTACGAAGACTGGAGCCGGGCGGGCGGCAAGACGCTGCGCCAGCGCGCCCAGGAGAAGGCGCTCAAGATCCTCGCGACGCACACGGCCGAGCCGCTGCCCGCGGACGTTCAGCAGCGGCTGGACGAGATCGTCGCCGGCGCCCGCGGCTGAGCTCGAAAGCCCGGCCAGCGCACAGCGCCCGGCATAATTGCTTTCCAACAGGGGTTTTCGCAAACCGGAAAAGATGGTACAGTACGGCCTCGTGTCAGAAGGAAGCGTCAGGCCCATGAACGGACATGAACTCACGGCTCGCTTCGTCGCCCAGACCCGTTGGGAAGCGCTACCTCAGCCGGTGCAGGCCAAGGCGCGCATGTGCTTCGCCGACGGGCTGGGAGCGACCATTTCCGGCACGCTGACGCGCATCAGCAGCATTTCGGCAGGCTATGCCGCCGAGTCGTGGCGGGGGAACGAGGCCACGATCCTGGCCCACAGCCCCGAGCGCGGGCTCCACGGGGTGCGGGCCAGCCTGGCCGGCGCCGCGTTTGCGAACGGCAACGCCAGCAACGCGCTCGACCTGGACGACAGCACGCGCTATGCGAACGGGCATGGGGGCGCGTCGATCTTCCCGACGGCGCTGGCCGTGGGCGAAGGATTGGGCCGCACCGGCGCGGATATTCTGGCCGCAATCGTGGTAGGATATGAGGTAGCGCACCGGATCGGCCGCTGCTGGCACGCGAGCCGGGAGGTGTACCAGGCCTGCGGGTCGTGGGGCAGCGTGGCGTGCGCAGCCGTCGCCGCGAACCTCCTGCGCCTGTCGCCCGAACAGGCTGGCCATGCGCTGGGCATCGCAGAGTACCATGCGCCAAACCTCCCGATGATGCGCGACGTGGCGCAGCCAGCCATGGTCAAGCATGGCATCGGGTGGGCGGCCATGACCGGGGTAATGTCGGCGGGGCTCGCGGCCCGCGGCTATACCGGCGTGCCGACGCTGTTAGCGCTGCCCGAGTACCAGGACTGGGCCTGCGACATCGGGCAGGACTACCTGATCCTCGAGGGCGTGGCCTGGAAGGCGGCGCGCTATGCGTGCTGCGGTTGGGCGCACGCCGGCGTGGAGGGCGCGCGGCGACTGGTCGAGGAAAACCACATCGACCTCGACCAAATCCAGACCATCCTGGTGGAAGGGTGCCAGGGCGCCGACGCGTTGTTCAAGGGGCTGCCGTCGACGACAGAGGAAGCGCAATTCAGCCAGTCCTGGCCGCTGGCCGCGATGCTGGTCGACGGTGAAATCGGCCCCGCGCAAATCCTGGAAGCGCGGCTGGCCGACCCGGCCATTCGCCGGGTCGCGGCGAAGGTCACCACTGTCGAATCGCCGGAAATGCAGCGGCTGGCCGAACTTTACGCGCGGGGCGACCCGAAAGGGCGCTTTGCCAGCATCGTGACGATCACCCTCAAGGACGGCCGGAGCTATTCGTCGGGGTTGGTCGATGGCGGCTTGCGTTTCCCTCAACCCGGCTGGGACGCGAGCCGGATGGACGAGAAGCTGCGCTGGATGGCGCAGTTTGTGCTGGATGAAGCGCGGGTCGATGCTTTGTCCGGCCTGGTATGGCACTTTGACGAACTGACCGGCGCAGCGGATCTCATCGAACTGCTCACGAATGGTGAGCACAGGCAGAAACCGCCGGTCTGAGGTAAAGGAGGTGCGTTCTGATCGCTGTTCCGTCCGTTAACCTTACGAAATGTGTTAGCCCGCATCATCAAACAGGAGGAAGGCCATGAAGGCGTCACGGAGTGGCGGCATAGTGCTTGCCGTCATCGTCATCCTGAGCGTGCTGCTCGCCGCGTGCAGCGCGCCGGCTGCGCCCCAGCCGACGGCAGCCCCTGCGCAGCCAACCACTGCGCCGGCCCAACCAACCCAGGCGCCGGCGGTGGAGCCGACTAAAGCGCCCGAGCCGACAGCCGCACCGGCCGCCGAACCGACCAAGGCCCCTGAACCGACGGCAGCTCCCGCGGCAACCGGCGGGAAGTATGGCGGCACGCTGAAGCACGCGTACTTTGCACCGACCAACCTGGACCCCGCGTTCCTGAGCTCCGTTTCAGACGACGAAATCGGCCGGCAGTGGGGCGACTTCCTGGTCTACACGGGCGAGGAGAACGCGCCGGATGCAAGCCGCAGCCTGGCCGAAAAGTGGACGACGAGCGACGACGGCCTGACCTGGACCTTCACGCTGCGCCAGGGCGTCAAGTTCCACAACGGGGAGACGCTCACTTCAAAGGACGTGAAGACCACGTTCGACCGGCTGCGCGACGAGAAGGTGGGCGCGGCGACGGTGGCCCTGTACTCGAACATCGCAGACATCTCCACGCCCGACGACAACACGGTCGTGTTCAAGCTCAAGAAGACGAACCCCGACTTCCTGCTCGACCTGGGCGACTACCATGCGCTGATCGTCTGGAGCGGCATCAAGGACCCGAAGACCGAGTTCATCGGCACGGGGCCCTTCATGATCGACAAGTACCTGCCCGAAGACCGGCTGACCTTCAAGAAGAACCCGAACTACTGGATGAAGGATGCGGAAGGCAACCAGCTGCCCTACCTCGACGGGATGGAGTTCATCTTCATGGCCGAGCCGTCGGCCCAGGTCGAAGCGCTGCGCGGCGGGCAGGTGGACTACCTGCTCTACCTGCCGACCGAGTTCGTGAAGACGCTTAAGGAGGACCAGAACATCCAGGTGCTCGAAAAGCCGTCCAACACGCCTTCGTCCTGCGCATGCGCAGCGACAAGAAGCCGTTCGACGACGTGAAGGTGCGCCAGGCGTTCAAGGCCGCAACGGACAACGCAGCCATCCTGGCGGCAGCGTTCGAAGGCCTGGGCGTCGTCGGCCACAACACGCCGTTCGGCCCCGGCTACGGCGACTTCTACCTTGACGCGCCCAGACCCGACCCGCGATGTGGCGAAGGCCAAGCAGTTGCTGACCGAAGCCGGTTACGGTGACGGGCTGAAGATCACCCTGACCGCGCAGCAGATCTCGCCGGTCCCGGCCATCGCGACGATCCTGAAGGAACAGTGGGCCGAGGCGGGCATCAACGCCGAGATCCAGTTGGTGCCGTCCGACGTGTACTACGGCGCCGACAACCTCTGGCTGGAAGCGGACCTGGCGATCACCGACTGGGGCTCGCGCGCCTACCCGCAGCCCTACCTGGACCTCGCCTACGTCTGCACCGCCAAGTGGAACGAGAGCCACTGGTGCGACAAGGAACTGGACGACCTGTCGGCCAAGGCCGCCGTGCGAGCTGGACCGGACGAAGCGCGCGGAGCTGTACAAGCAGATCCAGCAGATCTTCATCGACCGCGGCCCGATCATCGTCCCGTTCTTCGCCAGCAACCTGTGGGGCGCAAACGTCAAACTGAAGGGGCTCAAGCCAACGAGCTACCTGGGCACCGCACTTGACCTGCGGACCGTGTACTTCGAGAAGTAACCTCTCCGTTCGAGGGGCGGCCGGGAGCTTATGGCCCGGCTGCCCCTCTCAGAAACCGGAGGTCTCCTCCAAATGGAAGCTCAACTGGACGTACCCGTGCGCCGGCCGTCGCGCCTGGCGCTGACCTGGCGCCGGCTGCGGCGCTACCCGGCCACGCTCATCGGGATCGCGATCGTCGGCTTTTTCCTTTTCCTGGCCGTGTTCGGCCCCGCCGATCGCGCCCTATCCTTATACACAGCAAAAACTGACCGAGCGCCTAAAGCCGCCGTCCAGCGAGCACGTATTCGGCACCGACCAGTTCGGCCGCGATGTTTACTCGCCGCGTGCTCGAGCGGCGCCCGGGACGTTTTTGTCGTTGCCGGCACAGGAACCGTCATCGCCGTCATTCTCGGCCTCACGCTTGGCCTCTTTGCGGGCTATTTCGGCTCGTTCCTGGAAGAGATCACCATGCGCCTGGTCGACGTGCTGCTGGCAATTCCGCCGCTGCTGCTCGCGCTCCTCATTCTGGGGACGCTCGGACCTTCCCGCGTCAACGTCATTATCGTGGTCGGCGTGCTGTACATTCCGATGGTCGCCCGCGTCGTCCGCAGCGTGGTTCTCGACCTGAAGACACGGCAGTTCGTCGAAGCGGCAAAGATGCGGGGCGAAACGTCGGCCTATATCATGTTCAAGGAAGTGCTGCCCAGCGTGATGCCCCCGCTCGCCGTCGAGGCCTCGATGCGCTTTGCCTACGCGATCTTCCTGGTCGCATCGCTCGGGTTCCTGGGCCTGGGCGTCCAGCCGCCCTCGCCCGACTGGGGGTTGATGGTCGGCGAGGCGCGCAACTACTTCATCCAGGCGCCATGGGTCCTGCTCTTCCCGGCGGCAGCGATCGCACTGCTCGTCGTGGGCATCGGGTTCCTGAGCGACGGGCTGCGGCGCATGCTGCTGCCCGGCGGGGTGACGGGGTAAGGGGGTCGGATGGAGGGTGAACGAGTGCACACGCAGATCGGTGCTGCAAACCGGCCCGTGCTCGACGTGCAGAACCTGACGATCACCTACGACACTGAGAAAGGCCCGCTGCACACGGTCCGGAACGTCAGTATGCAGGTCGCCGCGGGGGAGATCTACGGGCTGGTCGGCGAGTCGGGGTCGGGCAAGACGACGCTGGCCCGCGGCATCGTCCAGTACCTGCCGGCGAACGGGCACGCCAAGGGCGACCTCGTCGCGCTCGACGGGACCGAACTTGCTCGGGCTGTCGCGGGCCGAGCTGCGCAAGGTGTGGGGCGCCAAGATCACCATGGTGCACCAGGACCCCAACACGGCGGTCAATCCCTCCGTCGTCATCGGCGAACAGATCGCGGAGGTGGCGCGGCTGCACCTGGGTATGACGAAGCAGGACGCGCAGGCCAAGGCGATCGAGATGCTGGGCAAGGTGCGCATGGCCGATCCCGAGGCGGTGGCGCGACGGTACGCGCACCAGCTTTCGGGCGGTATGCTGCAGCGCGTGCTCATCGCCATCGCGCTGACCACCAACCCGCGCCTGCTCATCATGGACGAGCCAACCACCGCGCTCGACGTGACCACCGAGGCAGTCATCCTCGACCTGGTGCGTGACCTGCTCACCGAGTACCACACCGCGGTCCTCTACATCACGCACAATTTGGGTGTGGTCGCACGGATCTGCAACCGGGTCGGCGTGATGTATGCGGGCGAGTTGATGGAAGAGGGCTTCATCCGCCCGGTCTTCAAGCAGATGCTCCACCCGTACACGCTGGGCCTGCTCGGCTGCGTCCCGCGGGTCGACGTGACCGGCCGGGATATCGTGCTGAACACCATCCAGGGCCACATTCCCCGGCCCGACCAACTGCCCCCCGGGTGCATCTTTGCGCCGCGCTGCCCGCTGGCCGAGGACGCATGCCGAGCGGCGCGGCCGCCCTTTGTCGAGGCCGAGCCGGGCCACCGCACCGCGTGCATCCGCTGGCAGGCGCTTCGCGATCACCCGGAGCAGTACGCCAGAGCTGCGGAGCGCGAGGAACGTGCGACAACGCTGCAAGCCGCCGAACGCGCGGCCGGGCCCGTCGTGTTGGAAGCACGACACCTGAAGAAGTACTTCCCGGTGAGCGGCGCAAGCATCCTCGACATCCTGCGCCGGCGGCGGAAGGCAGTCAAGGCCGTGGACGACATCAGCCTACGGGTGCGCGGCGGCGCCACCCTCGGTATCGTGGGCGAGAGCGGCTGCGGGAAGACCACGTTTGCACGCTGCGTCGCAGGGCTCGAAGAAGCCACCGCCGGGGAGATCGAGCTGGCCGGCGAGAAGGTGCCGTACAGCGTCCGGCGCAGGACGCCAAGCCAGCTGAAGAAGCTCCAGATGGTCTTCCAGAACCCGGATGCTTCGCTCAACCCACAACACACCGTCGGCGACAGCGTGGCCCGGCCCCTGATCCTGCTCGGCAAGACCCCCAAGCAGGAAATCCCGGCCCGAGTGCGGGCGTTGTTTGCGGCCGTCAACCTGCCGGAGGACTACATTACCCGGCTGCCGCACGAGCTGAGCGGCGGCGAAAAGCAGCGGGTGGCGATTGCGCGGGCTTTTGCCGCCGACCCCAGCCTGATGATCCTCGACGAGCCGATCTCTTCGCTCGACGTGTCGGTGCAGGCATCGCTGATGAACCTGCTGCGGGCGTTGCAGGCTACCCAACGAACCTCGTACCTGTTCATCTCGCACGACCTGGCGGCCGTCCTGCACCTTTCGGATTGGATCGGCGTCGTCTATCTGGGGCGGCTGTGGGAATCAGGGCCGCCGCAAGCCGTGTTCTCGCCGCCGTTCCATCCCTACACCGAAGCCCTGCTCTCGGCCATCCCCATCCCCGACCCGGACGCACAGCAGGAGCGGATTCGGCTGCACGGCTCCGTGCCCAGCGCGGTCAACATCCCGACCGGCTGCCGGTTCCACACCCGTTGCCCGCGCAAGATCGGCGCGATCTGCGAAACGCAGGAACCACCGTGGCAGGACCTGGGCGGCGACCACCACATCTGCTGCCACATCCCGGCGGCCCAGTTGGCGGCTCTGCAAACGGCGTCGCAAACGGCGCCGCAGGCAGGCAGCGAAGGAGGGGCGCCCCGATGACGACCTATCTTTTGCGGCGCATCAGCTTCATCGTCCTCACCATGCTGTTGGCATCGATCGTCATCTTCGCCGCGACGCAGCTATTGCCCGGCGACGTGGCCCAGGTCATGCTCGGCCAGTTCGCCACCAAGGAAGCGGTCGCGAACCTGCGCGAAGAGCTCGGGCTGAACCGGCCCGTCTACATGCAATACTTTGACTGGCTGACGCACTTCGTGCGGGGCGACTGGGGCGTGTCGATGGTGAGCAAGCAGGCGGTGATGCCCATGATCATGAGCCGGCTGCGCAACTCGGCCATGCTCGCGACGGTGGCCCTGCTGTTCTATGTCCCGCTTGGCATCCTGCTCGGCGTGGTCGCCGCGCTGAAACGCGAGAAGGCCGTCGACCAGGGCATTTCGGCCGTGACGATGGCCTTCGTCGGGCTGCCCGAGTTCGTCACCGGCCTCATCCTGATTGCGGTGTTCGCGCTCGGGCTGAAGTGGCTGCCGGCAAACTCGTCGATCCAGCCCGACACCTCGTTCAAGGACGCGCTGCCCTACCTCATCCTGCCGGCGATTGCCGTCAGCCTCACCAGCCTGGGCTACGTGTCGCGCATGACGCGCGCCAGCACCATCGACGTGCTGAAGACGGACTATGTGCGGGCGGCTGAGTTGAAGGGCCTGCCCCAGAACCAGGTGCTGACGAAGCACGTGCTGCGCAACTCGCTCTTGCCGACGGTCACTATCGTCGCCATGGGCATCGGCTTCCTGATCGGTGGGCTGATCGTCACGGAGCAGCTTTTCGGCTATCCGGGCCTGGGCCGGCTGCTCGTCTACGCGATCCAACGCCGCGACCTGATCCTCATCCAGGCCTGCAGCATGGTCGTGGTCGCCATCTTCTGCGTGGCCAACCTGGCGGCCGACCTGCTCTACGGCGTACTCAATCCCCGAATCCGGGTCAACAAGTAGCGGACACCCGGAAGGCATCGCGATGAAGATTATTGCGCTGCGCGCGACACCGCTGGCACTCCGGTTCAAGAAGCCGTATCACTGGGCCGGACGGGTGGACACGGGGGCGGTCAACCTGCTGATCGAGGTGGAGACGGACGAGGGCATCAGCGGGTACGGCGAGACGACCGTGGGCCGGCCGGCCGACACCGCGCTCGCCGCGCTGCAAGGCGTCGCGCCGCTCTTTGAGGGACGCAGCCCGTTCGACGTCGAGCGGTTGATGCATGAGGCCCGCTTCCTCGGCGGCTTCTCGCATAACCCGCGTTTTGCGGGCTTGACCCTCGCGGGCGTCGAGATGGCGCTGTGGGACGTGATCGGCAAGGCGACCGGCTCGCCGCTGCACCAACTGCTCGGCGGCGCGTACCATGCGGCCGTGGACTACTTCGGGTTTCCGCAGGGCGACACGTCCGACGAACTGGCCGAGGACGCGCACCGCATGGCCGAGGAAGGCTACGGGGTCATCTACATCAAAGTAGGCCGGGGCGAACAGAAGGACCTCGCAAACGTGCGGGCGGTGCGCGGCGCCATCGGGGACCGGAAGCTGCGGCTGGATGCCAACGAGGCGTGGGACGTGCGAACTGCGCTCTACATGATCCGCCGGCTGGCGCAGTTCGAGCCCGAGTTTGTCGAGCAACCCACCCCCGCGCAAAGCCTGGCTGCGCTCAAGCAAGTCCACGATGCTTCGCCAATCCCGATCGCGGCCGACCAGGCGGTCTACTCGCTGCACGATGTCTACGAGGTCTGCCGCCAGCAAGCCGCGGACCTGGTCGTGCTGTCTTTCCACGAGACCGGCGGGCTGCTTGCGTTCAAGAAGGCCGCGGCAATCGCAGAAGCGGCCGGCATCGCCATTTGCCTGCACGGCCAATCCGTCACGGGCATGACCGACCTGGCACAGCACCAGATTGCGCTGACCCTGCCCAACCTCGCGGACGGCAACCAGATCATGCACCAACTGCTCGCCGAAGACATCCTCGCCTCGCCCGACCTGACGCCCATCCAGGGGAAGCTCGAAGCCGCGGCGGCGCTGCGCCCGGGACTCGGCTTCGAGCTGAACTGGGATGCCGTCGCGCGGGCCCACGAGCTCTACGAGACCGACGAAGCCTATCATCATTCCTGACCCAAGAGAATCGAGACGCCGGGTTTCTGACAGAACCGCGGTGTCGCCAGTCCCCAATTCAGACACAAGAGGCCAGCATGTCGCACAGTTCCCACGCCACACCGCAGTTCGCCTTCTTCACACGGGACCAGTGCGAGGCGGTGCACCACGCATCCCTCGAGATCCTGCGCCGCACGGGCGTGCGCGTCGACCACCCGCGCGCCCTCGGGCTGCTCAAAGACGCCGGCGCCATCATCACGGATGGCAGCCTGGTGCGCTTCCCCCCTGCGCTGATCGAGTGGGCGCTCACGGGCCCCCCGTCCCGGATCGCGCTCTGCAAGCGGGGCAGCACGGAGGTTGCAGTTCGCCTGGAGGGGCGCGAGGTCAGCTTCGGCACCGGTTCGGCGTGCCCGAACTACCTGGATCCGACGGAGCGGCGAGCGCCGGCCATTCACGGAGGCCGACGTGATTGCGTGCGTGCGGCTGGTGGACGCGCTGCCCGAAATGGACTTCTGTATGTCCATGGGGATGCCCTCGGACCTGAACCCGCGCGCACCGTACTGCGACGAGTTTGCGCTCATGCTGGAAAACACGACGAAGCCGCTGGCGTTCACCCTGGGCAGCCGGGCGGAGTGCGAGGCAATCGTGGGCATGGCAGCCGCGGCGGCCGGGGGCATGGACGAGCTGCGCCTGAACCCGAACCTGGTGGGCTACGGGCAGCCCACCACGCCCCTGCTGCACGGCGAGGATTCGACCGAGAAACTCATGTATATGGCCGAGGTCGGGCTGCCCATCGTCCACCAGGCCTCGCCCATGATGGGCGGCGCGGCGCCCATGTCGCTGGCCGCCGCGCTGGCCCTGGGCAACGCGGAACTGCTCTCCGGGCTGGTCATCCACCAACTCGTGCGGCGGGGCGCGCCGTTCGTGTATGGGTGCGGGCTGCACCACATGGACATGCGGACGACCATCGCCGTGTACGGCGCGCCCGAGTTCGAGCTGGCGCGGGCCGCGGTGACCGAGATGGCCCGCTACTATGACCTGCCCCACTTCGGCTATGCCGGCTACACGGACAGCTGCGTCATGGACGAGCAGGCCGCGTCCGATGCGACGTCCTCCGTAATGGTTGCTCTGCTCAGCGGCCAGCACCTCGTCCATGACGTCGGGTACGTCGAGGCCGGGCTCGCGGTATCCCCCGAGATGATCGTCTTCACCGCGGACGTCATCGGCCGGCTGCGCCACTTCACCGCGGGGATGGACCTGAGCCCGGAAGCGTTCGCCCTCGATCTGGTCGACCAGATTGGCCCCGGGGGTTCCTACCTGGCCACCGAGCACACCCTGCAGCACTTCAAGGAGTTTTGGCAGCCCACGCTGTACAGCCGCCTCCGCCGGGATGATTGGCTGAGGAAGGGCGGCAAGGACCTGGGCCAGCGCCTGCGTGAGAAGACCGTCGCGCTGCTCGACAAGTCCCGCTCGCCCGAACTCCCCGCGTCCACCTTGAACGAGATCGAGACCATTCGCCGCACATGGAACGCGTGATTTTATGACAACTCCCATCTTTACCGGTCCGCGCCTGCGCATGCTCGGCCACGGCGACTGCGAGGCGCTTCACAACGCTTCGCTGGAAATCCTGCGGCGGACAGGAGTCCGGATCTACCACCCCGGTGCGCTGGAGCTGCTCCGGCGCAGCGACGCTCTCGTGACCGACGAAAACCTCGTCCGCATTCCCCCGGCACTCGTGGCCTGGGCGCTCGGGCAGGCGCCGTCCGAGGTAACGCTGTGCGCCCGCGGCTCACGCCGCGCCCCGGCTGCACCTCAGCGGCGACAATGTGTACTACGGCCCCGGTTCCGACTGTCCGAACTACCTCGACCCGCGCACCGGGTCGCGGCGTCCCTTCCGCACGGCCGACGTCAGGGAGTGCATCCGCCTGGTCGACGCACTCCCCGAGATCGACTTCTGCATGTCAATGGGTATACCGGCGGATGCGCCGGGATACCCATTGAACTCGATGGGTATACCGGCGGATACTGACACCCCGAGCCCCTATCAGCTGCAGTACGCGCTGATGCTCGCCAACACGGAGAAGCCCGTGGTGTTCGTGTGCGACGACGTGGCCGACTGCGAGGCGATCGTAGGGATGGCTGCGGCCGCGGCGGGCGGGATGGCGGAACTCGGCCTCAACCCGACGCTGGCGCTCTACTCGGAGCCCACGACGCCGCTCAAGCACTCGGAGACTGCAACCGGCAAGCTGTTGTTCATGGCCGAACACGGGCTGCCGCTGATCCACTCTCCCGCTCCCATGATGGGCGGGACCGCGCCCGTGACGCTGGCCGGCGGCCTGGCGCTGGGCAACGCGGAGGTGCTTTCGAGCCTCGTGATCCAGCAGCTTGCGCGGCCGGGCGCGCCGTTCATCTACGGCGTCCAGGCGCACCATATGGATATGCGATCGACGATCAGCGTCTATGGCTCGCCTGAATACGAGCTGGCCAGGGTGGCGTCGGCAGAGATGGCGCGTTTCTACGGCCTGCCCATCTGGGGCAACGCGGGGATGTCTGACAGCTTGGCGCTGGATGAGCAAGCCGCGGCCGACGCGATGCTCTCGATCCTGGTCGCACAGCTGACGGGCACCCACCTGGCGCACGACATCGGCTACCTCGAAGCCGGCTTGATGACCTCTCCGGAAATGATCGTGTTCTGTGCCGAGCTGATCTCGCAGGCGCGCCAGTTCGGCCGGGGGATCACGCTCGATGCGGAGCAAATCGCACTCGACGTGATTCATGCCGTCGGGCCGGGCGGCTCATTCATCGCGGAAGAGCACACGCTGCGGCACTTCCGTGAGATGTGGCAGCCGGGCTTGTTCCGGCGCTACCGGATGGCGGACTGGGTGCGACAGGGAAGCAAGGCACTGGATGTGCGGCTGCGCGAACGGACCGTTGCCCGGATGGAGGACAGCCGGCCGGCCCCGCTGCCCGGGCATGTGGCGGCCGAAATCGAGCACGTGCTCGGCGAAAGGCTTGCCGAGCACGTGTTCGACGATCGCAAGTGACAGAGAGGTGCGCGCAGCGGAGTCGAGCCTTCAACCGGGCAGGCCGCCCGTAAGGGCCGCGCCGCCGCGCGTCCTCGGATCTGTAATGGGACGCTGATGCAACTGATTGACCTGATCCGCGCTGTCCTTCGGGAAAGAGAGCAGCATCACCAGTCGAATTCATCCAATCAGTGTCCGATTTCGCCCGTCGTTGTCCAGCAGTGCGGGGTGAGTGTCTACTCCGGTTTACGCTCGTACTGCACGTACTCCTGGAGCGCGCGCATCCCCACCCCAAGATACAGCTTGGTCGCCGACGGGTTGTTCGCGTCGACGCCCAAGCCGGCCCGCGTCGCACCCCGGCGATAGAACTCCCCGAATGCGTGCAGCAGCAGCGCCTTGCCCAGGCCCTGCCCCCGGTAGCGGCTGTCGACCGCCAACTGGCGCACCCACCCCTCGCCGCCTGCAGGGTCCATCAAGCACATGCCAGTCCCCGCTATCTCGCGCCCTCGCACCGCCAGAAACGCCAGCGAACGGTCGAAATCGCCCCGTTCGACGACGAAGCGCCGCCATTCCTCGTAGGACACGGGCGCGCGGCCAGGGCGCACGAAGGCTTCTTCGATCAACTCGTATGCCCGGCGCTCGTCGGCCGGCTCCATGGTCCGGACGGTAAACCCCTCGGGCCACTCGGCGGCTTCGGGGGGCGCTTCCAGGTCTGCCGCGCATGCGCCAGAGCCAGCGCTGCGGCTTGTAGCCGCGACCTTCGAATAAGGGGCCACGAGACGCGAGCACCATGGCGCGCACGGGCAGCGGAGCGTGCTGTGCCGCCAACGTCTCGGCCAGTGAGATAAGGGCCTCGTCGAGCGCCTCCGAGCGGCACTCCGGATTGAGGCAGGTATTTGCGGTGATCTCAACCGCATTGGGGCGGACAAAGACGTCGGTATACGCGACGAGCCGGCCGTCAGGCGCTTCGACAATGCGGGCGTCCCGGGCCAGGTCAAAACCCAGTCGAATCCAGTCCGCGCGCGTTTCCTCCACATTCCAGTCCGGCTCGCCCGTGTCCGCCACGTCGCATGCCCGAATCAAATCCGCAACCCTGACGGCTTCGTCGGGGCGCGGCGGACGAATCCGGTAGCCTGCCGGCCAGCCAACCTCTGTCATGAGTTCTCTCTCCCCGCGTGTTACGGCCCGCCCGCAGGACAGGGCGGCCGGTCAAGGTTATACCCTTTGGGGCCAACTGTCGGTGTGAGGGGTTACGACTTGATCCTGTCGACCTTCCGCGATTATCCGTGCGGCATGTTACAGTCCTTGCACGGGGCTTCGCCTATACTCAAGCTGAATTGGCTGTGTAATGAGTAGGAGGCAGCAGTATGCGATCGATCTGGAGTGGAGCAATCAGCTTCGGCCTGATCTATATCCCCATCAAGCTTTTCAGCGGCAGCGAGGCTCGGGACCTGGACTTCGACATGCTGCGCAAGGGCGACCTGTGCCCGATCCGCTACGTGCGGGTGTGTCAGGCAGACGGCGAAGAGGTCGAGTACAAGGACATCGTCAAGGGCTACCAGTTCCGCAAGGGCGACTATGTCGTGGTGACGGACGAAGACTTCAAGCGGGCCGCGCCGAAGAAGACGCAGACCATCGAAATCGTGGCCTTCATCAAGGAGTCGGAGGTCGACGCGAAGCTGCTGGAAAAGCCCTACTTCCTGGAACCCGTGAAGGGCGCGGCGAAGGCGTACGCACTGCTGCGCGAGGCACTGAAGAAGACGGACAAGGTGGCGGTCGCCAGGTATATCCTGCGAACGCGGGAGCGTATGTGCCTGCTGCGGGCCGAGGGCGACATGATCGTCCTGCTGCAGATGCGCTGGGCCAGCGAAGTGCGCAACCCGGAGGGGCTCGAGCTGCCGCCGGCGAACGAGGTGCAAAAGAAGGAACTCGACATGGCGGTCCGGCTGGTCGACCAACTGACCGAGACCTTTGATCCAAACGAGTACCATGACACGTATACCGAGGCACTGAAGCAGTTTATCGAGGATAAGGCGGCGGGCAAGGCGAAGGAACCTGAAGAGGAAGAGGCCATTCCGGCCGAGGTGACCGACCTGTTTGCCAAGCTGCGCGAGAGCCTGGAGATGGCCGAAGCCAAGAAGTAGGAATGGGACACAGATCGAACTGATCTGACTGAACTTCATGATCTTCGACCGGTCAGGTAGATCAGCTCAATCAGGTGAATCTGCGTTCTATTCGTCGTTCGATTACGACAACAAGATCAGGGATGACCCTAGAAACCTACCGTGAGAAGCGGAACTTCAAGAAGACGCCCGAGCCGCCGCCCGAGGCGAACGAGAGCTCGCCCGGGGAGCGTGCCGACCAAGGGCCGGCCCTGCGCTTCGTCGTCCAAAAGCACGCGGCCTCGCACCTCCACTACGACTTCCGCCTGGAGCTCAACGGCGCGCTGAAGAGCTGGGCCGTGCCAAAAGGGCCTTCGCTCAATCCGGCCGACAAGCGGCTGGCGATGATGGTCGAAGACCACCCCATGGACTACCGCACATTTGAGGGCATCATCCCCGAGGGCAACTACGGCGCCGGCACCGTGATGGTGTGGGACGAGGGAACCTACACCGCGCTGGGTGCGACCACCCGCGAGGAGAGCGAGAGGCTGCTGAACGAGCAGCTCGGCAAGGGCAGCCTGAAGCTCTTCCTGCGCGGTCAGAAGCTCAAGGGCGCGTTTGCCCTGTCGAAGATGCACGGCGGCAACCCTTCCGCCCGGAAGGACCCTTCCAGCGGGAACCCTTCCGGCCGGAAGGACGAGAACGCGTGGCTGCTGGTGAAGAAACAGGATGACTTCGCCACCCCGCAAGACGTGCTGTTGTGGGACCGGTCGGTGATCTCCGCCCGCAACATGGAAGAAATCGCGGACGCGCGGGACGCGGAGTGGCACTCGGACCGCGACGCGGACAACGGAGGAGGCGGCCGCACCGCACCCGGTTCGAATGCCCGCGCGTTCGCGCCGGCCGACGCCGCGAGACGTCCAACGAGCCGTCGCAAACCAATCCGGCGAGCTTGACCTGTCGCGCATCGACCTGACCGGCGCGGTCGCGGCGCCCCTGCCCCACGAGGTCAAGCCCATGCTCGCCACGCTGACAGACGAGCCGTTTGACCGCGAGGGCTGGCTATTCGAGATCAAGTGGGACGGCTACCGGGCCGTCGCGGAACTCAGCGGCGGCAACGTCCTGCTTTATTCGCGCAACATGCTGAGCTTCAACGATCGTTACGGCGCAATCGTCCGCGACCTGCAATCGCTCAAGTTCGATGCCGTCATCGACGGCGAGGTGGTCGTGCTCGACGAGGCCGGCCGGCCGCAGTTCAAGCTGCTGCAGAACTGGCTCAAAGACGGGGCGGGCACGCTTGCATACTACGTGTTCGACATCATTTACCTGCAGGGCCACGACCTGTGCAACCTGCCCCTGCTGCGGCGCAAGGCGATCCTCAAAGCGATCCTGCCCGAGCTGCCCCACGTACATTGGAGCGACTATATCGAGCAGCACGGCCGGGCGCTGTACGACACGGCACGCCAGCACGACCTCGAGGGCGTCATTGCGAAGGACGGTGCAAGCCAATACCGCTCGGGCGACCGCACGGAGGACTGGCTCAAGGTCAAGACCCACCTGCAGCAGTCGGCCGTGATCTGCGGATACACCGAGCCGCGCGGGGGCCGCAAAGACCTGGGCGCGCTGATCCTGGGCGTCTACGAAAATGGCGAGGGCGAGGACCGTCCTTCGACTCCGGCGGCTTCTGCCGCCTCCGCTCAGGATGCCTCCGCTGGGAAGCAACTGGTGTATATCGGGCACACGGGCGGGGGCTTCACGCAGGCCGAGCTTGCCTACGTGAAGGAACGTCTGGAGCCTTACATCGTCAAGCGGTCGCCCTTCAAGGTGGCCCCGCCCACGAACGCCCCGCCCACGTGGACGCGGCCCGAGCTGGTCTGCGACGTGAAGTTCGCGGAGTGGAGCAAGGACGGCATGATGCGCCAGCCGATCTTCATCGGGCTGCGCGACGACATCGAGCCGCAGAGCGTGTGCCGGGAGCTGCCTGTGCCCCTTGCCAAGGCGGTGAAACGGCGCTACAAGCGCAAGGAAGAGAAGCCGGAAGAGGTGACCGTCGACGGCCGGACGCTCACCATCACCAACCCTGACAAGCTGTACTGGCCCGACGACGCGGGCCCGGGCGCGGGGCTAACCAAGCGCGACCTGATCAGCTACTACCAGGGGATCGCGCCCTTGATCCTGCCCTACCTGGTCGACCGCCCCGAGTCGCTCCACCGGTTCCCGAACGGGATTAACGGCGAGAGCTTCTTCCAGAAGGACGTCGGCGGCCAGGTGCCCGAGTGGGCGCAGACCATCGTCCTGGGGGAAAAAGACGGCGACCCCGAGGAATACCTGCTGTGCCAGGACGAGGCGACGCTGGTGCTCATGGCGAACATGGGCTGCATCGAGGTCAACCCCTGGAACTCGCGACGCCAGAACCTGGATAATCCCGACTACCTGGTGATCGACCTCGATCCGCTGGACATCGCGTTCGGCGAGGTGATCCGAGCCGCGCAGGAGGTGCACAGACTCTTCGAGGCAGCCGAGATGCCGAACTACATCAAGACATCCGGCGCCACGGGGCTGCACATCTACGTTCCGTTGGCGGCGAAGTATACCTACGACCAGGTGCGCGAATTCGGACGGCTCGTCGCGTACCTGGTGAACGACCGGCTGCCCGCGACGACCAGCGTCGAACGCAGCCCCGACAAGCGCAAGGGAAAGATCTATCTCGACTTTCTGCAGAACCGTCGCGGCCAGACCATGGCGACGGTCTACTCCCTGCGGCCGCGCCCCGGCGCACCCGTGGCCACGCCGCTCTTGTGGGAGGAAGTGGTCCCTGGCATGACGCCCGGCCAGTTCAACATCCGCACGCTGCCCGACCGGCTGGCCAAGCACGGCGACCTGTTCAAGCCCGTGCTGGGCGACGGGATCGACCTCGCGCAAAGCCTGCAGCGGTTGGAGAAGGTCGCGAAGCAGCGGTAGCAGGCGACCGGAGTCCCGGCGTAGCTTTGGAAGGGGAAACACGAAAGCGACCAAAAGGACGAAAGGCGAAACGCAAAAGCACGAAAGGGCAGCCGAAATGGCGCGTTTCGTGTGGGGACTCTCGTTCTTTCGGGTTCCGTGATTTCCCGGTTTCGCAGATTTCGCGTTTCCCCTTCCAACTCCCATCACAGCATAAGGGTTCACAAGATGGAACAACACACACGACTCACCATCGGACGAGCCGGGCAGTTCTTGCTGCTGCTCGCGCTGCTGGTGCTGCCGGCCGTGCCGGCGCAGGCCCAGTCTGCGGCGCCAGCGCGGCCGTTCATCCTGCCGTTCCGTGATCCGCCCGGCCCCGACACGTGGCTGCTGGGGCAAACGTACGGCAACACGGTCGGCGCGTACTTCCAGCGCAGCACGACCTACCGCTACAGCCAGGGCATTCACTTCGGGATCGACCTTTCGGCCCCGTGTGGCACGCCCATCGTGGCTGTAGCCGACGGCGTGGTCGGGCTGGTCGATGCAAAAGCCTACGGCTCCGCGCCGCACAACCTGATCATCGACCATCCCCAGCTCAAGTACTCGACGCTCTACGGGCACCTGCTCGAAAGGCCCAAACTGGCGGTGGGCCAGAAGGTGAAGCAAGGCGAGGTGGTCGCGCTCAGCGGCGACCCTGACGAGACCTGTACTGGGCGGCCGCACCTGCACCTCGAGGTGCGCAACTATCCCGGACGCTCGTGGAAATACAACCCGCTCCCCCTGATGCAGGCGGACTGGGACAACCTCGCATTGATCGGCAACTTCGGCCGCGGCTTCGAGCGCGACCTGGATGACCCCCGTAAATGGCAGCAGCTTGACGACCAGCCGCCGGCGGTGACGGGGGGCAAGCTGCTCAACGAGTTCAAGAACCCCTGGCCGAGGACGCGATGAGACACGTTTTACTGCTGGCCGTGATGCTCGCGGCGCTACTGGGGAATGTCGGGCAGCTGGGACATCCTTACGCCATCGCGTCTGCGACTCAGCTGCAGGAATCGAAACCCGTGCGCTTAACGACCGGGGGCTGCTGCACCCAGCCGTTCTGGTCGCCCGACGGGAAACAGGTGCGCTTCATCGACAAGCCGGCGGGCGGCAAGCTCGGCGTCTACGGCGTAACGGCCGAACGACCGGAGGTGCAGCCGGCGCTCGTTTCGGGCAAGGTGGAAGACAGCCGGATCGTGGGCCCCTACCGGATCGAGACGACGAAGAGCACCACGACACTCGTGCGCTTGAGCGACGGCAAGAAGTTCGTGGTCCCGGCTCAAGGCCGCGGCGTACAGTTCTCGCCAGACTTCAAGCGGATTGCCTGGAGTATCAGCAATCCCGACCTGCCGCCCGAGCAGCAAGTCGCGGCGATCTGGACGGCAAATGTGGACGGCAGCGGAGCCAAACGGATCACGACGTTGCGCCGGGGCGGTGTCGGAGGGTGGATATCAGATACGGCGCTCCTGGTGAACGGCCAGGACCCGAAAGATCGCAGCCAAAGCGTCCTGTACTCGCTTTCGATTCCGGACGGCAAGCTGACCGAGATCGTGCGGGCAGAGCGCCTGCGGAGCGCTACCCTCTCGCCGTCGGGCGACTGGATCGCCTATTACACCACGTTCAACGAGGCCGGTAACGGGCTGTGGCTGGTGAGCACGAACGGTGGAAAGCCCAAGGCCGCGCCCCCGGGCACGTTTGGCGCGTATCAGTGGCGGACGGTGGACGGTGACGACAAGCTAGTGGTCGTACCCTTCAAGCCCGATGCGCAGTACCACGAGTTCTGGCAGTTGGACCCCGAGTCGCTCGCCTTCACGCAGTTAACGCGTGCCGGCGACGCGCCGCTCAAGATCGCCAACGGCGACTGGCGGGTGTCGCCCGACGGCCGTTACGTTGTTTATGTCGAGAGCAAGGATCGGAATATCTGGGTCGTGGCGCTGCCATGAGGGGGTCGCGGCAGGTGCGGCCTCGGCACGCTCCGCGTGCCGAGGCCGCCACCTGCCCCACAATCCCTACGGATGTGTGATCATCGGAAGGTAAAACCAGGCCCGCGGTGTGAAGGGGAACGGCGTGCGGGTCGGTGTGACGGTCGCAGTCGGCGTCGGCGTGTCGGGCCCAGGGCCGGCGAGCGCGACTGGTCCATCGAGCACGTTTGCGTCGATGTTGAGCGTGACGCCGCCCCAGGTCTCATTATGGCCGCCGCGTGTACTGGCGGAGCCGTTGGTGGTTCGCCCACAGCTTGTCATCCAGATTCCTAACGTCCCAGACAGTCACTCCTGAATCGTAGCTAGTCCGTATCCAGTGGGCCGGCCAGACTGCGTCCGGAGGTTGCGACAGATTCGCGAGCAGGCTGAGCGTCCAGCCGAGGCCGTAAACGCCGGCCAGGTGCCCGCGGGCCTGCATCCCCTGATTCCAGCCCAGCACAAACGCCTGCACCGCGGCATTGCACGCGCTATCGCCTGAAGCGTACGCCTCCATATCGTAGTAGGCGATGCTGCCCCCGCCTCCAGGCTCGGCCAGGCCCAGCGCGGCGAGTGTGTCGGCCGCGGCGTTGGCTTCGGCCAGGCCCTGCCCCTGCGCGGCCGACGGGTCGTAACTGATGCGACTGCGAAAACTCGTGCACGGCGCCTGGGGCCCGACCCAGGTGGGGATGAAAGTCCAGCCGTCGTCGTAAATGCTGCGCAGGTAGCTCGCGACTGAGCGCGCGGTTGCTGCAGGCGCGCAGCGCGCCGCCGATGTACAGATTCACGCTGCTGTACGGGCTGGTGCGCCGCCACTCCCGCAGTTGATCCAACGTAGGGACTTCGCACTTGTCGAAGCCATGGCCCGCGGCGATGATCGTGCGCTGTCCGGCAGACGCAGTCGCAGCATTGAGGGCAGGGCCGTCCGGAACCGTGCTCCGGGCGGATGAGCTGACACCCGCAGGAAGCGCGATTGGTCGCCAACTCTGGCCGCCATCGTGCGTGACAGACAGCCGCACGTGTTGCTCGCACACCCGTGTCGAACCGCTAACCGTGCACTCACCCGCCTGCTGCAAGCGCCACCCATTTCGTCCGTCGGGGAGAAAAACGACGTCGGGCAGCGCACCAGGCGCGCTGCTGGCGGCTTCGCTTGTGCCGTCCAGGCGCGCCCACGTCTCGCCGCCATCCTCCGTCGACCAATCGGAGTAGCGCTCGAAGTTGCTGCTCGAGGCATAGATGAGGCGGAGGCGTCCTACACGCTGGTTCTGAAAGTCCATTTGCACCCCGGCGATGGGCAGACCGGCATCTTCATGCGGCGGCAGCGCCAAGGGCACGGAACGCCACGTCGCGCCGGTATCGCTGGTGCGAGCAAGCGTGAGCGGAGCGTCGGGAGAGGCGGCCGCCGACCCTGTGATCAGCCAACCCGCGGCGCCGAAAAAGTCGGCCGCCAGGAGGCGCGCGGCGTCACCGGCGGGCGTGACGTCCTGCCAGGTCTGGCCCTTGTCGGGCGTGACGAACAGCCGGTTCTCTGCCAGCAGCCAGCCGGCTGCGGGCCCAATGGGTCCGAAGCCGTCGATCTGCGGTGTGGCCGGGGCCGAGGCGGCAGGCGCCCAAGCGGCGGCCGGCGCAGTGATAGTCAAGGCGAGCAATGCGATGATAGAGACGAGGCGCACGGGGTGCGGCCCTTTCTGAAGGGGGATCGGCAACCGGAGTTGTGAAACTTATCATACCAGATGGGGGAACAAACACATAAAAGGCGACACCGAGTGACCGGTGTCGCCTTCTGAGTTGCCCGTGGAACCGTTGTTAGCGGGTGGGGAAAGTGACCGCCGCTGTCATGTTCCACTTGAGCCCGGGATCAGTCCGCTCGGGCTGGACCGTGACTTTGTAGGCGATGTCGCCCTTGTTGCTCACGCCCACGTCGCTGATCCGCGTGACCGTGCCGTTCATGCTGACGCCCGGCAGGGCGTCGAAGGTCAGGCCGACGGTATCGCCGGGCTTGACGCCGGCAATGTGCAGTTCAGTCAGGTCGGAGGTCTCGACCTGCCATGCACTCAGGTTGGCGAGCTGCGCAACGGGGGCTGCGGGCGCAAGCTGCTCGCCCAGGCGTACCGTGAGGGCGGCCACGGTACCGGCAAAGGGCGCCTTCACCTCGGTCTCGGCCAGCCCGGCCTTTGCCTGGTCGAGGCCGGCCTGCGCCGCTGCGACGTCCGCCTCGGCTGCTGCGATCGTTTCGGGCCGTGCGCCCGCCTTCGCCAGCTTCAGCTGCTCCTGGGCCGCCTGCACCTGGGCCTCGGCCACGGCCACGTCTGCCGGTCGAACGCTCGCCTGCACTGCCCTTAGCTGGGCCTGGGCCTGCGAAAGACGGGCGCGGCCCGCATCCACATCGGCCTTGCTGGCCCCGCGCTCGAGGTCAGAGAGACGGGCCTGCGCCGCGTTGTACACGTTCGTCGCCTGCTGGAGCTGGAGCGACTGGGGTGAGGCCGCGACGTCCGGGTTGCCCTTGACCTTGTCGTAACCGGCTTGCGCTACTTCCAGCGCCGCCTTGGCATTGGCCAGGTCGGTGCGAGCTGCGATCAGCGCGCCGGGCGCTGCACCCTCGAGCACCTTGTTCAGGCTGGCCTGCGCTGCGGCGACAGCCGCTTCCGCCGCGGCCACGTCCTCGGCCTTCGCACCCTGCTGCGCCCGGCCCAACTGGGCCTGTGCGACACTCACGGCCGACTCGGCCACCGCGATCTCTTCGGCCCGAGGGCCGGCCTTCAGTTCGGCCAACCGGGCCTGGGCTCGCGCAAGGCCGGCCGCGGCCTGGGCCACTGCCGCGGCCTGGCGGCTCGACTCGACCCGCACCATCGCCTGGCCCGCGGTCACCTGCTCGCCTTCGCGCACCAGAACCTCGGCCACCCGGCCGCCGGCCTGGCTGCTCACCGCTGCCCATTCGACCGGCACGACAACGCCTTCTGCCACAACGCCCCGGTTCGGCTCTGCCGCAGCAGCCGTCGCCGGCTGCTCGGCCTGCGCACTCGCGGTGCGCTGCATCGTAAACGCTGCGACCCCGCCTGCCATCAATACGAGCACAACGATCCCCGCAATAACGAACTTCTTCATGAGATGATCTCCCTCTTCCAACGCAGCGGCCAACGACCGCGAGAAACTCAACAACGATTCGGTGGTCTGTGGTTACTGCACGACCACGGGTTCGACTGCCAGCACGGGTGTGGGCGTCGGCCAGTTGGCGGCGACCGGTGCGTCGTGCAGCCCGGTGCCCGCCATCAGCATGATCTCGTCGCGATCCGTAATCTCCCGAGCCAGCTTGCCATCCCGCATCTGCAGCACCCGGTCCACGTACTGGATCATGCGCAGATCGTGCGTAACCATGATGCCCGCCCGGTTCTGCTCACGGATCATGGTGGCGAAGGTCTCGACGACCTGGAACGCGCGCTCCGTATCGAGGCTGGCCGTCGGCTCGTCGGCCAGGACGACCGCGGGCTCGTGGATAAGCGCACGGGCAATGGCCACCCGCTGCTGCTGTCCGCCGGACAACTGCCGGGGGAGGCTGTTCAGGCGGTCGCCCAGCCCCAAGCGTTCCAGCAGGTCGCGGGCCCGCGCCTTGCCCGCCTTGTCCAGCCGGCCGTTCAGCCGCAGCATCAGCTCGACATTCTCCAGCGCCGTCAGGAAGGGCACCAGGTTGTTAGCCTGGAACGTGAACCCGATCCGCTGGCGGCGGAAGGCGGTGCGCTCCCCGTCCTTCATGCGGCCCAGTTCGTTCCCGTCGATCAGGAGGTCGCCGCTCGTGGGGCGCAGCAGGCCGGCGAGCATGGCCAACAAGGTGGTCTTCCCCGAACCGCTGGGCCCGACGAGTGCCACGAACTCACCGCTGCGCACGCCAATCGACACTCCGTCCACGGCCCTGGTCACCGAGGTCCCAGACCCATAAGCCTTCAACACATCACGCGTCTCGAGTGCAAACATTCTTTACTCCACAATTCCCCACTGGGACGCCGATCGGACTCATTGACCGGCGTTGAGTTGTCTCAGATAAACCTTCGGAATCCGCTCCACCCGTTCAATCTGCATCCAATTCCGATGTCATTGCGCGAGGCCCAGAGCCGTGAGCGGCTCGACCTTCAGCGAGTAGCGAACCGAGACCAGGCCGCCGATGGGGCCGATCAGGAGCAGCGAGAGCACAGCTGCAGAGACCGCCGCGGGCGAGAAGATGATCGGCACAGTGGGCGGAAAGCCGAGCGACAGGGCCAGCGAGAAGGCCGCGCCCAGGGCCACACCCATGACCGTGACCGCAATGATCTGGATGATCGCCGCAGTGCCGACCACCCGGTTGGAGGCGCCGATGGCCTTCAGCATGCCGATCTGCGCTACCTTCTGCAGCGTCAGGATCTGGAAGAAGCCGCCGATGACCAGGATGCCGATCAACAGGGCAAAGTAGCGCTGCGTGTCGAGCGTGCTCTGCTGGGCGCTGTAGCCCGGCGTCGCCTGGTACGCCGTCACCCGGTCGACCACCTGCACGTCGGACACCTCGTTCTGGATGCGTTGCGCCATGGCCTCCCAGTCCTGCGGGTTCGCCAGCTGCACGCCAACGATGTTGGCGACCAGTTCGGCGTTGCCCGAGCCGCCCTTCGCGGGCTGGGGCCGGAGTTCGTCCCAGGTGCGGAAGGGTACGATGACCGAAGGCTGCAGGCTGTACTGGCGGCCGTCGCTGATGCCGACCACCTTCAGGTCGTAATATTCCTCGTTTGTCCCCTGGATCGACTTGATCGTGATCACGTCGCCCACGCCGACCTTGGCCCGCAGTGCCACGTTGCGGTCCAAAACCGCCTCACGCGCCCGGCGGCTGCCCAGGCCCTGCCCCTGCAGCGCGGGCGGCTCGCCCGGCATGCCAGGCTCGACGCCGACCAGCGCCACATTGAGCACCTTCTCGCCGTTTCGGGTCAGGGTCACGCTGGCGACGCCAATGGGCCCCACGGCCGAAACGCCGTCCACCCGGCGGATCTCGTTGAGCTTGGAGGTCCCGATCCGGCTTGCACCGGCGCTCAGGTCCGTCTTCGACTGGTAGACGATCAGGTCCGCGTTGAGCTTCTGGATGTATTCCCGGTTGCCCGAGCCCAAGCCCTCGGCGAGGGCGGCGACGAACAGAACCAGCATCGTGATCAGTGCGATGACCATGCTGAACAGGATGAAGCGCCCCCGGGTGCGCCAGATTTCTTTCAGGGCGAGGTAGAAACCCATGCCTTTGCTCCTCCACTTGCGCTGCGACGATTGCTTGTCGATACAAACCTTGGACATATATATCATGTTTGTATAATGTTGTCAAGGGGTTTGTAGAAGGAGTTTCAAAACTCGTTCGGAACAAAACGGGGAACCGCGGCGCGAAGGCAGGGAGGAAACGCACATGATGCTGCAGCCGGCCGGTGGAACGGGCGGGGAGCGATGGGCGAATTGGGGCCGGGTTAGCCGAGGGCGAGCATGGCGAGTGAGAGGACGCGGCGGGGATCGATGCGAGACCAGCCGGCGACAGCCGACACGGGCGAGGGAAGGAGCCTTGAGTCGACGACCACGGAGAATGCACGCCACTCTGGGCTGAGCCGTGAGATGGCGACCTCGACCTGCCGGGTGTCGGCGCGCAGGCCGAGGCGCAGCGTCTTCAGCACCGCTTCCTTCGCACTCCAGATCGCGGTAATGTACGCGTCGCGCTCGGAGGCCACGGCCGCGTCGACCACTGCGATCTCGGCAGGGGTGAAGAAGGTATGCACCAAGCCGGTTTCGCGCGGCTCGACCTGCTCGATATCCGCACCAACGTGCCCGTCCTTTGCCCGGCACACCGCACAGAAGCTCTCGACTCCGCTGTGGCTGATGGAGAGACTGAGCGGGAGCGGCTCGCCCACCTGGACGTAGGGCGCGCCGTCGTCGCCGGCGAGAACCTCGATCTCGTCCAGCGGAACTAGCCTATCTCGAGCTTCGGCAAGGTATGCCCGGACGAGGTGTTTGGCGGTCCAGCGTCCCAGCAGCCAGTCACGACGGCGCTTTGGCACCGCGAACTTCTCGCAGCGGGCCTGCTCGGCCGCCGAAAGCAGACCGGGCGGGGGCTCGGCGGCGGCGAGCCCGGGATGCGCGGAGGTGGACTGGAGCAGGCAGAAGATGCGCGGGTCGGGTGAAGGATACATACGAGGATTGTACCAGCAGATCGGTTCAATCAGTTGTATCAGCGTGCCATTTCGGTTTTAGACCTTCGCCCTGCGCTGCTGGACAACGAGGGGTGAAATGGGACACTGATTGGACGGATTCGACTGATTATCACGATCTTTACCAAACGAGTCGCAGCGTGAAAATGTTGGCTGGGGCCGGTCTCTGACCGTGCCCCCTGGCTCGGTCGGAGACCGGCCAGAGCATTTTCGCCTGGCGACAGGTTCAAAAGGTCAGTGTGGATCAGTTCACTCAGTTGTATCAGTGTCCCATTTCAGTTTGGTTGCTTAGGCCGGCCGGGCCACGGTCCGGTAGCCACGCAGTTCCACGTACACCTCGCCTTCTTCGTCGACCACCCGGCCGTCGAAGGTTTGCCCCTGGTCTGAGGTGCTTACGACGGCATACAGCCGCTTGCCGTTGGCCGTGGCGGGGTCGCGATAGGTCGTGACCGAGCCGACGCCGAGCGGGAAGGCCATTGCGCCCTTCTGCCGCACGTTCCAGAACGCGGCCGCCTGGAACATGGACTCGATCAGCCGCGGGCGCCATCAGGATCGCATGGCCGTTCGGCTCTTTGTGACTGAGATCGGGCGGCAGCTGCCGGGGGAGTACGCCGACCGCCTCTACCTTCCGCACCCCGGCGGATTCCAGCACCTGGTAAGCGGGGCCGTGGAAGAAAAGCTTGTAGATTTCCTCTCGTCCCGTGTCGAGCAGGGATTTCGCGGGCGGCTCAAACGTCACCTTGTCGACCGAGGGTGCGTTGCGCTGCAGCCGCACGTCGGCGACGAAGTGCTCCTTGACCTGCGGCGGCACGTTGTCTTTCGCCGGCCGGGTGATCGAGCGCAGCGTCGCCCGAGCCACTAGCTCTCCACCGCCGCCCGCCGTGACCACCGCGCTGAGGTACAGCGTGCGCGGCTCCATCCGGAAGAACTTGAACGCACCGAGCATCTGCACGTTTTCGACTGCGGCCACGTGATACCCGGGCGCGAGCACGACTGCAGCCTCGGCCAACGCTTCCGTCGCCATCACGCCGGGCAGCCAGGGCGTCTCGGGGTCGGGCGCATGGTCGAAAAGGAAGGGCTGCTCCCTCGGGTCCAACGTCGTCTCGATCTCCACGCCGCCGTACAGCTTGCACGCGACGATCTTTTCCACCATTGGCAGGCGCGGTTGGCGGCTTGCCAGGAACGCGCCCGCCTTTTCGGCGTCGAGCCCCCCGCTGGGGTCGCGCTCTTCCAGCCACGCGCCCAACCGCCCCGCAACCACCACCTCACCCGCAGCGTTCCCGCTGATCAGCTCCCGACGCACGGTCGGCACGCCGCACTCAGGCGGGAGCATGTCGACGCCGAGCGCCTCCATGATCTGCGGCACGGAACCCCGGGAAGCCATGCCGATTCCACCCCACGCGGTCCAGTCGATGGCGATGCCCCGGGCCCCGGGCCGGCTGCGGGCCAGGCCGCTGCTCAGCTTGCACAAGAGATCGTTTGCGGCCGAGTAGTCCGTCTGGCCGTTGTTGCCGAACCGCCCCGCCACGGAGCTGAATGCGACCGCCGCGCAGATGGGCAGATCGGCGGCAGCCGACATCAGATTGAACCAACCGTCCGCCTTGACATCGAAGACGAGATCGAACTGGGCGGGCTCCTTGTTGGGCAGCGTGCGGTCCACGAGCAAGCCGGCCGCATGGACGAACACGTCGAGCCGGCCGTAGCGCTGCCGGACGTCGGAGATGACGGCCGCACACGCCTCGGCCTCCCGAAGGTCGACGCTGTGATAGTGCGCCGTGCCGCCTGCCGCTTCGACCGCTTCCACTGCGCGCAGCGCCGCCTCGGACCGCTCGGTTGCGGCAATCTGCTTGTCGATAGCTGCCGGGGTGGGCTTGTTGCTGCGGCTGCGCGCCTCTTCGATCAGCACCGCCTTCAGCGCATCGCGCCCCTTGCGGAAAGCCGCCACGTGCCCGTCGTCCCGCGGGGGCAGTGCTGCCAGGTCCAGCAGGTAGAAGACGCCCTGGCTGGCAGCCGCGAGGTCGGCCACGATCTCGCTGGTGATGCCGCCCGCCGCGCCGGTAACGAGAAACACGGTGCCGGGTCCCAGTTGCAAGCCGGGGCCGCCGTGTTGTGCGGGGCGCTCCTGCAGCGTGACCGAATAGCGCATGCTACCGTGCCGCCCGACCTCGATCACGCCGGGGTCGTATAAGGTCTCTTCGACCAGCATCGAGGCCGCGTCGGTGGGCTTGGCGCCCTGCTCGAAGTCGACGACCTTCACGGTCAGCCGCTTGCCCTCGCGCAGCCCCTGCTCCATGGCGTAGGCTTTCGTGAAGCCCGAAACGCCGCCGCCGGCAGGTGCACTCGCGCCGCCCGGCCCATAGCCGTGCAGGCCGCCGAGCCGGGTCGCTGAGACCAGGAATGCGCCCGAGCCGGCGACCGAGTCGTACAGCGCTCGCATGGCGGCATACAGGTTCTTCACGCGGCGGCGGTTCACCTCCCGCCATCCCGCCAAATCAAGCTTATCGAGGCCAGGTTCGACGTCGAGTGCGGGCAGCCAGTAGACCCCCTGCACCGGCCCCTCGGCCAGCCACGCCTTGAGCCGGCCTTCGAGATCGGCCGTCGGAATGCCGGGTTCGAGCCCGAGGACAGTGACGCCCAGCTTACGCAAGCGCGCTTCCAGCGCTTTGCCCACGCCACCCTCGTCGGCCATTACGACCACCCGCGAACCTGCGCGGAGTTCCACGCCGGTTGGCTTGCAGAGGCTCAGCGCGGGCCGCAGGCTGGCAACAGGCACGCGACGCGGAATCCGGTTTGCGTCCTCGATCGAATATCGCCGCCCCGCGGTCTCTGCCACAGAGGAATCAGGGGCGACTGAGGGGACGAGAGGTACCGAGGGCTGCTCAGCTCTGGTCCCATCGCCCGCTGCGGTTTTTGCAGCAAGGTCCGGCCGGAACTTGTACACAAAGCCGACCACGCTTTGCAGCGTCGGGTAATCGCGCAGCGACAGGTTCTCCTGTAGCGGAATGCCAAAGGCCTCGCGAATCGACCGCGAACATCTCCGCCTGCTTCACCGTGTCGATGCCCAGGTCCGCCTCGAGGTCCAGCTCCAGGTCGAGCATGTCCTGCGGGTAGCCGGTCTTGTCCGCTACAATCGCCAGCACCTGCGGCGTCACCACATCAGCCGGCTTTGCCACAGCGGGCGCAGCGGGCTCAACGGGGGCCGAGACTACTTCCATCGACCGGCCTTCGCGACCTTCGTGCTTCGCATCTTCGCGGCGCCCGCTTGCCGGCGCCTTCGCGTCTCCGCGTTCCAGCTCTCCTGCCGCCAGGTCCGGCCGGAACTTGTACACGAAGCCGACCACGCTCTGCAGCGTCGGGTAATCGCGCAGCGACAGGTTCTCCTGCAACGGGATGCCGAAGGCCTCGCGGATCGCCGCGAGCGTCTCCGCCTGCTTCACCGTGTCGATGCCCAGGTCCGCCTCCAGGTCCAGCTCCAGGTCGAGCATGTCCTGCGGATACCCAGTCTTGTCGGCCACGATTGCCAGCACCTGCGGCGTCACCGCATCAGCCGCCTTTGCCACAGCGGGCGCCGAGCGCCCAACGGGGGTCGAAACCGCCTCTATCGGCCGGCCTTCGTGCGTCGCGTCTTCGCTGCGCCCGCTTGCCGGCGCCTTAGCGTCTTCGCGTTCCAACTCGCCTGCGGCCAGGTCGGGCCGGAACTTATAGACGAACCCCACCACGCTTTGCAGCGTCGGGTAATCGCGCAGCGACAGGTTCTCCTGCAGCGGGATGCCGAAGGCCTCGCGAATCGCCGCGAGCGTCTCCGCCTGCTTCACCGTGTCGATGCCCAGGTCCGCCTCCAGGTCCAGCTCCAGGTCGAGCATGTCCTGCGGGTAACCCGTCTTCGCGGCGACGATCGCCAACACCTGCGGCGTCACCGCATCAGCCGGCGCCGCCCCAGCGGGCACGAAACCGGGTTTCTCGGAGAGACCTGGTTTCTCCCGGTTCTCTGCGCCAAGATCCGGCGCGACCACGCGGACGGCTTCGACGGCCGGGGCCGGCTCCTCCTGCTTCGGCGGAGCCGCCGGTTGGGCAGGCGCCGGGTGCGGGACTGTCGGAAGCTCGACCGCATGCGCCCCCTGGCCTGCAGCCATGACTCGCCTTACGGCCGCCATCGGCATGGGGCGGAACGCGCCGCCGGTGTCGCCGGGGGCCGCCGCACGCACGCTTGGACCGGTGCCGTACTGCCAGGCGCTGCCCACCGGCATGCGTTGCGGCGCGCCCTCGCCCTTGATGCGCAGCGTGCGCCGGACGACTTCCAGTTCGGGCTGGTCGTACCCGCTCACGTCGGCCAGCCAGCGCCCGTAGCGCGGCTTGTTGTCGACCCGGTCAAGGCCGCCGGGAATGCGACGGCACAGGGTCATGCTGATCTGTGACCCGAAGCCGGCGGCCAGGCGCAGGGCGTACTGGACGCCATAGCGGCCCCCTCGGCTCAGGTTCAGCGCGCCCAGCTCGGGATCGGGCTCCTTAAAGTTGGGGACAGGCGGCACTACGCCGTGTTCCAGGGCCTTGATCGCCACCACATCCTCGACGCCGGCGCCCATTGTATGGCCGGTGAAACCCTTGGTGTTTGCGACGACGATCTCATCTGCCGCGGGGCCGAAGCAGTTGCGTAGGGCCATTACCTCCGCGGCCGCGCTGCCGCCCCGGGCCGGCGTGAAGGTCTCGTGCGACATGAAGACCGTTTGCCCTGCGACAGCATAGCGATTGATGCCAAAGCGGCGCTCGGCCGAGCTGACGAGGCGCTCCATCACGAGGGTGATGTGCTCGACGTCGAGGCGGGTGCCGTGGAAGGCACTGTTGGCCGTCTCCGTCGCCAGCACCTCGGCGATGCCCCGCATCCCACGCTCGCGCACCGCGTCCTCGCTCTCCACGACCAGCGCCACGGAGCCGATCCCGGTCAGCATGCCGTGCCGCCGCCGGTCGAAAGGCAGCGCTGCATCCTGCACCCTGTCATCGGTCGCGGCCGCGCCCGCCGACAGGAAGCCCGCCGCGAGCCACTCGAGCATGTTGTCGCTGGTGGTCGCGTCGCCCCCGATGACGAGGACGCGGCGGCAGCGACCCGACCTGATCCAGTCTTCCGCCAACGCGACCGCCTGGGCCGTGCTTGCGCACGCGGCGTTGACCTGGGTGTTGGGGCCGCGTGCGCCGATGAACTCGGCGAACTGGCTGTGTCCCATGGACAGGACGCGGAAGAGGAAGCGCCGGTCAAAGGTATACGGGTCGCGCTGCATGTCGGCCCGCAGCGCATGGATGCGGCGGTCGATCTCGCGCAGCAGCGCATCGTCGCCGGCGTCGGCCGCCGCGTACTCGCGCAAGTCCTCCAGCGCCGCCAACTGCTGGACCTTGCCCTCCCACCGGTGATAGCGCTTCAACTCCTCGGCAAAGCGATCGAGCCCGGGGAAGGCGCTCGCAAAGATCACGCCGGTCTCGTCGCGCAGCGCCTGGGGCAGCACGAAGCGATCCGGCAGATAGGTGCCCTTGCTCGTCTTCTTGTAGGTCTGCACGAGCGGGATCCCTGACTCACGGAGAGCGTCGAGGCCCGCGGCCATGGCGATCTGCGACGCAAGGTCCAGTGCCTCGACCAGCTTTTCTGGGACGCCGAATTCCTCGGCCAGGTCGAACTGCCCCGGCTGCCCGGCCAACTTGATCACGTCGGCCGTGTTTTCGATCGTCTCGAAGCTGCCGCTGCCATCCTCGGCCTTCACCAGCCGGGTAATGCGCTTGCCCACCATCGCTTCACGCGCGCTCTCGGGCAACAGCTCGATGAACTGCTCGCCGCGCAGGATACGCAGCGCATTGTCGGGGTCCATAAAGCGCTTGCCGCGTGCCCGGCAAACCGAGGCCGGCGCCGGAAATGACGACCGAGCCGAGCGGGACGTCGTTACGGTCGGGCGTACGAGGCGCAGCTTGCGCGTTGGCCGGTACAGACTGAAGTGCCTGGGCCAGGACCTGGGCGAGCGCGGTAAGCGATTCGGAGGATGGGGTGGCTGCCATAGATTCCTCGAAATTGGCGACGGCCGGGGTCGCCGTATGAACGGGTGTGGACAGCGGGCGCACCGCACCGTTGTCCGGATTTTTCCCGAGGGCCGAGAGCGTCGGGTCGGGAACGGGAGCGTGGGCGACGACGGGGACCGCGACGCCGGGGGCTTCGGACGGCGTATAGCCGGCCGCGTACAGGCCGCAGATCGCCTGGTTGAACATCGCAATCTCGCCGAAGTCCGGGTGATTGGTGAAAAGCGAGACGAGGTCGGGACGGCCCGCCAGCACGTTGTCCACAAACCCCTTCAGCACCTTCTTGGGCCCCACTTCCATGAAGACGCGCACGCCCAAGCCATAAAGCGTTTCCAGCCCCTTGGCCCACTGTACCGGCGAGGCAATCTGGCGTTCCAGGTAGTCCTTGACGTGCTGCGGGTCGGAGGGGTACAACTCGCCCGTGACGTTGGCAATGACCGGGATTTGGGGCGAGCTGAAACTGAGCCGGTCGAGCACCTGGCGCAGCGGTCGGGCAGCGGAGGCGACGATCTGCGTGTGAAACGCGTGGCTGACCGGGATGCGCATCGCTTTGAGCCCGGACTTATTGAATCGCTCGATCGCCTTCTTGACTGCCTCGGTTGCTCCGCCAATCACCGTCTGGTTGTGGCTGTTGAGGTTGGCGGCGACGACGTAGCCGTCGATTTCCTTGAGCACCTGAGCAACTTTTTCATAGGGACCGATGACGGCGGCCATCCAACCCGGATCGTTCACGCTGACCCGCGTCATCTCCTGGCCGCGGGCGGCAGTGGCCTCCAGTGCGTGCGCGAAGGGCATGACGCCCGAGGCCACCAGCGCGGCGTATTCGCCCAATGAGTGACCCATGAGGTAGTCGGGACGGAAGCCGTAATCCGCAAGCAGCCGCTGCAGCGCGGCGTCGACCGTCAGCATCGCGGGCTGGGTGATGGCCGTTTGGCGAAGCTCGTCCTCGGCCCGCTTGACGTCGTCCGGCTCGGTCGCGTCGACCCAGACGAACTTGCTCAGCGGCCGGCCGAGGATGGGCTGCATGATGCCGTCCGCTTCTGAGAACATCGCGGCCACGCTGGGTGCGACGCCGGCGATCTTGCGCGCCATGTTCAGCGTCTGGCTGCCCTGCCCGGGGAAGAGGAATGCGATCTTGCCGGGCATCGGCCCGCTGCCCCGGTACACCCCTTGGGAAGCCAGCGGCTTCCAGGCGGCCGGCGTGCCGAGGGAAATGGCCTTCCGCGCCTTCACGAGCCGCTCTTCGAGCTCCTGGCGGCCGGCAAAATCGATCACCAGGCGCTCCGCACCGGCCACGTCGGCCGCCGCGGGGAGTTGGAGCGGCGGGCACCAGCCGTTCGCAACCCGTGCCAGCGTCGCTTCCACCTTCGCGCTGAGCGCCTGAGGATCATCTGCCGAGAGCGCCAGGATGCCCTGGAGGGGCGCGGGGCGGGCGAGGGGAGCGCGGGGCAGGGGTTGCTCTGAACCGGTAGGCGCACCGGCTGGCACCGGCGCCCGCTCAGTCGCTGCGGCCATCCGCGGCGCCGGCACCTGTTCGGGCGCGGCGACGGCGTGCACCTTTCGCCCATTGCCCGCCAGCATGCCCGGCACGTGCTCTTCAAGCACCAGGTGAAAATTCGTACCGCCGAAGCCATACGCGCTGACCCCGGCCCGCCGGGTTTGGCCGCCAGCGGCGGGCCATTCACGGAGCTCGTGATTGAGCTCGAACGGGGTCTGCGAGAAGTCCACCTTCGGATTGGACGGCCGGGCATTGAGCGTGGGCGGCAGCAGCTTCTCATGCATCGCCCAGACGGTCTTGAGAAGCCCAGCCGCGCCCGCGCCGGCCTTCAGATGCCCGATGTTGCTCTTGACCGAGCCGAGCGCGATCGCGCCCTTCGGAGCGTGGCCGAAGACCTGGCTGAGGCTCTCGACCTCGGTCACGTCGCCGACGCGCGTGCTCGTGCCGTGTGCTTCGAGAAGCGTTGCGGTGGCGGGGTCGAGGCCTGCATTCTCCCACGCCCGGCGGGCGGCCAGCATCTGGCCCACGGGGTTGGGCGCGGTAATGCCTTTCCCCTTACCATCCGAGGACGCGCCGATGCCGCGGATGACCGCGTAGATCGTGTCGCCGGCCGCTTCCGCGTCGGACAACCGTTTCAAGAGGAACGCACCCGCACCCTCGCCCATCACGAAGCCATCTGCGCCGTCGCCAAAGGGCCGGGTGCCGGTCGCACTCAGCGCGCCGATCTTGCAGAACTTGACGAAGGTCGACGGTCCCATGTTGCGATCGACACCTCCGGCTATCACCGCATCGCAGCGGCCTTCGGCCAGCAACTCGACCGCGGAGGCGATCGCCGCGAAGGACGAGGCGCAGGCTGCGTCGGCGATGAAGCTGGGGCCGCGGAGGTTAAGCACGTTGGCGACACGGCCCGCAATGATGTTGGGCAGCTCGCCCGGCATGGTGTCTTCGGTGATCTCGGGAAATGCCTGCCCGATGGCCCGGCGCCATTCGGACAGGACGCGTTGGCGAGTGGCTTCCGGAAGTGCACGGAAGGACTCGACGTCGTCGAGCAGGCGCACGAGTTCGGGCGACATGACCCGAAGAGTCGTTATGTAGTGCTGCTCGCCGCCGATCGCATTGCCAAGGATGACGCCGGTGCGGTCGGTGTCCAGCGGGCGATTAGGATACCCGTAGTCGGTCAGAGCCTGCGCGGCGATGGTAACTGCCCACTGCTGACCCTCGTCCATGGCAGCCGCGACCTTGGGCGGAATCCGGTGCTGCTTCCAATCGAACTCGAACCCGCGCACCCATGCCCCGATTTTCGAATAAGTCTTGTCCGGCGCTGCGGGGTCGGGGTCATAATAGTCGGAGACGCGCCACCGCTCAGGAGGCACCTCGGTGATGCTGTAGCGCTTCTGCGTGATGTTGGTCCAGAAGGCACGCGCATCGCCGGCGTCGGGCATCATCGCGCCGAGGCCGACGATGGCGACCGCCCTCTCTGCAGGGTCACCCATGTCTGCTTTCCTCCAGCGATAGAGGGGTAGAATCAAAACTTGTGGCGCCGGTTGGTCGGAACGCCGGGGCCGCGGCGCGGCCGCAACGCAACACTTGACGCTATGTGCCCGAAATGCTTCATCGTCGAACCGCGCGCCAGGCGCCACGCCGGCTCAGCCGGGGAACGCCTCGTTCAGCTTGAGCGCGACCGCGTCCATGTCTTCGAGCAGGCCGGCCTGGCCGGCATAAATGGCCGGCAGGCCCAACTGCGATGCCAGGTCCGGTGCTGCGGCCGCCGGCAGCGCGCCGGCGACGATCCGGAGGCCGTCGACTGCGACTTTCAAGGCGGCTTCGCGGGCATAGATGCGGGCCATCGTCCTTTCGGTCTCGGGCGATAGGTTGATCGCTGCGGTCGGATACCCGGCCGTGCGCTCGCTGAACACCGCAGCCGTCTCCGCCCAGGCGATCAGCTCGCCGAGGCGGAAGAGGACGTGTTGGTTGCGCGTCAGTCGCTCCGTGCGGCACCGTTCCAGCACGACCGCCAGTGCTCGCACGGCAAGGGCCGCGGTTCCCGCACCCGTGTCGGCGTGCTGTGCATGTGCAGCTTCCAGCCGCGTGGCCCAGTCGAGATAGTAGCCGCCCCGCGTCTTGAGGTGTTCCTGCCACCGGTCGCGCGCGATGGTCCATTCCATGATCTCGGACGTGCCTTCGTAGATCGTGGTGATGCGGACGTCGCGCTTGATCTTCTCGACCATGTATTCCTTGGCGTAGCCGTAGCCGCCCATGGCCTGGATGCTGTCTTCGGCCGCCCGGTTGCCGCCCTCGGTCGCAACGTACTTGGCGACCGCCCCCTCCGTCTGTAGATTGCCGGCGCCGTCGTCGATCCGGGCGGCGGTCCACTCGATATACGAGCGGGCCGCTTCAAGCCGGCACGCGTTGGGGACGATCAGCTTGTGGGTGTAGCCCTGCTTCTGAGAGAGAGGGGCGCCGGCCTGGATCCGCTGCTGCGAGTAGCGGATCGCGCGCTTCAGCGCGGCCCAGCCCGCACCCAAGCCGAACGCGGCCACCATCAGCCGGGTGTAGCCGAACACCGCCTGCGCCTGGATGAGGCCCTGCCCTTCGACCCCACCGACCAATCGGTCGATTGGGACAAAAACGTCCTCGAGGAAGAGGGCCGCCGTGTTGCTCGCCCGGATGCCGTGCTTGTCCTCGGGCTTACCCTGCGTGAACCCCTCTGCGCCGCGCTCGAGAATAAACCAGGTCGGTCCGCCGGGGGCCAGTGCGAGCACGGTGTAGACGTCCGCTTCCCCGCCGTTCGAGATCCACTGTTTGCGTCCGGTGATCTTGTACCCCGTCACCGTACCGTCCACGGCGACCGGCTCCGCGCGGGTTTTCAGCGCCCCTAGGTCGCTGCCGGCCTGGGGTTCGGTGGCGCCGTAGGCGACGAGCAGGCCCTCTTCCGCGATACGGCCCATCCAGTGGGCCTGCTGTTCCGGGGTGCCGCCCACCGTGATCGGGTCGCTGCCCAGGAATGTAGCAAGCACGCCTGTCGCAATCCCCAGGTCGACGGCCGCCATGACTTCTGAGACGCGGTATATATCGTATGCGCCGCCGCCCAACCCGCCGAACGACTCCGGGATGAAGACCAGGTGCAAACCCAGATGCCGCGGGTCATAGAGCTCTTTCAGAACCTTGCGCGGGAACTCATCGTTGTGATCCAGTTCAAGCAGGAGCTTTTCGGGGAGCTTTTTGTCGGCGTATTTCTGAAGCGTGGCCAGCACCATTTGCAGAGTTTCGGAATCGAGGCCAGGCATGGGCGATGGAACCTCCGGACTGGAATTGTGCGAACGGCAATGCGCGAACACGAAGCGAGGTGTAACTAAAGCTACACTTCAGTATAGACCGGCCCTCGTCAGCGGCCAAATCGCCCCTTGGACCGGCACCCGTCGCGCGCACCAGAAGCGTTAACACCAGCGTAGCGGGGAAGTTGTATGAAATCTGATCAGGAATTCGAGAGAAAATAGGACAAAAGTTGTAGGGCTCTGCCCGTAATCCCGCCGATGTTGCTGCGTTAGAAGTGGTGTAGAGTAGATTGGCCGCGTCGCTTCCTGCACGACGCTGAGACGCCATCAGTTTATGATGTGAAGGCGTCTTTTCCCTTGGAGGATAGACCTATGGATTCACCAGGATTGACCGCATTTCGCGTGCTGTCTGAGGACGCGCACCCATTGGACCGGCTCAATCGCACCGAATTGAAGGTGATGCAACAGCTTTCCGTGGATGCGTCGAACGAGGAGATTGCGCAGCGCCTGTACGTAAGCGAGCAGGCGGTCCGCAACCACGTGCTCCACATTCTTGAGAAGCTGGAACTGGCTAACCGCAGGGACGCTGCAAAGCTGGCGCGGCGCAACGGGTTGCGCGCCGCCTGAAACCACTCTACTGCCGCCAAAAAAACAGAACGCTGATGACGTCCACCCTCAATAGTCACCGCTGAGCCATGGAGCCATTCCGGGCAAACCAGCGAGGATCCTGAGCACGAACGTCATCAGCGTTCCATTTAACTTACCGGCGGGCGAACACTCCGATCAGCGCGCCGACGCCCGCCAGGATCAACAGCACCGGCCAGAACAAGCCCCAGTTGAAACCGAAAAACAACATGGCGAACACAAACAACAGGATCACGCCGCCGACGAGGGGACCAATAACGACCTCGGTGATCTGGCCCGAGGTCTGATACATTCGCCAAGCCGTCGCAAGCGATCCAATGGCCGGGATCAGGATGAAGAGCGCCCACCAATTGCCCGTGCCCCGCCCGGTAACATTGCTGAGCAACAAAAAGACGCCGATTGCGATCAAGACGCCGCCCAGCACCCAGGGCGGGGCGTCGTTATGACGATGTCGCCTGAAATCAGGAGCCGAATTTTCGCTCATGTGAAACCTCCGTGTCACCTGCGGGATAGTTGAACGTTCCTTACTATAGTACGCTTCCAGGTGCATTCGGTTGCGCGCCGTCGTCGCGGTGCTTTTCTCAAATACGCTTGCCATATGCTAACATGGCGCGCATACACGGCCCACTGTCCGCCGCGTATGCCGTACTTCAGGCGGGACGTTGTACGACGTATCGAAGAGTTCGAGGAGGTCAGGCAATGTCAGTGAAGAAGTACTCTCCCCTTTTCACCGGTTTGCTGCTGCTCGCACTGCTCGTGCCCCTGGCATCGAGCAGCCTGGCGCAGCAGGCCGGCACGGCACGGGCCCCACGGGTGGCGGCCCCTTCCGCCCCGGTAACTACGCCCACGGTTGTTCTGGAGGGCGGCTCGGCTGGCGACGCGCTGGGGCGCAGCATGGCCAGCGCAGGCGACATCAACGGCGACGGCTATGCCGATCTGATCGCCGGCGCGCCGCTCGCCGACCTGGTCGGTGATCCCACCCTGACCGACGCCGGCAGCGCACAGATTTACTACGGCTCGTCCACGGGCCTCTCCCCCGCGCCCGCCCTGACCCTCACGGGCGCCCAGAGCGGCGAGCAGTATGGGCTCAGCGTGGCCGGCATCGGCGACGTGAACGGCGACGGCTATGCAGACGTGGCCGTCGCGGGCGTCTACTATGATGACGGCGCCAATATCGACGCCGGCCGGGTTGACGTGTATCTTGGGACCGCGGCCGGCCTGAGTCCGACACCTGCATTTGAGGTCACGGGGCAGCCGTCCAGCCTCTTCGGCCTGGCCCTGGGAGGTGGCGACGTAAACGCCGACGGCTTCTCCGATCTGGTTGTCGGCGCGCCCGGCTGGGATAACGGCGAGGTCGACGAGGGCGCGGTGTTCGTGTACTACGGGTCTGGCACGGGTCCCTCGACGTCCGGCGCGGCGACCTTGGAGATCAACCAGGCGGGTGCGCGCTTCGGGCAGAGCGTGGCAGTTGGTGACACCGACGGTGACGGCGCAGCCGACGTGGTCGCCGGCGCGCCCATGTACTCGAACGGCCAGCCGAACGAGGGCGCGGCATTCCTGTTTGCCGGCGGCGCAGGCGGCGTTGCGACGACGCCCGGTTGGACCTTCGAGTGCGACCAGGACCAGGCGCAGTGCGGGGCCGCGGTCGCAGCAGGCGACATCAACGGCGACGGCCTGGCCGACGTCTTTGTCGGCGCCCCCCAGTATACCGGGCCGTCCGGTCAGACGGGCCGGGTTACGTACTTCATGGGCGCATCCGGAGGGCTGCCGGCAACGGGCACACCGCTGGATGGCGGCGCGTCACTGGCAGGTTTCGGCGCGACGATCGCCGTCGTAGGCGACACGAACAGCGACGGCTTCGACGACGTTCTGATCGGGGCGCCCGCCACCGGGTCCGAAGCCGGCGCTGCCGAGCTCTATTACGGCTCGGCGACCGGCCTCGTTACGCCGCCGGCATGGAGCCAGGCGGGAATGGCCGCCGGCGACCTGTACGGCCAGAGTGGCGCCGGGGCCGACTTCAACAACGATGGCTTTGCAGACCTCGCGATCGGGACGCCGGGCTTTGATCCCGTCGAGCGGATCGACGCAGGCGCGGTTTTCGTCTATGCCGGCGCCCCTGAAGTCACGCCGACCCCGAGCCCCACGCGAGCGGCCTGCCTCGGCACAGCCACCCCGCATCCGACGTCAAGCGTGCCGGGACCTGCGGCCGGGCTGCTCGAGCGGCAGATCGCCAACTGCTACGACGACGCGCACGAGCGAACCGACACCGGGGTTGTCTACCCGCTGCTCGACACTGTGACGACGGGCGGCAACACCGATGGCGCGCTCTACAGCGGAGGCTTCCTCTTCCGGAACATCGAGATCCCGCACGGCGCCCGGGTGATGTCCGCCACGCTGCAACTCGATGCCCGGTATCAGAGTGGGCTGCCCGTCCCGCTCGTTCTGGCGGGCGACGACCGGGGCGAGGCGGAGGACTTCTATGGCGGCTATCGCGAGATCAGCAACCGGCCCCGCACTTCGTCCGTGGTAAGCTGGACGCTCACGAGCCGGGCGGGCGGATGGGTGAACTCTCCCGACCTCACGTCGGTTGTGCAGGAAATTCTGGACCGGCAGGACTGGCAGTCGGGCAATAACCTGGCGCTGCTGGTCGACCCGGCTCCCGGCGCCCAAAACTATGCGACGTGGGCGGCTTACGAAAGCAATCCGGCGATGGCGGCGCGGCTGCTGATCCGGTTCCAACCGCAGGACACGCCTACACCGACCGCTACGCCCACGGCGACCGAGACGTCGACGCCGACCCATACGCCGACCAGCACCCCGACCCATACGGCGACCCCGACGGCGACGGCGACCGAAACAGCCACGCCTACGGCAAGCCCGACGCGCGGGTCGCGCATGTTCCTGCCGGTCATCATGAACAATGCGACGATGACGAACTAGTCGTCCCAAACTGACCTGGCGCAGATTCCGCCACCACCGCAGCTGCGGTGGTGGCGGAACTTTTTTTGCTGAACGATCGTGTTGAAAATGACACTTAATGCGTTTGGAGTAAGCTTGATGAAGAAATTGTGGAGTCTCTTCGCCGCTCTCGCCGTGTTGGCAGTACTGCTAGCGGGCTGCGGCGCAAGCGGATTTGCGGGCCAGGATGGCGTCGGCAGCACGACGGGCGAACAATCGTATACACCTGCACCAGACGTGGTGGATCCGGTTCAACAGGGCGGCTCAAGCCAAGCTGCGGCCGAGACGCCGTCGATCTTGGGCAGCACGCCGCAGACGGGCGAGGTCGGGGCGTGGGAGCGGCACCGGTTCTTCGACGTGTGGGACGTCGGGTATCCGAACGGCTGGACGGTCGACCGGCCCGGAACCGGCGAGATCGTGCTAACCGGCGCTTATGGCGAGCACGAATACAAGGTTGAAATCGTCAGGCCCACCGGCGTCAAGACGGAGGACTTAGGGGCATGGGCGAAGCAGGACCTGGAGCAGATCGGTCAGGGCGGTGCACCCAGGGTGGACGCAACTATCCAGACCCTACCGGCACTCAAGGTGACGAATCTGCATCTGCCGGGGCAACCTGAAGGGTCGTGCCCGGCCGTGAGGGTATATGCCCGCACCGACAAACTCGCCGGCGAGCAGAACTACCTGGTTCTGACCGTTTCGCAGACGGATAAGACGGCCTGCGACGCGGCCAACGTGGAGCGACTTGCCGACGCGTTGATCGCGGAGGTGCGAAGTTGATACCAGGAGGATCGAAAATGAAGGGCTTCAAGGGCACTTTCTTTGCCTTGACAATGGGGGCGGCAATGGCGCTGTCGGGCTGCGCTGCACAAAGTATGGCCGCGCAAGACACGGCGCGCCTGCCCGGAAGCAGCACCGAAGCCGGCTCGTACGCAGCCTCGTTCCAACCCGGACCGAGGGCCGACAAGCCGAACCCCGGAAAAGACGATAAGGGCAATAACGGCAAGGGTAACCAGGATAAGGGCAAGAACGGCAAGAACGAGGGCAACAACGGCAACGGCAAAGGCAAGGCCAAGGCAAACCAGGGTAACGCAGGCGACACTCTGCCTGCATCCCAGGGCAACGGGCGCCCCGACGTCGCCACCTGGTGGCAGAGCTTCAGCTCGCGCTTGTTTGGCGGCCAAGGGGAAGCCAAGCAAGGTGGCTGGCAGCTCGGACGCTTCAAAGACGCCTTCCCATTCGCCTACCCGCCCGGTTGGACCGTGCGCGAACGCGGCGACGCCTTGCTGATGACCGGATCGTGGCAGAACCGCGATGTCGTGTTCCAGCTGACCAGGAGCGTGCAGGTCCACGCGGGGTCGCTGCAGGAATGGGTGAGCGGGGACCTCCAGCGGATGGGCATCGACGGCGCGAACGTCCGCTACGCGCAGGCCGGAAACGTACAGATCGCCGTGGTGGGCGGCGTGAAGGACCCTGACTACGCTTGTCCGGTGGCATACGTGTACCTCTGGACCGCCAACCCGGCCGGGCGCAACCAGCGGCAGGCGCTGGGGGTCGTGTCGCAGGCGGAAGGGGCAGCGTGCGATCCGCAGGCCCTCGAGCGCGTTTGTCGACGCCTACCTGGCCCAAGTGGGGGGGACGGAGCAGCCCGTTGCGACGCCCGTCCGTCCCGAGGCAAGCCCGACCGCGGCAGCAACCCAGGTTGCCCCTACGGCTACGCCCAGTCCCACGGGCGCGGGCTGGCAGCAGACCGCGCTTCTTCAATGCGTTCTCGTTCGCGTATCCCGAAGGGTGGACGATGGATCGCCTTGGCGATACGGCTCACCTGCAAGGTGACTACCAGGGCAACGCCTATCTGGCCGACATGGTCTGGGTGCGCGATGCGCCCGAGGTGGGCGTGGAGGAATGGGCCCGGGCAGACCTGGCGGACTTGGGCATCGACATGCAGGGAGTCCGCCTCGACTATACCTCGCAAGGGAATTCGACCCAGATCGCGATGGCGAGCGGGGTGAAGATGCAGGGGTACCAGTGCCCGGCGGTGCGCATGTATATCGTCGCGGACAATCCGGCGGGCGGCGGCAAGCGCGGCTATACGGCCACGGTAGCACAGGCCAACGGCCAGACGTGCAACCCGAGTGTGCTGGAGGACCTGGCCGCCAAAATGACGCAGCCGAAGTGAGAGGCAGGCGACGGGCGGAAATACGCAATTTGGACGATGACTTGGAACACCGGATAGTCTATCCTCGTTGAGATTGACATTGGCAAGAGCCAAACATTTTGAGAGACGTACAGACATGGAGGGAAGTGTGAAGAATTTCCGGTTTATGGCCATGGTGATGGCGGTGATATTCGTCATGGTCCTGGCAGGTTGTGCCGGCCAGGGCCAGGCGAGCAACCCGAGTAGCGGCAGCAGCACCGGCACGGGCACGGGCAGCAGCACAGGCGCGACGGGCACGATGACGGATACCACGGGTACCGGCTCCGGCACGGGCAGCAGCACCGGCGCGACGGGCACGATGACGGATACCACGGGCTCGGGCACGGGCAGCAGCACCGGCGCCACGGGCACGATGACGGACACCACGGGTACCGGCACGGGCAGCAGCACCGGCGCCACGGGCACGATGACGGACACTACGGGTACCGGCACGGGCAGCAGCACCGGCGCCACGGGCACGATGACGGATACCACGGGCACCGGCTCTGGAACGGGCAGCAGCACCGGTACGGGCAACACGTCGTCGACAGGCGCGCAGAATGCGCTGGGCGGCTGGACTTTCGCCATGCCGACCGGCTTCACCGCCGGCGTTGGCTCGGCGAACAGCACCGGTACCGGCAGCAGCACCGGCGCCACCGGCACGATGACGGACACCACCGGCACGGGCTCAACCGGCGCCGCCGGCTCGAGCCTGAGCTCGGGTGACGTCTTCACCATGACGGGCCAGTACCAGGGTAACACCTATGTCGTCGAACTGCGCCGGGCGACCGACGTGACGGCGACCTCGCTCCAGGACTGGATTCAGAGCGACATGACCAACTCTGGCACGAGCGGCTCCGGCTCGACTTCGAGCACCGGCAGCAGCACCGGCGCCACGGGCACGATGACGGACACCACGGGCACCGGCACGGGCAGCACCACCGGCTCGACGACTGGCGTCGGCTCGAGCGACATGATGACGGCCACGGTCGGCGGCTTCCAAGCAGTAACGGTTTCCAACTTCAAGGACACGACCAACCAGTACGATGCAGTCTGCGCCTCGCGCACCTACATCTGGGGCCAGAACAGCGACATGAGCGGCTCGACCTCGGGCACGAGCAGCTCTGGCTCGACCTCGGCACCGGTGACCTCGGCTCTGCTCGACCTCGGCACGGGTTCGACCAGCACTAGCAGCTCGGATTCGTCCAGCAGCTCCACGTCGGCCATGGGCGGTAACGTGATCGTGACCGTCTACCAGACGAGCGGCACCTGCGATCAGCAGGCCATGCAGCAATTCGTCAAGGACTTCCTCAGCCAGATGACGGCTGGGGGCAGCACGACCGGCACCGGCACGACCGGCGCGGGAACGGGCACGGGCAGCTCTGGTTCGGGCACAACCACGCCCTGACCGGCGATGTAGCTAACGAACGGCCCTCGAGGTGTTTGACGCCCCGAGGGCCGTTCATTACAGGTCGCGGCGCTCCGCCGCGTTTTGACAGGTCACACTCGGTGTGATACTGTAGACAACAGACTCATCCAGAAAGGAGGCGCACGAAGGCCTATGGTGACCAGACCCGGCTATGTAGTGGCAGGTGCATCGTCCAATACGTGCTCACGTGCGCGCTCCAGGACAGCGGGATAGATCGGATTGGCCCGACCGGGCCGCCGTACACCGCGCGGTTGCAGGCGCATGCGAGCTTGCAGCCGCTTTGTTTTTAACTGGTGAGGATGCTACTTTGGCTCGTTTTCGAACCGATCAATGGTTGGATGAGGAATTTGACCCGCGCGCGTTGAAGCGCGGCGCGACCCAGACGAAGGGCTTGCGCGGCGAGCGGGCCGACCGGTATAGCGACCAGGCCGTAATCGACGAAATCCTGGCGCACGCGGACGATCCGGACGCGCAGGCGACGGCCTTCAACCCGACTTACCAGGGCGCGCGCTACGAGCGCGTCTGGATCCGCAACTATCTCAGCGCGTTCTACGACCGGCGGCTCATCTCGGATGTCCTGCGGAAGGTGAAGGGCGGCAAAGAGGCGACGGTCTACTGCTGCCGGGGCGCCAGCGCCGCCTCCCACGACCTAATCGCGGCCAAGGTCTATCGCCCGCGGCAGTTTCGGAACCTGCGCAACGACGCGCTCTACCGCCAGGGACGCGAGGTGCTGGGCGTGCGTGGGCAAGCGGTGCGCGACCGGCGCGCGCTGATGGCGATCAAGGCCGGGACGCGCAAGGGCAAAGAGATGGAGCACGTGTCGTGGCTGGCCCATGAATACGTCTCGCTCCAGGCCCTGCACGCAGCCGGCGTGAGAGTTCCGGAACCGGTCGCCTTCGCAAACAATACGATCCTGATGGAGTATGTGGGGGATCTCAAGCACCCGGCATCCACCCTGCAAGGCGTCACGCTGGAGCGCACCGAGGCTCGCCAGCTCTTCGATGCGCTGTTGGCCGACGTCGAGACGATGCTCGGCCACGGACGCGTGCATGCAGACCTATCTGCGTTCAACGTGCTTTACTGGCAGGGAGACTACCGCATCATCGACTTTCCACAGTCGGTCGATCCGTCGGTGCATGCGGCCGCGTTTCCGCTGTTTGAGCGCGACGTCGTCCGAGTGTGCCAGTACTTCAGCCGATACGGCCTCCCGGCGGATGGTCCGGCCCTGGCCCGCTCGATCTGGGACCGACACATGACGGAGATCTGATCGCCGGGGCGAGGCAGCAAGAAACCTGGTTTCTTCCGAGACCAGGTTTCTGTTTGCCCCCTAGATTACCTGATCGTTCACCCCGGCCAACTGCCGCAGCAACTCGGTCTGCCCCACGTGATAGGTGTCGTGGAAGTAGAGGAAGAAAAGCCGGTTGCGGAGCGGCGAGGCGCGGGTGCCCAGCACAACCTCGCGCTCGAGATCCTCGTCGCTCAGCGCCGTGAGGGCGGCTGCCAGTTTCTCCTGAGACGCCGTGAGCAGGGTGAGCAGCTCGTCCAACGGGAGCAGCTCGTCTGCCGGACCGGTAACCGGGTCGCTCTCGCGACGGTAGCGTTCTGCGCGTTCGCCGCCCACCGAGCCTTCGCCCAGCCAACCGAGTATGGCGTCGCGGTTGGTGAGCATGTGCCCCAGCACCCAGTTCAGGCAATTGCCCCGAAACAGCGGTTGCAGAAGCGAGTCCGCGTGCGTCAGGCCCTTTGCCTGCAGCTGGGCGATCGTGACGTTGCGCCCGAATGCTTCTGCCAGCTGTTGCGGTGTGATCATCGCATCCCCTCCCCGGATCCCAATAGCGCGTCAAAGCCGCTTCCGGCCCATGATGCGCGGTCCGCCACCAGGCTATTGCTGAAGGCTCGTGTCGCCGATCGTGCTGCCCGGATTCGCGGCCCCGCCGGTGGTCGTGTAATGCTCTGCTTCGTCCGCCAGCTCGTCCGACCACTGGGATTCCAACAGCGGGCTGTTGATCTCGATCAAGTTGCCGTCGGGATCGCGGAGATGGACGGTGCGAATGCCCCAGTCCGGGCGCTCCTGGAGCTCGGTAACGAACTGCACGCCCCGTGCCCTTAGCGCCTCGACGGTCGAGTCCAAATCCGCTGCCTCAAAGATCAGCATGGCGCGGTCCTGGCAGGAGAGCTCAGAGGGCAAGACAGCCTCCCCGAGCGTCTCGGCCATCTCTTGCCTGCTGAAGAGCGCGACCATCGCCTCGCCGCGGCCGCGGAAGTCGGCGTAGCCCGAGCCCTCGGCGCCCCACTGCACCTGGAAGCCCATCATGTCGCGGTAAAAGCGGAAACACGCATCGAAGTCGTTGACCAGCAAGCGCACGTGAGTCAGTTTCATCCGTCATCCTTTCACCGATCTTACGATCAAAGCAAGTCCAGGCAGGTCGCCGCCAGCGCAGGAAACAAAGACGCCCCCAGGCACCATTGTGATCCGGTGCCCGCCGGTCCTCACTTGGCCTCGAAGAACGCCGCCACATCCTCGAACTTCCGCGTCGGCCGGCCGTCGGGCAGCGCGGCCAGAATCTTCTGGCCGTAGGACTTTTCGAGGATGCGTGAGTCGAGGAGGGCGATGACCCCCCGGTCGTCCTCCGTGCGCACCAGGCGGCCCGCGCCCTGTCGCAGCGTGAGGATCGCGTGGCTCAGCTGGAGCTCGTTGAACGGGTTGCCCTGCCGGTCGGCAATCAGCTTCTCCTGCCGCTTTAACACCGGGTCATCCTGGGGCAGGAACGGGATCTTGTCGAGGATCACGAGCGACAGGGCTTCACCTGGGACGTCGACCCCTTCCCAGAAGCTGCGCGTGGCAAAGAGCACGGCGTGTCCGTCCGCCTGGAACCGCTCGAGCAGGTCGCGGCGCGACGTCCGGCCGTCCTGGCTCAGGCACAGGAAGGGCAGCCCGGGCGCGACGATCTCAAAGAGCTGTCCGGCCCGGCGCTTGCTCGTGCAGAGCACGAACGCCCGCCCGCCACTGGCGAGAACCAGCCGCCGCACCTCCGCGGCCAGCTTCTGCAGGTAGCGTTCCTCTGCCGCCCCTTCGTAGAGTGGGACCAGGCCGGGCGGGGTGTAGATGAGGACGTTCCGCTTGAAGTCGAAAGGACTCGGAATGCGCACCAGCGCGGTGGGCCGCTTCTCGCTGACCGCGCCCACGCTGCGCTGAAACCAGCCCAGGTCGCTCCCCAGCGCGAGCGTCGCACTCGTGCAGACCACCCGGGGCCACTCCCCGAAGAGGTCGGACTGCAGGCGCGACTGCACTTCGAGCGGCCGGTAGGTGATTTTCAGCCCGCCGATCTCGCCCGAGGTCCGTTCGTCGGCCAACTCACATATTCGAATGGCGGACTCGGACTCAGGCACCGACAGTGCCCGCACCGTAAACACGGCTTCGGCGGCCTGGCGCTGCAACGCCTCGAATTGGCCCTCCGCGTCCTTATCCGGCTGGTAGCCGCTCAGCTTCTTGCCGATGGTGCTGAGCACGTCGAACAGTCGCAGCCCTTCCTGGATTTCGCCCTGCAGGGCCCAACGGGTGGCGAAACGACTGGGACGCTGGCTGCTCAGCGCGGCAAAGAAGGCCTGGTTGTACTCGGCCGCCTGGCGCCGCAGCTCGTTGTCGGCCACGTCTTTTGCGATGGGGTGGTTCACCAGGCTCGGCAGCGTCTCGTACTCGAGCGATTCGGACAGCGCGTTGACCGCATATCCCGGCAGCTCGTGCGCCTCGTCCACGATGAGCAGCGGGCGCACGGGCAGCGCAGAGTTGGCCTGCTGCAGCACGTTGAAGCAGAGCACCGCGTGGTTGGTAATCACCAGGTCGGCTTGCTGGGCAGCGGCCCGAGCGCGCTCAAAGAAGCAGGAACGGAACTCGGGACACTTGAAACCTTCGCAGCCGCGGAAATCGACGGTGAGGTTCGCAGCCATGCCGGGCGGCAGGCCCATCTCCTCCACGTCGCCCGTGGGCACCCGGGCCAGGCCCTCCTGCACACGCTCCAGGTCGCCCCCAAAGGCGGACAGCTTGCGCTGGCGGGGTGTCAGATCGCGCATGCGCAGAGCGCAGAGGTAGTTCGAGCGGCCCTTAAGCAGCACCGCCTTGATGGGCCGCGGGGCGATCGCCTGCAGTGCAGGGACGTCCTTGTGCCACAACTGGGCCATCAGAGCCTTGTTCGACGTGCTGACCACCGCGGGCGTGCCCGACCAGATGGCCGGGATCAGGTAAGCAAAGGACTTGCCGATGCCCGTTCCTGCCTCGATCAGCGCATGCCCCGGCTGGCGCAGCAGCCCGGCAATTTGCTCGGCCATGTGAACCTGCCCCGGCCTGGGGCGGTAACGCTCGCCGAGCAGCTGGTGGACCGGCCCGCCGGCCGCAAAGAGGGGGGCCATGTCGGGACACTTAATCGGCTGCGCCAGCGCCTCTTCTTCGGGAGAAAGCTGTTCGAGCTCCGGTTCGTCGTAGAAAGTATCAGTATCGGTAGCCATCAATCGTTTCCAGGAACATTCCTCAGCGGGGCGCCCGCAGCCGAACAGAGTCGGCGGAGCGGCTCAGCCAGCCGCGCGCCCACCCTGCGCTCAGGGGGCAACCGCAAAAAGGCATTTCAAGTACGCGCCCTCGGGAAAGCCGACCGGATGATCGAGTGCGTGGCCCGTCCGCTCGATCTCGCGGAGCGGCCGTTTTGCTTCAAGCGCCGCGCCGGTCACCGCGCCGAAGAAGTCGGCCGCACTGACCCGGCTCGAGCACGAGGCCAGGACCACCGTCCCCCCGGGCCGGGTCACACCCAGCACCAGCTTCGTCAGCCGGGCATACGACTGCAGCGCCCGGGCCGCTTCGCTCTCGCGCTTGGCAAAGGCGGGGGGATCTGCGATCACCAGGTCGAACCTCGCGCCACCACGGGCGAGTGTGCCCAGTTCTTCGAAGGCATCTCCCGCGATCGTCTGGTGGCGAGAAGCTGCCACGGCTGGGATCTCCCGGTTGAGCCGGAAATTGAGCTCGGCATCCTTCAGCGCTGCGGCACTCAGGTCGAGGCTGACAACCGACGGCGCGCCCCCCGCGGCAGCGTAGACCGAGAAGCCGCCGCTGTAGGCAAACGCGTTGAGGGTGCGACAGCGGGCGGCCAGCCGGCGAACGCGCGCGGTTGTCGCGCTGATCCAGAAAGAAGCCGGTCTTTTGACCGTTCAGCACGTCGGCAGCGAAGAGCAGGCCGTTCTCGTGGAACTGGACGGGCGCGGCGGGCGCGGGCCCGCGCAGCACGGTGCCATCGCGCACGCCGTGCGGGAGGCCCGGATTGGCTGCGGCGTCGCGGCTCAGCCGGAGCACAATCGTTTCGGACGGCTGGACATCGTCGATGACCCCGAGCAGGGTCGAGAGCCAGGGCAGCCAGGCCAGCGTGTAAAGCTTGACGACGAGCGTTCCGGCATAACGGTCGATGACGAGGCCGGGCAATCCGTCGTTCTCGCCGTGCACGAGCCGGTATCCGGTAGTCCCGGTCGCGGCCAGGGGCTCGCGTATCGCGGCCGCGGCCCTGAGCCTGCCGCTGAACCAGGCGCCGTCCACGGTCGCCGGTGCTCCCTGCTGCAGCAGCCGAATGCGAATCGGCGAATCAGGATCGTACAGGCCAACGGCGAGGAAACGCCGGTAATCGTCAAAGATGACCGCAAGATCGCCCGGCCGGCCTTGCGGGCTGACCGACCGGATCGCGTGGTCGAAAACCCAGGGATGGCCCTGGTGAACGGCGCGCTGCGCGGCGGGCGTCAGGCGCACGGCCAGGCGTTTCTTGCCGGGCTCAGGCAGTTGGGAAAGGTCGAACGTCATGTAGGGATTATAACACGAACGCTGAATCGAGCCCCGAAGTGGATCATGTCTTGTTGCGGGGCGGGCGGGCTCCCCGAGATTTCGGCCATAAATACAGCAATCCGCCCTTCCGTTAAGTGACTTTTTGCAACAAAATTGTACTGATGGGCGCGTGCGCGATCCAGTCGGTCGCGCGGCGTGCCGGTGAACCGGGCATGAGCTGAGTTGGAGCGAATCGATATAGAAGGGTGGACAGGCATGATGCGAGATGGCCAGCTGACTCGCGCGGCAGGGAGCACAATCACGGACCTCGGGACGTCAGATCTACTGGTGCTTTCTCATTTGAGATGGGATTTTGTATACCAACGACCGCAGCACCTGCTGAGCCGAGCGGCGCGCACGCGGCGTGTCTTCTTTTGGGAGGAGGCGCTGCCCACCCCCGGGGAGCCTCGGTTGGAAGTCATGCAGAAGCTGCCGCAGCTGTGGGTTGTCCGGCCCTATTTGCCGGAAGAACTGGCCGGCGCGGCGCGCGAGGACTATAAAGCCGGGCTCGTGCGGCAGTTCCTGGCCGAGCAAGGGGTCGACCGTTACGTCGTCTGGTACTACACCCCGTGGGCGCTCCGGTTCACCCGTGAGTTGGCGCCGGCAGCCACCGTGTATGACTGCATGGACGAGTTGTCCATGTTCAAGGGCGCCAATCCACAGCTTAGGGAGCTCGAACTCGAGCTCTTCGATCGGGCCGACGTGGTCTTCACGGGTGGGCCGAGCCTATTTGAGGCCAAGCGCAAGCAGCACCCCCGCGTCCATCTTTTCCCGAGCAGCATCGACGCACATCATTTCGGGCAGGCGCGCGTGGCCCAAGACGAGGCGGCGAACCCTTTGCTCGCCGACCAGGCCGGCATCCCCCACCCGCGGCTCGGCTTTTTCGGCGTGATCGACGAGCGCATGGATCTGCAGCTTGTCGAGCAGGTCGCCCGTTTGCGGCCAGATTGGCACCTGGTGCTGATCGGGCCGATCGTGAAGATCGATCCGAAGAGTGCGCCCCAGGCGCCAAACATTCATTACCTCGGCCAGAAACCGTACGACGTGTTGCCCCAGTACCTGGCGGGATGGGATGTGGCACTGATGCCATTCGCCCACAACGACTCGACGCGGTTCATTTCGCCCACCAAGACGCCGGAGTACCTGGCGGGCGGCCGCCCGGTTGTGTCGACCAGCATTCGCGACGTCGTCCGGCCCTACGGGGAAAGCGGGCTCGTGCGCATAGCAGACTCGCCCGAAGAAACGGTGGCGGCCGTGGAAGCCGCGCTTGCAGCCACGCCAGACGAACGTGCGGCGTGGTTGGCCAAGGTAGACGAGTTCCTCAAAGAGAATTCATGGGACCGCACCTGGTCTGACATGGACGGATTGATTCAAGCCTGCGCCGCAAGGACAGTTGCCGACGAAATGGCAGCGATGTCTCCCGCGGCTGCGGGCGTTGATGTGGAACGACTGTAGTTGTATTGAGAAGGCCGGCTTTGCCGGCGTCAATGAGTGGAGAGTAGATAAATGTTTGATTACCTTATCGTCGGCGCCGGGTTCGCCGGAAGCGTGTTGGCAGAACGGTTGGCAGCAGGCTCGGATATGCGGGTCCTGCTCGTCGATCGGCGCCCGCACGTCGGGGGGAACGCGTACGACCAGTATAACGAGGCCGGCATCCTGGTGCACCGGTATGGCCCGCACATCTTCCATACCAACAGCAAAGAAGTGTTCGACTTCCTGTCGCGCTTCACGCTCTGGCGGCCATACGAACACCGCGTCCAGGCCAGCGTCGACGGCCAACTGGTGCCAATGCCGATCAACCTTGACACCATCAACCAGCTATACAACATGCACTTGAACTCGCAGGAGATGGGCGAATTCATCGCCTCGCTCGCCGAACCGCGCGACCCCGTGCGGACCTCGGAGGACGTGGTGGTGAGCAAGGTGGGCCGTGAGTTGTACGAGAAGTTCTTCCGGAACTACACCCGCAAGCAGTGGGACCTCGACCCGTCGGAACTGGACGCGTCGGTGACTGCTCGGGTGCCTATCCGGACGAACCGCGACAACCGCTACTTCACCGACACCTACCAGGCCATGCCACTCCACGGGTACACGCGCATGTTCGAGAACATGCTCGATCATCCCAATATCAAGATCATGCTCAACACGGACTATCGCGAAGTGCTCGGCCTGATCCCGTTCCGCGAGATGATCTACACGGGGCCGGTGGACGAGTTCTTTGATTACGTGTATGGCAAGCTGCCATACCGGTCGCTCGAGTTCAAGCACGAAACGCACGACGTCGAAACGTTCCAGACGGCGCCGGTCGTGAACTATCCGAACGAGCACTCGTACACGCGCGTCACCGAGTTCAAGTACCTGACGGGCCAGGTCCATCCCAAGACGTCGATCGTCTACGAACACCCCCGCGCCGAGGGCGATCCGTATTATCCGGTGCCGAGGCCCGAGAACCAGGAACTGTACAAGCAGTACAAGGAACTGGCGGATTCGACGCCGAACGTCCACTTCGTCGGCAGGCTGGCCACGTATCGCTATTACAACATGGACCAGGTTACCGCGCAGGCGCTGACGCTGTACGCCCGCATGAAGGGCATGAGCCGCACCGAGGCAGCACAGGCGGGTGCAACGCCCACCCTGCTGACGACTATTCCGGCCACGGTTGTCCGCGCACCCGAGCCGCGCGTCCAGGGTCGCAAGTAACAGCAGGCAGCGAACGGCGCTGATTGGCGACCGGACCCCGAAAAGCCAGGCTTCCGACAGGAGCCTGGCTTTTTGTTTTGCGCTTCAGGTCAGCGCAGCGCGTAGGTTTCTGAGGCGTCGACCTGGTCGTGATACTCGGCCCGCAGCAACTCGATGTCCCGGGGTTCCATCCTCCACCCCAGCGCCGCCAGGTTTTCCCGCAGATGCTCGATCCGGCTCGTGCGGGCAATCGCGACCACGTTGGGCTGCGAGATGAGCCAGTTGAGTGCGGCCTGGACCGGTGTGGCGTCGTAACTGGCCGCAACCACATGCAGCAAATCGCCGAACAGCCCCTGCTCGACGGGCTGCCATGCCACCAGCATCACATCGTGCTCCTGGCAGTACCGGAGCAGTCCGCTGCGCTCGGCTTGGCGGACGCGAATGCTGTAGTGCACCTGGTTCGCCACGATCGGCTGGGGCGACACGGCCTGTGCCGCCGCGAGGCGGCCAGCGCTGAAGTTGCTCACCCCGACGTAGCGTACCAGGCCGCGCCGCACCAGTTCGTCCATGCCTGCCATCGTTTCCCCAACCGGGACCTCGTCGCTCGGGTGATGGACCAGGTACAGATCGAGGTATTCGGTGTTCAGCCGGCGCAGGCTTTCCTCGGCGGCCAGCACGATTTCCCTGCGCGTCAGCCGGTGGGCCGGCGCCTTGGATGCGAGGAAGAGCTGCGAGCGCCGGTGGCCCTTGATGGCCGCGCCGACCAGTTCCTCGGCGTGGCCCGCACCGTAGAGCTCGGCCGTGTCGATATGACGCACGCCCAGGTCGATGGCTGCGGAGATGACGGAGATCTCCTCACGATCCCGCGATGCGTCGGCCCGTTGCCGCCCGCCAACACCCCAGGTGCCCAGGCCGTACGTCGGGATTCGAAAGCCGTTGGGGAGTTCCTTAAACAGGCCCTCACCGGGTGGGAGATGGAAGGGGCTCACGGCTGCTGCCAATCCCAGTGCTGCATCTGCGGCATGAACCCCTGCAATTCGGTGCTGACCGGTTCCTGGAACACGTAGGCCGGTATCTCGCGCGACGTGATCTGCCCGCGTGCCAGCGCGGCGTACACGTCCGAGAACTCCGAGGCGTGCCTGTCGCGGTCCTCGTCCAGCCAGTAGACGCCAACCGGATCGAGGTGATTGCACGCACAGCTGAGGAGCGAGTCCCAGTCGGTGCTGTCGATGAACGGAAACCAGCAGAAGCCGCGCAGATCGGCGCCCTGTGCCACGAGCAGCTCTGACTGCTCGACCATGTACTTCAGCCAGCTCAGCCGGTCAGACACGTAGCCGCGAATATTCGTCTCCGTCAGCATGATAGGCAGGTTGAAGTACTCGATGTACTGCCGCGCCACCTCCGCGAACCCGTACGGCGCGAGGCTGGGGATGTTGGAGCCGCTCTCGTGAAACTGCTGCTCGGCGTGGGCATAATAGTCCAGGCCCAGCACGTCGATGCGCGCCGGGTTCTCGGCCAACCAATCCAGGTCTGCTTCTGAAATGCCGTCCTCGACGGACAGCCCGTGCTCCTCCACGAACCAGTGAAGGGGGTGCTCCTGATTTACGCGGCCGAGGATCAGATCGTGCAGGAGGAAGCGGCGCTGGTTCAGGTAGCGCGCCCAGGGCTCCGATTTCGCGTCCATGGCATGGTGCGCTTCGCACGTGTCGACGTGGACAATCTCGATGTTCGGGTTCCCCTGCTTAAGAAGCCGAGAGACACGCGCGACGGCAAACGCGACATTGCGTGCCATTCGCAGCCAGTGGCGCTCGTGTCGTGCATACGGCTTCCAGATGCCCTGGTCCGCGCAAAAAAGCGTGGTCGGCATAGGCTCGTTGAAGGGCGTGTAGCGCCGCACCCACGGATAGCGATCGGCAAACGCCTGTACAAAGCCGGTGTACGCTTCGACGAACCGATCGTCCAGGAATCCTTGATCCAGCCAGGCAGGGAACGAGGTATGGTGAATGGGGTCGACGATCGGGTCGAGCCCCAAGTCTGCCAGCGACCGCATCACCGCGTCCATCCATGACCAGTCGTAGCTGCCGGCCTCGCGCTCGATGCGGTGCCAGGGAACGGGATAGCGCAGCGTGTGAATGCCGGCCGCGGCCACCAGTTCGAGATCGTGGTGGAAGTGGTCTAAATGCCGGGTCGTCTCCAGGACGTCCATATCCTGGTCGGGCATGAACGTGCTTTCGAAACCGGTAAGAAATTCCATCGTGACCGGCTGGCGGCCGACCACAAATTCCACTTGGTCAATGCCTACTTGACGATTGTTCAACTCGTTAACTCCACTCATCACGCTTCCCCTGCTGTTTAGTACGCCAACAACGATTATGCTCCCTTTTGCCTGCCGGGAGGGTAATTGCCGCCACAGTTCGGCGGACAGGCGCAATGAAATGTGTGCTCGTGTGACATAAGTTTGATACTCATTGTATGTGCTTTCTTACAGTCGCAACTCGTTCCTCACTGTACAATCGGTCGTAGTGCAGACCTTCGGGGTCTCGGAGACCTCGGACGTCTCTGGCGTAGACTGACCGCAAATGAAGGAGCCGATATGCCGCTCGTCACGGTGCTAATGCCCACGTTCAAGCAGGAAGCGTTCATCGCCCGGGCGATCGAAAGCCTGGTGGCCCAGGAACTGAGCGACTGGGAATTGCTGATTGTCGACGACGGCTCGCCCGACGCGACTGCGGCCGCGGTGGAGCCCTTCCTGGCCGATGCCCGAATACACTACGAGCGCTTGCCCGAGAACATCGGGCTGGGAGCGGCTTTGAATCGGGGGCTGGACCGGGCGCAGGGGGAGCTAATCGCTTACCTGCCATCCGACGACGTCTACTATGCTGCGCACCTGCGGACGCTCGCCGCCGCGCTGGAGGCGAACCCCGATGCTGTTGCCGCCTACTCGCACGTCCGGCACCACTACAACCGCTCCGCGCCCGGCCAGATTCCAGACTACACCCTGCAGCCGGTCCAGGTGATGCACCGGAAGACCGCGGACCGCTGGCTCGAGCGCAAAGAGCTGGTGACGGACGACATGGAGCGCATGATGTGGGCGCGCCTGCGGGCGCGCGGCGCCTTCGTGAACACCGGCCAGCTAACCTGCGAATGGGTCGACCACCCCCGTCAGCGACACAAGATCGTGCGCGAGCCGGTGGGGGGCATCATGCCTTACCGCCAGTATTACGACGTTAAGGGCCCGCTGCGTTTCCATACCACGGTCGGCAACTTCATCGACGAAGAGAAGCAGTACGCCCGCTACACCTCGCGGCCCGACACGCCGCGGGCACCCGACGGCCTCAGGATCCTGCTAGTGGGCGAGTTGGCCTATAACGCGGACCGGGTGATGGCGCTGGAGGAGCTCGGGCACGAGCTGTACGGCCTGTGGATGGACGAGCCGTACTGGTATAACGCGGTCGGTCCGCTGGCCTTCGGGCATGTGAAGGACCTGCCGCGCGAGAACTGGCAGCAGGCCGTGCGCGAGTTGCAGCCTGACGTGATCTACGCGCTGCTCAACTGGCAGGCCGTGCCGTTCTGCCACGAGGTATTGAAAGCGAACCCCGGCATTCCGTTCGTCTGGCATTACAAGGAAGGGCCGTTCATCTCCCTGGAAAAGGGCCACTGGCAGCAGATGGTCGACCTGTACCGGGGGGCGGACGCCCTGATCTATTGCTCGGACGAAATGCAGCAGTGGACGGAGACCGTGCTGCCTGGGATCAAGGACGACGGCCGGCCCGTGCTGGTGCTGGACGGCGACCTGCCCAAACAGGACTGGTTCCTCGGCGAGCGTTCGCCGCGGCTGTCGGAGCAAGACGGCGAAATCCACACGGTGGTGCCGGGCCGGCCCATCGGCCTTCACCCTCACACGGTCGAGGAACTGGCGCGCGAGGGCATCCACCTGCACTTCTACGGCGACTTCACCCAGGGCCAATGGAAGCAGTGGATCGAGAAGGCCGGGAGCCTGGCGCCGCGCCACCTACACCTTCACGCAAACGTCAGCCAGGACCGCTGGTTGGCCGAGTTCAGCCAATACGACGCCGGCTGGCTGCACTTCTTCAAGAGCGAGAATCAGGGCGAAATCCGCCGCTCGAACTGGGACGATCTGAACATCCCGGCCCGGTTGGCCACGCTGGCGGTCAGCGGCGTGCCCCAGCTTCAGGGTGACAACACGGGGTCCATCGTCGCCACCCAGACCGTCGTCCGGCGCCTGGAAACCGGGTTCCTGTTCAAAGACATCCACGACCTGGGCGAGCAGATTCGCGACCGGTCCGCGGCTGGCGCAGGTGCAGCAAAACACCTGGCGGCAGCGGGAGCTCTTTATGTTTGACCACCACGCGCCCGCGCTGCGTGGAGTTCTTCCGGCGAGTGATCGCAAGCTGCTGAAAGCGGCCGGCAAGACCCTGTCTGTTGGGGCGACCTTTGGTGGTTTGGAACACCGATCTGAAATAGGACGCTGATGCAACTGATTGAACTGATCTGCACTGTCTTCGGTCAGAAACCGTGATAATCAGTCGAATCCGTTCAATCAGTGTCCCATTTCATCCCTCGTTGTCCACCAGCCTGGGGTGAAGGTCTAGACTATAAGACGCGGCAAAGACGCAAAGCACGAAGGCTGCCGCATCGGTATGCGTGCTTCCCGCACTTCCCGCTTCGTGCTTCGCGCACTTCCCGCTTCGTGCTCTCCTTCAACCTTCGAGCCTTCGTGTTCCAAAACCTCCCGCACCGCGCCCTCGTGGTTTGCTCTTGCGTTTGTATATCACTCGTGTTACCGTTCCGAACTCGCTGCCCTACCTTGGCAGCGAGGGCGCAGGAGAAAGATTGAGCATGACGAACTCCCTTCCCCCCATCTTATCGGCCCTGGACGAGTCCACTCTCAAGCCGGTCGTCAGGAAGTCGCTGCACCTCGCTAACCTGCAAGTCACCGACTGGCATGTGTGCCAGCTCGGCGGAGGCTTTGGGAACCCGGTCAGCCTTGGCGTCTACCGCATTGAAGGCACCGCACATGACGGCGCCCGCGACTTGCCGTGGTCGGTGATCTTGAAGCTGATCCAGTCCCCGGCCAATTCCGGCTGGACGAACATGGGCGAGGGGGACAACCAGGGGCACTGGAACTATTGGCGCCGCGAGGTGCTGGCCTACCGGGTGGGCCTCCTTGATTCTCTTCCACCGGGGCTCGCTGCCCCCAGTTGCTACGAGGCCGTTGACTTGCCGGGCGACATGGCAGCGCTATGGCTGGAAGACCTTGGCTCCGCACAGAGCACCGGCTGGTCCCTCGATCGGTACGCCCTGGCCGCCCGGCATCTGGGCCGGCTCAACGGCCTGTATTCGTCTGGGGATGGATTGCCGGCCTATCCCTGGTTGAGCCGCGAGCGGCACCGGCAGTGGCTGGCGACGCCCGAGTTGCAGGACATCCCCTGGGATCACCCGCTGGTCGCGGCCCGGTATCCTGGGGGCGAGGCCGATCCGTTTCGTCGGATGCTTGCCGCCCGCGATCGCTTCCTCGCCCGGCTCGACACATTGCCACTGGCCCTCAGTCATGGTGACACCTACCCCACCAACCTCGTATCGCGCCTGGGGCCGGGCGGAGAAGAAGAGACAGTTGCCCTCGACTGGGCGCTCGTGGGCCTCGAACCGCTCGGCAGCGACCTGGGCCAACTCACCCTCGGCGCCCAGAGCAGCCTCACTGCCTCGCCTCCGGAACAAGTAGCCGACCGCCTCTTCCAATCCTACGTGGACGGCCTCCGCGATAGTGGCTGCCGTGTCGATGCCCAGCAGGTGCGCTTCGGCTTCGCGGCCGGTGCAGCCCTTCGGATCGGCCTGTTCCGCCTGGTCATGAGCAACCTCGAAATTGCCCGAGGTGGCGCGAGCGCGGTCAGCCAGGGCGCGGATGCTCCCATGCCTGACCCGTTCGAGGCGGTCATGGCCCGCGAAGCCTGGGCCCTTCTCGACTCGGTCTGACGCGCCTATTCCGCTTTCGGACAGCGTGCCGGAAGGGCGCGGTGGACCTCATGGAGAAACGCTCCTTAACCTCACCCCACTCTTGACACAGGACGGAAGACATGGTATGTTATCCATATCATGTTATCCGTAACAGCAAGACAATGAGCACCATCTCCGACGTGGCCCGCAAGGCCGGCGTCTCGACCATGACCGTCTCGCGCGTCATCAACAACTCTGGGTACGCCAGCCCCGAGGTGCGCGACCGCGTGATGGCAACGGTCGTCGAGCTCGGCTACGTGCCAAACGCACTCGCACGCAGCCTGCACGTCAAGCGGACACACACCCTGGCACTCGTGCTCACAGACATCGGCAACCCATTCTTCACGACGATGGCGCGTGGCGTCGAGGACGCCGCGAGCAGCCAGGGATTCTCGGTGATGTTCTGCAACACCGACGAGTCGGAAGAGGAAGAGGCGGCCCACGTTCGGGTGCTGCTGCAGAAACAGGTGGACGGCCTGCTGCTGGTGCCCGCAGCGTCGTCGTCTCAGGCGGCCGACCTGGCCCGCCGGCGCGGCGTCGGAGTGGTGATCCTGGATCGCCGCATTGCCGGCGCGCCGGTCGACACCGTCCGCTGTGATTCTGAAGGCGGGGCGTATGCCATGGTGCGCCACCTCGTCGAGTTGGGACACCGCGACATCGCCGTTCTCAGCGCAGCGCCAGACGCCTCAGTGGCGGTCGATCGCATCGCCGGCGCGCGGCGCGCCATGCTGGATGCCGGGCTGGCCTTTGACGCGGCCCGGGTGCTTTATGGCAAGCCCGAGACCCTCAGCGGGAAGGCGATGGCGCAGCAGGCGCTCGCGCTCACGCCCCGGCCGACGGCACTCTTCGCGACCAACAACTTCATCACGATCGGCGCGTTCGCTGCGCTGCGCGAAGCGGGCTTGCGCGTGCCAGACGACATTTCGCTTGCCGGGTTCGACGACCTGCCCGATGGGCTGATTCTCGATCCGTTCCTGACCGTCGCCAGCCAACCTGCCTACGAGATGGGCCGGTGCGGGGCCGAGCTGTTGCTGCAGCGGCTGGAAAAGGGCGGGCCGGCGGAGCCAACCGAAATCGTCTTGCCGACGGAGCTCGTCGTCCGCCGCTCCACCGGGCCTGTTTGCAGGGGAGCTTGAACGAACCACAAAGACACGAAGACACGAAGGCACAGGAAGAACTTTGTGAACGTGGTGCCGTGGTGCCTTTGTGGTGAATACTAACTTGCGTTATCAGAACCACTCAAGGGAGAATCTAATGGCTCAGTCCTATCCGAACATCCAACGTGACCTTGCCCCGGACGAGTTGATCGTCATCACCGGCGCCGGTGGCTTCATCGGCGGCGCGCTCGCCCGCTACTTCCATGACCTCGGCTACACCCGCATCCGGGCGGTCGACAAGAAGCCGCTGTACCAGTGGTATCAGCGTGTGCCGGGGGTCGAGTCGCTCAACCTGGACGTGAGCGAATGGGAAAACGCCGTACGCGCCTGCGAGGGCGCGACCGAGGTTTACAACCTCGCCGCCGACATGGGCGGCATGGGGTTCATCGAGCGTTTCCGCATCGAGTGTATGCGCAGCGTCCTGATTGGCATGCACATGACCGAGGCCGCGTATCGGGCCGGCGTGCGCCGTTTCTTCTATTCCTCGTCCGCATGCGCTTACAATACGCTGCTTCAGAAAGACCCGAACGTGCGCGCGCTCAAGGAATCGGACGCCTATCCCGCAATGGCCGAGCGCGGTTACGGCTGGGAGAAGCTGTTCTCCGAGATGGTCTGCCAGGAATACACCGCCGAGCGCGGCATGAAGACCTTCATTGCCCGGTTCCACAACGTCTACGGACCGCTCGGGACGTGGTACGGCGGCCGCGAGAAGGCGCCGGCGGCGATGTGCCGCAAGGTGGTTGAAGCCCAGGACACGGGCAAGTACGAGATCGAGATTTGGGGCGACGGCACCCAGACCCGCTCCTTCATGTACATCGACGACTGCGTCCATGGCATTGACATGATCACGCACTGCGACGAACTGCTCGCGACGCCCATCAATCTCGGGTCGAGCGAACTTGTGTCGATCAACGAATTGGTGAGCATCGTCGAGGACATCGCGGGGGCCAAGCTGAACCGCACTTACGATCCGACCGCGCCGAAGGGCGTGGCCGGCCGGAACAGCGATAATACCTTCATCAAGCAGGTGCTGGGCTGGGAGCCGAGCACGCCGCTGCGCGAAGGCATGGCAAAGACCTTCAAGTGGATCGAGAGCCAGTACGAAGACCGGAAGGCCGGCAAGCAGGTCGTCACCGATCACATTTAGGCACAACCATTGAGGCTAAGAAACCTGGTTTCTGACAGAAACCAGGTTTCTCATGAGGGAGCTATGCCCGATATCGCCGATATCATCGGCAAGATCCCCTATCGCATGGCTTTTGCGGGGGGCTGGATCGACCAACCTTTCGTCTCGCGGCTGAATCCTGACGCGCCGGGCTCGATGGTCGTCGTCAACATCGAGCCCACCGTGCGCTTCATGGACCGCTGCGGCATGGGGACGAGCACGCGCAACGTGGCCGCTCAGCTGTGGGGTCCCCAGCTTCCCGGCCGCGACCCGGCAGACTTGGTCCGCGAGCTTTACCAGGCCGAGAACGCTGGCAAGCCAGAGCCCAGCGGCTCGCAGGACATGGCAGGGCTCATCTACCCCGGCGTCAACCGGCTGGACTACGACAGTGAGGTCGAGGGCGGGTGGTTTCCGTGTCACGTCGAATCGTGCAACGAGCCCAAGGTGGCGCGGTGGCTCGAGCAGGTGATCTGGATGGTCCCGGTCGTCCAACGTCTGCCGGGGTACAGCCCCCTGGGTATACAAAACCTCGACGCGGCGTGGGTGCGGCGGCTCGGGCAGTCGGGCAAGGATTGTTACGCGGCAATCGTAGCCCGTGACGCCGCGGGCTGGCCGAGTCGATGAACGAAACGATGCGCTGCTGGCAAACCCTGCTCCCACACGTCGTACGCCATCCGACCATCGCCGTCGACCTGATGGCGCTGCTGGCGCACTACCAGGCGCGCGTACGCGGGCGCCATGTACTCGGGCTGCGGCGGGGGGTACCTGTATGTCGTGTCGGAGGACCCGGTGCCGGGCGGCTTCCAGGTGCGGGTGCGGGCCGCGGCAGAGCGGACGACGGAAGAGCGGAGGGAAAGTTGAGCGAAGTCTTCGTTTCGGGCGCTTTTGACGACTTGCGTTCGGGCCACATCCGCTTTCTGGAAGCAGCGGCAAAGCGCGGCCCTCTCAGCGTGGCGCTCTGGCCCGACGAGTTGGTGCAGCAGGCCAACGTCAGCTGCAAGTTCCCGCTCGACGAACGGCGTTACGTGCTGGAGGCGGTGCGGTTCGTCGACCAGGTGCTGACCTGGCCGGTCGACCCCGGGGCCATAGCAACTGCGGCGCAGTGGGTGGTGCGCGCGGGCGAAGACACCGCCGAGCAGCGCGCGTTCTGCCAGCGCCACGGCCTGGGGCTGGAAGTCATCGAGCCGGAGGAGCTGGCCGGCTTCCCTGCCGCCCAGTTCGATCCTGCGCGCATGGATCCCGGACCGGAAACGGGTCGTCGTCACCGGATGCTACGACTGGTTCCACTCGGGGCACGTGCGGTTCTTCGAGGAATGCTCGCAGCTTGGCGACCTATACGTGGTGGTGGGGCACGACGCCAACGTCCGCCTGCTCAAGGGCGAGGGCCATCCCCTCTTCCCCGAGGACGAGCGCCGTTACGTGGTCGGCTCGTGCCGTTATGTAAAGCACTCACTCGTCACCTCGGGCATGGGGTGGATGGATGCCGAACCCGAAATCGCGCTGATCCGGCCGCACATGTACGCGGTGAACGAAGATGGCGACAAGCCTGAGAAGCGCGCCTTCTGTGCCGAACACGGCATCGAGTACGTGGTGCTGAAGCGAACGCCGAAGGAAGGCCTGCCTCGCCGCTCGAGTACGGATCTGCGGGGGTATTGAGCCGCTCTCCACAATGCCAGGGCCCGCCAGGAGTGAGCCGGGCGGGCCGTTTCGCCCCTACTGATCATCCCCTTACAGAACCTCTACCATAAACCGGATATTCTGCTCTCGTGTTTTGATTGAAGTGCCGAGAGAAGCGATGAATATCTGGACTGAGTTTGCCGGCCCGAACGCGGCTTATGTCGAAGAGCTGTACGAGCGTTACGTACGCGACCCGAATTCGGTCGACGCGGCCACCCGAGAGGCCTTTGACCGTCTCGCCCCGCCTGCGCCACGGGTCGACGCAGGGCAGGCAGCGGGACGCTGCCGGCCCGATCGCCGTCCCCTGCAACGAAACCGTGATGGGCCTGGTCAATCTCGCCAACGCCATCCGTGACTACGGCCACCTGGCCGCGCAGATCGACCCGCTGGGCTCCCCGCTTCCCGGCGACCCAAGCCTCGACCTGGCAAGCCACGCCGTTACCGAGGCTGACCTCGAGGCGTTGCCCCCGCACCTGGTCGGCGGGCCGCTTGGCGACGAGGCGGCGAACGGGCTGGAGGCGATCGAGCGATTGCGCCGCGTCTACCAGTCGCACCTCGGCTTCGACTTTGCGCATCTCCGCAATCCTGAGGCGCGCGCCTGGCTGCGCGATGCGGTCGAGTCGGGCCGTTTCCGTCCCCCGCAAGACCCCATCGATCCCCTGGCACTGCTCGACCGGCTGACCCAGGTCGAGGCGTTCGAGCAGTTCCTTCAGAAATTCTATCCCGGCAAGACGCGTTTCTCCGTCGAGGGCCTGGATACGATGATTCCGATCCTCGACGAGATCATTGGCGAGGCCGCCGAGGCCGGCGTGCCGTCGATCTTTCTGGGTATGGCGCACCGCGGGCGGCTGAACGTGTTGGCCCACGTGCTCAACAAGCCGTATGTGCAGATCCTGGCGGAGTTCAAGGACCCGCTGGAGGGCCAGCACTGGATGATCCGGGACGACTTGGGCTGGACCGGCGACGTGAAGTACCACAAGGGTGCGCGCCGCGCGCTGCGAGGGGGCGAGGCCGTCAATGTCGAGGTATCGATGGTCGCCAATCCCTCGCACCTGGAGTTCGTCAACCCGATCGTCGAGGGCATGGCCCGGGCGGCCATGAGCAAAGTGGACCAGCCCGGCCCGCCTCGGCTTGACGACCGGCTCGTGCTGCCCATCCTGATCCACGGCGACGCTGCGTTCCCCGGCCAGGGCATCGTCGCCGAGACGCTCAACCTGCAAAACACGGAGGGGTTCCGGACCGGGGGCACCGTCCACATCATCGCGAATAACCAGGTGGGCTTCACCGCGCTGCGCCCTGAGGTGTGCAGCACCCTGTACGTGAGCGACCTGGCCAAAGGCTTCAAGATCCCCGTCATCCACGTAAACGCCGACGATCCCGAGGCTTGCATCGAAGCCGCGCGCATCGCCTACGCCTACGCGCACGAGTTCGAGCGCGATTTCCTCATCGACCTGGTGGGATACCGCCGCTACGGGCACAACGAGGGCGACGACCCCAGCTTTACGCAACCGCTTATGTACCAGGCCATCGACGGGCATCCAAGCGTGCGCACCCTGTGGGCCAGCGAGTTGGCGCGGCGGGGCGATCTGCCGGCCGGGCGGGCCGAAGAGATGCTGCAGGCACGCCTGGCCGAGCTGCAGGAGGTGGCGAATGCGCTGCAGCCCGAGCGTGACGTGGACGAGGAGCCTCCCGCCGCGCCGCCAAGGGGTGCCGCCAAACGCGCGCCGACGGCCGTCGTCGCAGCCGAGCTGCGGGCCCTGAATGATGCGCTGCTGTCCGCGCCGGAAGGCTTCAGCGTCAATCCGAAGCTGTCACGCGTGCTCGACCGGCGCAGGAAAGCCTTTGCCGCCGCAGCCGAGGCGGAGATCGGCGTAGACTGGTCGACGGCGGAGTCGCTGGCGTTGGCATCCATTCTGTGCGACGGAACGCCAGTCCGCTTCACCGGCGAGGACGTCGAGCGGGGCACGTTCAGCCACCGGCACGCCGTGTGGCACGACGTGGCGAACGGGGCCAAGTTCATCCCCCTCCAGGCGCTGCCCCAGGCCCGGGCCGCGTTCGAGATCCACAACAGCCCGCTCTCGGAGGCCGGCCTGGTCGGATTCGAGTACGGGTACAGCACCTATGACCCCTCGCGCCTCGTCATCTGGGAGGCGCAGTACGGCGACTTCATCAACGGCGCGCAGGTACTCATCGACGAGTACCTGGTGTCGGCCCGCGCGAAGTGGGGGCACACGCCGTCGCTCGTGCTGCTGCTGCCCCACGGCTATGAGGGCCAGGGGCCAGATCACTCGAGCGCACGGGTCGAGCGGTTCCTGCAGGCCGCGGCTGAAACGAACATGCGGGTGGCTTACCCGAGCACCGCGAGCCAGTATTTCCACCTGTTACGCCGGCAGGCCGCGCTGCTGGGCGAAGACCCGCTGCCGCTAATCGTGCTGACGCCCAAGAGCCTGCTGCGCAACCCGGCCGCGGCCTCCACCCTGGCCGACTTGGCGCAGGGGCGTTGGCAGCCCGTGATCGACGACGCGCTGGCGTCGGACCGCCGGGAGGCAGTGAGACGCCTCATCCTGTGCAGCGGCAAGGTTTACTTCGACCTGGCCGCGGCGAAGCAGCGCGACGAACATGCCGACGTCGCTATTGCGCGGCTCGAGCAATTGTACGTGTTCCCAACGGAAGAGGTGGCGTCCCTGATCGAGAGTTACGGCCGCGTCGAAGAGGTCGTCTGGCTGCAGGAAGAACCCGAGAACATGGGCGCGTGGGACTTTGTCCGGCCGAAGCTGCAGGACCTGCTCGGTGGGTGCGGGCGCGGCGAGCCGCCCGTGCGGTACATTGGCCGGCCGCGCGCGTCAAGTCCCTCCGAAGGGTCGACCGCGTGGCACGTCGTGAACCAGAATGCGCTGATCCAGCGGGCCTTTGGCGAATGAGTTCTTCGTTGGGTGGAATACAGTTATCGGCGGCACAGGGGGAGGAGGGCTGAGATGGCGAGTGAGATACGGGTTCCCGAGTTGGGCGAGTCTGTGGTGGAGGCGACGGTCGCGGAGTGGCTAAAGGCCGAAGGGGACGCGGTGAAGACGGGCGAAGCCATCGTGCGCCTCGAAACGGACAAGGTCGATGTCGAGGTCAGCGCAGAGGGCGATGGCGTGCTCGGCAATATATTACGGCAGCAAGGCGAGGATGTGCGCGTGGGCGAAGTGCTCGGCTCGATCGAACCGGCCGGCAGCCGCAAGCCTGAAGCGGCGGGCGGGGCGGCAGCGCCACCCGAACCACCTCAGGCAAAGTCGTCCACCCTGGCGACCTTGCCGGCCGAAGGCGGCCGCGGCGACGGCGAGGGGGACCGGGTGCCGGCCGGACGAGCCACCGCGCAGGCAGCCGCGGCAGTCGAAGGAGAAACCGCTCGGGCGAATACGCCGGCGCCGGCAGTAACCGGGAGCGCGGCGCCGCAGAGTGACGAAGGCAAGACCAGCCCCCTGGCACGACGGGTCGCCGACGAGCTCGGTGTGGACCTCTCCCAGGTCCCTGCCGGGCCATCCGGCCGGATCACGCGCGAGGACGTGGAGGCGTTCGCTGCAAGCCGGCGGGCAGAACCGGCGGCCCGTCCCGCCGCCGAAGCGCCGCGAGCTGCCGCACCCACGGAGGCGCAGCCGGCGCCTGCGTCCGCCCCACCTTCGACCCGGCCTCAGGCCGCGTTCGGGCGGGGGCATCTGGGAGGCCGGAGGAACGCGTGCGGTTCTCCCGCCGGCGGCAGACCATCGCCCGGCGGCTTGTGGAGGCACAGCAGACGGCCGCCATGCTGACGACGTTCAACGAGCTCGACATGAGCGCGGTGATGGCGCTGCGGGCGAAGCACAAGGAATCGTTCAAGGAACACCACGGTGTGGGCCTGGGCTTCATGTCCTTCTTTGTCAAGGCCAGCATCGGCGCGCTCAAGGCCTTTCCCCAGGTGAATGCCGAGCTGCAGGGTGACGAGCTGGTGCTCAAGCATTACTACGATATCGGCATCGCCATCGGCGCGGAAGAAGGGCTGGTGGTGCCCGTGGTGCGCGACGCGGACCGGATGACGTTTGCGCAGATCGAGCAAGCTATCGAGGCGCTGGCGCAGAAGACCCGGAACGGCGCCCTGTCGTTGGAGGACCTGCGCGGCGGCACGTTCACGATCACCAACGGCGGCGTCTTCGGCTCGCTGCTCAGCACGCCCATCCTCAACCCGCCCCAAGTGGCGATCCTCGGCATGCACAAGATCGAGCAGCGGCCTGTCGCACTGAATGGCGAGGTGGGTATTAGGCCCATGATGTATGTCGCACTAAGCTACGACCACCGGGTGATCGACGGGCGCGAGGCTGTTCAATTCCTCGTGCGGCTGAAAACGCTGATTGAAGACCCCGAAGCCTTGCTCCTGGAAGGTTGAGATGGACGAGAAGACGTTCCCGCGACCGGCAACGCATTCCAAGCGGACCGTGTTCGAAAGCGGCAAGTACCTGACGGTCGAATCCCGCCAGGTTGAGTGGCCGAACGGCAAGGTGATCGACGACTGGGCGTGGGTGATCACCCCGGACTACGTCAATATCGTGGCGGAAACGGAGGACGGGCGCTTGCTGTGCTTCCGGCAGATCAAGTATGCGCTGGACCGTCCTTCGCTCGCGGTCGTGGGCGGGTACATGGAACCGGGGGAAGACCCCCTGAGCGCCGCCAAGCGTGAGCTACGGGAAGAGTCGGGTTACGAGGCGGCCGACTGGACCGACCTGGGCGTCTATCCCGTCGATGCCAACCGCGGGATGGGCAGCGGCCACTTCTACCTGGCGCGCGGCGCGCGTTTCGTCGGGAAGACCGAGAGCGACGACCTGGAGGAACAAGAGACACTTCTGCTGACGCGTGAAGAGGTGCGCCAGGGTCTCGTGCAGGGCGAGTTCAAGGTCATGGCGTGGGCGGCCGCGATGGCCCTGGCGCTGCTGCGACTCGAGACGCCCTGAAATGTCCAAAAACTGATTGTTTGTCTCATTGACTTCACATTCAGTGCTCACTTATACTTTCGCACCAAAGACCCGTCACACAATTCCTGGGTGCAAGGACCGCTATGCTCACCGACAGCCACCGCGGCGCTGCGCTCCGCGAAGTCGCGCGGCGCTGCCACGAAGAGACCGAGCGGTTCTTCAAGCGCCTGGCCCATGACACCCGCTATTGCTACGAGCTGTTTCGGCGGGCGCTGGCCCAGCGTGACGCCGGCGCCTTCGAACTGCTCATGGCGAACTATCGGAACCTGGTGGACGGTTGGGTCCGGCGCCATCCGAAGTTCGTTCAGACGGGCGAGGACGCAGAGCTGTTCGCCAACACGGCGTTTGAGCGACTGTGGATCGCGATTCCTCCGGCGCGCTTCGCACACTTCCCCGATCTCCGGTCCCTGCTGCGTTACCTCCAGTTGTGCGCACACTGCAGCGTTGCCGATTACGTGCGCGCCACGGAACCGACCGTCCCGCTCGAGCCTGACGACCCTGACGCCCTGGTGCCCGAACCGGCCGCGCTCGAAGAAGCCCTGTCACCTGCAGAGAAGGCCGAGATCTGGCGGGCGGTGGGGGGCGAAATGCGATCTGAGAAGGAGCGCATCGTCCTACACTGCTGTTATGCCCTTCTCATGAAGCCGGGCGAAGTGTACGAAGAGTACGGCGCCAGCTTCGCCTCCGTGCAGGACGTCTACCGCACCAAGCAGAACGTACTGGAGCGCTTGCGGCGCAACGAGAGTCTGAAGAAGTTCCTGGAGCCGTATGCCTGAATAATCCATGCCTGCGACGTTCAGCATGATAGGAGTATTGAATCAAGCGGTGGAAAGGATCGAATCATGGACTGCATAGGACCTGTGACGCCAGAACTCAGTGACTTTCTGGCCTATGCAGATAACGCAGCAAGCGTTTCTATTCGGGAGCACATCGCCGCCTGCCGGGCATGCCGGGAGCGGGCGTTCCTTCTGCGGCGGGAGCAGCGCTCCCTGCAAGGGCTGCTTCACCGTGCAGGGTGTCCCCCCGCCCTCACTCTCGGCGAGCACCACCTGGGCCTGCTAAACGATCAGCACGCTGCTGAGGTGGCCGAGCACCTCCGGCTTTGCCCGGCCTGCCGCAAGGAGCTTGGCGATCTCGCGGCCTTCATGCAGCACCTGCGCCAGCCCGTCGCGGACGCGGTCGGAGTCGTCCTTGGGTCGCTCCGCACCCTCGTCGCGCAGCAAGTCGGGCCCGGTGCGGGCGGGGGCGGGCCTGATTTTGCCCCCGCGCTGCGCGCCCTACCCCACAGCTCGGAAGCTGCGCCCGCGATGTATAGCGCCCTGGACGTTCTGGTGACCGTCGACAGCTGGATCGAGCGCATGGGACTGCCGGGGAGGGCGGTGGCGGGGCTGGTCGCCGGTCCTGTGGACTTCACCGGGGCCGCGGCGAGCATGGACGAGGGCGAGCTGGGCGCGGCGACGCAAATTGACGAACTCGGCAATTTTCTCTTCTCAGCCGTCGCGCCCGGCACCCACCATCTCGTGATCCGGCTCCCCGCAGAAGGCGTGCAGATCCAAATCGACGAATTGATCGTCAAGTAGCAGTGGAGCTACCGCCCGCCTTCGTCCTATCGGTCACGGGCGCCTGGCCCACCGATGGCCCGGCTTTCCTCGCCCGGCTGCCCGCGCTGATCACATACTGCGAACAGCGCTGGAACCTTCGTGCGCTCGCACCTTTTCCGCTCTCCTACAATTACGTCGCCCCCGTCGTGCGCGCGGACGGTTCGGAAGCCGTCCTCAAGCTGGGCGTTCCCAATCCCGAGCTCTCCAGCGAGATCGAAGCGCTGAGGCTGTACGATAGCCAAGGCGCAGCGGCGTTGTATGAGGCCGACCCTGATTTGGGTGCGTTGCTGATGGAGCGCGTGCGGCCCGGAGAACCTCTGGCCGGACTGCCGGATGACGACGAGGCGACGTTAGTGGCGGGGCAGATGATGCAGAAGCTGTGGCGCCCCCTGCCACCTCAGCACCGGTTTCCCGACCTGGCGCGCTGGACGCGGGCTTTGCGCCAATATCCCGAACGTCACGTGGCGACAAAGGGCGAGGGACCTCTGCCGCCCGCGATGATTGCCACTGCGCTTGGGTTGCTCGGTGAACTGCTGACCGACGCGCACCCGCCGGTCCTGATCCACGGTGACTTTCACCACTGGAACGTGTTGCGCGGCGAACGCGAGCCGTGGCTGGTGATCGACCCGAAAGGCGTGGCCGCCGAGCCCGCCTTCGAGGTGGGTCCCCTGCTGTACAATCCGCCCGACGTGCTTGGATGGCCGGATCTGGAGCGGGTCACACGCAGGCGCCTCGACATTCTCCGCGAACTGTTGGGGCTTGATCGGCAGCGCCTCGTTGCCTGCGCACTCGTGGGCGCGGTCTTGTCGGCCTGTTGGAGTATCGAAGATGGCGACGGCGGCGCGCCGGGGGTCTTGGTGCTCGCTCAGATTCTTGCGAGGGCTTGAGGCTCATCCGAGGCGGGATTGAAATAGGACACTGATTCGACGGATCGGACTGATTATCACGGTCTTTTTCCCAAAGGACCGTGGGGATCAGGCCAATCAGTGGCATCAGTGTCCCATTTCGCGGTAGAGACTTAGTGGTAGGGAATCAGCAGGACCTGGCCGATGTAGATCCGGTTAGGGTTCGAAATGTGATTGACCGAGGCCAGGTATGCGGCGCTCCAGCCGTAACGCCGGGCGATCGAATAGAGCGTGTCGCCAGCCTTCACGGTGTACAGAAAGCCCCAGGGTACGGCGCCGCCAGGCTTGACGCAGAGGGTCTGCCCGGCGGTGATCTTGTTCGGGTTCGTGATGCCGTTCAGGTTCATCAGTGCGGCGACCGTCGTGCCGTAACGGACCGCGATCTTGTTAAGCGTGTCGCCCCAGCGGACCGTGTAGAACTGGCCGCAACCAGAGCCACCGCCGGTCGCCGACGGCGCGGCCGAAGCCGGCGCGGCAACGAGCAGCATTGCGACGATGGCCACAAGACAAATCAAGCCGTACATGCGTCTCATCTGTGAGGTCCTCCTTCCTCGCGCGGTCGAGGACACTGAATGCGTCCCGACCCTGCACGTTAAGACGTCGTCGTTATGAAAAGGGCGCGAGCTGCTCTACGTCCCGGTCGGACACAAAAAAAGCGGGAGCAGTCATCGTGCACTGCTCCCGCGTGTACCTCGACCTCAGGGCCTACTCTTCGGCCCTGGCCTTCTCTTCCCAGAACTCCCCGATCCGCTCGTAGATCTCGTCGGGGAACTGCAGTTCGCGATAGACGTTGCACGCCTGCGGGTCGTCCGGCTCGGGGCAGATGGGGAAGTCCTGCTGCGCCTGCCATTCGAGAATGCGCTGCCGCTTGGGCGGGTTGTAGTCACGACCCTGCACCTGGAGCACCATTGCTTTGGCCTGCTGCTCGTCCATACTGGGTTGGCCGGCCAGCAGCCGCGTGATCTCGTCCTCGTCCATGAAGTGCCGCGCGACCATCGCAAAGACCAGTCGCCCATACTGCCCGATGTCGGTGCCCTCTTCGAGTGCATCGAGCAAGTGTCGCATCATCGGGGAATCGCGCAGATCGGTGCTGCGTGTGGCATCCCCGTTTGTCCCGGCGTTATTGTTCCCGTTGTTAGTCGCCATATCAATACGGAGCCTCCGTCTAGTTCAATACAATATGACAGTAGTCTAGCACGATAGAACATACGGTCAGTAAAGGAGACTCCTAAAACAGAATTTCTATCACTTCTCGATTGGATAGCGCAAGACCGTCTTCAGCTTCTCAGGATCGGCGCGGCGGGGGTCGCCCATGTAGATCTCGTGATGACCGTGGCGCAGCGTGTACCCTTCTGCCTCGGCCAGTTGCCGCATCCGCTCGAGGGTTGCCGGCTCGGTCGCGTAGGGCCCCAGGTGCAGCGCCTGGACGCACAACCCCTCGCGGAAGCGCTCGAGGCGCAGCGCCCGGTTTGCCGGATTCGGCTTCTTGGCGTCCAGTTGGGCGACGGCGCGGCGAAAATCGTCCTGGGTGACGACGTCGGCCGTGAGAATCATCAGGGTGTAGGTCCAATTATCCTTGACGAGGGGATCGAACTCGCCGGACGCGATGCGCCAGAGCCCTTCGAGCGCCATGACGGGGTAATCGACGGGATCCGTCTCACGCTTCTTCAGCATGAACTTCAGCGTATAAGCTGCGCCGTAGAGGGCGCCCATGGCTTGCTCGAAGCCGGGCGAAGTTCCCGGCCCCTCGCCTTGCTCGATCGCGCCATCAATCATGAGGAACTGAAGCTCGGGGACGTCAACGAGCATCACTTTGCCGGCGGGTGGCAAATACAGGGGCTTGTACAGCTTCTTCAGGTCAATTGTTTGCATAGCGCCTCCTCCGGTGGGTCGCTTCGCGCGGTGACACTCTCCGGGAGTGAGTGTACCACAAGCACCGGCCGTAGGGACGAGCGAGAAATGAATAGTCTACTTGCGCGGGGCGGTCGCTCCAGACCGTGCACCCTTAAACTGCAGCGCAGCGCGGTTGCGCGTCACAGAAGCCACGAGGCAGGCCGCCCAGGTCATGATGCTCATGACGGGCGCGAGGGGAACCAGGGGCAGCCAGCGTTTCGACGGCCGGAATGCGATGACGGAAACCACCGGCGCCACGTCACGAGACAGAAAGAGCGAGGTCAGCAGGCCCCAACCCAACCAGGAGGCCTCGCGCAGGCGTGCCGAGCCCGTTAGCTGTGCGCCGAGCGCCGCGCCCGTCGCAGCCGCCGCCGTCCACGAGGCGATATACGGATAAAAGTGCCGCAGTGCTTGGGCAGGGTCGGACAGGAGGCCGTCCTTTAGCCGGAACAACGAACGCAGATGCAGCCTCCGCCAGCGCAACTCGTTCCGCCACCACTCGCGCACCGTTGCGGGCCGGTGCGATCGGATGGTGGCCCCGGGCACGAACACCCGCGGGTAGCCGCCGAGCGCGAGCCGGGCGTCCAGGTCCCAATCGCTCGAGATGCGCTCCTCGGGGAACGGACCGATGACCTCGAGCGCTTCCCTGCGTACTGCGATGCCGCCGCTGCCCTGCAGAATCACCCGGCCGCGCACCTCGTACTCGTAGACCTTTGCGAGGTCGCCCCACAGGGAAACCGGCGTCTCGTGCATGGGCACATAATTACCTGTGCTCGCGGCAACATCTCTTTGCAGCGCGCCCACCAACCCCTTAAGCCATTCCGGCGATACTTCGGAGTCGGCGTCCAGCAGGACCAGCGTGCCGGCACTGGCCGCAGTGAGGCCCTGGTTCAGCGCGGCGTTTTTGCCCCGCGGAAGCTGCTCGATGGCCTGGATGCGCCGGTCGCCCGCCGCGGCAGCGCAAGCGGCAGCGTACGTCCCGTCGGGGCCGCCGGCCACAAGGATCACCTCGTAGTCCGGATAGTCGACCTCCCGGAGCGAGCGCAGGCAGGCTTCGAGGGCCGCGCGATCGCGCCACGCCGGGATGATGATAGACACGAACGGCCAATTGCCGTTATCCGCTGGCGCCGCTGCGACCGGCTTCCGGGCCGCGCTGCGACCGCGCCAGATGCTCCACAAGAAAATCGCCAGGGCGTAGAGCCCAAGCAAGCCACCTGCCATGCGCCGCGGCGCCTCAGCCCTTGTCATTCGTGTCACTTAAGCAGTCCTTAGCAGGAGAGAACGATTGCGCTACAGCGGGTCCCCTTGACTTCCGCGCCACGCTCGGGACTTGAGCCATTCGCCCGCCCCAAATACCTTTAGCACGGCCGGCAGCAGAAAGACGGCGACTACGTAGCTTGCGACCACGATGCCGACGCTCAGGCCGGTCAATCCCGCCACCCGCGCGCCGATTGCCGCGCCGACGATCTTGAGCACGCTGCTCAACCCCAGCGGCAGCAGCGCGCTCTCAGGCCGCCGCTCGATGCGCCGCAACGCGACGAAGTGCTCGCTGATGATGACCGGGATGACGCTCAGGTTGAGAATAACCAACGTCGGCGCGGCTTGCTGATAGGCGGGGCCGAAGAATCCCAGCAGCCGCGGTCCGGCCACTAGTACGACGAGGTTCATGACCAGCCCATAGGCCAGCGAGACGCCGAGTGTCATTCTCAGGGTACGCCGCAGATTCTCGGGGTGCTCCGAGCCTCCCGCGTAAAGGATTGTGCCCAGCGCCACGGGGACGAACATCACGATATTGTTGATCATCCAGGCCGTGTAAAAATACGCGTTGATCTCGGCCGAGAGCATTGCGGTCACGACCAACGGCAGGAAGAGGCCCGGGCCGAGCAGCACCAGGTTGAGCCCGTGGTGCTGCAGCGCCGAGCGCCCCTTGCCTTGCAGCACTTCCCAACGCGGCCGGTACCCAGCATGGAACTTCCCCAGCGCAATCTCGATCAATACCACCGCCGCCAGCGAGACCAGGATCCCCAGCACCCAGGTCGCAAAGATGCTGAAACCGGCCACCTCGTGCAGCCAGAGTGCCAGGACCACGAGGGCCAGCAGTTTCACCGCCGAGAAGATCAGGTTGCGCCAGAATTGAAGGCTGCTGCGCATCACGCCGACCGCGGCTTGATCGAGCACCAGGCTCATGCTTGTGACGGCCGCCCCCACGACGAAGACGCCGAGATGCTGGACGTTCGTAGCCAGGAAGCTCAGCTCGGCGGAGATCAGGGGCGCGAGAAATGCGAAGAGCAACGCAAACGCTGCGCTCGCTCCACCGGCGACGAGGACGGACGTCGTCACCATTTGGGGCGCGCGGCCGCGCTGTCGTGGCAGCTCGCCGATCAGCAGGGTCCCGAGTCCCAACATGCCAAGTGTGCCCAGTAACGTCATCGCGGAGACCGTGGCAGAAGCGACGCCGACTTCCGACGCCGGAAAACGGCGCGCCGCCAACCACCAGTAGACGAAACCCAGCAGCGAGGTGACCGCCTGGGTCCCCACGAGCGCGATTGCATTTCGAATTAGCTTCATGAACCCGTCAATTCACCGGATCGGTGATCCAGTTATTCTCTGGTCGAGCAGCCGACCGACGCGCGCGATTCAGACCAGGACTGAGACCCGATCCTTCCAGTCGATAATAACGAGGTTAGGTCCGACGGTGTTCCCATGGATGTGCGTGTGAGGCGCCAACCTGCAACAAATGGGACAAATGAAGCACGCGCCTCGGTCGCCGGGCCGATGACAAACGCCGCGCTGAGTGGTGTACTAGAGCGTGCAGGCCCCGACTTCTGCAGGGATTGCTTCGCCGTATTGAGATCGACGGATAAGTCGTATCGAGCACAACTATATATGGAGGGTAAGATGACTGAGGGTCGACCCGGTGAGAAGACTTCTCGCGGGATGACACATTCGGCCGCGCGCGACGGACGCACTTCGCGCGCCGGGGGAATGGGTCGAGTCCGCCGTTGGGCCCCGCTGTTGGTGATGTTCGCGCTTCTCGTTTTGCCGCTGGCGCCTGTGCACGCGGCACCGCAACCGGCGACACCCGCTTCTCAAGCGGGACCGGGGACAGAAAACTATGAACTGCGGCTGAAAGTTGCGCCCGACCGGGACGCGCCGGTTTCGGAGGTCGGTGTTCTGGCAGGGACGCCCAGTATCGCTATTGCGCCTGCGGTAGGAATCGAACGCGTCCGCTACTACATCGATCCGCCGGCGGGCTCGATCGAAACGCTGACGTCATCTGCGGAACCATTTGCGGTTGCGAACCAGGCACCGTTCACGCTCGGGCGCCAGGGACGCTTCGACACGGGTACGTTACCCGACGGTCCACACACCATCGTCGCAGCGATTGACCTCGCGGACGGCCGCACGATCATCAAGACCACCCGTGTGCAGGTCCACAACGGGGGCCCGGCCCTACTCTTCGACGCGATGCCGCTCGAGGAAACGCTCCTGCCCGGAGGACGCACCGAGCGCGCGCTCCAGATGATGACCAACCAGGGCGGCGTCGTCCGCTACAGCATCGAGTCTGACGCTCCCTGGCTCCGCTTGAAGTCGGACTCGCCCATCGGCGATCCGAAACAGGGCGTGGCCCCGGGCTCGCAGATCGTCGAATTCAACGCGCAGGATATGGCGCCCGGCAGATACACTGCGACCCTGACGGCCACGGCAGAGGGCCTCGCCCCCGCCAGCATCACGGCGAACCTGGTCGTACTGGCGCCGGACACCAATTGCGCCCCCCTTGACTGTACCCAGGTCAAGGTGGCCGCGCCGTACGTGCTCGACTTCAGCGCAGATCACGGTGGGTTGCAGGCCGGTAACGGCGTCGGCACGGGGTTCACCTGGGTGGACAAGCCCACGGCGGGTGGCACGGGGTACATCCCTGCCAATCTCGAGGTCGACACGGCGGCCAGCGTGCTAAAGATCACGACGACAGCCGGCATTGCGACCCAAGCAGCCAACAACCAGGACAATGCCCTGGGCGTGGGCATCGACGCGGCGGACCAGATCTCGATCCTGGACACCACCGTCGTCAACTTGCCGGCGCTGGTTCCGAACTTCCAGCAGGCCGGCCTCTGGTACGGCATCGACAACGACAACTACCTGAAGCTGGTCGTCGTCTACGACCCTGCGGGCACGCGGGCGCAGTTCGTGGAGGAACGGGCGGGCGTGACACAGCAGCAGGTTGTGGGCGCTGCGTTCCCTGCTGGCACGACCAAGGTATATCTCCGGATGCGCGGCGACCCTGTCGCTCACACCATGACCGGCTTCTATAGCCTGGATGGGGTAAGCTACGCGGAGATGAGCACCTTCGACGTGCCGCCGGGGCTCTTCAATGCGGATGCGGCGGGCATCGACCCCGCGCTTGGGACGCGCGTGTTCGGCGGCGTGTTCGCGACGCACCGCTTTGCCGGCGGACCCACAGTATTCCAGTTCGACAACTTCTCCTTGACCTCACAGCCCATCGGCCCTTCGGCGGGTGCATTCGCCTTTGACCGCACCTCGATTCCGTTTAGCTACCCGTCGTCGCTCGTCATGGCGAAGGACGGGCGACTCTATGCGACGGAGACCTGGGGCAACATCCGGGCCATCCGGTTCAACCCGGACCTCACGGTGGCGAGCAACGACCTGATTCACACGCTGACCGGCAGGCTCGTACTCGGGATTACGGAAGATCCCGCGTCGACGGCGGCCAACGAGATCCTGTGGGTCGCACACTCTGATGGGACGATGAACAACGGCATGTTCGCCGGCGCGCCGAACTCGGGCATCGTCTCGCGCTTCGCCGGCCCGGCCTTCCAGCGCGAGGACATCATCACCGGCCTACCGCGCGCGTTGGCTAACCACTCGACCAATTCGCTCCACTTCGGGCCGGACGGCAAGCTCTACATCGCCCAGGGCGGCAACACGGGCACCGGTGCGCCGAACAGCGCCAACAACGAGTTCGGCGACCGGGTCGAACAGCCGCTGTCTGCCGCGCTCCTGGTGGCCGACGTCAAGGCGCCGGGGTTCAAGGGCGACTGCGCGACGCCGCTCGGGAGCTTCGACATCCCGGCGACGTGCGACGTGCGCACTTACTCCACCGGGACGCGGAACATGTACGACTTCGTGTTCCATCCGAACGGCAACATCTACGGGCCGGATAACGGCCTGGGCGTCCTCGGCACGTACCCGCCGAGCCCAACGCCGCCTTGCACCGGCCCCGGCGATCTGGCGGTGGACGATCCGGGCATCCAGCCCGACCTGCTGAACATCATTTTCCAGGGCAAGTACTACGGCCATCCCAATCCGTATCGCAACGAATGCGTCTTCAAGGACGGCCATTGGCAAGGCGTTGCCCCGCTGCCCAATTACGTGCCGCCGCTCCTCAACCTGGGCATGAACAAGTCGGCCAACGCCATCATCGCCTACCGCTCCAACGCGTTTGGCGGCCAGCTCCAGGGCGACCTCCTGATCACCAACTACTCCGTGGGTGACGACATTGTGCGCGTCAAGCTGTCGCCGGACGGCAAAAGCGTCGTGCTCTCAGAACGGCTGGTGACCGGCTTCATGGACCCGCTGCCGCTTACCGAGGGGCCAGACGGCCGCTTGTACGTGGGCGAACACGGCTCGGCCACAGGTGGGGGGAAGATCACCGTCCTCACGCCCAAGCCGGTGGGGAGCTGGACGAATAAGAAGCCGATGACGACGGCCCTGCTCGACGCGGGGAGCGCGGTGCTGAACAACAAGCTCTATCTTGTCATGGGCAAAGACGGCGTCGGACCGAAGAAGAGCTTGCGCATCTACGATCCGGCGACGGATAGCTGGTCGACCGGCGCAGACGTGCCGGCCACCTACCCCGCGGTCGAGAACCCGGCCGCCGTCGCCCTGGGCAACAAGCTCTTCGTCTTCGGTGGATCGAGCATGCCCTTTAGCGGCGCGGTCCCGAATGCAGCGGTTTACGACACGACGAACAACACGTGGACCGATCTGCCGCCCCTTGCTACGGGGCGTGGCGGGGCGACGGCCCAGGTGCTCAACAACGAGATCTGGGTCATCGGCGGCATGGACGCGGCCGGCGTGTCACTGGCCAGCGTCGAGATCTTCAATCCCGCCAACAACAGTTGGCGGAGCGGGCCGTCCCTGGTCGTGGCGCGCGACAACCCGGGCTCGGCAGTTCTCAACGGCAAGATCTACGTGTTCGGCGGCCGCACGCGCTTCTCGGGTGGAGGCGAAAGCGTGAGCACGCCGACTTCCGTGGAGATGTTCGATCCGACCAAAGGCACGTGGACCGAACTGACGCTGAATGACATGCCGACGGGGCGCCGGGCGCCGGTCGTCGCGGTGCTGAACGGCCGGGCGCTCGTCATCGGCGGCGAGAACGCAAACGGCGTGTTCGACGCGAACGAGGAATTCGATCCGGCGGACAATAGCTGGCGCACGCTGACCCCGATGCCGACGGCAAGGCACGGGGCCGCGGGTGGGGCCATCGGCGCCACCGTCTATGTGGTCGGAGGCAGCACGGCTCCGGGCATCGCCGCGACGGCTATCAATGAGGCCTTCTCCTTCGGGGCAGCGCCGGCGCTACCCTACAGGATCTTCCTGCCGCTGATCCAGCGGTAGCGACCGTAGAACCGTGCTGCGGGCGACGGCATCGAATGCCGGTGCTGCCGTCCGCAGTCGAAGATGACAAGGGCCTGGAGTCAGGGCAGCCTGGCGCCAGGCCCTTTTTCTGCCCGGGATGGAACTGGAGTTTGTTTGCGGACCGGCCCAATCGTGGTACCATCGGGGCCGGATCGACAACTTTCTGCACCTATCAAGGAGGCTCCATGCTCCTCGCGGGCGATATCGGCGGAACAAAGACGGTGCTGGGCATCTTCTCGACGGACGCCGGCGCGCGCCGGCCGCTGGTCGAAAAGTCTTACCCGAGCTCGGCCTATGACAGCCTGGAAGACATCGCCCTGTCTTTTCTCAACGAGGTCAAGCTGCCCGTCGAATCCGCGGTCTTTGGCGTAGCCGGGCCGGTGATCGAAGGCCGCGCCGAGATCACCAACCTGCCCTGGGTGATGGACGAGCGACAACTGGCGCAGGCGCTGGGGGTGCGCAGTGCGCGCCTTCTGAATGACCTGGACGCCATTGCCAATGCTGTGCCCCACCTGGCCGACGACGATATCCGCACGCTCATTCCCGGGTTCGCCGTGCCCCGCGGCGCGGTCGCCGTCATCGCACCCGGCACCGGCCTGGGCGAGGCGTTCCTGACGTGGGATGGCACGCGGTACAGGTCACACCCATCGGAGGGCGGGCATGCCAGCTTCGCACCGGGCGACGAGCTGCAGATCGACCTGCTCCGGTACCTGATGGGCAAGCTGGGCCACGTTAGCTTTGAACGTGTCTGTTCGGGCATCGGCATTCCCAACATCTATGATTACCTGGCGGCGAGCGGCGCAGCCGAGGAGCCCGGGTGGCTGGCCGAGCAACTCGCGGCGGCGGTCGATCCGACCCCCGTCATCGTCAACGCAGGACTGGACACCGAGCGGCCGTGCAGGTTGTGCCAGATGACGCTGGACGTTTTTGTCTGCATCCTGGCTGCGGAAGCAGGGAACCTGGCGCTGAAAGTGCTGGCGACAGGCGGCGTCTTCATTGGCGGAGGTATTCCACCCCGCATCCTGCCGCGGCTGGTGAACAACGAGTCTTTCGTCCGGTCTTTCCGCGATAAGGGGCGCTTTCAAGACGTCCTGGCGCAGGTGCCGGTGCACTTGATCATGCATCCCCGGGCCGCACTCGTCGGCGCGGCAGTGCGCGGGTTCGCCGAAACGCTGGCGAAATACGAATGAGCGAAGGCTTCGCGTGCCGGGTTGGCTGCGGGGCGTGCTGCATCGCCCTATCGATTTCCTCACCCATCCCAGGAATGCCCGAGGGTAAGCCGGCCGGCGTGCGATGTGTCCAACTGACCGCCGACAACCTGTGCAAGCTCTTCGGCCAGCCCGATCGCCCGCAAGTGTGCGTCAACCTGCGCCCGATGCCCGAGATGTGCGGGACGAACGCGGAAGAGGCGCTGAGCTATTTAATCATGCTGGAAGAAGCGACCCGGCCTGAGTGAGGCCGGCCCACACAGATCGACCTGCCAGGAGTTTATCCAACCCATGTCCGAGTCATCCGCCGCGGAGATCGCCCTTGCCCGCTTTCGCGAGGGCTACAACTGCTCTCAGTCAACGCTGTCCGCGTTTGCCGAAGAACTCGGCCTGCCGCTCGACGCTGCCCTACGCCTTGCCGCACCGTTTGGCGGCGGCATTGGCCGGCAGGGCGAGGTGTGTGGCGCAGCATCGGGTGCGCTGATGGCGCTTGGTCTGCGTTATGGGGACGCAAGACTGGATAAGGCGGCCAAGGAGCGGGCGTACGCGGTCGCGGCCGAGTTCGTGCGCCGCTTCGAAGAGAAGACCGGCAGCCTGCACTGTCGTGACCTGATTCAGGCCGACCAACGCACGCCCGAAGGGCTGGCCGATGCCCGGGCGCGCAAAGTGTTCACGACGCTCTGCCCCGCATTTGTTGCCGCTGCGGCCCAGATCGCGGAGGGATTGATGGGCGAGGCGCCCGAGGTCCCAGGGCAATAGCACCCCAACCCAGTGCAGAACAAAAAGGGCCCCCGAATTCGGAGGCCCTTACTTGCCTGCCAGTCTCCGTTACTCAGACCGCACGTCGACGATCTCCACCTCTTCGATCGCCCGTACTGCCTGCACCAGGCGCTCCTGTTCCACAAAGCGCACTTTTGCTACGACCCACCACGTCAGCGGCTCGTCGGTCGGCAGCACGCCCAGCCCCATAATGTCGCCCTGCTGCGCAGCGATCGCCCCGGTGACCTTCGCAAATTCGCCCGGCCTGCCCGGCACCTTCAAGGTCAGCCGCACGCCCGGCTGTCGGGCGCCGAGGAGGTCGAACATGGTGCGCATGAGGTCGATGTCGGTCACGATGCCCACGAGCGTGTTGCCGCGCATCACCGGCAAACAGCCGATCTTCTTCTCCCACATCATCCGGGCCGCCTGCTCGATCGGCACGTCTTCGCCCACGGTGACGACCTGGCGCAGCATCGCCTGCCGCACGTTGATCTTGTCTAGTTGATAGTGGAGTTCGTAGACCGAAAGTGTCGTCAGCTTTGAGGGCAGGACCTGTTCGAGCGTGGTGCGGGTGATCAGGCCGATCAGCGCGCCGCCCGGGCTCACCACGGGCAGGTGGCGGATGTTGTTTTCCTTCATCACTCGCTCGGCCGCGGTGATCGAGCTTTCAGGCGTAATGGTAATCGGGTGGGGCGTCATCAAGTCTTTGACGAACATGGGTGGCCTCCTGCTTTGGAGCGCGTGGCGGTTAGGACTGAACCTGATTATACTACAGTCCTGGTTTATCCTGGCGAAACCGGCGCGCGCCCGCCGGCGTCAAGAGGACGAGGTGCGTGTGGCTAGAGGACATCTTCCGACCGGTCTGTTCACGCTGACCTGGCTGCTGCTGCTCATCATGGCCGCCGCGCCGGTTCCAGCCGCTTTAGGCGCGCCCGCCCGCGTTCCCGTCACCACGCTGGCCTTGCCCCTCCTCGTCGACGGCCCGGATGCGCGCCTGTACGCGCTCGTGCTGGCCGACGGCCAGGAGCACCATATCGGCGTCTTCTCGGCAACGGACGGGCGCAGCCTCGCATCCTTTGCCTACAGCAACCCCTTTGCCCTGGACGCAAAAGGAAACAGGCTGTTCGTGATCTCCGGCCCCGACCAGGTCGCGGTTCTCGACTCCCGATCTGGAAAGACGCTGCGCACGCTCGACGTGAAGGGCGTGGCTCCGGCGTCCCGGAGGCCGCTTCCGGCGCCCCAGTTCGACGTCCAAACCGGGCACCTGCTCGTCTTCGCCGGAAACCGCATGAACGTGCTCGACCCGAATACAGGGCAAGAGCTTGCCTCGACGAGCTTCGACGTCCCGGTCCAGGACCGCTGCCGCATGGCTTCGCCCGGATCCACTGCCCATCGAGCGCACCTTCTTTGACGCCGAACGACGGCTGGTCTATCTGCAGTTCACATCCTATGCCTGCACGCCGTGGGTGGGCTTCACGGTTGTCGCCTACGACCTGGCAAAAGGAGCCGAGACGAGCCGGGTCGGAACGGATGGCTTCAGCGGGCTGGCCGCGGGCGGCAACTTCTACGCCGAAGGTTGGCACCGTTTCGGCATCGGCACGATTTGGACCGAGCGGGACGGCAAGGCGGACTACCGGAGCACAGGCTGGAGCGGGGGCGGCGCGTTCCAGCTCGACACCAAACGGGCGCGCCTGTACCAGAGCGCCGAGGGCAGCGTCCGCATCTTCGATCCGAAAGACATGCGCCTGCTTGCAGTCGCCGCTCAACCGGTCAAGGGTGAACTGGCCGCGTACGACCCCGCCGGCGACCGGCTCTACTTCGTCGACGGCGGGACTATTCGACCCTGGCCCGCGGCTCGCCTCGTCACCTCGGCCAAAGCGCCGGCGCCGATTAAGACGCTGCCCGCTGCCCCCGTGAACGTTGTGGCTCCCTCGCCGGCCTGGCAGCAGGACAACACCTTGTTCGCTTCGTGGTCTGCGCCCTACCCCGACACGACCTGTTACGTTTTCAACCAGGTGGACAGCGGCCCGCTTGCGTTCACCCGTGATGGCGGCAAGCAGTGGCTCGCCGCCGGCAGTGGGCTGCCCGCCCTTTGCGCACGGGTGTCGGCACTGGCGGTGTCGCCGGCGTATGCGAAAGATCGCACGTTGCTGGCGGGGATCCGGGGCAACGGCATCTTCAGGTCTACCGACGGCGGCACGACCTGGCTGCCCGCGGGCAAAGGGTTGCCGCACATGGCCGTGCACGACCTGGCGCTTTCGCCCGCCTTTGCCCGCGACCGCACCGCCTTCGCGTCGGTGTACGAGAACGGACTGCAGCGAAGCGTCGACGGAGGCGTGACATGGCAGACGCTGCCCACCAGTCTCGCGCCCGTGATCGCGCTCTCCCCGGAGTTTGAGCAGGACGGCACGGTGGCCGTCTATGGTATGAAAGCCGGCGGGGGAAGCGTGCAACTGTCGAACGACCGGGGCGAGCACTGGCGCGAGTTGACGGCTCCCTCCACCGGCGGACCGCGGCTGCTCAGCCTTGCGCCCGGGTTCAGCCGGTGGGGTGTGATGTTCGCCGGGGACGTCGTGGGCGACCTGTACCGCTCGGCCGATGCGGGGCAAACGTGGCAGCGGGTGCTGCAGGCGGGTGGTGACAGCGCCAATCCCGGTGCAGCACAGATGCAGATCGCATACGGCCCAAACGAAGCGCGGCGTGAGGTTTATCTGGTGGCCAGCGGGGCGCGCTACGAAGGCGAGCAGCGGAGTACGTGGGGCCACCTGTACCACTCGGGCGATGGGGGGCAGACGTGGGCCGAGATGGATGCCGGAACCGGCGTTGTGCCCACGGCACTCGCACTCTCCCCAACATTTGCCCAGGATCGTCTGCTCTTCATCGGTACGGGGGACGGCCGGATCGTGCAGATAGCCGCGAATGTGATAGAATAAGGGCCGCAGCCACTGCTTGTCGAAAGCATGCGTGGAATGACGTTTTGACCCTGCTCCTCGAAGACGAACGGAGAAGAGTGTGAGCAACGTAGCGAACCCTTCAGGAATCACTCGCGGACACCGCAACTTGCTGCTCGTGGCCACCGTATTCACAGGCCTGCTCGTCACCATGGGCGCCGTCGTTTGTGCGACGGAGTCGGGCGCCGCCTGTCCTGACTGGCCCGGCTGCTTCGGCCGGGCCATCCCGCCGCCGCAGATTCATTCGATTATCGAGTACACCCACCGGCTCATCGCCGCGTTGACAACCCCGTTGATCATTGCGGCGGCCGTCGTGGGCTGGCGCCGGGCCCGCCATGACCTCCTCGTCACCCGTCTGCCCCTGATCGCCATCTTCTTCACCCTGGCCGTCGTGGTATTCGGCGCCTTCGCGGTGCTGACCGGCCTCGCACGGGGAGTGGCCGCGCTGGATCTCGGCTCCGCGCTGATCGTGCTGACCCTGATGACCACCGCGACGACTGCTGCGTTTGCGCGGCGCGACAACCCGGCGCTTCCCGACCGGCTTTCGACCTCATCGTCCTTCGCCGCGCTGGGCATCGCAACGCTGGCGACGGTTTACGCCGTGTATGTGGGCGGCATCCTCGTGGCGGGCGCGGGCTCGCTGACGCGCTGCCTGAGCTGGCCCATCTGGCGCATCCTGCCCGTCGACCTGCCGGGGTGGCCCCAGGTGGTGCGGCTCGTCGTCTCAGTCGCCGCCGCGCTGCTGGTCGTCGCGTTCATCGTGACGGCGGTGCGCGCGGCCGGTGTCAACGGCGTCCGGAAGGCGGCTTGGGTCGGCGCCCTGGCGTTCGCGCTGGAGATGCTCGTCGGCGGCGTGATGATGCTGAGCGGCGCAAGCCCCTTCCTGGCGGTCGTCTACGTGGCTGCGGCCGTCTGCTTGTGGTGCATGCTCGTCAATATCGCAGTGCTCGCCGGCCTGGCGGCCGCGGCGCAAGATGCTGCCGCGCCCGCCCCAACGAGCGCACCGTCCGTTCGCCCGCGTTAGCCACCGGGGCGCGACGACGCAGACGATCAGGAAGTCTGTCCGGGGCTTTGCCCCTTGAAGTGGGGGTGCGGCGCATTAGCCGGGCCCCCACTTCGCCCGGAATCGCTCGGCCGCATGCCCGACGGATGGGCGGCCGTGGCCAAACACAGCCACTTGGAAGTCAAGCCCGGCCAGCTTTTGCAGGCTTCGCACGCCCTCGGCCATATCCTCAAACAGGATCGGATAGTCCAGCTTGCCGCGGAAGTTCGCCGCCGCGTCCGCCGCGATGAGAACCCCGCCGTTTTTCGGCCAAAGGAAGACGACCTGGCCGGCCGCATGGCCGGGCGCCGACACGACGCAGAGCCCGTCTGCGATGTCGAGCTCCTGGCCGTCCGCCAGGTCCATGTCCGCTTCGGCCGGCTCAATGCGTGCGGGCCGGCGCATGGCGATCGGCACGACGATGCGCTTGAAGAGGCCGGGCGCGGGGTGCGCTGGCCGGCTGGCCACTCCCTGGCGCACGAGCGCAGCGTCCGCGGGATGCATGTAGACGGTGGCCCCGGTCTGGCGCTTCAACTCCGCGAGACTCCCCGTGTGATCGGCATGCAGATGCGTAACGAGGATGCGCTTGAGGTCCTGCGGGCGCGCGCCCAACTCGTTCACCGCCGCCAGAATCTTTGCGGCACTGCCCGCCACCCCGGTATCAACCAACGTGAGCTGGTCTTTCTGCCGCAGCAAATACGCATTTACCATGCCCAATCCCACCTGGTAGAGTCCCGGTACGACTTCTGATACCGTCATTTGCTTGCGCCTCCATTCTCCCGCGGGCCGCAGTCAGCAGTCCGGCGGTAAAGATACGCGAAGTCACGCTCGGATGTAGTGGGCGGACTACCGATCGGCCCGCCGTGGCCCAAGGCCCCACTCATCACCGCGCTTGCAGACTATATTTTCATACGATGGCACGCGTAACGTAACAGGTGTATGATTTGCGCGCCCGCAATCGTTGCCGAGGCGGTGGCTGTCGCGTCGCGGCAAGACGGCAACCGCGTTCCTCCCAGGTTGGGCGTATGCGCCCTGCCCTGCCCACCTCTGCAAGGAGGAAGAATGAACCGATTAAGGCTTTGGAAACAAAACTTCAACCCGCGCATGTTTGTCGTGCGCATCCTCGTGAACATGCTGTCGCTGCTGTTTACGGTGTTGCTCCTCCCCAACGTCTACTTCGTCGACCGGCGGGTGCTAGACTGGTTGATCCTCTCGTTGGTGCTTGGCGTGCTTAACGCATTCGTCAAGCCGGTCATCGCCTTCCTGACCCTACGGTTCATCTTCGCCACCGCCGGCTTGGTGTTGGCCGTGATCAACGCGATCATCCTGTTCCTGCTGTCCTGGCTGCTGCCCGACCTGCTGCGGGTTGAGACGCTCTTCGCGGCGCTGCTGGGCGGCCTCCTGCTCGGGCTGGCGACAGCCGTCCTCGAGGCGTTGCTGGGCCTCAACCCGCCAATCGTCGCGGAGAAGTACCCGGAGATTCGCGAGCGGATCAAGGACCGCCAGTTTTACCGGACCCGCATCGTGCCGGCACGCATCGCGCGCAAGTCGCAGCTCAGCCCGGGCGAGCTGGAAGTCGAGACCGATGCGGAGGCGGCAGCGCTGCCGGCCCTCAATACGAAGACCGCAGACGCCGTGGCGCACGCTGCGCCCGCGGCAGAAGACAACAAGGCTACGCTTGCAGCCAATGCCACTGAGCCGGAGGCCTGATCGCCATGGAACAAGCATCTGGATTGGACTCCTTCCGCGAGAACCTGCGGCTCCAGCAGGTGTACAGCGTCTTCCTGCGCTACGGCTTCGACATCATCCTCGACCGGCCCGGTTACCTCGGCTCGCTGCGCCAGAGCATGCAGGCGTGGGTGTGGGACTTGCCCAAGGACCTTGAAGTCCCGGAACTTCCCACCAAGATCCGCCTGATGATGGAGGAGCTCGGCCCGACCTACGTCAAAATCGGGCAGATCGTTTCCAGCCAGGCATCGACCCTCCCCTCAGAATGGCAGGTCGAGCTGGAGAAGCTCCAGAGTAACGTGCCGCCCTTCGGGGAAGACGAGGTGCGCCAAATCCTCATGGAGGAGCTAAACGGCGCGCCCGAAGACCTCTTCGCCGAATTCAGCATCAGGCCGCTGGCTGCCGCTTCCACCGCCCAGGTGCACCGCGCGGTGCTGCATGACGGCACCGAAGTCGTCGTCAAGCTCCAGCGCCCCGGCATCCGCAGGCAGATGAAGGCCGACATTGGCATCCTGTCGAACGCCTCGCGGGTCTTTACCCGGCGCATCCGGAGCATGCAGGCGTTCGACCTGGCGGGCATGGTCGACGAGTTCGGCAGCAATGCGCTTCTCGAGTTGAATTATGTCGGCGAGGCCTACAACGCCATGCGCTTGGCGGAAAACCTGGCCGGCTGCCCGGGCATCCACATCTGCAAGACATTCCCCGACTACTCCACGAGCCGGGTGCTGACCATGGAATTCGTGCGCGGGGTCAAGATCAGCAATCTGGAAGCCATCGACGCCGCAGGGATTAACCGCGAGATGCTGGCCACGAACACGCTGCGTGCGATGGTGAAGATGCTGATGATCGACGGCTTCTTCCATGCCGATCCGCATCCCGGCAACATCCTCGTGAACACGACAACGGGGGACGTGACATTCATCGACACGGGCATGGTTGGCGAGATCACAGTGGCACAGCGCCTCAATTTCGTTCAGCTGCTTCTGGCACTGCAAAATCGGGACGTCGAGTCCTCCGCCGCAGTCCTCAAGAGCCTGAGTGTGCCGTTCCAGGCTAATCTCGACGAGGCGGGGTACAACAAAGACTTCCAGCGGTCTCTGGGCCCGTACATGAAGGGCGCAGGGACGATGGACTTTGCGCAATCCCTCAACACGGGGATGGATGTCCTGCGCCGGCATGGGTTGCGACTCGACCCGAACCTGACCCTGGCGATCAAGGCGCTCATGCAAGCGCAAGCCATCACCACCCTGCTCTTCCCCGGAGGCGGCCTGCTCGAACAGGGCATCCAGGTCGCGCAGGAAGAAGCGCTAAAGCTGATCTCGTCGGACAACATCAACAAGGTGGCCAAGCAGGCCCTCAATATGGTGGCCCGAGAGGTGAGCAGCAACCTGCCCAGCCTGAGCGAAGCCACGATGGGCTGGCTGACGCAGTACAAGAAGGGACGTTTTGAAGTCTACGTCGACACGTCGGCCATCTCGAAAGAGGTCGTCACCCTTAACCGGTTCGGCCGGCTCGCCGTCATTGCCATGATGCTGGTCGGCCTGGTCATCGGCTCTGCTATCGTGACGGCCGGTATCGCGGTGGGCAGCATGGAAGGGTCGTTCTGGACGCTCATCGTGCGAATCGCAGTGGTCAGCTACGTTTTCGCATCGCTCGCGGCCGGGCTGATCGTGCTGCGCCTGCTCTGGCGTTGGATCCGGGGGCGGAATCCGAACGAAGACTAACAGGCAAGGGTGCCCGGGCCGAGCGGCCCCGCCGGTCACTGCGACCGGCGGGGCCTTTTGTTCCTTGGGAAGCGATCCTCCGGAAGAAGAGTGACAAACAAGACTATAATCAGAAGAAGTTGAGTTTGCGCGGGCTTCGGCTGCGGCGCAGGTCACGGTCGCACGCACCGCGATCGCGTAACCGGGAGGCGGACAGTGAAAAGCGAAGGCTCAGCCGCGGAGAGCGGCGTGCTGGTGTTAGGCATTATCATTGCCATAGCCATGGCAATCCTGATGGGGGGCCGGACCTTCACCGCAGGACGGCGACGGTCTTGGCGGCGGGTGGTGTCGCGCCCCATGTAGTGTGTAGCAGTCGCTCGGCGAGAAGCCGGGCGAAGTTCTCGGTTTGGCGGGGTTCGGGTATACTGGGCCTGCACGTTGGATCCCTCTCCCAGCAGCACCACGGCGCGGGCAACTGCGGGCGTGCAATCGAACCCAAAGGACCGAGATAGCTATGAACTGGCGCACTTTTGTCGCGCGCTTTAATCCCGTGGTGCCCCGCAACTGGCTGCTGGCGCTGGCCGGCCTCATGTGGAGCGCGGTCGGCATCCTGCTGTGCAGTTATGCCTGGAACTGGGTGACCCACCCGGCGACCAAGATCGCCCTGGCACTCGGCTTCCTTGGCCTCGCGATCTCCGTCGTGATCAACCTCTTCGGCTTCTCAAAACTCGCCAAGAAGAACATCGACCGCATCATGGCATACGACGAGCGGGCTTGCGCGTTCGCGTTCCAGGCGTGGAAGGGCTGGCTGATCATCGTGGTCATGATGAGCGGCGGCATGCTCCTGCGCCATTCGGGGATACCACGTCCCTACCTGGCCGTCCTCTACGCCGGGATCGGCGCGGCCCTGCTCCAGGCCAGCGTCCACTATTACCTGCACCTGGGCCGTCTGTCCTTCGCGCCGGCCGGGTCGCCTTCCGAGTAAGTTCACCCCCCGAGAATTAGCTGGGGCACGGTCAGAGACCGTGCCCCAGCGATTCTTCGGATGGATTCTTATTTTCGCGCCGGCCTGCGCGCCTGCCTTCGTCCACGATATCCAGCCCTCCGCATCGGCCCACTTTTCGGCTCAGGTCGATCACTCGTATAATTCGTGCTGATCGTGAAATTCGTAGCGGCCGCGTCGGCGAAGGAGAATCACCGTGAGAAGCACGTGGTGGAAAGAAAGCATCGTCTACCAGATCTATCCGCGCAGTTTCTGCGACTCGAATGGCGACGGGATCGGGGACCTACGGGGCATCCTATCGAAGCTGGATTACCTCAAGGACCTGGGCGTCGACGTGGTGTGGCTGTCACCCATCTACAAGTCGCCCATGGACGACATGGGCTACGACATTAGTGATTACCGCGACATCGCGCCCGAGTTCGGCACGCTCGACGATTTCCGGGAGCTGCTGGCCGGCATGCATGAACGCGGCCTCAAGCTCATGATGGACCTGGTGGTGAACCACACTTCGGACGAGCATCCCTGGTTCGTCCAATCCCGATCCTCGAAAGACAACCCCTATCGTGACTACTATATCTGGCGGCCGCCGAGTCGGAGACCACGAGCCGAACAATTGGCAGGCCCACTTCGGCGGTTCCGCGTGGCAGTATGACGAGGTGACCGGCGAGTACTACTTGCACCTGTTTTCGCGTAAGCAGCCCGACCTGAACTGGGAGAACCCCAAAGTACGGGCGGAGGTGTATGACCTGATGCACTGGTGGCTGCGCCAGGGCGTGGACGGCCTGCGCATGGACGTGATCAACATGATCTCGAAGACGCCCGGGCTGCCCGACGTGCCCGTCACCGGGCCGGGACCCTACCAGTGGGGCGGCCAGTTCTTCACAAACGGCCCGCGGCTGATGGAGTTTCTTGCGGAGATGCAGCGCGAGGTGCTGTCACATTACGACATTGTCACCGTGGGCGAGACGCCCGGCGTCACGACGAGCCATGCGGTCGCGATCACCAATGAAGAGAGCGGCCCGCTGGACATGCTCTTCCAGTTCGAGCACATGGACCTGGACGTGGATCGCGCCGCGGGACCGGCCGGTGTCAGGCCATGGCAGTTGGCCGAGCTGAAGGCGATCACCACCCGCTGGCAGCGCGACCTGGCTGTGGGTAAGGGCTGGAACAGCCAGTACCTGTCAAACCACGACCAGCCCCGTCCCGTCTCACGTTTCGGCGACGACGGGCGCTACCGCGTCCAGTCTGCCAAGCTGCTTGGCACGTTCCTGCACATGCTGCAGGGCACGCCGTATGTCTACGAGGGCGAAGAGATCGGCATGACAAATGTCGCGTTCCACTCCATCGAGGACTACCGGGACATTGCGACGCTAAACATGTACCACGAATACGTGACCCTCGGCGGGATCGATCCGCAGTTGGCGATGCAGGTCGTCCACGCGCGCAGTCGCGACAACGCACGCACGCCCATGCAGTGGAACGGCACGGCGAACGCCGGTTTCACGACAGGCAGGCCGTGGATTGGGGTCAATCCGAACTATCGCGAGATCAACGTGGAGCAAGCGCTGGGCGACGCCGATTCAGTCTTCCATTACTACCAGCGCCTGATTGCCCTGCGCCACACGGAGCCGGTCATTGTCCACGGCGTCTACGACATCGTCCTGGCGGATCACCCGCAGATCTACGCTTTCACGCGCACGCTCGGCGACCAGCGGCTGTTGGTCCTGCTAAACTTCAGTGGGGAACCCGCGGGGCTTGAGCTGCCGGCCGCGCTGCGCACGGAAGGTGCGGAACTGCTCGTCGCCAACTACCCCGTCGCCGATGACGCAGCCTTGCCCGCGCAACTGCGGCCGTGGGAGGCGCGGGTGTACCGGGCGTAAGTATCTATCCGAGAATTAGCTGGGGCCGGTCTCTGACCGTGCCCCGTCTGCCGGGGCGCCGGCCAAGCTAGGTGTACGAGACCGGCCAGAACCCTTTTCGGATAGATGTCTAAGTGCAACCAAGGAGAAAGCTGGCCGCCGCATGTCCCGGCGTCCGCTTCGACTGCATCGCCCCTGACCGCAAAGGCAACGCTCCGCACAGGATGCCTGCGTGCGCTTACACGGTTGGATCCCTGGCAGCGAAGGGCATAGCAATGATCGCAGCGCACGCCAGGCGGAGGAAGTCGAAGGATGGTGCCTGCCGTCCAGCAGTTTCATCCCCCGTCTGTGACTTAACCGGGCAACCTGTGCCCACAGCGTGACCTTGTGGGGTGATGCCTAAGGGACGCAGCCCCTGGTCGAGGGCCGGCTGGCCACAGCGCCCCCGCCAACCAGTCCTTCAGCTAAGCACGGGCGAGCTAAAGCTCGCCCTACATGCGCAACCCTATTGCGATCAGTTTAGCTACAAAAGCACCGGGACGCGCAGCGTCACAAAGAGGGGTTGTCGACTCTTTGTAACCCTGCCGCGTGGTAGACCTCGCCCGCGGCTACTCGGATGCCAAAGGCCTTGGGCCGCTGCCGACCTTGACGGGTTTGCTGCTCGCATCATGTGCGTGGGGCGCCTCGCCCATCTCGCGGGATGCTCGAAGGCCTCCTCAGCCTGCGCCTCAAACACCCGGAGCTCGGGGGGAACGGTGTCGCCATATTGCGGCGGCAGCTGCTCAAACGGCGCCCTCAAGAACGCCCGGACGTTTTCTCCCAACTCGGTGAAGAACGTGCTTCTCATATCAGCCTCCCCATCGTGGCGACTCTACGAGACCTGCTAACCGAGTGACCGCTCGCACCTGCCTTGATTATACCACCTGTCTGCACACCCGCGTGCGCTCAAAACACGGCTGCGACGCGGAACTCAGGCCGTGATGGGTGCAATGGGGAGGTAGACTACAGAAGAAACCCTGTACATACCTTATACATATGTTTGTCAATAACGAACAGCGCCAAAGCAACGGGCGTTCAACCAGAAGAAGAAGGAGTTCCTCAATGTCGTTCAAGCGGTTCGGGTCGAAGATTATCGATGTTCGCGATCGTCGCGATCCTGCTCATGAGCCTGCCCCTCGCGGCGGGTGCACAAATGGCCAATGGGATTACCACCCCGAAAGACGGAGCGAGCGTTAAGGGCACTGTGGATGTGACCGGCTACGCCAGCGATCCGAACTTCAGCAAGTGGCAGCTGGACCTGCTGCCCGGCGGCAACGCGAATGCGGCGATCTTCCTGGCCCTGGGCGAGAAGCCCGGCGACTTCAGCTACTCGCTCAACACCGTCGGCCTGCCCGAGGGCGAGCATGCCCTGCGGCTCCGTGTCGTGCGCACCGACAGCAACTACGACGAGTACGTGAACAAGTTTACCATTGCGAACAGCAGCGCTCTGCCTGCCGGCAAAGCCGGCGGCCGGTAAAGACATCGTCGCCACCGCGATTGGCGCCGGCCAGTTCAAGACCCTCGTTGCAGCCGTTCAGGCCGCCGGTCTCGTGAGCGCTCTCCAGGGCAAGGGCCCCTTCACCGTCTTCGCTCCGACCGACGAGGCATTTGCCAAGCTCCCCGCCGGCACCGTCGAGGGCCTGCTCAAGGACCCGAAGGCACTGTCCAACATCCTGCTGTACCACGTCCTTTCCGGCGAGGTCAAGGCCGCGGCTGTGAAGGACGGCCTGACCGCCAAGACGCTGCAGGGCTCGCCCGTCACCTTCACGATCATGGACGGCAAGCCGATGATCAACGGCGCAAACATCGTCGCCACCGACATCATGGCCTCGAACGGTGTGATCCACGTCATCGACTCGGTCATCCTGCCCCCGCCGCGGCTGCCGGCGGCCGCAGCCGCTAAGAGCAACGGCCTCACCGCCCCGAAAGACGGTGCGTCCGTCTCCGGAACCGTAGAGATCATGGGCATGCTAATGACCCGAACTTCAGCAAGTGGCAGCTCGACCTGCTGCCCGGTGGCGACGCGAATGCGGCGATCTTCCTGGCCCTGGGCGAGGACGCCGGCAACGTTAGCTACAAACTGAACACGGCCGGATTGCCCAACGGCGAGCACGCCCTGCGCCTCCGTGTCGTGCGCAGCGACGGCAACTACGACGAGTACGTCACCAAGTTCGTGATCGCGCAACAAGTAACACCTGCCCCTACACCTGGTCTGATCCGGCCTCCCGGGTTTCGCAAGCAGCGAGGCCCGGGAGGCCGGCGCGTGGGGCCCGGCGTAAGGGAACAGATACCTCTGCCGTTCCGCCCTCGCATCACCCCTTAGCCCGCTCGGAGCCCCAAGCCGGAAACTCACCTCGCTCGAGAGCCTCGAAGCGCTCCAGGCCCCATCGCTCGCAGTCCTTGGCGCGCACGACCCCCCGAAAGCATCGTCCACACAAAGCTGAATCTTCTCGGCGTGGTGTTCGGGACTACCGACAGCGGCCGCAGCGTTGGTTATGGTACAAGGCCCGGGTGGGCCGAGCGCCGCTGTGGTGCGTCCCGCGAGGGGAGTATGTGTCGAACGGAGTGTGGACGAGTTGATCATCCTTGGTTTAGGCTGCACGCCCTGGGGCATCCTGATCTCGCTGCTTGCCAGCGCGGCGTTGACGCTGCTGGCCAACCTCTTCGTGCGCCGCCGGCGCTAAAGTGTGCGCGGCCGCCGGCCGCGCCTCCAATTCGTGTTTACGAGAACTTCTCATTCTTGACACCAATATGGTACAATAGTGCTAATGAAACCCGTTGCGACGCGTTATGCGACAGAAATCTCTGGCGAGCTCGATCGCCTGTACCGGGCGGAAGCGGGCCGGATTCTCGCGACGCTCGATCCGCTTGCTCGGCGATTTCGACCTGGCGGAGGATGCGCTGCAGGATGCCTTTGCCGCGGCCGCCCGGCAGTGGCCCCAGGAGGGACGCCCGCCAACCCGCGCGCCTGGTTGGTGTCGACCGGCCGCTTCAAGGCCATCGACGCGCTCCGCCGCAGGTCGCGCAGCGACACGCCGCTCGACGACCTGGCGGAGCGGCTCGAGGCGCGCGGCAGGCAGCGGGCAGCCCCGATCGGACGCTCGGCGGAGCGAGGGCGTCGAGGACGACCAGCTGCGGCTGATCTTCATGTGCTGCCATCCTGCCCTGCCTCAGGACGCCCGGGTAGCGCTCACGCTGCGGGAGGTGTGCGGGTTGACGACCGAGGAGATCGCCCGGGCCTTCCTGACCGGCGCGCCGACGGTCGCCCAGCGCATCGTGCGCGCAAAGGCGAAAATACGCGATGCGGGCATTCCCTTCCAGGTGCCCGAGCCAGACGAACTGCCCGATCGACTGGATGCCGTGCTGCAGGTGATCTACCTGGTGTATAACGAGGGCTACCTGGCATCCTCGGGCACGGCGCTCACCCGGACCGATCTCTCGGCCGAAGCGATCCGGCTGGCGCCGGCTGCTGCTCGGCCTGCTGCCCGAGCCGGAGGTGGCGGGGCTGCTGGCGCTGATGCTGCTGCAGGACGCGCGGCGGCCGCGCGGACCTCGCCGGCAGGCGACCTGGTGACGCTGGAGGAGCAGGACCGGTCGCTGTGGAACCGGGACCAGATCGTCGAGGGCGTCGGGCTGGTGCGCGCGCGGCGCTGCGCTTCCGGCCGGTACGACCACTACACGTTGCAGGCCGCAATCGCCGCGACGCACGACCAGGCCGACAGCCCGGCGGGCACCGATTGGGACCGAGATCGTGCGGCTTGTACGATCGCCTGGCCGAACTTGCGCCGTCGCCGGTCGTCGCGCTGAACCGGGCCGTGGCCGTCGCGATGGCCCAGGGGCCCGAGGCGGGCCTCGTGCTCGTGGACGAAATCCTGGAGGACGGCGGACTGGCGAAGTATCACCTGGCCCACGCCGCGCGGGCCGACCTGTGCCGGCGGTTGGGCAGGGTCGCAGAGGCCCAGGCATCCTACGAGCGGGCGCTGGCGCTGACGCAGCAGGACGCAGAGCAGCGCTACCTGCGACGACGGCTGACGGAGCTGCAAGGGTGCGTCTCCATCGACGAGTTTTGAAAACTCGCCGGCCAGTTTGTCGATTTGGGGCCGTGTCCAACGACTATTGAAGTGCCAGACTAATAAAAACGTGAGGTGATAAGATGCGTTTCATGATGATGATCAAGAACGACGAGCGGGCCGAGGCGGGCGCGATGCCCGATACGAAGCTTTTCGAGGCGATGGGGCAGTACAACCAGGCATTGATCGATTCCGGCTCCCTCCTCGATGCCGCGGGCCTCCTGCCCGAGCTCGAAGGGCGCGAAGATCCGGATCCAGAACGGCAAGGCCACGGTGACCGACGGCCCCTTTGCCGAGGCCAAGGAAGTGATCGGCGGGTACTGGATCATCCAGGCCAATTCGCTCGACGAGGCGGTGGAGTGGGCCAAGCGCTGCTTCCGGACGGTCGAGCAGGTCGCGGGTCCGCAGGCAGGCTCGGCGGACGGAACCGGCGAGATCGAAGTGCGGCAGTTGTTCGACCTGGAAGACTTCCCGGTCAACGAGAACGAGTCGGGCTGGCGGCGAGGCCGAGGCGGCCGAGCGTGCGGCGCCCAGCGTACAGCCGCAGAAGGGCCTCAAGCAGTTTATGGGGTTCGTAATGGCCGATGCGCAGACCGAGGCGGGCGTCCTGCCGACCGAGGAACATGTTGGCCGCGATGGGCGCCTACACGGGCGAGGCGATCGAGAAGGGCATGCTGCTCTCGGGCGAAGGGCTGCAGCCCAGCTCGAAGGGCGCCAAGGTGCGCTACTCGAACGGCAAGATCAGCGTGATCGATGGCCCGTTCACGGAATCGAAGGAACTGGTCGCAGGGTTCAGCGTGTTTCAGGCGAAGTCGCTGGACGAAATCGTCGAGTTGTCGAAGCGGTGGCCGAAGGAAGAACGGCGACGTCGAGCTGCGCATCCGGCAGGTTGCGAGCGAAGAAGATTTCGGCCCCGAGTACACGCCGGAGGTTCGGGAGCAGGAAGAGCGGCAGCGCGCAGCAAGTGGCGCAGCAACAGCGCCGCTAGCGATGAAATACCTCTGCCTGATCTACTACGATGAGGCGCAGGCCGCGGCCTTGCCCGAGGCGGATTACCTCCGCATTGCGGGCGAGGCCGTGGCGTACGGCGAGGAGCTGAACGGACAGCGGCCAGTTCCTCGCCTCCGAAGCGCTCCAACCGACGGAGACGGCGACGACAATCCGCATGCGCAACGGCAAGCTCGCCGTGACCGACGGACCGTTCGCCGAGACCAAAGAGCAGCTGGGCGGATTCTTTCTGATCGAAGCTCGTGATCTCGAACGATGCGATCCGGGTTGCGGCGAAGATCCCGCCGCTGCGGCTTGGCTGCATCGAGGTGCGCCCGATTAAGGAATGCGCGCCATTGTAACCGGCCTTCGCCGCGAGTTACATCCATGCGACGATCTGCCTCAGGGGCCGATCGTCGCCTTTGCCGGAGAGCGCCGCAGATTGCGGCAGACGATCAGAGAAGGAGTTCGTGATGACCGGTGTACGTGTTTTGGTAGGAACGCACAAGGGCGGGTTTGTTTTGACGTCGGACGGCACGCGGCGGACCTGGGAGATCGAGGGCCCGCTGTTCGGCGGCTGGGAGGTCTACCACATGAAGGGGTCGCCCGTCGATCCCAACCGCATCTACGCGGCCCAATCCATGGGTTGGTTCGGGCAAATGATGCAGCGGTCGAACGACGGCGGCAAGACCTGGGAACCGGTCGGCAATGAGTTCACATACGAGGGCGAGCCGGGCACACATCTGTGGTACGACGACACGCCGCACCCGTGGGGATTTCTGCGCGTCTGGCATCTCGAGCCGTCATTGACGGATCCGGATACGGTCTTTGCGGGCGTGGAAGACGCGGCCATGTTCAAGACTACGGACGGCGGCAAGAGCTGGCACGAGCTCGCCGCGCTGCGCCAGCATCCTTCGGCGAGCACGTGGCATCCGGGCGCAGGCGGCCTTGGCCTGCACACGATCTTGCTGCACCCCACCGACCCCAAGCGCATGTATATCGCCATCTCGGCTGCGGGCGCGTTCCGAACCGACGACGGCGGCCAGTCCTGGCTGCCGATTAACCAGGGCCTTCGATCCGAGTTCCTGCCCGACCAGGAGGCCGAGACGGGCCACTGCGTCCACCGCATCGCTATGCATCCGGCCCGGCCCGACACGCTCTTCATGCAGAAGCACTGGGATGTGATGCGCACGGACGACGCGGGCGGCAGGTGGTACGAGATCAGCGGCAACCTGCCGAGCGACTTCGGCTTCCCGATCGCCGTCCACACACACGAACCGGAGACAGTCTACGTGGTCCCCATCAAGAGCGACGGCGAGCATTACCCGCCCGAAGGGAAGCTGCGGGTCTACCGTAGCAAGACCGGGGGCAACGAGTGGGAGGCGTTGACGAAAGGACTGCCCCAGGAGGACTGTTACGTCAACGTGCTGCGCGAGTCGATGGCGGTCGACGACCTGGACGAGTGCGGCATCTACTTCGGGACGACCGGCGGACAGGTTTTCGCATCGCCGGACGGCGGCGAGACGTGGAGCGCCATTGCGGAGACGCTGCCGTCGGTGCTGTCCGTCGAGGTGCAGACGATCCAGTAAAAGGGCTCGCTACATGATCCGAGTGATTTTGCCTCAGCCGCTGCGGCTGATTGCCAACACCGGCCGCGAGGTCGAGCTCGACGTGCAGGGCGCTGTGACACAGAGGTCGGTGCTCGACGCGCTCGAGGCAGCGTACCCGGTGCTGAAGGGGACGATCCGCGACCACGTCACGAAGGAGCGCCGGCCCCTGATGCGTTTCTTCGCGTGCAAGAAGGACCTATCGCTTCAACCGCCCGATACGCCGCTGCCCGAGCAGGTGGCGTCGGGCGATGAGCCGTTTTGGATCATTGGCTCGATTGCCGGCGGATAGCTGTGTGGCTGCGTGTCTGCGCGCCGAGAGCTGGCACGCAGACACGCAGCCCTTCATGCGCGGCTGAGGTCGACTTCGCGCCGGATATCCTCTGCGATCCGCTTAAGGACCAATGCCTGGCTTCGGCGGTCCGATAGCTCGACACCCGCCGGCAGCGCGGTTCCGGCCGGCGCGATGATGGCGTAAGGGCGCGGACCGAGCTCGCAGACGAACGGGAAGAAATCACCTTGCCCCGCCCGGTCGAGCCAGTGTCGATAAGCAGCCTTCCACCATCCGATGTAGTCGCGTACCAGCGGGCCGGCGCCGTCACCCACGTCGACCTGCACCTGCTCGCCGTTCGACACGCGCGCGTGCAGGGACGCGCTGGCCGCGATGATCTCGGACAGCGCGGCGTTGAACGCAGGGGCTTGGTCGGGCTGCCTGATCTCTCCGGCCAGGACGTAGTGGGAGGCGTCCAGTGTAAACTGGATGCGCGGGACCCGGCGGGCGTACTCGACGGTGCGCAGGAGGTCCTGCGTGATCATGCCCCGGTGGGTTTCGATGAACAGGGGCACCCCTAAGCGGTCGCACAGCTCGTACAGCGCTTCCAGCTTGCCGATGGCTTCCGCGTCGGGCGTGAAGGCATCGTAAACCTGCGCGTTCAGAAACGCCACGCCCCTGTCACACGCTCCGCGGGCCACCGCCGCCGCGGTCGTCATGTCACGCACCGGGAACCCCACGCCGGCGAGCATACCGGCCTGCTGGATAGCGTCGACTGCCGCGAAATCCGCTTCGCTCTCGACCCAGTGCATCACGCCGGCGAAGCCGTCGCCGCGGGCCAAGGCCAAGGCCTCCCGCAGGTCGAACGGGTCCGCACCGCCGGGAAGGTCGCGCAAGGCCCAGGTCGCCTGGAAGACTTCCATCCTCGGCGCGCGGCCGCTGCCATCGGTTGCGTGGTAGTTCGTCATCAAGTCGCCTCCAATAAGGTACATATCCGCGAGTCGGTGCGCACGCGGGGCGTGTTAGCGGACATGAGCGAATTATCTCATCGTCTGATGTAGGGTCAAGTGCAGGCCGGTGGTAAGATGGAAGCCTGCCTCCACCCCATCGCATAGGCCAAGTCTGGAGACGCGGTATGCCCCAACCGTTCACGCTCTATCGCTACCGCTGGGTCGTCCTGGCGGTCTTCATGGCCGTCAACCTGACGATCCAGACGCTCTGGATTTCCTACGCGCCGATCACGGGTCCGGCCGCACACTATTACGGCGTCAGCGACCTTCAAATCGGGCTCTTCGCCATGTCGTTTATGGTCGCCTTCATCCCCTTATCCATCCCCGTGAGTTGGGTCATCGACAAGTACGGCTTCCGGGTGGCGGTGAGCACCGGCGCGCTTATGATGGCCGCGTTCGGCATCGCGCGCGGCCTGGCGGGGGCGAACTATGCGCTGGCGCTGGCGGCCACCGTCGGAATCGCGGCGTCCCAGCCGTTCCTGCTCAACGCGTGGACAAAGATGCCCGCCCAGTGGTTCCCGAACGAAGAACGGGCCACCGCCGTCGGGCTCGTGACGCTGGCGAACCTCGTCGGGACGGCATTGGGCATGGTCCTCACGCCGCTCCTGATCGAAAAAATCCCCATCTCCGGCGTTCAACTGGCGTACGGCTTCATGGCCGCCATCTCGGCCGTCTCGTTCCTCGTCTTCGCGCGTGAGCGCCCGCCGACGCCGCCTGCCCCTGCCGGGTTGGAGGTGCGCGCCCTGATCCTCGACGGGTACAGGCACGCCTTCTCCGTCGGCTCGTTCTGGCTATACCTGCTCATTTCGTTTATCGGCATGGGCATCTTCAACGGCGTGACCACCTGGATCGAGGGGATCGTCAGGCCGCGGGGCTTCACGCCGACGGATGCAGGAACGCTCGGCGCGGCCATGCTTGTCGGCGGCATCATCGGTGCGGTCGTCATTCCGCCGTTTTCTGACAGGCAGCACCGCCGCCGGCGCTACATGGCGGTCGGGTTCGCGGGCGCGATTCCGGGGCTGATCGGACTTGCGTTCGCCGGCGCCTTCCCGGTCATGGTCGTCTCGGCGTTTGTGCTCGGCTTCTTCCTCGTCAGTACGAGCCCCATCGGAATGCAGTACGCGGCCGAGATCACTTTCCCGACGCCGGAAGGAACCTCAAACGGGCTGATTCAGCTATTCGGGCAAGCGTCGGTGATCTTCGTGTATGTTATGGAGGCGATGAAGAGCGGCAGCGGTGGGTTTACGCCCGCGCTGCTGCTCTCCGCCGCGCTGCTGCTCGTAAGCCTGCTGCTGGTGAGCCGGATGAAGGAACCCGCGCTGCGGCCCCCGGCCATTCATGCGGCCGGACAGGACGTAACGGACGCGCTGACTTCGAAACTACCCCTAGCCTGAGCACCCGGCGTAGACCGCCGGCCGGCGCCACATCAAACTGGAGCTGAAATGATGAAACCCGCGCAGAGGTACCCCGAAGCGACGGTCGGCGCACTCATCGTCGATCCTGCCGGCCGCATGTTGCTGCTACGCTCACACAAATGGGGCGGCCGCTACGTCGTGCCCGGCGGCCACGTCGAGTTGGGCGAAACGCTCGAAGCCGCCCTGCACCGGGAAGTTATGGAGGAGACCGGGCTGACGATTTACGACGTCCACCTGCTGCTCACCCAGGAATTCATCTTCGACCCCGCATTTTGGCGGCCCGGCCATTTCATCTTCTTCGACTATGCGTGCCGCACGGAGGGCGGCGAGGTGCGGCTGAACGACGAAGCGGAAGAGTACGTCTGGGTTACGGGAGACGCTGCGCTGCAGTTGCCCGTCGACCCCTATACCGGCAGGGCAATCCGAACGTATTTAGCCCAGGTCGCGGGCGAGCGGCCGCACGAGCCGGTGGAGGCGCAAGCGGCCGGAATGGCGGACCGCGCCCGGCTTGCGGGGCTGCTCGAGTTGTACCGGGACGAGTTTTCCCCGCTCGAAGACCTGGAGTTGGGGGACGATGGCCGCTACGGATACGAGTACCTCGATCGCCAGGGTCCGGAGCCAGGATAACCCGTTCCAAGGTCGGGCCTGGCCGATCCGTCCGCCTTCCTCAGCGCCGCCCGCACCATGAACGCGTCAGCGTGATCCCCGTACTGCAACATTCCTTACATTAGCAGCCAGTAGAGCAGCATAGCGTAGATGCGCGGGCAGAGATATGACAGTGAACGATTCGAGGAGATCGCGCCGGCTGATTGGCCGGGCCGATGAATTGCAGCGGCTGAGCCAGGCAGCGGACGAAGCCGCGCGCGGTGCGGGCGGCTGTGTGCTGATCGAAGGCGAGGCCGGCATCGGGAAGACGCGGCTGGTGGCAGAGCTGCGGGCAGAGTTCGAGGGCTACGTACTCGAGGGCCGGTGCTATGAAGAGGACCGCTCCATTCCATTTGCGCCGCTGCAGGGCGCCCTCAACCGCCTTCTGGCGGCCGCCTCTCCCGACGAAGCCCCACTCTTCGCCCGGCACGCCGGCAGCCTCGGCACGCTGGTTTCGGGCCTTGCCGACGTGCGCCCGGAACAAACCCGCGGCGACGGCGATGATCCGGCGGCCAGGCAGCGCCGGCTGTTTGAGGCTGCTGCGGAGCTAGTGTTCGATCTTGCAGCCCGGCAACCCCTCCTGCTCGTCTTCGAAGATCTTCACTGGAGCGACGAGGGCACACTGGCGTTCGTCCGGTTCCTCGTGCGGCACCTGGAGGGCCACAGGGCGTTCGTCATAGCTACTTACCGAGCCAGCGAGCTCCCGGCGCCCCTGGCAGACCTCGTTCTGACGCTGCGGCGGGCGCAGCTCACACAGTGGATCGTGCTCGAGCCGCTCGCACGCGGCGAAATCGCGGCGCTCCTGGAACTCTGCTTCGGCGGTGCACCCGTAGGTTCGGACGTGGTGGACGCGGTGGCAGCCTTCTCGGCCGGCAATCCGTTCTACGTCGAAGAACTGGCGGCAGACATGGCGCGCGCGGGCGCCGTCTACCTGGCGAACGGGGTCTGGACGCGCAAGCTGGCACGCGAACTGCGGGTGCCCAAGAGCATACAGGATGCCGTGCAGAGGCGCGGGGCCGAGCTGACGCCGGAGGCAAAACGGCTGCTGCAGGCAGCCGCGATCGCGGGCCGCGACTTTGGCTTCGAACTCGTGGCCGCCATTGCCGGGCTCCCCGAAAACGAGTTGGTCGCCCGCTTGAAGGAGTTGGTGGCCGCCGGCTTCATCGTCGAAGAGCGGCCGGATGCCTTTACTTTCCGCCACCCACTGCTGCAGGAGGCAGCGCGGGCCGAGCTGCTCGGCCGCGAGCGCCGCAGCCTGCACGGGCAGGTCGCCCGTGCGCTCGAACAGATCCACAGCACGGAGTCTGCCCCGCTGGCCGAGTTGGCCTACCACTATTACGCGGCTGGCGAGTGGGAGCGGGCTCTCCCGCTGGCCAGGTTGGCGGGCGAACAGGCGCAGCGGCTCGACGCGACCCGTGAGGCGCTGGCCGAATACACGCGCGCGCTGGATTGCGCCCTTCAGCTGAAGCAGAAACCTCCGCCCGACCTTCTGCTGGCCAGGGCGGAACTGTTCGAGCGGGTCGGCGAGTTCGCAGCCGCCGAGGGGGACCTGTCGGCCGCGCTGCAGGCCGCCGAGCAAACGGGCCACCGGCGCGAGGTGTGGCGGGCGCTCCTCAAACTGGGTTACCTCTGGTCGGCACGCGATTACGCGCGGAGCCTCGCCTGGTTCGAGCGCGCGCTCGACGCGGCGGAGGCCCTGGAAGACCCGCTTGCGCAGGCCGAAACGCTGAATCGCATCGGCAACGTTCACTTGAACCTGGACGAGCCTGATCGCGCCCTGCCGTACCACGAGGCCGCGCTGGCCGCGTTCGCATCCGCCCGCAATCCGGCCGGGCAGGCCGGCACCCTGGAGCTCATGGGCGTCTGCTACTACAACCTGCCCGATGTGCTGGCCGGCGCGGCCTGCGAGGAACAAGCGCTGACCCTCGCCCGAACTGCGGACGAGCGATCCGTGGTCTTCCACGCTGCGATTCACCTATTGCTGCCGCTTCGATTTGAAACGGAGGTAGGTCCCCCCCTGGAAGCCGAACGGCTGGCGGGCCTCGGCGAGGAAGCGCTCGGGCTTGCGCGGACGATGGGTTGGCTGGGCGGCGAGGCCCAGGCGCTGGGGCTGTTGGGCGGCTTCTACGGGCTTCTGGGGGAGTACGGGCGCGGACTGGCCTACCTCGACGACAGCCTCCGTCTTGCACGGCGACTCGAACACGTTGCAGGCATCGGCGCGTCCGAGCGGATGATCGCCGCCATCCTGATCGAGTTGATGGCCTACGACGAAGCAGTCGACCGGCTGCGCAGCGCATGGGACCAGGCTCAACAGGCGGGGGCGCGCTTCTTTGGCGATATCGCGGCCGCAGCGCTTTGCCAGGCGCTGGTGGCTCGAAGCCGGGCGGACGATCTTGCGGAGGCGGAACGACTGGTGGGCGGGCTCTTGACCGGTGCAACCCGGGCCGGCGGCAGGATCGAGCGGGAAACACTGTGCGTGCGCGCCGAGATCGAGCTGGCGGCCGGCCAGGCCCAGGAGGCGCTGGCGACGCTCGAGGCCCTGCTGGTTTCGACCCCTCATCTTGAAAGCCTGGGCCTGGCCGCCGTGCCGCGACTCGCGCTGCTGCTCGGGCGGGTCTACGCAATGCTTGGGCGAACGGACGACGCGGCGCGCGCGCTGGATGCCGCGGTGGACGGTGCGCGATCCCAGGGCCGGCGAGGGCTGTTGTGGCGCGCACACGCCGAGTTGGGCAGGCTGCGGCTGATATGCGAAGCAGCGGAAGACCGCGCAGGCTGAGTTCGCGCGTGCCCGGGCGCTGGTCGAAGAGCTGGCAAGCAGCCTGCCTGCAGGGGCTCGGCGTGCAGGCGTTCGCGGCCAGCGCGTTTGCCACCTTACCCAGCCCTCCCCCGCCGACGCCGCGCCGCGCCGATTCGCTGGCGCACCACGGCCTGACCCGGCGCGAGCGCAGTGTCGCCAGACTGGTGGCGCAAGGGAGCTCGAACCGCGAGATCGGGGAACGGCTGGTCATCTCAGAGCGCACCGCGGAGCGGCACGTGGCGAATATCCTCGCTAAGCTGGGGCTGGCCTCCCGGGTCCAGCTCGCCGCGTGGGTGGTCGAAAACCTCGGACCGGACTAGCCCATTCCTGCCTTCAACCCCCGCGGGCGATAAGAATCTATCCGAAAATGCTCTGGCCGGGCTCGTACGCCAGCTTCGTTGGCGCCCGGGCCAGACGGGGCACGGTCAGAGATCGGCCCCAGCGAATTCTCGGATAGATACTGACCCCGCGCTGCCGGACAACGCGGGATGAGATGGGACACTGATTGAACGGATTCGACTGATTATCAAGATCTTTACCCAACGGACAGTGCGGATCAGTTCAATCAATTGCATCAGCGTCCCATTTCAGATCAGATACCAGGTGCGCCCAGCAAAACCCCGGTCGTGTAAGGGCGAGGCATCCGAAAATGTGAGTACTGCCGCCGATGAAAGGCTGCCGTTCGGCTGGTATTCTGCTCCATAGATCGAATCTCATACAAGGAGAGTTCAAATGGACGACGAACGGAAGGCAGTGCTCTGGCAGGTGATTGACGAAGGATTCGGACAAGGCAACTTACAGGTGATCGACGACTTGGTCGCGGCCGATTTCATCGAGCACCAATACAACATCCAGCCGCGCAACCGGGAAGGAACCAAGGAGTGCATCCGCATGCTGCACGCTGCCTTCCCCGACTTCAGCGTGACGCACCGGCATGCGACCGTCGACGGCGAACTCGTCTGGTGCCACTTCACGGCCCGGGGAACGCACCGCGGACCACTCGGCCCCTTCCCGCCGACGGGCAAGCCCATGGAGATCGACGTGTTTGACCTGGCGCGCGTTCATGATGGGAAGATCGTGGAACACTGGGGCGTGCCCGACCTGTTCGCCCAGTTGGAACAGTTGGGGCTGATGGGGCGGCGCGAGCCGGCCAGGGGATAGGCTCGATGTACATCTTGCACATCGAGCATCCTGTGCCCGACTTCGACGGGTGGAAGAATGCCTTCGACAGCGACCCCGTGGGTCGCGCCCGGTCGGGGGTGCAACGCTACTGGATTACGCGAGCGGTCGACGATCCGAATCACGTCAGTATTGACCTGGAGTTCGCGACGGAGAGCGAAGCCGGCGGGCTCCTGGAGGCGATGCGCCAGGTGTGGGCGCAGGTGCAGGGGCGTATCATGACGAACCCGCGGGCCCGGATCGCGCAGGTCGTGGAAACCCGCCAGTACTGACAGCACCGCAGCTCGCTCCCGCGGCCCGCTCCAACCGGCGGTTGGAGCGGGCCGCGGGGGTGGGACCTTCATCCACGCACCCCGAACAACTCGGGATGGTTGCTCGCTACGCCGTTTACGCCCATGCTCCTGAAACGCTCGAGCTGCGCCGCATCGTCGACCGTCCACACAAAGACCTTCCCGCCCCGGCGATGCACCGCTCGCACGGCGCCCGGCGAGACGACTTTGTGGTAGAGCATGACGGCGTTGGCCTGGGCGTACGCCATCATGCGCGGGAGGCGATAGGGCAGTGCCCGGCGCATCGTTGCCACCGCGCCACCAACGACCGGCTTCAGATAGCCCTTCTGTGACGCCCCCCGCTTGTCCTCCGGGTAGGAATAGCCGGTCAAAGCTGCGGGCTCGAGCGCCCGGATACGGCGAAGACTGTCGGGGATCAGCGAACTGATCAGCGTGTCCCCCAGCATTCCCTTTGCCCGCAACAGCTCGAGCACGGCCTCCTCGCAGCCCTCGGCCTTCATGTCCAGGTTGATCAACGCGCGGCCCTTCACCAGGTCCAGCGCATCGGCCAGCACCGCGAGCGGTTCGTCTCCCTCCCGGCACGCGGCACGCAGCGCTTCCAGCGCGCATTCCCGGACGAGGATGGGTGCGCGGCCGGGCCCGGAAAGCGTCTCGTCGTGAAGCAAGACGAGGCCGTCCTGGCACGGGCGCACGTCGAACTCCACCACGTCCGCGCCCATCGACAGTGCGAGGCTCAGCGACCGGAGGGTGTTCGCGGGTGCGTGCGCCGCGGCGCCACCGTGACCGATCCGCAAGAACGGCTTGGCCCAGTCCTGCGACGGGCCGAAATCGGGCCAAAGCGGACGGGCGGACTTGCGAACGTTAAGCATAGAGACTCCCCGCGCGGGCAGCCATTCCGCCGGCCCACGCCACGGAGGGGGAGTATACCACGAGCCCCCGGCGCTACGGCAAGCCCGCTGCCGCGCATGGGACTACGCCCTACAGCCCTCACCTGGGTTCACATTTATAGTTGCATTAGTCAGTAGAGAATTCACCACATACAGATTAGCTAAGTGACGAGTTTGAGTTGAGGAGTATGACCATGCAGTTGATGCGAGCGATAACTATTCGCAAGTCGCCCGAGGAGGTGTACGCCTACTGGCGCGACTTCCGGAACCTGCCGAAGTTCATGCAGCACCTGCAGGACGTGCGGGTGATCGACAACACGCATTCGCACTGGGCCACGAAGGCGCCCTTCGGCGGCGGCACGGTCGAGTGGGACGCGGAGATCGTCGAGGACCAGCCGAACGAGATGATCGCGTGGCAGTCGGTGGACGAGGCGACGGTGCCCAATGGCGGCCGCGTGACCTTCAAGAAGGCCCCACGCGACCAGGGCACCGAGGTCCGCGTGGTGATGGTTTACGAGGTGCCGGGCGGCAAGCTCGGCGAGGCGGTGGCTGGGCTGTTCGGTGAGGACCCGAAGCGGCAGGTGTACGACGACCTGCGCAGCCTGAAGCAGGTGCTGGAGACCGGCGAGGTGCTCTTCTCGGATGCGTCGATCCACGGAAAGCCGCACCCGGCACAGCCGAGTGACAAGATCCCCGAGGGGGCCGGCATCCGAGATGCCGGTAGCATCCCAAATGCCGGCAACATCCCAGATGCCGGCAACATCCGGACGGACGGCGGCCTCGAGGGCAACGTGCGGACCACGACAGACTACCAGGGCGACAGGATGCGGCCGGGCAGCAGCATGGGCACCACCGGCGTCAAGCGCGACGAGCGCGCCCGCAGCGAGCGGACGGAGGAGGTGGAGCAATGAAGGCGACCGTCTGGATGGGCAAGCAGGACATGCGCGTGGAGACAGTGCCGGACCCGAAGATCATCAACGCGCAAGACTGCATCGTCAAGATCAGCTCGACGTGTATCTGCGGGTCGGATCTGCACCTGTATAACGGCTATATGATGGGCGTGGAGAAGGGCGACGTGCTCGGCCACGAGTTCATGGGCGAGGTGGTCGAGATCGGGCCCGCGGTGAAGAAGCTCAGGAAGGGCGATCGGGTGATCGTGCCGTTCCCAATCGCGTGCGGGCGGTGCAATGCGTGCGCGGCGGGGCTGTTCGAGCGCGTGCGAAAACTCGAACCCGAACGCGTGGATGCAGGAGAAGGCGTGGGGCCATGCGACCGCGGGCATGTTCGGCTACTCGCACCTGACGGGCGGGTTTGCGGGCGGGCAGGCGGAGTATGCGCGTGTGCCTTACGCAGACGTGAACCCGCAGAAGGTGCCGGAGGGATTGACGGACGACCAAGTGATCCTGCTGACGGACGTGTTCCCGACCGGCTGGATGGCCGCGGAGATGGCCGACATCAAGCCGGGGACGGTGGTGGCGATCTGGGGCGGCGGGCCGATCGGGCAGATCGCGGCCGCGAGCGCGCGGCACATGGGCGCGGAGACGATCCTGATGATCGAGAAGGAGCCCTACCGCCTGCGGATCGCGATGGACCACTCGGGGGTGATCCCGGTGAACTTTGAGGGCGCGGACCTGGCGGAAGCGCTGATGGACCTGACCGCAGGCCGGGGGCCGGATGCGTGCATCGACGCGGTGGGGATGGAGTCGGTGGGGCACGGGCCGATCGCCGCGATGGACCGGGTGGCGTCCGCGACGCGCCTGATGCCGGACCGGGCGACGCCGCTCCGCGAGGTGATCATGGCGGTGCGGAGCGGGGGGAACATTTCCATCATCGGCGACTATATGGGGCTGGTGAACGAGGTGCCGATGGGCTCGCTGATGAACCGGGGGATCACGCTGCGCACGGGGCAGTCGCACCCGCAGCGGTATTTCCCCAAGCTGCTGGAGCTGATCCAGACGGGCAAGCTGGACCCGAGCTTCATCATCACGCACCGGCCGCGGTTGGACGAGGCGCCGGAGATGTACAAGATCTTCAACGATAAAGAGGACGGTTGCCTCAAGGTCGTCATGAAGACGGGCCGGGACTGAGCACGAGGCAGCACGGCTCTGCCACCTGAAGATCCGGCGGCACGCAGGCCCCTCGGTGAACCACCCGCGGGGCCTGCGTTTGCTTCCACCGTGCACACGGTTGGCTAATGCGCTATAATGCGCCCCACTTCGTGATCGTTTCCCTCAAAATCCTGCGTTTTGGTGTTGCGAAGAGGAGGAGCCGCCGTGATTACAGGCCTCGCCGTGCTGGCTGCCCTGATCGTCCTTTACGCCGCGCTCGCGAACAAGCTCGGCCGCTGGTCCATCACCATGCCAATGGTCTTCGTCGCAATCGGGGTGGTGCTCGGCAGCGGCGTCACCGACCTGCTGCCCATCTCGCCCCAGACGGAATCGATGAAGGCCCTGACCGAAATCACGTTGGCGCTCTTGCTCTTCGCCGACGCGTCGACCCTCAAGCTGCGGGAGGTCAGTGGCGACGCTCGCCTGCCTGCACGGCTGCTCACGACCGGCCTGCTGCTGACGATTTTCGCCGGCGCGGCCGCCGCGCTGCTCCTGATGCCCCAGGAGGGCTTGGCCTTCGCCTGCCTGCTGGGCGCGATCCTTGCGCCCACCGATGCAGCACTCGGGCTGCCGATCTTCAACAATCCCCGGGTGCCCGTGCGCATCCGGCGCGCGCTGAACATCGAGAGCGGGCTGAACGATGGCATTGCCACACCGTTCGTCCTGCTGTTTCTTGCGTTCGCAACCGCGACGACCGAGAGCCAGGGGTCGGGCGCCTGGCTCAGCCACGCCCTGATCGAGATTCTGCTGGCCCTCGTTGCGGCGGTGGTGGTCGGATTCGCCGGCGGCAAGCTGCTGGCATACGCGACCCGGCGGGAATGGACGAGCGGCGTTTCCGAACAGCTTGCCATCCTGGGCCTGGCGCTCGCCGCTTACTTCGGCTCGCTTGCAATCGGCGGCAACGGCTTCATCGCCGCCTTTGCGGGCGGCATCGTATTCCGGGCCACGACCCGCGACCAACTCGTCGAGTCTACCGAGTTCACCGAGACGCTTGGCTCGTTTCTCTCGCTCCTGGTGTGGGGCGTCTTCGGCGCTGTGCTGGTCACGAAGGTGATCCCCAACACGACCAGTTGGCGGCCCGTCGTTTACGCCGTGCTCAGCCTCACGGTGATTCGCATGGTTCCCGTCGCGATCGCGTTGGTCGGCACCCGCCTCCGCCGTGATACGGTCGGCCTCATGGGGTGGTTTGGCCCCCGCGGCCTCGCCTCCGTCGTTTTCACCCTGATGGCGTTCGAGATGTTCACGGAAGCCGCTCGGCCTGTCGAAACCCTGATCACCGCAGCCACCTGGACGATTCTGCTCAGCGTGGTGGCCCACGGCCTGTCGGCCACGCCCTTATCGGTCTGGTATGCACGCCGGCTTGCAGGGGCGCAAGGTCCGCTCGAGGAGATGGTGGAGGGGCCGGAGATGCGGGAACGGCGGAAGGTCCTGGCCGGGCCGCAATAGTGGGTGCGGGCGGGTTCACATCCGCACGCGGGGTAACGGAACGACAACACGGGCGGCCGCTGGGCCGCCCGTGTTGTCGTGAAAGGCAGCGCCGGCTACTTCAAGGCGTCGCGCAGCACCTGTTCCTTCTCTTCGTCCATATTGGTGTGGTACAGCGTGCCCTCGAAGGGGCGCAAGGCCGCGGCCACGGCATCCGGGCTGCCTTTGCCAAGAATGAAGAGCGCCGACGAATCTGGAGCCATCGCTTGCTCGACATCCTTGACAAACTTCTTGTCCACATGGTCGGTGAACGACCGGCCGATGAAGGCGCCGGCCGCTGCGCCGAGCACGATCCCTGCGATCGGGAAAATGCCCGCGATGACCAGCCCGAGCAGCCCACCAACCGCCGCGCCGCCTTTTGCGCCGCTCGAGGCCTGGCCGTGCACCTTCACCTTGCCCTCGGCGTCTTTGACGATGACGGCAGAATCTTCGATGCGGCCCAAGCCCTCGCCGCTCAGGGACTTGAGGGCCTCGCGGGCCTTATCCGCGTCGTCCACATTTGGGAAAGTGATGACTATCAGGTTCGACATACCCAACCTCCAAGTTGTGTTAGATTGACGGTAGCCGGCCCGCCTGGCCGCCTCACACACTCCGCCGGGTAGCCCACGAAATGCGAGACGACGGCCGCCGGACTGGCATCAGCGCAACAGCCGCCGGCGCAGGTCGGCGATCTGGAACTGCGCGAGCGTGCTGATGATCGCGATGATCAGGAACAGGACGAAGGCAAAACCGTTCGACATGACCTTGATCGGGTCGGCAGTGTCCACGCCCAGGTTCGCCATGAAGAGGCGGCTGATGCCGCCGACGACCGCCGCAGCGCCTGCGAGGGACGTGGCGAGAGGAATGATCGCGTTGCCCAGCCGGTTCCCGAAGAACCCGAGGACCGCAGCGCCCGCGATGACGAGGATCCAGCTGAAGACGCCGAAGTTCCCCCCGCCGACCCAGCCGATTAAGGCCAGGACGACCATCACCAGGACCGCGCCGAGCAGCGCGCCGGCGATGTGCAGCGCCAGCCGGAACAGGCTGTAGAGGATGCCTGCGAACGCGCCGCCGACGATGATGGCGAGGACGACCTGGAGCGCGGCATTCGACATGGGCAGGAGCGCCATGACCAGCCAGAAGCCGATCATGAAGCCGAGCACTGCGATGACGAAGCGAAAGAGCAGGTTGCCGTAGACGCAAACGAAGATGCCTGCAGCAATGGCAATAAGACCCCAGACGACGTTGATGCCTTCCATGTGACCTGTTCTCCTTTCCGGGTGAGACGCGGGCGCCTGTGCTAACTAACTGGGGTAGATTTCCGGCCATTCCGGATGACGAACGCCCAGACGATCAGGAAGAGTCCGCCCAAGAGCAGGACGAGGTTTATCAACTGGGCAACCCAGGTAAAGAGTGTGCTGCCGGCCGCGCCGATCAGGAGCAACGCGCCGAACAACACCCAGAGGCTGTTGCCAATCGCCGGCAAGAGGCGCACGCCGCTTTCACGCGTCAGATAGACCAGGTAGAGGCCGATACCGCCGTATGCCAGCGCACCGAGGCCAAGGATGATCTGTCCGGCCTGGAAGGACAGCGCGTTGATCAGCAGAAGAAACAGGATGAGTGCGCCAACGCCAAGGCCGAGGGCGCCGCGGCAGGGTGTTCAGTTCGCCCAGCCGTCCCTCCTGCTTCGCACGCAGCGCAGCGATCAGTTGGATCGCTCCGGTGACGCCTAGGACGACGGCCAGGATCTCGGCGACGATGCGTGCGGACTGTTGAGGGGCGAAGAGCAGAAAGAGTCCTACGGCCAAGAGAACGATGCCCTCAGCCAGCACGATGCCCCAGGGAATGCCTCTGCGCCACGGCGCAGCCTGCTTAGCCCCCTGGGTCGCTTTCGATTTCACCTCTGCGGTCATGTGTGTCTCCTCGAGATAAAAATCAGGTGACACGGGCACAAAACCCGCCCACTGAGCACTGACGGCGCGGCTGGCGGAACGACCCTCAGGAACATAAGCAGCCGGTCGCGCGCTGACAACAACCGTTCGGCCAGTCCCATACTATATCAAAGGCCAGTACTCCTTTTTTGCACCCTTTCGGGTCTTGTGAATGATCGCCCCGGGTCCGATACTGCATGCGACTTTTGTATTATGCGATGGATTGCGGATGAGCGCAACAGTCATTTTTAAGCCGGGCCAACACAAACCCAGCCGGCCGGCCGCGTTCGAGGGCGGTAACGGCAGGCTCTCTGCACCTGCGCCTGCGCTTGCCTCGGCGCTGAGCGCGTTGGGTATCAGTGTGGCAGTGCTCGATGCCCGCGGCGTCATCGTTGCCGTTAACGACCCTTGGCGCCGTTATGCGGACGAGAACGGCTTGCGTTGGCCCCGTCATGGCGTTGGCTTCAACTATCTGGCAGCGCTTGACCGGGCTGCCGAGAGCGACCCGGGCACTGCCAATATCGCAGGCGGCATCCGGGGGGTGCTGCAGGGCTCGACTGCCTCCTACCGCGTGGAGTATTCATGCGACACCCCCGGCGGCTGCCACTTCCTCCAGCAGGTCACGGCGTTCGAGCTTGACGGTGCGCGCCACGTGGTGGTGTCCCATGAGAACATCACGCAGCAGAAGCTGAATGAGGCGGAGTTGCGCGCAGCGAAGGAGGCGGCGGAATCCGCCTGTCGCGAGGCAGAGACCGCGCGTGCTGCGGCCGAGAGCCGTCAGCGCACGGCGGAAGCCGTGGCCGATCTCCTGGCAATTGCCAGCTCGGGACGGCACATCGATGATGCGCTCGATGCGATGGTGGAGCGTGTGCGCGCCACCTCGGGCGGCTCGGCTGCCGCCATCTACTCCGTCGCGGAGGGCTGGGATCACCCGGTGCTCGTGGCGGGGTCTGAAGCGCGGCCCCCACGGAAGGGGACGATCGACAAGGTCCTCACGCCGGCGGTCCTGGCGCAAGCCCTGGCACGGCCGCGGGGGGTGGTTGTGACCCACACCCCCCTTGTGGACGCGGCGCAGGCATCCCCAGGCGCTTCCCACGTGCCTTCCTCGCCCGCCCACAGCCTGATCGCGACGCCGATCCAGTGTGCAGACAGGCTTTACGGCTACCTGGCCGTCTACCATGGCGACCGGCACGACCTTGACGAGGGCGACGTGGAGCTTAACTACCTCTTTGCCCGCCAAATCGGCCTGGCTGTGGACAATGCGGAGCTCCGCAAGCGCGCCGAACAGACCGCGATCGAAAATGAGCGCAGCCGCATCGCCAGGGACCTGCATGACGCGGTCACGCAGACCCTCTTCTCCGCGAGCGTGGTGGCCGAGGCATTGCCGTGGGTGTGGGAGCGTGATCCCGCTGCGGGGCGGGCGGCACTGGCAGAATTGCGGCAGTGGACCCGCGGCGCACTGGCAGAGATGCGCATGCTGCTCATGGAGCTGCGTCCCGCAGCGCTGATCGAAAAGCCCCTACCCGATCTGATACGCCAGCTGGGGGAGGCTGCCGCGACCCGACTGCTGATCCCCGTGATGACCGATGCCGTGGCAGAGGTGGAACCGCCGGCCGATGTGAAGCTAGCCCTCTATCGGATCGCCCAGGAAGCGCTCAGCAACGTCGTGAAGCATGCTGCCGCCTCGCACGTTGAAGTCGACTACCGGGCCCGGTCGCAGGAGGTCCGGCTGGCCATTGTAGACGATGGCTGCGGGTTCGAAGTTGACGCGCGGGCAGAGGGCCAGATGGGCCTGTGCATTATGCAGGAGCGGGCCAGACAGATGGGGGCAAAACTGACCGTCCGAAGCGCACCGGGACGGGGCACCGAGGTGCGCGTCAGCTATCGACCGCGCAGGAGGAGTGACCTGCATGTATGACAACAACCTGGTTCGGACACTGGTGGTCGACGATCATCCCGTCGTACGGCGCGGCATTGCCTTCGCGCTGGGGGCCTTTGACGATATCTGCGTCGTGGGTGAAGCCAGCAACGGTGACGAGGCAGTCCGCCTCTGTGATATGCACCGTCCTGACGTGGTGGTGATGGACATGATGATGCCGGGCATGGACGGTTCGGCTGCGACGCGGAAAATCAGGGAGCAGAACCCGACGACGCAGGTGCTCGTGCTCTCCAGCTTTCACGAGGCCCAGCTGGTGCGGGATGCGCTCAAGGCGGGGGCGATCGGCTACCTGCTGAAGGATGTGGCGATTGACGAGTTAGCGCAAGCCGTGCGCAGTGCCAGCCGGGGCCAATCCACCCTGCACCGAGCTGCAACCCAGGCCCTCATCCAAGCCCAAAGTGCGCGGCCCGAGTTGATCGAAGACCTGACCGACCGCCAGCGTCAAGTATTGGCACTGGTCGTGCAGGGGCGCAGCAACCAGGAGATTGCCAAGCAGCTGTACCTCGGGCTCTCGACCGTCCGCTTTCACGTCAGCGCAATCCTGGCCAAGCTCGGCGCAGCAAACCGCGCCGAAGCTGCGGCGCTGGCGGTTAAGCACGGTTTGTTGGACTGACGCCGGGCCGGGCAACGTCGTGGAGACTTCGGCCGGCTAGACGGGCTGAAGCCTCTCCCCGGTGGTGTACCTGGCACCCCCGTCCAGACCATAGGCTCCCCACACTAAACGTTCATCCAGTGACCCACTAAACGAACGCAGGTTGTCCGCGCCTGCGCATCCTCTTACAATGCGTGCAGCTTCCTAAGTATCTATCCGAGTATTAGCCGGGGCCGGTTTCTGACCGTGCCCCGTCTGGCCCGGGCGCCAGCGAAGCTGGCGTACGAGACCGGCCAGAGCATTTCCGGATAGATTCTAATGGCGAAGGGCTGGAAGACGCGTTCAGATGATGCGAATACTCGTAGCTGACGGGGACATCCGAGTGCGCTCGGCGCTGCACGTCCTGCTTTCGCAGGAGCCGGGGCCCGTCATCGTCGCGGAATGCCTTGATCTCGACAGCCTGGTCGAGCAACTGCGCATTTTTCGGCCCCACCTGGTGCTGCTCGACTGGGACTTGCCGGGGCGGCCGGCTCCTGCGCTACTCTGCGGCCGCCGTGGACGGGCACCGGCCCCCAAGTTAATCATAATGGGCCGGCGTCCCGAAGCGAGACAACCGGCCCTGGCCGTTGGGGCAGACGATTTTGTTTACAAGGGTGACCCGCCCGACGCGCTCCTTGCGGCCTGCCGGCGGGTGCTAGGCGAAACGGCGGCGAAGCACGACCGTTAGCCCCGGCCCTCCCGGCTCATTCCGCCGGAATCTTGCTCGCCGCCAGCGCGGCATCCTCGACCCGATTGCCAGCCATCAACTCAGAAGCCACGAACGCCCGCGCAATATCGGTGCCTTCGCCGAGCTGTACAAACGCCCGGGTGTTGCCGGCCAGCGAGCGGGCCACTTCGAGCTTGACGCCTTCCCATTCCCACCGGGTTGCTTCGGGGAAGTGCTCGAGCCGCTCCTGCAGCCTCTGAAGGCGGAGCGCCTCCGCCGCGGCTTCCTGCTCCACCCGCTCCACCTCGAGCAACTGGCGCTGGCCCACCTCGGCCTTCTGCACGGTCCAGAGCTCGCGCATCTCCTGTGATTTCATGAAGTCCAGGGGGGGCGCCGCATAGGTGATGTTGACCCTGTCGACCTCGACGCCGTAGTCGTCGACGTCGGCGGCGATAGCCGCGCGCAGGGTGGCCGTGCTTGCCTGGCTCAGGTTAAGCACGTCGTGCCAGGGGATGGAGCGCACCAGTTGGCGTAAGGCATCCTGGCAGGCCGCGAGAAAGACGTGATCGAAGTCGTCGGCCGAGATTCGGTATACGAACTTGTAGGGGTCCGCAATATGAAACATGACCAGCGTGTCGACTGTGGCCGGGACATTGTCACCCGTGGGGCTGACATAGGCGGGCACATCGAACGGAATGACGCGGCGAGTGATCAGGTGCGAGACCGGGTAATAGGGCAGAACCCAGTGCATGCCGCTGTCGAGCGTCTTGTAGTACTTGCCCCCGCGCAACAACAGGGCGTTCGCACCCTCGGGCACCATCACCCTGAACGCCTGGAAGAGGCCAAAAAAGATCAATAAGGCGCCGGCGGGGAGCGCAATACCAACCCACAGCGCCGTATCGTAGTTGGCCGTCGCGACTGCGCCCGCCACGATGGCGGCCGCGCCGGCCAGGACCAGCCAGGGGTTCACCCGACTGGTGCGCTTCGGTATCACCACGATAGGAATGCGGCCGCTGGCATCGCGCACCATCAATGCATCGCCCGCCTCATCCAGCGGCACCCGCGCCTGGGTGAGCTGGGGTTGGAGTGTGTTCGGATCAATCTCGTACGTATCGTTGTTCGCCATGATTCCTTCCTCCTGGGGCCTTCGGTCTAGCGCCTGCGATAAGCAGCAGGCAGCGGGCGGGCTGTTTGCTGCTCGAGAGTACGCTGATAGGCATCACGCTGGGCAGGCAAGAGGCCCGCGGGCAAACTCGGCTCTCTGAGCCGGCCGTAGGTGTATCGCCACATGTCCCGCGACACCGAGGCAAGCGGTGCAGCGAGGAAAAACCATAAGGGTCCGAGCTGGGTTAGTGCGACGATCACGATCACGAGCACCGCGGGGTGTGCGTCGAGCAATCTGTTCGAGTAGCGATCGGCCAACAGTTTCCCCGTGAGCCACTGGATGCCGAGGTACAGCAGCAGGACCTCGAGCGCGGGCAGGCGGCCAAGAGCGAGCAGGGCCAGCAGCGTCGTGCCGATGATATTGAGCATCGGCCCGACTTCGGGAATCAGCTGCAGAAAGCCCGCCAACACCGCGAGGGGCAGCTTGTACCGGATATCGATCGCGGTGTACTGATCGAGCAGGTACAAGCCGGCGTAGGTTGCGAGCCCGACCGCAAAGCCAACAATGATTTGCCCGCGGAAGAACGTGCCGAAGGCGTTGTCCAGAATGCGCACATACGCACGGGCATCCCGGCGCATGCCGGGTGGCAGCACGTTGGCGACGCTCGGCCAGGCACGCGGCTGATCCTTGAGCAACGAAAGCGCCCAGGTGGGCAGCACGATCAGGCCGAGCACGTTGCTGAAGGTGTTGACGAGCGTCAGAATCGGGCTATCGCTCAGAAGCGAGGGCAGGATACTTTCGGCCGCTGGCTGCAGCCGGCCGAGTGTGTTGGCGACGATGTCGAGCAACTGCACCTGGACAACCCGTGGAAGCAGTATGAACCGAGGGGCCGCCGCGATCTGTTGCGAGATTGCTTGGATCTGAGCCTCGTCGGGCAGAGCGTCGATCAGTCGCAGAAGCTCGGTCACGAGCGGCGGCACGATCACGTAGGCCAGCCCGACCAGTGCAGCAACGGCAAATAGCACCCCGAGCAGCGAGGCCACGAACCGGGGCAAGAATTTGTCCAGCGCGTTGACAAGCGGCAGCACCGTATATGCGATCACCCCACCGACGATGAATGGCAGCAGCGCGGGCCAGGAGGCGACTGCGACCCAGACCGCAACTGCGACAGCGCCAAGCGCCAGCGCCAGCCGCCCCGCCTGCTTGGGGGTGATGCTTGCGATTTTGGTCCAAAGATTCCGCCAGGCTTCCCGAGACTGGTCGACGGTAGTTGGGGCTGAATCGGGCATGTGACTTTACCTCCGTGGGCGCCCTGCCCGGCGCATGACGCGTACGCGTCAAAACTCGCGTGGGTCGCGCCTCCATGATAGTCGATTTGTCTCACTCTTACAATGGACAGATGGCTAGCGTGATTAATCCCGGATGAAGAGATGCTAAGTCCTGCAAGGCCGCTCGGGCACCGCCGCCAGGCGGAGAGCGGGAGCCGTCAAGGGTTGGTGCTACAGCGTATTTTGCTGAACCAAAATCGTGCGAGGCAGTCTCTTGCATGCACGCTTGCCATTCCTGGCCGGTCGTGCTAGGATGATGCGGCAACTCACTGCCGCCGTGTTCCCGACCGAATCCCGTAGCACTGGATGGAATCTCTTGGCAGGCAAAGCGCTACCGCTAAATCTACTGCGGACGAAACTGTATCGCCCCCGCGCCACGGGCGACCTGATCCGCCGGCAGCGTGTACGCGACACTCTCGACCGCAATATCGAGCGCACCCTCACGCTCGTCTGTGCGCCCGCGGGTTTCGGCAAGACCACGCTGCTCAGCGATTGGCTCAGCGCCGCCCCATTTCCCAACGCCTGGTTGTCGCTCGACGAAAGCGACAGTGACCTGACCCTGTTCCTCAGATACTTCGTCGCGAGTGTGCGCTCATTGTATCCCGACTCGTGTGCCGATACCTTAAGCTTGCTCCAGGCGCCCGCTCGTCCGCCGCTCGCCTCGTTTGTCACCGCACTCGCCAATGATCTTGACCGCCTGGCCGAGGACTCTGAACCCGGCGCGCCACAACGCTTTGTCCTGGTGCTTGACGACTATCAGAACGTCCAGGGCCAAGAGGTGCACTCGCTGCTCGGCGAGATCCTGCGCCACCCTCCCCGCAGCCTGCACCTTGTCATCAGCACGCGGCAAGACCCACGGATCCCGCTGCATGCGCTGCGGGCACGGGGCGAGCTGGCAGAAATCCGGGTGCGCGAGCTGCGCTTCACGCCGGCCGAGATCGCCGCATTCATGGAGCAGACGCTCGGCGTTCCGCTCGATGCGCCAGCCGTCAATTCGCTTGCAGAATGGACCGAGGGCTGGGTTACCGGTCTGCGGCTCGCCGCATTGGCGCTGACCGCGGGCGGCGATGTCTCCAGCCCCGAGCTGGCGGTAAATAGCCGCTATGTCCTGGATTACCTGCTGAACGAAGTGTTCGCGCACATTCCCGTTGCCACCTACGAGTTTCTCCTGACGACCTCGATCCTGCCGCGGCTTTCCGGGCCGCTTTGCGACGCGGTGGCCGGGCAGGCCGGTTCACAGTGGGACGGTCAGGCGTACCTCGAGTGGCTGGCGGCACAGAACCTGTTCACTTTCTCGCTCGATGCGCAGGGTAACTGGTATCGTTATCACCAACTGTTCCAGAAGCTGCTGCGCAGCCAGCTTGAACGGCGGTGCGACGCAAGCGAACTCGCCGCGCTGCACGGGCGAGCCAGTGCGTGGTTTGCACAGAATGGCCTGGTGGCCGAGGCGATCCAACACGCGCTTGCGGCAGGCGACGAGGACGCAGTGGTGCAGATGGTGCAGGAGCACCGCCACGAGATGCTGAACCGGGAGCAATTCGGCCAACTGGAACACTGGCTAAGCCTTGCGCCACAACGGCTGGTCGACACCCGGCCCGAAATGATGATGCTGAAGGCATGGACGCTGCACGGCCGCTTCCACTTATCCGACCTGGCCGTGTGCCTCGACGAAATCGAGGCGGCCATGGAGCAGTGCCCGCCATCCGAGACAGTTGCGCGACAATTGCAGGGGGAGATCGCCGCCCTGCGCTCTCAGGTCACCTATTGGTCAGGGGATGCGTCCCGCACGCTCGCCCTGGCCGAGCGTGCGCTCGGCCTCGTTCCGCGCGAGTGGGGCTATGCGCGGTGCGGCGGCGCTCACATACTACCTTGGCGCACTCCAGATGCAAGGCCGGCTGCAAGAGGGTGTGGCGGTGCTCGAGAACGCGTTGCAGGACGACAGGCTGCACGGCAGCGCTGCCCAGGGACGCCTGCTCATGATCCTGTGCGCAGCCTACTGGATGGAAGCCGATCCCGCAACCCTGCTTCAGACCGCCAACCGCCTGCTGACGGCGGCCCGCGACGCGGACCTTCCCGACAGCCTAACCCGCGCGGACTTCTATCTCGGATGCGGACGCTACATCGCTTAACGACCTTACCGGTGCCGAGGAACACTTCGCGTTCGTTCTCGATCGCCGCCATGAAGCCTATGCGCTGGTCGTGATGCAGAGTGGGTTTGGTCTCGCATCCGTCTACCAGGCCCAGGGCTTGCCCGAACGTGCCGAGGGCCGTCGTGGCGCTCGTGTACGCCCATGCAACCGCAGCGGGTAATCCCAGCCTGGAGCGCGACGCTGAGGCGTACGCGGCGCACCTTGCGCTGCTCCAATCGCGGCTTGGCGGATGCGGAAAGCTGGGCCCAGCGCGCAGATCACACGGTCCGGGCTACTGCGCTGCCCGTTTTCTACGCCTCGCCGCTCGCGCTGGTCGAGGTGCTGCTGGGCAAGGGAACGCAGGCCGGCCTGGACGAAGCCGGGCGCATGCTAACCGAGCTGCGCGCGGCGCTCCAGAGCACTCACAACACGCGCTTTCTGAATCGAAGCGCTTGCGCTCGAGGCCCTGCTGCACGACGCCCGCCGGAATCGGGCAACGGCGCTGGAGACCCTCGCACAGGCCGTGCGCCTGGCTGGACGCGGCGGCCTCGTCCGTGTCTTCGTCGACTTGGGTCCCAACATGGCAGCGCTCCTCCGCCAGCTTGCTGCCCGGGATGAGACGGCCGAGTACGTCGACTCCCTCCTGGCGGCCTTCGGCGAGACGCCGCAACCCCAACCGGCCCTGCGCAACGCGCCCGTGGCTCCTGCGGCCCTCCGAGACAACAAGGCCGGCGACTTCAACACGGCGCCGGCGGGGCACAAGGTCGGCCAGAACGGCCAGGCGGGGCTCATCGAGCCGCTCTCCGAACGCGAGCTCGAAGTGCTGGCGTTGCTTAACGAACGGCTCAGCAACAAGGAAATCGCCAAGGAGTTGTCCATCTCCCCCATGACGGTTAAGCGTCACACCGTCAACATTTACCAGAAGCTGTCGGTCGGCGGCCGCCGTGAGGCGGTGGCACAGGCCGTTGAACTCGAGCTCATCCGGCCGTCTTCGCCCGCCTCGTCTTCCTGACCCGCTCGACCGGCGCATCCCCGTTTCTTCCCGAATACGCCCCGACTACACCCTTTTAGGTCTGTCGGACGGCCGCCGTCTGCGCGATACTGGCAGCGGTGGACGACGATCCAGTGCGACGCGCGCGCAGAGCGCGCCCCACCGACTCAAGAAGGAGCTGTGACGCATGGATATCCCATTGAACGTGCAGGTTTTTTGTTCCGACGGACCCGGGCGGTCGCAGCACCGCGATCGTTGTAGACCGGCCAACCAGAAAAGTAACCCACTTCGTGGTTGCAGTCGAGGAACTCGAGCTGCGGGTCCCGGTCGAGGCCATCGCAAGCAGCTCGGCTGTGCGCATCGACTTGAGCTGGACCTGCGCCCAGCTGGCCGGCGCGGAGCCCTTCGTCATAGAAGTGCCGGCCGATGAGGAGCAGTTGGCCAGGCTGGCCGACTCGATGGCGGGCGCAAACGTGATGGGCCCCTACACCTCGCCCGACGCAGCCTACATGGTGGAAGCCTTGTCGAACGCCACGATGGAGCAGGAACAGGTGGGGCTGAACGAGCTGGCGATCCATCAAGACGCGCGCGTCGAAGCAGCGGACGGCGACGTCGGCAAGGTGGAGGAATTGATCATCGAGCCGGCGACCGGCGTCGTGTCGCACCTGGTCCTGCGCAAGGGGCATTTCTGGGGCAAGCGAGATGTCACGATCCCGCTGGAGCAGGTGGACCATGTCGAAGGCGACGTCGTCTACCTAAAGCTCGACAAGAAAGCCATCGAGCAACTGCCCGCGGTCCCCGCGCCCAAAAAGTAGCGGCCGGCTCATAATCACCCGCAAGTACACCCTTTTGGGTCTGTCCAGAGCGGGGACAAAGCTGTATCATGCGACTGTAGTTTCCAGCGCTCCTGCGCTGGCGGGACACGCACGGAACAAGACCGTTTGAGTCCTCTGTCAGAGCGGATACACCTGAAAGCGTCCTTCTGCTGAGGGCTTGTCCCTAAACCCGGACACCGGTCCACACCCTAGAATAAGGAGAGCATTATGCGTCGGGGAGCACGTGAAGAGCGCCGCGATGAGCGGCAAGACGACCGCGGGGGCCCACTGGGCGGCGGTGGCGGCAAAAACCACTACCAGATGCGGCAGAAGATGATATCGATCGGCGACGATTTCTGGATCGAGAACGATCGCGGGGAGAAGGTCTACAAGGTAGACGGCAAGGCGCTGCGTGTTCGCCAAACCTTGATCCTCGAGGACGCCCGCGGCCAGGAACTCTATAAGATCCAGGAGCGCATGTTGCGCGTCAAGGACTCTATGGAGGTCGAGGACGCACGCGGCCAGCGGGTTGCCATGGTGAAGAAAGCGCTCATCACGCCGATCCGCGAACGCTGGACCGTCAACGTGCGCGGCGGGCCAGATCTCGAGGTTCAGGGCAACATCCTGGACCACGAATATACCATTGGCGAAGGCCGCGACAAGATCGCCGAGATCTCCAAGAAATGGTTCCGCCTGCGCGACACCTACGGCGTCGAGATTGACCCCGGACAGGACGACGCGCTGATTCTGGCGATTGCGGTGTGCGTCGACGAGATGGCCCACCCGAGCCGGTAACCAGCAAGCCGATCGTGCCCGCATCTGTCGCTCACAGCTGGGCGGCGGGCGGGTCACGGCGGATCAAGGCTGCACGCGCTGCCAAGGTTGTTCGTGTGCTCGCAGGGCTGCCTGCGAGCACTTGACGCGGCCGGCGAGTTGGACGGCTGCAGCCGCACACAAGGAGCAAGCCCCTCCATGAAACGCAGCTCTCTACTGACGGCGGTCACCGCAATCCTCGTCGTCGCGACGATTCTGGCAGGATGCGGCGGCAGTTCCACCCCGGCGCCCGCCCCCGAGCCGACGCGCGCGACGGTGGCAACGCAACCGCCCATAACAACCCCGGTTCCCCCTCAGGACCTTTGGGCTCAGATCCAGAAGGCAGGCGTCCTGCGGGTAGGCACGTCGGCGGACTACGAACCGTTCGAGTATTACAACAGCCGGTTCCAGCTCGACGGCTTCGACATCGGGCTGATCCGCGAGATCGGGAAGCAACTGGGCGTCAAGGTTGAGATCAAGGACTATGCGTTCGATGGTCTCTACAACGCGCTTCAACTCGGCGCCATCGACACCGCGATCGCGGCTATCTCGGTCACCCCGGACCGCGAGCCCTACGTCGACTTCACCAACATCTACTACACCGGCACCGGCGTCGCGATGAGCGCCGCGGATTCCTCCATCGGCGTCATCACTAAGGTCGAGCAGATGGCCGACAAGATCGTCGGCGTGCAGAGCGGCTCGGTCTACGAGACTTATCTCGAAAAGACGCTCGTGTCGACGAACCTGATGCCGGCAGCGAACCTCCGATCTTATCCGGACATCGGGCAAGCCGTACAGGACCTGAAGAAGGGCCGGCTGGATTTGGTCGTGCTCGATTCTCAGCCGGCGAAGACGTACGTGCAGGCCGGCGGCGTGAAGGTAGTGGGCGAGGGCGTCAAGCCGCAGGCCTACGCCATCGCATTGCCAAAGGGCGCCGAGTCGCTCCGCCGCGTCTTCAACACGGCCATTGCGAACGTCGTTGCAAGCGGTGAGTACGCTGCGCTTGCCGAGAAATTCCTGGGGCTCAAGCCGGACGGCATCCTACCCGTGCCGACGCCGGTCCCGACGGTTGTTCCGCCGGCGACCACGGTCCCGGTTCAGCCCTCGCCCGACCCCGGCCGGATGCATCGACAACATGTCGTACGTGGCCGACCTTAACTACGACGACCAGAATATGACTGCGCCGCCGGTGATGAAACCCGGCCAGCAGTTTGTGAAGAGCTGGCGCATCCGCAACAGCGGCACCTGCACGTGGGATAGCACCTACTACCTGGCCTACGCGTCGGGCAACACTGCCGCCGCACAGATGGGGGGCCAGCCGACCAATATCAAAGGCACTGTGGCGCCAGGTGCAACCTACGATATCTCGGTGAATCTCACAGCGCCGACGCAACCCGGGGTGTACCAGGGCTTCTGGCAGATGAAGAACGGCAAGGGCGTGGCCTTCGGGACCAAGGTCTATGTTGGCATCCAGGTAGTCGCGCCCACGCCGACCGCTGCCCCGACGTCGCCGCCGTCGCCCTCGATCAGCTTCACGGCGAGTCAGACCACTATCACGGCCGGTCAGTGCGTAGTATTCACATGGAATGTGCAGAACGTGTCGGCCGTCTACTTCTACGCGCAGGGACAGGACCCGCTGCAGCACGGCGTCGCCGGCCAGGGCAGCCAGACCGAATGCCCGCCGCAGACGACGACCTACTTCCTGCAAGTGGTCTTCACCAACGGCACGACTCAGACGCAGGCCATCATGATCACCGTGCTGCCCGGCAGCGCACCCGTCATCGCCCTGTTCACGGTGACGCCGGCACAGATCCAACCCGGTCAATGCGTGAACGTCCAGTGGGATGTGCAGGGCCAGGTGCAGCTGATCACGATCGCGCGCGGGCACGCCGATCTGGGATGGTGCGCCAATCCGTGGGCAGGTGCAAGACTGTCCTCCCGGAAGCGGGACGGTGAGTTACACACTGGCAGCCACGGGCCCAGGCGGCCAGAGCAATGCCCAGGCGTACGTGAACGTAGCCGCGCCGCCGACAGCAGTTCCGCCGACAGCAGTTCCGCCGACGGTTGCACCACCGACCGTGGCGCCACCGACAGTAGCGCCACCGACCGCGACCGCCCAGCCGCCCGCGATCATCGGCAAGAACTGGGTGCTCCTCTCGTATAACAACGGCAAGGAGGCCATGGTGTCGCCCATCGCGGGCACGACGATGACGGCCCTGTTTGGCGGCGATGGCAAGGTTACGGGCAACGATAGCTGCAACACCTTCAACGCACCTTACTCGGCCACCGCGAGCACGTTGACGGTCGGGTTGCCGGTGACGACAGGCATGGCTTGTCCCGAGGACGTCGCCAGCCAGGGGCAGGCTTACCTGGCGGCGCTGCAGCAGTCTGCAACCTACCAGGTTTCGGGCTCGCAGTTGACCATCTTCGCCGCGTCGGGGCAGAAGTTGCTCCAATACGCGGCCCAGTAGGCGGGGAACCGCTCGAATCCGTGTTATCGCATCGCGTAGGTCCTGGCGGGCGTACGCGATGCCTAAACAAAGTCCACCAACCTAAGGAGCTTTCAATGGCAGCGAAAAAAGTAGCAGTCGGCAAGCGTGAGTTGCAGGAGACGGCCAACGCCGTCGAGGACATCGCAATCCAGGAGGGCGTTCTCGGCCTGGACCAGGCGAAGGCAGGGCTCAACAAGCTCGAGGCGGCCCGCGAGGTGGGCAGCCTGGGCCGCGGCGCGGTGGCAGTGGGCGCGGCCGCGCTGACGCGTGGCGCGGACGAAATCGCCGTTGCCGAAGGCCTGTCGAAGATCAGCAGCGTCGTCGCCGCGGCGGGCATCGTCGATGTTGCGCAAGGCGCCGAATTGCTCGAGCATTCGGAAGACGTGGAAGTCCAGAGCGAGTTGGTCGGGTTCCTGAGCGAATCTGACCTCGAAAACTCGATGGGCATTGCGGCGATCGCCGGCCAGCTGGCCGTGGTGGCCGACATCGTTTCCATGCGAAACATGCCCGTGCTGGCCGACTTCCTCGACGTGAAGAGCAATGCGCTGCACCAACTGGCCGTCGAAACGGTCATCAAGTTCGGCGCAGGCCGTGCAGTCGCCGCCTCGATGGCCTCGACCGCGGCTCGCGTCGGCGAGATGGGCATCGATGAGCTGGAGGAAGGCGTCGTGCGCGTTGGCGTGGCCGAGCGTGCGGCCGATGTGAGTGACGCGCTGGCAGCCGCGGGCGCTCAGAAAGTCGTGCAAGGCGCCGTGGCGCTCGAGGCAGGCCAGGAACTGGTGCAGGCCGGTCAGGCCCTTGCGCTGGAAGGCGTAGCAGACATCGCGGCCGGTGCCGAGATGGTTGGCCAGGCGGAAGCGCTGGACGCGACGGCCGGCGCCCTCATGGACCGGGCGGAATAACGCGCCGGTAGGCACTGCGAGCAGCAAGCCACTGGTATGCTGCTCGCAGTGCGCAGAAGAGGCCACAACTGGCATTCCGCACTGCCGATCCAACATGCCAACCGCGACTTCTTCGCCCCGGATCGGTTAAGCCTGTACGATCCTGGCCCTGATAAAGACCCCGCAAGCAGCGCCCGGATGAAGACCTACCGGGAAAATATGAGGGGAGCGTGCTCCCCGCAGGGAGGCTGAGTATCGAAGTTACCCCATAACTTGTAAACTCATCATCCATCATCTCTCTTACCACCCGTCACAATGGAGGAACCATCATGGTTAACGAGTCATTCTTCACCTTGGCGTGTGCGGGCCTGATCGGCATCATGTTCGGCCTCGCCCTCTGTTTCGCCGGCTACCGCTTCTTCTTGGTCTTGCTCCCGATCTTCGGCTTCTTCTTCGGGCTGACCCTCGGTGCACAGACCCTGCAGGCGATCGGCGGCGGAAACTTCCCCTTCCTGCTTTCGATCACCAGCTGGGTCGTCGGCTTCATCGTCGGCGGCATCTTCGCGGTGCTGTCCTACCTATTCTATATAGCGGCCGTGGGCATTATTGCCGGTGCGCTGGGCTATTCGGCGGTCGTCGGCATTCTGCTGGCCATTGGCCTGAACATGGGCTTCCTGGTTTGGCTGATCGGCATCATTGCGGGCGTCCTGCTCGCGATCGTGACGATCCGGTTCAATATCCAGAAGTACGTGATCATCATCGGCACAGCGGTGCTGGGTGCGGAGGCCATCATCGGGTCGATCGTGCTGATGTTCAAGCCGGCCGCGCAGGTGCTGGAAAACCCGGTACGCGCGATCCTGGACGCTTCGCCGCTCGCCGCGATCCTGTTCCTCGTGGTGGCGGTGCTCGGCATCGTGGCCCAGATCAAGCAGAATCAGAGCTTCAACCTCGACTCGTACGACCGTTGGGAATCTGCGGCGTAGCCCGCATCTAGTCGCGCAGCCTGTTCGATGCGAGGGGTTCCACTGCCAGCGGAGCGCTCTGTCGAACAGGCCCGCGCCAACAGGAGCATCTCTATGTGTTGTTTGTTCACCGTTCTGATCTTCCTCGGTCCCCGCGTCGCGGGCTTGATTTGGTGGATCGCCCAGCCGACGCGCTGGGTCGGCGCAACCGGCATCTCTGCCTTCCAGAGCTGGATCTGGCCCGTGTTGGGCCTGGTGTTCGTGCCCTGGCTGACGCTGATGTACGTCATCGTGGCGCCCGGCGGCATTGTCGGCCTTGACTGGCTCTGGCTGGGCCTGGCCCTGTTCGCTGACATCGGCTCGTACGGTGGGGGTGGCTACGGCAACCGCAACCGGCTGGGCTACGGCCGCTAGGCTCGCCCAAGAACACAACGCCGGTGACGGCGGGTAACTAAGAAGTATGGACGGGGCTGATGCAGCCGAGCTGCAGAGATCCCGTCCATTTTTTGTTTCTGCTCGCTCCGGCGTGGCCAGGCAAAGTCGAACCTCCGCAGGAGAAGCAATTATGGATAAGAGGACGCCCTCCTAAGTGGCGGCCGCCGTCATTCCCTTCTGGGGCCTGCGGTCGCTGGCCTTTATTCTTGCCCCGCTGGGCCGGGTTATGGTAAACCATCGCAATCCTGCCGTTGCCAGGCTGGCTCAGGAAGAAGGGCGTCAAGCCGGGGCTGTCGCTCGTGCTCACGATCCTGGCGGTGGTGGGCGTACTGGCGCTCGTCGCATTCTTCACGTTTGCGTCGATGGCGAAGCTCGCCGGCCGCAGAACAAAGAAATCCGCATGGCCCACCACGGCGCCATGCGGATTTTTATGGCCTTTTCTGCCGCGACTAGCTTAGCCGCCCAGCGCGTTACGGAGCTCGCGCTCCTTCTCCGGATCGAGGGTGGTCGAAAGCACCCGGGGCTCGAACGCCCGCAGCTCCTGCATCAGGCGCTCGGGGTCGTTGGCATGGCCCAGGGCGAAGATGGCGGAGGTGCCCGGCTTCAAAGCGGCTGCAGTCTGCTTGATGAAGTCCTCCTTGATGCCCGCGTCCTTCATCGACCCGCTGACCGCACCGATGCCCGCTCCCACGACCAGCCCGCCGATGGGGCCGCCCAGCAAGACCCCGGCCACGAATCCGATGGCGGCGCCGCGGCCGGCATACTTCTTCTTCAGGGGATGCTTCGTCTGTTCGATCTGCAGCTTGGAGGAATCGAAGACGTTCGTGCGGGTGGAGACACTGGACGCGGTGGAAACGCTAGTGGCCGCCATCGAGCTGGCGAGATCGGGGCCCTCGAGCGGCGGTCGCCAGGCGATGACCGCGTCCTCGATGTCGACCACGCCGGCTTCCTCGAGCTTCATAAGGTCGCCCCACACGGTCTTGGCCGTGTGCTCCCCGTCAAACGCCAGGACCAACAAGTTCCCTGCCATGTGCCACTCCTTCTTGAAGGCGGGGTCCATGCGTGGGCCGCAGTATAGCAAGCTATCTGGCGGCCCACGTTAGCTCAACCGCTGGCGGACACTGCCATCCCATGACGGACGGTTTGCGGATCAGACAACGGGGGCGGGGTTCCCGTCGGGGTAGCCCGGGATGCCCTTCCGGTTGGCCGCGATCTGGGCCCACTTCATCAGGTCCATGAACACGCCCAGCCCGATCCACAGCCAGTCCCAACCCTGGATGCCGGTCGGCTTCCACGTCAGCATGTACATGACGGTCGTGAAGGGCAGGAAGATGATCCCCAACAAGGGCAAGAGCCACTGGCCGCCCCAGACGATCTGCCAGCGGTCGCTGAAGATCCAGGCGAGCACCAGGACAACGCGCGGGGCGACGGCGAGGGCGAATGCGAAGAGACATCCAATGAGTAACACGGTTCGGCCTCCTGACTGAATAGGGTGTGGATGGGATGCCCCCGGCAGCGATCCGATAAGGGCACCCACAAATAGCATACGCCATTTGTAAGCCTGACAATAGGCCCATTTGGGTGTAGTTTGGGTGTATTTGGAGAGGGCCGGCGAACATAAAGCAAGAGCGGCCTTGGGCAGGCCGCTCCTGACAGACACGATAGGATGGCGCTCTCTGACTGCGCCTCATGCTCTGGGCTTTACGCTCTGACTGGCGGGCGCTCACACGGCTTCACACTGCGGGCGTCGGGTCTCACTCCGCCCACGTGTCTCCCTATGAGAAACTCCCGCTGTCGTCAGGCAGCGTAGGCTCCAGAACAGTCCTTTGCTCTCAGGCCTTCCGGGAGCGGAACGCCTGGAAGATCAGGACAAAGCCACCGATGAAGGCCCAGATCGCACCGGCCCACAGCATCGCAAGTCCCGTGCCCAGGTTGCCGTAGGAGCCGAGCAGGATGAGGCCCAGCACGATGGAGATCACCGCGAGGATGCCGGCCGCCCAGCCACCGCCCTTGAAGGCGAGGAAGAGCAACATAATGCCTTCCATGAGGGCCCAGATGCCGAGCACCAGCACGAAGACCTGGGGCAGAGTCATCGCAGCCGCAACCGGGTACATCAGGATCGACCCGCCTGCGATGATGCTTACTATGCCCATGAACAACTTCCAGCCCCAGCCGCTGTGGTCGATGAACATCCACACGAGTTCCAGGATGCCCCAAACGACCCAGTACAGGCCGAGCGCCTTGACCAGGAACATGTACGTATCAATGCGCCTGTCCACGGTGCCGAAGAGCAAGATGGCGCCAATGACGACTGCAGAGATGCCGATGATCAGCGTCAGCCACCAGGGACGCTGCCGTGCGGGGACTGACGTAGCTGACGGTGCTACTGATGCGGTCATGATTTTTCCTCCTAGAAACGTTATGAAACGGAGAGATGAACTACCCACGACACGCGATTGGCCGTGCGACCAGAGACCCGAAAGACATTATACAGAACATCCGATTGTAAGCACAACTACGGGTGACAGGGTTAAGCCCTCTGCTTCAGCCGGCCAGCAGCTTCTGCTTCGCTGCGGCGAATTCCTCGTCGTTCAGCACGCCGGCGTTGTGCAGCTGCGCAAGCTGCTGCAGCTGGGCCGTCAGGTCATTGCCGGGAGCCGCGGGCGCCGGTGCTGGCGGCGGTGGCGGCGCAGCATACTGCTGTTGCTGGGCCTGTGCGTCGACCAAGCCCTGTTGGTAAGCCTGCTGCTGGGCAGCGTCGATCTGCTGCTGCTGGCTTGCCTGTTGTTGGGAGTACATAGCCTGCTGCTCGTAAGCCTGCTGCTGGTACTTCTGCTGCTGATGGTGACTGACCGCTCCTGCGGTCCCCGCCACGACCGCGGTCGTCGCGGCCGCGCGCACCAACGGCATCCCTCGTCTTCGCATCATAATGGACCTCCTTTGATATCAAAAACATTCCCGGTCCGGGTGGTCCGCGCCAAACGCCGGCCTCGCTTCGGACCGAGACAGATTTTCCCCGTGCTACGCTCGCTCGGCCAGCGCGGCCATCTCGGCCAGTGCTTCTTCGACGACGTCGTGCGGGATACGCTCGAACATCACCAGCCGGCCGTTCGCTTCGATCATCGCCTGCTGGGTCTTCTTGGCCCACACATTCTCGATGAGCATCAGGCCTGCGGTGCTGTTGGGCTCGAGCTTGGCCGCGATGTTGTCGATGTCGGCGACCGTGATCATCTGGCTGACTTCGGCCTTCAGCGGGTTGAGCACCGTCATCATGCCCGGCTCGAGTTCTTGAAGCTCGCGCACACGCAGCGCGCCGTCCGGGTCTTTCTGAATGATCACCAGGTCGAGCACGCGGATCACGCCCCGATCGACGAGCTCAAAGATGTCGGGGAGGATTTCACCCTTGAAGTTGTTACCGGGAAACTCAAGTGCGATGAAATCGATTGGGCCAAAAGTCATTGTGAAGCTCCTTTCTCCATGATCAGCCTTTGCTCAGGCGGCCGGACGCTGCCCTGTGGCCTCGCCGGTCTCCGCAAAGGGAATTACCGGGTCCGGAAGGCGCTTGACATCCAGAAGGGTGTACCCCATCTCGTACAACGCGGTCAGCACGCCCATCAGGCAGGCCTGGTCGATCAACGTCCCCTTGAGCGTCGTCACCGCGGTCTTCCCCTGGGCGCCTCTTGACGAGATGACCATTCCCCCCAGCATGTCTGTCCAGTGCGCGGCAAGATGACCCTGAACGCGAATGCGATAGGCGCCAGGTGCATCAAAAAGGAAACGTTGACTGCCGCGCTTCAAGCTGGAACTCCCAAAAACTGCGCAAATGCGCGTTAGGCAGAGGTTAGGTTACCACCGCAGGTGATACTGCGGTAGGCCCAAAAAGGTGTATTGAAGGTGCAATTCCTCGCCCGGCACCGTGCGAGCCCGGCTGGGGCCGGCGCAGGGTGCACGGGGCGGCGAACACGCCCGTGGAGGTGGCTCCGCCGGCAGGGTTAACTGCCGGCGGAGGACTGCTCTGGACAGAATGCTGTGAGGAGCGGTGGACGTCCGGGACGCTCAGGCCGCCGGTGCTTCAGACGCAGGTGTTTCGGCCGGCTTCTCGGCCGAAACCTTGTTCTCGTCGGCCGTCGGGCGCCGCAGCGGTTGCTTCGGCCGCCGCCGGCAGGGCCACCGCGCCGACGATGACCGCGCCTTCGTCCGTAATGACCCCGGCTTCCATCGCCGCACCGTCGGCCGTCGCTGCGACCACCTCGTACGCGACGCCTTGTGCGTCCACGTACGCCGCGCCCGCCACAACCGCTTCGTCGGTGAACACCGCGGCGACAACCTCGGCACTCTCTTCATTGATGGCGATCTTCCGCACGGCGAGGCCGGTTTCGGTCAGCAGCACGCCGATGGCAAGATCCTTTTTCTCGGCCAGGGCCGCGGAGATCTCGGCGGAGAGGTTGGTCACCGTCCCCCGGATCTCGTCGATGGGCACCTGCTTCTGAACAGCCTTGAGGAACGCGCTGCTCGTGATGGTCACGACGGCCGAGGTCCCCGGCTTCAGTGCGACGCCTACCATGTTCAGGCTCTCGTTGCGGAAACCGCTGTCCTTGGTCGCCGCTGCCGCGCCCGCCAGCGCGCCAATGCCCGCGCCCACTGCGAGGCCAATGGGGCCGCCAAGGAGGCTCAGGACGCCGCCGACGAGCGCGCCGATGCCTGCGCCCTTGCCTTTGCCCATGTCGCCGGTCTCGTGATAGTGCACCTTACCGTTGACATCCTGCCGGATGACAGCAGCTTCCTCGAAGTAGAACTGCTTCTGCTTCTTGGCCTGTTTCATCGCGTCGAGCGCCTGATCCGCGGCCTTTTCGTCGTTGAAGGCCATTACGAGGAAGCCCACACCGGGCACGGCCTGCGGTTCCGCGGCGACGGGGGCCACTTCAGACGCTTGCGGCTGCTCCTCCGCAGCCGGTTGGACCTGTTCTTGTTCCTGGGGCTCGGTCATGACTGCAACTCCTTTGATAGATGTGCTTCAAACGAACTATCTCACAACCTGGGCAGGTTGATCGAAACAGGGATGGGCGCCCCCGGGACCGCGGCATGGAGCTGTCGCGACCCCGGCGGGCGCAGGTCTGTTATGCGGGCTGCGGCCCCGAAACCGGGACGGCTTCAGCCTGCGCAGCCGCTTGCTTGCGGCCCCGCCGGAGAAAGACCTTCATGATCTCGGTGACGAGCAACAAGGCAAACGCAGCCGCGGCGCAGATCAGCCATTGCTGCATGGTGAGGCCGGTCAGGCCGAACCGGTCGCGGAGGAACGCCAACTCGGTGGGCAGCAAGGTCAACAGCAGGGCAAGGCCGTACAGCCCCAGCTGGCGCCGGTCGGAAAAGATGTCCCGGGTGAACACCGTGTCAGTTTCGCTGCGCACGGCCAACCCCATCACAATGTTGAACAGCGAGAACACCGCAAAGCCCATGGTGAACATGAGCGGCGTCGCGTACTGGGAACCAATTGCTTCGAACACGAGGGTGCCGACCGTCATCAGCAAGCCGATGAAGATGGCACGGCTCCACTGCGCCCGGTTCATTACCGGCTGGCTGAGCGGCCGCGGTTTGCGATCCATGAGGCCGGGTGACGGTTTGTCGAAGCCGAGCGCAATCGCGATCGGCACCTGGACGAGGAAGTTGATCCACAAGACGACCTGGGGCGAGAACGGCACGCCGCCCGCGATGAGGAACAACGCCGCACCCAGGTAGGAGGCGATGAATGCGACGAGCGCGGTCATCTGGAAGCGGATGTACTTCGCCAGGTTGTCGTAGATGGCCCGGCCGAACTCCACCGCCTTCACGATGGTTGCGAAGTTGTCGTCGGTCAGGATCATGACCGCCGCGCCCTTGGAGACCTCCGTACCCGTGATGCCCATCGCGACGCCAATGTCGGCCTTCTTCAGCGCCGGCGCATCGTTTACGCCGTCGCCGGTCATGGCGACGATGTTTTGCTGCTCCTGGAGCAGGCGCACCAGCCGGATTTTGTCCTCGGGCGCCACCCGGGCAATCACGCCGATGTTGTCGAGGTCCTTCTTCAGGTCGTCGTCGCTCATGGCGGCGAACTGCGCGCCCGTCAGCGCCTTGCCCTCGATGCCCAGCTCGTGGCCGATGGCCGCGGCCGTCACCGCATGGTCGCCCGTAATCATGCGGACCTGGATGCCCGCGCTGTGGCACTTGGCGATGGCGGCCTTCGCCTCCGCACGCGGCGGATCGACGATGCCGACCATGGCGAGGAACGTCAGGTCTTGCACGAGGGGCAGCAGCTTGCCGTCGCCGGCCGGGCCCTTCGGGTCGAAGGTGGCGGGATCGAAGTCGCGGCGCGACACCACCATGACGCGCTCGCCGGCCTTCGCCATGCGCTCGTTCTCTGCCAGCGCCAGCCGGCCCTTCTCCTCGTCGCCGACGAGAACCTGGCCGCCGGGCACCCACAGCGAATTACTGCGGGCGATGAGCACGTCGGGCGCGCCCTTCACGAAGCAGCGCACGACGGGCTTGCCTTCCGCATTCGTCATGTTATGGAAGGTCGCCATGAACTTGTAGTCCGAGTCGAACGGGACTTCGGCGATACGAGGGTACTTCTGGCGGGCCCCTTCGACGCTGATGCCGCCCTTTTCGGCCAACACGATCAGTGCACCCTCGGTCGGATCCCCGATGAGGTCCGTCCCGTCGAGGCGAGCATCTGCGCAGAGCGCCATGGGCAGCAGAATTTCGTCGAGGTCGATCTTTGCGCCGCCGTCATGCAGCAGCTGGCCCTGCGTGCTGTAACCCTCGCCGGTTACCTTGTAGTGGTTCTGGCCCGGCACCGTGAACTCGCGGGCCGTCATCTTGTTGAGCGTGAGGGTGCCCGTCTTGTCCGAGCAGATTGCCGAGACCGACCCGAGCGTCTCGACGGAAGGCAGCCGCTTGACGATCGCGTTCTGACTTGCCAGCACCTGCGTGCCCATGGAGTAAAGCGTCGTCACCACCGCCGGGAGGCCGGTCGGGATGGCCGAAATAGCCAGCGCGATGCCGGCGACGAAGACGGAGTCGAAGGATTGGCCGCGCGCCAGGCCAAGGATCAACATGACGATAAACGCGAGGCCGGCGATGCCGGCGATGATGATGGTCAGGCGGTCGAGCTGCTTCTGCAGCGGCGTCTTGTCCGCTTCAGTCTTGTTCAGCAGGTCGGCGATGTGGCCCATCTCGGTGCCCATGCCCGTCGTCGTGACGATCATCTCGCCCCGGCCCCGGGTGACCGCGGTGTTCATGTAGGCCATGCAGTGGCGGTCGCCAAGCGCAGCGTCCGCCTTCTCAATCGTCTCCGTGTCCTTCGGCGAGGCGACACTCTCGCCCGTCAGCGCGGCCTCCTCGATCTCGAGGGTCGCCGTGACGAAGAGACGGCCGTCGGCAGGCACCCGGTTGCCGGCCTCCATCAGCACGATATCGCCGGGCACAATCGCTTCGGCCTCGATCTCGATCGCCTGGCCGTCACGCCGCACCCGGGCGATGTTCTTCATCATCTTCTCGAGCGCGGCCAGGCTAGCCTCGGCCTTGGACTCCTGGCGCAGGCTCATCACAGCGTTGAAGATGGTGAGGACGACCAGCATCACGGACGTGCGGAGGTCCTGGGTGAAGATCAGATTGATCACCGCCGCGCCGATCAGGATGATCTGCATGAAGTCCTTGTACTGGCGCACGAACGACAGCCAGCCGGGCTCCTTTTTCTTGGCGGCAAGCTGGTTGGGCCCGTACTGCTGCAGGCGCTGCTGCGCCTCGGCCGAACTCAACCCTTTTGCCGGGTCGACCTTGAGTTCGCGGGCCACTGCGTCCGGCCCCAAGGTGTACCACTTTGATTGTTGAGAGCCATCTGCCATGATCGGATCAACTCCTCTCCCGTAATGACCGGAGGCTTAGTATTTGGCCGGCACCCACCGGAATGGATGGTTCGGGTTCTCGTAATCGCCCTTGTCCTGGCGCTTCGGCAAGACCACTTCTTCGTGTGGCACCTCGTGATAGGGCACAAGGCTGAGGAGATGACTGATGCAATTTAGCCGGCCGCGTTTCTGGTCGTGCGAGTCCACCACGTACCAGGGCGTTTCCGGGCAGTCGGTGGCCGCAAACATCGCATCGCGCGCCCGCGAATAGTCATACCAGCGGCGGTGGCTTTCCAGGTCCATCGGGCTCAGCTTCCAGATCTTCTTGTAGTCGTGGATGCGCTCCTCGAACCGTTCGGTCTGGTCCTCCATGGTCTCTTCAAGCCAGTACTTGACGAGGATGACCCCGGACGCGACGATGGCCCGTTCCACCGCCGGCGCAAACTTCAGGAAGCTCGCCACCTGCTCTTCGGTCGCGAAGCCCATGACGCGCTCGACCCCCGCCCGGTTGTACCAACTGCGGTCGAAAAGCACCATTTCGCCTCCGGCCGGCAGGTGGGGCATGTAACGCTGGAAGTACATCTGCGACTTCTCGCGCTCGGTGGGCGAAGCCAGGGCCACGACCCTGACCACCCGGGGGCTGGTGCGCTCGGAGATGGCCTTAATGATGCCGCCCTTGCCGGCCGCGTCGCGGCCCTCGAAGAGAACGCAGACCTTGGCGTTCGTGGCCTTCACCCACTCCTGCATCTTGACGAGTTCGACCTGGAGCCGCTCCAGTTCCGCCTCGTACTCCTTCTTCTTCATTTTGGGCTTGTCGTCCCAGCCGGCCTCCTGCGGCGCTGCGGAAACGATGGCCGGCGCGCCGCCGCCCGGCTCCGCGACCTGCGCGGCCTCGGGCTTGGTGTCGAGCTTGCCCTTGTGTTTGTCCCTCTTGTCCTTCTTGTCCTTCTTGTCCTTAGCCACACTCGCCTCCTTACCCGCCGCAAAGCGCGGGCCCCCCAGGGTTTACTTGCCGGTGTTGTAGATCAGCAGCGGCTGGCCGTCGCTCCCCAGCAGCTGGACCGTGCGCGGGAACTTCTGGAGCGTCGTCGCGCTCTGAAGCGTGGACAGGTAGGCCTGCTCCTGGGTCATGATGCCGTTGGGCTGGTCGCAAGTCTTTTTCGTCGTCGCCAGGTTGCTGATCTTCAGTTGGTCACCCTGCAGATCGTACTTGCCGGTGAAATCGTTGCAGCCGGTGTTGCCGCTCACCTGCCCGCCCTCAAAGCGCAAGGTGGGCATCGTGCCGACGAGCGGCGGCGTCCACATGGCAGTCGGCTGGGAGAAGTAGAAATTGAGCAACCAGGGGGTGCCCTCCAGCGGTACGGGCTGGAGCTGTGTAAAGGTCAACAGCAGCGTGTCGTCGCCCATGAACATCCGCAGCTTGCCGTCCTTGATGTCGTACTTGGCGATGCTGGTCAGCATGGGGATGAGGGTGGCTTCCTGCACGGAAGTCGGCGTATTCGCGGTGCAGCCGAAGCGCGTCGTCGCGGGCCCGTTGAACTGGAGACCATTGGTCCCGCGCAGGACAAAGAGCCCCTGATACCAGTTACACCCGCCGAAGCCAAGATAGCGGTTCTCTGCGAAGGCCAGCGTTGGAACGCTACCGGGCACCACCGGCACCGCAGCCGGCCCCCCAAACATCGCGTCAAGCTGCCACTCCGAGCCCGGCAGGCCCTGGCCCGGCGGCGATCCCGCGGCGGGCTCTGCATTGCTCGCCGGTGCGGAAGTGGGAGCCGGCGCCGGCGCCGCAGGTGGGGGCGTGCAGCCCACAAGCGCCAGCAAGAGCACTGCCAGCATCATCGTCGACAGCCAGTTCCTTTGGCTCATGCCTGTCCTCCTCAGTGAGATAAATGATCGGCGGCGGAACGATGCAATCGGGTAAGCGGTCATACCGCCGGCCGCGGTTCGCACAGCCGGCGGCATACGGGGGGTCAGTAGGGCTGCGTTTGCCCTGCCCTCAGTTTCCGAGCGTCGCGACCATGATCGCTTTGATCGTATGCATGCGGTTCTCGGCCTGTTCGAACACGATCGACCGTTCCGACTCGAAAACCTCGTCGGTCACTTCAAGCGCATCAAGCCCCGTCTTCTGGTAGATGTCTTCGCCAACTTTCGTCTCCCGGTTATGGAATGCGGGGAGACAGTGCATGAACTTCACCTGCGGGTTCCCGGTCCTGCTGATCACGTCCGCGTTCACCTGGTACGGCTTGAGCAGCTTGATGCGCTCGTCCCAGACTTCCTTCGGTTCGCCCATCGACACCCACACGTCGGTATGGATGTAGTCCACACCTTGGATGCCTTCTTCGACGTTCTCGGTCAGCGTGAGGCGGGCGCCGGTCTGCGCGGCCACCTGCCTGGCCGCCGCCACCAGCTCGTCGGCCGGCCATAGTGGGCGGGGCGCGCAGAGGCGAACGTCCATGCCCATCTTGCAGCCCATCACCATCAACGAGTTGCCCATATTGAAGCGCGCGTCGCCCAGGTAACAATAGGCGATCTTGCTCGGCGGCTTGTTGCTGTGCTCGACCATCGTCAGCACGTCGCACAGGGACTGCGTCGGATGAAACTCGTTCGTCAGACCGTTCCACACGGGCACGCCTGCATACCGGCCGAGGATTTCCACCGTCTCCTGCCCAAAGCCCCGGTACTCGATCCCGTCGTACATGTGGCCCAAGACCCGCGCCGTATCCTTCATCGACTCCTTGTGCCCGATCTGCGAGCCCTCTGGCCCAAGATACGTCACGTGCGCGCCCTGGTCGTAGGCCGCTACCTCGAACGCACAGCGGGTGCGGGTCGACGACTTCTCGAAGATGAGCGCAATGTTCTTCCCCTTGAGGCGAGGCTGTTCGTAGCCGCCGTATTTCGCGGCCTTGAGATCGGCAGACAGCTTGAGCAGGAACCTGAGTTCTTCCGGGGTGAAGTCCAGCTCTTTCAGATAGTTGCGGTTCCGCAGGTTAAATGCCATGAGTGAGCTTCTCCTTCTGCGTAGCAAGTATGATTGAGGGTCGCGCGCACCAAGTTCGGAGTCCCGAGAGACCGTGCTCACGGCCCGATCCTCGACGCTTAATCCTCAGTCGCAAGGCGCGAAAAAGCAAATCGCGCCGCCTGCGGAACAGCCCCCAGCCAGAGGGCGCTGGGCCTGCTTCTCAGAGGATACCGCAATGTCGGTTGGCGAGGGAGACCCAAAAGGATGTATTAGTGGTGCAGAGCTGGAGTGATGTGCTGCGAGCTTGAGACCGGAATCAAAAAAAGACCAGGTCCAAGTTCGGGACCCGGTCTTTCTTCGTTTATATGAGCTGCCCGCGCAGTTCGGGCTTAACCCGAATGCGGGGCCTGCGTGCGAACCGGGCCTTGGCGGCCCGATCCGCTCTCGCGCGGTGCGACCGGCTTAGTACCGGCTGCTGCCACCCGAGCGGTTGCGGCTGCCGTAGCTGCTGCTGCTGCCACCCTGCTGGGCGCGGTAGCAGTCCGAGCAGTACACGGGCTTGTCGCCACGCGGCTGGAAGGGCACCTGCGTGTCCTTACCGCACTGGGCGCACACCGCGGGGTACATCTGGCGCTCGCCGTAGCGGGAAGCGCTGCCATAACCACTGCCGCCTTCGCGGGCAGCCTTGCGGGCGGCCCGACAAGACGGGCACCGGCTCGGGGCGCTGAAGCCCTTGGATTGGTAGAATTCCTGTTCGCTCTCGGTGAACTGGAACTGCGTCCCGCAGTCCGAACAAGTGAGGGTTTGATCTGCCATGTTAGTTTCGCTAACTCCTGTTGATGATGCATTCAACGAGTTATCCATCAGCACGGGAGCAAGCGAGGCATGTGTCCAAGACGCAAACACATCGCCTGACGGGAACCGAACCACGGATTTCTTTGAATTGAAAACATCATATCACGCATTACAGGAAAGTGCAAGTCCCGTACGAGCGGAGAGTGTTGGATAACTCCCCGAAAACTCGCGTGATTTTGGGAAGTGCTTACAATGAGGTCATCGCAGCCGATCAGGAGGGTAACGATGGCCGAGAAGCACTTCAAGCAGTTAGGTTTAGGCTCGTTCTTTGGCGCGCCGATTTACGAGCGGGTGGTGCCCCGGGACCACTTCCTCGTGCAGTTGAACCGCGTCATCGACTGGGACAGCTTTACGGAGATCCTCCTGCCGGCGTACAAGGGCTTGGCGGAAGACGGGCGGCCGCCGTATCCGCCGGTGACGATCCTCAAGATGCTGGTGATCGCCTATCTGTACCGCTTCTCGGAGCGGCAGGTGGAGGAGGCGACCAACCTCAACCTGGCGATCAAGGAGTTCGTCGGGCTGGCGGTGGACGAACTGGCGCCGGATCACAGTACGCTCGAGCGAGTTCAACAAGCGGCTGCGGGAAGCCAACGGCTGGCAGCAGTTGCAGGCCATCGGCGATAGCGTGCTGCGCCAAGCCCAAGCCGCCGGGATTCAGCTGGGCAAGATCCAGGTGGTCGACAGCGTGCACACGGTGGCCGACGTGGACAACGATGCCGACCGGCAGCGCCAAGCGCAGGGCCGACCGCCGCGGGATAAGCAGGCGCAGCTGGTCAAGAAAGGCAAGCGCCGCAAGACCGGGCCGGATGGCAAGCTGCAGATGCAGGACATGCAGTACTTGGGCTACAAGAGCCATGTCAGTGTCAACGCCGAAACCGGCTTGATCACGACCCTCGAGCCGACGGGCGGCAGTGCGGCGGACAACAAGCAGTTGCCGCAGCTGCTGGCCCACGATGCCGAGGTTGGCGTCACCGCCGAGATCTATGCGGGCGACAAGGCCTACGATGACACCGATCTGCATTACCGGCTTGCGGCCCAAGGCAAGCATTCGGCCCTGACCCTGAATGACTACCGCACGGCGGCGAGTAACGAACACCGGGACGCTTGGCAGCAGCTCAAGGACTCGCCGGAATACCAAGCCGGGCGCGCCGAACGCTACAAGATTGAGCGCAAGTTTGGCGAGGCCAAACGCTGGCACGGCTTTGGCCGCTGCCGCTACCTCGGCCTGCTGCGCTACGGGGTCCAAGCCCAGCTGACGGCCCTGGTGCTGAACCTGAAGCGCATCGTCACGCTGCTGACCGGCGTGCGCTTGCGCCCCACGCAGCGTCTGGCCCCCGTGCGCGCCGGCTAACCCCTTGGCTTTGGCGCGCCCACTGACCGCCCGGCCAGCCTCACACGCACCTCCCAGCGCCCTCTTTTGCACCCGTAACGACCTTCAGCACTCCTGAAACCGCTACCTTCGCCGCGACAGGGTGCCTTTGCCCTTCCTCTGCCACGTTATCCAACACTCTCGTACGAGCGTGCTCCTGGGGCAAGTGCCGCCATCTTTAGGCGCTTCCACGGCCCCGCCAGGGGTGCCGTACGGGTGGAAAACAATCAACATACCACTTGGCGCCAACTCTTCAGTATCCCTCCGTACCGACTGCTGACGAAGGTTGTAGTATACTACTCCCGTTGCTGCCGTTGAGGCTGGCCCCCGGGCTCGGAGGGTCGCGCCGGGCAGTTGGGAAGGGGTAGTGATGAACTCGACCGAGTTTCGGTTGGACGAACAGCTGCATGCAGGGGAACCGGTTTATCATCCAAAGTACGGTTTTGGCGTCGTACGGGGCATCCGGAACGAAGGCATGGGTCACCTGGCCGAGCCCAACCCGGGCGGCGCGACTGAAATCTATTACGAAATCGACATCACGGGGGAAGGCACCTTATTCGTGCCCATGCGCCGGGCGCAGATGGTCGGCCTGCGGCGGTTGAGCAACAGCGTGGCCGTGATCGCCGAAACCCTGGCATCCGAAAGCGCGGGCTTGCCCGAAGACGGCCGCCAGAGGTTGGCCGGGCTGCGTTTGAGCGAGCAGGCGCGCGAGGCGGAAGCGCTGCCCTGTGCAATCCGAGACCTGCTGGCCGTTCGGCGGACCAGCCCGCTCACGAATCCCGAGCGCAAGTGGCTCGACAACGCGTGCCGCCGCTTGAGCGCGGAGGCTGCCGTGGTCGATCACATCTCGGTGGCCGAGGCGCACGCGGCCATTCTCGCAGTTGTCGCAGCGGCCGCTGTCCCGGCGCGCGTCGACGTGGCGCCGCCGGAAGAGTCGCAGGCGGACGACTGCCGAGAGGCCGGCTAGAACTTGGACGTGACCGACGCATCACCGGTCCCCGAGACCCGCAAGCGCAAAGCCCGTAAGGGCGGCCGCCGCCAGACCCTGGTAGTGGACAAGGACGCGCTCAAGCGGCTGCGCCTGGTGGCGGTCGCGTATTCGCACGTGAAGACCGCCTGGTTCGCGACCAAGGAAGCCTACGAGGCCGAGGTAGAGGTGGAACAGCGCGCCAAGGACGTCGTGGCCGCGCTGAAGAAGCTGGGGTTGAAAGCGAAAGCCTACCGGGCCGACCGCTACTTCATGGCTAAGCTTCTGGTCGACCAACCCGACCTGATCCTCAACCTGGTGGACACTCTGCGCGGCAGTGACGCCCTCCAGACCTCTATCCCCGGAGCGCTCGAGTTGGCGGGCGTGTCGTACACCGGCGCAGGTATGCGGGGCCTGGTGCTGGGGAACGACCGGCACCTGGCCAAGGAACTGCTGAATGCGAACGACGTGCCCACCCCGCCCTACCAGCTGGTCAGCCGGCGCGATGCAGCCCTGCGCGAAGACCTTCAGCTGCCGCTAATCGTGAAGCTCAACGAGAGCGGCGGGAGTGTCGGCATCGACAACGAGGCCCCGAAGGAGAGCTACGCGGCCGCCCAGGAACAGGCCAATCTGCTCATCGAAACTTACAAGATGCCGGTGATCGTCGAGCGCTTCATCGACGGGCCCGAGATCACCGCCATTGTCTTCGATGACGGCGAGCAGGTGCATGTGTTCTGCGGCGAAAAGATTTTCAAGGCCAGCGAGGACCGCAAGTACCTCTTCACGAGCTTCGAAAGCTACAGCGACCCGGATTGCTACCACTACGGCCCGGTGACCCCGGCGGTCGAGCAAGACGTGTCCGCCTATGCGCGGATTGCCTTCGACGTGCTGCACTGCCAGGACTATGCCAAGTTCGACATACGAATCGACCCGCTGACGGAAATCCCATACTTCATCGACGCGAACCCCAACACCGCGTTCGGACCCGCCGAGGGCCTCCCCATGACCGAGGTCCTGCAGCTCCACGGGATCAGGTTCCCGCAAGTGCTCGCCAGCCTGATGACGAAACATGCCCGCCGCATCTACGGCCCTTCCCAGCCCGGCTAGCCCGGCCCGGCTGCCCCGGGTGTGCCAGATCTCCGAATACCACTGCGGGCCTGCCGTCTTGCAGATGTTGCTCGCGTATCACGGTGTCTCGGCGAACCAGGAGCGGCTCACCGAGTTGGCCCAGGTGCAAGCAACGATCAGCGTGCATGGTGCGCGTGTGGATCAGCTGGCGCGGGCGGTCGAGCGGCTGCGCGAGGGCGTGTGCCTGTGGCGGAAGAACCAAGCCAGCGTCGACGACCTCGTGACTGTCGTGCGCGACCATCACTGCCCTGCAGGCGTGGAATGGCAGGGGTTCTTCGAGGAGCGCGAGGAAGATGAGGACTTTGCCGTAGGCGACTACGGTCACTACAGCGTCGTCACCCACGTCGACGTGGAGCAGGACCGCATCACCCTGCGCGATCCGTATCCGGATTTCTGCGGCGAAGACCGCGTGTTCAGCCTCAAGTGGTTCGTCCGCCGCTGGTGGGACGTCAACCTGACCCCCGCGCCTCCCTCTGGCACCCTGCACCCCGTGGAGGACCGGCACATGCTGTTCGTGATTGCCGGTGAGCACACGCGCTTTCCGGCTTCGCTCGGCATGACGCGACCCTAACCTCCTTAGTTCAGTGCAAGCATAGCGAAATCGTCGGCCGGCCCTGCAAGCGAGGCATGCTTCCTGTCGAGGTCCGGCCGGCCGCCTTTTGACTGTTGGGACCCTCGCAGTGCCGCCCTGACCATGCTCGCCTCTCACACCAGGGCGACCAAATACACGCATGGTTCCTGCCGCCCCCGCATCATCCCCCGTACAATGACCTATCCGGGCGAACGCGTATCCGCGGCGTTGCCTTTGGGGTTCCAAGGGGCGCAGCCCCTGGTCGGGGGCGGCGGGGACAAGAGCGCCCCCGCCAATCCGTCATCAAGCATCTGATCCAACTGATTGAAATGATCTGGACTGTCCCTCCGAAAAGAGATCGTGATAATCAGTCCGATCCCTTCAATCAGTGTGCGATTCCATCCCTCGTTATCCAGCGCAGCTGATCTGCCCCCGTCTGCGCGGTCTGCCCGCCGCACCGCAACTGCTTCAAATTGCCTCTTGACAAACACGCCGCGATCCGCTACACTCTCGACCATATAAATGTTCGAATGTATAGCTGTCTAACATAGTATCGAGTCAGTAGTGGAGGTGGAACCATGAAACGGATCGCTCGCTCTCGCACCGCATTGATCGCCGCGCTGCTCGCCCTTGCGCTGAGCATGGGCGCCGAATCGCTGCCTCGGCCCGCCGTCGTTCCCGCGGCGCCGGCCTGGACTTCCGAAAAGGCCCTCAGTACGCTGAGCGGCGAGGAGTCGGGCCGCCCGCTTGGGCCGGTGCTGCCCAGCCACCCGTCCACCCCGGGCGCTCAGACCGGCCTGCCGCTGGCCTGACAGCCGTCGAAGCCTCGGGGAGGCACGCCAGAGCAAGACCTTAATTCTGGCGTGCCTGCCCCCCACCTGCCCCCGGGACCCCATTCCAGCCGCCCACCACTCGCGCTCGACACAATCACGAATGACAACAGGATGGCGTCGGGCAAAAGTAATCTGCAAGACGCCGCCATACCGGAACCTGCAGTTATCATAGGGATGCTTGGCGCCGGCCGCGATATCAAAGGCTGTGACCGCGCGCCGGCGAAATCTTCGACGAGAGGCAGCTTAGTGTGAAACGAAACGAGCAAGGGAACGTGGTAACTCTGCGAGAAGTCCTGCCCCTCGCAGAAGCCGGGGAATATGCGGTGGGTTCCTTCTCGCCGCGCTACCTCGCCATGATCCGACCGGTTCTACGTGCCGGCGAACGGGCCGCCACGCCGCTGATCGTCCAGATTTCGGCCAACGAGCTCCGCTGGTTCGACTCTAGCCCCACCGACTTCGCGGGCGAATTTTACGCGGCGCTCAGCGACGAGAGGATTACCGTCCCCGTCGTGCTGCACCTCGACCACACCCGCGACCCTGCGATGATTGAAGAAGCCATCGCGGCGGGGTTCACGTCGGTCATGATCGACCGGTCGGACTGCGTTCTTGCCGAAAACAGCCGGCGGACGCGCGAGGTCGTCGCCTTCGCACACGCCCGCGGCGTCTCGGTGGAGGGAGAGCTGGGCCGCATCTTCTCGTCGGACCAGGTGGAGACCGAAGCGGACGACGAGCTGTATACGGCGCCGGACGAAGCCGCGGAGTTTGTGGCCGAAACGGACGTCGATGCGCTCGCCATCTCCGTGGGCACCGCCCACGGGGTGTATAAGGTCCGCCGGCCGCACATCGACCTCGCCCGCTTGGCCGAGATCCGCCGCCTCACCCGGGCCGCCCGCTCACGACCCGTGCATCTGGTGCTGCACGGCGGCTCCGGCGTGCCAGCCGGGATGATCCGTGCGGCGGTGCGGCTGCCGGGGGGCGGGGTGAGCAAGGTGAACATCGCCACCGACCTCGAGCTTGCTATGCTGCAGGCCCTGGGGCTGCCCGAGCGCACGAGCAACGCGGCACTGGCCGCGCTGCCCCCCGAGCTTCTGGCGTCGGCAGAGGCTGCCGTGGAGGCTGCCGTGCTGGAAAAGATCGCGGACTACCTGGGCAGCGCCCGCCCAAAGGACCCCGGTGAGCAGCCTCTCTTTTCCTGAGCGCCGGCCGGGAGACGCCGCTTCCGATCGCTCCATCTTCCCATGCGCGGGGGCCAGGTGAGAGGTCTGCCGCCACGGATCGTGGCGCCTTTGTATCTGGTGTTCGCGTTCGCCCTTGCATTGGCAGGGTGCGCCGGCCCGGCCGCGGCGGCCCTGACGCCCGCGCCTGTCGCCGCCAGCGCGGTCGAGCGCCCCGCCGCGCCGGCCTCGCAGCCGCCGTCTGCCCCGCCCACCCTCGCACCGGGCACTTACCGGAATCCTGTCCTCAACCGCGATTTCCCAGATCCGGACACCTTGCAGGTCGACGGGCAGTACTATGCGTACGCAACCAACGGCAACGGCCACAATATCCAGGTCGCACGCTCCGCCGACCTGGTCCACTGGGACACGCTCAACGATGCCCTGCCGAAGCTGCCGCGCTGGGCAGCGCAGACTTTTGGCTGGGCGTGGGCGCCGGAAGTGTGGCGCCCCCATAAAGACGGGCCCTACGTCATGTACTTTACCGCTCGTTTGCCAGCCGGCGCGGCCGGAGGCGTGCAGTGTATTGGGGTGGCAACCAGCCCCAAGCCGGAAGGCCCCTTCCAGCCCGCGGGCGACCGGCCGTTGATCTGCCAGGAGAGTGAGGGCGGCTCGATCGACCCGGCGACGTTCGTGGACGACGACGGCCAGGCATACCTGCTGTGGAAAAACGACGGCAATTCAGGCGGCAGGCAGACTTGGATCTACATCCAGCCCCTGGCCCCCGACGGCATGTCGCTGACGGCCGAGCCTGCCCGGCTGCTCACGGCCGACAAGGCGTGGGAAGGCGTGCTGGTTGAGGCGCCGACCTTATGGAAACGGGACGGCAGGTACTATCTCTTCTACTCGGCCAACAGCTTCAACACGCCCCGCTATGCGACCGGGTACGCGGTTGCGGATGCGCCCCTGGGGCCTTATGTCAAAGCGAGCGAGCCCTTGCTCGAGACGACCGTCGGCGCAGGCATCGTGGGACCAGGCGGACAGGACGTGGTGCTCGACCGCGAGGGAGGCACGTGGTTGCTCTTCCACAGCTGGTCTGCCGCGGGGTATCGCTTCATGGACCTGGCGCGGCTGGATTGGCAGAACGGGAAGCCCGAGGTCCAGGGGTTGAGTCGGGCACCGCAACCCGCCCCGTAACGTCCTGCTTTCCTAACGCCCCTCTAGGCAGCCTACCGGCAGGTTGTTGCCTGGCGAGAGGCCCCAAAACTGGGACTTGACAGCCAGCTTTCCTCGTGCTATTCTCACATATGTAATTCCAGATTACAAATGTGAATTGCACCTCCGGCATACTTCAACCCGGTTCCCATATTTCCAGATCGTTATCCATGAACTCCCGATCAAGTGCAGCGAGGAGGCTGTCATGGCGTTTGAACTGGCGATCGACTCCCGCGTCGTGCTGGCGGAGACCCCCATCTGGGACCCCCGCCTCAAGCAGCTCTACTGGACCGACTTGTTCGAAGGCACGGTGCACCGCTACGACCCCCAGACGGGGAAGGACGAATGCACCCCTACCGCCGGCGTCATTGGCTCCGCCATCCCCTGCGAGACTCCTGGCCGGCTGCTGGTCGCCGTCGACGACGGGCTGATGCTGCTCGACTTCGCTACCGGCAGGTTGGAGTTGGTGGCGGCGCCCCAGCCGAACACCGGCGAGTTCCGCTATAACGACACTCGCTGCGACGCCGCGGGCCGCATCTACACCAGCACTGTCTCGAAGTTCTACCCCGAACCCCACTTCGACCCTGACAAAATGGCAGGCAAGTTCTACATGGTCGACGTGGACGGCGCCGTCGTGACGCTGGTGGACAAGGTCGTGCAGTACAACACGATCCTGTTCGACAGCAAGGACGCGGGCATGTACGTCGTGGACACCTGGAACAAGGTCCTCCTGCGGTGGGATTACTCGGTGGAGCACGGCCCCAGCGGCGAGCCCCAGGTGGTCATCCAGTTCGAGGACATGCCGGATGGGGCCGCGCTGGATGTGAACGATCACCTCTATGTGGCCCACTGGAGCGACAAGCGGATCATCTCGGTGTGGAGCCTGCAGGACTATACCCGCGTCAAGAACCTCGATCTCCCGGTCAAGCATGTCTGCTGCCCCGGCTTCGGCGGCGAAGACATGCGCGACCTCTACGTGGCAACCTCCAAGTTCTGGCTGCCGGAAGGCGACGCCGACTTCGAACGCGGCGCGGGCGGCATATTTGTGGGCCGGGCCGACGTGCCGGGCCTTCCCGAACGCATCTACAAAGACCAAAGCGCGGCACGCGCTTAGCAGCGCGGTCCGAACAAGTGAATAACGCTAGACCCGACGAAGGAGAAAAGCAGCATGTACCCTTTTGAGTTCTCGATGCCAACCAACGCGATTTTTGGCGAGGGTGTGGTAGCCAGGGTGGGAGAGGTTGCGGCCGGCTTCGGCAAGAAGGCGCTCCTGCTCTCATACGACGAGGGCCTGGTGAAGCAACTGGGCCTCTACCAGAAGGTTGCGGATAGTTGCGGGGCGGCCGGCGTCGAGTTGATCGCGTGCTTCGGCGTCAAGAGCAACCCGACGGTGGAACATGCGCGCAATGTTCTCGCGGTCGCCCGAGAAAACCGGCCCGACGTGATTATCGCGCTGGGCGGCGGCAGCGTTATCGACGAAGCCAAGTTCGTCGGCGTCGGGTACATGTACGACGGCGACCCGTGGGACCTGGCGGTCGGCGCTGCGCCCATTACCGGATCACTGCCTGTCATCGCAGTGGTCACGATTCCGGCGACCAGCTCGGAGCTCAACAACGTTTCCGTCATGTCCAATATGGAGCTCCAGCGGAAGGACGGCTTCGGCAGCCCCCTGATGCGCCCCAAGGTCGCAATCCTCGACCCCGAGCTAACCTACACGATCCCCCTGCGCCAGACCGCCTACTCCGCGGCCGACATCATCTCGCACCTGCTCGAAGCGTACTTCGGGCACAGCGTCGACTGGGCGCCGTTCCAGGATCACTACTCCCAGGCAAGTATCCGCACGATCATGGAGTGCATGGATCGCCTGCTGGTCGATCCTGCGGACAAAGAAGCGCGTGCGCAGATGATGTGGACCGCCTCGTGGGCGTGGAACGGATTCTATCCGAACGGGCTCGGCCCCTTCGACATGACGATCCATGTCCTCGGCCACTCGTTGAGCAACTTCTACGATACGCCGCATGGCGCATCGATGTCCGTCACGATCCTCGCCACCATGCGGTACTTCCTCGACACCAAGACCAAGAAGTTCGCCGAGTTTGCGCGCGAGGTCTTCAAGGTCAGCGAGATCGACGACCGGGCCGCGGCCGAAGCCGGCATTGCCGCGCTCGAGGCGTGGTTCGTGAAGATCGGCACCCCTGTGACGCTGGCCGAGGCTGGGATTCCGGAAGACGGCGTCGAGAAGATGGCGCCCGACGCCGTGATCACCGCGCAGAAGTGGGGCCTGGGCGATGTGTACGACCTGAACAAGGTCGAGAAGATGTTCGAGCTGGCCGCCTAGCATTGTGGGGGCGAGGCGTTCGAACCGCCGAACGCGACTTTGCGAACGCTTCGCCCCTGCATGGCAGAGAGGGACGCACACATGGCTTGTTTCCTGGGTATCGATGCGGGCACCAGCGGCGTGAAGGCCATCGTCATCGACGAAGCCGGCAAAACGCTCGGCCTGGGCTACAAGGAAGTGAACCTGATCACCCCCAGGCCCGGCTGGGTCGAGCAGGACCCAAACGAGTGGTGGACCGCGTGCGACTATGCTATCTGCGAAGCCGTGGCGAAGAGCGGCCGCGGGGCGGAAGTTGCGGCCATCGGCCTCACCGGGCAGATGTTGGGCAATACCATGCTCGACAAGGACCTCGAACCCATCGGCAACTGCATGATCTGGCTCGACCAACGCGCGACGGAAGAGCGTGATGTCATCGAAGCGCGCTTGGGCATCGATCCGATGCTCGATATTACGGCGAACTACTGCCTGACCGGCTACTGGGCGCCGAAGCTCATGTGGGTCAAGAAGCACCGGCCGGACATCTTCGAAAAGACCCGCATGGTGCTCTTCCCCAAGGATTACGTCAAGCTGGTTCTCACCGGAGAGCCGAGCGTCGAAGTGACCGACGCGTCGGGTTCGTTCCTGATGGACGTGGGGAAGCGCACCTGGTCGGACGAGATGTTCGAGGCGTGCGACCTGCCGAAAGATATTGTTCCGCAGCACATCTACGAGTCCTGCGACGTCGTGGGCCATTTGCGGCCCGGGCTTGCCGATCATCTGGGACTGCGACCCGGCATCCCGGTTGTGGGCGGCGCGGGCGACCAGCCCGCGGGGGGCATCGGCAACGGCGTCTACCGTGCCGGCGTCGTCTCCGCGACGATCGGGACGTCGGGCGTCGTGTACGCGGTCACCGACAAGGTGATTGCGGACCGGCAGCGCCGGGCGGCGCTGGCCTTCTGCCACTCGGCGCCCAACACCTGGAGCTTCTTCGGCTGCACGCTCGCCGCGGGCGGCTCCTTCAAGTGGCTGCGCGATACCGTCTTCGCGGACTCCAAGGCCGCGCTGGCAGCCGAGGGCAAAGACGTCTACGACGTGATGACCGCATTGGCGGCGCAGTCCCAGCCGACCGCCGAGGGCCTGCTGTTCCTCCCCTACCTGAACGGCGAGCGCACGCCCTACCCCGACGAAAACGCCCGTGGCGTCTTCTTCGGCCTCTCCTACCGGCACGGACTGGGCGAAATCTGCCGCTCGGTGATGGAGGGTGTTACGTATTCACTGCGCGACACCATCGAAATCCTCCGCGAGTTCGACGTCCAAGTTGACGAGGTCCGTGCGTCGGGTGGCGGGGCCAAGAGCGAACTGTGGCGCCAGATGCAGGCCGACATATTCAATGCCTCGGTCGTAACGACCAACCTCGAGGAAGGCCCGTCGGCGGGGGCAGCGATTATGGCCGCAGTGGGCGCAGGCGCCTACCGGTCGGTGGGCGAGGCGTGCGACAGCATCGTCAAGATCGTCAGCTGCACGAACCCGATCGGTAGGAACGTGGCGCAGTACGAGGAGTTCTACCAGACCTACCGCTCGCTCTACCCGACGCTCAAGCCCGCATACGACGCGCAGGCCGGGCTCGTCCAGAAGTGGTTCCAGGCATAAGCGGTCGTGGCAACCCAGTCACCGGAGCATCTTCATGATTGAAGTCAAGGGGCTGACCAAGTACTACGGCGACAAGCCGGGCGTGATGAACGTCAGCTTCTGCATCGAAAGCGGCGGACCGGGGTCCGGCGCCGTGGGCCTGCTGGGTCCGAACGGCGCCGGCAAGACCACGATCCTCAAGATGCTTGCCAGCCAGATGCTGCCCAGCGCCGGCTCGATCAGCATCGAAGGCGTCGACGCGGTTGCCCGGCCCAGGGACGCCGCCCGCCAAGTGGGGTTCCTGCCCGAGATACCGCCGCTCTATCCGGACATGGACGTGAGCAGCTACCTGGCCTTCTTTGCCGGGGTCCGGGGCGTTCACTCGAAGGAGCGCCCCGCCCACATCCGCAAGATCATGGAAATGACCGCGATCGACCATGTCAAGGGCCGGTTGATCAAGAACCTCTCGAAGGGGTATCGGCAGCGGGTTGGCCTGGCGCAGGCCCTGATCGGCTTTCCGCCCGTACTGATCCTCGACGAGCCCACGGTGGGGCTGGACCCCAAGCAGATCACCGAGGTGCGTGACCTGATCAAGGGCCTGTCGCACGATCACACCGTCATCCTGAGCTCACACATCCTGCCCGAGGTGATGTCGATCTGCCGGCGGGTCCTGATTATCAGCGGCGGGCGCCTGATTCTCGACGACAGCATCGAAAACCTGGAGCGCGGCGGCAAATCCTTCACGATCCGGGTCAAGGGGCCCGCCGCCGAGGTGGCCCAGGTGCTGAGCAGTACGCCCGGTGTGAGTGAGGTTCGAGCCATCGAAGGACCTTCCGGCGAACCGGACGGCTACAGCCGCTTCATGGTGAGCGGCACGGTCGACAACGCGGTGCGAGAGGCGATATTCCGACGGCTGGCAGCCCGCGATATGCCGATCGTAGAGCTCCGCTCGATGGGCAACGCCCTCGAAGAGATTTTCCTGGAAGTCACAGCGTAGTGCGCGGTGCAGCGCGCCGCCGCACCCGGAGACATGCGAGACGATGATTCTCATACTGAAGAAAGAAATCGCAGGCTATTTCTCGACGCCGTTCGGGTTCATCTTCATGGGGATTTTCCTGCTGCTCTCGGGCGTCATCTTCACCACGTATAACCTGATCGGCGGTGGTGGTGACCTCAACGGCATGTTCGGGCTGTTCTCGAATATCTCCTTCATGATCTTTCCCGTATTGACGATCAAGATGTTCGCGGACGAGCGCCGTTTTGGCATCGAGCCGTTCCTGCTGAATTCCCGTGTGTCGAGCACCCAAATCGTGCTCGGTAAGTACCTGGCCGCGTGCTTTGTCTTCCTGGCGGCGCTGGCTGTGACTGGTGTCTACGTGGTGATGCTCAAGATCTACGGTTTCCCGTACATGAGCGCCATCGCCGGCTCGTACATCGGCTTCTTCCTGCTCGGCGCGGCTTTCATTGCCGTCTGCACCTTTACGTCTTCGCTGGCCGACAATTACGTGACCGCAGCCATCTTCTCGTTCGGGGCCCTCGTGGGGTTGGTGCTGGCGGGTTCGGTGGGCCGCAGCCTCCAGATCCCGGTCGTTTCGCAGGTCCTGTCTGCGCTGGCGCTGACCCGCCAGTACGACGAGTTCATCCGCGGCATCTTCCGGCCTGGCCCGGTGGTGTATTTCATCGGCTTTGCGGCAGTATTTCTCTGCCTGGCCGTCGTCAGTCTCGACCGCAGGCGCTTGGCATGACCAAAGACGTGAAGACAGTTAACCCCGGCGCAGTGCCGGCCCAGAAGCGACGCTTCGTGCTGACCTCGCTCATTGTCGTGGTGCTGGTCGTCGCGATCGCAGCCCTCGCCACACTGATCGCGTTCCGCGTGCCCTGGGCGTTTGACATGACGGCCGGGAAAGTCTTTACGCTCTCTGAGCAGTCACGGCAGACCCTCGCCGGCCTCGCCGAGCCGCTCGAGATCATCGCCATCTACCCGCGCGACGGCGTGGATCCCATGGTGGAATCGCTGCTGAACGAATATGCCAAGGGCTCGCCGAACGTCCAGGTCAAGTACATCGATGCGGAACGCGAGCCGGGCCGCCTGGCGGCCGAGAACATCGGCGTCGCCGCGTTGAACAACGGCACCATCATCGTGCGCTCGGGCGGCACGGTGCCGGGCGGCGAGACAAAGTTCGTCTACCAGGCCGACATGTTCCAGGACACACAAGAGGGCAAGGTCTTCTGGGGCGAACGCCAGATCACCGGCGCGATTCGCTATGTGACGGCCGCGGCCTTGCCCCGGGTCTATTTCCTCGAAGGCCATGGCGAGGCGTCGCTGACCGCGGACCTATCCAAGGTCCAGGACGCCCTGGAGTTGGCCGTCTACGACGCGCAGCCGCTGTCCCTCGTGAAGGCGGGCAGCGTGCCGCAGGACGCGTCCATGGTGATCATCGCGTCGCCCCGCAGCGACCTCTCCGAAGCCGAATACCAGGCCCTGGATGAGTACCTGGCAAACGGCGGCAAGGCGATGTTCCTGGTCAGCCCAATGAACACCAACGAGATGGTGTTGGGCAACTTTAACAAGCTGCTGAACCAGTACGGACTCGACATCGCCAACAACCTCGTCGTCGAGGAAGATCAGTATTCACACGTCACGAACAATAAGCTCTACCTGATCCCGGGCTACGCCTATCACACGATCACCCGGGCGCTGGCCGAAGCGAAGAAGTACGTGGTGCTCCCCATCGCCATGGGGCTCCTCGAAAAAGACGTCGATCCAGCAACGATTACCAAGGAGCCGCTCCTGGCCTCTTCGCCCAACGCCTGGATGCGCACCGATTTGACGATCAAGTCGCAAACGCAGACGGGCCAGGATGTTGCCGGGCCAATTCCGCTCGCATACGCCATCTCCCGACAGGCGAAAGAGGCCGCGTCAGGCGACGGTCGGGTCGTGGCGATCGGCAACTCGACCTTCATATACAACGAAAACCTCGACAACGACGCGAACCGCGACTTCTTCCTCAGCGCAGTGCGCTGGCTGCTGGGGGACGCGGCGAGGAGACTATCTCCCGCGCGTGATCGGCGCCGAAAAGCTAATCGTCCGCGGCGCGGACTTCATCAAGCTCGCGGTGGTGAGCCTGGTCGTGCTGCCGCTGATTGCGTTCGCAGGCGCGGGGCTGATCTGGTGGCTGCGGAGGAATCAGTGAGGACCGGCATCAAGCTGGCCTTACTGGCGCTCGTCGCCGCGGTGCTGGGCGGAGTGTACTTCTACCTGTCACGGGACACCGATCCGGCGGCGACGGGCTACCTCTACACTTTCCCGAGCGGCGACCGGTTGCAGGAAATCGCGATCACGAACCAGGCTGGAAGCGTGACGTTCGGAAGGAACGAAGGCGGCAACTGGACTATCGTCAACCCGGGCCACTACCGGGCGAGCCAGCAAAAGGCTCGCATCATGGAGGATTTCCTGCTGGCGCTGCCCGTTAAGCGTCAACTGCAGGAAGCTGCGCCTGAGTACGGGTTTGCCGATCCGCAAGCGACCATCGAAATAACGACCACCAGCGGCATCAACAAGGCCCTGCGCATCGGCAACCTGACGGCCAGCAAGGCCCAGGTTTACCTGCAGGACAGGGATAGCGGCAAAGTGTTCGTCAGCGATCTCGGCTCGGTCACCCAGTTTGACGGGAGCCTGGATGCCTACCGGGACAAGAACATTTTCGCGGTGGACAAAAACAACATCGTGGAATTCAGCTACTTCGTGGACGGCCAGAAACAAGTCACGGCTCAGCGCCCCGCCGGGCAAGACTGGCAGCTTACCTACCCTTACCAGTCGCCCGCCAGGGAAATCGAAATCAACGAGTTTCTGATTGGGCTGCGAAAGTGGTCGGCCATCATGTACCCTCCCGCTGCGCAAGTGGACTACAAGGGCCTGGGACTGGAAAGTCCGCACCAGGCGCTGGAAGTCGTCGACGCGAAAGGACAGAGGCAGCGGATCGAAATCGGAGCGGAATCGGATGGCCTTAAGTTCGTCCGAACGGGCAGCCTGGAGGACGTAGCGGGGATCTTCGCCGTCGATGTCGACTTCTCGCACATCGCTCCCGCAGACCTGGTGTTTTACCAGCCCTTGCAAACGACGATCGACAAGGTGGCTGCCATCGAGTTGACGGGGGCCGAGCGGTCCGTGACGTTCGAACTCGACCACACGGCCAATCCGCCGGCGATTACGGCCAACGGAAGACCTGTGGGGTACGAGGACTTCGTGTCCTTCTTTGTCAAGTACATCGGCCTTGCCGCCGATGGCTTCGACCCGGCACCGAAACCGGGACCGAGACGCTTAAGCTCAAGACAACCTATGTCGACGGCAAGACCTCGGAAGTGCGCCTGCTCGAGCGGGATGCCGGCAGCGAATACCTTCAGGTGGGCGACCAGACCGGCTTCTACCTATCGAAAGAGAAAGTGGGGCTGCTCGACCGTCTGGACCGCGCTGCCCTCCCCTTGCATCGGAAGGAGGTAAGTAGGCAAGCACGAGAAGGTGCGATGGTGTCTGGTTCCGCCCGCCAGGGATTGGCGGAGCGATGACCGGACATGAGGCACCAAGCGAGACTGTCAGCTCAGCCCACGATCATGGTGCGGACCAACTTGCTAGGAGGAGTAAGTGAGAACGCTCTCCGATCGCTCCAACGGCAAAGCTCATCTCAACCAGTCAAGGAGTATGAACATGAAGAGCTCCAGCAAGGTCGTAGTGCTCGTGATGACGCTCGTCGTCATTGCGACACTGTTCGTCGCCTGCAGCCCAACGCAGGCGCCCGCCCCGGCTGCCGCGCCCGACCCACCAAGGCTCCGGCTGCAGCCGCTGCCACCGCCGCCCCGCGGCCGCCGCAAAGCAGATCTACATCGGCAAGGTGCCGATCACGCTGAGCCATGCCGTGCACGGCAATGACGCGAAGTGGGCCGAGAAGTACGCCAAGGAAAAGTACGGCGCGAAGTACGAAGTCATCGATCCCGCCGGCGATCTCCAGAAGGAAATCAAGGCAGTCGAGGACTTCATCGCCAAGGGCGTCGACGGCATCATCTTGCACCCCGTGCAGGAATCTGGCGTGAACGAAGTCGTCAAGGAAGCTCGCGCGGCGGGCATCCCTGTGCTGGCCTACTTCATGGCGCCCACCGAAGAGAAGATCCCGATGGTCAAAGTCAAGGAAGAAGGGATCGCCAAGCAGATGGGCACCGATATGGCCAAGCAGTGGAAGGAACTGTACCCCGACAAGCCGATCAAGGTCGGGTTCATCGACTTCCTCTCGGTCGCATACTGCTTCGATCAGCGCTCCGGCCCGTTCCTCAAGGGCGTCAAGGAAGTTGATCCCAGCGTGACCGGCCTCGTCACCAACATCAAGAACAGCGGGGCGAAACCCTTGAAGGCGCCACCTTCTGGCTCGGCGCCGAGGGCGACCTGTCCAAGGCCCAGGCCATCGGCCAGGACGTGCTGCAGAAGTACCCCGAAGTGAACATCATCTACGGCACCAACACCCCCAACGCCCTCGGCGCCCTGTCCGCCTACGAAGCGGCCGGCCGCGGTAAGGCTAAGGACGGCGTGCCGTTGACCGAAATCTTCGCCGGCACCGACGGCGATGCGCCCGAGCTGATCAAGCTGGTCGACCCCACTTCGTCGCTCAAGTACACCATGGGCATGCAGCCGCAGACCTTCGCCTACGCCCAGATCGACACCATGATGGACGTCATCAACGGCAAGATCGACCCGGACAAGTACAGCGAAGTCATCTCGCAGGACGTGTATTTCAACTATTACAAGGACACGATGCAGCAGATGCAGGACTGGTTCAACACCCAGTACTTCGGCAGCATCGACCTCGCCAAGGAACTGGCCAAGAAGAAGCAAGGCTAGTGCCTGGCCGAAGGCCTGGGGGCGATCGCCCTCAGGCCAGGGTGTGGAAAGCCGCAGCTTTCCTCTCGCGCTGCGGCTTTCCACACCGGATTGCGACGTTTGGCTCACCCTATAGAGCGAGGGTACTTACTTTGGACGAGAACGTCTTCGAAATCCGCAATATCTCCAAGCACTTCGCCGGCGTCAAGGCGCTGGACGATGTGAGCTTCGAGATCAAGAGAGGCACCTGTCACTGCCTGATTGGCGAAAACGGCGCCGGAAAATCGACACTGATCAAGATCCTGACGGGCGCGCACCAGAAGTCGTCGGGTTCGGTGATCTACAACGGCAAGGACTTCAGCCCGGCTTCCACCCGCGACGCGATGCGGGCGGGCATCGGCTGCCTGTTCCAGGAACTGAACGTCGTCGAGCAACTGCGGGTTGAAGAAAACATTTGCCTCGGCATTGAGGAGACCCGTTTGGGCGTACTCAAGCCAATCCGGCGCGACTCGAAAGTTTTTCAGATCCTCAGCCGGATCGACAGCACCATCGACCCGAAAAGCTACATCGAGGACCTGAGCGTCGCCAAGCGCCAGGTGGTCGAGATCGCCAAGGCGCTCGCCATGGACTCGGACGTCATTATCATGGATGAGCCGACTGCGGCCCTGTCGTCTGAGGAAGTGCGCCGCCTGTTCGAGATCATTGCCGACCTGAAGCAGCAAGGGGTCACCGTCATTTATATCTCCCATCGTCTCGACGAAATCTTCGAGATTGGAGATTATGTCACTGTGCTGCGCGACGGCAAGATGGTCGGGCACCAAGCCCCGCAGCGAAATCGCATCGCGCAAAGAGCTGATCAAGATGATGATCGGCAAGGTCATCATGGAAGATTACGTGCCCGGCGACGTCGATCGCAGTCAGCCGGTGGTAGAGGTTGTCGGCCTCACCAACAATAAGCTCCGGGACGTTTCATTCACGCTGTACAAGGGCGAAATCCTCGGCCTCTACGGCCTCATTGGCGCGGGCAAGACTGAGATCGCCCGGGCGCTCTTCGGTGCGGACCGTGCCGAAGGCACCATCCGCGTCTTTCAAAACCCCAAGATGATCAATAGCCCCGGCATGGCGATTCGCAACGGCGTCGCGCTGGTGCCGGAAGAACGGCGGACGCAGGGCCTGTGCACGACCCTGCCAATTTCGGCCAATGTGCCGATGATGAACTACCGGCCCATCTCGGCCCGGGGTTTCGTGAGCGCCGCCAGGCAGGGCGCGCTGACGCGGGACTTCATTAAGAAGCTATCGATCGCCTGCCTGGGCGAGAACCAGGTCACGGCGTTTCTGAGCGGCGGCAACCAGCAGAAGGTGGTGCTGGCTAAATGTCTGAACTCGGAGGCGGGGGTCCTCCTCCTCGACGAGCCGACACGCGGCGTCGACGTCGGGGCCAAACAGGAGATCTTTGCCATCATTCGCCAGCTCGCACGGCAGGGGAACTCGGTGATCGTGTTCTCCAGCGAGCTGCCGGAGGTCCTTGGCCTGTGCGACAGGATCGGCCTGCTGTATGACGGGGCTCTGAAAGCCATGATCGAGAACGACGGCCATGTGAACTCGCAGGACGTGCTTCACATCGTCACCGGAGGCGGAATCTATGAGCACGTTGACTGACAGCACCGCTCGCGGGCGGAACGCGATTTTCAAGCTGAGCGCGGACGCATTTCAAAACCTCGCGGTCCTGGCGATCTTTCTGCTCATGTGCGTGATCGTCGCGCTCGTCGAGCCCAAGTTCCTCAGCCTACAGAACTTCTCTAACGTGCTAATGCAGGTGTCGAGCGTGATCATGGTGGGCTCGGCCGTGACGATGGTGCTCATCTCCGGGAATCTCGATCTTTCGGTCGGTGGCGTGGGCGCCATGGCCGGCGTGATGTACGCCTGGCTCGTGCGCGACGGCATGGGTCTGGTGCCCGCGGGCATCGTCGCGATCCTGGCAGGCGCGTTCATCGGGGTTACCAACGGCGCGATCGTCTCGGCACTTCGCCTGCCGTCCTTTATCATCACCATGGCGACCATGTACATCGCCCGTGGCATCGCGTTCATCCTGGCCGAAGGTGCGGTGATCACGGCGGGCCTGCCGGGTAACTTCGGCAACATGGGGCAGGGTTTCCTCGGTCCGCTGCCGCTGCCGCTGGTCTATGCGCTGATCATCTTCGCTTTCTTCCTCGTGTTTCAGAACCGGACGGTGATGGCGCGTAAGGCATACACGATCGGCGCGAACATCAAGGCCGCCGAGCTCTCGGGCATCAGCATCTTCAAAGTCGTGACCAGCATCTTCACGCTGACAGGCGTCGTGGCCGCGTTTGCCGGCGTCGTGATGACGGCCCGCTTCGGCCAAGCCGACTGCAAGATCCTGCCGGGCTTCGAGGTGGACTGTGTCATCGCGGCCGTCCTGGGCGGCACCGACATTAACGGCGGGCGAGGCACAGTCTTCGGGACGTTGATCGGCGCGCTCATCGTTGGCGTGCTGTCCAACGTGCTCAACATGATGGGACTGGTGCTGTATTACCAGTACGTGATCAAGGGCGTGGTGCTGATCCTGGCCATCGTCTTCAACAGTGCGATCCGCCGGGCCTTCAAGGCCGCCTGAACGGCGATTCAACTTTCACGAGGCAGCGACATGAAAGCATCCGGTTCAATCCGCCTCAACCGCAGGACGATCAACAACCTGATCCTGCTGACAATACTGATCCTGTTGGTCGTCTTTTTCTCCTGGATGAACCCGCGCTTCTTCGCCGTCCGCAACTTCGTCAACGTGGCCCGGCAGATCTTGCCGGTGGTGTTGATGGGGTGCGCGATGACGTTCGTGATTAACAGCGGCGCCATCGATCTGTCGGTCGGCGGCATGATGGCACTCAGCGCGGTGTCCTTCGCGATTTTCGTGCGCGGCGGCGTAAACGTCTGGATCGCGCTGCTCATGGTCATCGTCCTGGGCCTGGTCCTCGGCGCCATCAACACCTTTATCGTCGCGGCGCTGAAGCTGCCCGCCATCATGGCGACCATGGCGACCTGGATCATCTGCAGCGGGCTCGCGTTCATCTTGTGTAGTTCGATCCCCGTCCGCGCACCCGGCATGAAGCCGATCTTCGAGATCAACAGTACCATGTTCTTCAACAAGACCGTCCCGCTGGCGCTGTTTATCATGATCGCAGTCGTCGGCGCGTTCCTGTTCCTTGAAAAGCGGACCGTGCTCGGCAAGTATGCGATCTCGCTGGGCGGCAACGAAAATGCGGCCCGGCTTTCAGGTATCAGCGTCCCACGCATGCGCCTGATCTTCTACTTCCTCACCGGCGCGATGGCCGCGTTCTCGGGCGTCTGGCAGGTGTCTCGTATCGGCTCGGGCGATCCGAACATCGGCACCGGCATGGAGTTTGCCGTGATCGCGGGCTGTATCCTGGGTGGGGTAAGCATCAAAGGGGGCGATGGCACGATCACGGGGATGTTGCTCGGCACGATCATCCTGGCCCTGCTGACGAACGGCATGAACATGATGGGCGTCAACGCGTTCTACCAGCAGGTGGCGACGGGGATTGTCCTGCTCGTCGCAGTCCTGATTACGTTCGCCGTTCCCTACATGCGCACCCGCTGGAAAGTGGCCCGTTTCTCGCGTGCGTCGAGCGTCGCACCGCGGGCCGGATGAAGCTGCTTTCACTCGCCAAGGAGACTGAGCATGAGCCAATACATTGCGAGCGTTGACGTCGGGACCACGGGCGCACGCTGTGCATTGCTGGATCTGAACGGCGCCATCGTCGCCAGTGAATACTGCGAATATGGCGCGATCTATCTCAAGCCCGGCTGGGTCGAGCAAGACGCGGACGAGATGATTGCGGTCGCGATGGACGTGTGCCGCGCGACGATCGCCAGGTCAGGCCTCCGGCCCGAGCAGGTTGTGGCGGTCGGCTTTTCCACGCAGCGCTCGGTCACCGTGCCGGTCTACGAAGACGGCCGCAAGGTTCGACTCGCCCTCTCCTGGCAGGACTCACGGACCGGCGCCGAAGTGGCCGACATGGCCCGGTTGATCGACCCCGAGGCGTATTACCAGATCTCCGGCATGCCATTGGGCACGACCTGGAACATCACGAAGATGCTCTGGATGCGCAAGAACGAGCCGGAACTTTACAAGAAGACGCACAAGTTTGTCCAGCTGCAGGACGCCACGCTCCATGCCTTTGGCGCCGACGGTTTCTACACCGATATGGGCGACATGGCGTTCTATGGCGTCTGGGACGTGGGCAATCTGGCGTGGAGCACGGAGCTCTGCAACCTGTTCGACGTCGCCCCTGAGCTGTTCGGGACGCCGGTCGCCTGCGGGACGCAGGTGGGCGAAATCAGCAAGAGCGTGGCCGAGAAGACCGGCTTCGCGGTGGGGCACCGCCATCTGCGTAGGTGCGGGCGACCAGAACTGCGCCGCGGTGGGGATGGGCGCGGCCCGGAGCGGCATCGCAACCGCGTCGCTGGGCACCGGCGGCCTGGTCATGGTGTCGCTCGACCGGCGTATCCCCGGCTTCGGCGGCATGATGGTGACGAACCATGCGGCACCCGGCATGTGGGAGATGGAAGCCCTGTCGAACGCGGCCGCGGGCGCGTACCGCTGGTTCCGGGACGTCGTCGGGACGGCCGAGAAAAACGGGGAAGGCGCGGGCGGGCGCAGCGCGTACGACGCGCTCAACGAACTCGCCTCGGCCGCAGAGCCCGGGAGCAAGGGGCTGCTGTTCATGCCTTACCTGGGCAGCGCGGCCACCCCCCGTTGGAACCCCAATGCCCGGGCGGCCTTCATCGGCATGGCGTTCACCCACGGCCGCGCCGAGATGACCCGGGCGATCATGGAAGGCGTAGCGCTCGAGGTGCGCGACATGCTGGAGGGTTGGTTCAAGGCCGGCGTGGAGATCAGCGCGCTGCGTCTTGGCGGCGGAGCGACGAAGTCGACGCTCTGGAACCAGATTCAGGCGGACGTCTATGGCCGGCCCGTCGAGACGCTGGTGACGAGCGAGACCGCTGTCCTGGGTGCTGCCATTCTGGCGGGCGTCGGCGCGGGGCTATTCAAGAGCGTGCCCGAGGCGGTCGATCAAATGGTGAAGGTGAAGGCACGCGTGGAGCCCAACATGAAGCACCACGCGGTCTACGAAGAGATGTATCGCGCGTTCGTCTGCGCCTACGAAGGGCTGGCCGCGAGCGGCGCTTATGATCGCTTGGCGGCTATCCAGGCAGGATAAACGATCTACGGCTGCCACGAATTTCACGAATTCGACAAATTGGACGAATTGGGATCCGTCTTCGAATGAGTTCGTGGATATTCGTTCAATTCGTTGCAGCCGTACCTTAGGAGCACCACGATGCCAGTCACCATGACCCCGCGCGAACGGGTCATCACCGCGCTGAACCACAAGGAACCCGACCGGGTTCCGATCACGCTGGGCGGGTCGGCTAACCACCTGACCGAGCAGCGCTACGCGTTGCTGCGCGATCATTTTAGCGTGCAGGATGTGCCGCGGCGGACCCTGGTCGGCTATTACACGACGCCCGACTACAACCCCATCCTCGACAGGCTCGGCACCGACTTCCGGTTCATCCACATCCGCCCCCCCGACAGCTACGTCGCCAACGCTTTGAGCGGGGAGTTCAGGGAATTCGTGGACGAATGGGGCATCTGTCACCGGCTTGTGTCAGGGTACTATGACCTGCACGGCGCGCCACTGGCTGCGGATTTGACGACCTCAGGGATCGAGAAGTATAAATGGCCGGATCCGTACGACCCGGCCCGCCTGGCGGGGGTCCGCGAAGAAATCGAGTTTCTGTATCATCAAACCGACTATGCCATTGTCGCACACCGGCCCGTGTACGGGAATCTGTGGGAGATGACGCGTGCGCTGGTTGGGATGGAGAACGCGCTGCTCCTGACGATTACCGACACCCACGTCTTCGATTATCTCCTGGGCAAGCTGGCGGAAGTGCTGGACGGGTTCTACGATGCGTTCCTCAGCGTGGTAGGCCCCTACGTGCACGTTGTCGAGATCGCGGACGACTACGGCACCAACGTCGGCCCGATGTTCAACCCAAAGATTTACACCCGGTTCTTCAAGCCGCGGTACCGGAAGACCATCGAGTTGATCAAGCGGAAGGCGCCCCAGGCCAAGGTGCTAATGCACAACGACGGCGCGATCCGCAAGTTCATACCCGACCTGATCGATACTGGCTTCGAAATCCTGAACCCGATCGAGGGCCACCTGCCGGGGATGAACCCGGTCGAGCTCAAGCGGGACTTCGGCCGCGATCTCACTTTTCAGGGTGGCGTCGACGTGAAAACCGTGCTCAACAACGGCTCGGTCGAGGACGTGCGCCGCGAAGTGAGCCTGCGCATCGACCAAATGGGTGCGGACGGCGGCTACATTCTGGCCCCCGCCCACAATTTCGGCAACGACATTCCACTCGAAAACATGCTGGCGTTCTTCGAGTGCGGACACGAACTCGGAACGTATACCCGATGACCAGAACGGACAAGAAGATGGCCCGTCATTACGCAAGTCTCCTCGCAGACGTAGCGGAGATGTACTATCTCGAGGGCAGAATCCAATCCGAGATCGCCGAGACGGTTGGCGTCACCCGCTCCATGATCTCCCGCATGCTTACCGAAGCGCGCGAGAGCGGAATCGTCGAAATCCGCATTCACCGCCCGCTGCAGTCGGAGCCGGAGCTTGCCAACGCGCTCAAGGAGCGCTTCGGGCTCACGGACGCGCTCGTCATTACCACCCGGCACGGCCGCGGTGAAGGGCTAATCCGTGCATTGGGCAGCGCAGGGGCGAAGGTGCTCGAGCGCCACCTGGGGCCCAACAAGGTCTTGGGGTTGGCATGGGGCACGACGATCAGCGCGAGCGTGGACGCGTTCGAACCGGTCGAGCCCATCCCGGTGAGCGTGGTGCAGTTGGTGGGCGCAATGGGCGCCCGGATCATGGAATACGATGGGCATGACCTGGTCTCGCGCATGACCGAGAAATTGGGGGGCGAGGCCTACTACCTCAACGCACCTTATCTGTGCGACACCGCCGAAATTGCCGAGTCGCTCCTCAATTCAGTGGGAATCCGTGACACGATTGGCGTCGGCAAGCGAAGCGATATTGCCCTGCTGGGGATTGGCACGACCTTCTCCGAGTTCTCCAGCTTTTACCTGGCCGGCTATATTACCCGACTCGAGCTCGACGACATGCGACAGTCCGGATCGGTCGGCGACGTGTGCGGCTTGCACTTCGACATCTATGGCCAGCCGGCCTGCACCGATTTTTCCGATCGGTTGGTTTCAATTCGCCGGGCGGACCTGTTGGCCGTGCCGGTGCGCCTGGGCGTGGCAGGCGGTGAAGGAAAGGCAGACGCCATTCTGGGCGCTCTGCGCGGCAAGTATGTCAACGTGCTGGTGATTGACAGCAACGCCGCCAAGAAAGTTCTTCAACTGGCAGAATCCACCTGAGTGAGGCGAGCTATGATCGTAGATGCGCTGCAGAACCTGGAGGCAGCCGGCCCTGGCGTGATATCGGGATCACGCGAGCATTTCGAAGAGCGCGCGGCCGAACTGGAGTTGGCCGACGAACGCCTCGTCGGGCTCTACCGCACGATGTGCACCATCCGCCACTTTGAATACATGGCCGACAAGCTGTATGCGGCGGGCAAGGTACACGGAACGATGCACCTGTCGGCCGGGCAAGAGGCGGTGGCAGCGGGCATTGCGCTCGCCGTGCGCCCCGACGATTACCTGATCAACCACCACCGCGGGCACGGCCATTTCATTGCCAAGGGCGCCGACATCAACCTGATGATGGCCGAGTTCCTGGGCAAGGAGACCGGCTACAACCACGGCCGCGGCGGCTCCATGCACATTGCCGATTTTCAATCCAACAACCTCGGCGCCAACGGCATCGTCGGCGGCGGCATCCCGCAGGCCGTCGGCGTCGGGCTGGCGCTCCAGATGCTGAAGCGGGACGCGATTTGCATCTGCATCTTCGGCGACGGCGCCTCGAATGAAGGTGTGTTCCACGAAGCGATGAACATGGTGGCGCTGTGGAACCTGCCGGTGCTCTACGTTTGTGAGAACAACAAGTATGGCATGTCCATGGATGTGGCCCGGGCGAGCGCGAAGCTGCCCATCGCGCAGCGAGCCGATGCGTACGGCATCCCGTGGGCATGCGTGGACGGCAACGACGTGCTCGAGGTATACGGGGCGATGAAGAAAGCCGCCGACCATGTCCGCTCGGGTAACGGGCCCTATTTCGTCGAAACCATCACCTACCGCTACTTCGGCCACTCGAAAAGCGACCGGAACCTGTACCGCGCCAAGGATGAGATCGAGGACTGGAAGCTGAACCGCGACCCCATCATGCGCTTCACCAAGCACCTGCTGCAGGCGGAAATCCTGGACGAAGACAGCGCGCAGAAGATCGACGCGGAGGCCGAGCAGGTCATCGTGAACGCGGTGGAGTTCGCGGACGCGTCGCCCGAACCGGACCCGTGCCACCCTGATGGAGTATGTTTATGCCTGAGATCACCTACCTCGAAGCCATCCGGCAGGCATTGTGGCAGGAGATGAAGCGCGACGAACGCGTCTTCCTGCTGGGCGAGGACATCGGCCGCTACGGCGGCGCGTTCGGCGTGACGCACGGCATGCTTGACGAGTTCGGTCCCGAGCGCGTCCGCGAGACGCCGATCTCCGAGGCGACGATCGTCGCGACGGCGGTCGGCGCAGCAGTCGTCGGCATGCGGCCCGTGGCCGAGATCATGTTCATGGACTTCGTCTTCCTGGCATTGGATCAAATCGCAAACCAGGCCGCGAAGATGCACTTCATGTTCGGCGGCCGGGCCACCGTGCCTATGGTTGTCCGCATGCCGTCCGGCTCGGGCAGCGGCGCCGCCTCCCAGCACTCGCAATCGCTGGAGAGCATCCTGATGCACGTGCCGGGCCTGATCGTCATCGCGCCATCGACCCCCTACGACGCCAAGGGGCTGCTGCTCTCGGCCATCCGTAACCCGAACCCGGTCTGCTTCGTGGAACACAAGGCGCTTTACAAGACCAAGGGCGAGGTGCCCGAAGAGGATTACACCGTCCCTATCGGCGTTGCCGAAATCAAGCGCCCGGGCCGCGACATCACCGTGGTGGCAAACAACGTGATGGTGATGAAGACGCTCAACGTCGCCGCTCGGCTGGCCAAAGAAGGCATCGAGGTGGAGGTGGTCGATCCCCGCACCATGCTGCCGCTCGACACCACGACCATCCTCGACTCGGTGCGGCGCACGGGCCGCTTGCTGGTGGTCCACGAGGCCTGCCAGACCGGCGGCTGGGCCGGCGAAGTCATTGCTTCCGTCGTCGGAAGCCCCGTTTTTGATTATGTCGATGCGCCGGTGCGGCGCCTGGGTGGCAAGGATATCCCCATCCCCTACAACCGCGGCCTCGAGCGCATCGCCATTCCGCAGGAAGAAGATATCGAACGGGAGATCCGCGCCCTCGTAGGAGGCACGGTCTAGCATGCCAGTCCCGTTCATCATGCCCAAGTTCGACATGGACCAGGAACAGGCGACGATCGTGTCGTGGTCCAAAAAAGAAGGCGATTTCGTCAAGTTCGAGGAAACCGTGTTGGTCGTCGAGACTGACAAGGTCGCCATCGATGTGCCCGCCCCTGCGACCGGCATCCTCACCGGCATCCGCTACAAGGACGGCGATGTGGTCCCGGTGACGACCGTGATCGCCCAGATCATGAAGGAGGGCGAGACACCCGCGCCCGTGCAGCCATCCGCCGTCACCGCCCTAGTCCTGCCGGCAGCCACACCTATCGCCGCCCGGATCGCGAAAGAAGAGGGCGTCGACCTTTCAAAGGTCTCGGCAGCGGGCAACAAGATCACACGCGAGGATGTCGAGAAGTATCTCGCCGAGCATGGCGGGGAGGGGCGCGTGACGGTTCCCGCAACGCCATCAGCCCGCCGGGTGGCGCGCGAAAGCGGCGTCAACCTGGAAGCCGTGGCCGGGTCGGGCCCGCGCGGGCGGGTCGTGGCCGCCGATGTAGAGACGGCAGCGCAGGCCCTGGCCGTGCCGGAGCTGCCGGTGGAACCGGAACGGGCGCCCGCGCCTGTCGCCCCGCCTCCCACGAAGGGCCGGGAAGCAGAGGTCATCCCCCTCAGCGGCATTCGGCGGACGATTGCGCAGCGGATGCAGCAGAGCTTCCAGGAGTCGCCGCACATCGCGCTGACGGTCGAAGTAGATATGACTGAAGCCGAAGCTGCCCGAAAGCGTCTGAACGTGCATGCGGAGAAACTGCAGCAGCCGAAGATTACGATGACGGCGGTGATCATCAAGATCGTCGGGTGGGCGCTGCGTCGCCACCCCTATCTCAATTCGTCATTCTCCGGCGACTCGATCTCACTGTGGAAGAACATCAATATCGGCGTTGCAGCAGCCGCACCGCAGGGTTTGGTCGTGCCGGTGCTCAAAGACGCGGACCAGCTCGGTATCAACGAGATTAACGTGCGGCTCGGCGCGATGGCGGACCGGGCACGGCGCAACGCGCTGAAACTGGACGACGTGCAGGGCGGCACCTTCACCATCTCGAACCTGGGCATGCTGGGCATCCCGCAGTTTCGGGCGGTGATCAACCCGCCCGAAAGCGCGATCCTTGCCGTGGGCAGTATCGTGCGCCGCCCGGTTGTGGTGGACGCGCAGGACCGTGTCGAGGTGCGCCCGATGCTGTCGCTCACGCTCTCTGCCGATCATCGTGTGATCGACGGGATTGTGGCCGCCAGGTTCCTGTCAGAGCTCGTCCAGGCCCTCGAAGCGCCCGATTTGCTGCTGTTTTAGGGAATGGCGGACCCGCTCTGTCGCTTGGACTACCGACCTTAACGCCTTTCCCGGCGTAAACTTATCGCAAGATGCCGTCCTGACACAAAGACCATCGACAGCCCGGGCAAGCATAGCCTGGGCTGTTTTGTTGCCGGTTGGCAGAGGGATGGGGACGCGGGCCGCATGCGCCCGCGCTTTGTCTTAACGGATGAAAGGAAGTCGCAACATGGAATCGGAACGTCACATGGGTACGGTCAAGTGGTTTAGTGCCGACAAGGGGTACGGGTTCATCGCTCGGGCCGACGGCGGCGCTGACGTGTTCGTGCACCAGTCGGCCATTCAGACCTCAGGGTTCCGGACCCTCGAAGAAGGCCAGCGCGTCGAGTTTGACATCGAGGAGGGAGCCAAGGGGCCGAGCGCCGCTAACGTCACCCCGATCTAGGCCACCCAGGGTGGGTCGACAAGCGCAGAGGAGACACAGCGGATGAATACGCATCAGAACAGCCAATCGCTGACCGAACGCTCGCGCCAGGCATACGAAGCGCCTGGAACGCATCCTTTCCACGTAGGTGAGAGCTATGCGAACCGGAAAGGGAACTACGAAGTCATGCAAGTTGCCCCGCCCAAGATGACGATTCGCTACGACGACGGCGAGTACCTCACCGCCGACATCGTGATCTTGGCGCGCATCTGGAACAACATGCAGTTGCCCGCGGAACGGCCGGAACTCGATCCGACCGCGCGGCCCACCACCCGCCGGCCCGCGGCAAAACCTCGGACGCCAAAGGCGGCGGCCCGGGTTCAGATAGCGGACGATTAGGGGCTGCGCGGCGGGCTCGGATTTTCGTGGCAGCCACGTTGCCCTTATTCTCGAAAGCCCTTTCTACTGAAAGAATCACCGTCCTTGTCCACGATGCGTCCCGGCCCCAAGCAGGCCGCATCGTGGACGAGGTCGCGAGTGGCGGCGCAGCGGTCATGGCAACGCGGTTCGCCAGACGTGCTTGCAATGCTGCAGACACTCCCGTTTCCGACTTCGCAGCGGGGCAAAACCCGGCTTATACGCGCATGAACTCCCGGCGAGGGATGGACAAGGAGAACGTGACCATGACTCAGACGAACCTGCCCGCTGGGGGGGCCGGCACCTGGCCGGCCGGCATTGCGGCTGTAACCCTGTTCGTGGAGGACCTGGAAACCACGAAGCAATTCTACCAGAAGGTATTCGGACTGCCCGTCCACTTCGAAGAGGGTGATTCGGCCGTGTTCAAGTTCGGGAACACGTTGATCAACCTGCTGAGAATCACACAGGCGAACGAGCTCATCGAGCCGGCGCGAGTGGCGGTGCGCGACGCCGGCGCGCGGTTTGTCTTCACGCTCACCGTGGATGATGTCGATGCGATGTGCACAGAACTCCGAACCCGGGGCGTCGAACTGCTCAACGGTCCGATGGACCGGCCCTGGGGCATCCGGACGGCCAGCTTCATTGACCCGGCCGGAACTATCTGGGAGATCGCCAAGTGGCTCGATGAGTAACCGGCCGCGTTCGGTGAGCCGATGATTTTCTCGGAGAAGCGCGATCCCAGGCTTATCACCGTCCGTCGGGGCGGCACACTGCTGGACGCCGATCATCACCTGCTTGCGCTGTGGGCGGCCGATTGCGCAGAGCACGTGCTGCCCTTCTTCGAGCAAGAGCGACCCGATGACGATCGTCCGCGCCAAGCGATCGACCTGGCTCGCGCTTGGGTTCGAGGTGAGGTCACGATGACTCGAGCACGCAATTCGGCCGGCCATGCGAACGCTGCGGCCAGAGACCTCTCGGGCCCGGCCAGGGAAGCTGCCTACGCGGCGGCCCAGGCTGCTGCCGTCGCTCACGTCGCCGCGCACGGGTTGGGTGCGGCGGCCTATGCGATCAGGGCGGCCCGTGCGGCGGCTCCCAAAGCCGAGCGCGACGAGGCCGGTCGAATCGAGTGCCGGTGGCAGCGAGCGCAGCTCCCCGCAGAAATCCGGGAACTGGTGCTTGACGACCAGAGGGTGCGCAATGCGGTGTGCTGGGGCGTTTTCGACTGCTGACCCGGCTCCCCGACAGAAGAAGGCTGAACCAACGGTGAGGTGAAATTGCCGGCCGTGGTTTAGTTAAGGTTCAAGCGCACCTATTCTGTCGGCTGCCGCATCCTTCGACTGCGGCACGCCAGCTGCGCTGGCGCCTCCGCTCAGGACGCTTCAGCAGGTTCACTGTGGTTGCAGTCGGTATCTATCCGAGAATTAGCTGGGGCCGGTCTCTGACCGTGCCCCGTCTGGCCGGGCGCGTACGCCAAGCTGGCGTACGAGACCGGCCAGAGCATTTTCGGATAGACTGCTAGATCCCGCCGGTCTCCTTCGGCTCGACGTGGATGATCACCCGGGTCTTCGGCAGGCGCCGCCGAATCTCCGCCTCGATCGCGCTGCACCGGTCGTGGGCGGCGCTCACCGAAATGTCCTGGGGCACCAGCAGATGAAACTCGACGTAGCGCCGGGACGCCGACTTACGGGTGCGCAGCTTGTGATAGACCACGTCCGGCCCCTCTTTCTCACGCAGCACTGCCTCAATCTGATCCATCTCGTCGGCTGGCAGGGTAACGTCCATCAGTCCGGCTGCCGACCGCCTGAGCAGTGACACGCCGGTGCGAATGATGTTGATGCCGAGGATCATCGCGATCAGAGGATCGAGCCACGTCCAGGCCGGGACGATCAGCATGACCACGAGCGCCGCGACCACGCCCACGGACGTCCAGACGTCCGTCATCAGGTGGTGCCCGTCGGCCTCCAGCGTGATGCTGTCGTACTCCTTACCCTTGCGGAACATGAATCGTGCGACGCCGAAGTTGATGGCTGAGGCCGCGAGCGAGATGACCAGGCCGATGCCGAGACTCTCGAGCGGCACCGGATTGAGGAAACGCTTGACCGCAGTGTAGATAATCGTAATGGCTGCCACGAGGATGAGCCCGCCCTCGACCCCGCTCGAAAAGTACTCCGCTTTCTCATACCCGTAGCGATACGTCTCGTCCGCGGGCCGGGCGGCGATCGAGAGCGCCACAAAGGCCACCAGCGCCGCAATCAGGTTGACCGAGGACTCGGCGGCGTCCGAGAGCAAGCTGACCGAACCCGTCAGCAGGTATGCGCCAAACTTGAGGAGCATCGTCAAGATGGCCGCGGCCACGGAAACCAGGATCGCTCGACGCGGGGCGCCTGTAGTCGGCGGCATCGTGCTGGCACTATTCATGGATGGTCCCTCTCCAAACAGAATGCGAGGCTCAAAAGGGAAAACCGGTAGCCTTATTGCACGCTCAAACGTGCACCCGGCGCGCCGTCTACACTTCGGAGTTCGTCCGGCCCGGCCGCTTCTAGCCCTCGACGTGGGGCGCGGGGCCGGATGCCGCGCCTGGCAGGGACGCCTGGAACGATCGTACGAGGGCTTGCACCCGCTCGTCATCCCACTGCAGGATCTCTCCGCTCCAGTCCCGGGGCGCGGCCAGCGCCAGCGCGACCCCGGCCAACGCCGGCGTGTCGGCCGGCAGCAAGCGGCCCTGCTCATACTGATCGAGGAAGAACTGGTAGACGTCGTCGGGCGTCTTGCCTTTGCCCTTGTCGCGGATGACGGCCTGCATCGGCGTGTCGACCTCGCCGGGAACGAAGAGGAGCACGGGAATCTCCGGCTCTTCCGCGGCCAGCGTCTTTGATAAGCGGTTCAGTGCGGCCTTCGAGGCGCTGTATGCGGAGGCGCCCGGGATCACGTTGTCGGCGCCGTGGCTGGTCACGTTGACGATCCTGCCGTGGGTCTGCCTCAGGTGAGGTATGGCGAACTGGCTTAGCGTCAGCGGTCCAAACACGTTCACCGCCATCTGACGGAGCCAATCCTCCAGGCGCACGTCGGCCACGGCGGCAAGCGGCTCGATCGTTGCCGCGTTGTTGACGAGCGCGTCGATCTCCCCGTACCTCTGCAGCGACTGGTCGACGATCCGCCGGCAATCCTCTGCTTTCGTGACATCGGCCACCACCGCAAGCGCGCTGCCCCCGCGCTCCTGTATCCTCTGCTGCTGCGCGGCCAGGCCGGCCTCCGAACGCGCGGCCAGGACAACCTGCGCACCGTGCGCGGCTGCAATCGAGGCCATGGCAGCGCCAAGACCCTGCGATGCGCCGGTGATGATGATGGTTGGCGTCCTATTCTTCACATCGTCACCCTCCTTCTTTGCCTGCCCGAGCGCGCCGGCATGGAGCGGCGTTCAGAATCGCGGGGAGCCGGGCTTCGCCCGCGCACACATCGCATCATAACACGAAGCCTACGACGAGGCAAAGGGTATTAGAACATTCGTCCAATTTTTCAGGTCAGGCGAAGCCGGGCTCTCAACTTCGCCGCGGCCGAGTCACTGCCCCGCCTGGAGTACACGGACACCGCACTGCCGCTTGCACAGCTTCCACTTTGAGTCTCGCGTGGATTACGCGTCAACCCTATTGACAGCGCTGTCAGAGTGTGATAACCTGCGCATGACAACGGTATCAGACCGCCCCGGCCGGCCTTATGCCTGATGGAGAAGGGATTCCCCATCGGGGATCGCTGAGCCAGACGCCGGTGTCCGGTGCTCTGCCGGCAACCCCGTGAGAGTGAAAGAGGCCATGTCCGCCACCATCCGCGACGTTGCTCTCGCCTCGGGTCTCTCAATTAAGACGGTCTCGCGCTGTCCTCAACGACGAGCCGTACGTGCGCGAAGAGACGCGCGCAAAAGTGCTAGCTGCCATTGAGCAGTTAGGGTTCGTTACCAATTTCCATGCGAAACGGCTCGCCAAGGGACACGCCTTCACAATCGGCCTTCTCTTTCACAATGCAAGCTGGCTCTATACTCAAGACGTACAGCGAGGCGTGCTGGAGGCTGCGCGTGCTGCGGGCTACAGCACGCTGCTGCATCCGTGCGATGCTGCTCGGGCCGCCGACGCGTTGGAAATCATCCAACTCGCTTCCCAACGCCAGGTCGACGGCTTCATCAGCACGCCCCCGGTCGACAACGCGACGGCACTGTTCGAAGCACTCGCCGGCATGGGCATCCCCTTTGTACGTCTGACGCCTTGCGAGCGCGAGAGCACTGCCCCGTACGTTGCCGCAACCGACCGGCTGTGGCGCGCGTGAGATGACGGAGCACTTGCTTGGACTCGGCCACAGACGCATTGGCTTCGTTGTCGGGCCACTCGAGCAGCGGGCTGCGCATGACCGGCTGGCAGGCTATCGTGACGCGTTGGCCGCCGCGGGGGTCGCCTTCGACCTGACCTTGGTGCGCCACGGCGACGATCACTTCGAAAGCGGCCGCGAAGCCGCCGGCTCGTTCTTCCGGATGAACCCCATGCCGACCGCCGTCTTCTGCAACAACGACGAAATGGCGGCAGGCGTGTGTGCCCGGGCACATGAAGCCGGGTTGACCATCCCGGGCGAGCTATCGGTGGCGGGGTTCGACGATGTTGCCCTCGCAGGTCAAATCTGGCCCCCGCTGACAACCGTGTGCCAGCCCATCTACGACATCGCCGCCACTGCGACGCGCATGCTGATCGACCTGCTCGATCGGACCGAGCCGATCCGCCATGTTGAAATTCCCACCAGCCTGGTGGTGCGGGCTTCCACAGCCCCACCCCACCGTGCAACCGGCTTCCTAGCAGGCGCCGGTGCGCGACGATCGACTACGCCAAAATCTCATAGGAGGCAAGACAATGGAACCACTTGAGGCCGTTTTTCATGCCGTGCTTGAAGGGGACGCCAAGGGGACGCAAGCGGGCGTGCGTGACGCCATGGCCGCGGGCATCCCTGCGGAGACCATTCTCAAAGATGGGCTGATCGCCGCAATGGGTGAGGTTGGGCGGCTGTTCGAGGAGAACGAGTACTTTGTTCCGGAAATGCTGGTTTCCGCCCGTGCGATGCAGGCCGGCCTCGCCCTGCTGAAGCCCGCGCTCGCGGAAGGGGGCTCGGTGTCGGTGGGCAAGGTCGTGGTAGGCACCGTGAAGGGCGACCTGCACGACATCGGCAAGAATCTCGTTGCGATGATGCTGGAGGGCGCCGGGTTCGAAGTGGTCGATCTGGGCACGGACGTCACCCCCGAGAAGTTCGTAAAAGCCGTGCAGGAGCACAAGCCCCAAGCGGGCGGCCGCCCACTCGTCATCGGCATGTCTGCCCTGCTCACCACCACCATGCCCTCGATGACCGCCACGGTCAAGGCATTGCAGGAAGCCGGGCTCCGGGACCAGGTCAAAGTGATGATCGGCGGAGCCCCCGTGACCGACAGCTTTGCCAGGCAGATTGGGGCCGACGGCTACAGCCCGGACGCGTCCTCTGCAGTGCGTCTGGCCAGGGGATTGGTCGGCGCCGCCTAGCGAGCAGACGGCTCGACGAGGAGACGGTTTATGAACTCAATCGAGCGCGTGCAAGCAGCCATTGACCTGCGAACGCCGGACCGGGTCCCGGTCGACCTGCACAACTTCCAGCCCGCGGCCGCGGCAATGGGCATCTCCATGGCCGAGGTGTTCCAGGACGGCGAGTTGCTCGCCGAGGCGATGCTTAGGGCGTGGCGCGAGTTCGGCCACGACATGATCCTGCTGGAAAACGGCACCGCGTGCAGCGCACAGGCATGCGGCGTCCAGGTGATCTATCGCGACGACGCCGCGCCCGCGGCGCATATCCCCGTGCTCACCCGCTTGGAGGACGTCGACACGCTCACCGTGCCCGATCCGTACACGGCCTTCCCCATGTGCGAGATCATCAAGGCGACCCGCATCCTGGCGAAGGAGATCGGCGACGAGGTGTGGATCTGCGGACGGGCGGACCAGGGGCCCATGGACCTTGCCAGCCAGCTCTTCGGCATGGAGCCGCTGATGCTGGAGATCGCCCTGGGGGAAAAGGCGCAGCTCGTCGACTGCCTGCTCGATTATGCGCGCGAGGTGGCGACCCGCTATGCGTATGCGCTGATCGAAAGCGGCGCCCGGTCAACCTCCATCGGCGAGCCGGTCGCCGGGCCCGACGTGATGTCGCCCAGGCACTACCGCCGCTACGCACAGCCCCAAGAGCAGCGGATGGCCGCCGAGCTCAAGGCGCACGGGATCATCCTGCACAACCACATCTGCGGCAACACGGTTCCCATCCTGAATGACTTCATTGCGACCGGCGCGCAGGTCCTGGAGATCGACCACAAGACCGACCTGGTGAAAGCAAAGGCTGCCGGCAGGGGCCAAACCTGCTTCCTGGGACCGATCAACACGTCGACCCTGGTCGTCGGAGACGCCGGCGGAGGTCGAGGACGCGTGTCGGGAGGCGCTTGCGATCATGGCGCCGGGCAGCGGCTTCATTCTCGGGCCGGGCTGTGCGCTGCCTTCCGAAACACCTGCCGAAAACATCCACGCGCTCGTCGAATCGGCGCGCAAGTACGGGCAATACTGACCCAAACCGGAGGTCCCTCATGGCGTGGACGACTGAACCCTTGTCCCAAGCCGAGCGTGCCGACTTTCGCCGCCGGTTCGATAGCCGGCTGGCCAAGGTCGCCGCGAAAACCGACGACGTCTTCGCGTTCCGCGACGTCAAGGCGCCCCCCTTCATGGTAAACAGCGCGTTGTACTGGATCTTCGGCCTCGATCCGGAGACCCTGCCCGACGACTACGTGACCGACCCCGCGGTCATGACGGCCTACCAGGAGCGCACGTATTACGACCAGGTCAAGGAAATCGACGACGACTTCGTGCCCTACCTGATGCCCTGGTTCGGCACGGTCGTGGCCGCCTCGGCGCTGGGCTGCCAGATCGAGTTCCAGCCCAAGATGGACCCGGCCGCCAATCCCCGTTACTACCCCGTCCAGACCGTCGAGGACGTGCACCGGCTCGAGATGCCCGACCCGGAAACCGCAGGCCTCATGCCCGACGTGCTGAAGACTCTGGGGTACATGAAGGCCAACAGCTTCCTCCCGGTCGGAATCACAGATTTCCAGGGCCCGCTGACCACCGCCAATCAGCTGATGGGTTATGACAAGCTCATCTACCTGATGTACGACCACCCGAACGTCATGCACGAGCTGATGGATAAAGTCACCGAGACGCTCATCATGTGGGTGAAGAAGCAGAAGGAGGTCACCGGCGAGCCGCTGACGGAATGCATCGGCGACCAGCAGGTCTACACCGGAAAGCACGCGGGCGTCTGGTTCTCCGACGATGACGCGGTGCTCATGTCTACCCGGACGTATCGCGAGTTCGTCGTACCGTACAACTCGCGCATCCTGGAAGCGTTTGGCGGCGGCTGCATCCACTACTGTGGCAACGCCACCCGCCACGCCGACAACTTCCTCGCGACCAAGGGGCTCAAGGCGCTGAACATCTACAACCTGTACAACATCCCCTCAGTCTGCGAGCTGCAGCAGAAGCTGCAGGACAAAGTCGTGCTGTTCGTGTGCGACTTCACGCCGGTCGAGTACGCCGCGTACTTCGACGAGATGCTCGCTTCGCTCGACCGCCGCGGCATCGTCATCTGTTCGCAGTTTTCGCCCGTCGTCGGGCTCCTGAAGGGCGGGAAGTACGACGCGATCAATCGTGATCTGCGGTCGGGGCGTCGGGCGGCGTACGACTACCTGCGGAGCCGGCTGCCTGGGTGAGACCGCTGCAAGCGCGCTCGCATCTTGCGGACAGACCTGTCAGGTTGCGCCCCTGGTGAAGTGGGGCAACCTGGCGGGTCTCCGGGGTGCCACCGGTCTCGCAGCTTCCTTCTTTTAGTGACATAAGGTATCATCGGGCTGCACCATCGGATCCATGCGGAGTTGCGTATCCTCGTGTCCGCCTCTCAACCGTCGAAATCACGCCCCGTCATCGGCCTGTTCGAGTCCCAACTCGGCCGGGGCTTTCATCGCGCGTCGCTCTTAAGCGTGCGGGCTGCGGTGCTGGCGGCCGGGGCAGACTTTGTCTGTTTCGACGGGGGCGTGCTCGCGCCCACGAGTTCGCGGGAGAGCCCGGCGAACGTGCTGTACGACCTGGCCGGGCCGCGCAACGTGGACGGCCTGATCATTTGGGCCAGCGCGCTCGACTGGGAGTTGCGGCCTGGGCAAATGGAGGCATTCTGCCGCCGTTTCACCTCCGTGCCCGTGGTGACCGTCGGCCGTGCCTTCTCGGGTATCCCCGGCATCCTTGTCGACAACTACCAGGGGATGCGCCTGGCAGCCGAGCATCTCCTCCGCGAACACGGCCGGCGCAAGATCGCATTTCTGCGGGGGCCGGAGGGCGCCGAAGAAGAAGAGCTCCGCTTCCGCGCGTACTGCGACGTCCTCGCCGATAACGCGATCCCGTTCGAGCCGGCCCTCGTCTCGTCCCGCACCAACTGGGTGCGGCTGGACGGGCCCCAAAAGATTGCCGAACTGCTCGACGAGCGCGGGCTGGTTGCGGGCATCGACTTCGACGCGCTGCTCTCGGTGGGTGACGACATGGCTTGTGGCGCGATCGAGGCGCTGCGCGCACGCGGGGTCCGCATCCCCGACGACGTCGCGGTGACCGGCTTCAACGACGACGAAGAGGGCCGAGCGATCCTGCCTGCCCTGACGACGGTCAGCCAGCCCGTCGTCGAGATGGGGCGGGCCGCGGTCGCCGCGCTGCTCGACCTGTTTTCGGGCCGGCCCCCGGCCGAGGTCGCGACGCTCCCGCTCGACCTGGTCATTCGCCGCTCGTGCGGCTGCCTGTCGCCCGCGGTGACCTCAGCCGCCGCCCGAGGCACCGCGCCCGCGGCGGCCCGCACACTCAACCTCCCCGCGGCCATGGCAGGCGTGACCGGTCTTCCCGAAGCGGCGATGGCCGCCCTGGTCGACGAGTTCCGGGCCGTCCTGGCAGGCCGGGATGCCGAGCGGTTCCTGGCGGGGCTCAACGGCACGCTTCAGGCCGCCGCCCTGGGCCAGTATGGGAGCCGGGACGTGCGGCAATGGCACGAAGCGCTTTCGTTGATGCGGCGCCAGATGCTGCCCCGCCTGGTCGAGCCCGCGCGCTCCGTAGCCGAAGACCTGTGGCAGCAGGCGCGCGTCCTGATCGGCGAGACCGCGGCGCAGGCGCGGAGTTACCAGCGTTTCCACGCTGACGAAGACACACATCGCCTGGGCGATTTCAGCCAACACATCCAGGGCGCAGCCAACCGGCAAGCGCTCTACGACCTCATCGCCGCAGAACTGCCGCCCTTCGGCGTCGATGCATGCTACCTGGTGCTCTACCACGATGCGGAGCAGCCCACCGGCGCGGGCCAACTGGTGCTGGCATTCGATGCGGCCGGCCGGATCGACCTTGCGTCCGAGCCGCTCTTCGCCAGCCGGGATCTGCTGCCGCCGCGCCTCGCGGGCCGCCGGCCCCCCGACCTGGTCGTCCTGCCGCTCTGCTTCGGCGAAAAGCAGCTGGGCTACATGCTCCTGCAGGCCGATGCCCGCGCGCTGGCCCTGGGCGAAACGCTCCGCGAGCAAGTCAGCGCGGCGTTGGAAGGGCTTTTCCTGCGTGAGGAGGTGCGGGAAGCATGGCGGCGGGCCGAGGAAGCCAACTTGCTCAAAAGCAAGTTCCTGTCCACCGTCAGCCACGAGCTGCGCACGCCGCTGAGCCTGATTGCAGGAACGATCGAGATGGTACAGCGCGAGCCGCTAACCGGGCTGCCCGAGTCCTTCCAGCACGACCTCGAATCGATCCACATGAGCGCCCGCCACCTGTCTCACCTGATCAGCGACGTGCTCGACCTCGCCCGCAGCCAGGCCGGCGAACTCCGCCTGGTCTGCGAGCCGGTGCGACTGGGGCAGGTGCTCGGGTCCGTGGCCGTGCTGGGCGAGCAGATGGCACGCGAGCGCGGGCTGGCGTGGCGGGTTGACTTCGGCGAGCGGCTGCCCCTGGTGTGGGGCGACCGGACGCGGCTGCAGCAGGTCGTGCTGAACCTCCTCGGCAACGCCGTGAAGTTCACGAGCAAGGGCTGCGTCTCGCTTTGGGTGGAGACCGGCCGCCAGGAAGTCATGGTCGCGGTCAGCGACACGGGCATGGGCATCGCCGCGGGCGAGCAGGAGCTGATTTTCGACGAATTCCGCCAGTCGGACCGGGTGTCTCGCCGCGGCTTCGGCGGCATGGGGCTGGGGCTGGCGATCAGCAAGCGGCTGGTCGAGCTGCATGGCGGCCGCATCGGCGTGCTGTCGACCGGGACGGATGGCGCGGGCTCGACCTTCTATTTCACGCTCCCGGTGCTGGCCCAGGAAGCCGCGTCGCCGGCCCAACTGCCCGACCGGAGCGATGCCGTCCTGCTCCTGGCCGAGGACACGGGCGGCTCGCAGCAGTTGCACGCGTTCCTCGCCGCCAAGGGCTTCAAAGTGGTGGCGCTGCCGGCCGAGCCGGGCGGAGATTGGCTGGCCGGGGTCGCGGCGAGCCCGCCGGGTGCGATTGTACTGGACTACGGGGCGGCGGCCGAGAACGCCTGGGACCTCGTCCATGTGCTCAAGCTGAACCCGGCCACCAGCGACATCCCGGTGCTATTCTATTCGCTGTGTGAGGGCGACTGCGGGGCCGTGCTGAACCTCGATTATGTCGCCAAGCCTTTGGGCGGCGAACTGCTGGCCGCGGCGCTGGCGCGGCAGGGCATGACGCGCGCGGACGGCGCCCGCCACGAAATCCTCGTCGTCGACGACGATCCGGCTGTGCGCCACCTGCATGCGCGCATGGCCACGGCCGCGCTGCCGGCTGCGCACGTGACCACTGCGGCCGACGGCCGGGCCGCGCTGGCCGCGATGGAGCAGGCCGTGCCCGACCTCGTGCTCCTCGACCTGATGATGCCCGAACTCGACGGATTCGGCGTGCTCGAGGCCATGCGGGGCATGCCCGGACTCCGCGACGTGCCGGTCATCGTCCTCACCGCGCAGGTGCTCGGCCGGCAGGAGATGGAAAGGCTGCAGAAGGGCGTCGCGGCCGTGCTCAACAAGGGCGTGTTCACCCAGGACGAGGTGCTCGGCCAGATTGCAGATGCGCTGGGCCGCGGGGCAAGCGCCTGGGCAGTGAGGCGCAGCGGATCGCGCGCATGGCCATGGCCTACATCCACGAGCACTACGCCGAGTCGATCTCGCGGGAGGAACTGGCCGGCCGCCTGGCGGTCAGCGAGCGCTACCTCACCCGCTGCTTCGGCCAGGAGACCGGGCTCTCGCCGGTCGCCTACCTCAACCGCTACCGCGTCCAGCAGGCTGCAGCCCTCCTCGAGCGCGGTCAGCTCAGCGTGACCGAAATCGCACTGGCCTGCGGCTTCTCAGACAGCAGCTACTTCGGCCGGGTCTTTCAGAAGGAGACCGGGCTCTCACCGAGCGAGTACCGGAAGCGCAGGTTCCAATTCTCCGAGAGAGCGGTTCCAATGGTGCGAGACAGCGGGTGACCGGCGTGGTGAAATGGGAGTATGGCACCGTCCACGCCGCCCATCTGCCTCATCGGCGAGTCTGACACCTTTCTGGCCCGGCTCCTCACGCGGTTTTGCGAAGGGTGCGGCCTCTCCGCCGTGCGGGCACAGGTGGGCGAAGAACTGGAGGCCCTGGCCGCCGAATGCCATCCCGATCTGATCATCCTGGACGTCGAGTTGCCCGGCGAGCACCGCGGCTGGCAGGCTGCGCAAGTGCTCAAGGCGCAGAACGGCGCGGCGGGCGTACCCGTGATCTCATGCTCGTGGCTGACCCGGTCGGATGCCGCGGCCCTCGCGCCTGATTGCGCGGCTTACCTGCAAAAACCCGATCTGCACTACGACGACTTTGTCGCTGCCCTCAGAGACGCGGGGTTCGACCCGGCAGGCGAATAACGCCGGATTGGCCGATTCCGCGCCGATGACGGTTATAAAGGCGGAAGGCATGGATTCATCAACTTCATCTCTCCTACGCGTCGAAGGTATCTCCAAGGCCTTCCCCGGCGTCCAGGCGCTGTCCAACGTCACGCTGGATGCCCGGGCCGGCGAGATCCTGGCCCTGGTCGGCGAAAACGGCGCGGGCAAATCCACACTCATTCACATCCTCGCAGGCGCTTACCAATCGGATGAAGGGCAGCTCTACTTGGGCGACCAGCCGGTCAGTTTCGGCAGCACGCAGGAAGCCGAGCAAGCCGGCATCAGCGTGGTCTTCCAGGAACTCAGCCTTGTGCCGAACCTCACCGTTGCAGAGAACGTATACGCTAACAGCCAGCCGCTCGGGCCGTTGGGGCTCATCGACCAACGCTCAATGTACGCCCAGACCCAGCAGCTGCTCGATCTGTTCGGCGTAGACTTCCGCCCGAACATGCAGGTGGGCAAGCTCTCGATGGGCAACCAGCAGATGGTCGAAATCGTGAAGGCGCTGGCCCGCAACGCAAAGGTACTGGTGCTGGACGAGCCCACTTCTTCGCTGACCTTGCAGGAAGCCGCCCGCCTCTTTGAACGACTGAAGCAGCTTCGCGAGCAGGGCCTTGCCATCGTATATGTTTCCCACCACCTCGAAGAAGTCCTCGCCATATCGGACCGCACGGCAGTGCTGCGCGACGGCAAGCTCGTCGGCGTTCAGCCGACGGCGAAACTGACGGAGCACCAGATCGTGAGCATGATGGTGGGGCGCGAGCTGGACCTGGACGCGGATCGGGCGGCCGTGGTCGAAGCGGGGGCCGAGGCGATGCGGGTCGAAAACTTCTCGCGGCCCGGCGCCTTTGAAGATATCAGCTTCACGCTGCATCAAGGCGAGGTCTTGACCTTCTTTGGCCTGGTCGGCGCCGGACGAACCGAAGTCGCGCGGGCCCTCGTCGGCCTGGATAGCGGCGCAACGGGCAGTGTCAAGCTGGCCGGTAAGGGTGAGATGGTCGATATGCACGTCCGCCGGCCCAGCGCCGCGATGAAGGCGGGCATGGCATACCTGTCTGAAGACCGCAAGAACGAAGGGCTGTTCCTCGACAAGAGCATCACGGAAAACTTCCTCGCGCCCAACCTGGAACAGGTCTCGCCCGGCGGCTGGCTTCGGTGGCCGATGCTGACGAAGCTCACGAGCCAGTATGTCGCGCAGCTCGACGTGCGCACACCCAGTGTAAAGCAGAAGCTGCGAAACCTATCGGGCGGCAACCAGCAGAAGGTATTTCTTGGCGAATGGCTCGCCCGCAACCCGAGGATTTTGATCGTCGACGAACCGACGCGCGGCATCGACGTAGGCACGAAGCAAGAGATCCACCGCCTGTTGCGCGAGCTGGCTGCACAGGGCAAGGCCGTCATGGTGATCTCATCGGACCTTCCCGAAGCACTACGCGTGAGCGATCGCATCGCAGTGATGCGCGAAGGCAGGCTGGTAGGCATTATCCCCGGTCCCGGTGCGACAGAAGAACAGGTCATGGCCCTGGCCGCCGGCGTCACCGGTCCCAAGCAAGTCAACCAGGCAGAACCGGTCGCGCCCTTGGAGGAGAAGACAGCATGAGCATGACAGCAAGGAAGGAAGGCGCGACGACCGCGCCTCGGACCAGCATATGGCGGCGCCTGCTCGAGCAACGTGAGCTGAGCATTTTTCTGGTCGTGCTGGTGGTAATGGCAGGCCTGAAGATTGCGTCGCCCAACTTCCTCAACCAAGCGAACATGACCGCCCTCTTCCTGGGCATGTCGTTCAACGCGATTGCGGCGGTCGGCATGACTGTCCTGCTGATCTCGGGTGGCTTCGACCTGTCCATCGGCGCGACGCTGGCCCTGGCCGGCGCGGTCGCAGGCACGGCGATGATGAAGTGGGGCGCGTCCCCTCCGATGGCAATCCTCCTCGGGCTGGGGGCGGGCGCGACCGTGGGCCTCGTCAATGGCTTGATCATCGCCAAGGTGGGTGTCAACCCGCTGATCGCGACGCTCGGCATTCAGCAGGTGGCGCGCGGCGTCGTCTTCCTGCTGACCGGCGGCCTCGGTATCCCGAACCTGCCGGACGCGTTCAACAAGATCGCACAGGGGAAGCTGTTCACGCTGCAGTACCCCATCTACATCATGATCGTGATCGTGATCGTCGGCGAGATTCTGCTGCGCCGCTGGCGCTTCTTCCGCCAAAGTTACTTCATCGGCGGCAACGAGCGAAGTGCGCGGCTCTCGGGCATCAACGTCGACCGCGTCAAGATCCTCAACTACATCCTGATGGGCCTGCTGGCGGCCCTGACCGGCCTGCTCCTGACGGCCCGCATGGGCACCGCGTCGGTCTCGGCCGGCAACGCGGTCGAATTGCAGGTCATTGCCGCCTGTGTCATCGGCGGCGCCAGCCTGTCGGGCGGGGAAGGTTCGGTCATCGGCTCGCTGCTCGGCGTCATCCTGATGGCGCTCATCCTCAACGGTCTGAACCTGCTGGGCATTAATCCGTACTGGCAGACGATCGTTACCGGCGGCGTCCTGATCCTGACCGTTGCCGTCGACGCCCTGAACCGGCGCCGCGGCAGCAGCAAGTAGCGCTTTTCCTGAAGGGACGGGGCAGCCCGCCCTTATCCAGCCAACCAACCACACACTAGGAGGAGTCTCACATGCAACGGCGACTGTTGGCACTTCTGTGCCTCGTGACCATCCTGGTCACGCTCGTAGGGTGCGCCGGACAGGCCACCCCCGCCCCGGCGGCCCCCGAACCTACCAAGGCGCCCGCAGCGGCTGCTGAGCCGACCAAGGCGCCGGTGGCTGAGGCCACTGCGGTTCCGGCTGCTGCCGAGCCCACCAAGGAACCGGCTGCGGCCGCCCCCGAGGCCGCTCCGGCTGCGGGCGAGAAGACCTACGTCGAGGCGCTGGCCCTCACCAACCTGCCGTACTTCATCGACCACCGCGTCGGCCTGGAGTTCGCAGGCAAGACCCTGAACGCCAAGACCAAGTTTGTCGGCCCCGTCGAGTACGACATGACGGCCATGATCAACACGATGGAGCAGGCCGCGGCCGAAAATCCCGCCGGCATCAACGTCATTGGCTTCGACCCCGCGCTCAAGCCCTCGATCGACAAGCTGGTCGACGCCGGCTTCCCGGTCGTCACGCTGGATGCGGAGGTGTACGGGTCCAAGCGCATGACGTTCCTGGGCACCGGCAACTACAACGCGGGCCGGGTGGGCGGCAAGCTGCTAGCCGACCTGATCGGTGGCAAGGGCAAGGTTGCGGTCATCACCAAGGTGGGGCAGAGCAACCTCGAAGAGCGCATCCAGGGCTACAAGGATGAGCTGGCCCAGAATTACCCGGACGTGGAGCTGGTCCAGGTCATCGACGACCAGAGCGATTCCACCAAGGCCGCGGATGCCCTGAAGGCCGTGCTCCAGCGCGAGCCGGACCTGGCGGGTGTGGGCTGCGTGGAAGCCGCGGGCGGCGTAGGCGCTGCCACGGCCGCGAAGGAACTTGGCCTGAACGGCAAGCTGAAGATCGTGTCCATGGACCGCGACGACGGCACGCTGAAGTTCATCGAGGACGGCGTCATCGACGCATCCGTCGCGCAGAAGAGCGCGCTGATGACCTTCTACGGCACGCTCCTGATGGACGGGCTCCAGAACAACCCTGTCCCGATCGTCTCTGACAACAAGGCCGCCAACGTGCTGCCGATGCCTGAGGCGGTGGACACCGGCGTTGTGGTGATCAACAAAGACAACGCCAAGATGTTCTATCACACCGAGAACCCGTACGACTTCAGCCAGGTCCCCATGACGACGGCCTCGCCGGATGAGACCTACGTCGAAGTCCTCGCGCTGACCAACCTGCCGTACTTCATCGACCATCGCCTGGGCCTGGAGTTCGCGGGCAAGGAGCTGGGCGTCAAGACGAAGTTCGTCGGTCCTGCCGAGTACGATATGACCGCGATGATCAACACGCTCGAGCAAACCATCGCCGAGAAGCCCGCGGGCATCCTGGTCGTCGGTTTCGACCCGGCCCTTAAGCCTTCGATCGACAAGGCTGCGGAGGCCGGTATTCCGATCGTCACGCTGGACGCCGAGGTTTACGGCTCCAACCGCCTGACCTTCCTGGGCACGGGCAACAAGAATGCGGGCCATGTGGGTGCGAAGCTGCTGGCCGAGCAAATCGGCGGCAAGGGCAAGGTTGCACTGATCACGAAGGTGGGCCAGAGCAACCTCGAAGAGCGCATCCAGGGCTACAAGGACGAATTTGCGGCGAACTACCCCGACATCGAGCTGGTGCAGATCATTGACGACCAGTCCGATTCGACGAAGGCCGCCGACGGCCTGAAGGCCGTGCTCCAGCGCGTGCCTGACCTCGCCGGTGTTGGCTGCGTGGAAGCTGCGGGTGGCGTGGGCGCTGCGACTGCCGCCAAGGAACTCGACCTCGTCGGCAAGCTGAAGATCATCTCGATGGACCGCGACGATGGCACGCTGAAGTTCATCGAGGACGGCGTGATCCAGGGCTCGGTGGCGCAGAAGACCGCGCTGATGAGCTACCTCGGCACGAAGTTCATGTACTACCTGAACCATGCACCTGTGCCGGTTGTTGCCGACAACAAGGCTGCCGGCCTCACGTCGATGCCGGAGTCCGTTGACACGGGCACGATCGTGATCAACAAGGACAACGCGAAGTTCTTCTACCACAAGTAAGGCTCGGTTTCATCCCCTCATCACCCATCCCCGTCGTCTGTGCGAGGGTGGGTGATGAGGGGATTCCTTCTAGTCGAGGCGAATATGAATTCACGTGAGCGGGTGCTGGCCGCAATCAATCACCGGGAAGGGGATCGGGTGCCGTTCGACATGGGCGGGACGGTGGTCACCGGCATTCACTACAAGGCGTACGCTAACTTGCGGGCTGCGCTGGGCCTCCCCGCCCGTGAACCGAAGATCATCGACATGATCCAGCAACTGGCGCTCGTCGAAGACGACGTCATGGACTGCCTGGGCGTCGACGTCAAGAACATCTCGCCACGGTCGTCGGCCGCGTTCAAGATCGAGGTGCGGGACCTGGGCGAGTACACCGCGTTCTATGACGAGTTCAACATCGGGTGGCGCTCGCCAAAAGACGGTGGGTGGTACTATGACATGTTCGACCACCCGCTCAAGGGGGCTATCGATGAGGAGCGGCTCGCCGGCTACGCCCTGCCCGATCCGCTCGATCCGTCACGGTTCGCCGGCCTGCGCGACCTGGCGCTCCACATCCGAGACGTGGAGCAGCGGGCGGTCGTCTTCGGCAACATGTCGGCAGGCGTATTTGAGCTGTTGACCTGGCTGCGCGGGTACGAGGACGCCTATGCCGACTGGGGTACAAGCTCGCCGCTCGCCGTCAAGCTGATGGATCGAGTCCTGGAAATGCAGTTACAGTATCTCGAGAAGGGGCTCGGCGAAGTCGGCGACGTGATCGACGTGGCCCAGATTGCCGACGACATTGCGGGGCAAAAGGGCTTGCTCATCTCCCCGCGCAGTTACCGGCGCCTGCTGAAGCCGATCCATAAGCAACTCTGCGACTTCATCCATAGCCACTCGAACGCCAAGGTGTTCATGCATTCCTGCGGCGCGATCCGCCAATTGATCCCGGACCTGATCGAGGTGGGCGTGGACATCATCAATCCCGTCCAGGTCAGCGCGGCAGGGATGGATTCGGCAGAGTTGAAGCGCGAGTTTGGCAAGGACATCGTATTCTGGGGCGGCGGCGTCGACACGCAGCGCGTGCTGGGCACGGGCACGCCCGACGAAGTCCGGGTTGAGGTGAAGCGTCGGGTGGAGGATTTCAAGCCGGGTGGCGGCTTCGTATTCAACACGGTCCACAACATTCAGGGCAACGTCCCGGCTGAGAACCTGGTCGCAATGTGGGAGGCCGTGCGCGAATTTGGCGCCTACGGCAATTAGCCGGTCCTTTGCCTGTCGATCCATGAGAAGGAGCGGCGAGGCGTCGATGAGACCCTCGCCGCTCCCTCGCGTGTTTACCGGCCGGTTACGGCGAACCAGGCGCCGCCGGGGCTCGTGACGAAGATGATGGGCGCAATGCACGGCGTGGGCAGGTCGAGCGTGGCCTCAATCTTGGCATTCCCGCCCCCGTCAGACGCCGCGCCGGTTGTCGCGGGGAACGCGTTCGTCATGCGGTTGACAGGGTTACCGCTGCCGTCCAGGCAGCTCACGATGGCCCTGAAACTGGTCACCGTGTTCTTGCCGACGTTGGGGCCTGCTGCGAAAACGAGGCCCGTCACGTCCATCTCCAGCTTACCGGACTGCTTCAGTTCGCCGGTGGCCGAGGTGAGTGTCCAGGCCAGCCCACCGCCGTTGATGCCGCGAATCGGATTCTGAGCCCCTGTCAGCGTGGACGGCACCCCCACCATGCTGTCAAACTCCAGGATCTTTGGCTCGCGCGCGAACCCGGACCCAAACCCGAGCGCCAATACCGCGGCGACAACCCCCACCAGCAAGGTCAGTCGGATGATCTTCATGTTACGCTACTCCTTTTCGTGTGAGCTTGCCTTTTGCTGCAACCGGCTTTCTGAACTGAAGATACGCTGCTTGTGGGTAGCTTGGATCAGCCATGCGACATTAGTTTGCCACAAGATGTGAACGTGTTGTGTCGTTGGACCTGATACACACATTAACATGACGCCGCCAGCCGACGTAAGGGAGTCGTATTGAATGGGACGGTTTGAAGAGTTGCAGCGGGCAAATCAGTCCTGCGCGGCCCGGTAGTCCGCTGCGATGGGTAGCAGGGACGTTGCGACCGTGGTGACCCAGAAGGCGACGCCGCCCCCAATCGCCAGCACGAACGCCTTAAGGTAGAACGGGTGCGACGTCCGTCGCTTGCTTGGACTGACCATTTCGCTCTCTCCGATTAGGGAGGGCGGCCGGCCCTCCCTATCCCCCACCCTGCCCTTCTATACTGCGCTCAGCAACTCGTTCGCTTCCGTCCGGGCAGGCCGCGCAGCCCTGGCCGACAGGTTGAACCCCTTGGCGATGAGCCACACCGCCATCACCATCTCCTGCACGAGGGTCAACGCGTTGGCCGCCGTTTGGACGGCCGGCATGGCGTCGGGCCGGTTGGCTAGACCGGGCACGCCGCTCGACACCAGTGTCAGCCCGACGGCGATCATCCCCCAGACCGACAGCCAGCGCGGGATCAGCTTCGCCTGGTACAGCACCGCGTAGAGCATCATGGCTCCGATGGGAAAGACGACCGCGGTGAGATTCGCGCTGATCTCGGCCGCCTTGCTGATCAGGGAGCCCAGGACTTGAAAGTCAGATCTCGCCAGGGCGCCGGCGGCTGCGTATTCCTGCCCGAGCGTGACAAGCAAAAGCCAGGCCGCCACGACCCCAAGGTAGGTCACTGTCTCCAGCGCACCTCTAAACACGACGTAGCCAACGGCCAGGGGCAGGTTATGTCGCTTGAGGACCGGGTACAGGACCACCGGAACCATGGCGAGCGCCAGGCCCATGGCCAGCACACAAAACGCCCCCAGGATAAGCGCCGCGGGATTGGCCGCAACCCTGGCCAGGTAGCCGGGGCCGCCAAGGACCGGCGGGGTGAAGACGAAACTCAGCACGCCGGAAACGGTCCCGACGATGTAGAGCACGCCCGCAACGACGGCATTCCTTCGATAGTTGTTCACTCCTTGCCTCCTGATGTACCTGCCGGTCCCGCTTGAACCCGATTGACCGAGACCAGCGGTACGCCCAAATCCCTTACTTTCTTCAGCAGGCCATGCAACGCAGCCTGGTCGACGACGGGGCCGGTCAACAGCGTGTCGCCGTCCTCCACCAGCGTGATGGCGAGGCCCTCGAACCAGCCGGTCCATTCGGGCCCCAGATGGCCCTGGACCCGGATCTGATAGATCACGGTCTCACCCCACGGCGAGGGCGGGCGACCGCTCTTCCTGCTTGTCAGGACCGGGCCACTTCCAGGCATACCCGGCGATGAACAGGGTCGTGACGACCTCGATCACCGCGAACATCAGGTAGAAGCCGGTCGGCGCGTCGCCGATCAGCGACCAGCCGACGAAGAGGGTATGGAGCGCGCCCGACAGGATGTTCGCCCACCGGTTGGCACGATAGGGCAACACCCGGGACAGCAGGACCATGGCGATGGCGGTCTCCATGAGGATCGCCGTCACCAGCACGAAGCCGGGGGTGATTTGAACGCCGCCGGCGTCGCCCGCCAGGAATTTCTGCCACGCCTCCGGCTTGAGCACCGGGTTGAAGAACAAGGTGTACACGTCGGCGTAGATGTAGTTGAGGACGGCGAAGATCCAGAGCGTTGAGAGCACGACCCTCCGCCGCTCGAAGCCTGATGTTGGACTGTTGAGTTTCATCTGCTACTCCTTTTTCTGATCGCTCTCGGCGAGAGCGCGTTCTAGCTGAGGGCGCGCCCTCGCTGGGCGCGCCTCGGTGGGCGAACTCACTGCGGGCTGAGGCCCGGCGTCAACTCCTGCCGCGCTTGCACCGCGCTCAAGGCACCCCTGCGCAACAAGAGCACCCCGAGCCAGATCCACCAGGCGCAGTGACCGAGCGTATACGCCGCGACTGCCGGCATGAACACGGCGGGAATCACCGTGACCAGGCCCAGGGCGCCGGTCGCAATGCCCAGGTAACTCAGTGGCCGGGGGAACCTGGCGGCCTGCAGCATGGCCAGGCTGATGAGCAAGGTCCACAAGCCGCCCGGTATCTCGGCCGTGCCGGAGAGCCCGAGGTGGACCGAATCGATGGCGAGCCAGGCAGTTGCCGCCTGCGCCGGGTTCTGAGCGAAGGCGGCCGAGACGGTGTGCAGGCCGGCAATGAAGACATTCCCGGCTGCGATCAGGAGGCCGGCCCAGATCAGCGCGAAGGCGGTGGCGGTGCGCGCCAGCGCGGGCGCGCCGGGGTTCAACTGTTCGAGGAGCGCCTCGGCCAGGAACACGAGGCAGACGCCGAACACGACGTAGATGAAGAAGATATAGGCTTGGAAAAGGGTTTGCTTGCCCGCGAGGAACGCCACTTTCGCGACGGGATCGAGGATGCTGGAGGTGTCCAGCAGCGTGAAGTTCAGCGCCATCCCCAGCAGGTACGCGGCGGCGAGGACCAGGGCTGAAAGCCCACCGAGTTTTCTCAGGTTCACCTTGTTGACTCCTTCCGGCGACGGCAGTGATCATTCACTGCGGCAATCTTTCACTGCGATGAAATACCACTGCAGCGAAATACGCCCTCAGGGTAGCGCCGGAAAGGTATGCGCGGGAAGACACCAAAGTATTAATGGAGGTACTGTTGTGGAGGGTTCGGGGGCTGGTGTCAGATCACGCCAAGTTCGCGCGCCCGTGCGATGGCCTCGGTTCGCCGCTCGACCTGCAGCTTGTCGAAGAGCACCCGGTTGTGCCCTTTGATCGTGTTTACGGCCAGGAAGAGCCGCGCGCCGATCTCCTGGTTCGAGAGTCCCTGGGCCATCAGTCGCAGGATGTCGAGCTCGCGTTGGGTAAGCGGCTCGACGGCTTCAGCTTGCCCACCGCCTCCGGCGGCGAGGGTTTGCGATCGCGGGGCAGCGTCGGGTCGGGGGAAGGCGGCCAGGAGTTTTTCGAGATAAGGGCGTGACGGCTTCTCGCCGTCGCGAGGCTGATAAGCGCAGAGCGCCCGGCGCATGGGCTCGCCTTCATCCACGAAGAGGCGGATGAAGCCGCCCGGCTCGGCCAGCGCGAGCGCGTCGCCGAGCAGTTGCAGGGCCGCGTCCTGCTCGCAGTGGGCACCGCGCGTGAGCGCTTCCAGCGCGAGGACCTGCAGCACCATCGCCTTCAGCCTCTCATCCGGCCAAGCCTTGGCTTCGACCCGCTCCCGATACGCGGTCAGAACTGCCAGGGCGGCGGACGCGTCCCCTTGCGCCAGGAGCACGCGTGCCCGGCTGAGCGGGAGATCGTATTGCCGCGCCAGTTGGGCGGCTGCCCCTAGCTGGCCCTGGGAAAGGTGGAGAAGCACCTGGGCCGCGGCAATTTCGGGCAGACGCGCGGCGAAGTTCGACTGAGCCGCAGATTGTTGCGCCGCTGCCAGCAGGGCCGCTGCACCTGCCGCATCGCCCAGAGTTAGTCTCACGCGGGCCAGGAACACCTGGCTGATGATGACCCGGTCAATGGCGGGATCGTATTGCCGTGCCAGTTCCACGCTCTGCCGCGCATACTGCTCGGCGGCCTCCACGTCGTTCCACTCATAGTAGATCCGGGCCAGGCCGATAAACTCTTCGCTGGCGTTCGGAGGTTCGCGATCGCCAAACAGTTGCAGCGAGCGCCGGTAGCTTTCAGCCGCCTCATGGAGCTGGTTGTCAGATTCCTGTACTTGGGCCAAGTTGGTTGTGGCCAAAATAGTAAAGAAAACATTCCCGGACGCCTGCCGGATCGACATGGCTTCGCCGTAAATCCGGCGGGCCGCGGCTCGGTCCCCCTGGAGCTGGTAACCATACCCCAGGGTCCAGGTCGCTCGACCGCGCGATGGCAGGTTATCGGGGTGCAGGTACTCGAGCGCGCGGCGCGATTGGAGGATCGCGGCGTCCGCCTCGTACCGGAGGATCGCCAACGTGGCTCTGACGCTGGCAATCTGTCCCACCAGGTCGCGGGCCGCGTCCTCTCCACCGGCATTTTGCGGAGCGCCGGCTAGAGCAGCCTCAGCCGCCTGCAGTTTCTCTTCGACACCAGTTATCTGTCCGGCCATCAGCAGCGACGTGGCAGACCTGACCCACAACCAGGGCCGCGCGTCCAGCGCGGTCTTCGCCAACGAATCCAGCCAGTTGATGATGGCGGCTACCGCGGCGAGTGAGTGCAGGGGTATCTCGCCTCCCTTAATCAGTCGCTCGGCGCGTTCGATGTCATGGGCTGCTGCTGCGTGGCGGAAGGCTTCGACCTGCAAGCCGCGGTCTTCGTACCACTGGCTGGCACGGCAGTGCAGTTCCGCTCCGGTCGGCCCTTCATCTCCTCCCGCACTCGCGAGGCTCTGCTCCAGCCGCTGCCGCAGCAATTCGGCAAAGAGATGGTGGTAACGATACCAGCGGCGCTCGTTATCCAGCGGGACGACGAACAGGTTGGCGTGTTCGAGATAGGCCAGGGTTTCCTGGCCTCGCCCAGAAGGAGAACCGAGAACGGCATCACACAGGGGGCCGCACATGCGGTCGAGGATGGAGGTCCGCAGCAAGAAGGTCTGTGTGTCCGCGGGCCGCCCTTCGAGCACCTCCTGGAGCAGGTAGTCGAGCACAAAGCGATGGCCGCCCGTGAACGAGGCGATAAAGCGGGTCCTGTCGACCGACGTCGCGCCGGTTGATGGGGGCGGCGTCCCTTGCAGGGCGAGCGCGGCCAGTTGCAGGCCCGCGATCCAGCCTTCGGTGCGCTCCTCCAGTGCGGCGACGTCCTCGGCCGGAAGATCCAGGCCCATCGCCCGATTGAGGAACTCGGCTGCCTCGGCCGCGGTGAAGCGGAGGTCGGCCGCGCGCAGCTCGGCCAGCTGGCCCCGGCCGCGCAGGCGGGCCAACGGCAACGCGGGATCTTCGCGCGTGGCGATGGCGAGGTGCAGCTGGGGAGGGAGGTGCTCGACCAGGAAGGCGAGGGCCGCGTCTACCGGCTGCGAGTCGAGCAAGTGGTAGTCGTCGAGGATCAGGACGATGAGGGACGGGAGCGCGGCGATCTCGTTCAGCAGCGCGGTCAGGATCGGCTCGAGCTGAGGCGGCTGAGGCGTGTGCAGCGAGGGGAGGCCCCCCACATCAAGGTCCGGGGCGACCGTCAGCAGGGCCGCAGCGAGGTAGGCGAGGAACTGCGCGGGGTCGCCGTCCCGCTCGTCAAGGGACAGCCACGCAACGCGGAGCCTCGGGTCGAAGCTGGGGAAACCGGCGGCCCATTCGGCAAGGAGCGCGGTTTTGCCGAAGCCGGCGGATGCGGAGATAAGGGTCAGCTTGCGCGCAAATCCCCCGTTTTGGCGCAGCCCCGCGTTCAGCCATCCGAGCAACCGATTGCGCGGGACGGCGCCCGGGCGGGGCTGGGGAACGTACAGCTTGGTAGCCAGAATGGGCGGGGACATGGGTCAATCATAAAGCACGCCCCTCAAAACTCAAACAGCGTCCGGGTTCAAACCGGGCGGTTTGCTGGCACTAAACCGGGCTGCAAATCGAGCCAAGGCATCCGTTATCTCGCCACGCAGCGGGCCCTTGCTACGTCCGTGCCTGACCGGCCGACTGGCCTTTGAGAAGACCCTCGGCCTCCTGCAGATCGGGCGTCCCGAATCCCTCGGTGAACCAGCCGTATACCGAAGCAAGCGTTCGCATGGCTGCTCCCTCCCCCGGACCCTCCCTGCGCAGACGCGCGAGGCTGATGGCCGCGCGCAGTTCCAACGACCGGGCACCCTGGCCCCGCGCAATCTCGATCGCCCGTCGAAAGGCGGCCTCCACGTCGGCCGCATCCGCGCCTTGGGCGAGCATCAGCTCCCCGCGCACGCGGTGCAGCTCAGCATCCCACCAACGCTCGTGGTTTTCGAACGATTCGGTCGACGCCTGCTCGATCACGGCCAGGCCTTGCTCGGGCTCATTGATCCTGCCGTACAGGCGGGCCAGCAGCGAGAGGTAGTAGGGCAGGCGCAGCCGCGCGCCGCTCGCACGGAAGGCCTCGATCGCATCGACCAGGCGCTGCGCGGCGCCCGCCTCTGGGTCCAGCCAGCCACGGGCAAAATCGACGAGGATACTCGCCCACGTATGGTAGTACGGCGCCTGGTACTCGCGCTGCCAGCACCTGCGCCTCCTCAGCATGGGCGAGAAAGGTCTCGGTGCCGGCTCGCATCTCCTGCAGCATGGCCAGGTAGGTTACTGCAAGCGCCTCGTTGAAAGGCTGCCCGTACTCGTGCGCGAAGGACACTCCTGCCAGTGCGCTTTCGAGTGCCCGATCGGGTTGACCGAGACACCACAACGCGTGCGCGTTCCAGGCATGGCTGAGGACCAGGTAGTTGACGCCCTGCGAGTCCTGCAAGTCGTTGATATGCTTGGGATCATGCACGGCGACGATGCGCTCGAAGCCTTCGGATGCTTCTGCCACACGGCCCATGTGAAGCTGCGCGCCGATATACATCGAATCGGCGAAGGGCGGTGGCGGCGCACCCTGCGCCCTCTCGAACAACTCGCACATCTCGGCGTAGGTATGTTCCACCTTCTCCAGCCGTCCGGCGACGACATGCACCGACTGCAGCCCATACAAGGTCTGTGCGCGCTGCCCCATGTCGCCGACCCGATCGCTCAGGAGCAAAGCACGGTTCAGCGCGGCGTCCACTTCCCGCGACGTCCAGCCTTTTGTGATGCGGTAAGGCGGCGCCAGCGCCAGTTGCAGCGTCAGGTCCTGTGCATCGCGCCGCGTGCCGGGCGGCAACTGTGCGAGCAGCGCCAAGGCGTGTGTCAGGATGGCGATCGCATCATGGTTGGCGTAGAGCCTCGCCGCGACCGAGGCCGCGCGCTGATAATACGGGATGGCCTGCTCGATCATCCCGGCCTGTTCATACTGGGCCGCGATTTGCGCCGCGACCGAGTCAAGGTCCTGCGCGTTCAGCGCTTCCAACGCGTGCGCAAGCCTGCGGTGATACAAGCGGCGCTGCGGAGGGCTGATTTCGGACAGCGCCACCTCGCGCAGCTTGTCATGCGTGAAATCAAACTCGCCCGGATTCAGCTCCCTGATGACACGTCGCTGCCAGAGCTCGTCCAGCGCTTTCACGGCCGCTTCCTCGTCGCTCATCGCCGCTGCCAGCAGCAGTTTGAGGGTGAAGGCCTGCCCCACCGCTGACCCGATTTCGGCAATGCTGCGCGCGAAGGGTGACAGCTGAGCCAGCCGCTCGGCAATGACAGCGTGCACCCGGGGCGGGAGGGTATGGCCGTCGCCGGCCGCTAACGCAGCATGGCCTGCTTTACGCTGGACGCCGATCGCACCGGAACGTGCGGTCTCGACGATGAAGAGCGGGTTGCCTTCCGTTTCATGGTACAGCCGCATCGCGCCAATATCATCGAGCTCACTGCCGACCACCTGTGCGGCCAGCTTCGCCGTTTCTGCTGCGTCGAGCGGAGACAGGTCGATCCGCGTGATCCTTCCTTCGCTCAACAATTTCCGGGCAAGTCCGCTCAGCGGGTGGTCGGCAGGGGATTCCTCGATCCGCGCCGTGCCCAGGACGAGAAGGCCGCCCTCACGGGCAAAGCGCAGCAGAAAGTGAAGCCATTCGAGGGTTTCGAGATCGCACCAGTGCAGGTCGTCAATCGACAGGAGGAGGGGCCGGGGCGCTGCGAGGACGGCACGGGCCAACGCTTCGAAGAAACGCTGCCGGCCGCCTGCTTCCGCAATCGGTTGAGGCTGGGGCACGCGCCTGTCGTCTTCCAGCAGTTCGGGCAGCAGCCGGGCCACTTCGGTCAGCCACACCTGGTCCAGCCCGCTCCAGTAGGCCCGCAGCGCGGGGTTGCGCAGCCACTCGCTGACCGGCGAGAGCGACAGGCGGCCTTCGGCGCCGTACGAGCGGGCATGCGCAGCCACCAGCCCGTGCCGCTTCACCCACGTGAAGAGCTCCTCGGCCAGGCGCGACTTACCGATCCCCGCCTCTCCGCCGATCAGAACGAGGTGCGCTTCACCGGCCGCGGCCGCGGTCCAGGCCGCCAGCAGGCGCTGCCACTCAGCTCGCCGGCCGACCAACGCAAGCGACGGCGCTTCCGCGGTCGCTGCTCGCGCGCTGCCCGATGCCTCTCCCCCGGAAGACCGCGTGGTTGCGGTTAGCAGCCGCTCGTACAACGCCTGAAGCGAGGCGTCGGGCTCGCTCCCCAGTTCGCGCCGGTACGTATCGATCGCGGCGCTGTAAGTTCCCGTTATCCCGGCGATGTCGCCGTTGAGGGCGTGCAGGCGCATCAACAGCGCGTGGCCCTCCTCCTCGAGGGGATCGCAGCGCAGCATGTTCTCCGCGACGCCAACTGCCGCCCGATAGTCGCCCGCGTCTTCCAGGAGACGCACCAGCCGGCCGCACGCGCGCCGGTAACGATTCTGCAGGTCATCCCGAGCCGTCCCGATCCACTCGTCGTAGCAGGCGGGCAGGAGGTCGCCGTGATATTGCCCGGCCGCCTTTTCCAGCGCGTCCCGCAGGCCAGCGGCATCGCCACGTCGCTCGGCTTCGTCTGCCAGTGCCAGGTTGCGCTCGAAGAGCCACACGTCGACCGATTGCGACTCATCTCTCTCCCAGTATACGGTGCTGCCGTCGCCTTTCAGGAAACGGTCCGCTTCGGGCAGCGCTTGCCGAAGCTGGTGCAGGAGTTGACGTAGGCTGTTGCGGGCGTTCGGCTCGGTGGTGTCGGGCCACAGGCTGAAGGCGACGTGCTGGCGCAATTGCGGGACGCCGGCAGACAGGACGAGGAAGGCGAGCAACGATTGCAGGCGCGGAGTATTGACCCCCGTGATCGGACTGCCTGAGTACAGGAGACGCAGGCCCCCCAAGAGCTGAACCTCGAAGCTTGCCGGCATTCCGAAACACCTCCTCGGCCGCCGATAGACAGAGAGACGGTCTCGTCTGCCCATCTGCTCCGGCAGGAGAGGCCTTGTCCAGTATCTTATCAAGTTAATAGCGTGAATTATACTCCTGATGAGCGGCGCCGCCGTGTGAGATCGACCCCGGTTGGCGTAAATGGGAACGCAGGCCAACCCGTGGGGCTGGCCTGCGTTCCGGGGCAGCGAACCTGTTGTGCGGTGCGGGCGAGTTATGCGGCCGGCTTGATGTTCTGATTGACGTGGAAGAGATTAGCCGGGTCGTAACGCGCCTTGATGCGGGCCAACCGGGCATAGTTGTCGCGGTAGGCGGCCTTGACCCGGTCTTCCCCCTCATCCATGATCATGTTGAGGTAGGCGCCGCCGGCAGAATGTGGGTGGAGCGCCAGCCAGAAGTCCTTGGCCCACGCGCCGGTGCGCTCGTTGTTGCTCGGATCCCCGTCTACGCCGGCCATGACCGCGGAGAACTTGGCATCGCGATAGCTCCAGGGCGTGTCCGCCGCGCCGACGCGACCCGCCGCGCCGTTAATCGGGTAAAGATGCATGGTCGACTGCATCGTGGGGAGCTGCGAGCCATACTTGACCGCGAGGTCGACCGCCCGGTCGTCCAGCCGCATTGAAGAAGTCGGCCCGCCAGTACCACTGCAGGCCGGGCGGGTACAGCGCGTCGAACATGCTCTGCAGCGCAGGATACGGGATGGGACCGGCAAAGTCGATGGCGGGCGGTCCGAACTGGCGGATCCGCCGGAAAACCTCCTCGGCTTTGTCGTGCGGCCCGGTATAGCACCAGACGACCGCCGCCATCTTTTCCATGTGGTGTGCTTCGGGGAAAGGCGGCGCGGGCGGCACGGTGACGAACCCGAACCAGCCGTTGAGGTCGTCGGGTGCGTTCAGGATCAAATCCTGCCAGAACTTCAGCAGGTCGCCCGCCATTTCCATCGGCCACATCATGGGGCCGCCGTAGACGGTGTGCACGGGGTGACCCTGGAACACGAACGAGGTGACCACTCCGAAATTGCCGCCGCCCCCGCGCACGGCCCAGAAGAGGTCGGCATTCTCGCGCTCGTTCGCCGTAACGAAGCTGCCGTCGGCGAGCACCATCTCCACGCCCAGCAGGCTATCGACGGTCAGGCCGTACTTGCGCGTCAGGTAACCGATCCCGCCGCCCAGCGTCAGGCCCCCCACGCCCGTCGTCGAGAGGAACCCGGACGGCACCGCGAGACCGAACGGGTGCGTCGCATGGTCCACGTCGCCCCACAGGGCGCCGCCCTCCACTTGCACCCGGCTCGTACCGGGATCGACGTGAACACTCCGCATACGCGACAGGTCGATAACCAGGCCGTCGTCGCAGGTGCCCAAACCCGGGCCGTTGTGGCCGCCGCCGCGGATCGCGATCGTGAGGCCATTGTCGCGGCCGAAGTTGACGGCGCTGATGACATCGGCGACGTCTGCGCAGCGGGCGATCAAGGCCGGGCGCTTGTCGATCATCCCGTTGTAAACCCGTCGTGCTGGTTCATAATCGGCGTCGCCCGGCCGGATAAGGGCGCCGCGCATTTGTGCTCGGAACGCCTCGATGGACTGGGCGCTGATAGGCGCCACTCTAGGTTCCTGGACTGACATCTCAACCTCCCTGGATCTGCTGGCTCGATACATGTTTTCGGAGCGGACTCTATCATACCGGCCGTTATTCGACCGTTATGGCAAGCGTTATGGGCGACTTAAGGCACACTTCATGTCTCGATAGGTCCATCTCCATTCTGTCTTACCAGTACTCCATGGCGACGACAATGGAAGTGGATACCACTCGCGTGTCTGCTATTTTTTATGCACAAGAGACGGCATTTGTACGATGACAACGGCTGCGCGCAGACGTATGATGACCTTTCCGGGAAAGCCGACATTGGGAGGGAACAATGAGAACGACAAACTTGCTGGAGGGTCTTCAATTCCACGAGGCCAGCGCCTATGCGCAGCCACTCTTCGTGGACGAGCACGGGCGGGTCTTGCGCTTCGCGTTGAAGCCGGGGCAACAGATCCGCGAACACGAGGCAGAGCATTCACCGTTCTATGCGGTGGTGCTCCAGGGACGCGGTGCGTTCGCCGGCGCCGATGGCATCGAGAAGGAAGTCGGTCCGGGGGCACTCCTGGTCTTCGACGTGGGCGAGTGTCACACGGTGCGCGCGCTGGACCAGGAGTTGGTGTTTGTGGGCTTCATGCACGGAGTGGCGGGCACGCGTCCGGGCCGTGTCGGCGGCGAGATGGGGTAGGCGTCCGCACCCTGCCCGGGGCCGTGGATACCAGTAGCCGGCCGTACAACCGTACTCTACGCCGGCAAGTCCGTGCAAGGCTACGTCTCCGCCTCCATGGCAAGATTCCATGGCCCGGCGGCGAAGACTTCGCCGGATTCGGTCACAGGGCGATCACAAGCCGGCGCGATGCGTGACGCGGAGCAGCTCGGGAGCTAAAGGTGCCGCCGCAACGTTATTCAAAGAAACCAGTTTGTGAGGTGGCTTGTGATGCAAGGATATCCAGATACTACGGGCGCCGCACGCCGGCGCCTTATCCCGAGACTCTTGTTGCTGGTCGCGTTGGGCGCCGCGCTGCTGCTTGCGGCCTGTGCCGGGACCGGCCAGGCAGGCAGCGTGACAGATGCCCAAGGTCTCGTGCTCGCCGGGCAGATCACGCCCGCGGCCCCGCTCGCCCTTGCAAGCGGCTCTAGCGGGAACGCGTCCGGCGGCGACGTTGCTGCGCCCCCATTGTTCGGGGGGCAGATCACGCAGATGGTCACCAACGGCGGCGAAAGCGTCTGGCAAGTGGGGGATCGAGCGGTTCATGTCACTTCCGCTACCACCGTCAATGATGCCGTCGCCCGCCCTGCCCTGGGAACGCACGTTACGGTCGGCGGAGCGGCGCGGAGTGACGGTGGGATCGACGCCGCCTGGGTGCGGGTGGACGATGCCGGCTCAGGCGCGAGCCAGGTCCTCGTCGACCAGCCGGTGGCAGCAGATGCCGGAACCCCGGCCGTAACCAGCACGACCGCGGCGACCGCGCAGGCGCCAGGCGCAAACACCGCCTCCGGCAGCGGGACGCCCGGCCGGTACGTCTACTGCGGGCTGCTCGACCAGCTGCCGCAGCAGGGCATCGTTGGTGACTGGCGGGTGAGCAATCGCATCGTGCGCGTGGGCGACAGGACGCTCGTACGGGCCGAGGAGAATAACTTCGATCTCGGCCGGTTCGTCTTCGTGCGCGGCGCCCTCCTGGCTGACGGCTCCATGAACGCCGAGCAGATCTGGGTCAGGCCGGCGGGCAACAATCGCTGCCTCCCCGGCCTGCGCATCGGGCAGAATGACGGCGCGGGCAACGGCAATGCCCAGGACAAGAATAACGGAAATGGCAAGGGTCGCGGCAACGGTAACGATAACGGAAATGGGAACGGTCGCGGCAACGGTAACGATAACGGAAATGGGAACGGTCGCGGCAACGGCAACGGCCGCGGCAATGGCAACGGTAACGGCCGCGGCAACGGGTAGCCTGACAGGGCGCTGCACCGAAGCCCGAGGGAAGCATGGAGGCGAGCGGGAGCCCCTTTAGAGAGGCTCCCGCTCGGCGCGTGCGGACGTTGCCGGCAAAGGAGCAGGAGCCCGGAAGAGACGCATTGTCCCCCGATCGTGTCACAAGCTGAGCCAGGGGCGCCGATGCAAACACGGCAACTGCCCAGAAGCGCCTCGGCACACAGGAACCCGTACCACTACAGCCTCACGCGCCCCTGGTGCTTCGCGTCAAAGACCAGTACGGGTATTGCTAGAAGCGCGGCGGCTCTGTGTGCGAGTGATCGTCCACATGCTTCACACTCTCTCCTATCGCCGGCGACGCTGCCGGCCGGCCACGTCCGCGCAACGCAAGCTGTCTTATCACAACTTCTAATCGAGTATTAATGCAGCTCCGGCTGCCTTGGGAAGCCATGCTCCGGAAGATCGACGTCGCGCGGGACTATGATCGACACAAGATCAAGAACGCGCTTCGAAAATGCGCAAAGTGTCTTGAAGGAGCGGACGATGACAAAGACTGCAGCAGATGCTTTGATCGACACGCTACAAGACTGGGGCGTGGACGTGGTGTTTGGGCTGCCGGGCGACGGGATCAACGGCATCATGGAGGCCTTGCGCAAGCGCCAGGACGACGTGCGGTTCGTCCACGTCCGCCACGAGGAAGCCGCCGCGTTCATGGCCTGTGCCTATGCCAAGGTGACCGGCAAGCTGGGCGTGTGCCTCGCCACCTCCGGACCGGGCGGCATCCACTTGCTGAACGGGCTGTACGACGCGAAGCTGGACGGGCAGCCCGTGCTCGCCATCACCGGGCTGGCGTACCACGACCTGATCAATACGCGGCAGCAGCAAGACGTCGAGCTCGACAAGGTGTTCATGGACGTGGCGGTGTACAGCCAGCGCATCATGAGCCCGGGCCACGTGCAGCCGAGCACCGACCTGGCGATCCGCCTGGCGTTGAAGCACCGGGGGGTGAGCCATATCACGATCCCGTCGGACACGCAGGACGAAGAGATCGGCGAGCACACCCCGCGCAACGTCCCGGGCCATGCGTCTGACGTGTGGGCGGTGAGCGCCGCGCTGCCGCGCGAGGACGACTTGCGCAAGGCAGCAGAAATTCTGAACGGGGGCAAGAAAGTCGCGATCCTGGCCGGGCGGGGCGCGCTGGGCGCCGGCGACCAGCTTGAGAAGGCCGCGGAACTGCTGGGCGCGCCGATCATCAAGCCGCTGCTGGGCAAGGCGTGCGTACCCGACGACAGCCCATACACCACCGGGGGGATTGGCCTGCTCGGCACCGAGCCGTCGCAGGACGCGCTGGAAGGGTGCGACACGCTCCTGATCGCGGGCACATCTTTCCCCTACATCGAGTTCTATCCGAAACCCGGCGCGGCCCGGGCGGTCCAGATCGACGTGGACCCGGCGCGCATCGGCCTGCGCTACCCCATCGAAGTCGGGCTGGTGGGCGACACGGCGTGCACGCTCGACGCACTGCTGCCCATGCTGACCCGGCACGAGGAGCGCAAGTTCCTCGAAAAGGCGCAGGCCGGCATGCAGGACTGGCGGCAGACGATGATGGCGCAGCGCAACGCGGCAGGACATGCCGATGAAGCCGCAGGTCGTGGCGCACGAATTGGGCGTGCGGCTGCGCGACGATGCGATTGTCTTCGCGGACAGCGGCACCATTGCGACCTGGGCCGCCCGCTACATCGACATGCGCCGCGGGCAGATGTTCTCCCTCTCGGGCAACCTGGCGACGATGGCGAACGGCCTGCCCTACGCGATCGGCGCGCAGGTCGCCTACCCGAACCGGCAGGTGGTTGCCCTGGTAGGCGACGGCGGCTTCTCGATGCTCATGGCCGACTTCGCCACCGCTGTGAAGTACAACCTGCCGGTCAAGATCGTAATCATCAAGAACAACACACTCGGACAGATTAAGTGGGAGCAGATGGTCTTCCTGGGCAACCCGGAGTACGGCGTCTCGCTCACACCGATCGATTTTGCGGCGTTTGCGCGGGCGTGCGGCGGGACCGGGTTCACCATTGAGGATCCGGCGAAGTGCGGCGACCAGATGGCCGAGTCCCTGAACACCCCCGGGCCAGTCGTGGTCGAGGCCGTGGTAGACCCGTTCGAGCCGCCCATGCCGCCCAAGGTGACGCGGGAGCAGGCGCTCCATTTCGCGGAGTCACTGATGAAGGGTGAGCCGAACCGAGGCAAGATCGCGCTGACCGCGCTGTCGGACAAGGTGCGGGAATTGATCTAGGGAGCGAGACCTGACAGGTTTTTGAGCACCTGCCAGGTCCGGGGTTAACCAGGATGTACCGATTAGGAAGCAAGGCGCATGTAGAAGGCCTCGACGTGTCCGCTTACACCATCCCTACGGATGGCCCGGAGGCGGACGGCACGTACGCGTGGCATGAGACGACGATCGTCGTCGTCGAGGTGCGCGCGGGCGGCGAGACCGGGGTTGGCTATAGCTACGCGGACCCGGCGACCGGCCGCCTGATTCGCGAGTTTCTTGCGCCCACCATCGAGGGGTGCGACGCGCTCGCAATCGAAGGCATGTGGTGGGATATGCAGGGGAAGGTGCGCAACGTGGGGCAGCCGGGAGTCGCGGCCATGGCGATTTCGGCGGTCGACAACGCGCTGTGGGACCTCAAGGGGAAGCTGCTCGGCGTGGCGGTCGTCGATCTGCTCGGCGCGGTGCGGGACGCGGTGCCGGTGTATGGCAGCGGCGGCTTCACCACCTACAGCGACCAGCGTCTGCAGGACCAGTTCCGCGGCTGGGCCACGCGGGGCATCACCCGCATGAAGATGAAAATCGGCACGCATCCCGAGCAAGACCTGGAGCGCGTGCGGGCGGCAAGGAGCGCGGTGGAAAATCACGTCGAGCTGTTCGTGGATGCGAACGGTGCGTACACGCGCAAGCAGGCGCTGGCGTTCGCGGAGCAGTTCGCCGGCCTTGGCGTCACGTGGTTCGAGGAGCCGGTGCCGTCAGATGATCTGGACGGGCTGCGTCTGCTGCGCGACCGGGCGCCGGCGGGGATGGACATCGCGGCCGGCGAGTACGGGTACACCGTGCCCTACTTCCGACAGATGCTCGATGCCGGGGCGGTCGACGTGCTGCAAGCCGACGCGACGCGCTGCGCGGGGATCACAGGCTTCCTCAAGGTTGCCGCGCTGTGCCAGGCTCACCTGCTGCCGCTCTCGGCGCACTCGCGCGCCGACACTGCACGCGCACCCCTGCTGCGCACTGCACCCCGCGTGCCATGTTGAGTATTTCTACGACCATGCGCGCATCGAGCAGATGCTGTTCGACGGCGCTCTCACGCCCATCGAGGGAAGCCTCCACCCAGACCGTTCGCGCCCGGGGCTGGGCATCGAAATAAAGCGACAGGACGCGGAAGCGTGGAGGGTAGGCCTGTGAAGAGCCAGGAATCTTGGTTGGAGTCCGGGATGTTGCTGCTGGGCATCGTCATCGCCATCGGGATGGTGATCCTGATGGGTGGACGCACGGCCTCGGAGGCGCAACGAAGGTTGCGCGGAGGGAAGAACAGCCCTGCCCGAGGGGCCATCGGGGCGGAGAGGCATCAGCACATTTCGACGGTGGCAGCGCGATGACGGCAACACAAAGGCACAAAGAACGGGCGGATGCCCCGTGCACGGGGTTTACGGTGCACATTATGTCTTCATGCCCTTGGCGTGACCTTTGCGGTGGCATCGGAGCATGAACAGGCCTGAGCACGTCACCGACGAATTGGCCCTCGCGCGCAGCGAGATCCGCGAGGGCCGCTTCCAGCGAAGCATGGCGATTATCACCACCTTTGCGGCCATCGTCAGCGGGTTCGAAGCGTACACTCAGCACCGGCGCGGCGCATTCCGGCAGGGGCCGCTCGGTGGAGCCCTGATGTGGACGCCCGTATGGCTGACGCCCCCGGTTGTCGTGTCGGCCGCCGCCGCGCTGCTGAGCGAGACCGCGGCGCACCGGCTGCTTCCGGTCAGCGCAATCGCCTCCCTGCTCGACGGGCTCGTCGGCTTTGTTTTCCACCTGCGGGGCATTGGGCGGCGGCCGGGTGGGTTCAAGCTGGGCGCGGGCAATCTTGCCCCATACAACATCGTCATGGGGCCGCCCGTGTTCGCGCCCTTGCTCATGGGGATCACAGGGCTGCTCGGGCTGCTCGCCAGCATGCTGCGCCGCGAGACGCTGGACAAGGCGGCGGTGGAGGCGGAGGCGGTCGGCTCGGTGCTGCTGCCGGCCCTGCGACCGTCCGACCCCCTGGCTACGATCGAGTTCGCGGTGAGCCACGGGCGATTCCAGAAGATCATGGCTGCGGCGACGGCGACGCTGGCGGCGCTGGCAGGGGGCGAAGCGTATTTCGAGCACTTGCGCGGCAGCTACAACTCGCCGGCCATGTGGACGCCGGTGCTGCTGACCCCGCCGATGATAGCCGCGGCCATCGCGTCGGTGCCGAGCGAGCGGATCGCGCGGCGCGTCCTGCCGTGGGCGTCGCTCGCGGTGTTCGCCGACGGCGCGCTCGGCTTCTTCCTGCACCTGCGCGGCCTGTTCCGAATGCCGGGCAGCATGAACAATGTCTCTTTCAACGTGACCTACGGCCCACCGCTTTTCGCGCCGCTGCTCTTCTGCGCCACCGGCCTCCTGGGGATCATCGCGTCGCTCCTGGGGCGGCGGAAACGGTAGGCGGAGGAACGTGTGAGACGCGACCTTTACCCTGATGCAGACATCCTCGCCCAGCGCGGACACTGGGACGATGCGACGCGCGAGGTCGTGCTCGACCGGGTGCACAACGTGCCGGAGTTCAAGCACTTTGCGAAGCACGCCGCGCCGGACGCTGGAGGCGCTGTGCGAGCGCGTGATCCCGCAGGCGGACAAGCCGGCGGACCGCCGCGTCCCCATCGCGCCCTGGATCGACCAACGCTACGGCACGGTCTCGCCCGAGGGGTTCCAGTTCGACGACATGCCGGCGAACAAGGAGGCGTGGGACCTGGGACTGGCGGGCCTGGACGAGACGGCGCTGTTCCTTTTCGGCAAGCAATTCGCGGACCTGGACGACCGGCAGCAGGACGAGGTGCTGCAGGCCGTGCGCCGCGGGGAACCACCAGGCGACGTGTGGCAGCAGATGCCCGCGCGACGCTGGTGGATCTATGTGGCGCTCCGGCAGATTGCGGGCGTCTACTACGCCCACCCGTATGCCTGGGACGAGATCGGGTTCGGCGGGCCGGCGTACCCGCGCGGGTACTACGCCCTCAGCGACGGCGCGCCGGAGCCGTGGGAGCCGCGCGAGGTGGGTGAAAAACCATGAAGCTACACGTGCATCTTTCGTCCAACTGGGTCCTTGACACGGATATGCGGGAGTTCGAGCCGTCCGAGACGGTGGATTTTTGCATCGTGGGGACAGGCGCCGGCGGCGGGGTGCTGGCCCAGCGGCTGGCGAAGTACGGCTTCACCGTGGTCGCACTGGAGGCGGGCGACTGGCACGACTCGGAGAAGGACATGGTGTCGGACGAGGCGGGGTCGTCCCGGCTGTACTGGAACGACCTGCGGATCACGGGCGGGACCGAGCCGCTGGAGCTGGGCGCGAACAACTCGGGCCGGGGGGTGGGCGGGAGCACCGTCCACTACGCCGCATTCTGCCCGCGCTTTCACCCGTCCGACTTCCGTGTGCGGACGAACGACGGCGTTGCGGTGGACTGGCCGATCTCCTACGAGGATCTGGAGCCGTACTACGAGCGGATGGAGCGCGAGTACCCGGTGTCGGGACCCAGGCACTACCCCTGGGGCAAGCCGCACGGCTACCCCTACGCACCGCTGCAGGCGGGTACCGCCGGGCTGATGCTGGTCGAGGGGTGCACGAAGCTGGGCATCCCGGTGGTCGCGGGCGGGCCGGTGGGCATCCCGGCGGGCCGCGAGGGGAAACGGCCGCACTGCATCATGCGGGGCTTCTGCCTCCTGGGGTGCAAGGTGGGCGCGAAGAGCAGCATCCTCGTGAGTCACATCCCGTTTGCAGTCGAAGCGGGCGCGGAGATCCGGACGGGCTGCATGGCGTACGAGGTGGCGGTGGACGAGCAGGGCCGCGCGACGGGCGTGCACTACTTCCGCAACGACGAGCACGGCAAGCCTGTCCCAGAGTTCCAGCGCGCACAAGCCGTCATCGTTGCAGGCTACGCGATCGAGACCCCGCGGCTGCTGCTCAACTCGAAGTCGAGCCTCTTCCCCGATGGCCTTGCGAACTCGAGCGGGCTGGTGGGCAAGAACCTGATGTCGCAGGCCGGACCGGTGGTGTGGGGCAACTTCCCCGGCATGATCCGCCAGTACAAGGCGCCGCCGGCCTGCGCGTGCAGCGAGGCCTTCTACGAGACTGATCCTCACAACGACTTCGTGCGCGGGTATGCGCTGCAGACGGTCGCGCCCCTGCCGATCGCGATGGCGCACCTCCTGGCCGACGAGGACGGGAAGGTTCGGCGCGGAGCTGGTCGGGGCGATGCAGCAGTACAACCACTATGCGGCGATCGGCGTGCTGGGCGAGATCCTGCCGGACGAGCGGAATTTCGTGTCCCTACACCCGACGGCCAAGGACCAGTACGGGCTACCCGCACCTTATGTCCACTTCAATCTATTCGAGAACGACAAGCGCATGATGAGGGCGGGGATCAAGACGGCGGAAAACGTGCTGAGGGCTGCGGGCGCGACCGAGACGCACTACGTGCGGCGCTACGCGCACCTGGTGGGGACCGCCCGCATGGGCTTCACGCCGCAGGACTCAGTCGTGGACCAGTGGTGCCGCTCGTGGGACGTGCCGAACCTGCTGGTATGCGACGGTAGCGTGCTGCCCACGCAGGGGTCGGCGAACCCGGCGCTGACGATCTCGGCCATCGCTGCCCGGACGGCGGATTGGCTGAAGCGGGCGGCGCCGGCGGGGGAGTTGAGCGCCGGCACCGGCTCGACCCGGTTCGGCACGCGTGCATGATCATTACCTGCACGGGGTGGCTGCCCCTCCGGCGCTCGACACGGCCAAGACCTGCCAGGCTTTGTAGAATCACTCAGGCCTTAACGACCCGCACCTCATAGTTCGTCCCCTCCCACCGGTCGCCTTCGGCCGGCCAGCGGAAGGTAAAAGTCACCTGCGCCCCCTCTTCAAGCTCCTGCGTCGGCAGGTCCGCCACGTGCATCCCCACTTGCGTGTCCGTCGTCGCGCACTCCTGCACGTTCTGCCAGCCATCCACGCTCCAGTGAACCAGCGCGGGCGACCGTGTCTCGACCCGCAGGAGGTTGCCCTGCTGAAGGACGCGCGAGCGATGGTTGAAGCGCCAGAGGGTGAAGGGCGTGCCCGTATGCCGGTCGTCGCCGGTGAGGTAGCGGTTGGCGGGCTGGGGCGGCATGTCGATGACTCGACGCTCGCGGAGCGAACGCCGCAGCTTGAGGTACTCGGCGTGCGCCCACACGAGCGGCATAGCGCTTCCCGCCGGCTTGCCGAAGAACAGCTCTTCCTCGGGGATGTCGGCCGCGTCCCAGGTCTGCTCGGGGATCATGCCGCCCTCGTTCGCCAGCGCTTCCATCACGCGCATCAGCCGCTCCGCCTCGTCGAAGCGCCCGGCTGCCAGCTCATAGTGCGCGCGCTCGCCCACCAGCAGCGGCCAGCCTCGGCCCACACCCGTGCCGTCGAACGGCCCGCCGTCCCCGTGGTCGCCGTAGCCATCGCCTGTGTACCGGTGCCATACCGGCCCGAACGGCGTGTCGGTCTTGAGCGTCGCGTCGATCAACTTGACCGTGTTCAGAATGCGCGGGTCGTCGGGCGCGGCGCAGGCCGAAGCGCACGAGTGCAAGCGCGTCGGGGCTAACGATCTGCACGGCCCGCACCTTGCTCTCCCCCGGCGGCCGGTTCTTGATCGGCACGTAACCGTCCTTCAGCGACGCCCCTTCGCCCACATCCGGCGGCGCGATGCGGACGTAATATCCCTCCACCCCGTGCTTCTCCGCCAGTGCGGTCCCCGTCACGTAGGTCCAGCGCTCGATGTTGGCATTCCAGTTGTCCGCCGTCTCCCGCAGGTACTGCGCGGCGGTCGACTTACCGGTCGTCTCGGCCAGTGAGGCGGCAGCCAACAGGCCCGCGATCTCGACGGCCAGCGTGAAGGGCGAGTAGCCGGCGTTCTCCTCCCAGCGGTCCTCCTTGCTGACCGGCCCGTTCGCTGCGACGTACGCCGCGGCCGTGTGCACCATCGGCCAGAAGCTGTCGAGCAGCGCCTCGTCCAGCACGCCCAGGCGGTAGGCAGTCTCCGTCAGCAGGATGGGGAACGCGGTCTCGTCCATCTGGATGCCATGCCAGTAGGGTGTGCCGTCGAGCCACATGTTCTGCGGCCAGTGGCCGTCCGCCTCCTGCGTGGCCTGCAGGTAGCGCAGCACACGTGCGGCATCGCCATGCGCGCCCGCGGCAATCAACCCGCCGACGCTCTCCACCAGGTCGCGCGTCCACACCAGGTGGTAGCCGCCGAGGTCGTCGTCGCCCTTCGCGTACCCCCACGGGATCGAAAGGCTGGCGATCATGCCGCCCGCAAAGACCTTGTCCTCGTGCACGCGCAGCACCATCGCGCTGGTGCGGAACTCGTCGATTGGAGGAAGCTCGGGCTGCGCGTGTCCCGAGGTAGCGTCTCTGACTTCCTCGTCCTCCAGCGCAAGCAGGCCGTCCTGCCAGCGCTGCCACTGCCCGACATAGACATCGCGAGCGCGGTCAAAGCCGTCGAAGAGCGCGGTGCGCGCGTGGTGACCGGCCTCAAGCGCGGTGCGGCTCAGGCCGAGCGCAAGGGTGAACTCCACCCCTCCACCCGTCTCCCCGCTGCCGGCCAGGGCGCAGGCCCCGAGGTCGATTTCGCCGGTGAGTGCAACGTTGCCGTCGTCGGCCCGGGCGTACTCCCACTTCATCTCGCCGTGCTGTGTGATGTCCTGCCATCCGTCCGACGTGCCGACGAAACCGGCCGAGCGCCTCAGCCAGGGGGCGGAGGAGGCGAGCGCAAGCGAGGTGCCGTCACGCTCTGCAAACAGCATTTGCTCGCCCTTCGTGTCGCCAGTCCAGGCCGTGTTGCCGGCGCCCTGGTTGCCCAGGTGCGGGGCAAGGATCAAGTACAGGTGGTAGTCCTCGAGCTTGCCCTGCAGCGGCACGAAGCGCGTGCGCTGCAGGATCACGTCGCGCTGCGGATCGGCCAGGATCTCCTTCTCGATCCGGTAGCGGCCACCCTGGTCGGTATTGGTGAGCCGGTAATAGGGGATGCCGGCGTAGGGGTACGCGACCTCGTGCTTCGCGTGCCGCTTCTCTTCGGACACCCAGCCTTGGCCGTCCGAAACGAGCAGCCCCATGTCGCGCGTGCAGGCCCAGTCGATGCGGCTGTAATAGACCTCGTCGATGATGCCGTGGCCGAGCGTGAACCAGATGCGAGATGCGTTGCCCAGCGCGGTGCCAACGCCCGTCTTGGCACTGGAGGTCCAGCGGGCCTCGATGCCGGGGTGGCCGGGGGCCTGGGTTGGCTGGTTGTCAGACATGAATCACCTCACCACTCCACCACCACCTTGATCTCATCCTGATTGTGCCTGTCCAACGCTTCCTGGAACTTAGCGTGCGGCACACGATCGGTAATCAGCGTGGCGACGTGGTCGCCCCACTTGAGCCGGGCCTGCGCCAGGTCGTCCACCGCCATCTGGAAGTGACCCGCCGCCGCATTCACGCTGCCGAGCATGAGCTTGTTCGCCAGGACGAACTCCCGCATCAGGCTGGCCGCCTGAACCTGCGACGGGCGATCGCCGCCGGGGATACCGGTGAGGACATACGCGCCGCCCTCGCCGAGCGCATCGAGCAAGTCGAACTCCAGGGAGGCGATGCCGGTTGCTTCGAAGATGAACTCCATCGGGCCGAGCTTGTCGTCCACCTGGTCCGCCTTGACCTGGCGACCGTCCACGTACTGACCGCCGATGGCCTTTAGCCACTGGGGCCGCGCCGAACTCTCGTCCACGATATCGAGCCCCCAAACCTCGGCGCCCCGCAAGCGCAACGCGAGCGCCGCAAGCAAGCCAACGGGGCCGAGCCCCGCGACCAGGCAACGCCGTCCGAAGAGCCATTCGGGCGTGGCGAGCGAGTCGGGGCGGCGGGCCATCTGCACCCGCACCGCCTCCTGAATGGCCTTTTCGCCAATGCTGAGCGGCTCGGTCAGTACGCCGACCGGCTCCAGCTCTGCGGGGACGCAGACGACGTACTCCTCTTTGTCAACCACGAACTGCGCCTGGTAGCCGTCCGCCCCCCAAATGCCGCGCTCCGTATAGTCGCCCGTCAGGCACATGTCCGAGCGACCCATGCGACACGGCAGGCACTTGCCGCAACTGCGGCGGACGGTGAACACGGCATAGTCGCCGGGCCTGACGCGTGTGACCGCCTTCCCGGTCTCCACCACCCGCCCGAAGTTCTCGTGCCCGATCACCAGGTCCTTCTGGCCGGGGGGCGCCTTGGAGCGACCGCCGGCGGCCTCCTCCCGGTCCGTCCCGCAGATGCCCACCCGGCAGATCTGCACCTTGATTTCGTCATCCGCCCGAACAGACGGCTCGGGGCGGTCGACCAGCCGCACGTCTTTCGTACCAGGCACAACTGCAATCGCTTCCATACCACCTCACACGGTCATGATAAGACGATATCCGCCGACATGCCGGAATGACGATTGCGCTTCCTGATCATTGCGACCCTGCCGTCGCCCTGCCAGACGGGGCACGGTCAGAGACCGGCCCCAGCTAATTCTCGGATAGATACTTACTTCTGGGTGGTGTTACTGCTCGATGCGCTGGCGTGGCTGGAACGGCTTGACCTGCTGGGGTGATGACGGCTCAGGGGCGGGTAAACGCGTAACGCAGGATGACTGTCACAATGTAGTAGGCGGCAAGAACGGAGCCGCGCACGCTGCCACCGACCTTGGACCGGCCGGAACGCCGCGGCGCGTGGCTGACCGGCACCTCGACGATCCGCGCATGGTGGCGAGCCGCCTTGACCATCATCTCGACCGGCCAACCGAAAGTCATTTCACGCATGTCCAATCCGGTCAGCAGCGCCCACGTAATGGCCCGATAAGGTCCCAGATCGGTCACGGGCACGCCATAAAGCCAGCGCATGGCGCGCGCCATCAGCCAGTTGCCGAAGCGTTGGTGCGACGGCATGGCGCCAGGCGCGATTTGGCCCAAGGTTCGGGAGCCCAACACCAGGTCCGCCTCACCGTCGCGCAGGGGCGCTAACAGCCGGTCTAGTTCAGCCGGCAGGGAGCTGTAGTCGCCGTCGAGAAAGACCAACACGTCGGCAGTCGTTGCGGCGGCTCCAGCGGCACAGGCATACCCGTAGCCGCGACGGGGCTCGGTGACCACCCGCGCGCCCGCCTTCTGCGCGGCCGGGGCAGTGCCATCCGTCGAACCATTGTCGGCGACGATTACGTCAACCACCCCCTGAGCGAGAGTCTCCCGCACCAGGTCAGCGATGTTGCCGGCTTCGTTCAGGGCGGGGATAATCACGGCAATTTGCATCTCATCACCGGGGAAGCGTCGGGTCGGCTGCCAGCAGACTGCGGGTGTGCCGGGCGACGGCAGGGGGCAGCGCGGCCAGGTCCGCTCGCAGGCATGCGAGGTCTGCAACCGTATCCACATCGTACCAGGCCGGCAACAACCCCACTTTCAGCCCACCCTCGGCAGCCAGGGCCAGTGTGTCGGCCAGGACTCGCGGGGTTGACATCTCCACGGCGAGCAGCAGGTGCGGTCGGGGGACGGTCACGCCAATCAGATAGTACCCACCGTCTGCGCACGGGCCGAGCACCACGTCTACATCGCCCTCGGCCAGCCAGGTGAAGGCCCGTCGCACGTGTTCGACCGGCAGGGTCGGGCTATCGCTGCTCAGCGCGACGGCCGGCGTCCGGCCGCGGCCGAGGCTCTCGCCCAGGACATGAGCCAGGCGCTGCCCTAACGTTGCGCCGACCTGCGGCGCCAGCTCGAAATCAGCGGCCAGTTGCCGGAAGTAGTGCTGCCCGTCGGCAGGCGGATAGGCGATGGTACGCGTCACGGCGGGTACGGCACGTGCAATGTCGAGAACATCCCGCAGAAAGCACTCGTAAAGCGCCGCGGCCTGTTCTGCCGAGAGCGCGGGGGTCAGCCGCGTCTTCGTCGTACCGGCCGCCGGCCGCTTGGCCATCACCAGGAGCGCGCCACTCATGTTTGCACAGCACCCGCTTCCACACGACGCTACGCCCACCGGAAACCCAAGCAGGATCGTGCGTCCCACGGCCCGTTGCTCCCGCTGCTCACCCTGGCTTCCACCGGAAGCCGTGCGTTAGCCTCAGGTGACGGTCTTCAGCTGATCCTTGCCAGCTTGAGCCAGTGTCAGGAGTTCCTGCCGGACGCGTGCGACCGCCCTTGCGAGGGGAAAGATCTGCGGGCAGATCAGCATGTCCGCACTGGAGGGCGAAGCCAGGGGATGCCAGAAAACCCCCACCGCGGTCAGGGTTAGCTCGGGTGTCAGGGTATCGATGCCGACTTCCAGCCCTGACGCGGCGAAGCCGCGACGTGCCACCGGCCGGCTGATATGATCTTCTTCGGCGATGCCGAGGGAGGAGAGGAACGCTGCCAGCTCGTCGAGGTGCGCGGCGTTGACGGGCGTCTCCGTGGTACCGATGCGGACGTGAAAGCCGTGCTCACGAAGCAGTTGGATGCCCTCAACCGCTGCGGCCCAAGCTCCCGGCCCGCGCATAGGGGTCGTGGTGTTCGGGTCGCGCGCCGTCCAGGCTCACCTGGATCGTCAGGTTGGGATTGGCAATCGCGCAGAGCCGCGCCAGCCGCCTGCCCCGCAAGAGAGCAGCCGTTGGTCAGGACGGTTGTCGGCAAGTGGGCCGACGCATAGGCCAACATCGCATAGACGTCGTCCAGAAGAAACGGCTCGCCGCCCGTCAGGAAGACGTGTTCGAACCCCAGCGCGACGGCCTCGTCCATGGCCTGCCGCACCGTCGCCAGATCCAGCCCGCGGCGAGCGGCACGCGGGCTCGACTCGGAGAGACAATAGCTGCAGCTCAGGTTACAGTCGTAGTTCGTGTAGAGCCACAGCTTCCAGGGAAAGGCCGCGGCACTGCTGCTCTGGTCGTTCGGCGCCCCTCCGACATCTGGCAACCCCATGCATTCTCTCCGTTCAGTCACCCGTGAAGACTACTGAGTTTCGCAAGACGCAGCGCCAGTAGTACCCAGCACATCCGGGGGTCCGTCATGTGAGTGCCAGCAGTACCCTGGCCAACCGGCTCCCGCGTTCCTGGGCTGCCGCGAGCCTGGGGCGCAGCCAGGCATCGACCCCCAGCGCGCGGCCCGGCGCTGCGCCCAGGAGCACAAGCGCCAGCAGCGCCATCAGGAGATAACTCCAAACCCATTCTTGAAGTTGAGTGGCCGGATCTGAGACGCCGCCGATCCCCAGGGCCAGTTGGGCGGACATGCCGAGCGCCACCAACGCGCCCAGCCGCGTGAACAAGCCCAAGCCCAGGCTCAGGGCGATCCAAGCTTCGGCCAGGAAGATCACCGAGCCGAACCAACTGAAGTTGGGCTTGACGATGCCGTCCACGAACGCCCCGTTCAGCCTGAGGAGCAGGCCAACCGGCGCAGCGAGGAGGCCGTCGCCGCCTTGATCAGAGGATGCAGTGAACTTGCGGGGGCGCTGTGCGTAGACAGATTCGATACCGATCCAGTCGCACAAGCCACTCGTCCGGATCAGGGTGCCATCCGCCGCAGCCGTGGTGAACGCGAACCCCGGGCCGGGCCCGCAGCCGTAGCGCGGAGGCATCTTCCAGGATAACGACGAGAGGAAAAGCAAAGCCAAGCCCAGTCGCCCAATCACGACGGTGGTCTTGCGCAGAAACTCTTCCCAGGAAGCTGGTTTCAATGGCTCCATTCGCCCACCTCCTTGCACAGCGGTCGAACCTTTTCCAGACGCCGCCATACGCGCACCATCGTTGCCGTTGCAGCGGATGCACCCGTGGACAAGCGCGGGACCCGGACGGATTTCCAGGGGGATTGTTCCGCTATTATAGCGGACACGTAATCACCGCACTAACTGACCTTGCGACGGACGGACAGCGGAGCGAGCAGGTGGAGGAGATCGACGGCAACTGGGGGAAAGGCGGCAGCTTGGATGCCTTACGCGGCGCGTGGACGACCACGGCGGTCGAGTGCGTCGCGGTTCCGAAAACGAGCAAGCGTTCTTTGGTCTGCTGCCAATCCGCCTTGTAGTGCACCGTCGAGCCTCGCGAGAGTTGGCATGGGTGCCGCGCCGTATAACAAAGTTGAACAAGTTGCACGGCGTATCCCCGCTGTCAATCCCCTGATTCCTAAGCCTGTGAGAGTATAAGGGGCACGCATCACTATTGCTCCGGCAGGATATCCACATCCGACAGTCGTTCCCGAGGCGTCACCGTCAACTGCGCGACGGCGCCTCCCTTCAGCCGGCACTCGACGATGGTATTCCCTGGGGCCCGGAGCCGGAACCACACGTCGATCCTCTTATCCCAACATGGGAACAAATAGATCTTGTCCCCCTCGGCCTGCAGCAGCATGTCCTGAAGCTGGATCATGCCCGAGCCGCCCCAGTTGTGATCCGGCGTCCAGTCATGGCCCGGCCCCCAGAACGCGGGAGTCCGCTGCTCGGCGTCGCCGAGCTTGCGGAATAGGAACTCCATGGCCTCGGGAAGCATCCCGAGGCGGGCGTATTGGATGCCTTGCTGGTGCCAACTGATATGGGTGAGCTGCTCGCCCGTCTCCGGTGCAAAGCGCGCTGTGTCCCTGGCTACCTGTAGGTCAGGCTTCCCGAGCCCGAACTGGCCGAATGGAAAGACCGTGTACAACTCGGGGACCTCGCAGTTGTGCAGCGGTGACGAGGTTTCGGCATACGCGATGATCTTGCGCCCGTCTTTCTCACGGAACGAGAGGGTCGGAACGCGTCGCATTATACGCTGCCAGTTCTGCCTCCGCTCTGGCGAGATAGCCTCTGAGGACAGCAGGAGCAGGCGGCGCAGTACGCACTCGAGGCCGGCCACGGCGTCGACGGGATTCCGGACGGGATGGTACGTTTCGAGTGCGTTGCCCGGCTCGATCACCATCTGGCCCCGATCGTCGTCACGAGGGTAGAACCCATCGTAGAACTTCACGACGCTGTCCATGAATTCCACGTACTCCGCAACGTCCTCTCCCGTGTAGTCGGCGTAGTCCAGGATCATCAGGCTGATTTCGAGCGCGGTCGAGAAGTGATAGCGGATCTGCGCGACGGGCAGGCCGGTTTCGTTGCCCCAGCCGTGGTCGCAGGTCGGACATAGGCCGTAGATGCCGATCTGTTCGGGATAGATCGCGCCGTCCACCCCGAAGAATACCCTGGCGCGCGTTTGCGCAGTCTTGAGCGTCCGATTGTAGAAGTCGAAAAGCTGGCGCATGGGGGCAAAATCCCCGCTCTTGAGCATCGGCCAGTAGAGCAGACGCTGGTTCTGGGCCGTGTGTGAGCCACCGCCCCAGAGGCGGTAGTCCGGGGTGTAGTGTAGCTCGATGTCCGACCACGGGCTCTTACCCGCGAGGATGGGATCAAACGTGAACAAGCCGCCATTGAACTTGGTCGGCCAGATGGCAGCGTCGTTGCAGCCCATCAGGTAGCGAAACAGCTGGTAGTTTCGGCCAATTTGCCAGAGCCGGTCGTCTGCTTGCGCCTCGTCAGGCCTGATGCGGATGAAGCTGCGCTCCCAATACTCCCGCCACCAGGCGCGCGAGTCCTCGAAAGCCGTCTGGCTCGTCGCGTCACTGCTTGCCACAATCGAGTTCAGGTGCTCACGCCATTCCTCGAGCGTGCTGGCCTGCTCGGCGAGCAGATAGATCGCGATGCTCTGCTCGGCTGACGGCGAGACCGATTCGAAGGCATACGCAAGATAACGCGTATCGACGGATGTGCCCCGCACCATGCCTGCGAAGTACATTTCGGGCGCCTTCAGCAAGCCACCTGTGGTCAAGCCCCGTTGCGGATTGTACAGGCTTGCCTTATGTTCTCCGAGACCCTGGGTGTCCATCTCCCGGTCGAACGACAGGTCGTCATCCAGGTTCCGGTGATAAAAGAGGAGCTCGCCCGGTCCGATCACCTCGATCTGGTCCCTGTGGAAGATCACCGGCTTGTCCGGATCGCCCCAGACCTCTTTGCACTGGAACAGCTCGTAGGAGTGATTGTCGACACGCCGGTCCTCGTCACGCCAAGTCTCATACTGCACCCGCATGGATAGAGCGTACTCGGCAGACAGGTCGATATGGACCACGGGCAACCGCACGTCAACCCAGAGTACGATGCTAATGTTTCCCCGGTCGCTTCGACCCTCGATGCGGATGTGACCGTCCTGGAGAATGAGCTCCTGCAGGAAGCCGCCGGCAAAAGGGTTGGAGTCGAACGCAATGCGGAGCCGGCCGCCCTTGAGCATGGAACCGTTCTCGTCAAAGCAGCCGGATTGCTGGAAGTACAGCAAGAGCTCGCTGTTCTCGGCCCACACGTTACAGCCGATGCTATGACCGCCCAACGGCATGGACTCGCCGGAATGGCGGCTCTGCTCATGCCATCTCAGGTTGTAGTCGTGCATCTCTATCCTTCTCACATCCAGCCAAGCTCGTACCCCGCTTCGTACATCGCGACAACATTCTCGGGCGGGGTCACCGGCTGGATGTTGTGACACGGCGCGAGAATATAGCCGCCGCCACTGCCCAGGACCCGCAAATTGTCCGCCACTTCCTGGCGCACCTGTTCCGCTGTGCCAAACGGCAGGGTCTGCTGATTGTCCACTGCACCGTGAAAGACGAGCTTGGAGCCGAAATCAGCCTTTAGTGTCGCGCGGTCCATCCCCTGGCATCGCCATTGTATCGGGTTCAGAACGTCTATCCCGGCATCGACCAGATCGGGGAGGATCGCCCGGCAGTTGCCGTCGTTGTGGTGGAAGACGTAAGCGCCGCCGTCGTGTGCGAGGTCGATCATGCGCTTCATGCGCGGGAGGAGGAACGTGCGGATGTGCTTCTTTGAAAACATCAAGTTGCTTTGCCCGCCCATGTCTTCTGCCACGTAGCAATACGTTACTTTACCCGGTATCGTCTCCAGGATCCGTTCGGTGTTCACATAGGCCAGGTCGAACAGCTTGTCCAGGCAGTAATGGACGATCTCGGGGTGTTCTACCAGGTCGATCATCGCTTGCTCCTGCCCACGCAGGTCCTTATAAATCAGGAACGGTTCCGAGCCGCCGCCCTGAACCGGGTAGTCCTCCCAGCCCGCGATCTGGTTCCGAATTCCTCGGTAGTCATACCAATCTGGCGAGGGCCAGCGGTAGTTCGCGGCAATCTGCTCCACCGAGCCGTACGGTGCAAGCGGATGCGCGACTACTTCAGAATACGTTCCCGTGCCATACTCGACTTCACGGTACGTGCACCCGAAGACGTCCGTATCGGCGGGCAGCCTTGGGCCAACGTAGCGCGGCGCGGCTTGCACGACGAAGTCCACTTTCAGGCATTGCAGGGCCCGCCGAAGGGCGAGCCGGCCCTCGTTCAGGCGGCCCGCCATCCGTTCGCCGCGGCTCAGCATCCCGATCAACGCCTGCTCTCCCCGCCGGCTGAAACCAAGATGACGGATCAACTTCGCGCTGAATTCCGGCGTCGCCCAGTAGTCCATCGGCACGCGGTCGGGCTTCTGCCGCGCCAACACGGCCAGCCAGCGCTCTCTCGGCGTCATACTCTCGCTGCTCATAGTCCTGCTCGCCTATTCTGCCACCTGGCACCAGGCCGGGCAGCGCACGTCACTTCGCCGGCTCGCCGGCGTTACCGCCAGCTTCTCAATCTTGCCACGCCGGTACACGCACTCGACCGTCGTGTCGCGGGGCGCGTGCAGCTTAAAGGAGACGTCCCAGTCCTTCGGCCAGGCGGGCAGCATGCGAATCTCGTCCCCATTCACCTGAAAGGCCATTAGCTGCAAGGTTGTCAGGACGTTTGCCCCGTGGTCGATGTCGGGGACGGCGTCGTAGATGGGGCCCCACATGGCTGGGAAACGGTAGCCCGGGTTCCTCGAGCGCGCAGTTGTTCTCCAGGATGATGCGCACGTCATCGGTAAGTCCAAGCAGCGCGGCTACCATCCCGTGCTGCTGCCAGCCGGAATAGCTAGGGTATTCAGGGCTGCGGCCGAGGGTGAAGGGCCTGAAGCTACCCGCGATCGTGGCCGCGTGGCGATAGGTGTCGATGGCGAGCGTCATGCCCGGACCGAAGAGTCGGAAAGGGAAAATGGCGTAGAACTCGGGCGCCTCGCAGTTCTTACGCTGCGAATCGTATACATGAGCGGGCGCCAGGACGTCGACGCCGCCCGCATCCCCAACCGGTAGGTCCGGGATCATCTCCGCTATCCGGCAGTAGAACTCGCGGTCGACCAGCTTTTCGCCTGCCAATGCGAGAATTCGGCGCACGACCGCCGTCATGCCTGCCAGTACCGGAAGCGCGTCGGTCGTGTCCCAGTACGTTTCCACGGACTGGATGGGGTGAAGCATCAGCTTGCCAGCCTTACGCTCGGTGAACCGGGTCTCGATGAAATGCAACAGGTCTCGGGCAAAAGGGATCAACTCGTCGCACAGGAACCCGTCATCCTGCTCGTAATCATAGAAGTCGAGCATCAGGTGGAGCAGTTCCAGGCCGGGTGAAATGTCCACTGCGCCACCCCACCGGTTTTCCGAGTAGCCGTCCGGTTTGCCCTGGCGCTCGAGGCCGTAGACCCAATCCGGCTGCAGCCCGAACGAGTGCACGATCTCCGTATTGTACTGGCCCTCGGCCCCATAGTAGAGCGCGGCCCGGCCGCGGTCCAGGTCCCAGAAGCGGCGATAGAACGCGAAGAGCCGGTGCAGCCAACTCGCTTCTCCGCGCGCCAGCATTGAGTGATAGGGCAAGCGGGTGTTCTGCCAGAGATAGAAGTGACCCCACCCGCGCTCGTCCGGATTGCACACCAGGTTCGGCTGGCTATCTGGCTGTGCGGTGAACGGCCGGCTGAACGTCAGTACTTCGAGCTGATCCGAGCCACCGGGCATTGCGTTGAACAACCCGCCGCTGTACAGGATAGGGAATGCGCCACGGCTCATGCAGGCGAACATGAAGCGTGTCAGGACGTAAGCGCGAGTTACGGCTGAGGGTGGGGCCGGCGCGTACCGCTCGCCCTCTGGTTCGAGGCGCAGTTGAAACAGGGCGTCCTCAATCTCAGGCGGGGCAGGGCGGTCGCCCTCGACGAAAATCCAGCTTTGGTCCCAGTACGCGTTCCACCAGCGCGCGGTACGTTCCTTTGCTTCAGGGGGCGGTGCAGCCTCGGCCGCGAGTTTTGAAACGCGGGCTTTCCAAACTTGAAGCTCGGGGACCTGTTCGCTATGTGTCGTGACCTGGAGGTTGAACGCTTGAACGGGCGCCGTCGTGACCAGCCCGCCCTCAGGGCTCAGCTTGCTGCCCTCCAGCTGCACGAGTCCGCCAAAGACGCGGTCCGACAGGCAGTCGGGAATAGCGGACGCGACGGACTCCACGGCTTCCAACTTGGTCAGAAAGGGGATGATGGTGGGACCGTTGCGGTGGTAGAAAAGGATCGCTCCTTCCAGCCGTTCTACTGTATCAGCAGTCTCACAGGCGCCAGAAGCCGGGTGGAGCCGCGGCCCGGTTCGCCAGTTCTCGTACTCCGCCATCACGGTGAGCGGATGCGTAAAGCGGCCGGCCAGGTAGACGGTCGGGAGTTCAGCATCCACGAAGACGTGGACGACGCCTGTGCTTCCGCTCTCGTCGCCATACCGGATCTCAATGCAGCCTTCAGCCAGGATCAAGGTCTGCCGAAAGGCGGAACCAGTGAGCCGGGCGTCGGGGGCGAAGCTGACGCGTACCTTGCCCAGCTTGACGCTCCGGTCTAGCTCGGTTCGTGCGTCGGTGCGCGCGAGGTAGAATTCGATCGCTCCACCAGCGAGCACCCACAGGTTGATGCCGACCTCGCCGTTGCCGAGGGGCATCGAACCACGGTCGGTCTCCGCCGGGATCGCCCATGTGACGTTGTAGCTGTCGAGCTGTGAGCGCATCGCCGCCTCCGGCTACCAGCACAGCCGGACCTGCTCGAACCCAAAGGGGGTCAGCAGGTAGTCAGCCGTCCAATGGGTCTTGTCCCGGAACTGCTCGGGATTCGTCCGGTTCGGATCCCCGCCGGCAAGATGGTGCGGCCCGAGCAGGTTCCGGAGCGTCCCCACGAGCTCGAGCTCGATCTCGTTCCGCCCGGGCCGTGCCAGTGCCGCAATCGGGACGCGATGCGGCGGCCAGGCCGACGTGCCGGCGAGTTTGCCGTTCACGCTGACGTTTGCCAGCGCAGCCCGTAGCCCACGAATCTCCAGGGTCAGGCCAGGCGGAACAATCGCAAGGTCCACCTGGCGCGTCAGCTTGATACGGCCGGCAAAGAAAGGAAAGCCGGCCGCCGTCAGATCGTAGCGCAGGGGGTGGAACGGCCCGCTGCGGCCGGCGGTCGCCGGTAAGGTGCAAAGCCGGAAGTCAGGGGCATAGCGGTCGAACGCCTGGCCCGCGAGCTCGTCTTCACGGCAGATCCACTGCGACGTGACGCCGAAAGCCCCTGTGATGTAGATGGCCTCCAGCTCAGTCGCACGGGTCATCACGCCACTGACGAGGACTTCGTTGGCGCCCGTCACCACTGCCCCCGTGATATCTGTCTGCCGGAACGCAGGGTCGATCCACCAGCATGCGTCCGTTGGCCACTCGATTTCGCGCCCGTTGAGCCAAGTCCTGAATTGCTCGGGGTGCTCCATGACGAGCGTAAGCGGCGTTCGCACCGGCTCGCCGACTTTGAACCGGAACCGAAGGCGGAAATGGGCGCCCGGACCCGCGCGGCAGGCCACACCGTGCGCATCGAGCACCGGTAGCGGTGCGGACGGAGTCATGCCCTCCATCTCGATGCTCGCCGTGTCAAGAAGAAGCGCGTTCTGACTGCAGGACGAAATGACCCAGTCATCGTCGAGCGCGATGGCATGGCCCTCCAGTTGTCGTGGGATGCGGTCGGTTAGCGGAAGTTCGCCGGGGTGGACGACGATCAGGTGCGAGCCCGCTGGCGGGAATGCGAGATCGACCGTCATGATCCCGTCTTTCGTATCCGCAAGCATCGCAGTCACGGCGCCGGTCGTCGGATCCCAACGTTCCACTCGGCCGTTCGATCGCACCTGGACAGCCGCATCGCACCCCTGGTCGGGGTCGATGTTGGCGAGGAAATAGACGTCGGCTTTGCCTGATTTCCGGTGATGTGCCCAAATCGTTGGACGGCCCTCCACTCTGACGTCGAAGGGGAGGCAATCGTCCAGAGCAGCCGGCACAGCCGCGCAGGAGACGATGCGCGTTCCGGCGGGCAGCACCGGGCCGGAATCTTCGCCGTCGATACGAGTCGGGAGGGGCTGGATGGCAAGCACGCTGCCTCCGGCAGCCGCGAACTCGTGAAGCAATGTCACGGTGTTGCGGGACAAGGTGATCGCCGGAGGCACGATCACAACCGGGTAGGAAGCCTGGCCCACCATAAGTCGCGGTCCCTCTGCGCCCAGCAGGACTCGGGCTTCGCATGGCTCGCCGGGCTCCATCAGCATCTCGTCTCCAAGGTGGAAGTCGCGTTGGGATCGCATCAGGCACAGCAGCAGGTCGTTCAGACCGAGGTCCAGCCGGACCACTTCGCCCGAAGCGCCGGGGCGGAAGACGGCCCACGCGCTTGCAACGGGGTGGATCACCAGGATGTCGACCTGGCGCTGGCCCTGAGTGAGCGCGTAGCTCAGCCGGCTGAAGTAGTCCGAAATCAACCGGTTTTCCGGCCACCAGGGTTGCTGAAAGAAGAGGTTGGGCGGGCAATCCCGCTTACGCTCGCCGGCCATGCTGTAGAGGGCCATGTGCGGGTTGTTCAGGTTAGCGCCCAGGACGTAGGCCCAGTCGCCGATCCACTTGCGGCCGGCGTGACTGAAGTCCTGGCCGGAACAGCCGTAATTTTCGCAGAGGGTGCGCGGTTTCCCCGTCTGGCACGCAACGCTGTCCACCTGCTTGACAGTCAGCACCATGCCGGCGTCGAAGTCGTTGACGCTGCGGCCGAGCTTGTCGACGCCGGGGATGTGCATTGAGGCAAGGTGGGGCATGACAGCCCCGACCCACGGGATCTGCCAGAGCAGGGTGTCCTCGCCCATAAAATGGCCCGCGAATTGCAAGCCGTGGGCCTCGCACCACCGGTATACCTGCTTGGTGAACCGCTCGACGAACATGCGGGTGACGGTGCGGTAGAAATCGTAGCGGACCTTGTGGGTGTCACCCGTGTCGAAGAACAGCGACGGCAAATGGGGCAGCAGGTCGTATCCGTTTGCGGCACAAAAGAACTCGAGAAGGTCGCCTGTCCAGGGCACGGTCAGGTCATCTGCCTGGTAGCCGAACTCACCGTAGGTATAGTGGTGGAACTGGAAGCAGGGCTCGTCGGTGAAGACGCCCGGAACCACGCCCCCGAACTCGTCGCCTATTGCAGCTTCGTAGACCGCATGCGTCGAATCGAGAAAAGTAGCGACCGCACCGGCGTTGAGCAGGTCGACGTAGGTATAGTCATTGAAGATCTGGTTCCCCAGCGCCATGGCAGTGGGATAGAATTGGATGAGCCTGTCCTCTGGCCGGGTCAGCTGCGGTGCAGGGTCAGGGCAGATATCTACCAGAATTCCGCCGACTTCGCGGGCGCGAAAGGTGGCGATACGCTCGGCAAGCAGATTTGGACGGGCGTCGACTTTGCACACCAGCTGCCTGGCGCGATGCTCGGGGTTGCTGGCGATGCCCGCGCCGCCCGCATAGCCGCTGGGCCACTTGTCTTCGTCGTAGAGCCAAGCCTGCAGCCCGCACGAGCGGGCTTCTTCGACGGCGATGCGAACGCTGGCCAGCCATTCAGGGCCCATGTACGGCGTGAGCAGGCCCGCACGCGAATGCATGAAGAAGCCTCCCCAACCGCCCTCCTTGATCAGCCTGACCTGCCGGCGAAGCTCGCCCGCATCAAGCCGGTCATTCCACGACCAGAAGGGAATCTCCCGGTACTCCTGCGCGGGGTCACGAAATTGCTCGCTGTTCATGCTACTCCCCGAGGCCTTCGAGTTGGTGGAGAAGCGCCGCGCCGATTTCGGTCCGGTTGGGCGCCGAGGACAAGATCTGCCGCAGAGAAATGCCGCCATTCGCACGCTGGGTCGTGACAACCTGTCCCATGAGCCCCGGCGCGTAGGTTAGCAAGCACACCAGCACCGCGTGCCAGGACGGCGGGTCGGCGTAGAGGTCGTCGAGCGGGCTGTCGAGTAAGGGCGCGGGGCGTCTCTCAGGCCTGACATAGGGGTAACGCCAGTGATGTACGCCGGAACCGACCTCCATCGTGTTCAGCTCACGTCCTGGGAGACTCACTGTGGCGGTCGTGTTTGCCGGGACGAGGACGTCGACGGCGATGCACTCACCCTCAATCCGCCACTTGCACCCGGCCATGCCGTAAGGGGTGCGGTGCCGCACGGCCGCATAAGTGAGGTTGCGGGGGGGCCTCGGTTGGATGGTCAGCCGATGGTACCCCGGCTCGGCCGGTCCAAGGCCGCCCACAGTTCGAAACAGCCAGTCCGCGACCGAGCCTAGTGCGTAGTGGTTGAACGACGTCATAGCCCCCGGATTAACGGAGCCGTCGGGACGCAGGCTATCCCAGCGTTCCCAGATCGTGGTCGCGCCCATGGTGACGGGATAGAGCCAGGACGGGCATCTCCGTGCATCGAACAGGTGGAGCGCGGTCTCATGCTGCCCCGCCGCGCAGAGGGCGTCGCAGATCGCCGGCGTCCCTAGCAGTCCGGTGCTGATCCGGTAGCCACTCGCATGGACCAAGTCAGCCAGGCGCTCGCCGGCTTGTGCGCGCTGTTCAGCGCCGGGCAGCAGGTCAAACTGGATCGCGAGTGCATAGGCGGTGGGCGTATCGCTGAGCAGCCGGCCTGCCGGGGTGACGAACTGGTGTGCAAAGGCTTCCCGCACCTCTGAGGCCAGGGTTTGGTAACGCGCTGCTTCCGCGTCCCGACCGAGCGCGGCGGCGGCGCGCGCGACGATCCCGGCAGAGCGGGCAAAGTAGGCCGTGGCGATGAGGCACGGGTCTGTGCGCGCCGCGGCGGGGTCGTCCGGTGGCGCGGCGGGGTCGAGCCAGTCGCCGAACTGAAAGCTGCGGTCCCACAGCCGCGCCGCGCCGCTCAGTCGCGCCACGTGGTCCACCCACGCAGCCATGCTATCGTACTGGCTCGCAAGAATCCTGGCGTCGCCGAACCTTTCGTACAGGGTCCAGGGGACAACTACGGCCGCGTCGCCCCAGCCGGCGGCCCCAACGGGCGGATCCATGAGGATATTCGGCACGACAAACGGCACCGCGCCGTCCGCGCCCTGATCCGCCGCCAGGTCGGCCAACCAGGAAGCCAGGAAGCCGGCGCTGTCGTAGAGGAAGCACGCGGCAGGCGAGAAAAGCTGGATGTCGCCCGTCCAGCCGAGCCTCTCGTCGCGCTGAGGGCAGTCGGTGGGCACGTCGAAGAAATTACCGCGCATGCTCCACACCGTGTTCTCATAGAAGCGGTTGTAGAGAGGCTCTGAGCATTCGAACCAGCCGGTTCGCTCCATGTCTGAGTGGCAGACGACCGCGCAAATATCCACAGCCGCCAGGACACCGGGCCATCCTTCGACCTCGACGTAACGGAAGCCGTGGAAAGTGAAGCGCGGGTTCCAGGTTTCCTGCCCGCCGCCTCGCAAGATGTAACAGTCGGTGGCTTTGGCGGTACGCAGCGGCCTGGTGCACAACTCGCCGTCTTCGAGCACTTCGGCATGGCGGATCCTAACCGTCTGCCCGGCCTCTCCCGACACGGTGAGCCGGACGCGGCCGACAATGTTCTGGCCGAAGTCGACGATGGTCTTGCCGGAAGGGGAGGTGGTGATCGCCGCCGGAGACAGCGTCTCGACGCCGCGCACAGGCGGTCCCACGGGAGCGACCAGCGTGCGAAGGTCCCGTTCGAGGGAGGATACGCTTGACCACTCGCCGTCGTCGTGGCCCGCATTGCACCAGCCGGGCCGCTCGCAGCGGGCGTCGTACGTCTCGCCGTCGTAGATGTCGCTGCAGACCACGGGGCCCGCGGCGGACCGCCAGCTCTCGTCCGTCACCACCCGCTGCACCGCGCCGTCCGAGTACGTGATTTCCAGTTGCGCGAGCAGCCCGAGGCGGTCGCCGTAGCAGTTGCGCCGGCCGCCATCCCAACCCAACCGCCCCCGATACCAGCCGTCGCCGAGCATCGCACCGATTGCGTTCACGCCCTCATGCAGGAACCCGGTCACGTCGAAGGTTTGATAGCGGAGCCTGCGATGGTAGCTGGTCCAGCCCGGATCCATGACGTGATCGCCCACTATCACGCCGTTGATCAGCGCCTCGAAAACACCCAGCGCGGTGACGTAGAGCCGGGCCCGCTTCACGCCCATCCCGACCGGGAACTCCTTGCGGAGCAACGGGCCCGGCTGGGGGTTGCTTGTGTCTTCATCCCAGCCCGGCGTCACAAAAGAGGCGCTCCAGTCCCCCGCATCGAGCAGGCCGGCTTCGACCGGATAGCGCTCGCTCCACTCCGAGGGCTCGCCGTCCATGCCCCAGGCACGCACGCGCACTTCAAGCCGTTCGCGCGAGCGAAGTGGTGCGAACGGCCAGGGCGCCAACACCGAATCCTCCGATTCGATCCGGCCTGTCTCGCCGCACACCTCCCCGCCGAGAGCCCACGCATGAACCTCGTACGCAGCCTGCTGCCAACCCTGAGCCGCGTCCGCAACCTCCCAAGAGAGCCGCGGACGGTCGACGCCGATCCCGAGGGCCTCGCGCCGGTGCTCGAAGCGCAGGTCGACAATGCTGGGCTTACCCACGCCGGCGCTTGTCATATCGGGCTCGCCGCGTCGCTGACGAGGAAGCAGGCAACCTTGTGGCCCGGCTGGGCCTCAACCAGGGCCGGCTGGGTTTCGCGGCACTTGGGCATGACGCGCGGGCACCGCGTCGAGAAATAGCAGCCGCGCGGCGGATTGATCGGGCTGGGCACGTCGCCCGAGAGCGAGACGGCCTCAACCTCAGAGCCGCTCCAACTCGGCGTCGGCACGGAACCCAGTAGAGCCTGCGTGTAGGGATGGAGCGGGGTCGCGAACAGGCTATCGGTGGCCGCCAGCTCAACCACCTTACCCAGATACATGACCGCGATGTTGTCGCTCAAGTAGCGGACCGCGCGCAGGTCGTGCGAGATGAACAGCATGGTCAGGTTCAACCGGTCGCGCAGCGTCCGCAGCAGGTTAATGATCTGCGCCTGGATCGATACGTCGAGCGCGGAAATGGGTTCATCGCCGACGATGAAGGTCGGGCCGGTTGCAAGCGCCCGGGCAATCCCCACCCTCTGGCGCTGGCCCCCGCTGAACTCGTGCGGGTAGCGGTTCTCGAAGGCAGGGTTTAGCCCGACTGTCACCATCAACTCGGCCACACGGTCCCGCAGCTCCGCTTGGGTCACCAACTTATGGATCAGCAGCCCCTCGCTGATGGTGAAGCCGATGGTACAGCGCGCGTCGAGGGACGCGTAGGGGTCCTGGAAGATAATCTGCATGTGCTTGCGGAGGGGATGCAACTCCTCGTTCTTGAGCTTGCACAGATCCTGTCCCTCGAAGAAGACCTCGCCTGCAGTGGGCCGAACCAGCTGGAGCAGCGAGCGTCCGACCGTCGTTTTTCCGCAGCCCGACTCGCCCACGAGCCCGAGCGTCCGGCCGCGGCGGATATCCAGGCTCACGTCGTCGACTGCTTTCACCGGCAGTCTTCCCGACCAGGGCCACCCGTTCCTGTGAGGGCCGGGATAATAGGTCTTCAGGCCCCGCACGCTGACGATCAGATCGTCGCCGGGCAAGGGCCCGCGGACATTTGATGTGACCATCATCAAGCCTCCCTCAACCAGCACGCGACCTGGTGTTCTGCAGCCTGCGCGTGGGGGCCCGCCGCCCCGAGGGCTGGCCGTTCTTCCTGGCACCGAGGGAGGGCTCGGGGACACCGTGGCGCAAACGCGCAGCCGGCGGGCAGGTTGATCAACTCGGGCGGAAGCCCAGGGATGGCGTTAAGTGGCAAGCTACGATCGCCGGTCAGCTCGAGGGTAGAGCCGAGCAGGCCTGCGGTGTAAGGGTGTGCGGGAGTCGTGAAGACGCTTCGGGTCGAGCCGCTCTCAACTGCCCGTCCCGCGTACATCACGATGACACGCGTGCACAGCTCTGCGACGACGCCCACATCGTGCGTAATGAAGACCACTGCTGCACCGAGAGTGTCCCGCAGCTGGCGTATCAGACGCAAGATCTGCCGCTGCACCGTGACATCCAGTGCGGTGGTCGGCTCGTCCGCGAGAAGGAGTCGCGGGCCACACGACAGGGCCACCGCAATCATCGCTCGCTGTCGCATGCCGCCGGAGAATTCGTGGGAGTACTGGCCGAACCTGCGCTCTGGCTCAGGAATCCCGACCTGGCTGAAGAGCTCGATGGCACGAGCGCGGGCCGCGCCTGCAGAGAGGCCCTTGTGCAACTGAAGTGGCTCCGCGATCTGCTTGCCGACCGGCATCGTGGGATCGAGCGCGGTGAGTGCGTCCTGGAAGATCATTGCCACACTGGGTCCCCGCAGCCTGCGCATGGCCGGCTCGCTGAGAGTCACGATGTCGTGGCTGTCGAGCAGGATTTGACCGCCGGTGATCCGTCCCGGCTTGGGGATCAAGCGCATGAACGACAACGCTGCGGTTGATTTGCCGCACCCCGATTCTCCCACAAGGCCGACGATCTCACCGGGCATCACCTGCATCGAGAGCCCGTCGAGCGCCGTAACCACGCCCTCGCGCGTCGGGAACTGTACCTGCAGCTCCTTTACGCTTAGGACCGGACGCGGTAGGGGAGCGGAAGGCTCGCCGGGCAAACCGAGGCGCGTCTGAGAATCGATCATCACACGCCTCCTACTTGTTCCGGCTCTTGGGGTTGAGTGCATCGTTCAACGCGTCCCCCATGAACTGCAAGGCGAGGACGACGACCGCCAGGGTGATGCCGGGCGCCAGAACCAGGTACGGGTGGGTGCGCACTTTGGACATGCCCTGGAAGATCATCGCACCCCAGCTTGCGCCGGGGGGCCGGATGCCGATGCCGAGATAGCTCAGCGAAGACTCGAAGAGCATGGCGTTGCCGAAACTGAGCGTTACCAGCACGATCATCGAGCCGAGCACGTTTGGGACGAGGTGCTTCATCGTAATCCACTTTGGCGAGCCGCCGAGAGCCAGCGTCGCCTCGACGAATTCGCGCTCGCGCAACGAGAGCACCTGGCTACGGACGAGCCGTGCTGGCCATGTCCAGTTGATCATGCCGATGGCAAACACGACCACGGCATAGCTGATCATGACTTCGTTTTTCAGGAACTCCCAGCCGGTGCTCTTGTAGAGCGACGCGGCCAAGGTCTTGAGTGTGGGCGCGGTCGCAACGCTCACGAATGCGGCGAGCCAGATGCTCGGGAAGGTCATCACTCCGTCGATGATCCAAACGACGACCGCATCTACCTTGCCGCCTGCAAAGGCGCTGAACGCGCCCACAAGGAGGCCGACGATGGCGCCCGTCAGGGTAATGCACATCGCGACCATCAGGGCGGTCCGGCCACCCATCAGCACCCGGCTGAAAACGTCGCGGCCAAGATCGTCGGTGCCCATGAGGTGCGCGGGGGATGGAGGCTGCAGAATGGCCTTCCAGTTCTGGTCCAGGTAGTCATACGGTGCGAGCTGCTTGGCGAAAACGGCGGCGAGGCAGAGCAGGATGAACACGATCAGCCCGGCCATGCCGGCCCAGCTATGGCGGAACTTGTACCAGGCGTCGTCCCAGAAGCTGCGGGACTTTGCAGCCCGGCGCACACCCGACGCAGCAGGCGCCCCGCCCGGGGTGATTTCTGTGGGAGCTAAACTTGCGTTGTCCACCGCGTCACCTCGCCATTATCTCGTCACCCGGACGCGCGGGTCGATGACGCCGTACAACAGGTCGACCAGCAGGCTGAAGAGCATCACGATGACGGTGGAGACCAGCACTGCGCCGGTAACGGTCATCACGTCGCCGCGCTGCAGCCCCTTGCTCACCATCATCCCGAATCCCTGGATGTTGAAGATTTGCTCGATGAACACGGTTGCGCCGAGCAGCCCTGCGCCTGTCATGCCAATCACAGTGACAATGGGGAGCGCGGCGTTGCGCACGACATGCCTTGCGACGACCAGGCGCTCGGACAAGCCGCGGGCACGAGCGGCCCGCACATATTCCTGCGAGAGCACCTCGAGGATCGAGACGCGAGTCGTGCGGACGACGTTGAGAAGACCCACCATCGCGAGGCAGAACGCGGGCAAGATTGTTTCTTTGGCGAAGAGGCCGTGCCAGCCCACCCCAACTGAAGGCAGCAGGTGCAGCCGGACGACCACGATGATGATCGCAACGGGTGCGAGGACAAACGACGGGATGGATGACAGAACCGATGAGCCGCTGACAAATACCCGGTCGAGCACGGTGTTGCTGAACACCGCACTCAGTATCCCTAATGGCACCCCGATAATTGTCACAAGAAAGAGCGCGGCCAGGCATAACTGAAGCGATTGCGGGATCGCGTTCTTGATCAGGTAGGCAACGGAAGGGTCACCCATCATCACGTAGGACTTCCCCAGGTCTCCGTGCAGGGCATTCCAGAGCCACCGGCCGTAACGTACAAAAATGGGGTCATCCATCCCCAGTTCCTGGCGGAACTTCTGATACAGCTCGACGTCGAACCCCTTGGCCGGATCGCCTCGCGTGCCTGTTAGGTAGGCGGCCAAATCGCCCGCGCCGTACTGGCCCACGATAAAGGTGAAGGCCGTTACGACGATGAGCAGGGGGATCATGCTGAGGATTCGCCGGACGAGATATCGGAGCATCGCGCTCTTCTCCTGGTAGCGGGGGCGCTGGCGCGAAGCGCCGAGCGTAGCCCCGACCAGGGGCACGTGTGTGCCCCTGGTGCGTTGCTTTTCCTCGGATCAGCCGCCGGGCGGCCCAAGCCAAGCCTAGTGCTTGGCGATGTACGTTTCCGCAATATCCTGCCCTTCCATCTGGCTGATGGACGGGCGGGCCGGACCGAAGAGGTTCAGGTTCTTCACCCACGGCGCCTCGAGGCGGTAGGTCGTGCCGGCGAAGAGATCCAGGGTGAAGACGTTATCGACCCACAGCTGTTGCGCCTCGGCCAGCTTCTCGCAGACTTTCGTCGGGTCAGTCTGCTCGCCGGCTTCCTTCATCTTCGCGACCAGCTCGGGCACGTAGGGCAGGTTCAACATGGTCATCTGCTTCTCATCCGCCGGGAGCGGCTGGGAGAGCGGAACCAAGTTGTTCATGTATGTGTACACGTCCATGGTGTGCTCACCCTGCGAGTTCGGCCACATGTGGGTTGGGTAGGTGGGCTTGGTGTAGTCGGCCATGGGCTCCTGGTGGATGGTCAGGTTGATGCCCAGGTTGTCCTTCAGCATCTTCTGGATGGCCTGCATCTCGACGAGGTTCATCGAAACCGGCTCGCCCCACATGCCGAGGGTCGTGTTGATTTCCATATCCTTGATCTGGTCCGCGTAAGGCGACTTTGCAAGCTCCGCCTTGGCTGCCTCAGGATCGTACTTCAGCGGCACGATTTTGGCGAACTGCTCGTTGCAGGTTGGGACCGAGAAGGGGATGTGATGGTAGTCGAGCTTGGTATAGCCGGTCTGGCCTTCGCCGCCGCCAAGCACGTCGACCAGCGCCTGCTTGTCGATCGCCATCGCGATCGCACGGCGCACGTTAAGATCCTCCATGGGCTTGAAGGCAGTGATCAGGAGGTGTTCCAGGTCGTAGCCCGTCGCCGGCTTGATGCTGGCCTTAAGGAACTCCGAGCTTTCAGCCGCCTTGGCGTCTTCGGGTCCCAACGCCATCATGACGGCGTCGGCTTCCTTGTTCTCGAAGGCCGAGAGCGCAGTGGAGTAGTCCGACATCAGCGTGACGAGGATTTTGCTCAACTCGGCCTTCTTACCGGCCCAGTTGGGGTTCGGGACCATTGTGAAGCCGTTACCCGACGAGAAGGACTCCAGCATGAACGGGCCTGAGCTAACGACGTCCTTCTCAGTCGTCCAGTACGCATCCGGGCCGTACTCCTTGCCTGTGCCGGCCATAACGGATTCCGGCTTCAAGATCGGCCAAAACTGCAGCGGCTCGACGGTGAGCGTCATCACGGGCTGGGTAAAGTCGAGTTGGATGGTGGAGTCGTCGACGACCTTGATGCCCTCGACCATCGCCGCACCGAATTCGTCGGCCTTGACCTTCCCGTCAAACACGTCCTTGGCGCCTTTCAGGGCGGGGAAGTAGCGTGTCGCCTGCGAGCCGGAGAACTTTGTCTTCAGGTCCGGGTGGCCGGTCATGATCAGGTAGCCCAGGGACCAAGCGGCGTCCTTGGCCGTGATTGGCGAGCCGTCCGAGAACTTGAGGCCTTCCTTCAGCTTGATGGTGATCGAAGTCCGGTCCGAATTGAAGTCCCACGACTTGGCCAGGGCCATCGGCGTGTCCACTGATTCGAACTTGTCGTTCATGCCGGCCATGCGCATCCACATCAGGCCCGCCGCGCCGCCCGAGCCAAACTGCAGCGGGTTGATGCGGAAGGCGCTGTTCCAGTCCGCCATCTCGATCACGCGCAGTTCCTGCACGTCCGACTTTTCCTCCACGACAGGAGCGGGGGTTGCTTCAACGACGACGGTCTGCTGTGCGACCACGGTCTCCTTGACGGTCACGACCTGGGTCTGGACGACCTGCTTCTCGACGATCTGGGTCTGGACGACCGGCTTCTCGACGACTTGCGGCGCCGGGGCAGGTGCCGGCGCGGCGCAGCCGGCGAGCATCGCCAGCATCGACACGACGGCAATCACGACGAAGAGCTTCCTTGACATCTCATCCTCCTGGTGCTGATTGAGGTTGGTAGATTGCGCTCGGAATAAACCTGGTGCCGGGTTGGTCGGATTTCAGGCGCCTCCTACGGTCAGGCGATGGTCACCGGAATAGTCGCTTGATCTTGCGCATGACCGCAAGATCGGGTTCGTAGGCGGTTCCATCCTGGTAGCACAGCAGGTTGAACGTGACCGCGCCGCCGTGCTCCAGAAAGCGCTGCAAATAGGCGGCGACGCTGCACGCGCAGGGGGCGGGCCACTCCTGCTCGCGCGTCTCGAGGTCCATGCCCCATGTGCCCGCGGCCGGGTGGCGCCCATCGGGATGCCAAGACGTGAACGAATACCAGGGCAATCCTCCAGGCGTGAGCGGTCCGCGTGGCAGGTAGTTGAGCCGGCAAATCTCCCCCGCCCAATAGTCCTGGTAGGGCGTGACCAGGTCCGTCTTCTCGACTGCAGGGTTGTAACAGACGAGGCGGCCTGGATTGCCGGCTTTCGCCGCGGCCGTGATCGCCGCAAATGGCGTCTCGGAGAACGCTTCGAGCCCCACGTCGAACCAGTAGGCGGCCACCTTCTCGCCGTAGTGCTCACCCATCCACCTGAGGATGTTCTGGCAATTGACAAAGAAGGCGGTCTTGTCGTCCGCCAGGAGCCCGCTTGCCTCGCTCCAGGCCTGGTCCCCGGAATAAACCCCGAAGTTGTAGTAAAGGATCAGCAGGATGCCTTCCGCCAGCAGGCCGTCCGCGATCTCCATGATCAGGTCGCGCCTGCAGGTCCGGCCGGGGAGCAGCGCGTCGACGACCGGGTTTGGGCCGGGCAGCCAATGCATCGCGTGCGTCGTGGTGAAAAGGACGTGACCCGCGCCCGCTTCGACGGCTTGCCGCACAAACGCGTCCACGTCGAAGGTCTCGACCGCGTCCTCGAATGGCTTTGGGTCGCCGGCCCTGGGCGCGGTCCAGGTCGTCCAGTGGAAGCCGACACCGTATTTGGTGTCGCGCAGCTTGCCGAAGTCCGCCCGTTGGTACGCCGGTCCGGTCATGCGTCTGCCCTACCCGCCACGGGGCAAAGGGTGAGCGCGATGGAGGCATCCTGAACCTGCTCGACCCAGTGCGGCTCCAGGCCCTCGTCGCTGAATATGTGGGCCAATTGGTCGGCCCGTGCAAAAGGCGCCTGCCACACCCGACCAAATGTGGCCGACTCGATGAGCGCCACCGTCGCCTGCGCCAGCCCGACCATCTGGCTTTTCACCAGGGCTTCGTCCGCCGCCGTATCCGTCAGGCCGGCGGCCAGCGAAAACCCCTCGCATGAGACAAAGGCGGTTGCGGACTTCAGGCTGCGCAGAGCCGGCTCGTAGATGGGCCCGACGACCGAGGACCCGTCCGCCCGGAGCAGGTTGCCGATAAACAGGACTCTGTTGGACGGGACCCAGGCCAGCGCCTGGCCGATTCCGATCCCGTTCGTCACAACGACCAGGTTGCGACGCGAGGCCAGAAACGGTGCCATCGCCAGGACGGCGGAGGTGGCGTCCAACACGATCGTGTCGCCGTCTTTAACGAGGCCGGCAGCCCAGCGAGCAATGCTGCGTTCGACTTCAGGCCGTGCCCTCGGGGCAACGGTAAGCGGGACGGTTGTCACGGTGTTTCCTTTGATCGACGACATCGGAAGGGCCAGATGGAGGCTCGTGATGCCTTGCCCCTACTCTGAAAGGCAGTGTACGCCAAGGGATCGCGCGGTGACAGGAGAAAAGCGTTGTGCTACTTGGATAAATGCGTCCTGTTCTCTTTTGGGGAGCGAGGTGCCGAGTGTCAGGGGGCGGGCGAACCCGAGGGCGGGCGATCTTGCCCCGCCCGGTACTCGCGCGGCGAGCAGCCTTCGACCTTCTGAAAAACGCGGCTGAAGTACGCGGGATCGTCAAAGCCCACCTGGCTGGCAATCCACGTCACGCTCTCCCTCGAGTCTGCCAGCAGCCGCTTCGCCTGCAGAACCCGGTAGCGGTTGAGGTACTCCCACGGAGACAGGCCCATCTCGCGGCTGAAAATGCGGCTCAGGTAGTCCTCGCTAACGCCAACGGCTGCGGAGATCTCGACGCGCGACAGGGTATGCGAGTAGTTGCGCTGCATGTAACTCAGCGCCTGCTTGACCACTCGGCTTGTAGGTTGGGGCACGACGTGCAGGCCGGCGAAAACCCGTTCGATGCCCGCGAGTGTCTCTTCCTCGCTCAGGATCTCTTTGAAGTGGACGACAACCTGCGAATGATCGAGGCGCTTGATGTCTTCGTAGCTCAGCAATCGCCCCGTTAGCACGAATACCGGCGCGGTCCGAGTGCGCGCATCGCCCCGCAGCCGTTCCAGCACGGTAAAGCCGTCCACGTGTGGCATGGACAGGTCCAGTATAACCAACGCAGGGGCTGCATCCTCCAGCCAATCCAGGGCCGCTTGTCCATCTTCGGCCATGACAATCGGGAAACCCGGGAACCGCTCGGAGAGCAGCCGCGAATACAGATCGCGGGCCTGCGGGTCGTCGTCGACGACAAGGATGGCGCCGCCGGCCGTTGGCGGCTGCAGGGATTGGATCAAGTCGGCCAACAAGTTCGAGTTGAGAGGCTTAATCAGGATGTTGGTGAGACGGGACGCCTCGCCGGTTTCCTTCTCATACAGGATGAACGGGACGTTGCACAGGTGCGGATGGTTGCGGATGTGCTGGATCAGCGGCCAGTCTCCTGGCCGGGCGTACGTCAGGTCCCAGACAATCGCAACGGGGGCGACTGCGTCGAGGAGCCCGCCCAGGTCTGCCTGAGAACGGATGCGCCACACCGGCCAGCCTGCTGGCCCTGCAAGCGCTGCCAATTCTGCAATCGTGGCATCCTTACTCGAAACCAGCAGGAGACCGGCCTTCGCGGTGTCCGAGCGTTGCGCAGGGGGGATAATCCGGCGTCCGCCCAAGCTGGGCAGGGGCAGGTAGAGGTGGAAGACACTGCCTTTCCCCGCCTGACTCTCGAGCGAGAGCGAGCCGCCGTGCAGCGCGACCAGTTGCCGAGTGATCGTCAGGCCCAGGCCGATCCCCTCGGGCCGGCGGCTCGCGTACCCTTCCGTGAAGAAGGGCTCGAAGACGCGTTCCTGGCGGTCGATCGGGATGCCAGGCCCCGTATCGCGCACCCAGATGTGCAGATGAGGCGGCGCTACCTCCGCTCCCAGAACGATTTCGCCTGACTCGGTGAACTTGTGCGCATTGCTCAGGAGGTTGAGCACGATCTGGCGCAATCGGGTGGGGTCGGCCAGGATGATGGGCAGCCGCGGGGGAAGCTCCAGGCGCCAGGCAACTGCGGGATTCGGCCGCACGCTGTCGGCCATCGTCGAAAACGCTAGCTGCAGAAATGTGCGCGGCGTGACGCGGCTCGGGAAACAGGTCCAACTCGCCGATCTCGGCCCGTGATAGGTCCAGCAGGTCGCTGATCAGCCGCGTCAGGTGCTCGGCGGAACCCCGGATGTTCTCGAGATCGTTGCGCAAGCCGGGAGGCAGGTCGTAGCCGTGCGGGTTCGGATCGACGAGCGCCATCCGGCTGTAGCCCAGGATGACATTGAGGGGGGTGCGCAGCTCGTGCGTTACGTTGGCCAATAGACGCGTCTTGAGCTGATCGGCTCTCTCGGCAATCGCCTTCGCCTGCAGCGCGGTCTCGCGCGCTCTTTGCATCTCTTCGACGAGCAGCGCACCCTTGAGCGCCGTGCTCAGTTGGAGCGACAGGGTCTCGTAGATCACGGGATTGTGCGGGCCGGGCTCGAAGATGACGTAACCCAACTGCTGCTCGTGAAAGTGCAACGAGAGCAGCAAGTGCGTGAACCTGCGGTCGCCGGGCAGAACTTGGGCCGGGAGAATGGCGGCAGTCGAGAAGAGGAGGCCGTCTGGCCCAAGGGGCAGGCGTCCGTGCTCGTCGTAAGCCAGCACCAGTCTCGAGTCGGCCGACAAAGGGTCAGCGGCCTGGTATAACGCAATATAGCAGGCCGGGATGCCGAGGCGCGGCAGCTCGCGTGCCACTGCGTCCATGAGCGCGGTCAGGTCGAATGCGGTGACCAGCCGTTCGCCCACCGACAGCAAGGTCCCGTTCAACTGGTCCGCCGCATACTGCCGCTGTGCTTCAAGAATCAGTGCACGTTCGGCGAGAAACACGCGTGCGCGCTGCCACAGCGTTTCGGCCTGCTGCAGGAAACCGGTGCCCAGCAGCAGCGGCTGCGTGTGGCGCCGGTGCGACGAGATAACGCCCTGCCACTCGTACGGGTCCATCCCGTGGCCGGGCTCGTCGCGGGCGAGTTCCTCGAGCGCCGCCATCAGGTGCGTGCTGCAGCCCGAGAAGAGGTCCTCGGCGAACGCGTCCCAGATAGACTCCAGGGGGGCCCGACCAGCCCCGCGCGAGGGCCCACACACCTTGGCCATCTCTTCCAGGACGGCGGGCCGGTGTGCGGCGAGGGAGGACGGCCATCCTAACACCGCATCGCTGCCGTGCTCCGGTGGGAGGACCTGCGCCTGCGGACCCTCTGCGCGCGGGCGTGGATACGGGGCCGAGAGTTGCTGCAGGGCAACCGACGTGCAACCGCACGACTGGCGAAGGACGACCTCCGTCTCAATGTCCGTGCGCAGCGGAACATCCTCGCCCCGCAGCAGGCGCTCGATCACGTCCGCAGCGAGGCGCACTTCCTTGTCGGTGGGCAATTCGACCGTCGTGAGGGGGGGCTCGACGGCGTGGGCGATTTCTCGATTGTCGAAGCCTGCAAGGGCTATGTCCTCGGGAACGCGGATCCCTCGCCCGGTCAGCGCCTGCAGCGCGTCGACGGCCATCATGTCGTTTGCGGCGACGAGGGCATCGAAGGTCGCTTTTCGCTCGTCCAGCAACAGGCTGACCGCATCTGCCCCTGAGGGAGAGAAGAAGGTGCCAGGTGCAACCAGGTTGGGGTCAAAGGCTAACCCTGATTCGGCCAGGCTATCCCGGTAGGCCCGGTAGCGGTCCTCCCCGGTTTTCGAGTCTGCCGGGCCACGGATGAATGCGATTCGGCGGTACCCATGATCCCTAATCAGATGGCGTACGAGCGCGGCCATGCCCGCGTAGAAGTCGGGCACGACGCTAGGGAAGCGGTCGAGGCGCACCTCGAGGCTGACCAGGGCCAGCGGGCGGAAGCCTTCGCAGAAGCGCTGCATTCCATCGGGGCCAGCGTAGTGTCCCAGGCCCCCGGTGACGATCAGGCCATCCGTGTTGGTGGGGTTGACCAGGCGATAGAGGACGTTGCTCTGAGCTTCGAAGCCGATCGGCGACGCGAGCGCACCGCCGATAATTACCCGTAGATTCATCCCGCGCAAGCGACAGATGTCCGACATGTCGCCCCACATAGGCGATCGCCGGACCTCCGCCAGCGACGTCTCGAGGAGAGCAATAGTGGACAGCCTCGTTGCTCTCGCCATTTCGCCTGCAAGCCTTTCATGTGGAGTCAGGGTGCTAGCTCTCGGCTGACTAGAATGCGAAGGGAACAATGTGAGCAGTTGGAGGATGTAGCAACGCCTTTCAGCCAGCCGAAGTATAACCCGGCCTAGGCCAAGATTCAAGCAACTGACTTGACTCAGCCTGAATCTTACTATGTAGGGATCGTTGCCTGCTGTGCATCGCGCAGCAGAGCGACCTCGATCCTTGCGCGCGTCGTGCCGCGCTCCTCGAACACTCTGCATACCTGCCACTGCGTCAGCCCTGACGCGTCAGCCATCCCCAGTCCGGGCTGGTCGGATGCGTACCGAGCTTCACATAGACCCACGGGCGCTTGTAGCCCAGTTCCCCTCAGCCGAAGTATTGTTTCCTGGGTGGTCTGCAGGGTCGGCGCCTGCACGTTGCCTGCAGCAAAGGCTACAACTTACCTGCACATCGATGGTACAATTGAACACGCCCAACAGGCTGCGGGCCGTGCAGCACAGCTGCTTCTCAGGTGCTGAGAGAGACGATGAGGATAGGACGTATGGCCTCTGAAGATATCTACAACTACATAAAGGTCAGTGACGAGATCGTTACTGGCGGACAACCAACCGCGGAGCAACTCAAAACGTTGGCGGCGGAGGGCTTTTCGGCAGTCATCAATCTTGCCACTGGCGACTCTGCTCGCTCGCCGGCGAACGAAGCCGAGCTGGTACGCTCGCAGGGTCTAGCGTACTACCATATCCCGGTGGACTGGGAAAACCCGAAAGAGACGGATTTTTCGACATTTGAGCAAACCATGTTGCAGATTTCGGGGGGCAAAACTCTGATACATTGCGCCGCCAACTTCCGGGTGACTGCCTTTTACTCACTGTACGCGGAGAAGCATCTCGGATGGTCAGCATCGCAGGCCGGCGAGTTCCGCGTGGCCATCTGGAAAGGCAGTGACTACCCGATTTGGCGTGAGTTTATCGCTCGCATGCAGGCTCGGATTGTCACCCAATAACTTGGATGCGCCGCGCAACACCGGCGCTCTTTCCGCAGCGTCATTCAAGCGTCTGGCAGCCCTGCGCGCAAGCGCTGCGTTCAAATCAGCAAGGCGCAGTACTTCGACAGGTGCTTTCCGCACCGCAATCAGTTTCAAAGCCATCGCACCGCACAGATACGTGAAGCCGGCGACGAAGCGTTTGTCCGCTATGTAAAAAAGGCGCCTCGTCATCGCGCCGAAGAGGCCCGGCCGAGAGTTCTCGATTTCCGGCCGCCCTTAGGGAACCACACATGAGGAGCCCGAACAAACCAGATGAAGAACACGAATCAAGGAACAGTCACTGTTGGGGATGGGAAACTTTACTATGAAGTGACCGGGAGTGGCGAACCCCTGGTCTTGTGCCACGCCGGCTTTGTGGACAGTGGAATGTGGGACAGCCAGTGGGAGGCACTAAGCGAGTTCTTTCGCGTCGTTCGATTCGATATGCGTGATTACGGCAAGTCTGACCGGGCGCAGGGGCCGCTCTCGCGCCGCAAGGATCTCGAGGGCCTGCTAGATGGGCTTGAGATCCAACGCGCCGTGCTGATGGGATGCTCAATGGGCGGCGCCACCGTCCTCGATTTTGCTCTCGAGCATCCGGAGAGGGTAGACGGGCTGGTTCTGGTCTCAGCCGTTCCCAGCGGTTTTGAGATGCAGGGAGCTCCGCCGCCCGATCTGCTCGCCATGTTCGCTGCCATGCAGACGGGCGATCTCGAGCAGGTTTCTGAATTGCAGCTACGCCTGTGGGTAGACGGTTCTTTTCGTCAGCCGGAGCAAGTCGATCCTCAGGTGCGCCAACGCGCTGCAGAAATGAACCGGATCCCGGTGGAACACGGAACATTCATGCTTGATACTCAGCCGGTTGACCCCCTCGATCCACCGGCGGCGACTCGGCTGAACCAGGTCCGTGTCCCGACGCTGATAGTCACCGGCGCTTTGGACCACCCGGAATTGCTGCGGGCAGCCGATATGATGGAAAAAGGCATCCAGGGGGCGAGGAAAGTGATCATCGCCGGCGCCGCCCACGTGCCGAATATGGAAAAGCCGGCTGAGTTCAACCGTGAGGTTCTGAGCTTCCTGAAGGATGCCGGGCTACGTGCATAGAAACGATCTCACGACCGTGCCTGTTCACTCCCCTACGGCGCCGCCGGCTGTTGTGATGCTATCGGCGCGCGGCTCAAGCGGCTTGAAGAGCGGCACGATTGGCTGCCTCGGGGGACCTTCAAAGTAGCACCCATGGTTTCGTTCTCCAAAGGGTCGCAAGCCTTGGTGGAACTTCGGCGCTAACTCCCGGAGGGCTCGAGGGACGCCCGTTGGATTCCAACGAACTGAGAAGCGAACTGGCGACCCTCAAGCCTTCCCCTGCCCTCAGCCAGCCAGCAGCTTCTGCTTGGCCGCTGCGAACTCCGCATCGTCCAGCACGCCGGCATCGTGCAACTGCGCCAGTTGCTGTAGCTGCGCGGTCAGGTCAGACCCGGCAGCGGCCGGTGCGGGCGCAGCCGCTACGGGCGCGGGCTGTTGAGCTTTGGCGTCTGCCAAACCCTGCTCGTAGGCCTGTTGCTGAGCCGCCTGCATTTCCTGCTGTGCGGCCGCGTCTTGCTCCGCATACTGCTGCTGGGCGGCCGCGTTTTGCTGGGCGTACTTCTGATCCTGGTGATGGTGAACCGCGCCCGCCGTCCCCGCAACAACTGCCGTCGTGGCTGCGACGGCGACCGTCCTGCGTAGCAGCGGCGCTCCTCGTCCTCTTCTCATCATAATAGACCTCCCGTGTCTGTTCAGGCCGCGGACAGCGCCGTGATTTCCGCCAGTGCTTCCTCGACCACGTCGTGCGGAATGCGCTCGAACAGGATCAGCCTGCCATCAGCGTCTTCCATTGCTTGCTTGGTTTTCTTCGCCCAGAGGTTTTCGATCAACATGAGCGCGGCGGTGCTGTTGTCGTCGAGCTTCTCGGCGATCGCCTGGATGTCCAGCTCCGTGATCATGTGGCTGACCTCGGCCTTGAACGGATCGACAATGGACAGTTCCGCAGGATCGAGCTCCTGCAGCTCGCGCACCTCGACCATGCCGTCCACGCGCTTGGTGACGATCACCAGATCGTAGATCCGGATTACCTCACGTTCGACGAGATCAAGCAGGTCGGACACGATCTCGCCCTTGAAGCGATTGCCGGGGAACTCGAGGGCGATGAAATCGACGGGTCCTAAAGACATTGGGTCTCTCCTTTCGCAGGTACGAACGGGCTTCACCCGTGTACCGGGCTGTGGCCAGCCGCAGCATCCTGATCATACGACTCTTGCTGTCCGCTTGTCAGGCCCTTAAGGACGTAATAAGGGTGTAGGGCCTTCACTGCTGAGCGAATCCAGGCTTGTGCCAGCCGCTGGCTGTGCGCGAAATAGTAGTCGCCTATTCGTTCCCGCCGACCTGCTCGCGGACGAGGCGTTCGATCGTGCGTTCCTTCGGCCTAAGCAGCACATCAGACGGCTCGACCCGGCCACGCAAGTCCGGCAGGCGGGCGATGGTCCCCGTCCAACCGGTCTGATGGCTGGCGCCCAGCCCCGCGCCGTTGTCGCCGCGCGGGCTCGAGGTGCCGCGAGTGGTGGCGCTCAGCCTGGAAGGCCTGGCTGTGGAGAGCGTATTGGACGTGGGGACAGGCACGGGTATCTTCGCCGAGGCGTTCGCTAACAACGGGCTCGTCGTGACCGGTATCGATACCAATGCGGAACTGCTGCTTCACGCCCGCGAATATGCCCCGGGCGCCCGGTTCGAAGAAGCGCCTGCAGAGCAACTTCCCTTTGACGACGGCGCATTCGACCTGGTGTTTCTCGGCCACGTGCTGCACGAGACCGACGATCCGCTGGCTGCCTTGCGGGAAGCCCGGCGGGTGGCTCGGCAGCGGGTGGCTATCCTCGAGTGGCCGTACCGCGAGCAGCCCTACGGGCCGCCCTTGGCGCACCGCATCGCGCCAGCCACGGTACTGGACCTAGCGACACGGGCGGGCTTCTCTCAGGTCGAACACATCGAACTGGATCAGATGGATTTCTATCGCTTGGCGGCTGGCTGAGGGCGCGCCGATTGGGCTTAGGCGAGACTCGTCGGCCGATCACATCGCCGCTTCAGCAACGCGATAGGTGCTGAAGCGGCGACGCTGTCTTCGGTCAGCTTGAACGAGACCCTGCCAGCGCTAAGCGAGGGCTCTCTCGTCTCAGCCTCCCGAACTCGTGGCTTCTGCTTCCAGCTGCGTCCTACTGCCCCGGTGGTTGAGGACCAACCCCAGCACGCCGAGCGCCATGCCGGCCAGCGCAAACCACTGCGCGGTGGCCAAAGTACCCATGCGCCAGGCGTCGGGCCGGAACATCTCCACCCAGAAACGGCCCAGCGGATACCAGATCAGGTACAGGAAGAAGATGTCGCCGTCGCGCAGCCAACGCGGCCCTTTGCGCGCGGCGAGCAGTAGCAACCCGAAACCCACGACGTTCCAGGCCGCCTCATAGAAGAAGGTGGGATGGAAGCCGTGCGTCGCATACCACTGGCGGGCGGTGTCCGTCAAGCCTGCGGGCGTCCCGCAAGCTTGGGGTGACCCGGCCGGTTCCTGGCAGGGGTAGGTCGGGTTGATATGGAACGCCCAGGGCAAGGTAGTGGGCGGACCGTACAACTCCTGGTTGATGCGGTTGCCCATCCGGCCGACTGCCTGCGCGAGGATCAGTCCCGGCGCCAGGATGTCCAGCCAGCGCAAGAGCTTGAGCTGGTGGCGCTGCGCATAAATGGCGACCGCTATGAGCCCACCGATCACCGCCCCGTAGATCCCTAGCCCGCGGAACCCGCCGTTCCAGAACGCGATGATTTCGATTGGATGCTGGCGGTAGTACGCCCAGTTGGCGAAGTCACCGGTAGGGGTGGAGAAGACGTGGTACAGCCGGGCGCCGATGATGCCCAGGATCAGCACCCAGGTGAGCAGGTTCCAGACGTGCTCCGGGTTCTCCCCGCGGCGCCGCGCCTCGTGCGTGGCGAGCCAGGCGGCCAGGACGGCGCCGAATACGATAAGGATCCCGTACCAGTGGACCTGGAAGGGACCGAGTTGCAGCAAGACCGGATTCATTCGTCAATTACCTCAGGAACAGGCTGTACGTCAGAACGGCGAGTACGAAGCCTGTGAAGATCGTGTACTTCCAGTTGTGCTCGATCACGCCGAAGTAGACCATAGACGATGCCACCCGGATGAAGGGCGTGAGCATCAGGACGGCAATGCCAAGATTGATCATGCGGCGTGGGCCGAAGCCCGTGCGGATGACGGTCGCCACGTCAGACACGACGAACCGGAAGAAGTTCATCCCGCCCAACCTATACTCCAACCCCAGGGAGCCGGTGGTAGCCCAATGCCAGACAAGGCCCGACGGCAATGAGAACCATCGCGTGATGACGCCGCCCGCCAGTACGTAGCCCACGAGCACATCCATGTTGAGCTGCTCGCGGCCCTTGTCCTTGACGCGCGGCTCCCAGCCGCTTTCCGATGCGGCCGGGGTATGGCCGTTATCGTGCCCGATCGTCTCGTGGCCGTTACGCGGGCGCCACTCCGATCCTCGGACCTCGTCTTGCTCGACCGACCGCGGCGCGGTTCGTTCTTCCTTCATAGTCGCACGCCCAGCCCACGCAGCAGCATCTGCGCGCCGAGCACGAAGAGCACGACCAGGAAGAAGCGGCGAACCGCTTCATTGCGCAGCCGCACCAGCACCCGCGTGCCGATAAATGCGCCGATGACGATGCCCAGGATGATCGGCGCGGCAAGACCCGGATCGATCATGCCCGCAGCCAGGTAGACGCTGGTGCCGGCCAGGGCGGTGACGCCGATGATCAGGTTGCTGGTCGTGGTGGAGACTTTCGGAGGCAGACCCATCACCAGGTCGTGGATCAAGACCTTCAGCGCGCCTGCACCGATGCCGAGCAGTCCGGCGATGAGCCCCGCGCCCATCATCAACGGGCCGCCGAAGTAGGCCCGGCCGGCGTGGTAGGTGATCTGCTCGTCCGCGGCCTGGTCGTAATAGGACCCGCTCAGCTCCAGCCAGCGCGAGAAGCCGTCCACGTGAGCGACGGGCGTCCACGCCACGTTGCGTTGCAGGAACAGCGCGGTCCATGATGCAAGCAGGACGAGGCCGAAGGCCAGGAACAGCAGGTTCGGGTTGATCGCCACGGTGATAGCCGCGCCGACCAGCGCCCCCACTATGGTAAACATCTCCAGGAACATGCCGACCTTGAGATTGGTGATGTGGTCGCGCACGTAGGCCGCCGCTGAGCCGCTTGAGGTCGCGATCACCGAGACGATGCTGATCGCAATGGCATGCTTGATATCTATTCCAAGAAGCGTCAGCGCGGGCACCAAGACCACGCCGCCGCCCATCCCGCTCATCGCCCCGACGAACCCTGCCGCAATCGATACGAGAAACAACAGTATCGGATGCACGTCAACTCACTCCTTCACTCGCTACAAACAACTCGCAGTGCTCGTGACAATTTACTCCCATTGCGGCTATAATTCAAATACATCTTTTTCATGAGGGTATGAGAAGAGGTTATACCGTGAAACTGCATCTGCTGCGGATCTTCACCGTCGTCGCTCAGCACATGAGCTTCTCGCGCGCTGCGGAGGTTCTGTACATCAGCCAGCCCGCCGTCAGTAAGGCCGTGAAGGAACTCGAGAACCAGTTGGGTGTGCCGTTGTTCGAGCGTGGCGCGGGCAAGCTGGCTCTTACCGAGGCGGGCGCGCTGCTGGCTGAGCGGGGGCGGGCCATCCTATCTGTCGAGCAGACTGCCGAAGAGGATTTGCAGGCACTGCGGGGCTTGCACCGCGGCACTCTCCGCGTCGGATCGAGCACGACGATTGCGGCCTACTTGTTGCCGCCGGTCATTGCGGCCTTTCTGGGCAGCCATCCGGCTATCGACCTGCGCCTCACGATCCAGAACACGCAGACCATCCTGGGCCTGCTCCTCGAGTACCAGTTGGACGTCGCGCTGGTAGAGGGACCGGTCGCCGACGAACGCATCGAGTGTGAAGCGTGGCGGCCTGACGAGTTGGTCCTAATCGCAGCCCCAGGCCATCCCCTTGTCCGCACCGCGGCTGCAGAACCGTTGCCGGCCAGCATGCTGGAAGACCAGCTGTTTCTAATTCGCGAGGTGGGTTCAGGCACGCGCGAAGTCGGCGAAGCCGCGCTCGCCCAGAGAGGGATTCAGTTGAAGCATACGGTGGAGCTGGGCAGCACGGAGGCGATCAAGGAAACAGTTGCGGCCGGACTGGGTTTGGCGATCGTCTCGCGCGCGACGATCGTCGATGAACTCCGCCTCGGCAGACTCGTGATTCTGCCGGTTAAAGGCCTCGATATGCGCCGCACCTTTACGCGGGTGCGGCTTATCGGTCGTACTCTCAGCCCGGCCGCGCGCGCTTTTCGCGATGTACTCACCGAGACGCAGAGCGTCTGAGGGTCGGGCCCCTTACTGGCTTATCATCGGCTCCACGACGCTCTTGATCGCGTCGGGCGTAAGCATGCCCACCTGCACCAGCTTCACTTTGCCGTCCCTGCCGACGACGATCGACGTGGGATAGCTGCGGACGCCAAAGCCATCGAGCAGAGCAGTCTGAGGGTCAAGCAGCACTGGGACGGTGTAGAAGTTCTGCCCGACGAAGTTCTTGACGATCGCGCTGTCTTCGCCCGCGTTGACTGCCAGCACAACAAATCCATGTGCCTGGTGCCGTTGGTACAACTGCTGGATGTCGGGCAGCTCGGCCTTGCACGGGGGGCACCATGTGGCCCCGGCATTGATGAGGACGGGCCGCCCCGCGTAGTCGCACCGGCCATCCATTCCGCCAGCACCTCGTCGCGCATCAAGCGTGTGTATAGCCCGCCAACCTGTTTCCGATCATAATCGGCGCCGATCGTCAGAAACAGTTCGCCCGTGGCGTCGGAGTGCGTCAAGGTGTAGCGCCGGGGAGAAATCGGCCCCTGTGGCGTCAGGCCTTGGCGCCAACGGACATGCAGCTTGGCTGGAGCCAGGCGCCTCGTATTGCTCGGTTTATGATATCCGACCCCGCGACTGCCATCCGTAACTAGTCGTATGATCTTCGTATTGGGGTAATGGGTGCGTCCATTTCTGCAGGTCTCCGACCTCGTGATGAGCCCCTGCGCCTCCACCCGTTTCAAGATCAGAGCGACCGTGTTGGTTCAGGATCAGACGCGGCATTGATCTCATCACCCAGGGCCAACAACTCCTCGTTCTTGGGGATGTCGCTCATGCCATGTCCGTAGTGCACGTAGCGCGCCACCCCGGCCTTGTCGATCAGCACCTGGGCGGGCATCCGCCCCAGCTTGAACAGGTTTACCTCCTGCCCGTAGAGCTTCAGCACGCTGGCCGTCGGGTCGGGCAGGCCGACGAACGGCAGCGCTTCCTTGGCAAAGTAGTCGGCGAACGCCTGGGCGTTCTCGGGCCCGACCACCACCACTTCGATGTCACGCGCGACGAACTGGGCGTAATCTTGGCGCAACTGCGCCATATGCGCGGGCAGAACGGTCAGGCAAAGGTCCGGTTGAAGACGAGCAAGACGTTCTTCACCCCACGGAAGTCGGCCAGACCGACGATCTTGCCCTGATAGTCGGCCAGGCTGAAGTCGGGTGCGGATTGGTTGAGGGATACACGTGGCATGTTGATGCTCCTGTTTTGAAGATGGTTTGCGTCCTATGAGGACTCCGCATTTCTTGTGAACAACGCCCGCCAGGCCCCGGTGGCCCACAGCGCCCAGATCACCAGTACCGGTTGGAAGAACAGCCGAACGAAGCGTGCCTGATCCGTGTTCAGCCCGAAGCCGTCAATCCGGTTGACGTACTGCGAGATGTTGCCCGGAAAGATCAGCACAAAGAACGCCGCGGCGGCCAGGCCGGCCAGCACACGCTGCTTGACCAGGAAAATCAGGGCGAGCCCAAGCGCAATCTCGGCGATCCCGGACAGGACGACCACCAGGTCGCCATTCACCGGCAGCCAGGCCGGCACCTGCGCCAAGAACTCGGCCCGCGCCACCGTGAGATGGCTGGTTCCAGCAAAGACCAGGAAGAGCCCTAACAGGATGCGCAAGACCGTCTGTAGCGTCTGGGAGGTCTTCTGTCCCATACTGGGCTGTTCAGACCGAGGGGTCTTGTTCTCTGTGTTCAGCATATTCTCCATGTGACGCCTGCGATCATGTCGTACACGATGAATAATAGTACGGGGCAACGGGAATGCAACTCGGGCGATGAGGCGCACATCTCTGTGCACCCGAGTGCAAAAGGCACAACTCGCGGGCCGTTGTTGGCGGCCCGCTTGTGTAAGGACGACTCACGTTTCCATGGCCGTGCCTGGCTTCGACGGTCCGGCTCTACTTGGCCGGCGGCAGGAGGACGGTGTCGATCACGTGGATGACACCATTGCTGGCAGCCACGTCCGCAGCGGCGACGGTGGCATCGTTGATCATGACTTTACCATCCACGACCTTGATGGTGATCGGTTTGCCCAGGACGGTGTCGGCCGAGGTCAACTTGGCGGCGTCGGCGGCCATGACCTTGCCGGCGACGACGTGGTAGAGCAGGATGTCCTTGAGCTTGGCGGGATCCTTCAGCAGGCCTTCGACCGTGCCGGCCGGCAGCTTTTTGAAGGCCTCGTCGGTGGGGGCGAAGACGGTGAACGGACCGGCGCCCTTGAGCGTGTCGACCAGGCCGGCAGCCTGAACGGCGGCAACCAGCGTCGTGAAGCTGCCGTTAGCGACGGCGGTATCCACGATGTCCTTGGCCATCGGCTCGGCAGGCATGGCCTCCTCGGCCGGCGGCAGGAGGACGGTGTCGATCACGTGGATGACACCATTGCTGGCAGCCACGTCCGCAGCGGCGACGGTGGCATCGTTGATCATGACTTTACCATCCACGACCTTGATGGTGATCGGTTTGCCCAGGACGGTGTCGGCCGAGGTCAACTTGGCGGCGTCGGCGGCCATGACCTTGCCGGCGACGACGTGGTAGAGCAGGATGTCCTTGAGCTTGGCGGGATCCTTCAGCAGGCTTTCGACCGTGCCGGCCGGCAGCTTTTTGAAGGCCTCGTCGGTGGGGGCGAAGACGGTGAACGGACCGGCGCCCTTGAGCGTGTCGACCAGGCCGGCAGCCTGAACGGCGGCAACCAGCGTCGTGAAGCTGCCGTTAGCGACGGCGGTATCCACGATGTCCTTGGCCATCGGCTCGGCAGGCATGGCCTCCTCGGCCGGCGGCAGGAGGACGGTGTCGATCACGTGGATGACACCATTGCTGGCAGCCACGTCCGCAGCGGCGACGGTGGCATCGTTGATCATGACTTTACCATCCACGACCTTGACGGTGATCGGTTTGCCCAGGACGGTGTCGGCCGAGGTCAACTTGGCGGCGTCGGCGGCCATGACCTTGCCGGCGACGACGTGGTAGAGCAGGATGTCCTTGAGCTTGGCGGGATCCTTCAGCAGGCTTTCGACCGTGCCGGCCGGCAGCTTTTTGAAGGCCTCGTCGGTGGGGGCGAAGACGGTGAACGGACCGGCGCCCTTGAGCGTGTCGACCAGGCCGGCAGCCTGAACGGCGGCAACCAGCGTCGTGAAGCTGCCGTTAGCGACGGCGGTATCCACGATGTCCTTGGCCATCGGCTCAGGAGCCTTGGTGGGCTCAGCAGGTACAGCGGTGGGCTGCGGTGGAGGAGCGCTTTGCGTCGGTGCTATAGGGACGCAGGCGCTCGCAATCACCATCACAGCCAGTAGGGCTGCTAGAATGGTCACTTTCATCTGGTATATCTCCTTCTGATAGCCTGTATGGATGTTGCACAGGCAACTGCTCACCTGTCGCTCCATTCCTTATACAAACATTATGCATTCATTATGCATGCGCGTCTAGGGTTTGATGTTACCGTGCATCCAATCTCAACCCACAGCGGCCCGCAGTTAGTCCTTGGGGTACTGAGCCGCTCGACGCCATCTTGACGCCATCCTCCGCGACAGCAACCTGCCGCCCGTGAAGATCGGTGGCGGTCTTGACGGCCGAGTGTCAGCATGGAGAGCCGATGGGCGCCTGCTAGGCGCCCATGAAGCCGGAGCAGCGGTCCGCAGCAGGTGAAATGCCCCGATCGGAGGTGCCGATAGGCAGGTTCTGGAACGTGTGCTAAACTAAGCAGGTGGCCACAAGTCTCTCAAGCCGCCCACGGGTAACACGCCCGTGACTCGTTCGAAGGACTTCTGAACACTTACTTAGCGACCGTCCAACCGGACACCTCCTCGCCTTACCCTGAGAGAAAAGCCTGTGACAGCTTCCGCACAACCCATCGCCGCGGCCGAGCCGCCCAAACCGCCTCGCAAGGACCTGATCGCCCTCTGGGCCGGCGTGGCCTTCAGTTTTGTCTTTGTTGCCATCATCTGGCTGGCCGGCGAGCGGCTGAACAGCATCACCCTGCTGCCCGACCAGGGCGCGTCCTGGTATTATTGGAAGCTGGCGGCGCCCACGTGGCTCACGCGCGCGACCGCCTGGGGTTTCTACCTGGCCCACCAGCTCGTGATCTGGGGCCTGATTTGGTATGCGCAGAGGAGCAATCTGCGCTACACGACCGGGCTGCACAAGGTCAACCTGTGGGCGCTGGCTGCAAGCGCCTTCTTCATCCTGCTGCACTTCGTACAGACCCACATCTGGTACGATGGCCTGGCGCAGGACGTGAGCATCTTCAGCTCGCAGGGTTCTGTGATCGTGCTGCTGGTCTGGATCCTGTTGATGGAGAACAGCCGGCGCGGCATGTTCGGCGGCAAGAAGCTGCCGATCAAGCAGGAGATCATCCGCTTCGCGCGGAAGTACCACGGCTACTTCTTCGCATGGGCGACGATCTACACCTTCTGGTATCACCCCATGGTGAACACCAGCGGCCACTTGATCGGCTTCTTGTACATGTTCCTGCTGATGCTGCAAGGCAGCCTGTTCTTCACCCGCATCCATGTGAACCGGTGGTGGACGGTGCTGATGGAACTCAGTGTGATGATCCACGGCACGCTGGTGGCCGTGATGCAGGGCAATGGCATCTGGCCGATGTTCCTTTTCGGCTTCGCCGGCATTTTCGTGATCACCCAGATGCACGGGCTGGGGTTGAGGCTGTGGCAGAAGTGGCTGATCCTGGTGGTCTACATCGTCAGCGTCACGCTGGTGTACAGCCAGCGCGGCTGGGCCCAGCTCAACGAGATCGTCCGCATCCCGGTGATCGAGTATCTCGCCGTTGTCGTTCTGGCGCTGATCTTCGGCGGCGGCCTGTGGGTGGCGAAGAAAGTGCGCCGGCCCAGGGACGAGGACGCGAAACCGCAGGTCGGCGGCGCGGCTGCGTGATCCGCTGCACCGCCAGGCGGTTAGTAGGGGCCAGCCAGGCGAATGCGAGCTTACGAGCGCCGCCGGCCACGAAGGAGTCGTCCTGGAGCTAACGATCAACGGCCGGGCGTATACGGTGGACGCCGAACCCGACCGCCTCCTGCTCTGGGTGCTGCGCGATGAGCTGGGCCTGACCGGCACGAAGTTCGGCTGCGGCATCGGCGTGTGCGGCTCGTGCACGGTCCTCGTGGACGGCCAGCCCACCCGCTCTTGCATCATCCCGGTTTCGACCGTGGCGGGTAAGGCCATCCTCACCCTCGAGGGCCTCGCGCACCCCGGTCCGGACGGCGCGCCGGTCCTGCATCCGGTGCAGCGGGCCTTCGAGGAACAACAAGTCCACCAGTGCGGCTACTGCATGACCGGCCAGATGCTGACTGCGGTGGCGCTGCTGCGTAGCAATCCCCAACCTAGCGAGGCCGAGATCGTCGCCGGCGTGGATCAGGTCCTCTGCCGTTGCGGCGCCTACCCGCGCATCAAGCGCGCGGTGGCGCGGGCGGCTGAGATCGCCGGCCAGGAGGGTGGGCTGTGAGCGAGCTGCCCGCCGCAACCGATGTAAGCGCGGCAACCGAGCCGCACCAGAAGAAACGCCGGATCACCCGCCGCCAGTTCCTCATCGTGGCCGGGACAGGCGGCGCCGCCCTGGTGGGGCTGCGCGTGCTGGGCCTGCCCACCAGGCTCATCGGACCGGGCGGCATTATCTCTGGCGGCCTGAAAATGCGACGTAACCGGTCCTTACCCCGTGGCCATGCTCGAATCCGAGGTGGTGAACGCCCCGACGCCGACACGGTGACTCCGGAAGCCCTCGCGGGTACCGGCGCGCGGCCCTGGCGCGAGTTCCAGCCGCGGCCAACCGACGTAACTGCAATACCGCGTCCCCCAGCCTCGCCACCCTGCGTTGAGCAGAAGCCGGCGAGGCGTGGAGCGCGGTGCCCGACACCGGGAGCGCCGAAGCCGCGAAGCCGCGACGCGCTCTGCGGCGGGTGCGCCCTATTCGTAGCGGAGCGCGTCCGCCGGGTAGATGCGCGAGGCCTGTATGGCGGGCAGGATTGTCGTGAGCAGCGAGAACAGGTACGCGGCCAGAACGATGATCCCTATCTGGCCCCACGGCACGGCCAGGGTGCGCCCGGCCGTGATGACGCTGAAGAGCTGGCCGATGACGGCCTGGCCCATCAGGATGCCGGTGGCCGTGCCCAGGCCGATGCCCACCAGGGCGATGAAGCTGGCTTCGAGCACGAAGGAGAGCGCGACCATTTCAGGCTGGTAGCCGATGGCGCGCAGCATGCCCACTTGCTGCCGGCGCTCCACCACCGTGCGGGCACTGATGACGCCCAGGGCGGCGATTCCCACCAGCAGCCCGAGGGCCAGGAACCCCTGGAACAACTGCAAAATGCCGCGGGTCAATGCCTGGCCCTGCGCGGAGCTGTCTGCGATGACCGTCGCGTCCAGTGCGGAGTTGAGGAAGGCGCGCTCGACTGCCTGGGCGACTTCCCGCGCATCCGCGCCCGGAGTCACCTTTATAAAGAAGGTGTCCGGCGGCACTGCCTGGCCGGTGGTGGCGGCGATCGCCCGGCTGTTGACGTGGATCGCGTTCATGCTCACCGTGGTGATGTCCGACAGCACGCCGATCACCTGCACCCGGTGGATCCGTACCTGTCCGCCCGACTCATCCCGTAGCTCCAACCACACCTCGGGCAGATCGTCCGCCCGGGTGAAGCCGGCCAGCCGGAAGCTGAGCTCATCATCGGTGGCCGGCGCCGCATCCTGAGTGCCGGCCTCCCCGGCCAGCCCGCCGAGAGCGGCCATCAAATCGTTGCCACCGCCGTCCCCTTGGCTTGCGTACCTGCTGTCGGGATTCGCCACCAGGAGCGGGGTGACGATCGCGACGTCGTCGCGCTCCAGCAGCGCCTGCCAGATCGCGGCATCATCCGCAAAGCCGGCCGCTCGCTGTTGGAAGGTGTAGATCCCACGGGCCTGGGCCATAAAGCCTTCGTCCATGCCCGTCAGCGAGAGAGAATGCCACGCGCCGGTCGGGCCCGGGCCTGCCTGGCGCGCGTCGATCGACCGGTTGACGATGCCCCCCACGGCGGCCACCTCCGCGCGGGGAGCGTCCTCCATGCGCGCCAGTTCCCCGGCCAGATCCGTTACGCGGTCGAAGAAGCTGAGCAGGCCGAACGAGGTGCGGATCTCGAACCCGGCGCTGCTCTTGGCGTCTGGCGCGACGACGCTTTCCGTCGCCTGGATGACCACGGACATGAGCACCACGGTGGTGATGATCATCGCGAACATGACCATGGCCACGCCGGTGCGGAAGCGACTGGTGAGGGGATAGGCGATGGCGGTCTTGAGCACCGGCGTCAGCGTGCCGATGCCGCCCAGCACCCGGCTCACTCCTTGCAACAGGATGTCTGCGCTGAACATGACGACGAGGATCCCGCCCACAATGAGCGCCGGTCCCTTGATGACCAGCGAGAGGAATGTCCAGCGGGGGTCTTGCTGCAGCAGGCCGAAGCCCCGGCCGGGCAGCAAGCTCGCCCAAGGCAGCCCCCAGATGAGCACCAGGCCCAGGCCCATGGCCGAATAGACCAGCCGGCGCCGGCGTTCCGTGCGCATGGATGTTGCCGTGAGCGCCCAGCTGACGCTCAGCAGCCCACCGATGAGCAGCATGGAGAGCGCGACCAGCAGCAGGGCGCCCGCCGGTTCGCCCCTGGCGCCGAAGGCGAGCCATATCCCCACAGCCACAGTCAGCGGGCCGGTGATCACCCGCCCGATCAGCTTGGCGGCTCCCCGCCGGCCCCCGTCCGGTTCCGGCGTGTCCTGGATGGCCGAGACGATGTTGAGGCGACTGACGCGCCAGGAAGAGGCCATGACCACGGCAAAAGTCAGCAGGACGCCGAGGGCGTAGGCGATCACTACAGACGTGGGGGCGACGTTGAAGCGGAAGGTGAAGAGGCTGCCGGACAGTCCGCTGTTGAGCTGCTGGGCCGCCGTGTTGAAGAGGCCACCCAGAAAGCCGATCATGGCATAAGAGATGGCCAGCCCGAGGATGACGCCCAGGGCCGCGGCCACCAAGTCGTAAATCATGCCTTCGGAGACGAACATCTGCACCAGGTGGCCGCGCTGCATGCCGATGGCGCGGGCCATTCCCAGTTCACTGCGGCGCTCTGCCGCCAACATCACGAAGATCAGGAAGATCAGCAGCACGCCGGCGAAGATGGAGAAGATGCCGAAGATGCTGAAGACCGTGGTGAAGACCCTGCCGCCGATACCTGCCGCGGCGACCACCGTGTTTTTGCTCAGCACATCCAGCACTTCCAGGTCGCTGATCCGGCCCAGGATCTCCTCCAACCGATTCTTCGTCTCGCCCGACAGGGGCAGGCGGCGCAGCCAGTTCTGCATATCGGGCTGGGCTACGAGCACCCGCAGCTCTTGGGAGATGCCGGGCGCGGCCAACTCCGCAACCAGGCGGGGCGTGCGCTCGCCCAGGGCTGGGTTGTTCATCCCCCCGCCTAGGAAGGCCAGAAAGGTGGCCATGTCCTCTTCATCTGAACCCCTGGTCGAGGAGCGCGGGGCGGAGCCGTCCGCTCCCGCCGCGATGGCAGCGAGTACGTCCGGCTTCCGTAGCAGGGCAACCAACTCTGTGAGCGCATCGTCGTTCAGGGCCAGCGCCCGCAGTTGCCGGGCCGCGGCAGGCGTATTCGCCATGCCCGTGTCGGCATCGCCGGCATTTGAGACCAGCACATTGTTCACCCGCCCCGGCATGAAGAGCAGTTCCTGGGCCTCATCCAGCCGCAGCATGACCACCGGCTTGAGCGCGCCCAGGGGGCCGGCCTGCTCCACGATCGCGCGCACCCGGAAGGGCACGGGGAGGGGGCCAATGAAGATGTCCAGCACGTCGCCCGGTTGGGCGTTGAGCTGCTCCGCGCCCAGCCGGTTCAAGGTACACATCGCCCTGGCGCAGTTCGAGTCCCACCTGCTCCAGGACACGGTCGATCTCCGTGCCCAGGGTGTTCAGGTTGATCGCGCTGAGCAGCGCGTTCGTGTCGATGCCCAGCGCCGCCGCCGCTGCGGCCAGGTCCGGAAGGCCCCTGCCCGTGGTCGGGGTTCCCGGCGTGGGGGTGCCTGGCGCTGGGGACTCCAGCGTGCCGGTCAAGGGCGCAGACGGTTCGCCGGCCTGGCCTGACCCTGGGTGATCAGCGCGCCGGCCTGGGCCACGAAGGCGGCTACGCTGTCCACATCGATCCCGCTGGTGCCGGCCCAGCGAAAGAGATTGCCGGCCGCGGCAAAGATGTTGCCCACTCCCGTGCGCAGCTCTTCCATCTGCACGGGCCTGCCGTCAATCGTGGTGAGCCCGAACTGCTCGTCGTATTCGTTGTTCACGGCCACGATGAATCCCAGGGGGACGCCCTGGCCGTTGCTCCGGTTCCGGATTATGGTCGGGAAGGCGATAGAGGGCGCCATGCCGTCCACCACGGCCGCAGTGGCCGGGTCGGCCAGGGCCTGATCGCGGAGCTGGGCGTAGCGCGCTTCGCTGATGCCCGGCAACCCTTGCTGGAGCAGGCTGAGGATGCTGAGCAGGTCGCCGTTCAACACGCCGGACAGTTCCGTGCCGGCCAGCGCGTCGGCAGGGTTATCCCCCTCCGCCGCATCGGTGGCGAGCCCGGCGAGCGTGGAGAGCAAGGGCGGCGAGATCACCTGATCGATGTCGCCGTAGGCATTGATAGCGTGGCGACGCACCGAGTAGCTGAGGGTGTCGCCGATGCTGAGCGCGCTGACGATGATGATGGTGCTCAAAGTCAGCCCCAGAATGATGAGGGCCGATTGAGATCGTCGTCGCGGGATGTTGCGCACCCCGAGCTTCGCGATCGTGCGGTTGCTCAGCCCCATGACGATCAGGTAGAGCAGGACCAGCGCCACGGCGGCCAGGAGGAAGATGGCCCCTGTGCGGGCGGCGCCGAGCCGAATGGAATAGACATGGCTGCCTCTATTCCGCTGCCACCGCATCGCGCTCATCTGCCACGATCGCCCCATCCTGCATGCGGATGACGCGGTCGCACAGCTCCCCAATATGGGGGTCATGGGTGACGATCACGAAGGTCTGACCCTGTTCCCGGTTTAGGTCGCGCATCAGGGTGAGCACATCCGCGGCGGACTTCGTGTCCAGGTTGCCTGTCGGCTCGTCGGCCCAAATGATCGCGGGTTGGCTGGCCAGCGCGCGCGCGATGGTGACGCGTTGGCGCTCGCCGCCGGAAAGCTCTGCCGGGCGATGCTCCGCGCGATCGAGCAAGCCCACCTCGGTCAGGCCGCGCAGGGCACGCTGCCGCGCCTCCCGGGGGCGGATGCGGCTGAGCAGAAGCGGCAACTCGACGTTTTCCACGGCCGTGATGACGGGGAGCAGGTTGAAGGTCTGGAACACGAAGCCCATGCGCCTGGCCCGATAGCTGGTGCGGGCTCTGTCGCTCATCGCCCGCAGGGAGGCGCCCTCGATCTCCACCTCGCCCGAGTCGAAGCTGTCCAGGCCGGAGAGGCAATTAATCAGGGTCGTCTTGCCGCACCCCGAAGGCCCCATCACGGCCACCATCTCCCCGGCCCCGATGGACAGATCCACGCCGCGCAGCGCCTGCACCTCGATCTTGCCGTTGCGGAAGGTCTTATGTATGTTGCGAGCCACGATGATAGGCTGGTCCATGGCTACACCTCCTTAATAGATCAGTGGGATCATGCGTCTTGTCCGTTTGCGATAGCTCAGATAGCTCGCGCCCATGTGTTCGATCATGAAGTTTTCCTCGACTCGGATTCGGTAGCCATAGCCTATCGCAATCGGAACCAGCATCAGGAGCACGGCTAGCCAGTTCGACAAAGCGATCGCGATCCCGGCGAATACCATCAACTGCCCCAAGTACCCGGGATGCCTGATGATCCTGTATAGCCCCGTTTCGATCAGCGGGTGATTCTCGGTCTGGGCCACGGAATACGTGAAGTACTGCTTAAGGGTCAGCATGGAAAGCACGCGGATCGTCAGTCCTGCCAGAGCTATTGCGACGCCAACCGCAAAGAAGACATCCCAGTGAGCCATCCTGCCGATTCGTGTTGCGCCTATCGCAAACGATAGGGCGTAGCCAAGGGTGATGAGGGCGTACAACAACCGCAGACTCCCTTTGTCGCCCGAAGTCGCAACGGAGCTTCTGCCTCTCTGCCTCAGGTTCATGACGACCTCGAAGAGCCCGTACAAGTATGAGAACCCGATGATGACAATCAATTTCGCGTCCATGGTTGTTCCTTCATGCTGCCGGCGCGGCCAATGCGGTGATGATGTGCGCGCAGCCGCCCGCGCGCACATAAGCCGCGTGGTCGGCGGCGTTCGCGAACTTGCGGCCGACGATCGTGGCGCATTCGAACTCGTAATCGGCGCTGACGAGGAAACGTTCCAACTCCGGCGAAGGAGCCGTGAGATCGAAGCTCAGGCGGCCGCCATTCTTGAGCCTTTCGATGGCCCCGAGCCAGATCGCGGCGCCCAAGACCCCGCAGGCGCCGCCGCTCAGCCCGATGCCGCCGGCGAGTGCCGCAGCCATGGTAACGTGCAGGTCTGAGACGCCCATTTGCTGCGCCAGCAGCGCCGTACAACTCACCGGCCGCGCCGGCGGATCGGTGGGCTGGTCGCCCAAGCGCATTGCTGATTGTGTCGAACGCGATCTGGGCGTAATCCCCGGCCAGGCGGAAGCAGCCGATCGGGCCACCTCGGGCGAGAAACTTGACCACCTGACCACCGGACGACTTCTTCCACTCAAGCTCAGTGATCTCAGCGCAATTGATGTCCTTCGCCCGCACCCGGAACGCCGCCACCAGTTGCTGCGCTGCGAGCAATGCCGCGAACTCCGCGCGAGCGCCAGCGCCATAGAGCCGACAGGCCCGCGCGCCAGCAGCCAACGCCCCGCCCCACAGCATGCCGCATTGATAGCCGCTGCCCAGGATGCCGCCGGCGAGTTGCATGGCGGCGCGCTCCTCGAGGTTTAGTGGTTGATCGAACGAGCGGTCAACGACCCCCATGATCGTCTGCGATCAGGTGCCCTCTCTCAGAAACGTGCGGATCGTACTCAGCGCTGATATGGTTTGGTTTCCATTCAACTGCCATCGTTTCCCTCTTCTCCGTGCGCTTCTCCGTCTCAATCTGCCTGCAACGAATGCGCAATCTGGCGGGGCTAATTGCTGGGCGCCACCGTAATCACAACCTTCCCACGGGCATGCCCTGCGCCAAGATACCGGAGTGCTTCAGCAGTCTCACTCAGCGGGTAGCACCGGTCAACCACCGGTGCGAGCTTGCCCGCTTCCACGAGCTCTTTGAGCACAAGCAGGTCTCCCTGGTTCGCTCGCGCCGTGAAGCCGCCCAGTTGCTTACCCCCTTTTTCCGACAGCCACCTGCCCAGGAGCATGGCCTGGAAAATCTGCCCCGGCTTGCCGCCAGCCATCACGTAGATGCCCTGGGGCGCTAAGGCCCGCTTGTACGCTGAGAGCGGCTGGTAGCCGTTGGCAGCGAAAATCAGGTCATATGTCTGCCCACTGCGGGTAAAATCTTCCTGGGTGTAGTCAATGACCCGGTCGGCTCCCAGCGTGCGCGCCAGGTCCAGGTTGCGCGTGCTGCACACGGCAGTCACCTCAGCGCCGAACGCCTTGGCGATCTGCACCGCAAACGTCCCCACCCCGCCCGACGCCCCGTTGATCAGCACTCTCTGCCCGGCCTGGATGCGCCCCACATCGCGCAGCCCCTGCAGCGCCGTAGTGGCCGCCATGGGCACAGCCGCGGCTTCTTCAAACGATAGCGTGGCCGGTTTCAGCGCCAGCGCACTCTCTGGAACAGCGACATACTCGGCAAAACCGCCGCGGTCACAAGCGGAGATGTCCCCGAACACTTCGTCGCCTGGCCGGAACTGCCTGACGTTGCTGCCCACCGCTTCGATCCGCCCGGCGACGTCCACGCCGGGGATCGCGACCTTGGGCCGGCGCAACCCGCCGCCCATGAGGCGCACCAGGGGTATGTCGGCGGTCAGCAGATGCCAGTCATACGCATTGACGGAGGCCGCATGAATCTTCACCAGCACCTCATCCGCCGTGGGCGCAGGTTTTGCCACCTCTTGGAGGTGAAGTGCCTCAGGGGGGCCGTATCTGGGTGCAGACAATCGCTTTCATCTTGCTCATCCTTCCGGTGCTGGGTGGGTGTTTCCCACCGTGATCGCAACGTTGCCTTTCTTGTGTCCCTGCTCGACATAGCGGTGCGCCTCGACGATCTGCTTCGAGCGGATAGACCCGGTCGATGACCGGCCTGAGCTTGCCCGCCTCGATCAGGTCCTTGATCAGCAGCAGGGTCTCCGGCTTTTCGTCGCCGCCCGAGTTGGCGTGGACGTTGAGGTAGATGCCACCCGGCTTGAGCGCCACCCTGCCCTGCGCCGGCGCCAGTTTGCCGACGGCGTCGAAGATCACGTCGTAGACCGCGCCGGCCTGAGTGAAGTCCTGCCGGGTGTAATCTATGACCTGATTGGCGCCCAGCGAACGGACCAGCGCCAGGTTCGCGCCGCTGCACACGCCGGTCACGTCCGCGCCGAAGTGACGGCTGGCAAGCTGCACCGCGTTCGTGCCGACCGCGCCGGATGCGCCGTAGATCAGGATCTTCTGCCCGGGTTGCAGGCGCCCCTGCCGCAGACAGCGCCAGGCGGTCTGCGCTGCGCCCGGCGCCGCCGCGGCCTCCTCGAAGGTAAGGTTGGCCGGTTTCAACGCGATCACCCCGTTTTCGGGCAGGCACTTGAATTCGGCATGGCCGCCGAAATTGACGGCGAAGGTGGAGGCGAAGACCGGGTCGCCGGGCTTGAAGCGGGTGACTTTCTTGCCAACCGCTTCGATCTCCCCGGCCAGTTCCATCCCGAGAATGCGACGCCTGGGTTTGTTCCAGCCGAGGATCAGGCGCGCCATGAACTTTTGCCAGCCAGAGACGTTCGGTAGTTTGAAGCTGCGCATGATGGTATCGCCGATAGTGACGGTAGTGGCATGGATTTTCACCAGCACTTCGTGGTCACGCGGCGCTGGTTTGGGCACATCCGCCAGTTGCAGCACTTCCGGCGGGCCATAGCGTGTGTAGACGACGGCCTTCACGTCAGTCCTCCTAGTGACAGTTGCCTGGCCGGCTCGGAAGCGGTCGTCGCTGGATGGAAGCCTTTGACGATCAGCCAGACCCCCAGGACCGATCTCCTGCACGGCGATCGGCGCAGCCAACGGAATGTAGCTGGTAATCCGAGTGCCGCTGAAGGTGGCCAGCACGCAAGCCGCCAGCATCAAGATGATCGCGACGATCCCAAAGCCCGCCAGCCAACGGGGAATGAGCCGTGATTGGAAGAGCAGGGTGTAGTACATGAATGCGCCCACGCAGAAAGCGAACACTGCCAACAGCCCGGCGTGGTCGCGCACGCTCACCAACGAATCGCCGATAGCCTGCAGCACCGCACGATCAGCGGCTCCCGCTGCTACGAACCGCTGGCCGAGCGTCAGAAGAGACAGCAGGCACACGAGGCCGATCATATAGAAGGTTGCCTCCAGCGCCCTGAAAACGACAGATCCGAGGGCCACGCCCACATTCAGTTCCTTCAGGACGGGATACAGCGCGATGGCGATGCTGGCGCTGGCAAAAGCGGCGACGATCCAGAGCAACACGCCGCCGGCCACCTGGTTCGGCTGCGCAGAGACCTCGGCGAGGTAATCCGCACCGGTCAGATCCGGCATCAGCGGCGTCGCCAGCAAAGGCCCTGTGAGGGTTGCAAGGATGAACAGCACGCCTGTGATGACCGCTGTCTTTCGAGCTGAGCTCATTCTATGTCTCCTTCTTCACCTGTTCTTTTGCGCCAACTCATCCGGTTTCTACGACGTTTTGTCCGCGACCTGATTGACCGAGAGCAACGGCATTCCCAAATCGCGCACCTTCTTGAGCAACCCATGCAGCGCGGCCTGATCAGCTACGGGGCCGGTCAGCAGCGTATCGCCTTCCTCGGCCAGCGTGATGGTCAGGCCCTCGAACCAGTCTCCCCATCGACTGTCAAGCTGGCCTTTGATCCTGATCTCATACACCAGCGGTCCCTCTGAGTTGGCCAGCCGGTGAGTCGTCATCGCTCATTTGCCTTTCCAACTCCGGCTCCCTGCCTGGCCGCCAGCGCCGAGGGGGTCTGGCAGCCGACGATCGCCGGCGCCTCGCGCACGAGCGCGTCGTTTTCCAGGGCTGCCACCATGAAGAGGGCATAGTCCACGCGGCGGGTCATATTGCTGGCCAGGATGGGATCGCCAACGTGTTCGCTCCACGCCGGTAGGCCCTGGCTCTCGCCCTCTTCCAAGTCGCTGCCGCGCACGACTGTCCAGCGGGCGGCGCTGGCGAAAATGCGGCGGCAGGCTGCGATCTGGTCGTCAATGTCCACCATGTGGGTCAGCCGTCCCAGCCAGCGGGCGACCAGCTCCTCTCGCTTGAGGGATGCTGGGTACACATCCAGGCCGTCGCGTGTGATGTGCCAGCCGCAGGAAAAGATCAAGCGCGCGCCGGGCTCGGCGTAGTCGAGTACAGCTTGCGCAGTGCCCGAGGCGTAGTGATTCACGCCCCACGGCACCAGCACGGTGAGCACGCCGGCGCACCCGGCGACCGCTTTTTGGATCACCGCCCGATCGTTCGTAAAGCCGGGCACAACGGTAATGCGTCCATGGAAGGCGTCCAGCTTCCCGACGCTGCGCTCCCGGCAGACGCCGACGACCTCGTAGTTGCGGTCCAGCGCGTGCTGCACCATGTACCGGCCGAGCTTCCCCGAAGCGCCGACGATGCAGATGCGTCGCATTTCCACCTCCGTTCCCGATGCACTCCCGCAGCGGCGGTCACTGTCCGAGTCGCTTCCTTGATATGCCAGCAGTATAAGGGCGCGCCGGTATTATTGGGTAGACACTTTGGTGTGGGCTGAAGTGTTATCTTGCGCGGGTACGGGGAAGTGCCAAGAGGTGGAGATTACAGCAATCCCAGCTCGCGGCCGCGGGCAATGGCTTCCGTACGGCGCTGCACCTGCAGCTTGTCGAAGATGCGGCGGTTGTGCCCCTTGACGGTGTCCAGGGCGAGGAACAGGCGCGCGCCGATTTCCTGGTTCGAGAGACCCTCGGAGATCAAGTGGAGGACTTCCAGTTCGCGCGATGTGCGCGGCTCGACCGGCGAGGCGGTGGAGGTGGTGGCCGCGGCCGCAGCCGCGTCAGCTTGTTTCTGCGCGCCGAAAGCGTGCAGCAGCTTCCCCGCATAGGCCGGGTAAATGCCCTGGTCGGCTGCGGCCGACAGCATTTCGGCCATCGACGGCCCTTCATCGAGGAAGAGCCGAACGAAGCCGCCCCCTTCGACCGCGGTCAGCATGTCGCGGAGCACCTGCAGCGCAGCCGCGTGTTCGCCGCAAGGGTGGAGCGCAAGGGCCTGCAGCACCAGCGCCTTCAGCCGTTCGTCGACCCAATTCCAGGCTTCCACTTCCCGCCGCCGTGTTTCGAGCAACGCCAGCGCGGCTTGGAGGTCGCCCTGCGCGATGAGCACGCGCGCCTGGCTGAGGGGCAGATCATACGGCTGCGCGAGCTCGGCGGCCGCCGCGGGTGAGAAGAAGGAGCCAAACACGCTGGGCATGCAGCTGGTGGGCGGGCTCGTATTCCAGTGGAAGGTCAAACATCGTCTGACTCCTTTAGTTGAGTGACGCCCGAAGCGTCCTTTGGGAACCCTTCGGGCGCCGATGACTACTGCCGCGCCATGGCGACCTTCAGGTCAGCCTCACTATCCTCGATCAACTCGCCGGACAGATCCAGGGTGACGCGCTTGATGGTCCCGCTGAAGCGGAACTCATCGCTATACTCCTCGGCGGCCACGTGATCGCCGCCGTCATAGCCGCAGGTTAGGCCCTCAGTGCCGAAGATGACCAGGATCGAGAAAGGCATGTTGATGCTGGCTACCAGCTTGCGGTCGATGTACAACTGACCCCGCGGCGGGAACTCCCTTCCCCTCGGCAATATTGGGCGCACCGCATGGCTCGAACTCGTAGCGTAACTCAACTTCGCCTTCGGGAATCTGCGCCTCGGACTTGAGCCAGAACCTGTCGTGGCCTAGCCAGTTGTATAGGAAGTAGAGTCTGTGATCTTTGACGAAGAAGGAGAAACCGCCCGAGCGGCCACCTTGGGCCAACAGCACGCCCTCGGCGCCGCCCTCCGGGATCACGACGTCGGCTGTAACGCTCCACGGCCGGTTATAGATCTTGGGCGTGGCAGCAAAGGGGACCGACGACCCGCCCGGGTAATAGACAATCTTGTTCCGTGGCTTGGCAATCGTCGGGCGTTCCACGTTGAGCCGGCTGCGAACATCGCCATCGATCGGCAGCACGTTGTACTTGCCCGCCTCGGCCCACCAGCGGCCGATCATTTCGATCAGCTTGTCGCGGTTTGCGGCGGCCACGTCATGGCACTCCGAGTAGTCCTCGTCGATGTGGTAAAGCTCCCAGTCGTTGGCCTCGATATCTTGTAGCACGTCGTTGGGGATCGGGGAGCCGAACGCGCGACCCTTCTTGGCGGCCTCCGTGAAGTTGGGTCCGGGCCACGGACAAACCGCTCGCCAGCCGTTGTGGTAGATCGACCGGTGGCCGAACATCTCGAAGTACTGCGTGTGGTGGTTGCTAAGGGCAGTCGCGTCGTTGAAGGTGTGAGCGAAGCTGATGCCGTCGAGCGGCGCCTGCGTTACACCGCGAATGCTCTGTGGTGCGTCGGTGCCCAGGGCCTCCAAAACGGTCGGCACAAAGTCGATGATATGAGCGTACTGGGTCCGGACTTCGCCGCGCGCCTGGATGCCCTTGGGCCAGGACACGATGCACGGGTCGGTCGTGCCGCCCCGATAGGTCTCGCGCTTCCAGCGGCGGAACGGCGTGTTGCCCGCGTTCGTCCAGCCCCACGCGTAGTGGTTCAACGTGTCGGGGCTGCCCAACTTGTCGATCATTGCGAGGTTATCTGCCAGCGTCTCCTTGGCGTTGTTAAAGAAGAACATCTCGTTGAGCGACCCGACCGGTCCGCCCTCCGAACTGGCGCCGTTATCGGAGACAACCATGATGAGCGTGTTGTCCAACTCGCCGATCTCTTTGAGAAACTCGAGGATGCGCCCGAAGTGGTAATCCGTGAAACTCATGAAGCCGGCGAACACTTCCATCATGCGGGCAAAGAGCCGCTTGGCGTCCGGTTCGAGCGTGTCCCAAGCCGGAACGTCGGGATCGTGCGCTGACAGCTCGGCGCCCGGCGGGATGATCCCCATCTCGAGCTGGCGCTGGTGCACGATCTTGCGATACTCGTCCCAGCCCATGTCGAACCTGCCCTTGTACTTGTCCGCCCACTCTTTGGGCACGTGGTGCGGGGCATGGCCGGCGCCCGTGGCGTAGTAGAGGAAGAACGGCTTGTCCGGCGCGTTGACGTGCGCGTCCTGGATGAATTCGATCGCCTTGTCGGCCAGGTCGATGCTCAGGTGGTAGCCCTCTTCCGGTGACTTGGGCTGCTCGACCTCATGGTTGTCGTAGGTCAGCTCCGGATACCATTGGTTGGTCTCGCCGCCCATGAAGCCGTAATAGCGCTCGAAGCCTCGGCCCAGCGGCCAGCGGTCGTAGGGGCCGGCGGGCGTCATGTGCTCCGGGGGGGTCAGGTGCCACTTACCGACGCAGAAGGTGTTGTAGCCCTTCGGCGCCAGCATCTCGCTGAGCATGCCCTTGTCGAAGGGCAGGATGCCGTTGTAGCCGGGGTATCCCGTGGAGGTCTCGGTGATCGAGGCCAGGCCGATCGAGTGGTGGTTGCGCCCGGTCAGGATGCAGCCACGCGAGGGCGAGCACAACGCCGTGGTGTGCACGTTGGTGTAGCGCAGACCATCTGCTGCGAGGCTGTCCAGCACGGGCGTCTCCACCAGCCCGCCGAAGCTGGACAACTGCCCGTAGCCTACGTCGTCCAGCACGAAGAACAGCACGTTGGGTGCACCTTCCGGGGGCGCGACGGCTCGGGCCAGGCCGGCGATGATTCTTCTGTCGTGCGTCCGATGACGCCGGTGAACGGGGTCCCGTCTTTGTACGTCTTTATGGCCATCCAATGTCTCCTTTCGATGACATGCTAGACCATTGCGGCCAGCAAGAATCGAGGACGCAACTGAGCTTATTGCTTCGTTTCCGATGACTGGTCCGGGGCAGGGGCAGCGGCCCTTGTTTCCGCACGCGGTTGCCCGGTCACCGGGTCATAGAGTTCCTTCTCCTGGTAGGAGCCCGGATAGCCGGGAGGGATGCGATTGCGGTTGGCTGCCCCGGCGCCCGCGATGCTGGCCAGGTCCATGATGGCCGCCAGGACGAGCCACAGCCAGTCCAGGCCTTGAATCTTGCCAGGACCTTGGATGAGGATGACGTACATCAGCGTCGTGAACGGCAGGAACAGGAAGCCCAGGCACGGGATGATGACCGAGCCGAAGGCGGCATTCATCAACGCAGGTCGGGCGAACCAGGCAAACAGTAGCGTGATGCGTGAGAACGATGCGATGAAGGCGGTCAGGCACCCTGAGTTGTTGTTCGTGTTTCGCATACTGACACCCTTTCCTTTCCGACAGTGAGATGCGGGGGAGCATCCGAAAGATCTATTAAGGGTGCAGGTCCCTCGCCTTGCCCACGCTTCCCCCGAGCACGCATGGTGGGGATCAAGATCAACGGCGTGACGATGGGAGCGATCGACATGTACGTCGGCATCATACTGCCGGAAAAGTCCGAAGCAGTGACCTGGGTCGCGGCTAGTTGGTGAAGACAGCGACGCTTGGGAATAACCTGCTGCGGGGGCCGGCGCACGAACCCCCTCACGGAGTTCATGCGCCGGCGCTGATACAGAGAGCGATCGCCGGGCGCTTTGCAGCACCCGATGACGACAGGCTAGGCCGCAGGCTCTTCTGGCGCCGCCTCTGCGGCCGCAGTCGCTTCCTGGACCGCTTCGTCAGAGACGTCGTGCGATTCTGGCACGCCGCCCAGTTCCGCCAGCTTGGCGGCGACGGCGGCCGCCTCATCTGTGTCGGCCAGGATGGCCACAGCCGCCTTGCCGCCGTTCAGGTCGTCGTCGATGCGCGCCAGGTCCTCCTTCGACATCCCCAGTCCCTTGTGGAAGAGGGAGCCCAGGATGCCGCCGAGCACCGCGCCGCCGAGGACGGTCATGCCGCCGCTCAAGAGGCCAACCAGCCCGAAGAGGACCGCGCCGGTCTTGCCTTTGCGCGCACCGAGCTTGTGGGTCTTGATCTTGCCCTTTTCATCCTTGACCAGGACGCCGATCGCGCCGAGCTTGACGTCCTTGCTGGCCTTGTCCCAGCCCTTGATCTCGTTTACGGCGTAGTCGGCCTCATCTTCGTTAGTGAAGAATGCGAGTACGAGTTGGTTGCCCATTTGCTTTCTCCCTTGGTCTTTATCGGCAGCCACTAGACGGTCATTTTCGGTCTGCTGACTCCCGCGTCCATATAGCCGTGCCTGCGCACGCGAACTACCTGACGTTTCTCAGCCGGCCAGCAGTTTCTGCTTGGCCGCTGCGAACTCCGCATCGTCCAGCACACCGGCATCGTGCAGCTGCGCCAGCTGCTGCAGCTGCGCCGTCAGGTCAGACCCGGCAGCGGCCGGTGCGGGCGCAGGCGTGGGGGCAGCTTGCTGCTGCGCTTGGGCGTCGGCCAGACCCTGCTCGTAGGCCTGTTGCTGTGCCGCCTGCATTTCCTGCTGTGCGGCCGCGTCTTGTTCCGCATATTGCTGCTGGGCAGCCGCGTTTTGCTGGGCGTACTTCTGATCCTGGTGATGGTGGACCGCGCCCGCCGTCCCTGCAACAACCGCCGTCGTAGCTGCGACGGCGACCGTCCTGCGTAGCAGCGGCGCTCCTCGTCCTCTTCTCATCATAATAGACCTCCCGTGTCTGTTCAGGCCGCGGACAGCGCCGTGATTTCCGCCAGTGCTTCCTCGACCACGTCGTGCGGAATGCGCTCGAACAGGACCAGCCTGCCATCAGCGTCTTCCATTGCTTGCTTGGTTTTCTTCGCCCAGAGGTTTTCGATCAGCATCAGCGCGGCCGTGCTGTTGTCGTCAAGCTTCTCGGCGATCGCCTGGATGTCCAGCTCCGTGATCATGTGGCTGACCTCGGCCTTGAACGGATCGACAATGGACAGTTCCGCAGGATCGAGCTCCTGCAGCTCGCGCACCTCGACCATGCCGTCCACGCGCTTGGTGACGATCACCAGATCGTAGATCCGGATTACCTCACGTTCGACGAGATCAAGCAGGTCGGGCACGATCTCGCCCTTGAACCGGTTCCCGGGGAACTCGAGGGCGATGAAATCGACGGGTCCTAAAGACATTGGGTTTCTCCTTTCGCAGGTACGAACGGGCTTTCAGCCCGGTACCGGGCTGCGGCCAGCCGCAACTTACTCATCATACGCTATTGCCGTCGTTTTGTCAGGCTCTCAAAGAGCCATTAAGGATGTGGGTCCTTCAGTTCTGAGCGGTTCCAGGCATGTGCCACCGGTGCTCGTGCGCGAAATAGTGGCCTCCTATTCGTTCCCGCCGACCTGCTCGCGGACGAGGCGTTCAATCGTGCGTTCCTTCGGCGTAAGCAGCACATCAGACGGCCCGACCCGGCCAAACAAGTCCAGCAGGCGGGCGATGGTCCCCGTCCAACCGGTCTGATGGCTCGCGCCCAGCCCCGCGCCGTTGTCGCCGTGGAAGTACTCGTAGAACAGGATCAGGTCGCGCCAGTGCGGGTCATCCTGGAACTTCGCAGCGCCGCCGTAGACAGGCCGGCGCCCCTTCTCGTCCCGCAGGAAGATGCTGGCGAGCCGCCGGGAGATCTCCTTAGCCACCTCGAAGAGCGTCATCCGGACTCCCGAACCCGTTGGACACTCGACCGTGAAGTCGTCGCCGTAGAACCCGTAGAGGTTCAGCAGCCCGCGCACGATGAGCACGTTGACCGGCATCCAGACGGGTCCCCGCCAATTGGAGTTGCCGCCAAACATGCCCGTGTCTGATTCGGCCGGTACATACGACACGCCGAAGGTCTGACCGCCGGCCTGGACCGCGAATGGGTGCTCCTGGTGATACTTGGAGAGGGACCGGATGCCGTACGGACCGAGGAACTCGTTCTCGTCCAGCAGATAGCGCAAGACTCGTTCGAGGCGCGTCTTGGACAGCGGGGAAAGCGAGCGGCGCCCGCCGTAGCCAATGTAGCCGTCTGGAGAAGGCGCGACCTGGGCCAACACCTCGGGGTAACGCTCGCTGAACAGCTTGATCAACTCCATCAACCTGGGGAACTTGGTCGTGTAGTCTGGCTCGAACACCGTGCTTGCGCACAGCGGGAGCAGCCCCACCATGGAGCGAACCTTCAGGCGCGTGGCTGAGCCGTCGGGCAGGCGCAGCACATCGTAAAAGAAGCCGTCCTCCTCGTCCCACATCTCATCGTGATGGTCGCCGATCCGGTCCATCGCAAAGGCGATCCACATGAAGTGCTGCAGGAAGTTGAACGCGTCTTCCTCATACTGCGGGTCGTGCTCGGCCAGAATGAGGGCCATTTCGATCATGTTCTGGCAGTAGAAGGCCATCCAGGCGGTGCCGTCGGCCTGCTCGAGTGAGCCGCCCGTGGGCAGCTGCGCGCTGCGGTCGAAGACGCCGATATTGTCGAGACCCAGGAAACCACCGGCGAAGACGTTGCGCCCTTGCGGGTCCTTACGGTTGACCCACCAGTTGAAGTTGAGCTTGAGGCCGTTGTACGCGCGCTCGAGGAACTTGACGTCCTCGCGGCCCAGAGTCTGCTCGACCTTAAACAGGTACAGGGTGGCCCAGGCGTGGACGGGCGGGTTCACGTCGCTGAAGTTCCACTCGTAGGCGGGAATCTGCCCGTTGGGGTGGAAATAGAGACTGCGCAGCATTAACAGGAGCTGTTCCTTAGCGAAGTCGAAGTCCACCAGCGCGAGCGAAATCGTGTGGAACGCCAGATCCCAGGCCGCGTACCAGGGGTACTCCCACTTGTCGGGCATCGAGATCACGTCGCCGTTGAACATATGGAACCAATCGGCGTTCCGCACCTTGTTCAGGCCGCCCAGCAGCGGGTGCGCGTCGTGCTCCTTGAGCCAGGTGTCCACGTCGAACAGGTAATACTGCTTGCCCCAGAGCATGCCGGCGAGCGCCTGCCGGTGAACCAGCCGCTCGTCCTCACTCAGCGAACGGGCCGTGATCCGCTGGTAGAACTCGTCCGCGTCGGTGAGGCGCGCGGCGAATGTCGCGTCGAAGTCGCCGAACGGGGCCGCCTGCGCGGAGGCAGACAGGCGGAGGCGCACCACGGAGGAGCCCGCCCGCGGGCACATCCAGGATGTAGCGGGCGGCGGCCTTCGTGCCGGTCCTGGCCGGGTTGACCGCGCCACTCTCGCCCGACACGACGTAGCGGTGGAACGCGTCCTTGACCCAGGGCGAAGCATTCGGCTGGCCCCAGAGGCGCTGAGCGTTGCTCTCGTTCTCGGTGAAGAGAAGCTCCGGTGCGCCATCGCAGTACAGGGTGTACTCGCCGAGCTCACTGTGTGACGCGCGAACCGCCCCACCGGCTTCATGCAGGTTCGGTTTGGCTGTCCCTTTTTTCCACGACCACGTGTTCCGAAACCAGAGCGTCGGGAGCACCTGGAGCCTGGCGGCTTCCGGCCCGCGGTTGTGGACTGTGACCTGGATCAGGATGTCGTCCGGCCCGGCCTTGGCGTATTCCAGAAAGACGTCGAAGTACCGGTTGTCGTCGAAGATGCCCGTGTCGATCAGCTCGTACTCGAAATCCTGCCGCCCCCGGCGTCCGTTCGTTTCGATCAGGTCGCCGTAGGGGAACGCCCGCTGCGGGTACTTGTACAGGTATTTCATGTACGAGTGCGTCGGCGTCGAGTCGAGATAGAAGTAGTACTCTTTGACGTCTTCGCCGTGGTTGCCCTCGCTGTTGGTCAGACCGAAGGCGCGTTCCTTGAGGATCGCGTCGTGCTCGTTCCAGAGCGCGAGCGCAAAGCAGAGCCGCTGCTCGTCGTCGGAGATCCCGCCCAGGCCGTCCTCGCCCCAGCGGTAGGCGCGCGAGCGAGACTGGTCGTGGCTGAAGTAGGCCCAGGCATTGCCGTCCGTGCTGTAGTCTTCCCGCACCGTGCCCCACTGCCGCTCGCTAAGGTAGGGTCCCCACTTCTTCCAGGGGATGCCCTTCTCCCGGGCATCGTTCAGCCGCTTCTGCTCGGTCACGTCCACAAACCCCGTGCCCGTACTCGTCTTATCTGTTGACATGCTTAGCTCCTTCTCTCTAAAGCGCGCCTGACTTCTTCACGAGCGCCGCGACCGAGCGCGGGCCGGCGCGATATGACGTTCCGGTGACCGGTGGCATCTGGTCCCAGGGGTGGATGTCGTCGGGCGAAGCACAAGTGGTATCGATCCATACCTGCCACCCCTGCCCTGGGCCCTCTGCAGGGGGCTCCGCAGCTGAGAGCGAGTGGACTACGGGCGCCCCTACCGCAGGCGTCCCGGTCGTCGGGAGCACGAAGTCGAGCGGTTCCCAGTAGGCGTTGCAGATCAAATAGATCCACTCGCGCCCCGAGAACGTTTTACGAAGCATGGCCAGCGTATGGGAGGTGACGCCTTCATCCGGCGCACCCCCGTCGACGCCATGGAATTCGATGCCCAGGCTCTTCAGCAGTTCCGGCAGCGTGTCCACTTCGGATCGCCCTTCGCCGTAGTGCAGGCGGGAGGCGATCATCATCTTGACGAAGCGGTGGACGTCCTGGTGCTTTTCGATCAAGGCCCAGTCGAGCCAACTGATCTCATTGTCCTGGCAGTACGCGTTGTTGTTGCCCCGCTGTGTTCGGCGGACCTCGTCACCCATTTGGATCAGCGGGCCGCCGGTCGAGGCCAGCAGGAGCGCGAAAAAGTTCTTGACCTGGCGGTTCCGCAGCGCTTCAATCTCCCCATCGTCAGTTGGCCCCTCCACGCCACAGTTCCAACTGCGGTTGTCGTTGCTGCCGTCCCGATTGTCTTCGCCATTGGCCTGGTTGTGCTTGTCATTATAGGAGACGAGGTCATTGAGCGTGAAGCCGTCGTGGACGGTGACGAAATTGATGCTTCGCTCGGGCTCGCGCTGGACGTTGCCGTAGATATCCGGGCTGCCGGTCAGCCGGAGAGCGAGGTTGCGGACCGTGCCGTTGTCGCCCTTGATGAAACTGCGCACGTCGTCGCGGTACCGGCCGTTCCACTCCTTCCACACGTCGCCGACGAACGCCCCCACCTGGTACAGGCCCGCCGCGTCCCACGCCTCCGCAATCAGTTTAGTGCCCGCAAGCACCGGGTCTGAGTCGATGTCCCAAATCACTGGGGGGTTGGCCAGCGGCCGGCCGTCGCTGTCACGCGTCAGCACGGATGCCAGGTCAAATCGGAAGCCGTCGACGTGCATCTCCTGCACCCAGTAGCGCAGGCTGTCGAGCATAAGCCGGCGTACCACAGCATTGCCGGCGTTCAAGGTGTTGCCGCAGCCCGTGTAGTCGAGGTACCGCGACCTGTCCGCCGGGTCCACGATGTAATATACGTCGTTCGCCAGTCCCCGGAAGCTCAGGGAAGCATGTGCGCCACCTGGCGTCCAGCCGAAGGCCTCTCCGGTGTGGTTGTACACCACGTCGAGGATCACCTCGATGCCGGCCCGATGAAGCGCTTTCACCATGTCCCGGAATTCGTCCAGCACACCGAGCGCGTCCTGCCGCGAGCTGTAGGCGGTGTGCGGCGCGAAGAAAGCGATCGGCTGGTAGCCCCAATAGTTGGTCTGTCCGGCCGGCGCGGTCGAGGGGTCGAACTGGAAGACCGGCAGCAGCTCGACCGCGGTGATGCCCAGGTCTTGCAGATAGGGGATTTTCTCCACGAGACCGGCGTATGTGCCGCGCTTCTCCGGCGTCACGCCCGAGTTGGGGTGGCGCGTGAAGCCGGCTACGTGCATCTCGTAGACCACCGTCTGCGGGATGGGCCGGCGCAGCGGCCCGTCACCTTCCCAGTCGTACGCGGAAGAATCGACCACGACGCTCTTCATGGCCGTGGCCGCATTGTCGCCAGGCGCACGTGCTGCTTCGCGACTGTACGCAGCCGGGACGGCGACCGCGCGGCCGTAGGGGTCAAGCAGGACCTTATCCGCGTCATAGCAGAGGCCGCGTTCCGGCGCGTTCGGCCCGATCGCGCGGTAGGCGTAAATCTGCCCGGGCTGCGCGTCGGGCACGCACACGTGCCAGTAGTGGTAGGTGTGGTGATGGGCTCCCGCTGGTTCGTGCGGATCGAGCCGGATGACGCGGGTGGGCGGACCGTCGACGCGATCGAAGCAGAGCAGCTCGATCGCGTCTGCCTTATCTGCGAAGAGGCTGAAGTTGACCCCTTCCGTGCCCGGTGTCGCACCGATGGGGTAGGGAGAACCCGGTAGGATTTGCGCGCTCATCAGCCGCTTCCTTTCGCGCTGCCCGTTCCGCCCCGCTCATCCCAATCTACCCAATCCACCTGGTGCATCTCCAGGTAGGCATCGACGGCCTGGCCGAGTGTCGGGAAGAAGAGATGCGATCCGAGCTTGGTGAACAGCCCGTAGCGCTTGAGGCGATCTTTCACCGGATCCTTCATCTCGGCGAAGCACAGCTCGATGCCGGCCCTCTGCAAGTCGTCGTCGAGCGCTGAAAGCGCGTCCGCCGCGGTGGTGTCGATATCGGTCACAGGCTCAGCCGCGACGACGACCCATTTCGTCGGCGTGGGCGCGTCGGCCACCGCCTCCAGCACGTGTTCCCGAAACACCTCGGCGTTCGCGAAGAACAGGGGCGCATCCCAGCGGAAGAGCACCAGCCCCGGCACCCGTCTTGCCTCCGGATAGCGCGTGACGTCGTGATACCCCTTCAATCCGTCGACGCGGGCCAGCACGGCATCGTAGGGCCGCCAGGCACGCCAAATGAAGCCGAACAGGGCCAGTATGACCGCGATGAAGATGCCCTGGATGACACCGACCAGTGCGACGCCCAGGAAACAGACCACCGAGAGCCAAAACTCGCCCGGGCGCACCTTGCGCAAGTTGAGGACACTCGGGATGTCCACCAGCGAGATACACGCCGAGATGACCACGGCCCCCAGGACTGCGTTCGGCAGGTTCTGCAGCAGCGTCGGTGCAAACACCAGCAGCAGTGCGATGCACAGGGCGCCCACGACGCCGGTCAGTTGTGTCTTGGAGCCCGCCTGCTCTGCCACCGGGGTCCGCGACGAGCTGCTCGAGATCGAGAAGCCCTGGAACAGCCCTGAGGCCACGTTCGCCGCACCCAGCGCAATGATCTCCTGGTTCTGGTCCACCTTGTAGCCGCCGCGCAAGGCAAACGTCCTCGACAGCACGCTGGTATCCGCAAACGAGACCAGCGTGATCGCCAGCGCGCCGGCCAGCAGCGGACCCCAATACTCCAGCGGCACCAGTGGCAGCTTGAGAGATGGCAGCCCCTGCGGCAGCGGCCCCACCACCGAAACGCCGGCCCGCGCCGCCAGGTCAAACACGCCGACGACGATGGTTGCCCCGATCACCGCGATCAGCACGCCTGGGATTTTCGGCCATAGGCGCTTGAAGATGAGGATGAGGGCCAGCGAGGCGGCCCCGATGGCGAAGGTGACCGGATTGGTCTTGCCCTGTACCACGCCCTGCACCAGGCTGATGGCCTCCTGGATCAGTCCGCTGCCGCTCGCATCGAAGCCGAGGATTTTGGGCAACTGGCCGACCAGGACGGTGAGTGCAATACCGTTCAAATAACCCAGTCGGATCGGCTTTGAGAGCAGATCGGTGATGAAACCGAACTTCGCCAGGCCTGCGATGATGCACAGGGCGCCGGTGAACAGCGCCAGCATCCCGGCCAACGAAACCAGGAACTCGGCGTTGCCCGCGGCGAGCGGCACGATGGTCGCGGCAATAATGGCGGCCAGCGAAGAATCTGGACCGAGCACGAGAATGCGGCTTGGGCCAAAGATGGCGTACCCGATCAGTGGAAAGATCGTCGCGTACAGGCCGTAGATTGCAGGCAGCCCGGCCGCTTCGGCGTAGCCCATGCCGACCGGAACGAGGATTGCCGTGAGCACGAGCCCGGCCACGATGTCTTTGGGCAGCCAGGCGCGCTGATAGGCGCGCAGTGCACCCAACGCCGGGATCCAGCGGCTCGCGCCCTTTGGCTGCGCCGTGCGTGTAATTGGACTGGGCCCTTGTAGTTCCATGCTACGATCCCCCGTGTGAGTCTCGTGCCGGTCCCGCGATGACGCGTCCGTCGTGGAGTCGCCGGCACTGACTCAAGAGAAGCCGGGAAGGCCAGGCGCTGGCTCAAAAGGCGACCGGGGTCAACCCCGATCGCCTTTGGTCAAGGTAAACCGGCGCGAGCAGCCTTACGCTACGGGCGCAGTTGTGGACGGTTCCCCTTGCGGGTACCCTGGGATGCCCTTGCGGTTGGCCGCTATCTGGGCCCACTTCATGATGTCCATGAACACGCCCAGGCCGATCCACATCCAATCCCAGCCCTGAATGCCGGTGGGCTTCCAGGTCAGCATGTACATAACTGTCGTGAAGGGTAGGAAGATGATCCCCAGCAAGGGCAAGAGCCACTGGCCGCCCCACACGATCTGCCAGCGGTCGCTGAAGATCCAGGCGAACACGAGAACGACGCGAGGCGCAACGGCCAGGGCAAATGCGAACAGACATCCGATGAGTAACATGACCAAACCTCCGTGGGGGTGTGAATGCCGGCCGTCGCGCTGTCGCAACGGCCGGGAAACGGGACGCGCATTTGTTATGGTTGCTGGAGGGGGCGTTCATTCCCCTCAGCCGTCGCCTGGCACAGGCGCACTCCCAAACCGGCGCTCAGGCTGACGCCGCTCCTGCCACAGGTGCTGCCTTTTCCTCTTCCTTAGGCGCGCTGCTATGCCGCCTGGCACGCATGAAGACCTTGACCACTTCGTCGATGAGCAGGTAGGCGATAGCGAACGCGATACAGATCAGCCACTGGTTGCCGTTCAGCCTGGTCAGGCCGAGGAAGCGCGGGAAGCCCAACTCGATCGGGACGATGATGAACAGCAGGGATAACCCGTAGAGCAGCAGCTGGTGCCGGTCGGACAGGATGTCCCGGTTGAACGCAGTGCGGGTTTCGTCGCGCACGGTGAGAGCGATCACGACGGTAAACAGCGAGAACACGACGAACCCCATCGTGGCGGCCAGGGCGGGATCAGGCGTCACCTTCTCCAGGATCAGGGTCCCGATGGTGACGAGGAGTCCCATGAAGGCGATGCGCACCCATTGCGAGCGCGAGAGCACCGGCTGGCTTAGCGGCCGCGGTTTCTTCTCCATCAGGCCGGGCGCGGGTTTGTCGAAACCCAGGGAGATGGCGACGGGGATCTGGACGGCGAAGTTAATCCATAGGACGACGAAGGGTGTGAATGGGACGCCGCCGAGAATGTACAGGAACGCCGCGCCCAGGTAGCTGAGGATGAATGCGACCAGCGCAGTCATCTGGAAGCGGATGAACTTAGCGAGATTCTCGTAGATCGCACGGCCGAACTCGACTGCCTTGACGATCGTGGCGAAGTTGTCGTCGGTCAGGATCATCACGGCGGCGCCCTTGGAAACTTCGGTGCCGGTGATGCCCATTGCCACGCCGATGTCGGCCTTCTTGAGGGCGGGCGCATCGTTCACGCCGTCGCCCGTCATGGCGACGATGTTCTGCTTCTCCTGCAGCAAGCGCACCAGCCGGATCTTGTCTTCCGGCGCCACGCGTGCCACCACGCCGATTTCGTCGAGCTGTTGCTTGAGCTGGTCATCGGGCATGGCGGCGAACTGCGCACCCGTCAGGGCTTTGCCCTCGATGCCCAGTTCGTGCCCAATGGCCGCGGCGGTGACGGCGTGGTCGCCCGTGATCATGCGCACGGCGATCCCCGCGCTGTGGCACTTGGCGATGGCCGCTTTAGCCTCCGCCCGCGGCGGATCGACGATGCCCACCATGGCCAGGAAGGTCAGGTCGGTCATCAGACCGATCAGCTTCCCGTCGCCGGCCGGGCCCTTCGGATCGAAGGTGGCGGGGTCGAAGTCGCGGCGTGCCACGACCATGACGCGCTCGCCGGCCTTCGCCATGCGCTCGTTTTCCTGCAGCGCTAACTGGCCCAGTTCCTGCGTCCCAACGCGTACCTCGCCGCCCGGCAGCAAAAGTGAGCCGCTGCGTGCGATAAGCACGTCAGGCGCGCCCTTGACGAAGCAGCGCACCACGGGTTGGCCCTGCTCGTTCCTCATGTTGTGGAACGTGCCCATAAACTTGTAGTCGGAGTCGAAGGGCACCTCGGCGATGCGCGGATACATCTCCCGCGCGCCTTCCACGCTGATGCCGCCCTTTTCCGCCAGCACGATCAACGCGCCTTCGGTCGGGTCGCCAATGAGGTTCTCGCCGTCGAGCCGGGCATCGGCGCACAGCGCCATAGGCAGCAGCACGGCATCGAGGTCGATCTTCGCACCGCCCGAGTGTTGCAGCTGTCCGACCGTGCTGTAGCCCTCGCCGGTTACCTTGTAGCGGTTCTGGCCGGGGATCGTGAACTCGCGCGCCGTCATCTTGTTCAGTGTCAGCGTGCCGGTCTTGTCTGAGCAGATCGCTGAGACTGAGCCCAGCGTCTCGACGGACGGCAGCCGCTTGACGATCGCGCCCTGCGCGGCGAGCGCCCGTGTGCCCATCGAGTACATGGTAGTGACGACCGCGGGCAGGCCGGTCGGAATAGCTGAGATCGCCAGGGCGATGCCGGCGACGAAGATTGTCTCGAAGGTATCGCCGCGGCTCAGACCCAGGATTACCATGAGGACGAATGCCAAGCCGGCCAGGGCAGCGATGATAACGGTGAGCCGGTCGAGCTGTTTCTGCAGCGGGGTCTTGTCCGCTTCGGTCTTGTTGAGCAAGTCGGCGATGTGGCCCATCTCGGTGCCCATGCCCGTGGTCGTGACGATCATCTCGCCGCGACCGCGCGTGACCGCAGTGTTCATGTAAGCCATGCAGTGGCGGTCGCCGAGTGCGGCATCGGCTGCCTTGCCGGGCAAGGGTGTGATGGTCTCGGTATCCTTAGGCGAAGCGACGCTCTCGCCCGTCAGCGCAGCTTCCTCGATCTCGAGGGTCGCAGTGACGAAGAGCCGTCCATCGGCCGGGACGCGGTTGCCCGCCTCCATCAGCACGATGTCGCCCGGCACGATCCCTTCGGCCTCGATCTCGATCGCCTGGCCGTCGCGACGCACCCGGGCGATATTCTTCATCATCTTCTCGAGCGCGCTCAGGCTGGCCTCGGCCTTCGACTCCCCGCGCAGGCCGAGCAGCGCGTTGAAGACTGTCAGGGCGAGCAGCACCAAGGTCGTAGGCAGATCCCGCGTGACGACCAGGCTGATGACGGCCGCGCCCACCAGGATGATCTGCATGAAATCCTTATACTGGCGGAGGAAGGCCTGCAGGCCCGATTCCTTCTTCTTGGCGGCCATCTGGTTCGGGCCGTACTGCTGGAGGCGCTGCTGCGCCTCGGTGGAGGTGAGGCCCTTGGCCGGGTCGACCTTCAGCTGTTGCGCGACGGCCTCCGCAGTCAGGGCGTACCACTTCTGTTGTTCTGGGGCCTTCGGCCCCGTGGTTCCTTCTGCCACGTCCAAAACCCTCCCTTCGGACCCGCCGTCGGCGGATTAGAACTTCGCCGGCACCCAGCGGAATGGGTAGTTCGGCCCCTCGTAGTCGCCTTTGGGCTGGCGCTTCGGCAGCTTGACCTCCTCATGCGGGACCTCGTGATACGGGACCTGGTTCAGGAGGTGGCTGATGCAGTTGAGGCGTCCGCGCTTCTGATCGTGCGAGTCCACCACGTACCACGGCGTGTCCGGACAATCGGTGGCCGCGAACATCGCATCCCGCGCCCGAGAATAGTCATACCAGCGCCGGTGGCTCTCCAGGTCCATCGGGCTGAGCTTCCAGATCTTCTTGTAGTCGTGGATGCGTTCCTCGAACCGCTCGGTCTGGTCCTCCATCGTCTCTTCGAGCCAGTACTTCAGCAGGATGGTGCCGGACGCGATGATAGCCCGTTCCACGGGCGGCACGTTCTTCAGGAAGCTCTGGACCTGATCTTCCGGGGTGAAGCCCATCACCCGCTCGACGCCCGCCCGGTTGTACCAGCTGCGGTCGAACAGCACCACCTCGCCTCCGGCCGGCAGGTGCGGCATGTAACGCTGGAAGTACATCTGCGACTTCTCGCGCTCGGTCGGCGAGGCCAGCGCGATCACCCGGAAGACGCGTGGGCTGGTGCGCATGGTGATGGCCTTAATGATGCCGCCCTTGCCGGCCGCGTCGCGCCCTTCGAACAGCACGCAGACCTTGGCGTTGGTGGCCTTCACCCATTCCTGCATTTTGACGAGCTCGATCTGGAGCTTCTCCAGTTCCTCCTCGTATTCTTTCTTCTTCATCTTGGGCTTGTTGTCCCAGCCAGCCTCCTGGGGCGCGACGGAGGACAGGGCCGCGGACGGGTTTGCAGCACCCTCCGCCTCCGGCGCGGCCCCGGTATCCTTCTTGTCCTTCTTCTTGGCCTTGTCCTTACCCATCGTAACCTCCATGCTCATTGGTTGGCGTCTCTGACGGGACGCGAACGGCCGCCTCCTCCCCAGCGGGCGGCTTCGACATGATGATCACGCTAAGGCCCATAACAATTAGCAACATGGCGTAGATCAAGCTCGTGACATCGCTCATAGCACGCCTCCAGCATTGCGCCGTATCTGAGTGGCCGAGACATTGCGATGCAGGCACCCGCTGAGCACAGTCTCGGGTGACTCATCGAATCGCAGCCTATATCTGAAGTATAGGCAGTCGCGCCGCGCACGACCAGACACTGATTGGGCCAAAAAGGGTGTAGTCTGTCAGGCGGCCTTGTCGGGTCCGATGTCGTCTTCTGTGCTCCCCTTCGGCCATCGCAGTCAAACGGTCTCCACTGCGGCCATGTGGCACCGTGTTTCGGACTGGCGCAGCCTCGCTATGATGAGTTTGCCTTCAACCCACTATAGCGAGGCTGCGCCGCTCTCCTCAACTCCTGAGAATTCCCGGAAGATCCTTACTTCTTCGCGGCCTCCGCGACCTCAGCCTCGCCTTGGGCAAAATCAGCGGCGTTGCTGAACTCGATGATCTCGCAGGCGACCGGGGCGTTCTTGTCGATGATCATCGTATGACCCGCGGGGAAGTAGAACATGTCCCCGGCGCGAATCACTTCTTCAGCCCCATCGGCGTACCGCATAGTCGCCTCGCCCTTGAAGCAGTAGCCCCAGTGCGGAACCGGGCAGAAACCGCCAAACGTTTCGAAAGCGGGCGTGATATCCGTGCCCGGAGCGAAGTGGTGAACAGCACAGATCATACCGCCGTGCTCCTCTCCCCAGATCTGGATGTCAAAGGCCTCGGTGAAGTGGCTGTGCTTGGGGGTCATCTCATAGATGGGCTTGCGCATTGTCTTTTTCCTTTCTTGTGTGACCTGCAACCTGCAGGGGGCGACATGGGTAACTCAGAGTGACGCCGGTTACTATCCCCGGGTCGGACCGCTAGGCTTTGGGCTCACTGCGGCCGAAGGCCTCGTCGATGATGGCCTGCAGGTGCGCCACCAGCTCGTCAGACGGCGTCTTGTAGTCGTCCAGCTCGTACACCACGCCCAGGCTCTCGTACTTGCCCAGTCCAAAGCGGTGATACGGCAAGAGCTCGTAGTCGATCACGTTCTTGTACGGGCGTATGAAGGCGAGGACCGCCCGGATATGCTCCTCATCGGCATTCACGCCGGGAATCAGCGGCGTGCGGGCGATGAAGTCGGTGTTCGGGAAAGGTCTCGTAGGCCCTCTTCATGTTCGCCAGGATGCGCTCGTTGCCCACGCCGGTCCACTTCTTGTGGCGCTCCGGGATGGTCAGCTTGTGATCGTGGAGCACCGTATCGACGTGGGGCAGCACCTTCTCGCAGAAAGACCAGGGCACGTTGAACGCCGTTTCGATGGCCGTGTTGTAGCCGCGCTTGTGCGCGCCATCGAGCAGGCTGCGGCGAAGTCGGGCTGAAGCTGGCACTCGCCGCCGCTCAGGGTCATGCCGCCGCCGGTTGAGCGGTAGAAGGATTCGTCCTTCTCGACCTCGCTCAGCACCTCTTCTACGGTCATCCGCTTGCCGTACATGTCCAGCGCCTTCGTCGGGCAGAGCGATACCAGCGCCTCGTCGACGTCCGTGGCCAGATCCCAGTTGACTCTGACTTTGTCATCGGCGCCCTCGACCACGTAGAACGCGCCCTCAGGGAAAGGCGGCTTCAGACACAGGCCGCACGCGCTCTTGCCCGTGCACAGGTTGGGGGCGTAGCCAAGCTCCGGCTTGAAGTGGATGCTCTCGGGATTGCTGCACCATTTGCAGCGCAGCGAGCAGCCTTTGAGGAAGATATTCGTGCGGATGCCAGGACCGTCATGGCTGCAATAGCGCTGAATATTGAGCACGATGCCTGTCAGACCGGCCGGGTTGACGGATGGGGCGTTCATACTTCCCTCCCCAGGCTGATGCCAAGCGATTGGGCAATCTTGATAAACAGGCTGTCCGCAGGCACCGTCCTGACTTTGTTGAGCGCGTCCGCCAGCGGCACGAACTGGATGTCTGGCGGGACAAACGCAACCATCACGCCGTTCTTGCCGGCATTGAGGCCCCGTACTGCCCCGGCCCCGTAAGCCAACCCCAGTTGGCGGTCGACCGCGGTCGGTGCGCCGCCCCTGACCCAAGGCCCACGACCAGTGGCTGGACTTCCTCGGCAATCAGCAATTGCAGCCTGGTCGCCACAGTCTCGGCGGCCCGGCCCGATCGCAAGATGACGTGCTCGCCGGCGTCACCCGTTGCCAGCGGCGATAGCGAAGCCTGGAGTGGGTTGACGGCCGGCTTGTCCGCCCCGGCGTGCGGATGATCGGCGAACTGCGCCCCTTCGGCCACCACCACCAGCCCCCAGGGTCTGCCGGGTGTCACCTTGGCCTTTAGCTTCGCGGCCACCGTTTGCAGATCGCCGCAAATCTCGGGAATCAACACCGCGTCCGCGCCCGCGGCAATACCGGCCTGCAGGGCAATCCATCCGGCCTGGTCTCCCAGCACCTCCACGACGGCGATCTTGCGGGCAGACTGCGCGGCCTCACGAGCCCGGTCCAGCATTTCGATGGTGAAGCTGAGCGCGCTGTTGAAGCCAAAGGACACGGCCGTGGCGGCAACGTCGTTTTCGATCGAGCGGGGGATGCAGACGACATTGAGGCCCTTGCGGTGGAGCTTGTAGAGAATGCTCAGCCCGCGGCCGCCAACGACGGAGATCACGGCATCGATCTGCTCTGCCCTCAGCGCTTTCAGCAGATCATCGGACATGTCCACTTCCTGAACCATGTCATCTTCGTCAATCGTGCGGACGTGAAACGGATCGACCCGGCCCGACTGTCCCAGGATGCCCCCGCCCCCGGGATCCAGGCTCTCGGCCAGTTGGGGGCTGAGGGCCACCAACCCGCCGTCGGGATAGCGCTCCGGGTGCAACACGCCTTCAAAGCCATCGCGGATGCCGACCAGCTCCCATCCCAGTTCGCCCGCCGCCATGGCTGCACCTGTAACTACGGCGTTCATGCCTGGCACAAACCCGGCGCCCGTCATGATGGCAATCCGTCTCGCTGAACTGGCGTGCCTTGTTTCAGTATTCATCACGTACTTTCCTTTCGGTGCGGCTCGGGCGCATCCTAATGGCCCCTCAGGTTCTGGCTCATCAACGGGCCCGGTGCGGCGTGACGCAGGGCCACGCCGCACCGGGCCCGTTGCAGGCTACTCACAACGCTGCATGGTCCGTTCGATGATCTCGTTCTGCACACCCACATGCAACTGGGTGAAGAAGGCGCTGAAACCAGCGACTCGGACCACGAGGTCGCGGTAGTTTTCAGGGTGCTTCTGGGCGTCTCTTAGCTTCTCGGTATCCAGCACGTTGAACTGAATGTGATAACCACCGTTATCGAACAGGGTCTTGACCAGACGCAGCACATTATCCCTGCCCTTGCGACTCTGAAGCTGATCGGGCGGGAGTTTCATATTCATATGCGTTGCGCAATATGCAACTGGATCAATACCTTTTGCTGCAGACATCACCAACGCAGTCGGTCCGTTGACGTCGGTGCCCGGCATGGCCGAGAGACTTCCGTCGGTGAGCGCCACGCCGGCCTTCTTGCCGTTCGGCAGCGCCCCGGTCACCATACCAAAGGGGTTGTGG
>CAWEMM010000008.1:0-177473 GCA_963810095.1 uncultured Chloroflexia bacterium | reverse complement strand
GCAGCTGGTGGGTGATCGGCAACGTTCCCTCTGCGGCCTTGGCGCGGGCCAGTTTGCGGCGGCGGAAGATCTTAATCGTTTCGTCGACCAGCAGCACTGCCACGGCGACTGCGATACAAAGCAGCCAGGTGTACCCATTCAAGCGGGTCAGGCCGAGGAAGCGCGGGAAGCCTAGTTCAACTGGTACAAACACGAACAGCAGCGACAACCCGAACAGCATCAGCTGCCGGCGGTCCGACAGGAACTCCCGGTTGAACGCGCTGGCGTTTTCGTCGCGCACTGACAGCGCGATCGTAATGTTGCACAGTGAGAAGACCACGAACCCCATCGTCGCCGCCACCGCCGGGTCGACCTGGAGGTACTCGAGGACCATCGTACCCAGCGCGACCAGGAATCCGATGAAGATGATCCGCATCCACTGCGCCCGGGACAGCACCGGCTGGCTCAGCGGCCGCGGCTTGCGCTCCATCAGACCCGGTGCAGGCGTATCGAAGCCCAGAGCCACCGCGAGGGGCACCTGCACCAGGAAGTTGATCCACAACACCACGAGCGGCGTAAATGGCACCCCACCCAGAATGCGGAACAGCGCCGCAACCAGATAGCTGATGATAAACGCGACCAACGCAGTCATCTGGAAGCGCACGTACTTGGCCAGGTTGTCGTAGATCCCCCGGCCGAACTCGACCGCCTTGACGATGGTGGCGAAGTTGTCGTCGGTCAGGATCATGACCGCGGCGCCCTTCGAGACCTCGGTGCCCGTGATGCCCATGGCCACGCCGATGTCGGCCTTCTTGAGGGCCGGCGCATCGTTGACGCCATCGCCCGTCATCGCCACGATGTTGCTCTGCTCCTGAAGCAGCCGCACCAGCCGGATCTTGTCCTCCGGCGCCACGCGGGCCACCACGCCGATGTCAGGCAACTCCCTCTTCAGTTCCTCATCGCTCATGGCTGCGAACTGCGCGCCGGTGAGGGCCTTGCCCGTGATGCCCAATTCCTTGCCGATCGCCGCGGCAGTGACCGCGTGGTCGCCCGTGATCATGCGCACCTGGATGCCCGCGCTGTGGCACTTGGCGATCGCGGCCTTCGCCTCAGCCCGTGGCGGATCCACGATGCCGACCATCGCCAGCATTGTCAGGTCTGTCATCAGGTCGATCAGCTTGCTCTTCGGGTCAAAGGTGGCCGGGTCGAAATCGCGGCGCGCCACGACCATCACCCGTTCGCCCGCCTTCGCCATGCGCTCGTTTTCCTCGAGCGCCAGCCGGCCCTTGTCCTCGTTCGCTTCCAGGACCTCTCCCTCCGGCATCCAGTACGAGCGCGAGCGCGCGATTAGCACGTCGGGCGCGCCCTTGACGAAGGCCCGCACCACTGGCTTGCCCTGCTCGTTCGTCATGTTGTGGAAGGTGGCCATGAACTTGTAGTCGGAGTCGAACGGCACCTCGGCAACCCGCGGGTACATCTGGCGCGCGCCCTCGATGCTGATGCCGCCTTTCTCCGCCAGCACGATCAGTGCGCCTTCGGTCGGGTCGCCGATCAAGGCGCCGTTGTCGAGCCGGGCGTCGGCGCACAACGCCATCGGCAGCAGGATCGGATCGAGGTCCACCTTGGCGCCACCAGCGCTGAGCAGCTTGCCTTCTGTGCTGTAAGCGAGGGTGTTTTTCTGCCAGGGCTGCAATCCCGCAATCCCGCTGGACAGCGTCAATGTCCCTTGCGTGCCATAACCTTCACCGGTCACCGTGAAGCGGTTCTGCCCAGGGATGGTGAACTCGCGCGCCGTCATCTTGTTGAGCGTCAGCGTGCCCGTCTTGTCCGAGCAGATCGCCGAGACCGAGCCGAGTGTCTCGACCGATGGCAGACGCTTGACGATAGCATTCTGCCCGGCCAGGGTGCGGGTGCCCATTGAATACAACGTTGTGACGACCGCGGGCATGCCCGTCGGGATTGCCGAGATGGCGAGTGCGATCCCGGCCGTGAATATCACATCGAAGGGATCACCGTTCCTGAGACCTAGGATCACCATCAGGATGAATGCGACGCCGGCCAGGCCCGCGATAACGACGGTCAGCCTGTCCAACTGCTTCTGGAGCGGCGTCTTGTCGGCCTCAGTCTTGTTCAGCAGGTCCGCGATGTGCCCCATCTCGGTACCCATGCCGGTGGTCGTGACGATCATCTCGCCGCGGCCCCGTGTAACCGCCGTGTTCATGTAGCCCATGCAGTGACGGTCGCCGAGAGGTGCGTCCACTTTCTGGATCGTCTCGGTGTCCTTCGGCGACGCGACGCTTTCACCCGTCAGCGCAGCTTCCTCGATCTCGAGAGTCGCGGTGACGAAGAGACGCCCGTCCGCCGGGACGCGGTTGCCTGCCTCCATCAGCACGATGTCGCCCGGCACGAGCTGCTCGGCCTCGATCTCGATCGCCTGGCCGTCACGACGTACGCGGGTGATGTTCTTCATCATCTTCTCGAGCGCGGCCAGGCTGGCCTCGGCCTTCGATTCCCCGCGCAGGCCCAGCACCGCGTTGAAGACTGTCAGGACCAGCAGCACGATCGTCGTGCTCAGCTGGCGGGTGGCGATCAGGTTAATGATCGCGGCCGCCACAAGGATGATCTGCATGAAATCCTTGTATTGGCGTATGAAGGCCTGCGCGCCCGATTCCTTCTTCTTCGCGGCCATTTGGTTCGCGCCGTACTTCTGCAGCCGCTGGGCCACCTCGGCCGCGCTCAGCCCCTTCGCCGGATCGACGTTCAGCTCCTTCGGCGACCGCCTCCGGGGTCATGGTAAACCACTTAGGTTGCGTATCTTCTGTCACGGTCAGTTACCCCCTCCTAGAATTTGGCGGGCACCCAGCGGAACGGGTAGTTCGGCTCCTCGTAGTCGCCTTTTGACTGGCGCTCCGGCAGCTTCACCTTCTCGTGCGGCACCTCGTGGTATGGCACCTGGCTCAACAGGTGGCTAATGCAGTTCAGTCTTCCCGCTTCTGATCGTGCGAGTCCACCACGTACCACGGCTTGTCCGGGAAATCCTTCTCTGCTTACATCTTGTCCTTGCTTTGATTCATCGTACACCTCTGTGGCGCTGCCAATGCCTTGTAGGGCCGCAAACTCTCGCGGCTCTTGCCCGCTACAAAGCGCTCAGCAGGGCTGCAACCAGAAACCCAGACACTGTGCCAAGACCGACGAGTTTGCCGCCGTGCTCGAATGCTTCCGGCATCATAGCATCCGCCAGCATGGTGAGCATTGCGCCTGCGGTGAACGCTTGGGCATAGCGCCCGTCGATACCGGGCAGCCAGCCTATAACGGCGTAGCCCAGGCCCGCGCAAGCCGCCGAAAGTACCACCAGCATCAGCCACAGCCGTAGTATCCTTGCACGCGAGTAGCCTGCGGCCTGCAGATTGACCGTCCCGGCCACGCCTTCTGGGAGATTCGACACGAAGACCGCTGCCAGGAAGGCGACGTTGATCCCGCCCCCGAGGGCAAGGCCCATCCCCAGGATGAGGGACTCGGGTATATTGTCGAGCAACGTGCCGATAAAGATCGCCGGCCCGCTGCCGGTGACGCCGCTTTCGGCCGCACCAGGCCCGGCCCCGCGTCCGCCGGCGATGCTTTTCCGCTCCGCTCCGCCCCGTCGGTCTACCAGCCAGTCGCCGGCAAAGAAGGCGATCGCGCCCAGCGCGAACGCGACCGCCATGCCGATGCCACCGAGTGCGGACTCGGGGATGAGTTCATAGGCGATGGCGCTGATTAGCGCGCCCGCGCCAATGCCCATGATCATCCCCACGGTCCGGTTCGAAAGGCCCCGCTCGGCGAACAGATAACCGAGCAGCAGCGATGCCGCCGCCAGGCCGCCCCAGAGGCATGCTATGAGCACCTGACTGCTCCTGCTTCACATCATCCGGGTTGCACCGGTAGCCCGGCCAACCCGTGCAGTTACGGTCGCGGAATGCGCCGTATCAGCAGCCAGTTGCCTTCCGGTGACTGCAATTGCGCCTGCGGTTGAACGGCGCGACGCACCGCCGCGTAGACCACACCTTTCTGGTGAGGCGGTGGCTTCGGGCTGATGAGCAGGCCGATGATGCAAGCCGCCACCAGGATGCCGGCCACCCATGCCCAGAATTTGCTCAAGATGTACCTCCCTTCGCGGCCCAGGTCGCGCGCGTCCGTAGATCGCGTCCCGCTGAATCGGGCAAGTCATGCAGTGCCCACCGCCGCGGCCCTTGCCCAACTCGAACCCGGCGATCGGGATCACCTCGATGCCGGCCTCGCGCATCTTGCTGATGGTGTACGTGTTGCGCTCGTAAGACACCACCACGCCCGGCTCGAGTGCAACGGTGTTATTGGCATCGTCCCACTGCTCGCGCTGCGCCTGGTAGCTGTCGCCGCCGGTCTCGACCACACGCAGCTTCTTGACCTTGAGCGCATCCGCAACTGCGCCCAGGAAGCTGTCCTCGACCGTGACATGGAAATCGCCGCTCCAGCCGGCCTGGCCGCAGGCTAATTGCCCGGATGTTGGGAACGACCTTGGGATACGCGGTCACGACGTCCCGGTCCAGGAAGGTGAAGACGGTGTCCAGGTGCATGTGCGCCCGGTCCTTGGTCATCACTGCCGCGATCACCCGCTCGGCCGCACCCTTGGCGAAGAGGTTCTTGGCGATCTGCTCGATCATGCGCGCCTGGCTGCGCTCGCTCATGCCGATGAGCACCGTGCCGTTGCCGATGGGCATGACGTCGCCGCCTTCCAACGAGGACTGGCCGAAGTCCTGGGCGTTGAACTTGCCGTCGTCACCCAGCTCAGGGTACCACCACTCGAAGTTGGCATCCTGGAACATCGGATGGTAGCGGTAGATCGCCAGCAGGTTGAGCGATTCCTTGCGCCGGGCCGGCCAGTACATCGGATTGACCGACACGCCGTTGAAGATCCAGCACGACGAGTCACGCGTGAACAGCGAGTTCGGCACCGGCGGTATGACGAAATACTCCCGGCCTTCGGCCTCGACGTCGAGCGCAGCCGCACCCAGCGATAGCTCCTTCATGGCCTTGAAGTCGATATCCATCTCGCCGACCGTGAGGCCACCGATCAGGTGCGACGCCAGCACATCCGGCTTCATGTCCCACAAGCACGAGCGCACCTCGTCAACCAGCGACCAGCCGACCGTGTACTCGGACGCGACGAGGTTGATGATCTTGTGGCGGGCTTCTTCGCTGGCCGCGAGGGCTTCGGCGAGCAGCGTCTCGAGGTAGAACACCTCGGTCCCGCGGGCCCGCATCGCGGCGACAAACTGGTCGTGCTCCCATTGGGCGCGCTCGACCCAGAGCACATCGTCGAACAACAGCTCGTCGTGATTCGTAGGGGTCAGCCGCTTAAGGCTAAGCTCCGGACGGTGCACGATAACCTTCCGCAGCTTACCAACTTCAGAGTAAACACCGAACTGTCCCATGTGAAAGCTCCTTCTGCTTCCTGAGCAGTGTGATGGCCGGGCACTGACGGCTTGGCGCCGGCTAATTGGTTTTCGTGGCGCAAGCGCCGGTGAGCGACGAGACACTGGTGCTCTTGATCCAGTTCACCGTACCCACATTATTCAGTCCGTAAAAGACGCTGCTGCCGTAGTCGGCTACTACGCCCACTTCATACTGACCGGCCGGGATCTCGCCGCTCGGCTGCCCCGCCAGGGTATTCGAGGTGTAGGCGGGGGCCGGCGCTTTGAGCACCGCTGTACACTGTCCCGGGTCATACACCGTCGTATCGGGCACCTGGTTGTAGATGGCAGGATCGGCGGTCGGCGACGCCGGGCTGGCAGGAAGCGTGGGGGGATAGCACGCCGCGGCGCCGAGTAGAAGCACGACGAAGCTAAGGATGAGCCATTTGTTTTTCACCGGAACCTCTTTACCTCCTCGTTGTTGAACTGCGAGTCAGATTGATCTTGCTCTCTCACCCGCCATGTCTTTCGCGCCCCAGGCCTGCATCAGTTGCGCGTAAAACTGCACCATCTTCGCCATCGCCTCGACAGGGATGCGCTCGTCGATGCCGTGTTCCAGGCCGCGGAAGCTCTCATCCATCACAACCGAAGTGAAGCGGTAAATGTGATCGCACACCGGGACGAAGTGCTGACAATCGGTGCCGCCCAGCATCACGAACGGCGCGACCGGCGGGTTGTCGAAGATCTGGTCGGATCACCTTCTTCAGGCTGTCATACGCCGGGCCGTTGTTGGGCGAGACAGGCAGGGCTTCGTTGAACTTGCCCTCGACGGGCTTGAAGGTGACGCGCTCGTCGTTGATGACCTTCTTCGCATGCCACAGAACATCGGCGATGGTGTCGCCGGGCAGGAGGCGGAAATTGACAAACGCCTTCGCCTCGGCAGGAACGGTATTGTCTTCCACGCCTCCCTGGATGATTGTCAGGGCCGTCGTCGTGCGGATGCTGGCATTCATCTCGGGATTGCTCATCAGCCACCGCCTGAGGAAGAAGCCGAACAGCCAGACGTTCGCAAACGCGACCTGCAACCAGATGGGCGCGGCCTTGCCGATACCGCGATACATGGGCCGCAGGCGGCGAACGTGCGTCGGCATCGGATGCGCCTCGAGGCGGGCCAGGCCGCGCGCGAGGATGCCGATGGCGGTCTGCGGCGGTGGGGTCGAAGAGTGCCCGGGCTGGCCCTGCACGTGGAACTCGACCGTCAAATAGCCCTTCTCGCTGACGCCGATCAGGCCGATCGCGCCGCGCACGCCCGCGGCGAGCCCTGCGCTGATCCCACCCCCCTCATCAACGATGCCGGCAAGGTGGACGCCCCGCTCCTTGAGCAATTGCCCCATCACCTTGCAGCCGTTCACGCCCGCCGGTCTCTTCGTCATGCCCCAGGCCGAACAGGATCGTCCGCTCGGGACGTAACCGTGCGCCAACAGGGTTTCGGCCGCGTCGAAGATGCCGATCAGTTGGTTCTTGATGTCAAGCGTGCCCCGTCCCCACACGAAGCCATCCGCGATCACACCTTCGAACGGTGGATGCGTCCAATCGGCCGCGGTCGGCCGAGACGACATCCTGGTGCGCCATCAGCATCACCGGGTCCAGATCGGGCCGGGTCCCCTGCCAGGTATAGAGAAGGCTATACCCGTTGATGACCTCGCGTTTCAGCTTCTGGTGCACCAGCGGGTAGCACTCGGCGAGAAACTGGTGCAGTTGTTTGAACGCCTCGGGATCAGGCGTACCGGTGTCGTCGAGCGGGACCGTTTGGCACCGGATCGAGGCGGCGAGGTGCCCGGCCACCGCAGTCTGGTCGACCGGCACGCCCTCGACGGCCCGCATTGCACGCTGGCTGCGTGCGAACAGGAGCGTACGCACGGTCACGTAGATCGTGGTGATGAGGAGAATGGCGAGTATCGCCCAAAGTAGATCGATGACCACAGCGCTCATACCGCCCTGCCCGCAAACTCGTTCGCCGCCGTGCCCGCGTCCGCAGATCCGAACTGCCGGGGCGACACGGTCAGCGTACCCAGCAACACCCCCAGTGCAATTGCGCCCATCAGCCCCAGCATCTCGCCGATGCCGATCACCGCGCTCTGGTAGTCTTTGCCCAGGATATTTGTGACGCCCAGCAGCCCGCGGGCGCCGGGCACCAGAAACCAGAAGGCCAGCGCCCTGGAGGCCAGGGCGGGGGTCCGCTTCGGTGACCGTGCAATCAGCTCCGAGCTAAGCGTCATGAGCGTCGCGCCGAGAAAAGCGCCGAAGTACGGGCTTACCCAGCGTTCGCCCACCGCCTGGCTCACCATGGCCACATAGAGAACCAGCAGCATCCAGAACAGGTCGCGATTCGCGCCGGACAGGCGGATGAACGTCCCGGCCCCGAACAGCAGGGTGCCGAGGACCGGCGCCCACCAGGGGAAGCTGGTCACCTGCGACCCATACACCTGGGAGGCCGGCAGCCCGGAAAGGCTCAACCCCACGGCAATCCCGATGTACAACAAAAAGAGCGTGGCGGCTCCGTACATCAACCGGGCCGACCCGGAAAGGATGTGCATCGAAGCCAGCTCAATCATGCCCGTCGTCAGGATAGCTCCGGGCAGGAACATGACCAGGGGCGGCACGATCAGCGTCGCGGCGCCGTAGATCACGCCCGATTCGGCCAGGGTGAACATCACAGTGGACACGACGATGGCCGCAAGCACGGGCAGCAGAAGCTCGAATCGTGGCCGCCGTCGGAACCAGAGCGACATTGCGCCCACGAAAATGCCCATCGCGCCTGTCACCGCGACCGATCGCCAAAACGGCTGGTACAGCAGCGTCAAGCCTGCGCATGACAGGAAGTACCCGAAAATGATGAGCGGCCAAGGGAACCGGTGCGGTTGGGCCAGGACCCGGTCGATCTGTTGGGCTGCGTCTCGGGGCGTCAGCGTCTTGCGGCGCACCCTGTCAATGAGCGGCATCAGCTCGGACATCTGGTCGAGCTTGAGGCTCGTCAGCCGCTGAACGGTGAAGTCCAGCAGCGGCGCCCACCGCTCACCTTGATCCCACTGCCCGGAAATGTTTGGGCGCCCGGGCGCGCTTGGCGGCCCGAGCTTAATCATCAGGGTATTCGGCAGGGCCACGATCTCGCATTCGGAGCCGTGTGCGCGGGCGATTTCGCCGAGGGTGTCCTCGACGGTGCCGACCGAACTGCCGGCAGCGATCAGTCCCTTGCCGATCCCGCCCAGGCACCGCAGCAGGTCTGGGTCGCCTATGACGGGCAAGCCCGCCGGGGCGAGCTGGCTCGGCGCAACAGCAGAACCTACGGCAGCGCCGGCGGCCTCCGCCACCTCCGATTCACGCACCTTGTTGGACTCGTCCGCCAATTTACGCCTACTTCTGCAGCGCCATGGCTGGGATGGCTTCCGCCGGCATGGGCTCTTTGCTCTGGCCCTCCGGAGGTAGCCGCTGCACGTTGATCCCCACGAAGCCGAAGATCAACCCCAGAATGGGATTGAGAAAGTTGAAGAAGCAGTACGGGAAATAGACGAACGTCGAGACGCCCAGCGCCGAGGACATGTAGGCGCCGCACGAGTTCCAGGGAATCAGCGGCGAGGTCACCGTCCCGGAGTTCTCAACTGCGGTCGCCAGGGTCTCCGGATGCAGGCCGCGCTTGCGGAAGGTCACCATGAACATACGCGCAGGTAGGACGATGGCAACGTACTGGTCGCCGCCCACGATGTTGAGCCCGATCGACGTAAGCATCACCGTGGCGATCGCGCCGCCGTCGGACTTCACCCGTTGGATGACGGGGGCGATCAGCCGTTGGTTGAAACCGCCGTAGTCCATCATGGCGCCGAAAGACATCGCGCCGAGAATCAGCCAGACGGTCGAGAGCATGCTGCTCATGCCGCCGCCCGAGAAAAGCGTGTTAAGCTCGGGATACGGGCTCGTGAGCGTGAAGCCGTTCGCCATGGCCATCCAGACCGACTTAAGCGCAGCCAAAGGCGCGCTGAGCGCGGGGTCGCTGGCGAAAGTGATGAGCAGCGGTAGCTGCATAATGACAGCGATTCCAGCGCCGGCCAGCGTGCCGATCAGGATCGACAGGAACGCAGGGTATCGGCGGACGCCGAGCAACAGCAATACGACGATCGGCGCGAGATTCCACAGGCTAATGTGATAGACACTGCCCAGAGCGTTCAGCGCCGCGGTCGGGTCCATCGGCGGCACGGTTACGCCGCCCCGCCGGCCAATCAGGAAAAACAGGACCAGCGAGATGAGATAGGCCGGGATCGTCGCCTTGGACATGCTGCGAATGTGAGCGTAGACATTGCTGCCGACGATCTGCGGCGTCAGAATGGTCGTCTCGGAAAGCGGCGTCATCTTGTCGCCGAAGTACGCGCCGGAGATGACCGCGCCCGCGGTAATGGCCTCCGACATACCCAGCGCGTTGCCGATGCCGACGAACGCGACGCCCAGGGTTGCGGCTGTTGTCCACGAACTGCCGGTGACGATGCCGATCAGGCCGGTCAGGATCGCTGCGGCCAAGTAGAACCACGTCGGGTTGATGTACTTGATGCCGTAGTAAACCACCGTCGCGATCGTACCGGACATGTTCCAGACGCCGATCAGCGCGCCGACCATGAGCAGGATCAGAATGGCGCTCATGGCGAGTGAGATGCCTTTGACGATCTCCTGGCCCAAGGTATCCCACGGGTGACCGTTCTTGTGCGCGACGACGGCGGCGACGACCGCACTCATGAAGAGCGCCACCTGCAGCGGGCCGCCGGCCGCGTCGACGCCGAACAACACGATCGAGCAGGTCAGCATGATGATCATGAAGACCAGCGGGATCAGCGCGTCGACCAGGCTGGGATCGCGTATGGGTTTCGCCTTCACGGGTGCGGCCCCGGTTGTCATTGCGTCTCCACCTTCATCTGCCGCTTGCCGGTCGCGCGCCAGGTTGCCGGCAGAAGGACAATAGCTCCGCCGGCAGAGCACGACGCCCGGAAAGCCGCATCCGCGATGGCCCCGATCGTCGAGCCAATGCCGAAAACATAACGGCTAAACCAGTCGCTCAATGAGCTTGCGCATGTAGGGCGAGCTCTAGCTCGCCCTACAACGAGTCCTTTCCACTTTGCGGTTAGTTTAGTCGCCGAGCGTGGCGACCATGATCGCCTTGATCGTGTGCATGCGATTCTCGGCCTGCGCGAACACGATCGAGCGGTCGGACTCGAACACCTCGTCGCTGACTTCGAGTGCGTCCATGCCGGTCTTCTGGAAGATGTCCTCGCCGACCTTGGTCTCGCGGTTGTGGAAGGCCGGGAGGCAGTGCATGAACTTGACGTTCGGGTTGCCGGTCTTATTCACCACGTCCATGTTGATCTGGTACGGCTTGAGCATCGCGATGCGCTCGTCCCAGACTTCCTTCGCCTCGCCCATCGAGACCCACACGTCGGTGTACAGATAGTCGACGCCCTTGACGCCCTCTTCGACGCTCTCGGTCAGCGTCAGGCGGGCGCCGGTTTCGGCCGCGATGGCGCGGCAGGTGGCGACCAGGTCATCGCGCGGGCCACAGTGCCTTGGGCGCGCACAACCGCACGTCCATGCCCATCTTGCAGCCCATCACCATGAGCGAGTTGCCCATGTTATTGCGCGCGTCGCCCAGGTAGCAGTAGGCGATCTCGTTCAGGTGCTTGTCGCTGTGCTCGATCATGGTCAGGATGTCGCACAGCATCTGAGTGGGATGGAACTCGTCGGTCAGGCCGTTCCACACGGGCACGCCGGCGTATTGCGCCGAGGATCTCGACCGAGCTCCTGGCCGAAGCCGCGGTACTCGATGCCATCGTACATGCGGCCCAGCACCCGGGCCGTGTCCTTCATCGACTCCTTGTGACCGATCTGCGAGCCGGACGGCCCCAGGTAGGTCACGTGCGCGCCCTGGTCGTAGGCGGCCACTTCAAACGCGCAACGGGTGCGGGTGGAAGTCTTCTCGAAGATCAGGGCGATGTTCTTGCCCTTGAGGCGCTGCGACCTCGTAGCCGCCGTACTTGGCCGCCTTGAGGTCGGCAGACAGCTTGAGCAGGAACTTGAGCTCTTCGGGGGTGAAGTCGAGTTCCTTCAGGAAGTTGCGGTTTCGCAGATTGAACGCCATTCTAAGTCTCTCCTGTTGAGTGTGTCGTGGCGCGAGTCGCCACGTTGGTTGCTTGATAACACGCGATGGTTGGTGAACAAATCGAGCGCCAGCGCCGAGCCCTTGCCGGCTTGAGTTCCGCGCTGCCGGTGTCACGCAACCGTGACGGCTTGCACGCGGCCTGATTTGACAGCCATGACGAGGGCCGCATGGTCGCGCTCGGTCTGGTCCGCGTAGGCGAGTGCGAACTTCGCCGAGCGCCTGGTCGAACGCGTCGCTGCGGCCCAGGTAGCCCGAGATCATGGCGGCATCGCCGCCCTTGGCGTGGGCCCGAGCCAGCGCCCAACCGCAGAGAGCGGCATAATTGGCCAGCGCTTTCGCGTCGAGGTCGACGAGGGGCACGGAGAACTTCATATCTCGCAGCTGGCGGATATAGTAGTGCGTCCCGTCCACTCCGCTTGTCCAGCCCAGGAAGATATCGCTGGCGGCTTGCATCAGACGCTGCCCGATCACGATGCGCTGACCGCTGTGGGCGTACTGGCTCTTGCCCGCGTATGGCTCGAGCACCGACCGCCGCGCCTCCTTGGCCTGCAAGAGCAGCGGATCCTTGTCGTCAGCAAGATACAGCAGCACATAGCAGCGCGTGCCGACACTCCCGACACCGACGGCCTTGAAAGCATGGTCCTGGTAGCGATAGCTTTCGAATAACTTGCGGCGGTCCTCCGGCAGCGACTCGTGATAAGCACTCATGACCGCCATGACCCGCCCTTGCTCTTCACCGTGCGCCGTGGAATGGAACACCAGCGGCGGCTGGTCGACAACGCGGCGGCGCCCATCCACGACCTTGCTGATCTTCGGGAACAAGTATTCGGCCACAGAGGCGCGCGCCTTGACCGCGATTGCCTTGCGCCGCTGCCGCGCCTCGGCATCCGGCGCCGTCGCGATCAGCATCCGGTCGTCGAGGCGCGCATACCAGGCGTCCAGCACCCGCATCTCGGAGTACTCCTGCAGGTGCGTGCGATAGGAGTCTGCCAGGACCCGCACGATGGCCTCACAGCGGCTGTCAGCCAAGTTGTTCTCGCGTCCCGACAACGACGAAGCTGGCGGCGAGCCGCTTGATGTCCCATTCCCACGGCGCGGGCAGCGTCTCGTCGAAGTCGTTCAGGTCGAAGACCAGGTTGCGCTCGGGCGTAGCGAACAGGCCGAAGTTGGACAGGTGGCAGTCGCCGCACGCCTGCACGAAGATGCCGCTGGTCGACGTGGGCGCAAGGTCCGCGGCCATGACCGCAGCGGAGCCGCGCAGGAACGCAAACGGGCTGGTCACCATGCGGCCGAAGCGAATGGGCACCAGGTCGGGCACGCGTCCGATGTTGGACTCCTCCAGGATGTCGATCGGGTTGCGGCGGCCGGCGGCCGGCTTCCACTCACCGTGGGCGGCACGCGAAGCGCTCGTGCGCCGCCCGCGGCCGATCTCGCGACGTGCATCCGAGGTGTAGTACGTTGTTGTGGGTTCGCCGGCGACGGTCACGCCTGCCTCCTTGGGTAACTCCAATTACGCCGCGACGACGCCGACGGCCAGCACCAGGATGCTGAGGACGGCGAGCAGTATCAACAGCGGCCAGACGAATTTCCACCATGTGCCGTAGCCCACCCGCGCGATGGCGAGGCCACCCATGACGACGGCCGAAGTCGGCGTCACCAGGTTGACGAGGCCATTCGCGGTCTGATACGCGGTGACAATCAGGTAGTTCGGCACCCCGGCGAACTGGCCGAGCGGGGCCATGATCGGCATGGACACAGTGGCCAGACCGGAACTGGATGGGATCAGGAACGACAGCGGTAAATACAGGATGTAGGTGACGATGATGAATGCTACGCTGCTGAGGCCGGCGACTGCCTGTTCGGCCCAGTTGAGCACGGTGTCGGTGATCAGGCCGTTATTCATGATCACCGTGACGCCGCGGGCGACGGCGATGATCAGGGCGACGCCGAGCATGTCGCGAGCGCCGTCGACGAACGTGTTGACGAGTTCCTTCTCAGGGAGGCGACCGATGATGCCGATCAGGATCCCAAAGAACAGGAAGCAGGCGGTCATCTCGGGGAACCACCACCACCACGTGGGAATGGCGAGGCCGAGATCGGCCCAGGGGATCACGCCGTAAACCATCACGACGAAGGCGAGGAAGAAGAAGAAGAGGATCACCTTGTGCCGGCCGGTGAACTTGACCAAAGTCGGTTCCCTCTGTATTCCCCGACATGAACTGCTTTTCGTTTTCGGATTTCTCACTGTAGATCAGCGACTTGCTCGGGTCCTTCTTGACCCGCTCGGCGTAGCGCACGACGAAGATGATGCCCAGGATAGTGCCGACGATCAGGATGACGAGCCGGCCGATCAAGCCCTCGCTAATCGTCGTGCCGGCAAACCCGGAGGCGATGCCGGTTGCAAATGGGTTGACGGTAGAGCCGATGACGCCGATGCCGGCTCCCAGAAGGATCGTTGCGCCGGCGGCCAGCCCATCATAGCCGGCCGCGAGCATGACCGTGATAATGAGAGCGTAGAAGGCCAGCGTCTCTTCGGCCATACCGTAGCTCGTGCCGCCGATGGCAAAGATCGTCATCAGGATGGGGAAGAGCCACTTCTCTTTGCCCTTGAGCTTGCTGACAACCCAGGCGATGCCGGCATTGATAGCGCCGGTCTTCATCGTGACACCGAGGAAGCCGCCGATGATCAGGACGAAGAGCGCAACGTCGATCGCACCGAACAACTCGCCGGAGTTCCAGAAGTCGACGTTGCCGCTGGCATCCTCGATGCCGTACATGCCATTGATCGGGCCCTTAAGTGCGCTGGCGAGCAACTTCTGCGGGTTGGCCGGAACCGAGTGATAGGTGCCCGGGATGGGGGCGCCGTCCGCGTCGTAATCGTATTGGCCGGCCGGGATGATGAAAGTCGCGGCAGCGATAAGGATTAGCAGGATAAAGAGGATCGTGAATGCCGACGGGAAGTTGAACTTCCGCCTGGTCTGGGTGGCAGGTGTAGACGTGACGCTCATAAGAAGTGCCTCCTTAATCTATGTATGGACCCTTCAAGGCTAGGCGCGTCGGGCAACCAGGCACTCGACAGACAGCACCGGCAAATGCAGTTCGTACAGCGTGCGGAGAACTCCCGCCAGGCTTGCCTGGTCCTCCAGATTTCCGGTGAGGATTGTGGTGGGTGGGCCGTCGGCCGAGGCCTGCACCGCGATGGCCATCCCCTCCAGCCGAGTGCGACCATCGAGCCGGGACCTCCCCGCGCACTCGAATCCGGTAAGACGCCGGCCCGTCAAACGTTAAGGCATCAAAATCTGGCGCATCCATCATGAAGCAAGCGTAGCATCACCGCGAGCACGGCGCTACCATCCAGAGGGTCCAAAAGGGAGTAGAATGGGTGTAGGAGAAGAGTTGGCTAGCGTGGAGGAAGAAGGCCGAGAGCCTCTGCCCTGGCTACGGCAGCCCAGCGCTTATTGACGCCGAGTTTCCCGTAAATGTTGATGCTGTGACGCTTGAACGTCTGATAGGAAATGTGGAGCTGTCGCGCAATTTCCTTGCCAGCTAGAGGCTCGGGTAAGAGCCTCAAGATCTCGAGCTCGCGAGCGGTTAGCGGCTCGACCAATGGTATGAGGTCGGGATCGAACCCGCTCACCGGCTGGCCGCCGTCGTCGCCCGTGCTATCCATGCGTGCCCCACCTCCCGGCGCTGCCCCGGTCGCCTGGCCGCCGAATTGACCGAGGATAGCACGAAGCGTTGGGAGAAGGCGCACATCCTCGCGCCTTGCCAGCCGGCTCAACGCTTCCCGCATGGGCGAACCCAGATCAACAAACGGGCGGACGAAGCCCCCCGGCCGAGCGAGATCCACCGCGGCCTGCAGCGCGCTCAGGGCATCGGCGGTCCTTTGCATTGCGTCGAGGACCAGGGAACGCAACGCAAGTATCTCGATCTGCAGCCGCACATTGTGGCTGCGCGAAGCTCTCTCGTGGAGTTCATCCAGGATTTCGAGCGCCTCTCGCAAATCGGTCTCTGCTCCTCTCGCCAATAGGATCCGAGCTTTGACGATATGCGGGGGATCCTGCCAGGGCCACGCCACTTGGGGCACAGGCGCGGCGAAACCATCAGCCCACCGGCATGCGCCATGCCAATCACCGCGCATCAGCGCCAGCCGCGCGTCGAGCGAGCGGGTCTCATCGCTCTCCCGTCCGAATTGGTCCAGGTCGAGCTGGCGGAGCAACTTCATCTGGTCCTCGACCTCATGCTCTTCACCCATGCTCTGCAGGATGAGTGCCAGCTGGGACGTTCCGCCACGCAGTGCTCCCAGGTTTCCGGTATATCTGAACGCAGTAAGCCGAGCGAGGGTCTGCTTGGCGTCGGCGAGTTCGTTGAGCTGATATTGGGCGAGGCCGTGCATCAGCAAGCCCCAGCTCTGCAGAAAGGGCAGGGCCCTCGTTTCACTCTCCTCGCTCAGTTTCTGCGCGGTTTGACTGAGCAGGTCGAGATCCTCGCCCTCCATATAGTAGATGAATGAGAGAACCTGAAGATGACGCAGAGCATACGGAGTGGCCCGGTCGCCGAGCATCCCATAGCTATCGATCAAGTGCCGCACGGCCGCCGAGCCCTGCCCACGGGCCTGCATGCTGAGGCACCGTGCAAGAAGAGCCAATCCCCGCATGAACGACCATGACTCAGGCAACTAACGGGAGCGCATCCCGCGACGTAGGCGGCGCTGCGGACAGGGTCATCGGCCAAGTACGCGTCTATCGCCGACAGGACGCTCACGCATCCACGCACCGTGTCGAGGTCGATCCCAGTGGAGCCGAAAACCGGCTCGCCCAGCAGTTTGACCGTATGGCGAAGCTCTGTGGCCAGCGTGCCGAGCTGCCAGGAGATCTGTAGGCTGGCGCATCGCACCAGCATGAGATCTGGACGAGCCCGGACGAATTCATCTGGAAAGAGTCTCAGCCACCGGTCCAGCGTGGCCCTGTCCTGGCGGTCGAGGGCATCGCGAAATCCGTTGGCGATGCAACGGCTTGCCAGCTCACGATCGCCGGCTGCCAGCGCAAGCGACACCGCTTCATCGATCGATCCACGCTGTGCAAACCAGCTTGCTGAACTACACTGCAGTTCGTTGACCCGCCCTGGACCCAGCTCTGCCAGAGCGCGCTCGAGCAGCGCACTGCGGAACATCTGGTGATAACGGTACCATTCCCTCCGGCTATCGAGAGACGTAACAAACAGATTATGGCTTTCGATCCAGTCAATACACCGCCGCACGTTCCACTCAGAATCCTCAGCCTCGATGACGTCGTCGCACAATTCGGTGCAAAAGCTTTCGAGGATGGAGGTTTGAAGAAGAAACGATCGGACCGGCGCGGGTTGGTGCGCCAGCAGCTCGCTGGCCACGTAGTGCGCAAATTCGGACTGCAGGCCGGCAAGGGTGGCGAGCACGGCGTCATGATCGTCGGTATTCCGCAGGGCGATGCTGGCGAGCTGCAGTCCGGCAACCCAGCCTTCGGTCCGGCGCTCGATCAGATTGATGCCGTTCGGGCTCAGGGGGGCCTGTGCCGCCTTGAGCAGGTACTCGCCTATCTCGTCACGCGTGAATCGCAGGTCGCGTGCGCGAATCTCCGTCAGTTGCCCGTGGGCGCGCAATGCCGCCAGCGGCAAGGGAGGAGCATAGCGGGAAAGCAGCACCAGGTGCATCGCTTGTGGCCAGTGGCGTTCCAACTCGCCAAAGAAATCGGGTACAACCGTCCCACTGACGAAATGATAATTGTCCAGGACCAGGACGAAATCATCGGGGAGGCCGGCAATCTCGTTAATGAGCGTGGTAGAGAGAACGTCAAACGGCGCTTGCGTCGACCCGACGAGCAGCGCCGATGCGTTTTGGCAGGCGTCAGGGAAGACCGTGCGCAGCCCTGCGATTAGGTACCGCAGAAAAACGTCAAGATCGCTATCCCGTTCGTCGAGAGATAGCCAGATGACACGCTGGCGTGAGACCGGGTCGTTCCGAACCGTCAGGCTCTCGACCCATGAACTTACCAGCGTCGTTTTGCCGTAGCCCGCCCCGGCGCAGACCAGGGTGAGGGGCCCTTGGGCTCCCTGGCCGAGCCGCTCGATGAGGCGGGGGCGCGGCAGGTAATAGCGAGGAACTCGCGGCCTCTGCAGCTTGGGCTGCAGCAACTCAACCGTCCGCATCTGTAGGAAGACCTCTCCTCGCTATTAGAAGATTCGCAAGCGCGGAGCCGGGCTGGCCGCACGCATGGACTCGCAGCAGTGCTATTGACTGTAGCCAGCAGCTTGGTTCCATTGTACACCGCTATGCGCAGGGCAGCCAGTGCGGAGCGTCAGCCCAGTCTCACCGTTTTGCCGACTACTTCGGAAGCTGGATGTCTTATTCCCGATCTTACCAAGAGCAATCTCACAGCGAACGTCGTACATACGTCAGAAGGGATTTCTGTCGTCCGGTGCCAGATCGATCACCAGGATCATCTAGCGAAGCTCAATGTCATCGTAGGTCATTCAATGATGATGCTCTAGTCGGTCACCCTTAGCCGGTACCCTACACCGGGCTCGGTCTGAATATAAGTCGGCCGCGTCGAATCCGGCTCGATCTTGCGCCGCAGGTTGCTCATGTTCACGCGCAACATGTGGAGATCGTCTTCGTAGCCCATCCCCCAGACTTCGCGCAGGAGTTGGTTGTGTGTCAGCACGCGTCCCGCATGCATGGCCAGTACTCGGAGCAGTGCATACTCAGTTGGCGTCAGGCTGACCGGCGCCTCGCCAACCGTGACCATACGCCGCGCCAGGTCGACTGTCAGCTCTCCCACCCGGATGACCGGCTCGCTGGTCTCCCGGACCTGGCGTCGCATCGCCACCCGCATGCGGGCCAGGAGTTCGCTCAGGCCGAAGGGTTTGGTCAGATAGTCATCCGCACCCGCGTCAAGTGCGCCGACCTTCTCCGCCTCCGCCTCCCGGACTGAAAGGATGATGATCGGCACCTGGCTCCACTCGCGCACGCGGCGCGTCACCTCCACGCCGTCCCCATCTGGGAGACCGAGGTCGAGGATGACAAGATCCGGGCGGTCGTCGATGATGCGAACCATACCCTCTTGCGCCGTCCCCGCCTCGAATACCTTGTGGCCGTGGGTCGTGAGCGCGGTCCGCAGGAAGCGCCGGATGGACGCCTCATCGTCGATCACCAGAACTCGCAAGGCAGGCTCGCTCATCGCATCGCTACGAATTATCTATGGGCAGGGCCAGGGTGACCGTGGTCCCGCCGCCCGAGGTTGGCTTCGCCCAAATCTGCCCGCCGTGCGCCTCGACTATGCCGCGACAGATCGACAGCCCCAGCCCTGTCCCGCTGGCCACTCCTGCATGCTGAACCCGGTAAAATTTGTCGAAGACGCGGTCGATGTCCGTCGCCGGGATGCCGGGGCCGTGGTCGGCCACAGCCACCTTCACGACATGGCCCTCCCGGACGGCCTCGATGCTGATTGGCTGGTCGGCTCGCGAGTATTTTAGCGCATTATCCAACAGGTTGACGAAGACCTGGACCATCAGGACGAAATCAACTCGCACCATGGGTAGATCAGTCGGTAAGCACGTAGCGATTTCTCGCCCCTTGATCCGCCGGCCCAGCGCGTCCAGTGCGCTGCCGACCAGGTCTTCCACATCGGCGCCCGGCCAATAACAGATGCAGCGCGCCCGGCTTCCAACCGGCTCATGCTCAAGAGATTCGCGACCACCTGGTTCAAACGGTCCGCTTCTTCGCGCGCGGCTGTCGACCAGGCTGTGCTGGGTGGCCCTATCCAACTGAGCGCCGTCTTCCTCCAGCGTGCTGAGTGCGCCCGTGATCGTTACGAGCGGGGTGCGGAGTTCGTGGGACACCGAATCAAGCAGCGAGCGCTGCAGCTTCTCGGTGGCCTGCAGCAACTCGGCGGCGCGCGCCTTTTCGAGGAGCTGCTCGCGCTCCACTGCGAGAGCTGCCTGGTTCGCAAAGGAATTGAGCGTGCGGCGCTGATCTGTCGTCAGCATCCGTTCTTCTGGCCCCGGCCGGATCCCCAGCACCCCGACGGCCCCCCGCGGGGTGAGCATGGGCAGGCAGCGCAGGCCGGCAGCCGGTAACGTGTCGGTCCCCCTGCCGGCAGGCTGACCGTGCTCGAAGGCCCACGTGGCTACCGCCAGATCGTGTTCGCTCGCTTCCGCGATCCCCGCGCCCGCAAATGGCTCGAGCATCTCGCCCTGAGGCAGGAAAACCACGGCGCCGCGCTCGAACACGCGCTCGACCTGCGCAATCACTACGTTTACGATTCCCTGCAGGTCTGTGGCGGAGGTCAGTTCGCGGCTCAAGTCGTACAGCGCGGCAGTTTGGGCCTCGCGGCGGATCGCGGCCACCGCCTGGTCGCGCGCCCGGGCCGCCAGGTCGCTGACGATCAGCCCGAGGAGACCCAGGCCAAAGAACGTCAGCACGTACTGCGTATCGCTAACCGCAAACGTGAAATAGGGCGGCACGAGGAAGAAATCAAAGGCCAGCACGCCCAGGACGCGCGCTCAGCACCGCGGGCGCGCGGCCCAGGTAGAGGGCGGCAAGGAGGACGACGGCCAGGTAGGGCATGACCAGGTTGGTCGGCTCAACCCGGCCGCGCAGCGCCAGGCCGAATAGCGTTGCAAGCGCGACCAGGCCGGCGCTCCACGCATACCCGCGCCAAGCGAGCTGGACGCGGGGGTGATGCACAGGCGCCAGTTGGGGGGCTGGCGAGGGCGTGTCGCTGATGATGTAGACGTCGATATCGCCGCTCTTGTGCACCAGGTCCTCGACAACTGAGCCACGAAGTGCGTCGAGCCAGCGCGAACGAACCCAGGCCCCAATAACGATCTTGGTGACGTTATGCGTGACGGCAAAGTCGAGCACTGTGTCCGCAAAGGATTCGCCCGTCAACGTCGCGGCCTCGGCGCCGAGCGATTCGGCCAGTTGCAGGTGCGCGGTGACGCGCTCGCGATCCGTCTCGCGCAAATCCGGTCGCCTTGCGGACTGGAAGTGCAAGGCGTACCAGGGTGCCTTTAGCTCATCCGCCAGACGCCTCGCGGAACGGATTAGCCGCTCGGATGAAGGGCTGGCGCTCACGCAGACCAGGATGCGCTCGCTGGCGTGCCACGGCCCAGGGATCGCGCGCGTCTGCATGTACGCTGCGCATCTGATCGTCGACGCGTTCCGCAGCCCGACGCAGCGCCATTTCGCGCAGGGCCGTCAGGTTGCCCTTGCGGAAGAACTGCTCGATAGCCCGGCTGGCCTGATCCGGCACGTAGACCTTGCCCTCACGCAGGCGCCGGAGCAACTCGTCGGGCGGGAGGTCCACCATCTCGATCTCGGCGGCCTCGTCCAACACCCGGTCAGGCACGGTCTCGCGTTGGCGTGTCCCTGTGATCTGGGCGACGACGTCGTTCAGGCTTTCCAGGTGCTGCACATTGAGGGTCGTATAGACGTCAATGCCCGCCGCCAGGAGCTCCTCCACATCCTGGTAGCGTTTCAGATGCCGGACGCCCTCGGCGTTGGTGTGCGCCAGCTCGTCGATGAGCGCGAGTTGCGGGTGGCGTGCGAGCAGCGCGTCGACGTCGAGTTCGGGGAGGGTAACGCCTCGGTATGACACCTGCTGCCGAGGCAGCACCTCGAGTCCTGCGAGCATCGTTTCGGTCTCGGCGCGGCCGTGGGTTTCGATGTATCCCACCACGACGTCGACGCTTTCGGCCTTGCGCTGGTGTGCCGCCTCGAGCATGGCGAAAGTCTTGCCGACGCCTGCAGCGTAGCCGAGGAAGATCTTCAGTCGACCACGACCCGCACGCTCTTCCTCGGCTTGCACACGCTTCAGCAATGCATCAGGATCCGGTCGCTCGATCATGACCTCATTGTACACCTTGCTGCAGGCTGTCCAATGCCTGGTTCAGGGCCAGTACATTCACGCGCGGCTCGCCGAAGACGCCCAGCCACCGGCTCTCTGCGTGCTTGTCGATCAGCCCGCGCACGATCGCCTCTTCGATGCCACGCACACGCGCTACACGCGGCGCCTGGTAGAGTGCGGCCCCGATGCTGATGCTTGGGTCGAGCCCACTGGCCGAGGCGGTCACCAGGTCGGCCGGGATGTCGGCGGTGTTCCCAGGGTCTGCGGCGCGTAACGCCGCGATCCGATCCTCGACCGCCGTACGCAGGTCGGCGGAGAGCGGTCCCAAGTTCGAGCCGCTCGACCCGGTGAGCGCCTTGGCGTCGTAGGGCGTGTACGGCGCGCCCGCCGTAGCCGATGGCCGGCCCCAGAAGTACTTGGCATCGGTGAAGTTCTGACCGATCAAGCTGGAGCCGATGTAGCCGTCGTCGACGCCCCTGACCAGGCTGCCGTTGGCCCGGCCAGGCAGCGCGACCTGCGCCACCCCTGTCACGACGAGAGGATAGATCAACCCGGTCAACAGCGACAGCAGTGCGAAGGTCACTAACGCCGGACGCACTTGGGCTCTCAAAGTCATCTTCGCTCCTCCGTCCCGAGCCACAGCCACGTCACGACGAAGAAGATCGCCAGGACGGTGAGTAATGCGATCGTGTGGTCTGTCGGCGTCAGTGACGCATGTCGCTCTAGCCACAGCATACCCAGTACGACCGCAAACGCCACGTATAGCGGGAGCCAGCTCCGGGCTGGGCCAGATCTTCGCATCTCGTCAATTCTTCTCATTCGAAACTCCTACTCGGCGTGTCATGCTTCGGCGATTACGCCGCCCGAAGGGCAACCAGGAGCATGTCGATCAGCTTAATCCCGATGAAGGGCGCGATCAGCCCGCCCAGGCCGTAGATCAAGAGATTGTTTCGGAGCAGTTGGCTGGCCGGCAGCGCCCGGTAGGGCACGCCGCGCAAGGCCAGCGGCACCAGCAGGACGATAATCAGCGCGTTGAAAATAACCGCCGACAGGATCGCACTCTGCGGCGTAGCCAGGTGCATGAAGTTGAGCACGCCCAACTCCGGGTAGATCGCGGCAAACGCGGCCGGGATGATGGCGAAGTATTTGCTCACATCGTTGGCGATGCTGAACGTCGTCAGCGCGCCGCGCGTCATCAGCAACTGCTTGCCGATCTCGACGATTTCGATCAGCTTCGTCGGGTTCGAGTCCAGGTCGACCATATTGGCAGCCTCGCGGGCGGGCTGCGTGCCGGTATTCATCGCCACAGCGACGTCGGCCTGGGCGAGCGCAGGTGCGTCGTTCGTCCCATCCCCCGTCATGGCGACCAGCCGCCCACCGGCCTGGTACTCGCGGATCAACTTCAGCTTTGTCTCGGGAGTCGCCTGCGCCAGGAAGTCGTCGACCCCGGCCTCCGCCGCAATCGCGGCCGCGGTCAGCGGGTTATCGCCCGTGATCATCACCGTCTTAATGCCCATCCGGCGCAGTTGCTCGAAGCGCTCTTTGATCCCACCCTTGACGATGTCCTTCAGGTGCACCACCCCCAGCGCGCAGCCGTCCTGGCTGACGACCAGCGGCGTACCGCCCGAGCGCGCAATAGCTTCCACTGCCGCCGCGCAAGTCGGGTGGCGTCGAGTTGCCTGCAGCCTCGACCAGGTTGATGATGGCATCCGGCGCGCCCTTGCGGTATGCGGTTGTCGCCGCGGCCCGCCCATTGGCCGGAATATCGACCCCGCTCATGCGGGTCTGCGCGGTGAAGGGGATGAACTCCATCTCATGCGAATGCGAATCCGGCGCTCCGTCGCTCGATCCCAGCGTGCGTGCCCGCAGGCCGTACTTCTCCTTCGCCAGCACGACGATGCTGCGACCCTCCGGCGTCTCGTCGGCGAGTGAAGCGAGTTGCGCAGCCTCCGCCAGGTCACGGACCGCTGTCCCGGCAACCGGGACGAACTCGACCGCCTGCCGGTTGCCCAAGGTGATCGTCCCCGTCTTGTCCAAGAGCAGGACGTCCACGTCGCCCGCGGCTTCGACTGCCCGCCCCGACGTGGCAACGACGTTCCGCCGGATCATGCGGTCCATGCCGGCAATGCCAATAGCTGACAGTAGCCCGCCGATGGTCGTCGGGATGAGGCACACGAGCAGCGCAACGAGCACGGTGATCGACAAAGGCGCACCCTGGCCCGCCGCCTGCACGCTGTAGATTGAGAAGGGGAGCAAAGTCGCGCAGATGACCAGGAACATGATCGTGAAGCTCGATAACAGGATGCTCAAGGCGATCTCGTTAGGCGTCCGCTGGCGCTTCGCACCTTCCACCATCGCGATCATTCGCTCGAGAAAGCCGTGGCCGGGCTCCGCCGTTACGCGCACGACGAGCCAGTCCGACAACAGCCGGGTTCCGCCCGTGACCGCGCTGCGGTCGCCGCCTGCCTCGCGCACCACCGGCGCGCTTTCACCCGTCACCGCGCTCTCGTCCACGGAAGCGATGCCTTCCACGATTTCGCCGTCGGCCGGCAGCACGTCGCCCGTTTCGACGAGGTAAAGGTCGCCCTGCCGGAGGGAGGTCGACGGAGCGACCTCTACCCGGCGGTTTGCACCATGCCCCGACCCACCCCGGGCCGGGGGTACGATCTTGCGGGCCTGGGTATCCCGGCGCGTCTTCCGCAAGGCCTCTGCCTGGGCCTTGCCGCGGCCCTCCGCGAGAGCCTCCGAGAAGTTCGCAAACAGCACGGTTAGCCAGAGCCAGCCGGCAATCCCGATCGTGAAAGCCACGAGGTTTGCGCTGGAGGCGATGGCCTGAACGGCTAACACCGTTACGCAGAGCGCCCCCACCTCGGTCACGAACATGACCGGGTTCTTCACTTGGCGCCGCGGATCAAGCTTAACGAAGCTCTCCAGAAAGGCCCGGCGATAAAGCCGCCTGCGCAAAGTCGCCGCATCGTTTCTCAACTCGACCGACATCAGAACAACCTCCCCCGCATCAACTCCTGTACGATCGGTCCTAGTGCCAGGGCAGGCAGGAAGCTCAGCGCGCCCACCAACAGCACCACGCCGACCAGCCAACTGACGAACAGTGGCGAATGGGTTGGCAGAGTGCCCGCGCTCGCCGGCACCCGTTTCTTGGCAGCCAGGCTCCCGGCCATCGCCAAGGTCGGCACGACGAGCCAGAAGCGCGCGATCAACATCGCGATCCCCAGGGCCGTGTTATAGAACGGGGAGTTGGCTCCCAGCCCCGCAAAAGCACTGCCGTTGTTATTGCCGGCCGACGAGAATGCGTAGAGCGCTTCACTAAAGCCTTGCGGCCCCTTGTTGAAGATGCCTGCCACGCCCGCCGGCGCCGTCACAGCGGCGGCCGTCCCCAGCAGCACCGTGACAACCGGAATCAGCACGATCAGTGCGGCCATTTTCATCTCGAACACTTCGATCTTCTTGCCCAGGTATTCAGGCGTACGCCCCACCATGAGCCCCGCGATGAATACTGCGATAATGGCGAACGCGAGTAAGCCATAGAGGCCCGAGCCCACGCCACCAAAGATGACCTCGCCGAGCTGCATCAGCCACATGGGGCCGAGGCTCCCGAGCGGCGTGAACGAGTCGTGCATCGAGTTGACGGACCCGTTCGACGCCGCGGTCGTCGCGGATGCCCAGAGCGCCGATCCTGCCGCGCCAAAGCGCAGGTCTTTGCCCTCCAGGTTCCCTGCCGACTGATCGATCGGGAGCCCTGTGAGGGCAGGGTTCGGCCGGGCTTCCGCCCAGATCGTCACCCCGGCGACTGCGACGAATACGACGACCATGACCACCAGCAGCGCCCAGCCTTGCCGCGTGTCGCCGATCATCCGGCCGAACGTGTAGGTCAACGCGGCCGGGATAAGCAGGATCGACAGCAGTTCGAGCTGGTTGCTGAGCGGCGTCGGGTTCTCGAACGGGTGCGCCGAGTTCACGTTGAAAAAGCCGCCCCCGTTGGTGCCGAGCTGCTTGATCGCGACCTGTGACGCGGCCGGTCCAAGGGGCAGCAATTGGCCGGAGCCGGGTTGCAGCCCCGTCACCGGCTGGTAGTTGCCGAGCGTCTGCACGACACCTTGCGAGACGAGCGCGAGAGCCAGCACGAACGCGAGCGGCAGCAGGATGTACAGCACGGTCCGCGTGAGGTCGACCCAGAAGTTGCCGAGCCCCTGGCTCTTCTCGCGGCTCAGGCCGCGAATGAATGCGACCAACACCGCCATGCCGGCTGCGGCTGACACGAAGTTCTGCACCGTCAGCCCCAACATCTGGGAGAGGTAGCTCATCGTCGTCTCGCCGCCGTAGGCCTGCCAGTTCGTGTTGGTCACGAAGCTTGCAGCAGCGTTGAACGCCAGATCCGGCGAGAGTGGGCCGAGACCTTGCGGATTCAGCGGCAGCAGATGCTGAACGCGTAGCAGTACATATAGGAGTGCGAAGCTCACCGCGCTGAACAGGAGCACCGCCACCGCGTACATCTGCCACGTCATCTCGGCGTCCGACCTGATGCCGGCGACCCGGTACAGGCCGCGCTCAAGTGGCCCGAAGACGGCCGAGAGCAGCGTGCGATCGCCGCGATAGACCCGGGCCATGTATGCACCGAGCGGCCGTACCAGTAGCACCAGCAGCGCGATGAAAATCCCGAGTTGCAGCCAGTCTTGTTGAAGCGAAGTTTCAAACATTATCCGAACCACTCCGGTTTGAGCAGGGTCGCCACAAGGTACCCAAGCAAGAGCAAGGCGACCAACCCGGCGAGTACATACGTCGCATCCATCGTCCGTAGCCTCACATAAGTCGCTTGAAGAGCCCGGCCAGTGCCGCGCAGAGGCCGAAGAAACCGAGACCAATTGCCAGATAGAGAATGTCCGCCATCGCTACTCTTTCCTCTCCTCGTCGGTTGGACGGCGCCTACCTTCACGGCGCCTGGCGTCCAGCGCCAGTGCCGCGGGTCGGTGCCTTTCGAGACTTACTGTAGGACAAATCAGGTCACGGAGGGGACAAGAAGGAGTCGCCGCGGGTCAAGAACAGGTCAAGCCGGAGATTCGCCGCCGGCACGGTGCCTGTATTGCTCGTGCACCTTGACGCAACCTTGACCTTCCTGCTGCGTTTCTTTTCGTCCCTTTGACGCGCAGGCGCTGTATGCTCTGTTGCGTGAGGGCGCAGTGCCGCATGTGACAACGTGGCGTTGCGCCATAGCTTTGCCTGGAGAACGAGATGCAGATTGTGGAGAGCGCCGGTGCGGAGCACATCGGCATATTACAGCGGATGCCGGAATATCGTCCCGCTCGATCGTGGCGAACGTGGCTGATCGGAAGGCCGTTGGCGACAGCCGATGCGCCCCACCAGGCCATCAACAAGGTGATCGGGCTGGCCGTCTTCTCCTCGGATGCGATGTCGTCGGTGGCCTACGCACCCCAGGAACTCATGCTGATCCTGGCGCTGGCAGGTGCGGGCGCGCTTGCGCTCGCCGTGCCGCTCGCGATTGGCATCTGCGTCCTGCTCACCATACTGACGCTGTCCTACGAGCAGACAATTCACGCCTACCCTGGCGGCGGTGGCGCGTACATCGTCGCGCGTGACAACCTCGGCGAGTTGCCCGCGCAGACCGCGGGCGCAGCGCTGCTAACCGACTACATCCTGACGGTCGCGGTGTCGATTTCGTCCGGGGTGGCCCAAATCGTCTCCGCCTTCCCCGGACTGTACAACTACCGCGTCGAACTGTCGGTCGCTATGGTCGCGGTGGTCACTGTGATCAACCTGCGGGGGGTGAAGGAATCGGGGCGGATCTTCGCCGTGCCCACCTACTTCTTCCTCTTGATGGCCTTCCTGACCGTGGGCATTGGCCTGTTCAAGCACTTTACCGGCACGCTGCCGATGGTCAGCAATCCACCGACAATGGCAGCAGAAGGGGTCCTGCCGCTAACACTGTTCCTGGTGTTGCGCGCGTTTGCCAGCGGCACAAGCGCTGTTACCGGAGTTGAGGCCATTTCGAACGGCATCACGGCCTTCAAGGAGCCCAGAAGCCACAACGCCGGCCGTACGCTGCTGGTCATGTCCGTCATCTTGGGCTCGCTGATGCTCGCGATCACCTTTCTCGCCCGCCAGATCGGCGCGGTGCCGACGGAGACGGGCGAAACCGTCATTTCGCAGCTTGCGCGCACTGCCTTGAGCGGTCAAGCCCTTTACCTGGCCGTCATCGCATCCACGACCTTAATCCTGATCATGGCAGCCAACACGGCGTTTGCCGACTTCCCCCGCCTGGCGGCCCTCCATGCGGGCGACGGCTTCCTGCCGCGGCAACTTACCTACAAGGGCAGCCGGCTGGTCTTCTCGCGCGGCATCATGGCACTGGGCCTCATCGCGTCGCTCCTGATTATCGCGTTCCAGGCCAGCGTCAGCCGGCTGATTCCCCTCTACGCCATCGGCGTGTTTCTGTCCTTCACGCTGTCCCAAAGCGGCATGGCGAAGCGCTGGTGGCGGGTCGGCCATCTGAAACCCGGCGAGGAGATCGTAGACCCCGGCTCGACGTTGCGCTACGAAAAGGGTTGGCAGGCTAAACTCCTGATCAACGGCGTGGGCGCCGTGATGACGTTCGTCGTGATGATCGTGTTCGCGTCGACCAAATTCCACGACGGGGCATGGATCATCGTCTTGCTCGTCCCCGTAATGGTGTTCATCTTCTTCCAGATCCATCATCATTACAAGACGGTTGCACACACTTTGTCGCTGGACGACTACCAGCCCGAGCTCCCCGCGCGGCGTCACCGGGTGATCATGCCGATCAGCGGTGTGCACCAGGGAACGCTGGCCGCGCTGCGCTACGCCGAGCTTCTCGGTACGGACGTCACGGCCGTACACGTGAGCATGGACGCTGCGGAAGCCGAAAGGGTGCGCCATAAGTGGGAGCTGTACGGGGATGGGGTGCGTCTGGAAATCCTTGAGTCGCCCTATCGCATGCTTCTGGAGCCGTTGCTCGCCTATATCACCGAGCTCGACGCGGTTCGGCAGCCGGGCGATAAGATCACGGTTGTCGTGCCGCAATTCGTGTCTCGTCATTGGTGGGCAAATCTGCTGCACGCCCAGACCGCGACATGGCTCCGGCTCGCGCTGTTGACGCGGCCCGAGATCGTGATAACGGACGTGCCCTACCTTGTCGAATGAACTTGACCAGCTGCGCGTGCTCATCGTTGACGACGAAAGGCCCATTCGCCGCTTTCTGCGCGCGTCCCTCTCGGCCCATGGCTACACGGTCTTCGAGGCGACGACTGGCGCGGAAGCAGTCAACGCCGTCCTGGTCACCAGGCCTGACATCGTAATCCTTGACCTCGGTCTGCCCGACGTCGACGGCGTCGAGGTTACGACACGGCTGCGCGAGTGGAGCACGACGCCGGTCCTTGTCCTATCCGTCCGTAACGACGAGGCAGAGAAGATCCGTGCCCTTGACGCGGGAGCCGATGATTACCTGACAAAGCCTTTCGGCGTCGGCGAGCTGCTGGCAAGACTGCGGGTTGCGGTACGCCACCGGACGCCAGAGATTGCGAACGCAACACTCAGTTCCGGCGAGTTGGCCGTCGATTTGTCGCGGCGGCTCGTGACCATTGCCGGACAAGCAGTGCAGCTGACGCCGACCGAGTACGACCTCTTGCGTGTGCTGATCACCCATGCCGGAAAGGTGCTTACCCAGCGACAGTTGCTGCGGGAGGTGTGGGGGCCGACGTCCGAATCGGAGTCGCACCTGCTGCGCGTCAACATCAGCAACCTCCGGCGCAAGATCGAGGCGGAACCCGCGATGCCCCGGTACATCCTGAACGAGCCTGGCGTTGGGTACCGGCTGCGGGCATCTTGACGTTTTCTTGACACGTTTTGGCCCCGATTTGACGCCGTCTTGATGTGTCCTCAGGTACACTCCCTTGTTGGAGAGCTCGTCCATCGCGTTTGGTCATCACCCAGCAGGGAGGTTAAGTCGCGCCAGTAGGCGGGGCCAGGAAAACATGCAACGAGTTGAAGAAGAAGCCATAACCATTCAACACCGCACTGCGGGCTCAGTGCCCCGCCGTTCGTGGAGCACCTGGCTGTTTGGGCGACCTCTGAGAACGGCCGATGCGCCGCATCAGGCGATCAGCAAGATCGTTGGCCTGGCCGTTTTTTCTTCCGATGCGATGTCGTCCTCAGCCTACGCGACCCAGGAAATGCTCGTCGTCCTGGCGCTCGCCGGCTCAGCCGCGCTCGGCTACGCAATCCCGCTCTCGATCGCGATTGTTGGCCTGCTCGCCATTGTTACCATCTCGTACGAGCAGACGATCCACGCCTATCCGGGTGGCGGCGGTGCATACATCGTCTCGCGTGACAATTTAGGCGAGCTGCCGGCACAAATTGCAGGTGCCGCGCTGCTCACGGACTATATCCTGACCGTCGCAGTTTCGGTTTCGTCTGGCGTCGCGCAGGTTACCTCCGCTGTTCCGGCGCTTTTTCCGCTGCGGGTCGAGCTCTCGGTAGCCTTGGTGCTCTTCGTAATGGTGATGAACCTGCGCGGGGTAAAGGAATCCGGCGCCGTCTTCGCCATCCCCACCTACTTTTTCATCGTCATGATGTTCGTTACGGTGATTGTCGGCTTGCTGCGCTACCTGACAGGCGACCTCGGCACCGTTGTCGATCCCCCCGAGCTTGAGATGATTCACGGCGCCCAAGCCGTCTCGCTCTTCCTGATCCTGCGTGCGTTCGCCAACGGAACCAGCGCGCTAACGGGTGTGGAGGCGATCTCGAACGGCATCCCCGCGTTCAAGCAGCCGCGCAGTCACAATGCGGGCATCACGCTCATCTGGATGTCGGCGATCCTGGGTACGCTGCTCCTCGGTATCACATTTCTGTCAGTGCAGATCGGCGCAGTGCCGTCGGAGCTCGAGACCGTCATCTCGCAATTGGGGCGCACGGTCTACGGGGGACGCGACCTGCCCTATCTGCTCCTGATCGCCGCGACATCGCTGATCCTCATCCTGGCCGCCAATACCGCCTTCGCCGACTTTCCACGTCTGTCGGCTCTCCTTGCGCAGGATGGCTTCTTGCCGCGCCAGCTCGCGTATCGTGGCAGCCGCCTGGTTTTCTCGCGTGGCATTGTGGCCCTGGCGCTCATCGCCTCCCTGCTGATTATCGTGTTCGAGGCATCGGTCACCGCCCTCATCCCGTTGTATGCAATCGGCGTGTTTCTCTCCTTTACGCTTTCGCAGACCGGTATGGCGCTCCGCTGGCGGAAGATCGGCCAGCTGAAGCCGGGTGAGGAAGTTCAGGAGCGCGGCTCGAAGCTGGCGTATGAATCCGGGTGGCACGGCAAGCTGTTCGTCAACGGGTTCGGCGCAGTGATGACCGCGATCGTCGCTGTCGTCTTTGCGGTTGCCAAATTCAAGGACGGCGCATGGATCATTCTTGTTTTGATTCCTACTCTGGTCCTTGGCCTTAGCACGATTCACCGCCATTACCGGCGCTTGGCGCGGAGCCTGTCTCTGGACGATTTTGGCGGCCCGCCACCCATTACGCGTCAGCGCGTCATACTGCCGCTGAGCGGGGTTCACCGCGGGACGCTGGCTGCACTGCGTTACGCCCAGGCCTTGTCGCCAGACGTCACCGCTGTGCATGTCTCCATCGATCCGGACGATGCTGAGCGAGTCAAGAAGAAATGGGACACGTGGGGCGAAGGCGTGCGCCTGGTGGTGCTTGAGTCGCCCTACCGCCTGCTGATGGAGCCTTTACTGCAGTACATCGAGGGCATCTACAAGGAACGGCAGCCGAACGAAATCATCACTGTTGTGGTCCCGCAGTTCGTGCCCGAGCAGGCCGCGGCGAATCTGCTCCACACTCAGACGGCAACGTGGCTGGAGCTTGCGCTGCGTGGCCGACATGGAGTAGTTATTACCAACGTGCCGTATCAGATTGAATAGGTCTTGCTTGGTCGCGACCAGAAGAATGGCGGCTCTAGATCTCCCCAAACTTCATCCCGCGCTCGCGCAGTTGCGCGTCGAGATACCGCCCGCCTGCCGCCACGCGCCGGATTGCCTGCACGAGCTCATCAGGCCCCGACTGCTTAAGAACAAAGCCGGCCGCCCCGGCCGCGAAGGCGTCGTCCACGATTTCCGGATCCTGATGCATGCTAACCATGATCGTCTTTACGCTGGGCGCGTCCCGGCAAAGCAGGCGCGCCAGCTCGATCCCGTCCGGCCGCGGCATGCTGATGTCTGCCAGAACCACGGTGGGCAGCAGCGCCAGCGCCAATTCCAGGGCCCGGGCCCCATCCTCGGCCTCCCCAACCACTTCCAAATCCGGCTCGTCTTCCAGGATCATACACAGGCCCGTCCGCACCATCGCATGGTCGTCGGCGATTAGCACCCGGATCGAATTGCCGGCATTTCCGTCGCGGCTGAGGATCGTTCATGCCCATCTCTCCACACTGCTAAACGGGTCTACCATTAGCGCCCGACGATTGGCGCCGTCATCGTCAGCGTTGTCCCTGATTTCCCGCTCAGAATCGTCAGGTGACCGCCAATGATTTCCAGTCGCTCCCGAATGCTGGCCAGGCCGAGCCAACCCGGCTGGCCCATCGCGGCCCTCAGCTCGCGACCGTCCTCCCCGAAAGCAACGCCGGCGCCAAACCCGACGCCGTTGTCCGTTAGCGTCACCACCAGGTCGTCGCCCTCCACTGCCAACGACAGGACAACTTCCGATGCCCGAGCATGCCGCGCGACGTTCGTCAGCCCCTCTTGTACAGAGCGGAAGATCGCAGTTCCAACGTCCGCCGGCACGCGCAGCGCTTCCGCCGTGCCCGGCCGGAATTGCACCGCCAGCCCATGCGACTTGCCGAACTCGGTCACGTAAGTCCCCAAAACGCGGGCCAGGCTCGAACGATCGAGGCCGGCCGGCCGCAGCTCCTTGGCCAGGTCGTGCAGTTCCCCAATCGCCTCTTGCAGCATGGCTTGCATGCGCGGCAACTGCTCCGCCGGCCCCTCGCGTCCGTCCTCACGACCGAGCCGAGAGAGCTGCATTTGGAGCGCTGCCAGGACCTGCCCCGCCTGGTTATATAACTGATCCGCCACGTAGCTGCGTTCGCTCTCCTGCATGGTTACCAGTCGCCGCGACAAACCCTCTAGCTCCTCCCGACGGGCCTTGAGTTCGTCCTCCATCCTCTTGCGCTCGGTGATGTCACGGTTCACGGTCACGTAGCCGTTGACGCGGCCGGTCTCGTCGCACAACCGCATTGCGGTCGCCTCGATGATGATGGGGGTGCCGTCGCGCCGAGTATGCATAGCCTGGCCCTGCCAGCGACCGATCTCGGCTATGTGCCGCATCGCGGCGTCCCGCTGATCCACGGTTAGGCGCGAACCGACGATATCAGGCCCATAAGCCCCGATCGCCTCGGCGGCGCTCCAGCCGTACAGTTCCGCCGCGCGCTTGTTCCAAGCGGTGATGCGCATGTTGACATCGTAGGCAAAGATAGCGTCGTTGACGTTCTCGAGCAGATCGGCCATGTGGTCTATCTGTGCGCGGGCTTGCTTCTGCGCCGTGATGTCGCGCTTCACGCCCACCTGGCCGATGACCTGGCCGCGGGCATCACGCACGGGCATGCGGCTCGCATCGACGTGCAGCTCCCGCCCGTCGCGACAGGTCACGATCATTTCCCCGCGCCACCGTCCCTCTTCCGCCAGTTCACGGTAGACCTCCGCAACCGACGTTTTAATGAAGCGGCTCGGCAGGACTTCTTCAATTGGCCGGCCCCGCGCTTCTGCAATCGTCCAACCGAACATCTCCTCGGCGGCGCGATTCAACGACGTAATCCGGTGGTCCAGGTCGGTCGCGATCACCGCATCGCTCACGTTGGCCAGCAGGTTCGCCTGATAAGCCAGTTCCAGTTCAGTGCGCTTCTGTTCGGTGATGTCGGTGGCATGAGCCACGAACGCGACGGTCTGGCCGTGCAATGGCACTGGCGCAGCCGCCACACGATAGGTCCGATCTTGCTGGGTCGCTTGATGACGGATCGTCATTTCGACGACTGCCCGCTCGCCTCGCCGCCGCGGCCCCCGTTCGAGCTCCGCGTGCGGGATTGACTGCCCGGTGCCGGCATAGCGTGGCGACATCTGGGATACCAGCTGTCGGCGCTTCTCGTTGAGTTCGTCCACGGTCTCGCACCCGAAGGCATCGAGCACGGCCCGGTTGCAGCGCAGCACCCCGCTTTCGTCGGCGACATAGAGTGCGTCCGGTATGCTCGCAAAAATCGCCTCCAGCTCCGCCGTTCGCTCGAGCACGCGCTGCTCGAGACCCGCGTTCAGCGTCCGGATCTGCTCCGCTTGAGCCTCGAGCTCACGATTACGCGCCTCGACCTCACGCCACAGCCGGTCTCGCTCTGCCTCCGCCTGCTTGCGCGAAGTTATATCGCTGAACAGGACCGCGACTTTTCTTTCTGCGGGATCGCCAATGCGAAAGGCGTAGAGGTCATAATACCGGCCAAACTGTGCGGCGGCATTCTCAAAACGCGCCGGCTCGCCCGTGAGTGCGATCTTGCCGTAGATTTGGAACCAATATTCCTCATGCAGGGGAGCCAAGTCTCGCATGCGGCGCCCGATTGCGTCGACGAGGCCCGTCTGGCGCTCGAACGCCGGGTTGGCTTCGAGGAAGACATAGTCGACCGGCTTCCCGCTCTCGTCAAACAGGACTTCGATGATGCAGAAAGCCACATCAATCGAGTCGAATAATAGACGATACTTAGCGTCAGACGCGCGCCCAGCCTGAAGCGCCGTGACACGCTCGGTGACATCGGCCCCGTAGACATTGACATATCCACTGATGAGAATGGGCACATAATGCAGCTGCAAGAGCTGGTCGCCACATTCGGCGTCCCACTTGCGGGGCTGACCCCCTGCCAGAACCTCAGTGATCCGATTCCGCCACGGCGGCGGAACGCATCCGCCATCATCCACGCCCCACGTCGCCAGCAGCGGCCGGCTCGCGCGATTGGCGTAGAGCAGCCGGCCATCAGCGGCCACGCGAAAGACCGGATTGGGATTCTCTTCGGGAAAGCGCGCTGCCTCGGCGATCTCCGCCAGCTCGGGGGCCAGAAGACGAGCGTGCGCGTCTCCGCGCTCGTCAGGAAGCGCGCCGGTATCTGCGGAATGAGGACGGTTTTCGAGTACGTTTGGGGCCATACGCTGCTTTGGTCATCCTTCTGCCATCAAGATACTGCCACGACAGGCATGAGCAGCGATCGCAATCGCGCAGTCGCAACGCGATGCCCGGCAAACTCGAAACCTGCTCCGGGTCATCGAAACGATTTTAGCCTAAAGCGAAGCCGTTGGGAACGGCGGAAAGTTGTAACAGTGCCCACATCTCGCGCTGTGGCAATTCTTCAGCGCTACCCACAAATACGGCTCGTCGCAGAGTGACCTGGTCCCCGAAATTCGCGCCACTTGATGTGTTAGAATCTCAGGATAGGTGAGAGGTTCTAAACGAGGCAGGAGCGGTTCTCGAAGAAGGGATCGTTGGTACTCTGCGGGCGGCAGACAAAGGCGAGAAGCCGCTTGCGGACCTGTGCCGCGAGGACGGCATTGCCGAGCAAACGCTTCAAGAGCATCACTGAGGAGTGAAAAATGGCCAATATTCCAGCCGATCATCCTCTGCTCGAGGAACTCGCGAGCAAGATGAAACTACCACCGCCCGTTGCCGGCCTGATCGGTTTCGATCTCGTCTCGCTTGAGCCCGGCATAGCTCGTTTTGAGCTTCAAACGGACGAACGCCATGCTAATCCGATGGGAACACTACACGGCGGCATACTGTGCGACCTGGCCGACGCTGCTATGGGCATGGCCTACGCAAGCCTGCTGCGTCCAGGCGAATCTTTCACCACGCTTGAGTTGAAGATCAATTTTCTGAAGCCCGTCTGGAAAACAAAGCTTACCGCTGTAGGGCACGTCGTTAAGGGCGGGCGGACGGTGGGGTTGGTGGAGTGTGACATTTTTGATGAGGCGGAGTCACTGGTGGCGCGTGCGAGTAGCACCCAAATGACGCTGCGCGAAGAGACGGCCAAAGGGCGCTAGCTCTATGCCGGTTCTTCGGACAGGCAGCAAGGAGGCGGGATTCGTTTAATGACGGGCTATGATTCAATTTACCTCGGATTGGTGAGCAGACTCCCTGGCTGCGACTTTCAAGAAGCTGCCAGACGGCTCGGCCTCAGCTATGTCGATGGACGCATTCAAGCAAGTTTCCTGGAGAGAGACTATCGTATTACTGTGGACGGCGCCGAACCGCTGGACGGCCAACCGGTGAATGTAAACAACCGCAGCGTGCTTCTCTATTACCTCCTATCGCGCGGCAGCGGAGACCCGGAGAACCGTTTCGTTTTGTTCGAGAGCATACCGGGAATGGGGGGCGGACTTCACACAGAGCTCCGGTTGATGAATCGACCGCTAGAACGCTGTTTCCGTAACGACTACGCCAAGTTCGGCGAAGCAGCGCTGAAATTGGGTGGGGTAGCCGAAGAGGCATGGGAAGGCAAACATGTACTGGGACTTCGCAGTTCTGCCAAAAATCCCCTTGCGGGTTGTCTTCTACGAGGCGGATGACGAGTTTCCGGCCAACATCCAAATCATGCTGGATCAAACCGCCCTGCGCTTCCTCGAATTTGAATGTCTTGCCTTCCTGGTCGGCTGCTTTGTCCACGCCCTGACCAAGACGGCGCAGCACGGTGACGTGGTCGGTTGGGATGGGTCCACCAGACGATGTCCCGCCCCCGCAATTACGACCGAGCCGCACCTAGCGAACCTAGTGCTTGATCCATCGATGCCCGCCTGGGTGATCTTCTTCTCAGTACCCACGATCAAGCGCTGCCGCGTCTCCCCCGATGATAACCACGGCTCGCTCAGCCGCCGCCCACAGCTTCGCCTCGAAGCCGAGGGGACCGGCCGTGCCGTTCTTGGCGGTGGTTCCGTTCTTGTCTGCCACGACTGCGATGTACCTTCTTCGGTTACCAGGTCACTTGGAGCGACGCCGGAAGCGAGGCGTGCTGGAGGTCGGGAGGCGCCGCTACGCCGCTCCGGAAAAGAAGCAACAATAGCTCGCAGGTCGTCAGGAAACTGACGCTCGGCGTTGCGTTAGCCATAGCGCAAGCGACGAGCAGCGCAGATTAGGCCGGCGTGGCGGGAGGTACGCCGGCGGGCTAGCGACGGGCCGGCGACACCTGCGAAGTGAACGTGGAGCGGGAGGGGCTTGAACCTGCCTCACTCCACCGAAGCGAGGTCGGGCAGTGGCACCGCCACGTGCCGGACGATGATCTCCAGCGGCTCGCCTTCCATGCCGCCGAGCTCCTGCCTGGCCGGCGCCTTCCCGACGACGTGATCCCAGAGGAACTCCGTCGCCCACGGGTCGGCGCGGGCAAGCTTGCGCTTGAATGCCGCCACCCATTTTGCCAGACAGCGTGCATCTGAGCGCAAATCGTCCGACAGACCGGGTTTGGTTAGGTGTTCTAAATACAGGCGACCGGTAGCGGCGAACCACTACCGGTCGTAGGAGGAGCGGGTAACCGGATTCGAACCGGTGACATCCAGCTTGGGAAGATGGATGCCTTTTTCCCCGTGTCGCTAAGCATGTCCTCGCAGCGGACGTCCTACATGCCTCAGAAGGCATTTTTGCCGTCCGATGCCAGCTTGATGACCATCGTCTTCAGTGAAGCTGAATGTCATCCATCTCGATTCTAGCACTACACTTCCAGGAGGCCAAGAAGGGGCTGGTGCTGTCCGGCGCCAACCAGGACGCCTTGCAGGCGCTCTTCGGCGACGACGTGACCGCCTGCTTCGGCAAGAAGGTGCAGTTCGAGCCGACGCCGATCCGCGTCGCCGGCCGGGAGCTGGGTGATCATCCGGCTGAAAGCTGCGCCGAGCAGCAACGGGGCCGCGCGGAAGGTCGCGACCGGGGAGAAGAGCGAGGAAGCACACCAGGACTCGAACACGCCGGGATGAGGATGCGAAAGGGGGAGCGACGTCGTTGATTGAAGGCAAGCCCGTTCAAAGCTCACACTTGGTGAGAGCACCGGTCACCCGCTAATCAGCGCAGCCAGTCGCTATAGCGCTTCATCGTCCGCTCTGCGCAAGTTGTGCGACGAGATGTATCCCTCGTACTTCTCGAAGTACTTGTCCACCGACGATGGTACGGGACCCCAGGCGTCCATCATCGTGCCATGCAACGGATAGAGCTTCACATGGACATGGTCGATCTCAAAACCCTCCACAACTGCTCCCGTTCGACCAACGTCGTCGAGTTTCCGATTAAGGAGCAGCGCGACCTTCTTGGCCACGAGCATCAACGCCATAAGCACGCCGTCTGGGAGCTCGAAGGCATAGCTCGGATAGTGTTCCTTGGTGATGACTACGCCTACCCCGCGGTATTGGGAAAGATGGAAAGGAATGCGAGATCGTTGTCGTCTTCCCAAATCCTGTGACACCGTGCTTCGCCAGCCGCTATCTTGCAGAATAGACATTCTGCCATAACACTCTCCTCCCTGGCACGACTGAGCTGCGTAGAGAACGGAAAGGGGGGGAGCGAGGCTGTTAGGTCGCTCCCCCCCTCAACCTCACGCGCGTGACGGCGTCGGACCTGGCACCGGCATCAGCTGGCCTTGAGCGTGGCGCCATTTCGCTCCGCGTTCAGTTCGGCGATCCAGGTCAGGATCTGTTTTTCAATCTCGTCGCGCACCTTGCGAAACCGTGCTAGCTTCTCATCCTCCGAACCGCCGCCCGCAGCCGGATCGTCGAAAGACCAGTGGTGCCGGCTGGTCGCAGCCGGAAAAGTAGGGCAGCGTTGTTCCGCCTTGTTGCACAAGGTGATCACGTAGTCGACATGCATCTTGCCGCGAAAGAGCTCGACGGGTTTCGCCCACTGTAGCGACGGATCGATGCCCACCTCGTTGAGCACGCGCACGGTCAGGGGGTTCACCTTGCCCGGCTCGATGCCCGCACTGTAGGCCTCAAACCTGCCAGCGGCATGCTTGCGCAAGAGCGCCTCGGCCATCTGGCTGCGCACCGAATTCGTCGTACACACGAAAAGCACTCGCGGGGTAATCATCTTTGACTCCTTGTGCGCTGCACTGCCTCACATTTTAGTTGCATTAGTCACACACTGCACGTCATCCGTCATCGCTGCGGTCCGCACGGGCGCGGACCCAGCGCACGGCGACCATGATGACGCAGCACCAAGTGAGCGATACGGCGAAGAAGCTCCGGCCCTCCTCAGCTGACAACGCTCCTGCACGCGTCCCCGACAGGACGGTGACGGCACAGCCCGCCAGAAAGAGCCACAACAGGGGCGCGCGCAGGAGCCGGCGCATGTTCGCCCGCCACTTCTGCCGCGTTCCATGCCGCGTCCGTCACTTGGGAGACCAGGTCGTTCAGCATGAACATGGAGAGGAGCAGCCCTCCTAAACCAATGATCAACCCCATCAGCATCTCACTTCCATACCCAAAGCGAGTCAGTCGGGCTGGCACGAAGCTGGCAGCGATTCCTATTGCGGCCTCCCAAGGCCTCTTCGTTCGATCTCGGCGCCATCTTCCCCGGCGTTCGTCTCCGCTCTGCCGTTGCTCGATTCCTCGCCCGCATCGGGACCAGCCATCTTCACCACGCTCGTCGATCCCTCCAGCGTGGCAATCAACGCCCGCAGCCTCGGCTCTGCCTCTGCTTCAAAGAGGTAGCTCAGCTTCTCTTCGGCCTCTTGCCACCGAAGCGTCGCATTCAGCACTACGTCGTTCTCCTTGCGATCGAGCTCGAGAGCTGTCACCCGATTGCGAGGACAGTAGCTGGCGATCACTCCGTAGGCTGCCTTCTGGTGAGACAGATCATCTTGTACGAACAGCAGGTAGTGAGGCGTCAAGACAGCAACGGTTACTGGCGCGCGCTTGTACGGGCAGAAGGCCCAGGTGCCGCCCCCAGATCGCCGGCTGAAAGACGACGCTTTCTGCATACTCGCCGCGGAAGAGCAGAAAGTGCGGAATGATGTTCGCGAACTTGAATGGTAGACTCTTGAACGAGGCCAGGTCGCGCTCCTGGCCCGCCAGCGGCAGACCAGATTGCGCGACGATATCCGCGCGAACCGTTTCCACCACCTTCGAGAACAGATCTGCGCGCACCGAGTTGAAATAGACCCGCTCCTGTCGTAGCTCGCCGTCAGCGGCCCACGACCATTCCAACCAGGCGTATAAGAGGATCTCGCCGAGCTCGATCCGAAGCATGTCGGCCACGGGGGCCGCGCTTACCGTCGGGACAGGCTCGTCCGCTTCGATCGTCGCTAGCAGCAGCCGGGTGTCACTCAACACCAGGACCCACGCCGGGGAAGGTCGCCAGGAAAGCCACCCGCCCACCCTGCGCCTGCGGGCCGCCCCCTCATGAGGCGGCGCGTAGATGATCCGGCGCACGACCTCCCCGGGCAATAACTCCTTTTCGATGGCGATTTGCACGGGTTCTGCGAGACTCGCCATGTCTTTTACTTCATCTGCGAATCGATCCAGGGCCGTCATACTGACCTCCACACCGTAACAAAAAAGCCTCTACCAACGCGGCAACGCGCCGGTAGAGGCTATCAGTCCTGCGACAGGCCGTGCGCGATGCGCCGGCCGGGAGCCTCATCCCTTATTCGATTAGTCCCATTATACCAGATCGGCGCGCAGTTGACAACGACCTATCGCAAGCATAGAATGTTGCTCGGCGACGCAGTCGCCATGCGATGAGGCTCGCTGTCAACCGTCGGACTGCCGACTGATGGCCTCTACGGGACCGGTTCCGTAGAGGCTTTTTGTTTGCCCTATGTGGCCAGCCGCAGGAGACTGGCAGAATTAAAGAAGGAGGCCGTTTGGCATGACCGACATCGAACGGGTGCAGTGCATCGCGGGCGACGTGCGTGAAAGCGTGGCACGGGTCATCGTGGGGAAGGACGAGGTCATCGAGCTACTGCTCGTAGCGCTGGCCTGTGAAGGCCACGTGCTACTCGAGGATGTGCCGGGCATCGGCAAGACCACGCTTGCCAAGGCGCTCGCCCGCTCGCTCGGATGCAGCTTCCAGCGCATCCAGTTCACGCCCGACCTGTTGCCTGGCGACATCACGGGCGTGAGCGTCTTCAATCAGCGCACGCTCGATTTCGAGTATCGCCCCGGCCCGCTTATGGCACAGATCCTGCTCGCCGACGAGGTGAATCGCGCCGGACCGCGTACTCAGTCAGCCCTGCTCGAGGCGATGGAAGAACGCCAGGTCACTGTCGACGGCGTCACCCGCCCACTCCCCCGGCCCTTCCTCGTCCTGGCGACGCAGAACCCCATCGAGTTGGAGGGCACGTTCCCGCTGCCCGAGGCCCAGGTCGACCGTTTCCTGCTGCGCCTGGCGCTCGGCTACCCCGGCGAGGACGATGAGCGTCAGATTCTGCGCCGCTTCCGCGAGCAGCAGCCTCTCGCCACACTCCGGCCCGTTGCCTCGGTGGAGGATATCCTCTGGCTTCAACAGGCGATCCGCCAGGTCTTCGTGCATCCGGCCATAGAAACCTACATCCTGCGCCTCGTGCGGGCCACCCGCGAACATGAAGCTCTGCAGCTGGGCGCGAGCCCGCGCGGCTCTCTCGCTCTCTACCGCACTGGCCAGGCGCTTGCCGCGCTCTCCGGCCGCGTCTTCGTGCTGCCGGACGACGTCAAGCGCCTGCTCCAGCCCGTCCTGGCTCACCGCCTGCTTGCCAGCAGCCAGTCCCGCGTGCGTGGCCGTTCGATCAACGATGTGCTGCTAGAGATCGCCGCCCGCACGCCTGTGCCGGTAGAAGAAACCTGGTCGCTGGAGCCCTCCACCCCGTGAGCCGTCTTCTCAAGTGGCTGACGTTCCTGGCGCTCGCAATTGCGCTCGTGCTGCGCAACCCCCTGCTCTTCCTGGCCGGCGTCTTGCTGCTCCTGCTCGCGATCGTAACCGGGCTCTGGGACCGCTACGCCCTCGCGGGGGTCACCTACACCCGCCACTTTGGCGAACCCCGGCTCTTTGTTGGGGAGGAGACGGACGTGACGGTCGAGATCGTCAACGCTAAGCCGCTGCCGCTATCTTGGCTCAAGGTCGAGGATGAGTGGCCGAACGAGGTCAAGCTCCTGCGCGGGACGCTACACTATCACTGGAAGCCGGGGCGCCGCCTGCTGATCAACATCGTCTCGCTACGCTTCTACCAACGCATCCGCAAGCGGTACCGGATCCAGGCCGTGCACCGCGGCGCGCTGGAATTTGGCCCGGCCGAGATTAGCTCAGGCGATATGTTCGGGTTCCGCGATCAACAGCAGGAGGTGCTCCAAGTAGACCGCCTCATCGTCTACCCACGCGTCGTGCCCGTTGCACCGTTCCGGCTGCCCGCCGGGTATCCTTTCGGCGACGAGAAGGCCTTGCGCCGCGTGGCCGACGATCCGCTGCGGATTTCCGGCGTCCGTGCCTACGCAGCAGGCGACAGCTTGCGCACGATTCATTGGCGCGCCACCGCCCGGCGGGGCGAGCTCCAGACCAGGACTTTCGATCCCAGCGCAGCGCAGGTGACCGGCCTGTTCCTTGACCTTCGCACACTACCCGATTCGCCGGGCTACGTACCCGAATACCTCGAATACGGGATCAGTGCCGCGGCGTCACTGGCGCGCCACTTGCTCGACCAGCGCCATGCGGTCGGACTTTACGTGAACGGGGGGTGGCGCGGGACGGGAGCGCTCACCCTGCGCCTCCCGCCCTCGCGCCGGCCCGATCACTGGTTCGATATCCTGGATGGCCTCGCCCGCTTGTCCGGGCTCACGGCAGCCGATTTCAAACACATGCTCCAGGTCGAGACGCCGCGGCTCCCCTTCGGCGCAACCGTCCTTGTCATTACCGCGGTGCCCAATACCGACCTTGCCGCCGTACTGCTGGACGTGCGCGCAGCCCGCCATCCGGTCGGGCTGGTCACCGTCGGGGACGCGCCACCGCGCACGTTTTCTCCTGACATTCCGACCTTCTGGATCGGCGGCCGCTCGGCCTACAACCACCTGACGGAGCTCGTGCTCGATGCGTCTCGACCTGCATGATCGCAAGTGGCACCCGATCGACAACGGCCTTCTGCCGTATCTCCTTGCCGGCATGCGAGCCGTCTGGGTCTATGCCCTGCTCTTCGTCCTTAGTGCATCCGTCCGGGGTCCTGGCCACGGTGAGCTGATCGGCTTCCCCATCATCCTTGCGCTCCTGGCTCTGAGTACAGCCGCAGCCGAGACCGCCGCCTTCCGGATTCGCTCGGAGCGCCAAGGCCAGCTGCTTGTCGCGTGCGCCGGCCTGCTCGCGATCGCCCTCACCCTCTACGCGGCGCTCGGCAGCGGCGCGCTTCCCGCTCTGGAGCCGCGCCTGGTTATTCTCGCTCGCAAACCAGCCGCTCGAGGCCATTGTGATCGTCATCTTCGCAGCGTGGCTGTGGTGGTGGGGCTTGCTTGCGGGCCGCGATACCCCCGGCTACGATACCTATGCGGCCAACTTCGCGTTGGGCGTCTTTGCCCTGGGCGGAGCGGCAATCTGGCACTATGCGCTTGATCCCGTAGGCCTGGGCGCCATGCTGTCGCCCATCCTGGCGTTCTTTGCCTTGGGGCTCGCAAGCCTCGCCATCGCCAGCTTGCGCAGCACCGCGCGCGCTCAAGGGGCGCCCGACCCATCAGCCTTCCGCCTGACACGCTATTGGGCTGTCACCGTGGTCGTGGTCATCGCAGCCTTGTTAGTGAGCGGCCTGCTGCTGGCGCAGCTCTTTACGCCCTCGGCCGTCAGCAAGCTTATGGCCGCGCTGTCCGGCGTGCTCGACATAGTCGCACGAATCCTCTATTGGGTTATCCTTGCCATCGCCTGGGTCGTGTTCAAAGTAGGCGGCCTCGTCGGCCTGGTCCTTCACTTCCGGCCGCTCACCCTATCGGATGTCAACATCCAGACACCCCCGAGCCTGGCCGACCAGTTTGGTGATCTACAGCAACAGCCGGCCGGCCTGTCGCCGACCGCCTACCTTATCTTCCGCGTAGTCGGGGCCGCACTCGTTGCGGCGCTCGTCTTTTTCTTGTTCGCCCTGGCGTTCCGCCGTTTTCGCACCTACAGCGAGGAGGATGTCGAAGAGCAGCGCGAGAGCGTGCTCTCACTCGACCTGCTCCACGCGCAGCTGGGCAACCTGCTTAAAGGCCGAAAACGCACTGAGGCGCCCCCGCCCTTCGCGTCCGTCGTCGGAGACGATCCCGCCGCGCAGGTCCGGCGGGTCTACCAGGCGTTGCTGGCATGGGCTGCTGACGGGGCGGGCGGTCGCCGCCCGGCGTCACGCCGCTGGAGTACCTGGCGAGCCTGAGCGCTGCGCATCCGGAGCAAGGCGCCGCGCTGGCTACGATTACGGACGCCTATATGCAAGCGCGCTACAGTGCCGCACCCGTTTCGGAGGACGTCGCGCGGTCCGCCGTCGAGGCCTGGGCAGGCTTTCGGGCGGATCGATTGAGGGCCTGCTCGAGCGTCTTGGAGCGTGGACGCTGGACGTACCTGACGGCACAGCCCGCAGCGCCTCCACTGTGCCGGGGTCGCGTGGGCGCCTGGGCAGCCAGGACCCCCGGCGACCGTTCTCCCGCCGGTCCTTTCTCTGTCACCTCTTGCATCCTCTTCCGCGTTGTCCGTCACAATTGACATGCACAATGACAAGCCCTATACTGCAACCGAGTCGTGGTTAGATTCTGAATAGTCTCTCCACCATTGGTTCGGAGCGTCCTCTGTGCATGCTGATTGGCCAAGTGAGAACATCATCCTGGGGCTGCTGTGCGAACGCCCGATCCACGGCTACGAGCTTCGCGTTTCGTGCAAGCGGATGCAGCTCTGCGCGCGATCTGGCGGATTGAGCGCAGCGAGATTTACTTCCTGCTGGGCAAGCTCAAGCAGAAGGCCTTCATCGTCGAGTTGGCCGAAGAGCAATCGAAGGGGCCGGCACGGACATGTTTGAACCGACCGAACAGCGGCCGCGCGGCTTTTGAGCAGTGGATTCGCACCCCCGAAGTCCGGCCGCGTAACCTGCGAACCGCACTCCTGGCCAGGGTCTGGATGGCACTGCGCCGGGACCCGTCCGAAGCAGTCGAGACTCATTGACGCGCAAAAGCGTGCGCTTGGCGACTGGCTCAATCAGGCACAGCAGCAGACATTTCGAGAACGACGTGGTCGCCCTGGTTCATCACTTGCGCGAGGCGCAGGTCCAGGCGACCCTGGATGCGCTCGATGAGTTTCGCCGCCTGGCGGTTTCCCGCTGCTCCCCACACACAACGGAAGCTCCATGATACGCCACACCCGACTCTCGCAGCGTGCCGGGTCTACCGCGCTTTCCCCTACTGATACTGGCCTGCCTGGTCCTGGCCGGCTGCCAGCCGCTTCCCGTGCGCCGGCTCAGCAGCAACCGGTCACCCTCACCGTGTCCGCTGCTGCCGACCTGACTTACGCCTTCGGCGAGATTGGTAAGCAGTTCGAGGCCGACACCGGGAACAAGGTCGTGTTCAACTTCGGCTCGACCGGGCAGCTCGCGCAGCAGATCGAGAAGGGCGCACCCGTTGACGTATTTGCGGCCGCGAACCAGAGCTACATCGATGACCTGGAAAAGCAGGATCTGATCCTACCGGACACGAAACATCTGTACACGCGAGGTCGCATCGCGCTCTGGAGCCGTGCCGATAGCCCGCTGGAGGTCACCCAGCTGGAGGACCTGACACGCCCCGAGATCGTCCACGTCGCGATTGCCAACCCGGACCACGCGCCTTACGGTGTCGCCGCGCGCCAGGCCATGCAGTCGGCAGGCATCTGGGACGCAGTGCAGCCCAAGCTGGTGCTCGGCGAGAATGTCAGTCAGACCCTGCAGTACGCCGAAACCGGCAACGTGGAGGTAGCGATCGTCGCCCTGTCGTTAAGCATCCCGGCAGCCGCCCAGGGAGCTCCCGGTCGCTACACGCTCATTCCGCAAGAGCTGCATCCGCCGATCGACCAGGCGCTGGCAGTCATTAAGGGCACGCCGCACGAGGCTGCGGCGCCGCACGTTTGCCGAGTTCGTGAACGGACCTCAAGGACGGCTGATCATGCGCAAGTACGGCTTTATCTTACCCGGCGAGGCGCCCGTGCAATGAGCTGGCACCCACTGCTGTTATCGCTCCAGGTTACGGCCGTTGCGACCGTCCTGATGATCGTCGGTGGACTTCCCCTCGCCCTGTTGTTGGCGCGCAAGAAGTTCCGAGGCGCCACGATCGTAGAGGCCGTCATCATGCTCCCATTGATTCTGCCGCCCTCCGTCGTCGGTTATTACCTGCTGCTTGCTCTTGGGCCGCGGCAGTCCGGTGGTGGAGTGGTTTGGCTGGCGCATCCTGTTCACCTGGCCCGCGGCGGCCCTGGCGTCGGCGATCGTCGGGCTGCCGCTGCTCGTGCAGGCCGCGCGTGCCGCCATCGCGGGAGTGGACCCGGCGCTCGAGCAGGCTGCTCGCACGTTGGGCTCCTCCGAGCTCGCGCTATTGCGCCGCGTGACGCTGCCGCTCGCACGCCGCGGTATCCTCGCCGGGCTGGTACTGGCCGCGACGCGCGCCTTCGGCGAGTTCGGCGCCACCCTCATGGTTGCCGGGAACATTCCCGGCCGCACACAGACCTTGCCGCTCGCGGTCTACGACGCCGTGCAGAACCGCCAGTATGACCAGGCCAACGCGATGGTGGTGCTGATGACCGCGCTAGCCTTCCTAAGTCTGTGGGCGGTGCGCCGGTTCGAACAGCCCAGGCGGGCCCCTGTTGCCTTGGACCCAGCCGAGCAAGGTTAGCATGATGGACAACGTTTCGGACCCTTGCCCGACTCCTTGTCTCTACGCTGGGTTCTCCGTCCGGCAGTTGAACTTTGAGTTGCACGTGCATTTGCAGGTAGACGCCGAGGTCCTCGTGTTGTTCGGCCCTTCCGGGTCGGGCAAGACGACAACCCTGAACGCCATCGCCGGGTTGATCGTTCCCGAGCGGGGCCGGATCACCCTGGGCGGACAGATACTCTTCCAGCGAGAGGCTGGAACCCCGACGGTGAACCTCCCCGCCCACGCTCGGCGCTTGGGCTATGTATTTCAACACTATGCACTATTTCCGCACCTCACCGCACTTGAGAATGTAGCTTACCCATTGCAAGGTCGGGAAGGGCGGAAGCGCGCTGCTGAGCTGCTGGATCGCATGGGCATCCCTCACCTGGCGGATCGCTACCCCGAGCGACTTTCGGGGGGCAGCAACAGCGCATCGCAATTGCCCGCGCCCTGGCGGCAGCACCTCGTGTTCTCCTCCTGGACGAGCCCTTTTCGGCCCTTGATGTCGCCGCACGCCATCGCCTCCAGCTGGACCTTGTCGCGCTGCAGCGCGAACTGCGTTTGCCTGTCGTGTACGTAACGCACCGTCTCGAAGACGCCTTTGCAGTGGGGCGGCGCCTGGCCATCATGCGCGACGGCGAGGTCAAACAGGTCGGCCCCATCGACGAGGTCTTTCGGTATCCCGCCAACGCCGACGTGGCCCAAATCATGGGGATCGCGAACGTATTCCGTGCGCAAGTGGTCGCGGCGGAGGCAGGCGGTCTGACTCTCGACTGGGACGGCATGTCCCTTACTGCGCCGCCGCAGGAGGTTGAGCCGGGCAGCACCGTGACAGCTTACATCCGTCCCGAAGACGTCAAGGTGCTCTACGTGGATCGACCGCTGTCGGAGACCGTTCGGCACAACGTGGTGACCGGACGGATCATCGAGAGCTACCTGCGGCCTGGCGCCCGGCGCCTGAAGGTGCTGCTGCCGAACGGGCACCAGATCGAGGTGTCACACCCGCCGTATAGCTACACGCCGCTTAGCCTGGAGGCAGGCGAGCCGGTTCGGCTGGCCTTACGGAGAGAGGCGCTCATACTACTGCTTGGCAATAGCTGACTATTGAGGTTCACCCGCTTCCACTCCCGGCTCTTGTCCTATCTCAACAAGCTATATACCCACCCATACAGCCCCAGGAACATCACGATCAGCAGCGCGACCCGGAACATGGCCAGTTCACCCAGGCGCTCGTGAATGCGCCTGCCGCCTTCAACAAGCGTAACCAGATCGGCCAGGTCGTTGATGAGGATGGGGGCTACCCGCTTCGCCATGGGCGACGCGTCGCTGCCAAAGGCCATGCCGACGTCCGCCGCCTTCAACGCCAGTGTGTCGTTTGCCCCGTCACCCACCATGGCCACGACCTTGTTCTTCTGCTGCAATAGCCTGACGATGAGCGCCTTTTGTGATGGCAGGAGCCGCGCAAAGATGGGGATGAAGGTTGCCTGCTCGCGGATATCAAACGCGCCCATGTGCGCCATCAGCCGGCCGGTCAGACACAGCCTCTCGTCCGAGGCAATGCCGGCCGCGACCGCGATTTTGACGCGGTCTCTGTCCTATCGCCGGTCAGCATCACAGTACGGATGCCCTCCCCCTGAGCTCGCGCAGCGTGCCGGGCACGTTTGGCTGAAGCGGATTCTCGAGCTGGATCAGGCAGAGAAACGTGTAGTGCAGCGGAGGTGTCGCCGATCCCCCGACGCCGTAGGCCAGCGCCATGACCACGTCGCCCGCCTTGCTGATCGATTCGGCATGAGTTCGCGTGGATATCCAGAAAGGCAAGTCTAGCTTCTGCTGACTGCCCGAGGGCGTGCTGTACGTGCCGCACATTTTCAGCACGACGTCCGGGTCGCCCTTGGCAAAGAACACGGTCTTCTCGCCAGATTCGAAGCCACAGGCCATGTAGCGCTCCTCGGAATCGAACGGCTTGTCGTACACCCTGTGATAGGTCTGGTGCGCGTCCGCGATGTCGGTCCCGCTGGCCCGCGCGAACGCGATGAGGGCCCGATCGATCGGCGCGGCCAGGCTCGCTTTCTCGGCATACATTACGTCGTTGCAGAGCGCGCAGCCGGTGCGGACCAGCGTGGCCGGCTCCTCGTTGGTGCCAAAGTACCGCCAGCTCGCAGGGACCATCTGCCAGGTAGATCTCCTTCACCTTCAGGTCGCGGGTCGTCAGGACGCCGGTCTTGTCCACGCACAGGACATTCAGGCGCTCCATCACTTCAAGTGCACCAACGTCACGCATCTGAATGCCCTGTTGCTCGATCCGGCTGACTTCCTTCCCGGTCACCGCATAGTCGAACAGCGCGCTGTTCTCAAGAACGACAGCGAGGACGGCCAAGGCGGCGGCGAGGAGCCCCAGCAAGATCCCGTTCTCGTGCCGCACCGCGGCCATGGCAAAGGGCGGCGCCAGGAGGGCCAACACGACGAAGGAGCCCCGGGTGAGGAGCCGACGGCCGGCGATAACGCGTGCGCTCCCAGGACTGCTTCACGCACTGGGCGTACTCTGTCGCTTCCCCGACGGCCGTGACCACGCCGCTGCCATTCCCGCGTGTCACCCGGCTGCCGCGGTAAACGAAGACGTCCTCGTGTCCGTCGACGCGCTTCGCAACGGGCACGATCTCGCCGGTCAGGTCCCATTCGTCGACTTCCAGGCCCCTGGCCCCGACCAGCTTCAGATCGGCCGCGACGAGTTCGCCCGCCTGGAGGAGCAAGGTGTCTCCCTTGCGCAGCGCGTCCTCTCCGATGTTTGTCGGCTTGCCGTCCCGAAGGACCGTGACAATGGTTTCCAAGGGCGATACTCCGGCGTCTACGAAACCTCGGCCGACCGAGCCGTCCCGTGCAAAAACCTTCTCGTACAGGTCCGGGCCGAAGCTCGTTTGCGATGGCGTACCGGCAACCAGCTTGAACGTGCGCTCGCCGTCCTCGCGCCGTTCGGCCTGCAAGAACAGGGCATGAGATAGATTCTTATCATACATCGCGCGGGCGAATGTGTATAGGTGCGTCACGTAGAAGAGCTTGATCCCGCGCTCCAGCAGTGCGGTGACGATCTGCCTCGCGATCTCCGATCCCTCCCGCTCGTTCGTAGCGGCAAACGACTCGTTTAGCAACAGCAGGGAATCCGGGGTCATGTGGTCCACGATCTCGCTCATCCGGCCCAACTCCTCGTCGAGTTTGCCGCTTTTCATGCTCTCATCTTCCTCGCGCTTATAGTGCGTGAAGACGCGATCCGCGACGTTCGCTGTCAGCGCCTCGGCCGGCACGAACATGCCGCACTGCATCATCGTCTGGGCCAGGCCAATGGCCCGCAGGAAGGTAGACTTGCCCCCCTGGTTCGCGCCGGTGATGACGACAAGGTTCTTGCCGTCAGCGTCCAGGTCGTTATCCACCACCGGCTGGTCGACGACGAGTGCCAGGCAAACGTCGTACAGCCCGCGCGCCGTGTGCCGGCACTCCGTCGGCGGCAAGGGAACCGGGAAGGACGTTGCCGTGGCTTTCTCCTGTAGCCGGTCGTGCAGGTTCAGACAACCCACGTAGAAGGCGAGCTCGGTGCGCAGCAGCGTGAGGAACGAAAGGATGTGGTCGCATGACTGGGCGGCCGCGTTTGCCACCAGGTTGACGCCCCGGTCCCGCAACTCGGAGAGGGCCCGCGCACCGTTGTCGTCCCGATCCGCGATACGGAAGGAATAGGCGGTCGGCCGCGGCCCCAATGCCTGCTGGAACCAGTTGCCTTGCTTGCGGTTCGGCTTTCGCAGCACGTAGTCCACCCCCCGGTTGCCCTGGCCGAGCTGCGCGCTGACCAGGATGCCGTCGCGAAACTTGAGATTGCGCACGTGCTGCTGGACCTCGGCAAAGAACACGTCGTCGAGCTCCCGCTGGAGCATGGCGAAGAACGCCTTGAAGCCCTCCGACTCGAAGCCTGAAACATGCTCGTCGGCGATCCGCCTCAACGTCTTGAGCACGCCGACGAATAGCTCAAGCACTTCGACCGACCGGTGCAGTATTGTGTCCGGCATTCTCCCGAATGCGCCCCACCACACATGCTTCTCGCGTTCGATGGTGTCCACAGCCAAGTCGTAGATCTGCCGAATGAGCGCCGCATGGTTCAGGCAGTCTTTGAGCACGCCCTGCCGATACAGGATCGTGCGCACGTCGGCGTCCGCGCCGGACAAAACGGCAACCCGGGCCACCTCGAACAGGAACTTGTCGCCGTGCGCCATCGCGGCGAACAAGGTGCTGAGCTCGAGGTCCTGCACCAGGGCTTCTGCATTCGGCGGCAACGCCTGCTTCACGTCGAAATCCCGCTGCGGATACATCAGGAAGGCTTTCACGGTCGCGAGGCGCTCCTTCAACGCTTCGTAGGTCAAGCGATGCTTTTCGGCGATCGAAATCGCGTACGCGAGCCCGTCGGCCCGCCGCCGCACGATCTTGTAGGTCCGCATGCTCGGGTTCTCCGGCGTCACGGTGCTGACCATGCTGACGATCTTGTCGCTCAGCGCAGCCAGCTCGTCGATGAAGGTCACGCAGACGCACAGGAGATCCAGGTCGAGGATGCGCTGCATGACCCGCTCGCCCAGGAAGACCGCGTCCTGCAGCGTCGTCGACGTGAAGATCTCGTTCATGATCACGATGCTGCGCGGCGTCGCCGCTTGGAGGATTTCATGGATGCGCACCAGTTCGTCTTCCAGTTTGCCGCGCAGGTTAGTGAGGTTCTCCTCCTGTTCGAAGTGCGTCAAGAGCTGATCGAACAGGTAGAGGTGGGCTTCTCGGCCCGGCACGGGACAGCCGATGCTGGCGAGGTAGTGCAGCTGGCCGAAAGCCCGCGGCAAACGTGGTCTTCCCACCCTGGTTCGGCCCCGATACCACGAATACCCGCTCCACCCCCTGCATGCTGAAGTCGTTGCAGACCACGTTCGCTTCTTCGCCCGCCAGCTTGCGCGCAAGCGCCACGTCGAACCCTTCACGGCTGGATACAGCCTTGCTGTCAGCCGACACGACCGGGTAGCAGAACCGCAAGCCCCGCCGCTGCAACGACCGCATGAAGTCGATGTACCCGATATAGAACTGCACCTCGCGGTCGAAGACGCCAAGCACCTCGTCGATAAAATCGACGTGCCGGGTGCAGTAACTCTCGATGCGACCAAAGAGGTCAGAGTAGAGCCGGGCGACCAACTCGAGCACCTGTGCTTCGACGTGGTTCATGTCCACTGGCTCGCGAAATTCGGCCAGGTACTCCTTGACCGCGCCCTGCTTGAACCGCTCGAAAGTCCGCAGCACTTCGGCGCTGTAGTCGGTCTCCTCCTCGTACTTCCGCACGCTCACCGTCTGGCCCTTGAGCACGAACGCATAGCGCACGCCGGCCAGGCCTGAGAGCAGCTCGTGCAGTTCGCCCGCGAGCACCTGGAAAGGTTCGCCGGCTACGTACGCGTCGAGGTGGGCGCGCAGGGCTCCAAACCCGCGCGACTGCGGATTCTCCGCGGCCAGGTCCTCGGCCAGGCGGCTGGACGGCGCTGCAATAGACGTATTCACCGCATCCAGGAACCAGCGCTGCTTCTGCAGCTTGTAATACAGCTTCTCGGCCTGCTTGAGATGCTCGCGCATGGTCCGCATCCGGCGCGCGAACTCCTCGATCTTCTCGAACAGCGTCCGGCGTTCGAGGTCCTGCATGACCTCGTGGCGGTACTGGATCGCGTCCACGTCGTGCAAGGGCGTATAGTAGAAGCGTTTGAGGTCATAGCCCTGCTTGCCGATTGTCACGGCATCGACGACCTGGTCGAGGTTCAGATCGCCGAAGCAGGCCGGCTCCTCGCGCGTCTCGCTCTCGGTCCTATCCTCGGGTCGCAGAAACAGGACGCTACAGAACGCCGTCTTGGACGTGCTGATCCGAGTCTCTGGCACGCTGACGGCCATCAAGCAACCTCCGAATTCATTCCGCCTTTGGCGTCCATCTGGTTTCTCCTCGCCTATCGCACTCGAAACACGATGGTCGCCCCGATAAGAGCCAGCACACCTGCATAAGCAAAGCCGGCGGCAGGGCTCACGGCCGACCACAACAGGCCGACGAGCAGGCTCGACAGGAAGTCCCCAGCGCCGTTCACGGTGGCCAGAACGCCGTAGCCCGTGCCGCGCACGTCAACCGGCAGCAGATCTCCGGCCAGCGCGCCTTCGAGCGTATCCTCGGCCGCGATGAACGCCCCGCCGAGCGCAAACAACACGCCGAGGTACCAGACTGAGGGCACGGCGAAGATCCAGCCGAGCGCCATTACGCCCGCGAGGCTGTAGCCAAAGGCGAGGAGGCCTCGCTTGCCGATGCGGTCTCCGAGCGAGCCTATTGGGTAAGACAGCGCAGCGTAGACGATGTTGTGCACTGCGTAGAGGCCGATTGCGACCTGGCCAGCTTGGTTTACGCCGAGCGACGGCGCCAGCATGGTCGCGGCGCGGAGTGTCAGCAAGCTGTGTGCGAAGTCGCCTGCTCCGAATATCCCTACCCCAAGGAGGAATCGTCGAAAGGGCGTCGGGAGCCGTCCGATTGCATGGAACAGGTTGAACTTGCCGTTGCCCGTCCGCCGCTGTTCCTTCACTAAGGTTGCGAATGCGAGTGCAGCCAGCAGACCAGGGATGAGAGTCAGCCAGAAGATCTGGCGGTAGGTCGTTTCCGGCGTCTCGCGCCCGCCCAACAGTCGCAGCATGAGCAGGGCGAGCAACGGTCCGACGATAGCGCCCAGTGTATCGCCGGCTCGGTGGAAGCCGAAGGCCCGACCGCGCGCCGCATCAGGAACCGAATCTGCCAGCATCGCATCGCGCACTGGACCGCGCATGCCGCGGCCGAACCAGCCAGCGGCTCGCACCACCAACACCTGCGGCCATGTAGTTGTCAGCGCGAACAATCCTGTCGTCACGCCGGTTAGCACGTACCCCGTAACGGCGATCGGCTTGCGGCGCCCGAGTTGGTCGCTAAGCCAGCCTGAGCCCAGCTTCACGAAGGAGGAGACGGCGTCCGCCACGCCTTCGATCGCACCGAGCGCTGCGGCCGGTGCGCCGATTGCTACCAGGAACAATGGCAGCACCGCGGTCGCCATCTCGTGCCCCGCGTCGCTGAAGAAGCTGGCCAGCGCCATGCCGACCACGTTGCGGTTCAGCCACGCGTCCGCCGGAACCTTCTCCGCCATTCCGTCGACATCGTCGCTCATGCCTCGCCTCACGATCCGATCCAACCCTAAACAACAAAAAAGCCTCTACCAGTGCCGTAGCGCACTGGTAGAGGCTATCAGTCTTGCGACAACCGGAGCGTTCGCCCCGGCCGGGAGCCTCATCCCTATTCAGTTGGGCGCATCTTAGCACCTAAGGCGCAAACATCAAAACGCTGGGGTTCTGCTCACGATCGGTCTGCCCAATGACCGCAGGAGGTCCCCTTCGCCTCATCTCTTAAGCGCGAGCACAAGCACGCCGCCCGCGACCATCGCAATGCCCGTCCATTCGCGGAGTGTTGGCCGTTCGCCGAGCAACGCGAAAGCAAAAATGGCGACGAGCACCAAGCTCAGCTTGTCTACGGGAGCGACCTTCGAAGCATCTCCGATCTGGAGCGCGCGGAAATAGCAAACCCAGGAAGCTCCAGTGGCAAGGCCGGACAGTCCAAGAAATAGCAAGGTCTTGTGCGGGAGTGTAAGCGGGTTACTCCACTTCCCAGTTGCCCAAACGAAGCCCGCCAACAGGACAATGATGACTGCAGTTCGCACGAGCGTAGCCAAGTCTGAATCTACGCCTTTAATGCCAATCTTTGCGAAGATGGCGGTGAACGCCGCGAAGACGGCGGATAAAAGCGCCCAGACGAACCAGGTTGGAAAGGAAGTCATGCAAGCTCCTTGTAGACAATGTATTCATTGATGTAAGCAAGGCGAGCATGCCGCCAGCCGCCCTGCTAACGCACGTCTTCCTCCTGGCCCGCGATTGCCGCCACGGCGCGCGTCCACGAGTCTTTCTCTGCCTCCATCGGCTCGCCCGCGAACCGGTAGTCGTGCTTGCGGATGAACTCGCCGAGCTGCTCGTCCAGCCCGCGATACACGGCCGCCTGCCAGTTCGCCAGTTTCGTGATCTGCCCGACGTCCGCTAAGTTGACGGCCACCCGTAAGTGTAGCAGACACAGTCCGCCCGATCTGACGTACACCTCGTCGATCTCCGGCCTTCGAGGTACTTCTAGCAGCGTCGTCGCATAACGGTCGCCTGCATCGTCTTCGGCCACGCAGGCTGGACAGCGTGCCGCAGGAGCCAGCGGCCCCCCGACTCCTCGACGGCCATGGCCTTGCTCTGGTAGCGAGCCTTGCCGTTCGCGACCACCTCGGCCAGGTCCCGGACCAGGTTCTGGTAAACGATGGCAACACCCAGCGGGCTGCCGCGCACATGCGACCATTCCCACGCATGCCGGTTGCAGAGCCCGCGCGACTTGCGGAGGCTCTCGCGCAGGCCCGGATCGTTGACGCCCTCGTAGTTGAGCGTGTCGATGTAGCGCGTCGCGCGCACGGTGTCCCAGCCGGCATATCGGGCAGCCACCCGCCTTGAGCGCGTCCAAGATTTCGTGGAATAGCGTGTCCTGCTCAGCCATCTACTTCTGCCGCCCCGTGTCCGCTCGGAGCCCCTCTGAGCTTTGCCAGCTCCTTCGCCGTGTCCGCGAGTCGTTCGACATCGGCGTCCAGCAAACCACTCAATTCAGCCGCTACCCCGCCGTAGCGCCGCAGTTTGCTCGCCTGCAGGTCCACCAGGTCGGCCCAGTCGACGCTCATCATGCCCGTGATCTTCGCCCCCAGGTCGATTGGGGTCCGTTCCAGTTCAAAACGCTGGGCCAGCTCCGCGACCAGGGCAAGCGCAGCCGCAACTTGCTCCTCGGCCTGTATGCGCACCTCGTCGCTGAAATCAAGGTGCTCCCAAAACAGAACGCCGGCATCCGGTGCGCCTCGCAGCCAGCGCGCGATCTCGTGCAAGTGCATCTCGAAGGCGCGCAGGCCGATCGTGATCGCCGCGCGCTGCGCCGTGTTGAGCACGTCACTCCTCAGGCAGCTCGGAAGCGAGCGCCTGCAGTATCTCGCCCCGACCGACGAGACCCACGAGCCGCCCCGTGTCGTCCACGACAGGCAAACGCTTGACCTTGTGCGCGCAAGAGCAATTGCAGGGCATCCAACAGGCGGGTTTCGGGTGTCACCGTGACGGGGTTAGCCGTCATCACCTCGCCCGCGGTCCGAGCGGCAAGGTTGACTCCCTCTGCACTGCTAAGCCGGCGGCTCAGGGCGCCCAGCAACCCGCTGCGTTCGGTCCCGCTGGCGCGCTTGATCAGATCGCCGTCCGTGATGATGCCCAGTACCCGTTCATCCGTATCCACCACCACGATGCGGCGCTCGGCCGAGCTGACCAGCAGGTCCACGACTTTGTTGAGCCCAGCATCGACGTGCACCTTTGGCACTTCCGTCACCATCACGTCGCGTACCTGGACGTGGTGCCCCGGCCGCACCTCGGCTTGGGGGGCCTCCGCCACGGCCGGCTGAGCTAACGCACGGAGCACGTCGACCCGGCTGACCACGCCGATGAGCCGGCCGTCCCGATCCACGACCAGCAGCCGCTTGATGCCCCGCTGTGTCATCACTTTGACGGCCTGGGCGATTGGCGCATCCTCCGTGGTCGTTACCACCGGGCTCACCATGATATCCTTGACCGTCTGCCCGCTGTGGCGCAGCGCCTCGAGCTCCCGGCCGAGCTCCGCGCGCGTCAGTGCCGACTGCACGCCAGCAGCCGGGAGTCCCAATCGCCGCAGCACGTCGCCGTCCGTGAGGATCCCGACCACGCGGCGCTCATCGTCGACGACGGGGAGCGCCTTATAGGCCTTGCCGATCAGCATCTCTACGGCATCCGCCACGCTCGTGTCTGGCCGCACAGAACGGACCTCGCGACTCATCAAGTCATGCACCGGCGCCGAGGCCCGCAGCCGGCGCAGCTCGCGATGCCCGTAAGTCATGCACCTCGACCTCCGAGCAGGTGATCATGCCTTCGGCGACCATCTCGATCAGCTTCGGCATGACACGCTCGACCCGCCCCGGGTCGTCGACCCACTCCACGATGAGGGGCAGGTCGGGCGACAGGTCGACGATGGTTGCGGTCCGGATGCGGCTGTGCGCGCCGAAACCTGCGACGCCTCGCGTTACTGTTGCCCCCGCGCAGTCGGCCGCCTTGAGCACCTCCAAGATCGCCATGTACAACGGCTTACCGGCCCAGCGGTCGCTCTCGCCGATGTATACCGTCACTTTCTTGGCAGTCCCGACGATTTCCATCTCGCACCTCCGAACGCTCTGCCAGGAGCGCGTGCTCCGCTCGCAGGCGCTCCTAAAGCGCCCGTGCCAGTGCCATGCCAAGATAGGCGAAGATGAGGCCAAGCCCCACATTGCCGCCCAGATACAACAACGCGGGCAGCAGGCGCCCGCTCCCGGCCAGCGTAAGCGTTTCGACCGTGAACGACGAAAAGGTCGTGTAGCCGCCTAACAGCCCGACCGCAATCAGGTAACGCCAGTTGGGCGAGACCGCGAGCCGGTCGGTGACCAATACGATGAAGAAACCGAGGATGAAACTCCCGCTCACATTGATGATCAACGTCCCATAGGGAAACGCCGCACCCCAGCGGTTGGCAGCCCATTGCTGCAGCCAGTAGCGCACATTCGCGCCCACCATGCCGCCCAGGCCAATCAACAGGAACCTCGTCATGCACTCCCCTCTGCATTGCTGCACGCCTCCACACCAGGCGCTCGCGGCTCATAGGCTCGTCTCTCAGGCGCCCTACGATGCCGCTGTCCTACAGGCCCTTCAGACTGAAACGCTCCAAGAACACCTGGTGGGCGCGCAGGATGGCCTCCTTGGCCGCCGCCGCGTCCTCCCACCCCATCGCCTGCGCGCGCTTGCCGCCCTCCAGGTCTTTGTACGTCTCGAAGAAGTGCTGCACCTCGCGCAGGAAGTGAGGGGGGATGTCCTTCAGCGCCTGGTACTCGGCGAAGAGTGGGTCCGTGGCAGCCACCGCCAGCACCTTGTCGTCGTGATGGCCGGCGTCCATCAGTCGCAGAATGCCCACGGGGCGCGCCTGGATGACGCAGCCGGGGAAAGTCGGCTCGCCGGTCATGGTCAGGATGTCCATGGGCTCACCATCTTCGAAGAAGGTCTGCGGGATGAGCCCATAGTCGCCCGGGTAGTGCAGCGACGAGGCGAGCGTGCGGCTCAACACGAGCGCACCACTGTTGATGTTATACTCCGTCTTGTTCCGCTGGCCCTTGGGCGACTCGACGATGGCATATACGATATCAGGCGCTTTCGGCCCCATGCGCAGCTCAAGCCATAAGTTATTCACGGTCACCTCGTTCCAGGTGCGCGGCGGCTCATTTCTCAGCGCAGCGCAGATGGCTGGTATCGTTTAGTGTCACCAGCGTGAAATCGCTGGCGTCCGCGTCGAACACATTGATTGCGCAGTTGTCCTGCCGCAGCCGCCAAAACCGTTCATTGCCCAGCCCGAGGATGCCCAACAGGATCACCCGGTTGACCACCGTGTGGCTCACGACCGCGACTGTCTCGTCACGGTGCCGGTCCACCAGCTCACAAAGAGACCGCATGGCCCGCTCGCGCAGTCCCGCCAGCGACTCACCGCCGGGGACCTGCACCGTCTGCGGCGCGGTATACCAGGCGTGCAGCAGGTCTGGCCAGCGGGCGGCGACCTCCTCGGGCGTCAGTCCCTGCCACTCCCCGTAATCGATATCGATCACGCCGGCCAACGGCGCCACCGGCAGGCCGCAGCGTACGCTAATCGCTTCCGCCGTCACGTATGCCCGGCTAAGCGGACTGGCGTACACGGCGGCGGGCTGCCATTCCTCGGCCACCCGCCGCCCGGTCGCCTCCGCCTGCGCCAGCCCGGCGTCGTTCAACGGCACATCGGCCCGTCCGCGGAACCGTTCGACCCGGTTCCACTCCGTCTGACCGTGCCGAACCAGGACGAAGCGCGTCATGGGCACCTACCGCACAAAGGCCTTGCGCCCGGCATACCGGGCGCCCTCGTCGAGATCTTCCTCGATACGCATGAGCTGGTTATACTTCTCAACCCGCTCCGACCGGCACGGCGCGCCGGTCTTCAGGTGCCCGGTGCCCATGGCCACCGTAAGGTCAGCGATGAAGCTATCGACCGTCTCGCCGCTGCGATGCGACACCATGGCGCCCCAGCCGGCCTTGTGCGCCATTTGGATCGCCGCAATCGTCTCGGTCAGGCTGCCGATCTGATTCAGCTTGATCAAGACCGCATTCGCCGCGTTCTCCCGCATGCCCTGCGCGATACGCTCGACGTTGGTCACGAACAGGTCGTCGCCCACCAGCTCGACCCGGTCGCCGATGGTCTTGTTCAACAGCTTCCAGCCGTCCCAGTCGTCCTCGGCCAAGCCGTCTTCCAGCACGACGATCGGATACTTGCGCGTCCACTCGTCATACATCGCGACCATCTCGGCTGAGCTGATCTTGCGGCCTTCCGTGCGCAGGTTGTAGACCCCGTCTTCGTAGAAGCCGCTCGACGCCGGGTCCAGCGCCAGGCAGATGTCGTCGCCCGGCCGGTAGCCGGCCTTTTCGATCGCGCTGAGGATCAGCTCCACCGCCTCCGCATTCGTCTTCAGTGTGGGCGCAAACCCGCCTTCATCGCCCACGCCGGTCGGGTAGCCCTTGCTCTTGAGCACGCCCTTGAGCGCCTGGTAGGTCTCCGAGCCCCAGCGCACCGCCTCGCTGAACGTGGGCGCGCCGACCGGTGCGATCATAAACTCCTGGAGATCCGTGCCCTGCCAGTTTGCGTGTGCGCCGCCGTTCATGATGTTCATCATGGGCACGGGCAGGAGGCGTGCGCCGACGCCGCCAAGGTAGCGGTACAGCGGGACGCCCAGCGAGTCCGCCGCCGCTCGCGCCACCGCCAGGCTCACGCCCAGGATCGCGTTGGCCCCGAGCTTGCTCTTGTTTGGCGTGCCATCGAGGGCTAGCATCGCCTCGTCGACGGCCGTCTGATCGAGCGCGTCCATATCGACCAGTGCGGGCGCGATCTGCTCGTTGACGTTCGCCACTGCGTGCCGGACGCCCTTGCCGCCGAAGCGCGCCTTGTCGCCGTCGCGCAGTTCCAGCGCCTCGTGCACGCCGGTCGACGCGCCCGAGGGCACGCCGGCGCGGCCGAAGCTGCCGTCCTCCAGCCACACATCGACCTCGACCGTCGGATTGCCGCGCGAGTCGAGGATTTCCCGAGCCTTGACGTCAGTGATTGCAACAGACACGTGATACCTCCTGGGTGTGATGTGAGACAAAGAAATAGCCTCTACCAGTCAGAAGACAGCACCGCTGGTAGAGGCTATCAGTCTTGCGACGTTCTGGGTCTATAACCCCGGGGAGCCTCATCCCCTTATACGGTTGTGCGCCTGGTCAGACCTGCACTGGCCCCCGTGCTTGATCTAGCTACCTTCGGTGAGCATGACTTGGACGAGCGGATTGCGGCTCGGCGAGCACCCACGGGAATACATGTGCCGCGATATCGCTGGCCGCCTCGACCCGTTCTTCCCGCACCGGCCCGCCATCCTGGATCTCATGCAGGACCTCGGCCCGCATGTCCTCCCACGCCTGCAGCGTGTCCTCAATGTAGCCCGGCCGCATCGCTTTCTGAAGACGTTTCATCATGCCATCTCCTTTCAGCGTTAGCCTACGCCTGTGCAAATCATAGCACTACGACTAGCGCGGGTCAATCCCTCTGCCGCGCCAGTTGTGTGCTGACAATGAGTTTGGGCAACAACGGGCAGTCAGTCATCAGGACGGGCGCCCGCTTTGTCGTTACGAGCAGGATCGGCCGCTCGGGGAAACGCTCGCTTTATCCCTTCCTCCCCGAGACCCCCAGGCTGTACACCTCGATACCCTCCAACTCGCCCCCGCTCAAGCTCCGCGTCCCAACCACATCGACAAACCCGGCCTGCCGCACCAGGTCCAGATACTCCCGTTCGGGCAGGGCGCCATTGATACACCCCGCCCACATCTCAGGATCGCTCCGAAGGCTCATCGGCAGCGGCCCGGCGGTGACCATGTCGCTGATGCTCAACCGCCCGCCCGACTTTAGTACCCGGTGCGCCTCTTCAAAGACCCGGCCTTTGTCCTCAGCGAGGTTGATGACGCAGTTGGACAGGATCACGTCAACCGTTCCATCCTCGACCGGCATCTCTTCCGCCTGGCCGAGCCGAAACTCGACCTGCGTCAGCCCCGCTTCCTCTGCGGATCGCTCCGCCCGCTCGATCATGGCCGGCGTCATGTCCAGTCCAATCACATGCCCTTCAGGTCCAACACGCTTGGCTGCATAGAAGGCGTCGATCCCCGCGCCACTCCCGATATCCAGTACCGTCTCGCCCGGCTTCAACGATGCCATCGCCGTCGGATTGCCGCACCCTAGCGAGAGATTCACCGCCTCGGCGGGCACCAGGCTGATCTGCTCGGCGGTGTACCCCGTCTCCCACAGGACCAGGTCCGGGTCTCCGGCTTCGACCAGTTCCATAGCGTTCGAAGCGGGAGAACAGCAATTGCTCGCTGGCGAGCCGCTCGCTGGCGAGCCGCTGTCCGACGTCGAGCAGCAGCTGCTCTGCGATGAGGTCGAGCCACAGCACCCCCCGTTGACCGCCAGCGCGCCGTAATTCTCCTGCACCGCGTCCTTTGCACCGCTCACCCGCCGGCTGCCGGTAGCAACGAAGATGCTGATATCCGCCATGCCTTCCCCTGCACAGCTCGTCGACTTTGAACTGCAGGTCTCGCCGGTGCGGTCGACGATGATGTTCACTAATCCCGCCGTCCGGAACCACGCTCGCAGGTCCTGCCGCGCGAAGCCCAGCCAGACGTCCGCCATTTCGTCGCGCAGCCAGGTGTGCTCATGCTGGTCCATGTCCGTGATCACCAGGCGGCCGCCGGGCTTGAGCACCCGCACCATCTCGGTGATAGCTGCTTGTGGATCGGGGCAGTGGTGCAGGTACATGTTCGCGAAGACCGCATCCAGCGCCGCGTCGTCAAACGGCAGCGTCGCGCCATCGGCCAGTTGCAGCTCTACATTACCGAAGCTCGCCAGCTTCTCGCGCGCCACCTCGAGCATCGCCTCCGAGCCATCGACCGCGTAGACCTTGGCGACCAGTGGCGCGAGCCCTGCTGCCATGAACCCGGTGCCCGAGCCGATGTCGGCCACGACCATCTCTGGCCGCAGGTATGACCGCGCAATCGCCGCGTCTCGCACGGCCTCCCCGAAGTAGCCACTGCGCAGGCTGTCCCACTCGCCCGCCACCCGTTCGAAGTACTCGGCTGAAGCCCGAGGCATAGTGGCCTTGCCCGTTACGCTCATGGTCGTCATGATGCGATCTCCCTATCTTGGTTGGATTTCATCGGCTAATTACGATGATTGACCTCAAAAAAATAGCACCGTCAAGCCGGAGTAGCTCAGCTGCAGCAGCCGCTCGCCGCCTTGATGTCCACCGGCGCGAAGTCGCGCACCCTGCCAGTGCTCGGGGTGCAGCAGCCTGGCAACCAGCCTTCGATCTGTTCCTTAAGCCACCGGATGCCCGACTCGCTGAGGCAGTAGCAGGTCGCCGGCCCCTCGGTCTCGCCGTCGATCAGCCCAGCCTCGCGTAGCACTTTCAGATGCTGGCTGACAGTGGACTGGGCGAGCGGCGTGGTGTCGACGATCTCCTGCGTAATGCACGTCTTGCGCTCGGCCAGCGTCTGCATGATCCGAAAGCGGATGGGATTGCCCAGCGCTTTCAACATCTGCACCAGCCGCTCTTCGTCCTGGGTGTTACGTCGTTCCTGCAATGTGATCGTGTCCATTTCGTCCAACCCCGCCTATCTGCTCTCGCAATTCACATCGTATTTATACGATATAGTTCGCGATTTGTCAAGCCCCGAGTTTTGTCTCCTCCAGAAGCTCAGTGACCCGGAGTGCAATATCGTCTCTCACGCGCCGGAACACGGCCAGCACCTCGTCCGCGCTGCCCGTTGCCTTGGCGGGATCGGGAAAGCCGAGGTGGACCCGCCGCCCCTTGCCCAACCACACCGGGCAGTTCTCGGCGGCATCGTCACAGACCGTCACGACAAGGTCGAACGCCATGTCGCGGTACTCGTTGGCACTCTTCGAGCGCCCTTCGTGCTCGATACCGTTCTCCCGTAAGACCTTCACGGCCAACGGGTGAACATAGCCCGCTGGCTGCGTACCCGCACTATACGCCTCCCACTCATCGCCCAGGCGCGCGTTGACGATCGCTTCGGCCAATTGGCTGCGGCAGGAGTTGCCGGTGCATAGAAACAACACTCGTCGCTTAGCCATTCAGATTCACTCCCTGCAGTGTCGGTCGCGTCTCGGCGACCCAACCACGAACTCGTGCCTCGACCTCGTCGCGCACCTGACGGTACTTTTCGAGTATCTGCTCATCCGTCCCCACGAATGCCGCCGGGTCCTCCAGGTCCCAATGCACGCGGCGCCCCATGCCCATGAACGCCCGCGGGCAGTTCTGCTCAGCCTGACCGCACACGGTGATCAGGTAGCCGAAGTGCTTCTTGGCCAGGTATTCGCTGACATTTTTGGAGCGCTGGCCGGCCAGGTCGTAGCCGCGCTCCGCCATCACCTGTCGTGTGTAGGGGCTGATGTCTTTCGGATCCAGCCCTGCGCTGAACGCCTCAAATTGCTCGCCGCCATACGCGCGGAGGAATGCCTCCGCCATCTGGCTGCGCGCCGAGTTGCCGGTGCACAAGAACAGTACGTTCACCTTGCTCACGCGTCTCTTCCTTTCGAATAGTCACTCAATAGGGCTGGCAATAGGAAATCAATGCGGGTAGTGAGCTCCGCGGCGGTCTCCCGGAACGCCTTATAGCGCTCGGCCGGCGAGCCAGTCACGGCTGCAGGGTCGGGCAAGCTCCAGTGGATCGCTTCGGATTCGTCCGCAAAGACGGGGCAGACCTCGCGCACGCGGTCGCATACCGTGATCACATAGTCGAAGTGTTGCCCCACGAGCTGCTCAAAGTGCTTCGCCACGTGCCCGCGCAGGTCAATGCCCATCTCGGCCATCGCTTCGATTGCCAACGGATGAACAGCAGCCGGCTCACTGCCTGCGCTGCAGACGTGCAGCGACGCCGGACCGCGCGCCCGTAGTAGGGCTTCGGCCATCTGGGAGCGCGCACTATTGCGGGTGCATAAGAATAGGACCGATACGGGCAATTCCCGTTCGGCGATTATCCGTGATGACCGACCGGAGCTTCCCAGAACTGCATGGAGGACTTGCCCACTCTCGAGCAATCGGTCGCGGAGCCGGCCGAGGTCGAGACTATAGTAGACGTCGCGCGCGTCTGCGCTGCTACGCCGCTCGACAACCAGCTCCGCCGCGCGGAGCTCCTTGAGATGATAGGAGACGAGGTTTTGTGGCCGGTCCGTCCGAGCGGCCAATTCCTGCACCTTAAGGTCCGATCGGGCAAGCGCGACGATCAGCTGCCAACGTAAATCGTTCGCCAGCAGCCTGAAGATTTCCGGTGCGCGACCGTTAGGATACGTGCTCATAATCGTAGGAATTATATCAAACCTGCTTGATATAATATCCTAGCCGCGCGGGGGTGTCAATATCGGCAGGGGAGAACACAATCCAAGGATATATTTCCACAGGCCACCCGGGTGTTGCCCACACGAAGACCTGCAGGCCAGCTTAGCTGAGGAGCGGCACAATCCCTGCGTCAACGCAGCGGTACGCGAAGAGGAACATCCCAGCCGACCATGCCTGGTGGGGATGCCCCATCGGCTGCCCGGTTCGGCCGTGGCACCACTCGTTGAACTCCCATTCCTCCTCGCAGCCCTGGCGGTTGACCTCGACCAGCTTGACCAGGTGGCGCCGGGCCTCCTCCAGCCGCCCCGCCTTCACAAGCGCCGCAACGTAGAACCCGCCCACGAACGGCCAGATCCCCCCGTTATGGTACTGCTCGGGCAGGTTCAGGTTGTTGTTGCGGTAGTACTCGCGCCAGTCCTTATTGCCGGGATAGATGATGGGGTGCAGCACCCGCACAGGGTACGGATCGGCAATCCCGACCTGGTGCAGGTAGTCGAGGATGCGCTTTTCCTGCGCCGGGTTGGCTACTCCTAAGAGGATTGCCAGCAGGTTGCCGAAGACGTCGCAATAATCGCCAAAGTCGCGGAAGGCCACGTAGGGCAGGAAGTAGGGCCGCTTGACGAGGACCGGGTCGACCTGGCTGAGCGTGTGTTTCCACTCGGTGTGCCCGGGACAGCCCGGACCCCACTCGCCCTTGCTTTCCTCGCCCACCCACAACACGATCCGGATCTTGTGGCGCACGTCATCCGCCAGGCAGCCATACCGCGCGCCGTCGAGGCCCAGCGCCTCGGCCAGCTCCGCCATCGCGCGCAGGCTGGCGTACCAGAGCACGTTGTCATAAAGGATGTTGAAGCGGTTGGCCAGCAGGTCCGCCCAATCCGCCGCCTCGTGCACCTCGAGCAGTCCGCAGCCGTTGGAGTCCTGGTAGCGCAGCCACAGCAGCGCCTTTTCGAGCGCCGGCCATTGGGAGCGCAGGAACGCGGCGTCGCCGGAGGCACGATACTGGAAGGCGTGGCCCAGGATGAACCACAGGTTCGAATCCACCGAGCCGGCGTTGGTGTGATCCAGCCGGCCGGTCGCCACGCTCACATTGTTCGGGATTGCGCCCAACTCGGACTGCTGCCCGGCCAGAGTCTCCAGCGAGACGCGCAGGCAGCTTTCGTAGCCGGGCGAGTGGAGCGCGCCCAGCGCCGTGATGACGCTGTCGCGCGCCCAGACATGCGGATAGCCTTCAGGAGAAGCCATCAGCCCGATCGGGCTGCATTCCCGACTCAAGACTGCCTGCGCTTTTTCGAGAGCCACCGCGAGCAATTGGTCGTGAATCATCGATCCTCCGGTGTCGTTCGCTGGGTTCAGCTACCCACAGCATCCTGATGGTCCGGAATCGGGACCACAGCAGCTCCCGCCAGACCGCCCGGGGCTTGCATGCACGAGCAGTCCGGTCGTAATGACCGGGTGCGTCTCCATGCCATGGCAATCCGGGCACTCCGGCTGCAGGCCGGCGCTCTTCTCGGCAAAGGTTGCCTGGACTTCAAACAGCTTGCCGCACTCTCGGCACATATACTCGTAGTTTGGCATCGGTACTCTCCTGGGGTTCGTTGCGCAGGTCATTTCCGGCCGGCGTCAGGCCTGCTCACCGACAACGGCCTGCAGCGCATCCTTGATCTGCTGGACGCTCGGCGGCACGCCGGCAAAACGGACTTGCCCGTTGATGAACACGGTGGGTGTGCAGCGAGTGCCGTAGCGCTGGAACAGTGCGAGCATTTGCTGGCGCTCCTTCGACGGTAGCGCCTGTTCGCTGTTCAGCACGGCGCTGAGGCTTGCTTTGCGCACGTCGATGGTCAGGCCCAGGTCCGTGAAAGCCTGTTGCAGGGCCTTCTCCAGCGCTTGATCCAGCTTCGCCATCTGCGGCGCACAGCATGCGCCCGAGACCGTAATGACTTCCGGCGCCTTGGAATCCGACATTGGATCATCCTCCGTTGGTGTGACTAGCGAGCAATCAGGTTGAACAGGTAGCCGGTGATGATGGCACCGACGATCATGGCCAGGACAAACGCCCAGACATACTTCTGCTTGAAAAGGGCAGACAACATGATGATCTCGGGCGGGCTGATAGTCGTGGCGGTGATCAGGAAGGCGATCACGGCGCCCTCGCTCATGCCCTTTAGCGAGAGCGAGTAGATGATCGGCACGACGGCTGCCGCGTTGACGTAGAGAGGAACGCCGATGAGCGCGGCGATGGGGACGACCAACAGGCTCGTGCCGCCCGCATAGCGCAGGATCCACTCCTCAGGAATGAAGCCGTAGATCAGCGCCCCGATGGCGCTGCTGACGATGATGATCGGCAGCAGTCTGCGGGCGAAGTCCAGCGTGTATGCACCCGCACGCGTGGCCTTGCCCCTGAAGCTGTCGTCCAGCGCGAGGACCAGGCCAACACCGGCCAGGTCGATGCTGGCATCGCCCAACCCACCCGCGCTGCTTTCGATGACCGCGGTCTTGATCTGGCGTTGCCACCCGAGGTGCTCCACGACGACGCCCATGGTCAGGGCGATCGCGCCGCCCGCGAACATGAATGCCGCCGCCGTAGGCACGCCGAACAGGGGCGCCAGGATGGGGATCGCGATTTCGACGGGATACGGCGAGGCATACAGAAAGGTGGTCATAATCCCAATGGGGATGCCGGCCTTCACCATGCTCGCCAGGATCGGGATCGTGGAGCAAGAACAGAAGGGCGTCACCCAGCCAAGTCCCATAGCCGCCGTCTGGCCGACGATGCCTTTTCTACCGCTCAGCCCCTGGCGCAGCTTCTCGGGCGAGATGTACTCCAGCGCGAGCCCGGAAAGGAACGTGACGATAAGGAACAGTGGGATCAATTCGACCAGGATGGTCAGAAAGAACTGTCCGGAACGAAGTAGCGTGTCAGTCATTGATCGCCTCTTTGCTTTCTCGCACAGCGCGTTCGATGTAGGGGAGCACTTCCTGCCAGGTCTGCATGGCCGTCTGGTAGGCTAGTTCGCCGCGCGGGGTCAGCTCGTATACTTTGCGCTGGCGCCCGCCATCGGACTCCACAGTTACTCGCGCATAGTCGCCCTCCACGAGTTCCTTCAAGATCGGGTAGATCGTGCCATAGGCGGGGGTACAGCAACCCTCCGTGAAGATACTGAGGCTGTCGAGCAGCGCATAGCCGTGCGTTGGACGCTCATGTAACGTGCGGAGCACGAAGAAGCGCGACAGGCCCATGTTGACGAGCGCTTTCCAATATCCTGGGTCTTCTAGTGGCATGACGCCTCTCTTATGTCGGAGGTCTATATATCGATGTCCGACATATTACCACGCAGCCCACTGCCTGTCAAGTGATAAAATGCGCGAGTCGGGCGATCCTCTCAACGCTCATGGGGCGCCGACGGGAGCGAGACAATGCAATTGCGGCTGAAGTACATCTGTGAAGGCCTGCAGCCAGGAGAACGGGCGCCTTGTCTGCGCTCGTTCTCCCGTTCCGAACATCGTGTCGTCAGCACGCCCGCGCAGGCTTCTCGAGCTGCCGCACGACCTCCCGCGCCAGAACGTCGTCTACTGCCAGGTCGCCGGCGCACGGCTGACCGCCGGTCGGGCGCAGTGCGAGCGCTCTTGCCGCCTCAGCTACCCAGGCTACAGCTGCTTCAGTGGCGACCTTTTGGGTGTTGATTACGAGATCGAATGCCTGGATAGAATTCCACGGCACCCCGTAGAACCCTTCCACGAACCCCGTCCGCACCCCGTCGCCTTCCTTCACGATCCGGCTAGCCTCGTCGAGCGTAATGCGCTGTTCTCCGGCCACACGCTCGATACGCGCCTCGAGCGGGGCTTGCAGGCGCACGTGCAAGACGTCGGCCAACCCGCGCAGGGCCGCAAAGCCGCTGCGCCCCTGGATAACCACGTTGCCGTGCTTGGCAACCGCTTGTAGCACCTGATTGAGCATGGCCACAACGTCGCTGCGTCGCTCACCCCGCAGGGCACTCAGGCTGTTCCAGAAGCCCGGCTTGGATTCGTATTCCCGCTCGAACTCGATCAAGCCGTATTGCGCTAACACGTCGGCGATAAACTCTTTGCACACGCAGTGGTACCCCAGCTCGTGTGCCACGCGCTCACCAAAGTCGTCCTCGACGCTTCCGAACTCCCGGGAGATGGTAATGACGGACACGGGACTGCTCACTTTCTGCCCCTATAGGGCATGCAGGTTGACCGGCCGCGGGCTGCCGTCTTCTTGTGGCGGCAGCATGTCAATGAGCGCCTGGCGCCGCGCGTCGAATGCCGCCTCGCCCAGCACAGGACACTCCCCGGGCTGATAGCGGCTTTCTAGAAGTCCGAAGGCGAACGCCATGCACGTCGCCGCGCCGCACGACCTGCAATTCGATCGCGGCAGCAGCTCGTAAACATCCAGCGGGCGAGGCACCCGCCGGCTTTCGGTCTTCGGCTGGATTTCGTTCCGGCGCGACCAGGCCTGGTTGACCAGGTCGCGCACCGCGGCCAGCAGCGTTAGCCCCTCTTCCACGTCCGCCACCTGGGTGATCGTGACGCGGCGAGGATAGAGCGTGATGAGCCCCGGCCGCCGTCGCAATGTCATGACGCCGGCCAAGGGGTAATAGCTGATGACATTGGGCAGGATGGCGTTGAGGAGTGGCAACGCGGCGTCGATCGTCGCGTCCGGCTCCCCGACGACGATGATCTTCCCCGGCTCGGCCAGGCAGGGCAAGGTGCGAACCAGGGTTATGGCGCCTACGAGAGGCTCAGTATCTTCTGATCGGCTGGTCAAATTGCCCTCCACACGACCGCTCGACGCGCTACGACTGGCCTGCCTCCAGGTGGCTGCGCAAACCCTTGCGCCGCGCCGCCTGCACCTGCGCCCACACCACTTCCTTCAAGAAGCGCAGTGCCGCCTCATCGTCCGCATCGGTCAGGATCATCTGCAGTTCTTGCTGCTCTTGCTCGTCGAGCACTACAGATACCTTCGGCATATGGGTTCCTTCAGGTAGGGGTTGTTCAGGCTGTGCTCTGCCGTCCGTACGCCCTCGGCCGCGGCGCTACGCAGCAAACAGCTCGCGTGCCTTCGCCTCATCCACGCGGCAGGCTGGCTGGATCAGCAAATCAAACGGGTTGATGCTGACCCCATCAATCAGAATGCCGGGCGAGGCCCGCAGATCGTACTGGGCCGCCAGCGCCGCGCCTTCCGCTGAGTCGAGCTCGATGCGCGTGAAAGGGACGTCATGCGCCTGCAGGTATGCCAGCAGCTTGCGGCTACGCCGGCAGCCCTGCGCCGGTAATATCGTGATCTGCGGTGTAGCCGTCATCGCACCCCTTATCTTTCGTTTCTCACGCCAGCCACACCAGGTACAACGCCACGCCAATGATAATCACGCCGCTTACCTTCTCCATCGCCCCCGACCAGCGGCCGAAAACGCGGAACTGCTTGAGCACTCCCGCAAAGGTCCCCGCGAGTACGATGGGCACCCCGCGTCCGAGCGCATAAATGAACAACAGAGCTGCGCCGTATGCGATCGCACCTTCCGCCATAACGTACGTCAGGATCGCGGCCAATACCGGTGTTGCGCATTGCGAGGCGACCAATCCCGAGACCAGCCCCAACGCCATGGCTCCCGGCACACCCCGCCAGGCCATGCGCTGCCTGCGTTCGGCCAGGAAGTCGGGCATCGGCAGGTGAATGACCCCCAGCAGTTGCAGTCCAATCAGCAGGCAGACCCCGGCGACCCCATAGTAGAACCACTTGTGGCCGGTCCCGATCAGCCCGCCGACGAACGACACGACCACCCCCAGCATCATGAAGGTGATGGCGAGCCCGGTTGCAAAGGTGGTGGAGAGGACGAAGCTGCGCCCGCGTGACAAATCCCGGCTGCCACCGACGTAGCCGATGATCAACGGGATCATGGCCATGTTACACGGGCCGATGCTTGTCACCACGCCGCCCGCAAAGACCAGCGCGATCGCCAGGGGCGAGATGTGCTGGATGACCGAAAAGTCCCAGTCCATCTCAGCCGCCCAAGGCGCGCTGGCGCAGGAAAGTGCGGAAGGCATCGGCTTTCATGGCGCCCACATTCTGTGCGGCCTTGCCGGCCCGGTCATACACGACGATCGTGGGTATATAGCGTAGGCCCAGCACTTGCATCAGCGGTTCGTTAGCCTCGTCATAGACATCGACATCCACGAGGGCGATCTGAGCGGCAAACTCCGGGTAAACCTGATCCACGACATGCATCATGTCGATGCAGGACTGGCAGGTGGTCGAATGCATGAAGACGAGGGCCGGCTTGTTTGCCGCCAGCGCCGCCTGCAACTGGTCCGCTGCCGATCCGACCGCCGTCGCGCTGCCGGCCGGCGCAGCGCTGCCGGGCGGCGGGTTGACGATCGTTGACGTCGGCGGCCGCCCTTCCTTCAAGAGGAGGATCGCCCCCAGCGCCAGCACTACGCTCGCCAGGATGAGGACGGTAAGCACGCCGCCAACCCGACGGCGACCCGCCGTGGTCGGGGTGCTGGTTTTGCGATGCTCGAGCTGCTTGCTGGCGTTGCTTTGACACTGTTGCCTCTTCTTCAGCTTCCGGGCGGCGCTCCGAACTGCTCGATCGCATCCAGCGCATGCGCCGCGTACATGGAGGCCGGGCCGCCGCCCATTAAGACGGCGACGCTAATCGTCTCCAGCAGCTCGGGCCGTGTCGCGCCCGCAGCAATCGCAGCGTGGACGTGATAGGCGATACACCCCTCGCAGCGCACCGCGATGCTGATCGCCAATGCCATCAGTTCCTTGGTCTTGGCACTGAGCGCGCCGTCCTCGACGGCCTTCTTGTGCAACCGGGCGAAGCCGCTCATCGGACCGGGCTGCTCCCGGCCCAACTCGGTCAGGCGCTCTTCCAGGTGCTTGTAATAGGCTTGGTAGTCGGTCGTCATCGCACTGCCTCGGCGGCGCCGGCGAGAACCGTGATGTGAGGTTCCACGACAATCTCGCTCTTGACCGAGTTGGCGACGAGGCTGTACTTCTGGGCGGACGCAAGGGCTTTGTGAACCCTCTTTTCGGTGCTGCTCGCATCCCCGTCGACATCGGCGCGCACGGTAATCTGCGGCCAGAAGCGCAGGTGCGTGAAGATTTCGGTCCGGTCGAGCTCGATCTTCTTGGTCCCTTCGGTCCGGCAGCGGTAGTCGACCAGGTCAATCTTGAACCGTTCACACGCCCACAGGAACATCATCATGACGCAGGTGTTGGCCGCGGCCACGAAAGCATCCTCCGGCGTCAGCACCCCGGCCTGCCCGTAAGCATCGGGCGGGGCTGAGAACGGCATCTCCGGCCCGTTGCCCATGACGATCTGCCCCGTGTGTTCCCCGCGCCACTCGACCTCAGTGTGATACGTCGCCGTCTTAGCCATGGTTCTGCCCCTCACGTTCCATACAGTACGCCGCCCACGCCAGTTCAACGGCTTGCGCGTAACAGCGCTTCCTCGCCGGCGGGCACGGTGTTGTACACCTGCACCGTCTGAAGTATCTGCGGCGGCAGAGCGCCGTTGGCGCGCAACCCTTGCTGATAAGCCAGTTCCATGATCGGCACGAGGGCCATGATCTCGACGGCTTGCTCGCCCACTTGCACCGTCGTCACAGGGATTCCCGAACCACAGGCGCAGGCCGACGTGCTGACCGCTCCGGCATCCGGGCCGGCCTCCAGGATCGTACCTTCGCTGCGGCTCCAGCGCACCGCCATCAAGTGATCCACTTCCACCGCGATGGCATCGGCCAGTGCATCCACCGCCCGGCCGCTCTCGCGCGTCAGCCGGCGCTTCCCTATCGGCTGCGGCAGGCCGTGCTCGGTCAGCAGCTCGTCCAGCACGATGCTTGCCGCCGGCTTATTGCTGTACATCTCGGTCGCCCGGGCGGCGCAGCGCTTCTCGCAGCCGTCGACGGCGATGGTCGGGTAGAACTTCGCAAATGCCCGGTCGCCTTCGCCACCGGCCAGGAATAGCGGCAAGCAGATTGTCACCGTCTGATCCGGTCGCAGATGCTCGAGCACCTTGAGCGCCGCCAGCCGGGTGACCGTGCCGCCGGGCAGCTCCTCGCCCGAACAGGCGACGATGCCCACCTTGCGCTTTGGTAGATTAGGCATCGTGCTCTCCTCCAGTCGATGAACCATCCGTCGCTACGGCGGCATCTACCGCCGCCGCGACCTCGTCTGCCAGCGCCCGCGCCAGGGCCAGCCCGCCGTCGTTTAGCTCGGCGATGCCCGCCGGCTTGAGCGTCCGGTTCTTCCGGAACGTGTCGAGCACGACGAAGTCCTGCGCCACGATGCCCCCAGACTGGCGCACGAGGTTCGTCGCACAGGCCAACTTGCAGCCGTCCAGCGTGAGCGCTGGCGCCGCCTGCACGGCCTCACGCGCCGCCTCGTCGCCGAGCACGAGCAGCGAGAGGGGGACCACCTTCGTGGTGTCCGGTCGCAACTCTTCGCTCACGACGTACGCTGCCTCGCGCGTCACCGTGCCGTACGTTTTGCCAATCCCGCTACAGGGCACGATGCACACTGTGCGAGCCGCTCCTGGGAGCGACGCTTGCTCAGCTTCATCACTCATTGCTTCGCCTCAGCTTCCGCCTGCGCTTGCATCACGGCCAGGTAGGCTGCCGCGTCAAGCAGGCCGGGCGCCGGCCAGGCGGCCGGCGTTAGTTCGACCAGCCAGCCATCGCCGTACGGCTGCTGGTTAATCAGTTCCGGAGCGTCGCCGAGCGCCTCGTTGCCCGCCACGACCGTGCCCTCTAGCGGCGCCGGCACGACGAGATCGACCTTGATCGTTTCGATGTTCGCCAGGTCACCGCCGCTTGCGACGGTGGCGCCGGCCGCCGGCAGGTCGACGAACGCGACGTCCCCGCTCGCCTGCTGGCGGAAGTCAGTTAGGCCCGTACGTGCGATCTGGCGGGACGGATCGAAATCCACCCACACGCCGGCTTCGCTGTACAGGTAACCGACCTTGACCCGAAAGATGAACTTGTCGACCGTCGTTTCGAGATACTCGGTGCTCACATCGATCTCCTTCGTCGCTGCGCACGCGTCTTGTGCCCGGCGCCGTATGCGGGTATTTCTATATATGCCTTACTGCATACACCATCATATGCCTGTTTTTCCTCGCGTGACCATGAGCCGCGTCATGTTGCGACGACTTGCTGCATATCGATCGCGCTGCCACAGCACTCAGTCACGCAGATTCCGCAGCCGTCGCACTTGTCGTAGTCGAAGACAATCTTGCCGCCCAGGCGCTCGGTCTCGTCGGCGACATAGCTGATCGCCCCGTGCGGGCAGGCCGGGATCGCCTTGCAGATTTGGTCTTGCGCCGGGCACCGGCGTTTGTTGATGAAAGGTTGCACGATATCAATCCCTCTCTGTTATGAATCTTGGACTGTCCCGAACGCGCCCCTGCCCGCTGCGGCCGACATTAGGAGTTCGTCGCGACCGCTTGAAGCTCTTTCGCCTTGAGCGCTCCCCAGGCTTTTTTGGCGCGCGAGGTCGGGATCGCTTTTTGCGCCAGGAATTCAAGATGCTTCACGATATCAGGCAGCACGGAGATCGGGAAGCCGACCACTGTCTCAGAGCCAGCCAGGTCGGTAGCATCGCGGCAGCCATAGCATCCGTAGCTGAAGTTCAAGCGTTTATCGAGATACGGGATGATGGCGGCATCGACGCACGTGGCCTGCAGGATGGCGGTCGAGCTGTGGATGCGCTTCCCGCCGCTAGCATGCAGGTAGGCCAGGTTTATCCACATCAACTTCTCGACTTCATCTTCCACGACGATCACGTCAGGGACGACCGGCGCGTCGGAGAGTGGGAAAATGAGCAGGCTGTGGATCTGGTTGGGCGCTAGCCGCGGCATTTCTTCAAACATCCTTTGTCCGACGGCCGGGTCTTGCACGATGCCGAAACCAACCAGGCCGCTACCGTTTCTCAACCCCTCGGGCAAGGGCCGGAAGCCGAAGGCCGCCGCAGCGGCCGGACATGTCAGGCCACCACCGTCCAGAGTGACCGTTTCACCGTGTCGCGCACGCATCAGCGCCTGGCAGAAGCGATACTGCGACAACGCTCGGCCCATACCCTCGTCTGGTCTCTCCAACAGAAGGCTGACGCCGATGGCCGGGGCTGACAACTGAAGGATGTCGTGCATCTGCACGGCCATGATTCGAATTGCATCCAGATCCATGATTTCCCCTTGCGACAACCAGCGATGTTTCTAGTGCAGCCGTTCGCGGTGGTCGACGATCGTTCCAGCCGCCGCTTGCAGGGCGGCTTCCTCAATATTGACGAGGGTCGTTAGAATGGGTCGAATGCCGGCTTGTTCCAAACTGGCGTACGCCCCGGCCCCCATACCGCGCGCCAGCAGCATCTGGCAATCGCTTATCGGCGCGGCCATGCGGCTGTGCGTGTCCTGTGACGCCGGGTCGAAGCCGTGGGGCTGATCCGCCAGGTGCACCTCGTTCGGCTGGCCGTGGCTGTGCCCCTGACCATGGGCGATCTTCTCGCGCTGCTCGCGGCTCACGATGCGTCCATCCTCGACCGTGAGCACCAGGTAGTAGGGTGCGCGTCCGAAATGTTGACTGATGGTAATGCCGTCGTCTGTGACTGCTGCGATTTTCATTAGTTCTTCTCCGCGCAGGGCATGCAGACGATCTGCCCGTTCTTGACCCGGGCGTACCGCTCGACCGCGACTTCGCCGCACTCGGCGCAGATGATCGTGTTGAAGTCGTGCGGCCGGCCCGCCGGGAGCTTCAGCTCCGTCACCGGCCCGATTCTGAACAACTCCTCAGCCTGGGCGCACAGGATGAAGTCCACGTAGGGCTCGACCAGTGCCAGATCAATCTTGGAGGCCGGCACGCCACGCTTGCGATATTGGATGAACTCGGATTCCTGGTTGCGCTTGATCACCTCGTTGCGGGTGGCGACGCGCACACTGCGGCCGGTCTTGTTGTCGACCAGCGTCAGCACGAATTTACCGTAGCCGAGCTTGCGGATGTTGCCCTTGCCGAAGGTGCAGCCGGTCGCCATCTGGATGCCGTCTGCATAGCAGGTGGCGCAGTGCTCGCTGTCGATCTCGATCAGCGCAGTCAGTTGTCCGTCCGCGGCGCGCTCGGCACCCAGTGCCTCCAGCGCGGCCAGCCCGGCGCGCAGCCCCATCGGCATCGCGGGACACTTGTGGCCGTGCAGCAGCAGGCCGGCCTTGTACAGTTCATCATTGCGGTCCATCAGGAAAGTACCTCTCTTGGTTTGGATTTGCGGAAACGCCAGGCGCCCGCCTCTCGAATTACTTCACGAGATCAAAGATCATCTTGGCGGCGATCAGCAACAGCAACACGCCGATCATGCGCTTGAGTTGTGCGCTGGACAGCTTCGTCTTCATCAGTTGTGAGCCGACGATGGAGCCAGCCGCAGCCATCACAGCCATGATGCCAATGAACACGGGGTCGAGTCCGCCGAGTGTGGCGTGACCCAGAAAGCCCGAGAACGATGCGAAGACCACCACCAACGCAGTCGTGCCAGCCGCCACCTTTGCATCCAGCCCCAGCCAGTTCAGCACGGGCAGGATAAAATTGCCCCCGCCCACGCCGAGCAGGCCGCCCAGGAAGCCCGCCACGCCGCCGATGCCCACGCCGGCGCTCACCTCAACCGTCCGACTGAGCGGCTCTCCGCGTTTCTTCGGCCGGTAGAATAGCATCATGAACCCGGCGAAAATCAGAAATGCCGCGAACAGTCCGAGCAGCACTGTCTTGTCGATCTGCGGTGTCAGCCGCGCGCCGAGCGGCGACAGGATCACGGCTGTGACCAAAACCGGAAGCCCAACCCGGAAGTTGATCAGCTTGCCGCGCCAGTAGTTGATCGTGGCAAATAACAGGCTTACGACGTTCAACAGCAGGGCGGTCGGGGTGGCCTCGGCCAGCGGGACGCCGAGATAGTAGAAGAGCGGCACGAACAGAAATGCCGCGCCCAGCCCGGCCATCGCCAGCAGGCCGGAGAAGACGAACACCAACACGGCGCTGATGATGTAGGTAGTCGGACTCATTTCAGCGATCGTACCCGGAACATGGGATGCACACCTTGCGATCGCCGACCAGCCGCACGTACGCGTGGGCCGCGAGCTCGCCGCACGAGTCACATTTTGTAAAGCCCATCACCTCAGGCAGCCAGTTGCAGTCGTAGGTGAAGACTTCGCCCACGGTCAGGACGTCGTCTTCCGGCGCGTCCCACACCAGGTTGACCAACTCCATCTGGTCAGCCTCGGGGATCTCGTCCGGCTGGTACCCGGCGGCGCGCTGCTGCATGAAGGCTGACGCCGCGATCTGCTTCTGCAGCGTGGGCTTGTAGGAGACGCGCACGGCCTGGTTGCTGTCCTTGTCGATCAGGGTCAATGCCAGCTTGCCGAGGGGGTTCTTGCGGATGTTCCCCTTGCCGAACGTGCAGCCCGTGGTGTATTGCACGCCGTCGCCGAAGCACATGCCGCCATGTTCTTCGCCGGTCTCGATGATGGCGTAGAGCTGCGTGCCGCCCGAGCGTTGCACGCCGAGCGCCCGCAGCGCGGCCAATCCCACCCGCACGCCCGCCACGCTGGCCCAGCAGCGGTGCCCGTGGAATTTCAGTGCATCCAACAGGATTTCATGCTCCGTCATGATGTTCTCCTCTTGTTTTCCGGTCGATCTGTTGCCGTTGACCCTTTTTCAGCCAACAGAAGCTTGACCAGGGCGCGTGCGTTGCCCAGGCAGCAGGAACCTTGCGGGTTGCGCAGGTCACAGGCACAGGCGCCGGCACGGATGCCTGCGTTGATGGCATCTACCACGGTGCTGCGACCGGTTGCCGCGATCTCGGCGCGGATTTCGTCCCGCGTGTGCCGGAAGCAGTAGCAGACAAACACGTCCTCGGCGCCTGGCTCCTTCTGGTAGACCCGCTCGCGCACCTCGGCGGTGGAGAAAGTTTGCTCACCGTCGGCAGCATAATAGACAATGGCGCAACCCGGGTTGGCGCAGAATAAGTACGGCTCGTGAGTCACTTGGACCAGGCTGATCGCCAGCAGGGCCTTCACCGTCTGCCCGTCTACCAGCTTGCCGTGCTGCCCGCAGATCGGACAATCGCCGGGCGTTGCGGGACGTTCTGCGATCTCCGGGGTCGGCTCGCAGGTTTGGGAACCTGCATCATCAGATAGACAACAACAGTCTTGGGACAAGGGTAGCGCTCCTTGATTTACAGGACCAGGTTGAACAGATAGCCGGTAAAGATGATGGCCAGCGCCAGCACGCCGATGAAGACCGCGATCAGTTGCGGTTTGAGCACCCGGCGCAGGATGATCATCTCGGGCAGGCTCAGGCCCACCACTGCCATCATGAACGCCAGTGCGGTGCCCACGCTGGCGCCTTTCTCGATCAGCGCGCCGACGATGGGGATGACCCCCGCCGCGTTGGAATACAACGGGATGCCCAGCAGTACGGCCGCCGGCACGCTCCACCACGCCTGTTTGCCCATGATGTTCGCCAGGGCGCTCTCGGGCACGAAGCCGTGGATGGCTGCGCCGATCCCAATGCCGACGATGACATAGGGCCAGACCTTGCCGACGATCTCCTTGACGCTGTCCGTGGCCCGGCTGATGCGCTCCGGCCAGCTGAGGCGCTCCTGCGGGCCGCTCGCGCCCATCTGCAACTGCCAGACGAAATCTTCGACATAGCGCTCCAGGTGGAAGCGGCCGATGACGAAGCCGGCGCCGATGGCGATCACCAGGCCCGTACCGATATACAGCGCCGCGACCCGCCAGCCGAACAGGCCGCCCAGCATAATCACCGCCACCTCGTTGATCAGCGGCGCGGCGATCAGGAAGGAGAAGGTGACCCCCAGCGGAATGCCCGACTCGACAAACCCGATGAAGAGCGGCACGGCCGAGCAGGAGCAGAAGGGGGTCACGATGCCGAGCGTGGCCGCCAGCACGTTACCCAGCCCCTGGCGCTTGCCACCCAACAGCGCTCGCGTGCGCTCGGGGCTGAAAAAGGTGCGCACAATGCTGATCAGAAAGATCATGCCCGCGAGCAGGAGCAGGATTTTGGGCACGTCGTAGAGGAAAAAGGCCACCGACTCGCCCACCTGCGAGCCACGCTCCAACCCGAGCACGTTGTAGGTCAGCCACTGGCTGACCGGCAGCAACACGGAATAGGCCGCCCACCACAGCAGGGCGATAGCGGCGAGCTTGCCGTAGACCGGCAGATCGGCGCGCAGGCTATGCCGCGCTGGCGTTGTTTCCTGGATTGCCACATTGTCTCCCACTCAAATAGTTCTGACTTCCTGACCGCACGTTGCGATCCGGCTCAGCCGGACGGCGTCGCCGCGGCAGCCAGCCGGCGATCTCTTTGTCGGCAGGCACGCGGCCGGCCGCGACCAGTTTGCCGTCGATCACCAGCCCCGGCGTGGCCAGGAGGGCGTACTTCATGATCTCGCCCAGGTCGGTGACCTTCTCGATCTGGGCCTCGATCCCCTGCGTCGCCACGACCCGGCGCACGCTGGCCTCCAGCCGCTGACAATTGGCACATCCTGTGCCGAGCACTTTGATGTTGACCATTGTCGTTCTCCATGTTAGCAGAATAGAATCACATTCAAGCGAGTGAATGTATTATGATAAAAAAAGAGAGAGAAATCCACGAACTAAGTCGTGACCGCAGCCTGGCACTTCGGGCAAGGGCACGCGTTTGACATGCTGCTGAAGGTGAAGGTCTCAGGCGGCCGGACTGGGACCGCTTTGCGCGCTGCGTCCAGCACTGCGTACACCTCGGGGCGCGTGACGCGGTAGTAGATGTTCCAGCCGTCCCGACGGTCGATTACGAAGCCCGCCTCGCGCAAGACCATGAGTTGCTGGGATACATACGCCTGACGGGAGCCTAACATGGCGGTCATATGGCACACGCACTCCTCGCCCCCCCGCAGCATTTCGAGAATTGCTAGGCGGGTCGGGTGCGACAGCAGTTTGAACAGCTCGCCAATATCCTGAAACGGTTCCATTCTTGCGACCCCCACAGATACATTCATTTCACTGAATGTGATTTTAGCTCACGTCAGCCGCGCTGTCAAATAGTGAAACGTACACACGATCACGATCCGCGCTGATCTTCACGCGGTCCGATGGCTGGCATCGGCGCCAGGAGCACCTCGAGGCTGGTCCGGCGCTCCGCATAGGCTGGCTCGCCGAGCAGGGGACAAGGATCCAGCCCGACCTGCGCTGCGGCGAGCTTCAGAGCAAAATTCCAGCAGGAAGGCTGTCCGCACTTGCGACAGTTAGTCGCGGGTAGCAGTTTGTAGAGTGCCATCGCCGTCGGTCGTTGGTGCAAGGCAAAATCAGGTGTGATCTCCCCGCGCCGTTCCCACGTCCGGTTGACCAGGTCGACCAGCCCTTCCAATTCCTTAATCGCAGCGTCACGGTCTTCCACGTTGCTGGTTGCGATCTCATAGGCGTGAAACGCGAGGTTGTGCCCGCCCTTCTTCCAGGTGAGCGCGTTCGCCGACTGGGTATAGACCGCGCCGCGCAATGTCGCGTTGAGGTACGGGAGCACGTCCGAGATGTCTGCCATCAACAGCGCCTTGCCTGCGAACCGTTCCGCACCCGGATCGCAAGGCGGTGTAAAAACCTCGATATCGTAGGATTCGATGATCACAAGTTTTCCTCCCTGCATCGGTTGGCGCATCACTCGGAGCGTGGCGAAGCTCTCCTGTCTCCGGCTGGTTGTGCAGTTCATAAGCGAGCCTAAGACAGGAGCGGAGCGGTTTTCGCCCTCAGGGACAAAGGACGATCCCTTGGGCCCAGAGGCATTCGCCGCACGCGGGAAATGGGCTGCGATAACAGTCTGTGTCGTTGGTGTCCGTCTCCGGGCACCCGCCGCAGGCGAAACACGGCGAGAAGTCGAAGCTGCGCACGCGGCCGCGAAGCTCCCGATAGGCCGCCTCGCGCCAGATCTCGGCCAACCCCCGATCGTCCACGTGTCCGACGGCATAACTGCGGACCGTCTTCCAGTGATCGTTGACGTACTCGGGGTGCGTGTGTAGCAGCGACAGGCAGGGCGCAACCCGGCCATCCCAGCTCACTGCTAGCATGCCTTCGCGCACGAAGCGGCAGTAGTTGCGCCCCGCACCGTGATCCAGCCACGCGGGCGGGAACACCGGCCCGCTTGCGACGAGCGCAGCCAGTGCTGGCAGCGTGTCTGTCATCCACGTCCAGGTGCCCCATCGTTACGTGTGGCCGCCAGCCCTCGGGCCGAAACGTAGCCGCCCAGGCCGCGTGGCGCCAGAGCGTCTCTGCCGCCATCTCGGCGGTATGGGGCACGACATTGCTGATCGACACGAAGTCGAGCGCCAAGTCCTCGCGCCAGCCGCAGCAGGGCCGGCAAGCTGTCGACATTGCGCCCGGTTGCCACGAACGCCGCGCCCACCGCCATCGTCCTGCGTGTCCGCCGTCGCGCTTCGACCAGCAGGCGGGCTGCCTCCGCCGCCGCCCCAAAGTCCGCGCCCCGGATGCTCTCATAGCCGGCTGGCTCCCCGCCGTCGAGCGACACCGCGACCTGGCTGACGCCGAGGTCCGCCAATGCACGCGAGCGAGCGCCGCATCCAGCAGCAGCCCGTTGGTCACGATCTCAACGCGCACGCCGTGCTCACGCGCCATCCGGACCAGGTCAAGGAAGTGCGGATGGGCGAGGGGCTCGCCAAACCCGCTGAGCGACATCGTGATCGGCCCGATCACCCGGCTTCGCCTCTGGCAGTCCCTGCAGGAGCCGCTCGAAGCGCTCAACGGGCATGTGGCCCAACGGCTCGTCCCAGGCGTTCCGAATGCATGTCGCGCAGGCCAGGTTGCAAACGCTCGTCACCTCGACGTAGACTTTGCGCAACCGGTCGGACGTCAGCCGCAGGCCGTCGCCGGTCAGCTCGAGGAGCAGGTCTTCGTCCTGACCCAGCCCGGCACGCGCCAGGACATCGCGCGTCAGGGTCAGACCTTGCGCACCGAATTCCAGTACGATCAGGCTGCAACCACACGGATTCGCGCCGAGATTCCGACTCCGAGCGTGCGCCCCATAAGCCGAGTGTACTTGGCATCGTTTACCCGCGAAAAGGGCCTGGCGCAGCGGCGTCGTCCGCCACAGTGCCAGGCCCAAAGCTATCAGGCGCCCTTCGGCGTCACGGGCGGCGGACAGGCCTCTTCAGCCGCCGCGACCATCTGCCGGCCGGCGCGGCAACCAGTTCGCCGCTTGAACCAGCGCCGCTGCAGCGCAAACGCCACGTTGACCAGCGCGATCATCACCGGCACCTCGATCAGCGGGCCGATCACCGCCGCGAACGCCTCGCCCGAGGTGATCCCGAACACGGCGATCGCGACCGCGATGGCGAGCTCGAAGTTGTTGCTGGCGGCCGTGAACGACATCGTCGCCGTCATCTTGTAGTTCGCACCTGCGCGGCGCCCCATCCAGAACGTGACCATGAACATGATCACGAAGTAGAGCGCCAGCGGGATGGCGATGCGCACCACATCCAGCGGCTGGTTGATGATCTGTTTCGCCCTGCAGGCTGAACATCACGATGATGGTGAAGAGCAGCGCGACCAGCGTGATCGGGCTGATGCGGGGGATGAACTTCGTCTCGTACCACTCCCGGCCCTTAAGGCGCAGCAGGATGAAGCGCGACCCGAAGCCCGCGATCATGGGGATGCCCAGGTAGATGAAGACCGTCCGCGCCAGCTCGCCGATGCTGATCTGGACCGTGGCGCTCTCCAGCCCCAGCACCTGCGGCAGGACGGTGATGAAGATGTAGGCGTAGACGCTGTAGAAGAGCACCTGGAAGACGCTGTTGAAGGCCACCAGTCCGGCCGCGTACTCGGTGTCGCCCTTGGCCAGCTCGTTCCAGACGATGACCATGGCGATGCAGCGCGCGAGGCCGATGAGGATCAGACCGGTCATGTACTCCTGGTTGTAGCCGGCCAGGAAGATGACGGCCAGCACGAACATCAGGATCGGGCCGATGATCCAGTTCTGGACGAGCGACATGCCCAGGACCCTCGTGTTGCGGAAGACTTCGGGCAGGCGCTCGTACTTCACCTTGGCGAACGGCGGATACATCATCAGGATCAGGCCGATGGCGATCAGGATGTTGGTGGTGCCCACCTGGAACTTGTTGATGAAGATTCCGAAGGCCGGGATGAGATAGCCGATGGCGACGCCGAGGGCCATCGCAGGAAAGATCCACAAGGTCAGGAAACGGTCCAGCGTTGAGAGCCGTTTCGGGCAGCGGGCGCCGCTGCAGCTGCCGAGTGAGCCATAATGTTTCTCCTTCGAATGGATGAAGGCCTTATTGCGTGGGGCGCCGGCCTAATTGGCGTCCGCCTGCCAGAACGTTAGCCAACATCGTCACGATCTGCTCGGGAGACGGGACGCGGCCGCCGCTTAGGAGCTTGTCGTTCACGACCAAGCCGGGCGTGGCCAGCAGGCTGTACCGGGGTACTCCGTGTAGTCGCCGCTCTTCTCGAACGTCGCTTCCACGCCAAGTTGGGCTACTGCCTGCTTGGCGTTTCGCGGCCAGACGGTCGCAGTTGGCGCAACCGCCGCCGAGAATCTTGATGTGTAGGGTCATAATGCATGCCTCCAGGGGGTAGAATGTTGTGTGAAGGACCAGGGCTTTTCCCCGTCAACGACGAAACAGGATCGCTCGCCGCATAATCGGTTCAGCACTTGACCTGGTGTGCTTCCGCGCCCAGTCCGCGCGCCATCAAGCACTTCGGACAGTTGCAGTCGGCCAACATCCGGCTGGCTTGGCCATTCCCATCGCCGTTCGCGTCCGCATCGTCGCAGTCCTGGCAAGCCGCCGTCACCTGGCGCGCGACATTGTCGTCCGCAAGGCGGTAGAAGATGTTTGTGCCGTCACGCTCGTCTACGATCACGCCGGCATTGCGCAAGATCGCCAGTTGCTGGGATACATAGGGCTGCGGTTTGTCCAGCGCAGTCGACAGATGGCAGACACACTCTGACTCCGTCCGCAGCAAATCGACAATCTTGAGGCGCACCGGATGGCCGATGGCCTTTAGCAAAGCTGCTTGTCGTTCATACATTCCCATATGCTCTCTTCCCTATATACCAATGTTTGCATATTCTACACCCATTGGAGCGCCCTGTATATGATGTGGGTCAGGCTGGTGGTGTGTACGATGGGATCGCCGAGCCTGCGCGCTTGCGATGCGGGCCTGCTCGGCCAGCAAGTCTCGTGGCTCACCTTTGATGAGGGTCGCACTCTCGTTGTAGGGGACGAGAATTCTGCGCAGGGCTGAGATTTATCTCCGCCTTCTGTCCCTTGACTTCCCGGTGACCCCGTCAGCGCGGGCGTTGCTGCGGGCAGAGACAAACCGGCCGCACAGCGTCAATACCTTATAGCCGGCGCGCCCCGGAGAAATCCTCGCGTGCCAACCACAACAGACCAAGCCCCGCCGCGCCGGCCAGCACGGCCATCGTCCAGTCGCCCCGGCGCAGAAATTGCACCGCCAGGACCAGAAACCAGATCCCGCCCAGCGCGCTGAGCAAGACCACCAGGATCGGAAGTCGCTGCATCCTACCGTGCCTCCGTCCCGCGCGAGGTCACCGCGTCTGCATCCAGCCGAAGAACAGGACGAACATCAACGTCGCAACCGCGCACGTCGCCAGCATGACCGGCAGCCCCGAACGCAGCCAGATGCGCGTCGTGATTGGCGTGCGGGTTTTCTCGCTGAGCGAAACGGTGATTACGTTAGCGGTTGAACCGATCGGCGTCCCGTTTCCGCCGAACCCCGCACCCAGGGCCAGCGCCCAGTAGAGCGGGACGGCATTTACGCCCAGCGTGCCCAGCTGTGCGATGACCGGCAGCATCGCGATCGTAAACGGGATGTTGTCGACGACTGCCGAGATGCCGGCAGCCAGCCAGAGCATGAGTAAGCTCGCGGCCAGAAGGTCATCCTGGGCGAGACCCGCCACCCGGTCGGCGAGCAGCGCCAGAACGCCTGAAGCCTGCAGTCCGCCGGTCGCGACAAACAGGGCCGCGAAGAACAGCAGGACGGGCCACTCGATGTGCCGGAGCGTCTCCTCGACGTCCGGGCGCACCCACAGCAGCGCGGCCGCGGCTCCCAGCAGCGCGATGGCGCCCGGCGCGAGGTGCAGCCGCTCCTGCAGGAAGAACAACAGGATGACCCCGCCCAGCGTGATCAGGATCTTCCGCAGCGCGACCGGATCGTGGAGGCCGGCTCGTTCGTCCATCTCGAGCAGCGCAGCGACGTCCCGCGGCCCCTGCTTGAGCTCGCGCCGAAAGACGATCCGCAGCACGACGAGTGCGACCAGCCAGGCGACCAGCACGATCGGCGCGAGGTGGGTGAGGAAGGCAACGAAGCTGAACCCGGCGGCCGACCCGATCAGGACGTTCGGCGGATCGCCCACCAGGGTCGCGACGCCGCCGGTGTCGGAAAGCAGCGCCTCAGCCATCAACAGCGGGATCGGGCTGATGCCCAGGATCTCGGCGATCAGGATCGTCACCGGCGCGATGAGCACGACGGTGGTCACGTTGTCCATGAACATCGAGAGGACCGTCGTGAGCGTGCCCAGCGCGACAAGGAGCAGGAGCGGGCGGCCGCGCGCCCGTTTCCCCACCGCAATCGCGGCAAACTGAAAGAAGCCGGTCTGCTGCAGCATGCGGACAAGGATCATCATGCCGAGCAGCAGTCCGAGCGTGTTGAAGTCGATCGCGCGCAGAGCCGCTTCCTGGTCGTAGAAGCCCAGCGATCATCCCGACGACGAGCATCACGCCCGCGCCGGCCATCGCCGCGATCGTCCGGTGCAGACGCTCGGACAGGATGGCGACAAACGTGGCCACGAACACCGCGGTTGCGGCAAACTGGGACAGGTTCACCGCTGCGGCCGCTGCGACGACGCAGCCTGCAGCCAGCGGGCGAAGAACTCGGCCGCGATGTCCACGCGCGAGGCGATGCCGACGAGCGCGCCCGCGTCGTTGACCACGGGCAGATCCGCCAGCTGGTGTTTGGACAGTGTTGCGAGCGCGCGCAGCAACCCGGACGTCTGCTCGACCGAGACCGGCTCCTGCATCAGGTCTCGCATCGGCCGATTCCGAGCGCCCGGCAGGTCGTGGGGCTGCAGGATCTCGACGGCGCCGAAGCTGGGAATGAAGTCGATGTTGTCGAGCAGCGCCACAAAGTCGGGCATGAACACCTGCAGCAGGTCTTGCAGGCGGACGACCCCGACCAGCACGCCCTGCTCATCTACCACCGGCAGCGTGCCGATGTGGTGCGACATGACGAGGCGCGCGGCCTCTTCAGCCGTCGTCTCCAGCCCAACCGACACCACCTGGCGTTTCATGCACGAGGCGATCATTGCTGGCTCCCCACTATTTGAGCTTCGGACCGCATTTCCCTGCTTGAGCAAGAGGCACGTATACAGCACGTCGATCAGGCCGACCTGAGCTACCCGTGCGCCCAGCGGATAGCCATGCCCGACCGCGTCCTGCGCGGCCGTGCAGAGGCTGATGTCGGCCAGCTGTGCGATCGGCGAGGCTGGGTGGTTGGTGACCGCGATCGTGGTCGCGCCGCACTCTTTCGCCTTGGCCAGCGCCTGACGCACGTCCGCGGCCGTGCCCGAGTGCGAAAACCCCACCGCCACGTCGTCTGCCGTGAGCATCCCGGCGGACATGACCTCCATCTGCGCGTCGGTGAGCGCCAGCGCGCGCACGCCCGAGCCGCAGCAGCTTGTACTGCAGCTCGTGTGCGGCGACCGCGGCGCCGCCCGACCCGTAGACGTCGACGCGTCGCGCCCGCAGCAGGGCGTCGCCGGCCCGGTCCAACGCCGCCAGGTCGAGCACGCGGAGCGTGTCCTCCAGCGCCTTGACGTCGCCGGCGATCGCCTTTTGCGCGGCCGCGGCCGCGCTGTCGCCCGCCGCGACCGCCTCGTACACGGGTGGGTTGGCGGGCGTCAGTTCCTGCGCGAGGGCGATCTTGAAATCCTGGTACCCCTCCGTCTTCACCCGGCGGCAGAAGCGGAAGATCGTCGTGTCGCCGACGCCGCAGCGCTCGGCAAGCTCCACCATGGCGAGATGGATGACCTCGTACGGGTGGTCCAGCACGTACTGGCCGACCTTCTGCTCCTGCTCGTTGAGCGAGGGCAGCAGTCCACGTATCATCAGCAAAAGATTGGGTAGGGGTTCGGTTTGCGCCATCTTGCGCTCCTTCTGGGGTGCGACTTGACACCGGGAAGTAACACTTGTAGTATAGGGAGGAATGATCCTTTGTCAAGATGAATGCGGATGAAATTTCCGTGAGAGGGGCGCCGTTTATGGTGGGACAGAAGACGGTTGTGGCCGCCGCGTTAGGGGAGTGCGTGCACGTCGCGGGTGTGATGAACTTCCTGCGCCTCGCGGAGGCGGCCGGCTGGCGCACGGTCTTTCTCGGCCCCGCAGTACCGGTGGAGCGAGTGCTGCACGTAGCGGTGACTGAAGGCGCGGACCTCGTCGGCATCTCGTACCGTCTGACACCGGACACCGGCGAGCGGCTGTTGGCCGAGTTCGCCGAGGCGGCCGACGACCTCCGCGAGCGTGGGGTGCGGTTCGCGTTCGGCGGCACGCCGCCCGTGGCCGAACGGGCCGCCAGGATCGGCTTCTTCGAGCGGGTTTTCGACGGCTCGCAGCCGCCTGAAGAAGTAACCGCATATCTGCGCGGTTCCCCCGCAGCCGCAACTGAGGATGCCTACCCGCAGTCGACCGTCGAGCGGATCGCCTGGAAGGCGCCGTACCCGCTGATCCGGCACCATTTCGGCCTGCCGACGATGGAAGCGACGTTGGCAGGGATCGTGCAGATCGCCGACGCGAAGGTGCTCGACGTCATCTCGCTCGGCACGGACCAGGATGCGCAGGAGAACTTCTTTCATCCGGAGCGCCAGGACCCGCGGCGCACCGGCGCCGGCGGGGTGCCGGTGCGGAGCCCGGAGAACTACCGCGCGCTCTATGCCGCCAGCCGCCGCGGCAACTTCCCCCTCATGCGCACCTACTCGGGAACTGACGACTTCGTGCGTCTTGCCGAGATGTACGTGGATACCATCAACATCGCGTGGGCGGCAGTGCCGCTCTTCTGGTTCAACGCCATGGACGGCCGCGGGCCACACGACCTGGCGTCGTCGATCCGTCTCCATCAGGAGTTGATGGCCTGGTACGGGTCGAGCGAATATCCCCGTCGAGCTCAACGAGCCGCATCACTGGGGCATGCGCGATGCGCCGGACGTCGTCTTCGTCGTTGCCGCCTATCTCTCCGCCTACAACGCCGCGCGCGTCCGGCGTCCACGACTACATCGCGCAATTCATGTTCAACAGCCCACCGGGCCTGTCCGATGCCATGGATCTGGCGAAGATGCAGGCGTGTCTCCAACTCATTGAGCCGCTCGCTGGAGAGGACTTCCGCATCTACCGTCAGGTTCGCGTCGGCCTGCTGAGCCACCCGCTGGATCCCGAGGCCGCACGCGGCCACCTGGCCGCAGCGACTTATCTGCAGATGGCCCTCAAGCCGCATATCGTGCACGTCGTGGGCCATACCGAGGCGCACCACGCGGCGACGGCCGAGGATGTGATTGCGGCATGCAAGGTGGCGCGGCGGGCCATCGAGAACGCGCTGGCCGGCGCGCCGGACATGCTGGAAACGATGCGCGTGCAGGAACGCGCCGCCGAGCTGGCGGCAGAAGCTCGGCTGACACTCCAAGCGATCGGCGGCCGCGCCGGGACCGGCGTACACGATCCCTTTACTGATCCGGGCACCCTGTGCGCCGCCGTGACGAGTGGCATCCTCGACGCGCCGCAGCTGCGCAACAACCGCTTCGGGCGCGGGTCCGTCGTGACGCGTATCGATCGCCGGGGCGCCTGCGTGGCGGTCGGGCCAAGCGGCACGGAGGTCTTGCCCGAGGCAACGCGACTGGCTGCGCTGGATCTGCCCGGCCAGTAGAAGGAGCAACCAATGTCAGCAATCGCTGGCTGTAGCCCGCCATGCTCGCGTTCCGACGTCCAGTCCATGTTGGCTGTGCAGGCGCACCGCGGCCCCGCTGGGCGCGCGGTGATCGAGACCGAGGCCGCGACCCTGGGCGTGGCGTGGTCGCGTAGCCAGGCGTTCGCAGGGCAAACCCTCGAGCGCGCCCAGGCCGCGCAAGACAGTGCGGGCTCAGGCCGCATGGCGCGCGCGACCGCGGAGATGACCCGGTTGAGCCTGCTGCGCGATCCGCTCGGCGTTGCGCCGCTGTATTACACGCACGGCGACGCTGGGGCGCTATACTTCGCCTCGGAAGTCAAGGCGCTCCTGCCATTTTCGAGGGAGGTGCGTTCCTTGCCTCCCGGCACCCTGTACGACGGGGCCGAGATCCGACCGTTCTACCGGCTTCATTCCGAACCACCCATCGCAGCCGATTTTCCGAGCGTTGCGAAGGATTTGCGGCGGCGAATGACAACCGCGGTGCAGGACTGCGTCACGGACGAGGACGACATGGCATGTTGGCTCTCGGGGGGCCTCGATTCCAGCGGCATCGCGGCGCTTGCCGCCCGCACCGTGCGTCGCTTGCACACCTTTGCGGCAGGAGTATGCGGCGCGCCGGATCTGGCCGCGGCTCGCACGGTCGCATCCTTCATCGGCTCGCAACACCACGAGATCGAGGTCACTTTCGACGAAATGCTCGCCGTGCTTCCGGCTGTCATTTATCACCTCGAGTCATTTGATGCCCTGCTGGTGCGCTCCAGCATCATCAACTACCTCGCCGGTCGCGCCGCGGCGGATTATGCGCCGGCCACTCTTTCGGGAGAGGGCGGCGACGAGTTGTTCGCCGGCTACGCCTACCTGAAGGAGATGCCGCAGGCCGCGCTGACCTCCGAGTTGCTCGACATCACGAAGCGCCTCCACAACACCGCGCTGCAGCGGGTCGACCGCTGCTCTGCGGCGCACGGCCTGCTCGCGCACGTGCCGTTTCTGGGTCTTGATTTCGTCGACTATGCGCTGCGCATACCCACCGAGCTGAAGCTGCGCGATGGCGTCGAAAAGTGGATCCTGCGCCAGGCTTTAATCGGCCTGCTGCCGGACAAGATCCTCACCCGGACGAAGTCCAAGTTCTGGGAGGGCGCGGGGGTTGGCGACTTGCTGGCGGACTACGCGGGCAGCCGCGTTTCGGATCGCGACTTCGAGGCCGAGCGTGTCCTGCCGAACGGCTGGCAGCTGCGGACGAAGGAAGAGCTCCAGTACTACCGCATCTTCAAGGAGCACTTCGGCGAGTTTGCGAACCTGGACTGGATGGGACGCACCAAGGGCGCGCCGCAGGACTGAGGAAGCCCCTGCGCGGAGGAGGAAACATGCCGACATCTCGAACCTATGCCGTGATCGGCGCGGGCCACGGCGGCAAGGCGATGGCCGCGCACCTGGCCTTGTTGGGCTGCCAGGTCACGCTCTACAACCGGACGCCCGAGCGGGTAGCCGCCATCAAGGCACGCGGCGGCATCGACTTGGAGAGCGCCGACGGGCCGCGGGGCTTCGGCCGCATCGGGTGTGTCACGTCCGACATGGCCGAGGCGCTCGCCGCTGCCGACCTGGTCATGGTGGTGGTGCCTTCTTCCGCCCACGCCGATATCGCGAAGGCTGCCGCGCCGCACCTCCGAGACGGCCAGATCCTTGTCTTGCATCCGGGCCGCACACTGGGCGCCATCGAGTTCGACAAGGTGCTGCGCGATCACGGCTGCCGCGCCGACGTCACGGTCGCCGAGGCCGAAACGTTCATCTATGCCAGCCGCTCGGACGGTCCGGCCCAGGCGCGCATCTTCCGCATCAAAGAGGCCGTGCCCGTCGCCGCACTACCTGCGACGCGCACGCCGCGGGTGCTGGACGCGCTGCTACCGGCCTACCCCCAGTACATCGACGGCGTTAGTGTCCTACACACCGGCCTCAATAACATGGGCGCCATCTTTCACCCGGCGCTTACCATCCTGAACGCCGGGCGCATCGAATCCACACACGGCGACTTTCAGTTCTACATTGACGGCGTGACGCAGTCGGTTGCCCGCGTGCTCGAAGCGTTGGACCGCGAGCGCGTAACCGTGGCCGCCTCGCTCGGCTTGCGCGGGCGCACCGGCCTGGAGTGGCTTAAGCTGGCGTATGATGCGGATGGCGCCGACCTCAACGAAGCGATTCACAACCAGCCGGGGTACTTCGGCATCAATGCGCCCAGCACCCTCAACCATCGCTACATCTTCGAAGACGTGCCGATGAGCCTCGTGCCCATCGCGGCGCTCGGCCAGCACTTCGGGGTTTCGGTCCGCGGCATGGATGCCATCATTCGGCTGGCGTGCGTCATCCACCGCACCGACTACTGGCGGCGGGGACGGACGCTCGACAAGTTGGGTATCGATAAGTTGAGCGTCTCGGAGTTGACGCAGTTCGTGATGGAAGGCGAGCGTTCCTGGGAGGCGTAGAAGGTGTTCATGATCATGCTGGTCCTGGATGACGTGGATCACCTCGATGAAGTAGTGGCAGGCTGGACAAAGTCGGGGGCAGTGGGCCTCACCTCGGTCGAAGGCGCAGGAGCGCACCGGCGCCGTTCCGCGCTCGGGCTTGTACATCGCGCGGCGCAACGTCGAGAACCTCGGGATTGAAACCGAACAGGCCAACTTCACCCTGTTCGGCATCGTCCCCGATCGAGGCGGCGGCAGAGCAGTGCCTGACGGCCACCGAACTGGTGGTGGGCGATCTCGCAGTCTCGGGCGCCGGGAGTTGGGCTGCCTGGCCCCTGGCTTTCATGAAGGGAGCCCCGCCTCGCGCCACCGATCCCGGAGTGCGCTAGTGCCCTGGCTCATCTTCTTCGGCAGCTCTGCGCTGCTCGTATTTGCCGCGACGAAGCTCGCACAGTACGGCGATGCGATCGCCGCCCGCACCGGCCTGGGCCGCCTCTTCGTCGGCACGTTGCTGCTCGCGGGCGCGACCTCGCTGCCCGAGCTTCTGACGACGATCAACGCCTTTAGCCAGGGTGTGCCCGAGCTGGCCGCGGGTAACCTGATGGGCAGCAACATGTTCAACATGCTGCTGCTGGCCGTCCTCGATGTCGTTGGCCGCCAGGCCCGCATCTTGCGCCGCGTCGCCCTGAAGCATGCGCTCACCGCCAGCCTGGCCACCTTGTTGATCGGGATGGCCGCATTCTTCATTCTGGCCGACGTCGACATCACCATCGGGCATGTCGGTGTCGACAGCCTGTTGCTGATCGCCACCTATGTCATCGGCGTGCGCCTGATACAGTCCAACAATGCCGCGGCAGGTGAGACGCCGCTCGAGCCGGAAGAGCTGGCCGGTGTGCCGCGGCTCTGGGTGGCCTTGTTGGGTTTCGGCGGCGCCACGCTCATCCTGGTGCTGGTCTCACCGTGGCTGGTGAGCAGCAGCAAGCAGATTGCCGAGCTGACGGGGATGGGGACGGGCTTCGTCGGCACGGCGTTAGTGGCCGTGGTGACCTCGCTGCCCGAGGTCGCGACCTCGATCGCGGCCGTGCGTCTGGGCGCCTACGACCTCGCTATCGGCAACCTCTTCGGCAGCAACGCGTTCAACATGCTGGCGCTGGGCATTAGCGACTTCTTCTACCGGCCCGGCCCCTTCCTGAGCGCCATTCCGCCCGCGTTCGCCCTGGTCGCGCTCCTCGGCCTCGTGCTCACTGGGTTGGCCCTGATCGGCAACCTGGCACGTGTCGAGCGGCGCCTGCTGTTCGTGGAAGCCGATGCGCTCGCGATCATCGTCGTCTATGGCGCAGGCCTGGCATTCCTCTATACCCGGGGGATCGGCCCGTGACCCGCCGGCCGGTCAGACGAGGTGAGTTATGACCGACGCACAGCCAGTTGCGCGGCGCAGCGCGGAGAAATACCGCTTCGAGCACAAGGATATGGATTACTACTTCTCGTGGATCCTGGGCCGGCAGGCCGTCTGCGGCAGCGACGCGTGAGTGTGCTATCAAGCGGCCGAGCGAATCGGAGACGGCGACGCCGTGAGCTGGCAGGCTCCCCGGCCGGCCCTGACCCGCCGCATCGCGGGCGAAAGCGAGGCGCAGGCGACGCTGGAGCAGACGCGGCAGACGTACGAGCGCCTGCCGAACCCGCGCAAGCGGCTGGCTATCCTCACTGAGGAAATCGGCGGAGCAGCGCACTGCCAGGTCGACAATCTGTAGCTGCTGAACCGGGTGATCTTCGATTGGTTGGCCGAGATATGGCAAGCGAGTGAGTAGGAGGTTGTGTTGTCGCCAGTCTTACAGCTCCTGTTTGAGCTGAGTGTCCTGATCGCCGTTGCCAAGGCTGCGGGCTACCTCAGCACGCGCTTTCGCCAGCCGGCCGTGCTCGGTGAGATCCTGGCCGGCTTGCTGTTGGGCCCCTCGCTCATGAACATCCAGGCGCTGCCATTCCTCACCAGTGAGCAGCTGCCCGAGACGATCACCGAGCTAGCGGAGCTTGGCGTCATCTTGCTCATGTTCCTGGCCGGCCTCGAGGCCGACCTGAGCCAGATGCGCAAGGCCGGGAAAGTGGTCATCCTTGCGGGCCTTCTTGGCGTCATCGTACCCCTGGTCATGGGCGCGGGCGTGGCGCTTCCATTCGGCTATGAGACGACCCAGGCGATCGCCATTGGGATGCTCCTCACCGCAACGAGCGTCAGCATTTCGGCGCAGACCCTGCTCGAGCTCGGCGTGTTGCGCAGCCGCGAAGGTGTTGCGCTGCTCGGGGCGGCGGTAGTCGATGATGTCCTCGTCATACTGCTCCTTTCGATATTTCTCGCCATCGCAACGGGCGGTGGCTCAAGCCCGGCTGATATCGCCGTCCTGTTGGGCCGGGTGGTGCTCTATGTCGCCCTCTTCGGCGGGCTGGGTTGGATCCTGGTCCCGCGTTTGCTTAATCGGGTGGATCACCTGCCGATCAGCCAGGGACTGCTGGCTACGGCAGCGGTAGTCGCGATGCTTTTCGCTTGGTCGGCCGAGGTGGTGGGCCACGTCGCCATGATCACCGGTTCATTTCTTGCCGGCATCCTTGCCGGACGCGCGCGGTCGCACCGTCGGATCGAGGAGGGCATCAGTGCGCTCGCGTATGGCTTCTTCGTGCCGATCTTCTTCGTGAACATTGGCCTGCAGGTTGACATCTGGGCGCTTCGCGGCGAACTGGTGCTCCTGACAGCGCTCCTCACGGTCGTGGCAGTGATCTCGAAGGTTCTCGGCAGCGGGGCTGGCGCCCTCCTGGGGGGCTTCTCCCGCGGCAGAGTCGTTAAGGCTGGGCGTCGGCATGATCTCGCGTGGCGAGGTCGGCTTGATCGTGGCGCAGTTGCTCGTCATCAACGGCGTCGTGCCCCCGGACCTGATTTCCATCGCCGTGATCATGGTGCTCGTCACCACGCTTGTGACGCCGATCCTGCTCCGCGTCGTCTTCGCACGCAAGCCCGCCGCGCCGGCGCCCCAAGCCTCAAATGGTGCATAGGAGTGAACTTCGCATGTCAACAATGGTATGGCTCGTGTTGCTCGACCCTGACCGCCTGAACGATATCATCAACGGCTGGCACGCTGCCGGCGCAGGCGGCATTACCATCCTCGAAAGCAGCGGCGCCGGCCAGTACCTGGCCCAGAACGCGCTGCGCGACGACTTGCCGCTGTTCCCGGGTCTGCGCAGCCTGCTCGAGCGCGAGGAATTGCACCATCGCAGTCTGTTCACCGTGCTGCCAGACCGCGTCGACCTCGATGCTTTCTTCCACGCAACGGAGGCGATCCTGGGTGACCTGGACCGCCCTAACTCGGGCTTCATGTTCGCGGTCCCTGTCCTGAAGGTGCGCGGCGAGAACCGGAAGAACTACGCCACGTGACCCCTTCAGACAGATTTGAACAATATCGACGGAGTCAGCAAGATGAAAGCTAGTGAGATCATGACCGCCAACCCAGTCACCGTACGACCTGAAACGACAGTCGCCGAAATCGCCAGGCTCCTGACCGAGCGCAAGATTGGCGGCGTGCCGGTGACTGACGGGGAAGGACGTGTCCTTGGGATCGTGACTGAAAACGACTTGTTCCTGAAGCAGAAGGGGATGCCATTTTCAGCTGTAAAGATGCCGAAGCTCTTTGCCGAATGGGTCCAGCCTGAGCGGCTCGCAGACATCTATGCTGCCGCTCGCCATCATACGGCGGCCGATATCATGGGCAGAAATCCCGTGACGGTTGGTGCAGACGACTCGATCGGGCATGTCGCCTGGGAGATGGCCAGGCACGATATCGGGAGGGTCCTGGTGTTGCAGGCCGGGCGCCTGGTCGGCATCATCACCCGGGCAGATATCATTCGCCTGCTGGCCAGGGACGAATAGCGCCGCGGTGCCGCCCTTCGACGACACGGCGGCTATCCGGCCCGCGTTCGCCAGCCAGCCGTGCTAGAATAGCGCAGTTGAGTTGGGCGCCGCTCACTTCCCATGGACGTCACGCTGCTGGTCCCGCTACTGCTCTGCCTCGCCGGCGCACTCGTTGCAGTTGCCTGGCGTGCGTGGTTCGGCCGCGTCTCGCCCCGAGTGGCCGGCTGGGTCCTGGCCTTGCTGCCAGCCCTCGCCTTCATACTGCTGCTGTCCCTCATTCCCGCAAAAGGCGCGCCCCCTGAGACGCTGGCCCTCCCGTGGATGCCGTCGCTCGGCCTCAGCGTCTCGTTCTACCTCGATGGCCTGGCCGGGCTGTTTGCGCTCCTGGTCACCGGCATTGGCGCCCTTGTCGTCATCTATGCCGGCTACTATCTCGCGGACGACCCCTCGGCGCCGCGCTTCTACGCGTACCTGTTCCTGTTTATGGCGGCCATGCTCGGCCTCGTGCTGGCCGGCGACCTCGTGACCCTCTGGTTCTGCTGGGAGTGCACGAGCATCACCTCTTTCCTGCTCATCGGGTACAAGCAGAAGGACCCGAAAGCGCGGGCAGCCGCCATGAAGTCGCTCTTCATCACGGGCGGCGGGGGGATCGCGCTCCTGGCGGGCGTGGTCTGGGTCGGTTCGATCGCCGGCGGAGTCGATTTCCAGACCGTCCTATCCAGTGGCGCCCTGCTGCGCAGCAGCCCGTGGTATCTCCCCGTCTTCGGGTTGTTTGCCTTTGCCGCCTTCACCAAGAGCGCGCAGTTCCCGGCGCACATCTGGCTGCCCGAAGCGATGTCCGCGCCGACGCCCGCGAGCGCCTATCTGCACTCGGCCACCATGGTGAAGGCCGGCATTTACCTGCTCGCCCGGATGAACCCGGCAATCGGTCAAACCGATGCCTGGTTCTGGACGCTCAGCCTCGTCGGCCTGGTCACGATGCTGCTCGGCGCGTACCAGGGCTTCCGGCAGAACGATCTCAAGGGCCTCCTGGCATACTCGACGATCAGCCAACTGGGCGCCATGGTGATGCTGATCGGCCAGGATACGGACATCGCGTTCAAGGCCCTGGTCATCGCAGTCCTCGCCCACGCGCTCTACAAGAGCGCGCTCTTTCTCGTCACCGGGAGCGTCGATCACGAGGCCCACACCCGCGATCTCCGGCGGCTGGGCGGGTTGCGCCGGTGGATGCCCGTAACGGCCGAGGTTGCGCATCATCGCCGGGCTCTCGATGGCCGGCCTGCCGCCCCTCTTCGGCTTCCTGGCCAAGGAGACCCTGCTCGCCACGGTGATCCATCCTGCGGTCCCCGCCGCGCTCAACTTGCTCTTTCCGGCCGCGGCAGTGGCCGCCGGCGCGCTCTTGCTCGCGCAGGCCGGCCTGTTCGTGTGGGATACGTTCTTCGGCCGCCCGCGTGATCCGTCCGTGCGCGGCCACGAGGCGCCCTGGCCGATGATCGCGACGCCCGCGATCCCCGCGCTGCTCTCGTTGCTCGTCGGCATCGGGCCCGAGCCTGCCTTCCTGGCCGGCTTTCTGGCCGCTGCGGCGGGCGCCGCATACGGCGCGCCGGTCAAGGTCTCGCTGGCCTTCTGGACCGGTATTAACCCGCCCTTGATTCTGAGCGCCGATCGCCATCAGCATCGGCGCGCTGCTGTTCATCTTCCGCGACCCCCTGCGCGCCCGCCTCGCTGCCAGCTCGCTCAGCGGCCGTTTCTCTTTCAACCAGGTCTACGACGGCGTGATCGCCGGGCTCGACGCGGCGGGTGCGCTCGCGACCCGTACGCAGAGCGGCCAGCTCCGCCGGTACCTCTTCGTGATCATTGCCGGCGTACTGGCGCTGGTGGTGCTGTTCGGCGGCGTGCCGCTGCCCACTCAGCTTGCGCCCCTGGACCTGACGGACGAGTTGGCGATTCTGCGGCTGTTCACCCTGTTGCTCGCCGCCGGCGCCGCGCTGCTCAGCGTCTTCCTGCGCCGTGATTTTCCCGCGATCCTGGCGCTTGGTGCGTCCGGGCTTGCCGTCGCGGTGATCATCGCCCTCGAGCCTGCGCCCGACGTTGCGCTCGTGCAGGTGGTTGTCGACCTGCTCAGCGTCGTGATCCTGACGCTCACTTTGAGCAACCTGCCGCGTGCCGAGCGCGAGCGGGCCTCTGAGTTCACCTTCGCGCAGAGCCGGCCCGGCCTGATCCGCGATGCCGTCGATCGCCACGGGCGCCGGGTTGCTCGTCGCGTCGCTGGCGCTCGTTGCGCTCGCCTCGCGCCCGCGGCCGTCGGCCGTGACGCCCTACTACGAGGCCAACGCCAAGCCGGCCGTCGGCGCGGCCGACATCGTGGGCGCCGTCGTGATCGACTTTCGCGGCTTCGACACGCTCATCGAGATCGCCGTATTCGCCATGGCCGGGCTGGCCGTGTACACCCTGCTGCGCTATGCGGCGCACAAGCCCTGGATGCCGGCACATGTCTTGCGCCCGGACGAGGTTCGCAACGACGCCCGGAGCGATGTCCCGCGTATCCTGGGCATTTCGGGCGGCCGGACCTCGCCGCTTGTGCGGGTGTTGGGCTATGCGTTGCTGCCGCTCAGCCTGGTCCTCGCCGCGGTCCAGATGATGTACGGCCATAACCAGGGCGGCGACGGGTTTACCGCGGCTGTCATCGTCGGGCTGGCCGTCTCGTTCTGGTACGTCGTCTTCGGGTATGCCGAGACCCAGCGCCAGCTCTGGTGGCTGCGCCCCGCCCGCATGATAGTCGGCGGCCTGCTCATCGCGCTGGTGAACGGCACGCTGGCTGCGTTTCTCGCCGACGAGTTCTTCGCCCAGTTCGACTACGGGAAAGCCGCCGGCCTGGTCCTGCCCGCGGGCTTCCATCTGAGCACGTCGTTCGTCTTCGAGGTCGCCATTTTCGCCGCCGTGCTCGGCGGCGTCTCGTTCATCCTGGAAGCGATCGGCCATCCGAAGGACCGGCCGGTGGAAATGGAGCAGTAGGCAAGATGGATCTATTGAAGGCGCTGGCGATCGGCGCGCTCTTTGGCATCGGCGTATTCCAGCTGCTCCGCCGCAACGTGCTGCGCTCGGCCATCGGCGTCATGGCGCTGTCCAACGCGGTCAACCTGTTCCTGCTCGCAACCGGCGCCTACCAGGGGCTCATTCCCGCGTACGCGACGGCGACCGGGCAACGCAGCGACGCGCTGCCGCAGGCGCTCATCCTGACCGCCATCGTGATCAGCATGGCGGCCTTCTCCTTCATCCTGGCCCTGGTTTACGTGATCACGATCCGCTACCGCACGAGCGACTCCGACGAGGTCGCGGGGATGAAGGGTTGAGATGCTCGTCCTCTTGCCGGTCCTGATCCCGCTCTTCGGCGCGGTGCTGGCGCTCGCCGCCCGCCGGCTGGGCCGCGGCGCCGGCTACTGGGCGCTCGCCGCCGCACTGGTGTCCTGCGCGTCAGCCAGTCGTCGCTGTTGGCCGAGGTGTGGCGCTCAGGGCCGGCCGGTCGTTTATCAGCTCGGGACTTGGCCCGCGCCGTACGGCATCACTTTCGCGGCCGATCTGCTGGGCGCGACCATGGCCGTCATGTCGCAGGCCGTGATCGTCGCCGGCATCATCTACAGCCTCGGCGCAGGCGACCAGTGCATCCGTTACCCGGCGTTCTACCCGCTGTTCCTGACCCTCTGTGCGGGTCTCACCGGCGTCATGCTCACCGGCGACCTGTTCAATATCTTCGTCTTCTCCGAGCTCCTTGTCATCTCCGGCGCAGGTCTGACGGCCCTGGCCGATGACCGGCTGGGCGTGGAAGCCGCCTACAAGTATTTCTACATGAGCCTGGTCGCCGGCGTCTTGCTCCTGCTCGCGTGCCGGCAGCCTGTACGCGTCGTACGGCACGCTCAACCTGGCCGACCTTGCTCGCCGCATCGCGGCCCAGCCCGCGGCGCCGCTCCTGCCCGCGGCCGTGGCGCTCATGACCGCCTTCTTCATGATCAAGAGCGCGGTCGTGCCCTTCCACTTCTGGCAGCCCGACTTCCATACGGCCGCGCCGACCGCCGTCAGCGCCATGCTCTCTTCCGTCGTCGTGAAGGTCGGCGTCTACGGCTTCCTGCGCATGACCACGCTGCTGCTCCCGGAAGGGCTTTTCCCGCTGCGGCCCTTGCTGATTGTGCTCGGCGTGGCCGGCGTGCTCTTCGGCGGGCTGACGGCCCTGGGCGCGACTAACGCCAAGCGGATGCTGGCGTACTCGACCCTGGCGCAGGTCGGCTACATCCTGGTCGCGATCGGCTGGGGCTCGCCGCTCGCGATCACGGCTGCCATCGTCTTCACTGTCAATCACAGCCTCGTGAAGGCCGGCATGCTGATGCTGGCCGGCGCGATGGCGAGCCGGGCGTCGCCGAAGTCGGCCGCCTTTTCCGCACTTACGGGCGTTGGGAAGGCCGCGCCCTTTGCCGGCGGCCTGTTCCTGCTCGGCGGGCTGGCGCTCGCCGGCATACCGCCGATGAATGGCTTCGTGAGCAAGCTGCTCGTTTTCGGCAGCGGCATCTCGGCCGAGCACTTCGTGGCCGTCTTCCTGGTCGGCGTGGGCGGCATCCTGACGTTGCTGTATGTGATCCGCGCCTTCCAGCTCATCTGGTGGGAGCCGCTCCCCGAAGGGCACAAGGCCAAGCCGGCGGGCGATCATCTCGTCGCGCCGGCCCTGTTGATCGGGCTGTGCGTGCTCCTGGGGCTGTGGGCCGAGCCACTGCTGCGCCTGTCGCTGGCGGTGAGCGCGTCGCTGCTCTCGCCCGCATCGTATATCGCGGCCGTGTTGGGCGGATAGGGGGAGAGGTGGGCTACGTCTGGACGATCCTGAGTCGTGACGGCCATCTACCTGGCGCTGTCAGGCAACCTGGCATGGAACAACGTGTTCGTTGGGCTTCTGATTGCCGCGTTCGTTGCGTTCCTCCTGCGACCGGCAAGCTCCCCGGTGAGGACTGCGGCGCCTGCCGGTGGCGTTGTGGGCGCTGGCCCGCTATGCCGGTTTGCTCGCCTTGGATATCGTGCGCAGCGGTATCGGCGTGGCGGCCATCGTCCTCAATCCCCGGCTCCCGATCCGGCCCGGCATCCTCGCGATACCCTCCGAGTGCGAGAGCGAGCTCGGCGTCGCGCTCAGCAGCCATGCCCTCTCAGTGACGCCGGGCGAGCTGGTGGTCGGCGTCGACGACGAGGGCGACGCTCTATGTCCACTGCCTGGACGCGTCGCACGCGGAGGAGACCATCGCCGCGGCGCACTCCTTGCGCAGGCGGCTGCTTGAGCCACATTCTGGAGTAGGAGCGACGTGTTCGCGCATGCTCGAGCAGGTCCTGGCGTTCGTCCTGAGCATCTCGTTGGGCATCCACGTGGCGCTGATTGCCGTTAGCGTCTATCGCGTCTGGCGCGGAGAAAACCTCATCGACCGCCTGATTGGCGCTGACCTGGTCACGACGCTCATGCTGGCGATCCTGGTTCTGATCGCCGTGATCGAACGGAACGCGTTGTACATCGACGTGGCGCTGGGCCTGGCTGCGCTGGGCTTCGTCGGCGCGATCGCGCTGGCGAAATACGTGGCCGATGAGAGGATGTTCTAGATGGAAGAGATCTGGCTCGTGCTGGCCATCCTGGCCGTCCTCGTCGGAACTGCTTTCTCCCTGGTCGGCGTGATCGGGTTTATCCGCCTGCCCGACGTCTACACGCGGCTGCATGCGACAGGCAAGGTGAGCGTGTTTGGCGTCGTCCTGCTGCTCGTCGCGGCGACGTTGCTGACGCCGCTGGGCGCGGGGAAGGCCGCGGTTCTGATCCTGCTGCTGATTCTCGGCGCCCCGACCGCATCGCATGCGCTCGCCGCCGCGGCCTGGCGCGTCGGCATCCGGCCGCGGGGGCTGATTCGCGACGACCTGGGCGAACCTACGGACGGACTTGCTAAAGGGGACTTACCATGACGCAGCGAAAAACGTGGAACGATTTGACGGAGAGGCAACGGAATGCGATCAAGATCGCGGCAGCCGTGCAGCTCAAGCTGTTGACCATGGCACTCTGGGATATCTGGCATCGCCCGGCAGACAGGATCAGAGGCGACAGGCGGCTCTGGACCCTGGCCGCGTCCGTCAGCTTCGCCGGGCCGATCGCGTACTTCGTGTTCTGGCCGGAGGCCCTAACGTCCGCCAAAACGAGCGCAACGGCTTGGACCGGGGCATGACTCCACTACCGGAGGTTGCGGCTATCACCGACGACTCAGGTTCACGCACACTTCGGCACAAGGCGCAGGCAGACGCTCCGGCGTTTGCGGACTTGTGCGCACCGACGCAAGGTTGAGGATCGCACGATTGCCCCTGAAAGCGCCTGGTCGGGGAGGCCGGACCTCCAAGCTGCGGATCGGCCCCCACTTCCCGAACACTAGCGTTAGCGGCGCGAAGGACTTCTTAGACATGACATAATTCTCAGCAACTTCGGCGTCGCTTGAGTTTGTGCGGGCGAGATTGGCCCGTCACAGTCAGGAAAATGCACATGACGATGGGCATGCCAGTCCACCTTCTGTCGCAAGTTCCCTATTTCGCCGGGCTCGACCAGGCCCAATTGCTCGATCCTTGCCGGCACTGCCGTCCCAAGGCGTTACGAGGCCGGCCAGATCGTCCTCCTCGAGGGAGAACCGTGCACGGGCATGCACGTGGTCGAGAGCGGTTGGCTGCGGTCCCTCAAGTCGTCGCCTTCCGGACGAGAACAGACGCTGCGAGTCGTCGGCCCGGGCGAGGTGTTCGGCGACTTCACCATGTTTGCCGGCAGGCCGAATGCGTCCACTGTCGTAGCGCTCGAACTGGCGCAGGTCTGGTTCATCCCCGCAGCTGCCGTGCTGGGGCTGCTCGAGCAGCCAGCTTTCGCCACGCTGGTGGTCCAAACCCTGGCCGGCCGCGCGCTGCAACTACTTTCGTTAGTGGAAGACCTGTCGCTGCGCACCGTCACGGCCCGGCTGGCGCGGCTGCTGGTTGAGAATGCGAACGACGGATGTTGTCCCCAGGCGTCGGTGGGCCACTCAAGGTGAGATGGCCAACCGGCTGGGCACCGTTCCCGACGTGCTCAACCGGGCCCTCCGCACCCTGGTCGCTGAAGGGCTGATCGAGGTTGACCGCCACCAGATCCGCATCGCCAACCGCACGGGGCTGGAAGCGAAGGCTAGCGTCGACGCCTAGACGGCGACGACTCGTAGCGGTACAGGGTATTCGACGCGCAGGTCCACCACGCCTCGCTGGACCTGGCGCACGAACCGTTGGCGAAGGCCGAGCGCTGAGAGCAATGGCAGCCCGAAGCGGAAGAACAGGCGGCGCTGCAAGCGCGGCGCGCCCAGCATGAGATGCCCCAGCCGCACCTGGAACGTTTGCATCGCCTCGACCTCCGGTCGCCGTTCATCCTCGATCGCTTGACACATCGCACTGTCCCATGGTCTGCCCGCTTCCCGGGCTCGAATCATGTGATTCGCAGCCACGATGCTGTCACGGATTGCCAGGTTGATGCCCTGGCCCGCGACCGGCGACATGGTGTGCGCCGCGTCGCCCAGGAACAGCATCCCCGGCACGTGCCACGCATCCAGCCGGTCACAGGCCACTTTCAGCAGCTGCCGCTCCGTCTGCTCCGAGAACTGCTGCGCGATCATCGCGCGGAACCGGGCCGGCGACTCCCGGACCAGCTGGGTCTTCAGGCCTGCCAGATCGCGCAGCCCCGCCGCGTTCCAGCCCCGCTTGCCCCACGCGACCTGAATGCGCTGGTCGTAGGTCCGGTAGAAGATGAACATGGATTCGTCTTGCAGGTACGCGTGAAAACCGTCCGGGACGAGGGCGTCACCTCCCAACAATTCCGCCGGGTCGAACTTCATCCAATAGATATCGAAGCTCGACTCGAGCACCTCGGCGCCGAGCCCGGCCTGGCCGCGCAGGCCGGTGCCCCGCCCGGCCGCCGTGACGAAGAAGTCCCCTGCGACAATGGCCTCTTTGCCGTCCCGCGTCACGCGCTCTTGACCGCCGCCACCCGGCCATCCTCGCGCACGATGCCCGTCACCGTCACACCCATATCCAGCCGGTAGTGTTCGTACTGGCTGCACTGCTGGTGGAGGAACTCGAGAAAGCCCTCCTGGAAAACGATGAGCCCGAAATCCCCCGCCTCCGCCTCGCTGCCGTCCAGGGTCGCCACCGGCTGGCCGTCGAGGAAGATCTGCGCCTGGTGTGCCGAAACCGCGATCCCTCGCTCAAGCAAGTGCGGCAGAAAGCCCAGCTCGTCCAGGGTCTGCATGACCGATGGCTGGATGCCTTCCCCGCGGAACTCCCGCTTGAAGTCCGGATGCCGTTCGAGCACACGCACGGAGATGCCGTTCGTCACGAGCAGGTAGGCCAGGAGCATCCCGGCCGGGCCTGCACCGACCACACCACCTCAGGCTTTCCCGAGTGTCCCATCTACCTACCCACCTGCTTGCGATAGCTGATAACGAGGTGGCACCGTCACGATGCCCGCCACCGCATGCATCCCGCGCCACGGTGCTCCCCAACAGCGTCTTGCCCGCCAACGGCAGCGCATAGTCGGGATGAAGCTGAGCAGCAAACGACCGCCCGATCGGCAGGACTTAGCGACGGGTCGCCTCCGCGTTCGCCAGCCAGGCAAAGACCGCCGTCGCACCCAACGCCGGAATGACCGTGAAGAGCACGTACGGGTACGAATCCAGTGGTTTGAACTGGACAAGCTCCGGCCGGAGCGTCAGCGCCACGACCTGAACCAGTAGCACCGCGGCGACGCTAGTAGCGCCGCTCCACCCCGTTTCAGCCAATCAAGCCGCGTCAGCTTCGCTCGATTGCCAGTCCCTACAACTGTCCCGTTGCCATACTACCCTCCCTCACCCCGACTTTTGAACGCAGTGTAGCGCCCGCCGCTGCATTCCAAGACTTTTGTCGGTTTTGCGACTCGCTCACTTTGCCTCCCATATCCGATAAAAGTCAGAGAACGCGGACGAGCTCCCCGCGTATGCTGCACGCCGAAGAGGAGCAACAAGATGACTCGAAGACCGCAACAAGCAAAGCGCGACCGGAGAACCGCTTCACGACGAAGGCAACGAGCCGATCCTGATGGAAAGCGGGAGCATCTGGCCGGGCGGCGACGACTGCGGCGAGTGCCGGGTCAGTCGCGGCATGCCGGCGATCAGCACCGACGGCCACGAGGTTGGCTGGGTCGCGGCGATCGAATTGGATACGGCCGGCAAATCGACGGGCGTCGTGATGGCTCGCCCGCACACGACGCTCGAATACTACCACCTGCCGCTGGGCCTCATCAGCAGTGTGGACGATGGGCAGGTGCGTTTACGGATACGGGCGGAGGCAGCTCGCAGCCTGCCCCGCCGCAACGCAGGCTCGCACGCCAGAATAGATGGTAGGAGGATGAGATGTACGGATACTACCTGATGGCCCTGCTCTACTTCTCGCTGGGAATCGTGGCCATGGCCGGGTCGTCACTGATCCGGTTCGACGTGTTGCCCGCGGCCAACGGTCTGCGCTGGCTGCAGGTCCACTTCATCACGCTCGGCGTGCTGACCCAGGTGCTCTTCGGCGCGCTGCCCGCGCTGGTTGCGTCGCGCGCCGGCAAGCCGAAACCCCGCATGCAGTGGGGCATCTGGCTGATCCTTAACGCAGGGCTCATTGCGCTCCTCATCGCCATCCCGCTGGTCAACCAGGCCATGCTCGTCGCGGGCGGCACGCTGGTTCTGATCGTGGCCACAACGCTGCTCGTGCAGCTGGTGCGGCTTCGCGCTCCCGGCGGAGACAGGGCCGCACATGGGCGCTCGGTGCAGGCGGCCACGGAACGGGTTGCGCTCGAGGCTGAGCCGGTTCGAGCAGATGTTGCAGTTGAACCGTAATTCCGACAAAAGTCGAGGCACTCGAGCCTCGAGCGATGTAGGCTGGTCGTATCAGGTGAGATTGGAGATGAAAGAGATGCACACGGAAAGATCGGAGAAGTTCGTGAAGCTGATGACAGGACCGTCGGGGCGCATCGGTCGGATCGTGCCTGGCCTGCTGATTCTGGGCCTGGGGCAGTTCGTAGTGCGGGGGACGCCGGGCTTCGTGATGAGCCTCGTTTCCCTCGTGCCCATGAGCGGAGGCCTCTTCGACTTCTGCCTGATCGCGAAGGCGCTGGGCTACCCGCTCGGCGGGCCCGCGATCCGGAAGCAGTTGAGCACTGTGAAGGTCACGCAGCGAACCCAGCCACGCGCTTGAGCGGCGTTGGCTGGCGCCGGCGAAAGCGACGGGCGCAGCGGATTGTACGACCAACTGCGCTCGTCTGCCGAAGGACCGAGGTCAGGGATGAAGATCGACAAGGATACGCGCGTGGCGGACATCCTTCGGGAGTATGGGGATATCGCCGAGGTGATGGAGGTCTTCGGGGTGCAGCAGGTGGGCCGCTACTCGGTGCGAGCGCTGGCTGCGAAGGCCGTCAGCGTGGAGTGGGCGGCCCGCATCCATCGCGTCCCTCTGGACGAATTTCTGGACATTCTAGCACGGGCAACTGCCTCGAAGCAGCCCGGAACGAACGGCGGCGCCGGCGGCCCGCCCATTGATAAGTCAGGAGTGTGAACCACGATGGAGACGATCTACATACAGGATGTGCGGGAACGAGCCGCGTTTTCACCCGCCGGCCCTGGCAACAAGTCCTCTTGGACTCCGACCAGATGAAGTCGCTGGTTGCGGGCCTGGAGCCGGGGCAGCGCATCCCGGTGCACCCCGAGGGGTTGAGCGTTTACTACTTCGTTGACGGAACGGGGTGGATGACGGTCGACGGAGAGCGGTACGCGGTAGGTCCCGGCACGATCCTGGTCCTGCCGGATGGAGGCGGCGCGCGGGCTGGAGGTCGGAGACCGGCAACTGCGATACTAGGGGTCCGAGATGAGACGACTTGCGCATTGCGCAGTGTAGCCGTGATCGGGGATGGGTGTCACCGGCGGCCCGGTCTCTGGGGCGAACGCCGAGTGACACGTCACCGTTGGCGCTACACTTACCCTCGTGTGATGCATCCGTGCTCGCATACACACCTGTATGAGTCCCAGTATATGCCGTCGCGGCACAAAGCCTGCAGGCAATGACGATACGCATCGCTACCTGGCTGGCCATCGTCGGCCTGCTGTTTCTGCAGGGCAGGCGGGATGCCGGGCAGGCCAGGCGGCGCACCCGCAGCACGATCTGAAGTACGGACGAGTGTGACTTCCTCGGAATGAGCTGACCCTGGCCGACCTTCGGCCGAGGGCCAGGCGCCAGGCAGTCGCGGGGACCGGCTAGGGGGTCGGCCGGTCCCCGGCTGCACGCTAGCGCGTAGGCGCTGCCCGCTTGACTTGGCGCACAATTCACCCCAACTTCACGCGCGTTTCGCCACACGCGCACACGCCGTTCACCGGCCCTTCACAACCCTCCGCTATCCTATGATCAGCAAGCAGGAAACACTGCTGAGCTACATCTCAACAAGAAGACACAACGGAGGGATTACACGATGAAGAAGTTCCTGATGATCGCAGTCCTGGTCGCGGCCCTGACCGCGGCCTTCGCCACCTCGGCCTTCGCGGCCCCGGTTGCCCCGGCGACCCCGGTCCCGGGCACGCAAGCGGGTAGCGGTTACGGCTACGGTGCCGGCAACGCTTCCCGGGAACGGCGCCCATACCCCGGGCACGGGCCTCGTGAACGGGCAGGCGCAGGGCATGGGCATGGGCGCCCGCCGAGGTGCACCGGAATGGGCCGGTGACAATGACGATGCTGCCAGCATCCTCGGCCTCACCGTCGAGCAACTGCAGGCGGAGCGCCTGGCGGGCAAGTCCCTGGTCCAGATCGCGGCGAGCAAGGGCATCAATGAGGATACGCTGATCGCTAAGTTGCTCGAGGTCCGCAAAGCGAGCGTGAACGAACTGCTGTCGGCGGGTAAGATCACGCAGGCGCAAGCGGATTACATGCTGAGCAACATGGCCGAGCACGTGAAGCTCCAGGCCGAGCGCACGAACGTGGGGCGGCCGGCCTTCGCCGGGCAGAGCCCGATGGCCGGGACCCGCGGGGGGCGCTGGAACCGCTAATCGAAGGGGCTGGCGGGGTGGACTAGCGCTCTCGCCGGCGGACGAATTGGAGATCGGGGCCGCGCCGTACGCGCTGCCCCGATTTTTCGTTTGCCCAGGCGCTGCTGGGTGGGCATACTCCCCGGGTGTATCCTTCTCGGCCCCTTTTGCATCAGATAGTCCGGTCGGACAGGGTATGGAGTGTTGAAGGAAGTGTGACGTGTTGACAGGAGTTCCGCTGGATCTGGTGTTGGGTTTTGCTATCGGGCTATCGCTCGGTCTTCTCGGGGGCGGTGGGTCCATCCTCACCGTGCCCGCGCTGGTCTACCTCGTGGGCCAATCGCCGCAAGCGGCGGTGACCACTTCGCTCGCTATTGTCGGCGGCAACAGCCTCATCGGTGCGGCCTTCCACGGCGGGCAAGGGACGCTGAACTGGAAGGTGGCAGCGATCTTCGGCGGCGCGGGTATGATCACCGCGTACATGGCGGCGGGTCTGTCAAAGCATTTCTCGTCCGCGGCACTGCTCGTCGCGTTCGCCGTCCTGATGCTGGTGGTCGCCGTCCTGATGCTGTTGCGCCGGGGGCGCGAAGGCGAAGCGGGCCAGGCGCGGCCGTGGTGGGTGACGCTGCTGGCCGGCGCCGGCGTTGGACTGCTTACGGGGATCCTCGGGGTCGGGGGCGGGTTCCTGATCGTGCCCGCGCTGGTGATGCTCGTCGGCCTGCCCATGTACCAGGCCGTCGGCACGTCGCTTATCATCATTGCGGCGAACAGCGCGGCCGGGTTGCTGGGCCATTTGGACCAGGGCGTGTCCCCCGGGGACCTTTCGACCTGGGCCTCACTATGGTGTTTGTCGCCGCCGGGTTGGGCGGCACCTTTGTCGGCTCGAGATTGGCGCACCGTCTGCCAGCGGCCCGTCTCAAGCAGGCATTCGCATTGTTCGTCATCGTGCTGGGCGTCTTTCTGTTGAAGGACAACTTGCCTAAGTTGATTGTGTGAGGAAGTAACATGTACGTAGAACAGTTCTTTGTGGAAGGGTTGGGGTGCGCTTCGTATCTGGTTGGTTGCGAAGCCAAGGGCATCGCGGCCGTGATCGATCCGGACCGTGACGTCGAGCGTTACATTGACGCCGCGCAGCGCCGGGGTATGCAGATAACGCACATCATCGAGACCCACCTGCATGCCGATCATGTTTCGGGCAACACGGACCTGGCAGCCCGGACGGGCGCGACGATTTTCATCCACGAAGCTGCCGAGGCGAAGTTCGCGCACCAGCCATTGCACGACGGTGATGTGCTGGAGCTGGGTGCGGTCCGCATACAGGTGGCAGCAACGCCGGGCCACACGCCCGAGAGCATAACCCTTCTTATTGCCGACAGTACCCGCTCGGCTGAGCCCTGGATGGCCCTGACTGGCGACCTGCTTTTCGTGGGCGACGTGGGCCGCCCGGACTTGGTCGGCGCCGACGCAGCGCGTGACCTCGCCGGCCAGCTTCACGAGAGCCTGTTCGACAAGGTCATGAAGCTGGAGGACGCCCTACTGATTTACCCTGGTCATGGAGCGGGCTCGCTGTGCGGCCGCGCGATCGGCAGCGTGCGGAGCACGACGCTCGGCTTCGAACGCAAGCACAACCCTTCATTGCAGGTCACTGACAAGGAAGCGTTCGTCGAGTACATGACCACGAACCTACCGGAGCAGCCGGGCAACCACCAGCGTATTAAGGCCATGAACCGGCGTGGCCCGGCGCCGCTCGGCGAAGTCCGGCCGGTGGCCCTGTCGCTCGAGGATGCGGTGCCCTATTTCCGCCAGGGCGCCGGCCTGCTCGACATTCGGTCGAAGGCCGCTTACATCGCGGAGCACGTCCCCGGCTCGGTGCACGTCGAGGCCGATAACCAGGTGAGCAACCGCGGCCGGGTTCGTCCTGCAGCCCGGCCAGCCGTTGATCCTGCTGCTGGACGACGAGAAGGTCTACCGCGACGTGGTTATGGCCCTCGCGCGCGTCGGCTATGACAAGGTCGTGGGGTATCTCGAGGGCGGCATGCAGGCGTGGCGCAGCCACCGCCTGCCGGTAGCCTCGGGCGATGTCGAGGACGTGACGCCGGCGCGGCTCGCGGGCATGCTGAAGGAGGAGCGGGCGCCGTTCGTTCTTGACGTCCGGGAACCCTGGGAGTTCAGCCAGGGCCACGTTCCCGGCGCAGTGAACGTTCCCCTTGGCCAACTGCCGCACCGCGTAGCCGAGATCGACGAGACACAGCCGGTCGCGGTCATCTGCGCACACGGCAACCGCAGCCAGTCGGCCGCCGCGTTGTTGGGGCAGAAGGGCTTCAAGAAGGTCTACAACGTCCTTGGCGGCACGGTGGCCTGGCAGCAGGCCGGGTTGGAGATATCCTTGAACGGCCACGGCGCCCGGGCAAAGGTGCGCTAGTGGAGCGCAACCTGACATTGGTGCAGCTCAACGACAGCCACGGCTACGTCGAGCTGCACAATGAGCTGTTCTGGACCGCGTCCGGGGCCGTGTATCGCAAGGCGGGGGGCTATGCCCGGATCGCGGCCCTTTTGAAGCAGATTCGTAACGAGCGGCCCGGCGCGGTCCTCGCCTTCGACGGCGGTGATACGATCCACGGCACGTACCCAGCCGTGAAAACCAAGGGCGAGGGACTCGTGCCGCTGCTCAACGCACTCGCGTTCGACGCGATGACCGCCCACTGGGAGTTCGCGTACGGGCCACAGCATCTGCAGAAGGTCGCCGGTCAGCTCAGCTATCCCTTGCTCGCAAGCAACGTCTACGAGAAGGAGACGGGCGCGGCGGTGTTCGAAGGTCGGAGGGTGTTCGAGGCGGGAGGGCTCCGCGTCGGCGCAGTCGGCCTGGCCTCCAACATCGTCGACAAGACGATGCCCCCGCACTTCAGCGAAGGCGTGCGCTTCACACTCGGCAAGGACGAGCTGGCCGAGGGGGTCAGGCGATTGCGCCGCGAGGAGCACGTCGACCTTGTCGTCGCCCTCTCGCACCTCGGCTTCCCGCAAGACATGCAGATGGCGGAGGAACTGGGCGCAGAAGGTGCGGCGCCGGACGTCGTCCTCAGCAGCCACACGCACAACCGCCTCTATCGCCCGGCCATCGTGGGCCGCACGGTGATCATCCAGTCCGGCAGCCACGGCTCGTTTCTTGGCCGCCTTGACCTGCGAGTGGAGGACGGCCGAGTGACGGGCTGGGACCACCGGCTGATTACTGTGGGCGAGGAGATCGCGCCGGACCCGGAGATGCAAGCCCAGGTGGACGATCTGATGCGTTCGTTCCGCGGCGAGCTCGACCGTGTGGTCGGCCGGACGGCGACAGCCTTGAACCGCAATACCATGCTGGAGTCCACGATGGACAACGTGCTCCTGCAGAGCCTGCTCCGGGCGACCGGCGCTGAGGTTGCCTTCTCGAACGGCTGGCGGTATGGCGCGCCGATCCCACCCGGCCCGGTGACTGTCAACGACCTCTACAACATCATTCCGATGAACCCACCGGTCATGACCGTCGAGCTAACGGGCGAAGAGATACGCGAGATGCTGGAGGAGAACCTCGAGCGCACGCTGTCGCGGGACCCGTACGGGCAGATGGGCGGGTACCTGAAGCGCATGGCGGGCGTCAAGCTGTATGCGAAGGCGGAAAATCCGCAGGGCCAGCGTGTGCAGGAGCTGTATGTGGGCGACGAGCCCGTTTCAGCCAGCAGGCGCTACCACGTCGCCTACGTCACGGAGCAGGGCGTCGGCCCGAGATACGGCACCCATCGAGAGGAGACGGGCGTCCGGGCTGCCGACGCTATGGCACACCTCTTCGCCCGCACCCCTGCCGTGGAAGCAGACCTGACCGGCTCGGTAGTGCTCATCTAGGAGCGCGCCGAGGCCGGAAGAAAGCGTGCAAAGCGACAGCCACGTTTACGAAGGCTGTCGTATTGATCTTGGGATTACTTGACCGGGGCCTCGGGACACTGAGCTCTCTCAGCAGCTGCACGGTTTGCCCCTGACCAAGCCGACCGACCTGTTCCACCACGGCCTGTAGCTGAATCGCCAGCGCTCGGGTTTAGCAAGGCCACGCGCAGGTACGGGAAGCTGAGGAAAAGCAACAGCCAGGCAGACGCCTGGCTGTTTTTTGTCTTCTGGTTGGTCTGCCGTCAGCTCTTCGTCGATAGGCCCAGGATGCGGTAGAGCGGGCAGAAGCCGACTATCCCCGTGAGGAGCAAAACGACGCCGATGATGGCGAGGACGATCTGCAGCGCACCCGCCGGTACGGCGAGGAACGCCACGAGCAACAATGCCACACCCAAAATGCCGCGGATGATCCGGTCCAGGTGACTCTCATTTGCCTTCATCTGATACTACCTCCCTGACGGGGCGGCGAACCCACTGCGCTCTGCGCACTCTTGCGCCGTCCTTGCTCACTATGATGCTGGCAGCAGCGGTTCGTTACACTGACTCCCAGCGACTAAATCCGTCGAGTTCCGCGCAGCAGTTACGCTGTGACCTTCGTCGTCACGACCATCTGTGGCGGGTTTTCGATGTGCTTCTTCACGGCGCACTGCTCGGCGGAGCGGATAACGGCGTCCTTGTACTTCTCCGGGAAACTCGGCGGCAACTGGATTTCCAGCTCGATCTTCGAGATCATCCGCGTGGCGGGGTCGCTCTCCATGCGTTGTACCAAGCGGATGCCCTCCGTCGGCAGGCCGCGCTGTCGGCAGAAACCGAGCACGTAAATGCCGGCGCACGTGCCGAGTGACGCCAGGAACAGCGAGAAGGGCGCGGGCGCGGAGTTCTGGCCGCCGCGCGTATGATGGCTGGTCGGTCATGACTGTGAAGCCGTTGAAGTGAGCGTCGACACGCGCGCCGCCGGGGAAGTCGATGACCATTTCGTTCATGGTGAGCTCCTCGATAGATTGATGGAAGTTCCACGCGGTGAGATGCAGGTACGTTCAGGAAGTTACAAGACCGGGTGCGCGCTCGTAACGCCCGGCACTTTTCATGACATCTTCATATCTCCCGCACCGCTTCTTCGCTGCTTTTCGCTAGGATGTCAATTAGCGCAATCTGCAAGCGAGCATTTGCAGTAAGAATCCATTAATTGCCGATCCAACCCGTTAAGTGTGGAGAGAACATGACCACCATCGCACGTCCTACTCCTTTTGGTAAAGTCAAGCCCCGCCGCAAGGGGCTGGCTGCACTGCTGACCCACCACACGTTCCGCCGGCTCATCCAGCTGGGCGTGTTCCTGTTCATCTTCGTCATGGCGATCCGCCATGCCATCGTCGGCGAGAACGGCGCCATCACGACCGCCTCTTGGGAGGCCTACTGCCCGTTCGGCGGCTTGGAAAGCCTGTATACGTTCATCGCATCTGGCGGGAAGACTGTCCCCCACGTCCATCTCTCGAATATGGTCGTGCTGGTCGCCACCCTGGCCGTCGCGCTCGTTACCCGCAATGGCTTCTGCGGCTGGTTGTGCCCGTTCGGCTTCATCCAGGACATGATCAGTAGCTTTTCTGCGTTCGTCCAGAAGAAGGTCTACCCGGTTCGCAAAGCCGTCAAGACATTGAAAACCCGTGGCAAGAAGCTCGCGGTGCTCGATCGCTACTTGCGCTTCCTGAAGTACGGCGTCCTGGCATGGACGCTAATTGGCACCGCCCTCTACGGCTTCATGGTCTTCCGTGACGCCGACCCATGGGCGGCGCTGTGGGGGCTGCTGGAGTTGAGCCTCGGTCTCGGCACGCTCGTGTTGATCGTCGTCCTGATCGCCTCGCTCTTTGTCGAGCGGCCGTTCTGCCGGTACGCCTGCCCGCTGGGCGCGGCAACCGGGCTGGTGAGCAAGCTCAGCCCGTTCTATCTGAAGCGCGAGTCCGATGCCTGCAAGAGCTGCGCCATCTGCACCAAGGCCTGCCCGATGGGCTTGCCGGTCCATGAGGTGACGACGATCAAGAGCGTCGACTGCATCGGCTGCCTGGAGTGCATCGACGAGTGCCCGCGCGAGGGCGCGCTGGAACTGAAGCTGGGCGTGCCGATCTTCGGCAAATAACTGGAAGTTGGAGGCTTACTATGAAGATCAACCCATTTGTGTTCGGCATCATCATTCTGGCGGTGTTCTTCGGCGTGCTCGGCGGGGCGAAAGCTGCGGGTGTCTGGTCGGTATCGGCGAAAGTGACGTCCACAGGGGAACGCGCTGCGCCCACAGGTGCGAGCGTCGACGAGATCAAGGGGTGGATGACCCTGGCGGACATCACGAAGGCCTACAATGTGTCGCTCACCGACATCATCGCGGAATTCGAGCTGCCGGCCGATACGTCCGAGACGGCTCAGCTCAAGAACCTGGAGAGCGAGAAGTTCTCGGTGACGAACCTGCGCACGTGGCTGGCGGCTCGTCAGCAGTAGCTACGCTTGAGGGCAGCAGCGGCCCTCATCACCGCTGCTGCCCTCGATGAACACGAAGAGACCTTCTGGCAGTTCGCTTGTTGCGACCCTCCGCCAGAAGGTCTCTTCGTGTTCGCAGGGTTAACCTCACCCGGGAAGACCCTGCCATCCTGTCGCCAGGATGGTAGCGCTTAGGGCTTCCCGCACAAACCGTCCTGGTTCAGGTCGAGGCACTTCTGGATCGGGCCCGTGCCATCGCCCGCGCCGTTGCCGGCTCCGTACTGAGCTGTCGTTCCGTTGCGCGCCTGGGTGCCACCGCCGGCGCCACAGGCCAAGGCTGCCGTGCTGATGATCATGGTTGCGAGCAGGGCCAGGACCAGGCCGAGCATGAGAATGCGTTTCATGGTCGTTTCTCCTTAGACTGGGTGGTAAGAGCGGCGCTGCCCCTTGGCTGCCTCCGGCCGGTCGGCATTGCCTCGGTAGCATCACGTTCTTAACCGGATAAACGCCGCGCATCGCGCCAGCATACGGCCCTTCGCATGATATGCGTTACGCGTCTCTTCTACACCCGCTCTTCAAGAATACTTCACAACTCAGCGCGAAAGTGGCAGACGAGGGGCCGTATGCCCTGTCCCCGGAACTCGTTGATATGAGCATTGATCATGTACGCAGCCATTGACGATGCGCAGGTGCTGTCCATCATCCCGTCTTGCCAGGAGGGTGAAGCCGGGGCGGTCGCGCGCCTGTATGACCTTTATGCCGACAGGATCTACCATTACATTCTGGCGCGGACCGGCGATCCCGGCACGGCGGAAGATCTCACAGGCGAGGTCTTCCTGCGCGTTGTCACGCACGTGCACAGCTTCAAACTGGACGCAAGCCGGCCGGCTTCGTCGGTCAGCGCCTGGCTGTACCGGATTGCCGCGAACCTTGTCGCGGACCATCATCGGTCCCGGCGAAGGCGTCCGCAAGTGGACCTTGACGACAATGCACCGGTGAGCCTACAGAGCCCCGATCCGTGCGAGGAGGTCGAGCGCCAGGAGGCGTTGAGCCGGCTAGCGGCGGCCCTGGAGGAGCTCACCGAAGAGCAGCGGCTGGTGGTGATCAGCAAGTTCGGCGAAGGCTTGAGCAATGCGCAGACGGCCGCCTTCTTGGGCAAGACAGAAGGTGCGATCGAGGGGCTGCAGCATCGGGCGCTGCGTACGTTATCCCGCTTGTTAGGCACAAAGCAGGGTAGGGAATGAACGAGGAAGAATTTGGCCAGGTCCTGGGCCATTGTCTCGACCGCATTGCTGTGGGCGAGGCGGCTGCGACGTGCCTGGCCGACTATCCGGAGCACGCGACTCTGAGTTGGCGCCTTTGCTGGCCGCAGCCACGGAGGTGAGCGCGTTACGCAGTTATGCGATCAGCAATGCGAGCCGGCAGCGCATGCGGGCGCAAATTCTCAACGCTGAGATCATGCGCGACGAGCGGCGCAGCCAGCCGGGTGCTGCTCCTTGGTGGCGCTGGCCGGCTGTTGTGGTCGGCATGCCGCGTCTTGCGACCGGGTTCGCCGTCGCGCTCTTTGTGTCTTGTGGTGAGCACAGCCGCGGTGGCCGCGAGCCAGCCGGGCGACCTCGCTTACGGCATAGGGTGGCAGCCGAACAGATCCCGGCATTGCTCGTCCGCGAGCCTGCAGGGCCGGGCGCGGGCTGAAATGGGGATCGTGGAGCGGCGCCTTAGCGACCTGGACCGCACGGTCCAGCGGCAGGCAGTGGATGAGCGAGCGGTCGCCGCCCTGTTGAAGGGCGTCGACGACGTCGCGGCGCAGGCCGCGGGTCTGTCCGGCCCTCAGCGGGAGGAGCTCGCGGCACGGCTGCAGGAGCAGGCCCAGCATCTTGAACGACTGGGCGAGGCGGCGGGGACAGACTGCGCGCCGGGCGTTGCTGCAGGCGGCTGCGCTGCGGGTGCGGCTGACAGCGGGCCGGATGTGGCAGCCTGAGCCGCCCGGTAAGCCGGCGACGGCAGGTCCGACGGTAACCGCCACGCGAGGTGTCCACGCGACGCCAACGCCAGGATCAACCGCGCGGAGTCAAGTGGGGCCGACCCGTGCACCGGTTACCAGTCACACGCCGTCACCGAGCAACACCCCCGTTCCCGGTGGGGGCATCTCTGGTGCGACACCGAAGGGCCCGGGTCGGAAGGCTACGACCCAGGGACCAAATGCGACCTCCACGCCGCAAGGTTCACGCGCGAGCGCGACCGTTCAGGGAGCAGGGGCGAGTACGCCCCAGGGACCCGGTCCTAATCCCACGGCCCGAGGACCCGTTCAGGGTGCAACGCCGCAGAAGCCAGGACAAGAGGCAACCCCCCAAGGGCCAGGGCCGGAGTCGACACCCCAGGGACCAGGACCGGAGTCGACACCCCAGGCACCAGGACCAGGCCAAAATCCGGGAGGCCCTCGACCTTGACCGCGCAAGCAAGACCGACATCAGGCAAGTCCACAGTGTCTTGATGAACGGGTCGCTCCAGGCCGATCTAATCGTCGGCTAGATCCCAGCTTGTATTAACACGGCAAGCGGCTCCCTGTTATCGGGTTCCGCGATGTAGGAACCTGTGTAGTTGGTGTAAAGGATCTTACCCGCCTTGTCTACAAGAAACACCGTCGGCCTGAAAGCGCTCAGGAACGGGAGGTTCTTCGGCTGTGCGCCATACTGCCGGGCGACTTCAGCACCCTTGTCGCTCAAGATCCGATAAGGCGGCTTATGCTCCTGGACGTGCTTTGCGATCATCCTCTGCCCGTTGGGCACGATCACCAGGACTTCGGTATCTGCAGCCTTGAATTGTAGGTAGTCGTGACGCAACTGCGCCATATGATTGGTGCAATGCGGTCAGATGAAACCGAGATTGAACACCAGCAGGACTCTGCCCGAACGAAGGACCTCGGATAGCCTGACTACATTACCCTCGTGATCTGGCAGCCCAAAGTCCGGTGCAAGGTCGCCGACTGACAGACGATTCATCATCCCTCCAACCTGGTCGATCTGTTTGTACATGATAGCGCACGCTTTGTCCGCGGAGTATTAGAGCCTGACAGCCCATCAGCGGTTACAGAGCCCAGGTTGCAGGCTGGAGCGCGGAAGAACGTAACGCCGCACGACTGGCTGCATCTTAGTGATCGACAGGAAGGGTAGGTCTGGAAGAGTTATGAAGACAGATGAATTGACCGAGGGCGCTCTTCACGAGCGCCGTTTTAGTGGAGCAGCCGATCGCTTGCGGGCTCCTGAGCGAGTTGCACGGCTCGAGGTGCCGCGAGTGGTGGCGCTCAGCCTGGAAGGCCTGGCTGTGGAGAGCGTATTGGACGCGGGGACAGGCACGGGTATCTTCGCCGAGGCGTTCGCTAACAACGGGCTCGTCGTGACCGGTATCGATACCAATGCGGAACTGCTGCTTCACGCCCGCGAATATGCCCCGGGCGCCCGGTTCGAAGAAGCGCCTGCAGAGCAACTTCCCTTTGACGACGGCGCATTCGACCTGGTGTTTCTCGGCCACGTGCTGCACGAGACCGACGATCCGCTGGCTGCCTTGCGGGAAGCCCGGCGGGTGGCTCGGCAGCGGGTGGCTATCCTCGAGTGGCCGTACCGCGAGCAGCCCTACGGGCCGCCGTTGGCGCACCGCGTCGCGCCTGCGAAGGTTATTGAGCTAGCGACACGGGCGGGCTTCTCTCAGGTCGAACACATCGAACTGGATCAGATGGATTTCTATCGCTTGGCGGCTGGCTGAGGGCGCGCCGATTGGGCATAGGCGAGACTCGTCGGCCGATCACATCGCCGCTTCAGCAACGGGATAGGTGCTGAAGCGGCGACGCTGTCTTCGGTCAGCTTGAACGAGACCCTGCGAGCGCTAAGCCAGGGCTCTCTCGTCTTAGCCACCGGAACTCGTGGCTTCTGCTTCCAGCCGCGTCCTGCGGCCCCAGTGGTTGAGGACCAACCCCAGCACGCCGAGCGCCATGCCGGCCAGCGCAAACCATTGCGCGGTGGCCAAAGTACCCATGCGCCAGGCGTCGGGCCGGAACATCTCCACCCAGAAACGGCCCAGCGGATACCAGATCAGGTACAGGAAAAAAACGTCGCCATCGCGCAGCCAACGCGGCCCTTTGCGCGCGGCGAGCAGTAGCAACCCGAAACCCACGATGTTCCAGGCCGCCTCATAGAAGAAGGTGGGATGGAAGCCGTGCGTCGCATACCACTGGCGGGCGGTGTCCGTCAAGCCTGCGGGCGTCCCGCAAGCTTGGGGTGACCCGGCCGGTTCCTGGCAGGGGTAGGTCGGGTTGATATGGAACGCCCAGGGCAAGGTAGTGGGCGGACCGTACAACTCCTGGTTGATGCGGTTGCCCATCCGGCCGACTGCCTGCGCGAGGATCAGTCCCGGCGCCAGGATGTCCAGCCAGCGCAAGAGCTTGAGCTGGTGGCGCTGCGCATAAATCGCCACGGCTATCAGTCCGCCGATCACTGCGCCATAGATCCCCAGACCCCGGAACCCGCCGTTCCAGAACGCGATGATTTCGATTGGATGCTGCCGGTAGTAGGCCCAGTTGGCGAAGTCACCCGTGGGGGTGGAGAAGACGTGGTACAGCCGGGCGCCGATGATGCCCAGGATCAGCACCCAGGTGAGCAGGTTCCAGACGTGCTCCGGGTTCTCCCCGCGGCGACGCGCCTCGTGCGTGGCGAGCCAGGCGGCCAGGACGGCGCCGAATACGATAAGGATCCCGTACCAGTGGACCTGGAAGGGACCGAGTTGCAGCAAGACCGGATTCATTCGTCAATTACCTCAGGAACAGGCTGTACGTCAGAACGGCGAGTACGAAGCCTGTGAAGATCGTGTACTTCCAGTTGTGCTCGATCACGCCGAAGTAGACCATAGACGATGCCACCCGGATGAAGGGCGTGAGCATCAGGACGGCAATGCCGAGGTTGATCATGCGCCGCGGGCCGAAGCCCGTGCGGATGACGGTCGCCACGTCAGACACGACGAACCGGAAGAAGTTCATCCCGCCCATCGTATATTCCAGGCCCAGCGAGCCTGTCGCGGCCCAGTGCCAGATCAAGGCCGGCGGTAATGAGGACCATCGCCGTGATGACGCCGCCCGCCAGCACGTAGCCGACGAGGACATCCATGTTGAGTTGCTTCGCGGCCCTTATCCTTGGCGCGCGGCTTGGCTCGGTTTCCGATGCGGCCGGTTGGCCGTTATCGGGTGCGATCGTCTCGTGGCCGTTGCCGCGCGCCCTGGACCGGACCTCGTCCTGCTCGACTAACTCCGTCGGGTTCGTTCTTCCGGTTCATAGCCGCACCCCCAGTCCACGCAGCAGCATCTGCGCGCCGAGCACGAAGAGCACGACCAGGAAGAAGCGGCGCACTGCTTCATTGCGCAGCCGCACCAGCACCCGCGTGCCGATAAATGCGCCGATGACGATGCCCAGGATGATCGGCGCGGCAAGACCCGGATCGATCATGCCCGCAGCCAGGTAGACGCTGGTGCCGGCCAGCGCGGTGACGCCGATGATCAGATTGCTGGTCGTGGTGGAGACTTTCGGAGGCAGACCCATCACCAGGTCGTGGATCAAGACCTTCAGCGCGCCGGCACCGATGCCGAGCAGTCCGGCGATGAGCCCCGCGCCCATCATCAACGGGCCGCCGACAGTAGGCCCGGCCGGCGTGGTAGCTGATCTGCTCGTCCGCCGCCTGATCGTAGTACGAGCCGCTCAGCTCCAGCCAGCGCGAGAAGCCGTCCACGTGAGCGACGGGCGTCCACGCCACGTTGCGTTGCAGGAACAGCGCGGTCCATGATGCAAGCAGGACGAGGCCGAAGGCCAGGAACAGCAGGTTCGGGTTGATCGCCACGGTGATAGCCGCGCCGACCAGCGCCCCCACTATGGTAAACATCTCCAGGAACATGCCGACCTTGAGATTGGTGATGTGGTCGCGGACGTAGGCCGCCGCTGAGCCGCTTGAGGTCGCGATCACCGAGACGATGCTGATCGCAATGGCATGCTTGATATCTATTCCAAGAAGCGTCAGCGCGGGCACCAGGACCACGCCGCCGCCCATCCCACTCATCGCCCCGACGAACCCTGCCGCAATCGATACGAGGAACAACAGTACCGGATGCACGTCAACTCACTCCTTCACTCGCTACACGCCACTTGCAGTGCTCGTGACAATTTACTCCAACAACAGGTATAATTCAAATACATCTTTTTCATGGGGGTATGAGAAGAGGTTATGGCATGAAGCTGCATCTGCTGCGGATCTTCACCGTCGTGGCTCAGCACATGAGCTTCTCGCGCGCTGCCGAGGTTCTGTACATCAGTCAGCCCGCCGTGAGTAAGGCCGTGAAGGAACTCGAGAACCAGTTGGGTGTGCCGTTGTTCGAGCGCGCCGCGGGCAAGCTGACTCTTACCGAGGCGGGTGCGCTGCTGGCTGAGCGGGGCGCGCGATCCTATCTGTCGAGCAGACTGCCGAAGAGGATTTGCAGGCACTGCGGGGCTTGCACCGCGGCACTCTCCGCGTCGGATCGAGCACGACGATTGCGGCCTACTTGTTGCCGCCGGTCATTGCGGCCTTTCTGAGCAGCCATCCGGCTATCGACCTGCGCCTCACGATCCAGAACACGCAGACCATCCTGGGCCTGCTCCTCGAGTACCAGTTGGACGTCGCGCTGGTAGAGGGACCGGTCGCCGACGAACGCATCGAGTGTGAAGCGTGGCGGCCTGACGAGTTGGTCCTAATCGCAGCCCCAGGCCATCCCCTTGTCCGCACCGCGGCTGCAGAACCGTTGCCGGCCAGCATGCTGGAAGACCAGCTGTTCCTAATTCGCGAGGTGGGTTCAGGCACGCGCGAAGTCGGCGAAGCCGCGCTCGCCCAGAGAGGGATTCAGTTGAAGCATACGGTAGAGCTGGGCAGCACGGAGGCGATCAAGGAAACAATTGCCGCCGGACTGGGTTTGGCGATCGTCTCGCGCGCGACGATCGTCGATGAACTCCGCCTCGGCAGACTCGTGATTCTGCCGATTAAAGGCCTCGATATGCGCCGCACCTTTACGCGGGTGCGGCTTATCGGTCGTACTCTCAGCCCGGCCGCGCGCGCTTTTCGCGATGTACTCACCGAGACGCAGAGCGTCTGAGGGTCGGGCCCCTTACTGGCTTATCATCGGCTCCACGACGCCCTTGATCGCGTCGGGCGTGAGCATGCCCACCTGCACCAGCTTCACTCTGCCATCCCTGCCGACGACGATCGACGTCGGATAGCTGCGGACGCCGAAGCCATCGAGGAGCGCCATTTGCGGGTCCTGTAACACCGGGAAGGTGAACATGCTCTGCTGGATGAAGCTCTTTACGATCGAGGCGTCCTCGCCTGCATTGACCGCAAGCACGACGAACCCCTCTTCTTCGTGCCGCTGGTACAACTGCTGGAGATCTGGCATTTCGGCGCGGCACGGCGGACACCACGTGGCCCACGCATTGATCAGAACCGGCCGCCCCGCGTAGTCGCTTAGGTGCACCTGCTTGCCCGAGAGGTCGGTCAAGGTGAAATCAGCGAGCGGGCGGCCGACCTGGGGCGCAGAGACGGCGGCTGACGACGAGGAGCCGTTGAGTCCGAGAAGCACGAGGCCGGCGAGCACCACGGCGATGCCTGTGAAGGCAACGATCAGCGGAATCAACAACTTGGGTTCCGCTTTGCGGCGGCCAGCTTCTTTGCAGGATGCGGTGCCGTCAGCTCTGACACTCATCTTGCCCTCCTCCAGGTAATCATCGCGAATGAGATCTGGGTCCTGGTAGACTAAGATGCAACGCTGGCCTTTGCGTTACGCGCGTATTCGGCGCCGGTGGGGTTTTTAGGCGGCGACGGATCGCAGATGCGACAATCGCAGCATGACGAGGGCACTGACGCGTAGTATGATCTAACGATGAAGAGGCGATCGAAGCAGTCGCCCTGTCCCGATTCAGCGATCGTATAGGCGCGTTCGTGAATGTAGTGATGGCACAAGGAGAACCGCGACGATGGCACAGAGAAAGCGCGTATCCAGACGAAACTTCTTGACTGCCCTGGGCGCCGGAGGCGCCGCGATCGGGGCAGCCGGCCTGGCGGTAGGTTCGAGCGCAGCGCAGACTGCCGCGCCCGCCGCAAGCGGAACGACGGCCGCAGGGACGGCGGCAGGAACCGGAACGCCAACGGCTGCGGCGACAGCCGGGACGACGGCAGCTCAGCACGCGGCGCCGTCCCGACCACCTACCCTCAAACCGACACCAGGGCAATTCTTCATCCCGATTGGCGGCGCAAACTACGAGACCCGGCTCGAACGAGCGGTGGACCAGGGCTACCGGACTCCTGACTCGCTCTTCTTCGTTCGCAGCCACGAAAGCACCCCGTTTGTCGACGTGTCAAACTGGCGGCTCATCGTGAAGGGCGACGGTATCGACAACCCGCTCGAGCTCACCTACGACGACATCCTGGCCATGCCTTCCGTCAAAGTGACGCGGTACGTCGAGTGCGCGGGCAACGGCCGGTCCTTCTACACCTCGCAGATGAACAACCCCGCGCAAGGCGGGCAGTGGCATTTTGGTGCCTACGGCGTGGCTGAATGGACGGGCGTGCCGCTGTCGGCGATTCTGAGCCGTGCGAAGATCCGCAAGAGCGCGATCCAGGTCATGGCAACCGGCCTGGATGGCCCTAAGGTCGAGCGGCCGATCCCCGTCGACAAGGCCATGCAGGAGGACGTCATTCTGGCCTACCTCATGAACGGCGAGTTGCTACCGCGGGACCACGGCTTTCCCGTGCGCACTGTTGTACCCGGCTGGGTCGGCGTCAACAACATCAAGTGGGTGGGGTCGATCACTGTGTCGGAAAAGCCTATCTGGACGGATAAGAACACCAACAGCTATGTTTTCATTGGGCCGGACTACACGCCCCCGCAAGGCACGCCTGCCAAGGGGCCGCCCGTGAACGAGCAGGTGATGAAGAGTGCGGTGGCGCTTCCGTGGCCTGCCTATCTGCAGCCCGGCAGGCAGATAATCCAAGGCATGGCTTGGTCGCCGAACGGGACGATTGCCAAGGTGGAGGTCAGCCTGGACGGCGGCAAGACCTGGCAGCTGGCAAAACTGGAGACGCCGAACACGGAGAAGGCGGGCGTGCACTGGACGTTTGAAGCAAACCTGAAGGAAGGGCAAGGCACGATCACGCCCCGGGCGATCGACAGCAAGGGTAACGTGCAGTACGACGTCGCCAAGCAGAAGTGGAACCAGCAGGGATATGTGTACGGCGCGTATGTGCCGCATCCCATCGTCGTGACGGCGACCTTGCCCACGCCCACGCCGGTTCCGACGGTCCAACCGGCCGCAGCCGCGGCAACTGGCGGCACGCCAATTGCTGCCGGAGCGACTGCCAGCGGACAGACGGCGGCCGTGCTTGCCGCCTCGGGCAAGACGGTGTACCAGCGGTGCGTTGCGTGTCACGGGCCGGAGGGGCAAGGTGTCACCGCGCCGGCCCTCTGGGGCACGAAGGAGAACCTGAAGAAATACGGCGATGCGGGCGAGATGTACAGCTTCATCCACCGCACTATGCCTTTTGATGCGCCCGGCTCGCTCACCGATGATCAGTACATGCAGGTGACAGCGTACCTGCTATTGCAAAACCAGTTCGTCCAGCCGAATACGCAGCTGTCGCAAAGCAGCCTGAAGGACATCCCGCTGAAATGAACTGAGCGACGCGTGGCCACAACGCGAGCGGCTCCGGAACTGCCGGAGCCGCTCCCACTTTGCCCCAGGTCAGCCGAAGGGCCGTACGCACCCTTGGCACCCTTGCACCAGCCGGCTCATCTGCCCCTTTCATCGCTGCGAGTTCGGCGGTCACAGCATCGTATCCACCGCGCCATGCTTCCGGTGTGCCTCATGCAGGTCTTGGTCGACCAGCGCGAGGTATTTGCGTAACACGCTCAAATCGGAGTGCCCCATAATCTGCTGCAATGCGTACACGCTCATGCCCGCCCGCAAGGACCACAAGGCAAAGCTGCGCCTGAAAGTGTGAGGATGGCAGTGCGGGACGTTGGCCTTCTTGCCCAGGCGGCGCAGCAGCAAAAGCAAGCCATCGGGGGTCAAGGCGCCGCCGGTCTTGCTCGACGGAAACAGCGGTTCATCGTCGGGAGCATCAGGACGGGTCATCATGTACTTCATCAGTACCTTGCGCGCTTTTGACCCCAGGAAAGCGACGCGGTCCTTTCGCCCCTTGCCCTGCCGGATCATGACGCTGCCGCTCTTGCTGTTCACGTCACCTAACGTTCAGCGCGCACGAGCTCCGCTGCGCGGCAGCCCGATCAAGCAGGAAGTACGACCAGGGCCTTATCCCGCTCGGTGCCGCAAGCGTTCAGCAGTTGCCTACGTCTTCGGTGTGAATGCCGGGAGGATCGTCTTGTCCAGCCGGGGCATCGCGACCTTCGCCATGGGTCGGTCGGCATCAGCTCCTCGGCGATGCAGGAAGCGCACCCAGGTCTTGATGGCGCGGGCATGGATGTGGATGTAGGCATGCGGCCAGACCCTGTCTTGTCCAGTTCGGCCAGGAACAGGCGGATGTGGTGCGGGCATGATCCTCGGCCTGCGTCACTTCCTGATCGCGGAGCCAGTCGCGGAACCGCCCGAGGGTCAAGCGATAGGTTTCGATGGTGCGCGGCGTGCAGCGCTCGGCCTTCTTTCGCCGTGATGAAAATGTCGAGGGTCAGATCGAGGGGTTGCGGTCTGGCGAAGCACGAACAGCTGGTTCACCGTTTTGCCGAAGCTGAGTGTCATGCGGCATGGTTCCCTCCCTGATTTGAGCGCCGTGCCACTAGATACGTGGCGCCGGTAGCCGAGAACCACTACCGGATCGTAGTGAAGAGCGGGTAACCGGATTCGAACCGGTGACATCCAGCTTGGGAAGCTGACGTTCTACCGCTGAACTATACCCGCATCGGTCCGGCCTCGGCCAGACACGGCTGGCATTATAATCCACTGCCGCACGTTGTCAAAATGCACGCCCCCCTCAACCCCCCAACGCCGATTTGCGCGATCAGAACACTTGTGTTATTCTCCCTGCCGGGTGACGGGAGCAACCCCCTCACGGCAAGGACCGGCGCACTCGCACGGCGAGGCCCGCCGAGCCGCCACTGACCTGCCTCCCCGAACACCCACCTGCGCCCGCCGGCGATGAGAGATTTCCGGGGCGTTCATCCTGACGCATTTGCGTCGGAGATGGACGCCCCTTTTTTTGTTAATTCCGCTCTGGGAGGCGAAGCGATGGCAAAACCGAAGCTCTACGACCCCGAGGCCGAAGCAAACCTGCTGGCCTGCGCTCTCGTCGACGGCGATAACTTCCTGCTCGACGTGGCCCCGGACGATTTCCACGGCGAGCAGAACGCCCGCATTTGGGCCGCCGGACAGCAGCTCGCACGCAGCGGGACCTACATCGACCCCGAAGTGCTGCACCACGAACTGAGCAAGCAGGACGGCGAGGTTTCCCTGACCGCGCTGACCCTCCTGATGGCGCGCGATGTCTACAGCGGCAACGCCCCCATCTGGGCCGCTGAGGTGCGCGAGCTGGCCCAACGCCGCCACGCGCTCGCCCTGATCCAGCGGCAGGCGCAGGCGCTCTATCCCCCCAACGAAATGTGGAAACAGGCGCTGGCCGACGTCGGCGCGGAGCTGCTCAAGTACGTCACGCCCAAGCCGGCGTCCGACATGCCCAAGCGCCAGACGTCGTGGGACGCCGCCGAGCTGCTGGCGGCCAAGCTTGGCGAGGCCCACATGCTGGTCGCCGGGTTGATTCCCGTCGGGCTCACCTTCCTGGCCGGGCGTCCCAAAATCGGCAAGTCGTGGCTGGGGCTGCAGACCGCCATCGCCGTCAGCACGGGCGGCCAGGTGCTCGACCGGCCCGTGGAGCAGGGCCGGGTGCTCTATGTCGCGCTGGAGGACAACGCCCGGCGGCTCCAGGAACGCACCCGCAGGCTGCACATGCCGCCCACCGCCACCATCCGCTTCGAGCTGGCCTGGCCCTACCTGACCCACGGCGGGCTGGAGCTGCTGGCGCAGGCCATCGCCGACAACCCCCACGCGCTCGTCGTGCTCGACACCCTGGGCCGCCTGCTGGGCCCGGTCGACCAGCAGGACCTGTCGGAAATGACGATGGTGCTGGGCCAGCTCCAGGCCCTGGCCCTGGAGCATGACCTGGCCGTCCTGGCCATCGACCACCACAAGAAACCGACCGGCCTGGGCGAAGCCAACCCAATCGACGACCTGATCGGCTCCACGGCCAAGAGCGCCGTGGCCGACGGAGCGCTGGGGCTGTCGCGCGAGCAGGGACAGCGCAACGTGAGCCTGAAGGTCGTCGGGCGCGACGTGGAATGGCAAGACCTCGTGCTGTCGTGGGACCCGGCCACGAGCCTGTGGCAGTGCCTGGGTACGAGCGAAGAGGTGGCGCAGCAGGGGAACCGGGGCCGCATCCTCGAAGCCCTGGGGGAAAGCGGGCAACCGCTGACCCTTACCGAGTTAGCGAAGGCGGTGGGCATCAGCCACTCGAACCTGCACCCGCTGCTCAACGACCTGGTGGCCCAGGGCGCCGTCGAGCGCTTGCCCAAGACGGGCCGCCAGGTGCCCTACCGCTTGCGGGTGCCGGGTGCCAGCGAGCCTGGCTCCTGACAGCCGAATCGGGCACTTTATGCTGCTATAGAAAGTTCAAGACAGGGCTGATATATGGCAGACATATCATAAAAGTATACAAATCCTTCGAATACAGGCGGTGCAACTGGCTTCGCGAGCTACGCTGGCGCGCCAGCGAGCCTGGCTACTCACAGCCGAGTCTGGCACTTTTTCCTGCTATAGAAAGTTCAAGACAGGGCTGATATATGGCATACATATCATAAAAGTATACACATCCTTTGACTACAGGCGGTGCAACTGGCTTCGCCGCCAGGCGCTCGCAAAGCAAAAACCGGCCCGACGAACGACTGCGGGCCGGCATATGTCTATTTTTATGATATGTATGGCACATGCACGGGGCTGCGGGAGAATGTGTCCCGCAGCCCTTTGTGGCCCGAGGCGCTGCTACCGGCTAAAGTTGTGGCACTCGGAGCAGGCGATGCGTTCCTCGCTCACGTGCTGCTGGTGCACCCCGTAGAAGTAGTTGCTCCAGTCCTCGTTTTCCGCACCATGACAGCTCTGGCACAGCGGCTTGCCGTTGCGCGTCGTCTTCGGGGTGTAGCCCAGCTTGGCCCAGTTCATCCGGGTCGCATTGGTGGCGTGGCATGTGTCACAGGTGAGGGCCTGCTCGTGCGGCGCCACCTCGTGGTTGATCGAGAGCAGCCGCTCGGTCGGCACAAAGTCATACCCCTGCGGCAAGGTCCAGCCCAGCGCCTCGACGCCCTTCTTGATCGCCAGGTCGACGTTGCCGTCCTGGAAGAGGATGCCCATCTTCATCGGCAGGATGCGGTTGCTGACAGGATCGTGCGCCTGGCTCGCCTGGTGGTACTTGAAGGCAAACAGCTTGGCCTTCGCATCGTTCACTCCGCCGTTCGGGGTCGACATAACTACCCGGCCGTTCGGGCCATACGTGATCGGCTGGCCGAACTCGTAGAACGTCGACGTGCCGTTGAACCAGGCGTACTGCGGCACCACGTTGGCCCCCCGGGTGATTTTCGGCTCGTACAGCCGCCGGGGCTCGTTGACCTCCACGGTGCTGAAGTCGCGGAACATGTCTGTCGAGGTCACCTTGGCGAACGCCGGGATGTGACAGACGCTGCACTCGAGTTTGGTCGTGTGCTTGTCGATGTTCGTGTTGCCGTGTGGCTTCTGATTGTGGCAGTTCGTGCACTTCACCGGCACGTCCAGGTCTGTGGCGCGGATGTCGGAGCCGCGGCCCGCAATGTGATGGTTCTGCGTGATGTGGCAGCTCTGGCAGGTGAAGCCCTGCCCGCCGTTCGCCTTCGACGCCATGTGCACGTCGAACGTGCGCGGTGGGTCGACGTGGCTCGGTTCGAGGTCGCCGCGCTTGTTGTTGGCGCCGCCGCCCGAGCTAACGTGGCAGGTCAGACAGTTGGCCTTCGTCGGCTTTTTGATGTCGGTAATCGCCTGCAGCAGCGGCACGGTCATCCGCTCGGGCGCAGGCACCAGCTTGAATACGCCGCCGTCGTTGATCACCTTGCGCTTGTACGTCTCGGAGTGGCACATCAGGCAATCGACGTTTTCGAGCTGCGCCTGGGTCTGGTCTTTGCTCGGCCGGGCGCCCATCCCCCCATGGCAGGTGGCGCACCCGCCGTCGGTCGGTTGGCCGTCGATGTTCGTGAGCACGCTGAGCCAATTGATGTCGGGGTAGCCGCAGAAGTCGTTGATCGCACCCAGCTTGCCGCCGGTCGTCAGGCCGGTGGCGTAGGGCGCAGGCCCGTTCCATTGATAGTGTTGGCTGCCGTGAGCGTCCTTCGTCTGCTGCAGGTGGCAGGCCATGCACGTCTTGCTGCCCTCATAGGTTGTGAAGCGGCCGGCGTGCGATGTGTTAAGCGGCGGGCTGGTCGGGGTTGGCGATGGCGTTGCCGTTGCCGTCGCAGTTGCGGTCGGCGTGTTAGCCGGCGTGTCCGTGCTGGTGGCCGTGGCCGTGCCCGTCGGAGTCGCCGTCTGGCCCGCCTGTACGGTCGGCGTGCGGGTAAACCGCCGTGTTGGGGTTGGCGTGCCGCCTGGGTTCGGGCGCAAGGGGCTGAACGACACCAGCGGGATGAGCACCTTGTACTTCAGCTGGCCGTCATCGGGGCCCGCAGCCTCGCTTGCACCCGACGGGAGCAGCAGGCCGCCCATTATGAGCATGCTTACGGCGAGGGTGATGATCAACAGTGGGAGCGCGACCGTGCCACCGGCTTGGGCGCGGCGTGGCGCACGCGGGGATTGTTCGTCCATCTGGTTCTCCTCATGCGTTGGGCCTGATGCACCTTCGAGGGACTACCTGGGACAAGGGCATCAGGTGGCGGTGAGCGTTGTGTATCTAAACGCACAAGATTTCAGAAGGTTACGGGCACGGGCCTAGAATGTTGGCGGTTTTGACTGTTTGCCCCCAACCTCGTGGGAGCGAAGCACGGGCAGGGCGCGTTCGTCCAGGCCACCCTCAAATGCGCTTGCATTCGCACCCAAGAACGCAACCCGGTCGTGTAGGGGCGAGGCACCCCTCGGGTGCCTCGCCCCCCAACCGGAAGGTGTGCGCTCCTGCGGACCGCCTGCAGTCGAAGGATGCTTCAAGCGCAGGCATCCTGAGCGGAGCGCCAGCTTAGCTGGGTGCCGCAGTCGCCACGTCTGGCGCATCTGAGCGCAAGCAGTCGCTGTGAAGAGCGCGGCATCCTTCGAGCGTGCGCTCCTGCGGACCGCCCTCCGCTCAGGATTTTCTCGGGCGACGGCGCTCCCGCTATCCTCCCACCAGCACGGCCAGGGGCAGCGACCGGAGCGCCTCGCCAACGGGCAGGTGGCCTCCGTCGAGTCGGAGGGGGCGCCCTGTCAGCGCGTCGACCGGCCCGTCCATGGGCAGCCCATTGGGCAACATGACGGCCGTGTCGCCCCAGGCAGCGGGCCCCAGCGGCCAGCCGTCCGCATTCGCCAGCGCCGCCGCCAGCCGGGGCACGATCACGAGCAGCGTCTTCCCGCCGCTGCGCCGGGCGAAAGCGACGACGTGCTCCGCCCCGCTGCCCGTCACCTCGAGCGGCACGTAGTCGGAGGCGTCGAACAGGCCCGGCTCGGCCCGGCGCAGCGCCAGCAGCCGGGCGGTGACGAACAGCTTGATCCGGCCGTTGTGGCTCGCGCTGAGCAGCCCGGCCAGGAACCCGTCGCCGACCGGCCCCGCCGTGGGCAGCCCCGCCAGCAGCTCCCGGCGCCGCTCGTAATCCACCGGCCGCCGGTTGTCGGGATCGACCAGGCTGAAGTCCCACAGCTCGCTGCCCTGGTAAGTGTCGGGCACGCCCGGCGACGTCAGCTTGAGCGCGACCTGGGCGAGCGAGTTGACCTGCCCGAGGGTCGCGATGCGGGCCGCAAAGGGCGCAAATGCCTGGAGAAAGCGGTTCTCCGGGCCGGGCGCAAGCAGTGCAGCGGTGAAACTGTGGAGCGCCACGATCGTACGCCTCGTCCGGGTTGATCCAGCTGCCGTGGACCTTGGCTTCCTTGACGGCCTTGTTCATGTACTGGGCGATGCGTGCGGCGAACGCACTGTACTCGCTGCTGTCGCCGGGCGGCAGCAGCGGACCCCACGGCGAACCGGGTTCTGGCTCTTGGGCAAACGGCCACGCGCCGAGGAGCGTCTGGTAGAGCAGGTACTCGTCGTTGCGGTCGGGCAAGAGCAGCTCGCCGGCCCCCCCGCCACGCGCCTTCTGCCCGACGTTGAGGCTGGACCACTCCAGCAGGCGCTGGCCCCATTCGCCCGGCATTTCACTCAAGACGTCGATCCTCGCGCGGACATCTTCGCTGCGCTTGTTGTCGTGCGTCGAGGTTGCCAGCATGCTGTGGGGCCACAGGCGTGCCCGGCGCTCGTTGTCCCGGTGAAACTGGCCGGGGTCAATGCCAAAGAGCGACGGGTGTCCGCCCACTTCATTCAGCGAAACCAGCCGGTTGTAGCGGTAGAAGGCCGTGTCTTCGACCCCTTTGGCCATCACCGGTCCGGTCATCTGCTGGAACTTCATGACCCAGGTGCCGAGAGCAAGCCGGTCCTCCGCATGAAACTGTTCGTGGTTCTGCAACAACAGCGTCTCTTGCAGAAATCGGAACACGGACGGGTCGATGTGTGGCGAGAGCGCCCCGGCCCGCTGGACCGCCTCGACGACGTAGTGCCGGTCACGCTCCGAAACCGTCCTGGTCTCGGGGTCGATATACGTGCGGTACACGCCGAGCGAGGCGACGAGGCTGCGGATGGCGTCACGCAAGTTGTTGAGCGTGAAGTCGCGGGTGTGCCGGTTCCGCTCCGCGACCCGCTCGAGACTGTGGCTCAGTTCGTTGATCTCGCTGGCCAGTGCCTCGCGCATGATCAGGCGCTGCGTTTGCACGGTCAGCGCCTCGAAATCCGCCCCTGCGCCAGCCCCGGCCGGGGTCGCGAAATCGGCATATATTCGCGTGAAGCTGTCCTCGGCCGCAGGATCCACGAGCACTGCGTTGACCGATGCGAGGAAATCGTAGCCCGTCGTGCCCGCCACGGCCCAGTCGAGCGGCAGCGGCTCCGTGTCTGACAGGATCTTCTCCGCCACCACGTACAGGGGCCAGTCCTGCTGCCGGCCCTCACCTGCGGCGTCGAGCGCGGCATCGAGCCAGGCTTCTGCGGCCGTGCGGGCCGCTGCTTCACCATCGCCGCCGTCCTGGCCCAGCGCCGTGAGCAGGTATTCCAGCTGCAGCCGGCGGAAGTACGCCCTCGGATCGTACAGGCCATCCGGGTGATCGATGCGCAACCCCGTCACCTTGCGCTCGGCCAGCAGGCGCAGCGCCAGCCCGTGCGTCGCCTCGAACACCCGGGGGTCTTCGACCCGGATCGCGGCCAGGTCGCGGATGTCAAAGAAGCGGCGGTAGTTGATCTCTTCGCCGGCCACCCGCCAGTAGGCGAGCCGGTAAGGCTGCTTTTCGAGCAGCGCGTCCAGCGGATCGAAGCTCTGGGGGTCGTGCGGGTCGCCGTTGAAGTAGGTCAGGGCCCGCTGGAGGGAGCCGAAGGCGGCCGGGCTTGACTGCCAGACGGCTGCCAGCCGGCGCTTGATGCTTTCCTTCTCGCGGGCGCGTTCCAGCTTCCGTTCTTCGTCGCGTTCGTTCCGGCCCGGCAGATACCCGACTGCGGTGATGATGCTCTCCAGCTCCAGCGCGGCTTCGTCCCGGCCGCCGGCGTCGCCATCGCCGGCCGCTCGCAGCTGGACCAACCACTCTTGCAGAACCGGCGCATAGGTGCCCGGCGCCACCGGGAAGCGGTTGTCATAATACTCAATTCGGAAGCCGCCCTCCGCAAAAGCCAATTTCAGCTTTCCCGCTTCGAGCACCGCGCCGTACTGATCCTCGAGCACCGGGAGCAGGACGCGGTCCTTCAGTTCGGGCTTCGAGGGCTCCCAGGCCACGTCGAAGAACGGCGCGTACAGGGAACTCGGCCCGTTTTCCAACACGTCGAGCCACCAGGTGTTGCAGGGGTCATTGATCCCCATGTGGTTGGGCACAATGTCGAGCACCAGGCCCATCCCGTGTTCGCCCAGCACCCGGGCCAGCCGGTCCAGTGCCTCCTCGCCCCCGACGGCGATGCTGATCCGTGTCGGATCGCACACGTCGTACCCGTGCGTGCTGCCGGCTCGAGCGGCGAACAGGGGCGACGCATAGAGGTCGCTGATGCCGAGATCGTGGAGATAGGGAACGAGCGCCACCGCGTGGTCCAACGTGAAGTCCGCGTTGAACTGCATGCGGTAGGTTGCCGAGGGCGGACGGCGCTGCCCGAGCACCTGCGCGAGCAGGCGCTGGAAGGTCGCCGGGGTGCCGGCGGCGGGAGCATTTGGCCGGGCGCCCGACGTCACTCCACCACCTCCTGCAGGTAGAGCGCGAAGCTCTGGCCCGCGAGGGTGAGGGCCGCCGGTGCACCGTCGACCACGAACGCGGGGGCAGGGCGGGGTCGGAGCCGGCAGCCCGGGCCCAGCGGCCGGCCGGCAGGGACACTGCCACGCGTTGGGGCGCGGTGGCGAAGTTGAAGAGTGCCAGCGCCCGGCTCTCTCCGAGCCACCGGTGCAGGGCGAGGACACGCTCGTCGTCGAATGCCCCCACCTCGAGATGCGCCTTGCTGAGGTGCCTGAGCGCCGGGACCCCTTTACGCAGCGCGATCAGCTCCTTGTAGAGCCGGTGCAGGTCCGTGTGCCAGCCTTCGTCCGCCCGCTCCCAGTTCAGCCTCGACTGCTCGAACGTGGCTTCGCTCGCCGGATCTGGCGGGCCGCCTGCGGGCCCCGGCTGCCCGGATCCGGCCATGAACGCTGCGAACTCTTCCCCACGGCCCTTCTGCACGGCCTCGACAAGTGCTTCGTCCGTATGGTCGACGAAGTAGAGAAAGGGGTTGGTCTCGCCGTACTCTTCGCCCATAAAGAGGAGGGGCAGGTAGGGGGAGAGCAGCAGCACGGCGGCCGCTAACTGGAGGGCCTGCGGCGAGAGCAGCGTCGAGAGGCGCTCGCCCAGCATGCGGTTCCCCACCTGGTCGTGGTTCTGGGTGCAGACGACAAAGCGGTGCGCGGGGATGCCGGCAAACGAGTTGCCATGACGCCGCCCACGCCCCGGTGCGTACTGCCCGCTGTAGGCGACCCCGTCGCGCAGGGCCAGCGCCAGGTAGTCGAGCGGAGCGGGCAGTGCGCCGGCGCCGGCGAAGTCTTCGTAGTAGCCCTGCCGTTCGCCCGTCAGGAGCACGTGGAGCGCATGGTGTAGATCGTCGGCCCACAGCGCGTCGAGCCCGAAGCCATGCTCCTCGGGCGTGCGGACAATCCGGGGGTCGTTCAGGTCGCTTTCGGCGATCAGGTACGCCGGTCGGCCGAGGGCCACCGCCTCGCGCTCGACCGCTGCGGCTAACTCCTCGAGGAAGGTCTCGGCCGAGAAATCCAGTATGGCGTGCACAGCGTCCAGCCGCAGCGCGTCGATGTGGAAGTCGCGCAGCCAAACCAACGCGTTTTCCACGAAGTAACGCCGCACATCGTCGCTGCCGGGGCCGTCGAAATTCATCGCTGCGCCCCACGCGCTCTTGTACCGCTCGGTGAAGTAGGGGCCGAAGTCGGCCAGGTAGTTGCCTTCGGGCCCCAGGTGGTTGTAGACGACATCCAGGATGACGGCGAGTCCTGCGCCGTGCGCCGCGTCGACGAGGCGCTGCAGGCCCGCGGGTCCGCCGTAGGAATTCTGAACGGCAAAGGGGAACACGCCGTCGTAACCCCAATTGCGGGTGCCGGGAAACTGCGCGACGGGCATGATCTCGAGCGCCGTCACGCCGAGGTCGGCCAGGTATGGCAGCCTCTCGATCACCCCGTCAAAGGTGCCGCTTTGCGTGAAGGCGCCGGCATGAAGCTCGTAAATGATGTACTTCTGAAGCGGGAGGCCGCACCATGCTTCGTCGGTCCACCGAAATGCCGGGTCGACGACTTCGGAGGCCGCGTGAACGCCGTCGGGCTGGTAGCGAGACGCCGGGTCGGGGCGGTCGGTCGAGCCGTCCAGCCGGTAGAAGTAGCGCGTCCCCGCAGCGCACCCCGGCACATCCGCCTGCCAGTAGCCCCCTGCGCCGCGCACCAGCGGCACAAGACGTTCCTCGGAGCCTACGACGTGGACTTCGACCGAGGTCGCGGCGGGCGCCCACACCCTGAACCGGCACCCGCCGTCGATTAACGTCGCGCCGAGCGGCCGGCCGGTCTCTGCCCCGTACTGCATTCTTCTTCTCGCTCCCCGATCGTGACGAACTTCGTTAGTGAATATGTGAGTATCGCATTTGTGAATGACCTTCTTCTGTGTCTCGACAAATATCATTCACTCGGGAAGCATACACGGAGGGTCCGGCGGGTTCTGTCTTGAGGAACACAAACGGGGAGGGGCGTTCAGAACGTGCGCAGAGGGATGATCGCAGCGTTTCGTTCGGGCAGCGAGGCGACCACCTGGCCGCCCGCCGCCAGCACGACGAAGACGCTGACATCTTCGCCCAGGTGCAGGCCCAGGACGGCGAGAGGCAGCTCGATTTCCAGCACCTTTTCGCCCGCCGCGGCGTTTGCCGGGCCCACTGCGCGCCACGCACCCTGACCCAGCGCCTCGAAAAGGAAGGGCGAGCTTTGGCCCGCGTCGCGGCGGATCTGCCAGGCGGCTGCGAACTCGCGCGGGACCATGTCCGGATCGGGGAAGGTCGCGTCGACGCGCTGATTGGCCGTCGCGGTTGCCGGGCCGCTGAGGTAGATCAAGGTGTCGAACCGGTCCAGCGGCTGGCGCAGATCGAGTCTTAGGTAGATCCGGGTCGGGTCGTGGCCCACAAAGCAGCGCTCGATGAGGCCAGACGCCCGCTGCATGGTTCCGGAGGAAGCCCCGGCTGGACGCAGGCTGGCGGCGGGCGCCCATGCCTCCCCGGGATGTGGCGGAGCAGTGAGCTTGGGCGCCACGTACCCGGTCGCCGGCCGGTGGTCGGCCGCGAGACTGGCCTGGTAGATCGGTTCGGCGAGCCAGACGGGGGGCTCGTCGCCCAGGGCGGTGTAGATGGCCCCGACGTTGTGGCGAAACAGCCGGTCGAACAAGGCGTCCTGGTCCGAGCTATTGCGGTGCGAGTACCACCAGAACCAGTCGCTGCCCTCGGCCGCATACAATGCCCGCCACGCCCCCGACGAGAAACCAGGTTTCTCCCGGCCCACCAGGTACTCGCGCGCACGGCGCAGCGCGTCCCAAGCCCGGTTGTGTTCCGGGTCGCCGATCCACGTCGTCAGGTCGCCCAGAATCCACGATCCGGTTGCCAGCCGGGCCAGTGTGGCGGCAGGCCGCCGGCCCTGGATGTATTCGCCGACCGTGACCGCGCTGAGCTCCGTGCGCCGCTCGAGTTCGCCGTAGAAAGCGTCGAGGAAGACGTCGCCGTTCGCCTCGTAGTGTTCCCAGCAGTTCTCCCCATCGAGGATGACGCTGACGAGATAAGGCGAGGCCGGATCGTCGATGCGGCGGCGGATTTCGAGCAGGCGGTAGGTCATGTCTTCCGCAGCTTGCGCGCCCGGCAGATGCTGATACAGGAACCCGATCCGGTCGGACAGCTCGTGATCGCGGAATATGACGTAGGGCCCCAGCTCGCTGCCGGCCAGCACCCGGTAGGGCTGGTACAACATCCGCGGATCGGTCAGCAGGTTGCCCGCGTCCCGATCGACGTTCCGGCCCAGGCTGCGTGCCAAAATGGCTTCGTCGCTGGCCAGCCAGGTGAAGCCGGCCGCCCGGATGAGGGGCAGCACCTCGGGCGAGACAGCGCCTTCGGAGGGCCATAGGCCCCGGGGGGCTGCGCCAAAATGCCGGGTGTGCGCCTCGACCGCAAGCGCAAGCTGCGCCGCCACGTCTTCGGGCGCACGGTAGGGCGGCTCGGGCACGGGGAGGCCCGGGCTGGGCCGGCACGCGCTGTCGCTGTCGTGGAGCAGCGGGAGAATGGGATGGAAATACGGGCTGCAGATCACCTCGAGCTGGCCGGCCGCCTCCAGCTTGCGGTACAACGGCAGCACGGCGGCTGCAATCGCCCGCTGCTTGTCGTGCACGGCCCGCACGTCCTCGACCGTGAACCCCCGTCCTTTTGCGACAAGCCCGCTCAGGACCGGGTCGCGCTCGCGCCAGCCCGGGTCGATCCAGGCCAGGTTGAACCAGGTGACCAGGTCGCGGTAGTCGGCATCGGTGAAGGCCGCTGGGTCGGCAAGCGCGGCCGGCCGCCGGTCGAGCAACTCCGAATAGCGCGGGTGGCGGCGGATGATCTTGTCCCAGTTGACGCTGAAACAGAGGTTGAGGAGGAAGCGGCGGTCGGCGTCGATCCACGTCTCCTGCTCGGCGACGCGCGCCAGGTCGTCCACGCCCTCGGGCCCACCGTTGGCCCAGTCCAGCATCTGCTCGACGAGCGACGGCACCATGTTGATGGTGAGGTGGACGCCGGGATGGCGGGCAAGCACCTCGCCCATGTGGAGATAGTCTTTGGCGGCATGCAGCCGGACCCAGGGCAGCGGGATCCCGCCATCGTGTAGATCGCGATAGTAGGGCTGGTGCATGTGCCAGACCAGGGCGAGATAGAGCGGATGCATGGCGACTATTCTAAACACAAAGGCACAAAGGCACCAAGAAAACGAAGACCTGGTCCTTGTCGGATACCAGGTCTCTTCGTGCCCTTGTGTCTTTGTGTTCTGGTCTTCGCTTCAGTCGATGGAGCGGAGGTGCGGGAAGAGGATGACCTCTCGGATCGACTGGCGGTCGGTGAAGAGCATGGTGAGCCGGTCGATGCCCGTGCCGAACCCGCCGGTGGGCGGCATGCCGAAGCTCAGCGCGTTCAGGAAGTCCTCGTCCAGCGGATGCACGTTCTCGTCCTCGCCCGCCATCGCGGCGTGCAGCTCGACGAACCGGGCGCGCTGGTCGATCGGGTCGTTCAGCTCGGTAAACGCATTGCCCAATTCCATGCCGGCAATGAAATACTCGAACCGTTCGACCGTCGTCGGATCGTCCGCCCGCTTCTTCGCCAGGGGGCTGATGTCGACCGGGTAGTCCGTGATGAAGGTCGGCTGGATCAGGGTGGCCTCGACATAATCGCCAAACAGGCCGTCGATCAGCTTGCCCCGGCTGGCTTTCGGCTCAAAGCGCAGCCCTCGGGCCCTGATCGCTTCGGCGAGCGAGGGCGCGTCGGGATACTGCGTGTAGTCAATTCCGGTGGCGTCGCGAATCGCGTCGCACATGGTGATCCGCCGCCAAGGCGGGGTCAGGTCGATCTCCTGCCCGTCGTACGTGACCTTCAGCCCCCCATTTAGAGCTTCGCCGATCGCACACACCATTTCCTCGGTCCGGCGCATCATGCCGTTGTAATCGGTGTACGCTTCGTAGAACTCGAGCTGCGTGAACTCGGGGTTGTGCTTGAAGCTGATGCCCTCATTGCGAAAGTCGCGGCCGATTTCGTACACCCGCTCAAAGCCGCCCACGATGAGCCGCTTCAGGTAGAGCTCGAAGCTGATGCGCAGGAATAGCTCCTGCTCGAGCTGGTTGTGAAATGTGGTGAACGGCCGGGCCGCTGCGCCGCCATACACCGGCTGGAGGATCGGCGTCTCGACTTCGAGGAAGCCGTTCGAATCCAGGTAGCGGCGCACTGCGGCAACCAGGCGGGTACGCGTGCGGAAGACCTCGCGTACCTCGGGGTTGGCGAGCAAATCGACATAGCGCTGTCGGGTGCGGGTCTCGACGTCCTTCAGGCCATGCCACTTGTCGGGCAGCGGGTTGAGCGTCTTGGAGAGGAGCGCGATCGCGCGGACCTCGCACGATACTTCGCCCGTCCGGGTGGCGAACATCGGCCCGGTGACTTCGATGAAGTCGCCGATGTCGACGAGCTTTCTGAAGAACTCGTCGTACGTGCGCTCCGCCAAGGACGTCACGCTTCAGGTAGATCTGGACGCGCCCGCTGCCGTCTTCGATGTGCGCGAACGCGGCCTTGCCCATGACCCGGACCGACACCATGCGGCCGACCAGGGTGACGTTCTGGCCTTCGGCAAGCTGCCCGGCGTGGTACGCGGCGATGGCTTCGGCAGCGGTGTGCGTGCGCGGCTGGGCCAGGCGCTGCGGGTAGGGGTCAATGCCCAGGTCGCGCAGCTCGGTCAGCTTGTTACGGCGCACCAACTGCTGGTCGTTGAGGTCAAGGTCGGTATCTGGCATGGTTGGGTCTTTCAGGTTGAGCTTGCCGGGATCGAGTCTATGCGATCTTGACGATCTCGAACTCGGCCGAGCCGCCCGGAGTCTGCACTTCGACCATCTCGCCTTTACGGTGCCCCATCAACGCGTGGCCGATGGGCGACTTGAGCGAAATGCGGCCGTTGCCCGGATCCACTTCGGTCGAGCCGACGATGATGTAGGTTTCCTCGTCGCCGTACTTGGCATCGCGAATCGTAACCGTGCAGCCGACGTCGACCGTGTCCTTGTGGCCATTCTGGTTGATGACCTTGGCGTTGCTGAGGATACTACGGACCGTCAGGATGCGTCCTTCGACGAAGGCCTGCGTGTTCTTGGCCTCGTCGTATCCCGCATTCTCTGACACGTCCCCGTCGGCCTTCGCGTCGGCAATCTGACGCGCCACCTCAGGTCGGCGGACGTTGATCAGGTAGTCCAGTTCTTCTCGTAGCTTCTGGATCCCGTCTGAGGTCAGATAGTTGCTGTTGGGTTCGTCCATCGCGGGTAGTGCCTCGAAATCCCCTTGGGGTGTGATCGTTCAGTCCCCTGCCCATGCCTGTCTGACGGCCCTGGCTGCAGTAAGCCCATAAAAAAGCGCCGACGGCAGAGCGACTTGTCTCACACAATGTCGCGCACGGCCGTGGCGTTTCGATGCGGGCGGGGCTGAACAATAAAGAACGCCGTCAATGACTAGACGGCTCTGATAGCCCGATTATACGTTAACCTCCCCTCCTGTGCAAATTAACGTTCGGAAGCCGCAAAGGGTACTGCGCTGCAATGAGCAGCCCAGACCTCTCGGGCTTGGGTAAGTCCGAGAGGTCTGGGCTGTCTCGCGTGCCTCACCGCGCCGTTGCGACTGTCGCAAACCCGCTGCCCAGCGCCGGCGCCCACCATACCGTGGCGTCTGACGCAAGGCGGGCGAGGTCGTCGCTGCATGCCAGGGCAGTAGCCGGGGCAGCGACGAAGAACTTCGCTCAGCGCCCGCTGGATATCCGGCGAGAGCGACGCCCAATCGACGTCCGCTTCCCACAGGATATTCTTTTCGGGCGGCGTCGGGTCCGCGCCGCGGAACCGGGCCGGTAACCGGGGGTCGTCGCAGGCCAGGTAGACGCCATATAGCAGCGCCTGCTCGGAGCTGATCTCGCCGCGAGTTGCTGCGGCGTCGATCAACTCTCCACTGGTTGCGTCGGGCCTCGTCTGTCCCAGCACGAGGGCCTGGTATGCGCGATCATCGCTCCCGGTTAGCGCGGCGTTGGATACCGACACCCACTCCGTCTTGACGCCGACCAGGAACACGAGGATGAAAGCGCCGATGGAAATCAGCACTCGCATGATCCACCCTGGCCCTTCTGCCTGCAATCCCATCACACACTTCGCAGTCTCATTACACACTCTCGACTCTGCGCAGCCCAAACTCGTTCCACTCTGTCGATACGAACGTCAGTCAGCCCATCCAGCCGGTACAATTGTCAATACAGTCACTACGGGTCAATACGGGGTAACGCGGAAACGATCAATACAGACAGTACGCATCCTGCCTGGTGTCCATCCACTACAACCGGCACACTCAATACAACTCCACCAGACTTGCTCATAGACTAACATGTTCGCTGGCGCAGCGCATCAGACAAGGGACCCGTTTCGGGCCGGCGCTTCCGGCAACGGCTCTACGTCAAAGGGCCGACCTGCAGATTTGTGAGCTGTTCGCCGCAGTGCTATGATCGCCGTCGCCAGCGACCACGTCGCCGGCCAAGCCCGCGGCACATAGACTTCTCCCGGCCTGCCGCAGCCGGAGGACGCATGCATCACCTTTGGCGCTACTGCTTTTCCATTGCCCTCCTCGTGCTCCTCGGCATGGCCTCGTGCACGGCACCCCGGGCATCGACGCTTGGTGACAAGCCCACCGACGCGCCGCGGGCCCTGACGCCGCAGGCTGCGAACGACGAGGATGCGATCCGCCAACTGGTTGCAGCGGAAGGCGCGGCAGTTGTGGGCCAGGACATTGGCGCCCTGATGGAGCTGTGGGCTGACGATGCCGTGGTGACCGACGCGAAGCACACCCCGAACGACACGTCCGACGATGCGACCTGGCAGGGCCGCGACGCGATCCGTTCCCGCTATGTTGTGCTTGTGTTTCCCGGCAACCCCCAGTCTGCCGGCGGTCAGGACCTACAGGTACAAGTGACCGGCGACAAGGCCACCGTCACCAGCACCACCGCAATCGGCAGCGAAGTCAGCCAGGCAGGCGACCGCTGGACCTTCGTCAAGCGCGACGGCCGCTGGTGGATTGGCTCCCTCACGTACAACCTCGAGCCGTAAAGGAACCCCCTTGCCATAACGGGCGTCACGAGGGCAGAACGAGCCAGCAGAACTGGCCCGTCGCACCGAGGAGGAGCCCATGAGACATCTGCCCGACGGTCGCATGACCGGTGCTCGCACTGTGATCGTTACATAGTCCGTTCGTGGAGCGGCCCCTGCTGGCGCTCGGGCTGCTGTTTCTCCTGCTGCTGCTGATGCTCGCCTTCGCCGCCCATCCGGTCTCGGCCGACGGCTTTATCATTCCGCAGCCCCCCATTGATCGCCCGATTCCCTGGCGCGACATCCCCCTCACCGTTAAGTACCACCGGGTCAATGTCACGATCGATAACCAGGTGGCAACGACAAGGGTGGATCAGCTGTTTGTCAACGACGCGGATTTTGCCGTCGAGGGGACTTACATCTTCCCCTTGCCCGAGGACGCGGCGGTTTCCAGCTTCGATATGTGGGTGGACGGGAAAAAGCTGGAGGGAAAGCTGTTGGGCCGCGACGAGGCCCGGCGCATCTACGAGGACATCGTGCGGCGCCAGAAGGACCCGGCGCTGCTCGAGTATGCCGGCCGGGGCGCGTTCCAGGCCCGCATCTTCCCCATTCCGCCCCACGGCGAACGCCGGATCGAGCTGACCTATACGCAGGTTCTGCCCCAGCAGTCGGGCCTGGTTCACTATCGCTACCCGCTCAACACGGAGAAATTCTCGGCGCGGCCCCTCTCCGAGGTGGCGATCAGCGTCGACGTGAAGGACCGTGCGCCGCTGCGCGCGATCTATTCTCCGACGCACCCGGTGCAAGTGGTGCGCGGCGGGGATCAGGCAGCGACGGTGGGGTATGAAGCCCGGGACGTCCGCCCGGACCGTGATTTCGACCTTTACTACAGCGTCTCGACCGATGCCATCGCGGTGAACCTTCTCAGCTACAAGCCCTTCGACGAGGACGGCTACTTCCTGCTGCTGGTGACGCCGCCGGCCGAGGCCGAGGGCGAGGCGGTCGCGAAGGACGTCGTGCTGGTGCTCGACACGTCGGGCAGCATGGACGGCGAGAAGATCGGCCAGGCGAAGGGCGCGGCGAGGTACGTGTTGGACAACCTGGGCGAGCGCGACCGGTTCAACATCGTGTCCTTCAGCACGGCAACGCGCTTGTTCTCTGACAAGCCTGTGCCGGCGAGCCAGCGGGCGGCGGGCCGTGACTTCGTCGACAGCCTGCGGGCAGCGGGCAGCACGGACATCAACCGGGCCCTGCTGGAGGCCATCGCCGGCGCAGACCCTGCCCGGCCAACGGTCGTTATCTTCCTGACGGACGGCCTGCCCACCGCAGGCGAGACCAACCCGGACCAGATCGTGGCCAACATCGGCGCCAGCGCACCGAAGTCGGTCCGCCTGTTTGCGTTCGGCGTCGGCTACGATGTCGACACCGTCCTGCTCGACCAACTGAGCAGCAAGCAGCGCGGCACGAGCGCCTACGTGGCCCCCGAGCAGGACATCCAGGAAGAAGTGTCCGGCTTCTACCAGAAGGTGAGTTCGCCGGTGCTGGTCGACGTCGAGGCGGTCTTCAGCGGGGTGAAGGTCGAAGACCTGTATCCCTACCCGCTGCCCGACCTGTTCGCCGGTTCGCAACTGGTGGTGGCCGGACGCTACCGGGCGGGCGGCGCGGCCGACCTCCGGCTCTCGGGGACGGTCGACGGGAAAGCGCGCAGCAACCGCTACACCGGGCTGACCTTTGTGGACCGAGGCGGCAGCGAGTTCATCCCGCGGCTGTGGGCCCAACGCAAGATCGGCTACCTGCTGACGCAGATCCGGCTGAAGGGCTCGAACCCCGAGTTGGTGCAGGAAGTAAAGGACCTGGCGACGAAGTACGGCATCGCCACGCCGTACACCTCGTTCCTGGTCGAGGAACCCGGCGTGACGGTCCAGCCCGGTCTGCGTCCGCTGCCCGGCTTTGGCATGGGCGGCGGGCCGTCTGCTGCGCCGACGATGGGAGCTGCCGCTGACGCGGGCGGAGCCCGCTCGGGTGCGGCGGCGGTGGCCAAGTCTCAGAGCGAGGCGGCCATGCAGCAGGCCGACAGTGCGCCGCAAGCGCCGGACGGCTCGGCCCTGCGCCAGGTGGGCGACAAGACGTTCGTCCTGCAAAACGGCGCATGGGTCGACACGGCCTTCGACGCGAAGAAGCTGAAGCCGGAGCTCATCAAGTTCGGCAGCGAGCGCTATTTCAAGCTCCTCACGGAGCGTCCCGAGATTGCACGCTACCTCGCCCTGGGTGACCAGCTGACGGTCGTCCTTCAGGGCAAGGCGTATTCCATACAGCCCTGACCCTGCGGGTGGGGCCACGGTCCCCGGGAACCGTGGCCCCACCCGTGCGCGTCTGTACCTTAATTCATAAGCGCCCCTCATAATTGCGCACCCTTCCGGCGCATGCTATAATCACCCTGTTTATGACCTGCATCATATTGCACCAACTAGTGCCATACATCCGCTGGCTTACCTTTATCTCGGAGATGTAGATGGATCGGCGCGAGATACTGGCCGCGCTGCCGGTGTTCGCCGGGCTGTCGGACCGCGACTGGGAAAAGGTCGCTGACATCTTCAGCGAGCGGCAATACCAGCGGGACGACTACATCTTCCTGGAGGGCGAGGCGCCCGAAGCCTTGTACGTGGTGAAGGCCGGCAAGGTCAAGGTCCTCCGCCATTCCCCGGACGGTAAGGATGTGGTCTTGCGGATGGCCGGTCCAGGGCACCTGCTGGGCAGCGTCGCCGTCTTCGACGGTGGCGGGTATCCGGGGACAGCCCAGGCCATCGAAGATTGTACGGTCCTGGTCATCAGCCGGAACGACTGCCTCACCCTTGTCACACGCTTCCCGGTGTTTGCGCTGACCGTCATCAACGACATGGGCATCCGTCTCCGCAGCTCGGCCGAGCAGATCCGCAGCCTTGCGGTCGAGCGGGTGGAGCAGCGCATCGCGCGCACCCTGCTCAAGCTGGGCCAGACGGCCGGCGCAGACACCAGCGAGGGCCGGGTTATCGAGCTGCCCTTGACGCGCCAGGACGTGGCAGACATGACCGGCACCACCGTGGAGACTGCAATTCGCGTGATGAGCAAGTTCCGCCGGGAGGAGTTGATCCTGACTCGCCGCGGCAAGGTTGTGCTGATCGACGTCGACGCGCTGCAGGACATCGCAGAGCTGGGTTAACCCTCGTTTCGACCCCTTTTTGACTTCGCCTCTTCCGCCATGTAAAATGACTCTACTTGCCGGTGAGCCGTCGCCTCTGGTTTTGCTTCGCGAGAAGCGCGCCGGGGGAGGAACTTCCCGACTCCTATCCGCGAGCCGCAAGGTGGCGCGGAAAAGCTGCCCCATGAAACAGCAAGTGGGGGCGTGCGGCCGGAGACAGCCGTGCGACTACAACCGCAACAGAAAGCATACCCGCAAAGCTCGGGGCGAGGCGCGAGCCTCCAAGCGAGCCGTGAGGGCTGAAACGGTGGGGTAAGAGCCCACCGGCGGTCCGCAGCAATGCGGCCGGCCAGGCGAGCGTACAGCCAGGAGCAAGGTGAGTGGGCTGAGCGCGCCAACTTCGTTGGCGTTAGCCGAGCTAACGCTCGGCGCGTTGCGTTGCGCGGCGCGTTCGGTCTCATCGCAGCCGCACCGGTGAGGGTGGGTCACACCCACCAGGCCAGGCGCGGCCACTTGGAGCAATCCGAGTGAGATAGATGGCGGCAGACCTACGGGTCCACAGAATCGGGGGTATGATCCGGCAAGTGTGTCACCTTCGGTGACCCTGCGAAGCACAGCTTCGCTCACTTGGCAGTTGTGGCGAGAGGTCGCCACCACTGCGCGCCGACGGTACACCCGTCGCAGGTTGACGGCCAGGCGACGCCAGTCGCGCGCCGTCCTACGCCGACGTGGCGGAATGGCAGACGCTGCAGACTTAGGATCTGCTGCCCACAAGGCGTGGGGGTTCAAATCCCCCCGTCGGCATTAGTCTCTGGATAAGCGACGCAGAAGCTCGTTGGGAACCGAAGGTCCCAGCGAGCTTCTGCGATTAAACTCGTGCCCTCATCCGCTCGGGGCATCGCACGGACCCGCTCCAATTGCAGCGGTGCGCCAATCGCGTAAAATGACGTGGAATCCGGCCGATCACAACACGGTATTGGCATCCAACCAACTACTGCGGCCGCCCCAACCTGAAGCACGAAATGGCCCTCATTATATGAAGCATCAAGCCATCATCCAGACGCTGACCCTCGAAGAGAAGGTCGCACTGTGCTCGGGCGCCGACATGTTTCGCACGAAGGCGCTGGAGAAGCGCGGCGTCCCAAGCATCGTCCTGGCCGACGGGCCGCACGGGCTGCGGAAGCAGGCGGCCGGCGCCGATCCGCTGGGTTTCAGCGTCAGCGTGCCGGCCACGTGCTTCCCCACCGCCAGCCTGACGGCCTGTTCATGGGATACGGAGCTGCTCTCCGAGATGGGCGCAGCCATCGCGGAAGAGGCGCTGCAGGAAGGGATTGACATCGTGCTCGGCCCCGGCGCGAACATCAAGCGCAACCCGTTGTGCGGGCGCAACTTCGAGTATTTCTCAGAGGACCCCTACCTGAGCGGCGAGATGGCCGCGGCCTGGATTGCCGGGATTCAGAGCCGGGGCGTGGGTGCATCGCTCAAGCACTTCGCCGCGAACAACCAGGAAGCCGAGCGCATGTCTTCCGACAGTATCGTCGACGAGCGGACCTTGCGCGAGATTTACCTGCCCGGGTTCGAGGCTGCAGTCAAGAATGGGGCGCCTGCGACGGTCATGTGCGCGTACAACAAGCTCAACGGCGTCCACTGCAGCGACAACGAGCGCCTGCTGTCGCAGATCCTGCGGCGCGAGTGGGGTTTCCAGGGGGTCGTGGTGACCGACTGGGGCGCGACGAACGACCGGGTGGCCGGGTTCGCGGCCGGGCTCGACCTGGAAATGCCCGGCAGCCGCGGCTACTTTGACGACGCTGTGATCGAAGCGGTCCGCAGCGGCCAACTTCCAGAGGCGCGGGTGGATGAGAGCGTTGACCGGGTGCTCGAGTTGGTCTTCGCCGCGGTGAAGCATCGCCGGCCCGACTGCCGTTACGATGTGGACGGGCACCACACGCTCGCGCAGAAGATCGCCGCTAGCTCCGCCGTGCTGCTCAAGAACGAGGGCGGCGTCCTCCCCCTCGGGTCCGGCCAGAAAATTGCCTTGATCGGCGCGCTGGCAAAAGCGCCCCGCTACCAGGGCGCGGGCAGCTCGCACATCAATCCGACGCGGCTCTCCACCCTGGTCGACGGGTTCGACCAAGTGGGCCTCGACTACCGGTATTGCGCAGGTTACGCGCTCAAGGGTGCGGATGATGGGGCGCTGCTGGCCGAAGCGCTCGCCGGCGCGGCCGCCGCAGACACGGCCGTGATCGTCGCGGGTCTCCCCGAGGAATGCGAGTCGGAGGGTTACGACCGTTCTACCCTGGCTATGCCCGCCCCCCACAACGCGCTGATCGAGCAGGTCGCGAGCCTGAACCCGAACACGGTCGTCGTGCTCGTTGGTGGCGCGCCGGTCGAGATGCCCTGGCTGCCCAAGGTCAAGGCGGTGCTGAATCTCTATCTTGCCGGCCAGGCGGGTGGGCTGGCGGCAGCCGAGCTGCTGGCCGGGAAGGTGAATCCGAGCGGGAAGCTGGCGGAGACCTATCCCCGCCGTTACGCCGACGTGCCGTCTGCCGGGTTCTACGAGACCGGCGGGAAGCAGGCGCAGTACCGCGAGGGGGTCTATGTCGGGTATCGCTATTACGACAAGGCGCAGCAAGACGTCCTGTTTCCGTTCGGCCACGGCCTTTCGTACACCAGCTTCGCGTACGAGGACCTGGTGCTTTCGGCCGTCGAGCTCACTGCGCCGCCCTGCGCTCGACCTGGGAATAACGGTTCGGAACACGGGCAGCGATGGACGGCGCGGAGGTGGTGCAGGTGTACGTGGGCCAGGTGGGCGACGCCTTGCACCGGCCCGCCAGGGAGCTGCGGGCATTCGCCAAGGTGTTCCTTGCGGCGGGCGCGGCGCAGCGGCTCAGCTTCACCCTCGACGCGCGGGCCTTCGCCTGCTATGACCCCGGAGGAAATGAGTGGGTGGTCCCATCCGGCAAGTACGCGATCTCGGTCGGATCGTCGAGCCGGGACATACGGCTGCAGGCCGAGGTCAGCGTCGAAGGATGTCCCACGCCTGCTGCCCTGGGCGAAGCGCCGCCCTGGTATCTCAACCCCACGGGCGGGGTTTCGCAGGCGGACTTTGAAGCCCTGCTGGGCCGGCCAATCGCGCCCATCCGGCCCCCTGCCAGGGGCGAGTATACGCTCGACTGCTCGTTCCAGGACATGCGGGGCAGCTTCGTGGTGCGCCAGGTCATCAAGTCGGTCGAGGCGCGGATTGCGAAGGCGGCCGGCGGCGCCGACGAGAGCAATCCAACTTACAAGATGATGCGGGCCAGTGCGCTGACGATGCCGCTCCGCAGCATCATCCTGAACGGGCCCGAGGAGATGCCCAGACATACCGCCGAGGGCATCGTGCACCTGGCCAACGGGAGGATTCTGCAAGGCATCCGAGCACTCGCCGGAAAGCCTCGCACGAAGGGGGCATGAGGCGGTCGGACTGGCCGGGAACGAAAAGAGCAGGCGATAACCGCCTGCTCTTTGCCATTTTGCGAGCCCTGTCGCTTACTTCAGCGGCGGGTTGGCGTTGTGCACCAGGTCCAGCGCCATCGGCGAGAACCACTTGCCCGCTGCCGGATCGATGACGCCCCACTCCGGATCAATCGTCTGGCCCGCAGGTCCGAGCCCCCGGGTGCATTCGCCGTCCGACTCGCCGGGCAGCTTGATCCACAAGAACGCATCCTGCAGTTCGTTGCCGGTGTTCGCGGTCGGCCGCACGCCCAGCCCTCGGTCCGGTGGGTTGCACCAGGTCATGGGGTCGGGATAGCTGACGGTGGGAGTCCAGGGTCCCTGGCCGTTGCGGCTCGAGTCGATCACGAAGTGCTTGAGCACGGCGGTCGAGTACCACCACGTCTGGCTCTCGACGTTGTCCTTGTACCACTGGTCGCTCAAGCCCCAGGTGCTGAAGTCGTTCGGGCTGGCCGGGTTGTACTGGCTTGCACACCACTCGGTGTGACCCTTGCCCCAGGAGGCCGGGTTTGAGCCGAAGGCAATGCACTTGGACACCCACGCGCCGTACTTCGTCAGGTGCGAGTCCAGCTCGTAGTTGGACACGTTCATGAAGAAGCCGTCGGCCTTGTTGACGCCCGCCTGGATCAGCCGGTCTGCCGAGTCGCCGGCGCCGAGCCAGCCGCTGTGCGTCCCGTCCAGGTAGACCTTGGTGCCGGGGTTGGCCTTCAGCTTGTCAACGGCATAGTTGAGCATGGCGAACCGGTCGGCCGCGGCCGTGTCCTTGTTCGCTTCCGCGGGTTGGCACCATTCGTAGTTCGGGTTGCTCGCCCAGGTGTCACGGTCGCCAAACGGGTTGTACCAGGGAATGATGCCCAGGCCGTCCGGTTCGAGCAGGACTACGGCCTGGCGGTTGGCGATGCCTTGGGCAACGGCGTCGATCCACGCCTTGTACTCAGCGGGCGACGTTGCGCCCCCGGCCGAGTACTGCGCGCAATCACGGAAGGGGATGTTGTAGGCGACGAGCACGGGGATCGTGCCCTTCTGCGTCGCGTTCTGGACGGTGAGGGCCACTTCCTGCCTGACGCGCCGCGGCTCACCGGCGGTGAACCACACGGCCTGCGGCAGGGCGACCATCTGGGCGATCAGCTTTGCATCGCTCACGTTGCCGCTGCGGGCCAGGTCGTTGATCTGGTCCACCGCGCCCTGGTTGGGTTTGGGTACATAGAACCGGGTGTTTGGGTCCAAGCTGCCTGCGGACGCGGCCAGGGGCAGGGCCGACAGGAGCAAGATGAGGAGGAGGCCCAGGATGGGGAGCCTCTTGGCTAGACTGCGGCTTGTCATGTGCGTCTCCTTTCGTCTGTTGCCTGGGATCTGTGGGATCTGGTGCGCGATGACGGAGGTACGCTACGCGGATGGTGCAAGGAATACGGTCGCTCAACGTCGTCATCGCCGTTGGTCCTGTGGCTGATTCTAGCCCCGAGTGCGCTGGCGGTCAATTTCGGGACGCTCGTGTGAGAGCGCTTCCAAGAGGCACATCAGGCGCACCGCCGACTGCCGCCGGTGCGCCTGATATGGGGTTGGGACTGCTCCCTGCGGGCCGCCGCTCCGTTTCCCGTTACGGCTGCCTCCCCGCGAGTCCTTCTGCCACGGCCAGCAAGGCGGCCTTGTCCTCCTCGGTGGGCGCGACGGTTGGGCCGAGGCCGTAGAACGTGATGCGCTGGCCGTTGGCGTTTTTGATGAACAGCGTGCTGTACTTCGCCGCAAGCGCCTGCAGCGTGGCCGCCTCGTCGTGCGTGAGGGGCATATCGCTCTCGGGCCGGCCGTCCATGGCGTAGCGCAGGTAGCGCCACGACCCGTTCGGATAGAAGTAGGCCCGGGCGCTGTCCAGACCCCCCAGAAAGACCCGCTGCGGGTGGTCCTGGCCCATCAGCCACGGGTCGAGCCGGTCGGCGCCCGTGAGCCCGACCAATTGATAGTCACTCGATACGTCGTAGGTTAGCGTGATCCCTTCGTACGCCACGATGGACTGGAAGCCGTCGCGGGTGCCGCTGCAGCCGTCCCGCGGGAAAGCCTCGCAGTCGTCGAACGACATCTGGGTGATCGTTGCGGTCACGGGGTTGTACCAGGGATCGGTGAGCCCCAGCCGGACGGCCAGGTCGCCGGACGTAACCTGGCTTTCGGGCGGCGGCGGGTGGTTGGAGACGAGGGGCCCACTGGGCAGGGGCGTCGGCACGACCTCGGCCGCTGCTTGCGGCTGAGGCACAAAGCGGTAGGCGTCGGCGACCGTCGCGCCGCTCACCACGCCCTTGATGTTCAGAAAGGCGCCCGGCTGCAGGTTGTACGTGCCGACGCTCTGCCACTGGCCGGCATCCACCGCCTGGTAGTTAAGGCCGACGGATGCGGGTGCGCTGTCCCCCGCAGAGCGGTGCACCTCGATTACGCCCCGGCTGGTATTGGTCCAGTTGGGGTTGCCGCACGGCCACACGAACACCTCGTATGGGCCGCTCGCACTGAGCGCGGGGCGCACCTCTGCGCTTGTCGTCAGCCCGGGCAGCGCCTGATAGCAGTCCTGCCCGTACTTCTGCTCGGATTCCAGCAGGTACCAGTCGCCCTGCGGCCAGAAGTCCGGACCTGCGTTATCCACCACGATCTCGCCCGCCCCGGCCGCGGGCGCGGGCGGGAAGACTGCCGGATCGTCAAAGGTGATCGTCGCCAGTACGTCGAGCACCGCATCGACGCTGGCCTGGCTCGCATCCTTCGTGCCTGCAAAGCCGCCAAACGTGACGGTTGGCAGCTTCGTGCCCGAAAGCGCCCATCGCTGCTGGCCGTCTGCCATGAGGCTGTGGCACGCCCAGATCTGGCCCTGGGCCACGTGCAGGGCGGAGTAGGCCTGGCATGCGCCGCCGAAGCCCGTGCCCCACTGCATCTGGAACGAACCTTCCGGCCCCTCGAGCATGGCTTCCTGCATCGGTTGAGCCGGGTCGGACTGTGTCGGCGTCAGGGTCCAGCCGGGCGGGTAGCTGATGCTGAAGCCGGCCTGGCTGTTGGTGTAGGTCTGCCAGCCGCTGGGCGCCGGGCTTCCGGCCGGCGCGACAGTCGCGGCCGGCTCGGTCGCGGTGGCAGGCGGCAGCGTGGGGGGCGGCAGCGTGCCGGGCGGCAGCGTGGCGAGCGGGAGGTTCGTCGCAAGCGCGGGACTGGCGGATGTCGCCGCCGGCGCTGGAACGAGCGGGGTAGGGGCGCAGGCCGCTACGAGCAGCAGCACTGCGCACAGAATCAGATATCGGAGTGGAGACATTACGACCTCCTCGGTCGGGCCGGTGCAGCCCACAACTGCCCGCTATGGTCGCCGGTGGAGCCGACCGGGCTGTTACGGTTCGATAATGTTGAAGCGGGTCGTAAACGTGTCCAGCAATCCCCCTTCACCGAGCAGGACATGCACCTGCTCCTTGTCGCCAACGACCTGGATTGTACCATTGGCGACGGCCGCATCGAAGGCCTGCTCGGGTGTCATCTTCGGATACTGCTCGTTGGGCGCCAGGTTGACCGCGTTCAGCGCGGCCCGCGTCAGCCGGAGTGTCGCGTCGGCATCGGCCACTTGCTTGTCGGGGCGGTAGGTCAGGGCCGAGTTCGACAGGGTGAGTACGTAGCGTTCTTTGGTGTCTGTGAACAGCCAGTTAATCACCGACTTGAGGCCCGCGGCCCGGTCCGCATTGAGGCGCACGCCCAGGTAGTCGAAGTAGGAGCCGACCGGCATTGCAACGATGGTGTCGGCATTCGCCACGCCGCTGCCGCCCTGGTTGGGGTTCCCATTGCGCAGCTCGTACGCGCCGGTGAGGTACTGGTTGCGCCAGATCGACGATTCGGCCTGATAGCCGAGTTGCTCGAGCGCGTCCGCACCCAGGTTGCGGGCCGCCGCATTCGTCGGATCGGCAAAGACGACGTGGCTCATGACCTCTGCGATCCACCGGTAGTCGTCGGCGCTGCTCGGGTCGTCGTACAGCGTCTGCGCCTTCGCGACGATCGCGTCGGCGCCGCCCATGTATTCGACGTACCGCTTGGCGGCCGGTTCGGGGGGCAGCGGCTCGAGGTGCGCAGGGTTCGAGTCGTAATAGCCCAGGTACTTGTTGTACACCGCCCGCACGTTGTGACTCACGGTGCCGTAATAGCCGCGGGCATACCACTCTTGATCGAGGCCGGCCGGCAGCCGGCGCTTGCGCGCCAGTTCCTCGGCGATCTCATTCATGGTCAGGCCCTGGTTGGTCAGGTGCAGGGTCTGGTCGTGCAGGTACTTGTAGAGGTCGCGCTGTGCGGCAAGGTAGTCGAGCACCGCGGCGCTGCCCCAGGTGGGCCAGTTGTGTGAGTTGATTACGACGTCGCTCTGCTTGCCGAACAGGTCGATGGCTTCGTCCAGGTAGTGCGACCACATGGTGGCGTCGCGCACCTCCGCGCCGCGGGGAGTGTAGATGTTGTGCAGCAGCGAGCAGGCCAGCTCGGCCGCATCGAGCACCCGGAACTGGGGAAAGTGCATCATCATCTCGGCCGGCGCCTCAGTGTCCGGGGTCATCTGGAAGACGATGTCGACCCCGTCGATCTTGCGCCGCTCCCCCGTCTTCATGATCGTATCGGTGGGCGGGATGAGTGAGATCGTGCCTATCGACGTCGCCTTGCCCAGGCCCGCATCGAGTTGCCCGCGGGGTCCGCGCGGCAGATAGAAGCCGTACGAGAAGTTCGCCCGCCGCGTCATGGCGGTGCCGGCCAGCACGTTCTCGCTGATCACCTTCTCGATGAAGCGGTTGGGTGCGATGATCGCGACCTTGCCCGCTTGCACGTCCTTTTCGTCAACCACGCCGCGGACGCCGCCGTAGTGATCGCTGTGGCTGTGCGTATAGATCAGGGCGAGGACGGGACGTTGAGACTGCGGATCGCGCTGCTGCCGGTAGACCTTGAGCGCAGCCGCGGCCGTCTCGCAGCTAACGACCGGGTCGATGAGGATAATGCCCTTCTTGCCCTCGATAACGGTCAGGTTCGAAAGGTCGGCGCCGCGCACCTGGTAGATGCCCGGCGTGATCTCGAACAGCCCGTTGAACAGGTTCACCTGGGCCTGGCGCCACAGGCTGGGGTTGGCCTCGGGCGGGGCCGCCGCCCACAGCGTGTCGGCGCCGGGGGGCTCGGGGTCGGCGGCGGCCTTCAGGAAGTCGTATTTCGTCAAGTCCCAAATGGGTGGGTAGTTCGGGTGTGGATTCGGGATTGTGGCCGCTTCGGGCGGCAGCGGCGCGATCAGCCCTTTGAGCGCATCGGCATAGTCCTGCCGGTCCGTGTTGAAGGGAAGTTCATCCAGCACGGCCGCGTTGATCTGCCGGGTAAGCGGTTCTGCCTCCTTGCCAAAGACAGGCGTGCCCGCAGCGACCGTGCGAGCAAGCACCCCGGCTCGCCGGGCCGCAGGGCTCGCGCCCTGAGTCGCCTCAACGGACGTCGAGACGCGACCGCCCAGGCCGATTGCGGCGGCTGCCCCCGCGCAGCCTTTGAGGAACGTACGCCTTTTGACGCTCATCGTGACCTCTCTGTCAAGTGGTGGTTTGGGTTTGAGCTACTGATTTGCCATCAGCCGGTTCCAAGCGTTCTCGGCCGGCTCGTAATAAGCGGCCGCAGCCGCGCCGATGTCGAGCGTCACCGAATGGATCGTGCCGGAGAAGGCGTTGGCGCTCCCTGCGGCGTAGTCATCCGTCACCGGCGTCGCAAGGTCGCGGCCGACGTCCAGCGTCTCGTCGAGCGAAAACTGGAAGGGGACCGTCTGCTCGATGCGCGCTTCGCCCACCTTCTTGTTGTTCACATAGAGCGCACCAACGCCGCCTTTGCCGGTCTCGCTGCCGCCTTCGTAGGTGAACTTGTACTCCACCGTCGACCGGCCTGCGGGCAGGGGCTGCGCCGCGACGACCGGATACTCCTCGATCCCCAGAAAATTGTGGACGTACTTCAGCACGCCATCCTTCACGTACAGCGACCAGCCGCCGAACCGGCCGCCCTGGGCCACGATCACGCCGTTAGCGTCCGTTCCGCCGCCCTGCGGGACTTCGATGTCGGCCGTGATCGTGTGCGACCGGTTCTTCACATTCGGCACCGTGTTCTCGGCCAATTGAATCATGCCCGGATAAAGGGTCATCGCGGTGCGATCCCCCAGCAGGTCGGGCCGGCCGGACACTTCGGGATTCATGAGTTCGGTCCTGCGATCGTCGAGGGGGAAGACGTTATACCGGGAGGCCTCCGCGATGAAGAGCTGCTTCAGCTCGTCGAGCTTCTCGGGATACTTGTCCGCCACGTTCACCGCCTGGCTCCAGTCGGTCGAACCATCGTACAGTTCCCAAACGTCGTCCTCCCAGGGGGCCGGCTGATTGCTCAACGGGCTGCGATGCAGCGTGAGCGCGCTCCAGCCCTGGTGGTAGATGCCCCGGTTGCCGTACATCTCGAAGTACTGGGTCACATGACGGTCTGCGGCCTTGGGATCGTCGAAGGTGTAGTTCAGGCTCACCCCTTCGATCGGCTTCTGCGTGACGCCGTGCACCTGTACCGGCTGGGGGAGCCCGGCGGCCTCCAGGATGGTCGGCGTGATGTCGATCACGTGGTGCCACTGGTTGCGCACCTGGCCCTTGGCCTTGATGCCCTTCGGCCATCGAACCACCATGCCGTTCCGGGTGCCACCCCAGTGAGAGGCCACTTGCTTCGTCCACTGGTAGGGCGTGTCCATCGCGTGCGCCCAACCGATCGGGTAGTGGTTGTACGCCCGGACGGTGCCCAGATCGTCGTAGTGCGCCAGCATGTTCTCCAGCGTATCTGCGACGTAGTTCAAGGTCAACATCTCGTTGTAGACGCCCATCTTCAGCCCTTCGGGGCTGGCGCCATTGTCGCCCGCAATGTAGAAGACCAGTGTGTTGTCGAGGACGCCCATGCCCTCCAGGGCATCCAGGAATACCCCTGCGTAGTGGTCTGTGTGCTCGGCGAACCCCGCGTAGATTTCCATCAAGCGCGCAGCTACCTTCTTCGTGTCGCTGTCGAGGCTGTCCCACGCGGGGATGCCCGCCGAGCGAGTGGTGAGCTGGCAGTCTTGCGGCACGACGCCCAGCTTCTTCTGGTTGGCCATGGTCTGCTCTCGCAGTTTGTCCCAGCCCAGGTCGAATTTGCCCTTGTACTTGTCGCTCCACTCGGTCGGGACGTGATGTGGTGCGTGGGTGGCTCCGAACGCGAGATAGACGAAGAATGGCTTGTCGGCCGTCAGCGAATGCTGCGCCTGCACCCATTCGACGGCATGGTTAACCAGGTCGGGTGTGAGGTGATAGTTCGGGTCTGCCGGCGGTTCGACAGGTGTGGTGCCCTCGTAGAGGGTAGGCGCCCACTGGTTGGTCTCGCCGCCCAGGAAGCCGTAGAAATGCTCGAAGCCTCCGCCGGTCGGCCAGCGGTCGAACGGGCCCGAGCGGCTGACCTCCCAGACCGGCGTCTCGTGGTTCTTGCCAAACGCGGCCGTGCTGTAGCCGTTGAGGCGCAGCGTCTCCTGGATCGTGGCTGCTGTGTTTGGGCGGATCGAGTTGTAGCCAGGGGCAGTCGTAGCCGTCTCGGTAATGCTGCCCATGCCGACCGAGTGGTGGTTGCGGCCGGTGAGCAGCGCCTGCCGGGTCGGCGAGCAGAGCGCGGTGGTGTGGAAGCGGCTGTACTTGAGGCCTTCGCTGGCGACGCGCTCGAGCGTGGGGGTATTGATCGGACCGCCAAACGCGCTGGTGGCGCCGAAGCCCATGTCGTCGATCAGAATAATGACGATGTTGGGCGCACCGTCGGGCGGGCGCAGGGGTTTGGCCGGCGTTGGCGGCACGTCTTTCCCGTACAGCGCCGAGGGGTAGGGCTGCTGAATGTCAGGGATGGGGAGGATTTCGCGGCCGCCCGGCCGGGCCGGCGCGGCCAGCGCCTCCCCGCCGATTGCGCTGCTTGCCCCGACCGCCGCCGTGGCGGCGACAACACCCTTGAGAAAATCCCGACGCTTGATCTTCATGAATCGCTCCCTCCGTCTGTGGCTGTCTGCGCTTCTTGCAGGTGGGCTCTGAGTGTGGTGACCCGGTTCGTGCGCGGCTGACGCGAGGCGCCGGCCATGCTGCAGCACCGGGGCCGATCGTTGAACGCGAGGCAAGGATCGGCGCAACGCCATGCGTAAGGGTACACGGATCGTGGCGCGTAGGGAATGTACTATATGGCGAATTGCGGGCAAGAAAAGTACAGTCTTCTCCACGCTCTGACTGTACTTCAGGACAGGCCCGACCTATCGCTGCGCTCAATTTTGCAAACTGCGTGGCGCCGGGTACAATAGCTCTATTGGGCCCGTGGCCTAGCGGGAAGGCGTCTCCCTTGCACGGAGAAGATCGCCGGTTCGAATCCGGCCGGGTCCACTGCAGCGGCTGACCACACGACAACAAGCCGCTCGATTTTTGACAGCCGGCGGGATTTCGATATAATGCCCTCCGTAATAACAAACCTAGAGCGCCTGCGGGTGTAGTACAGTGGTAGTACGTCTCCTTGCCAAGGAGAAGGTCACGAGTTCGAATCTCGTCACCCGCTCTGAGTTCGATGGCTGATAGCAGATCGGCGAGATGATTGCGCATCATCAAAGATGATGGCATCATCCGAGATGCCGGGGTCGTATGATCGGCCTTCTGCCATCAGCCGTTTTCTTTACAAGGGTCCGCAGTCTTGTGTTTGGGTGTGGGCGTGTGTCTGACAGCAGGACACCAAAACGCACGACCGGGGTCTAAACGCCGAGGTAGCTCAGTTGGTAGAGCACGCGACTGAAAATTGCGGTGTCCCCAGTTCAAGTCTGGGCCTCGGCACCTGATAGGTCGGGCATTCGGGGGTCGTTCAACGGCAGGACAGCAGCCTTTGGAGCTGCGTATCGGGGTTCGAATCCCTGCCCCCGAGTCGGGGGCAGGATCAGGACGCCGCCGCAGACGTTGGGGCGACACCCGATTCCAGCCTACGAATACGTGGTGGCCATAGCTCAATAGGCAGAGCATCTGGTTGTGGCCCAGAAGGTTGCGGGTTCAAGCCCCACTGGCCACCCCTTCGCAGAAATTGCCCGGACCCCTTTTTGGCGTCCGGGCGTTTTTGTTAACGGATTAACTACAGTGCAGCGCGTTCTGGTTCTCAATGCAACCTACGAGCCGCTGAGCATCATCTCCGTCCAGCGGGCGGTGGTTCTCCTCCTGAAGGAGAAGGCCGAGCTGGTCGAGGCGGCAGCGGAACGCTTGCACGCGTCTCACACGAGCGTCCCCGTGCCCCTGGTCATCCGCCTCGTCTATTACGTCCGCATCCCCCATCCGGTCGTGCTCGCGCCCACCCGCCGCAGCGTCGCGCTGCGCGATAATTTCACCTGCCAGTACTGTGGGGCGACGCCCGGCCGCGGCCTGCTCACGCTGGATCACATCGTGCCGCGTTCGCGCGGCGGCGTGACCAGCTGGGAGAACGTGGTGGCCGCCTGCCGGTCGTGCAACATGCACAAGGGCGACCGCACCCCCGAAGAGGCCCACATGGCGCTCCGCAAGACGCCCGGCCGCCCGCACTACGTGGCGTTCCTGCTGCTCTCCGAGGCGAGCTCCAAGGAAGTCTGGCGCAAGTACGTGTATAACTGAGCGGTAATGGGACGCTGATCTGACTGATCGGACTGATTCACCTGATTCGATTATGGAGCGCATCAGGCAGATCAGTCCTATCAGTTCGATCTGCGTCCTATGACTCGTTCCGCACCCCGAGCCCCTCGAAAAAGACGCCGACCAGCGTCCCCGCGATCTCGTCCATCTCCCCCGGTGAGTACGCGGGCTGGAAGAACGGGTAGGCCATGCCGAGGAGAAGCCAGGCGGCAAGCTGCGGGTCCATTCGCCGCACCTCACCGCGCTCCATCCCCTCTGCCAGCATCGCCGCGATGCGGCCCACGAACTTCCGGTGATAGACCTCGTTGAACGCGGTCCGCGACGGGGGGCTGACGTGGACGATTTCCTGGCTCGCCACCCGGATGAGCGCCCGGCGCTCGGCCGGCAGCCCCAGCAGGCCGCGGATGGCTGCGTCGACCTGGCCGCGTGCGGTGGGTCCGGCGGCTTCGGACCGGTCGAGGACGGCGCCGATTTCCTCCAGGCTGGCGTTCAGGATCGCCATGAACAGGGCTTCTTTGTCCTCGAAGTGATAGTAGAGGGCCGCCTTGGTGATGCCGACGGCCTCCCCGATTTCGCGCATGGACACGCCCTCGTATCCCTTCGCCACGAACAGGCTGCCCGCTTCCTGCAGAATGCGGTGCAGGGTATCGGCCTCGTCGGTTCCGCGACCCATCGCCTTAAGCCTCTGCCGGCGCGGGCGTCGCGTTGGACTGCATGGTCGCCAGTTCCTGGCTGCGCGACTTCAGCGCGAACGAGAGCACCGTCAGGACGAGCGCGACGCCCGCGATCACCAGGAAGGCCGTGCTGTAGCCCGCTGCACCGCCGCCTTGCGACGCTGCGACCGCACCCACCATCGCGCCGCTCAGCAGTTGGCCGGTGCTGGTGAACAGGGTCATCACGCCCTGGCCCGCGGCCCGGTCCTGCGGCGCGGCCTCGCTCAACATAATGTAGCGGATCGGCGCGCCAAGCAGGGCCGAGAGGCCCAGGCCGATGATCACGCCCGCAAGGATGAACAGCGCCATGCTGCTGTTGAACAGGCCCAGCAGGGCCATGCCGAGGGCCAGGAGCGCCGTGCCGGCCGTAATGACGGTCTTCGACCCCAGCCGGTCGAGCAGGCGGCCGACCGTGGGCGAGCCGAACGCCAGGGCCAGCACCACCGGCATCAGCAGGTAGCTCGAAGTCGACTTTGCGACGCCGAGCGCGGCCACGGCGAGCGTCGGCATGAACACCAGTGCGGCCTCGCCCAGGCCCGCGCCGGCCGACAGCGCGGCCGCCAGTTTCGACTGCCGCGGCCCGAGGATGGACAGGCGGACGATCGGGTCCGCGGCCCGGCGCTCGATGGCCGCGAAGACGGGCAGCAGGACAAGCGCCAGCAGCAGCGGGAGCCAGACCGGCGTGCTGGTCAGGCTCGCGCCGAAGCGGGTGGTGTCGATCTGGTTGATGCCAAAGGCGAGGCTGGCCAGCGAGACACCGAGCACCACCATGCCGAGCGCGTCGAATGGCTTGCGGGTCGCGGGCCGGGTCGACGGCAGGAAGGCCAGGCTCAGCACGATGACGACCGCCGCGATGGGCAGGTTGACCAGGAAGAGCGAGCGCCAGCCGAAGATGCCGAGCAGGACGCCGCCGAGGATCGGGCCGACCAGGAAGGCCAGGCCAAACACCGCACCGATCAGGCCCAGCGCGGACCCGCGTTTCTCGACCGGGAAGGTGTCGCCGATGACGGCGGAGGCCACGGGGAAGATGCCGCCCGCGCCCAGGCCCTGCAGACCCCGGCCGAGGAGCACCACTCCGAACGAGGGCGCCAGCGCGACGACGAGCGAGCCGATCGCAAAGAGCAGCACGTCGAGCACGTAAATCGTGCGGCGGCCCGAAACGTCGGACAGCTTGGCCCACAAGGGCGTGCCGATCAGGTTGAACAGGACGTAAATGCTGAAGGTCCACGCCAGCATGCGGTCGCCCACGCCGAACTGGGACTGGACGGCGGGCAGCGCGGGCGCGACGATGGCGATGTCGAGCGCACCCATCAGCACGCCGACGAAGAGTACGCCGAGAATGCGGTTGTTGGTCTTGTTGTTGGTTGCGGTCATGGTTTCCTCCTTACCGCTCGGTTAGTTACTGAACGGTCGGTAAGCTACCACGAGAAACGGGGGATGTCAAATTGCGAATGGGACGCTGATTGAACTGATCCCACTGATTCCTGTGATCTTTGGAGAGATCAGGTGAATCAGTCGCATCAGTGCGATCAGCGTCCTAAGCCTTACCTCACAAAGTAAATGATTGAGACGATGATCCCGATGGCGACGACAACATAGCGGAGGACCGAGGGCTTGATGCGGCCGGCCAGCCTGCCGCCGAGCGTGCCGCCGACCAGCGCGCCGACGGCCATGACTGCGGCGGCGGACCAGACGACTTGGCCGGAAAAGACGAAGAAGACCGCGGCCGCGGTGTTGGTGGCGAACGCGACGAACTGCTTGAGCGCGTTGAGGCGAGTCAGGCTGTCGTCGAGCACCACGGCCAGCACGGCCAGGATGATGACGCTGAGCCCTGCGCCGAAGTAGCCGCCGTAGACCGCGGCCAGGCCCACCGGGATGGCGGCCCAACGCTCGTGCGAGCGGCCCGTCGTCGTGCGGCCCGCGGTGCGGCGAGCAACCCATTTGCGGAGCGGGTCTTGCAGGGCCAGCAGGAGCGACGCGAAGAGGATCAGGTAGGGCACCAGGTCACGGAACAGCCGCTCGCCGGTCTGCAGCAGCAGGTAGCCGCCGAGCAGCCCGCCGATGACGCCCGCAGGCAGGGCCCAGGTCAGGCGGTGCTCCTGGCCTTTCAGGTCCTTGCGCTGCGCCAGCGTGGCGCCGAAATAGCCGGGCAGCAGCGCGACGGTGTTCGTGATGTTGGCGACGACGGGCGGGATGCCGACCGCGGTGAGGGTGGGGAAGGTGATCAGGGTGCCCCCGCCGGCCAGCGCATTGACCGCGCCGGCCGCGACGGCGGCGAGTGCAATGAGGACGTATTGAAGCGGATCGAGCGCTATCTGCATGAAGCGGACGATAACACAAAGGCACAAAGGCACAAAGAACGCCTCGGCCTCTTTGCAACCCTTCGTGTCTTGGTGTCTTTGTGGTTCGATCTGAGGTGGTTAAAAGCAAAGCCGGAAGTGGGGATCGGACCCACCTCCGGCTCTGTTGGGCGTCGTAGCACCTACTTGGTAAACCGAGGTGATGCTACGACGCCACGTTTAGTACTACATTGGTCCATTCGCATCACCTCCCCGGCAATAGGATGGCGATTTATTAGGTGCTGGTTCGCTTGCGCTCCCCAATCACAGGAAGGATTATGCCCGGAAAACGCGAATCTGTCAAGTAAGCGTCCTCCGAATCGGCATTTCCACCTGATGTCAAATCTGCCAATGCGGAGAATTCGCCCCGTGTGCGTTCTATTCGCGTTCTGGCTTCAGCACCACCACGCCCAGCGGCGGCAGGGTCATCGTCACCGAGTAGGGCTGCGTCTGCCAGTTCACCGCCTCCGCCTGCAGCGCGCCCGCATTCCCCACATTGCTCCCGAAGTAGTACTCCGAGTCGCTGTTGAGCAGTTCTTTGTAGGTGGTCAAGGCCGGCACGCCCACCCGGTACGCCTGGCGGACGACCGGGGTGAAGTTGCACACGACCACCAGGTGATCGCGCGGGTCGACCGCCCGCCGGATGTACGCCGGCGCAATTTCGATAGTCGGCCGAGTCCAGACACGAGTATGCTTTCGAGGAGCGCGGAACCGATTGACGATTCAGCCGTTGGATAGTATTGCAAGCCTGCAGTGGGGAACTATTTATCCTCAGCACGATGGAGTGCAAAATGAAACGGATCTGGTTGGTGCTCGCTGCCCCGCTGGTTGTGGCCGCATTCTCCGCTCTTCTGGTAGTCGTCCTCTCGACTGGTTCGAAGGTTGCAGGTAGTGGCTTCAACGACTCTCCCATTCGACCGACGCCGACTCGTGCACTGCCTGTGGCTAGTCCATTCGTTTCCCCACTGCACACTCCGACGCCTATCTCCGGCTTTGAAAGACCATACTATGGCCCTCCCACCTCTCCGCCGCCGACGCCAACCAGCACGTCGGGGCCCGGGGGGCAGGTCGGCATTGGCAGCGTATCACCTCAAGCGTACCTTCCGATCGTGGAGTACAAACCGATAGCGTTCACCTGTGAGTACGAATAATACCCCTGGAGGTTCTGAACATTGCTGCATCTAGCGATATCCATCATGCTGCTGGCGTCATCACTTGGAGCGCCGGGGGCAGACGCGGTCCCGGCGTCCACACCGGTCAGTTGTGCGTACGATCAATTCAGCTTTCGGCAGGAGCCGCTGCTCGCGACCACCGCAGACGGCCGGCTTTTCGCCGCAATGGCAGAGGGGTGGCGCGAGTTGTTCCCGCCGGCCGGCTGGCAGCAGGTTCAGGCGACGCAGGATGGCTCAATCTACAGCTATGATCCGCAGACCGGCGACATTTCGCGCTCCGCCGACATGGGTGTGAGTTGGCAGCCGCACGGCCGCGCGTCCGTGGACTACGACGTGCGGACGCGGCTCTATCCTTCCCCCGATCCGAACGTGCTCCTGCTGGTGAGCAGCCCTAGAGGCGTCCCCAACGACAAGCTCTGGCGCTCCACAGACGCGGGTGAAACATGGACCAGTCAATCGCTAGAGGGCGGGTGGATCGGCAAGGCGGTCTTCTCGCCCGCCTTTGCGCAGGACGCCACCGCGTTCGTTGATCTGTCGGACTATCACATCGCGCTGGGGATTTATAAGAGTAGCGACGGCGGCCAGACATGGAACGCTTCTTCTGAAGGCCTGCCACAGGGTGTTCAGGCGACACAGCCGCCATTGGCACTGTCCCCGAGTTTCCCGCAAGACGGAGTCGCGTTTGCCGGCGGCGGATCGATCGATGAAGGGGAGTGGGGCCTGTTCAAGTCGCCGGACCGCGGCACGACCTGGGTGAAGGTGAATGACGCGCACGCGGGAGGGCCGCCGGCGTTGTCGCCGCGTTACCCGGCGGATCACACCCTCATCGTTTCGGACTGGTGGGCCACCAAGCTCTTGCTCTCCCGCGACGACGGCCGCACGCTGACTGCGAGCTGGGAGCGCCCCCAGACTACGCTCGTCACATGGGGCATGACCTCACCGCACGCCTTCGGCTCAAGCCCGCCTACAGCCGGCCCGTATCGGATGTATCTGCCGCTTGTCGAGCGGGGCGCGGAGGCTCCCGAGCTGTGGCTGGTCGCTCGCGAAGCCACCACAGGCACGTGCTACCTGCACCGCTCTCTGGACCTGGGCGCGTCCTGGCAGGACGTCACGCTGCCAGATTGAGGAGAAGAGGTCTGGGAAAAGGCAGACCTTCAGGGTTTCCAAAACCCCGAAGGTCTATGGGCGCAAACAAGCCTTGTCAGCCCGCTAGCTGTCATTTTCTGGCTTCAGCACCACTACGCCCAGCGGCGGCAGGGTCATGGTCACCGAGTACGGCTGCGTCTGCCAGTTCACCGCCTCCGCCTGCAGCGCGCCCGCATTCCCCACATTGCTCCCGAAGTAGTACTCCGAGTCGCTGTTCAGCAGTTCCTTGTAGGTGGTCAAGGCCGGCACGCCCACCCGGTAGGCCTGGCGCACGACGGGCGTGAAGTTGCACACGACCACCAGGTGATCGCGGGGGTCGACCGCCCGGCGGATGTACGCCAGCGCGCTGTTCTCCCAGTCGTTCGCGTCGATCCACTCGAAGCCTTCCCAGTTGTAGTCCTGCTGGTACAGGCTCGGCTCGGAGCGGTAGACCCGGTTCAGGTCGGCCACCCACTTGAGCATCTTCGCGTGCGGCTCGAACTCGGTCAGGTGCCAGTCCAGGCTCTTGTTTTCGTTCCACTCGGTCCACTGGCCGAAGTCCTGCCCCTGGAACAGCAGCTTCTTGCCGGGATGCGTCCACATGAAGCCGTAGTAAGCCCGCAGGTTGGCGAAGCGCTGCCAGAAGTCGCCGGGCATCTTGTCGAGCATGGAGTGCTTCAGGTGCACCACCTCATCGTGCGAGATGGGCAGGATGAAGTTCTCGCTGAACGCGTACATCAGCCCGAAGGTCATCTTGTTGTGGTGGTATTTGCGGTACACCGGGTCCTTGGCGATGTACTCGAGCGTGTCGTGCATCCAGCCCATGTTCCATTTAAAGGTAAAGCCGAGGCCACCCAGGTACACGGGCCGGCTGACCGCGGGGAAGGACGTCGATTCCTCCGCACACGTCACCACGCCCGGGTGCTCGATGCCGATGCGCTCGTTCATCTGCTTGAGGAACGCGATGGCGTCCAGGTTCTCGCGGCCGCCGTGCTCGTTGGGCAGCCAGTCGGTGCGGGCGTAGTCGCGGTAGAGCATGGACGCCACTGCGTCGACGCGCAGCCCGTCGATGTGGTACTTGTCGATCCAGAAGAGCGCGCTGTTGATCAGGAACTCGCGCACCTCGTTGCGGCCCCAGTTGAACACCTTCGTGCCCCACTCCAGGTGCTCGCCCAGCCGGTTATCTGCGTACTCGTACAGGGCAGTGCCGTCGAAGTTGACCAGGCCATAATCGTTCTTCGGGAAGTGCGCGGGCACCCAGTCCATGATGACGCCGATGCCGTTACGATGCATGGTGTCGACGAACGCCATGAACTCGTCGGGCGTGCCGAAGCGGCTGGTCGGCGCGAAGTAGCCGGTCACCTGGTAACCCCAGGACGCGTCGAGGGGGTGTTCGGTGAGGGGCAGCAGCTCGATGTGGGTATACCCTTCCTGCGTCAGGAAGGCCACGAGGCGCTCTGCCAGGTCGGGATACGTCAGGTAGCCGTTCGAGCCCGGCACGCGCATCCACGACCCCAAGTGGGCCTCGTAGATCGCCATCGGCTCGCGCAGCGGGTTCTTGGTCGTGCGCTCGGTCAGCCAGTCGGCGTCGGTCCACTCGTACTGCGAAATGTCCCAGACCACCGACGCGGTCTTCGGCCGGGGCTCGGCCCAGAAGCCGTGCGGGTCGGTCTTTTGCAGGATCTCGTCGCCCTTGGTCTTGATCTCGTACTTATAGAACGTGCCCTGGCCCAGGCCGGGCATAAAGAGCTCCCAGATGCCCGAGTTGCCGCGTTGGCGCATGGGGTGCCGGCGGCCGTCCCACCCATTGAAGTCGCCGATGATGCTCACGCGCGCCGCGTTGGGCGCCCAGACGGCGAAGCACGTCCCCGCGACGCCCTGGTGCATCATCACCTGCGCGCCCAGCTTCTCGTACGTGCGGTAATGGTTGCCCTGGTTGAACAGCAGCAGGTCCAGGTCGCCCAGCACCGGGAGGAAGCTGTAAGGGTCCCTGAATTGGCGGACCACGCCGTCCTTGTCCTCGGTGCAAATCTCGTAGGGGAAGATTTCGGCCTGGCCTGGAAACTGCGCTTCGAAGAAGTCCGTGCCTGGCTGTCGCACCAACTCGCCGGCTTCCTTCGCCTCGTGCTCGTCCCCATCTTGCTGCGGGCGCACCACCCAGGCGCGCTCGGCCAGGGGCAGGAAGGCGCGGATCGACACCATCGTCGTGCCGCCGGCTTCTACAAGGTGCGCGCCCAAGACTTGGAAGGGGTCGTGGTGATAGGCGTGGACAATACGGTTAATCTGTTCTTGCGGGACAGTCGATCGCATGAATCCTCCATACAACAACGAAAGCCAACCGATACCCGATTATAGCATCTCTTTCGCTGGTTTCATTAACGAGATACGTTCGCTCCCTGAAAAACCAACGGAGGGTGCAACGCATGGAGGGGTATTAAGATACGGGCTTTACCGGGACCTTAAAGGTTTTAATTCCTACGTCATTTGGAGTATTTGGCTATTGACACGCGACAAAAGTCGTGTATAATCGGAGTCGTGTTTACAAATGATGACCTTCGACAAGGGTTCAGCATTGTTGCGTGAGGAATTGTCAAAGGTCGCCGACTTCGGTCGGAACGCCTGACGTGGCGGATGTAGGTATCGGTAAAGGCACAACGTATTGCTTTCGTCATCCCGCGATGCGGGTTGTGATGCAGTAGTAGCAGCATCTATGGCTCTACCCCTGACCGATTCATAAAACTTAATCCCTCAACCCCTGGTCCGCCCCGTCACCTGGGTAGGTGAGCGACAGGCCCCTGGTTCCCAAGCCAGGGGCCTGTTCGCGTCTGCGACCCAACGCGTGTTATCAATTTCTCCGGCAAGGTATCTTTTCGTCCGGTTATCCGTTTTGTCTAGCACACGCTTTTCGCCGTCCACGCACCTCATCGACGGCCGCAAAAGCTCCGTGTTCCTCCAGTCCACCTATCCATTCTGTCTAGCCCCAGGAGGCACCCATGTCACGCAAGGTCCGAATCCTCGCACTGGTGTCAGTCCTCGCCGCCGTTCTAGTGGCGGCACTGCCCGTCGCTGCCGCGCCACTCACGGCCGCGCCGCTCACGCCCGCGCCGCTGCTGGGCGCCGACTCGCCGCGGGCGATCCCCGGCCAGTACATCGTCGTCCTCAAGCCCGACGTTGCGGCGCAGCTCGAGCCGCTCATCGCCGAACTCATCGCTGCTTCACCCAATATCAACATCCTCTACCGGTATGATGCCGCGCTGAACGGCTTTGCCGTAACGCTGCCCGACCGGGCGTTGGAGATCGTGCGCCGCAATCCGAACGTCGAATACGTCGAGGCCGATCAGTCGGTGGAGCTCGACGCGACACAGTCGCCGGCGACCTGGGGGCTGGACCGGGTCGACCAGCGCAGCCTGCCGCTGAGCAACAGCTACACCTATAACGTGACCGGCGCCGGCGTGACGGCCTACGTGATCGACACCGGTATTCGGTTCAGCCACAACCAGTTCGGGGGCCGGGCGACGTCGGGGTACGATGCGGTCGACGGCGGCTCGGCGGATGACTGCAACGGCCACGGCACCCACGTCGCGGGCACGATCGGCGGCAGCACCTATGGGATCGCGAAGGGTGTCAGCCTCGTGGCCGTGCGCGTGCTGAACTGCAGCGGCTCCGGTTCGACCTCCGGCGTCATCGCAGGGGTCAACTGGGTGGCCAACAACGCCAGGAAGCCGGCCGTCGCGAACATGAGCCTGGGCGGCGGCATCTCGTCGTCGCTCGACAGCGCGGTCAGCAACGCCATCGCCAAGGGCGTGACGTTCGCCATCGCCGCGGGCAACAGCAATGCCAATGCCTGCAACTACTCGCCTGCCCGCGTAGGCAGCGCGATCACGGTCGGCGCGACGACCTCCTCGGATGCCCGAGCGTCCTACTCGAACTACGGCTCGTGCCTCGACATCTTCGCGCCGGGCTCGTCGATCACCTCCTCATGGTACACGAGCAACACGGCCACCAACACGATCAGCGGGACCTCGATGGCCACGCCGCACGTGGCGGGCGCCGCGGCGCTGTACCTGCAGAACCACGCCGGCTCGACGCCCCAGCAGGTGCGCGATGCGCTGGTGAACAACTCGACGTCCGGCAAGGTCGGCGGCGCGGGTTCGAACTCGCCGAACCGGCTGCTGTACGAGCTGTTTATCCAATAGGCAACCCCCCAGCGGCAGATTCTGCGGCAGGCGCGGAGGTGGGCGGCTCCATGGACCAGGGGCCCACCTCCGCGCCGTCGCGTCCGGCTGTGGCGGGGGGTGCGTTTCAGTTTGGGTGCGAAAGGATCCTGAGCGGAGGATGCTGCCCTCGCAGCGCGAAGCCGCTCCGCATCCTTCGACTGCGTGCGACCTGCGGGTCGCCCATCCGCTCAGGATGCTCCGCTGACCTTGCCCCGACGCTGGAACGCGCCCGTGGCGGGGCCGGCGGTTGACACGGCTGCAGCATCACGGGTAGTATCCATGCGAAACGAGACCGGTTCCGGAGTGGGATCGCCCACCTGGCGAGCGCCGGGGCGCCGGGCCGGCATGTGTTTTCGACCGGGATTTGATTCGGGAGAGGTGGCAACAACCATGAAGGGCGACTTTGCGCATTTTGATGCGTATGTGGAAGAGCATGCCGGCGAGTTTATTGCGCAGCTGCAGGCGCTGTGCCGCATCCCGAGCATCGCGGCGGTAGGTGGGGCGGCGATGGACCAGGCCGCGGCGTACGTCGCCCAGCTCGCGGCCGGCGTCGGGCTGAAGGTCGAACTCGTGCCGACCCGCGGCGGCCCACCCGTAGTTCTGGCGCAAGGGGGCTCGGGCGCACGCGGCCTGATGATTTACAACCACTACGACGTGCAGCCGGCGGATCCCCTGGACGAGTGGCACGTGCCGCCGTTTGACTCGGCGATTGTCGACGGCATCCTGTATGCGCGCGGCGTTGCCGATAACAAGAGCAACGTGGTCGCTCGCCTCGCTGCGGTGCAGGCGTACCGCGCGACCATCGGCGAGCTTCCGCTGCGCCTGGCCTGCATCTTCGAAGGCGAGGAGGAGGTCGGCAGCCCCCACCTCGCCGAGTTCGCGGCCGACCATGCGGCCCTGCTGCGCACGCTTGATGGGTGCGTGTGGGAGGCCGGCTATAAAGATGAAGCCGAGCGTCCGGTAATCATGCTGGGGCTGAAAGGGGTCGAGTCGCTGCTGCTGCGGGTGCGAGTGATGAACGCGGACGCCCATTCGGGCAACGGTGGGTTGTACCCGAATGCGGCCTGGCGGCTCGTCGACGCGCTCGGCACGCTGCGCCGGCCCGACGGTCATGTGACCATCGACGGCTTGTGGGAGAACGTGCTGCCTGCAAGCCCGGCCGAAGAAGACGCGCTGCGCACCATCCCCTTTCGAAGAGGCCGCGGTCCAGAGCCAGCTGGGCTTCAGCGGTTTCCTCGGCGGCTTGACCGGCCAAGCCGCACTGCGACGCCTGATGTTCGAGCCGACCTGCACGATCAACGGCATCTGGGGCGGGTACACCGGCCCGGGTTCGAAGACGGTGATCCCCGCCCAGGCCTTCGCGAAGCTGGATATTCGCCTCGTGCCGAACCTGACGCCCACGCTTGTGCTCGACCTCGTGCGCACCCACCTCGACAACCGGGGCTTTGCGGACGTGGAGGTGCTCGAAGAGGAGGAGGGTCTGATGCCCGCCCGCACGGATCCGACCGCACCCATCGTGCAGGCTGCCATCCGTGCGCTCGCCCGAGTGCACGGGCAACCGCCGGTCGTGCAGCCGACCTCTCCGGGCAGCGGTCCGATGTACCAGCTGTGCCAGGCGTATGGCGTCCCCGCGGTTTCGCTGGGGGTGGGCTGGCCCCGTAGCAACGCGCACGCACCGAACGAAAGCATGCGCATCTCGGATTTTGTCGAGGGCGTGAAGGTCATCGGGCGCCTGTTTGCGGAGTTCTCCATGCCGTAGGCCGCGGCCTTGGGAGCCGCGCCGGCGCCATCAGGACATTTACGCGTGCAGCGATTTTTGAACGTTGTCGTGAATTGCTGTGACGGGGGCGACCGAGTATAATTCCCGTTGGCAAAGCCCGCAGAAGACTCTTTTTAATATGGGGCGTCAACGGTGTCGCAATCTCTCGGTCTCACCTCGACGGATGCAACGATCATACCGCTTCAGGACATTTTGGCGCTGCACCGGGCGTTGATTTCGGCGCGCGCCGCCAGTATGGACCTGGATGCCTTCCTCGCGGCCGTGCTCGAGACGTTGCGGGTTCACCTGCGCGCCGACGGCGTCCTGATCGGTCTCTGTGATCCCGAAAGCCGCGACCTGGCCCGCGTCGCGAGCAGCGGGAACGTGCCCCCGGTCTCCCCTGGCCTCACCCTGGCAACCTTGCCCTGCTTCTGCCCCTCGGTCGACCCGGATCGCCACGCGCTTGCCGTGGGATGGGCGGAAGTGGTTTCGCAGGGCAGCGTCTTGCAGGTGCTGGGCGCGGCCGCCCTGGCCGTGCGAGACGATGACATCGGGATCGTGTGCCTGTTCGGCTTGCCTGATACCCCGCGCACCCCGTGGCACCAGGAGGGGCTGGCCGCGGCCGCCCTCGAGATCGGCCTCGCCACGGCGCACCTCCGCCTGCGCCAGGGGGTGGAAGAGCGACTCCGCGAGCGCAACGAGCGGTGGTCTGCGCTCTACGAACTGGCGGTATCGCTCACCCGGGTGATGGACAGCGATCAATTGCTCGACGAACTCGTGCAGCGTACGATTCGTCTGCTCCGCGCCCGCGGCGGGAGCCTGAGCGTGATCGACAAAGTCACCGGCGAAGTCGTCGTGACCGTAGCCTATCGCGACGGCGCGCCGGCGCCCATGATCGGCTATCGGCTGCCTCCCGGCAAAGGCCTGTCGGCCAGGGTGATGCAGTCGGGGCAGACGCTGCATCTGCCAGAGTACGTGTTTCCCGAGGGTGCGGCTTCGAACGCGGGCTTGCGCACCGCCCTGATTGCGGTGCCCCTGTTTGTTCAGGGCGTTCCGGCGGCGGTACTGGCGGTTGGCGACGATCCTGCCGTGCGCCAGTTCACGCGGGACGACATCGAGACGGTCGAGCTGCTGGCCCAGGCGGGGGGTGCCATCCTGGAGAAGGTGCACGGCCGGATGCGCGAGCAGGCGCTGACGATCCATCGCGAGCGTTCGCGGCTGGCAAGCGAGCTGCATGACGGCCTGGCGCAGAATCTCGCCTCGCTCCTGCTCAAGGCGGAGCTGTGTCACGACCTCGCGCAGTCGGGTGCGCCCCAACTGGCGGCGGAGCTGGACACGCTCGCGGACGGGCTCCAGCGGGCCATCCGCGAGACCCGAGGGACGATTGCCTCGCTGCACGACTCGGCTTCGGGCAGCACCCGCCTACTCGATGCGCTGCGGCTGCTGGCGACTCAATTCGAGGAGCAGGTGGGGCAGCGGGTGGAAATCGTCTGCGTGGGCGACGAGGAGCGGCGCCTCTCGGCTGGGCAGCACACGGCCCTGGTGCGGCTGGCCCAGGAAGCGCTGACCAATGTGCGCAAGCATGCGAACGCGACGCGGGTTTGTGTATATTTGAACGCGTCGTGCCAGAAAACAATCGAATTGAGCGTTCAAGACAATGGAAACGGTTTTGACTTAGAGGTTGCAGGAGCCAGAGCCGGTCACTTCGGGATCGTCAGCATGCGATCGCGGATGGAGGAACTGGGCGGCCTGTTGCGGATCGATTCGAAAATCGGATCGGGGACGACGGTAACGGCAGTGCTGCCACTTGGCGGAGGACAGCCTGGTGATTGAGAGAATCACGGTCCTGATTGTCGATGACCACTCGTTGTTCCGCGACGGGCTGCGCGCGCTGCTCGAGCGCCAGGAGGGGTTGGCGGTGGTGGGCGAAGCGGGCGATGCCGAGATGGGCATCGAATTGGCCGAGCAGCTGCGCCCCGACGTCATCCTGATGGATCTGCACATGCCCGGCCGCGACGGGGTGGAGGCGACACGGGAGATCATCCGCCGGCGACCTGAGGCACGCGTGATTGCCCTCAGCATGTACCAGGATCCCGAGTTGGTGGAAGGCGCGGTGCTGGCCGGGGTGCGCGGGTACATGCTGAAGGACGAGCGGGCGGCCGTGCTGGTGGAAGGGATCCGGGCGGTGGCCTCGGGCGGGGTCGCGATTGAGCCGCACGTCGGGTCGCGGCTGCTCGACGAGTACCGCCGGCTCGCGCTGGAAGCCGGGCGCAGCCTGCCCATGAGCCCGCCGCTCGCGCCCCGTGAGCTCGACGTGCTCGAGCACCTCGCGGCCGGCCTGTCGAACCGGCAGATTGCCGACAAGCTATACCTCTCCGAACAGACCGTGAAGAACCTCCTGACCAGCATTTACCACAAGCTGGGCGTGCAGAACCGGACGGAGGCCGTGCTGCAAGCCGTGCAGCGGGGGATCGTCAAACCCAGAAGGTGACGGGGGTACCGTACTAAAGTACCGAATCACGTGGATAATCTGCTTAAAGATAGGGACTTTTGACACTATCTCTTGCGGGATATCCTTGGTAGAATTGCCAACGTGCCTTGTGCCCGCTAGGGGTGATGAGGGGCCGGGCACGCCTAATCGACGACATTGCCACAGGCGGGCAAATCTAGCGGTCGCCGAGCATCCGGACAGACTCCGTTTGAAGAAGGCCGACAAAACGCCATCTTGTTCTCTCGAGTCCTGACACAGGCCCCCGTGCGCCTTGCGCTTGCACGTGCCCGCCTGTTTTCCCGATAGCCGCTCGGAGCAGTTATGCGCCCCTGGTTGATCAGTAGCCTGTTGCTCGTTGTTGTCCTGTTCGCCGCCGTCCCACCTGCGGCCCTGGCTGCCGGCCCCGTCGTCACGTGCGACCCGGTGGCGGCCCACGGGGAAACGACGCCGACTTGAGCATCGACATACGCGTGAACGATGTGACCGGCGCTCTACGGCGTCGACATCGCTGCCACCTTTGACCCCGCGGTCGGGCAGGTAGTGGATGCGAACACGTCGAAGAACGGCGTGCAGATCCAGCCGCTGGTCGACTTTTCACTGGCCCCTGATTTCGTCGCACGGGACGGCGCGGATAACACGGCGGGGTCTTTCCGCTATGCGGCCACCCAGGTCGCCCCTCGCAGCCGGTGAGCGGCTCGGGCCCGCTGTTCCGCGTCACGTTTCACCCGTTAGCCGTGGGCACGTTCACCATCGCCTTCACGCTCCACGACCTGGTCGATATCGACGGCGTGAAGCTGCCCCAACACGACCCAGTCTTGCACGGTCGAGTTCCAGACGCCGCTGGCGGTCGACCTGCTCGACGTGCGGGCTGCACGGTGGCGGCCGACGGGGCACTTCTCTCGTGGGAGACCGGTTCCGAAGCAGACAACGCCGGCTTCAACGTCTATGCCGGCCGGTCCGCAGCGAGCGAGCCGGCCTGGATCGCCTTCGTACCCTCGACCGCACCCGGCGCCGCGGCCGGAAGCCGCTACACCTATCGTATCCAGCCGGCCCGCACCGCCGGCGCTTACTGGCTCGAAGCTGTCACCCTCTCCGGGCAGCGGACGAGGTACGGTCCCTACGGGGCGCCGGCACAGGCCCGAACGCGCTGACGCTGACCCGCTTCGTGGGGAGGCCGGAGGCTCGGGCGCCATTACCTTTGCTCGGCGCCGGCGCGCTGCTTATCGTCGCACTTTTCGCCCTGGCGAAGCGGCGGCTGGCCCGGTTCGAGGGCGCGACCGCAGTCTGCACATCCTGGAGAGAACACCGCGCAGCCGTCACCCAACGCGGCGGGCAATCTCGAGGCACGGCTGAAAGGAGAATAAGCACAGCGAGATCCGAACAAGCCATTGTTTCCATTCACCCTATCAGTTCCACCTTTTCGAGGAGTAAACCATGAATCGCAGAACCCTGTCCCGACTTGCGGTCGTCTTGCTCGTGATCGCCTTCCTTCTGCCGGCCTCCGCGACCCTTGCGGCGAACGGCGGCCCGGTCAGCCCGGACATGCAGTCCGGCGCCACGCCGGCGGCCGCAATGTCCGGGGCTGCCTCCGAATCGTCCCTGGCGACCGCCGACATTTTCGTCGACCGCAACTACACCAGCGCCACCCCTGGCTGGAATGTGACCGCCTTCGACACCATCCAGGGCGGTGTCAACGCGGCTGCCGAGGGGAAGACCGTGCTGGTCTACCCGGGCAGCTACGCCGAGAACGTGACAGTGGGCAAGGGCCTTACCTTGAAGTCCTTCGCAGGCAACGGCAACTTCTCCACCGCCGTCAACCTCGGCCCGGCTGCGCCTGGCGTGTGGTACACCGATCGCTATGCGCCGGCCGTGTTCGAGGCCACAACCTTCAATGGTCAGTCCGTGCTGAAGCACGGCGTACCCCCGCGGCAGACGTCCAGTCGAACGGGTTCCTCAATTCCCAGGGCCGTAAGCTGGATACGAATCTGACTGGCGCTACGCAAGCAATGTCTATCGACATGTGGGTCGATAGCTCGTGGAATGGCGCGGATCGCAATGCGGCTTTGTGGGCAACGGGCTTTGACGGCACGTCTGTCTCGGCGTATCCAATCATCGGCTGGCGGGGCGGTACCACGCCTGGTTTCTATGTGTTCGACTATCTCGGAACGGCAGGCTGGATGCCCGCTAAGATGGCCGCAGGCGGGGACTATGGGAAGTGGCATAGCGTTTCCCTAGTCCTGACTGTTGGGACTGGCATTCCAGTATTTCGTCGACGGCGTCTCGGTGCTCAACTTTGCCGATCCGAACACGAAGACGCTAGGCAACGTCATCCTCAACGCCTACAACTACGGCGCGGACTACGACGTCTACTGGGACAACTTCCTGACAAAGTCGGACAATCCCGCGGCGTACCTTCCGCGGTCACCGGCGTGATGAACGTCTTGGCCAGCAACGTCACGGTCGACGGGTTCTACATGACGAATCCGGGCCAGCCGACGCGGTCGTAGTCAACAATCCACGCCGAGCTACACCAACATCAACCTGGTGAACAACCTGGTAGACACGTTGGCAGCTCGACCTACCCCGAGAACGTGCACGCCTTCCTGGTTTACCAGGGCCCCGACCAGGTGACCGTCGCGGGCAACCGCTTCACCAACCTCAACGGCGGCCCGAAGAGTGTCAGCGCGGTGGGCGTGCTAGATACGTAAGCGCCGACGTGAGCACCGACGTGACGATCCAGGACAACGTGATCGACGGCGTGAAGGACGTTAACAAGGGCGCTTACGGCATCATCGTCAACAACAAGGCCGGCGGTCAAACCTGAAGGTCCTGAACAACCAGATCTCGAATCTGGACGGCTGGTGGGCGCATGCGATCGGCCTCGAAGGCCCGACCCTTAACGCCCTGGTCGAAGGCAACAAGATCAGCAACGTCGTGAACCGCAACACGTACAACGACGCGGTGGGTGTCTTCGTCGGCTACCCGAACTCGGCCACCGTCAACATCCAGAAGAACTGCTCGCGGGCGTGAACTACGGCGTGGCGAACGTTACCGCCACGGCTGTGCATGCTCAGGCGAACTGGTGGGACGGCGGGACTGGACCTACAACGCGGCCCAGAACTCGGCGGCGCGACGCCGGCCGTGAGCGACAACGTCGACTTCAGCCCCTGGGTGACCAATGGCTGCGGCGGCACGACGCTGAGCCCGAACACAACCATCGTCGTGGAGATGACCGACGACCTCTTCTGCGTGGGCGAGAACACGACCATCGATGGAAGCTGAACGATGTGGCGAACCTGTACGGCTACCAGATCAAGGTGGCCTTCGATTCGACCAAGGTCACCGCATCGGAAGCGGCTTTCGACAACAACTGGTTCGAACGACAAGTTGACGCGGCCGTCCCGACGGGCTACAACAGCGACTGCAGCGTTGCTGGGACGTGTTGCGTTCGGCGCATCCAAGGTTGACCCGGCGACGCCGCTGACAGGATCGGGCAAGATTGCTTCGTTCAAGCTCACCGGTGCCGCACCGGGCACGGTGAACGTGACGATCAGTGAGAGCATCTTGACGGACATTAATGGCTTGAACTTCGCGCACCACACGACCACGATCCCGCTGACCGTGTGCGGGAATGCGACGGTGAGCGGTGTTGTAGCGTTGCAAGGGCGGCTGAGGCGCCGATCGACCGGGATCGGTGAAGCTGACGAACACGGACCCGAGCCCGACGTTTGCGCCGGTCACAGTGGCCTTCAACGCGACGACCGGTGCGTGGACAGCGAACGTGCAGTACCTGCCGGGTGGTAGCAACTACACGGTGGATGCGTCGCACTCCCTGTACCTGGGGAACCAGAAAACGGCGGTACCCGTGGCGGGGAACGTGACGCTTGACAAGACGACGCTGAAGGGCGGCGATGCGGACAACAGCGGCAGGGTGAACTCGACCGACCTGGGCTGCATCGGTGGTGCGTTCGGTGGCGCCCCGGCCGGCTGCGGTGGACCGGGCGGCCCGACATCAACAAGGACGGCGTGACGAACATCCAGGACCTGGCGATCGCCGGCGGAACTACCAGACAAGGCGACGCCGCAAGCCTGGTAGTTAGTAACGAGGTAACGCTACTCAGGGGGCGGCGGTTGCCGTCTCCCTGATCGCAGTTCTACTGCGTTGTTTTCCAAATAGCCCTTTCACAGGCGGGTCACGAAAGTTTCTAGTTTCCAATCAAAGGAGATCTGGGGAAATGAAGAAGTACGTTGTAAGGATCGCAATGGCCATAGTCATGGCCAGTCTCGTGCTCGGTGTGTTCGGGATCCGGTAATGGCAATGTGAACCCGGCCACACCCAGCACCCATGTAGTCAATCGAACCAAAGGCTGGGCCGTTCGATCAGGCGGCCGTAGGGGCGGTTCGAGATTACCCTGCAGTTCATCAGCACCAGGCTCCTAGGGCATGGAGGAAAATATTTTGAGTATCGGACCGATGGTGATACGACCCAGCGACGTCTTGATGCAAACGGCAACCCCATGGCCAACTGGAATCCCTCCATCACGGATGGTTTGTATCCGTCGCTCTGCGTGGACAACAGCACAACATCCCGAAGCCTTGCGCCGCGTGAATACGTTGAAGTGCGGTCGGTCTTCGGTGCCGGAAAGTGATGAGCGCTTCAACTGGACGCGGTTTGATGTTGAACAACTTGTGCAGGTGAGTAACTTGTAGCCGAGCTTCACGGCTCAGGGTGGTGGCGGGGTGTTTGCCGGGTATTATGGTCCGGCCAGCTACACGCCCGTGTCCCCGGGCATCACGCAGGTCTATGACGGTCACGAGGCCCGGCATCATTAAGGCGGGTTTGGCACCGGATCCGGACGGCAACTACGAAGATGAAGGTCTCTTGGCCTTGATGGCCGACAACGTCGACGTCGCAACCTTCGCCACACAGGCTCTCACCTACGACGTGCAGAACCAGTCGGGAACGAATCCGGTTTGGGCGCGTATCAGGCTCGACAACGAGAAACAGTACCAGTTTATCCCGACCCCGTATGGGGTGGGTTGGAACACGATCAGCGGCTGCTGGCCAGTGGCAGCAGAGTGGACGTTCCTAGCGGAAACGGGATCGGGCCTTGGATGCCGCTAAGCGATGTGGCTGCAGGAAACCCCGGCGCAAAGGTCATTCGCGTCTACTTGACCCTCGGCATGGGCGACTCTCGAATGTTAGCCCCGGCGTGGGCACGGTCGGCTGGGTCGACAAGGTGACGGTCGGACTGAAGACGTACGACTTCGTGGAGGCGTCGGCGGCGGTCGACCTCGCAACTGCGGATGGCCTCTTCTGCGTCGGCGAAACACGACCGTGAACCTTCGATCTGAACGATGTGACAAACCTATACGGGTACCAGGTGAAGGTGGACTTCGATTCGGCAAAGGCAACGGCGTCGGAAGCCAAGTTCGACAATAACTGGTTCGACACGACGAACAATGCGGCGGTCCCAGCGGGCTACGGCGCTGTCTGCAGCTCGGGGACGTGTGCTTTCGGAGCTTCGAAGGTGTCGCCGGCGGCGCCGCTCGCAGGATCGGGCAAGATCGGGTCATTTTAAGCTGACCGCCACCGGCATGGGCTCGTTCGACGTAACCGTCACCGAAGCCATCCTTAGCGACATCGACGGCTTCAAGATGCTAATCCGCACGACGACATTGCCCCTCACAGTGTGCGGGAATGCGACGGTGAGCGGTGTTGTAGCGCTGCAAGGGCGGCTGACGCCGATGGATGCGGGATCGGTGAAGCTGACGAACGCGGACCCGAGCCCGACGTTTGCGCCGGTCACGGTGGCCTTCAACGCGACGACCGGTGCGTGGACAGCGAACGTGCAGTACCTGCCGGGTGGTAGCAACTACACGGTGGATGCGTCGCACTCCCTGTACCTGGGGAACCAGAAAACGGCGGTACCCGTGGCGGGGAACGTGACGCTTGACAAGACGACGCTGAAGGGCGGCGATGCGGACAACAGCGGCAGGGTGAACTCGACCGACCTGGGCTGCATCGGCGGTGCATTCGGTGGCAGATCCTACCGGCCGGCTGCGGTGGACCGGGCGGCAGCACGGACATCAACAAGGACGGCGTGACGAACATCCAGGACCTGGCGATCGCCGGCGGCAACTACGACAAGGCGACGCCGCAAGCCTGGTAAGCGGCCGAATGCCCGAGCGCTGATCGTATAGCGCCTTACGAGCATGGCGGGCGACGGATGCTCTGCCCGCCATGCTCCATCACCATTTTGGAACCCAAATCGTGCGAAATTCCAAACGTGTTTTCAAGTCAATTATCCGCATGCTATCAGGCGCCGGCACCGTTCGCGCTGCTTGCCCTTGCGTTCTTCGCAACAACAGGCGTCGCCCAGGACTCGCGGGAGGTCATGATCCGGCCTTGATCCTGGCGTCATTACGAGCCTCAAAGGGGCAGACAGTGACCGTCGACTTCGTCGTGGAAAGTGTGAACAGCCTCTACGCAGCCGACGTGCGAGCGCAATTCGACCCCGCAGTGCTTGAGGTTGTGGATGCCGACCCGGGTACGCCGGACGTTCAGATCAAGGTCGGTTCTTTTCTTCAAGCCCGACTTCGTGGTACGTTCTGTGGCAGACAATCGGGCCGGCACGGTCTGGTTCGCCGGCACGCAGATCAGCCCTACCTTACCTGTCAGCGGGACCGGCGTTTTGTTTTCGGCCGTGCTGCTGGCGAAGGCTGATGTTAGCGGTCGCCGGTAACGATCACTTCTTACGAACTTGCGGACCGTACAGGACGGGCCATCGCGGCGGTTACCGGAGAACAACGCGACGGCGGATGCCAGCACTGCTATCGAAGCCCCGGCGCCGGCTACGGTTGGGGTTGCCACGGCGGCCCCCACCGGAGCCCCTGCGACCACTGTTCCAGCGCAACCGCCGCTCCCCCTGTGATCCAGGTGGCGCCCGGCGCTTCTGCGACCCCCGCACTGCCGGGAGCGCGGTTGCCACCACTCTGTGCGTCGGCCACGGCTCGCGCTTGTCGGGCTGGGCGCGGTGGTCGTTGGGGGCATCGGATGGTGGGTCCGGCGCAGGTCGGCGCGATAGGGGTTTCTCGTGCGTATCTTCCTTGCTGGCCTGCTGATTATCGGTCTGTCGCTGCTGTCGCCGCAATATGCCGACGCGGCAGCTGTTCTGCAACCGTTGGCCGGCAGTCCGGCTCAGGTACGGCCGGGCAGAGACACACTCACGCTTACGGCCTCTGTTGACAGCATCGACAACCTGTATGCCTTCGAGGTCCACCTACTGTAGATCCGGCGCTGCTGCAGCTAGTTACCCACCGCCGAAGGCAAAGCCGCGTTCCCGGCGCGTTTGTTGCCCACGACTTTGTAGCGCAGAATAACTTCGATAATGCTGCGGGGGTGGTGTGAACTGCGCCGCGACTCGATCAGCCCGCATGAACCGGTATCGGGCTCGGGCACGTTATTCGATGCAGTTCCGCGCCATTGCCGGTGGTCCGGCGCTGGTTGCCGTCGACTCGTTCATCCTGGCAGATGTAGACGGCATGAGGCTTGCTGCTACGTCGAACAGCGCAGAGGTGATTTTTCAAGCGACCCGGCGGCCGCACCCAGCCGGTGGGCACGCCGAGCGCCACCCCGGGACCGGCTGCGCAGGAACCCGCTGCGGCTACGGCTACCCCCGGGCTGGCGTTCCTCTTGCTCCGTCCCCGA
>CAWEMM010000007.1:0-658558 GCA_963810095.1 uncultured Chloroflexia bacterium | reverse complement strand
GTCGCCGCCTGACGCTCCGCGGGGCGCGGCCTTGATCCAGATGAACCACGGGACCGCGGCCAGCGACGCGCGCGCGCCCCTCCAGTAACACGCTCTTGGCGAAGCAGGCCGTCAGGACGTCCTCAAACAGCGCCTGCAGTCGTTCCTAAACCGAGCGCCAGAGCGGACATCTTCACGCTGCGACTCGTTTAGCGGTTCGCTTCTGGTGTCGAGACCCTTGGGCGAACGGGGTCCAGCTCAGAATGACGTTCCCGCAGCAGGCCCAGGAATTCCCGGGTGCGGGACCCACCGACAAAGTGGACATGTTTTACGTAGTGGCGCCACAGACCGGCACCCCGCAGGGCACGTTGCCCTTCCTGCACGACCACGTCGTCCGAGACGTGCCGAGCCAGAACCATGGCGCGTACAGCGCCCTTCTGCGCGGCTACTTCGTCCTCTGCAGTGAGCAGGGCATGATCAGCGGCGCCTGTGTACCCTACATGGCTGTCATCGAAGGTCTTGGAACGCTGCCCTTGGCCGCGACGGTCAACGGGCAGAGCCTGACATCGGTCGAACCCATCGAGGCAGCCGCTAACTCCGCGTACATCATGCTGTTCGACACCGGGGCCACGTTCCTCGGCATTATCAACCCGAGCAAGTAGAGAATCGACCCGTAGGAGGAGAAACCATGGCGATTAACGAACCAATGCCTTCGATCAAGCCTGGCGCGGCCGGGCGCGGTTCCGGAAAATTCGTAGCCGGCGCCGCGTTCGCGAGCTGACCAACGATGGCGCCTTCTCCGAAACTCAGTGGAGCGCACCGCGGTCTGGGTTTCGGAGAGGGGGATCCGCAGGAGTGGAAAGGATATGCCGATGCACACAGCGACTTCTGAGGCTCCCAAACGCCGCGGGCGGGGATGCCTCTTCTGGCTGGGCGGCGCTCTGCTTCTGGCCTTGCTCTTGATACTGGCGGGGGCCGTCTACGAGTCGGTAACCGAAGCTGCCGACGTGCGAGCGTACCCTCCACCCGGCCAAATGGTCGACGTGGGCGGTTACCGTCTCCACATCAACTGCACGGGCGCGGGCAGCCCGACGGTGGTGATCGATGCCGGCTGGGGCGATTGGTCGCTGGGGTGGAGCGGCGTGCAGCCGGCCGTAGCCGCAACGACGCAGGTCTGCACTTACGATCGGGCCGGCATGGGCTACAGCGAGGCGGGTCCGCTGCCGCGGAATGCCGGGCAATTCGCTAAAGAACTTCATACGTTGTTGGAACGTGCCGGCGTTCCCGGCCCCTATGTGCTGGCCGGCCATTCGATGGGCGGCCTGACGGTCCGTGTGTTCGCGCACGACTATCCCGCAGACGTCGCCGGAATCGTGCTGATCGATTCCATGAGCCCCGGACAAGCCAAGAAACCGGCCGCGGCCGCAGGGCTCCCCGGCGGTCTCCCAATCGAGAGCGCTTTCTTGGCCGGTTTTGTTGGCGCGGATCGGATTGGCGCGTTTGCTCCCAGGGCCGAGCTCGGATCAAGGCATGACGCCGGAGGCAGGGCAAGCTTATGCAGCTATCGGTGCCACACCGCGCGCCGTGCAAGCCTGGGCCGATGAAGGCAGCGGTATGCCGGCGAGCCTTGATCAGGCGGGCGCCGTGAAGTCCTTCGGGGATGTGCCACTGATCGTTCTGTCGTGTGGCCTCGATGCCGACCCGGACTGGCAGAAGATGCAGGCCGAGCTGCTCCAGTTGTCGTCCAACAGCCAGGCAATGGTTGCAGATAAGAGCGGCCACAACATTCATTTCGACCAGCCCGACGCTGCAGTTGGGGCGATTGTCCGTATGGTAGAGCAAGTTCGCCAAGCGGCAGCAAAGCGGATCAGTTCCAGGGAGGCTCGATGGCTAAACCGGTTTTGATGGCGGTCGAGGATCAGGTTCGGGATAGGGAGATACTCCAGCGCGAGCTGCTCAAGCGCTACGCGGACGATTACGAAGTTTTCTGCGATGAAACAGCACAGGCGTCGCTGGAACGGTTGGGGCAGTTGCGGGCGGCGGGTGCGCAAGTCGTCATCCTGCTGGCGGCGCTCGAGTTGAGCTCGATGCCGTGCATCGAGTACTTCGCGCGCGCACATGAACTCTATCCCCATGCGACACGTGTCGTGCTCGTCCCTTGGGGCAATCGTTCCGAGTCAAAGCCGCTCCTCAAAGCCGTTGCGGTTGGGCAATTTGACCGCTACGTCGTCAAGCCCAATCATGCTCCCGACGAAGCGTTTCATGCGCTCATTACCGGGGTGCTTCATGACTGGCAGCGTCGACAACAGGCAACGCGTGAGATTGTCACCATCGTGGCCGAGCGTTGGAGCGCACGTGCCGCCGAGATTCGCGATCTGCTGGCCCGCGGTGGTCTGCCGTTCAAGTCCTATGAGACCGATTCCGAGGACGGCCTCGCGCTGCTGCAGCGGTTCGGCCGGCCCGCTGGCCCATTTCCCGTGCTGATCCGGTTTGATGGGCTGGTCCTGACCGCGCCCCGAATGAGGAGGTGGCGCTGGCGCTGGGCGTGCGTCATAGCGACGATAAAGGCCGCTTCGACCTGGCTATTGTCGGCGCCGGGCCTGCTGGCCTCTCGGCGGCAGTCTACGGCGCGTCAGAGGGCTTGCGCACCATCGTAGTCGATCGGGACTCAATCGGTGGGCAAGCGGGCACCAGCTCGCTCATTCGAAACTACTTGGGGTTCCCGCTCGGCATCAGCGGAGCAGATCTCACCAACCGGGCGCTCGACCAGGCATGGTCGTTTGGGGCGGAAACGTCGGTGCTGCGCGAGGCCATCGATCTGCGAGCGGAAGGCCGCGACCGTGTCCTCGTGTTCGCGAATGGGACGGAAATCGTCAGCCGGACGATCATCTTGGCGATGGGCGCCAGCTACCAGCGCCTCGGGATTCCCAGCCTCGAAGGGCTGGTGGGTGCGGGGGTCTTCTATGGCGGTGGGATCACCGAGGCCCAGGCAATGGAAGGACAGCACGTCTTCGTTGCCGGCGCTGGCAACTCCGCGGGGCAGGCGGCCGTCCATCTGGCGAAGTACGCGCGACAGGTCACGATCCTGGCAAGGGGTGGCTCGCTGGCCGCCAGTATGTCGGACTATCTGGTAAAGGAGATTGCAGCCACGGCCAACATTGACGTACGTCTGCACACCAAGATCATCGACGGGCACGGCACCTACCGGCTCGAGAGCCTGGTTATCCAGGACGGCTCTGCAGAGACAACTCAGACCATCCCAACAGCGGCCTTGTTCGTCCTGATAGGCGCGCAGCCTCGCACGGCCTGGTTGCCCACCGGCATCCTGCGCGACCCGCGCGGCTTCCTTCTCACGGGACAGGATCTGATCGACGTCAGGCCCATAAATCGGCTGCCATCGCTGCAACGGCCCCCGCTCTTGCTGGAGACCAGCATACCCGGCGTATTCGCTGCCGGCGACGTACGCCGTGGTTCGGTCAAACGAGTGGCTGCCGCGGTGGGTGAGGGGGGTATGGCCGTCCAGTTCGTTCACCAGTATCTGGCGCAGTCCAGCTGAGTGGAAGAGTAGGTGATCCAAACCGCCACCTCCCTACCACTCTGTCAGTTTCCAGATCTCCGGCTGAGTGTCGCCGGCCGCCAGCCCGATCTCAGCGAAAATCACCACACTCTGCTTGAGCTGAGCCATCGCCTCTTCGCGGCGGCCGGCTGCATGCAGCAGGTCCGCCAGATTATTGCGCAGTGCGGCCTCCCGATGCCGGTCGCCCACGGCAACTCCCAGCGCCAACGCTTGCTCGGCCAGGGCCGTGGCCCCCACCAGGTCGCCGCTGTCCGCGCGGGCGAGGGCCAGGTTGTTGAGCGCTGCGACGCGACTGCTAGGGTCAGGCAGTGCCTCAGCGATGGCCAGGCTCTGTTCGAGGTGCGCTGCAGCGCCGGCGGCGTCCCCACGGCTGCGCGCCAGGATGCCGAGGATGTTGTGTGCCTGGGCCATACCGGGCTGGTCAGACGCCGACTCCGTCAAGAATAGCGCATCGCCGGGCCAGACTGAGTGCCCGCTCCGGCTGCCCCTGCGCATGGACGCCGAGGCTCCAGTCGGCCAAGATCCGACCTACCGCCGCGGGGAACTCCGGGCGGCCGAGTATGTCCGACGCGGCCGAGAAGTGCGCCTCAGCAGAAAGCCATTCCCCGCGGCGGGCATGCACGTTCCCGAGCTTGTGCTCGATCTCGGCCAGCGCTGGACTGCCTGGCTCGCACAACGCCGCCGCCACCTCGTAACTGGCCAGCGACGCGGTGTAGGCTGCCAGAAGCGTGTGCATGTCGCCGATAGCCTCGTGCAAGCGGCAAGTCTCGGGATGGCCCAAGGCTAACGCGGCCTGGAACTGCGCCAACGCCTCGGCGTTGGCATAGAGGCTGCGGGCGTGGTCGCCAGCCAGGGCGAAATGGGATGCTGCGTCGGCATCCTGTCCAGCCAGCCGGAAGTGACGGCCGATCTGCGCCGCGTGGGCTGCCAGATCTCGGCGGAGTCGGGCTCGCTCCGATAAGAACCTAGCCGCGCGGCCGTGCAGCAGCCGGCGCCGGGCCAGGCCCGTCTCATCGTAGACCAGGCCTTGCAGCTTCTCGTGGGTGAAGTTATACGATGGAGCCGCGCCCGTGCCTTCCGCAATCTCCCGCAAGATCCCGTGGCTGGTCAGGGCTTCCAGTGCCAACACGATCTCCTCGTCGCTACGACCGCTGATCGCTGTGCAGCGCCTCCAGGTCGAAGGAACGACCTATCACAGACGCTGCCTGCAGGGCCTGCCGTGCGGCGTCCCCCACTGTATCCAGCCGAGCCCGCAAGAGGTCAATTACCCCAGGTGGCACCGGCCACTCCGCCCCGCCCTCGCCTGCTCTATTGCCCTGCGCCAGTGCTTCGAGGTAGGCGACCAGGAACAACGGCAGTCCCTCCGTCTCGTGATACAGCCGGCTGCCGATCTCTGACGGGCAGCGATGTGACCGCGTCTCCGGCCGCGCGGAGTAGATCGAGCACATCGGCCGGCTTGAGCCGAGCCAGGCGCATGGCCATGCCGGTATGACCGCGCTGGGCGTCGACGACCAGGTGGGCCAATCGCTGGCGATGAGTCGGATCCTCGCCCTGCCAGGTCGCGAGCAGAAAGAGCGGCTGACCGTGTAGCCGCCGCACCAGGTAGGCCAGCAGGTCGAGCGAGGCCGAGTCCGCCCAGTGGATGTCATCGAAGAAGAGCACGTTGGGCACCGGTCCGCGACAGAAGCTCATCAGCACCTGGCGCAACGCCTCGAAGAAGCGGCTTTGTCCGCCCAGGGCGTCGACTGGCAGGGGCGACGGGAGTTCGGGATGGGAGGCGAGCAACTCGGGCAGCAGGCGAGCGGCTTCGCTCAGCCAATGGGCCGGGATGGCTGCTGTTCGTTCCGCACACGACGTTCACGTAAGGCCGCGCGTAATCCATCGGCGATCGGCCCGTACGCCACCGCCGCTTCCCCCTCGAAGCAGCGCACGGTGATCGTCGTCGCGCCCTCGGCGCGCGCATGGGCCAGGAACTCCTCGGCGAGCCGCGTCTTGCCGATGCCGGCCTCACCCTCTATCGCCACGAAGTAGCCGCCGGCCCCGTGCTGTTCGTATGAATGGATCAGGCCCGCCAGGTCGGCGGCCCGGCCGACCAGAGGGAGCGAACGGGCGGACCCTTCTGCGAGTCCTGGCAGATCCACGGCAGATGACGCTGGAGAGCCTACGGGCTTGGGGCGACTTCTTAGGTCTACCTGTTCAGGCAGCGTGTTGCCCTTGATCGCCTCGTACAGCTCGGTGGTCTCCGCCAGCGGCGTCACGCCCAGCTCCTGCTCCAGGATGCCGACGCACTCACGGTACTGGTGGATGGCGGCGTTGCGCTGGCCGGACCACGCGTAAAGTCGCATCACCTGGCGGTGCGCCTCCTCGCGCAAGGGGTCCATTGCTAACCACCGCCGGGCCGATGCCAACGCGGCGGCAAAGTCACCCTGGGCGCCATAGCCGCACGCGAGCTTCTCCAATACCTCAGCCAAGGCACTGCGCAGGCTCTCGACCTGAGACGAGCTGCCAATCGTCGAAGTTGACACTATCGCGCAAGGTGAAGCCGGCCATGAAGTCATCTTCGTAGAGCTCCGCCGCTTCTGCCAGGGGCGATAGGCATAAGGGGCAGACATCGGCCGCGGGATGGCCATGGGTCCGGCAGGCGGCCAGCCGCTCGTTGAACGCCGCCACATCTACCCAGACGCCTGCCCCGGAGATCAGGCCTATCGATTCGCGTTCGACAGCCAGATAGGGCTCGCTTAGCGCTGCACGGAGCGTGGACAGCGTCCGGCGCAGAGCCGCCCGCGCGTGCTCGTCGTCGTATTCGGGCCAGAGTAGCGCAGCCAACGCCTCGCGGGCGTGGACGCGGCCGGTAAGTGCGAGGTAGGCCAAAGGGCGATCGCCTTACGCGTGTCAACGACGACCGGCGCACCGTCGCGTACGATACGGGGAACGCCCAAGAGCCGGATCGTGAGTAGGGCCATGTGCTTCCCTCCCTGCCTGACCGACGAAATTGTACCGCCGGATACAAGGAAACGCAACGAATTGCCGCCCCGTGACGGTCACCGTAACGATTAGGCTACGGGGGCGGATTATTATGATGAGCAACAGGTGCAGAAGATCGAGGAGGGCGTCATGCCAAGGAGCACAAGGATGGCTCAGACCGGTGCGACCGTTGCAGAAGGCCGCCACACGACGAGCGATGCGGCAGTCGATGGGCTGCTGGCTGGCGCAGCTGCCGGCAGTGCGATGGCCGCTTATTTAGTGGTGGCCGGCCTGGTCGGGGGTGCAGGGCCGCTTTCTATCCTGGCCCGTTTTGATCCAGCCGGGCAAGGCTCGCCGGTGATGGGCACGCTGATCCACCTGGCGGTCTCGGCCGTCTATGGGCTTCTGTTCGGGATTTTCTACCGGCTGGTCGTCCGGGGCCGCTGGACCGGCCGCGTTGGGGGCGCTTTTGATCGGGTTGGCCTATGGGCTCGCGCTGCTGCTTGTGGCACAAGGGCTGGCTTTGACCGGCGCAGGCGCGGCGCTGCGGGAGATTCCCAACCGTGCACTTAGCACTTGCCCACCTCATCTACGGGGCGGTACTGGGCTGGCTGATCGCAGGCACCCGGTAAGGGCAGACGCCCACAAACAACTTGCGCTACAGACTCAGGCGTGTGCACATGTAATACACTGCAACGCAGCAGACGGGAGCATCAGATGAGAGACCGTGGGTCGCAAGCGATCCAATCGCAGGGGACCGAGTCGCCAAAATCCCATTTGCGGACGTTGCGCTGGATGCACCTCGCGCAAGTCGCCTGGGTTGATGTCGTCGTGCCCGCGCTGCTCGATGTACGTGGCCGGATCAGTTATGTACTACGGCCAGTTGCGGCAGGTATGCACGGCGACGGCCGAGCAATGCGCCCAGTTCGACTTTGCCACGCCCACCGGGGTCGCACAACTTGCCGCCCGCGGCCTCTCCTTGGACGCGTATGCGCTCCTGCGGGTCAGTCTTCGCGGCGTTTTTGCCCTGGTTCCCCTCACGCTCGGGTTCCTGATCTTCGCACGCAGGCGCAGCGAACCAATCGCCCTGCTGATCTCATTCTTCTTCATCACATGGGTCACGCTTGGAGAAGGGGTGAGCGTACTGGCAGCGGCATATCCCGCGTTTCAGGTCCCCGCAAAGATCCTCGACCTGCTCTCCACTGTCTCTTTGCCGTTGTTCTTCGGCCTTTTTCCAAACGGACGTATGGTGCCCCGGCTGTACTGGATCGTCGTCGCCTACTTCGGCATCGGCTACTTCCTGCAGTCGACGCTGGACTTGAGGCAGCAGCAGCAACCCGCTGGGATCCTTCTGGACATGGACTGGTTGGCTTGAGCGTGATGTTCGGCGGCGTGGCGGCCGCAAATCTATCGCTACCGGCGCGTGTCCAGCCCGGCAGAGCGCCAGCAAACGCGGTGGGTGCTGTTCGGTCTCGGCGCCATACCAGCATTCCTCTTGACAACCTTTGCCTACATCGGCATCACCGGTGACGCCACTCTGGGCACGCAGAGCGATCGAGACTTACTTCGGCGTTCTGCCTTTCTGATCGTGTCGGCCATGGCGTTTCAGGTTGTTTTCCTGTCCATCGGCGTGGCAATCCTCCGCTCAAAGCTCTTCGACATCGATGTCATCATCCGCAAGACGCTGGTCTATAGCGTTGTGACTTCGCTCCTGGCTTTGGTGTACTTCGGGGGCGTCGTGCTGCTTCAACGGCTGGTCGCCGCGCTCACCGGCGTCGAGCAGTCGCCGCTGGCGGTGGCGGTCTCGACGCTGGCCATCGTGCGTCTTGTTCACGCCGCTGCGCCGCCGCATCCAGAAGCTTGTTGACCGGCGGTTCTACCGGAGGAAGTACGACGCCCAGCAGGTGCTGGCCCGGTTCGCCGTCAACGGCCCGCGATGAGACCGACCTGGACGCTCTTACCAGCGAACTTGTGCGGGTGGTGGACGAGACGCTGCAGCCGGAAGGCGTGAGCGTGTGGCTGCGCGGTCGGGAGCAGAAGTCATGACACGCGAACAGCAGCCGCCTGACCGGCCGGCAACTGGTACTGATGCGCGCGTTGTGGACGGTCATCGCCGTCGTATTTGTGATCCTCGACTTGCTTGCCTTGCCCCAGACCGTGGGAAGCGCGTCGCAAGACCCAAAAGTCTGGCTTGAGATCGTGCTTCAGGCGGTCTACCTGGTCCTCGGCATTCTTATCTTCTGGCGGCGTTCCGACGACCTGGTCGCCTTTATCTTTTCGCTTGTGCTCATCGTATCCCTCTCAACCGACAAGTTCGAGTTGGTCTTTGGGAGCGAGCCATTCGCCGTGCGCCTTGATCTCGTGTTTGCCGCACTCTCGAGCACGCTTCTGATCTGCCTGTTCTATATCTTTCCGGACGGGCGCTTCGTGCCGCGCTGGACGCGCGTGGCTGCCCTTGTTGTGTCTGGAATTCAGCTTTGGCGGATTTTCTTCCCGGACGCGTACATGCAGAAGGCCTTCCCCATGATGGGGCTGTTGATGATCACAGCAGCGCTTGCCCAAATCTACCGTTACCTCCGTGTCTCTGATGCGATCCAGCGCCAGCAGATCAAGTGGGTCGTCTTCGGGCTTGCCGTGATCTTACCGCCATTAGGGATCGCTCTCGTCTTGTTTGCGGGAACGAATTTCTTTAGCGCGAGTACAGCTAGCGAGCAACTGGGTTTCTTTCTGTGGACCGCCTTCCTCATCGTATTCCCAGGATCCATCGTGATCTCGATCATGCGTTATCGCCTGTGGGACATCGACGTCATCATCCGCCGCACCTTGGTCTATTCGATTCTCACGGTGCTGCTGGCGCTGGTCTACTTCGGGGGCGTCGTGCTCGCTCCAGCGGCTGGTCGGGGCGCTCACAGGCGTCGAGCAGTCTCCGTTGGCGGTGGCCGTCTCGACGCTGGCCATCGTGTCTTGTTCACGCCGCTGCGCCGGCGCACCCAGGATTTCATCGACCGTCGCTTCTACCGGAAGAATACGACGCGCAACAGGTTCTGGCTCAGTTTGCCCTAACGGCACGCGATGAAACCGACCTGGACGCGCTGACGGCGGAGTTGACGGGCGTCGTGCAGGCGACGCTGCAACCGGAGGGCGTGAGTGTGTGGCTGCGAGAAACGAAAAGCCCGCATGGCAGATAACGTGATCACCAACATTGAGCAGGTGACAACCGGGTGGTTGACCTCGGTCCTCGCGGCCCGCGGCGCATTGACGCACGGTGCGGTCGCGTCCTTCGAGCTGGAGTCAGGGCAGGGGAACTGGTCCACCAACGCCAGGCTGGCTCGTGAATTACACGGATGGGGCGCAAGGGTCGCTGCCGCGATGCCTGTTCTTGAAGATGGTCAATACCCACCCTGGTGACGAGTCGTTCGACGACTCGGAAGTCACGTACTACCGGCGGGATTACGTGGATGTGGAAGGCGCCCCGCTGCTGCATTGCTACGACGCGCAGTACTCGGACGTGCTCGGGCGATACCACCTCCTCCTGGACGACGTGTCGGAGACACATGTCACCGCGTCCGAAAAAGCGCCGACGCTTGACTATGGGTTCGCGCTCGCAGAGGGCTTCGCCGTTCTACATGCCCGTTGGTGGGGCGGACAGCGGCTCATGGAAGCAGGGGCGCCCATGCACAGCGCCAGTCAAATCCGGGACTTCGTCACAGTGGCCGAAGCGGGGGTGGATCACCTCCTAGGGCGATTCTCATCCGAGCTGAAGCCACACTGGCCGGACTCCCTGCGCGAGCTGTTCGCGAACCATTCGCGGGCTATGGTGGAACGGACGATGAACCCGAACGGATTCACGCTCATTCATGGCGATCCCGGCGCAAAGAACATACTCGTGCCGCGCCTGGGCGATCGCCCCATCTACGTGATTGACCGCCAACCCTTTGACTGGGCAATGACCACGTGGCTGGGCGTCTATGACCTGGCCCATGCCCTCGTGCTGGACTGGGAGATCGAGGCGCACAGGGAATGGGGGATGCCCATTCTCGAACACTACCTCGCCTGCCTGGAGAGATGTGGCGTGCTGTGGATACACCTGGGAGCAACTGCTCTATGACTACAGGTTGTGCGTGGCGATGTGTGTCTACGTCGCGACTGAGTGTTTTCGTGGCAGCTTTGACGAGCGCTGGACCGGCTTCTTCGTGTCTCTGGTTCAGCGGTCGCTGACGGCCTGCGACGACTTGGAGTGCAGCGCGTCGTGGCAGGTAGACGCAGCAGCGGGAGACAGTGAGCGCGTGGCTGCGATATAGACGTCACTCGCATCCGTAACGATTGGCGGACGGTGGACTGGTAGGATGACAAACGAATAGAGTGTGAAGTAACGCTTTGTACTGCGCGAGCCGATGGATGAGGGTTCTGGAATAATGAGTGAGTTGTCAACGCAAGAACGATTCAAGCGCGGCGCGCCCGACGCGGGCCGCTATTTTGCTTTCATGTCCGACTTTGTCGGGTTCAGCGCTGAGCATGCGGAAGCTATCCGGGAGACGCGCTTCGTGATCGAGAAGCACATCCCCGCGATCGTCGGCGAGTTCTACGCCCAGGTGCTGAGTTTCCCGGCCACGCGCAAACACTTCCTGAAACCGGACGGAACGCTTGACCAGGCCTACCTGGCGCTGCGCATGCAGCACCAGGCCGGCTTCTGGCGCCGCACTGCGGCCGGCGTCTTCGACGAGGACTACGCGCGCTTTGTGGACTACGTCGGCCGAGCGCACACCTCGCTGGGCGCCGATCCCACGGTCTATATTCCCGAGCGCTACGTGCTTGGCATGGTGGGGTTCGTGGGACAGCGGGTGACGGAAGCCCTGGCGGCGGAGCTGCGGGAAATAGACCCTGACCTGGAGGCACGGGCCCGGACCGCGTGGCAGGCCCTGCTCATGGTCCTGCTCGAGCAACTGGCGAGGCCGTATGGCGAGGGCCGCGAGCCGGAAACCTTTCAGGCGCGCGAGGAGATGGACGAGGAGCCGGTGCGCGATCTGGCTGTGGAGACCTATGAGAAGGCGCTTGGCATCGCGCGCACGATCGAGTATCGCGAGGTGCTGGTCGGGACGGTCGACGAGATCCCCGAAGGGCAGCGCAAGATCATCGATGCCGAGGGCTTATCTGTCGGCGTCTTCCATCAGGACGGGGAATGGGTCGCGCTGCAGAACAGCTGCCTGCACCGCGGCGGACCGGTGTGCGCGGGTGATCTGACCAATGGCACGCTGACCTGCCCGTGGCACGGGTATCAGTACGCCCTCGCCACCGGGCAGCTGCTGCTGGACCGGACCGCAGTCCTGCCCAAGTACCCGGTGACTGTGCGCGATGGCCGCGTGACCGTACGGATCCCGGTCTACAAACGCGATGAGCCGGATATCTCGCTTGCATGGTATGTTCGGAACCGTCCGGTCAACCGGCTGCCGGCGGATCCAATCATTTTCGGGTTGCCGACCTGCAGCCGGGACAGGTTACGCGGGTGACAGTGGACGGCATGAACGTGGCGGTCTATAACGTCGCAGGGCAGTTCTACGCGACGCAGGATGAGTGCACCCACACCGGCGGGCCGCTGAGCCAGGGCAAGCTCGACGAAACGATCATCGTCTGTCCCTGGCATGCGTCTTGCTTTGACGTGACCACCGGCGAGGTGCTGCTTGGCCCTGCCAAGCGCGCTTACGGACCTACCACGTCGCGGTGGACGGCGAAGTCGGGCGGGTCGAGACGGCCAGCGCACTGGAGGCAGTGTAACCCACATGTACGACCTGATCGTGATCGGTGGGGGACCGGCTGGCGTGACCGCTGCGCTGCGCGGCCGCGAGCTGGGCGCGTCAGTGGCGCTCATCGAGCGCGACGACAGCCTGGGCGGCACGTGCACCAATGACGGCTGCGTGCCGACGCGGGTCGCTGGCGTCGGGCTGCACGCCTGATGGATAACGCCGGCCAATATGAGGCCTATGGCATTGACCCTCGCACGACCGGAGCTCGACTTTCGGCGCTTGCTGGCGCGCACCCAGGCCATCATCTACGAGATGCACGAGAAGAAGCAACATCTGGCGCACCTGGAGGCCTCGGGCGTCGAGGTCCATGTCGGGGTGGGCGTGGCGCGGTTTCTGGACCCGCACACCGTTGCTGTGCCCGATGGCCGGCAGTTCGTAGGCGAGAAGTTCGTCCTGGCCGCGGGCGGCCGCGGCGCGCCGGCTCGATTTCCCCGGCGCGGAGTTGGCGCTGACCCACAGTGACATCTGGCGCCTGCAGGCGTTGCCGCGTTCGGTCGCGATCGTGGGTGGCGCAGCCACTGGCTGCCAACTGGCCACGATCTTCAGCGCGTTCGGCAGCCGGGTGACCGTACTGGACGTGGCCCCGCGCATCCTGACCATCGAGGACCGGCTCGTTTCGGAAACGCATGACCGAGGCGTATGGGCGCCGTGGGCGTCGACATCATCACCGGCATCGGCGGCGTGACGCGCCTCGAGCGACAGGGGAATGAGCTGGCGCTGGCCTACCAGTTGGGCGACGCATATTCAGACGTTACTTGTCGAAGCGGTGATTATGTCTACCGGCTGGTTGGGCAACCTGGACGGGCTGAACCTCGCTGCGGCCGGCGTCGAGACGGATGGCCGCTACGTCATCACCGACAGCCACCTGTCGCACCTCGGTGCCGCACATCTATGCGGCCGGCGACATCGATGGGCGCATGATGCTGGTGCAGAGCGCCGGCTACGAGGCGCGCATCGCGGCCGAGAACGCACTGCTGGGCGGTAACGGGCGCAAGGAGCACCAGATCGTGCCGCACGGCGGGTTCACGCACCCAGAGTACGCCAGCGTCGGGCCGGCGGAGGAGCAGGCGCGCAAAGAGCGCGACATCGCCGTCGCGGTCGTGCCCTACGCAGACTTGGACCGAGCAGTAATCGACGGCCGCACCGAGGGCTTCTGCAAGCTGATCGCCGACCGGGAGACGCACCGGCTGGTGGCCGCGCACGTGGTCGGCGAGCAGGCGCTCGAGGTCGTGCACGTGGCTGCCGCTGCTATCGCGGCCGACATGTGGGTCGAGCAACTCGCCGAGCTGCAGATCGCGTATCCAACGTTCACGGCGATCCTGGGACTGGCCGCCCGCCGCCTCGTGGCGGACCTGGGCGTCACGCCGATGGCGCACGAGTGGCGCGCGCTTGGCCGCGGCGCCGGCCGAGTGGGAGAGGAGCGAGTAGTGGAGACGCGATAGTGACGGCATCCCCCCGGGTGTCCGTAACGATTAGGGTACGGGCTGTTGGTATGGTGAAAGGCACACAGGGAGCAACGGAAAGTATGAGCGAGGGACTATCGGGCCGCCGCCTCACCTACGCCCAGGTAGCGTGGGTCGTGTTTGCCACGGCACTTACCGGTCTTTGGGTCGTTAGCCAGATAGCAGCATTTCGCCAGATGCAAGGCATTGTTCCGCCAGCAGGCACGGTTCAGGGTTTGGAAGCAATGGGCGTGAGCGTCAACCTCTACGCGATGTTCAACTACTTGTTGCAGTGGCCAAACACGCTCGCCTGGGGTGCCATTGGGCTGGTGATCTTCTTGCGAAAAAACGATGCGGTGCGCTGATTGTTTCGGCGATGATGGTCGGTTTGGGAATGGCAGAACCATACCCGTCTGGCACGCCTTTTCCAAGGCCTACCGGCTCTGCACGCTGGGCGCCCTGGCTCAATTGGCGTTTTGGTTGCCAAACAGCAATCCCCCATCTCGCTCTTCGACTGGGTCGAAGCACTGGGGTGGGGACTAATGATTCCCGTGGTGTTCTCTTCGTTGGCCGCCCTGATCATCGTGCGCCAGCCCTCCAACCGGGTCGGCTGGCTATGATGTCATCGCGCTCGGCGACCGTCAATCCTGTCGTGACAATCCTGGGACGACTGCCCGCTACCCCGAGTGCGCTCACGACCGGCCTCTGGCTGCTTCTCTGGTTCGATGGCTGGTCGTGGATACCGGTTATCTTTCCCATCTTCCTGATCCCGCTCCATTTTCCTGGCGGTCGCCCGCCTTCTACCCGCTGGCACTGGGTGAACTGGCTTGCCTTGGGCATGTGGTTGTTCTTCATCGGTTTTGGCTCCTTCCTGGACACAATGGGCCCCCTCAATGCCAACTGGAGGCTTCCGAATCCGATTGGTTTCATTCCGGATCGAGTGTGGCTGGGTCCGATCCTGATTGTCTGGGGCATCGGGCTGATAACGTTGGTGTTCGCCAGCCTCGCATCTCTGTTCTTGCGTTATCGTCGCGCCTCGGTCGGCGAACGCCAACAGATCAAGTGGCTGCTCTATGCCGCGGCTGTGTTCGCCGTCAGTTACGCCCTGAACTACTTTCTCTCGACTGCTGGCCAATGGGGCTCAGCAAGCGGCTGGCTGGATCTGCTGTTTGTCGTCTCGATCCTGACCTTCCCCATGGCCATTGCTATTGCTATCCTGCGCTATCGGTTGTACGACATCGACCTCATCATCCGCAAGACGCTGGTGTATGGCGCGCTGACCGCGCTCTTGGCCCTGGTCTACTTGGGCGGGGTGGTGCTGCTGCAGCGGCTGGTCGCCGCATTGACCGGAGTCGAGCAGTCGCCGCTGGCGGTAGCCGTCTCGACACTGGCCATCGTAGTCTTGTTCACGCCGCTGCGCCGCCGCATCCAGGATTTCATCGACCGGCGCTTCTTCCGCAAGAAGTACGATGCCCAGCAGGTGCTGGCCCGGTTCGCTCTCACCGCCCGCGACGAGACCGACCTGGAACGCCTGACGGCGGAGCTGGCGCGCGTGGTGCAGGAGACGGTGGCGCCGGAGAGCGTGAGTGTGTGGCTCAAGAAAGATACACGCTACTGATGGTCAATCGGTAGAAATCGACTCTGGCTCAGGCAGATTGGCTGTTCGTGACGCTTGCCGTAACGATCTCAGGACGGTGGCCGGGTACACTGACTGCGTCAAGATGAAACGGAGCAGATATGCATAACCCATTTCGCAGACCCAGCGGGGATTCAATCGTGACCGTGCCTATGCAGACCCAGGCAGTGGCCGGCTCCCGTCGCGGCCCAGATCCTGCCGCTGGACTTCGCGCCGAATGACCCGCTGAGCGCGTATCTGCTAAGCGCGGGCGGAGTGGTAGACCTGGAGCGACTGAAGCTGGATTCGCCGGCGCTGCGTTCACTGCGCGAAGCGGGGGTTAAACTGTCGCGCCGCTGGCCGGCCAGGGCGAATTGATCGGTCTGCTGAACCTGGGCCCGCGGCGCAGCGAACAGGACTACTCGGCCGACGACCGCCGGCTGCTAGGCGACCTGGCGGCCCAGGCCGCGCCGGCCGTGCGCGTGGCGCAACTCGTCCGCCAGCAGCACATCGAGACGCAGGCCCGTGAGCGGCTGGAACAGGAGCTGCGGGTCGCTCGCGTTGTCCAGCAGACCTTGCTGCCGCAGGAACTGCCACAGTTGCCAGGCTGGAACCTGGCCGCGTACTGGCAGCCGGCCCAGGCCGTCAGCGGCGATTTCTATGACTTCATCAACCTGCCCGACGGCAACCTGGGCATCGTGGAGGCCGACGTGACCGGCAAGGGCATGCCGGCAGCGTTGGTCATGGCGACGGCGCGCGGCATCTTACGTGTGGCGGCCGAACAGGATCCCGCGTCGCCCGGCAAGGTGTTGGCGCACGTCAACGAACTGCTCTGCCCCGACATCCCGCCCGGCATGTTCGTGACCTGCCTGTATGGGGTGCTCAACCCGCATACCGGGTGCTTCGTCTTCGCCAACGCCGGGCACAATCTGCCCGCCAGGTGCACCCGGGATGCCGTCGTCGAGTTGCGTGCCACGGGCATGCCGCTGGGCCTGATGCCCGGGATGATTTATGACGAGCACGAGGCGCTGTTGGGGATCGGTGAGAGCATCCTGATCTACTCGGACGGCCTGGTTGAGGCACACGATCCGCAGGGCGAGATGTTCGGCTTCCCACGCCTGCGGGGCATGGCTTGTGGACTGGGCAACGGCGCGGAAGTGATCGAGCACCTGCGCAGCGCCCTGGCCGACTTTGTGGGGCCAGGCTGGGAGCAGGAAGACGACGTCACCTTCGTGACGTTGGAGCGGACCGGACCGGTGCTCGGGCCACTCGGCGATTCGCTGGATGATTCGAAACGCCCGAGGCTGTCGACAAGAGGCCCTACAGTCGTCCTGGCCGACTTCGCCGTCCCCAGCGCGCCCGACAATGAGCGCGAGGCGATGGAACAGGTCGCAGCGGCAGTGATGGGGCTGGACCTGCCCGCCGACCGACTGGAGCGGCTCAAAACCGCGGTGGCCGAGGCGACGATGAACGCCATGGAGCACGGCAATCACTACGATCCCAACCTGCCGGTCGCCATCCGCGTGCAGACCGCCGGCGACGAGTTGATCACCAGCATCACCGACCATGGGGGTGGTAAGGCCATTCCCGAGATCGACACGCCCGATCTGGACGCGAAGCTGGCGGGCCTGCAATCGCCGCGCGGCTGGGGCCTCTTCCTCATCCGCAGCATGGTGGACGATGTACGCGTGACCGACGACGGCATCCATCACTCCGTCGACCTGATAGTCAACCTGGGAGCGAAAGGAGATCGCGATGCCAGCCATACGATTTGAGGCCACGACCCGGTTCCAACCGGACGCGGCCATGATTGATTTGCGTGGAGATATCAACGCGGCGGCGGAGGCAGCCTTGAGCACCGCCTATACCGAGGCGGAAAGCCGCAACCCCTCGACCATCGTGTTGAACTTTGGCGAGGTCAACTACATCAACAGCACCGGCATTGCGCTGATCGTCGGCCTGTTGGCCCGTGCGCGCAAGGCCAAACGCCGGCTGCTGGTCTACGGGCTCAGCCCGCACTACCAGGAGATCTTCCAAATTACCCGGCTGGCCGACTTCATGACGGTCTTCCAAGATGAGGCGACCGCGCTCGCTGGTAGCAGATAGCTCGCTGGCGGACGCCAGCACAGGAGACACCATGGCTCCCGCAAAACTCGAGATTACGATTCGAACGATCAACCCTGGAATCAGCATCCTGGATATCCGGGGAGAGGTCACCGGTCCGGCCGAAAGCGTCCTGATGGACGCCTACACGCGGGCCACCGCGGCCGGCGCTCACGCGATCATCCTGAACTTCAGCGGTCTGGAGTACATGAACAGCTCAGGCATCGGTCTCCTTGTGACGCTGTTGATTCGCACCCAGCGCCAGAAGCAAGGGCTGGTCGCCTTCGGATTGAGCGAGCACTACAAGCAGATCTTCGAACTGACCCAGCTCGACAAGGCGATTCGTATTTGTGGAGACGAGACCGGCGCGCTTGCCGAGGCGGAGAACCGCAGCGTGGCGCCGGCCGATGGCGGTCGCCACCAGCACAAGGAGTAACCTATGATCGAGCCAACCGCCCAAGGGGCTGACCAGCCGACGAGCCAGACTTCCCGCCGTGACACGGCGAACTGGGCGCCCTCCGTGGACGCGCTCAAGGCGCCCACCATGCCAATCGGGGCCCTGAACCTGAACGTCGAAGGACGCCACCTGGCCGGGCCGCTGTTGGGCTTCGGCCAGATGTGGCAGAAGACATATCGCGTGCGTCTGGACGGCGCGGACATCTCGCCGGAGCAGGTGATCCGGGCCTGGAAGGACAACTTTTCGAAGTTTTGGCCGGCAGGCAATAATTTCTACGGCGAAGCATCAGGGATCGCACCGGGGCAGGTGGCGGTGCTGAATTTGGCTGGGCCGGGCGGCAGGTCTGCACCGGGCGGCGGCCCGTTGATCTCCACCGGGATCATGGTCATCTACGCGGACGACGAGTCATTCTCGTTCATGACGCCTCAAGGCCACATGTTCGCCGGCATGATCACATTCAGCGCGGCGGATGAAGACGAGGGCGTGATGGCGCAGGTGCAGGCGTTAATCCGGACTAGCGACCCGATCTTCGAGCTAATGTTCCGGCTGGGGCTCGGGCATCCGAACGAGGACGCTTTCTGGCATGGCACCCTGGCCAACCTCGCCGGCCACTTTAACGTTCACGAGCCGGTGGTTACTCAGCGCAGGGAGCTGGTGGACCCGAAGATGCAGTGGGGGCAGGCACGGAACATCTGGCACAACGCCGCCATCCGCACGATGCTGCATCTGCCCGGACAGTTGGCCAGGCAGGTGTTGCGGAAGTGAGCTACGACGCGGTGATCGTCGGCGCGGGCCCAAATGGACTGGCTGCGGCCATCACCCTTGCCCGCGCCGGCCGGTCGATGCCAGCTGGGCGATTGGTCGCTTGGATGGAGCGGGGTGCAGGCGGGGGTGGCGCAGATAACGCGGGTCTGTTTCCTGCGACCAGGCGAGCACAGGGTACAGCGATCCAGGTCCCCACTCTCCTTTGATAAAGATCGTGATCGTCAGTCCGGTCCGTTCGATCAGTGTGCTATTTGGTCCCTCGTTGTCCGGCAGCGTGCGGTGAAGGCTTAATCTCAAACGTGAAACGGTGACCATGATTGCTTGCGCATCCGACCGGCCGTGATAACATGGCTGGCGCTCTTGTAGTCAATGAAGTAGGTTGGGCTTGGAGAGGGAGATAGGGGATGTCGGTAAACGGACAGGGTGATTCGAGCGTTTTGACGACCATGTTCCGCCATAATACGTGGGCCAACCTCAGGCTGCTTGATTTCTGCCGCGAACTTGACCGACGAGCAGTTGAGGGCAACCGCTGTGGGCGCGCACGGCTCAATCCGCGCGACCCTGGCGCATCTCGTCGGGGCGCAGGTGGACTACTGCCAGCCGGGTCACGAGAAAGATGCCGCCCGCTTGGCTGTCGGGCGACGCATTCCCCGGGTTCCAGGTGTTGCGCTCGGACGCGCGCGAATCGGGCGATGAGCTGGCTCGGCTGGCCATGGGCGCGAGGGCCGATAGCCTTGTGCGAGAAACCGACCCGGAGCAAGGGCTTTCCGTCGAGTATCCACTCGGCAGTCTGCTCATGCAGGCAATCAACCACGCGACCGAGCACCGGGAACAAGTCTCAGCGATCATCACGCAGTTGGGCATCCGGCCACCCGGCATGGACGGCTGGGCGTACATGGAGGAAACCGGCGAATTTCGCGAGTTCCGATCCGAATGAGAGGCGAACATGTCTGGTGAAATGACGCGATATGGCGAAAAGCAGGCGTACGAAGGATACCTTTCGGCGCCGGCCGCTGGCGGGCCGGGCGTACTGGTGCTGCACGCGTGGTGGGGGCTGAACGACACGTTCAAGGCGGTGTGCGACCGGCTGGCGCAGGCCGGGTATACCGCGTTTGCGCCCGATCTCTTCAAGGGCCGCATCGCAAAGACCGTCGAGGAGGCGCAGGAGCTGGTCCAGACCGTCGAGGCCGAGTGGTCGGAGCATATCCAGGCGGCAGCCGGCGAGGCGGTCGACTTCCTGGTGCGCCGGTCACGCAGCCAACGCATCGGCGTGATCGGCTTCTCGTTCGGCGCCGCGTGGGCCTCGGTGCTGGCGGCGATGCGACCGGCGAATGTGGGCGCGGTCGTCCTCTTCTACGGCGCATACGCGCCCGACCTCACCCCGGCAACGGCCGCCTTCCTCGGCCATTTCGCCGAGAACGACCCTTACGAGCCGCGAGAGGGGATGGAGGAATTGCAGGCCGCGTTGAAGGCAGTGGGCCGGCCGGCAAGCTTCTTTATCTACGAGGGCACCACCCACTGGTTCTTTGAGACGGACCGCCCGGAAGCGTACAATCCGCAGGCGGCCCAGTTGGCATGGGAGCGGACGCTGGCGTTTCTCGCCGAGCAGCTCCGAGCGTAGGAGTTGGGCGCCCTGGCTTCTGGGAAAGGGCAACGGCTCAGCTGCCCGCGCGAACAACTGGACGAGGATGCCGGCGGTTAAGCGTTCTGGTTGGGTTACATACAGCACGAAGAGACCCGCAGCGCGCCGGCTCTGCGGGTCTCCCCAGGTCAAAACCGGTGCCCCCGGTAGATCTCGGGCATCTGGGTCAGCCTGTCAGGTCCTGGCAAACTTGAGATGGACCACCCTCGGCGTCGCAACCGTCCGCACGAGTGCAAGGCCGTGCAGGTCATCCCCACTGCCCTCAAACAGCCTCTCGCCGCTGCCGAGAAGCGTTGGCGCGAGGTTGATCTCCATCTCGTCGACGAGCCCCGCCGCGAAATACTGCCGGGCAATATTCGCACCGCCTGCGAGCGACACATCCATCTCGCCCGCGGCCCGGCGTGCCTGCTCAAGTGCTGCCTCGATGCCTTCTGTGACAAACGTGAAGGTCGTCCCTCCCTCCAGCACGAGGGGCGCGCGGGCATAGTGCGTGAGCACGAAGACCGGGTGGTGGAACGGAGGATTGTCTTCCCACCAGCCGTTCCACGGGTTGCTGAGGTCCCACGGGCCGGGATACCCGCCGAACATGTTGCGTCCCATAATCGTGGCGCCGATGTTGGCGTTCTCCTCCCGTATGACAGCCGAGCTTTCGTTCACTTCCCCGCCCTCCAGCCCGTGGACGCGCGCCATTCTGCGAGAGAAACCACCCACTCATGCAGTCGCTCGCCGCCGATCCCGAGCGGATGCTCGAGGCTCTGGTGAGGGCCGGCAACATAGCCGTCGAGTGACATCGAGATCCTGAAACGTAGCCTTGCCATTCTCATGCTCCCCAGGCAAAGTAGCTCAAACGTACGATGGACACTATAACTTCCGCTACACTTGACGTCGTCTGACCGGACAAAGCGTCCCGAGGGCTGGGCACGTTGTGCCTTTGAAAGCACCGGACGCCGTCAACCGGGTGATCCTCGCCGCACCGGACGTAACGCCGCGGCGCGGCCGCAACTGCGGGGATCGTGCGGCGCAAGCGTGAAAGAATCCACAAAACTCGTGCGCGCGAGAACCGAAGTTAGGTTGTATACTTTCGTGGAAAGTAGCCTGCTGGCAAAGAGCCGGTGCTATTGCCAGACCTTGCCGCTACACGCCCGCCGTTTTCCCGCCATTTCGCCGCCTGCGTCGTTCCGGCGCCATCGGTCACCTTCCCTGACGCCGTCTCGACGCACGGGCGGCCAACCGTTCGTCGCCAGTTCTCCAAGGGAAAAAGGAGGTATCCCATGGAACTCACAATCGAACGCGAACCTGTGGCCACGGCTCCCACCCACTACAAGATGACGACCGACATCCCGCCCGGCGTCGCCATGCCGGACGCCGTCGAGACCCGTCTCGGCAAGCTGCGCTTCTTCGACGGCTTGCCCGACGAGACCACCGTGCAGAAAGTCTACGACAACCTCGACTTTCAGCGCGCCGTGCAGACCTTTCTCACCGCCATGCCGCTGGCCGTATTCCACGCGACGCGCACCGGCCTGCGGAGCTTTGGCCCCGACAACCAGACGGCGGTGATCAGCGAATCGCTGGTAGACTCGCGCTCTCTGCTCTTCGGGGCGGCGAACACGGAGACGGTCTACACGATCGCCTGGCTCGACACCAAAGAAGGCCCACTGGTCATCGAGATACCGCCAGCGCGTGCTCGGTATGATCAACGACTTCTGGGGTCGCTACGTCGCGGACCTGGGCACAGTCGGCCTCGACCGGGGCGCGGGCGGAAAGTACCTGCTCCTTCCCCCGGGCTACCAGGGCCCCGTGCCCGACGGCTACTTCGTCCTGACCTCCCGCACCTACGGAAGCGCGCTCTTCATTCGTGGCTTTATCCCGGATGGTGACCCGCGACCGGCGGTCGAGAACACCAAGCAACACTATCGGGTCTATCCGCTCGATCGGGCGGCGGACCCGCCCCCGATGACGTTCGTGGATATCTCTGGCGTCGCGTTCAGCACCGTCCCCGCGACCGACGTCTCGCTCTTTGAGCATGTGGCAACCGTTGTCCAAGAAGAGCCGCTCGATATGATCGACGCGGAAACCGTCGGGGTATTCGCCGCCATCGGTATTCGCAAGGACAAGCCGTTCGCCCCGGACGAGCGGATGCGGCGCATCCTCGCCGATGCCGCGGCCGTCGGGGCCGCCACGGGCCGCACCCTCGCCTTCAGCCCGCGCGACCCGGGTGTCCTGTACTACCCCGACAGCCAGTGGAAGATGAGTTGGACAGGCAACGATTGCAGCTTCATGCCGAGCGGGGTGCTGGACCTAGACTCACGCACGCGTTTCTTCTTCCTCGCCTGGGGCATCAGCCCGGCCATCTCGATAAAGATGGTGGGCGCCGGCTCTCAGTACGCGTTCACGGAGCACGACGCCGCGGGCCACTATCTCGATGGTGGTAAGACCTACCGGCTGCGACTGCCGCCGAATGTTCCGGTGAAGAATTTCTGGTCGCTGGTCGTGTACGACAGCCAGACGCGCGCGCTGCTCCAGACCGACCAGCGTTTTCCGAGCGTCAGCAGTCAGAAGAAGGATCTCCTGGTTAATCCAGACACATCGGTGGATGTGTATTTCGGCCCGGAGCCGCCCGTAGGCAAAGAAGGCAACTGGATCCAGACCATTCCGGGAAAGGGCTGGTGGACCTACCTGCGGCTTTACAGCCCTCTCGAGCCGTGGTTCGACCAGACCTGGCGGCCAGGCGAGATCGAGCAAATCGGCTAAGGCGGGTTGGGGATAGCCGCCGGCAGCCGTAAAAACGCTTGAGCCCTGGTTGCGGGGTCACGCAACCAGGGCTCAAGCGTGCCACGCTTAATTCCTCACTCGAAGACAGCCCACTGTGGTCAGTTCCGTGCTACGCCAACCGCATTCTCGTGCATCAGGCGACTCGATAACGCGGCGCACGGCCGGCCAACACGGCCAGCGCGTTCGCATAATCCTCCGCGCGATGGTTATCCCAGTCGGCAATCGTGGCGCTGCCAATGTGCGGAGTCAACACCACATTTGCGGCGGGATCGGCGGCCAGCGCGAGCAGCGGATTGTCTGCCCGGATCGGTTCCCAGGCAAAGGTGTCCGCTGCGGCCCCGTAAAGCCGGCCGTTCCGCACGGCTTGCGCCACCGCGCCCTCGTCGAGCCCGCCCGAGCACGTGACCACACTTGCCCCGGGCTTCATCCCCGCAATGAACCCCTCGTCGACGGTTTCCCAGGTGGCAGGATGGTAGGGCATGAGCAAGCAGAGGTAGTCGCTCTCAGCCTGCAGACGGCCGAGCTCGGCATATTCGACGCCAAGCTCGGCCTCCGTCGCCGCAGGAAGCCGGCGCCGCTTGTGATAGAGCACCCGGCACTCGAACCCGCGCAGCCGCCGGGCAAGCTCGGCGCCGACTTCCCCAAAGCCCAGGATGCTCACGGTCGCCCGGTACAAACCCCGAACGTCCTGCCGGTCTGTCCAGTTATAGGCAAAGTAATCCTCGTCGACTTTCCCCGGCTCCTGACCCCAAGCATCGACTTGCGCCAGGACGCACATCGCCTCGCGCGCCCGCTTCGCCACCATGAGCAGTTGCATGAGCATGTGCTCGGCAAGCATGACGCACGTGCGAATGGGCCAGTAGCAAACAGGAATACCGGCTGCCCGGGCCGCATCGAGGTCGATGTCGTACGTCAGCGAACCGAGCCGTTGAATCAGCCGCAGCCGGCGGCCCGCGGCGATGAGCTCTTCGTCGATAATCCCGCTCCGCTCCGAGACGAGGAACTCAGTCTGGGGGATGAGCTCGAGAACCTGCTCGCGCGAGGCATCCCGGATCATCGTGACGTCTAGTTCTGGCGGCGCGGCCTTGAGAGCGAGTTCCTGGTGGCGCAGCGAGCGCTCCGTGAGGAAGAGCATCTTGTGTCTGGGCACAGGTCATCTCCTTTTGCGTGTTTGCGTGCTATTTGGACTCACGCGACCAGGGCCGGCCATACGCGCCCGGCTGGGCAGCGCGGCGGACGAAAAGGACCAGGGCGATGAAGGTGACGATGTAGGGCAGCGCCACCATGATCTGCGACGGGATATTGACCCCGATGGCCTGCATGCGCATCTGGAACGCGTCGGTCGCACCAAAGAGCAGAGCCCCGAGGGCGATTCCCAGCGGCTCCCACCGCCCGAAGACGATCGCCGTGTACGCGATGTAACCCCTGCCCCCGGTCATGTTGGTGGTGAAGGAACTGAGCAGGCCGATGGAGAGGAAGGCGCCCGAGAGCCCGGTGGCGATGCCGGCCAGGAGCAGCGTCAGGTAGCGCACCTTGCGGACGCTGATGCCCACCGCGTTCGCAGCCTGCGGAACTTCCCCCACCGAGCGGGCATTGAGGCCCCAGGTCATGCGATAGAGCACATAGCCGACCAGCGGGACCATGATGTATGCGAGGTATACGAGCGGTATGTGATCGAAGAAGATCGGCCCGACAACCGGGATTTTGCTGAGCACGGGGATCTCCCAGTCGGGAAGACGCGGAACGCGGACGATCTCCCGCACGAACCCGCCTTGGCCGGCGCCGAACGCCATCACGTACAGCGTGTCGGCGAGCCCAACCGCCCCCAGGTTGAGCGCCACACACGTCACGATCTGATTCGCGCCAACCGTAACCGCCATGAACGCATAGATCATGGCGATCAACACGCCGCCCATAACGGCGCCCAGGAGGCCGCCCCACGTGCTGTGCGTTAGCCCGCTGCCGATCACGCCGCCGACCGCCCCCATCAGCAACATGCCCTCCATGCTGAATGTGACGATACCGGCTCGCTCGGCAAGGAGCGCACCCATCGCAGCCAGCAGGATCGGCGCAGTCAGGCGCACGGCGGCCTGGTAAAAGTCTGGAGACAGCAGGATCCCGAGGATCGACTCAAGCATGGGGCGCCTCCTGGGCCATGTCCGATAGGTCGGCGTGACCCTGAGACTCGCCAAGCACCCGGGCCTTTCTGATCCGCGAGGGAATGTCGACGACGGTGCCGGCGATGGCGAACAGGATCGCCAGCGCCTGGATGATGCCGACGACCGCGGCCGGCACCTGGGAGATGATCTGCATCTTGTTCGCGCCGGCCTTCAGGGCGCCGAAGAATAGCGACGACAGCAGGACGCCGCCGGGGTGGAGTTGGCCGATGAGGGCCACGGGGATGCCCGTCCAGCCGGCGCCCGACAGGAACCCGGAGATCACCCGGTGCGCCGAGCCGAGCATGTCGACGCCGCCCGCGAGCCCTGCCAAAGCCCCGCTGATCATGGCGGTCTGGATGATCGTCGCTCGCACGTTCACGCCGGTGCGCCGGGCCGTCTCGGGGTTGATGCCCACCGCTCGCACCCGGAAACCGGTCGTCGTCCGGAAGAGCAGCACGTAGACCAGCGAACGCGGCGAGCAGCGCCAGCACGATGCCCAGGGTGATGCGCCCGAACGCGGGGACGGCGAGCAGGTTGTCGTACCACCCCTGGCCGGCGAACGCACTGCGCAGCGGGGCGCTGGCGAGCACGTCGGCCACGGATGGCAGGGTAGCCGCGGTGGCATGGCTGGCCGACTTGGGCAGCCCCTGGGTCGGGTCCTTGATACCGAATGATGTTGATCAGGCCCCAGTTTGCGGGCGACGCCGGCGGTGATCTTCTCGGTGCTGAGGCTCAGCTCGAAGAACTGGATGACAATGTAGTTCAGCAGCATCGTAGTGAGGACTTCGTTAGTGTTGCGGGTCGCCTTGAGAATGCCGGGGATTGCGGCGAGCAGCGCGCCCGCCACCGCCGAGCCCAGTAGACTGGCCGGGATCAGCAGCCAGCCGGGCCAATCGGCGAACGTCAGCGCGACCCAAGCGCCAGCGAGCCCCCCGCAAAAAGCTGGCCTTCCGCGCCGATATTGAAGAAGCCGCCGCGATAGGCGTACGCGACCGCCAGGCCCGTGAAGACCAGCGGGATCGTGCGGGCCAGTGTAGTTGCCCACGCCGCGGGCGAGCCGAACGCGCCGCTGAAAAGGGCGGTGTACGCCTCAAGCGCGCTGGCGCCGTAGGCCGCAATGAGCAGCCCGCTGATCAGCAGTGCGCCGAGGATCGCCAGGATCGGGACCAGGACGTTGAAGGATCGCTCGAGGAAGCGGGTCCAGGCTGACTGGATTTGGTGCTTGCGTGTTCATCGCGTCCTGCCCACTCCGCCGCGGCCCGGCCGGCTGCGTCGCCAAGCGGAGCACGCCGGCCATCATTTCGCCGATTTGGCTGACATCGGCGCCCTTGGCCGGCACGATGCCCATGATCTCGCCACCGTACATGACGGCGATCCGGTCCGACAGGCTGAGCACCTCGGACAGCTCCGTGGAGATCAGCAGGACCGCCGCATGGGCGCGCGCCTCGATGATCCGGCGATGGACGTACTCGATCGCGCCGATGTCCAGCCCGCGGGTCGGCTGGGCGGCGATCAGCAGCTTCGGCTCGCTGAACATCTCGCGTGCCAGGAGGACTTTCTGCTGGTTGCCGCCCGAGAGCAGTTTGACCTGCAAGTCACGGCTCGGCGTGCGGATGGAGTAGTTCTCGATGAGCCGTTCGGCGGCGCCGGCGATCGATCGTGCCGCGCAGGAAGCCCCAGCGGGCGAAGAGCGCTTCCCAAAGCGAGCGGCTGATCAGGTTTTCGGCGACCGTGAAATCGAGAAACAGGCCCATGTGCTGCCGGTCGGGCGGAACGCAAGCCACCTTCCGCTGCAGAATCTGCGCGCGGCGTGCAGTGGGTGATGTCCTCGCCCGCCCACGCACACCCGGCCGGACGTTGCCGCGCCGCATGCCCATGATGCACGTCGACCAGCTCGGTCTGACCGTTCCCGTCGACGCCTGCGATGCCCGAGGATCTCGTGCTCGCGCACGTCGAGCGAGACGTTCTTCAAGGCCGCCAGCCCGCGGCTGTCTACGGCCGAGAGGTTCTCCACCGAAAGCATCACGTCGCCAGGGGCCGCCGGCGGCTTGTCGACGGTCAACAGCACCTCGCGGCCCACCATCATGCGCGCCAGCTCGGCGCGGCTCGTCTGGCCGACGGGCACGGTGCGGATCTTGCGGCCGTCGCGCAGCACAGTCACCCGGTCGCAAACGCGAAGTGACCTCTTCGAGCTTGTGGGTGATCAGGATCACTGAGAGGCCGTGCTCGCTCAGCGCCTTGATGGTTCGGAAGAGCTCGTTGGCTTCGTCGGGGGTCAGCACAGCCGTCGGCTCGTCCAGGATCAGCAGCTCGGCATTGCGGTAGAGGGCCTTCAGGATCTCGACCCGCTGCTGCGCGCCCACGGGCAGCTCCCAAACCGGCGCCTTAGGATCGACGTCCAGGTGGAACTTCTCGCTGCTCTCGCGCACTTTCCGCTCGGCCCCGCGCGAAGTCGAGGAAGGGCTCGCGTGGCTGTGGCAGGCCGAGAATGACGTTTTCGGCCACCGTCAGCGGAGGGATCAGCATGAAGTGCTGGTGCACCATGCCGATACCCAGCGCGATGGCGTCGCGCGCCTGGCGGATGCGGACCTCCTGACCTTGCCAGAAGATGCGGCCACTGGTGGGACGGTAGACGCCGTAGACGCAGTTCATCAGGGTCGTCTTGCCAGAGCCGTTTTCGCCCAGCAGGGCATGGACTTCCCCGCGCTCGATCTCCAGGTCGATGCAATCGTTTGCGAGCACGCCCGGGAAGGTCTTGGTGATCCCTTCCAGCCGCAAAATCTCCGCCATGCGAGTGCCTCCGACGAGGGCCGCAGGTGCAACGTCGAGGCCGGCCGGCGTAGGGCCGGCCTCGCGAAACGTCACAGGGTTCTGAGCCGGCGCCGGCGGACCACTGCCGGCGCCGGCTGGGTGGCTAGAGGTCCGTGCGTACCTCGATCTGCGGCATAGAAGCTGGATCTTCCTTGAACTTGCGCACGGCGTCGACGTGATCCTTCTCGACTTCGGGCGCCGCGAGGCCGTAGAAGGGGGAGAAGTAGGCTGTGCCCTCGCGGAGGCCGGCCGTGTAGTGTCCACCGGGCTTGTCCTGGTTGACCACGGCCGTGACCATCCACTCGAGCGCCTTCAGCGTGTCCTGGATGTAGCCGCTGCTGATAAACTCGGGGCCAAGCTCGTGCTTGTCGGCGCTCCAGGAGAGGTAGCGCATGTCCTTGTTGCCCGCGTTATAGGCATCACGGACGGCCTCGATGACCGCTGCGTCGCCCGTGTTCGCGCTCGAGATGAGAACGTCCGCGCCGCCCTGAATTGCGGCGACTGCCAGTTCCTTAGCCTTGGCTGGATCGTCCCAACTGCCGATGATGCTGTACAGCGCGTTCTTCGGGTCGCCGCCGCCGTCCTTGCAGCCCTGGGCGATCATCTTGTAATGGTGGTCCATGAGCGGCCAAGAAACGGCTGCCACGAAGGCGATCTTCTTGGTCTTGGACATCAAGCAGGCCATGCGGCCGATGAAGTAACCACCGGGGCCGGTCTCGTCGGTGTACGTGTAGACGTTGGGATCGACCTTCATGACTGCCGTTGTCGATGATGAACTTGACGTTCGGATAGTCTTTGGCGACCGCCCGGAGCGGGTCGTCGTAATCGAAGCTGTGCCCCCAGATGATGTCGTACCCTTCCTCCGCATAGGTGCGCGCCACTTGCTCAGCGTTCTGGAAGACGACGTTATCGGTGAAGGCGACGTCCATGCCATACTTGTCCCGCATGTTCATGGCGGCCAGGTAGGCCTGCAGGTTCCAGCCGGAGTCGTTGATGGGGCCGGGGAAGATGCCGGCCAGCTTCTTGCCCTTGAGCGCTGCGTTCAGGTCGACTGGCCTGCGCGGTCACGACCACCGTTTTCTCGACCGGCTTCTCGACGACGACGGTCTCCTTGACCGCCTTCTCGACCTGCTTCTCGACGACCACCGTCTCCTTGACCGCCTTCTCGACGACGACAGTCTCCTTGATCACCTGGGGTGCAGCTGCGGGTTGGGGCTGAGCGCAGGCAGAGAGCAACAGGATCGCGGCGAGCAGTACTCCGACAACTGGGACAATTCGGGATTTCATAGCGTTCTCCTTCCTACGATGTAGGATCTACGGTGTAGGGTGTCAGAAATGCGTTTAATGGAGCCGGTTTGTGGGCAGAGTGCCTCCTTCCCCCAGCGTGGGCGCCGCGTGTTCAAGTGGAGGCGAACGACCCGGGTTCTCGCCCCCTGTCAGCCCATCCAGGACTGCGCCAGTCGCAGGCTGTACTGCTCCGGATGGAAGTAGTTGTTGCCCAACGCCAGCGGGACGTCCTTCAACCCGTAGAAAAGATCGTCGACATGAGGATGGGGACGCGAAGCGTCGATCCTGAGGTGCTGGACGGCCTCGGGCGGGGGAACGACGGCGCAGAAGTCGGAGACGGAATAGGCGACCTGGTGACCGGAGTAGTGCCGGATGAAGTCGTGCATCGGGATGCGGACGTCCAGGTCCAGGTCTGCGGCGAGGAGGACCCGCGCGGCATACCGGTTCACCGAGTAGATGGCGGGCTGGTCGTCGGCAAGAAAGAGGCAGATCAACTCGACCACCCGCTCGTCGGGCGGCGTCTGGAGCTTCTCGCACTCGTCGCCGGTTGGCAGGCGGGACTGGATGGTGAGGCGCGCAACGGTGGCCCGGCGCCCGCTCTTCTCGATCATGGTGCGGAAGGCCATGATCTGAGTGGGCTGGGCGTCGACCTCCACAGCATGGCTGTTCAGGTACGTCCCATCGCCGTGACGGCGGGTAATGACGCCTTCTGCTTCGAGCCTGCCCAGGGAGGTGCGGATGGTCGCGCGGCTCACCCCCAGCTCTTTGGCCAGCACGGCTTCGGGCGGCAGCCGCTCGCCCAGCTCGTACTCGCCGCTGAAGATGCGATCGCGGAAGATACGGTCCACCTGGTCTCGAATCGGAGAAAGCTCGTTGCGTATCCAAGGCGGTGCCATTCTCGTCAGACCGGCGAACCAGATAGGTCAGAGGCTTGACGTCAGACCTATTTTGTGGTAACTATAGCAGACAGCTAGGCCCTTGTCAATAGGGAATCGCGACGTCTCAAGCCATCCACACAGAAAGGGAGAGCGACATGACGACCCTGCTTTTGGAAGGCATTCGACACCTTGGCCACATTCGACGAGCAGCGCCGGGTTCTGAAGAATGCCTGGCTGCTGGTGGAGGACAACAACGCATCGCGGCGCTCGGCGACCGGCGGTACGAGGGCGAACCGGTCGACCGGCGCCTGACCTTGTCTGGCTATGTCGTTCTCCCCGGCCTGGTCAACCTGCACCACCACTTCTTCCAGGCCCTGCTGAAGAACGTGCCGAGCCTGCAGGACGTCTCGCTCTTCACGTGGATTCGGGACATGAGCTTCCTGATGAGCGAGGTGCGGGACGAGGACCTTTACTACGCTGCGAAGACTCAACATCGCCGAGCTGCTGCTCTCGGGTTGCACGACGGCCGTCGACCACAACTACATCAAGGTCAACGACATGCAGCACGACACGGAGATTCGAGCGGCGCAAGAGATGGGGATCCGCTTCCATCTGGCGCGCGGCAGCCATGACCTGGGCCAGAAGGACGGCGCGACCCCGCTGGATCACACCACCGAGCGGATCGACGACATCCTGGCCGATACCGAGCGCCTGATCAAGACCTATCACGAGTTTGGTCCGGGCGGCATGGTGCGAATCGAGAACGCACCCTCTTCGCTCTTTGCAGTGAGCGAACGGCTGTGGCGCGAAAGCATTGCGTTGGCACGTCAATACGGGATCGGCAACCACACTCACATGGCCGAAGCGCCGGACGAGGAGCGCTGGGTGCGCGAACGGTATGGCATGCGTTCGGTGGAGGTCGCGGAGAAGTTCGGTTGGGTGGGGCCCGACGTGTGGTATGCGCACGCCACCATGCTGGACGAGCGCGAGACGGAGATCGTCCGGCGGACCGGGACGGGGATCTGCAACTGCCCGAACTCGAACATGTACACGGCAGCGCATGTGTGCCGGGTGGCCCCGATGCTCAGGCAAGGCGGCTTCACGATCGGTCTTGGCGTGGACGGCAGCGCGGCGAACAACTCTTCGCACCTCCTGCGTGAAGCGCGCAACGCCCTCCTGATGCAGCGGGCATTCTTCGGGGCCGACGCCCTCTCGCCCACGCAAGCCCTGGAGATTGCGATCCTCGGCGGCGCGCGCTGTCCTCCGCCGCGACGACATCGGCGTTCTCGCCCCCGGGAAGGCGGCCGACATTATCGGCGTGGATACTCGCCGGCTCGCATTCGCGGGCGGCGTGCACGACCCGGTCGCCGGGCTCGTATTGTGCGATGTCGACCGGGTCGACCTGTCGATCGTGAACGGGGCGGTGCGGGTCGAGCGTGGCGAACTGCTTGGGGTGGATTGTGACGAGTTGACCCGCTGTGCGAACGAAAGGGCCCGCGCGCTTGTGCAGCGCACCGAGAAAAGCTACGGTATCAGCGTAAGCGCGCCAGTGTGGCGCCGGGCCTATCCGTATGACGCGCTCGACGCGGCCTGAGTCGTACGCAAGGCAGAGGGATCGGGCACGGAGCCACTTCTCGTCCGCTCACGTTCTTTCGGCTATACTGGCGAATGCAATACTGACACAGCCGAAGGAATCCTCAGGTGTGCGTGCGAGAGTTCGTCATTAGTGCCGGGACGTGGAGTGGGATGTGAAACAGATCAACGTCGCGCTGTCGTTCCTGCTGGAGGTCGCCACGCTTGCGGCCTTCGCCTATTGGGGCTTTCATGCCACGGCCAATCCGTGGGTGCGGTGGCTGCTGGCGATCGGCGTGCCGCTGGCCGTGATCGTCGTGTGGGGCCGGTACCTCGCTCCCAAGGCGGCTCACCGGGCCGGCCTCACGGTCGGAGTCGCCGCCTCCTCTGGCCTGTTCGGTCTCGCAGCATTGGCGCTCGTGGCGGCCGGCCAACCGGCCGCGGGCGTCGCCCTGCTCATCCTGGCAGCAGTCAACCGAGCCCTGGTCGTCGCCTGGCGGCAATGGTGACGACCAAACGACGCCGACCCAAGCCAACTCACTGTAAATCTCCTTGAACTGCGCCGCCGGGCTTCCCCGCCCGGGGGTGTGTTACAATAGCGAGGACGCTCCTGCTTCTGCCACGACGGGGCGCCGGGCGCTAACGTGCCCACTGCCGCTCCGAGGATGGATGACATGACTTCGCCCACCCTGGCTGATCTGAACCCCGCGACCCTCGCCAAAGCGCCGCCGCGCTTTCACCTGCTCGTCAAGCCCAGCGGCTCGACCTGCAACCTCGACTGCACCTACTGCTTCTTCCTGTCGAAGGAAGCGCTTTATCCCAATGAAAAGAGCCGTATGACCGAGCGGACGCTGGAGAACTATATCCGGCAGCTGCTCGAGGCCCACCGCACCCCGACCGTGACGGTTGCCTGGCAAGGCGGCGAGCCGACGCTGATGGGGCTCGACTTCTTCAAGAAATCGGTCGAGTTGGCGTTGCAGCATCGCCGGCCCGGCCAACAGCTCGAGTTCACCTTTCAGACCAACGGCGTGCTGCTGGACGACGCCTGGTGCGAGTTCTTCAAGGAGCACAACTTTCTGATCGGGTTGAGCGTCGACGGCCCGCAGGAGATCCACGACACCTACCGCCTGAACAAGGGCGGGCAGGGCACGTTCAAGCAGGTCATGCGCGGGTGGGAACTCCTGCGCCAGCACGGGGTCGACTGTAACATCCTGTGCACCGTGAACGCGGCGAACCAGCATCACGGGCGCAAGGTCTATCGTTTCTTCCGCGATGAGCTCGGTGCGGAGTGGGTGCAGTTCATCCCCATCGTCGAGCGTGCCACGGAGGAAACGTTGCCCGTCGCCAACCTCGGCTGGAGCGAGAGACCGGGTGGACAGCGTCTGCTCTACACGCAAACGGGGTCGCTGGTCACCGAGAGGTCGGTGGGTGGTGCGCAGTATGGCCGGTTCCTCATCGACATCTACGAGGAGTGGATCCGGCACGACGTTGGCAAGGTGTACGTGCAGCTCTTCGACGTGACGCTTCACGCCTATTTCGGCGAGCACCTGCTGTGCATCCATGCGCCGACGTGCGGCTACGGTCCCGCGTTGGAGCACAACGGCGACCTCTACGCCTGCGATCACTTCGTCGAGCCCGACTTTCTTCTCGGCAACATCAACGAGACGCACATGATCGAGCTAGTCAGTTCGACCGCGCAGCGCCGCTTTGGCGACAACAAGCGCGATCTGCTGACGGCGCAGTGCCAGGCGTGCGATGTACGCGGCCTATGCCACGGCGGATGCCCGAAGGACCGGTTCGTGAGCTCGCGTGACGGCGAGCCCGGCCACAACTACCTGTGTGAGGGCTTGTACGGCTTCTTCAGCCACACCCGGCCTACCATGAGCGCCATGGCACGCCTGGTGCAGCAGGGGAAGTATGCGGACGGGGTCATGGCCCTCGTTGCCGCGGAGGACGCGAAGCGCGGGCGCAACGATCCGTGCCCGTGCGGGAACGGCAAGAAGTTCAAGGCGTGTCACGGGTCCAGGCAGTAAGATCCGCCAAAGAGGTCACAGGGCAGGTCGAGGCGCCGCCAGGCGCTTCGGATCCCACGGCCGTTGCGTCCGGCGCGGCTGAAGCCGTCCCCTAGATCAGGCCCAGGCGCCGGGCCTCGGCCACCGCTGCCCGGCGGCTGTGCACCCCCAGCTTTTCGTAGATGCGCTGGGTGTGCTTCTTGACGGTCACGGGCGACAGTACGAGCCGCTCGGCGATCTCCTTGTCCGAGAGCCGGTCGGCCAGGAGTATGAGGATATCGATCTGGCGGTTCGTCAGCGTGTCGGCCGGTGCCGGCTGCACCGGGGCGGGGGTCGGCGGGGTCGGGGGCAGGATAGCCGGCTCGCCGCCGAGCGGCGGCTGACAAGCCCCGAGCAACTTCTCGATATAATCGGGAGCGACGCCCGCGGCTTGCAGCTTGCACAGCAGCGGGATCAAGCCGGGTCCGCAGTCGGCCAACAGCCTCAACGTGCCGCCCGGGGCAGCCCACTCGACCGCCTGCTGGAGCGCGGCAAGCGCTTCAGCCTCGCACCCTTGCCCCGCAAACACGAGCGCCTGCAGCCCGCCGATCTCGATGAGCCTGCGCCTGGAGTTGCGATCGGCTGCCCTCGCTCGGGCGTACGCCAGCAGTTCCGACGCGGTTGCGAGCGAGTCGGGACTTCCCGCAGCGACCAGGGTGCGCACGTGGGTCAACACCGGCTGTTCCCACAGGTCAGGCGGAACAGCGCCGGAGCCCGGGTCTGGGTGCCAGTCAAGCCGCCCGGGCGATCCACCCGCCAGTGCGATGCGTTGCTCGAGCGACTGGGCGACGCTCGCGAGCGACAACATCCGGCGTTCCAACAGCCGTTCGTTCAGGTCGCGTACGTGGTCTGCCGCTTCGCCTGCACGCCCCCGCGCCAGCGCCGTCAGCACCAGCCCGGTATGTCCGTCGAGGACCGCCCGGCCGTGGGCAGACCAGGCAGCGCCCGCCAGGCGGTGGAAGGCTTCATCGGCCGCGGCAAGCTCATTCCTCTGATAATGGAGCCACGCCTCGGCAAACAGCAGCCAGGCCACGCTGAGGCGGACCCCTCGCGGCGCCACGACCTTCTGCCACGCGGGCAGGAGGTCTTGTACGCCCGGCAGGTCGGCCGTCTCGTAGCAAATGTTCGCCAAGCCCAGGAGCACCCGCAAGTTCAGCCCGTGCGCCTGCCAGCCAGACGAATCAAGCTGGCGGCGAGCGAACGCGACGGCCCGCTCGTGCTCGCCGGATGTTTGCAAGCCCCAGATGTAGTTGAAATACCCCTGCCCGATCGCGTAGCCGGTCTGGGGCTGCAGTGCCGCCATGCCAGCCTCGCTCAACTGCACCGTCAAGCGGCAGTCGCCCTTGTTCTGGGCGAGGGCCGATCGCAGCACATTAATCTCGCCCCGCATCATGGCCTCGCCGCTCTTCGCGGCAGGCGCCTCACGCAGAATGCTCTCGGCAGCCTCAACACGCGCCTCAAGCGCGCCGAATTGCCAGCGAATCAAGTGCAGCCAGCCCTCGGCCAGCAGCAGGCGGGGGCGGGTCGCCGCCACGTCTGCTGGGATAAGCACCATCCAGTGCTCGATCTGGCGCCAGTCCTCGCGATCGAGCGCCGGATGCACCTGTTCCTCCACAACCCTGGCGGCGGCGACCGGCTCGCCGGCCTTGAGCAGATGGCCGACGGCTTCGTCAACGAACCCCTGGCCCCGAAACCAGGCGGCTGCACGCACGTGCGTCGCGCTGATTTCTGCCGCCGAGAAACGCTGGCCGAGCCGAGCGCGGAGGAGCGCGCGGAAGAAGTGATGATAGCGGAACCACGTCCCCTCGTCGTCGAGCGACACGACGAAGAGATTCGCACGGCGGATCTCGCGCAGGAACGTGTCGCCTGAGAGCTGTGAGCCGCCGGCGGTCTGCGTCGCGTCGACCAGCGACGCACAGAACCGGTCAAAGAGCGATATCTGCAACAGCCGGTCTGCCTGAGCCTGCGGCAGGCCGCCCAGCACCTCGGACAGCAAATACTCCGTGACGGATTGGTGGCCGTGCTCCGCGATCTTGCGGGCAAACACGACAGGATCGCCGTCGCTGCGCTGCTGCCAGTTGCGCAGCGACAACCCGGCAAGATGCAGCCCCACGGCCCATCCCTCGGTGCTCTCCTCGAGAATCGTGAGGGTTTCGTCGCCGATGCCCGGCTCGAGCATTTGTTGCAGCAGAAGCCGGGCCTCGTCAGCAGTGAAACGGAGGTCGGCCGCCCGGGTCTCGCCCAGTTCCTGGCGCCCGCGCAGCCGGTCGAGCGGCAGCGGGGGGTCGGCCCGGGTAATCAGAAGCAGATGGATGTGTAGCGGCAGGTGCTCGATCAGGCGCGCCATCAGTGCGTGGACCTCTGCCGAGCGGATCACGTGATAGTCGTCGAGTGCCAGGATTAGGCTTCCGGGCAGCCCGGCGAGGCCCTGCAGAATGGCGTCGGCCAGCCGGACCGGCGGCAGAAGTGCGGGTGCTCGCAGCAACTGCTCGACCTCGTCCAGGGCGCCGGGACAAGGGCCGCGAACCGCCGCAGCCAGGTAGAGGACAAAGGTGGCGAGTTCGTTATCCTGCTCGTCGAGGGATAGCCAGGCGTATGGGGTGCCCACCGTACCCAGCCAGTGGCTCACCAGCGCGGTCTTGCCGTAGCCCGCGGGCGCCGAGATCAGGATCAGCCGGCGGTTACCGTGGGCGCTGAGCTGGTCGAGCAGGCGCGGCCGCTCGATCAGAAGCAAGGGAGTGGACGGGCGTCGCAGCTTGGTGGCCAACACGGGCACCGCTGGCTGCCCTTCGGTCAGTTTTGCCATGGCGATCGGGCTGCTCCAGTGAGTGCGCGGAGGCTGGACTCGCAACAGAACGCCATTATATCACGCTTCTCGGGCGGCAGGGCAAGGCGCACGAAGAACAACGCTGAGGATGGGCCTGTCTCACATGGACGGTGTGGCGGGCCGGGGCTCATTCCTTGCTCCCTATTAGCCCCTTTTTAGGGTCTATCAATCGCTGCACGATCGCCATACAATGTAACTTATGGCCCCGTGCGGTGGGCCGGCTGACAAGGAATACGATACTGTTTGCTTGGATGAAGGCAGCATGAGGCAAGCATCACAGGCGACCCACTATCGCATCGTGGTAGAAGGCGTGCTCGATCCCATGTGGTTACAATGCCTCGGCGGCTTTGAAGCATCCGAGCAGCGGCAGTCCGGGGACGTGGTCATCACCCGGCTGGAAGGCCAGATCGTCGATCAGTCCGCGCTGCAGGGAGTGCTCGACACGCTCTTCATGCTGGGCATGCGACTGATACTCGTCGAGTCGCTGCCCGCCCTGGCATGACGGCCCCGCGCCGAATGGCAGGAACGCGTGGGCTTCGAGACGAGCCAGGCGGAGCGATATATGACGGTCATTCACCCTCGAATTCCCGCTCTTTCGGCGCCTAAAGCGTGTGGCGCCGCCGCGGTCGCGGGTATCCCGGTCGCGCTGCTGAGCGGCGCGCACAGCGTCCCCATCCACGTTTCGGCGCCAATCCATCTCGAGTACTGATCACGGAGAAAGGGAGCTAAGTATGGCATCAGAGCGGCCTAACATCCTCATCCTGTGGGGCGACGACATCGGCTGGTGGAACATCAGCTACAACAGCCGGGGCCAGATGGGCTACCGGACCCCCAACATCGACCGTATTGCGAATGAGGGCGTCGCCTTCACCGACTATTACGGCCAGCAGAGCTGCACTGCCGGTCGGGCGGCCTTTCTCACCGGCCAGAACCCCATCCGGACCGGCTTGACGAAGGTCGGCATGCCCGGGTCCGACCTGGGCCTGCAGGCGGAAGACCCGACCATTGCCGAGCTGCTCAAACCGCTCGGCTACGTGACGGGTCAGTTCGGCAAGAACCACCTGGGCGACCAGGACAAGTTTCTGCCCACGATGCACGGCTTCGACGAGTTCTTCGGCAACCTGTACCACCTGAACGCCGAGGAGGAGCCGGAGGACCCGGACTATCCGACGGACCCGGCCTTCAAGGCGCGCTTCGGACCTCGGGGGGTCATCCACAGCTGGGCGGACGGGAACGGCGGGCAGCGGATCGAGGACACCGGCCCGCTCACCAAGAAGCGGATGGAGACGATCGACGACGAGGTGACCGACGAGGCCTTACGGTTCATCGACGAAGCACACCGGTCGGACAAACCGTTCTTCCTCTGGTGGAACACCACCGCCATGCACTTCCGCACCCACCCGGCCGCGAAGCACAAGGGCAAGAGCAACGGGCAGGGCGACTATGCCGACGTGATGGTGGCGCACGACGAGAACGTTGGCCGGATGCTGGAGAAGCTGGACGAGTTGGGCATTGCCGAGAACACGATCGTGATGTACTCGACCGACAACGGCGTGCACTACAACAGCTGGCCCGACGCAGGCATCACCCCGTTCCGTTCTGAGAAGAACACGAACTGGGAGGGCGCGTTCCGGGTGCCAACCTTTGTGCGCTGGCCAGCCAAGATCGCGGACGGGACCGTGCTGAACGGCATCGTTACGCACCAGGACTGGCTCCCGACGCTGCTGGCCGCCGCGGGCGAGGGTGACATCGTGGCCAAGCTGCTCGAAGGGCACCAGGCCGGCGACAAGACCTACAAGGTCCACATCGACGGGTACGACATGCTGCCCTACTTGACGGGCGAGGCCAAGGAGAGCCCGCGCCGCTTCTTCTTCTACATGAGCGACGACGGCGACATCATGGCCATCCGCCACGGCGACTGGAAGCTGGTCCTGATGGAACAGCGCGCGACCGCGCTGGCGTGCTGGTTCGAACCGTTCGTGGCGCTGCGCGCACCCAAGATGTTCAACTTGCGCCGTGACCCGTTCGAGCGGGCGGACGAGAGTTCGAACACATATTGGGACTGGGTCATTTCGCACGCCTACCTGCTGTACGGCATGCAGGGGCTGGTGGCCCAGCAGATCGAGGACTTCGTAAAGTACCCGCCGCGCCAGAAGCCGGCCTCGTTCAACCTCGAAGCCGTCATGCGGAAGCTTGAAGACGCCAGCGGGGGCGCTAATCACTAGACAAGGAGGGGCGCGGCATTCTCTTCGAGAATGCCGCGCCCCTACACACCAATACCTGATGGAGGACTGACATGCCAAGACTTGCACGCACAATCGGACGCACCGCGGTCATCGCGGGCACCGCAACCGTCGTTTCGGGCGCTGTGGCAGGCTCACAGCAGCAAAAGGCCGCGGCACAGCAGCAGGCTGCCGCGCAGCAACAAGCGGCGCAGGAAGCCGCCGCCCAACAGGCCGCCGCCGAGCAGCAGGCCCAGATCGACGCTGCAGCTGCGGCTGCCGTAGCCGCACAAATGGCCGCGCAGGCTCCCGCCGAAGTTGCGGCCGAGGCGCCGGCGGCTGCTCCTGCCCCGGCAGCGACCGACGATGTGATCGCCCAATTGCAGAAGCTGGGTGAGCTTAAGGCAGCAGGCGTCCTGACGGATGAGGAATTCGCTGCCATGAAGGCCAAGCTGATCAATTAAGCGCAACCCAGGCTGACGCTCGCGGTGGCGGCGCCACCGCGAGCGTCAGTCGCGCACCTATTCCCACGGGTGATGGCATGCAACAGTTGACTACTGCTACCCAGCACCTCAAGCCGGAGCGCGCGAATATCGTCTCCGACCTCATCGCCGGGCTCACGTTTGCCGTCGTGAACGTGCCCCAGGCGATGGGGCATGCGCTGTTGGCCACGATCAACCCGGTGTTCGGGATTTACACGCTGATGGTCGCGGTGCCGGTCGGCGCGATTTTCACCAGCTCGGTGTACATGAACGTGTCGACGACGAGCGCGCTGTCCGTGGCCGCGGGCGCCGGCCTGGTCGCCGTGCCTCCCGCCCAGCGCATGGAAGCGCTGGTCGTGATGGTGCTTCTCGTCGGCCTTATCCAGCTGCTGGCAGGCATCTTCCGGCTCGGCTTCGTGCTGCGCTTCGTCTCGAACGCGGTAATGACGGGCTTTCTCAACGGCGTCGCCGTGCTCATCATCCTCGGCCAGCTCGCCGATCTCACCGGCTTTAGCAGCCCGTACCGGAACAGCGTCGTCCGCGCACTGCACCTATTGCTCAACCCCACGGAGGTCGTCGTCCCCACCACCGTCGTCGGCCTGCTGACCCTGGGGCTGATCGTCGCGCTGCTGGCAACGCGCCTGAAGCGCTTCGCCTTCATCATCGGGATCGGCGCGGCCACGCTGCTGCTTGCCATCCTGACGCTCCCCCAGCTGCCGACGGCCGCCTACTTCGCGCAAGTGCAAACGGTTGGCGATATCACCAGCATTCCGAGATCGCTCCCGCGTCTTGCGCTGCCCAACCCGTCGTTCATCCTGCCCATGCTGCTGCCCGCGTTCTCACTCGCGATCATCGGCCTGATCCAGGGTGCGGGCGTCAGCCAGGGCACGCCGAACCCCAACGGCAAGTTTCCCAACGTCTCGCGTGACTTCTTCGGCCAGGGTGCGGCCAACCTGGCGACCAGCTTTGTCGGCGGACCTCCGGCCGGCGGATCCATCTCGGGCACGGCACTCATCATGGGTGCGGGCGCCAAGTCGCGCTGGACGAACATCTTCGCCGGCGTGTTTGTCGCACTCGTCGTCCTGCTGTTCGCGCCGTTGGTCGAGCGGGTGCCCATGCCCGCGCTGGCGGCGCTGCTGATCGTCGCCGGTTTCCAGGGGTTGCGGATCGAGCAGGCGGTCACTGCGTGGAAGACCGGCCGGGTGACGGCGGTGGTGATGGTCATTACGTTCGTCGCCACGCTCTTCGTCTCGCTGCAGTTCGCCGTGCTGTTGGGCGTTGCGCTCAGCATCGTCTTGCACGTCATCCGCGCATCGAACAAGGTCGTCGTCACCGAGTGGGCGCTGCAGCCGAACGGGCCGAACGGGCCGGGCGGGTGGCCAATCGAGCAGGCGCCGCCGAAAGAGGCTTCCAGCAACCGCTTCACGCTTCTCTACATCTACGGCAGCCTGTTCTTCGCCGCGGCCAGCAGTGTAGAGGAAATGCTGCCGAAGGTGGACCAGTCGACGCGTGCCGCAATTGCGATCATCGTACGCGGCGAGCCCGAGCTGGGCAGCACGTTCATGAACGTGCTCAAGCGCTATGCCGACGCGTTGAGAGCGCGGGACGGCCGGCTGATGCTTGTCGGTGTCGCGCCTCAGATGTACGAACAGTTGAGCAGGACCGGAATGCTGGCGGTCCTCGGCCCCGAGAACGTGTTTGTCGCACAACCGCAGATCGGAGCCGCAGTGAACGCGGCCGTCCAGGTCGCATCGCAGTGGCTGGGAGAGACGACCAGCCCGGGCCAACCGTAGGACGCGCGCAGGCGTGTCCGAGCCCGCGTGCGGGCAGCCTGAGCGACAAGGCCCGCACGAACACACCTATCCGAAAGGACATCTAACATGAGCAAGTTCTCCCTACTGTCACTCTTGCTGTTGGTCACCTTGCTGGCCGCGGCCTGCGCGCCCGGTCCGCTGCCGCCGCTTGAAGCGCCGACGGTCGCCCCCGCGGCCGCGACGGAGCCAACCGCCGTCGCCCCCGCGCCGACCCAGGCCATCGCACAGCCCGGCCCGGAGATCATCGCGCCTGCCGCACCAGTCCTCGCGGGCACCGCATGGATCATGAGCTCGCTGAACGGCAGCCTGCCGATTGACGAAGCCGCCATCACCCTGCAGTTCGGAATGGATGGCTCGGCCAGTGGCTCGGACGGCTGTAACCGCTACACGACCACGTACAACCAGCTTGGCGACGCTCTCACCTTCATGCAACCCATGGCCGGTACGATGATGGCCTGCGCCGAGCCCGTGATGACCCAGGCCGCCGAGTATCAGAAGGCGTTGGCGAGCGTGACCCGCTTCGCCATGAGCGCCCGGCAGCTCGTGCTCTTCGCCGGCAGCGACATCGTGCTGACATTCATCGCCGACGTCCAGAAGCTGGAAGGCACGGCCTGGGCCGTCGTGAACTACAACAACGGCCGCGAAGCGGTTGTTGGCGTCCTCGACGGGACTGAGATCACGCTCAACTTCGAGAAGGACCAGCTGAACGGCAACGCCGGGTGCAACAATTACTTCGCGGGCTACAAGGCCCAGGACAACACAATCACCATCGATGCGGCCGGCTCGACCCAGATGTTCTGCGAGTCGCCCCAGGGCGTGATGGACCAGGAGGCGCAGTACCTGGCCGCCCTCCAAACTGCCGCGACGTACCGCATCGAGGGCGACGAGCTTTGGCTGCGTACCGCGGGCGACGCAATCGCGGTGATCGCGGTGAAGGAGCAGATCGTCGATTTGCCCCAGCCCGCGCCGCAGACGCCCACGGGGACCGTCACCGGCGCCAGCGTGCTCAACATCCGTTCGGGCCCGGGCACCAACTTCCCGATCATCGGCGCGGCCCGCCAGGGCGACTCTGGCACGCTGATCGGCCGCAGCCAGGACGGACGCTGGTGGCAGGTCGAAGCCCCGGCACTGCCAGGCGGCTCCGGCTGGGTCTCGGCCGACTTTGTGACCGCGACCAATGCCGAGAACGTGCCGGTCGTCGCGTCGCCGCCGACCCCGGTGCCGACCGCAACCCGCGTGCCGCCGACACCTGCACCAACACGCGTCCCCCCGACGGCGGCGCCCATCGTCGCGACGCCCATTCCGCCCCAGGCACAGATCAATTTCTGGGCCGACCGCACGCAGATCAACGCGGGCGAGTGCGCCACCCTTAACTGGGATGTCCGCAACGTGCAGGGGGTGTGGATCTACCCGCAGGGCTCCAACTTCAGCGCGTTCCCCCGCACGGGCCAGGGCAGCGAGCGGGTGTGCCCCGCCGCGACGACGACCTACGAGATGCGCGTGCAGATGAACGACGGGTCCACCCAGTTCCGCCAGGTGACCATCAACGTGACGCAGCCCATCGCGCCGCCCCAGCCGCCGCCAGTCGCGACGCAGCCCATTGCCCCACCCCAGCCGCCCACGGTCGTCAATCCGTTGGCGGGCACCCGCTGGACCGTGACGAACTTCAACAACGGCGGCGCGGTGGTCGGCCTCGTCGAGGGGAGCACGATCACGATGGACTTCGACGCGACGGGCCGGGTACAGGGCAAGGCGGGTTGCAACAACTTCTTCGCCAACTACCAGGCCGGCGGCAATGTGCTGACGATCGACCGGCCGGGTAGCACCAACCTGTTCTGCGACTCGCCGGAAGGCGTGATGCAGCAGGAGCAGCAGTTCCTGGCTGCGCTCAATTCGGCAGCCACCTTCCAAATCAGCGGCGCTCAGCTCCAGATTCGCTCTGCGGCTGATGCGCTGGCTGTGATGGCAAACCGCGCGCAATAGCGCCGCCGCTCTAATGCGGGCCGGGCTTAGCGCCCGGCCCGCACCAACGTGGCCCGGCAGACCAAATCTTGCCTCACGGTGTGAATTGCAGGTGTTCACTCTCAGTTCGCACCCGGCATTGCGACATCGCCACTGCACGAAGGGACGTCGCCCATGCAGCCAAGCACCGGTTCTGTTTTCATCGAACTCCTCCCTTTGATTATCGGCGCGGCCGTCGTCCCCGTCCCTATCATGATCGTGCTCCTCCTGCTAAGCAACCGGGGCGGGCTGGCGAAGGGCGCGGCCTTCGTCGCCGGCGCTATCCTCGTGCGGCTCGCGCAAGGAATCGCGTTCGGCTGGATCTTCGCCGGTGACCCCGCGGCGACGACCGAAGCCGGTGGCAACCTCATCGTCTCCACACTGCTGATCGTGATCGGCGTCCTGATGCTGATCAACGCATTTAAGAAATGGACCAAAGAGGCCGATCCCGACGAGCCGCCGCCCAAATGGATGGCCTCCCTCGGCAACCTTTCCGCGCTTATGGCGTTCGGCATGGGCGTCGCGGTGGTTCTGCTCTCCGGCAAACAGTGGGTCTTCACGCTCGGAGCCATCGGCGTTCTGGAAAAGGCCCATTTTGGCCCGCCCACCAGCGCCGGGCTCTTCCTGTCCTATGTGCTGGGCGCCCAGGTATTTGGATTGGTCGCCGTGATCGCTTCCGTGCTATCGCCCGAGCGGGCGAATCGTGCCATTTTCGCAGTCCGTACATGGCTGGAGCGCAACAGCCGGCCGGTCTTCATTGCAGTCTACCTGGTATTCGGGCTGTTCTTCCTGTACAAGGGCATCTCCGCCCTGATCGGTTGATGCCGGGCGCTGCACAAGGAGCAGTAATTATGGCAGATAGGTCGATCTCCGTCGGAAAAGCAGAAGCGGCTGCCTCGTGGCTGCCCCTGATCATCATCGTCATTGCGCAGTTGCAGATGGGCATCAACGTGAACGCGCTGCCGGTCTCGCTCGGTCCCATCCTGCAGGACCTGAATGCGCCCGCGACTGCCGTATCGACGGCGCTGGTCCTGTACTCGTTGGCGGTCGCGGCATTCGTCATGCTGGGGGCCAAGCTGGGAAAGCTGTTCGGCGAGCGCCTCGTGTTCCAGGTCAGCGCGTTGGCCCACGGTCTGGCAATGGCATTGATGGCGATCAGCCGCGACGCGGCCATGATGAACGCCGCGCAGCTCGATCGCGGGGCTGGCCGCCGCGCTGCTCGTGCCGACGCTGGTCGTGCTGATCGCGGCCAATTACAGCGGCAAGCAGCAGTCGCAAGCCCTGGGCATCCTGGCCAGCATTCCGGCCATCGCCAGCGGGCTGGCGTTTATCGTCGCCGGCTGGATCGCCACGGCGCTGAACTGGCGCATCTCGTTCGGCATCATCTTCCTCCAGTCGCTCCTGGTGCTGGCATTGAGCTTCCGCCTCACGCCGGTGCCGCGCCAGCGGAACATCAAGATCGACTTCGTCGGCGTCCTCCTGTCGGCGCTCTCGATCACGCTGATCCTCTTCGCGTTCAACAACATCAACCACTGGGGCCTGATATTGGCCACGCCAGACGCGCCGTTCAACGTCTTCGGCCTATCGCCCGTGCCGATCTTCATGATCGCCGGCGTCGTCTTGGGCCAGGCGTTCTTCGTGTGGCTCAAGCGCCGTGAGGATCAGGGCAAGACGCCGCTGTTGGCGCGCGAGGTGCTCAATTCGTCCGAAGAGCGCAACGCGGTGCTGGCCTTCCTCGTGGCGGGCGCACTTGGGGCGGCGATCAGCTTCCTCATCCCGCTCTACATTCAGATTGTGCAGGGCCAGACGCCGCTCTTTACCTCTGTAGCCATCGTGCCCTATGCGCTGGCGGTCGCGGCGGCCGCGATCCTCTCCGTGCGGCTGTACGACCGGATCAACCCGCGGGTGTTGGGCGCCAGCTGTTTCATTCTCAACGCAGTCGGGTTCGCACTCGTCGGGCTGGCCATCGGCGGCGGCTGGGGGACGCCCTTTGTCATCCTCGGGCTGATCCTCGCAGGCATCGGCGAGGGTACGATGCTGACGCTTCTCTTCAACGTGCTGGTGTCCGCGTCGCCGAAAGAATACGCGGGCGACGTCGGTGCGCTGCGCGGCGTGGCTAACAACGTCTCCTCGGCGCTGGGCGCGGCGTTTGCCGGCGTCGTGGCGGTGACTCTGCTGACCACCGCGCTGGGCGCCGGCCTGGGCCGGGCGAACTTGCCGCCGCAGTTCAACCTGGACAACGTTAGCCGGGTGGACTTTATCAGCGACGTGCAACTCAAAGACAGGCTGGCTGCCACGCCCGTCGCGCCCGCCGAGGCCGAAGAGTTGGTGCGCATTAACCAGGTCGCACGGATCAACGCGCTTAAGGCGTCGTTCCTGCTGCTGGCCCTGATCTGCCTGGTGGCGATCTTCCCGGCCATGCGGCTGCCGCGTTACCGGCTCACCGAGCTGAGTGCCAAAGAAATCGTAGACGAAGAAGGGCGCCGGGAACACCAAGCGGCGCCTGCGGTTGCATAGGGAGGTAACACCAATGGGAGATGTCGAGCGGGCGCAAGCGTATGCGCGTGAAAACGGGGCACGGTTTCTGGACGAACTCTTCGAGATGATCCGCATCCCCAGCGTCGGCGCGGACCCGGCGTTTGCCGCGGACACACGTCGCAACGCCGAGTGGTTGGCCGCGCACCTCGCGGGCCTGGGGCTCGACAACGCGTGCGTGATGGAGACGGCCGGCCACCCGGTCGTGTACGCCGAGTGGCTCGGCGCGGGGCCGCAGGCGCGCACCGCGCTCATCTACGGTCATTACGATGTCGTGCCCGCGGTGATGGAGGACGGGTGGGATCACGACCCGTTTGACCCGATCGTCAAGGACGGCAAGATCTACGCCCGGGGCGCGACCGACGACAAGGGCCAGCTCTTCATCCAGGTCAAGGCGCTCGAATCGTACCTGAAGACCGGGGGGGCCGCGCCGGTCAACGTGAAGATCCTGCTGGAAGGCGAAGAAGAAATATCTTCGCCCAACCTCGTGCCCTGGGTCAAGGAACACGCAGACCTGATCCAAGCGGACGTGTGCGTGATTAGCGATTCATCGATGGCCACGATCGAGGCGCCCGCAATTACGCACAGCCTGCGCGGCATGACCTATCTCGAGGTCGAAGTTCAAGGGCCGCGGGAGGATTTGCACAGCGGGTTCTGGGGCGGCGCGACGCACAATCCGGCACTGGCGCTGGTCGAAATCCTCAAGTCGCTGTACAACGACGACGGCACCATCGCCGTCCCGGGCTTCTACGACGACGTCGTGGCGCTGACCGAGGCCGAACGGGAGATGCTGGCAAAGGTCCCGCTGACCGACGAGCAGTTCATGGCTGCGACCGGCGTGCCCGCAGCCTGGGGCGACGCGGATTACACGCTCCGGGAGCGCGTCTCCGCGCGGCCGACGCTAGACATCAACGGCTTGTGGAGCGGCTACTCTGGCCCAGGACCCAAGACCATCATCCCTGTGCGAGCGGGCTGCAAAATCAGCTCGCGGCTGGTGGGCAACCAGGACGCCCACAAGATTTACGAGCTAATCAAGAAGGCCATTGAGGACGCGACGCCTCCGACGGTCAAGGTGGAGGTGCGGCTGCTGACTACCGGCAAGCCCGCTCTGATCCCCTTCGACCTGCCCGAGATGCAAGCCGCGTCCCGGGCGTACGAGCGCGGCTGGGGCCACGCACCCGTGTTCACCCGCGGGGGCGGCAGCATCCCCATCGTGGCCGAGCTGGCCGACCTGTTGAAGGTGCCGGTGGTGATGATGGGCTACGGGCTGGACACCGACGGGCTGCACTCGCCCAACGAGCACTATCGGATCGATATGTTCGAGCGGGGCATCCAGACGGCGATCGTGTACCTGGACGAACTTGCAGAGCTTTAAACACAAAGACACAAAGGCACGAAGATCTAGAGAAGGCGAAAACACAGCAGCTTCGTGTCTTTGTGCCTTTGTGTTGAAGGGGGGGATTGATGACCACACCTCTGTTGGCCGAGCTGGAGGATCGTCTCCTGCGTTATGTCAAGATCGACACAACGGCGGACCCGCTGTCGCAGACGTCGCCCAGCACGGCGATCCAGTACGACCTGCTTCATCTGCTCGTCGCAGAGCTGAAGGAAATCGGCGCGCAGGATGTGACCCTCACGGCGTACGGCGCGGTGCTGGCCACTATCCCGGCGACGGTCGAGACGGCAGCGCCGGCAATCGGGTTGCTGGCTCACGTCGACACCGCGCCCCAGTTTCCCGGCAAGGACGTCAAGCCGATCGTCCACCGGGGCTACGATGGAAAAGACATCGTCCTGCCGGATGACCCGGAGCTACCTGGCGCCGCGCGCCAGACGCTGTCACCCGATGCGCTGCCATACCTCGGCCAGAAAGCCGGCGATGACATCGTCACCGCGTCGGGCGCAACCCTGCTGGGTGCGGACGACAAGGCCGGGGTTGCCATTGTCATGGCCGCCGCGGCCCACCTGCTGCGCCACCCCGACATCCCGCACGGCGTGATCCGCATCGGGTTCACGCCCGACGAGGAAATCGGCCGGGGGGTACACGCGGACCTGCCCCGCGACCTCGGCGCCAAGTTCGCGTACACGCTCGACGGCGCGAACGCCGGCGAGATCGTCTACGAGACCTTTTCCGCCGACGCGGCGAAAGTCGTCGTCAAGGGCGTCTCGATCCATCCGGGCTGGGCGAAGGACAAGCTGGTCAATGCCGCCCACCTGGCCGCGAAGATCGTCGATACGCTGCCCCACGTCACGCTGACGCCCGAGACCACGTCGGGCCGGCAAGGCTTCATCCACGTCGTCAGCATGCGGGGGTCGGCGGCCGAAATGATCATCGACCTGATCCTGCGGGATTTCGAGCGCGACGGGCTGGCCGCGCAAGGCGAACTGCTCCAGAAGGTGTGCGCCGCGATCCAGGCCGGCGAGCCGCGGGCCCACATCACGTGCGAGATCACGCCGCAGTATCGCAACATGCGCTACTGGCTGGAAAGCGACATGCGGCCGGTCGACCTCGCACGGCAGGCGTGCCGGGAGTGCGGGATCGAGCCCTTCTCTGCGCCCACCCGCGGGGGGACCGACGGCTCGCGCCTGACCGAGCTCGGCGTGCCCACGCCCAACATTTTCACCGGCATGCAGGAGGTTCACGGCCCGCTCGAATGGGTCAGCCTGCAGGATATGGCAAAGGCGACCGAGGTGTGCATCAAGCTCGCCGAATTGTGGGGGAGCGAGCAACCGGGCTGACGCCGCAAGCGATTGATGAGCCCGCTCTGCTGCTGCCGGCGAGCGGGCAAGCGCCGTCATTTTTCTCAGGATTCGTGTGGAGGAGACCATGACCGCAGGAGCCCCGGCGCAACCCGCCCAGCGAGGATTCATGGATAAGCTGCTGGACGGCGTCGAACGGGTGGGCAACAAGGTGCCCCATCCCGTGCTGATGTTCGCGTACCTCATTCTCTTCATCATTGTTGTATCGTCCGTGCTCGGTTGGCTCGGCGTGAGCGTCACGGAAGAGATCGCGGTGCCCGTGCCGATTGCCGCGCAGCCGAACTTCTACGAGGACTTGAGCCAGCCGAGCGTGGGGCTGCCGGCCGTCGCCGACGTAACGCAGTACGAGATCCAGACGACGACGATCCCCATCAAGCCGATCCTGAGCGTCGAAGGCATCCGGTTCATGTTCACGTCGTTCGTGCCGACGTTCCAAGGCTTCGGCGCGCTGGCGATCACGCTGATCGCCCTGCTGGGCGCGGGCGTGGCCGAACAGGGCGGGCTGATGGCTGCGCTCATCCGCAAGCTCGTCAAGGTGGCGCCGGCCGCGCTGCTCGCGTTCCTAATCGTGTTCGTCGGCGCGCTGGCAAGCGTGGCGTCGGACGCCGGGTACCTGATCCTTATTCCGCTGGCCGGCGTCGCGTTCCTCGCGGTCGGACGCCATCCCATTGCGGGCCTGGCCGCAGGGTTTGCCGGCGTGGCCGCGATCTTTATGGCGAACCTGATCGTCACGCCCACCGACGCGATGTTGTTCGAGATCACGAACGAGTCGCTCGCCCTGATCGGACAGCCCTCGATCTCGATCACGGCGGACTTCTTCTTCCAGGTCGTTTCGACCCTCTTGATGACGCTTGTGGCGGGAATCATCACCGTGCGGGTTGTCGAGCCGCGACTGGGCAAGTACGACCCGGCGGATGCGGGCGACGCGAGCGCCACCGCCGCGGAAGATGTCGACCCGAAGCTGGACGGTCGCGGTCTGCGCAACGCGGGCTTTGCGCTGCTGGGCGTCCTGGCCGTCGTGGCGCTGTGCACCTTCCCCCAGGGCGCGCCGCTGCGCGATCCGCAGACAGGCTTGATCATCGGGCAGACGCCGTTCATGGCCTCGCTGCTGTTCATCATCATGCTGTGCTTCCTCGTCCCCGGCATTGCGTACGGCGCAGCCGTCGGCAAGTTCAAGCACGCCAACGACGTGATCGCGGCCATCGTCAAGACCTTCGCCGGGCTGGGCGGGCTGATCCTGACGCTGCTGATGATCAGTCAGTTCATCGCCTACTTCAATTACAGCCAGATCCCCAACGTCATCGCGGTCGCCCTGGCCGACGGGCTGAGCGCGGCCGGCATTGGCGCGATCCCGCTGCTCATCGGGTTCGTGCTGGTGATCGTCGTGCTCGACCTGATCATGCCGGGCTCGCTCGCCAAGTGGGCCATCTTCGCACCCATCTTTGTCCCGCTCTTCGTGCGCCTAGGTGTGCCTGCGCAGACACTCTTCTCGGCCTACCGGGTGGCCGACTCGCCCATGAACACCCTGACGCCGCTGATGGTGTACTTCCCCGTCATCGTCGCGTTCGGGCAGCGGTATGACAAGAAGTTCGGCGTGGGCAGCCTCGTTGCGCTCATGCTGCCGTATGCCGTCGTCATGCTGATTGTCTGGCTGATCCTGCTGCTGCTGTGGTTCGTGCTGGGCCTCCCACTTGGCCCTGGATATCCGGTCCGGTTCTAGGCGATGGGAACGGAATACTTCCAGCTTCCGCCGCTCTTCGACTACTTCGCCACCTTCCTCTGGGCGTTGAGCGGCGCGATTGTTGGCATGCACAAACGCTATGACTTTGCGGGCGTTTGCGTGATCGCGCTCCTTGCCGCGACGGGCGGCAGCACCCTGCGCGATGGGCTGTTCCTGAACACGATGCCGCCCGTCGTAACCAACGTCTGGTATCTGCCTCTGATCCTGCTCGCCGCATTTGTGGCCGGGTTATTTCGGAGGCAGATCGTGGGCATGCGCCTGGTGGACAACCTGATTAGCCTGATCGACGGGATCGGCGTGCCTGCCTTTGCCACGGTCGGCATGCAGCTCTCGCTCGTGGCCGGCATGACGCTGCCGGGCGTGGTGCTGATCGGCATGATTAACGGCTTCGGCGGCGGCATCCTGCGTGACATCACGGTGGGCAATACCCCCGCCGTGCTCAAGCCGGGCCGGTTCTACCTGTCGGCCGGGTTCATCTCGTGCATCCTGTTCGTCGTACTGGAGGTCTATCTGCACGTCGCAGCGACCGTGGCGGCCTGGATCGTGATCGCCCTGTTCATTGTGGTTCGCACGCTGGCGCAGCGCTACAACTGGCAGACGCAGCCGGTTCTGCCGGACGTAGAATCGGAATGAGCGACTTCGGGGGCTGACGACAATGGCCGCGGGCGGCGTCCTCGGCCTGATCGCGCTGTTGTTGGAGAAGTAAAATGCGCGTGCTGATCCTTGCGACGCTGGCCTTGCTCCTGGCCGGGTGCGTGCCGCTGCCACCCGCCGCGGCGCCGGCAGCGTTGCCATCCCCCGCGGCCACCCCGGACGCGCGCCCGGCGGCCGTCGAGTACGACCTGGGCGAAGCGACCGTCGTGCAAGCCAACTTTCCCGAAGACAGCCGGTTTCACAACATGCCGGTGCGGCTGAACGGGGTCATCGCAGTCCCGAACGAGGGTGAGGGACCGTTCCCGGTCATCGTCATCCTGCACGGCACGCACCCCGGCTGCCCGGAGATCGACCACGTCGACCGCTGGCCGTGTGACCCGGCGCTGGAGCAGCCCAACTACCGCGGTTTTACCTACCTGGCCGAGCACCTGGCCGCCAACGGCTACGTCGCCCTTTCGATCAATATCAACGCGGAGAATACGTTTGGCTTCGGCGAGCCGGTTGCCGGCGAGCGCCTCACGCAGATCGTCGACAAGCAGCTGGCCGCGCTGGCGGCCGCATCGGCGGGCGGCGCGAATGGCTTTGGCGTCGACCTCGAGGGCAAGGTCGATACGCAGCGGCTTGCGTTCGTTGGTCACTCGCGCGGCGGCGACCAGGCGCTGTTGCTGGCCACGGGCACGGGGATGGTCGCCACCGGGGCAGGGAGCTACGCCCCCCCTGCGGGCATCCTCATGGTCGCGCCGTCGCCGGGCTTCACCGACCCGGCGCCGGGCACGCCGGTTCCCCTGGGCATCATCCTCCCGATGTGTGACGGCGACGTCACCGAGCAGGACGGGCAGCATTTCTATGAAGGCGCGCGCCTGGCGAGGCCGGCCACAAGCGTGGGTGACATCCGCGTTCATCGAGCGCGCCAACCATAACGGGTTCAACACGACGCTCGGCGCCGACCCGTTCGGCACGCCCGGCCGGCCAGACTGCACCTCGCTGCTCGATCCCCAGACCCAGCAGACGTTTCTGACTCAGTACGCAGACGCGTTCTTCGACACGATCTTCGATGGGTCCACGGCCGGCGAGCAGGGGTTGCGATGGCTCGGTATGAGCCCGGCGCTGCCCGCACTGACGCAGGTAGGAGGGCTTGAGGCCCGAGTGGCGACGCTGTATCCGGCAGCAGGACGCACGGCGCTCTTCGCACCGGCCGTGGACGGCGAACTCACGACGAACCGTCTTGGCGGAGCCGTGCAGACACAAGGAGTCAGCGCGTTCTTCTGCGACGCGGGCAGCTACACGCCGTTGACCCGGCCCGGGACCGAGCCGTGCCGGCGGGCGACTGTTGTCGTGCCCGGCCAACCCGCGCTGGCCGTGGTAAGTTGGGACAGCGCCGGCGCCGTGCAACGAGTCGCGGCGTGGCGCTTCGCGATCCCGCCGGGCAAGGGTGACCTGCACCAGGCTGTGGCCGTCAGCCTGCGGGCAGCGGTAGATCCGCTGTCAGAGCGCAATGCGAGGGGGCAGAGCCAGAGTTTCGCCGTGCAGATGACGGACGGCGCAGGGAAGACCGCACGTGTGGCTGTGGGGCCCGACGAGCCGGCCCTGCGTTACCCGGCGGGCGAACTGCTGGCCGACGCAACATTCGGCGGCCTCTTCACGGGGCGGGTGCCGCTGACGACAATCCGCATCCCCCTTTCTGCATTCGCAAGCCTGGACCTGGCGGATATTTGCGAAGTCGCGCTGGTCTTCGACCAGACGCCGAGCGGCACGCTGTTCCTGGCCGATCTGGAGTGGGTGCGGACGGAGAAGTAGCGTTCGTGACGAACGAACGGGGTATGGTCGCTGCCGGCACACTCCGACTTCGGGGTCGGATTGTGGGTTTAGGCCCGCGTGCTTGGAGGCGAGGCCCGGGGCGGCCCGTGCAACCGCAAGGAGTGGTGGGCGTATTACGTGTCATATCACGTACCGATGCGCCGCCGCCTGCGTTCACCTGCTTTCGGAACGAAAGGACGTCCTGTGACGCACACCCTTTCCCCCACCACCCGCGAGCCTCAATCCCGCCTGCCGCTGCCGGGGATGCTTGTGCTCCTCGGCCTGCTGATTTTCTGCGCCGCCTTCATCCTGGCCGACAATGCCTACTTTCGCTTTGCCGACGCGCGCTTTCCCCATGTCGGCGAGTCCGCGCTGCTCGCCACCTTGTGGGGCGTCGCTTCGCGGGCCCACCTGATCATCTTCATCGTGCCGTTCATCCTGTGGCGGCCGCGGCTGTTCGGCTTTCAGACCGGCCAAACCCGGCGCTATTGGCGGATGATCCTGCTGATGCTCCTGGCGAACTGCGGGATTATCGCAGCGTACCTGCTGCTGACCGGCGGCGGCACGCCTTTCAGCGGCAACCAGTGGCTGTTGACCGAGATCGTGATCGTGCCGCTGGTCGAGGAATCCTTCTGGCGCGGCCTTGTCTTCACGGCGCTGCTGCTGGCGTTCAGGCGGTGGTACGCCGAGGGCCCCAGCATGCATCTCGCGGTGTGGCTGAGCGGCGTTGCGTTCGGCCTGCTGCACGTCAAAAACCTGGTGGCCGGAGTACCTCTTGAATTCGTCGCGCTGCAGGCGCTGAGCGCGGTGGTCTGGGGCGTAATGTACGGCTATGCACGCGCCAAGACCGAGAGCGTCTATCCGCCCATGCTGCTGCACGCGGCCATGAACCTGGTAGTAGTGCTGTTCTAGGCCGGTTGCAGCCTTTCGGGACGCAGTGGAATGAGAACGGAGGCCCCTGCCCGCAAATGCGCTGGGGCAGTTCATAGCACAGGAGATGCAGGTATGGAAAAGATCACATCAGAAGGGCCGCTGGCCGGAATGATCGCAAGGATGGGGAACTGGAGCGCGGGACCCAACCCCCTCGTGAACACGCCGGACGAAAACGGCAGAATCGCCGGGTTCTGGCACGGTCTGTGGCACGGCTTCAGCGCGCCGGTCACGGTCGTCCGCTCCCTGTTCAATGACAGTGTGCACGTCTTCGACGTGCACAACAGCGGGAACGGGTACGTCTTCGGCTTCCTCCTGGGCGTACTGCTCTGGGCCGGGGGAGGACGAGCAAACTCCCCGCGCAGACACCGCTAACCTCCACACTACATCCAATTACACCAAAATGGGCCTTTAGCTCCGTTGCAGAGAGCGCGATGATAAGGGCGGGTTTGGCGCGGGTAAGCGGCCGATCCTGGCTGCCCCGCGCCGCGTTTAAGGAGCCGGAGCATGAAGGCCGACGCCAAGAGCAACCTGTTCGATGCACCTGGCACCTACCGGATTCGGGTTCTGGGGCGCTTCGCCGCGCCTCGCCTCGATCCCTTTTGCGGGATGACCGGTTGCCTGAGTGAAGTGCGGGGCGATCCCCCCACCACGACCCTGACCGGCATGGTCATCGACCAGGCATGCCTCATCAGCGTCCTCACCGAGCTCTACGACATGGGATACCCACTGCTCGACGTGAAGCGGATGGCGGACGCAGCCCCGTAGGCGGCAGCCCCCCGCAATGATCCGACCGCGCAGTGGTCTCGCGGCGGCGCCCGGCAAACCCCTCGCCACGATGCGTGCGGGCGCCGGTTTCGGCAAGACGGCCTCCATTGCCGCCTGGCCGGCAACCCTCGGCGCGCACGCGACACGTTCATCGATTACGGTTTGCTGGCCGAGCGAGGTGAGCGCTTGCCGCGGAGCCGGTGCAGTGCTGCACGTTTTCTGGAGGACCCGGGCCGGCTAATCCACCGGCCCGTCCGGTAATCACCCACCCACACATCCGGGAAGGAGAACCGACATGGAGAACTTTGGCCAGTGGCTGCTGCAGCAAGCGCAGATCTGGATCCCGCGCGTCGTCGCCGCGCTGCTGATCCTGCTGATCGGCTGGCTGATCGCGCGCCTGCTCGCCGGCGTCACGCGGCGGCTGCTCAGGTGGCTCAAGCTTGACGACCGCCTCGCACGCGGCATGGAGGGCGCAGGCGACAAACCTATGAGCGTGGAGAAGGTGATCACCCAGGTCGTTTACTGGTTGATCGTCTTCCTTACCGTGCTGGCCGCGCTAAACGCGCTCGGGCTCACGGCGATTACCGCGCTGTTTGGCACCATGCTCGTATCGGTCTTTGCGTACCTGCCACGGTTCGCCTACGCGGTCGTCCTGGCAGTCGTCGCCTGGATCGTTGCCCGCATCCTGCGCGCCCTCGTCACCCGTGTGCTCCATACCGCCGGTGCGGACAAGAAGGTGACCGAACCTGCGGGCATGAACGAGGCGCCCATCTCCACCGCGATCGGCGAAGCGGTCTACTGGCTGGTCTGGCTGCTGTTCCTGCCGGCGATCCTGGGCGTGCTTGGCTTGATGGGCATCCTCGCCCCGATCCAGGCCATGATTACGAGCATCCTGGCCTTCCTGCCCCGGCTGGCAATGGCGGTCGTCATCATCGTCATCGGCCTGTTCGTCGCCCGCATCCTGCAGCGGCTGATCACGTCGGCGCTGCACGCGCTCGGCCTCGACGCCATCAGCGACCGCGTCGGCCTCGGCAAGTACCTGGGCAAGGGGAATCTGTCCGGGCTGCTGGGCCTGGTCGTGTACATCATCGTCTTCATCCCGGTTGCCATCGCCGCCCTGAACGCCTTGGGCCTGACCTACCTCGCCCAGCCAATGGCGGACATGCTGACGCAGGTCTTGCTGGCCATCCCCAAGATCTTCATGGCCATCGTGATTCTGTTCGTCGCCTACATGGTCGCCCGGGTGATCGCAGACCTGGTGACACGCCTGCTGACCAATGCCGGGTTTGACAACCTGGTCGCCCGGCTCAGCCTGGGCGAGATCTCCGATACCCCTGCAGTGGGCCCGTCGCGCATCGCCGGCTACCTGATTCTCTTTGTGGTCATGCTGTTTGCCACGCTGGCCGTCGTCGACCTCCTCGGTTGGGCCGCCATGGTGGCCATCCTGACCGCGTTCATCGCCTTCCTGGCCCGGCTGGCCCTGGCGTTCATCATCATCGTCATCGGCATCTACCTGGCCAACTTCACCAGCAAGCTGATCCTGGCCACCCGCCTCAAGCAGAGGCAGGTGCTGGCGCTGCTGGCCCGGCTCGCGATCGTCGTCTTTGCGGTGGCCATGGCATTGGACCAGATGGGCATCGCCAACGACGTCGTCAACCTCACATTCGGCCTGATCCTGGCCGGCGTTGCGCTTGCGGTCGCGTTGGCCTTTGGCCTGGGCGGCACGGACGTTGCGAAGTTCCAGTTGGTACGCTGGTACCGGAATGCCGAGGCCAGCCTGGCCGAGGCCGAAGCGAAGTCTGTCGTCGCGGATACGGCCGCTGCGCCCGCTGTCGATCTGCCCGCAGCTGAACTGCCGGCAGCCGACCTGCCAGACGTCGAGCTGCCGGGCGATATCCCGCCTGCGGCGTAGTGTTCTGGCCGGCGAAACCGTGAGTTTTGCCGGCCAGATGGATTCCGGCCAGGAGGCCGCGCATTGCGCCTCCTGGCACGGGATGCAGCCGGTCCCACGCGGGGCACGCACGGTGCACCGGAGGGCCGGCGGCGGAGTCGTGCGGGCGAATGTGGCCGATGCAACTCTCTCCAATGACGAGGGCGGGCAGGCCGCGGAGTCTACGGTTTGTCATCAAGTTCGGGCGCGTCGAGAGGTCCGACCGGAATGCAGGATCGCCGGAGGCTCGCCGGCAGTCGGAAGAAATTGTCTGAAGGAGCGGAACCATGTCCGTAAGTGTCGCTTCCGCAATGCCCGCAGGGCCGCAAGTGCCGTCAGGCGCGACTGCTCCGGCCAAGGCAGGGTTGGTGCTGGGCACGTTGATTATTGTCGCAGCGGTCGCCAACCTACCGCTGGCGATGGCCAACGTCGCTCTGCCGTCGATCGGCGTCTATTTCGACGCCTCACAAACGCAACTGAATCTGGTCGCCGTGGCCTACTCGCTAGGCCTGGCGTGCTCGGTGCTGTGGCTGGGCGCGGTGGGCGACCGCTACGGGCGCAAGCTGATGGCGCTGCTGGGCGTCACATTGGCAATCCCGGCCGCGCTCATCTCGGGCTTTGCGCCTACGATCAACGTGCTGATCTTCGGCCGGCTCTTCGGCGGCTTTGCGGCAGGTATGGCTTACCCCACAACCCTGGCGCTCATCGCGGCCCTGTGGGGGCCCGGACCGGGCCGCACGCGCTCGATTGCGTTGTGGGCGGCCATCGGCGGCGCCATTTCGGTGACGGGGCCACTGCTGTCGGGGCTGCTGCTGACCGTATTCCCATGGAGTTCGGTCTTTGTCGTGGTGGTGCCGCTGGCGGTTGTGGCGCTCATCATGGCGCTGCGTTTCATCCCGGCGCATGTGAATGAGACCAAGGAGCCGGTTGACCATCTAGGCGGCATCCTATCGGTCGTACTGATCGGCGCATTTGTGCTGTCGCTCAACTTCCTGCCAGTGCCCGCGTACCAGAAGCTCGCAGTGGGGCTGCTCGTCGCGGCTGCGGTCGCGACTGCGCTGTTCGTCGTCCGGCAGCGACGCGCCGGCAATCCGCTGTACGATCTGAAGATTGCCGCTCGCCCGACGTTCTGGGTGGCGGCGCTCGCGGGCATCATCGTCTTCGGCTCGCTGATGGGCGCCATGTTCATCGGCCAGCAGTACATGCAGGACGTGCTGGGCTACTCGACCGTGGCTGCGGGCGCCGCGGTGCTGCCGGCGGGCTTCCTCATGATCCTCGCCGCACCGCGCTCGGCTAAGCTGGTCGAGGCCCGCGGCTCGCGCCAGGTGTTCCTCATTGGCTACGTGTTCGTTCTCCTTGGCTTCCTGACAATGCTGCTGCTGTGGAAAGAGGGCAGCTCCTACCTGCCTGTTGGCCTGGCCTACTCTTTCGTGGGCATCGGCATCGGTTTGGCGGGCACGCCCGCCTCACGCGCGCTGACCGGCTCGGTCCCCGTGACCCGGGCGGGCATGGCGTCGGGCACCGCCGACCTGCAACGCGACCTGGGCGGCGCGCTCTTCAACTCGCTCTTCGGCGCACTGCTGGCCTCGGGCTATGCCGCTGCGATGGCAACCCAGGCGGCGGCTGACCCGAGCATCCCGAGCAACGTCGCTAACAGCCTCGAGATGTCGTACGCGGGCGCGCAGGCCGTCGCCGCGCAGTACCCGCAGTATGCCACCCAGATCACGTCGGCTGCCCAGGCGTCGTTCCTGGCCGGCGATCAAACCGCGTACATCGCGGGCATCATCGCGGTGGTCGTGGGCGCGGCGCTGGTGTTCTTCGTGTTCCCCAAGCAGGACGACGAGCGCAAGCTGCTGATGGAATATCACGAGAAGGACACGGCCGCCGTGATCGCGGAAGGCGCACAGAAGTAACATCAACGGCGACGACTAGTGCCGGGCTGACCTCGAGCGTGGTATGCCCGGCCTGTGTCTGCCCACCCGGCGAGACGATTCTCGTTTATCTCGGAGGCACGGTGATATGGAATTCCAGCAATGGTTGGCCTACCTCGCTTCATTCATCACAGTCGGAAGTTTCGTGATCATCGATTTGATCGCGGCCAGCACCAATGCACTCAACGGCGCGCTGCTGGCCCAGCGCCCCGACTACTACCGTGGCCGCCAGTGGTCGATCGTCGGCATCTTGCTCCTCGCGATCTTCGGCGGCATCGGCGGCGGCGTCTCGCGCGACGTCCTGCTGAACAAGGTGCCGGGCGCACTGTCGAACCCCTGGTACCTAATCCTGTGCCTGCTGGCCGGCGTCGTCGGCATGCTGATCTCCTACAAGGGCGGCCAGAAGTTCCGCGAGACCTTCTACCAGTTCATGACCGCGTTCTCACTGCCCTGGTACGCGGCGATCGGCGTGAGCGCCGCGCTGACTGCCGGCCTGCCCGACATTGCGGCCATCGCGATCGGCGTCGTCGGCCCCACCGCCGGCCGTTTCCTGATTGACATCACTGCAGGGCACTCGGCCAAGCAGTTCATCCGCGGCGAGTGGTTCGTGGGGACGGCCGTGCTGACCTCAGTCGTCTTCCTGATCATGTCCAAGTACCTGGGCCTGTCGATCTGGCCGGCGACGCTGATTTCGTTCGTCGTCGGGTTCTCGTTCCGAACCGCGGCCCTGTGGTTCGCCTGGGAAGAGCCGCTGCCCCGGCTGCCCGAACATGTCGTGGGAACGGTCACCCGCCGGGAAACGCTCAAAGAGAAGATGGCACCCGGCTGGGAACCGAAGTACGAATAAGCGCGGCAGTTGTAGCAGTCAGAACTGACTTGGAGGAAATCGCATGGGTAAGCAACTGATATTGGCATTCTTCGCCAGCGAAGCCGCCGCGGATGACGCGGTGAAGCAGGTGAAGGACTGGGACCGCATCAGCCCGGACATCAAGCTGGGAGCGATCGGCATCCTGGTGAAAGACGACAAGGGCAAGATCAAGACGCAGAAGCTCGGCACGCGGCGGACAGGCACCGGCGCGCTGCTGTTCGGCCTGGCCAGCCTCCTATCGGGCGGCTTGACGGTCCTTGGAGGGCTGCTGATCGGCGGGGTCTTCGGCTCGCTGTTCCACAAGGGCCTGGGCCTCTCGAAGGCCGACATGGCCCACCTCGACGCCGAACTCGACGGCGGCAAGGCCGCGGTGGGCCTGATGGTGAACCCCGATGAGGTCGTAGGGATCACGGGATTCCTGTCGTCATTGGGCGCGCGCATAGAAACACATGAGATGGGCGACGCGGTGGTCGAACAGGCCGAAGCGACGGCAGCCGAGCCCGCCGAACAGGCGTCTGCCGCCGCGCCGGCGGTTGCCTCGGCAGCCAGTGCAGACGTGGCCGAGCACGTCAAGCTGGCCGCCGAGGCCTACATCTACGGCTACCCGCTCGTCTACAACCTGACCGAGATGGCCAAGTTCCCAGGGGGGCCGAACCTGGTCGGGCCTCAGGCCCTGCCCTACAACACGGTGGGGTATGCTCGCCAATTGCTGGGCCCCGACGCTCATTTCGTCTCGCCCAATAACGACACGCTCTACATGATCGCCATCTGCGACGTGCGGGAAGGTCCGCTGGTGCTCCACACGCCGGACACAGCAGACCGCTACTACGTCCTGCAGTTCGTGGATGCCTGGACGAACAACTTTGCGTACATCGGGCGCCGCGCGACGGGCACTGCCGAGGCAGACTATGTGCTGGCGGCCCGCGACTACGCGGCCCCCATTCCCGAGGGCATGCATCTCGTCTGCGCGCCGACCGGCATGTTTGCCATCGTCGGCCGTATCGCGGTGAACGGCGAGGCCGACCTGCCCACCGCCCACGCGCTGCAGGACCAGTTCACCCTGGCCCCGCTGGCGGGCGGCGAACCCACGGCAGTCGCCGGCGTGCCCGAGCCGGACGCGCGCGTGCGGGACGACGCTCAAGTGGTGGGAGGCGTTCCGGGTGGCACTCCAGGCGTTCCCGCCGCCTGCGGCCGACGCGCCGTTCCAGGCGATCTGCGAGAAGCTGGGGCTGACCGCAGCGGAATCGCTCTACGTGAATGCCAGCCCGGCACTGGCGCAGGTGCTGGTCGCGGGCCAGCAGGCCGCACAGAACAAGATCGAGGAACTGATCAACACCGCGGCCAAGCCGGTCAACGGCTGGCAGGAGTCGAAGCACCTGTTCGACTACAACGCTGGACTTCTTCGAAATCGGCGCGCTGGACGCGCCCGAGTGGATTATCGCCGACCGGACTATCGCCTATGTCACGCGCGCCGTGGTGGCCCGGGCGGGCCTGTGGGGCAATCACGGCTATGAGGCCGACTATAGCATTGTCTATGTGGACGCGGACAACGAGCCGCTCCACAGCGATCACCGGTACGAACTGACGCTGCCCGAGCCCCGCCTGTCGACGCGTTCTGGTCACTGACCATGTACGACGTGCCCGAGTTCTACCTGGTCGCCAACCCCATCAACCGCTACTCCATCGGCGACCGGACGCCTGGGTTGAAATACGGGCCGGACGGCTCGGTGACGCTGTACATCCAGAAGGACTCGCCGGGCGCGGACAAGGAGTCGAACTGGCTGCCTGCACCGCAGAGCGGTCCGTTCCGGCCGATCATGCGCCTCTACCAGCCCAAGCAGCAGATTTTGGACGGGACCTATGTGCTGCCGGCCATCACCCGGGTGGCTTAGCCGAGACCAGGGGGGCGATGCTGATGTTCGATCATGACGGGCTTGTAGGCGCGCTGGCTCGGCGCAGTGGTGGTGGGCAGCGTGATTGGGGTGACCTCCTCGGCAATGCGGCGGCGCTACCAGGCGGCGGCCCTCCAGCCGGGCGTCCAGCCCACGGCGGGGCCGGTTCGCCTGCCGGCCGCTCGATTCAACCGTGGGTTGGGGCCAGGTGTGGCGCGGTACACGGCTGTCCCGGTAGCGGCCGCGCCGAACCAGAGGCCGGACTTGGTCGCACAGTTGGAGCAGCTGGGCAAACTGCACGGCGCCGGGGTGCTGACGGACGAGGAGTTCAGCCTGGCGAAGCAGAAACTGCTGCGGGACTAAACCAAGCGCCAGGCGAAATTGCTGGGGCCGGTCTCCGACCGAGCCAGGGGGGCACGGTCAGAGACCGGCCCCAGCGGACATTTTCACGCTGCGACTCGTTTAGCAAGAACTACGCCTTAAGTACACCATTTTGGGCGTTGTGGTCCACTCTACCGGGCCGTATGGTGTAGTGTAGGCCGGACAGGTCATCAGGACCTGGCGGCTGCAACAACCACTCAAGGAGAATGCACAATGGGAAAGCAACTCGTACTCGCTCTCTTCGCCGACGAAGCCGCTGCGGACGCCGCCGCCGACCAGATCAAGGCGTGGGACAAGGCCAGCGCTGACGTCAAGCTGGGCGCCATCGGCATCCTGGTCAAGGACGAGAAGGGCAAGATCAAGACGCACAAGATGGGCTCGCGCAAGACCAAGGGCGGCGCGGTCCTCGGCGTGATCCTGGGCGTTTTTTCGGGCGGCGTCACCCTGCTGGGTGGGCTGATCGGGGGCGCGGTCCTGGGTTCGCTGTTCAAGAAGGGGCTGAACATCTCGAAGGACGAGCAGGCCAAGCTGAACACCGAATTGGACGCCGGCAAGGCGGCAGTGGGCCTGATGGTCGATGCGGCTGAGGTCGAGGCCGTCAAGGCCAAGCTTGCGGAGCTCGGCGGCACGGCAGAGGCGTACGAAGTGTCGGACGAGGCAGTCGAGGAAGCGGCCGCGGCCGCCGAGTCGCTGCCGGCCGACGAACCCGCGGCGGATGCGCCCGCCGCCTAAGCTGATCGCAATACGGGTTGCGCTGTAGGGCGCGCCAAAGCGCGCCCTACAGCGAGTCCTTTCCACTTTGCGACCAGACCTTCACCCCGCGCTGCCGGACAAAGCGGGATGAAATGGGACACTGATTGAACGGATCGGACTGATTATCACGCGCTTTACCCAAAAGACCGTGCAGATCAGTTCAATCAGTTGCATCAGTGTCCCATTTCGCATCAGTTTAGCGTGCACCGCCGAGATGTCGGCTAGAGTCCCAGTATCCAAGGCCCCGCGTCGTCGTTGCGGGTCGCGGCGTTGGCCCTTTGCGAGAGCGCCGCTAACAGGAGTCCAGACGCGCTCAATGCTTCTGTCTGCGGCGCTGCCCATGCCCCCACGCCAGCCAGTCTGTGTGACGGACGCGAACTCGCCCCCTGTCGCGCCAGCATGACTCCTGAATCGGCTCGGAACGGGCCAGGGGCCTACAATCTATCCAAGATGCGTTGGCCGGTCTCCGACCGGCCCCAGCCGATTCTCGCCTGGATACTGGTTCATTTCCGGGGGGGCAGAACGCGCAGTTGACAACATTACATCCACAGTGGTCCCTTTTGGGCATTCCCTGCACGCCCTAAAGGGCGTACCTTGACAGCGATAGACTGCCCGACCCCAACGGGCAGCGCTTGAGATGGCGTTGCGAAGGCCCCGGTGCGCACAATTGGCGAGAGCGGAGCGCCGGGGCATGACACCAGGAGGAAATGTATGGCAAACCAACCTGATCAACACCTGCGCGCGCACCTTCCGATTCCGGAAGTGCCCAAATTCGGCCTGACGACCTACGACGCCAAAGACCCGGATACGAAGTATCCGCCCATCGAGCCGCTGCGCCCGCCCGCGGGCGCGCCCAACGTCCTGATCGTCTTGCTCGACGACGTCGGCTTTGGTGCATCCGAGCGCGTTCGGCGGCCCGTGCCAGACGCCGACCTTCGAGAGGCTGGCCGCGGCCGGCCTGCGCTACAACCGCTTCCACACCTGCGCACTCTGCGCGCCCACCCGCCAGGCCCTGATGACCGGTCGCAACCACCACTCGGTGGGCATGGGCAACATCACCGAGACGGCCACCGCCGCGCCCGGCCAGAACTCCATCCGCACCAACACCAAGGCCCCTGTCGCGATGACGCTCAAGCTGAACGGCTACTCGACCGCCATGTTCGGTAAGTGCCACGAGGTGCCCGTGTGGGAGAACAACCCGATGGGTCCGTTCGAGCACTGGCCGTCGGGCGGCGGCGGCTTCGAGTATTTCTACGGCTTCATTGGCGGCGAGAACAACCAGTGGGACCCCGCGCTGTTCGAGGGCACCACGGCGGTTGAGCCGCCTGCGACGCCCGAAGAAGGATACCACCTGACCGAGGACCTGGCCGACCACGCGATCTCCTGGATCCACACCCAGAAGGCGTTGATGCCCGACAAGCCGTTCTTCGTCTACTTTGCGCCCGGAGCGACCCACGCGCCGCATCACGTCCCCAAGGAGTGGGCCGACAAGTACAAGGGCCAGTTCAGCCAGGGCTGGGACAAGCTGCGCGAGGAAACGCTCGCCCGCCAGAAGGCGCTCGGCGTCGTGCCACAGGATTGTGAGCTGACCGCCCGCCACGCGGAGATTCCGGCGTGGGACGAGATGCCCGCGGAATGGAAGCCCATCCTCGAGCGTGAAATGGAAGTCTACGCGGGGTTCATGGAGCACACCGATTACCACGTCGGCCGGGTCGTCTCTGCGATCGAAGGCCTCGGGATCATGGACGACACGTTGATCTACGTGATCATCGGGGACAACGGCGCATCGGCCGAGGGCACGCTGCACGGCGCGTTCAACGAGATGGCCAACTTCAACGGCATGGCGGCGCTCGAAACGCCCGAGTTCATGGCGTCGGTGATGGACGAGTTCGGCTCGCCCGCGTCCTACAACCACTACGCAGTGGGCTGGGCGCACGCGATGGATACGCCCCTGCAGTGGACCAAGCAGGTCGCCTCCCATTGGGGTGGCACCCGCAACGGCACGATCGTCCACTGGCCTAAGGGCATCGAGGAGAAGGGCGGGCTGCGGACGCAGTTCAGCCACGTGATCGACGTAGCACCGACGGTCCTGGAGGCGGCTGGCCTGCCCGAGCCAGTGTCGGTCAACGGCGTACAGCAGTCGCCGATGGAAGGCACCAGCATGCTGTACAGCTTCAACCAGCCCGAGGCGCCCGAGCGGCACGACCTGCAGTACTTCGAGATGTTCGGCAACCGCGGCATCTACTACCGGGGCTGGAGCGCGGTGACCAAACACCGCACGCCCTGGGTGATGAACGGGCAGAAGATGGTGGCCTTCGACGAGGACATCTGGGAGCTGTACGACGGCAGCAAGGACTGGAGCCAGGCGCACGACCTCCTAAAGGAGGACCCGAGCGACGAAAACCTGCAGCGGCTACTGAAGCTGCAGCGCCTGTGGCTGATCGAGGCGACCAAGTACAACGCGATTCCCCTGGACGACCGCCAGGTGGAGCGCCTGCTGCCCGAGCTGGCGGGCCGGCCCACACTGATCCACGGCAACACGCAACTCTTCTTCCCAGGCATGGGCCGCCTGTCTGAACTCAGCGTGCTGAACGTCAAGAACAAGTCGTTCTCCGCGACCGCGGAGATCGAGGTGGGCAGCAAGTCCGCCAATGGCGTCCTGGTGGCCCAGGGCGGGCGCTTTGGTGGCTGGACCCTCTTCTTCGACCAGGGCTGCCTCAGCTTCGAGTACAACGTGCTGGGGATCAAGCACTTCCCGGTCGAGGCCACCATGCCCATCACGCCGGGCCAGCACCAGGTGCGCATGGAGTTCGCCTACGATGGCGGCGGCCTGGGCAAAGGCGGCGCCGTGACGCTCTACTATGACGGCAACAAGGTTGCGGAGGGCCGGGTGGCGGCCACCCAGGCCATGATCTTCTCCGCCGACGAGACCCTGGACATCGGCTACGAGGCCGGCACGCCCGTCTCGCCCAAGTACACCACGCACACGAGCAAGTTCAACGGCAAGATCCACTGGGTGCAGTTGGACGTGGGCGTGGATGACCACGACCACTTCATCGATCCGGAAGAGCGTTTCCGCATCGCGATGGCGCGCCAGTAGCGGGGGGGGCGGCCAGGTGGCGCCAGACGGCGTCCACCTGGTCGCAGGCCCGCCCGTTATGTCAATACCTGCTGCGGCGATTCTGCCGCTGTTGATCCAGCCGCCAATTGCCAGGCAGATCGGTGCGCGCAGCAGCATACCTAGCGTCCAGGCATGGGGCCCAACACCCGTCGTGAAGTCGAAAGAAGGCCGGTCTCACCCATTGTCGCCCGCGCCAGTGGCCCCGATCGCCGGGCGAAGTCAAGGAGTAACAGATTCGATGGTTGCCTTTCACGATCTCAACCTCGATCCGAATGACCGGATCCTGATCCTCGCACCACATCCCGACGACGAAACCATCGCGACGGGCGGCGTGATCCAGAAGGCCGTGGCCATGGGCCTGCCCATCCGGGTCGTTTGGCTGACCTACGGCGACAACGCAGAGACCGCCTTCATGGTCTACCGCCGCCGCCCCATCGTCAAAGGCCAGAGTGCGCAGGAGATGGGCCTCGTGCGACACGACGAAGGCGTGGCTGCGACCGGCGTCCTCGGCCTGGCACCGGACCACCTGACCTTCCTCGGCTACCCCGACTTTCGGACGCTCGTGATCTGGTCCGAGCACTGGGGCGACTGTGAGCCCTGCGAGAGCATGTTCACCCGCACCACGGTTGTGCCCTATGCGAACGCGCTGCGCCCAGGCACGCCTTACCGGGCGGACGAGATTCTCGCGGATGTCAAGCAGGTGCTGCGGGAATTCAAGCCGACCAAGCTCTTCGTGTCGCATCCGGGCGACCATAACCCCGATCATGTGTCGCTCTACCTGTTTGCGCGGGTCGCGTTGTGGGACCTGGCGGCCGAGGGGGCATTGGAGACCCAGCCCGAGTTGTTCCCCTTCCTGGTGCACCACCCCGCCTTCCCAAACCCGGGCATCGACTTCGGCGGCCGGCTGGTCCCACCCGAGCGGCTCCAGGGCGAGGGGACCTGGACGATGAACCACCTGACGCGCGCACAGGTCGAGAAGAAGGCCGAAGCGCTGCAGAAGCATGCGACGCAGGTGCGGATGAGCGCCGCGTACCTGAGCTCGTTCATGCGCGCCAACGAGCTGTTTGGCGACCTCTCGCAGCGCGCCCTGGAGTTCGGCAAAGCGGCGGACATCCTTGCGAAGGCGAGGATCAACCCCGAGGCCATCGCCCCGCAGCTGACCAATGCCGAACGCGCGAAGTGGGTAGGTGTGGAGCGCCGGGCGGTATGGCAGGAAGGCGAATACGTGTACGTAGCCGTGGACTTCTCGCGGCCCCTGGGTAACGAAGTCGGCGCCGCCATCTACCTCTTCGGCTATCGCCCCGACCGGCCGTTCGCGCAGATGCCGAAGATCCAGGTGCGGCTGAGCGAAAACACGTCCGTCGTAATGGATCAGTCCAAGCGGCTCGTCAAGCCGCCGGTGGAACTGAAGCGTTCGGCAAACAGCTTCGTGGTACGGGTGCCGCTCGACTTCCTGGGCGACCCGCGCCACATCATGGGCAGTGTCCGCACCTACGTCCGCAAGGTGCCCTTGGACTGGATCGCGTGGCGCGTTATGGAGGTCCAACCGAGGCCCTGATCGCCCGGCGGTGCGCCGGCTGTAGCCCACGAATGGGCGGAAAAGTAGGGATTGCCAGGCACCGCGGAGCTGCAGGTTTGGCCTGCAGGGTCTCGCGCGGTGCCTGGCAGACGCCCCGTGACGTTCACCCGTAACCGATGACCGGAGGACCAGGATGACTCACGAACCGGCCTTTGACCGCGCACGATTGACAACGCCGCGCGCCGCCGCCGTCGCAGGCGTGTTGTTCTCGTTGTTGCTGCTGGCCAGCCTGATCCTGATCCGGCTTTCCATCCCCGCCGACCCGAGAGATGCAGGTGAATGGTTGGTCAGTGGCACGGGCCGCGTGACGCTGGCGTTGAATCTCGTGCCGTTTGCCGGAATCGCGTTTCTATGGTTTATGGGCGTGGTACGCGACCGATTGGGCACGCAGGAAGACAGATTCTTTTCGACCGTGTTTCTCGGCAGCGGCCTCTTGTTCCTGGCCATGCTGTTTTCGTCGGCGGCCCTGGCCGGTGGGCTCATCATCGCATACGGCGACCGCCCGCAGCAGCTTCTGGAGAGCGGCGGTTACTCGCTGGGCCGGGCCATGACCTACATCGTGTTGAACACGTACGCGATGCGAATGGCCGGCGTCTTCATGATATCGAGCTGCACGCTGTTTATGCGCTTGAAGGTCACGCCGCGCTGGATGGCGCTTCTGGGATACACGCTGGCGCTGGTCCTGCTGCTGAGCCTCTCGCACTTCAGCTGGGTTGCGCTGGTGTTCCCGCTGTGGGTCCTGATGATCAGCGTGTACATCCTGATCGAGAACCTGCGCGGCAAAGCCGACGGCTTAATGCTGGCAGAGGGCTGAACAGGCAGCTCAAGCGCCTGCCGGAGTTCGACGTTGGGCAGCAGGGCTGCCGGTGGGCCGCACTCCGAAGCGAGCGTCAGCGACACGATGCGGTGAACCGGGGGAGTCGAGATGAGCGCGAGGGCACGCGGGAATGACCGGCGGCCGGCGGCCAAAGAATTCGCGGTGATCGGGCTGGGCTCGTTCGGGGGCAGCCTGGCACGGCGGCTCGAGGCGATGGGCCACCTCGTGCTGGGCGTGGACATCGACATTGCGCGCGTCCAGGACTTCGCTGACGAGGTGACGTCGGCGGCGGCCCTGGATGCGACGATGGAGGATGCGCTCGATGAGGTCGACATCCGGTCCTTCGGCACAGTGATCGTCGCAATTGCGAACGACTTTGAAGCGAGTGCGCTGATCACCGCGCATCTCAAGGGGCTGGACATTCCCCGGATCATTTGCCTCGGGAAGACGCGGCGGCACCGGGATATCCTGATGCGCGTCGGCGCAGACCAGGTGATCGTGCCAGACGAGGACAGCGGCATCCGTCTTGCCGAGGTGCTGGCCGCACCGCAGCTGCTCGAACGGGTCGCGCTCGATGCGGACCACAGCGTGGTGGAGTTCAAGGCGCCGCCTGGGTTGATCGGGCAGCCTGCCACCGCCTTCACGCGCGCCGGCATCACGATCCTGCTCGTCCAACGCGGCGCCACGCTGATTCCATGCCCGGGGTCCGACACCCGGCTGCAGCCCGACGACACGGTGTTCGCGGTCGGCCCGCGTGACGAGTTGCTCCGGATGGTGGCGTGAGCCCGAGCGCCGAGCCCGAGCCCGGCTTGGGTCCGGCCCCTGCGAAGGCGCCGAGCGGCCCGATGGCGCGAACCGGCTCCCCTGCGATCCCGTCCGTCTTTGGCGGCGACCTGATCGAACGAAGCCTCGACCTGCGCAGAAAGCGGCGCATGCCCGTTCCGCTCCGCCTGGTGATTGCCCTGGCGGGGCTGATCGCCGCCGGCACCGCGCTGTTATTGCTGCCCCCGATGACCACCGAGCCGATCACATTCATGGATGCGCTGTTCACGGCCGCCTCCGCGGCCGCCGTGACCGGCCTTGGCGTGGTAGCAACGGGCGCCCGGTTCACCCGGCTGGGCCAGTGGGTGATCTTGCTGCTGATGCAGCTCGGTGGGCTTGGCTTCCTCGTGGTCGTGATCCTGACCGTGCGGTTGTTGGGCAGACGCGTGTCGCTCGTCGACCGCCTGACGGTGAGTTCGTCGCTCGGCCTTGCGAACACCCGGGAGGTCTTGCAGGTCCTCGGTCGCGCCGTGGCGCTGATGCTGGCGGTTGAAGGGCTTGGGGCTGCGATCCTATGGGGCTATTGGAGCCTGAGCGGGCAGGTGGCGGCACGCGAAGCGCCCTTCTACGGGCTCTTTCACGCAGTGGCCGCGTTCTGTAATGCCGGGTTCGACCTGTTCTCCGGAACGACGGGGTATCCGAACGGCGTCCCGGCCGACCCGGTCACATTCCTGACGCTGGGATGGCTGGTCGTCATCGGCGGCCTGGGCATCCCGGTCTACATGGAGTTCTTGCAGCGCTGGCGAATCTCGAGGCGCAGGCGCCAGGGCCACCGCCAGCCCCTGAGCCTGCAGACGCGGCTCGCCCTGTGGTCGGCCCTCATCCTGATCCTGGCCGGGTGGGCCGGGCTGCTGATCAGCGAATACCGGGCAACGGGCGTCTTCTCGGGTCAGGCATTCGGCGAGCGCGTGCTGCGCGCTTGGTTCCAGTCAGTCAGCGCACGCACGGCGGGGTTCTCCGGCTTGAATGACTTCAACAACATCCACGAGGCCAGCCGCCTGCTGCTGATCTGCCTGATGTTTATCGGCAGCGCACCCGCGTCGATGGGCGGCGGCATCACCACCGGGACGATCTCGGTGCTGGTCTTGGCGCTGTGGAGCCTGGGCCGCGGCTACGATCGGGTGCGGGCGGGCCATCACGCGATAGCGCTGGCGATGGTCTGGCGGGCCGTGGCGGTGCTCCTGATGAGCCTGGCCGTCGTGATGATTGGCACGTGGCTGCTGCTGCTCACGCAGAATCTGAGCCTCAGCCAGGCGCTGTTTGAGACCGTCTCCGCGTTCTCGACCACGGGCTTAAGCCTGGGGGTGACGGGCGAACTCGACACCTTCGGCCGGCTGGTCATTATCGCGCTCATGTTCTGGGGCCGGCTGGGTGCAATCACGATCGTGATCGTGCTGCTGAAGCGACGGACGAGCGAGAGCCTGGTCAAGTATCCGGAGGAGCCGGTGTTGGTGGGCTAGCAGCCGGGACCGATGCGCGGTCAGGACTCGAAGTGCAGGCGTCCTGAGCGGAGGACGGTGCGCAGGAGCGCCCGCAGTCGAAGGGCGCCGAGCGTCGTGGCTCACCAGATTCACTGTGGTTGCACGTAGAATCTATCCGAAAATGCTTTGGCCGGTCTCGTTCGCCGGCCTGGCTGCCGCCCGGGCCAGGTGGGGCACGGTCAGAGACCGGCCCCAGCCATTTCTCGGGTAGATACCTAGGCCTGGCTTCCGTCGCCGGGGATGAAGAGCTGGGCCATCTCCTCGAGCTTCGCCTTCAGATCGCTCATGGCCTGCACCTGGGCCTCCTCCTGCGCCTCCAACATGCGCTGGAGCTCAGCGATGCGGGCTGCAGGGTCGGTTGCGGCGGGGAGCCCGCCTTCCGGCTCCTCTTTCTTCTTCTTCTTCGGCGGTGAAAGGAACGTGTTGGCCAGGAAACCGCTCAGGGTGCCGAACAGACCCACGCCGGCGGTCATCACGAAGACGCCGACGAGACGCCCCATGTTGGTCACGGGATAGCGATCGCCATACCCTACCGTCGTGATGGTGACATAGGTCCACCACAGCGCACTCGACGCGTTCGTGATATTTGCATCAGGCGAAGACCCTTCCACGCTCAGAACCGCGAGCGAGCCGAACTCCAACACGCAGAAGACGAGGAAGACGACCGTCAACAACGCGTTCCCGGCGCGGTTGCCCACGAACTCGCGCACGAGATTGCGAATGCCGAAGTTGCGCGCCAGGCGGATCACCCGCCATAGCCGGAACACGCGCAAGATCTTGGTTTGCGGAAACGGGAGGCTGGAAAGCAGGTCGGCCCAGCCGAATTTCCGGAAGAAGTAGTCTGACTTCGGCTTTGCCGTGAAGAGCCGGTAGAAGAAGTCGCCGAGGAAGATCGGCATGAAGAAGCCGTTCATGATGAGGACCACGTATTGCAGATTCTGGTCGGCCTGGAATGTGTAGCTCAGCACGAGGTTGAGGATCGACAAGATCGACAACGCGCCGATGAACATCTCGTAGCCGATGTTCTTGAGTTCTTTCGGCTTCGTTTGCTTCTGCGCCATAAGAGCCTCCCGGATGCCGTTGGGGGATGTGTGGGAATGATCACCAATTATGCCGCAAGGAGCGCCGGCGGGGAAAAACGCGGGCAGCCCGCTGATCGGGCTGCCGTCACTGGGGCCGCTGGGGGCGGCGGCGCTGGGCTGCCGGCGGCGGCACCAGGCCAAGTGCGGCGCCCCTGACGACGGCATCCCTGCGATTCGAGACGCCCAACTTGCGGTAAATGTTGGACGCGTGCCGCTTGACCGTCATCGGCGAAATGCTCAGCTCACGGGCAATTTCCTTATCCACCATACGCTGCGCCAGCAGCACCAGCACATCTAGTTCGCGCGGCGAAAGGGACTCTCGCTGCGCGAGGGGCTCTCGCTGCGCGAGAGATTCTGTCAGTCCGCCCGCCTGCTCGGCGGGGGCAGTGGATGGCGCCGCCTCACGCCGCGCTTGGGCCTCGTCCGCGCAGGCGGCCACGAGCTTCTGGAGAAAAGGCGCTGGCGCGGGACCCGCCGCGAGCTGTTGGAGCAGGCCGGCCATGGCCGGGCCCAGCTCGACAAACAGGCGCACAAGCCCGCCCGGTTCTGCGAGCTTGACACCCTGCCGCAGCGCTTCCAGCGCAGAAGCATAGTTGCCCTGCGCGGCGTCAAACACTGCTTGCAACGCAAGCACCTCGACCAGGTACTGCCTGCTGTGTGTCTGGACGGCAAGCTCGCGCAGGCGCGACAGCGCGTGCGCGGCTTTGTCGATCGCGGGCGCCGTCGACGCGGAAACCAGGACTCGCGCCAGCAGCGCCTGCGCTGAAGTGAACGTGGTTAGCGGGACCGGGGGCGCATTCAGATCATAGGCGAGCGCCCAGCGCAGGGCCTGCGCGTCGGCGCCCGCTTGCTGCGCTGCCCACGCCCGAGCCGCGTCCGCATCCGCAATGATGCGCGGGTTGCCAATCTCCAGCGCGTATCCCGCCACCGATTCGATCAGGGCCCGCGCCTCGTCGATCTTCCCCCGGGCCGCCAGGACACGAGCCAACCCGAACGCGCTCTGTGAGTAGGGGTTCCCATTGGTGAGATAGCGGAGCCGCTCGGCCGATACAAATGCTTCCTCGGCCCCGTCCAGGTCATTCATGTGGTAGAGTGCGCAGCCCCGGAAGTAGTGGGCCCAGCCGACTGCCTCCGGGAGGTCGCGCTCGCGGGCGGTCAGCAGCATCTGGTTTGCGCCGGTCAACATGCCCTGCACGTCGGCCTCCAACCACCGCACGATGCAGAATGCCATATACACCCGGGTGGCAAAGGAATTGCGATGCAGCCGGTCTTCCTGGAGTCCCTCGAGAATTGCTTCGTAGGCGGCTTCCGTCTGCCCGGCGAGATGAAGACCGCCCGCCAAGTACAACCATGCGACGCCGCGCACGCCCGAGTTGCGGAGCGGGACGGCTTGCAGCGCCCGCCGGGCAGAGGCGATGGCCCGCTCGGCGTCAAACACGTAGAATAAGAGGACGGCGCGCAGCGCGTCGACCTCGCCCTTCAACTCCCGTGCTTGGGCTTCTCCCAATGCGGCCTCGCCGCCGGTCAGCGCACTGTCCCCTGACGCGATCATCTGCTCCATGCGCTGCAAGAGGGGCGGCAGGTCTGTGATGCGCCACTGGGTCGTAAGCAGCCAGGCCTGCATCAGCAGCAGCTCGAGGCGCCGCTCGACCAGCGACCGCGGCATGAGGCTCAGCCACCGCTCGAGTTGGCGCCAGTTTTCGTGGTTGATGGCCTTGTGCCGGTTCGCCTCGACCAGGCGGACGGCCGCCATCTCGTCGCCGCCGGCCAGGGCGTGTTCGATGGCCTCGTCTATATCGCCGTTTTGCGCTAACCAGTGGCTCGCGCGGCGGTGGAGCCCGGCAATCTCGTCGGGCTTGCGGCGCCGCATAAGCTGGTTGCGCAGCATCTTCTGAAACAGGTGGTGGTAGCGATACCAGACGCCTTGCTCGTCGAGTGAGAAGGTGAAGAGGTTGTTTGCAACAAACGCTTCGAGGGACGCGTCGCCCGTCCGGGGCATGTCGGTCGCGCCGACCACGGCATCACACAAGGGCTCGCAGAGCCGGTCGAGGATGGAAGTGGCGAGGAGGAACTCCTGAGCAGGCAGGGACACGTGCGAGAGCACTTCGTTCAGCAGGTAGCCCATGGCATACTGGTTATCGAACCCGGACGAAGTCAACGAACCGGCAACGTCGCCGCCCACGTTGAGCGCCAGCGCGGCCAGGCGCAGCCCGGCACTCCAACCCTCAGTCAGGTCGACCAGGGACCCGATCACCTCCGCGTCGAACGGCGTGTCTGACGCGGCCTGCATGAAGAGGCCCACCTCTTCCGCTGTAAAACGGAGCTCGGCGATGCGGATCTCCGTCAACTGCCCTTGTGCGCGCAGGGTGTGAACGGGAAACGGGGGATCACGACGGGTGCTGATGACCAGGTGGAGGCTGCGGGAGAGGTGACGCAAAAGCTCTGTCAACAGGGCATCCACGGCCGAATTGCTGACCAGGTGGTAGTCGTCGAGAACGAAGATGAACCGCTCATCGGGCGCGAGGTTGTCCGCCATTTCGTCGAGATCGTTGACGAGCGCGGTCGCAAGATGGCCGAACGGAGGCAGCGCAGGTGCGCGCAGGAGTGCATGGGTATTCGCGCAAGCCTCGGGGAACAGGGTGCGGGCCGCCGCGACAAAGTAACTCAGGAAGACGCCGAGCTCGCCGTCTCCCTTGTCGAGGGACAGCCAGGCGCTCGGGTCCGCGCAGTGTTCGAGCCAATCGCTGATGAGGGTCGTCTTGCCAAATCCGGCCGGGGCGCACACCAGCGTGAGCGCGCGGTCCATTCGCCGGTTGAGGATCTCCAGGGCGCGCGGGCGAGCGATCAAGCCGCTCGTGGGGCGCGGGCGATAGAGCTTGGTGCGCAGCAGGCGTAGGGGTTCAAGGCTCGCAGCCAACGGTTTCCGTCCGATATAGACACTGCACGCGACAAATGACTACGCAAGGCGAGATTCGGTTCGAAGACCGCAGCCACTGCTCACGAGGCTGGTTCAACTGCCCGAGGGGCGAAACGTGCAGGTTTCGCGCCCCCGAAGCACGGGGCATCCTAGCACACGGCGGGGTTCATGGCAAGCCACAGCCGAAGGACGCTTTGCAGCGTGACCATTTGGAATTGCTCAGAGGGGGAGATTCCGCGTGGACAGCCTGACCGCGAATGGCTATAATGCGAAGGCGAATCTGTGCTGTGGAGTTGTGTGTGCACTCGAAATCCCGCACCCCCTCCGAGGTGGAGCGCGTCGCAGAAGCGCTGATCGAAAGCGAAGAACGTTACCGGTCGATCGTCACTGCGATGTCAGAAGGCATCGTCATGCAGGATGCCCAAGGGCGCATCACCGCTTGCAATGCCAGCGCCGAGCGCATTCTTGGACTGACTCGGGACCAGATGATGGGCCTCACCTCGTTCGACCCACGCTGGCAGGCCACCGACGCAGATGGCGCGCCCATACGGGGAGAGGACCATCCCATCCCGATCACCCTGCGCACGGGCGAGCCGCTGCACGACGTCGTAATGGGCGTGCGACACGCCGATGGATCACGCGTCTGGGTCCTGGTGAACACGCAGCCGCTGTTCCGGCCCGGCGAAGCCTGCCCGTACAGCGTCGTGGCGTCCTTCGCAGATATCACCGAGAGCCGCGGCGCCGAAGCAGCGCTGCGAGAGAGCGAGAACCGTTTCCGTTCGCTCTTCGAGCACAGCATCGACGCGATCGTCCTGACCGACCCCGACGGCGCGATTTTAGCAGCGAATCCCGCTGCATGCCTGTTGCTTGGCAGGACGGAGCAGGAGATTTGTGCGGTGGGCCGGGCGGGCGTGGTCGACCTGTCCGATCCACGGCTGGCGCCGATTCTTGAGGAGCGCGCGACCACCGGGAAAGCGCGGGGGAGTTGACGTTGGTCCGGGCCGACGGCTCGCACTTCCCCGCCGAGGTCTCGTCCGCCATCTTTACCGATCGCGACGGCAGCCAACGCACCAGCCTCTCCTTCCGCGATATCTCGGACCGTAAGCGGGCGGAGGAAGCCCTGGTCGAGGCGAACGAGCAGCTCGAGGCGCGGGTGGCCGAGCGCACCCGCCAGTTGGCGACGGTGCTCGAGATCAGCCGGGATGTCGCTTCGGAGCTCGATCTGCGCACATTGCTGGCTCACATCCTGGTCGAGCTGCGGTCGGCCATCGACTACACGGGCGCCGCCATTGCGATCCTGGATGACCAGGAACTCGTCGTCCTGGACTATGCCGGCCCGGCCGACCGCGACAAGGTCGTCGGGGCCCGCATCGGGCTGGGGCGCGACAGCGGCTGGCGGAGGGTCGTCGAGACCCGAGCCCCGGTCCTGGTGCAGGACGTCTGGGCAGACGCTGCCGCGTCGGGGTCGGGCTGGCCCGTGTGGGACGAGGCTGTCGCACCGCAGATGAGTTATGCGAGGGCCTGGCTGGGTCTGCCTCTCATCACGAAGGGGAAGTTGATCGGACTGCTGCGCCTGGACCACCGCGAGCCGGGACATTTCACGCGCGACGAAAGCGAGCACGCCCTGACGCTGGCGTACCAGGTGGCCATCGCCATTGCCAACGCCCAGCTGTACGAGGCAGCCCAACGGGCAGCCGCGCTCGCAGAGCGGGAACGCCTGGCCCGCGAGCTGCACGACTCGGTTTCGCAGGCGCTGTACGGCATCTTGCTGGCCGTCCACGGCATGCAGCACCGGCTTGACGCGGATCCGGAATGGCTCGCTTCCCGGCTCGACAACCTGCGCTCGATTGCGGCAACGGGGCTGGCCGAGATGCGTGCGCTGATCTTCGAGCTCCGGCCCGACCTGCTCGTGACGGGCGGCCTGGTGCACGCGCTCGGCCGGCATGCCGACCTTCTGCGCGCCCGCTACGCCCTCGAGGTCGACTTGGAGGTGCCGGCTGAGCCTGATTTGTCCGTGGAGACGAAAGAGGCCCTCTACCGCATCGCGCAGGAGGCGACCAACAACGCGGCCAGGCACGCGCAAGCCAGCCGGATCACCGTGTCGCTGGCATGCGTGGATGCCGGGGTAAGGCTCGAAGTGAGGGACGACGGGTCCGGCTTTGACGCCACTACGCCCTATCCCGGCCACATGGGCCTGCACTCCATGCGCGAGCGCGCCGCCAAGATCGGGGGTAGCTGGGAGATCGAAAGCCGGGCGGGCGAAGGCACGCTCGTGCGGGTGGTCCTGCCCCACGACTGAAGCACGGGGCGGGTCGACACCGCGGCCCGGGGTCCCTCTCACTTCCCCCACGTAATTGGAGAGCTCCATCCTCGGCGTGCGCCTGTGCAGCCGGCGTTGCTCTGGATGCTCATTCTGCCCCAGACTGGAACGCGCCACCCCCCTTTTCCAGGCCGTTGACACAGACCAATAAGCGTGCTAGTATCGTACAAGTTGCACCCAGGAATGCGGCCCAGGCCAGGATCGCTCCTGGGCTTTGTTGTTGCCGGGGAGTCAGTCACGCATGCCCGAGCTGGTGTATCTCAACTTCGACCTGGAGATCGAGAAAGCCGACGGCGGCTACCGCGCGCACGTCCTGAGCTCGCCTGCGGGAGAGGCGCGTGCGCAGCTGGGGCCGGTCGACCACCTGCCGGCCGACGCTGCGCCGCAAGTGATGGGCGGCGCGCTGTTTGACGCGGTGTTCAGCGGCGACGTGCTTGGCTGCCTGCGCCGCAGCCTCGACAGCGCACAGCGCTCGGACCGGGGGCTGCGCATCCGCCTGCGGCTCTCGGAGACGCCCGAACTCGCCGGCTTGCCGTGGGAGTTGATGTACGACGGGCAGCGGGCGACCTTCCTCGGGCTCTCGCGCGAGACACCCCTTGTGCGCTACCTCGACCTGCCCGAGCCTGCCGAGCCCGGGACGCCGGAAATCCGGCTGCGGGTGCTGGCGGTTTTCTCCAGCCCGTCAGACTATCCACCACTCGACGCAGACCAGGAATGGACGAACCTCAAGCAGGGCATGGCCGACCTGGAGGGCCGCGGGGTCGTCACGGTAGACCGGCTGGACCCGCCCACGGTCGACAACCTGCAGCGGCAGTTGCTCAAGCAGGAGTACCACATCCTGCACTTCCTCGGCCACGGGGACTACTCTGAGGACGATCAGGACAGCGTGCTGCTGCTGACCGCGGCCGACGGCAAGGGCGACGCAGTCAGCGGCGAAACGTTCACCACCTTGCTGCGCGATCAGCGGTCGCTGCGCCTCGCAGTCATCAGCGCGTGCCGGGGCGCGGTCAGCGGTGTGCAGGACCCGTACTCCGGCGTCGCGCAGCGGCTGGTGCGCGGGGGCGTGCCGGCGGTTATCGCGATGCGCTCGGCCATTTCTGCCGCCGCTGCCGAGGCGCTGGCTCGCAGCTTCTACACGGCACTGGCGGCGGGTGCGGCCGTCGACGAGGCCATGGCCGAGGCGCGCAAGACGCTGTACTCGGGCGGCTTCCCCAGCGAGTGGGCCACGGCCGTGCTGTACATGCGGGCGGCCGACGGCCACCTGTGGCGGCCCGACCCGGCGATCCGGCAGAAACGGATCAGGCTTGCGCTCGGGGCTGCGGCCGCGGTCGTCGCGGTTGCGCTCCTCGGTTTCTTCATCTGGTGGCGGGCCGGCCCGACGCAGATGGACAGCACGAACACGCTCAACGTCGCGGTGCTCGACCCCGGGCTGCAGGGCAACGACGGCAAGTTTGCGGCCGCTCCCAACGCAGCGCTCGTTCGATCGTGGATGGTGGCGCAGCTTGGCGCGCGGGGCGACCCGGTCACGTCGACCGAGCGGGTGGGCGTCTGGTATAACGGGCTGCCGCGCTCGCAGAAGCGCGACCCGCTGCCCGTACTGCAGAAGTCGACGGACGGGGAACGGGAGGCCGAAGCGCGCGTGCTGGCCGACCGCATCCAGGCGAACGTCGTCATCTCGGCCCGCATCACGCGGGAGCCGGGCCAGTCTCAAGACAAGTTTGAGCTCGCCCCCGAGTTCTTCGTGTTCCCCCGCCTGGCGGCGACCGCGGGCGAGGCCATTGGCTACTACACGCTGGGCCAACCCATCGCGTTCGTCGGCGACCTGGCGCAGGACTCGGCGGGCCGGGAAGCCGTCCGCCGCGAAGTGACCCGGCGGATGGAGATTATGAACACCATCGTCCTCGCGCTGCAGTACGACGCGATCGGCGACCACGCCCGAGCGCTCACCGTGCTCCAGGCGCTGGAGGCAAAGCTGGGCCTGGCCACTGCCGCAGCGCCGTCACAACCGGTGTCTCAGGACGGGGCGGTACAGCGCGCGCCGGCCGGCTCGGGGATCGACGACGTGTACTACTTCCTGGCGCGCGAGAAGCTGTTTCTGCACCAGAGCCAGGCCGCGGCGGACGACGCGAACCGGGCGCTGCAGATCGATCAGAACAACGTGCGCGCGCGGATCGTGCTGGCAGGCGCGCTGCTCGATCTCGCGATCGCGGCCGATCCCTTGACGAGCCTGGAGCCGGGCGGGCTGCAGGAGCAGGCGGAGAACCAGTACGAACTGGCCGTTACGCAGGCGGCGAAGGCTTCGGACGATGCCGCCGCACAGGGCGCTACTGCCAGCCCGCAGCTGCCGATCGCGCGGCTCGGACAGGGCGACGCGCTGGTCGCACATGCCGAAACGCTGTGCTACCTGTACGGCCAGAGCCCCTTGGAGCAGACGAGCGCGGACGCACAGAGGGTACTCGACCAGGCCGACCGCGCCCTGGATCCATCCATCCTGGATACGCTGCAGCGCGGGAATCTGTGGCGCATGGTCGCCCAGTATCATGCGATTGCGGGCGCCGCCCGGCTCTGCGGCGGCCGGCTGGCCGCGGGCGCAGGCAACCTCGAGCGGGCGCGGCAGCTCTTCGAGCAAGCGCGGACCGAGTTCGAAGCGTGTAAGCTGCCATTGGCCAAGACGCCGGACGACGAGACGCTGCGGGTCGATATCATAGACGGAGGCTGCACGCCTGCAATCGATCAGGTCGAGCAGGAGTTGGCAAGGTTGGGTTAGGAGGCAGAGAATGTACAGACCGTTTGCGGCTTTGCGGGTCATCACGATCGCCCTGGCGGCGATGTTGCTAGTTGCCGGTGCGGGCGCTGCCGGCGCTGCACCGTCCGAGGCGGGCGGCGTGGCATCCTGTCGAGTGCTGGCGGCGGATGTCTTTTTGCGCATCGGCCCGGGGACCGCGTATCCGGCGGTCGGCAAGTTCATCCAGGGCACCGTGTTGCAGGGGATTACCTTTGTCAAGATCGGTGTGCCGGGCGGGAGTTGGGTCGAGGTGCAGCAGACACCGGGGCGTTCGCTAGGCTTCCTGCCCGCCGACGCGCAGACTGTTGCCTGCCAGCCGGCCGCGAGCACGCTGACGCCCGGCCAGATCCCGCCTGTGCCCCAGACGACCGACGAGCGGGTCTCACGCACGCGTGTCAATGGGGGTGACCTAAGCAACAACCCGGTGGTCCGGGGCCCGGCCAACGTCAACAACGGCCAGTACATCATCATTCCCCGGGCCGACCAGAAGCTGATCGAGGACGTGCTGGATGCGAACGGGCAGATCCGGTTCGGCGACGGACTCGGCTTTGGCGTCGAGCCGCTGGACCGGCGGGCGGGGCAAGCAATCGGCGCGGGCATCCAGCAGGTCGAGTTCAAGATCAAGTACGTGGACGACAACGGGGACGAGGTCGTCGCCTACGACACGATCGAGCGGAACGCGCCCTACTGCCTCTTCTCTGACGAGAACGGGCAGTGCAATGTGCTCCGTTTCTCGCGGATGGGCTATAAGTGGCCCGACACCCAGTTGGCGCGCGGCGCGCCCCGGCCCGATTTCGACACGTCCTACACGGCCGAAATCACCATTTTCCCGAAGCAGGGTAACCCGATCCTGTGGCGCTGGGGGTTCGAGCTGGCCGCGATTGCGGTGGAGCTCCCATAAGCGAAACGGTGTCCGCTCGGAAGAGCGCGCTTAGGCCCCACCGCGCTCTTCGCAGGCTTTGACCTGGTCGCGGGTGTGTCTCGTTTGGGGGCGAAAGCATCCTGACCGGAGTTCCGCTTGCGGTTTTGGGGAAACGGCGTCGAAGGATGCGGCCTTCTCAGCGCGAAGCCGCTCCGCATCCTTCGATTCCGCTACGTTTCACTCGGCTCCGCTCAGGATGCTCCGCTGACCTTGCCTGCAGTTTGAAACGCGGCCTCCGGTCTCCCGGCGATTGACAGCGCGGCGCGGCAGTGCTAACGTAGGGACTCTCCCGAACGTCGTTTGTCCGGAGGCCCAGCAGGATGACGACAAGCAGCGAAGCCGGCAGCCGCCCCGAGCCCGGCCGCATCGTGCGGCCGAAGCCTGACCGCGACCAACAAGGTGCGCTCGCCTGGGTGCCGGGCTTCCATATGATCCGGCATTACCGCGCCGGCTGGCTGGCCCGTGATCTGGTCGCGGGCCTCGTGCTCACTGCCGTTCTGATCCCCGCGGGCATGGCTTATGCGCAGGCGTGCGGCCTGCCGCCGAGCATCGGCCTCTACGCCTCAATCTTTCCTCTGCTGGCATACGCCGTCTTCGGGCCCAGCCGCATCTTGATCTTCGGGCCCGACGCCGCTCTGACGCCGATGATCGCCACCGCGATCATCCCATTGGCGGCCGGCGATGTGGGCCGGGCGATGACCCTCGCCGCGGCCCTGGCCATCTTCTCGGGCCTTATTTGCGTCTTCGTCGGCGTTGCACGTCTCGGCTTCGTCACCGAGCTGCTCTCGAAACCCATCCGCTACGGCTACATGAACGGCATCGCGCTCGATGGTGCTCGTCAGTCAACTGCCGCGGGTGTTCGGCTTCTCGGCCGGTGGCGACAACCTGCCCTCCCGCGCGTCGGCGCTGGGCGAGGGTGTGGCGAAGGGTCAGACGAACTGGGTAGCGGTGGGCATCGGCGTGGCCACGCTCGCAGTGGTGCTGCTGCTCAAGCGCTGGCGGCAAGTGCCCGGCGTGTTGATCGCGGTGGTAGGGGCCACCGTTGTAACGGCCTCCTGCACCTGGCGGAGCGTGCCGGCGTTGCCGTTGTCGGGCCACTGCCCCAAGGGCTGCCCGCTCCAGCCGTGCCGCTGGTGCGTCCGCAAGACCTGGCGCCCCTTGCGACTGCTGCGGTCGCGATTGCGGCCGTCTCAGTCGCTCAGACCAGCGTGCTCTCGCGCGCTTACGCGGCCAAGGACGGCGCCTACGTCGACCCGAATCGTGAGATGGCGGGCCTGGGCATGGCCAACCTCGCCGCGGGCTTGTTTCAAGGTTTCCCCGTTAACAGCGCCGCGTCCCGCACGCCTGTCGCAGAGAACGCGGGCGCGCGGACACAGGTCGCAGGGGTCGCGGGCGGGGTTTGCGTCGCGCTGCTGCTCATCGCCGCGCCCAACCTACTTCAGAACATGCCAAACGCGGCCCTGGCCGCGGTGGTGATTGCCGCGGCGATCGGGCTGTTCGAGGTGCGCGACCTCGGACGGCTCTACCGCATGCAGCGCTGGGAGTTCTGGCTCTCCCTCGGCTGCTTCGCAGGCGTCGTGCTGTTCGGCGCAGTCCCCGGCATCATTTTCGCGATCGTCCTCGCGGTGATCGAGTTTCTGTGGGATGGCTGGCGGCCGCACCATGCCGTGCTGGGCAGGATCGACGGCGTGAAGGGGTACCACGACATTGCGCGCCACCCCGAGGCGCGACGGGTGCCCGGGCTGGTGCTGTTCCGCTGGGACGCGCCGCTCTTCTTCGCCAACTCCGAGCAGTTCCGCACGAGCGTGCTCGACGCGGTCGACGAATCGCCCACGCCCGTGCGTTGGTTGGTGGTCACGGCCGAGCCGGTCACCAGCGTGGACATCACTGCGGCGGACATGCTGGACCGGCTGCATGAAGAGCTGCAGGCGGCGCAGGTGCGGGTGTGCTTCGCGGCCATGAAGGGCCCGGTCAAAGACAAGCTCAAGCGGTTTGGCCTGTTCGACAAGTTCGGCGATGCATTCTTCTTCAGGACGGTCGGCGAGGCCGTCAACGCGTACGTGCACGCCGAGCAGGTTAATTGGGTTGACTGGGAGGAGCGGGGCGTGGCCGAAGTGGGCCGCCGCCAGCCCGCGCTGCCATACCCGCCGGCTTAGCGCGCCCTCCGCACGCCCACCGGCCTCGCTCCGCCCCGCCCGACGGCTGCGCGGGGGTGTACGGGTCCCTACATCCACTGTCCCACCCCTTGCGGTATGATCTCCTTACAGCAATCGAATAGGCAAGCACAGCGTGCTTGGGAACGTTTTGCTGTAATCAGCGTCTTAATGTTAGATTCCTCGTCCCGGAATGAGCCGGGCGAGATCAATTTATGGGAGGCGAGTAAGATTTGACGCTCATTGCGCAGATCGTACTACTATCACACCTCACCTTCACCGCCCCAGCACCAGCCCTTACGCAACCCCAAGTCGGAGAAGTCACCCACTACGGTCCACCTCGATCAGGCCATGCCAGCCTGATGGTGCGCGTGTGGAACTGGCGGATCTACAAGGGTCATGTTCCGGAATGCCCGGAGTGCGTGGACGCTGTGGCTCTGCTCGAGCCGAAGTACATCGGAAAGAAGGTGTGGCTGCAGCACCCTGACGGCGAGATCATCGGACCACTGATGGTGGTGGACTGCGCCGAGGCCAAGCACCGTGAGAACCTGCGGAAGCGCGGCTGGGTGGCCGATATCAGCTGGGAACTAGCCCAACGGTGGGACATGGCGGGACCGCTCGAGGGGGTCAAGGTGCTGTTCGACCCGCCCAACCGGGTGGATGTGAGCAAGCCAATCACGAGGCCGACGAGTCGTCCGGCCCCTGACCTGGCACAGTAGAGGAAGTGAATAGGCCGAGGGCATCGACGTCGATGCCCTCGATTCTGTTAACGGTACCAAAATGAAGACCGGGCTCCCGCGTCGCGCCGAGAGCCCGGTCGAGATCCCACTTATGTCAAACTCAATGGTAGGGTATCCACAGCCGCTGCCCCACATAGATCACATCCGGGTTCGCGATGCCGTTCACCCCCGCGAGATACCAGGTGCCCCAGCCGTAGTGGGCTGCGATGACGCGCAGCATGTCGCCGCACTTCACCGTGTACCAGAAGCCGCCCTGAGACGGCGGAGGCGGGATAGGTGCAGCCGCCTTGACACAGATCGTCTGCCCCGCATAGATCACGTTAGGATTGCTGATCCCATTGAGCCGCGCCAGCGCCCAAGTGTTGGTGCCGAAGCGGACTGCGATCTTGTACAGCGTGTCGCCGCACTGGACCGTATAGAATTGGGCACACCCCGAGCCCCCGGCTGTTTGTGCCGGGGTCGCATACGCAGGCACCGCAAGCAGAAAGATGGAGATGGCAATGGCGACGACGAGGAAGAGCCGAACGCGTCTCATTTCTACAGTCTCCTTTCGCGTGCGCCGGCCCGCTCTCAGAGACAGAGCGCTAAGCCGGCCCAGCACTCACTTACGAGTGCTGTCGCCCATCGGCTAGTCCGCCGCGCGCGATTATACTCCTGTTCACAGAGTTTCGCGCGGAGGAATTTGGCACAGATTGCGCAGGGGGTGGGGGCGGGTGCGGGGTGAGAGATGGGGGCGCCGGGGCACAAAAAAGCCGCCGGTCGGGCTCGACCGGCGGCTTTGAGTTACTGAGAGGCCCCAAGCACCCGTTCTGGTTCCTTCCGCGTGCTTGCGTCTTTATCGCACCCTGGCAGCCCCGCTAACACTTCTGACCTATCGGGCTGCCTGCGAGCTTCCAGATTACAGGAAGTGCCAAGCCGGAACATGCCGTTCAGATTCTCGGGGCTCTCTCGCCACTGTTGGACAACCTAAACTTTGCTTGCCTTTCAGTTGCGTTTTGCCTCCTTTCTCTGATGGAACTCTCGCACTGACCTTTCGGTACCTGTGGACCCTCGTCCAAAGTGTGCGGACATTCCTCCAGTGGCGACTCCACTATCGCGCCGCTGCGCCGCCGTGTCAATACCCCTTTTGACGGAATCTAGGCGAGCGCACCCCGTATTCGTTGACGCGTCCGAGAGATGGTGCGATAATCGCGGCTGCAGCGCGCCCTCGGGCGCGCCATCATTTTGAGGAAAGCCGAGTCATGCCAGCCGAACCTGAAGCGGAGCGCTTCGAGCAACCGATTCCCATCCATCCGGAAGATATCGACTTTTTTCAGCACGTCAACAACGTCGTCTACGTGCGCTGGGTCCAGGAGATCTCGACGGCCGCGTGGTTTGCCCGCGCCACCGAGGCGCAAAAGGCGAAGATCGGCTGGCTCGTCAAGCGCCATGAGATCGAGTACCTGGACTCGGCGCGCCTTGGCGACGAGGTCGTCGGCCGTACTTGGGTGGGCGGGGCCGAGCGCCACATCTTCGAGCGCTTCGTCGAGATCGTGCGGGTGAGCGACCAGAGGGTGCTGGCCCGCGCCCGCTCGCTCTGGTGCCCGATCGACATGCAGACCCGGCGCCTGATCCGCGTTGGCCCTGACGTCTACGAGCGCTTCTCGGTGCGCGGCGGTATCGAACCGCGCGGTATCGAACCGGCCGGCAGCGCGCCGCAAGGCGGGGGGGACGAGTAGCATGCACGCCGCTCTCATCCGCAACCGCCCGCGCCTTGCACTGATCGTCCTGGCGTACATCGCGTTCATCTCGCTCGGCCTGCCCGACGGCCTGCTGGGCGTGGCCTGGCCCTCCATCCGGGCATCATTCTTCCGGCCGCTCGACTCACTGGGGATCATGCTCGTTGCCGGGACGGCCGGCTACCTCACCTCCAGCTTCTCCAGTGGCCGCCTGATCCGCTGGCTCGGAGTGGGCCGGGTGCTGGCCCTGAGCTGCGCGGCAACCGGCTCCGCGCTCATTGGCTATGCGCTGGCGCCCGCGTGGGGCTGGATGGTCGGGCTGGCGGTGCTCTCCGGGCTGGGGGCCGGCGCAATCGACGCGGGTCTCAACACTTATGTGGCCGCGCACTTCAGTGAGGGGCTGATGCAGTGGCTGCACGCCAGCTACGGCATCGGCGTCATGCTTGGGCCGATCATCATGACGCTGGGCCTGAAGTACGCGCACACCTGGCGGGCCGGCTACGCGTTGGTCGGGACTGCGCAGATCTTGCTGGCGTCCGCATTCGCCTTCACGCTCAAGATGTGGGAGGATGGCGGGGCAGCTCGGACGGCCGGCGAACCCGCTCGCCTCACCGACTACAAAACGTCCTTCGCGGAGACCTTGCGCCGGCCGGCAGTGTGGATCAGCCTGCTGCTGTTCTTCCTCTACACGGGCATGGAAGTCACGCTCGGCCTTTGGAGCTACACGCTGCTGACCGAGTCCCGCGGGATTGCGCCGGAAATGGCGGGTCTGTGGGCTGGCAGCTACTGGGCGATGTTCACCATTGGGCGCATCGTGGCCGGGGTGTGGACCAAGCGGGTGGGGCTGAACGCACTGATCCGCGGGAGCCTGCTTGCTGCACTCACGGGTGCGGCGCTGCTTTGGTGGAACCCGGTGGCGGTCGCCAGCCTGCTGGCCGTGGTGATCGCCGGCTTTGCCATTGCACCGATCTTCCCGGCCCTGGTGTCGGGCACGGCCGCGCGAGTTGGCGCGCGCTATGCGGCTAACACCATCGGCATGCAAATTGCCGCGGCGGGGCTGAGCACGGCCATTATCCCGTCGCTCGCCGGCCTCCTGGCGCGGCGGACCTCGCTCGAGGTCATCCCCCCGTTCCTCGTGCTTCTGATCGTACTGCTGCTCGTCCTGTACGGGGTGGCGATGCGCCTGGCGGGGAAGGACGCGGTCAGCCCCGCATAGCGGCGGCAGAGGCTCCCTCACCTCACGTTGCGATGATGGGCACGGGGCAGTCCAGGTGACTGCCCCGTGCTTACGCGTTCACCTCAGGGGCGGGTCATCACCCGCCCCACGCACTACTGGATCGTGTTGTCGCGGTCCCCCGGCGCGCTCTCCTCGCCTTTGCTTTCGGGCTCTTCGGTGGGACCTGGCCCCGCGGCGCCGAACAGGATCAGCGGCACGTACACCGGCAGCATCTCGGGCAGCGGGCCGGCCCAGACGAGCGCCCGCTCCGCGCCCGGGGTGGTACAGAAGGCGACCGGCACGGGCGTGCCGAGGTCCGGGTCGGCCGGCACCACGATCAACTCATAACGGCCGGCAGCCGGCACCGTCCACGGCGTGACCGATAGCGTCTCTTGGCCGCCCGCGGCCAGCGCCATGCTCGTGCCCAGCCCGGCGAGCCGGCCATTCGCGTCGTAGAAGCCGACGGGAATGCCCGCGGGCAGCGGGTCGGGTCCGCTGTTCGTCAGAGTCGCGGCAATCGTCTGCGTAAGGGTCATGCCTTCCACGGCGGTCACCGTGATCTTGCCGACGCCGAACGCCGCATCCGTACACCTCACGTCGACCGCGTACTCGCCGGTCCGCGTCATGTTGCCGACCGCATCTTTCGTTACGACCGACAGCACGTAGCGACCCGGGCGCTCGCCCGCGAGGTCGAACTTCCAGTGGTCCGCCCTCCTGCGACACGCTGCGTAAGACGATGTTCCCGTCCGGCTCCTGCACTCGCACCCACGTCCGGACGAACGGGCTGCCATCGGTCGATGTTCCCGTGAGCACGGTCTCCGTCGCACCGAGCACAAGCTGCGCGCCGGCCTGGTCGACGGTGACCCGCGGCCGGACGTTGTCGAGGACGATCTGGAACGTCTGCGGCTCGGCCGTCCGATTTCCGAGGGCGTCCTCCGCCTGCAGCGTCACCGTGTGCGTCAGGTAGTCGGAAGCCCCGATGCCCGGGCTGAAGGACCAATGTGTACGGCTCTTGAGCCCACCCACGAGGTCCACGTCCCGGCACTTCCCGTCCACACACACCCACACCCGCGCCACGCCCGCGGCATCCTCCACCGCCCCCGAGAGGCGGAGCCGGCCCGCCTGTACGGTCGCCGGTTGATCGGGCAGTGTGAGCTTGGGCGCCCGGGCGTCCACCCGGACCGTGTGGGCCTGGCCCCACCCGCTCACCTGGCCCAGGCGATCCTTGACCTGGAAGCGCACGGTGAGTTCCTCGCCGTCGGGCAGAGGCGCGCCCTGCGGCGTCCCCGTCGCGTCCCACTGGCAGGTCCAACGACCGGCCTCCTGGCGGCGCAATGGGCAGGTGACCGACCAGAGTTCATCCTGGGGCGACCGTATTTCCATCTTCACGGCCGCTACGCTCGACTCGTCGAACGCATAGCCGCTCAGTTGGCCGAAGTCGGCGCCGACGATACGCGCTCCCAGGTCGAGCCCAAAGCTCTCGGGGGCACCGCTGTCGACGCGGTGTGCCACGAGGAACCAGTCAAGGGCGGGGTTCTCGGGCCGGTAGCCGGCCGCGTAGAGTTGCGCAAGGGCCGCGGCCACAGGCCGTTCGGACAGGCTCAGGTCTGTCACGCCGCTGAAGGTTACCGTGCGTTCTTCGCCTGCGGGGATATTACCCAGTTCCACTCGCTCCTCGAGGAGACGTACGGCCCCGAGGCCGCTCAGCGCCAGCCAGGCGCCTTCGAGCGCACTGGTGCCCTTGTTGGCCACCCGCACGGTGTAGACCACCGTGCTGCCATTCGCCAGGGGCGGGTGCTCGGGGTTGAGAAAGTCCATCACGAAGCTGTCGGGGCCGAGGTCCAGTCCTGCGGCGCCGGATGCGGCCGTCAGACCGCCGGCCGCCGCGCCGGCCGCGTCCCAGAGCAGCGGGAGATCGAGCCCGGACACGGCAGCGCCGACTGGGTCGGAGGACACCGAGTTTTCGAGCTGGACGTTGGTATTTCGCTCGGCGTTCGTGCCGTTCGGGCAGACCCCGTCGCCCGTGGCCGCCCAATCATAGTAGTGCAGCAACGGGATCGTCACGCCCCGACTTGCCAGCAGCGCAGCCGAGCGCGGCCCGCTGGTTCGAGCGCGCGCTGTTTGCAGGGTTGGTGTGCGGCGCGGTCGCCCAGATTTGCAGCCCGGCGCCCGAGACGGGTTCTTCGGCGGCAAGAGCAAGGACACGAATGGGATCACCCGCGCGGGCGCCCAACAGCTTGAACGGCAGGTATAGGTCCGTCTCGCCGTCGCGGCTCACCGGGTCGAAGCGGTATTGCGACGCGGTCAGCTCACCGGCGGGCTGCCACCCGCCCCCTTGCCACTTGAGCAGGCTGGCCTTCAAGTTGTCCTGCACCCACACCAGCGTATCGGCGTCCAGGCTCGAAGGCAGCAGGAACTGGCTCGCCTTCTCGGGCACCGGGTATGGGGTGAACAGGTCGCGGGTGCCGCCCGCGCCCGTGTCGAGATAGACGAACAGATCGCCGTCCGAACTCCAGTCCGCGCCCGCCCACGTCAGGCGCAGCGCCGCCTGGTCCCAGCTTCCGTACAGGGCCTGGATCGGGTATGCGCCTGCGCCACTGATGCGTGCGGCCCGTCCGTCGGTCGTGAGCAGCGTGCAGCCGGTCTCCATCCACTCGGGATCAGGGGGGACGCCGGGATCGGCCGGCAGCTGAACCAGGTCGGGCGTCAGCGGCCCGTCGACGACGACTGCGCCGAAGGGTTGCGAGCGCTCGTTGCCGAGCAGGTCACGACTGATCAACTCGACGGCAACAGTCTGCGCGTCGCCGGCTTGATAGCGATCCTCGTAAGGACCGCCGGCGCCGGCCGCCCGGGTCTCCACCGTGCGGCTCAGCGCCGACGTGGTCACCCAGCGGGTCGTGTAGCCTGCCACGCCGCTGCCGTCGCGGCTCGCGTCCCAGGCCAGCCGCAGTTGCGGCGAGGCTGTGCGCAAGACCGCGCCGGGCTCGACCGGCGCACCGTTCGCGGTCAGCGCCACCTCGACCTCCGCCGGCGGCAGCACGTCGACCGTCAGGAACGTCTCGACCGCCGGAATCCGCGGACCCCGGTGGACGACGGCATTTGCGGTCGTCTCGAATTGAGCGCCGTCAGGAGGGCCCGCCTGCGGCTGCCAGCGGTAGCTCCACGTGGTCGTGAAGGGCCACTGCGTGTCGGGCCCGGTCAGCCTCGCCTTCCCGGTCGTGCCGTCGACAGTCACCTCGATCGCATCCAGGTTCGCCGTGCCCGTCAGGTATCCGGTCACGACAACCTCGCCGAGGCCCGAGTAGTGCGTCGTCGTCAGCACGGTTGGCACGATGCCGAGCACCGGCGTCGTCGGGGTGACGGAGTCGGGCACGCCGGCTGCCATCGCCGCGGGGCTCGCCAGGATGCTCGTGCATGCGCCGCCGCTCGTCACGCCGGCCGTCGTGCAGTTGCCGGCGCTGTCGCAGGCGGTCGCTTTCTCCACCACCGCCGCGCTGAGCGAACAGTCGGCCCGAAGCTTGTTCAGCTTGGCGTCACCCGTGGGGATCGTGCTGAGCAGCCACGGCGATTGGTAGTTTGTCCGTGAAGAGATCGCGCACGGAGCGGCGAAGCCCTGTTCGACCAGGTTGTAGTCCTGCGCCTCCGCGACGTAGCGGTAGGTCGTACCGCTCACGAGCGCCTTGCACAGGGTCACCCGCGGCGCCAGGTTGTCGATCTCACCCTGCCACAGGTGCCTGGGCTCGCTGACGGCCTGGGTGTGACCGTTGGAGTCTGTCCCGCGCAGGTCCAGACGATAGGTGCCTTCGAACCCAAGCGTCGTCGTCGGGACCTTCATGCTCCAGGTGGCGCTGTCGACGGTCGCGCCGCCGGCGCTCAGCGTGGTGGTGTGCCAGCCCGCATTGTAGAGGTCGGCGATCTCGTTTGCGCTCAGCACCCGGCCGTAGAAGCGCACGTCGTCGACGGCGCCGGGGAACCAGTGCTGGTCGAGCGAGCTGCGCACGCCGATGCCGGTGCGGCCGGCGCACTGGTCCATCGCGGTTGGGATGGTCGCCCAATACCCGCTTGCGACCTGTTTTCCGTTGCGGAAGATAAGCATGTGGTCGGGGGTCTGCACGACCGCGAAATGCACCCACTCGTTCAGTGGCACCTCGCCCGTGGTATCGTGGATGTGGTACCAGGTGCCTTTGGCATGCACATAGAAGATCGGCGACTGGCTCTCCAGCGCCAGGACGAGCCCGCAGTTTGCGTCTTCCTTGTAGGAGACGATCGTCTCGCGGCCAGTCGTGGCCCCGGTGCGATAGACCCAGGCCGAGACCGTGGTGGTCGTGAAGACGCCGAAGTTGTCGATGGCAACACCGTCGTTCACACCATCCAGCTTGAGCGCGTAGTTGCCTACCTGGCCGGGCATGGTCTTGTTCGCCGTGTCGCCGCTGCCGGTGTTGAGCGTGCCGTCGCGGCCCCAGCCCGAGCCATCGCTCACCTTGTCGCCGCCGACCGCCAACGGTTCCTCGAACGCCATCACAAGCTGCGCGGCGCTGCCCGTGTAGATCGTCTTCACGTCGTCGGCCGTGAGGCCCTGCTTGAAGATGCGCAGGTCGTCGACCTGGCCGGTGAAGTAGTTCGGCATGTCGCCGGCGCCGCGCCGGCCGATGTACAATGGCGAGCTGTTCGTCGTCGTGCTAGCCACCTTGTCCTGCACCGGCCCGGCCGACAGGACCCCGTCGACATACAGGCTCACCATCCCACCGTTCCGGACGAACGCGACGTGGTGGAACTTGCCGTCATTGATGGCGCTGGCCGAGGTCAGGACCGTGCTGGTCGAGCGATCATAGCGGGCCGCGCTGATCTTGCCGGCGTTGGCGCCCCCGGTCGAGTTGACGTAGCGGACCACGTAGGGGTAGGCGGTAGCGCCGGACCACTTTTCGATCACGTCGTTGTCCGTGGTCGCGGTCCAGAGCTGCTGCGCGGCGGGCTTGATCCACGCCATCACTGCGAAGTCCTGGCTCGCCGCGAAATCGACATCGTCGCTGTCGGGGATGCTGACGTAGTCGTCCACACCGTCGAAGGAGAAGGCGCTGCCCAGTTGTCCCGCCTGGCCAGGGCTCGGCGCCGTCGTGCCATCCACCGCCATCGTGTGCCCCATGCCCGACACGTCGCGCACCAGCATCGAGCCATCCGCGTTCGGCGTATCGTCGAACGGCATGTGGAGCGTCTCGCCGGCCAGCGGGGCCTCGTTCAGCCACGCCGAGCCTTGCAAAATCGGTGTGAACGCAACCTCCACCTTCTGCGTGCCCGACACCGCCTGGTCGGCGGTGCAACCCCGGGCCAAGCAGCGCGTCGAATTGACCACGAACGTAATGCTCAGCGCGGCCGAGAAGTCGCCCGTCCAGTCAGGATTCAGGTCGAGCGCTTCGCCGCACACCTTGATGGTGCCGGCCACGCCGCCCTTTGTGGCCGTCGTGGTCAGGTCGAGGGTGCAGGTCGAGAGCTTGTGGATTTCGCCATCCCAGCCTGCGCCTGAGCCGGGGGCCAACTGGCCGGGCAACATCTCGAAGACGGTGTACCAGCTTCCGGCGTTGCCGTGCCGGCACGTCAGCTTGACGCCCGTGAGGTCCGCGCCCGCGGTTGTCGTCATGTCGACTTCAACCGGCACCGGCCGCTTGGTCGTTTCGCCGCCGAGGCTCGTCACGCCAGCGCCCAGCATGCCATGAGCGAGCGAGGACTGGTCGAGCACCACCTGTGGGGGCCGGGAATCGATCACGATGCCCTTGCTCTTGGCCGTCGTATGTAGCGCCTTCTGCTGTTCGGGCAAGCCGGGGATGGCCGTGATGTTGTCGACCACCTCGGCCTTGACCGTGTAGCAGCCGTCCGGCTCGGCGTCGGGCACCGCGTAGTCCAGCGACCAAGCCGTGTCTGAGCCTGCCGCAGAGTCGCCCGCAATCGTCGCAATCTGGCCGGCCTCGCCCAGGGCCTCGCCCTCCGCGTCGACCAGCGTGACGCGCAACCCTTCGCGGGGGATGCCGCTCTCAGTACCCCTGACCACCGGGGCGTCGCTGACCGTGCCGCTCAGATGGATCAGCCACATGGGCGGATCTGTCGCGCTGCGGGTCGCGCTGACCAACTGGCCCTCGGTGAGCGCCAGGTTCAGCGACGGAGCGGTCGCGTCGACCAGAACCAACTTCTTCGTAGCGTCGGCTGTGCGGCCGACGCGATCGGTCGCCTTTGCCGAGAGCGAGTATTGAGCCTCGCCCGAAGGCGTGAAAGTGGCGCACCAGGCCGGGCCTTGGGCGGGGTCCGCACACTGCTGGGCATGGACGGGCGTGTACGCGCCGCCCCCCTTAGAGACGAGCAAGTCGACCGACTGGATGCCCGATGAGGCGTCCTGGGCGTCGAGCGCCACGACCACGGGCCAGCCGTCGGGCAGGTGCACACCGTCCGTGATCACCACCGAGACGGTGGGAGCCTCGTTGTCTACCACGATCGTCTGGCTATTCCGGTCTTCGATCCAACCTGACTGGTAGTTGTAGAGCGTGAGGATCTCGTTCGGCGTGAGCGCCCGGTTGTACACGACCATCTCGTCCATGCGGCCGCTGAAGCCACCCGACGAGCTGCTCAGCCGCACGCCCTGTCCACTGTCGGTGCACGCCTTCGTGAAGGCGTGGGCGCCGCTCTCGCTCCCGTTGATGTAGAAGCGCAGCATGGCGCCGTCGTACGTCACCAACACGTAGTTCCACTGCTCTGGGAGCAGGGTCGCCTCGCTAGGGAACTCGATGGAGCTGTTGCTGCACGAGCGGTAGATGTTTACCGACTGGGTCGTGTTCAGCCACAACTTCCACTCTTCCTGGCCGACGAGGCCCTTCGCCATCAGCAATCGCTTGCCGGGGGCGGCGTCGGGTGGGAACGCGTCCGGCCGGAGCCACCCTCCGATGGTGAACTTCGGCGTGTTCAGCCCCGCGTTGTAGGGCACATTGATTTGGGCCGGGTTGATGAAGCCTGCCGCCAGGCCCATCTGCCCCTTGACCCCTTCGCCCATCGTGGGGCAATGGCCGGTGGGGCAGGTCGCCACGCTACCAGGCCAGCCGTCGTCCTTGAAGGTTGTCGCGCCGTTCGCCTCTTCCAGATGGAGCTGCATGACGGGCGCGGCGTCGAACAGGGCCTTGACCTGCTCGGCAGTCAGTGCCGTGCCGTACACCCACAGGTCGTCGAGCATGCCGTCGAGCCCTTCCACGATGCTCGTGCCGGTGTCACACCCGCCCACCACCAGCCGGTTGGCCGTGTCAGCCGTTGCAGCGAACCCCTGGACCTGGCCCTTCGCCTGCCCGTCGATGTAGAAGGTGAGCTTGTTGGCCGCATCCGCCACCAGGGCCACGTGATACCAGCGGTTGGCCTGGAGTTGCGCGCCCCCTCCTCCGGCGCCCGACAGGCTGAGGATGTGGCTTTGCGCCCCAAAGCTCTCCCAGCGGAGGTCGTTGAGGTAGAGGCCGAAGCTCCAGCCGGCGCCCGTGCTGCTGCATTTGCCTGTCGCCAGGATGTGCTGCCGGCTGGCGAGGCTGCTCGGCTTGATCCATCCGGCCACGCTGTAGTTGTTGGTCAACCGGTTGACCGCGCTGTTCCCCAGCGTCAGGGCGTTGCCCACATTCTCAAAGGCGCTGAACTGTGCTGCCTGGTTCACCCGGCCCGCCAGCCCCGTGCCCGGGCAGCCGGACCCGGCACAGCCGAGCTCGCGCTGCGCGGCGCTGTCATCGTGGAACGACGCCGAACCCGGCGCCTCGTCGAGCTGCAGATGCAAGGCCGATGCGCCGTCGCTGGTCAAGGCCGCGATCGTGTCAGCGTCGAGCACGTGGTTGTAGATGACCAGCTCGTCGATCTTGCCGCAGAACGAGTGCGCCATCCCGCTCGCGATCTGACCGACCTGGAAATAGGTCGTCGCGTACGGTTTCGCGCCCGATGTCTCGACCGTGTTGTGCCAGGTTTCCTTGCCGTTCGTGTACAGCCGCCACGTGCCCTGGACGTCGTTGTCATACCCCTGATCGCCGAAGACATCGGTATCAAAGGTCATGACCACGTGTGTCCACTGGTTGAAGGGCACGCTCCACGGCCCATCGGCATACTGATAGCTGCTCCCCGTACCAAAACCTGTCCCAATCGCGGCCAGGCTGCTCTGTCCCGGGTCTGTCGTGAGGGTCAAGTCGGGATATCGCTTGCTGATCTCCGCGTTAGAACTGACGATGGACTGGATTGCGCCCGGCTGAGTGTCGAAACCGCAGCCTTTCTGGGGGTAGACCCAGGCTGCGATCGTGTACTTGCCGCCGCTGAGATCGAGCTGCGGGGTGCTCGCGAGGTTGTTCGAGACGTTCAGGTAGCTGACCCCGTTGAGCTTCGCGGCACTGCCCTGAATTCCCCCTGTGTCGTGCACCGGGGTGTGGCTGCTGTCGACAGGAGCAACGCCGGCATGGAAGCTCGATACGTCTTCCCAGCCGCTGGTCTTTTCGAAGTCCATGTGGAAGACCGGCTGCCGGGACAGCGCCCAGACCTCGTCGGCGGTCAGCCCGCGCTCGTACAGCCGCACGTCGTCGATGGACCCCGCGAACCACAGGCCAGCCGTGGGGGTGCCGCCGATGTTGGTCCGCGAAGTGGATGCGGCCGTGGAGGTGAAGAACCCTTCCTTTACGAGCCGGCCGTCGATATACAGCTTCTGCTTGCCCGCCAGGCCGCCGTACGTGTGCACCACGTGATGCCACTCTTGCGCAGCCAGCCCATACGCGGGGCTGGAGATGTTGTCGTTCCAGCAGGACCCGTTTGAGCAGCCATAGAGGCTGACCCAGACGGACCGCTTGTCGTACATGATGTCGACGCGTTCCCGGTGCGTGTTCGGGTCCTCGTCGGTGAACAGCTTGCCCTGGTAGGTGTCGGAGGTGGAGTCGGCCTTGAACCAGAACGAGACGGCATATTCGGTGGCCGCGACGGGCACGGCCGAGAAGACGTAGCTGCTGCCGTCGAGATGGAGCGCGCTGCCGTAGCGCCCCGTGGTGATCGTACAGCCAACGCCCTTGCACGTGCCGTCGTGGTCCGGCTGGCTGCCCGAGGTGTCCCGGTACAGGGCCTGGGGATCGTCGAAGCGCAGCCACAGCGAGGTGCCGCCCGAGCCGGTCCGCCAGTCTGTGATCAGGGCGCCGGCTACCTGGGTCAGGCTGTAAGGGCCGGAGGTCGCGCCCGCCTTGACCACGAGGTCGCCCGTCTGCTGCACCGATTCGAGCGCGTCGAGGACGAAGTCCTTGGGCTGTGGAATCTTGGCGGCATCGAGCAGCGGCGTCGCCAGCGTGCCCAGCACACCCTCGGCCTGCCGGAGATCCAGCTCGTTCTTCACCGTCGCGGTGTACTTGAGCGTGTCGCCGGGCTTGACAAAGCCGTCGGTCGTGCTCGCCCCGGCCTCCCTGACTTCTGATTGGAGCGTCAGCACATTGAGGACCGAGGGCGCGTCCGGGTTGTAGCCGAACGTGTTCTCCTGCTTGTCGGTCAGGGTGTCGCCGTCCGCGTCCACCGAGGTGGGATCAGAATAAACCCGCGTGATCAGCGGGGCGCCGTCGGCATCGCGGCCGTAGACGAACTCCCAGCCGCCCAGCCACTCGGTCGTGTTGCCGTCCTGGTCCAGATCGCTCAGGTCCTGGTGGTAGACCTCGTAGCCGTCCTGCAAGCCTTCGCCGTCGGTGTCCTTCAGCCGCGGGTTGGTGCCGGCCCGGGCCTCTTCCAGGTCGGTCAGCCCGTCGCCATCCGTGTCTGGCTTGTTCGGGTCGCTGCCGGTCGTCCGCTCGAACTGGTCGCCCAGCCCGTCAGAGTCCGTGTCCCACCGGCTGTCGTTGGGATCCGTCGTCGCAGGCAAGGTGTCGCCGTCCGCGTCGAACAGGCCGGGGAAGGAGATCGCGTTGCCCCACGCCAGGTGATAGCTGCCCCCGATGGGAGCCAATTGGTAGAAGTCGGTGATGCTGTTGGGCAGCACGTCGAAGATCAGGCTGCCGCCGAAATCGTAGTGGTAGCTCGCCCGCTCGGTCGATATGCCGCAGCCCCCGAAGGGGAAGAGACCCCAGCACTCCTGCTCGGGCACCGCGTACGCCTCCGACAGGTAGAGCGGGCTTAGGGTCTGGTTGATGCCGGCCCGATTCAGCGGGAGCACGGTGCCGGTGCCGAGGGTGGTCTTGTAGCGGAAGGGGCGCCCGCCGCTCGTCTCCCACTTGCGCGAGATCCCGCCCAGCTCCATGTCCTTGTGGAAATCGGTCTCGGCCTCCTGCCACTTGTACTGGAAGTTTGACTTCTTGAGGTTGGTGTCATTCCACTGGTCATAGTAGGCTTGCGCCCAGAGGTTGTGCGGGATGTCGGCCATGTCGATGGTGTTCGTGAGCGCGATGCTGACGCCCATCTTGCTGCCGACGATGATCCCTTTGTCAGGCGGATCGACGTCGATGTCCATGCCACCGAATGTTAGCCGGGGATACCACGGCTCGCCCTGGTCCTCGTCCGGGTCCATCTCGGGGATGACCGCCCCGCTGTAGATGAGCCACTGAACGAGCTTCTTGATCAGCCCCGTAATGCCGCCGCACAGCAGATCGCCCGCCGCGCTTTGCTCCTGCTCATCCGTGAGGAAGGTGCTGCAGATGAGCCCGACCAGTGCGTCGACCAGGCTGATCAGGGACTTGATGAGCATCCCTAACGGACCGAGCGCGTTGAAGATCACGAAGAGGATGATGGTGACGAGAGTGGAGGCAATCGTCGCGGCCAGCGTCTCGTCCCAGGCCATGCTGCCCGCTTGCAAGCCGCCCATCGCCCACGAGATGCCCCAGCTCGCCCACGCCATCACCCCGGAGATGATGGCGGTGACCACACCCGACGCGTTGGCCTTGACTGTGCCGACGAACTGCGTGAGGCCGGTGTTGACGAGGTTATTCGCCACCAGCTTCCCGAAGCCGCCGGCCATCGAGACCGCTTTGGAAAACTCCGCAACGGCCCCGACGATGAGTTGAGCCAGGCCGGCCACCTCCACGGTCGCTATCAATACGGTCAGCGTGTCTTTGTCGAGGCTCAGCCCCACGATCAAGCATACGGCCGCGGTCACAATCGCCACCGAGAAGATCACCAGGCCGGCCACCTTGTAGGCCTTCGGCGAGGAGAGCAAATCTTGCCACGCGCCGAGCGCCATGCCGTAGCCCTTGTTCAGGCCCGTACCCACGATCTTGTAGCCCAGCGAAGGCTTCCAGAAGATGTTACCGAGATCGTCGACAAACATCCCTGGACCGTAGGGCACGGCCATGGTCTTGGTCGCGCCAATGGCGTTCCAGATCTGGATGATGATGTCGTCGGCCACCCGGCTCAGCCAGGGCCATCCGGCTGCCACGGCGGCTGGCGCGGCATCTGCGCCGGCGGCGGTGGCGAAGGCGGTACTGGCCACGCCCGCAAGCTCCGAATCGGACTCACCGTCATGGTGCGGCTGCGTCACGTCGATGGACTGGGCCGCGCCGGTGATCAGCCCCATGTAGTAGGAGCGGGCGACGGCCACCCGGCCCTCGATCTCGTCGGAAGTGGCCGTTGGGTAATCGGCCCAGAAGCGAACGTGTAGCTCGTCTGACAGCGGACCCCAGTAGTCTTCGCTGGCGAACCCCTGCCACTCGCCGTCCTTATAATAGTACGGTGCCCAGCTCAGGCCGCGGACGGTCCGCTCGGGGTAGTTACTCTCGTCCAGCTTGATGTTGAACCCATTGTTCGCCTGGGCGCCGCCTTCCAGGGTCGCCATGCGGTAGCGCTCCTCGCGCGCGAACAACAGCGTGGGGACCTCCGTCGTGTCATACTTGGCGACGATGACCGGCGTGACGTTCGCTGCGAGGTAGGACATGTAGTCCACATGGTCGTAGCGATAATCCTCGACATTCAACGCCTTCGCCGGAACGTTCCACCGGGAGTTGCCCGTGACGGTGCTGGTGTAGGCAAAGCGTTCGCTAATAGTCGAGTTGCCCGCGGGGTAGCCGAACTTGTCCGCCTTGAAGATCGAGATATCGGGCAAATCGCGGGGCGAATCGCGGAAGCACGTCTCGTCGTCGGCCGCATTGTCGTACAGCGAGTTGTTGATCTCGCAGTCGCGACCCGTCAAGAACTGCTGGCCCAGCCCCCACGAAAGCCCCCACAGCGCATCGTCGCTGTAGGTCGCGTTGCGGGGGTCGGGATAGGCGACTGCCACGTCCAGGCCGTGATCCTCGCGCACGCTCAGGCCGGTGAGGAACCAGCTTTCGTCGTATGTCTGCACCGGCTTGATCTCGTCCATGGTCCGGTGCGTCTGGCAGTGCAGCGCCTGCGCCTCGTCGTAATCGTCGCGCGACTTGTTCGGGTTGGCCTTGTGGTAGTCTTCCCAGGTTGGGAAGCCGTTCGAGTCGCAGTCGTCGGTCAGCATGTTGAGGATCCAGACCACCTTGACCTGCTGCGCCTCCTGCCACACGTTGGTGGCGCCCGGCCAGTAGAGCATGCGGGTCTGGAACGCCGCTTTGCCGCCGCCCGTATCGTCAGACACGAGGCTCAGCGGTAAGTAGGCGAGGAGCGAGCCGTCATCCTTGTCCTGGAGCGTGATGCCGTACGGGTCGAGCACGGACCTATCGATCATCTTCCCGCTCGAGCCGTATGGGCCGGTCACCATATCCGGGATCGGCTCGCAGACGGTGGCCGTGCCTTGCGAGAGGATGAGCGCATAGTCGCCGTTCGCCAGGTCGTTCAGCTTCTTCGCGTAGCTTGGTTTGGCGCCGTCGCCGATGGCCGCGAAGGTCGCGGGGTTCGCTTTCTTTCCCGGGCAGTCGCCCTGGTAGACCGTGACGTCGTGGCTGCCGGTCTGCCCAAAGTGGAAGAGGAGGTCGCTCTTGTTGGGGTCGGCGGCCTGCGGGGTCAGGGTGACGGTGGCCGACAAAGCCCCCCGCATCTCGACGACCATTTTCTGATCGGCGAGCTTCAGCGGCGCCTGCGTGCCCGGGATGGTCAGCTCGAGCAGGGGGATCAGCCGCAGGTCGCCGTGGCTGCCCGCCGCATCGTCGGGGTTCGCGATGTCGGGGTTATCGCTGTTGGCGAACGTCGTATCCTTGCCGTGCTGGATTTGCCCGTCCCGGTCTTCCGACGGCCAGTCGAGCACATTCATCGCGTATGACAGGTGCTCGGCAATGGTCGGCCGCACCTGGAAGTCGACGAGCACCGGCCAGTCAGGCTGCAGGTCGCCGAGCGAGAACAGGAAGGGACTGTCGCCGTTGAACGCGGACTCGTAGGGCGCCTGCTGTGTGCCAAGGCCGTCCCGGTCCAGGCGGGTGCCGGGGGAGATATCAACCCGGTCGGGCACGCCGTCGTTGTCGTTGTCCACGTCAAACGGGTTGGGGATCTTGTCCAGGTCGGTGTCGCAGTTTGTCCCGACGGTCTGCCCCGCCGTGAGGGCCAGGCACTCCATCGAATCGAGCTGGCCGTCGTCGTTGGTGTCCGGGTTCTTGGGGTTGAGATACCATTGCTGCCCCTCGTACCAGAAGCCCTTGACCTCCAGGGTGTCGGTGATCTGGTCCGAGTCGGTGTCCCACCAATTCGGGTCGGTGCCCAGCCGGTTCAATTCCTCGCCATCCATCAGGCCGTCGTCGTCGCTGTCGGGATCACCCTCGTCGGTGAGGTACTGGCACTCGTCGAAGTTGGTGACGCCGTCAGCGTCCGGGTCCTCGGTGTCGGCCTGGTCGCAGGCCGATTCCGGTGGCGGCACCTCTTCAGCAGGCGCCAGCAGCGAGTCGCCCTCCGCGGGCAGCGTGACCACGGCCTTGCCGCCGGGCGGCGCGTCCTGGGCCGGGGGACGGCGAGCGGGTCCTGCTGTGGATCCCACTCGGGCGTCAATGCGGCCAGCTTTTCCCGGGCAGCGGCCTGCGCGCTCTGTGCTTCCGCCGGCGGCCGAGTTGGCCCCGTGCTGCTCGAAGAACGCGGCCACCTGCCCGCTCTGCATCAGCGGCACCAGGATCATCGAGGCGATCACCGAGATCACGACCGCCGTATACAGCTTTCGGGAACGGCGGCAGAGCACCAGCAGAGCGATCGCACCGAGCCCCGCAGCAACCGCGCCGCCGGGTCCGGCCGTCTGCACGGCCCGGGCCACGGTAACCTCTGAAACCTCGGCCTCGAGGGCCGCCCGGGCCCAAGCCAAGGGATTGTTGGCAAAGCTGGGGCGGGCCGCCATGGCTTGGGGGAAGCCGGAGAAATCGGTCCGCACGTCAGCCTCGGCATGCGAGCCGTCGCGCTTCTCGGGGAAGGCCAGGTGCAGGGCCAGCCGGACGGGGAGCCCCCGGCTGTCGACCCACAGCTCGCCGCCGCCGGTCGCGTCGCGAAACTCGGTCGACACGTCGAGGTTGAGGCCCAGCGGCAGCTCGCCCCGGTCGCGCAGCTGCTGCTCGAGCTGGTCGCGGATGTGAGCTGCCAGGGCAGGCCCATCCAGGTCAAACGCATAGTGCGCGATGCCGGCCGGCAGAAGGCCCTGGCTGCCCCCTGGCGAGTCGCTGTGCGAACCCACACGCACGTTCTTGATGCCCGCCAGGAAGCCGAGCGGATCGGCGTTGGGCGCGAAAGTCGAAGAGAAGTCTTCGATCTCCTGCCAGCTGCCGCCCGGCGAACGCACGTACGCGGTGCCGTCCTCGAACCGCGCCTCGTTGGCCGTGCGTTCGGCCAGCAGGTTGCCCGTGCCTTGCCACATGCGCACCTGCACCCGGCGGGCCGGTAGGTCGACCGCGCCTTCAAGATGCAGCTCGGTGTTCTGCGGCCCGTTGCCCGCGTTGGAGAGCGTCAGCGCGGGGAACGCCGTCTCGACCAGGTCGGTGCCGAAGTCATACGCACCCAACTGGCGCGCCAGTTCCCAAGCGCCCCGCACGGCGGCTGCCGGATCAGAGACGCCGCTGCGGGCCGGACCGGTGGACACCGTCGACGCAACGCGGGACAGGGCCGCGGCGGGCTGTGCGGCGAGAGGGTTGGATGGGGCGCGGGTGTTGGCTGCAACAAAGGGCGCGCCGCTTGCAGACGAAAAAAGAGCCACGCCAAGCAGCGCGGCCAACAAGAGAGCGATAGCCAGGACAGACGCGACGGCCTTTGCCAGGCGCCGCGGGGGGACATGCTGCTTCATCGCCAGCCTCCAGGGAAACTACAGTAGAGCGGTGTGCGCGATGGATGCCGCGATGGGGGCGCCGCTCTTAGGTTACCTGACTGCGCTACTTGGTTTGTCGGACGACCGTGACTGTATCCTCCGCGCCTCAGAACACGAGCCGCGCGGGCTGGCTCAGGATGTGGACGACGCGTTGGTGGACCCGTAAAGAGGGGCCAGCATTTGATGGTTTGGTCGCAAGAAGAAACGGGGCCGAGACCGGGTAACCCCGACCGGGGCTGAAGCTGTGGGGCGCCGCATGACACTGGCCGCGAGGCAGCCAGCCGGATAGTTGTGAGGTATGAAAGACTGCTCGATTTTAACATGTTCGGGACCATCGACCGGTCGCAAAGCCGCGACCTGCTGTCGCTGAGCCAACAGACGAATCCTGATTGCGCATCATAGCACGAATTAGGGTATTTGACAATCCTCTATGACGACCAAAAACGAGCGAATTTCGTGCAGATAAAGCGCCGGCGTGCGGCCGCGCCTGGCCGTGCAGCCCCGGGGTGCCCGAAGCCAACCGGCCGATTTTATCGGCCACGCGTCAGCTTGATGGCTAGCCAGTTGCATCCCGCCTGATGTACAATACGTGAAGAACTCCACGAGCAAACCCAGTTCTCGCTAGTCGACGGACGCCAGCAAAGGAAGGAGATGACCATGGACATTGGCAGGACGCTCAGCCGGGCGTGGCAGATTTCCTGGCGGTGGAAGGTGCTTTGGATCCTCGGATTCCTGGCAGCGCTGGGCCAGGGCACCAGCGGCGCGAACAGCTCGTACCGCTTCTCCTCCAGCGATTTGCAGAACATGAACCTCCCGAACATCAACGTGCCCGCGGCAGAGGGCCTGCTCGTCGGGCTGGCCTGCCTGGGCATCATCGTCGCCATCGCGCTGTTCGTGATCTCCGTCATGGCGCGCGGCGGGTTGATCGTGGGCGTGGCCCAGGTTGAGGCGGAAGGCCGCACGACGCTGGGCGAAGCCTGGACCGCCGGCCAGCGACGCTTCTGGACGCTGTTCGGCATCGGGGTGCTGTCGGTCCTGCCGATCATCGTCATCTCGATCGTCATGGTCATCGGCATCTTCCTCGTGGCCGGGGGGGCCGCACTGGTGGGGGCACGCGGCGACAACGCGGTTGGCCCCGTAATTGGCGGGCTGTTGGCCTGCATCTGCCCCTCCGTCTGCCTGCTGATCGTCGTGGCGGCCGTGCTGGCCCAGATCCGGATTTACGCTGAACGGGCCGCGATGCTGGAAAACCTGGGCTGGATCGACGCATTCGGCCGAGGCTGGCGGGTGCTGCGCACCAACTTGGGGCCGACGGTCCTGCTCTGGATCGTATTCCTCGTGCTGGGTCTGATCGTCGGCGCGGTGACGCTCGCCATTATGGTGCCGATTATGCTGCCGCTGGCCGCGATGTTCGGCAACGCGGCAAACAACACTAACTCGCTGCTGCTCGTGCCGCTGTGCGGCGTGGGCCTGGTGGGCGTCGTACTGGCGGCTATCGTGGGTGCGATCATCACCACGTTCACCTCGGCCACCTGGACGCTCGCTTATCGGGAGATGACGGCGCCGGCCGCGCCGCTCGTGCCGCCGCCCGCCTCCCCGCTGGAAGGCTAAGCGTCGATGCCGCCGGCCGGGTCTGCGCGCCCGGCCGGCGCCTTCCCCGCGGGGCCCTCGCGCGCTATAATGCTGTCCTCAGGTGCTCGCATCACGTATGATGCATCATGCATGATGCATCATACGTGATGTATCACCCGTGATCTACCGCATCGCAATGGAGGGTGCGCATGAACGACCTCGAATTGTGGCCCCTGGTCTGGAAGACCCTGGACTCGCTCACGGCCCATTATGGTCCCGAAGATCGACCGGGCCGCCGCCGAGCTTGGCATCCCGCTGGGGGAATGGTATGGCTGGCTGATGGCCGCCCGCATTTTCGAGCCCGAGCCCGTATCGGCGCGCCTGCTGCACGTGCGCGGCGCGCAAGTTGCGCCCGCCAAGCTGGATGCCGCGCTCGGCGAAGGGTGTGCGGCTTGGCCTGCTCGAGCCGGGCCCGGCGGGCGATTACCGCCTGACCGAGAAAGGGCACGCGGGCGTCGAGCATCTCATCCAGACCGCTTGGGCTGCCTTGAACGACCTGGCGCCGCTGCCCGCCGCCGACCTGCTCCGCCTCGCGCACCTGCTGCAGCGAGTGTCGGACGCCTGCCTGGCCGCGCCTGAGCCCCCCGGCAAGTGGTGCCTGCGCGTCGAGCGGCACTACGACCCCGGGCCCGATGCGCCGGTCATGGAGCGCCTGGACCAGTATCTGAGCGACCTCGTTGCTTACCGGGACGACGCGAGGCTGGCCGTGCGCGAGGCGTACGGCGTGAGCGGGCAAGCGTGGGAGGCGTCGGGGCTGCTCTGGCAGGGCGCGGCGACGACGCTGGACGAGGTATGCGAGAGGCTGAGCGAACTCCGCGGCTATTCGCGGGAGGCGTACGCAGCCGCCATCCAGGAGTTGATCGACCGTGGCTGGGTCACAGGCAGCCCGGCGGGATACGTGGTGACGGATGAGGGCCGCGGCGTGCGCGAGGAGGCACTGGCGACGCGCGACGCCTACTTCTACCGGCCGTGGGACTGCCTGAGCGCAGACGAACTGACGGAGTTGCGCGGGCTGCTCGAGCGGACCTGCGAGGCACTCGCGCCAACCCCGGACTGATCGTCCCGGACCGCCGGTCAAGCGAGCCGGCGGCCCGGCCGTTCGTTTCAGAGTTCGCACCCCATCAACCCGTTGAGGAATCGCACGCCATGGCATCGCGAGTTTGTCTCTTCGCCGGCCTGCTTGCACTCGTCGTCGCCCTGTTGGCGGCGTGCACCGGCATGCCTGCACCCGCGCAACCCACCCTCGCCCTTGCGACGAGCCAGCCCGCGGCTCCCACCGAGCCGGCGCTGACGCCCCCGCCGTCACCGGCAGCCACCCTGGCACCTACTGCCACCACTGCACCGACAGAGACGCGGGCGCCGACCGGCACACCAGCACCCACCGACACGCCTGCGCCCACCGTGGCGCCGTTGCTCCGCCTCGGCGTTGCACCCGACGCGCCGGCGGGCGCGCTGGAGGCAGTGCTGGCCGCCCTGGCCGGCGCAGGCATCGCTGCCGAGCAGGTAACGGAGCAGCCCGACCTGCAGCTTGTGAACCCCGGCGGGGAAGGCGCTCACCCGGCGTGGGAGCGGGTCTTCGTCCCGGTCACCCGGCTTTCAAGCGTGCAGGACGAAATCCGCCTGGACGAGCTGAAGACGGTGTGGCAGGGGTCGGGCAAGCCGGCCGGCTTCAGAACGATCTACGCGGCCGCGGATACCGTCCCCCTGCTGGCGCGGCTGCTCGGCGAGCCCGGCGCGAACGTCCGGCCCGTGCCCGCCGGCGAGCTCGACGGCGCGGTGTGGGGCGACAAAGAGTCGATCGGGATTGTGGCGTTCGATGCGCTCGACGTTCGGCTGGCCGCGCTGGCGCTGGACGGTCAGTCGCCCACTGACAACCGGTTCAAAGCCGAGGAGTGGCCGCTCACGGCACGCGCCGCCTTCATCGCGCTCACGGACCGCGGCCGCGAAGCGATTGCCGCGACACAAAGTCTCCCGGCCACGAATCGTGATCCCGCCAAGCTGACCGTCGTGGCCATGACCGGGGTGACGGCAATGGCCCGCAACTCGGCCGTCGCGATCGAGAAGTCGGGCGACCCCGGCTTTCTCGCACGCAAAGTGGGGCCCGAGCTGGCCGCAGCCGACATCACGACGATCAGCAACGAGATTCCGTTCGCGGAAGGTTGCGTGGCGAACGACAGCCCGAATCTCCTGGTGCTCTGCTCGAAACCCGAGTACTGGGAGAACCTGGCGCTGTCAGGCGTGGACGCTGTGGGGCTGAGCGGCAACCACCTGCTTGACTTCGGCCGGAAGGCGATCATCGACACGCTGGCCCTGTACAAGGCCAAGAACGTCCCGGTCTACGGCGGCGGCGCGAACGAGAAGGAAGCCGCGGTGCCCCTCGTGCTGGAACACAACGGCAACCGTATCGCCTTCGTTGCAGCGAACCAGTATGGGCCGCCGGTGGCGTGGGCCGGCCCCGACAAGCCGGGGTCGGCCAAGTTCGACCTGGCCACAATGCAAGCCCAGATCCGCGAACTTAAGCCGAAGGTCGACGTCGTGTTTGCCGAGGTGCAGCATCTCGAGACAAACTACAAGGGCGAGTACGTGAATGTGCCGAACGACCAGGCCGAGATCGACTTCCGCGGCCTGAGTGACGCGGGGGCGGATGTGGTCACCGGCGTAATGGCGCACGCGCCGCAGGCCCTGGAGCTGCGCGACAACGGGCTCATCCTGTACGGGTTAGGCAACCTCTACTTCGACCAGACGTGGAGCTGGCCGACTCGCACCGGCCTGGTGGCCCGGCACACGATCTACGACGGCAAGCTGATCAACACGGAGCTGCTGGTCACGGTCATCGACAAGAACTTCCAATTGCGCTGGGCCACCCCCGCCGAACGCAAGCAGGTGCTCCAGAGCCTGTTTGACGTCAGCCGCTGGTGACGCCGGCCGGGATATGATTATCCTTGCGGGCCGCACCTCGGGGAGTAGCCCGCAAGGATTCAAGGGATGCGCTCAGAGAGCGCGCGCGGTCTTCTCCACGCCAGCCATACGAACAGGCCCATGCCGGCGAAGCCCCACGCCGCGGGACCGTAAAGCCGCCAGAACACCACCTGTCCGACGACCTCGATGAGCCAGGTGAGGGTGTAAATGACCAGGAGCGGCTTGCCTGGCAGGGCAGGGGGGCGGGCGATCACTGTGATGAGGGCTGACACCAGCAGCCAGCCGCCGAAGTTGAGCAGCGGGACGCCGAAGTACGCGCCGGGCCCGTCCCACGTCCACAGCCGCCAGAGCACCATCTGGGGATCGAGGAACAGGTCCCACGCGCAGAACGCGAGGCTGCTTGTCACAACAAACGCCAGCCCGGAGCGGCGGCCTGTGATCCGCTGTGCGACGGCCCAGGCCGGCGGCAGCATCATCAGCCAGGCCAGGGGGACGAGCAGCGGCACGCCAAGTATCTGGGGCTGCAGCCCGGCCGTGTAGTGGTACGCGCCGAACGGCACGCCCGTGTGCGAGCCCAACACCTCGAACGCCCACGCCGCGGCCACGACCGTCAGCGAGACGACCGTCGCCCGGCGAACGCCGGCGGCCTGGGCGAGAAACATCACCACGAGCGACGCCTGGAGCAGCACCCCGAGGAACACGCACGCGACGAGGCCCAGGTGGCCCGCCGACCACTGGGTGACGGGCATCACCGCCAGGGCAAGCAGCCACGCCACGACGAGCGGCGAGAGGTTCCCAAGGCCGGCGCGCAGGCCGCCCCGAAGCGCGAGCACGGTGGTTCTCAGGGCTTGGGTCACGAGATGCAGCCTCCCACAGCCGCGAGCGGGGCCTGCAGGGGTGGTCTCCGTTACGACGAAGGAGACGGTCCCGGTAGGCGGTTGGCAGCGGGTCCGCGCGCATCCGCGCAACCCACTGCCCCATTATAGCTCAGCCACCCCCGAATAAGGGCGCTGATCTGAAAAGGGACGCTGATGCAAGTGATTGCTTGACGCGCCGCGGACCGCGCCCTTATAATCCTGAGGTCCCACAGGGTCGCCTCCACCGAGTTGTCCGGGTGCGCGAGGCAGAGAGGAATTTTCATGAGAGGTGTGCATCCGACATGGCTGGCGGCCGGCGCCCTGGTCGCCGCTGCGGCAGGCGTTCTGTTCGCGCTGGCCCAGCCCGTTGCGGGCCAGGGCTCGACGCCGGCGACATTGAGATCGACCGGGGGCCCGTCCATCTACCTGCCCCTGCTGGGCCTGGAAACATCGTTCGCCGTCACGCCGGCGCCCCCAACGCCCACGCCGACTGCGACCCCCACTCCTTCACCGACGCCTGCGCCGCCGGCCCTGGTGCCCGCGGGTCCCTTCCAGATGGGGTGCGATCCGGCCCACAATGGGGGCTATCCCTGCCCGAACGCCGAGCTCCCGCTGCACACGGTCACACTCAGCGCGTTCCGCATAGACCGCACCGAGGTGACGAATGCGGAATATGCAAAGTGCGTGGCCGCGGGCGTCTGCGCGAAGCCGGCCTACAATACGTCGACCACCCGCCCCGTGTACTACAGCAACCCGGCCTACGGCAACTACCCCGTGATCAACGTAACCTGGCACCAGGCCAACACCTACTGCCAATGGAAGGGAAAGCGGCTGCCGACCGAGGCGGAGTGGGAGAAGGCTGCACGCGGCTCGGCCGATACGCGCGCCTATCCCTGGGGCGACGCCCGGCCAGACTGCACGTTGGCGAACTACTACGACGGCGCCACCCACCGCTCCTGCCTGGGCGACACGAACGCGGTGGGCAGCTATCCCGCAGGCGCGAGCCCTTACGAGGTGCTGGACATGGCAGGGAACGTCTACGAATGGGTGCGCGACTGGTGGAACGCGAGCTACTACAGCAGTTCGCCGCCCGCCGATCCGTTGGGGCCCAACGACGGGGTGAACAAGGTGGCGCGTGGGGGCAGCTTCTCCAACGCGAACGCGGCCGACGACACCCGGACCGCTTACCGTGGGGCCATCATGCCGACATTCGTGAGCGCGATTGTCGGATTCCGCTGCGCAAAGCCGGGCAACTAAGCGGGGCGCCACAGCAAACGGGGCGGACGGCGCCCCGTTTGCCGGTCCAAGGTTTCAGGATTCGGGTTCGGGTTCGGGTTCGCCTTCCGGCCGGGCGGCCAGAACGGCCAGGTCGACAATCAGCCTGCGCTGCCGTTCAGAGTCGATCGAACGGTAGGCCGTCAGCAGGCGGTCCTCGTCGGGCGTAAGGTCGCCCTCCAGGCCGAGCAGGTACGCGGGAGACTGCGCCACGATCCGCGCCAGGTTTACGAGATCGTCCAGGGTCATCGAGCGCGTGCCGTCCTCCAGATGCCCGTAGCCCGCCCGCGAAAGCCCGAGCCGCCGCCCCACCTCATCCTGAGAAAGCTTCGCCGCTCGCCGGGCGTCGCGCAGCCGGACGCCCACTTCGTCCTGAATGATGTTCCCTCGGTTCCGTTTTGTAGCCATGCTCGGTATACTACACCTGCTTCCCCCTTATGGCAACTCCCTCAACCCGGCCGCCAGGCGTGCCAATTGCGGGCGCAAAAGACATCCTCGGCGAAAAGCGATCTCCCTCGGTTGCTCCGGCGCGACGCGCGTCCGTGTGCCTGGGGCAAGAGTCGTTGCTTGGAGCAGTTGACAGGGGCATTCGGCTGCGCTATGCTGCCACCAGCCAGCCCCCATGCACGTTCGCCTGGAGGGATCGATGAACCGCCCCAAACCCCCTGTTCGGATAGTCAGCCGCCGCACCGCACTGCTAGGCGCCGCGCAGGCGCTCGCACTGTTAGCAGCGGGGTGCACCCGGCTGCCGCCAGCGGGATCCGCACCAGCCGAGGCCACGGCCGGCGGGACAGCGGCGCCCGCTCTGCCGACGCCAACCACTGCGCCCGCGGCTGCCGCCGCGACGCCCAGCAGTGCTTGCCTCGGGGGCCTTGCCAAGGTCATCCCACCGACGCCCATCCCCTACCCTGGCTACACGAATGTCGAGCCCTCGACGGGGCTGCACGTCACGGCGGAGCCCCGGGTGGTAGATGTGACAACCTACCGGCTGGCAGTCAAGGGCCAGGTGGCGCACGAGTTGAGCCTGACGTATGACGAACTCCGCTGTCTCCCGAGAGTCAGCGCAGCCGTCGACATCGTCTGTCCGGGCTACTTCATGGACCACTCGAACCTCGCGGGCGCGTCGCTCGCCAGCGTCCTGGCGTTGGCCGGCCCGCTCGAGGAGGCGACGCAGGTGGTGTTTGCGGGAGTGGACGGCCGCACGAGCACGTTGTCGCTGGCCGTGGCGCAGGCGGCAGACAACTTCCTGGCCTACGAGTGGGAGGGCGAGGCGCTGCCGGTCTCGCACGGATTCCCCGTGCGCGCTGCGCTGCCGCATCAGAGCGGCGGGGACTGGGTGAAGTGGGTGCAGGAGATCGAAGTAAGCTGAGGTGTTCTGCCAATGCTCTGCCGCCCCCTCCCCTCGCGCAAGCGAAGGGAGGGGGCGGCAAGGGCCTCAGGGTGCCGTGACGCTCGTGCTCGACTTCATTGGCATCGGCCCAGGCTGGCCGTCCTGGACCGGACCGATGCGGTAGGGACGCATCATCTCGTTATCCTCGTGCTCGACGATGTGACAGTGCCAGACGTACTGGCCCGCGTGGAGGAACTGCGCCTTGATGCGGGTCACTTCGCCCGGATACGCGATGACCGTGTCCTTGACGCCCAGCTCCCAGGGTTCCGGCTGTCGCACCTCGCCAGTCAGCGCCACAGGGACGGCCGGCTCGCCTTCCGGCGTGAGAACCAGCTTCTCCCGGTTCAGCACCTCGAAGGTCACCTCGTGCACGTGCATGGGGTGCGCATCGCCGGTGAAGTTATACATCTCCCAGATTTCGGTGTCGCCGGGCTCCGGATTCTCGGTGACCTCCTCCATCCACATGCGGGCCACGGGTACGCCGTCGTCACCCACCGTGCCGAGCATCGCCTCGGCCGGCCCGTCCCAGTACATGGACATCATCTCCATCAGGGCCAGCTTGCGCGTTCCGCGTGGGCGCGGGCAGCGGCTCGGTCGCGGGAAGCTCCAGGTACCGCGGCGGGGTCGTCCGGTCGATCCCGACCGCCGGCTTAACCCGGAACTGCATGATCATCCCGGTCGACGCCGGATCGGCAATGACGTCGGGATCTAGCGGCTCGCCGCCAAACGGCTCATCCGGGCCGGCATTGCGCAGCACGTAGTTCCCCTCCGGCACCTTGGTGAAGTCGACGATGAGGTCGGCGCGCTCGGCCAATGCCATCAAAAGCTGACTGTGGTGCTGGGCGGTCAGGTTCACCGGCGCGGGCAGGAAGCCGCCCTCGTTGCCAATCTGCCACACCTCCACCCCGGGGATGGCGCTGAAGTCCAGGATCAGGAAGCGGGATTGGCAGCCGTTGAGCACGCGGAAGCGGTAGCGCCGTTTCTGAACGTCGAGATACGGCCAGGTATTGCCGTTCACCATGATGCAGTTGCCGAAGAACTCGGGGTTCCAGAACGGCGACAGGTCGGTGTCGGGCACGAAGCCGGGCAGCTCCTCGGTCGCCGCATCGAAGAAGTCGCGCGAAGACGGGTAAAACAGCGACCCGTCGGCGTTGAACGCCCGGTCCTGGATGGCGATGGGAATCTCGAAGTAGGGCTTCTGCGCCGGGAACTTGTCGTGCTCCTTCGGCGCCGGGCCGGGCAGCACGGCAGGCCGCCAGCGCGCGAAACGGCCATCCCGCACCGCACCGTCGCCCGAGGGACCGCCGCGGATGAGGAAAAACCCCGCGGGTCCCGCGTACACGTTCAGCCGCGTCATCCCCAGGGCGTGGTCATGGTACCAGACCGTCGACGCACGGTTCTCGTTCGGGTACTCGAAGGTCGCGTATCCGGGGCCCCAAGTCGCCCCGTACCGCGCTTGGGCCTTCTTCGCGAAGAAGTTGTACCATGTGCCCTCGGTCGCGTAACCCTCGGGGATGTTCCTGGCCGCAGGCAGATACCACGCCTCGGCATAACCATCACTTTCGTCGCCGACGCCGACTGCGCCGTGAACGTGCGGAACAAGCGGCACGGGGCCAGTGTACGGCTCTGGCGTTTCTTCGAACGACGGGCGGATGTCGCGACCCGTCATCCCACCTCCGGGGTTGGCCCAGTGCAGCGTCGGATCCACTGTCAACAAATGCGGCAGATAGTCACCCTGCGCGTCGACCAGGTCGTTGATCCACTTGATTCGCACGGGCGTGTTCCACCGCGCCTCGATCGTCAGAGAAGGTGCATTGTGGATCAGCAGGCCGCCGGCGCTGGCCGACGCGATCGCGCCGTAACCCCAGACGGTCGTCGGCGGCAGACCCGCGGGCAGGATCTGCTGCTGGAACTGCCTCGTCGAAATTTCATAGTAGTCGGCGTTCTTGCCGCCCCGCAGCTTGATCATGCCGGCTTTGGGCATGACGGGGGGGATCAGCAGCGGCGTGCTGAACTTCGGGATGTCGCCGGGTGCGAGCGTGCCGCCGGGGAGCGCGGCCCCCGGTGCGGCCAGCCGCAGCGTGCGGCGCGAAGCGGAATGCCTGGTAAGCGCCTCGGCTCGGACCAGGTCCGCAGGCAGCCGCCCGACCAGAAACGCGCCGGCACCCGCAGACACAATAACCTTGATGAAACTCCGTCTGCTCAACATGGTGGCCTCCCAATGCTCCAGAGACGCATATGCAAACCGCGTCAAAGGCGTTCGGAAAACGGTCGCCGGCCTCGATGGCAGATGGGGTTCCTAATGGGTGTATTGCTTGGCGCGGCGGGTCTTCGAGCGGCAGCCGCACTATACGATGAAATGGGAAATTGCGAATCGGAGGACGGTCTGATATTGGCCGCGCAATTGCTACGGACGTGCTCTCACCCATTAGTATGAAGGCGGGTGTGGCAATTAAGTACAGCCACAGGGAAATTGTCAGCTGATGCCTCGTGACTGGCTGGCGGGGTGCTCTTGCCCCCCGCGCCCCGGTCCACGGGCTGCGCCCCTTAGAACCCCCAAGGCAACGCCGTGGGTGGATGTTCGCCCGGCCAAGTCGCCGTACGGGGGATTAGGCTGGGGCCGGAGTGCTAGACGCCCGAACGGCCGGGGCGCGCCCGCTCACGCGTACACCGAGCCCACCCAGTCGATCTCCTCGTCGAGCCCGCTCAAGCGCTGCATGAGCTCGCCTGTGTGCTGCATCACGTGCCGGATGGAGTAGATCTGAAGCTCGAGCACGGTCCGGCGCCGGTTGTGGAAGTTCGCCGTCTCCTCGAGCTTTAGCTGGGGCACGCGCTCAGCGACGTACTGCCGGCAGAACGCGAGGTAGGCCATGACCCCGCCTTTGTCGTACGACTGCGGGCTCTCAGGCACGCCGAAATCCTCGTGTCCCTCCCGGTGCTGGGTCCAGGGCACAAAGCTCTCCTCGGAGTCGCCGAGGTAAAGGTGGGTGAAGAAGAGGGCATGGTAGGCGACCTGCCAGAAGGGGTTGCGCTCGCCCGGTACATCCCAGAGCGACTGCGGGCATTTCGCAATCGCCTGCTCGAGCATCGCGAGCGAAGCAAGGTACTGCGAGATCAGAACCGGTGCGATGTCCATCTTTTAACCTCCGATCGTCCAGTCTAGACGCGTCGCTAGATCGCGGCGCCGGCCCGCGGCGACGAAACTTCCGCTCAGGCTCCCGTGGGTCGGGCCAGGCGTGCGCGGCCGGTAGCGCGCACGCCTGGGCTGGCGCCTATGCCGGACCCGGCTGCATCTCCGGCTCGGGCAGCACGCCCAACTGCTGCAGCCTGCTTACGCCGTCGACCACGAGCCAGCCGGCGGCGAACTGCCCGTTCTCGAAGCGATACCCTTGCGCTTCGTCCCACTCGAGCTTCTTGCCGCTCGGCGGGATTCCCTTCAGTTCGCCCACCGCGAACTCGGCCGTGTGGGTGCCACTCGCCTTACCCAACACGACGACTTTGTCACCCTCGGCGACGATGTCCACGATGCGAAACGCAAAGTCGGGAAAGGCGGCGCGAAACGGCCTGTGCATGTCGACAAACCAGTCGACGATTGGCGCGGGCGGCCACTCGCTGCGAATGGCCTCTTCCCAGTTCTCGCGGCTGAGCAGCGAGAACCAGCGGCGGACGGATTCCTTATTGCTCTCGGTCGACACGTGATCGCCTCCTGGCGTGCGCCCGGGGCACGGCACGGCCCGGACAAGTCAACGCTGGCACGAATCACCCGAGGTTGCGACGCTAGGCGCAGGGTGCAAGTCTTGTGCAAGAGTAGCATTAGCACGAAGTTAGTCAAGCGAGCGAGAATACGAATCGGTCGAATCTCAGTTGCCTCCGCCTTCCACACGCAATAAGCGGTCAACTTGGCTGGACCGGTGAAAGATCGAACTGGACGGCGACTTGACGAATCCATAGAACAGATGTAGTATTCGAACTAGAACACCCTTTCTAATCCACCCACTGCTGAGGACTCATGGAGCCGAAACAACGGAAGTCGCGGCGCAAGTTGCCTACGGAGATCCCCCCGCCCGAGCAGGCCGCCGAGATGCTGCGGCTCGCGGCGATGCTCGAGCGACTGGCAGCAGAGATCAGGCGGCTGGTGGGACGGCCGCACCCCTGACGCGGGCTCCGTCACAGGGGCTGCGACGGACGCTCCGGATGCCGCGCGGGCTCAGTGCTCGGGAGGATGCGACTGCTGAGCGTTGATAAAATCGGGCGCTACCGCGCCCGGGTATCCCGGCGGCAGCGGATACGGGAAACTCACGGTCTCACAGGATGGGGTGAGGTGCGTCCAGCCGGGGCGATCCTCCTCGCAAACCCGGATCGTCGCGCCGGGAAAAGCCATGCCCGCGAGGTCGTCGGCAGTAAAACGGTACTGGCCGAGCCCATCGGTGGTCGTCGTCGCCTGCACGGCTTCGTCGCCCACCAGCGTGGCAGTGACCTGCCAACCCGACAGGCCGATAAGCTCGCCCTGATAGGGCCCTGTGCGCGCGACGTATAGCTTCCGCCCGAGGATGACACACGGCAGGCAGGGTCCCGGGGAGGTCGGCGACGGGGTCGGCGTTGCGATCTGGGTGTAAGTGTTGACGATCGTACACGTAACGTCGTCGCCGGCATTGATCGAGACCTCGCCCAACGCCGTGACTTCTACCGGCTCACCCGTCTGGTTGTCGACGCAGCTCCAGGCGCCGGCGCTGTAACTCCCGCCGACTACCGGGTCGCTACCCGTGAATGTCTCGGCGAGCGTGTAAACGTCGGGCAAGAACTCGGGCCACTGGTCCATGCTGTCGACAGGCGAGACGCCCGAGACATTTGTCGGGTTGTCTGCGACCGCACCGGTTGCCTCCAGCGTCCAGTCGGCAGTAGTAGCGCTCCCCCCGCCCTCATTGCGCACCACCTTGATCAGCTTGAGCTCGGTCACCGGCCGGCCGCCTCGTAGCGGAGCTGCTGGCGTTGCCTGCACGAACGCGCTCACAGGGCGAACCGGCCGCGGGGCCGGGGGCGTGGAGCCGGCGCGCCCCGCAGGCGGAGGCACCTGGGCGGCCCCGGGCGCAAGCGCGTCGACGGCCAGAGCCGCGTGCAGCACCGCCACGGCGACAAAGAACGCGAGCGCGAGCCGGAAGTTGCGAAGTCGACGGGTTGTGGGCGCCATGCATTCCTTCTTGTGAAGCGACAACGAATGTCTATTTACATTATCGCGTGCAGGTGCCCGAATGTCAATAGCAGAATATTGTACCGTTTGGCACGTGAACGCCCGCATTTCATCGCCGGGCGCACGGACTCCGCCACGTGCAACCACGCCGAATGCCGCCAATGATCTCGAAGCATCAATATAAATCTTGTTCAGGTACTTTCACATATTGACATGACAAACGCGGACGGCCTATAATCAGCCAACGCCGATGCGTCCCGCGGCGACTGATCGCATGGCCGCTGATTCCCGTGGCTCCGATTGAAAGGAGGTGTTCCTCCACGATCAACTGATGCAGTAACTCCATATGAGCAAGACCCCCCGAAGAGACTCGTGCCGGGCAATGTTAGCAGTTCCGACCCTGGGCCTGCGCCCTGAGCGGGCCGGTGCGCGGGAAGGAGGCGGGTCTACGCACGTGCAAGTACCCGAGTGTTCACTATACGGGATTGAGAGGATGGTACCGAGATGAATCGACGTCGTTCGCTCTGGTTGCTGTTGGTCCTGGTTGCTGCGCTGGCCTGGCCAGCCGCGGCATCTGCCCAAGTCATTGTCACCGACGGTCCGCCGGCGCAGACGCCGGCCTACTCCCACCGGCTGATCGTCGAGCTGACCTCGCCGCCGCTCGTGCAGGCGCAGGGCATTTCCGCGGCGGCCGCGGGTGGCGGCAGGCTGGACATCGCTTCGCCCTCTGCGCAAGCCTATATCCAGCGGCTGCAGGCGGAGCAAGCGCAGTTCGTGACGGCCCTGCAAGCCGCCGTCCCCAGCGCACAAGTTGCGACATTCCTCAATGAACGGGGCGCCGCAGTCCCCGAGACGTACCAGATCCTGCTAAACGGCATGGCAGTCGACGCCGGACCGAACGCCAATGTGGAGGCGTTCGAGCGGCAGCTGCGCCAGTTGCCCAATGTGCGCCGCGTGTCGAAGGACTACGCGCACCAGCCCGACCTTTACAAGAGCATCCCGCTTATCAACGCTCCCGCGGCCTGGGCCGCACTGGGCGGCGAGGCAAACGCGGGCAAGGGCATGAAGTTCGCGTCCGTCGACTCGGGCGTGCACAAAGACGCGCCGATGTTCAGCGGCGCGGGCTACACCTACCCGCCCGGCTTCCCCAAGGGCGACACGCGCAACACGAACGGGAAGATCATCGTCGCGCGCACGTACTTCCGCACCTGGGACCCACCGGCTCCCGACGACGCCCAACCTTGGCCGGGCGCCAGCGGCATCTCGCACGGCACGCATACCAGCTCGACCGCGGCGGGCAACAAGGTCACGGCGAGCTACCTGGGCGCACCGCCGGTCACGCTGGAGGGCGTCGCGCCGAGGGCGTACGTGATGAGCTACAAGGTGTTTTACAACAGCATCACGGGCAACCAGTCCTTCTATAACGCGGAAGGCATCAAGGCGCTCGAAGATGCGGTGGCCGACGGTGCGGACGTCATCAACAACTCCTGGGGCGGTGGACCGTATTCGCTCGGCGGCCAGTTCGACGCACTGGACGCGGCCCTGCAGAACGCAGTCGCGGCGAACGTGTTCGTCAGCATGTCTGCCGGCAACGCGGGCCCCGGCGCGGCGACCTCTGACCATCCCTCGACCGACTACATCGTGGTCGCGGCCAGCCAGAGCGGTGGCAGCTATGCGGCCGGGGTGCTCGAGGCTGCAGCACCCGCGCCCGTGCCCGGCAACCTGACGAAGATTCCATACCAGGCGGCATCCTTCGGGGGCCCAATTCCGCTTGGGCAGGTGATCGGCCCATACCCGTATGCCGCGGCAGGCGTGGTAGACCCGGGGAACGAATTGGGATGCAATGCCTTCCCCGCGGGCGCGTTCGCCGGCAAGGTCGCTCTGATCATGCGCGGCAGCTGCGAATTCGGCGTCAAGGCGCTGAACGCGCAGAAGGCGGGCGCTACGATGTTCATCGTGTACAACAGCGTGGCAGGCGGCGATTCGCTCATTGCAATGGGGCCGGGCGCAGTAGGCGAGCAGGTCACCATCCCGGGCGTCTTCATCGGCCACACGGCCGGCGTGGCGCTGCTCGATTGGAACGCCGCCAATCCCAGCACCGCAACGCTTCAGATCAGCACGGTCGCGTTCCAGGTGGGCAACGAACCAGACGTGATCGCCAACTTCTCCAGCCGAGGGCCCTCGGTGGGCAGCGGCCTCAAGCCCGACATCACGGCCCCAGGCGTCAACATCCTGGCCCAGGGTTATGCGCCCGGTGTCGAGGGCGAAGCCCGGCACCTGGGTTACGGCGAGGCATCGGGCACCTCGATGGCCTCACCCCATGTGGCGGGTGCGGGCATCCTGATGAAGCAGAAGTTCCCGACGTGGTCGCCCGCGCTGGATCAAGTCCGCGCTGATGAGCACCTCAAAGTACCTCGACATCTATACCGAGGACGGCGAGCCGGCGCAGCCCTTGCAGATGGGCGCGGGCCGCCTTGACTTGACGCACGCGATGGACCCCGGCGTCATCCTGGACCCGCCCAGCCTCGGCTTTGGCCGGGTGACGATGGGCATGACGGACACGATGACGGTGACCGTGACCAGCGTGGCCGCGGCCAGCGAGACCTATGCGGTGAGCACGCTGGACACGCGGGGCGGCTTCACGGGCACCACGACGCTGGCAGGCGTGACGGTTACGCCGCCCACGTTGACGCTGGCGCCCGGTGCATCCGGGCAGGTCGTGGTCAAGTGGGATACGACGGCCACCAGCGGCCCGGGTGACCAGCAGGGCTTTGTGGTGCTTGACGGCCCGACGCACGACGCGCACTTCCCCGTGTGGGTGCGGGTCGGCTACGCGCCGGACGCGCAGGTGGGCAAGGTGCTGCTGATCGACAACGACGCCAGCCAGACGCTCGACCTGACGGATTACACGCACTATTACACCGAGACGCTCAAGGCCTTGAACATCTCGTATGACGTCTGGGATGCCGACGCGAACTTCAACCACCCGATGACCATCCCCGACGCCAACTACCTGGCGCAGTACGACGCGGTGATCTTGCAGACGGGCGACAACTACCAGCCGAACGGCACGTTCACCGTGGCTACGCCGCTGACGCAGCTGGACCAGGACGCGCTCACAGAGTATGCGAACGAAAGCGGGCCGATCCTGGCCTTCGGGCAGGACCTATCGGGCGTTCTGGGCGCGCCCAGCAACCCGACCTTCCTGTTCTCCGCGACCTTGAACGCCAAACGCCTGCAGGACAGTATCAACGCGGACACCGTCTTCAGCACCACCGCGCAGCTCCTGACCGGCGTGCCGCGGAGCCCCTACCAGGACATGAACTTCGACATCAGCGACCGGGGCGACGGCGCGGGCAACCAGGCGTACATCGACGAGTTGGCGGCTGCCTGCTTCGATCCTGACACGGCGGACTACTGCGCGCAGTCGACGCCGCTGCTGCAGTATGGCATCCGGGGCAACGATAAGGGGAGCGGCTACGTGGCCCTGGCAACGAATGAGCGCGTGACGCTGGAGCGGCCGGGCGTGATCTCAAAGAGCAAGACGATGGTCTTCGGCTTCGGCCTGGAGGGCGTAAACGACAACACCGGCTTTAGCACGCGCGAAGATCTGCTGGGCACTGCGCTGCGTTGGGCCTGGGACAAGCCCACGGTCACTATCACCGCGACGACAGACCAGGTGGGTGGCCTGACACGGTTCAAGGCCGCGATCAGCTCGGAGTTCGGCGGCAAGGGCGTGTCCTATCGCTGGGACTTCGGCGACGGCACCGGATTCACCAATCCGTACCCCAACCCCGAGGCAGGGCACACGTACGCCAAACCCGGCCGCTACCACGTGCGGGTGGAGGTTACGAACGAGATGGGCACGACGGTTATCGGCGAACAGACGATCACGGTCGGTCCGGCGGTGTTCCTACCCCTCATTCGGCGGTAGGCTCAGTGTGCCGGCGCCGCGCGTCCACGCGGCGCCGGCTGAAGCGGGACGCATCTGTGCCGGCCGGCGGGTTGACCCGCCGGCCGGCACGCGTAAGCGGCCCGTCTGCAGGGAACTTCTGCCTAAACCAGTCGCAAACGAGCTTGCGTCGCGTGCCGCCACTGACCCTCCGCGCCGCTGGATGCAACCAACCACGAACTGACGGCGTCACTCAGGCAAAACTACTAGACACGGCAATCCTGCGGGTGTATGCTGACGGCAGTTGACGCGGCCGGCGCTCCGCTGTCCCCAACGCCGCCGCCCAGGCCCGGCGCAGCGAACGGCGATCGTTTCGTCAACATGCAACCCGGCACACCGCGACACGTATTCTCACCCAGGGGCCGGCGCGGGGTCTAGACCGCCTCGCAGTCCGGCGCTTTCTTCGCCTGCGACGCCAGTCGCAGCGGCCAGCGGAGGAACCCACTATGGAACGTAAGTCTGCCCCCGGCGCCGACGCCCGAGTCGTGCCGGCAATCGTCCTCCTGTCGATCTTCTTGCTCGCAGTCGTCATCCTGGCCGGCGTGTGGTCCGCGCCGGCCATCCACGCTCAGACGGTAGCCCCGGCGCAGAGCGGCCTGTCGGTCGCGGAGACGTCCGAAGCGGGGGCCTGGCAGATCGGCGCGCTTGCCGACGAATGCTCGGCCGGCGACGGGGTATGCCTGTACGAGCATCCCGGCTATGGCGGCCGGTGGGTGCGCTTCGTCGGCTCGGGCTGCTATGGCAACTTCAACGATATCGGTTTCAACGACATAGCCTCGTCGCTGCGCTTCACCGGCAGCTACGCGGGGCGTTACACCGCAGTGCTTTACGAGCACACGTACTACGCCGGGGTCGCCAGCCAGTTTGCGTACGATGACCCGGACTTCGGCAACGATGCCATCGGCAACGACCGGGCGTCTTCGATCTGCATCAACCCCGCGCCCGTCGCGTCGGCGTGTATCGGCGACGGCGTCTACCTGTACGAGCACACCAACTACGGCGGGGCTTGCCAGCGCTTCACCACGAACGTCGATAACCTGACAACCACCGGCTTCAACGACATCGCGTCGTCTATCCGGCTCGCCGGCTCCTTCAGCGGAGGAAGCACCCGCGTCACCTTGTGCGAGCACGCGGGTTACGGGGGCGCATGCAGCCAGTTCACGGCGGACGACCCGGACCTGCGCGATGATGCGGTGGGTAACGACCGGACCACATCTGTCGCCATCGCCGCCAACGCGGCCGCCTGCCCCACGATCACGAACTGGCGCGGTGAGTACTGGAACAATACGACCCTGGCGGGCGCGCCCGTACTGTGCCGAGACGACGCGGCGGTGAATTTCGATTGGGGCCTGGGCGGTCCCGGGGGCGGGGTTAACAACGATTACTTCTCGGCGCGCTGGACCCGCGAGATGACCTTCAACGCCGGCACCTACCGCTTCTTCCTCAGCGGCGACGACGGCGTGCGGCTGTGGATCAACGGTCAGCTCGTGATCGACCAGTGGCGCATCCAGAGCCGCACCCAGTACACGCAGGACCTATCCCTTGCGGCCGGCAACTATGCGCTCAAGGTCGAATACTTCGAAAATACCGGCGAAGCGAACGTCGCGCTATCGTGGAGCCAGTTGTCGGGCAGCGCGTGCCCGGCCATCACCGACTGGAAGGGCGAGTACTGGAACAACCGGGACCTTGCAGGCGCGCCGGTGTTGTGCCGCAATGACGTCAACGTGAACTTCAACTGGGGCGCGGGCGGTCCGGGCGGCAGCGTGCCCGACAACAACTTCTCGGCGCGGTGGACCCGCAGCCTCTACTTCCCACAGGGTCGCTACCGCTTCCACGTGGCAAGCGACGACGGGGTGCGCTTGTGGCTCGACGGCGTCCTTGTGATCGACCAGTGGCGCGACCAGGCGCGCACCGAGTACACTGTCGACCGCGACTTGACGGCAGGCAACCACAGCCTCAGGCTCGACTACTACGAAAACCTCGGCGACGCGAACGTGTCGCTCTGGTGGGACCAAAGCGTGGTCACGTGCCCGGCCTATCGGGCGGAGTACTTCAACAACCAGCAACTGGCGGGCGCTCCGGCGTACGTGACGTGCGAGGCTGCCCCTCTGAGCCATAACTGGGGTATCTACGGCCCCGGCAACGGAATCGGCAACGACAACTTCTCGGCCCGCTGGACCGGGCGCTTCCACTTCGACGCGGGCACGACCACCTTCGTCGCGCGCACAGACGACGGCATGCGCGTGTGGCTCAACGGCGGCCTGCTCATCGATGCGTGGCGGGTGCAGGCTGCCACCGAATACCGCCAGTCGCGGACGCTGGCCGCCGGCGATTACGACGTCAGGATCGAATACTACGAGAACACCGGCGAGGCGGTCGCCCAGTTCAGCTGGACACAGGCGAGCACGGCTTCCGGGGTGGTCACGAGCAACAAGCCGGCCTTCGACACCTGCCGGCTGCCGCTCGCCCCTGAGATGCAGGAGTGGTGGAACAGCAGCCCGTACTACGAGGCCAACATCTACCTCGGCGGGATCAGCCGGGCGTGCAACGACTGGAACCAACAGACCCTGACGGCGGGCTGGGTGCAGGCGGTCCACAACCAGGGGTGGAACTTCATTCCGACGTGGGTGGGGCCCCAGGCGCCGTGCAACACGAGCGGCCTGGCGCGGATGAGCAGCGACGCGAACACCGCGTTCGCCCAGGGCCGGTCAGAAGCGGACGCGGCGGTCAACGCCGCGCGGGCCGTGGGCCTCACCGCGCTGGGCACGGGCCGCACCGTGATCTACTACTCGCTGGCGCCCTTCCCCGGCGACGCGGGCTGCCGGAATACGGTCAGTTCGTTCATGTCGGGTTGGGCGGGCCGGTTGCGTGAGCTCGGCATGCGGTCGGGAGGCTACGGCGCGTCATGCGCCTCCTATGTCGCCGATTGGGCGTCCATCGCAAACGTGCCGGACAACGCGTGGCCCGCGACGGCGAACTGGCCGCGCTATGATCCAAGCGTCACGGTGTGGAACGCGGGCAGTTGCGTGCCCAACACGCTCTGGACGAATCACCAGCGGATTTTCCAGTACACGCCGCCCCACACGGAGTGGTGGGGCAGCGTCGGGCTGAACATCGATAGCAACATCGCGGATGGGGACGTGGCGGGCACACACAGCCGCGTTGCCGGGGCAGCGGCAGCAGCGGGCGCGCTGACCTGCGACGCCCGACATTCTGGACGCCAGCCTCGTCACGGCTGATCAGGGCTGGGTCGTCATCGACGGCCGGCTGCTCTGGTCGGCGGACGGCGGCGACACCTGGGCGGACATCACGCCGCAAGTTGCAGAGGGCGCCAGCGTACGCGCCGCGCAGTTCGTCGATCCCCAGCACGGGTGGCTGGCTTACGACTCGGCGACGGGGCTCGAGGTGGCGCGCACCGCCGACGGCGGGCAGACGTGGTCCACCGTGGCCGTGGCGCCGGACGGGTGGGCAGACCCGGCGCTCGGCGGCGCGTCGCTCAGCTTCATCGACGGGTCGAACGGGTGGCTGAGCGTGCAGCTAACGTCGGGCAGCGCTTTCAGCCTGGCCGCGCTCTACGCGACGCACGATGGCGGCGCGAACTGGGCGCCCCTTGCCATCCCGGTCGCCGGCCCAATTCGCTTCATCAGCCCGGCCACGGGCTGGGTGGCGGGCGGCAGCGCGGGAGACGAGCTGTATGTGACGCACGACGGCGGCTCGACGTGGCAGGCCCAGCCCGGGCTGCCGGGAGGGACGCCGGGCGCGGGGGTGTACCTCTACGGCTTGCCCAGCTTCCAGGATGCGAGCCGGGGCGCCATTCCGGTGACGGTCGCAGATGCCGGACGGCCGCGGGTGGAGTTCTACACGACGTCCGACGGCGGGGCGACGTGGCAGCCGGCGGGCGAGGCCGCACTGCCGCAGCTGCCGGCCGCGCCGGTCGCCACGGCCGCGGCCGCGAATGGCGTGTGGTTCGCGGTCGATACGGGGAGCGGGGCGCTCCAGGCGGTAGGGCCGGGCGGGAAGTCGATGCGCGCGGCGCCGGGCAGCGCGGGGGATGGAGACAGCTTCGCAGCATTCCCCACCGCGTGGGCAGTGCGCCGGTCCGGAACATGCCGGGGTGACAAGAACGACCCTGGTCCGGCGTTCGTGTGCGAGCAGCACGCCGAGCTGGTGCGGACGAAGGACGCGGGCGCGACCTGGGAGGTGCTGAAGCCGTAGGGGCGGTGCGCCTGCGGGGCTGCGCCTGCGGGCGGTGCGCCGTGGCGGCGGGGGAACCCGGCGCGGGCGCTTGCGTCGTGGCCCAAGCTATGGTAAACCTATGCCGGACTTTGCGGGCCGGCAGACTCAGGGGGTTTGCGGCCCGCCGGCATGCCACCAATCACCGCTCGCAAGGGGGCTCCATGATCAAAATCTACGACGAAGCGACCGGCGCGGTCTACGGCAGCATCAGCGAGACCCAGCTGCAGACGCTGATGAGCCAACTCGAGGAGGAGTCGCTGGAAGACACCGACTACTACATCAACCAGGCAACTGTCGACATGTTCGAAGAGAAGAAGCTCGACCCAGCGCTGGTGGCGCTGCTGCGGAAGGCGCTGGGCGACCGGGACGACATGGACATCCGCTGGGCACGCGAGTAACACGGGCCAAGATGGGGGCGAGGGGCGCACCGAAGCCGGACACGGCGCGGGACGCCCCTCGTCTGGTTTCTGCGCGGGTGCAGCCGTAACCACGTCAGGGGCTCGGAGAGGCCGGCCGGCATGGGCGGCTCGGGGCCCGGCTAGAGCCCCACGGGCCGAAAGAGGACGGGGCGATGCTCAGGTTTTTGCTGATCGGTGCGGGTGGGTTCGCAGGCGCGAACCTGCGTTACCTGCTCCAACTGTGGACCGCAAGCCGCTGGGGCGCCAGCTTCCCGTATGGCACGCTGATCATCAACGTTAGCGGGAGCTTCGCCCTCGGCTTCTTCATCGCGCTCGTCACGGAGCGGATCGCCCCCTCGCCCAATTGGCGTTACCTCATCGCCGTGGGACTGCTCGGCGGGTACACCACCTTCTCGTCATTCACCGTGGAGACACTGACCCTGGCACAGGCCGGCCGCTGGTTGCCCGCCACCCTGTACTTGCTCGGCAACGTCGGGCTCGGCCTGATCGCCGCATTTGGGGGCATGGCGCTCGCACGCGCGCTGTAGCTCGCACGCGCGCTGAAGCTTGCACGGGCTGCGAGCGAGAGGGGGTGACGGATGGAAATCGTCGGGACGGCCACGCAGGTCACCGTGTACATCGGGGAGAGCGACCGGTGGGCCGGCAAGCCGCTGTATATGGCGATCCTCGAGCTGTTGAAGGCGGCCGATTGCGCGGGCGCAACGGTCACACGCGGCGTCGCAGGCTTCGGCAGCCACAGCCGCATTCGCACTGCCAGCATTGTCGACCTCTCGTCCGACCTGCCGCTCGTGGTCGAGTGGGTGGACGACCCGGCGCGGGTCGAGCGGATCATGCCGCGGCTGGTCGAGATGGTAGCGGAGGGCCTCATCACCGTGCGCCCGGTCGAAGTCGTCAGCTACGGCCACCGGGAGCTGCGCCGGCTGCGGGCATCGGCCCCCATACACGATCTGATGAGCCGTGAAGTGCGCTCGGTGGCGCCCGAGACGCCGGTCGCGGCAGCCGTGGAAATGTTGATCGGGAAGGCGTACAAAGCCCTGCCGGTCGTCGATGCAGAGGGCCGGGTGGTCGGCATCCTGACGGACGGTGACCTGCTGGCGCGGCTTGGGCTGCCGAACGCCGGCGTCCAGTCGGCGCTGACGCGTGCGGAGCTGGGCCGGGAACTGGACGCGCTGCGGGCCAGCGGGCAGACCGTCGAGGACGTCATGGTGCACCCGGTGCTGACCACCACCGAGGACGCGCCCGTGGCCGAAGCCGTCCGGCTGATGGCGAAGCGCGGCATCAAGCGGCTGCCGGTCGTCAACGCAAGTGGACGGCTGGTGGGCGTGGTCAGCCGGGTCGACGTGCTGCGCGCGGCTCGCTCAACCGTCCGCGGTCGAGCCCGCGGCACCAACCGTTCGGCCCGGAAACGCGGCGAGGGTGGCAGACGTCATGGTGGCCCAAGCGCCGGCGGTTCGAGTGGATGCCGCACTCAGCACGGTCGTGGACTTGCTGGTGGGCAGCGCCGAACGCCGGATCGTGGTGGTAGATGGGGAGCGGCGGGTGTTGGGGATCATCACGGACGGCGACCTGATCGGCCGCACAGGTGCGACGGAGCGGACGGGCCTGCTCCACGCGCTGACCCGGCGGCGCACGGGCGAGGACGAGCTGAACCTGGAGAAGCGGACCGCGGGCGAGGTGATGACGCCGCATCCGATTACCGTGACACCCGACACGCCGCTGCTGGACGCGCTCCAACTGCTGCTGCAGCACAAGGTGAAGCGGCTGCCGGTGGTGGACGAAGCCGGCCGGTTGGTGGGGCTGGTGGGGCGTGGGGAGATCCTGGCCGCGCTCGCGGGGGAGTTGGAGGCGGAGTAACCTCGCTCGCCCGGCGAGAAGACGCTTGACGGTGGGAAGGCGGAGAAGCAATTCCGCAACAGGCAGCAGTCCCCGTGTGAGCGGGCGCTCGTAGGCTGGCCGATCTCAGGGCACTCATGAAGCAACCGGGCGCACCCGCCGTCAACTATCCGTTGACGCGGCCATCCTTACAGCCGTATAATGCGCGTGTCCTCTTCTAACGGGTTACCCGGCGCCCCGCCCAGGCTGCGTCGCCGGGCGGGTGCCCGGATGGAAGGAGCCCGGATGGCCGCAGTCGCATCGCCCCGTCAAAACGTATGGCGCCGTCAGCGTCCGCTTGTGTTCGTGCTCTTCGTGGCCGCTGGGTTTGCTATCTTCCTGTTTGGCAACAACTGGACTGCGGCGTTCCCCACCAACAAGAGCGACCTGTACAAGTGGAGCCTCGTCGTGCTGTTTGGCGGGGTGGCGCTCGTCCTGCGCAAGCCCCAGGCTGCGCAGCTCCGGGCAATTGCGCTAGCGCTCTTTAGCGCCGCCCTCGCTAACGCGGTCATGGCCGTTGCCGGCGGGCCGGTGCTTGGGCTGCTCCCCCCGCCGGCAAGCGGCGCGCAGCGGCTCGCGTTCGACAAGGTCGCCCAGGCTATCCCGGTGGTCCTCACGCTGCTCCTGGTGACACTGCTCGTCGACCGCGACCTAGGCGCGGCCTTCCTCCGGAAGAGCAATCGCTGGGGCATCCAAATCGGGCTGGCCGTGTTCGCCGCGTTTGCAGCCATCTTCGTCGCGATTGCGGTGCTACAGGCCGGTGCGCCGAAGACGGCAGGGCTGACGGCCTCCGGCGTGCCCCTGTCGACCCTCGTCGCCGCGCTCCCCTGGATCCTTGTCTTCATCTTCACCAACTCGTTCATGGAGGAGCTGTGGTTCCGGGGCATCTTTCTCGGCAAACTGCGGCCCGTCCTCGGCGTAACGCTCGCGATCGTGGCGACGGCGCTGGTGTTTGCGTCGCCGCACTTCATGGCCGTCTACGTCAGCGACGCGCAACGGGTGCTGTTCGCGGCGATCGTGTTCGGGCTGGGCTTGCTGAATGCGTGGGTCATGCTTAAGTCAGACAGCATCTGGGGCTCGGTGCTGATCCACGCGGGGTACGACCTGTTTGTAATCATTCCGATGCTGGTGCAGCTGGCCTAGAGGCGCGAGGTGGCACGGAACCGCATTGCATTCGCAGCTGGATGCTCTTGGCGTTCTTACCGGGTTGATCCCTCTCCGCGCATGGCCCGCGTGCCGGCCCACAAGTACTGAGGCCCGCGGCGCTTGCCGCGCCGTTTCCCCTGGGGTGCCGACAGCCCAGAACGCCGGCATGCGCTACATGGTGCTCACGGCCAAGCACCATGACACTCGCCCGTCCCGGCGCCCGCTGCCTACGCCCCCTTCCTCCGCCTGCTGCGGAGCAGACCGCCGAGCAAGACCAGGACGGCCGCCGCGCCGGCGACTGCAGCCGCGCCCGCCCACACGCCGCGCCAATCCAGCGGCAATTCCGCGCTGCCCTCGGGGATGAGAGACGCTCCGGAATCCTCCAGGTATGGCACCAGCCGGTCGATGGCGGGCGTCAGCACCCCGGTCTGGTGGGTGAGAACAAGGAACTCGCCGGCGAGGTGCTTGATCTCATCGCGCGCGACCCCCGCGTGCTTGGCCAGCGCCACCTCCATCAGCGGGTCACGCAGCCGCCGGCCGAGCAGCGCCACCAGCAGCGGCTCGGGCAGCCACGCGAAGACCCGCAGGCCCGAAGGGGTGACGGGGTAGCCGAGGTCGTGGAGGACGGCGAAGCCCTCGCGGATCGCGCGCACCGCCAGCACGAGCGCGTCGCGGGTATGGGTCATGCGGATGCGGTCCATGCCGCTCCCGTAGAACGCGGCCGCAAGTGACGGCATCAGGAGCGCCACGTGATACTTCAGCCAGGCGTCCATGTCGGGCCGCACCTGGATCTTGAAGCCGGGCATCGTGGCGAGTGCTGCGGCGACGAGGTCGGTCCGTGCGCTGACGTGGCCGTCGATCTCGCCAATCGGGACGGTGACCTCGTTGCCGAGCGAGCCGGTCAAAACGTGCATGACGTACTCGTCCCGGTAGCCGGCGGAGGACGGAAAGCCGATCATCACGCGCTCGCGGCCAAGGGCCTGCACCAGGGCGTCGGGTCCGGCCGCGTTGTTCATCAGGAAGAGGACCGTCGGGATGTTCGGGTTGGCCGCCAGGGTGGGCAGCAGCTCGAGCGCCTGGTTCTTGCGCATGACGACGAGGGCGAGGTCGTAGGCGTCCTCGGGTGCCAGCCGCTCGATATAGGCGACGTCGCGAACGGTCGTCCATTCGTCGGTCCGCACGTCATGGGTCACGATGCCCCACTTGCGGAGGTCTTCGAGGCGCGAGCCCCGGGCAAGAAGCGAGACATCGTGCCCGCCCTGGCGCAGGCGCGACGCAAACAGGCTTCCCAACGGGCCGGAACCGCAGACGAGGATCTTCATGCTGTTGCTCTCCTGGTACGCGATCGTGTGGCGGATTATCGCGCTGTGGGGTGGGTGGGGCAAACCGTGCGTGCGCAGATGACCAGACCTTCGAGGTCTGCGAGACCTCGAAGGTCTCTCGTTTCGCAGACTCCTCTCGCATTCGGTTCAGGTCTGCCGGTGCGCCGCCGGGCTCTCAGCCTCGTGACTTCCTACCAAGTGTAACTTCTCCTACTTATCTGTTTGATCCTGCGTGGTATCAGTTCCAGGTGCGCTGATCGCCAGGCGTCGTCAGAATATTTGGCAACTGTCAGAACTGCCAGGGCAAGCGCACGGGGCCGGTCGGACCGGTGGCAGAAAGGATTCCCGCATGTTAAGTCTCAATTCCGTTATGATCGGAACGAAGCAGCCGCAGGTAATGGTGGCTTTCTACGAGAAGGTGCTGGGTAAGCCGGCGGAAATGGTCGATACGGAGCACGGGTTTTACGGCTGGCAAGTGGGGCCGGCCTACTTCTCCGTCCTGGACCACTCTGAAATGGGTGGGCGGGCCAAAGACCCGGGCCGCGTGCTGCTCAACTTCGAGACCTCGCAAGTCCAAGAGGATTTTGACAGGATCAAGGCGCAGGGCGCCGAGGTTGTCAGGGCGCCTTACCAGATGGGCGACGGCTGGCTTGCCACCCTGGCAGATCCGGACGGCAACTACTTCCAACTGGTGACCCCGATGGGCATGTAACCTGGAGCGTGGGGGAAGCAGCGCTTGAACGGCGGACGCTCCAGTGTGATGGCAAGGGTGCGCTCGGGCGCTGATGTGGGGGTAGGGGCAACCCTTCGCCAGGTTCGCCGGGCGGAGAGGTTGCCCCCCGACTGCGGGCTGCCTATTGAGGCTTCTTGACAGGCTGCTGTTGCTGCTTCTTCTGGGTGTCCTGCTCTTGCTTGTTCGTCTTCTGCTTCTGAGCCTTCTCTTTGTCCTTCTTTCCGCCCTTATCTCCCATGGTGCAACTCCTTTTAGTTAGATGCGATGGACCTGGTCTGCCAAACGTGTCCGTATGGTATGGGCAGCATTATACGCCCAAACGCGCCATTGCGAGCCATCGCGTTTGACGGCGGGCCGGGTGGCGGCTTGCTCAGCGATTCACCGTGCTCATGTCTGCATAGCGATTGCCCGCAGCGATCCCCTTCGGTGCAGCCTCGTCAAGACGCGCGAGGTCGGCAGGCGACAGCCGCACCTGCAGCGCGGCAACATTCTCCTCGAGGTACTTCCGCCGCTTGGTGCCGGGGATAGGCACGATGTCGTCGCCTTGGCTGAGCACCCAGGCAAGCGCCAGTTGGCCCGGCGTTGCGCCTTTCTCCTGCGCGATCTCCTTTACCCGCTCGACCAACTGCAGGTTGTGCTTCAGGTTCTCGCCCTGGAAACGCGGGTGCCGGCGGCGAAAATCGCCCTCCGTCAGGTCTTCCGGGTCTTGGAAGCGGCCCGTGAGGAAGCCGCGGCCCAGGGGACTGTAGGCAACGAAGCCGATCCCCAATTCGCGCACCGTCGCCAGCAGGTCACCTTCCGGGTCGCGGCTCCACAGCGAGTACTCAGTCTGCAGTGCGGTGATCGGATGGACGGCGTGCGCTCGGCGGATGGTCTCGGGCGCGGCTTCGGACAGCCCCAGGTAGCGCACCTTGCCGGCTCGCACCAGGTCGGACATTGCGCCCACCGTCTCCTCGATCTGAACCGTCGTGTCGACACGGTGCTGGTAGTAAAGGTCGATGTGGTCGACGCCCAGCCGCTTCAGCGACGCGTCGCAGGCCTGGCGCACGTATTCGGGCCGGCCGTTGATACCCACCCAGGAGCCGTCGGGCCGGCGCTCGTTGCCGAATTTCGTTGCCAGGACGACTTGATCCCGTCGCCCCTGGATGGCCTTCCCCACAAGTTGTTCATTCGTGAAAGGGCCGTACATGTCTGCCGTGTCCAGCAGGCTGACGCCCAGTTCGAGCGCCCGGTGGATCGTGGCGATCGACTCGCCCTCCTCCGCCGTGCCGTAAAACTCGGACATCCCCATGCAACCGAGGCCCATTGCCGGCACTTCGAGCCCCTGGCGGCCTAGCTTGCGCATTTCCATACGGTGCAACTCCCTAGCTCTGCTCCGTGACCCCAATCCGACACATGGAGCACGATGTCGCCGCGGCCCGACCTGGCCGCGACACCCGGTTCGTGACGAGCCTGCCTAGCCCATCGTCACCGTGAAAAACGGATAGCCTGCATTCTTCGGATGAATGCCATGGCTACGTCTGCTCCTTTCGTCGCTCGCGCGAAGATGCTGATGTGCGCTGCGCCTAAGGGTGTGCACGAGCAAACCACTATTGAAGCAGCGTGTAAAGTGGGGGGTGTTACCGAGCGGAATACGCGGCGGCATGGGCCTCGCGCGCTCGCAGCAGCGGACGGGTGCGCCGGTCGGAGTTGTGGTGCCGGAAGGCCAAGGCCGTAGTGAGTGTCCACCTGGGGACGGCACCAGCACGGCAAGAGCAGGGCCGCAGTCACGGTTGACTCCATGACTGCGGCCCCTTTTGTGGTGTGCGCTGTGCGCTCAGACGGCGCCGTACTCGCGCTCGTCTGCCTACTTCATGATGACGGGCAAGTACAGCTTCACGATGTCGATTGGCGCTTCGGCATAGCCTGGTTGCTGGAACGTGCCCGGGGCCGCCACCAGCGTCAGGCCTACGGCTCGCCCCGGACCGGTCCGGCTGGGCAGATCGGCTTGGCCTTGGTAGAGGGCTGCGGCGTAGCGCGCTTGCTTCAGGTCGCGGATCTCCGTGCCTGCCCAGCAAACCTCGAATTTGCCCCCGTCGTCGGGGAACGCCGGCTTGGTGCCCATCATTTCACGCTTGGCGCCCAGGATGTCGACCTGGAGCTGCGTGCGCTGCTCGCCCGTGGGCGGACGGGGCGGTACCGGGGCAATCGAGCCGGCCACACACACGCCCCCGTTTGGATCGCGCTGCGGCCTGACATCGATCTTCGTCGGGTCGGCGACGATGACACCGAGGGTGGCTGCGCTCAAGGGCTTGTACTCGGCGTGGATGTCGGGCAGTTTGTTGAACGGGTCCAGCCCCGGCAGGTCGCTGGGCAACAGGTGCAGATAGGTGGCGCGCAGCGTCACGCTGTAGACCTCACCCGCGGCCGCGGGAGCTGCCCGGACAATGCGCACCGGCACCAGCGCGAGGCCCCCGGCAGGGATCTCAACGGTCGGGTCGTTCTTGTTAACCTCTACCGTCCAGCCCTTGGGCAGGTCATTCTCCCAGTCCAGGTTGAAGCTCTTCGGCAGTTTCGTATCGTCGTTGCGTACGGGTACCTCGTAGTCGATCGCACTGTCGGGCGCGCCGGGCCCGGAAGGCGACGCAAAGAACTGGCCGATGTTCTCCTGCTCGTCGACGCCGTCCTGATTGCTCACGATGGTCTCGCCAGGCACCGGGTCCATGAGGACGCGGAGGCAGGTATGGAAGTTGAACACCCCTGCAGCGAGCTGCTCGGGCGTCAAAGCGACGGCAGGCACCCAAGGCACGTACACGTCTGTATAGGCGCCGGCCGCGAGCGAGGCAAGGCCCGCGAAGGTTGTCGAGTCAGCTGTGCCGATATCGACCCAGGTACTCCCGTTGATGCCCACGCCCATCGGATCGGTGACCTGGAAATGGACCTTGATGTTGGCGGCCGGCGTGTTGCCGATGTTGCGAATGCGGGCGTAGACACGGTTTTGATGGTTGGCACACGGGCTATCACCGTTGCTATAACCGAGCACCGTACTGTCGCCCGACGGGATGTAGGCGCCGTACATGAAGGTGCCGTAGCCGTTGCAGCTGCTGTCGACCCAGATGTCCGTGGTCTCCCAGGTGTTGAGCGGCGGCGACAGCCAGGGGCGGATCATGACGTCGGGCCGGGGCACGGCGTCTCGGCGGACGCTGATCAGGTAGGCCCACTTCGAAGGGTCGGGCTGGCTGATGACCGTAATGAACACCCCATCAGGCGTCGAAATGGTAGAGTTTGGCTGCCAGAGTCTCGTGGCGTCGCCGCCCGGCCCGATCACAGTAACCCAGGGGTCGGCCCCCGGCTGGACGCGCTCGACCAGAACGCCGTGGTCGTCGGGGATCGGCCGGATCTCGTCGCCATACATGCGCTGGCGCACGCTGATAATGTAGTACACGCTGGCAGAAGCGTAGAACTTGATGGCGCGTTTGCCGCCCGCGGGCAGATCGCTAGGCTGATACTCCTCAGCATAAACGATGTCGCTCGTGCCGGCCACGCCCGTGCCAACCTCATCGTAGACCGAGGGGCTGATCCAGCCCGGGAAGCCGCCCGCCCCAGCCGCTTGCTTGGAGAACATGCCGCTGTGCCCGGGGTAAAGGCGATCCATCAGCTCGAAACTGTTGTTGTAGTTGGAGGGATGGGCCGGCCCACCGGCAGCCTGGAAAGCGTGCCCCATTTCGTGCATCCAGCGCCCCCAGACGCGCGCGTCCGGATCGGCCGGGTTCTCCGAGAAGATGGCGCAGCCCACCGAGGCGAGGCTGCTGCTCGGGCCGACGGCCAGCATGCAGGTCGTCGCCTGACCCCGGTGATACTGGGACGCGTCGGTCTCGCCCATCACCACCATCACATCCTTGACGCCCGTAAAGTCGACGCCGGCCGTGTGTGCTGCGGCCACTGCGTCGTTGAGTACCGCCATGAACTGCCCGCCCTCGGAGAGATCGCCATCCGAGTGATCGGTGATGTAGCTGGAACGCGGGTGGGGCAAATCCAGCAGCGCGGTGACGGTGGCGTCGATCGAGATGCTGCCGTACGAAATGTTGCTCCACATCTTGTTGATGTCGTTGTCGAAGAAGCTCTGCGCCTGGGCCTGCGTGTAGCGCGTGGCGGTCGAGTAGTCGGAGAAGCGCACTCGGAGAACCACGATCTTCTGCGGGCCGGTGACGCTAAAGCCGCCTTCAGGGAGCGCAAACGCCTCCGGGGTATCGCTGTGCGAGTGGTCGGCAGTCACGAAGGGGTTTGGCGCGCCGGGCAACGCTGCGGGGTAGACCTGCGCTGTTGGCAGGGCCGTAGAGCCGTTGCTCGACTTCGCAGCGGGTGCGTTGCTGCCATCAGAAGCAGGCACACCGGCCGCTGCCACGGTGGCGAGTGCTGTCAGAACCAGGAGTGTCACGACGGTTGAGCGCAAGAGGGAAGCGCGGAATCGCTCGAAAGACATGGTTGCCTCCTATACCGGTGGGGCAGGTGGGCATTTGTCGGCACGGTCGCTGGCGGGACGGTTGCACAGCATTTGCACGATAATTATACCTCTCTGGCCGCCTATTTGTCAATACTATTTTCTTGAGTTAGGATTCCGTGAAAGGCGGCACTTCGTAGAGGATCATGGCACACGCGTCTCCGAGATCGCAAAGTCGCCATAATTGGGTCTTGCAATCTCACGCGTTTTGATGCATTATATACTTGTCCAATTGACATCGCGACCGGAGGAACTCCGTCATGCGCAAACGAATCACGCTGACCTTCGTGCTCACATTGCTCGCACTGCTGCTGCTGGCTGCCAACGCCTATGCAGATTCGGGCGGCACCCACGTCGTCCGGGCAGGCGAGACGCTCAACTCGATCGCGTCGGCCCATGGGGTCAGCGCGGCGGCGTTGGCGCGGGCGAACGGGATTTCGAATCCGAACCTGATCAAGATCGGCCAGCGGCTGGTCATCCCGGGTGGCAGCAGCGCGGCCAGTTCGTCGGGCGGCACGGCAAGCGCGGGCGGCGCGAAGTACGTGGTCCGCAGCGGCGACACGCTGGGCTCGATCGCGCAGCGGCTGGGGGTGTCCGCCTCCGCGCTTGCCTCGACCAACGGCATCAGCAACCCCGATCGGATCTACGTGGGGATGGTGCTACGCGTCCCGGGCAAATCGTCGGGCGGCACGGCGGCAGCGACCGGGCCGGCAGCGCCGAAGGTCTCGGGCACGAAGTTCGTGGCCGACATATCGGCCCAGCACTGCTGGCTCTACAAGGGGGGCGTGCTGATCGGGAATTGGCGCTGCTCGACGGGCCGGTACGGGTCACCGACCATGGCGGGAACGTTCAAGGTCCAGTCGAAAATCCGCAACGCATACGGCTCGACCTGGAACTTCTGGATGCCTTATTGGCTCGGCATTTACTGGGCGGGCAGCACGGAGAACGGCATCCACGGCCTGCCGTACAACAAGCAGACCGGGCGCAAGACGTGGGCGGGGCTGGTGGGTACGAAGATTACGTTCGGGTGCATCATGCTGGACGATGCCAACGCCAAGAAGCTCTGGGAGACGGCTTATATCGGGATGCCGGTGGTGGTTCAGCGCTGAGGCGCGGCGGCCTACCCGCGATTGGAGGACTGCACGGACGCCGGGGATGGCTCCGTGCAGTCTTTTTGTGTGCCGCGCAGCTCCGAGGTCTCTCGGCGGCGGGCGTTTAGGTACAAGCACGCTCACTCTGTCGGGTCGCATCCTTCGACTGCGGCACGCCAGTTGCGCTGGCGCCTCCGCTCAGGGCCTGCGCTTGAAGCACCCTGAGCGGAGGGCGGTCCACAGGAGCGCCCGCAGTCGAAGGGCGTCGAGCGTCATGGTTCAACAGATTCACTGTGGTTGAACTTAGGGCACTAACACAGGAAAATCATCCGCTGATGCCTGACGATGGTTTGGCGGGGGCGATCTTGCCCCCGCGCCCCCGACCAGGGGCTGCGCCCCTTGGAACCCCAAAGGCAACGCTGCAGGTCCATGTTCGCCCGCATAAGTCACTGTACGGGGGATGAGGCAGGGTCGGCAGGAACCATGCGTGTGTTAAGCCGCCCGTGCGTGAGAAGCGAGCATGGCAGCCCCCGGCACTGCGAGGGGTAGAACAGTCAAGAGGCAGCGGCCCGGGGGTCCGTTGCCTTTTGAGGTTTCCAGCCTAAGGCAGACGTGTTGACACGTCCACACCTTCATGCTATCGTCGCCACGCCAAGGGATCATCTATCCATCTACAAAGGGACGCGGGCATCATGCATACGATTCGTTGGGGCATTATCGGCTGTGGCGACGTCACCGAGGTGAAGAGCGGGCCGGGCTTCCAGAAGGCGCGCGGGTCGGAGCTCGTCGCGGTCATGCGGCGCGACGCAGCGCTGGCGGAGGACTACGCCCGGCGCCACGGGGTGCCGCGCTGGTACTCCGATGCGGGCCAACTGATCGCGGACCCCGAAGTCGATGCAATCTATGTCGCGACCCCGCCGTCGTCGCACAAGGAGTACGTGCTCGCAGCCGCGGCGGCGCGCAAACCGGTCTACGTCGAGAAGCCGATGGCGCTGAGCGCGGCCGAATGCGACGAGATGATTGCAGCATGCCGAACGGCAGGCGTGCCCCTCTGGGTCGGCTACTACCGCCGCGGCCTGCCCAAGTTCCTCGCGGTGCGCGACCTGCTGGCCGGGGGTGCGATCGGCGAGGTCCGCTTTGCCCGCATCCTGCTGCAGCGGACGCCCGTGCCGAAGGAGGCCGACCCCGCGACCCGCACGTGGCGCTTCCTGCCCGCGGTATCGGGCGGGGGACACTTGCTCGACATGGGCAGCCACATGCTCGACCTGCTCGACTTCTTCCTTGGCCCGGTGCGGGCGGCCAAAGGCATCGCGATGAACCAGACCGGCATGTACGCGGCCGAGGACTCGGTGGTGGCGGCGCTGGAGTTCGGCCAGGGCGTGCTCGGGGTGGGCGTGTGGAACTCGGCCGCGCACGCGGAGGAGGACGTCATCGAGCTCGTGGGCAGCCAGGGGACATTGCGCTTCGCGTGCTTCGACCCCTCACCGATCACATTGACCGCCGGGGGACGGACCCGCACGATCGAGGTGGATCACCCGGCGCACGTTCACCAGCCGCTGATCCAGACGATTGTGGATGAACTGAACGGCAGCGGCCGCTGTCCGAGCACCGGCGAGAGCGGCGCTCGAACGACACGCGTGATCGATGCGATCCTGGCGGACTACCGCCGGGAGGTCAGGACGGCCGAGGCAGCGTGACGCCCACCTCGGCGAGTTGGGCGACGATCTCTGGGTGGATGGGGACGCCGTCGACGAGGTTGCGATCGCGCGCCTGCCAGCCGCGCTCGCCGGGATAAAGGAAATCCTCGCCCACCCCATCCTCGACAAACCCCAGGAGCGACGTCACCCGCTCGGCAAAGACCGCCAGCGGGACGAACTTCGTCACGTCGATGGCGAGCAGGAACTTGCTCGTGTCCGCGTCGATCCAGGCGACGTCTCTGCCGGCAATCTCGTGGCTGAGCAAGCCGCCAGCCAGCGCACCCGTCAGGATCTCCATCATCAGCCCCAGCCCGGCCCCCTTGTGCTCGCCCATCGGCAGGATCAATCGCGACGCGAGGATGGCGGCCGGGTCGCTCGTCGCCTGGCCCTGCGCATCCAGCCCCCAGCCCGCCGGCGCCGGTTTGCCCTCGCGCGCATACGTACCGATCTTCCCCACCGCGGCCTGGCTCATCGCTATATCAAGCACGATCGGATCGAGGCCGGGGCCGCGGGGCGCGGAAAGCGCTAGCGGGTTGTTCGCCAGCACGGGCCGCTTCGATTCCCAACCCAGCATGTTGGGGATCGCGTTGGTGGTGCAGATGCCGATCATGCCTTCCCGTGCGGCCTGATACGCGTAGGCGTGGCCGCGGCCCCAGTGCGAGACGCGGGTGGCCACACACAGGCCGACGCCGAACTGTCGCGCCCGCTCCATCGCCAGGTCCATTCCGTAAGCTGAGACGTAGCGCCCGGGGCCGAGGTCGCCGTCGAGCAGGCAAGCCGCGGGGTTGTCGCGCAGGATGCGGGGCTGCGGGTCGGGGTTGAGGCTGCCGGCGCGGATCGCCCGAATGACCGCGGGCAGCATGCGAATTCCGTGCGAGGGCACTTCCATGAGGTCGGCGTCGGCCATCAGCTCGGCCTCGACGCGGCGGACGTGCGCAGGCACGCCTTCCGCAGCGAGGGCAAGGTCGATGGTTTCGACGAGGGCGGCGTAGGGTACTCGAATCGAATCGGGCATGTCACTCTCCTCCAGCGGCGCGGGAACCATGGGGCATGTATAGCACTCAACGAAAGCGATGTGCAAATCGCCGGCGGTGCTGCCGCGGCCGGCCCCGCGCCTAAGCGGCGATTCTCCGCGCCACAAAATGCCGGTATAATTGCCGTGCAGTATGTTTTGCCGGCCCGCCCCGTAGGGCGGGCCCCTTTCGCCGTCCCCCCGAGGCAGCACGATGGTCGCGATCCTTCGCCAACGCAACTTCGGTCTGCTCTGGACCGGCCAAGTCATTTCGATGGCCGGCGACTGGGTCCTTTATGCGTCGCTGGCCTTCTACGTCTACGCGCTGACCGGGTCGGTCCTTCTCAGTGGCTCGATGATGATCGTGTCGACGCTGCCGCGGATCGTTCTGGGCAGCGTGGCGGGAGTGTTCGTCGACCGGTGGGACCGCCGCCGCACCATGATCGCCGCGGACCTGGGCCGAGCGGCGGTGCTGCTGCCGCTCCTGGCCGTGCACTCGGCCGGCGACATGTGGATCGTTTACCTGGTCGCGCTCGGTGACGCAGCGCTGGCGCAGTTCTTCGGCCCGGCCAAGAACGCTCTGGTGCCCCGCATCGTCACGACAGAGGAACTGGTACGCGCCAACTCGGCGAACAGCGTCGGCGAGCAGATCGGGCGACTGGCCGGACCGGCCGTAGGCGGCTTCATGCTGGCACGGCTCGGGCTCCAGAGCGTCGTGGTCTTCGACGTGCTCTCCTTCGTCGTGTCGGCCGCGCTCATCGCGCTCATGCGCCTCTCCCCCGCCGCAACGCGGGCGCCCACACCCCTTCCACTGCCAACACCCGAGCCCGGCGCCATTCCCGTCTATGGGGCGCCCGTGCACGAGTCAAAGGCAAGAGGGGACGCGGAGCCGTGGCTGAAGGTCTGGAGGGAGCTGCTGGCCGGACTGCGCCTGATGCGCGCCAACCAGGTCGTATCCGCGTTGTTCATTCTGTGGACGATCACCAGCATCGGCGAGGGACTGCTCGACGTGCTCGTCGTGCCGTGGGTCAGCAGCGTGCTGGAAGGCACTTCGTTGACGTTCGGCTGGATGATGACCCTGCAGGCGCTGGGCAGCATTGCTGGCGGTATGATCCTGGCGTCGGCCGGCAAGACGCAGCAGGCGCGCCGGCTCGTGGTGCTCGGCGCGCTCGGCTGGGGCCTGATCGACCTCGCCATCTTCAACGCCTCCTCAATTCCCCTGGCGCTGGGGCTGTTTGCGCTGGTCGGTATTCCGATCGCGGCGATGGTCGTCAGCTTCAACGCTCTCATCCAATCCGAGGTGCCCGACGAATTCCGGGGGCGGGTGTTCGGCGCATTGGGCGCGGCCGCGGCGATCGCCATGCTAGCCGGCATGATCACCTCCACTGCCCTGGCCGACCGGGTCGGGATCGTCACCATGTTGAACGTTGCTTGTGGCGTGGTCATTGCCGGCGCAGTTGCGGGCGGAGTGCCACTTCTGGCCGGGCCGGCTCGGCCGGCAGCGCAGCCCCGGTGAGGCGTGCAGCAGAAGGGCGAGGGTTGTGCCGCCGTGCAGGCATCGTCGCTGCGCGGCCCGCGGCCGCACTGAGCGCCGGCGACTGCGATGGACGGGACGGAGGCCTTCCGGGCGCCGCTGGGGCGCTACGGGATGTCCACGTGCGCCAGGGGCAGGAACTCCTGGGCGCCGCTGGCACCATCGGGCGTGACGGGGACGATCTTGCCCGTCGCGGGGTCGTACATCTTGACGATGACCGTGTAGCGCCCCGCCGGCAGGCCGTCAGGAATCTCGACCTCGTAGCGGTCGGCGAGGACCTCGCCGGCGACCCAGGTATTCGCGGGGAAGGCGCCCGCGCCGGGCTGCTGATCGCGCTGCGCGACCAGGACCCCGTCGCCGTTAAGCACCTGGACGGAGACCGCATACGGCGTAGGACCGGCGGCAAGGGCCTGCCAGTAGAGGCCGAGCGCGAGCGACCGGCCGGCAAGCACCGGCCGGTCGAAGCCGAGCAGCCGGCCGAGCGGGGCAGAGGGGGCGCCGAACACCGCGTCCGAGACGTTGTCCAAAGCGGCTGGCACGGTGAAGTCATGGCTGCGGCCGACAACCTGGACCTGGCCCAATTCGACCTCGGGCGGGGGCACAGCCGCCACCCCAGACAGCGGCCGCGCGACGAGGCGATAGGCGCCCGCGTCCAGCGTCGGAGGCAAGACCAGCTGGGGCGACTGGCGGACGACTTCGCCGGCCTGCCACTTCGTGCTCGGATATGCACCGCCCACCGGAACATCCAACACAACCGGGGCACCTGCGCCCGTGAGCGGAGCGAGCTCGAGGCGGAACTGCAGCGGGGCTGCATTCGCCGCCTCGCCGCGCCAGTACAGATCAAGCGGCAGCGCGCCCCCGGGCGGAACCTCGGCGGGCAGCGGGCCGCGACCAAGCAGGGTCACGTCGCCCCAGCGGACGCCGCTGCGCAGGTCTAGCGGAAGGGCGGCTGGGTCGGCGGGCGCGGCGGCCCGGGTCAGTTCAACCTGCCCGAGGACGACGTGGGCCCCTTCAGCCGCGTCCGATACAACCGCCAGCGGCTGGAGGGTTTGCGGATCGTAGACCGAGAGCTTGAGCGTGTAGCGGCCGGGCGGGGTTGCCGGCGCAGGCTTCAGGGTGAACACGGTGTCGGGCCGCTCGGCCTCGCTCCACTCGCCCAGCGCCACGTGCCGGTCGTTGAGAAGCAAGCGGTCGTCCCGCGCGACCACCACGCCGTCCTCGCCCTCCAACTGCAGCGCCGCCTTGGCCTGACCGCCGGCGCCCGGCAGCCGCGACCAGCCCGCCACCGTCCACACGTGGCCATCGGACGCGGCCGCCGTGGCGCGCGTCTCTGCCACAGTGCTCGTCGCGCCGGACGCCCGGCCGCCGAAATCGACCCCTTCCAGCCGGACTTGCCCGCCGAAGTCCGCGCTTGGACCGTGCAGCCCGTCGGTCAGCTCGATCTCCGCGTCGGGCGCCACCGCGTACCAGTCGACCGTGTAGCCCCGAAACTGGACCTCGCCCAGGCGGGTCCCGAACTTGCTCAGCAGGAACGGCACCCCTCCCCGCGGGTCGGTGTCCGACTCCCACCAGCGGACGGTGTAGATGCGCGACCGTCCCCGGGCGAGACCCGTTAGCCGGCCTGCGAGCGTGTTTAGGTCGACAAACAGGTACTGCGCGGGCGTCTCGCCGGCCGGCTCGGCGGGCGGAGACCCCACGTGCAGGTTGTTCCACCGTTCGTAGTAGAAGCCGAACGGGTAGCGCTGATCGACGAGGATGATGTCGCGGTTAGGATCGGTCTCCTTGCGCAGCCACTCGATCATGCCGCGGGTGTTGTCGCGGAAGTGCGCTTCGTCAAACAGGTCGGTGCGCAGGCCCGGCGCAAGGATCACGACCAAGGCAACGCCGGCGGCCACTCCGAGTGCAGGATGGACACGCGACCACCCACGCAGGGCCAACGCGGCGAGCAGCAGCCAGGCGGGCAGCGCGACGCTGATATAACGGGTGGCGAAGGTGCCCCGGTCGGCGATGGCGGCGTAGTAGGCGACCAGAGGCAGGATGGCCCAGAGCAAAACCAGCGCGACGGGCCCCGCGTATCGTGCGCGTGCGACGGAAGAGACGAGGTTGCGGCGCCGGCGTCCCTGCCCCCGCAAGCTCAGAGCCACGCCCAGCAGCGCGCCGCCTGCGATCAGGGCGGCCAAGGCGATGAGCGGCACCCGGGCCGCGGGGCCGGTGAAGAACTCGCCGAGGGTGTAGACGCGGGCCAGGTCGGCCAGGTAGGACGCGATCGACGGGACGACCAGGTTCGTGTTGCGGTAACCGGGAATCTGGCGGAGCGCGACGGGAACGCCCGGCAGGCAGAAGAGCGCGGTCAACACCCCGGCGATCAGCACGGCCACGAGCCGGCGCCGCCGCGATCGGCCCGGCAGCGCGCGGCTGCCGAACGCCCACAGGAAGGCCCACGCCCAGAGCGCGACCAGTGCGAACACGGCGGAGTAGTGTGTGAGGAGCGCGGCCGCGGAGAACGCCGAGAACGCGAGCCAGCGGATGGAGAAACGCGGCGCGGGTTGGTCCGTGGCGGCCAAGAGCGCGATGCCCGCGGCCGCCAGCCAGGCGAGCACCATCGTGTACATGCGGGCCTCTTGCGCCTCGCCGAGCAGGAACGGCAGGAAGGCCGCACCCAGCGCGGCAAAGAACCCCACCCAGAAGCCGCCGACACGCCTGCCGAGCGCGAACATCAGCGCGACCAACGCAACGCCGAACGCGGTGGACAGGAAGCGAATGGCAAACGCAGTCTGCCCCGCGAGGCCCAGCCAGACGTGCAACAGGTAGAAATAGACGGGCGGGTGGATGTCCAGCTCGCCGGCCGTGGCAATGTGGGCCAGGGCGCGGGACGCAACGTCGATATTGCGCGCCTCGTCCCACCAGACGTCTTGCGCGTCCAGGCGATACAGCCGCAGCGCAAGGGTCGCCAGCAGCAGCGCGACAAGCAGCCAACGTTGGCGGGCGGTCACGCGCGAGCCTCTGAGACGGACGGCTGGGTCAGGAGTTTGGGGGAGCGGGCCGGTGCAGGGTGTCGCATGGGTACGGCGAGCATGGTACCAGCGCGGGGCAAGCGCGTCAAATAACCTAACCACAATCGGTCGGATTCGTTCAATCCGTTTCCCATATCGGCCCTCGTTTTCCGCCGCAGCGGGGCGAGCGTCGATTCGGAAATGATCTGGCCCGTCTAGCAGGCAGGGCACGGTCAGAGAGCGGCACCGGCGGGATCCCGGGGGACGCGGTCAACGGTACGACGCGTAACAGTCGGTATTGACAAGCCTGAAGTAAACTTGTGCGTTGTTTGTCCTCTCGCGCCGACGGCGTCGCATCCAACTCACAGGACTTATCGCATGGCCTTCCCAAGCTTTGCCCATTCGCTCGCGGTCGTCATTGGCATTGACGCTTACGGCTCCGGCATCCCGCGTCTCACGACGGCGGTCAGCGACGCAGCGGAGCTCGCCGACCGGTTGTGCGCCGACGGCCACTGTGACGACGCCGTCGTCCTGACCGGCACGGCGGAGGGCGAGCCGGTTACTAAGGACCGGCTGGTCAGCCTCTTCACCGTCGATCTGCCCGCCCGCATCGGACCAGACGACCGGCTGCTCGTCTACTTCGCCGGGCACGGCGTGGCACTGGACGGCGACGACGGGCCGCAAGGGTACCTGATGCCCCAGGACGCACGCCCCGACGACCGCAGCACCTTCCTCCCGATGACGGACGTCCACAAATGGCTCTCCGCGCTGACCTGCCGCCACATGCTGGCCATCCTCGACTGCTGCTTTGCGGGCGCGTTCCGGTGGTCGGCGACGCGCGACGCCCGGCCGGTCTCATCCAAAGTGCTCTACCGCGAGCGCTATGAACGCTACATCCAGTCGCCGGCCTGGCAGGTTATCACGTCCGCGTCATACGACCAGCGGGCACTGGACGTGCTGACGGGCAGCGTGGCGAACTCCGTGGGGACCCGGGCCGAGCTCAAGGGCCGGCATTCGCCGTTCGCCGCAACGCTTATCGCCGCGCTGGAGGGTGCAGCCGATCTCGCAGCCGCGGGGCAACGCGGCGACGGCGTGGTGACCGCAAGCGAGCTCGCGATGTACCTGCGTGACACCGTCGAAGTGGCCGCATCGCAACAGGCGAACGCAGAGCAGACGCCGCAAATCTGGCCGCTGAACGACAAGCACCGCAAAGGCGAATTCATCTTCCTCCTGCCGGGCGCGGACCCGGCCAAACTGAAGCCCGCGCCGCCGCTCAACCTGGAGAACAACCCATACCGCGGGCTGGAATCCTACAGCGAAGCGGACCGCAAGCTCTTCTTTGGCCGTGAAGAGGAGATCGCCGAACTCACCGCACTCGTGGCCGCGCACCCGTTCGTCGCGGTCGTGGGCGCGTCGGGCACCGGGAAATCGTCGCTGGTGAAAGCCGGCCTGCTGCCCAAGCTGCGAGAGGACGCGGATTATGTCGTGCTGCCCCACATGCGCCCCACCGACCGTCCGGTGAGCACACTGGAAACGTTGGTGCGGACCAGGCTGGCAGACGGGGGAGCCGCGGGAGACGGGGCTGCTGCGCCCTCGTTCGACGTGGACGCGGCGGGCGGTTTCTCACCCGATGCCCTGGCGGGGCTCGTGGGCGATTGGAAGGGCCGGGCCGAGAACGCCGGCAAGCGCCTGGTGCTGACAATCGACCAGTTTGAGGAATTGGTCACCCTCTCGCGACAGCGGCGACCGCGCGGGCGCCGCCCCGGGCGGTCGGGCCGGCACCGTGCAGCCCAGCCGGGCCCGCGACCGCTTCCTCGCGCTGCTGGCCGAGGCCGTGCGCCAGCACGGCGACGTTCTGCGGGTGGTCATTTCGCTGCGCACCGACTTCGAGCCGCAGTTTGCCGAAGCGCCCCTGTTCCACGACCCGGCCCTGGGTACGGCGCGTTATGTCGTGCCCCCCATGGACATCGAAGACCTGCGCCAGGCCATCGAGGGACCGGCCTCGGTCGCGGTGCTCTACTTCAAGCCGTCCGAGATGGTGGATGACCTGATCAAGGAGGTCATCCAGACGCCGGGCGCGCTGCCCCTGCTCTCCTTCACCCTCAGCGAGTTGTATGTCAAGTACGTCGAACGCCGGGGGGATGACCGGTCGCTGACGGCCGAGGACTACCAGGCGTTGGGCGGCGTCGTCGGTTCCCTACGCAACCGGGCGACCGAGGAATACAGGTCGCTCGAGAAGGACCCGCGCGGCCAGCGAACCATGGAGCGCCTCATGCTGCGCATGGTTGCCGTGGAAGGGAGCGAGCTGACGCGGCGGCGGGTGGCCGAGAGCGAGCTGGTGTATCCCGCGGACGAGGAGAATGCCCGGGTCCAGGCGGTGCTGGCTCAGCTCGTCCAGGCGCGCCTGCTGGTCAGCGGCACGGTCGAGAATCCTGACGGGACGCGCGGCGAGCGCTACTATGAGCCTGCACACGACGCGCTCGTGGTGGCCTGGGACAAGCTGCTCCAGTGGAAACAGGCCGCGGAGAGCGAGCTGCCCTTGCAGCAGCAGCGCAGGCTGGCGCAGCAGGCGGCCGACTGGGCAACGGCGCAGGGCGAAGAACGCAAGGGCCTGCTGTGGGACAACGACCCTCGGCTGCCCCAGGTGGAGCTGATCCTGTGGCCGGCACATAAGCGCCAGCGCGGCGCCCGCGGCCTCGGCCGGTCGCTGGGCCAGGCCTTCCGATCCAATGCGACACCGGCGAAGACCGACACCTGGCTCAACAAGCGCGAGACTGCCTTTGTCGAGGCGAGCGTGCTGCAGAGAAGCCGAACCCTGCGCCGCGGCATCCTCACCGCAGCGGTCGTGTTCGTGGTCCTGGCCGGCCTCGCGATCTTCGCGGGCGGCAAGGCGATTGAAGCCAGCAACGCGAACAACGGGCTGGTGACCGCGAACCAGCGGCTTGACGTGACGAACAAAGACCTGGAACAGCAGAAGGCCAGCCTGGCGTCCACCAACAAGCAGCTGGACGACACCAACAAGAACCTCGAGACGGAGCGGACGAACCTGGCCGCCAGCAACAAGAACCTGGACGCCGCAAACACCAACCTGACGCTCAAGGCGCGGGAAGTGCGGCAGACGCTGGCGGGCAGCCTGGCTGCCCAGTCCAAGGCGGTTTTCGAGACCGATGCGCCGTCCGGTGCGCTGCTGGCCGTCGAGGCGCTAAACGTGACCGAGCGCGAGGGTGAACCCGCCCCTGCCGCGGCCGTCGCAGCCGCGTTGTCGGCCGTCGAGCGCCTGGGAGGGCGGGGGGTGGCCATCTCCGATGGCCGGGACTCGCTGCTCAGGAACCAGTTTGCGCAGGTGGATCGGGTCAGCCGGACCGGGCGCTGGCTCGTGACCGAGAACTTTGGGAGCGGCGTTTTCTCCGTCTGGGACCTCCGCCAGCCCGATCTCACCGGCAGCAAGATCACTTTTGAGCCCCGAACAGATGCCGATGCGCCTGCAGACGAGGAGAGCGCAATGGTGGGGCTTGGGGCCGTGAGCCCGGACGAGCGCTGGTTCGCCACGAGCGGTAGGGTGTTCGACCTGTCACAGCCCGACCCGGCCGCCGCGCCCGCCCGCCCAACCGGCCGCAACCTGGGATTCAGCCGCGATGGCCGCTGGCTGGCGAGCATCGATAACCGGCAGGTGACGCGACTGTGGGACATGCGCACGACACACCCATTCAGCAGTTCGCTCGAGCTGAGCCCACACTTTGCGGTGGCGGACCCCGTCTTTTTGGGAGCAGATTGGATCACGACTACGGGCGAGGGTGGCGAGCGCTATCTCTGGCGGGTTGAGGCGGGCAAAGCGGTCTCGGCAACCCTTCCATTCACGGGCACGCTGCTCGACGTCGGCGGCGATAACCGCTGGCTGGTGACGGCAGCAACGGCTAAGTCGGGACCGGTGCAGCTGTGGGACCTCGCGTCGCTGCGGAGCGGCGAACGCGGGCAGCCCAAATTGCCGGTCGCGCTGGATGGGAGCGACGGGCAGGTGGAGCAGGCGTCAGGCTTGAGCGGGCCCGTCAGCCCCGACGGCCGCTGGCTGGTCACGAATTCCAAAGACGGCGCGGGCCGGCTGTGGGACCTGCGGGCGAACGATCCCATGGCCAGCGGCGTGTCGCTGGGCGAAAGCGGCCAGCCGGTCATCCAGAGCCTCTTCAGCGCAGACGGCCGCTGGCTGGTCACCCTGCAGGAACCACCGGCCGACCCCCAGGCGGCGCGCTGGAGCCTGTGGGACCTGAGCGTGCCCAACCCCGGCGAATCCTCCGCAAACTCGGCCGCCGTGCTCGAGCTGGAACTGCCCGGCGCACAAGCCCTGTCGATCAACGCTTCGGGGCAGGCCATCCTGTTGCGGACGCAGGGGCAGCAGCGCTGGGACTACGCGGTCCTCCGGCTGCCCCCGAACGGAGACGCGCCTTCCGTCGAGTGGCTGGACGACCCGAGCGCGGAGCTCGCATCGACGGCGGTGAGCGCCGACGGCCGCTGGTTCTTTGCGATCCATCGCGGAGACAATAACACGGTCTACCGGCAGGGCCGGCTCTGGGACCTGGACGAGCCCCAGCCCTTCGGCGGAAGCCGCACGTTCCCTGTACCGGGCGACCTGGTGAGCCGCACCGGCATCTCGCCTGATGGCCGCTGGCTGATTTCGCTGCCTTACCAAAACCCGCTGGGCGGACGAGTGTGGGACCTGAGCAAGGACGGCCCCTGGGGCGCGGGGGTGCTGCAGCCGGGCAGCAGCACCCCCGTCAGCGTGACCGCCGCCAGCCCCGACTACGCGAGGATCGCGTCGCGCGCGGGAGGGGGTGCGGTGGCGCTGTGGAACCTCTCAACCGGCTCGCCTATCTCCCGGACGGTCGAGTTGCCAGGTTTGGGGAACGCGGAGGTGCGAGCGCTGAGTGCGGACGGCCGGTGGCTCGTGACGGGCGTCGCGTCAGACCACCTGAAAGCGCAAGATTATGACCTGGTGCAGGAGGACACGCGTCTCTGGCGGGTGAGCGAGGACGGCGCCGCAGCTACGAGCGTGCCGCTCGGGGTCGAGGACCTTCGCTTCCTGCAGTTCACGCAGGACGGACGTTGGCTGCTGGCCGTGGATAGCTCTGGCGCCGTATCAAAAGCGGCGGACCGGGTGCACGCGTGGGACCTGGCCGCGGCGGACGTTGCGGGTTCGCACGCGGTATTGCCCGGTCCCGAGCATGACGGCGAGATCATGAACGTCGACGCGCCGGTGCTGGCAATAAGCCCCAACGACCGCTGGCTGGCAATCGGGCTGTCTGATAGCACGGCGGGGGTGTGGGACTTGAGTGCGAAGACCCTGAGGGCCGAGGACGGGCGCCTCCTGCGTGTGCCCCGGCTGGAAGAGCCCCGGCCGGTCGCCGCCGTTGCGTTCAGCCCCGACAGCAAGACGCTCGCGACCCGGTTCCCCGAGCGTGAGGACCGGGTGATCCGCTTCTGGGGGGTCACAGAAACCGGGCCGATGACGATCACACGGGTCATTGGGAATCTGAATCCCTGGATCAGGCAGATCGCGTTCAGCCCCGATGGGCGGTGGCTCGCAACGACGGGCGCGCTGGACGACGCGACGATCGGTGGCCAGGCGATGCGGTTGTGGGACCTGTCGGCCGAAGACCCGGCGACCGCCTGGGTTGCGCTTCCTAAGCACACGAATTGGGCTGCGCCGGTCTTCACCCCGGACGAGCGCTCGTTTGCGACGACGGATACGGCGGGTGTTCACGTGTGGCCGCTGCAGACGGCGCAACTTGCCGCGGCTGCCTGTCGTGCCGCGGGCCGCAATCTCGACGAGTTGGAGTGGAGCCGCTTCTTCGCCGGGCAACCTTACCACGAGACATGCCCGGACGTGGAAGTCAACCCGAACTTCGTGGATTCGATGCTCAACCGGGCGTCGCTGCTGGTCATGTCGGTCGAGGACGACGCTGCCGTGGAACTGCTGCGGGATTCGGGCGCCAGCCAGACACCCGAAGCAGACGTCGCGCTGCTCGTGGCGAGCGATCTCCAGTCGATGGCAGGCCCCATGTCCGTCCAGCCGGCGCAGCGGGAAGAGGCGCTGGCCCTGCTGAGGGATGCGTACGCGAGGGATCCCGAGAGCATGCCCGACGGGCCGGAAGCCGAGCTGAAGCGGCTGGCCGCCCACGAGCACCTGACTGCCGCATCGTTTGCCCTGCAAAACGGAGACATCGAAAAGGGCCGTGCGGAACTTGCTCAGGCCGGCGCATCGGACGGGCGTGTCCTGGGCAGCAATCCCGAGCGCAGGACGCAGGAGCTGATCGCGGGCGGGTTGGTGGCGCATGCCGGGAAGCTGGCCGCGACGGACGTGCCGGGCGGGCTGGCCGCACTGGACGAGGCGCGCCGGACTTACCCGGAGGTCACGGTCCCCCCGGCGGTCATGTTCGCGCTCTGCCGGGCCGGCGTGCTCGCCGGCGCCGTCGCTCAGGTGGCGGATGCCTGCAACGCGGCCGCGGTGGAAGCACCTGTCGAGGTGCCGAACCTGTACGGGCGGGCCATTAGCCGGGCCGCCGGCGGAAATACCGCGGGTGCGGCCCGCGACGTGGCCCTGGCGCTGCGGCTCGACGACACGCTGGCCAAGGACGCGCGCCAGGTCCGCGGACAGTGGATCGAGGAACTGCAAGCAGGGCGCAACCCGTTCGAGTCGCTGGCGCAAGAGGACCTGGCGGGGCTGCTATCGGCGCCGGCCAAGCCGGGCGAGGGATAGAATTGGACACTGATTGAACTGATGAGACTGATTCACCTGATCTCTTTCGAAAAGACAGTGCAGAACAGTTCAATCAGTCGGATCAGTGTCCCGCTCTAAAATTGGACACTGATTGAACTGATGAGACTGATTCGCCTGATCTCTTTCAAAAAGACAGTGCAGATCAGTTCAATCAGTCGCATCAGCGTCCTATTTCAGATTCAGGGCTCCCGTCGACAGATCAGCGCAGAGCGGCCTTCGGGGCCGGGGTGGCTTCTGGGGCCCGGCCGCCCGAGCGCCCGCAGCTCACGCCAATGTTGGGCCAGCGCCTCTCGCCACGTCGGATAGCAGTGGTATTGCAGCCCGTACTCTTCGCACGTCGCCTGGACGATGGGCCTGAGGCGCGGATAGTTCAAGTGACAGATGTGCGGCAGCAGGTGGTGTTCGACCTGGAAGTTGAGCCCACCGACGTACCAGCTCAGCACTTTGTTGTTGGGCGCGAAGTCCGTCGTCGTCCGCACCTGGTGCATCGCCCACTCATCTTCAATGTGGGGCGGCTTGCCGACCGGCACGGGGAACTCGAGATCGCCGTTGATGTGCGCAAGCTGGAAGACCACCGCAAGCACCAGCCCGACCGTCAGGAACACCAGGAAGAAGCCGACCAGCACCTGCCACCACGGAAAGACCAGCGACGGCAGCACGAACATGACTGTCACAAAGAATAGCTTGCCAAGCCAGAACGTGACCTTATCAGACGTGCTCAGCTTCGGATACACATGGTCCGGGTCCGACTTGCCGAAGAACACCATCATGAAGTCCCGCAGGATGAAGTCGAACGCGATGAAGCTGTAGATCACCGGGAAGTACCAGGCCTGTGCGCGGTGCAGCGGCTTCCACGGCTCGCGGGGGGTCAGCCGCATCAGTCCGTATGCCTGCACATCGTCGTCGTAGCCGGCGACGTTCGTGTAAGTGTGATGCCAGACGTTGTGCTTGGTGCGCCACCGGAAACCGCTGATGCCCAACATCTCCGCGCTGAGCGCCATGATGCGGTTGACGCGCGGGCTGTCGGAGTAGGCGCGATGGTTGGCGTCGTGCATGACGTTGAACCCGACCGAAGCGAAGGCGAGCGCCCACACCAGGCAGAGCACCACGTTCACCAACGGCGGGAAGCCCCCGAGAAGCAAGAGCAAATACACGCCGAGCCACCAGGTCAGGACGATGGCCGTCTTGACGTACATCCTGGGCAAGCCTCGGGCGGGAATGTTATTGTCGCGCAGGTACGCATCGACGCGGTCGTTGAGCGTCTTGCGGAAGCCATGCTGCTGGCTGAACTGGATGCTTCTGACCGCCCCTTTCGGCGCGGCTTTTGTCGCTGTTCCCAAATCGTGCTCCTAGTCAGTCGCATGCACGGCACGCGACGTGCGGGGTGGCCGAGCAGCGCGAGCGCGACCGGCGTGATATCGATCTGCAGACTGTAGCAGGTTGAATCATAGCATGACCGCGGCCGCGGAGCAACTGAGTCGAAGTCCCCAAATTGGTGCCTCTGATGCTACAAATATGTCTTGACTTTCCCCTGATCCAGTAGTATATATGTTCTAGATCAAACAAAGGCGGCCCCGAAACCCTACTCCCGAAAACCGGAGGTGCTCCATGTCTGAGCGCCTGGCCCAACACATCCGCTGGCTGGTCGAGAAGATCGTGCAGGCGGGCGGCTGGGGCAGCGTCACCGTCGTCGTCGAGAAAGGTCGCGTCGCTCGTGTTATCTGGAGCGTCGACGAGAAGATAACCGAATCAAGCAGTTGACCTGCCGGCGGTGAAAGAGTCCCGGGGTCGTCGCAGGCGAGCAGCGCCCTTTTGAGGCGTTGGTCGCGGCGGCGACCCCTTTTGTTTGGCGGCCAGTGCGGCCGGAGCGGCAACCATGACTCAAGATCGACCCTGTTCACAGCAGCACGCCCTCGGAACGAAGCGGCAGCCGGTTTGCGGCCGGACCGCGCCGGACGAGGCACGGGTAATGCACGCATCCGGCCAGCGCCGCCGCGAGATCGCCCGCGGCATCAGCCTGGGGGAGACGGTGGAAGACCTGGCGCGGCGGTTGGGCATCGGGCAGCAGGCGGTGCGGCGGCATCTGTGCTGGCTGTACGAGGAGACCGGCGCCCGGTCGCAGGCGGGGCTGGTGGGCTGGTGCGTGGCGCACGGGATTGTCACGCTGGCAGAGCTACAGGAGGTATACGGCAGTGGCACGATGGAAGGTGGGGCAGAGTGGTAACCCGGACGGACGGCCGCGCCGCGGCAGCACAATTGCTGCGCTGGGCAGGGCCATCGGCCGCGAGCGGGTGGAGTTCACCGACGTCGAGGCGGGGGCGCAGGACGGTTCGGGGGAAGGCCGCACGGAGACTGCGACCTACACGCGGCTCGAGCGATTGCTGCGGGTCTTGTGGACGATGGCGCTCGACGGCGATCGCGGCGCGGCCCGCTTCATTGCCGACTACACGGAGGGGCTGCCCGCCCGCCAGGCGCCCCGGGCAGAGCGAAAGCGAGACAAGGCCGGTCCTTCGGCCGACGACATGCTCGAGCAGCTACGCCGGTTCGCCCAAGAGGATGAGCCATGCAGCGACGAGGGAGCCGAGACGCCCAGATCCGAGAAGAGCGGCTGAAATGTGCCAAGAGCTTCCCGTACTGGTGCGACCGCTGGGTGCAAGTGTACGACGCCTCGAGCCGGTCATGGCGGCCATTCCACCTGTGGCCGTGCCAGGTCGAGGTCGCGGAGGTGCTGCAGAGCGAGCGACTGGTCGTGATGCTCAAGGCCCGTCAGTTGGGTATGAGCTGGCTGACAACGGCCTATGCGCTGTGGCTGATGCTCTTCCGTCCCGCGGCGACGGCGCTGCTTGTTCTCCAAGCGCGACGCCGAAGCCACACACCTGTTGTCGTTCCGCCTCGTCGGGATGTACGCCCGGCTGCCGGAGCCCATGCAGGCCCGGGAGGTGCTGGTGAACAACCTGCATGAGTTCCGCCTCTCCAACGGCAGTGCGGCCCTGGCCTTCCCTACCACGGGCGGGCGGTCCTACACGGGCACATTCGCCCTCGTGGACGAAGCAGACTACGTTGCGCGCTCGGCGGGCAACCGGGACCTGCAAAGCCTGCTCGATGCCGTGAAGCCAACCATCGACGGGGGCGGGCAGATGGTGCTGCTGTCGACGGTGGACAAGGGCGCGCCGGGCAGCACGTTCAAGCGCATCTACCAGGCCGCGAAGGGCGCGGGCACCTCGGGGGTGAGCACCTCCGGGATGAGCACCTCCGGAGTGAGCGAGAACGGCTACGCTCCGGTGTTTCTGCCCTGGTCGGCCCGGCCCGACCGCACGGTCGAGTGGTACGAAGCGGTGAAACGCGACATCTGGGCCCGCTCTGGGTCGCTTGACTCGCTCTATGCGGAGTATCCGGCGACGGATGTCGAGGCGCTGGCCGCCCGGTCGAGCGATGCCCGCTTCGCCGCCGAGTGGTGCACGGGGGCAGATGATACCGGGACTGCTCCGATGACCAACAGATCTCAACACAAAGTCACAAAGTCACCAGGAGATGGTGCCGACAACATCGTGTCTTCGTGCCTTTGTGTTGAAACCGGCCTTCCGGCATTGAACGGTCTGACGGTCTGGGAGAGCCCTCGGCCCGGCCGGTGGTACGTGATCGGGGCGGACCCGGCCGGGGGCAACCCGCAGTCGGACGAGAGCGCCGCGTGCGTGCTCGATGCGGTGACCGGGGATCAGGTTGCAGTCTGGGCCGGGCGCTTCGAGCCTGCGACATTCGCGGGTGGGCTGGCGGCGCTAGGGCGGTGGATCGCGGCCGGCGGGGCTCAGGCGGGCGTTCTCGTCGAGCGAAACAACCACGGCCATGCGGTGCTCCTAGCCCTGCGCGAGAGCGCCAACAGCGTTGGCGAGGGCGTCGACGGGATTGGCAGCCGCGCCGCGGTGCTGCGCGGGCTCGACGGCCAGCCGGGCTGGTTGACGACCGCGAAGAACAAGGCGCTGGCGGTCGATGCAGCGGCCGACCTGCTGCGGGACGGCAGCCTCGAGCAGCGGCGGCGGGCGTGCGCCCAGGGTCCGTGACGCTGAGACGCTGCGCCAGCTGAGCGCATTCACCGGCGCGGCACTCGCCGCACCGCCCGGGGATCACGACGACCGCTGCATCGCCTGGTGCCTGGCGGCCGCGGCGGCGAAATACTGCCGGACGGGCAGCGGCGAGAGCGCCGTGATCCCGCCGGCCTGGGAGATCGATTCAGGGGAAACGGGTGGGTGGTGAACAGGACGCAGATCAACGCCGGTGCGAGGGATTGCCAGAATGCATCACCCCAGTCTGGCTCATCAGCGCCCATCGCAGCGGCTCTGCATCATCTGCGTGCGATTTCTATCGAGGGAGCGAATCAAATGACTTGGGTGCAGAAGCTCTTGCTCCGTGCGTCGACAGCCGTGTTGGCGTTGGCGCGCGTCGACCCGGTTGCGCCGGGACAGAAGAACGACGGGCTGGTGCAGTCGTCGGGCACCGGCCTGGACAAGCCGTGGGAAGTGCTGTCACAGGAGTTCACCGATGCCCGCGAGGCGTGGCGGCGAAATGCGCTGGCCCGGCGGCTGGTGTCGCTGGTATCGTCGTTCGTCTGCGGTGACGGGATCACGCTGACGTCGGACCGTACCGACCTGGCGGCCTTTCTCCGGGCCTTCTGGGCGCACGAGCAGAATCAGATGGCGCTGCGCCAATACAGCCTGTGCGAGGAACTCAGCCGGTCGGGCGAGCTCTTCATCACGTTGCACATGAACCCGGCCGACGGCATGTCGTACGTCCGGGCGCTGCCGGCCTCGAACATCGACCGGGTGATCACGGCTCCGGGAGACTACGAGACGGAGATCGCCTATCACGAGATGGTCGGCCTTGACGACCCGGACTATCCGGACGGGCGGGTGTGGGCGGCGGCCGGAGCCTTCGGCTCCGGCTTGGCAGAAGCTGACGCTTCTGCGGCTCTGGGGGTCGATGCGCCCGCACCCGTGTGCCTGCACTTCGCGGTCAACCGCCCCGTGGGGTGCGTGCGCGGCGAGTCGGACCTGGCGCCGGTGCTGGTGTGGCTGAAACGGTACTCGAGGTGGCTCGAGGACCGGACCATGCTCAATGCGGCAGTGCGGGCCTTCCTGTGGGTCGTCAAGGTGCCGGGCGCCCGGGTAGAGGAGAAGAAGCTGCAGTGGGCGCGGGCGCCGGAACCAGGCTCGGTGCTGGTGCTCGACAAGGACAGTGAGGAATGGCAGGCGGTGGCGCCGGCCCTGCATGCGAACGACGCGCAGGCGGACGGGCGGGCCATCCGCTGGATGATCGTCGCCGGTGGACCCGGCGTCGGGCTGGTCGACATGGGGGAAGGCGAAGAAGCGAACCTGGCGACCGCCAAAGCCATGGGCGAGCAGCGCTCGCGCTTCATGCGGGCCCGCCAGCAGTACTTCGCCTGGGCGCTGGCGACCACTGGGCTGGCCGCGTACAACCGGGCGGTGCGGCTGGGGAAAGTGGCGGGCGAGCCGGCCACGCTCGCGGACATCCGCACGGGCGTCCCCGACATCTCGCCGGCCGACAATGCGGAGCTGGGAAGCTCGGCGGCCCAGGTGGCCGCAGCACTGGCCTCGGTCAGCGGGCAGGGTGTCGGCGGACGCCGCTGGCGGCGGCTCGTGGTGCGGACGGTGCTCAAGTTTGCCGGCGAGACGCCGGACGAGGAGGAGTTGGCGGAGATCCTGGGAGAGTCGGAACGGGGCCGCTAACGCGGGATGGCATAGAACTTGGAGAAAGGAGGAAACCAGATGGCTGCAAGTCTACCGGTGATGGTCACCTTGTCGATGGGCGAGGACCAGGACGTCATTACGGGCCCGTGCGTGCTCACCGACCTGATCGTGACCGAGCTGACCGGCGCTGCGTCCGCAGTGATTTCGATCGCCGATGCGGAGGACAGCAGGACGTACCTCACGGTCTCGGTCGTCGCGGGGCAGACGGTGTGCTGGCACGGCAGGTTCGTGATCGGCGGCGGGATCAACGTCGGGTCGCAGAGCGGCGACGTCGCCGTGACGATCGGGTACTACTGATCTGAAATAGGACACTGATACAACCGCTTGAACTGGTCTGCACTGTCCTGCGGGAAAGAGATCGTGGCAATCAGTCGGATCAGTTCAATCAGTGTCCTATTTCATCTCGCCTTGTATGGCGCAGCGGGGTGATTGTCGAACAGGCAAACAGGCGCGGCGCAGGAGGTGCGAAATTGGAGGATGAGATCGAGCGGGTGTGCTGCGATGCAGAGCTGGAGCCCCGGGCCGGACGGGTCTACCGGGCCGTGCTGATCCGGCCGGGCGAATGGATCGGCAAGGGGCTGCGGTGCCCGGCCGCGGTGCTCAGGCAGGACGCGCACAAGTTTGACGGGCTGGCGTCGTTCCTGAATCCGCCGGCCCCCCAGCCCGGGCAGCACGGGCACCCGATGCTCGAGAGGTTGCTGGGGATGACGGAGAAGGCCCACTGGGACGATTCGGTTCCGCCGCTTCCGGGCGGAACCACGGCAGGCGCGGTCGTCGCGGACTACCGGCTGGCGGACACAGATGTGGCCAACGGGTTCCGGCGGCTGGTGGACGGGTGGCTGCAGGCCAGGGCCGAGGGCCGGCCGGTGCCGGCCATTGGGCTCAGCGCGGTGCCGTGGGTGCGGGTGGGCCCGCCCGATGGGGCGGGCATGCGGGAAGTGCGTGAAATCGTGCGGGTCGACCAGGTGGATGCGGTGTACCGGCCCGCGGCAGGCGGCGAGTTCCTGCACGTGCTCAATGGGGTTGAGGCGCTCGACGCGGTCGAGCCAATCGACCGGTTCACAGGAGGGGATTCGATGGGCGAGGAAACTACGGGACGGGACGCGGCGGCCAGCGGGCAGGTTGACGCGGTAGAGCGGGGTGACACCGGGGCCGGCGTCGAGTTGTCGCAGTTGATGGGCGCGGCCCGGGAGTCGGTGCTGGAGGCACGCCTGGCCGTGTCGGGCCTGCCTGCCCGGTGGCGAACCGTGGTCCGGGCAGGGCTGGCGGCTGACTGGACCGTCGACCAGCTCGACGCCGGCATCAGCCGGGTCAAGGCCGCGTGGGCGGGCGACGAGGCGGCCCGCACTGTGCAGGGCATCCGCCTGAGCGGCATGCAGAACGGGCTGGACCAGGTGACGGAGGCGTTCACTGCGCTGGCCGAGGGGCGGCCGACCCGGGGCGGGGTGCGGCCGCTGAGCGGGCTGCGCGAGTTCTACCACCTGCTGTCGGGCGACCTGGAGATGACGGGCCGCTTCCACGAGGATCGCGTCTACCTGGCGAACGTGAACTCGACCACGATGGCGAACATCGTCGCCAACGTGCTGAACAAGGTCGTGGTCAACGAGTTTCAGCAGTACCCGCGCTGGTGGGAGCCGGTGGTGCGCCGCGAGTCATTCGCGACGCTGCAAACGGTGAAGTGGACGACGCTCGGCGGCGTCGGAGAGCTGCCGGCCGTGGCCGAAGGCGCGGCCTACACCGAGCTCGACTGGACCGACGCCGCGCAGACCGCGAGCTGGCAGAAGCGCGGCGGCTACCTCGGGCTGACGCTGGAGGCGATGGACAAGGACGACACGGGCCGCATCCGCAGCGTCGGCCCCGCGCTGGCGCAGAGCGCCTGGCTCACCCTGAACAAGGCCGTGTCGAGCATCTTCACTGCGGCGTCGGGCGTGGGTCCGACCCTGTCGGACGGGGTTGCGCTTTTCGACGCGAGCGGGCACGGCAACCTGGGCACGACCGCGCTGTCATCGGCTAGTTGGGGCGCGGCGAAGCTGGCCATGCGCAAGCAGGCGGAGCTGGGGTCGGGCGAGCGGCTGGGCGGCCTGACGTCGCCCAAGTACCTGCTGGTGCCGCCCGATCTCGAAGCCACCGCGCTGACGATCTTCGCCAGCGAAGGTGTGCTGGGCTCGGCCAACAACGACATTAACCCGTATTCGACCGGCGGCAGCACGTTCGACGCCCGGCTCGAAGCGGCCCGGCGGCACATCATCGTCGTCGACCTGTGGACCGACACGAACAACTGGGCCGCGGTTGCCGACCCGCGTCTCTACCCGACCATCGGGATGGGCTTCCGGTATGGCGAGACACCCGAAATCTTCTCGGTCGCGTCGCCGTCGTCGGGGCTGATGTTCTCGAACGACGTGATGCCGGTGAAGGTGCGCTGGTTCTTCGCCGTCGGCCCCCAGGACTACCGCGGAATGTACAAGGCCAACGTCGGCGGGTGAGAGGTGGCGTCACAGGAAGAACCAAAGAACCCAAGCGCCACGAAGGCTGCTCCTAGTTAACCTTTGTGAACCTTTGGTCCTTCGGTTCTTCTTGTGAGCATCGTGCCTGTGCCAAACGCAAATATCAGGAGGAAGCATGGATGGGATGAGGGTGGTGGTCCCGGTGCACTTTCACGGGACGATGGCGGCGAACGGCACGTTCCGGTGGAAGACGCCGTGCGCGCTGACGCTGACGCACGTGTCGCTGGCCTCGTCGGTCGACACGAACGCGCAGGTGAAGATCGGCAACACGGGGACGAACGGCGACGACGACTACCTGGCGCTGAAGGACGTGGGCGACCAGACCGCGGCCGAGTATGGGCGGGCGGACTTCGTGGATGGCGAGTACCCGCACATCCCGGCCGGCACGGTCCTGCTTGTCACGGTGGACTTTGACGGCACGAGCGGCACGGCCGCACAGAACTGCTCGGTCGTGATGACCTTCCTGGAAGGGTAAGACGATTGTGCCACGAATTGCACGAATGAACACGAATTCTACGAACTACCGACTTCTAGCTTCGTGCACATTCGTCAAATTCGTGCAATTCGTGGCGGCCTAGGAGGTGGCTATGACGCTTGGAGAATTGAGGGCGCTGCTCAGGTTGACGCTCTCCGACGCGACGGCGTGGCCCGACGCAACGCTCGACCGGTGGGTGCAGGGGGCAGTGCGGCTCTACTCGGCGCACTTCCCCCGCCGGCTGCGGGCAGAGCTGGCGCTGTCGGCCGGCACGCAGGCTTACGCGCTGCCAGGCGGGCTCGGCGCGGGCCGCATCATCGCGGTGGAGCACCCGGTGGGCCTCCTCCCGCCCCGGTTCCTGGCGTGCACGGCGGAGTGGTCAGACCGGTTTGTTGCCGGCGACGCTTGCTACGCACTGCGCGGCGCGGCTGAGTCGGAGAGCGCAGCGAATGCGACCATCGTCTTTGCGGCGGCGGTCCATGACGGCGAGACCGCTCTCGTGGAGTACTGGGGCCCGCACCCCGAACCGGCGGCCGGCGCGGACGACGCCGTGATCACCGTGCCCCCGCAGCACCTGGAGGCGCTCAGCGCGTATGTCGAGTTCGCGGCGCACTACGAGCTGGAGACGGACGAGGCGCTGGTGACCGACGGCAGCACGATCGTGCTGGCGCAGCTCGGCGAGGAGAGCCGGCGCGCGTGGAACCGGTACAAAGAGGTCATGGACCGGCTGGCCTGGCTGGGAGCCACGGCGCTGGGCGCGGCCGAGCCCAACTGGGGCCCGTACGGGCTGTAGACGAGGTTTGCCACGAATTACACGAATTAGGCGAATTGGACGAAAACCTCGCACGGCTGGCGTGACGCATTCGCTAAATTCGTGGCGGAAAGGTCTGCTATGGCTTGGGGGAGAATTGGCAAGGGCGGGTGGGACGTGGGCGGCGCGGAGCCGGCGCCCCGCTTCTCGCAGGTGATCCGCACGGTGCTGAGCGTGATGCCCGGCGGGGTGATCCGCTACGGGAAAGATGGGCCGGACGACGACGGGCACGCGGGGTTCTGGCTGGGGGTCACGGCCGGCAAGGTCGCCCGGTTCTCCGTGGGCGGCCCGGCGTTCTGGCTTAAGTGGACGGGGACCGAGCTGCTCGTGCGGGGCCGGCTGTCGACGCTGGGCGGCGACTCGGCCGACGACCGCCTGCGCTGGATCGGGGCCGACGGCGAGGATATTGCCTACCTCGCCGCCACCGACGCCTGGGGCCACCAGCTCGAGATCGGGGCGCCGCGGGCCGACCTGGCGGGCGACCCGGCCCAGCTGGACTTGTTCGTCGACGGCGACCTGGGCGCGGCGGTGCGCCTGCGGCTGGTGACAGAGCGGAGTGCGGGGGTGGATGGCTCGCGGGTGCTGGTGCAGGTAGGGACGGGGCGGAACGTGCTGACGATCGACGGGAACGGGAACCTGTGGACCCGAGGGGCCGTGGACGTAGCGGATGCAACGGCAGACACGCACGCGCTGAACCGGCGCACGGCGGACGCCCGCTATGTGTTGAGAGGGTAAAGGGAGACTAGGACACTGATTGAACGGATCGGACTGATGATCACGCTTCCTACCCAGAGGACAGTGCAGATCAGCTCAATCAGTTGCATCAGTGTCCCATTTCCGGGCTAGATCGGACGAGAAATGAGCGATCGCATGCGAATCCTGCTAATTGCGCCCGAGGCGCGTGGGCTGCCGGCGCTGGCGTGGACCGAGGAACTGGTGCAGGTGTCGGAGCTGGCGGACGTGGAGCTCGTGGTGTGCGGCGGGGGCCGGGCGACGCGGGCGGCGGTCAGCGGCCGGCTTGGCGAGGCGTGGGACGTGGTGTTGTGGTCGGGCCACGGCGGGCCGGGCCGGCTGATGGCCGCAGATGGACCGGTCAGCGCGGAGTGGCTGGCGTGCATGATGCGCCAGTCGCCGCCCGGCGTGGTGCTGCTGAGCGCGTGTTGGTCGGGCAGCCGCGACGATTCGCTGCATTCGCTCGCCGAATCGCTCAGCCACTCGGGCATCACGTGCGTGGGCATGTGGGTGGGGGTGGAGGACCGGGCCGCGGTGGTCTACGATGTGGAGTTCCTGCGCGCGTACGCCAGCGGACGGTCCGTCGCGCTGGCCCACCGGGTTGCAGTGGCCCAGGTGGCGATGGAGTTTCCCGCGATGGCCGGCGCCGCGTTCCTCCTGCCCGGCTTGATGAACGGGTATGGGAAGATCGAGAAGACCCTCCGCCAGCAGGCGGAAGTCCTGAATGGCATCGAGGAGCGGCTGGCACGGATCGAGGCCGGCTTGCGGAGCCGGGCCGCGTAGAGTGCAAGGCGGCGCGAGCGCATCCTTCGACTGCGGGCCTTGCTCCGCCACGCCCTCCGCTCAGGATGCCTTCACATCACGGAGCATCCTGAGCGAAGCGAGCGCAGCGAGCGGAGTCGAAGGAGCCCTTCGGCGCGCGAGCCCATCCTTCGACTGCGGGCCCTGTTTCGCAAAGCCCTCCGCTCAGGATGCCTTCACATCACGGAGCATCCTGAGCGAAGCGAGCGCAGCGAGCGGAGTCGAAGGAGCCCTTCGGCGCGCGAGCCCATCCTTCGACTGCGGGCCCTGCTTCGCAAAGCCCTCCGCTCAGGATGCCTTCACATCACCGAGCACCCTGAGCGGCGCGAGCGCAGCGAGCGGAGTCGAAGGGTGCGCGCAGACGCTCCCACACACGCCTCTCTCCCTGCTTCTATACCGATTGGTATACTGGCCCACGGACGCGTATACCGTTTGGTATATAAAGTAGCCCCGGTATGGCCGAGCTAGTCTGTCCCGTCCCGAGCAACGAGAATGCCGAGCGCATCGTGCGCGAGGCGTGGTCGCTCTTCCAGGAGAGCGGCTATCGGGGCGCGTCCGTCGCCGAGCTGTGCCGGCGCTGCGGCATCACGAAGCCCACCCTGTATTACTACTTTCACGACAAAGAAACGCTGTTTGTCCACGTCATCCTGCGGCAGTTGCGCGGGTACCGGGAGATCCTGGGCTCGGACGGTCCGCTGCCCGGCAGGCTCACCGCGCTGGCCACCGCGATGCTGACGAGCTTTGCGACGGACATTTCCGCGATGATGCGCGATATGGCGCACGTGAAGGACCAGGGGCACCGGGAGACGGTGCAGCAGGCGTTTCGCGAGGAGGTGTTCGATCCCCTCGCGAGCGCGCTGGGGGCCGAGTTGGACGGCGCCGACCGCCCCGCCGCCGAGTTCCTGGCCTGGGCGTACCTGGGCCTGGTCAACACGTTTGTCGGCAAATCGGAGCGGCTCGCGATCCCGCCCGAGGAGATTGCCCGGCGGCTGGTCGCACTTTTCCTGAATGGTGTACCACGGAGGAACGCAGTATGACCGAAACATCGACCCCCACCGCGGCCCAGCGGCCCGCCGGGGAGAACCCACGGCCGGCGCCAGGCGGGCCGGAGGAGGGCAACCGGATCACCCGGCGCCAGTGGCTGACGCTGCTGGTGCTCAGCCTGGGCCTGGCCATCGTCATCATCGACGGCACGATCGTCAACGTTGCCATCCCTTCGATTCAGAAGGAGTTCAACGCCTCATTCAAGCAGCTCGAGTGGGTCAACTCGGTCTACTCGCTGATCTTTGCGGCCTTCATTATCACCTGGGGCCGCATCGGCGACCAGGTGGGGCGGAAGCGCATCTTCATCGCGGGCGTCACCACGTTCGTGATCGGCTCGGTCCTCGCCGGCGGCTCGCGCACCATCGAAATGCTCATCGCGGCCCGGGCCCTCCAGGGCTTCGGCGCGGCCATGACCTCGCCCTCCACGCTCTCCATCGTGTCGGGCACCTTCACAGGCCGGGCGCGCGGCATTGCGTTCGGCATCTGGGGCGCGGTGGCGGGCGCGGCCGCGGCGCTCGGTCCGCTGATCGGCGGCTGGCTGACCACCAATGCGACCTGGCGCTGGGCGTTCTACATCAACGTGCCGATCGGCCTGGCCGCGATCCTCGGCGCGATCTTCGTCATCCAGGAATCGCGCGAGCATCGGACGGGCAAGCTCAGCTTCGACGTCCCCGGCATCATCCTGGTCGGCTTCGGCATCGGCGCGATCGTCTTCGGCCTGATCGAGGGCACGAGCTACGGCTGGTGGAAGGTCAAGCAGCCGTTCGAGATCGGCGGCTGGACCTGGCCGCTCAAAGACATTTCGCCGACGCCCGTCGCGTTCCTCATCGGCGCGATCCTGCTGGCCGTCTTCGTCTGGTGGGAGCTGCGGCTGCAGCGGCGGGGCGGCGAGCCGCTCTTCGACTTCACGCTCACCCGGTTCCGCAGCTTCCGCTTCGGGCTGATCACGGTCGCCATCGTCGCGCTTGGGCGAATTCGGCCTCGTGTTTGTGCTGTCGCTGTTCCTGCAGAGCGTGCTCGGCCTGTCGGCGTTCCAGACGGGCCTGGTGCTGCTGCCCTTCGCACTGACGACGCTGATCGTTGCGCCGACGGCCGGCATCCTGTCCTCCCGCTTCGGCCCGAAGTGGGTCGTGACGTCGGGCATGCTCATCGAAGCGATTGCCATCTTCGCGCTCAGCCGGGTGATCTCCCTCACCGCGCCGCGTCGGCGCGCTGATCCCCATCCTGATGGTTTACGGCGTCGGCGTGGGCCTGGCCATTGCGCAGCTGACCAGCGTGGTGTTGAGCGAGGTGCCTTTTGACAAGCTGGGTGCGGGGTCGGGCGCCAACAACACCGTCCGGCAGCTGGGCGCGGCCATGGGCATCGCGATCATCGGCGCGGTGCTGACGACGACGCTGGCGAGCTCGGCCACCACGCAACTCAATGCCAGCAAGGCCGTGCCGCCGTTCGTCAAGACCGCCATCGTCAAGGGGCTGGAGCAGAGCGGCGGTGCGGGCGAGGGTGCGACCATGCAGGGCGCGCCGGCGGGCTTCGAGAACTCGGCGGCGGGCAAGGAAGTCTCGACCATCATCAAGCAGTCTTTTGTCGACGGCGCGCGGCGGGCGGGTGAGGTGGCCAGCATCTTCGTGCTGCTGGGCGCGCTCAGCTCGCTGTTCATCCCCAACACGAGCCAGCGCCGGGCGCGTCCGGTGGCGCCGGCAGAGTAGGCGGCGCGCTGAGCGCGGGCAGAATCAGGGAGGAATCATGTACGCCAAGATTGTGGTGCCGTTGGATGGGTCGCAGCTGGCCGAGCAGGCGCTCGAGCACGCCCGCGCGCTGGCCCACTGCCTGGGCAGCGAGATCGTCCTCATGCGGGTGATGACGTATCCCAATTACGACTACCTGGTGACCGACCCGGAGTTGTCGGCGGGGCTGCGCGAGGAGATGGAGGCAGAGGCCTGCAACTACCTCGAGCCGCTGGCGAACCGGCTGCAGGACGAGGGGCTGAGGGTGAGCGCGGACGCCGTGGTCGCGACCGGGCCCATCGCCGACACGATCATCGGGTTCGTGCAGGACAAGGGCGGCGAGCTCGTCGTGATGTCGACGCACGGCCGCACGGGCCCGTCGCGCTGGCTGCTGGGCAGCGTGGCCGACCGGGTGGTGCGCGGCGCGGGCGTGCCGGTGCTGATGGTGCGGCCGATCACGAGGCACTAGGGGCGGCACTGCCGGACGACGCGGGAGGAAAATGGGACGCAGATTGAACGGATCGAACTGATTTGCATGATCCTTGGTGTACGGATCGAGTGAATCAGCCTTGTCCGTTCGACCCGTGTCCCATTTTTGCTCAGGTCACGAACCGCCCGACGAAACTCCCGGGCCGCGCGCACCGCGGCCGCCTAGCTGCCTTCGACCACCTTGATCTCGGCCTCGGTCAGCCCGTACAGCTCATACACCAGCCGTTCGATCTGCCTGTCGGTCTGGTCGATGCGCCGCTGGAGGCTGGTTTTCTCCTGCGGCACGGATTCGGCGGCGAGCCGCGTGTGGAGGTCGAGCATCTGGGTCACGAGCGTCACCATGCGGTCGTGCCGGCTGACGTCGGCGGGGTCGGCGAAGTCAATGGTGCGGACCGGGAAGTTATCGAGGTATTGGCCGAAGAACCGCAAGTAGACGGTACCGCCTCCCTCTAGGCCAGCGCAGACATGTGAGAAGTATCTGACTGCCAGTTTGGAGTTAAGAAGGCCCAAGAGGTACAAGTCGTCGCCGGGAAGGAAGTAGGTCGTGTTTACACCGAAGTAGCCATTACGATCAAGTGTGAACCGGCAGGTGGCGGCAATGTCGGGGTAGATGATTTTCGGCTGCGAGAAGCGTTCGTAGTAGTCGCAAGGACGCAACTCCCACCAAATGTTACCTTTATCCCAGCGCTTCTCAAGCTGACTCTGATACCGCTTCAGGTGGGCAAATATCGCAGGATATCGGTGAATCGGTACTCCGATTTCGGTCAGGATGAGATACTTGTCCTTGTACTCGATGTGGTACCGTTGGACGTCTCTCCCCGCCACTAGTGGGCGAAGTATCTCCGCACTCTTCGGGTCTGCGGCAATTAGCGCATCCCTCGTTGCGCAATCGACCACGAATGCTTCGTTAAGACCGGTCTTCACTCCAAAGTACGTTTTCCCTCCGGGGAGGTAGCGCTTGAGAGGCGTGCCCTGCGCGAGCAGTCTTTGCACTAGCTCGGATGCAGCATGCTCAGACAACGACCAGCCCGCCGGTAACAGGCTTGCAGGAGGCAGGGCAATCGACTTCAGTTCCACGAACTCGCGTAAACGCGAACCTGAACGAACCGAAGCGAAGTCCTCCATTGTAAGGGGGGCCAGGTAGCGGACATTCGTGCCCGTACCGGGATGCTTTGCAGACAAAATGATGATCGTGCGTACGGTTGCTCCCTCGAAAACCGGAAGGCCCGCAAAGTCGACAATTTCCCGAATTGTCACTTGAGTTGTGAGATACCGACGCAAAGGCTCGCCGTATGCCGCTCGCAACCATTTGTTAGAAACAATCATGCCGTACAGCCCACCGTCCCTGAGTAGACGGTGCCCTAATTCAATGAACAGAACATAAAGGTCGGCTGTGGGCCGGAATGTCTCGTAGTGCTGCTGGAAGTGACCCTTAAACTCACTCAGCTCCTCTTGCCGCACATACGGTGGGTTGCCGATCACCGCGTCAAATCCCCCACTCGCCATGGCGTCCTTGAACTCGTCCTCCCAGTCGAACGCGTTGACCCGGCGCTCGGCGTCCTCGTCCACGCCTTGCAGCCGCCCCTCGTAGAAATCGCACCCGATCAGCGAGTTGCCGCACTTGATGTTCCGCTCCAGGTCGGGCAGCACGCGCTCGAACTGCATGGACATCTGGTCCTTCGCCGCCTCGCCTTCCAGCACCTTCAGCAGCAGCGACAGCTTGGTCACCTCGACCGCCTGCGGGTCGATGTCCACGCCGTAGATGTTGTTCATCAGAATGCGCTTGCGCTCGGCAATGGACAGGCGGTAACTCCCCCCTGTGGCTGCCTCCAGCGGCGGCTGCTTTCCCTTCAGCCAGCGCTCGGGGTCCTGCAGGTACGCTTGCAGGTGCCAGTCGAGCAGGAACTGGTACGCGCCGAGCAGGAATGAGCCGCTGCCGCACGCGGGGTCCAGGATGCGCAGGGGCTGGGGCGCATCCTTCGACTGCGTGGCGGAAACAGCCCCGCCACTCCGCTCAGGATGCTTCGCCTGCGCTCCAATGGCATCCTGCGCGGAGCGCAGCGGAGTCGAAGGATGCTTCGGGCCAATTTGCAGCGGCGCCTTCCCCTCCAGCAGCGGCCCGACCGTCTCGCGCACGATATAGTCCACAATGTAGGTGGGGGTGTAGAAAACGCCGCCGGCCTTGCGCACCTCGGGCTTTTCCTCGATCTTGACCACCCGGCCCGGCGTGAGGCGGATGACCTTGCCGAGGAACCGCTCGTAGACATGACCGAGGATGTCGGCGGGCAGCACCGAGAACTCGTAGGGGCTGACCGGGTAGTAGAGGTGCTCGATCATATCCTTGAGCACCTTGTCGTCGAGGGCCAGGCCGGGCGTGAGGGTGTCGGGCGCCTCCGCCGGTCCTTCTCGGCCTCAAAATGGAAGAGGCCGGAGTTATAGCGCTGGTCGGCCCGGCGGAACAGCTCTTGCAGCCGGGCGTAGGTGCCCCCGCCGTTCAGCAGGCCGCGCAGCTGCTCGAGCGTCTCGAGCCGCGCGCCTCGCAGATGCGCAGGAAGACGATGCGGTCGATGATCTGCTGGACCGCGTAGTTGATATCCCGGCCCCTTAAGGCGGGGTTGCGCAGGACCAGGTTGTGTGCCAGCAGGTCGCGCCACCGCTCGATCTCGGCGAGGAACTCGTCGTCCACTTCTGCCGTGCCGTGCTTGCCCGCTTTCGCCTCCGCAAACCGGTCGAGCGCGCCCTGCCACACAGCGGCCTTGCCGAATACGCCGGCGATCTCGTCCCACTTTTCGACGTACTGCCGGTAATTCAGGTACAGGATGCGCCCGTTGGAAGCCCTGTCCCGCTGGTCGGGCTTGCTGCGGCAGTCGTAGACGGAGAACTCCTCGAAATCGGTGAGGATGGAGAGAGGCAGTTTGGCGCTCCACGCGTAGCGGCGCAGTTGGTAGGCCGGCTCGACGTCGTGGCTGATGTCGACCGCGGGCTTCTTGGCCTCCACAAAAAACTTGCGCTCCTTGCCGATGCGGAAGGAATAGTCCGGCGCCTTCGTGGCATCGCCCACCTTGACCTTGTCCTCGTGAACGACCTCCTTGTATTGCTCGGCGAACCCCTGGCTGTTGTTGACGTCCCAGCCGAGCGCGGCAAAGAACGGGTCGATGAACTGGTGGCGCGCGGCGACCTCCGAGAATGCACCGCTGCGGTATTGGTCCCGGTGGAGATCGAAGAGCCGGACAAGTTCGACGATGGACTGAGGTGCGGGCATGGGGCCTCTCTGCGTAAACGACATGCGGCGCTGGAACAGTCGAACCGATTCCTGCGCCGGAAGGATTCTAGCGCATCCTGGATTGTGCGACAACCCGCAAGGGCGCCTGACGGGCCCCACCCGCCTGCCGCGCGCCTACTCCAGCAGCGCGGCGCTCTCGATATTCTCGACCAGGCTGCGGGCCAGCCGAGCGCCGGGCGCGCCGTCGACCACGTCGTGATCCAGGCTCAGCGTGAGGTTGAGCACCTCACGCACGACGACCTGGCCCGCCACCACCCGGGGCTTCTGGCTGATGCCGCCCACGGTCAGGCCGAGCGTGTGCATGGGCAGGAAGCCCAATCCCCAGCCCCCGCCCTGCCCGAACATGCCCACCGACGTCACGATCGTCGTGCCCGCGGTCTGCTTCAGCCAGGCGGGGTTCTGGCGGATGGCCCAGTAGAAGAGGTCGCGCGCCACACGGGGCGCGTGTGCACCCACTGCCACGAGCCCGCCCTTCTGTGCGCTGCTCTCCGGCCTGGCTTGCACCGCCCGGATTTCCGCGCTGATCTCCGCGGGGGTCTTGCGGTTCGCCGCCCGCACGATGTGTGGGATGGCCGCGCTCCCCGCCACCGCCTCGACCGGGATCGACACGTCCACATCGTGGAACTGCCATAGCCGGCCCCGCCAGTCGCGAACTGCCTGCACCCGCGGGTTAGCGCCGATGGCATGCGCGAAACACGCCACGAGAAACGCGGTAAACGACAGGTCCTCACCCCGCGCCTTGGCCGCACGGAGCCGTTCCCGGGCGGCGGTCACGTCCACTTCCAGCAAGCCATGCACCACGTGCCGCCGGCTGGCCAGCCGGCCCGCGTCGACAATGACGGCCCGGTCTTTGGGAAACGCAAGAATATCGTGATCCAAGGTTCGGCACCTCGCTGTTGGATTGGTGACTCGCGATGTTAGCACACGCCCGCTGGGTCGCCAACCGGCCCGCCCACCGGCCGTCCCACACACCTGGCGGCAGGGCCGAACGCGCAAACCCGACATTAAAAATAAGCTATTTTCGTAATTCGTGTGAAATTCACGAATAATACCGTATCTTTTGGTCGCGCCGCGACGTCTTGATAGGTGTACTGGCGCAGCACGCAGTAAGTAGCGCCGGGTTGGTCCAGCAAAAACGAAGCTGACTGTCAGGAGACGTGACATGGCACTGTATGTTCGGCCGCTCAAGGCGGATGAAAAGACTAAGTTGGAAGAACTCGCCCGCAGCTCGGACGAGGAGTTGGCACGGCGGGCGCGGGTCGTCCTGCTGTCGGCCCAGCGCACGGGCGTGCACCAGATCGGCACGGCGGTCGACCTGCACCCGATCAACGTGCGGAAGTGGATTCACCGGTTCGACCAGGCCGGGCTCAAGGGGCTGCAGCCCCGGCGCTCGCCGGGCCGGCCCAAGCTGTTCAGCAAGCAGCAGCGCGAGGCCATCGTGGGGCTGGCGACCACCGAGCCGCGCTCGCTGGGCCTCGAATACGACGCCTGGTCGCTCAAGCGGCTGCGGGTGCAGCTGATCGAACGCGGCATCGTGGGCGACGTCAGCCCCGAGACGATCCGCCAGCAGCTGCTGGGGAGCGGGCTGGTGTTCGACGAGCGGCGCTGGATGGCGGCAGAGTAACGGCGGGCGCCGTCACTCCGGGAACGCCGAGCTGGGGCTTGGCGTTCCCGGGGTCAGGCCGCTTCCTTCTCCGCTCTCGCGACGTAGGGCTGGTGCAACTGCACCGGTTTGCGGTTCTTGGCCCGCAGGTTGAGCATTTCGACAAAAACCGAGAAAGCCATCGCGAAGTAGATGTAGCCCTTCGGGATGTGAGCCTCCAGCCCCTCGGCAACCAGCGAAAAGCCGATCAACAGCAGAAAGCTCAGCGCCAGCATCTTCACCGTCGGGTGCGAGTCGACGAACGCGCTGATTCTGCCGGCCGCGAGCATCATCACGCCGATCGCAATGACGACCGCCGTAATCATTACCCAAACCTGCTGGGCCATGCCGACCGCGGTAATCACCGAGTCGAGCGAGAAGATGATGTCGAGCAGTCCAATCTGGATGACCACGCTCGAGAGCGTGACAGCCTTGTCTGCCACCTTATGCTCGCTTTCGCCGCCTTCCAGCCGCTGGTGAATCTCGTGCGTGCTCTTTGCCAGCAAGAAGAGACCGCCGACGATGAGGATCAAGTCTCGCCCCGATATCTCAAAACCGAGCACCGCAAAGAGCGGGTCCGTCAGGCGGACCACCCAGGCCAGCGACAGCAAGAGTAGAACGCGCGTGATCAGCGCCATCGCCAGGCCCAATCGCCGCGCCTTTGGCTGCTGGGCTGCGGGCAGCTTACCTGCCATAATCGAAATAAAAACGATGTTGTCAATCCCCAACACAATCTCGAGAACCGTCAACGTCACAAGGGCGATCAGTGCTTCTGCCATTCCTCAACTCCTCCACTCGTCCCGACTCACTCAGTGCTGTTGATATCGTACTGTCATTCGTCAAGGTGTTCTGTAAGGCGCATCCAAGGAGTTGCACAGCAGCATACGTCTTGATGGGCTGATTGGCTCGCTGTGCTGGTCCTGGGATGCCGGGGTAGCAGCCCACGCTTGTGCCGAACTGGGGCTCGGCGCTCTCGGGCCTTACTCGTCTTCCAGGATGATGTCGAGGTTGTGCAGGAGCGAGATCGCCTCGGGCAGCGAGAACTTGGTCTTCTTGAGCGTGTTCAGCGTGGCGGAAATGGCGTAGTTCGTCGCGCCGGTGAAGTCGGCTTCGGTCAGGTTGGTGTGCGAGAAGCGGCTGCCGTCGAAGTCGGTCCCGCTCAGGTTGGCCCGCGTCAGGTCGCAGTCGGAGAAATCGACGTCCCGCGCGACGCACTTCGCCAGCTTGATCCCCTTCAGCTTCAGCCCCATGAAGAGCGAGTGACTGAGCGCGCAGCCCACAAAATAGAAGGGCGGGCGCAGCAGACTCTTTGCCGCGGCCATCTCGCTCCAGTTCACCCCGGCCAGCTGGCAATCCTCGAACGTCGTATCGGCAAACGTGCAGCCCTCCACGTGCACCAGCGCGAGGTCGCACTTGCGGAACGTACAGCCCGCGAACCGGCACTTGTCGAACACGGCTTCGCGCACCGTGCACCTGGTGAAGGTGCACGACTCGAACGTGTGCCCTGCCAGCCGCGCCCGGGCCAGGTCGAGGTTCTTGAAGTCCTCGCCGCTGAACTCCCGCCCCGCGCCCTCAAACGGCGAGACTGTCTGACTCATGGGCAATCCTCCCACTGGGCTACGGCTCGTGTGATGGGGCATTCTCCCCCATGGCGCCGCCGGCGTCAAGGCGTACGCCAAAGGGGCAGCGCCTGAGTACAAGCACACTCATTCTGTCGGCTCGCATCCTTCGACTGCGGCACGCCAGCTGCGCTGGTGCCTCCGCTCAGGATGCCTGCCCGTGAGGCAGCCTGAGCGGAGGGCGGTCCGGAGGAGCGCCCGCAGTCGAAGGGTGCCGAGCGTCATGCTCAACAGGCTAACTGTGTTTGCACTTACGCGTGCGCCCTTGCTTCCTGCACATTTGTGAGATATAACTGTTCCAGCACATACCCCAATGACCGCCTGCCACCGATGTTACTTAACGAGGAGTAATGTATGCGAAGACACCGACCGGCCCAACCGCTCTTCCGCCTTGCGACGGTGCTCATGCTCCTGAGCGCCGTCTTTCTGCCCACCGGCGCCACCGCGGTCCACGCGGCCCCGCTCGCGGCGCCGGCCGCCAACCCCAACACCGTCACCCTCGTGGGCGACCTCCAGAGTGAGCTCGGCTGCGCGGGCGACTGGGATCCGGGCTGCACCGCCAGCTACCTGGTCTACGACGCGAACGACGACGTCTGGCAGGCCACCTTCAGTGTCCCTGCCGGCAACTGGCAGTACAAGGTTGCGATCAACGGCGCGTGGGACGAGAGCTACGGCTTGAACGCGACGCCCGGCGGCGCGAACATCCCGCTCAACCTGGCGGTCCCAACCACGGTGAAGTTCTACTTCGACTACAAGAGCAAGTGGATCACCGACAGCGTCAACTCGGTCATTGCCGTTTCGCCCGGCTCGCTTCCAGAGCGAGCTGGGCTGCGCGGGCGACTGGGACCCGGGCTGCCTCCGCTCCTGGCTGCAGGACCCGGACGGCAACGGCATCTACACCTTCGAGACCACCGTGCTCCCCGTGGGCAGCTACGAGGCCAAGGTTGCGCTCAACGAGAGCTGGGACCTCAACTACGGCCAGGGCGGCGTCCAGGGCGGCCCGAACATTCCATTCACCGTCGCGGTCGCCGGCTCGACCGTGACCTTCTCCTATGACGGCGCCTCGCACGTCCTGACCATCACGGTCAAGAGCCCCGGCCCGGGGATCGACGGCGACATCTGGTGGGACGGGCTGCGCCACGACTCGCGCGACCTGCTCTACCGCACGCCCGGCGGCGCGGTGCCTGCCGGCACCGACGTCAAGATCCGCTTCCGCACTTACCACAACGACGTCACCTCCGTGAAGCTGCGGGTGTACGACGTCAATGCCGCGGGGCAGACGCTGGTGCCCATGCAGCTGGCCGCGGCCGACGTGGACTGCTACCAGCAGCCCGCGCTGCCCTACTCGTGCGACTTCTGGCAGGCGACGGTGAGCCAGGCGCAGGCGAATAACCTGTGGTACCGCTTCGTCGTTGCGGACGGCGCCAAGACGGCCTATTACGCCGACAACACGCCTGCGCTCGACGGCGGGCTCGGTGCAACCACCGACAACCCCGTCGACACCAGCTACGCGCTGATGTTCTACGTCCCCGGCTTCTCCGCGCCGAAGTGGGCCAAGAACGCGTTTATCTACCAGATCTTCCCCGACCGCTTCCGCAACGGCCGCAAGGACAACGACCCGAAGACCGGCGACGTGCGTTATGACGACCCGGTGCTCAAGCTGGCGTGGGGCACGCTGCCCGAGGGCTTCTGCCGCAACTACTCGGACGGCTCGACCAACTGCCCGTGGCGCTTCGACACCACCCCGCCCGACTGGAGCCCCACGAAGGAGCAGCCGCGCGGGCGCGACTACATGGGCGGCGACCTGAAAGGCGTCGACCAGGCGCTCGACTACATCAAGTCGCTCGGCGTCAACACGCTCTACTTCAATCCCGTCTTTGATGCGGGCTCGAACCACGGCTACGACACGCAGGACTACTACAAAATCGACCCGTACTTCGGGACGCAGAAGGACTGGGAGAACCTGGTCAAGCACGCGGGCCAGCTCGGCATGCGCATCGTGCTGGACGGCGTCTTCAACCACATGTCGTCGGACAGCGCGTTCTTCGACCGCTACGGCCACTACTCAACCACAGGCGCATGTGAAAGCCTCAGCTCGCCCTGGCGCTCGTGGTTCACCTTCCACGACGTGACCCCGGGCACAGGCCCATGCGCCGGGACGGCCGGGGCGAACTCGGCCACCTACGATGGCTGGTTCGGCTTCGACACGATCCCGGTGCTCAACAAGTCGAACCCGGACGTGCAGAAGTACTTTGTGCGGCCCGAACAGCGTCAACCCCACCAACGTCTCGACGACTGGCTCAAGCAGGGCGCGAGCGGCTGGCGCCTCGACGTGATGGGCGATTCGTCCTTCCCCGCCGGCTATTGGGAGACCTTCCGCGGCACGGTCAAGCAGACCAAGGCCGACAGCCTCATCATCAGCGAGACGTGGCAGAAGGACACGACGCTGCTGAAGATGCTGCGCGGCGAGACTGCGGACACGACGATGAACTACCGGATGCGCGACGCGGTCATTGGCTTCCTGACGCCCGGCCCGTTCGATGCGAAGGGCTTTGCCGACAGCGGCCGCATCATCTCGGCCGGCGAGTTCGCCAACCGCCTGGCCTCCATCCGTGAGGACTACCCGGACGCGGCCTATTACTCGGCCATGAACCTGCTCGACAGCCACGACACGGAGCGCCTGCTGTGGGCCATGACGCCGGGCGACAGCACGACCGCGGACAAGGAGCAGAACGCGGCGAACGTCGCTGCGGGCAAGCAGCGCCAGCGCATCGCGTCGCTGATCCAGTTCACCCTGCCCGGCGCGCCGACCGTGTTCTACGGCGACGAGGTGGGCGTGACCGGCGACGACGACCCGGACGACCGCCGCACGTTCCCGTGGACCGACCAGGGCGGGCAGCAGGACAAGACGATGACGCAGCACTACCGGAGCCTCGGCCGGCTGCGCCAGAATCTGCCCGTGCTCGCCGACGGCGACTTCCGCGTGCTGGCAGTTGACGATGCCGATCCGACGAACCAGGCGGACGGCCTCGTGGCCTACGGCCGCAAGACGGGCAACCAGGTTGCGGTGGTGATCGTCAACCGGGGCGCCACGGCCAGCACCGGCGCGATCCCGGTGGCCGGCTACATCCCCGATGGCACGTTCCTGACGCCAGCCTTCACGGTCGGCACGGGCGGCGGCCGGGTGGTCGTCTCGGGCGGCCAGCTCAGCGGCACGATCGGCGCGAACAGCGCGGTGCTGCTGGTCAGCAACCGGACGGACCTGACGCCGACCGCGGCGCCCGCGGGCCTTGCGGTGACGAACGAGGGCAGCGCGCAGGTGAGCCTGGCGTGGAACACCGTTGCAGGCGCGACCGGTTATAACCTCTATCGCAGCCCGGTCAGCGGCGGCGGGTACGTGAAGCTGAACGGCTCCCTCCTGAGCGGCACGACCTACACCGACGCCGGTCTGCGCAACGGGCAGACCTTCTACTATGTCGTGACTGCGCTCGACCCGGCGGGCAACGAGAGCGCCACCTCGAATGAGGTGAGCGCGCTGCCCCACTATAGCATCGGCTGGGCCAACCTGCAGTGGCCGCCGACGATGAGCCACACGATCAGCGTCGTCAACCGGACGGACAATGCGTACGGCCAGGTGTGGATCGACGGCGTGACGAACCAGCCCGGGCCAGCGCCCACGCTCCTGGCACAGCTTGGCTACGGGCCCGCGGGCAGCAATCCGGCGGGCAATGCGGGCTGGACCTGGATCGACGCCGGCTTCAACGCGAACGCGGGGAACAACGACGAGTTCATGGCCAGCATGCTGCCTGAGGCCACCGGCTCGTTCGACTACCTGTACCGCTACTCGACCACCGGCGGCCGCGACTGGCTCTATGCGGACCTGAACGGCCCGATCGCGGCGGGCGCCCTGCCCCCGAACCCCGGCAAGCTGACCGTCAATTCGAGCGGCGACACGACGGCGCCGGCCACCCCAACGGGGCTGACCGTCACGTCGCAGTCGCCTGCGGGGATCAGCCTGGCCTGGGACGCAGTTGCCGGTGACGACACGTTGTACGGGTACGAAGTGCTGCGCAGCGACGCCAGCGGCGGCCCGTACACGGAGGTTGCCCGGGTGACGGCGACCAGCTACACCGATACGAACGTCGTGTCCGATGCGACGTACTACTACGTGGTGCGGGCGGTCGACAACTCGTTCAACCGCTCGGGCAACTCGGCCGAGGTCAGGGCGATTGCAGAACTGCGCACGGTCACCGTTGCGTTCGACGTGACCGTACCGGACACGACGGATGCGACCGGCCTGGCGGTGAACATCGCGGGCACGCTCGACCGGCTTGACGGCGGCCTGCCTGCGTGGAACCCGGGCGGCACGCAGCTGACGCGCGTCGACGCCACTCACTGGACGCTCACGGTGACCGGCAAGGAGACCACGCAGCTCGAATACAAGTACGCCCTCGGCTCGTGGGATTATGTCGAGAAGGACGGCGCTTGCGGAGAAATCGGCAACCGGCAGCTGACGCTGTCGTACGGTGCGACGGGCACGCAGACCGTCAACGATACGGTCCTGAACTGGCGCAACGTGGCGCCGTGCGGGAACTAACCGCTTGAGACGCTCCGGGGTCGAGCGGAAGCGTTGCTTCCGCTCGACCCCGCCGCACGCCGGATACGCGCTTGACTCGCTCCGCGAATTATGCAAACAACCTGGCGCACAACATTTGCAAATGTGGTCCATCGGTGCTACAGTAGGATCAGATTTACCTAAGCTCGCACCCTCATTCCGGCCGAGCTCCTGCAAACCTTAGAACTCAAGAGAATACTGGTCCTTCGCAGTTTGCCGCACGCAGGCACGACCTGCCTACGCCCATCGATCTGTGAGTTGCTCGGGCGCACACGCCCGGTCGGGTTGCCCGCCACCGTTCGCGCCGAGCCGTCCTCCCACACAGACATGGTGCTGCGACCTGCGATCTGCAGTCGACGGTAACCAGTCTCGCATCGCGGGGCGGTTGCCGACACGGCGCTCCCTACTCATCGCGCACCCTTCACCGATTGCGTCAGCTCCTTGGGAGAGCCCCGGTTTCTCGCGCGCCGCCCACACGGCGCGCCGGAGGTCCCTCCCCCATGAAGGCGAAGACCCGCCTCCTGCTCACCCTGCTCGCGCTGTCCCTGCTGGGATGGCCCGCGCTCGGTCCGCTCCTCCCACACGGCAGCGCTGTCCAGGCCGCCGTGATTGAAGCTTCGGCTGGGTCCGGCGCTCAGGGCGCCAAGCCCGGCCCGAACACGCCGAAACCCACCAAAACCGCCGCGCCGACCCGCACGCCGGCTCCCACCCGCACGCCCACGCTGACTCCGACGCCGGCGGATACTGCGACGCCGACGAATACCCCCGTGCCGTCCGATACACCCACCGAGGGCCCGTCGCCCACCCCGACCGGCACGCCTCCTCCGGGCTCGGCGCCGTCGATCTATTGGGGCGTTAACCTGTCCGGCGTCCCCTGGGACATGTCGATCCTCGACAACTGGGAGGCCAACGTTGCGCTCTATCCGGAGGTCGACCCCGGCCTTAAGAAGCACGCCAGCATCGTGAACTACGGCCACTTCTGGGGCGACACGGGCTCGAGCACCGGCTACCGCGAGTTTGCCTGGTCTGTGGCGCCGCTCGACAACATCCGTGCCCACGGCTCGATTCCGATGATTTCGTGGACGCCCGAGAAGGGCAACTTCAAATGGCAGCTCAGCGAGATCTACAACGGCCTGCACGACGACTACATCATCCGCTTTGCGCAGGGCCTGAAGGCGTGGCAGGGCGGCGCGCCCGTCTTTCTGCGGCTGATGCACGAGATGAACGGCAACTGGAGCTATCCCTGGCAGGAGTCGCAGAACGGCAACAAGTCGGGCGATTTCGTCAAGGCCTGGCGCCACATCGTGGATATCTTCCGCCGGCCCGAGATCAACGCGACGAATGCGACCTTTATCTGGTGCCCGAACGTGGATTACCAGGGCTCGACGTGGCCGAGCTTCGAGTCGCTGTGGCCCGGCGACGACTACGTGGATTGGACCTGTCTCGACGGGTACAACCGCAATGAGCCGTGGCTGACCTTCGACCAGGTTTTCGGCTACGCCTACGACAAGATCGTCACGTCGCAGGTCATCGACGCCGGCCACACCAAGCCCCTGATGATCGGCGAATGGGGCTCGGTCGACGGTGCGGGCCGGCGGGCTGACTGGTTCACCGATGCGCTGACGGTCCAGCTGCCCGCGCGCTATCCGCAGGTGCGGGCGCAGGTTTACTATCATTTCCAGGACGGCGCGTACGACTGGCGCTTTGAGACGGCTGAGTCGGCGAAGGCGTGGTCCGCCGGCATCCGCCAGCCGTTCTACACGTCAAACACGTTCGGGAGCCTGATGACATCCCCGATCCCGGCGCCATGACGCCGCGAGGAGACCACCCGCGCGCGCATCGGATGCAACACGCGGGCCCGTCCTGCGTAGAGGTTAAGCAGGAGGAAGAACCCAATGAGCACTTCACCAGTTCGCCAGGAAATTGACGCATTTTGGGCCGCGCCCCGTTTGGCCGTCGTCGGCGTGTCGCGCGATCCCAAAGAATTCGGCCAGCGATTGTTCACGGATATCCGGCAGTGGGGGTATGACGCGGTGCCGGTCACCCCGAACGCGACCGAGATCGGCGGCGTGCGGGCGTATGCCACCGTGAAGGAGATCGAGCCGGGCGTCGATGCGGCGCTGCTGCTCACCGCGCCGGGCCTTAACGAGCAGATCGTGCACGACTGCGCCGAGGCCGGTGTGAAGCACGTCTGGTTCTACGGGGTCAGCGACCGCTCGAACGAGAACGCGGCCGCGATTGCGTACTGCCAGGAGCACGGCATCTCTGTCGTCCCGGGCTACTGCCCCTACATGTTCCTACCCCAGTCGCCGTTCTTCCATAAGATGCATGGCTTCGTCGCACGCATGATCGGCCAGTGCCCCAAGTAAACAAAAAAGCCCCCGGCTTCTTCGAGAAGCCGGGGGCTTTTTTGACCTGCCTGTGCGCTATTCCTGCCCCATCAGCTTTGGGCGCACGTCACGAGCCCAGCCGCGGATGGCCTCCCAGTTGCGGTAGTCGCCCGGCTGTGCCCCCACGATCAGCATCACGAAGAGCATCTGCAGGAACTTCAGACGGCCGAAGTCGATCTTGCCGCCGAAGAAGGCGATGCTGACGGGCCGCACCGGCCCTGCGCTCTTCAGGATCGGCCCGACGTAGTTGTTGAGCCGTGCGTAACGTTCCTTGAGCCCCAGGCGACCGGGGTTATGCGGCGGCTTGGGCAGCTTGGGGTCCACGTAGATCGGCGCGCTCCCGCGCTTGGGCTCGTCGGTCTTGGTCAGCGTGGCCGCAGTGGCAAAAATAGCGGTGGGCACCTGTGCCAGCGCGTTCCGGTTCTTCTTCAGGAAGCGCTCGGCGTCCCGGTGCCAGCCGAGGATCATCGGCGCACCCACGACCACGGCCGCGTATTTGCTCACGTCCGCGGCGCTCAGCTCGCTGATAGGCCGCACCTCGACGGCGGCGCCCGCATGACCCAGTTCTTCACCGATCACCTTCGCCACTTCCGACGTCGAGCCGGCGTTGCTGGCGTAGGCCACCAAAATCCCGTGGCTCATCTCTCGCCCTCTCCTCTCCCTGAACTGTGTTCTTGCGGACTACTACGCACGGAGTTTGTGCAGGTTGCTTCGAGTTGAGGGGCATCGCAACATCCGAATGCGAGGGCCGGCCTGCGACCGTGCCCTGACTGTGCCTAAAGTGGGCTGCTGCGGTGGAGCCAGGGGGGGTTAGGGTTCTCTGGCTGGTCGCGCAGGATGCCAATCTCGCCGCCATAGTTCCCGCTCGCGTCGTAGATCGAGAGCGCCCAACCGTACTTCGTCTCGCGCAGGTTCCCGTATTTGAACTCGGGGGCAGCCTGGCACACTGGTCCAGAAAGTCCTGGCGTATCTTGGGCGGCAGGTCATCCAACGTGAGCGGCTTGTCAGCCTCAGGCATCATGGTCTCCCCAGGAATGGTCTCGCCGGTCTATCCTAGCACATAATTTCGCAACTCGTTTCCCAAACTTTATCCCAAATTAAGGAGTGGCAGGTGCGGGCTTCGCCCGCACCTGCCACTCACAGGGAACGCAGGAACCGTCCGGCGTTTACGGCGTCACGCACCCCCGGGACGACTTAGCCGTATCCGACTTAGCGAACAGTTCGAACACCGTGTTGCCGCAGCTTGCCGGGGCCACCGGCTGTTCCGCCGTCACCGCAGGGCTGCCGCCCGGATAGGTGATGTCGAGGTACGGGATGTAGGTTGCGCTGCCCTCGCGGGTGCCAAAGCCGACCGAACCGCTGTCGCTGCTGACGGTTTCCACCGAGCGCAGCACCAGGCCGTTGTTCGGGAATGACCCGTTGATCCACCCGCGCACGAGCCCCGTCACGTCCATCGAGTATCGCTGCCAGATGCGGCTCGGCACGTCCACACTGCCGTACGACTCCCCAATCGGGGGCTGGCTGCTCCACGTGACCCCCGTTTCAGACCAGGAAGCGCCGGCCCGATAGGGCGTCACAGTGCGGGTTCTGTCTGGAAAGTCGCAGCTTTCGATCAGGTACACCGACAATCGCGCCGAGGTGATCGGCGTATTGGCCGGAATTGCACTGAGATCGAATTTGACAAGCGAGCGGAACACGCCGGGCGGGGGCGAGGTGATGCAGTCGTTGTACCCGGCCAGCATGTCGGAAAAGGCGCCGTAATTCGTCCCCCCGGCGCTCGACAGCACGGTCGCGTCGGCCGCCGAGTTAAGGCGGGTCGGCAGATTGAGGTTGGCGACAGTCACCGATTGCGTGTTGCTCCAGCCGCCATTCCCGGCGGTGTTCTTGGCCCGCACCCGGTAGAAGAAGGTGCCCGGCGTGTGGCCGGTCGTCGTCCAGTTGAGATTCGGCCCATCGTAGACCGTGGACGGCGCCGAGAAGGACGGGTCCGTGCCCTCTTCAAGCGTGTAACCCGTCGCGAACCGCGCCACATTCCACGTCACCGTGTAATTGCCGTCGTTGCCCGCATTGTCGATCGGGTTCAGCGCCGGCGCATCGGGCAAAGGCGGCAGTTGGTATTGGACGAGTGGCAGGAAGCGCTTGTAACCCAGGACGGGCGGCGGGGGCGCCTTGATCGCACCCGACACCACAAGGGCATACGGCTGCGGGCCGCGCGGCACGTTGTAGCCGCTGACGATAATCTTGTAGTTGCCTACCGCCGGGCTGGCGATGTCGATGCCCTGCAGGTTGTTGACCCGGTCGTGCGGGGTGCTCGGGATCGTGCCCGTCATGACGGCGTCGATCATATAGTCGTCTTGCGTCCAATTCGCCCAGCTCGAGCCGTCGAAATCCCAGCTCCGGCCGTCGACCGGGGCGCTGCCATCGGTGGCCCACACCATGTTTGCATCGGGAAGCTGGAACCCGACGAAGAAGTCGCCGCTGTTGATGCGGATGTTCTTCGACGCCAGGTCGAGCGTCAGCCAGGCATAGTCGCGAATGGTCGCAGTGCCGGTCGCCAGCTGCGTCGTGGGTCCGCTGGCCGTGCCGCTCCACACGTACCAGTTGAACGTCTTAGGGAAGTCGGAGGTGAGCTTCGCGCCGATCAGCATCCGGGCCAGCTGCAGGTCGGCGGGGTAGCTGGTCGGGGTGAAGCGGACTGCGACCCGCTTGCCCGCGCTCCAGTAATTGTCTGCGGTCCCGAACCCGTTGTTGTACGAGAGCTGCTGCACGGGAGCCCGGGAGTTGGCGTTGTTCGGGTAGTAGGTCGTGCCGCCCGGGGCCACCACCTGCAGGTCCAGGTCGTCCACCAGGCCGCCCCCGGCCGCCGCGGAGCCCGGATAGTCCGTCCACGCGAGCGACACACGCAGCGGCTGCGCCGAGCTGGTGACGTCGTAGGAGAACGTCTTGCTGCCGCCCGTCGTCAAGCCCGCCTTCTCGTCCGCATACTGCATGACGCGCGGGCTCGTCGGGAACAGGCTGTTCTCCAGGTTGACGCGACCCCAGCCGGCCGCACTGGTCGGCCGCACGTTCCCGATCTCCTGCGTTGCGCCCGTGCCATATTGGCCCGGCGCCATGTTGGTGGCGCCATTGGCCAGCGTCGCCTTAAGCAGCGCGGCCGACGGCGTGACATGCTTGACGTCGGTGTAGAACTGGCGGACGAGCGCCGTCGCGCCCGCGGTCAGCGGCGTTGCCATGCTGGTGCCGCCCTGGTAGACGTAGTAAGCGTTGACCGCGCCCCAGTTCTCGTTCGGCTGTGCGAGCGACGAAAAGGTGGAGATGATGTTTGTTCCCGGCGCGACGATGTCCGGCTTAATGCGGCCGTCGACCGTCGGGCCGCGGCTGCTGAAGGCCGCCATGCCGTTGATGTTGTTCGAGACGTGATCGTCGCGCACGGGGTTGGCCGGATATACTCGCAGCCAACTGCCTGTGCCCCACGGTGTGTTGTAGCCGGGCGTGGGCGAGCTGCCGCTGGGCCGGTTGTTTTCGCTCGCGCCGACCGTGATCGCGTTCTTGGCGCTGGCCGGCGAGCCAATCGAATAGCGGTCGATCACGCCGTCGCCATTCTGGTCGACGCCCTCATTGCCCGCGGCAAAGAGGATGGTGAAGTCCTTGTGGTTCCAGGAATACTGGTCCACTTCGGCGGCATTGTCGGTGTAAATGCCAGCCGTGGCGCTGCCCCAGCTGTTTGTGTGGATCTTGGCCCCCGCGCCTTCGGCTTGCGAGAACAGCTGATTCAGGTCGGCTGGGATGCCCGAGAGCGCGCCCGAACTGTTGTTTTCGACGGCCTGGAAGACGAGGGTTGCTTCGGGGGCCACGCCCGCGTAGGACGTCGCGGGGTAGGTGTGTGAGGCCGGCGTCGACCCCGACCGGCTGCCGTTGCCCAACACCGAGCCGGCCACATGTGTGCCGTGACCCGAGTTGACGTCGCTGCCGCCATCGCCCACCCGGTCGTAAATGACAGAGACGCGCGAGGCGCCGCCGCCATTTTCGAAGTCGTCGTGCAGCTGAGCCGGGGCGGTTGAGCCGGTGTCAAGGCCGGTGTCGGCCACGGCCACCACCTGGCCGGCCCCGCGCAAGGCTTGCGCATTCCAGACGCTGCGCACGCCCATGGCGTCGGCGGCCTTGTTGTTGTCGAGCTTCCACTGCGGCGCGGCTTCGATCCAGCGCACGCCCTGGAGCGCGGCCAGTTCGGCCAGGTAATCCGCAGCCACGCTCACCTTGAGCTTGGTGCCCCACTCGTTCGTGCTGCGGTCAGAAACCGAGCCGCCCCACCGCTCGATTGCGGCCTCGACGCCGGCGGCGGGTTCGCCGGGGAACAGGTCGACCATGATCTCGGGCGAGGTGCGGGTCATGGGGATCGACTGCTTGCCGTCACCCGTGGCGGTGGCCGGGAGCGCGGCCCCTTCGGCAGCGACGCTAGAGGCGAGAATGTCGCGGCTGAGCCGGAAGGCCGGGAGATACGGGCCGATCCAGCGCACGCCAGACTGCCCCTCGACCGCGCTCCGCTGCGCCGGGTCCATGCGGACGATGAACGTGAAGTCGGGGACGTAGTCAAAGACTGCCGCGCCTGCGCCTTCCAGCGCGGCCAGCCTGTCGCTCGTAATGGGTCCGTCGAACTGTACGAGGTAGTAGCCGCCGCCCGCCAGAGCGGCGCCCGCGGCCGCGGCCTGGCCCTCAGGGAGCACAGCAGCCAGCCCACCGGCTGCCAGCGGATCAAACTCGAAATTGGCCAATCGGACGGGGATGCTGTCCGCTTGGTCCACTGCTGCGGTTCGAGCCGCCGGCAGCGTTTGCGGAGCCGCGCTCGCGTTAAGAGCACTGCTCAGGACAAGAACGACGAGGAGGAGGATCGACAACACGCGGTGGAAGACGAGGCATTCGAATTCCCCTTTCGGTGTGCCCCAAATTGAATGAGGAAGACCTGAAGTTGCGCAAGATCCGGCCTGGCAAGGGAGACGCCTGAAGTGCCGACACTGCGCTCGCGTCACCCTGACTGCGCGGGGAGATTATGGCACAGGGCAACACATGGCGTCAAGCCGGCAAGGCATGTTGACGAGCGGAGGACCGGGGGTGAAGCCCGGACAGAAGGGCTTGAGGGTCTATGCGAGGAATGCTCGGGCAGTCCCCAACGGAGCCAGTGGGGACGGTCAGAGACCGCCCCCGGCGAGCTTTCGGATCGACACTTAGCTGCCCGTTACGGCCGGCGTGTCGCTCTCGGGCGAAGCGGGGAGATCGGGCGCCGCCGCGGCCTTCGGCTGCCGGCGGGCCCTGGTCGTGCGCGGGGCGGCCGGCGCTTTGGCCGGCTTAGCGGCCGGAGTCTTAGCCGCGGGCGCGTCGGTCGTCTTGGCGGCTGCCTTAGCAGGCGTCCGCCTGCGCGGCTCCTCCTCCGGCACCTCAGGCGGGAGCTGCAGGTTCTCCCAGATGCGGGCGAGGATGGCGATATCGGCCACGTCCGTCCGGCCGTTCGCGTAGCGGATCGTCATCTTGGGCGGCGCGATCTCGACCACTTCATAGCTGCCGTTACGATTGGCGTAGGTCTCGCCAACCTCAAAGGGGTGCGCCAGAGGCTGCTTGCTGAAAGGCCGTGGGCCTTCCTTGGGTAGTTGGGTTTTGGTCTCAACGGCACTCATCAGCACATCACTCCAGATCGCATGGATTTTCACCCGTCCAAAGAGCGGCCCCGTCGAGAACACCGGTGGACCACAGGTCGCAATGGGTGACCAAGTGCCCATTGTATCACGGACCCGGCGAATCTCGAAATGCAGGCATGGCGGACCTATTCGAACGATCCTTTGTGTGGCTGCCGGCCCATTACCGTGCTTCCAAGCGAGCGCAACCCGGGTATGGTGGAAGCGTATTCATACTCAGGCCGCGGATAATACGCATCGGCCCCCGCCGCTGCGATTGTGGCAACGTTACTACGGTCTGGTATCGTCAAAGGAGGTCGCCATGGCTCAGTCGTTCGGCCCGTCGCTCGCATCCACCATCAGGCAGATCTTTACCTTCCGCTGGCGGCCCGGCCGGGACCTCGCCGCGGTTGCCGTCTCCTGGATCCTCGTCACCGGATCGCTGTACCTTGCGACAAACGTGGTCGGTTCCAGCGTGGCCGGGGGCATGGGGTATTTCTTCCTCTACGGCGTTCTGACGGCCACGGTCTTTGGCCTGGGCATCCCGCTGTACTGGACCGTTGCGGTGCGCCGCCGGCCGGTGTCCGATCTGGGTATCACCACCCGGCTGCTCGGCGTGAGCCTTGTGCTGCAGCTCGTCTTCGCCGCACTGCAGTTCATGCCGACGCTCCGCGTAACACAGCTGCCGGCGCCTACGCAGTTTGTGCCGCTCGTCGCGCTGTCCCTCGCCATCGGCTTCTTCGAGGCGGTGTTTTGGCGTGGCTGGGTGCAGCTGCGGCTGGAAGATGCGTTTGGCATCATCCCTGCGATCCTGGTCGGCGCGCTGATTTACGCGGCCTACCATATCGGCTACGGCATGCCGCTGAGCGAAATCGGGTTCCTCTTCCTCGTCGGCGTCATGTATGCCGTGGTCTTCCGCCTGACCAAGAACGTCTTCATCCTCTGGCCCTTATTGCAGCCCATGGGCCAGCTCGTGACGCTGGTAAAGGACGGGCTAACGCTGCCCGTGCTGGCAACCTTAGGCTTTTTGGAAGTCTTCGCCGTGATGGTACTCTTCATCTGGTTGGCGACGCGCTATTACCGCAAGCACGCAGGGAAGCCGGTCGAGAAGCGGGCGCCTGCGCTGGCTTAAGCACATTCAAACCGACTCGATGGGGCGTTGGGCAGGTTTGTGAGTTCGAGCCGGCAGGCCACTTACACAGCAGCCCGTGAAGAAAGGCAAGCATCGTGAAAGCAATCATCGTCTATGAGTCCCACTGGGGAAACACCGCGGCCATTGCGCGCGCGATTGCGGAAGGGATCGGCCCGGAGGCGCAAGCGATGTCGACGGCCGAAGCAATGGGCGGCGCCCTGGCCGGTGTCGACCTGATCGTGGCCGGCGCGCCGCTGCTCGGCTTCAGTTTGCCCACCGAGAGCATGGTCAAGTCGCTGAACAACCCTATGCAGCACCGCATCCCACCCGACCTGTCGCATCCGAGCATGCGCGCCTGGCTCGAGCAACTGCCCGCAGGCAGCGGCCGGAGCGCGGGGTTCGAGACGCGGATCTGGTGGTCGCCGGGCAGCGCGGCGAAGTCCATCGGCAAGGCACTCGCCGAGAAGGGCTACGCGGCGGCCGGCGGGCCAGAGAAGTTCATCGTTAAGGACAGGTACGGGCCGCTGAAGGACGGGGAGATCGAACGCGTCGAAAGTGGGGCGCGCAACTGGCACAGGCGCTGCGCTAGCGCGCCCCCATAATGCACGAGGCCGCCTCACACGTGCGGGCGGCCTCGTGACATCGTCAGGCGCAGCCGGGCGTTACTTCTTGCCTACCTGGACCTGCATGAAGCCACCCTGAGCCGACACGCTGACGACGCGAATCGTCGTGCCGGTGGCGGGCAGGGGCACGCTCGACCAGCCGAAGTTCCCAATCGACGCGTCGGGCGCGCGCCAGTAGCTTACGTGTCGTCAAACAGCGGGTTTGCCGGCAGGCCGCCGTACTGGCCGTCGCGCCGCCAGCCTGAAGCGAGATCTTGTCCGTCTTGTCCAACCCGAAGGTGGAGTCGTAAGACTGGACGCGCGGCCGCCACACCTTGCCGTTGTCCGGGCGGATCAACAGGTCGGGATGTGCGTCGACGGGCAGCATCAGGCCCCCGCAGCGCCCCGAAGCGCAGTTGTCGCCCACGTTGTTGTCGGCAAACGAGGTGTCGTAGTACCAGACGAGCAAGCCGTCCTGGTACGGGAAGCGCTCGGCCCAGTCGCCAGTTCAGACGAAGTTGTAGGGACCCGTCCGCAGCGAATCATCATAGCCCTTGTACTGCCTGAACTCTGCGAAGTAGGCATTGGAGAACGACTGTGCGGTCGTCCCGGTGGTCCGGCTGAAGCCAGCATACGACCAGCCAAAGTCGCTCTCCGCATCGTCGATCGGGAGCCCCGTGATCGCGATATCGTCGACGCCGAAGCCGGCCTCGGCCACCGCGCCGTCCGTCCAATAGCGGAAGCCCAGCGTCACCGTCTGTCCCGCGAAGGCGGACAGGTCGGCCGTCAGGTCGACCCAGTTGCCGCCGGACGAGCCCGTGATGCCGTTACCGAAGTTCTGCCCGTTCGGGTTGGTGCCCGACGAGAGATTGGTGGCAACCGGTGCGCCATTGACCGTCAGGTAGGCGTAGTCCCAGTCAAGCTCGACATCGTAACGCACCTTCGCCGACAGCGACACTGCGCCCGCGGGTAAGGTCACGCTGCGGGTCATGCTGTTGTCCAGATCGTTGCCCGAACCGGAGTGGTAGAAGTAGCTGCCCGCATAGGGGTTGCCGATGAAGCTTTCGATCTGCTTGTCGGGCAGCAGGACGACGAGCGTCTGCGCCTGCTTGGTGTTGGCCGTCGAGGGCCCGATCTTGAGCGAAGCCGACTGCCCGGCCGCGACAACCTGGTAGTTGGACCAGCCCAGGAAGAGCTTCTCGTACGCACCCATGTGGATGGGCTTCGTGCCGATGCCGTCCTCGGGCTTGCCCGAGTTGCCGTACGAGCCAGAGGAATACAGGGTCCAGAAGCCGGTCGAGTTCTCCGCGCCGCCGGTGTTTCCCGACGTGTCGTACAGGTCAGGGAGGCCCAGGTCGTGGCCGAACTCATGCGCGAAGACCCCTACGCCGCCGTTCTCGGGCTCGACGGTGTAGTCGCCGATCCAGAGATCCGTGCCGCCAATCTTAACGCCGCCCAGCGGATTGTAAGCGGGGCCCGTGAAGCCGATGTTATTATAGAAGGCGTACCAGCGATGGCTCCAGATGGCATCCGTGCCCTGGGCGCCGCCACCGGTCTCCTCGCCCTCACCGGCATGGACGGCCTGGAAGTGATCGATGTAGCCGTCCGGTTCGTTGAAGTTGCCGTTACCGTTGTAGTCGTACCGGTCCCAGACGTCGAACTTGGCCAGGTACGCGGCGATGTCGGCCGGGCTCTTCCCCGCTGCAATCTGTGCGTTATACCACGCGTTGACCGCATCCCGGACAAACAGCCACGTGCGGGCGCAGACGATGCCGCCGCAGTAGTTCGACCCGTAGTTCGCCTCGTTGAACGGCACCTGGACCCAATCGGTCACATCGCCGTTCACCGTATAGCGGTTGGCAGAAAGCTCCTTGTAGAAGTTGCGCATGGAAATGGCGCCCGCGCCATCCGCAAACAGGAGATTCTGGAAATAGGGTTGGCTGAAATCGGGAGCCCAGATCGTCGTGTTGTCGACCGCCCGGTTGGGCTGCGGGATCTGATTGCGCACAGGACCGGCCGTCCCGCCGTAGGTGGGATTGACCTGGTTGCCGAACTGGGCCAGCACCGTCCAAATGCTGTCTTCGCCCAGGCGCTGCAGTTCGACATACTGGCCGCGGGCAACCTCGTGGACCTTGCCCTGGGCTTTGCCGTTCAGCTTCGCCTCGACGCCCTTGGCGCGCTCGGCCGCTTGTTGGTCTCCCAGTGGATGCGAGGGATTGTCGGTGTTTGCACCGACGTTCGGCACGTCATCTGTGCCCTGGACGGTTCCCTGAGCCGAAGCAAACGGGACGACGGCAGCCAGGAGTAAAACGAAGACCAGAAGGGTTGTGAGCCACTTCACCTTCATGGGTGGGCCTCCTATGGCGTTGGAAGGATGCGTGCCCCTGGGGTTCTTATGCGCGGACAGGCCAGGCGGGCTTGCGCATCATACAGGCGAAACCGGGAGTACAATGTAACTAAACGTACTGTATCATGCTTGTGTATCCCTTGCGCTGCATGTGATTCTCGGTTAGAATCGCCTCCATTGTAGTTTGTCGCGGAGGTCGCTCATGCCACCCTTACGCCGGCTGTTAGCCGCCGCTTGCTTGCTCTCCCTCGCGGTGCTTGTCGCCGGCTGCAGCCCGGCGGGGTCCGGCTCCTTGGCCGACGCGGTCCCCCGGCCGGCCCTTACCCCCGTGCCCCTGCCCAGCGCCACCGCCGGCTCGACCGGTGCGCCGCCGCCTGACCTCACCATCCAGGTCCTGGACTCGAAGGGCCAGCCGGTCGACCGCACGGTGGACGGCAACGCTCTGGGACTAAGCGCCACCCTCAGTGATCCGGCCGCAAGCGACGTGACCGTGACGTTTGCCCTTGCTGACAGCTCGTCGGGACTGGGTGAGTGCGTCGTCGCCAAGGGTGCGAGCGGTTGCGAACTGCCCCTTCGAGCCAATGGCTGGGCGTGGGAAGCGCAGAAACAGGTGGGCACGCGCACGGTGACGGCCGCTCTTACTGGCGGCGAGAAGGCTGAGAAGACGGTGGCGGTCGTCCCCAAGCCGGTCGTGCTCGTCCACGGCCTCAACTCGGACGAGAACTCCTGGATCAACTGGATCAAGCCCGGCGGCTACCTGGAGGCGCACGGGATGCCCCCTTATGCGGTCGACGACAAGCAGTTCGGCACGCGGCGTATGAACACGGGCATCCCGTCTAAGCCGACGACGCCAACCTTCAGCATCAGCGAGAACGCGGAGATCCTGGCCGAATATGTGGAGGCTGTGCGCACCAACACGGGCGCGGAGCGGGTCGACCTGGTGGCCCACAGCCTGGGTGGTCTCATTTCGCGCTGACTACGTCCAGAACCTGATGCCTATGGTCACCTCGCCCGGCCTGCCCGACGTCCCAGCCGCCAACCAGCTCTTCATGGCGGGCACCCCGAACGGCGGGACGCCGTGCGGCCGCATCCCGGCGGCTGTCAGCCTCTTCTCGCCCGCTTCCACGCAGATCACGCCCGAGTACCTGAACGCGGTCTTCAACCAGACCGTGCGCGACCGCCGCGGGGTGCCCTTCTTCGCCATTGCGGGCGACGCCGTGCGCCAGGCTATCGCGATCCGCTGCACTGAGCTGCCCACGGACCGCTACGTGTCGGTGCGCAGCGTCCTGCAGGGCGTTTCGGTCTCGCCCGACCACATCTCGGGCATCCACTCGGACCTCAACAACCGGCAGGACAGCTTCCAGCGCATTTTCGCATCGCTCGCCCGCTCGCCGCGCGACTACCCGATCCGCATGGTGGACGAAACCACGCCGCTCACCGAGCCCGAGCAGGTGCAGAGCACGCTGGTGCAGGCGGGGACGCTCAAGGCGGGAGAGACGGTGTCGGTGACCCTGACCATCGACCAGGCGCGGAGCGCCAGCTTCATCCTCCTCGCGCCCGGCAGCCAGGTCAGCATGACCATCAAGACGGTCGCGGGGAAGATCCTGACCGAGGAGACGCCGAAGTCGAATCCCAACGTGACCTTCGAGCGCGTGCTCGACGCGAGCGAGCCGCTGACGCTGGGGTACGGAGTGGTGAGTCCGAAGGCGGGAGCGTGGGAGATCGGGCTGACCGCGAAGGAGACGCCGCCGGGCGGAGGGCCGTTCGCCGTGCTGGCGACGATGGATACCGACTTAGGCATGACGGCCGAGCTCTCCCCACCGGCCGCACGGGCCGGGCAGCCGGTCTCGATCACCGCTGGCCTCAGCGGTCCCGGTCCCCTGCAGGGCGTAACCATGCGGGCTCTGATCCGAGACGCTGCGCTTAGGGCCGAGCCGGACGTTGTCGACCTGCAGCAGCAGGGGGATCAGTACACTGACTCGTGGACCCCACCTGCAGCTGGCGAGTATACGATCGTGGTCCGGGCAGGAGGCAGCGATAATGCCGGTAACCCATTCGAGCGAATGGTGGTTCTCGGGGCATCGATCGGCGAGTAGACCGTTGTGTTGTTGGCGCTCAGTTGACTATACGAATCGAGAGGTACGCGATGATCCCAAGGCTGCACCTGTTCGAGCTTGAGGACGAGTCCTGGTTCCCGCGCGGATCCGTGACTATGCGACGGACTACCTGCAGTTTGTCGAGGCGAAGATGGCGATGCATCGGCCCATCGCGGAGATTCTGGCCGGCGCGCTCCGCGCCACCCGTGCGGAACGGATCGTCGATCTCGGCTCGGGCGGGGCCGGCCCCATTCCATCGCTCGCTCAGGACCTGGCGGCGAACGGCCTGCCGGTTCGCTTCACGCTGACCGATCGCTATCCGAACCTGGCCGCCTTCGATGCCGCGGCCCGGGCCTCGGCGGGCAGTATCGACTACGTGACCGAGCCGGTGGATGCGCGCGGTGCCGCAGGGCCTGCCGGGCTTCCGCACCCTCTTCAACGCGTTCCACCACTTCCGCCCTGCCGACGCGGAGGCAATCCTGCGGGACGCGGCGGCGGCAGGCCAGCCCATTGCGGTGATCGACACCGCGGACCGCCGCGCGGCCAGCCTGCTCGGAATCATGTTCCTGACGCCCATCCTGGTGCAGTTCACCGCGCCACTCATCCGCCCGTTCCGCTGGGGCCGCCTCTTCTGGACCTACTTCATCCCCCTGGTCGGCCTCACCTGCTGGTGGGACGGCATCGTGTCGCAGCTCCGCGCCTACAACACGACTGAGATGGCGCGCATGTCAAAGGCCGCGGAGACGCCCGGGTACACGTGGCAGGTGGGCCAGAAGGAGATCCCGCGCACCCCCGGCCGGCTGACGTACGTTCTCGGGCAGCCCAGGCGCCCGGATTAGCGCCGGAACGCGCCCATTCGCCAGAACTCGGGACCCCTGGACGCTGATTAACGCGTACGGAACGGTGGCAAACGCGCGCCTGCTAGACTTGCCCCCAAGGAGTGTGAGGCAGCCCGCGGAGCGGGTTCCGGCCGGCTCGACGGCCTCACACCCGAGGAGGCCGACGGTGCCCGCGCCTGCAAAACTGATGCTCCGCCTCTGTTCCGCGGCAGTGTCGCTGTTATTGCTGCTGCTCGGTGCTGAGACCTCACCTTTCGCGGGCGGCTTGGTGCCAACCCCCACACCACAGCCTCATCCAGCACCTCACGTCGTATCGGGAGCGCAGCCCTTTCTCGTCGTGTTGTGTCACCTGTCGGACGCTGCCCGAACGGCCGATTCGCCTGCAGTCTTCGAGGACCTGCTGTTCGGCCCAGCCCCCAGCCTGGACGACTACTGGCGCGAGGTCTCGTACGGCAAGATAAGCCTGGCCGGCAGCCGGGTCGCGGGGTGGCACGACCTTGGGAAGAGCTCGGAGGCCTATTTCCAGGCACAGGGAGTGCTGGATATTCAGGGTCTGGCCCGGGATTGCGCCGGCGCAGCCGCGACAGGGGCGGACCTGACGCCGTACCCCGCAGTCATTCTCGTGTTCGACAAGTGGCTCAACAAGGAGATCTATGCCGGCTCTGCGTGTGTGGAGACAGATGCCGGCCAGTGGTGTGGTCACACCGTGTGGCTGTGGGCCTTCAGCTCCTTCGCGGACTGGGTCCACGAGATGGGGCACGTCTTCGGCATCGAGCATTCGGCGAGCGCGGCAGGCGCCCTGTACACGGATGATTGGGACCCGATGGGCGAGGCAGGCGAATGTGCCTGCGACATGGCGCACGGCATCACCGCGCAACACGTCCTTGCACAGGCCAAGGCGCAGCTCGGCTGGATACCACCGTCCGTGACCTACCTGGCAGCCCCCGGCGCGACCGCGACAATCACGCTTGAGCGTCTCGCGCAGCCGCCTGGTGGTGGCTACCTGCTGGCAGTGATCCCGCGCGGCGATTTAGCCCAAACCTACTACACGGTCGAAGCCCGGCTTCGCACAGGATACGACGCCGCGCTGCCGGTCGATGCGGTGGTCATCCACCTCGTGGATCCGGCCTGCACGGAGCATCCGGCGCACCTCGTCACCCACCCCGGTGACACCCGCACCGGGGCAGGGGCATCCGCCTGGACGCCGGGTGATGTCTTTATCGATGCGGCGGCGGGCATCTCCGTCTCTGTCGAAGAGCCCGTGGCCGCGGGGTTCCGGGTCACCGTGCGGACGGGCCTCGCCGCGCAGACGATCATAGCCGAAGCCCTGCGAGGGCCGGCGTTGGCCCTACTGGACGGCCCGGCCCAGCTGGGCGCCCTGCTGCCCGAGCAGGTAATGATGCGCCTCGCGCCGGCCGATGGAGCGGCAGTGTATTCGAACCCTGGCGGGTGCATGGGTTTAGGGTTCAGGTGCACGTTGACAGCGGTCAGTTGGAGCTCTGCAGGCCGGTGGGCAGTCGAAGCGCTCGATCCTGCGTGGACGGCGAGTCCGGGTGCGAGACCCGCGCTCGCAGCCGGCGGCGATGACCTGGCGGTCGCCTGGTCGGGCTGGGCGCGGTCATCCGACGTTCTGCCCTTGAGCCGGGTGGGATGGCCCGACCTTTGGGTCGTGAGACGCGGCGATCACGGCGTCTGGGGGCCGCCTTTCTGCCTCAGCCCCGAAGTAGACAGGCCGATGGAGGACAACCCCGCATTGGTCCTGGCCCCTGACGGGCACCTGGCGGCTGCCTGGTGCGAGTACGCGACGGACGGTTGGTACCTCGTCTTCAGGTCCGAGCAGGCACCCGGGCGCTGGAATCCCGTGGAACGCGTCAGCGATCCCGGCGCGCGCTGGTGTCGCGGCGTCCCTGCGCTCGCGATCGACAGCCCGGGAAACGTGCAGATCGTGTGGGTGGACGAGCGGCCCGAACGACAGGAAATCCTGGCGGGATACCGTTCGGCCAACGGCGAGTGGGCGGCCAACCAGCGCCTCGCCCAATCGACCCACCTCCTGACCAGCCCGGCACTGGCGACGGACAGCTTGGGGAACAGCTATGCCACGTGGGTTGAGTCTCTGGCGTGTTGGGAGGGCGGCGGGTTTGGCCAGCTCTTCGTCGCGGAGCGCCCCGCCGGTGCAGCCTGGCAGCGTCCGCTGATGCTGGCCGATCACGTCGACGGCGGCGCGGAATCGCTGCCCGCCATTACGGTCGACCGGGAAGGGCTCGTGTACGTCGCCTGGGAGGAATACGAGGGTGCGGGGATCGCGCTCTACGTGGCGCGCCGCCAGCCTTCGGGTCAGTGGCTGCCCGCGCTGACGGCGGTCCGGGCCAGGACAACAACGCTCATGCAGCCCGGGCTGGGGGTGGACGCCGCCGGCAATGTCGTGATCGCATGGGCAGAAGAGACTGCGGCCGGCCAGCGCCTGGAAGTGGCCCGGCTCGCCCGGTGACACCGGCGCGAGCTCCCCTGCTCATCACACGGTCGTCTCTTCGCGCTCCTTGCGCAGCCTCGGCAGCCAGCGCAGCAGCGTGCTCCCGTCCGTGAACCCCAGCGGCACGAACGCGCCCAACCCGAACACAAAGAAGTTCTCGAGCAGCACCAGGGCCGCGACGGCCTGCAACAGGCTACCGCGCCGCGCCTTCAGCGCAAACGGAAGGGCCAGCAGCCCCACGGCCATCGTGACCGGCGGCCCACCCAGCGCCCGCCGCACGTGGATGGCAGCCGGCAGTTCGGGCTCGTCAGCTGGGTACTCCGACCGGCCGAAGACGCCCCAGAAGCGGATGCCCGTCATCGGGTAGCCGGTGCTCGCAGCCGCCCGCGCGTGCCCGAGCTGGTGCACCAATTCTGCGGCCCAATGCAGGAGCACCGCGAGCAGGCCACCGACCGCCGCGGTCGGGACGGTGAAGCGCGCCAGCCGCCGGCCGGCCAGCGCGGCCAGCCCCCACAGCAGCAGCGACGCGGCGATGCTCGAACGGCCCATGCTGATCCGCAGCCCGGCCACCTCACCCAATGCGAACTCCCCGTCACCCTTAGCTTCGTGCGTGATCATGCTTCCTCCCCTACGGCGTCACCCCCGCCAGCTTTGTCGGCGGCGCGCGGGCTGCCGTTCGCCCGCTTCGCCGGCCCGCGCTCGCTCAGATAGGCATGCCAGAGCAGCCGGGCGCGCGACAGCCCGCCACGGCCGCCAGCCCTCCGCCAGCTCCAATAGCTGGGCGTGGGTGGGCAGCGCGTCGAGCGCCAGCACCGAGCGGGCCGCGACCGCCAGTGCGAGATCGCCCAACGGCCAGACGTCGGGCCGGCCGAGCGCCATCAGGAGGTAGATGTCGGCGCTCCAACGGCCGATCCCGGTAATGGCAGTCAGTTCCGCCCGCACCGCGTCGTCGTCAAGCGCGGGCAGGCGTTCGAGGTCCAGCCGGCCCGACAGCACCGCGAGCGCCAGCTCCCGGCCGTACCGCGTCTTCTGCCGGCTGAAACCCGCGGCCTTCAGCGTCACATCGTCCAGCTCCAGGAAGCGCTCGGGAGTGAGCGGAGACGCGAGCGCCTCCAGGCGTTCGAACGCAGCCCGTGCCGACGCAAGAGACACCTGCTGCTCGAGAATGATCTGGACGAGCGTAGGGAAACCCGGCGCTCGGGCCCACAGCGGGGGCGGCCCATACTGCCGGAGTACGGCTGCGAGCCGGGCATCACGTTCCCCCAGTTCCCGGGCGGCCTCGAGCAAAAGGCGCTCGTCCAGCGGCGTGCCGCCATTTACCACGCTCATCGTGCCCTTCCCCGCTCCCCTGGTCTGCCGGCGCCTGTCATCGCCCACCCCCGAGCCCCCGTGCAGTGCAGGCGGGGAGGCTGCGTGAAGAATCGAACGGAAGTTCGCCTACAGTAGTACAGGGGCAGAGCGCGATACTGAGGTCGTCAGATCCGCCAGTATGACGCGACTCAAGCACGAAGGAGTTTCCGATGGCCAATTTTCTACTCCTATACACGGGCGGCAACCCACCCACCAGCGCAGCCGAAGGCGCGGCGGTCACCAAGTTGTGGGTAGACTGGTTTACGCAGATCGGCCCCGCAGTTGTCGATCCGGGCAACCCCACGAACTCGGGCGCCAAGACCATTTCGCCCGACGGCCGCGTCTCCGAGGCCGGACCTGCGGCCCCGGTGACCGGCTACTCCATCCTCCGGGCCGAATCCCTGGACGAAGCCACTCGGTTCGCCCAGAGTTGCCCCCACCTGGCCGCAAACGGCTCGGTGACGCTGTACGAGATATATCCCGCGATGTGATGCTGCCGCGGGTGGTTGCCATAAACGGCAAGGGCCGGTGGACAAGTGTCCGCCGGCCCTTCTAGTTAGCTACCGAGCGTCGGCCGTCAGCCAGCGCTCACTCAGTCGGTGTTCACGAGCACGACGGACGAGCCGATGCGGCCGTCGTCATAGCTGGCCGGCGCCGCGACATTGTGATAGGTCACGGTGCCCAGGTACTTCGTGCCTGCGGTCAGGCCAGCCCAGTTGAGGGTGACCGAGCCCGCCGCGCCGGTGGTCGCCGTCGCGGGCGCACTCACGGTCATGTTGCCCGCGTCGGTGGCCGGAACGGCCCAGGTGAAGAGGGTGTAGTTGCTCGGCGTCGCGCCCGTGTCGAAGCCGACCACCCGTACGGTGTAGGTGGCGGCGGTGGGGTTAACCAGGTTGACCTCTTCCTCGGAGGTGCCCCCGCCGCTGGAACCGACGAGGGTTGAGCCGCGGTACACTTCGAGGTCCAGGTCGCTCGCCTGGCTGACCTGCGCGTCGAACAGCGAGAAGCGCGCGAGCTTCGTTCCCGCAGGGACGACCACCGAGAACGACTGCGTCTCACCCGTGCTGATCGTGCTGTTGAACGACGTGGAGGCTACGAGGCCGTGCGGCAGCGCCGCGAACGGGCCATCATAGCCGAACTGGACGCCGTACGACGCCGAACCGCTCGCGCCCGCGCCGGTCACCTGGCCAGGCGCCGCGATGGCGACCGGCCGGATTGCGAGCGGGCTGCGAACCGTGTAGCCCGCGCTCGACCACGTCAGCGAGCCGAACGCGTAGCTGTTCAACGTAGCCGTCGTGCGGGTGAACTTGACCGTGAAGGTCGCGGAGCCGGACGGGCCGATCGTGAACTTCGCGGGCGTCACCTCGACCGTCATCCCGGGCACGCTCGCGGCCGCCGTGAAGGTCAAGGTCTTGTTGGTCACATTGAGGACCGTGCGCTTCACCGTCTGCGTGCCGGGCATGGCTCCGATGGCGATGGAGGGCAGGTTCAGATCGCTGGCGCCGATCTTGCGGATGTTGCAGACGTTCGGGTTCTTGTTCGGGTAGATGCCCTGGCCGCACAGGAACGCGACGTAATCCTGCATTGCGATCCGGTACACCAGGCCGGGGTTGATCGCGCCGTTGGGGTTGACCTGGCCCGCGCCGTAACCGAACGGATTGCCCGTCAGGGGGTTGCCCCAGTTGGTCTTCTGGCCCGCCGAGGTCATGATCGCGGATTTGATCATGTCAGGCGTCCAGGCGGGCTGGCGGGCCTTGAGCAGGGCCGCGATACCCGCGATGTGCGGCGCGGCCATGGAGGTGCCGCTCATAAAGTTGAAGTTGTAGCCGCCGACCGAGGGCGAAACGGATGCGATGATGTCGACTCCGGGCGCCATGATGTCCGGCTTCAGCAAGTTGCCGGAAATCGCGATGGCCGGGCCGCGGGAGGAGAAGGACGCGACGAAGGGCGCCTCGGTCTTGATCACGACCGCGGGCCCCAAGGTCGCCGTCGCAGCGGCCGCGTCGGCGTTGACATACGTCTTGATCGCCGCGCCCGCCACCTCGTCCACGTGGATCGTGGGCACGTAGTGGATGTCGGCATTCAGCGTGCTCGGCGACACGTTGGTCAGGATCATGCCGACGCCGCCTGCCTGCTGCACCGCGAGGCTCTTGTCGACGCGGGCATTTGTGCCGCGGTCGCACACGACGATCTTGCCGGCAACCTTGGCTGGGTCGAGGTAGCTGCCGCTGTAGCACAGCCGTACTGCGGTCGCGTCCGCGCCCGCCAGACCCGCGGCGGTCGACAGGATGAGTGGTGCGGGGCCCGCGCCGTTGCCCAGCGACACACCCTTGTAGGTGGCACCGTTGCCAAGCGTGATGGTGGCCTCATACCCGCGATCGTGCGTGCCGGCCGCGACGGTGGTGAGCCATGGGCTGTTGTGGGCGACGGTGCTGGCGGTCGGGCCGCTGTTGCCCGCCGACGCGGAGACGAACACGCCGAGGCCGGCGGCCTGCAGGAACGCCTGCTCGGCCGGGTCGGTCACGCTGCTCGTGGAGCCGCTGATCGAGTAGTTGATGACGTTGACGCCGTCTGCGACCGCGTCATTGATGGCTGCGACCAGGTCGCTGGTGGTGCCGCTAGCGGTCGAAGCGTCTTGCGTGCTCCAGAGCGCCTTGTACATCGCGATCCTGGCTCGGGGCGCCATGCCGCTGGTGTAGCCCAGGGAGTTGCCCTGCGCGCTGGCCGCGACATGGTAATTGCCGCCCGCAGTGCTCGACGTGTGCGTGCCGTGAGCGTTGTAGTCACGGGGCGAGTTGTATTCCCAGGGCCGGGTCGCGTCGATGCCGGCGTTGCCGCCCATGCCCGCATTGTAGTACTTGGCGCCGATCAGCTTGCCGTTGCACAGTGCGGAAGTCCACTCTTCGCCGGCGGGCACGCAGCTGCCCTTCCAGCGCGGGAGCGGCCGGTTGTTGCCGTCGTCCGTGAAGCTGGCGCTCTCGGGCCAAATGCCGGAGTCGATGACGCCGATGATGACGCCTTCACCCGCCCGGCTGGGGCCGCCCAGCTGGGCCCAGAGGCCGCCGGGCGCATCGAGGCCGAGGAACTGCGGCGTAGTGGTCGTGTCCGCCTCGACGATGGTATCGGGCGTCACGGCAACGACCTCAGGCATGGCGGCGGCAGCAAGCGCCTGCTCGTGAGTCATCTTGGCCGCAAAGCCGTTGTACAGGTAGGTGTAGTTGTAGACGCTCTCGGATGCGCCCACAGCCTGCATGACTTCATTCTGGCGCTCGACCAGGAATGCGCTGTAGGCTTGGACATCCGCGGCGTCGCGGTCAGGCCGCGTGCCTTCCGGGACTGCCGTGCCGCGAAGGCCGGCAACGCCGCCGCGATAGGCCGAGACAGGGGCACCCGTCAGCTGAACAATGTAGATGCCGTTGGGGCTCTTGACGGGCTCAGCGGAGGAGGGAAACTCCCGCTGGGCGCTGGCCAGGGGTGCAAAGGCGCCGAGCGCGAAGATGACGACAAGGGCGAGGCGAAGCGCAACCGAGAGCCGCGCTCGCGAGGACCGACCGGACATTTTGGACCTCCATACCGAATCAAGTGGCTTTACTAATCATTGGACCGGCGGCAGCACGCGGGTGCGAATGGACCAGGGGCAGGGCACGCGCGCGTTGCATGAGGGAATGCGGTTGTCCGAGTCAGGTGGAACTGGTGGGCAGGAACCTCCTCTCTGGATCTCGCGCCCCGGCGACTTCCTAACCGGGCCGTACGCGGGAGTGGGTCACAACCAAGCATGATGGAGAACGATTAACCGTGGCGATTGTATCAGGCGAATGAACAGAGTGCAAACCCAAAGAAACAGCTCGTGACGCATTAGTCCACTACCGGCCCCGAACATATCCCGAGGCAACAAAGGGCCGGCGGACGCAGGTCTCCACCGGCCCTCATTACGACGGACGATGCGGCTAGCCCTGTTCGCCCGCGGCCTCCAGGCCCAGGTTCTCGCGGATGTCCCTGGCGAGCGGCGGCTCCTTGTTGTCCTGCGCGGCGGCGATTTCACGCGCCTGCGCAAACGCCTGCGCCCGGTCGGCCGCCTTCTCCCACATAACAATGTAGTCGTACGCGCCCCGGAACAAGGGCGCCAGGTCGTCCGGGCTCAGGCCCACGTTCCGCAGATCCTGCAGAAAGTCGGGCATCAGCCCGTAGTGCGCCATGCCGTCGATGTTGTAGTCAAAGTCGCGGCGCTCGCCCGCGGTCGCCCGCTGCAGTGGCGCGTTGTTGCCGTGCATCTGATTCCACTTGATCCAGATCGCATTGATGCGGGCAGCCAGCTTGCGGGCCGCCTCGTTCTGCCACTTGGCGGGCCCCAGGCCCTGCTTGCGCGCCAGGTAGCCCGCCCGAAGCTCGAGAGACCAGTCGTCGATCTGATCGTCCGCAACCGGGATGCGGAGGTCCGCCGCGATGAAGCCCTTGGTCATGTCGTCCACTTCATCCTGGTCATGGATAACCCGGGCCAGCTCCATCGCCCGCTGCACGGAAGGTTCGGGATAGTCACTCGAGTGGTGATGGAGGATCCACGGGTTGAACCCGGCTTCGTACTGCGCTATGGCTTGCCAGATATCCTCCTCCTCCTCGTCGTAGGCGCCCGGATCGGCGGCATCGAACCTGTGCCAGCGGTAATCCTTGATGGGCGTGTCGTACGCGACGCCGTTCACCTGCTCGTCGATCTCCCGGCGGCGCTCGGCCATGCGCCGGGCATCATCCTTTGCGCCGAAGGCGGCGTAGGGCCCGAACCGCGGGCCGGGCAGTCCCGCCGCACCGTTGACGTCCGAGCCGATCGCAACCCCTCGTCCGCCCGACTTGGCGAGCGTGTAGAGGTAGGCCTGGGCCCAGGCGGTGCTCGAGCCCGTGCAGAGCACCGGGATTTTCTGCGCCAACTCGGGCAGGGTGCGCTTCAGCCCGGCCATGTCGCCCTGGTTGATGATGGGCGAAATGATGCCGCCCAACTTCGCGATCTTTTCGACCTGGTCCCCGCGCTTCCCGGCCTCGTGCGCCACCTTTTGGACGTCGTCGGTGCCATACTGATTGTCCCAGCCGGGCACGTCCATGTCCACATCCGCGCTGTAGAGCAGGTCGCGGAACCAGGTGTGCGAGCACATCACCGGGTAGTCTACCGCCTCGACCAGGGCCAAGGCGGCGTCCAGGGCCTTCTCCGACATGTGATCGACGTCGATCAGGAAGCCGCGGGCCATCAGTTCCTGGATCATCACGACGCCAAACTTGTTCAGCCCGCGCACATTCGCGTGCCCGCCGCCCACTTTCGGAATGCGGCTGCCCTCGAGCAGGCCACTGATTCCGGGAATGTGGTCGACCAGGCTCTTCCGGTTCATCGTGCGCTTGCGGCCCATCACCGCGACGGCCCGCTCGAACTCGTCGAGCAAGTCGTCGCCGTCGCGATCGAGCCGGTAGCGCACGCCGGTTTCCCAGCGGTTCTCGACCTCCCACGGCTCGCCCGTCACGAACATGTTGACGGTCTCGAGGAAGTGCATGTAGATCGCGGTGCCGCCAAACGCGTTGTTGGTGAGGTGAATCGGAGTGATCTGGCGGACGCCCAGCCCATGGAGCCACTCGATTTCGGCACGAATGATCGCCCGGGCCCGGTCGATATCGCCGCCCGAAAGCTCCTCCAGGTCCTCGGGTCTCCGCCAGTTGCCAAGCGAGTCCACCTCGACCCCCAGGACGACGGCCAGCCGGTTCTCTGCGATGACCTGCCGCGCCTCCTCGGGCGAGTAGACAACCTGAAGCCAGGCGCGGCCCGGTTCGCCGTCGTGCTTCTCGACCCACGCGCCCATTTCCTGCATCGCCTTGACTTGCCGCTCGATGGCCGACCGGTCGTCGTTGTCGTGCCCGCCCGGCGTGGTCTTGGTCGCCAGCAGCTCATTGTTGACCGCGAGACACGTGATGAGGCGCAGACCGCCCTGGTAGGCCCGGTACAACCAGTCGATGTACACCTGCTGGTGGACGAGCGTCGTGAATCGCGGCCAGATGATGAATTCTGGCCATCCGCCCGCAGCAGGATGCCCGATCTCCGGGTTGATGTCGAGCAAGCCCCCGTGCACCGGCTCGCATGTGGGCAGCGCGTGCTCGAGCCCGGCCGGCCCACTCGGATACTCGGGGTGGTAGGGCAGGCCCCAGAAGGCCTCGCCGCCAAACGCCAGGTGCGCCATCAGGTGCGCGTGCGTGTCGGCAAAGCCCCACAGCGGCACTCCGGGATCAGAACGCCAGTAGTCCCCGCCCAGGGGGACGCGGTCGCCCTGCAGCGGCAACGGATCACGCTCATTCATACATTCGCTCCTCGAACAAGTCTGGCGCTGGGTGAGAGCCGGGTCTGTGCTCTCACGCCCGAAAGCGTGCGGAGGGCGGTCCGAACACCCCGTGCGCGATTCATACGCACAAGAACATCACGAATTCACCACAAGCTCTATACGCCTGCCAGGCGGCTCCGCTTCGTACGCTGGCTTACCGTTGGGGAAATGGTTCCAGACGCCGGCCCTCACCGCCTCCTGGCTGGATAGTTCGCTCTAAAAACTCAGGCTTGACAAATCCACCCGGCCCACTATAATGATAACGATTCCATGATATGCGTATCACAAACGCGCTATCGTGTGATGCGTACCAGACCCTTCCCCGCATCTACTTCCGGCTCGGAGCAAGGCGTGACCACGATTACCGATGTGGCCAGGCGTGCAGGCGTGTCCCCCGTGACGGTTTCACGGGTGCTTAACGGCGCGCCGAAACGTTAACGCCGCGACCCGCGAGCGCGTCAACGTGGCCATCGCCGAACTGGGTTACGTGCCCAACGTGGTTGCCCGCAGCCTGCGCTCGCGGCGCACGCGCTCCCTCGCCCTGATCCTGCCCGACATCACCAATCCGTTCTGGCCCACCGTCGCGCGTGGCGTCGAGGATGCGGCCCAGAAGGGCGGCTACTCGGTTCTACTCTGCAACTCGGACGAGAACGCGGAGAAGCAAGCGCGCTACCTCGAAGTGGTCGTCAGCCAGCAGGTCGACGGCGTCATCATCGCGCCCTGTGATTCGGACCCGGGCAAGTTGGCCCTCCTGCGCGACCGGGGCGTAGCGACCGTCGTGATCGACCGGCGCATCGACCGCTGGGACGTGGACACGGTGCGCGGCGATTCGGTGGGCGGCGCCCACGCACTGGTGCGACACCTGATCCTGCTCGGTCACCGCAAGATCGCCATGATCACCGGCCCGGCCGACGCCTCCACCTCGCAGGACCGTGTAGCCGGCTACGAGGCCGCCCTCATGCACGCCGGACTCCCAATCGACGCGGCGCTGGTGCGTTATGGGGAGTTTCGCGAGGGCTCGGGCCGGCAGATGATGGAAACCCTGCTCCAAGAGCGGCCCGACATCACTGCCGTTTTTGCCGCCAATAACGCTATCGCGCTCGGCGCGGTAGAGGCCATCGGCGAGGCTGGCCTGCGGGTGCCCCAGGATGTCGCGCTCGTCTGCTTCGACGACCTGGCCCCCACATCGCAGCTGTTCCCGTTTCTGACCGTCGCCGAGCAGCCGGCCTACGAGATGGGATTCGAGGCCGCCCGCTTGCTGCTGGGCACGCTGGCCGCCCAGACGCCCATGGCGCCGCGACACATCATGCTGCCGACGCGGCTCATCGTGCGCCACTCCTGCGGCAGCCGGCTCGATGAAGGCTCGCTCTCCCTGCCCCTCGCGCCCGCGGCGGTCACGCCGCAGCCTGCCGTCGCCCATGATCCCGGCGATGTGCGACCCCTGTCTCTGTCGGAGGCGTCGTGAAACCAACTCTCTCTTCCCGAGACCGCGTGTTGACCGCATTTGGGCACCGCGAGCCGGATCGGGTGCCGTGCTGGCTCGGCGCCTCGCCCGAATGGCGCGCGATTGCGTGCGACTACCTGAGTCTGCCGGATGACGAGGCGCTGTCCGTCTACCTCGGCGACGATTTTCGCCGGGTCTTCAGCAGCTACGCCGGGCCCGAGCGCACGCACCCCAGCAGGAATCTGTCGCGGCCCGACGCCACGTACCGCACGCCCTTCGGCGTCGAGCGCTACGGCTATGGTTATGGGATGCCCCTGCACGAACCGTTGAAGGATGCTCAAACGTTAGCCGAAGTGCAGGCTTACGAGTGGTGGCCCGACCCCGAGTGGATCGACGTGTCGCAGGTCCGGGCGGACGCGCTGAAATACGACCGGGAATACGCGATCCTGGGTGGCGAGTGGTCCCCCTTCTGGCACGATGCGATCGATCTGCTCGGGTTCGACGGCCTGATCTACGCAATGCACGATCAGCCCGACATCGCGCACGAGGTGATCGGCCGCTGTGCCGACTATTACCTGGCGGTCTCGCGGCGCATCTTCGAAGCCTCGGGCGATGCGGTCGACGTGTTCTTCATCGGGAACGATCTGGGCGCGCAGAACGGACCCATGGTCGGGCCGCGCCAGTTCCGCACGTACGTGCTGCCGCATCTTAAGCGCTTCGTGGACCTGGGGCACGAGTTCGGGAAGGTGGTCGTCCTCCACTGCGACGGCTCCATCCGCCACTTCATCCCCGATATGATCGCCATGGGCCTCGACGGTATCCAGTCCGTGCAGCCCTACTGCACCGGGATGGCGCTCGACGGCCTGAAGGCGGACTTTGGCGACCAGATGACTTTCTTCGGCTGCGTGGACACTCAGGCCCTGATCGAGGGAACGCAGGCCGAGGCCCGCCAGCTGACCATCGACACGCTCACCACCATGATGCCGGGCGGGGGGTTCATCGCGTCGCCCAGCCACGACTACCTGCTGCCGGAGACCCCCGTCGAGAACGTGATCGTCATGTACGAGACGATCAAAGAATGTGGGTGGTATCGTTAGGATGGGTATCGTTCGGAGAAGAAACGCCAACACAAAGATACCAAGGCACAATTGCGGGCAGAGAGTAGCCGTCTTTGTGACTTTGTGACTTCGTGTTAGGTCCGTAACTGATCGCTAGAACGGCAACCAAGGGAGGTCATACATGATGCGCGTCGCTCAGATCATCGGCATGCCCCCAGAGAACCTGGAGGAGTACAAGCGCTGGCACTCGGCCGTCTGGCCCGAGGTGGCCGACATGATCACGCAGTGCAACATCCGCAACTACTCGATCTATCACAAAGACGGCCTGCTCTTTGCCTACTTCGAGTACGTGGGCGAGGATTACGCCGCGGACATGGCGAAGATGGCCGCGCACCCGAAGACGCAGGAATGGTGGGACATCCAGATGCCGCTCCAGCGTCCCCTGCCCACCCGCGCCGAGGGCGAATGGTGGGCGAATCTCGACGAAGTCTTCCACCAGGACTGAGGAGCTCGTATGGACCGCACCCCCAACTGCTTGCTCAAGCTCGACCGGATTAACAAGACACTGCGCCACGAAGAAGCCGACCGCGTCCCGATCAGCGACTTCTACTGGGGCAGCTTCCTGGAACGCTGGCGCACGGAAATGGGCCTGCCCGCAGACGCCGACATCTACAAGCACTATGATCTCGACTGGCTCGTGACCGTGCCGAACATGGACCCCCACATCAAGCCGTTCGAGGTGATCTCACAGAGCGACAGCGAGATCACGGTTCGCACCGGCTTCGAGGCGGTCTTGCGGAAGAAGTTCGAAGACCCGATGCCCGCCTTCTTGCACTTCGAAACGGACACGCCCGAGAAAATGGCCGCGTTCGAGTTCGACGACCCGTGGGACGACCGGCGCTGGTTTGCCGCCGGCGATAACCAGCTGGGGGGCGTGGGCGACGGCTTCACGTTCAACTCGCCGGCCTGGATCGAAACGGTGAAGGAGAAGCACCCGGACATCCCCGTGTACGGCAGTGCGTGCGAGGCGCACGAAATGCTGTGGCGGATCATCGGCTCCGAGAACGTCATGCTGTGGATCGGGCTCTACCCCGACGAGATCGGCCGCTTCATCGACCGGCTGGGCGAATGGTGCGTGGAGCTGACCAAGGCACAGGTCAAGGCGGCTATGGCCGCCGACGGGCGGCCCCTGATCGACGGCATGGTCATCTGGGGCGATGTGGCGTATCGCAAGGACGTCTTCTTCTCGCCGAAGTACTGGCGGCGCTACTTCAAGCCCGTCGTGACCGAGATGACCAAGGTCTGCCACGATGCCGGCATCCCCGTGATCTACCACGGCTGCGGCAACGTGAACCGTATCTTCGAAGATTACATCGAGACGAAGGTCGACGCGTACAATCCGCTGGAAGCCAAGGCCAACCTGGACGTCGTGGACCTGCGCCGGCGCTACGGGCACCGGATCGGCTTTTGCGGCAACCTGGATGTGCTCACGTGGGCCTATGGGACGATGGACGAGCTGAAGGACATGGTGCTCACCAAGCTCAACGCCGCGAAGGGTGGCGGCTACATCGTGCAGTCGGACCACAGCGTGCCGTCAAACGTCTCCGCCGAGCGTTATGAGTTCGTCGTCAACCTGGTCCGCCAGTACGGCTGCTACCCGTTGCAGCTCGGCCAGTGGGACCTCCCGGACATCCATTGACGAGGCCGCCACGAATTGCGCGAATTCAACGAATTGCAGCGAATTGCTTCTTGGTCTAGCTTCGGGAAATTCGCCCAATTCGTGTAATTCGTGGCAGAGAGTCCTTTATGCACTTACAGCATTTGCTTCCACACCAACTCAAGCTCGCGATCGACGAGGGCTGGCCGCTGCTTGTGCCTGCGGGCTGCGTCGAGTATCATGGGCCGCACCTGCCGCTCGGCGTCGACACGCTCGTCGTGGAAGAGCTCTGCCGGCGAGCGGCGGCCCGCGCCAAAGCCGTGGTCGCCCCGCCCTTCTGGTACGGCCCGACCGGGTATGCCGTCACCGGGCCCGACATGGGGACGGTCGACGTCTCCACCGAGCGCTTCGGACGCCACGCCAAGGACGTGCTGGGCAGCTTCTGGGACCTGGGCTTCAAGTGGATCGTGATCTGCATTCACCACCAACAGCTCGAGGGACCGGAGGCGCTGGCGCTGCGCCAGGCCGCGGTTGAAGTCACCTTCGAGAAATCGCTGGGCGAGCGCGGCGCCGCATGGTGGGGAAGATCCCCGCTGCCGATCACGGACAACGTCTTCGAACGCATCCAGACATGGCCTTCGGTGCTGCCAGCCGCGGCGAAGGTCGTGACGCTGGCCGACCACGCCGGTTTCTACGAGACCGCGCTCGTGCTCGGCGCGTGGCCCGAGTTGGTCGACCAGGACCGGCTGGGCATCGACGCGCCGTGGTACACGCACACCGACGCATCCAAGGCTCGCCGCGCCACGCAAGAGGCAGGCGAGCGCATGTGGGCTGCCATGGTCGATGCATGGGTCGAGAAGCTGGCCCTGCTGACCCGACCCAAGCGCCCTACGCCGAGTGATGTAACGATCACCGGCTTGTTCTAGCTTCGGTGCCAAGACCGACATCGTGCATACGAAAGGGGGTGGTTGCGGTCATCTCCGCCAGGACGCCGGTATCGCAGTGCCTCAGCATTGCAGCGCACTGGCCAGCCAGCAATCTCAAGAAAGACCAATCCGAGACACGGTTCCTAACCCAAGGAGGAGTTCACCCATGTCCGAGGAAAAGAAGATCTCCCGCCGCAGTTTTCTGCGGATTGGCGGCCTCGTGGGCGGCGCAGCAGCCCTCGCAGCCTGTGCGCAGCCCGCCCCGGCCCCGGCCCCGACGGCTGCCCCTGCTGCTGCGGCCGCACCGACCGAAGCCCCGGCCGCCGCGCCCGCCGCAAAGACCGGCGGGTCGACCGTCAACATGCTGGCCATCAGCGGCGGCAACTACGAAAAGCTGTACGAAGCGATGATTCCGGTCTGGGAAGCAGCGACCGGCAACAAGGTCAACATCGTCTTCAAGGGCAACGGCTTCGAGACGGACAAGCGGCTCGTGCAGGACCTGGCCGCGAATACCGTCGATTACGACGTGGCCTGGGACCACACAAGCTTCTTCTCTGAGTACGTGAAGGTCAATGGGCTCGAGCCGCTCGACGGCTACTTCACGGCAGAAGAACTCAAGGACTTCATCCCACGGCTGGTCGACGCCGCCCGCAAGGACGGCAAGCTGTGGCTGATCCCGCGGCACTACGACATCTCGCTGATGCAGTTCCAGACCGGCCTCGAGGGGTTGAAGGCGCCCGCGACGTTCGACGAGTTCAAGGAGACCGCGATCAAGTATACCGACCCGGCGAAGGGCATCTACGGCACGCAGTTCGCCGGCAAGGAAGAAGCCCTCACCGGCCGCTTCTACGAAGTCCTCACGGCCGAAGGCGGCAACCTCTTCAACGATAAGTGGGAGCCAGTCTTCAACGACAAGGCAGGCGTCAAAGCCGCGACGATGTTCGCGGACCTCTACAAGGCCAAGGCGATGCCGGCCGAAATGACGAACTACGTCTGGGACGATGTGGCCAAGAACTTCGCCAACGGCACCATCGCTCTTTACACCGAGTGGCCGGGCTGGTACGGGTTCTTCCAGGACCCGAAGAGCAGCAAGGTCGCCGGCAAGTTTGACTACGAGCGCCAGCCGATGGGCGACGGCAAGGTTCGCGGCGGCTGGGCCGGCGCGCACGGCTTCTCGATCACGCAGGCGAGCAAGCAAAAGGAGCTGGCCGCATCCCTGATCAAGCAGCTGACGAGCCCCGAAGGCCTGACAGTCGAGGCCGCGACCGGCCTGCTGGTCGCTCGGCAGAGCGTGTTCAACAAGGTCCTCGAGGAAGCGAGCAAGTCCAGCGTGCCGCTTGACAAGAAGCGGTTGGATCTCGTGCTCCAGGCCGCGCAGGAAGACCTGCGGACGCCTCCGCTCATCGCGGAATGGCTGCCGTTCTCCAACCTGTTCTACCCCACGATGCAGAAGATCATCCTCGGCGACGTCGCGCCGCAAGCCGGCCTCGATGCCGCCGCGGCGGAGACCAAGAAGATGATGGCCGACGCCGGTTACTACAAGTCCTAACCGGTATCTCGTCCATCCGCTCATAGCGAAAGACCTGACAGGTTGCGCCACTTTGTGGCGGCGGAGACCTGTCAGGTCTGTCCGGTGATGAGGGGATGGCGCCTGGAGGGTCTATGACTGCACCTGCACTCGCATCGGGTAGGGTCAACAAGGGCCGGAGCAAGCGAGCCAACGAGACCCGCCTGCTTCCTGTCGCACTGCTGCTGCCCGGCGTCCTGGTTCTGCTTGCCGTGGTCGGCTTCCCCATGCTCTACTCGCTCTACCTGAGCTTTACGAACTACACGCTCATGACGGCGCAGAACTTTCACTTTGTCGGACTCGAGCAGTACATCACCCTTCTCCAGGATCCCATTTTCTGGCAGGCTTTCGGGCGCACGGTGCTCTTCATGACCCTGGCGGTCAACATCGAGTTCCTGATCGGGATGGGAATCGCCCAGTTGATGGCTAAGGCCGTTCGCGGGCGCGGCGGGCTCCGCACAGTCCTCATGATGCCCATGATGTTCGCACCCATCCTCGTGGGGTTCATGTTCAAGTGGGTGTTCAACGCCGAAGTCGGGCTGGTGAACAGCTTCCTGTCGACAATCACCGGCCAACTCGTCATTATCCCCTGGCTGGTCAAGGTGCCGCTGGGCTTCATCTCGCTGCTCGTCGCGGAGATCTGGATGAGCACGCCCTTTATGGTCATCATCCTGGAAGCCGGTATTCTTTCACTGCCCACGGAGCCTTTTGAGGCCGCCGAAGTAGATGGGGCGTCGGGCTGGCAGAAATTTCGCATGCTCACCCTGCCGATGATTATGCCGTTCGTTTACACGGCCATGGCCATCCGCTCGCTCGACCTCGCCCGCGCCTATGATGTGGTGCGGATCATGACGAACGGCGGCCCCGGCAACCGCACCGAACTCATTTGGACTTACGTCAACAGTCTGGCCTTTCAGCGCCAGAACTACGCCTTGGGCAGTGCCATGTCCTACGTCACCGTAGCGATCAGTTTCATCTTTACATGGTACCTGTTCCGGAACGTCATGAAGAGCCGGTGGGAGGGTAAAGCATGAGCGCCGTCACGACCAGCCGCCCTGCTAAGACTTCAGGCAAGTTCGACAAATCGGGTCGCCGGCGCTACTGGAGCGACACAGCGCGCGACCTCCTGCTTTATTTCATCATCTTCCTGTTCTTCGTCCCGGTCTTGTGGCTCCTGATGACGTCGATCCGGCCGAACGTGGAGATCAACGCGCGACCGCCCGTCTGGATCCCGCGTGCGCTTGATCTGGATTCGTACAAAATCCTGTTGGGCATGCCGACGCCCGAGGGCGCGTTCGGAATGGGCTCAGAAATCCCCGTTGCCGAATACGCTCGCAACTCCACGGTCATCGCCCTCTCCAGCACATTCTTCTCGCTCGTGCTTGGCACCATGGCAGGATACGTGTTCTCCCGGTGGTCGTTCAGGGCGAAGAATGGCATCTTTCTAAGCATGATGCTCGCGCGCGCCGTGCCGGGGGTCGCGCTGAGCTTGCCCCTGTTCATCCTCTTCGCCCGGGTGGGCCTGATCAACAAGATCCCGGGCATGATCATCGCGTACACGGCGCTCAACATCCCCTTCACGGCATGGCTCATGGACGGCTTCTTCCGCGCCATCCCCGAGGAACTGGCGGAAGCGGCGGTGATCGACGGTTGCTCGCGGTGGGGCGCGCTGATCCGGGTGGATTTGCCCCTGGCCATGCCGGGGGTGGCTGCGAGCGGCATCTTTGCGTTCCTGACCTGCTGGAACGAGTTCGCCATCGCCACGCAGATCACGCGTACGCCGGCCTCGCGTACTTTCCCGCCGGCGCTCTACGAGTTCACGGGCTCGTTCGTGTCGGACTGGCGCGGGATGACCGCCATGTCGATTATGATGCTCATTCCGTCGGTCATCTTCGTCGCGCTCGTCCAGCGCCAACTGGTGGCCGGCCTGGCTTCCGGAGCAACGAAAGGTTAATAGGACGCAGATCGGACTGATTGAACCGGTTCACATGATCCTTATCGAAGACAAGGGGATCGGTTCGATCAGTTCAATCTGTGTGCCATTCCGCCTTAAGCATCAGGAGGATGTGTCATGGGTCAAGCGATCGCTTTGTCGGATGGGGTGGGCACGTTCGAGCGGAACGCGCCGGCCATTGGCGTGTTTTTGCCTGGCGACCCCCGTATCGATCAGGACAGCCGGCAGCGGTGCCGCAACATTTGTGAGATGGTGGCGAACACGCTGGCCGAGCGGGTGAAGCTGCCCGACGGCTCGCCGGCCAAGGTCGTGTGGTCGCCCATCCTGGTCGACGGCGAGCGCGAGGCCGATATCGTCGCCAAGCAGTTCCAGGATGCGAACGTCAAGGTGATTGTCGCTGCGCCAGACACCTGGGCCTTCCCCCAGCTCAGCGTGATCTCGCTCTTGTCTCAGTTCCCCAAGGACACCCCGATTAACTTCACGTGCGGCAACTCGGGCCCCAAGCCGGGCGTGGTGTTTGCCCATGCGGTCAACGGGGCCCTGGCCCAGTACGGCAGGATGTCGCACCTGAACGTCGGCACGTGGCCCGACACGGGGATGAACCCGGAAATGACCGAGGGGACGGCGCAAGCGCTCGTCGACTGGGCGCACGCCGCGCTGACGACCCAGGCGCTCAAGGGCCGCCGGGTTGTCATCTTCGGCCATGACTCGATGGGCATGGAGACGGCGTTGGCGCACGTCATCCCCACCCGCCTCCAGTTCGGCATCGAGATCACCCGGCTCGACATGAAGCTGCTGGCCGACATGCTGAACAAGAAGGCGTACGACGCAGAGGAACTCAAGGCGCTGCGGGCGTTCGTCGACCGGCATCTCGGCAAGCGGCTGGAGCTGCGCGACGACGTCGACTCGGGCCGCTTCGACCAGAGCCTGGCGCTGTACCTGATCACCCGCAACCTGCTTAAGGACCTCAACGCGGTGGGCGGCGGCTTCATGAGCCAGCTCGAATGGGGCTCGGACAAGCGCGGCCTGCCCTTGCCCGTCGCGGATGCGATGGAATCGTTCTTCAACTCGAGCTTCGACCATACCGGGCGCAAGCAGGTGGTCCCCTTCGCCACCGAGGCCGACGTGCAGGGCCTGCTCACCATGCTCGTCTTCTCGAGCCTGACCGCGGGACAGCCGCCGCTCTTCATGGACTTCCGCAAGGTATGGGAGCCGTGGGAGCTCAAGCGGCTGGCCGAAGGGATCGGCATGGCGCTGCCGGCGGGCGCGGCCTGGGCCGAGAAGGGCCTGGTCGACGGCGACAACTCGGGCTCCGCTTCGTTCGACTGGGCGGCGAAGCCGGGCGCGAGCGTGGAGGAAATGCTGGCGGGCGTCAGCATGCCGCTGGGCGACCCCGACTACTTCCCCGGCATGGGCAACTCGGTCACGTTCACCTCGCCGGGCGGCCTGAGCGGGATTGCGGGCCGGCTGACCTACAGCAGCCTGAGCGGCCTCTTCAGCCTGAGCTGGGACGAGGCCGAGACCGCCGACGTGCCCGGGCCGCTGGCCGCCGCGCTGGCCGGCCTGACCAATGCGACCTGGCCCCACACCTGGGTCGTGCCGAAGTACGCGACCATGAGCGAATACAAGCACCTGCCCCCGGCGAACCACTTCCACATGATCCAGGGCCTGACGCCGGCGCGGCTCGAGTACTGGATGGACCTGAACTGCGTGCTCTCGCAGGCTAACTGGGCGGCGCGGCCAGCCTACGTCGAGGGCGTCGACCGCCCCCTGCCCCTGCTGTATGCGGCGAACGGCGGCGAGAACAACGCCAAGCTCATGCTGGGCAAGAAGCTTTAGCTCGCTCTTAACACAAAGACACCAAGACACCGAAACCCTTCATTCGTCGTGTCTTTGTGTCTTTGTGTTGCTCAGGAGGTGCTTATGGCGGCCACGCGTAACTTCCTGGCCCTGGACCTCGGCGCGTCGAGCGGCCGGGCGGTCATCGGGCGGTTCGATGGCGAGCGGCTTGCGCTCGAGGAAGTGCACCGGTTCGCGAACGGCCCGGTGCGCCTGCCAAGCGCCACGGGCTCGAGCATCCATTGGGACAGCCTCGACCAGTTCGCCCAGGTGAAGGCAGGGATCGCGAAGGCCGCCGAGTGCTGCGGGAGCGGCTCGCAGTCGGGCGGTGCGCTGGTCAGCGTGGGCATCGACACGTGGGGCGTGGATTACGGGCTGCTGGATGGCGCGGGCGAGCTGCTGGGGAATCCGTTCCACTACCGCGACGAGCGCACAGTGGGCATGGTGGAAAGGGTCTTCGAGATCGTGCCCCGCGAAGAAGTTTTCCGCGGCACCGGCATCCAGTTCATGGACCTCAACACGCTCTACCAGCTCTTTGCGGCCCGCGGCAGCGCCGCACTCGAAAAGGCCCGCACCCTGCTGTTCACGCCTGACCTGCTCAACTACTGGCTCTCGGGCCGGGCGGTCAACGAGTACAGCATCGCCAGCACGAGCCAGTGCCTGGAACCCTTCAGCCGCACCTGGGCCTACGACCTGCTCGAACGCCTCGACATCCCCACGCACATCTTCGGCGACATCGTCCGGCCCGGCACCGTCCTGGGGCCGCTGCTGCCCTGGGTGGCCGAAGAGACGGGCGCGCGCGACCTCCAGTTGGTCGCAGTTGGCTGTCACGACACGGCCTCCGCGGTCGCCGCAGTCCCCATCGAGGGGCCCGACCGGGCGTTTGTCAGCTCGGGCACCTGGTCGATCCTCGGCGTCGAAAGCCCGGCGCCCGTGGTCAACGACGCCGCGCTGGCCTTCAACTTCACGAACGAAGGCGGCGTCTGCGACACGATCCGCCTGATGAAGAACATCACCGGCCTCTGGATCATCCAGGAGTGCCGCCGGCAGTGGGCGCTGGAAGGTGAACGGCTGGCGTGGGACGAGATCGTGGCGCTGGCCCAGGCCGCGCCCGCCTTCAGCGCGTTCATCGACGTCGACCATGAAACGTTCACCCGGCCCGGCGACATGCCGGCCCGCATCTGCGCGCAGTGCCGGCGCACGGGACAGGCGTCCCCGCAAGACAAGGGCGCCCTCGCCCGCACCGTGTTCGAGGGCCTCGCCTTGAAATACCGGGCGGTGCTCGACATGACCGAGCAACTGACCGGAAAGCGGACGGACGCGCTGAACATCGTGGGCGGCGGCACGCAGAACCGCCTGCTCAGCCAGTTTGCCGCCAACGCCATTGGGCGCCCTGTGATCACCGGGCCGATCGAGGCGACGGCCGCGGGCAATATCCTGATGCAGATGCTGGCGACGGGCGCGGTCGGGTCGCTGGGCGAGGGGCGCGAGGTCGTCCGCCGCTCCTTCCCGGTCGAGACGTTCGAACCGCAGGACGTCGCCCGGTGGGAAGAAGCCTACGGACGATACTGCGCAGGATGCTGAACTGAAATAGGACGCGGATTCGGACTGATTTAACTGATTGACGTGATCTCCTTTGTGAATCATGAAGATCCGTTCGATCAGTTGAATCAGCGTGCCATTCTCCCAAGCGAGGTGCAATATCGACACGAATGTGCACGAGTTGGAAGCTCGGTTGAACGACTTCGACGCGGGTGTGCGGGACGCGGCGCTGCATGAGCTGGCGAGCCTGGTGGCGCGCGGCCAAGTTGAAGTGGCCCCGCTGCGGGGGGCGGTCAACATGCACTGTCACACGTTCTTCTCATACAACGCCTACGGCTACTCCCCTTCGGGGTTGGCCTGGCTGGCGAAGAAGAACGGCTACGCGGCCATCGGCATTGTCGACTTCGACGTGCTTGACGGGGTCGACGAGTTTCTCGACGCGTGTGAGCTGCTCGGGGTGCGCGGCAGCGCGGGGATCGAAACACGGGTGTTCGTCCCCGAGTTCGCGACGCGAGAAATCAACTCTCCGGGCGAGCCGGGCGTGTACTACCACATGGGCATCGGGTTCACATCGGGGAACGTGCCCCCCGAGGTTGCCCCCATCCTCGCGTCCATGCGCGAACGGGCCGCGCGGCGCAACCGTGCCATGCTGGAGCGCATCAACGCGCACCTGGCCCCGCTCGAGATCGACTACGAGGCCGACGTTCTGCCCCTCACCCCGTCGGGCAACGCCACCGAGCGCCACATGCTGGCGGCCTACCTGGCCGCGGCCGAGCGCCGGTTCCCGGCAGCGGACGACCGGGCGGCGTTCTGGGCGGGCAAGCTGAGCCTGGCGCCCGAACAGGTTGCCGCGGCCCTTCAAGACGATGCGAAGTTCTCCAACCTCGTGCGGGGGAAGCTGATGAAACAGGGGGGTGTCGGTTATGTAAAACCGAGTCCCGACTCCTTCCCCACCCTGGACGAGGTGAACCGCGCTGATTACCGCGTGCGGCGCGCTGCCCTGTGCGGCGTGGCTCGACGGGCTGAGCGCGGGCGAAGAGGCGATCGAAGAGTTGCTCGATCTGCTGATGGCGAAAGGCGCGGTCACCCTCAACATCATCCCCGACCGCAACTGGAACCTCTCGGACCCGGACCTGCGCTACCGGAAGGTGCAGAAGCTGTACGAGGTCGTACGCATCGCGGGCGAGCGCAGCCTGCCGCTGAACGTCGGCACCGAGATGAACAGCCCCGGCAACCGCCTTGTCGACGACTTCTCTTCGCCCTTCCTGGCGCCGGTCAACGCCGCGTTCTTCGCTGGCGCGTACTTTATCTACGGCCACACGGTTCTGGCAGCGGGCTGCGGGCACGGGCTACCAGAGCGAGTGGGCCCGGGCCCAGTTCCCCGACCGGGCGTCGCGCAACGCCTTCTACGAGGCCGCCGGCCGCCTCGCCGACCCCGCCGCCCCCCAGCGCCCCAGTGCGGAAGAGATCCTCGCGGCAATGTGAGCGGGATGGGACACTGATCGGACTGATCGAACGGCCCTTCATGATTTCCGGACAGGATCATGAGATTCCATTCGATCAGTTAAATCTGCGTCCTATTCCCCCTGCGCCTGTTGATGGTATAATTCCAGTGCCAGAACGTACACTTCTGGAAAGGGGACATCATCGACATGGCATCCAATTCTGATCTCGTCCGCCTCTGGGAACAGCCCGACGTCAGCGAGCTCTTCATGATCGCCGGTTGGCAGCAGTGGGCCGACGCGGGTTGCATTTCCTCCGGACTGCCGAAGCACATTATCGAAGCCACCGACGCACGAAAGATCGGCGAGCTGAACGTCGGCGGCTCTTACCTGTTCCAGGTGCCGGGCACACATCACTTCCTGCGGCCGGAAGTGAAGCTCAACGACGGGTATCGCGAGTCGCTGACCCGCCATGCAAATGACCTGTACTACGCCGAGCTGCAAGGCAAGGGGCTGATCATCTTTACGGGCGACGAGCCGCACCTGGATGCGGACCGGTACGCGGAGGCGTTCTTCGCCGCAGTCAAGCGGCTGGGTGTCAAGCGGGTGGTCATGCTCGGGCGGGTCTACGGCCCGGTGCCGTACGACAAGGCCCGCGACATTCACGCCGTCTACAGCCTGCCCTTTCTGCGCGAGAAGCTGGAAAAGTACGCCCTCAAGTTCTCGAGCTACGAAGGCGGCGTGACGATCGGGACGTACCTGCTGGATCGGGCCGAGCACGAGGGAATCGAAGCCCTGTCATTGTACGGCTTCGTGCCCGCGTATGACTTTTCCACGCAACACCAGGAAGTCGACGGCGTGCGGGTGGAAGACGATTACCGGGCCTGGGCCGAGATCATGCACCGGCTCAACACCATGTTCGGCGTCTGGATCGACCTGGCAGACCTGGAGCGCCGCGGGGAAGAGCTCACGCTGGACATGCAAGCGCAGCTTGACCGGCTGGACCGCAAGATGCCCGGCCTCAAGGTGAAGGAACAACTCGGCCGGATGACCGAAGACTTCGAGGAAACCCCCTTCATGCCGCTCGACGACATGTGGGAGGACGAACTGGGGGATATCCTCGACGGAATTGGCTGAATAGAACGCAGATCGAAGAATGACCGCGGATTTTAGTGATCTCCTGTGGATCGGCATATCAGTTCGATCAGTAAAATCTGCGTCCCGTTTCTGTGGGGTGGCTGGATGATCTCGAGGGTGATGTCGTCGGGGTCGAGGAAGTAGCAGGTGTAGCCGCCCTTGTTGATGCCTGCCTCGATGGCGACGGGCTCGCTGCGGAAGCGCACGCCGAGCCCCTTCATGCGCTGATACTCCACGAAAATGTCGTCCACCTCGAACGCGAGGTGGGCGGTCCCCGTGTTCTTCGTGCGGGTGTCGACCTTCTCTCCCCGCGGCGCGACGTATTCGATCAGCTCCAGCATGTGCCCCGAACGGTTAACCGGCGCGCCCGCGATGCGAAACTGCGCGACCTTCAGGTGCGCGTCCGGATAGCCGACGAACTTGCGGGTGTACTCGTTCGCCTGCTCCTGCCGGTGCACCAGCTCGAGGCCCAGCACATCGCGGTAGAACGCCACCGACTGCTCGATGTCTGAGATGGTGAAGCTGAAATGCCAGACCTGTACCAGCATGCCTACTCCTCAGGAGCCAGAAGCCAGGTTTCTCCGAAGAAACTCCGGCTTCTACGCTTTCCGCGCACTTCGGTGACTCGATCGACAAACACCCCGGCCAAGCCGGTGTAGGCCGCGGGCTGCAGCAGGGCGTCGATCTGCCCGGCCGACAGGTGCGCCGTGACGCGCGGGTCGGCCAGCAGGATCTCTTTCAGCGGCCGCCTGGTTTCGAAGGCGGTCATCGCCGCCTCGTACACGATCTCATGGCTGACCTGCCGCCCGACGTGCTCGCCCAGGGCCAGCATAACGGCTTCGGAGAGGATCAGGCCGTGCAGCGCGTCGACGTTCTCCCGCATGCGCTCGGGATAGACGACCAGCTTGGCGATGACGTCGCGCGTCTGGCTCACCGCCGCGCCCGCCGCGATTGCGATCTCGGGCAACGCGGACCACTCGGTGTGGACCGCGGCCCAGTCACGTTCGTGTTCCGCAGTTGCCATGGACTCGAGCAGTGCGGGCGCAAGCGACCGCGCGAGACGCGAGAGCGCCATGATGCCTTCGCATCCCATCGGGTTGCGCTTGTGCGGCATGGTGCTCGAACCCGACCTTACCGTGATGGTGCGGCTCCTCGAGCTCCATCACCTCGCTCTTCTGCAATAGGATGACCTCGTGGGCGATCTTGCCCATCGTGCCGGCCACCATGGCCCACAGCAGCCCCAGCTCGGCGAAGCGGTCGCGGGCGGCATGCCAGCCGATCAGCGGCACGCCTAACCCCAGGTCGGCCATCAGCCGGCGCTGCACGGCCAGCGCGCGCTCCGGCTCCGCGCCGATGGATGCCAGCGTGGTAGAGGCGCCCGCGAACTCCCCGACCAGCACCCGGGGCGCAGCCTGCTCCAGCCGCTCGATGTGCCGCCGCACTTCGTCAAGCCAGACCGCTACCTTGAAGCCGAAGGTGATGGGCGTGGCATGCTGGCCGTGCGTCCGGCCTGCCTCGATCGTATCGCGCTCACGCCGCGCGAGGGCGCTCAGCGCGCCGGCGAGCTCGCGCAGGTCCCCCAAAATGATCCCGTGCGCGGCTTTCGCCTGGAGCATGAGGCCGGTGTCGGTCACGTCCTGCGTCGTCGCGCCCCAGTGGACGTAGCGGCCCGCCTCGCCCTCACACAGTCCAGCGAGCTGGCGCACCAGCGAGATCAGCGGGTGCCCGGTGAAGTTGACGCCGGCATGGAGCGCTTCGACGTCGATGAGCTCGGCTCTTGCCTTGCGCGTGATCTCCGCAGCCGCCTCGGGCGGCACGAGCCCCTCAGCGGCCTCCGAGCGAGCCAGGGCCGCCTCAAAGTCGAGCCAGGCTTGCAGCTGTGCAGTGTCAGAGAAAACCTCGCGCAATGGCTGAGACCCGAACAGGTCTTTCAGAAAACGGTTGTCGACGACGTGGGCATTCATGGCCCTACGGGCCCTCGGAGGTCAGTCAAACCGGGCGGGGCGAGCTTGGCGAGGGCCAGGAGCAACGTCGCGACGTGCATCGCCTGGTCCAGCCCGCCCGTCACCGCCGCCTCGAACGCTTCCTGCAGCGGCATGAGCACGACCTCCAGAAACTCGGTGTCGTCGGGCCGGAGATCCCCGATGCGCTCGACACCTGTGGCAAGGAAACTGTGGACGCGGTTCGTGTGGCTGGCGGAGTTGGGCGAAAAGCTGGCAAGGTAGGTGATCTCGCCGCCGCCGTAACCGGTTTCCTCCTCCAGCTCGCGGCGCATGGCCGCATCGAGCGATTCTTCGCCCGGCTCGACCGCGCCGCCGGGCAGCTCGAGCGTGATCTTCTTCGGGCCCGGGTCGAAACTGGCGCACAAGGACGACCTGGCCCTCGCGGGTGATGGCCAGCGCGTTGACCCAGTCCGGATAATCGAGGACGCGGTACGGGCCGTAGGTGCGGCCGTCGGGCAGGCGATAAGTCTCGCCGCGCAGCGCCATCCGGTCGCCGCGGTAGAGGTCCTGCGAATCGAGGAAGGTGTATTCCAGTTTTGGCATCCGTCTCTCTCAACTCCCGCCCGGGTACTCGGCGCGCCAGTCCTCGCCGCGATCGGGGGCGCCCGGCGGGGTGTCGAGCCCGGTGCGGGGGTAGTGGTAGGCCCGAGTCTGCCCCTCGTCCTTGTACACGTACCAGGTGCAAGGGGCCTGCGGGTCCATCACGTGGTCGAGCGGCCGCAGAGGGTGTCCCCGGCGGCGGCCCGGCAGCCACTCCATGGAGATCGCGCAGTGGCTGCAGTACCAGTGGACGCCCGTCTTGCGCCACGTCCACAGGTGCGGCTCCTGGTTCACCCCGTCCGCCGTGATGGGGTACGCCTCGCGGCCCGTTTCCGGGTCGCCGCGGCGGAGCACGCCCCCCGAGCCGCACGGGTCCATCGCCATGACCAGCCGGTCGCCCTCGTCGCGCAGCAGCATGTCGCCGCGGCGCCGCGCGCCCGAGAAGTGCCCGCCGCGCATCCCCTCGACGGTCAGCGCCAGCTTCTCGTGGGGGGTCATCTGATTCCAGGCCGCGTACCGGTCGCCCCAGATGCTCTGATGCGTTTCGAGGATTGACTCAAGGACGGCATCCTCGCCCCAGGTCTTCGCGATGTAGGCCAGCAGGTCCTGCACCCAAGCCACCAGCATCTCGTGCGGATTCTTGAACTCGAGCCGCATCTTGTCGAGCCAGCCGGCGGCCGCCTGGGGGTCGCGCTGCAAGATCGCGGCCTGGCACTGGTGGCGGGGCGCAAGGCCAAGCGGGTACGTCTCCAACATGCGGGTCATGCCGGCCGATGCCGCCGCGAGCCGCCTCATCCGGCGCGCCCCCATGCACCCCACTCACCCGGGCGACCGTGTAGCGCAGGATATCCTTGATCCAGGTGGTGAGGATGCCGTGCATGCGGAGCATCTCGTCATAGAAGTAATCGACGAGCGCCGCGGCCTCATCCCACTGCTCCGCCGCGAGTGCCTCCTCCGCCAGCGTCTGGGTAGAGACGCCCAGGGTGTCCAGGTCGTCCAGCCGGATCACCCGGCCAAGAACAGGACTGTACTCCAGCTTCAGCACGCCCGTACTCCTCGAACAGGAATGGGACACTGATCAGACTGATCGAACTGATTTTCATGATCTTGTCGAGAGATCTGGCAAATCAGTCCGATCAGTTCGATCCGCGTCCTATTTCCTCTCTCACCAACCGCGCGGCTTCGACCATCACCCGCATCTTGTCGACCGCCAGGGCACGGGGTGTCTGCGAGAAGCCGCAGTCGGGCGCGACCCAGAGCTTATCGGCTCCGCAGTGGCGCAGGCACGCCCGGATGCGGTCCGCAACGACTTCGACGGGCTCCAGGCTGCGACCCTTGACGTCGATCACGCCGGCACAGAGGATCTTGTCGCCGCCGTACTTCTCCCACAGCTCGACCTCGTACATGTTGCGGTTGGCGAACTCGATGTGGATCACGTCGACGTTAAGGTCCTTGAAGCAGGGCGCAAACGCTGCGAAGGAGCGATGCGAGGTGGCGGGCCGGCCGCGGAAGTTGCCGAAGCACAGGTGGAACCCGATGGTCGCTTCGACGCCCTCGACGCACGCGTTGAAGATCTCGACCATCTCCTCGGGGCCGCCGTCCGCGATCCAATACGCCGGTTCGTCGAACTGGATGTGCTTGCAGCCCGCCGCCACCACGTCCTTGAGCTCCTGGTTGATGAATGGGACGAGCGCCCAGGCGACCTCGCTCTTGGACTTGTACACGCTGCCCGGATTGATCCGGAAGGCCTGGGTAAGCGGGCTCTGGATGGGGGAGATCAGCGGGCGATCCGTGAGGGTGCGGGCGTAGCGGAACTCCTCCGCGTGGCCGTAACCCTCGGGCACGGTCAGCGGCTCGACGACCAGGAACGCGTCGAGCTGGTCGGGGCCGGGGTACCCTAGCTTGCGGGCGTACTCGACCGGCTGCAGGCCCTTCACCTTGCCGTGGAAGTGCCACGTGAAGTCGGCCCGCTGCAGTTCGCCGTCCGAGATGATGTCGACGCCGGCCTGCTCCATCTCGAGCACCGCCAGTCGCACCGCGTCCTTCAACGCCTCGTCGATATCGTACGGGCCCATCTTGCCGGCCGCGACGGCGTCGCGGACAACCCACATCCACCCGGGGACGCCGGATGAGCCGATAACCTGTGTCGGGATCAGGGGGAGTTCGCCGGGTTGGTAGGTGAGCATGTCGTCCTTACCTCTAGCACACGTCGCATTCGAGCGGGGCGGTACGCGGCCGCGCCGCGCCGGGGTGTTCGGGCCGCGAGGAGTGGCGTTCCGCCAGCTTCCACTCGCCGCCGACGTCCACCCAGATATCGGTCAGCATGAAGACGGCCGACCGGTCTGCGCCCTCCAGCGTGGCCTTCTGGCGCCACAGCATGAGCGCGACCGCGACGCAGTCATAAATGCGAACGTGGATGTGGTCGACCGACGCTTCCTGCACCTCGTAATGCTCGAGCGCCTCCAACCACGCGTCGCGGCCCACCACCTGCAGGGGCAGGCCTTCGACCGCGATGACCAGGGAGTAACCGTCGGCCATCATCTCTTGCAGTGCAGCGATGTCTTTCCGTGCGAAAGCGGCCGCCCACTTGCGCTCCAGGCTGGAGATGGTCGCTTCGAGCGGGAGTTCCTGTTGGGGTGTGTTCATCGAATTCGTCCTCCTGTTGGCAGAGAAGCATATCACGAAGCAAGTTGGAACGCGAAGGTGCACGCACCCTAATCCATCTCAAAGCCGCCGTCGACGTTCAGCGCCTGCCCGGTGATGTAGTCCGCATCCGACGAACAGAAGAAGGCGACTGCGCCCGCGATGTCTTCGGCGGTGGCGGGCCGTTTGAGCGGCACCGTGTTGATGAACGCCGCCATCGCCTCGCCCGGCTTCGCACCAAACAGCTTGCCACGCTCTTCGTCGATGCGCTGCCACATGGGCGTGGGTACGATGCCCGGGCAGACGGCATTGACGTTGATCCGGTACGGCGCGAGCGTGAGCGCGGCGGACTGGGTCAGGCTGATGATGCCCGCCTTTGACGCGGCGTAGTGCGTTTGCAGGGGCCGTCCGCGCCGGCCCGCCACCGACGAGAGGTTGACGATCTTGCCGTAGCTGCCGGCGAGCGCCGGCGTGTCGAGGCTCGGGGCATCGCTCTTCTTCGTCGCAAAGATGTCTGCGGGCGCGGCCCCCGCCTCGCGCAGTGCAGCGGGCGCCTGGGCGATCATCTGCCGGGCAACCGCTTGAATGAGAAAGAAGGTGCCGCGCAGGTTCACGGCGAGGATGGGGTCCCAATCGCCGGGCGTTAGCTCCATCATCGGCTTGGTCTGTGCGAGCCCCGCATTGTTTACGAGGATGTCGACGTGCCCGAGGCGTTCCGCAAGCGCGGCCACCATCGCGGCGACTGCCTCGACGTCCGAGATGTCGATGCGGTAGTCGGTCGCCTCGGCGCCCGCCGCCCGAATCTCCGCCGCCGCTGCGGCAGCGGTCTCGGCGGAATACTCGGCGATCACGACATGCGCGCCCTCCCGCGAGCCGGGCCGCGATCCCCTTGCCGATCCCCTGCCCCGAGCCGGTAACAATCGCGACCTTCCCAGTGAATCTCTGCATAAAGTGTCTCCTGAATAGAACGCTGATTGAACTGATCGGACTGATTTACCTGATCTTGCGGAGACCATGCAGATCAGTTCAATCACTTCAATCTGCGTCCCATTCCTAATCCCGGCATGGAATGGCTTCGCATTCCCCGATGTAGACCGTGCGGTTCTCGGCTGCCGACAGATAACACGCCTCGACTACCCGCAGCGTCTGCAGGTTATCGTAGCCGTCCGTCTCGGGCACGCCGTCCTCCTGGATCGCCTGCATCAACGAGGCGGTCGGCCCGATGAACGAGTCGGGAATCCACTTGCCCTCGAGCTTCGCTTCGAAGCGCTTATCGGGATAGTGGCGCTTACTGCTCCAGGCGAGGGTGTCGGGCTGTCCGTCCGGATAGTTGTACATCGCGCCGAGCGTGCCGGTGATGACCCCCTCGGTGCCGATAAACCGGAAGACGGCGAAGTAGTCGTCGCTCAGGTTGTAATGGTTGTCGGCCACCATTGCCTGCATATCGTCGGCGTAATCCAGAATCGTGATCGTCTTGGTCTCCCCCTTGACCACGCCCTGGAGGGGGTAACGGGTGTGGCGGGAGGTGATGTGCTCGGGGTCGCCGAACAGCGAGCGGATGGCGTCGAGGTAGTGGATCGAGTGGAAGAGGATCTCGAGCCGGGGCTGCGCGGCAAGCCACGGCCACATGTCCCAGGGCGTGTTGACGCTCACCTGGATCGACGCATCCGTCGGCCGCCCGATCCACCCTTTCCGGATGAGGGTGCGGCGGCGCGCAGCCCCTGCCCCCAGCGCAGCTGCTGGTTGACCGCCAGCTTAACGCCCTTGTCGCGCGCCACCCGGACGATCTCGGCCGCATGCGACAGGGTGTCCGACAGGGGCTTCTGGCACAGCAGGTGCTTGCCCGCGTCGATGGCCTGGCACACGATGTCGAGCTGAACCCAGGGAGGTACCGAAATCTCCGCAATCTCCATGGCCGGGTCGGCCAGCGCCTCCTCCAGCGTACGATAGACTTTCGGGATGCCGAACTCGGCCGCCGTCTTCTCGGCTGCCTCGGGGCGAACATCATAGCATCCGACGATATTCAGCCCGTGCTTCCGGTATGTGGGCAGGGCCGCGTAGTTGACGATGCCGCCGCAGCCGATGATGCCGATGCCGTAGTCGGTCTTCGGCGGCAGATGCGGCTTGTAGTCCAGGTCCAGCAGATCATCCGACATGCTCACCCTTCACCACGAAGACAACAGGACGCAGGATCAACAAGACCTTTGTGGACCTTTGAGATCCTGTGACTTTGTGGTCAGCTAAACCGACTCAAGCAAATCGTCCGGATCGCTTCCAGGATCTGGGCTTTTCCCGGCAGCACTACGTCCTCGAGCGGCTTGGAGGCCGGGATGGGGACGTGAGCCGCGCCGACGCGCAGCACGGGTGCGTCCAGGTAGTCGAACGCCTGCTCCTGCACGAGCGAGGCAATCTCGGCCCCGAAGCCGGCTGACCGGTGCGCCTCGTGTGCGACGACGAGGCGGCCCGTCTTCTTCACCGACCTGATGATCGCGTCCAGGTCGAGCGGCGCAATCGTGCGCAGGTCGATAACCTCCACCGAAACGCCTTCGCGCCCGCGCTTCCTCGGCAGCTTCGAGCGCGTGGAGCACCGTGCGAGAGTAGCTCACGAGCGTGACATCGCTGCCCTCGGCCCTGACCTCCGCCCTGCCGAACGGGATCGCGTAGTCCTCCTCCGGCACGGGGCCCTTCGTGTTGTAAAGCAGCTTGTGCTCGATGAAGATGACGGGGTTATCCTGGCGCAGCGCCGTCTTGAGCAGGCCCTTGGCGTCGGCGGGGGTGCTGGGCAAGACGACCTGCAAGCCGGGGGTGGCCGCAAAGACGGCCTCGAGGCTCTGCGAGTGCTGCGCGCCGTTGCCTCGTCCGCCGCCCTGCTGCGTGCGAATGACCAGGGGCATCTTGACGCGGCCGCCGGTCATGTAGCGCATCTTGGCCGCCTGGTTGATGATCTGGTCGGACGTGACCCACATGAAGTCCATGAACATCAGCTCGGCGACGGGGCGCTTGCCCGTCATGGCGAGGCCCACGCCCGCGCCGACGAACGCGGACTCGCTGATGGGCGTTTCGCGCACGCGCTCCGGGCCGAACTTCGCCAGCAGGCCTTCGGTCACCTTGAACACGCCGCCGTAGACGCCGATGTCCTCACCCAGGAGGATGATGTTGGGGTCGCGCGCCATTTCCTCGGCGAGCGCCTCGCGGAGCGCCTGGCTGTACGTCAATTCCCGCATGTAAGACCTTCCCGAGACTCTGATGGCACAGGAAGAATCGAAGAACCAAAGATTCGCAAAGCCTTTCGCGCCTTCTGTTCTTCGGTGCTTTCTGTTATCTCTTCAGTCCGTAAAATGCGATGGCGGTTTTGTACAAGAGTTGGTCCTGGACATCCGCGCCGTAAGCTGCGTATGCCTCCCGGTAGGTGCGCCACGCCTTTTCATACCCGCCGGCCAGCACGCAGACGGGCCAGTCGCCGCCGGTCATGCAGCGCTCGGGCCCGAAAACTTCGAGCACGAAGTCGAGGTAGGGGCGAATGTCGCCGGCGCTCCAGGTGTCGGGCAGGCCGCTGGCCGTGCCCAGCCCGGAAATCTTGGCGTATACGTTCGGGTTCTGCGCAGCCGCCCGCACATCCTCGCCCCACTGGCCGAGCGTCCCGCTCGAAATGGGCGGCTGGCCCAGGTGGTCGATGACCATCTTCAGGCCCGGCACGCGTTCGCTCAGCATCGGAATGCACGCCAGGTGCTCGTGCAGCGTGGCGACCACGTCGAAAGTCAGCCCGCGGGCCGCCAGCAGCTTGAGGCTCTCGATCACCCGGTCCTGCAGCAGCCAGTGCGGGTCGGCCTCGTTATGGATGAGGTGGCGGATGCCGGCAAACAGGGGGTTCGCGCCGAAACGATCGAAGGCCCGGGCCGCGACGTCGGGATAGAGCAGCGGCGCCCAGCCGACTACCCCGGTCACCCACGGGTGCAGCGCCGCCTGCTCGAACATGTACTCGGTGTCCGCGTAGCTGTTGGCCGACTGGACGAGGACCGTGTGAGTTACGCCCGCGGCGGCCAACTGCGGCTCGAGGTCGGCAGGCACGAACGTGCGCGCGATCGGCCCAAATTCGGGCAGCAGCCAGGGGTACGCCACCCGGTCCAGGTCCCACAAGTGCTGGTGCGTGTCGATAATCATCGCGTCCTCCAACGGAACGGCCCGCTGATCGAACTGATCTTCCTGATCTTGTCTCGTAAAGAATCATGTCGAATCAGGCGGATCTGCGTGCCATTCGGCCTTTCATGCCCACACGTCTTCGAAGGCTTCTTCCGGCTCAGGCCAAGGGCTCTCCTCGGCGAAGCGGGTGATCTCGGCAAGCTCGGCTTCGACGGACTCCTTCACCTGGTCCACGACGGCCTCAGGCGCCCCGAACTCGGCCACCAGGCGCTCGGGGAACCGGGCGACGGGGTCCTTTGCGCGCCACTGACCCACCTCTTCCTTGGTGCGGTACGGCTCAGAGTCGCCCACCATGTGGCCAACCAGCCGGTAAGTCATGGCCTCGATGAACTGGGGGCCCGCGCCACTCGGGCGCGGTCGACGGCGGCTTGCGTCGTTGCGAGCATCGCCACCGGGTCATATCCGTCGGCAACCACCGCGGGGATGCCGAACCCGGCCGCGCGGTCGAGCAACCGGTCGTGTGCGACCATGTCGCGAATCGGAGTCATTTCAGAGTAGAGGTTGTTCTCGCAGACGATCACCAGTGGGAGCTTCCAGACCGCCGCGAGGTTGAGGGCCTCGAGGAGCGAACCCTGATTCAGCGCGCCGTCGCCGAAGACGGTCATGGCGACCTGGCCGGTGTGGTCGAGCTGCGCCCGCAGGGCCGCGCCGGCCGCGATCGGAACGCCCGCCCCGACGATCGCGTTCTCGCCCAGCAGCCCGACGCGGGGATCGGTGAAATGCATGGAGGACCCTTTGCCCTTGCTGCAGCCCGTGCGCTTGCCCAGCAACTCGGCCATGGCCTCTTTAGGGTCCAGTCCCTTCGCCAGCGAGTGACCGTGGCCGCGGTAGGTGCAGAGGAGATAGTCGTCGCGCCGCAGTGCGAAGACCGCGCCAACCGCAGTAGCCTCCTGGCCGATGCAGGGGTGGAACGACCCGCGGATCTGGCCGTTCAGAAAGTACTGCGTCGCGCGCTCTTCGAAGCGGCGGATCAACAGCATCATGCGGTAAATCTCTAGGAGACGTTCCTGGGCCAGGGCCATTCGCCTTACTCCTTATCTGAGCCGCAAACACGGAAGAGGGGCACGCAGCGGTGGGCGCCGGATCGGAAGACAATGGAATTATAGTGCAAGGGACGCACCGTTGTGTAGTTCAGGACACAAAACGGGCCGACAATTGGCAACGATTTCATAAGGTGCTACACTGCCACTATCTGCTCAGGAGGCGCCCGAAATGCATCAAGACACGACCGCTCCCGCCCATCTGCCCGTCTACATTGGGGGCGACGCACTAGCCAACCTGACCGCTTTCTGCGCCGAGCGCGGACTGCGCTCGCTCGCGCTCGTGGCCGACCCGAACACCTACGAGGCCCTGGGGCGGGCGGCCGAAGAAGCGCTCGTGGCGGCCGGGCTGGACGTTCGCACGGCCATCCTGCAGGGTGACGACATCGGCGCGGACGCGCAGTCGGTCTACCAGGTGCTGATGGCGCTGGACAAGGCCCCGCGCACCTTCGTCGCCGTCGGGTCGGGCACCGTCACCGACGTCGCCCGCTTCACAAGCCACCGCTCGAACTCCGACTTCATCTCGCTGCCCACCGCGGCATCGGTGGATGGCTACACCTCCATCGGCGCGCCGATGATCCTGGACGGCGCCAAGGTCACCGTGGTCTGCCAGGGACCGCTGGCGGTCATCGCACACCTGCCGACGCTTTGCGCCGCGCCCCGGGCGCTGACCGCGGCGGGCTTCGGCGACCTGATCGCCAAGCTGACCTCGGTGGCGGATTGGGAGATCGGGCACCTCGTGTGGGACGAGCCGTTCGACGCCGAGATTGCCCGCCGCGCCCGGCAAGCCGTGCTCGACAGCGTGGCAAAGCTGGACGAGTTGGCCGCGGCCGAGTGCGACGGCGTCGAAGCCCTCCTCGCCGGGCTGATCGAATCCGGCTTCTGCATGCTCGACTTTGGCGAGACGCGGCCGGCATCGGGCTACGAGCACCACGTGTCGCACTTCTGGGAGATGAAGCTGCTGCGCGAGGGCCGCCACTCGGTGTTCCACGGGGCAAAGGTCGGCGTGGCGGTGCTGGCGAGCGCGGGCGTGTACGAGTCCCTGCGTTCCCTCTCGAAGCAGGAGGTCGAGGCGCGGCTGAAGGTACGGCGGTGGCAGCAAGCAGGAGAAGAGGCGGTCATCCGCGCAGGCTACGGCCCCTTGGCCGACCAGGTGATCGCGATCCAACAGCCCTTCCTCGGCATGTCGGACGAGCAGTACGCGGCGCTCCGCGACCGCATTGTGGCGCGCTGGGACGACCTGCGCGAGTGTTCGCCCAGGTGCCACCCGCGGGCGAGGTGCGCGGATGGCTGGAGAAGCTGGGGGGCGCAACGACGCCCGAAGCGTTGGGGCTGACAGAAGATGAGTACCGGCAAGGCCTGGCCGTGGGCCACTACTACCGGCCGCGCTTTACCGGCAAGAAGCTCGCGCATTACCTGGGGCTTTAGTCAACTTGCGTTTGCTTTCGTATCGCAGTATAATGAAAGTACCTTCATCGTGGATTCCCTGTCGCGACTGAGTCTATGCCAACGACACCTGCACTGATTCACGGCATCCCCACCCGCGCTCGCCGCGCTGTACCGGGGCTACATCTTCGACCTCGACGGCACCACGTATCTCGGGGACAGCCTGCTTCCGACGGTTGGGGACACGATCGCCGCGCTACGGGCCATGGGCAGCCGCGTCGCCTTCCTCTCGAACAACCCGACGCACACCCGGGCGGCATACGTGGACGCGGCTGAACGGGCTCGGACTCGCGGTCACCGAGCGCGACATCATCCACTCGTCGCTGGTCATGGCGAACTTCCTGCAGCACCGCATGCCCGGCGCGCGCCTCTTCGTGGTGGGCGAGGAACCGCTGAAGGAGGAACTCGACGCGGCGGGCTTCGCCGTGGTCGACTCGCCCCACGTGGACGCCGTCATCGCCAGTTTCGACCGGACCTTCCATTATGCCAAGTTACAGACCGCGTTTGACGCGATCCGGGCCGGCGCACGCTTCTTCGCCACCAACGGCGACCGGTACTGCCCTGTCCCCGGCGGCGGCCAGCCCGACGCGGCCGCGGTGATTGCGGCCATCGAGGCATGCACGGCGACGACGGTCGAGGCGGTGGTGGGCAAGCCGTCGCGCTATACCGTGGAGGCCGTGCTCGACCTGCTCGACCTGCCCGCGAACGAGTGCATCATGACGGGCGACCGGCTGGAAACGGATGTGCTGATGGGGCTCAACGCGGGGATGGACGCGGCCCTTGCGCTGACCGGCGCGACGCCCGAGTCGGCCCTGGTGACGTCGCCGATCCGCCCGACGTATGCGCTGCGACAGCTGGCAGATCTGCTGCCGGCAGGTAGTGCTCACCACAAAGAACCGAAGACACGAAGGTTCACCAAGACGTCTTCGTGAAACTTTGTGTCTTCGTGGCTTCGTGGTTCAAGTCTGTCAGGAGAACACAATGACCGATAAGCTCGAGACCTACCGCCGGGGCGAGGCCCCGAAGAAGGACACGTACCGCATCTGGCCGCTTTATGGGGCGGGGCTGGACAACCTGGGGGTCGACGGAAAGCCGCTGGACTCGCCGCTGCCGGCCATTGGGGCGGACCAATTGCTCGTGCGGCATGATGCGTGCGGGCTGTGCTTCTCCGACGTGAAAGTCATCCGCCTGGGCCAGCAGCACCCGCGCATCTTCAAAGACATGCAGACGGACCCGGTCGTGCTGGGCCACGAGGTTTCCGTGACCGTCGTGCAGGTGGGCGAGGCGCTGCGAGAGCAGTACCGGCCGGGCGACCGCTTCATCGTTCAGGCCGAGATCTTCAAGAACGGCATCAACCTGTCCTACGGCTACATGATTCGAGGCGGCCTGTCCGAGTACGGGCTGATGACCGACACGATCCTGAACGGCGACGACGGCAACTACCTGATTCCGGTCCAGCCGGGTACGGGGTACGCCGAGAGCGCGCTGACCGAGCCGTGGGCGTGCGTGACGGCCGCGTATGAGCTCAAGTATCGCGGCGGGATCAAGCCGGGCGGCAGCCTGTGGATCGCAGGCGGCCCCGAGGTCGAAGACCGCTTGTACACCATCGGCTGCGGCTTCGACGCGGAGTCGCACCCGGCCGTGGTGTGCCTGAGCAATGTGCCGCCGGCCTTCGCCACCTGGATCAAGGCCCGGGCGGCCGAGCTGGGCGTGCCCGTCGTGATGGTCGACGACCCCGCGCAGCCCCGGATTCCCGCCGAAATCGCCGCACTGCGCACGAACTACGACGGGAAGCCGGCGTCCAATCACTTCGACGACATCATTCTCCTCCGGCCGACGGCGGAGCTCATCGAGACGGTGAGCCCGCACCTGGCGGACTTCGGCGTCTGCGCGCTGCTGGGCGACGAGCCGCTCGACCGGCCGGCGAACGTCGACGTGGGCCGGGTGCACTACAACCGCTGGGTGTTCGTCGGCGCTATGGGCACAGACGGCAGCCGCGGCTTACCTGCAGACGCCGGTGCGGTCGACCCTGAAGCCGGGGGGACGGGCATGGTTTGTCGGTGCAGGCGGGCCGATGGGGCGCATGCACGTGCAGCGGGCGCTGCAGGTGGCCGAGGGGCCCAAGGTCGTTATCTCGACCGACGTGAGCGACTTGCGCCTGCAAGACCTGGCAGACACCTACCGGGCCGAGGCCGAGGCGAACGGCGTCGAGTTCATCTGCCTGAACCCGCAGAACAAGGACGCCTACGCGGCCGGGCATGGCACGCTTTGAGGGCGGCACGGACGGCGCCGGTGGGTTTGACGACATCGTGGTGCTCGCACCTGTCGGCGCCTTGATCGCGGACTCCGCACGCTGGCTGGCGCCCGGCGGGGTGATGAACGTATTTGCCGGGGTGGGGCGCGGGACGCTCGTCAGCCTAGACCTCTCGGACGCGTACTTGCGGGGCGTGCGGGTGATCGGGCACTCGGCGTCGAGCATCGACGACCTGCGCCTCATGCTGCACTATGCAGAAACCGGGGTCCTCTCGCCCAACCGCTCGGTGGCGGCGATCGGCTCGCTCGAGGCGGTGAAGGACGGCATCAAGTCGGTGATGGACACGGTCTATCCCGGCAAGGTCGTCATCTACCCGCACATCAAGCCGCTGCAGCTGACCGCGATCATGGACCTGGAGCCGGTGCTGCCCACCGTGTACGCCAAGCTGAAAGACGGCCGCGAGTGGACCAACGAGGCCGAAGCCGAGTTGCTGCGCGTCATGCTGAAGGATTGACGAGGTCGCCACGAATTCGACGGATTCGACGAATTGACACGAACTGCTCTGCAGGTCCTTTGAAAATTCGTGAGAATTCGTGTAATTCGTGGCAGAAGGGGTTTCTCTCATGGCAGAACTACTCACGAGCAAAGTGGCGCTGGTGACGGGGGGCGCGCAGGGGCTGGGCCAGGCGATCTGCCTGCGGCTGGCGCGCGAGGGGTGTGACGTCGTTGTGGCAGACGTCAAGATCGAGCAGGCGCAGGCAACGGCCGAGCAGGTGTGCGCGGAGACGGGCAAGCGCAGCCTCGCGGTGCGGATGGACGTGACAGACGAGGCGTCGGTGGCCGAGGGGTTCGCGGCGTGCGTCCGGGAATTCGGCCGGGTGGACGTCCTCGTCTCCAACGCGGGCATCCTGATTGCGGAAGAGGTGGCCGAGTCGGACGCGGGCAAGTGGAAGGCCGTGATGATGGTCAACCTGTTCGGTTACTATCTGACCGCCCGCGAGGCTGCCCGCATCATGAAGGCGCAAGGCAGCGGCGCGATCGTCCAGATCAACTCCAAGTCGGGCAAGAAGGGCAGCTTCAAGAACTCCGCCTACGCGGCGTCGAAGTTCGGCGGCATCGGGTTTACCCAGTCGCTGGCGCTGGAGCTGGCCGAGCAGGGCGTCCGGGTGAATGCGATCTGCCCGGGCAACCTGCTGGACGGCACGCTGTGGCAGCAGTCGCTGTTCGATCAGTACGCGCGCAACCAGGGGCTCACACCCGAACAGGTGCGCCAGAAGTACGTCGACCAGGTGCCCATGAAGCGCGGCTGCACGTATGACGACGTGTGCAACGTCGTAGTCTTCCTCGCCTCTGACCAGTCGAGCTACATGACCGGCCAGGCCCTCAACGTCACCGGCGGCCAGGAGATGCGGTAGGGAACGGGACGCTGACCGAACTGATTTACGTGATCCTGACAGGCAGAGATCCTGTAGATATGAGGCATGCAGCGTCAGCGTCTTGCCCAGGTGCCACGTGTGCGCCGCAGCCGCTCCTAGATCGCCTGCACCACGTTTCGGATCCAGAGGCCCGAGCGGAAGCGCCACATGCCAAGGCAGAACTTGGTGAACTCGTCGCCCACCAAGACCATCATGACGACCGTGTAGACGGGCAGATCGAGCACGAATGCGCCGAGGAGCGCGAGCGGGATGCCCAGGAGCCACATGGGACCGACGTCGATGGCCAGGCTGAACTTGGTGTCGCCGCCGCTGCGCAGAATGCCGACCACGATCAACAGGTTCGCGGCCTTTAGCCAGAGGGCGCAGGCCATCACGGTCATCACCCCCTGCGCGTCGAGCTTCGCCTGGGGCGAGATGTTATACGCGTCCAGGATGAAGCGGGACGCCGCGAAGATGAGCGTGCCCAGTCCGAGGCCGAGCGCGATCGCCAGCGCCAGGAACTTCCGGGAGTAGTCGCGGGCGAGCGGGCTGTCGCCCCCGCCGATCGCGTTCCCGAGAATGATTGCGCACGCGTTGCCGACCCCGAACAACGGCACGAGTGCGACCCCCTCGATCGTGCTCGCGATGTTCACGGCGGCCATGGAATCAGTGCCGATGCGAGCGTAGATCGCGGCGTAGACAGAGGTGCCCAGCGCCCAGAACAACTCGTTGAGCACCACCGGAACGACCGTAACTGCGAACGTGCGAGTAAAGGCCCGCTCGAGACCGCGAAGATCGCGCGGCCGAAGTGCAGCCGGCAGCCGCCAGCGGTACGTCAGGGCCAGCAGCACCCCGCACTCCAGCACCCTGGCGATGACGGTTGCGATGGCCGCACCCTCGATGCCCAACCTTGGGAAACCCAGGTAACCGAAGATCAGGACGTAGGAGAGGGCCGTCTTCAGAATCAGTGCACCGATGCTCACGCCCACGGGCAGCTTGACGTTGCGGGTCGTGCGTAGCGTGATGCCGAAGAGCGTGGTCAGCGCGGTAAAGACGTATGAGAGCGCCACGATGCGCAGGTAGGGCGCGCCGAGGATGACCACGGCCGGGTCATTCGTGTAAACGGTCAGCACCTGGGCCGGGGCCAGCAGCCCCACCAGGGTGAAGAGCGCACTGCCCGCGAGGCCAACCCCCAGGCCGATGCCCGCGGCCCTGCGAAGGTTTGGCACATCCTCGCGGCCCCAGAACTGCGCGGTAAAGATGGCCGTGCCGCTGCCCGTCCCGAAGAGGAACAGGTTCATGAGGAAGGTCCACTGGTTGGACAGGGCGACCGCAGCCACAGAGGTCGCGCCCAACTGGCCAATCAGGAGCACGTCGACGGCGTTCAGCAGGTTAAAGACGAGCGACTGCGCCGCAATCGGCAGCGCAATCTTCAGCATGACGGAATAGAATTTGCGGTCGGCGAAGAGTTCGCGAAGCATAGGCCAAAAGCTTACCACAAACACACCAGGGCGCGAAGAACGGGCGCCTTGCTCGCGGCAGCCCGCCTTTCGCGGTCAACCGTGCTTGTACTCCCCGGCATTATCGGGTATAACAGGGGCGTTGCTCTGTTCGCTTCGCGCAGGTCTTTGCATGTCCATTACTTCAGACGCTTTCCGCGACGCGCTCCGCCATTTCCCGGCAGGCGTCACCATCGTCACCATCCGGTCGGGCCAGGAGGTCCACGGGCTGACTGTATCCGCGTTTGCGTCCGTGTCGCCCGAGCCGCCGCTGATCATGGTGTGCATCGACCACCGGCACCATGCGCACGACCTGCTGCGAGAAGAGGGCGCGACGTTTGCGGTCAACATCCTGCGCGAAGACCAGCAGGAGCTCTCCAACCGCTTCGCCTACCTCAAGGACGAGGACCGGTTCGCGCTGGGTACGTGGACCACGGCAGCGACAGGTGCGCCGGTGCTTGCGGACGCGCTGGCCTGGCTCGACTGCACGGTGTTCTGCCACAAACGCGCCGGCACCCACACCATCTACGTCGGAGAGGTGCAGGCCTCCTCCGTCCCGCACGCCGACGAGCCGCCCCTGGTTTATTGGAACCGCGCCTATCACACGCTCAGGTAAGCCGCAAGCCGGCTTACGGCATTACTTATCCGGGAGAAATGATCGATGCATAAGCATGTCAAGCTGCTCGCCGCAATAGCCCTCGTCGCCCTTCTTCTGGCCGGGTGCAAGGGCTACGAACTCCACGGCACGCCCTACCAGCCGCCGCAGACGGCACCCGCCATCAGCGGGTTGAACTGGGATGGCTCCCAGTTCAACCTCTCCCAGCTCGAGGGCAAGCCCGTCCTGGTGTTCTTTGGCTATACGAATTGCCCCGACGTATGTCCCACCACCCTGGCCGAGTGGCGGCAGCTGCGCCAGAACCTGGGCGCAAAGGCAGACAAAGCGGCCTTTGTGTACGTGAGCGTCGACCCCGAGCGCGACACGGTCGCCCGGCTCAAGGAATACATCCCCCCGTTCGACCCCGCCATAAACGGCATCCATGTCAACAGCATTGACCTGGAGACCATCAAGCAAGGGTATGGGGTTGTAGCGGAGAAGGTGTACACGGACCCGGCCAATCCGTCCGCAGGCTACACGGTCGACCACACGGCGCGCACGTACCTCGTCGGTCCGAAGGGCCGGCTGGCCACGTCATACCCCTACGGGACGGACATCGCCAGCATCCAGAAGGATCTCGAGTACCTGATCCGGTAGCGAGTTTTCGGACGCGAAGACGCCGGCCTGGCTGGCGGTGAAAGGTGAGCCAAGTGCACGAAGCGCGAAGGTACGAGGGCTGGCATCCGATTGCTGCCGCGTGCGTCGTCTTGCTGGCAAGCGCCCTGCTGCTGGTCGGGTGTGCGGGAAGCCCGACGCCGGCCGGCCGCTCGGTGGGGCCGCTGACGGTGGACGACATTTATGCCCGGCCCGCGCCGGCAGGGGGCATCGGCGGCGCGTTTCTGACCGTGCGTAACGCAGGCCAAACGCCCGACCGGCTGGTGGGCGCACGCACGTCCGTGGCGCAAGCGGTCGAGCTGCACGAAACGATCGAAGAAAACGGCGTGATGAAGATGCGCCCCGTGGCTGGTGGCTTTGAGGTGCCGGCCGGGGGCAAGCTGGAACTCAAACCGGGCGGCGGGCACATGATGTTCGTCGGGCTGTCGTCGGCGCTGAAGCAAGGCGAGCAGATCGAGATCACGCTCAGCTTCGAGAAGGCGGGCGACATCACCCTCAACGTGCCGGTTCACCAGTAGGGTTTGACAGGCAGCGTCAGCCATCGGCAGACGCGCTGGCCGAAGGGAGACGACCCATGTCCGGACGTCGTTTTGTCGTGCTTGGAGCGTTGGGCGGGGCTGCGGTGGGCGCGCTTGTCGCGGCAGCTTCACAGATCTATGGCGAGCGGGCGCTTGACCGGGTGAGCAGCGCGGAGGCGATCGAGTCGCGCGAGGTGTCGGCTGCGTTTGCCCGCATCGCCTCCATGCCCCAAATGCGCCTGCTGCGAAGCCTCGCGATTGGCCGCGCCCTGGCACTCTTGGGAGAAGGCTCGGTCGACGGCCGCGCGGTGGACCTGGGCTGCGGCCCGGGGCACCTGGTGGTCGAGCTGGCAACCGCCGCGCCGGGGCTGAGGGTGATGGGCATTGACCTGTCCACTCCCCTGTTGGGCGATGCACAGCGCAGGGCGATCGAGGCCGGGCTGACCTACCAGACCGAGTTCCGGACCGGCGACGCGAGCGCGACCGGGCTTGCGGACGCATCTGTCGACCTCGTAATCAGCACGCTCTCGCTGCACCACTGGGATGACCCCATTGCCGTCCTGAATGAGGTCGGCCGCATCCTGCGCCCGGGCGGACACTTCGTCATCTTCGACCTGCGCAGGGACATGGTTCCGCCCTTCTATCTCCTGATCTGGTTCGCTTCACGTTTCATCGTCCCGAAGGCGCTTCGCTACATCGGCGAGCCAATGGGCAGCCGCGACGCGTCCTACACGCCAGCCGAGGCCGCCGGGCTCGCACAGGCTTCCAGGCTCACGGGCTGGCACGTCGCGCCGGGCCCGTTCTGGCTCTCGATTGAGGGGACGACGAGCCGGTAGGCTCCAGATCGGGCCGGGTCTCTGTTGCCCCAGCCACGCCTGGAGCTGCCAACTCGGCGCCCGGGTTTTGTCGCGGCTATCCGCTCGCGTGTGTTATACTGGCGCCTCGGATACACCACATTTCTCCCCACACCAGGAGGAGTCTCGCATGAAATATCGCTCACTCTGTCTCCTATCGATGCTCGCGCTCGCACTGGTCGTGCTTGCCGGTGCGCCTCTCGTTGCCGGGGCCAGCGGGTTGGCCGGCAGCGAGCCGGCTGCGCCCGCTGCGGCGGCCCCCGCAGCCGCGCTGACCGGCGTCAAGGCCTTTGCGACGGGCGGCGCGCATACCTGCGTGATCAATCAAAGCGACGGCTCGGTTAGCTGCTGGGGCTCGAACAGCTCGGGCCAGATCGGCGACGGCAGCACCGGCAGCCGGGATCTCCCGGTTAAGGTGACCGCGCTCGGTACGGGCGTGGTGGATATCGCGGCGGGCGCCGCGCACACCTGCGCGGTGACCTCGGGCGGCGCGGTCAAGTGCTGGGGCGATGCGAGCGAAGGCCAATTGGGCGACAACCAGCGCGGCACGAACCGCCTTTCGCCCGTGCAGGTCAGCGGCCTGACCTCAGGCGCGACGGCCGTTGCGGCCGGCAGCCTTCACACGTGTGCGCTCCTCTCGGATGGCACGGTGAAGTGCTGGGGCGCCAACGATAAGTCGCAGTTGGGCGATAACAGCACCACCCGCCGGCTGGTCCCCCAGCAAGTGCTGGGTATTTCAGGTGCAACGGCCATCGCGGCCGGCGCCAAGCACACCTGTGCGGTCGTCTCGGGCGGCGCGCTCGAAGTGCTGGGGCGCGAACCTGAGCGGCCAGGTGGGCAACGGCACCTTCTCGGACTTCTCCAGCAAGACGCCCCAGGACGTCATCGGCCTGGCTTCGGGCGTGACCGACGTTGCGGCGGGCGACCAACACACGTGCGCCGTCGCTGCCGGCGGGGTCAAGTGCTGGGGCGAAAACGGCCAGGGTCAACTGGGCATCGACAGCACGGCAGACCAGAACGAGCCCCAGACCGTCCCGGGCCTTGCTGCGACCCGCGTGACCGCGGGCGGCGCGTCCTCGTGTGCGGTGCTCGCAGGGGGCACGGTATCGTGCTGGGGACGCAACCAGGAAGGGCAGCTGGGCGATGGAACCGGTGCGGACAGCCTGAAGCCCGTCGCGGTCGCGTCGCTGGCAGGCGTCTCGGATGTCGCGGCCGGCGGCACGTTCGCCTGCGCGCTGAGCGGGGGTGCGCTGAGCTGCTGGGGCGACAACGCCACCGGCCAACTCGCCGACGGCAGCATGATTTTCCGGGCGGTCCGCAGCGACATCGCCGGGCTCGGTCCGGTGAAGCAGCTGACCGCCGGCTATAGCCACACGTGCGCGATCAAGGCCAACGACGACGTCATGTGCTGGGGCAACAACTTTGGGGGCCAGCTGGGCGATGGCACGAAGGTGCAGCGCAGCACGCCGGTGGCGGTGCCACAGATGAAGGGCTCCTCGCAACTGGCAGCGGGCGGCGCTCACACCTGCGCCCTGGCCGGTGGATCGGTCTCGTGCTGGGGCCGCAACCAGGAAGGTCAGCTGGGGGACGGCACGGTGACGGATCGCCCCACCCCTGGCCCCACGAACCCGCCCTTGATTGGGGTCACAAGCGTTGCCAGCGGCCTCGGCCACAGCTGCGCCATCCTGGGCGGCGGCGTGAAGTGCTGGGGCAATGGGACAAAGGGACAGATCGGCGACGGTGCGGGACAGACCCGCTACCAGCCGGTGAATGTGTCGGGGGTGTCGAACGCAACCATGCTGGCGCTGGGCGCAGAGCATACGTGCGCGCTCGGCAGCGATGGTAGTGTGAAGTGCTGGGGCTCGAACGACAACGGCCAGCTGGGCGACGGCACACAGACGGGCTCGCTCGTGCCGGTGAGCGTGCTGGGCCTACCCGCTGCGAAGGCGATCACCGCGGGCGGCGCGCACACCTGCGCACTGCTCAACGACGACACGGTGCGCTGCTGGGGCCTGAACGACAAGGGGCAGCTGGGCAACGAGACCTTCACGAGCAGCACCACGCCGGTAGCGGTGTCGGGCCTGCCGCCCGTCTCGAAGATCGCAGCCGGCGGGCCGCACACCTGCGCGGTGAGCTCGACGGGTGCGACGCTCTACTGCTGGGGCAGCGGCGGCCTGGGCGAGCTGGGCAACTGGGGGCTAAAGAACCAGAACAAGCCCGTCGCCATCCAGGGTGCCAGCGCCGGGACCACCGCGCTGGCCCTGGGCCAATCGCACACGTGCGCGGAGCTCAGCGACCAGGCTACGGCGTGTTGGGGTTGGGACGGCAGCGGCCAACTCGGGCAGGGCACGACGACGCGCCGGCTGGCGCCCGTGGCGAGCCAGGCTTTCATGCCCGCGACGGTCACGGTCGATCCCGCCAACGGCAAGCCCGGAAGCCAGTTCCTGGTGACCGGGTTCCGGTTCACGCCCGGACAGCCCATCACCTTCACCCTGAATGACGTGCCGGCCGGCTTGACGTTAGCGACCGACCCCACCGACAGCGGGAGTTTCGTGGTGGTGCTGGATACGACGGGGAACGCCGCGGGCCGTTACCTGGTGCGGGCCGCGCAGCCGGCGCCGGGCGTGGCAGCGAGTGCCGGCGTTTCGCTGAGCGACAGCCTGCCGGTGCGCCAGGTCGCAGGCGGCAGCCTGACGATCAGCGCGCCCGGCGCCCAGCCTATCGTGTTGAAATACCTCTTCCTGCCCATCATCCGCAAGTAGGAACCGCGAGGGGATTTCCTCGCGCGAGCGTGGGCGGCATGCGGCGTCCGGCGGACGCCGCTTGCCGCCCACGCTCGCGCTAAGCGACCCGAAACATCAGGAAGAAATTCGTCCCGGGCTGGCCGTCGAAATCGCCATCCAAGGCTGAGCCGTCGTCCTGCGCCGTGACCCCGATGCCTCCGTTGCCCGTCGCGGCGAACACGGTGAGCCGGTAGTCGCCCGGCTGCTTGAAGACCTCCGGTTGCCGGGCGGTGAACAGCGCCCGGGTGCCCTTCACCGTCAGATCTCCGAAACAGCGCCTGCCGTTCGGACCCAGAAACTCGACAAAGACTGGCGCAGGCGCGTCGCTGGCGAAATCGCCTTCCGGATTTACGGCCCGGTTGAACTGCAGATCGAGCACGTTCACCGCGTCCTTTGACTGGATCGGCTGGAACTTGGCCGGATCGGTGGTGAACTCCTTCACCGTGACCACGTCGCGCGGCGCCGCACCAAACGTCGTCCGGAAGGTCACCGCAGCCACCTGCAACGGCTGCGGCGCCGGCCGGCCCGTGCCCAGGAAGAACCAGCTTTCGAAGTCACTTGCCCGCCGGCCGTCGCCCGACGGGAGATCGAGCCCGGTCCGCACCTGCTGGCTCCCCGGGTCGGTCACCGGCACGCCCAGCGTCTCCCCGTCCAGGTAGATTCGCTTGCGCCCCTCTGCGCGCCAGATGAAGCTGCCCCGCAGGGTCACGTTGAGCCGGAGCTGCGACTGTGCGGGCGCCACCGCTCGCTCGACGACGATGGCGGGATTCAGGATGCCGGGATTGAGCCCGCCAAAGATCGGGGGATGGAATATCCCGATCGGCGGCGTCGTGGGCGTGCCGGCCGGCGGCTGCGCCGTGCCTCCCGTGGGCGGCTGAGCCGTCCCACCCGTCGTGGGTGGCTGCGCACCGCCGTTCGTCGTGCCAACATTCGCTTCGCGGAACTGCCAGACGATGGTGCGCGGATCGTTCGGGTCGACGCCCACCGTGCTTCCCAGAATTACCAGCCGCTGCCGGATGTTTGGGACGGTCGTGTTCCCCGTATTGAACGGGAAGTCGAGCGTGACCAGGAGGCTGTCGTTGCTGACTGAAGCCGGTTCGGGCGCCGCGTCCAGCGTGATGCGAAGCCCGGGGTCCGTGAGGAGGCTTGCCGGCGCGGCCCCGTCGTTCGTCCAGTTGATGGCCGTCACGTGCAGCGCGTCGCGGGTGCAGCAGATTTCCGTCAGGGGCGGAAAGATCTGGCGGCAGTCATCCGAGACACTCAGCTTGTCGCCCTCCCACTGGATCAGGGCAAGGCGGCAGAAGTGGTGTTCGATGCCGGCCGGCTCCTGGGGCACGGGATTGAGATTCGGCGTCTCGTAGGGCGGCCATTCGAGGTCGCCGGTGGCGGCCCGGGCCGGGATGGTCCAGTAGTCGCCGGGCCGGTAGGCCGCACCCGGCTCCCCGCCAAACTGGACCTCGACCCCGTTTTCCAGCTCCAACCAACCGCCGCCCGTGAGGACCCCGTCCGCGGTTGCGGTGTCGCCGGCCTGGTCCCACCGCCGCAAACGGGGATGCAGCGAGCGGTCGATCCCGCCTGCGCTCGCGGCCAGCGGCTGGGGTGCAGGGTCAAGGGTCAACTCGCGGGTGGCCGTCGTAATGCCCGTGATCTTCGCCAACTGGCCGCCTTGCCCGCCGAGTTCCACCCGGTCATCCAGCAGTTCGACCCACTGCCCGCTCGCAAAGCCGAGCACGTCGTCGGGGCCGAGGGTGTCCAACCGGACGGTCGAGCCGGAGATCTCCTCGATGCCCGCCACGACCGTGCCGTTGTCGCGAGACCATTTGAACGTTGCAACGCCGGCCGCGCCGCCTCGCTGGATCTCCACCCGGTAGAGCTGGTTCTCCAGTCCCCGGTAGCCGCGGCCCGGCGGAAGCTCGCAGGGGTCGTCTGCCGGGTCGCCCGGCTGGGCCCGTGCGTTGAGCGTGCCCGGCTGGGGCCACAGCTCGGCCCACCCGGGGATCTCGCCGTCGCAGGCCGGTTCGCTGCCGCCGCCCAGCGCCTGCAATTCCTTGTCGACCTCGGCCAATGCCGCCCCGACCTCGGCCTGTTTCGCGTCCAGTTCCTTCTGCTGGGTCTGCAGCCTGGCAATTTGCGCCTGCAGCTTCCTGGCCGCGGCGCCGCCGGCCGGTGCCGCGGCCAGCTTGTCCTCCAGCTCCTTGATCTGGCCCGCCAGCTGCTCTGAGGCCTGCTTCACCCCGTCCAGGTCGACTTGCAGCGACTTGCGCCGCTCCAGCAGCGCGGTGCGCTCGTCCTGGTCGTCCCGGCTGATGGCCAGCAGCTTGACCTGCCACACGACCTGGCGCCGGGTCGTCGTATCGGGACCGCCGAGCGCCACTTCGCGCAGCCTGGGGTCCTCGAGCGCCGTCACATGGCGCTCCCAGACGTCGAGATAGGCCAGCGCGGCCGCCGCGCCATTTTCCTTCATCGCCGCGAGCTGGTCGGCCAGCGTGGGGCCGGCGAAGTACGGTTGGACGTCGAACGCCACGGCCGCAGTCTCGCCGGCGCCGCTCTGGTCATAGCGGAGGTCGCCAAGATCGTTCTCGACGAGAATGCCGTCCACCCAGTAGCGGCCCTGGCCGATGAACAACTGCTGGCCGTCAGAGGTGATCTCGAAGCCGGCCGCGTGCAGGGGGCCCCCGCAGCGTCCAATCGTGTCGACGGCTTCCTTCTCGTCCCGGTAGCGGCCGATGGCATCCTGTTCGTTCCAGTCCGCATCGAGCTGCACCCGGCCCTGTTGCATGAGCACGGCGCTGTGGTGCCTGCGGGGGTCAAACGTTTGCCGGCTGAAATCGCCCTTCATACTCTCACCTCACGAAACGAAGAAGATGCCGGCCTCGAGGCCGAAGCGCAGGTACTCGTCGAGGCGCACGCCCAGATTCGCGACGCGCTGCTGGCCGAGCAGGTGATGGTAAGCGCCCATCTCGCCGCCGTCGTCCGCGCCGGTCGAAATCTCGACGGGCCCGCGCTGGCTCAACTGCCCGTAGCCCGCATCACCAAGGCGCAGGGACGTGAAGTCGGGCTGCACCCGGCGAGGGTCCACGTCGCCGGCCGGCTGGCACAGGTGGCGCCGGGGCGTCCGCGAGCCGGGCGGCACGTAAGAGAAACGCACGCAGCCTTCCTGCCGCTGGTCGACGCGTACCGGGTACTGGAGCGGTGTGTCCGGCGCATCCTCGGGCACGCGCGCGTCAAAGATCGCATTTGAGGCCAGCGGCATCTCCGTCGTCCATACCCGCCCGATCACCGTCGAACCGGTCGCGGTCAACGGGCCGCCCGGCGCCGCTCCCGCAGCTGCCCCCGAGCCGGAATAGGCCCAGCCGGCGTCGGCCCCCGCGTCGACAATGCTGTTCTCGACAGACATGCTGCTCTCTTTATGGACGAACAGCCCCGCCGTGACGCTCGACTCGACCATGACTTGCACTCCGGCCGCTTCCACGGTGAGCGGTCCGGCCAGCGTGCAGTGAACCAGGCTCAGCCGGGCCAGGTTGCCCGTCACCCGCAGCCCTGCGCCCGCAATCAGAAGGCCGTTCAAGGTCAGCTCGCTGCCCGCGCCGCCGTCGACGATCCACTCCGCGCCCAGTTCGAGCGTGGGCCGCGCGCCGTTCCGCCCCCGAATTTCGACGTGTGCGCCGGCGTCGAGCGACAGCGACAACGTCTCGGCATAGCGCCCGCTGTCCTGGACCTGGACGACGCCGCCCGTCGTTAGCCCCGCCAGCGCAGCTTGCAACGGACCGGGCATGCTGACCGGCGTGAGCGGCTCGAGCTTCGCCTGGAAAGTCGCCGCCCGCTCGTACTCGCCGCCGCCAATCTCCGCCGGGGAGCCGTAGTGGAAGGTGACGAGCACCATCTCGGCCGGCGCCGTGCCAAACGCGAGCCGGCCGAGGACGGGGTCCACCGCGACCCGGCCCCCGGGAATGGGCAGATGTGCCCAGGTGGTCCCACCCGAGCCGTCGAGCACGTCCGAGAGGTCACAGGCGACGATGTCCCCAACCGGGACGGCAGTGGGCGAAGCGGCGGGGTCGAAGAGTCCGCCGCCGTCCACGGGGTGCAGTTCGACGAGCAAGCTCTGACCAAGGCCGTAGTACTCCGCCGGCTGCCGCGACAAATGGCGCCGGCCGATCGGCTGCGGGAACATTGGCGGGCGTGGCGAGCCCCGCAAAATCGGGCACCGGCCGCGCGTCGTTGTAGAGCGCTGCGTCGACGCCGAGCGGATGAACGAGATAGCGCCCCCCGCCGAGCGCGACCGCGGGCGAACGGGTGAGACGCTGCTCCTGGATTCGCCACAGGAACAGCCCGATATTCGGGATGTTGTATTTGCCCTGGCCCCCGGCCGCCCGGCCGGTGCGGCCCGCGCCGATCCGGCGCACGTCGGCGGTGTGGCTGATCCGGTCAAACGGCGAGTCTACCGGCGGAAGCTCCCCGATGCGGCGCAGATGCGGCGCGTAGAGGTTAGCGGGTCGGATGTGGTTCATGGTCTGGGTGGTGGCGAGCCGGTCGAAGAACTCGACGACGGACGCGTCCCACCCCGTCGTGTCGCGAGCCAGTTGCTCGAGCATGGCCGCGGTGCCCTTGCGCCTCCGGTAGCCAATCGTGTTCGCCACCTCGCTGCGCGGGCTGCCCAGCACCGGCGACGCATCGAGGTTGACGGCCCGGTAGCCGATCAGATCGCCGATGTACGGCAGCACCCAGGGCGCCGCCGTCTCGACAAACTGGTCGTCGTACATCTGGTCCAGGCTCTCCTCGAGCCCGGCCAGCTGCTCGGCCAGAACCTCGAGCAGGGCCTCCAGCGGACCGCCCTGCTCTGCATCGCGCAGGCGGTAAATGGCGGGGAGCAGATCTAAAAGCTGTTTCGCATCCATGAGCATCAACCTCAGCCTGCCGCCAGCGACAACGCGGCCGCGTCAAGGGTCAGGAGTTCGGCGCCGGGTCCGTCGGCCGCACCGGGCTGCGGCACGGCGGCACGCAGCCGCGGATAGGCGCCAGGCGGTTGGTCGGGCCGGTGCAGGCGGTCCACATCCACCCCGAGCACGCCCGGGATTGCCTGCATCACGGCCAACACTTCGCTCAGCGCGACCGCCTGCCCCAGCTGACGGGCGTCAAACGAGAACGCGGCAAGAAGGGCGGTCTCGACATCTGTGACGACCTTTTCGGGCAGATAATCCGGCGCGACGGCCAGCGACGCGGTCAGCACGAACCCGACCGGGCGGTGCGTTCGCAGGCGGAGGGGCACATGCGGGTCGCCTGCGCCGACCAGGCTGCTCAGCAAGCCGGGCCACGCGATGCCTTCCTCCTCGATGAGTGCGCCTTCCGGGCCTGCGACGGTCAGCAGCACGCCGCGGCGCCGCCCGTCCCAGGTCCACGTTGCCAGCGCCTTCGCGATGCCGGGGTAGCCGCGGGCGAAGTCCTCGTAGTCGAGCAGGGACACGACCCGGCCCAGCGTCAGAACGGCGATGGGCGCATTTGCGCGCGCCTGTTCCTGGCTTTGCGGGTCGGCGCCGCCGTTCGCGGGCAGCGGGTTGACTACATCCTTGACGCCGAGCGGCCGGGTCAGCAGCATGCTGACCTGGCCCGCCTTGACGTTCCCCGCGACGCCTGCGCCCTTGCGGTAGATGGCCCGGACATTATCTGTGCCGCGGGGCAGGCGTGCGCCCGCTTCGCCGTCGCCGAATCGGATCGTGGTGCGGCCGTCCGGCTCGGTGCGGGCAGCGTAGATACGGTCCCGCGGCCCGGTCGCGTAGAGCGTCGGCGCTTCGTGCCACAGCACATCGTTCACCCGCACCGAGAGCGAGCTTTGGATGCCGGCCGCGCCGGTCGTGTAGGTTAGCGGCGCCTGTTTCAGGACGAAGGCCTGGTGCGCCCGCGCGGGATCACCCCCGCCCACCACTTCGCTCACCGTCTCACCTTGCGTGGCCGCCGCGACGTTCGCATTGATGGCCACGGTCCGCCGGTCGAAGGCGCTGACCAGCGACTTTTCCAGCGTCAGGACGCTGTTAGCGTCGACGACGCTGACGGACTTGAGTGCTGCCAACTCAATCGTAAGGGGCGCGTCAGGCGCCTGCCCGAGCAAGCGGCCCGAGAAGACGAGGCTGCGGCCGGGAGGAAGAGCGGAGACATCGCCGGCGACCGTGATGGTGTTCGGCTCCAGCGCGTCGGGCAGCGGCGCCTCGGCCAGCGCCAGCAGCTCGCTGCCCGCGTAGACGACGGTGTTCCGCACCCACCAGAGCGACCACTCGAGCGGATCGAGCCAGCCGCCGCTCAGAGTCAGAGACGTGACGCGGGCGGCTATGCCGTAGTTGGCGCGAGCCAACGTCTGCACCTGGTTCGCCTTGAGCAGCAGGTCGATGCGCCCGTTCGCGGGGTAGGGCAGTCCCAGTGTGTAGCCGTAGTAGTACCAGATGCGGTCGACGACCACCCAGCTGCCGGTGCTGATGCTGTCTTGGACCGAGTCAAGGCTGAGGACGCCCGCCGTCTCAGACAAATCCCACTCGGTCGCCGCGTCGAGATCTCCCGGGGTCTCCGGGTCGGGCTTGAGCGGCGCGTTGCTGCCGAACGGGGTCGCCTTGACCCGCAGCGCCCAGACGCCCGCAGCGAGGCCCGCGGGCGCCGCGCCGTTCCCCCCGGTCGCACCTTCGAGCGTCAGCTTCGTGCGGCCCGGGTCATTCTCGAGAGTCACTGCGGCGATCCGGCGCACGGCCCAGCTCGTCGCTGAACCGGCGATCAGGAGCCGGTCGCCGGGTTTGAGATTAGCGTCCGTGCCCTGGAGGTACACGGTGGAAGCGGCGGGGTCGGGCGCGGCCGGTGCGGTGAGCCGGGGTTTGATTGCGTTCCACGCACCCCGTGCTGTGATCGTCTCGACGGTCTCGAAGATCTGCGCGGTCTCGCCCGGACCCGGGATGCTCTGCAGGCGGACACCCGGATCGAGCGTGATTTCTTCCGGCGCGCCTGCCGCGGTCTCCAGGTTGAAGGCGACGGGCGTCGCCGCCGCAACGCCGGGGGCCAGCTCGTACCCGATCAGCCGCGCAAGGTGGAGGATGGACAGCCGTTCCTTCGCCGTGCGCAGGTACGACTCTTCCGCGATGCGCTCGTTGTAAAACGTGAGCACGTCGGCCATCGTCGCAAATGCGTCGAGCAGCGCGACCGTGAAATCGTCGGCTTCGCGGGTTTGCAGACGGCCGAGCCCCGCGTTCGAGGTGGCCGACAGCCGCGCCAGCATGCTTCGCAGGAACGCGGCGTGCTCGCCGGTGCGATATGAGATAGAGGGGAGGCCCGGCCGGTTGTAGATGACGGCCGGCGTCTCGGCGGTCACGCCCTCGCAACAGCCGCAGCTATCCAGCCCGCGAATCGTCGGATCGAGTGCCATGGTGCGCCTCCGCTCACTTCCCGCCGTCAAGCGCAAGGCTGAGGACCCCGCGCTCGGGGAAATTCGGATCGTTGTCCAGCCGGGGGATCTCGAGCCAGCCGAAGGTGAGCTTGCCGCTTGCGGGCACGGCTTCGCCCTGCGCGCCCCGGCGACGGAAGACAGTGGCCTCGACCGACGCGACGCCCGGCACCGCCTGGCACGCGGCCAGGATGGCGCTCAGGTACAGCGTCGCCCCGAACGTGAAGTTGTCTGGGTGGAAGAGGCCGCGCCGGCCGTCGGGCAGCGTGCGCCGCGAGAGCACCTGGAGCAGCGCGGCCTTGACGTCGGACCGGAAATGACCCGGCTGTACGCACACCTGCAGGGCCAGCTCGAGCGGGGCCGGCTTCGGGCTATCGACTTCGAGATCTTGACCCGCCATCCGGTAGGGTTCGACAAAATCCCGCAGGCCCGCCTCAAAGGCAGCATCTACGGGGTCGCCGCCCAGCCGGTCCGCCGTGATAAACACGGTTCGCCAGCTGCCCGTCCAGCGGAAGGTTGCGGTCGCCTTCTGCGTGCCCTCGAAGCGATTGGCAACCCCGGCGTAGTCCTCGGCAGTGACCGCACGGCGCTGGGTCTTGAACGCCTCGGGCGCGGCCTGGCGCACGTCCTCGATATCCTCGGGCTCGCGGCCGCCCGCGGCGGGCAGTGGGTTACGCACCGATTCGACTGCGTCAGCAACCGAAGCGCCGGCCACGAAATGATGCAGCGCCTCTGCGCCGGCATTGCCCTTCAGCCCGTTGCCCACCCGGTAGTCGGCCGTGAAGGTAGCGCCCGAATCCGGCCGCTTGCCGTTGACGTCGTCGCCGAACCGCAGGTAGGCCGTCCCGTCACGTTCGATCTCGACCACAAAGCGCTCGTCGTCGTCCTTGGCGTTCAGCAGGTCGCGCTCGGGCGTCCACAGGCTCGGTTCGCCTTCCAGTTCCCCATGCAGCGTGATCGACGGATACGCGGCCGGATCGAGCGGCGTAAGGCCGTAGCGGGCGGGCGCCGTGTCGACATACCGCCCGGCCTGGGAGAGTGGAGCCTGGGCCAGCCGGGGCCGGAAGCGCGGGGGCACGGGAAGCAAGGGCGGAGGCTTGCACTCCTTCGTCCCGGTAGCGCCGCCTTGCGGGGGGGCGGCAACGAACCGGGCCACGTCCGGCACCGAGCCGAGCGCCTCGCCCGTCACGGTGCGCCCGTGATCCGCCAGCACGATGTTGCCCACTGCCACGCTCACGTTGGCTACCAGGGCACCCCCGTGATCGTCGTCGGTGACGGCAGAAATGCACAAGGGAAATGCCAGCGCGTCGGCCTTGTCCCACCCGACTTCTACCACGCCCTGCCCGGTCAGCTTGTCCGTTACGGCGCCGCCCGGCGCGTGGGTCTCGACGCCGTCCACCACGGTTACCGTTGCCTCAGGGCGAACGTAGGTCAGGCGGACGGCCTGGCGGTGCGTGCGATCCGCATCGGCAGGGCGGCCCGTGCGAGCCCCCAGCCGTTCCTCGAACACGAGAACGTCGCCCTTGCGCAGGCGGAGGGGCCGGGCGGGGTCATCGGCCAGCGTCGCCCGGGTCGCGCCCTTCGGCAGGCAGCACGCCGACTGGTCCCAGGTGTAGAGCTGGATTTCGTTGTGGCTGGGGCAGAGGAACGCGTCGTGCAGCGGCTCGAACACCTCGGGCGCGTAGTCACGCAGGACTGCGGGCAGATCGGCATCCGCGACCGGGGTCGCATCGGCAAAACGGGTGAGGAACCGCGTGCGTACGCCGGTCCCGGCTTCCACCTGCTTCAGCACCAGACCATCGGCCGGCGCGCGGTCCTCGGCGAGGTGAACGTGGACCCAGGCCCGGCTGTTGCGCCCGTCGTCGATGAAATAGTCCACCAGCCGTGCGTGGCGCCGCACGGAGACACGGCTGCGGGCGGTGCCGAGATAAGCCTCGGTCGCCATGGCGTCTTGCCGATAGCTCAGCCGGTCGCCCAGGTAGGCCAGCAGTTCCACGAGCGCGACGCCGAGGTCCGCCGGGTTGCGCTCGCGCCAATCGGGCGCGATGGCCGACAGCCGGTCGAGCATAAGGCGTCGCAGCGTCGCGTAGTCCTTGGCGAGGTACTCGACGTCGATATCGGCCTGCGGCTCGGGCGGGCACTCGGCCGCGGTCCCGCAGTCAAACTCGTTCGGGCATTCGACCTTGAACGAGAAGTCGACCGCGGAGAGCAGCACGTCGAACGGCTCGGGCGGCGCCTGGTCTGACGGCGACGTTACCAGGCGCAAGGTGTAGGTCGAGAAGTCACCGGGCCCGTCCACGTCGACCACAAGGAGATGATCGTCTGCGGCATCGACCGCGGCCGCGGTCACGCGGACGTTCCGGATCCGGTCGCCGCCCTCGATTGCGACGTTCTTCTTGTCCAGGCCGCTCAGCCCGTCGGGCTTTAGGCAGTGGACGAAAAGCCGCTGCTGGCGCTCCGCGTCGGGCACGCCAGGGCCGTCGTGGACCTCGAGATAGGCGATCCCGTTGAGCCCTGAGCCTGGGTCGGCCACGGCCGCACGGCGGCGCTCGTCGCAACAGAAGTAGAGCTCGTTCATCGGCTGAACTCCGCGATCTCGCGCTCGCCGGTCCGCTTGACGATGTACTGCACGGTCACCCGCAGGCTGCTGTCGGCCGCCTCCACGCTCACGCCCTCCACCACGAGCACGTCGCCCAGCCACTGCTGCAGCGACGCCTGCACCAGGAACTGGCTGGCCGCGGCAAGCTCTGCGCTGTTGGGCGCGAACACGAGCGCCAGCAGGCCGCAGCCAAAATCGGGGCGGTTAACCCGCTCGCCGGGCGAGGTGAACAGCACCTGCTCGATCAGGTCGCGGATGTGCGCGTCGCGCTCGGCCGTGGCTGTTCGCCCCCGCCCGTCGACGTTGTAGGGATAGTCCAGGTAAGTCATAAGTGGCCTCCCTATGCGAACGGCCTGTTCACCACAAAGACACGAAGAACCAAAGTCTCACGAAGGCTTTGTGCTCCTTTGGTCCTTCGTGTCTTTGTGGTTAGCCGTCACCCGCATCCCCCTTACGTCCCGATGACCCGTGTCTGTGCAGCGACGGGCACGAGCGGCGTCCCGTTTGGCGTGCAGATCGCCTGGCTGTCCATCAGCACCAGCGGCTGGCCGTTCGAGAAGACGCGCGTCGCGGCAACGGTCCACTGCGCGGTGACGCACGGGCTCGGTCCGCCGCCGACGTTGAACGGGCAGCCGGCTACGACGTACGGCGCGGCCAGCGTGACCGTAGGCATCCCGCTGACCGTCACCCGCGGGTTTGGCGCGGTCGGCTGGGCCTGCCCACCGTGCGCGCACAACACGGAAGCGCCTACGTGCAACAGCGGGCCCGGCATCTCAGGTCACCACCAGCGCGCCCTGGTTGACCGTGACGGCCGGCCCCACCATCACGATCGACGCGCCCTTGCCGTTCTGGATGTAGATGCCGGTGTCGTTGACGATGATCGACGCGCCGGTCGGGCTCTTCAGCATGATGCCGCCGGTCGGCCCGGGCAGGTCGCTCAACACGATCGCGTTCTGCAGCGTCGTCTGCAGCACGATATTTGGGTTGCCTGGCACGCCCGCCAGCGCCAGCACGGGCACGTCGGCCGCGCTGCCCCAGAAGCCGCCGGACCAAATCGGGTACTGCGGGTCGCCCGCCTCATATTCCACCCACACATTCGCACCGACCTGGGGCACGACAAAAATGCCCTGCTGGCGCCCGACGATGGGCACGCACGGCAGCGCCCAGTTGCTCAGAATGTCGGACACGGCCGGCACGCTGCACTGGATGCGCCCCTGCTGCATAGGGTCGACGTTGTTCACCACCGTACCCCGGTACTTGCCGTAGTAGCGACCTTCAGGCATCAGACACTCCGCTCACGCCGGCACCGCCGGCACGGTCGACACCAACCCATCCCTTACCAGCGTAAAGTTCTGCTTGTACCCCCCGCGAGATGCGATGGGTCACGCTCTTGACGAAGTAGAGGCCGTCGAATGCCACTCCCGCGCCCCGTACGCCCACCAGCCGCCGCGCCTTGAGCACGCGGCCGTAGCGCAGCACGTCCAGCGAGCCCGTGCCGCTGACGCTGTCACTCGAGCGGCTTGCCGCGTTGATGCCCCGCAGTGCGGCCGCAATCGGGCTCAGGTGCGAGGTGTCGCGCAGCGGCTCGATCCGCTTCGGGATCGGCGGGATCAGGCCGAGCGGCGGCTTGAGCAGGCTGATGTTCGGGATGGGAATCGGGATCGTCGCGTGGGTGATGGGCTCATGGATGAACAACACGGGCAGCGTGCGCTCCTCGTTGTTAAACGTGAAGCGCAGCGACTCGACGTTCGTCGCGGCGTCCATGTCAAGGTTCAGGCTCGGCTGGGCCGGCCCCGTGCGGATCTCGGGACCCCAGTAGGCAATGCTCATGCCCGGCGCGGGGCCCGGCTCCAGGTAGAACGTGTAGCCGACCTGGTCTGCCAACTGCTTGATGTAGGGCAGGTCCTTGCCCCGCTGGATGGGAATGCGCTGGATCGGGATTTCGACGTCGAGCAGGATGGGCGGGATCACCAGCGGAATGATGCCGAACACGGCATACTTGGCCAGGATCAGCGCAACCCGGGCGAACTCGGGCATGGCCGGGTACGGGATGCCGCTGAAGTCGATGTAATCCATCACCGTCGTCAGGTCCTTGCCCTTGATCTTGAGCCCGAACATGCCCGGCTTGCTGCCCTCGGTCGTCTCGTGCTGCGTCATCATCCCGTCGATCAGCACCTCGGGCGTGCCGTTGACCGTAGCCGTGAGGATCACCCGAACCAACGGCAGCGACGCGCCGCCGCTCAGCAGAAAGATCGTCTGCAGCGGCGAATCCTTGCTAAGATCAAAGGTCAGCTCGAAACCGCTCGCGGTCTCGCCCGCCGTCGTGACGACCTGGACCTCGACGAGCGCGTCCAGGATCGCCTGCGGTACGGGCACGGGCACGGCCGGCCCGATCATCAGCGCCAGGTTCACCCCGCCCAGCACCGGCCTACTCCACCGTCGCGCCGGGCACCCCGGCGGGCAGCGTGATGCGGAGGATTTCCCCCTGCATCTCGAGGCTGGCGGGGTCGAGCGCCGCGTTCGCATCGCAAATGCGCCAGAACTGCTCGGGGTCGCCCAGGTAGCGGGCCGCCAGCAGGTCGAGGCGCTCGCCCTGCACGACGGTATGCTCCTGCAGCAAGGCGTACGCCTCGGGCGGGAGGATGAAGCGCCGGCGCAGGTAGGGCGCCTCGGTCCCATCCGGCCGGGTCCACTTGGCAATCTCGATGCCCGCGTAGCGGCTCGTCGGGCCGAACGGGCTGGACTGCGTCCCGGTCCCCGAGATCAGCGCCTGCAGCGCGGCGTGGGGGTCGATCAGGCCGTTCACGGCAGACCGCCCAGCCCAAGCGTGCTGAGCTTGCCGGCCGGGAAGAGCCCGGCGAGCTGCTCCTTCTGCTGTTGGTAGGCCATGTAGAGGCTCCCTCCCTTGGATGCGAACCCCAGGTCGTCGATGCTCAGCACCCGCATACTGATGCTGACGCGCGCCCGAATCGGGTTGAGGTTGGGATCAAAGGCTTCTTCGACGATGGAGAAGTCGGTAATGCGAACCGGCATGACGCGTGACTTGCTCCACACGAAGAGGGTCAGCACGGGGATCAGCGCGGCGACCTCGAGAATGCCGGCCTGCTCCTTGGCGTGGCTCTGGGCCAGGTTCGCGGCGCTCGGGTACACGAGCAACTCGAGCGCGGCCAGGTGCGGTTGGATGCCGCTGGCCGTCGCGATGCTGTCGCCAACGGCCAGCTGGTCGGTCGCGTCGATCGCGGTCTCGAGCCGGATGGTCTCGACGGGTGGGCCCTTCAGGCGCAAGGCTTCACTCGGCGTCGCGCCCTCGCCCGCGGCCTTGGGCGCCAGGCTGCGCGTCACCGTGTCCGGGTTGTACTGCAGCGGGATCACCTGCTTGACGACCCCGGACGCCGGGTCGACGACGACAATGCCGCCTTTGAGCACCCGCGGCGAGTTGGGAAAAGTGGTCATGAGTTGGGCCGCCCTTCCTCGGTGGTTTCAGCGGGTACGTCCGCCGGCGGAATCTCGGGCGTCGTGCCCGTCCCGACTGCAGCGCCGCCCGTTGTAGGAGGCACCGGCTGCGGCGGGGGCGCCTGGGGCACAGCGATTGTTACCTGCGTCTCGTCAAAATTGGGATTGGCCGTCGCCAGGTCGCGCACTCGCACCGTCACCACGCCGGTCTGCGTGCCTGCGGTCAGCACGCCCGTCGTCGCGTTGATCGTGCAGCCCAGGGCCGGCGGCCGCAGGCTGAAGCGCAAGCTGTGGCCGGCGGGCAGCGTGCCCGGGAAGGTTGTGGCGCTCACGGTCGACGTGCTCGCCGGCTGGCCCGTAACCGAAGGCGGGATGGTGGCGGGGCTGGCCATGGCCTGGACGATGGCCGGATGGCCCGTGTAATCGTCGTCGTGCGGCGTGCCGTTGACGGTCGTCCGGAACTTCGGTCCGCTGGACGGGTTGATGAGCGCCCGCCGGTGCGTCACGGGGGCGACCAGGCGCCAGCTCGAGTCCTGCCAGCAGAACCAGTGCAGCTCCTGGCCCGCGTCAAAGGTCGCGCCGCTGAGCGGCGTGGCCGGCGTGGGGTTCGACGCGCTCGCGAGGAAACTGCCGAGGTTGATGCCCGCCCGGCCCATCGTGACGTTGTCGTGCGTGCCGCCCAACCCCCCGCCCGTGACGAACCAGTTGAGACCGTTCCCCGGCGTAGCGGCCAGGTTCTTCGTGTTGAGCGTAAGCTGGCCGAAGGGTGTCGCGAACGTATGCGTCGTGCCGTTGGGGTTGGGCAGAGCCGGGAACTTCTCGCCCACCGGCACGTTCTCGATATCAGCCGTAGTCCCGGCCGCGGCGGTGAAGCTGTGGTCGAAGACGCTGCCGTAATCCGTCGCGGCCACTGCGCCCCCCGTGTCCGACGTGCTGCCGATGCCGCTGGGGTGCGAGCTCAACCGCAGGTCACGGGTTACGAAAACCGTCGCGCCACCGGGCAGCGCCTGCTCGGCCTTGACCGTGATCGTGCCCGGCGTTTGCGCGGGGTCGAACGTGATTGCGCCGGTCGTGCTGACGGCCGTCGCCGATGCCACCTGGGCGGTGCCCGCGGCCAGGCTCCACGTGATGTTCGGGACGTTGGCCGGCGAGGTGCGCGCGGTCACCTGCGCAATGCCCATCAGCGGGACGTGCACCTCGCGCGACCCTGTCGAGAAGGTGATATCCGCAACCTGGGCGACCTGCTGTTGTTGGCCGCCACCCTGTGACCCGCCAGCAATTCCGATCTTACCGAAATCGAACGCCGGGGATGGATGGGAAAGCTCGGGCGGACGGGTCACGAGCGAGCTCCCCGCGCCCTGGCTCCCGCCATCGACCCGCTGGCCCGCGGGAAGAGTCTGCGCCATCTGCCGGCCGCTCATCGGACCTGCTCCAGTGCCGCGTACAGCGCACGGCCCGCGAGGCGGCCCGCCTGCTGCGGAGTCGCACCGGGCGGCAAAGCGACGGTCACGGTTGGCAAGCCGTCGACACCCATTGCGGACGCTCCATCCGGGACAGATCTGCCCGGCGTTCGAGGACCGGGCGGCCTCGTCGCCCTCTGCGATAGCAACTCGCGCAGTTCCTGCTCCAGCGCCTCCGCCAGCGCGTAGCGGGCCTCGGCGGGAAAGCCGTGCAGCACCAGTTCGTCGATCTCGAGCGTGATATTCATGATCGGGTCACCAGGTCGATCTCGCCCTGCGGGCGTTCCAGCTTGGCGTATTCCGCCCGGGCCGCCTGCAGCAGGTGCGGCATTCCGACGGGCGCTGCCGCGTCGGCCGCCAGGAAGGCCGCGTTGACCGCGATATTGCGGATGTTGCCGCCCGCCACGGCCATGCGGCCCAGCCGGATTACGTCGATCCCGTCGCACGGCGTGCCGGCCGGGAACACCTTGCTCCAGATTTCGGCGCGGCCCGCGGCGTCTGGAAATGGAAAGTCCACGATGAAACGGAGGCGGCGCACGAAGGCCGGGTCGAGTGCGCTGCGCATGTTGGTTGCCAGGATCGCCAGCCCCGTGTAGGCCTCCATGCGCTGCAGCAGGTAGCTCACCTCGATGTTGGCGTAGCGGTCGTGGCTGTCTTTCACCTCGCTGCGCTTGCCAAACAGCGCGTCGGCCTCGTCAAAGAAGAGGAGCGCGCCCGTTTCCTCGGCGCCATCGAACAAGCGGCGCAGGTTCTTCTCGGTTTCGCCAATGTACTTACTGACGACCGCGCTCAGGTCGATGCGGTACAGCGGCCGGTCCAGCTCATTCGCCAGCACTTCTGCAGCCATGGTCTTGCCCGTTCCGCTGGGCCCCGAGAAGAGCGCACTGATGCCCAGCCCGCGATGGCTCTTGCCGGCAAACCCCCACTGCATATACACCTGCTCGGCCCGCCGCACCTGGCCGGCCACCTGGTGCAAGAGCGCGGTTTGCGCCGCAGGCAGCACGAGGTCGTCCCACGTCGCGAGGGGGTCGATGTGCTGGCTGAGATCGGACAGGACGCCGGGCGCCGGCGTACGAGTCGGGTCATCCCGCGTCGCGCCCCGTCGGGCCGGTCCCGTGTCCCGCCACTTCGGCGGGGTAACGTCGACCACGGACAGGAAGCGCGACGTGTCAATCGGCTCGCGAGCGGCCAGGATGACCGGCCCTTGCAGCAAATCGACGAGCGCTCGGGCGGCTGATGTGTGCTCTGCGACCGCAGGGATGAAGAGCAGCGCGCCGGTCAACGCGGCCTCGCGGTCCCACAGCCGCGCCAACGCGGCCCGGTCTGCCGGCGTCGTGGGGATGTCTTCGGCTTGGAGCTCGTACACGGGTGCGTCGACCGCCCGGCCGAGCGCGACTGCCACCCCGGCCTGGGATGCGGGCTCTGCGCCGGTAAGCTGCACCGCCAGCGATTGACCGGCGGGGCGCTCGGCCAGCAGCCGGCCGGCCAGCGCGACGTCTTCCGGAGTGGGCGGGCGCACGGCCGGCGCCTGAATCCGGCCGGCCAGCCGCTCGTCGAGGTAGTCCACGCCGGCGAGGTGATGCAGGACCCGTTCGTCGATGCGGAGCGGCGCGGCGGTTATGTGATCTGCCGGCGCAAGCCCGATCAGGGACCAGTGGCGCAGCGGAGCCGCGGGCGTGAGCGCCGACCAATGGCCGCCGGGCAGATGGGCCAGCGCCAGGCCGAAGGTTGGAACTGCTGGGCCACCCGCGCCCGACAGCTGGGCGAGGAGGGCCGGCACGGATGCGTCGAGCGCACACGCCGCGCAGAGCAGCAGCACGTCGCGCTCGAAGTCCGTTAGGCCGAAGGCTCGCTGCAGGCGCGAGAGGGCCGAGTCGCGGGCAGAAATCTCCTCGCTCGCCCGGGCTTCGCTCCGGGGCTCGACCGCAGGGGTTGCACCCCCGGCGAGCAACGCCTTGATCCGGGCGATCTCCCCGACCAAGTGCTGCTGATTCGCGTCCAGCCACTGCGGGTCTTTCATGTGACGGTCACCACGGGCGACGCGAGGACCCCGGACCCGTCTACAGCCAGAAGGCTCTCCGCACCGTCGACCTGCACGTAGGCGAGGTAGTCGCCGGGGACGACGTTGGCGAACGGGAAGGCAACCGAGGCGGTCTCGGTGGCGGGTAAGGCGATGCCGTTCTGGCTCGGCGCCGCAAAGCTGTACGCCCGAGCCGGCCGGTCGTCGGGCGCGCCCTTTTCCACCAGGTACAGGGTCACCCGCTGGGCTGGGCCGACCGCGGGCGTGATACCGATCGCGATGGACCCTGCTCCCGCGGCAATGGTGGCGGGAGCCGTGATCGCCGGATGGAGGACGAACGCGCCCGGGTTTGACTCCACGCCCCGGTGGGCCACGCCGGGGTCGGGCTCGCCCATCAGCAGCTCGTGGACGACCTGCACCTGCACCACCCCCGCACGAAGCCCGGCAATGCCGGCCAGCGGAAAGCCAATGCGGTCGGCCGACACGTCGAGGCTGGGAGCAGGGACGAAGAACTCGCCCAGGCGGACGCGGGTGACCTGCCCGCGCAGGTTTGCGCCCGAAATGACCACGGTGCTCGCGGCCGTAATGCGGGGATCGGCCGGTGGCAGGGCAGCGCTCGTGATGCCCGTGATCGTCGGGCGCAGCAGCGGGATCACGTAGTTGCGGTACTTCAGCACCGGCAGCGCGCTGCGGGTCGACCGCTGGCTCTCGATGAGCACGACAGAGGCGGAATAGGCGGCGGTGAGCCGGTAGGGCGCGACAAACGCGCCCCACAGCTTGCCCATGTCCTCGATACTCAGCGCTTCGGGCGTCAGCTTCACCTGCTCTACCTGGTCGGCCAGGTCGGCCGCGACCAGGGTCTTGAAGCCGGGCGGCAGGATTGCGCCGCCCACGGGCGAAGGCGCCGCAAGCGCCTGACGAATCGCATCCCGGGTCAGGCACGGCGTCTCGTGCAGCAGCTGCATGGCATAACCGAGCAGGATTTCGGGCACGAACTCGTCGCCGCCGTAAGCGGTCAGCAGGTAATGCAGGTCGAGCGCCAGGGCCGGGTTGGTCATGCGCGCGCCGTCAGGAGAGCGCGAGGGCAGGCGCTCGTTGCGCCAGCCCTGGTTTGGCGTGACGCGGTAGAGGAACAGGTTGAGCCGGGCGGGCTCGTCCTGCCCCACCGTGATCGTGCTCGGAGGAACGGCGGTCACCTGGACCGCGCCGACCTGTGAGGGCACGTCGCCCTCGACCAGTCCGTTGTTGAGCAGGTCGCGCAGGACGGCCGTAACCGCTGCAATGGCGAGCGCGTTGCTCATGACCCACCTCCGTGCGGCCGCGCCAGGTACTCTTCGAGCGAGGAACCGGCGCGGCGCTCGCCCACACGCCGGGCGCTTTCCGACGCCGCGGGCTGGGGTGGGCCGAGCGGCGCGGGCACGGCTCGCAGCTCGACCCGGCCGATGTGGATATGGACGGATGGCGGCTCGGCCGGGCCCGGCTGAGCCGGCCCCGGGGGCGGGCGGGCGCGGCATATAAGGCGTCGACGGTGCGCCGGGCCGCCATTAGCGGGCTGCGCTCGGGCGTCACCGAGACGGCCCGGGGCGCGGGCACGGGGTGCCCCGGTTCCCGGACGGGCCGAATCGCAGCCGCATCCTCGTCCCGGGGGGTAAGGGGAACCGCCGGGGCCGGTTCGACAGTGGGCGGTTGCACGACGTGCGCGGCGAGGGCGGATGAGCCGTGCGCCGTCACCCACCGGGTCCCCAGGCAACCCGGCGGGCGCTGCCGCCGCCTGCGGCGGCGGCAGCGCCCCATCTCGCGGCAGCACGCCCGGCTGTGCTTGCGGCGGCGCGCCACGTTCCTCCGCCCCCTGCGCCGGGCGCCCGGGGGCCACGGGCAGGAAGTACGGCGCCAGCACGGGGCGGATCGCCGCCCCCTTCAGGCCAAGGGCGCGTGCGGCAAGATGCGCAAGGTAACTCATGAGCCCAGCACCCATTCCAGGTAAATGCGGCGCCGGCCGGGGCTCAGTGCAAGGATATCCGGCTCGCGCCAGCCGTATGCGCCGGCCAGAACATGCACCTCGGCCATCAAACGCCGCGCCTCGTGCGCCAGCTCGCGCTCGAAGTAGGCGGCCGGATCAAACGGGACCACCCACCCATGCCCACACTCGCCGCAGTCGAGCCGGAACTCGGTCTCGGCCTGCGGGTCAGCCTCGGCCATGGCCGCGTCCACCGCCTCCACGACCTCGGGAGGCAGGGCCCGCGCTTCGATCCGCTGCCCGTCGAGCGACGCGGTCAGCACCAGCCGGGCGAACAGCGCAGCCTGCGCTGCCTTCGCATCGGCACAGCCGGCCAGAGAAGTGACGTCGGCGTAGGACGGCAAGCGGTACTCGACCTCCGCGCCCAATCCGCTCCACCGGTACGACGCCTGCTCCTCGGCCGCGGACGCCAACAGTTGGCCGGCGTCAACGGCGAACTCGAGCGTCGCTCCGCAGGCCGGGCAGTCGACGGCACACTGAAGCGTGGGGCCGAAGGTGGCCGCGCGAAGCTGCAGCAAGGCTGAATCGGTCCGCCCGACCGACGCGCCTTCGCCAAAGAAACCCGGTTTCTCCGCCAGGTCCAGGATTTCCTCTGCTGTCAGCCCGCGCATCACGACCTCGATCAAGGTTCGACGAACGACGGCTCGGCCGGCTCCACGACCTCAGGGTCGCGTTCCCAGCCTTCGTTTTCCAGCTTCAAGCTCTGGATCAGGACCGCGTTGGCGTTCGCGTCGAGGTCGGCCTGCGCCTGGAACTCGGAGACCCAGCAGCGGAACACCCGGTAGGCCAGCGCCAGCTGGCCCGCCTCGTTGTATACCTCGATGATGATGTCCTTGCGGAAGTCCTTCAGCGACACCTCTGCGCCCAGCCCCGAGCCGAAGTTCCACACCTTGTTTGCCCAGCGCTCGAACTCGGGATCGTGCGTCACGCCCCGTTCCAGCGTGATCGCTTCGAACTCGGTCCGCCCCGGCGATTTGCGCGAGGATGACGGATCGCCCCCCTCCCGGTGCTTCACGACTTCCGTCGTGCGTTTGAGCGCACTGACCTTGCTCACGCCCGCCACGTACCGGCCGTCCCACTTGACCCGAAACTTGAAGTTTTTGTACGGGTCGAAACGCTGTGCGTTGACGCTGAACTGTGCCACGGCTGCCTCCTGTGCGCCGACCGGCGCGCTTATGCCTGAATCTGGCCCGCCATCTGCTGGATCTTGAGGATCACGAACTCGGCGGGCTTGAGCGGCGCGAAGCCGACGAGGATGTTGACGATGCCGCGGTTGCGGTCGCTCTGCGTCGTCGTGTCCTTGTCGCACTTGACGAAATAGGCGTCGCGCGGGCTGACGCCCTGGAACGCGCCCTGGCGGAAGAGGTCGTGCATGAAGGCGCCGACGTTCAGCCGGATTTGCGCCCACAGCGGCTCGTCGTTTGGCTCGAACACCACCCATTTGAGCCCGCGATACAGGCTTTCTTCGAGGTAGAGCGCCAGCCGGCGAATGGGCACGTACTTCCACTCGGACCCGACCTCGTCGTTGCCGCGCAGCGTGCGCGCGCCCCACACGACCGTGCCGTAGACGGCGAAGTTGCGCACGCAGTTGATGCCCCGCAGGTTGAGCGTGCCGTTCTCCAGGTCGGTCAGCGGAACGGTCACGCCCGAGACGCCGGTCAGGCTCGCGTCGACGCCCGCGGGCGCTTTCCACACCCCACGGGTGACGTCGGTTCGGGCGTAGATGCCGGCGACGAACCCCGACGGCGGGAAGCCGCGCAAGCGATTCTCCTGCCGCGGGTCGCCCGCCCGCACCCAGGGGAAGTAGAAGGCCGCGTTGATCGCATTGTCGCCAGTGAGGTCACCAGCGGGACCGGTGGAGAGGCCGGTGAACGTCGCATCCTCCGCCGCATCCGCAATCAGGAAGGCCCGGTGGTCGCGCGCATACTTCTGGAGTTGGCCGAGTACGGCCGCGTCGGTTTCGCCGGGCGCGACGAGCAGGTTGAAGAGGTCCACCCGGTCGAGCAGGTTGACGCCTGCCGTTCCCCCACCCGCCTGCAGCGCCGTGTGAAACGCGCTCGAGTTCGGGGCGAGGATATCGCCGAGTGCGCCGTTCTCGAGCATTTCGGGGCCGGCAAAATCCGCGGTGAACGGTGCAGGGGCTGCGTTCGGGTCGACCAGCGTGGCCGTGATCAGCTCGGACGACGCGGCGAGCACGTTGCCGACGAAACGGGGGTCCAGCGGATCGAGCGAGACGTTCTCAAACGACTCCACCACGACCGGCGTGTCGCTCGGATTAGGCCGGTACAGCACCTGCAGGCGAAAAGGCAACTCGCCGGGCGTGCGACGCTTGATGCTGACCCCGTACTGCTCGCCCCAGTCGCCCGCGTTCGCCGCGTCCACGATCAGCTTGCCGTCGATCGTCTTGGTGGCGACGTCCGCGTTGGCGGCCGCGAGGCGAATGATGTGAGCCTGCTGCCCGCCGTTGTTGAAGAAGTGGTAGACGCCGTAGCCGAGAAGGCTCCGCGCGTCCAGGCCGCCGTAGAGCCGCTCGAAGTCGGCCCAGCTGGAGATGAGCCGGGCGCGATCCGTGGGGCCGCGCCCCGACCAACCGACAAAGGCCGCGATCGACGTGGCGACGCCGGCAATGGTCCGCACCCCGCTGGGGACTTCCTCGATGTACACCCCCGGATATGTGGGCGTGACGGGCATGGTTACCTCCTGCTCGTTTTCGATTCCCCGAGACAGCTCAGGCGTTGGATGAACTCGTCCAGGTCGCCAAGCTCACGGAAGAAGCGCCGCTGGCCCGACGCCACGTGTTCCACTACGCCACGGCACTCGGTCGGCGCGGCCTCGGACTCGCGCGGCTCGCGCCAAATGCGCACGATGAAGACATTCCGGTCGCCGTCCTCTGCCATGTCCTCACTTGGGCCAGGGCTGCACGCTGCGGCGCCCCCGCAGCGGCGCGCACAAAAAAGCCGCCGTCAAATGACAGCGGCATGCTAGCAGGAAGGACTCACATTCGGGTCACATCCGAATCACATTGAAGGCATGTGACCTACGAGCACGGTACAAATTGCTCCATGGCTGAAACAGCTTCGCTAAGCCGCTCCTGCGCCGTCTGAAGCTGCCGCCGAGCAGCATCAAGCTCAGCGAGCGCGCTCGCAAGGTCGGGCCTGGTTGGCAGTGCAGGCGCGACGCCCGCAACCGCTCGACGCGCTGCGAGCACTTCACGGTAACAGGCTTCCGTTTCGTCCATGGGCGGGATGCCCAACTCGACGTGCAGTGTCTCGCGGCACACCGTGTACTGGCGGACGGCGAGCGCGCGCTGCCCGTTGGCCGCATAGAGGCGCATGAGGTCCCGGTGGACGTCTTCGCGCAGGGGATCGAGCCGCAGGATGCGCTGGCCCGCGGCGATGCCCTTCTGGTAGGCCCCGTCGAGCGTGTGCCGCGACATCAGGTGCTGCAGTCCATCCAAGTACAGCCCACGTTGGCGCTCGCGTTCCCGCAGCGCCCAATCGTCGTAAAACCCTTCAAGCAGGTCGCCACTGTAGAGGTCAAGCGCCCGTTCCAACGCGGCGATCTCTGCCTGGGCGAGTTGTGCGGGGGACCGGGCGAGCGCGGACGCGATCACGTGCTCGAACTCCGCCAGGTCCAGCCAGTGCTGGCTTTCCCAGTTGAAACCGACCTCGCCAGCCGGGCTCGTGAGAAGGTACGTTCCGCGGGCGGTTGGGCCGGGTTCGAGCGAGCTGCGGAGGCGCCAGAGGGCCGTGTTCAGACAGCTGCGGGCGCTCTCCTCGGGCTGTTCGGCCCAGCACAGCGATGCCAGCAGGTCGCGTGGGCTGAAGTCGCGGTGCAGCAGCAGGTAGGCCAGCAGCGTCTGGCCGGTGTGCGCAAACTTGATCTCGGCGTCCGCGCCCAGCCAAGCCCGCGGCCGCCCGAAAAGTCGGATCGACAAGAGGGTCATTGTGCGCTCCTGCCGGGCGATGCCCGGCCCACTTACCTGCTGGCAGAGCGCACGCCGCGTGGCTCAGGAATTGCTAAGGGCCTATCCGAGAATGCTCGGGCGGTTCCCTTACCGAGCCGGCTGGGGCACGGTCAGAGACCGGCCCCAGCGTGTTTCAGATAGACACAAAGACCTGGGTCCAGGCAGCGAATGGGACGTGACAGTGAATCACCGTCCGCCCATGGTACTGGCACTATAGCACATGCGCAAGTGTCGCACAAGATATAAACGAACGAAACAGGGGAAGTTACGGCAACTTACGGGGATTGCGGGGAAAATTGCCTGAGCCGGCGCTGCGGCCGGCGACCCGGTGGGTGCAGCGGAGCGCGCGCTAGTGGGGAGCCCGGTCGATCTCGAGGCGCAGGCGTGATTCTTCGGCCATCAGGCCGTCCAACTCGGCCTGGAGCGCCGCGGCCTGCGCGGCAAGCCGGCTCCCGCGGGTTCCCGCCGAAGCTTCCGCGCCGGCCCGCGCCGCTTCGACCTTCGGGCGCAAGCTGCGGATACGCGCCTGCACCTCGGCTTTGGCGGCGATTAGGTCAGCGCGCTGTACCACGGGTGACCTCGGGCAGGAGGACCCGGAGCGCGTCGACAAGCGCGTTGGCGTCCGACCGGTCATTGTACGCCTGGAACGAGACCCGGATAAAGCAGCGCCCGCCCCAGCGGATCACGGGCGCTTCGACCCGGTATTCGTCGTACAGCCGCCGTTTGAGCGCGTCGAGGTCGCAGGGCGGCAGCTCGGCCGCGAACATCTGGCCGAAGGCGCTCTCGTCGCAGACCGGCGGGACGCCGGTCAGGTCGACGAGGCGGTCGCGCGTTTCGACTGCGAGGGCGTGGCAGCCGCGGCGCACCGCTGCCCAATCGTGCTCGGCCTGGAACCGGATCGCGTCGGGCACGGTCAGAAACGCGGAGACGTCGCGCGTCCCCTGCCACTCGTGCCAGTCGATGAACGGCGATGCGCTGGGATCGTCGGACTGCCAGCCCCAACTGACTACGAGCGGCTCGAGCCACGGCTGGACCTCGGGCCGGGCATGCAGGAACGCGCTCCCCTTCGGCGCAGACAGCCACTTGTGGCACGCACCCACATAGATGTCCGCGCCCACCTCCGAGACGTCGAGCGGCAGTTGGCTCGGTGCGTGCGCGCCGTCGACAATCGTCAGGATGCCGGCCTCGCGGCTCCGGCGGCAGATCTCCGCGACCGGAAAGATCACCGCGGTGGGACTGGTGATATGCGAGAGATAGATGATCTTGGTGCGCGGCGTGACGCCGGCCCAAAACTGCTCGACGAAATCCTGCGGTGCGGGCAGCGGGAGCGGGACCGGCCGGTGGCGGTACTGCGCGCCGGTCTCGCCGCAGACATAATCCCACGTGCGGTCGAGTGCGCCGTACTCGTGATCCGTCGTCAGGATTTCGTCGCCTCGCTGAAGGCTCCAGCCCCCATCGGCGCGCGCCCGCCGGATCAGGCTGCGGGCGACCATATTGACGGCCGTGGTTGGGTTGGGAAAGTAGACCAGGTCGTCGGCCCCCACGTGCAGGTACACGGCGAGCGCGGCCCGGCTCTCGGCCAGCAAGGTATTCACCCGGCGGCCCAGGAACTCGACCGGCTGGCGTTCTTCGGCCATCTGCCAGCGCTGATAGGCCTCGAAGACCGGCCTCGGACACGCGCCGAAGGAGCCGTGATTAAGGAAATGGACGGATGGATCCAGGTTGTAAAGGTGTCGCATCAGATGAATCCCGCAGAAAATCGAGCCATTCGCGCTGCGGCTCGACGATGTCGCCCCTGTCTTGGAGCACCTCGTCGAGCGGGGCCCAGAATGGTCGGAAGACATGATAGTCGATGTTGACCGCCCATTCGTCGTCAGGGGTTGGGGCGGTCGGAGTCAGGAGGTAGAAGTGGCGGCGCACCATCGTGGCCAGGACCTCGGCGCGCACCCAGCCGATGACCTGGAAGGTCAGGTAGTCGGGGTTCGGAAAGCGGTTGGCCTCGCGGAAGTCGATCTGCACCCAATCGTCTTCCCGGCGCACCATGTAGACCAGCAGGCCCCGCTGGAGGTGAACCCAGTCCCAACTGGTCGGGTCGGGCCGCGAGTAGACAGTGCAGGCCGTTGCGAGCAGTCGCGCGGTCTTCCGGCGTCGTGACCTCTCGCACGCCCAAGGGCCGCACGATTGCGAGGTCGCGCAGCCCGCTCTCCTCCTGCGCCTCACGCAGCGCGGCGTCGATTGGGGCTTCGCCCTCTTCGACAGTGCCTGCCGGGATCTGAATGCCGGCGCTGGGATGGCGGAACAACAAGACCTGGCGTCCCCGGCCTGTGTCCCGCACGATCAGGGCCGTCACCTTTTCCGCGATGCGAGTCAAGGGCATATCCTCAAGGGCACCAGCCGCACAAAAATGGCGTCCAGCGCCGCTTGTGGGTCGTCGCACAACCCAGGATGGACGGGCGAGGGCTGCACGACCGTGTTGCGCGGCGAGGCAAGCCAGCGGAAGCGCTCGGCCGGGGGCAGCACGCCCACCTCACCTGCGTCGCGGCCGCCGTCCACGATGGCCTCGATCAGTTCGAGCTGCTTCCGGATCTCGGGAACGTCGGCGCACGGCTGCAGCGCCAACAGCCGTTCCTCATTCAGCGCCAGCCGCGCGCCGAGGAACCGGTGCGCCTTGCAGAAGAGGAGCACGCCCGCGTTGAGAAATTCCTCGCGCTCGACGCAAGGCACGATACGGATCACCGAGTACTCATACGGTGCGCGTGCGGGCACGTTCAGCCTCGTCGACAAAGACCTGGGAGGCGGCCAGCCGGTCGGTCAGCCAGCGCCGGTAGCCGGCACGCAGCTCGGCCGGTTCGGCCCCGTCCTTAAGCCAGGCATCGGGCAGGAGATCGACCACATGCTCGACTTGGGCCTGGGGCAGGCGCGGCTTGAGCAAGGCGTCGGCCTCGGGCAGCGGACCGGCGAAGCGGAGCAGCACATGGTCTTTGACCAGCGCGAACGGGGTCAGCGCCCGCTCGGGCTGGGCATACCAGTTAGGGCTGTGGTGAAAGAAGAGGGCCGAGCCGTGATCGATCAACCACACCGCGTGCTGGTAGAGGAGCATGTTGACGTTGCGCGGGGTGCGGTCGACGTTCGTCACGAACGCGTCGAACCAGACGATTGCCGCAGCCTCTTCCGGGGCGGGCGGCGGCTTGAGCAGCGGGTTGTACTCGAGCGAGTCGGGCAGGAAGCGCAGGCCCAGGTTCAGCCCCGCGCTCGCGTTGAGCGTTTCGCGAATCTCCTGGTGCGGCTCGCCCATGCCGAAGCCGGGCGCCACGTCGATGAAGGCCAGCTCGGGCACGCGCAGGCCCAGCATCCGGCCGATCTCGCCCGCGATCAATTCGGCGACGAGGGCCCGCCGGCCCTGCGCGGCCGCATGGAACTTGAGCACGTACAGCTCGCCGTCGTCCGCCTCGACGAGGGCGGGCACCGAGCCCCCCTGGCGGAACGGCTGGAGATAGCGCACCGCGGTGAGGGCATGACGACCCTGGTCGTACTCGATCATGTCAGGCGACCGTAGAACACGTCGGTGTGATAATCGAAGGCCAGCTTTCCGTCGACCTGGTGCTTCTGGAACAGCTCGGCCAGCCCTGCGACGATGGGCTCGTAGTTTGGATGACCTGGCAGCGGCAGGTAAGACGAGGACATGACCCGGCCGGTCAGGCCCGGCAGGTCGAGCAGTTGGCGGTTCTGGAACGTGGCCTTGCGGCAGCCGCCGGTCCCGAAGAACGTCCCGATATTCTCGTCCTCCAGGTTCGTATGGCGCACCTCGACGTAGTCCGTGCCGTAGCGCAGCAGCATCTGCTCGTAATCCTGCTGGAACGCGCTGCCCTCGTCGCGACTGTTCCACATGAGCGCCAACCACTGTTCGCCCCGCAGGATGCGCTCGAACTCGCGCCGGGCGGCAGGCAGGTCAAACCAGTGGAGCGCCTGGCCGGCGAGCACCAGGTCGACGCTCTGATCGGGCAGCGTCGTGACCTCGGCAGTGGCGGGCACGCTGATGAACGCGGGAAATCGCGCCAGGTAGTTCTCGCCTGCGGCCCGCATGGGCTCGTTTGGCTCCACGCCGTAGACGCGGTTTCCGTTCGCCAGGAACAGCTCGGCTGAGAACCCGGTGCCCGAGCCGATGTCCGCAACCACCCATTCCGGGGTCAACCCGCACTCGCGCTGCAGCAGCGCCAGGACCTCGGCCGGGTAGTGCGGGCGATATTTCAGGTAGTTCTCGACCTTTTGTGAGAAGCGTTCGGTTGGACTGGAACTGGTCGGCATGTGTGGACTTTGGCCTCGCTCTGCAGGTTACGTGCTGAACTATTCTACCATACACCGGCGTGCGTATCGTCCAGAAGGGAGACTCGACCAGTAGCAGTAGGTTCAGCGCCACGGCAAGCGGGCTGTACTGGACTCTGTCTCATGGGTGGCTCCCGTCCAACATGAGGACTGAGGCCGGAATGGTTCGACGCTCTCGGCATAGACGCATGGTGCCGGTCAACGGACGCGCTAGTAGGAAAGGTAACAGACATCAAAAAAGGGGATTGACAACGCGTTTGCCTTGTGCTACCTTGTTCCTGTAAACGCTTACAGACTCGCATTTAGGCTAATTGGGGCATTTACTGCTGTTGCCCGGTTATCGAGGGCGATGATTGCCACGCGAAGCGCAATTTCTCCGCTCTGGCGGAACATCTCTGCGCTCTAGCCTGGGAATTCTGTAATCGATTACATGATCTCGACGGCGCCCTGCTCGATCATTCGAGGAGATTATGCCCAGGAATCCAAGTCGCTCGGGCAAGAATGTGACGATCCACGAGGTGGCCACCGCAGCGGGCATCTCTTACGGCACCGTCTCGCGCGTGATCAACAACGCCCCTTACGTGAAACCTGAAACCCGCCAGCGCGTCCAGGAGGCCATGGAGCGATTGGGCTACACCGTGGATCGCCGCGCCCGAAGCTTGGCGGGCGGGCGCTCGCATGTCCTCGCCGTCCTCGTGCCCGATCTCGGCACCGGCTACATCGGCGAGATCGTCCGCGGGATCGACGCGGAGGTGGAGCTGGCCCAGTACGACTTGATGCTCTACACCACCCACCGCGAAGCCGCCAAAGAAAGCTCCTACGTCGCCAGCATCGCGCGCGGCCTGGCCGACGGGCTGCTGCTCGTCCTGCCGAGCGATCTTGAGAGCATGGTCAGCCGCCTGCGCCAGATCGAGTTTCCGTTCGTCCTGGTCGACTACCAGGGCGTCGAGGAAAACGTGCCGGCCGTCGGCGCGACGAACTGGCAGGGCGCGTACAACGCGACCGAGTACCTGATCGGCCTGGGCCACCGGCGCATCGGCTTTATTACGGGCAACATGGAGATGGCCGCCGCGCGGCAGCGCCTCGAAGGCTACCAGGCGGCGCTTCGCACCCACCACCTGCCCGCAAACCCCAGCTTCGTCCAGAACGGCGAGTTCCACATCCCGGAGGCTTACGCGGCTGCGCTGTCCCTGCTGGCGCTGCCTGATCCACCCACCGCCATGTTTGCCTCCAACGACCACATGGCCCTGGCCGCAATCGAGGCGCTGCGCGAGAAGGGGCTGCGCGTGCCCGAAGATATGTCGGTCGTCGGCTTTGACGGCATCCCCCAGGCCGCCCAGGTTCACCCCCCGCTCACGACCGTTTCGCAGCCCCTCGTGCAGATGGGGCGCGTCGCCACCCAGATGCTGCTCGACCAGTTGAGCGAGCCGGGCAAGCCGGCGCGTCGCATCGACCTGCCCACTGAGCTGATCATTCGCGGGTCGTGCCAGCCGCCGCGCGGACGACCTGAGTCCCTACCCACGACACCTGCTAAGGAGGCCGCCTATCGCCGATAAGCACACGCCATTAGTCAGTGGCGCCGTTGCTCCCGAGAGCACCAGGTCGCGCGCTCGGGTGATCGATGTGGATAAGGGTGCCAGTATAATCCAACCAGGAGGAGCACACATGCGTACCAAGGTTTCGATCCTGATCAGCCTGATCGTACTAGCCAGTCTCTTGCTGGGCGCGTGCGTGCCGGCTGCCCCGGCCCCCGCCGCGCAGCCGACGACCGCGCCGGCAGCCCCTGCAGCCGCAACCGAAGCCCCGGCAGCTACCACCGCGCCGGCAGCCCCTGCGAACAAGGTAGACGTCAACTGGTGGCACATCTCGACAAAAGATCCCGGCCTTAGCTATTGGCAGAAGCTGGCCGACGACTACATGGCCGCGCACCCGAACGTGAACGTCAAAATCACGGTGCTCGAGAATGAGGCCTTCAAGACCAAGCTGAGCACCGTCATGCAGTCGGGCAACCCGCCAGATATCTTCCAAAGCTGGGGCGGCGGCACCATGGTCGAACAGGCCAAGGCAGGCTTGCTAAAGGACATCACCGCAGACGTGAGCGGTGAGTGGGGCAACTCCTTCGCGCCGGGTGCGCTGGCCGTCTACTCGTACGACGGCAAGCAGTATGGCGTCCCGTGGGACATGGGCATGGTCGGCTGGTGGTACAACAAGGACCTCTTCGCCAAGGCCGGCATTCAGACCCCCCCAACGAACTGGACCGAGTTCCTCGATGCGGTAAAGAAGCTCAAGGCTGCCGGCATCACCCCGATCGCCCTTGGCGAAAAGGACAGCTGGACCGGCATGCACATCTGGTCGTATCTTGCGACCCGTATTGGTGGGCAAGCCGCCTTTGAAGCTGCATTGAACCGCAAGGGATCCTTTGCCGACCCCGCGTTCGTGCAGGCTTTCGAGAAGCTACAAGAGCTGATCGCCCTCGAGCCGTTCCAGACCGGCTTCCTCGGCAACACGCACGACGAGATGCAGGCCACCTTCGGCAACGGGAAGGCCGCCATGGAGTTGTCCGGCCAGTGGGCCCCCTCGGTCGAATCTGCGAATGCTGCGGACAAGAAGGGCGTTGCCAACCTCGGCATGTTCGGCTTCCCCGCGGTTGAGGGGGGTGCTGGCAATGCCACGGATGTTATCGGCGGCGGCAACGGTTTTGCCATCGGCAAGAACGCCTCGCCGGAAGCCGTGGACTTCGCCAAGTTCATCTCGTCCCAAGCCGCGCAGACCCAGATGGCCTCGTTGGGCATGGGCATCCCCGTGGTGAAGGGCAGCGAGACCGGCCTGAAGGACCCCAACATGCTCGCGGTCCAGCAGGCTTTCGCGGCTGCGAAGTACTTCCAGCTATACTACGATCAGTTCCTCCCATCGGCGGTGGGCGATGCGATCAACGCCTCGGTGCAGACGGTCTTCGCGGGCACCGCGAAGCCGGCTGAGGCTGCCAAGGCGATCGAAGACGCGGCAGCCAAGTACATCAAGCAGTAGTGGGCAGTAAGCGCGGCCGGCAGTCGACTCGTACGCGGGCGATTGCCGGCCGCCCCAGTGCGCGGATTGGCTGGCGCCAGGCACACCAACCTGGATCCGGGACAAGGATGATTTCACATGGGGATGCCGACCGTTAGTAACGTAACCCAACTGCGCCGTGCCGGTGGATCGAGCCGGAAAGCGCAAGACCGGGCGACGATCGTCATCTTCCTGGCGCCGGCCCTGATCCTTTTCATCACCTTCCTGGTCTACCCCATTCTGCGATCTGTTTACTTCAGCACGTTTGATTGGAACGGCCTCGGCCCTGCAACAGACTTCGTCGGCCTGGCAAACTTCAAGGAAATCGTCAACGATGCCGTCTTCAGGAAGGCAGTCCTGAACTGCTTCCTGATCGTCGTGCTCTCGTTGGCGATACAGCTGCCGTTCGCCCTGGCGCTTTCGATCATGGTGGGACGCGATCTGCCGGGCCGGGCGATCTTTCGCACGATCTTTTTCGTGCCTTATGTCCTTTCCGAAGTGATCACCGGCATTATCTGGATGAGCCTCTTCAACGCCGATCCGGAGCGCGGGCTGATCAACGCGCTCCTGGTGCTCATCCCGGGAGTCAAGCCCCAGAACTTCCTGAGCGATATTCACCAGGTCGTGTTTTGCATCTTCGTCGTGCTGAGCTGGAAGTATTTTGGCCTGCACATGCTCTTATTCCTGGCCGGGCTTCAGAATATCCCGCGGGAGGTCGACGAGGCGGCGTTCATCGATGGCGCCAGCCCGTGGCAGCTGACGCGCTACATCACGATTCCGATGCTGAGCAGCACCATTCAGACGGTGGTCCTGCTGTCCGTCCTCGGTTCGCTGACGCAGTTCAACCTGGTATGGGTGATGACGGGCGGCGGGCCGGTCAACGCGAGCGAGTTCATGGCGACCTACATGTATCGCTTTGGCTTCAAGCGTTACCAGCTGGGCTACGGCTCGGCCGTCGTGTTGGTCATGTTGGTGATCTGCCTGGGCTTCGCCGTGGCCTACATGCGCCTCGCGTGGCAGGAAGAATACTAACTACGGCCGAGCCGTAGCGCGCTCGAAAGGAACGACCATGGCTCAAGCCTCAGCGTGTGCCCCACGAAGAAGGGCCGGACGCAAGTTCCGGACCAGGTTCTTTCAATACCTGGTCCTTGCACTGATCACCGTGGTCATCATCGTGCCCCTCGTGGTCCTGCTGTTCGCCAGCCTGAAGACGACCGGCGAGATGTTCCTGAGTCCCTACTCGATCCCGAATCCGCCGCGCTGGGAGAACTACCGGTCGATCCTGGGCACGCCCTCGTACTGGGTCTTCATGAAGAACAGCCTGATCGTGGCGGTCGCGTCGACGCTTGGCGTGCTGATCGTGTGCAGCATGGCTGCGTACGTCTTTGCCCGCATGAGATTCAGGGGCAAGAACGCAATCTTCACGTTCCTGACCCTGGGGCTGATGTTCCCGATCACCGTTGCGATCATGCCGGTCTACCTGGTGATTCGCCAGATGGCATTGACCGATTCGCTCCTCGCCGTCATCCTCGTAGAAACGGCCTTCGGGATCTCGAGCAGCCTCCTGATCCTCCGCGGCTTCTTCGCAGCCGTTCCCAGCGATCTGCAGGACGCCGCGAGCATCGACGGCTGCAGCGCCTTTGGCTTTTTCTGGCGCGTCCTGATCCCTTTGGTTCGGCCCGCGCTGGCCGCGGTCGGCGTGCTGACGTTGATTGTCAGCTGGAACGACCTGCTCACGCCCCTGGTGATCCTGGACAGCGAGAGCAAGTGGACGCTGCCACTCGGAACGATGCAGTTTCAGGGCCAATACAGCTCGGACCTGGCGGCGGTATCCGCTTTCGTCGCCCTGTCCGCAATACCCGCGATTATCTTCTATCTCATTGCCGAGCGGCAGATCGTATCGGGCCTGACGGCCGGCGCGCTCAAAGGCTGAGCGAAGGGCGCGCAATCACGCACTAAGAGGCGACCATGACGACGACCCCAGCCTACCGCGACCCCTCGCTGCCCATCGCGGCGCGCGTCGACGACCTCGTCAACCGGATGACGCTCGAGGAGAAGGTCAGCCAGATGGCCTATGACTCGCCCCCCATCGAGCGGGCCGCCAATGACGATTGGGCCGCCATTGACGAATGGGCCGCCATTGACGAATGGCGCGCCATTGGCGAATGGCGGAGCATCCCAAAGTACAACTGGTGGAACGAATGCCTGCACGGTGTGGCGCGGGCCGGGGTTGCGACGGTATTTCCGCAGGCGATCGGCCTGGCCGCCACCTGGGATACGGCGTTGATCTCCGAGGTCGCCACGGCCATCTCCGACGAAGCGCGCGCGAAGCACCACGAGTTCGCCCGGCAGGGCTACCGGGAGATATACACCGGCCTGACCGCCTGGTCGCCGAATGTCAACATCTTTCGCGACCCCCGCTGGGGCCGGGGGCAGGAGACGTACGGCGAAGATCCTTACCTCACCTCGCGCATCGGCGTGGCGTTCGTGCGCGGCCTGCAGGGCGAGGATGACCCCGCGCGGCCGGCGGGGCGCTTGAAGTTGGTAGCGACACCCAAGCACCTCGCCGCCCACAGTGGCCCGGAGATCAGCCGCCACGAGTTCAATGCGGTCGTGAGCGAGCGCGACCTGCGCGAGACGTACCTCCGGGCGTTCGAGGCGTGCGTGAAGGAGGGACGCGCAGCGTCCGTCATGGGCGCATACAACCGGGTGAACGGGGAGGCCGCGTGCGCCAGCCCCACCCTGTTGACCAAGATTGTGCGGGGCGAATGGGGCTTCGAGGGCGTCATCGTGTCGGACTGTTTCGCACTCGACGACATCTACGGCGGGCACAAGCTGGTGCAGACGCCGGCCGAGGCGTCGGCGCTGGCGGTGCGCGCGGGGTGTGACCTGGAGTGCGGGTGCGCGTTCGGCGCGCTGCTCGAAGCCGTGGAGTCCGGTCTGCTCACCGAGGCGGACATCGACCGGTCGGTCCGCCGCGTGTTCACAGCACGGTTCAGCCTCGGCATGTTCGACGGGCCGGAGCAGGACCCGTACGCGGGGATACCGTACGAGGTCAACGACTGCGCGGCCCACCGGGCGCTGAGCCGCCGGGCGGCAACCGAAAGTATCGTGCTCCTGAAGAACGCCGACGTTGGCGGACGTCCGCTTGCTCCCGCTCGACAAGTCCCTCAAGTCCGTTGCGGTCATCGGTCCTGTCGCGGATAGACTGGACGTGCTGCTTGGGAACTACTGCGGCATGGCCTCGCGTGCTGTGACGCCGCTGGAAGGCATCCGCCGCAAGGTCTCACCTGCCACGGTAGTCTACACAGCGCAGGGCTGTGCGATCGCGGAGGGCGCACCGCGCCTGGCGCCGATTCCCCCCGCCTACCTGCGCCCGCCGACGGACACGTGTGGAGCGCCGGCATCCGGTCTGCTCGGCACATACGCTGCGGGCGCAGGCGGAACGTCAGGCAAGGTTGCCTTCAGCCGAATCGACCACACGGTGGACTTTTCCTGGCGCGACGTGTCGCCGTTGGGCGGACCTGTCTTCGAGCATTTCTCGGCGTGCTGGGAGGGCGCACTTACCGCGCCGGTTTCGGGGCAGTACAGCCTCGGCGCGCGCGCATCGAGCGGGTGCCGGCTCCTGCTGGACGGCCGCGAGCTGCTGCCGGCCAACCTGGACGAGCATCAGCCGATCACCCGGTCGGTCGCAGTGGAACTGGAAGCTGGTCGACTCTATGACTTGCGGCTGGAGTACGTGAACGAGGGCCGCTCGCCCGAAGTGCAGTTGCTGTGGGCGCGGCCCGGCGAAGACGATCCGGCGGCCGCGCTGGAGGCCGCGGAGCGGGCCGAAGTCGTCGTGCTGGTTCTGGGCCTTTCACCCGAGGTGGAAGGCGAAGAGATGCCCGTGCGCATCCCCGGCTTCGAGGCGGGCGACCGGACAGATATCGGCCTGCCTGCGCCGCAAGAGGCCCTGTTGCGTCGGGTTGCGGGGCTGGGCAAGCCCGTGGTCCTGGTGTTGCTGGGGGGCAGCGCAATCACGGTCAACTGGGCGGACGAGAACGTGCCGGCCATCCTTCACGCGTGGTACGGCGGCGAGGAAGGTGGGAGCGGGCTGGCGGACGTCCTCTTCGGCGATGCCAATCCCGCTGGCCGGCTGCCGGTCACCGTCTACAAGTCCGTCGATCAGCTTCCACCGTTTGAAGATTACGCGATGGCTTCGCCCTTGGGCGCCCGGACCTACCGCTTCATGACAGGCGAGCCGCTCTATCCTTTCGGTCACGGCTTGAGCTACACGCACTTCGAGTACAGCGGTCTCCGGGTGACGCCGGACCACATCGACGTGGGGGACGGGCGAGCATCTGTGCGACAATTCGCAATGCTGGCTCGCTCGCGGGCGACGAAGTCGTGCAGTTGTACGTGCGCTACCCGCACTCAGCGGTTGAGCGGCCCGTGCGCGAGCTGAAGGGCTTCGCCCGGGTGAGTCTTGCCCCGGGTGAGGCGAAAGAGGTCAGCTTCGAGCTGCCCGCGTCCGACTTGGCGTATTGGGGCGGCGCCGGGTGGGTGACCGAGCCGGGCGAGGTGGAGTTGCTGCTGGGGGCCTCGTCACAGGACCAGCGGCTTTCCGGACGGTTGTTCGTGCAAGAGGCAGTCTAGGGCCGGAAGATCGAGCGCCTTATTGAGGGCAGCTTCCAACAGACACGATGATTCCTCCCATAGCCTTTGCAGCCCCCTAACGAAGAAGACGGCCGGCGACGGTCGTCTTCTTCGTTAGGGCGAGACCCTGAAACAGATCGTGGGCAAATGGAGGTTCAGGCCCCGTGTTCGGGCACGGCGGTCTCACGGAGACATCCTTTTGTTTGCCTTAAGGCACACGGGCATGGTAGCGCTCCTTGCATATCAACTCTCCGTATTCGGCTACGGTGCCATTCTGTGCGCAGTGCGGCTGTGATCGTAATGTCGACCCAACCGGATGGTCGGGCTGCGGGCTCTCAATTTTGCTGCTAACTAAGGATTTTGTTTTGAAGAGCAATACCGGACTGATTGACTTGCTGGGCCTTGGCCGTTTCGCTTTGGACGGGGCATATACGATTACGGACGTTGTAGAGGGCGTACACGCATCGATCGCCGCACCGCTGGACCCCTTTTCGTCGACAGGCTCCCGCCACATGGGGGGCATCCCCGGCCTGGTCTACCGAGGCATCCGCGTGGGTTACAAAGTGGCGGACGTGGGCGCGCAGGCGGCTCAGAACAGGGCTGGGCGGACTGCCGGAGCCCGCTCTGCCTCCACGCCGGAGCGCGAAACTGCGCTGGCGATCCTCAACGGTGTCTGGGGAGATCATCTCGAAGCCAGCGCTAACCCACTGGCTATCCAGATGTCTCTGCGGCATGAGGGCGTGCCCCTGGTGCTCGACCCTTCCTCGATCCGCTCCGCTCTCCCGTCGCCGGGGAAGAGACTGCTCGTGCTCGTCCACGGCCTCTGCATGAACGATCTGGGGTGGCGGCAGGGGGACCATGATCACGGCGCGGAACTGGCTCGGGAACTGGGCTACACCGCCCTCTACCTTTACTACAACACGGGGCTGCACGTTTCGACGAACGGGAAGCGTCTGACCGATTTGCTCGAGTGTTTGGTCGAGGAATGGCCCGAACCGGTGGAGGAGATTGCGATTGTCGGGTACAGCATGGGCGGCCTGGTGGCTCGCAGTGCCGTTTACTACGGCACGATCGGCAATCAGACCTGGCCTCGCCGGCTGCACCACATGGTCTTCCTCGGGACCCCGCACCACGGCTCACGGCTCGAACGGGCCGGCAACCGGGCGGATGCGCTCCTGAACGCCACGCGCTACTCGGCGCCCTTCCGCCGCCTCGGCACGACGCGCAGCGCCGGCATTACCGACCTCCGCCATGGCAGCGTCAGCGACGAGGACTGGCAGGGGCTGGATCGCTTCGGCGACGGTCGTGACACGCGCTGCCCGGTGCCCTTACCTTCCGACGTCTCGTGCTATGCCATCGGTGCGACGCTGGGGTCACAGGCGAGCAACGTGAAAAGCCGTGTCTTGGGCGACGGTATCGTCCCGCTGGACAGCGCACTCGGAATTCACAAGAACCCCGACTACTGCCTGGCATTCCCCGAGTCGAACCGGTGGATCAGTTATCACACGAGCCATATGGGCCTGCTTAAGCGGCCGGAAGTGTACGCCAGGATTCGCGACTGGCTGGCAGGCTGACGCAGCGGGCGCCCGGAGGCGGCAGGGTGCAGGACTGCCGTCTCCCTGCGACTCACCGGGCGGACGTGCGGGCGGTGAGCCGAGGGCAATTGCTCGTTGATTGTGTCCGGTCTTCTGGCGTGGCGCCGCCCCGCCCGAATCAGGCCGATTCCCGGTTGAACAGCCTCCAGCGCCCCTCGGAGATGACTTCGACCGTGCCGTCGACCACCTTGATGGCAGTCTGATCGTCGATGGCATAGGTCGGCACCGGCACCTCGGCGGCCATCCTTTCTACCTTGGCCATCGAGCTTTCCGGATGCCCCTCGTGATCCACGTGCGGAAGCAAAGCAAAGTCAACCAGTCCCAGCCCCTGATCGATGACGAAGGGCGCAGCCGGATCGTCGTACGTCTCCCCGAAGATTGGCGCCGTCACCATGCTACCGGCGCTCACGCCAACGTAGACCGTCGCGGGCAATTCCGGCAAGAGTTCGGCCAGTCCCGACTCCCGCATCCAGCGGCACAGATACCAGACATCGCCGCCGTACACAAGCAGGGCGTCGGCCTCCCGGACCGCGGCCTTCCAGTATTCCGCCTTGATGCTCGGTAGAGCAGTCAGTTCCAGCACGCCCAGCGACTTCCAACCCAATTCGCACATGGGGTTGGAGGTCGATCCGCTGAGGAACCGGTAAGCCATTGTTGGGCCACCGGGGAAGGGGTAGATGGCAGTTGGAATGCACAGTGCGCTGCATTCCGCGATCGGTTTGCCCAACAGGCCAAGGAGCGCGCTGTGGATACTGGCGTTTTTGATGCCGGAGGAAGTAAGAAGAAACTTCATGCTGCCTCTCCAAGTCACTGGAATCGCGACCGCTCCTCGCGGCGCGACAGACGACGAGGGACGAAATGGGACACTGATTGAACGGATCCGACTGATTATCACGATCTTATTCCCGAAGGACCGTGAAGATCAGTTCCATCAGTTGCATCAGCGTCCCATTTAAGACCCGTTTAGGCGCCGGCCGACCGCTGCTCCTCGATCAGGGACATCAGCCCGCCGACCGTCTGCCGGTCGAACGCAAACTTCGTGTTTGCGGCGGAAAAGAGGTCGGCAAGATCGCGTGTGTAGCCCAGGCTGAGCGCCCGGCGGTAGTCGGCCAGCGCTTTCGGCTGGTCGCGCAGGGCATTCTGCCACACCTGCAGCGCGCCAAGCTGGGCCAGGCCGTACTCGATATAGTAGAAGGGCACGCTGAAGATGTGCAGCTTGTGGTGCCACCCGGTTTCCTTCTCGGTTTCCAGCCCGCTGTAGTCGACGCCCGGCATGAAGCGGTCCCACAACTCGCTCCACTTGGCGTCCATGTCCGCGGCGGTTACGTCCTCGGGCGCATCCACATACACCCAGTGCTGGAAGGCATCGACCACGGCCATGTAGGGGAGGAAGGTGACCGTCTCTTCCAGCCCGTGGGCCAGCGCCCGGCGGGCTTCGGCTGCTGTATAGAAGCCGCCCCGCTCTTTGGTGAGGAACGGCGCGGCCAGCAGTTCCATGCCCATAGATGCAACCTCGCAGAACTCCATCGGCCCGTTCTGGTTCCAGTGCAGTTCGTTCCGCGAAGCCATGAAGTGAAACGAGTGGCCCCCCTCGTGCAGCAGCGTATGAACGTCGTCGTCCGACCCCACCGCATTCATAAAGATGTAGGGCTTGCCCGACACGGGGAACATGTCGCAGAAGCCCCCGCCGCCCTTGTTCGGCCGTGACGCCAGGTCGAGGAAGCCGTCGCGCATCACACGAAAGTCGGCGCCAAGCGCTGGGTCCAGGCTGTCGAAGATCCGCTGACAACCCTCCTCGAGCTCTGCCACGTTCTCGAACGGGCGCAGCGGCTCGCCGTGCGGGTCGAACTTGGTGTCCCAGGGACGCATCGAGCGTTGTCCAAGCGCGGCGGCGCGCTCGGCATAGATCCGCGACGCCAAGGGCACCACGGCGTGTTCGATGGCGTCGTGGTAGGTGAAGCAATCTTCGGGCGTGTAGTCGAAGCGGGAGAGCTCCTGCCATTTGTACGCCCGGAAGTCAGGCAAGCCGGCGTTCCTCGCCACCTGCCGCCGCAGCTTCAGCATCCGGAGATAGAGCTCGTTGAGCGCCTGGCGCTGTTCCAGGTACGCGGCCTGCACGGCCCGCCAGGCGCGCTCGCGTGCGGCCCGGTCGGGGTTCATGGACAGCTGCGCGGTGGCCTGGGGCACCGTCTTCTTCTCGCCGTCCAGGTCCACCATCAGCCCGCCCATCAGCTTCTCGAACTCGTTCTCCAGGGTCATGAGCTCGCTCAGCAGCGGGACATTCTCCGGGCTAAAGATGGCGGCCTGCGCCCGAAAGCGCCGCACCAGCAGCGCATGGTCCGCCTGGGGCACATAGCCCGGCACGGCGAGCAGTTTGCCGCGCAGCGCCTGCTGCGCAACCCGCATCTTGGGCACGATGTCGTCGACCAGGATCTTGAAGCGGCGGTCCGCGTCCGCGTTCGTCGTGTCTTCCATCGTATCGCGGTACACCTGGGCCTGAGCCTCGTACATTACGCTCTCGATGCCGCTCCACTGCGCCAGCCACGCCGGCACGGAATCGGGCGTGAGGTCGCCAGCGAGCAGCGCGTCGACATGCGGCCGGACGCTCTCCCAATCAAACGGATCAAACTTCGGATAGTCCATGCGAGCCTCCTTGGGTCTCTCGCGACATTCTAGAAGAGAAGGCGGGTTTCGGCCAGAAAGGCTGCGTCATCGCAACCAGTCGCAAAATGAGCTTGCGCTGTAGGGCGAGCTGACGCTCGCCCTACAAGCGGCATTTCCACCTCTGCGATTGGTTGAGAGATGGGCTTACGGCACCACGACCCGGCGGACCGTGCCCCTGGATAGATCGGTAACGTACAGCTCGCCGGCCTGGTCTTCGCCGAACGAGCTCAAGCCCGCGCCCGCTTCGGCCAGCAGCTTGGGCTGGCCGGGATTCGCGGCGTCGAGCCCCCAGATGCGGCCCGAGCAGTAGTCCCCATACAGGTAAACCCCGGCCAGTCCCGGAAACTCCTTACCCCGGTACACAAACCCCCCGGTGATGGAGCATCCGTCCGCGCCGTGCTGATAGCTTGCCACGGGGAGCACGAGCCCCTGCTGGTCGCAGTTCGCCTGCTGGAAGCAGTCCGGCCCTTCCATGACCGGCCACCCGAAGTTGAGACCCCCTGCCGACCCGGCGCGCACCACGTCAACCTCCTCGACCCGGTTCTGGCCGACATCTCCGATCCAGAGGTCGCCGGTTGCCCGGTCGAAGCTGTAGCGCCACGGGTTGCGCAGGCCCACCGCCCACACCTCGGGGATGACCGGCCACTGCTGGGCAATGGCCGGGTTGTCCTGCGGGACTGTGTAAGGCTTCGCGGGGTCGCTCGTTACGTCAAGTCGAAGCATCTTCCCGAGCAGGGTTTTGGGGTTCTGGCCGTTGCCAAAACGGTCGTTCGACGCACCCCCGTCGCCGGTTCCGATCCACAGGTAGCCGTCGGGACCAAAGACGAGGTTGCCCCCGTTGTGGTTGGCCGCGGGCTGGTCAAAGGTCAGCACCTGAAACTCGCTGGCCGGGTCGGCAACGTTCGGGTCCGCGGTCACGTTGAAGCGGGAGATCACGGTGTCGCCCTTCGTATTCGTGTAATTCACAAAGAAGAACTTGCGGCCGGCATAGTCGGGCGGAAAGGCCAACCCGAGAAGCCCCTGCTCGGAGCCCGAGCTCGTCACGCGGTCGCTGATGTCGAGGAAGGGCTTGTCGACCAACTTGCCGTCCTGGATGATGCGCAGCACACCCGTCTTCTCGACGACAAATAGCCGGCCCGTGTTGTCGCCCGCGTTCGTGACCATCAGGGGGCTGGAGAGCCCCTGGGCCAGCGGTGCCAGCGTGAGCTTGAGTGCGGCGAGGTCGGCGCGAGGTGCGGGAGCTCGGCCGTTGCGGGAGCCGCCGTTGCGGCCGCGGCCTCAGTCGAGGGGGCAGCCGTTGCGGGCGCGGCCGTCTCTGGCGCGGGCGACGACGTGGCCGCAGCCGGCGCGTCCGTGGGTGCGGCCGTGCCCGTCGGCGCGGCCGGTTTCCGCAGGTGCCGTCGCGTCCGTGGGCGCGACGGTCGCCGTGGGTGGGGCCGGCGTCTGCGTCGCAGCAGGCGCCAGCGGCGTCGGTCGGGCCCGATTCCTGGCGGGCGCACGCGGCCGCGGTCAGGACGAGCACAAGCAGGGCAACGGCCGCCAGGGGCCGTAGACGAGCGAGGGTCAGCTGATTCATCCACAACTCCGTATCATTTCAAGACAGCTTACCGGAACCGATAGCCAGACTCGGCGTCATACGTTAACAACCATAAGGTGCGCGTCCGCCCGTGTCGGTGAAGCAGCACCCACTGCCGGGACGACGGGCAGCGGAGAGCATCGCCGGCCACCCACAGCGCCGGAACCCTGATTCAAGCCTTGCCCAGTGCCTGCACCTGAGGTAACATGCAGCAAATCCAAATCAAAGGAGAGCACGCCGTGAACTCGAAAACCACCCGATCGCAGACCCAGGCGTCGCGCCGGATTGGTCGCCTCTTAGCTCTGCTTACGATCCTGAGCCTGCTTATCGTACCTGCAACCGCGCTGGCGCAGACGCCGGCGACCAACGGAACGCCCGGCGCCGACGTGTCCTCGCCCGGCGTGACGCCCGAGGTGTACGGTCCCTCGGTCGTCGCTGCCCCGCTCGACGGCAGCCATGTCCCCACCGGGCCCATGGCTTCGGCGCCCGACGCCGCGATCTGGCTGACTGGCTTCTGCGTCGCCAATAGCGGCACGGCGAACGGCGACCGCTGTCTCACCGGAGATTTCAACGGGGACGGCAAGTACGACGTCATCCGCTTCATCCGCAGCTTCGTGCCAAGCGATGCCGGCAGCGTCTATGTCGCGCTCTCGAACGGCACGAATGCCTTCGGGCCGCTGGTGCGCTGGACCACCAACTTCTGCGTTGGCTCCGAGGAATGCCGGGTTGCGGATGTGAACGGCGACCGGCGGGACGATATCGTCTCCTTCGTGCGCGGCTCTACCGGCAACGTCTGGGTGGCATTGGCCCAGGCGGGCGGCGGCTTTGGCCCCAGCGCCATCTGGCGCAACGGCTTCTGCGTCTCGTCCGCCAGCATCAACGAGACTTGTGATACCGGCGACTTCAACGGCGACGGATTCGACGACATCGTGGCCTTCCACGGCGGCACGGTGGGCGGCCAGGCCAAGGTATGGATTGCCCTGTCGCAGGTCAAGCAGGGGACCCTCAACTTCGGGACACCCGCGATCTGGAATCCCTCCTTCGACTTCTGTTACGCGGGCGAGGTCTGCATGACGGGAGACTTCAACGGTGACGGCAAGGATGACGTCGTCACGTTTGTACGCTCAGCCGGCCGCGTGTGGGTGGCGAGTTCGAACGGATCGGCGCTGAACCCGGCTTCCCTCTGGAATCCCTCGCCCGCGCCGGTGTTCTGCGTCGGTTCCGAGGTGTGTGGCGTGGGCGATTTCAACGGGGATTTCAATGACGACGTGATCGCATTTACGCGAAACCTCTACGCCAACAAGCCAGGTTATGTCTATGTCGCGCTGTCCGAGCGCACGAGGTTCGCCAACTCGCAGCTTTACGCGACGGGCTTCTGCACTGCAAACACCGAGATTTGTAGCAGCGGAGACTTCAACGGCGATCGTTCGTCCGACCTGCTCGCCTTTGCCGCGCCGTCGGGCAATGTGTGGGTCTCACTGAGCGCGGCTCCCGCGCCGCTCCGCAAAACTTACCTGCCCCTCATCATGAAGCAGGGGTAGTGAAGACGCTGGCGATGCGCGTGCTCGAGGCGCACGGCATCGAGTACGAGCCGAAGTACTATGAGGTAGTCGAGCATCTTTCGGCAGCCGAGGTGGCCGCCGTGCTCGGCCTGGCGCCCGAGCAGACCTTCAAGACGCTCGTCGCCCTGCCCGAGCGAGCCGGCAGCCGCCCGATCCTGGCGCTGGTGCCGGGCGACAGCCAGCTCGATCTCAAGAAACTGGCGCAGGCGAGCGGCGAGAAGAAGGTCCAGATGGCGCCCCGAGCGCGAGGCCGAGCGTCTGACGGGGCTGGAGAAGGGCGGTATCTCGCCGCTGGCGCTGATGGACAAGCGCTGGCCCGTGCTGATCGACGAGACGGCTATCCTGTTCGACCGTATCGAGATCAGCGCGGGCAAAGTGGGCGTCGGCGTGCTCGTCCCCGTGCAACCCGTCGTCGCGCTGCTGGGGGCCGCGCTGGCGGACCTGACGAGTTAGGCCCTCACCCCGCGCTGCTGGACAACGCGGGGTGACTGTCTATTTGGATCAGTGGCATGAAGAGAGGCGTCAGCGAAGCTGGCGCCTCTCTTTTTCCGGGGGCCGGCGCGACTATCCGATCACGACGTCTCGCGGCGGAATGATCACAAACTCCTCACCAGCCTCCACCGTCTCCGCATGGTCTGTAAAGTTCAACCACACGACGTGCCGGCCACGCGGGACTCGCAGCACGCCGTCCGGAAGCGGTGCGACCAGGCGCGCGACGCCGGCATCGTCTGCAAGACGCGAAATCACGCGGAGCGCCTGCTCCAGGGTGGGCTGCCAGGCCCAATACGACGCGGTCCCCTGCCCCACGGCGGCGCGCGTGAACGCGGCCTCGCCGGCGAACGGCGTCCCGCGCCAGGCGGCGAGTGTCTCCGTGGCCGGCCACGGAGCCACCGATTCCGCCCATACACCCGCGTCGAATCTCTCATCTCCAAACGTGAGACCGTAGGCGGTTCCCGGCAGCAGGGCATGCCATGCCGTCACGTCGGCGGCGACCAGGTCACGGAGCAGGCCGGGCAGCGGCAGGTCCGTCACCACGTCGCTTGCGGTCTTGAAGCCCGAGCGGACCCCGAGGACCACATGGCCCCCCGCACTGGCGTAAGCACGCAGCTTCGTCACGATCTCAGGGCCCACGAGGTGGAGCGCAGGCGCAAGCACCAGCTTGAAGCGGGTGAGGTCCGCGTCGGGCGACACCACTTCGCAGGGGATGCCGAGGCGCTGACAGGCACGATAGAGCACGAACTGTGCGCGCTGGTAGGAGAAGCCCTTGCGATGCGGCTGGAGTTGAAGCGCCCACAGATCCTCGTAGCTCGAGAGGATCGCCACTTCGCCGGCCAGCTCGGCCCGGCCCACCTGGTCCATCAGCTCACGCTCGGCCGCCATCTCGACGACGTCCAGGTATCCGGTATCCGCGCTGCCGTCATGCTTGCGGAGACCCGTGTGCATCTGCTCGAAGCCGAAGCGGCAGGCGCGCCAGCGGAAGTAGACCACTGCGTCGGCACCCGCCGCCAGCGCGTGCCACGTCCACAGGCGCACGGCGCCGGGAAGCACGCCCGGATTGTAACTCGCCCAGTTGATGCCGCCCGGCTGCTGCTCCATCACCCAAAATGGCGCCTGCTTGATGCCGCGGGTGATGGCGTGGCAGAAGTCGGTCACATAAGGGTCGCCCACGTCGTGTGCGTAGGCCGAGCGAGGTTCCTCGGGCAGGTAGAGCGACGCCGACTCCTGTTCCAGGTAGCCGGTCGGATAGGAGTCCCATGTCACGAAGTCGAGGGGCCGCCCCAGATCGTGGTAGTCCAGGTCATGCGAATTGCCCATGAAGTTGTGTGTCACGAACTTCGCCGGGTCGCCGTGCTCACGCAGCAGCCGCGCCTGGAGATCTTCGTAAGCAACCCACGAGTCGGACGAGAAGCGGTAGAAGTCAAGCACGTGGCTGGGGTTGAGCTGGGCCGGGGTCAGCATCGGCAGTCCAATCTGCCCCCAGTCGCTGTACCACTGCGACCAGAACGCGTTGCCCCAGGCCGCGTTGAACGCCTGCAGATCGCCGTAGCGCGCCTGGAGCCACTGCCGGAACGCCGCGGCGCACCGGTCGCAGTAGCAGCGGGTCGTGTTGTGACACCCGAACTCGTTGTCGATCTGCCACCCGGTGACCGCCGGGTGGCGCCCATAGCGCTCGGCCAGCGCCGTCACGATGCGCTCCGTGAGACGCCGGTACGACGGGCTGTTGGCGCAGGCGTGGCGCCGCGAGCCGAATCCCAGCGTGCGGCCTTGCCGCGTCCACGGGGAGGACGTCGGGATAGGCTTGCACCATCCACACGGGCGGCGCAGCCGTGGGGGTGCCCATGACGATCTGTAGCCCTTCGTCCGCGAGCGTCTGGACGGCGTGGTCGAGCCAGCCCCAGTCGAACCGGCCGTCCTCGGGCTCCATCTGCGCCCAGGCAAATTCCCCGATGCGGACAATCTCGATGCCCGCCTCGCGCATCAGGCGGGCATCGGTGCCCCAGCGCTCCTGGGGCCAGTGTTCGGGATAGTAGCAGACGCCAAGCTTCATCGGGTTGCCTTTCGTGAGTGGGTTTCGATGGTCTGCCGGTACAGCGCCTCCAGGCAGTCGACGTGCGCGCCAATGCTCAACTGGGCGGCTACGCCGGCCGCGTGCTGCCCGAATCGCTGGCGGACGCCTTCATTGTACAGGAGTGCGGCGAGCCCGGCGGTGAGTTCAGCGTCCGAGTCTACAAGGAAGCCGTTGAAGCCGTCAAGTATCAGGCTCGTCTATGCCCGGATCACGCCGCGCGACCGCGGGCAGCCCGGACGAAACCGCTTCGATCAGCGTCATGGGATGGATTTCGCTGAGCGACGCCGTGGCGAAGACGTCGGCCAGCGTATAGATGCCCGGCATGTCCTGCCACGGCACGCCCCCGGTCAGGACGACCTGGCGGCCCACGCCCGCCCGCCCCGCCAGCTTCTGCAGCAAAGCGGCCTGGGGGCCTGCACCGGCGAACACCGCCCGGGCAGCGGGGTCTGCAGCCAGGAGCGGGTGCACGGCGTGCAGCAGCTCGACGACGCGCTTCTCGGGCGCCAGCCGGCCGGCAAAGAGCACGGTCGGCGCGGCGTCGGCGATCCCGAGCGCGGCCCGCCCGGTCCGGCGGGCCTCACCGTGCGCGCCCGCGGGTGCGAAACGGCCGGGCGCGATGCCGTTGGGGATGATGACCGCGGGGACGCCGGGAGCGCAGCACGCCACGTACGCCCGCCCCTTCTCCGACGGGCAGGCCACCATGTCGCAACGGGCAAGGAAGCGCCCGACGAGGGAGTCTACGATCCGCAACGGCAGCAGGCGGCCGAGAGGCGCATAGTGCCGGTAGGCAGGGTAAAAGGTGTGCAGGGTGTGGACTGTGGGCAGGTCGAGAGCTCCGGCAGCGGCCTGCCCTGCCGCGGCCCAGCGTGAACTCGGTATGCGTGTGTATTATGTCTAGCTGCTCGGCCGCCACCCAGGCGTCGATCTGCCGCGGGGGGACCAGCCCAAGGCGAAGCTGGATGCGGGGGTTGAACGGAAGTGAAGGCAGACGATGGATGGCCCCTAGCGGGTCACGGCCACCGGCGTCGCCCGGTGCGGCGACCGTGTACAGGCTGACCCGGTGGCCCCGGCGCACCAACTCCGCCCGCGCCTGGGCGACGACAGTCGAGACGCCGTTCCGGGTGGGGAGATAGCAGTCGGAGAAGATGCCGATGTTCATGGAGCACCCCGACCGCTGCGGTGTGCGGCGCCTGGTGATCGAGCAACCAAGCGCCCCACACCGCAGAGCCCCTCGCTACTGCCGTACGAATTTCCGGCCGGTCGCCAGCTCGACGCACTTATATGCGCCGTCGTAGATGCCGATGCTCTTGTTCTTGACGATGCAGTTGCAATACATCTCGAGCAGGTCCGTGCCCTCGGTCAGCAGGTTGATGGCCTGCAGGGTCTGGGGGACCGAGCGGGTCTCCACCGTGCCGTCACCAAGCTCAGCCCCGCGAATGGCCCCCCACATCTCGTGCCCGCCCACCCGGGCGTTGAAAATCTTGGGCACGGGGTAGAAAGCGAGCTCGCTTGGCTTGGTAATCATCACGTCGATAACCCGCATCAGGTAGTTCGTCGCGTAGACCGCGTGGAACGTGTTGTCGTGCAAGAAGACGTGGATGCCCTCGGCCGGCCCGTGGCGGATGCCGTCGGCCAGCGCCCGGGTGTCGGCCCAGGTGAAGTGGGTCTGGATCAGGTCCTGGTGCCCCACGAGCTCACCCTTCAGCCATTCCCAGTTGTCCTTGTGGTCGCCCAGGTTGACGAACAGCGCAATCTTGCCTGCCTGCACCAGTGGCACGCAGTGCTCGATGATCGCCTTGAACAGCTCGCGCTCCGCGCCCGCGCCGCCCATGGTCACCAGGAAACGCCGGGGCTCGCCGTTGCGCATCCGCGCAATCCGGTCCGCGCAGTCGACCTCGATGTTCTCCACGAGCTCGTGGTCGACGTGGTGCCCCGTGTAATAGATCGCCTCGGGCGGGGTGCCCTTGAGGATCGCGCCCTTCGGGTCGAAGCCGCGCATGGCCCGGAAACCGTAGTAGCCCGAAGGCGACTGAACCCCGTGCTTCGCGCCCTCGGTGAGCTGGAACGCCATGGGCCAGTTGTCGAACATCATGTCGACCACGTTGGTCATACCGCCCGCCACGGCGCCCATGCAGTTCCACATGTGCGAGGTCAGCACGGGCATCTCCTTGGGGAGCGCCCCGTACAGGTTGCCGAACAGCTCGCTCATCTTGTAGTCTTTGACGTTCGTCTTCAGGAACCGCCACGGCCAGCCGACGGTCCATTGATTCAGGAACCAGTTCAGCCCAGGCAACGTGGACTCGCCGGTCGTGACCGATTCCCAGACGTATTTGTTGAAGAGCTCGCTGCGCTGCGAGATCGCGCGACCAGCGGCTGTACCACGAGTTGCACCAGTTGATGACGTCGGTCGTGATGCCCGGGATGGCGAGGAGGTCAAGCCAATAGGGGGTGAAGCCCATGGCGCAGGCGGCCGACGCGCCGGCCATCGCGATGCGGTAGTGTCCGAACCCCATGCGGATCGTGCTGATGATCACGCCGTTTTTGGCGTCGATCTGCCCGCCGTCATTCCCGCGCAGGATGTCCCGCAGGCCGAACTCGGAGCCGAGATACGGGTTGTCCTTGACGGTCAGCTCGTACTTCTCGTTCTTGTTATAACTGAACTTCTTGACGAACATGTCCTGCCAGGCAGTGGCCTTGTTCGAGTCCGCCTTGCTCAACGTGTTGTCGAAAATAACGTACCGGCCGTTTTCCATCTTCATAGGCTTCACCCCATCCGTAACGTTTGTTGTCTCTCAGTGTGTGGCGGTTGTGCCAAGGTCTTGCGCATGTAGGGCTAGCTCTAGCTCGCCCGGACACACAGGCGAGCTGACTCTCGCCCTAAATGCGCAATTGGATATTGCGATCGGTCTAGCCCTTCGTCGCGCCCAGCGTCAGGCCGGCGATGAAGTAGCGCTGCAGGAACAAGAACACCAGGATCGTCGGGACCGTGGCGATCAGCGAGCCTGCCACAATCACCGTCCAGTCCATCACGTACTGCCCGCGCAGAGCGGCGAGGCCCGTCGTCACCGGCTTGAGCTTGTCGTCCTGGATGAGGATCAACGCCCAAAGGAAGTCGTTGAAGATCCAGGTGAATTCCAGGGTCGCCAGCGCGGCCATCGCGGGCAGGGTCAGCGGCAGCATGATCTGCCGGTAGACCCGGAACTCGCTGCAGCCGTCCATGCGGGCGGCTTCGAGGATTTCGCCCGGAATGGTCCGCATGTAGTTGCGTAGGACGAACGTGCAGAAGCCCAGCTGAAACGCGGAGTGGAAGATGATCAGCGCCCAGTAGGTGTTATACAGGCCGATCACATTCATCAGGCGGAACACGGGCAGCAGCAGAATCTGGAACGGCAGCATCATGCCGGCCACGAAGATGAACAGGACGATGCGGTCAAACCGGAAGCGGAACCGGGCCAGCGCGTACGCGCCCAAGGACGACAAGAACAGGGTCAAGACCAGCGACGGCAGCGTGATGATGAAACTGTTGGGCAGGTAGCGCGACAGCCCGCCGCGTGTCCAGGCCAGCGCGAAGTTCTTGAGGGTGAGTACGTTCGGGGTGGACCAGAAGCCCCGAGCCATGATGTCGTCGTTCGTGCGGACCGACGTGATCAGCGCCGCGATAACCGGCACGAGCCACGCCAGGGTTAGCGCGTAGACTCCGACGTACAGTGCGATGCGCTGCCACGAGCCCGAGCCGGCCCGTCTCTGAGAAGCAGTTGCGGTTGTCATACGGCCTCCTAATACTCGAGCTCGGTGCGCAGCGTCTGCCAGAGGTAGACAAAGATGAAGCCGGCGCTGATGAGGAAAAGGACGACCGCAATGGCGGCGCCGTAGCCCATCTTGTAATTGTTAAAGGCCTCGATGTACATCATGTTGGCCAGAACACTCGAAGAATTGGCCGGGCCGCCGCGGGTCATCACGAAGACCATGTCGAACGACCGCAGTGAGTCGATGATGCTGATGACCACCACTACGACCGTCACCGGGCTCAACAGCGGCCAGATGACATTGCGGAAGGTCTGCCACGGGTTGGCCCCGTCCACCATCGAAGCGTCGATGAGCGATGGATCGACGCCCTGCAGGCCAGCCAGGTACAGGGTCATCACGTAACCGACCTGGCGCCACATGGCCGCCACGATGATGCACCACGTGGCCAGCCGGGGGTCGGCCAGCCAGCCGGGCACGTTCTGCACGCCCATGCCGCGCAGGATGCTGTTGAACAGCCCGGTGGCGGGCTGATACATCCAGCCCCAAATGAGGCCGATCACGACGGGTGCAATGATGTAGGGCGAGTAGAACGCGGATTTGATGCCCTTGGCCCCCGGGATGTCCCGGTTCAACACCATTGCCAGGCCCAGCCCCATGACCACGGGGACGGTGATGAAAGAGACAACCCACTTTGCATTGTTGGCGATCGAGATCCAGAAGACCCGGTCGTTGAACAGGCGCGTGTAATTCCGCAAGCCGATCATCTTCGGCGCAGAAACGCCGTCCCAATTGGTCAGGCTGAGATAGAAGGAATAGATCATCGGGCCGATGACCCAAATGAGGAACATCGCTACGGGCAAGGCGAGAAACACATAGGGAACCCACCAGGCCTTGTTACGCGCCCGCGGCGCACGCGCTTTCTTCTCCGCGGCCTTGGCGGGAATGACGGGTGTGACAGCCATCGTGCACCTCCCTCGCGCATTGCAGAGGCAACGCGCAACCATCAAGGATCGGATCGCAAGGCCCCTCCTGGTGCAGGCCGTGGTCGGCTGGCCGCAACCTGCACCAGAAGAAGACCTTATCCGGCTCCGTAAGCCTGCGGTCCTTGCTGGCGACGCGGCGCATTACAGCGGCGCCGCGTCCGTCATCGCTTATTCCTCGGCGAAAATCATGGCGCGTTCCTTCTCGAGGTCGGCCAGGATGGTGTCGATCTGCTTGGGGTCGTTCCAGAAGGCCTGGAAGGCAGCCATGCCCTTCTCGGCCATTTCGGGCGTGGTGTCGCGATCGTAGAACTGCGCGATGTAGTCCGCGCCCTGGAGCATGGCCATGCCCTTCTTCGAGGCTTCGTCGAACTTGCTCGTGTCGACGTCGGTGTTGACGGGCAGCCGCTTCAGCTGTTCGGCGACGTAGGCCTGCGCTTCCTTCGAGCCCAGGTAGGCCAGGAAGGCCTTCGCGGCCTCGGGATGCGGCGCATTCGCGGCGGCGAAGTAACCGTCGGTCGGCGCATCTTCGCCCACTGGCACGTTCGGGTCGATGATCGGGAAGCGGAAGAAGTCGTAGTTGGCCTTCTGATCCTCAGGGATCGAGTCCATGACGAACTGCCCCATCAGGTACATACCGGCCTTGTCCTGCAGCATCTCGGGCAGCACTTCCTGCCAGTCGTAAGAAGCAGCGTTGTCGATGAAGTAGCCCTTGTTGATCAGCTCGGCCCAGTACTCGAACACCTTCTTGACGCGCGGGTCGTCATACTTTTCCTTGCCCAGCATCAGGTTGATGTGGAACTCGGGTCCGTTCACGCGCATGTTGAGGTAGTCGAACCACGCGGCCGCCGGCCAGGCGTTCTTGGTGCCGCTGACGATGGGGGTGATGCCGTTCGCCTTGAGCGTCTCACAGACCTTCAGGAACTCTTCCCAGGTCGTCGGGGGCTGGAGGCCGTACTTCTCAAACACCTTCTTGTTGTAATACATGCCCCACCAGTAGTAGCTGGTCGGGACGAAGTACTGCTTGCCGTCGACGGTGCTCAGCGCCTGGAAGCCCTTGGGGAAAGCCTTGTCCCAGCCTTCGCTCTTGTAGACGTCGCTGATGTCCAGGATTTGGCCCTTGTCGATGAAGAAGCGGGCGCGGTTGCCGGCGAACCAGGTCATGACATCGGGCGGCGTCGACGAGGTGAGGTAGGCCCGGATGGCCTGCTTGAAATCCTCGTGCGCCACGGTGCTCTGGGTCACGCTGATGTTCGGGTACTTCTCCTGGAACATCTTCACGATGTCGGCATCGACCTGGCGGGGCGCCGGATCGCTCTGGTAGGAGTTGTAGACCATGTTGGTCACGGGGACCTGGGTGATCTCGATCGTCTTCTCGACCACCTGGGTCTGGACCACCGGCTTCTCGACCTCCACCACCTGGGTCTGGACTTCCTTCACCACCTGGGTGACGACCTTCTCGACGACCTGGGGTGCGGCCGGTGCGGGCGCCGGCGCCGCGCATGCGGCGATCACGAAGACCATGCTCAAGACCATGAGCAGCGATGCGAACTTAAACCACTTGGACGACATAGTCGGACTTCCCTCCCTAGAGTTGAGTTGAAGCGGATAGGTTTATGGCTGGTGTTGTGAGCGATTGTGGTCTGGCTGGAGCAGGTCACCTCCTTCCGACCCGGCCCCTCCGGCCGGCGCCGTCAAATCGGATGCTAGGCACGCTCGCCAGCGGCCGTGCCGCGGGTGGGTGGGGCCGTGCTGCTGCGGGTCACGAGCTCGGATGTGAGCCGGACCGGCGGATGCGCCGGCTCGTCGTGATCCAGAATCGCCAGCAAACGCTCCGCACAGGTGCGGCCGATGCCAAAGGTGTCCTGGCGCATGGTGGTCAGAGGGGGATCGAAGTAAGACGCCAGCGGCATATCGTCAAAACCAACAACGGAGAGGTCGACCGGAACGGCGAGGCCGGCATCCCGGGCGGCCCGGATCGCACCCACGGCCATGCGGTCATTCTGCACGACCACGGCAGTCAGGTCGGGCGCTTGCGCAAGCAAGGCGCCCAGCCCCTCGTAACCCGAAGTGGCAGACCAATTCCCCTCCACTGTCAGGGTCGGATCATGCGCGAGGCCGTGCCGCCCGAGGGCGTCCCGGTAACCGGCATCGCGCTCCTGCGAGCAGTCTTCGGCCAGCGGCCCGGTGATCTGCCCGATCTTCGTGTGCCCCAGCTCGAGCAGGTGGCCGGCCGCCAGCGCGGCATCACCGCGGTTGTCGAGGTACACGAGGTTCGCAACGTCGTCGCGTGAACAGCCACCCATGAGGACGACCGGAAAATCCGCGGGCAGCAGGCGTACCGGCAGATCGACGTTGGGGCTGAACACAATGAGCCCGTCCACCCGGCGGCGTCCCACCAAGGCATCGATGAGCGCTTCGAGCTGCTGATCCACCTCGCCGCCGCCCGCGCCGTACGACGCAGAGAGCAGGAAGTAGCCGTGCTGGCGGGCGATGGTTTCGGCGCCTTCAATGTTGGAAGCGTAAGTGAAATCGGTGAGATTCGGCGTGAGGCAGGCCAGGGTGCGGGTGCGGCCTTCGGCCATCGAGCGCGCAATCGCATGTGGGCGGAAGCCCAGCTCGGCAATGGCCTGTTCCACCATCGAGCGTGTCTCGGGCGTCACGCCAGGGACCTGGTTGACGACGCGTGAGACCGTCTGGTGGGAGACCCCGGCCAGGGCTGCTACGTCACGCAACGTCGGGTGCTTCGCGCTGTTTCTTGACATGGGCTGGGTGGTTGGGCGGGATGTTACCGGTAACGTTACCGGTAACAAGAGAATACGCTCGTTGTTGCGATTTGTCAAGACCCAAAAATAATGCGGATAAAAGATTTAAGGAGAAGGAAACGCGCTAGTCAGGAGAACCGGAGAGCGGCTCGCGCTTGAGTAGGACTTTGACCACGAAGAGGGAGAGGAACGCGAGGGTGATGAGCACGACGGAGAGTGCCAGGGCCACGTCGATGTCCATTTCGAACCCGAGATAGATCGCGAGCGGCATGGTCTGGGTGCGGCCCGGGAAGTTGCCGGCGAAGATGATGGTGGCGCCGAACTCGCCAAGAGCGCGCGCCCAGGTGGTGGCGATGCCGCTCAGCAGGGCCGGCCACGCCAGCGGCACCAGGATCTTGCGGAACAACTGCGAGCGGTTAGCGCCGTCGATCGCGGCGGCTTCCCGGGCGTCCTGATCGATAGCGCTGAAACCGAGCGAGGCGGCTTTCACATAGAAGGGCGCGGCCACGAAGAGCTGGGCCAGCACCACGGCCAGCGACGTGAAAGGCAGCGAGATGCCCAACTCGTTCAGCGGGCCGGCGAACACGCCCCGGCGGCCGAACGCCATCAGCAGCGCGATGCCGGCCACCGAAGGGGGGATCACGATGGGCAGCTCGAGGAAGGTGTCGAGCGCCCGGCCGAAGCGAAGGTTCGGCTGCGCCAGCAGCAGGGCGACCGGCGTGCCCAACAGGATCGCGAGCGAGGTGCTGATGACGGTCGTCTGCATGCTGAGACGGAGCGCCGCTTGCGCCTCGGGCGTCGCCAGGCTGGCCACCAACGTCTCGAGGCTGGTGCGGCCAAACAAGGCGAGGATCGGGAGCGCGATGAACGCGAGCAGTGGGAGGCTCATGAGCAGCGTGGTCCACGGCGGGATGCCCCGCCCCCGCCGCACGCGCGGCGGCGAGCCCACGCGGCTTGACTGGTTCTCCCCTCGGTTCACACTGTGTACGTAGCCTGCCAATACGTCCTCACTCGACGATGATCACTGCCGAGCCGCTCGTGGTGCGGCCGCTCATGGTGCGGTCGCGAACCCGTGCCTGGCCAAGGTGGCCTGCCCCTTCTTCGATAACACAAGCCGCTACAAACCTCGCCGCCGCCGCACCGTTCTGGCTCCTGGCAAGCGGTGCGATGGGATAGCTCGCGACCTGGTTATAGGCTTCCGATACGGCGAGCGCAACCACCCGCTGGGCTGCGGCCGGCGTAACATCTGTGGCATAGACGATGCCTGCGTCGGCCTCGCCCAGCTGGACCTTGGTCACAACGGACTTGACGTTTTGCTCGTACGATACGACGTTTGCGAGGACCCGCCTACCAAAATCAGCGCCGAACGCCGGGTCGCCGCTCATCTTGTCGAGCATGTCAAAGCTGTACTGCCCCACCGGCACGGCCTTGTCCGCCAGGACCAGTTTCAAGCCCGGCTGTGCCAGCCCGCCCAGGGCGGTGATCCCGGCGGGATTCTCCTTCGGCATGATGACAACCAGGCGATTATGCGCGAAGACCTGCGGCGTTCCCGTAATCACCAGCCCCGAACGGATCGCCGCGGTCATCTCTTTGTTGTTGGCCGAAGCGAATACGTCCGCATCGGCCCCCTGCTCCAGCTGCGCCCGCAGCTGCTGCGAACCCGCGAAATTGAAGGCGACGGGAATGCCTGTTTCGGCCGTGAAATCGGCGCCAAGCTCTTTGAATGCCTCGGTGAGCGAAGCTGCCGCAAACACCGTTAGGGGGCGGGCGGCCGTGCCGGCCCTACCGCACCCGGCCAGCAGCGACAGCACCAGCGCCAGCAGGATCGCGGGGAGCCAGCGTCGAGGCGGCAGAGCGCGGGGCATCACGACGGCTCCGCGGTTGCCATGACGAGCGAGCGTGCGTACTCCGCCAGCCCGTCCAACGCGGCGATGCTGGCATCGACCTGAGCGGCGCGCACCTCGCGCACCAGGCCCACATACCGGTCTGCGGGCGGCTCGGCCCGCTCTGCCGCCAGCCAGCCGGCAAGATGGCGCTGCTGGGCCGTGATGATCTGTACCGCAAGCTCGGGGTCGCGGCGGAGCGCGAGGTGGACCCGCGCCAGGAACGCGGTGCGCAGCAGCCGCGGGCGGACCTCGGGGGTGCGCAGCCACAGGTCGAGCGCTGCCCGGCCGGGTGCGGTGGGTGAATAGATGGTGCGGGTGGGGCCGCCGCCCTTGGCCTCGCCGGTCTCCTCGACGTAGCCGCGCTCGCGCAGCTTGCCCAGCAGAAAGTAGACCTCGCTGCGCTCGAAGCGCCAGATCAGCGGCATGGCCGGGTCGTCGCGCACCGTCTGGCCCAGCTCATAGCCGTGCATGGGCCGCTCACACAGCAGACCCAACAGGATCATCTCGCTCGACCACGGCGCCTGCACGCGCTCCCCTCCTCGCTCGCAACCCAGTATCGTTTCGCCCGGGCACTATTCAGAATCTGAACAACGGTAGTCAGATTCTAACTAGCATTGGACGGAGTGTCAAATCAGATCAAAGACACGGGTGGGTTTGAACACGAAGCCACGAAGGCGCGCGCAGGACGCGAAGCGCACTTCCAAAGGTGCAGGCGGATTTGACAGCGTGTGGCGCCGGTCTCACAATGGGGCCAGACTCTGTGGAAGCATGAACAAGAGGAGTACTAACCGATGAAGCGCGTCATCCTGTGGGTCGTGATTGCTGCCGTCGCGTTGTTTGTCATTGCGTCGCTGCTGCCGCTGAACCGGACAAATCCGCCCGTTGCGCGTGAGGTCAACTGGGACTCGCCCCAGACCCGAGCGTTGGCGCAGCGCGCCTGCTTCGACTGCCACAGCAACGAGACGGTCTGGCCGCCCTATGCGTATGTCGCGCCGGTCAACCTGCTTCTGTGGCGGCATGTGACCGAGGGCCGGGAGAACCTGAATTTCTCGCAGTGGGACCAGCGCCAGTCGCGCTTCGATGAAATCGGCGAGCGCGTGCGGAGCGGCGACATGCCGCCCTGGGACTATTTGCTGATGCACGGCGATGCGAAGCTGACCGACGCGGAAAAGCAGCAATTGCTGTCGGGGCTCGAAGCGACATACGCCAAAGACCCACCCCAGGTTCACCAGCACCGGGAAAGAGAGTGAGCGCCTTCTCTTGGCTGGGACACTGAGGCAATTCATTGAATTGATCTGCACGGTCCATCGGGAAAAAGATCGTGATAATCAGGCGGATCTGTCCGATCAGTGTCCGAAAAAGTCGCTGGGGCCGGTCGACGAGGGTGCCCCCTGCGGCTCGGCGAGACGGTGACGGCACCATTGGGCGCGCGGCTACAATCCCAGGTTCTCCGCAATCCCCGTCAGGGCCGCCACCACGTCGGCGCGCACGACGAAGTCCATCTGATCGTCAAGCGGTGTGGCCGTCCGGTTCACGAGCACGAGCTTCGCGCCGCGCCGCTTCGCCAACAGCGGCAGATCGGCCGCAGGCATGACTTCGAGCGAAGTTCCCACGATGAGCATCACGTCGCACGCCAGCGCCTCTTCCTGTGCCCGCGCCAGCAAGTCATAGGGCAGGGGCTCGCCGAAGAGCACCACGTCGGGCTTGAGGAGCTCGCCGCACGCAGGACAGCGCGGCGGTGGCAGGCCGGCCAGCACGCCGGCAAGCAGATGCTCCGCGGGCGACCGCGCATGACACCCCAGGCAGGTAACACTACGCAAGTGGCCGTGCAGTTCGCACACGCACTTGCTCCCCGCCGCCTGGTGCAGCGAGTCGATATTCTGCGTCACGACCCCCGCCAGCCGGCCGGCGGCCTCCATGCGCGCCAGCACCTTGTGCGCGTCATTGGGCCGCGCGGTCGCCGTGCTGGAGAGCAAAGGCTTGACCCACTGGTAGAAGCGTTCGGGATGCTCGTGGAAACCCCAGATTGAAGCCACTTCGAGAGGATTCGTGTGCTTCCACAGACCGGAACGGTCGCTGCGAAAGTCGGGGATGCCGGACGGGGTGCTGATGCCCGCGCCCGTCAGCGCCAGCGTGCGCGAGGACACGGCCAGCAGGTCGGCGGCCCGTTCGAGCGAGGATGAGCGATGTTGGGGCGTTCTGCGAATCACAGCCACACCGCTGCGCAAGGATGGGTGATAATGCAGCGCCACTTTAGCATACTTAGCCCGTACCGCCAATTCATCTGTTGACAGCCGCGCGCGCTTCTGGTATATTGTATTTGCATTTTTACGTCATCTTCTTCCCGGGTGCGAGCATGGTCACGAATCTTGCCAGATCCTTCAGCGCGCGGTTGATCGAGCCGATAGCCCGCTTCCTGGGCTCCCTGGGACTGACCCCCAATGCCGTCACCATCATCGGCTTCTTCCTGACCGTCATCGTCGCTGTGGTGTTGGCCACAGGCCAGCTGCTCCTTGCCGGAATCCTCCTCATGTTTACGCTCGCGTTCGACGCCGTGGACGGCACGCTGGCCCGGATTACGGGCCAGACCACCCGCTTCGGCGCCTTCCTCGATTCAACGCTCGATCGCTGGGCCGAAGTAGTGCTGTTCGTCGCGATCGCGTGGGTTTTGCTCCGGGCCAACAACCAACCTGGGTGTCATGTTGGCCATCATCGCCCTAGGCATGTCACTACTCGTCAGTTACACGCGTGCCCGCGCCGAAGGAATCGGCCTGCAGTGTAAGGAGGGACTCCTGACACGGTTCGAGCGGCTCGTCATCCTGATTGCCGGGCTGATCTTTGGGCAGCTGACCTGGGCGGTGGGACTGATTGCGGTGCTGGCGGGCATCACCGCGGTCCAACGCATCGTCGTAACCTGGCGCGCGAGCGGTCCATCCCGGTAGTGGCCACTGCTGTGACCACGAATTTCCAATGAACCTACTTAATTGGCTCTTTGGAGCGTTATCTTTTGCAACCTTTGGCGTCTTCAAAGGTGATGATACGCGCAAAGGCGACAATCCGCGCTTGGAGCCGCCTGAACAGTCGGTGCTCGACCGGGCTAAGCGGGCCGATCCCGCAGCCCTGGGCATGTTGTACGACCAGTACGTTGACAGGATCTACGCCTACATCTACCACCGCGTCGGCCAGGCCGACGTGGCGGAGGACCTCACCGGCCAGGTGTTCATGCGGATGCTGGAAGCGGTCCGCACCGGCCACGGGTGGCAGACATCCTTCTCGGGGTGGTTGTACCGGATCGCGCATAACATCGTCATCGATCATTACCGGCGCAGGGGCCGCGCCACATTTGTCGACATCGACGATGCTGCGCCCATGCAGGCGCCGAGCGGCGACCCGGTCGCCTCGACCGAATCGCAATTCGAGCGCCAGCGGCTCCGACAGGCACTGGGTGAACTTACTGACGAGCAGTCGCAAGTGATCTCGCTGAGATTCCTGGAAGACTTGAGCATCGCTGAAGTAGCCGTCATTATGCAGAAGACCGAGGGCGCGGTTAAGGCACTGCAGTACCGCGCAGTTCTCGCCCTCCGCCGGGTGATGCAGCCATGAGACGCCGCAAGGACGACGTGCTGATCGCACAGTTTGCCGAATGCGCCGACATGATCCTGTCGGGCGCCAGTGTCTCTGCCTGCCTCGAACGCTTCCCCGAGCACGCCGCGCAACTCGAGCCCATGCTCGCTTCGATGTTCGGCGTTCGCCAGCACCGGGCCGCCCCGGTTCGCTCGGCCGGCGTCGCCGTCGCATCGCGCGCAAGCTTCATGAACGCGGCCGCCGGCGTGCAGCGCAGCCGGGCAGCCGCGGCCGCCGCAGTCCCGTGGTGGATGAAGGTCTTCACCATTTTCCAGGTCTCTGGCCCCGGTTCAAGCCCGTTTGGCGGCCCACGCACGCGCCCCGTAGCCCTTTTTGCGATTTTGCTAATTCTATTTATTAGTGGTATAGTCATTTCTGGTAGCGTTACCCTGGCTGCTAATGCACTGCCGGGCGATACCCTCTACAACGTCAAGACGACGACGGAAAGCGTGCGGCTGTTCTTGGCGCTGGACGAGGGGACTCGTTCGCAACTGCGCAAGGAGTTCGGCCAGCGCCGCATCGACGAAGCTCAGGCCGTTGTCGAACGCAGGCGACCCGTTGACAACTTAAGATTGCAGGGCACGATTGAGTCGTTCGATCCTAAACAGTGGCAGGTCTCCGGGCTGCGGGTCGGGCTGGATAGCAGCTCGCAGGTCGAAGGCACACCTGAAGTCGGGGCCACGGTGGTGGGGCGGATGCGTGCGCCGGGCGATGGCCGGTTGATCCTGGTCTTCGCCGTGCTACAGCCGCCACTGGCGCGCTCGCAGGCGCAGGAACTGACAATAGATCCGCCCGCTGCCGCGCCGCCGCCTGCCGCAACAGCTACGCCGACGGAGACACCTTCGCCCGTGCCGTCGCCAACGAGGATGCGGCTGCCGGTGGTGCTGCCGGGCATGACGCCCTTCGAGCCGACCGATGCGCCGACCAGGACGGCAACAGTAACGCCGTCCCGGACGCCACGACGCCGTCTCGCACGCCGACCGCCACCCGCACCCGGACGCCGACCGCCTTGCCCACGGCCACCTGGACGCCGCAGGTTTCGCGGCCGACACCGGTCTCCCTGAGGGTCATCGGCCGGATCGAGGCGATCAACGGCAACATCTGGACGATCGGTGGGCAGCAGGTGGAAGTGGCGCCGTGGGCCGAAATCTCGGGCAACGCGGTCGTGGGTGCGTTCGCCGAGGCCGAGGTGTGGGAGCGGCCCGGCGCGCTGCCGCTCGCGATCCGGATCACGATCACTGCAGCGCAGGAAGCCACGCCCGAGCCGGTGGAGTTCCAGGGCTACGTTGATGCGATCAACCGGCCGTCGTGGACCATCGGCGGAACGCAGGTCAAGGAAGTGGCGGGCGCCCAGGTGAGCGACGGAATCGCCGTCGGAGATCGCGTGTCGGTCAAAGGTACGAAGCAGCCGAACGGCGAAATCTGGGCCACCAGCATCACCCTGGTGCCGGCCACAGAAGTCCAAATCGACGGCAACATCGATGCCATCGCTGCCACGTCGATCACGGTCGACGGGCGGTTTATCGGGACCAACTCCGCCACCCAGTTCGTCGGAACGCCGGTCGTTGGACGCCAGGCCCAGGTACGTGCCCTGCAGTTTTCAGACGGGAGCTTGCTTGCCCTGGTCGTTTTCGTGGTCGAACCACCGACTAACACACCGACGACCGAGCCAACGGCGACACCAACGGCGGAGCCAACCGCAATACCGTTGGAGTCGCCCACCGCCACGACAACGCCTACGGCCACGAGCTGACTAACTGCGACGCCCAGTCCTTAGTGGGTGGGAGCACTCGTGATCCGAGATCGCCGCTCTTCACAGCGCGGCCGCTATTGGGCCGTAAGCCTTCTGGCAGCGTTGGCTGTCGCGTTGACCGCGCAGCCCCTCGCCGCCGCCCCGCGCCCGGGCATCAACCCTTCTGCAGCCGCCGAACAAAACGCGCCCACTCCCACCCGCATCGAGGGCTACATCAAGTCGATGAACGGGACGAGTTGGAAGGTCGACCAGACCCCCGTCGTCCTTGGGCCGCAGACGACTCTCATCCAGAAGAAAGGGCAGGCCGCGGTCGGCGCCTGGGTGCTTGTCGCAGGCAACCAGTATCCGGATCGCCTCGACGCCGACACGATCGAGGTCCAACGGCCCGCCGGCGCACCCATCCCCTCCTACGAGTTCAGCGGCATATTGCAGAAGCCGCGCTCGGAAGTCTGGACGATCGGGGACGCCTTCATCGACATCACGGCCAGCACGAAGATCATCGGCAATGTCCTCGTCGACGGGCTGGTAGTGGCAAAGGTCCAGCGCGTCGATGGCAACCGGCTCCAAGCCCTCGAAATCCGCGCCATTGCGCCGAACGCGACCAGCGTACCCGCCGCGATCGAAGGCACGGTCGAGATGGTGACGGACAACTCGTGGGTGGTCGACCGGCGGCCGGTGGAGGTGCCGGCGGGGCAAGGCGTGGCAGCCGGCCAGGGCGACACGGTCGAAATCGCCGCCTTGGAACGGGCCGACGGCTCGCTGGTTGCACAGGAAGCGCGCGTCGTCGACACGTCGCACGATACGATGCTCGACGGTCTCGTGACGGCCGTGAACGGCATCGGCGAGGACAACCAGACATGGACGGTCCAGGTCTTCTCGAACGGCAGGGCCGAACGGAAGACCATCCGGGTCGAACCCGGCACGTATGTCGACGAGGACCGGGCCGTCATCCAGGCGAATGTCGAGGCCAGGGTGCAAGGCGTGACGGGCGATGCCGGCGTCGCAGCTGCCACGATCAGCCTCGAACAGCCGGCGCCCGGCGCTGCCGCGGGCGCGCTGAGCGCTGCCGGACCGGACGAGTTGTGGCAGGTGGGGGGCCAGCAGGTGTGGCTGGCCTCTGACGCCCTCCGGCTGGAAGCGCAGCGCATCGCGCTCGCCGCGCCGGCAGGGCTCGCCGCCAGCCCAGACGGCAGCTCGGGACAGGTGGTGGTGCGCGGGGTGCGCCTGAGCAGCGGCGTTCTGATCGGCCAGGAGGTGTTCACGCCCGAAGCCGCGGCCGCGGCCGGCATCGACGCGGCCAGCCTCGACACGGGCTGGTACGGCCCAACGGGTATTGACGCCTCGCTGAGCAGCGCCACGAAGCCGACCATCCTCTTCGACGCGCAAGGGGACGGTCACGCCGTCTACGAGTCGCTCGGCAAGATCTACTATGCTCATCAGCCGCAGGGACGTTCGTGGAACCCGGCCGTCAAGATCGGCACGGGCATCAAGCCGACCGCGACGTTCGACGCGCAAGGGCAGCTCCACGTGGCGTACGCCAATGAGTTCATGGGCAACTACGATATCCTGCATGTGCGCTTGACGCCGACCGGTTGGACCCTACCCCACGTGGTGGCCCCCACCACGGGCAAGTCAGACGACCCGGTGATTGCGGCAGGGCCGGACGGCAAGGTGTATGCGGCCTGGATGGACTTCACGTCGGGGGAATGGGCGATCCAGATGGGCACGTGGGACGGGAAGAACTGGACAAGCTACCCTGTGCCGAACGCGCGCGGACAGAGCCCCGCGCTGGGGCTCATGCCCGACGGTGCGCTCTTCCTGGCATGGCAAGACCGGATCCCGCTGGGCATCAACCTGTGGGGCAACTACGACATCTTCGCCAGCGAACGGGTCACGGCGACCAAGTCGTGGAGCCTGCCGGTGAACGTCTCGGACAACCGGGCTTTCCGGCCGGGCACGGACTCCCTCGGCGCGCGGCTGGCCACCAACGGCGAGATGGGCGGCCTGGCGCACATTGCGTGGATCGACAACAAGGCCCAGGTGCGTTACGCGCACGGCCGCGGCGGGTACTGGCCCGTTCCCGTCGACGTGACGGGAAAGCTGGCCCTCGCCCGCGGGCTGAGCCTCCAGATCGCGCGCGACGGGCAGCTCTACATGGCGTGGGACGAAGGCGTTAGCCTGCGCATAACCGTTAGCCCGACCCGTACGCAAAGCTGGCCCGCGGCGATCACCGTGGCCACCCGCAGCGCGCCCGCCAGCGGCAGCGTCGCCGACGTCTGCCTGGCAACGAGCGGCGACGGCGTCGCGGTGTCCTGGGTCCAGAAACACCACGCCCGGCAAGATGGGCGTGTATGAAAGCCGGCACAACATGGCGCCGCCGATGTTAAGGATCTATATCCCCTGGATGGCTAAACCCTGATCTCGCCGGCTCCCTACCTGGGCGCGGACACCCAGCGCCGCTCCTCGAACACCAAGCCGCTGCGCAGCAGCTCCTGGCGGATCGTCTCCGCGCTGACGTCGTTCATCACCCCGCGCTCGATGAACTGAGAGCGCAGCCGCTGGAGCGACCAGGCATCGAAGTCCAGGCCGAGCACACGCGGCTCGGTGGTCGCCAGCCCGACGATCGCATCGCGCTGCTCCCGGCTGAACAGGCGCGGCCGGCCGGGCGAGCGCCGCGGGAACAAGCCGTTGAGGCCAAAGCGGTTGAAGCGATGGATCCATTTGCGGACGTTGATCGGATGCAAACCGACCATCGCGCTGATTTCGTGAACGCCGGTGCGCTGCGCCGACAGCAGGACGATCTGCACGCGTCGCGCGAGTTCCTCGTCGGAGTCCTTCAGAAGCTGCTTCCAGCTTCGCCTTTTCGTCGGCCTTCAGCGCACGGGAATACAGCGCCATGGGATCCCTCCTAGCCGTTTGGTTGCTCAACACGTAATAGAAGACGTAAAGTAGCTACAAAAAGACGCGCTATTTATGGTTGCAGCGGGGGAAAACCGCAAATATAGCATATTTTTAAGGTGCGGACCGGATGCCCCTGCGTCTGGGCCGCAAGCCAGGCGCTGCGTCGTTATGGTAAGCCGACATGACTTGGATCATTGCATAACTGGCGCGACGCCATGTATCCTGCTATACTGAGTCGTCCTTCTGAGATCCTCAATTATCCCTTGGAGGTTTGTCCAGCATGAAGCGCTTGACCCCCGTCCCCAGCGATCTTGAGATCGCGCAGGCAGCCGAACTGAAGCCCATTCTCGAAATCGCCGAGAGCCTGGGCCTGAGCGCCGATGATCTGGAGATGTACGGCAAGTACAAGGCGAAGGTGCACCTGGACGTGCGCGAGAAGTTCGCCAGCATCCGCAGGGCAAGTACATCGACGTCACCGCCATCACGCCGACGCCGTTGGGCGAAGGCAAGACGACCACGACCATCGGCCTGACGCAGGGCCTGGGCGTGCTCGGCAAGAAGTCCGTCGCCTGCATCCGCCAGCCCTCGCAGGGTCCGACGTTCGGCATCAAGGGCGGCGCGGCCGGCGGCGGCTACTCGCAGGTCGTCCCGATGGAGGACTTCAACCTCCACCTGACCGGCGACATTCATGCCATTACCGCGGCGCACAACCTGATCGCCGCGGCCGTCGACGCCCGCATGCTCCACGAAGCCGACGTCGACCCGCAGGTTATGTTTGACCGCCTCTGCCCGCCCGACAAGACCGGCAAGCGCACCTTTGCGCCGCCGATGCTGCGCCGGATCAAGAAGCTGGGCATCGACAAGACCGATCCCGAGACCCTGACGCCCGAAGAGCGCGCCCGGTTCGCCATGCTCGACATTGACCCGGCATCCATCACCTGGAACCGCGTCATCGACATCTCCGACCGCTTCCTGCGCAAGATCGAGATCGGCATGGGCCCGGAGGAAAAGGGCCACACTCGGATTACGGGCTATGACATCACCGTCGCCTCCGAGATCATGGCGATCCTGGCGCTGACGACCAGCCTCGAGGATATGCGCGAGCGCATCGGCCGCTGCGTCGTGGGCACGAGCCGCGCAGGCGAGGCCGTCACGGTCGAAGACCTGGGCGTGGCCGGCGCCGCGACCGTCCTGATGAAGGACGCGATCGCGCCGAACCTGATGCAGACGCTCGAAGGCCAGCCCGCGTTCGTCCATGCCGGCCCGTTCGCCAACATCGCCCACGGCAACTCCTCCATCATCGCCGACCAGATCGCCCTGCAAGCTGCGCCGACTACGTCGTCACCGAGTCGGGCTTCGGCGCGGACATCGGCATGGAGAAGTTCATGGACATCAAGTGCCGCTATTCCGGCCTGGTGCCCGAACGTCGTCGTCCTGGTGGCGACCGTGCGGGCGCTGAAGATGCACGGCGGCGGTCCGCAGGTCGTTGCCGGCAAACCGCTGGCGTTCGAGTACCTCGCAGGAAAACCTGCCGAACTGCTCGACAAGGGCTGCGCGAACCTGGTCGCGCACATCGAGAACGCCAAGCGCTACGGCGTCCCCGTCGTGGTCGCGATCAACCAGTTCCACACCGACACCCCGGCCGAGATCGAGCTGATCCGCCAGCCGGGCGATCGAGGCGGGCGCCGAGGACGCGGTGCAGTCGAACCACTGGGCCGAGGGCGGCGACGGCGCGACCGGCGCTGGCCGAGGCGGTGATCGCGGCGTGCGAGAAGCCGAGCCAACTTCGAGTTCCTCTACCCGCTCGAGTGGAGCATCAAGGAGAAGATCGAGAAGATCGCCTGCGAGTTCTACGGCGCGGAAAGCGTGAGCTACACGCCCGAGGCCGAGGCCGAAGATCGCGCTGTACACCCGGCTGGGCTTTGACAAGCTGCCGATCTGCATGGCGAAGACCCACCTGAGCCTGAGCCACGACCCGACGCTGAAGGGCCGCCCGACCGGCTACATCTTCCCGGTCCGCGACATCCGCGCGAGCGTCGGCGCCGGCTTCCTCTACCCGCTGTGCGGCGAGATGCGCACCATGCCGGGCCTGCCGACCCGGCCGGTCTTCTATGACGTGGACCTGGACCTGGAGACCAACCGGGTGGTCGGCCTGTTCTAAGCTCAACTGAATAGGACGCAGATTGGAACTGCGTTGACACTCGATCTTGATCCCTGTCACGCATCAGGGATCATGCCAATCAGTCCGATTGCAGGTCGGTCCGCGTCGCTGTTCTCGCCTGGGCCGAACGGAGTCTGCCTTGAAGCTTGCGCGCCCTATCTCCCCGTGGCGGTCGCACGCCTGCTCGACCTGGTGCTCCTCGCGCTCCTCTGTCCTGCTGTTCTTCTGGCGTGACCTGCCGTTGGCCGGCGTCGACTACCGCGGCTTTGCTGCCGGGGATTTCGGCAACCAGTTCTATGCCTTCGCCAGCTACAAGGCCGCCCGGCTGCACGCGGGCCAGCTGCCCCTGTGGAGCCCGTACGCATTGGCCGGCCACCCATTCCTCGCCGACATCCAGTCCGCCGTGTTCTACCCGCCCGGGCTGCTCCAGTGCTCGTCACCGCGCTCACCGGCTTCAGCTACGCGGCGCTCCAGATCGAGGCCGTCCTGCACTTCCCCATCGCCGCCGCAGGCATGTACCTGCTGGCGCACCGGCTGACGGGCAGCCGGTTAGGCGCATGGGTGGCCAGCCTCGCTTTCACCTTCGGCGCGTACCTGACCGGCTACCCGGTCCTCCAGCTCGCCATCCTCGAAACGGTGACCTGGCTGCCGTTCGTCGTGCTGGCGCTGGACCATGCGGTCGAGCGATCTTGCGGTCGGGCACACGCGGACGGCGCTGGGCTGGGCCGCGGGCGCGGGCTTGTTCATGGGCATCGCACTGTTGGCCGGGCACCCGCAGTCGGCCATGTTCGTCTTCTACGGCAGCATTGCCTTCGCCTTGTTTCGCTACTTCACCGGGGACAGAGAGCAAGCGAAGCGCAGGCTGGGCGCCCTCGCGGGCATCCTTGCGGTCTTCACACTGGTTGCCGCCGGGCTGGCCGCGGCGCAGCTGCTGCCCAGCCTCGAGTACATGCGCCTCTCGACTCGGGCCGGGCTCGGCATCGACGCCACGGGCGGCGGCCTGACGCCTTACGACTTGCTCCAGCTCGTGCTGCCCCAAGTGGGCGCACCGTTGCCGCACTGTACGTCGGCGCGGTGCCGCTCGGGCTTGCCATTTACGCCATCGTCAGGGTTGCGCTCCGGCCTTCGGCGCTCGTAACCGTGAAAGAGCGGGCGCTGGCCGGGTATCTCACGGCCTGACGCTCGTCGGCGTCCTGCTCTCGTTCGGCTCACTCACCCCGTTGTACCAGGCCGCCTACCTGGTAGCGCCGGGATGGCGGCTCTTCAGGCAGCAAGAGCGGATAGCGGTCTGGATCGTGTTCGGGCTGGCGCTGCTGGCGGGGCTGGGCGCCGCGGTGCTCCAAAGACGGCAGGACACGCCGCAGGTGGCGCGGCTGGAGGCCGCCGAACGCCGGGGCGTATACCGGGGCTACTGGGTGGCGGCCATCGTCGCTGCGCTCTTCGCCGCCGTGTGCTTCGTCGGCTACCTGGCCGGACGCGACGCGCTGTGGGGCTTTGCCGCCTCGGGGCTGTTCCTCGCACTGGTGCTGGCGCTAGCGCCGCTGGCGCTCCGCAGCCGCCAGCCGGCCTGGCTCATCGGGCTGATCGTGCTCGACCTGTTTGCGCTCGACGGCGGGCAGCACGCGGGTAATGCGTCGACCCCGCAGGTCTGGCCGCCCACGCCCATCACGATGCCATCGCCGCCGAGGATTCCGCCTACCGCACGTTCGACGAGGACGTCCTCCCCGGGAACTACGGCTACGGCTATCGCCTGGAGGACACCAACGGCGCCAGCCCGCTGCGCCTCGCCCGGTACGACCGGCTGCTCGAGAGCGGGCCCAGGGCGCTCGTTTGGCGCCTGCTCGGGGTGAAGTACGTTACCACCTGGCGCAAGGAGCTGGAACTGCCGGCCGAGCGCATCGCCGAGCAGCCCGCCGAGAAGCCGGTCGAGAAGGATCAGAAGATCTACGCCTACCGGCTGGCCGCCGCGAACCCGAGGGTCTGGTTTGCCGGCGATGCGCTGGTCGAGCCGGACGGCGAGCGCCAGATGCAGCGGGTGCTCGAGGCCGGCTTTGATCCGGACAAGCAGGTGGTGCTGGACGCCAGCCCCGCGCCGAGCCCGCAGGAGGGCTGCACGGGCGCCGCGCAGTTGGCTCAGTCCTCGCCCGAGGCCCTCCGGGTGGACGTCTCGACCGACGCGCCGTGCATCCTCGTGTTGAGCGAGATCGCCTATCCCGGTTGGCAGGCCGCGGTCGACGGTGCGGCCGCGCCCCTCCTGACCGCAAACTCGGTCCTGCGGGCGGTCGCGGTGCCGGCCGGCGCACATACCGTCACCCTCACCTACCGGCCCCTCGTCGTCGCCCTCGGCCTGATTGTGTCGGGCGTCACCTTGCTCGCCGCCGCCGTGCTGCTGGCCTGGGCCGGCCGAGCGGGGCGCCGGGCAACCCGATGACCGGTCCTCCGCGTCTCCGCCGCGGGACGGCGCAGCTTGTGCCCCTGCTCATCGTCCTGGTCGGGTTCGGGCTGCGGGTGTTCCGGCTGGGCGAGCACGAGCTGCGCGGCGACGAAACCTTCGGCTATTTCTTCAGCCTGCAGCCGCCCGCGGAGATCGTCCGGCAGACGCTCGCGCTCCGCGAGCCGCATCCCGTCGCAGTTACCTCCTGCAGCATGCCTGGCTGCAGGCAGCGGGCCACACCGAATTTGCGCTTCGCTTCGTCAGCGTGTGGTTTGGCGACGCTGGCCGTCGCGCTGATCTACCGGCTTGCCGCGGGCCGCAGGGCTGACGCGTGCCGCTGCGGCAGTCGCGGCCGGCCTGCTGGCCCTGAGCCCCTATGCAGTCTGGCACAGCCAGGACGCGCGCATGTACTCGATCAGCCTGGCGCTGACCCTCGCCGGGACGCTGCTGACCCTCCGCTTCGCGGCGCCGCCCGCGTGTGGTACACCGGGGCGGCCTACGTGCTCGTGAGTCTCGCCGCACTGCACACGCACTACTTCAGCGCCTTCGTCATCCTTGCGCAGAACGTGTGGGTTGGGTGGCGGATCCTGCGCACCCGCAGCCGCTCGCTGCTGCTCGGCTGGCTGGCAATGCAGGCTGGGCTCGTGCTGCTCTACGCTGCCCTGGCTGGCCGTGGCAGGCGACACGCTCCGCAGCTACCGGGGCAACGGCGACTCGCCGGCCGCCCTGGCCGCGCTGCTGCGCACCAGCCGGATGTTCCTGGCCGGCGAGACCGCGCCCGTGCTCGCACAGAATCTGGCCGTTGCGGCGGGCCTCGCACTGCTTGCGCTGCTGGTGCTGGCCCGCCCCTTTCGCCGGCCCGCGCTGGGACTCATCGCACTGACCACATTGGTCCCCCTGCTGGCGACGTGGGTTAGCAGCCAGAGCCGGCCGATCTTCAACGAACGTTACCTGATCGCGGCCGTGCCGGGCATGTACATCCTCCTGGGCGCCGCCATCGATGGGGCCGCAGCGAATGGCCGCACGGATAGCAGTCGCGACAGGGTGCGGCGATGGGCGGCCGCGCTCGCCCTTGTGTTGGTCATGGCCGTCGGACTCGCCTCCCTGCGTTCGTACTACTTTGACACCACGGGCAGCAAGGCCGGTGGATGGCGCGGCCTGGCGGCTGAGCTCACCCGCGTTACCCGGGGCTTTCCAGCCGGTGCGGCCTGGGTGGTGGGCAACGGCCCCGACCCGACGTTGTGGTACTACTATCCCGCGCAGGCCGAGCGCTGGGTTGTGCCGCCGGGGCCGAAGGACGAGGCCGGAGCCATGCGAGTGGTCGCCGAACTGGCCGAGCGTGGCGTACAGCGCGTCGCCGTCCCACTGAGCGGAGACAGCGGTTGGGACAGTGGGGGGATCGCCAGCACCGCGCTCGCCTCGCGGTATCCGCTGCTTACAACCGCATCCGCGGGCGGGTGGCGGGTGGCGGTGGTAGAAGCCATTCCGGCCAACCGGCAACCATTGGCCGCCCAATTCGACGCGGGCCTGCGGCTGGACGCCGCCGGCTGGCAGCCTGAAAGCCCGCAGGCCGGCAGCTTGCTGGGCGTCCACCTGCTGTGGTCGGGAACGCTCGACCGCGTACCGGCGGGTGCCAAGGTGACCGTCCAACTGCTCGACTCGGCAGGCGCGCTCGTGGTGCAGTCGGACGGCGCGTTGCGCAGAGAACCCGGCTGGAGCAGCCATGCGCTGCAACTGCCGGACGATCTTGCGCCGGGGGCGTACCGGCTCATCGCCGCGGTCTATGATCCGGCTGCTCCCGGCCTGCCCCGGCTGGCAACTGCGGCAGGCGGCGACGCCGTGGAACTGGGTGTCCTCACGGTCCGGGAATGAAGCGGCGCAGGCGGCTCGCCTCGGGCCGCCCGCACCCCAACGCCGCTTTACATTTGTCAGGCTGCGCGGGCTGCGGTATAATAATGGCGACCTCCGAGGCGCCAAGTCTTCGGAGGTTTGAATGTTCTGCGATAGGTTGTTCCGGGGGGTTGGTTACGATGCCCACTTATGTCTATGAATGTGAGGACTGCGGCGTGCGATTCGAGCGCCTGCAGTCGTACAGCGATGCATCATTGCGGGAATGCCCAGAGTGTAGCGGTCACGTTCACCGCGTCATCCAGCCCGTGGGCGTCATCTTCAAGGGTTCTGGTTTCTACGTCACCGATAACAAGGGGAAGTCTTCGACCGGCGTCCCTGCCCCGAAGAAGGAAGAGGGCACAACTGCGCCGGCCGGCGACAAAAAGACCGAGAGCACCTCTGCGCCCACGAGCGGCAGCTCGTCGGAATCGTCGTCAGCCTCGAAGGCAGACTGACTGCAAGGAGCGCGGCACAATAGGAGGGCGCCGGACCGGTGGGTCTGGCGCCCTTTTTTGTCAGCACTGCCGCCCTACAGGGTCGGCGGAGGGGCCTCTTCCGGCTCGCCCGCGGGCGGCACGATGAGTTCGGCCGGCGCGTCCGCCGCCTCTGCAGCGGGCGGGTCGAGCACGTCTGCAGCGGGCGCTGCGAGCACATCTGCAGCGGGTACGTACGGCGCAGGCGAGGGCTCGGCCGGCGCGGCCAGGCCCAAACCGGTCAGATGCTGGTAGGCCCCACTGTACACAGTAAGGTTCAGCGTTTGTGTGAAGGTGTTGATCAGAAACGCCAGCACGGCCGACACCAGGCCCGCAATGACCAGGAGCGGGCCGCTGGTGCGCATCATGGGGACGAAGCCACCGCCGTAGCCTTGCATCATGCCGGTCATGCCCGAAATCCAACTCGTCATGAGTGGCAGCGAGAAGAGCGCGTTCACGGCCTGCACCAGCGCGCCGAGCACGAAGCCCACGAGGAGCAGCAGCAGCCAGAAGATGATCATGCCGCCCAGGTTGCGCTGTGCCAGGCGCCAGCCCTCGCTCACCGCGCCGCCGATGTCGCGGCGTCCGGCCACGGCCGACTGGTACATCAGCGGCGAGAAGATGCTGAAGACGAGGTAATACAGCAGGGCGAGGCAGCCGCCGCAGCAGGCGAACGCAAGCCAAACGACAGGGATGATGCCGTCTCCGCGACCGCTGCTGCGAGGCCGAAATGGTCGCTGCCGTCACGCCGAAAAAGGCGACGAAGCCGGCAATCCCAAGCAGGAGCGCGGGCAGCACCCACATCAAGTCGAGCAGGAAGACGTAGACGGCCCGCTGCGCGCCGGTCCGCAAGCCCCGGCCCGTGTCGGTCGCTTCACCCCGCCAGGCGTGCGCAGCCTCGCCTGATGATCCCGCCGCGGGCCACCAGGTTCACGACGTAGCCGATGAGACCTAGCAGGCCGGCGCAGATGCTGACGGTCCAGAGGGGCGCCATCGAGTTCATCATGTCCCCGAAGGCGCGCCCGGGCATGGCGCCGGGATTGCGAAACATGCCGGCCATCAAGCCCATATAACCGTTGAGCCAGCGTGCGGTCAGCAGCGCCGACACCAGCGCGCCAATCCCGCTGAGGGCCAGGCCAATCATGGCCAGCAGCCAGAGGTTCTTGTGTCTCCAGATGCGCTGGAACGCGCCGGTGAAGATTTCGCCGAAGGGCATGGGCTGCCTCCTGTGGATGCCTGCAGGTGCAGGGAGAGGTGGTAACGACGGACGCGTGAATTATAGCACGTGGCCCGCTTTTGACAAGGCTTGGCGCTGATGTTAACCTTGGCCGGCTATGTTTGAATACACTCTTGAACATCGGGCGCCCGCGAGTGGGGCCCGGGCCGGCGCGTTCGACGACGCCCCACGGCACGTTGCTCACCCCGGTATTTGCCCCGGTTGGAACGCTGGCCACCGTCAAGACGCTCACCCCGCGTGACCTCCGCGAGCTGGGCGCGACCCTCGTCCTGTCAAACACCTACCATCTGTACCTGCGGCCGGGCACCGAACGGGTGCGCGATTTCGGCGGCCTGCACGCATGGATGGGGTGGGAACGGCCGATGCTCACCGATTCGGGCGGGTTCCAGGTCTTCAGCCTCGCACAGATGCGCAAGGTCGATCCGGACGGCGTCACCTTTCGCTCGCATATCGACGGCAGCCAGCACCGCTTCACCCCCGAAAGCGTGATTCAGAGCGAGGAGAACATCGGCGCGGACATCATCATGTGCCTCGACGAGTGTCCCGAGCCGCTCAACCGGAAGTACAACGAGGAGGCGCTGGCGCGCACGCATGCCTGGGCGGCCCGGTGCAAGGCGGCGCAGAAACGCCAGGACCAGGCCCTGTTCGGGATCGCGCAGGGGGGCGTCTTCCCAGACCTCCGTGTCGAGAGTGCGCGGACACTGGCCGGGCTGAACTTCCCGGGGTATGCGATCGGCGGGCTCAGCGTGGGCGAGACGAAAGAGCAGATGTATGCGACGCTCGACCTGACCGTGCCCGAGCTGCCCGCAGACAAGCCGCGTTACCTGATGGGTGTGGGCGCGCCGGAGGACATTGTCGAGGGCGTCGCGCGTGGCATCGACATCTTCGACTGCGTGCTTCCCACCCGCACTGCCCGTAACGGGGGACTGCTCACACCCGACGGCCGGCTTAACCTGCACAACTCGAAGTACGCGGCCGACCCGCTGCCCATCCAGGTCGACTGCGATTGCTACACTTGCCAGAACTTCAGCCGGGCCTACCTGCGCCACCTGTTCAAGGCCGAGGAAATCCTGGGCCTGCACCTGGCCACCATCCACAATATCCGCTTCATGATGCGCCTGATGGACCAGATCCGGTCGGCCATTCTGCTCGATACATTTGCCGAATTTCGGACGCAATTTCTGGCACGCTACCAGCTGTCGAACCAGGCTGTGCGTCATGCGCAGCACGAAGCCCGCAAGCAGCAGCGCGCCAAGCGGTAAGCGCCGCACGACGAAAGCCGGCCAAGCCAAGCAGCACCCATCAAGCGGCACACAGAGGGAACATGAACATCATTCAGGCCATCGTCCTTGGCATCGTCCAAGGGCTCACCGAGTTTATCCCCGTCAGCTCATCCGGACATCTTGTGCTCGTGCCGTGGGCGCTGGGCTGGTCCAATCCCGGCCTGCTCTTCGACACCATGTTGCATTGGGGCACGCTGGCCGCGGTCCTCGTGTATTTTTGGCGCGATTGGATCGACATCATCCGCGGCTTCTTCGGCAGCCTCTTCACCCGCGGACGCTGGAACAGTGCTGCGGGCGGGCGCCTTGCCGACCCGAATGCCCGGCTGGCCTGGGCCATCATCGTCGGCACCATCCCTGCCGTGGTCGTCGGGTTCCTGTTGAAGGACTTTGTCGAGTCGCTGTTCGACACCCCGACGGCCGTGGGCGCGTTCATGCTGGTCACGGCCGCCATCCTCGCGCTGAGCGAGCGTTACGGCCGGCGCGAGCGGCCTCTGAACCGGATCAACATTCCGGACTCGATCGTCGATCGGCTTCGCCCAGGCTGCGGCGATTGCGCCCGGCCTGAGCCGCTCGGGCGCGACGATTTCTGCTGGGCTCGCCCGGGGCTTGACGCGCGAATCGTCGGCCCGCTACAGCTTCCTGCTGGCCACGCCCGCGATCTTGGGCGCCGGCGTCCTGCAGTTGTTCGACGTCTTCAAGGGAACGGAAACGGCTACATCGTCCACCGTCGGCGATCGTGCTGGGCACCCTAACGGCCGCCATCGTCGGCTATCTATGTATCCGCTTTCTCCTCGCCTACCTGCGGCGCGGCAAACTCTACCCGTTCGCGATCTACTGCGCAGTGGTCGGCGTGATCGTGATTGTGGCGAGCGTGATGGGGTAGGTCGCCGTGCCTGAGCTTGTGGAACCCGAAGGTGCGAGGACAAGCGAAGCTCAGAAAGTGCGTACGACTTCGCGTCCTTCGTGCTTCCTGCACTTCGCTAACCTTCGCGCCTCCGTGTTCCAAACGGCCGTGTTACAGGCGCTCCTCCTGCTCTTCGTCCTCTTTCTGACAGCTGCGTGCTCGGCCGGCCCGGCCCCCACCCCTGCCCCCACCCGGCTGCGGATCGCTGGCTCGACGAGTATGGCGCCCGCGCTGCGTGAGATCGCTGCGGCGTTCCAGGCTCAGAACCCAAACGTGCTGCTCGAGGTGCAGGGCGGCGATACCGGCAACGGCTGGGAGGACCTGCGCGCCGGTCGGGCCGAGGTCGCCGCGCTGTCATGGTGGGATGCGAGCAAGGCAGCGCCCCCGGGCTACCGCCTCGTGCCGGTGGCCCGAGACGGAATCGCGATCGTCGTGCACCCGCGTAACCCGATCACGAACGTGACGGCGCTGCAACTGCGCTCGCTGTTCGGCGGCGAGGTGCTCGACTGGAGTGGGTTGGGTGGCGAGCAAGGTGAACCCGTGATCGTCAGTCGCGAAGAAGGGTCGGGCACCCGGGCAGCCTTCGAAAGCCGTATCATGGGCGACCGGCGGGTGACGCTCAACGCCCTGGTCATGCCGACAACTCGGGCCGTCGCCGATTACGTTGCGAGCCACCGGCTGGCGGTCGGCTATCTCTCGGCCGATGCTGCGGACAGCCGGGTGCGAGTTGTCCCGGTCGAGGGCCTGTTGCCCTCGAAAGAGGCGATCGGCAGCGGCGGCTATCACCTCACCCGCACCCTCTACCTGGCCGCTCGGGAGCCGGCATCCCCCGGATTGCAGGCATTTCTTGACTTCGCCCAGGGTCCCGCGGGGGCCGCCATCTGGGATAAGCACTACGCGGCCCTACGGTAGGCGGCACGGAGACTGCTGCTCCGCGCCGCACCGGGGGGGGTGCGTTACGCCCGGTGACAGAACTTGACCCATTGGCAACCCTGTGGTATTCTTCTGACATTAGCTTCAGCCACTCTTCTGCGGAAAGTCGGGAACCCCCCGGCTTTCTTTGTTGTCAGGGGCCGTAACAAACAGGGCCGGCTGTAGGGCCGGGAGGCAGGGATGCGCCGCACTCGACGGGTAGTTCTCGTCCCGGGTGCAGGGCGTCCATAGGAGTAAACGAAGGAAATGAGCAAAGAGCTGATCATGGCTGTTAACCAGATTTGCGCGGAAAAGGAGCTGCCGCGCGATGTGATCCTGGGAGCCATCGAAGAAGCATTGGTCCACGCCTACCGGAAAAACTACGCCAGCGCGACAGCGAACGTGCAGGCGTCGATTGACCCGACATCCGGCGATCTGCAGGTCACGTGCGAGAAGACGGTCGTCGAGACGGTTGAAGACCCGGCGACGGAGATCACCCTCGCCGAGGCACGCAAGATCGACAAAAATGCCGAGGTGGGCGGCACGATCCTTGACCAACGCGCAGCCGGCCGATTTCGGCCGCATCGCCGCGCAGACCGCGAAGCAGGTCATCCTGCAGCGCATTCACGAGGCCGAACGTGACCAGCTGTATGACTTCTACAAGCAGCGGGAAGGCGAGCTGATCACCGGCCAGGTGCAGTCGATTGACTACCGCTCCAATGCGGTGACCGTCACCCTCAGCAAGAAGGCCGAGGGGATCATTGCGGCCGAAGACCAGCTGCCGAACGACCGCTACCGCGTCGGGATGAACGTGCGCACGCTGCTGGCGGAGATCAACAAGGGCACGCGCGGGCCGCAAATCCGGCTTTCGCGCACGCACCGCAATATGCTCCGCCGCCTGCTCGAGCGGGAAATCCCCGAGATCTATAACGGCACGGTCGAGATCAAGAGCATTGCGCGCGAGCCGGGCCAGCGCTCGAAGGTGGCCGTTTCTGCAAGCCAGCCCGGCGTCGACCCGGTCGGGTCGTGCGTCGGCTTGCGCGGCACGCGCATCCAGAACATCGTCGACGAGCTGAACGGCGAGAAGATCGACGTGGTCGAGTGGTCGGCCGATGTGCGCAACTTCATCAGCAATGCGCTGAGCCCGGCCAAGCCGACCGACACGATCCTGATCGAGGAAGGCGACCTGCGCACGGCGATCGTGGTGGTTCCCGACCGCTCGCTGTCGCTGGCCATCGGCAAGGAAGGCCAGAACGCCCGCTTGGCGGCCAAGCTGACGGGCTGGCGCATCGACATCAAGAGCGAGACCGAGGCTGCCACCGAGGGCCTGGCCGAGATCAAGCGCCAGCAGATGCAGATGATCCGCGCCCGAAGCCTGCAGGACAAGGCCGCGGCGCTGCCGCCGAGCGACGACCTGCTGAGCCGGGCCGAGTGGCTGCTCCGCGAGCGAGACAAGTCGCAGGCGACGCTCGAGACGGCGGCACGCCTGCTGGCCCATGCAGATCAGAACCGCCTCGAGCTGCCGCAGGTGGAGCAGGAAGCCCCCGAGGGCGAAGCCCCGCAGCTCGAACCGGTCGAGGCAGAGGTCGCACCCGAGGCTGTCGAGGCCGCGGCGCCTGCGCCCGCCGAGACGATCGAGGCGGAGGCCGCGCCCGAGACCGTCGAAGCCCGCCGCACCGTCGACTGAGGTTGCGGGTGTCGCAGTCGAGCCGCAGACGATGGTCGAGGCACGGCAAGGTCTCCTCGTCCCCGAAGCGTTCCCGGCCGAGGAAGTCGAGTACGACGAAGAAGACGGCGAGGCCCAGCCCGCCGGTGCCAAGAAGGCGCCCGCCAAGAAGGCCAAGAAGGACACGAAGAAGCGCGAGCTGGTGTTCGACGAGGACCTGGGCCAGGTCGTCGCGCGGCGCAAGCGCAAGCCGGGCCGCGGCGGCTGGGGCGATCTTGGGGAATACTAGGCCGCGATGACGCCCGCACAGGCAGCCGGGGCGAAGCAAGCGCCATCCGGGGGGTCGAAGCCCAAGGGGCCGCGGCCGAAGCACGTGCCGCAGCGGACCTGTGTGGTCTGCCGCTCGGAGCGGGGCAAGCGCGAGCTGGTGCGTATCGTGCGCACGCCCGACGGCGCCGTTCGGGTGGACCCGACGGGCAAGGTGGCCGGCCGCGGGGCGTACCTGTGCAAGGCGCGACCCTGCTGGCAGGGCCCGGCGCTGTTCACAAGCTGAATGCGGCGCTGAAGACGACGATAACGCAGGAAGACCTGGCGGGGTTGAAGGCGTACGCCGAGACGCTGCCAGAGGAATAGTCGAATGCATCGGGTGGATCCGTCGAGGGCGATTGTTCCATGCGGATCCACGCCACCTCTGTAACAGGAGCAAGTGATGGTAGCGGCCACGCGACCGCTAGTTGCGGGCGCCACCCCGCAGGTTGTGGGTCGTAACTCACAACACAACCGATGGGCGCAGGACTGAGGCGTCACGAGGAAGGGCTTATGGTACGTTGACCTCTAAGCCGCTCCCTCTGACACCCCCTGTCCTTCCCCGTCGTTTGACCTTATATATGAACCGGCCGGCTCGTGCAACTCACGCGGTGCAGCACCCTGGCGCGTACCAGGTTGGCCGTTCGCGGCCCGCTTCCTGAGAGGCGGGCCTACCGGCAACAGGAGGATGGATTAATGGCAAACGACCCGAAGAATGATCAGCCCAAGCGGGCACAAGACGAAAAAAACGAGCCCAACACACCCGCACGGCCCGGGAATCCCGGTGGGCAGGGTGCGCAGCAGGGCGGGACACGACCCAACCCTCGGTCAGCCGGCCAGGCCCGCTAATAACGCACCCCGCAGCGACGCGATGCAGGGTGACGGTGCGCAGCGTGACGGTGCGCGCAACGACGCGGCCCGCAATGATGCGGCGCGCCAGCCTAAGACGCCGGCGTCTGCCAAGCCTGCTAGCCCGTCCAAGCCGGGCGGCGCGGGCGCACCAGGGCCGTCGCGTCCCGGCGGCCCCGGGCCCGGTGCACCGGGAGCACGGCCAGGTGGGCCGGGTGTCCGGCCAGACGGCCAGCCCGCAAACCCCGACGAACCCTTCAACCAGCGCGTTTTCGACCCGACGTCCGAGGACACGGTCGTGCCGCGCGGGCGGCCCGCGCCCAGTGGTCCCCGACCGGTGGGCGGCCAACGCCCCGGCGGTCCACGCCCCGGGGGGCTTCGGTGGCCCGAGCGGCTATGGCGGACAGGGTGGCCCCGGCCGCGGTCCAGCGCAGGGCCGGCCCGGTGGCGGTTTCGGCGGCAATCAGGGTGGCGGGGGCTTCGGCACACCGCCCACGGGTGCACCTGACCGCGGTGGTCCACCGCGCAAGGCGCCCGACCAGCAGCGGCGGCCCGGCGGCGGCTCGTCACAAGCCGGGCGGCCGGGCGGCCAAAAGCGACCGCAGGGCGGCCAGCGGGGCCGCGGTTCGCAGTTGCCCGCGGGCGAGACGCTCGCACCGCCGCCGTTGACCCAGGTCTCGCGCGTGCGGCCGCGGCGGCCGCGGTCACGGAAATCATCATTCCGGACATGATCACCGTCCGCGACCTGGCCGACAAGATGCGCAAGAGCCCGATCGAAATCATCAAGACGCTCGATGAACTACGGCATGATGGTGCCGATCACCGAGTCGATCGATTTCGACACGGCCGCGCTCATCGGCGAGGAACTGGGCATCGCGGTCCATCCTGAGAAGCGCGGCGGAACCTGAAGTATCGGCCGAGCCGGAGGACGCGCCGCAGACCCTGCGCCAGCGAGATCATGGCGCAAGAAGAGGCGGAGGACATGGTCCTCCGCCCGCCCGTCGTCGTCGTGCTCGGCCATGTCGATCATGGCAAGACGACCCTGCTCGACGCCATCCGCGAGACCCGCGTCGTCGAAGGCGAGGCCGGCGGCATCACCCAGCACATCGGCGCGTACCAGGTCGAGATCAACGGTCGCAAGATCACGTTCCTGGACACGCCGGGTCACGAGGCTTTCACCGCCATGCGCGCCCGCGGCGCGCAGGTGACGGACATCGCGATCGTGGTGGTGGCGGCCGATGACGGCGTCATGCCGCAGACGAAAGAAGCCATCGCGCACGTGAAGGCGGCCCAGGTGCCGATCATCGTCGCGATGAACAAGATCGACAAGGCGCAAGCTCGAACCCCGACCGCGTCAAGCAGGAACTGGCGGACAACGGCGTGCTCATCGAGGAGTACGGCGGCGACGTGATGTGCGTGCCGGTTTCGGCGAAGATGCGCCGCGGCATCGACGACCTGCTCGAGAGCATCCTGCTGCTGGCCGACGTGGACCCGCAGACGGCGAACCCAAAGGGCGAATGCCTGGGCACGGTGATCGAGAGCCGGCTGGACAAGCAGCGCGGCCCCATGGCCACCCTGCTGGTCCAGAACGGCACGCTGCAGCGTGAGCGACAGCATCGTGAGCGGGGAAACCTACGCCGAAGATTCGCGCCATGTATGATGACAAGGGCGAGCCGATCACCGAGGCGCCGCCGGCGACGCCGGTCCAGATCCTGGGCTTCTCCGACGTGCCGGTGGCGGGCGAGACGTTCAAGGTCGTCGCCGACGACCGCACCGCCCGCTCCATGGCTTCAGAGCGGCAGCTGTCCAAGAAGGCGGCCGCAGGACCCGCGCCCGTGCGCACGCTGGAAAGCATCTTCGCCGAGGCCGAGGCCGGCAAGGTCGAAGGAACTCAACCTGATCCTGAAGGCCGACGTGCAGGGCTCGATCGAGCCGATCGTGAACTCGCTCGAGAAGCTGAGCACCGACAAGCTGAAGGTCAAGATCCTGCACCAGGGCACGGGCAATATCACCGAGTCGGACGTCATGCTGGCCATCGCGTCGCACGCCATCATCGTCGGCTTCTCGGTCGTGGCAGACAGCGGGCGCGCAGCGCCTGGCCGAGGCCGAGGGCGTCGACATCCGCATCTACAACATCATCTACAACATCATCGAGGATGTGCAGAAGGCGCTCACGGGCCTGCTCGAACCGGTCTACAAGGAAGTCGTGACCGGCCATGCGGAAATCCGGGCGGTCTTCAAGGTCTCGAAGGTCGGCAAGATCGCGGGCTGCATGGTGCTCGACGGCGAAATCACCCGCAACTCGTCCGTGCGCGTCAAGCGCGGCGGCGAGGTGGTGGCCGAAGACAAGATCGCGCGCACTGAAGCGGTTCCAGGAAGACGCGACCGAAGTCAAGACGGGGTTCGAGTGCGGCATCAACCTGCACAACTTCCACGACTTCGAAGTCGGCGACATCCTGGAGACCTACAAGAAGGAACGGGTACTGTAATGACCTCTCGCCGGCAAGAACGTATTGCCGAGGTATTGACTGAGGAACTGGGCCTCCTGATCGCCAGTGAACTGACCGACCCGCGTCTCGACGACGCGATGGTCACAGTCACCGACGTTCAGGTGTCGCCCGACCTGGGCAATGCGCGGCGTGTACATCCAGCACGCGTTGCCCGCCCGCGCAATCGCGCCACGTGTTGAGCGCACTGCAGCACTCGACCACGTTCCTGCGCCGCTCGCTGCTCGAGAACCTGCACCTGCGCGTCGTGCCCGAGTTGCACTTCGTCGTCGACGAGACTGAGAAGCGCGCACAGCGTATCGACGAGATCCTGGACCAGATCGCAGCGAGCAGCGACGCCGACCGCACCGCAGACGGTGCGGGCGACGGCGATGCGCCCCGAGCCGCAGAACGAAACCGAGCAGGACGCGCGCGAGCAGGAGAATCATGCCGACGCCGAACAGCGCAGCGCTGAGTGACCTGGCAGCCGCACATCCTCGGCGGCCAGGAACATCGTGGCGTTCTGCCACTTCAACCCTGACGGCGACGCCATCGGCTCGCTCCTCGGGCTGGGGCACCTGCTGCGATGCCCTGCCCGAGCTGGCCGGGCGGCCCGGCCGCGTCACGCTGGCCTGCCAGGACCCCGCGCCCGAGATCGCTGCTTTTCCTGCCGGGCGCGAGACCGGCGGACGGCCGCATCGTCAACCAGCTGCCGCCGGATTTGCATCCCGACCTCGTCATCTCGCTGGACGCCAGCGACCCGGCGCGGCTCGGCAAGATCTTCGCCGGCCTGGCGTTCGCGCCCGCGCCCGCTGCTGGTCATCGACCACCACATCACCAATCTGCACTTCGGCGACCTCAACTACGTCGCGCCGGAAGTGCGCCTCGACCTCGCAGTTGGTTGTGGCGCTGGCCGACGCCCTCGGCGTGCCGCTGCCGGCGTCTGCCGCCGTTCCGCTGCTCGTGGGCCTCGTCACCGACACGCTCGGGCTTCCGGACCAGCAACGTGACGGCCGCAGAGATGGCCTGCGCGGTGCGGCTGATGGAGGCGGGCGCGAACCTGGCCGACATCGCGCAGCGGACGCTGGCGACCCGGCCGCTCAAGTTCATGCGGCTGTGGGGCGATGGCGTTTTCGAGCGCTCGGCTCGACGGCCGGGTGCTGTGGGCTGAGGTCACGCGTGAGATGCGTGAGTCGGCGGGTATTGACGGCGACGACGACGGCGGGCTGGTGAGCCAGCTGATCAACAGCGGCGGAAGCCGGCTGTGGCCGTCGTGTTCAACGAACTGGCGACCGGCATGATCGAAGTGGACTTCCGGTCGAGGCCCGGGTACGACGTGGCCGCGGTTGCACTCAGCCTGGGCGGCGGCGGCCATCCGCAAGCCGCGGGCTGCAACCTGCCGGGCCCGCTTGCCGATGCCGAGGCCCGCGTCCTGCCGCTTGTGCAGGCTGCGAGCCTGAAGAAGACCGAGCCAACACAAAGACTCAAAGACACAAGGGCATCCTAAGACCTCAGCGTCTTGGTGGCTTGGTGTCTTTGTGTTCTCCGAGGCTCTCATCGATGGGAAATACTGTGGACGGCATTCTGAACATTGACAAGCCGCAAGGCTGGACGTCGCATGACGTGGTGGCCTGGATTCGCCGGGTGCTCAAGGTGAAACGGGTCGGCCATGCCGGCACCCTCGATCCTCTCGCTACCGGGGTGCTGCTCGTCTGCGTGGGCCAGGCAACCCGCGTCAGCGAGTACCTGATGGCCTCGGACAAGACCTACCGGGCTGCCGTTCAGCTCGGCGCCATCACAGACACTTACGACATGGAGGGCGAAGTCGTCGAAACACGACCGCTTAGCCCTGACATCGACCGGGGTGCGATCTGGGTGGCGCTGGGCCGCTTCGTCGGCGACATCATGCAGGCGCCGCCCGCCTATTCTGCGATCAAGCAGGATGGGGTGCCACTGCACCGGCGGGTGCGGCGCGGCGAAGATGTCCGGCCCTCGGCCCGGCCGGTTCATATTCACAGCATCCAGCTGTCGACTGGACGGAGCCGTGCCTGACAATCGACGTCACGTGCGAGCCGGGCACCTACATCCGCAGCCTTGCACACGACCTCGGCCAGGCGCTGGGATGCGGCGCGGCCCTGTCGGGCTTGCGGCGCACGCGGAGCGGCCGCTTCCTGGTCGGCGACGCGCTCGAGCCCGGAGAGTGTCGCGGACGCTTACCGCGCCGGCGAACTGGCCCCGCACCTGCACCCGATGAATGCCGCGCTGTCTCAACTCACGCCCGTGCCCGTGTCCGAGGATGACGTGAAGCGACTACGCAACGGCCAACCGATCGCCGGCCACCCGGCCAGCCTGACGCGGGACGGCTACGCGCTTAGCCACGACGGCGCGGTTGTCGCCATCCTCCGCCCAGACGCCGAGCGGGAAGAGTGGTGGCCCGAGAAAGTGTTCGCCGGAGAGTAGCGCCCGACGGTTTGTCTTTGCGCAGCGTGAGCCACAGCTATGGATGTTTTCGACTCGTTTCCGTCATCACCCATCGCCGGCCCGGTCTACCTGACCATCGGCAACTTTGACGGCGTGCACCGCGGTCACCAGATGCTCATCTGCGGTCTTTCGGCCGCTGCCCATGCGCACGGCGGGCTGGCCGGCCTCCTGACCTTCGAGCCGCACCCGGTGGCCGTGCTGCGCCCCGAAGTCAAGGTGCCGCGCCTGACGACCAACGAAGAGCGCGCCGACCTCCTCGCGGCGCTCGGGCTCGATTTCGTCGTCGTCCTGCCGTTCACGCGGCGAACCGCCGCGACCTCCGCACCAGACTTCGTGGTCGACCTGTTGGCCCACCTGCCGCTGGCCGAGCTATGGGTCGGCCCGGATTTTGCGCTCGGCCGCGGGCCGCGAGGGGAACACGGAGCGCCTGGCGGAGCTAGGCCGCGAGCTGGGGTTCGCGCTGCGCGTGGTCCCGCCCTACGACTGGCGGGGTGAGCCGGTCCGCTCCAGCCGCGTGCGCACCCTGCTGAGCGAGGACGGCGCGGTCGAGGCCGCGGCCGAACTGCTGGGCCGGCCCTACCGGCTCTGGGGCGAAGTGGTGGAGGGCGCGAAGCGCGGCCGGCAGTTAGGGTTCCCCACCGCCAACTTGCGCATCGCGGAAGACCGCCTGCTGCCCGCTTACGGTGTTTACGCGTGCTGGGCGTGGCGCGGCGACCGGGGCTATCCCGCCGTGGTCAACATCGGCGTGCGTCCGAGCTTCGACAACGGCCATCCCTCCATCGAAGCCTTCCTGCTTGACTTCGCCGGCGACCTGTACGGCGAGACGCTGGGCCTGAGCTTCATGGCGCGGCTGCGCGGGGAGAAGAAGTTCGCGGACATCGGCGAGCTCGTGGCGCAAATCGGCGCGGACGCGCAGCAGGCGCAGGCAATGCTGGCGCAGCCTCCAACGGACGCCCTAAGCGGAGATGGTACGGGCTGGCGCGAGCTGGTGCACACGGCAGATTGGGCGGTCGACGTGGCCGGTGCAGGCCCCGCCGAGTTGTTCGCCAACGCCGCGGACGCGATGTACTCGTTGCAGGATGTGGACAAGAGCCGGCCGGTTAGCCTGGCGCGCGCCATCAGCGCGCAGGCGGATGGGTTCGAGGAGCTCATCGTCGGGTGGCTTAACCGGCTGCTCCTGGGGCAGGAAGTGGGCGGGGAGATGTACACCCGGTTTGAGATCTACGAAATCTCGAGCCGCGGCGTGCGAGGCGTGGCTTACGGCTACCACGGCACGCCCACGCACACCGCAGTCAAGGCGGTCACGTTCTACGACGTAGACGTGCGGGAAACGCCCGGAGGGTGGCGGGCCCGAGTCACGTTCGACGTGTAACCTAGAGAAAGAGACCAGGTTTCTGGCAGAAACCTGGTCTCTTTGCTTATACCGCGATGTCCGCCTTGATCCGCGGATACGGGTCGTACCCCACGAGCTCGAAGTCCTCGTAACCGAACCCACCGATGTCCTTGACAGCCGGGTTTATCCGCATCTGCGGCAGCGGCCGAGGCTCACGGCTGAGCTGGAGGCGGGCCTGGTCGAAGTGGTTACGGTAGAGGTGTGCGTCGCCACTCGTGTGCATGAACTCGCCCGGAAGCAAGTCGCACACCTGCGCCACCATCATCGTCAGCAGCGCATACGACGCGATGTTGAACGGCAGGCCGAGGAACACGTCGACCGAGCGCTGGTACAACTGGCACGACAGGCGGCCGTTCGCCACGTAGAACTGGAAGAGCACGTGGCAGGGTGGCAGCGCCATCCGCTCGATCTCCCCGACGTTCCAGGCACTGACGATTAGCCGCCGCGAGTCGGGTGTGCGCTTGATCTGTTCGATCACCCCGGCCAACTGGTCTACCACACGGCCGTCCGCGGTCGACCACGAGCGCCACTGCTTGCCGTACACCGGCCCCAGCTCGCCGTCCGCGTCCGCCCACTCGTCCCAGATGGTCACCCCGCGTTCCTGCAGCCACCGCACGTTGGTGTCGCCGTTGATGAACCACAGCAACTCGTAGATGATGGACTTGAGGTGCAGCTTCTTCGTCGTGAGCACCGGAAAGCCCGCCGCAAGGTCAAATCGCATCTGGTAGCCGAAGACAGAGCGCGTGCCGGTGCCGGTGCGGTCGGTCTTGTCTGCCCCGTGATCCAGAATGTGCTGCATTAAGTCCAAATACTGGCGCATGGTCAACTCTTCAAGAAACCAGGTTTCTGCGCCAGCCAACGTTACGAAGTGACGGGATGGCGGTAGAGACCTGGTTTCTCCCCTGCTGATTATTCCCCGCGGAAGTCGACCACTTCCACGTGGAGGCCGGCCAGCGCGGCGCGCACTGCCGCCGCGTCGGCGCCGCTCAGTTTGAGCATGATCAGGCGCTTCGAGGCATCCTGCCCCGCGTACGTCACGACGCTGATAATGTTGGCGCCAAGCTCGGCAAGGGTCTGGCTCAGCTTCGCCAGCACGCCCTTGGCTTCCGTCACGGCGACCGTGATGCGCAGGCCGGGGGTGCGCGCACCGAGCAGCTCGACCAGAATCTTGAAGACGTCGGTTTCGGTGATGATGCCGACGAGCCGGTCGCCCTCCACCACGGGCAGGCCGCCGATCTTGTTGTCGGCCATCACCCGGGCGGCCTCCTCGACCGGCGTGTCCGCGCTGACCGAGATCACCGGGCTCGACATGACCTGCCTGACCGAGAGCTTGGCCAACAGGTAGTGCAGCTCATACACGCTCAGCGACGTTGCAGGAGACGGCGCCGCATGGAGCAAGTCCTTGTCCGACACGATGCCAACCATCTTGCCAGACGCATCCAGGACGGGCAGGCGGCGCACTTTGCGCTCGCGCATCAGGTGCAGACCATCGTCGATGCTTGCCGTATCGAGAATGGTGACGGGATTGCTGGACATCCGTTCGCCGACGAGCATGTATACCTCCGTATAGCTAATTCAAATTACAGACTAGCCGTTGAATGCACCGCTAAGCGCGGCAACGCCGAAGCCCATCGCCGCGAAGATGCTGCCCAGGATCGTGATGATGACGAAGACCACGATTGCAGAGACGACGACGGTCAGGGCTGCATTGGTGTTGTCCTGGTCGAGCGATTGGCGAATCGCGACAAAGCCCGTCACGATCGACCAAATCCAGGCAACCAGGCCGATCAGGCCGCCGATGCACGGGATGAAAGCCAGAATGTTGAGGATCTGCGGCGAGTACGCGAAGCCGAAAGCGCGCTGCACTTCCCCTCGATCGCCTGAACCCTTGAACATCTTGGTGCCGATGAAGTGGGCTACGAACACCCATAGGAAGTAGCCGAGCACCGCCAGGACGAGACCGACAATCATGCCCCCGATTGCGGCCCCGAAGCCGCGGCCCGTGAAGAGCGCTCCGAGGAAGTTCCCGATTGCACCGACTACCGACACCAGGATGACGACGACGAGCGCGTCCCGATTGTAGCTCGGGTCGTGCTCAACTTCCTCGTAGAACGAGGTGTCCAGACGAATGGCGCGCATCATGCCGTTAATAATTCGATTGAAGTCCATTTGAGCCTCCGTGTCGAGTTGGGTGGGGACTGGTGCTACTATCTGGACTACTGCGGGCGCGAGGCACGCCCATGCGGACGCCTCTGACCTCCCTTCTGCTTCGGCGCATAGCGCCGCGGCATCTGATATCCCAGCCGGCGCAGCTCTTCTTCGTCCGTGCGCCACTTGGGCCGCACCTTGACCCACAATTCGAGGAAGACCCGGCTCTCGAGCAATTCCTCGATCTGTTGGCGGGCGGTCTGGCCGATCTTCTTGATCATCGCGCCATCTTTGCCGAGGACGATCATCTTCTGCGTCGGCCGCTCGACGTACACGACGGCAGAAATGTAGGTCATCCCATTGTCGCGCTCCGCGAACTCGTTGACAAGGACGGCCACCGAGTGCGGCACCTCGTCGCGCAGGTGATGCAGCACCGCCTCGCGCACCAGCTCGCCGGCCATGAAACGCACCTGCTGGTCGGTCACCTGGTCCTCGGGGAAGAGCGGCGGGCTGAGGGGCATGAGCTGCGCCAGGCGAGCCGCCAGGGTCTCGAGCCCATCGCCGCGGACGGCTGACAGCCGCAGGGGCTCGGCGCCCGGCGCCAGTGCCACGTACTCGCCCTCGTACTTGGGCGTTTTTTCGCGCGCACTCCGGGCGGGAGCGCCCTCGTCGAGCCGGTCAATCTTGTTAAGTCCCAACAGCAGCGGCAGTCGCGTCTGACTGGCTGCGATGATCGCGGCAACCTTGCGGTCCTCGTCGTTCGGCGGCGCGCTCAGGTCGACGACCCACAACAGCGCATCCGCGTCGGGCAGGGTCGCGGCCGCGGTTTCCACCAGCACCTCGCCAAGCTTGTGCTGCGGGTTGTGGATGCCGGGCGTGTCGAGGAACACAAGCTGCGCGTCGGGCCGCGTCAGGATGCCCAGCAGCCGGTTGCGCGTCGTTTGGGGCTTGGGCGAAACGATGCTCACCTTCTGGCCCAGTAGCGCGTTGATGAGCGTGGACTTGCCCACGTTCGGACGGCCGACGACCGCCACAAATCCGGCGCGATAGTCGGCCGGATAAATGCGCTCCTCGCCCAAATCAAGCTCGCCCTGCGGCTCTGGACTGCGGTCGGCGTCTGGTTGGGTCATGCCCGCCTGCTCAAGCATTTAACCTGAAGGGGTTGAAGTTCGTGTCCCGGTCATAGTAGTCGACGCCCTCGGCGCGTTTCAGGAAGTTGACCACCCGGTACGTAATGGGCGTGAAAGCTACCTCGACCGTGACCTTGAAGATGTAGTTCGCAACGATAATGCTCGCCGCGGCTGCCCATGGGAAGACGCCAAACAGGCTTGCAATCAGGACAAACACGATGCTATCAATCGCCTCGCCCACGAGGGTGGAACCGATGGTGCGCACCCACAAATAGCGCCCACCGGTGGCCACCTTGAGCTTTGCGAGGATGAAAGAATTGCTGAACTCCCCGGCGAAATAGGCCGCAAGGCTGGCGAGGACGATGCCGCCGTAGCTGACGCCACCCAGGATCGCGTTGTAGGCCGGCTGGCCCGCAGTCGCCTGCCAGTTGGCCTCGCCCGGCAGCTGCGCGATGACCCAGAAGGTCACGGCCATCAGAGCGGACAGGGCGAAGCCCGTCCAGATCACGCGGCGGCTGCCCGCATAGCCGTAGACTTCCGTCAGGATGTCGCCAAAAATGTAGCTGACCGGGAAGAGGAGTGTGCCTGCATCAAAAGCAAGCGGCAACCCCGCTACGGACACACCCCAGTCGATGATCTTGGCCGACGACGCGATGTTGCTGATGAGCAGCACCGCGACGAACGTCGCCATGATCAGATCGTAATACCGATAGTTGCGCCCCAAGCGAATCCTTCGCACCTAACCCCGAAGACACAAAGACACGAAGGCGCTCCAAGGAGATCGCGAGGGTCTTCGAGATGCTTTGTGTCTTCGTGCCTTTGTGGTCAGCGCCTCAATCACGCACGCGCCAGCCGGTCGGCCAGGTTGGCCACCTGCTGCCGCATGCGGTCGGGCAGTCGTTCACCGAACTGGCCGAAGTGCCGCTCGATGTCGGGCACCTCTGCCCGCCAGGCGGCCACATCGACCCGCATCACCTCGCGCAGATTCTCAGGCGCGATTTCCAGGCTGCCGGTGTCGAGATCGCCGTCGCACGGCAGCAGCCCGATGGGCGTCTCCCGCGCCTGTACCTTGCCTTCGATCCGGTCGCACATCCACTTCAGCACGCGACCGTTCTCGCCGTAGCCCGGCCACAGCCACTTGCCCTCCGGCGACTTGCGGAACCAGTTCACGTAGAAGACGCGCGGCGCCTTGTCGCCGAGCCGGTCGCCCATTTCCAGCCAGTGCCCAAAGTAGTCGGCCATGTTGTAGCCGCAGAAAGGCTGCATGGCAAAGGGATCGCGGCGCAGGTTGCCCACCGCCCCGATATTTGCGGCCGTCGTCTCGGACGACGCAGTTGCGCCGAGGAACACCCCGTGATCCCAGTTGAAGGCTTCGGTGACCAGCGGCACGACGCCGGCCCGGCGGCCGCCGAACAGGAAGATGTCGATTGGCACGCCCTGCGGGCTCTCCCAATCCGGGCTGATCGACGGGCACTGGCTAGCCGGGGCCGTGAAACGGGCGTTTGGATGCGCGGCCGGTTCCTTGACGTCAGGGGTCCAGTCCCGGCCCTTCCAGTCGATGGCATGCCGGGGCGCGGGGACGCCCATCCCTTCCCACCAGATGTCGCCCTCGTCTGTCAGCGCGCAGTTGGTGAAGATGACATTGTCGCGCACTGTGTCCATCGCCACGGGGTTCGAAGCGTAGGAGGTGCCGGGCGCAACGCCGAAGAAGCCGGCCTCGGGGTTGATGGCGTACAGCCGCCCGTCGGGCCCGATCTTCATCCAGGCGATGTCGTCACCCAGCGTCTCGGCACGCCAACCCGGCAGCGTGGGCTGGATCATGGCGAGATTCGTCTTGCCGCAGGCCGAGGGGAACGCGGCCGCAATGTGGTAACGCTTGCCCTCCGGGCTGATCAGGCGGAGGATGAGCATGTGCTCGGCCATCCACCCCTCGCGCCGCGCCATGGCCGACGCAATGCGCAGCGCCAGGCATTTCTTGCCCAGCAGCGCGTTGCCCCCGTAGCCCGAGCCGTACGACCAGATCAAATTCTCGTCGGGGAAATGGCTGATGAACTTCTGCTCGATGGGCGCGCACGGCCACTTGCTGTCGGGCATGCCCGGTTCCAGCGGCGCGCCGATGGAGTGGAGACACGGAATGAAGTCCCCGTCCGCGCCCAACGCTTCGCACGCCTTCACGCCGACCCGCGTCATGATGTGCATGTTGCACACGACGTACGCGCTGTCCGTCACCTCGACGCCGATTTTCGCCATGGGCGATCCGATCGGACCCATGGAGAAGGGGATGACGTACATGGTGCGGCCGCGCATGCAGCCGTCATACAGGCCCAGCATCGTCTGCTTGAGCTCGCCGGGCGCGACCCAGTTGTTCGTGGGACCGGCATCGTCCCTCAGGGGCGTGCTGATATAAGTGCGCGCTTCGACACGTGCGACGTCGGATGGGTCGGACCGAAACAGGTAACTGCTGGCGCGCTGCTTGAGCGGCTCGGCCATGCCAGATGCGACCATCTCTGCCATCAGGCGGTCATACTCTTCCTGGCTGCCGTCGCACCAGTAAACACTGTCTGGCTGGCAGAGAGCGGAGACTTCCTCCACCCAGGCTTTCAGTTTCGGGTTCTTGACCTCGTAGGCCACCGGACTTACCTCCTCCTCATTGCTCGGCGTCGAGATTCCAGAGGCCGACGTGCGGCGTCGCCGATTACGATACAGCGGACTGCTGCAGGTGCGCCATCGTGCTGCGAATCAAGTCGGCGGACTTGTGCATCATGGACTGCTCGTCCGGGTTCAGGTCAATCTGAATGATCCGCTCGATGCCGTTCCGTCCCAGGACGACGGGCACGCCGAAACAGATATCGCTCAGGCCGTATTCGCCCTGCAGATACACGGACGCCGGATAGATATGGTGCTGGTTCTGAATGATGGCCTGAGCCATCTTGCAGGCCGAGGCGCCGGGCGCGTAGTACGCGCTGCCGGTCTTGAGGTAGCGGACGATCTCGGCCCCACCGTCACGGGTGCGGGCCACGATATGGTCGATCTGCTCCTGGCTCAGGAAGTAGGTGAGCGGCATGCCGGCGATGGTAGAGTAGCGGACCAGCGGAACCATCTCGTCGCCATGGCCGCCCAACACCGTCGTGTGGATGTTCTCGGGGCTGATCCCGGTCTCCTGGGCGATGAAGGTCTTCATGCGGCCGCCGTCCAGCACACCCGCCTGGCCGATCACGCGCTCTCGCGGGAAGCCGCTCACCTGGTGTGCGAGGTAGGTCATGGTGTCGAGGGGATTCGTCATCATGATGATGATGCAGTTGGGCGAGTGCTCCACAACCTTCCGCACCACGTCAGTCACGATGCCCGCGTTGATGTGGACCAGGTCCTCACGGGTCATGCCCGGCTTACGCGCGACGCCCGCTGTGATGATGACGATGTCAGAGCCCTTCGTGTCGGCATAGTCGGTCGTGCCAAGGGCATCAATGGCATGCCCTGCGATCGGGCCTGACTGGATCAAATCCAGCACTTTGCCCTTCGCCAGCCCGTCGACCACGTCCAACAGGACAATCTGACAGCCGCCCGAGATCATCGCCCAGTGTGCGACCGTGCTGCCGACAAACCCGGCGCCGATAATGCTGACTTTGCTCATCGAGTCTCTCCTTTCGACAATACGAGGTGCAATCCGTGCGGCGATACGAGAACGAGCCACAAAGACACATGGACACGAAGGGACACTCCGGATTGGATGTCCTTTGCGTCTTCGTGTCCTTGTGGTGACCCTGCTTGAGAACGTCTCAGGCGCTTGCTACCGGCGCAGGCGCAGTCACAGCCGCGGCGGGGGCGGCACTCTCGACCACAATCCCATCCGCCGCCAGCACCGGCTTCAGCGCAGCAATCGCGCACTCGAGCATCGCGGGCTCGGGCTCGCGGGTCGTCAGGCGCTGCAAGCTGAGGCCGGGCGCGGTCACCGCGCGCACCCACGCCCACTGTTGGTGGTTCGCGTTGAACCGCATGAACTCATACGAAATGCCCGCCACCACCGGGATCAGGATGATGCGAGAAGCCAGGCGCAGGAATAGGTTGTCAAAGTGAAACGGTGCGAAGACGAAGATCGAAATGACCATCACCGTGAGCAGGAAGCCCGTGCCGCAGCGGGTGTGCGCGGTGCTGAACTTGGCCACCGCCTCGGGGGTCATCGGCGCGCCCGCCTCGTAAGCGTTGATGGTCTTGTGCTCCGCGCCGTGATAGGCAAAAACGCGGCGGATGTCTGGCATGAACCCGATGGCCCACAGGTAGAGCAGGAAGAGGGCCAGCCGGATGCAGCCTTCGACGATGCTGACGGTGAGCCCGCTCGCGCCGGCGGGGGCCAGCCACTTCCCCGCAGCCGTAGGCAGCAGGAAGAACAGGCCGATGGCGAAGACCAGCGAGACGGCAACCGTCGTCCAGGCCACCGGGCCGGCGAACTTGATGTCCTCCTGCCCCTCTTCCTTCACCGCAACGTCGGCCGACCACATCAGGGCGCGCATGCCCAGTCCGAGCGCATCCCACAGCATCGCCAGGCCCCGGATGAAGGGCCACTGGCCCCACTTCTTGCGATAAATGGCCGCGGTGAGCGGCTCTTCGTGGACGACAATCTCACCGTTCGGCGCGCGCACGGCCACGGCCAACTGCTTCCGGCCGCGCATCATCACGCCCTCGATAACTGCCTGTCCGCCATAGTAAAACTTTGCCAATGTGCCATCCCTCGTTGCAGGTGCCGACGCCGGGCAGGCGGTTTTCCCGCTGCACGAACGCGCACCTCGATACCCGGTATTCTAACCGACCCCGCGAGGGTGTCAAAGCCCTCCCGTTTCCAGGTCCATTATGCGGGAAAGCGCACCACTAAAGATGTACGCGTTCCACCAAGGCGCGCCACGTGCGCGCTGTCAGGTCACCCGCCCGCCGGCCTGGCCGGCTCGGCGCAAACTCATGCCGTGAGCGCGACCAGGATCTGGCCCAGGCTCAGGCCGGCCAGGGTTTCCACCGCCAGGTCGGCGGCCTGCAGGCGGTCCTGTGGGCCGACGCCAATTACCCGCATGCCCGCTGCGTGTGCGGCCTGAATCCCGGCCTCCGCGTCTTCGACGACGACACAGGCCGCCGGCGATACGCCCAGCATCCCGGCCGCGGCGAGAAACACGTCGGGCGCGGGCTTGCTGCGCTCCACCGCGTGCCCGTCGGCGTACGCGTCGATGAACGAGGCGATGCCCAGCCGTCGCACCACCTCCCGGGCGTTCTTGCTGGCCGAGCCAATACCCACCTTGAGCCCGGCCGCCTTGAGCTCGGTCAGCAGCGGCAGCACGCCGGGCAACAGGTCGGCCGCGGTGAGATCCGCCAACTCTTCCAGAAAGTACGCGTTCTTGCGCTCGAGGTAGTCGCGCGCCTGCTCGTCCGTCACTGCGCACTCGCCGAGAAACACCTTCAGCGAAGCCGGCCGGGTCAGCCCACGCATGCGCTCGTTTGCCTCGCGGCTGAACGGCAGATGCTCCTCCTCTGCCAGCCGCACCCACGAACGGTAGTGCAGCTCGACCGAATCGGTCAACACGCCGTCGACGTCGAAAATGAAAGCCCGGATGTCCATCACCCCTCGCCTTCCACGTCAGCGCCGGGACCGCCCTCGTCGGCCTCCCCCTCCAGGCCGACCGCGATCAGGTAGCCGCGCGCACGCTCGGTGCGGGGGTAACGGTTCACCAGCTTCCAGAACCGGGGACCGTGATTCGGTTCCTTCAGGTGAGCCAACTCGTGGACGAGCACGTAGTCGCGCACCCATGCCGGCATGGCCGCCACCCGGTGCGAGATGCGAATGACCCCTGTGGCGGGCGTGCAAGAGCCGTACCGGCGCTGCTGATTCGTCACGTAGCGAATCTCTGTCGGGCGCAGTTTGCCTTCGAAGTATTCCCGGTTAAGCTCGGTAGCCCGGCGGGCGAGCGAGGCGTCGTCGGAGGTTTCGGCCTTCTGCTGCCGGCGCAGAATGCGGCCTTTCAGCCGCTCGATAATGGGCGCCAACTCCGCGTCGCTGGCGCTGGAGGGGGCCAGCACCTCGATGACCGCGCCGCCCTCGACGAGGCGGGCGGAGATGGTCTTGGCGCGGTTCGGGCTGCGGGTGATGCGGATGATGGGTTCTTGGGTCATGTGCGAATCATAACATGAAGCGGGTCGGGGGCAAGCGAGGGGGATTCCAGACCGGGGAGTCGAAAGCCGGTCCGAGTCAATATGTCATCCCGCGCCTCGCGGGTCTGGCACAGGGCGCGGGCCAGCCCTGCTTGACAGCCCATCCGGTCGAAGGGTATAAGGAGGCGTGCCCGCAATTCCACCTGAGTCCGCTCTCATGGCCCACCCGCCCGAGAGGTCCGGCCGCATCTCCGCCGGTGCCATCCTGCCGCCGCTGCTCGTCTTTGCGCTTGCGGCTGCGCTGTACGCCGCGACGCTGGCGCCGGGCGTCCTCGGCGGCGACGCGGCCGAGTTGCAATTCGTGCCCCACATCCTGAGCCTGACTCACCCGACCGGCTACCCGCTGCAAACCCTGCTCGATAAGCTGTGGACCACGATCGTGCCCTTCGGCAGCATCGCATGGCGCACCAACCTGCTCAGCGCGCTCGCCGCAGCGGGCGGCGTCGCGCTCGTGTGGGCGCTCGTCCGGAGTTCGACCGGCTCATGGCTGGCGGCGAGTGCCGCTGCCGTGCTGCTCGCCGTTTCGCCGGTCGTGTGGGGCCAGGCCGTGCTGGCCGACAAGTACGCGCTGAACGCCTTCTTGACCGCACTGCTCCTTGCCGCCGCCTGGCGATTCTACCGGCGCCCGGGATCGGCGGGGCCGTGGGCCGGGCTGGGGCTGGCAGCCGGCCTGGCGCTCGCACATCACCGCAGCTTCCTGGCGTTTGCACCCGTCGTCGCCGCTTTCGCGCTGTTCTGGGCACGGCGCGACCTCAAGCGCCCTACCCTTTGGCTGGCCGCCGGGGCCGGTCTGCTCGCACCCTTGCTCCTGTATCTCTACGTGCCGCTCGCATCGCAGCGCGGCCTGCCCCCGTACCAGCCGCCGGTGACCTCGGTCCGTGAGTTCGCGGCCTTCGTACAGGATGCCGGCTACCTGGGCCAGGTGGGCCTGCTGCCGAAGGCGGAGAACGTCGTCGCGTACCTGGAGACGCTGGCCGCCAACTTCGGTTGGTTCGTGCTCGCGCTCGGCGTCTTCGCCGCGGCCGTCGCCCTGGTGCGAGGCAGAGCCCGATCGTGGCTGCTGTTCCTCCTCGCTTGTTTCCTCGTCCAGGCGTACTTCACCCAGAACTACGCGGTGCCCCGCCAGTTTGTCTTCTACATCCCTGCGTACGTCTGCCTCGTCGTGCTGATCGGGACGGCCATCGCGCCTGCGCAGTGGCGGTCCGGGCGGCTTGCCACCGAGGACGCAGAGGGCTCAGAGGTGCAGGCGAGGACCGGCGCCGCGACGAGCGCGGCCGCCCGCGCTGCTGCTGCTGCCCGCGGCCGTGCTGCTGGCGGCCGGCCTGGCGCGGGCGCCGGCGCAGTGGCGCATGCAGACCGCGCAGCAGCGGGTGGAAACGCCCCTGGACCTGTACCGCCAGGATCTGAAGGTTGGAGGCCGCGGCGACCGGATGGCAGCCAGCCTCGCGCTCGCCCCACCCCGTGCGTTGATTTCCGCGAACTGGGAGCAGGCGACGGCGCTGTGGTACGCGCAGCAGGTCGACGGCATCTGCCCGGACTGCCTGATCTTCAGCCAGTCGGAGAACAGCCTGCAGCAGCACTCGGAGCAGGCTGCGGCCGAAGGGCGACCGTTTCTGGTCGCGCGCACGGTCAACGGCGCAGGCGACTGGAGCGAGCCCACTTCCGCGGGCGCGCTTGCCTGGCTGAAGGGCCAACCCGACGAGACGATTCCCGGGGGCCTGACCGGCCTGAATTTCCGGTTTGACGGTGCGCTCAGGCTCCTCGGCTACAGCTGGCCGCTGGGCACGCCCGAGTTGGACCGGGGCAAGGTGCTGCCCATGTCGCTGGCCTGGCAAGTGCTGGCGCCACCGCCGGACTATGCCGTATCCCTCCGCCTGATGAATGGGGAGACGACGGTGTGGCAGGCCGACCAGGGAGCACCGGTGCTGGGCATGCAGCCGTTCTCGAAGCTGGCGCTCCACCAAGTCGTCGAGGACTATTACGAGATCCCCATTCCGCCCGATGCGCCGCCGGGTCACTATGTGCTCAGTCTCCTGCTGTACCAGGCGCGAGACGGCGGGTTTGTCGACGCTGGAGCGACAGACGCGCAGGGGCAACCCGTGGGCGGGCCGGTGCCCTTACTGGCGTTTGACCTGGACTAACAAGGAATGGGACACCGATGCAACCCGAGGAGAGGACGATGAGCGAGCTGCCGGCCGAGATGGATCGCATAGCGCGGTTCTTTGACGGGGAGTACGCGGAATATGCGGACGACCTGCCCATGCTCCATGCGCTGGCACAGGAGGCGCGCGGTCCCCTGCTCGAGCTCGGCTGCGGCACCGGGCGCGCGCTGGCGCCGCTGGCGCAGGCTGGGTTCCAGATCGACGGGATCGACAGCAGCCCCGCGATGCTGGCGCTGGCGCGCGTAAAGGTCGCGGCCGTGCGGGGCGCGGAGCGGCGGGTGCGGCTCATCGAAGGCGACTTCACGGAGTCGCTGCCCGCCGGCCGCTATCGATTGGCGTTTGCGCTGATGAATACGTTCCTGCACCTCGCGGACCAAGAAACGCAGCTTGCGGCGCTCGAGGCGTGGCACGAGGCCCTTGCGCCGGGTGGTCTCCTGTTGATCGACATATTCAGCCCGGACGTGGCCGAGCTGGCATCGCTGAACGGCCGGCTGGAGTGGGACAGGACGTGGACCGATCCCTCGACGGGACGGCAAGTGATGAAGTTCCTGGCCCGCACGCTCGATCCCGCGGAGCAGCGGATGCAGGTGACCCACATCTATGACGAGATGGACGTGGACGGGACGGTACGCCGCTCGGTGGCGTCGTTCGAGTTGCGCTACCTGTGGCGGTTTGAGGCCGAGCTGCTGCTCGAAAAGGCGGGATTCGAGGTCGAGGCGGTCTACGGCGACTGGGAGATGGGCGACTACGACAGCGCCAGCGATCGCATGATCTTCCTGGCGAGACGGTAAACAGGACACCGATCGAACTGATTAGGATGATCATTAGCGATCAGTCAAATCAGTTCGATCAGTCAAATCAGCGTCCCATTCACGGTGTCGGCGTGGAGACAACCTCGAGCGTTGCCAGCGGCGTGATGGTCGCAGTCGGCGGCGGGGTTGGCGTCGCGCAGGTCGCGTTCGAGCCGATCTTGCCCTGCTCCGCGATGGACTTCTGGTTCCACAGCGTGCCGAGTTCCTTCATCAACAGCGCCTTGTCCCCGATCTTGAGCACCTGCGCCGCACCTACGGTCGCATAGACGATCGCCTGCGTGCTGAACGTCAGCCCGTGGATCTGCTCCGGCTTGAGGTTGGCGCCCAGGCGCGCCAGGCGGATCACGTCCAGGATCCCCAGGTCCGTCTGGAAGGTGTGCTGCAACGCGGTCCAAAGCTGCGGCAGCTTGGTGATGGCGTCCACCTGCAGCGCGCGCTCCTTGATGGCCCAAATGAGCTGCTGCTGGCGCTGCCCACGGTAGAAGTCGTTTGAGTTGTAGCGGTAGGTCGCGAACTTCTTGGCAGTCGGGCCGTCCAGGTGATTCTTGCCCGCTGGGAGGTCGAACTTCGCGAACTTGTTGGGATCCTTCGGGTCGGGCGTGATCTCGTGCAGCGCGCAATCCAGGGTGATGTCCACCCCGCCCAACGCGTCGACCATCTCCACCAGCCCCTCTTGCTTGATCCGCACCCAGTGCTGGGTCGGCACGCCGAAAATGTCCTCGACGATCTTGCCCACCAGCGCGGGGCCGCCGCCGGGGTACTTGTTCGCCTCGCCGTGATAGTCGGCCTGGTTGATGCGCCCGGGGCCCATGGTCGGGATGTCGACCCACAGGTCGCGCGGGATCGAGAAGATGCCGACCTGGTTGGCCTCGTTGTCGACCGCGACGATCATGATCGTGTCGGTGCGCCAGGCCTTGTCGCCCGGCCGTGCATCCATACCGAGCACGAGGTAGTTGTCCGTTTCCTTAAGCGACCGCGGCGCCTTCGTCGGGCGCGGGGGTGGGCGTCAGGGTCGGCTCGCTGCTCGTCGGTTCGAGCGTGGGCGTCGGCGGCTCGGGCGTCGCAGTCGGCGGCTCGGTGGGAGCCGCGGTGGGCGGGGCGGCCGTCGTCGAGGTTGAAGCAGCCACGACCGCTGTCGCAGGCTGGGCGGTCACGGCCGCTTGCTCGGAGGTTGCCGCGGCCGGGCCGGTAGGCGACGGGCACGGCCTGGCAGGCGGTCAGGGCCAGCACGATGATCAGCAGAAGCAGCGAGTGCCAGGCCGCGCTGGATCGAGCGGCCAGGCTGCCGGTTTCGAGACGGGGTTGGTGTCATGGACTGTGTTTTTAGCCTACCTTGTATCCGATTTTTCGCAGGAAACTCTTCCGCCACGCGACGCCTTCCGCGTCTTCGATGCCCTTTGTGTGGATGCCGTCGATCACACCCAGGATGCCGCGGCCTTGCTCGCTCTCGGCCAGGATCACCTGGACCGGGTTGGCGGTCGCACAGTAGACTGCCGGCGACTTCGGGCACAGCCTGGATCGTGTTAAGGATGTTGATCGGGAACGCATCGCGGAGGAAGAGGATGAAGCAGTGCCCGGCGCCCAGGGCCAGCGCGTTCCGCTCGGCCAGCTCCTTGAGCGCCTCGTCGGTGCCCGTGGAGCGCACGAGGGCCGCACCCGACGACTCGCAAAAGGCCAGCCCAAACTTCGCGCCAGGGATGGCCCCTACCACCGCCTCGTGCAGGTCCTCAACTGTCTTAATAAAGTGGCTCTGCCCCAGGATGAAGTTGAGATCGTCGGGGTTCTCGATCTGGATCAGCTTGAGCTGGAAGGGAATCTCTGACATGACTGGCTCCTTCACAGGAAGAACCAATGGCGCGAAGCGCCGCAAAGCCTAACGTGCCGGGTGAACCCTCAGGTCGTGGCGTCCTGGCAACCAAGAATCTATCCGAAAGACGCTCTGGCCGGTCTCGTACGCCAGCTTGGCTGGCGCCCGGGCCAGACGGGGCACGGTCAGAGACCAGCCCCAGCTGATTCCCGGATAGATCGCTAAGCCTTTGCCAGCTTGCGCACGGCCTGTTCGTGCAGCAGCCCCACAGTTGCGGCGCAGGATCTCGCCGGGCCGGCACTGCTGGATGATCGTCATGCTGGGCGTGCCGAGCGCGATGAAACCCGGACCGTGGTGCGGGTCCTCTGCTGAGACGCCGGGCCCGGTCGCTGCGTTCCCCGGCGGCACCATCACCACCAGGCCCCAGCCGCCCTCATACGTGTCGATCAGGTCGGCAGCCGCTTCCGCCGCCACCATTGCACTGATCGCGCCGAAGGCGTGCACCTTGGCGGGCGACACGCGCAAGGTCAGCGCGAGCGCCTCGGCCGACGGTTCGATCCGCTCGCGCGTCAGCACCGTCTCCGCGCCCGCGTCGCGCAACAGCCCGGCGACTGCGCCGCCCGTGCCCGACTCGGCAATAGCCAATTGCACGCCGGCCTCGCGGAGCAACGCGACGGTTTGCCGGGCCAACTCGGGCCCAACCCGTTCGGTTGTGTTCATCCTTCGTGGACCGAGACCGGCATGCGAGCCTCGGCACAAGTCGAAGGTATCAGTTCTATCAGTTGCATCAGTGTCCCATTTCAGATCCGTTTAGATCATCAGCTGGGCCTGCGCCCGAATGTCGCGGAGCCGCTTGACCATCTCGGCCGCCTCGTCGCCCTCGTCCTCGGCCATTTGATCCGCCATCTGCGCAATCAGGTCGACCAGCTCGGGGGTCACGATCTCGCGGTTCTCCTGCAGCAGCTCGCGGGTGCCGTCCGGATATGGCGCCATCACAAGCTCGTTGATGAATTGCACCTCGGGCGGCGCGCCGGCCTGCATCAGGTTCATGATCTCTTCGTAGACCATCGCTAGGCGCTGAAGCAAGGACTGGTCGCCCTTCTGCTCCGCGGCCTGCATGTTCCGGGTCAGCACGCTCATGAACATGTCGTCGATCTGGTCCGCGTGTTCGAGCACAGCACTGCGCGGGCTTTCCGAGTTGATGATCTCCTGCAGTAGCTTGACGCTGGCCTCCACGCTCTCGCGGGCCGCGTCGTCAAGTTGCTTGGTCAGTTCGAGCAAGCGGTCGCGCAGCTTCGCCAGACGATCCTTCTCCGGACCCTTGGCGTCATCCACCCGCTGCGTGAGCAGCTCGAAGAATCTATAGTCGAAGGCCGGCCGGGCGGCCAGCACGATGGCACCGACCTCGTCATCATCCGCGACGACGATGCGGTCGACGAATTCCTCGGGCGTCTTCACATCCTTGAGCGAATCCACTGCCGCACGCTGCTTCTGCGCCTTCTTGCCCCAACTGGTGATAGGCATCAGGTTGTCGCGCAGCATCTCGAGCCGCGCACTGCTCTTCTCGTCCCCGGTTGCGCCGGCCTGCTCGAGCATGGAGGCCAGGATGGCGAAGAACTCCCCGTCGATGTCCTTGTCCGAGTTCTTGACCATCATCTGCAGGCCCTTGGGATCGTCGGCGAAAACCTGAAGCTGCTCGACCAGCTTCGCCTTCTTGCGCTGGCGGTCGAGCTCTTCCTGGCTGATGCCCATCGTGCCGTAGATCGCGTCGGCCAGGCTCTGGCGGCTGACGAACTGGCGCGGGTTCAGGAAGTAGCCCTTGCGCTGCTCGGGCGGCAGGTTGCGCATGAGGGACTGCGTCACCTCCCCAATCATCTTCTGCTTCTCGAGTTCGGGGATGTTCAGCTGCTGGGGGAAGTAGATCGCCAGGAATTCGGCCCGCGGGTCGTGGTAGACCAGCGGCACCTCGAGCATGACCGGCGCCTGGCATTTCGGGCAGACAGCCACGTTGAGCTGCCCCGAAAGGAAATAGCTGCGCAACTCGGGGTAAGCGCCCACGTCGATCAGCGAGATCACGGGCGACTCGAAGCGGTTGCCGCAATTCGGGCACTGGATGGGCACCATGTTCCGTTGCGCGGTCTGGGTTGGTTCGGTCATGCTGGAAATGAGTCCTTTCAGAAAGTGCGTAGCCTGGCGGACTGTGCTACTCGCCCGCGATCATCTGTCCGCAGGCGTGCTTCGTCGATGATCGTCACGCCCAGTTGCTGGGCTTTGTCGAGCTTTGATCCGGCCGACTCGCCGGCCAGCAGGTAGCTCGTGTTCTTGCTGACCGAGTCGGTCACCTTGCCGCCGTGCGCCTTGATGAGGTCTTTCGCCTGGTCGCGGCTGAGGCTGGGCAGCGTGCCGGTAATCACAAAGGTCAGGCCGGCGAAGGGCTGACTGCCGACCGCGCTTGCCTGCCGCTCGACCGCCATCTTGACGCCCGCAGCCTTGAGCCGCTCGAGCAGCTGGCGGTTGGGCTCCTTGCTGAACCAATCGAAGACGTTCTGCGCCAGCACCGGACCGATGCCCGGAATCGCCTGCAGCTCGGCCAGCGGCGCTGCGGCCAGCGCGTCGATCGAGCCGTAGTGGTCGACGAGCTCCTCCGCGACGACCTCGCCGACCCCTCGGATGCCCAGTGCGGTCAGCAGCCGGGCCGGGCCGCGGTCCTTCGACGCCTCGATGCCGCGCATCAGGTTCTGCACCCGCTTCTCGCCGTAGCCTTCGAGCTCGAGCAGCCGGTTCGGGTCCAGGTAATACACGTCGGCCAGCGTCTTGATGAAGCCCTGCTGCGTGAACAGCTCGGCCTGGCGAATGCCGAAGCCCTCGATGTCCATCGCGCCGCGGCTCGACGAAATGCTCGATGCTCGCGCACGAGCTGGGCCGGGCACGCGCTGTTGACGCAGTAGGTGGCTGCCTCGCCAGGCGCGCGCTCGACCGGCTGGCCGCACGCAGGACACGTCTTGGGCATCTCCCACGGCTGCTCGCTGCCGGTGCGCATCTCGGTCAGCGCGCGCAGCACCTGGGGGATCACCTCCCCTGCCCGCTTCACCGCAACCATGTCGCCCGGGCGAATGTCAAGTTCCTTGACGTAGTCCTCGTTATGTAACGTCGCCTGCGAGACGGTGACGCCGCCGACCTGGACCGGTTCGAGCACCGCGTACGGGTTCAGTGTGCCGGTGCGCCCAACGTTGACCCGAATATCGAGCAGCCGCGTGACGGCCTCTTCGGCCGGGTACTTGTAGGCGATCGCCCAGCGCGGGTCCTTGCCCACGAAACCGAGCCGCGTCTGGGTCGCGAAATCGTCGATCTTGATGACCAACCCGTCGGCCTCGTACGGCAGCTTGCGCCGTTCCGCCTCGCCCCACCCCACCACGTATTCGACCATTTCGTCGAAATCGGTGAAGCGGCGAATGCGCTTTTCCACCGGAAACCCCAGCCCTCGCAGGTACTCGAGCGCGTCCCACTGGGATGTGATCTCCGCGCCGCCCTGCAGGTTGACGATCTGGTACAGCCACAGCTTGATCGGCCGGGTGGCCGTGATGCGGGAGTCAAGCTGCCGCAGCGAGCCGGCCGCGAAGTTGCGGGGGTTGGCGTACGTGCGAACGCCGGTCTCCTGCTGCTGCGCGTTGAACTTCTCGAAGTCGGCGATGGGCGTATACGCCTCGCCGCGCACGACGATGCGCGCCGGCGCCTGGAGTCGGGTCCGCTCGGGGTGCGCCGGGTTGCGCTCCTGCGCATCCCGCGGAATGCGCAGCGGCGTAGCCCGCACGGTGCGCAGGTTCGGCGTGATGTCCTCGCCCACCTCGCCGTCGCCGCGGGTGGCGCCCAGGCGTAAGCTGGCCGTTCTCGTACGTGAGCACGACGCTCAGGCCGTCGATCTTCGGTTCGACCACGTAGGCGACCTTGCCGCGCTCGCCTTCAGGCAGCAGGCGCATGAAACGGTCGCGCCAGGCGTAGAGCTCTTCCGGCTTGAACGCATTGCCCAGGCTGAGGATCGGCGCAGCATGACGCACCTTGGCGAAGGCCTCGGAGGGCGCGCCGGGCACGCGCTGGGTCGGCGAATCGGGGGTGACGAGCTCGGGGTGCTCGGTCTCGAGGCTGACGAGCTCGCGCCACAGCGTGTCGTACTCCGCGTCGCTGATTTCCGGATCGTCGAGCACGTAATAGCGGTGCGCGTGGTAATTGACCGCCCGCCGCAGCGCCTCGATCCGCTCGCCCACGCCCACCGGCGCCCCTTCCGCCATAACTCCCCCTTCGCTGCAACCGGTCAATCCCACCAAAACAAACATTATACTCTCATGGAGGTGAAGGCAAAAGAAACGACGCCCATACATGAACGAATCCCGGTCCGGTAGACGTTTCTGCCGCTGCGGCAGGGTCAATTCGTTCATCCGTAGACGGCCCCGTTATATAATGCAGGCAGCATGTGGAAAGGAGCGATGACAGTGAACAAGCGCGAGATGATGCTGCGACTGGCTGCGGGCGAGGCGCCGGCAGCGGACACACCCGAAGGATACACCCCGGCCGCGTTCTTCCTGCACTTCGGCCCGCAGTACCAGGCGGGGCGGGCCGCAATCGACCGGCATCTCCAATTCTTCCGGCACACCGGCATGGACTTCGTGAAGATCCAGTACGAGCAGGGTATGGCCGAGTTCCCGATCACAAGCCCGGCCGACTGGGCCCATGCGAGGCGGATGAAAGAAGAAGACTTCGCGCCGACGGTCGAGGTGGTTCGCGGGTTGGTTGAGGCGGCCGGCCAAGAGGCCGTGGTGGTTCTGACGCTCTATTCGCCCTTCATGTGGGCGCGGCACCTGGCCGGCGACGAGCTGCTCCAGGAACACCTGCGGGAACACCCGGCCCAGGCGGCTGAAGGGGCTGGAGATCAGCACCGACAACGTGCTGACGCTCGTCAGGGCCTGCAGGAAGGCGGGCGTGGATGGCTTCTACGCGTCGACGCAGGGCGGGGAGGGGTTCCGCTTTCGCGGAACGAGCCGCTTTGCTGGAAGCCGCGACGGCGGCCGCGACATCTTCGAGCGGCTGATCAAGCCCACCGATTTGGCCGTGTGGAACGAGCTGGCGGACTGCCGCTTCAACATCCTGCACGTCTGCGACTTCGAAGGCAGCTACGACGATCTGTCGCCCTTCCTCGACTATCCGGGCCACGTGGTCAACTGCTCGCTGCACGTAGGCGACCGGGCGATGACGCCGAAAGAAGCGGCTGCCCTGTTCCGCCGGCCCTTCATGGGCGGGCTCGAGCGCAAGGGCGTGCTGGCAACGGGAACCCCGCAAGCTGCGGCGGCCGCAGCCCGCGAGGTGCTGGCGCAGGCGCCCGAGCACTTCATCCTGGCCGCCGACTGCACGGTGCCCGCGGAAACATCCTGGGACAACCTGAAGGCGGCGGTCGACGCGGCGCACCAACCGTAATGCGGCGCCAGGAAGGCGCAAAGACACATCGCTCAGAGGTTGTGTCTTTGCGCCTTTGTGTATTCCGTCCTCACTCGGCCGGGCGCACCTGGCAGAGATAGGCGCGGTGGGGCACTGAACCGCTGATCGGATCGATCGCCGCGTTGCCGATCAGCAGGTTGAAGTTGGCGCCGTCGCGGGTGAACGGGTCGTATCCGGGCGCCCCCAGCTCGCGGCACGCCTGCCACCAACCGTGCTGTCCGCACACCACGCCCGGCTGGAGCGTGGGGTTGAGCCGGGCGCGCGCCCGCACGCTGCCTTCAGGCGTCTCGATCCGCACCCAGTCACCCGGCTTGATCCCCCGGGCGGCCGCCGCCTCGGGGTGCAGCTCGACCTCTGGCTCAAGCGCTTGCTTGCGCAGGCTGGGCAGGCTCCGGTGCTGTGTCTCGCAGAAGAGCGCGTGCTTCGCACAGGTGAGAATGAGCGGGTAACGCTCGGCCAGGTCAGGGCGCGCTTCGGGACCCATCCCGGGCGCCTCGTACTGGGGCAAGGGCGAGTAACCATGGCTCAGCATCGTCTCGGAGTAGAGTTCCGCCTTGCCTGTCGGAGTGTTGAAGCCCCGGGCGACGCCGTCATGTTCCTCCGCGTACTTGCGATAGCGCGTCTGGACCGCCGCGTGCACCCCGTTCGGATGCTCCGCCAGCGTTTCGAGATCGAGGCCGGAGGGACCCAGCTGGTAGCGGTACGCGGCCCACCGGTCGCCCTGCCAGAAGTGGTCGCCCAGGCCGAGGCGGCTCGCCAGGTCAAAGACAATCTGCGTGTCTGACCGGGCCTCCCCTTGCGCGGCGACCACGGGCCGGCGCAGCTGGACGAGTGACTGTGCCTCCGCGCTGATCTCGAACCCCAGCTTGAGCGCGTCGCGCTCGAACGGCGTTGCCACCGGCAGCACGATGTCGGCCAGCTCGGCCGTCGGGTTCATAAAGAGGTCCGCATGGACGTAGAAATCCAGCTGCTTGAGTGCTTCCCGGCCCCGTAGCGGGTCTGCATGTGCCAGCAGCAAGTTCGCCCCGAAGCCGACCAGGCCGTGGACGCCGTACGGCTGGTGCTCCAGGATCGCGCGGTACACTTCGTCTGTGGTAACGAAGCCCCAACGGGACGGTCCAAGCGGCCGCTCGGGAAGTCCCAGCGCCTTTGCGCGCTGCTCGGGTGAGAGAAGCTCGAAACCGGCCGCCGGCGCGGACTGGGGCGCGGCAAACAGGACGTTGCCGCCGCGCGAGTCGAAGCTGCCGGTTAACGCGTACAACTGGGCGATGGCCCGCGCGATCTGGGTCGAGTTCGTCTGCATCTCGACGCCGCTCCACGCGTAGTATGCAACCGGCCGCGCCTCCCACAGCAGCCGCGCCGCGGCCTCGACTTGCGTCGCAGGAATCCCGCAGATCGCTTCTACGCGGGCCGCTGAGTACTGCCCGCAATGATCCGCAGTCAATTGAAAAGCCGTGCGGCACAGGAGCGGGCCCTGCGTGGTCTCGACCTCGAAGGCGCCGAACAGGGCGAGCCCCGCATCGCCCCCCTCGTAGGTCCGCGTGCCCGGGTCGTAGATGACCGGGCGGCCCTGCGCCTCACGCCAGGCCGCGTATCTCCGCGTGCTGCCCCCCACCGACACGTCTGCTTCTGTCAGCAGCCGGCCGTCGTCCGCTCGCACCAACAGCGGCCCGTTCGTCCAGCGGCCGACGAAGTCCCGATCGTACCACCCCCGTTCGATCATCACGTGGGTGATCCCGAGCGCCAGCGCCGCGTCCGTGCCCGGCCGCACCTGTAGCCAGACGTCCGCCTTCTTGGCGATGCCGGTCAGCCGGGGGTCGACCACGATCAGGCGCGCCCCGCGCTTGAGCGCCTCCAAGGTGGCGGTGGCGTGGCTCAGGCGCGCGAGGTTCGGGTTATAGCCCCAGAACAGAATGCAGCGGGCATGCTCGATGTCGGGCATGTACGCGCCGGGCACAGCTGCCCCGAACGTGTACTGCGTCGCCTGTTGTCTCCCCCACCCGCACAACTCCATGGAGGAGCACAGGTTCGGGGTCCCGAAGGCGTTCATCAACCGGGCAATCCAGACAGTCGAGTCGTCGGCCGCGGACGTCGAAGGCGACGCACAGCTGAAGACCACGCTTTCGGGGCCGTGTTCCTCGGCCATGCGGCGCAGGTTGGCCGCGGTCAGGTCGAGTGCTTCGTCCCAGCTGATGCGCTGCCATCCCGGATCGGGCTCCCCCTTCGGCCGGGTGCGCTTGAGCGGATAGAGCAGCCTGTCGGGATGGTAGACCAGTTCGGGCGCGGCGCGTCCCTTGGCGCAAAGCGCCTTCCCCGTCGGATGCGTCGGGTCGGGCTCGAGGGCAGTGAAGCGCCCGTTATCCACCACTGCAATCGAGCCGCACCGTGAGGTGCAGAGGGCACAGTAGCCCGATATTCGTTCAGTCGAGAGATTGTCTGTTGACATCGCAACATCCGGTTTCTAGCGCCTGCTTCGGCGCCTGCGCAGCCCGGTAATAGGCTCCGCCGCCACACGCCCGGCACAGCCGGCGCCCGTTCACACAGAGCTCGCGCTCGTTGATGATTTCCTCGCCGCATTGCTCACAGCTGACGCGCACGCCCGGACGCGAAATGAGCTCGCGAACCGGGACTGCCAGCTCGACGGCCGTCAAGCTCAGCAGGTGGCTGTCGGGCATGGATTGGTAGGCTCGAAGCTGGGCGAAGTAGTGCCCGCGGGGCTCGGGCGCCCAGGCGCTGGCCAGAGCACGCACGCCTGGCAGCGGCGCAACCCGCACGGTCTGCCCCGTATCCACCCGCACGAACGTCGCCGCCACCTTGCCGTAGTCTTCTACCCGCAGCGTGCGATGGCCGGCGGTGCAGCCGGTTGCCGCGGTCACGCCGTCGACGAAGCAGCCGTCGCACTCGGAGATCGCCAGCAGGCGCTTGCCGCCATGCCGCGGCTCCAGCCCGAGCGCAGCGACGCCCGCCAGGCCGATGCGTACACCCAGCACGATGCGCGGGCAAAGGTGCGTGTGGTCTGATTGCGCGATATCGAGGAGTTCTTTAAGGTCGTGCACAGCCTCCTCCGGCGATCACCGGCAAGTTGGCACGAAGTGGAGACATTACAGCCGGTTCACAAGGTCAACACAATCGTCTACCACTACTTTACTGGATTACTCGTAAGCGAATACACATTCTGGATTGAGAAGTCCGCAAGGGGGGCGGGCTAAGGGCGGATGACCATCTCCCACTGCCGCAGAGTGACGTTGAAGCGGAGCGCCGCGAGGGCCCGGCAGAGGGTGTCGTCGGCCGGGACGTTGAGGATCGACATGGCCCGGTTGGGGAAGAGCCGCGAGAGCGCCTGCAGCAGCGGCCGGCCCGCCCGCACCGCGCCGAACTCGGGGTTGATCCCCACGTCGAGCAGCCCGATGCTATCGATGCGCTCGGCAACGACAGCGTAGGCAGCCTCACGGCCTTCCAGGTCCAGCCGGTAGGCCCGGGCGTGGCCCGTGAGCTTGCGGAGCGTAGCCAACTCGCGCTGCCAGCTGGGCGGCTCCTTGTGCCACTCTCCGAAGTGGACCACGACAGACTCGGGTGTCACCTCGGTGAGCAGTTCCTGGGGGATGGGTAAGGGATCGGCGTCGGCCGCGAGGCGCCAGATGAGAAGCTCCCGAACGTCGTGAAAGCCGAGATCGCGGTAGAGGATATGCGCCTTTTCGTTCTCGCTGATGACCTCCAAAGTTACCTCGCTCAACCCCAACCGTCGCGCGTTGGCAAGCAGCCCGTGCATCATCTGGCGGGCCACGCCCTGCCGGCGCGCTTCGGGCACGGTGCCCACCGCGCTGATCCAGCCCCGGTCGCCGCGGCGCGACAGCAGCGCCATGCCCACCAGGCGCCCGTGCGACTCGGCCACGACCGAGTCATCCGCATCCACGTCGTAGATCACGTCCATGGTCGCAAGCTGCTCTCCGCTGACGTGGAGCGGCACGAAATAGTCCGCATAGGCAGCGTTCATGCAAGCTGCGCGCTCGTCAAAAGACGCGGAGCCTGCCGGCTTGAGCTTGAAGGTCGTCATGCCGGCCATTATAGCACGGCCGAACCCCTCGCCCGGTAGGCAACGGCTTGTCCGTGCCGCCCGTCGCTTGTCGTTGACCCAGGGGGTGTCTATAATGGCGTGTCTATGGGAACGACTGTCGGGACGAGAAGGCTGCCGGTACGCCGGGTTTCCGTGGCGGGAACCGTCCGCCGCCGCGCGTGGCTCGCGCTCCTGCTCTTGATCCTGGTCCTCCTTGTGCCGAGCGAGGGCTACCTGGGCGCGGCGCGACAAGACCTCGTCATTAACCGGGCCGTGAGAGGCCGCCAGTTCAACCTGGCCGCGTGGGAAGCGCAGGCCATCGGCCAAAAGCTGCGCGACGTCGTGCAGAAGCCGGGCGCGGGCCTCACGCCGCAGCAGGAACACGACCTGGTGGTGGACTACATGAAGGGCGTGGGCGAGGTTTCCGACCTGGCGAACCAGGTCGAGGCGGCCGCGGCCGGCATGGGCGAGGGCGACCTGGTGCAGAAGAAGGCCGGTCTCGAGGCTCAGTTGCAGGCCCTGCGCGTGCGCCAGGAGCAAAACCGGCCCGCGGTCGAGCGGATCATCGAAAAGCAAGTGGCGAGTGTGCTCGACGAGCTCGGCTTCACCACCTTCGGCCAGGTGTTCCCCCCCGTCAGCTTCCAATTCACCGAAAGCCCGAACTACCTGATCCTCTCGCCCCGAGATCAGATCAAGGTCGACCGCGGAGAATATCTGGACCCGGCCATGCCGCTAAGCGATATCGAGAAGATCGAAAACTCGGTGGCGGCAGGGCTGGACGAGAGCACAATTGTCGAAGGCACCGGCGGCTTCTCCTCGTACCCCACCATGGTGCTCCAGTACCCCGTGCTGAGTTGGGTGGTGGACACGGTGGCGCACGAGTGGACGCACACGTACCTGGCGCTGCGGCCGCTGGGTTGGAACTATGACAGCAGCCCGGCCATGCGGACGATCAACGAGACGGTTGCCTCGATGGTGGGCGGCGAGGTGAGCCAGATGGTGCTCGAACGGTTCTACCCCGAGCTGGTCCCGCCATCCCCTTGGCCCACGCCGCTCACGGCAAGGCCGGACTGGGCGAGTACCGAGCCGGTGAAGCCCGAGTTCGAGTACGGCGCGTTCATGCGTGAGACTCGGCTGCAGGCCGATAAGCTGTTGGCAGAGGGCAAAATCGCGGAGGCCGAGTCGTACATGGAGTCTCGACGGGAGGAACTGATCAAGCGGGGCTACGTCATCCGCAAGCTGAACCAGGCCTACTTCGCGTTCCACGGCTCTTATGCGGTGGGCTCAGGCGCAACCGATCCGATTGGCGGCAAGCTGCGCGCGCTGCGACTCCGCCTCGCCAGCCTCCCCGACTTTCTCGACACTGTTTCACGCTTCACTCGGGCAGAGGACCTGGACGCGGCGCTCAACTCATAGCGCGGGGCCGGCAACGAACGCGGAGCCATGACACCGGCGGCGAACACATTGACGCCGGAGCGAGCCCTGTGCCGTCGTCGACCTCGCAGGCCGGCGCGTCATCGCGCCACAGCAGTATGTAATCCTCTTCACAACCCGCGCGGCGATCTTCATGTTCATGTCATACTAACGTGATTCAATGTGACTGCATGTGTGATCGCCTGCGCGCAGACAGGGGAGGCATCGATGGACGGCACCTTGTTCCGCAGATGTGGCTTGGTAATCCTCGTCGCATTTCTGCTCGCTGCTGGGTTTCCAGAATTGCGCGATGCATCAGCCGCGGCAACCACGTGGCATGTCGCGACGACCGGCTCCGACACGACCGGCGACGGTTCGAGGGCGAACCCGTACGCCACAATCCAACATGCGATCGACGCAGCGCGAGCCGGCGATGCGGTGCTCGTACAGCCGGGCGTCTATGGCGAAAACGTTGACTTCAAGGGCAAGGACCTCACCGTTGCCTCGCGCTTCCTCAGCACGGGCGACGAATACTACATTTCTGAGACTGTCATTGATGGTGGCCGACGTGGCCATGTCGTGACGTTCGCAAGCGGCGAGATCGCACCTCAGTTGATCGGCTTCACGATAACCAACGGCTATGCAACGGGAGCAAGCCCGGCCGACGAGCGTGGCGGCGGCATCCTCTGTTGGGAATCGGGGAGCCCGAGGCTCGCCCACCTGCGCGTGATCGGCAACGAGGCGGCGGGCGAGGGCGGCGGGCTCTTCTTCGCTCACTGCGCGCCGGTGGTCCGCGATGTTTTCGTGGCCTACAATCGAGCGGGTGCCGATGGGGGTGGGATGCGCTATTCTTACGGCAGCATCGACGCCGAGAACCTGGTCGTGGTGGGCAACGCGGGTGCATCGGGCGGCTCGGGCATGTTCTTCTATCATGCCGACGGCACGGTCCGGAATGCGCTGATCGCGGATAACTTCGGCGGCGGCAAAGGCGGCGGGCTAGGTTTCGACGGCTGCAGCCCGACATTCGTCAACGTCACCATCGCCGGCAACCGGACGACGGGGCACGGCGGAGGCCTGAACATCTCCTACATGAGCGGACCCACACTCGTCAACTCGATTGTCTGGGGCAACCGGCCGGAACAGGTCTACTTCGATCCCGATTGGTTCGGCGAGGCGATCACGGTGGACCATTCCGATGTCCAGGGTGGTGAAGCAGGCATTGTGACCAACGACCTGGGGCCGGTCTACTGGCAAGAGGGCAACCTTGTCGCGCCGCCGCGATTTGTAAGCGCGGCCTTGGGCGACTACAGGCTGGGCGACAGAAGTCCTGCGATCGGCGCAGGAAAGGCCGATGGCGCGCCCAAGATAGACGTTCAGGGGAGCCGGCGCCCCGACCCTCCAGGCTCGAACCCGGACCTAGGCGCGTATCGAGAACCCGCGAGCGACGCCGCGGGGCGGGCCACTGCGCCAGGAGTACTAGCCACTGCTGCTCGGATCCCTGAGCGCGCCCGTTCTCGCCTGATCGGACGAACGAACCTTTGTCTGCCACAGCCCGTGGCGTCATCGGAGCGATTCGATCGGGCGCGCCTGCAGTATAAGCGGTCGGCAGGGGCGCGACGAACCGCACCGGCGGCAAGCTGCGCGCGCTGCGACTCCGCCTCGCCAGCCTCCCCGACCTTCTCAACACCGTCGTGCGGTTCACTCGAGCGGAGGACCTCGACGCGGCGCTGGGCCCTTTAGCAGGCGTTCTGGCGATCCGGCGCCTCCTGGTAGCGCCGGGCGATCTGCTCCGCGTAGTCGACCACGCTCCGCCGCAGGGCCGGCGGTGCGACGACCTCGACCGAGCCACCCAGTGCCAGCACCCTGGCCCGGGCAGCCTCGAAAGACTCGCACGCGGCCCGGACGGTGACGCGGCCGTCGTGGCCGGCTTCGTGCTCCAGGCAAGCAGCAGCCTCGATCCCGTAGCGTGGCAGGCGCCGCGCCAGCTGGGGCGAGACCCGGAGTTCCATCGTGTAGGACTGCCTGGCCTTCGCGCCCTGGCACCACGCCTCCCACTCGTGCACCAGGTCGAAGTCGTCGGGCCGCTCGAAGATATCGCCGGTGGGTCGCACCGCCACCAAGTCGCCCACCCGCAGCGCCTGTGTTCGTCCTTCCGACCGGTGCAGCACGTACCACGAGCCCGCCTTGGCGACGAGCCCGAGCGGCATCACGCGCTGCTCGACGGAAGCCCCCGACGGCAGCGCATAGGCTATTTCCACGCAGCGATCACGCCAGACCGCGTCTTGCAGTGCCCGCAGGTGCAAGTTGCCCCCTCCGCCCACCTCCCACGGCTCCGGATCGACGTAGAAGCACCGGCGGACTCGCGCCTCGTCGCCCCGGCGGCCGAGCGGCACGGCGGCCAGCAGCTTGCGGAGCGCGCGGGCCGAATCCTGCTGCAAGCCAAGATCCGCCAGCGCACTGGGGATGGTGAGCAGGAACATGGCGCGCATTTCCCCGTCGGTTAAGCCCGTCAGGTCGGTCCGGTAGCTGTCGAGCAGCGCAAAGCCGCCGTCGGGCCCGCGCTCCGCATAGATCGGGACCCCGGCGGCACTCAGCGCGTCGACGTCGCGATAAATGGTCCGCTCGGAAACCTCCAACTCCTCCGCGAGCCGGTGCGCGCTCAAGCGCCCACGCGACTGAAGCAGCATCAGCAGTGACAGCACCCGATCCGCCCGCATCCCGCCTCCCAACATTCCCCGGCGATTCGTCCGCGCTTCGTCATCCAGTATACGCCCGAACCTGACACAGGGTGTCAGGAATCACGCGTATAGTGAGGAGGAATCAGAGATAGGTCCGGCAATCGATCGCAAGGGAGAACAAAATGGAAGATGCACGAGTAGAAATCATCACCTTGCCCGCCATGCGGGTGGCGCGGGCATGGGCCTATGGAGAAAACCCCGAGGAAGTGGCGTGGCGGAACTTAGCACAGTGGGCGGCCCAGGCGCATGCGTTCACGTCCGGCGCCCGTATCTTCGGATACAACAACCCGGACCCCGCCGAGGGCACGCCTAATCACGGCTACGAGTTCAACGTGACCGTGGGGCCAGAGGCGCGGGCCGCAGAAGGGATCACGATCGAAGAATTGACGGGCGGACGCTACGCCAGCATGCCTGCCCGCGTGCTCACCGACCCCTGGATCGACATCCCGGAGGCGTGGCAGCGGCTGGACAAGTGGGTCAACGAGCATGGGTACCGCATGGGCGCACACCAGTGGCTGGAAGAGCACGATGTCGAGGGGCATCTGAAGGCGCTCTGGTACTCGATCCAGTGACGGCCCCGGCGAGAGGGCTGGTAACCACAGTGAATCTGTTGCACGATGACGCTCGGCACCCTTCGACTGCGTGCGTCCCTTCGGGACGCTCATCCGCTCAGGGTGCCAGCGCTTGAAGCATCCCGAGCGGAGGGGCCAGCGCAGCTGGCGTGCCGCAGTCGAAGGATGCGACCCGACAGAATAAAAGTGCTTGTACTCAGCTGGGGCCGGTCTCTGACCGTGCCCCGTGCTGGCAGGCTCGAAGGCCGGCCGGAGCACTGTCCAGAAAGATGCTCAGTCTTCCCGGGATCGTGATACCCAGGGCTCGTCCGGCTCATCCATGAGTGAGGCCCGGCGGATGGCGGATTCGCCGTACTTGGCTTTGATCCGGTCAAGGGCCGCGTCGAGCTGTGCCTGGCGGCGGTCTTCCTGCTCGAACAGGCGCAGCTGCCGGCCGCCCTGCTCGAGGTTCGTCCCTCCACGCCGACGAGGCGTAGCGGGCGGCGGTCCCAGGCCTTCTCGAACAGGGCGAGCGCGTGGCTATAGAGGACCGGGCCACTGTCCGTCGCATCGGGGAGCGTCACCTGCCGGGTGAGCGTGGAGAAGTCGCCATAGCGGAGCTTGAGGTTCACGGTGCGGGCAGTCAGCCCGTGCCTGCGCAGGCGCCAGGCCACCTCGTCGCTCAGCCGCAGGAGCTCGCGCCGCAGCACCTGCCCATCGCGGATGTCTCGGGCGAACGTCTCTTCGCGGCTGAGCGATTTCGCCTCGTGCTCGGGCGTAACCGGGCTGTCGTCGATCCCGTGGCTGGCGCGGTAGAGTCCTTCGCCTGAGGCGACGCCGAAGCGGCCGACCAGCTCCTCTTGCGGCCATCGGGCAAGGTCTCCGATCGTCTCGATTCCCAGCCGCGCCAGCTCACGCCCCATCACCTCGCCGACGCCCCACAGCTTGCGAATTGCCATCGGCGCCAAGAAGGCCGCTTCCTCGCCGGGCGGCACGACCGTGATCCCATGCGGCTTGCGAAAGTCGCTCGCGATCTTGGCGATGAGCTTATTGCTCGCGACGCCCAGGGAGGCAGACAGCCGCAGCTCGCGCTCGATGCGGTCCTGCAAGGCGCGTGCAAGGCGCTCGGCCGGGCCATAGTGGGCCTCCGTACCCGTGACGTCGAGAAAGGCCTCGTCGATGGAGATGGGCTCCAGAAGAGGCGTGTATTCCGCAAGGATGGCCATGACCTTGTCGGACATCTCGGAGTAGCGCCCGCGGTGACCGGAGATGAGGATCGCCTGAGGACACAGACGCAGCGCCATTGCCGTGGGCATGGCCGAATGCACGCCGAACTTGCGCGCCTCGTAGGAGGCAGAGGCCACCACCCCGCGCACCTCGGCCCGCCCTCCGACGATCACCGGCACGCCGGCCAGGCGCGGGTCGTCGAGGCGCTCTACTGCGACGAAGAACGCATCGAGATCAATATGAATGATCGAACGAGATGCCATACGACTCTTGCCAGGGACAAATCAGAGCGCTAGCCGGTCTTGCAGGCCCTCGGCGCGCTCTGTGACCTCGCGGGCGGCTATTCGGGCTTGACCCCGGCGAACATGGCGCCGCCCAGCGCACCGAGAAGCGCACCCAGTCCCACAAAGGTCGGCAGGCAGCAGAGCACCAGGAAAATGGTGAGGACGCCGCTGCTGAGCACGGTCGCGGGATCGACGCCCATCTGGCGGTATTGGTCGAGCAGCTGGGCCGGCAGCTGATCGACCAACTGCTGGACACCCCCCGCTGCCGAAATGCCGGCGCCGAACATGACCGAGTAGGTGATGCCGCCGGCCAGCCCCGACATAAGACCCGCGAGCGCGCCCTGACCCGCGCCGCGGCCCACAGTCCGTGGGGGTGCGATAAAGGACGCCGCCGAGCGCGCCCGCGCCCGCCAGTGCAATCAGCAGTAAAAGCGAAAGAAGTCCGAACCCGATCACCAGGCCCAGCAAATTGACGACAATCAGGGTGCCCGCCCCGATGAGGCCCACGCGCAGCCAGGGCTGATTCATTGCCACTCCTTGTGAAAATGAGGCGTCGACGCCGCGACTATAGCAGCGATAAGAGGGCCTGTCAACGGAATCGATCTTCCATGTGGGAGTCAACGCGCCGGCAAACGAACCGTGCGGCGGGACCCCACGCGGGGCGCGCCAGGCAAAAATGATGCATCACGGAGAAAGCGCGTATAATGACTCGAATCTCACGCAGGCGGTATCATCTTATGTCATTAGCGCAAGCAGGCGATCTCGTCCTCCTCGTCAGCCCCGATCGCAAGCACTATCTCATCCGGCTAAAGCCCGGCGATATGTGGTCGTCGCACAAGGGCAACATCCATCACGACGAGATCATCGGCAAGCCGCTCGGGCGCACCCTGTACACCCATAGCGGCGCGGGCTACCTGGCGCTCGAACCCTCGACGCACGACCTGATCCACGAAGTGCCGCGCGCCTCCCAGATCATCTACTCGAAGGACGCGGCGCAGATCGCGCTCCGGCTCAGCCTGTACCCGGGACGCACGATCGTCGAGGCGGGCACCGGCAGCGCAGGGCTGACGCTCGTGCTGGCACGCGCCGTCATGCCGACAGGCCGGGTGTACAGCTATGAGACCCGGCAGGACTCCTTCGAGATGGCGAAGGACAATCTCGACGCGCTGGGCCTGCTGCCTTATGTCACGCTCTACAACGAGGACATCGCGGGCGGCTTTCACGAGCGCGACGTGGACGCGGTCTTCCTCGACCTGCGCGAGCCCCACCTTTTCCTCGACAGTGCATGGGACTGCCTCAAGGGCAGTGGTTTCTTCGGCGCGCTCGTGCCAACGGTGAACCAGGCGTCCGAGCTCATTGCCGGGCTGCAGGCGCGCCCGTTTGGCGATATTTTCGTCGAGGAGATCTACGAACGGGCGTGGAAGCCCGTGCCAAATCGCCTGCGCCCCGAGGACCGGATGATCGCACACAGCGCGTTTCTGATCTTTGCGCGGAAGATCGAGCCGGGCGACGAGTCGCTCACCTGGATGCCCGACAAGAAACGCCGCGCGTACCGGGGCAAGTTGGCGATGGCCGAACGGGAAGCGCGCGAGCGGGAAGCGGCGGCGGAGTTGGAACGCGAAGACGCGATGGTGGGCGAAGGTTAGGAAGCGCGAAGCGGCATTCGGAACGCGAAGGCGCGAAGGTGCATGAAGGGCGCGAAACGCGAAGGGCGCGAAGCGGCACTCGGAACGCGAAGGCGCGAAGGTGCATGAAGGGCGCGAACGCAAAGCGCGCGAAGCGGCATTCGGAACGCGAAGGCGCGAAGGTGCATAAAGAGCGCGATGCGCAAGAGCGCGGAGCCACCCTCGTGGTTCCTGAAGTTCGCTAGTCTTTACGACTGCGCGTGCCCAACATGACCACGCCCAGCAGCCCGGCCGCAGCGAGCGCGGCGATGCCGCCAAACAGGAGACCCTGCGCAGGGGCCTCGGTGACAGACGCCACCTGTGTGGCGGCGGGCGCGACCGTGGCCCGGGGCCGTGCCGGTAGGGTCGACGACGGCGTCACGGATGGCGTGAGCGTCTCGGTCGCCGTAGGGGTGACCGTCGGCGTGTTGGTGGGCGACGGGGTGTCGGTGGGTGCGGCAGTCGCCGTGTCGGCCGGCGTCGGGGTGCGCGACGGGACGGTTGTGGCTGTGGGCGGGCGTTTTGTCGCCGTAGCCTTGGGCTTGGCCGGTGCAGCGGTGGCCGGCGGTGCAGTCGGGGCGGGCGGCGGCGTGGCCGTCGCAACCGCGACCACAGGCGCCGCGCTCTGATACAGCCCGACCGCGTCGATAAAGATCTCGTTCGCACCGGTCGAGTAGTTGTGGTCGACCCAGATAAAGACCGTGGCCGTCGCACCGCGGGCAACTGCGCTCACATCGATGTTCGGGTAGCCCGGATTGCTGTCGTTCAGCACCTTGCCCGGACCGCGCTGCATAGGGCCCCAGACGATGTTGGGCGAATTGGGATCGGTGCCCCCCGTTGGATCGATGCCGAGACGGCGGCCCCACGAGTCTTCCGGGGGCGTCGGTCCGCCCCACCCCATGGAGGCGTAGTACGTGGCGCCGGGGGTCAAGCCGCCGACCTGGGTGTACAGGCCGGCCGTGAAGGTGTCGCCGTCCGACCACATCCGCACGCTGGGCGCGCCCCAGTAGGTGTCGGGGCTAGGGTCCATCGCCAGGCTGCCGCGGAGTACATAGGGGGTCCAGCCCGAAGGCGCCTGGCCCTGCGCGACCGGAACGAAGTTGTCCATGTTGCAGTTGGGAACCAGGTTGCCCTCTTTGCAGCCGTGGCCGCCAGGGCCACTGGCGCGAGCAGGCAGGACGAGGGCTGAATCCAGGCTGACGGAAGCGAGCAGCAGCGAGGGGAGCAACGTGAGGACGAACCATGCCAGCAAGCCCCTCGCCACCAGGGTGCGCAATTTGGTCACGCCCGCCAGTATAGCCGAGAAGGGCCCGAGCGCCAAAACAAGCAGGATGAAGGAATGAAACTTACAATTGCATTTGCGAAGCGGATCGCGCCGGCAGCCCTGGCGCTGGCCGTGGCCCTCACGATTGCCGGGTGCGTGCCACTCGGCACCACGACGCCGCCCGCGGGCGCCGGTACGGCTGGGCCGCAGCCCTCCATGCCGGTGAGCGGCGGCACGCTGCGTTACGGCCTGACGCTGCCCGTCTCGGGCATCGATCCGCACATCCACGCCAACTCGGAGCTAGGCATCGCGCTCGAGCAGCGTCTACGACACCCTCGTGGTGCAAGACAAAGACGGCGCCTTCCGCCCGTCGCTGGCCGAAAAGTGGGAAGTGAGCCCGGACGGCAAGAGCTATACATTCACCCTGCGCAAGGACGTGAAGTTCCACGACGGGACCCCCTTCAACGCCGCTGCAGTCGTCGCCAACCTGAACCGCGTCGCGGACCCGGCCACGAAGTCGCAGAAGGCGGTCTTCCTGCTCGGTCCCTACGCAGGCAGCGACGTGGTGGACGAGTACACCGTGCGCATCCGGCTCAAGGAGCCGTATGCCCCCTTGCTCGATGGGCTGAGCCAGGTGTACCTCGGCATGGCCTCGCCCGCGGCGCTCGAGCAATGGGGCGACCAGTACCAGCTGCACCAGGTGGGCACCGGGCCGTTCAAGTTCGTGAGCTACCAGGAGCGGCAGACCCTCGTACTGGAGAAAAACCCGGACTACAACTGGGCGCCGGAAATCCGGGGCCACCAGGGGCCGGCCTACCTCGACCGGATCGAGTTCCGCTTCTACGCGGACGCAGCCACCCGTCTCCCTGCCCTGCTGGCGAACCAGGCCGACGTCATGGGCGAGTTGCCGACGACCGATGCGCAGCAGATCAGCAGCGGGCCGAACTCGCAGCGGTTCGAGCTGCACCCGGTCGCGGTGCCGGGCGAGTCTGTGCAGTTCTACCTCAACACGCAGCTCGCGCCGCTCGACGACGTTAAGGTGCGCCAGGCGCTGCTGACCCTGACGGACCGGCCGAGCCTGGTCAAGGCGATCTTCGGAGAGTGGTCGCCGGTCGCGACAGGGCCGTTGGCTGCCGTGTCAAAGTGGGCGATGGGCCCGATTCTGAGTGCGCCCTATTTCCCTTACGACCCCGGTAAAGGCAAGGCGCTGCTGGCCGAGGCCGGCTGGACCGACTCGGACGGCGACGGTGTGTTGGACAAGGACGGGCAGAAGCTGGTGATCAAGGGCGTGCTGATGAGTTGGGGCGAGCTGCCGGCCATCGGCACGATCCTGCAGTCGCAATGGAAGGCGGCAGGTATTCAACTCGACCTGGAGCAGATGCCCTACCCTGCCGCGCTGGAAGCGGGCCGCGAGGGGACGCACCACATGGTGCCGTTTAGCAACTCGGGCACCGACCCGAGCTCCTTGCGCACCTTTTTCCACGGGGAGAACATCGGCGCGTTTAACTGGTCGCGCGTGAACGACCCGCAGGTGAACCAGTGGCTGGACGAAGCGCAGGAGCTGAGCAAGCCCGAGGAACGGATGAGCCGGTACATGTCGGTACAGCGCCGGGTGATGGACCAGGCCTGGACCCTCCCGATCCGCGACCAGGTGAATCTGAACGCGGCGACGAGCCGGGTCCAGGGGCTCAACTATGACGTGCAGGGCTGGAACCCGATCCTGTACGACGTGTGGATAACCCGGTGAGACATCGCCCGCTGATTGAACTGATGCCACTGATTAATATGATCTTACTATGCTAGGATCAGGCTGATCCGTCGCATCAGTTCAATCAGCGGGCCATTCTATCCTAATTGCCGGCAGATTCTGCAATCGTTCCGATCCTCGCGAACGCCTTCTTGATCTCCGCGGCCAGCTCGTCGTTCGACGTCTGCCACTGCGTCCCCGGCATGAACGTCACGACGGTCTTATCATCCCAGATCTGGTAATGGAGCCCGAAGTACTTCGTGTAGGGCAGGCGCGTACCCGGCCGGCCCACCACGGGCACCTCCGGGTAGATCGCGGGAAATGAGATGACGATTTCCCGCGGCTTGGGCCGGAAGAGCCCCGCCTTGTGGAGCAGCGAGGTCGTCGTCCGCTTCGTGACTCCCCGGAAGGTGCGCTTGGACAGGTCTGAGTTGATGAAAAGACGGAACACGACCTGCAAGCTGAGGGACTTGCGGGCCTCGCGGCATGACAGCCTTCTGTCCTTCGATCGCCGCGGCCAGCAGCTCGCGCGCCCGGGCCGGGTCTGAGCCTTCGCCTGCCGCGCACTCGACAAACGCCTCAACTTCGGGCGTCGTCACCATCGCCGTCACCAGGTCGGTGCAGCGGTAGCGTGACATCGCCAGGAACTGGGTCATCAGGGGCGTCCTGCCGATGAGGCGGCGGGTGGCCAGTTCAAGCGCGAGGACGAAACCCGGCACCGGATCGAGCCCGACCGTCTCGAAGAAACGCTGACCGTATCCCTCGAAGTCGTACGTCGCCCGCGGCTGAGGATCGCGCAGCAGCGCGATGTCGCGCTGGGCCGCCTCCATCGCGGGCTCGCCCACCGTCCAGTGCAGCTCTCGGATGGCAGCAACCGTGCCCCCGCCCTCTACCGGCACGCCGGCCGCCCGGCGCACCATCTCGGCCGCGCCGCGCATCATGATGTTGCCGTCCAGGTACGCGCTGAAGCTGCATACCCCTGCCGCCCGCCCGTTGCCGAATACGACCAACTGCAGGCTCGCATACCACCAGCGGTTCTCGAGGTTATCCCGGTGCGCCAGCAGCGCGGCCTCGCCGGGATCGCCCGGCTGCGTGTCGAGGTCGAGGCAGACCGTGACGAGAGTGTCGCGCAGCGCGGCCAGCGATTCGGCGTTGGCCGGGCGCTCGGCGAGGACGGGCATGATACGGTGCTGCGTCATGTCGGACGCGGCCGTCAGGAGTGCGACGGTCGGCTCGTGTCCCTCCGCCTCCGCTTCCGCGGCCAGGTCTGCACAGGCTTCGAGCGTGGCGGCCAGGTCGGTGGCCGCGCCGGCCCTGGAGCGCCCGATGTCGACGATGAAGAAACGGCCGCGGACCAGCACAGCGATCTTGTCGACGACCGCGCTCTTGTACAGCCGCGGCCGGCGGCCCTCGAACACGACGCTGGTCGCGAAGAGGTTGCCGTACTGCCCCATCTCGGCCGGCTCGCCGCGAACCGCGTCGGGGGCGAGGCGCCCGGCAAAGTAGTCGTCGTGCAGGCTCACCAGGCCCCAGACGAGCGCGGCAGCCCGCTGGAAGGGCGTGAGCGGGCGGGGATCGTCGACAAGGGCGAGCGTGGCCGAAACGGCCTGCGCATATAGCGCGGGGCCGCGCAGGTTGATGGTGCGCTGCAAATGCTCGATGTTGTCGGGCAACGCCCGCCAAAACGGCTTGAAGCCCGTGATGGCCATCGCGCTGCTCATCGCCGCCCGCGAGAAGCCGGTGAGCCGAAGGCCCATCGTCTCCAGGGTGCTGTAGTCGCCATACGCCGGCAGCGGCGGCTGGGGCGCGGGTGGATAGGCGGGTACGACTTCGTAGATGTCTCGGGTGCGTTCGAGTGGGTCCATGTCGACGGCAGTCCTTGGGTGAAGACCGGGATGGATGGCGCCAGTATATCATAGGCGCGGCGGGTTGGCCTTTTGCCAGCCTACCGGCTGTCTCCGAAACCATAGCGGGTCGCTTCACGCGGTCCCTTCGCCGCCGCAAGCGCGACGCGCCCGGGCACCGCTTCCGCCTTTTCGTGCCTGACACTATAATCGCAGCCGTGGACGAAACAAAAAACGGCTTCCTGCCTGTGGTGGGCCGGCGCGCGCTCGTCGGGTTGCTCACCGTGCTGGGCGTGGCGACGGTCATCTTCGCGCTGGTCCGCCTGCTGCCCGGCGACCCGGCCGAGACGATGCTGGCGCGCGCAGGCGCCGGGCCCGCGGCTGTGGCCGCGCTGCGCGGCGAACTTGGGCTCGACCGGCCGCTGCCAATCCAATACGTGGACTGGCTGGGCCGGGCCGCCCGGGGCGACCTCGGGCGCAGCCTGCTGAACAACCGGCCGGTGCGTGAGCTGATCGCGGAACAGTGGCGTGCAACCGCAATCCTGGCGGCAGTCGCGTTCGTCATCGCCACGTTGCTCGGCGTCGCGCTCGGCGCAGTCAGCGCAGCCTACCCGGGCCGCTGGGCGGATCGCCTTGCAAGCGTCGTGTCGGTCGGGGGCGTGGCGGTGCCCGTGTATTGGTCTGGGCTTTTGCTGATCTGGCTGCTCAGCGTGGGGTTCGGCTGGCTGCCGCCGCCCAGCGGCACGCCCGCGAGTGCGCTCCTTCCCGGGCTGGTGCTCGGGTACGCTGCCGCGGGCCCGATTGCTCGACTGACCCGGGCGAGGCTACAGGAGGTCCTCGACCAGCCCTACATCATGGCCGCCCGGGCGCGCGGGGTGCCCCAGCGGCGGGTCATGTGGCGGCATGCGGCCCGAAATGCGGCCGGCCCGATCATCATCGTCGCCGCACTCCAGCTTGGGTTCCTTCTGGGCGGTGCGGTCGTGACGGAAACCGTGTTTAACCGGCCCGGGTTGGGCCGGCTGCTGGTGGATGGCATCTTGTGGCGCGACCTGCCGCTGGTGCAAGGGGTCGCGCTCGTGCTGGCCCTGACCTACGTACTGGTCAACCTCGTCGCCGACCTGCTGGCGTCGGCCCTCGATCCGCGCACCGGATGGCGCGGATGACCGCACAGGGGCGTTCAGGGCGAAGAGCACAACGCACGCTGCTTGCCGTGCTGGCGGGTCTTCTCCTCGCCGTCGCCCTCGCCGGGCCCGTGCTTGCGCCGTATGCTGCGGATGCGACCGACCTGGCGAACCAGCTCATGCCCCCCTCCCGGCTCCACCCTCTCGGCACGGACTTCTACGGCCGCGACGTGCTGAGCCGGATGCTGTGGGGTGCCCGTGCCACGCTGGCAGTGGCCGCGGTCGCGGTCGTCGTCTCGCTGACGCTTGGAAGCGCGGCGGGCTTGGTGGCAGGATTAACCGACGGATGGGGAGGTCAAATCTGGGTCGGCCTGTTCGACCTCATGTTAGCTTTCCCGCCGCTGCTCCTGGCGCTGCTGATCGTGGCGGTGCTTGGGCCCGGGCTTCCTGCGCTGGCTGCTGCCGTCGGCATAGCCGGCATCCCAGGATATGGCCGGCTGACCCGCAACCTCACGCTTACGCTGCGGAGCGCGGCGTTCGTGGAGGCCGCCCGCAGCCTGGGCGCCGGACGGGCGGACATCCTGGCCCACCACCTGGTGCGGAACGTTAGCAGGCCGGTCCTCTCGCTGGCGCCGGTCGACTTCGGGCGCGCGATCATCAGCGTGGCCGCGCTCGGATACCTGGGGCTGGGGGCTGCTCCGCCACAAGCGGAGTGGGGGCTGATGCTGTATGAGGGGCGCGGCTATCTTACGACCGCACCGTGGACAAGCGTCGCGCCGGGCCTGGCAATCACGTTGACGGTGCTGCTGGTCACGCTTGTGGGGGACGCACTCGGCGAATAGCAGCCGCGAGCGCGCCCCCTCCTGATGAACGGCCCAATCAGCCTACAATTGCCGCACGACCTTCATTCTGAAGCCGGCGCCGAGGCTGGGCAGGGGCGCGAGCTTGACCTGTGCACTGTAGTCGGGGGGCACCAGCTCGAGGTCGAGCGTGTTGACGACTGCCGCGATGGTGAGCAGCATCTCGATCTCGGCCATGCCGGCGCCCAGGCAGGTGTGCGCGCCGAGGGTGTACGGCGCAAACACGTTCGGCTGGCGGTGCTCGTTGCGGGGCTCGGTGTAGCGCTCGATATCGAACGCCTCGGGGTTGGGGAAGAACTCGGGCAGCATGTGGGTGACGCCGTTCGCCACCAGCACCTCTGTGCCCTGGTCGACACGGCAGCCGCCGAACTCGAACGGCTTTACGGCGATCCGCGGGGTGAAGGCTGCGACCGGATAGCGGCGCAGCGTCTCCAACACCAGGCCATAGAGCGCCCGGCACTCCTTCAGTGCGTAGACGTTTGTTAGCGGCGCACCGAGCAGTGCTTTGGCTTCGGCTCGCACGCGCTCCAGGATGGCCGGATGTTTGTAGGCAGCGTACATCATGAAAGTGAGCGTGTTGGCCACCGTGTCGATCCCGGCGAAGAAGGGTCCGACGGCCCACACCCGGAGCGTGTTCCGATCGTAGGGCTGGCCGTCCTCCGTCCGCGCCTGCAGCATGTCGTCGACCAAGTCAGGGGCACGGCCATCGCCGGCCGGATTCTGCAGGTGCCAGTCAAGCACTTCGTCGGCAACCGCTTCGACGCGCGCCTTGCTCTTTTTGTAGGCCGGAGAGCTCAGCATGAGCCGCGGGGACGAGCGAAGCACCGTGGCGCGCATGTTGGTGTTGAGAAAACGGGTGAGGTCGTCGAAATCGTCTTCCGGGCGCCTGCCCACGGTGATGAGCCCAAGCTGCGAGGCGACGAGCACCTGCATCTTGCGCAGGACCGGTATTTCCTCGCCCGGTGTCCAGCGGCGTAGCTCGGTGACCGCTTCGGAGACCACCTGGTCCATCCCGGCGCCGATGGCCTCCTTCGAGAACCCCCGGCGCATCAGCTTGCGCAGGCGGCGATGGGGTTCGCCGTCCATCGCCACCATGAACGTGCGTGTTCCCATCTCCTCGGCAAAGCCGCCGAAGAGCAGCTCGCTGCCGAAGTGTTCTTCGCCCTCTTTGGCGAGGAAGTTGTTTGCTTCGATCCCGGCCATCACGGTGATCGCGCGGCCGAGTGCCTTCAGCCGAAAAATCGGCCCATAGCGTCGGAACGACTCGACGAGAAACGCCAGGGTGTCGCCCGTCATGCTCGAGCGCGTTGCCGAGCACGGGCAGGCCGGGCACCTTCGGGGGAAGTGGCGCCTCGGTCGGGCCACTCTTCCAGGCCACTTTCGTGAGCGTCATGCGGTACTCCCTTCCCAACACAGTTCGCTCCGCATGATAGCCCAGGTGAGCGCACAACGCCAACCGTGCCAAAGCCATACGCCGGCCGCGTTCTGCGCAGTTTGACGCAAGCGGTTCCCGGCCGCTATACTCCTTCCGCCGTCTTTTCCCGGCCGCGCACGTCGCGACACCCTCAGTCACTCCGGAGCGAGTCCTTTGGAACACCTTTGGCCAGACACGACAGAGTTTGCGACGCCCGAGGGCCTGCGCATCGGCGCCCTCGCCGTCGAGGAGTTGGCGCGGCGGCTGGGAACGCCGCTCTACATCTTTGACGAAGCCACCCTGAGGGCACAGGCCGCGGCGTACCGCCGGGGGCTGAGCGCCGCATACCCAGGCGCCAGCCAGGCGGCCTACGCGTCCAAGGCGTATCTGTCGACCGCGCTGGCGCAGCTCTTCGAGCAAGAGGGGCTCGACCTGGACGTGGTGTCGGGCGGCGAGCTGTTCGTCGCGCTCCGAGCCGGCTTCCCCGCGGGCCGCATCCACTTCCACGGCAACAACAAGTCGGTGGACGAGCTGGACGAGGCGCTTGCGGCAGGCGTCGGCCGGATCGTGGTCGACAATTTCCACGAGCTGGCCCTGGTCGACGCCCTGGCGCAAGGACGCGGCACAGTGGCCTCCATTTGGCTGCGGCTGGCGCCCGGCGTGCAGGCCCACACCCACAGCCACATCCAGACCGGGCAAGAAGACACCAAGTTCGGGTTCTCCATGACGCCGGCGCAGGGCGCCGTGAGCGATGCCGAAGCGGCGGTAGTGGAGGCGCTGCGTTCGCGGGGGGTCCACCTCGTCGGGCTGCACGCGCACATCGGGTCGCAGATCTACGAACCCGAGTCGCTGGCCGAAGCAGCCGAGCGCCTCATCAGCTTTGCGGCCAGCATGCACGCGGCGCATGGGTTCGAGCTCCTGGAGCTGAGCCCCGGCGGCGGGTGGGGCGTCCCGATGGTCGAAGGCGACCCGGCCGCGCCCGTAGAGCCGTACCTCGCATCCCTGTGCGCGGCCGTGACCCAGTCGTGCCGCCAGCACGGGCTGGAACTGCCCCACCTGGTGATCGAGCCCGGGCGTTCACTTGTGGCGCGGGCGGGCGTCGCGGTGTACAAAGTCGGGTCGTCCAAGACGGTGCCGGGGGTGCGGCGCTACGTCGCCGTAGACGGCGGGATGGCCGACAACATCCGGCCGGCCCTCTACTCGGCACAATACACCGCCGCCAGGGTGATGGGCGGCCAGGGCCGCCGTCTCGAAACGGTCACACTGGCTGGAAAGTACTGCGAATCCGGCGACATCCTGATTCGCGACATTGCCTTGCCCGAACTGGACGAAGGCGACCTGGTCGCGATCCCGATGGCCGGCGCATACACGCTGGCCATGGCGAGCAACTATAACCTCAGCCGGCGGCCCGCCGTCGTACTCGTGCGCGAGGGGACCAGCCAGGTCATTCAGCGCCGCGAGACCTACGCGGATCTCGTGCGACGGGATGCGCCCCTCGAGAAACCAGGTTCCACGGCGCGGAAGACGGGTTTCACTGGCACGCGCGCCTTCGCCAAGTACGACGCGCTCGGCAACGACTACCTGGTGCTCGACCCGATCGACTGGCCTGACGCGCCGGATAGCCGGACCGTCCGGCGCCTGTGCGACCGGCACGCGGGTGTTGGCGCGGACGGGGTGCTGTGGGGGCCGGTGGGACGCGATCCCTTCAGCCTGCGCCTCTTCAACCCCGACGGCAGCGAGTTCGAGAAGAGCGGCAACGGCTTGCGCATTTTCGCCCGCTACCTGTGGGACCAGGGCCTGCCAAGCAGCCGGGACTTCGACATCCGCACGCCGGTCGGCGTCGTGACGGCGCACATGCTGGACGACACGGCCGGCAGGATCGCGATGGACATGGGCTCCGCTTCGTTTGATGCGGCGGCGCTCCGCCTGCTCACGGATCATGACGAAGTCGTGGAAGCGGAGATCGATTACCGGGGCCGGAAAGTCACGGCCACCGCGGTGAGTATGGGCAACCCGCACTTTGTGATCTTCGAGGTCGACGGCAAAGCGCCCGAGGATGCCGAGGCGCTGACCGCGCTGGCGCAGACGCTCGGCCCGGGCTTTGAGCACCTGCCGCTGTATCCCGAGCGGACCAACGTGCAGTTTGCGCGGGTGGTGAACAAGCACACGGTCGAGATTGCGATCTGGGAGCGGGGCGCGGGCTACACGCTCGCCTCCGGCACCTCGAGCTGTGCGGTTGCGGCCGCGGCGATCCGCACGGGCCGGTGCAAGAGCCCGGTCACGGTGCGGATGCCCGGCGGCGAGATGCTGGTCGAGATCGACGCGAACTGGAGCGCGCGCCTGACGGGCGACGTCGCGCGCGTCTGCACGGGAGAATGGGACACGGATCGGCCTGATTAGCTGATCGGATGACTAGGCAGATCATGCCGATCAGCTCAATCGACTAGCTCTGCGTTCTACTCGGCTTCACCAACAGCATGAAGACGACTGCCAGCACGAGGAACACCGCGGTGAACGGCCAGATGGCGGCGTAAGTCGTGCGGTCGATCAACCAGCCGGCGACGATGGGCCCGGTGATGGCCGCGGCAGACGAGGCGAAATAGTAGAGGCCAGTGTACGAGCCGATCGCGCCGCCTTTCGCCAGATCGTACACCATCGGCAGCGAGTTGATGTTCACCAGGGCCCAGAACGCGCCCATGACCGCCAGCACGCCGAGCAGGATCGTCGGATTCCGCATGGTGGCCGCAACCAGCACGCCGGCAGTCATGCCGATAAGCCCGGTGATGATGGTCGGCTTGCGCCCGACCTTCGTGGCGATCAGGCCGGACGGGATGGCGAAGATGATCAATGCCCCGGCAAAGGCTGTGAGCATCTGTGTGCCTGTGCCGACGCTAACGCCGAGGATCTCGTTGGCGTAGAGCGTGAAGAAAGCCTCGGTGGCGTTCCAGCCCACGAACCAGGCAAAGATCGCGGCCAGCAAAAACAGGCCGCTGCGGTCCTGGTTCCGGACAACCTGCCGCACATTCTCCCACAGGCCCGGTTCTTTCTCGATGGCCGCGGGCGACGTGGGCGGCTCCTTGACCAAGGCCACGACGACGGCGATGGCGATCAGCATGACGCCGGCGCCGACGATGAACGGCAGGGGCACGCCGATCTTGTAGAGCGCGCCGCCGGCGAAGAGGGCGATGGCGCCGCCCACGCCGCCCATCAGGTTGATCACACCGTTGGCCTTGCTGCGCTCGCCCGGCTCGAAGAGATCGCCGAGGTAGGCGATGGTCGGGGAGCGAAAAAGCGCCATGCCGATATTAGTGCCCAGGATCGCAAGCGCGATCAGAATGAAGTTATCGCGCACGAACGGCACCAGGATGAAGAAGAGGGCGGCCAGGGGCGCGCCGACCATCAACCACGGCTTGCGCCTGCCGAAACGGGTCTGCGTGCGGTCCGAGCGACTGCCGACCCAGGGCTGGAAGAACATGTTGATCAGATTGTCCCACGTGAGGATAAACCCGATCACGCCCGCGGTCAGGCCGAGTTCCTTGAGCATGGGCGGGATGAGGCTGTTGAACAGCGGCCAGATGATGCTGATGCCGAAGAAGCCGAAACCAAGGATGAACGTGCGGGCCCAGGGGAAGGGTCGTTGGGACATGGGTGCTCCTCTTCTTTGAAGCAGCGGCGGGTCTGACGAACAGACGCATGTTACCACAAGGAACGGCGCACGCGGGAATAGCAATGAACCACAAAGGCGCAAAGACACGACTCGCCACGGCGGTCACATCGCATTTCTTAGTGACTTCGTGTCTTTGTGGTGAGGCTTATCCATACCAGGACGGTGAATGATGCAGACAGGCGATGGACGAACGTGGGTTGTCGTAACGGGGCTGGGCGCGATCACGCCGCTGGGCAACGACGTCGAGCGCACGTGGCAGGGGTTGGTCGCAGGGCGTTCGGGCGTGCGGCCCATCACCGCGTTCGACGCCAGCGCACTGAGCACCCGTATCGCGGCGAACGTGCAGGGCTTCGATCCGGGCGAATACCTGGACCCGAAGGAAGCAAGGCGGCTTTCCCGGTTCATCCAGTACGGCGTCGCGGCGGCGACCCAGGCGGTGAGGCAGTCTGGGCTCGACTTCACCCGGGAGGACACGGCGCGGTGCGGCGTCGAAGTGGGCAGCGCGCTCGGGCGGCGCGGAACTGATCGAAGAACAGCGGCTCGTGCTCGACAAGCGCGGGCCCCGGGCGGTCAACCCCAGCCTGATCACGGCGATTCTTATCAACTCGGGCGCGAGCGCGATCGCGATCCGGTACGGGCTGCACGGTCCGCTCAGCGTGCCCGTGGCTGCGTGTGCAACGGGTGTGGTTGCCATCGGCGAGGCGTACCGGCGGCTGCGTGCACGGCGAGGCCGACATCATGCTTGCCGGGGGGGCCGACAGCATCCTCACGCCCTTGGCGATCGTCGGGTTTGGCCGACTGGGCGCGCTCTCGGCGAAGAACGACGCGCCCGAGAAGGCGTGCGCGCCGTTTTCGGCGGACCGGGACGGAACCGTCGTGGGCGAAGGTGCCGGCGTCGTGGTGCTCGAGACGCTGCAGCACGCCCAGGCCCGCGGCGCCGAGATCCTGGCCGAGATCGCCGGCTACGGGCTGACGTCGGACGCCTATCACCTGGCGGCGCCCGATCCGGAAGGCAAGGGTGCGGCCGCGGCCATGCGCCTCGCACTGGCCGGCGAGGGGCTCGCGGCGGCAGACCTGGGCTGGATCTGCGCGCACGGCACCGGTACGCAGCTCAATGACCTTGCGGAGACGGTGGCGATCAAGCGCCTCTTCGGCGAAGATGCTTACCGATTGCCGGCCAGTTCGATCAAGGGCGGCCTGGGGCACATGCTCGGCGCGGCCGGCGCGCTGTCGGTCATTGCGTCGGTGCTGGCTACGCGAACGAGCATCATTCCACCGACCATCAACTACGCCAACCCCGATCCCCAGTGCGACCTCGACTACGTCCCCAACACCGCACGGGAAGCAGACGTGCGGTATGCCATGGCCAACGCATTCGGCTTCGGGGGCCAGAACGCTGCACTACTTATCAAACGCTGGGCGTAGCTCGCCTCAGCGGAAGGAATAGGACACTGATTGAACGGATCGGACTGACTATCACGGTTCTTTACCCATAGGACAGCGCCGATCAGTTCGATCAGTTGCATCAGTGTCCCATTTCAGATCGGTTCAGGCCTGGCCGCGCCCCGCGCCCGCACCCACAGCCACACGGTTTGGCCCGCCGTCGCCAGCACCAGCGCGACGATCCCGACGTACAGACCGGTGAACGCCCCGGACGCGACGCCCCCGACCAGGATTGCGATGCTCAGAGCGAGAAAGATGACGACCGACTCGGTGATGCCGCGCGTGCGGCGGCTGTGCAGCAGTTGGCCCTGGAACCAGCTTAACAAGGTGCTGAGCGCCGGCATGGGCAGCGCCAGCCAGATTGCCACGACTGCCATAGCGACGAGGTCGGCCGGCAGGGCCGACACGACGGCAAACCACCAGTAGCTGAGAGGCGTTGCAGCCAGCAGGAGGAGGATCGCGGTCGTTGCCACGCTGAGGATGCAGCGTGAACCGGCGCAAGACGGGGCGGGCGCCGGGCTCGTCCAACAGCGCGACCACGACCTCGTTGAACGCAATGCCGAGCCCGCGCACCATGAAGACGAGCCCTGTCACGACCGGCCACACCGCGAGCGACGACAGCGGGTCGGGCATGCGGCTCAGCGCGGCGCTGCCCATGGGCTGAGCGATCAAGCCGAGCAGCGACGTGAGGACGAGCGGGAAGTAGAAGACAAAGAACGCGGGCCAGGTCAGCGGCGGCTTCACGACCGGTGCGACGGCCAGTTCGTTTCGGAGCACCGGCTGCACCCTGATGCCCGCGAAGATGGCCTCGCTCGTCACGCCGCTGGCCACGGCGAGCGTGGCCACGACGATGCCGGGCACCGTGCCGATGGCGAGCCCGGCCGCGAGCACGATGAGGTCGGCACTGAGGCGCACGATCGTGCCCGCGCCCACCGCCCGTGAATGCCCGAAGCGGATCAGCACGCCCTGGTTGAAGCGGCGGTACGCGATCGTCCAGGTCCAGGGGAGCATGATCGCGAGGCCGATGCGCGCCGGCTCGACGATCGCCTCGGGTGCGCCCAGGATGCCACGCACGACGACGTAGTACAGCGGCGTGAACACGATGAGCGTGTGCAGCGCGGTCAGCGACGCGCCCGCGACCATCATGTAGGTGCGGACCAGGCGGTACGAAGCCCAATCCTTGCTCAGCGCCACCGAGGCCGACAGCAGCATGATGATGGGCGACTCGATGATGAGCGCGAGCGGAAAGACCACGCCGCCGTAGGCGGCCAGGTTGATACGTGGGTTGGCTCAGGCGCGCGATGACGGCGCTGATGGCCGGGCCTTCCGCGCCCATGAGCAGCCAGCTGGCAGCCAGGGGCCACCACGTGCGGACGACGGACCGCAGCGTGAGCGAGGGTGTTTCGGCGACCATGGAGCTCCGTAAGAAGCAGGGTCCCGCTATTCTACACCCCCTGACGCGGCCACGGTCAATGTAGGGGGTGCGGCTCGAGTTTTTACCTGTGCACGAGGCTCGTGAGCCCCGACTGTCATGAATCTCGGCCGCACTTTTCACGGGATGTTCATATCGGCGTGATACACGTGGTGCACGGGTATTCGTGAATGCGGCTGCAACAACGCCGATGCGCAAAATGGGAGTGCGTCGATGTCGACGAAACTCGTCCCCCTTCTCGCAGTCGTCCTCGTGGCCGGGCTCCTCGCTCTCGCTCCAGGGGTGACCGCCGGGCCCGCTCGGCAAGTCGTCACCCCGGCGCCGTTTCAACCCCTCTCGTCTGCGCCCGTTTGGTCGGCGGAAGGCGGCCAGGCGGACGCGCCGCGCGGGCTACTCGGCCGCAGGCGATTTCAACGGCGACGGGTATGCCGACGTCGCGATCGGCGCAGACCGGTACTCGAACCCGGAGGCAGAAGAAGGCGCGGTGTTCGTGTACTACGGCTCGGCACAGGGGCTGAGCCGGGACCCGGGCTGGCACGCGGAGGGCAACCAGGCGGGCGCCCGCTTCGGCGGCCGGTGGCAGAGCCTGGGTGCAGGCGACTTCAACGCGGACGGTTACTCCGACGTCATCGTCGGCGCAAGCTACTACGACGGCGACAAGGTCGACGAGGGTCGCGCCTGGATCTACTACGGCGGGGCCGCGGGGCCGGCGGCCGAGCCGGGCTGGACCGCGGAGATCGACCAGGACGTCGCGCTGTTCGGCCAGTCGGTGGGCACGGCCGGCGACGTGAACGGCGACGGCTATGAGGATGCGTTCGTCGGTGCGCTGCTCTACGATGCTGCGCTGCCAAACCAGTCTGCGCTCTTCGTGTATTATGGCTCGCCGGCGGGCGCGGCCGCAGAGCCAAGCTGGACCGCATTCGGCGCGGAGACCGACTCCCGCTTTGGGACGGTCGCGGGGACGGCCGGCGACGTTAATGGCGACGGCTATGATGACCTCGCGGCCGGCGAGCGCTGGTACAGCGGCGGTATCTTCTACCAGGGCAAGGTTTCGCTGTTCTTGGGCGCCGCCGAGGGGCTGCAACGGGAGCCGGCCTGGACCTACCTGTCGGGCCAGCCCTATGCGTCGGCGGGCATGAGCGTGGGCACGGCCGGCGACGTGAACGGCGACGGGTTCGATGACCTCATCATGGACGTCAACCGGTGGCACGCCTGGCTGCCCGATCAGGGCCGCAGCCTGGTGTTCTACGGCAGCCGAGCGGGCTTGCCCGCGCAACCGAGTTGGGACGTCGAGGGCGGCTGGCCGGGCGCGTGGTTCGGCTTGACAAACGGGACTGCAGGGGACGTCAACGGCGATGGATATGATGATGTCGTCGTGGGCGCCAGCAGCTACGACTCGGACGCGGGTTACGATGCGGGCGCTGCATTCCTGTATCTGGGTTCGCCGGCCGGGCTGGCGAAGTCACCGTCGTGGAGCGCGTACGGGGACCAGGCGGGCGCGGAGTTCGGTTATGTGAACAGAGCGGGGGATGTGAACGGCGATGGCTACGACGACGTGCTGGTGGGAGCCTACTTGTACGACCACCCCGAGAGCAACGAAGGCGCCGTGTTTCTCTTCGCCGGCCGGGCCGCAACGGTCGAGATCGTGCGGAGCGCGGTCGGCCGCGGGGTCGACGACGCGTACGAGCTCGTCGAGCCGGGGAAGATGTATCCGAGCTCAGACACCGTAACGACGGGGGCGAGCGCGGACGGCGCGTCGCGCTACAGCGGTGGGTTCTTGTTCCGGCACGTAGCGCTGCCGCGAGAGGCCGAGATCACGGCCGCGCACCTGGAGCTCGTCCAGAAATATCAGGCCGGCCCCGTGACCCTCACCATCCGAGGGGAGGCCGGCCACCAGGCGGACGACTTCGGGCCGGGCAGTGCCGACATCAACAGCCGGCCGCGCACCCAGGCGAGCCGGCAATGGGAGATCGCAAAGCCCGAGTACGGGTGGGTTGCGTCGCCCGACATTGCCGGGGTGATCCAGGAGATCGTCGACACGCCTGGATGGTGGCCGGGGAACAACCTGGCGCTCTTCCTTGACCCCGTTTCGGCGAACTATACGACGTGGGCCGCCTTCGATGCAGATCCGCAGTTCGCCGCCCGGCTGGTCGTGAGCTACGCCCGGCCGCTCGTCGCAACCGGAACGCCAACCGCGACGCCTGCACCGTCTGTCACACCCACCGCGACGAACACGCCGGAGCCGGCGGCAACCTGGACGCCCGTGCCCGCCGAGCCGGGCGGGACGCGGCTGTACCTGCCGGTGATCGTGGATTAGCCCCATGCCCATGCGTTGTTCAAACCCGCTGCTCGAAGTCGTAAATGGTGCGTGAGAGCCCGTCGTCCAGGCTGACCTGCGGCTCCCAGGCGAGAATGGCGCGCGCCCGGGTGATGTCGGGCCGCCGCTGCTTGGGGTCGTCCTCAGGCAGTGGGCGGAACTCGATGCCGGCCGCGCTGCCCGTCAGCCGGTTGACCGTCTCCGCAAAGGTCAGCACCGAGGTCTCCGTCGGATTCCCCACATTGACCGGGTTGAGCTCGCCTGAGAGCAGCAGGCGGACCATGCCGTCGACCAGGTCGGAAACGTAGCAGAACGAACGGGTTTGCGAACCGTCGCCGTACACGGTAATCGGCTCGCGGCGCAGCGCCTGGGTGATGAAATTGGGCACCACCCGGCCGTCGTCCAGGCGCATCCGCGGGCCGTAGGTGTTGAAGATGCGGATGATGCGGGTGTCGACGCCGTGGATGCGGTGATAGGCCATGGTGATGGCCTCGGCAAAGCGCTTGGCCTCGTCGTACACCCCGCGGACGCCGATAGGGTTGACGTTGCCCCAGTAGCTTTCGGGCTGGGGGTGCACCAACGGATCGCCGTAGACCTCGGAGGTGGAGGCCAGGAGAAAGCGTGCACCCTTGGCCAGCGCGAGCCCGAGCGCGTTGTGCGTGCCCAGCGACCCCACTTTGAGGATCTGGATCGGGATGCGCGCGAAGTCGACGGGGCTGGCGGGCGAGGCCAGGTGCATGACGGCGTCGAGATCGCCCGGGATGTAAATGTAGTCGGTCACATCGTGGTGGATGAACCGGAAGCGCCGCTCGCCGGCAAGGTGCGTGATGTTATCGGTCGACCCCGTAATGAGGTTGTCCATCGCGACCACATCATGTCCGTCGCCCAGCAGCCGCTCGCACAGGTGCGACCCAATGAAGCCCGCGCCGCCTGTCACCAGTACTCTCATGCCTGACCTCGATTCTGACCGGGATGCTCACGATTCGGAGGTGGGCCGAACGACGGCCCTTCCTCCGCGGCATAGAGCCAGAAGATGGCTTGGGCCGCGACGAACCAGCCCATCAAGTCGGGCAGGAAGAGGGAGTTGTCGATCAAGCCGTGCGCGACCGCGGCCGCCAACCCGCCGAGCAGCCCCAGCATCAGCGGCCAGAGTGTAGCCCGCGGGCCCTTGTCCCGACCCTCGCGGTCTTCGCGCTCCAACCCCCGCCCGCCGACGAACCCCCGCCACCCGGCCGCGAAGGCCACGGCCAGGCTGAAAAGCCCCGCGACCACCCCCACCAGACCCAACCGCGTCCAGAGATCAAGCACCAAGTTGTGTGGGTGGCTCAGGTTGAGCTCCTGCCAGCCGGAGGGCAAGACGTAGCGCGTGCGATAGGCGTACAGGAAGTTATCGGGGCCCACGCCCAGCAGGGGGTGGTCGAGACCCATGTTGAGCGCGCCCCGCCACAGCTTAAGGCGGAAGAAACTGGTGCCCCCGGCAAAGTTGAACAAATCGGCGAAGCGGGGCGTGCGGAAGAGGACCGCCAACACCAGTCCGCCGGCGACCAGGAGGATCAACAGCACCAGGAGTGGCCAGCGCCGCCGGCTGCGCCACGCGCCGCCCACCAGCACGACAGCCAGCCCGACGGGCAAGCCCAACAGCAGCGCGCCCTTGCTAAACGTAGCGACGGCAGCCGCCAGCGTGATCGCAGCCACCACGGCAAACACCCAGCGCATGGTCCGAGCTGCGCTTCCGCCTGGACGCCAGAAGACGACGCCAAACAGCGCCAGCGCAGCGGCCAGCGGGACGGCCCGGTCCAGGATCAGGGCGAGGTTGTTCGGTGACCCGTAAAAGCCCGCGATGCGGCCCACGCCCTCGACATTCACCCGGCCCTGCCCCGACACGAACTGCCACAGCCCGGCGAGGCTGGCCACGGTCGCGCCGGCGAGCAGGCCCAAGACGAGCGGGCCGGCACGACTGCGAAACGTCCCGCGCCCTGACCTGGTGATCAGGAGGTACAGCACGAGGCCGAAGAGGAACACGATGCGAAACTCGCGCCACGCGACGCCCTGCTCTGCCGCCAGCACGGTTGCAAGCAGCCCTGAGGCAAACAGCGCAACTGCGCTTATGTCAAGCAAGAGCGCCAACCTGCCCCGGTTTGCTGTGAGGGCCGCACGGCGGGCGAGGCCCGGGCCCGCGCCGGTCAGGACCCAGGCCAGCACGCCCCGGGCCATCCACGCCAGGAGCGCGATCCAGGCGAGCGCCTCGAACAGGCCAAACTGCCAGCGCAGGACGGGCTGCGTGCGCTGCCAGAAGGGCAAGCTCGCCGCAATGAGAGGCGGGGCAAGCTCGGGCCGCGCCAGGAAGAGGAGCCCAAGCAGGCCGAGCAGCGCGAAGTTGACGACGCCCGAGTTGGAGAGCAGGAACAGGACGCACAGCCCACCCGCCAGTATCCAGGTGGCGGCGCTCGCGACGCGCTCAGAGCGAGAACGCGGCCGCTCTTCCTCGGCGGTTGCCTCAAAAACGGGTCGGACTTGCTCCGCGTGGGCCGGGCGCCGCCTTCGCCACAAGAAGAAGGCCAGGCCGGCCGTGACGAATGTTGCGACCAGTGCCAGCGCCAGCAGGCCGAGGCCGAGGCGTCCTGCCCGGCCCACCGCCGTGTCGCCTGCAACGACCACCGCCCGCAGCGGCCACTGTCCCCAGCCGCCGTGCGCTGTCAGTTGCACCGTATGCAGTCCGGGCGCCAGGCCGGAGGCCAGCGGGACCGTGCGAGTGGCGCCGCCCGGATCATAGAGGACCAGGTTGCTCGCACCGGACTCGTCCCGCGGCAGCCGGTTCGCGGGGCCGCCGTCGACGGAGGCGGTGAGGTAAGCCCAGTAAGGCCCGCCCTGAACCTGGAGCGCTGCGCCCGTGCCCGTGAAGTCGAACGTTAGCGTGTCGCCGTCCGCGCTGGGGTCGGCCGCCAGATGGAGTCACGCGCCAGCCCTGGTAACTCAGCGCGGCGTTGTCGACCGCGTGCCGGCCCGGTCCCAGGACCTTTGCGGGCGCTGCAGCCTCGGCGAGCACACCGGCCGTGGTTGGGGCCATGTCGAACTTGTCCGTCCACAAGAGCGGTCCCAGCCACGGCCACTCGCGCCGCGCCCGTGCAAATGCGGCTGCCGTGTAGGTCGCTTGCTCCCCCTCTGACACGCCGCCCCATTCCGCGCCGGTGCCGTCAGCCCCGGCGTTCCAGCCAAAGGCGGTCGCCCACAGCGGCGTCTCTGCGTCGCCGTGGCGCTCCATGACGCCGCGCAGGAGGGCGATGCGGCCAAAGTCGAGGTGGTCGGGATTCGGGGCGGCGTCGGGCGGCTCCGAAAAGCCATAAGGCTGGCCCGCTGGATAGTCGAACCAGGCGCGGCCCCCCAGCGCGTAGAGCCGGTCGAGGAAGGCGATATCGCTGAGATTCGCGCCGCCGCCTTCAGTCGTGGGCGCGAGCGCGGCGCCGACGATGGCCGCGTCGGGATCGGCGGCCCGGAGATTGACGGCTGCCTCGCGCAGCAAACCCAGGTAGTCCGCGGGGTCGGCCGGCTGCGCGCCCCAATGCGGCGCGATGTTTGGCTCATCCCAGACCTGGTAATACGTGAACCGGTCGCCGTAGCGCTGCGCCACTGCTGCTGCGAATGCGCCGAAGTCACGGCGATCGTGCGGGGGCGCTGCGGGATTGCTCGCATCGACCGCAGCGCGGGCCCACGCCGGCGACCGGTCGAGGACGACCACGGGCTGCACGCCCGGTTGGCGCGCGAACGAGTCCGCGACCGCGTCCCACGAGTCCCAGGCAAACTGCCCTTTGGCAGGTTCGACCTGGTCCCACGGCAAGGTGAAGCGCGCGTAGCCGATGCCCTTGCCCGGCGAGGTCCGCCAGGACGGCGTCCAGGCGACCGGGCGCCAGGTCGGCGGGCGTCAGGTTCACGCCGGGGCGGGCCGAGAATCGGGCGTCGACGGCCGCGCCTGTCGGAAACTCGTTCTGGCTTTGGCCGAGCAGGAGCACGCCAAGCGCAGCCCCCCACAGCAGCAGGAGGATAAGGCACGCGAGAATCAGCAGGCGGGACAAGCGGGAGGCGGACATCTCCCGGGCATGCTACCACAACCTGGCAGGCCCCGACAATCAGAAACAGGGTTTTTCTATTGTTGCGGAGGCAGCTTGAGCGTCATCCGCGGATGATGACCCCCCGCTTTTGACGGATGCCGCCACTTTGGATAGAATAAAGTGTTGCATTCATCAAGGAGAACATGAGCATGGATAAAACCACCCTGGAAGCGACGCCCCGCGCGGCCGGTCGCCATAGTAATCGTGAACTTCGCGACGCCGGCCGCGTTCCCGGCGTGGTGTATGGTAAGGGTCAGGAAGCGCTGGCCGTGTCGATGGACCGCAAGCTGCTCGGCATCGCGCTGCACAAGGCGGGTGGCCGCACGATCGAGATGACGCTGCCCGGCGAACCGCTGCTGCACGTCTTGACGCGCGAGGTTCAGCGCCATCCCACGAAGCACTCGATCCTCCACATCGACTTCATGTCCGTGTCGATGACCGAGAAGGTCCGCCTCAGCGTATCGGTCGTCGCCGAGGGCACTGCTCCGGCCACGGCCAACAACGCCGACCTGGTGCTGGTCCGCAACCTGGACAGCGTCGAGATCGAGTGCCTCCCGGGCGATATCCCCGAGCGCCTCCTGGCCGATCTCTCGACCCTCGCAGGCGTGCACGACGAAGTTCTCGTCAAGCAACTGCGCGTGCCGGCCGGCATCAAGGTGCTGACGGACGGCGAGCAGGTTCTCTTCGCGATCACGCCGTCCCGTGCGGCAGCGGTTGAGGACGCCACCGAAGAAGCACCGGGTGCGGACGAGGTGGAAGTCGTCAAGAAGGGCAAGAAGGACGAGGACGAAGCGTAACGCTTCGCTTCCCGGGTCCGGTATTGAACAGCGCCGAGGCATAGCCTCGGCGCTGCTGTTTTATGGTCTACTTCCCCACTAACCACTGTAGCGGGTCTACCGCCATCCCGTTCACGCGCATCTCCCAGTGCAAATGCGCGCCGGTGCTCAGGCCGGTGCTACCCACCTTGCCCATCAGCTGACCGGGCTTCACCTTGTCGCCGGGCTTGACGTCGATCTCCGAGAGATGCCAGTAGCCGGTGAAGACGCCGTTGCCGTGATCCAGCACGACGGCGTTGCCGCGCACGAACATCTGCTCGGCGAGGACGACGGTGCCGGCTGACGGGGCGTATACCGGGGTGCCGGCAATCGCGCTGTAGTCCTCCCCCGCGTGCGTGGTCAGTGCGGGGTCCTTACCATACGTGCGCCGCGAGCCGAAAGGCGAGGTGTGGCTGAACTTTCCGTGCAGCGGAGCGGCGAAGCGGGTGCGGGGCGTCCAGGCACCGGGGTCCGTTCCGGCAAAGAGCCGGGTCATGCGGGCCGTCTCGGCGCTCACCTTGGCCGTGTTCGAGAGGATGGGGGCCGCGGTGGCAGCCGGGATATTGATGGTTTCAAAGACCCCCGCCCTCACCGGCACATTGACGGTGAGCTCCTGGTCGCCTGCGCGCACCGTCAGCGGGGTGAAGCCGGCCTTTTGCAGCGCAGGCACGGGCGCCAGGGCCCACCCACCCGTCTTGCCGCCCACGACGGGAACTGGCCGGCCCGAGAACGTGAGCGAGAAGGTGACCGGCCGGCCGGCCTGCAGCGTCACGACGAGGGTCTGTCCCTGCACCGGCGGCCACGGCGACAGCTGCACGCGCTGAATGGTTGCGGGGCCGGTGGCACGGTACGAGGCGACGGGTGTGGCAGGGGCGCGCGGGTCTCGGCCGTCGTCGTGCTCGACAAACGACGGTGGATGCGGCCGCAGGTCGATCACGAGGTCGTCCGCGTGTGCCGGCCGCGCGCCGCTCAGCCAGGCGCAGAAGACAAGGCACGCGAGCGCGAGGCCGAATGCCAGCCGCGGGTGAACGTTAGCTGTAAAGCTCGGGCGCCAGGACGGCGATATAGGGGAGGTTCCGATATTTCTCAACGAAATCCAATCCGTACCCCAGCACGAACTTGTCGGGGATATCAAAACCGACGTACTTCACCGGCACCTGCGCCTCGCGGCGGGCAGGCTTGTTCAGTAAGGTGCAGATCTCGAGCGACTTGGGCTGGCGGGCGCGCAGGATGCGGACCAGGTATTCAAGCGTGCGCCCGGTGTCGATGATGTCTTCGACGATCAGCACGTTGCGGCCTTCGATGGACTGGTCCAGGTCCTTGAGGATGCGCACGACGCCCGACGATTCCATGGCGTTGCCGTACGATGAGGTTGCCATGAAGTCGATGCTATGGGGCGTGCTGATGCAGCGCATCAGGTCGGTGAGGAAGAGCACGCTGCCCTTCAGCACCGCAAGCAGGAGCAAGTCCTGGCCCATGTAGTCGCGGTCGATCTCGGCGCCCAGCTCACACACGCGCGCCTGCAGCTTGTCCGAGGGGATCAGGATTTCGGCGATATAGGACGGGTCGATCATGGCGGCAGACTCCTGTTGCTAAAAACGCCCGGGCCCCCCTGGAACCCTGTAAACCGGCTCTCGGGTGGGCGAAGGTGTGGGCTTTAACTGTGCCGAGGCCGGTGGCTTTGGCGTGGCGACCGGCTTCTTCTTCGCCGGCGCAACCGTGACCTTGGGCCGCGGGGCGGACGCCGGGGCCGCCTTGACGCAGAGCGGTGCAGGCGCCGCAGGTGTGCCACGCTCGGCGGAGGTGGCGCCGCGGTGCGGAACGCCGCCGCCCATTGTCCCGTCATGTCGAGATACTTCGTCCCGAACGCCTGGCTTGGCTCGATATAGGTGCCCTCGGGCCACTCGTTGAAGCTCGTAATGATGATCCAGTCGGGCGCGCTGCCGATCGCCGCCTGCCAGGAACGTTCGTAGTAGGCCCCGTCCTCGCGGCCCACCGCGAAGGCATTGCCCCGGCCGGTCTTGCGGTCATCGTAACCCGGCATGACCGTCGCCACATAGACCTTGGGCGCCCCGAGCTTCGCCGCGGCGGCCCGAGTGCGCTGGCTGAACTTGCGCGCCGTCGCCGCCATGTCTGTCTGCGGGTTCCACGTCACACTGTAGAGGTGGTGCCCGTCGAAGACCGAGAGCGGCGAGACGTCGACGCCCTCCTCGATCCACAGGCTCCCGCGACCGGGGTCCACCGCGTCGCGAATCCCCTTCCAGACGCCCACATTGTACCTTTGTTGCCGCCAGAAGAAAACCACGGGCTTCCCCTCAGAACGCAGATACGCGGGATGCTGGGCGTGCGTGGCGAGTAATGCACCGAGCGCGGCCTGGACGTCGCCCGCGCCCCGGAAGAAGGGGCTGCCGACCTCGAAGTCTACCGCGATGCGAAAGCCCCTGGCAGCGGCCTCGTCGAGAAGCGCTCGCAAGTTCGTCTCGGTCTGGTTGTTCTCCACCCGCGGCCCGTACCACGACACAACGAACGCATCGATTCCCGCGGCTTTCGCCTGGTCGATGTGCCGGCCCATGACGCCGCGATCACGCGAGATGTAGGGCTGCAGCGGCACGTCTGGAACGCGGCCGGGGGCCCAGCTGGCTTCGTCAAACCAGGTGTAGTAGAACGCGAGCACCAGGCGCTCGGGTGCGGCCGCGGCCGGACGGGTGTGTACGGGCAAGAACGAAAGGAAGAGGGCCAGCGCAAACAGCGCGGCGAGTGAACGGGTAAAGCGAAGGCGTGAGGGCGAGTCGGGATGGGGCGTCAAAGGGTCTCCACGATTTCCCCTTCATACCTGCCGTGTGTGCCCAAGCCGTGCAGATCGCCTGCCAGATCGTGATCGACGTACGCCCGCAGATCGAGCAGCACGTCGTTCAACCCGCCGAACGCGCGACCGTGTCGCCGGTTTAACAGCCACTTCCCTTTGAGACGCTCGCCGTGAAGGTTAATGGGCCGCTGCACGCGCACCTTGGGAGCACACATCAGGTCGAGGATCGAATACAGGACGTAAGGTCTACCCCGTCCCGTCTCGTCATGATACAGCAGAAACGCGTAGGGCGCGAACGCGAGCAGCTTGCGTGCGGCGACCTCGTCCAACGCCAGGACGTCCCGCTCGGGCAGCTGCGCCAACTGCTCCCACCGCTGCCGGTAGCGCTGGCGTTTCTCCTTGAGCTCGAGCGCCACGTTGACACGCTGCTCGCCCACCCGGTGCAGGAGCACGAGGTCAGGCAGGTCATGGCTGCTCGTGAAATCCTGGAACTGCCAACGCATGAGGCTCAGCGCGGCCTTGACCTGCTCCTCAAACCTGCGGTCGTCGAGATCCTTGTCCCAATCCTCCGGCTGCCGTTGATACAATGCTGTCATGTCAATCCATTTCCAGGCACCGAAGAAACCAGGTTTCGGCGAGAAACCCGATTTCTGCCGCGCCCAAGAAGTCCTTCACGCCTGAGACGACGCCATGACACAAAGACCTTTCCGTTATGCCTTTGTGCCTTTGTGTTAGATGGCTCTCAAGCTGCCCGCGCCAACAATCCCTTCAGGTATTCGCCCTCCGGGAAGGTCAGCAGGAGCGGGTGGTCGGGCGCCTGGGTCAGGTGCGCGACGACCTGCATGGTCCGCCCCGCGTCGATGCTCGCGCCAAAGACGACCTTCTGGAACAGGTCGGGCGTCACCAGGCCGCTGCACGAGAAGGTCGCCAGGAAGCCCCCCGGCTTGAGCAGGCGCATCGCCAGCAGGTTGATGTCCTTGTACCCCCGCAGCGCGCCATCAAGTTCGCCCTTGCTTCTGGCGAACTTTGGGGGATCGAGGATCACGAGGTCGAACTGCCGCCCCTCGTCGCGGAAGCCGCGGAGCACCTGGAACACGTCGCCCTGGATCGCATCCGCCTGCGTGTCGGGATCGAACCCGTTATACCGCAGTGCGGCCTCCGCACCCTCCAGCGCCTCCAGCGAAGTGTCGACGTTGGTCACATGCGCCGCGCCCTGCTTGAGCGCATGCACGGCAAACGCACCGGTGAAGCTGAACGCGTTCAGCACCCGCTTGTCCGCGGCAAAGGCGGCGACCATCCGCCGGTTCTCGCGCTGGTCCAGGTAGAATCCGGTCTTCTGCCCGCCGAGCAGATCGACCGGAAAGCGCAGCCCATACTCGGCAATCGTGAGCTCAGGCGGGGGCTCGCGCCCGGCTGCCAGGCCAGGATCAGTCCGCAGCCCCTCCTGCCGCCGGGCGATCGGGTCCGAGCGGTCCACGATCCCGGCCGGCTTGAATAGCTCCATCAAGAGGCGGGTCAGGAGCTCGCGGCGGACGTCGACGCCGAGTGTGAGGAACTGGACGCTGAGCCAGTCATCGTACCGGTCCACGATCAGGCCGGGCAGCAGGTCGCTCTCCGCGAACGCCAGGCGGTAGCCGGTGGTGTCTTTGCTGGACGTGAGGCCGAGCGCCGACCGCAAACCGGCCGCGGCTGTCAGCCGTCGCACCCAGAACGCCTCGTCGATAGGCTCGGCCTCGTCCCAGGTAAGGATCCGAACGACGATCTGCGACTTCGCATTGTAGTACCCCCGGGCGAGCCAGTTCCGGCGGTCGTCGACGACGTCCACGACGTCGCCAGGCGCGGGGTTGCCGCGCGTCTCCCGGATCGCGCCCGAGAACACCCACGGGTGCCGCTGCCGCACCGGCTTGTCCTTGCCGCTTGCCAGCTGGACTACTCCGCCCATCGCTCGAACCTCACTTCCCAAACCCGCTCCGTGCCGGACCCAATGGCCGCACGTTGATCCACCCGCAGGCCGCACACCCATGCAATGCCGCACCCGGCATCGAGCACGGGCCAGCCCCCCCGCTCCGCCGCAGGCACTTTCACATTGATCATGTATTCGTTGAGGCGCACGGCATGACCGCCCAGCCCGAGCGGGTGAAAACGGTCGCCGGGCCGCCGCGGCCGCAGCGCGAGCTCCCTACCCGTGGCGTCCGCATCCAGGTACGCGGTCCAGCGATCGTCGTTTGCCGCGTACTCCACGGGCAGCCCGGCACCGGAGAGCAGCCGTACCCCGACGCGCCAACCCCGGCCGATTTCCGTCTCGCCCGGCGCAGCGAGCGGGACGACCCCCGCCACCTGCGGTGCATCTGTCACCGCCCGCCCACCTTCGGGGCCAACGTGCAGGCGGTCGTAGTCCACCCTCAGTTCCAGCCCCGCCGCGATCGTCGCCGAGTCGCCCGTCGCGCCGGTCTGGCCCACCCGGACCGCATGCTCGACATGTTCCCAGTTGATGTTGCGCAGCGTACGGCGCAAGCGAACCACTGCCGCCCGCAGCGTCGCGGCCTGGAGGCCCGCGGGCAGCGCGCGCCACAGGCGGCGGTCAAAGCTGACGATGGCGGGCGCCTGGTCCGGCGGCGCGGGCACCTCGACCGCGCTCAACGCCCTCGCCGTCGCATCCTGCAGCACTTCAGAGTCGCGGGCCATCACGAGCGCGGTGTGCGAGAGCACCTCGTCGATGCCCGGATTATACGTGCGCAGGATGGGCAGGAGCTCGTGACGCAACCGGTTGCGGTACAGGCGGGTGTCCGCGTTGCTGGTGTCGACGCGGGGCGCAAGCCCGTGCGCGGCACAATACGCGTCGATGTCCGCCCGGCGTTCCGCAAGCAAAGGACGGATCAGCAGCAAATCGGCGTCGGAAGCGCCCGACCGAGCGACCAGCGCCCGGTATTCGGTCAGGGGCATGATAGGGAGCATCCCGCGCAGGCCTCCCGGGCCGCTGCCGCGCAGGAAGTGCATGAGGACCGTCTCGGCCTGATCGTCGGCATGATGTCCGACGGCGATGTGCGACGCACCAGCGCCGGCCGCGGTGGCGGCCAGGAAGGCATATCGAAGCTGGCGGGCCGCTTCTTCGAGCGCAAGGCGGTGCGCCCGGGCGTAACCGGCCACGTCCTCCCTGCCAATCGTCACGGGGAGGTCCCACTCGCCGGCGATGGCTCGGACCGCCTCTGCATCCGCGTCCGACTCGGCGCCGCGCAAGCCGTGGTCGAGGTGTGCCAGATGAAGCCCGATGCCGAGCCGCGGCGCGAGCTCGCGGAGCACGTGCAGCAGGCAGAGAGAATCGGCCCCACCCGACACGCCCACCACGAGCAGCCGCGCGCCGGCAAGGAGCTCGTACTGTCCGATATAGGCTGCGACCCGTGCGGCGAGTTGAGACATAACGAAATGATAGCACGTACAAGACTCAGGGCCAAACCAGAACAAGTATGCTAGGCACCTATCTGGCAGACGCTGGGGCCGGTCTCCGACCGAGCCCCCAGCGGTTATTTGGATAGGCTGCAAGAATCGAGGCCCGAACCGCCGCCCGCCAATTCGCCCCGCATGACGCTTCTTTTGGGCATCTCTCCACGAGGTGCTATAATCTATTTCTGCGTACGAACGCCTTGCTACGCCCGCCTCCGAGACCGGTCGCGTGCGTTACCACCACCAGGAGCGCATCTCGCGTGTTTAGCCCGCTTAACTGGCTGCTTGGCCTGTTTTCCCTCGACATCGGCATCGACTTGGGCACTGCTAATACCCTCGTCTATGTCCGTCATCGCGGCATCATGATCAACGAGCCGTCTGTCGTAGCAATCGACAAGAGAACGAAGAAAGTACTGGCGATCGGCAGCGAGGCCAAGGAGATGGTCGGCCGGACGCCGGGCAACATCGTGGCCATTCGCCCGCTGCGCGACGGCGTCATCTCGGATTTCGACGTGACCGAGAAAATGCTCGATTACTTCATCCGCAAGGTGCACGAGCGGATGGTCCTGCGCGTGCCGCGCCCGCGGGTGGTCGTCGGTATTCCGAGCGGCGTGACCGAGGTTGAGAAGCGTGCGGTTTACGACGCCACGATCAGCGCGGGCGCGCGCGAGGCCTTCCTCATCGAGGAACCGATGGCCGCGGCCATCGGTGCGAGCCTGCCCGTGGCCGAGGCGCTCGGCAGCATGATCGTGGACATCGGCGGTGGAACAACCGAAGTCGCGGTGACGTCATTGGGCGGGATCGTCGTCGCGGGGTCCATCCGCGTCGCAGGCGACGAAATGAACGAAGACATCATCGCCTACGCCCGCCAGAAGTACAACCTTCTGATCGGCGAGCAGATGGCCGAGCGAGTCAAAATCGAAGCGGGCTCGGCCTATCCGCTGGATCCCGAGATGACGGTCGAGTTGCGGGGGCGCAACCTGATCACCGGGCTGCCCGAGGCGGTCGAGATCAGCAGCGTGGAGCTGCGCGAGGCGCTGCGTAATTCCGTGTCGATCATCATCGACACCATTCGCCAGGCGATCGACCAGACGCCGCCCGAACTGATTGCCGACCTGATGGAGCACGGCATCGCGCTCGCAGGCGGCGGTGCGCTCCTCAAGGGGCTGGCCCAGCGGCTGACTGACGAAACCCGCATGAAGGTGTATGTCGCCGAAGACCCGCTGAGCTGCGTCGCCCGCGGGTCGGGCATGGTGCTCGAGGACTTCCCGCTGCTCCAGAAGACCCTGGCCAGCATGCAGCGCGGCAGCACGTTGCACTAGCAAAATCGAACTCGTATGGGGCGACTTTGCTTCCCAAGGAAGCGCGCGGTCGCCCCATACGATTATGAGTCTGAAGTGAAGCGGACCTTTTCAACTCGCCGTCTTTCCGGCAGCAGCATCCTGTTTTTGGTGCTGGCGTCGGTGAGCGTCGTGCTCCTGGTGCTGTCATCCACTGGCCGCATGGGACCGGTCGAGGGCGCCATGGGCGCAGTTGCCCGGCCCTTCCTCACCGCATTTAACGATATCGGCCGCCAGGTCGACAACGTCGCCGCCACCGTGCGCGATCTGTCGACGATGCGCACCGAGAACCGCCGCCTCACCTCCCTGGTAGATACTCTCACCATCGATAACGCGCGCCTGGCAGAGGTCCAGACGGAAAACCAGCAGCTCCGCGAGCTGCTCCGTTTCCGCCAGCTCAACCCCTATTATGACTTCCGCGGCGGCCAGGTGATCGCACGGGTCATCTCGCGTGGCCCGACGAACTACCTGTCGGCCCTTTCGATCGACCTGGGGAGCGACCAGGGCATTGCCGAGGGGATGCCGGTGGTCACAGAGCGCGGGCTGGTCGGGCGCATCCAGAAGGTGGGGCCGACCACGGCCACGGTGCTCCTGATTACCGACCCTTCCAGCGGCGTCCAATCCATGATCAAGCGCGAGAACAGCCGGGCCGTGGGCGTGGTCAACGGCCAGGCCGGCGCGCAGCCTGTGATGGACTACATCGCGCAGGAGGCCGACGTCGCGGTCGGCGACGAGGTGGAGACGTCGGGGTTGGGCGGCAATTTCCCGAAAGGGCTGACCATCGGCCAGGTGATCGAGGTCAAGAAGCGCGACTTCGACATGTACCAGCAGGCCGTCGTGCGGCCCACCGTCGACTTTAACCGGCTCGAGTTTGTCCTGGTGATCACCAATTTCAAGCCCCTGCCCGGCCAGCCGCCCGAGATGGAAAGCGTTGGGTGAGCCAGTGGGGCACGACGCATGAACCGGCATTCCTTCCGCGGCGGCGGCATCTACGCCGTCTTGCTGGCGCTGGCATTGGTCGTCCTGGTGCAGGCCACGCTGCTCCCCCGCCTCCGTTTCTTCGGCGCACAGCCCGACCTGCTGCTGGTGCTTGTCGTGTGCTGGAGCCTGATGTACGGGGTCAGCGAGGGATTGGTTTTTGCTTTCGTGGCCGGATTGGCGATCGACGTCGTGGCGGGGCTGCCGCTCGGGACGACGCCGCTGGCATTGATGCCGGTCTGCTTTCTGGCTGTGATCGGACGGCACTCGATTTATGCGAACAACGTTTGGCTGCCCGTGCTGCTGGTCGCACTCGCCACGCTCGTCGAAGGGTGGATCATGCTGTTCCTGCGCCAATTGCACGGCGTGCCGGTCGACTGGGCCGGCGCAACAAGCCGGATCATCCTGCCGTCACTGGCGCTGAATGTGGTCTTGACGATCGTCGTCGTGCGCTTCATGCGGCGTTTCGGCGGCTGGGGCCGGGCTGAGGCCACGACGTAACCAAGGAGCGCCTGGTTGGAACGTATACGCGACCCGAAGTTCACCCGTTTGCTGTTGCTGCGCCTGCTGATCGTCGCGCTCGCGGCGATCCTGATCGGCCGGCTGTGGCAGCTGCAGATGGTGACCGGGGAGAAGTACCGGCTGCTCGCAGACGCCAACCGCCTGCGCGACGTCGACGTGCCCGCGCCACGTGGGGTCATCTACGACCGCAATGGCGAAATCCTGGCGCGCAACCGGCCGAGCTTCACCGTCGAAGTGGTGCCCGGCGACCTGCCGGAGGACGAGCCCGGCGAACCGGCAGGCAGCGGCGACGCCGAGGTCCTCGACCGCCTGCTGGCGATCCTTGCGCGGCCGGTGACCGGCGTTCCGCTCTCGGCCGAGCGGCTCGCCCACCCCGACTCCGTCGCCAACTCCCAAACCTGCTAAGGGCAAAGCCACGCCCGCGCCGACGCCCAACCCGGCGTCCGTCATCAAAGAGCGAGACCCTTGGGTCATGCCGCGCGGAAATCGAGGAGAAGATCGCCAACGGCCGGCTCGGCGGGGCCTATCGCCCCATCACGATGGCCCGCTACATCAACGAGGAAACCGCCTTCCTGATCGCCGAAGACTCGGTCAACCTGCCCGGCGTGCAGCTCGTGCTCGAGCCGATTCGCGACTACCCTTCCGGCAGCCTGACCGCGCACATCGTGGGCTACATGGGTCACATCCCGGAGGATCAACTGCCTGACTACGAGTCGCGCGGGTATGCACAGAACGACCAGGTGGGCCTGACCGCGCTGGAGTTGGGTTTTGAGAACGAGATGCGCGGCACGCCCAGCCAGCAGACCATCGAGGTCGACGTCAACGGACGGAAGGTGCGCACCGTGGGCGAGCCGAAGGCCGCCATCCCCGGCAGCAACCTTGTTCTGAGCCTCGACTTGCGCCTGCAGGAGGCGGCGACCAAGGCATTGCAGGCCGCGTTCGACAGGTCGTCCGGCTTCACGAAGGCGAACCAGGGCTCCGTCATCGCGCTCGACCCGCGCAATGGAAAGGTCTTGGCGCTGGTCAGCCTGCCCAGCTACGACAACAACCTGTTTGCCAAAGGCATCACCGACGAGGCCTACAGCGCCCTGCTGAAGGACCCGCTCCTGCCCATGTATGACCAGACAATTGCCGGTATGTATCCGCCCGGATCGACGTTCAAAATCATCATGGCATCGGGCGGGCTGCAAGAAGGCGTCATCAACGCCAATACGAAGCTCGGCGATGGATGGGATGGCGCGAACGACGGCATCATCTGGGTCCCCAACGACTTTGCGCCCTGGGATCAATCCCTGGCGCAGCCCTTCTACTCGTGGACGCACAAGTACGGTTACGGCCACGGCCTGAATAACGTGAAGCATGCGCTCTCCGTCTCCGACGACATTTTCTTCTACGAACTCGGCGGCGGCTACCGCGACATCTTCCAGGGGCTGGGCTCGAAACGCATCGGGGAGTACGCCAAATCGTTCGGCCTGGGCGCGCCGACCGGCATCGAGCTGCTCGGCGAGTCGTCGGGGCTGGTGCCGACCTCGAAATGGAAGCGCGTGAACTACGCGGAGAGCTGGCTGACGGGCGACACGTACAACATGAGCATCGGGCAGGGCTACGTACTGTCGACACCGCTGCAGATGGCGAATGCAACGGCGGCGATCGCAAACCGCGGCACGTTGTACCAGCCGCAGTTGGTCGACCACCTGACCGACGACAAGGGCGAGGTGGTGCGGCCGTTCGAGCCGAAGGTGCTGCGGACCGTGCCGGTCGATCCGAAGAACTTGGACGCGGTGCGTGAGGGCATGTACGGCGCGATCAACTTCCCATACGGGACGGCAACGCGCGTCAAGGTGCCGGGCGTGCTCCTGGCCGGGAAAACGGGCACGGCCGAGTTCTTCCGCGACTGGAACAAGGACGGCAAGCCCGACCGGGACGACAAGGACAACCTGCCCACACATGCCTGGTTCACATCGTTTGCGCCCTACGTCGATCCCGAAATCGTGGTGACGGTGTTCATCGCGAACGGCGGCGAAGGGCTCGGGCGTGGCCGCGCCGGTCGCCAACGAAGTGCTGCTGGCGTACTTTGCGGCCAAGAATGCGGACGCGCTGGGGGCTGCGGAACAAGGGACTGTCGTGGAGGGAACGGCGGGGCAAGCACCGGCCGACCTGCCCAAACCTGAACAGGTCGCGCCGACGGCGACGCCCGCGGTCACTGCGGTTGCGCCGGATGGCGGTCTGACCGCGACGCCGGCTGCAACGCAATGAGAGGACCTCGGACGTGAGAACTGCCGTCGCTCGCCGCTTTGACTGGACGCTGCTCGCCCTTGCGCTGGTGTTGGGGGTCTTTGGCATTGTCATGGTTGCCAGCGCGCTATCGGGCAACGAGATCTACAAGGATTACCCGTGGCGCCAGGCGCTCTTCCTGGGCGTCGGGATCGTGCTGATGTTCGTGGCTGCCGCGCTCGACTACCGGCTGCTGACGACCCTGGCCTATCCCATCTACCTGTTCTTCCTGGCCGCGCTGGTCGTCATTAAGGTGATCGGGACGGTGGCCGGCGGCGCGCAGCGCTGGTTGACCGTGGGCGAGTTCTTTCTGCAGCCGTCCGAGTTGACCAAGATCGCACTGATCCTCGCACTCGCACATTTCCTCTCCTCCCGCGAGGAGAAGATGGAGAGCATCTTCACCCCGATCCTGGCGTTTGGGATCATCATGCCCGCGGTCGCCCTGATCTTCTGGCAGCCAAACCTGGGCACCGCGCTGGTCGTCGTAGCCATTGGTGCGATCATGATCCTGGTCGCGGGCCTTCGCTGGCGCCATGCCGCCTTCTTCGCAGCCGTGGCCGCAGCCGCGGGCGTCCTCGCCTGGCGTTACCTGCTGAAGGACTATATGAAGGACCGCATCCTCATGCTGGTCAATCCGACGACCGCCAAAGCCGAGGATCTGTACAACGTGAACCAGGCCATGATCGGCATCGGTTCGGGCGGCTGGCTGGGGCGCGGGCTGTTCCGCGGCTCACAGAGCCAGCTGCACTTCCTGCGCGTGCGCCACACGGACTTCATCTTCACCGTGACGGCGGAAGAACTGGGCTTCATCGGCGCGGTCGTGCTGATACTCCTCCTCACGTTGCTCATGCTGCGCCTGGTCCACATTGCCAGCCAGGCACGGGATACGTTCGGCATGTTGATCGTGACCGGCGTGACCGCGATGCTGTTCTTCCAGGTGCTGATCAACATCGGCATGAACCTGTCGATCATGCCGGTGACGGGCATCCCACTCCCCTTCATCAGTTACGGCGGCAGCTCGCTGTGGACGATGCTGATTGCGATCGGCTTGGTCGAAAGCGTGGCGATCCGGCATAAAAAGATCGGGTTCGACACATGACGGCACGCTCCCGAGGCTTGGCGTTTGCGTTGGCGTCGGCGCTCCTGGTGTCCGGCGTGGCGCTAGGCGGGTGCCGGCCTGCGCCCGCGCCGCAGCCGGCGCGCGACCATACCCCCGCCCACCGCCACGCCTTTGCCCACCGTCGCGGCCACCGATACCCCTGCCCGCGTCCGCGACGGCTGCCGCTCAACCGACCGAGGCAGTCGTCGCGACCTCCACACCTGAAAATGATACAGGCCGGCTGCCGTCCGGCTGGCAGCGGGAGGCGACCGACCAGCTGTCCATCGCGATACCGCCGGGCTGGCGGGTAATCGACCTGAGCGGAACGGACGCGCAGGCCGCTTTCCAGGGACTGCAGAAAAACGATCCGCAACTCGCCGGCATCATCGGCGGGCCGGATGCGCTGACCGGGGCGGCGTTCTGGGCGTTTGGGCCTGCCGGAGGGGAATTTGTCGACAATCTCAACATTCGCCGCTCACCACTCGGGGCAAACGGCGTGACGGACATGCAGGAAGTCATCGACGTCCTGCTCCCGGAATACGAGAAAATGGGACTGACGGTAACGTCGTCCGACGCCGCGCTGCGCGTTAATGGGTGGCCGGCGGCTCGGGTGACGTACACGCTGAGCATCAACAGCCAGGGTGGCCAGCCGTTCGAAGTGCGCGGGCGGCAAATCATCCTGGCAACAGAAACGGACTTGTGGATCTTGAGCTTCGCCACCACGCCGGGCGCCGAGGGCGCCCTGGCGGGTGTGTTCGAGACGAGCGCACAGTCTTTCCGTCCCCAGTGAGCGCTGGGGCGGGCGCGGGAGCAGTCGAATGAGTGACGGTTCGGGCGGCTTCATCGAAGTCACCGCCGGTTACCACACGGTCCACGTGTCCGCGCGCCCGGTGACCTGGACCGAGTTTCAGGCATTCCTCGAAGAGTCCGGTCGCGATGTGCCGCCCGGGGTGAAGCGGTCGCCGGGCAATGCGCCGGGCGCACCCGAGCCGGTGGTGGGCGTGACACAGGTCGACGCCGCGGCCTACTGCGAATGGGTCTGTCGCCGGTCGGGCCGAGCGTGCCGCCTGCCGAGCACGGACGAGCTGGATGCCCTGATGCCCCACACGACCGTGCTGCACCAGCACGGCGAGGTGCCGGACGCGGGCTTCTGGCCCCATGAAAAGGGCAGTCTGCCCGAGCTGCGCGGCGGGCTCAAGCCTCTGTTCTTGTGCGAGTGGACCCGGGAGATCGAGGAAGAAACCGCCAACCGGGAGCCGGACCGGGTGTTGGCGCGCATCTTCTATCCGCCGTGGCTGCGTGAGGGGAACAACCCGCTGCATGCGCACGCGGCGCTGCTCGCCAGCCAAAGCTACTCGTTTGTGACGTTCCGGGTGTCGTTCGAGGGATAAGCGACGCAAGGAGCGTCGGGCGCGAATTTGTTGCCAGCAGGGCTGTGTGGTAATATGCACCCATCGGTCGGGGATAGTTAATGGTAAAACATCTGACTCTGGATCAGAAATTTGGGGTTCGAATCCCTGTCCCCGAGCCTGCGGCGGCTAACTGACAGAAATCAGTTAGCCGTTTTCTTTTCGGCCAGTCGACCGCACCTCTCCTCGCCACAGCGCCCTGCGACCGCGACCAGGTTGGCTTGCCCGCTCAACTCACCAGCCTGCGAACGGCAAGCATCGTCACATCGTCATACTGCCTGGCGGCCCCAATGTGACCATTGAGCTCATCAGCGATGCCGCCCAAGAAAGCATCCGCGCTGACCTCGTTGTTCAGCAACGAGACCAGGCGTTCTTCACCGAAGCATTCGCCCTGGGGGTCGAGCGCATCGGTAGCACCATCCGTGTAGGCGAAGAATAGATCGCCGGGGCGCAGCCATGTTTCCTGCAGCCCGAATGCGGCCTCTGGGAAGAGCCCGACCGCGGGGCCCGTACGCGTGCAGCCTGACGGGCATCTCCCCTGAGCCCATGACCACGGGAGGTTCGTGCCCGGCATTGATATACGTTAGTTTGCCGTCCTTCGGATCGAGCAGCCCGATGAAGACCGTGGCGAACATGCTCGTGTGGCCGTGGGTATTGGCAATGTAGTCGATTCGTCAAGGCAACGGCGCGCTCGAGTTTTTCCACGGGGGACGACACGCCGAAGAGCTCGGCCGCGCCCATGGTGAAGCGCAGCAAACTACGAAACAGGGTCATGAACAGGGCCGCGCCGACCCCCTTATCGCAGACGTCGGCAACCACGAGACAGATTTGCTGCTCGGGTCCCAGGCGGAACGCGTCGTAGAAGTCACCCGCGACTTCGCGCGCAGCGGCGAAGTACACCGCGATTTCCCACCCGTCGACTTGAGGCAATTCGGCTGGCAAGAACCCCTTCTGAATCTCCCGACCGATTTCGAGTTCACGCTCCATGCCCTTGAGGTAGAGTTGCTCGAGATCGCGCAGACGCTTCTTTTCCAGGCTGGATGTGATGCGGGCATGCAGCAAGGTAGGTTCGAACGGCTTGGGCAGATAGTCTTCCGCGCCCAACTGGATTCCCTTGACCGTGCTATTCAAGTCGCTGGCCGCCGAGATAACGATGACCGGAATGTCACGTGTCGCGGGCACAGCCTTGAGGCGCGCGAGGACCTCGAAACCGTCCATCACTGGCATCATTATGTCGAGGAGAATCAAGTCGGGGGCTTCGGAGCGCACTCTGTCGAGGGCAGCCGCTCCGTTCTCGGCCGCAATCGTCTCGTAGCCCAGGTCGGCGAGTTCCTGCTCGAGGTAATCCACGTTGAATGGCTCATCGTCGACAATCAGGATCCGCGAGCTAGTCATGGCTCTCCCCCAGATACCGCTTCAGGGTCTCGATCAACTTATCCTCGTCCACCGGCTTGGTCAGGTAATCGGTGCACCCCGCTGCCCGGGCCCTTTCGTCGTCGCCCTGCATCGCATGCGCGGATAAGCCGATGATGGGCAACGTCGGGAGTGCCTTGCGGATATGGCCGGTCGCCTCGTAGCCATCCATAACGGGAAGCGAAATATCCATCAGCACCAGGTCCGGACGTTCCCGCTCTGCCATAGCCACGCCTTGTGCGCCGTCCCGCGCCACCACAATGCGGTAATCGTCCTCAAGAATCTGGGTCAGCAGGTCGATGTTGAGCTCGATGTCCTCGACGATCAAGATGGATTTCATGACGCGATCCTCTCTTGGTTCAACGCGCTCTTGATTTCTTGGACCAGCTTTTCCCCTTCGAAACCCTGTTTCCGCATGACGACCTTCACTGTTTCCTTCAGCCGGACGGCCTCGGACTCCGTCAAATCCTTCGCACTGATCACGACGATAGGCAGGCCCTGCGTCCGGGGATCTGCGCGTAGGCGCTCAATGACGCCGAACCCGTCGAGGCGGGGCATGATGAGGTCCAGCAGCAGAATGTCGGGACAGTTTTGCTCGATCGCCTTCAATCCAGCCACCCCATCCATGGCGGTCTCCAGGATGAAATCGGACTCCGGCAGGAACTGGCGGAGCAAGTCCGCACTGTTGGGATCGTCGTCCACGACCAGCACCCGTTTTGGAGGGGGCAGGCTGTCGTGGATGACACGGTGCAGCGTGCCCCGGACCGCAACCGGGTCAAGCGGCTTGAGCAAGTAGTCCGCGGCGCCCAGCTTAAGCCCCAGTGCTTTCTTGTCGATGATGGTCAGGAAGATGACCGGAATGCTCGCCGTTGCCGGATCGGCCTTCAGGTCGTTCAGCACCTGCCAACCATCTGCTCCCGGCATGACGATGTCCAGCAGGATGGCGTGCGGCCGTTGACGGCGGGCCGCCTCGATGCCCTCCCGCCCACTCCGCGCGCCGGTGATCTCGAACTCATGTGCGTTAAGATTCTCCTGCACGAAGTAGACCGCGTCCGGGTCGTCGTCGATCACAAGGACACGCGGCCTCGGCGCACCAGGCTCCGAAGGTGAAGCAGGTGCTTCTGGAGGAGCAGTTCGCCCCAGGGAATCACCGGACGGCTGAACGGCGGCATTCTTTTGCGCAGTGGCCGGCTCCCACTCTGCGGCAGAGGCGGTCAGCCTGGATTCAAAGTGGGTCGGGATAACGAGGGTGAAGGTTGAACCTTTCCCGACCTCGCTGTCGACCGTCAGGTCTCCGCCGAGTAGGCGCGCGAGGTTCCGGCTGATGGAGAGGCCGAGGCCCGTCCCGCCATACTGGCGGGTGGTGGTGTTGTCAGCCTGCTGGAACTCCTTAAAGATGCGCGGCAGGGCCTCGGCGCTGATGCCGATCCCCGTATCCCTGACCGCGATGCGCAGGTTATCGCCGTCCTGTCTTGCGTCAAGGACGATTCTTCCCTCATGAGTGAACTTGGCCGCATTGCTGAGCAAGTTCAGGACGATCTGCCGAATCTTGTCCTGGTCCGAGTAGACATACGTCAGGCCTTGGTCCACCTGCTTTTCGAGGACGACGGCAGGCTTCAGCAGTGGCTGGGCCGTATTGGCGCAGAGATCGATCAGGCTCGCAAGCCTGAAGTTGGCCGCCAGCACGTCCATGCGCCCGGCTTCGATCTTCGCTATGTCGAGCACCGTGTTGATGAGGTTAAGCAGGTGTTCCGAGCTAACGAGCACCTTGTCGAGGTTTTCAATCTGCTTCTCCGGCAGCACACCCTCCCCTTTGCGCCGGACGATGCGGGTGAACCCGATGATGGCGTTGAGCGGCGTGCGGAGCTCGTGACTCATGTTCGCCAGGAAGGCGCTCTTGGCCTGGTTAGCCTGCTCGGCAATCGCCGCGCGGCTCTCCAATTCTGCTTCGGCGTGAATCCGATCGGTGATGTCGCGGTCCAGACCGATGGTGAAGAACCGGTCCCCGAGCCGGGTTGCCGCAGCGTGATACTCGATGATGTTCTCTTTCCCGTCGGGCCGAATCCAGGAGAAGAGCCCCTGAAAGGCCTCTCCTTTCTGGACCAAGGCGCGATTGGTTGTCGCCCAGTCGTCTGTTACAAGCTGTTGAAAGACGGTCGTGTTTTCGGCAGACATGAGCTCTTCTCTGCTGCGTCCGGCCATCTCGCAATAGCGCTCATTGCAGTCGACCAGGATCCGCTTTCCTACCACGTCCGGCAGGTCCTCATAGATATCGATCCCGTCGAAAGCATTCTCGAATATCAGCCGCAGCTTTTCGTTCGACTCGCGCAGCGCGTCTTGGACGCGCCTGCGCTCTGTGACGTCGCGATCCAGGCCGATCGTGTAGTACCGGTCGCCCACACGAATCGGCGCGGCGTTGTACTCGACGACGTTGTCTTTGCCGTCGGGCCTGATCCACGAGAAGAGCCCCGAGAAAGCGTGCTGGGCCAGCACGGACGCCTCATCCACTTCGTCCGGCGCATTCTCGATGCTGCACTGGATAACGCGGGTGTCGCCGATAGCCAGCAGTTCCGCCTTGCTCCGCCCCGCGATCTCGCAATATCGTTCGTTGCAGTCCACCAGGGCGCGCCTGTCTTCGCCCGGCATCTCTTCGTAGATACTGATCCCATCGAACGCATTCTCGAATATCAGGCGCAGCTTTTCGTTCGACTCGCGCAGCGCGTCTTCGACACGCCTGCGCTCCGTGATGTCGCGGATCGTCTCGATCGCGCCGCCATACCCCTCCGCGGTACGGAGCTGTGAGGCCGTGGCGTACAGGTAACGCCCGCCATCGTTTAAGGCGGGGGTATCGAACTCCTCCGTGAGCGTGTTCCCGACCCACTGCAGGCGCGAGGTATTCTGCTCGATTTCATCGCGGGGTAGGCGCACGAGGTCGATCAGGATCGGCCGGCGCTCGCCGAAGAAGGGAAGTGCGTATTCGTAATTGCCCTTGCCGACCATCTCCTGAGCAGGAACACCGGTCAATTCCTCTATCGCACGGTTCCAGGCGATCACCTTGCCTTCAGCGTCGATCACCAGCGTCGCATCGGGCAGAAAGTCGATAATGTCCGCCAGCCGGCGCTCCGACTCCTGGATGGCCGCCTTTGCCCGCATCAGCTCGGTGATGTCGTGATACATGGCAAACGTGCCCACGCGGTCCTCTTCCAGGAAGACTGGGACGGCGAACAACTCGACGTCGACCTCTCGACCAGTCCTTCGTCACGCGGCGCGTGAGCATGTGGACTGACTCACCTTGTGACATCCGGCGGGCAACGTCCAGCGCTTCTGCGCGCATCTCTCCCTGGGTCACCAGTTCGACGAAGCTGTTGCTCAGCGCCTCCGTCTGGGTGTAGCCGAATAGCTTCTCTGCCGTCGGATTCCACGTGGTGACCTTGTTGTCCTTGTCGAGCGTCACGATGGCCACAGGGCTGGTCTGGATGAGCGTTTCAGACAGCTTTTTCTCGCGTTCCAGCTGGGTAAACAGACGCGCATTTTCCAGCGCGATGCTCATCGTGACGGCAAGTGTCTGCAAGGTGCGAACGTCAGACTCCCCAAACGCGTTCTCTCTTTCCAGATCCTGAATGGAGAGGATGTACTTAACCTGGCCATCGACCAGCAGGGGCACAAACAATGCTGATTTGGGAGACGCGCCGCTGAGGGTTGGGTTGCCATGCTGCAAGGCCAGCGTGTCGAAATCGCGGTTGATCAGAAGAGGCTCGCGCGTGTTGATGACTTCAAGCCGAAAACCGTACGGAGGCCGGGACGTTATGACACTCCGGTCGCCTTTTTCGTAAGAGTAGGGCATGGAGATCAAGTTAGCAACGGAATCGAAGGAGGCGATATCGACGACGTCCACTTTGAAGACTTCCTGGACCTTCTCTCCGATCAGCTCATAGATCGCGTCGACGTCCAGCTTCGAGGCAAGCGCCTTTTGGACGTCGTTGATCACCAGCAATTCCGCAAGATGTTGCTGTACCTGCTGCTCCAGCATCACGTTTTGCTCTTCCAGCAGTCTGTGGGCGTCGGCGAGTTCTGTCTGCGCGGCTCGCTCGCTGCCGATCATGCGTTGCTGGAAACGGTAGAAGAGCACGAGCAGCACCATTACGGCGCCCAGGATGCCAAGGGTATCGGAGAACTCGGCGAGCCAATCGGCCACCAGAAGGGAGTTGCGATCACCGCACCAGGAACAGGCTCAGCGCACCGGTGCCGGCCATGATCGTCGAATGACACCAGGATAAGCACGCTGAGCGCCGACGTAATCATGCCCGGGCGCTCGCCGATCAGAATCAGCGCGAGAATGGGGACTGCCAGCAGATAAAGCCGTCCGGCACTGCCGAGACCAAAAGTTGCCAGTGCGGCCAAACCTGCGGCCTCGCACACGATCAAGAGGCCCCACGCGCGGATGGGATAGGCGACTTGTCGCAAGACGGCCAACACCGCCAACGCCGCGGCCAGGACCAGATAGACGACGACCGCCCGCCATAACTCGGGGCTCGACCGTGCATCCATCGCCGTCGCAACGGTCATGACTGTTGCGATCACCGCGGCAATAATCAGAAAACCATTTAGGATTCCCGTGCGCCACCGGCACAACACGGTCTCGGCAGGATGATGACTCATTAGTCCCATCGCGGTCCCCTCCCGGGCTGTGAATGGTGCTCGACCTCCTCGAATGAGTCGGCCTCTCAGCGCATGGGGCGATGTCGATGAAGTGTGTTAGCGCGGAGCTGCAGTGCGGTGCGTACTTCATTCTAGCACTTTCCGTACGTTCGGCGAAGGTCCGTGTGCGAGAACCGGGGTTACTCAGCGGTCGACGAACACGAAGGAAGGGTGAGCGGCCGAAGCCGTGGCGGGAGAGGGCTGCGGCGAAGAAGGTGCCGATCCACCGGTCTCCGTTCGCTTCGATGCAGACCGGCGTGGCGCGAGGTACGGCGTCGACCGGCCTCGCTAGTTGCGAGGACCGCGCAGACCGTAGAGCAGCAGGCCCCCCAGTTCCTCGTTCAACTGCCCGCTGCTTGCGAGGCGCCGGTGCAGTTCCGGGTCGATAAACATGTCCATGAACGCGCGGAAGTAGACCCGCAGCGCCTCGTCCGAAAGGCGCGGGTTGACCTCGCCTTGCTGACGGCCCTCGCCGGCCAGGCGGAGCAGCACCGCGGTCATCCTCTCATGAGCTGCGTTGCGAATGTGCCGGATTTCGGGGTCGCCCTGCAAGTCCACGCTGCTGTTGAAGACCGTCGTTGCCGCATCCATGCGCGGGCCGCCGGCGATCATCCCGCCGATCAACGCTGTAAGCGCGCGGATTTTCTCCGCGAATGGCATTTCAGGCGCCAACGCCTGCTCCACCGCCTCGATTAACCCTGCCACCGCTGCGCTCTCGAACTCCCGCACGAGCGCGTCCTTGCTTCCGAAGTTGTTGTAAATCGTGGCTTGAGATACCCCGGCCTTCCTCGCGATCTCGGCCATGCTGACCCGCTCGATCCCGAATTGCGCAAACAACTCGGCTGCCGCTTGGCGGATGTCCTCTTTGCTCTGCTCTTTCCGGCGTTCGAACCCGTTGCTCACAGCCACTCCTTCAGGCCAAATACTGTAATCATTATAATACAATGCTTTGACAATTCCAAATATTTGCGGTAGGATCGGCAAAGTCGAATGTCCTGCAAATAAGGAGCTCTGTCACCGTCCTATGCATGTACTTATCATTGCTCTCGGCAGCCGAGGCGACGTCCAACCCTATATCGCACTGGGTCAGGGACTCGCCCGCGCCGGCCACCGCGTTCGCCTCCTGACAAATGCCGAGTTTGCAGATCTCGTAAGGTCCTACGATCTGGAGGTCTGCCCCGTCGACATCAACGTCCAGGCGGCCATGCAGGCGCCAGACGCCAGCGCTGCGATCGAAGGCGGCAATCTTCTGACGTCCTTTCTCAAACTCACTAAGCTGGCAACCTCCCGGACCCGGCTCGTGGTCGAAGCCGGGCTCACGGCGGCGCGCACGGCCGACGTGATCGTCGCGGGTTTCGGCGGCATGTTTGTCGCCGCGTCCCTGGCCGAGAAACTCGGGCTGTCTTTCGTGCAGGCTTACAACGTCCCGATGACCCCCACCCGGGAGTATGCTGGCGCGCTGTTCCCCTGGCTGTCATTCTGGCCCCGCTCGCTCACACACCGGCTCTCGCACCGGCTGACCCGGCAGATGGTCTGGCAGGCGGCGCGGTCGGCGGGCAACGCCGCGCGCAGGGACCTGCTTGGCTTGCCCGCCGCGCCGGTTCGCGGTATGTTCGACAGCCCCCTCTTCAACAGAGCTCCCACGCTTTACGGGTTCAGCCAGGCCGTCCTGCCGAGGCCCGCGGATTGGCCGGCGAACGTGCATGTGACCGGCTTCTGGTACGCCGACGAGCCCGAAACATGGACTCCGCCCCGAGAACTGGTCGAGTTCATCGAGGGCGGGCCCGTCCCAGTCTATATCGGCTTTGGCAGCATGAGCAGCGAGAAGCCCGATCAAACCACCCGCGTCGTCCTCGACGCGCTGGCCGCGCACGGGCGCCGTGCGGTCGTGCATTCTGGCTGGGCCGGTCTAGGGGCGACGCCGGTACCCGAGAACGTGTTCGTCGTCGGCTCGGTGCCGCATTCGTGGCTGCTCCCGCGCATGGCGGCCGCGGTCCATCACGGCGGGGCCGGCACGACCGCCGCGGCATTCCGGGCAGGCCTGCCGTCCGTGGTTGTTCCATTCCACGGCGACCAGCCATTCTGGGCTCAGCTCACGGAGAGACTGGGCGTCGGCACGAAACCCATCCCCCGGCGCAAGCTGGACGCGGGGTCGCTGGCGCATGCCATCGAGGAGGCGGTCGGGTCGCCGGAAATGCGGCGGAAGGCCGCCGCGCTTGGAGAAAAGATTCGCGGCGAAGATGGTGTGCGCGCTGCCGTGAGCTTGATCGAAGAGGCTTTCCCGCCGTCCGCCGGCTGATTCCTCGCCGCCAAAGGAGCATCAAGAGACAACAAAGAGCCGGCACACGGGGAGTCCGTGTGCCGGCTCTTTGATTCAGTTCAAGGCGTGCCCCGCGTTAGCTTGCTTGAGGGACGAGCCGGAAACTGGCGCCGTTCTGGTCGGTGCGCACCTCGTACTGCTGGCCCCCGGCCTCGAAGGTGATACGCCAGCCGGGCGTGATGGCTTGAAGGCACGACTTGGCCGGGCCGCCCAGCCCGAAGCACGAGTCGGTCCACTCGGCCGCTTCCGCCTGGACGAGGCGGAGGTCCCCCGCAGGAACGTTCACTTGCCCCGCCAACCAGGCGAGGCTCGCATCGGCAACCGCCGGATCGAGTGCGCCCGCCTGCCCCGCGGCGGGGGTGGCGACGGGCGACTGGCCCGCAGCCGGCGTGGCCAACGGGGTTTCCGCTCCGCTTGAAGACGGCGTGGCAACGGCAGGTGCGCTGGATGCAGGCGCACCGCACCCCACCAACAACACGGCCACCAGGGCCGCAAGTACAAACAATGTCGATCGAATCATCAGCTGTCTTCCCTCTCGATACATTTTTCGGCCCCTGCAGCTGCGGGAGGCTTATTGCCTCCGGCCCGACACCTGCACCGGCCCGTACTCGTCTGACGTGCCCGGCTGCTCGAGGGTTCCAGCGCTTCAGCGCGCCGGGGTGGTCCGTTGCGCCGCGGCAAGTACCCCGTTGCGCAAGAGGTAGGCAGCTTTCTTGACGAAGCGGGCGGTTCAGAGGATACTCGTTCGGATGTCGCCCGCCGCGCGAGCGACAAATATCCGCGCACGACAAGTAGGCGTGGATCCTGGAGGCAACCGTTCGTGGAAATCATCCAGCAGGTGATCGATTTCGTCCTTCACATCGACATGTACCTGGAGCAGATTGTCGCGCAGTACGGCGCGTGGTCCTTGGCGATCCTGTTCGTGATCATCTTCATGGAAACCGGGCTGGTCGTGACCCCCTTCCTGCCCGGCGATTCGCTCCTCTTCGCGGCCGGCGCACTGGTCGCGCCCGACCTGTCCAAAGCCTTGATCGTGTTTGTCACGCTGTCTGTGGCCGCGGTCCTGGGCGACACGGTCAACTACTGGATCGGGCACAAGGTCGGCGCGAAGGCATACCGGGGCGAGGTCAGGTGGATCCGCAAAGACTACATGGAACGGACGCATGCCTTCTTTGAGAAGCATGGCGGCAAGACGATCTTCCTGGCGCGGTTTGTGCCCATCGTCCGCACCTTCGCACCCTTCGTCGCGGGCTCGAGCCAGATGTCCTACGGCTTCTTTATTCGCTGGAACCTGATCGGCGGCATCACGTGGGTCGCCATTTTCACCGCGCTGGGCTTCTTCTTTGGCAACCTTCCCTTCGTCAAGGAGCACTTCGAGTGGGTCATCGTCGCGATCATCCTCATTTCGGTCGTGCCGATCGGCATTGAGGCATTACGCTCACGCCGCAAGGGCCACCAGGCGCCCGCTCCGGCCGAAGTCGCGCTCGAGGACGACCCGGCAGCCCTCTCGGACTAGGGCGGACGCGCCCGACCGCAGATCAATCAGGACGATCAGGCACGTGAACACGATTGTGTTGACGTGCCTTTGCGTTAAGGCGCTTGCCGTCGACGTAACCTCCAAAAAACGCCTGTCGCAAAGGCGCCCCGATGGGTGTAGAATAGTTCTGCCGCTTGTTTCTCGTTACGGCAGCAGGCGGAGCGCAGCGTTATAACGAGGAGTCATCCATGCCCACGATAGCGGGAAGCACCAGCGGCCACGCCCTGTTAATCGGCATTGACAGGTATGCTTCCGCCCCGCCGCTGCGGGGCTGTGTCAACGACGTCCAACTCATGGCCAGCGTGCTGCCGCGCTTCGGCTTCTCCAGCGCGAACATTCGCCGGTTAGTGGACGCGGACGCAACCCGCGAGGCGATCCTCGCGAGCCTCGATCGCCTGCTGGCGGTGAGCGACCCCGGCGAAGTGGTCGTCGTCCATTTCTCGGGCTGGGGTGCGCGGGCGCCCAAGGGGACCTCCGACCCGGCACGCATCGTCGTGCCCTGGGCCTCGCCAATCCGCGACGGTTACCCGGGGAGGAAGTCCTTTGTCCCGCCCGGCAGCTACGTCCAGGCAAAGACGACGCCCCGCGAAAACCCGCCGGACGAGATGCTCAGCGCCTTGTTGTCGTCCGATTGGGACCCGAAGGCAGCAAACCTGCTGCTGGGGGACGAGATCATGGCTTGGGCCGCCCGTGCTGTCGATCGCAACCTCGTGCTCATTTTTGACGCGCCCTACTCTGGCGGCCTGCTCGAGGCAAGCCCACAATCGGCGGGGAGCCTCGTGGCCATCAGCGCCAGCCGGGCCGACGAGATTTGTGAGGAGTTCCTGGTCGCATCGGGCGTCTACCAGGGTGCGCTGACCTACTACGTGGCGCAGGCGCTGACGGAAGCCAAGCCCGGCGAAACATACCGGGACGTGTGGACCCGGGCGAGCGTTCTGGTGGCGTCACGCATCCCCTACCAGCACCCCCAGGTGATCGGCGATGCGGACGCGCCGCTGTTCACCACCGGCGAAGCCGCTTCAGCGCGCAGCGTCACCGTCAGGCAGCGTGTGGAAGATCGCGTCGTGCTGGGGGTGGGCGCGGCCCAGGGTGCGACGGTCAGGTCGCAATGGGCCATCTATCCTCCCGAAGCATTGGCCGTCTCGCCCGACACGCCGCGGCTTGGTCTGGTGGAGATCACGGGCGTACGGGCTACCGAGGCCGATGCCAGGGTGCTTTCGGAATCCGCCCGTGCGAGCATTCAGCCGGCCGCGATTGCCCTGGAGGAGGCCCACTTCTTTGGCGAGATGAAGCTGAGTGTACGCATCGAAACCCCGCCCGACCTGCCGTGGCCCGGCGACGAGCTCACGAAACTTGTGCTCGGCTCAGACCTCCTCCGGCTCGCGGAAGGGCAACCCGACGCAGATGTGCCCGACGTCACGGTCCACCTGCTGCTTCCGCGGGGCGCGCCGGCGCCCGACGATCCTGCGCCCCAACTGAGCGCCATCGCCGAGCCGACGTGGGTCCTCGTCGACCGCACGGCCCGTCTCGTCATGGCGCCCGTCTCCTCGGCCGGCTCGGGCAGCGCGTACGAGGTGCGGGATCAACTCGAAAGCCTGTCGCGTTACCGCAACATTCTGGGGCTGCGTAACCCGAATCCCGACAGCGTCCTGGCCGGTAAAGTGCAATTCTCGGTGATGCGAAAGCGCGCCGACGGCCGTTGGACCCGGGCCGAGGCCGATCGCCAGGACGGCATCCCGGTCTTTCATGAGGACGACAAAGTCGCGCTGGAGATCGTCAACAAGCACTCGGCGCCGATATGGGTCGGCGTCCTCGACTTTGGTTTCTTCTCGAGCGTGTCGATGGTCTATCCGAGCGAAGGTGCATCCGAGCAGATTCCGCCCAACGGCACCGTGCGGCTGTGGGCCGAGCCGGGCCTCGAGATGCAGCTCGTTCTGCCCGACGAGTTCCATCGCGATGGCGCCGCGGACGACGATCAGGAGGTGGGTGGCGTCGAAACGCTGAAGCTCTTCGCCACCGTGTACCCGACCGACCTGGGCCGGCTGGTGCTGCAGGAAGGGGGTCGCGGCATCTACAGCAGCCAGGGTGAGGGCACCGCGCTGTGGCAACTGCTCGACATGGCGCTCACCGGCGTTGGCCGGCGCGAACTCAAGCCCGTACAACTCCCGCCCGAGCAGGAGTGGCTGGCGGTCGATCGGGCGTTTGAGCTCCGCCGAAAGCGCTAAGGAGGCTTCCATGGCCGAGTCAGATTACTGGAACTTCGATCTGACCATCTCCCCACGCACTGACGGCGGGGCGGGATACTCCATTTCGGCGGATGGGAAGGGCGGTCAAGGCAAGGCGAACGTGGAGTGGCCCTTCACGGCGACGGAAATCGCCGAGCTGCGCGCCCTCGTCGAGGGGCCGGCCCGCGACGCGCGGCGGCCGGGCCAAATGATCGGCGGGTCCAAGCCAGATTACCGGTCGAAGGTGCGGCTCTTCGGCGAGCGCTTGTTCGATGCCGTCTTTGTAGGCAACGTCAGAAGCGTTTTTGAAAGCAGTGTGAACGCGGTCCAAGCGGACAGCAACAGACCCTCGGGTCTACGGATTCGCTTGCGGTTACAGGATGCGCCGGAAGTGGCGGAGGTCCCTTGGGAGTACCTCTACAACCGGACCGCCTCGCGCCACCTCTCCATCTTCAAGGAGACCCCGGTCGTGCGCTTCATGGAGATCCCACAGCGTGTCCTGTCGGTGACCACGCCGCTGCCGATCCGGGTGCTGGTGATGATGGCCAATCCGAGCGGCTTGACCGGCCTGGACAGCGAAACCGAGGCGCGCAACATCCAGAATGCCTTCGCCGACCTCAAGGCGGAGAACCTGGCCGAGGTCGATATCATCGAAAAGGGCACGCTCGACGAGCTGGCCGAGCACCTGGACGAACCCAACGTCTATCACATCTTCCACTACATCGGGCATGGTGGCCTGGTTGCGGGAGCCACCCCCGGTGAGGATGAAGGTGTGTTGTATTTCGAAGACGACGCGGGCGGCCGGGAGGAGATCGGCGGCGACCTGCTGCTCTCACAGCTGCTGCGCTGCGACAAGCTCCGCCTGGCCGTGTTGAACTCGTGCGACGGGGCCGAGGCGGGCACGCGCGATCCGTTTGCCGGCATGGCGCAGCAGTTGGTGCGGGGAGGCATCCCTGCGGCGGTTGCCATGCAGTTCAGGATCACCGACAAAGCCGCGGTCTTGTTCGCCTCCACCTTCTACGAGAGGCTGGCGCGGGGCTATGCGGTCGACCGCGCGTTGACCGATACACGAAACAAGCTGTTCACCAGCAGCCCGACCGAATGGGGCACGCCCGTGCTCTTCATGCGCGCCGACGACGGCCGCATCTTTGACCTGCCGACCAAGGAACAACTGCGCCAGCAGCGCATCGAGGCGCTCGCGGCCGACGCCAAGGCTGCGATCGACCGGAAGGATTACGCGGGCGCGATCCTGAAGCTCCAGGAAATCCAGAACGTGCCGTGACGAGCGGCACGGCGAAGCGCAAGCTCGATCACGGGCGTCCCTGTTTGTCCGGGCCGGTCGAGACAGGCAGCGCGCCTGCCTCCTCCGTGGAATCTTTCGCGGCGGGCACACCGCTGGGCGCCTCGCCCGCGCAGAGCAGCTTCCCGTACACCAGGTTCTCCACCGCCTCGCCCGGCAGCCACGGCTCCCACAGCGTTGATACGTGCCGGCCCAGCAGCTCAAACCCGGCCTTCTCGTAGAGACGCAGCGCCGCCCCGTTGCGCGAGGTCGTGTTGAGATGGATCCCCGGCATACCCAGCGCAGTCATCTGGTCGAGACAGGCATACAGCAGCTTCTTCCCCAGGCCGAGGCCCCGGGCGGCCGCGGACAGGTTGATGTGCAGCTCGGCCGGATACTGCTTCAGGTCCACGTTTGGGAACTCGCCAAGCAGCGCGGCCCGGGCAGCCCGCAGCGCGTAGCGGCGAGAGAGCGGACCGAGACGGTACTGGAACGTGGCCAGCCGGACCCCCGCGCGCAGCACCGTCTTGGTCTTCAACTGCGAGGCGCTCGCCCCACCGACGCTGCCCGTCAGGTAACCCACGACCACGCCGTCCGCTTCAGCCGTCCACGCGTGCTCGGGCTCGTGGTCCAGGTAGTAGGAGACGAAGAAATCCTGCGCAAGACGGCGATCCTCGAGGTAGGCTTCCACCGGATCGCCGAAATAGGCCGTATCGGCTGAAATCGCGAGGATGGCAGCGCGGTCTGCCGGTTGGTAGGGACGAACGAGAGCGGTCATGGCAGTCCTCGTGGGCCAGGGTCGCGCCATTATAGACCAGCCGCTACCCGCTGCCAAGGGGCCGACCGGCCTGCGCGCGGGGAGCACCCGCCGGGGTGCAGGCCGCGCCGGTCGAGGCGGGACGAGGCGGAGGAGCTGCGTGCGGTCGCTGGGCAGCAGGACGGCTCGGGCGTCACCCGCCCGGCCGAAGTCGCCGCACGGCTAACACGACGAGCGCAATCGCTGCGCCGAGGAACGAGGCCGCTGCCAGGGTGGGTAGGTGGCGGACGACCCCGAGCGACCCGGATGATGATGCCACAGGCGTCGCCGTACGCGGAGGTGACGCGCCCGGCCTGCAGCAAAGGTGTGCTCGTCGGACGAACCACCGCGGCAACCTGCACTGCGGCTGCGGGCGTACCGCCGGCAATTTGTGCGTCGCCAAGCGGAGTCGCTGGGTCGTTGACCGCCACGGGTTCTGCGGTTCGCGCCGGCGAACCCGCTGTTACAGATGGGCGGGCGGGCGCAGGGCTGACGGCCGGCACGCTCGCGCCCGAGCCTGAAGGAGGCTCGACTGTGGGGTCCTGGCGGATGGTGGGGGCTGCGGACGCTTGTACCCGCGGCTCGGGCCGGGCAGGGGTTGCGGTCGCCGCGGGAGCTTCCGGTCCCGCGCGAGGGGACCGGGGCGTTGCGGTCGGCGAGCTGCCGGCACCTGTGCCTGGCGGCGCTGCGTCTGGCGTCTCAGTGGGAGAAGCGGAAGGCTGATTTGCAGGCGCTCGCCCCGTGTTCAGACTGAGTGGAGTCACACCGCCCGACTGGAACGGATAGCTGTCCTGCCAGTCGCCGCCGGGCGCCGCGCAGCGAGCGGGGCTCCCGTTGACATAGAACACCAACACCACCCCATCCGCAACCTGCCCTTGCACGATCAGCTTTTGCTCCTGCACCATCGGTCCGCCATACCGCCCCAACTCGGTCGTCGTGATCGGATTGCCCGGGATGCCGGTAAGAACGCCCTCCGCACGACTCTCGATCACCGTCCCGGCCGGCGCCGGCTGGCCATCAATCGTGACTGCCCCGAAGAAGGCATGTGGAGGAGAGGGAGGTTGCGCGGCCACGCCGGTTGCGCCGGCCGCCCACAGGAGGCTGCAGGTTCCGACGATGATGACTAAATGCAGTGGCCTCATGGTGTCCTCCCGACACGGATGTGACGGACGCACACGGCAGGCATACCGCGGTGGCCCAGTTTGTGCACGCGGCATGCCTGCCCCGACCCTGCCTACTGGGCCGGCGGTAGTATCACAATCGGTAGGTAGACTCTGATCTGCTTGCTCGGCTCGGCCGTGGCCGTCGCAGTCGCCGTCGGCGTGACGGTTGGGGTTGACGTCGGCGTCCCGGTCGGCGTGCCCGTGGACGTAGGCGAAGGCGTCGGGGTCCAGGCCCGCTCGCCGAAGTTCACCTGCGCCTGGCTGCCGGCCGTTATCGCCACAACCACCGAATCCGGGCTGGTGCTGGCGTATCCGGGCGGCTGCGTCTGCTGCACGGTGTACTGGCCCGGGGCAAGGCCGCCGAACAGGTAGCCACCCTCTGCACCGGTCGTCAAGGTGGTCTGCGTGCCGCCCCCTGGCAAGAGCAACGTGATCGTCACGCCCACCAGCCCGGCTTCTTCTCCCGCGTCACGGACGCCGTTCCCGTTGCCGTCCAGGAAGACGTAACCGGCGAGGTCACCCGTCGTCCGCGGCGAACGAGGCCGCGATGGCGTGGTTTGATGTGACGTTGCTGAACGTGTACGTACCCACAGCGCCTTTGGACGTCCCATCGACGACCACGTCCGCGATGGCATAGCTGTCGTTGGCGGAAATTGTGAACGTCCTGCTGCCTCCGAGAGGCACCGAGACGCTGCCCGATGGGTCAATCGTTCCGCCGGCCCCGGCCGAGGCCGTGATCGTGTAGTTCACGTCGGCCTGGAGGTTCAGGTTCGTCGAGTCACCCGACTTCCAGGGATAGCTGTCTACGAACTTGGCTTGCGCGACATCATAGATCTTCGCCTTAACGCCGGCAACGTAGAAGATAATCGGCGTTCCTGCGGTCGCGCCGTCTACAGCGCCCGTGTCGGGATCATCGGCAGGAACGGTCACGACGAAATAGCCCGAGTTGGCGTCTGGCGGTCCGACCTTCGTGCTCACGCTGCCCGTCCACGCTCCGCTGGCTGCCTTGGCCATGACGGTCGTGCCGTTGGGGAGCGAGGTTCCCTGGGAGTTCTTGACTGTGCCGTAGAAAGTATGGCCGAGCACCGGCGGCGCTTCGATGCCGTCGAGCGCCGCTGGGTCAACCGGGAGCGCTTCGGCTCTGGTTGCCAGCCCAATCAGCCCGAGGACGAGTGCGAACCCGAAGGCGAGTGCGAGTACGAACGCCAGCGAGCCCCAGCGCCGCGCCGGGCGAATGTCGCCGCCGGCAGGATGCTTGTACCCCATCGCTGCTGCCTCCTCTCTCCAAGACGGACCGGTCTCTGGCGTCCCGCCTGCCTGAACGAGTCGCAGCGTGAAAATGTCCGCTGGGGCGGTTTCTGACCATGCCCCCCTGGCTCGGTCGGAGACCGGCCAGAGCAATTTCGCCTGGCGCTCGGTTTAGGCTCGCCGCTGCCGGCCGAAGGTTCAAGTCTGTCGCCCGTGTGGCATTGCGAAAACCGGCCCTGGCAGGGCCCGCGAGTCCCGCCAGGGCCTTCACGAGCGACCTCAGGCTACCCGGTCAACCGGGCAACCTGAGGTCAGGGGGCTTGCGTTACGGGTAGATCGTGCCGGCCTTGCTGAGGGCCAGCCAGTAGCCGAAGCCCGCGTCGTAGGTCCACGTCTGCTCGTAGTAGCCGGCCGTATTCCAGCGGTAGTTCGCCTCCGCGGCGCCGGCCAGCGAGCCTAGGTACTCGTTAGCGGACTCGTTCGCCATGTTGTAGCGGGCCGTGAACCCGATCAGGTTCCAACCCACGCTCTCCGCATAGGAAGGCAGGACGTTGGGCGGGGCGGCGAGGTAGCGCCCCTTCACCACCAGGGTGCCGCCCGACTTCATCTCCACCCAGTAGCCCTGTCCGTCATGGAAGGTCTTCAGCGTGCCGCCGGCACCCGGGATGTAGGTCTGCTGCACCAGCTTGCCGCTCGACCAGACGAACGTGGCTACCTGCTTCACCGCCAGCCCGTTCATCACGGCCGCGATGTTGGTGTCGTAGGGCACCAGCGGGGTCGAGATCAGGTTCCAGCCGGTCTTGAGGACGATGCTGAAGGTGTTCTTGATGTCAGCGGTGACCACGCTGCTCATGGTGCTCAGCCCGACCTTGTCGGTCGCGGTGGCACGGAAGCAGTGCGTTCCGTCGGGCAGGTTGGCCGTGTTGTAGGTGATCTTGAACGGCGCGGCCGTCGCCGTGCCCAGGGCCGTCCACCCGCCTTGGCAGTTCGGCTGGACCTCGAACAGCACCGAGGCCACGCCCGAGCCGCCGTCCGCTGCATCCGCAGCGAACTCGTACGCCGTCCCCGAGATCAGGTTGCCGCCGACCGGCTGGGTCAGCGAGACCGTCGGCGCCGTGTTATCCACGTTCACCGTCACGACCGCCGAGGTGGTCTCCATGCCCACGCCGTTCTTCGCGACGACCCACAACTTGAGGGCACCGTTGTAGCCGGTCGTGTCGAGGTTGTCCTCGTAGGGCGCCACGGTGTCCGGGTTGACTGCCCACACGCCGTGGTCGGCGAAGAAGGTCACCTGCACGATGCCGGACTCCGCATCGGCGGCATTCGCCTTCACCAACTTGACGCCGGTAATCCAGGCGCCCGCTGCCGGCGAAGCGACCGAAGCAGCCGGCGGCGTGTTGTCGACCGCGAAGATCGTGAAGGCCGCGTCGCTCATGTCCGACGACTGATTGCCGACCTTGTCGGTCGCCATGATCTTCACCCACGAGTTCGGACTCGGGATGCCGGCGACCGTCCAGTTGAAGGAGCCGGTGTTCCCAAGTGCGCCGTCAATCTGGGTGAAGGTCACGCCGCCGTCCTGTGTCAGCCAGAGCGTGATAGGGCTCGCCGCCAGGTTCGTATCGGTGATATCGGCCTTCGTCCACTTGATGGTGTAGGCGGTCCCGATCTGCAAACCCTCGCCGCCGTTCGGCTGCGTGAGCGTGGTTGCCTTGATCGCCGGCGCCTTGTTATCGACGGTTACCTTATTGATCCCGCTCTCGTTGGACCAGCCGGCGTTATCGACCGCGCTGGCCTTGAACCACACCGCGGTAGAGTCCGCAGCCGCCCAGGGCGCGGAGAAGGCAGCCGAATACGGCGCAGTCGTGTCTGCTGCGCCCAGCGCAACCCAAGTCACGCCGCTGTCGATCGAATAGTAGAAGGTCACGCCCTGGATGCCCGAACCCACGTCCGATGCGTCAGCCTTGACCTCGAACGACGCGCCGAGCAGCGCACCGTTGGCCGGCGCAGTCAGGGTCACCGCAGGTTTGCCGCGGTCGATCACCAGGCCGCCGTTCGTGTCCGATGCGAACGCGCCTGCCCCGTTATGAGCGGTTGCCTTGACGATCAGCTTCGTGCCGTCCGCAAAGCCGGCGAGGTTCCAGCTCATCGTATAGGGCGCGGCGACGTCGGTTCCGATCGCGGCCCAGGTCGCGCCGTTGTCTTTCGAATACTCGAACACGACCTTCGTGATGCCCGACTCCGCATCGCTGGCGTCGGCCGAGACGGTCACGGAGCTGTTGACGAGATAGGCGTTGTCGGGCGGCGCGGTGACGTTCACCATCGGGGGGCTGTCGTCCGTGTTGAAGATGGTGAAGTCCTTGTCGCTCATGTCGGAGCCCATCGACCCTGCCTTGTCAGTGACGACGAGCTTGACCTTTGCCTGCTGGGTTACCATGGCCGGCACCGTCCAGGCGTACGTGCCCGTGTTGCCGAGGCCAGTTGCGATCTTGGAGTGGAACGCTCCTGCAACCCACAGTTCCAGGTCGATGCCGGCGAGGTTCGCCTCCACGATCTTGGCTGCATCCCAGGTGATGTTGTAGGCGTCGCCGACGTGTAGGTACTCGCCGCCGTTGGGCTGGAGGAGCGTGTTCGCGGGAACCACGGGCGCGCTGTTGTCAACCACGATGCTGGTCGGCTGAACTGCAGCAAACCAGTTCGCCTGTCCCGTGGCTTTCGCCTCAACGGTCAGGTCCCACTGCCCTTCGGCCGTGCCCACGGGGATTGTGAGGTTGATGGTCTTTGCCACCGGCAGCGTGACGGTTCCTGTCCCAGCGAGATTGTCCCGCCGAGCCAGTAGCGAACATCGCCACTGCCCACGCCGGTACCACCTGTGTCCCAAGTCACCACCACGACGCTCCCTGCCTTCACGTAGGCCGGCGCGGCGGTCGTCGGGCTCGTAATGTTGAGGGCCGTTACATCACCCGGCACGCTCGGCTCTGCGAGCGCGAGTGCCGGGAACAGCAACAGGACTGCCATGACCACGCAGAATGCCCGGTAGAGCCGGTTACTGGCCGAATGCATCTTGTCCTCCTCTGGTGATAGGTGCTCGAAGGTCATCTTGCCGAACGCTCAACGCCGAAGTTCAGTTCGGGTGCACAAAGGCACGCCGTCGCCTTTGAAGACTACGCCTTCAGGCCGGCCAGCTCACCTCCTTTCCACCCTGCTGTCTGAACCGTTGGCCAGAGGTCGTGCTGTCCAGGTTGCTTCCGCCACAGTAGCAACCCCTACACCCCACGCTCCTGACGACACGCGCCCGAACTCCCGCCCCACGCCGCCGTAACTGCTGGAAGCCTGCCGGCCGTCGTCTTGACAGGCAATGCCGAGCAAAAACGCCGAAAGGCCAGCAAAAGCAACCAGAACCTGCCTTGTCCTGTGACATTCTGGCGATCCCTGCCAGACGTTGGAACTCCCATTAGTCCCCGTTTCCACTGCCAGCCGTACCCGTAGCCCGGTACTCGGGCGCTTGGCCGTCATGCTCGCCGGATGGGAAGATGCCCGGCGGGCCGGTTTCGGTTTCGGAGTCGATGGCCGCCTTTTGTTGAGCGGCCATCAGCTCCTCGAGCACCGGTCCCGAGATCCGCCATTCGCGGCCGATCTTGAATGCGGGCACCTTCTTGGCCTGGCACCAGCGCCACACCGTGGACCGGCTCACGCGCAGGTAGTTGGCTACCTCATCGACGGTCAGGAGTTCGTCCATGGCATCTGGTTCTCCTCCGTGTCCGGCGAACGGAGCAATCGTAAACACGCACGAATGAACACGAGGCTCCAGCAGTTAGCGGTAACAGGCATGCAGCGTCATAAGCCAGCATAGACTGTCATAATCATACGTTGTTTGCCGAATAGGTTGTAGACCCAACTATCTCTACTTTTGCCGCCGGGGGTACTAGGGGAAAAGTACTCTCGTACTGTGGATGACGGTCATGCCTGCCCGGCATCGTTGGAGATCAGGCCCAGGCGCAAGGCAGTGGCGACTGCCTCGGTCCGGTTCTCCACGCCCAGCCGGCGATAGATGTCGGAGAGTTCATTCTTTACCGTCTGCTCCGAGAGGAACATCCGGCGCGCTATCTCCCGATTGCCTTCGCCGTGTGCAAGATAGCGCAGCATCTCAAGGTCGCGGCAGGAAAAACCACCGCCTGGAGATGCTGAGTCGTGCTTAGCCAGCCGCCGGTAGTCGGCCAGCATAGTGACGGCCACCTGCGGATCGACGACTGCGCCGCCCACGACAACAGCGCGAATGGCATGCGTCAACGCTGCGACGTGGGCGTCTTTCATCAGGTAGCCGCGCACCCGGCGCGCATGATCTCCAGGAGTGTGTCAAGATGCGGCTCACCCATGAGAGCGATCACCTTAGCTTCGGGATTGTCTGTGAGGATCTGAGTCGCGGCCTGGACGCCGCTCTCCGCGGGCAGGTGGAGATCGAGGAGGATGAGGTCGGGGCTCTTTTCGCGGGCAAGGCGGACGGCCGATTCGGCGTCAGAGGCCTCATCGCAAACGGTTATGTCTTGTTCGTGTTCGAGAACCGTGCGCAGGCCATCGCGAAACAGTGCGAAATCAGTCACCAGGAGAATGCGGATCAGGTCCATCGCTGCCCTCCCGTCTCTCGAAGCCACCGATGCCGTCATCATCGCACGTTGACATGACTAAATCATATAAAAGTGTCCATAACAAGATGGCAATTCTGTCATGAACCAAACGCCCGCTAGAGAGCTGCGGAGGGTATGCCTCGCGACAAAAGGAAGCTCGTGCGCGCTTGTACGCGGAGGGCTAGCAGCAATTGAAGCAACGTGATAGCACGGGTACGGAGCTTGACCGCAGCGCGCCTCATTCCAACCCCGCCAGAGATGAGGCCCTGTTCATAATCCGTGCAGAAGGCACGGTCAAGCTTTGCTAGCCCGCCGAAGCATCACGCTTCGGTCTCTGCTGGCGCAGTAACGAGGCAGACGATGAGGCGCAGAATGCGATGCTGCAGAGCAACGCGTGATGCCTAGTAACTATAGCATGTCTGGCCCTCGATTGCAATACGCCTGGACAATCTCCAGGCACCATCCGGCCCGGCAGACGCAACAAAAGTCACCGCGCTCGGCCCCGAACGACGGCAGTTAGCGGGCGAAATCGCCCAACTTCAGGACTGTTTGGTCCTCGAGCAGGCGCGGCTGCGGCTCCGTAGCGCCGGGCAGCCATTTCAAGCGCACCCTTGGCGTATCTGGCGCGTCTGAGTTCCCCGGCACGACGTCGGGGCCTGCAAGGACCACGCCCAGGCCAAAGCGCTCCGGCTCGGCCGCCCAGCCCAGCGTGTTGACCGTCACCTTCACTATCTCGCCGGGCTGCCACTGGCTCGTGGGATACCAGACGAGCGCCGGCTGCTGGAACTTCGTGGCGCCCAGCGTCGCGCCGTCCTCCCCCAGGAGATGGACGCCGGCGAAATAGTCCTTCGTGAGACGCTCCGTCGCGGTGAAGTAGAGCGTCAGCAGCGTGTTCTCGTAGCGCCGCTTGACCACATCGTAGCCGAGAAAACGAATCCCTTCCGGCGTGTCGACGGACATGGGGTGCTGAATGGCCGGCTCGCTGGGCGTGGCGAAGCTGTAGAATGCGCCGGATAGTGCCTGGTGCGGCGCACCGCGCTTCAGCAGGACGAAGCCATCGCGACTCTCCACCAGTCCGTAGGCTGACTGCGCCTCGATCTGCGCCTTGAGCCATTCGGTGAGACGGTCGCCGTTCGTCAGCGTCGGGTCAGACACGTCGAGCAGAACGTACTCGGCCGACGCGTCGGACGGCCACAGAAACGAGATCGCCTGCCGCTGGCTCAGGTGCGGATAGAGCTTGTCCTGCGCGACCAGGGAGGCATCGGGCGGAATCTGCTTCATCAGCGCCCGCCCGGTGCGCTCGTGCTCCGTGACCTGCGGCCACTGGTACAGCCGGCTGACGGGCGTGAACCCGCGGCCGCCCTGGTAGGCGCAGCTTGCGACCAGCAGCACGACGAGCGGCAGCCAGGGCACGCGCCGTGCCACCCCCCTGAGCGGTCCTATCCCCCTGCCGTCGTACCAGCGCCCCAGCCCGTAGATCGCGGCCAGGATGAACCAGGGGATGACCGTCGCCGCATAGTGGAAGCCCTCCATCCGGTGCATGAAGGCGTTAGTGCTGAGGCCGTAGGAAATGAGCGTGGGCAGGCTGATCAACAGGAGGTCGGGCGCCAGCAGCGGCAGCAGGCCCAGCGGGACGAGCAGGCCCAGCAGCATGTCGAGATTGGCCGGGGCTGCCAGGGCTTTGAGCGCGACCTGCGGCTGGGTCACGAGCGTGCGGGCCATCTCCGCAGGTGTTTTGCCCAGGTACGCGTAATACGTCAGGAACGGCGAGCCCTCGCCGCCCCGGAAGCGCGGCATGACGAGTAACATCCCCGCGGCAAACCACACCAATCCGGCGATCAGCAGCAGGGGACCCAGCCGGCGCTCGCGCCGCGCGGCCCACAGGTAAATGCCGAACGCGGCCACCACCAGGGCGACGTCTTCCTTAACCAGCAGTGCGAGCACGATGGCGACGAAGAAGAGGACGCGGGCCCAACGCCGGGGCAGCCGGGAAATCACGATCCGACCGCGCCAGATCTCGTAGAGCGCAAACGCGCCGAGAAACAGGAGCGGCTCGAACGACTCGGGGTGAAAGTCGAACCGGGTGACCGCCTGGAGAGCCGGCCACATGAGGTATGCGAAGGTGAGGGCCAACGCCGCCCAGGGCCGTGCCAGCCGCCTGGCTGCGAGGAAGTACACCAGGAACGCGCTGGCGCCGATGGCGAGGCTCTGCAGCACGATCAACGCGCGGGGGTCGCTCCAGACCCAATAGACCGGCGCGAGGAGGATCAGGATGGGCTGCAGATGGGTGCCGAGGAAGTTACTGCTGTACCATGGCTCGGCCGAGTAAGCCATGACGCGGCCGTGCGCCGTGTTCCAGACGACCTGGTCATAGATGCCGAGATCGTAGGCCGAGGTGTCGAACGCAGCGTGCGACGCCAGGTTGAAGGCCAGAAAGTACGCCGTGAAAAGCGCCACCAGGAGGCAGAGCCAGACGACCGGACGAGCGAGGCAAGCCGCCACCGGCCGTGATGCCGGAGGCACGGCAGCCAAAGAACCTTGTGTCACCCGAGGAACCTGTTGATCTGAGTCGATGCGGCCAATATACCCGACGCGCATGGCCGTGTCAAAAGGCGCGGGGCGGCTCCGGACAACGAGGGGTGGAGTGGGACGCTGATTGGACTGATCTGACTGATTATCACGTTGTTTCCCAAAAGGACAGTACCGATCAGTTCTATCAGGGGCATCAGTGTCGCATTCCAGATCAGGGGCGAGGGCGGCGGAGCCGGCTCAGGCACGCCGAGATAGCATCCTCGAGGAATGCAACTAAAGTGTCAGAGCGATATGCGCAGAACTACATCGTCACAATCGCACCCTCCGGGGGATGCCCGAAAAGGTGGCCCGAGCGTATCCTTTGGCGTGTAAGTCGACTCGGGCGCGGTACCGCTGTGCGCCCTGAATGGCGGCCAATTATGACGAGGTACGAACCTGCGTGGTCGCAGGTGAACGGGGCGTGTGTGATTCGAGTCCTGGTGGTTGAGGACCGGCCGGAGATTCGGTATGGACTCGAAATGCGCCTAGATGCCGAGCCTGACATGCAGGTCGTCGGCCTGGCGGCGGATGGGCTTGCCGCCCTGACGCTCGCGAGCGAGGTCCTGCCCGACGTCGTCCTGATGGACGTCGAAATGCCGGCCCTCGACGGCATCGAGACCTGCCGCATGTTATGCGAGCGGCACCCTCGGATGCCCGTGGTGATGCTATCGATCCATGACGACGCGGGCACACAGGACCGTGCCGCTCTGGCGAGTGCGGCCGGGTTTGTGAGCAAGGAAGAGCCGGTGGACCGCTTGCTGTCAGTGATCCGGGAAGCCGCCTTGCGCCATCAGCCCCTTCCCCGGCGGCAGCACCCCACCGCGTCCTGAATTAGGTCTGCGGCTCCTTTGCCTCTGCGAACGGCACCAGAAGCTGGATCGTCGTGCCCGCGCCTGGTGCGCTCGTCACCCGTACACTCCCGCCCACACTCGCCGCGCGTTCGCCCATCGAACGCAAGCCTAGGTGCCCGGGGTGCGACGCATCGGGATCGAATCCAATGCCGTCGTCGCAGACAATCAGCACGAGGCAGTGGGCGTCGCAGGTGAGCTTGACCGTGAGTTCGTGGGCTTGCGCGTGCTTGACTACGTTGTGCAACGCCTCTTGGGCTACGCGGTAGACCACCTCTTTCATCGGAAGCGCCAGGTCGGGCTCGCCGCACACCTCCACGTTGACCGGCATCTCGAAGCGTGCGCGCAGGGCCTCGGCCATCTTCATCAGCGCGGCGACCAGCCCTTCCGATTCCAAAGACTCGGGCCGAAGCTCGAAAATCAGCGCCCGCATTTCGCTCAACCCGGCACGCGACAGGCCGAGCGAATACGTCAACGCCTCGAGCGCGCCTTCGCGGTTGTGATCCATCACGGCCAGAGCGGTATTGACGCCGAGCGCGATGCCATACAGGGCCTGCGACACGGAATCATGGAGCTCGCGGGCCAGCTTCTGCCTCTCCGCCAGCGCAGTGCGCTCCTGGATGCGCAGCATCTCCGAGGCCCGGAGGGCATCCTCCGCACGACGGCGCTCCGTGATATCTTCTCCCGCCGTGAGCGTGCCTATGGCCCGTCCCGCCTCGTCGCACAACACGACAGGATGCCAGGCGATCAGCCGCTCCTCGCCCGTCGCGGTCAAGACAGGGTTTTCGTAGACGAAGCCCGGTTCGCGAACGACCGGCACCAGGCGCAGGTAGTCGCTGCGCACCTGCTCTCTGGCCCCCTCGGGCACGAACGAGTCGAACCAGTTCTGTCCTATAACCTCGGATTCGGCGCGCCCCAGTATGGCGCAGCCCGTGGCATTGATGAGCTGCACCCGGCCCTCCAAATCCATGGCGACGAAGAGCACGGGCGCCACATCGAGGTACATGGACGCGCGCTGCTGCTCTTCGCGCCACGCCTGTTCCGCACGCACCCGCTCGGTGACGTCGTAAGAGATGACCTGAACGGCTTCGCGACCGTCGGGCTGGCTCACGCGCTGCATCGTCGTCCAGAAATAGCGCTGGCCCACGCCGAGGTGAACGACGTCCTCCTGCTCCTCGATCTGGCCAGAGCGGTACACCCGCTGGATCCGATCGAGGTACGCGGTCCCGGCCTCGGGGCCAAAAATCTCGACGATCGACTTTCCGAGGTAGTCCTCACGCTCGCCGCCCATGTTGTGCGCCGACACCAGGTTCTGCATGAGGAGCACGCCCTCGCCGCTCCAGACCGTGGTCGGTTCGGGGAACTGGTCGAACAGCGTGCGATACCCGACTTCGCGCGCCGCGAGAATCGTGCGGGCCTCCGCGCGCCGGGCCAACGTCTGCTGATGGATCGTCAGGATGATGGACGAGATGATGAGGATGAGGCCCGCCATCACCAGGTGCGTGGTATCCGGCCACGCTTCGCCCACAAGGGTGTGCGCGACGAGGTCACAGAGCAGGAAGACAACGGCCATCCCTGTCGGAATACCGATGGTCAAAAGCAGCCGTCTGCGGAATGGAAGCATGATCATCCGATTCCCAGTCGCCCGGAGGGCACGCTGCGGCCGACCGGCGCCCCCGCTAATCGCTTATTTGCCGGCAGTGAGCCCGTTCTCGATTGCGTACAGGGCGGCCTGGGTGCGGCTGTTCACGCCGAGCTTGTCCAGGACGTGACTGACGTGGCTCTTGACCGTCTGGTCCGTGATCGAAAGTGCCTGGCCGATCTCACGGTTCGACTTGCCCGAGGCAAGCAGGCGGAGTACATCGATTTCCCGAGTCGTCAGCGCGTCGACCGCCTTCTGAGGCATCCCCACGTCATTCACCAGGCGGGCAAGCGCCGCCGAGGTCAGATAGACCTGGCCCGCGGCTGCGGCCTTGATCGCGGTAACCAGCTCTTGCGACTCGGCGTCCTTGAGGAGATAGCCGATAGCTCCCGCACGAACCGCTTCAGAGACTGCCGCGTCCTCGAGCACGCTGGTAAGAGCGATCACCTCTATCTCGGGAAGCTCCGACCGGATGGCAGCGGTCGCCCGGATACCGTCCATCACCGGCATCAGCAAATCCATCAGCACCACGTCGGGTCTCAGTTCGCGCGCGAGCTGAACGGCCTCGCGCCCATTGCGCGCTTCGCCGACGATCTCGAACTCGGGATCGGCCCCGAGATACATGCGCAGTCCCTTACGAACCACTCCATGATCGTCGACGACGAGTACCCGGATCGCCATTCAAGCTCCTCATACTTTGGGGTGAGAAAGGGGTTGGTCGAAACATGACGTAAATATCACACTTCGTTCGGCTGTCGAAGGGAGGCTGGCATTCGATACTCAGAACGCCAGAATCTGGTCCGCGACCCGATCCAGGCGCTGAGCTATCGGTGCCATTGTAACGCCAAACGGGCACACGTCAAACGCGGGCCGCACCGTCGACCGAACGTCGATGAAACACTGACAACTGGTGAACGGGAATTAGGCAGCCCGCCACCGGTTCCCCATAGGACGAATGCGTCCGGTTGAGGCAGGTAATCCGGCAGTCACTTTGCCAGCACGGTGACGGCCGGATTACTTTTTGTTGCGAAGCGTGGAGTTCGGCAATCCTCCCGCTGGTTTCGCATCTACTCGGCCCTCCTCGTTGCCGCGAACGGCATGCCCGGCAGCTTCCTCAGTAAGGGGCGAGCCCGACCTTTCGTCGCCTCGCGTCCCCGAGCACGAGCCATCTCCTGGGACTTGACAGTCAAGGACAAGTAAGATACAAGTCGCTTGCAAGACTTTGATTCTTGTTGCATCTTACACTTGGCTTTCGGTGCTCTGCCGCTGCGATCGGAAGCGGGAGGTTCACATGTCCGTCATGAAGGCTGTTCGACTCCACTCCTACGGTGACCGCAGTGGACTTATCTACGAGGACGCTCCGTGCCCAGAGGCTCGAAACGGAGACCTGTTGATCCGGGTGCTCGCCGCAGGCGTCAATCCTGTGGACGCCGCAATGCGGCAAGGTTACATGGCGGGATGGTTTCCGCGCACCTTCCCGCTCATATTGGGTCTCGATGTGTCAGGGGTGGTCGAGGCTGTGGGACCTGACGCCAGGGGTTTCCGCGCCGGTGACGAGGTATTCGCGCGCACGGACCCGATGCGCGACGGGGCGTATGCGGACTTCGTCTGCGTCCCTGCATCCGACGTCGTAAGAAAGCCGTCAGCCGTCGATCACATCGCAGCCGCCGCCGTCCCGCACGCCGGGTTGACGGCGTGGGAGGCGCTGTTCGAGGCCGGCGGTCTGACGGAGGGCGAGACCGCGCTAATCCATGGCGCGGCAGGCGGGGTGGGCCACCTGGCCGTACAGTTCGCGAAATGCCGGGGCGCACGCGTCATCGCGACGGGCTCGGGCCAGCGTCTCGATTTCTTGCGCGGCCTTGGCGCCGACGAGGTGATCGACTATACCACCACGCCTTTCGAGGAACGCGCCCAGGACGTTGACCTAGTGCTGGACACGGTCGGCGGGGAGACGCAGCACCGATCCTGGGGCACCTTGAAACGTGGAGGCATCCTGGTTTCGTTAATGGAGCAGCCATCTGAGGACAGAATGCAGGCGCACGGTGTGCGAGGCCAGATGGTCATGGGACATAATGATCCCGCCATCCTGGGGCAGATTGCGGCCCTGATGGACGAGGGACAAGTGAAGCCGTACGTGTCCGCCACCTTCCCATTGCGAGAAGCTGCGGACGCACACGAAGCGATCGAGACCCGCCGAACACAAGGTAAAATCGTGCTGAGGGTCGTTGAGTAGGACAGAATAAGCTCGAGGCGAGCGCTTCGCCCGAATCAAGGTCGACAAGCAAGGAAACAAGACCGAGATCGCGAGCACCGGGCTCACCGCCCCCGGCGGCCTGGCGATCAACTGCGCGGGCGCAATCTACGTGAGCAACAACTGCATCGTCCCGATCGGCGAGGTGCTGAAGATCAAGTAGGATCGCCGGCAAGTCCGACATCCCTATCGGCGAGTATCGAGGGGACCCGGCCTCGGCGGGTCCCCTCGATCGCGTCTACGGGGTGCGATCGAACACCCCACCTTCCGTTCGCGCGCGGTGCGCGATCTTTCTTGATAGGCTCGATTTGCGCGATCTAAATTATTGTAGTACTATTGACGTAGTACTCCTGGATGACGCATACGTCATGTGTATTACTGGTTCAAATCAAACCTCGTTATAAGTTCTCTTTATTGACCCCATTAGGTTAGCGCCTTACTGGATTAGTTCTCTCGCCTGATCTCTGACAACAGCAGACCAGGCCGTCCGCGGCTTCGTCGCGGCTTGATTCGGCGCGCCGGTGATCAACTTGGCTCCTGCGGCGCGTCCTGGCGCTTCCACTCCCCCCGGTCCTCGGCCGGAGCATGGCAGACTCACTCCTGTGCTTGTGGCGGCGCTATCCATGATGGAGAAAAGGAGACTTCCCCCATGGTACCCACTTTCGTTGTAGCGCTCGTCCTCGCGTTGAGCGCATTGATCAGCCCGGTTGCAGCCCCCATTGCAGCCCCGCTCTCGCACACCTACACGGCCGCGCAGGCCACCAGCTATTCGCTCTCGCTCAGCAAGTCGTCTGGCCGGACGAGCCCCGTCGCGCTGCAGGGCCAGACGGTCGCCGGCAACATCTACGTGTTCGTGACACCCGATACGGGTGCGACCCAGGTGCGCTTCTACCTGGATAACACGGCGGCCAGCGGTACGCCCTTTCAGACGGAGAATAACGCGCCGTACGATTTCGCTGGCGGCTCCGCAACCGCCCCCACCCCGTATGACACTGCAAAGCTGTCCAACGGCTCGCACAGCATCACGGCGGCTATCGACCTGAGCGGCGGCGGCACCACGAAGATCACTTCGACGTTTACGGTCAGCAACGGGGTGACCGCCCCGACGGCTACGCCCATTAAGACAGCCGCCCCAACGGTCCCGGCGCCTACTGCGACGAAGGTGCCCACAATCGCACCGACGGCAACGCCGACCAAGCTCCCGGCCACGGCGACGCCCGCCAGCAGCTACTCGCTGTCGCTCAGCAAGGCCGCCGACCGCACGAACCCCGCTGCGCTGCAGGGCCAGACCGTTTCGGGCAACATTTACGTGTTCCTCAATCCCGGCTCGGGGGCGAGCCAGGTCCGCTTCTACCTCGACAACACGGCCGCAAGCGGCACGCCTTTCCAGACAGAAAACGGCGCTCCTTACGATTTCGCAGGCGGGTCGGCGACGGCCGCGAATCCCTACAATACGGCGCAACTCGCCAACGGGCAGCACACCATCACCGCGTCGGCAGACCTGCTCAGCGGTGGCACGACCAAGGTCACCAGCACTTTCACGGTGAACAATGCCGCGGCAACCGGCACGCCGGTCCCGACTGCACAGCCCACCGCGACCCCGGGCGTCTCCGGCTCGATCTACTGGGGCGTGAACATGTCGGGCGTGCCGTGGGACCCGAACGTGCTCTCGGCCTGGGAGCGCGATGTGACGGGCAAGGCCGTCTCGATCATCAACTGGGGTCATTTCTGGGGCAATAGCTCCGGAGCCTACCAGAATTGGTCGAATGGCACGATCAACAGCGCACGCTCGCACGGCGCAATTCCGATGATCTCATGGACGCCCGAAGGTGGGCCGGCCGACAAGTGGCAGCTGGGCGACATCATCAACGGGACGCACGACGCCTACATCCGGCAGTTCGCTACCGACGCCAAGAGCTGGGGCTTCCCCTTCTTCCTGCGCATCATGCACGAGATGAACGGTTCGTGGGGCTACAACTGGCAGGAGACCCAGAACGGCAACCAACGCGGCCAGTTCGTGCAGGCGTGGCGCCACATTGTCGACATCTTCCGCCAGGTGGGCGTCAGCAACGCCTCCTACGTGTGGTGCCCCAACATCGACTACCCGAACACCACCAACCCGTCGTTCGCGTCGCTGTATCCGGGCGACTCCTACGTGGACTGGACCTGCCTGGACGGCTACAACTGGGGCTCGAATCGCTCGTCGGGGTGGCAATCCTTCGACCAGGTGTACAGCTACTCCTACAACGAGATCCTCAAGATCGCGCCGGCCAAGCCGATGATGATCGGCGAGTTCGGCTCGGTGGAGCAGGGCGGCTCGAAGGCCAGCTGGTTTACGGATGCGCTCAGCACGCAGATTCCGGGCAAGTACAAGAGCATCAAGGCGGCAGTGTACTTCAACTGGCAATTCGACGGCGTCGACTGGCGCGTCGAGACCTCCACAGCCGCCCGCGACGCCTGGCGCAAGGGCATCGCTTCGTCGTACTACGCAGCCGACCGGTTCGGCTCGATCACGGGCAAGATTGCCGTCCCCTGATCATCTAGCAGGGGCGAGGCACCCGAGGGTGTCTCGCCCCTGCACAACCGGGCTTTATTAGGCGCACTAAACGATCAGGTTCAGATCGCCGAACTCGTGCCATAGATAGCCGAGCCGGATCGCTTCCTCGTAGGCAGCCTTGATTTGTTGGGGCGCCAGAAACGCGGTGAGCAGGTCGAGATGGCTCGCCATCGGCTCGTGCAAGCCCGTGAGCAGGCCGTCGACCACCTGAAGCCGGTGCTGTTCGGAAATATGGAGCCGCGTGTAGCCGTGCTCGGCCTGCACGCGGCCCTGCGTTGCGGCCGCTTCCAGCCCGCGTACGACCGTCGTGCCCACCGCAATCACCCGGCTGCCCCGAGCGTGCGCCGCGTTGATAGCCCTCGCGGCGTCCTCCCCGATGACGTACTCCTCCTCTGCCGCGGGGTGCTGCGCGTCCAAGTCGTCGTCCATATAGGACGAGAGCGTGGTGTGCAGGACGATATAGGCCATTTCCACGCCCCTACGGCGCAGGTCGAAGAGCAGCCGCCATGTGAAGGCACGGCCTGCGGATGCCATCTCGGCCGAGCCAGGCTCACGGGCAAATACGTTCTGGTAGTAATCCAGGTCCCACGGCGCGGACACGTAATTGTACCGCACGGGCTGCCCGGTGCGGTACAACTCGTCGACCAGGTCGATGCCGGTCATGGAGAAACGGATCTGCCAAAGGCGGGGGATGGTAGGATCGGGCGCGAGCACCCGGCAGGTCAGCGCGTCGGAGAAGCGCAGCTCGATCCCCTCACCCAGCCCGCAGCCGAACAGGTCGGAGTCGTCGCGGCAGAGAAGCAGCGCCAACCACGTGTCGTCGGGCAGGTGCTCGGCAAGACGCACCTCGATGCACGGTCCGGGCGAGGGGTCGCATCCGACCAGAGACGCAGGAAGGGTCCGGCTCGTGTTGAAGACGAGCAGGTCGCCGGGCCTCAGGTAATCCCCCAGGCGGTCGAACCGTGTATGCTCGACATGCGAGGTTTGGCGGTCGAGCACGAGCAGGCGGACGGCGTCGCGGCTGATGCCCCGCTGCTCGGGCGGTTCCTTGGCGGCCAGCTCCTTCGGCAATTCGAACTGGAACGGCGCCGTCATCCCGCGGCCGGCTCTCCGGCCAAGCCCCACCCTTCCTCCTGGGCGAGCAAACGCTTTCCTGTGACGCCCTTCGAATCATCTGACGCCAGGTAGACGAATACGCCGGTGGAAGCGGCGGGGTCGGCCCATTGAGCGGGGTCCTCGCCAGGCTCAGCCGCCCGGTGCATCTCCGTGTTCATGCTGCCCGGATCGACCCAATTTACCCGCACGCCCGCATCGGTCAGTTCCGCAGCCCAGGTCTGCGAGAGTCCCTCCAGCCCGAACTTCGAGATGCCGTAAGCGCCCCAACCCGGATAGCCGGTCACACCCGCGTCGCTGGTGACGTTGATGATCGCCCCGCCGCATTCGACCATGGCAGGCAGCAGTTTCTTGATCAGCAGAAACGGCGCGATCAGGTTGACGTTGAGCGTCCGCCGAAAATCCTCGAGCGGATAGTCGAGCAGGTACGGCATAGGCGTCGGTCCCAGCGTCGAAGCGTTATTCACCAGCACGTCGAGCTGGCCGCCGAGAGCGGTCAGCGTGAGCGCGGCGAGGCGCTCGACATCCTCCTCGCGGTTCAAGTCCACGGTGATCACGAAGACGTGCGCGTCAGGACGCTCACCCGCCACCTCGCGCTTCACTTCGTCCAGCGCAGCCCGGTCACGCGCAGCGAGCACCAGGTGCGACGCGCCCTCGCGCGCGAAGGTCAGGGCCAGTTCGCGGCCCAGCCCGCGCGACGCGCCCGTGATGAGCGCCCGTTTCCCGTTCAGCCGGTCCATTGCATCCTCCTTGGGGCAGCACACCCCAGGGTTGTACATGAGATGTTGGGAGAATAGCACCCCGGGCCGGCAGCCGCTGTAGTCTTTCCACCGACTGGCCCACCTGTTATGTCATCCGCACCGAACGCCAAAAAAAGGCCGGCGACGCTGCCGGCCTTCTGGCGATGGTTAGTCAACTCACAGCGGTCCCCGGCGGCGAGCCCGATCAGCCGGTAACCGTGACCGTGCCCTTCATGTTCGGATGGAGCTGGCACACGTAGCTGTAGGTGCCGGCCTTCGTGAAGGTGAAACTGAAGGTCGCGCCCTGCTCCAGATCCCCGGAGTCAAACGAGTTGTCGGTCGCGGTGACCGTGTGGGTCATGCTGTCCTCGTTCTTCCAGGTGACGGTCGTGCCAACCGGCACGGTGAGCGGCTGGCCGAAGCTGAAGTTCTTGATGGAGACGTCTTCGGTCTTTCCGGCCGCAGCGGCGGGCGCTGCCGAGCTGCCCGCAGGCGTCTCGACCTCTTCGCCCTTGGCGTTCAGCACGTACCACACCCCGCCCACGTCCTGGCCGGTCGTATCGCCGGGCTTCTGGTCCTTGGCCCAGTAGTACAGGGGCCAGCCGTTGTACGTCACCTGCACGCTGCCGTCCTTGCGGGTCGTCGTGCCCAGCAGCGTCGCATCAAGACCGGTTCCCGCCGTTGGCTGGCCCTGGCTGAGCAGGGGCGGCCAGTTTGTCGCGCACTTATCGTAGCAGTTGCTGGTGTTCTTCGTGTCCTTCGTGAACAGGTAGAGGGTCATGCCCTTCGCGTCGGTCAGGATGTCGCCGAGCTTGTCGTTCTTGGCGAGCATGACCGTCCCGGCCATGCTGGAGGCCGCGCTCGTCGCCGCAGGGGTTGCCGCAGCACCGCCGGGCGTCTCGACTTCTTCGCCCTTGGCGTTCAGCACGTACCACACGCCGCCCACGTCCTGGCCGGTCGCGTCGCCGGGCTTCTGGTCCTTGATCCAGTAGTACACCGGCCAACCGTTGTACGTCACCTGCACGCTGCCGTCCTTGCGGGTCGTCGTGCCCAGCAGCGTCGCGTCCGCACCTGCACCCGCGACCGGCGCGCCAGAGGTCATCAAGGGCGGCCAGTTGGTCGCGCACTTGTCGTAGCAGTTGGAGGTGTTCTTCGTATCCTTCGTGTACAGGTACAGCGTCATCCCCTTCTCGTCGGTCAGGATGTCGCCGAGTTTGTCGTTTTTGCTGATCATGACCGTCGCCGGGCCGGCCGCGGTCGTCGTGACCGCAGTGGAGGCCGCCGGTGCGACAGTTGCCGCTTCCGTCGCCATCGCGGCCACCGTCGGCTCTACGGCAGCGACCGTCGGAGCCACTTGGGTTGCCAGCGCGGGCGCCTGGGTCGCCACAGCCGAGCCGGGCTGGGCCGCGCCGGATTGGGCCGCGCACCCGGCCAGTACGAGCACAAGAATGGACAGCGAAACCAACGCCAAGCGCAACTTCCACGCCTTGCCGAACCACGAATTGTTCATCTCCAAACCTCTCTTCTCTTCCGATACTCGATGGGGGGCTTTCCCATCCGCTCAGTATACGTTGACTGCGACGGGTCTGGATCACATGCCAAATGATTGTGATACAATCAGCTCACGAACAGTGGGAATGACGCGAACATAGGGTCGGGCAGACCGGGAGGCAACATGGGAGCAGACGTGGGCACCATCGACGTGTACCTGGAGAGCGGCTCGAAGCGCGTGCTGGCGGTGGCAGTGGACTGGCCGGGCTGGTGCCGGGGTGGAAAGGATGAAGGGTCGGCGCTGGCCGCGTTGCTCCAGGCTGCGCCCCGCTATGCTGCGGTTGTGAAGGCCGCGGGGCTGACGTTCGCCGCGCCTACCGGCATCGCCGAGTTTCAGGTGTGCGACCGGCTGACAGGAAGCACCGCGACCGACATGGGCGTGCCCGAGCGGCTGCTGCCGGCCGATGCCGAGCCCCTAAGTGAGGACGAGACGGCGCGCTCGGTCCGCCTGCTGCGTGCCTGCTGGGGCGCGTTCGACCGGGCGGTGGCAGCAGCACGGGGCAGTGCGCTGCGGAAGGGCCCGCGGCGGAGGTGGGCGGGAACTCGACGCGATCGTGCGCCACGTCGCCGAGGCCGAAGCGGCTTATGCCGGGCGGACCGGCATCAAGGTCGAGTGGAGGGCATTGACGAGCATGGCGGATCCCGCTGCGGCTCTGGCAGTAAGCCGTGACAAGGTGCTGGAAGGGTTGGCAGCCGCCGCGCCGGTGGGCCTGCCGCCGCCCGGCCCGCGCGGCGGCGCGCGGCTGGCCCGCCCGCTACTTCGTGCGCCGGGTCGCGTATCACGTCGTCGACCATACCTGGGAGATCGAAGATCGCATGCAATCGTCCGAGTGAAGTCGCGGCAGCGTAACCAAGAATGTTTGTAGCCTGACAGATGCAGGTCCCTCGCACCGGGTATTGTGATGGAGCATTGCCTGGTGGAAGGGGGGTCAGGTGAGACCGGGGCGTCTGTCTCTGCATACGAAGGGCTTGTTCCGCGGCGTGGTGGCCGCGCTGCTGCTGTCCGCGTGCACCACCGCCGCGCCTGCACCCTCCGTCGGCCCTGCGGCAGGCTCGGCCGGCCCCGCCGCCTCAGTCATCACCACTGCCCTCCCCGCCGCCCCGGCCGGCTGGCAGAGCTACACGGAAGCGAGCTTGGGCTACTCGCTCAGTTTCCCGCAAGATGTCGAATTCACCTCGGGCACGAGCAAGGCTGGCATCTATACGGCGCGGCTCCAGTTTAGCCTTCCCGACGTGGAAGGGTACCAGGGCATGGTCGTGCGTGCTGAGCCCAATCCCAACCGCGTCGGGGTGGAGCAGGTCGTCGAGGCGTTGTACCGCCGAACGCGGCCGGGCGAGCCCGCGGGCGGCTGGGCGCAGGAGACGATGAGTGCCACCGTGGCCGGACTCTCGGGCGTGCAGCTGGGCCGCGGAGCCGATTTCTCGCTGATCGTGCCGTACGGCGACAAGGTATACATTGTGGCCCCGGTGCACGACACCGCGACGGTTGCGCTCGATCCCCAGGCGCTGGCCCTGTTCTACCAAATCCTGGCAACGCTCAAGGTCGCGCCATGAAGACGAGCCGGCGAAGGCAACTAGAGTGGGCGCTACCCATCTGCCTGGTTCTTCTGGCCGCTCTCACCGTCCCGACCGCCTCGACCTCCGCGGCGGACACCTCGTTCGGGCCGCCTCTGGGCGCGCATGACGGTATCGCCTACGGGCCGCGGGTCACGAAGGAGGGCGCGAAGCTTGTCGAAGACACGAACTACGACGTGCAGAACCCGGACTTGAAGGGGCTTACCTGCTTCGGCATTGCATGGGAGAAACTGTGGCACGCGGGGCAGGACCTGTATCGGGTGGACGGCAAGAGCACCGCGGGCGCCGAAGTGACCGCCGCGGCCGCGGGTAAGGTGGTGTACGCCAACCCGGATATCAACTACCCTGGTCTGGTCGTCATCCTGGCGCACGAGTCGGCAGACGGGACCCTTTACAGCGTCTATGCACACCTGGACGACAACTCGCTCGAGGTGAGCGAGGGGGATACGGTCGCGCGGGGCCAGCGGCTTGGCACCGTGCTCAAGCAGCGCTATACGGGGCGCTTCCCGGCGTTGCACCCTTCGGGCGACGACTCACACCTGCACTTCGAGATCAGGAAGTTCCTGAACGCACGCAGCATCTACGGGTCCGCTCCTGACTGCAACGGGCTCGTCGCAGGCCGGGGCTACACCTACCCGAACCATCCCGACAGCTTCCCCGCTGCCGGCAAGGGCTACCTGGATCCCGCAACTGTCTTGGAGCCGTAGGACGACAAAAGGCCGGGCGGACGTCCGCCCGGCCTTCGCGTTTTGCCCGTTATCCCACTTGCTCGACGAGATAGGTCTGGATGCCCATCTGCTCGATCTGGTCGAGCTGGGTCTCGATCCAGTCGACATGCTCCTCTTCGTCGTGAAGGATGCCTTCGAGGATCGCCCGTGTGCCGTTGTCGCCCACCTCGACCGCCTGGCGGATGGCCCTGTTGTAGGCCACGACCGCGCCGAGTTCCGCGTCCAGGTCATGCTTGAGCTGGTCGGTGACGTCCCCGCCGATGTGCAAGGGATGCAGATCGCTGACGACCGGTTTGCCGTTCAGAAAAATAATCCGCCCGATCAGCTTCTCGGCGTGGCGCATCTCGGTGATCGCGCGCTTCTCGATATACTCGTGGAGCTCGCCGTAACCCCAGTTGGCGCACATCTCGGAGTGGACCATGTACTGGTTGATCGCCGTGAGTTCGTCGGCGAGCAGGAAATTGAGCGATGCGAGAACTTCGTCGTTGCCCTTCATGAGTACCTTCCTTGATGAGAGGGTGAATGGGACGCAGATTGAACCGATTTAACTGATCTTCGATGATCTGCAGAGAACGATCGCGAGAATCAGTTCGATCATCGACCCGACGCTACTTCTTCTTCTCGGTCTTGGCCCAGGTATCCTTGAGCCCGACGGTGCGGTTGAAGACCGGGTGCTCGGGTGTCGAGTCGGGATCGTTGCAGAAATAGCCCTGGCGCAGGAACTGGAAGCGTTCTCCCGGTTGGCTTGCGCCCAGCATGGGTTCCACCTTGCAGCCCGTCAGGACCGTCATCGAGTCATAGTTGAAGTTGGCCATGAAGTCCTGGCCCTCGGGTGCGTCGTTCGGGTCGGGCTTCGTAAACAGGTAGTCGTAGAGCCGCACTTCGGCATCGACCGCGTGGCTCGCCGACACCCAGTGGAGGGTTCCCTTCACCATCCGGCCGTCCGGCGTCGACCCGCCGCCCGACTCGGGATCATACGTGCAGCGCAGCTCGACCACGTTGCCCGCCGGGTCCTTGACGGCCTCCCGACACTTGATGTAGTAACCATGCTTGAGACGCACTTCGCGGCCCGGGCCCAGGCGGAACCAGCCCTTTGGCGCATCCTCCCGGTAGTCGTCCTGCTCGATGTACAGCTCGCCCGAGAAGGGCACCTTGCGGGTGCCCATCGACTCGTCTTCGGGATTGTTGACCGCGTCGACCCACTCGACCGAGGGACGCCCATCGGCGCCGGCCGGCCAATTCTCGATAATGACCTTGAGCGGGTTCAGAACCGCCATCCCGCGGACCGCCCGTTGATTCAGATCCTCGCGAATGCAGTGCTCGAGCAGCTGTATTTCGATCACCGTATTGGTCTTCGATACGCCGGTGCGGTTGCACAGGTCGTTGATGGCCTCGGAGGTGTAGCCCCGCCGCCGCAACCCGACGATCGTTGGCATGCGCGGGTCGTCCCAACCACGCACCAACCCCTCGTTGACGAAGCGCTTGAGAATACGTTTCCCCAGGACCGTATAGGTCATCGCGAAACGCCCGAACTCGATCTGTTGAGGGCAATAGATGCCCAGCTCGGTACAGAACCACTCGTACAGCGGGCGGTGGTCCTCGTAGCCGACGTCGCAGAGCGAGTGCGTCACGCCCTCGATGGAGTCAGACTGCCCGTGTGCCCAGTCGTACATCGGGTAGATGCACCATTCTGTGCCCGTCCGGTGATGTTCGGCATGTAGAATGCGGTACATGACGGGGTCCCGCATGTTGAAATTCGGGTGGGCCATGTCGATCTTGGCGCGCAAGGTCCGCGAGCCGTCCGGGAACTCGCCCTTCTTCATGCGCTCGAACAGGTCGAGGTTCTCTTCCACCGTTCGATCGCGCCAGGGGCTGTTCTTCCCGGCCGTCGTCAGGTCGCCCCGGTACTCGCGCACTTCGTCGGGCGACAGGTCGCAGACATATGCCTTGCCATTGCGGATCAGCAGCTGCGCCCACTCGTAGAGCTGCTCGAAATAGTCCGAGGCAAAGAAAAGGCGCTCTCCCCAGTCCCAGCCGAGCCAACGGATGGTCTCCATGATGCCGTCCACGAACTCGGCTTCTTCCCGGATGGGGTTGGTGTCGTCGAAGCGGAGGTTGCACTTGCCGCCGTAGTCGCGGGCCAGGCCGAAGTCGATTGAAATAACCTTGGCGTGTGCGATATGCAGGTAACCGCTTGGCTCGGGCGGAAAGCGGGTGTGGACCCGGCCGCCGAAACGGCCCGTCCGGTTGTGCTCGTCGACGATCTCGTGAATGAAGTCTTTGGGCGCGGTCGTTACAGTGTCTGGCATGGTATGATAGGCCTCTGTCAATCGCGGCCGGTGAGCCGCGACTCGCAATAGTGCGGTTGGTTACAGGCGCATTATACGGGCAGAGCGAGAATGCGTCAATGACGCAGCGCAGGGGTGAATATGGGGTCTGGAACACGGAAACGCAAGCGGTCGACAAGGCGGAGCTCGCAAGGGGGCCAGAGCGCGGCGGCGCTCGACGCGTCGTTTGACGCCGAGTTCGAGCGTGAGAGCCGGGAGCTCGAGGAAAGCGGACGGACCCTGACGCGGGTCCTCCTCTTCGTCTTCCTCGGCATCGCGGTGCTGATGGTCGTCGTCGCGGTGTTGACGGGCATCAGCACGAGCCGGAAGCTCGCGCGCGAGCAGCGCGCACTGGGCCAGGTGACCGAGTTAATCGAGCGGAAGGACGAGAACGCAAACAGCTTCTATTACCCGAGGGTGGCGTTTGACGTGCCCGACGGGGGGCGGTACAACGTGCCGCTGGCCGAGGGCAGCTGGCCGCCCAGCCACCGGGTGGGCGATCTCGTCACCGTGCTGTACGACAGCCAGAACCCTATGGACGCGCGCATGGACTCGCGCGGTGGGACGTCCGCGCTGTGGACCTGGACGCTCGTGACGGGCGTGCTCGGGGTGGCCTTCCTGGGCGCCGCGGCGCTGGCATGGTGGATCGGGCGCTAACGGACCGTGAGCCCCGCGCACATCTGACCGCGTCAGCCGCACGCCTGCGGCCGTGGCCCCGTTACCCCTGCGGGCCCCTCATCTATTGCCGGTACAGCTTCTTAGCGAGTGCGACAATGCCGGCAACCACGACCAACGCCATGCCGATCGAAATGACTGGCGTGGCTCCTACGGCAACCAATGCCTCTGCGAGTGCCTTGGGATCCATGGTCTCCGCTCCTTTCAGGCCGGCAACAGAGGCCGGCGCCGAGGCCGCCTGCTAACACGACGGACCGAGCGCTCCGCAGGGAATCTCCGGCGGAGGGTTCTGTACTATTATAGCACTCGTGAAGCGCAATTGGCGCGCCCAATTTAAAGTTGTATCAGTAATTTAAGCTACAATTGCACAAACAGGGCACGGATGTCCGGCCAGCCGTAGGCCACTTAGACGACCTCCCGCCCGTCAACGTCGTCACGCTTTTCGGCGAGAATCTGGCCGCCGAGCCCGTCGTACCACTGCCGAACCGGGTTGCCAGCCAGGGTCCAGAGCATCACGGAACTGGCCCCTGCATCGGCCAGCTCGCGCACGGCCGCTCGCAAGAGCGCCCCGCCTACCCCCCGACCTTGAGCTTCGCGTCGCACATGCAATGCCAGGACCTCGCCATCGTATCCCGGAAATGCGCCAGGTGGCAGCAAGCGGCAGTTCGACCTGGAGCCCGAAGCGCACACGAACCCGGACTTCCAGCACCGCGACATGAAGCGCTGACCGGCGCGCCTCTGCGATATGCCGGCCGCCGGGTGTGGGGCAACCCTCCACGTCCGGCGGCCGGCCGCGTCCTGCCACCCCGCGGGCCGGAGGCTTGTGCCGGTCGGCTTGCAGGCTGACCCTCCGTTGAAGCCCCGGAAAGGGCCGGAGTTGGAACGCCGGCCCAACCTGTCCCGAGTAGCCTCGCGGCGGCTTGCATGATAGAATCCAGCGGATTGCATTCTCCCTACAAGCCTTTCCCCGGAGGCCCTGGCCGTGAGCGCGTCGCGCTACGTAATCATCCTGCTCGTGCTCCTCGCCGCATTGCAGAGCGTCCACTACGCGCCCCTGCTGCCCGATCCGATGCCGACGCACTTCGGCGACGCGGGCCAGCCCGATGAGTCGACGCCGAAAACGCAGTACCTCCTGATCAATTTTGCCGCTATCCTCGGCATGGCCATCTTGTTTCTCGTGCTCCCCCGGGCGATACGCAAGATCCCCAACGACTGGATCAACATGCCGCGCAAGGACTACTGGCTGGCGCCCGAGAAGCGCACGGAGACGATGAACGCGTTACAGCGGCAAATGGAATGGCTAGGCGCGGCCACAATTGCCCTCTTGATCGGCATTACCCAGCTGACGATCCTCGCGGCACTTTCCAGCGGTCCGCTCGATTCGCAAGCACTCCTACTCTTGTTCATCCTCTATGGCCTCTATGCGGCAATCTGGACCGTGCGCTTTACCGTCTGGGCGACGCGGCGGCCGGCACGGGACTCCGCCGGTTACCCCTAAGCTTTCCGCAACTCACACCCGGCCCCTGCAACTCGGGTCTTAACCATCTTCTCATCATTTATTAATCCAATTTCTGCGTTCTTCATCATTTCCAAACAGACCTGTGTTATGGTAGGATGACTTCTGCTGAGAAATCACTACGCGAAGCTCTTGCTTCGCGCTGAAGAGACGCCATGCTCAGGTCAACCCAAAAACCGTCGCCCCGCCGTGCGCCCGTGCGAACCGCGCCCCGGCGCACGCCACCCGGCGGGCGGTTGGTGCAATCCGGACGGCCGCCGCGCCGCTCGGGCCCAAACCCAGGTCCGATTCTCGTTCTCGCGCTCATCCTGGTCGTCCTGGCGGCCGGCAGTTTCCTGGTCTGGCAGTCGCGCCAGACGCAGGCCGCGGCAGTACCTGCTGTCGCAGCGCCCGCGCTCGCGGCAGGCGATGCCGACACGCCCGAGCCTGCCGCCACCCCGACGGCGACCTTGCCGCTGGTGTCGACCGGCGCCGTGCCCGGCGCCCAGCAAACCACCGCGCCGCTCGCCGCGGTGACCGCGACCGGGGCGCCGGCGCGCGGCAATCCGACGCAGGCGGCCAGCCCGCCTGCAAGGGCCTCGGATGCGCCTGCCGCTACGTCGCCGCGACCGGCTCCGCCCGGCCCCGCAACGCCTGCAGTTGCGGCGCCCCGGCCGACTCGGGCCGCATCCTCGTCCGCCACGCCCGCTCCCCCCACTCCCACACGACCTGCAGTTGCCACCGGCGCCTCGCCCGACGCGCCAGATCTGGCGGCCCTGGCCCAGCGCATGCTCGACCTGGTGAACGCGGACCGGCAGGCCAACGGGTTGCGCCCCGTCGCATGGGACACCACGGCCGCGGCCGCGGGCCAGAAGCACAGCGAGGAGATGGCACAGTTTGGCTACATGAGCCATTGGAACATGGACGGCTATGGGCCGGAATACCGCTACAGTCGGGCCGGCGGGCTCGACATGTCACAGGAGAACGTCTACCGCCTGGTGCATCAGTGGCAAGACGGCCGGGGCGCACCCATCGACGATTGGGAGCAGGTGGTGGCCGACGCGCAGACTGCCTGGATGAACAGCCCAGGGCACCGGGCTAACATCCTCGCGCCCGAGCACACACACGTGGGGATCGGAGTTGCCTACAACCCCGCGACCGGCAACGTCGCGATGTCCCAGGAGTTCGTCAACCGCTACGTGACAATCGAGCCCTTGCCGCGACGGGCGCAACCGGGCGACCGGCTGGTGCTGCGCGGCGCGCTGCTCTCGGGCAGCACCAACCCGCTGGTCAACCTGGCCTATCAGCCTTTCCCGGCGCCGCTCACGCTGGAACAACTGAATCAAACGGGCACGTACAAGAGCCCGGCCGAACATCTCTCTGTGCCGCCGGTCCGCACCGACGCCAACGGCCGGTTCGTCTCCGAGTTCACCCTGCCTAAGGATGCACGGCCCGGCCTGTACCACGTCTGGCTCTGGGTGGAGTCGGGGACTGCCGGCGAGCCCGTACAGGCGGTCGACGCGATCGTGGAAGTCAATGAGTAGACGCATATGAAGCAATCCCGAACCGCGCCGCATCCTTCGACTCTGCGCCGGCTCCCCCGGCGCCCGCTCAGGATGCTTCGCAACAACATAGGCACCGCGGTTCTCACTGCCTTTGCGCTGCTCGCCTTCGTGCTTGGCGGGGGCGTACCCGTCGCGCATGCCCAGACCGGCGCGCCCAACGGCCAGGCGCTGGACGTCATGCTCGTCATCGACAACTCGTGCAGCATGTTCCCGGCGAGCCAGCGCATCCCCGGCTGCGAGGTGTGGGGCAACGACCCGAACTTCCTGCGGATTACCGGCGCGTCGCTCTTCATCGCCCGCACCGGCTTCGCGCTGCCGGCGGCCGGAGATTACCAATTGGGCGTGGTGAGCCTGGGTGACAACCCGCCCGAGCTTGTCAGCCCGCTGACCGGGCTGGACCAGGCGCGGGACGCTCTCGCCCGGGCGATCAGCAACCCGCAGCCAAAGCTGGCGACACAGATCGTGCCTGCGCTCGAAATGGCCTATCGCGAGCTGCGCGAGTCGCCCAATCGCCGGCCGGGCAACCTCCCCGCCGTGGTGCTGCTGACCGACGGTGCGCCCTTCCCAGCGGGTGGGCAGAGCAACGAGGATATCGAGCGCCTGGTCGCGGCCAACCCCGACGTGCCCCTATTCGTAATCCTGCTGCAGAACCGCCAGCAGGCTGCGCCCGCGACCGCGACCTACGAGCGCTATATCCGCTTCTGGGACGAGATGGGGCTGCGCCACAATTTCGTACGCTCCTACCCGGTCAACAGCACGGAGGAGATCGAACGGACCTACGACGAGATCGTGGCGCGGCTGGAAACAGCGTGGCCCGGCCGCCCCTGAGCCTGGCACCGGGCCAAACGCTCGAAGTGTTCGTCAGCCGCTATATCCAGCGGGTGGTCCTCACCTTCACACGCGAGCGTGGCACGCCGCCGGCGGATATCGCCGTCACCGACCCGGCAGGCGTGCGCGTCGCCGCGGGCGACCCCGACACGCAGTTCTTCCAGGGGCAGGAGAGCCCGGTGCAGATCGTGGCGATTGGCCGCAGCCGTCTCGATGCCGCACCCCGCGATGCCGCCTGGAAAATCACGTCGAGCGAACCGGTCATCGTGCACATCGACATGGAGGGGTCGTACCGGGTTGCGTTCGTCGAGCCGGCCGCGAGCCCAACTGCAGTACCGGGCCAGTTCCTGGTCGACCGGCCGCACGGCCTGGGCCAGCCCTTCAATCTCCGCCTGCAGCTTCTCGACAATGCGAGCAGGGAGCCCATTACCGCCCCTCAGCCGCTTCTGGTCACCGTTACGAACCCGGACGGGAGCACGGGGCAGGTTCCTGTGGCCGCCGACCTCCGACCGGATGCTCAGGGCGTGTACACGATTCCGTACGAGGGCGTGGGCGTCGAGGGACGCTATGCGTTCGCGGTGGAGGCGGGCAACGTGGGCGACCCGTCGGGTGGTACGTTCCCGGTCGCGCGGGCCGAGCTGCTGCTTGATATCCGGCGGGCAGGGTTCATCGATGCGGTCGTCCCCGCAGCGATCCAGTGCTCGGCCACGGGCGGTGCGCCTCCGATCTGAGCATCACGCTCGGCGGGCTGGATGCCGGACAACTGGCCGCAGTCCGCGCCAGCGTATTTGCCGGCGGCCGGGAGGCCGCGCTTACTCCGGGCGAGAGCGGCGCATTCTCCGCCTCCGTCGGGCCCCTGTGCGAGGCGCTGGCCGCGGCCCTGTCTTGTGGCAGCAGCGTCGAGACGAGCATGCGGGTACGGGTGACGTTCGCCGGCGGGGTCCAGCCCCTCGAGCGTGACGTGCCGGTCCAGGTCGCCGCGGTCGCTTGCACACCGACGCCGGTGCCGACGGCGACCCTCACCCCAACTCCCCGTCCGACCCCGACGCCCGCGCCGACGCCCGTTCCGGACTCGGACGGCGACGGCGTGAACGATCTGAGCGATCAGTGCGTCGACGAAGCGGGCTGGGCCTTTGCACCGTGGGGCGGCTCCAGCGGGTGCCCGCCGCCGCTGGCGGCCAAGGTGGCCGGTGCGCTGGCCGGCGCGGGCCTGCTGGCGTTCCTGGGATTCTATGTCGCGCCGGCCGCGTTGGTGGCCACCGTGCGCCAGCCGCCTGCCGGGTATGTACAGGTCTACCGCAACGGCAAGGCCGAAGGGTCCTACAAGTCGCTGCGCAGCCTGGGCCAGGCGGCCCGCAAGAGCACGATTACCATCGGGAGCAAGGGCTTGCTGCAGGTGCAGGGCATGGAGCCAGTCGAGCTGCGCGTCGAGCGCCGGGGCAGCGTCTCAACCGTCCTGCGCGGGCCGTCCGGTCCGCAGTTGTTCCAAATCCGGGATATCCCGTCGATGCACACCGCTTCAGGCGGGAACGGAATCGTATTGAAGTTTTCGACCGATCCGAAACAATTGAGATAGGGCGCAAAGCCCCTGTTGTAGGGGTGAGGCATGCGGGCTTGCCGGCTCGGCCGGCAAGCCCGCATGCCTCACCCCTACCGGAAACATACAGGAGTAACTGTCTGTTATGGCGAAACGAGTATTGGCAATCGGCGTAGGCGGATCAGGCAAGGCCGCGCTGACCATCTTGAAGGAACGCCTGGAAGAAGCATACGGGCAAGTGCCCGAGGGCGTGGTCCTGCTGTCGTACGACACGGACGGCCTGCGCGACATCGACCGCTTCGCCGGCGCCCAGCTCAACCCTGCGTTTGACGATGCCGGCGCAGGGCGCCGCACGCGCCTGCCCGAGTTCCAGCACATCGTCAGCCCGGGCGGGATGACGATGGACGCGGTCTTTGCCGACATCCGCACGGGCAAGACGGCCGCGTACATGAACTGGCTCGAACACGAGAAACTCGACCGGATGCTGGGACCGGCCGAGCGGGATGTTCGTGGGGGTGCGCAGCAGCGCCGCCCCATCGGCCGCACCGCTTTCTTTCTTCGCTATGCAAATCCGATCTACCAGACCCTCATCGAGGCAATCGGGCGTATGTACGGCCAGGCTGACCGGGAGGCGCCGGCGTTCCAGCGGGCAGAAGACGTCGAGAAAGGCAAGCGGCTCATCTTCATCATCGGCTCGGTCGCGGGCGGCACGGGCTCGGGCATGATGATCGATCTCGCCAACCTGGTCCGGCACGCGGTGATGTCGAACCAGAACTGGCAGTCGGTCTCGGTGTCCGGCATCATCGTCATGCCCGACGCGTTCGCCCAGTACGCCCGGTTTATGGACGACCCGACCAATCTCAAGCCGAACTCCTACGCTGCGCTGCGCGAGTTGGACCGGTTCATGCGGGTCCATTCGAGCTTCCTGCCCTACATGGTGCGCTATGCGGAGAGCGAGCAGTCGATCACCTGGAGCACCAACCAGCCGTTCGATCACTGTTACCTGGTCGACACCGCCTCGCGCAGCACGGGCCAGGATTTCGACCTGGCCGGCGACCCGATGAAGGGCGTGTTCCCCATGGTGGCCGACTTCGTGGCCGCGCATGTGGACAACAGCCTGGGCGACGCGCTGGCCACCTTGCGCTCCAACGCCGGCTTGCATTATGACAAGACAACGGGGCGCATGTATAGCGGTTTCAACGTCATGACCTACATCTTCCCGGTCGACGACGTGATCGAGGGTTACTCGTATCGCTTCGTGCGTGAGCTGCTGGCGCGCGAGTACCTGCCCATCACGGACGAGAAGCGGCGGGGGCAGGTGCGCATCGAGGCTGTCAACGAGGTCGAAAAAATCTTCAGCACCTCCTCGGTGGCGGGGCGGCCGAACCCGAACGTGCTGCAGAAGGCGGTGGCGGGCACCCGGCGCATCAACCCCGAACGGGTCGACATGAGCTGGCAGGGGCTGTTCGGCATGCTCAGCCTCTCGGACAGCGGCTTCGCGGAGCACTACGCGAACCTGAGCGGTTCGCTGGAGTACCTCGCCGGCAACCTGGTGCTGACTCGGGACGGCGACTACAAGAAGGAAACCTTTGACGAGGGCTCGACCCGTTTGCTCAACTTCGCGGACCAATTCCTCGACGACTACCTGGGCCCGCAGATCGATCCGGACGATCCTGATTCACGCTCGGGCGGCGAGTGGGACGCCATCCTCGGCCAGTACCGGGTGGCCTTGCGCGCCCGCTTCGCCGAGGCGCTCGACGCGGAGTTGCTCGATACGCTGAACCGCCGCGACGAGGCCCCAGCCGGTGCTGGGGGTCGCCGGCTGCTCCCTTCGCGCCTGCCCTACGCCCGGGCCCTGGTCGAGGCGTTGAAGGACACGCTCATCCGGTTCAAGGCGGTCTTAGAAAAGGAGTGGGCCGACCAACAGGTCGAGACGCGCATCCGCCAGGTGGGCGAAGAGGTGCGAAACGCCATCACCTGGATGAGCGAGACCCGCGGCGATCGGTACATGCCCCCCCTGTGGACGCGCCCGCGCCAGGCCCAGGAGGCGTTCTCGGGCCAGTTCCAGGAGCGCATGGCCCTCACGCTGCACCAGCGCATCTATCGCACGGTCATGGACGTGCTCGATTCGCTGGGCGCAGCCGAGCGCGAGCAGCGGCCGCAATGACGGGCAGCGCAGCGTGTTGGACCTCGCGCTTGGCGAAATCGAAAACTGGGAGCTGACCTTCGCGGAGGTGGACCGGATCGTGCAGGCGCGCATTCGCACGCACGAGGCGAATCGGGCCGAGAAGCGCGTGCGCGTGCGCAACTACCTGACCAGCCCGCAGTTCGAGGATGAGCTGTACCGCCATCCGGAACACCTGCCCGCCATCGCCTCGCGCGTGATGGGCCAGGTCGGCACTTCTGCGGACGGCAGCGCGCAAAAAGGGCTCGAGTGGCAGCGGCTGGCCGAACTGCGCCCGCTCGACTACAAGATCGTATCCACATGGGGCGAGCAGGCCAGCGGCGCGGAGCAGATCGCGGCGACCTGGCTCGCGGGCGTCAAGGATCTCTTCCAGGTCGTGCGGCGGAACGTAACCGTTGCCGAGCGGCTGTCGTCCGAGTTTCCCAATCACGCCCAGTTCACAAACCGCTGTCTGCAGGTGGAAGAGCCGTTCCTGCGCTACAACCCGGCCCGGAATGACCTGGCGCCGTTTGTCGAGCGCTACGTGTCGTTCAACCTCGAGGGCGCCCGCGACGACGTGGCGCGCCAGTTCCTGGCCGACACCCGCGAGACGCTGCGCAACCAAGGGTTCAACGTCGACGCGTCGGCCGAGAGCCTCGTCGCCTGCACCATCATGGAGATTAGCCGGGGCGTCAACCTGGCCGCGGTCGAGCCCTTCGTGCACTGCGAGCCCGAGTACCGCAGCAAGGTGAACCGGGGCCGCGAGAGCATCCACATCCTGCCCGAAGAGCAGTATGCGACCGAGCTCGAGCAGCAGATCCCGACCCTGGGCGAGACGAGCAACCAGCAGCGCATGCTGGCGCCCGAGCTGGTCATCGCGATGGGCAACCCCGACAAGGTGCGAGCCTACGCGCTCGCGGCCGCATACGGCCTGGTCTTCGAGGACCTCTTCGTCGATCCGGCCACCGGCCAGGAATCGACCGAGCTTTGGCTGCGGCTGGGCAGCAACGGCAACGGCAACGGCGCAGGCGGCGCCCGCGTGCTGCCGCTGAGCCAGAGCCGGATCGTGCGGGAACTCAACCCGGCGTTCATGACCCTGCCGCCCGACAGCCGGACCGCCCTGCTGCACCTCAACGCGCTCCAGAACCTCGCGTTGAAGATGACCGAGCCGGCCGGCTTCCATCCCGACCTCGTGGCCCGCGTGCAGGGCGAGCTGAGCCGCCGCGGCGTGCCGCTGGCTGGCATCGAGCGGCCGTTCACGCTCAAGCTGGCCGAGCTCTACGGTGCCATCAACGCGGCCACTGCTGCGCTCGGCCCGGCGAACGAAGAAGGCGCGGACCCCGAAACACGACGTGCCCGCAACGCAGAGCGGCGCATGGAGCGCATCCGGGGCTATATCAGCGGCTCGCTGGCCGGGTTCAAGGCGAACCCCGACCCGCGCGTCCGCGACATGGGCACCGTCATCCACCTGATCCTCTGCGAGGAGATGGCTTCTCTGAACCAACTGATCAAGCGGGGGATGTAAGGAAGAGATCACACAAAGAACCGGAGAACCGAAGTTACACGAAGCCACCTAAAAAGTCTTTGTGCATCTTTGTTTCTTGGGTTCTTCGTGTGACGGCTAATGCCATGATAAATCCTCTACGGTTGAGCCGCTTTCACAGCCTGGGCGGGCCGGTGCATGCCGTCGCACTTTCCGGCGACGGCGACCACCTGCTGGTCGGCTCGGAGCACGGCTTGCAGTTGCTTGACAGGCGGGGCAACGTGCAGTGCCGGCTGGAGCGGCATGGCGCGGCGTTCAGCCGGGTCGGGCTGTCGCCCCGGCTCGACGCGGGCATCGCGCTGGAGCGGGCCGGGCGTCTGTACCGGCTGGACTTTCGCCGGGAAGCGAGCGACAACCCGCACGACCAGCTGCGGGTGGCGGCAGTCGGCATCTGGGAACAGCAGGACGATCTGTACAGCCTGGACTTCGCGCCGCAGGCCGGCGCCGAGAGGGAAGGGCTGATCGCTCTCGGCCATCATGCGTTGGGGCTCACGCTGCTAGACGGCCGGGGGCAACTGCTCTGGCGGCTGGGCCCGCAAGAAGGGACCGCTGGTGCACGGCGCACCTGGCACGCAACCATCAGCCCCGACTGCCGGACGATCTACGCTGCCGCGCTGGGTGGCGCAGCTCCGAGGACGGGCGAAATCGTCGCCATCGACGCTGCACTTGGCAAGCCCGGCAAGTCGATCGTTATGGCCGGCCGTGTGACGCTCCTGGCGAGCCTGCCCGCTCCGTTGGCCGTCGCGGCCGTGATCCACACCGCCGCGGGCCACGACACCGAGGCGTCCCCCGGATCCAGCCGGCTGGTCGGGCTTGACGCGGGGCTGCGAGGCACAGCCTGGTCGCTCGCCTGCCCACCGGGCGTCACGATCACGGCGCTGCAGGCCGTCCCCGGGCGCCCGGTCCTCGTCGCAGGCACGAACACGGGCGAACTCTGGCAGATTGGCGCATTCACCGGCCGGGTCACAGCCCGTTGCGACCTGCTGTTCGCGTCGACCGTGCTCTCGGTTGCCGTCGCAGCGACGGGCGAGATCGCGGCCGGACTGGCAAACGGCCGGGTGGCGTTTTTGGAGCATGAAGATGCAAGAGAGCGCAAATGATGCAGATCGACGGGCTCTTCAGGATGAAAAACCGGGTCGCACCTTCATGAAGGGCCGCCCCATCCTGCGTCATCCGCGTCCAAGTCGCTCTGAGCAGTGATGAAGATGAAAGACAGCGAACTCAGGGGCCGGTTGGCCCAGGCCGAAGTGCATTTCAGCCACTACCGCTGGGACGATGCTATCGCGGCGTTCGAGGCGATTCTCGCCGCGCATCCCGACCAGCCGGCGGCCGCCCAAGGCTGGGCCAACGCGGTGGAACAGAAGAGCATCGACGAGGAACTGAGCCAGGCACTGGCGAGGGCGCGCGCCGGGCTCGCCGCCCACCGCTTCGACGAAGCGCTCGGCGTGCTGAACCAGGCCCAGGCGCGCGGCGCGCTGAGCCACATCCTGAAGTACCACTCGGAGATCGACGGGCTGCGCAGCGAGGCCCAGGAAGGCCAGGAGTGGCAGCGGCGAATCGGCACGGCCCGCCGGGAGGCCGAGGTGCTTGCGGGACGCCGCAAGTTCGACCAGGCGCTTGAGGTGCTCGACAACACTCTGCGGCCGCTGAACGGGCGTGGTTGGGAAAGCCTGGCCGCTCCCCTCGCTGCGTTGCGCGACAAGCTGTTTGCCGAGCGCAATGTCTCCGAGCGGGTCCAGTTCGCCGAATTGGCGTTCGAACGGCAAGATTACCGCCTGGCAGCCGAGCTGGCTGCCGCGCTGGACGAAGAACTGACGGGCCGCGAGGACGTGCTCGCCCGCCCCGTGGCCGCCTTACACGAACGGGCACGCGGGGCCCTCACCCGCATTCAGGACCAACTTGCCGCGGTCAACGAAGCGCTCGCCCAGGGGCGAACGGACGACGCGCTCGCGCTGCTGGCCGCGCTGCGCGCCGAGCATCCCCGCAATCCGGATTGGCAGGCCATCGCCCTCCGCGTGCACATGGATCGGGGACGCCAGGAAATCACGGCGGGCCGCGCATCCGTGGTGGAACACGAATTTGACGAGGCCGCGGAAGCGTTCGAGCACGCCCACGCGGCCTTTCTGGCCACAGTCGAAATCTTCCCCGGGCATCCAACCGCCGCGGCAGAGCAGGCCGAGGCCGCCGCGTTGCGCGACGCCGCGCTCTTCGCAGCCCAGGCGATGCGTGACCGTGCGGCTCATCGCCTGGAAGCCGCCCGCCAAGGGTGGCAGGCCAGCCGGGAAGCGCTGGAGGCGGCAATTGGTGCACGCGGGCGCGACCTGGGCGAGGTCGCGGCCGTGCTCGACGCGATGCTGGGCGAGGCGCGGGCGGCGCTGGCCGATCTCGAACAGGCGCGGCTGCTGCTGGCCGAGGGCAGGGAGGCGTTAGGCGCGCGGGATGCCGGACGCGGCCGCGACGCATTTCGGAACGGCCTGGCACGGGTCGAGGGCGGCCGTTGGGGCGACGCGGCAGACGTTATGGAACTGCGCGAGCAGTTGGCGGCGGGCTTGAAGGAGACCGAGCGCGTCCAGAGAGAGGTCAAGAAGCTGCTCGGCCAGGCCGACGCAGTCCGGTCGACCTCGCAGGCAAGTCAGCGGCTCGAACTGCTACGCCGGGCGTACGAGCAGTGGGAGACCGCCCCGGGGCTGGCGGCCCGGCTGGCAGACGAGTTGCTCGCGGCCGCGTCTGCCCGGGCCGAAGCGGGCGACGAAGACGCAGCGCTGGCGCTGTGCCGGCAGGTGGGCGAGTTGACGTCTGCGCCGGCCGGCGCGCTGAGCGAAGCGGCCCGGGTCACGGCGGAAATCACGGCACGGCGGGCAGAGCTGGCTGCCCAGGCTGAGGCCGCGGAGTCGCGGGCGCGGGCCGAAGCCGAGGAGCGGGCGCTGAACCCGGTGGAGCGCGCGCTCAAGACGGTGGGAGATCTGTGCGAACCCGCAGCGGATGGCGACCTCGTTGCGGTGGACTGGGACGCAGCCATTGCCGCGCTCAAGTCGGCCCGTGCAGGGCTGCGGGCGGCCCGCGGCGCGCTCCACCCGCTGCCCGCTCGCTGGGAGGAACTTCGGGCGCAGGTGGAGGCGCTGGAGCGGCGCAACGCGGTCCTGCACACCGCCGCCGAGCGGGTCGCGGCGGGCCGCGGCGTCGAAGCGCTGCCCGCGCTCCGGGCCTACGCCGCGAGCACCGCGGATCCAATCGTGCTTGCCGCGCAGGAGCGGGTGCTGCGCGAAGGTTCGGACGACGCGCTGGCTGCGGCACGGGGTTGGCTGACCCAGGCGAAGGCCGCGCTCGAACGGGGCGAGTTGGCAACGGCTGCTTCTTGCGCCGGGTTAGCAGAAAGCTATGCGGTCGCTGCGCCGCACGTGCTCCCCGAGCTCCGGCGCGTCGAACGGCAAATTGCCCTCCTCACCGAGACGCGCGCCCGCACGCGGAACGCCCGCGCGCTGGCGGCCGCAGGCGACCGGCTCTCCGCGCTGGCCCAGTTCCAGGCCGCGCTCGAGTCGGCAGCGGATGGGGAGAGCGGTCTGCCTGCCGACGCCCGGCACACGCTGCTGGCCGTGCTCGATGCACCGGAAGCGACGGTGGGGCAAGCGGTCCCGCCGGCCCTGCTGGGCGAGGCCAGCCATCCGCTCGTGCGTGAGTTCGTTGCGCCGGCGCTGATGCGTTGGTGGCAGTTGGCGAGCGGGGCCGCAAGCTCGACAGCGGCGGAGCAGGCAAGGGAAGCAGCCTTGGGCAGCGTCGTGCGGCGGCTGGCCCGAGCGCACCGGTTGGCCGCGGCCGGGCACTATGCCGCGGCGATCGAAGAAGTTGGGCTGGAGGCGCCCGGTCGCACCGCGCCAGAGGCGCTTGACCACGACGAGAAAACGGCCGGCCTCGTCGACGAGGCAGGCGACCTGCGGCTCGAACTCGAAGCGCTGGAAGCGCTGCGCGAACGACTCCACCCGCTGCTCGACGAGATGCGGGCGGGGGCCTTGGCGGGAGACTACCAGGCCGCAATCGAAGCCCGCGACCGGGCGGAGTTTGTCGATCCGCGACGACGGGCGACGGCCGTGTGGGAGGAGTTCGACGCGCTTGCGATCCTGGTCGCCGCCCGGCAGAACTCGGGCAGCCGGGTGTTGCCGGTGGCGCGCCGTCCAGAACCGCCAGAGACGGCCGAACCGGCCGCGCCGCGGCAGACCTCCGAGGTCGTGCATCCCTTGCGCGGGCGAGGGATCCCCGAGGGCTTGCCCGGCCCCGCGGTCGCAGCCGCCCTACTTTCGACTGACCAACCGGCCCCGACACACCCGGCACCCGAGGTCTTCGAGACCCTGGAGGTTTCGCCTGCTGAGCCGCCACGGTGCCGCGGCGCCGCCCGACGACTTGCCTGCCCGACCCCCTGAGCCGCCGGACGAGCCTGTCGAACCACCCGCGCCGTTCGACCTGGATGACTGGTTGAGCAACGTGACGCCGCTCGCGCCAGACGATGGGGACGCCGGGAATGAGTTGTAGCCGATGCGAATGAGAGAGATCAGGCCGATGCTGTACTATTTGATCGCACTGTCGCTCGCCGTAACCCTGGTGCTGCCGCACATGGCACTGGCGGGCCCCGCGCTCCAGCGCGACAGCGGCGGACCCGTGACCGTGGGTAACGAGCAAATCGAGGCGCGGGCCAACGAGTGGGGCCAGTATACGATCGGAACGCGGGGCGGCGATCCGGCCACGGCAGACGACGACGGCCGGCGATTGATGTACGGGCACGGCGGGCTGGGATATACCTCGTTCACGACGCTGCGGGTGGTCAGCGAAGGCCAGGCGCGCGATCTGCCGCTCTTGCAGAGCACGAACCCGAGCCCGCGGATCAGAACGGTGCGCTCGTGGCAGGCTGGCTGTTCGAAGGCGTGGCGATCACGCAGACGCTCACACCCGTCACAAATCCGTATACCAACCGGCCGGACACCTTCCGCATTTCGCTGACCGCGACGAACACGTCGCGGCAAGCCATCTCGGCGGGCCTGCGGATCATGCTGGACACGATGATCGGCGACAACGACCGGGCCCCGTTCTTCGTCCCCGGTTCGGGCAACTTCGACACGGAACGCGAGTTCGCCGGCGACCAGATGCCCGCGTACTGGAAAGCATTCGAGGCGCAAGATTATAGCCCCGCCAGCCTGAAGGGCCAGGGCATCCTGACAGGGGAGGACGCGACAAAGCCGGACCGGCTCGTCTTCGCCACGTGGCCTGAAATCAAGAACACCGCGTGGGACTACCAGGTGGACCCGACCAGGCCGGTGGGCGACAGACGCGGTGGCGATGTACTGGGAGCCGGAGGCGCTCGCACCTGGCGCCTCGGCCACATGGGTCACCTACTACGGCCTGGCCGGCGTGGGAGGCGGCAACGCCTGGATCGATGCGCCGGTCAGCATTACCAGCGACGACCCGGAATTCAATGCGACGCTGTGGGTGGCGAACCTGTCGGATGCCGACTTCACGGGTGGCGAGGCGACGGTGGTCCTGCCGCAGGGGCTCCGGCTGGCGGACGGCGAGACCGAGCGCAAGCCCATGGCGAGCGTGCCGGTCAACGGCGGGGCCCAGTCGGTGACCTGGCGGCTGGTGGGCGAGGGACAGGTCGACGCTTCCTATCCTTACTCGGCCACGGTGACGTTCGGGCAGGGCTCGGGCCCGCTCGCGGCCGGCGCAGCGGTCGCGTACCGCTTCATTGCGCCCGCAGCCGCGCCCACGGCCCAACCGACTGCGACGCCGACGGACACACCCGTCCCCGTCGTCGCGCCCATCACGCCCGCGCCGGCGCAGCCCGAGGGCCGCTTCCCGTGGTGGCTGCTGCTTCTGCCCCTGCTGCTGCTGCTGCCGCTGCTGTTGCTGATGCGCCGCCGGCCTGCGCGACCCGCGACACGTGTCGCACCGCCACGCGTTGCACGCAGCGCGGCGCCGCCGGACTTCACGGATCGCCAAACCGAGGCGGGTCCGTCAGGCGCAAACGTAACGCATGGACGCAAAAAACCCGACCCTCGCGACTCGAATGAGAGCCCAATGCGATAGCTGCGGAACCGGCTACCCTCCACGCCATGCCCGGAGCACGCTCGCGCGCAGCCGGTGAATCTGTCCCCGAGCTTCACTGACTGCCGGGCCATCCGCCTGATCTCACTGGCTTATCGCGTACTCCCTGTGCGCTCCCTTGCGCAAGGGTCCCGACGCTTCCAGGATAAGACGGCCGGCCATCTCGATCGCTCGCATACCCGACGAAGCAAGTTGGCGTGTTCGTGACGAGGACGATGGTAAGCCCGAAGTTGGCATGAAGGCTGCGGAATAGGTCCACAATATCGCCCTCGGTCGTCCCGTTCAGGTTGCTGGCAGACTCGGCTGCCAGCAACAACTGGGCTCGGTTAATCACCGAGCGAGCGATGACCACACTCTGCTCTGTTGCCGAGCGGACATCCGACTCGGATACACAGACAGTTATCGGACGGGCGAACCTGAGGCTGTGAGCGCCCAGCGCAGTCCGGCCGCCCGAACAGCGTTCCCAGTCATCAGGTTAGTCCCCTTGCCACCGACTTCCGCCAACACGAGCGGAAGATGAGCTAAAGGTTGATGCTGGTGTTCTTCTCGAGCGTGCGCAGGACGAGCAAGATCGTCGTTGAAATCAGGATCAGCACCAGCGAGATGCCCAACGCGACGCCCAGGTTGGTCTCGAACCCATTGAAGATCACCAGCGGCATCGTCTGGGTGCGCCCTTCCAGATTACCGGCGAAGATGATGGTGGCGCCGAATTCGCCGAAGGCGCGCGCCCAGCACAGGATGAGGCCGTTCAGCATCGCCCGGCTGGCAAGCGGTACCATCACAAGCCGGAAGATGACGAACTCGGATGCCCCGTCGGTGTAGGCGGCCTCGATCATGTCCGGCCGCACGGCTCCGAAACCAAGCCGTGCGGCACGGATGTAAAGCGGAGCAGAAACGAAGGTTTGGGCGAAGATAACCGCTGCCGTTGTGAAAGGGAGGGCAATGCCGAGCTCATGCAGCGGTCCACCCAACAGGCCCTTTCGCCCAAACGCGAGAAGCAGCCCGATCCCTGCCACCATCGGTGGCAGGACGATCGGGAGGTCGATGACGGTCTCCACCACGGCTTTGTAGCGAAACGACCAGCGCGCCAAGACGTAAGCGAGAGGCGTGCCAAGCAGCAGGGTAAAAAGGAGGCTCGTGCCACTCGTGAGGAGACTCAGCCGGGCCGCGGCGATGACGGAGGGCTGCGACAGGTAGCCTGCGATTCCCGCGCCTACGCCACGCCATAACAGGACCAGGAGCGGGAGTGCCAGCAGAAGGGCCCCGAGTCCGCCGAGCAGGATGAAACCAAGCAGTGGCCGAACCCGGTGGATCTTCTGGTGGTAGGCTACGTCGCTAACCTTGGCCGCGGGTTTCCGGTTCCGGGCTGCGGCCTCCGGCAAACGTTTCCGTGCGCATCATCTCGCCTGTCCTCTCCGGCATGTCTCCTCAACTCTCAACTACACGACCGATACGTCACGGCTTCGCGGACATGAATCCCCACTTTTTCAGGATTTCCTGCCCCTGGGCTGAGGTGACAAATGCTGCAAAAGCCGCTGCTTGTTCCGGGTTCGGGGCTTTGGCAAGTGGAGCTACGTTCAGTTGGCTAATCATGTTCAAGTCGGGGGGAATGGTGACCGTTTTGAGCGCTGGAGCTGCGACGGCATCGGTGACAAACACGATGCCTGCATCAGCCTCACCCAACTGAAGCTTGGACACGATGGGCTTGACCCCGGATTCGTTGGATACGACATTGGCCAGCACCTTCTCCTTGAACCCCGCTCCCAACTTCTTATCCATCTTATCCAAGCTGCTCAACGTGGCCTTGCCGATTGGCGTGTCGACCACAGCCACCAATAACCTTACGCCCTGGTTCGCCAGGTCCTCCAGTTTCTGAACGTTGGCCGTATTGCTCGCCGGCATGACGACCACGAGCTGATTCCTCGCGAACACCTGGGGAGCGCCGGCGGCGACGCTCTTGTCCGTGACTGCGTCATCCATGTCTTTCTGGCTGGCAGTCATGAAAACATCTCCGGTCGCGCCCTGCGTCAGCTGAAGTCGCTGCGTGGGCGAGTGTCCGATCTCGACGGCAAGCTTGACGCCCGGATTGGACGCCTCGAAGGCCGCAGTCATCTCTTTGACGGCATCCATCATGCTGGACGGCGCGAACACCTTCACCGTAACCAGCTTAGCAGCCGCGGGGGCCGTAGTTGGCGCCGCGGCTGGTGCGGTTGTCGGGGCTGGAGCCGCTGCGGGTGGCAGCGTGCCTGCGCAACCTGTTAGCACTACGATCAGAATGAGGGTCAGGACGACGAACGGGACGTGCTTCATGCGGTTACCTCCAATGTATCTCGACGGTTTACACGCGAATCAGTACGAGCGAAAGGATGACGCCAGCCAGGACCACCCACAGGATATCAACCTTACGGAGCAAGGCCACCAGCGCTCCGACCGCGAGCAGAACATGGATGGCGTCCCAGTGGACCTGCAGGCCAAAACGGAAGGCGACGGAAACCAGCAAGCCCACGAACGAACAGAGAACCGCCTGAATGACCCCCTTGAAGACCGGCGAGGCCGCCAGCCGGCCGTAAAAGGGAGCCACACCAATGACAATCAGAAATGATGGCAAGAAGATGCAGATCGAAGCGATGACTGCGCCCAGCAGGCCAGCCAGGAGGTACCCAATGAACGTGGCGGTTATCACGATGGGGCCCGGAGTGACCTGGCCCAGAATGATGCCGTTCATGAAGACCCCACCCGGCATCCAGCCGTTTACCTCGACTACCTCGTGATACATGATCGGAACGGAGGCAAAACCACCGCCGAAGGCCATCAGATCGACCTTGAACATGAGCAAAGCCAGGCGGAACAGCTCCGGCGCCAGGAAGTAGAGCGCGACCAGTCCCATCCCGGCAACTGCCAGGATAAGCGCTAATGATCGCTTGTAGAGTGGGATACCGGCAGGCTGCGCGGCCGGGGCTCCTGAAGACACCGGTCGTGGCAGCAACAGCCAGCCAGCTGCCCCTGCAGCCAGAATGACGAACAGCGAGTTGATGCCCTGCCAGAATAGCGCCGCGGATACGATCGCGATCAGCCAGTGCATCCAGTGCTTGAGCGTTGTCTTCCCAAAGGAGAAGGCGGCGTTGACCACGATCGCAACGACGACCGCCTGCAGACCGCTGAACACTGCAGTCACTGCGGGAAGCGCGCCGGTTTGAGTGTACACGACCGCAAAGACCAGCATGAGGCAGAAGGCAGGCAAGCCGAAGCCAACCAGGCTCGCCGCCGCGCCCCCGACCCCTCGTTGATGGAGGCCTACATAGGCGGCTGCTTGCATTGCCGTCGCCCCGGGAACCATCTGGCAAAAAGCAACGCCGTCGCTGAACTCCCGGGCGCTCAGCCAGCCCTTGCGCTCTACGGCCAGCTTGCGGATGTAGGCGACCATCGAGGGACCGCCGAAGGCAGTCAGGCCCAAACGGAGAAAGCTCAGGAACAGCTCGCCAGCGCGAAGGCTGGCCCCGGAACACTGACTGGACCTCCGGCACTTTCACCGCACTCAACCGTCACCCCCTGATCGGACTACCGGCTCACCCCACTGGCTCGTTTCGTCACCCGTATGCGATCTGATCATATGTCCCCCTATGGGAGCAGGGACGGCTCCTGGATGCGGCCATCTGCCATTTCGATCGCGCGGAGCTCCTGCTGAGATGAGCCGCCGTGCATGCGTGACCAGCAAGCCTGTTACAGCCAAGCCAACATGAAGCTCGCGGCCCAGTGACACTTCATCGGCACAGTCCCTGCGTCCGCGCGCGTCAGCGCCCTGCCGTCTGACCGACATTCAGAGACTCCCGGTCGATCGCGATCGTCAACGCCATCAGAATCATCACCCCATCCAGGAACTTGTTCACCGCATGGCTCCTTCGGGAATGCGCCATTGCGCTTACTTCACCTCTATAACGAACGGGATTCGTTGCGTCTCCCGTTCATGCTTGAACTCGAGCCAGGCTTTGTACATCCCAGGCTTTGGGAAGTTCACCGTAAACTCCAGGTTGTTGGGATCAGCCAGGCTCTCTTCCATGAACGTGGTTGCCTGCTCATCGATAAGGAAGAGGCGGGCATATGTCTTGGACTGCACCGCGATCTCGCGAGAGCGGGACTGGCCCCCCTCATCGATTGCCTCGAATTTGATACTGCTGTCCTCGCCCGCCACCAACGGCCCCCGGGTCTTGAGGGCGACCTGCAACCCTTCAACCACTCGCGAGGGTGACGGATCCGATACCAGGGTCGCCCCGGAAGTTCGGGTCGAGCTGACGTCGATAGGCACGCTAAGGGTGACTTTCTGGTCGCCGATGGGCCAGAAGTACACGAATGCGACGTATTGGCCCTCGTTCGGGAACACGATCTTTGGCAGAATGACGCGCTGTTCAAACGGCCGCGCTGACATCGGGTCAACCGCCCCACCCAGGCTCGGATCAGGCTTGGGGTCGGGCCTGAGAAACAACGGGGTGACTTGTAGAGCTTCAAGGTCCCGCCGAATGATGGCCAGGTAGGCATAGTACTTGAGCGTGCCGTAATCGAAGGTCCGAAACTCGGTGGCTCGCTTGCCGAACTGATCAATAATCTCCACGTCGAGCGGGGTTGCATTTCCTGCGACGATGGGAGTTGTGGGATTGATGAGGACCCGGTAGGAATTGGTTCTCGGCCCCGAGTAGACCTTCGCCAGTTCCTGTGCCTTCGCCGGCATCAGCCAGCCGAGAGAGACTGCCATGAGCAACGCTAGTGCGCCTGCCGGTGCAATCAAGCGCGGCGTCATCTCGACCAACTGGCGCGCCAGCGGTTTCGGCGCGGTTAGCTTCTCGAAATCATATCCGCGCATTCTAAGGCTATTTGTGACCACGAAGATGGAACTGAACGCCATTGCGCCGGCCGCCACCATGGGGACGAGAAAGCCGAACGCCGCGAGCGGGATCAGTACGATATTGTAGAAGAAGGCCCAGAAGAGGTTCTGCACGATGGTCTGCATAGTGCCACGCGACAGCGAGATCGCGCGCGCTACCCCATGCAACTCACCGCCGATCAAGGTGATGCCGGCCGCCGCGATAGCAACATCCGTGCCCGTGCCGATAGCAATGCCGACATCGGCCTGTGCCAACGCGGGCGCATCGTTGATGCCATCGCCGACCATGGCCACAAGTTGGCGTCCTTTGTTTGCCTGGCCCCCGCCCTGCAGTCTCTTGATTTCGTTAACCTTGTCGCCGGGCAGCACTTCGGCCAGCACGCGCTCGATGCCGACCTGTTTCGCAATCACCTCCGCGGTGCGCTGGTTGTCGCCGGTGATCATCACAACGTCCAGCCCTAGCTGGCGCAGCTCCTCGATGGCTTCGCGCGCCCCGGGCTTGACCGTATCGGCGACCGCTATGAGGCCGATCAACTGGGCGGCTGCCTCACCGTTCGGGGGGCGAACTGCGACAAGCATTGCAGTCTTCCCCTCGGACTGGAGCCGTGCGATGTCCGGATGGAGCGAGTCGATCGCAATGCCTTCGTTCTGCAGCATTCGAGGGTTACCGATGATGAGGCTTTGATCCTGCAGGGTGGCACGAATACCGAAGCCACTGACAGCCTTAAAGGAGGTGGGGTCCACCAGTTGCAGCCCTCTGGCTGTCCCGGCTTCGACAATCGCCCGTCCCAGCGGATGCTCCGACCCGCGCTCGGCGCTGGCCGCCAGGCGCAACACTTCTTCCTCGGTGAAGGCCGCCCCCGGAGCCCTGGCATCATGCCCCATGGCGAAGACGTCGGTCACGGCTGGCTCCCCGCGGGTGATTGTGCCGGTCTTGTCCAGCACCACAACCGTTACCTTGCCTGCGCGTTCCAACGCTTCGCTGTTCTTGAAGAGGATGCCGCTCTCCGCGCCCTTTGTCGTGCCAACCATGATCGCAGTCGGGGTAGCGAGGCCAAGGGCGCACGGACAGGCGATCACGAGCACCGCTACTGCGTTGATCATCGCACCGGACCACTCGGCACGGGTCAGCAGCAGCCAACCAAGAAACGTCAGCAGCGCAATAGCAATCACGGCGGGGACAAAGTAGGTGCTGACACGGTCGGTCAGCTTCTGGATGGGCGCCTTGCTTCCCTGGGCGTCCTGGACCATGCGCACGATCTGTGCCAGCGTGGTGTTATTGCCCACTTTGCTGGCTTCGAACCTGATCAACCCTTCCTTGTTGATCGTCGCGCCGATAATCTCGTCGCCGGGACCTTTGCTGACCGGCATCGACTCGCCGGTCAGCATCGACTCATCGAAAGCAGAGCGCCCCTCGCTGATAACGCCGTCTACGGGGACCTTCTCGCCCGGCCGCACGATGAGAATGTCACCCACGACGACCTGATCCGCATCGATTTCGGTCTCAACGCCGTCGCGGATGACATGTGCAGTTCGGGCACGCAACCCCATCAGTGCTTTCAGCGCCTCCGACGTCTTGCCACGCGCCGCGCCTCCAGAAACTTCCCGAGCATGATGAGGGTGATGATCGCAGCGCCGGTTTCGAAATAGACGTTGGGGCTTGGAATGAGATGAATAACGACGCCTAAGCTGAAGAAATATGCCACCGAAGAGCCGAGGGCGATCAGGACGTCCATGTTCGCGCCGCCAGCGCGGAGGCTTTTGTACGCCCCCTCGTAGTACTGCGAGCCAACCACGAACTGGACAACCGTCGCGAGGAACAGCATCACCCACAGGTCGCCCTTGAACGGCACGATGAAGTCGCGCGCCATGCTGTACGCGACCAGCGGCGTCGTGAAGATAATGCCGGTGATCAGCAGCTTTCTCTGGCGGTTGATCTCAGCCGTGCGCACATGGGCTTCTGCATCTTCGATGGACTCGGCTTCGCCCGCCTGGACGAGATCGAACCCTGCCTTACGGACGATCCTGGCCAGTTCCGCAATGCTGGTCAAGCCCGGGATGTACTTGAGCGTCGCCCGTTCGGTCCCATAGCTCACGCTGGCAGCCAGAACGCCTTCCTGACGCGCCAACAACTTCTCCAGCGTCAAAGCGTCGGAGTTATCCTTGAGACCGGTAATGGGTAACTCAATGTTTCCGGTCGGGATACCGTAGCCGATGTGCTCGACCCGGGCGATGATGCCGTGTTCGTCGAGCTGCGCGGGATCGAACGCGACGGTCAGCTTCTCATTAGCGAGGTTCACGTTCGCCACATCGACGCCGGGAAGCTTGCGGACATTTCTCTCGATTGCCGCTGCGCAATTGGCGCACGTCATGCCCGTGACGGGAAACGTGACGTTTTTGAGATCAGACATCCATAGCCTCTCGAGGACCGCTGCCAACACCAGAAATCGAGCGCTGGTCCAAGGCTTGCTGACGCAAGCTTAGCACCAGGTACCGCTCGGGGTCCTTGTCGAAAGCGATCTTGCAGCCGGGAGCACAGAAGTATACGGTCGCGCCGTGATACTCGCTCGTCAGTTTCGTCGTTCTAACATCCACCAACATGTCGCACACCGGGTCCTTGGCATACCGCTTGGTGGAGCTATTCTGTACCAGACGGATCAATCCAATGTATATGGCCAGGCAGATGGCGGTCGTAAAGCCTGCCGTGACCCAGACCGCCAGCGGGGAGATGTTGATCATGACGCCTAGCATCCCACCCATCATGCCCCCCATGAACCCGCCCATACCGCCATCCATGGCGCCCATCAACCCGCCCTGACTGCCGAAGCCGGCACCAAATGCCAGCCCGACCGCGACGCCGACGAGGTTACTTGTGAACATATCGGTCGCCGCCCCGATATAGTAGCCGATGGCGATGCCAGACATCATGCCCATCGTCATCCCTATCATCATGCCGAGCATTTCCGTAACTGCGCTCCGGTAGCGCAAGAGATGGATGCCAACGCCCAGACTGATTGCGGCAAAACCGACAGATAACAGTATCGCTACAATGAGGCTCATCGACATCTCCTATTTGGAACTCACCGAAAACTCGAAACGTACCCTTGCCGGCTCGTGACCAGCGCGTTCCACGATGGCGATCACACGCCAGGGACCCGGCATCGAGAAGTGCACCTGTCCAACATAATGGCCATCCCCCGCGGGCTGCGCCGGCACCAGGTACTGGCCGTGGCTCATGTTGGTCATGTCAGTGTCGAAAGTGACCTTGGCAGCCGTAACGGGCTGGCCATCTGTGCTCACCAGGTACGCGTCAATCTCGGCGGCGCCGCGCGCGGGTTGTGCGGGCTTGCTACTAAGCCACACGAGCATTTCGTCCTGCCGCTTGACCCCTAAGGTGGAGCCCTCCGGCGCGAGCGCCTGCTGGAACGGATCCAATGTCGATGCCGCCTCAGGTCTGGCGTTCGTTGCGGCCCGCTGCGAACCCATGCCGCCGCATCCGACCGCAAGCGTCAGGACAAGCGCTGCCGCGAGTGCAGGACGAAGCCGTTTTGTCTTCCTCATGCTTCTTCTCGACTCAGTTCTTGGTCCTGACCTGGACCTGCACCGTCTGCTCGCCGCCCTTGTCGAACTTGAGAGTCAGCGGAAATGTGTCTCCGGCTTTCAGTTCCTTGTTCAAGCCGAAGAGCATGACATGGAACCCTCCCGGCTTAAGCTCAACGGAGCTCGATGCCGGCAGTGCGATGTCCGCCACTTGCTGCATCTTCATGCCGCCCTTCATGTCCATCACAACTGTGTGCAGCTCCGCGTGATCGGCAACATCGGTTCTGGCCGAAACGAGAGTGTCAGGTTGACTGTTCGAATTGGTGAGAGTCAAGAAAACCCCACACTCGCCGCCGGCTGCACAAGCGTATGAAAACGCATTGCTAGCCGCCAGGCTCTCAACAGCACATCCGATCAACGCCGCAGCCACACAGATAAGCAACAGGCTCAGGCTCAGATAACGCCACATGGTTTCCCTCCTCGATGGTAGTGATTGCGAGGGATGCCGCCTACCGCCGAGGCTCTTCAGTAACCGACATGCTGCAGCGCAAGTGGTGCCGCACCTGCGCGAAACTCATGATCTCGCCGCCAAATCCGCGTTGAAATCGCACTGCGACGTCGGGGCCGGCAAACGCGAGCACCCCTGGCCGGCAACACGATGCGACATCGCTTCCGACCACGTAGCTCGCGTCGTTCGCGCTGACCATCTGACAATAGAGGAAGTCGGTGACCAGCATCAAATCGGCCGGCGTGTTGCGCTCGAGCAGGCTCACTCCGCAGTGCGGGCAACAGGCGATCATGCGGCCGAAGCGCTGGCTTTGCATGATGACCGCGCTGCGCTCCGGAACGGGACGGTTGCACATCGCGCAAGAAGCAGGTACGCTGCTACCGTTCTGCGGCTGCGCGGGTAGGGCGACGCCCCCGTGCGTCTTGACCAACCGGCCGCTGCTAGCCAGCTTATTTAGATCACGGTGTACGGTCATGGCCGAGACGCCAAGTTCCGCGGCCAGTTCCTGTACCGTCAGGATGTGCCGGACATCGAGTAGCTCGAGAATGCTACGTTGGCGTGATGCGGGTGTGCGAGACATGTTATAACCTGTTGTAATAATCAACTAACCTATCAGGTTTTGACCACGCAGAAAACCGCCTCCTGATCAAGCATAAGCGCTGGACTTCCGCTCACACCCGGTGCAGAAGTGGCAACTTCTGTATTCTGATGCCGTTGCAGTGGCCGAGCGACCTAGGTCCCTCGGCCACTGCAACGGTCGGGCTATATCGTTAGGGCGTTCCCTTCACGAGCTGGAAGGTGAACTTGCCCACGCGATTGGAGTTCGCACTGGCCGCCGGTGCTGCATTGACAGTCTTGACCACGTAGAAGTAAGCGTTCACCGTTGGGAGTACGTTGACATCCGTATAGGATGTTGCGGTCGGCTGGGACACCGGGAGCCCGCTGCTCCAGTCTCCGGGTTGGAAGTACGGCTGGGTGCTGCGGAAGACCTGGTAATAGCTCCTGCCCGCTACTCCAGGCCAGGTCAAGAGAGCACTTGAACCGCTGACACCAATTGACACCGGAGAAGGCGGGCCCAGTGGGCTGCTCACTTTGAGCTTCGCCACAAACGCGTTATTCGAGTCAAAGTTCCCCGATGTCGCGCTGCTGCCGGTCACAAAGGCATGACCCCCCGTATCCGTCGCGACGCCGTAACCCCAGTCCTCATAAGCGCCGCCCAAATACGTGGCGTAGGTGACCTTGTCCTGAGCCGCGCTCTGCAAGTGCATGCGCGCGACGAACACGTCGCTGGCGCCGTCGAGCGCCGTATCGTAGGCCCCGGCGGTCATGGGGAAAGTGGCGGATGTTGTCGTGCCGGCCACATACATGGCTTGAACGGTGTCGACCGAAATCCCATACCCGGAGTCGTCGCCGTCTCCCCCCAGGAAGGTGGCAAAACCAATGTTGAAGTCAGAGGACATTTTGACAACGACCGCGTCTCTTGTACCGCCGCCCCACGGCGCCGTGTTCGGAGTTATGGGGAAGCTAGTGGAGCTCTCCGTAGTCCCCGTGACGTAGATGCTGCCAAACCCGTCGACGGCAACGCCTTTACCAACGTCATCGGCGGAACCCTCAATCTCCCTTCCGCCGCTCAACGCTCCGCTCGCATCGTAACGCGCCACGACCATGTCGCGGTCAGTTGTCGCCGGCACAAAGGTCTCACCCACCACATAAGCGGCTCCACCGCGTGCGGCAATGCCGTAGCCTGCTTCGAAGTCGGGGTTGACGAGGCAGGTTGCATACACGGGGTTGCCGCCAAGTGGGCCGAACTTGGCGACCACCAGGTCCCCGCTGGCGCCGCCGCCACAGCCCGTGCCGGGCAAATCCGGGGACTGGGTCAGACCTACGAGGTAGGCGTCCAGCCCCTCGACCGCGATTCCATAGCCGGCATCGTATGCTGAGCCGCCTAGCCGCGTCACGTACCTGACTCCGGTTGCATCGGCGTTAAGGGCCGCAACGAAAGCATCAGTGCCCACCACCGTTCCCGTCATGCCGGGGAAGTTCGTCGATGTCGTCTCGCCCACCACATACGCCAGATTGCCGGCGAGCGCGATCCCCCATCCGATGTCGGAGCCCGAACCGCCAAGATAGGTGAGGTAGAGCAGCGACGTCCCGGCGGGATCGAACTTGGCGACAAAAGCCTCACTGGACTCGCCAATGCTACTGGGATCGTAGACTCCAGGAGTAACCGGAAGATTGGTAGATTGGGACTCACCCGTGATATACGCATTGCCCGCAGCGTCGACGGCAATGCCATATCCTGCATCGTATGCCGAACCCGCCAGCGGTGTGTTATAGACGAGATCCCCTGCAGCCAGCACTTCGAAGGCGTCGGCGGTCTCCACGGTGCCGGCTTCTGGCTCGGACGCGGGCGCCAACGCGAACGATGCCCCGTCGGCTTGTTGCACGGCTGTGCTGCCAACCAGATCCGGCTGTCCGAGCAGTGACCAGACCGGCAAGGACACATTGATAGCCCGGCCCTTGATCACAAGGCGGAGCCCACTCGCCTCTGCCGTGACGGAATCGGCCCCTTCGGCCCGGAGTGCGACGGCCTGCAGGTTGGCTCCGGGCTGAGCTTCGAGGCGCCACGGCACGGCGCCGCCCGCGCCGTCACCGATAACCAGGTCGACCCCCGGGTAGAGGTCGCGGTAGCGTACCCCAGACCAAACCGGCACATTGGTCTGCCAACCCGCCGGGTCATTGCCGATCAGGTACGAGACCTTCGTCGGCACAGGGCCGTAAGGCTCGAGTGTGGGTGTCGAGTTCGCGCCTGCAAAGGTGAAGCGGAGGGCCGTTCCGGGCCGTGCGATCGCGGCCGGGTTCCGCTCGCGACCCACCGGGCGAACCGCAGCCCCGCCCTCAACGCGAGGATCGGGCACCGTCAGCCAAACCGCATCCTGAGTGAGCCAAATGCGCCGCTCGCCCTGCTTGAGCAGGAATCGAGCCCCCTCGGCATACTGGCCCACGTTTTCGATGATGAGGTGGGACTTAACCGCTTGTTGGGAACCTTGCGTCCAGCTTGGGACCACTGATAACGCCGCAATCGACGCGCCTTCGGCGGCAGCTGCGGGGGCGATCAGGAGACCCGCCATCAACAGGACCGTGGCTGCGACAGAAACCGCGGCTCGCAACCTGAGAGCACATTTAACTTTGAGCATCTTGACCCCACTCCGTTCTGCGTCTGGTGTTTAGCGGGCAACGAGAGGGAGAAGCGTGCGTTGCTGCTGTTGATCCATCCGCCACACCTCACCGCCGTCTACGAGATTCGACGTGCCTACATACAAGTGACCTGGAAAGTTCGCTGTAGCATTGCTCCGGTTTGAACCGGTGTTATTACTGTCGCCGAACCCATCAAGGTTAGCACGCTCCCAGGCTATCCCATTGGCCGACCGCCAGAGTTCCATGCCTGTTAGGTCGTTCTTCGTGCTGGCGTAGAGCTGATTTTGAAAGACGAACACGGACTCGATCATTTTGTTGTTCGTATCACCGAAGCCGGGGGTGATTGCAGGTTCCCAATTCACCGCATCCCGAGAGCGCCACAACTGTGCACCTTCGGCTACATTTCCTGCCCCTGCGTACAGATAGCCGCCAAACTCGGCCATGCCGCCAGTGGATGTCGTCAGATTATTACCGAAACCGTCGCTCATCACGGTTGTCCAATCGCTGCCCGTGGTGCTACGCCAGACCTGCGCGGGTCCGTTGGACTCGACCACGGCATATAGTTCGCCACCGTGGACGGCGAATCCCGTGATCGTCGCGGCTGCCGTTCCCGGCACTGAGGGACCAACCTGCGTCCAGGTGTTGTTGTCTCCGCTAGCGCTGCGCCATATCTGCGCACCGGAGATCAGGTTTGTGGCTCCAGCGTAGATTGCGCCGGCGTATTCGGTCAGGGCCGTGATATCGACGGTGTCGGGATTGCCGAAACCTGCGATAACCATGGGCGCCCAGGTGACTCCATCCATCGCACGCCAGATCTGCGCAGCATTGTCGTTCCGGCCGGTGCTTGCATAGAGTCCCCCCCTGAAGGCCAACAGGTCGAGAATCGCCCGCGGGCGGGTGTCTGTCCCAACGCCGAAGCCCGGTTGAGAAACAGGCGTCCAGCTCGTACCATCTTGCGACCGGAATATGCGGGCCCCGTCGGTCGGATTTGCGGTCCCCGCATAGAGATTGCTAGCGAATACTTCCAGTGCAGTCACCTCAACAGCCTGCTGAGTTCCGAAGCCGCTGGTGTTGACTTGCTGCCAGCCCGGCGCCGCCTGCGCGGATATTGGAGCATTTCGTGCGATGCTTGCATCCCTAGTATCCGGCACAGAAGCGTAAGCGCCCGTCACCCCAACAACCAGGAGGATAACACGCAGCTCCCAGAACATCTCGTCTATATGCCATCTCGCACCCGTTATTCAGCCTACTCGATACGGATATCGGGGGAAGGATTCGCTCCCGTAAGGACTGGATCCTGGAAGGAGCACTCCCTCCCCCGAAGACGATCGTACTGCGAGGTACGACTACCGCGTTACGATACTGCGGACATTGGACCAGGCGGACGCCGCTGGATTGAGCGCCTGGACCCGGTAGTAGTAAGTGGTGCCGACCGGGCTGCGCGGCACCGTATCAATGTAGCTGACGGAGCCGGCACCCACGATTGATGTTGGTCACGCCAGTCGTGAACGCCGAGTTCGTCGCTCGTTGAATCGTGTAGCCGACCGCCCCGGGCACGTCCGTCCAGATCAATTGTACACGGTTGGTGGTACCCTGCACGCCCAGGTTGGTCGCGCTCGTCAGCGTGGGGGCCGCCGGCGCCGTCACCCACGACTGGACATTCGAGTAACCGGACCTGGTGGTCACCGTCGGGAAGCCGCCGCTCACGATCGTGTTGAGCGCCGGGTCCGCGTAGTCCCACGTGTCACCCACCACGTTGATGGCTTGGACCCGGTAGGAGTATGGAAGCACTGCGCGTGCCGATCACGTCTCTGTAGGTGACCGTCCGGTTAATGCTCTGGCCGGTTGTCGGGCTGAGCGCCGGGTTCGCCGGGTCAGATGGGATAGTCGGCAGCACGGTCCACGGCCCGTTGGCGCCGGTTGAAGAGCGTTCGATCACCCAGTTCGTCTCGCTCCGGGAGTTGTCCGTCCAGGTTAGCTGCACGTACCGGCTGGCGCCGCTGCCGGTCGGAGCCGCCACATTCAGGTTGGACGGGGCCACCGGCGGGTAGGCCAGCGACACCGGCCGCATCATGTCCATCTCCTCATGACTGAGGATATGGCAGTGGTAGACGTACTCCGAACCGAAGTTCATGTAGTGGTTGTAGACGTCGATCGGCTCGCCGTTAGGAGCAAACGCCGTCATACCCATGTCGAGCTTGCCGGCTACAGACGAGAGAGCTATCGACACGCCGTCCTGCATCGCCGGGTTAATCAACCGGACGCTGTTAGGCACGTCCCAGGGCAGCTTCGGAACGACAGCCCGCACGCAACGATCGTGTCTATCCAGCGGGCTGATGCGGAGGGTGTCCTTCCAGCCAAGCTCGGTGGCATCGGGCGGCATGATGATGTTGTCCCACGTGACACGGTTCAGGACCTGCACGTCGAAGGCGTGGAAGTGGATTGGGTGCGTGTCCACGCCGTTGTGCGTGAATTTCCAGATCTGGGTCCCGTCCGTGCCTGAGGAGATCGGAGTCACCGTGACGTCCTGGAACGTCCCCCCGACCAGCTTCGGTGGCCTCCGGTAGCGTGGTGGTGTCGACGATCTCGGTAGTCGGGAAGATGTACGGATGCAGGACTATGTTCTGCAACACCGGAGTGGCCGGCACAACTTCGAGGCCCAGGTTGGCCTGCATCCGTCCGAACTCATCGAAGGCCGATGCGTTGGTCTCGTCGTGCATCGCTTTCGGTTCGATCTTGACCGAGACCTGCTTGGGATTCCCGAACATGTCCTTGTTGAGCGTGTCGAACTTGAACATGTCGCCGCCCTGCTCCGAGATGCGGGCGTACCCGTCGCAGCGTGCGCTCGGGTTCGTCGGGTGCATTGCACCAGCCGCTAGATGACGAAGCTTGTGCCGTAGGCCGAGTTGTAGGCCGCCTGCCCGACGATGATTGGGTGCTGGCCCGACTCGAACACGCCGGACCCGTCCGCCTTGTGGCTGAAGGCATTGCGAAGCTTAGTCAGGTTGAACGGCGCCGCGGGCGTTACCCGCGACCTTCACCTGCATGACCGTGCGGGTGTTCGGGCCGTAGCCGGGCAGGATGGGCGGCGCGCCCACCGGACGCATGTCCGGGGCACCGGTGTAGTAGTCGTAGCTTGCGATACGAGCCGGGAACGCAGCCGGGGCGTCGTTGTAGAGGATCAGCGTCTGGCCGGCGAACGCGAGAAGTCGACGATCACGTCGGCCCGCTCGGCCGGCGCCAGCAGCAGGGAGTACAAGTCCACGTTGCCGACGTGGAAGACGGTCGGGTCGGTGATCCAGGTGGTCACCTGCTGGCCGTCGACGACCACCGGGGCCGGCAGGAACCCGCCCTCGGTGCCGATCAGGATCCAGTCCGGTCCTGGAGATCGACGGTAGCGCCGTTCACGACTATGCTCTTGTAGGGCTCGGGGAGACGTTCGGGTCGGTCTGCGCCGCCGCCACTTCGGCTGGGTTCAGAGCAACCTCGGTCGGCCCGACAACAGTGCTTGCGGTGGTGGGATCGCCCACGTACCACTGGAAGTTGAAGAAACGGTCGTTGGCCGCGTTCAGGACGCGGAAACGGTACGCCTTCGGCTCAACGGTGATGGTCGGGTACGCCGTTCCGTTGACGATCGGCGTGTCGTTGAACTGCTCCATGCCGGCCGAGATGTTCGGCGTGCCGGGGATCAACGCAGGTTCGCAGAACGGGTCCGTGTCGTACTGCCAGGTGGTCGGGTCGTCCAAGGTGCACGGCACGGCCAGGGTGTCGTGAAGCCTGTTTCCGGGTCCATGTTGTAGTAAGGGTTGGCGATCGGACCGTACTTGGCGTCCCCTGCAGGCGGCCAGAACCACGGCCCGTACATCCAGCGGCCGTAGCCGCTCATGCCGCTCGGGTCGCCCGGGTTTTGCGCCGGCATGTAGACGTGGTGGTACCACAGGTTTCCGTAACCGCCCCACCGGGTGGAATCCCAGGTCGGGTCCTGCCAGGCTGAGCTGCTCGTGGCTGCGGCACGAAAGTCTTGTCCTGGATGACTAGCGGAGTGCCGATGCCGAGGCCTTCGAGGGCGCCGCCGGCGGCCATCAGCTTCGTCTCGGTCTCGTCGGTGATCAGGTAGCCAGCCGCCTCACCTGCGTATGACGTTGAGGCGCGTGAGGCCATACGCGTGGTCATGGTAGAACATCAGCCGCGCGCTCTGCTGGTTGGTGTAGTAGAAGGTCTGGCAGCCGTCGTCCGCGGCCGTGCAGACGTTCATGTCCGGAACGTTCCCTACGCTGACGCCCTGCGGCCAGGTCGTGGTATCGCCAGCCGGGGAGATCCACTGGTGCGGCGTGCCGTCGCTGATCCACGGGGTGTTGCCACCGTGGAGATGCAGCGTGGCCCGGTTCTTGAGGAAGCAGAATAGCCCGTCGCTATACGCCCCGGTGCACCGAGGATTGCGGACATCGTCCATCACGGTTCCACCGGGCACCGGCACCGGATCGTAGTTCTCCCACCCAGTGCCCATGCCGGCCCCCATCAAGGAGGAGTCCACCGGCAGGAACAGGTCGCCCGCGTTACCAGTCGGGAGCATGTTGCGGAACACGATCCGCACCGGATGGTTCTTGGGTGTGACAATGACTGGCCCCAGGTACTGGGGAGGCGTCACGCCGTAGGCCTGGACCCCATTGATCAACACCGGCGTGTCAGGTAGAGCCGGATCTAGATTGGCGTTCGTGAGCGGGAAGTGCGCGCTCACCAGCCCAGGGTTAGCGGCCAGCAACGACGGCGTCTCGATCTGGACGTAGCCCCTGACGAGCGTAGTCGGTGGCAGACTCGACGAGAAGCTCATCCTGTACTGCACGAGCGCAATCTCGTAGGTGTCTGAGACGCCAGGAGCAGGCACCGGGCTCTGGTATGGGCCCGATTTATCGGCGACGCCGATCGGAATCGCTTTAGCGAGAGGATTGGCCGCCAGCGAGGCCGCAGTCGGGCATGTAGGTGCCAGGATGCCTGCGGGATCGCAGAGCCCTGGCAGCGGGTCGGCGAACTTCTTGATGCCGCCCGCCGTGATGTAGCCGGAGCCGCCTACCAGGTTGGTCACCCCGGTGATGCCGCCGGCTGTAATCGTGGCGGAGCCAGCCGCGCCGCTGCCGGTCCCGGTCGCATCCGTGAAGGTCACGGTCGGCGCCGAAGTGTAGCCCGCACCGAAAGTCTTCATGCCGACGCTCTGGATACTAAGCGTGGCAACAGCCGTGGCCGTTGCCGGTTCAAGTGGGCGCAAGCGCGGTTGCGCCTCGATCAGAACCGCGCCTTCCGCCTCCACCTTAGCCGCCTCAGCCCGCACGGCAGATCGTCGCGGCTCGCCTTGTTGTTGATTGGGTTGGCCTGGGTGCCGTCGCGAATCACGACGTTCGGCGCGTGCGGAGTACCCGGAGCCGGGATCGTCCACCACGATGCCTTGACCGTGACGTAGTAGCCGGCGCCATGGGGTGCAATTGACTCCCACAGTCACGTGCGCCCTTGGCGATCGTGCCGTTCGGGTCGTCCGGGAAGTCGAAGTCGACCGTCGGCATGGTGTAGCCGCTGCAGAGTTGGTGTCAGCGACGAGCGACAGTATCGACGGCGCCATACGCGGTCGCTGTGGCGTGCGTGGTCGCGCCGCCGCCGGAGAAGGTTACGACCGGGCTTGTAGCCGCCGCCTCCGTTGGTGACAGCGACGCCGGTGACGATGCCGGTCAGGTGATCACCGCGTTAGCGGTGGCCCCACTTCCCGATCCAGCGATCGAGATCGTCGCGGCGGTGTAGCCACTCCCGGGATTGGTAATGGTGATGCCGGTGACAGTGCCGTTCGCCCCGACCGTGGCTTCGGCCGTGGCGCCAGTGCCATCCCCTGAGATCGTTACCGTCGCGTCAGGGAGCGTGAATGGGCTGTTTGCCCAGTTCGGATAGGGGCCGAAATAATGAGGCACCTTCGTTTCGTCAACGGGGCTTGCGGGCAAGGCCGCAGCAATGGTGCTGTTCGCAGCACTCGTGGCTGCGAACAGCCGGGGCTGCACCACGCCTGAAGCTGCACACGTCAACAACATCGAGGTGATGACGGCGAGCAAGAGCAGGACATTTAGCTTTCTATGTTTACCCATCTCGGTTCTCCTTCACTAAGTCAGGCTTCGCGGTGGTTGCTGCCAAGGGGAAAAAGACGCATTGAATGGGGGTGCCTCCTTGGGCGCCTGCTTGCGCCACCAACTTACGAAACTAGGGAATCAAAGCTAGCAGATCACCAATCACATTCAGTTGAACGCGAAATTGGTCGTGAACGCAGGCCGCGTTGCAATCCGGACCAATGCGAATAATCCTTGGCACCGGGTCCGAGTTATCGAGGGCGTGTTGAACTTCGGAGCCGAACGGGAAGCCAAGGTCGGTCACGATTACCATGTGAGGCCGGTAGCTTCGAAGTACACCGGCCAGCTCCTCGCTCTCGTCCGTTACAACACGGACGTCTGTGAAGTGATCCTCCGCCGCCTGCACTGTCGACGCCAGCAAATGAACCAGACCTGCCCCCAGCAGTGAACCAGGATCAACGACAAGAATCCGCTGTTCGTGTTTCCTGTCAGGGGAATTCATAGTTGCACCGCCGCTCGAATAGGTCGCAGACAAAGTCCGTGGGCCCTACTGCTTCCGTATCGTATCGTACACCCGTGCACGCTGTGGGTCCATAACCCGGAGCTTTATTCTCGAATACAATACGGATACATTATCGAGTCCAATTGATAGCTTCGGCCGCTTCAAAACAGAATGGAGAGCTAATACTTAGGAGGGAGATTTGCGTATTAAAAACCACATTCAGGTGGGAGGAATGACGTAGGGATCCTGATCGTGCCCCCCAGCCCTTGCAAGAGGCGAGGAAACGTCATCTACTGTCACTCCGCTTGTACCTGGCAGCATCCCGGCGGTTCTCGAGGCCGAGCTTCGCGAGGATTCTTCGTACATGGATCTTGACGGTGTTCTCCGAGATGAAAAGGGTTTGCCCGATTTCTGCGTTGGTCTTGCCCGCTGCCAGCGCCTCCAGCACCGCGCGCTCGCGGTCGCTGAGTTGCGCCAGCGCGGCTGCGTCGGGTTCGGCCTTCCGAGGCTTCGCGAGCGCATCGAGGAGACGTGCAGTGGTCTGGGGCTCGAGCGCTGGCGCGCCCTCTGCCATGGCACGGAGAAACGACAGCAAGCGCTCCACGCGGGTGTTCTTGAGCAGGTAGCCTTTCGCGCGCGGCCCGGATTGCGTCCAGCAGCACCTCATCCTCTTCGTGAACCGTGAGGATGACGATCTTGGTGGCGGGCTCGAGTGCCAGGATCTCTCGGGTAGCGTCTGCCCCGGTGCCATCCGGCAGCCCGTAGTCCATCAGCACGATTCGTGGACGCAGCCGCCGCACCTGCTCGATCGACTCGGCGACCGTCCCCGCCTCGCCCACGACGGCGAAATCAGGTTGGCCAGCCAGCAGGCCTGCAAGGCCCTGGCGGAACAGCAATTGATCGTCGACAACGACGACCGTGAGAGCGTCGGATGGCATTGGCAGCACCTGGGCCCAGTGTCGTGGACTACACAGTCGACTCGGTATCCGGCTCGAGCACGCGAGACATCGGCACCGACAGACTGACAACAGTCCCCTCGCCCGGAAGCGAGTCAACGTTGAGCACGCCACCCATCTCCGCAGCGCGCTCCTTCATGATCTCCAGTCCGAAATGCCCGGACTTCCCATCTCTGGCGACATCTAGGCCCTGGCCGTTATCGCGAATCGTGATGCCGAGCCGGTCTGCCGTCCAGTGCATCGCGACGTCTACGTGCGTCGCGGGGCATGCTTCTCTACGTTGGCCAGGGCCTCGCGGACAATTAATGTGATCTCCTGCTCATAGCACGATTTTAGCCTCTGCGGTTCTCCGACCTGGATGATCCTCGTGTCGAAACCCGCTTGATGCGCAGAGAGCGTCGCCCGCGCGCGCAGGGTGTCAGCCAACTGGCCGACGGGACCCGATCGCAGACTCGACATCAGGCAGTAGACCTCTTCGTAGGCTTCGTTCGCCACCTCGCGAAGCCGTCCAAGCTCAGTTGCTACGGCGGACGCCCCGACGCCGTTGTCTTTTTGGGCCAACTCGTCGAGTCTCAGGTGCAGATAAGACAAGTGCTGCGCGATCGAATCATGCAACTCGCGCGCCAACATGCGCCGGTCTTCGGCCAGCGCCGCCTCCTGGGCGGCCGCGGCCTCGCGTTTCATTCGCGACTCACTCGAGACGCGGTGACGCACGACGACAGGGATGAGGATCGCAAAGAGGGCGACATCGATGGTGAATTCGGCAACGGGACCAAGCACAGGTGCAGCCATGTCTACACCCAACATGACTGCGGCGGCGACTACCAGGAGACTCAAGAAGGGAACGCGCGGGCGCTTCTGTTGGCACCGAGCATTCCATCTGGAGAACGCAGAAGGCCAGCCCACGAAATCAACTCCTGAACACTCACGCTTCAGATGAGAGAAACCCATGCTGCCGTGCCCAACTTACCACAGACCCTGTATCCCGACAAGTTCTCGCGGTCGAACCGCGTTACTTGTGAATCCTCGAACAAATTCGTAATCTCCTGCAGATTGGCCGTTTGTAAGCTAAAGCGCAGCAACGTACGGCTATGTTGATCATCCTTTGGAGTAGAACGTGTAGGGCACACCAGAAAAGGAGATACAGGAATGGATTTCGAAGCCTATTGTGTCAAGTGTCGCGAGAAGCGCGAGGTGAAGAACGGCGAGGTCAAAGAAACCCCCAACGGCCGCAAGATGGCCCAGGGAACCTGCCCGGTCTGTGGCACGAAGGTGACCCGCTTCCTCTCGTCGACCCAGGAAAAAAAGTAGTCTGCATCGTGGGAGCCTGCGGCCGCCAGAGCCTAGGCTCCCACAACCGCCCGTTGTCGGACAAGATGTGCACAATCTCCGCATTAACCACTTGCTAAATTCCCTCTAGTAATGGATAATAGGCGCGTCAGCAACCGTGTCGCTTGAACATTTCCATCCCTGATCGTTTCGCCCGCGGACGATCTACCAATCAAGGAGACCTCATCATGCCACGACCGCTACGCGCGACGCCACGTCGCCTCATTTCCGCCTTGCTGCTGATTGGCTTGCTGATGCTGTACGCCGCGTCATTTGTCAGCGCGGCGCCCGATGCCGTGGTCACCATCGATCACTTCGATGCCGCTCAGGGTCCGGTAGTTGCTTCGCTGGGCAACCCTGCCGGGGGCTCCGTCTCGGGCCCGAACGTCTTGGGAACCGAGCGCGATGTACGGGTCACAGTGCTATCTGGTTCGCCGGGCACAGCCAGCATGCAGGCGATTACCAGCGACCTGCTGCACAGCCAGGACACCGGCATCATCGCACAGACGTTGATCCAGTGGGATGGCGTGGACGGCTCGATCACGCTCAATCCCAGCGGGCTGGGAGGCGTGGACCTGACCCAGGCTGGCACCCAGAACGGGCTGGCAATCTCGGTCCTCCTGAATGACCTGCCAATCGATCTCAAGTTCACGATCTACTCGGGCCCCAACTCCTCGACCGCAACCATATCACTGCCCGGAGGGCAAACCGGCGGTTCCCTACCCATCGACTACTACGTGCCGTTCGGCGCATTCACGACGCTGGGGGGTAGCGGTGCGAACTTCAGCAGTGTTGGCGCAGTTGAACTGCTCATTGACGGCAAGACCGACGCATCCGACCTGACTGTCCACGACATTCGAACGGTTTCATTGGACTGGGGCGACCTGCCCGAGACTTACGGCACGACGTTTGCGGCGAATGGCCCGCGCCATGTTGTCGGCAGCCTCTTCCTCGGGCCTCAGATCGATCCCTACGAGCTCAACGGTCTCCCCTCGGCAGATGCTCTCGCCGACGACAAGGGCCCGGTGGCAGGTCCGGATGATGAAGACGGGGTGACGCCGACTCCGGGCGTGCTCTGGCAACGCAAGAACGGCGGCGGTTCGGTGAACGTGATCGTGACCGGCGGGCCCGGATGCCTGAGCGGATGGGCCGACTGGAACAACAACGGCAACATGACGGACCCAACGGAGAACATCCTGGTGAACGTGCCGGTAAACACTGGAACGAGCACGCTCACTTTTGCTGTGCCGGTACAACCGGGCAGCGGCAGCTTCTATACGCGCTTCCGTCTCTACGCGCAGGACGCGGGCGGTGGCTGCACCAGCGCCAAGTCGCCGACCGGCTCCGCAACCAACGGCGAGGTCGAGGACTACCGCTGGTCGTTCGGGCCGAATGCGGTCAACGTGAGCGCGTTCAGTGGGTCGGCTGCACCGGCAGCCCTCCCCCTCGTAGGTGCACTCGTTGCTACGACGATGGCGCTAGTGGCCGGGCTCTGGAAGGTTTTTCGCGGGTAGCACGACGGATAACCACCCGGCCCGGAAGGGTGATTAGCTGGAACGACAGGGGATTCCGCGCCAGCCGGCGTTGCCGGCTGGCGCAGAATCCCTGCCCCCATCCCAAACGTTGGAATTCATACGGCGTTACCCCATCCGTTCCAACGAATGCCCATGTTCCCCCCGGCGACCCGCACCCCGACATCCCAAATGCCAGTATGGGTGACGAAGCTCGGTCCGTTTTCCGGCCCCTTCTATCAGATGTTATTTCCTTAGATACGCATGCCTACAAACAATTATGGATAAGCGTCCTATCCTAAGCGCAAAAGCGCGCTGCGCGGACCGCCGCGCTGCCGCGGCAAGGCGCATGCGCGGGGAGGCGACAATCTATGACACAGTTCTCGAGCAAAGAACTGCCTGAGCGAGTTTCGGACGACGACAAGAAGTACCTGAAGAAGTGGGGCGATAAGCTCTCCGACTCGACGCGGCGGTCGAAGTGGATTGGCGGCCCGGACGAGCACGCGGAACACGACGGGCAGTCGCTCGTCACGCGTAATCATGAGGTCATCATGAAGTGGGCGGAGGAACGCGGGGCCGTGCCCGCGACCGTTAGCGGCACCGAGCATGGCGAGCGGCTGGCGTTCTACGGTTTGACTTCCCCGGCGGTGATACCGGACGGCTCGAAGAGGTCAACTGGGACGACTGGTTCAGGACGTTCGACGAGCGGAACCTGATTATGCTCTTCCAGGAGAACCTGAAGAACGGGAACCAGAGCAACTTCTTCCGCTTCGACAACCCCGAACGCGACGACGCTTAGTCTCTGCGGGTCTAGGAAACCAGGTTTCGCCTCAGTTGATCCGGAGTGCAGAAACCTGGTTTCTCTTTGGCCGCTAACCGGCCAAGTCCCCCTCGCGCGCGTACCTGAACTGCGTCTCGTAGAGCGACGCGTACAGCCCGCCCCGCGCGAGCAGCTCCGCGTGCGGTGCCGCGCTCGACCAGTCGGCCCTTTTCGAGCACGAGGATCATGTCTGCCGCCAGGATGGTGCTCAGCCGGTGGGCGATGACCAGGCTCGTGCGGCCCTGCATGATGCGCTCGAGCGCTTCCTGGATCAGCGCCTCGGACTGGCTGTCGAGCGATGACGTGGCCTCGTCCAGCACCAGTATCCGCGGGTCCTTGAGGATCACCCGGGCGATGGCGATGCGCTGCTTCTCCCCACCGGACAAGCGGTAACCCCGGTTGCCGACCACGGTGTCGTAGCCTTCGGGCAACTCCGCGATGAAGTCGTGGATGTTCGCGGCCCGGCAGGCAGCCTCGATCTCCGCATCCGTCGCGTCCGAGCGGGCATACACCAGGTTCGCCCGAATGGTGTCGTTGAACAGGTAGGTCTCCTGGGTCACCATGCCGATCTGGGCGGCAAGCGTCTCCAGGGTCAGATCGCGCAGATCGTGCCCGTCGATGCAGATCGAGCCGCTCGTTGGGTCGTAGAGCCGGGGCAGCAGGTAGGTAATTGTCGTTTTGCCCGCGCCGCTCGGACCCACAAGCGCGGCCAGTTGGCCGGGCTTGACCGCAAAGGAAACGTCGCGCAGCGCCCACCGCGTTTCCCCAAGCGTGCCCGTGTCGTCGCTCTCTGCGTCGAGCGCCGGGCGGCTCAGTTGCGCCCGGCGCAGCCTGGACGCCGTTCTTGGGTCCGGTCACGGGCGTCCGCTTTTCGAGCTTCCCGCCCTCCTGCGAAAGCGGCACGCTCATGCCGTGGCCGCCCCAACCAAAACGTGACACTTCGCTCAGGCCGACGGCGGTGGCGCCGGGCACGCTCTCGCCGGGCTGATAACTGAAGGACACCTTTGCGAACTCCACCTGCCCCTGCACCGTGTCGAGCCGCAGCGCGCCGGGCTTCTCACGGATCTCCTGCGGCAGATCCAGCACTTCAAAGACCCGCTCGAAGCTGACCAGTGAGGCCGAGATGTCCATGCGCGCGTTCGTCAGTGCGGACAGCGGCCCGTACATCATGCCGAGGTAGGCCGTGAACGCCACCACGGTCCCGATCGTGAACTGGCCCTGGATCACGAGCAAGCCGCCGACCCAGAACACGACGACCGTGCCCACTGCGCTGATCAGGCTGACGGTGAGGAAGAACCAGCGCATGAGGTAGGAATTGCGAACGCCGGCCCAGCGCACCCGCTCGGCGCGCGCGCGGAATCGCCCCACTTCGCTGGCGCTGCGGCCGAACAGCTTGACGAGCAGGGCGCCCGAGACGTTGAGCGTCTCGTCCATCATCGCATTCATCTCGGCGTTGAGGGTCATCTGCTCGCGGACCGTCGCCCGAACGCGCTTGCCCAGCACCCGGGCGGGAATGAGGAACAGCGGCAGGACCGCGGCGGCCAGCAGCGTGAGGCGCCAGTCGAGCTTCAGCATGATGATCAGCGCGCTGACCAGCGTGATCACGTTGGCGAACAGGTCGATAAAAGTGCCGGTAACGGCCCGCTGTGCGCCGATGACGTCGTTGTTGAGGCGCGACATGAGCTCGCCGGTCTTCGTGTTGGTGAAGAAGCGCAGCGACATGCTGTGCAGATGGCTGAACAGCCCGGTGCGCAGGTCGCTGATCACCCCTTCGCCCACCGTGGCGTTGTAATACCGTTGCGCCACGCCGAGCAACCCGGTCACCAGCGGCACTGCGAGCATGCCGAACGCCAGCAGCGTCAGCTGCCGCAGGTCTTTGTTCGGCAGCGCCTGGTCGATCAAGGCGCGGGTCAACAGCGGCGGAATCAGGTTAAGCAGCGTGATCACCACCACCAAGGCCAACATCGCAATGATCTTGCCCCGGTAAGGCCGGGCATAACGCAGTGCGCGGCGCAGCAAAGGGCCGCTGATTCGCGGCTTATCGCTCTTTTCGTCATAGCGTATAAACGCCCACCAACCTCCGTCGTGCATTCAATCGTCCCCTCTCATCACCAGCTCTGCTCTCGGCATGATACTCTCGCCGCCACGGCTCGTCAACGACTGCCGTGCTTCTCGTCCCGGTCCGACATTCAATTATTTGTGCCGATGTTCACTACGCAGACAAAAGCCTTACACCAACGTGCGTCATTGGGGCGATGACCGAGACAGACATAGCAATCATAATATAGCGCGCCAGGCAGGCTTTCAGTAGTTGTTGCCACGCAGACTCAATTCCCGTAGCAAAGGGGTTCACATGGCTCGAACGAGCAAACTTCGTCCTTACCTCGCGCTGCTTGCGCTCCTGCTAATCGCAGCGGTGGCGTTCCCCGCGGCGAGTTCGGGTGCGGCCGCACCAAGCGCAGCATCCAAGCCCGCGGCAGCGGCTGCTCAGGCCGGCCATGCCGACTACCGCCTCCACATCAGCCGCTCGGCCAACCGGGGCGGGCATGTCGCACTCGACGAGGTCGCCGTCCTCTCGGGCAGGGCCTACATCTTCGTCACCCCGCCCGCCGGGGTCGCACGCGTGCGATATTTTATTGACCCGGCACAAGACTCGCTGGAAGGCACGCTTGCCGCGCTCACGCCGGACGCGGTCGCGGATAAGCCGCCGTTTGACCTGGGCGGGCTGGACGCGAGCGCGCAGCCCCGCGGCTTCGACACGGCCGCCCTGGCGAACGGCCCGCACACACTTATTGCCGCCATCGACCTGAACGATGGTTCGACGGCAGTGGAGAGCGTGCAGTTCCAGGCGCACAACGGTCCCCGGGCGCTGCTCTTCGGCCCCGAGCGCCTGCACTTCAATGTGACCCGGGGCGGGCGTGATGAAAAGACCCTGCGCATTTTCGCAAGCGATGGCAAGGACGCGAACTTCCAGTTATCGAGCAGCGCCCCGTGGCTGACATTCGAGGCGCCCCAGCCGCTCGGTAACGGGCGCAAGGGAAGCACGCCGGCAGTACGAACGCTGAATGTCGACGCCTCCGGGCTTCAACCGGGCGCTTACACTGCGACCGTGACCGCCGCGGGCGACGGGGTCGCGGCAGCGACGACGACCGTGACGCTTGACGTTGCTGCAGCCACGACTTGCTCGCCCCTGGCCTGCTCGGAAATCCTGGTGCACGCGCCCTACACGCTGGATTTCGCGACAGACGCGGGCAAAATCGTCGATGGGGCCGGGGTGGGCACAGGCTTCACCTACATCGATCAGCCGACCAACGGGACGGGCTATATCCCAGCGAACCTGCGGGTGGACACCAGCGGCACGGGCACGCTGAATGTCACCACGACCAAGGGTCTGATGTTTGGGACCTCGAACTCGCAGGACAACGCGCTCGCGGTCGGCGTGGATGCGCCCGACCAGATCTCGCTCATCCAGACCACGGTGGTGAACCCACCCGTCGGCACGGGCAACTACGAGCAGGGCGGCCTCTGGTTCGGCAACGACCAGGACAACTACCTGAAGCTGGAAATCCTGTCGGAGCCTGGCCCGACGACCCGCATCGAATACCTCTTCGAATCAGGCGGCGTCCGCACGGGCTCGTTCGTGACCGGGCCGCTTTCGGTCGCAACGTCCCGCGTCAACCTGCGTCTGCGCGCGAATCCGACGGACCGGACGGTCGCCGCATACTTCAGCATCAACGGCGCAGACCTGACCCAACTGGGCACGTTCATCGTGCCCGGGGAGTTCTTCAGCTTCGACGCCGCGGGGATCGATCCCGCGATTGGCACCCGCAGCTTCGGTGGCGTCTTCGCCTCGCACCGGTACAGCCAGGCCGCCTTGACCTACGCATTCGACGATTTCTCGGTGACCGCCGAAACTACGACCGGCTCGACGTCGGACCTCAACTTCAACCGCGTCAGCTTCCCCATCCCGAACCCAACTGCCATGGTATGGGGGCCGGACAACCGCCTGTATGTCACGGAGATGTTCGGCAAGATCCATGCACTCACGCTCGACAGCGCCAAGCAGGTCACGGCCGACCAGGTGATCACGACGCTGGGCTCGCGACTCACGCTCGGCATTACCGTGGATCCCGCATCGACGCCCAGCAACGTCATCCTGTGGGTCTCCCATTCCAGCCCGTCGACCGATAACGGCGAGCTGAACTCGAGCACGGTGACGAGGCTCTCGGGCGCGGACTTCGCAACGCGCCAGGACGTGATCACCGGGCTGCCGCGCGCGATCGCCAACCATGCGATCAACGCGGTCCACTTTGGGCCCGACGGCAAGCTGTACATCGCCAATGGCGGCAACACCGGCGCGGGCGCGCCCAACACCGCCAATACGGAATTCGGCACGCGCGCCGAACAGCCGCTGTCGGCCGCGTTCCTGGTGGCAGACGTGAAGGCAGCCGGCTTCGACGGGACCTGCGCGACGCCTGAGAACACTTACGGCCCTTCGCCTTGCAGCGTACAGGTGTATTCTTCGGGCCTGCGCAACATGTACGACTTCGTCTGGCACTCGAACGGCAACGCCTACGGTCCGGACAATGGCCTGGGCGTGACCGGGAGCTTCCCGCCCAACCCGACGCCGCCGTGCGAAGGCTACGGCGATACGACCAGTTGGACCCAGGGCGGCGACAACCCGGGCATCCAGCCTGATCTCTTCCACCGGTTGATCCAGGGGAAGACGTTCGGCCATCCGAATCCCTATCGGAACGAGTGCATCTTCAAGGACGGCCACTACCAGAGTGTTTCGCCCGCAGCCAACTATCTCAACCCGATTCACACGATGGGCATGAACACTTCGTCCGATGGGACGATTGAGTACACGGCCGACGCGTTTGACGGGACCCTGAAGGGTGAAGTCCTCGTCGCGAACTACTCGGTTGGCGACGACATCACCCGCATCAAGCTCTCGGCCGACGGCACGACCGTCTTGCAGGCGACGCAGTTGGCGGGCGGGCTGAGCGATCCGCTGCCCCTGGCGCAGGCGCCCGACGGGACGATCTTCGTGGGCGAGCTGGGCGCGCAGCGCGTCACCGCGCTGATCCCGGCCGGCTTCGCACAGTCGACGCCGACCGTCACCCCGACACCCTCGCCGACGAGCAGCGCGCCGGGCGCCTGGACTGTCAAGCAGAAGATGCCGGTCTCCCTGCTCGATGCGGGCGGCGCCGAGCTTGGCGGCAAGCTCTACTCGGTTGCCGGCAAAATCACGGGCGACATTCACCAGCGCACGCTGTACATCTACAATCCCGCCACGAACGTGTGGAGCCAGGGACCCGACCTGCCCACCTCGTACCCGGCGGTTGAGAACCCTGCGGTCACATCGTACAACGGCAAGCTCTACGTATTCGCCGGGTCGACCGCGGCCTTCACCGGCGCAGTCGCCAACGCAGCGGTCTACGATCCGGCCACGAACCAGTGGACGATGCTGGCGTCGATGGCGACCGGGCGCGGCGGACCCGACGGCCCAAGTGCTCAACGGCAAGATCTACGTGGCCGGCGGGATGGGCAACGACGGCGCGTCGCTGAACAGCGTCGAGGTGTATGACCCGGCGACTAACAGCTGGAGCGCGGCGCCGTCGATGATCGAGCGCCGTGACAACCCGGGTTCGGCAATTCTGGGCGGCAAGATGTACGTGTTTGGCGGGCGGACGCGCAACGCAGACGGCACAGAGGTCAACGGCACCCTCGCATCGGCCGAGATGTTCGATCCGACTACCAACACGTGGACCGCGCGCGCCCGATGCCAACGGGCCGGCGCACGATGGTGACCGGCTACCTCAACGGTCGGGCGCAGCTCATCGGCGGCGAGCGCACGCCCTCGGGCGGAACCTTCAGCCAAAACGAAGAGTACGACCCGCTCACCAATACGTGGCGGACGCTCCAGCCGATGCTGACCCCGCGCCATGGCGCCTCGGCCGCAACCGTGAACGGCGTCGTGTACGTGGCGGGCGGCGGCCCCACGGGCGGTTCCGCGTTCACCGACGTCAACGAGGCGTTCAGCCTCGGGTCGGCGGGAACCGCAACACCCACGTTCACGCCGACGCCCACGCAGGCGAGTGCCACTGCGACGCCCACGTTCACGCCGACTCCAACGCAGGTAAGCGCCACTGCGACGCCGACGTTCACGCCGACTCCGACGCAGGCGAGCGCCACCGCGACGCCGACGTTCACGCCGACGCGTACGCCGACGCCGACGCAGATTGCCGCCACAGCCACGCCGACGCGCACGCCGACGCTCGCACCGACTGCGACACCATCGCCCACCCGCACAGCGACCGGCGCGCCGGCCGGCGATACCGTCCGCATCACGCGGGCCTTGTATCGCACGTCGCAGGGCACGCTGCTGGTCGACGCCACCTCATCCGGGTCCAACGCCGTTCTGAAGGTGTATGACACGGCAACCGGTGCGCTGATTGGCACGCTGACCCTTAAGGGCACAACGTACAGCGGCACGTTCCCGCTGCCGGCCGCCCCGCAGAACGTGACGGTGCGCAGCAGCCTGGGCGGCAGCGCCACCTCCGCGGTGAGCGTGCGCTAGTCTCGAAACGCCGGTGATCAGAAGGCGCCGGGAGTGGATTCCCCTTGGAGTCCATTCCCGGCGCCTTTCATGTCCCTGCGCGACGTCCCTCCCCGTATCTATTTGTTTTGACTGGCGTTGATCTATCTCGCATGGATCATAAAGTGACTCCGTGCATCTCGATGTGGTATGATATGTGCACAATCCAAGCCAGCCTAGAGACATCTCGTCCAAAATGACTGATACCGCAGACCTCTCGCCACTCGAGCTCGAGCGTTTGGCAGCGAAACGCACGGCCGAACTCGAGGCTATTTTCGGTGCGACCTCCGACGGCCTGATGCTGTTTGACGCACAGGGCCGGATCCTGCGCATGAACCCGGTCGCGCAACGCCTGCTCGGCTATTCACCGGAACACTACGAGCCTGACCTCGAACGGCGGATTCAGGCCCTGCACTTCCAGTGGAGCGACGGCGTGACCGTCGAAAACGCGGCGGAATTGCCGATGCCCCGCGCGCTGCGCGGCGAAACCGTACGCGGCATGCTCCTCACCTTCGAGCACCCCGAAACGCGGCGGCCGTCCTGGGCGACAGTGAGCGCCGCGCCGATGCGCGGTCCCGAAGGGGCGGTCACCGGCGTCGTCGTCACCTTCTCCGATGTGACGGAGATGCGCGCCGCACAGGAGCGTGCCGAGCAGGCAGGCCGGCGAGTCTCTGCCGTACTGAACAGCCTCCTCGAAGCCTATATTTCGCTGTCGCGCGACTGGCGGATTCTGGAGATCAACCCGGTCGCCGCTGCACTCTTCGGCCGGTCCCAGGCCGAGCTCCTGGGAAAGGACATGTGGGAGGAGTTTCCGGCCGCGAAGAAGACGTTGTTTTATGACAATTACGCCCGCGCTTTTGCCGAGGAGCGCCCCGTGCATTTCGAGGGTCTATCGGCCATCACGCAGCGCTGGCACGAAGTGCACGCATTTCCGCGCGGCAACGTCATCGACGTCTATTTCCACGACATCACGGAGCGCAAGCTCCTGGCCGCCGAGATGCAGCGCCAGCGCGAGTTCTATGACGCCCTCCTGTCATCTGCCCCGGCGGGCATCTGCGTCCTGTCGGGCCGCGACCTCCGCGTGAAGTATGCAAACGCCGCCTACCAGCAGTTCCTGGACGAGCCGTTCCGGAGCGAGGGCATTGCCGGGCTGGCTTTCGATGAATTCGTCCCCCGCGCGCAAGAGCAGGGTCTCCTCGACCTGTTTCACCGCATTGTGGAGACCGGCGAGCCGCACCTGGACACCGAGTATCGCCACGAAGGCTTTGCCCGCGGCACGACCTACTGGCGCTATTCGGTGCTGCCCTTCTACTACGGCGCTGCCTCGGTGACGCGGCGCACCCGAGGCTGACCGCGACCTGATGCTTGTGGCCATCGAGGTCACGGAGCAGGTGCTAAACCGGCGCGAGCTCGAGCAGTTGCTCCACCGGGCCGAGGCGCAGGCAGTCGAGCTCCAGGCGCAAGCGAGCGAACTGAGCAGCATCGGCCATGCGCTGGACGTGGAACGCGCGCGCCTCGCCGCGCTCATCGAGAATATGCCCATCGGCGTCATCCTGGCCGAGGCGCCCACCGGCCGGCTGGTCCTGAGTAACCGTCGGGCGGAGGAAATCTGGCGCCACCCGTTCATTCCATCGCCCGAAACCGCGGCCTACCGGGCGTACCAGGGCTTCCACGCCGACGGCCGGCCCTACCTGCCCGAAGAATGGCCGCTTGCTCGGTCCCTGGCCAAGGGCGAAGTGGTGCATGGGCAAGAGATAGACTTCCTGCGCGGCGACGACACCTGGGGCGTCATGTCCGTCAGCTCTGCACCCATCTACGATCGCAATCGCGAGATCATCGCGGCCGTCGTGTCGTTCACCGACGTCAGCGATCGGATTGCGGACGAGCGGGTGTTGCGCCACACCCGTGACGAACTCGCCAGCCTCCTGGCCGTCAGCCAGACGCTCGTCTCGACGCTTGATCTGCCACAGGTCCTGGCGCGGCTCGTTCAGGAACTGCACGGCGTGATCGATTCGGATGGGGTCACGATCTACCTGATCGAGGGCGACGACCTGGTGGTGCAGGAGTATGTCGGCCCGCTGCCGCGCGCCGACGCCATGGCCACCCGCATGTCGCTGCGCAAAACGTCAGGCCTCTGGCAGTCCGTGCGCGATCGCAAGCCTGTCTATATCACGGACCTGGATGAGAACACACCCCTCGCTCGGGCGTGGCACGCGCCCCAGGCAGTCGATCAGCGGCGGCTGGCCGGCAAGGCGCGCTCCTATCTGGCCGTGCCGATCATGGTCAAGAACCGACCGATCGGCATCCTGCGGCTTACGCACAACGAGCCGGGCCGCTTCACCGCGGACCACGCTCGCCTCGCAACCGCGATCGCGAACCAGGCGGCAATCGCCATCGAAAATGCCCGTCTTTACCAACAGGCCCAGGAGTTTGCCGTGCTGGAGGAGCGCCAGCGGCTCGCCCGCGATCTGCACGACTCTGTGTCACAAGCGCTGTTTGGCGTGGTGATGGCGACGCATGGTGCGCTGAATAACTGGGAGAAGAAACCGGACGTTGCGCGTGTCCGCGTCGAGGCCGCCGCCCAGCTGGCGAGGACGGCCCAGGCCGAGATGCGGGCCCTGATCTTCGAGCTGCGGCCCGACCAGTTGGAGACGGACGGATTGGTCAAGGCGCTGGAGTTGCAGACCACCGCGCTGCAGCAGCGCGGCCAGTTCCAGCTCGACGTGGCGCTGTGCGATGAGCCCGAGCTGCCTTTGCCGGTTAAGGAGACCTTCTACCGCATTGCGCAGGAGGCCATCAATAACGCGCTCAAACACGCGAAGCCGACCCGCATGGAGGTCAAACTCAGCCAGGGTGACGGCCGGGCCGACCTGGAAGTGACCGACAACGGGAAAGGGTTCGATCCCAACGGCTCGTATCCGGGGCACCTGGGCCTCCGCTCGATGCGGGAACGGGCGGAGCGAGTGGGCGCAACCCTGTCAATCGAGAGCGCACCGGAATCAGGCACGCGCATCTCGGTCCGGTATACGGATCCCAACTGAGGCCACTCTGCCAGAAGGGCTCGAAGTGGCCTCGGTTTTCGATCTCTAGCGCCACCCCTTTGCGGGTTGGCCGGGTCGCCGGTAGGCGGTCAGCCCGGCCTGGCGATCGTTCGGTACCCCTTCAACGCCACGTACACGTTGCCCTCTTCGTCCACCACCTGGCCCTCAAAAGTCGATCCGTCACCCGTCTCCAGCGTGCACCAGAGCCGGTCAGCGGGTTCCTGAGGCTCCTGGCGATAGACGACCAGGCTGGCGAGGCTTGCAGGGAAGGCCATCGCACCCGCCGTCTGCAGACTCCAGAGCGCGGCGGCCTGGAAGCAAAGTTCCACCAGGCGGGGCGCCATGAGCGTTGCCGCACCGGCCGGCGCTGACTGGGGCGGTAAGCCCGCGGTCATGCGGGCAACGACCCGGCCGCCTGCAACCGTGGCCCCGTCGACTACACGGTACGCCGGACCGTGAAAGAAGGGCGGATAGATGCTGGCCGCCCGGATTGTCAGCGCTGACTCCGGGAGCACGACGGCCTCGGGCGAGATGCGAACGGGCTCGCGGACCGACCTGGCGAGCCGGACCTTTCCGACGAAGTGCTCCTTCACCTGCGCCGGCATCTCGGGCCTAAGGGGCTGCGTGACGGAGCGCAGGACCATGGACCCATGGAGTTCGTCGCCCACCGGCCTCACCGTTCCCGCGACATGGAGCGTGCGCGGCTCCATGCGGAAGAACTTGAAGGCCCCAAGCATCCGGACGTCCTCGACCGCCGCCACCTGGTGGTCAGGCGCGAGCAGCTGCGCCGACTCGGCCAGCGCCTCGATGGCCATCACGCCGGGCAGCCAGGGCGTGTCGGGGTCGGGCGCATGGTCGTACAGGAACGCTTGTGCCCGGGGGTCGAGTGTGGTCTCGATGTCGACCCCACCGTGGGAGGGTGTCCCCACCAGCCGGCCCGCCATCAGTCGCGCCTGAGCGCCGAGCGCGGCATCCACCCTGTTCGGGTCCAGGCCGCCGCTGGCATCGCGCTCCTCAAGCCAGGCGCCCAGCCGCCCCGCGATGAGCACCTCGCCCACGGGCGGCCCCGTAGGTCAGCTCGCGGCGGACGGTTGGCACGCCTGCCTCGGGTGGGAGCATGTCGACGCCGAGTGCCTCCATGATTTGCGGCACCGAGCCGCGGGCCGCCATGCCGATGCCGCCCCATGCCGTCCAGTCGATCGCGATGCCCCGCGTTGCCGGCCGCCAGTGTGACAGGTTGTGGGTCAGTTTGCAGAGCAGGTCATTGGCGGCGGAGTAGTCCGCCTGCCCGTTATTGCCGAAGCGCCCTGCAACCGAGCTGAATGCGACGGTCGCGCCGATGGGAAGGGCCTGGCTTGCCTTCAACAGGTTGAAAAAGCCGTCGGCCTTCACGTCGAAAACCAGGTCGAACTGCTCGGGCTGCTTGTCGGGCAGCGTTTTATCGATCAACAGGCCCGCGGCGTGGACCAGCAGGTCGATGCGGCCGTGCGCGGCGCGCACCTCGTCGATGACGGCCTCCACCGCGGCGAGATCGCGGAAGTCGAGGCTGCGGTAGTGGGCCTTTCCGCCCGCGGCCTCGACGGCTTGCACCGCCGCCAGCGCGGCCGCCTGGCGCTCCACGGCCGCGATCTGGCGGTCGATTTCGGCAGGCTTTGGTTTGCCGCCGGCCCTGCGGGCAGCCTCGATCAGCGCCTGCTTGAGCGCCTCACGGCCCGCGCAGAACAGTCGCACATGTTCGTCGTCCTGCGCAGGCAGCGGCGCGAGGTCGAGCAGGTAGAAGCTTCCGCCGCTTGCCGCGGCGAGATCCGCCACGATCGCGCTCGTGATCCCGCCTGCCGCGCCCGTGACCAGCACGACTGTCTCGGGACCGAGCACTAAGCCCTGCGCCTCCATCGCGCGCCGGCTCCTCCTCCAGGTTGACTGTGAAGCGCAGGCCGTCACGGTAGCCGACCTCGACGATCCCCGGATCGACCAGGGTCTCGCCAATGAGCCAGCGCGCCACCTGGGCATCAGGTACGCCCGCGGCGACGTCGACCGCCTTGACCAGCGGACCGCTTCCACCGGTGCCGGCCGCGGCCAGCCCCTGTTCGGCCGTGTAGGCCTTTGTGAACCCGGTGACCGCACCGCCGAGCGGCGCAGTTGCCCCGTCCTCGCCGTACCCGTGCAGGCCGCCCAGGCGAGTTGCGCTCAGTAGGAAGGTGCCTTGCCGAGCCACCCCGTCGTACAGCGCGCGCATGGCTGCATAGAGGTTCTTGACGCGGCGGCGGTTCAGCTCGCGCCATGCCGAGAGGTCCATGCTGTCGAGCGACGGCTCGACGTCGAGCGCGGGCAGCCAGTAAACGCCCTGGATCGAACCTTGTGCCTGCCACTCGCGCAGCCGCTCGGTTAAGGACGCAGTATCGATGCCGGGCTCCAGCAGCAGTGGCTCGACGCGCGCCTCGGCCAGACGGTGGGCCAGCTCCGTGCCCACACACCCTTCGTCCAGCATGACCACCACTCGGCTGCCTTGCTCGAGGACCACGCCGGTCGGCTTGCAGAGCTCGAGCGCCGGACGCAGGGCAGCCCGAGGAACGCGGCGGGCGATGCGGTCGGCATCCTCGAGCGTTCCGATAGTGTGGAGCGCGGGCCGGGCTGTGGGCGGCCCCTCGCCGGGCCCGGCCACCTCAAAAGGGCGCGCGGCCTCCGTTTCGGGAGTCCCCTCGGCCAAGTCCGGCCGCAGCTTGTGCACGAAGCCGACAACCGACTTGAGGGTTGGATAATCGCGCAGGCTCAGGCCCTGCTGGGGCGGGATATCATACGCCTGGCGGATGGCGGCGAACGTCTCGGCCTGCTTCACCGTGTCGATGCCCAGGTCGGCCTCCAGGTCCAGGTCCAGGTCGAGCATGTCCTGGGGATAGCCCGTCTTGCCCGCCACGATCTCCAGCACCTTGGCCGTGACGGGGTCCTCCATTCCCACAGAGGACACCGAGGGCCCGGAGACGACTGACGAGGACACCGGCGCGGCGGCAGGGGCAGGAGAAGCAACTGCTGCGGGCGCAGAATGCTCGACGCCTCTCGTCGCAGTCTCTGTGCGCTCGGTGGCCAAATCGGGCCGCAGCTTGTGCACGAAGCCGGCGACCGACTTGAGGGTCGGGTAATCGCGCAGGCTTAACCCCTGCTGGGGCGGGATATCATACGCCTGGCGAATGGCGGCAAAGGTCTCGGCCTGCTTTACCGTGTCGATGCCCAGGTCGGCCTCCAGGTCCAGGTCGAGGTCGAGCATGTCCTGCGGATAACCGGTCTTGCCCGCCACGATCTCCAGCACCTTGGCCGTGACCGCGTCTTGTTCTGCCACCGAGGACACCGCTGGCGTAGAGGGCTCGGGAAGAGGCACCGGTGGGGTCGACGAAGCTGCGCTTCGCCACCCCTTCGCGCTCCGTGACCTCCACCGCCTGCGTGTGTTCGCGTGCCATCTCCTTCGCCTCGTCGCGCACCGCCACTTTAGTGCCTTCGTGTTCCACGCGCCCGGTGGTGACCGTCTTCCCCGCCTCGCCACCCAGCTTGTCGGCCACTTTCCACAGCGGCGCGGGACGAACTGCGCCGGGGATGCCTTCGCCGGGGGCTGCGGCCCGTTCGCAAGGGCCCTGCCCACGACGCCACTGCGACGGTTGCGGGCTGCGGCCCGGGCCGTCCTCCGACTGCACGCGCAGCACCCGCTGCACGGTTTCGAGTTGTGCCCGGTCGTAGCCGCTCACCGCGTCCAACCAGTGCTGGTAGCGCAGGCGGTCTTCAACGCGGTCGGGGCCGCCCGGCACCCGGCGCAGCAGCGTCATCGAGACCTGCGAACCGAAGCCGGCGGCCAGGTGAAGCGCATAGGCAATCGGGTAATTGCCTCCACGGCTGAGGTTCAGCACGCCAAGATCGGGATCCACCTCCTGGAAATTGGGGACGGGGGGCACGATGCCATATTCGAGCATCTTGACGGCCAATACATCTTCCACCCCCACGCCCATCGCATGGCCGGTGAAACCCTTGGTGTTCGAGACGACGATGTGCCGGGCCGCCTCGCCGAAAGTCTTGCGCAGCGCGACGACCTCGGCCGCTGCACTGCCGCCTCGGGCCGGCGTGTAAGTCTCGTGGGAGACAAAAACGGTGTAGGGCGCGATCGCATAGCGGTTGACGCCGAACCGCTTTTCCGCCGTCGAGACCAGCCCTTCCATGACGTCGCCGATGTGGTCCACGTCCAACCGCGACCCGTGATATGCGCTGTTCGCGGCCTCGGTCGACAGTAACTCGACGATGCCGCGCATCCCGCGCTCGCGCAGGGCGTCTTCGCTCTCTACCACCAGCGCGCACGCGCCCATGCCCAGAATCGTGCCGTGGCGGCGACGGTCGAAGGGCAGCGCGGCTTCGCTTACCCGGTCGTCGGTGGCCGCGGCGCCCAATGCGAGGAAGCCCGCACCCACCCATTCCATCAGCGAGTCGCCGGTGACGTCGTCGCCCGCGATGACAAGCACCCGGCGGCAGCGACCCGAACGGATCCAGTCCTCGGCCAGCGCGATGGCCTGAGTGGTCGTCGCACAGGCGGCATTAACCTGGGTGTTGGGCCCGCGGGCGCCGATGTACTCGGCGAACTGGCTGTGGCCCATGGAGAGAATGCGGAAGATAAAGCGGCGGTCGAACTCGTACGGCTGCGCGGAGATCTCGTCGCGCAGCTTGCGCGATGCGCCGGCAGATCTCGGCCTGTGCATCGAAGTCGCGGACGTACCGGCGCAAGTCCTCCAGCTCCTCGACCGCATCCAGTCGCTTCTCCCACTGGTAATACCGTTCAAGCTCCCCCGCAAGGGCCGCGCCGCCGGGGAACACGCTGGCGAAGATGACGCCGGTCTCATCGCGCATCGCGGCGGGGATCAGCCACCGGTCGGGCAGATGTTTACCGGTCGAAGTGGACCGCCACGTCTGCACCAGGGGAATGCCGGCCTCGCGCAGGGCGTCGAGGCCGGCGGCCATGGCGAGCTGCGACGTGATGTCGAGGCTCTCGACTAGCTTCTGTGGCACGCCGTATTCGTCGGCCAGGTCGAACGGACCGCCGCGGCCCGCGAGCCGGATCACTTCGTCGGGATCGGCGATCACCTGGAAGCTGCCCCCGCCGTCGGCAGACTTGACGAGCCGGGTGACCCGCTTGGCGAGCATCTCGCGGCGGAAGGGCTCGGGCACGAGGTCGATGAACTGCTCGCCCCGCAGCACGCGGAGCGCGTTGTCGGGGTCCATGATGCGCTTGGCCGTGCCGGGCAGGCCCAGGCCGGTGCCGCTGATGACGACGGAGCCGGCGGGTGTGGTCGTCCGGTCCCACGGGGCGGGCGCGGGGAACGCGGCGTGCGGCGCAAGCGCAGCCGGCGCCGGCTGCGCTTGCGCCGCATGTTCCGCGAGGGCGCCGGGGGCCTGAACGGGCGCCGAACTCATGCGCTCCAGCGCGAGGGCGAGCGCCTGCGCCAACACGTCGACCCCATCCGTGGCAATGCGCGAACCCACTGCAGCGGAGCTTCCGTTGCCGCCCCGCGATAGCACATCCCGATGGCCATTCAATCCATTGCTGCCCACCATGCCGCCATCCTCCTCACGCGTGTTTCCGTTTCTTCGTCCGCTTCGCCAATGATGGACCGTGCTGCCGTTCCTGATCGTTCCAGTAAGCTCATCCGATCCAAGCCCGTACCCTCCTGCCCACAGGCTGCACAGCGCTTGGTTGAAGGTGGCCGCTTCGCCCGTCTTCGGGTGACAGGTCAACACACTGCTCACGCCTTCGCGCGTCCCCAGCACCTCGTCCACGAAGCCCTTGAGCGCACGCTTGGGTCCGACCTCGACGTAGGTGCGGCACCCGTGCCTGTACAGCGCATCCAGCCCCAACACCCACTGGACCGGCGAGGCGATCTGCTGCTCGAGCAAGTCCTTAATGCCCTTTACGTCGTGGGGATGGAAGTCACCTGTGACGTTCGAAATGACCGGCAGCGCCGGGGGCCCCACGTGTAGACGGTCGAGGACCTGGCGCAAGGGCTTGCTGGCCGGGGCGACGATCGCGGTGTGGAATGCGTGGCTCACGGGGAGGCGCTGCGCCTCGAAGCCCTTGGCCTTGAACGCCGCAATCGCGTCCTCGACCGGCCGGCTTGCGCCGCCGATCACGCATTGGCCCAGGCTGTTGATGTTTGCCGGCACGACATATCCCTCGACACCTTCGAGAATGTCCTGCACCACGTCGAGGGGCGCCATCACCGCGGCCATCCAGCCGTTGTCTTCCATGCTCACCCGCGTCATCTCTGCGCCCCTGGCCGCCGCAGCCTCGAGCGCATCGGCAAAGGGCAGCACGCCCGCGACGACCAGCGCGGCATACTCGCCCAGGGAGTGGCCCATCACCATGTCCGGCGCGAAACCGTACGCGGCCAGCAGGCGGCAGAGCGCGACGTCGAGAGTCAGGACGGCTGGCTGCGTGATGGCGGTCTGGCGCAGCGCTTCTTCGGCCGCCCGCAGCGCGGCCGCATCGTCAGGGTCGCTGAAGATGTAGCTGGTAAGCGGCCTCCCGAGTATGGGCGTCAGCACTGCGTCCGCTTCGGCGAAGGTCGCGGCGAACGGCGGCAGGTCTGCGAACGTGCGGCCCATGTTGGCGTACTGGCTGCCCTGGCCGGGGAAGAGGAAGGCCACCTTCCCCGCCGGTTCGCCCCGGCCGCGGAAGATGCCGCGGTTTGCCAGCGCCCGCCAGGCCGCGGGCTGCTCGCTCTGCAGCGCCTGTCGGGCGGCCTTGATCCGTTCGATCAGTTCCTCTGGCGTGCTGAAGTCGACCACCAGGCGCTCGGCTGCAGACAGCACGACCGCGGCGGGCGCGGCCGGCGGCGGAAGCCAGCCGCCGGCCACCTTGCCGGCGACTTCGTCCAACTGCCCCGTAAGCCCTGCGGGCGTCATCCGCGCCAAGCGCCAGCACGCCGCGGAGTGGCAGCGGCCAGCATCTGAGCGGGCGTCAGCTTCGCTGACGTTTCCCGCCCGCTGTTTCGCGGTGCGCGCCGAAGGATGCGAAGAGGTCCGTGAGCAGTTCCGCTCCTTCGACTTCGCCCGGCAAAACTACCTGCCGGCCTCCGCCGGACGCTCGCTGCTCACCTGCGCGACGCCTGCTCGAGTTCGCCCGGCCCGGTACTCCTCCAACACCACGTGGAAGTTCGTGCCGCCAAAGCCGTACGCGCTGACGCCGCAGCGCCGCGGCAGCCCACCATCCGGCTCCCACGCAGCCGGCTCGTGGACCAGGCGGAACGGCGTGCAGGAGAAATCGATGGCCGGGTTCGGCCGCTCGGCGTTGAGCGTCGGCGGCAGTTCCTTGTGATGCAGGGCATAAACCGCCTTCAGCAGTCCCGCCGCGCCCGCGCCGGCTTTCAGATGGCCGACGTTGCTTTTGGCCGAGCCCAGCCCGATGCTGCCCCGCCGCGCCGTGGCAAAGACTTCGCTCAGGCTGTTCACCTCGACGACGTCGCCCACCTTCGTGCTCGTGCCGTGGGCCTCGACGAGCGTACACGTCGCCGGATCCAGCCCGGCGTCTTCCCAGCCCCGGCGCACCGCGAGGATTTGGCCCTGTGGGTTGGGCGCGGTGATGCCCTTGCCCTTACCGTCGCTGGCCGCGCCGATGCCACGGATGACCGCGTAGATCTTGTCGCCGTCGGCTATCGCGTCGTCCAGGCGGCGCAGCAGGAACGCGGCCGCGCCCTCACCCATGACGAAACCGTCCGCACCCTCTCCAAAAGGCCGGGTGCCGGTTGCGCTGAGTGCGCCGATCTTGCAGAACTTGACGAAGGTTGAGGGGCCCATGTTGCGGTCGACGCCGCCGCACAGGACGGCGTCGGCTTTGCCGTGGGCCAGGAGATCACACGCGGATTCGAGCGCGGCGAATGACGATGCACACGCCGCGTCGGCAATGAAATTGGGGCCGCGGAAATTGAAAACGTTGGCAACCCGGCCGGCGATGACGTTCGCCAGCTCGCCGGGCATGCTGTCCTCGCTGATGCCGGGGATCCGGCGGTCGACCTCAGCCGCGCAGCCCTTGGACGAGCGCGGCCCGCTGTTCGTGGCCCAGCGACCGGAACTCATCCACCGCGGCCAGCGCGTTGGCGTACTCGGGGAAGAAAACCCGCAGGCCGGTGATGTAATGAAGCTCGCCACCCATTGCGGCGCCGAGAATGACTCCCGTGCGCTCCGTATCGAGCGAACGAGCCGGATACCCGTAATCGGCAAGGGCCTCGGCGGCAATGGTCACCGCCCACTGCTGCCCTTCATCCATGGCAGCAGCGACTTTCGGCGGGATCCGAAAGCCCTTCCAGTCGAATGTAAAGCCGCGCACCCAGGCGCCGATTTTGCTGTAGGTCTTATCCCGGACACTCGGATCGGGATCGTAATAGTCCTCGATCCGCCACCGGTCACTGGGGACCTCGGTGATGCTGTACCGCCGGCTGCGGATATTCTGCCAGTATGCCGGCGCACATGGCGCATCAGGAAGGATCGCGCCTACTCCGACAATGGCCACAGGGAGCCTGCTCCCCCGGCCACCGCTCCGATCGAGAGCGTTGCTGCCGCCTCTCTGCCCGCGCATCGTTGTCGCTCCTTAGGCAGACAACCCCAGGGGGAAGGGCTGCCCTCAATTGTTGTGCCTGGTGAACCTCCAGCCTGCTAAAACCGGGTGCCGGGAAGATCGGATAAGGGATACAGTGTCGTACGTGAACCGGACGCACTGTGTGCACTATAGCACAAGGCGTTGGAGCGAACAATACGTAATTTGCTGTATCGCAAAAATGACGCAACGCGTCATGCTTATTGCTACAAATCTGGAATATACAAACAATTCGTGACACTATGACTGCCGGTCACCAGAGCGGGTTCGAGGAACGACGGTGGTGATGCGGGGACTTCGCCATCCTGGAGGAGCAGAAGCGGACGCTAGCACCCGAGGAGGGCTGCCAGTTCGTCGAGCAGGCCGCGCTGTCCTGTTACGATCTTGTCATGCGCTTCCGCGAGGCCGAGCCACGCCGCGCGGTCTGCTTCGGGGTAACTGCGCCACCGCCCTGACCCCCGGGGCGACTCGACCTGGAAGGTGTTGCTCACAATGTGCTCGGGGTCTGCATTGCCCTTCACCGCCCACGCGTGTACAACCTTGCCGCCGGACTGGCGGATGGGCGACAGCGGGTGTGGGGGCTCGGCAGGGGCCAGCAGCTGCCCCGTTTCCTCCCGGAACTCGCGCAGCGCTGCCGCCAGCAACTCCTCGCCTTCGTCCACCAGGCCCTTTGGGATCGACCATGCGCCCGCGTCCCTGCGCGCCCAGAACGGCCCGCCCATGTGGATCAGAAAGACCTCGGGACAAGTCCCGTTCAGCCGGTAAAGAAGGATTCCCGCGCTGACTTGTGCCATGAGCCGCTCCTTGTGTCCTGTTTGAGAACCCATTATACTCCAGGCGCCATGACCCTGACCCTGCTTTCCTGGAACGTCAACGGCGCGCGCGCCATCCACCGGGCCGGCTTCCTGCCCTGGCTTGCGACCGCTGCCCCCGATATCCTGTGCCTGCAGGAGACACGGGCAGAAGAAGGCCAGCTGCCGCCCGACCTCGCCAAACCGCCCGGCTATTTCGGCTACTGGACACACTCGACGCGCAAGAAAGGCCATTCGGGGACCGCGATTCTGAGCAAGGCCCAACCGCTCACGGTCAGCCCGGGCATTGGCAGCGCGGAGTTCGATGACGAAGGCCGCACGCTCGTGGCCGACTTCGGCCGCTTCGTCCTCGTCAACTGCTACTTTCCCAACGGCGGGCGCGATCAGGAACGGGTGCCCTACAAGCTGGCGTTCTACGACGCCTTTCTGAAGTTCTGCGACGACTTGCGGCAGCAGTCCCGCTCGCTCGTCGTATGTGGCGACGTGAACACTTCGCACCGGGAGATCGACCTGGCCCGGCCTAAGCAGAACCTGAAAAGCACGGGCTTTCTGCCCGAAGAGCGTGCCTGGCTCGACCGCTGGACCGAGGCCGGTTATGTCGACACCTTCCGCCACCTCTACCCCGAGACGGCCGGCGCGTACACCTGGTGGCTGCAGTGGGGCCAGGCGCGCGAGCGGAATATCGGCTGGCGGCTGGACTACTTCTTCGTGACGGCCGACCTGGCGCCACTGGTCGTCGACGCGTTCATCCTGCCCGACGTCAAAGGGTCGGATCATTGCCCCGTTGGGTTGACGCTCGACCTGTAAGCAGCTCGGCTCGCTGCACCTGAGTATCCATCCGAGAGTTAGCTGGGGCGGGTTTCAATGACTTTTTGGCGGGGGCACTCTTGCCCCCGCCGCCCCCGACCAGGGGCTACGCCCCTTGGAACCCCAAAGGCCACGCTGCGGGTACGCGTTCGCCCGGATAAGTCACTGTGCGGGGGACGAGGCAGGGGCGATTAGAACCATGCGTGCTCGTAACCGCTGTTGTGTGAGAAGCGAGCACGGCCGCTGCCCGGCACTGCCGGGCGCCTGCCAGTCAAGAGGCAGCCGACCCTCCGGGAGCATTGCCTTTGGGGGTTTCGGGGGCGACGCCCCCGAAGCGGGAGCGGCGGCGGCCGGGCGGCGGGGCAGAGTGCCCCCGCCAAATCGTCATTAGCCGTCGGCGCCGGCGCTGCCCGGCTTGACCGTCAGCTCCACCTGCTCGAACCCCAGGTCCCTGAAGAAAGCCTCCAACTGCGTCAAACCAGCTTTCTGCGCCCGAACGAGGATGTCCTGCTGCATCGCGTAGTCCAGCAGCCGCTGCTCTGCCTGGCGCCGCGCCTGGGTCTCCAGGCCCGGGTCAGGCTTGCACAGCAGGCCCGTGTTGCGCAGATAAACGTACGTCTGGTCCTCTCGGACAAAGTAGCTGAACACCTCGGGCGGCGGCAAAGTCAGCCTGAGCCTGCGGCCCGTGATCTGCAAGTCGCCCGGTCCCACCTTGCCCAGGTCGAACCCCGCGATGACCTCGCCCCCGGCCACCAGCAGCAGCTGATCCGATCCGCAGATGCGTTCCCAGAAGTTGCTCGGTTCGCGCGACAGGTCCACCACCGTCTGGATCACGAATTGCATGGACTCGTACCGGCCCAGCTCGTTCACCTGGCGCAGGGCGATGATTGGCGTGGGCGTAGGCGATGGGCGTCGGTGTCGGCGTGCGGGTCGGCACGGCCGTGGGCACGGGAATGAAGGTCGGGGTGGCCGCGGGCGCGCGGGTGGCCGCGGGTGGCGTGGCGGACGCCACCGACCGGACCCCACCCGTCCCTGCGCCACCAGGGGCCGTAGGAGACGGTGTGGCAGTTGGCCGAGAAATCAGCCGGCTCGCAAATGTAATCGGGTGTCCGCGGGTGAGCAGGGTTGCGATGATGAGGACGGTTACCAGAGCGCTCCCCAACACGCCCAGCACGAACCCGCAGCCTGCCCGGCCGCAGCCCCCGGCGGCCGGCGCCACCTGTGGCTCCTCGTCCCCACGCAACTCCACCTCGTCTTCAGGCAAAGGACTCCTGGCTGGCTCAGTCATGACACCTCGATACTCGCTCGGCCCGAAACCTGCACCGGCGCGGCTTGATTCGTCGCACTAGCGCAAAACAAGTTGCGATCAGTATAGTAAAGACGGGCTGCCGGGGCTGTAGAGTCGCACACGATGCGCGGCCTCGAACTCCGCGTCCCTTGTTTGTAGTCCTCGCGCCTGACATGAGCGCAAACCTTTTCGTATGATACCCGTGCGCCCCTCGTAGCACGGCGCGGGAATAGGAGGCAGCATGGAGATCAAGGTGAGCCAGGAACGGGCTAGCGTTCCGGTCACGGTGTTACACGTGAAAGGCGAGATGACGGCGGATACGGCCGGTCAGTTCGAGTCTGCGGTGGCGCTAGCGATTGCGAACGGTACCCGCGACCTCATCCTGGACCTGACCGAGGTTCCCTTCGTGGGCAGCTTCGGCATCCGGTCGATCAACAAGACGCTCGTCGCACTCTACCAGGCAAACGGGCTAACGGACGAGGACGCCCGGCGGGTGTTGCGAACCGGCAGCAAGGCGCGCTATCTGAAGCTGCTGAATCCAAATCCGGAGGTCGTGAAGGTGCTGGAATTGAGCGGACTGGACCTGCTGCTCGAGATGCACCGCGATCTCGCCGAGACAGTTGCGTCGTTTTCCTGAGGAGATCAGCATGGCCGAACCCAAAACCCAACCGACAGCGGCAAGCGCCTGGGACCATATCGCGGCAATTCCCGACCCCCAGCGCCGGCAGGACTGCCAGGCCGTAGCCGAATTAATGCAAGACGTGACGGGTGAACCACCCGTGATGTGGGGCGAAAGCATCGTAGGCTTCGGCAGATACACTTACCACTACGCGTCGGGTCGGAGCGGCGAGTGGATGAAGGTGGGGTTCGCCTCCCGTAAGGATGCTTTGACCCTGTATCTCGGCAACTGCGTCGAAATGCACGCCGGCGCGTTGGCGCGGTCGGCAAGTATAAGGCCGGCAAGGGATGCCTGTATGTGAAGCGCCTCAGCGACGTCGACGCCGCTGCGCTCCGGGAGCTCGTGGTAGAAGCGGCCACCGCAGCCGCCTAGCGCGCGAATGGGGCTGATCCGGAGCGCATGCCACCAGGGAAAGTGCGTCCGCCCGCCGCGTTGGCTTGACTTATCACGCAGCGGGGCATAGACTTTCGCAGGCTTGCGGACCCCGGTGTCCAGCGACCAGCGAAACTCAGCGGGAGCCAGTCGACGATGATTACACCCCCTCGGTGGGACCTTTCCAACGTTTTCCCCGGGCTGAACTCGCCCGAATTCGCAGTCGCGACCCAGCAGTTCGAGCGGGCGGTGGACGAGCTTGAGCGCGTCTTTGACGAGCGCGTCGTGCCGTCTGCTTCCACTGCGGACGCAGACCCGGAAGCGCTCGCGGCGCTGCTCGACGATCTCGTGGTGCGGTTCAACAACCTCGGCGTCTTGAATGCGACGATCGTGCCCTATATCTCTTCCTTTGTCAGTACGGACTCGCTCGACATGCTCGCACGGCGTCTCGAATCCGAGCACAAGCAGGTTGCGGTCCGGCTGCGGCAGTTGAACACGCGGTTCGAGGCGTGGGTGGGCAGCCTGGGTCCCCGGCTGGAGACTGTCCTTGGCCGCCGTGAGAACCTGGCCGCGCACGCCTTCGCACTCCGGGAGATGGCCGAGCAGAGCCGCTACCTGATGGCCGAGGAGTTGGAGGGCCTTGCGGCCGAGTTGTCGCTGAACAGCACCAGCCTCTGGAACAACCTGCAGGGCATCGTCACCTCGCAGTTAACGGCCGACTTTGAATTGGACGGTCAGGTGCAGCGGCTGCCGCTGCCTGCGCTGATCAACCTGCACTCGCATCCCGACGAGGATGTGCGGCGTCGAGCGCACGAGGCAGAGCTCGTGCTGCTGGCATCGGCCCGCGAGCCGCTCGCCGCATGCATGAACGGGATCAAGGGCACGGTCAACACGCTGAGCCGCCGCCGCGGCCGGACGGACGCGCTGCACGAGCCGGTGGACCGGGCGCGGATCGACCGCGAGACGCTGGATGCGATGCTGGCGGCCATGGCCGATAGCTTCCCCACCTTCCGCAAGTATTGGCAAAAGAAGGCGCAGCGGCTCGGCAAGGACCGGTTGGCGTGGTGGGACCTCTGGGCGCCGGCGCCCCAGAGCGGCGAAACCGGACAGGGCTACGCCTTTGACGAAGCCCGGAGCTTCATCCTCAAGAACTTCGGCTCGTTCTCGCCCAAGCTGGCCGATCTGGCGCGGCGCGCGTTCGATGGGAATTGGATCGACGCGGAGCAGCGGCCGGGCAAGCGCGGGGGTGCATTCTGCATGAAGGTGTGGGGGCCCCGCGAGTCTCGGGTGTTGAGCAACTTCGACGGCACGCTGGACCAGGTTTCCACCCTCGCGCACGAACTGGGCCACGCGTTCCACAACGAGTGCCATTTCGCAGCAGGCAAGACGCCCCTCCAGGCCAGCACGCCCATGGTGCTCGCCGAGACCGCTTCGATCATGTGCGAGACCATCGTCATGCAGGCGGTGCTGTCCGAGACGACCGATCCGGGGAAGCAGCTCGAGATCCTCGAGACCTCGCTCATCGGCGACAGCCAGGTCATCGTAGACATCTACTCGCGCTACCTCTTCGAAAAAGAGGTGTTCGAGCGCCGCGAGAAGAGCGAGCTTTCGGCCGATGACCTCTGCGAGATCATGAGCCGGGCACAGGTCGCGACGTACGGTGACGGAATCGATCCGGCCCATCTCCACCCCTACATGTGGACCTGGAAGCCGCACTACTACCGGGCCGAGCAGTCGTTCTACAACTTCCCGTACGCGTTCGGTCTGCTCTTCGGAACGGGCTTGTACGCGATCTATCAGCAGCGGGGGCCGACCTTCGTCGACGATTACATCAACCTGTTGGCTTCGACGGGCGAAGGACGCGCGGCCGATCTCGCGGCCCGCTTTGGCATCGACCTGCGAGGGCGGAAGTTCTGGGATGACAGCCTCGCGGTGATCGGCCAGAAGATCGAGCGATACTGCGCACTGTAAAAGCCAGCAACACAAAGGCACGATGACACAGCGTTTTGGACGTGGCGCCTGTAAATCGTTGTGCCTCGCCGTCTTTGTGTTGCCCGCGTCAACTTAGGAGCCAGCCACGCAATGAATCTCGGCAAAACCATTCGCCTGAAGCGCATCTTTTCCCATCCGTCGGGCCGCTTCTGCTCCATCGCGGTCGACCACCTCCTCGGCTACGGCCAGGACATGCCGCCGGGCCTCCTCCATATCCGCCCGACGTTGGCTGCCATCATGGCCGCCCGGCCGGATGCAGTCACCATGCACAAGGGTATTGCTGCCTCCCTGTGGGCGCCCTACGCCGGCCAGGCGCCGCTGATTATCCAGGGGTCGGGTGTGAAGAACGATGACATGGCACGCGAGATCTTCGCGACGCCGGAGGACGCGGTCCGGCTCGGCGCCGATGCGTACGCGGTGGCCGCCTTCATTCGCGGCGCGACGGAAGGGGCCGCACTCCGAGCAGTGGCGGATGCAGTCCGCGACGCTGCTCGTTTCGACCTGCCCGTCATCTGCCACATCTACCCGCGACGCTGGGATGCGAACGGCGGCGTCAGCATTTCGTATACGCCCGAGGATATCGCGTGGGCGGCCCGCTGCGCGGTGGAGGTGGGCGCCGACGTGGTGAAGACCCCCTATTGCGGCGACCTGGCCGCGCACCGCCAGATTGCCGAAGACTGCCCCGTGCCCCTGGTTGCGGCTGGCGGCCCCAAGACCAGCACGCTGGCCGATGCCCTCCAGGCGATGTGGGAAGTCGTCGAGGCGGGCGCTCTGGGCGCGACGATTGGCCGGAACGTTTGGGGCTTCCCGAACATCACCGCCAACGTCGAAGCATTCAAGGCCGTCATCCACGAGCGCCGCACGCCTGCCGAGGCGCTGGCGCAGGTGGGCATGAGCTAGCAACAGAAAACCACAAACCCGAAGCGCCATAAAGCCTCGCAAGTGACTTTGTGAGCTGCGTGTTCTTCGTAACCTGGTGAAGAGAGAGCGAGGAAACCATGAAACGCTGGGATCTGCTGGGGTTCGGAGCGGTCGCAGTGGACGACCTGGTGTACCTGGACCGCTACCCACAGGCGGACGACAAGGTTGCGATGCGCGGAAAGGCGCGTGACGGCGGTGGGATGGCCGGCACGGCTTTGGTCACGGCAACCAGGCTGGGAGCACGTGCGGCGTGGGCGGGCGTGCTGGGCTTCGACGACCTGTCGGTGTGGACGCTGGAGGAATTCAACAAGGCCCACGTCGACATTGAGCCGGTGATCCGCTTCGGCGCGGCACGGCCGATCCATTCGATCATCCTGGTCGAACGGGCAGGCGGCACGCGGACAATCTTGTACTCGTTCGACGGCGTCCAGCAGCTGACGCCGGACGAGGTGGGTCCCGAGCTGATCTCTCAGGCGCGGGTCGTGTTCCTCGACCATACGATCGGCGAGCTCTCGTCGCACATCCTCCAACTCGCCAGGCAAGCAGGCGTTCCCACCGTCGCCGACCTTGAAGAGCTGCGTCCGGGCGTGGCCGAGTCGCTGCGCGAGGTCGACCATCTGATCGTGGGACGAGTGTTTGCCACCGCAGCGACAGGCGAGAAGGACCCGGAAGCGGCCCTGCACTCGCTGGCCGCGCTGCGCCGCGACCAGGCGCTGACCGCGGTGACGGCCGACGGGCACGGGTACTGGTGGGTCGAACAGGGCAGCATGCGGATCCAGCACCGTCCGGCGCTCAAGGTGGACGTCGTCGATACGACCGGCTGCGGCGACGTGTTCCACGGGGCCTACGCGGCCGAGTTGGCGCGCGGCGCGACGATTGAATACGCCCTCGAGACGGCCAATGCCGCCGCCGGGCTGAAGGCCACCCGCCCCGGCGGGCGCCAGGGCATTCCGAGCCGGACCGACATCGAAGCGCGGCAAGCAGAAGAGCGTGCGGCTGGCTAGCAGCCGGCGGCTGAGTAACAGCGACCGGCTGACTAACGGCCGGCGGCAGGCCGAGAACCGTGCTCGGCGCACAGGCGAACGGAAAAGAAAGCAAGTGCGGGGACCGCCGGCGCACAACGCCTGGATTGACGCCGGCAGCCTTCCCTTCTCCATGTGAAAGAGACAAGCCATGACCACCCCACCCACCCCCATTCACAAGATCGCCATCAGCACCGGCGGCGGCGACGCGCCGGGTCTCAACGCCGTCATCCGGGCGGCAACCCTCGCCGCCATCAACCGGGGCTGGGAGGTCGTCGGCATCCGCGACGGGTACAACGGCCTGCTTATGCCCGAGGAGTACCCTGAAGGCGGGCTGGTCCGCCTGACGCGCGAGCGCGTGCGAGGCATCACCCACCTGGGTGGAACCATCATCGGCACTACCAACCGCGGAAGCCCGCTGCATTATCCGGTTCGAATGCCCGACGGGTCTACGACGGAGATCGATCGCACCGACGAACTGGTCCGGGCGTTCGGCCTCCACAACGTCGACGCCCATATTGCGATCGGGGGTGACGGGTCGATGGCCATTGCCACAGCCCTGGCAGACAAGGGCTTGCGCATCATCGGCGTGCCAAAGACGATCGACAACGACCTGGACAAGACGGTCGTAACGTTTGGGTTTGACACCGCAGTCGCCTTCGCCACCGAGGCGCTCGACCGCCTGCACTCGACTGCCGAGTCACACGGCCGCGTCATGGTCATGGAGGTGATGGGCCGCTACGCCGGCTGGATCGCGCTCCACTGTGGCGTCGCAGGGTCCGCCGATGCCATCCTGATCCCGGAGATCCCCTATGATCTCACAAAGGTAGCTCAGAAGATCCACCAGCGGGAGGCGCAGGGAAGCAAGTTCACGATGGTGGTCATAGCCGAGGGCGCCAAGCCGGTGGGCGGCAGCGCGTCGGTGCTGAGCAAGGAAGTGGGCCGGGCCGAGCGGTTGGGCGGCGTCGGCGAAAAAGTCGCGGCCGAGCTACAGGCGCTGACCGGCCGTGAGGCGCGGGTCGTCGTGCTCGGCCACCTCCTGCGCGGCGGCTCGCCCACCTCTGCAGACCGGCTGATCGCGCTCCGCTTCGGCACGGCAGCGGTGCGTGCCCTCGAAGAAGGCATGTCGGGCATTATGGTCGCCATCGACCCCCCGGACGTCCTGTACGTGCCCCTCCACGAAGCCACCCGGCGTATGAAGTCCGTGCCGCTGGGCAGCGATACCATGCTGGCCGCTCGTGACCTGGGAATATCCTTCGGAGATTGAACTGATTTGAAACGGGACACTGATTGGAGTGATCTGACTGATTATCACGATCTCTTGCCCAAGGGGGAGAGCAGATCAGTTCAATCAGTTGTATCAGTGTCCCATTTCAGATCAGTCCAGGAAACGCGAACCCGGGTTTGTCGTGCTCGTCCGAATATCCGTGCAACCCACTTCGAGCCTCTGCGTACTGGAAGACGAAAGCAACAGCTTACTAAGGAGTTGGCACCATGGCTGTCACGACTGAAACGCGCGACGTTTCCGGTTTTCGCGAGGTTGCCCTGCAGGGCTTCGGCGACGCGACCCTGATTCAGGGTGACGCAGAGGGGCTCGTGATCGAGGCAGACGATGCCATCATCGCCCGCATCCGCAGCGAGGTGCGCAATGACTGCCTGGTATTAGGACTTGACCTCGCCTGGTGGGAGTGGCTCACCTGGTGGTTCACATGGATCTTCATGACCAACAAGCAGGTCACTTACACCATCAAGCTGCGCCAGTTCTCGGGCGCGAGCATCTCAGGGAGTGGTAAGATCGTGGGGGCCGGCCTGCAGGGCGCGTCCTGCCGCTTCGGCATTTCGGGCAGCGGCAAGCTCGAGATCGAGCGCCTCGAGGCGGAAACGGTCAGCCTGCAGATCAGCGGCTCGGGGAACGTCACCATGGCGGGCCACGCGGAGAGACAGTCCATTCATATCAGCGGCTCGGGCTCGGTGCAGAACAGCGGTCTCGAGACCGCCGACACGGACATCCATATCAGCGGCTCGGGCAAGGCCGCGGTGAACGCGACGAACAACCTGGGCGTAAACGTGAGCGGCAGCGGCTCGGTCTTCTACCGCGGCCAGCCGCGCGTCAACCAGCACATCTCAGGCTCGGGCCGCGTCGGCGCCGCGAGCTAACGCTCGCGATCCGGGGTTTCACGGTGCCCGAGTCGTCGGGCCGCTAGGCCTCCCGGGATTCTCGCCGGGCGTGTCACCACATCGCTTACGACCCGGGCTCTGCTTGCCGTGCGGTGCGATTGGCGATTTCGAGCACTCTGCCGGGGTCGAAGTTCGACATGGCCCAACGCACGGCCTGCTCCCGGTCTGTGTTGCCGGCATCCCCCGGTCCGACCTCGGGATTAAACAGTTGGGCGCAGAAGGCGGCCAGGTCCTCGACGATGCGCTCGAGCCGGTAGTACGCCACAGCCCGCAGGTCCACGGTGACGGTCCCATAGCCTGCGTAGAACAACGCCTCCTCTTCGCGTGGGCTCCGCCCCAGAAAGCCCTGGCCGCCCCCCGGGTACATCAGGTCGCGTTCCCGCGGCGCAAGGAGCGGCGCATCCCAGTCGACGATGAACATCCGCCCGTCGGCGGCCAGCAGCAGGTTGCCCGCGTGCAAGTCCGTGTGGCAGAGGACGAATGGCGGGCCCGCGGCGCGCAGCCCCAGGGCAAACCGCTCTGTCCGATCCAGCAACTCACGGACCTCCCCCCGGCGCTCGTTCAGAAAAGCTGCCAGTCGCCTCGCGGGAGCGTCGGGTAACGGTCCCTCTCCCAACTGCTCCATCACGAGGCGCAGCTCGTCTCGAAAGCGCGGAAGTGTATGCTTCCCGCCCGACGCGCCGGGCGAGGGCCGCAGGGAGCGGCGCGTCGTGGATCGCCCGCATCGCTCGCCCGAAGCCGATCCACTGGGACTCGGACAGCATGGCCTCGTAGCCATCGCGCCCGTCTACGAACGGGTAGACCAGCAGGCGGAAGTCCGCCGTCTCGGCCCACGGCCGGCCTGAGATTGCGGGCAGAGGCGCCATCACCTCAGCGATGCCCTTTGCCCCTACAGGCTGCTGCTCTGCCAGCCAGCGGGGCAGCAGCGCGGACATCTCGTCAAACGCGCCGAACTTGAGCTTGACGAAGTAGGTGGGAGCCTCGGGGGCAGAGGCGCGATAAACTGCGGCGCTTAGGTCGGCCCCAAGCGGCAGGAACTCGAGCGCGAGGTCATGAAGCCCGTACTCCGTGCGGAGGCAGGCGGCGAGGGCCGCGTGAGAGATGGGTGGCGGCTCGAGCATAAGGCCGATTATAGCACTGCCCTGCCCGCGTTACGCCCGGCCGTCACTAGCCCACGCCGGCGCGTCGAGCCAGGAGCATCGACACGACAAGAAGGATCGTCGTTGTCACCGTGACCAGCCACAGCGGCCGGCTGAGCCGGTACATCGGAAGGCCCATCAACACGATCGCGCCGAAAAAGAGCGCGAGGTAGGGGATCAGAATGGCCGGGCGGGGTGGATCGCGGAATTCGACCGGCCGAGCGTAGTCGACCACGATCATCAACGCGAGGAAGATGAGGTAGACCAGCGCACCGATCCATTGCTGAATCGGGGCAGCCTGGCGCACGAACGTAACAAGCGCGACCGCTGCAGGAACACCCAGTGCCAGCATGACATAGCCGAGGGCGTGGTTCAGGCTCAGGTTGTGGGTGTGGAGCCGTGAGAGAAAACCAGCCGACTGCAGCAGATTCACGCAGTTGACGACGGCCCAGATCGTGACGGCCCCCCACCAGGGGTCTACACCGGTGCCGGTGCTCATAATGCGCCTCCCGCACGAAGTGCCGACGAGACACGACACGTCCAGTATACACCTGATGCTGTGCGAGCCCTGCTTAAGCAAAAAGACGCCAGGTTGGCCCTGGCGTCTTGGTGTCGCGTCTGAGATTACAGGCTGGCCCGCACCTCGGCCAACTGGCCGGCAGAACCCAGTTTCTTGGAGCGGCCCTCGATAAACTTCGCGTACTCGGCCACGAAGGTCTTGCCTACCGGCCGGAAGTCGAACTCCTTCGGCGTGTCGCGGAAGAACTCGCGGTGCACCCGCGTCCAAACCAGGCGGCCATCCGTATCGATGTTGATTTTGGTGACGCCCAGCGACGCAGCCCGCAGGAGCTCATTCTCGTCGACACCGCGAGCCGTCGGGTCGAGTTGCCCGCCCGCGGCATTGATCCGCAGCACCTCTTCCTGAGGCACGGAAGATGAGCCGTGCATCACGAGCGGGAAGCCCGGCAGCAGCTTCTGGATCGCCTCGATGACCTCGAAGTGCAAGGACTGCTGGCCCTTGAACTTGTAGGCGCCGTGGCTGGTGCCGACCGCGACGGCCAGGCTGTCGCAGCCCGACTGCTCGACAAACGCCTTCGCCTCGTGCGGGTCGGTCAAGTGCGCGTTCTTCTCGTCAACCTTGATGTCCTCTTCCACGCCGCCCAGTTGGCCGATTTCGGCTTCCACCGACAGACCCTTGGCATGCGCCGCGTCCACGATCCGCTTCGTAATGGCCACGTTTTCGGCAAAGGGCTCGTGCGACGCGTCGATCATCACTGAGGAGTAGAATCCGGAGTTGATGCAGTCATAGCACGTCTGCTCGTCGCCATGGTCGAGGTGGACGGCAAAGATGGCTTCCGGGTACATCTTCTCGGCCGCCCGGATGATGGCCTCGATCATCGGCACGCCCGCGTACTTGCGCGCGCCCTTCGAAATCTGGATGATAAACGGGGCCTGAGCCGCGATGTGACCCTGGAACAGGCCGAGCGCCTGCTCCATGTTGTTGATGTTATACGCGCCGATGGCGTACTTGCCGTAGGCGGCCTTGAACAACTGAGCGGTGGTAACGATCATGTCGTGCTCCTCGTTAGCTTTCGCGAATATCTTGTGTAGTTTAACACGAACTGACACAAACACAAAGAAACCGGGTTTCTTTCGATGGAAGGCGAAACCCGGTTTCGTAAGGGTCACCACAGCGTTGCTCAATACGCCTGCCAGATGATCGTGTGGCAGCGGTGCGTGCCGCCGTAGCCTTGCTGGTGCTCGACCGTCACCGGCGCACTCACGGGCGCGCCGTTGGCATCGATGATGGTGAGCGTGTAGCGGTTGGGCGTCGAGCCGATCGGGAAGTCGTAGCGTCCCGCGTCGGTGACGCCGTCTTTGCTCCACGCGTCCGCCCGATTGCCCCACTCGTCCACCAACGCGACATGAACCCCCGGCATCGGCGCGCCGCTGCGCGCCATGACGGAGCCCAGGATATAGTGCCCAGCGCAGTTGTCGTCGTGCGTGATGCCCCGGGCCAGTGCGAAACCGAAGTCGGGCGCGGCAGCCAGCACGGCGGGCGTCGCTTCAATCGCCGGCGTCGCCTCGACTGTGGGCTCCGCATCCGGTGGCAAAGCGGGCGACACGGCGAGCAGCAGCGCCTGCGCCTGGGTCGGGCCAATGCCCTTGACCGAGGCCACCGCCGCAGCGAACGGGCCCGCGCCCGCATTCCCGGCCGCGTTCAAATCCGCGCCGGCCGAAACGCCCGCACCTGATTCCCGCACGGTCTGCGCCAGCCGGTCACAGGGTCCCAGGTCGACGGGCGTGGGGGTGCGCAGGCTCCATGCTACCGCACGCAGCACATCGACCTGCCGGGGCGCGCGGGGGCCGGCTGCGACGGCCGCCGAGTCCGGCGACAAGTTGGCGGCAAGCTGCGACCCCGGCGCGGGCCCGCTTGCACTGGCGCCGCTGATGCCGAGCGGCCCCGGCAGCCTGAGCAGCGCGCGCGGCGCGGCCGGCTCGGTGCGGCAATACGCCGTCCAGCCCCCGCCGCCCACGTAAACCGGCGCGGCCTGGGCCAGAATCACCGTGTCTGCGAGGGGGCCTGCATCCCCGGCAGCCGCCATCCACTCGGTGCTAAAGATCTCGCCGCCCTTACGGCACGTTACCCGCGGGGGGCACGCGTCGGGCACCCATACGATGTCGGCCGGGGGCTCAAACTGCCAGGCCGCGGAGTCCGTGGTACCGGCTGCGCCGATTACCCGGAGCAGGTCGGGCTGCTTGAGCACCGCCTCCATGAAGTCATGCCAGATGGGCGCCGCACCGGCGATGCCGCGTCACGTTCTTCATCGGGTGGCCGTCGCTGTTGCCCGCCCATACGCCCGCCACCAGATAGCGGGTATAACCAAGGGTCCAGTTGTCGCGCCAATCGTCGGTCGTGCCGGTCTTTGCCGCAGCGGGCTGGCTGAGCTTCAGCGGGCTGTTTACCCCGAACATCGGCTTGCGCGCATCGTTGTCGCTCAAGATATCCGTCAGCAGGAACGCGGTGCTGGGTCGCACCGCCTGCAAGGGATCGCCGGCCGGGCGCCGCGCAGTCAGCACGGGCCGCCCGTAACCGTCAACCGCCTGCAGGATGGGCTCGGGTGCCACGGCCCGGCCCCCCGACGCCAACACGTTGTAAGCGTTCGTCAGTTCCAGCAGGGTCACGTCGCCGCCGCCCAGCGTCAGAGCCAGTCCGTAAGTTCGGTCTGACTGCGACAGGCTGCGGATCCCCATCAACTCCGCGCCCTTGAGCATGCGGTCGACGGTCACGGCGTCGAGGAGCTTGACGGCCGGGATGTTGTAACTGTTGGCCAGCGCCGTGCGGACGGTCACCGGCCCGTGGAACTTGCCGTCGTAGTTGCGCGGCGTGTAAGGCTTGGTGCCCGTGATCGGGAAGGACACGGGAATGTCCCACAGCACGGTGGCCGGACTGATCAGCAGGTCGTCCATGGCGGCCGCGTAGAGCACCGGCTTTATGGAACTGCCGGGCTGGCGCAGGCTGCGTGCGACGTTGACCTGCCCGGCGATCTTGGTATCGTTGAAGTCCGCGCTGCCCACCATCGCGAGAACTTCGCCGCTGTAGGGCAGCATGGCGACCAGCGCGCCGTTGCTCAGGTCGTGCTTGGGCTTGAGCGCCTTCACCTGCTTCGCGACCGTCTCCTGCGCCAGGCCTGGAAGCGCAGGTCGAGCGTGCTGGTGATCGTCAGCCCCGAGCGCAGCCCCGCGCTGCCGCCCAGCCGCGCATCGAGCACGTCGGCCACGTAGTTGACGAAGTGGGGCACGAGGTTGACCCGGCGGTCCGGGTCGGGGTTCAGCGTCAGGGGCGCCGCGTAAGTTGCGTCCGCCTTGGCTTGGGTCAGGTAGCCGTGGCGCACCATGAGATCGAGCACGGTGCGCTGCCGTGCCTTGGCGCCCTGGAGGTTCTGGAAGGGATCGAGGTTCGCGGGCGACTGGGGGAGCCCGGCCAGCAAGGCAGCCTCCGCGAGTGTCAGCCTGCGACGCGGGCTTGCCGAAATATACCTGGCTCGCCGCCTCAGGCCCGTACGCGAGGTGGCCGTAATTCGCCAGGTTCAGGTACATCTCGAGGATTTCGTCCTTGGTGAAGAGCTCGGTCAGCTCCTGCGCCAGGCCCGCCTCGAGCATCTTCCGGTCCATCGACTGCTCGTAGCGCTGGTCGGGCCCCAGGAAGAGGTTGCGGGCAAGCTGCATCGTGATGGTCGAGGCGCCGGAAACGATCTCGCCTGCCTCGTAATTCTTCAGCGCCGCACCGATACACGCGGGCGGTGTCCACGCCCGTGTTGTTGTAGAAAGTCGAGTCTTCGGCTGCGATCGTCGCGTTGATCAACTGTTTGGAAAAACGGTTGAGCGGCAGCCAGGAGCGCCGGCCCTCGCTCCACAGCTCCCCGATCAGGGTGCCGTTGCGGTCGAAGATGCGGGTGGTCTGGAAGACGCGGGGATTGGTGCCGGGTTGGTAGCGCTGGAGGTAGATCTCGGCCGCGTCGAGCGGCGTCTGGCCGGGCCTGGGGCCCAGCTGCTGCGTGGGTGCACAGGAAGAAAGGAGCAGAGCGCCGAGCAGCAGGGCAGCCGCAACGAGGAAGCCGCGTCCGTGCCTCACCAGCGCTGCAGGGGCGAAACCCCGTGCGCCCGCCCGGAGACGACTAAGAAACGCCATCCTCTCCTCCTGCCCCATTAATCACTATATGCCAAGACGCCGCCGAGTGTCGTAGGACGCGCTACTCTTGCACCAGGCTCAAATCGCTCTCTGCGCGTGTCAAGCCCGCCGCGGCACTAATGCACGCCAGGTTGAGACGCCTGTTGTTAGTTGCCCTTCTGGTACGCCTCCACGTTCTTCAGGTGCTCCTCGAACGTGCGCGCAAAGGTGTGCCGTCCGCTCCCATCGCCCTTTGCCATGAAGAAGAGGTAGTCATGCGTGTCCGGGTTGAGCACGGCCTCGATGCTCTTCAGGCTCGCCGCGGCGATCGGCCCCGGCGGCAGCCCCTTGACCTTGTAAGTGTTGTACGGGCTCTGCACCTTGTCGTATTCCTGCAGGTAAACCGGCGCCTTCCACCAGAGGCCGCTGTCGGGCTGGTACCCCATGGCGTATTGCACCGTCGGATCGGCTTCCAGCCGCATGTTGCGCGCCAGCCGGTTCAAGTACACCGCGGCGATCGTCGGCCGCTCGTCGTCGACCACCGCCTCGCGCTCCACGATGCTGGCCAGGGTGAGGACCTGGTGCAGGGTGAGCTGCGTCTTGCCTGCCGCCTTGGCCTCACGCCAGGCGGGCATCACTTGATCCCGAAACGAGTCGAGCTGCCGCTTCAACAGGTCCAGCACGGTCGCGCCCTCGGCCGGCAGGCGGTAAGTGTCGGGCACTAGGTAGCCTTCAAGGGTCGCACCAGCGGGCCGCGGGTCGAGGAACTCGGCGTAGCTGCTCGTATCGATCCCGGTCAGCACGCCCTGGGCCGCGCGTTGGCGGTATTCCTGCCCGTCCAGCGGCGTGTTCTGGCTGAGGTAATCGGCCGTCTGCTCGAAGCGCCAGCCCTCGCGCACCCGAATCGCGATCTCGGCTGCCCGGGCGTCGGTCAGGGCGTAGGCCAACTGCGGGATCGTCATATGGGGGCTGAGTTGAAACGTGCCGGCTTCGAGATTAGCTGCCAGCCCGTTGACGCGAACAAAAGCCTCGAACAGCCGGGCGTCGGTGACCAGGCCGCGATCGGCCAGGTTTTGCGCAATAGACCGTGCCGTGGAACCGGGCGCGACGACGAACTGCGTGGGCCTGTTTTCGGCCGCCGCGGGCGTCGCCAGCCGCGTACGATTCGCCTGGAGGTAGGCAGCCGAGAGGTCAGCCGAACTGCATGCCCCCAGAAGGAGCGCGGCGAGCACGGCGACGGCGCACAGGCGGAATAGGGGATGCAAGCGCTTCATGTTCTTGTGACGGTGACCTTTCAGAGCGGGTTCCGCTCGAATCTTACACCATTTGCGGCGCAAGGTCACGCAGTGAGGCCGGAACGCGGAGGGGGCCTGGAACACGACGACGCGAAGCGTAACGAAGCACACGAAGCGCGAAGGGCGGAGCGCACGTGCAACCCGCACGCGGTCTTTGCGTAGTTAGTTGATGCTGTACTGCTATGGTACAATCATCGTTCGCGGCCGGGTCCGGCCGGCCGAACGACATTTACCGGGAGCGTTCCGATGACTGCAAGTGCCACGAGTGGCAACGCAACGCAAGGTGCCATGGGTGCGCTGGCCAAGCCGGCGCCGCAGTTGCCCCCTGCCTACGATTATGATCTGAAGAACGCCGTCACCGCGAACCGGCTGGCCGGTTTGTGGGCCATGATGACCGGCTACCGGTGGCGCTACGCGGGCGCGACCCTTGCCTTGGCCATTGGCGCGGGCGCTAAGACCGCCACCTACCTGCTGCTCCGGTACTTCGTCGACAACGTCCTGGGGAAGGAACGGCAGCCGGGCGTGCTGGCGCTGATCGCGCTGGGATTCGTCGTCCTGGCATTGCTCGAAGGGGGCTTTACCTTCCTGAGTGGCAGGTACGCGGCTCAGACGGCCGAGGGCGTGGCCCGCCGCCTGCGCAACTACCTGTACGACCACATCCAGCGGCTGACGTTCAGTTATCACGACCGGATGGAAACGGGCGAGTTGATCCAGCGCAGCACGTCCGACGTCGACGCCATGCGCCGCTTCTACGCGGAACAGGCCATCGGCATCGGCCGCATCATCCTGCTGTTCGGGATCAACCTCGTCGTCATTTCGCGGCTGAACCTGCGGCTGGCGCTGCTGTCGGTCATCGTCGTGCCGGTCATCGTGGTCCTGTCCTACGTCTTCTTCAAGCGCATTTCCCGCGCCTACGAGAAGTACCAGGAACAGGAAGCATCGCTTTCGACCGTGCTGCAGGAGAACCTGAGCGGCGTCCGGGTGGTCAAGGCGTTCGCCCGCCAGGCGTACGAACGGGACAAGTTCGAGCGCGAGAACGGGGAGAAGTACAAGCGCGGCCGCACGCTGGCGCTGGCGCACTCGCTCTTCTGGCCGGTGTCCGACATCCTGTGCGGCGCGCAGATGCTGTTCGGCTACACGCTCGGCGCGATGATGGCGATCAACGGGACGATCACCGTCGGCACGTACCTGGCCTACGCGGGCCTGCTCGTGTGGATCATCTTCCCGATGCGCAACCTGGGCCGCCTGATCGTCCAGATGTCGACCGGCATGGTCTCATACCGCCGGGTGATCGACGTGATCAGCCAGGATCGCGAGCCTCTCGACGAGGGCACGCACCGGCCGGACGGCCAGGTGACCGGCAATATCGACTTCCGCTTCGTGTCGTTCGGCTATGACCCGACGGAGCCGGTGCTGAGCAACATCAATCTCAAGGTGCGCGGAGGCGAGGCCGTCGCCCTGCTTGGCTCGACCGGCTCGGGCAAGACGACGCTCGTCAACCTGCTGCCGCGCTTCTACGAATACACGGACGGCTCCATCAAGCTGGACGGCGTGGAACTCACCGATTACCCGCGGACCTTCCTGCGCAGCCAGATCGGCATCGTGGAGCAGGAGCCCTTCCTCTTCTCGAAGACGATCCGGGAAAACATCAAGATCGGCGTCGACCGGCCCGTCAGCGACGACGAGGTCGTGGCCGCGGCCAAGGCCGCCGCCATTCATGACTCGATCATGACCTTCCCGGAGGCCTACGACACGCTGGTGGGCGAGCGCGGCGTGACGCTTTCGGGCGGCCAGAAGCAGCGCGTCGCCATCGCGCGGACATTGCTGAAGAACCCGCGCATCCTGATCCTGGACGATTCGACCTCGTCGGTCGACATGGAGACGGAAGCCGAGATACGGGCGGCGCTCGAGACGCTGATGGAAGGCCGCACAACCTTCATCATTGCGCACCGGGTGCAGAGCCTGATGAACGCGGACCAGATTGTCGTTCTGGATAAGGGCAAGATCGTTCAGCACGGCACGCACGAGACGCTGCTGCAGGACGAGGGCCTGTACCGCCAGATCTACGACCTGCAGGCGAAGGTAGAGACAGAGCTCCAGGACGAGCTGACGGTAGTAGCTGGATAACCTGGCAAACCAGGTTTCTGCAACTCCAACATGGTTGGAGCGAAACCCGGTCTGTTGAGGGGGGTTCCGATGGCAGACAATTACGAATTCGAAGAAGAAGAGTTCTCTAATACCAAGATCAACGGCGGCACGCTGCGGCGGATCCTCGGGCTGGTGCGCCCACACTGGAAGTGGGTCACGGGATTCCTGATCACCATCGCAGTCGTCGCGATGATGGATGCGGTCTTCACGTACCTGTCGAAGCAGATCATCGACGTCGCGATCGTACCGCAGAATCCAGCCGCGCTCCGCGAGATCGTCATCCAGTACGCGGCCTTGATGGTATTCCAGGCCATTGGCGTATTCATCTTCATCTACCTGGCCGCCACGCTGGGCGAGCGGGTGCAATACGACCTGCGCAAGAAGCTGTTTAACCACCTGCAGGAGCTGTCGTTCTCGTACTTCAGCAAGACGCCCGTCGGCTGGATCATGTCGCGTGTCACGTCCGACTCGGAGCGCATCGCGCAGTTGGTCACCTGGGGCATGCTGGACGTGACCTGGGCGTTCTTCAGCATCGGCTCGTCCATGTTCTTCATGTTCAAGCTGAATTGGCGGCTGGCGTTGGTGGTGCTGGCGGTTATCCCGGTCCTGATCTTCGTTGCAATCTACTTCAAGACGAAAATCCTGGTGCAGTATCGCCAGGCGCGCAAGCTGAACTCCAAGATCACGGGTGAGTATAACCAGAACATCACGGGCGTGCGGGTGGTCAAGGGGCTGGGCCGTGAGGATGCCAACCTGCGCGAGTTCGCGGTCCTCACCGACGACATGTACAAGTCCTCGTATCGGGCTGCGTGGCTCTCGGCGCTCTTCCTGCCGGTGGTCCAGATCATCAGCGCGTTCGCCGTGGCGGCGATTGTGCTGTACACCGGTCTGGCAGACAGCACCTCGGGCGTCATGATCGGCATGACTATCGGCTCGCTCCAGGCCTTCGTCTCGTACGTGACGTTCATGATGTGGCCCGTTCAGGACCTGGCGCGCGTCTACTCCGAGATGCAGAACGCCATCGCATCGGCCGAGCGCACGTTCTCGCTGGTCGATGCGGAGCCGGAAGTGTATGACAAGAAGGGCGCGCGACCCACGCCGACGATCCGCGGCGAGATCGAGTTCGACCATGTGGACTTCTACTATGAACCGGACAAGCCGGTGCTGCAGGACTTCTCGCTGAAGGTGCAGCCGGGCGAGACGATCGCGCTGGTCGGTCCGACGGGCGGCGGCAAGTCGACAATCGTCAACCTTGTTTGCCGCTTCTATGAGCCCAAGGCCGGGTCGATCAAGATCCACGGCCAGGATTACCGCGACTTCACCATGCACAGCATTCACTCGCGCATCGGCGTCGTGCTGCAGACGCCGCACCTGTTCTCGGGGTCGATCCGGGAGAACATCCGCTACGGCCGGCTGAACGCGACAGATGCCGAGGTGGAGGAGGCTGCGCGTATCGCGGGCGCGGATGAGTTCATTACGAAGCTGACGGGCAAGTACAAGGCCGAGGTGGGCGAAGGCGGCAACCGGCTCTCGGTGGGCCAGAAGCAGCTGATCAGCCTGGCCCGAGCAGTGCTGGCAAACCCCGAGGTGCTGGTCATGGACGAGGCGACGAGCTCGGTGGACACGGTGACCGAGGCGTTGATCCAGAAGGGGATGGACCAGGTAATGGAAGGGCGGACGAGCTTCGTCATCGCCCACCGCCTGTCGACGATCAAGAAGGCCACCCGCATCGTGGTGATCGAGAACGGCCGGATCGTGGAGCAGGGCTCGCACGCCGAGCTCCTAAGGCAGCATGGGAAGTACTATCGCCTGTACACGCAGCAGTTCCGGCACGAGCGGACGGCCGCGCTGGCGACGCCCGAGATGGATTTTGTGGGCGCATAGGGTTGGCAACCAGGTTTCTGGCAGAAACCTGGTTTCTGAATGCTTACCTGGATACAGACAAGAAACACATGTCGCACCTACTATTCGAGCAGCGTGGCCAAAAACCAGGTTTCTGGCGGAAACCTGGTTTTGCTATGAGTCGACGCAGCACTTACAGTCTATCCGACCGGCCGGAGCATTCTAGAATAGCTAGCTGTCTGATTGGGAGCAAACCAGAAATATGACCACACCAACTCTTACCGGCGCCGAAGAGGCGAGCTGGGACCTGTCGGACCTCTACGGAGGCATGGACGACCCGCGCTTGATTGCCGACCTCGATGCGGCCGACGCGGAGGCCGACGCGCTTGACGCACAGTACCGCGGCCGCCTCGCCGGCCTGTCCACTGCGGAGATTGCCGAACTCCTGGGGCGCTTCGAGACGCTCCGCGAGCGCGCGGGTCGGGCCGGATCGTTCGCCCAGTTGAACTGGACGCAAAACACCGAAGACCCGCAGCGCGGCGCGCTGCATGCAGATGGTGACCGAGCGCGGCTCGCGGCTGGGGCAGAAGCTGGTGTGGCTCGAGCTGGAGCTGGCCCATGCGCCAGACGAGGCTGCAAGCCGGTGGTACGCCGCGCCCGAGCTCGCCCGCTTTCGTCATTGGCTCGAAGTCGTCCGCCTGTATCGCAAGCACCTGCTGACCGAACCGGAAGAAAAGATCCTGGCCGAGAAGTCGGTGACGGGCCGCAACGCCTGGGAACGCTTCTTTGACGAGTCCCAGTCGGCCGCGCGCTACGAGCTGGACGGGCAGGAAATGAGCCGCGACCAGATTCTGAGCAACCTGTATGCGCCCGACCGCGAGCTGCGGCGCCGGGCGGCCGGCAACTTTACCCGCGGGCTGCAAGGACTGAAGCGGGGCTCCACCTATATCTTCAACACGATCCTGGCCGACAAGGCGTCCGACGACCGGCTTCGTCGCTACCCGACGTGGATCAGCAGCCGCAACATGGCAAACGAGGTCGACGACGCCACCGTGCAAGCGTTGGTCGATGCCGTGACCTCGCGCTACGACATTGTGGCGCGCTACTACCGGCTCAAGCGCCAACTGTTGGGGCTGGACGAGCTGTTTGACTACGACCGCTACGCGCCCTTGCCCGCAGCCGACCACCGGTACACGTGGGAAGAGGCGAAGCGCATCGTCCTCGACGCGTACGGCCGGTTCCATCCCCGCATGGCCGAGGTCGCCGGCTGGTTCTTCGAACGGCGGTGGATCGACGCGCCGCCCCGGCCCGGGCAAGTATGGCGGCGCCTTCAGCCACGTCGACAGTGCCCTCGGTCCACCCGTACGTGCTGCTGAACTACGACGCCAAGCCGCGGGACGTAATGACGCTGGCGCACGAGCTCGGCCACGGGGTGCACCAGAAGCTCGCGGGCGTGCAGGGCGTGCTGCAGGCTGATACGCCGCTGACCACGGCGGAGACCGCATCGGTGTTCGGCGAAATGCTGGTGTTTCAGTCCATGATGGCGCAAGAGTCGAGCCCGCAAGTGCGGCTCGGCATGCTGACGCAGAAGATTGAAGACTCGTTCGCCACCGCCTTCCGCCAGATCAGCATGAACCGGTTCGAGAACGCGATCCACACGGCGCGCCGCGCAGAAGGCGAGCTGCCGGCCGAGCGACTTTCCGAGTTGTGGCTGGAGACACAGCGGGCCATGTTCGGCGAGAGCGTCACCCTGACCGAGAATTACGGGCTGTGGTGGAGCTACATCCCGCACTTTATCGGGTCGCCCGGATACGTCTACGCGTACGCATTTGGCGAGCTGCTCGTGTTGGCGCTGTACGCCCGCTACAAGGAGGTGGGTGCAGGGTTCGCCGATGCCTACCTCGAAATGCTGTCACGCGGTGGGTCCGACTGGCCGCACGCGATCGTCGCGCCCCTGGGCGTGAACCTGCAGGACCCGGGCTTCTGGCACGGCGGTCTCAGCATCCTGGAAAGCATGGTCGCCGACGCCGAGAAGCTGGCGCAGCGAGAACGAGAACTAACATATAAGCACAAAGACACAAAGACACGAAGGCCCGCAAAGGCCTTGTGAACGTTCGTGCCTTGGTGTCTTTGTGTTGAAATCTGATTCAGAAGGGGGAACTCTAATGGATAGCACGGCGCCCGTGGTGGCGGATGGCATGGTGGTGACGTTCGACTTCACGCTCACCCTGGACGGCGGAGAGGTCGCAGATTCGACGCAGGGGGATATGCCGCTGCGCTTCATCGTGGGCCAGGAGCAGTTGCTGCCCGGCCTGGAAGACGCGATGATCGGCATGAACGTGGGCGAGGAGCGCGACATCACGCTGCGCCCGGACGACGCGTACGGCGACTGGGATGAAGATGCGCTCGAAGAGGTGGCGAAGAGCGACTTGCCGGGCGAGATGGAGCTCGAGGAAGGTATGCCGCTCGAGGTGACCGACAACGAGGGCGACACCTACGAGGCCACGGTCTACGAGGTGCGCAGCGACACCGTTGTACTCGACTACAACCACCCGCTGGCGGGCGAGACCCTTCAATTCCACGTTAAGGTGATCGACGTCCGGCCGGCCACGCCCACAGAACTGGACCACGGCCACGTCCACAGCGAAGACGGCCACGTGCATTAGCGAATAGAACGCTGATTGGACTGATCGGACTGATTACCTGATCTGTTTTGGATCGAGTGGATCAGCTATATCAGTTCAATCAGCGTTCCATTCTTGCTTTCGGCTTCAATGCAAATAGCAGGAGTGCGAAGCCCGCGCCGACCACCAGCACCGGGATCAGGATGCGGCCGATAGCGCCACTGCGCAGGCCGTTCAGGTTGAGGATCACCTCGAAGAAGAAGGCGAAGAACAGGAGAATCGCCACGCCCACACCGGCCATCGCGGTGCCTGCACGGATGGCCTTCGTGTCGTCCGACCACAGCCCCGCGATCGCGATGCCGATGCCCACCGACGTGGGAAAGATCAACGCCCAGACATACGCCCAAGTCGACCACAGCCCCGTCACGTTCTGGAAGAATAAGATCAGGCCCACCATCGTCACGATGCTCCCCGGGACGGCGAGCGGCGCACCCGGTTTCCCGATGCTGATCATGGCGACGAAGAACAGCAGCCCCGGCACGATGATGAAGAACGGCCAGAGCACACCCCAGATATCGATCTGAAAGATCGTTCCCAGTAGGAAGAGAATGCCGAGCGCAATCAGGCCCAGGCCCACCCCCAGCACCCCGATATTGCGTCCTCGATCGTCGTTCATAGATGGCTCCTTGTAGCGCCGCTCCGGGCGCACCGTCCGCGCGGTGCGCCGTCGCGTCCGCAGCCAACTGCAAAGTTGGGCAGCAATCCTCTGCACCCATCTGTACGAAGCGAATCGGGGTTTTGTTGCGCGCGGATCCGATCGGACCAGGAGCAAACCGGCCGTATGCCGGCCGCGAATCGGAACGCCGGGCAGATGCGGTCCGCTTGAAATCTATCTAAAAATGCTCTGGCCGGTTTCGTACGCCAGCCTGGCCGGTGCTCGGGCCAGACGGGGCACGGTCAGAGACCGGCCCCAGCTAATTCCCGGGTAGATACTTAGTGAGCGGCGGCGAAACGGATGCTCGTGTGCGCGGGCTGCGTCTCGGCCCAGGTGAGGTAAGCGTCGCCGCGCACGCCGACGGCCAGGCTCAAGGCGGCCGGCGCCAGTTCCGCAGGCCCATCTCCCACAAGTTGGGGCGGCTTCCACTCGCCGGCCTTGCCCCGGTAGGCCGCGAAGAGGCGATAGCTGGCGCCGTCCAACTCGCCCCAAGCGGCGTACACCTCGCCCCCTTCGTTCGCCGCAACCACCGGCGCGATCAGGCGAGCACCGCTCGATGCAACGGTCAAGGTATCCGCGGGCTGCCATGCGTGGCCGGCGAGGCGCTCGGCAAAGCTCACTTGCTCGCGGGTCGACACTTCGCCGCAGTCAAGGCTGCTCTGCCAGACCGAATAAGCATGGCCTGTGCGATCCACAGCGACCGACGGACGCCCGTACACGACGGTGCCTGGTCCGCTCAAGCGCTGGCTGAGCCCCCAAGCGGCGCCCGAATACTGCTGCGCGGCGTACAACGCGGCATGCCCGTCCCGTGTGTCGATCCACACGGCCTGCGCGTTGCCGTTCCCATCCAAGGCCAGCGCGGGACTGTACTTCTCGCCGTTTGGCGCGTCGTCCGCGATGCGCACCGGGTGGACGACAGGCGCGAGGGCCACCTGTGGGGCGGCCAACGGCCTGGCCGTCGCCGCCTGCGCGTCGAAGATAGCGGAGAACAGGCCGGACGCCTGGCCCGAGCCGGCCCAGATCGCATGCGCCCGGCCCCTTGCGTCAAGGGCAAGCGCGGGGGTAAACGGCCCGCCGCGGTTGCCGATGGCCCCATTCGGCCACGCCACCTTCAGGTCGCCCGCGGGAGTGAACGAGAGCGCCAGGTCGCGCTGCGACGCCCGCGGGAGAGAGAAAAGGTCCTCGACCGCCCATGCGCCCGCCTGCAGCGCGGCCCGCGTGACGGCGACCATGCGCTGCCGGCCGTCCTGCGCCCAGGCGATCTCGACCTGGCCGTTTTCGCCGACGCTGATCGCGGGCGGGACCCGCAGTGAACCGAAGGCGCCGGCCACCTGCTCGGGCGGGTGCCAGCCGGGATTCCGGTCTACCAGTAGGTCTTGGGCCGGCGACCACATGCCGCCCGGAACGGCGCGTACCTGCCAACGATACCGCCCAAGCGCCAGCGGCGCCTCGAGGTAGGGCTGGGTGCTCACGAATGTAGCGCCCCACTCCGTCGAAGAGCCGGATGCCATGCGCGACACCTGGACCTCGTACTCGCCGCGCGGAGCCGGCTGCCATGCCAGCATCGTCCGGTCATCGCTCCGTGCCTGCTGGCCCGGGGCGAGCGGCCAAGGTAGAGCCGCAAGATAGAGGGTGACCACGAAACCGCGATCCACTTGGGCATCGACGCTGATCCCGACATTGTTTTCCCGGTCGATGAAGGCCGAGCCGACCGGCCAACCGCCCATCGCGGTCAGCAGCGTATTGCGACCGGCCGTCGGGTCGCCCGTCACCAGGCGGGCGCGATTCGTGCGCCTCGGGTCGACCTCGTGGATTAACACGCCGGCGGAGGGAAGTGCGAGATCGTAGCCGCTGCGCGCACGGGCTTCGACCGTGTAGAACCGGCCGCCGGGCAGCGGGATCTCGGCGAGCAGATAGCCGGGCGAGTTCGCCCGCAACTGCTCGAGGTTGTCCAGCTGAATCGTTACCGTGCCCGGCCCCCGCGCCATGTACTTATCCCGGGGCGCGATCCAACCAAGCACGTCCTTATCGTAGGCGATCGGCTGCTGCGCCAGCGTGCCGAGGGGGGTGGAGGGGGCGCAGTAGGCAGCGTTGCTCATCACGTCCCAGTTGTTCCCGTATTCGGATCCCTGCGCATCCTCCGAATGCGTCAGCCCGAAAGAATGCCCGATCTCGTGACTGAAGATCTGGTGCGAGCTGGCGTAGCCGGGGCAGACCCAGGTGACTCGATAGGTCTGCCGCCGGCCGTCCAGGGTGAGCTCCATTGCGCCCCCGCGCGACCGGTCGATGCACTCGCTGAAGACCAGGTTGAGACCTGCGTATTTGGGGAAGTAGAGGGCTTTGCCAGCAGCCCTGTCGGCCGTCGCCGTGCAATCACGCGCGAGTGCGTCGAGGTCGGGTTGGCTGCCGCGGCGATAAGCAGAAGCAGGCTTTGCCATCTGAAACCAGCCGAACGCCTTGCTGCCGGCGAGGTTAATCGCGCCATACGACACTTCGCGCCAGAACTTGTCTACGCTGTCCGGATCGCCCAGCATCAACCGGTCATAGTAGGCGACGGACCAGGATGCAGTATCGACGGTTGGGGCGCCGGCGAACTCGCAGAGCAGCGTGGCATAGGGCAGCGATCCGTGCAGCGGTTCAGGGCTTGGCAGGATCGCTGCCGGCCGGGGCCAGGCCCATGCGAGCGTTAATGCCGCCAGCGCCACGACCGGTGCGACCCAGGCGACGCGCTCTGGGCGCCACGCCGAAAACTTCTGGCGCAGATACTCCCCTGTCCACTGCATCAATCCGAACCCTCGCCCCGTGCAATCTGCTGTCACCGGGACTGGCGAGCGCCGGAAACAGCAGCGTGCGTCAAGACGTGGCCGCGCGGGGCGCTTGTTCCATTATTATTGACAAATCACCCAAGACAGGACAATTGTAGCAGCAGAGGGTTCGGAGCGGCGCCCAAAGCGGCGGCATTACGGAGGGCGAGCGGGGCGTGCCTTTCGAGCTACTTGGGGCGGGGAGCGAACTCGTAGGGCGGCCCCTGCAACTGCCAGACCTGCGCCCCCGCGGAGACCACGGCGCTGACGGGCGCGGCGACGGCCGGCTTCCCGGTGTCCGGGTACCATGGGCGTCCCCGCTCGACCAGAATCAGGAGGCCCTCGGCATCGCCGAGCGCGGCAAACGTCTCGCCTGCCGACTCCCGGTAAACAGGCGTGCCGGTCTCGCGGCCGATGCGGATGGCGAGCGCGGGCACGTCATCTGTTACGAGGCCGATCTCGCCCACGCACAGCCAACCCGGCCCGTCCGGCACGGACATAGCCGAGAGTTCGCGGCGACCGATGATCTCGAGGACGTTACCCGCCGGATCGAACGAATAGCTAGCGCGCGCGTCCCAGGCACGAAAGTCGAAGACCTCTTCCCCGTGACCATCGTTCAGCAGGGGGGTGATCGCTGCGAGCGCAGCGCGCGTCCGCTCGAAGCGCGCGGGATGGACGTTGAAGGCAAAGTGATAGCAGGGGCGTACGGGACCGCGCCGAAATTGCAGCCTTGTTGCCCCAACCTGCAAGGCCAGGAGGTCGGCGCTGCGCCGCACGACCGGAAGTCCGAGATCCCCCCCGTAAAACTCGTACAGCGGAGCGAGATCCGCGGCGTCCAGCGTGAGTTCCTCGATCCTCATGAGCCCCTGCCTTCCCCGGCTGAGTGATCCAGCTCGATATCCGCGATCTCGAGCCACTGTTCGCCTGTCTCGAGCAGGCCATGGCCCAACCTGCCCCACGGCAGGACGACCATGTACTGGTTGTCGCACCAGGTTACCAGCCCGAGCGGGCCCCGGGGCGCCGGCGCGTCGAGAAGCAGTACCCCGTCAACGCGGAACCGGGCCCTGCCAAGCCCTGGCCCCACACCCCACTCGATCGAGTAGGTGTGCCAGCCGGTCATCCGTCCGGGGACAAGCGCCTCGGCAATCCGCAGCCGGCGCTGGATCGCCGGCCACGCCCGGCGGTAAAGAACCGGCACGTTCATCAGCGGCACCAGCAGCGGTGCGGCCAGCGCCGGCCCAATGACCGAGGGGCGCAGCGCGTCGATGGCAGCCGCCTTCCAGCCCCAACCGGGCGTGTTCAGATCCAGCTTCATGTCGGACGGCGGGCTGGCATAAAAGAACCAGAGCGCCCGCGGCAACAGCGGCGGCCGCGGCTCGGTCATCATGAACGGGTCGTTCCAGAATCCGAAGCCCGCGGTGCCCGCCAGTCCTGCGCGCCGCTCCGTCGCCGCTTCGTGTGAAAACCTGGCCCGCAGGCTGAAGGTCAACGGTGGTTTGTGGGGGAACCTGGATCGGGGCAGGCCGGCGTAGTCGTCGAGTTGCGCGTTGCTGTAAAGGCGCGGCTCGCCGCGCAGGACGACGAGCCGGGTGCTGCCGGTCGAAGAGACGACGTCGGCCGCACCCGCGAGGTGCGATGTCAGCGCCGTCATGCCCCCGTCTCCGCCGGCGTGCACACGACCACGGGCACCCGCGCACGACCATCCTCCCGCCAGGTCACGCGGCAGGTCAGGCCCGCCTCACCCGCCACGCCGGTGAAGTAGCGCCACAGCCGGGGCCATGGCCCATCCGGAACGATCGACAGCGGGTAGCGCGCCGAGTGGGGCACCTGGACGATCAGCCCGGCGATGACAAAGCGGCCGGCGGGCGCCAGCACCCGCGCCACCTCGCTCAGCGTGGGCGCCTCGATGATGTAGTTGGCGGGGAAGGTCGAGACGACGGTGTCGAAGGAAGAGGACGGGAACGGCAGCGCCTCGGCGCGCGCAAGCAGCCGCGGCACGTTCAGCCCCTGCCTGGCGCCCTTGCGGCTCAACACCCGGTGCATGGGGCGCGACGGGTCGAGGCCGACCGCCGCCAGGCCCCGGCGCCGCATCTCGAGGAGCAGCTCGCCGGTGCCGAAGCCGAGTTCGAGCACGCGCGGCCCCTGCACGTCGTCGAGTGCGAAGCGGCGCCACGCGTCCCAGCGCCCCCCGCTCACCAACCGGCTGACCGGGTCATACGCCCAGGCCAGTTCGTCGTACAGGCGCAGCGTGGCCCAACCATACAAGTGGAAGAACGCGCGGCGGTAGACGGTGAGCACAGGGTTGACCATGCGGCGAGTATATCACGTCCCGACGGGCTTGCACCGTATCGTATCTCTCAGACGGTTTTCTCGCTTGGCCGTTAGCCCGGTCGGGAGGCATAATATACCCACCAAACAAGGCGCAACATGACGATGTCCGCTGTCACCTGCGCGGCACTTCAAAACGAGTCGCAGCGTGAAAATGTTCGCTCTGGCGCTCGGTCTAGAGAGCTGCGCACGTAAAGCTCGTTCGTTTTGCGACCCGTTTGGGCACCCCATCCCGCTCCCGGAGCGACTCCTATGCGACGCCACCTCGTCCTCGTGTTTACAGTTCTCCTGCTCGCCGTCTGCGCCGTTCTGCTGCCGTCGACGCGCGGGCCGGCCTTTGCAGACGAACCACCCTCATGGTGGGTCTATCTGCCGGTCGTAGCGAATCCGCCAACGCCGACGCCGACGGCAACGTCGACGCCAAGCCCGACGCCGACCGCCACCGAAACCTTCACGCCGAGCCCCACACCCACGGAGACCTGGACGCCGAGCCCAACACCCACCGCGACGCAGACCTTCACTCCGACCCCGACTGCGACATATACCGTGCCGGTCACCCCAAGCCCCACTCCGACCATGACTGCGAGCCCCACGGCCACCCCGACGCGTGCGCCCAGCCAAATCGAGTGGGATCCGCGGCTCGACCAACGGGGCGCGAAGATCCTGCCCGCGCAGGTGCAGCCGGGGCAGTGGTACTGGCGGCTGATCAAGGGCGTGTGGTACGCGGAGAACGAACCGCCGTTCGCGGGCCAGCACCACATCCTGGTGGACGCGCGCAACGTCCCTGGCGAACGCCAGCCGGGGATTGCTTTCAATGTCACCTCGCTGGATGGCGGGACGCTCTATCAGCGCATCGTCACGGAGATGAAGCCGGGCGAGTTGTACGCCGCCAACTTCCCCATGTACGCCGTCGCGCCCGTGTACCAGGTGAAACCGGCCGACGGCATCCCGGGCGACGCCGTAACCAACCTTGGCATGGGCAGCATCGAACAACCGCAATGGGCGATCCACACCAGCTACGGGTTCACGTGGCAGTGGTCTCGGGCGGCGGGCTCGCCTTCTGCCGGCCCCATCCTGGGCCCGGCTTCTCCAGGTGGAAGGTGGGCCGCGCCATGGGCCCCCTCCGGCGGCGGCTTCTGAAGCGGGAACGACCATTCGTTGACACCCTTCCCGACCCGGGCTACAATCAGCCGGTTTGTCCGTTGGGAGGCTCGTGTTGAAGAAGAACGGTGCGCTCGCCGCGCTCCTGGCGTATGTCTTGTGGGGTGTTCTACCCGTCTACTGGCACGGGCTCAAGGGTGTGCCCGCTCAAGAGATCCTGGCCCACCGCTTCGTGTGGTCGCTGGTGTTCATCCTGATCGTGCTTGCGATCACCGGGCGATGGGGTTGGCTGCGGGATGTGACCAGGCGCCCCGTCGATTACAGTCGCTATGTGGTTACTGCCATCCTGCTGGCGATCAACTACGGCGTGTATCTCTGGGCGAACAACAGCGGCCATCTCGTCGAGGCGAGTCTTGGCTACTTCATCAACCCGCTGGTCAATGTGCTGCTGGGGCTCGTATTCCTCCACGAGCGGCTGCGCCGCTGGCAAGCTGCGGCGGTGCTCGTGGCGCTGCTGGGCGTCCTGTACCTGACGGTGGACCTGGGACGGCTGCCCTGGGTCGCGCTGACGCTGGCCTTCACGTTCGGCGTCTACGGCCTCTTGCGGAAGACAGGCAAGCTGGGCTCCATCGAGGGTTCGACCCTGGAAATGCTGCTCCTGTTCATCCCCAGTGTCGCCTACCTGCTGGTACTCAACGGGCAGGGGACGGGCGCACTGGGCCGCTCGGGGACAGGTGCTACGCTGCTGCTGCTCGGCGCGGGCGCGGCGACGGCGATCCCGATGCTCCTGTTCAACTTCGGCGCGCGCCACGTCACCATGATCACCCTCGGCCTGCTCCAGTACGTCGCGCCCACGCTCCAGTTCATGATCGGGGTGTTCATCTTCGACGAGCCGTTCAACCAGGCCCGGCTGATCGGCTTCGTCGTGATCTGGATCGCACTGGCGATCTACTGGATCGAAGGATTTACCTCTTATAGAAGAAGCCAGGTGTCGGCTAGAAACCTGGCTTCTTGAGGCTCTCCTGATCGTTCGCTTTGATCGACGGCAGAACGCCGCGATGCTCCAAGACCAGGTAGATCGGTCGCATCAGTCCAATCTGCGAGCCGTCCTCGCTACATCGCTTCGCCGTACTCCGCTTTGAATGCGGCGGCGAGCTCCTGCGCCCAGCCGTCTACCGGCGCCAAGCGCCCAAAGAAGAAGCGCAAGACCGGCGGCTCCTGGACGAACTTCAGGCCGTGGATCATTTCCCGGTGACGATAGAGCCAGGCAATCCGGTCGACCGTGTATTCGATGTGCGACATCGTGTAGGTGCGCCGGGGGACGGCCAGGCGAGCCAACTCGAGGTCGGCCATGATTTCGGCGCCGGTGACGGGGTCACGGTCCGTGGAGATCGTGCCGCGCTCCATGCTGCGGACGCCAGATGCAAGATAGATAGCGGCCGCAACCGCACCGGCGATATATTGGTTCTGGGGGATGTGGGGGGCAAAGCGCCAGGCGTCCACGTGACACGCCAGGCCACCCGCCGGCGTCACGACAGGCACGCCTTCCTCACACAGCCGCTCGACGAAATAGCGCACAAACTCGGCGCCCGAGCCGGCCACCATTGGATCGGTCATCTCGCGCAGGCCCACCGCCATGGCCTCAACTTCCTTCGTCGACATGCCGCCGTACGTGGCGAAGCCTTCGTACACCGGCAGCCAGTTGAGGATGTCGTTGTAGTGTTTGTCGTCGTTGGTGGCGATGAGGCCGCCGCGCACGGCCGCCGATTTCCGCCCCGACAGGTAGAGGATATCGACGTACTCCATCATCTTGCGGATGACTTCGGCAATCGAGCACGACTGGCATTCGGCCTCGCGCTCGCGCACGAGGAACGCGTTTTCCGAGATGAGACTGCCGTCAAAGACGAGTGGGATGCCGTACCGCCCGGCGATGTCCTTGACCGCGCGCAGGTTGTCCATGGAGAAGGGCTGCCCGCCGATTAGGTTGGTCGTCGCCTCCATTCGGATGTAGCCGATGTTCTCCGCGCCGTGCTTGTCGATCGCCGCCTGCAGCCGGCCGAGGTCCATGTTGCCCTTGAACGGGTCGACCGAGTCGGTGTTAAGCGCCTCGTCGCCGTACAGCTCCAGGACCGTGCCGCCCGCCAACTCCACGTGCGCCCGGCTGGTGGTGAAGTGATAGTTCATAATGGCGTAGCTGCCGGGCTTGATGAACACCTTGGCAAGCAGGTGCTCGGCTGCCCGACCCTGGTGCACGGGCAGGGTGTACTTGAAGCCAAAAACGTCCTTCACTGCATCGGCCAGCTTGTAAAAGCTTTCGGAGCCGGCGTAAGCATCGTCGGCCACCATCATGGCGGCAAGCTGGTTGTCGCTCATGGCATTGGTGCCGCTGTCGGTGAGCATGTCGAGGAAGACGTCGCGGTGCGCAGCAGGAAGGTGTTGTAGCCGGCCTCCTGCATGGCACGCAAGCGCTGCTCGACCGGGGGGAGATCGGTGCGCTGCACGATCTTAACCTTGTGCGCCTCGACCGGGATCTGTCTGCCGTTACTGAGCCGTACGTACATGTGCGAGCCTCCGTCCTGGGATGGGGCCAGGCCGCGGGCGTGCGGGTTAGCGTGTGCTACGAAGGAGGGTCAAGACGCTGCCAGGGCAAGGCTAAACAGAAAAGGGCGGTTTGCAACCGGGCGGTTTGCAATCGGGCGGTTTGCAACCGGGCGGTGTGGACCGTGCGAACAGGGACCAACAATGAGCAGCGTCGAGTGCGCGTGCGGCGCGGCCTTCGAGCGGCGCAGTCCGGGCCGACATCGGCCGACGCATGTGGGCACATGCCGGGCATGTGTGCATGCGCGCACGCTCAACGCTGAGACCTGGCGGGGCAATGCGCCTGCAGAGGGGCAGGCTGGCGCTAGTATAGCGCGTGAGGCTGCAAATAAGCAAGTCGTCTTGAATGCCGGTGCCAAGGCGACGCGGATAAGATGGCAGCCCACTTTCTGCTGCCAGCGCGAAGGGGACAAAAGTCGCTGCGGCTCGGGACATAACCGCTATACTGGCGGTGATCACACTATCAAGGGGTTGGACGCGTGCAACGCATCGAACTGACCAATACGAGCCCGCGCATGGCGCGCGAGGCACGAACGATCGAGGCGATGGTCGCCATCTACTGCCACGACAAGCACGGGAGCCGGGGTGACGCGCTGTGCGAGTCGTGCCAGAGCCTGCAGTCCTACGCCGGGCTGCGGCTGAACAAATGCCCGTACCAGGAACAGAAGACCACCTGTGCGAAATGCCCGACGCACTGCTACAAGCTTGACCGGCGGGAAGAAGTACGCCAGGTGATGCGGTACGCCGGGCCACGGATGATGTGGAAGCACCCGTACCTGGCCGTGATGCACCTACTGGTCGATGGCCGGCGGGCGAAGCCGGTTCGTGCACCGCGGAAGACGTCCGGGACGGCGGAATAGAGCGTACAGGGCCTACCTGTCCTTCAGGCTCGTTCGTTTGTCTTGGCCGGGGCCGGTCAGGGACCGGCCCCAGCGCACATCCCAGCGCTGCGATTCGGCTAGTCCGCCGGGTCGTCGATCACGCCTGTGCCCCCGCCGCCAGGGGTTTCCATGCGCACCCGATCCCCGCGCTGCGCGCCGAACGTCGCCTTACCGCCGAGCCGGCGCGGCTCGCCGCCGTTCGGGCAGTACCAGTTCTCGCCCCGCTTCCCTTCGCCGCCGCCGTCCAAGCCGTACGGCGCGCGCCGTCGCCGCTCAGACAACAGGGTGACTGTCGCGTCGCCCAGCAGTTCGATCTCCCGGATCAGCCCGTCGCCGCCCCGCTGCCGTCCCGCGCCGCCCGAGCCGCGGCGAAGCTCGTAGCGTGTCACTCGCAGCGGATACGCGTACTCCAACGCCTCGGCCGGCGTGTTGAGGGTATTGGTCATGTGGACGTGCACACCCGAAAGCCCGTCTGATACGCCACTGCCGCCCATCCCCCCTGCAACCGTCTCGTAGTATGCGAAAGGCCGGCCGCTGCGGGGATCAATCCCGCCGATCGTGATATTGTTCATGGTGCCCTGTGAGGCCGCGACCGCCCGCTCAGGTGCGGCATGCAGGAAGGCGCGTCCGAACGCGCCCAGCACGACGTCGACGATGCGCTGCGACGTCTCGACATTCCCGGCCGCAACTGCGGCTCCAAATCGTGCGTCGACCAGCGTTCCAGGTTGCGTGACTATCCGCAATGGGCGAAAGATCCCTGCGTTGGTCGGCACAGGCGAGTCGCCGATCAGGCAGCGGACGACGTAGTAGACGGCAGACACCGTCACCGGACGCACCGCGTTGATACCGCCCCGCGTCTGCGGCGCGGTGCCGGTGAAGTCCACGACAAGGTCCCCTTCCTGCACCTCTATGGCTACGCGAATGGGCAGGTCCACATTCCCGAACCCGTCGTCGTCCATGACGTCCTCGAAGGTAAACTGGCCGGGCGGCATGCTGTCGATCAACACACGGACCGATCGCTCCGCGTAGTCCTGGAGATGGGCCATGTACTCTGCCAAGAGGCCCCGACCATAACGGGCCGCCAGTTCCTGTACCCGCCGGGCGCCCAGTCGTTGGGCCGACAGTTGCGCGCTCGAGATCGCCTAATCGCTCCTCCGGCGTGCGGCTGTTGCGGGTGATCAGGTCACGCACACCCTCGTCTGGCACACCCCGCCTTTGCAGAAGCACCGGTGGAATGATCAGGCCCTCCTGGAAAAGCTCGTCGGCCAGGGGCATGGAGCCCGGCGTAATGCCCCCCACGTCGGCATGGTGGGCGCGTGAGGCAACGTAGCCGAGCAGATCACCGGGTTCCTCGGCTGCGAAGACGGGCGCAACCATCGTGATGTCGGGCAGGTGCGAGCCGCCCGCGTACGGGTCGTTCAGGACCACGATGTCGCCATCCGCCAGGTGCGGGAAGCGCTCGATAGCGGCTGCGACCGACAGCGGCATGGCGCCGAGATGGACGGGGATGTGTGCGGCCTGCGCGACGAGATGAGCGTGCGCGTCGAACACCGCGCAGGAAAAGTCGCGGCGCTCCTTGATGTTTGGCGAGTAGGCCGTCCGCCGCAGGGCCGCGCCCATCTCCTCTGCCACCGCCGCAAGCAAGCTGTTCATGATCTCGAGCAAGACAGGGTCAAAACCGGCCATTCGCAACTCCGACACTACCTTCACCACAAAGGCACAAGGACACGAAGACGCACCACGAGGATTGCGAAGCGTTGAGCCCACGTGTCTTTGTGGCTAATCAGCCTCTAGCGACAGGTTCAACCAGGCGTCGACGCGCGCGCGCCAGCCGGGGAGGACCAGGGTCGTGGCATCTTCCTGCACGACCAGGGCCGGCCCGGCCAGCGTGTGGCCCGGTCTCAACAGCCCGCGCTCGTACACCGGCGCCTCCATCCAGCGTCCGTGCAGGTGTATGGGCCGGCGGTCGACCAGCGCGACGGCAGGGTCGGACCCGGCCGCGGGCGGAGCAGGGGGAAACGACAGCTTGGGCCGCAGCCCCCGGGCGGTCAGCCGGACGTTGACAATCTCGACCGCCGCCCCGGGCCGGGCATAGCCATACCTGACCTCGTGCGCGACATGGAAGGCCGAGAGCGCCCGCCGAAGGTCCATCCCCTCCAACGGAACGCTCAACTCAAAGGACTGGCCCTGATACCGTACGTCCAGGCCGTGCTCCAACAATGCGGTATCGCCGCCCGCAAATCCCTCGGCGGCAAGGGCGGCGCAGCCAGCCGCTTCGAGCGGAGCAAAGGCGCGTGCGAGCACCTGCTGGGCCTCGTCCACTTGCCCTTCCAAGGGCTGCAGCATCACCGTCTGCGAGAAGTCCACGATGAAGTCGGCCAACGCCAGCCCGAGCGCGGACAGGACGCCCGGATGCCGCGGGATCAGCACCCGGGGGATGCGCAGAGCCTCGGCCAGCGAGAGGGCGTGGAGCGGCCCGGCGCCTCCGAAGGGCAGCAAGGTGAAGCCGCGCGGGTCTGCGCCGCGCTCGACGGAGATGACCCGCAGCGCCTGTTCCATGCGCGCATCCGCGACCCGCAGCACGCCTTCGGCTAGTTCCTCCATGCTCAGGCGCAAACGGCCGGCCAACTGCTCGCCTGCAGAGCGCGCCGCCTCCGGATCCAGCCGCATCCGCCCCCCCAGGAAATGCCCGGGGTGCAGCCGGCCAAGCACCAGGTTGGCGTCCGTGACCGTGAAGCGATCACCTCCCCGGCCATAACACGCCGGACCCGGCTCACTGCCTGCGCTCGCTGGCCCGACGCGCAGCGCGCCGCCCGCGTCGACCCATCCGATCGAGCCGCCGCCTGCACCAACGGTGTGGATGTCGAGTGTGGGCACGCGCACGGGCCAGCCCTCGATGTTCCCCTCCGAGGTACGAGGGATCCGGCCGTCGATGAGGGCCGCGTCGGTGGAAGTGCCCCCCATATCGAAGGTCATCACCCTCGGCTGACCCGCCTGTGAAGCCACGTGGAATGCCCCAAGTGCGCCGGCGGCCGGCCCCGATAGGAGCGTGCGGACAGCCTGAACGTGCGCGGCCTCCGCCGTCAGGATGCCGCCAGACGACTGCATGATCCACAGTGGGCGGCCGGGGCCCAGGCCGGCCCGGAGCCCGGCAATGTAGCGGTGCATCAACGGCGAGACGTACGCGTTCAGCACCGTGGTCGACGCACGCTCGAACTCGCGGAACTCCGGCAGGATGTCGGATGAAAGGGAAACCGGCAAGCCGCGCCGCCGTGCGGCCGCGCCGATCAACTGCTCATGCGCGGGGTTCGCGAAGGCGAAGAGGAGGCATACTGCGAGCGATTCCGCGCCGCCGGCCACCGCCTGGTCCAGCACCTGCTCGACTTCGTGCTCCTGCAGGGGCACGAGGATGGACCCGTCGGGCGCGACGCGCTCGGGCACGCCGAAGCACAGCGCCTCCGGGGTAGGCGTCCACCGCGGCGGAAAGGAGAGCCGGTAGAGGCTCGGCCGCGTCTGCCGGCCGATGGCCAGCACGTCGCGAAAACCGGAAGTGGTGATCAGGGCGGTCGCCGCGCCGCGGTGCTCCAGCAGGGCGTTGGTCGCGACGGTGGTCCCATGTGAGATGACGGCGTTGGGCGCCACCCCAAGCCGATCGATACCTTCCAGAATGGCCCGCGACGGGTCGGCCCGCGTGGAAAGGACCTTGGTGATCTTTACCTGCTCGCCGGCGATGTAGACGAAGTCGGTGAACGTGCCGCCGACGTCGACGCCAAGGATCGATGGCGGGATAATAGCACCCCTCCTGACGGGTGGTTGCGGCCCGCACGACGCCGCTCAGGCTGCCCGAGTTCATCCGGCATCATAGCACGGGATGAGACTTCTGTGCTATCACATGCCATGTGCTATCATGCCGGCCATGTCGCATGCCCACGTGCCATTCACCCATCTCGAGGTCCACTCGAACCTGACGCTGCTCGGGGCCACGCCCTCGCCCGAAGCCCTCGCCGCCCGCGCGGCCGGCGAGGGGATGACCCACCTCGCGCTGACCGACACGAACGCGCTGTACGCTGCAATCGCGTTTGCCAGGGCTTGCGACAAGGCCGGAGTGCAGCCCATCGTCGGGATGACGGTCACCCTGCAGCGGCCCGCCAGCGGCGCAGCGCGGCCCGGGCAGGCCGACACGGGTCCGGGCCACCTCGTCCTGCTCGCAAAGGACGCGTCCGGCTACCGCTCGCTGTGCCGCCTCTCCACCCTCATCCAGGGCCGGGCGGACCGTGAGGCCGTTTCAGAAACGGGCCTGCTCTGGGAGCAGGTCGCGACGCACCGGGAGGGCCTGATTTGCCTCAGCGGCGGCCGCGACGGCTGGGTCGACCGCTTCCTGGCGGCCGGCGAAACGGGCGCGGCGCAGGCGTTTGCAGCTCGCCTTGCGGGCACCTTCGACGAGGACGCGTGCCTGGCGCTGGAACTGGACGGCGTCCAGGATGCGCCGAGAGCGGCCGAACTGGCCAGCCTGGCCCGGCGGCTGGGCATGCCGTTGGTCGCCGTGCGGCCCATCTACTGCCTCAGCCCGGAAGAAGCCCCGAGGCTGCGGCTGCTGGCGGCCATCCGGGCGAACCGCCCGCTCGACGCCGTGCCCGAATCTGACGAGCCACTCGAAGGGAGCGACGAGGCTGCGCCCGAAGCGGGGATGTGGGACGGACCGGCGGTGCGAGACACGGCAAGAACGGAGTATACGGCTCGCACCGGCACGGACGTGCGTGGGCCCGCCGGCAAGCCGCGCGACGAGCTGAGCCGGAACTGGTTGACCGAAGCCGAGATGACCGCTCGATACGCCGGGTACGGGCATGCGCTCGAGGCGACCGCGCGGGTGGCAGCCCGGTGCGGCCGCGCACTGCCGGACGGCCGGCCCGTCTGGCCCAGCATCGCGCTGCCGCAAGGCCAAACGCCTGCCGGCGCCCTCGCCGCCGCGGCGAAGGCCGGGCTGGAGGAGCGCTATCGCGAATCGCCTCCCGAAGACCGTCTCGAAAAGGAACTCGCCGCCATCACGGAGCACGGCTACGCGCCGCTGTTCCTGGTCGTGGCCGACATCGTCCGCTTCGCACGGGAGCACGGCGTGCCCGTCAGCACCCGGGGCAGCGTGGCAAACTCGCTGGTGGCCTACTGCGCGGGCATCACGACGGTCGACCCGATCGAGCACGACCTGCTTTTCGAGCGCTTCCTCAACCCGGCCAGGCGTGATCCACCCGATATCGACCTCGATTTCTGCTCCGCTCGCCGCGACGAGGTCCTGCGCTACGTGCGCGACCATTACGGCCCGGACCGGGTCGCCATGGTCTGCACGATCAGCACCATGCGGCCCCAGTCTGCCGTGCGCGAGGTGGGCAAGGCTTACGGGTTGGACGACGAGGCGATCAACAAGCTCGCAGGGATGATGCCGGGGCGCTGGCACCCGGACCCCCGTCGCCGCGACGAGCGCACGATCGCCGACATCCTGCCCGAGATTGAGGACAGCCGGGAGCGCGAGGTGGCCCAGGCCGCATGGGACCTGGTGGGCACGCCCGACCACATCAGCATTCACCCCGGCGGCGTAGTCATCTCGCCCGGCCCGATGACCGACATGGCGCCGCTCCAGTGGACGCCCAAGGGCTTCCTGGTCACCCAGTACGAACACGGTGACGTGGCCGCGATCGGCCTGCCCAAGCTTGATTTGCTCGGCATCCGGGCGCTCACGGTGTTGGCCGACGCGGCCGAGATGGTCCGTGCGCAGCGTGACCCCGCGTTCGAGTTGTCGAAGATCCCGCTCGACGACCGGGCGACAGGCGATCTGATCGCGCGCGCCGAGACCATCGGAGTCTTCCAGTGTGAGTCGGAAGGCGCACAGCGAACGCTCCGCAAGCTGAAGGCGCGGCGAGTGCGCGACCTGGCCATTGCCAACGCGTTCTTCAAGCCTGGCCCCGCGATGGGCGGCATGGCGGACAAGTTCGTGAAACGGTACCGGGGGGAGCAGCCGACGACGTATCTGCACGCGTCCCTGGCGCCCATCTTGGGGCCCACGAAGGGCGTACTGATCTTCCAGGAACAGGTGCTGCGGATCGCGACCGAGGTGGCGGGCTTGAGCTGGGCCCAGGCCGATCACCTGCGACGCGGCATGAGCCACTTCGGCCGCCACGAAATCGCCGCACTCCAGGAACAGTTCGTCCAGGGGTGCATCCGGCCCGCCCCGGCAGGGCCCGGCATGACTCCGGCGACTGCAGTCCAGCTGTGGGAGCAGATACTTCCCTTCGCCGGCTACGGCTTCAACCAGGGCCATGCCACCGCGTACGCCGACGTCAGCTTCCGCAGTGCCTACCTCAAGACCCACTACCCTGCGGAGTTCCTCGCCGCTCGCCTGCAGGACTGGGGCGGCTTCCACCATCCCGCGATCTACATGTCGGAGGCGGTGCGCCTCGGCATCCCCGTCCGTCCGCCGCACGTAAACTTCAGCGGGAGCAAGTTCACGCTCGTGCCCGGTCAAGGCGCGCTTGGCACGCTGTACATGGGCCTGGGCCAGGTGCGTGACCTGCGCAACAGCGCCGCGGCCGCTATTGTGGCGGAGCGCGCCCGCCCTGGCGGTCCCGGCCCCTACCTCGATTTGCGGAACCTGCTGTTGCGGGTGGAACTGCAGCCAAAAGAGCTCGACCACTTGATCCGCTGCGGTGCGCTCGACGGGCTCGGCGGCGCGGGCAGCCGGAGCGAGCTACTGGCCGAAGCGGACCTGTTGCGGAGACGAGGCGGGCTCAATCAGCTCGCCTTCGACTTCGCGCGGCCCCAGCCCCCACCCGAGCCCGTCGACCGGCGCTGGGAATGGGAGCAAGAGCTGCTCGGTCTGCCGGTGAGCGCGCTGGCCGACCCGTTGGCGCCGGCGCGCGCGGCACTTCCTGCCCACGCCTCGCTGGCAGAGATAATGGCTACGCGCAGCAAGGCCCTGCTCACAGCCGGCGTGCGGCTCCCTGGCTGGACCGGGGGGCCCGGCTTCTTCCTGGGCGATGGCGAGCGGTTCGTGTTCTTGCACGCGGCGAAGGGCACGCGCAGCCCGGCGCCCTGGAAGCCCCTGCTGGTGCAGGGCCGCTGGACGGTCGACGAGTACGGGGTCGGGTGGCTGCAAGCCGGACAGATCACGCAGGTCCTTGACATGGCTTAACGCCCCGGCTATACTTTTCACAATCTACGAGGGTCCGCCTTGTACCGCGGATTGCAGGCACGCGCCCACCCTCGTCATCGCACGAGATGATGTAACCATCGGCCCCTGCCCGGGTGCCCGGAGGACGAGATGCCGAACACGACGGTGATGCAGGCCAAACGGTTGGGTGTGCTGACCTGTACGCCCGGCACATTGCTGGTTGAGGCGGCACGGCGCATGACGGGTGAAGACGTCAGTGCGCTGGTGGTCGTGGACGAAGAAGGCTATCTGGCCGGCATCCTCAGCCGCACCGACCTGCTCCGAGCGTGGGAGAACGGCGGCCCTTGGGCCGGGCGGACGGTCGGACAGTACATGAGCGCGGGCGTCGTGACGGTGACCCTCGATACTACCCTTGCCGAGGTCTGCGATCTCCTCCTGAACGAACGGATCCACCGGGTCGTTGCCGTCCGCCACGAAGGCGACAAGATGCGCCCGATCGCCGTCGTCTCCGCGGCGGACGTCGTTTACCACATGGTGAAACTCGAAGCCAGGGAGCACAGATAGTGCGAGATCCACTCTCCGGGGTGCAGCCGGCCAAGGCGCCGGCTGGAGTCGCCGCGCGCCTCAGCAGTCACCGGGTCGCGGTCGTGCTATACGGGACGGTCGCGCTGCTCTATTGGGCATCCCTCTACACCTACGTACCGACCCTTCCCACCTACGCCGGAACGCTCACCCCCGACCTGGCCCTGATTGGCACGATCCTGTCTATGTACGGGTTGTGGCAGGCGCTGACCCGTCTCCCAGTCGGCATAGCCTCCGACTGGGCCGGCCGGCGCAAGCCTTTTATCGCGGCCGGCCTGGCGCTGGCAGGGGCCGGGGCCCTGCTGATGGGCGCCGCGCACTCGACCCAGGCCCTGCTGATCGGCCGCTCGATCACCGGCATTGCCGCGGCGACCTGGGTGCCGCTGACGGTGGTTTTCAGTTCGCTCTACCCCCCGGAGAAGGCCGTGCAGGCGACGACCACGCTGACCGTCATGTCCGCGGTCGCCCGGGTGCTGGCGACGGCATCAACCGGCCCGCTCAACGCGCTCGGCGGCTATCCGCTGGCATTTGTCGCTGCGGCCGTGTTGGCGGGTATCGCGATCGTCCTCGTGCTGCCCACGGGCGAACCCCGGCGGCCGGCCAAGGCCCCGACAATCAAGGGCATCGGGCGGCTGGCGGGGCGCCCCGACGTCCTGCTGCCCGCGGGGCTGAGCGCAATGGCGCACTACGTGCTTATGGGACTGGTGTATGGGTTCGTGGCGCTCCTGGCCAAGAATCTGGGCGCGGCCGACTCGATGGTCAGCAACCTAACGGTCGTGCACCTGGCGGTTTTCACGCCCGCGGTCCTTGCGGCCGCGTTTCTCGTCAAACGCTTTGACAAGCGCCCCCTGCTCATCGTGAGCTTCGTCGCGCTCGCGCTCGGTGCGGCATGTGGCGCGGTGGCTAACTCGATCGCATGGCTGCTGGCGGTGCAGGTGCTGGTCGGCATCGGGTACGGCCTGTGCTACCCAATACTCATGGGTATGAGCATCGAGCAGGTCGACGGGGCCGAGCGGGCCACGGCGATGGGCGTCCACCAGTCGGTTTATGCGCTCGGCATGTTCGCGGGCCCGTGGTTGAGCGGCATTATCGCGGCGAAGGCGGGGCTGCAGGCCATGTTTGCCGTCACCGCCGTTGCCACGCTGGCGATCGGCGTCGCTGGATCGCTCTGGGCGACGCAACGGCGTGCGCCCGCGGGGAGGGACTAGATGCAGGTTGTATTCATCCACGTTCACATCAAGCCGGAATTCATCGAGCCGTTTAAGGCCCTATGCGTGGACAACGCATCGAACAGCGTGCAAGAGTCGGGAATTGCGCGCTTCGACGTGGTGCAGAATGTCGACGATCCGACCCGCTTCGTGCTGATCGAGGCATACCGCGACGGCGATGCCCTCGCACAACACAAGGCGACGGCTCACTATGCACGCTGGCGCGAGAGTGCGGCCGACATGATGGCCGAGCCGCGCTTCGCGGTGAAGTACGAGAGCGTCTATCTTCCTGGGTGAGGAGGAGAGCGCACCACAAAGACACCAAGCCACAAGGTTCACCAAGGCCGATCGGAGCACTTCGTGGACCCAGGTGTCTTCGTGCCTTTGTGGTTCACCCGGCCTCGGGGAATCCGTAACCATGCGATTTGAGTTTGCTACCGCGCAGCGAATTGTCTTAGGGCCCGGCTGCCTGCGGGAACTGGGTCCCGCGGCCCGGAGCATGGGGCGCAAGGTCCTACTTGCCGTGGGGACGGACCCCGTCCGGGCCGAGCGTGCCCTCCACATACTGGCAGAGACCGGGCTCGAGACGGTCGTTACGGCGGTGCCAGGCGAGCCGACAACGGACCTGGTCCGGTCGGCGGCAGCCACGGCCGCGGCCGCCGGCTGCGACCTGGTCGTGGGCTTCGGCGGCGGAAGCAGCATGGATACGGCGAAGGCAGTGGCCGCGTTGGTCGCGAATGGCGGCGATCCCCTCGACTATCTCGAGGTCGTCGGGCGCGGCAAGCTGCTTACCCAGCCCTCGCTCCCCGTCATCGCCATCCCCACTACCGCGGGCGCCGGCGCGGAAGTAACGCGCAACGCCGTGCTGCTGTCGCCCGCGCACGGGATCAAGGCGAGCCTGCGCAGCCCGACGATGCTGCCGCGCCTCGCGCTGATCGATCCCGAGCTGACGCTGTCGCTGCCGCCCGCCGTCACCGCGAGCACCGGCCTGGATGCGCTGACGCAGCTGATCGAGCCCTTCACGTCGAGCCGCGCCAACCCACTGACCGACGCGCTCTGTCGTGAGGGCATGATGCGGGTCGCACGCTCGCTGCGCAGGGCGTACGAGCACGGCGACGACGTCGCCGCTCGCGAAGACATGTCCTTAGCAAGCCTCTTCGGCGGCTTAAGCCTGGCCAACGCCGGGCTCGGCGCCGCGCACGGCTTTGCCGGGCCCATCGGCGGTGCCTTCCATGCACCACACGGCGCAGTCTGCGCGGCCCTGCTGCCTCCCGTTATGTCGATAAACGTCCGGGCCCTTGCCCACCGCGAACCCGGCCACCCCGCCCTGGCGAAATACGACGAGGTTGCCTCGATCCTGACCGGCAGCGCTGCCGCCCGGGCTGCAGACGCCGTGCGCTGGGTGCAGGAACTGGCGCGCGAGCTGCACATTCCCCCGCTGGCCGCGTACGGGGTGTCAGCCGAGCACGTGCCGGAGCTGGTCCAGATGACGGCCGCAGCTTCAAGCACGAAGGCGAACCCTATCGTGCTCACCCCCGCCGAGCTGACCGAAATCCTCGAAGCCGCAATCTAGGCACGAACACAGGGAAATTGTCGGCGGGCCATGCAAGGTAGGTCATGCTGTTTGGCGAGGGCCGGCCGGCGCCCGAAACCCCTAGAGGCAACGCTCCCGGCCAGCCAGCTGCCTCTTGACTGGTGGGCCCCCGGCCGTGCGGGGCCGCCACGCTCGCTTCGCACACAACGGCGGATACATACACGAGTGGTTTTTGCCGTCCCCGGCACATCCCCCGCACAGTGACTTAGCCAGGCGAACATCTACCCGCAGCGTTGCCTTTGGGGTTCCAAGGGGCGCAGCCCCTGGTCGGGGGCGGCGGGGGCAAGAGCGTCCCCGCCAAACCGCCTCTTCGAACACGACGAGACACCAGGTTTCCCAGGAACCCCTGGCGTCTTTTTGCCCCCACTTTGCCTCTGTGCAATCCTTCCCGACGCCTGGAACCGAATGATTATGTGCAGCGTTGTGAAATTGTGAGGGCAGTGAGTTGACAACGTGATGAGGCCCTTACGGGAGGAACAGTTCAGATGAAATCCAATTGGCTTAGAACTCTCGCCACCCGACCCGCGCTGCGCATCAGCCTGGCCGTATTGCTGATCCTGATCGGCCTGGCCCCAATCGGGCAGCCGATCCTGTCCGACTCTTTTCCGCGCAACAGCGCTTCCCGTGCGCCCGCCGCTGCCCCCGCAGCGCAGGCGTCGGAACCGCAGGCGTTTGTCTACCGCAGCACGGTGCAGGGCGACGCCCTGACGCAGGTCGAGCGGAGTGATGATGGCGGCAAGACCTGGCACGCAGTTGCCAGCATCCCTGAGAATGTCTCCGAGGTGATCGCAGTTCCCGGTGACGAACAGGTCGTGTACGGCCGCAGCGGGAACGCGGTTTGGGTTAGCCGCGATGCAGGCGCCAGCTGGGCGCATGCAGGCCAGCTTCCGAGCCGGCCCATGTCGCTGGCGGTCACGAGCAAGGGCAACGGTGCGATCTTTGTGGGCACCGAATCTGTCGGGCTGGCAGTCAGCCGCGATGGCGGCGAAACCTGGCAGGTGGTCAACGACCCGACCATCTCGATGAACGGTGCCGCGCCGGTTGCGGTGACTGCGTTGAAGATCGACCCGAAAGACGAATCCATCATCTACGCCAGCACGGCCGTATGGACCGGAACGAGCGAAACCCGGATGACGCCGGTGGGCACCTTCGTGAGCGTCGACGGCGGCCGGCTGTGGCTCCAGATGGACCAACTGCCTATGAGCGGCGGCCCGGCGACCACGATCCAGACGGTCGAAGGCAAGCCGTTGGCCGTTACGGTCGACACGAGCAAGGGCGTGGTGACCCAGGAGCTGAAGTACACGCCCGACCTGGTGAATGAATTGAACAGCGGTGACCCGGCCGTGCGGGCTTCTGTAGCTCGGGTGTTGGGTCTGCTGGGCGACAAAGCCGGCGTCCAGCCGCTGATGGACCGCCTGGACGATGGCGACCCGCTGGCCGGCGACCGAGCGGCCGAGGCGATTGGCCGGCTTGGCGACACGAGCGTGGCGCCCGCGTTGATGCAGTCGCTGGCCTCGAATCAGGAAGCTGTTCGGGCACGTTCGGCATACGCGCTGGGCCTGCTCAAGAGCGAGGCGGCGGTGGACCTGCTGGCCGAGCACCTGCGGACAGACCGTGCCGCGGTCGCACAACGCTCGGCCGAGGCGCTGGCCAACATCGGGACGCCTGCCGCGCTGAAGTGCACTGACGGTCCCGCTCGCAGATGTCGAGATGACGCCGGCCCGCCATGCGGCCATGGCCGCGCTGGAGAAGGCGGGGCCACAGGCCGGCGACTCGCTCGTGGCGAGCTTGAAATCGCAGAACCCGGCCGTGCGCAGCCACGCCGCTGAAATGCTCGGCTACATCAAGCCGGAAAACGCGGTGCAGCCACTTGCGGCCGCGCTGAAAGACAGCGACCCGGGCGTGCGCACCCAGGCAGCTTGGGCGCTGGGCGAAATCGCCAGCCCGGACGCGCAGAAGACGCTGGCCGACGCAGCCCGCGGGGCGAACGACGCTACGACCAAGACGGCCATTGCGGCGGCCCAGCAACGGGCCAGCCAGACGACGGCCGGCAGCCTGCCCGCCGCCGAGTTCGGCGACGGCTTCCTGGCCGCACTGAGCGACGTGCCGGCGACCCGGTGGACCTTCTTCGGCCTCTTCCTCGCGCTGGCCATGGCGCTGCTCCTGCTGACGCCCAAGGCGGCGCCCGGCCGCAGCGACCGGTAGGGCGAGCCGGCGGCCATTGGATCAAACAAAGAGACCTCCGAGTTGTTCTCGGGGGTCTCTTTCGCGTTGGCCGTCAGGTCCGTTACGCGGCGGGCGTGTCGTCTGGGGGTGCCTGGGTCGCGCTGCCGGGACCAAGGGACTCGACCTGCTCGGATGACAGGCCGGCCTCCGCCTCTGCCGCCGGGAGCGCCGGCGCCTCGTCTGCCACCTCTGCGACCCGCCCGGAGACCTCGGGCCACCCCGCTGCATCGCTCACCCCGAGAGCCCCGCTCGTGCTTGCCTCGTCGGGCAGCGGCTGCGCCCACACCGGGGGCGCGGGCGACTCAGATGCGTGCTCTGCCACCGGCGCGCTGGCGATAGAAGAGGTCAATCACCCAGCCAATCAGCAGGCCGAGAATGATACCGATGACAAATGTCAGCCAAGGGGTCATACGCCTTCATCCTCCTGCGGCGCAGGCTGTCATGCAGCCCGTCGGCGCGCCGATTATACCACGCGCTAAAGATAGGCCGCGATGTCTTCCGGCGTCACCCTCCGGGACGCGCCGCCCGCGACGGTGGTCGACAGCCCACCTACGGCGTTGCCCCAGCGCAGGCACTCCTCCACCGGCCGGCCTTCAAGCCACGCCTTGATGAACCCGGCGTTGAAACAGTCGCCCGCGCCGGTGGTGTCGACGGGCGTAACCGGGATGGCCGGCGCGTGTTCGATCCTGCCCGCGACCATCGCATACGCGCCGTCTCCGCCCGCCTTGAGCACCGGCAGGCGGCACAGTGTCGCAAGCGCGCTCAGCGCGGCGCACGGGTCAGACTGGCCGGTCAGGTGCTTCGCCTCACGCAGGTTCGGCAGGAACAGGTCGACGCTCTGCAGCGCGCGGCGCAGCCCAACGTCCTTTGGCGACGCCTTCTCCGCGCCGTTGCCGTCCATCAGCAGCTTCATGCGGCGGCTGCGCACCAGCAGCAGCCCCGCATCGAACGAGCTGCCCCAGACGGTGCCGCCCAGGAACACGGTCTCGGCGGAGGCTTTCGCCAGCGCCCTAAAGCCCGCGGGGACGGCCGGCTCGGGATCGCAGTAGCTGATAAAAGCACGGTCCTGGGGATAGCTGACGGCCACGCTGACCCGGCGCAGCGGGCGCGGGTGGCGGACGCAAAACGATACGTCGATCCCCTCGGCCTCGGCCTGCTCGAGCGCGAACCGGCTGAACTCGTCGTTGCCGAAGTCGCCCACCCATGCCACCCGCAGACCGAGCCGGTGCATGGCCGCGACGCTGTTGAACCCGCCCCCCGCCAGCATCGCAAAGCCTGTGCCGAACACCTCCTGGCCCAACTCAGGCAGCTGCGGCAGTCCGGTGAAAACCAGGTCCAGGAAATAGTCGCTGACCACCAACACGTCGTAACGTCGGGCCATGATCCTACCTTAGCTCGGGGAACGAGCCGCCGCGGGCGGCGCTGCCGTGCCCCTCGATATAGCCGTCCAGGATGCGCTCGGCGACGCGGACGTCGCGCACGAGCGGATGAACTGCCAACGCGTGAACCGCCGCCGCCCGCGAGCCCGAACGGACGGCCTCGATCGTCAGCCGCTCGTATGCCTTGACTGCCTGCATCAGCGACAGCTGCTCGGGCGGCACGGGGCCGACGGCAAGCGGGCGCACGAGGTCGCGGCCGATGTACGCGGGGATCTCGACGACAGCATCCTGCTCCATCTGCGGAATCGCGCCTCCGTTCGGCACGTTGACGACCATGTGCCGGGCGCCCTTGCCGCTCAATCCTTCGATCACGTCGAGCGCGATGCCCGCGTAACCCTCGCCTTCCAGCGCAGCCTGGAACGCAGGACCGAGCGCGCCCAGATCGTGCGCTGCGCCGGTCTCACGCACCATGTATGAGTCCCCGCGCTCGTGCAGGTAGGCCCGGTGCGCCTCGAGCATGCCTGCTGTGTCGCCCTCATCCGCCAGCCACGCCAGCCGGTCGAACAGCGCTTCGTTGAGCGCCACCAACTGCTGCCCGCGCGTCGTGCCCGCCCGCAGCAAGTTCTCCACCGCCTGCCGGCCGTGATAGTAGTAAAACAGGTACTCGTTGGGGATCATGCCGAGCGACGCGATGAAGTCCGCAGAGAACGGCAGGCCGGGCAGCCCGCCGAACCCCCGAATCATCTCAATGAGGTGCGGCAGGTGGTCGCGTCCCGCGGTAGTGCACCCCACGTACCCAGCCGAGGTGATTCAGCCCGAAGTAGTCGAGGTAGATGTCCCGCGGGCTTGCGTCCAGGACCGCGGCCGCCACCCGCGCCATCCCTTCCGGCGCATCGCAGATGCCCACCGTGCGCGCCCATCCGCCGAGTCGAACGGCGGCCTCTGCCATCAGCCCGGCTGGATTGGCGAAGTTGATCAACCAGGCGCGGGGCAGACCTCCGCCATTAGCCCGATGTAGCCCAGCAGCACGGGAATGGAGCGCATGGCCATCGCGAACCCGCCCGGCCCGGTGGTCTCCTGGCCGAGGACCCCGAAGCTCAGCGGCACCGTCTCGTCGACCACCCGCGAGGCGATCCCGCCCACCCGGAAGGTCGTGATCACGTAGTCCGCGTCCCGCAGCGCCTCCCGGGCATCGGTAGTGGCGGTGATCGTAAACGGCGCGTCCGCGGGCAGGAGTTGGCCGATGAGTTCGAGCCGGGGGCCGTCGATGTCCATCAGGCTCACTTCGGCGATACCAAGCTGCGCCTGCCGCCGCGCCATCGCAGCGACGATCAGCGGCGTCCGGACGCCCCCCGCCCCGACGATGGTCAGCTTCATGCCGCGCTCCCCCGCCCCGCAGGCGTCATGCCCGCCAGCGCGGCCTCGACGAGGGGGTGATAACGGCTCCAGCGGAACTCCTCGGCGTAGGCTACGCCGTACTTCCGCCCGGTCTCGGCGTCCTGCGCACGCAGGCCGTAATGCAGCAGGTCGAGTGGATTAGTCGAGGCAGGACCCGCGAACTGCGCTGCATCGAGCCCGGCCATCGCCCCCTGGCGCAAGACGTCCTCAACAAGGAACACGACCTGCGACCGGTGCTCCCCCATCGCGGCCAGCTTGCGGCCGATGTAGGGCGACGTGTCGACGAAGCGGTTCGCGCCCGGCAACACGTCCCCGTAGAAATACTTCTCGCGCACCCAATGCGGCTGCAGCCCCTCTGCCAGGTGCTGCGGATAAGCCAGGGGCAGCTTGCTGCAGTTGATCGCCTCGGTGGCAGCCCAGGCGACCGCCCGATGGTCGGGGTGCGGCTCGTAGAGCGCGTACGGGTCCTGGGCAAACACTACGTCGGGCCTGATCTGCCGGATTGCACGCACGAACTGCTCGCGCAGCACGCCCGGCCGCAGCGTGTCGAGCTCCATGTCGGGGAAACCGAGCAGAATGGGCGGCTGAGCGCCCAGCGCAGCGGCTGCCCGCCGCATCTCTTCCGCACGCAGCTCGGCGAGCGTGTTGCTTTCCTCCTGGAAAGAGCCCTTACGGCCGTCGGTGGCCACAACGATGTGCACCCGCGCTCCTTCGGCCACGAACTTGGCGAGCGTGCCGCCGCAGTAGTATTCCGCGTCGTCGGGATGGGGTACGAGCGCAAGGACAGTCTCAGGCATGGGGCGTGCTCCGTTCTTTGCCGCAGCATCCGCCGGGCCTTTCAGAGACCCGGTGCAGCGGGCCGTCGAAACCCGCTGCGAACCCTGTGGCTAATCTGACGTTCTGTGATAGAGTATAACATCATCGCACCTCCCCCACGAAAGGATGCCTCATGAAGCCGCCTGCCCGGCCAGGGGTTGGGTCGCAGCCATGACCAGCGGGATCAACGGCGAACCGGGCCCGATGGGCCGCGTCGCAGCACGCGAGCGAGTCGCGCTCCTTGCGGTCCTGCTCGCCGGGACGGCTCTCCGGGGGTTTCACCTGGGCGCGGGCAGCCTGTGGTATGACGAGACAGTCAGCACCTATCTCGCGGGCAGCCCTGTCGGCGAGCTGCTACGCCACACGGCGGGCGACATCCATCCGCCCGGCTACTACCTGCTGCTGCGCGGCTGGCTGGTGCTGTCCGGATATCCCACCGGCCGGGCCGATCCGCACGGCAACGGCCTCGAGTTCGCCTCCGGCTTCTTCTCCCTTTTCTTCGGCGTGCTGTTGATCGCGCTGGTCTATGCGCTCGCGCGGCGCCTCGGAGGCCGCACCGTCGCGCTCGTCGCCGCGCTGCTCGTCGCGCTCAGCCCGTTCAACGTGTGGTACAGCCAGGAAGTACGGATGTACACGCTGGGCGCCGCCCTGGGCCTGGTCGTGCTCTGGGCGCTGCTCGCTGCCGTGGACGCAACCACCAACCGGCCCTATGTCGTGTACGCGCTCGCGGCCGCGCTGGGCACGTACGTGCTGTACTATTTCGCCTTTCTGCTCGCAGCCCTCAATCTCTGGGCACTGGTTGTCCTGCTGCGGCGGAAACGGTCCGTGTGGCCTCTCGTCCTCGCGAACCTGGCGGCCGCGGTGCTGTACGCGCCATGGATCGGAACCGCGTTCCGGCAGGCCACCCAGCCACCCGTCCCGCCCTGGCGGGCGGTCCCCCAGTTGCCCGCCGCGCTGCTGGAAAGCTGGCAAGCGCTGTCGTTTGGCCCGGCCGCGCCCGTGTGGATCTGGCCCGCGCTGCTGCTGACGCTGGCGCTTTACGCGCTTGGGCTGCGGTTTTTTGCCCGGCGTAAGGGCGTGGCCGCGGCGGTAGCCCTGGCAGTGGCTACGCTCGGCCCACTATTCCTGATCCTGGTCATCTCTTTTGCCACGCCGCTGTATCACGTGCGCTACCTTTTCACCTACAGCCCGGCCTTCTACATCGTCCTGGCAGGGGGCCTGGTCTGGCTGGGGCGGCGCTCGCGCGGGGCCGCGGGTGTCGCCGGGCTCGTTCTATTGCTTGGCGCAGCGCTTTCCCTCCGCGAGTTCTGGTTCAACCCCGCCTTCGCCGCCGACGATCATCGGGCGGCTGTGCGCGAGCTCCAAGCGCGCTGGCGGCCGGGCGACGTGGTGCTGGTGAACGCGGGCTGGGCCTACACTGCCCTCGCAACCTATTGGGACGGCGACATCGCAGGCCGCTACCGGCTCACCGGCGCGCTGCCCGAAGCGCGTTCCGACGACGCGCTCGTCATGGTCACCACCGGCCACACGGACGGCGATGCCGGGCTCGGCTGGGGCGACTCGCGCTCGGACTTCTTTGCCATGCCCTCGCAGGTGGCGAAAGAGAAGGTGGCGGACCTGCTTGACCGGTTCGGCCGGGTGTGGCACTACCGTATCTACGACACGGTGAACGATCCGGACGGCCTCATCCGTGCCCTGCTGTCGCGCCACGGGCAGGAACTGGACGAGCGCACCTACCCCGGCGAGGCCTACTTGCGGGTGGAGGGATACACGTCGCGCGACGGCGCCGCGTGGGAGGCCGGCGCGCCGGGCGCCATCTTCGGCGACCTGGCGCTGCGGATCGTCCCACCCCCCGAGAGCGCACGACCCGGCGCGACTCTGTTTTCGAGCGCGTTCTGGCTGCCGACCACTCCGCTCACCATCACCCTTGGCACGTCGCTGCGGCTCGCCGATGCGGGGGGCGACGTGTGGGCCGCGTCCGACGAGCAGCCGCTTGGCCCGCTGTTTACGTCCGAGAATTGGCCGGCCAACGTGGTCCAGCGCCAGCCGCTCGCGCTGACGGTGCCGCAGGGCACGGTCCCGGGCGATTATGACCTGGTACTGGTCCCGTATGATGCAGGCACCGGACGACCCTTAAGCGGCACGCCGGTGAACGGCGCGGTGCCGGCCGATCCGGGCTTAGTGCTCGGGCGGGTGACCGTACAACGTGCCGAAGGAACCTCTGCCCTGCCCGCACTTGCGCAGTTCGGTCCGCTTGCGCTGATCGAGGCCGGCACGCCGGTCGCCGCGGTCGGGGCCGGCGGCGTAGTGCCCGTGGATCTCCTCTGGCAGGCGCTTGAGGCACCGGGCGAGCCGCTCGTCGTCGTCATCCAGGCGCTGGACGAGCAAGGCGCCGTCGCCGCCAACCTGGAAGAGCAGCCGCTCGGCGGTCGCTACCCGACAACGAACTGGCAGCCCGGCGAGCTCGTCCGCGACCGGCACACGTTGTCGCTGCCCGCGGACCTTGCGCCCGGCCGCTACCGCCTGATCGTGGGCGCCTACCAGGCCGCGGACGGCAAACGCCTCACTACACGCACGGGCTTACTGACAGAAAGCCAATCGTGGATCATAAAGGAGTTTGAAGTGCGGTAGGCATGCCGTTTTCCATCCGTGGAGGAGTGTAATGACGGAGAAGATGACGAAGGATGAATTGCTGCGGCAAATTCTCGAGGCGAAGATCGAGTGGGAGGCGACAAGCTCACTGCTGAGCCCGGAAGAGCAGGACGCGCTGCCCGTGGCAGGTGACTGGAAGGTCAAGGATATCTACGCGCACCTGGCCTGGCACGAGGGCCAAATGCTCGACTTCCTCCAGGCCGGCAGGTTCTTTGGCTCGGATTGGTGGAACCAGGCGCTGGACGAACGTAACCGGCTGATTTACGAAGAAAGCCGCGACCGGCCCGCGGACGAGGTGCGGGAATCGGCACGCAACGTCCACGAGGCCCTCTACAAGACGCTCGAGGGGCTGACCGACGAGCAGCTCAATGACCCTGCCCAGTGGCCCGGCATGCCGGCAGAGTGGATGCCGTGGCAGTTGGTCGCCGATAACACGTATCTGCACTACCGGGATCACTCAGCCGACCTTAAGCGGTTTATCGCGACGATGACACAGTAGCGCCCGGGCAAGCCATAGCGACCTGGCGGGTCGCTATGGCACCTCACCCGTATGACTGATACCACTTCCACGTCTCAGGCCACGGCCGCTTAAGCCCGCGGCAGTAATAGATCACAGGGCGGGCGCCTTCCTCGTTGTGCAGCTTGTATGGATTCGGAATCATGCCCGCGCTGCTGCAGTCCTTGAACGATTTCTCTGCCGAGTTCCTGTCAAAGCCGATGAGAATGACGTGTTCGGGCGGCGGATCCCCATAGCCGCGGGGCCAATAGCTGTTCACCCCACTAATGGCGTTGGGCAAGCCGAGCGCCGGCCCGTAAAGGTCGACTGCGCCGGCCTCGCCGTAATTTGCCGTGAGAATGGCGGTCGACCTCCGCTCGTCGGTGGGGAGCGAGTTGTATACGCCCGCCACCTCGGTCACCAGCTCAGGCCAGCCGACCTTCTCGATTTGTTCACCCACGATGCCGCTCGTGAAGCGCCAGTAGGCCGAGCCCTCCGGCGCTACGGGCAGCTGCAGCGCGAGGTACACGACGCCGCCCAACATGAAGAGCACAAACGCCGCGCTCCAAACGGCGCGCGCGGTCCTGGGCTTCAGCCGTGCGACCAGCTCCTGCACGGCGACTGCCCCGCCAGCCAGCAGGATGGGATAGACGGGCCCGGTGTAGTAACCCCGGCCCTCGCTGACGTAGAACAGCACGAATGCCACCACCGTCATCCACCCCAGGGTCCTGAACCGGCGGCCGAGCGGTGCGAAGAAGTAGAAATAAAGCCCCGCGATCCACAGTGGGACCGTGAACGGGTGGCTGGCCTGGTAAAACTGCTCGACGACGAAGCCCGACGTCCGGCCCCATGCGACGTCGCGCTGGTGAATCGCACGCGTGAAGGCGAGCGCGACGAAGTCATGCTGCGCCTGCCAGATGATGTTTGGCAGGCAGATGAGCGCGGCGAGACCCACCCCCGCGAGGAGCCAGGGGCTGAGCAGGTAGCGGCGGGCGGGGGTGAGCAGGATACCGACCGCCAGTGCAGCAACGGCGATGACGATCGTGTAGCGCGTCAACGCACCCAGCCCGATCGCCGCGCCCACCCCCAGCCACCAGCGCGGGTTCTCCGTGCGCAGCAGCTTCACCACGAAGTAGGCCGCCAGCACCCACCAGAGGAAGTCGAAGGACACGTACATCATCATTGTGCCCATCGCGATGCTGATAGGGGTAATGGCCACGGCGAGGGCGGCAAGCACCTGGGCGCCGCGCCGCCCGCCCATCTCGCGTGCCATCAGCCCCGTGACGACAATGGCCGCGGCCTGCGCCAAGACGGCGAAGAGGCGCACGCTTACGCCCGACTCGCCGAACAGGACAAGCGAGACGCGGGTGAGGAACGGGGTGAGCGGCGGATACTCGACGTAGCCCCAGGCCAGGTGGCGGGCATTGGCAATGAAGTTCAGCTCGTCGCGATGGAAGCCGGAGTTGTTGTTCGTGAGCAGGTGAAGCAGCACCCGCACCAGGGCGATCAGGAGGAGGAGGGCCAGGTCGCTGGTCAGAAACTGCTGCCATTTGGAGCGTGAGGACATGAGCGGCTCCTTGCGGGACGTACGGCGTGGCCGTCATGGGGAAATACGCAAGGAAGCCGCGGAGGGTTGCGGATGGGGGAAGGCGAGGCGTCGCGTCGAGCGCGCTCTCCGACCTTCCCCGGCTAGATGCTGAAGTACTCGCCTGGCGGTGCCTACTGCAGCAGTTCCTCCAACCGCTCCACGTACCCGGCGAGCACCCCGAACGCGGTATCCACCGGCTCGGGCGCGTCATGTCCACGCCGGCCAACTGCAGCACGTCGAGCGGGTAGCGCGAGCTGCCACAACTGAGGAAGTCGATGTAGCGGTCCACTGCGCCCGGCGAGCCGTCCAGGATGCCGTGCACCAGCGCGTGCGCGGCCGAGATGCCCGTGGCGTACTGGTACACGTAGAAGTTCAGGTACATGTGCAGGAACTGCGCCCACGTGATCCCGATCCGGTCCCGGTCAAACTCCACCTCGCCGCCATAGCCCTCCGCGAAAAGGCCGGCGCAGATGTCGTTGAGGACCGCGGCCGAGAGCGACTTGCCCTGCTCGGCCCGGGTGTGGACCTCCAGCTCGAACTGCGCCAGGATCGGCATGATGAAGAAGTAGCGGTGGTAGTTCGACATGGCCTCTTCCAGCAGCGCAATCTGGAAGTCGCGTTCGGTCTGTGTCCGGAAGAGGTAATCGCGCACCATCGCCTGGTTGAAATTCGAAGCGGTCTCGGCGACGAAGAGCGAATAGCGGCTGTAAACGTAGGGCTGCGTCTTCCGGCTGTAGTACGAGTGCATGGAATGGCCGAGTTCGTGCGCCAGCGTGCTGAGGCTGAAGAGATCGTCCTGGTACGACATCATCACAAACGGGCGGGTGCCCGTCGTCCCGCTCGAAAACGCACCGTCGCGCTTGCCCTTGTTCAGTGCCCAGTCGACCCACCGCTCCTCGGTGCAGCCGCGATGCAACACGCCCACGTACTCCTCACCCATCGGCGCCATGCCCTGGGCAATCCATTCGACCGCCTGCTCGAACGGGACGACCGGCTTTGCGCGGGTCAGCGGCGCTTTGATGTCGTAGACGTGGAAGGCATCGAGCCCCAGCGCTTTCTTGCGCAGGCGCCAGTAGCGGTGCCACGTCGGTAGGTTGCGGCGAAAGGTGGCGATCAAGTTATGGAAGACGGGGGTCGGGATGTCGTTCGGCCCAAGCGAGGCGTCCAGCGAAGAGTCGTAACGGCGTACCCGGGCGTTGAAGACATTTTGCTTCGCGGCGGCGATCACCAGGCCCGCGTGCGTGTTCCTCACCGCCCCGTAGCCATCCGCATAGCTCTCCCAGGCCGTCCGCCGGATGTTCCGGTCGGCATGCGTGATCAGGCCGTTGAAGCTCGCCTGCCCGACCTCCAGCTCGGTCCCGTCGCTGCCTACCGCGGGCTGAAAGCGCATCTCGGCGGCGGTCAAGGTGCTGTAGATATTGAATGGGCTGGTGAAGGGATCGGACAGCTGCGCCAAGACCTCTTCGACCTCGCTCGAGCGGACGTGGGGCTCGCGGCGGCGCAGGCGATCCACGTAATGGGCCATGAAGCCGAGTTCCGGTGTGGTCGCAATCCAATCGCCCAGCCGGTCGAAGCCGATGGACATGAGTTCGGGGTCAAGGAACGCACTCGCGGCCAGGAAGCGGCTCATCAGCGTGTTGGCCTGACCCACCCGGCCGGCCGCGGCCTGGTCCGTCGAGTCGACAGACGACGCGTTGCGGGTGTAGAGCGCGATCTTCCCCATCTCGACGCCCGCAGCCTGGTAGGCGTCGAGGAACGCGGCCAGGACGGCCGGGCCTTCCCCGAGCCGGCCCCGGTATGCGGCCAACGCCGGCAGCCGGTTCTCCAGGTCCTGGCAGGCTGCGTCCCAGTCCGCCGGGCTGGCGTAGACGCTTGCCAGGTCCCAGGTCTGCTCGACCGGCACCTCAGAGCGCAGGGGCAGGCTTCGTGTTTCAGCCACCGATTCACCTCCTATCACCGTGGAAACCAGGTCTCTTAAATGATGAGGGGCAGCCGCTCATCGCAGCTGCCCCCATGATGCCTGGTCGTGCACCCCTCTTCGAATCTCGTCACTCGGCTTGCCAAATCTGGCTTGCTCAGGCCAGGCAACCCCGTGGCACCCAGAAGTGACCGCTTAGGGCTGCTACCTTCCGGTCCTGACCCAGTTCACAGGCTCCCGCCGCACAGGACCCAGCCATCCACGCTCACCAGCAGGCAGTCCCGCTGACCGCAGACCCTAGAAGGGGAATTCGATCCTGCTGTAGCGGATTGCAGGCTACAGGGCACCGCTAGCTCCCCATCTAGCACGACCATGAGAGATTGTACCCGATGGATCGGGGTTCTGTCAAAGAAACCAGGTTTCTTCGAAGAAACCTGGTTTCTCCGCCCTATCTGCGTCCCGTTCTACTTCCCATCGCCGTCGCCGCCGTTGAGGCGGGCGAAACCGGAGACGAGGCTGGTGAACTCCATCGGGAAGATGAACTTCGTCGCGGGACCGCTGCCCAGCGCCTTCAGCGCATCGAGGTACTGCAGTTGCATGGTCTTCGGGTCCAGCGAGTGCGCCGCCTCGTAGATTCTCGACAGCGCCATCGAATACCCCTCCGCCTGCAGGATCGACGCCTGCCGGCCGCCTTCCGCCTGGAGAATGGCCGCCTGCTGCGCGCCTTCCGCCTGGAGGATGGCCGCCTGCTTATTGCCTTCCGCCACCGTGATCGACGCTTGCTTCTTGCCGTCTGCCTCGAGCACCACGGCCCGGCGCTCGCGTTCGGCCGACATCTGCCGGTTCATCGCCTGCTGGATGTCTCGCGGGGGCACGATCTCGCGGATTTCCACGCCGGTCACCTTCACGCCCCACCGCTCGGTCACCTCGTCGAGCTTGGCGCGCAGCACCTGGTTGATCTGCTCGCGCTTCGCCAGCACGTCGTCAAGTGGGATGTCGCCGATGACGGCACGTAAGGTCGTGGTGGCGATGCCCTGCGACGCGCCCGCAAAGTCACGCACCTTCAGCACGGACAAGCCCGGATCGATCACTTTCCAGTAGATCAGAAAATCGATGTCGATCGGCGCGTTGTCCTGCGTGATGCAGGTCTGGGACGGGATCTCCAGGAAATCCTCCCGCAGGTTGACCTTGTTGACCGAGTCGATCACCGGCCACAGCCAGACGAGACCAGGGCCACGGGTGCCTGCGTACCGGCCGAGGCGGAAGAGCACCAGCCGTTCGTAGTCCTTCACGACCCGGATCGGCCGGAAGATCAACAGAAAGAACATGAACAGGAACAGCAGCACCATTGTGCCAATGGCAGCCCCTAACATCGGTTAGCTCCTCTCACTTCCAAGACAAATGCAACTTACGATTTCGGATCGTCCTGCGGCGCCGGCTCATTGGCCGCGTCTGCCGGCCACGGGGCACGCTCTGACCAGCGGGCCGCGCCCCACTCGCGCTCGACCTGCAACCGCAACCCGTCGATGCCCACGACCCGGACCTTCGTGCCCGGCAGGATCGCGTCGCCCGAGTGGTTCTCGGCCGACCACACTTCCCCCTCCAGTCGGACGGAGCCGGCCGGATTGAGGGTGTCGATCGCCACGCCCACCTGGCCGATCAAGGTCTCGCGCCCCGTCGCAATCGGAAAGCGCTGTGCCTTCAGCGCGGCAGCAATGCCCAGGATGAAGAACACGGCGACGCCGGCCGTGGTCGCCAGGATCAGCCAGGGGTTGAGGCTGGCCGTGGGTGCCGTGGGAGCCGGCGGCTGAGCCCATGGCGGTGTAAAGATCAACAGCGAGCCCAGCAGGAACGCGACCACCCCGCCCACGCTGAGCGCGAAGCCGGTCACCTTGATGTCGAGCAGCAGCATCACAATGCCCGTCACCATCAACGCAGGCCCCAGCCAGTTTGTCGGCAGCTGCAGCAGGCCGTAGAAGGCCAGGATGAGCAGAATGACGCCTGACACGCCGGGCGCCACCGCGCCGGGTGTGGTGAACTCGGCGATGAGCGCCAGGAGCCCCAGCACCAGCAGCAGGTACGCGACGTCCGGATTGAGTAGGAACGTCGTGAAGCGGTCGACAAACGCGATCCCTGTGGGGTCGTGGAAAGACAGTGGGGCGGCACAACCCGCCGCCAGGACTCCGCATAACAGCAGCAGCGGACCGAGCACCACGCGGCTACGTTTTCGCATAGAGCCTCCTTCACCGCACTGAAGACAGTATACACCCGACGCAATGTCAGCGCTTGTCTGGAGGCTGATGGGAGGCTGACAGTCGGGCGGCACTCCAGCGGGGTTTGCCCGATATGCCAGATAAGGTGTTGTGGCGGGGGCCCTCTTGCCCCCGCCGCCCCCGACAAGGGGCTGCGCCCCCTTGACCCCCAACGCTGCTCGGGGAACGGCCCGTCCGCCCTTATCCCGGCGGCGGCGTGCGGAGCGTCGCGCGGCTGCCAGAGACGGGCTCGGGCAAAACTAAGTCCGTGGGGCGCGCCCTCCACAAGGCGCCCTCTGTGAGGGAGTTTGACGCGATCCGGTCGATGAGAAGCGCCAGGAGCGTACCCTTTGGGGGTTTCGGGGGCTACGCCCCCGAAGCGGGGGCGGCGGCAGCCGGGCGGCGGGGGCCAGCCGGCCCTCGCCAAAAAAAGGAAGAGCGCTCCCGCCAGGGGCCAGGCGACCCTCGGCAAAAAGCAAGCTAGAAAGCTCCCGCCAGGGTCCGACCCTTCGTCACGCGGGCGTGCTGCCAAAACAAACGGGCAGTCACTGCATCCAGTAACTGCCCGTCTACTCAGCGGAGAGGGAGGGATTTGAACCCTCGATCCCTTGCAGGATACGCGATTTCCAATCGTGCGGACTAGACCGAACTATGCGACACTGTATGCTGTATGTCCTTTCGTCTCTACTACTACATGTAGTAGGCGAAGCTGGATTGGAAAATTGCGATTTAAGGTTAGTCGCATATACTCGGGCGACAAAAGAAGGGCGCCCGTGCCGACTTGTGGACAAGCACGAGCGCCTTTATAATCGCTCCCGGTGTGCAGTGCTTCTTCCACTGTGTCACCATGCCGGCGAGGTGTTAAACGGCACCAAACCGGCATTTATATTTCTGGGCGGTACGATAAGCCCACGTGAAGGAAATGTCAAATGGACAAGGATTTCCCCAAGCTCCCCGACCCCCTGAAGGATCTGCCCAAAGACCTACAGAAGCGCTGGAAGAGGCTAAAGAAGCATTACCCCGAAGGCGTCTTCGTGGTCGCCGTCGATCAACCCCAGGGCCGATTATGGCGCGTGCATCTCACCGGTGGCGGGACGGTCCACGCTGGAATCGTGCTGATGTGGCGGTAGAAGGCGGCCCGCAGTAGCCATCCCTGAGGGAGACCGGGCCTCGGCGCATGTCTTAGCTGCTTCGTCTCCCTCAATCACCGCCAAAAACCCGGAATTTTGAAAATCTACAGGGCCGTACCACACACCCATAAGCGCACATCATTCCGCTGTTCAGAGAGGTCCGTTAGCACACACCGCCCGCTCACCTGCCCCACCCTATAGCCCTAACCGTCTACCTGCCCGTGGTACATCTCGCCGCCCACCAAAAAGCCGGCCGGGTTGTGTAGCCCGAGCCGGCCGTTGGTCTCTTCGTACTGACTGCTTACGCCGCTGTCCCTCGTCTAGCCGGCGCCGTTGGTACGGCACTACAAGTAGCCCGACCGCCTTACGCTTGGCCCTCTCACCTCGTCGGTCGTACTTGGCCGTGGTCGTGACGTTCGCATGGCCGGCCAACTTCTGCACCGTCGCGAATGTCGGCGCCTTCGTCCAGAAGGTCCGAGATGAACGTCCGCCTCAGGTCGTGGGGACTGAAACCCTTGACGCCCGCTTGTTCGGCCCGCTTCACGAGCATGTTGTAGACCGCTTGGGGCGTCATTCGTTGACCCAGGATCAGCCGGCCGCCTCGATTGACCGGCACGAACAACGGCCCAGGTTCATCGCCCCGGACACTCAGCCAGTCCCGCAGCGCATCTAGGGCACCATCCGTAAGCGGTATCAGCCGGCGCTTGTTGCCCTTCCCGTGCTGCACGGTCAGGCTTGCGTTTTCGTCGCCGTCCACGGAGTAGTCTGAACGGTCGAGAGCCGACAATTCAGCACGCCGAAGACCAGCGCCGTACAACAACCCGAACATGGCGCCATCCCGCAGGCCGGCGGGACTGGCGTCCGTCATGCACGTCGTTCATTATGGCCCGAACCTCACCACGCGTGAGGGCGCGTCCCCGTGGGTCTTCACTTCCACCCCGTACACGGTCGAGGTCAATGGCACGCTGATATTCTTCCGCCCCGATTTGGCCCAGGCGCCAAGCGGCCTTGAGCACGCCCCGTAGGGCCGACAACTGCTTGTTTGCAGAAGCCGGCGAGTAACGGGCGGTCAACTCGGAACGTATCAAGACGGTGTGCTGGAAGCGGAGCGCCCCCCACGGTAATCCCGCGATCAGTCGGCTTTGGTCGGCCTCCGTCGCCTCGATGGGGTCTTGCGCAACACGATAGAGCCAATCGTGTAGAGGGCTTGTCGCATCGTACGGCGTGACCCGGCCGTCAGTCCGGCGAGATACACGAGCGCCGGGTTCTGGTCGGGCGGTTGATCCACGAACGCGAGCAGTTCGGCGCCGTTGGCAGTGGTGGTAAGCTCGTTCATGCGGCCCCCCCCTAAAGCGAATGATCTTGAAGAAAACTTGCGTGACATCAATTCTCATAAGCTATTGTGCCTCGTAAGTTGCCCCTTGTCAAGAACCCAACAGCCCAACTCGAAGCGAAATTAGATAGTGTCAGCACCGACTAGAGCGGAGCGAAAGTCGTATCAAGGCGCTGCAATCATGGGCAGATACAAGCGCAACCGTATCTCCACGGGCGGCCCATCCTCCTTCCGTACAAGCGCCGCATCCACCCCCAACGTGTCCACCCCCTGCTTGAAGGTCACCACCTGCGTGTCCAGCAGCGACTTGCCGCCGCCGTACGACTGGGCATGGAAGCGCGCCTGCGGATCGTAGAAGACTGGTCGCACCGTCCAGTCGTACATCTCCCGGATGCGGTACATCCCGTCCGGCCCGGTGATCGCATAGCAGCCGCCGATGGTGGTGTACCACTCGCCGGAAGAGCGCTCGTACAACTGCACCCACACCCCCGCCACTGGCGCCCCGGTCAGCGCGTCCGTCACCGTCCCGCCGAACTCGCCCCATCGCTTCAGCTCGATGTCCGGCACGTCGATGACCGCCCCCACCGGGAACGCGACCCGTCTCGCTCTGCCCGTCGACGTAGGCGTGGCTGCGATCCGTGGCGGTCAGCGAATACTCGCCCTCATCCAGGCCGGGCAGCTCGTAGCGCCCCTCCGCGTCCGTGTAGACCGGGACATTCGCGCTGTAGTAGCCCTTGCCCGCCACCTTCACCCCGGCGACCGGCGCGCCCGTGCCCGCATCCACCACCCGGCCCCGTGCGATGGCTAGCCGGTCCATGCTCTCGTCGATACCCGTCGTCGTCTCGCCGTGCCGGACCGTAACGGGCGTGTAGTCATTATAGTCGGTGGTCTCCCGGTAGTACTCCATCCGGCGCAGCAGCCCGCCGTCCCAGAAGCGCACCTGGTAGTCGCCGTCAGGCAGCGGGCCGATCTTATACGTCCCGTCGGGGGCCGGTCGTGGTGGGCGCCACGCACGGTAGTCGCTCTTCACCTCAATCCCGCCCAGCGGCGCGCCGCTCTCCGCCGCCGTGACCCGGCCCGCGATGTAACCGTTGCCGACTAGCTGCGCGTCAGACGTCAGGATCGGCCGAGCGTGACGGTAATCGGCCCGCTTGCATCCAAGGGCGCGTAGCCCTTCGTCGGGTCTTCGAAATGCAGCCGGTACCCGCCTTCATCGAGGTTCCCGATGGTATAGCGGCCATCCGTCCCGGTCGTAGCGCTGCCCCAGCTCTTGCCCGGCCTAAACCTTATTCCCTTACCGCCGTGCCCGTTGCCGCATCGGTCACCCGACCGACTATGCGCCCAGGCGGCAGGCTGATATCAATGCCGGTGATGAGACTGTCGTAGGTCACCGTGATCTCTCTCGGCCTGCTGCCAGTCGGTCGTGTCGCGGTAGTAGCGCTGCTGGTACGCCCCCGTCACACGCACGTAGTACGCAGTGGGCGGCAGGTAGGACGCGCTGGGCGGCAGGTAGGTGCTGATGTACGTGCCGTCGGCGGCGGTAGTCGTGGCGGTCGCACCAGTTGCTGCACACCTCGACCACCGCCCCAGAAGCGGCTCGGACGTCGCGTCGCTGCGGATCACACCCGCAATTCGGCCTTGTTCAGGCAGCGCGCCGTCGATGTTCGGTGTGATCTCGTTCGCACGTACCTGACGTCCGTCCCCACATCCGTGCCGCCGTAGTACCAGCGCCAGTAACGGTCACCCCGCCAGTTGCTCCAGCCGAACCCGACCTTGTACTGCCCGCCTTCAGCCCGTTGATCGTGTACGTCCCATCCGCCGCCGTGTGCCCACAGCCGGAGTCGCTTGTTTGAGTGTTCTCGGCGCAGACCTGCTGACCCACCAGCGCCTCTCCCGTCGTCGCCGCCGTGACCCTGCCTGCAATCCCGCCGTAGACCCGATCATATCGCTGCAAGGCCATGTCAATCACGACGGTCTCGTCCACGTCGGGCGAGCGGAAGTCTGGCGCTGTCCTGTTGCAGGTAGACGCCGGACGGATCGGAGAAAGTCATGCCCTCGGAGTCCGGAGGATCGGGAAAGGTGTACGCGCCCGCCGCATCCGTAAACGCTTCGCCGACGTCCCAGCACTCGGTGTGGTAGAGCGGTAGCAGTCGTACAGCGTGACTCGGATGCCCTGCAGAGGCTCCGCGGTGATCATCTCTGTCACCGTGCCCGTGATCTTACGGCTGCTGGGCGGCTGCGGTACGACGGGTGCGAGCGCCGCATTTGACGCCCTCTGTCGTCCGCCCCGGCTGGATGGTGATCGTCTCCGAGCCGTCCGGGCCCTTTGCAGGTGCCTCGCGATAGACGCCCTTTGGATCGCGGACAACGACGGTGTGCGCACCGGGCACCACGTTGGTCATCGTGTACACCCCGCCGTCTCCGTCGCCGTCCCTGTTTCCGTCTCAACCCGGGTCAAGGATCACGTCGATCCCCGCCAGCCCCGTGCCAGTCTCTGCATCCGTCGCCCGCCCGCTGATGGCTCCGAGCGGGGTCAGCGCCTGGTCGATGCCGCCGGTGGTCTCCCCGGCGTGCACCGTGACGCGTGTGGCCTGGTATTCGTCGGGCTTGTCGCGGTAGAAGACGACGGCGTAACCGTCGCGGTAGCGTAGTCTCTGCTCACCCGCCGCCAGGCCGCCGATGTCGTAGCGGCCCTGCGGATCGGTTTGCGCGCCGGTGAGACACCGAGGACATTCACGGTGACGCCCGCCAGCGGCTCGCCTGTCAGCGCATCGATCACCTGCCCCGCGATCTTGCCCTCATGCGGCATCGCGACGTCGATCCCGCCCGCCTCCTCGCCCGTCAGCAGGCCCACGCTCGCACCGTCGCCGTACTGCGTCGTCGCATGGTCGCCCGGTTCGTCCACGAACTCTACGTGATAGACGCTCGTCCACAGCCCCTCGATGACATACCGTCCATCCCCGCCGCTGACCCCCTCGCCCGCCACCCGCCAGTCGGTGTACCACTGGTCGCGGCGATCGCCCGGACGCCGGCCAGCGGCGCGCCCGTCTCCTGGTCGGCGATTTGACCGCCGATGCGCCCGCCCGGCGCGAGCGCCGCGTCGATGCCGGTCGTCTCCTCGCCCGCCTTCACTTCGACCGGCCCGCCCAGGCCCCAGGTGGGCGCGTCGGGTAATACTCGTAGGCGTAGCGAGGGTGCTCTAACAGGAGATAGCGCTGGCCCTCGGGGACGTTGATCAACCGGTAACGGCCATCGACATCCGTGGTGGTGGTTGGATTGGACGTGTTGACGACTTCGACCGTGGCGCCCGCGATGGGCTGGCCGGTGATGACGTCAGTGATACGGCCGGAGATGGAGCCGGCGGCCTGCGGCCGGGGGCGTCGGGATCAGCGGAAGCGGGAGCGATGGACGGGCCGGCCAGGAGCAGGGTCAGCAGCAAGGTGCGCAAGATGCGGACGATGAGGCGGCGGGACATGGAAGGCTCCTTTGCGCTTACACAAGCACGATACCCGGCACAGTGCGCAACTCCATCGTTGCGGGCGCCTGCCACATTCCGTCGGGCGACGACGCGAGGCAGTGTCGCGGACGAACATGACGCGAAAATGAACGACGGGCCGTGAGAAGATGAAGTTGTCGAGATACCCCTAGAAGTTTACACCACCGTATTCTTCAGGTTCTCGCTATAGTCAGGTGCACCCGGTCAGTGGCTACACCAGCCCTATGGTCACTAGTGCACATTCTACGTGCTGGCATCTACGCTGCTCAATGATTGTTACCCCTACAAAAGACGCCCTGTCTCGCGACGCTCCGCAGCCTCTGCCCCATCTAGTGCACTTATGCACACCCTCACTAAGCGTCTACTAGATTGCACGTGAAGTGCGACTAGACGGATTCTGCGGAAGGAATGATCGGGCTGGGGCCGCACGTCCTGAATCGAAGGTGTGGATTTTGGCCTAACTGGAGATCGGCGCCCTGCCTGTACGTTCTGCCTCGCAAAGCAACCCCTCAAACGCTGTGGTCCTTCGTTTCAATCGCGAGAGACCGTGAAGGCGAGGCTTGATATGCCGTTCCGGCAACATAGCGAGCGGCACGAAGTCCCGTTGGATTGCAATGCAGCCACGGCTTCGACAATACGGCCGGCGATAGACCTACCAACTGTCACCCTTGCACTCAGCGTCCACCAGCCGTATGCCGAGCGGATCATGCGCGGCACGAAGCGGGTGGAGTTCCGAAGCCGGCCTACAAATATCCGAGAAAGGGCGTACGTCTAAGCCAGCCTCAAGCCCGGTGATGAGGGTGGGTTTCAAACAATGGGTTGACTCCAGGCGACTTCCCTGTAGGCGTCTTGGTTGTGACTGTCGAGGTTGTCGATTGCACCGGCACCCCGGCGATTACGAGCGGCACTTGCAACCCGGCCCGGTTATCGCAGCCGATCAAGCCCATGAGACAACCGCAGCCGGCGTGGTTCACCCATTCGGTAATTCAGCAAGGTAGAACTCGCCAGCTACGGCTGGCGCCGGTCAATCCGGGTCATGCTCCTGGCCGGTGCTTGCGGCGTTCCAGGCCGTCATGAACGCCGCAAGGTTGGCATCCATCGCGTTATTGACGTTCACAGCGGGCTTCCCCAACAGCCGATCCGCCACGAACACGCTTGCGGCCGAGTTCCCCTTCGCCAGCTTCTTGCGCATGGCGGCCTGCCAAGCCGCCAACGTCTCCTCGTCAAGCAATTCCTCAATCGCTACCCGGAGCCGCTCGGTTGCTTCGAGCGATGGCCGGCCGGCGCCGGGGGTGGGACCGCTACGGGCAACAATCCTCCCGCGCGCATCCCGTTTGGTGATGCCGTCGTTGTTTTCCATGTCGTACACTCCTGAAATACTGCCTGAATAACCCAATTATCGGCCCAATTGCGTGCCGCATGTTTGTCAGCCGCCACGAGCCGCCCGCCTAACCTGGGGTACCACGGCCCGGAAGTGGTAGAACAATCAGAACTTTCAGAACAATCGGGGCACCGAGAGGCCCGATAGTTCTATGGTTCTGATTGTTCTACCACTTCTCAAGCCGCCCGCAGGCGATACGGCTTCTCGCGGCCATGTTGGTCGAGCCGCTCCAAGATTCCGTTGTCCGCCATGTCAACAAGGATCGGTTGCAGGTTGTTCTTGCCCAGCCCGGTGGCCGTGGCGATCTCGGTCAGGGTCATGGGCGCCCCCGCGTCCCGGAGTGCAGCGACGATCTTACCGACGTTTCCTTGCTGCGCCACTTCCTCCGTCGTCCCCTCGTACTGCCAACAGCAGGTGGTTACGTCCCACGAGAGCGCCAGGTCTTGCCATTCCACGTCGCGCCCCGTCACTTTGAGCGTAGCGCCCCGTTTCCCCTGCTCCTTGAACAACCCGAGGATGGCGTCAGCCGCCCCGCTCTTGGCTGTGCTGCCCACGATGTCATCTACAGGGTCGGCCATCGTGCCAGCCGAGCTTTTCGGTGATGGTCGAGCGCGAGTATCGCCATGTCGTGCTCCAGGGCGAGGTCTTGCAGCCGGCCCAGGAGGTCGGTCATGTCGCCGTAGTCATCGGTGCGGGCGCGACCCACGAGCCGGCCCAACGTGTCGATGACAACGAGCGTGTAGTGGTGCTCGGCTATCGCCGCATCGAGCGCCTCAAACCCGCCGGCGTTCAGCCGCGGCCATTGCGGTTCAAATCGTATCTTGGCAGTGGCCGGCATGCCCTGTTTCTTGCTGCGTTCCTTGAGCCGCCGGCCGTTGTCTTCAAGGGCAAGATAGAGCACGTTGCCTTGCGCCACTTGCTTATCGAGCACCCGCCCGCCCGTGCCCACTGCAATGGCGCATTGGAGAGCGAGCCAGGACTTACCGACCTTCGGGCGCCCGCCCAAGAACGTTAGGCCGACAGGGATGATTCCGGGTACCGCGTAGATGGGTTCCGGGAAATCGCAGGCCAGCAGTTCGGCCGCCGTCCATCCGCCCATGCGCTCGGTGCGTTTTGCCTCCGGCCGGGGCGTGACGCGGTTGAGCAGCTGGGTCCCGACGTCGGTTAGGTCGGTCTTCCAGGTCCCGTTGGAGGTATAGAGCACCCGGAGTGCCTTTGTTAGTTGCTCCTCTGCCGCCCGCCGTTGGGCCTTGTCACGTACCTCAGCGGCCCAGATGGGCGCATTGCCGCTGAAAACCTCCCGCGTGAGTAAGGCGGCCAGTCGCGTCAGGGGAACATTCACCCCCTGCTTGCCCAGCTCGAATTGCACGACCTCGGAGTCCACGTAGACGCCCTCGTTTGTCAACTTCTGGCCGGCGGCCCAGATGTGCGATAACTGCTCATCGTTGAACTCAGCGGGCGCCACGTCCAACACGAAATTGTTGCAATCGTATAGGGCGCAGGCGACAAGATTCTCTTCCGCCTCAGGGCAAAGAAGGTCGTTATTCATGGAGGTCCCACCCAAGAGCGTTAACGGCGGCTTGAGCCAGCATCATCGCGTGCCAGAACATCTGCGCCGCTTCCGTGTGGCCATCCGCTCGTGTCATTTCTGACGTTTGGCCAAGCCAGTCTACGATAACCGGCGCCGCTTGACGCCACGCCGCAATTAGGCTACCATCAGGACGACAAGGGTCGCTGCCCGCTGCCGTTGTCGTCTCTCGCCCTGTGTTGCCGCAATCAACATGGGGCGCCATCGTCTTAACGGTGGTCACGCGATCACCTCCCGCTCATCCTGCTCGTCCGTTGGTCGTGCCGGCGGCTCCACTAGCCCCCGGCGCTCGGCCGCCTCCCGAACGATGCGGCGAAAACGCGAAGCTCTTGTTGCCTTCGCCCTCCTGGTTGGCGATCTGCGTCAGCAGGGCGTTGGCGCCCTCATCGACACTTACCGCGATAACAAACTTCGACATTCTTGATTCCTCCGCCTTTGTTGTTATCAGACCGTATCAGGTCAGACCGTTCCAGGATACGGGATGAGAGGGACCGTCTGTTTGACGCCCCCGGCCCATCGAGGCGGATTTCGCGATAAAGTTTATGAGTAAATCTGATAATATCTACATGCCTTCATAAGCATACCGAATCGATATACCCGAAGGGTCATGGCAGACCCGCTCCGATGCTCAATAGCGCGACGAAGAACGCGACCGCCACGATGCCCGCCAGGAAGAACGAGAGGCCGCAGCCAGCGGCCCGGTCTGCCGCATCGAGCGGCCGTCCCTTGACTTCTTCCCGGTCGGACTTGGCTTCCTCGGCCTGATGCCCGATCAGCATCGAGAACACGCATAACCCGGTGATGAGCCACGCAAGCGGCATGGCGAACCCCGCCGCCCCGCTTATCAGCGCGACTAGCAGGTTCAGCGTGTAGAACGCTCCCTTGACAACATCATGCTCGGTCGCTTGGGTCTCGGCGCGAGCCGGCGTTTCTTCCTTCACGGTCTTTCCTCCCCCCACTTCTGGTACGCGTATCTCGAATCCGCCGTGCCCGTACGCAAGTACGCAGCACGTACGTACGCCTAGAGCGTGTACCTGCTCAGCAACTCCATCGCCTTCTGGTGGGAAACCACGATCCGCCAGCCCGCACGCGGTTTGGCTGGGTTGCGCCAAGCAGCGATGCCCAGACTCAGCAGCGCATCCCGCTGCTTGACGTAGGTATCCCGATCCGGCCCACTGGCTTTTACGCCGTGGGCGGTCTCGGATGTCCCGGCTACGAAACACCGGTGCAGGAAAGCGGTCAGGGCTTGGCGTTCGCGCTCGGCATCATCCTCCGCCCTTACCTGGGCGGCCTCTTGTCGGGCTTGCCACACGTTCACAAGAACGGGTTGCGATGGCGGCTCTCCAACGGCTCCGTCGCCGTTCAAGTCGCGCCCGGTGAACCGTTCGACTTCCCATAGAAGCCCATCTGCGACCCGCATACGCCACAGCCAGGACACCGCCAGCGCGAGGCTGAACGTGCAGATCACCGTTCGCCAGCTCCACCCAAGCACCCATGCCAGCGTGCCGGCACATATCGCTGCTGCAATGGCCGTAAATGCCGCCTGGATGGACGGAACCAGAACATCGGACTCAACGGACGGGGAGCGGGCTGGGCGCCTCACCTCGTGCTCTAGAAGGCCCGTATCGTTCGCATCACAGCCCGACTTCGGCAGCGCGATGCGGATCAGGGGCGCCGGCGCAGGACGTGGAACGAGGGCGCCGGAGTTGTCGGGCGGGAGAATTTCGCCTCTAATGTCATGCCGGTGTTCTGGTCGGCGTGGTTGCGGTCATCGCTGCGACCTGCCTTTCGCAAGTAATGCGTCAACCGGTCCGTACTTCACATGAGCGTCTTGCAGGTCTTGCTCGACAAACGGCAGATACTTCTTCAGAACGCCGATATCGGCATGACCAAGTATCAGCGCCAACCGGTGCACGTCCATGCCGTTTCGCAGGCAGGTGATGGCGCAGGTTCTTCTGAAAGTGTGTGCGTGGCAGTTGGCGACGTGGGCGCGTTCCCCGATGCGCTGAAGTAGTCGCTGCATCCCCATCCGTGAGAGAGGCCGGTCGCCTTGCTCCACGAGCCATACCCGATCACCGTCGTACGTAGCTGGGCGCTCGGTCAGGTATCGGCGTAGGTGTCTCCGGGTCTGCGAACCCATGTAGGTCGTGCGATCCTTCTTGCCCTTCCCTTGACGGATTCGTACGGTGCCGCCTGCTAGGTCCACATCGCCCACCCGCAGCGCGAGAAACTCAGCGAGCCGGCAGCCGGTGTCAAGCAACCCAAGCACGATTGCTCGATCCCGCTCTGTTTCGCACGCCGCGACCAAACGGCCGATCTCGTCAGGAGAGAACGCGGGGAGGATTTCTTTAGGGAGTCGAGGCATCCGAACCTTCGCCATAGGCGAGCCCGGTGTGAGTTCTTCGTCTACGCAGAAATTGAAAAAGGCGCGGGCTGCGCTGGCGTGGTGATGTATGGTGCGATCTGAGAGGCCGCGGTCGCGAAGATCGAGAAGGTACTGACGTATTTGGTTCGGGCTAACGTCCGCGAGCGATGAAACCTTGCGCTCGACCAGCCAGGAGACCAGCGCCCCGATGTAGCGTTCATACCAGGCCAAGGTTGCGGCCGTGCACCGCTTCGCTTCACGATCCAGCATGAAGCTACGGCCTGCCGTCTCAATCTCCGAGGGAGGGGGGAGGGATTTAAGGCGAATCGCATGTACTTGTGGCATGGCTTCCTCCTCGACCTTTCAAGGTCGTTAAGGTGGCCTACCACAAGCAGTAGTAAAAGCAAACGAGCAGACACAACACACAGTGTCTGCTCGTTTATTAGGCGGAGAGGGAGGGATTTGAACCCTCGATCCCTTGCAGGATACGCGATTTCCAATCGCGCGCACTAGACCGAACTATGCGACCTCTCCCGGCTTTGTAGGGCAATTCTACGCGTAAGCCCACTTTGAGTCAAATAGAACCCCTATCGCCCGGGCGTGGCGGGGATCATGTGCACGTCGCGCTGGGGGAAGGGGATCGTGATACCCTCAGCGTCAAAGCGCAGCTTGATTCGCTCTGGAAGATCCCATTGCAGCGTCCAATAGTCCTCGGGCTGCACCCACGGGCGCACGGCAATGCTCACCCCGCTGTCATCGAGCGACTTCACGAAGATCAACGCCGCGGGTTCGGCCAGCACGCGCGGCTCAGCAGACAGGATGTCGGCCAACACCCGTTTCGCCTTGCCCAGGTCATCCGTGTAGCTCACGCTGAACTCGAAATCGACCCGCAGACGACCCAGCCGGGTGTAGTTCACGAGGTTGTTCCCCTGAATTTTGGCGTTCGGCACCGTGATCTCACGGTTGTCGCCCGTCACGATCACCGTGCTGAACAGCTGAATCTCCTTCACCACGCCGAGAACCCCGTTGCCCTCGATCAGCTCGCCCAGGCGGAAAGGCTGAAACAGCATGAAGACAATCGTCGCTGCCAGGTTGCTGATGGATTGCTGGAGCGCCACCCCCAGGATCACCACGATGATCAAGGAAGCACTGAGCAGGGCCGACACCGGGAAACCGACCAGCGCCAGCGAGACGATCCCTGTCACCAGCAGGATGCCGTAATACGCGGCCAGCTCGAGCAAGCGCGCCATGGACGGCGCAAGTGTCGTCTTGCCTAGCGTTGTCGTTAGCGTCTTGCGCGCTCGTCCCGCAAGCCAACGGCCGACCAGAAAAACCAGGATCGCGGCGCCGATCTTAAGCGCAAGCTGAATGAGGGCAAATTCGTCAAGTGGCACAGAACGCTCCCAGGTGTGTTGTCGAGGAAACCGGTGCGCTGATAGATGGGATTATATGCCCAAACCGTCCAAGACGAATTTCCACCTGATGTCCTCCACGGGTTATCATTCTCCTAACAGGACAGGAGCCTCAACTCACACCATGACCTTGACCCAAACACGCCGCCGGTGGCTGCTTGCCTTGCTTGTGCTGCTCGCCGCCGCCGTCCGCATTTATGCCGCCGCCCAGTCGCGCATCGTCTGGGGCGACGAGCCGTTCTACCTCTGGCTGGGGCGCAGCCTTCTGGAGGGGCAGGGCTACCAATTCTTCGGGATTTCGGGCGTGCACTTTGCGCCGCTCTTCCCGCTTGCCGCAGCCGTCCTGGCAAAGATCGCCGGGCTGTTCGGCATTTCGGGAACACACGCTTTGATGGTGGGCAGCGACGCGCTACATGTCCTCTGCGGCGCACTGCTGGTGCTGCCCGCCTGGGGCATCGCGCGCCGGCTGTCGGGCGAAGCCGCCGGACTCGCTGCCGGGCTCGTTGCGGCGGTCTTCCCCGCGCTCGTCGTGGGGCCGCTCTATTGGGGCACCATGACCGAGCCGCTCTACCTGCTGCTCGTCGCGTGTGCGTGGTGGGCGCTCGTCGCCGCGGTGCAGGACGGCAAGGCCCATCTTATGATCCTCGCGGGCGCGGCGCTTGGGCTCGCCTACCTCGTACGCACGGAGGCCCTCATCCTGCTGGCGGCCGGGCTGGCCGTCGCGGTCCTGATCTCCGTATTCCTCCGCCCCCACGATACGCCCGTGCGCCGGCCCCTGGCCGCGAGCCTGGCCGGCGCGGGGCTGGCACTCCTTGCATTCGGACTGGTCATCACGCCGTACGTCCTCGCCATGCATGCGGAAACCGGCCAATGGCAGTTGGCCGACGAGTCGGGCGCGGCCTACGTCAGCGCGCGCAGCCTCGCCACGAACGACATGGCAACGTTCGATAAGGCGACCTGGGGCATCGACCCGGCGAGCGGCGAGGTGTACCTGTTCTCACCCGCGAGCGAAAGCGAGAGCCTGCCCCGCGCGATCGCCGCCGACCCCCGCGGGTTCGTCAGGCTCGTCCGCACCAACGTCCGCGACTTCGTCCAGACCCTCATCAGCCCCCGGCTCGTTCACTGGTGGCTGCTGCCCCTGATCGCCCTCGGCCTGTTTGCCCGGGCGTGGAGCCTGCGCCGGCTGCGCGGCGAGCTCATGCTCATCACTTCGCTGGTCGGCGCGCTCAGCTTCCTGCCCTTCTTCATCCAGGACCGGTACATCGCCGTCGCGCTTCTGCCTGCCATCGTCTGGATTGCCGGGGGAATCGTGCAGCTAGGAGACTGGCTGGGCCAGTCGGTGGGTGCGTTGGTGCGTCCCTCGAGGGACGCCAAGGCGCTGCATTGGGCGTGGACCGCGGTGCCGCTCGTCCTACTCCTGGCGTTCCTGCTGTTCGACGGGCCGCGCCTGCGGGCGCGGCTGCAGGTCACAGGCTCGTTCCAGCCGGCCCACCTCGCCATTGCACAAAAGCTGGCCGAGGCGGCGGGGGGCGGCGAAGTGCGGCTGCTCGCCCGCTACCCAGCGATCGCCTTCCATGCGAATGCGGCGTGGGCGCCGACGCCCGCGGCAAGCTGGGACGAAGTGCTGGCGTACGCCCGTCGCAAGGGCGCACAGTTCATCGCGGTAGATCAGAACGAGGTCAAGCTGCGGCCCCAGCTTGCCGCGCTGCTCGACCCGGCCCAAGCGCCGGCCGAGCTGGAGTTCGTCGCGGCAGTGGATGCGGGGGCAGGGCTCGCGGTGCTGTACAGGATAAAATAAGGCCGGAAGGAGCGCGTGCTCCCTTCCGGCCGGTGTTTCGCATGAGGGGCTAAGCCTTCAGGCGACGGTGTAGCCCAATCCCGTGATGGATTCCCTGATCTTCGCCTCGGTCAGCCGCTTCTCGTCGTACTCCACCTCGACCGTGCCTCGCTGGTAGCTGGCCCGCACGGACTTGACGCCGGGCAAGTCGTCCTCGAGCCCTTCGATCGTCATCACGCAGTTCGTGCAATGCATATCCAACACCCGGAAGACCTGCTTCACCATCTCTCACTCACCCCTCGAATACGATGACGCCGCTGTACATGCCCATGGAGCAGCTGTAGAACAGCTTGCTGCCGGCGGGCTGCGGCGGAATGTCGATGGTGACCGTGCCCGATTCGGGCAGGAGTTCCTGCACGTTCAGCGCCGGGATGACCAGCGCCCGGGCGCAGCTGTACGTCTCCTTGCTCACCATGTTGAGCTTTACGGGCACGTTCGCCTGGGCGCGCGCGACCTGCGGGGAGTAGCCGTCGCTGTTCACATTGATGACGACCGTGCCCGGTCCTGCTTGCGCACCGAAGGCCGAGGTGAGTCCGCCCGCGCCCGCGGCGCCCGGCGTTGGAGCAGCCGCCAGCGGGTCGGCGTGCAGCGGGCGCTCGTTCTCCACCACGGCCGCGGGCGCCGAGTTCGCTCGCATCGCCATCCGCAGATTCGTAACCGAGTAGGGGAAGCCCGCCAGTGTGAGCGCCGCGTCGATGCTGATCAATCCGAGCACGAGCACGACGATTGCGGCCACCCGCATGAAGCTCTTCTCCATCCGCTGGCCCAGCCGGGTGGCCAGGTAGGCCAAGGCAAAGAACACGGGCGTCGTGCCGAGCGTGAACGCAAACATGGTGGTCGCGCCGACAACCGGGCTGCCCGATGCGATCGCCACGGCCATCATTGCCTGGGTCACCCCGCACGGAATGAGAACGGTCATCGCGCCGAGGAAGATGGGCGTAGCGTCCGTCACCTCACCCTTTGACTTGCGGCGGATGTAGCGGGTGATGAAGCGCGGTGGTTCCAGTGCGAAATAGCGGAAGATCGGGTGCACGTCGAGCATCCGCAGCGCATTGCCGACCATAAAGATGCCGATGCCGACCTGCAAGGCCACCCGCATCGTCGTGGTCAGTTGGAAAACCGAGCCGAGCAGGCCCAGCAAAAAGCCCAGCGCCGTATAGGCAATGACCTTCGCGCCCAGGAAGAGGACGATGGGGCGGGCGGCGCGTGGACGCTCGACAGGGGCTTGCGCAGCGGGAATCGCCGCGCTGCTTGCCGCGTACCGCTTCCCCTTGGCCGGCGGCGCGCCATCTTTGCGCTGTGGCTTCTTGCCCGTGTCCGCGGGCACTGGGATAGGCACGCCGGCCACGTTCTGCTCGACCTCGTGCGCAATTGAGCCCGCCAGCAACCCGCCCTGGACGGCAAGACAACTGAGGCCACCTGTTGTGAGACCGGTGACAAAAGCGAGGAGAATCTCGTTCATGGGAGAATATTATAACTTAAGTTACACCAACTATGTCAAATGGGCTGGAAGTCGATGGGAGAACGCGCTGGGGCACGGTGCGACACCAGCCAAATCGGGTGCGGAGTGATGCCGCATAGGACGCCTCTCCTTGGGGGAACCAGCGATGGTCAATGCTCGTTGCCATCCTTCAACCTGGTTGTAGAAGTTGTGGAGGGAGCATGAACGGGGAGTTGTTCTTTAACGGCTGGGACAAGCTGTTACGGACCGCGGTGATGACGCTGTGCCTGTACCCGATTGTGATCGCGATCCTGCGCATGACGGGCAAGCGGACCCTGGCAAAGATGAGCGGGTTCGAGCTTTTGGTGATGACTGCGCTCGGAACCACGTTCGCGGACACGGTGCTCAACCCTGAGGTGTCCCTGGCCCAGGGTATCACCGTGTATGTCCTGCTGTTCCTGCTGCAGGGCCTTGTGTCACTCCTTTCCGCCCGGTCGAAGACGGCGCACCGGCTGTTCAAGCACAGCCCGACCCTGCTCTATCGCAACGGGCGGATGCTGGACGAGGCGCTCAAGAAGCAGCGCGTCACCGAGGAAGAGGTACGCGAGGCCGTGCGCGAGAAGGGCCACGGTGCAATGGAGGAGATTGAGGCCATCATCCTCGAAAGCGACGGGAGCTTCAGCGTTATTCCTAAGCAGGACTTACCCCCTTCGGCGATTACGCCGGAGATTCAGGGGGTTGAGGCCTGATCGCCCAAGGCGAGCACCAGGCTTGCGAAGCTCTCGTCCGCAGCCTGACCGGCTGTATCGAGGGTGATGTGCTCGTCGTCCCAGAGCCGGTAATCCCGGTTGACGACGTCGTCCCAGCTTGGCAGCCGGAAGTCATCGATATCCGCTGTCCGCGTCTCGACGCGGTGGCGGTGCTCGAGCGGATCGGAGCAGACGACTTCGATTTCGACGTAGCGGGCACCCGCGCTCGAGTGCCACGCCCCGCCACGCCGCCCGCGTGAGCGGCCAGGGGTTGACAGAGTCGGCGACGACGCTGAACCCGAGGCGCAAGTTGTCCGCAGCGAGGCGGTAAGCGACGTTGTATCCCTCGCCGCCAGTGACAGCACCCCCCGCCTCACGGATGGCCTGCTCGATGGTGTCGATGCGCAGGTGGATGGCGTGAAGGCGGAGCGCGAGGCGGCGCGCGAGGGTCGATTTGCCTGTGCCGGGCAGGCCGCCGAAAATGTACAGCACGGGTGGGTTCTCCATAGGCCGGTGACTGTAGCCCGAGAGAAGGGATTCGTCAAGGCCGCGAGGGCGCGGGGGGCGGACGTGCGGCGTTGCGAGACTGTGGACGAGATTCGCGGAGGACGCAATGAATGGAAACGGACGCGATGGGGACCGGAGATCGGATGCGCAGCGGTACTGGGACGCGGCCGCCGCAACGTTCGACGACGAGCCTGACCACGGGCTCCGCGACCCGCAGGTGCTGCACGCGTGGACGGAGTTGCTGCGGGATTGGCTGCCCAATCCGCGCCGGCGGCCGTGCTCGACGTGGGCTGCGGCACAGGATCGCTCAGCCTCGTGCTCGCGCACCTGGGCCATGCCGTGACGGGCATCGACTTCTCGCCCGCCATGATCGAGCGGGCTGCGGCCAAGGCGGCGGGCTTCCCCAACCCCCCGCGCTTCCTGGTCATGGACGCCGCGGCCCCGAGGTTGCCGGAGGCGTCGTTCGATGTGATCGTGTGCCGCCACGTGCTGTGGGCGCTGCCTGAGCCAGAGCGGGTGCTCGACCGGTGGACCGGCCTGCTGCGGCCCGCAGGACGGCTTGTTCTGATTGAGGGTAACTGGTCAGCCGGGGCGGGAATACCAGAAGACACGCTGATCGCAGAACTCCCGCGCTCGGTTAGGTTGGTCGCGGCCGAGCCATTGAGCGATAGGCTGGAGTTGTGGGGCAAGCGCGTAACTGACGAACGCTACGCCATCATTGCCGATAAGAAGGCCCAAGCGCACCGGACCCGGTGATCCCCCGGACCATGGAGATCGTCCAGCATGATGGCCTCAGCCAATCGCGGCCCGGATCGCTCCCCACAACTCCTCGGCCCTGCCCGATTTGCCGAGGAAGGCAGAGGCCCCGGCTTCGGCGGCCCGCGCCCGAGACTCGTCGCTGTCTTCGACAGAGAGGATCACAACCCGGGCAGAAGGATCGGCAGCCATGATCTGCGTCGTCGCGGCGATGCCGTTGACGCCCGGCATGTGGACGTCCATCAGGATGACATCGGGCTGGAGCACCCTGGAAAGATGCACGGCAGCCGCCCCGTCGCTGGCCTCACCCACGACGACAAAGTCCGGCTGCGTCTGCAGCAGCAGCCGCAGTCCCTTCCGGATAAACGGCGAGTCGTCCACGAGCATGAGTCGTACCGTCACGGAGTTGTCTTTCACGCCGCGCGGCTCGGAGAACCGTCTCCGTCCCGCCGGCTAACCGTGAGTGTGGCTGGCACGCAAGCCTGCGGCTGCAGCATTGGCTGAGATAACGAACGTCGGAGTATCGAAATAGATACGGACAAGTGCGACATTTGTGAATATCACGGACCAAAGGTGAGGTCAGCGCATACCCGCCGGCGCCGCCAGGGCTTTGGACCCCGGGTGCCCGACTTCTTTGGAAGAACTGCGCTCCTTATGATGATGGTCATAGCCCCTCGTGCCTTCCGTCGCTAGAATAGGACCCGACAATGCGGTCGCCAAGGAAACTCGATGTCGGAAAAACGGACGGCCTTAACAAAGAAACCCCACGCATGGTGGGGTTCTTCATTCTTTGTAGCGCACTTGCGCTACATGAGCGGAGAGGGTGGGATTCGAACCCACGATCCCTTTCGAGGATACGCGTTTTCGAGACGCGCGCACTAGGCCAACTATGCGACCTCTCCAGCAACGGTGCGGTATCGGCCGTGTCTGACCGATACCGGCATTATAGCACACTCAGTCCCACGGCGGCAAGAAAAGGGCTCTCATATGAAGGATAAACTCACGGAACTGCGCGACATGCGCGCCAAGGCCAAGTTGGGCGGCGGACAGGCCCGCATCGACGACCAGCACAACCGGGGCAAGCTGACCGCCCGCGAGCGCATCGAGGCGCTCGTCGATTCGGGCACGTTCCAGGAACTGGGCCGGCTTGCCACCCACCACTTCAGCGACTTCGGGATGGACGAGAAGCGCTTCCCCGGCGACGGCGTTGTGACCGGGTTTGCGAAAATCGACGGCCGGCGGGTCGCTGTCTACGCGCAGGACTTCACCATCTTGGGCGGCTCCTTCTCCGAAGTGCAATCGCAGAAGGTCTGCCGCGTGATGGAGCTGGCGATGGAGAGCGGCATCCCCGTCGTCGGGCTGCTCGACTCGGGCGGCGCGCGCATCCAGGAGGGCGTGCGGTCGCTGGCCGCGTACGGCGAGCTCTTCGTGCGCAACGTCATGGCCTCGGGCGTGGTGCCCCAGATCAGCGTGCAGATGGGCCCCTGCGCGGGCGGTGCGGTCTATTCGCCCGCACTGACCGACTTCATCGTCATGGTCCGCAAGACCGGCTACATGTTCATTACCGGGCCGGACGTGATCAAGGCGGTCACGGGCGAGCAGGTCGACTTCGACACGCTCGGCGGCGCGGTGGCCCACAACACGCTTTCCGGCGTGGCGCACTTCGCGGCCGACGACGAGATGGCCGCGTTCCGTCTCGTGAAGGAAATCCTCTCATATCTGCCCCAGAACAACAGCGAGGACCCGCCGCGGGTTCAGCCCTACGACGACCCGGGCCGCCGCGACGACATGCTCGACCGGCTGGTGCCGGAGGACTCGAGCCAGCCGTACGACATGCGGCAGGTCATCTCGAGCGTGTTCGATCGCGGCAGCTTCCTCGAGGTTCACGCACACTACGCCAAGAACGCCTTGATCGGCCTGGCCCGTCTCGACGGTTTCCCGGTGGGCGTGGTGGCCAACCAGCCCATGTCCCTGGCCGGCGTGCTCGACATCGACTCCTCGGACAAAATCGCGCGCTGGGTGCGCTTCTGCGACGCGTTCAATCTGCCGATCATCACCTTCGTCGACACCCCCGGCTACATGCCCGGCGTCGCGCAGGAGCACGGCGGCATCATCCGCCACGGTGCGAAGGTGATCTACGCCTACTGCGAGGCGACCGTGCCCAAGGTCAGCGTGGTCATCCGCAAGGCCATGGGCGGCGCCTACATCGCCATGAGCAGCAAGCAGATGCGCACGGACCTGGCCTACGCCTGGCCGAGCGCCGAGATTGCGGTGATGGGGCCGGAAGGCGCGATCAACATCCTCTACCGGGAAGAGCTGCGCAAGGCCGCCGATCCCATCGCGCTGCGCAAACAATTGCTGCAGGATTACGTCGACCGCTTCCACAACCCGTATGCCGCGGCGGATATGGGCCAGATCGACGAAGTGATCGAACCAAGCTTCACCCGCCTGCGCCTGGTCAACGCGCTCGAAATCCTGCGCTCCAAGGTGGCCAGCAACCCGGCGAAGAAGCACGGCTGCATGCCGCTGTGAGCAGGAATAGGACACAGATCGAACTGATGAGACTGATTCTCACGATCTTCGCCCTGTGAAATCATCAGAATCAGTCAGATCAATCCAATCAGCGTCCCATTCAAACTGGGGGAAAACGTGCTTTCATCCTTAACACCCATGCAGCAAGGGCTGGTGATCGCGGCGATCGGCATGACGCTGGTGTTTGCCGCGCTGGCGCTGCTGTGGGGCCTCACACGGCTTCTGACGAAGGTATTTGCGGACAAAGAGGAGCCGGCGCGTGAACTCAGCATGGTGCTCGAAGAGGCCGACGTGGCCGAAGCCCAGGCCGCGCTCGAAGCCGCTGTGGAACTGACCGAGGAACGCGGGCGGGTGGCAGCGATGGTGGCGGCGGCCCTGCTGTCCAACGCGCTGCCGCTCCTGTTCCAGCCGCCCACCGGTGGGCCCGCGTTCGAGCACGGCCGCATTGCGCCGTCGTGGGTGACGGGCAACCGCGCACGCACGCTGCAAACCTGGCAGCCACCGCGGGTTGAAGAATAGGACGCAGATTCAACAGATAGAACCGGTCTGCCTGATCCGACCCTCAGAAGGATGCGGTTCGGTTCAATCAGTTCGCTCAGCGCCCCATTCCCTCTCAGAAAGGGACTACCGTGCCAACGTTTGATGTAACCGTCCAAGGCAAGAAGTACCATGTCGAGATTCCGGACCCGGGCGCCTCGCCCCTGCAAGTCGTCGTCGACGGGCAGACGTTTGACGTCGAGGTATCGGGAACCGGGGTGAACGTCCAGCCGACGCAGATGGCGGAACCACCGCGGCCCGCGCCGGAGCCCCCGTCGCTGCCGCCCATGGCACGGGTGGCCGTCGCCCGGCCGGCCTCGCCCGCGCCGGTCGAGGCCCTCTCTGGAAGCGGCCACGAAGTGATCGCACCGATGCCGGGCACCATCCTCTCGGTTGGGGTAAAAGTGGGCGACCCGGTAGAGGTGGGCCAGGTCGTGTGCGTGCTCGAGGCGATGAAAATGAAGAACCCGATTCGCGTCAGTTTCAGCGGCACCGTCGGCGCGGTTCATGTGACTGCGGGGCAGAACGTGGCCTACGGCGACGTCCTGGTCCGGCTGGCGTAGGCACGATCAAGGCAGATCGGAGCAACGATGCAGACCGTACTGGACGGCCTTCTCTCCATCTTCTCGGGGCTAACGCAGTTCAACTGGGCCAACCTGCTGATGATGGTGATCGGTGGGGTGCTGATTTACCTCGCCATCGCCAAGGAATATGAACCTGTCCTGCTGATCCCTATCGGCATGGGCGCGATCCTCGCCAACATCCCCGGCGCGGGCATGGGCCTGGACCTGGCAGCGATCATGTCGGGCAACATTCCCGAGGGCAGCGTGTTTTACGCGCTCTACAAGGCCGGCATCGAGACAGAACTCTTTCCCCTCATCCTGTTCATTGGCATCGGCGCCATGACCGACTTCGGCCCTCTCCTATCCAACCCGCGCATGGTGCTGGTGGGCGCGGCGGGCCAGTTCGGCATCTTCGCGGTGATGCTGCTCGCGCTGGCGACCGGGATGTTTACGCTGAACGAGGCCGCCTCGATCGGCATCATCGGCGCGATCGACGGGCCGACGAGCATCTTCGTCGCATCGAAGCTGGCGCCGCACCTGCTGGCGCCCATCGCGGTCGCCGCCTATACCTACATGAGCCTGGTGCCCATCATTCAGCCGCCCATCATGCGCGCGCTCACGACGAAGTCCGAGCGCCGGATTCGTATGCCCTATATCGAGCGGCCGGTAAGCAAGCGGGCGCGCATCATCTTCCCCGTCATGGTCACGCTGGTGACCGGGTTCATCGCACCGCAAGCCAGTCCCTTGATCGGCTTCCTGATGTTCGGCAACCTCATGCGCGAGTCGGGCGTGGTCGACCGGCTGGTCAAGACCGCCGCGAACGAGCTGGCGAACATTACGACGATCTTCCTGGGCGTGACCATCGGCGCGACGATGGTGGGCACGTCCTTCGCCAACCTGCAGACGCTGATCATCCTGCTGCTGGGCATCCTGGCGTTCGGGATCGACACCGGCGCCGGCGTACTGTTCGGCAAGTTCATGAACTCCATCACGCACGGCAAGTTTAATCCGCTGATCGGCGCGGCCGGCATCAGTGCGTTCCCCATGGCCGCCCGGGTGGTCAACCGGGTTGGGCTCGAGGAAGATTATGACAACTTCCTTCTGATGCACGCTATGGGTGCGAACACCGCCGGCCAGGTCGCGTCCGTCCTGGCGGGTGGCATCGTCCTGGCGATCATGCTGAGCCTGTAATAGCCCCGAACGACACCAAGACACTCGGGTCCTGTTAGGTCGAGTCGCGCGCTCTACGGGCTGGATGTCGCCGCGCGAGCATCTTCATCAAACGCCTTTGCGACGCTCGCTGAAACGCCCTTCAGACGCTGGTTCTGGTACGTTGAGCTCGGAGTCGTCGGAAGCACCGTTGCGTACGGCGAAAGCTTCGACAGCTGTGAGTCTACGCCCATGGAAGCAAGTTCTTTCGTTCCCGGCCTCGAACTCTGCCGCCGTTTCTATTGGGAGGCGGTGCGGCCGGTCCTGGATGCCGAGTTCCCCCTGCTGCGCCACAGCGCAGCCCTGATCGGACCGGGCTCTGAAGTGCTCGGGTTTGACACGCCTGTCTCGACCGACCACCACTGGGGCCCGCGGGCCATGCTGTTTCTGGTCGAGGACGACTACGCGGCCGAGCGCGACCGCCTGCACGAACTCTTCCGCTGGCGCCTCCCCCACTCCTTCCTCGGCTACCCCACCAACTTTGCGCAGCCCGTGCCCGAGGACCCCGGCACCCGCCTGCTGCAGGCGACTGACAGCGGCCCTGTGGAGCACCGCGTCGAGGTGTACACGGTGCCGGGATACGTCCTCGACTACCTCGGTTTCGACCTGGACGCGGACTTGGCCCCCGCCGATTGGCTCTCTTTCTCCCAGCAGAGGCTCCGCACCCTGACCGCCGGCGCCGTCTACCATGACGAAACCGGGTTGGAGGCGGTGCGCGAGCGTTTCGCGTACTACCCCCGGGACGTGTGGCTGTACATGCTGGCGAGCGGCTGGGCGCGCATCGGGCAGGAGGAGCACCTGATGGGCCGGGCGGGCCAGGCCGGCGACGAGCTGGGCTCCAGCCTGATCGCGGCGCGGCTGGTGCGCGATGCGATGAATCTGTGTTTTCTGATGGAAAAACAGTACTCGGTGTACGCAAAATGGCTCGGAACAGCGTTCATGCAGTTAGGAGCTGCGCAGACTCTCGCCGAGCCGCTGTCGCGAGTCCTACGGGCATTCAGCTGGCAGGAACGAGTGGAGGCGCTCGCGAAGGTCTACGAACTCCTGGCGGAACAGCACAATGCGCTTGGATTAACGGCGCCACTGCCCGCCGTCGCATCGAAATTCTGGGGCCGGCCCTTCGACGTCATTCACGGCGGGCGCTTCGCCGAGGCGCTCGTGGAGCAGATCGGCGACCCGGAGGTCCGGCGCCTTGCTGCCCGGGGCCTGATCGGCAACATCGACCAGGTAAGCGACAACACGGACGTCCTGGAGAACACGCCGCGGGAGGTCCTGAAGCGGCTGTTCACCTAGGCGGACCAGGAGGCCGGGCAGGCAGCACAAGCAGCGCGCGAAGGCCCGCTTCCGGTGCTATAATCGACATAGGTCCCCGCGAGCGCGGCCGGCCGCCGCGCTCCCAAAAGAAAGGACGCTCGATGAAGACGCGCACTCGCACCATCGTCGCTGTCATCGCTGTCCTGATCCTCCTCGTCCCGGCCTGTCCCGCAGGACCGGTCTACGCCAATGAGTCTACCTCTCAGGAGACCGCTCCCGCTCCGCAGGCGAGCGCCGCGGCTGCCCACGTCGAGAAGGCTCAGGCTCTCCTTGCGGCGAGCGAATTCACCAATGCCGAAAACGAGCTGCGCCTCGCGATCGCCGCGGATCCCGCGTACCCCCTGAGCTATGCCTGGATGGGCCAGGTGTTCGCCGCTCAGCCTGGCCGCGAGAAGGATGCGCTTGAGAACGCTGAGAAGGCGGCTAACATGGCGCCCAAGGACAGCCGGGTGCTCGCCCTGCTCGCGGACGTCCAACGGCGACAATACAACGTCGAGGCTCTCAAAACCGCGGAGCAGGCGGTGAGCCTGAACCCGGACGATTCCTTCGCGCAGGCTGCACTCGCGCTCGCCTATGCTGACGACGCACAGTGGGATAAGGCGAAGACCGCCGCAATCAAGGCGGTCAAGCTAGACCCGAAGCTGGCCCGGTCCTACCATGCCATGGGCATCGTCTATGCGCGGGTGCGTGACGTCGTGCGTGCCCGCCGCGCGCTCGACGAAATGATCAAGCTGGAGCCCAAGTCGGTACAGTGGCGCCTGGCACTCGGCGGGGCGCTGAAAAACCTCGGCGACTTCGACGGCGCGAAGGTCCAGTACGACGCGGCCGCGCAGATTCTGCCCGACTATCCGGCCACGTTGAACGCCGTTGCTCACCTTACGATCTTCACGAACTACAGCGAAATCGCGGATCGCAAGGTGGACCGGGCGGTCAAAGTCGCGCCGAACCTGTGGGAAACCAGGCTGGTGCAGGCCCTGCTGGCCGCGAAGGAGGGCAAATATGACGCCGCGGAGTCGCACTACCTGCGTGCGCTCGCCGTCTCGCCTGACAACTTCCGAATCCAAGCCGAGCGAATCATCACCAAGCTCAATGCAGGCCAGTGCAATGAGGCGAAGACCCTGATCGAGAAAGAACTGGAAACCAGGCCCCGCCAGGCCTCGCTGCACGCAGACCTCGCGACCGCGTACAGTTGCCTCGAGGACAACAAGAAGGCGTTGGCGGAGGCAGAGAAAGCGATCGGGCTCGACCCGTATGACCCGCAGATTTGGATGACCCTGATATCCGCGCAGCGGACGGCAGAGCGAACCGAGGACACTCTTGCTTCTTATGGCCTGGCGGCATCCATCGCGGCCTTTCCGGCCTATTTCGTGAGCGAGACTGGGATGCGCTACCTGGACGCGGGCCAGTATGCGGAAGCCGAGACGGAGCTCGGCCTCGCGATCGATCTGGGGGCGGACGATGTGGGCACGCGCTTCTGGTTCTGCCTCAGCGAACTCGCACAGGAGAAGTTCGCCGAGGCTGCAGATGCGTGCGGCGCGGCATACGAGCTCGACTCCAGCTATCCGACACTCGGCCAGCGGTACGCGGTGGCGCTGCTGGCAAGCGGCAGGGCGAAGGACGCGATTCCGCTGCTAAAGAAAGCAATCAGCGACGGCGACAAGAACGCGGATTCTCACATGTATCTAGGGCTCGCGTACATCAAGACCCGCCAGTACAAGCTGGCCGTCTCAGAGTACGAAACATACTTAAAGATGAGCGAGGAGAAGGACCAGGCGGCCGAACAGATGCTGGCCCTGCTCAAGGCGGGCTGGCCGCTCAAAGACGCGGAAGCGATCGACCAGTTGGACCTGGTCAGCCAGAAGTTCCTCGACGGGCGGCTGACGGCGAAGATCACTGGCAAGAGCGCCAAGGACCGGCGCCTCGTCTTGAGCGTGTCGTCTGGCGCGAAGGACACCCCGGAGATGATGGCGACGCGGACGCTGGTTGCGGCCGGGCTGGCGGCGATCTTCGGTGCGCGGCTGGACCCGCCCGTGGCGGGGGCCACCATCAACGGGCTAGACGGCAAAGGGAAGCCGTACCTCACCCTGAAGGCCGAACTGGAAGACCTCCAGGATGTTGCACTCCAGATCGTAAGCGAGGCCGGCATGCTCAGCCGCTTCAACATCGACGCAGGCGCGCCGGGCGAGCAGGCGGTGACCAAGGCCGATATCGAGCAAGTGGGCAAGGACGCGGCCGAGGTGCGCGGCCTGCAGGTGCGCAAGCCGATTAGCGTCACGATGATCACCCCCGAGGAGTTCGCCGCCCAGTACAAGGAGGAAGTGGCGGCCGAGACCGGCACAGACAACGAGCAGAGCGAAGCATTGTACCGCCTGCTAGGGGTGCTCGGGCCCGACGCGAAGCTGGACGAGATCGCCGGCGACTTGGCGAGCGAGCAGGTCGTTGGATATTATGACAACCGGACCGATGACCTGCGCGTCCTGAACGGCAAGACGCCGACCAGCTTTCAACGGCTGACGATGGCGCACGAGTACGTGCACGCGCTGCAGGACCAGAACTTTCCAAACCTGAGCGCAGCCGACAGCGACGCGAGCATGGCAGTAACCGCGCTGCTCGAGGGTGACGCGACGCTGGCGGAAACGCAGTACGCGGAGTCGAAAGTGGCGCTGGTCGACAGCTTGCAGATGTTCTCCAACGCGACGGGCGAGCTGGACGAGCAAGCCGTGAGATCCGCACCGGCATTCCTCAGCCAGCTGTTCTCTTTCCCCTACGAAGCGGGCCAGGACTTTGTCACCGCAGCATACGACCGCGGCGGCTGGAAGGAGGTTGACGGCCTGTACGTGCGGCCGCCGGCCTCAACCGAGCAGATCCTGCATCCCGAGCGCTACCGGGCCGACGAGAAGCCGGTGGCAGTCAAGCTGCCCAAGGTGGCCGAGAGACTCGGGGCTGGCTGGACGCTGGCCGAGGAAGAGGTGATGGGCGAGATTGCGTGGCGGGCGCTGCTCCAGCCTGACATCGGCCCGACGTTTGCCGCACAGGCGTCGACCGGGTGGGGCGGCGACCGCTACGCCCTGGTGAAGGACAAAGGCGGCGGTTACGGGCTCGCGGTTGTGGCTGATTGGGACACCCTCGAGGATCAGCAGGAGTTCACTGCGCTGCTCGGCCTCGCGCTGCGCAGTAAACTCGGCTACGAGGAGCAAACCGACGACCTGCTCGCGGAGAATCCCGTGCGCGTGTGGCAGGGGCCGCAGGACTGCTGGGCGATCCATTCCGACGGTAAGCGGGTGTTGATCGGAATCGCCAAGACGCGGGAGACGGCGGAAAAACTGGTCGCCGCGATCAGCGGGTAGCTTGGTGCGGGTGAGACCTGCCAGGTCCGCCGGCACCGCGTGGCCGGGCCAACCTGGCAGGTCTTCGCGCCCGGCCCTACGCCTTGCGCATGACCGTCCCGTCCGCGACCACGAACACCCTGTCGCCGGCGCGCGGGCGCACCAGGCCGGTTCCCGTGAAGTCCCCAAATGCGGGCAGCAAGCCGTATTCCCGGCCGAAGTAGAAACACGGCAGGGTTGCGCCCAGCCCGCCCGGACCGGACAGGTGAACCGCGGGATGGACGTGCCCCGCAAGGACGTATCCCTCGACGGACGCGGCCGGCTCGTGCCGCCAGACGAACGGCGGACAGGCGACCGGCTCTTCCTGGCACTCGATGCCCCACTCGTCCGGCGGGTCGCCCGCCCGGTCGTCGTGGTTGCCCCGCACCAGCAGGATCGGCAGGGCCGAGTGCGCCGCTCGCCAGCGAGCCAGCGCGGCAAGAAGCTCGGGCGAGCGGCCGTGGCGGGCGTGCAGGAAGTCGCCGAGCACGACCAGCCGGTCCGCACCCGAACGTGCAAGCGCGGCGTCCAAGCGGGCGAGGTTGTCCTCTGTGGTCTGCTCGGGCACAGGCACGCCGAACGCGCGAAAGCTGGCGGCCTTGCCGAAATGGGGGTCCGCAATCAGCAGCGTGCCTTCGCGCGGCCAGTACACCGCCCGCTCGGGCAGCATCACCAGCCCCTCGCCGGCAACCACGACTTCTTCTTCGTCCATGATCCTTATTCTGCCACAGCATCCGAGAGAAACCAGGTTTCACCCGCCAGCGTCGCTGGCTCAGAAACCAGGTTTCTGTCAGCTAGCGTCAGCCCATTTCTCGAGTGTCACCGTCATGCGCTCGATGCGTTCGCGCAGCGACTCCGAGCTGAGCGCCGTCTCCATCCGTTCCACCAGCAGCGGGAACGCCAGCGGCGTCGGCCGGGCGACGTCCTTCAGCACGACCTCGCCCTCCGCCAGCCGCTGCAGGATGCGCGCCAGCCGGCTCTGCTCGAGTTGTCTCGCCAGCACCTCACGCTGCGCCTGGGCCAGCAGCAGGTTCCCCTCGTCGTACTTCTGAAACACCTCGTAAAACAAGCTGCTAGACGCCTGCAGATGGCGGGCGGGGTGATGCCGGCCGGGAAACCCCTGGAAGACCAGGCCGGCCACCCGGGCGATTTCGCGGAACTGGCGCTTGGCCATCTCGCCCGCATTCATGCTCGCCAGGATGTCGTCGAGCAGGGTGTCGGTCGCGAACAAGAAACCGGGTTTCGCCTCGGCCGAGCCGAGGGTCGAGAAACCTGGTTTCTCCGCCGAGAGCAGCTCAAACCCATAATCGTTCGCCGTCGTGGTGAACGTGATGGGCTGTAGCCGGCTGAGGCGGTAGGCGAAGAGCGCCGCCAGCCCCGCGTTGACCAACTTACCGGCGAACGGGTAGAAGAAGAGGTGATGCCCCTCGCGGTCTTGACCCGCTCGATCAGCAGCTCGCCCGGCGCGGGCAGCGTGGAGACTTTCATCTGCACCCGCAGCACCGGCGCCACCGCCTGCATTTCCGGCCCCTCCAGCCGCCCCTCCCGCGCCTCCCCCAGCCGGACCAGGACCGCGTCGCTCAACTCCTGCGAGATGGGCAGCCCGGTGCCCGTCCACGTGGGGATCGCACCCTTCAGCGAGTTCGAGCGGCGCACCCACGCCGTCATATCGTGCACCCGCACGAACTCGAGCGGCGTGCCCGCAAAAATGAACCTGTCGCCCGGCTTAAGCCGGCTGATGAACGACTCGGACGTGGAGCCCAGGCTCGGCCCGCGCAAGTACTTGACCTCGATAACCGGGTCGCTCGTGATTGTGCCGATCGAAAGGCGGTGCCGCTGTGCGATGTCCTTGTCGACCACCCGGTACTGCCCGTCGACGAGCGCAAGCCGGCGGTATTCCGGGTACGCGCCCAGCGCGCCCCCGCCGTTGGCGACGAAGTCGAGCGCCCACTGCCACTCTTCGACCGACAGGTCCTTGTACCCGTACGCGGTCCGTACTTCGGCCAGGAGCGCTGCGGGCGCAAAGCCGCCGCCCAGCCCGACTGTGACGAGATGCTGCACGAGCACGTCCAGCGGTTTCGCCAGCGGCTCGCGCGGCTCGACCCGCCCGCCTTCCGCCGCATCCCGGGCCGCGGCGGCCTCCACCAGTTCCAGCGCGTTCGTGGGCACGCACGAAACCCGGCTCAGCGCGCCGGGCTGGTGGCCGCTGCGCCCCGCCCGCTGGAGCAGCCGGCCGATTCCCTTCGGGCTGCCAATTTGCAGCACCCGGTCGACCGGCGAAAAGTCCACGCCGAGGTCGAGGCTGGCCGTCGCGACGACCGCCAGCAGCCGCCCGTCGCGCAGCCCGTCCTCCACCCACGCTCGGGTCTCTGCGGCCAGCGAGCCGTGATGGAGCGCGAGGACCCCCGCCCAGTCGGGCCGCGCTTCCAGGATGGACTGGTACCACCTCTCCGCCTGGTTGCGCGTATTCGTAAACACCAGCGTCGAGCGCGACTCCTCGATGGCGCCGACCACCTGCGGCAGCATGACAAGGCCCAGGTGTCCCGCCCAGGGAAATCGGTCGACCCTCGGCGGAATCAGCGAGTCGACCACGACCTGCTTCGGAATGACCGCCCGGATGAGGCGGCCCGGCCGCGGCGCAGCCCAGCTCATCGACGCCCACCAGCGCCGCCAGCGCCTCGTCCAGGTTGCCGAGCGTGGCCGACAGCCCCCACAGCCGCAGGTCGGGCCGCCAGCCGCGCAGCCGGGCCAGGCAAAGCTCGGTCAGCGACCCGCGCTTGGACCCGAGCAGCTCGTGCCACTCGTCGACGACGATCAGGTCGAGCGCACCGAAATAACCCCTGGCCCCCTCCTGTGAGAGCATCAACGCCAGGCTCTCCGGCGTGGTGACGAGTGCTGCCGGCGGCTTCCTAAGTTGCCGCGCCTTCACGGAGCCGCCCGTGTCGCCGGTTCGCCGCTCGACGGTCCACGGCAAGCCGAGGTCGTCCACGACGTCGCGCAGCGCCCGCTCCGTGTCCGCCGCAAGCGCCCGCATCGGCGTGACCCACAGCACCCGCAAGCCCTGGGGCGCACGCCATGCCTTGCGATCGGGATGCTCGGCCAGCCACTCGAGCAGCGGCCCCCACCAGACGGCCATCGTTTTGCCCGTGCCAGTCGCGGCGTGGATCAGCCCGCTCTCCCCGAGCAGGTACGCGGCCCACGCCTCGCGTTGAAACTCGAACGGCGACCAGCCCCGCTCGGCAAACCAGGCTGCGGCGCGCGCGATGCCCCCGGCAATTCGCTCGCTCAGGTTTTCAGACGCCACAGATCACTCGTCGACTTGCAAAATAAAGTGCATTCCTGTACTATTCATCACGCTTGCCGGCCGCCGCCAGGGCTCCTGAACCGGCGGCCCCATCATCTATCCCACGGGGGTTCCATGTCAAGGTCGATGCGCGTGCTCCTGGCCCTTTTCTGCCTGCTAGCCCTTTTGGCTCCGGCAGCCGCCGGCGCGGAGCGCCCGGCGCCGCCAAAGCGATTCTACGGCCCGGGCAGCGGTACGCCCGCCTTGCTTCCCGACCAGGCGTGGCAGGCTCCCGCTGCAGGGCCGGCCCAGCCGGCCGCGGCGCCGGCAGACCAGGGAGCCCTCTTCAACTGGTCGCGCATTGCGTTTGCGTCAGCTCGCAACGGCAGTTGGGACATCTTCTCGATGCGTCCGGACGGCACGGACGTGCGGCCGCTGACCAGCGGGCCGGCCTCGGACGACATGCCCCGCCAAAGCCCGGCCGATGGCCGGATCGCCTTCGTCTCGGACCGCGCCGGCAACTGGGAGATCTTCAGCATGGCCCCGGACGGCAGCGGGCTCCGCCAGCTCACCAGCGACCCAGCGGACGATACGGAACCATCCTGGTCGCCTGATGGCCGCCGGATCGCCTTCTCGTCCAATCGCGGGGGCAACTGGAATGTTTGGGTGATGAACGCCGACGGCACGGGGCTGGCTGCCTTTGCCGCAGGTCCCGAGATCGACGGCGGCCCTGTCTGGTCTCCCGACGGGCTCTCCATTGCCTGGATCCGCTACTCGGGCAACACCGGCCAAATCTGGGTTGCCGACGCCAGCGGCGCGAACGCGCATGCCGTTACCGGCGACCTGCGCTACCTTCAACACCTCGCCTGGTCGCCCGACGGCTATCGCATCGGGTTTGACTTCGACTACAACAACGACGGTTGGAACGACGTTGCCAGTATCTGGCTCACTGTCCTACATCCTGACCCCGAGTTCATCTACGGGCCAACCCGGCCCAACACCGACATGCTGATGGGCGGCTACGCGCCCGACGGGTCGAGCGTCGTCATGGCCGAGGTCACGTACTTCGAGCAGAACGGGGTCGTGTATATCGACAGCAGCAACCTCGTGCGCCGCGCGGTCGAGCCGCTTGGAGCGGCGGTGACGATTCCCGGGTCTGTCATAGACATGTCACCCGATTGGCAAAAGACCGATTTCGTCGCACCCGTGTCTGGATTGAACCCGGTCCCCCGGCTCGCGTCCTCGATGAACGGCATCACGCTCTCGTGGAGCGGGTCCGACGTGGGTTCGGGCATCGCGCGGTACGAGCTCCAGTACAAGCGGGACGGAGTCAACTGGGAGACGGCATACCTGCCCGATCCCACCGTCACCTCGACGCCCTTCACCGGGCAGTCGGGCCAGACGGTCAGCTTCCGTGTGCATGCCATCGACAACGTGGGCAACCGGGAGCGGTGGGTGGCCTCTCCGGACGGTGAGGGCCAGACGACGTTCTACCGCGAGCGGTACGTTGGACGGGTCTTCGACAACCGGCAGACCGGCATCCCGGGCGTCCGCATCCTCGGGTCCACCAACCCGGACATCCCATTCCTCAGCGGTCCGGACGGCAGATACGATGCCTACGCGTTCGACGGATTCTACTACCTTCGCGCCTCGCACCCTGCCTACGGCCCGCTGCCCGACGTAGTTGCGCCGGGCTGGAACGTGACCGACCGGGTGGACATCGCGCTGCCGCCCAAGACCGTCGCGGTGACGAACGGCGGCTTCGAGAGCGGGCTTGCCGGTTGGGAGCAGCTGGGTTCCTCCGGAGTGAGCGTGTGGAACGGTACGCAGCATTCGGGATACGCTGCCGTTCGCCTGGGCATCATCTACCCGCCCGCGGCAGGCACCTACGGCATACGGCAGCAGGTACAAGTTCCCGCAGCTTCTGACAAGCCGACGCTGTCCTTCTTTGCCCGCACTGACCCCGCCGGCGGGTCGCTGGCCCTGCTGCGCGTCACCCTGACGCCTGAGGGAGGCCCGGCGGCGGACCTTGCGCTCAACTGGTCCCAAGGTCCCATCTGGTCGCACGCCTGGGCCGATCTCAGCGCTTGGGCGGGAAAGACCGCGGTGCTGACGTTTGCTTTCCAACACCCGGGGGGCGACAACGTTCCCACAATCGACGTCGACGAGGTGTCCGTTGGCGGCTGGCACATGCCGCGCATTACGTCCGTGACCGCGCCCGTGGGGATGACCGGCTCGCTGACCATCAAAGGCGAGAACTTCGAGCCGGGCGCCACCGTGACCGTGGATGTGCCGCTCGCCACCACCTTCGTAAGCAGCACCGAGCTCACTGCGGTACTGACGCCGGGCGCTAAGCCGGGCCTCCGAGGGGTCTGGGTGAAGAACCCGGGCGGTGAAGAGGCACTTGCGGTCGTACGGTTTGGACTCCCCACCTTCTTGCCCCTGCTCGGCAGGGGGCAGTAGGCACAGCGCTAATGGACCGCGCGCAGATGACGCAGATTGGGCAGGTCCGCCGGATCGTCTGGGGACACCTGACGACCGGCTTTCCCAGTCTACGTCATCTGCGCTGAATCAGCTCGCGGATCGTCTCCAGCGAATCCGCATCCTCGATGTTCTTGTCCTTCCGCCACCTCAGGATGCGCGGGAACCGGACCGCGATCCCGCTCTTATGTCGACTGCTCTCCTGGATGCCCTCGAAACCCAGCTCGAACACGAGCTTCGGCGTCACGCTGCGCACCGGGCCGAAGCGCTCGCGGGTGTTCTCCCGCACGAAGCGATCGACCTCCCGGATCTCGGCGTCGGTCAGGCCGGAATAGGCCTTGGCGAACGGGACGAGCTCGCCCTGATCCCAGACGGCGAAGGTGTAGTCGGTGTAGAGGCTGGCGCGCTTGCCGCTGCCCCGCTGCGCGTAGATCAGCACTGCGTCGATGCTATACGGCTCGATCTTCCACTTCCACCAGTCCCCGCGCTTGCGCCCCACACCGTACGTCGAGTCACGGCGCTTGAGCATCAAGCCTTCGACCGCCCTCTCGCGGCTCTCGGCGCGCCGTTCGGCCAGTTCCGCCCAGCTCTCGCTCGTCACGATCTCTGAGATCAGCAGCCACGGGCTGTTCGCCGCTGCGATCACCCGCTCCAATTGAGCGCGCCGCTCGGTCAGCGCCCGCGGCCGCCAATCCTCCCCGCCCCACTCCAGCAGGTCGTAGGTCAGGATCACCACCGGCACGTCGGCCAGGATCTTCTTGCCGAGGTCTTTCCGCCCGATGCGCCGCTGCATCTCGGCAAACGGCATCACCCGCCCGTCGCGCCAGGGCAGCAGCTCGCCGTCGAGCACCGTGCCGTCGGGCAGGCCCGCTGCAGCAGCCACCACCTCGGGGTAGCGGTCCGTGACGAGTTCCTCGCCCCGCGACCACAGGTACACGCCGCCCTGCCGCTTGATGAGCTGCGAGCGGATGCCGTCCCACTTCCACTCGGCCTGCCATTCGGCTCACCGGCCCCAGCGCATCGGGCTCACCTTCCAGCGGGTGCGCCAGGAAGAAGGGATAGGGCCGGCTGACGTCTGCGTCCGACTGCTCCCTTGGCGACCAGCGAGCGGTAGAACTGGGGCGTGGGGTCCCACCCGCCCATCAGCCGGTGAGCGATCGTCTGCTCGTCCACCCCGTCAGACGGGCTCCCGTTCGACGGGCTCCCGTTCGACGGGCTACCACTGCACTGGCTGAGCGCGCGCACGAGCAGCAGCTGCGACACGCCGACCCGGAGCGCACCCGTGATGAGCTTGTTGAAGACGTAGCGCTCGGCCTCGCCCAGCTCGGCCCAGGCGTTCAGGATCATATCCCGCTGCCCCGCCTCGTCCGCCTCGCGCACGGGCAGGATGTGCTCGAGCATCCACCGATGTAGCGGCAGGTCTGAAGTGACACCCGGGTCGGGCAACAGCAGTGCCGCGGTCTCCGCCGAGTCGCCCACGGCCGAGTAAGACTCGACCAGCAGCCACTCGGGGATGCCGGCAAGCTCGGCGGCCAGCGTGCGCAGGAGGTGCGAAGGCAGCAGGCGCTTAGGCCGCCGCCCGCTCAGAAAGAAGACGGCCCACGCCGCGTCCTCGGGCGCGGCCTCCCGGAAGTAAGCGACCATCGCCGCAACCTTCTCGTTGGTGCGGGTCGTCGCGTCGAGCGCGAGGTAAAGCTGTGTGAAGCGCTTCATGTCGCTTCAGCCCCCAAAGAAACCCGGTTGCCGAGGAGAAACCTGGTTTCTTCGTCCATCATCGTCTATCGTCCTCACCCCTCTGCTACCTCTGTGCCCTCTGCGGCCAATTCCGTTTCTTCTTCATCCCCGGCGAACCGGGTTTCAAGCGGATAGGCCTCCAATCCCTGCTCGCTCAACCACCGGGCCACCGCTGCGGTGTAGCCGTGGGTGACGAAAACGCGCTCGGCCCCGGTCTCCCGCACCGTCGCCATCAATCCCGGCCAGTCGACATGGTCGGACAACACGAAGCCCCGGTCAATCGAGCGGCGCCGGCGCTGCCCCCGCACGCGCATCCACCCGGATGCGAACCCGTCGGAGAAGCGGCCGAAGCGGCGCAGCCAAGGCGTGTCGCGCGCCGAGGTCGGCGCGATGATCAGTGCTTGCGACCAATCCGTCGCCCGCCCGGCCGCCATCGCGTAGTGCGCTTCGGGCAGCGCGACCCCGGCCTCCCCATACAGGCGGTTGACCGCATGGACCGCGCCGTGGACGTACACAGGGCCGATGCGGGAGTCGATGCCCGCCAGCAGCCGCTGGGCCTTGCCGAGCGCATAGGCAAAAAGCACCGACGCGGCGCCGGCGGCCTGGTTTCCCCGCCACCACTCGTCGATCTCTCGGAAAACGGAGTCCTGCGGCGGCCAGCGGTAGATCGGCAGGCCAAAGGTTGCTTCCGTGATGAAGGTGTGGCAGCGGACAGGTTCAAACGCCGCGCAGGTCGGATCAGGGTCCCGCTTGTAGTCACCCGAGATCACCCACACCTCGCCGCGGTGCTCCACCCGCACCTGCGCCGACCCGAGCACATGCCCCGCCGGGTGAAACGACACGGTGACGCCGTTGACTTCCAGCGGCTTGCCGTACTCGAGGGGCACGAGGCGCGCGTCGGAGCCGAGCCGCTGCCGCATGATGGGCAGGCCAGCCGAAGGCACCAGGTAGCGTGCCGATCCCGCACGGGCGTGATCCGAGTGCGCATGGGTCAGGATCGCGCGCTCGACGGGCGCCCACGGATCGACGTAGAAGTCGCCCGCCGCGCAATAGAGTCCCCGTTCATTCGTCTGTAGAAGTAATGCCGGCATACCCGGCAGTATACCGCGGCCGCTGCCCGCGCTCTGTCGCGGACGTTCCGCAGGCGGCGGCAAGCGCCGCTGTATTGATATCTGGCCCGTTGGGGGCCGCCGGCCTTCAACACTGAGATGTGTCGATATCTGGCCCGTTGGGGGCCGCGGGCCCCCAACACCCCCGCCGTGGGGCTGCGCCCCCTCGACCCCCAAACCTGCTCGGGGAGCAGATCTGTCGCCGGCAACGGCTGTGGCCCACGGACCGCCGCGGGCCTGCCAGTTCGGGCTCGCGCAAAACCGGCATTTAGGGAGGTGCGCAACACTAACGTCCCAGGGGGCATGCACATTTCGCTGACTAAGGCGAAGGCTGCGCCAGGAGCATAGCCATCGGGGGCTCGGGGGCAAGGCCACCGAGGCGGGGTTGGCAGGGGCCGGCCGGCCCCTGCCGAAAGGAAGAAGCCTGCCGCCGAGTTGAAGAAACCGGCATTTAAGAAGCTGCCCAACACCAGCGTCCCAGGGGGCATGCGCGTCTCGCTGACCAAGGCGAGGACCTCGCCAGGGGCGTAGCCATTGGGCGGTTGGCAGGGGCCGGCCGGCCCCTGACGAAAGAAAGAAATCCGCCGCCGGCTCGGCGAGCCCGGCCCCTGCCGGAAGAATGAAGCCTGCAACAGGCGACAGCAGACCCCAGCTCGACCCTTACCGTGAGACGGACGGCAGGAAGACCGAGCGGCTTTGCAGCCCGACCTGCGTCGCAGGGTCGCCGAACAGCACGTACGTCATGATCAGCTCCCCCCAGAAGGGACTATCGGCATACGCCGCCACCTTCGCGGCCGTGGTCGCGGGACCAAGCCGTGTGATGCCCTGGCGGAACATCGCCCGGTAGAAGCCCTCCAGCAGGAGTTGGTGCCCCAGCGGGTAACCATATCCCGTGGGCGCCCAGACCGCGATCGCGCCGCCGTCTGGCCGGCGCTGAAACGCTTCGGCGAGCGACGGGTTGTCACGCGGCCCGGTGAAAAAGCCATTGAGGCAGTCGCCCACGGTGACGACGGGCAAGCGGCCCGCGTTCTGCAGCCGGGCGACATCGTCTGTCGTGAAAATGCGCCTCGAGTTCCCCTGCCACAGCCCCCACGCGTTGTGCTCGCCGTGGCCCGCGTAGTTCACGAAGCCAACGCCCGCGTTGATGGTGCTCAAGATATCGTCGGTTGGATTGCCGGGAGGATACCCCGCGACATAGACCTTCCGAGCGGGTCCAAAGGTCGCGAGGTCGTCGGAAAGCTGCGCGAAATCCGGCTCGTCGTCGTCGGCTACTAGCAGCAGCGAACCGGCGTGAGCAGAAGGCTGTTGCTCGTAGGCGATCACCTTCGCCACGATCTGCCCCGCTTCCAGAGGTGTTTGCGCGGCCAGCCGGCCGAGATTTACGTCGGGAAGCGGGTCTTCGCCGTCGACGGCGGCAAGCCAGTTATCCGACGAGACCTCGCCGAAGAGGCTGCTCCCGAAGCTGTAGGACGGCACGAAGTTGCGCGTGCCCGTGTGCAGGTTGTCCTTGTAGTCCTGGTAGGCATCCCCTAGCAGGACGACGTAAGCGGGTGCAGGCCGCTGCCAGTTGAGATAAGCGTAGCGGATGAAGTCGCGGATCGCGATCGGCGAGAAGATGCCGCCGTCGAACTCGTCGTAGATATCCTGCACGTCGATGACAGCCGTCCTGAATCCCTGGGCTCTCCGGTAGTCCGCCAGTTGCTGGGCGCTCTGCCAGAAGTCCCGGGGCGTGATCACGATGTAGTCGGCCGCATTGTCGGCAAAGGCCAGGTGCGAGGGGGTGTCGGCCGCGATGCTCTGCGGCGCGAGCCAGGCGACGGCGGTCGCCACGAAGTATGCCTTGCTTGCCGAGGCGCCGTCCTCGAACCGCAGCCGGTAGTCGCCAGATCCGCCCTCAGGCAGGCCGCCCACCAATCGAACGGGACCATTGGGGTCGGTGATGTCGTATGCCTCGGCCCCCTGGCCTGCAAAGCCGGCGACCGAGAACTGCTGAGCGCCCGCGGCCGTCCCGCCGAATGCCAGTCGATCGCCCGCGGCTCTGAACTGCGCGCTGTAAGTGATTTCGATCCAATTGACCAGGAATTGATCCACGGCCGCACCGCTCGCAAGCGCCTGGACGCGCACGGTGTTCGCGCCGCTGCGCACCAGCGACTGTGGGACGTCGACGACCTGGTCGAACACCGTTTGCCCTTGCCAGGGCTGCTCGCTCACCTGCACCCCGTTCAGCAGCAGCCGGGTCCGGTGGCCCAGCGTCGTGTAGCCCTTGAGGCGCACCCGCAGCCGGGCAGGCTCCGCCGCGCTGGCAGCCGTACCCAGGGTCAGCCCGTAATCGCGCTCGGCAGCGTCGGCCTGGCCCGGCGGCCCCAGCCTGCCGCCCCAGAACCACCGGTCATCCTCCGTCGAGCCGGGCATCGCCTGCCAGTAGGCCGTGTCCTGCTCCCCATGGACGGTCGTGCGGAACGATGCGGCCACGGGCGCGCCTTTCGGCGTGACGTCGCGCTCCGTCATGCGTTTACCCGGGCCGGCGGCCGCGCTCACCCAGTAGACGTTGTCGTTCGTAAAGCGATCGGAATAGGCGCGGGCGTAGAAAAGGACGGCGTCGCCGGGATCAAAGCGGCCGTCTGCCTCGCCCAGAACCCGGATCGCCACTTCCGTCCCGCGGTTTGTCACCGTGATAGTGCGGGGATCGAGGCCGGCTGGGTGCCAGCCGGCCGCCTGTAGATCGGCATAGTGGAGCGCGTAGAGCCCTTCCGCACGGGTCACGATGCGGAGCGAGGGTTGAGCGGCCGCGGTCTCGGCCTTCGAAGAGGCGGGCAAGGCAAGCAGGAGCAGGGCTACGCAGCACAGCGCGACCGCGAGCGAGCGAGTTGGAAGGGGAAAAGCGCCTCGCCGGTGTGCGCCATCACCGGGGCGCTTTTCGCGTTTCGCAGTTCGCCTCTTCGCTGGGTTTCGTGTTTCCCCTTCCAACTCGCCCACCTCCAGTGTCGCCGGATTTCGCGCTGCGCTGACCGGCCGCCCGACGCGCCCTAACGGCCAATCCACGGCAGGAATTGGCGATGCCCGCCGTCGATCGGCCCGCCTGGCTGCACGGTCACCGGCCCGTGCACGACCGTGCTCCCGTCCGACCCGACCTCTTCGAGCTTGTAGTAATAGGTGCCCGCCGCGCCCGGATGGTCGGTGTACTCGTAGTCGCTGCCCAGCCCTGTGCCCTGGCTGGGGATCAAATTCGGGTTGACCTTGGTGTAGGGTCCCTGGGGCTGCGCCGCCCGGAGCACGTTGAAGCCGGCCACCTGGACTTCCGTGGCCGTTCGCCAGCGCAGCACGACGGCGTCTGCCGCACCCGCCTGCGCCTCGAACGATGCGAGCGTGATCGCGGTGGGCAGGCCCGCGGCCGTGAAGGGCTCGAACGGGTCGCGCAGCCCGTTGCCGTTCAGATCGACCCACATCTGCAGGAAGTCAGTGGCCTGCACGGCTTCCGGGCTCGTACTCAGCGCCCGGGCAGGTTGCCCGCCGGTAAGCCCTGCCGTGGCGGGCGTCAGCGGCGAAAAGCTGATGTAGCTGAAGACCGCCTGGCCCCGCCCGTTAGTCGACTGTGCCGGTAGTTGCGCGGTCGTTCCGCCGCTGATGTAGAGCTTCACAAGGCGCTGCGGAATGATGGCGCCTGTCTCGTGATAGGTCACCGTGGCCGTGACGGTGCGGATGGCGCCGAAACCGAAGGGCTTCGCGGTCACCTGCATCGCCACATCCACCGGTCGTGCAAGCGACAGACCCTTGCCGGCCGCCTGCGAGGGAATCCCGGAGGCGCGCTCCATTGGCTGTCGCCTGCGCCAAACACACCGGCGGGCGCATCGCCAAGCACACGCATCGGCCCGAGCGCCGGGAATTGAGCGGCTGTCAGCGTGATCGCTTGCCCGGGCGCGAGCGGCTGTGCCAGGACGTAGGGGCGCGGCCAGCCCGGTACGGAGATCTCCGTCCGGGTGAAGGCAACATTACCGGTGTTGACGACGGTCGCACAGGAATAGACAAGCGCCCCGGTCGCCAGTTCGACCGAGGACTGGCTCGAGCAGGAGCCCGGGTCCATGCTGAGGGTGCGCGACGCGGTCACCGCGGGCAGAGCGGCTTCGTACGCGCCGATATCACAAGCGGCGCCGAGCGGCTTCGGCGCCCCGCGCTGGTCGACGGTGAGGCCCGTGCCGCAGACGTGGCTGTTGGCGGGGGTGTAGTCGATTGCCGGACTGTTGGGCCGCAACGCGAACATCGGCTGCGATCCGTCGTAGGAGGCCAGTTGATCGTGCAGCACGTCGACGAAGAGCCGGGCAGGGTCGATCTGGACGTCGCCGGCGCTTGGCGCGCAGCCACCGCCGGCCGCGTTCCCCAGCAGGTTATCGCCGCCGGTCAGGAATGAGTCGGGGATGGCGCCGGCGCGCGCGGGGAGGCTCCCGCTCTTCGACACGCACTCGTCCCAGGCGCGGCCCGCGCCGGACCCCCTGGTGTTCCCGGCGAGAATCGTGCTGTTGAGGACAAGACAAGTGGCGTTGTCATACGCGCCGCCGCCCGCAGCCTCGGCCGAGCCGGAAGTGACACTGTTGCGGACGATGGTGGAACCGCGCACCCATGTCGCCGCGCCCCTGCCGTCCACCGTCCCGTTGAAGAGCGCGCCGCCATGGTTGGCAGCCTGGTTGTCGACCAGGGTGCTGACGGTGACCGTCATGTTGCCGCTGCGCCCTACGCTGCCGTGATCCACATTGTACAGTGCGCCGCCGTCGGCTGTGGCCCGGTTCGCCGCAAGGGTGCTGCGCTCGACCGAAAGCGTGCCTCCTGAATTGGCGATCGCGCCGCCGCTGGCTGCCAGGTTGTTCGTAAAGAGCGAGTCGATCACCGTCACGTTGCCGAGGTTGCTGAACAACGCGCCGCCCCGGCCTGCCGCCGTATTATCCTTGAAGACCACCCGCTCGAACGTCACGTCGGCCGGTTGCACGGCGCTCTCTACGATCACCGAGCCTCCATCCGCGGCCGACATCCCGTTGGCGAGCAGAAGGTGCGACACGTTGACGGCGGCCGGTCCGGCAGCGGGCTGGATGTCGAGGTGCCGGCCAAGGCCCTGGGCATCGAGGGCCAACAGGCCCGCGGCCGGGCCCTGGATGCTCAGGCTGCCCCGGACCTGCAGGGCCGCGCCCAGCTTGATGGTCGCCGGCAGCGGCAGGTCGAAGCGCACAGTCGCCGGCACTCCGCCCGCGTTCGCCTCTTCCACTGCTGCGCGGCAGCGTGCAGACGCGGCCGGCAGTAAGGCACGCGCCGTCGCCGGGCGCCCCGTCACCCTGGTCGCCCGTCGAGGTTACCGTGAACACAACTTCACGGGGGCCGACCGTGCCCGCCGAAATGGCCGTGGCGAAGCCGGCAGACAAGGCTGCGGCCCCGACCAGCACGAGAAGAAACCGCCCGATGCGGCCCCGCCGCCGTCCCAGACTCGTCACCATTCTCATCTCACAACTCCTTCCGATGAACGCCCCGACTCAGGGCAGGGGGAATGGGCCGGCCTTGGGCGGCGTAGTCGGCGACGGTGGAGGCGGCGGCGGTACGGTTGTGGCGGCGGGTGGGCCCGCCGATGGCGAGCTGCCCTGGCTCGGCTGGGCCACGGCCACGCCGTCGTCACAATAGAGTTGCTCGGCGTCGGCCAGCACCCACCCTTTCTGCCCGGACGTTGCGACCTGCACCTGCACCCACGGCGTGCCGGGATCGCTGCTCAGGCGGAAGAGCTTCGTGCCGCCCGCGAGGGTGGCGAGTTTTGCGTACTGCGTGCCCGGGCCATTGCGCAAGATGACGCCCGGTGGGTTGACCTGGCAGTTGGGCACCTGGGCCTGGCACGCGCTCTGGCCGGCCAGGGTGACGCGGAACTTACCGCTCGTGTCATTGCCCGAGGGCCGTGCGACGATCGTGTAATCGCAGCCCGATACCGGGAGCACCTGGTTGCAGAGGGTCGCATTGCTGGCGCCCGGCGCAGTGTCGTCGTTCCACTTGATGACCGACTTGTCGGGCGCGCGCAGATCGATGTACGGGTCAAGCCGCCCACTGAGGCGCTCCATGGTGATCGTCGCCACGTCGCCCGCATTCGCGCAGAACTGGTAGATGCACTCTTGCCCCGGCGTCGCGTTCGCCTGGCTGATAGTCTGTCCGAAGGCAATCGGGCCGCCGCAGGCGATACGCCCGTCGGGCTGGCCGTTCGGGTTGCCCACCTGGGGCAGCCCCTTGGCAACCAACCACTGCAGCAGGCTAGACTTTGCGTAAGGAGATGGGGCGGGCTGGGTGAATGCCGTGGCGACGCCGTCTTGAGTTGTGACCAGGGTTTGCTGGCCCACGGGCAGCGCCAACGTCGCGTCGAGCGTGGGTAGGCGCACGCCCACGTTTCCCTGCAGGTTGGCAACGACCGTCTCGGTGCTGCTTAGCGCGGCGACATACGCGGTGCTGCCCAGATTGATCTCGACACCGTTGATCGTGATGCGCCCCGTCTTGCCAGAGGGCACCCGGACCGCAAGCCCTGGCGGTGTTGCCTGGCAGACCGGATTGCTGCCCACCGTCTTGAGCGTGAAGACGCGCCCCGCCGCGGCCTGACTTGGCGTCAGCGCGGCATCGCCAAACAGGATCGCAGTCACCGGCTCCGCCTGCCCGGGCGCCGTCAGGCGCATCAGCGCCGCGCCGTACGTCGTTCGATATGGCAGGGTCGCCAGGCTCTGGAAGCGCTCGATCGCCGCCCGGTCCTGTGGCATCTTAAAGCGCAGCTTCTCGTTCGGCTGCGCGACGGCCGCGCCCTTGCTGTTATAGGTGCCGTAGCAGGCATAGTCGTTGTTGATCTCACGGCAATTCGTGATCGCGTCCTGGAAGACCGGGATCACGGTGTTACATGCCGCAGGCGGGGCAGGAGCAGCCCCGGAAGATGATGCCGATGATGTCAGGTTGCTGCCCGTCGTCAGTGCGACCGCGATGAGTGCTGCGATGAGGACGTACCGGCCAAAGGCTGATCTCGCTGCCAATCCAGTTATCTTCATACTGTCCTCCCACCCGTGACTACTTCTCGAAGGATCGCATCTCGGTTTCCGGTGCAGAGGCGAGGGCAGCATTTCAAAACCGGGACCTCACTTCTCAAAGGTGCGCGTAATGCGGCCCGCAGCAGAGTGGAGCAGCGATTGCGGATCGCCCAACGAGAGATTCCAGAGCCGGATCTCCCCAACATCGTTCGTCGTCGCCAGCCACTTGCCATCCGGGCTGATAGTAGCAAGGTTAAGCTCAGGCGCCTGGCGGTACTCACCGATCAACGCGCGGGCGTCCCAATCCCACAACTGGGCCAGGTTGCCTGCCGACGAGAGCAGGATCTGCCGTGACCCGGCGCCGTCGAAGGTCGGGGCAGTGCGCCAGGTCACGCCTTTCCCGTCCCCATTGCCCGTCCACGCGGACCAGAGCGTCGTCCCCTTGTCCGCCTGCCAGACGTAGGTCTGCGCGTCGATGCAGCCCGCGATGAGCTTCACATCCGGGCTGAATGCGGGGCGGCACGAGCCAAGCCCGCTCTCAAACGTCTTCCATACCTCCTCCCGGCCGGCTACGTCCCACAGAACGACGTGCGTGCCCGCGCCCAGCAGGCGCTTGCCGTCCGGCGACCATGCCAGCCGCCCGACGGGTCCGGCCTCATCTTGTTGTAGCACAGAGGGCGCGGCGCCGGGGGCGGTCCACACGTGGATCGCGCCGCCCTTGTCCGCAACGGCCAACTGCGATCCACTGACGGCGGCATCGGTGATCTGGTCGCCCGCCGGCGCTCCGGTATATCTGTCTCCGTCTTCTCCCGTGGTCGGGTCGATGCGAACCAGGTCCGTCCCTTCACGGGCGACGAGCAAGCCCAGGTCCGACCAGTGGGCCCACAGCACCGGTCCTTTGACCGTTGCCTGCCGAGCGCCGGTTCGCACATCGGTGATGACGCCGTCGCCGGGGCCATTCGGTCCACCCGGTGCATCGTACGCGAACGCCATCGACCCGTCTGGACTCCACAGCGCGCGCCGCTCGACGTCGGGCGTGCCCGAAACCAGGAATGTCTCGCCCGTTTGCAGGTCCCACCTGCGGGCGGCCCCGGTGACATCGGTGCTGAGCAAGGTCTGCTCGTTCGACCACCGCAGTACATCGAGCCGGTCCTGGTGGCCGCGCAGCGCCCGGCTGTCTGCCGCGCAGACCGTCTTCGTGGGCCCGGTCGTCCAGCCGCCGCTGCACACCGGACGGCCGTCGCCGTCGAGCACCTGCCAGATGCGGGCGGAACCGTCCTCGGCTGTGCCCAACAGGCGCCCTCCCGGCCGCCATTCGAGCGCGTTCACGTACGACTGGCCCAGACTCGCGCCCGGCGCGGCGGCCGCGAGTTCCGCAACCGGCGGCGGCGTGGCCGACTCGGCCAAATCCCACACGCGCACCATGCCGTCCGAACCCCCGGTCGCCAGCAGATCGCCGTTCCAGGCCGCCTGCACCACCGAACGGCTGTGCCCCCGCAGGGTCCACTGCTGTGTTCCGTCCACGCTAAAGAGGTCGACGTCGCCGTTCTCCCCGAAAACGGCAAAACGCGCTCGATCGGGCGCCAGGTCGATCCCCGAGACTGCGCCGAGGTTTAGGGGATAGGTTGCCTTCGGCGCGGCAAGGTCGTCGAGCGCCCAGAGCTTCGGTGCAGTGTTGCGGCCCCAGGTGAGGAAATGGCCGGCGTCGACGAAGATGACGCCGCCGAAAGCCCCGCTGGCGTCGCTGGCGGTGGACGGCGAGAAACGGCGGGCTGCCTTCAGGCTCATGTTGCCCGACAGCGCCAAGGCGTCGCCGCTTCGCAGCAAGGCCACCAGCGTCTTGCCGTCAGGCGACCAGGCTGCACCCTCGACAGGGCCGGGCAAGGTCAACGTGGTCGTGATCGCGCCCTCGGGCAGGTTCGCGCCATACATGAGGAGTGCGCCGCCTTGGTCCCATGCGGCAAGCGCGTCGCCGGTCGGTGACCAGGCGAGGGGTAAGTAGGGTTTACGGATGTCGAGCGTGTCGCTGAACACCTCGAGCGCCAGGGGTTCGCCGGACACGTACGGCCACAAGGAAAGGGTTTGGCCGCTCAATACGGCGAGTTCGGGTCGGGCGGGCCGCCAGACTGCGCCTCCGATCGTGTCCGCGAGGTCGTGGCGGTAGGCCACGTCGTTACGCCACACCGTGAGGGCATTCCCGGTGTAAGTGAAGAGCGAGCCGTCCGTGTGCCAGCCAAGGTCGTCGACCGCGCCGGGCAGCCGCTTGACTGCAGGACTCAGATCGCGGGGCCACAGGCTCAAGCTGCTGCCGCCTACTGCAATGAGGGGTCCGTTTGCGTCGACCCGCGGCCCGTGGAGGTCGGCGTACGTCTGCTCCAGGCTCTCTTGCAGGGCGAGACGCAGTTGGTACTCCGCGCTCGGCACGGCGGGCCGCGGGTGGGCCGGGGAGGGCAGTGCCCGGCTGCTCCACCACAGGCTCGCCACCGGATCCGTCTGCAGGTTCTGGCTGGCGAGCTCGGCCCATGCGCCCGACTCGTTGCGGAGGGCCTGCAGCCGGTTGGCCTCGGCGGTCTGCCGGGCCGCCACGGCCTGGTTGCGGTTGGCTTCGGCCGTAGCCTGCGCGTCGACGGCAGCCCGCTCGCCGGCCTGCGCGGTAGCCAACCCGGCCTCCTTGGCCACGACGATCTCACGCTGTGCGGCGACCTCGGTGGCGGCCGCTCTTTGGCGCCCGTCGCTCCAAATGAAGATCGCCAGCAGGATGAGCAGCACCAGCGCCGCGGTCGTCGCGATGCGGAAGATGAGGGCCCGGCGCAGTTGGCGCCGGCTCGCCGCAACCAGCGCGTCAAGGTCGGAGCTGTGGCCGACGGCACTTGCTTTGCCCGCGTCCTTCTTTCGCCATTCGTCGAACTGGCCGAGTTCGACCCGGTTCAGCAGTTGCTGGCTGGAGCGCGCGTTTGCGCTCCAGTCGGCAGCTCGGCCGTCGAGCTTGCGGCGCAGCACCTCATGCTCGCGGTACTGCCCGATCCATTCCTTCAGCGTTGGCCAGCCCGAGAAGAGCGCCTCGTCCGCGATGTCGATTCTCTGCTGATCGCCCGTGGCCTCATCCCGGCTCAGGGCGATCAGGCGGCTGTCGACCAGGTGGGCGAGCGTCGGCTTGAAGAAGCCTGCGCCGTCCTCCACCGCCTGCAACGCGGGCTCGGGTTGCTGCCGGCGGGTATCGGCCCGGCCCTCGCCGAACTGCACGAGGCGCAGGAACACGCGGCGAGCGATCGCCACGTGCGCGTCCTTCGGCTCGGGGAAGTCGGCCAGCGTCGCTTCGGCCTTGTTCGCGATCGCAACCACCAGGGAGTTGCCCGATCCGGCGAACTCCTCGTAAGCACTGTAGGGCAGGAAATTGCGGCGCCGGCGGTACCACAGCGCTCGCATCGTCTCTTGCAGCAGGGGCAGCGCACCGGGCGCGTCGCTGGCATCGGCGATCAGCTTTTGCAGCAGCGCCTGGTCGAGAAAGACACCCTTGGCTTTCGCCGGCTCTACGATCGCTTCTTGCAGCCCGGCCCCCTTCAGTGGTCCCAGGTCGAAGCGCTGGCCCGGCTCGATCGGCGACAGGTCGCTCTGCAGCAAGTCGTCATAGAAGTCGGCCCGCATTGCGACGACCACCGCGGCCGCCCTGTGCTGGCGCAGCCGCTTGAGCGCCTGGATAAACCGTTTCTGCTCGGCTCGATCGCCCTGGGTGAACACCTCTTCAAACTGGTCGACCGTGAACAGCAGGTGGCCCGCTCCCGGCTTTTGAGCAGGGCGTCGACGCCCAGGTCAATCGCCTCCAGCTCCGCCTTGCCGAGCTCCGCAGCCGGCCCGGTCGCTGCCCCAGCATCGCGCGGCTCATTCGGTGGCGGGAAAGTGATCCCGAGCCCCGCAGCCAGGCTCTGCAGCGGCGCCGTTCCCGGGCGAATGGGATCGGGCACCAGCCAGCGCTGCTCCCGGAACTCCGGCGCGTCCGCCAGCTTGGGCAGCAGCCCGGCGCGGATCAGGGAAGATTTGCCCGAGCCAGACGCGCCGATCACCAGCACGAATTTCTGCCAGCGCAGGGTCTCGAGCATGAGCTTGATCTCGGCGGTCCGGCCGTAGAAGTACCTGGCGTCGTCCTTTTCAAACGGGCGCATTCCGGGGTAGGGCGGCGGAAGGTCCGGCTCTTCCGCGGGCTGTGCAACGCCCGGCTCGAACTGGTCGCGCAGCCGCTCGACCTCGCCGTCCCAGTTGTCAGGGTTCGTGCAATCGAGGCCCACTCGCAGAGCAATCCGCAGCGACTTCTTGGACGGCTTGAGGTTCAGAGGGATCATGCGATCCATCTGGTCGAGCGTGGCAAGGTAGTCGGCCAGTTCCTCGGCCTTGCGGGCCCAGGGATCCTCGAAGAACTCCGGGGTCAGGATGAGGAGGGTGAAGCGGCTGTTTTCCACGGCCCGCTGCAGCTCTTCCGCCCGCGACGCGCCCAGTCGGAAGCGAGAGGACAGAATGAGGCGTTCGGCGGGCAGTCCCACGGCCGGGATCAGGTAGGACTGCACCCACGCCTCATCTTCCGGCGCATGGATGATGAACAGCGAGTAGGTTGGTTCGTCGGGCATACTGCTGGCCCACACCCGACCTTTCACATAACTGGCGGCTGCTTCAGCTCGTAGACTAATCGCTCCAGGTTGTCGTCGAACTCGGTATCCTCGGTCATGTCCAGCCACATGCGCGCACGCATCCCAAGCCGCGGTTTGCAGTTCTCCCGCATCACGGCCACGAGGCGGCGCTGGCTGTTCTCAAGCCCCAGATGTTCGGCAAGGACGGAGTCAAGATCGGTGAAGTTCCCGTCAATATAGGCCGGCGAGAGTACGGAGAGCGTGTAACGGCTCTGCACCACTGCCCGCTCCATCTCCTTGACGATCGGCGCGCCCAGCCGGAAGCGGCGTTGCTCGATCACCTTCAGGCCGTCCTGCTCCAGCCGCGGCAGCAGCGTTTTGCGAGCCCAGGTCTTGTCCGGGTCCTGGTCGCGGTAGCTGAGGAAGACATCGTAGGCGAAGCCGTCGCCCGCGGGCGGGGCCGGCGGCGGCAGCTGCACGCCCTTGCCGCCCACCGACAGCGCGACCGGGAAGTTGTCCTCGATCTCCGCCTTGAAGATGGGGTGCTGCGAGGCCTGGTCGCCCACGACCTTCGGCTGGAGGTAGCCGAAGAGGTCGAAGATGCGAATCATGCCGGCCGGTGACGGCGCATTCCCCCGCAGGCCGCTCAGCAGGTGCGACGTAAACAGGCTGTTGGGGGCGCCGGGCAGCACGTAAGAGAACTCGTTGCCCCGGCACGAGGCGAGGATGACGCGGCCCCGACCCTCGGCCAAACGGCCGTAGTAGTCCTCAGAGAGGCCGGCCTTGAGCGCGGGACCGGTCGCATCCTTCGTCGCGCCCAGCCCGCCCGCATGGCAGCAATCGAAGACCACAAGCAGCTTGCGGGCGGGTATCTTGGCCATCGCTTCGGCGAACTCGGCGCCCGACATGGCCGTCTCGGCGCGAATCTGCGGGGGCACAACCCCGGGGTCGAGCGATACGTCGTAGGGCAGCAGGTACTCCCCTTTCGCCGGCCCGGAATCGATACGGCCGCCGTGGCCCGAGATATAGATGAAGACGGTGGAATCGTTATTGGCTCGCTGCGCGAGGTTCGCCAACTCGGAACGCAGCCTCGGCAGCGTCGCCTCGCCGTCGAGCAGGAGGCAGGCCTGGTTGAGCGGATAGGCGCAGAGATTGGGGTCGGTGAGAACGTCGGCCACGTCGTTGGCGTCGGCCAACACGGTGTCGGGCAGTGGAGCAACGTTTGGATATCCGGCAATCCCGACAATCAGCGCGTGGGCATTACTCATGGACGGCACAGCACACCTGCCTTCACATAGGAGCACATCGGTCGGCACGACGCAAACATTATAAGCGACGTTTTTTGGCGTGTCAACACGAAACAGGAGCAATCATATTACAAATCTATGACAAGCGATTATTGAAGAAACGCGTTCCCGTTCACTTGCACAACTCACTCAGGCCATGTATAGTGGCTCCATGCACATACAAAACAACCGGTTCTCCTGGCTGTTCCTCGTGCTGGTTCCCCTGATCATGTCACTACTGGCCCCGGCCGCCCATGCGGAAGGTCAGTTCGCCGCGCCTCCGCCGCCCAACGGCAAGTACGTCGTGCGCGCGAACGACACGCTCTGGGATATCGCCACCCGGTTCGACATCACGGTAGCACAGTTGACAGCCGCCAACCCGGACGTCACCCCGGACGCCCTCCGCCCCGGACAGACGTTAACGATCCCCTCGAAGACGCCCCCCGTCTCCGGCGCCGGCACGGCCGGCGCGGCCGCCGCATCCGGCGCCATTTACACCGTCAAGCCCAACGACACCCTTTGGAACATCGCCACCAAGTACGGAGTATTCGTCAACGATCTGCTCGCAGCCAATCCCGGCGTGGATCCGCAACGGCTGATGGCGGGGCAGATCCTGCTGATCCCTGGGATCTACGCGAAGGCTACGACTGCCGCCGCGACCGAGCCCACCCACGCCGACCTACACCGTGCGAGCCGAGACACCTTGTGGGACATCGCCGCTAATTACGGCCTGTCATTAGGCGAGCTGCTCGCCGCCAATCCCGGGGTGGATCCCCGACGCTTGATGGCCGGCCAACAGCTCACCATCCCCGGCATCACCCAGCAGGTGCTTTCGGCGCGCCTCGACGCGCCGGCCGCAGCCGCATCCGCTCCACCCGCAGCGGCTCCGCCGCCGGCCCCCCTCCCCGCCACGCAAGGGCTTGCGCCCGAGTTGGCGCCGTGGGCCCAGGAGATGGTCAACCGCATCAACGAGAAGCGGGTGGCGGGCGGTCTGCCGGCCCTGGTCTGGAACGACCAACTCGCCCTGGCGGCGCAGGGGCACGCGGAGGATTGCGCGAACCGCAACCGCGGCAGCCACGTCGGCTCGGACGGCGCACGCCTGCCGTCCCGGCTGCAACGCGCCGGCTACGCCTATAATTGGCAGGGCGAAAACTGGGCCAACGCCCGCAGCGTCGCTCGTGCTATGGAGATGTGGTGGAACGAGCCGCCGGGCAACGACCCGCACGTGCAGAATATCATGGCCGGCCGCGCCACGGAGATCGGCGTGGGCGTGGCCAAAGGCGCCTGGGGGTACTACTTCATCGCAGACTTTGGCAGCCGCTAACAGAATGTCTGTGGGGGCAGCGCCGCCTTCGGCGGCGCTGCCCCCACACCTCTATCACATAGGAGGCATTTGTCAATGAAGCTCATCGACCTCACGATCCCGCTCGGCATCGCCACACCTCCCTGGCCCACCTATGAGCCGCTGCAGGTCAAGTACTTCAAGCGGCTGGCGCCCAACGGCGCGAACGGGCAGTTGCTCACCCACTCAAACCACCTGGGCACCCACCTGGACGGCGAGATCCATTTCTTCACCGCCGGTAAAGACATCGCCAGCCTCGACATGGACTTCCTGGTCGGCCCCGCGGCCATCGTCGACCTTTCGGACGTGTGCGGCAACTACGACATCTACACCTCTCAGATGGTCGAGGAGCGCGTAGAAGTCCGCTCGGGCGACATCCTCCTGATCCACACCGGTTACCACCACTTCGGCTGGGACCAGCCCTACGCCGACGAAATTCGCTACATGGTACAGCACCCCGGGCCCGATCGCGAGTTCGGCGAGTGGGCCAAGCGCAAGGGGATCAAGTGGATCGGCGTCGACTGCGGCAGCGCGGATCACCCGATGAACACGATCGTCCGCAGCTGGATGCCCCGGCAGGCGAAAGAGGCCGATGCCCACTTCCAGAAGAAGTACGGCACGACGCTTGCCGAGCGCTTCGACGACTCGAAGTATCAGCTGATGCACATCGAGATGTTCCCGGATCACATCATCCACGCAGAGTGCATCGGCGGCGAGATTGACCTGCTGCTGAACCGCCGGGTGACCGTCGGCTTCTTCCCCTGGCGCTTTGTCGACGGCGAGAGCAGCATTGGGCGGTGTGTTGCGTTCGTCGAAGATGCGGAGTACGATGCGCTGATGGCGAAGAAGGCCGCGCTCAAGACGACCAAGTTTGGCGACGCGTATGATCCGTCGCACGTGGAGAACATCGAGCGCAACTCGCGCGGGTAATGTGAGTACTGCCTCACACAAAGAACCAAAGAACACCAGGGTCCACGAAGTTCTCCGGGCGCATCCCTTTGTGCCCCTTGGGTTCTTTGTGTTCTTCGTGTAGGCGCCCGCCTGACAATATGGGCATCTATCGGGGGGAACGTGCAACGCTTCACTGCTGCTTGTGCTCAATTCGCGTGCATCCCCATGGACGTGCAGGCGAATCTCGATAAGGCGGTCGCCTGGACCAAGCGCGCCGTGGACGAGAGCGGCGCGCAGTTGGTGGTGCTGCCCGAGACGCTGACGACCGGCTTCGTGCCCGGCATCGACAAAGCCGAGCTGTGGGATCGGGTCGACGCGATCCCCGGGCGGCTGACCGCGCCCCTGCAGCAGGTGAGCCAGGCGCTGGGCATCTACCTGGTAGCCGGCACGTACGAGCGGGGGGCCGAGCGGGGGGTCGTCTACAACTCCGCCGCGTTGTTCGGGCCGGACGGCGACGTCCTGGGCGTGTATCGCAAGACCCACCTCTTCCCGACCGAAGCGTGCGGGTGGTCGAGCCCGGGCCACGAGCCGGTGGTGGTCCACACCCCCCTGGCCTCAATCGGCATGACCATCTGTTTCGACGGCGACTTTCCCGAGTTGTATCGGGCCGAGGCCATCATGGGCGCCGAGGTCATTGCCCGCCCCGAGCGCGCTGCTGCGCTCTTACGAGATCTGGGAGCTGACCAACCGGGCGCGCGCCTATGACAATCACGTGTACATCTTGGGGTGCAATGCGGTCGGTTCGGATGCCGGCGGCAATTACTACTTTGGGCACAGCATGATCGTCGATCCGATCGCACACACCCTGGCCCAGGGCCGCGGCACGGAGGAGATCATCTTCGCCGAGCTTAACCCCGACCCGATCAAGTACATCACTTACGGCTCGAAAAGCCCGATGGTGTTCGACCACCTGGAGCTGCGCAACCTGGCGGCGTACCAGAATATCCTGACCCCGGCAAAGAGCCGGTTTCGCCCGGCCAAGCTCCCGGAGCCGTGTGAATAGGACGCAGACCTGACTGATCGGACCGGTTCGCAGGACGACCGCCGAACAATCGGACGAATCAGTTGAATCAGTTCAATCTGCGTCCCATTCCAGCCGTTGCCTCGACCAAACCCGTGGAGGTCTGACTGCGTGAATGCCACCTCCGTCCTCAACAACGCGCGCGTCCTGGACATGACCGAGGCCCTGGCCGGGCCATTCTGCACCATGTACCTGGGCGACTTCGGCGCGGACGTGATCAAGATCGAGCGGCCCGGAACGGGCGACATGACCCGCGGCTGGGCCCCCCCCTACGTGCAGTCGGAAAGTGCCTATTTCCTGAGCGTGAACCGGAACAAGCGCAGCATCACGCTCAACCTCAAGCACCCCGAGGCGCAGGCGATCCTGCACCGCCTGGTCGAGACGGCCGACGTGTTCATCGTCAATCAGCCCAGCCTGGACTCGCTGCGCCGGCTGCGCGCCGACCCGGACACCCTCGCCGCGCTCAACCCGCGGCTCGTCTACTGCGCTGTGAGCGGATTTGGCATGACCGGGCCGGCGGCGGGCGAGGCCGGGTACGACATCATCGCGCAGGGCCGGGCGGGGCTGATGACCCTGACCGGCGAGCCGGGCTCGGGCCCGATCCGCTACCCCATCCCCCTGGCCGATGCGACCTGCGGCATGTACGCGGCAATGGGCATCCTGGCCGCGCTGCTCGCCCGTGAGACGACGGGCAGGGGCCAATTCCTCGACGTTTCGCTGCTCGACAGCCAACTCGCCTGGCTGACACACGTCGCGGGCGCATACTTTGCGACCGGCGAGCGGCCGAAGAAGCTGGGCAACGCGCACGCGACGATCGTGCCCTACCAGCCCTTCCGGGCAGCGGACAAGTACGTGATGGTCGCGGTGGGCTCAGATCGCCTCTGGAAGCGCTTCTGTGAGGCTCTGGAAGTCGCGGACACGCTGGGGCAAGACGCCCGGTTCACCGTCAATCCCGACCGGCTGCGGAACCGCCATATCCTGATCCCGATGATCGAAGAAATCTTCTTGCAGCGCAGCGCCGGCGAGTGGATCGAGCGGCTGAAAGCCGCCGACATCCCGTGCGGGCCGATCAATGAGGTCGATGAGGCGCTGCGCGATCCCCAAATCCTGGCGCGCGAGATGATCGTGACGCAAGAACACTCGACCGTGGGCGAGGTGCATTCGATCGGCAATCCGATGCACTTGAGCGAGACGCCGGCGACTTTCCGGCTACCGCCGCCCACGCTCGGCCAGCATACGGATGAGGTGTTGGCCGAGCTTGGGTGGTCCGAGGCAGACGTGGCCCGCCTGCGGGCAGAGGGCGTGGTGTAGGCGACGCCGGAGCGACGGCATCGCCCGCGGCGCTGCCGCGAATTTCCCGAATTGCTTCGTAGACATTTCGAACGCCAATTCGTACAATTCGTGCAATTCGTGGCGGACCCAACTTAACCGTCAGAGCGAAATCGCCGAATGCGAGCGAGGCCTGAATGACAACTACCCAAGTCGAAATCCGGCGCGGCGCCTACTATGACTCGATCGTCCTCATGCATCTGCAGGCCGCACTCGCCGGACTGGATGGCATCCTGCAATCCGGCGTAGCCATGGGCACGCCGTCCAACAAGGCGTTGCTGGCGCAGAGCGGGCTGACCGCACCGGAGATCGACGCGGCCCGCCCCGACGATCTGATCATCGCGGTGCAGTCAGAAAGCGACGCGGCGGCACTCGCGGCACTCGCTCAAGTCGACGCACTCCTGGCCCTGCGGCGCTCGACCCTCCGCCAAGACTATCGCCCGCAGAGCCTCGACACCGCAGCCCAGATGCTGCCGGAAGCCAACTTTGTGTTGATTTCGGTCGCGGGCCGTTATGCTGCGGGTGTGGCGCGCCAGGCCCTGGCAGCGAACAAACACGTCTTCCTCTTCAGCGACAACGTGCCGGTCGAAGAAGAAATCGAGTTGAAGCGCCTCGCCGCCGAGAAAGGTCTGCTCGTCATGGGGCCAGACTGCGGGACCGCGATGATCGGCGGCGTCGGCCTGGGCTTTGCCAACAAGGTGCGCGGCGGCCCAATTGGCGTGGTCGCCGCGGCCGGGACCGGCCTGCAACAGGTAACCGCCCGCATCCACCAGTTGGGCGGCGGGGTGACTCACGGTATTGGCACGGGCGGCCGCGATCTGTCTGAGAAGATCGGCGCGGTAACGTTCCGCCAGGGAATCGACGTTCTCGCACGCGACCCCGACGTCAAGGTAATTGTGCTGGTGTCAAAGCCGCCCGCGGCCACGGTCGCCGAGGAAGTGCTCCAGCTCGCCGAGTCCGCAGGCAAGCCGGTCGTGGTGTCGTTCGTCGGCCGGCCCGTCACCTGTACGACCCGAGGCAACCTGTACTTCGCCGCAAGCCTTGACCATGCCGCTGCGCTGGCCGTGGAGTTGGCAGGCGAGCTCGAGAAACCCGGTTTCCGCCAAGGGGGCGGCGCAGGAGACCCGGCTGTCTTGGTCGAGGAACAGGTTGCCGGTTTCGCCCCCGGCCAACGCTACCTGCGCGGCCTGTTCTCGGGCGGCACCCTGGCCTACGAGGCACAGGCCATCCTGAGGGATTACGTACCGGGCGTGTGGGCGAATGCGCCGCTCGACAAAGCGTGGCAGCTGCCCAACTCGCTGGTCAGCCAGGAGCACACCATCGTCGATCTGGGCGAGGACGAGTTCACCGTCGGCCGGCTGCACCCCATGCTCGACAACGAGCTGCGCGTCCGCCGGCTGCTCCAGGAAGCGGCAGACCCAGAGGTGGGCGTGCTCCTGCTCGACGTGGTGCTGGGCTACGGCTCGCATCCGAACCCGGCCGCAGAACTGGCGCCCGCGATCGAACGGGCGATCGGCGTTGCACGAAGTGCGGGCCGCCGCCTGGACGTGCTCGTGGTGCTGACCGGGACTGATGAGGACCCGCAGGACCTGGAGGCCCAACGCCAACGGCTGGCCGAAGCCGGTGCGCAGGTCGACACCCGTAACGAAGCGACTGTGCGGCGGGCAGGCGAGCTCGTGCGGGCCCTGGCGCCTCGGCCCGTGCCCTCGGCCCTGCGGCCCGTCTCGCTGGACGCGCTGCAGGCGCCCCTCGCGGCAATCAACGTCGGGCTGGAGTCGTTTGCCGAGACGCTGCAGGCCCAGGGTGCGCCGGTGATCCACGTCGACTGGCGCCCGCCCGCGGGCGGCAACGAGCGCCTGATGGCAATTCTCGCCAAGATGAAGAAATGACGAGGCCGCCACGAATTGCACGAATTTGACGAATTCGGCGATTTCGAGACGATAGCGACCTACGCGTGATTCGTCTCATTCGTGCAATTCGTGAAATTCGTGGCAGCCTTGCCCGCAGGTGGAGGACACGTGGTCGACATTGATGCGGCGAACAGAACGGCCGTCGAGCGGATGATGCAGGCCCGGCCGGTCGTAATCGGGCTGGCCCGGGCGCGGGACGCGGTGCCCGGGATGAGCGACGACTTGCTGATGCACGCGGGCCCGCCGGTTACGTGGGAGCGGATGTCCGGACCCCAGCGGGGTGCGGTCATCGGCGCGCTGATCTTCGAAGGCCGGGCGCAGGACGCGGAGGAAGCAGTCGCCCTGGCAGCCGGCGGGAAGGTGCGGTTTGATCCTTGCCACCACCACGCCGCCGTCGGGCCCATGGCGGGCGTCATCTCGCCTTCCATGATGGTGTACGTGGTCGAGAACAAGACCCACGGCAACCTCAGCTACTCGAACCTCAACGAGGGCTATGGCAAGGTGTTGCGCATGGGCGCGTACGCCCCGGACGTCATCGCTCGGCTCCACTGGATGAACGACGTGATGGCTCCGGTCCTGCACGATGCGATCGTCGCGAGCGGCGGGGTCGACATCCGCGCGCTGTTGGGCGAGGCCCTGCACATGGGCGACGAGGGACACAACCGCAACAAGGCCGCGGCGCTGCTGTTCCTGAAAGCCCTGGCGCCCCAGGTCGCCCTGTGCGCGCCAAGTCCCCAAGTCGCGTCGGAGGTTGCCAGGTTCCTGGGCGATCACCCGCTGTCCGTGCTCAACCCGATTATGGCGGGGTGCAAGGCCATGGCCGACGCCGCGCACGGCATCGAGGGCAGCACGATCGTCACGACCATGGCGCGCAACGGCACGGACTTTGGCATCCGGGTGTCGGGCCTGGGCGACCGTTGGTTCACCCAGCCGGCCGAGAAAGTGAAGGCGCTCTACTTCGCCGGGTTCAGCGAGGCCGACGCCAACCCCGACATCGGCGACAGCACCATCACCGAAACCGCGGGCATTGGCGGATTTGCCATGGCGACGGCCCCGGCCATCGTCCAGTTTGTCGGCGGTACGCCCAAGGACGCGTTGACGGCCACGCTCGAGATGTACGAAATCACGTTCGGCGAGCACAAGTACTTCACCATGCCGGCCCTCGACTTTCGGGGCACGCCGACCGGCATCGATATCCGTAAAGTCGTCGAGACGGGCATCTCGCCGCGCGTCAACACGGGTGTCGCGCACAAGGACCCCGGCGTCGGCCAGGTCGGCGCGGGACTGGTGCGACCGGCGCTCGGCGTATTCGAGCAGGCGCTGATCGCGTTTCGCGGAGCGCTACGGTTACGCTGATGCGGAGGTGCGCCTCACCACAAAGACACCAAGACACAAAGCTTCTTTAGAGCCTCTTTGTGAACCTTCGTGTCTTTGTGCCTTCTGTGGTAACCCCGCTTCGCCCAGATGCTGCACCGGCGTGGGTTCGACGTTATGTAAGCGTAGGTTTCGCGTCGTGTAGCGCAGTGGTCGCTGTGCTAAAATGCGGCCCAGAAGGAGGTGTGTGCGCTTTGCCTTTTGGAGGTACGCGCCCCGGATATCAAGACGGTCGATCGTTTCCTTTTTTGCCCAGCCCATCCTAATCTCAAAGGAGAACGTTATCATGGCCGTGAAGTCCGTCCCCACCGAAGAGGGTAAGATCCTCGGCTACCTGCCGGAGGACATGCCCCCGGTCGGCGCCATGCTGAGCCTCGGCTTCCAGCAGGTGCTGACGATGTTTCCCGCAACCGTCCTGGTTGCCATCCTTACCAAGTTCGATGTCGGCGTGACGCTGTTCACCAGTGGCCTGGGCACCATCATTGCCCTCCTGGTGACACGGCGCCGCATCCCGCTCTATTACGGCTCCAGCTTCAGCTACATCGCGGTCATTATTACCGTTATGGCAACCTATGCCGGCGGCTGTTTCAGCGACCCGCTGACGACCTACTGCCGCGACGGCGTTCGTATCGCGCAGGTCGGCATCCTGGGCACCGCGGTCATCGAAATCCTGCTCGGCCTGATGATCGTCCGGATCGGCAAGGCGGCGCTTGACAAGGTGCTGCCCCCCATCATCACGGGCAGCGTCGCCATCGTCATCGGTATCGCGCTCGCGGGTACCGCGATCAGCGAGGCGGGCGGGATCGCCGTCGGCGCGCCGGCCGACTTCCAGTGGCGAGCGTGGGCCGTGGCGGGCATTACGCTGCTGGCTACCATCATCTTCTCGGTCTACCTGCAGGGCCGGGGCCTGCTCGGCATGCTGCCCATCCTGCTGGGTGCGGTCGTCGGCTACATCGCCGCGATCCCCTTTGGCTTGATCCAGTTTGGCCCCCCGCCCGCAGAGAAACTCGGTTACGTCAAGTACTTTGCCGACGTCACGGCGGCTCAACTTTTCCGAGTACCGCCCTTTACCTTACCCGACTTCGCGAACCCGAACGCCTGGGCCGTCGTCTTCAGCATCGCACTGATCTGCATCGCCACCATTCCCGAATCGACCGCCCATCTCTACCAGATGAGCCTCTATATCGACCAGCTGGCGAAGGATTTGGGCCGGAAGCCGAAGGAGATCAAGAACCTGATCGGCGTCAACCTCGTGGCCGACGGCACGGATGATGTCGTGGCCGGCCTCCTCGGCGGCTCGGCGGGCACCAACTACGGCGAGAACAACTCGCTCATGGCAATTACCCGCAACTACTCCGTACCCGTGCTGATGGCCGCGGGCGTGATGGCCATGCTGCTGGCCTTTATCGGCACACTCGCGGCGCTGATCGGCACGGTTCCGGTGCCAGTGGTCGGCGGCCTGTCGATCTACCTGTTCGGCGTCATCGGCATGCAGGGTGTTGCGCTGCTGCAGAGCGAGCGGGTGAACCTGTTCGAGCCGCGCAACCTCGCCATCGGCGCCGTGATCCTGGTGCTGGGCATTGGCGGCAGCCTGGGCATGCCCAACGGCCTGTTCCCGTTCAAGATCGCCGTGCTCTTCCCGAACGGCATCCCTGCCATCGTTTTCTCGGCGATCGTGGGCATCTTCTTGAACCTGATCTTCACCATCCTGCCGCCATCGAAGTTCGGCGTGAAGGAGCGGGCGAACCTGGACTTCTAGTACTTTCATGTGACAGGGTCGCCCGGCCGCCCGGCGGCGGGGTGACCCTGTCACATGGCATCACGAGGTGAGCAACGTTGCAACCATTTGACTACGTCATCCCCAGGGATTACCAGGAGGCCAGCGAATATCTTGCTGCTGGCATCGGGTCCGTGCGCGCGCTTCAGGGCGGCACGGACCTTTTGATTCGCATTCGGGGCGGATTCGTCAAGCCAGAACGCGTCGTCGACCTGAAGGGCCTGCCCGGCATGCGCGAAATCAAGCTCAGCCCGGATGGCTGGCTCGTCGTCGGCGCGGCCTGCACGATGAACCAGGTCGGCACACACCCGGTGATCTGCGAACGGTACGACGTCCTGGCGCAAGCCGCGAATTCCGTGGCCTCGTACCAACTGCGCAACCGGGCCACCATCGGCGGCAACTGCTGCAACGCCAGCCCCGCCGCCGACACCGCACCCGCGCTCCTCTGCCTGGATGCGGTGGCCGAGGTCTTCGGTGCAGGCGGCGCTCGGCGCATCCCCATGGGCGCGTTCTTCACCGGCCCCGGCCGCACGGCCATGCAGAAGGGCGAATTCCTGACGGCCATCCACTTGCCCCCACACGAGGGCGTTCGCTCGGCCGGCTCATACAACAAGCTCGGCCGCACCAAGATCGGCGATATCGCCGTCGTCAGCGTGGCCGTCAACTGCGAGGCACGCGACGGCAGCCTTGCCTGGCGGCTCGCCATCGGCGCAGCCGGTCCCACCCCCCTGCGGGCATTAGAAGCCGAAACGGCCCTCGCGCAGGATAACACGCCGGCAGGCGTGGCCCGGGCGGCCGAGCTGGCATCGGGGGCCGCGCGGCCGATCGACGACATTCGCGGCAGCGCGGCCTATCGCAAGGCCATGGTCCGGGTACTGGCCCGCCGCGGCATCGAGAGCATCCTGGCGGCGCTTTCGGTTCCCAGCGCTCCTCCCGCGGCTGGAGGAGCAGCATGAAACATCGCATCCAGTTCACCGTCAACGGCGAACCCTACGACCTTGAAGTGCCGTCCCACTATACACTGCTGCGCGTGCTGCGCGAGCAGCTCGTCCTGACCGGCACCAAGAACGGCTGTGAAGCGGGCGAGTGCGGCGCATGCGCCGTACTGCTGAACGGCGAGCCGGTCAACTCGTGCATGGTCCTTGCACCCGAAGCAAACGGCGCAGCCATCACGACGATCGAAGGTCTCGCCACAGACCAGCAGCTCGATCCGCTCCAGGAAGCCTTTGTCGCCACAGGCGCGACCCAATGCGGCTTCTGCACGCCGGGCATCCTCGTAAATGCCCGCGCGCTGCTCGACCGGAACCCGAACCCGACCGATGAACAGATCCGTGAGGCGCTGGTCGGCAATCTGTGCCGCTGCACGGGCTACATGCGCATCATCGATGCGATCAAGATGGCGGCTCGGCGCAGCGCCGAGACCCGCCGGGAGGCGATCGCATGACCACGACACCCCCTCCAACCAGGCAGAAAACGCACGCAGTCGGCGCCAGCCCGCAGCGGATCGAAGGCCGCGACAAGGTGACCGGCGCGGCCACGTACGTCGACGATATGCAGTTCGGGCCGAACCTCCTGTGGGGCGCACTGAAGCGCAGCCCGATTCCGCACGGTCTCATCAAGCGCATCGACGTCAGCAAGGCCCGGGCGCTGCCGGGCGTCCGGGTCGTCGTGTGCGGCGAGGACTTCCCCGGTTTCTCGGGCTTGTACCTTAAGGACCGGCGCATCTTCGCGCTGGATCGAGTGCGCCACTTCGGCGAGGCCGTTGCAGCAGTCGCAGCAGATACGCCGGAGATCGCCGAGGCTGCGCTGGATCTGATCGAGGTCGAGTACGAGGAACTGCCCGGCGTGTTCGACCCGGAGTATGGCGCCTCGCCCGAAGCGCCCCTGATCCACCCCGATCTCGGATCGTATGAGAGCGTCCCATTCGTCTTCCCGCAGCCGGGCACGAACATCTCGAACTGGATGAAGGTGCGCAAGGGCGACATGGAGCAGGGCTGGGCCGAAGCTGCCGCAGACGGCGGCGTGGTGTACGAGCACACGTACAAAGTGCCGCACATCCAGCACGTACCGCTCGAGACGCATGTGTGCGTGGCCCAGCAGGACATGAACGGCAAGATCACGCTCTGGTCCTCCAGCCAGTCGCCCTTTGCCCAGCGGAACCTGATCGCCAAGGCGCTCCACATCAACCACTCGCGGCTGCGGGTCATTACGCCGCACGTTGGTGGTGGATTCGGCTCGAAGGCAGGCGTGAGCATGGAGGGCGCAGCCGTCGCGCTGGCCATCCACGCGAAGGGCCGGCCGGTCAAGCTGCGCATGACCCGCGAGGAGGAGTTCTACACGACCTTCGTGCGCCAGGGCCTGATCGCGAAGATCAAGATGGGCATGACGAAGGACGGCCGCATCACGGCCATGCAGAACACCTTCTACTGGGACGGCGGCGCCAGCACCGAGTACGGGGTGAACATCAGCCGGGCGGCCGGCTACTCGGGCACGGGCCCCTACTTCGTCCCCAACATCCACGTCGACAGCTTCTGCGTCTATACCAACCATCCCGTGGGCGGCGCCATGCGTGGGTTCGGCATGCCGGAAATCCACTTCGGCATCGAGCAGCACATCGACCAGATGGCCCACAAGCTGGGGCTCGACCCGGTGGAGGTGCGGCTCAAAAACTGCCTGAAGGACGGCGACGAGACGCTGACCGGCATGAAGATGCACCCGACCGGCCTCAGCCAGTGCATCCGCAAGGCGGCGGATGCGATCAAGTGGGGCGAGCCGTGCTCCCCCTCGGGGCCGCACAAGGTGCGCGGGAAGGGGCTGGCGGCCATGTGGAAGGCGCCTGCGATGCCCCCCAACCCCGGCTCGAGCGCGCTCGTGCGGCTGAACGAGGACGGCACGGCGACGGTCAGCATCGGCGGCGTGGACATCGGCCAGGGCGCACTGACCGCGATGGCCCAGTTCGCGGCCGAGGGACTCGGTATCAAGGTGACCGACGTGCGGGTCAACACGGTCGACACCGACTACAGCCCCTACGAATGGCAGACGGTGGCCTCGCGCCTGACGTGGAGCATGGGCAACGCGGTGCTGCAAGCCGCCGAAACCGCCCGCACCCAGGTGCTGTCGGCAGTCGCGCAGGCGTGGGGCGAGGACATCCAGGACCTGGATATCATCGACGGCACCGTGATCAGCTACAAGTCCGAGGAGTCGGTGCCGCTGAAGGACATCGCCATCTACGGCGTGCAGCGCAAGGACGGCACCTTCGTCGGCGGACCGGTGGTCGCGCAGGGCCGCTTCATGCCCGACTACGTCACCCCGCTCGATTCCGAGACGGGGCAGGGCCCGCGGGCAGTGGTCCACTTCACGACCGGCTGCCAGGCAGTGGAACTGGAGATCGACACGGAGACGGGCGAAATCCAGGTGCTCAAGATCGTCTCCGCATACGACGTCGGCAAGGCGATCAACCCGGAGATGGTGCGCACGCAGATGGAAGGTGGCGCGGTGCAAGGCATGAGCACTGCACTGCTGGAAAGCCTCGTCCTGGATCACGGCCGGCCCCGCAACCCGAACTTCACCGACTATCGCATCGCGACTGCCGTCGATGCGCCGCTGGAAACGGAGAACATCATCGTTGAGGTGCCGCAGGACGACGGTCCCTTCGGGGCCCGCGGCGTCGGGGAGCACCCGATGGTGCCGACCGCCCCCGCGATTGCGAATGCGGTCTACAATGCGGCCGGCATCCGTATCGATTCGATGCCGCTTACGTCTCAGAAGATATGGGAAGCATTGCAGCAGCTCCCATAGCCGGGCGTCGTCCTGTCGCCGTGTGGGAGAGACCCGGTTCTTCGACAGGCCCGGTCTCTCCCGGGGGCTGAGCGGTCGGGGACGTTTCGAGATGACCGCGCAGAACTGGGACGGGGGCTACCAAAATGGCTGCTTGAAATCTGGTAGAGTTTGTTCTATAATCGTGCATGGTCGGCCAGGATGGCCGGCGGTGCACCGTGCGTCGGGCGACGTGCATGTGCTCCAGCGTTGACACACCGAATCAGATGCCATGAGGTGCGCGATGAGGCAAAGACTTTGGGTCTCCGTGGTGGTCCTTGCGGTGATCTTGGCCGGCTGCGGAGGGCAAGCCGCGCAGCCGACGACGGGTCCGACGACGTCGAGCGGCGAGCTCTTTCAGATCGCGCTGCCACGCCTCGTGGTAGACGTCGATGCCGCGGGTAATCCCAGCATCCTCGGCATTTCCCCCGCCCTCCTGAGCGCGGTCGGGGTCGACGTTGCCGGCTTTAAGCTGCCGCAAGAGCTTGTCGACCAATTCACTAAGGCGGGTGTGCAACACCTCGAGATCACCTCGGTGGGCGACCGCCTGATGTTCTTTGCCAATGGGAAACCCCTGCCCCATCTCGGCTGGAGCCAAGACTCCATGACTCGGATGCTGGGCCTGCTCAGTACGCTCAAGGTGGAGAACGCCGAAGCGATCCAGCGCATTCTGCCCCTGATCACCCGGCTGGGGCTCGACGTGGTCCTGCGCTTCCCCCGGGCCGCGGGCGAGGCGGAGATTCCCTTCGTGGACACCGGCACGGTTCGCAGCTTCCAGCCGACCGTCACGACTGCTCCCCCTTCCGCAGTGGCCAAGTTCGAGGTGCGCTTCGACGAGCAGGGCCGGGCGGGCATGATGACGCTTTCGCCGGACGACCTGGACGCCCTGGGCATGGGCAGCCTCGTCAAGCTCTCACCCGAGACCCTCGCCAACTTCAAAAATGGCAATATCCAAAATATGGAGATCCGTACCAAACCGGATGGCGCCTACGTCTACGTTAACAACGAGCCCCTGCCGAGGCTGATTTGGGATACGCAGCTGCTCGCAAACGCGATGGAGCTCTATGGCAAGCTCTCGCCGGATGCGCAGCTTCTGCCGCTGATTCAACAGCTGGCGCCCTACCTGGACCGGACCGACCTGGGAATCCTGCTGCGGTTCCCGAAGGCGGCCGACAAAGCCGATATCCCGGCCGAGCTGCACTAGACCCTCTGGCCGCTGATTGCCGATCACGTCCCTGGCCGGGTGTAAATCAGAGGACTCTGATCTACGCCGGCGGGAAAACTGATCTGATGTACGAAACGCTCACTGTAGGAGGTGCGTAATGCGTAGGTTCGTGCTGGTCGTCCTGGTTCTTGCTGGCCTGGTGCTCACGTCGTGCGGACCCGCGGTCATGCCGGCGGCTGCACCCCAGACCGAATCGGGCGAGACATTCGTCGTGGCTCTGCCGCGCATCGTCATCACGTTCGACGATCAGGGCAACCCCGGGGTCGAGGGTGTGGCCCTTGAGGAGATAGCCCGTGGTTTGGGCGTTCCGCTGGACCTCAGCCAATACCGGATCGATCCCTTTTATCCCGCCTGGATGAAGGCGGCCAACATCCAGCACATCGAACTGCGGCAGACCGGCGATGGGCTTGCGCTGTTGGTCAATGGGGCGCTGATGCCGAGCCTGTCATTCCAGGATGGGTCGCTGCAGCGCATCGGCGAGATCGCACCGCTGCTCGGCCAGAACGGCCCTGCCATCGGCGGCCTCGTCGAGAAGCTGGCCCCGCTTGCCCAGCGCCTTGGGCTGTCGATCGCGGTGAAGTTCCCGACTCAGGACGGGGCGCAGCAGATTGACTACGCGCCGGCCGACCTCAAGATCGCCTCGCTCGCACCTGCAAGCCAGCCGCCGTCGGCCGTGGCCAAGTTCGAGGTCAAGTACGATGACCAGGGCGTGCCCTCGATTCTGGGCATCTCGGCTCGCGACCTGCAGGCACTGGGCATCAATGCGAATGTCGCGCTCGACCCGAACGTCATGGCCCAACTTCAGACGAACAACGTGCAGCACATCCAGCTCAGCAGCCGGTCGAACGGACTCTATCTGTACGTCAACGGGAACCCACTGCCGGCGATCGCCTGGGACAGCAAGGCGCTGAACAACGCGATCCAGGTCTATGAGCAGATGAACCCGGGCGTGCCGAAGCAGTACCTGGACCTGATCAAGACGTTCGTGCCGATGCTCGGCCAGACCGACATGTCGGTCATGGTTCACTTCCCGGTCGCGCAGGGCGTGCAGCCAATTCCGGCGAAGATGCAGTAACGCACCTTCACCTCTTCAGCGAGCCCGGGAGGGGCGCGGCGGCCGCGTCCCTCCCGCAGCATCGGCGCGCAGGGGTGAGGCTGATTCAGAAAGGGACAACGGCATCATGAACGTACCGCACAAGTATGGACTGGTACGGGTTCTCGCGTGGGTGCTGAAGATCGCGGGGGTGATCATCCTTGCGCTTGGGATCCTGGCCCTCATTGCTTCCTTCGGCTCGGGTCCCCGCCTGCAGTTGCCCCAGGCGTTGATGGTGGGCGGCGGGGTCGGCGCGCTGGTCGTCGCGCTGGTGACCTTCGTCCAACTCTACGCATTTGGCAGCATCCTGTCGCTCCTCGTCCACATCGAGGAGAACACGCGGGCCATGCTCCAGCCCCCCGAAGAGTAGGCTGACACGGGCGTCTCGTCCCGCCTCTCTGGCCCTGGCACGTTCTTATTCCGGCGCAGGCCGTCCGACACCGGGCGGCCTGCGCCTTTTTTCGCGAAGTTTCTACGGGGCAATTTGCCAAAACCTTTCACTCCGTTTAGACTCTACCGTGGCCTTATCCGGCAATATCCCATTGCTGCTAGAGTTACCCAGGAGAACACTTCATGGCACCCATGAAAACCCTCGGCATCCTGACCGGTGGCGGCGACGTCCCTGGCCTCAACCCGTGCATTAAGGCTGTAGTCGACCGTGCGGTCGACGATGGCATGGAGGTCATCGGCTTCCGCCGCGGTTGGGCCGGCCCGGTCAACGTTAACCCAGACGACCCGTCCGAAGACTGGCGCTGGGTAATGCGCCTGAACAAGGCGGTCGTGCGCAAGATCGATCGCTCGGGCGGCACCTTCCTGCACACTTCGCGCACCCGGCCATCGCACGTCAAGCCGGAGGACGTGCCCGCGTTTCTCAAGCACCAGTTCAACACGCCTGACCCCCAGACGGGCCTGATCGACCTGACGCCGCACGTCCTGCGTGTCATGCAGCACCTGAAGATCGACGGGCTCATCGCAATTGGCGGCGACGACACCTTGAGCTATGCGGCCCGCCTACACCAGGAGCATTTTCCCGTCGTCGCCATCCCGAAGACGATGGACAACGACGTCTACGGCACGGACTACTGCATCGGCTTCAGCACTGCGGTCACCCGGAGCGTCGACCTGATTACGGGCCTGCGCACCCCCGCCGGCTCGCACGAGCGCATCGCCGTGGTCGAGTTGTTCGGCCGTAACTCGGGCGAGACGTCGCTCTTCGCCGCGTACCTGGCTGGCGTCGACCGTGCAGTTATCTCGGAGGTGCCCTTCGACGCGGAGAAGCTGGGCGCTTTACTGCTGGAAGACAAGCACGCCAACCCGAGCAACTACGCGATTATGACAATCTCGGAAGGCGCACAGATGACCGGCGGTCCGATCATCGAGTCCGGCGAAGAAGATGCGTACGGGCACAAAAAGCTCGGCGGCATTGGGCAGCTCACGGGCGACCTGATCAAGAAGCACACCGGCGAGAACATCATCTACCAGACGCTCGGCTACCTGATGCGTTCCGGTGCGCCCGACTCGCTCGATCGCATGGTGGCACTCAGCTACGCCAACCTGGCGACGGACCTGATCGCGCAGGCCCGCTCGGGCCGCATGGTCGCGCTCCGCGACGGCAAGTACACCCACATCCCCCTCAGCACCGTCATCTCGGGCACCAAGCGGGTGGACGTGGACGAGCTTTACGACAAGGAGCACTATCGCCCCAAAGTCGCGAACATGCTCGGGAAACCCATGTTCCTCTACTAGACCTAAGCAGCAGAAGCCCGGTTTCTTGAAGAAACCGGGCTTCTATCTTCCGATCCTGTCGGCTAAGTGTCAGCAGGAACCGCTTGCACTTCCCCCCCTCAGAATGCCATAATGCCGCTAGAAAGCGGTGTAGAAGTCCGATACCGATTCCCCCATCAGGTGAGGCTATGAACAGTACCCGTGGAAAATCGATCAACATGAACGTCGTGCGCGGCGTGCTTGTCGCCGCCGTCGTCGTGGTCGCCGTCATCGTGCTGACAAGCAGCGACCTGTTTTACGTGATGCAGCGCGTCGAGCAGCAGGAGGTCGGCGTGCGCTTCCGCAGCGGCAAGATTGTCGACGTCGTGGGCCCCGGCCTGTACAGCGACGCGGGCCTGTACGTGGAACTGAAGCGCATTCCCAGCTCGGCCGTCTCGTTCTCGGTAGAAGACGACGAGATCATCACGAAAGACAAGCAGCGCCTGGGCCTGCTGGTCGGCGGCGACATCTTCCGCCCCAACCTGGCCCAGAAGGACATCCTCACGGTCAACTGGGCGCAGTACAGCCAGCTCTACCTCGACGAGGACACGCTGAAAACCCGGGTCGAGGGGCTCGCACGGCAGGCCATGAAGGTGTGCATCGGCGAGCGCACGTTCAACGACAACGTGATTGGCACTGCGCGCGACGTGCTGCGCGAGTGCATCGACACCGAGTTGAGCCGCCTGGCCGACAACTACGGCCTGCAGATCGCCAACGTAGTGGTGCCCAACATCATCCTGTCGCAGGAGGCGCAGCAGCTGCTGGACTCCATTACGCAGAGCCGGCTGAATACCGAGAAGGCAGCCCAGGATAAGCTGAAGGCCGAAGCCGAGGCTGCGGCCGAACAGGCCCGCCAGCAAGGTGAGGTCCGGGTGGCCCAGAGCCGTACGCAGGAAGAGGCGCGCCAACAGACGACGCTGGCGGAACTGGAGAAGCAGAAGGTGCAGGCGCAGAACGCCGTCATTACGGCGCAGAAGGCGAACGACCTGCTCAGCGCACAGAAAGACTTTGAGATCGCGCAGGCCCGGGCGAAGGCGGCCGAGCAGCAGGCGAAGGCTGACCTGGCCCCCAAAACAGCAGAGGCCGAGCTATACGCTAACAGCCCGGCCTACCTGACGCTTCAGACGATGCTTGCGAATGCCAGCGCCCTTAAGGCCACCGACAAGGTGATCTTCACCCCGATCGGAACGGTCCCGACCATCATCGTGCCCGGCCCCGGCGTGCAGCCGGTCGTCAATACCGCGCCGCAACAATAACCGCTGCCCGGTGGCAGTGCCGGCCCCCCTCTTCTATCGCTGGACGGGAGAGGGGGCGCCGCTGCCTGGGGGCGGGTCATCTCATCCCGCAATGGTGCTGAACAGCGCCTGGCACTCTCGGCCGGCCCCCATCGCTGCAGCGAGGCTGGCGACTTCGGTCAGGCCCTCGCTTGACAAACCGCGGCCTCCACCCACAAGATACATGAACCAGCGGAGCATCTTGGATTTCCAGTGGGTGTCCTTGGCCGACGCACGCTGAAAGAAGAACTCGACCAGGCCCGCTTCGTCGTCGTCATCGTCCGACAACTCGTCGTACCGGTCGATTACGCGTGTGTACTCGCTTGGCGACAACACGCGCTCGATCAGGCGCTCGGCTCGGGGAGCGCGTTGGGCATCGACCAGCGCGACCGTGTCAATCAGGAACAGTTCCAGGAGCAGCTCGTCGAGGCGCTCCTTAGAGACAGGCACGCTGAAGCGATCCTTAATGTCAGGGATGTTGCGGGCGGGAGTATAGCCGGGACTGGGCCGTTGTGACTCGCGCATGGGGCCACCTTAAAGAACAGGGACACGACGATTGTGACTTTAGCACACGCTCTAGACAAATGCAAATCGCATTGGTGGGCGAACACTGCTTATGGTGCATATTAAGTGAATACACACGAAATACGGTCATCCGGCTCGACCGATCTGCGAGTGTCGGCAATCGTTCTTGCCGCGGGACTTTCGCGGCGGATGGGTGCCTTCAAGTTGACGCTGCCCTGGCGCGAGACGACGGTGATCGGACAAATCGTAAACACACTGGCGGCTGCCCGGCTACGCGAAGTCATCGCAGTGACGGGCCACCGCGCTGCTGACGTGGAGCAGGCCCTCGCGGGCCAGTCCGTGCGCTGCGTGTTCAACCCCAACTACGCCACCGGCGAGATGCTGAGCTCGATCCAAACCGGCATTGCCGCACTGGATGCCGGCAGCGATGCGGTCCTCGTGTGCCTGGGCGATCAGCCGCAAATGGAGGCGGCCACGCTCAGCGCTGTCCTGAGAGAGGGGGAGCGCACCGGCTGGCAACGAGTGATCATACCGAGCTACCGGATGCGCGCTGGTCACCCCATTCTAATCCCAAGTTATTTCTATATGCAAATAATGAATGCAACAGAAAGCTTACGGACCGCCTTACGAAGCGCGACGAATTCCATTGATTACTTAACGCTGGATACGCCGACAATTTTGGCAGACCTCGACACGCCGGACGATTACGCGCGGGCGAGTGCCTAGCCAGCGTTCTCAGCAGACCTGGCAGGAGCGAACAACGCATGCGGATGACACAGCTATTCGGACGCACCCTCCGGGAACCACCCTCTGATGCGGAAGGCGCGGGCTACCGGCTGCTGCAGCGCGCGGGTTACGTGCGCGACCTGGGAGCCAATAAGTACGCGTACCTGCCTGCGGGGCAGCGCGCCGTCGCGCGGCTCGCGGCCGAGCTGGCCCCGGCGCAGGGCGAGGCCGGCCGGTGCGACTTGGAGTGCCCTCCGTTCGAGGACACGGCGGACCTGCTGGCCCTCACCCGCACGCTGGCCGCCTCCGATGTCCAGTCGTACCGCCACCTGCCCGTGCGCGGTGCGGGTCGGAACGTGTGGCGCCATGCGCTGAGCCAGAGCCGCGGGGGCCCGCTGAACGCCCGGGAAGCCCCCGCGTGCTTTGTGCTGCACCTGGATGCCGGCGCCGCGCCCGCCGAAGCCGCGTATGCCGCACAGCAGCGCGCCTTCCTCGACCTCTGCGTCCGGTGCGGGCTCGCGGTCATGCTCGTTCGTGACCAAACCGCGGCCGCGGCCAGTCACGCCTACCTCTACCCTTCGGACGATGGGATCGAGACGGCGCTGGTCTGCGACGGCTGCGGCTATGTCGCGCTCGCAGCCGCGGCGGCGTCCGGCCGGCTCCCCGGCCCGCCCGAAGACCTGCTGCCGCTGGAGAAGATCGCCACGCCCCACACCAGCACGATCGCGGACCTCGCCCGGTTGCTCGGGGTGCCCGAGTCCCGGACGGCAAAGGCTGTCTTCCTGGTGGCCGCGGCAGAGGAAGGCGAGCGCTTTGTCTTCGCAGTCGTCCGAGGCGATACCGGCGTCAGCGAGCACAAGCTGCGGGCCGCGCTGCGGCGGCTGGAAGTACGCGCGGGCACGCTCCGCCCGGCGACGGAAGCCGAGATCCGGGCCACCGGCGCAACGCCGGGCTACGCCTCGCCGGTCGGGCTGCGGAACGTCCTCGTCGTCGTGGATCAGCTGGCCGCCCGGTCGCCCAACCTCGTCGCGGGCGCGAACGAAGAGGGTTACCACCTGCTCAACACCAACGTCGGCCGCGACTACCGGGCCAGCCTGGTGGCCGACATCGCGGCGGCCGAGCCCGGCGATGGCTGCCCGGTTTGCAGTGACGCCTTGCGGTCCGTCCGGATGGCCCTGCTGGGCCGGTCGGCCGCCGCGGGCCACGAAAAAGGCGGCCCGCAGTTCCTCGACACCACGGGCCGCGCCCAGCCGGTGCAGATGTCGGCGCACTGCTTCGACCTGGGCGCGTTGTTAGCCGCCATTGCGGCGGGGCGGTCTGACGAGGGCGGGATGGCCCTGCCCCCCGCCGCCGCACCGTTTGCCGTCCACCTGGTCAGCATGCCTGGCGCGGAAAGCGAAGTGGAGGCGCTGTACCGGGGATTGTGGGCGGCCGGCATGCCCTGCCTGCTGGACGATCGGAGCGAGAGTGCGGGCGTCAAGTTCACGGATGCGGACTTGATCGGGCTGCCGCTTCGCATTACACTGGGCAAACGTTCGCTGCAAGCCGGGGGCGCGGAGTTCAAACGCCGGGAGCGGGGTGGCATGGGCGGCGAGAAATGGATCGCACCGCTCGACACGGCCGTCGACGCGGCGGCTGCGGCTTTGGCCGAGGTCGAAGCCAATGCAATTGCTGGGGTGAAGGAACTACCGCATGGAGAACATTTACGCTGAGTTAGCGAGGCTGCTGGCGGCAGGCGACACCGTCGCAGTTGCCACGATCATCGACGTCCGGGGCTCTGTGCCGCGGGAGGTAGGGGCGAAGATGCTCATTCACCCGCTCGGCAAGCACGTCGGCACGGTGGGTGGGGGCTGCGGCGAAGGGGACGTCATCCGCACCGCCCTCGACGTGCTCCAGACGGGGGAACCTGCCACGGTGCATGTCGACCTGACGGAAGACATCACCATGCAGGCGCTCGGCGTTTGTGGCGGCATTATGGACGTCTTCATCGAGCGAGCCGCACCCGCGGATCTTAACCCACCGGTCGTCCCCGCGGAACCCAACCGGCCGGCAGGACCCGGTTTCTTGGATGCGCTGCGCGAGTCCATGCAAAACCGGGTGCCGGTGGCGCTCGCGACGGTCGTGCGCGGCGAGCATGCCGGTCAGCAGGCAGTCATCTGGCTCGACCGCGCGCCGCTCGGCGTGCTGGCGCTGGGCGAGCGCGAGCCGCAGGTGGTCGAAGACGCGCGCACGGTTCTGCGGGGCCGGCAGCACAAGCTGCTCAAGTACGACGACTTCAGCGTGTTTGTGGAGGTGCAACGCCGCGCGCCGGAGCTGCTGATCGTCGGGGGTGGCCACATTGCCCTGCCCCTGGCACAACTGGCCAGCATGTGCGATTTCGCAGTCAGCGTGCTCGACGACCGGCCGGGCTTTGTCAGCGAGGAACGCTTCCCCACCGCCGCCAAACGCATCGCCGGCCCGCTGCGTGAGACCGTCGCCGGCCTCCCCATGGACCAGGACACGTACATTATCCTCGTGACGCGCGGCCACAGCCACGACGTCGAATGCCTGCTCGAGGTGCTGGACCGTCCGGTCGGGTATATCGGCATGATCGGCTCGCAGCGCCGGGTCGACGCCGTATTCCAACTGCTGACGGAGGAGATGGGCATCGCCGCGGAAAAGCTGGACCGGGTCTACGCGCCCATCGGCATTGCCATCGGTGCGCGAACCCCGGCAGAGATTGCCGTCTGCATTATGGCGGAAGTGATCAACGTGCTGCGGAACGGCCCCGCGACTTCCATCTCGGACCGGCGCCGCGAGCGAGACCGGCGAAGGCGCGAAGCCACACGGACGTAACGGGGCTTGCACGAGCATGATACAATAGGCCGCGAAAAGGCGAATCCGGACGTTAATCAGACAGAGTCACATGGAAGACAAAGAAAGGAGTTGAACCATGATCCTCGTCGTCGGAGCGACCGGAATGCTGGGGGGCGACATTGCCTTGCGGCTGAGGGCGCAAGGGAAGCCGGTGCGGGTGCTGCTGCGGCGCAATTCGCCGGCCGAAGAGATGGCGAAACAGGGCATGGCCGTCAGCCCGCGCGCCTTGTTGGATGCGGGAGCGGAAGCGGTCTATGGCGACTTGAAGGACCGCGCGTCGTTGGACGCGGCGGTCGCGGGCGTGCAGACGATCATCACCACTGCGAACTCCGCGCTCCGTGGAGGCGACGACAACCCCTATACAATTGAGATGCAGGGCAACCGGAACCTGATCGACGCGGCGAAGGCCGCGGGCGTCGATCACCTCATCTTCGTGTCCATCCTCGCCTACGATCCCAACAGCCCCAATCCCTTCTTCGCCGGGAAGGGCCAGACGGAAGAATACCTGATCAACAGCGGCATGCACTACACCATTCTTGCGGCCGAGATCTTCGCCGAAGTCTGGATCGGTATGGTCGTCGGCGGGCCGCTTTCTCAGCGCGCACCCGTCACCTTGATCGCGCCAGCCATCCACCGCCACACCTTTGTCTCGATGCGCGATGTCGCCGCGTACGCCGTGGCCGCCGTCGACAACCCGGCCGCCGTTGACAAGCGCATCCCCGTCGCGGGGCCCGAGGCGCTGTCGTGGCAGGACGTCGTCGCGAAGGCCGGCCAAGTGCTGGGCCAGCCGCTCCAGGTGAACATGGTCCAGCCCGGCGAACCGGTTCCGTTCCTGCCGCCCGGCGTCGATCAGATCATGATTGCCGGCGAGCAATACGAAAGCATCATCGAGATGGAGCGCCTGAGCGAGACGTTCGGCGTTCCGCCTACCCCGGTCGAAGACGTCATGCGCGGGATGTTCGGCCGCGCGTAACAACGAATAGGGCGCAGATGACGCAGATGTTCCGCCGATTGGCAGAGTAGACCGTTGGCCCTTCACAGATCCTGCTGATCCCTTCCATCTGCGTCATCTGCGTTCTATTCACCATCCCTGCCAGCGGGTACTCAGGAGCAGACATGGAAGCCTTCTATCAGACCGTGGCCACCTTCTCCTTCACGCTGCTCGGCCTCTGGTGGGGGGTGCTGCAGCTGCGGCACAGCGACTGGGTGAACGACCTGCCGAAGCGCCGCATGGCGTACAGCGTCAACCTGGCCTTCCTCGTGCCCGGCGTGATGAGCCTCGGCGCACAAACCGCCGGCGATATCAAGATCATCTGGCGGCTGGTGTTCATCGTCGCCGGCCTGTTGGGCATCGTGGCAGCCGTGTTCCTCATCCTGGCCACCTCCGGCGCTAACACCTCGGCCGGCTGGTTTACGCGTTATGGACGCTGGTTGTCCGTGCTGCTCTATGCCGTCGTGGTCTTGATTGCGTTCGTGCCCAACTTCAGCACGGTCTTCGGTCCCGCCGTCAAGCCGCTCCAAATCGAGGGCCTGCTCTTCACTGTCATCGTCTTTCTCGGCGCGGGGCTCGCATGGGACTTCCTGGCCCAACCAACCGGCGCCGATCGAGCGACTTGACGGCTCACAATTCTTTCCGCTATACTTCGACTGCACGGGCAATAGCCGTGCAAATACGATACGAACTCCAGGAGAACAGAAATGACAGCATCTCGTCCAACAGAATCCCGCAAGGTCTCCACGGAGGTCCTTGCGCGTCCGTAGCGGGATGCGCCAATTCGCGGTCTGTTCCTGCGCGGGCGGGGACGGCTGAAGGCGACACGCGGGAATCCTCCCGTGTGACGGCTTGAGCCGCTTCTTCGTTCTGCGCCGCGGCCACGGGCGATCGTCCTGCCCGTGGCTTTTGATTTAACTTTGGTTTTACGAGTCCTGGAGTGACGTATGCACGTTCCACTCGCCGGCTTGCCGCTTCAACGCCGCTTGCTCGGCCGTTATCTTGCACCGCATCGCCGGCGCATCGTGATGCTCGCCGCGCTGATCGGCTTCGACATTGCCCTGCGGCTGCTCAATCCGCAGATCGTTAGGATCTTCATCGACACGGCCCAAGCCGCCAGCCCGGGGGCCGCTGGCGAATCGATGCGCACGCTGACCGGCGCTGCGCTGCTGTTCCTGTTGGTCGGCCTGCTCGGCCGCGCGGTCAACCTGGGCGGCTCGTATGCCGGGCTGAATCTGGGCTGGGACGCCACGAACCGGCTGCGCGGCGACCTGGCGGGCCACTTGCTCCGCCTAGACATGCCCTTTCACAAGACGCACACGCCGGGCGAGCTGATCGAGCGGGTCGACGGCGACGTGACCACGATGGCCGAGTTCTTCGGGCAGATGGTTGTGCGGGTGGCCGGCAACGCGCTCCTCGTGGTCGCCATTCTCGGCTTCCTTTACCGCGAGAACGCGGGCGGGAGCGGCGGTCACCGTGTACGTCCTGCTGGTTGTCGCCGCGCTGGCGTTTGTAAACCGGATCGGCGTGCGGGCGTGGACGGTGGCGCGGGTGGCTTGGGCCGCGCAAACGGGCTTCCTCGAGGAACGTTTCTCCGGCTTGGAGGACATCCGGGGCATCGGCGCGGAGGCCCATGCACAGCACCGGCTGGCCCAGCTCGCGCTGACCGTGTTCCACAAGGCGCGGGCGGGCTGGATGGCGGGCGCGCTCGGCAGCGCGCTCACCAACTTCCTCTTCATCGCCGGCTATGGCCTGGGCCTGGCGATCGGCGCGGCGCTGTACCTGCAGGGCCAGGTCAGCATCGGCACAACCTTCCTGATCGTCTCGTACATCGGGATGCTGTCGTCGCCGCTGGAGGAAATCCGCGGGCAGGCGGAGCGGTTCCAGGAGGCCAGCGCGGGCATCAACCGCGTGGGCGACCTTCTGGCCCAGGCGCCCGCCGTCCCCAACGAAGGCAAGCTAGAAGTCGGACGCGGCCCCCTCCGCCTCGAGTTCGAACGCGTGAGCTTCCGGTATGCCGACAACGCTGAAGATGGCGCGGCGACCGCGGAGTTGGTGCTGGCCGACGTCTCCTTCCCGCTGGCGCCGGGCCGGGTGTTGGGCATCCTAGGCCGGACGGGCAGCGGCAAGACCACGCTCACCCGGCTGCTGTTCCGGCTCTACGACCCGGCCTCGGGCGCGATCCGGCTCGACGGGATCGACCTGCGCGACCTGTCCTTCGACGCGCTCCGGTCTGCGGTGGGGCTGGTGACGCAGGACGTGCAGCTTTTCGGCGCGACCGTGCGCGACAACATCACGCTGTTCGACGACGAGGTTGCCGACGCCGACATCGAAGCGGCCCTGGCCAGCCTGGGCATCCTCGACTGGGTGCGGGCAATGCCGGATGGACTGGCAACCCGCCTCGCGCCGGGCGGCGCGGGAATGTCGGCGGGCGAAGCTCAGCTGCTGGCCTTCGCGCGTATCCTCCTGCGTAACCCGGGACTGGTGGTGCTGGATGAGGCCGCGTCCCGACTTGACCCGATCACCGAGCGCCGGCTCGACGGCGCCATCGATCGACTGCTGGGCAACAACGGGGCGCGGCGGACCGCGCTCGTCATCGCGCACCGCCTGCACACGGTCGACCGGGCCGACGACATCCTGATCCTGGAGCGCGGCCGGGTAGTGGAATTCGGGCCGCGTGCGGAGCTGGCCGCAGATCCGGGCTCGCGGTTCAGCGCGCTGCTGCGCACTGGCCTCGAGGAGGCGCTGCAATGAACGATGTGACAGCGCCTGTTTCGACGCCGGCCGGCAGGACTATGAGCGTGATGGCCTTCAACCGGGCGCTGATCGCCTATGCGTCCCGGCCGTTCGCCATCCACGCCGTTCTGCAGATCTTCTTCCTCGGCTCGCGCGTGCTGCCGGGCCTGGTGGAAAAGGCGGTGTTTGACACGATCACGGGCCAGGCTCAGGTCACCGTCAGCCTGTGGGCGTTGATCGCCGCCTACATCGGCATCGGGCTCGCACGGGTCGTTTCCTCCTACTGGGAAACGTACGCAGGCTGGACTTTCCGCGAAACGGCGGGCGCGCTGGTGCGGCGCAACCTGTTCGCCGCGCTGCTGCGGCGGCCCGGCGCGCTATCGCACCCGATCGCACCGGGTGAAGCCGTGTACCGCTACCGGAACGACGTCGGCGAAGTCTGCGACTTCCCGACCTGGCTGCCGGACGTTGCCGGCAACCTGGTCTCTTTTGTCGCTGCGATCACGATCATGGCGACGATCAACTGGCAGATTACGCTCGTCGCGTTCCTGCCCGTCGTGGTCGCGTACGCGGTGGGCCGGGCGGCCTGGAGCCGGATGCTGCTGTATCACAAGCTCGAAGGCGAGGCGGGCGACCGGGTCACCGGCTTCCTGTCGGAGATGTTCGGCGCGGTCCAGGCGCTCAAGGTGGCGGGCAGCGCGGCGGAGCGACATGCGGTGCGCCACTTCGAACGGCTTAACGACGAGCGTCAGCGCACCGCCGTGCAATCGCAGATGCTGGGGACGTTCGTCTACTCGATCCACAGCATCGCCGTAGTCGTTAGCACCGGCGCCATGCTGCTGATGGCGAGCCGGGGCATGGTCACGGGCAGCTTCACGGTCGGCGACTTCGCGCTCTTCACCTACTTCCTCTGGTTCACGTCCGAGCTTCCGTCGTACCTCGGGAGCTTCGTGGGCGACTACAAGCAGCAGGAAGTGGCGATCGGGCGCCTCGCGGAACTCGTCCCAGGTGAACCGGCGGCCGCGATCGTCGAGCACCACCCCGCCTTCCCCTACCAGGAGCGCTCGGGGTGGCTGTTTGCGCGGGCGCTGGAGGCCCGGGCAGCAGCTGTTGCCCTGGAGCCCGCAGGGAGAGCAAAGCCGGCCGAAGCGCTTGCCGAGCTGAGCGTGCGCGAGCTGACCTCGCTCCACGGCGACTCAGGTCGGGGGATCGCCGGCGCCAGCTTCACGATGGCGGCCGGGAGCTTCACGGTCGTCACGGGACAGATCGGTTCGGGCAAGAGCACGCTGCTGCGCGCGATCTTCGGCCTGCTCCCGAGCCAGTCGGGCGAGGTGTGCTGGAACGGAGAACGCATCGTGGACCGGGCCGGGTTCTTCCGCCCGCCCGTCAGCGCGTATACACCCCAGACGCCCCGCCTTTTCAGCGACACGCTGGCCGAGAACATCATGCAAGGCGCCCACGCGGGACCAGATGCGCTGGCGGCCGCGGTCCGCCAGGCGGTGCTGGAGCCGGACGTGGCCCAGCTCGAAAAGGGGCTGGACACGCTCGTCGGCCCGCGCGGCGTCCGCCTGTCGGGCGGGCAGGTGCAGCGCTCGGCGGCCGCGCGCATGTTCGTCCGCAGGCCGGCCCTGCTGGTTTTCGACGATCTCTCTAGCGCGCTCGACGTAGAAACCGAGCAGGCGCTTTGGAACCGGCTGGCGAATGAGGCCGGCGGCGCGACGGTGCTGGCCGTCTCGCACCGCCGGGCCGCGCTGCGGCGGGCCGACCACGTCATCGTCCTGCAAGACGGCCACATCGAGGCGCAGGGGACGCTGGACGAGCTCCTGCAGACCAGCGCCGAGTTGCGGAGGCTGTGGGAGGGGGACGAAGCGGAGAAGTAGGAGTCTGGCCGGCAGCCGGGCGCAGAAAACGACAAGCCCTCGCAACACGAGGGCTTGTCGACCGGCCCAACCTCGAGGAGGTCATGGCGCAAATAGTCAAATTGTAATGTCAACACTATGGCTCTGCATCATCGCGGACTAAACTCGGGCGTCCGGAACCGGCTCCACTTTTGGTCCTCGGGCTAATCTGAATCAAAAGGAGAGAAGGGAATGCACCAGTCATATCGCCGCCCGCTCATCGCGGGCGCGCTCCTGCTTGTCCTCGCGTTGGCGCTCAGCGCCTGCGCTGCCAATGGCGCCGCCGCGCCGAGCGCATCGACGCCTGGCGTGTCGCCAGGTAGCACCGCAGCCTCGGCGACCGCCGGGGCGACGTCGACTGTCGCGTCCGGCGTTGGGAGTTCGCCCGTCGCGACCGCCACCCTGGCGCTCGATGCCACCGCCGCACAGCCCGCCGCGACATCCGCTGGGCCTGCATCCGGCGCAACGACGACGACAAGCGGCAGCAACTCGACGCCGTCCGCGAGCGGGACGACCTCGCCGGATGCTTCGGGTGCGGGCGCCAATGCCGCAACAATCGGCTCGGACGGCCTGTCGAACGCCACCTACACCGCGGTCGAGTACAGCTACAGCGGTCCCGACCAGTTGCCGGCCGGCTGGACGCGGTTGACCCTGGACAACCAGGGCAAAGAGAAGCATGACATCATGCTGTACAAGGTCGCGGCGGGCAAGACGCTCGAAGACGTGACGCAGGCGCTGGCGGCGAACGGCCCGCCCGACTGGGCCCAGTCCATGGGCAGCACGACCGCGGCGGCGGGCGCGAAGTCTTCCTACATCGTGAACCTGACGCCGGGCAACTACGTGATGCTCTCGTTCGGCGACAACCCCCAGGGCGGGCCCGATGCGGCGAAGGGCATGCTGAAGATGATCACGGTGAGTGGCACCGCGCCGGCGGCGAGCTCGGTGCAACTGCCGAAGCCTGACGTGACGATCAACATGGTCGACTATCACTTCGAGATGACCGGAACGCTTAAGTCGGGCAGCCAGACGCTCCTGCTGAGCAACAGCGGCACGGAGATGCACGAGGCGCAGGTGGTGCAATTGAAGCCGGGCACCACGTTCGAGCAGTTCCAGAAGCTTCTGATGCAGTCGAACGGGCAAGAGCAGCAGAACATTCCCGCGACGCCCGTGTTTGGCATGGTTCTCTCGCCCGGGGCTTCCGCCTACACGACTGCGGACCTGACGCCGGGCGACTATGCGATCGTCTGCTTCATCCCCAGCCCGAAGAACGGCGGCAAGCCGCACTACATGCTGGGCATGATCTCGAGCGCGACGGTAAAGTAACGCTCCCGGGAGCCGCGGCAACACACGAATGCCGCGGCTCCTCCATGCCAGGCCCCGTTCTCTCTCCCTCGGCACAACCCGGCTCACCACCCGCGGCTCACTCGTGCTACAATGCTTCCACTACTGCGTCTTCGTACTGAGAGGAGGTTAGGGTGACGGAACTCGAGCTAGCGCCAGGGATGGAACGCCTGCGGCCACAACTGGGTGCGATCGTCGCCGGGCTGGAGGGCACGGCCCCGTACGCGGCCGCGCTCCTCAGCCAGCGCAGCGGCCTCGGCATCCGGGTCGACAGCCGCGAAGAGCGGGTGGAGGAACAGCCACGCACCGCGGGCACGGTGCTGACCCTGTTTGACGGGACAACCTTACACGAGGCAGCCATCGGCGGCTTCGACGCGGCCGCGGTCGAACGCGAGGGCCGTGCGCTGAGCAGGCGCCTGTCGACGAAGCCGGGCCCGGCCATCGATCCGGGCCCCGAGCGCCGGGGCGACTTCGTGACCGAGATGAAGGTGCCGCCGGCGTCCTTGTCGACGCAGGAAAAGCTGGACCGCTGCCGGGCCATCCAGCGCCGGTTGGCCGGCCTCGATCCCAGGATCGTCAACGCGGCCGTCAACTACGGCGAGGCAACCGAACTCTCGGTCTTTGCCAACCGCAGCGCCGACCTGGCGCAGCGGGTCCAGCGCACCCGCATGTCCCTGCTGGTCGTCGTCGGCGGCGAGGCGGGGGTGCGCTACAACTTTCAGCTTCACGGCGGCACCGGCGGCTGGGAGCTGCTCGAGATCGGCGACGAAGCGTTGGAGCGCTGCGTGAGCACTGCGGTCGAGTTGCTCACCGCGGAACGCATCGAGCCGGGCGAGTATACCGTCGTCTCGTCGCCGTGGGTCACGGGCACGCTCGTTCATGAGTCGTTCGGCCATGGCGTGGAAACGGACATGTTCCTCAAAGAGCGCGCAAAAGCGGCGCAGTACGTCGACAAGGTCGTCGGTTCGCCCCTCGTCGACATCTGGGACGACCCGTCCTATCCGGGCGGCTTCGGCTCGTACTTCTTCGACGATGAAGGCATGCTCGCCGGGCCGACGCAGATCGTCGAAAACGGCGTCTTCCGCCGCGGCATCACCGACCTCTACTCCGCCACGATGTTAGGCATCCCCCGCTCGGCCAACGGGCGCCGGCAGGACTACACACGCAAGGCCTACGCCCGCATGACCAACACGGCGCACGCCAAGGGGACAGCGAGCGTTCAGGATATCATTGGGCAGGTGGAGGACGGCATCTATCTCGAAATGTGGTCGTCGGGCATGGAAGACCCGCAGGGGTGGGGCATCCAGGTCACGTGCCATTACGGCCACGAAATCAAGCACGGCCGCGTCACCGAGAAGATGTACGCGCCTATCGGCATCACCGGCTACGTGCCGGACGTGCTCGCCAGCGTGTCTGCGGTCGGGAACGAGTGGGGGCTGGACACAGGCGGCTGCGGCAAGGGACACAAGGAGTATGTCAGCGTGGCTGCGGGCGGTCCGCACCTGTTGATGAAAGCGAGGCTGGGGTGATGTTCGAGGCGATTATTGCTGCCCTTCAGGCCCGCGACGACCTGCTCGGCTGGACGGTGCGGCAGGTGACGACGCGCGGGGCGCAGTTGTACAGTGTGCCCCACGGCGTGGAGTGCGTGCGCGGCACGCAAGACGCGCGCTTCGTGGTCGACGTGCTCCGCGACACCTCCCAGGGGGAACAGGCGACCGTGGGTGCCGGCAACGTCACGCTCTTGCCCGGCGATGATATCGGCGTCGCGCTCGACGCAGCCGTCCTGCGCGCCGGCCTAGTCCACAATCGCCCCTACGGCCTGCCCGACCCGGCGCCGCTCCCAGACGTGCCGCTGGGCGACCCGGCCCTGGCCAGGGACATGGAGGCCGCGCTCGCCGACGCCTACGAGCAACTGCGCGGTGCCGCAAGCGCCGAACCCGGCGTGCGCATGACGGCTGCCGAACTGTTCGCCGAGGAGACCACCATCCGGCTGCGCAACAGCCGCGGGATCGACGCGGTTCAAACCGGCACGTCGGTCGCCGCCGAATGGGTGCTGGTGGCGCACGGGGACGATCGCGAGGTAGAAACCTTCGTCGAGATGACCCGCCGCCGGCTCCAGGATCTGCCCCTCGCCGGAGAAATGTCCCGGCGCGCGGCCTGGACCCGCGATCTGCTGGACGCAGCCCCGCCGCCCAACTACCAGGGTGCGGTCGTTCTGCGCGACGCCGTCCTGGCCGAGTTCATGAATTCGGGCGTCATCCAGACACTGGCCTCCGCAGGCCAGAAATTCGGCGGCGCGAGCACGTGGGAGGTCGGCAAGAGCGTGCTGCCCGAGGCTGAAGCAGCGGACCTGGACCGCGCACCCCGCGGCGAGCCGCTCACGATCTGGGCGAACCGCCAGTTGCCCTACGGGGTCGGCGCCAGTCGCTTCGATGCCGAGGGAATCCCGGGCCAGCGCCTCCTGCTGATCCAGGACAGCGTGCTCCAGGCGTTCAGCGCGAGCCAGCGCTACGGCGCGTACTTGGACGTCCCCGTGACGGGCGAGTTCGGCGCGATCGAGGTGGCGCCGGGCGAGCAATTGGCCGCGGACTTGCTGGCCGAGCCGCACGTGGAAGTGGCGGCCTTCTCCTGGTTCAATCCCGACGAGATCACCGGCGACTTTGCGTGCGAAATCCGGCTCGGATACATCGTTGAAGGAGCCAGGCGCACTCCCTTCAAGGGCGGGCAGCTGATCGGCAATTATCTCGATGCGCTGGCCAGCGCCCGCTGGAGCGCCGAGACCGGGTTCTACGGCGCATATCAGGGCCCTACGACGGTGAGATTCGCCAACCTGAGGGTCGCAGTGTGAAGGTTGCGCCAGCGCAAAGACACGAGGGCGACAAGCGCGTATAGTGGCGCCAGGCCGTGAGAAATCGGACACCAGAACGCGGCCGGCGTCCTTGCCTCTCCAAGGGCGCGAATGACAACTTGGAGGTTATGCAATGTGTGCATCTGTAGCTGAGAAGACGGTAGACGTGCGAACGATTGCCCCTGCGCAGCGGCATCCGATGATTTTCGGCGCATTCGAGGACCTCGCGCCGGGCGAGACCTTCGTGCTCGTGAACGATCACGACCCTAAGCCGCTCTATTACCAGTTCCAGGCGGAGTACACGGGACAGTTCTCTTGGGACTACCTGGAACGCGGCCCGGAGGTCTGGCAAGTGCGTGTCGGGCGCGCTTGATCCAGCGCTGATCGAGTGCCACGCCACACGGCCTCGTGTGGCCTTCCTGATCGCCGCCCGGAACCCCTGGCGGCGTCTTGATTCTAGGGAACCGTCGGGTGTGTTTCAGCGTAGTAAGGGCGGAGCTATCTCGTGCGTCGACCCCCAACGCGTAAGCTGGTCATCGTGCTCGCAGTCCTGGCCGTCCTCGCTGCGGCCGGGGCACTGCTCTACGCGCGCCTGCCCGACCCCGATACGCTGCTGCAGAAGCCGGCCCGGCCCAGCATTCTCATTACCGACGGGTCCGGTCGAGTCCTCTACGAGGCCATCGACTCGCAGGGAAACAAGCACGTCCCGCTGGCCCTCGACGCCATTCCGCCCGCTTGCCGCTCGGCGACTGTTGCGACCGAGGACGCCAACTTCTACCACCACCCGGGCTTTGATCCCATCGCTATCGCCCGCGCCGCGTGGCTCAACCTGCGGGCAGGGGAGACAGTTTCGGGCGCCAGCACGCTCACGCAGCAGTTGGCGCGCAACCTGCTGATGACCGAGGCAGAGCGCACGGAGCGCACCTTGGCGCGCAAGCTGCGCGAGGCGTGGCTGGCGTGGCGGCTCGAGCGCAAGTACTCGAAGGATGAGCTGCTGGCGCTTTACCTCAACACCACCTACTACGGCCACTATGCGACAGGTGTCGAGGCGGCGGCGCAGGCCTACTTCGGCGTGCACGCGGGCGAGTTGGACCTGGCCCAGTGCGCGATGCTGGCCGGGCTGCCCCAGTGGCCGGCAGGGTACAACCCGGTCGAGAACCTGGACGCGGCGCGCGACCGGCAGGCCACGGTCCTGCGCCTCATGGTCGAGCACGGCGCTATCTCCGCAGAGCTGGCAGCCGAAGCTGGCGAAGAGGATCTGCGCTTCGCCAGCACGCCCTTTCCCATTAGGGCCCCCCACTTTGTGATGTACGTGCAGGGGCTGCTCGAAACGCTTGTTCCGGCCGAGCGGGTTGCGCAAGGCGGGCTGCGGGTGGTCACCACGCTCGACCTGGATTGGCAGCAAGCCGGGGAAAACGCGGTCAGCCGCCGCATTGCCCAACTGCGGCCCTGCGCGGTGGTCGAAGGCGGGCTGCCCGGCGTCAACTGCGATGCGGAAGCCGACCCGTCCCGGCGAGTGGAAAACGCCGCGCTCGTCGCCATCGACCCGGCAAGCGGTGCGATCCGCACGATGGTGGGCAGCCCGGATTACTTTGACGCCGGCCACAGTGGCGCGGTCAACGCGGCCCTGGCCGAGCGCCAGCCCGGCTCGGCCATCAAGCCGCTGACCTATGCGCTGGCGCTGGACCCCCTCGCTGCCGCGAAGGCGGGCCGCCCGCCCTTCACGCCCGCCACGATCATCCCCGATATCCGCACGGCTTTCCCCACCGCCGAGGGCTCGCCCTACGTGCCCAACAACTATGACCGCCGCTATCACGGCCCCGTCACACTGCGCACCGCACTGGCAAACAGCTACAACATTCCCGCGGTGCGGGCGCTGGACACGGTGGGGGTGGGAAACCTGGTGGACCTGGCGCGCGCTCTGGGCATTCCCTGGCAGCGGGCCGCCCAGCCGGCCGAGGGCAGCGGCGAGAAGCCGCGATACGGCCTGTCGCTGACTCTGGGGGGCGGCGAGGTCCGCCTCATCGACCTGGCGGCCGCGTATGGTGCGCTGGCGAACGGCGGCTACCGGGTGACCCCCTATGCCATCGAGCGGATCGAGACGCTGGATGGCAAGGCGCTATGGACGCATGATGGGGGTCTCGCCGCCGACGTGGGACACCCGGAGGCGGACGCGGGCGCCGTGGATCGCGCTTCGACTGCGTCTCGTCCCACCGGGACGGCCTCCGCTAAGGATGCTCCACGGTTGCCCTCCCAGGGTGCGTCTGGCGACGAGCCGGGCATCCTGAGCGGAGCGACCGCAGGGAGCGCAGTCGAAGGAAGCCCGGCCGGCACCAAGACTGCACGCCAGCGTGTCATCGACGAACGGGTCGCGTTCCTCCTGACCGACATTCTCAGCGACGACCTGGCGCGGCGGCCCGCCTTCGGCGAAGGCAGCAGCCTCGACATCGGCCGGCCCGCGGCGGCCAAGACGGGCACGACGAGCGACTGGCGCGACAACTGGACCATGGGCTACACGCCCAACCTGGTGGCGGGCGTGTGGGTGGGCAATGCAGACAACACACCCATGAAGGACGTCAGCGGCATCACGGGCGCCGGCCCCATTTGGCGCGACTTCATGCGGGCAGTTACGGCCGGGCAGCCCGCGGCGGCGTTTGCCGTGCCGGATGGCCTCGTCCAGCAGGAGGTCTGCGCGGATTCCGGCCTGCTGCCCTTTGCGGGGAACCTGCCGGCCGAAGCGGAAGGGCCACACGTTGTCGCCTGCCCGGCCCGGCGGCTGGAGTGGTTCATCGAGGGAACCGAGCCCACGGAGGTCGACCGGCAGCATCTGCGCGTCATGCTCGACCCCCGCACGGGCCGGCAGGTGCCGGCCGGCACGCCAGGCGCCCGGCCGGAGGTCATTTGGCAGCTCGGGCCGGAGTACCAGGCTTGGGCGCGCGAGAACGACATACCGCAGTTCGCGGGGCTCCAGCCGGCCGTCCAGGGCCAGCTCGCGAGCTTGCCGAACGCGGCCGGGGCGCCGCTGCGCCTCGTCAGCCCCGATCCGGGCCGCTCCCTGCGCATCGATCCGGGCTTGCCGCTCAGTGCGCAGCAGGCGCCCGTCACCGCCCTGCCCGCTTTCGCGGCAGACCGGGTGACGTTGACCGTGGACGGCGCGCCGTTCGCGGTGGTCGAGGGACCCGACTACACGGCCTGGTGGCCGCTGCAAGAGGGCCGCCATGTGTTCGGTGCCTGGGCGACTCGCAACGATGGCGTCCAGGTGGTGAGTCCTGAAGTGGTGATCACGGTGGAACGGTAGAGGGTTTGAATGCGAAGCGCGAAGGCCAACGAAGGGCGCGGAGCGCAGCTGTGCACCTTCATGTTCCCAACCCCGTCGCATTCCAGCGCGGCGTGCAGAATCAGGAACTAGCTGCAACAAATCAGCGTCACAGGGCTGGTAGCCGCTCGCGCGGCATTCTCCGCCTATGTCCGGTGTGGGTGTCCCTGTAGTGGAGGTGGTCATGCGTATCCGTCGCAGTTTCTCAGTCGTTGCGATCATCGTCCTTCTCACGCTTACCGCGTGTGGCGGCAGGGCGCCTGCGGCACCCCCTGCCGCGCCCCTGGCTGCAGCCGCCGAAGCGGCGCAAAGCAAGGCGCCCGTGCAGGCGGCCGCGGCAACACAGGCCACCGCACCGACGAGTTCCGCCGCGCCCACCCCGACGCGCGCACCGCTGCCACCCACCGTGGTCAGCATCACGCCCGATCGCGGGCGAGGAGCAGGTCATTTCTGCGCCGGTCGTCGTCACGTTCGATCAGCCGATGGACCCCGCCAGCACCAGCAGCGCGTTCAGCATCGAGCCGAAGGTGCCGGGCGAGGTCAAGGTCAGCGGCAACGCGCTCACCTTCAGCCCGACCGAGCGCTTGGAGCGGAACAAGGAATACCGGGTCACCCTGGCCGCAAACGCAGCGAGCACCAGCGGCCTGAAGCTGCTGCGTGACGTCACGTTCAAGTTCGTCACGGCCGGCTTCCTGGAAGTCGCCAGCACCCAGCCCGCAAACGGTGCGAGCGAGGTCAGCGCGGACAGCGCAATTACCGTCGCGTTCAACCGTCCCGTCGTGCCCCTGGTGCCCGCGGCCGAGCAGGCCGCGCTGCCCCAACCCCTGGTCATCACCCCAACCGTACAGGGCAAGGGTGAGTGGATCAACACGAGCATGTATCGCCTCACGCCCGACCCTGGGCTGGGCGGTTCCACGGTGTACACCGTCACGGTCAAGCCCGGGCTGGCAGACACCACGGGCGGGGTGCTCGACAAGCCGTATACGTTCACCTTCAGCACCATTGCGCCGTCCATCCTGAAGTGGACGCCCGAGAACAACGTCAACGTCCGCATCGACAGGCCGATTACCGCAACCTTCTCGATGCCGATGGACAAGTCATCCACGGAAGCGGCGTTTTCACTGACCGATCCGGACGGCAAGCCGGTCGCGGGCGCGTTCACCTGGAACGGCGCCGCGACGGAATTGGGCTTCAAGCCGAGCGAGCTGCTCAAGTTCGGCGCGCGTTATGTCGCACGGGTCGCGACCAGCGCTAAGGCGGCCAACGGCGCGGGCACCGTGCAGGAAAGCACCGGGTTCCCCTTCGAGACGGTGAAGCTGCCGCGCATTACCGCAACCGAACCCGCTGGTGGAGCGAAAGGCGTGCGCCCCGATCGCAACGTGCGGGTCGTCTTCGCTTCGCCCATGAACCCGGCTTCGTTTGTCACAGACACCGTGACCGTGCTGCCCAAGCCGACACAGGTCATGACCTACTATAACGAGTATGACGGCGCGCTGTTCATCGACTTCGCCAAGCAGCCCGCCACGGACTACTCCATCACCATCTCGGGCAAGCTCGCCGACCCGTTCGGTAACACGCTCGGCAAGGACACGACCTTCAAGTTCCGGACGGGCGATCTCGATCCGCTGGTGCAGCTGAACAACCAGCAGCAGTTCGGCACCTACAATGCGTACACGAACACCCAAGCCGTCGTGCTCTACCGGAATGTGCCCGAACTCGGCTTCAGCCTGTCCAAAGTCTCGCCTGAGGAGCTCGTCCGGCTGACGGGCAAGAACCAGTGGGAGACCTGGGACAGGTACCGGCCCGCAAAGGACGCGCTCGTACACCAGTGGACCCGCGAAACGGACGCGCCGCGCAACCAGAGCAAGTACGTGCGCGAGCCGCTTGTCGACGCCGCCGGCAAGCCGCTGCCGCCCGGCGTCTATTACCTGGGCGTGACGGGCGCCACGATGCAGGACGCCCGGCCGCCGCGCCAGCTGATCGTGCGCACGAACGCCAACGTGACGCTGAAGGCGAATGGCAGCGAGGCCATGGCCTGGGTGACCGACCTGAAGACCGGCCAACCGCTGCCCGGCGTGAACGTCCGCTTCACCGACGGCACGAACGACGTCAGTGCCAAGACGGACCGCGACGGGGTGGCTTCCGTCAAGCTGCCCGGCACACGCAAGCCCTGGGAAGGGTTCATCGCGATCGCGGGCGACGAAAGCGGGCCCTTCGGCATTGCGTCGACCGGCTGGATCGATGGCATCGCCCCTTGGGAGTTCGGGCTGCCCGGTGGCGCCGAAGCGGTGCCGTATGTAGGTTATGTCTACACGGACCGCCCCATTTACCGTCCCGGCCAGACCGTGTACTGGAAGGGCATCATCCGGCGCGACAACGACGCGCTCTACTCCCTCCCTGCTCCGGGCCAGCCGGTCACCGTGACCATCAACGACAACCAGGGCAACATGGTCTATCAGCAGCGGCAGGTCGTCGGGCCGCTGGGCACGGTCGACGGCAGCCTCGAGCTGGGGCCCGACGCGGGAACCGGCTACTACGGCATCAACATGCTCCTGAGCGAGTCGGTCGGTTTCGGCGTGGGCTTCCAGGTGGCCGAGTACCGCAAGCCCGAGTACCAGGTCAGCGGCCAGACCGACAAGCCCGAGTACAGCCAGGGCGACCAGATCCAGGTGACGGCGCAGGCCGACTACTTCTTCGGCGGCCCGGTCAAGAACGCCAAGGTGAAGTGGGTGCTGACTTCGGCCGATGCGCCGTTCGACTACAAGAGGGGTGAGGGGGCGCCCTGGTACAGCTTCTCTGATTTCGACTGGTGGGATCCGACCCGCTTCAATCCGTGGGGGGCCATGATCAGCCAGGGCACGGCGCAGACCGACGCGACGGGTGAGACCACCTTCACCGTTCCCGCCGACATCAGCAAGTACCCGGGCAGCCAGCGCTTCACATTCGATATCACGATCCAGGACTTGAACAACCAGGCCGTTTCGACCCAGGCCACGGCAATCGTCCACAAGGGCGAGTTCTACGTGGGGCTGGCGCCGCGCGGCTACGTGCTGCAGGCGGGCCAGAAGGGCCAGGTCGACGTGCTCACGGTCGACCCCCAGAGCAAGCCCGTCGCCGGTCAAAAAGTGGACCTGGTGGTGAGCGAGGTCGAATGGCGCAGCGTGCGCGAGAAGCTGGAGGACGGCAACTACTACTGGGTCACCCGGCCGAAGAAGACGGGGGTCCTCACCGAGACCGTGACCACCGACGCAAACGGCGCCGCGGTGCTCGACTGGACACCCGCCCAGGCCGGCGAGTACAAGATTGACGCAACTGCCCGCGACTCGAAGGGCAACATCCTCCGCAGCGGCGCGTACATGTGGGTCTCGGGCACCGACTACGTGGCCTGGCGCCAGGAGAACAACGACCGCATCAAGCTGGTGGCCGACAAGAACGAGTACAAGGTTGGCGACACGGCCGAGGTCCTGATCCCGAGCCCCTATCAAGGCCAGGTGAAGGCGCTGGTCACCATCGAACGCGGCCGGGTGATCGACCACCAGGTCATCAACCTGACCACGAACAGCCAGGTGCTCAAGCTCCCGATCACCGACCAGTATGTGCCAAACGCGTTCGTGTCCGTGACGATAATGAAGGGCACCGATGCGACGAGCCCGGCACCTTCGTTCAAGCTCGGGCTCACGCAACTGAACGTCTCCACGGAGCCGCGCCAGTTGAAAGTGATCATGACCCCCCGCCTCGGCGCCGCGACCTCGACGGGCGTGGTGTCGGGCACCGCGGGCGTATCTGAAACACTGCAGGTGACGCCACGCTCGACCGTGACCTGGGACGTCCAGACGGTGGACTCGACCGGCAAGGGCGTGCCCGCAGACGTGTCGCTCGCCCTCGTCGACAAGGCCGTGCTCACGCTGGCACCAGACCAGGCGGGGAAGATCCTGGATCGCTTCTACAACGAGCGCGGCCTGGGCGTCCAGACCGGTCTGACGCTCGTGCTCAACATCGACCGGCTGGTCGCGCAGCTGGCGGGCGAGGGCAAGGGCGGCGGCGGTGCCGGTGGCGGCGGCGAGGGGCTGACCGTCCGCAGCGAATTCCCCGACATCGCCTACTGGCGCGCGTCGGTGCAGACGGACGCCAACGGGAAGGCGTCGGTGCAGGTCACCCTGCCCGACAACCTGACCACCTGGGTGATGGACGCCCGGGCAGCGAGCGAAGACACCCGCGTCGGCCAGTCGACCACGGAAATCGTGGCGACGAAGGAACTGCTGATCCGGCCCGTCCTTCCGCGCTTCTTCACCGCGGGCGACAAGGCCGAGATCGCGGCCGTCATCCACAACACGACGGACCGCAGTCTCGACGTAGCCTTCAGCGCCGGCGCGCAGGGCCTCCGATTCGCCGGCAAGACCGACGGCACGGCGACTATCCCCGCGGGTGGCACCTACAAGGCGACCTGGCCCGTCGAGACGACCGGCGACGCGGCGGAAGTCGTCGTAAACATGCAGGCCGCGGCCTCGATGGTCAAGTTGAGCGACGCGGTCGAGGTCACGCTGCCCGTCCGGCGCTACACGACGCCCGAGGTGGTGGGCACCGCGGGAAGCGTGGAGCTTGGCAAGGATGCGCTCGAACTGATCCGCGTGCCAGCGAACGCCGATCCGACACGTGGCGAACTGCTCGTCAACGTCGAGCCAAGCCTGGCCGCGGGCATGCTCGGTGGGCTCACCTACCTCGAGCACTACCCATACGAGTGCGTCGAGCAGACGCTCAGCCGCTTCTTGCCCAACGTGGTGACTTTCGACGCCTTGAAGACGCTGGGGGTGCAGCGCACGGACCTGGACGCGAAGCTGCCGCAGCAGGTAGGCGTCGGGCTGCAGCGGTTGTATGCCAAGCAGCACGTCGACGGCGGCTGGGGCTGGTGGGATAACGACAAAAGCAACCCGGCCGTCAGCGCTTATGTCGTGTTTGGGCTGGCGAAGGCGAAGCAGGCAGACTTCACCGTCGACGAGCGGGTGCTGGAGAACGGGATCGCATTCCTGAAGCGAACGCTGAAGGCGCCGGCCAACCTTAACGAATCGGAGCTCAACCAACAGGCGTTTACGCTGTATGCCCTGGCCGAGGCAGGCGACAAGGAGCCGAACCGGCTGGGCGCGCTGTACGAACAGAAGGCGAAGCTGGGGCAGTTTGGCAAGGCCTACCTGGCCCAGGCGCTCGGCCTCGTCGGCGACGAAGCGGCCCCTGCCCGCATCAAGACCCTACTGGCCGACCTGGCGGGCAGCGCGATCACCTCGGCCACGGCGGCGCACTGGGAAGAGGGCACGCCCGACTACTGGAATATGAACACCGACATTCGAACGACCGCGATTGTGGTGGACACGTTCGCGAAGCTCGATCCGAAGAACAGCCTGACGCCCAATGCGGTGCGCTGGCTCATGAGCGCACGCAGCGCGGACCGGTGGGACACGACCCAGGAAAACGCGTGGTCGATCATCGGCCTCACGGACTGGATGGCGGCGAGCGGCGAGCTGAAGGGCGATTATGACTGGACGGTCACGCTCAACGGGCAGCCCCTGGGCAACGGCACGGTCACGCCGCAGACGGTGGACCAGGTCACCTCGCTGCGGGCCGACATCAAGCAGCTCCTGATCGACCAGACGAACGCGCTCGTGCTCGGCCGGACTGCGACGGGCGGCCAGACGGCCGACTCGGCCGGCGCGATGTACTACACCGCGTACCTGCGAACCTTCTTGCCTGTACAGGAGATCGAGCCGGCCAACCGGGGCTTCGCGGTGAGCCGCGAGTACCGCCTGGCCGACTGTGGGAATCCGCCGCCGGCGCCGGGGCAGCCTGAGAAGGAATGCCCGGCGACCACGTCGGCCAAGGTCGGCGATGTGATCCAGGTCAAGGTCACGCTCGTCGTGCCCCACTCGTCGTACTACGTGATGGTCGAGGACCCGCTCCCCGCCGGCATGGAGGTCGTGGACACGAGCCTGCGCACCACCAGCCAGCAGGTCGAGGGGCCGCAGGTGGAAAAGAACTCGGAGAAGGACCCGAGCCAGAAGATCGGGTGGTGGTGGACGCCGACGCACGTCGACCTGCGCGACGACAAGGCCGTGCTGTTTGCGACCAGCCTCGACCCGGGCTCCTACCAGTTCACCTACTCGATCCGGGCGAGCCTGCCCGGCACGTTCATGACGCTTCCGGTCACCGCGTCACAGATGTACTTCCCCGACGTGTGGGGACGGGGCGCAGGCAGCCAGTTCGTCGTAACCGAGTAAGCTGAAACGCGCGAATGGTTAGGAACACGAAGGCAGGAAGGTAAACGAAGCGCGTGAAGCGCGAAGTTCCATGGCAATGGAGCTTCGCGCTTCGTGTCTTCGCGCTTCGCGACTTCGGCCACCTTCGCGCCTTCGCGTTCCAAAGTCTTCGCGCTTCGTGTCTTCGCGCTTCGCGACTTCGGCTGCCTTCGCGCCTTCGCGTTCCTAAGCCCTTTGCGCCTTCGCCCTCCAACCCCCAGGCGCGGGCCCCCTCACAGTGGAATCTCAGCCACTTGCGGCGATTCGCCCGGCGGCGTACCATGCGCGTGACCAGCCCGCTCTAACTGTTTTGACGGGGGACACTAATGGAAACGGATGTTACGGCAACTCCTGCATACAGGGCAGCCGAGACGTATGAGCGCTTTTTTGTCGCAGGCATGTTTCGCTACTGGACGCCCCTGTTGCTCCAGCGCGCCCGGCCGCAGCCCGGGGAGCGGGCTCTGGATGTTGCGTGCGGCACAGGTGTGGTCGCTCGCTCGATCGTGCCCCTGGTTAAGCCGGGCGGGCAGGTCGTGGGGCTGGACATCAACCCCGCGATGCTGGCCGTCGCGTGCCGCCAGTTTTCCGACCACTGCGATGAGATCGACTGGCGCGAGGGCGAGGCCGAGGACCTGCCCTTCTCTGCTGGCGAGTTCGACCTGGTGACCTGCCAGCAAGGGTTTCAATTCTTTAAGGATAAACCGAGAGCCGCGGCCGAGATGCACCGGGTGCTGCGTTCGGGCGGCCGGGCGGTGGTGGAGGTGTGGCAGCCGCTCGCGCAAAATGCGTTCTTCGAGCACCTCTTCGACGCGATCTCCCATCACACGGGACTCCCGACGGCCAGCATCGCGACGCCTTATGCCTTCGGCGATCCGACTGCGCTGCGCGAGGTCCTGCAGGGTGCGGGCTTTCGTCGCGTCGAAGTGGAACAGGTGACGCAAGAGGCCCGTTTCCCGGATCCGGCCCAGTTCGTGAGGCTGACGATTCGCAGCGCGGCCGCGGTGATCCCCACCGTATCAGCAGCTGGATGGGGACTCGCAGACGGCGCTGCAGGCAGAGATCAGCGCGGAAATCGCAGGCGAAGTGGGGCGATATACCCGCGACGGCCTGCTCGTCGTGCCGACCGCCGCGAATATCGCGACGGCGGTGCGCTGAACGCCGAAGGCGCGAAGCATGCACTTCGCGCCTTCGCGTCCCCATCCGCCCGCTCGCGCTACTTGCTGCTCTTCATCTCCGCAACCAGCTTGTCCATCAGTTCGGCCGTGTGATCGGTCCCCCACGTCTCTCGCTTCTTAAGCACGTCCTGCCTCGAACAATGAGCCCGAGGATGACCAGTACGGGCAGTTTCGTCTCCACGGCCGCACCTCCGCAACCTGTGCAAGCCCCTACCTGTATTGTCTACTCCGCCTTGCCCGTGTGGATCAGTACACCCGAGACCGCGGGCCAGAAGTCGCCGTACGGAGACGATCCTGACTCTACCTCATCGAAGTAGTAGTCTCCCTTGAGCAGCCAACCAGCGAAGGCGCCGTGACCGTGCCCAACCATCTTCGAGATGGTGTGGTTATATTCTCCCTGCCAGTTGTCCACGACCTCGTATGTGCCTTCCCAATAGTCGGCAGTGTTCTCCGACTGAATGGTCCATGTACCACGCATCTGGGGCTGAGGCCAGAACCCCCATTCGGGGTCATAGAACCCGTTCAAGGTCTGCACTCGCCAGATGTAGATTCCGCTGATCATCGGATTCGTCGAACCGACGACGTACCAGGGCCAGACTCCACACTCCGAGTGCCATGCATTGCCAGTCTGCACGGGGCAGAAGTCCTCACCGCCCACGCTGGTCCACAAATCGTAGTCCGCTGGTCCCCACCTGAAGTAAAAGTCCTCCTTCGGCGGGTCCGCAGACGCCGAGCCGGCCAGCGTGAGGGTCACAATCATGACGGCCGCAATTAGGAACGAGAGTCTGCGAAGCTTCATGTTTCACCTCCTGACCATCCCTGTAGCACCCAACCGTTGCTCACCGTGCGGCGAGCGTTAATCAGCGTCGCGATATCGTATTGATCTTGGCCCGAAGAAGTGCTAGAATCCATCTACATCGCATAATCGCATCGCGGACAATCCTCGGCCGGTTCGTTTGGTTGCAGGAGGCCGCATGCTCGAGATCCGTCTGCTCGGGCAATTTGACCTTCGCCGGAATGGCGAAACCCTTCGCCTGCCCTCGCGCCCCGCGCAGTCGCTCCTCGCGTACCTCGTCCTTAACCCGGGCGTCAGCCATCGTCGTGAACAGCTCGCCGGCATGCTCGCGCCCGATGCAGATGAGGCCAGCGCGCGTAATGCCCTGCGCCACGCCCTCTGGCGCATCCGCAAGACCCTGGGTCTGGACCCCACCTCGGGCCGCGATTACCTGGCCATTGATGAGATCGCGGTCGCCTTCGACGCAACTGCCCGCTACTGGCTCGATGCAGCGGTTGTCGCCGATCGAGTGGCGGCGAACGCGCCGCAGGACGCCCTGGTCACTGCGCTGCTCCTCTACGCCGGTGACCTCCTGCCCGGGTTCTACGATGACTGGATCGTGCTCGAGCGCGAGAGGATCGAAGCCGCTTTCGAGAGCAAGATGCGCCTCTGGCTCGAACGCCAGGCGGGCGCGGGCTGTTGGGACGATGTGCTTGATTGGGGCGAGCGCTGGATCGCGTTGGGGCATTCGCCCGAGAGCGCATACTGCGCACTGATGCTGGCACACGCTGCACGGGGCGACGCATCCCGGGTGGCAGCCGTCTACCAGCGGTGTGTGGACGATCTTCGCAATGGCCTCAGCGTGGCGCCGGCTGAATCCACCCAAAAGCTATACGAGCAGTTGGTTCGCGGCGACGGCATGCGCGTACTATCCCAGGCACAAGTCATCGCACTGCCCTTACGGGAGCCAGCCGCGCCGGTTCCAGCCCCTGGCCAGTCCCGGTCCGCCGCCCTTCAAGGGTCTCGAATCCTTTGAGGTCGACGACGCGCCCCTGTTCTTCGGCCGCGAAGCGCTGACGGCCCGCTTGATAGATCACCTGCGACGCAGCGATCTCCTGATCGTCGTCGGCGCCTCCGGCTGTGGGAAGTCGTCCCTTGTGCGCGCCGGCCTTGTGCCCGCCGTTGCCGGTGGGGAGCTATCCCTGCGGCGAGGCGTCGTGTCGCGTGACACGACAGGCTGGGTTTACCATATCTTCACTCCCACGGCTCATCCCCTGAATGCACTCGCTCTCGCCCTCACCGGGCCCGGCTCGGTTATGCCGGCCGCCATCCTTTCTGATGACCTGGCTGCTGATCCGCGCAGCCTACAATTCTTCCTTGCACGCCAGGCAGCCGAGGCTAACGCCCCGCATGAGCATCTGCTCCTGGTAGTCGATCAATTCGAGGAGGTGTTTACGCTCTGCCAGTGCGAGGAGGAACGGGCGGCGTTCATCGCCGCCCTGCTCTACGCCGTGTCAGGCGGTCACGAGCCCCCCGACGGAAGACTCCGGCTTGTGATTGCTCTGCGGGCTGACTTCTATGGCCACTGCGCCGCATACGCTGACCTGCGACGCACGCTGGAGACCTGCCAGCAGTACATCGGCGGGATGAGTCCCTCCGAACTGCGGCGCTGCATCGAGGGGCCGCTCGAGCTTGGTAGGTGGGAAGCTGAACCCGGCCTGGTCGACCTGCTCGTACGAGACGCGGGCAGCGAACCCGGTGCGCTGCCGTTACTGTCGCACGCCCTGCTCGAAACGTGGCGCGTCCGGTCGGGGCGAATGTTAACCTTGGAAGGCTACGCGACGACAGGTGGTGTCCAGGGCGCAATTGCCCGCACCGCCGACGCCGTCTACGGCCAGTTGGACGGCGACGAGCAAGCGGCAGCCCGGCGCATCTTCCTTCGACTCACGGCCCTCGGCGACGGCATGCAGGAAACCCGACGCCGGGTGGCCCGGGCCGAGCTGCTACGCGATTCAGACGGCGCCGCGATAGTCGAATCTGTGCTGCAGACCCTCGCCGCGGCCCGGCTCATCACGGTTGGCGCCGGCCAAATCGGCAGTTGGCAGCCTAGCACGAGCGAGCCGGACGCCGGGGACCTCGGCAATGACCAGGTGGAAATGGCCCACGAGGCGCTGATCCGTGAGTGGCCCGTGCTGCGGCAGTGGCTTGCTGAAGACCGGGAAGGCCTCCGCCTGCATCGCAGGCTTACAGAAGCAGCGGGGGCCTGGGAGACTTCGCAGCGGAACGCTGCAGACCTGTATCGCGGGATACGCCTGGCGCAGGCGGAGGATTGGGCCAAGGGCCACCCATCGGAGATCAACCCCATCGAACGGGATTTCATCATCGCGTCACAGGCCGAAGCCGACCGGATAGTTGCAGAGCGCGAGGCGCAGCAGAAGCGCGAAGTAGACGCTGCTCGGCAGTGGGCGGCGGCCGAGCGCGCGCGCGCAGAGGAGCAGCAGAGAAATAACCGCGAGTTGCGGCGAAGAGCGTGGTTGCTGGCGGCTGCACTCGCGGTTGTCCTCGTGACGACCGCGCTCGCAATGGTCATGTGGCGGCAGGCCGGGCAGGCAGCCAAGGCAGCTCAGGCCGGCGAGGCATTGGCCCTGGCGCGCGAGTTGGCGGCGTCCGCAGACGCCAACCTGACCGTCGATCACCAGCGCGCGATCCTCCTGGCACTCGAGGCGGTCCAAACGGCACGTGCGAGCGGCATTGCCGTGCCGGCCGAGGCCGAGGCGGCCCTCCACCGTGCTATCCAGGCATCACCGCTCGACGCCTCGATCGAGATGAGCGGGACGACGGCCCTAAACGCCGACGGCCTGCTGGCCGCGACAGGCACCGCCGCGGGCCGCATTTCGGTCTGGAGCCTGCCCCAACTAAGGAAGGCTGGGCAGGAAGGAGCTCAGCCTCGTTATGCCATCGACGGAGGCACGCAGGTCTTCGACCTGAGCCCCGATGACAGGCTCCTGGCTGTCGCAGATGCAGCGGGGCATATAACGCTCCGCGATGCCTCTACTGGGGTGAGCCAGCGGGTGTTGCCGGGACACAAAGGCGGCGTCACGGCCCTCCGCTTCGCCGGCGACGGATCACGCCTGGTCAGCGCGGGCGCCGACGGCGCCGCCAGGACGTGGGACACCGCGACGGGCCACGAACTGGCGCCTCTCGTCCGCCCGAGCGCCGACCCGCGCCATGTCGACATCAGCCGGGATGGGAGTCGCATTCTTGCCGATGTGTTTGACGGCGGTGTCTATCTCTGGGATCCTGTCGCAGGGTCGCGCGTTCTGTATGTGATCGGCCACCAGGGCGAGCCCTGGGCCATCGCCTTCTGCGGCGGGCCGGATCGCTTCGTCGTCGGGTCAGGCCGCGCCGTTCGCCTTTGGGATGCCACCAGCGGCCAACACCTCCGCACGATCGATGTTGCCGATTCACGACCGGCATCCGTCGCGTGCAGTCCGGATGGCCTGCGACTGGCGGTTTCCGCTGCCGCGACCACGCGGTTGTGGGACATCGAGACAGGGCAGCAACTGGCAGCACTGGCAACGGACTCCGGTGCTTGGCGGATTAGCTTCTCCGCCGATGCCGCGCGGCTCCTGATACAGCAAGAAAACGGGCACGCTAAGATGTGGGATCTCCAGGGAAGCCGCGAGATGGTGACGCTCGGCACGGGCCGGGGAAGCAGCGATGTCGGCCTTCAGCCCCGATGGCTCGTTCGCTTGCGGCAGGCGTTGGCGAGGCCGGCGCTTTCGCAGCATGGCAAGTTCCTCAGTTCGGCGATCGACTTGGGGGACGCGAGGACGGGATGTGGCTGCCGCGCTACAACGTCCCCGGCCACCAGAACACTGTGAACCGCGTTGCATTCGACCCCGCAAGCAACCGATTGGCAACTGGCAGCCTGGACGGTACGGTCCTCCTATGGGAAGTGCCCGGCGGTAGGTCCTCCGAGCAGGATAGCTCGGGGCTCGCTGCACAGGTGTCAGTCGCGGGATCTGAGGCAGTCGCGGACCTGGCCTTCGACGACGCCGGCGACCGGCTAGCCGTCGCGTCGGGCACCGCGCTTCGGGTCTGGGATGTCAAGCGGCAAGCCGCGCCAGCTGTCGTGCTGAGCACGCTGAAGGATCTGCCGTTCGGAGTGGCGCCTCTTGCCCTGGCGTGGAGCCCCAACGCGACTCGGTTAGCGCTCGGGCTGAGCGATGGAACGACTGTTATCGTCGATCCTACCGGTGAAGTGCCTCCGGTTAGCCTGCCCGGCCAACGCGAGCGCGTGCTGGACGTGGCCTTCAGCCCGGACGGCACGTTCATGGCAACGGCAAGCGCGGATGGAACCGTACGCGTCTGGGAGGCCGGCTGGATTGGAGACGATGGCGCGCCGGCGACACCCAGTCCCCTACACACGCTCCGGGGTCACGCCTCCGGTGTCAATGCCGTCACGTTCAGCCCGGACGGCGGGACGCTTGTGACGGCGGGCGAGGATGGTGCAGTCGAGCTCTGGGACGTCAAGACGGGCCGCGCCCGGTACACACTTGCGGCGCTGCCCGCACCTGTGACCGGCGTAACCTTCAGCCCCAATGGCGTCTACTTGGCAACCTCGGGCGACGCGGTCCGCGTGTTCTTGCTACGGCTAGATGACCTGGTGGCCCTGGCCGAGCAGCGTACATCGCGTTCACTGACAGCGGACGAGTGTCACCAATATTTGCACGTGGAAAGTGGCGCGTGTGTCCCCCACCCCTCGATGGAGGGTGGCACAGCCGCCGCGTCAAAGGGAGGTATTGAGTGAAACGACCGGTCTCATTCATCATGCTGAGTTTCGTCGCCCTCGTCCTCTCGGCGACGGCCTGCGCCCCGCCCGCGCCACGCGCCGCGCCTCCCGCCACCTCGACCCAGCGGCCCTCGCCACCGCCAACGCCTACACCCCTCCCCCCGAGCACTCCTGTGCGACCAGCGACTCAACCGCCGCCTGCTGACGGTCCGCGCGCAGTTGTCGATAAGTTCAATGATGCCTGGGCGCGAGGGACCTCGCAAGACGTGGTACGTCTATTCGCGGACAAAATCGAGTACCAGATGGGTCCCAACTACTTCACCGACAAGGGCTCCCTATGGTATTTCACGGAATACTGGAAAACGGGTGGCGGCAAGCTGCCTGTAATCCACTGCGATCCGGAGGTCGGCAACACCATCCGCTGCGATCTCGAATACACCAGCGACTGCAGCCCGTACATCGATCTGAAACCAATTCACTTCAATACAACCTTCACAGTGCGGCAGGGCAAGATCGAGAAGCTGATCGCGACGATGCCGCCAGAGGAGTTTCAGGAGCTGACAAAGATCCTAGAGGGGATGTTCTCCTGGGCGGCGAAGAACTTGCCTACAGAATGGGCGCAATCGAAAAACGATACCGATCCCCGCGCTAACGCACGCATTGAGTTGAAGGCGTGCATCGAGTACGCCAAGGCGGTGAGGCTCACGCCACCCGCCACACCGTAAGCTTGCCCGGGGGACTGCGTGCTTCCCCACCCTACGTCGCCACTCCGAACGCCAGCGCCAGCCCGCCGTCGAGCATAACTTCGATCTTGCGAAACGCGACCAGCCCGATCCCCGTGCCCAGCGTCTTGGACACCACCTCTTCGGCCTCCCCCCGGGCCGCCAGGGAGGCAAGCTGTCGCTCGCGACGCTGAAAAACGCTGCCGAAACGCCAGGAAACGCGCGTCTGCTACAGTAGAGCAGGTTGACCTGTGCGAATTCTCCCTCCACCACTCAGTGCAAAGGAGAGCACCAGATGAAGCGGATCTACGTCATCCCACTCGTGCTGGCCCTGATGCTGCTGGCCGGCACCGTCTCGGCGAACGCGCCCGTCCAGAACACTGGCGTCTGGTACGGTCACTTCGAACTGCCCTACTGTAACTTCCCAGTGTACAACAACCCCATCGCCGACTTCCACGAATGGAATTTCTTCGACAAGGACGGCCAATTTGTCGAGTGGCGCTGGCACGGGGTGGGCACCGACTACATCACCGCGCCCGACGTGTCTGACGTGGTCCTGACCGGCCAGTTCAGCATCACCGAAGAGTGGAACGAGCCAAACCAGACTTTCGAGCGCGACGGGCATGGATATGTCGATTACGATCCCGGGGTACGGCATCGTCCTGTTTGAAGCGGGGCGAGGGGTGTTTCCTCCCGGGAAGGTTGTCGGCGTCCACACAGGAGGTGACCCCGAGAAGATGGCGATCCTTTGCGCAGCATTGTCCGGCGACTGATGCTGGAACTGGAAGTAGAGCGAACGCGAGAGGCTGACGCGCAAACGCCAGACGGCTCACATGAGCCGTCTGGCGTTTCTCTTCCGTGTTTGCCGCCCGCGCTACATCGCGACCACGAACGCCAGCGCCCAGCCGCCGTCATGCGCGAGGCTGACGGCCCATTGGGTCAGCCCGCGCTCGGCCGCAAGTGTCGCCGCCGCGCCGTGGAGCCGCAGGCGCGGACAGCGGCACTCGTCGAGCACGACTTCGATCTCACGAAACGCGACCGGCCCGATCCCCGTGCCCAGCGCTTTCGCCACCGCCTCCTTCGCCGCCCAGCGCGCCGCCAGCGAATCGGGCGCGCCCCTCGCACGCGGTCAACTCGTCCGGCGTGAACACACGACGAAGGAACCGCTCGCCGTGGCGCTCGATCACCCCGGCAATACGTGCGGCTTGAACCAGGTCAGTTCCAACAGCTAACGACATCGGTTGCCACGAATTGGACGAATCTCCACCGGTTTCACGACCGGAGCGCTCGTACGAGATTCGTCGAATTCGTGCAAATTCGAAGAATTCGTGGCAGCCTCGTCAGTCTGTCGCCGGCCCGGCCAGCGCCATCACGTACGCATCCAGATCGAAATACTTCTGCGCGACGCGCTGCACCTGCTCGGCGGTCAGGCTGTTGATGATCGTCGGGTAGCGCTCCAGGTAGTCGAGCCCCAACCGGTGCCACTCGATGTCTGCCAGCAGGCTGGCCACGCCGTCGTTCGTCTCCAGCTGGAGCGGCACCGAGCCGGTAAGATAGCGCTTGCTGTCCTCCAGTTCCTCCTCGGGCACCAGCTCATCCTGCAGCCGCTTGATCTCGTCGAGCATGGCCTGTTGCGCGCGCTGCACGTTCGCCGGGTTAATGCCTGCAACCGTGACCCAGGTGCCCGGCTCCCGGTCCCCACTGAGGCGGGAGTAGGCGTAGTAGGCCATCCCCTGCTTCTCGCGCACGTTCTCGCCCAGCCGGCCCATCATCCCGAAGACGCCCAGCACCGTGTTCGCCAGCCGGGCGGGATCGAAGTCCGGGTCCAGCCGGCGCATCCCCTGCCAGCCCAGCACAAGGTCGGACTGCGTCTTGTCGGGCATCACCACCTGGCGTTTGCGCACCCCCTCGATGGGCGTCAGGGACGCGAGCGCGGCGCGCGCGGGCCGGGCGTCGTGCCAGTCGCCAAACGCCGCCTCGATCTTCCGCACGGCTTCCTCGGCCGGCACGGCTCCAACCACGACCACGACCATGTCTTGCGGCCGGTAGAACTTGCCGTAGAACTCGACCAGCGCATCGCGCTGAATCGCGTGCAGCGACTCCCGGGTCCCCAACATGTCGCGGCCCAGGGGATGGTCACCGTACATGAGCTCGCGGAAGGTGCGCCCCGCCATCTGCCGGGTGTCGTTTTCGCGCTCGGCCAAGGAGGTGAAGCGGAGCCCGCGGACCCGCTCGATATAGGGCGCAGGGAACACGGGTGCGCGCAGTTCGTCGGCCAGCACCTCGAGCACCAGGTCCAGGTCCTCGGCCAGCGATTTGGAAGAGAAGTTCGTGATGTGGCGGTCGGAGCTGAAGCCCACCGACGCGCCCACGCTCTCGATCATCTCGTTGATCTCGGCAAACGTGCGGTGCTCGGTGCCGCGGGACAGCATCGAAACGACGAACGACGCCAGGCCGGGCATGTTGGCGGGCTCGTCGAGGTTACCGACGACGAGGTAGCCCTCCACCACTACGGAGGGGGCAGCCCAGTTCTCGCGTGCGAGGACGGTGATGCCGTTTGGCAGCACCCGGCGCAGCGTGTCGTCGGGACCGGGCAGCGACGACTGCCTGGCCGAGGGCTGCGGCGCCGCCGCCCATCCCGGCAAAACCAGGCCGGGCCGTGTGCGCGTATTGAGGCGTTTCATTGGCCCTCACCTTCGACCAGCAATTCCGCTTCGGCCATGCCATCTTCCCCCTCGGAGTCGTCGTCCGCGATCGCACTGCCTAGGGGCACATACCAGCCCACCGTGCGCTGCGACGGCTTGAAGTAGGTCTGCGCAGCCCGCTGCACGTCCTCCACTGTGACCCCTTCGATCCGGTCCATGAATTGCTCGAACCAGTCGATATCGGACACGATTTCCGAGAAGCCCAGCCAATAGCCCTGATCCGTGACGCTCTCGCTCGAATAGGCAAACTGCGCTTTGGTCTGCTTGATCGCCTTCCGCAGTTCAGCCTCGCTGACCGGCTCGTCGACAACCTTCTGCACCTGCGCCAGCATGGCCGCCTCGACCTCGGCCAGGGTTCGCTCCTGCCGCACGGTTGACGAGAAGCTGAACAGGTACGGGTCGATCGTCGAGCTGATGGCGCAGTCGGCGTCCGAGGCCAGCTCGGTCTCGACTAACGCCTTGTACAGGCGCGAGCTGCGGTTGCTGGTGCCCCCGCCCCACAGCGACATCCCCTTGGCGCCGCCCAGGATCGTGTCGAGGATCACCAGCGCGTGGTAGTCCGGGTGGTTCGCGCTCGGCGCGCGGTACCCTATCTCGAGATACTCAGTCGTGCCAGGGCCCTCGACGATTACCGCGGCGTTCTCCGCGCTGGCGCGGCTCGGTCACGGCGAATGCGGGGAGGGCGGGGCCGGAAGGAATGGCGCCGAAAAGCTCGTGGATGCGGGTCATCATGGCCTCGCTGTCGAAATCCCCGGCAATCGCCACCACGGCGTTGTTCGGCGCATAGAACGTGCGGTAGTGGTCGAAGAGTTGATCGCGCGTCATGCTCTCCAGATCGGACTGCCAGCCAATCACGGGATGATGATACGAATGGGCCTGGAACGCGGCTGCCTGCAACGCCTCACCCAGCAGGAAACCCGGGTTGTTCTCGTTGCCTTGCCGCTCCGAGATGATCACGGTCCGCTCGAGCTCAGTTTCGTCTGGGTCGAAAACGGCGTTGGACATGCGGTCCGACTCGACGCGCAGCGCCAGGTCGATGCGGTCGGCTGGCAGCGTCTCGAAGTACGTCGTGAAGTCGATCCAGGTCATGCCGTTGAACATGCCGCCTTCACGCGAAACAGCCTTGTCGAACTCGCCCTGGGGGAAGCTAGGCGTGCCCTTGAAGAGCATGTGCTCGACCCAGTGCGAAATGCCCGTGGTGCCAGCGCGCTCGTTGCGGCTGCCCACCCGGTACCAGACCCAGAAGCTGGCGACCGGTGCATGGTGCATCTCGCGCAGCAGCACGGTCAGGCCGTTGTCCAGCACCGTTTTGCGAATGCCATTAAGGTTCGTCACAGGCTCTCCTAGTGGGGGGAAAGACGAGGCCGCTGCGAATTGCAGGGATTTTCACAGAAACCTGGTTCCTTGGAGAAACCAGGTTTCTTCACGCTTGATCGATGCCAATCCGCGAAAATCCGTGTAATCCGTTGCAGGTCTCGTTACTGTTCTTCGTTGCGGGAGTTATTGTAGCCGCGGCCGATCCCGCGGTACAGGAATCCGGCTTCCCACATGGTCCGGGGCTCGTAGACGTTCCGGCCGTCGATGACGACCGGGGTGCGCATGAGCGTGCGGACCCGGGTGAGATCCAGGTGCTTGAACTCGTTCCATTCGGTCAGGACGACGAGTGCATCGCACCCCTCGGCCATCTCATATGGGTTGTGGCACATGATGACGTCGGGCATGGCGCGCTCGGCGACCCCCATGGCGACCGGGTCATATCCCCGAACCTCGCACCCCTCGCGGTTGAGCATGTGCGCCACCTCGATGCTCGGGGCCTCGCGCATGTCGTCGGTGTTGGGCTTGAAGGCGAGGCCCAGCAGCCCGATCCGCTTCCCCGCCAGCCCACCCAGCATGTCGCGCAGCTTCTGCACCATCAGGCGGCGCTGATCGCGATTGATCTCCATGACTGCCCGCAAGAGCGAAGGATGGGCGCCGTGCAGCAGGCCCATGTATTCGAGTGCCTTGACGTCCTTCGGGAAGCAGCTCCCGCCGTAGCCCACGCCCGCATCCAGGAAGGCCCGGCCGATGCGCTTGTCATACCCCATGCCTGCGGCAACTTCCTTGACGTCGGCGCCCAGCTTTTCGCAGATGTTGGCGATCTCGTTGATGAAGGAAATCCGGGTGGCCAGGAAGGCATTCGACGCGTACTTGATCATTTCGGCAGTGCGCAGGTCGGTCAGCATGATGGGCGCGCGGAGCGACAAGTGCAGCTGGGCGACCTTTTCTGCCGCGTCCAGATCGAGCGAGCCGAGCACCACCCGATCGGGGCTCATGAAGTCGGCCAGCGCAGAGCCTTCCCGCAGGAACTCGGGACACGAGACGACGGCAAAGGGGATGGGCTCGGGCTGGTGCTTGCGCACGATGTCGGACACCCAGTCGCCGGTGCCAACCGGAACAGTGCTCTTGTTGATGATCACCAGCGGGTGATCCATCTTGTGTGCGATTGTCTCGGCGGCCATCCGCACGTACTGCAGGTCGGCCTCGCCGTCTACCCCCGAAGGCGTACCCACGGCGATGAAGACGAATTCCGCGTCCTGCAGCCCTTCCTCGTAAGACGTGCTGAAGTACAGCCTGCCCGCGGCAACATTGCGGCGGATCACCTCTTCCAGCCCCGGCTCGTAGATCGGGGTCTTGCCCTCGCGCAGCGTCTGAATCTTGCGTTCGTCGATGTCGATGCAGGTGACCTTGTTGCCCAGGTCGGCAAAACATGTGCCCGTCACCAGGCCCACATAGCCTGTGCCGATCACGGCAATATTCTTCATGCTTCCAGATTCCTCCTCTCAAAGTCCCGCCATTTCACGCCCTGCCGCCACATAAACCAGACCTCCCAACGCCGTGATCGGAAACCACAGCGCGGCGTGCAAGACGATAGTATACCCCAGTGCAAGGCTATAGTCGATGCCCAGCGCCTCCAAGACCAGCGCGCCGACCTCGAAGGTTCCGACGTAGCCCGGTGCCGACGGCAGCGTCGTGGTCAGGTTCACCACCCCGTTCATCAGCATCAGGCCGATGAAGCTGACGGTAAACGCAAACGCCTGCATGACCAGCCAGTACTTGACCGTCTCCAGAAGCCAGATCACGACCGAGGTGACGAACACCATCAGCACGTCGCGGCCGCTGCGCAGAAAGTAGAGCCCACCCATGAAACGGTCAAAGAACGCATCGGCCGGAGCATGAAAACGCTCGGGCAGCAGCCGGCTGAAGAAGCGGTAGAGCCGGGTCGCACGCGGCTGGTCCCACGCCATCCAGAGGAAGACCAGGAGTGCGCCGAAGAACGCGACGCTGGCCACAATAACGGTAATCCGGTACACCGCGGGGATGTGCTCGACACCTACGAACGGCAGCGCGAAGAACACAAAGATCAGCATCACGAGGCCGTCAAACACCCGTTCCACGATGATCGTGGCCAGCGACGCGCTCACGGCGATCCCCTCGGTGCCGCGCAGCACAAACGCCCGGATCACCTCGCCGGCCCGTGCCGGGTAGACGTTGTTGCCGAAATACCCGATGCACGTGATCGGAAACAGGCGGATCAGTGGGACCGGCTTGAGCGGCCGGAGCAGGTAGTGCCAACGCCACGTGCGAGCCAACACGGCCAGGAAATACACGATGACGCCCGGGATGATCCAAACATAATCGGCCGTGCGCAAATAGAACGCGACCTTGTCCAGTTCCATCTTGCGCACCGCAAACCAAATAAAGAAGACACTGACGAGGATGCCGAAAATCAGCTTCCAGTTTTTGCGGAGGAACGCCATGCAATCGTCTTTCTGCTTTACGTTCGAGCCTCAGGCCTCGGGACCTGCGACTTGAACGCACGTAGTGCCCATTATTATAACGCAAAAATCGGGCGGCCCGGTAACCGGCCGCCCGATTTGCAGTTTAGGGAGAACCCGACGCTCAGGCCGTCACCGGCTCCGGCTGGGCAAGACTTGTGCCCGCCCGATTGAGCACCTTTTCGACCGCCATGACGTGGCTGCACACTCCCCGCTGAGCAAAGAAGTCGCACTCGCACGTCCAAGCACCCTGCTGGTAACCCACCCGATAGGTCTGGTGCTTGCCCTCGAACAGAACGGTAAAGTCGTTGAAAGTGATGCGCTCGGGTTCCGAGGCGTATTCGCGAGCTTTGCTGATCTTAGCGATCATCGCCGAATCCATCATGTTTGCCCTCCTGAGTGAAGGTCTTGGGCTGCTGCAGAAGATGGAGACGACCGTAGACAGCCCCTACAAGTCATACGACAGGCTTGAGACAGAAAAGGCACCCCAGCGCGCAGCGCCACGGTGCCTTCAGGTTGTTTCGTTCTCCGGTTGAGCGAAGTTCGCCATGTCCTACTTTCTTCCGAAGCCGCCAGCACGTGGCGACCGCAGGGTTCAGAATCAACAGCCCGAGTATACGCCCCGCGCCGAGGAATGTCAAACAACCTGGCCTACGGAAGGCCGACGATTGGCATACGAACGCGCGGGTTGATGCGCGAACGAACGTTGGAGCGCCAAGGGGACCCAGATGCAACAGATAGAACTGATCGGCAGAGTTCTCCGGGAAAGGATCGCGATAATCAGTCGAATCCGTTCAATCAGCGTCCTATTTCATCCCGGGTTGTCGAGCAGCGCGGGGTCTCAACTGCCTTGGCGCGCCTGCGCCCCGGCCAGCATGTACAGGCGGAGGCCGTGCTCCAACTGGTCCACGACTGTCAGCCCCACCCCGCCCTGGCGCAACCACAGCTCGCGGGAGGCTTCGGACAATTGCCGCGCCAGCGCCTCTTCCGCACCCACGTCGGGGAACAGCCCCAGCCGAACCCACAGGACCGCCTGGCGCAGCAGCTCGACGCGGGCGGTCAGCGCCTCGACCGGGTCCAGGGTGTCAAGCTGGCGCCCGTAGCCGTTAATAAGCTCGGTGTAGGCGGCGGAGAGTTCGGCGGTCAGCCCGTCGGCCTGGGTTTCCCAATCCGGCACGAGCGAAGTGCCGTAAGCGCCGCGCGCCACCCGGAGCTTGATCGTCAGCCAGTTGATGCGGTCGTGCAGCAGCGCCAGGCTGTCGGCGAGCGACAGGCCCGTCGCCGTCCCGTCATAGAAGACTTTGCGCGCCGCGTCTTCCTCGGCTAACGCATCGCCCAGGCGGCCTGCCAGCACCTTGCGCTCCGCCGGGTCGGCCGCGAGCCAGCGGGCGGCCATGGTAGCGGCAGCCTGCTGGCGGGCGCTCAGGGCCGTGATGACGGGCTCGGGCAGAACGACCGCGCCGCGCAGGCTGGGCAGCACAGGCTGCGAGCGGTCGACCGGTAGCCCCGGGCCTGCGCCGTACGTGGCGATATTCTCGCGAATCGTCGCGCGCCGCGTCGGGTTGGTCCAACCGTTCGTATGCAACGGCGACCTGGTTGAGCAGATCGCGCCGCTGTGCCGGCAGCAGGGTTGGGCTGTAGCGGGCGATGTTCTCGGCCTGCGCGACGAGGAGTGGTGCGAGCCAGCCCTTGTCGATCGCGGCAGCACCGCGTGCGGCCTGGAGCGAAATATCGCCGCGGGCCGACGTCGCCCAGCGTCGGGCCCAGCGCCGCAAGGTCGACTGCGGCCTGGACAGCAGCGCCGGCCCGCGCGGGGTCGGCTGCCGTGTACGCATTGGCCAGGATCAGCCACTGGCCGCTGCGGATCGTATCGGGAAGCAGGACGCTGTAGGCGAGCGTCGCGTTCGCGGTTTCACGTTCGCCGGCATCGAGGCTGGCGCGAATGATGCGGTCGTCCGGCTCACCGGCGAGCGTGAGGACCGCAATATCCGGGGCGACCGCGCCAGGCTTGATTGCGGCCTGCGGGTCGACCCAACCCGTATCCGCGACGGTCTGCCGGCCCAGAGTAGAAGTAGGTTCCCAGCAGCGCCAGTCCGGCCACGGCCAGGAGGACCACGGCGACGATCAACGCGATCTGACGGCCGTGCAGTCGCCCTGCGCCCCGGGCAGAACTGACTTCACCGCGTCGGCGGCAGCAGCAGGAGTGGAACGAGATAGCTTCATGAGATGCAAGAGTGGAGAATGTGCATTATGGTGCTGTATTATAGCAGAGATCGCGGTCCGACGCTAAACTGGCGGTTCGTTCTTCGGGAAGCGGAGGCCCGCGGCCACCCCTCGACGGTGTCGGCTGGCCCCGAGCCGGCCTTGGCCCGTCGCTCCCGACTCGTTCTGTTTGCCAAAGACGGGACCCTATGCTACACTGCTACTCCGTTAGCACCCCGATGATAGACCTCACCGGGGCGCGGCTTCATCGGGGCGTGATCTAACCACCAAGCACCGCCGCTCCAAGAAGCCCCATTATGTCTCAAGCCAGCATAACATGACCCGGCACTGGGGGAGGCGCTGTCCCGCGTGAGTCTCCGGTGGATCGGTGAACGGCATGCCGGCTGGATGTAGGGAGTACACCGCACCCGGTGCTCTACCCTTTATGGAGTCAACACATACCCTCTTCGGGCCGTTCCCTGGGTGACAGTCTTTGGACCGGACGGTCGCTGCGCGTCTCCAGCGCGACCGCAACCGGCGTCACGAGCGCGCACCGGCCTCTCGGCCTGCCCATCCGCGTGCCCGGTAAGACTCTGCTCTTGCGGACGAAGACGTAACTGGCGATGCACGGCCGGCAGCTCAACGTGGCTACCGGCGGCACGGCCCGGGTCGGTGACTTCGCCGACACAAGATCGACAATTAGGAGCACATCGTAACCATGGCAGTACGCGACTATCCCAGGCAACCTCAAGCATCGAGCTGGCTTGACGACAAACGCCTCCGAATCGTGAGCATCGTACTCATCGTTCTGCTGCTCATCGTGGCCCTGCTCTTGCCCCCAATCTCTCTCGTGCAGCGCGTCCAGGACATGGGTGCGACGCAGGTGACCGAACAGGGCGGCGTGATTCAAGATCCGGACGGCACGCAGGTCATTTTCGAGCCCGGCACGGTGAGCGAACCGTTCCGCGCCAGCCTTTCCTCCGTGCCGCGGGTCAATTTCCTCGAGGGCAGTGCCGGGAAGGACCTTCTCGCAGCCGCAAAGGCCATTCCCCAGACGCTCGTTCCTAAGAGCCCTTACTACGAGCTGGACCTCCGCGGGCAAGCCCCAGCGCGTCGACCTGGGTCGTGCCGATCCCGAACGACAGCGAGCCGTACGAGACGCTGGACATGTACACGTGGGAAACCACGGGCGCCACGCCGCACTGGCAGTGGCTGCCGCACAACATCATCGGCGAAGACGACCTCGTCGAGAGCCACTCGCCCGCAGTCCCGGCCTCCGTCATGGTCATGCAGACCAACCCGCAGCCCGCGCTCGCTTCGCTGGACCTCAAGCAGGCTAAAGACCTGACGTCGGACGGCCGCAGCGTGCTCGCAGAGGTGCACCCGGTTGGCCTGGGCCTTGGCACCGACGGCGCGCTGACGGGGTCGCTCGACGCGACGTTTGACCAGCTCGGCAGCAGCTTCGCGGTGATCCCGGTCATCCGCAACTATGACGGCCCGATCGTGCGCACCGATCTCTTCAACAACATGCTGGTCGACTCCGCGCAGCGGTCGGCGCACGTCGACGCCCTGGTCAACCTGGCCGTCGGCAACCTCTACAAGGGTGTGGACCTCGACTATCGGGGGCTCGACCGCAACCTGCGAGGCGAGTATCTGCAGTTCCTCAAGGAGCTGGCCGACAAGCTGCACGCGCAGGGCAAGACCCTCGGCGTGCGTGTGGAAGCCGCTGCCCAGGTCGCCGACGACCGGTTCGACACGGGCGCGTACGACTGGCAGGCCATCGGCCTCATCGCCGACACCGTCAAGGTGCCCGCCCCGGTCGACCCGCGGGCGTACGTGCAGGGCGGCCAGTTTGATGCGCTGCTGCGTTATGCCGTCGCCAATATCGACCGGTCAAAGCTGCGCGCTTTGTTCGGCGGCCAGAGCACGGAGCTTGCCGGCTCGTACCTGCTGCCCAAGACGTTCAACGACGCGCTTCAGCCCTTGATGGGGCGCATTGCTGCCGACACCACGGTCGTGGAGCCCGGCAAGCCGCTCAACCTCGCCCTCGTCTCCACCCGGCCCACCAGCGGCCTCGTGTACGATCCGAACCTGGGCACGTATGTCTATCGCTACCAGGACGACCAAGGCAACGCGCGCACGGTGTGGCTCGAGAACGCGGCCAGCATGAACCACAAGCTGGAGACGCTCAAGAAGTACAACGTGCAGGGCCTGACCCTCGAAACCCTGCCCGGCGACGGGCTGGATGTCGACCTGTGGCCCCTCATGCGGAACTTCCAGCAGGGCCAACTGCAGGATATCAAGAGCAACTTCCTCGTCGAGTGGACGGTGAAAGACGCAAACGGGCAGACCGTGAGCGAGGTGCGCCCTTTAGGCGAATCGGCGCTGGCGCTGGCCGCACCGAACCAACCCGGTGCGCTCGCAGTTGAGGCGGCGCTGAAGGATCGCGGGCAGGTGCTGGCGAAGATCAGCAACGACCAGGCGGTCGCGGTTGCCACGTACACGCCAACTGCCACCCCCACGCCCGAGTTCACCCCCACGCCCGACGCTGACGCCGACCCCTGAGTTCGCCCAAGCGACGGCGAAGAATAATGCTAACATGCGCTCGGGCCCGTCCACGGCTTATGCGAAGGCCGGCCAGCTGGCCGCAGGCAAGAGCTACAAGATCACGGGCCAGAACGACGACGGCACCTGGTGGCAGTTGGAGGCGAACGGCAAGCCCGGCTGGGTTTCGGCCGACCTCGTGACCGTGACCGGCAACGCCGAGGGCGTCGCCGTCGTCGAAGTTGCACCGCCGCCCACCGCCGCTCCGGTTGCCGCTGCACCCGCAGCCGCCGCACCCGCAGCCGCGTCGCCGGCGAAGTCCTACCCCGCCGCCCCCGGCGCCTTCGGCTACGGCGTGCAGATCAACCAGTACGGCAACCGCGCTGAGGCGATCGCCCTGACAAAGGCGATGGGCTTCAATTGGATCAAGTTCCAGCTGGTCTGGAAAGACTTCGAGGGTTCGCCCGGAGCGCGCAGCTTCCCGGATGATGTCGTGAACGACCTGAGCGGCGCAGGGCTCAAGGTGCTGCTGAGCGTGGTCAAGGCGCCCAACTGGGCGCGGGCCGGCAATTCCGACTTCTCGGTTGAAGGCCCGCCGGCCAACCCCCAGGCGTACGCGGACTTCGTGGGTGCGCTGGCGTCACATTTCAAGGGCCGCGTGTCGGCAATCGAGGTCTGGAACGAACAAAACCTGTGGTACGAATGGGGGCACGAGCCGCTCGACCCGAACCGGTACGTCGACATGCTGTGCCGGGCGTACTCGGCCATCAAAGCGGCAGACCCGGGCATTACGGTCGTTTCCGGCGCGCTGACGCCCACCGGCCTGAACGACGGCTCGACGGCCATCGACGACCTGGTGTACCTGCAGCGGATGTATGCGGCCGGCGCGAAGCGTTGCTTCGACGCGGTGGGCGCGCACCCCAGCGGCTACAACAATCCGCCCGACGCCAAGTTCGGCTACTCGAACCCGGCCGAGCCCAGCTTCAAGAATCACCCCTCGTTCTTCTTCCGCGACACGATGGAGCGGTATCGGGGGGTCATGGCCGCCAACGGTGATGGCGGCAAGCGCATCTGGCCGACGGAGTTCGGCTGGGCCTCGACCGGCAGCCCGGTCAGCGGCTATGAATATGCGCGCGACATCAGCGAAGAGGAACAGGCCCAGTACCTCGTCCGCGCCTACCAGATGATGAAGGGCTGGGGCTGGGTGGGCCCGGCTTTCCTTTGGAACCTCAACTTCAATGTGACCAATCCGGGTTCCGAGCTGGCGGCTTTCGGTGTTCAAGGCCGGGCAGCTTACGGCGCTCTCCAAGCGATGCCTAAGTAGGGCCGCAGTCACCCCAGCGGGTACGAACGGATCAACGGCCGCCGCCAGGCGTCTCGTTGGTCCGTTCATCTACCGCCGCTGGCCCGTCCATCCGTCAGTCATCCATTGCCTTTCAGCCGTACCGAGGTTCGTGAATGCGCAGTCGGGAGCATTCGGCTACACTGGTGTTCTCGCTGGCTGCGTTTTTGTTCGCCCTGCTCGCAGGCGTTTTCATCCCGCTGACCGGCGGGGGCGCACGTCCGGCGGCATTGAACTGGACTCCGCCCCCCACGGCAATTGCGACGGCCACGGCAGGCCGCACCGCCCCTACCTCATTGCCAACCGCAACCAGCGTGCCCACCATTACGCTCTCCCCCACGCAGCGGGTTACGAAAGCGGCAACGAAGCCTCCCACCGGGACGCCGCCTGCGGTCAGTTCGCCCAGCGCGGCCCGGTCAAAGGCGACTCCCACCGCCATGCCTGCCCTGCAGGCTCGAGCGCGCATCGCACAGGGGCCACTCAACCTGCGCACCGGCCCGGGAACCACCTACGGCGTATTGGCGACGGCCCAGAGCGGCGACGAGTTCGCCGTCATGGGTCGCTCGGAAGATGGCCGTTGGGTGCAGTTGTGCTGCGTGGCAGACTCCCGGGCGTGGGCGGCCGCCGAGTTCCTGGCGCTCCAAGCGGACATCGAGAGTTATCCGGTCATGCGTTAGTTTCGTCTCACAGCGACATCACCTGGCCGCAGCCGGCCAGTTGCCAACCAAACTACGCTTGGGCCGGTCGGGCCGGCCGAGCGCACTCACCGAGGAGAACATGTCGCACCGCATCGCATCACACTCCACCCTTGCGCGTTCGTCGGTATTCCTGTTTCTGGTCATCGTGCTGGCCTTGGGCGTCGTGTCGCCCGCAGCCGTGGTCCAGGCAGCGCCAACCCTCCAGGACGGCGGCGTCAAAGCCACGGTAACCGGTGACCTGGTGAACCTGCGCAGTGGGCCCGGAACCGGTTACGGCGTCGTGGGGCGGGCCAAAGCCGGCGAAACGCTGACGGCCGTGGGCAAAAACGCCGGCGGCAGTTGGCTGCAGGTCAGCGTGAACGGCAAGAAGGGCTGGGTTGCCACGCAGTTCGTCAACCTGGCGGGCTCGGCGACCGGGCTGCCGGTTGTCCAGGTGGCGGCCCCCAAGGCCGCACCCAAAGCCGCGGCGAAACCTGCCGCGGCGCCGCGCTCGACCGCGGTGACCGGGTTCTTTGACTATGGCATCCAGATCGACCCGGGCAACATCGGCGAGTCGGTCGGCGGCGCGGCTGACCTTGGCATGCGCTGGGCGAAGTGGCAAGTGCAGTGGAAGGACTTCGAGGGCGGCGGCCCTGGTCAACGCAACTGGCCCGACGACGTGGTGAACGCATTCAGCGGCGCGGGCATCAGCCTCATGGCCAGCATCGTGAAGGCGCCGCAGTGGGCGCGCGGGGCCAACCCCGACATGTCCGTCGAAGGCCCGCCCGCCGATCCGAACACCTATGCTTCGTTCGTGGGCGAGTTTGCAGGCCGGTACTGCGGCCGCGTCAAGGCGATCGAGGTGTGGAACGAGCAGAACCTGCACTACGAGTGGGGCAACGAGCGGCTGGATGCGGCGCGCTACGTGCGCCTTCTTGGGGCCGCGTACCGGGCCATCAAGGCAGCGTGCCCGAGCATGATTGTCGTCAGCGGCGCACCGACGCCCACAGGCGCCCTCCCCCCGGCCGCGATTCGCGACACGACCTACCTGGAGCAGATGTACCGGGCGGGGCTGAAGAATGTGTCGGATGCAATCGGGGTGCACCCAAGCGGTTTCGGCAACCCGCCCGACGTTCGCTTCCAGGATTGGCAGGCCGGGAACTACTCGCGGCCCTCGCACGTCGCTGATCCATCATTCTATTTCCGCAACACGCTGGAACAGTATCGCAACATCATGGTGAAGTACGGCGACGGCGGCAAGCGGCTCTGGCCGACCGAATTCGGCTGGGCATCGACCGGCAACCCGTTCCCAGGTTACGAGTACGCCACCTACAACTCGGAGCAGCAGCAGGCCGAGTACATCGTCCGCGCATACGAGCTGATGCGGAACTGGGGCTGGGTCGGAGTTGCCTTCCTATGGAACTTGAACTATAACAATGGAGAGCAGTCGGCCTTCCGCGTCCTGGGACGCAGCGCTTATGGCATGCTCAAGGGCATCCCGAAGTAATTCCTGCACGCCACAGACCCGGCTTCTGGTAGAAACCGGGTTCGTGTGCTTGTGCTTATCCCATCAGAGCTAGAGACTAGGTTGGAGACCCGCACCTGATGACCTCTCGACGCATATCGCTTTCCAAGTTATGGCCGTGGCTGTTGATTCTTGCCGCCTTGGCCATTGGACCTGTGCTCGCATCCTGCGCCCCCGCGCAGCGATCTGCCGCCACCCCGACGCCTACCAAGACGCCGCGGCCCGACGTTGCGGCAGTGGAGGCGACGCCGGCCCCGACGTCTGGGCAGACCGGCACGGTGCAGCCCAGCGCATCCGAACCCCCGAGCCCGCCTGCCGCCAACGCCACGGCCGCGGCCAGCGCGACCGCGCAGAGACCGCTGCGGCAGCGCCCGCCGGTGGCACGCCTTCGCCCGCAGCCACCAAGACCGGCGCGCAGCCGGGCGGCACGGGTGCCGAGCCCGAGTCGGGCGTGCAGGCGTTCCTATGGTGGCGCGAGGAAGTGGCTGACCGCGACCTGGGCTACGTCAAGAACGCGGGCTTCCAGTGGGTGAAGCAGCTCTTCTCGTGGCAGGACATCGAGGGCGCGGGCAAGGGCGAATACGACTGGACCAAGACGGACCGCATTGTGGAGCAGGCGGAGAAGCACGGCCTCAAGCTGATGGTGCGCCTGAGCCAGGATCCGGACAAGCCCTTCTGGGCCGGCGACCCGCCGGACAACGCCGGGCACTACGCGGACTTCGTCGCGGCAGTGGCCAGCCGGTACAAGGGACGGATCGCGGCCTACCAGATCTGGAACGAGCCGAACCTGGCGCGCGAGTGGGGCAAGAAGCGGCCCGATCCCGCAGGCTACGCCCGCATGTTGAAAATGGCGTACAGCGCGATCAAAAACATCGATCCCGACGCCACCGTGATCACCGCGGGCATGGCGCCGACCGGCACGGACACCGCCGAAGCAATGCCTGACATCCGCTTCTACGACGAGATGTACCAGGCGATGAAGGGCAACAGCGACGGGTATTTCGACATGCTGGGCGCACATGCGGCCGGTTTTGCGGCTGCGCCGGAAGTCAGCCCCGACGAAGCAGCGGCTAACAAGGCGAAATACGGCGGCGAGCGCTTCTTTGCATTCCGTCACGTCGAAGACGTGCGCAAGATCATGGAAAAGTACGGCGACAAGGACAAGCGGCTTGCCATCCTCGAATTCGGTTGGACGACAGACGACCGGCCCGATTCACCGTACTACTGGCATGGCGCGGGCGCGGGGATCGACGAAGCGACGAAGGGCAAGTACCTGGTGCGCGCCTACGAATGGGCGCGGCAGAACTGGCAGTCGTGGGTGGGCCCGATGATGGTGATCTACATGCCTGACCCGGACTGGACCAAGGAGACCGAGCAGTTCTACTGGTCCATTATCGGCCCAAGCCCGACGGACTTCTTCGTGCGGGCGGCCTACGTCGAGTTGTGCATCTATCTGAACAAGCTCGAAGGCAAGCGCTGCTGGACCGATCCAAACCCGTGACCGGGCTCTCGGGGTTGAGCAGATCCGCGCGATAACAGACAAGGGCGGTATCGGATAGAAAAGAAGGGCTCCCCGGCGTGGGAGCCCTTCTTTATCAGGTAGATCAGTCGGATCAGTCCAATCTGCGTGCGATTACTGCGTGCGGCGCCAGTCGACCCAGCGGCAGGTCTTGCCTTCCTGGGGTGCGAGGTCGTGCAGGATTTCGACCTCCGCGCTCAAGGGGCGGTCGGATGCGTCGACGACGCTCATGTAGAACTTGCGCCCCGGGCCGCCCATTGGGAAGTCGTAGCGGCCGGTGTCGCCCGGTCCAGGCTTCGTGACCGCAGTAGCAGCATTCCCGAACTCGTCAATCAGCTTGAGGCGGATGCCGGGCAGCGGGTTGCCGCTTCGATCCGTCACTGCGCCAAGGGCATAGGCGCCGGGGCAATCGTTGCTCGAATAGCGCACCGGGCGGGCGAGCACAAACGGATACGCGGGGATGGGCGTTGCGCTTGGCTCGGGGCCGAGCGTACCTTCGACGAACGGCGTTTCGACCGGCAAAGGTACTTCGGACGTGGGCAAATCGACGCCGGCGGTCCAGGTCGGTTCCGGGGTCAGCACCGCGGGCTGGTCTGTGACAGGGGCAGGCACGACCAGGACGGTGGACGTCGCCCGGGGCGCCTGGGTCGCGGCAGCCGGGACAGTGCCGAGTTCTTGCGGTGCTGCTGCGGTGCTCGTCCTGGCTTGAGCGACAACTCCGGGCGTAGCCGTAGCATCCGCCTGCGTTGAGAAATCGCCCTGCAGCCGGGAAAGCAGAACGCGGCCCCCGATGAAGCCGCCGATACAGGCAATTAAGAGGATGGCCACGAAGGCTGCGATGTAGAGGTTGCGACGCATGTGGACTCGAACCTTTCATCCCGAATAAGTGCGATAGACCAAACGAGAGTGCGACACATTATACAAATAGACCTCGAGTTTGCGTACATGACGCCCCTATGCTATACTCGGTTCCGTCGGGTGAGGTCTCACCCGGCAGGGTGAGTAGCTCAGCTGGTTAGAGCGCACGGTTCACATCCGTGAGGTCCTGGGTTCGAGTCCCTGCTCGCCCATATTCGACCTCACGGGTAGTCAAAAATGGCTACCCGTGAGGTCTTCCGTTAAGACCCCTCACGGGAACTGACCTCACGGCTCCTAGCCTTTCGGTCGCCTTCTGGATCAAAAAAAAGCCTGCGCCGATTACGGGGATTCAACCAACCCGTTATCGGTACT
>CAWEMM010000006.1:1917500-1920167 GCA_963810095.1 uncultured Chloroflexia bacterium | reverse complement strand
GCCCAACCCTTGGGAGTTACTTCACCCCCAGGATGCGACGAGCCGACATCGAGGTGCCGAGCGGTGCCGTCGATGTGAACTCTTGGGCACCACCAGCCTGTTATCCCCGGGGTAGCTTTTGTCCGTTAAGCCACGGCCCTTCCACTCGGAGCCGTAGGATCACTAAGCCCGACTTTCGTCTCTGCTCGACTTGTAGGTCTCGCAGTCAAGCTCCCTTATGCCTTTACACTCTACGGCTGGTTTCCATTCAGCCTGAGGGAACCTTTGGGCGCCTCCGTTACCTTTTAGGAGGCGACCGCCCCAGTCAAACTGCCCACCTGGTACTGTCCCCACCCCCGATTAGGGGCGCAGGTTAGGGTCAAAGCTGAATCAGGCTGGTATTCCAACGACGACTCCACCGAGGCTAGCGCCCCAGTTTCCCAGTCTCCCAGCTATCCTACACAGACTCAGCCCTAACACAATGCCAGGCTGCAGTAAAGCTCCACGGGGTCTTTTTGTCCTGCTGCGGGTAAGACGCATCTTCACGCCTATTTCAATTTCACCGGGTCCTTCGTCGAGACAGTGCCCCACTCGTTACGCCATTCGTGCGGGTCGGAACTTACCCGACAAGGAATTTCGCTACCTTAGGACCGTTATAGTTACGGCCGCCGTTCACCGGGGCTTCAGTTCAAAGCTTCGCTTGCGCTAACCTCTCCCTTTAACCTTCCGGCACTGGGCAGGCGTCAGCCCCTATACTTCCGCTTACGCGTTAGCAGAGACCTGTGATTTTGGTAAACAGTCGGTAGGGCCACTTCTCTGCGGCCGTCTCGAGCTCGGCACCGTTAGATACCTCACCCTACTGCGGCACTCCTTATCCCGAAGTTACGGAGTCATGTTGCCTAATTCCTTAACGAAGGTTCTCCCGATCCCCTTGGTATTCTCTACCCGTCCACCTGTGTCGGTTTGCGGTACGGTCACCCAAACATCAACGCTTAGAGGCTTTTCTTGACAGTATGGGCTCAGTCACTTGTGGGCCTTACGGCCGCCGCCCACCCCTCAGGATCAAGCTCCGGATTTGCCTAGAGCTCTCATCTCCCTACAGGCTTAGCACCTCAATCCACTAAGAGGCTGACCTACCCTCCTGCGTCCCCCCCTCGCTCCGCTTAGGTGGTACAGGAATATTGACCTGTTGTCCATCGCTTACGCCCTGCGGCCTGGACTTAGGACCGACTAACCCGACGCGGATTAACCTTCCGTCGGAAACCTTGGACTTACGGGGTGCATGGTTCTCACATGCATTACGCTACTCATGCCGGCATTCTCACTTCTGCGAACTCCACCCGTCCTCACGGTCGGGCTTCTACGTTGCAGAACGCTCCCCTACCACTCAACCCCGAAGGGTCGAATCCATAGCTTCGGTGACAAGCTTGAGCCCCGATATATTTTCGGCGCAGAATCACTAGACCAGTGAGCTATTACGCACTCTTTAAAGGATGGCTGCTTCTAAGCCAACCTCCTGGCTGTCCCAGTAACCCCACATCCTTTTCCACTTAGCTTGTACTTAAGGACCTTAGCTGATGATCTGGGCTGTTTCCCTTTCGTCGATGAAACTCATCTCCCACCGACCGACTGCCACGTTCTGGAGTAACGGCATTCGGAGTTTGGTTCGGTTCGGTAAGCTATACGCCCCCTAGCCGATCCAGTGCTCTACCTCCGTTACTGAACACGTGACGCTAGCCCTAGAGCTATTTCGGGGAGAACCAGCTATCTCCGGGTTCGTTTGGCATATCACCCCTACCCACAGCTCATCCCCTAATTTTGCAATATTAGTGAGTTCGGCCCTCCACGAGGCATTACCCCCGCTTCAGCCTGGCCATGGGTAGCTCACCCGGTTTCGGGTCTACTCCGTGCGACTAACCGCCCTATTCAGACTCGCTTTCGCTGCGGCTCCGCCTGTCACTGGCTTAACCTCGCCACACAAAGTAACTCGCCGGCTCATTCTCCAAGAGGCACGCCATCAGGCCTTACGTGACGAATCACGCCATTGCCCTCTGACTGCTTGTAGGCATGCGGTTTCAGGTTCTTTTAACTCCCCTCACCGGGGTGCTTTTCACCTTTCCCTCACGGTACTTGTTCACTATCGGTCGCCAAGAGTATTTAGCCTTGGGAAGTGGACTTCCCTGCTTCCCGCAGGATTAGCGTGCCCCGCGGTACTCAAGGTCACATCCAGAGCCTAACAACTTTCGCCTACGAGGGTTTCACTCCCTATGCCCACGTTTTCCAACGTGTTCGACTAGCCGTTAGGTTTGTAACTCTGTCAGCAGACTGCAACCTGCCCTGACGTGCCTGTCAACCCCCACCCTGCAACGCTTGCAGGCTATCACACAGAGTGGGTTTGGGCTCTTCCCATTTCGCTCGCCACTACTTTGGGAATCCTTCTCTCTTCCTGGGGGTACTTAGATGTTTCAGTTCCCCCCGTGCCCTCCAACTGGCCTATGTGTTCAACCAGTGGTGACCGAGTATTGCTCGGCCGGGTTCCCCCATTCGGGTATCTCCGGTTCGACGTTTGATGACAACTCCCCGGAGCTTATCGCAGCCATCCGCGCCCTTCATCGGCTCTTAGCGCCAAGGCATCCACCGCATGCCCTTAGTAGCTTAATTCACGTGAGACGGCAACACTTGATGTTA
>CAWEMM010000006.1:1912500-1915000 GCA_963810095.1 uncultured Chloroflexia bacterium | reverse complement strand
ACCATCGGCGTAGAAGGGCTTAACTGCCGGGTTCGGGATGGGACCGGGTGTTTCCCCTTCGCTATCGTCACCACCAGAGCTTCTGTCTACCTTGTCAAGGCGAACCCCAGTTCTGCTGAACTGACGGTTCGCACGACCGGTGCCCTGTGGCTGGGGCCTGCAGAGTGCAGCGCAGCTGCCTTCTGCCAACCCGAACCGCAGTTCGGGCACCTTACCAACTGAGCGGAATAGAAGTTATCAAGTCCTGCCTTCTCACGTGAACTAAGCCTCTCGTGCATTAGTACGGCTCGGCTCAACACATTGCTGTGCGTACACCCGCCGCCTATCAAGCTGGTCGTCTTCCAGCGCACTTAGTTCGAAACGGGGGATCTCATCTTGGGGCGAGTTTCCCACTTAGATGCTTTCAGCGGTTATCTCTGCCCAACTTAGCTACCCAGCGATGCCCCTGGCGGGACAACTGGCACACCAGCGGTTGGTCCACTCCGGTCCTCTCGTACTAGGAACAGCTCCCCTCAAATCCCCTACGCCCACAGCGGATAGAGACCGACCTGTCTCACGACGGTCTGAACCCAGCTCGCGTACCGCTTTAATGGGCGAACAGCCCAACCCTTGGGAGTTACTTCACCCCCAGGATGCGACGAGCCGACATCGAGGTGCCGAGCGGTGCCGTCGATGTGAACTCTTGGGCACCACCAGCCTGTTATCCCCGGGGTAGCTTTTGTCCGTTAAGCCACGGCCCTTCCACTCGGAGCCGTAGGATCACTAAGCCCGACTTTCGTCTCTGCTCGACTTGTAGGTCTCGCAGTCAAGCTCCCTTATGCCTTTACACTCTACGGCTGGTTTCCATTCAGCCTGAGGGAACCTTTGGGCGCCTCCGTTACCTTTTAGGAGGCGACCGCCCCAGTCAAACTGCCCACCTGGTACTGTCCCCACCCCCGATTAGGGGCGCAGGTTAGGGTCAAAGCTGAATCAGGCTGGTATTCCAACGACGACTCCACCGAGGCTAGCGCCCCAGTTTCCCAGTCTCCCAGCTATCCTACACAGACTCAGCCCTAACACAATGCCAGGCTGCAGTAAAGCTCCACGGGGTCTTTTTGTCCTGCTGCGGGTAAGACGCATCTTCACGCCTATTTCAATTTCACCGGGTCCTTCGTCGAGACAGTGCCCCACTCGTTACGCCATTCGTGCGGGTCGGAACTTACCCGACAAGGAATTTCGCTACCTTAGGACCGTTATAGTTACGGCCGCCGTTCACCGGGGCTTCAGTTCAAAGCTTCGCTTGCGCTAACCTCTCCCTTTAACCTTCCGGCACTGGGCAGGCGTCAGCCCCTATACTTCCGCTTACGCGTTAGCAGAGACCTGTGATTTTGGTAAACAGTCGGTAGGGCCACTTCTCTGCGGCCGTCTCGAGCTCGGCACCGTTAGATACCTCACCCTACTGCGGCACTCCTTATCCCGAAGTTACGGAGTCATGTTGCCTAATTCCTTAACGAAGGTTCTCCCGATCCCCTTGGTATTCTCTACCCGTCCACCTGTGTCGGTTTGCGGTACGGTCACCCAAACATCAACGCTTAGAGGCTTTTCTTGACAGTATGGGCTCAGTCACTTGTGGGCCTTACGGCCGCCGCCCACCCCTCAGGATCAAGCTCCGGATTTGCCTAGAGCTCTCATCTCCCTACAGGCTTAGCACCTCAATCCACTAAGAGGCTGACCTACCCTCCTGCGTCCCCCCCTCGCTCCGCTTAGGTGGTACAGGAATATTGACCTGTTGTCCATCGCTTACGCCCTGCGGCCTGGACTTAGGACCGACTAACCCGACGCGGATTAACCTTCCGTCGGAAACCTTGGACTTACGGGGTGCATGGTTCTCACATGCATTACGCTACTCATGCCGGCATTCTCACTTCTGCGAACTCCACCCGTCCTCACGGTCGGGCTTCTACGTTGCAGAACGCTCCCCTACCACTCAACCCCGAAGGGTCGAATCCATAGCTTCGGTGACAAGCTTGAGCCCCGATATATTTTCGGCGCAGAATCACTAGACCAGTGAGCTATTACGCACTCTTTAAAGGATGGCTGCTTCTAAGCCAACCTCCTGGCTGTCCCAGTAACCCCACATCCTTTTCCACTTAGCTTGTACTTAAGGACCTTAGCTGATGATCTGGGCTGTTTCCCTTTCGTCGATGAAACTCATCTCCCACCGACCGACTGCCACGTTCTGGAGTAACGGCATTCGGAGTTTGGTTCGGTTCGGTAAGCTATACGCCCCCTAGCCGATCCAGTGCTCTACCTCCGTTACTGAACACGTGACGCTAGCCCTAGAGCTATTTCGGGGAGAACCAGCTATCTCCGGGTTCGTTTGGCATATCACCCCTACCCACAGCTCATCCCCTAATTTTGCAATATTAGTGAGTTCGGCCCTCCACGAGGCATTACCCCCGCTTCAGCCTGGCCATGGGTAGCTCACCCGGTTTCGGGTCTACTCCGTGCGACTAACCGC
>CAWEMM010000006.1:0-1907500 GCA_963810095.1 uncultured Chloroflexia bacterium | reverse complement strand
AACGCACCTGCAGATGCTCACCCAACACCTCGCGCCAAATCTCCTCCACGCGCGCCTTGTTCTCCGGCTTGCTGATGACGTCGTGCGAGAACACCTGGCCCGCGCCAAAATGCAGCACGAGCGCGTGCCCGACGACTTCCAGTTCCTTAACTGCGCGCAGGGCCGCTTGCAGCTGAATGCCGTGCTGCTTGGACCGAGCAAGACAGCGATCCCAATTCGCATTCACCCGCTGCTGCAGGTCGTCGCTCGAGGCCTGGGCGGGCGAAACTGCAGCGCCCGTGGGCGAAACTGCAGCGCCCGTGGGCGACACCGTGGCGATACTGCGGTGCCCGTAGGCGAAGCCGCCGCGCTCGCAGGGGCGGACGGCGCACTTTCTCGTTTCGGTTCGTTCGCCCGTACAGGTTCTGCCGGCTGTGAGCGCTCTGCCGGCTGCAGGCGCGCCCGCCGGCGCGGGCACCCCCCGCGTCGAGACCTGCCGCGGCAGGCCGGCCAGCTTCAGCCGGCGCCGGCGACACCGCGGGCTGGCCGGGAGCGTGGGGCGGAGGAACCGCTGGGGGCGCCGCAACGGCCGCGCCGGCCGAGCGCAAAAACGCCAGCTCGAGGGGCAGCTGCGGAACGCCCGGGACCTGGTCGCGCAGCGCGCCGCGCGCTTCGGTCCACTCCTTCACCGCACCCAGCAGCAGCGCCATGCTCATGCGCTCCGCCTGCTTCCCGATCTGGACGCGCACGTCCTGCGGCAAATCCAACGGCTCGGTCGACCCCGCCACCCGCGCCACCATCAGCGCACGCAGGTACGCCACCACCTGGTCGGCCAACTGTCCCAGCTCCACGCCTTCGGCCACCATCTCGTTGAGCAACGCCAGGCCCCGCGCCGTGTCTCCGCCGCCCATGTGGTCTACCAACTTGCCGATGGTCGCCTGGTTAACCAGGCCGAGCACGTTCTCGACGCGCGCCAGGGTGAGGGTCTCGTCGCCGTATGACAGCAGTTGGTCGAGCAAGGAGATGGAGTCCCGCATGCTTCCGGTGCTGCGCCGGGCAATGGCGGCCAATGCTTCCGGCTCGGCCCGCCGGCCCTCGCGCTGCACCAGGTCGTTCAGGTGCTTGACGATGTCGGTCGTCCCGATCCGCCGGAAGTCGAATCGCTGGCAGCGGGAACGCACCGTCTCGGGCACGCGGTCCGGCTCGGTTGTTGCGAGGACGAATACCGCGTGCGGCGGCGGCTCTTCCAACGTCTTCAGGAGCGCGTTGAACGCCTCCTTCGTCAGCATGTGGACTTCGTCGATGATGTAGACCTTGTAGCGGGCCTCATTGGGCCGGAACGCGATCTTCTCGCGCAGGTCGCGCATCTCGTCGATGCCGCGGTTCGAGGCCGCATCGATCTCGATCAGGTCAAGCAGCCGGCCCTCCGTGATGGCCACACAGATGGCGCAGTGGTTGCAGGGCCGCTTCGCCGCGTCTTCTTCCAGACAGTTGAGCGCCTTGGCCAGAATGCGGGCGGTACTGGTCTTGCCCGTGCCGCGGGGTCCGGTGAACAGGTAGGCGTGCGACATGCGGCCGTCGCGCGAGCGCGTTGCGTAAGGTCAGGGTCACGTGCTCCTGCCCGATCACCGTCTCGAACGCCTGCGAACGCCACTTACGATACAAGGCCTGGCTGGCCATCACGCCTCCTAAACGGTCGCCGCAACGCGCCGCGACGAACCGAAATGATTCCTACAGGACATTATACAACCTTTGGAACACGAAGGCGCGACGACGAACGCAGCGCGCGCGGCGCCGAAATTTCGCCTCTTCTCTTCGTGTACCCAGCCTGCGCGCTTCGCGACCTTCAACTCCCTGCGCGGCTTTGCGTTCCAACGATCTCAGCCCCACAGTTTCGCGGGGTACTGCCCCGCGTCTACCAGCCCCTGCAGCGCCGCCCTGACCTGCGGCTTGTCGTCCGCGTACGTCACGCCGTGCCACTTCTCGGCCGTCGGCAGCACCTTGACCCGTGCCCGGTCCGTTCGAATCAGGTCTGACACGAAATTGGGAATGTAGAATTCGGCCTTCTCGATGTTGGCTCGATTAGCCTCCAGGAAGCGGGGGAATTCGACCGCCAGCTCGTCATACACGGCGGGGGTGAACCCCCAGAAGTTCATGGACACCGGCGCTTCGAAAGGCATCGGCGTCCAGTGCTCGCCGTCCTCCGTGTATTGCGCGCCGTGGTCGGCACGGGCGATCTTGGTCCGCTCGATGGCGGCCACCAGGTAGCCGTTGGCATCGACCTGGCACTCGGCCCGCGCGACGGTGCCGTGCTCGGTCAGCGTGTTGCCAACGCGATAGCCGACCATGCAGTAATCCGGAATGCCGCTCTGACCGGCGGTGGCCCGCAGGTAATCGCCCACGCTCTGGTACGCCGTGCGCCCGTAGAAGTCGTCGGCGTTAATCACTGCGAAGGGACTGTTCACAGCGCTGCGGCTCGTCAACGTCGCGTGCGCCGTTCCCCAGGGCTTCTTGCGGCCTTCGGGCATGACGAACCCGGCGGGCACGTCGTCGATCCGTTGGAACACGTAAGCTGTGTCGACCTGCTTTTCGATGGTCCGGCCGATCCGCTCGCGGAAGGCATCCTCGATAGCCTTCGATATGACGAAAACCACTTTGTTGAAGCCCGCACGGAGCGCGTCGTAGACCGAGTAGTCGATGATGATCTCGCCACTCGGGCCCATCGGGTCCATTTGCTTCAGCCCACCGTACCGGCTGCCGATACCGGCCGCCAACACCACCAGCGACAGATCGGTGTTGTTCATGCTTCCGTCTCTTCCCCTTCACTTTGCCCGGCCAGCTTGCGCTCGATGCGCGCCAGGCGGTGGCTCAATTGCGCCACGACATCGTCACGCACGAAGCCGGGCGGCCAGCTTTCCGCAATCCGCAAGGCCCACGCGGCCCAACCCCGGGCTGCGGGCAGGTTACCCGTGTGCCACTCGTGATGCTTCGCCAACTCCACGTAGGGCGTCAGGTCTTCCCCCGGCAAGGCGCGGCTGCCGCCCGGCACGGTGCTAATCCATTCTTCCCAGAGCTCGGCGGCCTGCTCGCGCCACTCCAGCCGCTTGTACAGCAGGCTCAGCTCGCGCAATGCCAGCACCTGGCTCTCTGCCAGCGCGGCGCGCCGGATGGCCCGGCGATAGCACCGCACGCTGGCTTCCACCCAACCAAGCCTGTCGTAGCAGCGCGCCAGGCTCACACACTCCAGCGGGTCGAGGTCATCGTGATCGATATCCACGCTCTCCCGCGTAAAATGGCGGGCCATGCGCGCACCGAGCAGCGCCATCGACACCACGTCCTGCAGGTTGTGGTAGAACACCCGCGCCAGCATTTCCGTGGTAACGCCCGTGAGGTAGTACTGGCGATAAATGTCCGGGATGAGATAGCCCGGCACGTCTTCCGTGGTCCGCGCCAGGCCAAGCACGTTGTGCTCCAGGCTGCCCAGGCTGCACGAACCCCAGCGCATCTTCCACAGCCGGCGTGCGGGGTGCAGCAGATCCAGATGGGGCGCGCCGACAAGCGGCAGCGGCATAGACGCCAGCACAAAGCGGTTATACACCAAGGGCATGTCGAAGCCGCGCCCGTTGAACGAGACGATGCCGCTCGCGCCGCTAATGGCCTCATCCACCAGATGAAGCTGAGCGCGCTCCTCGCCCGGGTGGCGCATGAAGTACTGCCGGACGACGAAAGCACCGGCATCCTGAGCGGAGTGAAACGCAGCCGAAGGGCGTGTGTCTTCCGCATCGGTTACTGCCGGCCGCTCATAGGTGCCAACACCGATCAGGAAGGTATACGTGCCCGCGCCAAGCGAAAGACCCGTCGTCTCGGTATCGATGAAGACGGCGCCTTTCGGGGTCAGGTCGAGCAGCAAATCGGTGTGGTCGAGCGCCGCGAGTGCATCGGGCGAAACGGTCAACCATTCCGCCAGCTCGGGGTGGTCGGCGAGCGGATAGCGCATTTCGCGCACCCATGCGGGGCCAAAGGGGGTCTGGACCTCTGCGCCGGGGAGATAGGGGTCGTCCGGCGGCGCGGATTCAAGGGTCGCCTCGTGCGGGCGCGCGAGGTGCTGAGCGCCTTTGCGAACGCCCAGTTTGCGCAGTCGCTCGAGGCGCTGCAGCCGCCGCTCGTCAACCTGTCCCGATATCATCCCTTCGCCTCGCCACCATGTTCCATCGCCCTTTGAGTTTAGCGCAGGTCCGGCCTCGCGCCAAGTCTCCTGCCCGCCACGCGCCTCGTCCGGCCCGCCGCCACACACCAAAACAGAACAGATGTATTATCTCGCCCGTCACTCCGCCTGTCAAGCACTGCCGCAGGAAGGCGCGGTCCGGCCTAAACCCCTCGCAGAATCAACTCGCGTCACGTGCCGGCACTTGGGAAGTGCCGGCACGTGACGCGGCCATTTTCTTCTTGCGCTTCGTCCCAGGTGCCGATCCGCTGCGGTCGGCCGGCTGCCCTACGCCTGCTTGCCCTTCTCCAGGTTCTGCGCGACCCGGTACTGGACGATCCGGACGACCAGATCGTACGGCATGGGCTGAGCCAGGGGCAGTTGAATCGTGCCCTTGGACCGCTTATACCCGGCCAGTTCGGCTTCCAGCGGCCCGAGATCGGCCGCAGTGGGGAACAGGCCGATGTGGCGCTTGAAGGCGGCGAAGTAAACGAGAGGGCCGTTCAGATAATAACCTGGCATCCGGTAGGAAATCCGCTCTTCTGCCTGCGGAGCGTGCTCTTTCACGAGCGCGCGCAATTTCAGCAGGATCGCCTGGACGTCCGTCGGGAACTCGGCAATGTACTCCTCCACCGTCGCCGGTGTAGATTGGTTCGCTTCCACAGTCGTGTCCTCCCTCGAATCGGTCTCTAAAGATCAATGCGGCGGGGATCGTGCCGCCGGCAAGGCACCGGGAATGTGCCAGAGCACGGACCCGGCGGGCGCACGCGCATCGCCATGATACCCGCACCTAATGCTATTGGGCAGTGGGCGCCGGCGTCAAGCCCAGCAGCCCGTCGAGGTCCAAAATGTCGGCTTGACCAGGCGGCGCGACAGCGATGTCGGGTGCATCGAAGTCCCAGAGATCGACCGACGCCGCCATGACAAAAGCCGCCTTGGATCCCCCGTTCTCGCGGCCCCGGACTACCAACGACAGCCGTCGAGCGCGCCCGTCGTCCGCACCGATCGCAACCTCAGCTTCCAGCCCGTCGACGGTGACGCCGTCGCGCGCCGCTCGCTTGAATGCTGCCAGGTTCCCAAGCTCTTGCAGCTTGTCGGGCGCCAGGTCGAACCCGATTATCGTACAAGGCACGCCACGGACTTCCTGCGGCCCCACCAGCCGGGGCTTGACGGCAGCCTGCAGGAACGCGGGAAGCGCATCGAAGCCCAGGAGCTTCACCTCCGTGGGGCGCGTGCCCGGCGTTGTCGCCAGCCACTGGTCTTCGACGCCCACGTACGCGGCTTCGTTCGTAAGGATCATCTCCACCTGGTGCGGTGCAGAAGGACGCTGCTTCGCGGTGAGGCGGATGTTAGGCTTCGCGTACTCGAATTCGATCGTAGTCGTCAGCGGCTCGGCCGGCAGACTTCCCGCGCCACGGATTTCCAGGGCGATTAGCCCGCGCGCAGTTCGCACAGCTGTATTTCGCTCCGCGGCCCCCCGCAGCAGCGCGGCCGCATCAGTGGACGACGAGCCGGCACGTTGCGTGGCCGTAGGCACGACGACTTGAGCCGCGGCAGCGGAGGGTGGCGGCACGGGTCGGGGCGAGCCGTATGCGCACCCGGCGACCAGGAAGAGGACGAGGAACGCGGCGCCCGCCGAAGCGAGGAACTCCTGCCATCCGGAGGGTGTCTTCATGGCATTCAAGCCGCCACACATGTCTCCCTCCCGCGGGGTCTACCCGGCTGAACAAAATCCGAGTGCAGTCATCGCGCCCATCACCCTTGCCGGTTCCAGTCCGATTAGGGCAGGGCGAGCGCCGGAACGATCGCGCCGAACAGCGCGTAGAGCGCCACCAGTGGCAGGAGCGCGAAGGGCGCCGCGTACGCCCACCGCCGGGCTCGCTCGGGCAGCAGCCCGGCAAGGAAGATCCCCAGGGCAAACACCAGTGTGATGGCGATGGGCCACTTGGGAAGGCCATGGTGCGTGATCAGGCCCCAACCCGCCAGCAGCGCCGACCACCCGGCCAGGACGACGGACAGCACCCGGCCCGGAACCGGCGCGAACGCGGATCGCCAACCGAACGCTAGAAAGACCGCGACCGGGATGAGCGCGGCAAAGAGGTACCGGCCCTGATGCTGCAGAAATGTGATATTGTAGTAAACGTAGGCCACCAAGGTCAGCAGCGTCGCAAGGCCGAGGAACGCGAAGATCGACCGTTGACCGGCGGTCGCCGCTTCTTCCGATTCATCCTGCGCGCGCGTGACCCGAGCCGCAAGCCATGCGACAAGGGGTGCGGCCAGCCAGAGGCCCATCAGATAGTACACCCGGCTGTCGAGCCACACGCCCATCCAGCCAAACACCCCGACAAAGCTCTTGAAGGTCCATTCGACGGTCCGCTGCCAATACGCCGGCCAGCCGTTCTGCGCAACGAAGTCCGCCGTGCGCGTCTGGCCGACCACGATCTGCTCGTGGCGGATCAGGCCCAGGAAGTCGGGCCAGCCGTACACGTAGATATCGCGCGCATACCATGGCAGGGCGATCGCCGCAGCCGGCAATATCACCGCGAGCGCTTCGATGAGGACGCGCCGGAACGGAGGCTTGTCCTGCACCCAACGCCATACGACGACGCCGAGCGCCAGCGGCACTGCGATATAGGCCGTCGTCTTGGTAACGAGGATGAGCCCGAGCAGGACGCCGAGCCCGGCAAGCCTCAACAAACCAGGTTTCTCTGGTGCCGGCGACGCCGGCGCGAAACCTGGTTTGTCCGCGGAGAAACGCGGTTCGCTGAGGATGCCGACCGAGATATACAGCACCGCCGCCAGCAGCAGCTCGGCCAGGACGTCATTCCCCACCTGGGAGACCGTCGCCAGGTGCTGGGGCAGAAACGCGACGACCGACGCGGCGGCAAGCCCGATTCGTGCGTCGCCAGGCACCGTTTGCCGCCCAATGCTATACGCAAACAGGACGATCCCCGCCCCGAGCAACACCGAGAGCAGGCGCAAGGCGATCACGCTGCCGCCTGTCAGCGAATACACAAGCGCGGCGAGCACGTAATACGCGGGCGGCTGGTGCGACTCGTACCGGATGGAAGTGATAGGCATGTCTGGCGGAAACTTCGCCGTCTTGATCTGCTCGAGGTAGTCGTGCGGGTAATCGCCGGGATGGAGGACGGGAAAGGCGCCTTTCTCTGCCACGTAGGCGACGTAATTGTAGTGGGCGGGCTCGTCGGGCGCCTGCCAAAGGGGCGTCTGGACCGCAAACAGCGTGCCCAGGGCGAAGTAGACGACGAGGATCAGCGCCAGGATCACGCGACGCGTCATGCCTATCTCATTTCGTGGAGAAGAACCTTAACACAAAGACACAAAGGCACGAAGTCTCGAACACGGTGTCTTCGTGCCTTTGTGGTCCGTAACTACTTGATGGGCAGGACGTCCCGGCCGCGGGTGCCGCCCTGCTCGGGGCCGATGACGCCGTTTGCTTCCATCTCGTCGATCAGGCGGGCGGCGCGGGAGTAGCCGATGCGCAGGCGGCGCTGCAGCAGCGATATACTCGCCTTGCCCGACTTCCGCACCTCTTCGACGGCCTGCCGGTACAGGTCATCTTTGCCCTCTGCGGCGCCCTCCAGCGCGGCCATCTCATTCCACAGGGGCTGCTGGAGGGTCTCCTGGCCTGGCAGCCAGGGCGGCTGGTTCGCATCTTCCTCGCCGCCGGCGTTCCCGCCCGCGCCGGCCATGTCGCCCTCGCCGCTCGCGCCGCCGTCGCTGCCTTTCACCAGGCTGCTCTCACCTTCCATCAGGTCGTTCGGCTCGTTGAGTGCGCGCATGCCACGCCAGAAATTGACCAGACGCGCAGTCTCGCGGTCCGAGACAAAGCAGCCCTGGAGGCGCTGCAGCTTGGACTGGTCGGGCGCCATGAAGAGCATGTCGCCGCGTCCCAGCAGCTGCTCCGCGCCCGGAGTGTCGAGGATGACGCGGCTGTCGACCTGCGACGTCACGGCGAACGCGATGCGCGCCGGGAAGTTCGCCTTGATCAGGCCCGTTACTACGTCGACCGACGGCCGCTGTGTGGCGAGGATCAGGTGCATGCCGGTTGCGCGGGCCATTTGCGCGATGCGACAGATATAACGCTCGACCTCCTCCGGTGCGGAGAGCATCAGGTCGGCCAACTCGTCGATGATGATGACGATGTAGGGGAGCGTCGGCTCGTTGCGCGCCTGCAGCTTCTCGTTATAAGCCTCGATGTTGCGCGCGCCCAGCTTCGCGAACAGCTTGTAGCGCCGCTCCATTTCCTTGGTCGCCCATTGCAGCACGGGCACCGCCCGCTCCACGTCGACCACGACCGGCGCGATCAGGTGCGGGATGCCGTTGTAGACCGTCAGCTCGACCCGCTTAGGATCGACCATCAGGAAACGCAAGGTGTCGGGCGTGTGTGTGAGCAGGAGCGACGTGATGATCGCATTGACGCAGACAGATTTGCCCGAGCCGGTGGCGCCGGCGATCAGCATGTGCGGCATGCGCGAAACGTCGGCCACCGACGCCTGGCCCGATACATCGCGGCCGAGCCCGAACTTCAGCACGCCCTTCGTGGCCGGCCACTCTTCCGACTCCATCACGCCGCGCAGCGACACGAGCGAGATCTGCACGTTCGGCACTTCGACGCCCACGAAGTCGCGGCCCGGCACCGGCGCTTCGATGCGGATGGGCGACGCGGCCAATGCCAGCGACAGGTCGTTCGAGAGGGCCTGGATCTGCGAGACGCGCACCTTGACGTGCTTCTCTTCGCCCTTGCGGTCCTTCCGCACGATCACCCCCGGACGCAGGCCGAACTGCGTCACGGCCGGGCCCTGGTTCACCTCCACCACGCTGACCGGGACACCGAAGCCGGCCAGCGTCTGTTCGATGATCTGCACGCGGCGCCGCAGGTCTTCCTGCTGGATGTCGTTGTCGCTGACGTCGTCGAGGATGTCACTTAGCACGGGCAGCCGGTAGGTCTGGCCCGTCCCGCCGATGATCCGGGGCTGAGGCGGCCCGGCCTGCGCGGGGGTCATGCCCCGGTTAGCCGGCTCGGGTCCCCCACGACCGTTGGCGCCGGCGAGTGCTGCGCCCACGGCCGCTATCGCGCCCGCCTTAACCGGGGGCGTCGTCCGGCTCCCGTTGATCACCGGGCTGTTCTTCGGCGGCTCCCACGGCGGCAGCAGCGCGTCGTTCTTCTCGGGCACCAGTTTCCGCCAGAGACGCGCGAACGGGTTGGGCTCGCGCGGCTCGCCAAGCGGCAAGGGTGGGGCGCTGCGCGAGCCTGCGGGCAGGCCATTCATCGCGGGCAGGCTCGGCTTCTCGGCAAAACCCGGCTTGTTCAGGAGCTTGCCCCAAAAAGCCTGCAGCCAGGCACTTACGTCGGCCAGCGAACGGCCCGAGAGCGCGATGACCGCCACGACCACGATCATCAACAACAGCACGCCCGCGACCACCGGCCCGAGCCCGCCGACGAGCGCGCCGCTCAGCAGCCAACCGACCATGCCGCCGCCCTGGCCCTCAAACTGGGGCAGGCTGACGTCGGGGAGGCCGGCAAAGAGATGAGCAAATCCGAGGAAGGCGAGAAACAGGAGGAAGGCGCCGACGATCCGCCATGCGGACCAGGGCTCACCCTCAGTCACGTCGCGCAAGGCCAACCACACGCCAAACCCGCCCAGCAGGAACGGAACCAGCCACATGCCGACGCCGAAGAGCATCTGGAGCCCACCGACCGCGGCTTGCGTCAGGTCGCCCCGGCTGGAGGAGAGCAAGCTCAAGAAGATGAGAATCGCCAGAAGCACCAGGATGCTCCCGGCAATTTCACCTCTCAGAAACTGGCCCAGCGACGGACCGGTCTTGCCCTTTTTCGGGCTGCTGCGCGTGCGTTTCCTAGTTGCCATAATAACCAGTGCAAATGTTCGTTATGCCCAAAGTATAACACAAAGGACGAAAGAAACGAAGGGGCACAAAGATTTCCCACAGCGTTTATGCTCGCGCGTCCTCGCGTCCGGGAGATTATTGAGGGTTGCGTTGCAGCGCAACTTGGGGGAACGGCCGCGGAAGTTCCGCCAGCCGCTCGGGCCCGAGGTCGAGCGCTTGGTCGTGCACGCGCGCGGCGCGCGTGCGCCAGCTCGGCCACACGTACACCCTGGCACACCTCGGGCAGGCTGCGCAAGCGGGGCAGGCCGCGGCGGAACAACTTGATCGCGCCGGGGAAGTTGCGCCCCTTCAGGTGATGGAACGCGACGCCCACCTGGAGAATGCCCTGATACAGATCGCGCACCTCGCGCGTCTCGGCAATCCACAGCCCTTCGAGCGTCTCGTGAGACTCCCAGTACTCGCCCGCATTGAACTGCTCGATCCCGTGCAGCAGCGCCGGCGGCGGGGGCTCGTCCCAGCCGCTCACGTACCGCACCGGGGGGTACAACGCATCCTTGAGCAGGCGGGGCAATTCTTCGAAGAAACGAGAGCGCGCCCAAGCATGATCGCAGCCGGCCTGGCGGGCCGCACGCAGCGTGAGCGTGTCGATGTGAGAGCCGAAGGCCACGATGGGGATGGCGCGGGTTTGGGGCAGAGTCTTGGCCCGCCGGACGGGCTCTTCCCAGCCAGGCGTGGCTAGGTCGATGAGCACAAGCTCGGGCCAGCGCTCGATGGCATCCCAGAGCCCTTCGCCCGAGTCCACCATCCGCGCATCTGCGCCCGCTGCCCGAATCGCCGACTCGATCCGAGTGGCGACAAACAGGTCGGCGGCCAGCGCGGCGACAAACATGGCGTACCGCTAGCAGCCAAACCAGGTTTGCCCGAAGGAACCTGGTTTGGCTTGCGCCGGATGCGGTACACGCACATCAGGTCGCCGCCCATCATGTGCCGCTCGCGCGTCACGTCGGCATCGGGCAGGACGGCCTGCAGAAACGCCAGCTCGGACCCGCACGCCGCCCGGAACTCCTGGGCGACGTCATGGACGGCACAGTTGTGCTCTGAGAGCAGGTATGTGTCCGCGTCGACCTGCTCCCATTCGGCGAGGTACCCCTCGTCATGGAGCATTTGCGCCAGCCCGGCCACCCGCTCGCCCAGCCCCTTGCCGTCCAGCCGCGCCTGGGCTTGGCGGACGCGACGCTGTGCGCGCTGGTCGAACAACCGGATCACCTGGTCGCCCTCGCTAGCGGCCAGGTAGCCCAGCAATTCGTTCGCCAGCGCGGCGTAGTTCTTGGGGAACAGGTGCTCCGCCTCGTCGCTGAGCGCATAAACGTAGGACGGCCGGCCTTTGCCCCGCTGCACGAGCTCGTAGCGCACCAGGTGATCGCGCTCGAGCATCGCCAGGTGGCGGCGTACGCCCATGCTGGTGATGCCCATCAGCTCCGCCAGCTCGGCAGCCGTCATGCCCCCGCGCTGCTTGAGCGCCAGGATGATCTTGCGCCGGGTCGGCTGAAGCTGATCGCTCACCGCCTGGTTCAGCTCGGTGTCCCCCATTAACATCCCCCCTGCAGAGCGTACCGGCCAGAACGGCCCGCACAGCGCGCGTCCAGAGCATGTTAACCGGAAACCACGGTAAACGCAATTTTGTAAACAGATATGTTTCTTATGATCAGTTGCAGGCGGTACTTACCTTTACTCATCGTAGAAGCAGATCAGCGAAAGACCACCGGCAGATACAGGACCGCCGCAGGCGGCGCTCCGAACCCCACCACGTCCACTGGCGTCCAGCCCGGATTGACGCCGAGCTGGCCATAAGAGCCGTCGCCCCAGCATTTGACACCGCCCGCGTTGGTTACGACGCACGTATGCTCCCCACCTGCGTCGACGGCGACTACGCCGGTCGGAAGCCCGCCGACATCCATGGGTGTCGTGCGAGCCTCGTTAGTGCCGTCGCCCAATTGGCCGGAGTCGTTATCGCCCCAGCATTTAACGTCGCCAGCGCTGGTCAGCGCACACGTATGCCTGAACCCCGCGGTCGAAGCCGTGACGCCACTGGCAAGCCCGATCACGTCGGTTGGCGTGGTGCGGTTCGTTGTCGTGCCGTCGCCCAGTTCGCCGTCTCCGTTATTGCCCCAGCACTTCGCCGCGCCTCCGCTCGTCACAGCGCAGGAGTGGTTCCCGCCTGCGCTCAGTCGGGCAACGCCGGCAAGCCCCGCCACGGCTACCGGCGTGATGGGAAGAGTGGTCGTGCCGTCGCCCAGTTGGCCCAAGTGGTTTAGACCCCAGCACCTGACGGCACCCCCGCTGGTCAGCGCACAGGTGTGGTCCCAGCCCGCATCCAGCGCCGCCACTCCGCTCGCCAGCCCGCTCACGGGGACAGGGGTGTAGTGTGACGTCCTCGTGCCGTCGCCCAGCTGGCCGTACCAGTTAGCGCCCCAGCACTTGACCGCGCCACCAACCAGCACGGCACACGTATTGTTCTCGGCCGCAGCCAACGTCACTACGCCGCTCCCTAGCCCACTCACACCAACCGGCGTGGTACTAACCGTTGTCGTGCCGTCGCCCAACTGCCCGTATTGGTTGTCGCCCCAGCATTTGGCCGCGCCCCTCACTCGTTACGGCACAGGTGTGGCTCCAGCCGGCAGCCAGCGCCGTCACGCCGCTTGTCAACCCGCTCACTCCCACCGGCGTGTATTTCGACGCGGTCGTGCCGTCACCCAACTGGCCGGACCAGTTATTGCCCCAGCACTCGGCTATGCCGCCACTCGTCAGCACACACGTGTGGACAGCACCTACAGCCAACGCCGTCGCGCCGCTAGCCAGCCCGCTCACATAGCTCGTCGTGGCCGGACTCCAACTCCACGTGCCGCGGCCCAGTTGGCCGCTGCGGTTCGCACCCCAGCACTTGAGCGCGCCACCGCTCATCACCGCGCAGGTGTGGGCGCTGCCCGCCGCTAGCGCCACCACGCCGCTCGCCAGCCCGCTTACCTCTACCGGCACCAAACTGCTGGCCGTCGTGCCGTCGCCCAGCTGATTTGACGAGTTGTCCCCCCAGCACTTGACCGCGCCGCCGCTCGTCAGCGCACAGGTGTGATCCCAGCCTGCGACCAGCGCGGCGCCGTTGGTCAGTTCGCTCACGTCCACGGGCGTATAGCGCAGGGTCGTTGTACCGTCGCCCAACTGACCGTGGATATTGTAGCCCCAGCATTTGACTGGCCCCGTGACGGTCAGCGCGGAGGTGTGGTAATGTCCTGCAGCCACCGCCACCACGCCGCTCGCCAGCCCGCTCACGTCGACCGGCGTGGTGCGAGTCGTCATTGTACCGTCGCCCAGCTGAAAGGAGTCGTTATTGCCCCAGCATTTGGCCGCGCCCCGTTCGTCACGGCACAGGCGTGGGCGCTGCCCGCGGCCACGGCCACCACCCCGCTCTGCAATCCGCTCACATCAACGGGCATGGTGTGCGAGGTCGAGGTCCCGTCGCCTAGTTGTCCGGAACTGTTGTCGCCCCAGCACCTAACGCCGCCCGCGCTTGTCAGCGCGCAGGTATGGGCCTCGCCTAGGGCGACGGTCGTCACGGCGCTCCCCAGCCCGCTCACAGCAGCGGGCGTAGGTCGGTCCGTCGTCGTGCCGTCGCCCAACTGACCCCTGTCGTTCTGGCCCCAGCACTTGACGCCACCTCCAGTGGTCACGGCGCACGTGTGAGTCCGCCTGCGCCTACGGCCGTCACACCCGTCGCAAGCCAACCACGTCGACCGGCGCGGACCGATTGATCGTCGAGTTGTCTCCTAATTGGCCCCTGTCGTTCTGACCCCAGCACTTGACGCCGCCCGCGCCTGTCAGCGCGCACGTGTGATAAGAACCCGCCACCACCTTGATCGCGGTGGCCAGCACGGCCGCAACCTTGGCGTTTGGCGCAGTGGCAGATCCCGACTCAGCTGGGTGTGTTTGGCTAGCTGGGGGCTCAGGGACTTGCCCCACTTCCACGCCGGCCCGGACGCCGGTCGGAGAGATCACCAGGATCAATGCAACCAGCGTGGCGAAGACACGACGAGTCATATGTTCCTCCTCCCAAGATCCGTACGTCCGTGCATTTTCCTCGCGGAGAAGCCCGCCGTTTCTGCTCTTTACTCTTCATTGCCGCCGCTTCACACCTTCACTCGAAAGACGACCGCCTTGCTCGGGCGAGCCGCCAATTTCCGCGCTACTGCTCCGCCGAGATCCAGAGATAAACCTGGTCGATGGTTGCCGGTGCACCCTTGAATGTCTTGCCGTTGGTGCGCTCCGCGATCGTCTTCAAAAGCGCGGCATCGGCATCCGGACCATACGCGATCGTAAAGACCTTGACGCCTTCGACGTCCTCGCCCGTCGGCAAACACGCGAAAACATCCTTCTGATTGCTCCGATTTTCCGCTCCATCCGATAGGACGACGACCCCGTACAAGCGATTCTCGCCCGCGGCCCGATCCTCGTCGCGTGCGACTTCTGCGGCCTGCACTGCCGTGCAGATCGCGTCGTTAAGGGCGGTCTGGCCGCCCGGGCGCACCCGGCCCAGAGCCTCCGATAGCTTGGGGCCCACCTCCGCCGCTGCGCCGTACTGGCCCACCTCCATCACCTCATTGTTGAACGCGTACATGCGGACCCTGTCCTGTGGTGCGAGGCGGGTTATGAAGTTGCGGGTGGCGAGGATCGTGTTCCTCAGCCTTTCGCCGGCCATGCTGTTGGAGGTGTCGATAACGAGGACCACCGATGCCGGTTTCTTGGTCTGCCTGAACAACTCCACGACCGCATCGTGCGTCGTTGCGCTCACGTTCTCCAGCGGCTGCACCGTCTTCTCGGTCACGCGGGGGTCGGTCCCGTTCTCCAGCGTGATCGGGGCATGCAGCGGAACCCCCGGGACTGCGGGCCGCAAGCCCATCTCGATGGCCTTGTCCTGCTGCTCGAATGCCAGCAGGTACTCCCGGTATGTCTGCGCCGCCTCCCGTTGCTCCATGCTCACCCAGCTCGCGTCAAGCACGCACGCCGGGTTGTCCATCCAGAAGACACCCTCCTCGGGAAAGATAAACGCCAGTGGAAAACGTAGGACGTCCTTCTGATTCTGCTGCGTCATAAGCATCGACGTCTCGCTTGCGGCCGCGGCGTGCAGATAGGAAGGTCCTCGCAGGGCCATCACTGTCAGGAGGCCCCGCGTCGACGTGCCGTAGTGGTAGGTGTTCTGCTCCAGTTTGCGAAAAGCCTCTACTACCGCCTCGCTCTGCAGGTCGACCGGCGTTAGTCCTCCGGTCTTTGCCAGTGCCGCGTACGCCAGCGAAGCCAACATGTTGAATCCCGTCGAGGATTCTCCCGGATGGGGGTGGCCGAACTTGAACTCTCCCCACTCCGGTGCCCGTATTTCGTCCAGCCCTGCGGGTCGGCGACCAGCTCCAGGATCTGCTTCCAGCTGACCGGCTTGTCTTGGCCAGCCCAGCGCCTCCGCCATCGGCCGCCACATCGTAAAGCCCGTCGCCGCAAGCACCACCCGCGGGCACTCTTCGCGCACGAGCAGCGGCTTGTTTTGCGCCGCGAGCTGCTGGTTGGCCAGCTCCACCCAGCTGATATTCGCCGGGCTCCAGATGGTCGGCTGCAACTCGCCCGCCACGAGTTTCGCTACGGTCGGTTCGGGCGACGCCTCCTGGATGATTTCGACAATGATGTCATGCCCGGCCGAGGTTCTGAAGTCCGACTTGTTGAACACGTCGGTCACCGAGCGCAGCCAATCCGCCTTCGTGTCGTTGGTGACGATCGATATGCCGATTGCATTGGGCGGGAGAGGCGTAGCCGTCGGGACCGCCGCAACGGTCTCAGCGCCTCCAGGCCGGCTTAACCAGGTGGCTGCGCCCGCGGCCACGAAGAGGACGCTGCCCCATAGCAGGACCGTTCGCGGGCGCACGTGTGGTTGGTGGGATAAGCCGGACCGGAGCCCGGCCGAGAGACGCGATGGCGCAGTCGCTACCAGTGCGGCAAACCACCGGGCGAACCGAGGGATGACACGGGTGAAGACGTGGGCGATACCCCGCGCTACCACCGCCACCAACAGGAGCACCGAGCGAACGAGGGCCTGCACTCCGCGCGCCAAGCCCCGCCCGACAGCGAGCGTTACCGCAACCAGCCGGCCGGGTGCCAGTACGATCGCACGCCCGAGGCCAACAACAGCGCGCGTGAGCCAGTGCATTACGGCAAGCAGGCCCGTCCAGGATCGCGGCCATGGCGGCAACGGTGCCGCGCCCGACCGCTGGCACGCCGGCGACCACCACCCAGACGACCGCGCTTCCGATGCCCCTCAACAGCGCAAGGCAAGCGTGGGCGGCGCCCGATACGCCCGCGGCCAAACCAATCCCAACCGCTCGTATACCCACAACGAGCGCGGACCCGCGGCCGGAATCCCAACCGCGCCGGCCCATATCACCCCTCTAGCAGCGGACCGGGCGGCCCCGACGAGAACCGCGACACGGAGCATCAGAGTCACGAATCCTCGCCCCGCTGCCCGAACATCTGCGACGAGAGCACGTGCAACTGATGGAAGGCCAACGCGTACCAGCCGTACTGACCCTCGGGCGCCGACACTTGCGATCCTGCGCAGGCCGTGTTGGATGGCACCAGCTCCAGATAGGCAAGCGCGAGCGACTGCCGGCGCAGCAACAACCACGGGCCAGGCGATCGCCCGGCCTATCCAGATCGCTGCCGTAGCGAGAGCGTGCGCCACGGCTCGCCCGGCGCTCGCCAGAGCCAGCCAGGCCGCGCGTCCCGCAGCCATCAGCCGGTGCCCCGTCGCCACAAGCGTGCGCACCAATCCGCGGTACGCGGCGGGCGGAAGCACAACTACCAGCCACCGGGCTGCGCCCAGCAGACTCAGCGCGGCCCTTCGCATGCTGTTCCCGGCGATGCCCGCTACCGCACGGCAGGCCAGCCAACCGGCCTTGGCTCCCGCGGCCGCGCCTGCGCCCACCTTTGCAGGCGCGACGGTCACGGACCAGGTAACGGCCCGCCGGATCGCGCTGTCCGAACGCCAGGATCGCGTGCCAGGCTGCCAGCCCCAAGACGACGAATCCAATGCCCAGGGCACGCGCTGACGTGAGCCAGCATGCGCGGAGGCCTTGAGCGCCACGACGAGGGCCCAGACCGCTCCGCGCTGGATGGCGCTGCCGATTGCCAGGATTGCGTGCCAGGCTGCGACAGCTATGGCAGCGAATCCGATGCCCATCGCGCCGTCCCGCGAGCTAGCGCGAAGGCTGCCGATCTGGGCGCTACGGTCAGAGCCCACACAGCTCCCCGCCGGGTGCCCCGGCCGGTGACCAGGATTGCATGCCAGGCTGCCAGCGCCAAGACAACGAATCCAACGCCCATGGCGCGGTACTGCGGGCCAGCATGTGCGCGCCCGACTTCGGTGCAGCGACGAAGATTGCATGCGCTCCGCGCTCATCGCTCGGGCGAGCGCCAAGGCGAACCCGCTTGCCCCGACGAATGAGACGAGCCAGCGCCAGGCGCCGCTCAGGATTGCCCGGCAATTGGCGCTGAGCACGGCAGGCAAGCGGATAGCCCCTCCCGGTGATTTCCACGTGGGCCGAACTCAGTTAGTATGTCGGACCACTCATTCGTGACGGTGCGCAGCACGGCGCCCGGCAAGCGGCGAAAGCCCGTGGCGACTCCCGACACGACATGCGACGTGGCCGGTCCCAGCGGTGTCCTTAGCAGCCGTGCCGCGATCCAAGCGAGGACCCCGAGGACCACCAACCAGGCGAGACCCCCTAGAAGCGGCTCGAGTTGCGAGGGAAGCGGCGGGAAGATGCCCCAAAACGCGAGGGTTGCCCAAGAAGCGACAGCATAGGCTAGCAGCGCGCTCAGGACGACGAACAGGCCTGCCTTTGGCGCCTGCGGCAGTGGAAGCAGCGCCCAGGTCAGGGTCGGTGCGAGCAGCAGGTACGCCAACCCGAGCGTTTGGCTTTCGACGGTCGCGTCTGTCGCTGCCGCCGACAACGACATGATGGCCCAACAGCCCGCTGCGTAGGCCAGCACGCCGATCTGAGCCAGTAGCAGCCAGCCGAGCGTCGGGCGTTCGGTGGCGCAGCACAAACGGTAAACGATGGGCAGTGCCAGCGTGAGGCATGCGATCGCCGCCATGCTCACTGTCTCCGGATGGAGCTCTTGCGCCCAGAAGAGCGCGAGGAACCACGAACCGCACGCGAACGCCAGAGTAACGGCCCACAGCTTCCAGAGGGCCACCTGCCCACGCCGCTCAGGGGGGAGCAACGCCTTCAGTGCGGTTGGGTATACCAGCGCTGCCACCAACATCAACAGAAGGCTGTTGGCCGACATTGTCTCACCCATACCACCCTCCTTCAGCGCGCTCCTCCGTGGCGCCGCCGCTTGCCTACTGCTCGGCCGAAATCGCCAGGTACACCTGGTCGATGGTCTCGGGATCGCCCTTGAACGTCTTGCCGTTCGTCTGTTCCGCAATCTTCTTCAACAGATTGGCATCGGCATCCGAACCGTACGCGATCGTAAAAACCTTGACCCCTTCCACATCTTCGCCGGTCGGCAGACATGCAAACACGTCCCACTGCTTGCTTTTGTTTTCCTGACCATCGCTGAGCAGGACAACGCCGTACAGCCGCTGCACCCCAGCCGCCCGGTCGGCTTTCCGGTCGGCTTCCGCAGTCGAGACGCCTGCGCAGAGCGCGTCATTCAACGCGGTCGCGCTGTCTGCCGTTACCATTCTCAGTTCGTTCAAAACCGCTTCCCGATCCTGGCCTTCGTTCGGCCCCGCATACTCGACCTCGCTGTCGAAATAGTAGAGATGGACCCTATCGTCAGGAGCGAGCCGCTCGATAAAGTTGCGCGTTGCGACGACCGCATTGGCGAGTTTGTCGCCCACCATGCTCCCCGAGTGGTCGAGGACCAGCACAACCGTGGCTTTCTTCTTGGTCTCCTTGAAGACGTCGATCACAGCCTGATGCGTCGCCGCGTCGAGATTGGCGAGCGACGGGATGGTCTTCGAGCTCACTCGCGGATCAGTGCCGTTATCGAGCGATATCGGCGCGTGCAGCGGCACGTTGGCCGCCGCCGGCCGCAGACCCATCTCGATGGCCTTGTCCTGCTGCTCGAACGCCAGCAGGTAATCCCGGTAGGTCTGCGCCGCCTCGCGCTGCTCCGCGCTGACCCAGCCCGCATCGAGCACGCAGGCCGGGTTGTCCATCCAGAACGCGCCCTCGGCCGGGAAGATGAAGGCCAGCGGGAAGCGCAGCACGTCCTTCTGGTTCTTCTGCGTCGCCAGCATCGACGTCTCACTTGCGGCCGCGGCATGGAGGTAGGAAGGCCCGCGTAGGGCCATTACCGTCAGCAGGCTGCGCGTCGACGTGCCGTAGTGATAGGTGTCCCTCTCCAACCGCCGGAAGGCCTCGACCACCGCCTGGCTTCGCACGTCCTCCGGCGTCAGCCCTGCGGTCTTGCCTGCGGCGGCATAGGCCAGCGAGGCAAGGATGTTAAACCCGGTCGACGACTGCTCCGGATGCGTGTGGCCGAACTTGAACTGCCCCCACTGTGGGTGCCCGTACCGCCCCCAGCCCTCGGGGTCCGCGGCCAGGTCCGCGAGCTGTTGCCAGCTGACCTGCTTGTCGGGCCAGCCCAGCGCCTCGGCCATCGGCCGCCAGATGGCGAATCCGGTGGCGGCATAGACGATGCGGGGGCATGACTCGGTGACCACCGATGATTTGCCTTGCTGCTTGAGCTGCTGGTTGGCCTGGTCGACCCAGCTGATGTCTGCCGGGCTCCAGATCGTCGGCTGCAGCTCGCCGGCAACGATCTTCTGGACGGTGGGCTCGGGCGACGCTTCCTGGATGATTTCGACGATGATGTCGTGCCCGGCCGAGGTCTTCACGGCCGACTTGTTGAAGGTGTCGGTCACTGCCCGCAGCCAGTCGGCCTTCGTGTCGTTGGTGACGATCGAGATGCCGATCGCGTTGGGCGGCAGCGACGTCGGCCCGGGAGGGCCGGCTGGCGCGGCTGCTGAACAGCTGGTGAGCTGTGAAAAATGCACCATGACAACCAGGCAAGACGTGCGATGGGAGCGACACATTGTTTGTGGCCCACGCCCATTTGATACCGTCTTCGCTTCTCCATTTCCCATTCCTCCCCTGGCGGGACGGCGGACCCACTGTCATCTGGCCCCCCGCCCCGCCGTAGCCCGGCTCGACGACTCAGTCGTCCGAGCTGCCGAACAACTGCAGCAGGCGCAGAAACAGGTTGATGAAATCCAGGTATAGGTTCAGTGCGCCGAGAATCGCTGCCTTCTGCACCAGTTCCCCACGCTCGTTAAGGCTCGCCCCCAGCTGCCGATCGCCTGCGCATCAAAGGCACTCAGGCCCATGAACACGGCCACCGCAACCAGGCTGATGAGCCAGTCGATCCATGCGCTCGCCTAGCATCAAGTTTGCCGCCGAGGCCAGAATCAGGCCCAGGAGGAACATGAACAGGTAGCTGCCCCCCGAAGCCAGGCTCCGGCGCGTCAGGTGGCCGTAAAGACAGGTCACGCCGAACAGTCCGGCGGAGATCACGAACACCCGGAAGACCGAGGCCGCCGTGTAGGCAAGGAATACCGGCGTCAGGGTGATCCCGGTTAACGCGGCGTAGCTCAGGAAACCGATGCGGGCGGTCCACACGCCCATCTTGCCGATCCGAGCGCTGAGCACCAGCACGAGCGCAATCTCGACGACTAGCAGGCCCCAGAACAGCAGCTGGTCTTCGAGAATCGCCCGCAGCAGGTTGGGCTGGACAAGGGTATACAGGCTGGCGACAGCGGAGATGATGAGTCCCAGCGTCATCCAGCCATACACGCGCACCACAAAGCTGCGTCGCAGCTCGTCGATCGAAACCTGGCTCCCTCGTTCGTACCGGGTCGCAGTCTCCATCTTGGCCTCCTGCGGAGCGGGGTTCAGTCCGCCAGCCCTCGCCTGGGGGCTTCAGATCCACCCCGTTCTTCTGCGACCAGATAACCATTAACGGCGCTTACGAAGCGTTTGCCCGGACGCTTAAGCGGCGTTTGAGGAAGTGCGATTGCCGCTGGATAGATCACTGTTCGGCAGAGATATCCTTGTACACCTCTCCGATGTTGTCGGGCGTGCCGACGAACATCTTGCCATGCGTGCGCTTGGCGATGCGATCAAGAATTTGCCTATCTGCATCGTCGCCGTACGCGATCGTGTACACCTTGACCTCCTCCACATGCTCCCCGCTCGGCAGGCAGGCAAACATTTCGTTCTCTGTCCGCTTGCTGTCGGTATTCCTGCCATCGGACAGCAGTACGACCGCGTACAGGCGGGACTCGCCCGCGGCTTCATCATCCTCTCTCAGCTTGTCGATCCGCTCCACCCCGGTGCACACTGCGTCGTACAGCGCCGTGCTCCCGTCTGCGTAAAGCATCTTGACGACTTCTTTCAGCTTTTCCACGGTGTCGCCCGCCCGGCCTGACGGCTGCAGAGGGGTCACGGCGTCGCTGAACATGTACGCCTCGATTTCGTCGTCTTGGTGCAGCCTGTCCATGAAGCCGGCGGCGCCTTCGACCGCGTTCTTGATAGCCACGCCTTGCATGCTGCTCGAGGTATCCAGCAGGAGTGCGACCGTGGCCTTCTTCTTCGTCGCCTTGAAGACGTCGAGGATCGCCTCGTTCGTCGCGCCGCTCACGCCCGCCAGCGGCGGCACCGTCGCCGGCGTAACCGAGGGATCGGTGCCCATTTGGAGGCAAATCGGGCAGTGCAGCGGCGTCTTGGGGTCCGCAGGGCGGATGCCGATTTGGATGGCTTTGTCTTGGGCGGCCGGCGCCAGCAGGTAGTCACGATAAATCTTGGCGGCCTCTCGCTGTTCGGCAGTTACCGAATCGTCATTGGAGATGCACGTGGGATTGTCAGACCAGAAGGTACCTTCGGCCGGAAAGATGAACGCCCAAGACCAGGGAGGTGCGAGTTTATCGCTGCTGTGCTCCATCGAGTACACGAACGCAGTCTCGCTGGTCGTTGCCGCATGAAGATAGCTTTGCCCGCCGTCGATCATCAGATTCAGCAGGCCGCTCGTGGAGCGGCCGTAATGGTAAGTTTCCTGCTCCACCTTACGGAACGCATCGACCACGGCGTCGCTCCTCACGTCCTCCGGCGTCAACCCCTCTGTCTTGCGGGCGGCTGCATAGGCGAGCGAAGCGAGGACGTTGTATGCCGAGGTCGAATAAGGGGGCTGAGAGTGGCCGAACGTGAATTTCCCCCACTCCGGATGCCCGTACTTCGCCCAGCCTTCCGGGGCGGCCGACAGCTCAACGATATCCCTCCAACCAATCGGCTTGTTTGGCCAGCCCAGTGCTTCAGCCATCGGCCGCCACATCGCGAAGCCCGTAGGAGTCCGGGCAACCGCCGGACAGTCACTCGTCGGGATCAGGGTCCGGTGCAGGTCCTTTAGGATCTCATTCGCCTTCTCGACGAAACTCATATCCCCCGGGCTAACGAGCACTGGCTGGCTCTTCCCGTCATCCAGCAGCCTCTGCTGGAATTCGTCCGGCCCGCTTACCTCGATGACCTCAACCTCGATGGGGCGCCCCGCAGCGGTCGTTGGACCCGTAGCATGGAAGTCGTCGGTAACGCCTCGGAGCCACAGCGCCTTGGTGTTGGTGGTCAAGATTGAAATCTTTACGGGTCCGGCTGGAGACGCGGGTGATGGGAGCGCCGTTGGCGGCAGGGTGCTGAGAGCCGCCTGCCCGCCAGGCGCGGCCTGGGGGGGAACGCCGGCGGACGTGGGGCCGCCCGGTGCGACCGCAAGCCGGACCACCACCCCCACCAGCGCAAACGCACCGAGCAAGGCGAGCAGAATCTTGGTTTGCAGCGTCAGGCCAGCCGACGCATGGGTCTGTCCGCTCATCGAACTGCTCCTATCCCTTCGGAACGATCTTCGCCCGAAGGCGCACCGTTGCGTAACGTTGCCCGGTCAGGCTTCGGCAGTCGCACCTGCCGCCTCGGACCGCGCTTGCAGCACGGCGAGCTTGCCTTGCATCTCCTCCGACATCCACGCGAGGGTTGCGATGTTCTGCCGTGCGGCCTGGATGCCCTCGTCCTTGTACTTGTCGACCATGGCCATGGCCTCGAGCAGGTCGCGCTGGGCCTCCGCGATCTTGTCGATCGCGATGACCGGGTTGTTATAGATGTCCCCAATCTCGGCCGTATGCTGCTTGATCGCGGCGGCGTTGGCCGCCAACATCTGGCCCAGGAACTCCTGGGTGGCCTGCGTGGCCTCCAGCACCCGCTTCTGCCGGGCCAGGGCCGCCTGGATAGCCAGCCCGACCACCACGACATTCCCGGCCATGCTCACGGTGCGCTCGACCGACTGGGCGAGCCGTGTGTTGTTCTGGCGCGTCATCTCGATGCCCACGTAGAACTGGGAGTAGACGGCCTGCATGGTTCGCAGGTCCTGCACCCGCATGGCTACGTCGTGCAGCACGTTGCGGATGCGCTCCTGCTTGATTGGGTCCACGGTGCGCTCGAGCAGCGCGGTCAGCTCCCGCAACAGCAGCTCGCCCAGGTATATCTTCTTCTCGATCGGCGCCTGCTGCGACTCGACCCCCTCGTACAGCTTGCGCAGCTCGATGTTGTCGCGCGCCAGCAGCCTGCGGCCCTTCGTTCAGCCGGGTCTCGATGACTTGGACCTGCGATGCGGCCGTGCCATAGCGGGCGGAGATGCGCTCGAGCACCTTGATCGGCGGGGTGGTGCGGCCGACGAACGGCAGGAAGCCGAAGACCTTGCGGATGAACCCCGGCTTGCTCAACTCGTTGGGGTCGATCTGCAGCAGGGTCACGCGCAGGTCCACCAGGTCCCGGGCAATATCCGACCCCGCCCCCTCGCGCGTCATCATGTCGCCGACCCGCCCGCGCAGCAATGCCAGCTCGGTGCCAGCCTCGCGCTGCTCTTGTGCGCCCAGGCTGGACACGGAATCGATCAGCCCCAGCTCTTTGCTGCCGCGGGCTTGTTCGAGGTCCGCGGCGACGGCCCTCGCCTGCTCCTGCAGTGAGTTGGCCTCTTCGGGGCCCAGCGTCCCGGGCGCGACGGGTTCGCCCATATCGACGCTGGCGCCGTCTTCGATAACGAGTGGCACAGTCCTCGACGTATTTGCCGGCGTGCTCATTTCTCCCCCTTGCGCCGAGCTCAATAGCCCAGCTTGCGCATTTCTTCCTGCACGGCTCTCGCCTGGTCGATCGTCTTCTGCAGCGTCTCGAGCACGGCATTCACGCTCACCGTCCAGCTGTCCGCCTTCAGTGCAGCCAACTCGACACGGGTTTGGTTCAGCGCTGTCTCACACTTGGATGCATGCTGGAGCAGCTCGTCCAGACGGAGGCGCTCCTTGCCGATCAATTCCTGGCGATGCCGGAGGGCAGCCAGGGTTTCCTGCCACAGCCGCACACGTCCCACGTCGTCTGGCTTCCCGGATACCCCGGCCACCTTGTCTTCAAGTTCCTTGATCTCGGCGCCGAGCCGCTGATCCTTGGGCGAGGAGGTGGCACGCGCCAGCTCGAGGGCGTCCTCAAGCACGCTCAGCCCCTGGCGGTACGTCTCATCGACCAGCGCCGGCAGGTAGGAGAGAGCAAGAGGGTCGGTTTCCTTGTGCCGGGCAATGACCGCCTTCAGTTGTTCATACTCGAAGTTCAGGTCGCGCAGCGTGTAGTGGCCCTCGGCCACCCGTGTTTCCTTGAACCCTGCATCGAGCGCTTCGCGGCGGCGGTCGAATTCCGCTTGCTCGTCGTGCCGGCTGGCGCCTTGCTGTTCCGCTTGGAGCAATCGCGTCTTCTCTGCGTAGGCCTTGTCGTAGTTCACCCCGTACTGCCAGATGAACGACCCGGCCGCGGCAACCCCGGACACGGCCATGAGCGCCCATGCTGCAGCCGATACGGCAGCGGGAAGAGCAGCCAGGGCCGGGACATAAAACAGGAGGAAAAGCCCGGACATGCCGGTAAGCGCGAGAGGAATTTCGGTGGCCGGATGCTGCAGCGCATCGGAAAGGACGGCGCGCCGAACGACCTCATCAGTGACGGGCTGGTGGGACGAATACTGGCTCGGAGCTATTTGGGCTTTCGCCAGCGATGCGCCAGCGAGGGCGCCGCCCGAACAGGCGCGGCAGGCGGGACGGCCGCAGTGGCAAGGGCCGGTGAAGCTGGCGCGGCTGCAGGTAGAGCAGGAGCAGCCGGCGGATCGGCAAAGGTCTCCAGCTGCTTACATTGTTCGTACGTCTGCACGGTTTGCCGGCTGGGCTCCACGTCCAGCTCGCGCTTGCAGGACTTCACGGCACTCCTTGTAAGTGCGCGCGATGCCGGCCCGGTCGCCGCTGAGCGCGTACAGGCGCATGATCTGACGGTACAGGTCCTCCCGCAGGGGATCACGGCGTACGATCTGCTGGGCAAAGCCTATCGCTTCGCGGTAGGCCCCTTGCTTCTCGCACCGGTCGATAAACCGTTGTACGGTATCGGCAACCTGCTGCTCGAGCCGCTCGCGCTCTGGCACGATCCAATCGTCGTAGCACGAGGGCAGGAGCGGACCACGATAGATGTCCAGGGCATGCTGGAGCTCCTGGGCCGTCTGTGCCTTGTCGAGCGATGACAGCAAGGTGTCCACGTCGAGCGTGTAGGACGTGCCGGTGGTCCACTGCACCGTCTGGCCGTCCGTCTCGATAAAATGCTCGCCGTTGTTCGGCAGGGCTTGACCGAGGGTATGGAGCAGGTTGCGCAGGTTGGAGCGTGCCTGAGCCTCTGTGGAATCGGGCCAGAAGAGGAAGGCGAGTCGCTGCCGCGCGACGGGTGCGTCGCGATGCAGCAGGAGATAGGCGAGAAGGCACTGCAGGCGTTGCGAGTTGATGGATGTGAGCGGAGCGCCGCCGTTGAATACGGCAAACTCACCTAGCAGCCGAACGTCCAGCCTGGTCATGGTCACCACCTTTGACGCAGAGGACAAGGAACACAGCTGCCGCGGTCGCCGACTTCGTGGACCGCGGTGCTATTTTACCATGTCCCGAGTCGCTAAGCAACAGGTTTTGCCATGGATTTCTCACGAATCCTCTCCCTCTGCGTGAGCAGTGCCCAACCCGTCCTCACGGGCGGCAGCCGGCCTGCTCACGAGACGTTGCACGGTCGCGACCAGTCCCTGCCAGTCGCGGAAGAAACCGGTTTCGCCCGTCACGATCTCCTGTACGCGGCCGCGCCACTCGGCTTGGCCCTCGCCCAGAGCCTCTTCCCAGACGCGCAGCGTAAACAGGTGTGCCTGCGGATGCTGCCGTTCTTGTTCGGTGTCCATGGTTCGATGCCTTTCAATCCCGGCGCCGCTTCCGCCTGTAGACAGGCGGAAGCGGCAAGCTTGCAACATCAGCGTCCCTGGCCCTTCCTGATGCGCGCGTCGAGCTCGCGAGCCAGGTCTCCGACCGCTGCGGCTGGCTGCTCGCCGTCCTCGTACATCACGAAGATCAGCGCCCCCACGGTCCCGCGGCGGAATCCAACCACGTCCCAACGCAAGGAAATCGCGCCCATCGTGCTGACTGAGGTCGAGGCCACACGGCTCTCACCGATATCTTCCATGCCTTCGAGGCTCTGTGGCTCGCCCTGGGCGCCGAGTGAAGCCGCGACGACTTGCACCATGTAGGGCAGGGCGGTGTCGAAGACTGCCTGGTCGGCCTTCGTCTCGTACGGCATGAGCATGCCGAAGACGACCCCGCCGCTGGCCTCATGGGTGAAGCCGAACGCGCGTGATCCGGCAGGCAGATCCTCCTCCATTTTGCGCAGCTGCGCGGCTGACAAAGCCGCGAAACCCGCCGGGAGGTCACTCATTGTCGGCGCATACGCGGCCACTCCTGGGACCGCGGTCGCCTTCTTGAGCCCGGACCCCGCCTTTGGAGGCGTCGCTGGCTTGGGCGGGTTGGTCGGCGTCACCGTCGCTGTGGGCGTGCGGGTGTGGGGTGTTCGTCGGCGTCATGGTCGGTGTGCGTGTAGGGGTGTTGGTCGGCGTGCGGGTAGGGGTGTTGGTCGGCGTCCGCGTTGGCGTGGCGGTCGGCGCGTCGGTTAGCGTCATGGTCGGTGTGAACGTGGGCGTAGCGGTAGGCGCCCGGGCAGTCCGGGTCGCTGCCGCATCCGCAGCCGACTGGGTGGCTGCCTTTGTGACCTCGGCGGGGGACGGCCCGCACGCCGCCAGGCAGACCAGGACGATAACCAGAGCAAACAGCGATTGGGTTTTCATGGTGAGCTCCTTTTCAAAGGCCCTGTCATCAGTCGCCCATCTGCACGTTGAGGCCCCACAGGGCATAAGGCGCATCGGCGGCCTTCGCTACGGTGACGCAGAGCATCGCCGGACCGCGGTCGGTCAGCAGCGAGTAATAGAGGAGGTAGACTTGCTTCCCCATTGATTCCCCGCCATACTCGTAGTGACTGTATGCTCCGTCTTTAATCTGGCCCGTCAGGCTAAAGATGGTGGGCAACGCCTGTTCCCATTTCGCCTCCAACTGGGGCCGGATCGATGGATCGATCATTGCCCAGAGCCCCTCCGCATCATGCGCATTTAGAGCGATCACAAGCCTGTCGTACAGCTCCGTTCGGCCTTGCACGGATGCCAATCCCTCCGGCAGAGGTTCCTGAGCGGCGACCGAGGCGACGGGCGTGGCTTCTCGCGGGGCAAGAATCAGATAGATCGTTGCACCGAAATCCAGGACGAGCAGCACCAGGATGACCTTCAGCAGAGCCGCAACCGGCCCGACACGAGGGTCTGAGACTCCCACCATCGCTTGCACTGGCGCGAGCCGTGGATCTGGTTGGGGCACTGCTTCGTCGACGGGTCGCGGGCGCGGTTCAGACCTCAGTTGAACATCTTCCACGCAGGATGTACTCATCTCCGGATTCATGGAAGGTCCCTTTCTGACAGTCCTTATCGTGCGACTGTCCCTGTGCTGAGTAGCTTCACATGTTCGTTCCTTTGACCCAGGCACAGAATAGCGGAGCCGCCGTCCGCGAATCGCTTAATAGGGCGTCTGTGAGGCGTTTATGCCCCGCGGTGCTCCGCAATTCTCGGGCCCAGCTCGAGACGAGTCCTGACTCCGCGCTTTGACGCATTCCCCCGTCGCGGGGTAAACTGAGAAGCCCCACAAGGGGCGCCCCCATCGGTTCCCGATTCTCGACGAGGAAGGCTCATGACCAGCAGCGGCACCGGCGAGATCATCGCCCTCATCCCGGCATACAACGAAGCACGCTTCATCGGCGAAGTGGTAAAGTGCGCGGCCAGGCACATACCCGTGGTCGTCGTCGACGACGGCTCGACGGACGGCACAGGCGGCGCTGCAGCGCTGGCCGGCGCGAAAGTCGTTGCACATAGCCGCAACCAGGGCAAGGGCAAGGCGCTCCTGACCGGCTTCGATTATGCGATCGGACGGGGCGTGGACGCCGCGATCACGCTCGACGCCGACGGCCAGCACGATCCGGACGAGATCCCCCTCTTCATCGAAGCGTTTCGAGCGGGGCACGGCGACATCATCATCGGCCAGCGCCAGTACAGCCAGATGCCGGCCAAGAGTCGCTTCGGCAACCGCATCGGCTCGTTCTTCCTGCGCTTCGCCATGGGCCGGCCCGTGCCCGACAACCAGAGCGGCTACCGGCTCTTCAGCCGGCGAGCCATGCAGGAGGTCCGCCCCACCAGCAGCCGCTTCGAGGCCGAGGTGGAAATGCTGCTGCGCGCCGACTTTGCCGGGCTAACCGTGGGGTGGGTGCCGATCAAGACCATCTACAACGAGAAAAAGAGCCACTTCCGGCCCGTGAAGGACAGCGCGCTCTTCTTCAAGATGACCTGGCGCATCTATCGCGCGCGCAAGCGCGGAAGCTTCGACTGATGGAGAAGTTGGGCGGCGCGCTGCTGCTCCTGGCGGGCGTGATCTTCCCGATGGCGATGGTCGGCTGGCTCGCCTTTCGGATGAACAAGAAGCCGCCGCTGCCGCCGGGCCAGGTGGGCTTGATCCTCGCCTTCAATCTGATCCTGCCGGTCGGGCTGGTGCTGCTGGGGCTCGGGCTGCTGTCGCCGGCGTTCGGCGCACAAGCGTGGGTGCGCCTGGCCTGGACGCTCTCCCTGGCAGCTGCCGCCGTAATGCTCGTGATCATGGGGGTCTCCCGTGGCCGACGAACTGGTTAGCAAGGTCTTTCAAGTCGAAGGCTGGGGCTGGATTGGGCTGGTCGCGTCGGAGCGCGGGCTGCGCGGGCTATTCCTGCCGCGTGCGTCCGAGGCCAATACGCTCGCCGACCTGTATAAGTATTACCCCAATTCGGCCCAGGCGAACGATCACCCGCAATTGGCCGAGGCCGCGCGCCAGGTGTCGGCCTATCTCACTGGCGCACTGCGCGAGTTCACGGTGCCGGTCGATCTGCGCGGTAACACCTCGTTTGCGCTCTCGGTCTGGTCGGCCGCCACCCGCATCGGCTATGGTGAAACGCGGGCGTACCGCTGGATCGCAGAGCAAATTGGCGGGGGCGGCGCAGGCATCTACCAGGCCGTCGGTGCAGCGCTCGGGGCGAACCCCGTCCCACTTGTCATCCCCTGCCACCGGGTCGTCGGGTCCGACGGGTCGCTGCACGGCTATGCGGGCGGGCTCGATCTGAAGCTGCGCCTCCTCAGCCTGGAGAGCGGCCAAGGACGGCTTGCCCTCTAATCATGCGTATCGCAGTTCTCGGTGACATTCACGGCAACCTGTTCGGCCTGCAGGCGGTGCTCGGCGCACTGCGCAGCGACGCGCCCGATGCACTGGTCATTTCCGGCGACCTCGTCTACAAATTCCCATGGGGCCCCGAAGTGGTCGACCTGCTGGCCGCGCTGCCTTGCCAGCCGATTCTCGGCAACGCCGAGCTGTACGTGCTGCTGTGGGGCACAGAGCTGTGGCCCGAGCATTGGCAAGAGCCGCTGATGATCGAACTCGTGCAGTGGGAGCGCGAGCGGTTGGGTCCCGAGCGGCTGCGCTGGCTCAGCAGCCTCCCGGAGTACGTGGCGCTCAGCGCGGGGCGGTTGGAGGACTTGCTGATCGTCCACGGCGCGCCGGGCAACCCGTTCCTGCCCATGCTGCCGCGCCCAGGCGAAGACCGCGCCCCTTGGGTGCAGACCGACGAGCGGGTGCGCCAACTGCTCGGCGGGGCCGACGCCGACGTCGTCGTCTGCGGCCACACCCATTCAGTCTTCCAGCGGAGCGTGAAGCGCGCCGCCGGCGGCGCGACGCTGGTGGTCAGCCCGGGCACGACGAGCTACGGCCGCGGCCGCGAAAAAGAGGCGGGCCGCGCCGATTATGCCTTGCTCGATTGGAGCCGCCAGGGCGGCTGGCGCGTCACGCTGCGGCCGGTCCGCTACGACACCCGGGCGCTGTATCGTGCGTTAGTTGCCCTCGACGGGGAGTTTCCACTCGCCACGAACATGGCCAACCGGCTGCGCCCGCCCGGGACCGATCCGCGCCCCGAGCGCACTGCCGACTTCATCAAATGGCGCTGGGGCGACGCGCCCTTATGGTGGGACGAGCGGGAAGCAAGCCCTGCGTGGCAGGCGCTGCGGGGAGACGAGGCTTAAGAAACCAGGTTTCTGGCAGAAACCTGGTTTCTCTGAATGCTGGCTTTTGAGTCGATAACGTGAATCGCTACATCCTCCGCAGGCTGGCCGCGATCCCTCTGGCGCTGCTGCTGGTCAATTTCGCCGGCTTTGCCTACGCGCACCTTGTGCGCCCGGTTCAACTCGCCAACAACCCGATGTTTGCCCTGAACGACAAGCCCGCGCCTCTGCTGCCTGCGTACCTCGAGTATCTCAAGGGCCTGGCCCGGCTTGATTTCGGAACCCTGCCGCCGGCCGGGGCAGACATCGGCACGGTGGTCCTTGGCGCGGCCGCGGCCAGCTTCGGGCTGATCACCCTTGCCTTGGCGATCAGCGTGCTCTTGGGCGTCGCGCTCGGGATCAGGGCTGTTCGCACCGAGCCAACCCGTGTCGCACCCTGGCTGACCGCCCTGACCACGATCGGCCTGGCCATGCCCGGCTTCTACGTCGGCAGTCTTCTGATCATGGGCGTCCTGCTCTTCCTCATCTACGGACCGTTCAGCATCGCCCTCCCTGTGCAGGGCTTCGGGTGGGATTTGCACCTGCTCCTGCCCGTAGCCGTGCTCGCGGCCCGGCCGACCGCGCAACTGGCGCAGGTGACCGCGTCGCTGCTCGCCTCTGAGATGGATCAGCAGCACATCACGACTGCCCGCAGCGTGGGCGTGTCGCTCCGCACGGTGCGTCACAAACACGCCCTGCGCAATATCGTCGCGCCCGTCGCGATTGCAGTCTTTGCCGCGCTTCGCCTGATGGTTGGCGAGCTAATCGTCATCGAGTACATTTTCTCCTGGCCCGGGCTTGGCCGCCTGCTCGCGCTGGTCCTGATTTCGCCCCGCTCGGGGGGCTTCCCAGACGCAATCTTCCTAAACCCGGCCGCGCTCGCGACCACCCTGACCTTGCTCGCGGCCGTCTTCCTGCTCGCCGACCTCGCGGCCGGCCTCGTTGCCCGCTGGGCCGACCCAAGGCTGCGGGCGGCGACCCAGCGGACCGAAGAGGGCGCGTATGAGGCCGCGTAGCCGTCCGTTGCTCGGCAACGCCCCGCTCGTGCTCGGCAGCGCACTGCTGTTGCTCGTGTTTGTGCTCGCGGTTTTCGGGCCGGGCCTGGCCCCGCGCGATCCGTTGGAAATGAACAACACTGTCCAGGTGAATGGGACTTGGGTGCCCGTGCCCTATCCACCGTTCACCGTTCCGGGATTCCCGTTGGGATCAGACCTCCAGGGTCGTGACCAACTCAGCCGCCTGATGTGGGGCGTGCGGCCGACGGTCATCCTGCTGTCCGTGGCCGCGCTCGTCCGCCTGCTGATCGGCGCGCTCGTCGGCATGGCTGCGGGCTGGTCGACCGGGCGCCAGGGTCGCGTGTGGGAGGCGCTAATCTCCGGCGCGCTGGCGGTTCCGACCATCATCGTCGCCCTTGCGGTTATCACCGCGGTGGGCATCCAGAAAGGACTGGCGGCCTTCCTGCTGGGCCTGTGCGCGACCGGTTGGGCCGACACGGCACGGGTGGTCAGCGAGCAAACGCGCAGCCTCAAGCAGCAGCCGTTCGTCGAGTCGGCCCGCTCCATGGGCGCGACGGGCACGGAGAACGTCGTGCGCCATGTCCTGCGCCACGTAACGCCCATGCTCAGCATGCTCCTCGCGTTCGAGGCCGGCGCAACGCTGATGACGATTGCGGGCCTCGGCTTCCTCGGGTATTACCTGGGCGGCGCATTCTGGGTGGAGGTGACCGACTTCAGGCAACAGGCCATCTCGGGCCTGCCCGAGTTGGGCCAAATGCTGTCATCCGCCTGGCAGATCTTCAAGCCGTGGGCCACCATCGCCACAGGCAGCGTCGTGTTTGTCGCGATTCTCGGCTTCAACCTCGTGGGTGAAGGGCTGCGCCGCCGGCTGAGTCTCGGAGAGTTAGGGCGCCGGTCCGCCCTCTCCGGTGCGTTCGGCGCGCGTCGGGGCGTGGCTCGAGGAGACGCTGCTCGTGCCGGGACGGGAAACGGGCCGCCGGCGGAGAATCCTGGCTGTGCTGGCCGCAGTGTTTGTCGTGGTGCTGGCCGCGTTCGCCTGGAAGCCGTGGCAGAGTAGTGCGATCGCAAATGGCAGCGCGAACGCAAACCTCAGCACACCCGAGTTACCTGTAGCCGGCGGTCATCTTTGGGGCTCGGAGCGGCGCGATGCGTACGGCAGCGCGGCCGTTCGCCTGGCGGTCGCGCCCTCGCCCACCATCCGCTGGTTCCTCAAGGACGAGAGCGGCTTCACCGGCAGTCCCGTCGTCGACAAGGCCGGCAATGTTTACGCCGTCGCTACCGCCGGCACGCTCTACTCCGTCGACCCGCAGGGCACGCTGCGCTGGGTGTCTGAACTGCCCGCCGCACCCGCCGGCACACCTGCCCTCGGCGGGGCAGACGCAAATGGCGGATTCGGCGTGATCTACGTGACCGATAAGCCGGGCGGCGTCTCGGCCTACACGCTTGACGGGGGCTACCTGTGGCGTGCGCCGGGCGCGGGCAGACGCCGGGCGAGCTCGGGCCCGATCGTCGGGCCGGACGGAACGATCTACTACAGCGCGGTCGACCGGGTCGAAGCAGTCAACCCAGATGGCACGTCCAAGTGGACCAGCGGGCGGCTGGCAGGTTCGGGTGATGCGGCGCCCCGCCTGCACCCCAACGGCAAAGTGCTGTTTGAGGTGGACAGCGCGATCGACACGGAAACCGGCAAGCTGTTGGACTACAGCGCGATCGTCACGGCGGGGAAGGCGGGCATCAACGCGCAATATATGACGGGAGGCGACGGCCGGAGCTATCTGCGGGAGGCGCACAGCGTGTTGAACTGGGACCTGGTGCACGGCGCGCCCACCATCACCGGGAAACAGGATTGGACGTACCAGACTTCGACGGTCTACCAGCCGTTTGACAGCGGAGTCAGTCCGCTTGGCACAAGCACGCTGATCTACGGCAGCCAGTACGACGACCTGCGAGTGGTCCAGATTACGGCCGACGGCCGCCTTGTGACGAACTTGCATTGGGGTCAGAAAAGCCCGAAGCTCGTCGCAACGGACCTGCAAGACCGGGCATATGTCTGTGGCACGTCGAACGGAGGGGCAGCCGAGTGCATCGGCGTGCGGCCCGGCGAAAGGAGCGAGCCCGGCTGGCGCGTCACACTTGACAAGGGCGGCGAGCGCTTTGCGGGCGCGGCGCTCGTGTCCGGCCGGCTCTACGTAAACACCGCAGAAGGGTGGCTTTACGCGATCGGCGACTAAACTGATCTGAAATAGGACGCCGATGCCTGCTTGAACTGATCTGCACTCTTCTTCAGGCAAGAGATCGTGGTAATCAGTCAGATCAGTCCAATCAGTGTTCTATTTCAGATCAGTCTCGAATACATAAGGAGGTATCATGGGAGAATTGCGCATCGTTGCAGAGCTGATGGCGGTGGCCGCACGGACCGCGCCGAAGACCAAGGGCGAGGACTGCCTCGTCATGACCATTGTGGAGGGGCCCGACCTGCAGATGCTGGCCCAGAAGATGGCCGAGTTCGGCGTGCGGACGGGGAAGAAGAGCTTCGACCGCGACGGCCGGAACGTCGCCGCCTCCGACTCGATCCTGCTCATCGGCATCAAAGAGGCTTCGACCGCGGGGCTGAACTGCGGCGCGTGCGGCGTAGAAATCTGCGAGCTGCTGCCGGTCAATTCGGTCGAAGGCGAGTTCCGCGGGCCAAACTGCGCGTACCGCCTCCTCGACATGGGCATCGCGCTGGGCTCGGCCGCCAAAATGGCCGGCCTGCTTAACGCCGACAGCCGGATCATGTACCGCGCGGGCGTGGTCGCCCGCGAGTTGGGCATGATCGACGCCGACTTCGTCATGGGCATCCCCATCTCGGCCACGGGCAAGAGCATCTACTTCGACCGCTAAGACGCATAACACAAAGACACGGAGACACGCCGGGAGCACGCTTTTTTGCTCTCGGCGTCACGGCGTCTTTGTGTCCTGGTCCGTTTTCCGCTTATGCAAAGTCTGTGCTAGAATGCGCGGCATAGGTTGCGCGCAACCAACTTAGCGAGCATCCCGATGTCCCGGGTTGCAAGGGAGACCTCGGCTTATGGACGCGAAGATCCAGGAGTTCCTCAACCATCTCGCGGCTGAGAAGGGCAGTTCCGATAACACCGTTGCGGCTTATCGGAACGACCTCAATCAGTTCCACGAGTTCATCACGAAAGAGGACGGCCTGTCGGACGGCGACTGGAGCGACTTAAGCCGCGATCACCTGATCAACTACATCCTGTGGCTGAAGGAACGCGAGTACGCTTCCGCCACCGTCGCGCGCAAGGTCGCGGCCATGAAGTCTTTTTGCGGCTTCCTGGTTCGGACCGGAGTGCTCGAAGAGAACCCCGCGGAGGAACTGGACTCGCCAAAGGTCAAGAAGCAACTGCCCACCACCCTGACCCCGGCCGAGGTCGAAAAGCTGCTGGCCCTGCCCGCTCAAGGCCACGGGGCGAAGGCGCTTCGCGATACGGCCCTGCTGGAAGTCCTGTACGCCACCGGCATGCGGGTGAGCGAGGTGGCAGGACTGACGGTTGACGATGTCGACTTGGGCGCAGGCACCGTGCGCTGCATCGGTAAGGGCAACAAAGAACGGGTCATGCCGCTCTATGCGGAAGCCTGCCGCGCCGTGGCCGAGTATCTTGAGAAGGGCCGGCCCGCGCTGTGTGGGCGCAACGCGGAGGAGCGCACGCTCTTCCTGAATCCACGCGGCGAAAAGTTGACGCGGCAAGGGCTCTGGCTGATTATTAAGGCCTATGCGCGGCAGCTCGGCCTCGAAGACCGGGTGACGCCGCACACGCTCCGTCATTCGTTCGCCACCCACATGCTCAACGGCGGCGCCGGGCTGCGCGAGGTGCAGAAGCTGCTCGGCCACGCCAACATCTCCACCACCCAGGTCTACACCCACGTCACCCGTGATCGGCTGCGCGAAGTCTACGACAGCGCACATCCGCGGGCGTAAGAAAAGCGATCATCTTCCGAGCGAGGAACTGAGTTTCTGGCAGAAACCCGGTTGCCTACAGGGGACAAGCATGGAACACGAAGTCTTCACGCGGCAGCAATACGAAGAGATAGCCGATTTTCTCCGGGCCCGCACAACACACCGGCCCACAGTCGGCCTGATCCTCGGCTCGGGGCTCAATGCCCTGGCCGACGAGGTAACCGGCGAAGGCGGCGCTCCTGCGGACCGGATACCCTTCGCCGACGTCCCGGGGTTCGTCGCGCCCACCGTCGAGGGCCACCAGGGTCAGCTGATCTTCGGGAACCTTGCCGGGCAAGAAGTAGTCATTATGCAGGGACGCATCCACGCATACGAGGGCCACTCGATGCAGCGGGTGACCTTGCCCGTGCGCGTGATGCACGAGTTGGGCGTTCGCACTTTGATCGTCACGAACGCGGCCGGCGGCGTCAATCCGGCGTACAAGGCCGGCGACCTCATGCTCATCACGGACCACATTGGCTTCATGACGATGGTCGGCGGCAATCCGCTTTGGGGTCCAAACGACGAAACGCTCGGGCCGCGGTTCCTGGCGATGAACAACGCCTACGACCGCGGGCTGCGCCGCCTGGCGGTGAAGGTTGCGGCCGAGTCCGGTATCGAGCTGTACCAGGGCGTTTACGGCGGGCTGGGCGGGCCCACGTTCGAGACGCCGGCCGAAGTACGCTTTCTGCGCAACGCGGGGGTCGATGCGTGCGGCATGAGCACGGTGCCCGAGGTGATCGTCGCCCGGCACACGGGCCTGCGCGTCCTGGGTATCAGCGGCATCAGCAACGCGGCCATCGACGATCCGGACGCCGAGCAAGAGGCCAACCACGAAGAGGTTCTGGCAGCGGGCCGCTCGATGACGCCCAAGCTCATGCAACTCATTCGCGGCGTTTTGGAGAGGCTGGGGGACTAGCGGCAAACCATGGCCGTTGTCATCGACGTTATACGGGAGTTCTCTCCCTGGATTTACGGCGCGTGTGCCATCGCGGCGTTGTGGTACTTGCGCGTCGTCCTCGTCGCGCGCCACGACCGGCGCTATGCCGTGTTCTCACTCGAACGCGAGCAGGCGCTGAACCGGGTATACGGCGCGTGGGGCGCAGCCCTGGGCATCATCATCGTCATGGGCGCGGTCTATGCGCTCAGCACGGTCGTCTTTAAGGCGGTCGAACCGCAGTTGATCTCTGACCGGCCGACGGCCACGCCGGCCTTCGTGGCAATCGGCGGCACGCCAACGGCGACGCCGACCCTGCCCGAGCCGGACACGACCGCAACCCCCACCGCCACGAAGAAGCCCAGCAAGCCCACTCCTCGGCCAACGAAGACGCCCGGTGCCGCGCCGACCTCGGCCGCGCCAACCGAGCCGGCCGTGCGGCGTCCCAGCTGCCCCACGGGCCAGGCAGTCATTACGCAGCCGGGCATTGGGCAGAGCTTCACCGGCGCCGTCGCCATCGCCGGGACCGCGGCGGGCGACAACTTCGATTACTACAAGCTCGAGTATGGCGCAGGGCCAAGCCCGGACGTGTGGTCGTACTTCGCCGGCGGCGAAGCGCCGGTGGTGGGCGGCCGGCTGGGCACGCTCAACGTGCTGCCGCCGGGCACCTACAGCATTCGCGTGGTCGTGGTAGACAAGAGCGGCAATTATCCGCCTCCCTGCCAGACCACTATCACGTTTCGTTAGCCGGCGACCTTGGCCAGACCAAGCTGAGCCTGCAGCGCGAGACCACGAAGCAGATCATTCCATGACACCCGAGAACGACCAGGCCGGCAAGCAACCGGCCGCCCCAGAAGAACGTGGGTTTGCCGAGAAGACGGAGCACTGGCTCAACCGCGCACGTGAGACCCTGTTCCGGCTGACTGCACCCATCGTCGCCTGGCGTGAGCGCGCCGAGGGCGAAAGCGAGGAAGTCCAGCTCGTCGAGTTGGCCGCAGCCGAACCACTGCGCCGGTGGCATGCGGCCGCCGAGTTGCGCCGCAATCCGCTGCTGGGGCAGGAAGCGGTCGACGCGCTCATCGGCGCGCTCACCGACGACGAGGAGTTCGTCGCGTGGCACGCAGCCGAAGCGCTGGCTGCGCAGGAGCCGGGCCACGTCTTTCCGGCACTCGAGAGCGCGTTGGCAGATTCGCATCCTGCACGCCGGGCAGGTGCGGCGCAGGCGCTCGGCCGGCACGGCGGGGATGCGGCCGTGGCTGCTCTGTGCAAGCACATCGACGACCCGGAGCCTCAGGTGCGCACGGCGGTTGCCATGGCGCTGGGCGAAGTGCGCGATCCTGGCCTCGCCGAGCCGCTGCTTCCGCTGATCGACGACCCGGAGCCGGATGTTGTCAGGGCGGCCGCCCGGGCCCTGGGTCACGCGGGGAACACCATCGCCGCCTGCCCGATGGCCGCCGCGCTCGTGCATCCCGGCCAGGATGTGCTGGTGCGCCGCGCCCTGGCTGCGGCCCTGGCCCACATCCCCCACCCCGACGCGCAAGAGCCCTTGCTGGAGGCACTGCAGGACTCCGACCCGCAGGTGCGAGCGTATGCCGCACAAGCCTTGGGGCAGGTGGGCAACGAGCAGGCGCACCAACCGCTCGCCGCGCTGACCGCAGACAAGAGCCGTGTGATCAAGGGCACCGTGGGCGATCAGGCGAAGCGAGCCGTCGAGCTCCTGGAGCGGCGGGGGCGGCGACACGCGACGGGCTGACACGCCCGTGTAACCTCGACCGCACCTTGACAGTCATATCAGTATGTTAGTGCGTGCTTTCGTCCTAAATGACGAAAGCACATGGCCGGTTGAAGGAGCGGGTGGATGGCGGCGTGTACTTACCAGGTGGGGCGTGTCAAGGTGCATTTGGTCAGCGATGGCGTTTTCTGGACTGACGGCGGGGCGAATTTCGGCGTCGTGCCCAAGACGCTGTGGGGCAAGGTTGTGGCGGCAGACGAACTGAACCGCATCCCCATGCAGCTGCGGTGCCTCCTCATCGAGTCCGAGGCGGGTCTCATCCTCGTCGACACCGGCTACGGTGACAAGCTCACCCCCAAGCAGCAGGCCCAGCTCAACTTGCACGGCCAATTCCGCCTAGGCGGCGACCTGGCCGGCCTTGGCTACAAGCCCGAGGACGTGAGCATCGTGGTCGACACCCACCTGCACGGCGACCACTGCGGCGGCAATACAAAGTTTGCGGAGGGCGACGGGGGGGATACGGCCCGGATCGTGCCGGCCTTTCCGAACGCGACCTACATGGCCCAGCGGCTCGAGCTGGCCGACGCGACGTACCCGAATGAGCGCACGCGCAACGCCTACTTTTCCGAGAACTTCCTGCCCCTCAGCGGGCTTTGCAAAGGTAACTCGGACGCCGTGCTCCAGGTGCTCAACGGTGATACCCAGATCACGGGCGAAGTGCGTACTCTGACCACGCCCGGTCACACACGAGCACACCAGGCCGTGATCGTCGAGAGCGCAGGCGAGACCGCGATCTTCATGGCCGATGCCGTCCCCTGGGCCGTCACCATGGAGAAACTGGGCTGGGTCGCCGCATTCGACGTGGAACCGCTTATCAGTATGGAGACCAAGCGCTCGCTGCGCGACTGGGCCTGGCGCAAGGAAGCGCTGCTCTTCTTCCAGCACGACCCCACCCTCGGCGCAGGCCGGCTCGTGCGTGAGGGAAATGAGTTTCGCGTGCAGAAGGTCGAATAGAACGCAAACTAGACCGGTCCGTCTGATCGTCATGATCTGTAGAAGAATCAGGCGAACCAGTTTCATCAGTTCGATCCGTGTACCGTTTCGTCTCCCGATTCTCAAGGAGCACTTATGTCCACACCCCCCCACCGCCGCTCCGAAGCGTCTCCGACGCTCTCTGTGGTGGCGCCCGTCTTCAACGAAGAAGCGATCCTGCATGAGCTGTACAAGCGGCTCTCCGTCGTGTTGGACGGGGCAGGGCTGGATTGGGAGTTGGTGCTGATCAACGACGGCAGCCGCGACCGATCCCCCGAGATCATGCGCGAGCTGCACGCCGCTGACCCCCGCGTCAAGGTGATCAACTTCGCCCGCAATTTCGGCCACCAGGTCGCCATCACTGCGGGCGCCGACTACGCGTCTGGCCAAGCTGTCGTCATCATCGATGCGGACCTGCAGGACCCCCCCGAAGTGATCCTAGACCTGCTGGCAAAGTGGCGCGAGGGCTACGAAGTTGTCTATGCGGTGCGCTCTGAGCGCAAGGGCGAAACCTTCTTTAAGGAGTTCACGGCCAAAGCGTTCTACCGCATCATCTACAAGATCACCGACATCAACATCCCCATGGACACCGGCGACTTTCGCCTGATGGACCGCAAGGTCGTCGAGGCGCTGCGAACCATGCGCGAGAAGCACCGGTTCATGCGGGGAATGTCTGTCTGGGTCGGCTTCAAGCAGACCGGCGTCCACTACGTTCGCGCCGAGCGCTATGCGGGCGTGACCAAGTACCCCCTCAAGAAAATGCTCAAGTTCGCGCTGGACGGCATCACCTCGTTCTCGTATTTTCCGCTGCAGTTGGCGACCTACATCGGGTTCATTTCGGCAGCGCTCGCGGTGCTTGGCATCCTGGCCACGATCATCCTGCGCCTGACGGGCAGCCACGCCTTCTACGGGCAGGCGACTACGCTGGTGGCGGTGCTCTTCCTTGGGGGCGTGCAGTTGATTTCGCTGGGAATTATCGGCGAGTACCTGGGCCGCATCTACGACGAGGTCAAGGGCCGGCCGCTGTACATCGTGCGCGAGGCGTTGGGGTTCGAAGAGCAGATGACCGAGCGGGTGGCGGTGCGCTGACGAGCAGGTGAGACCCCCAGGTTTTCAAGACCCCGGGGGTCCCTTTTTTCCGCACCAGACAACGGCACGGATCGCGCGGCGGTAGCGGGGCAAAGCAGACTTCTGCCTGCCCCCTACCACCTTTTTTTGCTATTGACAGATCGGTTGTGAGGCGCGAAATTGGAGGCGCGCTAGTCACTTCACCAGGTTGCCCCACCAGCGTTCCATGTGGAGGTCAGCATGGGAGCGATCTCACTTCCACAGGCCACGTCGCGCACCGGCACGCCCGCTGCCAAGCCTCGCCTGCACTATCTCGACTGGCTGCGCGTCATCGCCATCTTCGCGGTCTTCCTCGTCCACGTCAGCGACGTGTTCAACACGGTCGGCTTCGAGATCAAGAACGCCGAGCAGAGCGAAGCGATCACGATCGTTCAGGGCATGGTCTTTCCGTGGGGCATGCCCCTCTTCTTCCTGATTGCCGGCGCAGGCAGCTATTTTGCGCTGCGCCACCGCACGGCCGGCGCGTTTACCCGGGAGCGCACGCTCCGGCTGCTGGTCCCCTTCCTCACCGGCACGCTCCTGCTGGGCCCAATTCAGATCTACCTCTCCTGGCGCCATCGGGTCGAGACCGGGGTGACGGCGCAGACGCTCGCCCAGTTTGTCGACGAACGTTTCTTGCTCCCCGGTCCCAAATGGTTCGGCGCCATCGGCTACCATATGTGGTTTCTGGGCTACCTGTTCGCGTTTTCGCTGCTCGCGTTGCCGCTCTTCCTGTGGCTGCGCGGCACGGCGGGCCAGCGGTTCGTGTCACGCTTGGCCAAGTTGTGCGAGTATCGCGGCGGTATCCTCGTCTTTATCGTCCCGCTGATCGCCCTGCGGCTGCTGCTGCAACCCTTCTTCCCGGTGCAGCACGACTGGGCCGACTTCGTCTCATACGGCGCCTTCTTCGTCCTGGGCTACCTGGTTTACACGGACGAACGATTTACGCGCGCGATCCGGCGCGATTGGGCCACCCTCCTTACCGTCCTGTTGGTAAGTACAGCTGCGTTCGGCTATCTGGCGATGTCGCTCGGCTTCGATCTCGAAAAGCGTCCCGTCACGTTAGCCGCGTTCCTCGTGTGGGCGTTCGTCACGGTGGCCGCGTGGTGCGGGACATCTCTCATGTTGTTCGTCGGCATGCGATTCCTCAACTTTACAAACCGCGGCCTGACCTACAGCCTCGACGTGCTGCTGCCGTTCTTCGTGCTCCACCAGCCCGTGATCATCGTCATCGCGTACTTCGCCGTCCAATGGGACATGGGCCTGCTGCCCAAGATGCTGATCGTCGGGTTCGGCGCGTTCGCGATCACGCTCGCCCTCGTCGAGTTCGTTGTCAAGCGGGTGGGGGTGCTCCGGCTGCTGTTTGGGATGAAGCCGGCACAGGTCGAGGAAGCGGGCCCGGCCCTGGCGACCTGAGCGCCACACTTCGACACTCGCGAAAGGGGCGTTGCGGCCGGCTGAGCAGCGCCCCTTTCTTATTTCGGGCAAGTTCTCTCCAGACCGGTTCAAGGGTATTGACAAGAGCACGACTTATGTGCTATAAATAAATTGATCGTTCGATTTTTAATACCGAGGACCGTGATGCCGAAGGTCACGCAAGAGCATAGCCTGGCCCGCCGCCAGCAGATCATCGACGCAGCCTACAGGTGCTTCTCACGCAACGGGTTCCACCAGACCTCGATGCGCGACATCTACCAGGAGGCGGGGCTCAGTGCCGGGGCGGTCTATCACTACTTCGAAAGCAAGCACGAGATCATCGCGGGGAGCTTCGACTTCGATTACGAGCGCAGCCGGGGCATGTTCAACGCTGCGGCTGAGAGCGAGGACCCGCTCGGCGCGCGCTGGCGAACCTGCTCGGCTTCCTGTTCCACGGGCTCAAAGATGCAGCAGGACTCGGCGCGGGTCGCGTAAACGTTCAGGGCTGGGGTGAAGCCCTAATCAATCCCGCCCTGCTCGAGAGCGTGCAGAGCCTGTTGGCCTTCTACCGTGACGCGACGACGGCGATCCTCCGTGCGGCGCAGGCCAAGGGCCAGCTCGATCCGGCGCTCGACCCGCTCGCGCTCGGCAACACCCTGATCTCGCTCTACTACGGCCTGGAGCTGCAACTGGCACTCGACCCCGGCGTCGACGTAGACAAATATACCGAGGCCGTGCAGGCGCTGCTGCGGCCGGCCCCGCAGAGGCCGTGAGCTCCGGAGGCAGAAGAAGCGTGAGGTGATCTGCCAGCGAGACGCCCCAAGCGGGGCATACATCTGTATTAGCAGGAGTACGTGATATGGCAACCGAGAGCATTTCAGTATTAAGTTCCCAGGCAACTTCAGGCCACCCGGCGGCCGGTCAGGCAACTGTCGACCGGGCCGCGCTGGCGGCTCAGTTGGAATCGACCCGTAGTGCCTTTCACCGCCTGGCTCGGGCAAGCTCGGGGGACCGGTGGCGACAGAAGAGCCCACTTAGCGACTGGAGCAGGGGCGAGGTGCTGGTGCACCTGGCATGGGCGCTGGAGCAGTTGCCTAAGGAAGTTGAGATGGCCCGGCAGGGGAAGGGCATGTTTAACATGCCAAAGTGGGTTGCGGATCCGGCGAGTTTCTGGATGATCCGCTGGCAAGTGCGCCAGAGCAATCCTGAGGCAGTTCGACGGCGCTACGATGCCGCGCTGGATGCTGCCAAGGCCGCACTTGAACGGGTGCCCGACAGTGACTGGGGGCTGGGCGCGGCGTTCTACGGCCACGGTTTTCACTCGGTCGCCCGCTTATTCGAGGTTCCTGCCGAGCACCTGTTCGAGCACACGGCGGAGCGCTGACCTCGCCGTGCCAAGCGGCTGCCAGTTGGAACGTGAGCCGCCAGTATGACGGACGGAGGAGTAAGCGTGATGGAGAGGGTTTTTATTAGTGTGACCGGGAGCGGGCTGGCGCGCGCTGTCTGGACGGCGACCGGGCAGCCCCGCTGCGAAACCTTACTGGCGGGGAGGGACATCGCCTGCCTCGCTGCTGACCCGTTGGCCGGCGACAGGGTGTACGCAGGCACGAACGACATGGGCGTGCTCCGGTCGGACGACCGCGGCAAGACCTGGCGGGCAGTGGGCCTCTCCGGCCGGCCGGTGAAGGCGATTGCCGCCAGCCGAACGCAGAAGGACGTGGTCTATGCCGGGACCCGGCCCGCGCACCTCTTTGTCTCGCGGGACGCCGGCGTAAACTGGGAAGAGTTAAGATCTTTCCGGCGCATTCGCGGGTGCCGGCTGTGGTTCTCGCCCGCCGAGCCGCCCTTTATTGGGTATGTCCAGGCGATCGCCCTGTCGCCCACGGACGCGGCAGAGGATCGTGGTGGGCATCGAGTTTGGCGCGACCGTCTTCAGCAACGACGGCGGCAACACCTGGCTGGGCCACCGCCGAGGCGCGCTGCGCGACTGTCACAGCCTCGCGTTCCACCCGAGCGACGGCGAATGGATATACGAAGCCGGGGGCACCGGCGGGGGCGCCGCCTTCAGCCGGGACGGCGGGTGCACTTGGACCAACGTGGGCGAGGGCCTGGACCGGCACTACGGCTGGGCGGTGACCGGCGATCCCACCGACCCGTCGACGTGGTACGTGTCGGTCGCACCCGGCCCCTCTCAGGCACACGGTGACAAGAACGCGGAGGCGTGTATCTTTCGCCGAGAGGGCGCGGGGTGGCGTTCCCTTGCGGGCGGGCTGCCCCAGCCGCTGCCTCACATGCCCTATTCGCTCATCGCCGATCCTGCCGTTCCCGGTGCGCTTTATGCCGCCCTGAGCAACGGAAACATCTGGCACAGCCCCGACCGAGGCGAGAGCTGGGCGCCAACGCCGGTCCGCCTGGGCGGAAACCGGCGTGCCCTCGTGATGCTATAGAAGCGGTAGGGCGTGCCGGTTTAGAGGCGCGACCCAGGCAGGCACGCGCCGATAGCCGCCCTCACCTGGCCGGCAACCACTCCGTCCCGGTTGTTCCTGCGCGAGGGGATTTCGGGCGTGAAGACCGGACCAAAGCGGACGACAATTGCGTGCCGGCCTGACTCACGCCCGAGGGCAGGATGGGCAGCCCGGCTTCGACGAGCAGCGCGATGAACTCGCCCGCGCCGGGGGGCAGGGGGCCGAACCCGCCCGGATGGTCCTGGCCCTCCGGCGTGAGACTGAGAATGCCACCGCTCTTCGCAAGCTGCCGGGCCAGCCGCACCGCCTGCAGCACGCTCCGAGCGTGCTCCGCTTCCTCGCCGGGCCGTGGCGGCATGGGCGGCATGTTGATGAAGCCGTACACCCCCGCCACCCGCCCGAACATCCACTGGGTCGTCGCCTCCACCAACCGGCTCTGCCACCGGTCGTCCGTGCCGCGGATCGCGGCCGTCATGATCCAGTGCAGTTCACGGTCGGCCTCCGGCGCGCGATGACGGCCGATGGCGGCCGAAATGGCGAGCACATTCCACCACGCACTGTAACCGGGCGCATTGTAGTGGTTGTGGACGACCAGAAACGGGCCGGACGGCGGGATGTGCTCGGTACACTCGTAGAGGGCAGGCGGCTTCAGCGTCGCCGTCGCCCGGAGCGACTCGGCGGCAAACGAGCGTGGACGCAGGGCCAGGACGCTCCCCGCCACCTCCGCGAGCTGTCCCTTAGGCAAGGGATACCCGGTCATGTGCGGGAACCCGTCATTTAGCCTTCGCCTCTCCCCGTGATACCATGAACCACCCTCCGAGAAAGGACCCGCATGGCCCCGTATACGCCCGTCGCCGAGCAGAACGCTCCCCCACCCCTTGCGGACGAGCCGCCGAGCCGCGCCCTGTCCAGCGCATCGTATGTCACGCTGAACGTCTACTGGTTCGGGCTGGCTTTCCTATGGAACGCGCTGCACCCGATTATACTCCCCGCGCTGCTCCTGACCATGGCGCCGCCTGCGCTTAAGAACACTTATTTGGGTGGCCTGACGTTTCTGGGGCTGGTCGTCGCGACGCTGGTCCAGCCGTTTGCCGGCGCACTCAGCGACCGCACCCGGTCCCGCTTCGGGCGGCGGCGGCCATGGATCGTGGCGGGCACGGCGGCCGCGCTGTTTTGCTTGCTGCTGATGGCCGGCGCGGGCACATTTCCCGCGCTGCTGGCAACGTACGTGCTGCTGCAGTTCGCGTCGAACTCGGCGCACGGTCCCGCGCAAGGCCTCATCCCCGATCTTGTGCCGTCGGAGCGGCGGGGACTCGCCGCCGGGATCAAGAACCTGTTCGACATGGGTGGGTTGGTCGTCGCATCACTGGTCGCGGGGCAGCTCGTCACGTCGGGCAACGTGTCGCTCCTGTTCGGCATCATCATGGGTGTGCTGACCGTCGCCACGCTGATCACGGTGGTCTTCACACGGGAGGAACCTTGGACGCCGGGCGAAAAGTCGGCCGTAGACTGGGATTTGCGCGACGTGCTGCGGGTCGAACCCCGGCGCTACCCAGCCTACAGCCGGCTCATCGCGGGGCGGTTCCTGGTGCTGCTCGGCATCTACTCGGTCCAGGCGTTCGCCCAATACTACATCGCCGACCGCCTGGGGCTGGCGAATGCGGCGCAGGTGACCGGCGCGCTGCTCGCCACCATCGGCCTGACCCTCACGCTCCTCGTGTTCCCCGCCGGCCTCCTGTCTGACCGCTTTGGCCGGGTGCGATTGAACGTCATCGTGGGCGGACTCGCCTCGCTGGGGCTGTTCCTGCTGGTGTTCGTGCAGTCGGTAACGTCGCTGTACCTCTTCGGCGCAGTCATCGGCGCAGCCACCGGCATCTTCCTGAGCGTCAACTGGGCGCTGGCGACCGACCTGATCCCCCAAGACGAGGCCGGCAAGTACCTGGGGCTGTCGAACATCGCAACCGCCGGCGCCGGCGCGGTCAGCCGGCTGGCCGGCCCCATGATCGACGGGCTGAACGCCGTGCGACCGGGTCAGTTCCTCGGTTACCCGGCGCTGTTCGTCCTGGCCGCGCTCAGCGCGCTGGCCGGGACGCTGGTCATGCGGGGGATCAAGGAGGGGACGCCGGCGGCCGCCCGCCGCGAATAAGCGAGCCAGGACGCCCGGCGACATCTGACCCCCATACGCACGCGCTCGGTTCTCCCGCTACGCCCGCTGCCCCTCTTCGCTCTGCTCCGTGATGGCCTTGTTCAGCCGCTTCTCGAGCTCGGTGAGCGGCTGCAGGAAGCCGGCAGCCAACCCCAACAGCGACATGCTCAACGCGATGGCGTCGAAATTGCCTTCTTAGAATCGATAACGATCACCTGAGAAGTAAAGGTAATGGCGCCGATCAGGTAGACGAGGGCCAGGCCGAAGGCGATGACCAACCCGAGAACCGCCTGGATGGCAAGCGACCACCCCGTCAGCCGCAGCCCGTTGGGCTGCCCATACGCCTGCAGCACGCGCAACCCCGCCCCCAGCAGTGCAGAGACATACAACAGCGCGAAGAACCGGACCGCAGTATTTCCCTCGCCCTGTGACCCCGTCACGTACAGCCAAACCCAGGCAACCAGCAGCAGGATCATCGCCCCCAGAGCCAACCCCAGCGGTCGCTTCACGCGGCGATCCATCTGGCGTCCCTCGCTGACGAGGGTTTTTGCGAACTGGAGGACGGCGTCGGCCTGCTGCCGGTTGTGTTTCACCATTTCCGGATCTGGGGCCGTGTTCGCAGCGCCCGGCTCCGCATCTTGCTTCGAGATCTCATTCTTCCACTCAGCGCACAGCGCGCCGACCGCCTCGGCATTCGCGTCGCCCAGTTCATCGCGGACCATCTGCTGGTATACCCGCTCGGCGGCCCGGCCGAAGAACCTCACGGGCACGATCGGCTTCCCCAGCAGGTGCGCGCCGTATGCGAGTCGCTCGGTCCCCGTGCTGCCCCCCAACAGGATGAGCGCGTCGGACTCGGATAGGTCGTCGGGGAGGGATTGACCCGTATAGGTCACGCGGAGGAAATGGGGAACGAGGTCGACCCTGGGCAACTTCTGCAGATCGTCCAGTTTATTCATTGCCAACCGCATGTCCTCGCCCGGGTTGCCGCTCGGCCTGGGCACGTCGAAGATGACCTTAACAGGTTTATTCATCTCCTGCCCCGCCTGGTCGGCCCCCTTGATAACCCATTCGGCCATACTCTGCCCGTGGGCAAAGTCCTTCCAACCTACGGTGCCCACACGCAGCGTTGCTTTCGCCTTGCCGCCAGCGTATCCGAGGGCTTGGGCGGCGGCTCTGAACTTACACATTTCGGGCAGCGTGTTTCGGTCGACGCCCTTTTCCAGCCCGGACGATCCATCTTGTTCGAGACGAACGGGAGGGGGTCCTTCGCCGGGAACGGGGTCTCGGAGCGATCCAACGATGTAGATTTCCATGGCTTGCCTCCGCGGGTGCTGGTAACCAAACGCCAAGAACGGCGTACGACAGAGACTAACGCACAACGCACGATCTGGATCGGACATGCCACTCGGGCTGAGGAGAATGGAGAGATGTTGCGCCGGAGCGCTATGTTCGAGGTAGTGAAATAATACACTTGGCAGGGGCACTTGTCAAGCATTTCTGCGAACGGCGTCCCCACACCTGTCAGGTCTGGGGAGCACCGTACGCTTGAGAGCAACGCAGCGCCGCTATCCCGGCACGTTCCTCGATAACAGTTTCGGCAGGAACCACGGGTTGCGGCTGAGATACTTTCCGATCGGCGGCGCTTCCGGCGGCTCGTTGTGCACCTGCTTCGGCGGCTCGGGCCACTCGAAAGGTAGATGACGTATCTCGCCGGGCGTCTGGATGGTGCAGAGGGCGTCGACCGTCGCGCGCAACACCGCCGCCTGGCCGGCCGCGTCGCCCGGTTGCCCGAGCGTCCGTCCCAGCGGGTACTCGATGGCCGCGATACGGGGCACGCTGACGGAGGCCGTCAGGTCGGGAATGGGGGTCAGGCTGATCGTGCTGAAGCCCGCCGCCTCGAACTCGCGCTGCGCCAGTCCCACGGACCAGCAGCAGATCGGTCAGGCAGGCACGAGGATCACGGCGTCTACCCGGTCCTCGCGCATCGCCTCGATCATCGTGGGCACGCTCTCGCTCAGCATGCGCTCGGGCCGCAGCAGGTAGCCCATCATCGAGTAGTGCCGCGGCGCCACCCGCCCGAGTTCGCCCGCCGCTTGCAACTCCGCCAGCCGCTGCAAGGGGAACAGGCAGTTCAAGTCGTGCTCGGCATACTCGGGGTCGATGTGGAGATGGTACAGCTTGACGTCGGCCGCGGTGGTCCCGGCAGGGATGACCCGGTAGGACGGGTCGCCCCACCATGGGTTACGGCGCTCGCCCTCCTGGTCAAAGGGCTTGTCGGTCTTCGAGCGCGATGCCGGCCGAGCTGAGCAGCGCCACGGTGCATTGCGAAAGCGGCTTCCGAAGCGGGGTCCACGGGATGGGCCTGGGCTGCTCCATGCTGATCCACGAACGGATCATGCGCTTCGTGATCCCATTGATGAAACGGTAGGAGTCGACGTTTTTCGGCATGATGCTGCATCCTCGTTGGGCTCTATGTGGTATTGTGCTTTCTAATACGCACAGAAGGGAGCGAGGGTTGTATGGAGCTGACCTACCGTTAAAACGGCGAGGAGATCGACTGGACGGCCGTCGAGGCGGGTCCACGTGTACCCGGAGCGTGGCCTTTGGGGCGCCAAGGGGCGCAGCCCTGGTCGGGGGCGGCGGGCGCAAGAACACGTCCGCCGCACACCCATGCGGCATCGACTGATAGTTTCCCTGTGGTTGTACCTAAATCTCCGTCGCTTACAGCCTCGCGGCCAGGATCGCAGCCCGAACTGCCCCCGCAAACTCGTCACAGCGGCGCCGAGGGTAGCGGCGGCCCTCGCGGTGTAGACCCTCGAAAAGCGTCTTCCGCAGGTCGTGCGTAATCTCTAGCTGGCAGCCCTTCCCCGTCGCCCCGCGATTGCACAGGTTGCCCGGCAGCCGCCCGCTCGTCTCCGCGGTCTCGTCAAACGCCGCAGGAATGCCGGCGTGCTCGAGCGACCGTATCATCGTTTCGCCGAGCCGGCGATCCAGGCCGCCAACCCAGACGCACTCCTCGGACCGGATGCAACCGTGCAAGACCACGACCAGCTCGGCCGGCTCGACGATCGACAGTGCGATCGGTTCGTCGAAGCGATGGCTCGAGATATGCAGCCGCTTGTTGTCGGTGGGCCGGATGCTCTCGAAGCAGTAGTACGAAAAGGTGTCGCCGGCAATGGCGCGGGCCAGCTCCGAGGTTCCAGGTTCGATCGCGCCCCCGTGGGGCGCGACAATGGCGACGGGCGATGGCCGGACCGCTGCGCTGATACGGTAGTCGATATTGCGCCGTTCGCTTGCCGCAAGTTCGGGAAAGCTGCGATACGTGTCAGACGAAGCCGAGTAGGGTGTATGGCCATTGCTTCGGCCGTGAGCCGGCGCCCCGGCGGGGACGGTCGCCACGATCGCGGAAGGGCCAGGCGCGCCTGGCGCCCGCTTGAGCGCGTCGTCCTTATTCTCCATGTGGAAGCTCCTTGCAGTCAGGGTAGCTGACTTGGTGCAAGGATATCACAAAAGCTGCACTAGGCCAAACATGCGCGCAGCCGCGTAGCACATCTCGACGGAAACCGCCCGGAGGGCGCGGCATCCTTCGGATGCCGCGCCCCTACACGACCAGGTTTTGTTAGGGACTCTTAGTCTGCAACCGTCTACCGTCGGATCAGCGGCAAGTACACCCGCACCCCCGGTTCAACGTCCAGCCATTCCAGCACCCGCCGCATGACCTCCTGCCGCTGCCGCGCGTCGTTGATGCCCTCGAAGCCGAACGCAAAGTAGACCGCCTTGTACACGTCCGTCTCCACCCGCAGGCCCGCGGTCCCCGAGCCAACGTTCGCTTGAGGCGAGCTTTCGTCGGCCGGCGCACCTGCGGGCCCGGCAGCCTCAGGCGTATCGCTGCCGCCGGAGCGGTACGAGAAGATGACCTGTGCCGGCTCAATGGGGTCGATTTCGTCCGTAGAGTACTGGTCGTTCGCACCGTCGCTCCCCGAAAGATCGAGCGCCAGCCCGCCCCCGATTGGATCCCCCAGCTTGCCCCCCAGGGCGTACACCCCGGTGTCCCCCTGTTTGAAGGTCGCGTGGAGATAATTGCCCAGAAGGCTGCTCCAGGAAAGGCTCTGACCGATGTTCTGTCCGGTGATAAAGAGACGGCCGCCCCCTGCCAGGTAGCCCTCCAGCCGCCCCGCAGCGCCCGTGTCCCAGGAAGTCAGATAGCCCCAGAAGGGCGTGGCCCAGATAACCGCGCCCTTTTGGTACCGGCGGAGCAGCTCAGCACTGGGCTCGCCCCGCAGCTCGGTGTCCCACAGGTCGAAGCGATAACCGGCCGCGTCGAGCGCCAGCGTGTAGTAAGGCCGGAACCAGCCCGTGTCGTTGGGCGCGTTCGTGCCCCCCGCATCCAGCACGAGGAGGGTGGCCGCGGTCTTGACGAATGCAGGCAGCACGGTCAGCGATTTCTGTGACTCGTAGACGTAGCTGCTGCCGCCGGCGCCAACCGCACGGACGCGGTACGTCACGACGCTGCCGGCCGGGAGAGGTGCATGCGTGACACCCCATGTCCCGTCGCGCGTCCCGTCGTCTCCGTGCGCCTCGTCGTCGAACATGCTCAGGGGGGACTGCGGCACGCCGTCCAGCGTCCACTCCAACCGGACACTCGCCAGCCCTGCTTCGTCGGCGGCCCGGGCCCGGAACGTGATGACATCGTCGGCGCCGGGGTTTGGCGCGGGACGGTGCTCGATCTCGAAGACGTAAGGGGGCGGCGTCAGGTCGTCCATCGCGCCCGGACTGCCGTACCAGATATCGGGGTTGCCGTCACGGTCCGACTGCCAGGCAATGCCAAGCCCGCCAGAGGCAAGCGCCGCCACCGCGGGCGTGCGGTCCGGGCCGGTAAAGTGGGTGAACACGCGCTCACCCGGCCACGTCTCGCCGCCGTCGGTGCTCGTCCGGAAGTAGATCTCGGCTTCCCGCTCATAGACCAGCCATAAGGCGTTACCTCGAGCGGCCAGGGCGGGATCGCGATCTCCCCAGCGAGACGTGATCTGCCGCGCCTCCGACCAGGTCGCGCCGCCATCAGTCGTGCTGCGCTGCCACAGCCCGTCGTAACGCTGCCAGACCACGATCAGCCGCCCGCCTTCCGTTGCGGCGGCCGACGGCGCATCGTCCTCCCAGACCGGGTCAGGCAGTGCAGCTGGGGGCGTCCAGCCGACCCCGTCGGCAGAAGAGCTGTAGCGGATCGCACGGGGCGAGTCGGCGGACGAGCCGCGCCAGAACACCCCGAGCCTGCCGTCGGCGGCGGGCACGAGGGCCGGGCTGTAGGCCTCGGCCCCGCCCGTATCAATCCGCTGCTCCGCGTCCCAGCTCCCGCCGCCGTCCCGGCTGGCACGGAGCCAGATTTCCCGCTCGCGTTCGTACGCCAGCCACAACTTCCCATCCGAGGCGCGCGTGAGGCTGGGATTGTAGCGGCAGCAGGGGGCGATTTCCTGCTCGTCGCTCCAGACGCGCTCCGCCTCGCTGCTGACGCGCGAGAAGAGCGCACCGTCGCGACCAAATACGGCCAGCAGCTTGTCGCCGGCCTGCACCAGGGCCGGCGCCGTGTCGTCTGCCGGGTTAGCCGTCACCGGGACGACCGGCAGCTGGACGAAGAAGCTGCGGGGGGCCGCCCACTCGCCGCCCGTAGCCCGGACGCGCCAGAAGTGCTTGCCTGGTTCGCCGACCGTGCCGCGATACTGGATGCTCGGTACGGTCGCGGCCGTTAGCTCTGGCGAGTCGAACGTCGGAACCCTGTCAATCTGGATCTCATAACTGGGGGCGTCCACACTGCTCCAACTGAATACGACGCTTCCCACCGGCAGCACCTCGTCTTGGGCCGGCGCGAGGAGCAGAAGCTGCCCGCCCAGCCACCCCATCACGCGCCCCATGACCTCGGCCCGGTGCGCGGCCTGGTCGATCGCCTCGAAGCCAAAGGCAAAGTAGACGAGCTTGTACCGGCCCGTGTCGACTGTGAGCCCCGCGCCGCACGCGCCCGCGCACGCTGGCGGTGTCGGCGGCACGACGGTCGCAATGGGCGTCGGCTCTGGCGCCATCGTCGGCGCAGGGGCCAAGGTTGGTGCAGGCTCCGGTGATGCCGGGGTCGCCGCCAGGCTTGGGCCCGGTGCGACCGGTGCAGCCGCGCCCGCCAGCGAGGCACTCCCGGTCGTGCGATAGAGGAAGGCCGCGCGGGCGGGCGCGATCGGTTCGATCTCGTCCTTCGAATTCTGATTGTTCGCCCCGTCGCCGCCGGCGATGCTCAACCGGAGCCCGCTGCCCACAGGGCTGCCGTCCACCCCTGACAGCGCGAAGAGGCCGCTGTCGCTGCCAAGAAAACGGGCATGCAGGTAATCGCGCAAAAACTGGTCTTGACCATTCCACGCCAGGACCTCGCCGACGTTCTGCCCCGTCAGGAACAGCCGCCCGCCCGCGTCGAGATAAGCCGATAGCAGCGCCGGCACCGCGCCCGCATCGATATAGTCGGCCTGGGCCCAGATCACAGCGCCGCTGGCGTATTGGGCCAGAATCGCGCCATCAGGCAGGCAGCGCGCTGCGGGATCCCACACGTCATAGGTAAACCCGAATGCATCGAGCGCCGCGGTGTAGTACGATGTGAATGCCCCGGGTGGCGCCCCCGGAGCATCAGGCACGAGCAGTAGGTCAGACGTCTTGGCGAAGGGCATGAGCACGGTGGCCGAAGCTGGGGGAGACAGATAAGCATTGCCGTCCACGTCGGTTGCGCGCACGCTGTAGTTAATGCGGCTGCCAGCCGGCAATGGCCCGAACCGGACGCCCCAAGCATTGTCACCCGGCCCACCATCGTCATGCCCGCCGTCGTCGAACATGGGCGCGGCAGGCTGCCCCTTGTCGTCGAGCGTCCACACTAACTCCACTTTTGCCAGCCCTGTCTCGTCAAGGACATAGGCCTGCACCGTGATCGGCGTGTCGCTCGTCAGGTTGCAGGCCGGCAAGCGGTTGTCCCACACGACATAAGGTGGGGGCCGCACGTCTTCCCGCTCGCCGGGGACGCCGAACCAGGCATCCGAGTTGCCGCTGCGGTCTGACTGCCAGGCGAAGCCTGCCCGACCGCCGGACAGGGCCGCCACAGCCACCGCGCGATCCATGCCGGCAAAACGTGTGTAGCGGCTCTCACTCGACCACGTGGCGCCGCCGTCCGCGCTGGTGCGATACCAGATATCGCCGTCGCTCTTCTCGTAGGCCAGCCAGGCTGCACCGCCCTGGACAGCAACCGCGGGATCGCCGTGGCAGCAAGGAGCGATTGCCTTCTCGTCAGACCAGCCGGCGGCACCCCGCATGCTGCGCTGATAGAGGCCGCCGCTGTCGTTCGTGTAGACGACGAGTTGGTCGCCCTCACCCGCGGCCATGCCGGCCGGCGTGGCCCCACCCGGCGCCAGCACCGCGCTCGCCGTCCACGTCTGGCCGCCATCCGAGCTTGACTGAAAAAAGAGGCCGGTCTCCACCACCACGACATCGCCCATCTGTCGCTCGCGCAGGCCGTGCCACGCCAGCCACACCCCGCCGTCCGGCGACGTCCACACGGCCGGGCTGGCTTCGCCAAACGTGTCGGTCGGCAGTTTGCGCTCGGACCCCCATGAGACGCCGTTGTCCGTGCTGCTGCGCAGCCAGAGGTGCCCGGCCGACTCATACGCCAGCAACAGCCTCCCGTCGGCCGCAAGCGCCAGCGAGGGGTTCGAGCGGCAGCACCAATCGATGCCGCGCCTCGTCGCCCCACGTCGCGCCGCCATCCGTGCTCCTCCGCGACCACAGCTCGCTGTATCGCTCGAACACCACGAGCAGCGTTCCGCTCGCCGTTTGGACCAGCGACATCGGGCCATCGTAGGCAGGACTGTTCGTTACTTGAACGAAGGGCAGCGACGCTGCGGGCGCGGGGGAGTTGGGGAAATGCGTTGCGGCCTGCTTCGCATCTTGCGCCCATACGGCGGACTCCGGTGCGGAAGCGGCGGCGAAGGCGAGAACGAGGAACACGATGAGCGCGGCCGGGGCGAGCGCCGCGGGCCGAATCCAGGAACGAAGGCTGCGCGTCATTGGAAAGCCTCCTGTTGGATCAGGGAAGACCAGGCCGGACGACCACAGTATACACCTGTTCAGAACGCCGCGCGCCGGTTGCTATCTCATGATATCATGCACCATCCGCAGAAGTATCGTGGAGGTCCTGCAAGTGGCCGTACCATCACGCAGCGAAATCGCGCCCGGCATGCGCGTGCTGATCGTCGAAAAGCAAAACCAACGGAGCGGGGTGACGACCGAGGGGATTGTCGCCCGGATACTGACCAAGAGCCCGACCCACCCCCACGGCATCAAGGTGATGCTGGAAGACGGCCGGGTAGGGCGCGTGAAGGCAGCCGTCCTGGGGACTTAGGCGAACCCTCCCCTAAGCCAACGCGGCCTCGGCCTCGGAGAGGTGCTCTCCCCGATGCAGCGCGCGCACGACCCAGCGCGGGTTAAACCGGTAGACCTCGTCGAGCAGGGGCTCGGGGTAACCTGCCAGCCAGCGCGTCGAGCGCCTCTGCCGCCTCGATCGCGATCGTGCAGGCGATGCGGGGCGGGATGGCCGCCCACAAGGGCAGCGACAGATCATTGACCAGGATGTCGATCGTGGGGACCAGGAGCTTTCCGTCGCGCTCGGTCATATCGAGCACGTAGAGCACCCGGCGGTCCCAGAATGCGAGATGGGCCATCACGATGGCCACGGTCCAGTGCTGGCCGACCGGCGTCAGGAGCTGCTCGTCGGTCAACCGTTGGGCCAGGTCACGCATACGCTCGGTCGACGCACGATTAAGTTCTACGAAATGCCTGTCCATGCGGATCTCCCCATGTTCGTACTTCTGATCGAGTTGTGACTCCGAGTATAACATAACGCCAGCACCGAAATGACGGCCGAGCTGGGGCTCGACTTCTTCGGGTCGGCCATTGACAAGAACGGGACGAGTGTGATACAAGTCAAGTGCTCGCCCCGTAGGCACGACAACGCTCATACGACGCGCCGGGGCGGGCCGCACGGACGGTCCACATGGAGGACATTGCCTACCTGGACTTCGATCTCCAGGTTGAGCGCGCCGGGCAGGGCTACCGGGTCAACGTGCTGGCCTCGCCTGCGGGCCGGGCCTCTGGCGACTTCGTGCTGCCCTTTTCCGACCTCGAGCTCGAGAACTTCGTCCTGCGGATGAGCCGCACCCGGCGGACCACACGGCGCGTGGGCACCCCCGAGCTCGAGGCGGCCCGCACATTTGGCGGGCGCTTGTACGAAGCGGTCTTCAGCGGCGAGGTGCGCGGCTGCCTCCGCAGCAGCATGGACGAGGCGGCCCGGCAAGGTCGCGGTCTGCGCTTGCGCCTGCGCCTCGGCGAAGCGCCCGAACTCGTCGACCTCCCGTGGGAATTTCTCTACAGCCCAGCCCTCAACCGCTTCTTCGCGCTCAGCAACACGACACCCATCGTGCGCTACCTTGACCTCCCGGAGCCGGTCGCGCCGCTCGCCGTTCAGCCGCCGCTGCGCCTGCTGACCGTCATCGCAAGCCCGCGCGACTTCCCGGCCTTGGACGTGGCGCAGGAGTGGGCCAAGCTGCGGGACGCGCTGAAGGAGCTGGAGGACAGCGGCCGCATCAGCCTGGAGCGGCTCGAGCCGCCCACGCTCGCCGCACTCCAGCGGCGGCTACGGGCGGGCCCGTGTCACATCCTCCACTTCATCGGCCATGGCACGTTTGACGAGGCCACGCAGGATGGCCAGCTGCTGCTGGAAGACAAGGACGGGCGCGGGCATGTGATCAGTGCCCAGGACTTGGGCGTCCTGCTGCATGACCATCCCCCGATGCGGCTCGTCGTCCTCAATTCCTGCGAAGGCGCTCGCACGTCGCGCACCGACCCCTTTGCCGGCACAGCCCAAAGCCTCGTCCAGCAGGGTATGCCCGCCGTGCTGGCGATGCAGTTCGAAATCAGCGACGACGCGGCCATTCTGACCGGTCACGAATTCTACAGCGCGCTCGCGGCCGGCTACCCGGCCGACGCCGCCCTGGCTGAGGCACGTAAGGCCATCTTCACCAGCGGCACCGGCGCCGAGTGGGGCACGCCCGTGCTCTATCTCCGTGCGCCTGACGGCCGCCTGTTCGGTATGAGCACGCCGGCCCCACCTCCAAAGCCGCCCCCCGCTGCGCCCGAGCCGGCTCCCCGGCGCGTGCCGGCCCGAAAACTCCAATGGGCGCTCGCTGGCGTTGTTGTCGTGCTGGTGCTCGCCTTTGCGCTGTCGAGAGTGCTGCCGGGGCTCAGGGGGGCCACGCTGGCGGGCCAAGTCCGGGCGCCGGGAGCCGGGACAACCGCAGGCACGGCGATCGCCGGCGAACGACCGCCCGAGGCGACTCAACCTGCAGGTGCAACGCGGGGCGCGGAAGCGAGCCCGGCCGGCCAAGCCTCCCCCGAGAAGAGCACGCCGGGTGCACCCGGGCAGGGCGCGAACGCGACGTCCAAGACCATCGAACAACTTGTAGCAGCCAACCCCCGAGTCTCGAGCTCGACGGCCTGGGTGCACGACCTGGTCCCGGCAAGCGATGGCGTTTGGGCCGCGACGAGCGGCGGCCTGGTGCGCTGGAAGGCGGACGGGACGAGCAAGGTGTTCACCTCGGGCGACGGCCTGCCCTTCAGCCACGCGCAGTCACTCTTGGGCATGCCCGACGGCAGCCTGTGGGTGGGCGGCAACTCCGCCGTGCTGCACGCCCAACCCGTGGGCGAGACGCTCGGTGAGATCAAACGATACTCCGAGGCGGAGGGCGTTTTGATGGGGGAACAGCCGCGCTTTTTGCTCGACACCGATGGCTCGATATGGCTCGCCACGCAATACGGGCAAGGGCCCCCGGTCCAGCGCTTTGACGGCAAGCTGTGGCGCGCCCCTGACCTGCCTTCCGTGCCTGAGGACGACCCGGCCCTGAAAGATGCGCGGCCCCTGATCACGAGCATGGTACGAGCTAGGGACGGGAGCTTCTGGGTGGGCTTGGACGCCGCGGTCATCCTGCGGTTCGACGGTGCGAAATGGAGCGTCTTCGGGCCTGAACAAGGACTGGCGGAGAAGCAGGGAGTTCGACACCTGCTCGAGGACGAGCGTGGTACGCTCTGGGCGACCACGGGCGACGGAGGCCTGCTGCGCTTCGAGCCCGACAGCGGCAAGTGGAAGCGAACCGAGTTCCAACGGGCGGACGCGCCCATCTACTGGATCAGCGAACTGCCCGATAAGAGCCTGTGGGCGTCGGGGGACGATTTCATCGCGAAGAGCACAGACGGCGGCCAGAACTGGACGCCGGCCGCGACGCCGGGGGACGACCTCTACTTCCCAACGGTGGTCGTACAGGACGGCGCGGGCGTGATTTGGGCTGCAACCGGAAACGGCCTTGCCGCGTACGACGGCAGCCAGTGGCGCACTCTCCGCCGTCCGGGCGAGCCGTCCACCCATAGAATGGGCCAGATCGTGCCAGACCCGGACGGTAAGCTATGGGTGCTGCCAGAGTACGGCGGCGTCCCTTCCGTGATCGACCCTGCAACGGGCGAAGCGACGGCACCGTCCCAATGGCCGCCCAACTTGCCCGACATCATCTCGATGGCGTTTGGGGACGGCGCGACGTGGGCTGGGACCTCCAACGGGCTGCTGCGTGTGCAGGATGGCTCGTTACGCAGCCTGGGGCAAGCGGACGGCCTGCCCGACAATAAGGTGGGCGCGCTGGTCGCCACGACGAGGACGCTGTGGATCGGGACGTCGCAAGGCCTGGCGACGCTCGACCTGGCGACGGGACAGGTCACCGGGACGGTGGAGGCCCTCGCCGGGCAGGCGGTCGATCGCCTCGCCGTCGCCCCGGATGGGACTGTCTGGGCCGGCACGCACTGGGGCGTCGACGGAGAGCATTCCGCCATCTACCGCATCGCGGGGGCCAATCCCCAGAGTTGGCCGAACGACCAATTGCCCTTGAACGGGCCGCACTGGGTAGAGTCTCTCGCCGTCGCCGAGGATGGCACGGCCTGGGTCGGTTCCGACGGCGGCCTGTATCGCTGGGACCGGCAGAAATGGCTTGGTTGGGCAGACGGCCAGGGAGCTCCTCCCAGCGGCGACCTCTACGCGATCCTGTCTCACGACGGCGCGGTGTGGATCGCGGGGCACAGCCGTCGCATCGATCGCTGGGATGCCAAGAACGGCTGGCGGCGCATTCGCCCGAAGGGGCTCACAGCCGACGTGCTGGATATGTTCGTGACGGGCGACGGTTCGCTATGGCTGGCGACGGGAGATGGGCTGCTGCGGTACGGGCCCTGAAGAAGAACGGCTCGAGTTGGATGCGCGCGTCCCTGGGCGGCCCGACGGAACGCGGCAGCGCCCCAGGCACGAGGGCCGTTGGCCTGGCGTAGGACGGAAACTCATTACGGTGGCGCTCGACTGGATCGCGGACACCCTTGTGGTCACTTGTGCGCGTCCTTACGACAAAAGTGGTTGCCAATTCGGCACTCTGCTGAGATTCTACAAGCGCCTGCCGAAGCCGGTTGACGGCTCTGCCCCCTGCCGCACACCGGTCCCTCCTTAAGGCAGCCATAAGCTGGTGGTAAGGTCCGCGCAACCCTTGACGTGGTATCAGAAGATGGACGCGAAAAGACCGATCTGGTGTGCCGACTCCTAGCGAAGTGTGAGGATGTGGAGATGGGACTCGACCCGAGGAAAAACACCAAGAGCAGCTACGCCCTTCTGTCCGGGCTGTTCAACCTGGCTCTGGCCTTGTTCTGTTGGCAGAGGAAACCCGAGCAGATCGACATGAAAGACTGGGGCCTCCTGGCGCTTGCCACTTTCAGGATGTCCCGGCTCGTGGCCTACGACACGGTCATGCAAACCTACCGTGCGCCGGTCGTGGAGGTCGTGCCGCACGACAGCGGCGCGGGAGACACGACGCAGGCAAAGCCCGAGGCTACGGGCATCAAGCGGGCGCTTGGCGAGCTCATCTCCTGCCCCGTGTGCAACGGCACCTGGATTTCTGCCGGGCTCGTGTACGGGCTCTGTATCGCGCCCAAGTATACCCGCACGCTGATGACCGTCATGTCCGCGGTGGGCGCGGCCGAGATCATCCACGCCGGGTTCGAGGCGATTCAGTGGAACGGCGAGTTGGCTCGCCACAAGGCCGGCGAGCAGATGCGCATTAACCGGCAATCCACACAGGCCGACGAGCCGGATGCACCGGTTGCCGGCACGTCGCCCAACGACGTGCGCGCGGCCTGGGACTCGGCGCTGCGGAGCTGAGAGACCTTTTCCGGCACCTATCACGACCGTACCGCCCCTCACCCGGGGACCGGTGTTCGTGCTGCGTCCCCTGGGCGTACGGTCGTATTGCGGGCCGGTGCTTCGCCTCCCCCAGACGTGCGGCCGATCATCTGCATTTGTAAGCCTCAACGCGATTATGGCAATCATTCTATGTTACAATGTGACAGCGCGTGACTGACGTCATAGCACGGAAGGGAACCCCCATGCATGAAGATCGTGACAGATAGCGCGGCGGATATGCCGGCTGCCGAGTTGCAGGCCCTCGGGATCACCGAAGCCCCGCTGTACATCCAGTTTCCAGGCGGAGAGGTCAGCTCGGCCGACCTGACGCCGGACCAGTTCTACGACCGCTTGGCCCAGATGCGACCCGCTATCCCCACGACCGCGCAACCCTCAGGCGGGATGTTCGCGCAGATCTACAAGGAACTCGCCCGATCCGACGAACAGATTCTGTCTGTGCACATCTCATCCGGCCTGAGCGGCACGCCGGGCGCGGCGCTCCTGGGTCGCGAGCTAAGCAGTTGCGAGGATCGTGTCACGGTGTGGGACACGATGACCCTCTCCGGCGGCGAACGATACCAGGTGCTGGCTGCGGCCCTTGCCGCCAAGGCCGGCTGGACGCTGGAGCAAATCCAGGCCCGGCTGGCCGACCTGCGGGCTCACACCGAGGTCCTTTTTACGCTCGATACGCTCGAATACCTTGCCAAAGGTGGGCGCATCGGCCGGGTGCAGGCCCTGGCAGGCACGCTGCTCCATCTCAAGCCGGTCATCAGCGTGGATCACCATGACGGCAAGTACAACAATGTGGGCCGGGCCCGCACGCTGCCGAAGGCGCTGACGACGATCGCCGGCCACCTGCACCAGGTTTACGGCGAGACGCCCTTGTGGATCACGGTCATGCACGGCCGGTTCGAGGACCAGGCCGACGCGCTGACAGCGGAACTCAAGAAGGTGCTCCAGGTGGCCAAGCTGGAAACGCTGCGGGTGTCGCCGGTGCTCGGCGTCCACACCGGTCCCGGCGTCGTGGGTGCCGCCGTCGCGCCCATGCGGCTGCTGCAAGATTTGATATAGTCACTAACCCCCCCGGTATCTGCCGCAGCCCATCAAAGGGGTGCGTGCAAGTTTCTGGGTGAAGCGGTTTGGAACGCGAAGCCGCGAAGCGCGCCGAAGACGCGAAGCACGAAGGCTGGCGCCCTGCGCGTTCTTCGCGTTCTCCGCGCACTTCGCGTTCTTCGCGCTCCGTGATCTTCGCGTTCTTCGCACACTTCGCACACTCCGCGTCTTCGCGTTCGTCGGCGCACTTCGCGCTTCGTGATCTTCCTTCACCTTCGCGTCTTCGTGTTCCAAAACACCTGCCCTTGCCCTCGCGTTCGGATCGCGGTAAGATTGGCATGTTGCGCTGATCCGTCAATCAGGAGCGAAGATGAACTGTCCCGGGTGCCGGCAGCCGTATCCCGCAGGCTTCGCCTTCTGTCCTCACTGTGGCACTGCCCTTGACACCAGTTCCACCGGCGCGCTCGCGCCCGCCGCGCTGCTGCAGCGTGCGCTCCACGAACAGGGCGGCTCACGAGATCAGGGAGTCACGTTTCACAACCGGCGCATGATCACGATCCTCTTCTGCGACGTCGTCGACTCGACCGCGTTGGCCGAGCAGTTGGACCCCGAAGACTACCTGGAGATTATGAACGGCGCCTTCGACGCGCTGACACCATCGATCGTGCGCCACGAGGGCATGGTGGCCCGACTGGTGGGCGACGCCGCGTTAGCTTTCTTCGGCGCGTCCACGGCCCACGAAGATGACCCCGAGCGCGCAGTCCGCGCCGGCTTGGAGATGGTCGAACAGGTGGCCCGTTACCGCGAGCACCTGGCTCAGGAACGCGGCATCGAGGGTTTCGCGGTGCGGGTCGGTATCAACACGGGATTGGTCGTCGTCGGCGCCGTGGGCAGCGACGAGCGCGCCGAGTATACGGCGATGGGCGAGGCGGTGAACCTCGCGGCGCGCATGCAGACTGCCGCACCCCCCGGCGGCGTCCTCATCACCCAGGACACGTATCGCCAGGTGCGGGGGCGCTTCGATTTCGTGCCACAACCCCTGATGAGGGTCAAGGGCCATTCCGAACCCCTGCAAACCTACCTCGTCGTACGCGCAAAGCCGCTCGCCTTCCCGGTGCGCAACCGCGGCATCGAGGGCGTCACTACGCCCATGGTCGGCCGGGATGCCGAGATGGCCACTCTGCAGAACGCCTATCTCGACGCCAGCGAGGGGGGCCAGGCGCGCATCGTCACCGTGCTGGGCGAGGCCGGCCTGGGCAAGAGCCGCCTGCTGGACGAATTCACCGCCTGGGTCGACCTGCGTCCCGAATACCAGTACTACTGGCGCGGGCGGGCCACGCGCTCGACCCAAGCCACCCCGTACGCGCTCCTGCGCGACCTGTTCGCCCGCCGGTTCCGCATCCAGGACAGCGACAGCGCAGCCGATGCGCTTGCACGGTTCCGGCAGGCGCTCTCGGGCATTCTGGCGCCCGAGCAAGCCGATCTCGCAGGCCACCTGGCCGGCTTCGACTTTTCGGCAAGCCCGGCGGTGCGGGGGCTCTTGGGCAGTCCCGCGTTCCGCCAGATCGCGGCGGGCGCCTTGCGCCAGGCCCTGCAGACCTTGTGGGGACTGGGCCGCGACGGCGCGCCCGTGGGCGACCAAACGCTGCAGGCCGGCCAGGAGGGCCCGGTCGTCGTGCTGCTGGAAGACCTGCACTGGGCCGACGACGCCTCGCTCGACTTGATCGCGAGCCTGACCGGCGAGGACGGGCAAGCGCGCCTGCTGATGGTTGCCGCGGCCCGCCCCGACTTCCTCCAGCGCCGGCCCAACTGGGGCGAAGGCCAGGAAACCCACCTCCGCCTCGAATTGCGCCCGCTCTCACGCCGTAGCAGCCGGGCGCTCGCCGGCGAAATCCTCCGCCGCGTGCCCCAGGTCCCCAGGCATCTGGTCGAAAGGCTCGTGGACGGGGCCGACGGTAACCCATTTTTCCTCGAAGAGCTTGTCAAGGTGCTCATCGAAGACGGCGCGATCGAAACCGGCGTCGACGAGTGGCGCATCAATCCCGAGAAGTTGCGCGACGCACGTCTGCCTCCCACCCTGACCGCGGTGCTGCAGGCCCGCCTGGATGCGCTGCCGGCGGCCGAACGGCTGGTCCTGCAGCGCGCCTCGGTCATCGGCAAGCAGTTCTGGGACACGCTGGTGGCCGACCTCGTGCCCGAAGTGCCCGACGTGGCGCCGCCCCTCGCGGCCCTCCGGTCGCGTGAGCTGATCTACCGCCGGGAGCGCTCGGCGTTTGCCGGTGCAACCGAGTACACGTTCGAGCACGCCATTCTGCGCGAAGTCACCTATGAGAGCGTACTGTTGCATGTGCGCCGCGAGTGCCATGCGCAGGTCGCTCGCTGGCTAGAGGCCCGGGCCGGCGAGCGTCTGAACGAATACCTGGCGCAGATCGCAGGACACTATCACCAGGCCGGCCAGGACCGGGTGGCTGCAGCCTGGTATATCCGGGCGGGCGAGCACGCGGCGAACCTGGGCGCGAACGGCGAGGCCCGCGAGTTGTTCGAAATCGGGCTCCGGCTGCTGCCGGCCGGCGATCTCGAGCAACGCTGGCGGGCGTTGGCAGGCCACGACGAGGTGCTGGGCGTGCTGGGCGAATCCGACGCCCGGCAGGTCGACGACGATGCGCTCCTTGCGCTGGCCTGGGAGATGGACGACGACAACAAGGTGGCCGAAGCGCAGTTCCGCCGCGGGCATTACCTGGCGGTGCTTAGCCGGTACGGGGAGGCGATGGAGGCCCTGGACCTGGCCCTCGCAGCGGCCGGGCGCGCCGGCAACCTGAAGGTGCGGGCCAACGCACTCTCGGTGAAGCTGTCTAACCTGCCGCGCATGGGGCGCATGGCCGAGGCGGCCGCAATTGTCGGCGAGGCGCTGGCGTGCGCCGACCGCCTGGGCCAGCCGATGACGTTGGCGCGAACCCTCAGCAACATCTCCATCTATTACGCGGCCGAAGGCGACCTGGTCCAGGCGGCGCAGCTGATGGCCCGCCAGGCCGGCGTGATGCGCGAAATGGGCAATCTCTTTGGGGAGGGCCTGGGCCTGGGCAACCTGGGCTATTACTACTTGCTGCTGGGCGACTATGCAAAAGCACGCGCGACACTTGAAGACGCATTGGCTCTGACCAAGCGCATCGGCGCTCGGCGCGAACGGCTCTACACCCAACTCAACCTCGCGCTCGCCTGCGGGCGCACGGGGGATGCGACGACGGCGCGCGAGCTTCTGGAGGAAATCTTGCCCGAACTCGCTACGCTAGGCGACGCCTTCGCCGCCGCTTCGGGCAAGAACTACCTGGGCCTCGTGCTCGAACAATGCGCCGAGGCGCCGGCAGCTGCGGCCGCCTTCCAGGAGGCGCATGATCTCCTGGCTGCAATCGGCGCACGCGGCCCTGCCATGGATGCACTTGCCGGGTTGGTGCGATGCCGCATGGCCAAGGGCTTGCTGGATCAGGTCCGTGAGGGAACGGACGAGATCTGGTCAACCCTGCAGCAAGGGCTTGGGGGCATGGAATTCCCCATGCTCGCCTACGAGACCTGCGCGGCGGCCTTCGAAAGGCTTGGGGAGACGGAGTTGGGGGCTGCGGCGGCCAGGGCAGGCTACCTGGCGCTGGTCGACCAGGCCGCCAAGATCGGCGACCCCGAGTGGCGCCGGTCATTCATGGAGAATATCGCCGAGCATCGCGCGCTCGTCGAGCGGATACGCGAAATCGACCCTGCCCTGAGGGGCAAGGCATCGCGTGCATCCTTCCATCCACATCCAGCCAGAACATTAAGGAGGGCGTGTTATGGACCCGCAACCGTATCAGCATTACGACTTCCCCGCCGTGGGCGTGTGGATCCTGGCTCCGGCAAACCTGGTCATCGAAATCGGCGCGCCGGCCAACTTCGCGCCGGCGATGGCCACTCAGGACGACATCCAGGTGCTGAGGTACATCGGTAATCTTAAGTTCATGGACCCCGACGACCCCTCCAGGACTCACTTCGACTTTGATCCGGCCGTCCAGGTCCAGGTGCGCTATACGGCCGCCGACTTGGACCGAGCCAGTCGTCGCGGCAAGAGCGCGAAGGATCTTGCCTTCGCCTGGTGGAACGGCAGCGCCTGGATTAAGCTCGAAGAGGGCGGGGGCCCGCTCAACGACGTGAGAGCCAGCACGGGTAACTTCAAGTACTTCTTGCTCCGCTCCGTCGACGATCCGGCGATTATCTGGGGCACGTGAATCCGGCCGGTGGGGTTGGACGTGACCCTTCCGCCCCCTGCATGAGCCGCCGGGCCCGGACAAATCCTTATCGCCACAATCGACCCAACCGCGCTGCGGAAGGCCCCGGCGCGATTGACGTCGGCCCGTCGCGCTCGTGTGAATCCCTGCCCGGAAAGCGCCCACGGGCAGCTTGGGGCAACGTATGCCGCACAACATCACGGCACTTCGGGCGCGACTATCATTAGCCGGATGCGATTAAGAAACCACGGCTTCTTCTGGCATAATTAGCGTGCCGTTTGGGCGGCACATGCGCGCAAGGAGGTTCATCGGTGGCCAAAGAGCTATCCAAAGAGGAGCTTCTCCGACTGTACCGGGAGATGATTCTGATCCGGCGGTTCGAAGAGAAGTCAGCGGAATTATATGCCGAAGGCAAGATCGGCGGGTTCCTGCACCTGTATATCGGCGAAGAGGCGATCGCGAACGGGCGCGTGCCAGGCGCTGCGCGACGGCGATCACCTCCTGACCGCCTATCGCGATCACGGCTGGGGCATCGCCCGCGGGCTCGACCCCAAGGCCGTGATGGCGGAACTGTTGGGCAAGGCGACCGGCGTGTCGGGCGGCAAGGGCGGCTCGATGCACTTGGCCAGCGCCGACCGGCACTACTGGGGCGGCCACGCCATCGTCGGCGGCCACCTGCCACTTGCCACGGGCGTTGGCCTGGCAGTGCGCTACAACGAGCAGGATGCCGCAGTCCTCTGTGTGCTGGGCGAAGGCACCACGAACATCGGTTATTTCCACGAGTCGGTTAACCTCGCGGCGGTCTGGAAACTGCCCGTCGTTTTTCTCGTCGAGAACAACCAGTACGGTATGGGAACCGAAGTCGGGCGCGCCTCGGCCGTCACGGATATCTTCCAGAAGGGCTGCGCGTACGATATCCCGAACAAGCAGTTCAACGGCCAGGATATTTTCGAGGTCTACGAAACGCTAGACGAGGCGCTGGAATATGCGCGCAAGACCGGGCCAGTGCTGCTCGAGGCAGTGACCTACCGTTACGTGGGCCACTCGATGGGCGACCCCGAGCGCTACCGCACCAAGGCCGAGATCGAGGAATGGCGGCTGCGCGATCCGATCCTGCGCCTGCAGGATAGACTGGTCGAGAAGGGCATGATGACCGAGCAGGACGCGCAGGAAATCGCCCAGTCAGTCGAGCCTGAACTCAAGGAAATCGTCCAGTTCGCCGAGGACAGCCCGGAGCCGGGCGACGAAGTCCTCTGCAAGGACGTCTACGTCAATTCGATTCCGCACCGCTAGTTATTGAGAAACCTGGTTTCTGGCAGAAACCAGGTTTCTAGGGGAGTAATTCATGGCTAGAATGACAGTTCGCGAGGCCATCAGCCAGGCGCTGCGCGAAGAGATGTACCGCGACGAGCGGGTGTTCCTTATGGGCGAGGAAATCGGGAAGTGGGGCGGCACGTACGCAGTCACCCGTGGCTTCCTGGACGAGTTCGGCGAAAAGCGCGTGCGTGACACTCCCATTGCGGAGGGCGTGATTGTCGGCGCGGCGGTCGGCGCGGCCATGGCCGGCCTGCGCCCGGTGGCCGAGATCATGACGATCAACTTTGCATTCCTGGCCATGGACCAGATCGTCAACCACGCCGCGAAAATCCACTACATGTTCAACGGTCAGATCCGCGTACCGCTCGTGATCCGCACGGTGGGCGGCGGCGGCCGGCAGCTGGGCGCGACGCACTCGCAGACCCCCGACTCCGTGTTCGCACACTTTCCCGGCCTGAAGGTGGTTTCGCCGGGTACGGCGGCAGACGCCAAGGGGCTGCTCAAGGCCGCCATCCGGGAAGACGACCCCGTGCTCTTCATCGAACATGCGACCCTCTACCAGGCTAAGGGCGAGGTGCCCGACGACGAGGACTTCATCATCCCCATTGGCGAGTCGGACGTCAAGCGCGAGGGCAAGGACGTGACCATCGTGTCCTACTCCAAGGGCCTGCAGTTGTCGCTGGAGGCGGCCGACAGGCTTGCCAAGGAGGGCATCAGCGCGGAGGTGATCGACCTGCGCACGCTGCGCCCGCTCGACACCCGGCCCGTCGTCGAATCGGTCAAGAAGACCAACCGGATGGTTATGGTCGAAGAGGGGTGGCGCTCCTACGGCATCGGCTCGGAGATCTCGACCCGGGTGACCGAGCTGGCATTCGACTACCTGGATGCGCCGATCCGCCGGGTGGCCCAGGCCGAGGTACCGCTGCCCTACAACCGGCGCCTCGAACAATCGGCCCTGCCGCAAACCGAAGACATTATCAACGCCGTGAAGGACGTGATGTATCTGAAGTAATCTTTGTGTGGTGCGAGGCGCTGACGCGCCTCGCACCACACAAAGACCTCGTCAGAGGGGGAAGTTATGGCTGAATTGATTACCATGCCCAAGCTCGGCTTCGATATGGCCGAAGGTAAGCTGAGCGAGTGGCTGAAAAAGCCCGGCGAGCCGATGACCCAGGGCGAGACCATCCTGCTGGTTGAAACCGACAAGGCGACGGTCGAAGTGCCGGCTTTCCGCGGCGGCGTGCTCCTCGACATCCTGGTGCAGGCCGGCGAGTCTGTGCCCATTGGCACCCCGGTCGCCGTCGTTGGCGAGGCCGGCGAGAAGTACGATCCGAAGGCGCTCGGCGTCGAGGGCCAGGGCGGGGCGGCCGGCGGACAAGCGCCTGCCCCGGCACCCACGGCTCCGGCCGCAGAGCCCGTGCCCGCTCAACAGGAGAAATCCTCGCCGGCAACCGGTGCGGCTGCCACCGCACCCACGGCCCCGCCTGCGGCAGCGCCCGCACCCTCCGAGCCCGCTGCGCCGGAAGACGGCCGCCTGCTGGCGTCGCCCGTGGCGATGCGCATGGCGGGCGAGCTGGGCATCGACCTGCGCCAGGTCAAGGGCAGCGGTCCGATGGGGCGCATCATCAAGCGCGACATCGAGACCCACATCCAGGAGCGCGACCGGGCGCCCAAGGCTGCCGCTGCGCCCCCACCCATGCCCACGCCGTCCTATGAGCCGACCGGGGCCGAGTATACGGTCGAGCCCTTCAGCGGCATCCGCCAGACCATCGGCAAGCGGATGACGGAGAGCAAGCAGACGGTTCCGCATTTCTATGTCACGATGGATATCGACATGGGCGCAGCCATGGCCCTGCGGACCCAGCTCAACGCTCTGGTGCCCGAGACGGACAAGATTTCGGTCAACGATCTTGTCCAGAAGGCCTGTGCGGTGGCGCTGCGCCAGTTCCCCAGGATCAACGCCGCCTGGTCGCCCGAAGGGACTCGCGTGCAGAACCAGGTCAACGTCGGGCATGCAGTGGCGCGGGAGAACGGCCTGGTCACCGCCGTCGTGCGTGACGTGGACAAGAAGTCGCTGGCGCAGATCGCGCGCGAAACGCGCGACCTCGTGAGCCGGGCGCGGGAAGGCCGGATGAAGCCTGACGAAATGGTGGGCGGCACGTTCACCATCAGCAACCTGGGCATGTTCGAAGTCGACGACTTCATCGCAATTATCAATCCGCCCCAGGCGGCCATCCTTGCGGTGGGTGCGGTGCAGAAGACGCCCGTGGTGAACGCAGAGGGCCAGATCGTCGTGGGGCAGCGCATGAAGGCGACCCTCTCGGCCGACCACCGCGTGACCGACGGGGCCGAAGCGGCCCGCTTCATGCAGGCAGTCAAGAAGGCGCTTGAAGAGCCGATGCGGCTGCTGCTATAGGGAAAAACAGGGAGGAGGCAGGAATGGTCACGACCGTTCCTGCCTCCTTTAGTCTCACGCCTGGGCTGCTGCCGGCTGTACGGCGCCAAGCTGTTGCATCAGTATCGCATTGTCCATGACGATCCAGTGCTGAGCAATCTTGCCGTCTTGCACCCGATACCAAATCTGGCCTGGTACGTCGACTGACGTGCCCGTCGCGGCGTGCTTTGCTTGCATCCTGAAGCGTATGGCCACGATATCCCCGTCGGCAATAACCGCCTCGCGCAGCATCTCATAACAAGGAAAAGCTGACTCCGCGTCGCGAATGTGCTGCTTCAGCTCCGCGTCCGTGTCGGCTACATACCTGTCCACAATTTCGGCGGGCTTGGTCGTCCCGCTAAGCTCGTCCAGGTATTCCATCACCAACGCCTTAGCATCTCCGATCGACATCTTAACCCTCCTTGTCCGGCTAACCTGTGGCTCGTCGGACGACAACGTATCACAAGGAACGTTCAGAAATCGTTCAGAAGTCGACTTCTATGCCACCAATGCGAAGGGCCCGAGGTTATTCGCCCCGGACCCTTCTTCGCCCTATCCCGGCCGGCGCAGTGCGACCTCTGGATGGGCGCGTGACCCTAGGTTCTATCCGAGAATTAGCTGGGGCAGGTCTCGGCCAGAGCATTTTCGGATCGATTCCAAACCGTAGAAGCCCTTCAAGCACACATTGCTTCACGGCTTCTTCGGGCGGCGCCGTTACGATCGTTCTTCCTCGAGCATGGCCGCAAGCGTGCGCGTCTCCGTGTCGAGCCGGGCTGCGGTCGACAGATTGACGCCGCCGGTGACGAGCAAGCCCGCCACCAACGCAGCCGTGATCAGCCGGCCGGCAGGACCCAGGTTTCTCCCCCGACTCCCACTCACCAGCGCGGCGGAACTCAAGCTGGCCGCGGCGGCCATCAGCCCGGCCTTGCGCCGGTGCCGCCGGTTGCCGCTGATGCCATGGTGAAACGGCGCTTCAACAACCGACCTTAACGGCGTCGCGGGAACCTGGCCGGTCCCGAGTGGCTGGGCTGACAGGACGAGGTCGAACTCGGCCAGCACGCCGTAGTGGTCCGAGTAACCGAGCAAGCGGTCCGGATTGGGGTCCGGCGCACCTCCCAGCACGAAACGTGAGCTGCAGGCAGTGAGGTGCGAGCGGCCGGCCGACCGGCCGAACACGTAGTCAAAATGATCCGGGGGATGGATCGAGGCGTAGCCGTTGCGCTCCGCGGCCACCGCTTCGGGCGAGCCCGGGCTTAACGGGCCGCATGCTTCGACTAGCCCGCCGGCCGATATTACCGCACGATAAGTGGTGTCTTCCGGCGAGCAGTTCAGGTCGCCCACCAACACCGAGGGCACATCCTGCGACTGCTCGCCCATGTACCGGCCGATCTCCACTGCCTGGGCCACCCGGTGGGCAGTGAAGCGATCCGGGCCAAACTCCAGGTAGGGTGCAATGAGATGGGCATTGTAGATGTCGACCGGACCTGCGGGCGACATCACGCGCACTCGGCCCACACCCTTCCCGGCGTAGTAGTCCACCCGTACGAGATCTTGGGGCCGGCCGTTCAGACGAAATCGCAGAAACGTCTCGTCCACGATGGGATAGCGCGAGAGGGTCAGCAGCCCGCTGCCCATAACGCCCGACGCGAAGTAGTGGCTGTAGGTCAGACCGGCGCGCGCCGCCGCCTCGACGAGCAAACGGCGGTCCTTGCCGTAAAAGACCTCCTGCAGCCCCACGATGTCGACGTCCATTTCGCCTATGGCGCGGCCAATAGCCCGCATCCTTGCGGCCCTGTCGCGGGAAAAAACGGGAACACCCCAGGTATTGAATGATAAAACGCGTAACAGCATCGCTCTTCCAAACTCCAACGCACAGATACGACCAGCATCCACCAGCGCAATCCGCTTTGATGCGTCAGGGAGAAAAAAGATACGCCATACCGCGAGGGTTTACGAGTGGGGGTGATGACCAAGCGGCAGGATTGAGCTGATCCGCCCGACGGCCCCGCTCAGAAATCGGGCCGGCCCGGCGACCGCCTATGCCACGGCTGGGCAGATCAGCTCAATGTAGGTTCTAGCTCACTTCTCGAGCCGTGCGTTCAAGGTGATTTCGGCGCCCGTGAGCAGGCGCGACACCGGGCAGCCCTTCTTTGCGGCCTCGGCGATCTCCAAGAACTGGGGCTCCGAGATACCCGGCACCTGGCCGACCGTGTCCAGGTTAATGCGGGTGATCGAGAACCCGTCGCCAACTTTCTCCAGGTAGACCTTCGCCGTCGTCTCAACCTTGGTGGGCGGGAAGCCGGCTTTCGCCAGGTTGCTCGAGAAAGCCATTGAAAAACAGCCGGCGTGTGCGGCCGCGATCAATTCCTCGGGATTGGTGCCGGGGCCTTCCTCGAAGCGGGAGGAAAACGAGTACTGGCCTTCCCAGGCTCCGCCCCCGAACTTCATCCGGCCGCGGCCACCGCGCAAGTCACCTTCCCAAACGGCATTGGCTGTGCGTGCAGGCATAGATCGACTCCTTGCTGGGGTGATTTCGCCGCGCAGAAGCTGTGCGCGGGTTGCATCCCCAGTCTAGCTGGGCCAGGCGGCCCTGTCTGGTGTCTGCATCACGGATTCGCCTCTCATTTCTCTTGCGGCTTGTGAAGGAGAGGGCAAAAGCAAGAAATATGAGGATAAGGCACAAGGGGGATAATGAAAAGCCTCTCAGGGCCAAAACCCTGAGAGGCCAGTTCGGCTAGCCTATGATTTAGTAGCGCCCGCCGCGATCGGAGCGCCCGCCGCTGGAGCGGCTGCCGCCACCACCGTAGCCGCCGCCACCACCGTAGCCGCCGCCTCCGCTGGAGCGGCCGCCGCCACCGTAGCCACCGCCGCTCGAGCGGCCGCTGCCACCACCCTGGCTGCGGAAGCAGTCAGAGCAATAGACCGGGCGATCGCCGCGAGGTTGGAACGGAACTTCTGTCTGCTTACCACAGCTCGCGCAAACGGCCGGATACATCTGCCGTTCGCCGCCGTAGCTTGAACCGCCACCGTAGCTGCTCCCACTGCTGTAACCACCACCACCCGCATTGCGCGCGGCCTTGCGAGCGGCGCGGCACGACGGACAGCGGCCCGGGGTGCTGAAGCCCTTGGACCGGTAGAATTCTTGTTCGCTTTCGGTGAAGGTGAACTGCGTGCCGCAATCCGTGCAAGTAAGGGTTTGATCTGCCATGTTAGTCTCACTAACTCCTGTGAATGTTTTTCTCTTGACTTATCCGGCGCTGCGAGAACTAACAGGGCGTTTGCTTGTGGGAGCTATTTCCTGGTTCGTGTCCGTCGACGGATGCATATCAATTACCCTATGTATATCACATGTTCAGCGCAAATGCAAATCTCGATATCTCGCAACGTTGACGCAGGGAACGCGAGACGCTAGAATTCTCACACCAGATCGGAGCCCACATGCCTGCACCCTTTATTCTCGCGCTCGATTCACCCCTCGCTACATTGAATGTGTCTGGCGGGAAGGCGGCGAACCTTTCCCGGCTGATCCGCGGCGGATTCCCCGTCCCCCCCGGTTTCGTCATCACGACCGGCGCCTACGACGCCTTCGTGCACGCAAACGGGCTGGGCCCGCTCATCGCGCGCCATCCTGGCCGGCCTCACGCCCGACGATCCGGCCTCCCTCGAAGCCGCGTCTGGCGCCATTCGAGCCCACTTCCATGCCGGCTCGCTGCCCCCCGACCTTGCTTCTGCAATCTGCGCCGCCTATGTCGGGCTGTTCGGGGATGCAGGCCCCGTCGCGGTGCGCTCGTCGGCCACCGCCGAAGACCTACCCGATCTTTCCTTTGCCGGCCAGCAGGACACCTATCTCAACGTGTCGGGGCAGGCGGCGCTGCTGGAGGCCGTCCGCTCATGCTGGGGCAGCCTGTGGACCGCCCGCGCCATCGGGTACCGGGCACACAACGGCCTCCCGCAGGATGGCGTGTCCCTCGCCGTGGTCGTCCAGGCGATGGTGCAGGCCGAAGCCGCCGGGGTGCTCTTTACCGCAAACCCGCTCACCGGGCGGCGCACGGAAAGCGCGATCGACGCAACCCTTGGCCTGGGGGAAGCGCTGGTCAGCGGGCAGGTCGAGCCGGACCACTACCTGGTCGAGAGCGCAAGCGGGCGTATTGTTGCCAAACAACTGGGCGCGAAGGTCGGGCCCGGCGCCGGCGGAGACCGGCGCTCGCTGCAGGCGCTGCCCGACGGCGCCATCGCGGCGCTGGCCGGGCTGGGCGAGCGCGTCGAAGCCTATTTCGGCATACCCCAGGACATTGAATGGACGTGGGCCGCAGGAGAGCTGGCGCTGGTCCAGTCGCGCCCAATCACATCTCTATACCCGCTGCCAGCCGGTATGGAGCCGGCCGGGCCGCTGCGGGTCTTAGGCTCATTTGGCGCCTTCCAGGGGATGCTCGACCCGCTGACGCCGCTCGGCAGCGACGCGCTGCGTTCGCTCGCCGCCTCCACGGCCTGCCTGCTGGACTACGACGTGACGTGGGAAACCCAGGGCGTGTTCAGGCAGGCGGGAGAACGGCTCTGGATCGACCTCACTGCGCTGCTCCGCAACGGGTTCGGGCGCCGGCTGCTCCACGCCGCGCTTGGGCAGGTCGAGCCGTCGGTGCGCGAGGCCTTGCTCCAGGTGTGGGACGACCCGCGGCTTGGCGTGACGTCGGAGCGGCCGAGCGTGCGCACTATCCGGACCGCCGCGCGCCTGCTGCTGCCCCTCGCCGGGCGGCTGGCCCTGGCACTGGCCCGGCCCGAGGCAGCGCAGCGCGAGGCAGCCAAGAGCGTCGGCCGGGCCATCAGGTGGTACGAAACGCTCTCTGCCGAGGCGCATAGCCTCGAGCAGCGGCTGGCCCTGCTGGACGAGATTGCCGTTTCGATCCGCAAGTTCCTCCTGCCGGGGCTGTTCCCGCGCTTCGTGCCCGGCATGGCCTCCCTGTACCGGCTCTACCGGGTGTGCGACGAGCTGCCCGCCGGCCGCCAGGTGGCGCTCGAGCTGCTGCGCGGGCTGCCTAATAACGTCACCACCGAGATGGACCTGGCCCTGTGGGAGGCAGCCCGGCGCATCCAGCGCGATGCGGCTGCGAACGAGGCCTTCCTGACCCGAGCACAGCCGCAGCCTGGCGCAAGCATACCTGGCAAAGGACCTGCCGCCCGTCGGGCAGCAGGCGCTCGCCGAATTCCTGTCACGTTACGGGATGCGCGGGCTCGGCGAGATCGACATGGGCCGGCCGAGATGGCGTGACGACCCGGCGCCGGTCATGGAGGCCGTGCAGAGCTACGTGCGCATCACGGACCCGGCATTGGCGCCGGACGCCGTGTTTGCGCGGGGCGCGGCCGCGGCCGAGCAGGCGGCGGAGCGCTTGGTGGCAGAGCTGCGGAAGCGGCCGGGCGGGCGGCGTAAGGCCGCACTGGCACGATGGTACGTGCGTCGGGTGCGTGCGCTGGCGGGGCTGCGCGAGAGCCCGAAGTTTACGATCGTCAACCTGCTCGGCATCGCCCGTGAGGCCCTGCTCGACTCGGGCGCGGAACTGGCTCGGGCCGGCGTCCTGGAGACAAAGGAAGATGTCGTCTGGCTCCCACGGGCCGAGCTGCAGGCACTGGCCGGCGCACAGGCGCGGGGCGAAGACCTGGCCGGCTGGCGCGGGCGGCTGCGTGAGAGCGTGGACGCGCAGCGCCAGCGCCACCTCCATGAGCAGCGCCGGAGACAGGCGCCCAGGCTGATGCTCAGCGACGGGACGGCCTTCTATGAAGGGATCGGCGGCGGAAAGGCGTCGGACGGTCTGCCGGTGGGCGGGCTGGCAGGCAGCCCGGTTTCGCCGGGGTTGGCCGAAGGCCGGGTGAACGTCGTGCTCGATCCGGGTAGCGCAAAGATGGAGCCCGGCGACGTGCTCGTCTGCCGGGGCACCGACCCATCCTGGACGCCGCTGTTCCTCCCCGCGTGTGCGCTGGTCATGGAGGTGGGCGGGCTGATGACGCACGGCTCGGTCGTGGCGCGCGAGTACGGCATCCCCGCCGTAGTGGGCGTGGACCGCGCCACGACCCGGCTGCGCACTGGGCAGCGGGTGCGGGTCGACGGATCGAAAGGGGCCGTGGTCGTCCTCGACGAAGCCGGCGAACCGGGGAACGGGGCACCGCAGGAATAGTTGCCGCGCCTCTTTTGCGCCGAACGGGCGCACCTGATATGATGGCCTCCGTTTGCCGTGACCGGCCGAGCGAGGCCCATAATTGTCGCTCGAAACGCCCGCTCTTCCAGCCCGGGCGCGATTCAGGACTTCACCCGTGTCAGCAATCTCAACCCCCGCAGATGTCGCCCGCCTGTCAGCCTCGCCTGGCCGGCCCGCCTACGTCACGCCCTCCGGCCGCGATTTGCGGCTCGATTTCCTGCGCGGGCTCTGCGTGCTGGTGATCATTGTCGACCACGTGGCCGGCGCCTCACCCCTGTACTTCCTCACAGGCGGGAGCTTGTTCCTCACCTCGGCCGCCGAGGGCTTCATCCTGGTTTCTGGCCTGACCGCAGGGCTCGTCTATCGCCGGCTGGTCGTGCGCGATGGTCTCGTCGCGGCGATGACGAAGGCCCTTAGCCGCGCGTTCACTCTGTATCTGCTCACAGTTGGGTTGACCTTGTTCCTCGCGCCGCTATCCGAGGCGCTCCAACTGCCGTGGGCTATTGGCATCGACATGTCACGTTCGCTCAAGTTCCTCGCCAGCGTGCTCGGCCTGCACATGAGCTATCCGTACGTCGACATCCTGCTGCTCTATACCCTGCTGTTCCTCGCCCTCCCGCTCGTCCTTCTGATCATCGAACAGAAAGGCGTCTGGGTCGTGCTGCTCGCATCATGGCTCGTGTGGCTTGTCTATCAGGTTTATCCGGAGCCGGCGACCTTCCCTTGGCCGGTTGCGCATGGCCTGGCCTTTCCGTTTTCGACGTGGCAGTTGCTGTTCTTCACGACCTTTGTCCTCAGCTACCGCCGCGACCGCCTGCCCCGCCTTGAGGGGAGCGCGCGCAACCGGCTGCACCTGCTCACCGGATTGGCATTCGCGGCCCTGGTCGGCCTGTTCTTCCTCCTCCGCATCCCGCCGGACAACCTGCCCGCGGCCATCGTGCCGCTGCAGCGCTTGGCGCTCGACACCCTGTTCGGCCGGCCCAACCTGGGCCCGGGACGCGCTTTTGCTTCGGCCGTGGTGTTCGGCTGGCTCTTGCTCTGCCTGACGCGCTGGTGGGCGCCGCTGTCGCGGGCGTTCCAGGGCTTCCTGCTGCCGTTCGGGCAACATGCGCTCTATGCCTGGACGGCCCACCTCCTGACCCTGGTCGCGATTGCCCTGGCCGTCCGGGCGATCGGTCTTGGCGAGGAGAACCCGTGGAGCAACGCGGCGCTCCAGGTCGTCGCGGTCACGGTCGTCTGGTGGGCCACCCGCAGCCAGTTCCTGGCCGTCGACGCCCGGAACCGGCGCTACTGGTACGCCGTGCCCGCGGTGCTTGCGCTGATCGTACTCGTCGTGCTGCAACTACCCTTCTTCGACGCAGGCGGCTAGCCAGGGCTGGCTGCTGCGCAGTGAAAAAGAGAGGACAAGATGACGCGACCTACGGAGTTCCGGCACCTGATGGACTTTGCGGCAGAGACCGCGTACCTGGCCGGCCGCATCACGCTCGGTTATTTCGGCACGGGCGTCCGCCCCGAGTTCAAAGCGGACGAATCTCCCGTCACGGTTGCCGATAAGCTGTCAGAGGAGTTCATCCGGGGGCGTATCGAAAAGCAATTCCCCGCCCACGCGATCGTCGGCGAAGAGTATGGCGTGAAAGAAACCGAGGGCGCAACCTACCGCTGGTTCGTGGACCCCATCGACGGCACACGCTCCTTCATCCGGGGCGTACCGCTCTACGGCGTCCTGATCGGGCTCGAACTTGAAGGAATGCCCGTGGTAGGCGCAGCGTACTATCCGGGGACCGACGAGATGCTCGCAGCCGCATCAGGTGCCGGGTGTTACTGGAACGGCCGGCCGTGCCGCGTGTCGACCGTGTCTGAGTTGGGCCGGGCTTACGTATCGTGCTCCGACTTCGGCAACTTCGAAACGTACGGAAGGGCCGCATCGTGGGACCGCTTGATGCGCCGCAGCTATGCCCGGGTGGGCTGGACCGATGCCTACGGCTATCTCCTCGTCGCCACCGGCCGCCTGGAGGCCATGCTCGACCCGATCATGAACTCCTGGGATTGCGGCCCGTTTGTGCCCATCCTGCAGGAAGCGGGCGGCTATTTCGGAGATTGGCGCGGGAACCCGACGAACCACTCGGGCGAGGGCCTTGCGACCAACGCGGCGCTCAAAGACGAGATCATCGCGCTGCTCGGAGCTCCTGCAGCATGAACGGCCTGACGATTGAAACGCTGCACGTTGGGGAAGTGCCCACGCTGCTGGCATTGCCCTTCGGAGCAAAGGGTTGCCCCGTCGTGTTCTGCGTGCCCGGCTACGGGGGGACGAAGAAGCCTGCCTAAGCCTCGCCTATCGCCTGGGACGGCGCGGCATGGCGTGCATCAGCTTCGACCCGCTGCACCACGGCGAACGCTACGATCCGCACCTCGACCGGGCCTACGAGCTCGAACTCGGAGGCATCTTTCCCCGCGAGGCGGGGCTCGACATCTATCTCAACTTCCTGAGCTGCATCCGCCAGTCGTCGGCCGACATCGGCGCGCTGCTCGCCCACTTCGCACACGACTCGCGCTTGGACACCGGCCGAGCGGGCGTCACCGGCCATTCGCAAGGGGGCTACACCAGCTTTCTCGCGCTGGCCGACATTCCGGCGCTGAAGGCCGCGGTCCCCATGATGGGCCTCCCCACGTTCCAACAGCGCTGGCAGGATGTGCTGGACGAGTCGGCGTGGAGCAACCCGGACTGGGGCGCGGCGATCGACGGGGTGCGGAACGAGACGGCCCGGCGCACCGCGTGGATTCCAGCGGCAGATCCGGCCGGACGGCTGCCGGCGCTCCCACCCAGGCCCTTGTTGATCATGAACGGTGACTTCGACACGGACCAGCCGAAATACTACGTGCTGCACTGGCTGCGGAGCCTGCGCCCCGCATACGCCTCGCAGCCCGATCTGCTCAAGTGGAACGTCTACCCGCTCGGCCACGTGCTGACCGACCTGATGCTCGACGATGCCGTGGAATGGTTCGAGCGCTGGCTGTAGACTGACTTGAAAAGGACCGCTCGTGCCTATTGCAGCCTGACCGGCCCGAGCGTCGTGCGCCCAACCTCGCTGCCGTCCGCCGCCCGGTAGAGGATCACGAGGGCTGTGTAGTCGCCGGGCACCGCATCACCCGGCAGCCGCAGGTCGTACGCGTCGTCCACTTCTTCCCCTGCAACCCACGCGGTGGTGGGGTAGGCAAAATGGACCGGGGCAGCGTCCTGCGCGGCCACGACCTCCCCGGCCGCGTTGAGCAGGCGAGCAGACACTTTTAGTTCCTCGCCCACGGGTTGCGGTGCAGTCCAGCCCAGGCTCACCCGGGCCGCCAGTCCGTGGGCCGGCAGCGGCTGCAGCGACTGCGTCGAGCAAGCGCAACGGGCCCAGCGCCTCCCCACCCGCCGGCGCCGCCTCGACCTGCTCCTTCGCGCTGACCCGGATCAGCGGCCCGGCCGCATCCAGGCTGTAGCGCTGCGCCGCACCCGGCAGGTCGCGCGTCAGGTAAACGGGCTGGCCAGCAGCGAGCGCGGTTTCGATGGCCGCGTACCGCTCGGACTCTCCGTCGGCGCGCGTCAGTTCCAGGTCGGGACGTTGGCCCAGAACGTCGCGAAAGTACTGCGCCAAGGTCACCTCGCCGCCCAGGCCCACGATTCGCCCGCCCGCCGCAGGGGCTTCGATCGTCGACCGTCCGGCGTCGTAAACCTCCCAATCGCTGCTGCGGTTCCGCTGGGGCCACTCCTTGATGCTGAGACGCACCGGCTCGAATAGTACGACCGCCGCCACCGGCACCAGCCAGGCCAGGAGCACCACTTGCCGGAACTGGTGCGGCACATGCAGCGCCCAGGTCGCGTGCGCCGCGCCCTGGGTCATGCGGTCGAACATGGGCGCCAAGCCGATCGCCACCCAGATACAGACGAGCATGAACGCGGGGATAAAGAAGACGTTGACGTCCTGGACCTTGTACGCGGCCCCAAACGCAATCTGCGTCAGCGTGGCGATGAGCAAGAAGACTGCCCGCCGGCCACGGAACTGAAACGCCGTGCTGAGGCCCAGCACCGCGATGACCAGGGCAATGCCGCCGAGTTCGTTAAGGAAGATTGCCAGATAATCGTTCCACCGGCGTTCAATATTGAAGGGGTTGCCGGTCAGGAAGATGCTATAGCCGCGGGCGGTGATCCAGTCGATGGTCCCCTGCAGCGTCGCTTGATATGTCCCGTCGAGGGACGACACCGACCGGCCGCGCAGCGGCAAATAGAGATAGAACAACAGCGGCGCCAACCCGAGCACGATCGGTGCGAACCAACGCCGCGGCTGCCGCAGCAGGCCGGGATCGGTCCAGAAGATGAAGACCAGGGCCGCGGGCAGCAGCAGGGCAATCATGCGATGGTGCGCCAGCCCCAGGCCGCAAGTGAAGGCCGCAACCCACAGCCAGCGGTCGGCCCGGCCAGGACCTGACCGGCCCGCCGCCAACCGAGCCTCCTCCCAACGCAGCAAGCAGTACAGGAAGACGCCCACCAGCAGCGCGTGCAGCGCGTAAACTTCGGCCAGGGTGGCCTGCGACCACCACGTGGCCGAGAGCGCGAACACGCCCGCCGCGCTAGCTGCGGCGGGGCGGCTTCCGGCGAATCTGCGTGCCACCAGAAACAGCATCGCCACTGCGGCGCCCGCAAACAGCGCCGACAACAGGTTCGCACGGCCGGCTGCGTCTCGGAAGGGGATGAGCAGCGTCGCACCCTTGCCGAGCAAGGTATACAGCGGGTAGCCGCTGGGGTGTGCGATGCCGAGCGTGGGCAGCACGACGTGAAACTCGAGGCTGTCGTCAAAGACCGTGGCGACCGACGGCGGCGCCGTGATGGCATACAGGACGAAAGCTGCCGCCCCCAGCGCCAGCGCCCAGGGCCCGTCCCCTCTGAAGCGTTTCAAGGTCCCTCGCCTTCGTCGTGATAAGACCGCTTCTCGCGGCGATCCGCGTGCCCCGGCTCGGCAGCGCCCGGGCCGGCGAGCCGCCTCCGGATGCTGGGCCAGTGCGTCCCCTTCCAGTAAACGCGGCCGCAGTCGGAGCAACGGCGGAATTCGGACTGGGTGTGCCAGACGTAGGGCGGCACCAGCCCTTCGGCACCGGCATGTGGCAAATCGGCGACGAGGCCGTTGCACTCCACGCACCGGGTAAAGGGCTCGGGCACGCGGCCGCGCTGCTGAAGTTCCAAGCGCGCCTCGTAGAGCTGCGCGTCAACGTCGTCGGCGTTAATCAGCACGGCTTGTACCCCGCGCCGGCCCGCCAGGGCGTGGTCTTTCGTCAGGATCAGACGGTCCTGTTCACGCGCGCTGACCATGAGGGCCTCGTCGGTCCCTTCGCGCCAGAACGTCGCGTCATAGCCGGCGAGGCGCAGCCACCGGACGAGCTTGCCCAGCATGGCGTCGACGATCAGGCGCGGCGGCGACTCGCCGTGCGGCGCAAATTGCGAGCCGGCCATTTCCTGTGATACCATAGGCAGTATGTCCGAACCACCCCTCTTGACGCTCGGCCTCGCGTTCTTGTTGCCCATTGGATACGCGCTGATCGGCGCAAGCGGCCTCTCGCGCGACCAGGCGCGAGCCGGAGCGGTTGCCTTCCTGGCGGCGCTTGGATTGGCCGTCGCAGGCTATGTTATCACAGGCTTCGCGCTTCAGTATGGCGGCGTCGGGCTCGCGCACGAACTCCCCGGCTACGACGGCCTGATCTGGGAATGGTCGGCCCTGGGCGTAACGTGGGGATCGGGCTGGGGCATGGCGGGGCTCGCCGGCTGGCTGCTGGCTGGGGCCGCAGCGACACCTGCCGCCCGCACGCTTGCGCTCGCAAACCTGCCCATGGTCGTCATGGCCGCGCTGATCCCGGTGATGGCCCTGCGCGGCCGCATTCCCGGCTGGGCCACCGTCTTGCTCGGCTTCCTCGTCGGCGCGGTGATCTATCCCGTCGCGGGCAACTGGATCTGGGGCGGGGGCTGGCTGGCCAACCTCGGTGCCAACCTCGGGCTGGCGCATGGCGTGGTCGACGTAGGCGGCGCGGGCCTGGTCAACCTGCTGGGCGCGGCCGTCGCGCTGGCTGGCGTGCTTGTCTTCCTGCCCCGCCGGCCGCGCCACACGGCCGGTGAGGTCACTCCCCTTCCCAAAGCAACGTTCCCCGTACTAAGCCTCCTCGGCGTCGGCGTGCTCTTCGTGGCGCTGGCACCCTGGCTGAATGCCAACCCGCTCGTCGTGGGCCAGTTCGAGTTACAGCGGGCGCTCCTGAACACCCTCGTGGCCGCCGCCGGCGCCGCGCTGCTGTCCGTCGGCTATACCTGGCTCGTCGCGGGCCGGCCCGACCCGCTCATGGGGGCGCGAGCCGTGGGCGCGGCCGTCGTAGCGAGCCTGGCAGCGGCTCCCTTTGTCGCCACCTGGGCCGCATTCGCGTTGGGCGCGCTGCTTGGGCTGCTGACCCCCATCATCGTCTTCATCTTCGACCGGGTGCTCCGCTGGGACGACCCAACGGCCGCGCTCATGGTTCACGGAGTCGGGGGCCTCATGGGGCTGGCCGCGGTCGGCTTGCTGGCGGATGGGAGTGCTGGCGCGGGTTGGAACGGCATCGGCGTGGGCGAGTACTTGCGGGTGGCCGGCCAGGGCGTCACAGGGCTGCTGCCCGCGTCGGGGTATCGCCCCGATTTCCCGCTCCAGCTGCAGGCGCAGTTGGTGGGGGGGGCAAGCCTGGTGCTGTTCGGGTTTTTCGCGGCCTGGCTGGTCCTCGCTCCGCTGGCGGTCGCAGTGCTGCTGCTCAAGCCCCGGCGCGCGGGGCAGTTTCCGCCGGCCGGCGCCGGTTCTGAGCTTAGAGACGCAAACGCTGTTGAGGCGCCACCGAGCGCGCAGATCGAAGGCAGCGAACGCGTCCTGGAGCTGCCGGGACAATCGTAGCACGGGCTGCGCCCCGCACCGAGCCCTCTCCGGTCTGCGGAAGACCTCGGAGGGCTTTTGCTTACGTACTCCTTAACGCCACGGTCGCCAACTGGGTGTATACCGGTCCTGTGGGTCGCAGATCGCTCTTGATGAGATGCACGGCCCCCACATGCAGCACGGCGATTTGCTCCACCACCGACTTCTCGACCATCTGCCCGATCGCAGCCTCGGCCTGAGGACTGGCAGAACGCCCGACGCGGCCGAGCGTCAGGTGCGGCGAAAAACCCCGCTCTTCGGTCGGGAATCCCAGCGGCGACACCCTCTCTTCGACGGCTGCTTGCAGGCGCGTGAGGCTCGAGCCGCTCAGGTCGCGCACCGCAACCCAGATCACGCGCGGCCGCCGGGTGTTCGGGAAGCACCCGCGGCCCTCGAAAGAAATGTCGAACTCCGGGATGCCCTGGCAAGCCGCGGCCGAGCGCGTCCGCCACTTTGCTGATCTTCGTGACCGGGGTGTCGCCCAGGAATTTGAGCGTGAGGTGGATCGATTCAGGGTTTACCCATCTGATGCTGCCATCCGGCGCCTGCTTCTTGAACTTGGATTGGACACGCGCCAGCCCGTCGCGCGCCAGCTCGTCCAGCTCGATGGCAATGAACGTGCGCAGGGTCAGTTCTGCGGGCATCGTATGCTCTCCCCAACGAGAAGACCTTCGAGGTTCCCCAAACCTCGAAGGTCCGACTTTGAAGCTAACCCGCCGCGCTGTCGCTCAACCGGGTTTTGCGATCGGGCAGAGTGCCATCCGCATCGCCGGCCGCGCTTGTGCTCGCGCCAGTTCCCGCCGCAGTCTGCCGGGGCGCCTCGGTGCTCGACTGGTAGACCTCGGACAGCGCGGTCGCCAGGTCGTTGAGCCGTTCGACTTCACGATCGACGCTGCCCTCGATGCGCGCTGCGGTCGGGCCGTCGATGTCCATCGCATTCAGCACCTGGAGCTGTGAGTAAACAGTCCCCATCGCCGCAAGCGTGTCGTCGAGGTTGAGCCGCGTACGCTTCATCACCTTCGCCAGGAGCTCGAGCTGGCGCTGCTGTTCCTCGTAGGCCCCCAGCGTCCGCTGGATCTGCCGCTGCATCTCGGGCTCGGCTTCGAGGGCCAGCTGCCGGCGGAGCCGCTCGATGTGTATCGGCGCCTCACGCACGTCGCGCTGGATCAGGTCGTCCTTCTCGTAAAGCGTCAGGCGGTCGGCCAGCTGGCCCACCCGCTCTTCCCAGCTCTTGAGCTTCTGCAACACGTCGGTCATGCGGTCCGCGATGGGGCCCGGCCGCCGCATCTTGATCAGGCTCTGAATCTTACGCCGGTACGAAACGGCCCGCTGGCGGTACTCGGCCGGCGAGCGCACCGGGCGCTCGGGGATGGGCTGGGGCTTGGCGGCCGCCTTGCCGGCCTGGCGCGAAGGCGCATCGTGATGAGCGGGCGCTTGGTGCGGGGGCGCGGCCGGCGCCGCCACCTGGCGCTGCGGAGCGGCAACGACGGGCGCGCCCGCTGTCCCGGCCCCGGCAGCCTGTGTTGCGTCGCCCACCTCGCGGAACGTCCCCTCCATCGTCCAGGGGTCTGACTCCGTCGCCGCCTTTGGCTGCTTCGACTTCGAGATCATCCAGATGACGAACGCGACCAGGAGGACCGGGAAACCGCACGCCACCAGAAACGCACCGCCGCCGCCGAAGGAGGCGATGGCCGAGAGCACTGTCAGCAGGACGCCAAGCGCGACAAAAGCGCCGACGAGCCCGACGAGCGTGAACACCGGCTTAAGCGAGCCGGGGTCTTCTCGCTGCCCCGCGGCCCGCCGGGCTTCGTGTGCCTCCCGATGGGCCTCACGCCGCGCTTCGTGCCGCGCTTCGCGGGCTGCCCGGCACACGTCGCGCGCGTCGAAATGCGACGCCCGCCCGGTGTCGGCCGTCCCGTTGAAGGCCGACTCGCGCTCGCGAAGCATCGTCAGCAAAGCCGTCAGACCCATGAAAACGAGCGGCGCCCAGTCCGTATCATGCCGCCTTCTACGACCACCCATGCTAAGTCCTTTGATCCTCGCTTCTTTACCCAATACTCTCTATTACGCAATAGTGCCCAAAAAGGATTCACTGGGAAGAAAGCCGTCCACGTTACCGCTTCGTCTCTAGCCGATGCGGCGGTAGGCTTGCGGGTCCGACGGGCCGGCCGGAGTATCCCAGTGCACCGTCGCATCGATGCCCATCTTCGCCGTGCGGCTCTTCTGCCCGGGCGCATGGTGCGCCGACGGGTCGAGCGAACTCGACGGCTGGTCGGTCAGCACCACGAGCCCGCGGTCGGCCTGAAAACGCGTCGCCACCGCCCACTCGACGTCGTTTGGAGCGAACGGGTCGATGTCCTCGTCCACCACCCAGACGTGCTTCAGGCTGCCGTGCCCGCGAAACGCCGCGGCAATTGCCTGTTTGCCGGCATCCGGCGCATCCTTGGCGATCTGTACCACCGCATGCAGCCAGGACGCGCCCCCGGGCGTGATGTTCACGTTGAGGCACCGGGCAACCTTGCTCACCTCCGCAAAGATCGTCGGTTCCTTGGGCATGCCCATGAGCAGCTTGTGTTCGAGACGGCCGGGCAGCAGTGCGTGATAGATGGCATCGCGACGGTGTGTCACCCGCCGGATCTCGATGACCGGCTGCTGGCGAATAAAGTCGTACGTGCCCGTCAGGTCGACAAAAGGCCCTTCGTCGGTCAGCCGCTTCGTGATCCAGCCTTCCAGCACGAACTCGGCTTCGGCCGGCACGCGCACGCCATTCGAAAGCTCCACCATCGGCGTCGGCGCCAAGGCCTCGGCCACCGTCATCTCGTCCGTACCGGGCGCGGGCGCCATCGACGCAGCCAACAGCACGTGCAGCGGCAGGCCGATGCAGATCCCTACGGGAATGCCTTCCCCCGAGTTGCGCCACGCCGTCTCCGTTCCCCGGCGTTCTACCAGCCGCGCAGCCACCCGGTCCTTGCCCAGCCGCAGCAGCCGGTGATAGGAGGCGTTGCGTCCGGTCTGCGGGTCGTTGATGAAGACGACCGCCGACGAGGCATACGGCCCCCCATCCTCCGCGTAGTGCGTCAGGAACGGGATTTGCTCCAGGTCGACCCCGGTCATGACGACTTCCTGGCAGGGACCCGACGACTCAAGCGGGGGCTCCTGCGGCCGCGCCAGGGCCTCGGCCAGCCGGAAAATGACCTGGTCCGGTTCGACGCCGAGCGCCAGCCCGAAATAGCGGCGATCGGAGCAGACGCCTGCGACGACGCGAAACGGACTGCCCTTGACATGCTCGAACAACATCGGCCGGCCGTCGTTCGCCAGTGCGAGGCGCGCGATCTCGAGATACGGGTCCGCCTCCGCCTCATGGCGCAGGAGATAGCCCGCCTGATCTGCCAACATCAGGAATTCGCGTAAGTCCATGCTTCCTTCTTCGCGCTGTGGCTACTTCGCGCGGTCGCTATGCAATCTCCGTCACGATGACGCGCACTGCGCCGGCAGCCCGTAGTGCCCCGGCGACCCGCTCTGCCGTGTCCGGCGTCACAAGGGCGATCATGTTGCCCCCGCGACCGCCGCCGCACAGTTTCGCGCCGCCCGCGCCTGCAGCGTTCGCCGCGCAAACCAGGGCGTCCAGTTCGGGGCTCGAAACGCCGATCTGCTGGAGCAGCGCGTGGTTCGCGTCCATCAGCGGGCCGAGCACTTCGGGCCGGCCTTCCGAGATCGCGTCTCTGGCCGCTTCCACAATAGCCCCGACCCGGTCGAAGAGCGCTTCGTAGCGTTCCGGCTCACGCTGCCACGCCGCCCGCACGTCGCCAACCGCGACCTTTGTGGGGCTCGCAATGCCCGTGTCCCCAATCGCCAGGAGGAACGGTCGCCCGATCGTGAAAGGTTGCGGCGCACGCCCACGCACGAAATACACCGGCTGGCCGTACGCGACGACCGTGTTATCGACGCCGCTGGGCGTCCCATGGTGCAGACGCTCGACCTCGTACGCCAAGGCCGACACCTCCGCTGCAGAGAACTCCCGTCCGGCCGCCGCTGCGAGGCCCCGCAGCAGCGCAACCGAGACCGCAGCCCCGCTGCCCAGCCCGCTGGCAATGGGAATGGTCGACGAAACATCCGCGTCCCAGTCTGGTTCGGCCAGCCCCAGCCATTTCAGGCCCAGACGCACCGCCTCTGCCAGCGGATGCCCGTCCTCGTCCGGGCGCACCTGCTGCGCCAGGTCCAGCGCATGGATGACGAGCCCCTGTCCCGGCTCACCTTCCTGCACGACCACGGTCGCGCACACCTGCGTCACGGGCGCGGCCAGTGCCGGCCGGCCATAGACGACGGCATGTTCGCCGAACAGGATTACTTTCCCCGGGGCCGTGCCAACGCCAAGCTGCATAGGGAGAGTATAGCACAAGTGCGAAACCCGCCGCGTTGCCCGTCGACCCGCGCTTTGACAGGCCGCAGGCAGGGGAAGTGGCGCGTGGGTGCGCAGGGGTGCGACGCTTGCGCGCTACAGTCACTCTGTGGTTAACTGCCGCTGAGGAGTGACCGGAAATGCCACACGAGCAAGCGAGTCTGCTCTGGCCCATCCTGGCCGGGGTGCTGATCATCCTGGCGAACGCGTTCTTTGTGACGGTCGAGTTCGCCATCGTCACCGTGCGCCGCGGGCAGATGGAGCGCCTGGCAGAAGAGGGCAACCATGCTGCCCGGCAGGTGACCCATCTGCTGGCCGATACCGATTGGGCGATCGCGGGCTCGCAGCTCGGTATCACGGTTGCGTCGATCCTGCTGGGCGTGGTGGCTGAAGAGCCGCTCAACGCGCTGCTGTCGCCGGTGCTGACGCGCGTGTTCGGTGCAGCCTCGATCCCGCCGGCTATCGCGACGGCCCTGGCAACCATCCTCGTGCTGCTTCTGCTTTCGTTCCTCCACATGGTCATCGGCGAACAGACGCCGAAAACCATCGCGCTGCGTTACCCGACGCAGGCCGCGTTGTTCATCGCCCGCCCCATGACGTTGTTTGCCCGACTCGCCACCCCGTTGGTCTGGCTGGTCGACCGCTCGACCTCGGGCGTGCTGCGCCTCCTTGGCATCCGGGGCGAGACGGGTGGGCATGGCATTCACAACGTTCAGGAACTCAAGGACGTGGTGGTCGAGAGCGGCCAAGGCGGCGTGATCAACGCAGGCGAGCAGCAAATGCTCGTCCGCGCGCTCGAGTTCAGCGAGCGGTACGTGCGTGAGGCGATGATCCCGCGGACCGACATCGTCGCGGTGGAGAAAGACAGCACGCTGGGCGAGCTCTTGCTGATCTTCACCCAGGAACGCCACTCGCGCTTCCCGGTTTATGATGACGACCTGGATCACATCGTCGGGGTCCTGACGATGAAGGAAGTGCTGCCGGTCGTCATCGAAGACCCGTCGGCGGTCAGTCGCACGCTGGCCGAGCTGGACGTGATCCAGCCCGCGCTCGTGACGCCCGAGACGCGGCAAGATCGGCAGCCTCTTCAACCAGATGCGCCGCGACCGGCAGCACATGGCGATCGTAATCGACGAGTACGGCGGGACGGCCGGGCTCGTCACGACGGAGGAGCTGGCCGAAGAGGTGGTGGGCCGGCTGACCGACGAATGGGTGAACGAGGCGCCGCTCGTGCGCACCGAGCGGGAGGATGTCTACGACATCGACGCGCAGACGCGCGTCGACGAGGTCAACGAGCTTCTCGGCACAGATCTTCCCACCGCGCCCGACTACGAGACCGTGGCGGGCTTCCTCCTATTTCAATGGCGGCGCATCCCCAAAGTGGGCGACTACCTGCTGTACGAGCACCCCGGACCCGACCGCAACATCCGCTTGACCGTCATAAAGATGGAGGGACCCAAGATCGAGCGCGTCCGGGTGGAACGGGTGTGACAGCATCCGCAGCCCGTGATATAATCCCGTCTGTTAAATCTCGCACGTTCCGTCTCACACGCGTCGTGCGACGCAACACCCTTCATTCGCGGAGCACTCATGGCTGAGATCATCCGTATCGAGGACGTCGCCGGGCACGCCGGCGAACAGGTCACCCTCCAGGGCTGGCTGCAACTCAAGACCGGCAAAGGCAAGCTGCAGTTCCTGCGCTTACGCGACGGCACCGGCTTCATCCAGGCCGTCATCTTCAAGGGCAACGTCTCGGAAGAGGTCTTTGAGGCGGCCAAGCGGCTGCCGCTCGAATCCTCGCTGGTCGTCACCGGCAACGTGCGGGCCGACGAACGTGCGCCGGGCGTGCCGGGCGGCTTCGAGTTGGACGTCACCGACCTCCAGGCCGTCCAGGAGTCCGAGGAATTCCCCATCGCTCCCAAGGAGCACGGCGTCGAGTTCCTGATGGACAACCGGCACTTGTGGCTGCGCTCCTCTCGCCAGTGGGCCATCCTCCGCATCCGCGCGACCATCATCAAGGCCATGCGCGATTGGCTGGACGATAACGGCTTCATCCTCGTCGACACACCCATCCTCACCCCGTCGGCGGCCGAAGGCACGACGACTCTCTTCAAAACCGACTTTCACGGCGAAGACGCGTTTCTCGCGCAGACCGGCCAGCTCTACAACGAGGCGAACATCTTCGCTTTCGGTAAGGTCTACTGCTTCGGGCCGACCTTCCGCGCCGAGAAGTCGAAGACGCGCCGCCATCTGCAGGAATTCTGGATGGTCGAGCCCGAGATCGCCTTCTGCAAGCTCGAACAACTGCTGGAGATCGAAGAGCAGTACGTCAGCTACATCGTCCAGACCACGCTGCGCGAGCGGGCGGCCGAACTCAAGCTGCTGGAACGTGACACATCGCACCTGGAGCGGGTCGTCGCTCCGTTCCACCGTATCAGCTACGACAAGGCCGTGGAGATGATCAACGCGGCGTCGGCCCAGGGCGTGACCGTGCCTCCGAACGACGACCCGCTGCCGCCCATCGAGTGGGGCGGCGACTTCGGTTCGCCGCACGAGACCTACATCGCCGGCCAGTTCGACAAGCCTGTCTTCGTCCATCACTACCCTACTGCGGTGAAGGCATTCTACATGGAGCCGGAGCCGGGGCGCCCCGAGGTGTGCCGCTCGTCCGACCTTCTCGCGCCAGAGGGCTACGGCGAAATCATCGGCGGCTCCGAGCGCATGAGCGACCCGGAAGTGCTGCTCGCCGCGATCGACCGGCACGAGCTGCCGCGGGAGGCGTACCAGTGGTACATCGACCTGCGCAGATATGGCTCGGTCCCGCATAGTGGTTTCGGCCTCGGCGTCGAGCGCACGGTGTCGTGGATCTGCGGGCTCGACCACATCCGCGAAACCATCGCCTTCCCGAGAATGCTCGGCCGCCTGCGGCCGTAACGCACGTGTAGGGGCGAGGCATCTGGCACCGGCGACCGATTGCCGCTGCCGAATGCCTCGCCCCGACGACCACATCCCACCATGCCATCCTACCTGCCCGGATTCCTGCTCGTCTTCGCCGTCGCGTTCCTGATCGCGCTGGGCGTTACGCCCATCGCGCGGCGCGTCGGGCGCAGGCTCGACGTGCAGGACCGGCCGGGCGGGCGGCGGAAACACCGCGGCGCGATCCCGCGCACCGGGGGCGTGGCCATGTATGCCGGCTTCGTCGCAGCCGTGCTGCTCACCCTCTTTCTGCCCACCCGCATGTTCCCCCCGCGGCTCGACCCCGGCGAACTAACCCGGCTGACCGGGCTGCTCATCGGCGTCACCGCCATCTTCATCTTTGGCCTCGTGGACGACCGGCTGGAGCTAACCAGCCGCCAGCAGTACGTCGGCCAGTTTTTCGCGGCGCTGCTCGGCCTGGCCTTTACGATCTGGATTCAGAAGGTCAATAACCCATTCACGAACGAACAGATCGTTTTCCCCTGGTACATCGTGGGCCTGCTGACCGTCTTCTGGTTCACCGGCATGATGAACACGGTGAACTGGCTCGACGGGCTCGATGGGCTGGCCGCGGGCGTCTCGGCCATCGTCGCCGCCTTCATCTGCATCCACATGCTGCGCGAGGGCCAGTTCAGCGTCGCGCTGCTGCCGCTGGCGCTGGTGGGCGCCGCGCTCGGCTTCCTGCCGTACAACTTCAACCCGGCCAAGATCTTCATGGGGAGCGGCGGATCGTACTTCCTGGGGTGGGCAGTGGCTGCGCTGGGGATTATCGGCGGCGCGAAGGTGGCCACGGTCCTGTTGGCCATGGGCCTTCCCATCCTCGACGTGGCGTGGCTCATCTACAACCGGACGCGCAACCACGGCCATCCGGGCCACAACGGCCGGGACCACCTGCACCACCGGCTGCTCGACATCGGCTTCACGCAGCGCCAGATTGTCCTGGCCTACTACGCATTCTGCGCGATCTTCGGTGCACTCGCACTGCTGCTCGAAAATCGGGTCTATAAGGTGATCGCACTCGCAGTGTTGGGCGCGGCTGCCTTCGCCGTCCTGGTGTGGGCCGCCCGCCAGCCTGCCGGCAAGTACGTCAATGGGCACCGGAAAGGGCCGGAAGAAACCCTCTCCTAAGCGTGAGACGCCCACTCCTCTTCGAGCAGGCCGTAAATCAGAAAATCAACCCATTCGCTCCCGATGCGATCGGCCTTGACCAGCCGGCCCTCCAGCCGAAAACCCAGCCGCTGTGCCACCGACATGCTGCGCTCATTCGTGGCGGCGCAGCGCAGCTCAACCCGGTGCAGTTTCAACTCTTCGAAGGCGTACTTGAGCATGACTTGCGCGGCCCGGGTGACGAATCCGCGTCCCTGGACGCTCTTGTCAACCCAGTAGCCCATTTCCGCGCTGAGGAACGAAGGATCGATGTCGAACAGGCCGATGAAGCCCACCAGCGCACCGTGATCCCAGATCCCCGCGTCGATGCCCGTCCCCTCGGCAAACCGGACCAGGCCGGCGCGCAACCGGCGCTCCGTGCTTTCGGGGGTAGGCTCGCTCGGCAGCCAGTAGAGCCGGTCGTAATTGTCGGCCACCAGCCGGTAGTATTCGGCCGCGTGACGCAGCTCCAACAAGCGCAACTCAACGCCGCCCTCAATCGTAGCTATCAACATAACGCAACTCCCAAACGGCTATCCGCCCGATTGACGACAGAATCAATCCGAGGAAGTATACCATGCACGTACTTACCATTCTGGGCAGCCCGAGAAAGCACGGCAATACCGATGCCGTGCTGAGCAGGTTCGAGAAGCTCGTCACCGGCGCGGCGCATACGGTGACCCGGGTGAACCTCGTGGATTACGAGGTTGGGGGATGCCTGGGCTGTGACGCGTGCCAGGGCGACCTGGCTGATTTCAGCTGCGCGCAGGCGGACGAGTGCGAAGACATCTTGCGACAGGTGCGGCAGGCGGACCTGGCGGTTTACGCGGCCGGCGTTTACTGCTGGAACGTCCCTGCCCAGATGAAGGCGCTCATCGACCGCCACTATTGCACGGTAAAGTGGGAGTCCGGAGAAGTGGCCGCACGCTTGCTGGCGGGCGTGCGCAGCGCGCTGCTGCTGACGTGCGGCGGGGGCGCGGCCGACAATGCCGACCTCACGCTGCCCATGTTCCAACGGCAGATGGACTACACGGGTGGCGTGGTTGCGGGGATGTACGTGCTGGACGACTGCTCCTCGCCCTTGCAGGACGCGCCGCGTGCCGAGGCGTTAGCCCGGCGCATGGCGGCGGAACTGCTCGCTTAGCCCTAGGCGGCGGCGCCTACCCCTGGCTCGGGGCGCTTGGCCACCTCGAACGGCGTGGCCGGAATCAAGAGGAACCGGTCTGGTGCCAGCCCTTGCTGCGCAAGCCCCTGCTGCGCAAGCGCGGCCACGTATTCCGGATGCGCCTGGAGCACGCCATTGCGCACAATTTCCCTGTCCCAAGGGTTGATCAGAAGTGCGTCGCTGATCAGCCCGATGTAGTCGGGCTCGGCTACGCCCCACGTATGTGCATACAACACCGCGCTGCGGACCTCGGCCGCGCCCAGCTCCAGCACCTGCCTGCGCACCATGCGGAGGGTCTCGCCGCTGCTGCTGATCTCGTCGACCACCAGCACGCGGCGCCCCGCGACCAGGGTCGGCGGCTCCTGCAGCCACCGCGGGGTGTCGTGCTGGACCACGTCGTTCATGCGGCGAGACAGCCGTACGGGATACACCTCAGCCTGCAGCAGGTGCGAGAGCAGCGCGCCCGGGTAGTAGCCTCCCCGTCCCACGGGCAAGATCAGCTCGGGCCGAAAGGGCTCGACTGAAAGCGCCAACGCGATACACAAGCCGTGGAAGTCTTCCCACGAAACCGGGAGAATCCCCTGCCGCGTCGAGTAATCATACGACTTCATCTGCCCGCCTCGCTTTACAAAAGGCCTTCGGGTCTCAGCTGAAACCCGAAGGCCCGTGCGGCTCGGCCAAGGCCGAGCGAGGGTTATGCGCCCGCGTTACTGCTGCGCGGTGTAGTCCGCCTGCAGCGCGCCATCTGCCGCCCGCAGCTCGAGGCGGTTGCCGTCGATGCTGTACGTGGCGACCTTCTCCAACGCGGCGAGATAAGCCGCCTCCTGCTCCATGACGCCTGCGGGCTCGGCGCAGAACATCCGCGTGCTCGCCGGCGCCTTGATCGTCATCTTGCCGCCGTCGACAGTGTACGCGGCAGTGTACGTGTTGCAGCCCGCCTTGCCGCTGAGCGTGCCGTCGGTGCCGAACACGGCCGTCACTTCCGTCCCCGAAATCGCCGACTGCACGGCCTGCTTGCCGTTGTTGATGCCGAGCGCGACCCACGTCGTGCCGGTCAGCGCGGCAGAGGCGCGCGGTTGAAACGTCGCCAACTCCTTGCCCGCCGTGTCCCTGAAGGTCAAGGCAGTGCCAGAGAGCGAGTAGGTAGTAGTCGCGGCCAACGCCGCGTTGAATGCCTGCTCCTGCACCATCACCGCGCCGGCGCATGCGATCATGGTCGATGCAAGCTGGCCGAACTTGATGCCGTCCGTGCCGCTCAACGTGTAGGACCCGGTGTAGCGGTTACAGCCGGTGCTGCCGGTCACGCGGCCTCCGCCAAGCAGCATGGTCGCTTCCGAGCCCGGCACCGCCGGCACTCCGCCAACGGTCACCAGCTGCCAATCTCCCTCGATGGTGTTCATCGACGAAGAGCCCGTCCCGGTGGCAGAGGCGGTCGGACCGCCGGATGTGCTGCCCGTGGGCAGGCCGGTGGGGGGAAAACAAGCGGCCAGAATCACAGTGAACAGTGCGAGAACCAACACGATGATCAACGAGCGATGCAAATGGGTATTCATTGGGCAACCTCCTACCGTTTGAGACGAGGGGCGATTGGAAAAGTTCCGTGAGGAGATATCGATGGCGCAGTGCTCTACCGCCCCGAGGCGTGACGCGCAGGGCGACTGGAGCCTGCCTTACCTCTGCTGGCGCTGCGTGCGGATACGATTGGGCGAGTTGTGAGACGGTGGGAGGTGGGGATGAAGGTCCTGATCATCGGCGGAACGCAATTCCTGGGACGCCATTTTGTCGAGACGGCGCTCGGCCAGGGCCACAGGGTCACGCTCTTTAATCGCGGAAAGACGAACCCGGACCTGTACCCCGAAGTCGAAAAACTCCTGGGCGACCGGGCGAGCGACTTGAGCGCATTGCGGGGGCGTTCGTGGGACGTGGCCGTCGACACAAGCGGGTACGTACCGCGGGTCGTCAAGGCCTCCGCCGAAATGCTGTCCGGCTCAGTGGGCCACTATGTCTTCATCTCCAGCCTGTCGGTGTATCACGACTTCTCCGTGCCCGTAGACGAAAACTCGCCGTTAGAGAGCTTGGACGATCCCAACGTGGAGGAAGTAACGGGGGGGACCTACGGCGCGCTCAAGGCACTCTGCGAAGACGGCGTGCTCGGCGCGCTGCCGGGCCGTTCGCACATTATTCGAGCGGGGCTGATCGTTGGCCCCTACGATCCGCTCAACCGCTTCCCCTACTGGCTCCGCCGCATCCCGCAAGGCGGCGACGTCCTTGCGCCCGGCAGCCCCGCCAGTCCGGTGCAGTTGATCGACGGCCGCGATATTGCAGCGTGGGCGCTGCATTGTGCCGAGACGAAGGTCTCGGGTGTTTTCAACACTACCGGCCCGCTCGTGCCGCTTTCGCTCGGCGATGTGTTGGCCACAGTCGCAACGGTGGCGGAAGCCCGACCCAACCTTGTATGGGCTTCGGACGAGTTCCTGGTGGGTCAGGGTGTGCAGCCGCTCGACGGCGTACCCTTGTGGGTGCCGCCCGAGTACCGCTACTTCTTCCGGGTGGACGTGCAAAGGGCGCTTGGCGCAGGACTCACCTACCGGCCGCTCGCAGACACTGCCCGCGACACGCTGGCCTGGATGCACACACTGCCGCCCGGCGCACGCCCGCAGAGCCGCATGGGCATCGAGTCGGGCCTGACTCCCGAACGCGAGGCCGAGATGCTCGCAGACTGGCGGCGGTTCCAGTAGACGCAAAAGGGGCGGCCGCGCGGCCGCCCCTTTGATCTCCGAGAGCCTGTCCTATCCTACTACGCTCTCATCTTCAGTTTCACCCAGCTTCGCCACCAGCATTCGCAGCAAATCCGACTCGGTGACAATGCCGATCACCGCGCCCTTCTCGTCCACCACGGGCAGGCCGGCGATCTTGTTGTCGGTCATCACCTCGGCAGCGTGAACCACGAACGCATCGGCCGTCACGGTATGGACCTTGCGCGACATCAGATTGGCCACCGTCAGCTTGTTGAGCAGGAAGTGCAGCTCGTACTGGTCGGCGTTGATGCTGGCGGTGATGGACGCTTCGCGCAGGTCGCCCCGGCTGATCATGCCGACCAGGCGCCCGCTCTCCACCACCGGCAGGTGACGGATGTTATGCTGCCGCATCAGCGCGATGGCCGCGGGGACGGCAGTATCCGGTCCGATTGTCAGGGCCGGGCTGGTCATGATGTCACGCACGCGCGTTCGTTCCATACAAAAATGCTCCTATGAAAGGGCTGTCCACTTAGGCCGGGGTCAACTCCGGCCTCTGCATCATCCGGTTATGTTCTGTGACCTTGGCCTGCAACAGCAAGCCCAGCCGCCGAATGCCTTCTTCGATCTGCTCGGGCTGCGCGTTCGAGAAATTGAGACGCATCGTGTTCCGTCCGCGCTCGGCGGTGGTGTAAAAGGCAAATCCCGGCACGAAAGCCACCTTTGCCTGGACGGCTTCCTGCAGCAGCGGCTCCGTGTCCATCCATTCGGGGACGCGTGCCCACAGAAACAGCCCGCCCTGAGGGAGCGTCCACGAACAGCCCTCGGGGAAATACTTCTCCATCGCCGCAATCATCACGTTCCGCCGCTCGCCGTAGACCTTGCGGATCAACTTGATGTGATCGTCTAGGAACCCTGTTTTCAGCATTTCCCAGGCCAGCATCTGATCGAACGTCGACGTTTGCAGGTCGGTGCCCTGTTTGGCCATGACGAGACGGTCGATGACCTCCACTGGCGCAACCACCCAGCCGAGGCGCAGCCCGGGTGCCAGCGTCTTTGAGAACGTACCCAGATAGATGACGTTCCCTTCCATGAAGCCGTGGCCATTCAGCCCCACGCCCGCCTGGAAGTCGGCATCCAGCGCCACGAGGGGCGGCAGGTGCTCGCCCTCAAAGCGCAATGCGCCGTATGGATCATCTTCCACGATCGGAATGCCGTACTTGTTCGCCAACCGGACCAGTTCGAGACGCCTGTCGAGGGAGAGAGTCGTGCCACCTGGGTTCTGAAAGTTCGGCAAAACGTACATGAACTTCGGCCCAACCCGAAGCGCGCCCTCCAGCAGCTCCGTCCGCAGCCCGTGATCGTCGATGGGCACGGCCGCGTATTCCGCCTGGTACGCATTCCACGCCTGGAGCGCACCCATGTACGTGGGCTCCTCCACCAGCACCTGGTCGCCCGGGTTAACGAGTAACTTGCCGATCAGGTCCAGCGCCTGCTGTGAGCCCGTCGTGATAAAGACGTTGTCCGCCTCGGCCTGGATGCCGTAACGGACCATCCGTTCGCTGATCCACCGCCGGAGCGGCATGTGGCCCTCGGTGGGGCCGTATTGCAGCGCTTTCTCGCCGTACTCGCTGATCATCCGGCAGGCGGCTTCCTGCGCTTCTTCCTTCGGGAACAACTCAGGGGCGGGCAGGCCACCGGCAAACGAAATGACGTCCGGCTGCTGTGTGAACTTAAGCAGCTCGCGAATAATCGAGCGGCTCATGCGCTGGTTGCGCTGAGCGTAACGACTCTTCCAGGGTGTCGCCATGACTCAACCTCCTTGTTGAGGACGGTGTACAAACTAACAACACAAAGGCACAAAGACACGAAGTCTCTGCGCCGTTGTGTCCTTGTGTCTTTGTGTTAAGCGGGTTCTCCCGCGGAGACGACTTCTGCGCCGCGGCGGAGGGCCTGCTTGTTCGCGCCCAGGTATTTGCGCTGGCGCTCGCCCAGGTGCAAATCGAGCGCGCTCTCTACCGTCTCGAGCGCCATCGTTCCTGTCGTCGCGAAATATGCGCCGAGCAACACCACGTTCGCCATACGCACATTCCCCAGTTCGTCGGCAATGTCGTTGGCGGGTACTGCAATGTAACGAAGATCCGTACGGCTTGGTTTCGCCGGGATCAGCGACTCGTTGTACACCATCAACCCGCCGGGCTTGATCAACGGCTCGTATTTTTCAAACGAAGGCAGGTTAAGGGCCACCACCGAGCGCGGGTGGCGCACCGAAGGCGAACCGATGGGTTCGTCGGAAATAACCACGGTGCAGTGCGCGGTGCCGCCGCGCATCTCCGGCCCGTAGGAAGGGATCCAGGTCACGTGCAGGCCGCTGTCGAGCGCAGAATACGCCAGCAGTTGGCCGGCGAAGAGGGCGCCCTGCCCGCCAAAACCGGAGAAGATGATCTCCTCGTTCATCGTGGCTCCTTTGCCAGGGGACGCTTAACACAAAGACACCGCGACACAACGTCTTCCTTGTCTCTGTGTGCCTTTGTGTTGCCGTTCATCCGAGCGCCTTCACTTCGTCGGTCACTTTGAAATCGCCGAGCGGGAAGTAAGGCACCATCGCGTCGCGAATCCAGGTCAGCGAATCGGGGGCCGACATGTGCCAGTTGGTGGGGCAGCTGCTCAGGAATTCGACGAGGGTCAGCCCGAGGCCGGCCACCTGCGCCTTAAGCGCGGTCACTACTGCCTTCTTGGCCTGGCGGATTGTCTTCGTGTCGTACACCGTCCGCCGCACAGCGTAGGATGTGCCCGCCAAACCTGCGATGATCTCCGCCATGCGCATGGGATACCCGTGCAGCTTCTCGTCGCGGCCCAGCGGAGAGGAGGTCGTGACTTGGCCGACCAGCGTGGTCGGCGCCATCTGGCCGCTCGTCATGCCGTAGACCGCGTTATTGACGAAGAAGACCGAGATGTTCTCGCCGCGGTTCGCTGCGTGCAGGATTTCGGCCGCGCCGATGGAGGCCAGGTCGCCGTCGCCCTGGTAGGTAATCACGATCTTGTCGGGCTGCGTCCGCTTGAGGCCGGTCGCCATGGCCGGCGCGCGGCCGTGCGCGGCTTCGACCGAATCGGTCTGGAAGTAGTTGTACAACAGCACCGAACAGCCGACCGGGGCCACCATAATGGTCCGCTCGCTAATGCCCAGCTCATCAATCGCCTCGGCAATGAGGCGGTGAATAATGCCGTGCGTGCAGCCGGGACAGTAATTGGTGATGTTCTCCGTCATGGCATCGGGCCGCTTATACACAACCTGGCCCTGCTCCATGATCTCGGCGGGCGTCATGACCCGCCCGGTGCCGTTACCTTCCTGTGATATGGTCATCTTTGACACCTCCTAATAGAACGGTGATCTGCCCGACCAGACTGCGCCGCCCGATCCGCTTGAAAGAGATCCGGTAGATCACTCCGATCAGTTCAATCTGCGTCCCATTTCGTCTCCCGCTACCAATAGCGCGACTCCACGCCCAACTCGACGGGCCGGTGGGTGAACGCGACGCCGCGCAGGGCTTCCAGAACCTCGTCTGGCAGCGGCATGACCCCGCCCATGCGGCCGTAAAACTCCACCGGGACGCGATCCTTCACGGCCAGTCGCACATCCTCGAGCATCTGGCCCGCGCTCATCTCGACGGTCAGCAGCGCGCGCTTTCCCTCGGCCACCCGCGCCAGGTGTTCGTATGGGTACGGCCAGAGCGAGATCGGCCGGAACAGTCCCACCCGCAGCCCTTCCTTGCGCGCTTCCTTGATCACAGTCTTGCAGGTGCGGGCAACGGTGCCGTACGCGACCAGCAGATACTCTGCATCCTCGACCTGGTATTCCTCCCAGCGCTGTTCGTTCTCGCGGATCGTCTCCAGCTTGGCCTGCAGCCGCCGGTTGAGCGCCTCCAGCAGCGGCTCCTGCAGGAACAGCGACGTGATGATACGGCGCTCGCGGCCCTTGTTGCCGCGCACCGCAAAGTCGCCGCGCTCCGCTTCGGTCAGGGGCTGGCGCATGGGCGGCATCTCCGCAGGCTCCATCATCTGCCCCAGCGAGCCGTCCGCCGCCAGGATCACAATGGTGCGGTACTTCTCGGCCAGCGGAAAAGCGTCGTACATGATGTCGACGGCTTCCTGGATGGTCGCCGGCGCAAGCACGATAGGATGGAAGTCGCCGTGGCCCGCCGAACGGGTCATCTGGAAGTAATCTGACTGGCTGGGTTGGATGTTGCCCAGGCCCGGGCCGCCGCGCATGATGTCGACGAGAACCGCCGGCACCTCGGATGCGGCAATGTAGGAGAGCCCTTCCTGCATCAAGCTAATGCCCGGGCTGGACGATGAGCTCATCGCGCGCACGCCGCCACAGGCTGCGCCATACACCATGTTGATTGACGCAACCTCACTCTCGGCCTGCAAAAAGGCGCGACCAAGCTCCGGCATCCGCGCCGACATGTATTCGAGTAGCTCGGTCTGTGGGGTAATAGGGTAGCCGAAGAAGGCTTCGACTCCGCCGCGGATGGCGGCCTCGGCAATCGCCTGGTTGCCTTCCCAAAGCTCCTTTGCCATGGAAAAAGCCTCCGTTTACGCTAGTACTTGTTGTGAGGGTGTTACGCGCTCACGCTCGGCCGTCCGGGAATCATACCGGTAAACCGTCAGCACGACGTCCGGGCACATCAAGGCACACAGCGCGCAGCCGGTGCACTTGCCGTCCGGATCGACCAGCACGACGGGCCGGTAACCGCGGGCGTTGAAACTCGAGCGGCTCATGGACAGGATGTCTTGTGGGCACGCCCGGGTGCACAGCTCGCATCCTTTGCAGCGATCGGTCTCAATCGCGACCGTTCCTTTGACCATACCTGTCACCTCCTTGGGACAAGCTCTATCGTTGCCACTGCCCCACGTTATTCGTTTTCGATTGACGCCGGGGCTGGAGCCGGACGCCGGAAAGGCGCGGTAAGAGCGCGGCTGACCACTTGCGCCGCGTCGCTCACTATCATATCCGCGACTTGCCCATAGTTCAACTTTGGGCCCTTCACATCTATGTTCAGTTCGCGCTTGTCACACACGGTGCTCATATTTGCCCGCTCGATCTCGGGCCGCAAGCGCGCCATTTCGCGCTGGAATTCATCCTTCGTCGTCGTGACCATCAGGCGGTCGATCTCGGTGATAAGTCGCACCGCCCAGTCAATGCGCTGCTCAGTAGCGGCGGCCTGCGCCCGGGGCACCAGGCCGTACTCGGCCTTGATCTGGTTCAAGCGCCTGCCCGCTGCGTACGTCGCGTCCACGAGCTGGTGGCGGTCCATCCATTCCGTTTCATAATTGAGCACATATTTCCAGCTGGGCGCAACAAGCAGATGACGGTGCTCTTCCAGTGTGTGTGCGAACAGCTTGTACCCATGCACTGCCGGCTCCTCGTACCCTCGGCTGCCGGGGTCGAGGAATGGCGCCAGGGGTGAAATAAACGGCGCGAGCCGGCCGTCTTTCCCGAAGCGCTTGATCAGGTCCTCGCAATAGTCCACGGTCTTCAAAACCGAAGCGGCCGTTTGCTGGGGCAAACCCGACATAAAGAACACGTCCAGGCGCTGCGCCCCGACATCGAGCGCGTCCTGCAGCGTCCGCTCCATCGGCTCGTTCCCGTAATGTTTCCCAAACGCATTGCGGACGACCGGATCATGGCTTTCGAGCGAAACTTCCAGGGTGAAATTAGGCATCGCTTTCGCCATGTCGGCCAGGAACTCGCGCGACGCAGGCGAAAACAACTCGGTGATGATGGGGCCGTCGAAGCCCTTCATCGCATCGAAGAAGCGGCGGGCATAGTCGCGGCCGGGCTGCCGCAGGTCGCCCAGGATGAACACGGGGCCTGCGCTCATGCGACTGATGCGCCGGACGTCCGCGGCCAGCAGGTCCGGATCGCGGAAGGCCGGCTTGTCGCGGCCGTGCATCTTCTTGAATGCCGCGCCCGAGCCCCCGCAGATTACGCACGACTGGGTGCAGCCGCGGCACGACAATGCCGCCATGATCGGGTAGTCGGTCCAGTCCTTGAATGGCACGTAATTGCTCATGTCGAGGTCACGCACTGCGGCGCGGACGACGTACCGGTAGTCGAGCATCACGTTATCGAGGTTATCCGGCCGGTAGGTGTGCGGGTTGACCTGGACCTCACCCGATTTATCCTTCCACGTCAGGTTTGGGATCTGGGCCAGCGTGCGGAGCTTTGCCTCGCCCCGTTGGCCGCGTCCCGTCAGAATGTCCATCAACTGGCGCAGCGGCTCTTCGGTCGAGTCGCCCCGGATTACGAAATCGACGAACGGGTAGCGGATCAGTTCCTCGTGGAAGTAAGTCGACGAGAAACCGCCGAAGATGATCGGCGTGTCGGGGTGGTGTTTCTTCACCATCTCCGCGACGGCGAGCGCACCGTGCGCGTGGGGCAGCCAGTGCAGATCGATGCCGAACGCTACCGGGTTGAGACTCTTGACCAACGCCTCGGGGTCGAAGCGCTCGTCCTTAAGCATGCGGACGGCGAGATTGACGATGCGGACGCGGTGTCCGTGCCGCTCGAGATACTCTGCCATGGTGGTAAAGCCGATTGGGTACATCTCGAACACGGGGGTCGAGGGAACCAGGTCGCTCACCGGGCCATACAGAATGGAGTGCTTTCGAAAATCATACACGCTGGGGGCATGTAGAAAGATTAAATCCGCGCGACTAAACATTTGGGTGTATTCCTAGGTCGGACAAGTTTCTCGTCCCTGCGCACCTGTCTCCGGACGGTCTCGCCGCGACAGGTGTGACCCGGATAAGAAACAGGCGCCTGCGTCAAGGGCGCAGGCGCTGGGTGTAGGGTTAGCTGGCCGTGCCCGTTGCGGGTTTTTCAGACGGGGGCCACTTCGGCGGCAAGCGTCTCAATCAAGAAATCAAGCAGATCGGTCTCGGTGACGATGCCCACAAGCTGGCTCTCGGCGACCACCGGCAAGCCGCCGATCTTGTGGTTGCGCATCAGGCGCGCGGCCTCGGCGATCGACGCACCGGGCTCGATCGTCATCGGGTTCGGCGTCATGCACGAACCGACCTCGATGTGGTCCAGAATGAAGTTGTCGTACCACTGCTCGCGAACGACGAAGGGGGAATTCGCCGCACGGCGCAGATCCCGATCCGTAATGATGCCAACCAGGCGCCCGCGATCGACCACCGGAAGCCGGCGATATCCGCCTTCGCGCATCAGGTTGATCGCTGTGCGGATCGCATTCCGTGGCGTGACCGTCACCGGGTTGCGGGTCATGATATCAACCACCAGATGCTTGGCGGACATAGCGAAATCTCCGTGACGGGCTGGCCACCCGGCCGGCCTGGAAAATGAGTTCTGGCAATAGGAGTACTATAGCATCTGAGGCCGCGTCACGCTATGATGCGGGTCATGTGTCCTGAGGAGAGGAACGCGGGCGGAATCTCGAATCGCCCCGTGATTAAGCGGATCGAACTGATCTTCGTGATCTTCCAAAGTTGAAGATCAGGTCAATCAGTTCGATCCGTTCGATCAGCGGACTATTCTTACTTCTCGGGCAGGTAATACGTCATGCGCTGCAGGCCGACAACGGGGTCGATGTACTGGACGCGCACGTTGCTGGGGACGGTCAGTGTGATGGGCACGTAGTTAAGGATCGCCTTCACGCCCGCCTCGACCATCGTCCGCGCAACCGCCTGGGCCTCTTCTGCGGGCACGGCGATAATGCCAACCGTGACGCCCTTCGACTTAATCGTCTCGGCAAGCTCGCTGACCGGCTGCACGACGATGTTGTCGATCCCCATCGGCGTCCCGACCTTCTCATCCTTGATGTCGAAGATCGCCTGGATGTGGAAGCCCTTGCCCTTGAAGCCGCCGTAGTCGGCGATGGCTTTGCCGAGGTTGCCGGCGCCCACCAGCGCCACGTCCCACATCCGGTTGACCTTGAGAATGGTCCGCAACTGCTCGTACAGGAAATTGATGTCGTAGCCCGTGCCCTGCTTGCCAAACTCGCCAAAGTGGGACAGGTCCTTGCGGATCTGCGCCGACGAGATGCCGAGGCGGTCGCCCAACTCCTGCGACGAGGTGATTTGCCGCCCTTCGGCAATCAGAAATCCTAACGCGCGCAAGTAAACAGGCAGCCGGCCGATCACGATGTCCGGGATCATCCTCTTTGCCATTGCTCTCCCTCCAGGTGCAGGCAAACCGCCTGCCGGTTACCACCGGGTCGCACCCTGTCTGTAACACCACGTGTGATACGCTCGCGTAGTGCTTGTGCTTCCGGAACTTTATTCTAGCACACGTGCAGTTTTTGTGCAACTCTTGACAAGAGCAAAGACCAGGCCGCCACGGATTTCACGAGCCTCGTACTTCCTTCGCTGCAGAGGCAGATTGAGCGTCCGCTTGGCTAGTTCCGAAAACCAAATCGCGGTCCGGTAATGTACGTTGCGGAGCAAGCGAGCCTGGGGTAATATCATTAGGGTTGTGCAAAGTGTATGCACTCCAGGTTCTTTTGCTTCCAAACAGGCGGTTTCATGCGCAAACTGTTCATAGTTGTCCTCGTCCTCGCGGTGCTGGGCGCTGCGGGCTATTTTGGATACCAGGAATATCAGAAACGCCAGGCGGCCGCGGCAGCCCCCGCTTACGAACCGGTGAAGGTGACCCGGGGAGATATCTCCGCGACGGTCAGCGCGACCGGGCTGGTGCTGCCCGAGCGCGAGGTCAACCTCGCATTCGCCGCGTCCGGCACCATCGACACAGTAAAAGTGGACGTCGGCCAGGCTGTGAAGGCGGGCGATGTGCTGGCAGCTCTGGATACGACCGATCTCGAACTGGCGGAAAAACAGGCACAGGTCAGCATCAAACAGGCTGAAGCCCAGCTCCAGCAGCTGCAGGAAGCCGCTAACACGGTCGACCTCGCCGCCGCGCAGGCCGCGCTCGCCAGTGGGCAGCAGGCGGTTAAGGCGCGCAGCAGACCCTGAAGAGCGCGCAGGCGAATTACCAGCAGACGCTGAAGGGTCCGGACAAGGACACGCTTGCATCGGTCCAGGCCCAGGTGGACCAGGCGCGCGTCCAGCTTCAGCAGGCTCAGCAGGCGTACGACAAGGTGAAGGACCGGCCCGACGTCGGCCTGCTGCCCCAAAGCGTCCAACTTCAAAACGCCACGATCGCGCTGCAAACCGCCGAGGCGCAGTACCGGGCGGCAGAGAAATCGGTGACCGGCGCCCAGGTCGAGGCCGCGCGGTCACAGGTCACGAGCGCCGAGTCGCAGGTCACGGCCGCTGAGGCGCAGGTCGCGCAGGCGCAGGCCAACCTCGACCGGCTCAAGCGGGGCAGCTCCCAAGGCCAACTCGCCGCCGCTCGGGCCGGGGTGGACCAGGCCATGCTCAGCCTGCAGGTGGCTCAGCGGCGCCTCGAAAACGCGCGTCTCGTCGCCCCGTGGGACGGTGTCGTCACCCAAGTGAGCATCGTCCAGGGCGCCCAGGCCGCGCCCGCCCAACCCGCCGTCAGGCTCTCTGACACAAGCCAGTTTCACCTCGACGTCCAGGTCGACGAAGTCGACGTCGCGGCCATCCGGTCAGGCCAACCCGTCCAGGTGGAGATCGACGCGCTGCCCGATACTAAGCTCACGGGAAAGCTGAGCCGAATCTCCCCTGCGGCCACCACGAGCGCCACCGGGGGGGTCTCCTATGCCGTCCGCCTCGACCTCGATCCAACGAATGCGCCGCTGTTGGGCGGCATGAGCGCGACCGCGACCATCATCGCCGACACACGGCCCAACGTTCTGTTGGTCCCGAACCGAGCGGTGCAGCTGGAACGCGAGACCGGTAAGACATTCGTGGAGCGAGTGGCCGGCTCAGAGCTGGTCAAGACCGAGGTGCAGATTGGGCTGCGTGACGAGCAGTTCAGCGAGGTGCGCAGCGGCGTCGCCGAAGGAGATACGCTCGCCATCCAAAACCGCTCGGGGCAACAACAGCTGCGCAGCTTGTTCGGTGGTGGCTGATGAATCCGCAGATGACCCAAATTGCGCACACTGAGCCGGCAGTCGTCAACGCAGCGACCCCTGCCGGGGGCCCGGTGATCGAGCTGCAGGACATTACTAAGGTCTACCGGATGGGCCCGCCCGGCGCGGCGGCCATCGAGGTACGTGCCCTGCGGGGGGTCACGGTTTCCTTCTGCCAGGGCGAGATGATCGCGATTATGGGGCCGTCTGGCTCGGGCAAGTCAACGCTGATGAACGTGATCGGCTGCCTCGACCAGCCCACTTCGGGCGTTTACCGGCTTGCCGGAGCGGATGTGAGCCGCTTCAACGACGACCGGCTGGCCGAGGTCCGCAGCAAGCGCATCGGCTTCGTGTTCCAGAGCTTCAATCTGCTGGCGCGCACCGACGCGCTCGCGAATGTCGAGCTGCCCCTGGTCTACTCGGGCACGCGGCCCCGCGACCGCCGCGAGCGCGCCATGTCTGCCCTGGAGTTGGTGGGCCTGCAGGACCGGGTGCACCACCGGCCCAACGAGCTGTCGGGCGGCCAGCAGCAGCGGGTCGCCATCGCGCGGGCACTGGTCAACGATCCGCGCATCATCCTTGCGGACGAGCCGACGGGCAACCTGGACTCGAAGGCAGGCGCCGAGGTCATGGGCATTTTCCAGCGCCTGAACGTGGAGCAGGGCATCACGGTGATCCTGGTTACCCACGAACCCGACATCGCTGAGCACTGCCGGCGGGCCGTCCACATTTATGACGGTGTGATCCGGTCGGACGAGGTCAACGATTCGCCGCGGATGGCCGGCGATTCTGCGTATCAAAGTCGTCTCGGACGGCCGGACGGCTGCTGATGGACTGTAATGAGCAATAGCACATGAACGTCGTCGAACAAATCCGCCTCGCGCTGCGCGCACTCTCCGTGAACAAGCTGCGCTCCGCCCTGACCATGCTGGGCATCATCATCGGCGTCGGGGCCGTGATCACGCTCTTATCTGTGGGCGAAGGCGTGCAGAACCTGGTGCGCTCCCAATTGCAGAGCATCGGTACAAACCTCCTCTTTGTGGTGCCCGGCAACTTGGGCGCCAACGCGCTCCGCTCGGGCACGGGCATGACGCTGGAAGATGCCCAGGCCATCGCGGATCCGTTCAACGTGCCCGACGTGGTGGCCGTCGCACCCGAGATCCTGTCGAACGCGGACGTCAGCCGCGGCAAAACTTCACTGCGCATATCCGTGTCCGGTGTGACACCCGACTATGCGAAAGTGCGCAACCGGACCGTCCAATTCGGTAGCTTTATCGACGACGGCGACATCAACGCGCGCAGCCGGGTCGCCGTGATTGGCAGTCGGGTCGCGGAACGCCTCTTCGACGAGGCCGGCGCGTACCCGGTCGGGGCAAGTATCAAAATCAACAACATCCCTTTCAAGGTGATTGGCGTGCTCGAGGAAAAGGGCGGCACGGGTGGACCGGGCGGCAATCAGGATGAGGTGGTGATGGTGCCGCTGTCGACTGCGCACGAGCGCCTGTTCCCGCGGTTCCACAATCGCAAAGGCGAACAGACGCTCTCCGTGGTCTACGCGCAAGTGGTGAGCGAGGACCGCATGGCCCAGGCCTCGAAGGAAATTTCCGACCTGCTGCGCCAACGCCACGACATCCGTTACCAGGACGAGGACGACTTCACCGTCATCAACCAGCAGGACCTGCTGTCGATCTTCGGCCAAATCACGAACGTCCTGACGGTCTTCCTGGGCGCGATCGCCGGGATCAGCCTGCTGGTCGGCGGCATCGGCATTATGAACATCATGCTTGTATCGGTGACCGAGCGCACCCGTGAGATTGGGCTGCGCAAGGCCGTCGGGGCCAAGCGTCGCGACATCCTGCTCCAGTTCCTGATTGAGTCCGTCGTCCTGGCCCTCATCGGCGGCCTGCTGGGGATTGCGCTGGGCGCCAGCGGCGCGGTCGCCATCTCCAAGCTGCAGACCGACCTGGTCGCGGTCGTCACGGTCCAGTCCGTGCTGCTCGCCACCGGGTTCTCGGCCGCAGTGGGGCTCTTTTTCGGCATCTATCCCGCGACCCGGGCGTCCCGCTTGAATCCGATCGAAGCGTTGCGCTACGAATAGACCATGCAAACCGGCGGGGTTTCAGAGACCTCGCAGGTTTGGGGAGACGGTACTGACATGAAAAACTCGCTCGTTCAATGTCGCTATCTCGGCCTGCGGCTGGTGCTTGTCTTGCTCACCGTGGCCGCCATTTGCGCCGCGAGCCTCGCCACTGCCGGCGCCGCAACCAATGGGCCTGCGGCAGGAAGCACTCCGGCGCCGAAACCGGTAGCCACAAAAGTGACTACAGTCAAGATTACGCCCGCGGCCGCTAAACAGGGCAAGATCGCGCTGATGACCTCGGCCGGCGGCGCCATCCTCCTGCTCGACCCGGCAACCGGGAAGCTGCAGCAGGTGACGACCGGCATGGACCCCGCCCTCTCGCCCGACGGCACGCAGCTTGCCTTCACCCGTTGGGAGCCGGAGCCCGCCGTCTTCGTGCGCAACCTGAAAACCGGGGAGGAACGGAAGGTGGTGGGCGCCTCGAAACCCCGGCACCCCACCTGGAGTTCCGACGGCCAGAAGCTGGCCTTTGTCCACCTGCTCAATACGGTAACTTGCCGTGAGAGCCCCTTCGGCTGTCTGTCCGAGGCGCAGCTGGGCGGCTTGTTCCGCGGGCAAGATTGCATGCAGACCCCCGTCGGCCGGTTCTGCATCTCGCAGATGCCCGTCCGCACCGTCGAACAAACCGCGCTTGCCGAGATCGGGCTGGACGGCAGTGGCTGGCAGGACATTCCCGCAGCGAACGACGCGCAGAGCGTGTCCTGGCGGCCGCAGAGCGAGGACTTGTTGTACCGCGGCAACAATCGCCTGCAGATCACCGGGCCCGGTCGTGCGCCCTACGACGTTACACAGGAGCAGTGGACGGGCAGCCCCGCCTGGTCGCCGGACGGGACGAAGTTTGTGGCCCAGAAGCGCATCCACGACCACACTGACCTCGCGCTCTTCGACGCGTCCGGTGCGCTGATCAAGTACCTGACCAAGCCGCCCTCGGCCTTCGGCCGCAGCCCGCACAACGTCGCGCCGGCCTGGTCGCCCGACGGCAAGACGATCCTGTTTCTGACCGACCGGGAGGCGCCGGGGGCGTGGAAGCTCTACCGGATGAATGCGGACGGCAGCGGGCAGGCCCCGTTCCTGCCGAAGGCGCTCAAGGACGTGACATTCCGGTATGACTTTGCGGCCGAGCGGGTAGCAAGCTGGGCAAAGTAGAGCGACTCCTGGCCGGAGGCTCGGCTGACACACGGTCGGCCAGAAGCCTCCGGTCCGGGCTGCGACTCGTTCGGATCACGAATCCTCGGGCATCGACCCCTCGCGTAACCCGCCCTGTTGGTGTACAATCCACCCGACGCAGTTGTTGGTTGGAGTGATACCGAGGAGGGATCGAATGGCGTTGCATCCACTGGCCGGCCAGCCGGCCCCCGCTGATTTGCTGATCGACGTCGACCGCCTGCGAGCGGCCTACTACGACCTGCACCCCGAGCCCGACAATCCCGCCCAGGCCGTCTCATTCGGCACGTCGGGCCACCGCGGCACCTCGCTCAACCAGACCTTTAACGACGACCATATCGCCGCCATCAGCCAGGCCATCGCCGAGTATCGCAAAGGGCAGAACATCGACGGGCCGCTGTTTATCGGCATGGACACCCACGCCCTATCCGAGCAGGCCCTGCAAACCGCGCTCGAAGTCTTCGCCGCCAACGAAGTCCACGTCATGGTGCAGACGGGCGGCGGCTACACTCCAACCCCCGTCATTTCGCACGCCATCCTGACTCACAACCGGGCCAAAACGGGCGGCAGCTCGGGTCAGGGCGTCGCGGACGGCGTCGTTATCACGCCGTCTCACAATCCCCCGGCCGACGGCGGATACAAATACAATCCACCCTCCGGCGGGCCCGCCGACACGAGCGTTACGAAGCAGATCCAGGAGCGGGCCAACGAGATCATCGCAACCGGGCCGCGGGCGGTCAAGCGTTTCCAGTTTGACCGGGCCAGGGAATCGGGCTTCCTCCGCGCCCACGATTACGTCCGCCCCTACGTCGACGACCTGCGCAACGTGCTGGATATGGAGGCCATCCAGGGCGGCAGCCTGCGGATGGGCTGCGACCCGATGGGGGGCAGCAGTCTGCCGTTCTGGGCGCCCGTCGCCGAGCTCTATAACCTGGACATCGAGGTCGTGAACGGGGAGGTCGATCCCACCTTCGGGTTCATGCCCCTCGACCACGACGGCAAAATCCGCATGGACTGCTCCTCCCCTTATGCCATGGCCAGGCTGATCGGGCTGCGTGACCGCTTTGACGTCGCGTGGGCCAACGATCCAGATGCGGACCGGCACGGCATTGTTACCCGCTCGGCCGGGCTGCTCAATCCCAACCACTACCTGGCCGTCGCGATCCTGTACCTCTTCCGCCACCGGGCCGTGTGGCGCAAGGATGCCGCAGTGGGCAAAACCCTGGTCTCCAGTTCCATCATCGACCGGGTGGCCGAGAAGCTGGGCCGGCGGCTGGCCGAGGTGCCCGTCGGGTTCAAGTGGTTCGTCGACGGGCTGCTTGACGGTTCGTACGGGTTCGGGGGCGAGGAGAGTGCGGGCGCGTCCTTCCTGCGCGCCGATGGAACCGCGTGGACCACGGACAAGGACGGCTTGATCATGGACCTGCTGGCTGCGGAGATCACTGCGGCCACAGGGAAGGACCCCGGCGAGCATTACAAGGCCATCGAAGCCGAGTTCGGCAGCCCTGTCTACGCCCGCGTCGATGCGCCGGCCAACGGAGCACAGAAAAAAGTGCTGGCGAACCTGTCGCCCGAGTTGGTGACGGCAACGGAGCTGGCCGGCGAGCCGATCCTGGCCAAGCTGACACGCGCCCCGGCAATAATGCTCCCATCGGTGGGTTGAAGGTAGCGACCAAAAACGGCTGGTTTGCGGCCCGTCCCTCGGGCACGGAAGACGTTTACAAGATCTACGCCGAGAGCTTCCTGGGCGAAAGCCACTTGCACCAACTGCAGGCGGAAGCGCAAGCCATGGTGAGCGCGGCGTTCGAGGCCGCCGGAGTTGCCGGCGCCGGCGAAACACCTGAGATCGAGAAGGACGAAGATTGAACTCTGAAGAGCTATTGGCACTGCACGACCGGCAACTACGTTTTGCCAGCATCGACCCGATTACCGAACGGCAGGCGATCCCGCCCGACGATCCGCTCGTCGTGCGCTGCGTGCCGCTCGACCGGCACGCGCGCTGGGGCTGGGTCATCTGGTCGCGGCTCGGCGCAGACGACGCCGATCGGGTCATCGCCGAGCAGGTCGCCTACTTCACGGCGCGGGGGCAGAATTTCGAGTGGAAACGCTTCGGGCACGACACGCCGGCAGACCTCGACGAGCGGTTGCTGCGACACGGCTTCAGCGCCGAAGAACACGAGTCGGTGATGGTGCGCGACCTGGACTCCGAGGCCGGGTTTCCGGCAGAGACCCGATTGCACGGGGGTGGAGTCGAAGTCCACAAGATTACGGACCCCGCCGACCTCGACAAAGTTGTGGCGATCGAAGACGCGGTATGGAACGAATCGCACGCCTGGATCATGGACGAACTGCGCCAGGAGTTCCTGCTGCCCGGGCAGCCCCTGTCCATGTACCTGGCCTACGTCGACGGGGTGCCCGCTTCCGCTGCGTGGATCCGGTTCCACGAACAAACCGACTTTGCGTCGCTTTTTGGCGGTTCGACGCTGCCTGAATTTCGCGGGCGCGGCCTCTACACCGCGCTGCTCGACGTTCGGGCGCAGGAGGCGCGGGCGCGCGGCTATCGCTTCCTCAGCGTCGACGCGAGCGAGATGAGCCGGCCGATCCTGGAAAAGCACGGCTTCGTGCAAGATCACGACGGCGACGGCCTACAAGTATCCGCCTGCCGGGTACGGCGGAATAACCCGCAAGGGCGCGGCGGGTTCAGCGGCAAGGGAAGCACCCCTATGCCTAACGTGCGCGCTACGGGCCGCCGGTGGCAAGTAAAAAGGGAGCGATTCCATTCGCACGAGGCTGTCGGAGGTCATCTTCCTCTTCCTCAAGCTCGGTTTCACCGCGTTTGGGGGCCCGGCCGCGCACATCGGGATCATGCATAACGAGATCGTCGTGCGGCGGAAGTGGCTGACGGAGCAGGAATTCCTCGACCTCCTCGGCGCGACCAACCTCATCCCCGGTCCGAACTCCACGGAAATGGCGATTCACATCGGCTTTGTCCGTGCAGGCTGGCCCGGCCTGATCATGGCGGGTGCATGCTTCATCGTGCCGGCCATGACCATCGTCATGGGGCTCGCCTGGGCCTACGTCCGCTTCGGCACGACGCCCGAAGTGACCGCGCTGCTGGCCGCGGTGCAGCCCGTCGTCATCGTGATCATTGCGCAGGCGCTCTGGCTGCTCGGCCGGAAGGCGCTGAAGGACGCGCCGACCGGCCTCATCGCGGCCGCGGTGCTCGTGCTGGCGCTGCTCGGCGTCAACGAGCTGCTCCTGCTCGCGGCCGGCGGGGTCCTGGGCATGCTGTTCTACAACTGGCGCCGCAAGACCGGCCTGCCCGCCGCTGCGCTGCTCCGCCTCAGCCTGCCTGCGTTGGCGGCCGGCGCGGCGGCCGCGGTCCCGTTTTCGCTGGGGCTGCTCTTCTGGACATTCCTCAAAATCGGCGCCGTGCTGTACGGGTCCGGTTATGTCCTCATCGCCTTTCTCCGGGCAGACTTCGTCGAGCGCTTGGGGTGGCTGACCGAGACGCAGCTGCTCGACGCCGTGGCGATCGGGCAAGTCACCCCGGGCCCGCTGTTCACCACCGCCACCTTCATCGGCTACATCTTGGGCGGCGTGCCGGGCGGCGTGCTTGCCACCGTCGGCATCTTCTTGCCCGCCTTCATATTCGTCGCGCTCACCAACCCGCTGATCCCGAGGCTGCGCGCGTCGCCCTGGACCGCGGGCTTCCTGGACAGCATCAATGCGGCCGCGCTCGGCCTCATGGCGGCCGTCACCCTGCAGCTGGCCTACGGCAGCTTCCGGTCGCCCCTGGCGGTCGCCATCGCCGCCGCAGCCGCGCTGCTGCTCTTCCGCTTCAAGGTCAACTCCATGTGGCTTGTCGGCGGTGCGGCGCTGCTCGGGCTCGTCGTCGGCTTCGTGGCGCGCTGACGCAGCCTGTGAGGAAGATCACAGGGTGACGTTCGTCATTTACCTGGGTGGTCCACATCTGCTACAATGCGTCGAGGCAGTGTTTCTTCCCCTGTCGCTTCTCGGGTAAAGGAGCCTGATGATGCAGCCCCACGAGATCTACTCGTTACGCGCGCGGGACGTGATGAACCGGCAGTTCGCGCTGGTGTCTCCTCTGGACACGGTCCACGATGCCATCCAGAAGATGAAAGCGTGCGGCGGTTGCCAGGTGGCGATCGTCGATCGGGCGGACGAGGACGACGCCTACGGGATCGTGACCTTTCAAGAGATTGTCTACCGGGTCATCTCCAAGTCGCTGTCCCCCACCCGCACCCGCATGGGCGAGATCATGATCAAGCCGCTGATCGTCGTGAACCCGACGCTCCGGCTGCCGTTCGTGGCCCAGCTATTCTCGCGTATTGGCATCCAGAATGCGATCGTCATCGAAGAGCACCAACTCGTCGGCGTGATTTCCAGCGCCGACATGGTCATGGCGCTGGTGAACGGTAAGACAGAGTAGGAAGGCTGCTCCACAACATATCGTTGCGCACAGCCTTTTGACAGTAGCACTTCAAGGAGGAAGGCATGGATTTCGGTTGGACCGAAGAACAGGCAATGTGGCGCAAGGCGGTGCACGACTTCGCCCAAAAGAAAATCGCGCCCCGCTGCCGCGAGATCGACGAGAACGGCATCCCCCAGGACGTTCTGGACGAAATGACCGCCATGGGGCTGTGGGCCCCCACCGTCTCAGAGAAGTACGGTGGCGGCGGCATGAACGTCACCATGTCGACGATTGCCGCCGAAGAGCTGGGCCGTGCGGACATCAGCCTCGCGCTGCCGGTCATGTACCTGGTGCAGGCCAGCTGGGGCTACATCTTCGAACGTTACGCCAGCGAGGAACTCAAGGCCGAGATCCTCCCCAAGGTGACCTCCGGCCAGTTGTTCTTGGGCATTGCCTCCACGGAACCCGGCGGCGGCTCTGATATCGAAGGCGTCACCCGCTGCACGGGCACGAAGCAGCCCGGCGGCGATTGGCTGCTCAACGGCGAGAAGCTCTACATCAGCGGCATCAAGGAATCGCTGAAGATGGGCAGCGCGTACATGACGCTCGTCCGCAGCGATCCGCAGTCGGGCCACCGGGGTTTCACCTTCTTCGCCGTCGATATCAAGGACAATCCCTGCGTTTCCACGACCCTCATCCACAACTGGGGCCGCACCGGCGTTTCGACAGGCGGCTTCACCATGGACAACATGCCCCTGGCCGACCACTACCGGATCGGTGAGGAGGGCAAGGGCTTTTACTACGCGATGGAAGGTTACACCTTCGCGCGGGCCCTCATCGGAGCCACCTGCTGTGGCGCGGCCGAAACCGCACTGCACATGGGAGTCGACTACATCCGGCAGCGCAAGTCGTTCGGCAAACCGCTCGCCGCGTACCAGGGCATCAGCTTCCCGGCCGCCGAGCGCTTCGTCGACATCGAGTCGGCCCGCCTGCTCACCTATAAGGCCGCCTGGATGGCCGACCAGATGTACGAGAAGGGCAAGGGCAAGCATAAGGACCTGGCGCTGTGGGGCGCGATGGCCAAGCTGCGCGCGCCGATCATGGCCTTCGAGACGTTCAACGAAGTCGCCAACTGGTTGGGCGCCATGGGCTACTCGAAGGAATATCCGATCGAAATGGGCATCCGCGGCGTCCGCTCCTATTCCATTGGCGCGGAAGGCGGCATGAACATCATGCGCATGATCATCGCCCGCGAGCTCATCGGCAACGATTACACGAACCCGCGCAACTGAGCCACCTGGCTCACCAGAAAGACACAAAGACACGAGGTCAACGAAGTGCTGAGTGCCTTGTGTCCATCCGAAACCTTGCTGGGGCCGGTCTCTGACCGTGCCCCAGCTGGTTCGGTTATGGAAGCTGTCCGACCATTCTCGGATGGGCCTTTTGTATCTTTGTGGTGAAAGCACCCGCTTCGACCCGGAGCATCATTCTTGTCGCAGTTAGATCGTCGTTTTCAGATCGCTTTTGATAAGGCCCGTGCCGACTGGGCCGCGGCCGATCACCGCCGTGCTGCCGCCCTCTCAGGCAGCGACCTGCAGGGCGACGCCGTGCGGATATCCTATTTCGGCCGGTCGCACCTCGTCCCACACCCCGAGGGCGAGGTCGTCAACCAGGCGACGGGCAAAACCGCCCACGCCTCCATCGCGATCGTGCTCTGGCACTACCTGCTGACCGCCGACGGAATGCCCCCGGCGGACCGCTGGTTGACCTTCCGCGAGCTGCCGAACGGGCTGTTTTATGCCCAGGCGTTTGCGCAGCATGCAGAAAACCTGCTCGCGGCCAAGTTCGGCGCCGATGTCGCGGGCTTCCAAAACTCGGCCGTCGCGCTCGGCGGGCAGGCGCTGACTTCAGCTCCCGGCGCGGGGCTTGCCCCACCCGACGGGGCCTACCGCTTCCAGGCGTTCCCCCGCCTGGCCATTGCCGTGCAGCTCTGGGAGGGCGACGACGAATTTCCCGGTCGCGTCCAGGTGCTGTTCGATGCCGCCGCCAGCCATTACTTGCCGACGGAGGACCTTTCGGGCGTGGGCGATTGGCTCGCGCACAAACTGGTTCACGCTTAACCACAAAGACACCAAGCCGCAACCTGCTTTGGACTTCCCTTTCCCCGTGTCTTCGTGCCTTTGTGTTAAGCAGTTATACCCAAAGGATCACCCCCATGATCGCACATTACCCCCAATCGCGGCGGGCCTTGCGCAACTGGGCCATCGCCAGTATCATTGCGCTTACCGCCACGTTGGCGCCCATCGTTCGCAGCGATACAGTACGTTTCATGCATACGGTGTTTGCAGGTAGTCATCCAACAGCGCTTGTACGGGCGGACATAAACAAATAGGACATCGGCGCAGGTTTCTACAACGCGTGCGCGATGGTCGGCTTTTGCCCGGTATTTGAGCCGGGCGATAACAGCCCCGGCGCGCCGTAAGTGCGTTTCTAGCAGCAAAGGAGAGGCCTATGACAGTTAAGGTCGGACAGGTCGCGCCTGAGTTCAGGCTGAAGAGCCACCTCGGTCACGAGGTCAGCCTGAGCGATTATCGCGGCCAGAATGTTGTGATGGTGTTCTTCCCCCTCGCCTGGACCCCCGTCTGAACGGCGCAGATCCCGTCATACCAGGCCGAGTTGGCCCGGTTCAACGGGATGAAGGCCCAGGTCTTGGGCCTAAGCGTGGATAGTGCAGATTGTCTGAAGGCGTGGGCCGAAAGCCTCGGCGGGATCACCTACCCGCTGTTGAGCGACTTCTTCCCCCACGGGCAGGTGTCGCAGCTTTACGGCGTGTTGCGCGGGGAAGGCTACTCCGAACGCTCCATCTTTATCATCGACAAGGATGGCGTCGTCCGGTATGTGGACGTCCACGACATCGGCGACCAGCCGGACAACGAAGAGATCTTCAAGGTGCTGGCCGACCTCGAGCCGGAAGCTGCCGAACGGGTTGCCGCCGAGCAGAAGAAACTCGAGAAGATGGCCTGGGAGCAGCCCCGGCCCGACGTCGACCTGATCATCTACTGCACGCCCTGGTGCCAGGACTGCAAGCAGGCGCGCGTCTGGCTGAAGGAGCGCGGCATTCCGTACAAGGAGATCGATATCTCCAAGGACCGGGTGGCCGCGAAGCGCGTGCAGGCCTGGTGTGACGGCCACGAGACGACCCCGACCTTTGACTACAAGGGGACGATCATCGTGGACTGGGACCTGGAGCGGCTGCAAGAAGTCATGGGGATGAAATGAAACCCTAACGAAAACCTCCGGGCTCTATCGAGACCCGGAGGTTTTTGCTTCTAGAGGATCAACATCGCGTCGCCAAAGCTGTAGAAGCGGTAGCGCTCCCGAATCGCTTCCGCGTACGCCCGGTCGATCAGTTCCTTCCCCGCGAAAGCGCTGACCAGCATCAACAGCGTGGACTTGGGCAGGTGGAAGTTCGTGACCATCGCGTCCACCGCCCGGAACTGGAACCCCGGCTTGATGAACAGGTCCGTCTCGCCTTCAAACGCCGCCACCGTCTGCCAGCCACACACCGCACCCTCCGGCACCTCGTCGCAGGGGCGGACGCCGAATGCGATCTTGGCCGCGCTCTCCAGTGTGCGAACGACCGTCGTGCCGATTGCGACAACCCGACCGCCGGCGAGCTTTGTTTCGTTGATCGCCTTTGCCGTCTCCGCCGGCAGCTCGGCCCACTCGCGATGGATTTGGTGCTCTTCGATGTTCTCAACCTGCACCGGTCGAAAGGTATCCAGCCCGATGTGCAGCGTCACGGTCGCGAAGCGCACCCCCTGTTCGCGCAGCCCGACCAGCAGTTCCGGCGTAAAGTGCAGGCCCGCGGTGGAGGACGCCACCGAACCCTCGATCCGGCTGTACACGGTCTGGTAGCGCTCGGCGTCGACCAGCGGTTCGTGGATGTACGGGGGGAGCGGCGTCTCGCCCACATCCCACAGCCACTCTTCCACCGGGGGATCGAAGGCGATGACGCGCGCCCCGCTTTCGGTTTCGCTCAGAACCGTCGCAACAACGTCCCGTTGATCGTCGTGATGAATGCGGACCCGCACACCCGGCCGCAGCCCCTTGCCACCCACCAGGCACTGCCACGCACCGCCGGGCTGCGGCTTCAGCAGGAAGATCTCGACCTGGCCGCCGCTTTCCTTCGTCCCGTGCAGCCGCGCGGGGATGGTCCGGCTGTCGTTGCCCACCAACAGGTCGCCGGGCCGCAGGTACTCCCTGATGTTCGCAAATCGCCGGTGCGTCAGCGCGCCGCGGGCCCGGTCGACAACCAACAGCCGCGAGGCGTCCCGCGGCTCCACCGGCGTCTGTGCGATCAGCTCCGCCGGCAGTTCATAGTCAAAGTCGCTCGTCTTCATTTTTCAGTTAGGTGTGGGAGGGCCCCAACTCCGTTGGGGCCCTCCCACACCTTTACTATCCTTCTCCAAACAGCCCCGGCTGTTCGCCGGTTTCGGGATAGGCTTCGCCCAGGTGCTCGTAGGCCCTGCGGGTGGCGACCCGGCCCCTCGGCGTCCGCTCCAGGAAGCCCAGCTGCAGCAGGTACGGCTCGACCACATCCATGATCGTGTCCGGCTCCTCGCTGATGGCGGCCGCGATCGTTTCGAGCCCCACCGGCCCGCCCCGGAAGTCCCGGATGATCCGGCCCAAGACGGCCCGGTCTAGTGCGTCGAGCCCGAGATCGTCGATGTCGAGCAGGGCCAGGGCTTCGCGGGCCGTGTCTGCTGTAATCACCCCTTCCGACCGCACCTGCGCGAAGTCGCGCGCCCGGCGCAGCAGGCGGAGCGCGACACGCGGCGTGCCGCGGCCGCGGCGGGCAATCTCGTGGATGCCATCGGGCGTGGCCTGAACCTGCAGCAGGCGGGCCGCGCGGGCGACAATGCCCTCCATCGCGGGCAGGTCATAGAAGTCGAAGCGATAAACCGCGCCAAACCGGGCGCGCAGCGGCGCGGTCATCAGCGCCAGCCGGGTCGTCGCGCCGATCAGCGTGAACCGCGGCAGCTTCAGCCGGATATTGCGTGCGCTTGGCCCCTTGCCCACGACGATATCCAGCGCGAAATCCTCCATCGCCGGGTACAGCACCTCTTCGACGGTCCGCCCCAGGCGATGGACCTCGTCGATAAACAGGATGTCGCCCTGCCGTAGATTTGTCAGGATGGCGGCCAAATCGCCCGCCCGCTCGATGGCCGGCCCCGCGCTGACCTTCATCCCCACGCCCATCTCGTGGCTCAGCACCCAGGCCAGCGAGGTCTTGCCGAGGCCGGGGGGGCCGTAAAACAGGACGTGATCCAGCGGCTCGCCGCGCGCCCGGGCCGCCTGGATCAGGATACTCAGGTTCTCGCGCATGCGGTCCTGCCCCAGCATCTCCGAGAGCGAGTGCGGGCGGAGCGCAGCGTCGACGACGACTTCTTCGGGCCGCCCCTGCGGCGAAATGGCGCGATCAGACATAGACTGCTTTCTGGCGATACTTATGTTCGAGTTATTATACATGTACGCCAGCCGCCCGACAATCTCACTGGCAACACAAAGACACAACGACACGAAGACTGTGAGAGGGTCACCGAACATGACCGGCACAGCAATCTGCGAAACCATTGTGTCTCCGTGACTTTGTGTTAACCCCTGCTCTTGTCACCCCCATGACCTGCGTCATGGTCGCGGCCCGCAATTGCGGATATACTGCCCCGGAGACGGACTGCCCTCGTTTTGGGCCTTCTGCGCCAGCTTCAACTCTCAGGAGGAGTCAATGTCGACTTTGGAAGGCATTATCGAATTGAAACAGACGCACCGCGTCCTGGCCGAATACAGTTACGCCGCGCCCAAAGTGGAGCGGGGTTACGCTGGACAGACACTGTATGTCGACGTTACGACGGGGCATATCGAAGCGCGGCCAGTCGACGACGAAATGAAAGCCAAGTTCGTCGGCGGGAAGGGCTTCGGCCTCTGGCGGTTGTGGCATGCGGTGACCGGCGAAACCAAGTGGAATGACCCCGAGAACGAACTCGTCATTGCGTCTGGCCCGCTGGCAGGCACCATTCTCTACCCTGGCACGGGCAAGTCGCTCGTCGTCGGCATCTCGCCCCTCACCGGCATCGTCGTCGACAGCAACGTGGGCGGCTACTTCGGTCCCCTGCTCAAAGTCGCGGGCTGGGACGCGCTCGAGGTGCAGGGCAAGGCCGGCGAAGAGGTCGTGATCTTCATCGATGGCGACGCGGGCGTCGTCCGCATCGAGGCCGCGCCGCACGACGCGGTCAACACGCACGAGTTGTCCGAACAGATGACCGCGCTCTATGCGAAGGACGATGGCGACAAGCGCAACATCTCCGTCGTTTCTGCAGGCGAGGGCAGCGAACACACCCGCATCGGCTGTCTCAACGTCAGCTGGTACGACCCCCGCCGCAAGTCCGTGCGCGTCAAGCAGGCCGGCCGCGGCGGGCTAGGCACCGTGCTGCGCGACAAGAAGATCAAGGCGATCGTGTGCCGCAAGACAGGCCTCAAGGCCGAGGCCAACGATCCGGCCGACATCAAGCGAATTCGCGCCGTCGGGCAGCGGATCAACAAGGAGATCGTGGACCTCGACGACGAGCAGAACCGCATGCGCCGCGTCGGTACGGCTCACCTGGTCGAGATCATGAACGATTACGACTTGCTTCCGTGCTACAACTTCCGCTATGGCGCCGACCCGCAGGCGGAGAAAATTCACTCGAAGGTGTGGGACGCTCTGTTCACGCAGGCCGCACCCGATTCCTGCTTCTACGGCTGCACGATGGCCTGCTCGAAAGGGGTGGACCATTTCGTGCTCCGCACCGGCCCGTACCAGGGCGAGTGCGTCACGGTCGACGGGCCCGAGTACGAGACGGTGGCGGGCTGCGGGTCCAACCTGGGCATTTTCGAGCCGGCCGATATCATCGAGCTGAACTTCTACTGTGACACGTACGGCATCGACAGCATCTCGTTTGGCACGCTGACCGCGTTCGTCATGGAGTGCTACGAGGCCGGCATCCTGGATCAGGAAAAGACGGGCGGCCTCGAGCTCATGCCGGGCAACGCGGCGGCCGCGCTCGAGCTGCTGCACCAGATGGCGCGCGGCGAGGGCTTCGGCCTGGTCGCGGGCCTGGGCGTGCGCGGCATGAAGCAATACTTTGCCGAGCATTTCGGCGCCGACCCCGCTTTCCTGCAGGACATCGGCATGGAAAACAAGGGGATGGAGTACTCCGAGTACATGACCAAGGAGAGCCTGGCGCAGCAGGGCGGCTACGGCATGACCAATAAAGGCGCCCAGCACGACGAGGCCTGGCTCATTTTCATGGACATGGTAAACAACCACATCCCCACGTTCGAGAACAAGGCCGAGGCGCTCCACTACTTCCCCATGTGGCGCACGTGGTTTGGGCTGAACGGCCTGTGCAAGCTGCCCTGGAACGACATCGAGCCGGCCGACAACGCGTTCACCGACGAGCCGGCGAAGGTGCCCGAGCACGTCGCCAACTATGTCGCCCTCTTCTCAGGGACCACGGGCAAGGAAGTGACCAAGGACGACCTGATCTTCATGTCCGAGCGGGTGTACAACTTCCAGCGGGTCTTCAACCTGAAGCTGGGCGCGGGACGTCGCGCGCAAGATGCGATCCCCTACCGCTCCGCCGGCCCCGTAACCGTCGCCGAGTACGAGAGCCGCGCCGAGCGCTACGACAAGCAGTTGCGCGAGAAAGTCGGCATCGACCCGGCGGGCATGACCACCGAACAGAAGATGGCCGCGCTGCGGGCGTACCGCGAGGACCAGTACTCGAAGCTGCAGGATGCGGTGTACAAGCGCCGCGGCTGGAATGCCGACGGCATCCCGACCGTCGAGAAGCTGAAGGAACTCGGGATCGACTACCCGGACGTGGTGGAGTTGGTACGGGCGAACAGCTAACATAACCGAAGCCTGAGGCAGGACGGGGGAGCAGTTTTCTGTTCCCCCGTTTTTGGTTGCGCAGTTACTTGCCACACCGAGAGGAGCGGTGTACAATTGTGCATACACATGTCACGTGAATACGAATGGGATCCAGAGAAGGCTCGGGTTAATCAGAGGAAGCACGGCGTTCGCTTTCTCGATGCCGTTGGCATCTTTCAGGATGATCGGATGGTCATGATCGAAGACACATTTCCATTCGAACAGCGATTTGTGGCAATTGGCTCGGACGCCTTGGGTCGAATTCTCGTAGTGGTGTTTACGTGGAGAGAAGAGAGGGTGCGGATCATCTCTGCTCGGAAGGCTGACAAGCAGGAGCGGCAGATATACGAGGGTGAGCTATGAAAGATCATTATGATTTCAGCAAAGGAAAGCGCGGGGCACTTGATCCGCTGCCGGCGGGAAAGACGCGGATCACGATTCGGATAGACGACGACATCCTTGATTGGTTTCGAGATCAGGCCGATAGGGCCGGCGGTGGCAACTACCAGACCACAATCAACGCTGTGCTGCGTGACTACATGCTGCAAGAGCGCGAGCCACTGGAGCTGACCCTGCGGCGCGTGGTGCGTGAGGAACTGGCGAACTATACCGTCAACCCCAGCAGCGACCAGGACAGCGATGATCCGAGTTAACGAGCAGTACGACGTCGACTACGCACCGGGTATGACCGTCCAGGACCTGCTCGACGCGCTCAAGTTCAGCTTCCGCATGATCGTCGTCAAGGTCGACGGGCAGGTCGTGCTCCGCAAGGACTTCAAGACGACAAAGGTGCCCGACGGCGCCGAGGTGCAGGCCATCCATCTTATTAGCGGCGGCTGACCCCGCATCCCGCTCCCCGCCCGGGTTACGAAAGGCTCGCCTGATTGATCTACCTCACCGCGTTCTCCAAAGTCCTGCCGGTCCTCCTGCTCATCCTCCTCGGTGCATTCTTCCGGCGCTCCGGCTTCCTGCCCGAAGCCGCCGTTGGAGGAATGAAAAAGCTCGTCGTCAACGTCACCCTCCCGGCCTCGCTGTTCCTGGCCTTCGCCGGCGTGACCCTCGAGGGCCGGCACCTGGCGCTCGTCGCTTTCATGTTCGCCGCTTGCGTGCTGGCGCTGCTGCTTGCGCGCGCCTTCTGGCCCCGGCTCGGCTTCCGCTCACCGTACACGCCCGCGCTCCTGACCGGCTTCGAAGCCGGCATGATGGGGTACGCGATCTACGCCGCCGTCTATGGTGCGGCGAACATCTTCAACTTCGCCGTGGTCGACCTGGGCCAGGTGCTGTTCGTCTTCTTCGTCCTCGTGCCGTGGATCGGCCGGCTGGCGACCGGGCGGATGTCGATGCTCGATACGCTCGTCGGATTTGTCAAGACACCCGTGATCGTCGCCATCTTCCTCGGTATCCTCTTCAACCGGCTCGGCATCGTTCCGCCGCTCCGCGCGTTCCGCCCGCCGATGCGGTCTTCCGCACGATTGAGCTGTTGGGCGCGATCACCACGCCGCTGATCGCGTTGGTCATCGGCTACGAGGTGCGGGTCACGCGCGGCTCCCTGGCGCTCCCCGCCCGCGAGTGCGCTACGGCTCCTCTTCTGGGTGCCCCTGGGCCTGCTGATGATCGTGCTCATCGTCAATACGCTCTTCGGCGGCGACCCCCTCCTGCAGGCCGCAATCATGACGATGGTCGTCCTGCCCGCGCCTTTCGTCGCGCCGCTGTTCATGGGCGCCGCGGCGGAAGACGAGCGTATCTTTGTCGTCAACACCCTTTCCTTGATGACGTTGGTCACGCTGCTCGCCTTTACCGTCATCAGCATCCTTTTCCCCGCTTAGGCGCGTCCATCCCTTCTGCCCTGGGATGACCTTGCGGGAATGAGAGGACGCGTGGATGGATGCAGGAATCTGTAAGCGCCACAATTGAGCGGACGGCTCTCCCCGGTTATAATCCATCCTATGTCAATGTTATCTCTGGCGCCCAAGCTGCCCATGTACTGGAGCTTCCGGCGCTTCGGGTTCCCGAAGATGTATCCCTTCTCTGTCGTCGTCAGCGTCAGCTACCGCTGCAACTCCAAGTGCCGCACCTGCGACGTGTGGCGCAAGCCGAACGACGACATGTCAGCGGAGGAATGGGATAAGGTCTTTGCCAACCTCGGGCGGACGCCGTTCTATATCACCTTCACGGGCGGCGAGCCGTTCTTGCGCAAGGACCTCGACGAGATGGTGCTGTCCGCCTACAAGCACTGCCGTCCTTCAGTCATCACCATCCCGACCAACGGCCTGCTCACCGAGCGGATCGTCGAGCGCGTGGACCGCATCTGCCGCGAGTGCCCCGACAGCCAGATCGGCCTCAACCTCAGCCTCGATGGCATCGAGGACGAGCACGACGACATTCGTGGCGTGCCGGGCAACTGGACCAAGTCGATGGCAACGTGGCAGTGTCTCAAGGACCTGCAAAAAACACGGCCGAATCTCGTGCTCACGGTGCACACAGTCGTCAGCCGGTTCAACCAACACCGCTTCCGCGAGATCTACGATGGCCTCCAATTCCTGCAACCCGACAGCTACATCACCGAAGTGGCGGAAGAACGGGTCGAGTTGGACACGGTGGGTTGGGGCATCACACCGCAGCCCGAGGCGTACGCGCCGCTGGCCGACTTCCTGAGCGAGCAGGCTCGGGCGGGCCATGCCAAGGGCCTCGCCAGGGTCACGCAGGCGTTCCGGGCAGAGTACTACCAGCTTGCCAAGCGCGTCCTGTACGAACGCAAGCAAGTCATCGACTGCTATGCGGGGTGGGCCAGCGTTCACTTTGCGCCTAATGGCGACCTTTGGAGCTGCTGCATCCGGGCCGAGCCCGTCGGCAGCCTGCGCAAGACGAACTACGACCTCGCCCCGATTTGGTTCGGCGAGCAGATGTCGAAGATGCGGAAGTCGATTTACGACAAGGAATGCGCATGTCCCATGGCCAATGCCAGCTACGCCAACATGCTGCTGCATCCACCGACGGTAGCCAAGGTGGCCCTGGAAGTGATGAAAGGTGACTAAGGAGGGGTAGTATGGTTGCCGCGGTCGGAACGACAAAAACGGTGCAGGGCGCCGGCCCGAGTGCGCCCATGGAGGCGATGCAACGTTCAAAGAGCGGCCTGGCGGGCCGTGTCGCGCCTCTCATCCGAGGCCTCCCCGAGATGGTCGCACTGGCCGACCGCCAGCGGCCGCAGACCGACGTTTACGCCCCATTCAACGCCGAATACATTGGCACGGTGCCATCCTGCATGCCGCAGGACGTCAAGGTGGCGGCCGAGCGGGCGCGCGCCGCGCAGAGGGCGTGGGCAGACCGGCCGTTGGCCGAGCGGCGCAGGGTGTTCCTGCGTTTCCACGACCTGCTGCTCGACCGCATCGAATCCGTCCTTGACCTCCTGCAGGTCGAGGGAGGCAAGTCTCGGGCGCACGCCCTCGAGGAAGTCCTCGAGGTGGCCATGTACGCCCGCTATTACGCGGTCCACGCGGAAGAGTTCTTAAGGCGCCGGCGCCGCCAGGCGTTCATCCCCCTGCTCCTGGCTGCATGGGAGTATCATCATCCGGTCGGCCTGGTCGGGATCATCGCACCCTGGAACTATCCCCTGACGGTGCCGATCTCGGACGCGGTCCCCGCCCTCCTGGCCGGTAACGCGATCTTGCTCAAGCCCGCCGAATTGACGCCGTTCAGCGCGCTGTACGGCGTGCGCCTGCTGTATGAGGCCGGGTTGCCCGGCGATCTGTTCCAGATTGTGACGGGCAAAGGCAGCGTGCTGGGCGAACCGCTGATCGACCAGGTCGATTTCCTCGGCTTCACGGGTAGCACGGAAGTGGGCCGCAAGGTCGGGGCGCAGGCAGGACGCAGGCTGATCAAGTCGTCGCTGGAGCTGGGCGGCAAGAACCCCCTGCTTGTCCTCGACGATGCCAATGTCGAGCGGGCGGCATGGACCGCAACGCATGGGAGCTACGGCGGGGCCGGCCAGCTCTGCGTTTCATTCGAGCGGGTGTACGTCCATTCCGCCGTTTACGATCGGTTTCTCGACGCCTTTGTCGCCCGTACACGGGCGCTCAAGGTTGGCCCCGCGCTCGACTACTCCGTCGACATAGGGTCGTTGATCGGCGCCAGCCAGCGCGATAAGACCGCGGAGCATGTCGACGATGCCGTGGCCAAGGGCGCCCAGGTCCTGGCGGGTGGACGCGCCCGACCCGACATCGGCCCTTACTTCTTCGAACCCACGATCCTGACCGGCGTGACCCCCGAAATGCAGTGCTACGCCGAAGAAACGTTCGGGCCGGTCGTCTCTGTCTACCGGGTAGATTCGGTCGACGAGGCGATCGAACGGGCAAACGACTCGGCATATGGGTTGAATGCGGGCGTCATTAGCCAGGATGAACGGAAGGCCGTGCGCGTCGCCAGCCGGCTCCAGTGTGGCACCGTCAGCGTGAACGAGACGTACCAGATACCGTGGGCCGCGATGGGCGCGGGGATGGGCGGCATGAAAGACTCGGGCCTCGGCCGCCGTCATGGCATGGAGGGTATGCTGAAGTACACCGAATCGCAGAATGTTTCGGCCGCCAGGATCAGCCCGCTGCTGCCGCTGCCCTATCTCTCACGCGACGCGAACCAGGCCGTTTTCGTCGCCGGGCTGCGGCTGGTCAAGCATCTGCCCGGCTTACGCTAGAACAGAGACCGGCGGCTCGCTACGCCGCATCGACGGTGTAGCTGCTGTCCTTCAAAATCGCAAGCAGGCGGTCGACGTGCTTTTCGGGCACGATGACCGCCTGCGCCGAAACCACCTCCCCCAGCAGCGGCGCGATGGCCGGATCGCTCCGCAGCGCAGCGAGCGTGCTCGCATCCGTGACCCGCAAGACCGCGCCACGTGTGACCCGTACCTGCCCGCCCAACTGGCTGTAGCGCTCGATGGCCGCCGCCACTTTCGCCGGCAGCCGGCCCCCCGCCGCTCGCCTGAGAAAGGCAACCGCGTCCTCGGGTTTCAAGCCGTCCTCGCGGGCCCGCGCAAGGCTGGCCCGGCTGATGCGGTGCCGCGTTCCCCGAGGGACGAGCGTTTCCCGCCGCGACTCCCAGGGTTCCACAGGGAGCGCGTCCGTGAAGCGCGCCAGGCGGAAACGGTCGAGCAGCGGCGTCAGCAGCGGCGCGGTGACGACAAAGTCGTCGCCCACCGTCAGCCGTGCCGGCTGCGGGGGCTCCTGTGGCATCCGCCGCGCCAACCAGGCCGCCCCCGCGGGTGTGAGCCGGAAGAGCTGCGCCTGGCCCCCCGATGCCGGCCCGGTCGCAGCAGCATCCAGCGCCACCGCGCCGAGCCAAAACAGCGGGCCTTCGATCAAGAACCGTAGCAGACGCCCCTCCACCCACTCCCACGACTCGAACCCGCTGAGGTAGCGCCCGCTCTCCGCGTCGCGAATGTACCAGCCGGCGTAGTTGCCGTCGGGACGCTGGAAGTCTGGATCGGCGGTTTTAATGGCGGCGATCAGGTCCGCGATCTTGTACCATGTGCGGCCGTCAAGCCGCTTAAGAAACCCCAGCAGCTTGCGGCGAGCCAACCCCGGATCGTTCGCCCACTCGCCCTCGCAGACAAGCCCGGCGACATGGCGCAGGTCGTTCCACCTGGTGCTGTCACGCCACGATGTGAACAGCAGCGACATTTGCTCCCAATGCGTCAGCCGCAGCCAGCCCCCAGTGCGCTGGTTGTCGAGCACCCACCGTCCCCGGTCGGCTGCCAGCCAGCCAAGCCCGGTTGCAAGTGTCAGGAGCAAGTCCGACCGGGCCGGATCGGGCAGGAGTAACCCTGCCTGCCCGGAGCCAAGCAACCCCTCCCCCGGGCCCTGCTATCTCCGTAAGTGGCAGCGGCGCTTCGCGCACCGCCGCCAGAACGGTGCACGCGTCGACGGCCAGGCTGTTGAGCGCATGACGGGCCCGGCCGGGTGCGGGCACAGCGGGCAAGGCCGCGCTGCGGGGCTTTGGCGTGGCAAGCGGCGGCAGCGGCAGGTCCTCGGGGATGTAGACATATTCCATCGGCCCGTCGCCGAAGTCGGCGAACGAGCGGAAAATGAGCCCGCGGTACCACAGTGCCTCTGCTGCGCTTTCCGGGCTGCGCCACAGCGCCTCCCGCTCCAGGCGTCCGGGCCCAGCGGGGCGAATCTCGCCGAACTGGCGGGCGAAAGTCGAAGCCTTCATCCTGCCGCCGGCCCTGCGCAGCGCCGTCCAGGCCAGCTGCGCGTCGGGCGGCGCGGCTCCGATCGCCGCCGTAGTCGAGCCTTCGTCCGCCAGCGCCGCGGCCAGCTGCGCGGCAGCCTCATCCCTGGCATTGGACGCGAGGGTCACGCCCCGCAGCTCGGCAATGCCGCGCAGCATGGCCAGGGGATGGTCGCTGAGGCTGACCAAGTAGGTTCGCATGGGACGATATTATAGCTTATGGAAACAAAAACGCCGGCCGCAGCGTAGTGATGGTATAATATCGTGAGGAGTGAAGCTTATGGCAAATCCTGTTAAGTCCACAGGCATGTTATCGGATATCGTTGCTAACGCTCGGCTGGCATGGAAACTGTTCCGGGATCCCCGCATTTCCAAGACCACCAAGTATCTTATACCCGGCGCAGTGCTCGCGTACCTGCTGCTGCCGATCGACATTCTGCCCGACTTCATTCCCGTGCTGGGTCAATTGGACGACCTGGCGGTCATCGCGCTTGCGATGAAGTTTTTCATCGACATGTCGCCGTCCTGGCTGGTCCAGTTCTACCGTGATGAGTTGGCGGGCCGGCCCAGCACGGCGACGGATCCCAAGGCGCCGCGCACCGAGAAAACCGTCGACGGCGACTACCGGGTGGTGGATTAGGGCAGGTAATCCGGGCCGGGTTCACGGCCGGAGAATCAAAAAACACGAAAGGAGTTGCATGCCGGTCAGCTCCTTTCGTGTTTTCTTTTGCCCATCGTCCATGCGGACCCTGGATCGATTTACCCCGTGATCGCTTCTCCCACCAGGTCGTACTCAATCGCGCCCGTGATCCGGGCAGCGGCCATCTTGCCGAGCGGCAACACGCCGGGAATCACGACGTAGCCGTCCACTTCCGGCGCGTCGCGATAGCTGCGCGCCAGCGAGACGGGCTGTCGCCGGGGCTGGGCCTTTGCCGAATGCCCGTTCTTGCCCCCGGCCGGCGCCATGCCTTCCATTTCGCCGTGCGCCTCGACCAACACGTCGAGGCTCCGGCCCACCTGTGCCTGGTTCCGCGCCAGCGAGATGCGCTGCTGGAGGGCCATCACCCTCTCGTAGCGCTCACCCTTGACCTCTTCGCCGACCTGTCCCGGCATGTCGGCTGCCGGCGTTCCCGGCTCGGGGCTGAAGGTGAAGACGCCGACCTTGTCGAACTCGATGGCCCGGACGAAGTCGAGCAGTCCCTGGAACTCCTCCTCGGTTTCGCCCGGCAGCCCCACGATGAACGTGCTGCGGAATGCCATATCGGGCATCGCGCGCCGCATCTCGGCGAAGGTTTCAAGCAGCTTCTCCGTGTTGCTCGGCCGGAACATGCGTCGCAAGACAGCGGGGTGGCCGTGTTGCAGTGGAATGTCCAGGTAGTGGCACACGCGCGGGTCCGACGCCATCGCGTCGATGAGCCGCTGCGAGACGTGGCCCGGGTAGGCGTACATCAGCCGCAGCCAGCGCAGGTCGGGCGTCGCCCCCAGGATCGCGGTGATCAGGTCGGGCAGCAGGTCGGCGCGGCCCAGGTCGCGGCCATAGTCCGTCGTGTCCTGCGCGATGAGGATCAATTCCTGCGCGCCAGATGCGACGAGAGACCGCGCCTCCGCCACAACGGCGTCCATGGGCCGGCTTGCCAGCTTCCCCTTGAACGACGGAATCGAGCAGAAGGCGCACGGCGCGTTGCACCCGTCGCTGATCTTCAGGTACGCGCTGCCGTTTTGCACCGCAGGCCGGGGCATGGCGGCCGCCAGCGGCTGCTCCGGGTCGCCCAGCAGGGCATAGCGGCCAAAGGCCGGGGTTAGCAAACCGGGGTTCTCGGAGGAACCCGGTTTGTTCTGCGCGTTTGCGCGCAGCGCTTTGATGAACGGCACGACCTCCATCCAGCGCCGGGTTCCGAGCAGTCCGTCGACGCCCGGCACTTCCTGCACGATGCGGCTGCCGTTACGTTGGGCCATGCAGCCCGCCGCGATCAACATCTGCCCGCGGCGTTTCGATTGGGCGAGTTCGCGCAGGTTGGCCAGCGACTCGTCTTCAGCGGCCTGGAGGAACCCGCACGTATTCACGATCAGGACGTCGGCATCGTCGGGCACGGCCGTGCCCCGGTACCCTGCGTCGCTTAGCATCATCGCGATGCCTTCGCTGTCTACCGTATTCTTCGGACATCCCAGCGTCATCAGATAATATTTCATCTGTCACCACTCACAAGTGCCACCGCGCTTGCCTTAATAAAGAAGGGGTAGCGGAGCTTACCCCGCTACCCACTTTGAAGCGGCCAATTCAGTTATCTAGCCGGCTGCCGTCGGCGTTGCGGTTGGCTCTGCCGGCGTCTGTTCAGGCACGCCGCCCTCGATCACCTCGCCGGCGCCTCCAACCACCCAGCTTCGCTCGACCACCTGGCCCACGTCGCCCATCGGGCCGAGATCCTCGCCGTTTAGCGTCAAGTTCACGCCCCCGGCATTCCCGGTTCGGATGACGATCGACTGGGTGGCCTCCCAGACACGCTGATCCTCGGGCGAAAGGAAGCCCTCTTCCGCCACCGCACCGTCGACGAGCACGCGGACCCAGGCCCGCTGGACCGCCTTCATCTCAGCCGTGATGGCGCTCCCCACAACTTCGGGGGTGGCCGTTGGCCGCGGCGTCGGCTGGGCCGTCGCCGGCACGGTCGGCGTGGGCAGCGGCAGAATGTCGGACGTTGCCGCGGGCACGACGATCTCCCCGGGATTGGTGGCCTCAGGCTGGGGCAGCGTACCAACCGCCCGCGGCGTTGCCGTCACGATCCACGGCGTCGACGTGCTGGTCGCCACCGCGGTTGCCGGAGGCGGCGGCGCAAGCGCGGCCAGTGGGTTCCAGCCGGGGTTGCGGTTGAGAAACCACCAGGCTCCTGCCGCCAGGGCCGCTACAACCACCAGGGCTACCACCCAGGGCACCCATCCGTTGTCCGACTGCTCGTCGATCAACTCGACTTCGAGCGGCCGGTAGTCGACCAGTCGCGGCTTGCCCGGCTCGGCCACAAACGTGCCATCGCCAGCGTCGCCGCTCTCGTCGGTGTAAAGATTCAGCACAGCCCGGACATCCAGGCCGAGATAGGCTGCATAGGTGCGCAGGAAGCCGCGCGTTGTTGCGCCGCGCGGGGAGCTTTCCGTAGTCCCCGCTCTCCAACGCCTCAAGCCATTTTTGGCGGATTCGCGTGATCGATTCTACGTCGGCCAGGCTTAGGCCCTTGGCCGTGCGCGCCTCCGCCATCAGGCGCCCGAGCTCGCTCATAAGAGGTAGGTCCTCGTCTTAGTGATAGGCCGAACCAATATACCCGCGCGAGGGCGAAAAGTCAAAAGAGGCCGCTTAAGAGGGCAAACGTTCACCACGAAGGCACGAAGACACAAAGCCGCACGAAGAACGAAACTGCTTTGTGGGCCCTCGTGTCTTCGTGGTAAGCGAAGCGTCTGGCAGTTGCGGAAATAGCATTTATTGGATATCATCGGCCCGTATGCCCAAGCGCAAGAAGAAGCCCCAACGCTCCAGCGCCAAGCCGCTCCTGCTGCTGGCGGTCGCCTTCGTCGCCGTCATCTGGGCGGGCGAGCGAATCGCCACGCGCGGCGTGGGGCCCAACTGGCTCCAGTTCCTGCTGGCCGGCCAACCTACGGGCGGGCTGGACGTTGCCGTCATCGTGGGCCACAAGGGGAACGACTCGGGCGCAGTCTGCAAGGATGGGCTGACCGAGGCCGAGGTTAATCTGAAGGTGGCGCAGTTGGTGGCCGACGGACTGGGGCGTGAGGGCATCCGGGTGGAAATCATGGACGAGTTCGATCGCCGGCTGCGCGGCCTGAAAGCCAACGCCCTCGTCTCCATCCACAGCGACTCGTGCGCAAGCGACTTCAGCGGTTTCAAGGTTGCCAGCGAAGAGGGCGGCACCGCTGCCTCCGAACGTCTTGCGACCTGCCTGTGGGACAAGTACGAGCTGGCGACCGGGCTCGACCGGCACGTGGCGACGATCACGACCGACATGACCAATTATCACGCGTTCCGGGAGATTTCGCTCGACACCCCCGCGGCAATTATCGAGCTGGGCTTCCTCAAAACGGATCGCGAATTGCTGACCGAAAAGCCCGAGCGGGCGGCGCAAGGCGTCGTCGATGGGATTCTCTGCTTCCTCACTGCTCCCAAGAATGGGACCGCCGCTCCAACCCCCTAGACCGGAGGGTCGATGAACGCACACGAGCGCCTCACCGCGCGCCTGGCCGGAAAACCGGTCGACCGAGCGCCGAACTTCAACATCATGATGCAGTTTGCGGCCCATTTCATCGGCCAGCCGCTGAGCCGCTATTACCAGGATTACCGGGTGCTGTGCGAGGCCAATTGGGCCGTGCAGGAGGCGTTCGACCTCGACCTGTGGCAGGCCATCTCGGACCCCTACCGCGAGGCCGCCGACGCCGGGCTTGCCGTCAGCTTTCCCCATGATTCGCTCCCCATGGCCCGCGAGCCCCTCGTGCAAGAGCCAGGCGATCTTGCCCGCTTGCGCTATCCAAAGCCGGAAGATGGGCCGCGCATGAGCGACCGGCTGGCCGCGGTCCGGCTGTTCGCGGAACGCTCACAGGGAGAGATGCCGGTGCTGGGATGGGTGGAAGGCGCGCTGGCCGAGGCCGCAGATGTGCGCGGCATGGGCCGGCTGATGACCGACCTCATCGACCGGCCGGAGTGGGTCCACGAACTGCTGGAAACGTGCGTCCAAGCTGAGATCGCGTTCGCACGCGCCCAGGTGGCTGCCGGCGCACACATCGTGGGGTTGGGCGACGCGGTCGCCTCACAGGTATCGCCCCGTATCTACCGGGAGTTTGCGCTGCCATACGAACAGCGGATCTTTGCCGCCGTTCACGAGATGGGCGCGCTCGCCCGGCTGCACATCTGCGGAAACACGAGCCGCATCCTCGCCGACATGCTGCAGACCGGGGCAGATATCATCGACCTGGACTGGATGGTCGACCTGGGGCGGGCCGCAGAAGTGTTCGGAGACCGGGCGGCTCCCTGCGGCAATCACGACCCGGTGGCGGTCATGCTGGACGGCACGCCCGAGATGGTGCGGGCAGCCATCGGCGCAGAACTGGTCGCCGGCGGCCCGCGTTATATCAGCATGGCCGGCTGCGAGATTCCCGACGGCACGCCCCACGCAAATCTGCTCGCCCACAGGGACGCGCTGAAAGCCGGGCCTAAGTAGCAGGCTGACATTGCCAATTAGCCTGATCGTCCGGATCTTCGCCGGGATATCAGGCAGATCAGTCTGATCAGTTAGGTCTGCGTCCTATTTCTGCTCTCCCAGCATGTACTTGAACACGAGTTCATGCACGACCTGCTCCACCGGCGCGCGGTCGTCGGTGAAGACGGGTGTGCCAGCCGGCGGCCCGGCCGGGCGCGGGGCCGGCACGACGCCGGCCACCTGGCCGAGCAGTCCGCCATTGTACCGGGCCAGGTTCGCAGTGAAGTCCGCCGTGGTACTCGGCTCCCGGGTGCCCACGACCAGGCTGTTGCCCAGCGTGCTGCCTCCATCCGGTAGGTCCAGGATATAAACGGATGGGAAGACGGCTTGCATCGTCGCGGCGACTGCATCCACCAGACTGTAGTCGGTATGCGTGCGGCCGACGTTGACCGCCACCACCCCGTTTTGGGACAGCCGGTCGCGGGCCAATGCAAAGAACTCGGCCGTGATCAGGTGGAATGGGATGTAGGGCGGGCGGTACGCATCGACTGCAATCAGGTCGTACGGTGCGGCCGCCTCCGCCGGCGGACGCGCAAGAAAGCGCCTGCCGTCCATCGCATAAGCCGCCAGGTTCGGCATGTTCATGTCGAACCATTCCCGACCGGCCTCGAGGATGGCAGGATCAAGCTCGGCCCCTTCAATGCGGATCGGACCATAGCCCTCGGTGAACAGGTGCGCCATGGTGCCCGCCGCGAGGCCGACGACTGCAACGCGCTGAACCTGCCCCGGCTCGTAGGGCGCGGGGTTGAACGCGGGCGCGAGGAGGAAATAGTCCCAGATGCCGTCGGCGAGACCGCCCGCGGGGCGGTATACCGAATGAATGCCCTCGCCTTCATTCAATCGCAATTGGCGTTCCACACCCAGGTCGAGCACCTGGATATAGTTGAACGCAGATTCGCTCTCGTACACCAGGCCCTGCGTGGCTTTGAGCGGCCCCACCGGACGGAACCCGAGCCAACTCACCACCAGGACGGCGAGGATCACGAGCAACGCATCGGCACGGCGGTGGTATTGCAGGAAGCCTAGCAACGCGACCAGCAGCAGCGCGACCGATAGCACGGCGAAGGTCTGCCGGGTGCCCAGCGTGGGGATCAGCAGCAGCACCGGCAGGAAGCTGCCCAGGATGCTGCCGAACGTCGACAGGGCCGAGATGCGCCCGGCAACTTCGCCACTGCCTGCGACGTCCTTAATTCCGAGGCGGATGGCGAACGGGCTGACGCAGCCGAGCAGGGTGACCGGAACCGCGAACAGGACGAGGATCGCGGCCATGCTGCCGCCCAGCAGGCCGGCATCAAACGTGTCCAGCCCGCCGCTTGCCAGCCGCAGCACCGGGCGCGAGACGGTCGGAATCAGCCCGATGCCAAATGCGCCAACGGCGACGATGCGCAGCAGGACGAGCCGGTCGGGCCAACGGTCGGCCACCCGGCCGCCCAGCCAGTAGCCGACGGCCAGGTAGAACAGGATCAGGCCGATGAGGCTCGCCCAGACGACGAGCGAGTTGCCGAACCAGGGGTCGAGCAGCCGCGCGGCGCTTAGCTCCACGCCGAGCGTGCTGAAGCCGGCCGTGAAAACCAATAAGTAGAGGTAAGGACGACTGATGGCTTGCGGGGCGGATTGCGCGGTCATGTTGCACATTATAGTTGCGCGCACACGAGGGGAAAAATGACGCCGGCGCCGCGAGGGAGGCCCTGGCCGCTCTGGCTCCGCGTGCTGGTCGTGCTCGGCGTTGCCGTCGCGCTGACCGTCCCGCTCGTGATTTGGCGCGACCAATTGCTACGGGTGTTTGCAGATCGTCAGCAGGTGGCCGCCGAGATCCGCGGTGCGGGCGCCTGGGGGCCGGTCGTCATCGTCGCGCTGTCCGTTGCGCAAACCGTGATCGCGCCGGTGCCCGGCCAGATGACCAATTTCGTGTCCGGCTACGTTTACGGAACGTGGTTGGGCCTCTTGTACAGCTGGATTGGGCTCGTGGTCGGTGCGGCAGTCGCCATGCTGCTGGCGCGCTACGCGGGGCGTCCCCTCATCAAGCACCTGGTCAGTCCCGATCTTCTCGACCGACTCGACAGGTTGGCCGCGGGCAAGGGGTTGGGCTTCTTCTTCCTGTTCTTCCTGATCCCCGGCCTGCCCGACGACCTGTTGTGTTTCGTCGTCGGGCTGACGACACTGCCCATTCGCATCATGCTGCCAATGGCGGCCCTGGCACGGCTCCCCGGGCTGGCGGCCGCGGTCTGGCTCGGCGCGTCGGCCGAAAGCGTTCCGCTCGTCGTGTGGATCGTCATCGGCGTGTTGGGCCTGGTGATCCTCTTGCTCTTCTGGCGCTATGGGGACCAATTCCAGGATTACCTGATGGACAAGATCGGTGGACGCCCACAAAACAGCTGAGGAAGACACAGAACGCCCACCGCATGAGGCCAACAGGCCGGCGCGGCCGGAAGACGACGCCGGCCGCTGCTGGGTCTGCGGTGCCACGGTGGTGGAGCGCCACTGCAAGATCATCTGCCCGCGCTGCGGCTTCATGCGTGACTGCAGCGACCCGTGATGCCGCGGCTACAGGGAATCTGCCGGCCGGATGTTCCAGGTGCGCACCGCCGCCGTTTGTGCTATGATACGCGCAGATCAAGGAGGTGAGCATGGAACTCGCAGAGTTGATCCGGGCGCGGCGCTCGGTGCGCGCGTTTGAAAACCGCCACGTCGAGGAACACAAGCTCGACTGTATCCTCGAAGCGGCCAACTTGGCCCCTTCGGCCGGCAATCTTCAGGCCTACGAAATCTACAACGTCACAGGTCCCCATCCCCGCGCAGCCTTAGCCCGGGCGGCCGACCAATCCTTTATCGCCCAAGCCCCGGTCATCCTGGTCTTCTTTGCGAACACAGGACGATCTGCGCGGAAGTATGGCTCACGCGGCCGCGAGCTGTACGCGCTGCAAGACGCGACGATTGCCGCGACGCATGCGATGCTAATGGCGGCGGACCAGGGGCTCGGAACGGTTTGGATCGGCGCTTTTGACCCCGCGAAGGTGACTGCCGCGCTGGGAGCGCCGCCCGACTGGGTGCCTGTCGCGGTGCTGCCCATCGGGTACGCAGCCGAGTCTCCCGCGCCCAGCGCTCGCCGGCCGCTCGAGGAGTTGGTTCACGATCTTTAGCAACGCGGGCAGGCCGGGGTATCGGATGCAGGGCCGATTAAAGACACGAAGACCGGGGTTGACTGGTGGCCCCGGCCTTCGTGCGCAAAGGAGGAGGAAGAATCTACGTCTATAGTATTACGCCCCCTCCTGCTCTCCAGTGATGTTGCTTACGATTATTATCAGAGACATCTTATTAATTAGCGCACAAATAAATCCCCTCAGTTATCCACGGTCACCAGGTCCGCAAGCTTGGCCAGCGTTGCCGGGCCGATCCCTTTCACTTTCAGAAGATCGTCGACCTGGGCATACGGCCGCCCGTCCACGATCAACTGCGCGGTCTTGGGACCGATTCCCGGCAGCGTGTCCAGCTCGGCCAGTGTGGCGGTGTTCACGTTGATGCGACCGGCAACCGCAACGGTGATGGCAGAGCGAACAGGCGGCGCTGTGGGATGCGGGGCAGCCTGGGAGGTGGAGATGGGCGGCAGCGCGGGTGTCTCGGCCTTGCGCGGCACGTAGACCTGCATGCCATCCTGGAGCTCGACTGCCTTGTTGATGCGATCCAGGTCTGCATCAGCCGCAGGACCGCCGGCGAGCGCGATTGCATCCGCGATGACGCTTCCCCCGGGCAGCGTGTACACACGGGGATTGGCAACCGCGCCGCTTACGTCGATGCGCAAGGGTCGCGGGCTGGCGGTCGGCCCCGGCGTGAAGGTCGGCAGTGGCGTAACTGAAGGGGCTGGCGTGGGCGGCGGCAGGATCTCGATCGGTTGGGCAGCGGGCCGGCGCATGAACAGCAGCACGCCGGCGAGCACGACCAACCAGACCAAACTGAGGACCACGTAACCGCGCCACCCTGCGCGGTTAGGGCTGTTCATAATCCACGTTTTCCAATTGCAGAAAAGGTCTCTCTGCTTGCGCTGCGAACCGTGCTATCGCGGCCCCCGCGATTGCAGAGGCGCCGTCGTCAAGGACGATCAGGCCGCCGGCGTCTCTTCGTCCTTGTCGGCCGGCGGCGAGCTCCACGCGCCGAAGGCGCGCATGAACTCGATCGGGATCGGGAAGATGATCGTCGAGTTGCGCTCTGCCGCTATCTCGATGAGGGTCTGCAGGTAGCGCAGTTGGAGCGTGGCGGGCTGACGCCCGATGACTTCGGCGGCCGCGGAGAGCTGCTGTGACGCCATGAACTCGCCTTCAGCAGCAATAATCTTAGCCCGCTTCCCGCGCTCGGCCTCAGCTTGGGCAGCCATTGCGCGCTTCATCGTATCGGGCAGCTCGACATCCTTCACCTCGACGATGCTGACCTTGATGCCCCATGGCTCGGTCTGCTCGTCGATGATGCGCTGCAGCCGCAGGTTGATCTCGTCGCGCCGCGCCAACAGGTCGTCCAGGTCTGACTGGCCGATCACGGAGCGTAAGCTGGTCTGCGCGATCTGATACGTCGCCTTATTGAAGTTCTCCACCTTGACGATGGCTTCCGTCGGGCTGATCACCCGGTAGTACGCGACCGCGTTGACCTTGACGGTGACGTTGTCCCGAGTGATTGCCTCCTGCGAGGGAATGTCGAGCGTTACCACCCGTAGGTCGACCTTTACCATGCGATCGACGATCGGGATGATGAAGAAGAGGCCCGGACCCTTGGCGCCGATCAGGCGGCCCAGGCGGAAGATGACGCCGCGCTCGTACTCGGTGACAATCTTGATGGCCGTGCTGAGCAGGCCAAGAACGATAAGAATGAGCAGGCCGGCGGTGAGCAGAAAACTGAGGATTTCTCCCATTGGAGACCTCCCTGAGACCCACATGCCGCAGCTTTGCGGCGGAATGGCTGCCAGCAGACAGATACGCTGGCTCGCACTCATTATAGCGCAAGACGCAAAGGATGTTAAGGATTTCATTTGACGCCCCCGCGACGTCCGTGATATCATGCGCACATGGCGTGGGTCGTCGAAGCCCTCCTTCTCGGCATTCCGGGGCGGAGGGCTTGTTATTCATCCGCTCATGGCCGGCCCTCGTGCCGGTGCAGACGCTAGAGGACAGCCGTTGTCATGCATGTAGGGATCGACGCAAGACTCGTGTATTACACCCGCGCGGGCATCGGCGAATACACGCTGCGCCTGACTCAGGCCCTTGCCGAGGCCTTTCCCCAAGACCGCTTCGTACTGCTTCAAGACCGCCGCCAGCAGCAAAAACTGATCGGCGCCGGCAACGTCCGCGTGGCCTATTCCCAGGTGCCCAGCCATCACACGCTCGAACAAGTACTGCTGCCTTGGGTGATTGGCGGGCTCAACGTGAACCTCTTCCACAGCCCCGACTTCGTCCCTCCGCTCCGCTACAAGGGCAGGAGCGTCATCACGATCCATGACCTGGCCTTCCTGATCTACCCCCACTTCCTTACCAAGGACGGAGCCCGCTATTACGGGCAGATCGACCGGGCGGTGCGCCGGGCCGATCACATTATTGCCGTTTCACACAGTACCAAGAACGACTTAGTGCGCATGCTCGGCGTGGCCGAAGAGCGCATCACCGTCATCCACGAAGCGGCCGACCCCCGCATGCGCCCGATCCCCCGGGCCGAAGCGCTGCAGCGCGTGCAGGCCCTGTACGGCGTCCCAGACGACTTCATTCTGTTTGTCTCCACCATCGAGCCGCGGAAGAATGTGGGCGGGCTGCTCCGGGCATACCGGCGGTTGCGGGATGACTACCGGCTCACACCGGCCCTCGTCCTGGCCGGCTCGCCGGGTTGGCTGAACGACGACGTACATGCGCTGGTCAACCAGCTCAACCTCAAGGAGCACACCTACTTCCTCGGCCGGGTCGAAACCAACGATCTGCCCTACCTGTATAATGCCGCGCGCTGCCTTGTCCATCCGGCGTTTTACGAGGGCTTCGGCCTGACGCCGCTGGAAGCGATGGCGTGCGGCACCCCCACCATCGTCTCGAACGTTTCCAGCCTGCCCGAGGTAGTGGGTGACGCGGCCCTGCTCGTCGACCCGAATCAGGATGAAGAAATCACCGTCGCGCTCTGGCGGATCCTGACCGACAAGGACCTGGCCGCATCGCTGCGCATGAAGGCGCAGCAGCGGGCTGCGAGCTTCTCGTGGCGCCGTGCGGCCGAACAGACGATGGCCGTTTACCGAAAAGTGGCAGGCTAGTGGCGCGCGTACTGATCCTGGCTCCTCAGCTCCCCGTTCCTCCCCAGGCGCTTACCGGCTCGGTGCAGGGCACCACGATCCGCAATTTCAACCTGCTCGCCGGCCTGTCGCGGCGCCACACGATCGACCTGGTGACTTTTCTGGCGCCCGGCATGTCCGCGCAGGCAGTCGACCTGCTGCGGCCCTATTGCCGCGAAGTCCTTGCGCGGCCCCAGCCGGCCCGGACGATGTCCGTTCGGGCGCGCGATACGCTGCTCAGCGCGGCGCCCGATATGGCGCTGCGCCTGAACGCAGCCGAAATGCACTTGGCCTTGCTCGACCTTGCCGCGCACTCGCCCGAGCCCTACGACGTGATCCAGGTGGAAGGCATCGAAATGGCGCCCTATATGCTCGGGCTCCAACGCGACCTGTTGGGGCCGCGGCCGCGCTTCGTCTATGACGACCATAATGCCGAGTACGTGCTGCAGCAGCGGGCCTTCGCCACGGACGTGCGCCGTCCGAAGCGCTGGATCGCCGCAGGTTATTCCCTGATTCAATGGCGCAAGCTGGCGGCATACGAGCGCCGCGTCTGCCGGGCGGCCGACAAGGTCGCTGCCGTGTCTGACGTCGACCGTTCCGCGCTCCTGCGCCTCGATCCGCTGCTCGACGTCACCGTGATTCCGAACGGCGTCGACCTCGATTTCTACCGGCCGGGCGTCGTGCCCCCGCTGGCGGATATGGGACCGGACAGCCTCGTGTTCACCGGCAAGATGGACTACCGGCCGAACGTGGACGCAGTAACCTGGTTTGCCGAGGCGGTCTTCCCGCTTATCCGCGCCCAGGCGCCCGATGCAGCCTTTTATGTCGTCGGGCAGCAGCCCAGCCCACGCGTCGCCGCGCTCGCCGAGCAACCCGGCATCATCGTCACGGGCAAAGTCCCCGATACCCGGCCCTACATCGCAGGCGCCGGAGCCTACGTGATCCCACTCCGCATTGGCGGCGGGACGCGGCTGAAGGTGCTGGAAGCCATGGCGATGGGCCAGGCCGTGGTGTCGACGCGGCTCGGCTGCGACGGCTTCCCCCTGCAGGATGGCCGCGAGGTCGTCTATGCGGACGAACCGCACGCCTTCGCCGACCGGGCGGTCAGCCTCCTGCGCGGGCGGGCAGAAGCCGCCCGGCTGGGACACGCGGCCCGCGCGTTTGTGGAGGCGCATTACGGCTGGGATGCCATCGTTCCGCAGCTCGAGGCGCTGTACGGGTGATGGAAAGCCAAGAGTTCCTCCCCTCGGCTGCGCCAGCCGTCCGCACGCCGCTCCAGCGGGCCAGGCTTGCCGGGCTGACGGCCATCGGCTCGAGCTATGACCGGCCGCGATCTGGCCGGGCGCCCGAAAGCGTGCTGCTGATCCGCCCCGACCACCTCGGCGACGTACTGCTGCTAACCCCGGCCCTCCATGCGCTGCGTGCCGCGCTGCCCGCCGCCCGCCTGACCCTGTTGCTGGGCCCGTGGGGCCGTGAGGCGGTGGCAGGCAACCCGGACGTCGACGCGGTCGAGGTGTGCTCCTTCCCGGGCTTCGAGCGCAAGGCGAAGTCGAGCCCCTTCGCGCCGTACCGCACCCTCCATCAGGTTGCTGCAGAGCTCCGCGGCCGGTTCGACACGGCGGTCGTCCTGCGTTACGATCATTGGTGGGGCGCGTGGCTGGCGGCAGCCGCGGGTATCCCCCGCCGGATTGGCTACGCGTGGCCCGAGACGAGGTCGTTCCTCACCGAGTCCCTGCCTTACGTCCCGGGCCGCCACGAAGCCCACCAGAATGCACGGCTGCTCGAGGCACTTGCACCCGGGCTCGAGCAAGGGCTCGGGCCCACGCGCTACTGGGTCCAACCCGGTGATGCGGAGTGGGCTGCCACCCGGCTGCGCCACGAGACAGAGGAGCCAATCGTCGCCATCCATCCGGGCGCGGGCGCGGCTGTAAAGCAATGGCCTGCCGCACACTGGGCCGCCGTCGCGGGTGCCCTGCACGCCGACCGGCGCGCCCGAATCGTCTTGACGGGCGGCCCCGGCGAAAAGGACCTGGCAGCGGCCGTCGCCGCCCAGCTGCCGTTCGCCGTGCTGGACCTGGCCGGCCAGACAACTTTCGGCCAGCTTGCCGCGGTGTACGGGGCCAGTGACCTGGTCGTGGGCTCGGACTCGGGGCCCCTGCATCTTGCGGTCGCCACCGGCGCCAAGACCGTGCACCTGTACGGCCCTGTGCCCGCCGCCAAGTTCGGCCCCTGGGGCGATCCGGCGCGCAACGTCGTGCTCGTCTCGCCGTTCGCGTGCGTCCCGTGTGACCGCCTGGACTGGCCCGCCCGCGCGCTGCCGCTGCACCAGTGCATGGCCGCCATTCCACCGCAACAAGTTGTCGACGCCGCGCTGCGGTTGCTCGACGCATAGATCGCAGGCGCATCAAGGAACCAGGTTCCTGCACCGTACGTCCGCTGAGGCGATACCCAATTGCTTAAGATCTTCCAGAGTAGGAGAAAACCATGACATCCACCCCGATGCTGCCCAGCACACCCATGCTGGTGGTGCTCGAAGAAGACAAGCATTGGTGGTTTGCCTCTCGCACCCGGGCCATCCTGGCTTATTTGGATCGCTATGTGGGGGCCGGGAAGGGCTTGCGCGTGCTCGACGTGGGGTGCGGCGCGGGGAACATGATGCACCACCTCGCCCATTACGGCCGGGTAACGGGCGTCGACAACAACCCGCGGCCGCTGCAGGTTGCGCGCGAGCGCGGGCTCGCCGTGCGCGAAGGGACCGCCGACGCCCTGCCGTTCGCAGACGGTGAGTTCGACCTGCTGACCGTGCTCGACACGGTAGAGCATGTGCCGGCAGAGGGCCAGGTCTTCGACGAGTGCATGCGGGTGCTGCAGCAGGGCGGCAAGCTGCTGGTGACGGGACCTGCCTTCATGTTCCTGTGGAGCCGCAACGACGTAATCAACATGCACCAGCGCCGCTACACCGTTCCCGAGCTCCGCAGCAAACTGGAGGCACACGGGTTTCGGGTGCTGCGTATTTCCTACAACAACTTCTTCATCTTCCCGCTGGCCGCGCTGCTGATCCTGCTGCGCCGCGGCCGCGCCGAGCCCGAGCTCGCCTCGCCACACTTCGACGAGCACGCGTACCAGGTGGAGATGGAGCCCGCGTCGCCCATGGTGAACGTGCTGTTGACCTTCGTGGGCAAGGTCGAGGTCGCGCTGCTCAAGCGCCTGAACCTGCCGTTCGGCACGTCGATCATCGCAATTGCGGAGAAGAAATAAGAAACCAGGTTTCCCTACCCTCAGCAGCGTGCGGCGGCAGCGTGCTGAGACGAAACCTGGTTCTGAGCGCAGGGACGCCGGTGCGACGTCCCTATTGCTGCCAGCCAGTTGCGAGCAGCCGCGCCAGGTCGCCCGCGCTATGCGAGCCGCGCACCCGGATCCGGCGCAACTCGAAAATGTCGTCGAGCGTGTGCCTGACCCCCTGGTCAATCGTCAGCCCGCCCCAATAGCCCGCCGAACGGAATACGGCGATCGTGCGCTCGTCGTATTCACCGGAAGGGTAGGCGACCCATCGCGGGGCGTACCCCAGGTGCTCCTCGATCGCCTCTTTGCTCCCCAGCGCGGTCCACACGAGGTAATCCACCGAACGGCCGCTCAGTGACCGGTGATCCTGGCGTCCGTGCGACCCGAAGCGCTGGCCCGCGGCAGCCATCTCCTCGACCTGCGACCAGGTCATGTACCCTGCCGCGCCATCCGTGACCAGGTCCGTCATGATGAAGAAGGTGCCCGTGAACCCGTTCTCGCGCAGGATGGGAAACGCGTTCACGTAATTGTCCACGTAACCGTCGTCGAAGGTGAGAATGACCGGCTTCGGCGGCAGCGGGCGGCCTTGCGTGAGCGCGTAGAGCAGGTCGTCCAGCGTGATCGACGTATAGCCCGCCTCCCGCAGATAGCGCATCTGCTCGGCGAAACGCTCGGGCGTCACCGACAGGTCGCGGCGATATACGTCCGACCCGGCGGGCGGCTTCGAGACGTAGTGGTACATCAGGATCGGGACGTCGAGCGTTCTGGCCACGCCGTCCGGTGTGGGACCGGGCGTAGGCGTCACTGAGGGCTTAAGGGTTGCGGTCGCCGTCGCAGCGGGGGTCGCTGTCGCAGACGGTGTGTGTGTCGCCGTCGCGGTTGCGGTCCGAGTCGGTGTGTGTGTCGCCGTCGCAGTTGCGGCCGGAACCGGTGTTTGTGTCGCCGTCGCACTTGCCGTCAAGGTCGGGATGGCGGTGGCGGCCGAAGGCAGGCCGGCAGGCGATACACCGGGGGCAACCTTGATTGCAGGTTGCGGGGTCCGCGTCGCACAGCCACTGAGAATCAAGGCCGGAACCAGAAGTGCCAGGAAAAATGGACGCACTTGCACGTATCGCAACAAGAGGATGCACGTTGATATCACTGGCGCAAGAATAGCCGAGAGTCCACGCGGTGTCAAAAGAATCAGGCGCCTCTGTCGGCATTGAATGCAGGCAAAAACAACAAACGGCGTAAGCCTCGGCCACCACCGGCACAAGTCCTTGCTCATAGAGTCCACGAGCCATTTCAGCATAAGATGATTTGACAATTCACATGTGATGTTGTAGTATCATTTTGCACTCACTAAGTAGGCGCTCCAGGTCTCAACCCTTCTGGTAGAGTCCGGCCCAATCGTCAGCGAAGCGCGGGCGTTGGGATTTACACGCGTGTGCATACCACCGAGGTGAATAATGTTCCGAGAGCAGATCCGCAAACACTACGACCATCTGTCTCGCAGTTACCGTCGTGTGGCCGACTTCATCCTCAGCGATTATCGCACTGCGGCCTTCATGACTGCTGCCGCGTTGGCAGATGCAGTGGATGTGGATACGACCACGGTTGTCCGTTTTGCTCAACGCCTGGGTTATCCGGGCTTTCCTGAACTCATCGAAGATATTCAGGAACAGGTGAAGCTGGAACTCAGCCAGACATACGCAACTCCCACCGACGAGGGTGGGCTTTACGGCAAAGTGCAGTCCCTGGTTGCCAGAGACCGGGCGAATCTCGAGAAGGCGCTCGCGCACAACACACCCGACTCGCTCGAAAATATCCTCGACATGCTGCGGGCGGCCCCGCGGATCGTGGTGACCGGCGAGTCCTTCGCGGCGCCGCTCGCCGAGTCCTTCGCAGGTATGCTGCGCGAGGCCGGCCTGCCCGTCGTGTACGCCTCGGGCGACGTCTATGAGCGCGCCACGGCCCTGAGCCGCGTCGTGCGCAAAGAGGTCGTAATTGGCATGACGCCGGTCGAAGGGCCGTCGGGCGTCGCGCGGGCTGCTCAAGTACGCGCGCGGCGAGGGCGGCATCACGCTGGCGTGTACACCCAGCCTGAGCAGCCAGGCCGCTCGCGCGGCCGAGCACCTGCTCTACGCACCCGGCGAGACGGACGACAGTCTCCCGAGCCTGACCAGCCTCTACGCATTGTGCACCGCCATCGCGCAAACGTTGGCCCGCATGCAGCCGGAAGCTGCATCCAAGCGATCGGCCGAGATCGCCCATGCCCTGTCAGAGTTGTCGTAGCCGGCTGCCCTGCAGTGGTAGCGGCGTGGCCTACCTGCAACCATCAACTCCCCCACTGTAGAGCGACGGTTGTGGGCGCGCAACGCCGAGTTTCGGCGCAAGTTTCGGCTAACCCCCGGGCGACTGCCCGGCGGTTAAGCCATCCACCCCTCGGAGTATCCCAGTGTTTAGAGAAGGAATTCGCGCCCTATACGGCCAGTTTTCCCCCGGGTATCGGCGGATCGCCGACTACCTGCTGAACCACTACCAGGACGCTGCCTTCATGACCGCCGCAGAAATCGCGCGCGTGGTTGACGTCGACACCGCTCTGGTCGTACGCTTTGCCCAACGGTTGGGCTACCCCGGCTTCCCGGAACTGATCAACGAGGTCCAGGAAGAGGTCAAACGCGACCTGCGGGCAGTGTACGAGCCGCCGGAGGGCGACAACTCGCCGGCCCAGGTCTACCGCCGCAATCTCATGCAGGATCGCAACAACCTCGATTACTCGCTGCTTCATTTTGAGGCCGAAACGGTCGAGTGCGTGGTCAAGGTTCTGAAGGATGCCAAGCGGATCTTTGTCGCGGGGGAAGGCAATTTGGGCTACCTCTGCGAGGCCTTCGCAGACCGGCTCGTCAGCCTCGGCTATGCCGCGCATGCCGTCTCGCAAGAGCTGGCCGGCCAGGCCGCCATGTCGGTCACGCTCGGCTCCGACGACGCGGTGCTGTGCATCGGCATGACCGCCATGACGCCGGGCGTCTCGGTCATGTTGAAGGTCGCGCGGGACGTGGGCGCCAAGACCGTGGCAATTGCGGGTTCGGCCACCAATTCCATCGCGTCTGTGGCGCAGTACGTGCTCTACGCGCCGGTGGCGACGGTGGGCTTGCTGCCCTCATGGAGCGCGGCCGCGGCCGCCCTACATGGGTTGTCCCAGGCCCTTGCACTGGCCGAACCGGAGCGCGGCGCCACTTGGAACGCGCACAACGAGCGCTTCCTGCGCGTCTACTCGGACACGCTGCGTGATCAAATGTCCGACGTGCAGACCACGCTGAAGCAGCTCGCGCCCCGCAACGGCGACCGATAGGGCCATCTCGCGAACCTTCCAGCCGGGCTGATGCGCGCCCCCACGTACATCAGCCCTGGTTCGCGTCCTGTGCCTCCCGGCGGCCGTTCGCACCCGACGCATCCAGCGCCAGCGCCCCCAGCGCCAGAAACCCCAGAATGTACCCCAAGTAGTTCTCGTTTAAGAAGCGAGACACAAAGAAGAACGTAAAGAGGAAGAGCGCGTAGCTCCACAGAGCGCGGCCCAGCGAATTCCGCGCCACTGGCGCACAAGGAGCACCGCCATTAGCGGCACGCCCACGAGCAGCTCGGGCAACCAGAACGGCCAGGCGTCGAACCGCGTCTTGACCCAACCGAGCGCCAGCACCAGGTTTGAAGCGCCCCAGCCCCAGATCTGGTAGGCCGTCGCCGATGTGCCGGCCGACCACTTCCAGACGTCGTCGACGATCGCACCCGGGTTCCAGGCGAAATAGGGCCCTACGACCAGCAGCGCCGTCACCCCCGCCGGCCAGCCGTAGCGCACGGCCTGCCGCAGAAAGCCGCGTACGTCGAGCGACGCAAGGGGCGCGGCATCGCGGATGGCCCACAGCAGGTAGAAAGGCGCGAGGAACCAGGCCGTCGGCTTGCTGGCACACGCCAGGCCGAACACGGCCGCCGACGCGATCCGCCACCCCTCGCCGCGGCCGCGGCCCCGCTGCCACAGCCACAGGCTCAGCACGATCCATGCCAAAACAAAGCTGTCGTTCTGCCCGTAGATCAGGTCCGAGCCCATGATCGGGTTAAGCCCGATGAGCATGACCAGCAGCAGTGCCCGCTCGCGTGTGCCGGCCAGCCGCGGCAGCAGCGCCAGCGTTAAGGCGAAGAGCAGCAGGTAGACGAAACGCTGGTCATACCAGCCGAGCAGCGCCTGCCCGAGCAGCTTGAACGGCGCCGAGAAGAGGAAGGTCCACGGCAGGTACGGATAATGATAGAGCGCGGTACGGAACTCGTTGATGCCCCACTCGGCCATCGGCGTGTTCACGTAGTCCTCGACGTAGGGGTTCCGCCCGGTCAGGAGATACTCGATCGTCGCCTCGGTTTGAATCACCCCACCGTCGTGGCTGTAGCTCGCCGGCCCCCCCTGCTGGCGCAGCAGTACCAGCTTCAGGGTGGGCAGAAATACGGTCAGCGCGACGATGAGGCAGATCAGGGTGAGCTTCGCCCGGTAGCGCGCCGCGCCGGCCCGCACGAACTCGTCGACGAGCAGGTAGGCCAACAGGCAGCCGAGCGCGGCGACGATCAGCAGCAGCGCGACGGGGTCGACGAGTTGCTGCTGGGCCAGCACGCCCATTGCGTCGGCAGGCAACAGCTTGCCGAGCAGTGGATGGCGCATGACGTCGCCTACGCGTGTAGGCAACACGGCGGCCTCGGCCAGCGAGTCGATCCGGATGCGCGCAAGCACGAGGACGGCCAGCAGCAGCGCGTCAAGACGCCGGAAGAGTGGATGCGTCGGGGGGGCAGAGGATGCGTTCACGCGGCCCATTATACACGCAGTGGGTTTGTTCGCCTTGTCATTTGTCTGTGCGCCCTTTATAATGAGTTCGCAACCAGCGAACAGGAGTTGTCATGCACGATATGGGTGGCGCCACGGCGGAGGCTCGGATGGACGAGAAGCTCGGATACTTGTCAGACGTGGATCTGTTCCGCGACCTCTCGGAGCGCGACATGACCGAGCTCGACCGCATGACCACTATCACGAGCGTCCCGCGCGGCCGGGTCTTCTACCAGCCCGAAGACGTGGGCGAAGTGCTGTTCCTGGTCAAAACCGGCCAGGTGCAGTTGTATCGCATCTCGCCCGAAGGCAAGAAGCTGGTGATCGCGACGCTCGGATCGGGGACGCTGTTCGGCGAAATGGCCCTCCTGGGCCAGCAGATGCACAACGCGTTTGCCGAAGCGCTCGACGACTGCCTGATCCTCGTGATGAGCCGGGCCGACCTGGAACGCCTCATCCTGAACAAGCCCGTCGTGGGCCTGCGCATGCTCGAGATCACGGGGCGCCGCCTGAATGACGCGGAGGCGCGCCTCGAAGATATGGCCTTCAAGGGCATCCCCGCACGGTTGGCCTCCTTGCTCCTGCGCCTCTCGGCCGAACGCAGCTCGAATGACATTCTGGGCCTGACGCACCAGGACCTGGCCGAAACCATCGGCACCTACCGCGAGACGGCAACCCAGGTGCTCAACGACATGAAAGGCCAGGGCCTGATCGAGATCGGCCGCAAGCGCATCACGATCAAGGACGCCGACAAGCTTGCTGAGGTGGCCAACAGCTGAGGTCGCCAACATTCGAGCGAGGGCAGCCCGCCTTGCGATGGGGCGATGACTTTTGACAATCCATTCCTGCCGTTTTAGAATGGCGTGACTCTGCCATTTAAGGCACATTCTCCACATCCCGCACGTACCTGAGCCCAGGAGGAGCACCATGACACATGTAATCTTTGATCTGTGCATTCGCGATGGGGCCTGCGCAGAGGTTTGCCCGGTGGAATGCATCATCGCCGGCGAGCCCGAGGCGGAGTGGCCCTGGTTCTACATCGACCCGGACACCTGCATCGACTGCGGCGCCTGCGTGCCGGAATGCCCGGTCGACGCGATCCGCCCCGAAGACGACCTGAAGATCGAGTTCCCGCAGTACGTCGATTCGATCGCCCTCAACGCGGCCTTTTTCAAGACTGGCCCCGGGTACTCGGCAAAGAAGTAAGCCGCCCGAGCGGACTTCTCCAAGCCTCTGCCAGCGCGGAGCCGCCCTGCCCAGCAGGGAGCTCCGGGGGGCAGGGGCTTTTTTACGGCCCGACAGGAACGAGTGCAAGCGGGTGAGTGCAAGCTGATGACGGAAGACCGGTCGGAGCGGCTCTATCCTAAGCGGCCCATGGTTGGCGTGGGTGCAGTAGTGTGGCGCGCCGGCGCCGTGTTGCTCGAGCGCCGCGGCCAGCCGCCCGCGCAAGGCTCCTGGTCGCTGCCCGGCGGCCTCGTCGATGTCGGCGAGACGCTCATTCAGGCCGTAGCCCGCGAGGTGCGCGAGGAGTGCAACATCGAGGTCAGCGTGGGGCCGCTGTTGGGCGTGTTCGAGCCCATCGTGCGCGACGACGACGGCCGTATCCGCTACCACTATGTCGTGGTCGATTACCTGGCGACCTACGTCGGCGGCGATGTTGCCATCGGCGACGACGCGGCGGAGTTGCGCTGGGTGCCCGTGGAGGAACTGGACGCGTACCCCCTGCTGCCCGCGACCCGCGACATGATCGAACGCGCGCGCCTGGCCGCGGCGGGCGAGGACTGACCTCCGGGTTCTGAAGGCCTCGGAGGTCCATTTCCGGGAGAAACCCCTTGTTTCAACTCGAACTGGACGGCGAAAGCCTCACCATCGAAGACGTGCTCTACGTCGCGCAGGCCGGCGCAGGCAGCGTGCGCATCGCCCTGACGCCAGGCGCCGAAGCACGCGTGCAGGCGGCCCGCTCCGCAGTCGAGCAGTTCGTGAGCCAGGGGCGGATCATCTACGGGATTACCACCGGCTTCGGCGCGTTCAAGGATCGCGTCATCCCGCCCGACCAAGTGCGCGAGCTGCAACGCAACATCGTTATGTCGCATTCGGTTGGGGTGGGCGAGCCGCTGGAAAGAGCCCTCGTGCGGGCCATGATGCTCATCCGCGCCAACACGCTTGCGAAGGGCCATTCGGGGATCCGGGTGCAGACGCTCCGCCTGCTGCTTGACATGCTCGAGCGCGGCGTGCATCCCGTCGTGCCGTGCCAGGGCTCCCTGGGCGCATCCGGTGACCTTGCGCCCCTGGCCCACATTGCGCTCGTCATCATCGGACTGGGCGAAGCCGAGTTCGCCGGCGAGCGCCTGCCCGGTGCGGAAGCGCTCGGCCGGGCGGGGTTGGCCCCGGTCACCCTCGAGGCGAAAGAGGGCCTCGCCCTGACCAACGGCACCGCACTGATGGCCGCGTTGGGCTGTCTTGCGGTGGTCGAAGCGGAGAACGTGGCGCTCTGCGCCGACGCCGTCGGGGCATTGAGCACCGAGGCATTGTTCGGCACGCTCTGGGCGCTTGACGAGCGGCTCCACGCCGCCCGCCCCCACCCCCGGCAGATCGATTCCGCCGCGTCCATGCGCCGCCTGCTGAGCGGCTCCACCTTTGTGCGCCCGCCCGACCACCCCGACGTGCAGGACGCGTACACCCTGCGCTGCATCCCCCAGGTGCACGGCGCATGCCGCGACGCGATCAAGTACGCCCGCTGGGTGGTGGAGATCGAGCTGAACAGCGCGACGGACAACCCCCTGATCTTCTTCGAGCCCGACGGGGCTGCCATTGCGATCAGCGGCGGCAATTTCCACGGCGAACCCCTCGCCATCGCGTTCGACTATCTCGGCCTGGGCATGGCAGACCTGGGCAACATGTCCGAGCGCCGGGTGACGCGCCTGACGGATGGCTGCAGCAACCGGACCGCGCTGCCCGATTTCCTCACGACCCAAGGCGGGCTCAACTCCGGCTTTATGCTGGTTCAGTACACCGCCGCGGCCCTTGCGTCGGAGAACAAGACCCTCGTCCACCCGGCCAGCGCCGACACCATCCCCACCTCGGCCAACTGGGAGGACCACGTCTCCAACGGTCCCATCGCGGGCCGCCGTGCGCGCCAGATCATCGGAAACGTGGCACGGATCGTCGCCATCGAGCTGCTGGCTGCCGCGCAAGGGCTGGATTTCCGCCGGCAAGTCATGCCTGGCGCCGAACAAGGCTGTGGTACGAAGGTGACGTACGAGCTTGTTCGCGCGCGTGTGCCGTTCATCGAGCGCGACGAGGTGATGTACCCGCACATGAATGCAGTCTACGAGCTGGTTGCAGGCGGCAGCATCAGTCGGGCCGTGGCCGAGGTGCTCTGCGAGTAGGTGAAGCAAACACGAAGAACCCAAGAACCGAAGTTGGGCCCGGCCCTTTTACGCTTCGTGAACCTCAGGTTCGTCGGTTCTTCCTGTAAGTTCTGAATCCCCCGCGCAACGACGCGCGGATAACGATACAGCCAAAGGAGGCAGTGTGTTCAAGAACTTTGATGTCGCCGCCGCGTTCGTGCGCGAAAGCGGCATCCGTATGATCGATCTGAAGTTCAGCGACCTCTGGGGACGCTGGCATCACGTCACGCTCTCGGCCAGCGAGTTCACTCCCGGCCTGATGACCGCCGGCATCGGCTTCGACGGCTCCAGCGTCGGGCTGCGTAGCGTCAAGTCGGGCGACATGGCGCTGATCCCCGACCTCGCCACCGGCGTCGTCGACCCCTTCTGGGATGTCCCCACGGTCAGCTTCATCTGCACGGTGGTTGAGGCGGACACTAAGGTGCTCTACTTCCGAGATCCTCGGGTGATCGCACAGCGGGCGGAGGCCTACCTGTGCGAGACGCGGCATCGGCGACGAAAGCCGCTGGGGCCCCGAGTTCGAGTTCTATGTCTTCGAGAACGTGGCCTATGACAACGGCGTCAATGCCGCGTCCTACCGTGTTGACTCGGCCGAAGCCGACTGGCACAGCCCCGAGGGCGGCCTTGGCCACTACGTGCCCCTTCACGGCGGCTATCACGCCATCCCCCCGCGCGACCAGTTGGCGCCCCTCCGCACCCGCATCGTGACGACACTGGAAGAGATGCGCGTCCCGGTCAAGTATCATCACCACGAGGTGGGCGGGCCGGGCCAGTGCGAGATCGAGACGCCGCTCATGGGGTTGCTGGCGGCCGCCGATGCGGTACAGACGATCAAGTATGTCTCGAAGATGGTCGCTCGGGCATCCGGCCAGGCGGTCACCTTCATGCCCAAGCCGCTCTTTGGCGAGGCCGGCAACGGCATGCACTTCCACCAGCACATCTTCAAGCGCGGGGCCAACCAGTTCTACGACCCGAGCGGCTACAGCCTCCTGAGCCAGACCGCGCTGCACTACATCGGAGGTCTGCTGCTGCACGCGCCCGCCCTGCTCGCGCTGACCAACCCGTCGACCAATTCGTACCGCCGCCTGGTGCCCGGCTACGAGGCGCCGGTCAATTGCTTCTTCTCCACCGGCAACCGCTCGGCGGCGATCCGCGTGCCCAAGTACGCAACCCAGCCCGAGGCCGTGCGCATGGAATTTCGCCCGCCCGATGCCACCTGCAATCCATACCTGGCCATGGCGGCCATGCTGATGGCCGGCATCGATGGTGTCCGCCGCAAGATCGATCCCACCGAGCACGGCTTCGGCCCCATCGACGAAAACATCTTCACCTGGGAGCCCGAGCGCCGCAGCCATATCAAGGCATTGCCCACCTCGCTGGGCGAGGCGTGCGAGGCGCTCAAAGCCGACTATGGGTTCCTGCTCTGCGGCGACGTCTTCGACGAGGAAACCGTCACCGACTGGATCAAGGCCAAGCTGAAGGAGCACTACGCGGTGTTGGAGCGCCCGCACCCGTACGAAGTGCAGATGTATTTCGATCTTTAGCGCATCGCCAGGCCTTCGAGGTTTCGACCGCCGCCGAAGGCGGCGCAACCTCGAAGGTCTCGTTTCGCCGAGGAGGATTACGATGGCCCGAGTGATTCGCGCACCCCGCGGGACCGAACTGACGTGCAAGAACTGGCTCATCGAGGCCGCCTACCGCATGATCCAGAACAACCTGGACCCTGAGGTCGCGGCGTATCCTGACGACCTGATCGTGTACGGCGGCCGCGGCCGCGCCGCACGCAACTGGGCGTGCTACGATGCCATCCTGCAGAGCCTGCGCGATCTCGAGCCGGACGAAACGCTCCTCGTGCAGTCGGGCAAGCCGGTTGTCGTGTTCCGCACCCACGAGGACGCACCGCGGGTGCTCATCGCCAACTCCAACATCGTGCCCCACTGGGCCACACAGGCCAACTTCGACGAGTGGGAAAAGGCCGGGCTGATCATGTACGGCCAGATGACCGCCGGCAGTTGGATCTATATCGGGACGCAGGGCATCCTGCAGGGCACCTACGAAACCTTCGGCAGCCTGGGCCGGCTGCACGGCTGGGGGTCCCACGATGCCGGGGTTCTCCAGGGCAAGGTCGTGCTGACCGCGGGCCTCGGCGAGATGGGGGGCGCGCAGCCGCTGGCAGTCACGATGAATGGGGGCGTGGCCGTGGTGGTCGAGGTCGACCGGTGGCGCATCGACCGCCGCCTGCAGCACCGCTACCTCGACGTGGCGACCGATAGCCTCGAAGAGGCCATGACGTGGGCCGAAGAAGCGGCAGCCCGGGGCGAGGCCAAGTCGATCGGCTTGCTCGGCAACGCCGCGGAAGTGCTGCCCGAGTTGGTCGCGCGTGGGGTGCGCCCCGACGTGGTGACCGACCAAACGAGCGCCCACGATCCGCTGTTGGGCTATATCCCGGCCGGGATGACGCTTGACCAGGCCGCCGCTATGAGGGTCGCCGACCCGGCGGGCTACCAGGAACGCGCGATGGCCAGCATGGCCGACCATGTCCGCGCCATGCTGGCCTTCCAGCGTGCGGGCAGCGTCGTGTTCGACTACGGCAACAACTTGCGCCAGCGCGCCTTTGACTATGGCGTGAAAGACGCCTTCGACTATCCCGGCTTTGTGCCGGCGTACATCCGGCCCCTCTTCTGCGAGGGCTCGGGCCCGTTCCGCTGGGTCGCGCTGAGCGGCGATCCCGAGGACATTTACGAGACCGACCGGATCATCCTGGACCTGTTTCCCGACAATGAACACCTGCGGCGCTGGATCACCATGGCCCGCGAACGCATTGCGTGGCAAGGGTTGCCCGCACGCATCTGCTGGCTCAAATACGGGGAACGCGCCCGGGCCGGATTGGCGTTTAACGAAGCAGTCGCGGCGGGCCGCGTCAAGGCGCCCATTGTCATCGGACGGGACCATCTCGACGCCGGCAGCGTCGCCAGCCCGAACCGCGAAACTGAGGCTATGCGCGACGGCTCCGATGCCATCTCAGACTGGCCAATCCTCAACGCATTGGTGAATGCGGTGGGCGGCGCCACCTGGGTCAGCTTCCATCACGGGGGCGGCGTCGGGATCGGCTACAGCCAGCATGCCGGCCAGGTGATCGTGGCCGACGGCACGCCCGCAGCCGCGCGGCGGCTCGAGCGAGTGCTCACTTCGGACCCGGGCATGGGGATTGCGCGCCATGCAGACGCGGGCTACCCCGAGGCCATCGCGGCCGCCCGGCGAATGGGGGTTAAAATCCCCATGTTAGGCGCAGCTGGCGGCAACGAATAGGGGCAGAGAACCATGAAACCACAGGAAGCCTACGACGAACTGGTTGCGCGCTCGAAGGAACTGTTTACCATCGGCTCGGTCAACGCGCTGGTCGGGTGGGACCAGCGGGTGAATATGCCCCCGGCCGGGATTGCCCACCGGGCCGTCATGGCAGGGTACCTGCAGGAGCTGGCTCACCGCAAGCAGGCCGACCCCCGCATTGGCGAGCTCTTGGACACCGCCGAGCAGGGTGACTGGCCGGACGGGCCGAGGGCAAACCTGCGCGAATGGCGCCGCGACTACACGCAGGCGACCAAGCTGCCACACGAGCTCGTCCGCCGCCGCGCCGAGCTAACCGCACAGGCCAACAACGTCTGGCAGGAGGCTCGTGCGAACAATCGCTATGCCGCGTTCGCACCACTTGTCGGCGAGCTCATTGCGCTCAGCCGAGAGATTGCCGATCGCCTCGAATGGGAGGGCGAGCGGTACGACGCGCTCCTCGACCTGTACGAGCCCGGGCTGACGACGGCCGACATCGACGGTTTCTTTGCCGACCTGCGCACGCATCTCGTGCCGCTGTTCCAGCGCATTCTGGCGTCGCCCGTGAAGGGCGACGGGGCGCTGCTGCGTAAGGCCGAGTTCCCGATTGCGGGGCAGCAGGCCATGGGGCTGGCCGTCACGAAGGCCCTCGGCTTTGACTACGATGCGGGCCGCCTCGACATCGCCACCCACCCGTTCACCACCAGCTTCGGCCGCCAGGATGTGCGCCTCACCACGAGATACGACCTGCTCTGGCCGTTCCAGTCGCTCATGGGCACGATCCACGAGGCGGGCCACGGCATGTACGACCAGGGCGTACCAGAGGAACACGAGGGCACCCCCCTGGGCGAAACGGTGAGCCTTGGCATCCACGAGAGCCAAAGCCGCTTCTTCGAGAACAACATCGGCCGCAGCCATGCTTTCTGGCAGTACTGGTACCCGCGCTTCCAGGCGGAGTTCCCGGGGCTGGTCGACCACATCAAGTTCGAGGACTTCTACTGCCTCGTCAACGACGTCTGCCCCTCCCTAATCCGGGTCGAGGCCGACGAGGTGACGTACAATCTCCACATCATGGTGCGGTTCGAGATCGAGCGGGACCTGTTCCGCGACGCACTTCGGCCGGCCGACCTGCCCGACGCCTGGAACAGCCAGTACCAGCGCTATCTCGGCATTACCCCGGCGACCGATCGCGAGGGCGTGCTCCAGGACGTCCACTGGTCCTGGGCCTATTTCGGCTACTTCCCAACCTACTCGCTCGGCACTGTGTACGCGGCTCAGCTCGAGGCGGCCCTGCGCCGAGACGTGCCCGATCTGGACTGGCAGATGGCCACGGGCGACTTCAGCCAGCCCCTGCGCTGGATGCGCGACCATATCCACTGTTATGGAAAGCTCTACCGGCCCAAGGATCTGATTCTCGAGGCCACGGGCAAGCCTCCAAGCACGGGCGATTACATCGCTTATCTGACGCGCAAGTACGCGGAAATCTACAAGTTGCAGGTTGACGATAACAAACCTTAACGAAAAAAACGCGGCCGGATATTTAAGGTTGGAGAAATCTGGCGCCCGCCGGTCGACAATCGGTAGCGCAACCAGACCCGGCCCCCATATATCGCGTAGCACGGCCGTGCGCTGGAGGCAGTTATACATAAGTAGCTACCGCCCCGGCACTTGCCTTTGAACTGCCGACTTGCCGCCGAATGGCGCCGGTGCTATTATCTCACCCGCAACGAAGCCAGACGCCATCTGCTGTCGCCGCTGCATAACCCCCCCGGATGGCGGTTCGAGCTGACATCCCTCTTATTCTGCCGCAGGCGGCGTTCTACGCCGTCGCAGATCGTCGATCGGTATTCGGTCGTTTGCACAGCAAACGCTTGCCTAAACGACAAGCGTCTGGACGCGTTCGCCCTCTTGCGGGCGAGTTGAATAACGAGTGATTTTTGTTCCGAAGCGTTGGAGTCCCGACAACGTATTGGAGTTAAGCGATATGTACGCGCCTGATAGCCCGGATAGTCGTTCCGCCAAGGAGATCTGGGAGATCGCCCGCAGCCACCTGCGCCTGCAGCTGCCGCAAAGCACCTACGACACGTGGGTGCGGGATACGACCTGCCTCGCGCACGAGGACGGCGCTTTCATCATTGGAGTCCATAACGCCTACGCCAGAGAGTGGCTGCAGCTGCGGCTCCGCCGCCTGATCAAATCGACACTGGTCAGTATCGTGGGCCGTGCCGTCGACGTTACTTTTGTCGTTCAGTCCACGCCCGTCTCCGATGGCCCTGAACCAAGTCCCGCCCCATTGCTCGAGGTGGAGCAGGCGCCGGGGGCCCAGGCATCGCCGGCTCAGCCGGTCCACGCCGCCCCCCTCAACAGGACCATGCCACCATCACCAGGCCCGGCAGAAAGCGCCGGGTTGAATCCGCGCTATAATTTTGAGAGCTTCATCGTGGGTGCGGCCAACCGGATGGCTCACGCATCTGCGATGGCCGTGGCAGAGCGCCCCGGCACCGCCTACAACCCGCTCTTCATCTACGGCGGCAGCGGCTTGGGCAAAACCCACCTGCTCCAGGCCGTGGGACATGCCGTCCAACTCGAAGGCCAGCGTGTGCTGTACGTCACGTCTGAGGTGTTCACGAATGAATTGATCGTCGCCATCCGCACTGGCTCGACGGACGACTTCCGGGCCAAATACCGCAACATCGACGTTCTTCTGTTGGACGACGTGCACTTTATCGCCGGCAAAGAACAGACGCAAGAGGAGTTTTTCCACACCTTCAATGCGCTCCACTCGTCAAACCGGCAGATCGTGATGACGAGCGACCGCGCGCCGCAGGCCATCCCGACGCTTGAAGACCGGCTTCGGTCCCGCTTCGCCTGGGGCATGATTGCCGACATCCAGCCGCCCAACCTGGAAACCCGGGTGGCGATTCTGCAAAGCAAGGCCGCGTCCATGGGCCGCCATGTCGCCGACGACGTTCTCCTGGCGATTGCCCAGCGCGCCCACCGCAACATCCGTGACCTGGAAGGCGCGCTGACAAAGGTCGTGGCCCACGCCGAAACCTTCCGCCGGCCCATCAGTGTGTCCGTCGTGGAGGAAGCGCTGGCCTACCTGGCGCCCGCGCAAGGCAAGTTAACCCCGGAAACCATCCTCAACAGCGCCGCGGAGTTCTTCGCCGTGCCGGTCGTCGAGTTGACCGGGCGCAGCCGCAGCGCAAAGATCGCTCTGCCCCGACAAATCGTGATGTACGTGATGCGCGAGGAACTGGGGACGTCCCTCCCCCAAATCGGCCAGATTCTCGATCGGGACCACACCACCGTCATGCACGGCATCGACCGGGTAGTTACGGAGATGGAACGGGACCCGAATCTCGCGCAGACCGTTGGTGCATTTCGCAACCGCCTCTATGAGCCGATCCGGGTCCGGTGACCCGCAACCGTTGATGCTTTTGTCGTAGGCCGGCGCCACATAAATGGCGTTCCGGCCTACGATTTGTGGATAACACCCCGGTTCTCTGTGCATAACTACCTCGCATTGTGGATAAGCCGCCGTCCGATACCGCACCTGCAACTTCCGTCGACCCTACCCCCTATATCTAGTATTGCGTTTCCCGACCTGCTCCGCGGGTCCTGTGGATAGCCTTACCCGCGCTATTTTTGACAGTTTTCGCAATAACAATATACTTTAATTCATCTGCCAGTATCGATCTTCCGCCGCGCGCGTTATGCGCGTGACAGGCGGGAGACAAGTTACTCAAACGACGCGTCGATAGAAAGAGGGGCGATGCCCGCTTTTTTGCTCAGTCTTCGTGAGGGGTTGGAAGCCGCACTGATTGTCGGCATTGTGTTGGGAGCGTTGACCCGGCTGGGCCGCCGCGACAGGATCGTTTTTGTCTGGCTCGGGGTGGCCGCCGCGGTGCTGGCCAGCGCCCTGGTGGCCGTCGGCCTGGATGCCATCGGCGCCGAATTCGAGGGCGCCGCGGCGCAGGTATTCGAAGGCACAACGATGTTGTTGGCCGCTGCCGTGCTCACCTGGATGATCTTCTGGATGCAGCGCGAAGGGGGCCAGATTCAAGGCCGGCTGAGCGCCGGCGTTCGCACCGCGACCGGCCCAGGCCGGCGGAGCCAGGTCAGCCTGTTCCTCCTGGCCTTCCTCGCCGTGTTCCGCGAGGGAATCGAGCTCGCGCTCTTCCTCGTCGCCGCCACCTTCGCCACCTCCGGCCTGCAGACGGTCATCGGTGCGGTGGCGGGGCTACTGCTTGCAGCGGGCCTGGGGTATCTGCTGTTTGCCGGGTCAGTGCGGCTGAACCTGAAGGTCTTCTTCCGGATCACGAGTCTGCTGCTGATCGTCTTTGCTGCGGGGATGGTGGCGTACGGCATGCACGAGCTGGTCGAAGCCGGGGTCGTACCCGCGCTCGTAGAGCCGCTCTACAACATCGGCCCGCTGCTGAGCGACCAGGCCGGGCTCGGCTTATTGCTCAAGACGCTGTTCGGCTACAACGCGAACCCCGCCCTGTTTGAGACGCTGGCCTACCTGGCGTATTTCGTAGTGATCTGGGTGGTGTTGCGTTCGCAGCAGCGGCCCCAGCCGCTGCAAGCCGCCGGCTAGCGGGGCAAGACCTTCGGGGTCCTTCAGATCTTGACCCAAAGGACAGTGCAGATCAGTTCAATCAGTTGCATCAGCGTCCCATTTCAGATCAGTTAAGGAGGTCTACCGCCGGCCCCGCGGAATCTCCGTCAGGACTGGCAAGCCGAGCGCTTCGAGATCATCCCGGCCGCGCACCGACCGGTCCAGATAATCGAGCAGGAACGCGAGGGCAATTCCTGCGGCAAAGGCCAGCAGCATCCGCAAGGGTAGGTCAAGCTGGTCGCGCGCCGGCCGGCCGGCCGTGCCCACGACCGGCGGGTCGATCAGGCGAATGTCGGCCTCGTCCGCGCTGAACTGGCTGAAGAAATCCGCCGAGCTTTCGGTCAAGGTGGCCGCAATAGCGTTAGCGATCGCGCCAATCTGCTCCTGGTTCGGCCAGCCCACGTTGACGGTCATGATCCGGTGCAGCTTTCCGGGCTGCGTACTGGCCCCGATTGCACCCGCCGGAATTACAATACCCTGGTCCGCGAGCCGCCTGCTTACCTCCGCGGCAAAGGCCTGGCTGCGCACGATCTCACCGAGGTCGTCCACCAGGTACTCTGACGTAAGCATCGTGTAGTAGCGATCGTAGGTATACACGCCGGGGACGCGTTCGGGCTTGATGCCCACGTTGAAACGCATGCTCGCCGTGTAGCTTGCCGGCGGTGTCTGCCAGGGGCGCTGCATCAACAGGGTCAGCGCGCCGACCAGCAGCGCTAGGCCGACCGGCAGCCACCAACGCCGCGCCACGATCCTCCAATATGCTCTTAGCTCCATACAGGGTTCCTACTGCACCTTCTCGATGAAACACCGAAGCTCTTCGACGAACCGCTCTTCGCGAAACTGCTCGGCATTCGCCCGGCACGCTTGCGGGTCGTACGCGGCGGGATCGAAGTCTGCCAGCGCCTTCTTCAGCGACTCGACCGTCTGTTGCCCGAAGAATTCGCCCGTGCGCCCGGGGATCACCGTCTCCAGCGCGCCACCGCCGGCGAACGCGATCACCGGCCGGCCCGCCGCCTGGGCTTCGAGCGGTGCAATGCCGAAATCCTCGAGGCCCGGAAAGATGAATGCCCGCGCCCGAGCGTAAAGGCGGGCCAGGTCGGCGGAGGGCACGCGCCCGAGGAACGTCACGCTCGGCCCCGCCATCTGCTCGAGCGCCGCTCGGTCCCGGCCATCCCCGAACACCAGCAGCCGCAATCCCAACTCCGAACACGCCCGTACGGCCAGGTCCGTCCGCTTGTAGGGGATCAACCTGCCGCCGGCCAGGAAGTAGTCGTCCGGTCCTTCTGCGCTGGGACTGAAGCGTTGGATGTCCACTGGCGGATAGATCACGGTGCTCTCACGCCCGTAGAAGCGCCGGATGCGCTCCTGGATCTCCCGGGAAATGGCGACGAAATGATCGACACGCTGGGCGGCTGCGTAGTCCCAACGGCGCAGCGGACCGAGCAGCGGACGCAGGACCAGGTCGACGCTCTGCCCCAACGTCTCCCGTGCCGCATAAGCTTGATATTGCCAAAGAAAGCGGGTCGGCGCGAGGCAGTAACAGATATGCTGCGCAGACGGCGGGACGCGCACGCCGTGGCAGAACCCGCTCTTGTTGCTCAAAACCAAATCATACCCGGCCAGGTCCACCCGCTCGAATGCGAGGGGATAGACCGGCATGTAGGCCTGGTGTTTTCGCGTGACGCCGGGCAGGTGCTGCATGAAGCTGGTGCGAATATCCCAGCCGCGATAGGTGGCAGGCATCCGCTCGGGTGCGTACATACTGGTGAAGACCGGTGCGCCCGGAAACAGGCGCACCAACACTTCGAGTACGTACTCGGCGCCGCCAACCTGGTTCAGCCAATCATGGACCAATGCCACCCGGCGGCCGCGACCGGGCAACGGCGCGCTCATGCCGGGGGATTCACTTCCTCGGTCGGGCCTTCAGGCTCGTGGGTTTCAGCGGCCGGCGCGTCTGCCACAGGGGCCGCGGCCGCGGGAGCTTCGGCGGGAGCGGGTGCGAAGCGCAAGGCTTGGTGCATGCGGTCGGCCGCCACCTTGTTGGCCTTGCCGCAGTGGGGGCAGAGCACCTGGGCGAACTTCTTGCCCTCCGCTTCGTGCAGGTAGACCCGCAGTTCCTCATCCGTAGCCGTGTAGCGGCGCCGGCACTTGTCACACGTAATCGCCAACATCTCAGTCTCCTGCCGCCGCGACCGGCGCTGGTTCGGGGAATCGTTCGCACACGCTCACGAACGCTTCTGTCTGGCCCAAAATCCGCCAGTCCAGAACAGTGGTCAGGTTGGTGTCCAGCACGCCGGGCACCGTCCGGATCCAGCTCATGACATACCCGGTGAGGGCCGCAGTGCGTTCGCTCAATAGCAGCAGCTGCAGATCGGCATCGTGGGAATGAAACACCTTCAACACCCAGACGACGTCGACCATTTCATGGGCCGGCAGGCGGCAAAGCGCGTCGTAAGCCTCGTCGTCGCGGCCCGGCTGCAGCTTGACCTGCACCGTGGCGGCAGCCCGGCGATCCCACCCGCTGTTTAGCATGGACAGGTCCATCAAGGCTTCGCTGCGCACCACGCCGTCGAAGGCCAGCTGGGCAGTCGTGCCCCGCACGCCCGGCGCCGTACGAATCACCTTGACCAGGAAATCGTCGAACAGCTCCAGGTCTTCGATGAGGCAAACCACTCGCAGGTCCGCCCGCTCGCGCAGCCAGTTCACCCACAGCACGGTCAGGCACGGGTTATGGTGCGCGGCCAGGCTCTCAAACAGCCGCTCGCACGCGCGAGTTCGTCCTCACCTGCGGCAATATCGACGTGGATTACGGCCAGTGTCGGTCTCATTCAACTCACCCCTTCGATTACTCATTCCCTTTGCGCTCTCGGCCACCTGCTCCGCTGTGCCTGGCAGGCGGACGAGCGGGAATACCACTGTGGTCCGAATATCTTAGCATGACTTCACGTCGCGACCAAAGGATGCTATAATGCGCCCTGTCCCCAGCTCGGGCGCGTGAAGGAGCCAAGACGTGACTCGCCAGAAATTCGATCTGCAACTGCTCGAGGTTCAAGAGAAGCTCGTCAACCTGGCCACCATGGTTAATAAGCTGCAGGAACAAGCCGTGAAGGCGTTGGCCGAGCACGACGAACCGCTCGCCAAAGAGCTCGTCGCACGCGACCAGCAGGTCAATCACGCCCAGCGGGACATCGAAGAGGCTTGCCTGACGCTTATCGCAAGCCAGCAACCCGTGGCACGAGACCTCCGGATGATCTTCGCCATGTCGATGATTGCTTCGGAGCTCGAGCGCATGGCGGATCATGCCAAGGGCATAGCCGTCCTGGCACAACGGCTGGCCGACCAGCCCCTCCTGAAGCCCCTCATCGACGTGCCGCGCATGGCCGAAATCGGGCGCGAGCTTCTGATGGGCCAGATTGACGCCTTCATTCGCGTCGACCCCGAAGCTGCACGCACCCTGGCCCTCCGGGACAACGAGGTCGACCAGCTGAACGACCAGGTTTTCCGCGAGCTCCTGGTCTTCATGATGACCGACCCGCGCACGATCACCCGCGCGACGTACCTGCTCTGGGTGGCGCACAACCTGGAGCGCTTCGCAGACCGCACCACCAACATCGGCGAACGCGTCATCTTTCTGGCGACGAACGCGGTTGTTGACCTTAACGATTAAGGGAATCTCCCCATGGACCTCACGCAACTAAGCCAAATGGTGACCTGGCTGGACGAAGAGCACCGCCGCGATCGCGAAGAGCTTGCGCGGCTGGATCAACGTCTGCAAAACATGGCCATCGAGAAGCAGGAACAATCGCGGCGCATCCAGGACCTGGAAAGCCGCCTCGCCAGCACCCACGCGCAGCTCACGCGCTTCACCCAACTCGAACAGGCGCTGCAGCAGCTCAAGGGAGAAGTGGTGGTGCTGCTCGACAAGCAGACCGAAGCCCGCCTGAATGCCGAGCGCGACGCCGAACGCGCCCGCATCACCGACCGCGAAGCCCTGGGCCGCGGGATCGCAGAGGTGCGCAAAGAACTGACGCGCCTGGGCCGGATTGAGGAAGAGCTTGTGACGCGCCAGGCCGAGGATCAACGGCTGGGCGAGATGGCGCTGGCGCAGCGCGTCGCCGTCAACAACATCACGAAAGATCTCGACGAGCGGACCCGCAGCCTGCCGTACATGATCGAGCAGCGCGCGGCGGACAACAAGCGCATCGCGCAGCTTCAGGGTGAAAATACGGAGTTGCTCAAGCGGACCGATGCAACCTCGGCCCGAGTAACGGTGAGCGAAGAACGGCTGCAGCGTCTCGAGAAGGACCTGCAGAAGATCCAGCCCATCCCCGAGCAGCTCTACCAGGACCAAAAGACCTTCATCGAGAGTCAGAAGCTCTCCGACGTCGAGCGCGACAGGCAGATGGGCCTCTGGGAACAGGCGATCCAGGAGCAAAAGACCCTCGTCGAGAAGCAGATCGTGCGCTTGCGCGAGTTCGAAGCGCGGTACGAACAGGCGGGCCGGTCGCTCAAGGCGATCGAAGAGTTCCAGGCCTCCCTGCTCCGCGATCAGAGGCAGGTGTCGGAGCTTCAACGCCTGGCCGAAGAGCGGCAGCGCAAAGAGCTCGCGGATTGGCAGGCAGAAAACGAGCAGCGCTGGAAGAAAGAGAGCCTGCGCTGGGATTACTCGATCCAGGAGCAGTCCAAGGTCAACCAGAAGCTTGCCGAGCGGTTCCCGCCGATGGAAAAGCAGTTAGCCATCCTGCAGCGCGACCTCGAAGCGGTCTGGCGGCTGCACGAAGCGTTAGGCGCGGCTCAAATCCAGAGCTCACAACGGCTGGTGGACGCGGTCGGCGCAGCGCTCGGAGCGCGGCCTAAGCCGGAAGCCTGAGGCCGGGATGCGGGTTATCGGCACGGCCGGGCACGTCGATCACGGCAAGTCTACCCTCGTTCTCGCCCTCACCGGCATCGATCCGGACCGGCTGCGTGAGGAAAAAGAACGGGAGATGACCATCGACCTCGGCTTCGCGTGGCTGGCGCTGCCGCCGGCCGCGGGCGCCGAGACGAGCGGCGACATGGTCGGCGTCATCGACGTACCCGGCCACATCGACTTCATCAAGAACATGCTGGCCGGCGTCGGCGGCATCGATGCCACCCTCTTTGTCGTGGCGGCCGACGAGGGCGTCATGCCCCAAACCCGCGAGCATCTCGCGATTCTCGATCTGCTCCAGGTGCCGGCCGGCGTCGTCGCACTGACGAAGACCGACGCGGTGACCGAGGAGGGTTGGCTCGAGCTGATCGAAGCGGATGTGGCCGGGGCCCTGCAGGGCACGCAGCTGGGCCATGCCCCGATTATCCCCGTCTCTGCCCGCACCGGCAGCGGCCTTGCCCGGCTGAAACAGGCCCTGGCCGACGCACTCGCCACCGTGCCTCCCCGCCGCGACAAGGGCGCGCCGCGCCTCCCCATCGACCGCATCTTCACCATTGCCGGCTTCGGCACCGTCGTCACCGGCACACTGAGCGATGGACAGTTCCGGGTAGGAGATGAGGTCGAAATCCTGCCCGCGGGCTTGCGCGCCCGGGTACGCGGGATGCAGACGCACAAGCGTGCCGTCGATATCGGCCTTCCCGGCAGCCGGCTCGCCATCAACCTCACCGGCGTCCATCCCGACGACCTGCGGCGTGGCATGGTGGTAGCCCGTCCCGGCGCGCTGCGATCGACCGCGCTGGTCGACGTCCAGATGCGCCTCGTACGGGTGGGGGGCTGGCAAGCAGATCTCGAGCACAGCGACCGGGTCGATTTCTTCAGCGGCGCGGCGGAGGTGCCGGCACGCGTCCGGCTGCTGGACGCCGAAAAACTGACGTCCGGGCAGAGCGGCTGGGCTCAGCTCGTTCTCGAGGCGCCCGTGACCCTGGCACCGGGCGACCGCTTTATTGTGCGCCAGCCCTCGCCCAGCCTGACCGTCGGCGGCGGGATCGTCGTGAACCCTCACCCCGCACGACGCTGGCGCCGCTTCCAGCCCGACATCATCGAGCAGCTCGAAACGCTCGCCCGTGGCACGCCCGAAGACCTCCTCCTGCATGCGCTCGCGCGCGTCGAGCCCGGTCCGCTCAAGGCCGCCGTCGACGCGTCGGGCCTCGACGCAGCAACCGGCGAGCAAGTCGCGGCCGCCATGCTGGCGAGCGGCGAGCTAATCCCGCTCGGCGCACTCCAAGCGCCCTTTGCACGCAGCCAGGCGCCGGTTATTTCCCTCGGCGGCTGGCGTTCGCTGGCTGCCCGCATGGCCGACGTGCTCGCCGAATACCACACCCAGTTTCCCTTACGTCCCGGCATGGGCCGCGAGGAACTCAAGGGCCGGGTGCAAGGCCGCGAGAAGTGGCCTGCGAAGCTCTTCAATGAGTTGGTCACCCGTGCACTCGCGGAGAGCTACCTCGTCGAGAGGGGCGACTTCCTCGCACGGCCAGACCACCAGATTACGTTCACACCCGCGCAACAGGCGAAGGTCAACAACCTGCTGGCGGCCTTTCGCAAGCAGCCCGCCACGCCCCCCTCCATGGCCGAGAGCCTGGCCATGACCGACGGGGAGTTGCTAAGCGCGCTGATGCATCAGGGTGTCCTCGTCCGGTTGAGCGAAGACGTGCTGCTGCTGCGCGAGACTTATGATGCGATGGTCAAGGGGATCACGGAGACCATCCGGGCCCACGGTAGCATGACCGTGGCCCAGGTGCGTGACGAGTTCGGCACCAGCCGCAAGTACACGCTCGCCCTCATGGAGCGCCTGGACGAGCTAAAGATCACCAAACGCGTGGGCGACGAGCGCGTGCTGAGGTGAATTGATAATAGGACGCAGATTCAAGCGATCGGACTGATCTTCCTGATTTCGTTCGAAAGATCATGCGAATCAGTCCAATCAGTTCAATCTGCGTCCTATTCTGATACTGCCTTCCCGTCAATCACCGTCATGTCCACCCGTACGTCACAGATCTGCATCGGATCGATCTGGAAGATGTCCTGGGCCAGCACAACCAGGTCGGCCACCTTCCCCGGCGTGATACTGCCACGGTAGCTCTCCTCGCCCGCGGCGTAGGCCGGCCAGTAGGTGTATGCATCGACCGCTTCTGCCACCGTGATTCGTTCCTGACCCTGCCATCCGTCGGGCCCCGGCGTGCCATCCGCCCGCCGGCGGGTGACCGCGGCGTGAATGCCGATCAGCGGATCATGGGGCTCGATGGGACCGTCCGATCCGAAAACCAGGCGCGCGCCCGAGTCGAGCAGGCGGCGGAACGCGTAGGCGCCAGGCGCGCGGCGGGGACCCCAGTACTTGTCCACGATGAGCATGTCCGACGTCGCATGGATCGGCTGCACCGAGGCGAGGACGTCGAGCTGCGCCAGCCGGGGCAAATCCTCGTCGTCGATGCACTGCACGTGCTCGATGCGATGGCGCAGGTGCAACCCGGCCTCTTGCGCCCGCACTTCGGCCAGGATATTTAGCACGTCGCGGTTTGCTCGATCGCCAATCGCATGGATGGTGAGGCCGAGCCCGGCCCGGCCCGCCTGCAGCGCGGCCTCGAGCATCTCCTCCGGGTCCATGGCCACTACGCCCCACTGGGCCGCGCCGTCTCCCTGCGACGCGCCTTCGTAGGGCTGCAGCATACTGGCCGTCCGGCTGCCCAACGCACCGTCGGCGAACATCTTGATCCCGCCGACCCGCAGATACGCGTCGCCCAGCCCGCTGCGCAAGCCCAGTGCAGCCGCGTGCTCGAGGTTGCACACAGGGATTTGCTGCAGCACCCGCACGCCCAGTTCCCCGCGGCGCTTCAGCTCCTGGTAAGTGCGGAAGGCGAGGCCGTCGCACGTGTCGTTGGCGTTGTGAAAGGCCACGATGCCCGTGCGCCAGAGGTCGGGGATGGCTGCCCGGACCGCGGCCGTGGTTTCTGCCAGGCCGGGCTGGGGGACGACGCGGGTCAAGAGGTCCCAGGCGTTCTCACGCAGCACGCCCGTAGGTTCCCCGTCCGCATCTCGCTCGATCACGCCTCCCGCCACGTCCATCGTGTCTCGGGTGATGCCCGCCCGGCGCAGCGCGGCGCTGTTCGCCCAAACGGCGTGCAATTCCTTGCTGTCCAGGGCCACGGGAATCTCGGGCGCGACCTCGTCCAGCAAACGGCGATGGGGCTTCGCATCTGTCCAGATGTTTTCGTTCCAGCCGCCCCCGCGCAGCCAGGTATTCTCGCCCGCCCCTGCACCACGCATGGTGCGGGCCCGGTCTGCGACGGCGGCGACCGCGGCCGCAGCCGAAGGTGCATAGGTCACATCTACCTGCGACGCGCGCAGGGCCAGCTCGATGAAATGAAGATGGCTTTCGGTGAAGCCGGGCAGCAGCACCCGGCCCGCCAGGTCCACGACCTCGGTCTTCGGCCCGCGCAGCTCGGCCAGCTCGGCGGCCCGGCCAAGGGCCAGGATGCGCCCGTCACGAACGGCGACCGCCTCGGCCCAACGGGGGCCTTGCTGGGTCGGCTGTGTAGGCCCGGCCCCCGGTGAACAGTACGTCAGCGTAAAGTTGCATTGCTTCCTCATCAAACTATAAAGAAACCGGGTTTCTGGCGGAAACCCGGTTTCTCGATCGCAAGCGTTTATTCGCCCACGATCTGCTCGTAAATGCTTTGGAGTTCCTCGTCCGAGTAGAACGAGATCACCAACCGCCCGCCCTTGCGCCCGCGCGTCAGCGCGACCTTTGTGCCCAGCGCGCCTCGGAACGCCTGCTCGAGACGATCGGTATAGGCACGGTCAGGGTCATCCCCCTCACCCTCGGCCGCTTCGTCCTGCGGCTTGGCCTCGGCCAGCCGGCGCACGAGCTCTTCGGTCTGGCGCACGCTCAGCCCGCGGCTCACCACCACCCCGGCAGCCTGCAGGATGGCTTCGTCGTCAGACAGGCCCAAAAGCGCCCTGGCATGGCCCTCGGTCAGTTCCCCGCTCGCCAGCAGCCCCTTCACCCGTTCGGGGAGTCGCAGCAGGCGCAGCGTGTTGGCCACCGCCACCCGGCTCTTCCCCACTCGGTCGGCCACCTGCTGCTGGTTGAGCGTGAAATCGCTCATCAGCGCCTGATAGGCTTCCGCTTCTTCCAGGGGGTTCAAATCGGCGCGCTGGATGTTCTCCACCAGGGCCAACTCGAGGAACTGCTGGGGAGTGGCCTCCTTGAGTAGGACCGGCACGGTCTGCAGGCCCGCAATCTGGGCGGCCCGCCAGCGCCGTTCGCCGGCGATCAACTGATAGGGGGCACGAGACGACGGGCCGGCTCGAGTGACGATCAGCGGCTGGATCAGCCCGTGCTCCTTGATCGACTCGGCCAACTCGGCCAGCGACTCGGGATCCATGCGCGTGCGCGGCTGCCGCGGATTTGGGACAATGTCCGCCACGGGCACAGTCAGGAACCCGCTGTCTGCCGCCGGTCCAGTTTCCGGGCCGCCCGTCGGGATCAATGCGCCGAGGCCCTTGCCCAGTCCGCGTGATTGTGCGCTCATGGCACTCATCCCTTCTAGCCCGCTCGGCCCGCCGGCAGGGCCGCGCCCTCGGACACGGGCAGCACGCCACCCTCGCGATCGAGCAACTCCGCCGCCAGGGCCGCGTACGCACGCGCGCCGGCCGACTGCGGTGCATACTGCAGGATCGTCTTGCCGTAGCTGGGCGCCTCGCTCAGCCGCACGCTGCGCGGAATGACCGTCCGGAATGTCTGATCGGGAAAGTGGTTGCGGACCTCGCCCACCACCTGGTCCGAGAGATTCGTCCGCGGATCGTACATCGTCAGGATCATGCCCGTGATAAAGAGCTGCGGATTCAGGTTCTCACGCACCATCTGAACCGTGTGCCACAACCGGCCCAGTCCTTCGAGCGCCAGGTACTCGCACTGGATGGGCACCATTACCCCGTCCGCAGCGGCCGATAGCGCATTCACCGTCAGCAGCCCCAGGCTTGGCGGGCAGTCGATCAGCACGTGCGTGTAGCGCCCGAGGACCGGTTCGAGTGCGCGCCGCAGCAGATATTCGCGGCGCGAGCACCGAAACCATCTCGACCTCCGCCCCGGCCAGCGCAGGCGCGCTTGGCAGAAGGTCCAGTCCTTCGTGCGTGGTAGGGATGATGTTATCGGAGGCCGCGTGTCGCCGGATCAAAACATCGTACAGCGAGGTGTGAAGCCCGTTCGGCTCGGCGCCCAGGCTGCTGGTCGCGTTCGCCTGGGGGTCAGCGTCCACCAGCAGGATACGGCAGCCCGCCTGCGCCAGGCACGCGCTCAGGTTGACCGCGGTCGTGGTCTTGCCGACGCCGCCCTTCTGGTTCGCAAAGGCATAGACGCGGGCCACGGTTACGCTTGCCCTACCAGAGACTCGGCTTCGACCCAGCGCTCCACCACCGCACGCACGGGGATGGCGTCCGCACCCGTCGCCTCCACGGACATCGACGCGGCGATGTTGGCGAAGCGGGCGGCGATGAACGGATCGCGCGTCTCGGCGTAACGGATCAGGAACGAGGTGGCGAACACGTCGCCCGCGCCGGTCGGGTCGACCTCACGAGCGCGCCGGGGCGGGATTGCTGTGGCCCGTCCTTCGAGATAGACCGTCGCGCCGTGATAACCGTCGGTCACGACCAGCAAACGGGTCTGGGCTGCTAGCTCGGCGATGTAGCCGTCGTCGCCGCTCACATCTTCACGGCTCAGAAAGACGACGTCGCAACGGCGCACGAACAGGCCCCCGTCGTCCCATCGCCCGTGGGTCACGAGGCCGTCCTCATCCCAGCGTCGCATCAGGCCCTGCGGCGCAATCCCCATCAGCGCGGTTGGGAACTCCGCAGCCCATTGCAGCGGCAGTTCGCGCGCAATCGAGCCGAGCAGCACGACCGGCACGTCGGACCACTCGCGCGGCAGCCCGTCGGGTGTCACGGGCGGGGCGACCGCCGTGATGTACTGCGTCCGGCCCTGGGGGGCATAGATGTTGGTAAACGTCGTGGTGACCGGCGAAGGCTCGACGAAGATTGGGATGCCGGCCAGCAAGGTGTCGGGCAGGCCGGTCGTGCGAATCAGCCCGTCGGGCCCCGGCTCGCCCGGCATGAGCCCGTCGAGCGAGGCGCGGGTGAGCATTCCGGGCCGCCAACCCAGGTTGCGGGCGGTCAATGCTGCGAAAGAAACGGTGCCACCGAGGCGGAATCCTTCGGGTGTGGTATCGCGCGTGAGGTTGCCAACCGTGAGGAAATTGATGTCCAACTTTCACTCCGTCCCGATAGAGTCGCCCGTATGCTGCGTGCGCGGCCTACAGCCCCGCGATTCTAACACAGACAGGGAGGGGGGTCAACGAAAACGCCGGTCTCCCATGGGAGACCGGCGTGCAAGGTGCAGGCCGCAGCAGCTGCCGTCTGAGGGTCGAGCTACTTCTTCGCTACGAGCGTGACCTTGCGGCGGTCGCCCTCGCCGATGCTCTGCGTGCTCACCGCGGGGTGATCGCGGAGCGCCAGGTGAATGATGCGGCGTTCGGCGGGTGGCATCGGTTCGAGCGCGACTGTGCGGCCGGACTCGGCGACCTGGTCGGCCATACGCAGCGCCAGCTTGCGCAGCGATTCGGCACGCTTGGCCCGGTACCCGTTCACGTCGACCACGAAGCTCGTGCGTGTGCGCACCTGCTGATTAACCATCAGGCGGGTGACGAACTCCAGCGCCGAAAGGGTTTCGTTTTGGCGCCCGATCAGCACGCCCAGGTCATCCCCGATAATGTTGAGGACGAGCGCCCGTTCGTCTTCGTCGGTTTCGGCGTCGCTCTGCGGCACAATCTCGACATCCGCATCCAGGTCCATGCGCTGCAACATGCCCAGAAGGAGCTCGCGACCCTTCTCGGCAGCAGCCTGTCCGCGTTCCTCGGGAGTCCCGGTCTCGGCCTTGGCCGCGGGCGCGGGGGCCGGCGCCGCACTGCTCGTCGGGGCCGGCGCAGCAGCGGGCTTGGGTTCGGTTCGCGGCGCGGGCGCCTGAACCGGTCGCGGCTCAGGGGCTTCGGCACGCGGGGCCGGCCGGGCTTCCGCAGCGGATCCGCGCTTGACCGAAGTCAGGCGCACGACGGCATCCTCGGCCCCGATTCCCAGCACGCCGCGACTGCCCGGGCGCACGATCTCAACTTCCACGTCTTCGCGGTCAAGTCGCAGCGCGGTCAAGCCGGCTGCCACCGCCGCCTCGACGCTCTTCCCGCGGAACTCTCCGCTCTTTTCTCCTGTCATACGTTCACTTCCTAAGCGCTACCTGTGCGCGCGCCACACGTGATCACGCCTAACGCCGGCGGCGGTTCTTCCGCTTTACTGGCTTCTCAGGCGTTTCTTCAACCGACCCGCTCGTAACCGGAGCGCCGCCAGAGGTCGCGCCGGCGCTTGCCGTCTTGCCGCTCGGCACGCTGGTACCATTGCTGCGCGCTGCCGTCGCATTGCTGCGGGTGTTAGCGCTGGCAGCAGTCGTCGCAGCGCCACCCGCAGTGGCACCCGACCAAGCAGGCTGCTTGGCATGCAGGAAGGGGAACCAGTCAGCCAGGCCGCCCCATCCGGTGACGAAGTACTGCTGAACCAGGGCCAGCAGGTTTGAAACCGTCCAGTAGAGGGTCAAGCCCGAGGGTAGGCCGAGGGTGATCCAGGCAAACATGATCGGCATGAAGAACATCATCTGCCCCATCATGCGCGCCTGCGGGTCCTGTGACGCACCCGAAGCCTTGGAGGGTTGCGACATCTTCTGGACGAGCAGCTGGGTCAGCAGCATGAGGATCGGCAGGCTCATGTATGCGAAGAGGATGCCCCACTCCTGCGCCTGGAACGCGGCCCCGATCCACTTGGTGCCTTCCATGGGGACGCCGTTGAGGGTAGGTGTCTGGATGCCCGGAGAGGCCAGGGCGGGGAGCGCCAGGTCGGGGATCCAGTAGAAGCCCGCATTCGTCAGCTGTCCCACGGTCGGGTTCGCCAGGACGTACAGCGCCTGGTACAAGCCCCATAGGATCGGCAGCTGGATGATCAGGGGCAGGCAGCCGCCCATCGGGCTGACGCCGTACTCCTTGTACATCTTCATCTGCTCTTCGGCGAGCTTCTGCTTGTCCTTGCCGTACTTCTCCTGCAGTTCGCGCATCTTCGGCTGAAGCGCTTGCTGGGCCTTGGTCGATTGCAGTTGCTTGAACGTCAGCGGGAGCGTGACGACCTTTACCAGGATGGTAAAGACAATGATAGCCCAGCCCCAGCTGTACACGACCCCGAGACCGCGGATGAACTCGTTGAGCTTCATCAGCAGCTTGGCGAGGGGATACACGATGAAGCCGTTCCACCAGCCGACTTCGCTGACAGCGGCGTTGATATTGATGGTGCCTTGCGGGACGGAACAGCCGGACAAAATCACGACTGCCAGCAGCAGTACCGCCACCAACAGTAAGGTGCGGTGCTTCTTGTTCACGCTCTGTGACGCTCCTCTAACTTAGGGTACAGGGTCGTAGCCGCCGGGATGAAACGGATGGCAGCGGCTAATCCGCCGGATGCCCATCCAGCCCCCGCGCAATGCGCCGTACTTTTCGATTGCCTGATAAGTATACTCGGAACACGAGGGATAGAAGCGGCACGACGCCGGCAGGCCCGGCGAGATAAACCGCTGGTAGCCCCGGATCAGGACCATCAGAACGCGTCTCATGATGTCCACGCCGCCCGCAACTCACACTTCACTCATTTAGCAAGCGTGCCCGCCGTAGCAGGCGGGCACAGGCGTCTTGCAGTTCTTGGAAATTCGCCTCGTTGATGCCCGGCCGAGCCACCCAAATGAGGTCCCAACCCGGCTGCACCAAATCCCACAAACCTCGCACTGCCTCTCGCATCCGCCGCCGCGCCCGGTTGCGCGTCACCGCTTTGCCGATCCGTTTGCTTACCGTAAATCCGCAGCGGCTGATCTCCGAGTCATTACGCAAATAACTCAAGACCATCAATGGATGCGCGTGACTGGCGCCCTCCTGCCTGACCTGCCGGAACCTTCCGCTGTCGCTAACTCGAAACCGGCGCTCCAAAGCTCAACTTCTGTCTCTGGCTTCCCGACCGAGGGCAGCTCAGACTGCAAGGCGCTTGCGGCCGCGGGCCCGCCGTGCGGCAATAACGCGGCGTCCGCCGTGTGTGCTCATGCGTGCCATGAAACCGTGCACGCGCTGGCGGCGCCGGCTCTTCGGCTGATAAGTTCGTTTCGTGGACATGAACGAATACTCCTGATCTGATTTAGACGCATAGTGTACAGACACAAAAAGCAGGCGAGACAGATAGCAGGTCTCACCCGCTTAACCTAACGGATTATACCTACGCGCGCCCGTTAGTGTCAAATCAGAGCCCGGTTGGCCCTTCAATAAATGTCCACGGTAGCCCGAAGCGCCGCTCCAGGTGGCGCGCCAGCGCCCTCAGGCCCACCGTCTCCGTCGCATAGTGCCCCGCGTAGATGACGTTAATGCCCTGCTCGGCCGCATCGTGGTACGAACTATGGCTGGTTTCCCCAGTCAGATAGGTGTCGCACCCCGCCGCGACCGCCGCGGCGATCTCGCCCGCGGCCCCGCCCGAAATGATCCCGACCTTGCGAACGATCGACGGGCCCCCCGCCTGCACCAGCAGCGGCACACCCACCGCCGTTCGCACCCGCTCGACGAGCCGGTCGAGGGGCAGGGGCGCCTCGGGTTCGGTCACGAAACCCACCGGCGCGCCAAACGCTTCGCCGAGGTTGCCGGCAACCTTCAGTCCGAGCAGCCGCGCCAGCTCCGCGTTATTGCCCACTTCAGGATGGCGATCGAGCGGAAGATGGACGCCGTACAGGCTGCAGCCCCCGTCCAGCAGGGTCTTCACCCGCCGGCGGTGCGCACCCACGATGCGCAGCGGCTTGCCCCAGAACAGGCCGTGGTGCACGATCAACATGCGGGCGCCCGCTGCCACGGCTCCCGCGATCGCAGCGTGCGACGCGTCCACCGCGAACGCGAGCGAGCGCACCTCGTCCGCACCTTCGACCTGCAGACCGTTTTCGCCCCAGTCCTTCGCCTCGCCCACCTGGAGGTATTCGTCCAGGTATGCGACCAGGAGGTCCCGCCCGATCGCATGCGATCCCGTAGCAGCGCCCGGCGCCGTCTCAGATTGGGTCATGCTTCATCTCCCTGCTCCACGGGCACATCGGTGCTGCCCGCCGGGCGCGCCTTCCGCAGCGGCAGGCGCGACACCACATAACTCAAAACCGCCATGCCGACCGCGGACCAGCCGACGATCTCCATCGCACGGGGAATGCCAATGGTGTCGGCCAGGCGCCCCAGTGCCAGCATCGGCGGAATGCTGACCAGGCTGCTGAGCGTGAACTGCATCGCCAAGACCCGGCCACGGATGTAGGGGGGCGACTCCTGCTGGACCAGGGTTTGCGCCAGGATGTTGACGCCCGCCAGGAACAACCCCAGAAAAAAGCCGAGCGCCATCGTCGCGGTGGTCAGGCTGAAGGCCGCATTGGGATACAGCCGCAAAATCGGCCGCATCAACGTGTTATAGCCCATCGCGGTCCAGCCCATGCCGGCGAAGGTCAGGCCCGCCAGCCCCAAGCCGAAGAACGCGAAGCCCACCCGCCGGAGCACGTGACCGAACCGCCCGGTGAACCAGATCGCTAGCACCATGCCGATGCCCGCAGGCAAAAACACCAACACCGCATTCTGAGCCGACATGCCCAAGACACGGGCGGCATAGCCTGGCGCCAGCTCGGCCATGACGAGGATCAGCGTCGCAATTGTCACCAACTGGATCATGGCCGCCTGGATGCGGCGCTGCCCCCCGATAAAACGCAGGCTCTCCTGGATGTCGTCCCACAACAGCCGCCACGGCGAGAGTGCGCTGACCGCTCGGCGGGGCGGCGTGTCCTTGGGCAAGGTCGAGACCGAGATGGCCGCGATCAAGTACAAGACGGCCGCCACGACGAACCCACCTTCAACCTTAAGCAAGCTGATGGAGATCGGCCCGAGCACCATCAGTCCCAAGATCTGGGCGACGGCGATGGTCAGGGTGAACAGCGAGTTAGCAGGCAGCAGGAGGCTTTCGCCCACCAACAAGGGGATCGAGGCGCCCTCAGCCGGCGCGAAAAACTGCGCCAGCGTGGCCATCAGGAACGTAATCACGTAGATCGCAAGCAGACGCGCCGGCCCCTGCAAATTCGCAATCACCGGGATGTAGGCTAGGGCCAGGAACACCCTGATGGCGTTCGAGCCGACCAGGATCGTCTTCTTCGACATGCGATCGACGACCACGCCGGCAATGGGGCTGAAGAGGACGCCCGGGATGGTGAACGCGAGGATCGTGATGCCAAGCTGCATGGCCGAGCCAGTCAACTGCTCGACCAGCACCAACTGGACGAAGTTGATGGCATTCTGGCTGATCTGCGCCAGGAGTTGGGCGAACCACAACGCGCGGAAGTGACGGTTTGTGAGAACCGCCCGGAAACCGGCGGAGGAGGTGTCAGTCATGGGGCGTGCTTAAGCCGGCCTGGGGTGCAGCCGGGTCAAGCGCCGTCGGGCCCTGCCGCAACAGCGTCTTCACCTGGCGCATATACTGCGACCGCGGCAGCAGCACCTTGCGCCCACACCCGCCGCACACGATGCCGATGTCCGCGCCCAAGCGGACGACGCGCCATTGGTCGCTCCCACAGGGGTGCGGCTTGCGCATCCGGACCTCGTCGCCGATGCGCACCTCGCTGTAATCGTTAGCCATCCAGGCTCAACCCGGCGCAATGACGCCGAGCACATCGGCGCCGTACTCTTGCAGCTTCCACGCGCCCATCACACCTACATTGGCGAGCGCATCAAGGCTAAGCGGCGCGGCCCTGGCGATCGCCATCAGCGCCTCGTTCGTCATGACGATATCCGGCTCCACCTCCCGCTGCGCCGCCCGCTGCGCGCGCCATGCCCGCAGGCGATCGAACCGCGCCTGCACTTGGGGATCGGGTCGCCCATTGCCGTTGTGTGGGCGAACGGGCGGGGTGGGCGGCGGCGCATGCCGGCCGCGGGCAACCGCGTTCAGCACGTCCAACCCGAACTGGTCGATCTGGCGCGGGCTCAGCGGCAGTTCGAAAGGGTGCTCGGGCTGCATCCGGCTGAGGAGCATCAGTGTTTCGTCGCCGATAACTTTGAAGGGCGGCCGGTCGACGAGACGGGCCTGGTCGTCGCGCCAGAGGTACAGCTCACGCAGCACGGCCAGCTCGCTCGGCTCCAGGTCGCGGGCGCCCTTGATGCGCCAAAACGCGTCGGGGTCAAAAGGCTTCTCGACGTAGGTGACGCCGGGCAGGGCCTCAAACGCCTCCTGCGCCTCGCGCCAGCGCTTCCGCTCGCCCAGCGCCGTGGTGAGCAGATCGCGCAGCGCCAGCAGGTAATGGCTGTCCAGGCGCGCATAGCTGAGCTGGGCCGAAGTGAGCGGCCGCTGGCCCCAATCCGTCAGTTGCGCGTGCTTGTCGAGCGCCACCCCGAAGTGCTGTTGCAGCAGCGCGGCCAGGCTCACCTGGCGCCAGCCCAGGATCCGTGCAGCCAGCATCGTGTCGAAGATGTTGGCAAAGCCGAAGTCAAAGTCCCGCTTAAGCATCAGGATGTCATTTTCGGCCGCGTGGAACACCTTCTGGATCTGGCGATCGGCAAGTACTTCGCCGAGAGGCTGAATGTCGGGCAGGCGCAGGGGATCAAGCAGGTAGTCGGTATCGGCGGTGCTGATCTGGATCATGCACACGCGATAGTGGTAACGGTAGAGGCTGTTGGACTCGGTGTCGAGGGCGAGCGCCGGCTGCGTCGATAGGACGGCCATCATGGCGTCAAAACCGCGGGGTGTGTCGACCAGCACGGGCAACGGTAACTGGGAAAACGAAGCGTGGGGCTCTGAGGGTGTTTCCCTGCGTCGCCCTCCCTTAGTAGCGTCAAACATCATGCGGTTTATTATCCGCCCAAGGTAGGTGTATGTCAAACAATTATCAGGTGACGTCTTTCACATAAAACGTTCTAACTCGTCCACTTCTTGACAAGGTTTGAACGAGTGCGTAGAATTGTAATGTTGCGTCCCGAACGCGCAGTCGCCTGCACCCCCTGCCCGTGTGGTCACTGCCCGCGTCTTAGCCATAGGGGCGAACGATTTCTTATCCGTACGAGGAGGTTGGAGAAGGTCTTATGTCCCACCTAACACTGACGTCCTTCGAGACGGCTGCCATCTACGCCGTCCTGGTCGTCGCATTCATCAGCCTCATTTATGCCTTCCTGCTCTACCGAAACGTCATGTCGGAGAGCAAGGGCACCGAAAAGATGATCCAGGTCTGGACGCCTGTGAAGGAAGGCGCCGACGCTTACCTGGGTCAGCAGCTGCGAACGATCGTGCCCTTCATGGCGGTTCTGGTCTTCGCCTTGTTCGCCAGCGTCTGGATCGCTCAACCCACGGCTGAGGCCCGCGCGATGTTCGGCGAACAAAACGCACGCACCACCATCGCCGTCGGCCGCGCCATTGCCTTTATCCTGGGCGCAACCTTCTCCCTGATGGTCGGCCAGTTGGGCATGCGCATGGCGGTCCAAGGCAACATCCGTGTGGCGGCCGCCTCCATGCATGACTTCGGCGACGCCCTCCGCATCGCGTACCGCTCGGGTACGGTGACGGGCATGCTGACCGACGGCCTCGGGCTTCTCGGCGGAACCACCATCTTCATCATTTTCGGCGCGGCGGCCCCCGATGCGCTGCTTGGCTTCGGCTTCGGCGGCACCCTCGTCGCACTCTTCATGCGCGTGGGCGGCGGCATCTACACCAAGGCTGCCGACGTCGGCGCCGACCTCGTGGGCAAGGTCGAAGAGAACCTGGAAGAAGACGATCCCCGCAATGCGGCCGTCATCGCCGACCAGGTGGGCGACAACGTCGGCGACTGCGCCGGTATGGCCGCCGACATCTTCGAGTCCTACGAGGTCACCATCGTCTCGGCCCTGATCCTCGGCCTGGCGCTGATGTCCCTCACCGGCCAGGTTTACTGGATCGTCTTCCCGCTCCTCGTGCGCGCCATCGGCGTCATCAGCTCGATCGTCGGCACGTTCTCGGTGCCGGTGTGGGAGCGGACAGTGGCCAAGGGCAACGCCTGGCACGCCATGGAAATCGCTTACGAAGTCTCCTCGGTCATCACGATCACGCTGTCCTTCATCCTGGCCTTCGTCTACATTAAGAACACCGAGTCGGTGAACTGGTGGCAGCCGGCGGCCATGGTTTCGATGGGCGTCATATTCAACGTCATCGTCAACCGCCTCACGGCTTACTTCACGGCGACCGACAAATCGCCCGTGCAGGAAATCGCCAAGAGCACCCGGTTTGGCCCGGCGACCACGATCCTCAGCGGCTTGGCCGAGGGCTATGAGTCCAGCACCTGGTCGGTGATGACGATCGCGGCGGCCATCATGACCTCCGTGCTCATTTACGGTCACCTGGGCGCGCAGTATGTCATCTACGGTGTGGCCCTCATCGGCATCGGCTGGCTGACCCACGCGGGCAACCTCGTCTCCATGGACTCCTTCGGCCCGATCTCAGACAACGCCAACGGCATCGGCGAAATGGCGAAGATGCCCGAGAGCGCGCGCAAGATCATGACCGACCTGGATGCGGTGGGCAACACGACCAAAGCCATTACCAAGGGCGTCGCCATCGGCTCTGCGGTCATTGCGGCCGTGGCCCTGTTCGGCTCCTTTATGACCGACATCGGCGTCGTCCAACGGGCGCTGCTTGATGCGGGCAAGATCACCGAAGACGCCCTGATCACCGTCATCAACATCGCCAATCCCCGGGTATTCGTTGGCTTCCTGATCGGCGGCGGTATTCCGATCCTGTTCGGCGCCCTGCTCGTCAAGGCCGTCTCCCGTGCCGCCAACGGCATGGTGGCCGTGGTCCGCAAGGAGTTCGACGTGCCGGGCGTCCGTGAAGGCACCGTCTTGCCCGACTACCGCAAGGCCGTCGGCATCTCGACGGTAGCAGCCCAGCGCGAGCTGATGCCCGTCGGCATCATCGTCGTGTTGATTCCGATCATCGTCGGCTTCACCCTGAAGGCTGAAGCGCTGGGCGGCTTCCTGGCCGGCGTCATCCTGTCGGGCCAGCTGCTCGCGGTCTTCATGTCCAACACCGGCGGCGCGTGGGACAACGCGAAGAAGCTCGTCGAAGAGGGGCATTACGGCGGCAAGGGCTCTGAAGCGCACAAGGCCAGCATCGTGGGCGACACCGTCGGCGACCCGCTGAAGGACACCGCCGGCCCCGCGCTCAACCCGCTGATCAAGGTCATCAACCTGATCTCCCTGATCATCGCCCCGATCGTCGTGGCCTCGAACACGCTCGACCTCGGGACTGTGATCGTGATGGTAGTGCTGCTGGCGGTCGTCATCTGGGCGATCAGCCTCAGCAAGCGGCCGGCGCAGTACGGTCTGGACGCCTAAGGCAAACCCCAAAGACTACAGACGGCCGGGGCCACGTGGCCCCGGCCGTTGCTTTTTCCGGCGTGGTGTTGGCCGGCCCTCCCCTCGCCCACAACCCTCACCGAAACGTCACGCACCCGTCACTTTCGATCAGGTCGGTCGCGGTCGCTTCAGCAGCGTCCTCCGCCTAGCCCCTTCGCCTGCGCTGGCTGCGGGCCGCCTGCTGGCCCCACTTCCGCCACGTTGCTGCAGCAAGGGGCCGGGGTTGGAATGCAAGGGGCCGGGAGCCCTGCAAAGGCTCCCGGCCCTTTTGTTTCCCTGGTTCCCGGCGAGTGCCCCCACTGACGGCAGATCCCCGGCCCGATCACTTAGCTGCCAGGCCATGCCGCTGCCTGGGCTGCCACGTGGTCTCCTCACCCGGCAAGACAAGAGACAGAACCTCGGTGTGCGCGGCCAGGGTCGCCGCGCCACAGCTGCAATGCCACTGGGTTGAGCTCCTTTCGCAGCGCATCGGCGCCCGCTCCAACTGACACTCCGCCGCCATCAACTGGCCCTGCCGCCCGGGAAACGCCCCCGCAGCACCTGCTGCACCCGCAGGTGCTGCAGTCGCCCCGGTCCATCCCACGGCGAGGACCAGGAGCACCGCCGTCAATAGGGCCATGCTGGCCTGAGATCGTGCGTTCATCGGACTCTCCTTTCATTTGGTCACGCATTCAAGCACCATCTTGCCGCCAGCTTAATGGAAAAGGCACGTGCTGCCATCTGTGCCAGCACGTGCCTTTTCTCCAGCGGAGCACTTAGTTTTTTTGTTCGGCTACGTATTTGTCAACCCTTTGCGTATGGCCCATGCGGCAACCTGGGTGCGCGATGTGCAGTCCAGCTTCGACAGGATATTGCTGACGTGGACTTCGACCGTCCGCTCGCTCACGCTCAACGTCGCCGCGATTTCCGCGTTCGTCAGCCCGCGGCCCACGTACGCCGCAACCTCCCGCTCGCGCGCCGTCACTCCGTCGTACTGCTGCTTCGCCGCCTGCGCTGGCGTTTGGGGAGCCGGTTCGGTCGGCTCCTCTTCAAGGGTTGCAACCCCAATTCTTACGGCCTCGTCGACCGTCATGTGCCGGCCCTCGGCAAATGCAGCCTCGAAGGCCCCGGGGCTCATCCTGGCGCGTGCCAGGCCCACATATCTGTCCCGCAGGCTGTGGATAATCTCGTCGAGGCCGCCTGGAAGCGCATCTTCCAGCCTGAAGCTGGCGCCGAGCAGCACGGCAGCCTCCCGAAACCGCCGCTGCGCAATCCTAACGTGCGCCAGCCGGGCATCCCCCCAAATGAAGGCAACGGCATCGTCGTAGGCCGCGCGGCCCCAAGCGAACGCCTCGCGCAGGAAAGCCATCGCCTCCCTGATGTTTCCCCGTTCGGCCTCGCACTCGGCCAGGCAGACCTGCTCCACTCCCCCCGACGAGAATCCGTTTTCGAGGGCAAGCTCCAACGCGCGCCGCAGATAGGGCTCGGCCTTCCGGTTGTCGCCCAGGGCCGCCTGCGTGCACTCCCCGAGGTTGTGCAAGGCATGCCAGACCTCGAACTTGTTGCCCGACGCTTCGGCCAGATGGAGACATTGGAGGTGCAGGGTCTCGGCGCGCTCCGGCTCTCCTCCGAAAAAGCAGATATGGCCCAGCTGAAGCCGCGGGTTTAGCTGCGCCAGGCGGTCGCCGGCTTCCTCGTACATGGCAATGCTTTGCTGAAATAGCGCGCGCGCTTCGTTCCGATCGTCTTCGCGCAGAAAATTGCCTATCGCTGCTATTGAGTCCGCCTCCCCGAGGCGGTCGCCGGTCTTTCGGAACAGGGACCGGCTTTCCTCGAACAGCTCGCGGACCCCCTTCCACTCGAAGAAGCCCATTCTTGCCCGGCCCAGCACGCGCAACGCCTCGGCCCGCTCGTGGTCGCAGCTTTCATCCGTTCCGTTCAGGATCTCCAGGGCTTCTATCACGTGGGGTTCCTGTCTGGTCTCAGGTTTATTCTGCGATTGCGCCAGCAGGCTCGCGCTAGTGAGCGCCCTGATGCGCAAGACGTCACGTGTTGCGGAATGCTCCGACGTCAGCGCCTCGTCCGTCCAGCGCAAGCCCTCGCGCTGGTCGCCCCGCGTGGACCAGTACGGCTCGAGGGCATGGACGAAGCGCAGGCACTGCTGGGCGAAGTCCCTGGACGCGGACGCGCGCTGCAAGCCGTAGCTGAGCGCTGCCCGGAGGTTGTCGCGCTCCCGATCCAGCCGGTCCAGCCACTGGAGCTGGTCCGCGCGGCGCAGCTCGGGCCTGGCGGTCTCCACCAGCGCCAGGAAGTGCGCAAAATGTCGTTCCCGGGCCGCGTCCTCTTCGGCCGCCTCGCGCAGTCGCTCGGCCGCGTACTGCCGGATGGGTTCCAGCAGCCGGTAGCGCATCTCGTCGTCGCGCGCTTCGGCCACTACGAGCGAACGCTCCACCAGCCGCGCGAGCACGGCAAGGATGGCGGACCGCGCCGTAACACCCTCGCCAACATCTTCGGCTGCGTCAAGCGACCAGCCCCCGCGAAAGACCGACAGGCGCCGGAGCGCGGCGCTCTCTTCTGCGCTCAACTGGCAATAGCTCCAGCCGATAGCGGCCGTCATGGTGTGGTGGTGGGGCAGAGCCGGCCGAGCGCCGTCGGAGAGTACGTCCAAGCCCTCGGCCAGGCGCTCTGCGAGCTGGCGCGGGGTCAGCACCCGGACGCGGCCTGCTGCAAGTTCGATCGCGAGGGGCAGTCCCTCCAGGCGCCCGCAAAGCTCGCCCACGACCGGTGCATTCGCGGCCGTGAGGGTAAAACCGGGCGCGACACTTGCGGCGCGCGCCGCAAACAGGCGAACGGCCTCAAACGCCGCGATAGTGTCAAATTGTGGACCTGCGCCGCTGTCGGGCAAGGCGCCGGCATCGGGCGCGGCAAGGGGAGGCACGAGCCATACCACTTCACCCGGCACCGCGAGGGGCTCGCGGCTCGTGGCCAGAATGCGCAGATCCGACGAGCAGCGGCAGAGCAGGGTCTCCACGAGGGCGGCGCAACTGAATAGTACGTGCTCGCAATTATCGAGGACGAGTAAACGCTCGCCCGCATCCAGGCGCACGATGACGCTGTAGACCAAACGGTCATCTGCCTGGTCGATAATGCCCAATGCGTGCGCCACGGCGCGGGGCACAAGCGCCGGGTCTTCCAGGGGGGCCAGTTCGACAGGGCACACGCCGTCGGGGAACTCGGGCGCAAGGCGACTGGCGACTTCGAAGGCCAGCCGGCTTTTCCCGGCGCCACCTGCGCCGGTCAGCGTGACGAGGCGGTTACGCAGGACGAGCGGCTCGAGCTGGGCCATCTCGCGCTCGCGGCCGACGAAGCTGCTCAACTGAAAGGGCAGGTAAGTCGAACGATGGCCCGAAGGTAGATCGCCCATGCTCCCTCCGTTCCACCAGACTGCGAAGCGGGTGTATCGGCGGTGGACGACTGATTTGCAGCAACACTGCAACCTAAAGACATACTAGCACTGCGTCGGGCCGCGGTCAAGGAAATTCGCGCGGCCCGGAGCCTGCGCCGTCCCCGTTGCGACGCCGTCCTCGAAGTGCTATACTGGCGCCTGTCGTCCGTGCCGGCCCGCCAGACGCTCCGGCGTGCCCCACAGCGACGAACGCAAGCACTTCAACGAGGAGATGCTACCCGATGACGACCGCCACCACCGATAAGCTGGCTTTCATCCGCACCGACATGGACCAGCTGCGCGAAAACAACCTGCTCATCAACATTCGCACCATGGGCTCGCCGGCCGACGCCTGGATGGAGGTCGACGGCCGCCGGGTGCTGAACTTCTGCACCAACAACTACCTCGGCCTCGCCAACCACCCCCATATGAAGGAAGCAGCCCGGGCCGCCATCGACCGGTGGGGCGTCGGCCCCGCCGCGGTGCGCAGCATCGCCGGCACCCAAGGGCTGCATCTGGAACTCGAGCGCCGTCTCGCCGCATTCAAGGGCGTGGAAGACGCGCTCTACCTGCAAAGCGGCTTCGTCGCCAACCAGTCCGCCATCCCCCCGCTGGTCGGCAAGGAAGACGTGATCTTTTCTGACCGCCTCAACCATGCCTCCATTATCGACGCGGCCCGGCTCAGCGGTGCGAAGATCGTCGTCTACGAGCACTGTGACCCGGCCGACGCCGAGGCGAAGATCAAGGAGCACCTGCTCCAGTACCGCCGCGGACTGCTCGTCACCGACGGCGTCTTCAGCATGGACGGCGACATCGCGCCGTTGGACAAGATGACCGAGGTAGCCGACCGCTACGGCGTGCTTACGATGGTCGACGACGCACACGGCGAGGGCGTCCTCGGGCGCGGCGGCCGCGGCGTGGTCGACCACTTCGGGCTGCAAGGCGTGTTCGACGTGGAGATCGGCACGCTCTCCAAAGCGTTCGGCGTGGTCGGCGGGGTGATTGCAGGCCGCAAGACCATCGTGGACTACATCCGACAAAAAGCGCGGCCGTTCCTCTTCTCCAGCGCAGTCACGCCATCCGATACCGCCGCGTGCCTTGCAGCCGTCGACCTGCTCGAGGCGTCTGAAGAGCTGGTTAAGCGCCTGTGGGACAACGCCGCCTACTTCAAGGCCGAGATGAAGCGCCTGGGGTTCGACACCGGGCGCAGCGAGACCCCCATCGTGCCGGTCATGCTGGGCGATGCAGGGCTGGCCAAGCAGTTCAGCCGCGAACTGTTCGAGGCAGGCGTGTTCGCCATGTCCATCGGCTTCCCGACCGTCCCGCGCGGCCTCGCCCGTATCCGGGTGATGAACACCGCCAGCCACCGGCGCGACGACCTGGATCAAGGCCTTGCAGCCTTCGCAAAGGTTGGCAAAGCGCTCGGAGTAATCGCATAGCAAAGTCAACCAGAAAATGCCATATTGACTCTGCGTGTAGCCTGTGGTATGATTGTAACAAATACGCGTATTTGCCTTTTTCACGCCGGTCCGCAACGGAGGGTTCCATGAGCTATCGCCCACGGCTTGTAATGATCCTGAGCCTGCTGATTCTGCTAACCCTGTCCTTGAGCGCCTGCAATCGGGAGCGGCCCGTCCCGGCTTCGACCACCACCACCCCCGCCGCCGCACGCGGCACGGTTGCCGCCCCTACTCCCGGCGGCACGGGCGCGGCCGCGACGACGAGTGACGCAGCCGGTGCGGCGCCCACGCCGAGCGCGCCTGTGCCACAGCAGGTGGTCGTGAGCCCTGCAGCCGCAACCGGGGCCGGAACCGGGCAAGCATTCACGTACACGGTTGTGGCAGGCGACACGCTGGCCACCATCGCCGCCCGCTTCGGCACGACCCCTGAGGCCATTACCCAGCTCAACAGCCTGGCCGACCCCAACACGCTCATGCTGGGCCAGAAGCTGCAGATTCCGGGCGCGGCCGCTTCGGGCGGCGCGGCAGCCGCGGGGGGTGCGGCAGCGTCCGGCGGAGCAGCGTCTGGGGGCGCCACCCGCGCGACCGCCAGTGCCTACACCGTGCAGTCGGGCGACACGCTCGGCGCCATCGCCAAGCGCTTCGGCACGACGGTCCAGGCCATCGTCAGCGCCAACGGGCTCGCGAACCCGGACGCGCTGAAGGTCGGCCAAAGCCTGACCATCCCGGCCGGCAGCGGTGGCGCGGCCGTCGCCGTTCCGACGGGGGGCCAGGGGCGAAGCTACGTGATCCAGCGCGGCGATACCCTGCTCTCCATTGCGCGGAAGTTTGGCGTGACGATCAAGCAGATCCAGGCGGCCAACAACATCACGAACCCCGACCGGATCGCCGTCGGTCAGAAGCTGATCATTCCGTAGCGTCCTCTAGACGCAAAAAGGCACAGGCGCCGGGCTTGGCGCCTGTGCCTTTTTGCGTCTCTGACCCGGCGAGGAAAATCGCTTGACAGCCCCATGGGGCCCGGCTATACTGAATTCACTGTCACCCTTCGCCATCCGGCTAGCGGGAGTCAGCATGGAGTATAAGGACTACTACAAGATTCTGGGTGTTGAACGAAGCGCGGACGAGAAAGAGATCAAGAAGGCGTACCGGCGGCTCGCCCGTCAATATCACCCGGACATGAACCCCGGCGACACGGCCGCCGAAGCACGCTTCAAGGAAATCAACGAGGCGCACGAGGTCCTCGGCGATCCTGAAAAACGGCGTAAGTATGACGAATTAGGCCAGAACTACCAGCGCTGGCAGCAGGGCGGCGCCGCGGGCGGCGGCTTCGACTGGAGCGACTACGTCGCGAACGCCCGCGGACAGGGCGCGCCGGGCGGCACGCGGGTCGAATATGGCAACATCAACGACCTGAACGACCTGTTCGGCGGCGAGCAGGGCTTCTCCGACTTCTTCCAGACCATCTTCGGCGGCGCCGGACCCGCAGCCACGGGCACGCGGCGGCGCGCAGGCCGGGCCGCTCCCCAACCCCCGGCCCAAGACTACGAGCACGAGATCGAGGTCACCCTCGAAGAGGCCTACCGCGGCGGGCAGCGCATGCTCGACGTCGACGGCCGCCGGCTCGAAGTCAAAATCCCGGCGGGCGTAAAGACGGGCTCACGCATCCGCATGGCCGGCGAAGGCCCGGCTGCCGCGCCCGGCGCCGCCCGCGGCGACATCTACCTCGTCGTGAAAGTGCTGCCAGACCCGGTGTTTGAACGCCGTGGCGACGACCTCTACACCGAAATCCCGGTCGACCTATTCAGCACCCTGTTGGGCGGCGAAGTCCGCGTCCCGACGCTGGGCGGCACGGTCGCTTTGAAGATCAACAAAGGAACGCAATCGGGTCGCACAATCCGGCTCGCCGGCCAAGGCATGCCAAAGCTGAGGAGCAGCGAGCGGGGAGACCTGTACGCGAAGGTGCGCGTAATGATTCCCGAGACACTCAGCGAGCGCGAGGAGGAGCTCGTACGCCAGTGGGCGCAACTGCACGCGCAACTGCGCGGCGATTCCCCGAAATAGGTGGATCGGCGTTGAGTCAGGCCCGCGACTGGCATGCCGCCAGGACGGGCCGTTGCACGCATGCAGGCAAGCAGGCTTGAAGGTAAGCGCGAGAGCCGTGCATGCTGCTTTGGCCGGTGGAGCCTATAGGAGCGTAGACGATGATGCAAGAACAGGACCTGCAAGAACTTGCCGAACTGATCACCGACAACGAACCGGTCTTGAGCCTCTACCTGAACCTGGACCGGCACAACCGGTCGGGCGACGAGCACAAGCTTCCGCTGCGCCAGCTACTTGCGCAGGCCGCCGAGCAGGGGGCCGCTGCTCCCGATATCGAGCGCATCGAGCGCTTCTTCGAAAGCGAATTCGACCGCCAGGGGCGATCAGTGGCTTGCTTCAGCTGCCAGGCGCGCAAGTTCTGGCGCGCTTTTCCCCTCCTCGTCCCGGTGCAGAACGCCGTCTACGTCGGACGGCGTCCCTACATCAAGCCCCTGAGCGATCTGTTTGACAACTACGAGTCGTTCGCCGTGATCATGGTCGATCGCGAGGGCGCACGCATCCTGAATTACCGCCTGGGCGCGCTGGCCGACACGGCCGGCACGCTGGGCGCCGAGGTGAAGCGGCACCGGCAAGGGGGCCTGGCCGCGCAAAAGCTCCAACGCAACGAGGATCAGGAGGCCCTGCACAACCTGCGCGACTCGGCCGAGTGGGCCGCGGAGTACCTGGCGCAGCAGCATGTAGCGCGCGCCGTCATCTCGGGCACGGACGAAAACCTGGCGGCATTCAAGACCCAGATGCCGCGGGCGCTTGCCGACAAGGTCGTCGGCGCGATCAATCTAGACGTCAACGCGTCGCCGGCAGAGGCGTGGGAACGCGCCTACGAAGTGGCGCAAGCCAGCCAGAAGGAACAGGAAGCCGACCTTCTCGAACAGGTCATCACGCTGGCGCACAAGGGCGGCGCCGGCGCGCTCGGCCTGGAAGACACGCTGGCTGCCTTGCAGCAGGGCCGGGTGTACCAGCTGCTCGTCGATCCCGCGCTGCGCCGGCCGGGCGCACAGTGCGCCCACTGCGGCGCCGTGGTGGTGGAGAACCTGGAAGCCTGCCCCTACTGCGCGGGCAAGCTCCGACCGTCGGGCGACGTGGTGAACCTCGCCGTCCATGCGGCGGTGGACGCGGGCGTGAAGGTGTCGGCCCTGGAACCCAACACCCGGCTGGCCGAGGTCGGCCAGATCGCGGCGGTGCTGCGCTACTGATTCCCGGGCCGGCAGCGGCGCGGTTCTGCGGGGTGTCATCCTGTGTCAACCGCCCACAACTGACGCCATCACAAGCGAGTTTGCCTACGTTAGAAATGCGGTAGAAAAACGGCTTTGGGAACGATTCATACGCTCACGTTAACACTTCAGTGTTAGGGTACGAATCGAAGCTAGAAGTCGTAGCAGATGGGAGCGTCTAACAACCCGTAGCGTGCCCCAAGCGCTACGGGTTGTCTCTTTTCGGGGCCGGGCCACCGCATCCAGGTGGCCTGACGGCAAAGGCGGCATTTTTAAGAGGCGCGGATATGCGATTTGATCGTTTTACGGAGCGTGCGCAGGACGCTGCCATGCGCGCGTATGAGATAATGCAAAGATACGGCCACAGCCAGGTGGACGTGGAGCACCTTTTCCTGGCGCTGCTCGAGCAGCCCAAGGGCCTGGTAGCAGACCTCGTCGAGCGGATGGGTGCGCCGATCGATATCATGAAGGAACGGCTGATGGACAACCTGCAGCGCACCCCCCGCGCGGCCGGCCCGGCCATGTTCCCGCAAGCGGTGGCGCAGGTCTTCATCACGCCCCGGCTAAAGCGGGTCATCGACCAGGCCACCGAGGAGGCGCGACTGCTGCAGGACGAATACATCTCTACCGAACACCTTCTGCTGGGCACGCTGAGCGAGCGCGGCGGCTTTTCCGCCGGGCTGTTGCGCGAGGCGCGGATCACACGAGAGATGGTTTTGAAAGCAATTGAAGAAGGACGCGGCGGTCAAAAGGCGAGCACCCCCCAGGCCGAAAGCCGCTACCGCACGCTCGAGAAATACGCCCGTGACCTGACCGCGGCAGCCCGCGAGGGCAAGCTCGACCCCGTCATCGGCCGCGATGCCGAGATCCTGCGCGTGATCCAGGTGCTCAGCCGCCGCACGAAGAACAACCCGGTCCTCATCGGCGAGGCAGGCGTGGGCAAAACCGCCATCGTCGAGGGCCTGGCCCAGAAGATCATCGCGGAAGACGTGCCCGAAAGCCTCGTTGGCAAGCGCCTGATGAGTCTGGACTTGGGCGCGATGATTGCGGGCACCCGGTTCCGGGGCGAATTCGAGGAACGCCTGAAGTCGACCATCGAAGAGGTGCAAAAGGCGGAGGGCGAGCTCATCCTCTTCATCGACGAGCTGCACACGGTCGTCGGCGCGGGGGCAGCCCAGGGTGCGGTCGACGCATCCAACATGCTCAAGCCCGCACTCGCCCGGGGCGAGCTGCGCTGCATCGGCGCGACCACCCTGGACGAATACCGGCAGCACATCGAGAAGGACAGCGCACTGGAGCGCCGGTTTGCCCCCATCTACGTGGACGAGCCGACGGTGGAAGACGCGATCGAGATCCTGCGGGGCGTGCGCGACCGGTATGAGAAGCACCACCAGGTGACCTTCACCGACGAGGCGCTCGTCGCGGCAACCCGGTTGTCGCACCGCTACGTGACCGACCGCCGCCTGCCCGATAAGGCCATCGACCTGATCGACGAGGCCGGCGCGGGCCTGCGCGTTTCGCTGTTCACCATGCCCCAGCCGCTGAAGAGCGCGAAGAAACGCCTCACCGAGCTGAAAGCGGAGGAGGACGCGGCCTTCGCCGCCAACGATTATGCCCGGGCGGCCGAGCTCAAGAGCGACCGGCTGAAGCTGGGGTCGCAGTACGAGAGCGACTTCACGGGGTGGAAACAAACCAGCGGCCTCGACGAGGTGGTCGATGCCGGCGACATCGCCAAGGTCGTCGCCCGCTGGACCGGCATCCCGGTCAACAGCATGCTCGAGGGCGAGACGGCCAAGCTGCTGCGCATGGAAGAAGAGCTGCACCGCCGGGTCGTGGGCCAGGACGAAGCGATCCGGGCGATCTCGGACGCGCTGCGCCGCAGCCGCAGCGGCTTGAAAAACCCGCGGCGGCCCATCGGCAGCTTCATCTTCCTGGGCTCGTCGGGCGTGGGCAAGACAGAGCTGGCCAAGGCCGTCGCCGAGTTCCTGTTCGACGACGAAGACGCGCTCGTGCGCATCGACATGAGCGAGTACCAGGAGCGCCACACGGTGAGCCGCCTGTTCGGTGCGCCGCCCGGCTACGTCGGTTACGACGAGGGCGGGCAGTTGACTGAAGCCGTTCGCCGGCGCCCCTACCGGGTCATTCTGTTTGACGAGATCGAGAAGGCGCACCCCGAGGTTTGGAACGCCCTGCTTCAGATCCTGGAGGACGGGCGGCTCACGGACGGGCAGGGGCACGTTGTCGACTTCCGGAACACGGTCATCGTGATGACCTCCAACATCGGGACGGGCTTTGTCCGTTCGGGCGGCACGCTGGGCTTCATCCGGCAGGATGAGCTCAGCGCGCAGGAGCGCCAGCTGCGCGAAAACATCGAGCGGGATCTAAAGCAAACGTTCCGCCCCGAGTTCTTGAATCGGGTGGACGAGGTTATCATCTTCCACAGCCTGACCAAGGAGCACGTGAAGGCGATCGTGGACCTGCAGATGGCCGAGATCAGCGGCCGGCTTGCCGAGCAAGGGCTCAAGATCGAGCTGGCCGAAGGGGCTCGCGACTGGCTGGCACAGGAGGGCTACGACCCGCAGTTCGGTGCGCGGCCCGTGCGCCGAACGTTGGAGCGCTACGTGGAGAACCCGCTGGCGAAGCGCCTGCTGGCCGGCGAGTTCAAGGACGGGGACACCGTGATCGTGGACGCGGCCACGGACGACGACGGCCGCACGCAGCTCACCTTCCAGAACCAATCTGCCGAGCCCATCGCAGTCGAGCTGCCGATGACGCATCACTTCAACGGCGAGATGGCAAGCTAACACACTTGCTCAAAATCTGGGGGCGACCCCATGCCGCCCCCAAGTTCATGCGGCCAGTGCCAGCGCAATACGCGCGGCAACGGCCGCATTGTTCTTTAAGAGGGCCAGGTTCGCTCGCAGGCTGGCCTCGCCGGTCAGCTCGCCCAGGCGTCCGAGCAGGAAGGGGGTGAGCGCGCGCCCCCGCACGCCCTTGGCTGCGGCCTCGCTCAGCGCCTGGTTGATCTCGGTCTCCACCTGCTCACGCGGCAGTTCGTCCGCCTCGGGCAGCGGCACCGTCACCAGCAAGCCCGCAGGGCAGCCCCAGCGCACGCTGCGCACGAAAGAGCGCGGCGACTTCGCCCGGCGTGTCCGCCCGCACGTCGACGGGCAGCCCGCTATCGCGGTTGTAAAACGCCGGGAAGCGGTCGGTTTGATAGCCCACCACCGTCACCCCGTGCGTTTCGAGCCACTCCAGCGTCGCAGGCAGATCGAGGATCGCCTTCGCACCGGCGCATACCACAATGACCGGCGTCTGCGCCAGCTCGGGCAAGTCGGCCGAGACGTCGACCGAGAGGTACGCGGCCGCGCCGTCCGGGTTAGCCCGGTGCACCCCGCCGATTCCGCCCGTGGCAAACACCTGCACGCCTGCGCGATGCGCGGCCCACGCGGTCGTCGCGACCGTCGTCGCACCGTCCAGTTTCTGCGCCACGACGATCGGCAGGTCTCGCCGGCTGACCTTCCGCACGCCGGGGGCGGTCGCCAGGTATTTGATGTGGGGGCGGCTCAGCCCCACGATGATCTCGCCCTTGATGATGCCGACGGTCGCCGGGTAGGCGCCTTCCGCACTGATAATCTCCTCGAGCGCGACGGCGGTCTCCAGGTTGTGCGGATACGGCAGGCCGTGGGATATGACGGTCGACTCGAGCGCCACGGTGCGGCGCGGGTCCGCGCCGTTAGTCTGAATCGGTGCAAGGTTCGCAGTCACGGTGTTCGTCCTCCCCACTCAGTGTAGCACAGCGCGGTTCAAGGCATAAGTACAGCGTCACGGCATAAGTGCGGGCCAAGACATAAGTGCGCGCACGGCTTGGTTCGGCGGACCGCCGGTGTTATAATCGCGCCTTGATCAGCGCATACGATGCGAGTGTACATGAATCGCCGCATGCGCCCGCCCAGGACAAAGCCGTGAAGCTCATCATCCAGATCCCCTGCTACAATGAAGAGCAGACGCTTCCATCGACTATTGCCGACCTGCCCCGCGCCTTACCCGGCATCGACCTGATCGAATACCTGATCGTAGATGACGGCAGCCGCGATCGCACGGTGGAAGTAGCGCGGGAGCTGGGCGTCCATCACATCGTGCGGCACCGCCAGAATCGCGGCCTCGCCGCGGCGTTCCAGACCGGGATCGAGTCGGCCTTACGCGCCGGCGCAGATATCATCGTCAATACGGACGGCGACAACCAGTATGCGGGGCAGGACATCGGCAAACTCGTCGTGCCGATCCAGGCCGGCCAGGCGGACATCGTCGTGGGCGACCGCGGGGTGGCTGCACACGGCGAGTTCTCGCCCCTTAAGCGGTTTCTCCAGCGCTTCGGCAGTTGGGTCGTCCAGCACGCAGCCGGCGTGCCCATACCCGATGCCACCAGTGGGTTTCGGGCGTTCAGCCGCGAAGCCGCGCTCCGCCTGACGGTGCTCAGCGAGTACACATACACGCTGGAAACCCTCATTCAAGCCGGCCAACGCGGGATGAAGGTGGTCTTTACCCCGACCGCCACCAACCCAAAGACGCGTGACTCGCGCCTCATTCGCAACATCCCATCCTTCGTCATGCTTTCGATCATCACCATCGTCCGTTTCTACACGATGTACCGGCCGCTGCGGGTCTTCATGACCAGCGCCGCGGTACTGCTCGCGGCGGCGACCATCCTCGGCGTGCGCTTCCTGGCGTTCTACGCGGCGGGCCGGGGGGGCGGCCACGTTCAGTCGCTGATCCTCGCCGCGATCCTGGCGATTATCGGGTTCCAGGTCGGGTTGATCGGCCTCGTCGCCGATGCGGTCAGTATGAACCGCAAGATGACCGAGGAGGTCTTGTACCAGGCGCGGCTCATGGATGCGAGCCGGCGCAATCCATCCTGATTCCGGCATGAGAATTGCATTCCTCGGTCCCGTCTACCCATTCCGCGGGGGCATTGCCCACTATTCAACCTTGCTGGTGACGGCGCTGCGCGACGCCGGGCACGACGTGCTGCTCGTTTCGTTCAAGCGCCTCTACCCACGCCGGTTGTATCCGGGGCAAAGCGATCGTGATCCCAGTCAAAGCCCCCTGACGGTAGCCGGCGCCCACTATTCGATCGACTCGCTCAACCCGCTGACCTGGTTCGGCACATTCCGGTGGATTCGTGCGCACCGGCCCGACGTTGTAGTTATCTCCTGGTGGACTACGTTCCTGGCGCCGGCCTGGCTGACGCTGGCGGTGCTGCTCCGGATCTTCCTCCGCCGGCCGCTTGTCATCCTGTGCCACAACGTCCTGCCGCACGAAGCCTCTCGCTTCGATCGCCTGGCCACCAGGTGGGTGCTCGGCCTCGGCACGCGGCTCATCGTCCAATCCGACGCGGAAAAACTGCGCCTAGCCGCTTTGCTTCCGCGCCAGCCGGTCGACGTCGTCCCGCACCCCGTCTATGACATGTTTGCCGGCGGCCCGCCAAATCGTGAACAAGCACGGGCCGCGTTGGGCCTCCCGCACGACGTGCCGGTGCTGCTCTTCTTCGGCATGGTGCGCCCGTATAAGGGATTGTCCGACATCCTGGCGGCACTACCCGATATCCGGGCGCGCTTGGGCACCGTGCGCCTGCTGATCGCAGGCGAGTTCTGGGATGACAAAACGGCCTACCTGGAGGAAATCGAGCACCTGGGAGTACGGGACCTGGTGCAGATTGACGACCGCTACATTCCCAACGAAAGCGTGCCACTCTATTTCGGCGCCGCAAACTTGCTGGTGGCGCCCTACCACTCGATGACGGGCAGCGGCGTCGTCCAAATGGCGGTCGGGTTCGGCCTGCCTGTGGTTACCACCGCCGGCGTTCCGCTACGCACCGACGCGGAACGCGAATTGATCCATGTCGTCCCACGGTCCGAGTTGGCGAGGGCAGTGGCTTCCTGTATCATGCAGGACCCGCGCCCCATCCGGCCTGAACGCGGCGGCCAGGATTCGGGCTGGGCAGAATTGGTCGCGTGCATCACGGGGGACGGCGCGCAAACCCGAACGGGAATCAGCTCATGAGCGAAAACCGGCCCGTGCTGGTGCTCGAGCTCGTGTCCGGTCTTGCGATCGAGGCGACGTCGGGCGGCGTCGCGCGCTTCGTGACCGAACTTGTCCAGGCCATCGATCGCAGCCGGGTCCAGCCGTTGGTGGCCGCGCTCTGGGATTACAACACCCCATATGACCGGCCGCGCGCGGCGCAGTTATGCGCCGCGGGTATTCCCACCCTACTCGGCTCGGACTGGAACGAGCACCGGGCCTACCGGAGTTGCGTGACATCCTTTCGCCGGTTGTGGGGCGAGCTGCCGCGAGGCGTGGACATCATCCACAGCCACGGCGAGTTTAGCGACCTGGCAGCAGTCGGCTTGCAGCGCCGCCTTGGCGCGACCTGCCTGGTCCGCACGGTGCACAACGAGATCGAGTGGAGTAAGCGCCCCGGGTGGGGCAAGCTATTCCCAAACCTGGTCTACCCCTGGTTCTTCAGGGCAGATCTCGCAGTCTCGCAGCGTGCGGCAGACAACCTGGACCGCCGGCCGCTGGCAAAACGGATGGGGAAGCATGCCGCGTACATCCCCAACGCGCTCAACTTCGGCCGGGTTGCGGCAGTCGCTGTCGACCGGGAAGCCAAGCGTCACGATCTCGGCATTCCGTCCGGCGCCTTCGTCGTGGGCAGCGTTGGGCGGCTGGTGCGGCAAAAAGGGTACGACGTGCTGCTGACTGCGGTCCCCGACGTGCTCTTACACTGCCCCCAGGCGCATTTCGTGCTTGTCGGAACCGGCGCGCTCGAGGAGGACCTGCGGGAACAGGCGCGTGCGCTCGGCATTGCCGGCCGGGTCACGTTCGCCGGGCCGCGCGCCGACGCGATCGAGGTGCTCAAGACCTTCGACCTTTTCGTCGCGCCGTCGCGTTGGGAAGGGCTGCCGACGGTCGTTCTCGAAGCCATCGCCGCACAAGTTCCGGTGATCGCCACCCGGGTTTCGGGTAACGTCGAGTTGATCGAGGATCAGGTTTCGGGCCTGCTGGCGCCGCCGGAAGAGCCGGCCGCACTGGCAGGCGCGATCGTGATGAGCGCCGCACGAAAACCTCAGGCGGCAGAGATGGCCCGCCGCGCGCTCGAACACGCCAGGGCCCGCTTCTCGATCGACGCGGTGGCGGCCCGCTATGCCGATCTGTACTGCGAGCTAATGGCAGGCCGGCCTACAGGGGCGACGAGTTGAGAATCCTCGTCACTAACGCACACTCCATGCTAAATGCCGGCGACCGCGTGCTGCTCGAGGTAACACTGGAACAGCTGGTCGCCAACTTCCCGGACAGCGAGATCACGGTCGCCATCGACAGCCTGCAGGAGCTGGACGACCGCGACGACGCTTCGTTCGTCGGCTCGTTCATGAGTTGGTTCAGAACCGAAGAGGGCGGGCGAGAAAGGTGGGATTGGCGACGGTTGCCTGCCCTGCCCTGGTGGCTGGTGCAAAGCTGCCTGGTTGCCTGGACCGCCCGCACCTTCCCACGCTGCTGGCCCGCGCCCAGAAAAGGCCCGCGACGCGATCTTTTGCTCGCGTACTGCCGGTCAGACGTGATCGTCAGCTGTCCGGGCAATTTCTTCTACAGCGGCTCGGGGCTCGGCGCCGCGTTCCTCCTGCATGTGCTTGCCCTGGCCTACGGCCGGCTGCTGGGCAAGCCGCTCTACATGATGCCCCAGACCATCGGTCCGCTGACACGGCGCCGAGAACGTTGGCTCCTCAAGCGCCTGCTCAGGCAAATGCGCTTCGTCGCGCTCCGTGACACTCGCTCGCTCGAGCCCGTCAAGCAACTCGGGGTTGCGGCCGAGCGCTGCCACGTATTCCCAGACAGCGCCTTCCTCTTTCATGGCGCGGGCGAGCTCAACCCATTCACTGCGCTGCTCGGCCATCCGGCCGTCGAGTCAAGGCCCCGCCCTTACTTGGGCGTGACGGTGATCGACTGGGGGATCAAGAACCGGCGCTTCGCCCGGCAGGCGGAATACGAGCGAGCGGTCAGCGCTGCGCTGTCCGATTTCCTGGCCCGGCACGGCGGCACTGTCTTCATCTTCCCGCAGGTGACAGGGCCGAGCGTTGTGGACGACGACCGGATACCCGCAAGACGTGTCGCCGGCCGCACGCAGGCGAAGCCATCGCAGGTGGTCCTGGTCGATGAAACCTGGTCGCCGGGCCGGCTCCTGGCCGCCTATGGGCAAATGGACCTCTTCCTGGGCGCCCGCCTGCACTCCAACATCTTCGCGCTGACGGCGGGAACGCCCGTCCTGGCGATCGCCTACCAGTACAAAACCCACGGCGTGCTGGGCATGCTCGGCCTTGGCGACTGGGTGCTCGACATCGTCGACGTAGACGAATCGCTCCTGACGGCGCGACTGGAGCTGCTTTGGCAGCAGCGCCTGGAAGTCAGAGCGCTGATTCAGCAGAGACTCCCCGCATTGCAGCAGGAAGCCGCCGCGGCCGCTGCGCTCATTGCGGCAGACTACGCCACTCTCGCCCGGGCGCGCGGATCGCTGGATTGATATGACCGGCAGCCGCCTGCCCAACAGTAAGCAGATCCTCAGGAGCTTTGCCGCGCTTGTCTCCGGCACGGGTTTGGCGCGTGTCATGACTGCAGTCGCGCTGATCCTCCTGGCGCGGCAGGTGGGGCCCGAGGGTTACGGGCAATATCTGGCGTGCTTCTCGCTGGCTCGGCTTAGCTCGGTGGCCTTTTCCTGGGGCTTCGACGGGTGGCTGTTGTGGCGCGGCGGCGGAGCGGCCAGCGGCCGTGCGGTTGCGGTGCAGAGCGGCACGGCCTTGGCCTGGAAGCTGCTGCTCGGCTGCTTCTGGTTCCTGGGTCTCATGCTCGTCTCTCGCGCGCTCAACCCTGCCGTCTTTCCGCCCACCGTGTTGCTCATCACGGCGCTCTTCGTCTGGGCCGACGACCTGACCAACACGGTTTGGAGCGCCTTCAAGAGCACCCTGCAAAACGATGTCACCTTCAAGATCATCACTTCAGTGCAGTTTGCGCTGGTCGTGGTGACCATCGGGCTGATTCAGCTCGGGACACAGCAGTTGGTGCCGTTCCTCTTCGCACGGCTGATCGTGGCCATATGCGGCTGCCTCTTTGCCATCTTCATCTTGCGGCGCGACATCGGCATTGGCTTCGACGCGTCCGCCATGGTGCCCATCTTGCGCGAGGCCGCGCCCTTCGCCGCCTCGCTCTTCCTCGCGGTCATCTACGAGCGGGTCGACGTCACAATCGTCGCGCAATTTCTGGGGGGCAGACAGGCGGGCATCTATGGACCGGCCTCGACGATCGTCACGACGCTCTTCCTCGTTCCGGCTGCGGCCTACTACGTGATGGTGCCCGTCTTCACACGGGCGCATGTCGAGGGCGCGGCCTTTGGAAAGACACTGCGCCTCTTCCTGGCGTTGAATACTGCACTGGGGCTAGTCCTGGCCGCGGGCATTGCCGTATCGGCCGACTGGATCATTCGGCGCCTGTACGGGATAGAGTACGCCGCGGCCGGGCCGATCCTCGTGATTCTGTCGCTCGTCCTGGGTCTGCGTTGTGTGACCTTCGCCCTCGCAGCCGCGGTCGTCGGCACGGGACAACAGGGCCGGCGGCTCTCCGCGCAAGCCGTTGCGGCAGCGATCAGCATCTTCGCGAACCTGGCGATTGTCAGCGTGTGGGGCATCCGGGGCGTGGCGTGGATTTACGTGCTGACAGAGTTCGTTCTGCTGGTTGGGTATTGGTTGGCACTGGGCAAGTCTCGCCCCACACCCTTCAGGCGTGCCGGCGAGTGACCGAGGGGCAGCGCAAGGTTGCGCCCGGGCTGTCAACCCTGCCGCTCGATGTGCAGCCGCGCTCGCATTGTAAACTTGAACTCCGCGCGCCGCGCGGCGAAGTATTCGTCAACGGCGCGTTTGCAGCCCGACCAATCCCGGTAATCGTCGATCACCACAACCCCGCCCATGGCAAGCCGTGGCACGATGCGTTCGAGGCACACCATCACCGACTGATACCAGTCACAGTCGATATGGGCCAGTGCCACGGGCTCGTCAATCATCAGTGTATTCTCGAACAGCCCCGGAAACACGTCCACGTGCGACCGTTCCCGATCCACGCCAAACTGCACCAGGTTCTGTTGCACCTTTTCGAGCAGCCCATCTTCATAGCCATAGTACCGGTCATCCCCGATGCCGGATGAGCGACCGCTTGCGATATCGGCGTAGCGGGCATGCGCATCAGGTCCGTCATCCGCTGACGGGGGAGGAATCATCCCGAAAACGTCGTAGAGGTAGAGTGGACGCGCATCGGCCTTAAACTTCGCCAGGACGATGGCCGATCCGCCCAGCGCCACACCCGCCTCGATGATCGCACCCGCCACCCGCTGCTCGTCCGCTCGTCGGGCCGCGTTCCGCAGGTCATCCAGCGCCTGCACACTCAGATAGGTCAGCCTCGCCGCTCGCACCGCCTGGATGATGCTGTACGCCTGAGGATCGGTCACGCGCAATCGCGCGCTCCAGACGGCCCGGGTCAAGCTATTCGTCCGCACTTCTAACAACCATCCCTGCTCGGCAAAATGAGAGACCTCGCACAGCGCTTGCTGCGTGAGGTCTCTTCAGTGCCGGCCCAGGGAATCCCCGGGCCGGCAACACAAGGCTTCCTACGACCCGTGAACTTACTGGATCGCCGTCGCGTTGTAGTCCTCAGAAACGGTGCCACCGCCCGTGTTCGAGGAGATGCGGACGATCGCGATCAGCTGGCTGCCCGCAGGGCCCTCGATGATCACGGAGCCGCCGAAGCCGCCGCCCGGGTTCGCTTCCGGATTGCCGAACTCGGTCAGTTCGATCGAGCTACCGGCATTGGTTGCGTTCGAGTTGGCCTTGGCGCCCGCCGCGATGTTGGCGATCGTGTGCACGCCCACCTCGGTGCCGAGCTTGTTCAGGTAGTGCACCTTGACATTGGCAGCGTCGGAACCGCCGGTGTTCTGAATGGCGATGAAGGCACGCTGGTACTGGCCCGTGTCATACTTGGTGTTGCTCCAGCGCACGTACGGGAGGGCGAGCTTGGCCGCACCGCTGGTCTCGCCCAGGAATGCGGTATAGCGACCCGCGCCGCCGACCTTGCCGATAACGACGATCGGGGCGCCCGTGCTCGTGATCTTGGCAGCGCCGGAGAAGCCGGCCGCAACGCCCGTGGCCGCGCAAGTGTCGAAGCTCTTCTTGCCGCCGGCAGGGATGGTGTCGCTCTGGGTCCCGCCGTTGGAATACGTGACGGTGACGGCTGCGTCGCCAGAGCTGCTGGTGTTCTGTACAGCGTAGAACGACGTGCTGCCAAAGGAGTTGCAGAGGGCGGTCGCCATGAAGACCGTATTGGCGGCCGCAGTGCTCGGGACACCTTCGAAGGCGCGAACGCCAACATTGGTGGTCTCAAGTTCCAGCACGGTGCCCACGATATTCGCCGGGTTGGCGGTGCCCGAGGCCACCGCGGTGACGACGGCCGAACCGTTGAAGGAGGCGCCCAGCTCGGCCTGCGTGCCGGCATCGTAATACTTGGCCGCGCCCGCCGGGATGGCCGTTTCCGTCAGCGTCGCTGCGGCGGCCGTCTCACCCACCCGGTAGAACTTGAGGGTGATGTCGACGTTGCCGTCCGAGGCGTTCTGGATGGAGAAGCGGCTGCTCGTGTTGAACTGATTCTTCAACACGGTCGCCAGCAACACCTGCGGCGCGCCCTGGGCGAAACCGTTCGACAGCGGGCGGTTCTTCACCGCACCGGTGCTCGGCTGCGGAATCTGCACGAGCGTGGCAACCACCGGGAAGTCAGAGCTGAGGACCGCAGAACCGAGGAAGTTCGCGGGCAGAGCCTCGGCGCCGGTCAGGCCGGCAACCGACAGCGACGAACCGGCATTCGCGGGCAGGTCGCGCTCGACGTTGATCGAAGTTGCCGTCTTCTGGTTATAGAAGCTGAAGATCACGTGGGCCTGCGAGGAGCTCACGTTCTGGTAGGTGATCGACGTGGCGAAGGGGACTTCGTAACCGGTCTGCGCAGAAACCAGGCCGACCGATGCCAGGAGCATCATCACTGCCAGCAAGACCACCATCTGATGTCGTCGCATCATTTTCTCCTTTCAAGAGAACAACTGATGTTTTTGTTGCTTAAGATCAACGTAACATGCCTTATTTGATCTATTTGCCGTTGCAATGTAACATCGCCGGGGCGTAAAGGCAATACCCCGATGGTGGTATTATGCGTTTAGCGAGCCTTTCAAGCAGCTTGTGAGGGCGCTCGAGGCCTAGAAACTCAGGAAGTGGATATGTCCTTGCATCGAATTACATCTGCCGCAGTGCTCGGCATTCTGATTCTGGCGCTCGCGGCCTGTAGCGGGACGCGCGTGCCCGTCGTGCCGGCAACGGTCCCCGTGAGCCCGCTGCCGGTCAAACCTGCCCCCTCGGTCCAACCGGAGGCCACCTCGCTCTCGGCGGAGAGCCCGCTCGCGACTCCCCCGGCCGCGGTTGAGGTCGCGGCGCCGACACCCGGCGCGGGCAAGGGCGGGGTTGCGGGCCGCCTGATCGATTACAAGACGGGCCAGCCCATGGCCAACCAGAACTTGAGCCTCCCCTCTATCGTTTGCCCTCCGGGCGTGGCCGAGGAGAACAAACGGGAGGAATGCGTCTATGCCATCGACGACGCCTTCGATCCCTCGACGCTCACGGATCAGCAGGGGCGCTTCGTCTTTAACGACGTGACTCCCGGGGATTACGTGCTCCTGGTGGGCAACCGGATGACCAAGTCCACCGTCCTCGCCGACGATGCGAGCCGGCCCCTCATGTGGAAGGTCGCAGCAGACGAGGTTCTAAAGTTGGGCGACTTGCTCGTCGATCTGCAATAACTACTGCTCGCCCCACCTCTGCAGCACGCGCCCAATCGCCTGTCGCACACCTCGGCCCGCGGCCCGATGCCATCGCTCGACCGGAGAGGTTTGGCCGGAGGCCGCAGCGCGGGTATAATCGTAACGATGAGCAGTAAAAAGCCAGGCAACGCGAGCGCATTCCGTGTCTTGATGGTTGCGCCGACCAGTTTCTTCGCAGACTACGGCTGCCACGTTCGCATTCTCGAAGAAGCCCAGGCGCTTCAAGCGCTCGGACATTCCGTCACCATTGCCACGTACCACAACGGCGGCCCGGTCGCCGGGCTCGACATCCGACGCTCCCTGGCGGTGCCCGGCCGCGACAACTTCGAGGTCGGCTCGAGCCGCCACAAGATCGCGTTTGACGCGCTGTTGGGCGCACGTATCCTCACGCTTCTGGCCGGGGGTCATTTCGACGTCATACACGGTCATCTGCACGAAGGCGCGCTCATGGGGCTGGTGCTAGGGCGCCTCTTTCGCGTGCCCACCGTCTTCGATTTTCAGGGTTCGATGACCGCCGAAATGGTCGACCACGGGTTTCTGGCGAAGGAAGGCAAGCTCTACCAACCTCTACTCCGGATCGAAACGTGGGTCGATCACTCCGCACCGGTCATCCTCACCAGCACGGCGAACGCACGCCGGTTACTGCTGGAGCAATTCGGCTGCGCCGAAGGCCGCGTGCGGGTGCTGCCCGACGCGGTCAACAGCGACAAGTTCCAGCCCGCCGCGTGTTACCCGCCCGGCGAGCTCGCGGACCTGCGCGAGAAACTCGGCATCCCGGCCGGCCGCAAGCTGATCGTCTATCTGGGCCTGCTGGCCGAATACCAGGGGACGGGCGTGCTGCTCGAGGCGATGGCGCGCCTGGTGGCCCATCGGGAAGACGTACACCTGCTCCTGATGGGTTTCCCCAATGTCGAGCGCTACCGGGAGCAGGCCGAGGCGCTCGGCGTGGCCGGACATGTGACATTTACAGGCCGCGTCCCCTACGACCAGGCGCCGCAGATGTTGGCACTCGGCGACGTGGCCGTCTCGCCCAAGCTCAGCCTGACCGAAGGGGCGGGGAAGCTGCTTAACTACATGGCCGTCGCACTCCCGGTCGTCAGCTTCGATACGCCGGTCGCGCGCGAGTACCTGGCCGGCGACGGGCTGTACGCACCGCCCGGCGACGTGGAGGGCTTTGCGGAATGCCTGGAGTACGCCCTGTCAGACGCTGCAGGGTCCGGGCCGGTTGTCGAACGCGGCCGGCGGCTGAGGCAGCGCGCCCTGGTTTACTATCGCTGGGGCACGATGGCTGAGGAAATCAGCCGTGTGTACGGGGCCGTGTGCGGTAGGTCCGCATCTGCCCAGGCCCCGGCCGCGTGGGACACGCCGCACGATCCGATCCCCTCCGGCGTGGCCCGGCGCGAACGTTATCGAGGTTAGCTGGTGGCTTTTCCTGGGAGTTCAACATCTAGACAAGACCAATCAACACCCGGCATGTTGTGGCAGCTGCAAGAGCTGCTGCGCTACCGCAGCCTGGTGGTGAATCTCGTGCTGCGCGACTTGAAAGCGCGCTACAAACGCAGCGTGCTCGGCTTCCTGTGGAGCCTGCTCAACCCGCTCGCGATGATGCTGGTATTCACGATCGTATTCACCGTCATCATGCCGAGCCAGATCGAAAACTACCCGATCTTCTTACTGTGCGGCCTGTTGCCGTGGAACTTCTTCACAGGCGCGCTGATGCTGAGCATCAACAGCGTGGCCGGTAACTCGAACCTGGTCAAGAAGGTCTATTTCCCGCGCGAGGCCTTGCCCATCTCGAGCGTCCTCGCGGCCCTGGTGAACTTCCTGCTCGGCATGGCCGTGCTGATCGTAGTGCTCATCATCACCCGGGCCCATTTCGGCCCCTGGCTGTGGATGCTGCCGTTCGTCATCTTGATCCAGACGTGTTTCACGTTGGGCGTCGCGCTGTTCCTCAGCGCAGTCAACGTCTATTACCGCGACACACTGATGATCATGGACGTCGTCCTGCTGGCATGGTTCTTCTTGACGCCCGTGGTTTACTCCATCGCAATCCTGCCTTCCAGCTACGAGATCATGGGTATCACGGTCAACCTTCAGCGCGTCATGTACATCCTGAACCCGATGGCCTCGCTGATTGCCGCCTACCGTGACCTGCTCTACTGGGGTTACCGCACGGACCTCGACTTCTTCCTCCGCACTGCCATAACGTCGGTCGGTGTCCTCGCGATTGGCTACTGGTTCTTCACGCGACACAGCCATGACTTTGGCGAGAAAGTATAAGACTCCTGATGCGTTCCCAAGCCTTTCGACACCTCGTTTTGGGCCTGGTCTTCGGTGCCTCGCTGCTGGTTCTCGAAAGTTCGGTCGTATTGGCGGACCCCTCCTCCGAGTCCAACGCGCGGCCAGTCATGCAGGCTGAAGGGCCCTGGGCGCCCCCAGGCGCCGCAGCGGCCGGACCGAGCTGCCGTTATGGCGTCGCGGCGCTGAGTCCTCAACAATATACCTGGTTGAACCCCCTGTCGGCCGGCTGGTATGTCAACTTCTCGTCGCAGGACGGCGCCGCGCAGACGGCTGAGTATGTCCCCGTCGTTCGCATCCGCCAAAACAAACAGGGCTGCACCTATTTGCCGGGGTACACGACCAGTCCCGCTCTTAACGCCGGCGGGCTGGGCGCGGCCGTACTAGGCCGTCCGGGGGCCCTGTGGATCGTGGGTAACGAGCCCGACCGCGGACCAAACCCAGAAGACACCGCTTGCGTGGACCGGGTGCAGGATGATACGAGGGCGGACGTGTATGCCGCGCCTACTTCGACGTGTACTCCTACATCAAGCGCGTGGATCCCACGGCCCGGGTCGCCAACGCGGGGCTCGTGGAGGTTACCCCGGGCCGCCTGCAATACCTCGACATTGTGTGGAATACGTTCAGGGCCTTGTACGGCGTCGACATGCCTGTGGATGTGTGGAACATGCACCTCTACGTGCTGCCCGAGGCGCGGTCAAACGGCCAACCGAACGGTGTTGCCAATATCGCAGTGGGTACCGACCCGACGCTGGCCGTGCGCGAAAGCGGCGGCATCGCCAGCTTGTGCCAGGCCGCCAACGTCTACTGCTGGGCCGAGCACGACAGCATGTCGGCGTTTGCGGGCCAAGTGGTGGCCATGCGGCAGTGGATGAAGGCCCACGGCCAGCAGCAGAAGCCGTTGATAATCTCGGAATACTCGCTGCTGTACCCATACGAGCTGGACGCCGGCGGATGTTATCTCCAAGACGAATACGGGAAGTGCTTCACGCCCGATCGGGTGGTCAAATTCCTGAATGCGTCGATGAGCTACCTGGAAACGACAGCCGACCCCGCCCTGGGGTATGCCGCGCGACGACAACCGGCTGGTGCAGCGCTGGCTCTGGTACAGCACGTACGCACTGGGTGCGGGTGAGGTCAGCAATCTGATCGACGCGAGCGGCACACAACTGTCCGTCGTCGGCGCGGCATTCTCGGCCCGGGGAGCAGCAGCAGTACGGACCGTCAACCTGGTGCCGGAGGGAACGTGGAGCACCCGGCCAAGCCCTCCTCGCGGGACAAACGGCACGAGCGACGTCTTGCTCGCTGCCGAAGTTCGCAATCAAGGCAGCGTTACGAGCGGCCAGACCTTTGAGGTGAGCTTCTACCGTGACGCGGCCCTCACGGACCTGATCGGCAGTTCCACGATCTCGACAGAGCTGGGCGGCTGCGGGAGTCGCGTCGTCACTGCGCAGAAACCGTGGACCGGCCTTACGCCTGGGCTCCATTCTTACTGGGTGAAGGCTGACGCCGGCGGGGTCGTCGACGAATCGAACGAAGGGGACAACGTTCTACAGGGGAGGGTGTTTGTCCCAAACCACGAGTTGTGGCTTCCCCTGGTCCTCCGCACGGCGGGTCGTTAGCGGAGGCGATAGACGGCATAGTCGCCAGAAGAAGTTAGGAGGGTGGCGTGCTGGTTCAGCCACTCAGCGACTTCCGGGCTCAAGGCGTCGAGCTGCTGTTGGCTTGCGGCAACCAGGTGCACCCCTTCGGCCTCGACCCGTTCCTGAAGCAGCGGGAAGTTGCTGAGGAGGTTGCCCGACCATTGGACGAACTTCCGGCCGGCGTAGAAGCCCACGTCCTTGCTGCCAAGGAAGGCCTCGTCGGGCGTCGAATGGGCGGTCACCAGGTTTGCTGCGGCAAGGAAGCCTTGTTCGCCGGCCATATATAGCGTTCCCCCGGGCTTCCCGAGCGTCTCCGCGGTCTGCCAGATCAGGGTCCCGATGAGGGCCAGCGTCACCCCTGCCGCCAGCCAATGGGCAGGCCGGGACTGTGCCAGCAAGGCTAGCTCGCCGCCGATGAACACGAACAGCAGGGGCAGCGCATAGGCGACATACTTGGGGAATCCGTAGGCGTCGGCGCTCAGCGCCGCCTGGGAGAGCAAGGCCACGCCGACCAGTGCTGGCAACAGAAGGATACGCACGTCACGCGCCGGCGAGTCTGCGGTAGCCAAAACGCGAACGTGGGTGCTGCTCAACCGGAGCACCCGCCACCCGGACAGCAGCAGAGCTAGCCCGACCGCCGCCGGGCCGATCTGTTTTACGTACCAGGTCGTGTAGTGGATAACGGCCGCAAGCCGGGATGCCAAGGGCGCGCCGAGCGCGGCACGCTGGAAATTGTGGAGGAAGGGCTGGGTGAACGGGAGCCCTGCAACTCGCGCAAGGAGCCACCACCCAACGAGGAACAATGCCGCGCCGCCGAGCACGACTAGTGCGTAGCGCATGAATGCATCTCGACGGAGCAACAGCCCCCACAGCAGCAGCCCCAACGCGCACGCCGCGCCCACGCCGAGCCCGACTGCAAAGGCGAGCGCCAAGGTGCCTGCGGCCGGCAGCGCAAAGCGCGGCTCGCGGTCCGTCCGCACGCAAGCGTATGTCAACCAGACGACAACGCACATGGCGAGAGCGCCGCTGTAGTCGATGAGTACACTGGCCGAGACGGCGAGATTGCAGCAGGCCAGGAAGAGCGCGGCGAGCGCCAACCCGAGAAGCCACACGGGCCGGTAGAGCTCGCGCATCAGCGCCGCCATCCCGGCGAACATCAGCGCCACGTATACCAGGTGCGTGAAGCGGAACAAGTTCGCCTGCGCGGTCGGGGGATCGAATAGCTTCAATAAACCGGCGCCAAGATAGATGTAGAGCGGTGGGTGCCAGAGACAATATGTATACCGGCTATTGCCGGCCGTGATTGCGAAGAAGGTTTCTTTCAGAATCCTGGTTGCGGGCTTAAAGCGATAGAATTGAAAGAGTTGGCCTGCCAGAGACTCCGAGCCAAGCGAAAGCACAGAAGCCGGAGCGATGTCGACCTCGCCGGCGTAGTACAGCGGCCGTCCCAGCGCAACCACGTTGCGCATGCACTGAAAGAAATCGACTTCGTCGCCTCGCAGCGGATTTCGTCGCACCTGGACCGCAAAGGCAAGCAGGAACAGAAGCAGACCGACGGACAGCAGGGCCCACAAGAGGACGCGAGTGCGGCGGTTGGAGGCTGGAGGCATAGGACGGTGCACCTTTGGAGCAGAACCATAACTGCATTGTACGGGATTCACCAGGTGCAGGCAAGCTGACCGGCGTCGGGACCAAGCTGCGCGGCCTCGGCTCCTCTCATGCGGCCTCTGTGGCTGCTGTGGCCGCCACCAGTCTGCTTCTGCTCCTCCCGCTCATGGCCACTGTCCGCACGGCCGAATATGACGAGGCGATTTTCCTCGACGTCGCGCGCAGCATTCAAAGGGTAGGCGTTCCGCTGCGCTCGATCGGCGCAGGAGCCGTCTTCCTGGATCATACGCCGCTCTACCTGTACTTGTTGAGCCTCTTCGCAAGTCCCACAGCGGGTGGGATTTTTTTCGCCCGCTCAGTCACGGTGCTCGCAGCACTCGCAGCACTCGCCCTCACCTACCGTTTCGGGTTGCGCCTGGGCGGCCGGCCGGTCGGCTTGCTCGCAGCTCTGCTGCTTGGGATTTCCCCCTTCTTCCTGGTCTATGCGTTCTTCGTTCGCATGGAAATGTTCATGCTGCTGGCCATACTTGCCGGACTTTACCTGGTTGTGGTGGGATTGGAAACGGACAGCGGGTGGCGCCTGTTGCTGGCAGGCCTCGCGTTTGCGCTGGCCGTTCTCTTCAAGGAGTTCGCGCTCGCCGCTGCCGGCGTCGCCGCGGCTTTCGTCGCATGGGAGAGGCGCAGGACTCCCCGGCGCGCGTTGTCGGGTGCGGTGCTTGTGGGGGCGCCGGCGCTGCTGGCCCTGGGAGCGTGGGCCGCGCTGTCATGGAAATTGTCACCAACCGTTTTTGCCGCTACAATGAAACGTTGGATTGACTCGGCGGTCTCGCCCGTTGCATCCGAACCCCGGGTAGGCCTCTCGTGGCGGGTCTGGGCCGGCCAGGTCGGCGCACAGCTCCTCAGCCCGGGACTGGTTGCTGGGTTGCTCCTGGGGCTCGGCGGTCTCGTGCTCGAGCGGAATCGCACTCCGCGCGGCCTGCGATTGTTGTGGGCCTACATGTTGGTCGCCGTCGGGCTGTCCTTCCTGACCAGCTTGAAGGAGCCGCGCCACCTGATCGGAGTCTTGCCCGCTGCGGCCCTCATCGCCGCCCACATGCTGGTCCGTATCTGGAATGCGAGCCGCAGTTCCGGCCGCGCCGTCGGGTCTGCGGCCGCGGTGGCGGCCTTCGTCGTCGTGTTCGCGTTCGCCGGCGTGGTCCGACCGCCGCTGCTGCCGCGTATGCCGGGCCTCGCCATGCCTTGGGTGGCGCCGGTGTATGCGGAGCGACTCGCAAATGAACAGTTCTACGGCAGCCTCGCGCAGGCAGGAAGACAGGTAGCAGCGACGACCGCGCCAGGCGAGCTAGTAACAGTCGTGCATCAAGCTACGGTCGTTGCATACTATGCGGACCGGCCCTACGCGATGCTATATACTCAGCCGTTCTCGCGCGTCACTGCGCTGGTCGATCAGGCCAGCGTAGTGGTGTGGGATGAGGCAACGTTCTTACGACTCAAGCCCGACGAAATCGACCGTATCCGGGCTTCGGTGGCCGAAGATTTTGAACTGGCAGAACTGGTGCGCGACGCCAATCGATCGGTCGCCATCTACCGACGCAAAGTGAAACCATGATCGCATTCGAAGGCGTTTCCAAAAAATTCATCATCGACGAAGAACGCGCCCAGTCGTTTCAGGAGAAACTGGTGCACACGTTCAGCCGCTCGCGCAGCGCCGCCCGCGAGGCCGAAATCTTCTGGGCGCTCAGGGACGTCAGCTTTAAGATCGAGCCGGGCGCTGCCGTGGGCATCATCGGGTCGAACGGCTCGGGCAAAAGCACTGTCCTCAAGCTCATCTCCCGCATCATCCATCCGAACGCGGGCGTGATAACGGTGCAAGGGCGCGTTGCCGCCCTGCTCGAGCTTGGTGCAGGCTTCCACCCCGATCTGACCGGCCGCGAGAATATCGACTTGAACGGGTCCATCCTGGGCCTGCGCCGCGCGGACATACGCAGCCGGGTGGGCGAGATCGTTGCCTTTTCAGAACTCGAACGCTTCATCGACGTGCCGGTGCGCAATTACTCTTCTGGCATGCTCATGCGGCTCGGCTTTGCCGTGGCGACGGCATTTCAACCCGAGATCCTGCTGATCGACGAGGTGCTGGCCGTTGGCGACCAGGCCTTCCAGGACCGCTGTATCCGCCGCATCCATGAGATCGGGCGCGAGGGCGCCACGATCGTCGTCGTTTCGCACGATCTGGGCTCTATCCAGCGGCTGTGCCCTCGGTCGATCTGGATCGACGACGGCCGCGTCTGTGCGGATGGATTGAGCGATGCTGTGGGCGCCGCGTACCTGTCAAGCCTGTGGGAGCAACAGGCCGAACGCGATGGCTTCCTCCGCATGCCGAGTGGAGACGGCGACGAAGAACCTTCGTCGGAGGAAGAGCTTGCAGCCAAGAAACAGACCGGACGGTGGGGCTCGGGCGAAGTCCGCATTGAGCGCGCCGAGCTGCTGAATGCGGAGGGCCGGCCGGCTTCGGTTTTCACCAGCGGCGACAAGTTCATGGTCCGGATCTCCTACCACGCGCCTCACCCCGTCGTGTCGCCGGCGTTCGGCGTTTCCATTTACGAGGAATGGGGCAACCGCATCAATGGTCCGAATACGGTATGGAGCAAGGCTGCGCCCCCCACGATCCACGGCCGCGGCACGATCGAGTATGTCGTCGAAAAGCTCCCTCTGCTCAGCGGCAGATACGACGTTACAGTCGCGATCTATGACAACCACGTCTCGCATCCGTACGACCACTGGCATCGCATGACCACGTTCACGGTCGTGCCGGGCCCGCAAGAGCGTCAGGACGGTCTCGTGTACATCCCGTGCCAGTGGCAACACCGTCCGGCGGAGCCCGCCAACCGTGGCTGACGAACGCACCCGCGACGCATTGACCCCCCTGCGCGAGCTGGCGCAGCTGCCAGAGCACCGGTTCAGCTCGACCGTTCCGCTGATTGGCGGCTTGATTGCGGCCTTTCGCCGCGAGTGGAACAATATTTCCACCCGCTGGTACGTTTCACCCATGGCCGACCAGCAGTCGGCGTTCAATCAACTGGCGGTCGAACAGCTCGCGGGCTTGCTGGTGAGGGCCGAGGAGCAGGCCGCTCAGTTGGCGCAGTTGCAGGGCACGGTGGCCGAGCTGGCGCGCGCCATCTCGGACGATCAGCGTGGGCTCCAGGCCCAAACCGCCCGCCTGCAAACCTGGCTGGTGGAGCAGGACCACGAACAGGCGGAGCTGCGCCACGACTTGGGCGAGCTCGCCGTATTCGCCACCCAGCTGGCGCGCCACGACGAGCACCCGCTCGGGCAGACGGACGAACCGGCCGCATGAAGCGACGCCTCGCCTACTTCAGCCCCCTCCCCCCCGCGCGACCGGCATCGCTGATTACAGCCGCGAGTTGATCCCGCACCTCGCGCAGCTTGCCGACCTCGCCGTGTTCTCCGACGAATACAACCCGCTCACGGAGGGGAGCCGGGACGCTTACCTCGCCGGCGTCAAGATTTTCCCGCCCGCCGACTACGCGGCGCAGCGTTGGGAGTACGATGCGGCCATCTATCAAATGGGCAACAACGTCGTGCATGCTTCGATTGCCGCCAACCTCCTGCGTTATCCCGGCATCATGGTGCTGCACGACTACGGATTGCACCAGCTGTGGGCGGGCCAGACCATTGCCGCGGGCAACCCATCGCGGTACAGCCGCGAAATGGCCTACGCACTCGGACCCGACGGCGTTAAATGGGCGAGCGATGCACTGGAGGGACGCCGGCCCCTGCCGCACTTCGAAGTCTCCCTCAACGACCGCTTCGTCGACACCGCCTTAGGTGTCATCGTTCACAGCGCGCACGTGGCCCGGCTCGTTCAAAGGCACGATCCCTGGCAGCATGTGGCTGTCGTCCATGCGCCGGTCGACCTTGCACCCGGGGGCCCTACATACTCCGAGCCGCTGCGCTCCCAACTGGGCCTCCCCCAAGGCGGCTGCCTGTTCGGCAGCTTCGGCGTCGTGTCGCACACCAAGCAGCTCGAGCCCGCGCTGCTCGCCCTGCGCGCCGTGCGACAGACCAACCCCCAGTGCCATTACCTGATCGTGGGTGAATGGCATCCGCAGGACGTGGACGTGCCAGCGCTGGTCCGGCGGCTGGGCCTGGACGACGCGGTGACCTATACAGGGTACGCCGGCAGCCTGGATGACTTCCTTGGAATGCTGGCAGCAGTCGATGTCGTCGTCAACCTCCGCCACCCGACGGTGGGCGAAACGTCGGCGGTCGCGCTGCGGGCGCTCGCCGCGGGCCGGGCCCTGGTCGTCTATGATCACGGCTGGTACGGCGAACTTCCCGACAACGTCTGCCTCAAACTGCCTCCGCTGGACCAGGCCGCGCTCGTGTCGGCCATGCAACGCCTCGCAGACGATCCTGCGCTTCGGGCTACGCTGGGCCAGCAGGGGCAGGCCTACGCCCGCCGGCAGCACTCTCCGGCGCAAGCGGCCTCGGCCTATCTCGCCTTCGTCGAAGAGGTTCTTGCGCGCCGGAGTGTGCGCAAAGCATGATGCTTCGGCCCGCTGCGCTCCTCATCATCCTGCTTGCCGCCTTCATCCCTGGCGCGTTCGCCCTCGGCCTCTGGCGCAAACGCCTGGCGAACGACCCGGTCGAATTTGGCTTCGCCGGCCTTAGCCTGGGCCTGCTGCTGATCGGCTGGCTGGCGCTCGTGCTCGCCGAGTTCGGCGCGTTCTCACTCGGCGCGCTTGGCGCTGCATGGGCGATCGCAACGGGCGCGCTGGCCGCGGCCTGGCTCTGGCGGCGCAAACGTGGGGCGCCGGCGCCCGGGCCCGCACCCAAGTGGAACCGCTGGGAAATCGCGGCCCTGGTTGCTTGGGCCATTGGCGCATCCATACTCTACTTCAGACCCCACGAGTTTATCCTGGGCGGGGCGGATGCGGGCGTCTATGTCAGCCTGGGCGCCAACATCGCAAATACCGGCAGCATTTTGATCCACGACCCGCTGCTGGCCGAACTCGATCCACAGCTGCGCCCGGCCCTGCTGCGCGCCATGCCGCCGCGTGAGGCCGCGCCCCACTACCTGCTGCCCGGTTTCTACGTGACGGGCAGCCCGGCCGGCCTGGTCACCCCGCAGTTTTTTCACCTGCATCCTGCCTGGCAAGCGGTTGGATACGCGTTAGGCGGCTTACGCGCGGAGTTGTGGATTACGCCGCTGTGGGGCTTGTTGGCGTGCCTGGCCGTTTACATGACGGTGCGCAGCCTCTGGGGTTGGCGGCCCGCGCTGCTGGCGCTCATCGTCCTGTCGGTAACGGCCCTCCAGGTCTGGTTCGCGCGCTACCCCACCGCCGAGGCCCTGACCCAATACCTGTTCTGGACCGGGACGTGGGCGCTGATTCAGTGGCTGGACCGCCGCGATCCGCCTGCGCTGTGGGCCACGCTGGCCGGCGTCGCATTCGGGCAAGTGTTCCTGGCCCGCATCGATACCTACGTGCTGCTGGCGCTGCCCGTGATCCTCGCAGGGTGGTTCACCTTCACCCGCTCCTGGCGCCGCGATGCGGCTTGGTTCTTCGTGCCGCTGCTCTTGCTGGCCTTGCACTCGGCCCTGCATGGGTGGTTCGTAACGCGGCCCTACTTCACCCTGATCACACGGGTGGGAACGAACACGCTGCTGCGAACCGCTGTGCCCGCCGTCTTTGCGTTTGGGCTGCTGGCGGCCGGGGTCGCCTTGTGGGTCAGGTTACGGCCAAACTGGCGCACCGGGACGGAGGCAAAGACCGCGTCGATCCTGCGGATCGTCCTGCGCGCCGCCGCCGTGGCAGTCATCCTTCTCGCGCTGTATGCCTATTTCGTCCGTCCGGCCGTGTCGGCAACACGGCTGAGCAACTACTGGTATGGCGGCGGTCAGCTGCCCGCGCTTGACCAGCTAAACTTCGTCCGCCTGGGATGGTACTTATCCCCCCTTGGGCTGGCGCTGGCCGTGGGCGGCATCGCGCTCATGCTCGTCCGCGAGTTCAATCGCCGGACGGCGTTCCTGCTGCTGGCCGGCGGCTTCTTCACGCTCGTGTTTCTATGGCGCATCGGCGCGAACCCCCACCAGGTCTACGCCATGCGGCGCTATGTCCCGGTCGTGCTGCCATTCCTCACGATCGGTGCGGTCTATCTCCTGTGCTGGCTGTGGGGCCGCTTTGGCACCCGCGGGCGCATTCCGGCCGTCGTGTTGACACTCACCTGGATACTCGGTATATTTGCCAGCGGCCAACCCTTTCTAACCCAGGTCGACGATGTGGGACTGTCGGAGCAGGTCGCGGCGCTAAGCCGGTCGCTCGGGGAGAAAAGCGTGGTGCTCTTCGGCGATACCGCGCCGGTCGGCGTCAGCGATTTTGTCGGGACGCCGCTGCGGTTTCTCGAAGGGAAACAGGTCTTCGTGGCCCGCGACCCGTCGGGGCTGGACGCCGGCCTGCTGCGCGAGGCGGTGCGGCAATGGCATGCACAGGGATACAGGGTATACTGGATCACCACGGACAGCGCCGTTCCCTGGCCCGGCGGTGCTCCCGAACTCGGGCCGGCCGAGGAACGCACGATCAGGTTGGCATCGTTGGAAGGCTCCTACGATTATAAGCCGGCCAAGGTGCTCGAAAGCGCGTGGCGCCTGACGATTGCCGAGGTGCTTCCCGGCCCGCAGCCCTAGAAATCTGAGGAACGTTTATGAATGTGGACTCTCCGCAAACCAGCGCAGCCATGGACGAAGACTCCACCGAGATCATCATCATCCGCGATCCTGAAATCGACGTCGAAGCGCTGATGCAGCAGGTGCGCGCGAACGTGGCGCAGCGCCGCGCCCTCGGCGCGTACCGGGAAGACCTCGACGCCATCGCGGACGACGTGCGAAAGCAAGTGCTCGGCGCCCCCGGCGCCGGATCGCACCCCGGCGCGGCCGGAACGTCGCTGTCCGCCGAACTCGCGAGTCGCTGGTTCATTCGCGAGCCTGAGTTCACGTCCCAGGCCCCGGTCATCGGGCCGGTTATCGTCGCCATCCGCCGCGGTTGGAACTGGATGTCGACCAAGTGGTACGTCCGCGGCGTCCTGGATCAACAGATCGGTTTCAACTCGCTCGTAGTCCAGGAGCTGGGCGAGATGCGACGTGTACACGCGGCATTGACCGAGGAACTGGCGAGCCTGAGAACCCAATGCGAAGAGCAGCAAGACGAGATTGTGTCTCTGCGAGAGCAGTTGAGCGCAGGTAACGACGCCGGGAGCGCCAAAACTTGATCGTCCACCAGATGGGCTCTGTCCTATCGGCCGGCGATGCAGTCACGAACCACATCTTCGAGATCGACTCTCGGCTAAGAGGATGGGGCTTCTCGACGCGCGTATACGGCTCGGACACGGCCAACTCGCCGGGCAGGCGGGCGGAACGCGACGTCGCCTACGAAGAGTATGTCGATGCACCCGACGACCTGCTGATCTATCACTACTCGGCCTACTGCGATAACTACCGGCTCTTCCAGCGCTCGCGTGGCCGGAAGGTGCTCGTCTATCACAATATCACCCCGGCCGAGTTTTTCGCACCCTACGACGCGCTGTATCAATCGCTGTGTGCCCGCGGCCGGGCAATGTTAGGCGAACTGACAGACTGCGACCTCGCGCTTGGCGTCTCCGAATACAACCGCCGCGAGTTGCTGGATGCCGGCTTCCCGCCGGAGCGGACGGGCGTGCTGCCGCTGTTTCTCGGCGAAAGCGACTTTGCGGGGACGCAACCCGACTGGACGCTTTCGCGGCGCCTGCGCCCCGGCGATGGCGCCACCCTCTTGTTTGTCGGCAGGGTCGCGCCAAATAAGGCCTTCGAAGATCTGATCAAAATTTTTGCTGCGTACCATCATCACGTCAACCCCCACTCACAGCTCGTCCTGGCCGGGGCGCGCTTCCTGCCCTTGTATGACAAGTTCCTGGACGGGCTGGTCGAGCATCTGCGTCTCGAGAACGCGGTCATCTTCACCGGTCGCATCTCCCTCTCCCAGTTGCGCGCCTGTTATGAGGCATCGGACGTGTTCTTGTGCGCCAGCCGGCATGAAGGATTCTGCGCGCCCCTGCTCGAGGCCATGTATTTCGACCTGCCCATTGTGGCCCGCGCAACCACTGCGATCCCGCACACGCTTGGCGACGCAGGCATCCAGTTCACCGAGCTTGCCTACGGCCCGCTGGCAGAGCTCATCCACGAAGTTGTCACGAATCGTGCACTCAGGCAGCGGCTTGTCGAGACGCAGCGCCGGCGGCTGGCGGCCTTTGACCGGCAGCGGGTCGAAACGCAGTTGCAGGAGATGCTCGTCCGGGTAGGACTGTTGGCGCCAGCAGGAGCGTCGGCGTAATGACGCGCGTATACCAGATGACGGCCAACCTCGTCTACGGCGATGCGGTGACGAACGACGTGTTCGAAATTGACCACCGGCTGCGCGCGTGGGGCCTGGAATCTCATATTTTCGCCGACAGCGCCGAACGGAGGCTGGGCTCGATCAGCAGGCCGAGCGAGGAGTACGAGCGGGTGCTGGCAAGCGCCGAAGACTTGCTCATCTACCACTACTCGATCTACAGTCCCAACCTGGAGCTGTACAAACGCAGCCGGAACGCCCGCCTGGTTATCTACCATAACATCACCCCGCCCGAATTCTTTCACGGCTTCGACCCACACCTGGAGTCACGCTGCCGGTTGGGTCGCGCCGCGTTGACCGAGCTGCGCGACTGCAATTTTGCGCTGGCGGATTCGGAATTCAACCGCCGAGACCTGATCGCCGCCGGCGTCCCGGCCGAGCGGACCGCCGTACGCCCCGTTGCCTTTGATCTGGCGAATCTCGCCTCCGTGCAACCTAGCAGCGCAGTCAGCCATCGGGTCAAGGCGACCGGGGCAGTGAACCTGCTTTTTGTCGGCCGGCTGGCGCCCAACAAGCACTGCGAAGACCTCCTCAAGCTCGTCCATGTCTATCGCGCGGCGGTCGGCCCCCAGGTGCATCTGTGGCTGGTGGGCAACCGGGCGTTCCAAGCGTATGTTCGCTTCCTGGACACCTTGGTCGACCGGCTGGATCTTCGCGGCGCCGTTACCTTCACCGACCGCGTCTCGCGGAGCGATCTGGCCGCGTATTATCAAGCGTGCGACGTGTTTGTCTCGGCCAGCCGGCACGAGGGCTTCGGCGTGCCCTACATTGAAAGTATGCAGTTCGACCTGCCCATCCTGGCCCTTGCCGAGGCAGCGACGCCCGAAACACTGGGCGGCGCCGGAGTGTTGGTATCTCGGTGGAGCCTGCCCGAGGTGGCCGAGACGGTGGCGCTGATGGCGGCGGACTGCGATTTGCGCACACGGCTCGTCGAGCGCCAACGCAGACGGCTGGCCGAAATTGCGGCCGAGTCAAACAAAAACGTACTGCGAGAGACGCTCGCCCGTTTGGGGGCGCTATGAACGACCCCCGGCCCGTGGCGCTGGTCGTGCAGCGATACGGCGTGGACCTCATCGGCGGTGCGGAATCGTTGGCGCGGACCATCGCCCAGATGCTGCAGCCGGCCAGACCCGTCGAAATCATTACCACCTGCGCAAAGGACTACTTTACCTGGCGCAACGAGTACCCCGAAGGGACCAGCACGGTCGACGGCGCGTTGGTCCATCGCTTCCCGGTCGACTTCGAGCGTGATGAGAGCTTCCACGTCTTGTTCAACCGGATGCTTGGCGGGTTGCCCCTGTCGGCCTACCAGCGGCACAAGAGTGCGATCCGCGCGCTGGTCGGCCGCGGCACGCCCGACGAGCAGGAGCAGTTTATCCGGGAGCAGGGACCGTACTCGACGCCCATGCTACAGTACCTCGCTACGCAGCATGAGAAGTACAGCGCCGTCTTCTTCATCACCTATCTGTACGCGCCCACCTATTTTGGCTCGCAGGTCGTGCCGAGCGCCAAAACGATCCTGGCGCCCACGGCCCACGACGAAGCGGTCATCTTCATCCCGGCCTTCCGCTCCATGTTCCGGCGAATCGGCACATTCGCATTCCTGACGCCGGAAGAGCGGCGCTTCGTCACGGAGACGTTCGGAGTCGGCCGCGCGTACTGCGCCACGCTGGGCATGCCGGTCACCGTGGCGACGACCGGCAGCGAGGCTGCGTTCCGGCGCAGGCACGGCATCCGCGGCCCCTTCCTGCTCTACGCGGGGCGGATCGATCCGACGAAAGGCTGCGGCGAGCTGTTCGAGTATTATGCGCTGAGCCGGAAATACCTGCGTCACGACCTCCCCTTGGTGCTGATCGGCAGCCGGCAGATGACCATCCCGCAGGGCCGCCACATTCGCTACCTGGGCCACGTATCGGAAGAGGACAAGGCGGCCGCGATGGCAGCCGCGACGGTGGTCATTAATCCTTCTCCCTTCGAGAGTTTCTCAATAGTCACGTTGGAGGCCATGGCCGCCGGCGCGCCGGTGCTCGTCAACGGGCAGAGCGATGTCCTGAAGGGCCATGTACAGCGGAGCAGTGCGGGGTTATACTACGAAGGTGGCGCCGAATTTGTGGAGGCGCTGCGGGTGCTGCTGTCTGGCTCGCAGGAGTGGCGCCGCCGGCTGGGCCAAAATGGCCGGGCCTACGTCGGGCAGAACTACAATCAAGACAGCATGGCCGAGCGCTACAGGCGCCTCGTCGACCATGTCATTCTTCACGGTGACAAGATGGAGACAGTACAAGCATGAATGGTGCCCAGTTTGGAGAACGGGATACGGCTGCGATTCGCGATTACCTGGCGAGTTTCGACCTGTTCGTGGGGAACGAGGCAGAGGGGCAAAGCTACATCGGGCTGGCCCTGGAGCGCTTCCTCATCACGCTGTCGATGATCCCACGAACAGACCGTCCCGGCCAGAAACTGCTCGAACTGGGCGGCAATCCGTACTTCCTGACCTTGCTGATGAAGCGTTTTAGGTCGTATGACATCACCCTCGCCAATTACTTCGGCGCCGCGGGACCGGCGAACGGCCGGGGCAAGCAAGTCGTCAGCAGCGAAAAGTACGACGAAACGCACGAGTTCGAGTACGACCATTTCAACGGCGAGATCGACGAGTTCCCCTACCCAGATCATGCTTTCGACGTCGTGCTGAACTGCGAAATCTTCGAACACCTGACCCTCGACCCCACGGCCTACCTGTGCGAATGCCAGCGCGTGCTGAAGCCGGGGGGCGCGCTCGTGCTGACGACGCCGAACGTGCTGGCCTTTCAGAACCTCTGGCGGCTGGGCGCGAACCGGAACGTGTACGACCAGTATTCGGGCTACGGCGTCTACGGCAGACACAATCGTGAGTACACGCCGCGCGAGCTCATCGAAATCGTGGAAGGGTGCGGTTTCAAGCTCGAGCAGATCAAAATCGCCGACATCTACCCCGCCCACGGTCTGACGCGCATCCTGAAAGGCGTCCGGCAGCACTGGCGCGACAACCTGTTCCTGGTCGCACGGGCCAGCGGACGCCCGATCTATTACTATCCCGGCTGGCTCTATCGGAGCATGGCGAGCCTCCGTCACGTGCGGCGGCCCGATATCGTCATGGGCGAGAACGACGTCGTACAGATCGGGAAAGGGTGGCACCCCCTGGAGAGGTTGCCCTACCCCGCCCGGTGGACCTCCGGCTGCGCCGTCGCCTACCTGCGCGCGCCGGCCCGCACGAACCGTTTTGTGGTTGAGGCAAGTGTGATGCACCCGACCTCCGCCGAGGTTACGCTGACGCTCGAAACCGGCGGCGTGTCCGTATCGCAGCAGGTCAAGGGGAACGAGTGGCGCGAAGTCGTATTTGAGACGCCCGAAGGGCTGACCGGCGAGGTCGAGGCCATCCTGTCGGTTACGCCTACGTTCAACCCCAAGCAGCTGGGCACGAGCGAGGATAACCGCGACCTCGGAGTGCTGGTGAGGCGGCTGGGTTTCGACCCGGGCGAAGGGAATGACGGGCCGGATCGGCCCACGGATCTGGCACCCCGCATCGCCGAGACGCAATCGGCGCAGTTCTACGGCCGCGAATACTACGACGGAGAGAAGGAACAAGGCGCCAAGAGCGGCTACGCCGGTTACTCGGCCTCCGACCCCGCCATCGCAGCGGCCGTAAATATCGTGACCAGGTACTTTGCACCTAGTCGCGTCTTGGATCTCGGGTGCGCGAAAGGCTTCCTGGTGGATGCCTTGCGCCGCACCAAGATCGACGCGTGGGGCCTGGACGTCAGTTCCTATGCCATCAACGCGGCTCCGCCCGCGGTCCGGCCCTACGTTGCAGTAGGGAGTTGCACGGACATCGACAAGCCCGCCTGCGCCTTCGACCTGGTCGTGTGCAACGAGACGCTGGAGCACCTGACGGAGGAGAATGCGCTGCGCACAGTTGCGGAGATCTATCGCGTTTCTGCCGGAAAGGCCTGGATCACCACGCCTTCCCTGGGCCCCAACGACTTCGGCCCCCCGAATGGCTGGCCGCAGGGCAAAATCCAGGAGGCGGCTTTACCGCGCTACCTGGCGAACCGCGACTTTCCCGATCCCGCACCCATTGAGGACCTGCAGCTTGACGATCGCGGGCGGCCGATCCACGGGCACCTTATCGCGGCCTCCTACCGCTGGTGGACAAGGATCTTCACCCGGCAAGGCTTCATCCGCAGGGGCGACATCGAGCGGCGCATGAACAAGGCCGAGCCGCTGTTAGCACAGGGCCTGTGGAACAGCTATGTCTTCGAGAAGCCGGCCTGGGACCTTGCAGGCGCCGCGCCGGCGCCAGCAAGCAGCGCGCGAACGGCGCTGCTCGCTGGGGTCGCAGCGGCCGGTGATGAGCAAGATATCTGTGCCGCTCGGCTGGCCCCTCCTGGACTGCTGGGCGCCACTGCAGTCCAGGGACTCCGCCCAGGCGCGTATCTTGCCGTGTTCGAGTTGCATACCGGCGAAAACCCTGAAGACCCGTGGTCCGAAGTCGCACGGCTCGAAGTGCGGTCTCACGAGGAACAGTGGATCCATGGAGTCGAAGTAGTGCACGGACGCGACCTCCAAGATCAAACGCGTTTTGTAGTCCCGTTCAGCTGCTCGGCAGGCGAAGACCTTGCCGTCGAGGTACATTATGAGGGCCACGGGGGTCTGCGGGTATCGCGCTCGTTCTCCATCGAGCCCCGCTCCAGTGCAGCGAGTGAGACGGAATGACATCAGATAGCTTGAAAGTCATCCAGCACGATAAGGCGCGCGAGGCCGAGGCGGTGCAGCGCAAGAGCACGTCCAACTCGGGCGCAGCGGAAGGCACATGGCTGCTCAATGTGCCCTTCGCCGGCCGGGGTATGACGAACCTGCGGCTATCGCTCGGCGAGATTTTTAACTTCACCATGGCGGTGCATGCGCTCGACCCGGCCCCCGGCGACCTGGTGCTCGAGTTGGGCGCCGGGTCGTGCTGGGTGTCCGAGTGGCTGAACCGGCTGCTGGTCGATACGATCTCGCTCGATTACGCGCACGATATGCTCCGGATCGGGCGGCAGCGGCTGGGGCCCGAAGCAAAACAAGCGGCCGGCGATTTCGAACGGCTGCCCTTTGCCGACCACACGGTCGACAGCGCGATCTGCCTTTCCGCGCTGCACCATGCCGAGAACATCCCGGGGGTGTTGGCCGAGGTGCACCGGGTGCTGAAGCCGGACGGCCGGGTTGTCTTTTCAGAACCGGGCGCGGGCCATTCCAACCACCCCCAATCCCGGGCGGAAATGGCCGAGTTGGGCGTCATGGAACGCGATATCGTCGTCGACGAATTGCTGGAGGCATGCGTCAAGGCAGGATTTGCCCACGTTTCGGTGCAACCCTACCTGTACCCGCCTCCCAACTACGACTTGAATACGTGGCGGCGCGTCAGTTCGCTCGATGGTCCCTTCCAACCCGTTGCCAGCCAGGGCAAGGCCCTGGCGAAGCAACTGCTGCGCAAAGGCGCAGAACGCATCCCCGTCCGCACCGTGCGCGAGAAAATGCGCGCCTTGTTTTCCGCTGAGGCTGTGCCCGACAATGCCATCCTTCCGCTCCAAAGCTGGCTCCTACTTCGTAACTCCGTGCACATTCATCCGTTAGTCATTGCAGAGAAAGAGACCCGCCTGCCGGACAGCCGCCGCCCCAGCATTCTGAATGCGGGCATTCGGGTGTTGACGCCGCCTACGAGCCTGGTTGCCGGTCAGTCCTTCACAGTCTCGACAGAAGTCACTAATCTCGGCGACACACTCTGGCTCAACCAGCCGCGCGAGTGGGGAGGGCACGTGGCTCTGGGCGCAAAACTCCTTGGAGAAGATGGCCTTGCCCTGATATACGACTACGGTCGAGGTTACCTGTCTGGCCCGGTGGCCCCGGGCGCCATGCAGCCTGTCAGCATCCAACTGACCGCGCCGCAGGAGCCGGGGCTCTATCAGGTCAAACTGGACATGGTCGACGAGGCAGTCGTCTGGTTCGAACATCGCGGCTCGGCAACCGCGACCTTCCCGGTGCGTGTTCTCCCGCAAGCTTGATCGCATCTGCCAGAATTTGCTGCTCATAAAGAACTGGCCCCGGCCGCAATTGGTATTTTCCACTACCGTGCGTTAAACTAATTACGCATTTTCTTCTCTTTCTCTCTTCCCCCCGGTGCAGCCAGTATCCGTTTGGGGTTCCTCGGATCCACTGGCGCCCGGGCGTATTACGGAGAAACAATAATGCTAGCTCGCACCCACCTGCCCTTTCCGCGCGGGCGCCTGCGGCTTTTGCTGACGAGCCTTCTCAGCGTGGCGTTTGTGCTCGCCTCGACGCCGCTCACGCATGCGCAGCCCTTTAGCCCCGTGTCAAGTCAGCCCGGATTCGAAAAAGGACGCGTCTTGCCCGGCGCAGCCGTCGAATATGCGTCTCCTGTCATCGCCGACCTGGATAACGACGGCAAGCGCGAGATTATCGTCGGTGGGATCGACGGAAAAGTCTACGCGGTGCGCGCCGACGGTTCCATCATGTGGACGTTCGACACGACCGGGCCGATCAACACGCGCGCGCCCAGGCCAGGCAAAAGCCGCATCGATTCGGCGCCGGCCGTGGGCGATCTCGACAATGACGGCTGGCTAGACGTCGTGGTGAGCGTCGGAGCTCCTACCGACGTGACCGGCTACAACGGAGGCATGGTCGTCCTCAGCCACGACGGCAAGCTGCGATCTGGCTGGCCGCAGCTGGGCAGCGATCAGATCGGCCCGGCCATGGGCGGACCGGACGGCTGGCTGGAGGGGTTCTACAGCAGCCCGGCGCTCGCCGACCTGGACGGCGACGGCGACCTGGAAATTGTGGTTGGCGGCTGGGACATGCGTTACTACGCGTGGCACCACGACGGCCAGTTGGTCACCGGCTGGCCGAGATTTGTGTACGATACGGTATGGTCTTCGCCTGCGGTTGCAGATCTCGACGACGACGGCCGGCCCGAAGTGATCATCGGGAACGACCTCGGCCGGCTCGATGTGCTGCGAGGCGATGGCTCCGAACAGCCCAACTTCCCGAAACAGATCGACCAGACCATCTATTCGTCGCCGGCGGTGGCCGATCTCAACGGCGACGGCCGCCTTGACATCGTCACCGGCACCGGCAATTTCTACAGTGGCAAGGGCATGGCGGTCTATGCCTGGGACGGCAACGGCAACCCCCTCCCGGGCTGGCCGGCCGCCACGGGCGGTTACACGATGGGCGCACCGTCCATTGGCGATCTCGACGGTGACGGCGACCCCGAGGTCGTTGCGACCGCCAACGACGGGAAGGTCTACGCGTTCCACGCCAACGGCCAGCGCGTCGCGGGATGGCCCACGCTCGTCCAAGACAACTTCGGTAATCAGGGCCCGCTTCACCACTCGTCGCCCGTGCTCGCCAACTTCGACAAAGACCCCCAACTCGAAGTCTTCATCAACACCTATTGCGACACGGTCGTGATCGATAACAACGGGACGCTCCTCACCCATGTCGGTAACACCAGTGCATCGGGCAAACCGAGCATGTACATGTTCAATGCATGGTGCCTGGGCACGACGCCCGTCGTGGCCGACCTCGACGGAGACGGCCGCGCCGAGGTCGTGCGGGCCGGCGCCCAGTACGACGCGAACGCGAAAGTAGTGGGCAGTGGGCTGATCTACGCCTGGGAAATCAAGGACGTGACGCCTTCCTCGCCCTGGCCCATGTACCGACGCAACGCCCTCCATGAGGCCACCTACGAGCCAAAAAAGGCGTTTGGCGCGCGGCTCGTGAGCCAGAACATGCCCGCCGTCCTGGCAGACGGCGAGTCTCGGGCCGTCCAGGTCACCTTCGAGAACACGGGCACGCAAACCTGGACCGCAGCCTCGGGGGTCCATCTTCAGGCTGCGGCCGACAACTCGCTGGCGCCCGGAAGACGGGTGGCGCTGAGCAGCAGCGACGCCATTGCCCCAGGACAACGCAAGACTTTCAACTTCGCAATGGAAAACGAAGGCGAATCCGGTTACAGGATGAGTTCGTGGCGCATGGCAGATGGGTCGGGACGCTTGTTCGGCGGCAGCGCATGGCGCGAGGTGAAGGCGAGTTCCGAGATCGCCTATTACGTCCTGAGCCGCGTCGGGGGCGGTTCGCAGGGTGGCGTGTATGCGGGTGGCCTGGCCGCACCACTCAGCGCGCCGAGTAATTACTGGAACTGGGCGGAGGTCAAGGACCTGGGGTTGACCTCCGACAAGCGTGGGTACGAGTTGCTCGACTACCAGGGCGGCGTCTGGCAGGGCGGAACGGCACCGGCGCCGGGCGGGCACGGCTTCGTCCCCGACGCGGTCGAGCTGCTCATGCGGGAAGACGACAGCTCGTACTACTATATCCTCGACCGTTATGCTCGCCTCGTCCACAGCGCCGGCGCCCTCGACATCAGCCCGCCGCCCCCCGTTCAGGGCGCACCGAGGGCGCGCAGCGGCGTCCTCACCAAAAACGGGAAGGGCGTTTACGTATTGTTGAGCGACGGGAGCATCCTGACGGGCGGGACGGCGGCGGGGCTGCAGGGCAATCCACGCTTCGAGGGCGATATCGCCCGTAAGATCCGGCTGGCGCCGGGCGGCTCGGGTGCGTACGTGCTGGACAGCTATGGCCGGGTATGGCCTTTTGGCGGCGCGCCCGCCCTTTCAGCCAACTACCCCCTGCACATGAACGAGGACTGGGCCCGCGACCTCGTGATCACGGCCGACGGACGCGGCTTCTATGTTCTCGATAAGGAAGGCGGCATCCACACCGGCGGCGCGGCGCCTGCACCCGCCAAGAATCTGACGCCCACCTGGCCTGGCCAAGATGCGGCCATTGCGCTTGCGGTGGCCGACAGCCGGGCGCCCCGGATGCTTCTTGCCTCACCCGGTGAAGTGACGGTCCTCACGACGCAAAAACAATCCAAGACGATTCAACTGAGCGTCGCCACGACCGACCAGGTCACGGTCAGTTGGCGAGCCGTCTCAAATGCGGGCTGGGCGAAAGTGGAGACGGCGAGTGGCAAGACGCCGGGCACCCTGGGCCTGAGCATCCAACCTTCGGGCCTCGCGCCGGGCAACTACACGGCCGAGATCGAGATTGAGGATTCCTCGGGCGCCTACCCCCAGACGACCGCAACAGTCCGGCTGAAAGTGGCCGCAAACCTTTACAAGTCGCTGGTTCCGATGATAATGCGGTAGTGCGTGTTCTTCACCTAAGCCAGCGCTACTGGCCGGCCATCGGCGGCGCCGAGAGTTACCTCGCCCACATATCCGAGCAACTGGTCGCAAACGGACATGCAGTAACGGTTGCAACGACCGATGCGCTCGACATCGAGTTGTTCTGGAATCGGGCGCGCCGCCGGATCGCTGACCCACGGTCGACGCATCGCGGCGTCAGCATCCGACGCTTCCCGGTGCGCCACCTGCCATTTCCGCAACTCTCCTATCCTGCCGTGCGCCGGCTGATCTGGCTCTTGTCAGCCGGCAACGTCGCGCCTGTTGCCTGGCTCAACGCCCTCTCCCGCTTCACCCCGTGGGTGCCCGATCTGTGGCGCTGGCTGGCCACGGACGAGACCGAGTTCGACCTGGTGGCCGCGTCCACCATCTGCTTCGAACCCCTCATCCTGGCCGGCCTCCAGTTGGCGCGCCGCCGCAAGCTGCCCTTTGTTTGTTACCCACTCACCCATCTCGGCGCGGGCACGCGGCCGGGCGAAGACGCGCTGAGCCGCTTCTATACGATGCGTCACCAGGTGGCCTTGGTCCGTGGCAGCGACGCAGTCGTCGCGATGACCGCGAGCGAGCGCGAGTTCTACAGAGGGCAAGGGATCCCCGAGGAAAAGATCGCAGTCGCGGGGCCGGGCATCGACCCGGCGGAGGTGCTGGGTGGCGACGGTGCGGCCTGGCGGGCGCGCAATGGATTGAGCGCCCCCATTATCGCTTCGCTCTCGACCCTCATGTACGACAAGGGGACGGTCCACGTCGTCGAGGCGGTGCGTGGGCTGTGGCAAGCCGGCGTCGCAGTGGAACTGGTCCTGGCCGGCGCGCCGCTCGAGCCGTTCGTCCAGTACCTCGCCGCTCTCCCCCCGCCGACCGTGAACGGATACGCCTGCTGGGCCCCGTGTCTGATGCGGAGAAGCGCGATCTGCTGGCCGCCGCAGACATTTTCGCCATGCCCAGCCGCACCGACTCGTTCGGGATCGTGTACCTGGAGGCCTGGCTGTACGGCAAGCCGGTCATCGGGGCGCGGCACGTGGGGCGTGACCGACGTCATCACGGACGGACAGGACGGGATGCTGGTGCCATTTGGCGACATGCCGGCACTGACAGCCGCGCTGCGCCGGTTGCTGGATAGCCCTGAGCGCCGGGAAGCGCTGGGCGAGGCCGGCCGAGCGAAGGTCTATGCCCAACACACGTGGGCGCGCAAGTTCCCCAAGATAGAGGCGCTCTACACTCGCCTGGCCGCCCGGAAGCCGTAATGCCATGCGGATCCTAAACCTCGTTCACCAGTATCTGCCCGAGCGGGTCGGCGGAACGGAGCTCTACACGCAGGCAATCGCCCACGAGCTGGCGGCGCGCGGGCACGAGGTGGGGGTGTTCTACCCTTCCGACGGGGGTCCGGCGGGGGTCAGCAGCCGGCAGGACGACCGGGTGACGGTCTGGCGCGCGCATGTGGGTCCTGTCACGCCCCTGCGGCGCTTCCTGGCGCTGTATCGGGACAGCGGGCTCCGGGCCGAGTTTACCCGCACCTTCGAGCGCTTTGCCCCCGACATCGTCCACATCCAACACATGATGGGCTTGCCAAGCGTGGTCGTCCGGACAATCCACGAGGCCGGCGTGCCGTATGTGATTACGCTGTGGGACTTCTGGTGGCGCTGCGCCAACGCACAGCTGCTGACAAACTACAGCGGGGAGATCTGTGGCGGGCCGTCGACGACCTTTTTCAACTGTGCGCACTGTGCCATTGCCCGGGCGGGCCATCCCAACCTGCTGCCTGCGCTCCCACTCGTTGCGCCGGTAATGGCCCGGCGCAACGAGTCGCTGCAACCGGTCATCGAAGGCGCCGCCCGCCTGATCGCGCCCACCGAGTTCGTGCGGCGCTGGTACGTGGGGCACGGGTTTCCCGCGCGCAATGTCGAGGTGCTCGCCCCCGCGCTGGCCTACCCGGCGCCCCTGCCGCGGCAGCATCATGACGGGCCGTTCCGCGTCGCCTATATCGGGGGGCTGGCGAAGCAGAAAGGCGTGCACGTCCTGATCGAGGCGTTTGCCGGGCTGAGGGGTGAAGCCGAGCTATGGATTGCGGGGGATGAGACTGCAGACCCAGGTTACAGCCGGGAACTACGACGACTGGCGGGAGCGAACGTCCGCTTCCTGGGCCGGCTGGATCGCGACCAGGTGTGGCAGGCGCTGGCGCAAGCGGACGTAGTCGCGGTGCCGGCCCTGTGGTACGAGACCTACTCGTTCATCGTCTCAGAGGCGTTCATTGCCGGCGCGCCTGTGCTGGCCTCTCGACTTGGGCCGCTGGCCGACCGCGTCCGGGACGGCGTCGACGGCCGTCTGCTGCCCCCTGGCGACGTGCAAGCGTGGCGTGCTGCGCTCCAGGCGCTGCTCGACTCGCCGGCCGAGTTGGCGGCGCTGCGCGCCGGCGTGCGCCCGCCCGACACGCCTGGGCGCCCACGCGGACCAACTCGAGGCACTGTTCCAGAAGATTGTTGTTTGAGCCCTCGGCAGCATGGGGCGCGGGACCGCCCGCCGCTGGCGGGCGGTCCCGCGCCCCATGCCCCGCGCCAGAGCAGTATCCCGGCTAGAACACGCCCGTTACCTTCAGAACCGAATCGATCAGCAGGGCCACGATGAAGATGAGGCCGTAGGTCCGGTTGTGGAAGAAAGACGTGGCTGCGAAGTACGTCGGCCAGGCCTCTTCCGGAAAATCGGCCGGGCGTTCGCTGGGATAGGGCTTGCTGTACACCTGCCACACCCGCGGCAGGTTAACGGCTGCCAGCAGCACCAGCAGCATCACCGGCGTGAAAAAGCCCGTCGCGACCAGGTAGATCACCAGCGCGTACTGCAGGATGAACATGCCCTTCGCCACGTTACGCGCCGCATGCTCGCCGATGATGACCGGCAGCGTGTGGATCCCCTTCGCCTTGTCGGGCGCGTACTTGTCGATGTGCTTGCCGAAGATCACGGTCGTCGGCCCCAGCGCATAGGGGATGCTGGCGAGGACCACGTTCCAGTTCCAGTGCCCGGTGATGACAAAGTAGCCGCCCGCCACCATCAGGGGACCCCAGACGATAATGACTGCCAGCTCGCCCAGCCCTACGTACTTCAGCGGCCAGGTGTAGAAGAGAACGAATAACGCGCCCAGCGCCAGCAGGATCACCGCGGGCCAGCCGCGCGTGACCACGAAGAACACGCCCGTCGCCACCGCCACCAGGCCGGTCACCGCAGCATAGCGCAGCAGGTCACGCTGCGTCCACAGCCCTTGCTCCAGCGGCTGCGCGCCGTACTGCGTCCGGAAATAGTTGTCCTTGTCGACCCCCCGCCGGTAGTCCGTCAGGTCATTCAGCAGATTGTTGGTGGCATGAGCCAGGACGAGGCCAATGACCAGCAGCAGCCACGGCACCAACTGGAATTCGCCGCTGCGGAAGGCGAAGATGCCCGCAATCGCGGCCGAAATAAAAGTCATGATCAACACGGCCGCCCGCGTCGCGATCAGCCACTTGGAAACCACATCGAGCCGGTCCCACTCCGGCTTGCTCAGGCGCGGGATAATGCGGAGCGCCTGCCCCCACATCTCGAAATTCATATGGATGCCTCCTGTGTGACTTTTGTAGCATAAAGAGGAGGCGAGTTCTGGCAGCGCAATTCCCGAGCGCGGAGGAGTCGGTTAAGACAGACACGGGATGGGGGCCCTGCCCCGCATCCCGTGTCTGTCTTAACCGATGTGGCTGGACCTACTCACTCAACGACTTCAATACAACCTGTCCCACCCCGTTCTTCACCTGTATGTCCACCCGGTCTGTGCCTGAAGCATAATTGCCGGTCGTATAAGTATGGCCCGTCTGACGGAAGTTGCCCTCGGTGGTCACCCCGCCCAGGCCGTCCTTCGCCTCCACCCGGGCTGCCACGCCCTGTGGGATCATGATCACCACCTGGCCGACGCCGCCATCGACCGTAACCGGGTATTGTCCGCTGGCGGGCAGCTTAATCGTGACCTGCCCCACGCCGGCGTCGATGTCCAGCCGCCGCAGGTCCAGGCCCGTCAGGTCGAGCATCGACTTGCTGGCGCCCGTGCTGACCTTGAGCTCGAGGGGGACATCCCGGCTCAGGGCCAGCGCCCACTTCTTCTGGGACTCGCCCAGTATCTCGGGACCCATGCTAAATGAGCCGCGGCTCTTCAGGACATACTTCGCCGTGCCGTTGTTGGCGCTGTAGCTCCGGTCGATCCGCTCGTCGCGACTGAGGTCGACCGTGCCCTCGACCAGTTGAGGGCTGCCCTCGGCGAGTGCGGCGATGTTCAGGTTGCCCGCCCCGAAACCAATCTCGACCGCCGCCTTCGTGTTGCCTTTCAGATCCTCGCTGATCGTCTGCGTCTGCTCCACTGTCAACGCGCCTGCGTTTACGGTGGTGGGAATTGCGCCCTGCACGGCTAAGACCAGGACCACAACCAACACCAGGGCAAGCAGCGCCGACCCGAGCGGAAACCGCCGGCCGACCAGGATATCGATGCCCACTGCGATCAGCAGCAGCGGCCACAAGCGTAACAGCGTATCCCACACGTTCCAGCCGACCAACCCCTGCGTGTTCAGCAGGAACACGATGCCCGCGCCGATCAGGATGATGGGCCACACAAAACCGCCCCGGTAATGCCTTCGCTCGTTCATATTTCCCCCATAACCTCAGATGCGATCTCGTCTTGTGTGGCAAGAGGAGGGCATACCCTCCTCTTGCCCGGAAAACACGCGCCCTGCCCGGAAAACCTAGCGCTGGAAGATCCCCGTCCGGCTCAAGAGAAAGACGCCCGCGCCGATCAGCGCCAGCGCCCAGATGTAGTTGACCAGGCCGCCCATCGACAGGGTCAGCAGCAAGCCCAACACCCCGAGGATGCCGGCGGGGATGATCGCCCAGCGCTGCCGAGACTCATGACCGGTGAGGACGTAGACCAGGCCGAAGGTTGCGGCCAGGCCCAGGAACAACAGGCCGCCCACCACTTCACCTTGCAGGCGATCGGCCAGTATGGCGACAAGAGCGAGTGTGCTCAGCGTGCCCGCGGGGATTATTGCCCACCAAAAATCCCGGCGTACCACGAAGATGACCCAGAAGGCCAGGCCGATGCTGCCCAGGAACAAAGCGGGGCCCCAGTCGCCGAGCTTGTCGCCGAAACCGATCAGAACGGCCAGCCCCAACAGAACGAAGCCCGGGATGACTGCCCACCACTGCTGCTGGTTCGTTGCAAACACATACAGGAAGGCGAGACCGCCCCCGCCGAACAGCACGAGCCAAATCAGGTTGGCCACGCTTCCGAAGATGCCGAAGTTCTGCAGCAAAAACAAGATGCCCAAGGCCACCAGGAGTGCGCCGACCGCCAGTGCACCTGTGCGATTATCTTTCATGATGACTCCTCCGTGGTTAGTTGCGCCCATACTGGCGCTCTCACAACACTATACGCAGCCCCTGTCAACGAGTTGCGCCGCGATCCGCCAAGACGGACGCGCCCACGAAGGGGTCATCCACGAAACTTCTGCTCGGGCAAGTGCGTAAAGCATCGTAGATCGAGGGAGGACATGATGTCTGACGAAGAACGCAAGGATTTACCGCCTGAATCCACGCCGGGAATGAGCGGGGGTTCAGGGCCGATGGAAGACGCGCCGGGGCCGTCTGAACACCCGGACGAACGACTCGGGGCAGAGCTCGGAGACACGGCAGACTCCGTGACGCGCGACCTGCGCGACCTGCAGGACGAGCTTATCCCGCCGGCCTATGCTGCACCCAACCCGGTCACACCGGCGGAGACAAGCGAGCCCGCCGGCGAGCTGCCCGCCTTCGAGCCGGGTCCTGCCGGCCCTGCGGCAGCGTTACCCGCTGCAGGTTACCAGGCGCCGGGCGCCAGCCCAAAGAGCGGCGCGGCCTTTGTCCCCGAAGGGACGGACGACGACCGCCTGCTGTCCATGCTGGCGTGGCTGTCGATGGCGATTCTGCAGATCCCGATCGTGTCGCTCATCCAGCTCTTCTCGGAGAACACGAAGAACCGGCCCTTCCAGCGCCATCACGCGGTCACGTCGCTGTTGTTCTACGTCGCGGCCCTCGTGTACGAGATCGTGGCGGCAGTGGTCTTCACGGTCCTCACCATCGTGACGCTCGGGTGTGGGGCGGCGTGCCTGTGGGTCATCTTCTTCGTGCCGCACGCCCTGGCGCTCTATTATGCGCTCCAGGCGTACAACGGGAAACGGGTGGAGGTCCCCTACCTGTCCGCAGTTCGCCCGCCGGCAAGGCTGGCTGTAAATCGGGGATACAAGAGACCCGGTTTCTGATCGAAACCGGGTCTCTTTATTGTCTCAGTAGATCCAGGGGATCAGTTTCCGCACCCGGTGCCGGTATGCGTCATACCCCGGGTACGCCTCGGCCAGCCAGCGCTCCTCTTGGCGAGACTTCAAGTCAAAGAAGATGAAGAGCACGAGGGCAAGGCCCACGCCAAGCACGTTCGCTCGAAAGAGCGCCCAGCCGAGTGTGCCAAGGATCAAGCCAGTGTAGATTGGGTGGCGCACAAACGCGTAGGGCCCGCTCGTCACCAACACACCCCCCTCGATGGGCTTGGGCACGGCGGTGAGGTTCTTCCCCAACGCCAGGATGCCCCACGTGCCAACCGCCCCGCCGGCCGCAAGCAACACGAGGCCGAGCCCCTCGCAGCCACACGGGAAAGGTAACCGGGGGAATGCGCGGTACGACCAGGATGATGACAAAGAGGATCATCTGAAGCGCAACCCACCCCTCACCACGCTTGCCCACGGGCTACTCCTTCATCAAAGACGCGGCCGGCTCGTCAAGCAGCCAGGCCAAAACGCCATCGTACGGGCGGACTTGCGCCGCGGGCAGCAAGGGGGCGCCCTGCCGCTCTGCCCCTACGAACACCTTCTGCACCGCCTCGGCCTTGCCCCGGCCCGTTACGATGAAGAGAACTTCCCGTGCGGCGTTCAGGACAGGCAGGGTCAGCGTCACGCGTGACACCTGCGGCTGCACGTATGCCGGCACAGCCGTGTCAGCGACCCAAGCCGCCCGCTCGCCTAGCGCGGGCATTCCGGGAAAAAGCGACGCCGTGTGGCCGTCGTCACCCATGCCCAACAGGATGAGGTCGAACCGCGGCGGTTGACCGGCGTCGCAGGCCATCGTTGTTTCGAGGGTGGCCTGATAGGCCGCGCCGGCTTCGCCAGGCGGCAACTCGCCCTGCAATGCGGTGAACGTTGGCGGCCGCAAGTGGCACCCGGTCGAGCAGCGTTCGCCGCGCCAGCGCGTAATTGCTCCACTCATGGTCAGGCGGCACGCAGCGCTCGTCGCCGAAATACACCGACGTCCGCGTCCAATCCAGCCGTGAACGATACTCGGGCGACGCCAACAGTTCGTACAGCAGGGCGGGGGTCGATCCACCCGCGAGTGCGATGCTGAAATGCCCGCGCGCCCCGATCGCGTCTTGAGCCGAGGCTAATACTCGTTCGGCCGCCTCGCGAGCCACGGCCTGGGCCGACGGCAAGACTGCGTGCGTCACGAGCTTCCTCGCTTCGGCTTGGGGTCCTCGGGTGGCTGCTCATGATAGCAACCGAGACGCCAGTGGCGCCCGCCGCGCGGCCAGCAGTTGGTCCGCGCTCAACGGTCCCCAGGTGCCCTGCTCATAGAATTCGAGGGCGGGCGCGGTAATCGCCTGCCACTCACCCGCGACCGGTGCGGTGCCTTGCTCCCAGGCCGCAGCAATCGGGTCGATGATCTGCCAGCTTTGCTCGATCTCGTCGGAACGGGCGAAGAGGACGCGTCGCCCGCCAGCGCGTCGAGCAGCAGGCGCTCGTACGCATCGGGCAGCGCGGCCTCGCCGAACGCGTCGCCGAAATTGAACTCCATTTCGACCGACCGCATCCGCATCCCCTGGCCCGGGACCTTGGCCTCGATACGCAGGTGCACGCCCTCGTCAGGCTGGATGCACAGGCTCAGGAAATTCGCGTGGGGCATACCGTTCCGGCCTTCCGGCCCGCCGTCTGAGGCGCGCGGAAAAAGCTGATGTGGCACGTCCTTGAACTGCACGGTGATCTCCGTGACCTTCGCGGGCAGCAGCTTGCCCGAGCGGAGGAAGAACGGCACGCCCTGCCAGCGCCAGTTGTCCACGTACAGGCACACCGCGCCAAAGGTCGCCGTAACGGAGCCCTTCGTCACCCCCGGCTCGTCGCGGTACGTGCGGTACTGTCCGCGCACGGTGCCCCGCGCGATATCTTCCGCCCGCAACCTTCGCACCGCCTGTAAGACCTTGACCTTCTCGTCGCGCAGAAACTTCGCATTGAAGGCCGCGGGTGGTTCCATGCAGGTCAGCGTGAGCAGCTGGAGCAGGTGATTCTGAAATACGTCGCGCAGCACCCCGGCGCTCTCGAAGTATCCTGCGCGGCCCTCCACGCCCACCGTCTCCGACGCCGTGATCTGCACGTGGTCCACGTAGTTGCGGTTCCACAAGGGCTCCCAGATCGCATTGGCGAACCGGAAGGCGAGAATGTTCTGGACGGTCTCCTTGCCCAGGTAGTGATCGATGCGGTAGACCTGGCTCTCGTCGAAGACTTCGTGGATGCGCTGGTTGAGGTCCTGCGCGCTTTCCAGGTCATGGCCGAACGGCTTCTCGACGATAATGCGGGCGAACCCCCTGCCCTGGTCCAGCCCGGCCTTGCCCAGCTGCTCCACCACGCCGAGGTAGAGCTGTGGCGGCGTCGCCAGGTAGAAGAGGCGGTTGCCGACCGTATCGTATGCCCCATCCAGATCGGCCAGGACCTGGCCAAGCTGTTCGTAGGTCTCCGGCGCGTCGTACTCACCCCGGCAGTAGTGGAGGTGCTTCGCGAAGTCCTCCCATTTGGCGTGATCCTCGACGCGCGCGTTCTTGAGGGCCGAGTCGCGCAGGTGGCCGCTGAACCCCGCGTCGGCTTTCTTCCCGCCCATCTCCGAGCGCGCCACGCCCACCACCGCAAACTGCTCGCCTAGCCGGCCCTCCGCGTAAAGCGTGTAAAGCGCGGGGATCAGCTTGCGCTGCGTCAGGTCGCCGCTGGCGCCAAAGATCACGATGACGGCGGGATTGGCCTGTGCCAGGATGCGAGTTCCGTTGTCTGCCATGGAGGTCCCTCGCTGAGATAAATCAGTTCAGCCGGTCAGTTTGAACACGGCGAACGCACCCGCCACGACAAACGCGACAAATGCCACGAAAGCCACCCGGCGCACTTCGCCCCGGCTCAGCACCCAGAAACCGACCAGGATGCCGGCGGCCGAAATCCCCAGCATCACGGCCGGGTTATTCACGATCACCATGATTGCCAGCGCCACTGCCGCACCGACGCCGTACATGTCCGCAATCGTCAGCTTCTTCATGCTCTCCCCCGAGCGCTCATCCGGCCCGGTTCCGCGCTTCCTGAATCAGCTTGACGAGCCGGGCGGGCGTCTGGCCGCGCGCATCCTCAGTCACCTCGACCCGCACCATGTCTGGCCGGCCCAGGCGCTCAGACAGCTCGTCGACGAGCTCACGGCGCACAATGACGATGGCGTTCGGGATGCGCTCGGGGTCGGCCAACGGCTCGATCGCAAACGCGAAGCCGCCCCCCGGTGCAGCTCCAACGGCCCGATCTCGTCGATGACGAGCAGGTCGATATCCGAAAACAGCGCGGCGGCGAGCACCCCCCGCGCCCAGTCAATCGCGTCGCCCTCGAGCCGGTAGACCCCCACGTCGGGGTTCTCGTCGCGGCTGACAATGCGGGCAAAGGTGTGATGCTCGCCCGTCGCCAGGTTCAGCATCTCGATGCCGGACTTCCGGCCGCCGGCGTCAAGCAGCGGGGGCGAGATAAAACCCGCCATCTTGACCCCGCTGCTGCGCAGGCCCGGCAGCGCCTTCCAACAGGCCGTGGTCTTGCCGCAGCCGCCTTTTCCCGTGAGAAGTATGAACATCTGCGTTCATGCCTCCAATGACAAATCGACCTGACGCCCTCTCAGCGCCATGCGCAGAGGGCCTCGACGTAGGCTGCTGAACCGTCACGGAGCCACCCATCCAGTTGGGCCTGGTCCTTCAGGTTCTGGCCGCGCATGCGCGGAACGGCGATAAAACGGCTGGTCAGTTCGCCCAGCCCCGTCATATCGCCCCACAGCTTCTCGAACTGGGCCACCGGGTAGACGTCCTCCTGCCCGTGGCCCCAACGCTTTTTCACGTCCTTAAGGGTAATATACGTCGGCATGCGTGCCGCCACCCGCCGGATGCTCGCCGTAATGGCGTCACCTGCGGCCGGATCGCCATCGCACCCGGCCAGGATGATCTCCCGCGTCAGCTCAAACACCCCAAGGAGGCTGTCGATGTGCAGCCAGCTGGTGTTCGAATTGTAGTACGAGAGCCCGAACTCGTCCTCTTCACGGGGCATCGCCAGCCCCTCGACGAGGCGCGGCCGGCCGTCCACCCGCGCCAGCCCGCCACCGCGATCCTCGATGCTGCGTGTGATCACTTCCGCGGTGAATGCCGCGCCGCCCTGCATCACCCAACCCAGCACGCCCGGGTCGGCGTCTGTGCCCAGCGCGTCGATGTTGTGCACCATCAAGTATTGCAGCCGGGGCTGGTCGCGCAGCAACGCCGCCAGCACGCCGTTCTTGAACAGGTTCGGCACCTCGTACCAGTGGCCCACCGGGTGCAGGCACTGCAGGGGCAGGTTGTCGATGTAGTCGCTGCCCTCACCCGTCGCCACTGCCCACCCGATCAGGGCCGCGTGCAGGCTTTCACGTACTTTCTGCGCCTGCTCGTCCAGCACTTGCTGCGGCATCTCTTCCCAGGCGAAGCGCAGGTCCCGCGCCATAGGCACCATGCGCAGCCCGATCGCCCGGCCAGGCGACAGGTACAGGGGGCCGCGGTAGCCGTAGTTGCCCTCCCGGGCCAGATACTCCGCAATGCGATCGTGGGTCAGGTAGCTGGTCGTCACCACGTGGGGCAAGGCCGCGCCAACCAGGCGCCCCACCCGGCTGCTCTTTGCCAGGTGCACCTCGATGAATGACCGGTGCTGCCCGCCCAGCCGGCAGAAGGGATGCAGCGCCTTGACCACCCCCGCGCCCTGCGTCCAGCGCGTGCCGACCCCGCCGGCCAGGCTGACCACGGCAACGGCCCCGGCCGCCAGAGCTTCCAGCCCGGCCTGCCGATACGCGGCCAGGACGTCCAGGCTTTCGCTCGCGTCGAAAACGTCGCCGGCGGCCCCGCCGGTATGCACGTCACGGATGTCGCTGTTGGCCGGCAGCCGGTTCTGCGCCAGCCCCAGCCGCCCAGCCCGTAAGTCGCTGCGAATCTGCTCGTGCTGTATGGGATCGAAGCCGTGCTCTGCCAACAGCGTCTCGAGCGTGCCGGCCCCGCTGCCGCCATCTCCGCGCACGGGTGAGGGCAGCAGCCGGTCGAACAGCGTCTGGACCATGCCCCCAAGCTCGGGCGCCGTCCGAGCGGCCGAGGCAAACAGGTTGAGCTCCGCACGCCGGGAGGCCGGCAGCTGCCGCCGGTCGAGCCGGACCAGCTCGGGCACGACCATGGCATAATAACCGGCCGGCATCAAGGGCACACCCCGCCCGCCAACCGTCTCGCCGCTGCCCAACAATGTGCTCCACGTGCCGCGTTCGTTGATAGCAAAGTCGTAGACGACTGGGTCCATGGCGAACGGCAGAGCCGGCTCCAACTCGGCCTTGGCCTGCGACATGATCTGCTGCATCCGCCCCTGCGCCGCAGCCCGGACGACAGGATCGAAAATGAACCCCATGCCCCCGCCCGACATGCCGCCCAGCATCCAGAATCCCCAGAAGCGCTCGCCGTATTCGGCACGCACGCGGGCGATGAGGCGCTCGGTGTAGAGGTTGCTGGCCCAGGGAATGATGGTCTGGATCGGACCCGTGAAGTTGCGGGTGGTTACCGTTCCAATCCGAGGCACGTCGCCGTTCCGCAGCGCATCGACCACCTGGTCGAGGACGCGGCAGGCTTCCTGGCGGCCGGCCCATTCGGCTTCAGATCGCAGCAAGTACTTCTCGGTCACCATCTCCAGGATCGGCCCGACGTTCTGAGCCATGCCGCCGTGCACGAGAACCAGGCTGTCCTGCAGGCTCCGCCGCGTCTGCGGCGAAACTTCGTCCGCGCCGAAAATGCGGTGAACCGGCAGCAACCGGCCGCGGCTAATCCCGTACTCCGGGTCGCCCTCCCCGGCGAGCGCGCCCGAGATCAGCTTGATGCCCGGCCAAACGCCGCCCGAATCCTGCCAACCACCGCCCGACCCGGCCAGCCACTCGCCCAGGATCGCGCGGGCCGCCACCAGCCGCCGTTCCGGCTCGGCAAGCTGCCCCGTGAGCGCACGCGCCTGCCCCGTTGCTCGCATGCAGCATGCGATCAGGCAGGCGAGAAGACTCGTCGAAACTGCAAGCCGCGACCCTTTCGGGATCCCATTCACGTTACTCACCAACTCGAGCCCGCGGCCCGGGCCGACAAGCTGCGCGAGCAGGTCGGAAAGGCGCTCCTCCGAGCCCTCCATCCCCGGCGGCACCAGGCCCGACGCAATCAACGCTGCCTTCAGCAAGCCCAGGTAGTCGCGCGCAAAGTCGAACACTTCCGCAAGGCTGGTAATGTCCGCACGTGTGGCCAGATCGACGCTGGCGAGCCGCAGCACCGGCTCGTCGATCACCCGCAAATACGCCTCGACGGGCGGCCGGGGCGCCGCGTCGCGCCCCCGCACACCGAGATCGATCGAGATGTTCAAAACCCGGGCACCCTCAGGAAAGTCCATGCCCAGGAAGAAGATGTCGCTCCAGGCGCTGTGCGAGAGGTCCATTCGCACGGGCGTGGTCTCGCGGAAGATCGGGTACGGCGCGTCGGGCGCAGGCCGCGTCAGCAGCTCGCGCCGCACGCGCAAAGGCTGGTCGGCCGGGTGGCCGAGGCGGAACATCCACTGGTTCCCCCGCACCGAGCGGACGCTGCGCCGTACCTGGTCTGCCAGCGTCTGGAACGCGAGCCGGTGATAGGCTGCCGCCAGCGCGCTCGAGACAGACTGGTTGGGGCCCTGCACCACCTGCTCGCGCAGGAACACATCGATCGCCTCTTCAAAACGGCGGGTCAGCAGGTAGCTATAGCCGTCGAAAGGCACAAACCCTCGCTGCGCAACGCCGGGCTTCTGGGGCAAGTGAAAGCGATGAAGATCGTACAGGAAGAACAGCGCCCGCACGCGCTCGTAGAGGTTGCCGCTGGTGCGCCGGAAAGCATCCAGATCCGCGCATTCCGCCAGCAGCTGCTCCACGCTTGCGCCGCGCGCCCACGCGTCCACCGACGCGTTGCGCTGGCTGCGGTCTACGGCGGTAATGATCCCGACCAGGTGACCCGTCACACCGCCTCCCGCTCGATCCGCATCGTAGAATGCGCCATCTCGCGGTGGGCCAGCAGCTCCACGAGCTGCGAGAGCACCAGGTCGCGATCGCGGCCCGACAGGGCCAGGGCGAGTTGGGCGGTTAGCAGGCCGTACTGCGCGCCCACGTCGTAGCGGAACCACGACCGTTCGAGGGCCAGGCACCGCTCGCGCCGTGCCAGCGCGGCCAACCCCTGCGAGAGATTGCCCCCCCGGCCTTCCTGTTCCAGAGACTCGGCCAGCACAACCATGATCGCGGGGGTAAGGACGTGCATACCGAAGAAACACAGGTAGTGACCGGCGCGCAGCCCCGGGACCAGTAGGCGCTGCTCGGCCTCGGTCGGAGTCGGCTTCTCCATCACCTCTTCGACGAGGTAAAGGTCCTGCCGTCCCGGCACCCGGCGCCCACCCACCGCGCCATAGTACGGCAAAAGCGTCTCGCGCGAGGCCTGGACTGCGCTGACCGCGCACGCCTCGCGCTCCGCGACGGCCACCAGTTGCTGTGCACACCCCTCGCGCGTCGCGCTGACCCACAGATGGTCCCCGACCATGTGCAAGAAGGGTTCGTCGCCGGTGAACGGGCGGGCGCGCAGGATCGCGTCTGCGTAACCCAGCGGCTGTGACTGAGCGACAAACATCAAGCGGGCCGCGACGTCGCCGGCTGACTCGCGGTACAACGCTTCGTCGCCGGGGCTGACGACGACGCAAATATCGTCGATGCCCGCCCGCTGCGCCTCTTCCAGGATGATGCGGAGAACGGACTTCTGAACGCCGTCTCGGTCGACCAGGGTTTGCAGAGGCAGGGAGCGCTGGCTGGGACTCGCCGCCGTGATCACGGCTTTCGTGATTTTCATTCAATGACCTCAGGGTGCAACGTGTGCGAGTATGGTACGGCAAAGGATGCGGGCGTGCAAATAGGACGCGTCCAAATGGCAATCAGGAGAAAACGAGGGGCATGAAGAACTGCACGCTACCATGGCGCCACAACCCTGCGCCGGACATCTGCGTAAATGAGGCAGGGTCATCTGCCAAGGAGAGAACAACCATGCAGCGCCGGTACCTCCGTCGTCTGGCCATTGCGCTTACTGTCATTCTGCTCGCGTGCGTCGTGATCGGTATCGTTGGGTCACGTTTTGGCGCGCTGAGCTTTCGCCCGCCTGTCACGCATACGCCAGCCTGGACCGGCACGGCTGCGAACGCGCCGCTGCCGCTACGCGTCCAAGGCAACTCCCTCGTCACGCCCGACGGTCAAGTCGTCATCCTGCGCGGGCTCATGTCCCCTGATCCGGCGCGGCTGGCCGAAGACAGGCGGTTCAACCGTGCGTTCTACGAGCGGCAGGCTGCGGCGGGTGCGAACGTCATCCGGGTGCCCATACACCCCGAACGGTGGGTTCACGACCCAGACTATCTTTGGCGGCATCTGGACCCAATCGTGACTTGGGCGGGCGAGCTGGGCATGTACGTCATCCTTGATTGGCACTACATCGGTAGCATCGAGACGGGCGAGGGAGAGAACATGCCCGACATCAAGGAGCAACCTCAGGACCTGACGCGGACGTTCTGGCAGCAGGTAGCCGCCTATTTCAAGCCCGCGCCGCACGTCCTGTTTGAGATTTGGAACGAGCCCGCGCAGATTTCGGGCCCAGACTGGCGCAGGCACGCCGAAGACGTTGTGCAGACTGTGCGCTCGACCGGGGCGTCGCAGGTCGTCATCGTCGGTGGGGTGGAGTGGTCGCGCGACCCGTCCGGCTTTGTCGATGCGCCGCTCTCAGACGCCCAGGTTGCCTACGCCGCCCACATCTATCCTGCCCACCGGCAAAGCGGGTGGGACGACTGGTTCGGCCGCCTGTCCCAGCTGCACCCGGTGCTGCTCACGGAATGGGGCTTCATGGACGAAAACGGGGCGGCCGGACCCGACTACCTGCGCGGAAAGGCAGCGTCTTATGGCGCGCCGCTCCTGGCCTACGCGGCCGAACACGGCATCGGCTGGGTGGCCTGCTGGTACGACGACGAGTGGGAGCCTCCCATGTATGATAAGGGCATGACGACCCCCACCCACTACGGACAGTTTGTGCTCGACAGTCTGCGCTAGCGCAACAGGCAGCCTTCAGGGCCGTCCGGGCACGACGGCCCCATCTCCTTCTACGGCCAGCACTCGGAATGGTGCGACGTAGATTCCCGCAGCGCGTCCTTACCCGCGCGACCGTGTTAATAGCAATGGTGCGGTCCTGTCCAAACCTCGTCTATAATGAGTGGCGCTCTGCCTGTCGTCCAAAACTCGTATGAGCCGGTAGCCCGCAGATTCTCGGAGGTTCTCTTGAGTCGTATAGATTCCCAGCGCGTGGTCGTTACGGGCCTCGGACTGGTCACCCCCGTTGGCAATGACGTACCCACAGCATGGTCGGCCATTCAGAATGGCCGGTCGGGTGTGGGCCCGCTCACCCAGTTCGACACGTCCATCTTCCGGGTGCACTTTGCTGCGGAGGTCAAGGATTTCGAGCCTACGCAGCACATGGACAAGCAAATGGCGCGGCGGATGGATCGTTTCCTCCACTTCGCAGTCGCCGCGACAAAAGAGGCGCTGGGCGACGCCTGCCTCGACGTCCAGGCATGTGACCCGCGCAGGGTGGGCGCCGTCATCGGGTCGGGCATTGGTGGGGTGCACAGCATCCTCGAAGGCCAGCTCGCGCTGACAGAACGGGGCCCGCGGCGCGTCAGCCCGTTTGCCGTCCCTGCGCTCATGCTTAACAGCGCGACGGCCCAGATCAGCATCATGTTGGGCCTGCCGCGGTCCCAACCTGGCGCTCGCCACCGCCTGCGCGACGGGCAGCCACGCGATCGGCGAAGCCGCGGAAATCATCCGCCGCGGCCGGGCCGACGTCATGATTGCGGGCGGGACGGAAGCCGCGATCATCCCGATGGCCCTGGCCGGGTTCGAGAACATGCAGGCGTTGAGCATGCGCAACGACAACCCCCAGGCCGCGAGCCGGCCGTTCGATTTGCATCGTGATGGGTTTGTCATGGCAGAGGGCGCCGGCGTGCTCCTGCTCGAACGCCTAAGCCATGCCCGGGCGCGGGGCGCACACATCTACGGCGAATTGATCGGCTATGGCAACACCGCCGACGCGCATCACATCACCGCGCCCGCAGAAGATGGCATCGGCGCGTCCGAGTGCATGCAGGCCGCGCTGGACGACGCGCAGCTCGAGCCGTCGGCCGTGGACTACATCAACGCACACGGGACCAGCACGCCCCTGGGCGACTGGGGCGAGACGCGCGCGATCAAGATCGTATTCGGGGAACATGCCTATCGCCTGGCGGTCAGCTCTACGAAGAGCATGACCGGCCACCTGATGGGGTCGGCAGGCGCGATCGAAGCCGCTTTCTGCCTTCTCGCCATGCGCGACGGCATCCTGCCGCCTACCATCAACCTCGAGACGCCGGATCCAGCCTGCGATCTCGACTACGTGCCCAACCAGGCCCGCCACGCGACAGTCAACGTTGCCATGTCGAATTCCTTTGGGTTCGGCGGGCACAACGGGACGGTCGTGTTCGGGCGGGTTGAATGAGTGAGGAAAACGGGACGCTACGAAACGGTAACGGCCGTCATAACGGAGGCGGCCGTTACGCACAGATCACCGGCTGGGGCAGCTACGTCCCGGAGAAGGTGCTGACGAACGACGCGCTGGCACGCGTCGTCGACACCAGCGATGACTGGATCACCCGCATGACGGGAATCAAAGAGCGCCACGTTGTGTCGAACGAGCGCGAAACGACCGCGCTGCTCGCCACACGGGCCGCCCGCGACGCGCTCATGGTGGCCGGCCTGCCCCCGTCGCGGCTCGACCTGATCATCGTCGCCACCGTTACCCCCGAGTACGCGTTCCCCTCGACGGCCAGCGTCGTCCAAGACGCTCTCGGTGCGGCCTCGGCCGGCGCCTTCGACCTGAGCGCCGGCTGCTCCGGTTTTCTCTACGGCCTCAACATCGCACAGGGCTATGTGATCAGCGGCATGGCCGACAACGTGCTCGTGATCGGTGCGGAAACGCTCTCGCGCATCGTGGACTGGACCGACCGCAACACTTGCGTCCTCTTCGGTGACGGCGCGGGCGCCGTCGTCGTCAGCGCCTGCACCGACCGGTGCGGGGTTCTGGCCACCGAGTTGGGCAGCGACGGCTCGGGCGGCGAGCTCCTCATCGTGCCTGCCGGCGGCAGCCATACTCCCAGCGAGCGTGGACACCGTCAGTAACGGCGGCCATTTCGTCAAGATGAACGGCCGCGAGGTGTTCCGTTTTGCCACGACCGTCATGCCCCGGGCGACGGAGAACGTCGTCAAAAAAGCGGGCTGGCAGATGGCGGACGTGAAGCTGATCATCCCCCACCAGGCAAACACGCGCATCATCGAGTCGGCAGCCAAGCGGCTCGGCCTGCCCATGGACAAGTTCTTCGTCAACCTCGAGCGGTATGGCAACACGTCTGCTGCCTCCATCCCGATCGCGCTGACCGAGGCCGTCGCGCTGGGCAAGGTGCGCCCCGGCGACAAGCTTGTACTGGTCGGCTTTGGCGCAGGACTGACGTGGGCGGCGGCTGCGGTCGAATGGGGCCTGCCGGTCCAGCCAACCACCCGCACCTGGCTGGACCGCCTGATCGCGAAGATCGACCTGTTCTTTGCCGGGGGCCGGTCCCGCGTTTTGCGCAGCGAGCGCCATGCCTACAACTGGGTCATGGGCCCCGTCGGCAAGGAGGACTGGCGCGGCCGCATGCGCCGGCGCGTCGACCACTGGCGCGACGAAGTCAAGGCCCGGGCGAAGGGTTCCAAGCCGTAGTCTATCCCTCTGCGGCGATCATGCGGTCTGGCCGGCGCAGCTTATGCGGCCGGCCAGGTCGAGGATCAGTGACGCGAAGCGGGGATGCAGGGACAGCGCCGGCTTGCACGGAAGCCTTCCACTTAGTGCGCCTAACATAACCCGCTCGCGTAAGGGCGAGGCACTCTCGGGTGCCTCGCCCCTACCGATGAAGGCAGCCGGAAATCAACAATCCCCGAGATGAGGGATGCTTTGCCTACACGGGTTTTGTTAGGCGCCCTTAGCACTCGCCCGGCACGCGCTTGAAATCCTGGTAAAGCAGGATGCTCCCGAACATGAACCCCAACTGGCCCACCGCGTTGGTGCCTTCTTGGACCCACTGTATGGGAAGCGTCTGCTCGCCGCCTGCCAGCGCGCCCATGGCGAGGATGCCGAGGACGCCAACCACAAAGCCTGCCGCTGCCCACCACGCCTTGCGCTGAAACGCGACATAGGCGAGGATGCCCTCGGCCGCGAGGCTGGCAACCGTCATGACGAACAGGAAGGGAATCTTCCACATCGCCATCGAGAGCACGACGGGGCCCGGTTCGGGCTTGCGTCGCCGGCGGCGCCATCAGGATAACGGCGACTGCCATGGCGAGGAAGCCAATCGCCGAGAGGACGAACTGGCCCTGGCTCATCCACTGGACGTCGGCCGTGCCGGTCGCGTACAGGAGTTTCCAGGTCGCCTTGAGAAAGCCGCTCAGAAAGACCAGCAGCGTGCCCGCCATGACCATCCGCGCGGTGCGGCTGCCGCGGCAGATGAAGCTGATCTTGACGAGGTAGTATGCGCCGATCAGGAAAGCCAGCGGCGGGACGAAATCGAAGAGGGCCAGCGAGAGAGGGATAGACTCCATTGTTGCCTCCTCCGGTTGCTCGACTCCTCTCTCCCGCGGGCCCCGAGCCGGGGCTCAGTTCCCTCGGGAGCGAGGCGAACGGTCCAAGACATACCCGAAACCGTAAACCCACGTGCGCACGTCCTCGCGCTTGTGTTTCCGCAGCACCAGCTTGACCCGCGCGCCCAGCCGCTACCGCATCTTCTGGCCGATCGCCTCGGCCAGCCGGTCCAGCTCAGCCCGCGGCGGGCGGGTCTGCTGCCACCCGAAACGAATGCGATCGCGGTCGCCGTCGTAACGCGCGATGACGTGGACGTGAAAATGAAATACCTCCTGCTGGCCGGCCCGCTCGTTGGCCTGCAGCAGGTTCAGCCCATCGCAGCCCAGCGCCCGCTTCACCGCTTTCGCCACGTCCACGGCCAGTTCAAACACCGCAGCCGTCGTGTCCGCGTCCATGTCATAGATATCCTGGATATGTTCCCGGGGGATGATCAATACGTGCCCGTCCGTGGGCTGGTTGATGTCCATGAACGCCACCGCCTCGGGCGTCTCCGCGACGATGCTGGCGGGCGCATGCCCCGCCGCAATGAGGCAAAAGATGCAGCCATCTGCCATGGTTCCTCCTCGTCATTGACCGGTTCGAGCACCCTTGATTCTACCACGCAAACCGAACCATTTGACGCCCGATATCCTTTTTGTTACACTCGCGATCGGGTCTTCGGCGCTTCGCCATCGTGTTTCAACCCAACCGACGCCCCGAGGACCCGACTCAGATCATGAGCCGTAACGCCCGTATCGGCGGCGCAGCGGTGATTGGCCTGCTGCTGCTGGCGCTTTTTTATCCCACGCTGCGCTGGCTCGTCGGCGAGTGGCTCGGCAACGATTACTACTCGCACGGCCCGCTCGTCCCCATGATATCCGGCGCTTGTCGCTTGGCGGCTGTGGCGCAGTTGGCCGCCGGAGCAGCGCCGGCTTGAGCCCGGCAACCACGGGCCTTGTCGTCGCCCTGGCCGGCGCTGGTCGTCTATCTGTTCGCGCTCGTGCAGCGCGGCTTACTTTGTCGCGTCGCTCGCCATGATCGCCATGCTGGCGGGGCTCGTGTGGGCGCTATTTGGCACGGCGGTGCTGAGGCGCATGGCCTTTCCGCTGCTGTTCCTGGTGTTCATGGTTCCGCTGCCGTTCGTCGAGCCGCTCAGCGTGCCGCTTGGCCCAGGTCACCGGGCGCGATTTCGGCCGCGGCTCGTTCGGCTGTTCGGCGTGCCCATCGAAGTAAACGGCGCGCAGGTGAGCCTGCCCAACGCGCAGCTTGTCGTCGGCGCGCAGTGCAGCGGCCTGCGCTCGATCGTCACGCTGTTTACCCTGGTCGGCATTGTCGTCTTCGTCTTGCGGGGCCCCTGGCCGAACAAGGCGCTGCTGGCCCTCAGCAGCATCGTGATCGCCGCGTTCGGCAACGTGCTGCGGGTCGCATCGCTCCTGGGGGTCGCGTATGTTTGGGGCGCCGACGCCGGGTTCAAGTATTATCATGACTATTCGGGCATCGTCTTCTTCCTGAGCGCCCTGGCGCTCTTATTCTTGTTCAGCCGGTTGTTAGGATGTCGCGAGATCAGAGAAGATATCTTCTAGTCATTGTCGTCCTCGTTGTTGCCGTCGTGGCCGCGGCCGGCACTCATCTTCCGCGATGCCAGCTCAAGGGCGGCTCTGCCGCGTCGGCTACGAGTTCGTCGCGGATGTCGATAACTGGCAGCGTACGGACCGCGAGCGGGCCGTCACCTCGCCCTTCAACTTCAACCTTGCGGCGGACTTGAAGCAGATTCCGCTTCAGTTGGGCGATTGGCAGGGCGAGGATGTGCCGCAGTCGAACATCGAGGTGTTCATCCTGCTGGAGCCGGAGCAGTACGTGCAGCGAATGTACCGGCTTGCCAGACGGCCGCTTTGTTTGGCTCAGCCTGATCGGCAGCCGCAAGTCGAAGAGTTTCCACTCCCCGCAGATCTGTTATGACACGGACGGTTGGAAGACCGAGGCCGGCTCGGACGCCATCGATCTCAAGACGGGCGAGGTCTATGCCCTGCGTCTGATAGCCCAAGGCCATCGACGGCGGCAAGCAGAGCACGTCGTTACCTACTTCTATCTCTGGCCGTCTTACGCACGCAACCCTCAGGACGGGGTGGTGCTGGTGAAGCTGACCGCGCCGCTCTACGGTTCGGTCGAGGAAACAGTGGAACTGGAAAAGCAGTTCTTTCGCGAGCTCTTTACGGCGGCAGTCGTAGCCGGGGGGCGCTGAAATCGGTTGGGCCCAACTTTGCCTGCGGATGCACCGAGCAGCTAACGGCCCCCATGCGCCGAAATGAAAAGGCAAAGCGCGGGCCGAAACCCGTGCTTCGCCTTTATTGCTATTCGAGTGGCAAGATCACTTCGGCGGCGCCCCGTCCAGGGCGACCTCGCTCAGGATGCCTGCCGGCGATTCACGCCGTTACTTCTGCTGCTTCCGCCGGCGAGCCTGCGCCCGCACCCGTGCGTAGCCGGCCAACCCGGCCAGGCCGGCGCCCAGCATCAGCCAGGTACCCGGCTCAGGGATTTCCGCCGGCGGAAGTCGTCGACCGTCACGGTCACCCGTTCGACGTGCGCGGCGCGCCTTCCGTGAAGGACACGACGCCTTGTTCTTCATCGTGTAGGGCACGTTCGCCGCACGGAACGCCGCCTTACCCTTGATCGTGACGTAACCGTCTCGGCCGGGTTCGAGTTGGCCGATCGTCACCGTGAGCAGCCGGGTGTTCGGGTCGAACACCGCGCACCCTTGGTGGTCGTCACGGTCACCCCTTCCAGCTTCGGCGGGATCTGGTCGGTGACGACGATGTTCGTGGCCGAAGCGGTGCCCTCATTCCGGACGTCAGCGTGAAGACGACCGGCTCGCCCACCGCCACCTGCGACTTGTCCACCGACTTGTAGATTAGCGGGTTCACGGTCGCCACAAGCGGGTTGCTCACCGGTCGCGGTCTTGGGCGGGAGGCCATCCGCAGTCGCCGTCACCGTGTTGTCGATGCTGACGGCGTTCCACTCGGAGAACTTCATCGCCACGTTCTCCTGGCCCGTCAGACCGGTGATGACCATGTTGACCTTCACCTTGAAGGTGCCGCACAGTTTCTCGTCCGGCGCCAGTAGGGTTCTTCTTCCAGGTCACGGTCTTCGTGGCTTCGTTGTAGACCCCGCCACCCGTCGCCGAGCCGGCCACATACGTCGTGTTGACCGGGATCACGTCGCTCATCACGGCGTTAGTCGCGTTGCCGTTGCCCGTGTTGGAGACACAGACTTCATACGTGATCGTGTCGCCGGGTTTCACTTCGCCGGCCGGGTCGTTCGGTCTTGGTGACGCTCGAGCACCGGGGCTGCATACGGGACCATGTCGGTCGCATCATCCGGTTGCCTTCGCATCGTCCGTGATCTCGCCCGTGTTGAAGATGTAGCTGTTCTTGTCCAGCGGCCTCTTCACCCGGACCGTCAGCGTCACCGAGCCGCTCGCCGCCCGGGTCCAGGTTGCCCAGTTTCCACGTGACGATGCGGGTCGCCGCATCGTAGGTGCCGCCGTTGCTGGCCGACACGAAGTCGACCTGCGCGGGCAGTGGGTCGGTGATCATGACGTTGGGTGCGCGTGCCGCGGCCGCTCACGCTGTATCCCAGGGTCCAGATCAGCTCCTCACCCGCCTCCACCGGCTGACCGGCAGGCAGGTTGTTTGTCTTCGTGATCGTCAGCAGGTGGCCGTCCGCATAGGCGAAGTCTGCATAGCGGATGCTCGTGCAGTTGGTGACGGTGACCGGGAAGGGCATCGCCTGGCCGTTATTGTTCGTATTCGGCGCACCGAACGTCTGCGTGTACCCGACCAGGCGGCCGTTCACGTCCGTCACGTTGACGTGGTAGGTGCCCACGGCCAGGCCGTTGAACAGGTAGGCGCCGTTCGCGTCGGTGAGCACCGTCGCCAGGGTTACGTCATCCCCGGTGCCGAAGTTGCCGTCCGGGCCGGCGATGGTCAGGCTCAGCGACACGCCGCTGATACCCTTCTCTTGCGGCGGGCCGTCGTAGACACCGTTGCGGTTCGCATCGTAGAAGACGAAGTCGCCTACCTCGCCGCACAGGCCCTGGTAGCCGAAGTCCGCATCCAGGAACAGCTGCCCCGCAGCCAGGGTAACGGGCTGCACCGGCGCCTTCGTCTGGGTCAGCCCGGTGAGCTTGCCCGCCGTATCGGTGACCTTCACGCAGTACTTGTCTGCGACCAGGCCGCCGAACAGGTAGCTGCCGTCCGCGGCCGTGGTAACCGAAGCCAGCATGGCGTCGTCCGCCGTGCCGCACTGCCCGTCGCCACCCGCCTTGTACAGGTCGAGCGTGACCCCACCGATGCCAACCTCGCTCGGGTCCTTCACGCCGTTGCCGTTCGCATCGCTCCAAACGAGGTCGCCAATCACGCCCAAGGCGGACCAGTAGCCGAAGTCGGCGTCGAGGTACACCTGGTTCTCGGCCAGCGTGACCTTGCGGGGGTCCGTGCCCGAGACAAGCGTCATCCCGGCCGGCACCGTCGCGTCGGTCACGTCGACGCAGAACACGCCCGCGGGCAGGTGCTTGAAGCTGTACTTGCCGTTCGCGTCGGTGACCGCGGTCCCACCTGCGCATCGTCGGCCGTGCCGCAGGCGTTGTCCGCACCCGCATTATTGAGAACGAGCCCGATGCCGCTCAGCCCCGGCTCGCCGGGTTCTTGCACGCCGTTCTTGTTCAGGTCGAGCCAAACGGTGTCGCCGATCACGCCTTCAAGCGTCTGGACAACGCCGGTCAGTTCGGTGGCCTGCTTTTCCTTGCCCGGCCGCGCGTCGCTGATGGTCGCGGTGTTCTCGACCTTGATCCCGTTCGGGAAGTCGGTCGCCACCTTCACGACCATGGTCAGCGTACCCGTATCGCCCGGCATCTTGTCGCCAAGCGCCCAGGTGACCGTCCGGGTCGCGCTGTCGTAAGTGCCGCCGCTGTCCGCACTCACGAAGCTCGTGCCGAAGGGAACCGGGTCCTTCACGACGAGGGTCTGCGCCGGCTCATTGCCCGACACACCCCACGTGATCGTGTAGGTGATGTTCGCGCCCTTCTGCACCGGATCGGGATTGTCTGCCTTCGTGATGGTCAGCTCGTGGTCCGACCGGACGGTGTTCTTTGCCGTCGCAGTCGCCGTGTCGCCGGCCTGGTTGCTGATCGTGGCCGAGTTATTGATCGCGGTGCCATTCAGCTGCGGGCTGTTGACCTTGACCACCAACGTCACCGTGCCGGTCTTCACCGGGGTCACGTTGCCCAAGTTCCAGGTCACCTTGCCCGCGGCGAAAGTGCCGCCATCCGACGCGCTCACGAACGTCACATTCGTGGGGAGCGTATCGACCACCGTCACATTGTCAGAGAAGGCGTTGCCGCCTACAGTCCAGTTGATGGTGTAGGTCAGGTTGCTGCCCGCATCCACAGGCTCGGGCGCGCCGGCCTTGGTGATGGCCAACTCAGCCTTCGCCACGACGTTCGTCGTGTCCGTAGCAGTATTGTCCGACAAGTCCTGCTCGCCCTGGGTCGACGTGCTGATGGTCGTCGTGTTGGTCAGGGCGGTCGTCCCGGCCGGGAAGACCGGGTCGAGCTTCACCGCGAGCGTCACAGCGCCCTTGGCCCCACTCGCAACCGTTCCCAGGTTCCACTTGACCGTGCGAGTGGCGGCGTCATAAACGCCACCGTTCGACGCTGAAACAAACGTGGCCCGCTCGGGCAGCGTGTCGACGATCGTCGTGTTGTCGGTGGGAGACGCGCCGTAGTTCTCGTAGTTGAGCGTATAGGTCAGCGTGTCGGCCGGCTTCGCCGTATCGACGCCGTCGGTCTTGCTGATCCGCAGCTTGACATCGAGGACCGGGACGATGGCCTGCGCAAACCACGCGCCGCTCTCGCCGGTGTCCACAATCTCCGGATTACCTGTCTTCTGCGAGCCGAGTTGAAGCGCCAGGTAGGTTTGGCCGGCGAGGACGCGCACCGTAACCTTGACGATTGACCATTCCGGTGCGATGTAGCCGCCCACGTCGCGCGTCCAGCCCTGCCCGTCGACCCAACCGGTGAGGCTCGTCACCGGCCAGACCCACGAGGTGCTTTGGCAGGTCGAACCCACGAACGGATCCCTGACGACCAACTTACCGCCGTTGGTGGTCAAGAGAGACCACGGCGCCGCAGGGGGCTCGTTGGGAGACGCGGGGTAATCGATCATGTTCACGGGCGGTGTGCCCGTCCCCGTCTTGGCCGCCAGGTACATGCCGCGGCAGGCGCTGGGCGCTACCGCGTCGGGTGCGGCGACCGACACCTCGCCCTTATTGGGGGCTGTGCTGGTATTGACGAAGTCGGTGCCCGCTTGATGCAGCCACACGGTGACGTCACGATCGAAAGGCGTCGGCGGGAAAGTAAACGCCATGACGTCGGTCGTGCCCGTCTGGCGCTCCCAGTAATAATCGAAATTGTCGATCAGGTTGACCTGATTCGGCTTCGTGCAAGCGCCCGTGCTGTACACGACGACGAGGCTGATGCCGTTCCGCCGCGTGCCATCCGGGGAGAAGTTCCAGCCGCTCGCGCTGTAATTGTTCGCACCCGTCTTGACGAGGTTCAGACCGCTCGGTCCGACGTTTGCCCGCCACATGTACCACCAGGGGTCGCCGGCGCCGGGCTTATTCGAGTCGACCAGGCTGCCGATCACCGTCGTACCGTTGACGGTCAGATCGCTCTGGTTGGGCGAGTTCGGTGCGCCCGTGTCCTCCGTGCCGACCCAGACCAGATAAGCATCGACAACGGGACCGGGCACATCGACGCTGAACGGGTAGGGGGTCGCGCCGCTCCACATGCCATTGCCGCCGGTGACGACGTCATAGCAGCCGTACTTGGGGTAGCCCGGAACTTGCTTGTAGGGCGCGCCCTCGGCAGAGGCCGGCATCGGCACAAGTGCTGCCAGGACAGTGAATGCCAGCATGGCGAACAGCAGGAGCGCCAGCGGCAGCGTCCTGGGCTGTCGGAAGGATGGGGTCATGGTCTTCCTCCACGGATGATTAAGTTGTGAGTAGATGAATGAATAACCGAGATGGAGATGGGCCTGGCTTTCAGGACGCGGCACGTCAAGGGCCAGGCGGGCCAGGGGACGACGACAGTCCGCAGGCGCGCCAAAATGCGCCCGGCGGACCGATGGCAGCGCACGAACCGGTCACGCAGATCGATTCGAGAGCGAATCGGTCCTCATCTGGCAAATTTGAGGAACGATAGGACGCCGACGGGTGCGGGGAAAGACACACCACGACGGTCGATGCGGACAATTGCAGCCTCCCGCCTTGAAAGCGGCGATAACAGGACAGACTGCGACAACGTGGACATTATAGCATTGTCTGTGCTTGTGTCAACGGATTTCTCTCACAAGAAGTTATCACTTTGTTCATAAACTTCCTTGACGGCGTTAACAAGCGGTGGTAGACTCCAGGCAATCGAAGATAGTTGCGCTCGGTGCGCCCGGCTTAGGCCGGGGGCACGGCGCACGTGAAGCAGGGGGAGCTGGGTGGAGCCCGGCTGAGAGGTTGGCGTTGCACGTTACAACGCGACATGCCAACGACCCCTTGAACCTGACGGGTAATGCCGGCGGAGGGATGCACCGCTTGCATGGTGCGGCTTGCTCGCAAGCGTGCATGCGGATCACCAAGCACAGGCGGCCTCCAGGGGCCGCTTTTTTGTTGGCCGGCGTGATGACCCGAAGGGCGCCGTCCGCGCCAGGGGAGTGTATGATCGTCTTTATCGTGGCAGGCAGCCCAAGCGCCCGCCGGCCCTGGGGCATGTCGCCCGGGGCGGGCGATACCGTGATTGCTGCAGACCTCGGCGCACATCACGCTCTGAGTTGGGGCTGGCGCGTGGACCTGCTCGTGGGCGACCTGGACTCCCTCCCGGCAGCGGAAGCGGGGCAGCTCGAAGCGGCCGGCACACCGGTCGGTGCGAGTTCCTGCCGCCAAGGATGACACCGATACGGAGCTCGCGCTGGCCCACGCCCTGGCGCTGAAGGCCGCAGCGGATCGCGCTGTGCGCGGCGACCGGAGGTCGCACGGATCACCTGCTCGCCAACGTGCTCCTGCTGGCCCGGCCCGAGCTTGCGGCAATCGACGCGTGCCTGGTAGACGGAGGGGAAACCGTCCGCCTGCTCCGCGCCGACCACGGCGAAGCGCGCCTGACGGTCGACGGCCGGCCCGGCGACCTGCTCTCGCTGCTGCCGCTCGGCGCCGACGCAGCGGGCGTGAGCACCGAGGGCCTGCTCTACCCGCTCCACGCGGAGACGCTCTCCCTGGGCCGCGCCCGGGGAATCAGCAACGTACTGACCGGTTCCCGCTGCACGGTAACTCTCGAGCGGGGCCAACTGTTAATCATATTGAACAGGATGGAAATGGAATGAAGCAGAAGAACTATCTGATCGCCATCGTCGTAGTGCTCGGCCTGTTGCTAAGCGCGTGCACGACCCTGCCGGCAACACCTACTGCCGCGCCGACGGCCTCAGCCGGGGCGACCGCCGCGCCCACGGCAACTGCAGCGACGGCCGAGCCGGGCGCCGCCAAGACGCTAACCGTGATGACCCATGACAGCTTCAGCATCAGTCAGGACGTGCTCGCCCGGTTTCAGGACCAGTGCGGGTGCACGGTCCAGTTTCTGAAATCCGGCGACGCGGGTTTGGCGCTGAACAAGGCGATCCTGAGCAAGGGCAACCCGCTGGCCGACGTCTTCTACGGCGTCGACAACACTTTCCTGACGCGGGCGCTTGCGGCTGGCATTTTCGAGCCGTATGCCTCGCCCAGCCTGGACAAGATCCCCGCCGAGCTGCGGCTCGACCCCACCAATGCCGCGCTGCCGGTCGACTACGGCTATGTCACGATCAACTACGACAAGAAATACTTCAGCGACAATGGGACCGCGCTGCCCGCCGGCCTGCGTGACCTCACCAATGAGGCGTACAAGGGCATGCTGGCTGTCGAGAACCCGGCAACGTCTTCGCCCGGGCTGGCGTTCCTGCTCGCCACGGTCGCAACGTTCGGTGAGACGGGCGACTACACCTACCTGGACTTCTGGCGTGACCTGCGGAAGAACGATGTGCTCGTGTCGGAAGGTTGGGAGGATGCCTACAACGTCCAGTTCAGCGCCGGCAGCGGCAAGGGTGACCGGCCCATGGTCGTGAGTTATGCCACCAGCCCGGCCGCGGAGGTGTTCTTCGCCGATCCGCAGCCGGCCGACGCACCGACGGGCAACTTGTTCGTGCCCGGCGGCAGCTTCAAGCAAATCGAATTCGTCGGCATCCTTAAGGGTGCGAAGCAGGCCGAGCTGGCCCGCCAGTGGATCGACTTCATGCTCGGCGACGCCTTCCAAGCGGATATCCCGCTGCAGATGTGGGTCTATCCGGCACGACAGGGCGTGCCCCAACCCGAGGTCTTCACGAAGCACGCGGCGGTTCCTACCGACGCCGTCTCTATGACCCCTGAGCAGATCGAAGCCGGCCGGGAGAAGTGGATCAAGGCTTGGACCGACGTGATGCTGCGCTAGGTGGGCCGCAGACAGCAGTGCGGCCGCGCCCCGGTGCGGGCGCACTGCTGTTCCTGCCGCCGCTGCTGTTCCTCGGCCTCTTCTTCTTCTACCCGCTCGCTGCGGTCGTGGTGGAGAGCTTCGCGCCCGGCGGGCGGGTCGACCTTACGCCCCTACGCAGCCTGTGGCAAGAACCCTATTTTGCCCGGGCCCTCTGGTTCACCACCTGGGAATCGGTGCTGTCGACCGCGCTGACGCTCGCACTGGGCATGCCCGCCGCGTTCGTGTTCGCCCGCTACAAGTTCCCCGGCAAGACGCTGATCCGCGCGCTGACCACGATCCCCTTCGTCCTTCCGGCGGTCGTGGTAGGCGCCGCATTCACTGCCCTGCTTGGTCCGCGGGGGTGGCTCAACACGCAACTGGTGGGCTGGTTTGATCTCGCGCGGCCGCCCATCCGCCTCCAACAGAGCATCTGGCTGATCCTGATCGCGCACGCCTTCTATAACACCACCGTGGTCGTCCGCATCGTCGGTGGCTTCTGGTCGAACCTCGACACCCGGCTCTCCGAGGCCGCCCGCGTGCTGGGCAGCAGCCGCAGCCGGGCCTTCCTGGAGATCACACTCCCCCTGCTGATGCCCTCGGTCGCGGCCGCCGGCCTGCTCGTGTTCCTCTTCTGCTTCACCAGCTTCGGCGTGATCCTGATCCTCGGCGGCCCGCGTTTCGCCACGCTCGAGGTCGAGATCTACCGGCTCACGGTCAGCTTGATGCGCATGCCCGAGGCCGCGTCGATCGCGCTGGCGCAGATCATCCTGACCTTCATCATCATGGCAGTCTACACCCGGGCGCAGCGCCGCAGCTCGCTGCCGCTCAACCTTCGCCCGGCGGGCGCGGGCGAAGTGCCGCCGGCCACGCTCGGACGTCGCATCCTCGTCGGGGTCACGGCCATCGGGCTCCTGGTGTTTCTCGTGACGCCCCTGGTGGTGCTGGCCGCCCGCTCCTTTGCGCCCGCCGACCCGTTGCGCTACTACCGCGAGCTCTTTGTGAACCGCAACAACTCGCTCTTCTACGTGCCCCCCGGCGCCGCGATCCGCAACAGCCTCGGCTTCGCCACGATCACCACGATCCTCGCGCTGTCGATCGGCACGCTGACGGCCGTACTCATGTCACGTGGCAAATCGCGCGGTGCGCTCGCACTCGAGCCGCTGGTGCTGCTGCCGCTGGGCACGTCTGCCGTGACCCTGGGTTTGGGCTACATTCTGACCATGGGCAACCCTCCGTTCGACCTGCGCGCATCTCCCGCACTCGTGCCCATCGCCCACACGCTCGTGGCGTTCCCCTTCGTCGTGCGCACGCTGCTGCCGGTCATGCGCGGCATCAACCCCGATTGGCGTGAAGCCGCCCGCATCCTCGGCGCGTCGCCCGGGGTTCTCTGGCGCGAAATCGACCTGCCGATTATCGGCCGCGCGCTGCTGGTGGCGGCGCTGTTTGCGTTCACGGTCAGCATGGGCGAGTTCGGCGCCACCCTGCTCATCGCCCGGCCCGACTTCCCCACCATGCCGGTCGTCATCTACCGCCTGCTCGGGCAGCCCGGCGCGCTGAATTACGGGCAGGCGATTGCCATGAGCACCCTGCTGATGCTGATCTGCGCGGCCGCATTCGTCCTGATCGAACGCTTCCGCGTCGGCCAGGTCGGGGAGTTTTAGTCCATGCCACCCGTGCCCCCAACGCCGCCGTTGCTCACCGTCGCCGGCGTCTCCAAGTCCTACCCCGGCCTGCCGGTGCTCGAAGAGGCCAGCTTCAGCGTCGACCCGGGCGAAATCATCTGCCTGTTGGGGCCGAGTGGCTGCGGCAAGACCACCCTGCTGCGCATCGTCGCGGGGCTGGAGACGCCCGACAGCGGCAAGGTCACATTCGAAGGGCAGGACGTGTCCCACATCCCCGTGCACAAGCGCAACTTCGGCTTTATGTTCCAGGACTACGCACTGTTTCCCCACAAAGACGTCGCTCAGAATGTTGCTTTCGGCCTGCGCATGCTCGCGCCATGCAGCAGTTGTCGCCCGGCCAGATCGACGACCGGGTGCGGGAGATGCTCGACCTCGTGAATTTGCGTGGTTACGAGCGGCGCCGGGTGATCGAGCTGTCGGGCGGCGAGCAGCAGCGGGTGGCGCTCGCGCGCAGCCTGGCACCCCGGCCGCGCCTCCTCATGCTCGACGAGCCGCTGGGGGCCTTGGACCGCACGCTGCGCGAAGAACTGATGAACGAGTTGCGGGACATCCTCAAGCGGGTGGGGATCACCGCGCTCTACGTCACCCATGACCAGGAGGAAGCGTTCGCGCTGGCCGATCGCGTGCTGATCATGCGTGCCCGCCCCGAGCAGGGACGCGGCGGCTGGATCGAGCAGGAAGGCACGCCGGCCGAGGTCTACCGCCGGCCCGCGTCCGAGTACGTGGCCAAGTTCCTCGGCTTCCGCAACCTGCTCCCCGGGAAAGTCAGCGCGCCCCCGACGCAGCAGGCTGCGTCGCAGTGGAGACCGGACTGGGCAGCGTCCTCGCCAGCGATGGGAGGACCGCCTTCAGACCGGGCGAGCCCGTCACCGTCCTGGTGCGGCCCGAGGCCGCAAGGCTGGCCGGTGCAGCGCCGGCGGAGAAAAACAGCTTTCCGGGAACGCTCTTGGCGGCCTCATTTCGCGGCAGCTACTACCTGGTCGAGACGCTTCACGCCGGCGGCGTCCGCCTCGTCTGTGAAATGTCGACGGCAGAGGGCGAATTGCCGCAGGCCGGCCAGGCGCTGACGCTCGTGCTCGAGCCATCGGCCATCACACTACTGCCGCCGGAAGCGAACAAGGGTTCGATTCTAATTTGACTTTTGGGCCCGGCCGCAGTATGCTGGGACGTGTGCAACGATTGGTTTTGCATTCGCAAGCTTGATTATGGCACTCAAACCAGAGGAGCACAGCGCATGTACCAGAAGACGATCGTCGTTGGGCATCTGGGTCGTGACCCCGAGATGCGCTACACCCCGACCGGCACCCCGGTCACCAGCTTCAGCATCGCCACGAGCCGCAAGTGGACCAACCAGAACGGCGAGTCCCAGGAAAAGACGACCTGGTTCCGCGTGACCTGCTGGCAGAAGACTGCCGAATTGGCCGCGCAGTACCTCAAGAAGGGCCGCCTGGTCCTGGTCGAGGGCGATATCGACGCGCAGGCCTTCACCGACCGGGAAGGCAATCCCGCGCGACGCTTGAGCTGCGAGCTACCAACCTGAAGTTCATGGGCGGCGGCCGCGACGAAGGCGGCGGGGGGGCCGGCGGCGCGCCTGGGCAGCCCGGCGGCGACGATTTCCCCCAGCACGAAGACGACCTGCCATTCTAAACAAGGCTTCGGGTAGGGGTGGCCGGGCCGGTCGCCCCTACCCGAAACAGCGACCCTTGTGGTAGACTGCCTCCACATCCCCAACAGGAGGCCCAAATGGCGCAGCCCAATCAAGGCCAGTCGCAGATCAACATCGAGCTCCCCAACGACCTGGAAGCCACCTACAGCAACTTCGCCATCATCAGCCACTCGCCGTCCGAGATCGTCATCGACTTTGCGCGGCTGCTGCCCGGCAACCCCACGTCGAAGGTGCTGGCGCGCGTCGTGCTGACGCCGCTCAACGCCAAGCTGCTGCTACATGCACTGCAGGAGAACCTATCCAAGTACGAGGAGCGCTACGGCGAGGTTCGCACGCCGGTGGAAACCGGCTTTCAAGCCCCCGACAGGACGATCGGATTCAAGCACTAGGATAATCTCATGCCTCTCAACGAAGCCCTCGCCGAGTACTACCCCACTATCAAGGAGTTGCCGGAGGGCGAGCGCCCGCGCGAACGGCTCGAGCACTACGGGCCGTCGGCGGTGAGCACGGCCGAGCTGCTCGCCATCATCCTCCGGGTGGGCAGCAAGGACGAGAACGTGATCATGCTCGCCCAGCGCCTGCTCACCTGCTACGGCGGGCTGGCCGGCCTGGCCCAGGCGCCCTTCGAAGAGCTGGCCGCAGCCAAGGGCATGGGCCGCGTCAAGGCCATCGAGCTCAAGGCCGCGTTCGAGCTGGGCCGGCGCCTGTTGGTCGCCGCCCCCCACGAGCGCCCCACCGTCAAATCCCCGGCGGATGCAGCCAACCTCCTCCTGATGGAAATGGCCCCGCTCGAGCAAGAGCACCTGCGCACGGTCATCATGGACTCGAAGAACCGGGTGCTCAAGATTCACACCGTGTACATCGGCTCGCTCAACTCGGCCGTCGTCCGCGTGGGCGAGTTGTTCCGCGAAGCCATCCGCCTCAATGCCGCCGCCGTCATCGTCGCCCACAACCACCCGTCGGGCGATCCGACGCCCTCGCCCGAAGATGTCCACGTCACGCGCCAGATCGTCGAGGCCGGCAAGCTGCTCAACGTCGACGTGCTCGACCACCTCGTCATCGGCCAGCAGCGCTGGGTGAGCCTGAAGGAACGCGGGCTGGGGTTTTAGGGGTTCGCATTACACGCGGGGCCGGGCGTTGGCCTGCCATGAATCTCTCGCACGTAGAAGCTATCCGAAAATGCACTGGCCGGTCTCCGACCGGCCAGTGCATTTTCGGATAGCTTCTAAAAGCAAAAACCGGGCGAACGCCCGGTTTTTGCTTCCTGCGTGACCGCGTCAGTTTCCTCCGATGACGCCATCACGCTGCTTTCGAGTCTTCATCCACGCCTCCGTGCGGCTGCAAATGGGGTTAAATGCCACCGAGACGGAGCAGCCCCCGTCTCGCGATTCACACCAAGGTGATGACGGAATAATAACCCAACTTTAACCAAATTGTCAATGGGGTTAAGTCGATTAAATCGTTCAAAGCATTTAATGACTGCGCAGCGTGCCCCATTCCAGGCGATAGATGAGCCCCGGAATGGGCGAGTCGACCGTGAGCTGCAGATGCTGGATGGGGCCGTTGTGCTCGTTCCTGAACGCGCGCACGTCGGCCAGGCGTTTACGCTCGGCATCATGGGCCCGCCATTTGGCCTTGCGCAGCACGGGAGCGAAGAAGACCTGGAAATCAGGCGAGGTGGCGTTGTAGTTGCCCGGGAAGTAAACGTCGAGCACCAATTTCAACATCGGCCTGTCGATCACCCAGGCAATATAGTCGGGCGTCCGCTGAGCCAGCTCGCTCGGCGTCAAATCCACGCCGTACAGCGCTGGCCAAAGCTGCTCTGCCAACTCGAAGGACGCGGTCTTGCCGTCGGCAAGTGCCGGCGTAAAGTGGACCTTGATCAGCCAGCGCCCGTCGCTCGATTCGATCTCACTGGGGTTGCACCGCGCTGCTTCGCCGCCTTTGAACTCCACGTGTGAGCTCAACTCCTGGGGGGTAGACCACCCGGGGCGCAGGTCTTGCTCGGGGAAGTGCAGCGTCTGCTCGATTTCCTGGATCAGGCCACGGGAGATGATGGTGGGCTTGCGCGTGATGGTGGCCGAGCCGTCCGGTTGAACGACGGTCGTTACGCCCACGTGCTCGATGCCCCACGTGTAGCGGCGTGAGAGGTAGGTGAACGTCCGGTTCCAGTCGTGCCGCTCGCCCCACGCGGCAATGCCGCCGCGCACCTTCTTCCAGCTAATGATCAGCATGACCGCAGCTATGCCCAACAGGCCCAGGACCCAGGCCAAGCGGCGGGGCGTTTCGCCGGGCGCCGCAACCGCGACAAACGCAGCCAGCGCGCTGACAAGACCGACTAAACGTGCAAAGGTGGCGAAGCTGTCCGAACTGAGTGTGCGGGAAAGGGAAGCCATGAAGATAACCTTTGGGACGGATAACTGCGATGATCGGGAACGGAGGAAGGGCGGACGGGCGTCCGCCCTTCCTCAAGCCAACTTACCGTTGGGAGCGCCTTGCGAAACCTCAGCCGCCGCCTACAACTCCATCGAAACAAGGAGCCAACAACACGCCCAGGGTGGCAGCGGTCATCAGCAGCCAAGTCGCCAAGAACCACATACGGTGTGCCACGACGGTCCTCCTCTTTTAGTTGCCGCCGATCACACCGTCCGCGCATGTCTTTGCCATGGTGTCCTCCACGAGACACTCCGACAAGCAGTCACGCTTGAGACGGAAGAGATGACTAAACGGACGAATCGGTTGAGCGCTCCCTCGCAGATTGGCCACCCGGGCCGGGGCCGCCGGGTGGCCAATCCTACGGAAACGTCAAACTCGATGCCGAGGGAAGCCAGGGCGCGCGGGCTTTGGATTCGCGCAGCACCCTATCTATGCGCAAGATGGCCGGTAATGGCAACAAGCAACGCATAGGCACGCGCCCTGCCCTCGCTCCTGTGGTGAAGGGGAGCCGTGAAGCGCGAGAGACGGCGAAGTTGATGAGGACCGCTCGCGTTGTCACGGAAAAAATACCAGTGCATTATAGGTGCACGTTCGGCGCGTGTCAAAGGAGACAAGTTCAGAACCACACAAGTTCGTTTCTTTAAGGTTCTCCCGACTCCGGGGCCGGCCGGCCCGTGGCACACCCGTCAGCCGCGCTTAACTCCCGGGAGAGTCGAGCAGTACGAACGTGCCGGCCGGCTGCCCGCCCTGGCTTACCGGCAGCTGCTGGCCGTTCTGCCAGTTGTACAGCCCCACCCGCAGTTTGTACGGCTTTCCCGCGCCCCCGGGCGGCAACGGCAGCGTGTGCTCGTCGATCACGATATCCTCGGGCAGCCAGGCCTGCGGCGGATATCCCCTGTCTTCGCCCGGGGCCCGGTCCTGCTGCGCGACGACCTGCCCGCCCGCGTCGAGCAGGTGGGCAAAGGCCGAGTAATTGAAGTCCGGCGTCCGTAACGCTTCCCAGTACAGCGTGAGTTTGACTGCCCCGCCGCCGGGCTCCACCCGTGCCGCGTACCCGGCCAGCCGGATCTGGTCGCCAAAAGTCGCGCCGCTCTTGTGCGGCAGCAGCCACACGCTCCACTTCGGCTGCGGTGCGGTCGCGTAGGCGGGAACAATCACACGCAGCGGCATGTACAGCGCGGCCGCCACCAGCGACAAGCGACACGCCGGCGGTCACCCACCCGGCCGCCCGCCGCGGAACCAGGCCGAGCAGCCCAAAAGCCAGGAGCAGCATCAGTGGGGCGATGGCCGGGAACAGGTACCGGCCCTGGTAGCAGGAGGCATCGCAACGCACGATGGTGCCGAGGATATAGAGCTCCTGCACGACGACTGCGATCACCATGCCGGCAAGTGCATCGCGCTGCAATGGTGACAGGGGCGACCGGCGCCGGCGCGCAAACGGGTACACGGCCAGGCCCACGAGCCCCAGGACGGCCAGCACACCGGCGCCGCGATAAAACCAGACCGGGGCCGGCACATTCATCCAGCCGAACAGCCCGAGAAAGGAGCGGAACTGCGTGGACAGGAACAGGGGCAAGTCGGTGCCATTCAACGGGCCCTTGCGGAGATTGGCAGCGAACACCTCACGGTAGAGGCCCCAGGCGAGTGGGTCACCGTAGAGAAATTGGTTGCGCACAAACCACCAGCCGGCCAGGAGCACCGCCGGGATGCCAAGGCCAAGCAGGCCCGTGCCGAACAGCTTGACCGAGCGCTGCCGGATCGCGGAAACGATCAGGAGCATCACGGCCAGCAGCCCGATCACGAAGCCCGACATCTTCGTGAGGATGCCTGCCGCTACGATAATGCCCAGCAACAGCCACTGGCCCCCACGCTGCGGATCCTCCAGCAGCCGGACCATCTGGAGAAAGGCGAGCGTTGCCAGAAACACGGCCAGGTTGTCGTTGTTAACCGAGCCGCTGACGAACAGGAACTGTGGGACAAACGCCACCAGCGCGGCCGCCAACAGGGCCACCAGGGGGCGCTCGGCGAACACCCGCGAACCGATCACGAAGGTGAGCAAGACGGTCCCCAGGCCCATGAGCAGCGACAGGCCGCGCGCCAGGTGCAGGGCCAGTGCGAGCCCACTGAAAGGGAACGTTTCGGCGGTACTGTGCTGACCGGCGTTGAAGTCAGACCCACCATTACCCGCCCACATGAAATTCGGGTTGGGCCGAAACCATCCCGTGCCGTCTGCAAAGTCGGCCGGCAGCGCGGCGACCGCCGCCAGCGACGTAGTAGAGCGGCGGCTGGTGCGCCTCGCCGGGCTCGCCCAGGCGCAGAACGGGCAGGGAGCGGGTGGTAACGAGATGTTGGATGAAACCGAAATGACCGATCTCGTCCGGCGACTCGAACGCGGGATTGACGACGCTGTACAGGATAGACAGGATCAGAAAGGCGACGACGAGGGCAACACCGGCCAGCCGCGCAGGAAGAGGAAGCTTCGGCATCGATACTCCGAAAATGACCTCTGACGTTGTGCACGCGAGGGTGGCATGATACCACCCGCGGCCGCGCCACTCAAAAGCGGCAGCCCGCGGCCGTACAAAAGGGCCCGCGCCGCAACTCGGCCAACTCACCTGCGTATAGTCTTCGGCGAGTCGGACAGGCGGGCGCTCGACCTCCCGCAACTCGCAGTGGGGCTGCTATCAGGAGGAAGCAATGCAGGACGAGCGAGACCTGATTTTCTGGCTGCGTTGGGTCGCCGCCAACACGCTGGGCGAAGCCGTCGGGCTGAGCGTAGTGCTGCTGGTAGGCTTTGGCCTGCTCGGACCCCTCGTCGCGGGCCTGCCCGGCGCCTGGCCCGCGATTACCAGCCTGCTGGCCGGGGTGCTGCTGGGGATCTTCGAGGGCATCGTCGTGGGCGGCGCCCAAGGGATCGTGCTCCGCCGGCGCCTGCCCCAGGTCACGCTTCGTTCCTGGATCGTTGCGACGGTAATTGGTGCCATGGTTGCGTGGGGCCTGGGGATGCTGCCGTCCACCATGATGGCTGCAAATGCAGGCGGGGGCGAAGCTGCTGCTGAGATGCCCGAATGGTTCACGCTCGTCATGGCCGCGGCGCTTGGCCTCGTCGCCGGGATCGTGCTGGCACTCCCCCAGTGGTATATCATGCGCCGCCACGTGCGCCGAGGTTGGCTCTGGCTGCCGGCGAACTCGCTCGCCTGGCTGCTGGGCATGCCGGTCGTCTTCCTCGGCATGGGCTCTATCCCCGCGGGCGCGAGCGTCGCCCAGGCCATCCCCATCGTGGTGGCAGCCACGGCCGCGGCGGGCGCCATCGTCGGCGCCGTCCACGGAGCGGTGCTTGTCAGGGCCCTGCTGCCGTCCGGTCACCCGCGGCCTGTTCAGGCATAGCCGCGGACCTTCGCCGCGTCGAGGATCGCGGCCGTGGCCGTCGCGCCGATGCGGGCTACGCCGAGCGCCCGCACGCGCAGCAGATCGTCCAGCGTGCGTACGCCGCCCGCCGCCTTAATCTGCACCTCGGTCGCGCAGTGCTCCCGCATCAATTTGAGCACCTGATCGGTCGCGCCCAGGTAGTTGTAGTCGCCGTTTGCCTGCTTCACGAACCCGTACCCCGTCGACGTCTTGACGAATGCGACCCGGTGCTCAGAGCAAATCTCGCATAATCTGACGATGTGCTCGTCCTGCAGGTAGTCCGTCTCGAAGATTACCTTCAACAGCGCGCCTTGCGTCGTGCACGCGTGATTGATCGACTTGATCTCTTCGGACACGTAATCCCAGTCGCCGCCCAGCGCCTTGCCGATGTTGATGACCATGTCGACCTCGGTTGCGCCGTCCGCAATGGCGTGCAGCGTCTCCGCAAACTTGATCCGAGGCGTGCTGTTACCGTGGGGAAACCCGATGACCGCGCACACGCCGACGGTGGACCCGGCCAGCACGTCGCGTGCAAGCGGCACCGCATACGGCTTGACGCACGCCGTGGCCACTTCATATCTTAGCGCCAGCTCGCACCCCGCGCGGATCACCGCATCCGTCATCGTCGGGTGCAGCAGCGAATGGTCGATCATCTTCGCCAGCGAGTTCAGCTTTGCGGTTTCCCCGGTCACGGATGCCTCCTTAGAATTCTGAACAGAGCGCGTCCCACTCGGCCGCGAGTTCGGCGGCAGGCGGGTGATATACAACAGCCCGGGCGGACAGGAAGCAGATCTCGGCGCGGGCCTCCAGGCCGAGGATTTGCAGGACGGCCTGCCGGTACACGGCCATCTGCCGCAGGTACGGCCGGGCGGCCTCGGCCAGCGACTCGCCCTTGGCCACCGGCTCGGTCTTCCAGTCCAGCAGCCGCCACTGGCCCGCCGCATCCAGGTAGAGCAGGTCCAGGACGCCATGGAGCGTCTGCGTGCCCGCGTGGATGCTCAGCGGCACTTCTGCGTGGCGCTCCGACGCCGCGCAGATCTCGCCATAGAGCGAGGCTCCGGCCAGGGCGCGGCAGCATGCGGCCGGCCCGGTCGACCGCCCCTCGCACGTCCTCCGGCTCGTAGAGGCCGCCCCGTCGGGCCCACCCGATCAACCTGGCCTCCAAAGTCTCGTCTGGCTCGGCCAGGCAGTCCCAGTGGGCCAGTGCGCGGTGCGCCAGGTTCCCTACGAGGAAGCGCCAGGGCCGCCGGCCCCGCGCACCCAGCGCGTCAACCTGGACGACCGGCCGCAGCGGCGGCAACTCGTCTTCCTCCCAGCCCGCGTCCGCCAGGTGGGTGACCGCGACCGGCCAGCCCGCCGCCAGTTCGGGCAGCGGCTGCGAGAGGGGCGGCGCGGTGCTCAGGCCGGGGGCCGGCCCCACATCACGCGTGGCGGGCCCGATGGGCCTCGCGGCCTCCTCGTCGAGCGGCATGGGCCACACCAGCCGCACGCTGTAATCCGGCCGCTCCACCAACTCCTCACGCTCGGTCGCCCTCGGTTCTGCGCTCTCCTCGGCCAGTTCGAGGCCCCAGGCGTTTGCCAACGTTTGGAGCCAGCTGTCTTTCTTCGCCTGGCCCGAGAGGATCAACAGGTCGGCGGCACGCGTGCATGCGACGTAGAGCAGCCGGCTGCTCTCGGCCTGTTCCATCCGGCCGTCCAGCCACTCGGCCCAGCGGTAACTCACCGGCTTGGTCCAGTCGCCGTTCCGTTCGCGCACTTCACACACCAGCCCGTACAACGGGTCGTGCAGGATGCGGGGCGGCTGTCCCCCGGTGCGCATCGAGCGGCCCAGGTCGGCCAGCACGACGACGGGGAACTCGAGTCCCTTCGCCGCATGCACCGACATCAGCTGAACCGCGCCTGCATCCGGCGCGTCAGGCAGCGCCTCCCCCTCGCGCACTTCCCGGGCGCGCAGATCCTGCACCGACTGCAGGAACGCCGATAGGTCGGCGCCACCCCGATCGCGCGCGAGCTGCAGAAACTTGGCGACGTTGGCCCGTCCCCGCCCCACGCCCGTAGCAGTTCGGACCGACGCTTCCGCGTCTGCCAGCCCGAGTGACGCCTCGTACCCCGTTCGGTCGAGTGCGGTGCGCAGGAGCGCCCACACGTCCACCCGGCCCGCCGCCGCGAACAGCGTGGCAAATGTCTCGGCCGCCGCGGCGACCGGTTCGGGCGCCGTGCCCACGGGCGGCGCAACCAGGGCCGCCTCGAGCGCCTGTGCGTAAGGGATGGGCGCGTCGGCAAACCCGCCACCCGCCGCGGTCCAGCGCAGCCGGTAGAGCGTCTCGTCGCTTAAGCTAAACATGGGCGAGCGCAGGACGGTGGCAAAGCTGAGATCGTCGGCCGGGTTGTGCAGGCAGGCAAGCAGTGCGGTCAGGTCACGCACTTCGGGCCGGTCGTAATACCCGCGCCCGCTCACCGTGACGTACGGCAGCCCTTCGCGCTTGAAGACCTCTTCGTAGATCGGCAGCGACGTGGTTGCCCGGAAAAGGATCGCCATGTCGCCGTACCTGGCCGGGCGCAAGGCCGAGGCGGCACGGTCCCACACTTCCAGCCCGCCTGCCACCAGCCCGTGCAGGCGCCGGGCGATCAGCGCGGCTTCGGCCCGGCGCGCCTGATCGGCCGGCCCGGGGGGCAGCACCATCACCTCGACGCCGGCGGGCGCGAGGGCACAGGGGGCGAGTGCCGCCCGTTGGGGCTCCGAGCGCGCCGGGTCGGGCCTCGTAGTCGGCGTAGTCTGCGCCGGCAGGCTGCAGCACCTCTTCGAACGCCTCGTTGAGCGCGGCCAGCAGCCCTGCCTGGGTGCGGAACGAACAGTTGAGCGGCAGCGGCGGACACCCGGTCAGTGCCTCGGTGTCCCGCGCCACCCGGTTGAACACCTTAACCTGCGCCTGACGAAAGCGGTAGATGCTCTGCTTGGCGTCGCCCACCCCGAAGAACTTGCCCGCTGCGCCCAGCTCGGCCAGCGCGGTGAGGATTTCGCCCTGCGCCTCGTTCACATCCTGGAACTCGTCCACCATCAGGTGATTAATGCCGTCGACGGCCGCCTGAACCCGCTCGTCGCGCGGTTCGGCCGCCACGAGCTGCCCCGCCAGCCGCTCGAGATCGTCGAAGTCAAGCGCCCGCAACTCGTTCTTGAGGCGATCGTACACGCCCGCGACATGGTCCCACAGGACGCGCCAGCGCTGCAGCGCTTCCGCCGGCGCGTTCGTCGGCTGCGCCAAACGGTTGATAACAGCCCGCTTTCAGGAGAAAGTCGGACAATTCCTGCACCCGGCGCAAGCAGTCACGCACTTCCTCCCGGTGCTCTTTCCCGCCCCATGCGGCCGCAGCGCCGTAGTTCCCCCGCTTTACCCGCGCAAAACAGGCGGCGGCTTCGGCCAGTGCGCCAGCGCGCGGCACACCGGCATCCTTCCTGCGCGGCTTGCACATGTACGACCAGCTTGTCGTCGGGTTGCCTGATCTCGACTGCGAGCAACTGCTGGAAAGCGTCGCGCGTCTCTTCGTGCAGGTCAAGATATTCGTCCCAGATCGCGGCCTGCATCGCCGCCACCTGCTCGCGCCAGGTTGCCAGCAGCGCATCCGCATCCGGCAGTTGCGTAAACAGGCGGTCCACCGTGCCCCGCTGACCCAGCAGGCGCAGCATCTGCTCGTGCAAGTCCTGCGTCTCGAAGTCGGCCAGCAGGTCGAAGGGATCATGTTCCTCCGCACCCGGCGGGCGGACGCCCGCAGCCAGGTCGGCGAATGCGAGCCGGACAGCCTCCTCGCGCAGCAGGCCCATGTCCTGTTCCGCGAGCACCGTGAAACGCGGGTCGATTTGGGCCGCGATGGGGTTCTCGCGCAGGATGCGCGCACACAGCCCGTGAATCGTGCTTACCTGGAGGCGATCCAGCTCACGGCGGCGCACCTGCCAGGGAGAGCCGGGCCCCCCGGTCGCAGCCAGCTTTTCGACGCCCAGGCGAATGCGGCTGCGCATCTCTCGTGTGGCCTTCTCGGTGAAGGTGACCGCGACGATGCTGTCGATGGGCCAGTCGGGATGCGTGTGGAGCAGGTGCAGGAAGCGCTCGACGAGGACGGCGGTCTTGCCGGTGCCGGCGCCCGCCTCGACGATCAGCGCCCGGCCTTCGGTCGTGACTGCGTTGGCCTGCTGTGGGGTCAGCTCCATGGCCGGCCCTCCCTCCCATACACCGCGTCATCCTCTTGCGTCGGAGCCCCGGCGTCGCCGGCCGGCGACGCGCCCCCGCCTGCCTCCCCCGCCGGGTCCTGCGCGGAGGCCTGCAGGGTGAGAGTCGCAGGACGCCGCGGCTCCCCATCCAGCCCCCTGGCCCGCTCCGCCTTGCGCACACCCTGTCGGGTGACCCGGCACAGCCCCAGGTAGTCGCAGGTCTCATCACAGGCGCGCGCGCCGCTGACCCGGCTCGGCTTCGCCGCGAACCACCCTCGTGTCACTGCACCGGCCATCTGCACGGCCTTTGCGGCCGCAGCCAACACCGCCTCGTTCTCCATGGCCGCCGCGCCGCGTATCTCGCCGCTCTCCTTCCGCGCGCCCGTATGACGATAACAGGAGTCCACGACGACGGAGCCGGGCATCAACGCTTCGACGGCCCAGGCATAGAGGGCACTTTGGAGAGCGCGCCCCGCTTGAATATCTTCGTCCTTGTAGAGGGTGCTGCCGGTCTTGTAGTCGATTACCCGCAGGTGACCTGCGCCGTCCGAGTCGACGCGGTCCACGACGCCTCGCAGCAGGATGCTTTCGGCCTCCAATCCCGGCAGCGTCACCCGGCTCGCGACGCCACCCTTCCCGAGGCCGAACTTCAGTTCCTGCGCAAAGGGGCGAAATCCCCGCGCCTGCTTCGGGTCGCACTCCCACGCCAGGTACGCGTGCAGCTCGGCCCGCAGCTCGGCCTGCTCGTGCTCCCAGAACGGCCCCGGACGAAAGCCGTAGCGCTGCGCAGCCCCGGGCAACACCCGATCGCACACCTCGTCAAGGAGGGCCGCGGCCTGCTCCAACGTGGCCGGCCCGGGCGCAATGGCCTCTTCGCACAACCGCACGAAAAGCCGCTCGAGCACCTTGTGCACAAGCGTGCCGCGCTGCATCGCGTCGAACCCTTCGGCGGGGTCGGCCAGCGCTTCGAGCCCCAGGACCTCCTTGCCCCAGAACGCGAACGGGCACTGGCCGTACCGGTTCAGCCGCGACACGCTCCACACCCGGCCCGGCCCGTAGCGGCGTCGCAGGTCTGACCGCAGGACCTCGTCCTGGATCATGCCCTCGTGCGCGGTGAGGACTCCCGTCGGGCGGCGCAGTTCGCCGACGGCTGCGGCGGCCTGGACCGCCTTCCACGCCCGCTCAGCTCGGCGGGGACACTGGCGGCCCGTCCCAACGCCAATGCCTCGAGCAACTCGCCCTGTGATGCCGCCTCTGACACGCCGGGCCGTGCAGACAGCGCCGGGCGCTCGATCCGGCCTTCCAATCCCTCGACCAGGTCGACCACGGCGCTCCAATAGGCCGACGGCTGCCATTCTGCGCCGTTTGCGTCGTAGCGCGGGCGGAGCAGCGTGAGGGAGCACCGGCAGTTACTGAGCACCTGCCACCAGAGGCTCGCATCCTCCGCGCTGCCCAGCAGCACGAGCGGGAGCGGGTGAGCCGCCGCGCTCCGCCGGGGTATAGAGCGGGTCTCGCTGCGGCGGCCTTGGGAACTCGCCTTCGCCCAGTCCCATGACGACCATGTGATCGACGGTCACCGCCCGGCCGGCCTCGAGCGGGCCAAAGCGAACGGTCCCCCGCTTGCGATCGGCCGGTGCCGGCACGGCCGGCAGCCACTCCAACAGGTCGGACACAAATGCGTCCCACGCGATCCCCGCAGGCGCGGGAACCGCACCGCCGGGCGAAGACCCCGCCGCGGCCCTGGTCTTCCAGCCCGTCGAACCCAAGATCACGGGTCAGTGCGACCGCGTCCAGCCAGGCCCGCAGCGCCTGCAGCAGGGCGCGCAGCGCAAGCACATCGCGCTCGGCCCATTCGCCTTCCCGCGCCGCTTCTGCCAGGCGCAGGCTGGCGGGAAGGGGCGCCTCGTCTGCGTCCTCCGCCTCCGCCTCGCCCCCCAATCCCAGCAGCGCCTCCTGGAGCCAGGCCACATACGCCCCATGGGTGGCCCGCGGCGGCGGCGTGAGATGGGCAAAGAACGCGGCCAGGCCGGTGCGGATGCCCCCGATCACGTCGGGCTCGAGCCGGTCGAGCAGCGGCGGCTTGCCCCGGTCGTCGTCCTCCGCGTCTTCAAGAAACGCTTCGGCTTCCGCTTCCCGGCCCAGCGCATACCACCACTGTTCCTGCCCGGCGATGACAGGGCGCTCTCTGGTGAGCGCGTCGAGGAGCGCGATTTGTCCGGCACCCAGCCAGGACTGCTTCACATACGGAGACCGCAGCCGCGTCGAACGTCTGCCGCCAGGGAAACGCCGGCGGCAGGGCGAGCAGATTCAGGAGCGCGGCGACGCACGGGTTTTCCCCGAGCGTCGTTTCATACCCGACCGGCACGCCATACTCGCGGCTCACGGTCCCGACAATCGCCCGGTACGTCGCCGGGTGGGGCGCGAGCAAGGCGATCTGCTCTGCGCGCACGCCTTCGAGCAACAGCTGCTTGATGCGCCGCAGTGCGAAACGCACCTCGGCCTCGGCCGAGGGCAGGGCCGCCGCGGCGATCGCCCGCTCGGCGTCAATTGCGCTGCCCGCGTCGATGTCGCGCTCGGCCGGGGACGCAAAAAGCGTCCTTCGGACGTGGGCCAGCGCGGGGGCACACTCGTCACACGCCGGAATGGACACCTCGACGGGGGCAAGCGCCTGCCGCAGGGCCGCTCGCGTCGGCGCCAGGCGCCCGAGCGCGAGGCTGTCGGGAGGCCGGTTTTCGTCCCACAGCAAGTACAGGCTCAGCGGCGCCCGGTCTGCGAGGGATACCACCGTGCGCAGCTGAACGGGGCTGAACTGGTCAAAGCCGGCGAGCACCCACTCGCCCATGCCCGCCAGCAGGCCTCTGTTCGCCGCCAACGCATCCGCCGCCAGCCACAGCAGCCCATCGCCATCCGCACAGTCCGCCTGCCTCAGCGCCGCCTGGTAACGCGTATAGAGCACAGCCAGCTGCCGGTCGCGCGCCTTCCCGGTCGCCCGCGGCATGGCCGGCCACATCTTCGGGCGGAATGGCCTGCGTCTTCATCTCCCGCAGCCACTCGACCAGCACCTCGATGAAGCCGGGCTTGTCGAGCATTCGGGAGAAAGACGTGAGCTCGCCCCGCCGGTGCATCTCGCCCAGCAGTCCGCGCACCAGCCGCCGTGTCGCAAGATCAGACATCTCGTGCGTGGCTTTGCCGGCCTCAGATAGAACGGCCGAGCTCAGGTTGTAGAACTGGAGGAACCGCACGCCCATCACGTCGCCCAAGGACGTGCGCATCTGTCGGATCGCGTCGCCGGAAGGGAGCAGGAAGGTCAGCGGAGCAAGGGGGCGCTGCTGGCGCACCAGCCGGACGCGCTCGACGATGTGGGCCCGAGCCGCATGTGTGGTCGGGGCCAGGTAGAGGGTAACGGACATGCGACCTCGCATGTATCAGGAAGGAGCACGGTAGGTGGTGAGCCGTGCCGGCCCGCCACCTACCTCAGGTACCGGTCACGCCGCGGCTTTTGCTGCGGCCTCGTCGAGCAGGGTTTCGAGCGCCCGATACTCTGCCGTCTTGAGATTATCTGTCCGGCCGCCCCCGCGCAACCACTTCTTGATGCCCTTGGCATCCAGCACCGGGATAACCGGGTCGGTGACCTCTAGCTGCACGCGTGGGTCGAGAAACACAATCGCGGGCTGCGCAGTCACGGTGGAATCCGGTAGATTCGTGCGAATCCACTGCGTCAGCTTGGTGGCGTTTGTTTGCGCTTCCTGCGAGGGGTTGCCCATGCCTTCCTGGCTGAACATCATCAGCACGCGCGTAATGCTGAACGCGCTTTTCCACTGCGAGCCGTTGACGCTCACCTTGCCCGTCTGGTCGCGGGTGGTAAACGCGTAGAGCCCCTGCGGCGTCAGAAGGACAAACGGCGACGGCAGCGACCAGGCATACAGGTGATACCGGTCGTCAAACCCCTTCATGCCCTCTTCCAGGATCTGATCCGGGCGCGGCGACCGGCCGTAGCGGCGCAGGTTGAAGTTGCCGTATTGGGCCAGCAGGAAGCCGAGGATCAGCGCGACCAGCGAAAGCCACACGAATTTCGGCTGGAAGGAGGCGACCATGCCGAGCGCAAGCACGCCGATACCGCCCAGGCTGGCGTAGGTGCCGAACTTCGCCCGTCGCTTGATGAGTTTTGAGTTGGTAGTAACGCGGCATACTTAAGCAAACACCTCTGAACAGGATACCGGAGCAACTCGCTCGCGAGCAAGCGGCCTCTAAGCAGAATATTTCCCCAACACAAGGCAGGCGTTATACCCGCCCAGGCCGAAGGAGTTGTTGAGCGCGACATTGACCGTGCAGCGCCGCGCCGCGTTCGGCACGTAATCCAGGTCGCACGCGGGATCGGGCCGCGCCAGGTTAATGGTCGGATGGATGGTGTCGGTGTACACCGTCATCGCCGTCGCAATGGCCTCGAGCGCGCCCCCCGCACCGATGCAGTGACCGATCATGCTCTTCGTGCTGCTGATGGGCACCCGGTATGCGTCCTGGCCGAAGGCCAGCTTGATCGCGGCGGTCTCTGCGGGATCGTTCTGCAGCGTGCCGCTGCCGTGCGCGTTGATGTACTGCACGTCGGCCGGCGTGACGCCCGCGTCTGCCAGCGCCCATCGCATGCAGCGCGCCGGCCCTTCGCCCGTCGGCTGCGGTTGCGCGATGTGCCAGGCATCCGCAGACTGCGCTTCGCCCAGCACCTCGGCATAAATGCGCGCCCCGCGGGCTTGCGCATGCTCCAGCGACTCGAGCACCATCATCCCCGCGCCCTCGCCGATGACGAAACCATCGCGGTCCGCGTCGAAGGGCCGGTTCGCGCCCTCGGGATCGTCGTTGCGGGTCGACAGCACCGTGAGCGCCCCGAACCCGGCGAAGAACAACGGCGTGATCTGGGCCTCGGTGCCACCCGCCACCACGATGTCGCACGCGCCGCGGCGAATCCACTGCAGCCCTTCGCCCAGCGCCTGCGTTCCCGCAGCACATGCCGTGACGAGCGTCGTCAGTGGCCCCAGGCAGCCCAAGTCGAAGCTCACGTGAAAACCGGGCATGTTGCTCAGGTTTTCCAGCGCCTGGTACGGGGTGACCCGCACGGTGCCTTCGCGGCCGAAACGCGCGATCGGGTCAATCAGAATCTCGACCCCGCCGATACCCGTGCCGACGGCAACGCCCACCCGCTCCCGGTCTTCGGCGCCGAAGTCCAGGCCCGCATCTGCGACCGCCTCCCGTGCGGCGACGATCGCAAACTGGGAGCAGCGAGCCATCCGCCGCGCTTCCTTTGGGTCGATATGCTCTGCCGGCCTGAAGTCCTTGACCTCCGCGGCGATCCGCGTTCGATAGCCGGTCGCGTCAAACTGCGTGACGGGCCCCGCGCCCGACTTGCCAGCCAGAAGCGCTTGCCAGAACGCCGGCGCGCTGTTGCCGAGGGGCGACAGTGCGCCCATGCCGGTTACGACAACCCGTCTGTTTGATCTAGTGCCCATTGGCGAGTTCATCTGCGATAACCTGAACGAGATTTTGCTGCGCGCTCTTTTCGGCCATGCGGATCATGCTGCGAATGGCCGTTTCGTCGCTGCGACCGTGACCGATCACCACCACGCCGTTGACGCCCAGGAGCGGCGCACCGCCGATCGAGCGCCAGTCAATCCGCTTGCGGAGGCTGCTGACGCTGGGCCACAACAGGGCCAATCCGGGCAGCGCAAGGACCAGGCCCGGAATCATGAGGACAATTGCCACCTTATTCCGCAAGCCGCCGGTGAACTGCCGGCGAACGTACTTCATAATGAAGGAGAAAAGCCCTTCGCTCAACTTGACGATCACGTTGCCGGTCAGGCCATCGGTCACGACCACGTTGGCCATGCCCTTGCCGATGTCCTTGCCCTCCACGTTGCCCACGAAGTTGAGCCCGCTGGCTTTGAGCAGGGGATAGGTCTCGCGGACGAGCGTGCTCCCCTTGTCTTCCTCCTCGCCGTTCGAGACGATGCCCACCTTCGGCTGTTTGAGGCCGAACATGAGCCGGGCATACGCGCTGCCCATGTGCGCAAACTGGACGAGATACTCAGGCTTGCAGTCGGCGTTCGCGCCGATGTCCACGATCAGGCACGGCTCGGGCGAAGCGGGATAGATGCTGCCGAGCGCGGGCCGCTCCACGCCCCGCACCCGACCGAGGCCAAACAGCGCTGCAGCCATGACCGCGCCGGAATTGCCCGCCGAGGCGAACGCTTCCGCTCGACCCTCCTTGACGAGCCGCATGCCGACCATCATCGAGGAGTCCTTCTTGGCCCGCACGGCCATCGTGTGCTCCTCCATCTCGACCACTTCCGACGCATGCACCACTTCGATCGGCAGGCCCGACACGTCGCCGTGCTTGGCCAATTCTGCGGTCACCACATCCTGCTTGCCTACCAGGATGATGCCCGTGCCATGTGCACGCGCTTCGGCCACCGCGCCGGCCACGACGACCGCCGGCGCGTGATCGCCGCCCATGGCGTCGACGACGATTTTCACGTATGCTGCCTCCCGAAAATCTAGGTAGGGGCTGCCCACGGCAGAGCCAGGCGTGCGGCCGTGCTCGAACGCACGGCGCACGGCCCCTACTCTACCGTATATGCGCCCAGGCCGAGCAGCCCGGGACCCCCGAGCGCCGCAAGCATGCCGAGATCGAACAGGACAAACTCCGTCACGTTGAAACGTTGCCTGGCCTGTTCGGCAAAAGCGGCCGCTTCGTCGGGCACGTTGCAGTGACCGACAGCCACCCGGGCGGGCGCGGGACCGACGGCAGTAGCGATCATCTCGATCATGGCTTCCTGCGCCCTGCGGTTTGTCCGCACCCGCGAGACCGGCTCGAGCACCCCGTCGACCGTGCTCAGGATCGGTTTGATGTTGAGCAGGTCGCCAATCATGCCCTGCAGGCGCGGAGCCCGGCCGCTGGCAATCAGGTATTTCAGATTGAGCGGGGTAAACGCCATCTGCAGCCGGGCGCGAATCTGCTCGAGCCGCGACCAAATCGCCTCTGCGCTCCAGCCGGCCGCGGCCCGCTCCGCCGCATCGATCGCCTGCCACCCGGCAGCCATGGACACGTGCAGGGTGTCAAACACCTGTACGGGCAGCGGCGCGAGCTCGGATGCCATCCTCGCGCTGTTGTAGGTGCCGCTGGCCTTGCTGGAGACAATCACCGCGACGACTTCGGTCGCGCCCTCGTCTGCCGCCCGTTGATACGCCTTCAGAAATTCCTGCGGCGACGGCTGCGCGGTGGTCGGCAGCCGGTCGGCCGCAGCCAGCCGGCGGTAGAACTCTTCGAGAGACATCTCGACCCGATAGAGGTAGCTGTCCTGGCCGAAATTAATGACTGCCGGCACCTCGATGATGTTGAGGCGCTGCAGGTACTCTTCGGGGACGTTCGCGCTGGAGTCAGTGACGATGCGGACGGGCATCTGGACCACCGGCCCTTCTTCATTGAAGTATCCGGCAAAGTATACTGTAGCTGCTGCAGTACCGCAAGACTGGCCCGTTTCGTGAATGGAGCGGAAGTCGCATGGGGAGCGGAAATGGCACTATGATTTGACAGCGCCCCTTCCGAGTGCTAAGATGCGCCGGTCTGGGGATAGAAGGAGTTTGTTTGACAACACTGTGGAGTCCGAGTATAATCCCAGTCACATGAATGCCCCCGTGGTGGAATTGGCATACACGGCAGGTTGAGGGCCTGTGTCCATAAGGACGTGCCCGTTCGAGTCGGGCCGGGGGCATCCGCAACACCCTTCTCACACCCCCACGCACAGCGAATGCGACCCGGTTGTCTCGCAACTTGTTCTACATGCATCCAAAGACGGCCTACCCGGGGATAAACGCGCCCGGAGGCCGCCTTTCTTTGTCCGGGCCGCGCTGCACCAGATAGGAGACGCAACGTCGTAGCACCCTGGCGCTGCCCGTTCGGGCCACAACGCCATGCCCATGTGCCGTATATCCGGCCCACTTGCTCCGGAGCGCTCCTCATATCCTGCATGACTTCATCCCGCGGCCAGGCGCTTTCACAAGCGGCAGTTGTACGCAGCACTGGCGGCAGGACCGCGGAGCATGGGCGCAGCTCGCGTCGATGCAGGACTGCGATCGTGCCACAGTACACGGGTGAGGGTGCGCTGGCCAGGCCCTCGCTGATGCACCACCACACGCCTCGCCTGTCGCCCGACCACACTTCTATACGATCTCACTGAATCGCCATCTCACTATTCCACCATCAGAGTGAGGCAGATGAAAGACCAGGCGCTGATCAGTTCTCAACTATTGCAGAAGATCCAGGAACGCAAGGCCGTTGTGGCCGTCGTCGGCCTGGGTTATGTCGGGCTGCCCTTGGCCGTCGCGTTCGCCGAACGCGGCTTCCCGGTCGTCGGCATCGACGTCGACCCGCGGAAGGTCGATGCCTTGCAGCGGGCCGAATCGTATGTCCAGGACATTACTTCCGAGCGCCTGGCGGCTATCCTGCCCGCGTTCACCACCACGACGGACTACGCAGCCCTCGCGGGGTGCGACGCGGCGATTATTTGCGTGCCTACGCCGCTGAACAAGACCCGCGATCCCGACGTGCGCTACCTGATTGCCGCGGGCGAATCGACCGCCCGGCATATCCATCCGGGCATGCTGGTCAGCCTCGAGTCCACCACCTACCCGGGCACGACCGAAGAGCTCCTGCTGCCCATGCTGACCTCGCCCTCCGTGCTTGACCGGCTCGGCGTCGAACGGTTCGAGGTGGGCCGCGACTTCTTCCTCGCCTTTTCGCCCGAGCGGATTGACCCGGGCCGCCAGGACTACATGGTGGAGAACACCCCGAAAGTGGTCGGCGGCGTGACCCCGGCGTGCCTCGAAGTGGCTGCGGCCCTGTACGGCTCGGCGATCCACAAGATCGTCCCTGTCTCGTCGACCCAGGCGGCAGAGATGGTCAAGCTGCTGGAAAACACCTTCCGGGCGGTCAACATCGCTCTGGTCAACGAAGTCGCCATTATGTGCGACAAGCTCGGCATCGACGTGTGGGAAGTCATCGATGCGGCCGACAGCAAGCCCTACGGCTTCATGAAGTTCACGCCGGGGCCAGGTGTCGGCGGCCACTGCATCCCGCTCGACCCGCACTATCTCTCCTGGAAGCTCAAAACCCTGAACTACAACGCGCGCTTTATTCAACTGGCCGGCGAGATTAACACCGAGATGCCGCGTTACTGGGTCGACAAAGTGCAGGACGCGCTCAACGAACTCGGCAAGCCGATGAAGGGCAGCGTCGTGCTCGTGTTGGGGGTGGCGTACAAGAAGGACATCGACGACGTGCGCGAGTCGCCGGCCCTCGACATTATCGAGCTGCTGCGCAACAAGGGCGCCGATGTGCGCTTCCACGATCCCTACATCGACTGCGTGATCACGCACGACGACCGGACGCTGACCGGGCAGCCAGACCTGGACGCGGCGCTCCAGGCAGCCGACTGTGTCATGATCGTCACAGATCACTCGCTATACGACTGGAGAGACATTGCGCGGCAGGCTCGCAGCCTCGTTGACACCCGTCACGTCGCGCTCGCCTGACCGCTAGCGGTTATGCGATCCTTGCGCTAACCTATCCCATCCGCCGGGCAGCACCGATGCCTGGCGCGGCCGCGCCAGGGGCCGCGTCTACGGAAGCCGCTGTCCTAGCCGCATAGGAGGAGCACTGCAATGGATCTCCAGGCACTCCCGATCTGGGTCTTCATCCTTGCAGGGTTCTCGGCCCAGATGGTCGACGGGGCGCTGGGTATGGCCTACGGCGTGACGTCGACGACCATCTTGAGCAGCCTCGGCATTCCGCAGAAGTACGCCAGCGCTGCGGTTCACGCCGCGGAGGTCGTCACGACCGGCATCTCCGGGTTTTCGCACTGGCGCATGGGCAACGTTCACTTCGACCTTGCGCGCAAGCTCGTGATACCCGGCGTGCTGGGGGGTGTAATCGGCGCATACCTCCTGACCGAGCTCGACGCGCCATGGCTCAAACCCGCGGTCTCGGTGTACCTGGCGTTCATGGGCCTGACGATCATCTTTCGGGCATTCCGGACGCTGGCCCCGCGGCGGGTGCGCTCCTGGCTCATCCCGCTGGGTTTCGTCGGCGGCTTCATGGATGCCGTAGGCGGCGGCGGTTGGGGGCCCATCGTGACCTCCACCCTGATGGCCCGGGGCAACGAGCCCCGCTTCACGGTCGGCTCTGTCAACCTCACCGAGTTCTTCGTGACCACCGCGGAGTCGGCGACGTTCATTCTGGCGCTGGGCAGCGGGCAATTGATGCGCTACGGCAACATCGTGCTGGGGCTGCTCATTGGGGGTGCGATCGCAGCGCCGCTGGCGGCCTTCGCGGCCAGCCGGCTGCCGCACAAGCCCTTCATGCTGTTGGTCGGCATCCTGATCGTCGTGCTAAACGTCCGGACCCTGATCCTGACGCTGCGTTAGCCGCAGCGGACGGCTCACACATGGCGGGTGAGCCCATGTCAGCAGTCAGGAACCTCGTTCTTAATCCATTATGGAGGAGTTACAAATTGTCCACCGAAACCACCATCGAACTCATTGCCCCTTATGGGGGAAAGCTCGTCGATCTGCTTGTGCCAGCCGGCGTCTTGCCCGAAGTGAAGGCCCACGCGAGCACCCTGCCTTCGATCCAGGTCTCCGAGCGGGTCGCGTGCGACCTCGAGCTCCTGGCCACCGGGGCGTTCTCGCCCCTCGACCGGTTCATGGGCCAGGCGGACTACCAGCGCGTGCTGGACGAGATGCGCCTGACCGACGGCGCGCCCTACTTCGGCGCCCTGTTCCCCCTGCCCATCACGCTGCCGGTTGAGCCCACCGCCGATATCGAGGTGGGCAAAGAGGTTGCGCTGCGCAACGCCAAGAACGAACTGCTCGCAGTGATGACGATCGAGGAAGCCTACGAGTGGGACAAGGCCGAGTACAGCCAGAAGGCGCTGGGTTCGACCGACCCCCGCCACCCCCTGACGGCGGAGATGGCGCGCTGGGGCAAGGTGAACATTTCTGGCAAGCTCCAGGTACTGCAGCTCCCCACCCACTACGACTACGCCGAAATCCGCCTGACCCCGGCGCAGGTGCGCGAGCGGCTGGCCACCTTTGGCCACCAAAACGTGGTCGCGTTCCAGACCCGCAACCCGCTGCATCGTGTGCACGAGGAGCTGACTAAGCGAGCCGCGCAGTCCGTCGACGGCGTCCTCCTGCTGCACCCCGTCGTGGGCATGACCAAGCCGGGCGACGTGGACCATTTCACCCGCGTCCGCACTTACAGGGCGCTGGCCGAGCATTACTACGATCCGGACCGCATCCTTCTTTCGCTCCTGCCACTGGCCATGCGCCTGGCCGGTCCGCGCGAGGCGGTGTGGCACGCCATCATCCGCCGCAACTACGGCGCGAACCACCTGATCGTGGGCCGCGACCATGCGGGCCCAGGCAACGACTCGACAGGCAAGCCGTTCTACGGACCGTACGACGCGCAGGACTTGGTAGCGAAGCACGAGGCCGAGCTGGGCGTGAAGGCCGTGCCGTTCCTCCAGTTCGTCTACCTGCCCGACGAGGACCGCTACGAAGAGATCAACAAGGTGCCCGCGGGCACTAAGACGGCAGACATCTCGGGCACGCAAGTGCGCAACGACTACTTGAACGTCGGGCGCCTGCTGCCCGACTGGTTCACCCGCCCCGAGGTCGCCGAGATCCTGGCCGAGAGCTACCCGCCGCGCCACAAGCAAGGTGTGGCCATCTGGTTCACCGGCCTGAGCGGCGCGGGCAAATCGACGACCGCAGAGGTGCTCACGCAGCTGCTGCTGCAGTTCGGCCGCACGCTGACCGTGCTCGACGGCGACGTAGTGCGCACGCACCTGTCCAAGGGCCTCGGCTTCTCGAAGGAAGACCGCGACACGAACATCCGCCGCATCGGCTGGGTGGCTGCGGAAATCGTCCGTCACGGTGGCACGGCCATCTGCGCCGCGATCAGTCCCTACCGGGCCATCCGCAACGAGGTGCGTGGGATGGTGGGCACGGACCACTTCGTCGAGGTGTTCGTCGACACCCCAATCGAAGTGTGCGAGACGCGCGATTACAAGGGCATGTATGCCAAAGCGCGGCGTGGCGAAATCAAGGGCTTCACCGGCATCGACGATCCCTACGAGTCGCCCGAGCATGCCGAAATCACCCTTGACACCGTCGCCTGCACGCCGGAAGAAAACGCGCGCAAGATTATCGAATATCTCCTCAAGCAGGGCCTGTTGCGCGTCAACGGGAGCTGAACGAGAAGGATGCCACGAATTACACGAATGTCACGAATTGCACGAGTCAAGTAGAGGAGTGCTTCGTGGCATTCGTGCTCGACGGAGAGTATCGTGGGAGACATCATTCACAGTGAATTGTCCTATGCGGTGGTGGGCGCGGCGATGGAAGTTCACAGACATCTCGGAGCTGGTTTTCTCGAGTCCGTCTACCAGGCAGCGCTTGCTCACGAGTTGACGTGCCGAGCGATTGCGTTCGAGGAATACAAGAGGCTGCCGGTGCAGTACAAAGGAGTCGCGGTCGGGGACTTCGTGGCCGATGTGGTGGTCGACGGGAAGATGATCCTTGAACTCAAGGCAGTGGAGAGACTCAACCCGAAACACGCCGCTCAAGCGCGTAACTATCTCGCGGCCACCGGACTACGCCTGGCGATTCTTCTCAATTTCGGTTCATCATCACTCGAGCAAGAACGTGTTGTTCGCTAATTTAACAAATTCGTACAATTCGTGTAATTCGTGGCAAAGAGCGGAGAAGCTATGAAAGGCATCATCTTGGCGGGCGGGGCCGGCACCCGGCTGTACCCTTTGACGATTGCGGTCAGCAAGCAGATGCTGCCGGTGTATGACAAGCCCATGATTTACTACCCCCTCTCCATGCTGATGCTTGCCGGGATTCGTGAGATCCTCGTCATCAGCACGCCAGAGGCGCTGCCGGGGTTCCGCGCGCTGCTCGGCGACGGCCGCCAGTGGGGCCTGTCGTTCACCTATGCGGAGCAGGCTACCCCCCGCGGACTCGCGGACGCGTTCATCGTGGGCCGCGACTTTGTCGGCGGCGAGCCGGCCTGCCTGATTCTCGGCGACAACATCTTCTACGGCCACGGCCTGCCGGCGCAGCTCCGCAGCGCGGCCCAGCTCACCGAAGGTGCGTTGGTCTTCGCCTACCCGGTGCGCGATCCGGAGCGCTACGGGGTGGTCGAGTTCGACGAGACGGGCCGCGCGATCAGCATCGAAGAAAAGCCGAAGCAGCCTAAGTCGCACTACGCCGTCCCGGGCCTCTATTTCTACGACAGCCACGTCTCTGACATTGCCGCGAACCTGAAGCCCTCACCCCGGGGCGAGATTGAGATCACCGACGTGAACCGCACCTATCTGCAGCAAGGCCAGCTGATGGTGCAGCCGATGGGTCGGGGCGTCGCCTGGCTCGACGCAGGCACCCATGAGTCGCTGCTGCAGGCGGCCGGCTTCGTCCAGGCCGTGCAAGACCGGCAGGGCATGATGATCTCCTGTCCCGAAGAAATCGCCTACCGCATGGGGTATATCACCTGCGAAGAACTGATGCAGTGCGGCCAGGTGATGAAGGCCAACTCCTACGGCCAATACCTGATCCACCTGGCCGAAACCGAGTGGAAGTGAGAGACGAGATCGCCGATGAATTATACGAATTTCACGATCATTTTGGGTGATCGAACAATTCAGTTAATTCGCGCAATTCGTGGCCGTCCTCTCGTCGCTTGCAGTAAGGTGAGAGTATAACCCCGATTCCCGCCGGCTCTGCGGCGTTTTTGCAGCAGGCCCATCGCAATAACTGGCAGCGCTACGTCGCATCTCTGCGCGACGACGCGCGGCGCGGGTGGGACTTGTGCGTGCTGACTGCGTCGGACGAGCGGCAGGCCGAAATGGTGCGCATGCAGCTGGCGTGGCGCCGCGAGGCCAACCTGCTGCCCGCCGGGACTGAGTTCATCGTGCTGCCCGACCCCGGGGGCCGCCGCATTGGCTCGGGCGGAGCCACGCTGCGGGCGGTCGGGCTGCGCACCGAACGGAACGCGTATCCGGGGGCCCGGCGCTCCCTCATTATCCATTCGGGCGGCGACGCGAAGCGCCTCCCCCATTGCTCGGCGCAAGGCAAGCTGTTTGCGCGCATCCCGCGCACGCTGCCCGACGGCCGCGCGTCCACTATCTTCGACGAATTCCTGATCACTCTGAGCGGCCTGGCGCCCGTGCTCCCGCCCGGCGCGCTGGTGGCCTCGGGCGACGTTTTGCTGGTGTTCGACCACCTGCAGTTGACCTTCCGACGCCAGGGCGCGACCGGCGTAGCCGCGGCGGCGCCGGCAGAGATGGGCCCTCGCCACGGGGTCTTCGTCACGCAAGAGGCGGCCGGCGGGCACGGCCACCGGGTGCAGGCCTACCTGCACAAGCCTGATCCGGCCGAGCTGGCACACTGGGGCGCAATCCGCGACGAGCAGGTGCAGATCGACACCGGGCTGGTCTGGCTCGACGGGAGCATGATCGAGCAGTTGGAGCACCTGGCTGCAGTTCCAGCAGTCGCCGCCGCTCCGCTCAACCTGTACGGCGACCTCCTGCTCCCCCTCGCCGAGTCGACCACCCGCGACGCGTACCTGAACGATACGAGCGATGGGCCCGCAACTGCGGACGTCAAGGCTGCGCGGCAGATTATCTGGGACCGGCTGCGCGGCACGGCCTTGACTGTCGAGCAGCTCCAGCCCGCCGTGTTCGTGCACTTTGGCAGCTCGGCCGAGTACTGGCACATGGCCGCGGAGGATGCCGCGCTGGCCAGCCTGTGCGGCTGGCAGCAGCCGGCGGCAGGCTGGCGCGGCCACGACATGGACACGGGCCAGGGCGACGCGAGCCCGCTCGTCCTCATCAACGCGGCCGTCGAAGGCGACGTCCACCCAGGCGCCGCGCCGCTGCTCGTGAGCGACAGCCGCCTCACCGGTCCGCTGAGTTGGGCCGGCCCGGGCATGATCTCGGGCGTGGACACGGCTCAGGCCCTCGCGCTCGGCCGTGGCCTGGTGCTGGACCAACTGCCCATCCGTTCAGAGCGGGTCGAAGGCGAAGTGATCACCCGGTGCTTCGGCCTGCACGACGACCCGAAACAGCTCTTCGACCAGCTCAAGGCGACCTTCTGCAATCAGCCGTGGGCATCGTGGCTCACCGCGGCCGACGTGATGCCCGAAGACCTCTGGCAGGGCGTGCCGACCGGCCAGCGCACCCTGTGGAATGCGCGGCTCTTTCCCGTGCATCCCGACCGCGAGGAGGGCCTGCGCTTGGCCCTGCCGTTGGCGCAGCCTGCCGAGGCGCCTGCGGGCTGGCGCGAGCGCTGGCTGGCCGCCCGCCGGCTGTCCCTGGCCGAGAGCGCACTCCTGGCCGATGGCGACCGGCTGCTGAGCCGGCTCGTCACGGTCGAAGACCACGTGGCGGTCCGGCAGTTTATCGGCGCGCTGACCCGCGAGGTGCCCGCAGCAGCGGCCAAGAGCGAGCTCGGCGCACTGGCAGGCCGCGCGCGTACGCCGGGCCGCGCTGTGCGACGAACAGCTGGCCGCGACCGATGCGGTGGTTAAGCTGCGCATCTACCGGGGGCTGGCCGAGGCGACCGGCGACAGCGGGTGGGAAGACCGGGGCTTCGCGCTGCTCGCCGAAGCTGATCGAGCAGGCGACGACCGCGACCGGAGCCGCGAGAAGCCGCTCGTCCGAGCAGCCTTCGACTGTGCGGCCCGCCCCAGGCCGTCGCTCCGCTAGGGCTGAAGCTCCTGCCGGCGTGCGCCCCGGGGGCAAAACCTACCGCATCGCCGCAGCCGCCCGCATCGATCTGGGCGGCGGATGGACCGACACCCCGCCTTACAGTATCGAGCGGGGCGGCACTGTGCTCAATGCGGCCATCACGCTCCACGGCGAGCACCCGATCACGGCCGCAGCCTGCTGTCTCGACGAGCCCCGGCTGATCCTGCAGAGCGCCGACCTCGACATGAGCGTCGAGTTGCGCACGGCGGGCGAGGTGCTGGCCTATGCGAATCCCGCAGACCCGTTCGCGCTGCCGAAGGCCGCGCTCGTGCTCCGCGGCATCGTCCCGCCCCATGCCGACCCCGGACAACCGCTTTCCGAGCTCCTGGCGGGGGCCGGCGGCGTCCGGCTGACGACCGGCGCCCGCATCCCCATGGGCTCGGGGCTGGGCACCAGTTCGATCCTGGCCGGCGCGGTCCTCGTGGCGCTGAGCGAATTGACCGGCGACGGCCGGCCCCCGGCAGACCGGCTTTTCGACGAAGTGCTGTGCTTGGAGCAGATGCTGACCACGGGCGGCGGCTGGCAAGACCAGGTGGGCGGGCTGACGGGAGGGATCAAGCTGGTAACTTCGGAGCCGGGCCTGCCCCAGCACATCACGGTCGCGGCCGTGACGCCCAGCGGCCAGACGCAGGCCGAGCTGGCGGGCCGGCTGTGCCTGGTCTACACGGGGCAGCAGCGGCTGGCGAAGAACCTGCTGCGCAACGTGATGAGCCGCTGGATGGCGCGCGAGCCGCAGATGGTCTGGATTCAGAGCGAGATCGCCCGGCTGGCCCTGGCGATGCGCGAGTGCCTGCTGGGGGGCGACCTCGACGGCTTCGGTTGGCTGCTCGGCGAGCACTGGATCCTCAACAAGCAGATGGACCCGGGGTGCACCAACCCGTTCATCGACGACCTGTTCGCGGCCATGCGCCCCTATATCTGCGGCGGCAAACTCGCCGGTGCGGGGGGCGGCGGATTTGCTTCCGTCATCGTGCGCAGCCCGGACGACGCGCAAGCCTTGGGCGCGGCGCTCGCGGAGCGCTATCCCGGGACGCGGGTGGGGCTGTGGCCCTGCACGATCCCGGCCGAGGGCATCGTTTCTTCTGCGATGTGAGATAGCGGCGAAGGCCGCTTTCACAGCGCTAAATTGGCCGATTCCAAGTCACGCGGGAGGACGTTTTATGAAGACAGCAGTGGTTTGCGGCGCCGGTGGGTTCATCGGCGGGCATCTTGTCAAGCGGCTCAAGGCCGAAGGGTACTGGGTGCGCGGGGTAGACATCAAGCAGCACGAGTTCGCCGCGTCGGCGGCCGACGAGTTCTGCCAGCTCGACCTGCGCGAGCCGGAGAACTGCCGGGCCGCGCTGACCCTCGGCGACGGCACATTTGACGAGGTGTACCAGCTGGCCGCGGACATGGGCGGGATGGGCTTCATCCACTCGGCCGAGTGCGAGATCATGCACAACAGCGTGCTGATCAACGTGCACATGACCCACCAGGCGGCCCTGCTGGGCGTGCCCCGTTACTTCTACTCTTCCTCGGTGTGCGTGTACCGCGACATGCAGCCGGGTGAGCCCGAAATGACGGAAGCCGAGGCTGTGCCCGCGAACCCGGACAACGAGTACGGGTGGGAGAAGCTCTATTCCGAGCGCATGTTGCAGGCCTACGGGCGCCACTACGGCATGCAGGTGCGGATTGCCCGGTTCCAGAACTGCTATGGGCCCGAGGGCACGTGGACGGGCGGCCGCGAGAAGGCGCCGGCGGCCATGTGCCGCAAGGTCGCGGAAGTGCCGGACGGTGGCACGATCACGGCGTGGGGTGATGGAACGGCGATTCGATCGTACACGTATGTCAACGACATGGTCGACGGCATCTACCGGCTGATGCAGTCGGACCTGCAGGGCGCGGTCAACATCGGCAGCCCCGAGTACTACAGCGTCAAGGAGTTGATCGACATCGTGGCCGACGTGTCGGGGAAGCAGATCAACGTCGAGTATGTCCCCGGTCCGGTCGGCGTGCAGAGCCGCAACTTCTCGAACGAGCGGATCTACTCGCTCGGCTGGCGGGCCCAGTACTCCCTGCGGGACGGGATCGTCGAGACGTATCCGTGGGTCGAGAAACAGGTGTTGAAGGCACTGGGGTAGGTTCCAGAGTGTTACGCGTGCCAACCTTGCGGACGTTGCGTGGAGCGCAGTGCAGCAGAGCATAGCACGTCTTTTGAGGCGGGCCGAGGTCGACCGGGCGGTATTCTGGGCGCTGCTCAGCAATGCCGCCTCGCTTCTGCTCGGCCCGGTAACCGCGTGGCTGGTTGCCACCCGCTTCTCGCCGGAAGTCCAGGGGTTTTACTACGCCTTCGGCAGCCTGCTCACGCTGCGGCTGGTCGCCGAAGTGGGCCTGGGCCAGGCGCTCGTGCAGTTTGCCAGCCACGAGTGGGCCGGCCTGCACTTGGACGAGCGCGGCTTCATCGCCGGCGAGCGTCGCTCGTTCGAGCGGCTCGTGGCCCTCTGGCGCGGCTCGATGCGCTGGTACTTCGGAGCAGGCGTGGTCCTGATGGTGTGCCTGGTCGTGGGCGGGCGTTTCTTCTTCGCATCGGCATCGTCCCCCGAAGTGCAGTGGGCCGGCCCCTGGCTCGTCGTCTGCATGGTCACGACCGCCAATTTCGTGACCATCCCGCTCTTCTCGTTCCTGCAGGGGTGCAACCAGGTCGGACCCTTCTGGTTCTACCGCTTCGTCCAACAGGTGGTCAATGGCCTCTCGATCTGGCTCGGCATTCTCCTCGGCTGGAGCCTGATGGACCGTTGCGTTCGCCCAGTTGACGCTGCTGCTATGGAGCGTGCTCTTTATCGCGTTTCGCTATGGCAATTTCCTGCGTTCCTTACTGACACGGGGCCCGGTTGGTGACAGGATACCCTGGAAAACCGAAGTCTGGCCCCTGCAATGGCGCATCGCAATCACCTGGTTTAGCGGCAATTTCACGACCCAGATGTTGGTGCCCATCATGTTCCGCGGGGTCAGCCCCGTGGCCGCAGGGCAATTGGGCATCACAGTAACGCTCGCCAATGTTCTGACTGCGGCCGCGTCCAACTGGGTCATGACGAAGGCGCCATCGTTCGGCATTCTGATCGCCCAGCGCCGCTACGCCGACTTGGATGGGCAGTTCCGACGGGCCCTCCTTGCGTCGACCGTCTTTGCGACGATCGGCGCTGCAGCACTCCTGGCGCTCGTCTGGCTGCTCGGCATCGTTAACCCGGCGCTCGCAGCACGGGTGCTGCCGCCCGCGGCGACCGCCATCCTGTTGCTGAGCGCAGTGCTGAATGCAGTCCTGATCGGCATCAACGTCTATTTGCGGGCCCACAAGCGAGAGCCCCTGGTTGTCGTGTATGCCGTAGGGAGCATCGCGACGCTGGTGCTCGCTGCGGTGCTCACGCCGGTGATCGGAATGACGGCCATGTTGGCGATCTACACCGCGATCATTGGCCTCTTCCAGTTGCCCGTCTCGTGGCGCATCTACAAACGCAGCCGCGTCGAGTGGCACCGGGACGCTGTACCTGTGACGGTGGGGTGAAATGGTCTGCCAGATTGGGAACACAATTTCATGAACCGTCACGTCCGTCGGACCCTTGGCGCGGTGGCTCAACGTGTTACGATTACCGGGTACGACGAGTATCTGAAGGCGCATTCTCCGCAACGGGCACTCCTATCCTATCTCGTCATGCCGTTACTCCCGCCTCCTCGCTTCAGAGATCGGATCCGGTTCAGCAATCGCGGCATGGCGCAAGAAGTGGCCCGGGCGCTCAACGAGCTCGGCTTTTTGGTGGATATCATTAATCTCGACAACACCTCATGGCGACCGGCCCACGACTACAGCCTTTTCGTGGGACACGGCGGAACCAACTTTGAGCATGTCTCGCGGCAACTTCCGGATAGCGTGACGCGGATTTACTACTCGACGAGCTTGTATTGGAAGGAATTCAACGTCCGGGAAGCCAGACAGTTTTATGAACTGGCGCGGCGCCGGGGCTACTTTTTGCCGCCGGACCGGGCCATCATGGACAGCGAAGAATACGCGGTTCAGGCGGCGGACGGCATTATCACGCTGGGCAATGCGGTCGCGACCAAAAGCTATTCGCAGTTCCCCAATGTTTTCGGCATTAACAACGCGGCTTTTCCCATTGCCGGGCAGCCCTGGCAAGAGAAGGATTACGCAGAAGGCCGCCGCCACTTCTTGTTCTTCAGCGGCCACGGGAACGTACACAAGGGGCTGGATTTGCTGCTTGAGGCCTTCGCACAGACGGACCTGCATCTGCACGTCTGCCAGCGCATCGACGGAGCGTTCCTCAAGGCCTACCGCCGCGAGCTTCACGAGTTGCCCAATATCCACCTGCACAACTTCATCCCAATGCGTTCCCCAGGAGTTCCACGCCCTTGTGCGGCAGTGCAACTGGGTCATTGCGCCCACGTGTGCCGAAGGATCGCCTGGGGCTGCGGTCGAGTGCATGGCGCACGGCTTGATTCCGATCCTTTCGGATGGCGCCACCATCGACCTCGAAGATTGGGGCTACCGCATCGAGGCCCTGACGGTTGAAGCCGTGCGAGCCGCCATCTCCGAAGCCAGTTGCACCACCAACGAAGACTGCAAGGTCCGCGCCGAGAAGGTCGTGGCTGCCGTCCGCACCCGCTACTCGCCCGAGGCGTTCCGCACCGGCTTTCGTGGCGCTGTGGAGCAGATCATTCGCGCGAACGGCGTTACCGAAAGCGGCGACGGCGCGGAATGAACAACCGCAAGGCGCGCACGACGCTGATTGCAGTGCTGGCGGCGGTGATCCTCGCTGCATTGGCGATTCCTTGGCAAGCGTTAGGATTATCACTCCGGACTCTCGAAGTGCTGCGAGCCAGCGCACCGTCACAAATCATACGGGGAATATGGCCCTCGCTATCTCCAGAGGCAAGGTTGCGTCTTTGTCCGCCGTCCGGTGGATTCACTCCAACCTCAATGCCAAATCGCGGGCAGCAGACCAGCTCGTATCGACTGACGCGATACCTGTTCCTCTCGTGCGAGTCCACACCCCTGGTGGCCAATTGGATCAAGGGTCAGTTAGCCGAAGGCCTGCAGCCAGACGAAGCCGATATCCTTTTTTTTGGCCAAGCACTTGAGAATAACGGGGAGGCGCACCAAGCGCTGACCCTCCGAAAGATGAATCCTGCGACGGCCATCTGGTATGTGCACCAGGGACGAATCAGCATCGAACTGGAGCACGACGAAGCAACCGCAATTCGATACTTCCAGCTTGCGCAAGACATCGATCCCGGGCTGGATGCGCGCAAAGCCCACATGTACATGTATCTATGTATGGCAGACATTAGAGAAGGGACGAGCAGCGTGATCGCGCATCCATGCGAAGCCTTCGAAAGCATCGAACAAAGTGCGACATCTGAGTCGTTACTTGGGCAGAAGCTGGTTCTCACCGGTGAAGCGGGCGCAGCCGTCGCTCATCTTCGTCGCGCTATCGATCTTGATCACACCAGGTCTGACGCTTTCTATTGGGCAGCAAAGGCTCAGCTAGAGCTTGGCGATACGGCAACTGCAAGACAGACCCTTGAGGACGGCCGCCGGTTCGCAACGGACCCTGCACCGCTTGCATTGGAGTTAGCTCGACTCGATATCGCCGAAGGATGCTACACGGCTGCCCTCAAGACATTGTCAGGTCTCAGGGCAAGCAGCGACCATGAAATGGCAACCAAAATCGCTCGAATGCTTGACGAAATCGCAGGGCGTGAGGACACGAAACCGAACTGTGAGTGAACTGATATGAGCAATCAGCGGCGGCCGTCTTCGGGTGCGGCGCTGAGCGAGGGCCGAACCGGCGCTCGCAGCCTGCCGGCATCGCTTCCAAAGCAACCGGCTGCTAGTGGAAGTTGCAGATGAGGGCAAGAGCTACGAGCCACATGAGGGGAAGCACTGTCACCCCGCGACTAATGGGACCTCAACACAACTGGGCACACGGAGGGGACGCCTAGATGAAGTGCTCAAAGCAGGCATTCTGCTGGCAGTCCCCTTGCTTGCCTCGCTGGTCGTACTCGTGACAGGCTGGACTGATCGGGGCGTGCTTGCCAGCCTGGTAGTCATCCTGTTTGTCTGCAGCGGCCTCAGCTTGCTTCGTACGCTAAGCCGGTCATTGCAGCGCCGAGAACTCGCACGCCTCCTGTTCATGGTCGGCTTTGTGGGATGGTACGCGTTCCCCGCCTTGATCAACGCACTTAATTCCGGAAATAGCTTCGGCGATGGCCTACCTTTGACTATCTCGCCTGAGACGGTAGCCTTGTCCGTCGCACTGCTTTCGCTCTTTGTATTTAGTTGGACGGTCAGCCTTGCGGTCCTGCAAGCGCGCGAAAGCGCAAGTCTCAAGCTAGACAGCGAAATCAGTGAGATTTCGCGCTCACGACTTTATATCCTTGTCGTAATCGCTGCGCTCATTGGACTGCTGCCCTACGTGCTTTCCGGGCTAGGGCCCACCCAGTTGGTCGCAGTTGTAGCCGAGAGTCGCGCAGCTGATAAGCCGTGGACTTATGCTGACAACCTCGGAAACAGCGTAAGCCCGCTGCTATACCTGGCAAGCAGCTTGCTTGTAGCAGCAGCTTGTCTGGCATGGCTTGCGATTCTAGATCGAAAACTTCCCGGTGCTTGCTCGCGTCGCCTTCGGCGGGCTGGCGCTTGTCTTGACCTTGCTGATCTACTTCGACCAGGGAACTCGTTCCATCACCGTCCTGGTTTTGCTGCCGACGCTGCTGACCTTGTTCGTACGGCTTTATCGTCGCTCACGCAGGTCGTTTGTGCTTGCAATACTCCTGGTGGGGGGCGCCCTGGTTGTTCTGCTGCAATACCAACTCCTGTTTCGGTCGACTTACACGCGCGAATTTGCCAGTGACAGGATTCTCGAAGATGTCGCAACTCTTGGAGGTACCAGCGACTATTTCACCGAAACCCTCCTGGCAGTGCAGCTTGTCCCGTCATATCACGAGTTCTTTCGCGAAAGCGCTTTGCTACAGTTTGTGGTGTCGCCGATTCCGCGTTTCATCTGGGCAGACAAGCCGGTTACGCAAGTGGCGTGGTTCTACACCCTATTTCGGTGGGGAGTCGACATTTACACGGAGTCGGGAAACGTCTTCCCGGGGATTGTGGGCCAGTACTACATGAGCTGGGGGTGGTTGGGAGCAGTCATTCTTGGGTTCGTCATGGCCTGCTTCACCAGGATCGCAGACAGAATCCTTCAGAAGACCGATCCGGAGAGCTCCCCATATCAATTCCTTGTGGGAGCTATGCTCGGTACTGGATCTTATCACCTATCGATTCCTTAGCCCCGGATTTTTCTACCCGGTACTCTTCGTAGCTATCATAGTTGCTCTTGCCAAACGTGGCAGCCATCCGCCGCGCCGCGCTGGAACTGGCCGTCTGCTGTCGGATGACGCTGTTGTCCGCCCGCCCGATCAGGCGCCAATCGAATTGTCGCGGAGTTGATAAATGCGGATCGGACTGAATCTCCTACACGCACTGCCCGAGATTGGAGGAGCCTGGAACTACATCGCAGGTTTGTTGAACGGCATCGCCGAGTGCGACACCACAAATACTTACGTTGGCTTTGTGACACCCTCCAGCCGCGTCCTTCTGCCTACCACGGCCAATTTTATCCCCGTCGAGGTACCTGTGCACTCCAAGAGCCGGCCTCGCCGGATATTGTACGAGAATACCGCATTGCAGTCGCTGGCGCGGAAGCACCGCTTGGATTTGATGCATTGGCTTGCCAACACTCGTGGGATCATAAACGTAGTCCCTGCCGCAGTGACCTTCTACGACCTCATGGTCTTCGCAAGACCCGACGGATTCACGAAACTAAAGCGGACGTACTTGCAGGCCATGATGCAGCAGACAGTGCAAGGCGCTGAAATGCTGCTGCCAATGTCGGAGTCCACGGCGGGGGACATGAAACGTGTGTTGGGTGCGTCCTCTGATCACATGACGGTAATCCCACCCATTCTTAGCTCTGCGTTTGCTGTTGCTGATAACCGCACCGTCAACGATTTCAGGGAACGTCACGCGCTCCCCGAGCAGTTCTGGCTCTACGTGGCGCACTTCTATCCACACAAGAACCATCTGGGCTTGCTGGAGGCGTACCACTCGCTGAAGGCTAACGGAGCCGCGCCTTGGCCATTGGTACTATGTGGCGATCTGAAGGGCAACGACGAAATCATTTTGGCTGCAATTCACGAAAGACAGCTTGAGGAGTCGGTAACACTTATCTCTGCCGGTTACCGCAACGGAACCGAACGTTTCCCGCTAAGCTCCGAAGAACTTTCAGTCCTTTATGCGGCGGCTGGGGCGCAGGTCTTCCCTTCGCTATTTGAGGGAGCCGGTATCCCTGTGCTGGAAGCAATGGCTTGTGGCTGTCCACTGTTGGCCTCTGATATCGCTCCTGTGAAGGAGTTCGCGAGGGACGCAGCCGTCTACTTCGACGCCAAAGACGTGTCTGGCATGAGTGAGGCCATGATGCAGTTTCAGCTGGATGGGGAAATCAGGGAAAAATGTAGGGCACGAGGGCTTGCACGCGCAGCCGAATACAGGGCAGCACCCGTTGTCGGACGTCTCCTGAATGCTTACGAGAAGACAGTTCTCGAACGACGACGCGCCTGAGGCTATGGAACGAACGAAAGTGAATGAGACGAACGAGTCACCGTTGCAGGTTGCCCAACTGCACAGGTCACCAGCACGTTGAGTAGAATCCTTCTCCTAACCCTCGTCTTCGCGCCCGACGGCGTCTCGACCGCCGTGCTGATGACCGAGCTCGCGCTCGAGTTGAAAGCACTGGGCCACGAGGTTACGGTGCTGACCACCACCCCGCATTACAACGAGGAGCCCGAGGCGCGGGCGCGCCAGCCGCTCACAAAGCGCTGGGGCGGCCTGCTCTACGAAAGCGAGATCGGCGGGATCAAAGTGCTCCACGCGTCGATCCCGGTTAAGGGTTGGCGTGTCGGCGCGCGCATTCTCGACTACCTGCGGTTTCATGCCATCAGCACGGCTGCCGGCCTCCTTGCCGTCGGCCCGTTCGACGTGATTATCGCGCCCTCGCCCCCGCTGACGATCGGCCTCAGCGCGTGGCTGCTTCGCCTGCTGCGCGGCGCGCCCTTCATCTACAACGTGCAGGAAATCTACCCCGACGTGGCCGTCAGCCTCGGCATGCTAACGAATCGCACCGCCATACGTTTCTTCGAGGGGCTCGAGACGTTCGTCTACGCCCGCGCGCGGGTCATCACCGTCATCTCCGAGTGGTTCCGGCGCCGCCTCCTCGCCAAGGGCGTGCCCGCGGCCAAGCTGCGGGTCATCCCGAATTTTGTCGACACGAGCTTTATCGAGCCCGGACCCAAACAGAACGACTTTGCGCGCCAGCACTGCCTCGACGACAAGTTCGTCGTCCAGTACGCGGGCAACATCGGCCTGACCCAAGGCTTCGAGACGGTCCTGCAAGCCGCTCGGCTGCTGGCCGATCTGCCCGACCTCCGCTTCCTGATCGTTGGCGACGGCACCCGGCGCGAGTGGCTGGAAAACGAGCTCCGGCAAGACCCGCTGCCGGGCGTGGTTCTCCTACCCTATCAACCACGCTCTGTCGTTCCGCAGATCTATGCCGCAAGCGACGTTTGCCTCGTGCCACTCAAGAGCGGCACCGCGCAAGAAACCTTTCCGTCGAAGATCTACACGATCATGGCCGCGGCCCGGCCCGTCATCGCGTCGGCCGACCACGACTCGGAGCTGGCCTGGGTCGTCGACGCGGCGCAGTGCGGCTGGGCCGTTCCGCCCGACGACGCGCAACAGATGGCCGCCGCGGTGCGCCAGGCCTACGCGCAGCGGGCCGAGCTCCCTGCGCAAGGCGAAAACGGCCGGCGCTACGTCATCGCGCACCACTCTCGGGCGGCCGTCGCCGCCCAGTACGACGCGCTGATCCGCGAGGTGACGCGTGCCCGCGGATAACCCCCGCCCCACCGTCCTCGTTACCGGCGCGAGCGGCGCGCTCGGCCCGGCAGTGGTCAACCTGCTCGGCGCGCATGGCTACCGGGTGCGCGGGCTCGGCCTGGCCCCTGCAGCCGGCCGGCCGTACACGACCGACGTCGAGTGGTTTACCGGCGACATCTGCGACCGCCACGTGCTCGGCGCCGCCATGGCAGGCGCTTCACACGTCGTCCACATGGCCGCGCTGCTGCACATTAACAACCCCGGCCCCGAACTCGCCGCCGAGTTCGAGCGCGTCAACGTGCGGGGGACGGAGACGGTGGTGGAGGTGGCCGGCCAATGCGGGGTCCGGCGGCTGGCCTTCCTGAGCACGATCGCGGTGTACGGTTACGGGCGCGGGGAACTGCTCAGCGAGAATGCTGCGCCCCGCCCAGACACGCTCTATGCGCGAGACCAAGCTAGCCGGCGAGCAGGTGGTCCTGGCCGCACGCGGCGCCGACGGCGCCCCCTTAGGGGTGGTGCTGCGGCTGGCCGCAGTGTACGGCAGCCGGGTCAAGGGGAACTACAGCCGGCTCGTCACGGCGCTCGCCCGCGGCCGCTTCGTGCCGGTGGGCCGGGGCGAAAACCGGCGCACGCTTGTCCACGAACAGGACGTTGCCGCGGCTGTAGCGGTGGCCCTCGCCGCCGAAGCCGCCGCCGGCCAGGTCTACAACGTGACTGACGGTGAGGTCCACACGCTGCGCGAAATCCTGGCCGCAATTTGCGCCGGGCTCGGCCGTCCCGCGCCCCGCTGGGCGCTTCCCGTCTGGCCCGTGCAGACGGCCGCCCGAGCGGGCGACGGCCTGGCGAAGCTCTTCGGGCGGCCCCTGCCCGTCAGCTCGGCCATGCTCGAGAAGTACCTGGAAGACGTCGCAGTCGACGGCTCGCGCATGATGCGCGAGTTGGGCTACTGCCCCGCGTACGACCTGCAGGCGGGCTGGCGCGATGCAGTAGCCGGTATGGCCGTGAACGGAGCGCTCGAACGTGCTAGCTGAACGGGACGTGCTCGAGCTTCTGGCCCTCGGCGTGGCGCTCACCGTGGTTGCCTTCGCGCTCAGCTGGGCCGGCGTGGCAGCCATCCGCCGGTTTGCCGCGCAGCGTCTGCTCGACATCCCCAACGAACGCAGCTCGCACACCCGGCCCGTGCCGCGGGGCGGCGGGCTGGCCATCGTCGTCGTGACGCTTGTCCTGACCGTCGTGATGGCTGCCGGGCTCGGTGTCACGAGCTGGCTGCCCATCGGGCTGATGCTCGGAGCGTGGGCTGCCGTGGCCGCCGTCAGCCTGGTCGATGACATTCGCTCGCTGCCCAACTCCATCCGCTTCGCCGTCCATGCCGCCGCGGCCGTCGCGGTGATCGTGGCGCTGGGGCACTTCTGGCAGGTCGAGCTGCCCATCGCGGGAACGGTGCGCCTGTACGGCGCCGGCGCAGTCCTCGCCTTCTTCTGGCTGACCGGGCTCACCAATGCCTACAACTTTATGGATGGGATCGATGGGATCGCCGGGGCGCAGGCCGTGGTGGCAGGCCTCGCCTGGGCGGCCGCGGGCTGGATCACCGGGACCGTGCTCCTGGCGGAGATCGGCCTGATTATCGCGGGCGCGAGCCTCGGCTTCTTGCGCTACAACTGGTCGCCGGCCCGCATCTTCATGGGCGACGTCGGCAGCGCATTCCTTGGGCTGAGCCTGGCGAGCCTGGCAGTAGCCGCCGCCCAGGTCGATCCCCGGCTGGCGGTCGTTGGCGTGCTCGCCGTCTGGCCGTTTGTTTTCGACGCCTCGTTTACGTTTATCAGAAGGGCCCTACGCCGCGAGAACGTTTTCGCAGCGCACCGGTCGCATCTTTACCAGCGGCTGGTCATCCTTGGCTACGGCCACGGTCCTGTTTCGCTGTTATACGCCGCGCTCGCGGCGCTGGGCGGCGGGCTCGGCCTTGCCTGGCTGGCAAACCTGCCCGCCGCGCCGTTCCTGATAGCACTCACCATTCCCGCTGCGGCGCTCGGCCTGTGGTACTCTGTTGTGGCACAGGAACGTGCGCGCCGCCGCATCCAGAGAAGGCACGCGTGAAACCATTTTCCTTTACCCTGCCCCGGCTGCTGCTGCGCGTGCGCAACCGGCACCTGCTCCTCACCGACGGGCTGCTCCTCCCGATGGCCGCCATCCTGGCCTTTGCACTCCGCCTCGACAGCGCCCTGATCCAGACGTACGCGCAGACCATGCTGCTCTACGCGATCGCGGCCCCGATCATCATGCTGCCGATCTTCGCCGGCCTGGGCCTGTACTCCCGCTACTGGCAGTACGCGGGATACGACGAAATGATGCTGCTGGTTTGGGCCGCGGCGATTGGCTCGCTGGCACAAGGTGCGCTGTTCCTCGGCGCCCAGGCCTTCTTCCCCGCCCTCCTGGCGCCCGGTGTGCCGCGCTCCATTCCCCTCATCAGCGTCTTCATCACCTTTGCCGTCATCGCAGCGCCTCGCTTCGCACTGCGCGCCGGCGCGCTGAACGCGCAGCGGTCGGGGAAGGAGGGCCAGGCCAGTGGTCCCTTGCAGCACGTCCTCATCGTGGGTGCGGGCGAGGCCGGCGCGATGGTGCTGCGCGAGCTGCGCCAGAACCCGCAGATGGGCCTGGTCCCCGTCGGCTTCGTCGACGACGACCCAGCCAAACACGGAGTGCTACTCAACCGTGTGCGGGTGCTGGGCGGCAGAGACGCCATCCCCGAGTTCGTGCGTCAGCACCACGTCGAGCAAGTCATCATCGCCATGCCCAGCGCGACCGGCAAAACAATCCGCGAGATCGTGGACATCTGCGAATCGGCCAGCGTGCGGGCCCGCATCGTGCCGGGCATCTACGAGATTCTTGGCGGCAACGTCCGGCTGAACCAATTGCGCGACGTGCAAATCGACGACCTGCTGCGCCGCGAGCCCGTTCTCACCGACACGGCACGCGTCGAAGCGCTGTTGCACGGCAAACGGGTCCTCGTCACCGGCGCGGGCGGCTCCATCGGGTCGGAGCTCTGCCGGCAGATTCTGCGCTGCTGCCCCGCGACGCTGGTCCTGTTGGGCCACGGCGAAAACTCGATTTTTGACATCCACAACGAGCTGCGGGCCGAGCTCGCCGGCCCCGACTCCCCCTGTCCTCCCGGTCTCCAGCCCGTCATTACCCCCGTCATTGCAGACGTTCGCTTCGCCGAGCGGCTGGGTGCGGTGTTCGCCGAACACCGGCCCGAGGTCGTGTTCCATGCTGCCGCGCACAAGCACGTCCCGCTGATGGAAGACAACATCGCCGACGCCATCACGAACAACGTGTTTGGCACGCTGCGGGTGGTGGAGGCAAGCGCAGCAGCTGGCGTGACCCACTTCGTACTCATCTCGACCGACAAGGCCGTGAACCCGACGAGCATCATGGGCGCAACCAAGCGGGTAGCCGAGCTGATCGTCCAGCGATCGGCACGCACACACGGCTGCGCGTACGTGGCCGTCCGCTTCGGCAACGTGCTCGGCAGCCGGGGCAGCGTCGTCCCGTTCTTCCAAAAGCAAATCGCGGCGGGTGGCCCCGTCACCGTGACCCACCCCGAGGTACGGCGCTTCTTCATGACCATCCCCGAAGCGGTTCAACTCGTGCTGCAGGCGGCAACGATGGGGCGTGGGGAAGAAGTGTTCGTGCTCGACATGGGCGAACCGCTCCGCATTGTCGACCTGGCGCGCGACCTGATCCGCCTGTCCGGCCTCGAGCCCGACCGCGACATCAAGATCCGGTTCACCGGCCTGCGCCCCGGCGAGAAGCTGTACGAGGAGCTGCTGACGTCGTCCGAGCATTACGGGCGCACCGAGCACGAGAAAATCCTGCGCTTCACGAACGGTCATGGCGCCTTCGACGGGTCGAGCGATGCGCTGGCCGGCCGCCTCGAATCACTTCTCGAGGCCGCGTACTGCCAGGACGAAGAGAGCATGCGCCTCGCGCTGCGCAGCCTGGTCCCCGAGTACAGCGGCGAGACGAAGGTCCGCTCCTGATGGCGAAATCCAAGCACCCGGTCGTCTGGCATCCCCCGGGGTGGGCGCCCCCGGGCGGAGCGCGGCTTCTGCGCGGGCTGTTGGATGACGGGCCGGCGCTAGCCGAGTGGGCGCAGAGCGGGGCCGACGCCTCCTGGGCCGACTGGCTGACGCGGCTGGCCCTCGCGCCGTTCGTGTGGCACCGGCTGAAAACTGCGGGGTGCACGCGGGCGCTGGCAGCACCCCTGGCCCAGGCCCTGCGCAGCGCTTATTACGCGGCGGCAGCCGACGCCGAGTTGCACGGCGACGAGCTCCGCACCATCCTCGAGTGCTTGGCGCACGCCGGGGTCTCGCCCGTCCTGTTCAAGGGCGCGGCCCTGGCCTACACCGCGTACCCGGACCCGGCCTGCCGGCCCATGGGCGACCTGGACCTGTGGCTGACACACGAGGGGATGCCGCCGGCCCGGGCCGCACTGGGCACGATCGGCTACCGGGAGCTTCGCAAGCCCGAGCGGCCCCTCGACCTGCAACAGCATACCGGCGGCGAGGTACAGATGATCAGCGCCGCGCCGGGCACGGGTCTCGTCGAGTTACACTGGGGCATATTTGCCGGCGAATGGGTGCGGCGGACGGCTGCCATCGACGACGCAGGCATTCGCGCGCGGGTGCGCCAGGTGGATGTGCTCGGATGCCCCGCCTCCGCGCTCGCGCCGGAAGACGCGATCGTACAGTCCGCCGTGCACATCGCCGTCAATCACCAGATGGCCTATCCCGGCATCCGGGCGCTACTCGACGTGGCCCTGTTGAGCCGGACCGACGCTATCGACTGGCCAATCCTGGCCGAGCGGGCGCGCGCTTGGCGGGTGGCTACGGCGACCTGGCTGGTGCTCGACCTGGCAAACGAGCTATTCGGGTTGCCGGGTGCGGCAAAAGCCCTTGCGAAGCTCGCACCCCCGCCCGCCCGACGCCGCGCCCTGCGCCGCTTCGTCGGCACCACCTACATGCTCGAAGGCCGCGACATGACAGGCGGGCCCCGGCGCCTTGCATTTCAACTGCTGCTGGTCGACCGGAGCCGCGATGCTGCCCGCATCGTAGGGCGGACGCTCTGGCCCGAGCGGACGTGGCTCCGTGCCCGTTATGGCGCAACTGGGCCCGGCATCCGGGTCCGACACTTCGGGCAGGCGGTGCGGGGCAGAGTATAGAAGCAGCTCACCTGCCAACCCCTGGAAACGCAAAGGCGAGAGCGACCATGTGGTGGCTCTCGCCTTTGCGTTTCCAGACCGCGATCAGCTCAAACGGAGCGCAGCCAGCGCGCTCTGCACGCTGTCGTCCGGGCTGACGCTGTAGCGCACGTCTGCGACCTTGCCGTTCTCGTCGATCACGAAATGCGAGCGAACGATGCCCATGTAGGTTTTGCCGTACATGCTCTTCTCGCGCCACACACCGTAAGCCTCTGAGACGACATGCTCGGGGTCGGCCAGCAGGGTGAACGGCAGGTTGAACTTGGTCTTGAACTTGGCGTGGCTGCTCTCGCCGTCCGGGCTGATGCCCAGCACGACCGCGTTTTGCTCCTGGATCTCCACGTAATTGTCACGAAAGCCGCAGGCCTGCGTGGTGCAGCCTGGGGTGTCGTCCTTCGGATAGAAATAGAGCACGACCCGCTTCCCCCGCAGGTCACTCAACCGCACGGTCTTCCCCTCGTCGTTTTTCAGCTCAAAGTCGGGCGCCGGGCTCCCCACCTCAGGCACGCCCGCCGGGACTTCCACTTCCTTCTTCGCCATTTTCCCCTCTCCTGGTCGGGTTGACATCGACAAGCAAGATTATACAAAGTATGAACGGCGCCGACAAGGGGCCGGGCCTACAAAGTGCAGAAAAACTTCGCGCGCCAGTCCCGCGGTCGGCGGACACGCCCGGAAGCCCACCGCATGGTAACCAAGCTCACGGAATCTTAGCAGGACGCATGCTGTAATTTGTCGTCCGATTGTATCGTGCTTAATATCTACTAGTGCAAGTCTCGAGCAGGCCAGCAGTATGCCCGACACCGACGGCTTCACAGACCTGGAAATCCGCATCCTGCCCCGACAGGTAGAGGGATATCCGGTCGAGCTTACGCTTAACCGTGAGTTGGAGTACCGCCGCGGCTTCATCGCACCCAGCTTGGTGCCCTGGGTGGAGGGGGACGATCCGAAAGCAGACGGCGAGCGTTTGTTCGCCTGCCTGGTGGCCGACGATCGGATCAAGGCCGCATGGGCCGAAGTGCGGGGCCGGGCCCCCCGGCGCCGGCTGCGCCTGCGCCTCGATGCCGCCGCGCCCGAATTGCATACTGTGCCGTGGGAGCTGCTGCGCGACCCTGGCGGCGACACGGTCCAGGACATTGGCGCGTCCGCCGCGACCCCTTTCTCCCGCTACCTGGCAGGCCAGTGGCAACCGGGCAGTCCTATCCTCAAGCGGCCCATCAGGATTCTCGTCGCGGTCGCTAACCCGGCGAATCTGGCCGAGTACGGGCTGGCTGCCCTGGACGTCGCACTCGAGTGCGCGGCACTGGCAGACGCGACGCACGGACTTCCGGTCGAGGTCGTTCCCTTGCCCCAGCCTTGCACGCTGCCGGCCATCGAGGCGGCGCTCAAGCAGGGCGGCCACATCCTTCACTTCGTCGGCCACGGCAGCTACAGCGAGCGGACCGGCGCGGTCCTGTACCTCGCCGACGACCGGAATGCGGTCACCCTCGCCCGCGCCGAGGAGATCGCGGCCATGCTCGCGCGGCAGCTCGGAGACGCCACGTTGGATACAGAGGACAAGCTGCGGCTGGTCTACCTCTCGAGCTGCCAGACTGCCACCCGCAGCCCGGCCGACGCATTTCGCGGCCTGGCGCCCCAGTTGGTTGCGGCGGGCGCACCGGCCGTCCTGGCCATGCAAGACCTGGTGTCCGTGGAGACCGCGGCCGCCTTCAGCCGCACCTTCTACCAGCGGCTCCTGCTGCACGGCCAAGCCGACCTGGCCGCAAACGAAGCGCGCGCTGCCATTATGACCGCCCGGCTTCCGGGCGCATCGATCCCCGTCCTCTTCAGCCGGCTCCAGTCGGGCCGGCTGTTGGGCGAACGCGGGATCATCACCAGCGACCGGGCCGACCTCTTCTGGCCGTTCCTCCTGGAAAACGTCGACCAGGGCCTTTGCACTGCCTTCCTCGGGCCGCGGGTGACCGAGGGGCTCCTGTCGAGCGAGGAGGCGCTGGCGCAGAAGCTGGCCGACCGGTACGGCTATCCGCTGTCCGACCGGAACCAACTGCACCGGGTGATGCAGTTTATGGCGGTCAACGATCCCGACCTCATGGTATCGGACTACCTGCGCCTGCTCCAGCGCAGCCTATTTGGCTACCTGGGCGTCCAGCCGACGGACGATCAGAAGCGGCAGGCTAAGGATGCGAGCCTGAGCGATACCATCGCTGCGCTCAACTGGTCGGAGCAGGTGCTGCAGATCCAGGAAAACGAGATCCATCACCTGCTGGCCGATCTCCCCCTGAGCCTGTACATGACGACGAACGTCGACAGCTTTATGTTCGAGGCGCTGAAGCAGCGCGGGCGGCCGGCCCGCCGGGTGGGGCCCCGCTGGGAGCAAGCGGCCGCGGGCTCACCACAGTGGGTTCTCACCCCGGCCCCCAGCCCCGACAACCCCGTCGTCTTCCACCTGGGCGGCTCGGACCAGGACGATCAACGCAAGCACCTGGTGCTGAGCGAGGACGATTACCTCCAGCACTTCGTACGGCTGTCGCGCGACCAGGAGTCGATCATGCCCATGAACGTGCTTCGGATGCTCTCCGAGCACAGCTTCCTGTTCCTCGGGTATGATATCGACGATTGGGAGTTTCGGGCCGTGTTGCAGGGCCTGATTCGCCCGATCAGCCAGACCAACCGCAGCAAAAAGATCCACGTGGGCGTGCAACTGGATATGGCAAACGCCGCAGACGCGGAACGCGGCCCGCAAGTACCTCGCTCGATACCTGGACCAATACCGCATCGACATCTACTGGGGAACCCCGTCACAGTTCGTTGCCGAGCTCCACGGGCGCTGGCGATCGTACCTCGGAGCCGGCCGCGATGACTGGTCCTTCTGAAAGCGCGCCCCCCGGCCAGCCGCACGCCAACCCCTACGTCGGCCCGCGCGCCTTCGAGCAGGGGGAACGGGCGTTCTTCTTCGGCCGCGACGAGGAAACGGCCATCCTTGAAGGGTTAGTGATGGCTCGCCGGGCCTCGTTGCTGTTTGCCCAGTCGGGCGCGGGCAAGTCTTCGCTCCTGCGGGCGGGGCTCATCCCCGAATTGACCGAACCCCGGACAATCGGCCGGGGACCGCGGCCCCGCACGTATCAGAAGATGCGGGTGCTGCCCATCGCATCGGTTGGCAATCCGGGCTCGACGCCCGCACGCGGCCGTCCGCCTGCCAACGTCTACGTCCTCAGTGCGCTCCTATCCTTACGACCGGATACCCCGACCGAGAAGCTCGCCTCGCTGGCGCTCGTGGACGGGCTGACCCCGCTGCTCGCTCCGCCCGCAGACCCGGCCGTCGAGACGCCGGCGGACGCCCTGCTTGTCTTCGATCAGTTCGAAGAGCTGTTCACCACCTCACCCGAGCACTGGACGCAGCGGGAAGGCTTCTTCCGCCAGGTCGCCGCGCTGCTCGACGCCTACCCCGATCTGCACGTGCTCTTCAGCATGCGCGAGGACTATATCGCCGAGCTCACGCCCTATGCGCCCATCCTGCCCGAGAGCTTGCGGGCCCGGTACCGGCTTGAGCGCCTGAACCGGGAGAGCGCCCTCAAGGCCGTCACCCTGCCGGCTACGGCCGCCGGGCGCACCTACGCCCCGGGCGTAGCGGAGTCGCTGGTCGACAACCTGCGTCGCGCGCAGCCCGGCAAGTCCGGCCAGCACGCAGGCGCGCCGGTCGCTCGCACGAGCAGTCCGCCAGGGCCTCTCGGCGGCGAGGTCCTAGGCGATTATGTGGAGCCGGTTCACCTGCAAATCGTCTGCCGGCAGCTTTGGGGAAGCCTGAAGGACGGCCAGGAAGAGATCGGCCCCGCAGATGTGCAAGAGTTTGGCGACGTCGACGAGGCGCTGACCGGTTTCTACGACTCGGCACTGGCGCAGGTGGTCCGCCAGACCGGCGTGCGCGAACGCCAGTTGCGGAGCTGGTTTGAAGGGCACCTGATCACCGGGGCGCGCACGTGCGGGTTGGTCTACCGGGACGACAAAGCAACGGAAGGCTTGCCCAATGCGGCCGTCGACGTGCTGAACGACGCCTATGTAATTCGGGCCGTGGTCCGCGGAGGTGATACCTGGTACGAGCTGGCCCACGACCGCCTGGTCGAACCCGTGCTGCAGTCGAACGCGCAGTGGCTGACGACCTACCACAACCCGTTGGCCGGCCCCGCGGCTGCGTGGATCAAGGGCGGCCGGTCCGAGCGGGAGCTCCTGCGCGGCGAGTCGCTGGGGGCCGCACAGTCCTTTGTGCGCATGAATCGGGGGGACCTGACCGAAGACGAAACGCAGTTCTTCGATGCCTGCGTGCGCCAGGCCCGGTTGGCTGCAGCCCGGCGCCGCAGCACGCTCGCGACCGCTGCCGTGCTCGGCGCGCTCCTGATCGGCCTGACAACGTGGGCGCTCATCAATGCCCGCGAAGCGCGGCGGCAGGCCGGGCTCTCCCGGTCACGCGAGCTGGCCGCCGCCGCGCTGGCGAACCTGGACGGCGACCCGGAAGCCAGCGTGCTCCTTGCGCTCGACGGCCTGAACCTCGACTACACGTCGGAAGCGGAAGATGCCCTGCACCGCTCGCTCGAAGCATCGCGCATCGAGCGCCGGCTGACCGGCCACCAGGGCGCGGTGCACGACGTGGTCTACAGCCCCGACGGCTCCCGGCTCGCGACGGCCAGTGCCGACGGGACGGCTGAGATCTGGGACGCAGCTACCGGCCAGCCGCTGCTCGCGCTCAAGGGTCATGAGGGGCTGGTCTTTGGGGTGGACTACAGCCCGAACGGCGCACAGATCGCGACGGCCGGTTACGGCGACGGAACGGTCAGGGTGTGGGATGCGACGACCGGGCAGCAGCTGCTCCTGCTCCAAGATCCAGCCGCGGATCAAGGGGCCGTGTTCAGCGTGGCGTTCAGCCCCGACGGCACGCGGCTGGCATCCGGCGGGCAAGACGGCCGCGCAGCCATCTGGGACGTCCAGACCGGCAGCCTGCTGACCTCGCTGGCTGCGCACTCCGACGAGGTGTGGAGCGTGGCGTGGAACCAGGACGGTTCTCGACTCGCCACCGGCAGCCGCGACGGCACCGCCATTATCTGGGACAGCGCCAGCGGCACGGCGCTGCTCACGTTGAAAGGCCACGCCAGCACGGTGAGCGCGGTGGCATTCAGCCCCGACGGCACGCGGCTGGCTACGGCGAGCTGGGACCAGACTGCCCGCATTTGGGATGCTGTATCTGGCCAGGAGGAGCAGCGGCTGGCCGGCCACACGAACTGGGTCCGCGGCATTGCCTTCAGCCCTGACGGTTCGCGCCTCGCCACGACGAGTTGGGACCGGACTGCCAAAATCTGGGATGTGAGTTCTGGCCGCGAGCTAATGACACTCGCGGGCAACCGTGGCTGGCTCATGGGTGTGGCGTTTAGCCCCGACGGCATGCACCTCGCGACCGCGGAGGAGGATAACGTCGCGAAGATATGGAATGTTGGGCCGACTCAAGAAGTGCGCACACTGCTCCCGCACGGCGGGCAGCCGGTCAACGCGCTGGCCGTCAGCCCGGACGGTAAGCTCGTGGCGACCGCCGGCGAGGACGGCCGCGCTCGGGTTTGGGATACCGAAACGGGGCGGCTGGTCGCCAACCTGAAGGCGCACGAGCTGCGGGTTCGCTCGGTAGCACTGGCCTCGAGTTGCAGGGACGACTCGAGTGCCGGCCCAACGGGTTCTGCCGGTTGTGGCCTGCTGCTGGCGACGGGCAGCGACGACCGGACGGCCAGGGTCTGGGATCTGACCACCGGCCAGCAGGTCGGAGCGACTTTCACCGACGACGTCCCTGTGACGGGGGTCGCCCTTCACGCCGGCTGTGCGGGTGGGCAGTCCGCGGCTTGCCCGGTGCGCCTGGCGGTTGCCGATTCTGCCAGCGCCGCGGTGCTGGACGTAGGCGGGGATGGGCCCCCAGTAACGCTCAATGGGCACGAGCGGCGCATTAACAACATCGCGTTCAGCCCCGACGGCAGCCTCGTCGTAACGTCCGCGGCCGACCAGACGGCCAGAATCTGGGATGCAGCGACCGGGCGGCTGCTGCACACCCTGCAGGGCCACACCGGCGAGGTCTACTATGCGGCTTTCAGCCCCGACGGCCGCCAGGTCGCGACCGTGGGGATCGATCAGACGCTCAAGCTATGGGACGTGGCGACCGGCAAAGAACTGAAAACTCTGCCGGGGCACCGGGACCGGGTGACTGATGTTGCCTTTAGCCCGGATGGTAAGCAGCTGGCGTCGGCCAGCTGGGACCGGACGGTCAAGGTGTGGGACGTGGCCGGCGCCCGCGCGCTGCTGACCTTCGTCGGGCACACGGCCCGCGTCTTTGGCGCAGCTTTCGGAGGCGACGGGACACAACTGGTCAGCACCGGTGAAGACGGAACGTTGCGTTTCTATGCGTTGGATGTGAACGAGCTCAAGCGGCTGGCGCTGGCCCGCGTCACGTGCGGGCTCACCGCGGAAGAATGTGTGCAATACCGGCTGGGAAGCAAGGCAGGCACATCGCAGACAGGAGCGAGCCGGGACGAACAGGGTACGACACCACAAACAACCTGTGGCGGAGGATCGCAGTGAACAAGCGAACAACCATCCTGATCCTGGCGGCTCTGGGGCTCTTGCTCGGCGTGTGCAGTTCGGGACCGGGCCCGGCGTCAGCTTCCGGGCCGGCGGTCACGAGTGAACCGAAGGTGATCAGCAACGAGCCACCGACCGGCGTGCCCACGGCCGTGGCTGTGCAGGCGGCGCAAGCAACGCAAGCGGGACTGGCGGCCACACCGGAGCCAGGGAGCAGCACGGGCGCCCAGAGCGCGGCCACGCCGACGCGTGAAGCCGCCCAGGCCGAGACACGGCCGGCTGCGACCGCGACCAAGAAAGCGGCGGCCGCTCCCCGGGCGACGTCGACACCAAAGAAGGCCGCGGCGGTCGCCGCCACGACGACGCCAACGCCAAAGAAAGCCGCTGCGCCGAAAGCAACGGCCAGGCCGGCGGCCAGCGGCAGCGCCCAAAAAGGGCCCGTACCCGCGCCGCGCCTCGTCGGCTACGATGGTAATGCGTTCTCGTGGCAGTGGAACGGCCAGCCGCAGGTGGGCAAGCAGGACTGGTATTTCGACATCCAGTTCTACAAGACCACCGCGCAGGACCCGTATGACGTCATTGCCGCCAACGCCGACCAGGTGCGCCAGGCCGACGGCGCCTGGTTCTTCAACCGGCAAATCCAGCCGGCATGCGACAGTTATTGGGTCGTGCAGATCGCCGTACGGAAGAACGGCGCGTTCGCGGGCTGGATTTCGCCGAAGAGCGACCGCAAAGACATCGGGGGCTCGTGTCAGAGCAGCAGCGGCGCGCAGCGGCGGCGGGCAGAATCCGCCGCCGCCACCGCCGCCGCCCGACGCCGTGCGGCAAGCTGCGGCTGAAATGGCGGACGAGCTCCTGTACTTCAACGGGATCGACGGCTCGACGGGCACATACGCGTTGCCGCCGATGGCAGATGGCGACCTCGCCCGGATCGTCCTGGGCGAGGCGCCTGCAGCTAACCTGACCGAGCTGCAGAAACGTTACGCCGCGCGCACGGAGACCCACCTCGGCGTTAAGGCGGGAGTAAACGCCGGCAACCTGGCCGAGGCCGGCTGGGGCGTCATCTTCAGCCAGGCGGACCCGAACGCGGCCGAGAAACGGGAAGCCCTGCGCCCGCTGCTCGACATGCGCCAGCGGCAGGCCGGCGAACACTATCGGGAGTATTTCGGCGACGACGGCCTGCGCCCCGGCGAAGACAGTCGCCGGTTTCTGGCCCGCTGGGGCAAGGGGACTGGGCCCGCCGACCCGGAAAAGGTGCCCTATTACCTGCTGCTGGTCGGCGACCCGGGCCAGATCCCCTTCAGATTCCAGTACCAGCTCGACGTGCAATATGCCGTAGGCCGCCTGCACTTCGAGACGCCGACCGAGTACGGCAGCTATGCCGGCAGCGCGGCAGCAGCCGCAACCGCCGAAAGGACTGCGCCGCCTCGCGCCACCTTCTTCGCGGTGCAAAACGACGACGACCGGGCCACCCGGCAGAGCACTGACCTGCTGATGCGGCCCCTGGCCGAAAAGCTCAACCAGTCCCAGGGCGCAAAGTGGACAGTCGATCTGGTCACGGGCCGGGACGCAACGTGCAACCGGCTGGCGTCCTTGCTCCATGATCCACACGGCCCGAGTCTGCTGTTCAGTGCGAGCCACGGCATGTGTTTTCCCCGGGGCGACGCCCGGCAGGCGGTGCATCAAGGTGCGCTGCTGTGTGCCGACTGGCCCGGACCGAACGAGTGGCGCGGGCCGGTGCCCCCCGAGCAGTACTTTTCGGCCGGCAACGTGGGAGATGACGCCCAACTCGCCGGCCGGATCTTCTTCCACTTCGGATGCTTCAGCGCCGGAACGCCGCAGTTCGACGACTTTGTACGGGACAGGACGCGCCCGGCCGCGGCGCTGGCAGACACGGATTTCGTGTCAAAGCTGGCGCAGCGGGTGCTTGGCCACCCGAAAGGCGGCGCACTCGCAGTCATTGGACATATCGACCGGGCGTGGGGCAGTTCGTTCTTTGAGGCGAACGCCGGACCACAGCTGGCGACCTTCGAGAGCGCGCTCATGCTGCTCGCGGCCGGGCTCCCCGTCGGGATGGCCACGGAATACTTCAATGAGCGCTATGCCGAGCTGTCGACCCTGCTGACCGAGGACCTCGATGACATTGCCGCCGGAAAAGCCTACGACAGCCGGGCCATCGCCGGCATGTGGGCTGAGAACAGGGATGCCCGAAACTACGTGGTACTCGGAGATCCCGCCGTGCGGCTGTCCTGTGGCCCCGCAAGCACCCGGGCAAAATCATGAGGGGGACGTCGCATCGCTGCGGCATCCCCCTCATGAACTTCTATCAGGTCAACGGTTTGCGTGCGCCCTGCTCACTTCCTGTGCAACGCTGGCGGCGTCACGTTTTGCTTTGTCGGCAAGCCTGGTCACCTCAACCGGGAACCACGTAGTGTGTCATTGGCACAAGCCGGGCCACTTCGCCCTCCTGCCCGTGCCTACACGCCGGCTCAGGGCCAAATGCCCCGCTGCTGCACGGCCTCGGCCACCTTGTCGACGGCCAGCATCAGCGCGCCCAGCCGCATCGGGACGTCCTGCGCCTGCGCATAATCCCATACGCCGGCGAAGCTCTGCTTCATGATGCTCGTCAGCCGCTGGTTGATCTCGTCCTCTTCCCAGTAGAAGTTCTGCAGATTCTGCACCCATTCGAGGTAGCTGACAGCCACGCCGCCGGCATTGGCGAGGATGTCGGGCACGACGATCACGCCCTTCTCGTGCAGGATTTCGTCGGCCTCGCGCGTCGTGGGACCGTTCGCGCCTTCGACGATGTAGCGGGCATGGAGCTTGTCCGCGTTGTCGCCGCGGATCTGGTGCTCCAGCGCCGCGGGGATCAGCACGTCGACCTTCGTCTCGAGCAGTTCTTCGTTGTTGATGCGCTCGACGTCGCGCGCCGTGTAGCCTTCGAGCAGGCGGCGCGGGTGCGCGTTCACCGCGCTGTCGACGGCCGGCAGGTCCAGCCCATCCGGGTTGTAGATGCCGCCGCTGACGTCGCTGACCGCCACGACCTTGGCGCCCATCTCGTGCAGGATGCGTGGCCGCATAGGAGCCGACGTTGCCGTAGCCCTGAACCGCCACCGTCGTCTCCGACAGCGGCTTGCCCTCGCGACGCAGCAGTTCGCCGGTGCAGATCGCGACGCCGCGGCCGGTCGCTTCCTTGCGGCCCTTCGAGCCGCCCATGTTCAGCGGCTTGCCGGTGACGATCTCGAGCATCTGCGTGCCTTCGATCATCGAGGCCGTGTCGGCCATCCACGCCATCACCTGCGCGTTCGTGTTGACGTCGGGCGCGGGGATGTCGCGCTTGGCGCCGAGGATCGGCAGGATCATCGCCGTGAACCGGCGGGTCATGCGCGCCAGTTCGCCCTGCGACATGCCGGTCGGGTCGACCTGGATGCCGCCCTTGCCGCCGCCGTAGGGGATGTTCACCACCGCGCACTTCCAGGTCATCATGGCCGCCAGGCCCTTGACCTCGTTGAGGTTGACGTCGGGATGGTAGCGGATGCCGCCCTTGCACGGCCCACGAGCCGAGGAGTGCTGGACGCGGTAGCCCTTGAAAACCTTGATCGAGCCGTCGTCCATGACGACCGGAACGGCTACCGTCAACTCGCGTTCGGGCTCGCGCAGGATGGCGTGGATGCCCGGGTCCAGGTGCAACCGCGCTGCGACGTCGTCAAGCGAGCCGAGCACGGTGTCCCAGAGGTCCTGCTTCGCCGGCTTCTCGGCCACGACCATGGTTTCGGGCCGGACCAGCGTGTCCGTATGAGGATACTGTTCTGCATCGATGCCTCCGACTTCCTAGCTTCTGTGCTGGAAGTTATATAACGATCCACGACGGGGCGCAGGCGTTCCGCGGCACCGCGCCCCGTCGGACAGCCATCATCTCAGGCAGCGAATTAGCGCTTCCACACCATCAACGGCCGGTTGTGCACCCAGGCCAGCATGGCGCCGAACCCCATGCGGGAGTTGACCTCGGCATCGTCCACCACCTGGAAGTCCAGCAGGCTCGTCTGCTTGTTGCCGATCCGGCTGGCGAACTCGGCCGTGACCGCCCGGTCCAGCCCGTCGAGCAGGGCGGTCAGGGCGCTCGGTCTTGCGGCGGGCCCACACCACCAGGTGGATCAGGGTCGCGGGGAACTCGGCGAACACGATCGTCGTCGGCCGTGGCTTCGGGGTTGTACAGGTACACGCCCTGGACCTCGCCGTCCAGCGCTCCGATGTGCTCGGCCAGCTCCCGTGCCAGCGCATACTCGAAGTAGCCGCGGGCGTCGGCCGCGGCCGGCCCGGAGCATGCTCGGCACCGTCTCGACGTCTTCGACGTGCATCTTGCGCGCGGCGTACTCGAAAGCCGCCTCGATCGCCGAGGCGGCCGTGCTGGCCGCGTCCGGCAGGGTGAACTCGATCGCCCGGCCGTCCGTTGTCGAATGTCCTGCTTCTCATCATCTTCGCTCGCCATGGGAAAGCTCCTCTCACCTACTCCGTACCGGCGCCGTCGGTCTTGGCCTTGCGTGCCACCGACGCCCTACGGCCCGGCGATCTGTTACTGATTAGCATCTACGTCATCTTCCCACGGCGAGCGCGAAAAACGCATAGAAATGGCCCGTCGACTTATGAAAAATGCATGAAAAAAGGGCGGAGATGCGCTTCCTCCGCCCTCTCGCTCAGCGTTTGGCCGGCAGCGTCGACCGATCCGAACCCTTGGGCCACCCGCGCCCCCAGCGTTCCGCCGGCCATTCGGCCAGGTCGATCGGTGTCCCCGGTTGTCCGGGTCCCGTTGGCAAAGTAGAAGCCCTGCGCTCCCACCATGCCACCCGTTGGCCGGCCAGCGACGCGGGCAGCACCATCGTAAAGCGGCCCTTTTCGTCAGGCCAGGTTGCGGCGAGCGGGCCGCACCGGCTTGCCGTCTTGCATCACCCCAACCAGCAGCCCGTCGTAGACCGATGCCGTCGACCGGCTGCGGCTGCGGTGCGCAGCGATGACGCCCGCCGCACGATCCAGCGTCAGGTCCATCCTGCGCGCTCTTTGAGCGGCGCGAACGTCACTTTCCGGCCGCCCTGCACCCGGTAACGCGCGGTCACCTTCGTACACCGCCACTCGCATCTCGGCCGTCCTCGGCGGTCGGCCAGAACATCGGACGTGTAGCGGCCGTTCGCATCGGTCGGATTCGATACCGTCCAGCGGTCCTCCACCTTCGTCGTCACCAGCACACCCTGCGACCGGCTTGCCCGCAGCGTCGCGCACGGTGCCTGCGAGGCGGAAGGCATACAACCCGACCGGCGGCGGCGGCTCGCCGTTCCGCGAACGAGAGCGTCCCGCTCACCGCCACCGTTCCGTCGGGACGCAGCGCCGTCGACACGTCGCGCACCTGGTACTAGACGTCGATGCCGCCCTCGGCCAGCCAGCAGGGCAGCCCGCTGCTCTTCGGACAGCGCCTTCCCGCCCGCCGTCGCGGCGCCCGCGTCCACCACCTTCACAGGATACCGCTGCGACGACGTTGCGGTCGACCGGGAAGACAAAACGCCCCTGCGGGTCCGTCGGCTGAGCCAGCCGGAACCCCCCGACCGACGACGACTGCGCCGGAAACCGGCAGCCCGTCGAGCGTCACCGTGCCGGTCACGGGCTCGGCCCGGTCGCCGCCGCTCGTCGACCACTGCGCGACGGTCACCGGCGGGGCCGAAATGTCGACCCCGCCGGCGGCCTGCGCGGCGGCTGACCCGGCGAAGCCGGCGCCGCCGCTCCCTGCAGCGAACAGGGCGAGCCCGAGCACGCCAGCCGCTGTCGCAGCGAGGAGCAGTTTGCGTCCGAGATCAGCCTTGCGCATGCGATCAGCCTCCGTTTCCGGCGGCTGCGGGACGTATGGCTGCCCGTTGCCCGCCTGGAAGGAAGGCTGCGAGTCCGGCGCGTCGACGTAGAACCAGATCCACTGGCCCGCCTGGCCGTGGCCCGGCAAACCGCAGATCAGGACATACTTGCCCTGTTTCTCCGCCTTGAAGGTGAAACGCTGCGACCCCGAAGTGATGCCCGATTCGTAGTTCGGCATGGCCGAGCCCTCGAACGCGGTCTTGCGTGATCCGGACGTTGTTCTGCTCCCCGTCGGGCGCGACGACCGCGCTGTGCGGCGATTGGGTGCTCAGGTTGCGGAAGGTGACGTTCACCGTCCAACCCTCGGGCACGTGGTAAGCCGCCTCACCCTTGACGTAGCCGTTGAAGTTCAAGCCGCCGTTCGCCGGGCTGAGCGAAGCGACGACCGTGAGGTCGACCTGGTTCTTCACCGTGCCTTGTCGATGCGAGATGAACTCGCGCGGCCTGATTCGCTGCCGGCTTCGTGGCCTGCTTCAGAATGTCCTCGGGCGAGGTGCCGCTGGTCTGGTTGCCCGGGGCGCCGAACTGCATCGGATCCCCGCCGAGCGCGAAGGCCTGCATCTGCGTCACCTTGCCGCCCTGCGACGAGGTGCTCGTGCCGCCCGTCCGTCACGACGACGTACTCGATGCCGTTCAGCTCGTAGACGCTCGGCGCGGCCGCGATTGGCGCGCCGGTCTGGTACTCCCACAGCACTGCGCCGGTCGTCGTGTCGAGCGCGCGCAGGAAGCCGTCGCCGCCGCCGATCAAACGCAATGCCGGACGCGGTCGTCGTCACGCCGCCGCGTTCGGGCTCGGAGGTGCGGAACTTCCACGCGACCTTGCCCGTGTTGATGTCGATCGCGCTGATGCTGCCGTAATCGTGCCAGCCGAGCGGGTGTCGTGCCGAAGCCGTTCAGCGTGCCGGTGTCCACGTCGCCGCGGGCCCGGGCCTTGTCCACCTCCTCAGGCGAGCGCGCCTGCACCAGCACCGTCTTCGACTCGATCGCCGTCAACCAGCGCATAGTTGGTGCCCGGATCGTAGGACATAGGCCCGTAGTTGAAGCCGCCCAGTGCGGACGGGTACGACCTCGACCGCCTTGCCTTGTTCGAGCGGCGGATGGTTATCCGTGTCGAGCACCTTGACCGTTTCGTAGATCGGGTCGCCGCTCTTTGCGTCGTAGAGGAACCAGTGCCCGGCCTTGTTGCCCACCGCGACGACCCGGCGCGGCTGATTGTTCACCCGGCCGGTGAAGATCATCGGCGGCGTGAGGTGTCATAGTCCCACTGGTCGCCGGCCTGCTGCTGCTTCCACCACTTCTCCTGGCCGGTCTTCACATCGACCGCGATCGAGCGAGTTGGTCTTCGGGTTGTTGCCGGGCCGCAGCTGCGGGTAGAAGTCGGGCGACGGGTTGCCCACAGAGAAGTACAGCGGTGCCCGTCGTCGTGTCGATCGACACCGGCATCCAGACCGCGCCGCCGCCATGGAACACGCCCTGGCTGCGCCAGTCCTGGTTCACCGGCGGGACGGTCCAGTAGGGATTCGGCCACGCCGGGTGTCAAGTCCTTGGCGTTGTAAGCCATCACGAAGCCGCGGAAGCCGTTGTCGCCGCCGGACGAACCGATGATGCAGCGTGCCGTTGTAGCAGATCGGCGCGGCCGTCTCGTAGTAGCCGTACTCGGTCTTGGCGTCGGGCACCGTGTCCGGGATGTTGACCTCCTTGACAAGCTTGCCTGAGGCCGGATCGATGGCCATGATCCGCATGTCCAGCGTCAGCATGTAAAGCGTGTTATTGCAGTACGCCAGGCCGCGGTTGAAGTTGAGGCCGAAATTCTGGAACTTGCCGATCTCGCCGGGCGAGAAGTGCCACTTGACCTTGCCAGTGCGCCGCATCGATCGCAAAGGCATGGTTGAAGCTCGTGCTGACGTACACGGTGCCGCTGATCACCAGCGGGTAGCCTTCCTGGCCCCCGGGGATCGTCTTGTCCGTGTCCTGGAAATCGACCGACCACACCCGGCCCAGATGTGCGCACGTTATCCTTGGTGATCTGAGCCAGCGGCACGTGCCGAGTTTGCTCGAAGTCGTATCCGAACGAACGTCCACTTGCCCGGCAGCCGGCGCGGGCTTGGACTGCGCGCCCAATTGGGCCGCCTCGGCCGAGACGGTAGGCGCCGGGCCCTGCGCGGCCTGCGGCTGGAAGTGGGCCGGGGCGTGGGCAGGGGCGGCCGGGGCGTCGGCGACCCTTCAGCCTGGCCCGCGCCCCGTCATTCGCACCCATGGCCGCACCGTTTGCGCTCGTCTGCCCGGTTCCTGACATCGCGCCGGTTCCGGTGACGGCGTTGGTCGTCGTGATCGCGTTGGTTCCGGTCACCGCATTGGTGCCGGTCATCGCATTCGTGCCGGTCAGTCGGCGCCAGCCCGTCGAGGGCGCGGGGGTTGCTGCCTGGGCCAGCACGCCCGCCGAACCCGCGACGCTACCTGCCGCGCCGCCCGCGGCCTGCCCGGCTCCATTTGCATTGCTGCTTCCGGGCGCCGCCGTAGCGACGCCGGTGCCGAGGTTGCCGGTCGCACCGTTACCGGCTGCACTGCTGCCGGTCGAGTTGCCGCCTGACAAAACCGCCGCGCCTGACGGCGCGGCGGTGGTTGGCATATTCGCACTCGATGTTGGCTGAGTCTCGGCCGCATTGCTGCTCTTGCCGCATGCGGTCGCCACAAGCGCTACGATGATCACGACGACAACCGTCGTCGCACCCATCAGCACCTTCCTTCTCTGTGGCATTCTGTCCTCCTTAATCCTTTTGCCCCGGTGCGTCGTCTCGGCGCGCCGGGGCTAGGATCAGATCATAGTCCCATGGCTAGAGGAGGCAGCAATTATTATTACATTTATGAGAATATTTAGACTCTTAGGATGGACACGCGAGCATGTAGCCCACACCGGGGGAAGTCACGATGTACTGAGGATTGGCCGGGTCCGCTTCCAGCTTCTTGCGCAGGTAACGGATATAGGCGCGGCAAGTATTCGAGATCGTCGCGGTATTCTGGACCCCACACGTTCGTGAGCAGGTCGACATGCGACATGACCTTGTTGAGATTGCGCGCCAACTGGTAAAGCAGCTCGAACTCGGTGCGGGTCAGGCCACGGGATGCCCGCGCAGCTCGCACGGTCCGCCGTGCGTAGTTGATCTCCAGGTCGCCGCAGACGACACCCGATGTGACTGCGTCGCCGGGCCGCTGCGTTCGCCGCAGCACCGCCTGCACCCGCGCAAGTAGTTCCTTGGCGCTGAATGGCTTCGTCAGGTAGTCATCGGCGCCCGCCTCGAAGCCGGCCAAGACGTCCGCTTCGGTCGCCTTCGCCGTCAGCATCACGACGGCGACGTCGGAGAACTCGCGGACGGTGCGGCACACGTCGTAGCCGTTCGATCCCGCGCCGAGCAACACGTCGAGCAACACGAGGTCGGGCTGCTCGAGCGCCACGGCTTCGGTCGCACCCTTCGCGTTCGCAGCCGAGATCACCCGGTAGCCGGCGGCCTTGAGGATCTCGCTGACCAAACGCACCAGCCGCGGTTCGTCGTCGACGACGAGGACTTTTGCCTTCTCCTGCGCCGCATAGGCCGCTGATCGGATGGATTGGCCGGTTTCGCTGTTGGTCATGCTTTGCTTCTTCTGCCCATTCAGTCTTGACACTCATCCCGCTACGCCGGACAACGCGGGATCAAATCGGGACACTGATTGGAAAGATTTGACTGATTATCACGATCTCTTCTCGGAAGGACAGTGCAGCTCAGTTCAATCCGTTGCATCAGCGTCCCATTTCAGATCAGTCGACGAGACGGGTCGCGCCGCCGGGACGCGCCGCGTCGGCATGCTCCGCCTCGATTGGGATCGTAAAGAACAGGGTCGTGCCTTGCCCAACGGCGCTCTCGGCCCAGATGCGCCCGCCGTGGCTTTCGACGATCGCCCGGGCAATGGGAAGGCCCAAGCCCGTGCCCACCACGTGCCGGCCCAGGCCCGACTTCACCCGGAAGAACTTCTCGAACAGCCGGTTAAGGTGTTCGGGCGCGATGCCCACGCCCTGGTCCGCCACGCTCATTTCGACTTCATCCGGCCGCGCGATGCCGCGCACCACGACCAGCCCGCCGTCCGGCGAGTACTTCACCGCGTTGTCGATCAGGTTGCGCAGCACCTGCGTTACCCGCTGCGGGTCGGCATCCACGATGGGGAAATCGGGCGAGAAATCGGCGACGAACCTGTGCCCAGAATCAAGGTGGGCGAAATCCTCGAGCACACCTAATGCAAGCCGCGGCAGCCGCACCGGCTGCATCTCCAGGCGCAGGAAACCCGCATCGATCATCGAAGACTCGAGCAGGTCGTGGATCAAGTCCTGCAGCACGTCGCACTCCTCGTCGATGATCTCCAGGAACTCGCGCTGCGTGTCCGCGCCGAATGCAGCGCCTTCGAGTAGGAGCGCGCTGGAATAGCCTTTGATCGAAGTGAGAGGGGTGCGCAGCTCGTGGGCCAGGGTCGAGATCACCTCCGCCTTCAGCCGGTTCGCCTCGGACCGGGAGCGGACGGTGTCGAGTTCGGCGCGCAGGCGGCCGTTCTCGATCGACAGCGCCAGAAGGTCGGCGACGGGCATCAGGAAATTCAGGTCACTTGGGTCGAACTGGGCCGGCGAGCGAAGGCTCTCGAGAACTAGCACGCCGACGCGGGTGCCGTTGGTGTCGAGCGGCACGGCAACCGCGCTCTGCGGCTCCGAGATACCGGTCGCCGCGGCCCGGAAAATCGCCAGGTTTTCCGGCGACATCGAGCTCATCGCGGCCGTGGTGCTTTCCTGCGTGGGGTAGAGTGCCGCGACGCCGGTGGAGAAGGCGCGCCCGGTGATCGACTCGCCCGGCGCGAGGCGCAGGTGCTGCAAGATGTCGAGGTCATAACCTTGCGCCGCCTTTACCAACAGGGTTCCTTCGACGGCGTCGTAGAGGACGAACATCCCTGCATCGGCAGCCCGCAGGTGGTCGATTAAGACGGCAAGCAGCCGAGGCGCGGTGACCTCGGGGTCGTGCTCGGTTGCCAGGATGCGGGCGATCTCGAACATCGTCTGCAGCCGCTGGTCCGAGCCACCCCCTGGGGCGCCCGGCAAATGCACAAGTTCGGCGGCGGCGGGCATGCGGTTAGCGAGATCGTCCGCCCCCCCGGCACTCAACCCCGGTTTCAAACGGTTTGCGTCTCTGGTCTCACGTTGAGTCGCAACGCTGCTGAACTCATCGTCGTGGGTCATTAGTCCTTCCGTGCCCTGGCCCGGTGCGTATTCGGCGCGAGGTGCGCTGCCTGAACCAGGCGTTCCATGAGATCCGTCGTCTGCCTGACCGTCACCCGCAGGTCAAACTGCGCCTGCGCTCGGCGCTGCCCGGCCTCGCCCATTGCCTTCAGCCGGTCGGCATGTTCGAGCAGGTCGACGGCCCGCTGGCCCACGCCCCGCCAGTCGCCCGGCCCCGCGATCATGCCCGTGCGGCCCTCTTCCACGATCTCAGGCACGCCCCCGACGCCAAGCGCCACCACGGGCAGCCCGCACGCCATACCCTCGAGCAATGAAAGTGGGAGACCTTCGATGCGCGACGTCTGCAGGAGCAGGTCGAGCCCTGGATAAACCTGCGACGTGTCAGGCCAGAGCCCGGCAAAATGCACGCAGCTTGCGAGTCCCAACTCTCCGGTTAGTCCCTGCATTTTATCATATTGATGCCCGGTTCCCACCAATACGAAGTGGGCTTGTGGCACTTCGGCGTGGATGACTTGTGCGGCCTGAAGAAATTGGTCGGGCCCCTTCTCCACGTCGATGCGGCCGACAAAGCCGATCAACGGAGTTTCGGGCGCAACGCCGATGACGTTGCGGAACCCGTCTCGGGCGGCGGGCGACGGCTTGAACAACTCCACGTCGACGCCGTTGCGGATCAGGCTGACCCGGTCCAATGACACCCCCATCGCCAGCGCCTGAATGTATGCCTCCTGGCACACGGCGATCAGGTGCGAGCCCGTCGTCCGGTGAATCCCCAGCTCGTGCGTGGTGATACTGTTGCCGTGCACGGTGGCAAGGACGGGGGTGCGGGTAAGCGCACCGGCGAGCCCTGCCAGCACGTGGGCCTTGGGCATGTGCGCATGGATCAGGTCGACGTCGAAATTGCGGACGATCTCGACGGCCGTCTGGATCGACCGCCAAGGCGGGTCGTCGTCCATGCGGGCAATGAAGATGGCTACGCCCATCGCACGGAGGATCTCGGTGACCTCGCTCTCATAGGGACACAGGCATGTAACGCGGAACCGGTCGGGTGGCATCCGGCGTAGGAGGTTCTTTACATAGGTCTCCATGCCGCCAACGATGGCGCTGCCCATGATCTCCAACACGTGGACGCGGCCCTTACCGCCCAGGTCGCCCTCGGCGACCGTCCATACCGTGCGCATTTCACGGTCAGCCACCGCGCACCCCCTGCGAGTGATGCGCGGCCGCCCACCCGCTATTTAGCTGTAACATGTGCATTCTATCCTTGTGAGACCAGCTAGTGTCCCGTTTATGCAGCGTCCAGCCCACACTCTCGCCAGCAAACCGCGCAAATGCCGGCCCGACGCTCACGGTCGACACACGATCAGAAATAAGGTAGTCACAATGCATAGGAGACTTATGTAGCGTTGCGGACATTCACGCAAATATGAACCGACATTGATACTCCGAGGCACGAAGCCCGGATTTGCATTCGCTGGGGCAATGGGTATAATGCCAACAATTCGATTGATTCGATAAATCCGAATATTCGAAGACGTCAGCTTCGTCAAGACCGGCGCGGCCGAAGGTGATACTTGGCGTGACAGGAATTTCCATGATCATTAACCGCATCGATTCCGAGTTCTTGCGTTACCTGCTGACGAAGGGGTGTGAGCCGGGCGCAAAGCTGCCGTCGCTCTACGAGATTTCCAACGAAATCGGCATCAGCGTCGGCAAGCTCCGCGAGCAGTTCGAGGTGGCCCGGGTGCTTGGCCTGGTCGAGGCCAGCCCGCGCCGCGGCATCCGCTGCCTGCCGTACAACTTCATCCACACGGTGCGGCTGGGCCTGATGGTCAGCCTGGCGCTCGACCCCGGGGCGTTCCGCGCCTACAGCACCCTGCGCATCCACCTGGAGATGGCATTCTGGGACGAGGCCGTCGTGCTGCTGACCGGCGAGGATCAAGCCGAGTTGCTCCGCCTGGTCGAACAGGCCCAGGCCAAGCTTACGACCGAGCGCGTTCAGATCCCCTATCCCGAACACCGCGCGTTCCATCTGACGATCTACCGGCGGCTGAACAACCCCTTCGTCCTGGGCCTCCTGGAGGCCTACTGGGACGCTTACGAAGCGGTCGAGTTGAACACCTACGCAGACTACGGGTATCTTCAGGAAGTCTGGTCCTACCACGAGCGGATTGCGCAAGCCGTCCGCGCGGGCGATTACGAGCTGGGAAAGACACTGCTCATCCAGCACATGCAGTTGATCGACCGCATGGGCGTTGCGCACGAGTTCATCGCCCCGAACAGCGGTGCGCCCCGCAATGGCGCGTCTGCGAACGGCGGGCCAGCCGTTCCTGTCATCCTCCAACAACTCCAAGGAGAAGCGGTATGAGTATCGCAGTACAAGAGGCGCCCATGCCAGTGGCAGACCGGCCAGAAGTGGTTAACAACTTCTCGCTGAACATCGCCACCATCAACGGGTCAGGTAGCCAGACGAGCAACGGCGTGTTGCTGCGGGCGTTCTTCAAGATGGGCATTCCCGTTGTCGGCAAGAACCTGTTCCCCAGCAACATTCAGGGCCTGCCCACCTGGTACGTGATCCGGCTGAGCAGCGAAGGCTACCTGGCACACCGCGACGCCTACGAGATCGCCGTGTGTCTCAACGGCCGGACTGCCGCGGAAGATATGGCCAAGGTGGCCGAGGGCGGCATCGTCCTGTACGATGACTCCCTGCCCATTGCCGCGCGCCGGCCCGACGTCGTCTACTACCCCATGCCCGTTAACAAGCTGGTCAAAGAAGCCGGCGTGCCGTTCGAGCTGAAGGACTACATCGCCAACATGGTCTACGTCGGCGTGCTGACCTATCTGCTCGACATCGATATGCAAGAAATCGCGGACGCGGTCTCGTGGAATTTCGACGGCAAGCCGAAACCGATCGAGCTCAACATGGGCATGGTGCGCCGGGCATACGATTGGGCCAGAGAAAACCTGACCAAGGGCGATCCCTACCGCGTCCAACGGATGACTGGTTTCAACGAGGGCAAGATCCTGGCCGACGGCAACACCGCGGCTGCGCTCGGCACCATCTTCGGCGGCGTCACCTTCGTCGGTTGGTACCCGATCACCCCGGCATCCAGCGTGGTGGACGGGCTCAACAAGTACCTGCCCAAGCTGCGGACGGACCCCGACACCGGCAAGGCCAACTTCGCCGTGGTGCAGGCCGAAGACGAGCTCGCCGCGCTCGGTATGTGCGTCGGGGCAGGCTGGGCCGGCGCCCGGGCCATGACATCTACCGCCGGCCCCGGCCTCGACCTGATGGCGGAGTTCGCGGGCCTCGCTTACTTCGCCGAGGTCCCCTCGGTCATTTGGGATGTCCAACGCATCGGCCCGTCGACCGGGCTCCCCACCCGGACGAGCCAAGGCGACATCACGGCGGCCTATTTCCTGAGCCACGGCGACACCCGGCACGTCTTGCTTTTCCCTGCGGACCCGGCCGAGGCGTTCGAATTTGGCATCACCGCTTTGGACCTGGCCGACCGGCTACAGACGCTGGTCATCGTCTTGAGTGATCTCGACCTGGGCATGAACATCTGGATCAGCCCGCGTTTCGAGTATCCTGAGAAGCCGATCGATCGCGGCAAGGTGCTGACAGCCGAACAGCTTAATGAGCTGGGCCACGCGTGGGGGCGCTACAAGGACACCGACGGCGACGGCATCACCTACCGGACGCTGCCCGGCACGCGGCACCCCGCGGCGGGCTACTTCACCCGCGGCACCGGCCACACGGAAATGGCGACCTACAGCGAGCGGCCCGAAGACTGGGAGAATAACCTGCGCCGCCTGCGCCGCAAGTTCGACACCGCCCGCACGCTCGTCCCGGCGCCCGTCGTCGACGCCCCCGAGGGCGCCAGAATCGGCATCATCAGCATCGGCTCGAACCATCCGGCGCTTGTCGAGACGCGCGATCTGCTGCGCCAGCAGGGCATCGAGACGGCTTACATGCGGCTGCGGGCGCTGCCAATCAACGAGACGGTACGCGAGTTCATGACGGCCTATGACCGGGTGTTCGTGGTCGAGAACAACTTCGACGGCCAACTGCACCAGATCCTGCTGTCGGAAGAACCGGTCTGCGGCGGCCAGTTGGTTTCGGTTGCCCGCTGCAACGGGATGCCGTTGACCGCGGCATGGGTCGCACAGCAGATTTCGCAGGCGCTATAAGAAGCCCGGTTTCCGGGGCCGGCACGGCCGGCGCCAGAACCACGACTTCCGTAGGATCAGGAGACACTAGTATGACAACCCCGACTCAAACCGCCCGGCCGGCTCCGGCCACCGCGGTCAAAGTGAATACTCTCGGCCTCGAAAAGGCCGCGTACAAGGGTGCGCCGTCCACGCTGTGTAAGGGCTGCGGCCACGACACGATCAGCCAGCGCATCATGAATGTGGCCTGGGAACTCGGCCTCGACCAGACGCAGCTGATCAAGATGAGCGGCATCGGCTGCTCGTCCAAATCGCCCGCGTACTTCATGAGCCAGAGCCATGCCTTCAACGGCGTGCACGGGCGCATGCCGGCGGTGGCGACCGGCGCGGCGGTGGCGAACCGCGAGCTGACCGTCATCGGCATCTCGGGCGACGGCGACACCGCATCGATCGGCACCGGGCAGTTCAAGCACGCCGTGCGCCGCAACGTGCCCATGGTCTACATCGTGGAGAACAACGGCGTGTACGGCCTGACCAAGGGCCAGTTCAGCGCTACGGCCGACCTGGGCCAGCGGCTTAAGTACGCGGGGGTTAACAACCTGCCGCCCCTCGACATCTGCCTCGAGGCGCTCGCCGCCAACGCCACCTTCGTCGCTCGGTCCTTCGCCGGCGACCCCCGCCAGGTGGAGACGCTGCTCAAGGCCGCGTTCAGCCACCGCGGCATCGCCGTGCTCGACATCATCAGCCCGTGCGTCACCTTCAACAATCACGACGACTCGACCAAGAGCTACACGTGGGGCAAACAGAAGGAGACCGCGCTCAACGAGCTGAACTTCATCCCGCCCTTCGAGGAGATCAGCGTGGGCTATTACGAAGGCGAGATGGAAGTCGCGATGCACGACGGCTCGCGCATCGTGCTGAAGAAGCTGGACCCGGACTATGACCCGACCAGCAAACTGAACGCCTTTATCACGCTCGAACAGGCGCGGCAGAAGCAGCAGTTTATCACCGGGCTGATCTACATCAACCAGGAAGAGCGTCCCGACCTGCACGAACTGCTGCACTACGCGGACACGCCGTTGGCCCTCCTGCCCGACGAAAAACTGCGGCCGAGCCGGCAGGCGCTCGAAGAAGTCATGGCGAAGCTGTAACGGAATCGGTGTTCTCGCCGACGCATGAAAAACCTCCGAAGGCTCACAGCCCTCGGAGGTTTCTTTTTGCGTTCGATCAGAAACCAGTCTTTCCGCAGAAACCGGGTTTCCTCATCTCCCGTCTTACTTTGCCCACCCGCGGGTCGCAACCGCGTCGGCCACCCGCTTCACCGCCACCAGGTATGCCCCGAGGCGGTTGTGCGTCTTGTGGGCCACCGACATGTCGTTGACCGCATGGAAGGCCTTCGTCATCTTGGCGTCCAAGCGCGCCTGGACCTCCTCGATGGGCCAATAGAAGTTGTACGCGTTCTGGACCTGCTCGAAGTAGCTTACCGTGACGCCGCCAGCGTTGCACAGGAAGTCAGGCAGGACGAACTTGCCGTTATCGAACAAGATCTTGTCCGCTTCCGGCGTGGTGGGACCATTCGCCAGTTCGGCGATGATCTTGGCCTTGATTTTGTCCGCGTTGTTTTCCGTGATGACATTTTCGAGCGCGGAAGGGAAGAGCACCTCGACCGGCAGTTCCAGCAACTCGGCGTTCGTGAGGTTCTCGGCGCCGGGGAAGTTGACCACACTGCCGGTCTTTTCCTTCCACTGCACTGCCTTCGTGAACTCGATGCCGTCCGCCTTGTAGATCCCACCCTTCGAGTCGCTGATGGCGACGATCTTCAGGCCCAGGATGTCCTTGCCCAATTGGTGCGCGAACTGGCCCGCGTTGCCATAGCCCTGGATCGCGGCCGGTGCGCCCTCGAGCTTCATACCCAGGCAGTTCGCTGCCTCGCGGGTTACATAAATGCCACCCCGCGCCGTCGCATCGCCTCGGCCCAGTGAGCCAAAGAGCGGCACCGGCTTGCCCGTGATAATGCCCGGGAGATGGCGGCCCTTGATGGTTTCGTATTCATCCATCATCCAGGCCATGATCTGCGGCGTGGTGTAGACATCCGGCGCCGGCACGTCCTTGTCCTCGCCGATGAAGTACGCGATGCGTCGCATATAGCCGCGGCTGAGGCGTTCGAGTTCCGTGACAGACAGGCTCTTCGGGTCGCAGATGATGCCGCCCTTGCCGCCGCCAAGCGGGATATCGACGACCGACGTCTTCCATGTCATCCAGGCCGACAGCGCCCGGACCGTGTCGATCGTCTCATCCGGATGAAAGCGAATACCGCCCTTGGCAGGACCGCGCGCGTCGTTATACTGCACGCGGAAGCCCTGGAAAGTTTGGTACGAGCCATCGTCCATCATGATCGGGATGCTGAAATGCATCTCACGCATGGGCACGCGGAGAAAAGCGTGCATGGCCGGCGAGAGTCCCAACAGTTCCGCAGCTTCGTCAAGCTGGTGCTGGGCAATCTCGAAGGGATTAAGTGTTGACATCTGGGATCACTCCTTCGTGTAAAATCCAGGCGGGGTGACGAGCCTCGCCCGCGTAGAACGGCACAAGCACTGCCTGAAGGAGATAGACCGATCTGGACAAGATGAACCGGGACCTGGAGCTGCGTTTTGCGAGGGCGCATGGAGGCAAGCCAAGGTCACCTTTGTCCTCAGGCGCGCGCATTATACTGCTTTGTGGTTCTTCCTACAAATCTGAGACAGTCGTGTAGGAGCGAGGCACCCCGAGGGATGCCTCGCTCCTACTTTGCCGACACGGGTTTGGGCGCTCCTAGACACCACGGCGAAGATGCTAGCGTGTGAGCAGCGTTTGCGCCCCCGACCACATGAAGTAAAACCCGAACCCGATCACGAACACCCCGCACGCTAACAGAACGCCGCGATAAACCCGGTCGGTGATGAACCCGCGGCCCGACGCGGCAACAAACGCCAGCCCGCCAAGCCACGCCAGGTCGATGAGCCAGTGGGTGGCCCACAGGCCGCTCACGGAGGCGAGCCCCGGGGCCAGCGCGGTCGTGCGGGCCACGTATGCTGCGCCCAGGCTGGCCCACCACAGCGACCAGTAGGGATTGGTCACGGTGAGTGCCATGCCGCCGGGAACATGGCCGAACTTCAGCATGGCCGGCGCGGTTGCACTGGTGGCGGCTGCGAGGCTCATCTGTCGCCGCAGCACCCCGCTCACCAATCCGTAACCCATCCACAACAGCACGCTCGCACCGAAAAGCGCGACCACGCCGTTGACCAGCGGCTGTTGGAGCCACTTGCTCAGGCCGAAGGCGATCGCCAGAACGAGCGGAAACTCGACCAGTCCGTGCCCGATAGCCAACCCTGTGCCCGACCAACGCCCCGCGCGCACGCCTTCGCTAAAGCAGATGGCCGTCAGGGGGCCGGGCGACAGCGCGCCCGACAGCGTCACGAGCATAAAGGTGCCGTACAGCGCGACCAACTGGGTCAAGAACCAGGCTGCCTTTCGACCAGGAATTTGGCTGCCGCCGTCGCCAACAGCGCCGCGCCCAACGGAAGCGCCCGCTCGTCGATATCAAACCGGGGGTTGTGGTGCGGTGCATTGAGCCCGAGCTCGGGATTGCCCGAGCCGAGCAGCATGAAACACGCCGGCACCCGGTTGGCGAACTCGGAGAAGTCCTCGCTGACCATGAACGGCGGCTGCCAGGCTACATTCGTTGCACCCACGACTTGCAGCGCCGCCGACCGGCCGATCTCCGCGATCACCGAATCGTTGACGACCGCGCTCGTCGCGTCCTGAATCTCCAACTCGTACCGGGCGCCCATGCCTGCCGTGACACCGTCCAGAAGCACCTTGAGGCGGGTGAGCACGGTCTCACGGACTGCGGGCGAAAACGTGCGGATTGTGCCCTGCATTTCGACCGTTTCGCTGATAACGTTGAACGCCGTCCCCCCGTGCACCGTCCCGATGGTGAGCACGGCCGTTTCCTGGGGGTCGACGTTGCGGCTCACAATGGTTTGCAGCGCCGATAGCACCTGGCCGGTGACGGCGATGGCATCCACCGCCTCGTGCGGCAAGGCGCCGTGACCGCCCTTGCCCCGAATCAGGATGCGCAGCACGTCTGCCGCCGCCATGATGGGTCCCGCCTGCGCCACCACGCGCCCTAATGGCATCGTGTTCCACAGGTGCAGGCCAAAGGCCGCCGCGGGCGCGGGATCGTCAAGCGCGCCGCCGTCGATCATCGCACGCGCGCCGCCCATGCTTTCTTCTGCCGGCTGGAAGACGAGCAGGATCTGGCCGGGCAGGTCCGCAGCGTGCCGGGCCAGCAACGTCGCGGCGCCAAGGCCCATCGCCACGTGCCCATCGTGTCCGCAGGCGTGCATTACGCCCGGCACCTGCGAAACGTAGGGCGCGTCGTTGATCTCCTGGATGGGCAGCGCGTCCATGTCGGCACGCAGCATAACCGTAGGTCCCGGCTTGCCGCCCGCAATGAGTCCGATCACGCCGGTACGACCGATGCCCGTCCGAACTTCGCAGCCAAGCTCGGCCAGAGTCCGGGCGACCATGCCCGCGGTGCGGTGAACCTCGAAACCAAGCTCCGGGTGGGCATGCAGGTCCCGGCGCCACGCAATGAGCTGGCTCGAGAGCAGTTCCGCCTCGGCCTTGAAGTTGGGTGAGGTAGTAGGTGCCATCAGCCTTTAATCCCGCCGTAGGACCACGGCGTGTCATGAAGAACCATGGGGCGCGCTTGGCGGCGTACGCCGGCCCCCGAAACTTCGCCGAGCATCAGCGCATGATCGCCCGGCGACACCGGTTCGGCAACCAGCTTGCATTCGAGCCAGGCGATCCCTTCGGTCAGCAGCGGGCACTTGCCGACGGTGAGCCGGAACGGCGAGTCGGGACCGGGAAGGGGCTCGGCCGGGAGCGTGTAATGGGAGAAGAACCGCTGCGCCAGCTCCGGCTGATCTGCCGCGAGCGTGTTGAGTGCGAAACGGTGCGCCTTTCGCACCGCCTGCGCCAGGTGCGAGTTGCGTCGCAAGGCGACCAGCACCAGCGCGGGTTGGAAAGAAACCTGGACCGCCCAGGTCACCGTCGCGGCGTGGAGCGTGTCGGCCGTTGCTGCGGTCAGGACATAAACGCCGTTGGAAAGGAGATTCAACGCTTCGGTGCGAACATCAGTGGTCGCCGGTTCGGGGGACATCACAACCTCCAATCGGTTCAACCGCCATAATGCCAGACAGTGTCACGAAGAGCGAGCGCTCGCATGCCGGGAACCTGGATCGCGCCGTCGACGACCGTCGCAATGAAGATGGCGTGGTCGCCTCGCTGGCCCGCCTGCTCCACCACCTCGCACTCCAGCCATGCCGCCGTCGCATGAAGGATGGGCACACCGCTCGCCAGCAGCCCGTACTGGTACCCCGACATCTCTGCCTCGCCGCTCTGCTGGACCTTGAAGAACGCGCGCGCCAGCTCCGGCTGGTTCTCGCCCACGACGTGCAGCCCGAAGCGGCGTTCCGTCTGCACCGCGTCACAGATGCTCGTGCGCTTGCGCAGCGCGACGGCCACCTGTTTCGGCTCGAACGATGCCTGCATCGCCCAGCTGACGGTCGCAGCCCGCGGCGTCCCGTGTCCCGCGCACGTCAGAATGAATAACCCGTAGTCAAACATGCGCATGATTGACCTGAACGTCTCTGACTCAGCCATCTCGCCTCCAGCCCCTACTTTACCACAGACTGCGGTCTGAGCCGCCAGCGAGGGAAGCCTCGATCGGTTCGCGCCACCCCGGCTCGAGGTCGGCACACGCGCGCAGCAGGCCGAAGCATCCCGCAAGCATCTGGTCGCCGTGCGGCACGGCAAAATACGCGGGCAGCCCTGCATCTTTCAGAAGCGCGCGCCGCGGGCCCACCACGGCGACATGGGCCAGGGGCTGAGGGGCTTTGTCGAGAACCAGCGCGCCGTGCCCGCTGTCGGCAAAGACGGCCTCATGCCTGATCGACCCGTCGGCCAGCGCTCGCAGCCAGCCGGTCAGCTCGGCCTGCGTCAACTCGCCCGTGTGGTGCTCGAACAGGCGCAGGAAACGTCCCCCCGCGAACTGAAACGCCAGCGTGTGGAAGTTGCCGACGTTAACCACGATGGGCGCAGGCGCGCGCACCACCACAGGATCGTCGAGCGCACCGAGCACCGCGGCCGGCGCGGTGTCCATGACGACCACCGGCACGTCGAGGGCGGACTGGGCCGTTCTCGCCAGCGCCGCCAGCCGGGTCATCGCTTCTGGCACGTCGGCAGCGTAAAATGCCAGGCGGCTGAGCCGTGCATCCTCTCGTAGGCGCCCGGCCAGGTAGTCCATGCGAAACTGCCGGTCGCTCACATCCGGCGGCGCAGCGCCGTGATCGAACACGGCGAGGGCCAGCGCGTCTGGCTCCAGGTCCAGGCCGAATTGCGCAAAAGCCGCTCGGATGGCGGGGTAATCGAAGTCGCGAAACTCGACGTGCGCCCAGGAGTCCCGTTCCGCTAGCCGCCCGGCTTCCGCCGAGTCGACCAGGATCACGCCCAGGTCGGCCTGCACCGCCTCCAGATCGTCGTTGAAGGTGCGGGCCGCGGCCGGGGTGGCATAGATGGGCAAGCCCGCCCGGTGGTGAGCTTCGACCGCCCATGAAACCGGGCCGCCGCCCATCAGCACACCCGTAATGAGGAGGGGTTGGCCGGCGGCCGTGGCTGCGCTGACGCGCCGGCCGAGAAGGAGCGTCGGCGAAGGAACAACCAGCTTGAGGCAGTTCTCGGGCGTGCGCTCCGAATCAAAAAGGAGGATATCCTGGGTGCCCGTGCCGACGTCGATAGTGAGGATTTGCATGGTCTAGCATCAAAAATGCGGTGTGGGGTTGCCCGACGGGCAACCCCACACCGCACTGCGTTCAGACACCACGGGGCGCGATGATGCGCGCTTGGCCGTCGGCATGATACGACGAGCGCACGAGCGGCGCCGACTCGACCCACTTGAAGCCGCGGGCGTAGCCTTCCTCGGCCAGCTCGTCGAACTCGTCGGGATGGTAGTACCGCTCGATCGGCAGATGGTCCTTCGTCGGCTGCAGGTACTGCCCGATGGTCAGGATGTCCACGTCCACCGCACGCAGCGAATCCATCACCTCCAACAACTCTTCCCACGCCTCGCCGAGGCCTACCATCACCCCGCTCTTGGTCAGCGCGCCCGGGTCCATTTCCTTCGCCATCTTCAGCACGGCCAAGCTGCGCGCCGGGCTCGCCTGCGGCCGCACCGTGCGAGAGAGGCGCGGCACGGTCTCCGTGTTGTGGTTCAGGATCTCCGGGTGCGCATCCATGACCAGGCGCAAGGCATCCGGGTCGGCCTTGAAGTCGGGTATGAGCACTTCGATGGTGCAAGTTGGCAGCCGGCCCCGGATTTCGCGGATTGTGTTGGCGAAGATGTGCGCGCCGCCGTCCGGCTGATCGTCACGATCGACGCTCGTCAGCACGACGTGCCGCAAGGCCATGCGCTCGACCGACTCGGCAACCCGCCGCGGCTCGTCTTCGTCCAGCGGCAGGGGCTTCCCACTCAGGACGTTACAGAACCGGCAGGCGCGCGTGCAAATATCGCCCATGAGCAGGAACGTGGCCGTCCCGCGGCTCCAGCATTCGCCCAGGTTGGGGCAAAACGCCTCTTCGCAGACCGTGTGCAGCGTCTGCCCGCGCATGAGCTTCTTGAGTTCCCAGTAGTTCTCGTTCTGGTTCAGTTTGACCCGCAACCACTCTGGCCGCCGGCCCGTGGTCGCCTCCGGCGCCTCCGGCCGCTCGCGCAGCCGCGCCCGCTTTGGCGCGTTGCGCGGCGTCAACTCGGGCGGCGTGGGGTCGATTTTTACGTTACCTTGCATGTTTATCACCAATCGTAACGCCGGGCCGGCGCCCTGAGCAGGCACCGGCACCAGAAGTCACGCTCCTTGTTCGGCCAGTTCATAGGTCAGGCTTGTTGGCTGGAAGACCCGCTCAGAAGCGTCCAGCACTTCCATCGAAACAATGTTCCCGGTCGCGTCGTAGTCCAGAATGATGCCGGGTTTATCCTCGTCACTCTCGACGATGGGAGTCTCGTTGAGAATGATCGTGAGCGTGTCGGTAGTGCGATCATAGACTACACGCATCGTTCATCTCCAGTACTTGTCGATCTTGCTCGTGCGATATACCGTCACAACCACGGCCGGAACACGGTCTATGTCTTCTAACACTCGCAGGAGATACATCTCCCGCAATGCTCCAAAAGAGAGACGAGCCTGATAAACGCACCTCCCGTGACGGACCTCTTCCCGCTGCTCGGCTGAACGCAGAACCTCTGCAACGTGACTTTCCGAGATTCCACGTCTTTCCATCTCCCACGTGGCATGGTCGGAATAGATAAAGTCAAGAAGGTCCGGACACGTCATTGGACCATAGCCTTCCTAAGAGTTGAGTATAACATCACGCACATTGGGGAACAAGGGAGGAAGCTTCCGATGGCTCGCGCTCGGTGGCGATGCGGGCACCACCACCGAGCGCGAGCTTTTCCTGCCTAAATGTGAATTGCCTGGCCCTCGACGGCGTGAGCGGCTTCCATCAGCGCCTCGGAGAGGGTCGGGTGTGCGTGGACCGTCCGCGCGATCTCTTCGGTCGTCAGCTCCCACGTCCGGGCCAGCACCATCTCGGGCAGCAGCTCGGTGACCTCCGGGCCCACCATGTGCGCGCCGAGGATTTCGCCGTACTTCGCGTCCGCGATGATCTTGACGAACCCTTCCTTCTCATTCAACCCCAGGGCCTTGCCGTTAGCCACAAAGGGGAACTTGCCGATCTTGAGCTCATACCCCTTCTCGCGGGCCTGCGCCTCGGTGTAGCCCATCGAAGCGACCTGCGGCTTGCAGTAAGTACAGCGGGGCATGAAGGCATAGTCCGCGTCCTTGAGCGGCCGCGTCTCGTGGCCGGCAATGGTCTCAGCCGCGACGATGCCCTGTGCGCTCGCCACGTGGGCCAACAGCAGCTTGCCCGTCACGTCGCCGATCGCATAGACGCCCGGCACGTTGGTTCGCAATTGCTCGTCGACCGTGATAAACCCACGCTTGTCCGTCTGTACGCCCGCCGCTTCCAGCCCAATGCCTTCCGTGTTCGGCGCCACGCCGACGGCGACCAGCACCATGTCCGCCTCGATAGTCTGCTCGGCGCTGGTCCCCTGGTCCTTCACGCGCACCCGCACGCCCTCGCCCGCCGGCTCGATCGCCTCCGTCCGGGTGTTCACCAGGGCCTTGATGCCCTGCTTCTTGAATGCCTTTGCGACCTCGGCGGCCGTCTCCTCGTCCTCCAGCGGCAGCACGTGGGGCAGCATTTCGATCACGGTGACTTCGGCCCCGTACGCCCGGAACACGTAGGCAAACTCCATGCCGATCGCCCCCGCGCCGACCACGACGATGCGCTTCGGCGCGGTGGTCAGGAACAAGGCCTCGCGGTAAGTGATGATGCGCTTGCCGTCGGGCGCCATGCCCGGCAGGGAGCGGGGATGGTGCCCGGTTGCGATGATGATGTTCTTCGCTTCAATCAGCCCGTCGTATTTCTGGCCGTTTACCGCGGGCGCCTCGGCCGTCGCCTTCACTTCGATCTGCTTGGCCGACTTGAGCGTCGCCGTCCCCTGGTACACGTCGATCTTGTTCTTGCGCATCAGGAAGCCGACGCCCTTGACCAGCCGGTCGCTAACCTGGCGGCTGCGCTTCTGCGCCACGCCGTAATCGAGCGACAAGTTCTCGAAGCTGAACCCGAAATCCTTGCTCTCGCCGGTCAGGATGTTCGCCAGCTCCGCGTTCCGCAAGAGCGACTTGGTCGGGATGCAGCCGATATTGAGGCAGACGCCCCCCAGGAACTCACGTTCCACCACGGCCACCTTTTGACCGAGCTGGGCGGCACGAATCGCTGCAACGTAGCCGCCGGGTCCGCCGCCAATCACCACGACATCGTAAGAAGGAACGTCAGCCATGATTAGTCCATCTCCTTTGTTGTTCCGTTCCGGGTTTGGCCGGGCGCTGCCGCGCCTGGCCCGTGACGGAACGACTGCAGTTAGTCAAACGGAAAGAGTGTAACGTGTTTGCGCCCGCGATGCAATGACGTGCGTCAGCCGCAGTGAGAGGCCGGAACCGCGCAGAAACCAGGTTTCTCGAAGCGAGCGAAGCTCGCACGAAGCCTGGTTTCTCCTCGCTTCTCTGTCGGAACTCAATCCTTGTAGGCTTCCAGGAACGCTTTCACAGCGGCCAGGAACCCGTCCGCGCCCCGCCCGTCGAGCACACGATGGTCAAACGTGAAACTCAGATAGGCCATCGGCCGGATGGCGATTACGTCGTCCGCATCCGGCAGCAGCGGGTGCCCCTGGCTGAGCACGACCGCCCGCTTTTCGATCGCGCCGACGCCCAGGATGCCGGCCTGCGGCTGGTTGATGATCGGCGTGGCGAACAGGCTGCCCGCGGTGCCGTGGTTGGTGAGCGTGAAGGTGCCCCCTTGAACCTCCTCCGGCGCAAGCTTCCTCATGCGAGCGCGCTCGGCCAGGTCGTTCACAGCCCGTGCCAGCCCCAGCAAGCTGCGCTCGTCCGCATCACGGATCACGGGCACGATCAGTCCGTCGGGGATCGCGACCGCCATCCCGACATGGATCCGCCGGTGAACGAGCAAGCCATCCTCGCTAAACGTGCTGTTCGCCTCGGGCTGGGCCTTGAGCCCCGCCACGATCGCCTGCACGAAGAACGGGGTGAAAGTGAGGCGCACGCCCTGCCGTTCGAACTCGCCCTTCAGCCGCTCGCGCGCCTTCGACGACCCGCGTGAGGTCCGCCTCCATGACCGTAGTCACATGGGGCGATGTCTGCTTGCTGACGCAGCATGTGCTTCGCGATGCTCTTGCGTACGGCCGACATCGGCACCAGCTCGGAGTCAAGCGTCGCGCTGGCCGTTGCGGCCGACACGGCGCGCGGGTGCGATGTGGGCGACTGGGCCAGCGGCCGCACTGGCTGCGGCGCAGCGGGCTGTGACTCTTCCCGCCCCATCTCGTCCGTGGGCTTAAAGAGATCGCCTGTGCCGGGTCGCTCCCACGGCGCGAGCTCCCCGTCGCTTGCGGCTGCGGCTTCACCTCGTGGCGACGGCGTCGCCACGTACGCGAGCACATCCTTCTTGGTAATGCGCCCACCCGCGCCCGTTCCGACGACCTCGGAGAGATCCACGCCCATCTCGGCCGCGAGGCGTCCCACGGCCGGCGAAATGAACCCGCCCGCGAGCGAACTCGCTCCCGGGCGCTGCTCCTCGACGCCCTCCGTCGCGGCCAAGAACGCCTCGACGTCCTCCTTGGTCACCCGCCCGCCCGGCCCCGTGCCAGGCACCTGGTCCAGGTCGATGCCGTGCTCGGCCGCCATGCGCTGCGCCACAGGCGTCGAACCTGATCGGCCCTCCGCTGCACCCGCGGGTTGGGGCGTGAGGGCCCCGTCGCGCTGCGCCGGCTGCCCGCCGGCGTGGCCGTTGCCTTGCTCCGGGCTGGCCGCGGGCGCTTCCTCGGCGGTCCCGATTTCGGCCAACAACGTGCCTGCCGCGACGGTCTGGCCTTCGCCGACATACACCTTCAGCAGGATGCCGCTGGCCGGCGCGGGAATCTCCGTATCGACCTTGTCCGTCGTCACGGCCAACAGGGGCTCGTATTCCTTGACGGGCTGGCCCTCCTGGACCAGCCAATGGCCGACGGTGCCCTCGACAACCGACTCGCCGAGCTGCGGCATGATGACCTTCGTTGGCATGGCAGGCTCCTAGTACGCGGCCAGCGTGCGGGCCGCGGCGGCGATCTTCTCCGCATTCGGCAGGAAGAAATCCTGCATCGGGTGGCTGAACGGCATCGCGGGGATATCCGGCCCGGCCAGGCGCGTGATCGGGCCGTCGAGGTGCTCGAACGCGTTCTCGGCGACGATGGCCGCAACCTCTCCGCCCAGCCCGCCCGTGTAGTTGTCCTCGTATACGATCAGGACCTTGCCCGTCTTCTTAACCGAGGTCAGAATCGCCTCTTTATCCAGCGGCGAGAGGGTGCGCAGGTCGAGCACTTCCACGCTCACGCCCTCCCGTGCCAACACCTCGGCCGCCTTCAGCGATTCGTGCAGCATCAGGCCGTAGGCAATGATGGTCAAGTCCTCGCCCGGCCGCTTGACGTCGGCCTTGCCGATGGGCACAAAAAAGTCGCCCGTCCGGCACCTCACCCTTGACCGCCCGGTACAGCTTCTTGTGCTCCAGGAACAGCACGGGGTCGGGCGCGCGCAGCGCGCTGCGCAGCAGGCCCGCAGTATCGTACGGCGTGCTCGGCGCCAGGACATACAGGCCGGGCGTGTGGCAGAAGATCGCCTCGATCGACTGCGAGTGATACAGCGCGCCGCTGATCCCACCGCCGTACGGCGCGCGGATCACCATCGGCACGCAAAATTGGCCGTTCGAGCGGTAGCGCATCTTGGCGGCCTCGTTGACGATCTGGTTGAACGCGGGGTGGATGAAGTCGGCGAACTGGATCTCGCAGATCGGCCGGATGCCGTTAAGCGCCATGCCGATACCGACGCCGACGATGGATAGCTCAGAAAGCGGGCTGTCGATCACCCGGCTCGGCCCAAACTCGGCAAACAGGCCCTCGGTCGCGCGAAACACGCCGCCGCGCTGGCCAACGTCCTCGCCGGTTATGATGATCGTCGGGTCGCGGCGCATTTCCGCGGCCATCGTCTCGCGCAACGCCTCGATGTTGCTCTTAACCGGCATGGGGCAGCCCTCCAAACACCGGGTGCATGGCGTCCTCGCCGCGGGGGTAGGGCGCGCGCTGCGCGTACTCGGTCGCGTCGTCCACCTTGGACATGACGCGGTTCAGGATGCGCCCCTGCTCGGCGTCTTCGAGGATGCCGCGCTCGCGCAGCGTCTTCTCCATGCGCAGCAGGGGGTCCCGCTTCTTCCACATCTCGACCTCGTCACGGCTGCGGTAAGAGCGGTCGTCGTCGTCCGACGAGTGCGGTGTCGGCCGGTAGGTTTTCGCCTCCAGCAGCGTCGGCCCCTCGCCGCGTCGGCCCCGCAGCACGGCCTCGCGCGCCACGTTGTAGCACTCGTAGATGTCGTTGCCGTCGTACATCACGCCCGGCATCCCGTATGCGTCGCCGCGGTCCGCCACGTTAGGCACGGGCATCTGCTTTTCGAGGGGCACCGAGATCGCGTATTGGTTGTTCTGCACCAACGTGATGAGCGGCAGGTCGTGGATGCCGGCCCAGTTGAGCGCCTCGTGAAAGTCGCCCTGGCTCGTGCTGCCCTCGCCCAGGCAGACGAAAACCACTTCGTCCAGCCCGCGCAGCTTGGCTGCAAAGGCGATGCCCGCCGCCTGCGGGCACTGCGTGGCCACCGGGCTCGAACCGGAGACGATGCGGCTGGGCGCGTAGCCGAAATGGGAGGGCATCTGCCGGCCGCCCGAGCTTGGATCTTCTGCTTTGCCGAACAGCGCCAGCATGAGGTGCCGGGGGGTCATGCCGAGGGCCAGCACAAAGGCCATGTCGCGATAGTAGGGGTGCAGCCAGTCTTTGCCGCGCTCCATGGCAAAGGCCGCGCCCACCTGGCACGCCTCCTGGCCCATGCCAGAAATATGAAACGCGACCTTCCCCTGCCGGTGCAGCACCCACATCCGCTCGTCGAGCTTGCGGGCTTGCAGCATGGCTTCGTACATGTCGAGCTGTTGTTCGGCCGTCAGCGCAGCGGCATGGTCGCGGGTAATGAATTGTTGCGCGGTCAATGCAGGCATGCTCCCTCCCTAGCAGAGGAAGCTTAGAGTAAAGACCGCAAAGAGTCTGTAATACTCTTTGCGGTCAGGGTGCGGGGAACCGGGCCGGCGGCAGGAGGGCCGCAGGTGCCCGGTCAGTCCCAAGATGAGCTTGCGTCACGTGCCCGGCACTTTGGCAGTGCCGGGCACGTGGCAGCGGACACTTTCACCTGACGCTTCGTTTAGTGTTTCATCTTCTTCCGGAACTGCCCGATGGCATCGGCCGCCAACATGGCATCACACACTTTCGCCGGCGTCATCTCGCCGGCTTCATGGTGGATGAACTCACCCGGCGCGCAAGCCTTCTCCGCCGCGCGCATCAGCCGGACCCGGTCGACAGCCCCGAGCCCTATATCCTGGAGGGTGGTGGGCAAGCCCACCTCTTCGCAGAAGGAGAAGACCTCGGACGACACGGCCTGGGGGGCGTCGGTGAGCTGGAGCCCGGCCAAGAGGCCGAACCCGACCTTCTCGCCGTGGAAATAGGCATGTGTCTCTTCCAGCGCCGTCAGCCCGTTGTGGATGGAGTGCGCACTTGCGAGGCCGCCGCTTTCAAACCCGACCCCACTCAGCAGGATGTTCGCCTCCACGACGCGTTCGACCGCCGGTGTGACTATCTGCCTCTCCGCGGCAATCTTTGCGGCGGGTCCGTATTGCAGCAGCGTGTCGTAACACAGCTTAGCGATGGCGAGCGCGGTCATCGTGCCGAGGCCGCCGCACTCGTTACGCGATTGCGTTTGGCTGCACGACGCGGCTTCGAACCAGGTGGCCAATGCGTCGCCCATGCCCGAAACGAGAAAGCGGACGGGCGCCTTGACGATGACGTCCGTGTCGACGAGGACGGCCGCCGGGTTGAGCTTCTGGTAATACGTCGTCTCGAAGACGCCCTGCTCCGAATACACCACGGCGCAGCCGCTCGTCGGCGCGTCCGTCGACGCGATCGTCGGCACGACGATCACGGGGATGTTGGCCCGATCCGCGGCGATCTTTGCCGTGTCGATCGTCTTCCCACCACCCATTGCGACCAGGACGTCGACGCCGCGCTGCTCGATAATTGCGCCCAGCCGCGCCAGCTCCTTCTCGCTGCACTCCCCCCCGAAGCGCTCCACGGGCAAACAGTGAGCAGCGAGGTCGAGGCCGCTCGCGGGAAGAATATTCTGCTGGGCCGTGGGCGAAGCAAGGATCAGCCCTTGCGCGCCGAACAGCTTGACGAGCACCGGCAACTCGGCCAGAGCGCCCGCACCCTGGATGTACTTTCCGGGAAACAAGATCCGCTTGAACATCTGGCTCCTCCGGGTCAGGCTTCGGGCGCCGGTTCCTTCCGCGTCTCGATAAGGTTCTCGGCCACGATCTCGGCGATGTCCCGGATTTGCACGTTCTCCGCATCTAGCGCGCCCCGTGCGTCCTCCAGCATGATCATGCAGAAGGGGCACGCCACCGCGACATCCTCCTGCCCGGTCTCCATGATCTGCGCCATCCGGTTGCGGTTCACCCGCACCTCGCCCTCGTCCTCCATCCAGACGCGCGCGCCGCCGCCACCGCAGCACATCGACATATCGCGCGAGCGCGGGATCTCGATCAACGACTTTCCGCTGGACGTCGCGACCTCGCGGGGCGCGTCGTAGATGTCATTGTACCGGCCCAGGTAGCACGGGTCATGGTAGGTCAGCGTCTCGTGTCCGCCGGCCGTGCGCCGCACACGGACGTCGCCGTCGTCCAGCAGCTTCTGGATAAACTGCGAGTGGTGCAGCACCTGGTAGTTGCCCCCCATCTGCGGGTACTCGTTTTGCAGCACGTTGAAGCAGTGGGGGCACTGGGTGACGATGGTTTTGAACTTGTACTGGTTCATCGTCTCGATGTTCTGGCTCGCCAGCTGCTGGAACAGGTACTCGTTGCCCGCCCGTCGCGCCTGGTCGCCGTTGCAGGTTTCTTCTTCACCCAGGATCGCGAAATTCACGCCCGCTTCATACATGATCTTCGCCAGCGCCCGGGTCACCTTCTGGTTGCGCGGGTCGTATGACCCGGCACAGCCCACCCACCACAGCACGTCGGCCTCGCCCACGTTTGCCATGATGGGGACTTCGAAGTCCAGCGCCTGCGCCCACGCTGCCCGCTTGCGCTTCGGCTGCTTCCAGGGGTTGCCGGCGCGCTCGATGTTGGTCAAGGTCGTGCCCAGGCTGGGCGGCACGTTGCCTTCCATCAGCGCCAGCTGCCGGCGCATGTCGACGATCGCGTCCACGTGCTCGATCAGCACCGGGCACTCGTACACGCAGTGCATGCAGGTGGTGCAGGCCCAGAGCACCTCGGGGGTGATTATGTCGCCTACCATGCGCCGGCCGTTGGATTTATCAGTTCCGTCACTCGCCGCCTTGGGGGCCTCGGCGGCCTGGCTGCCATCGCCGCTGGTCGCCACTCGCTTCTGCGGCGGGCAGCTTGCGCAGCTGCGCTTGCTGCTCGGTCATGTAGTCGCGCAGGTTCAGAATGACGTACTTCGGGTTGAGGGGCTCGAGGGCCGCGAACGCCGGGCAGACGTCCTGGCAGCGCCCGCACTCGGTGCACGCATCGAAGTTCGCCAGCCGGGGCCACGCAAAGTCGGTGAGCTTCGCCGCGCCCAGTTGCTCCGCCTGCTCCAGGTCCTTGATCGGCCACAGCGCACCCCGCTTGCGGAACGGGGCCACGAAGATGTTGGCGGGCGACGAGAAGATGTGGAAGAGGTTCGTGTACGGGATGACCGCGAAGAATAGGGCGACGATCAGGTAATGCGTGATCCACATCGACCGGTGCGCCACTAGCAGCGCCTCTGCCGGCGCGCCCTGCAGCAGCCGGCTGATCGGATAGGCGACGATCTGCGCCGGGCCCCAGGGCGGATCCATCACCGCCAGGCGCAGCGCGCCAATCAGGAAGCCGGTGATAATGATGAAGCCAAGGAGCGGCTCCGTCAGGTTGAAGCGCCAGTCGATGTTCAGCCGGGGCGGGCGCACGATGTAGCGGCGGTACATCGCCATGCCGAGGCCGACAAGAAACCCGAGGCCCGCCAGGTCAAGAACGACCTTGTAGAAGACGTAGAAGGGGCCTTGGAGCAGTTTGGCGTCGAAGAAAAGCTCGAAGACGTCGCTGTCGATCGTGGCCAACACGGTCCCGATGAAGAGAACGACCATGCCCCAGAATAAGGCGAGGTGAAACGTGCCCGGATAGCGTTCGCGCAGGATCTTAACCTGCACGACCCCGTACTTGACGACCCGACCCAGGCGCTGGATGGGATGGTCGAGGCCGAACTCAGGTTGGGCACGGCGCCACAACACCACACGCCGCACGATGCCCCAGATCAGGAGGGCCACTGCAATCGCCATGCTGGCGTAGAAGACAATCTCGAGCGGGGCAGGAATGTTCCAGAAGCCGTAGCGGCAGGGCACACCTGGAGTACATAGCGGTTCGTGAATCATTTCCTCTGCTCCTTCGCGTGAGGACTATTCGCAGCGGCTGTCAGGACGTGGTGGCAGGCAGAAGACATGCCGCGCTGTGTCACGACCTTATTTGTACCACAGAGGCACAATCGCGCCAAGTGAGGGCGGATGCAAAGCTTCGCTATCCGCGCCCGGTCTCCGCTCCACAAAACCCGCCGCGTTATTGCATTACATGCTGCCTCACCGTCACGGGTTGACAACACCTATATACTGGCTATACAATGCCACAATTCGTGGCGGAAGGTACAATGATGTCCATCCTCGAAGCTTCAGACCTCCAAAAACAGTACGGGTCGGCCGGATCACGTCGTGATCGCGCTGGCCGGAGTCGACTTCTCGGTCGAACGCGGCGAGTTCGTTGCGATTATGGGCCCCTCGGGGAGCGGGAAGTCGACGCTCTTGCACCTGCTGGGGGGGCTCGACCGGCCTTCAGGTGGCGACATCACGCTCGCCGGACTGCGCTTCTCGGGCCTCGACGATAACCAGGCGACGCTGGCCAGACGCCACAACATCGGCTTCATCTTCCAGTTCTACAACCTCCTCCCTACACTGACGGCCGAAGAAAACATCACCCTGCCGCTCCTCATCGCTAATCAGAGCGCGGCGAAGTTTCGCGAGCGGATCGACCGGCTGTTGGATCTCGTGGGCCTCACTGGCCGGCGGACCCACAAGCCAGATCAGCTGTCGGGCGGCGAGCAGCAGCGCGTCGCGATTGCCCGCGCACTGGTCACCGAGCCTGCCATTGTCCTCGCGGACGAGCCTACCGGCAACCTCGACTCGAAGACAGGGACCGCAGTGATGGAGCTCCTTCGTCGCTCGTGCGACGAGTTGGGCCAAACGATCGTCATGGTGACGCATGACCCGCGGGCGGCCACGTATGCAGACCGCGTCGTCTTTCTCAGGGATGGCGCAGTGCGGTGCGACCTGCGCGTCGATGGGATGCAGGATATGAGCCAGCGCCTGCATGCCGTAAATGCCACGATGGAAGACCTGCAGACTTAGTCAGACACGATAGGCAGACATGACCGGATTCATCGCAGCCCGTCGCACGATCGCCATGGCGTGGCGCTCTCTTGCCGCGCGGCCGCTACGCACGGTGCCGACGCTATTCGGCGTCGTCCTCGGCGTTGCGGTCATCCTCGCCATCAACACCACGAACGTCAGCACGCTGCATGCCATCACCGAAGTCTTCACCCAGGCATCGGGCAAAGCCCACCTCGTAATTACCGCGGCAGACGAGAGCGCGCAAGGCTTCGCCTCCGACGCGCTTAACCGGATCGAGCAAGCGGCGGGGGTCGGGGCGCTGGTCCCCGTCATGCGTGGCCAAGCCCTCCTGGCCGACGAGGCCTCGCCCACCCAGGTCAACCTCAGCTTCTTCGGCGCCGTCGGCGGCGGGCTGCTGCTCTACGGTGTCGATCCCACGGTGGACCGGCAAGCGCGCGACTACAAGATCCTCGAAGGGCAGTTCCTGGGGCCAAACCGCAGCGCCTACGATATCGTGCTCGTCAAAAACTACGCGGACGAGAAGAAAATCCGCGTGGGCAACGAGGTCGCGCTTGTCACGCCGTCCGGCACCGTCCGGCTGAAGGTCGTGGGCCTGATGGACAAAGACGGCCCCGGCCAGCTTAACAGCGGTGCATTCGGCGCGGTCCCCCTCCAGACCGCCGAAGACATCTTCCTGCGCTCAGGCGACCTAGACCAGGTCGACGTCGTCGCGCGGCCCGAAGCTTCGTCGGGTGCGGCCCTGGCCGAGCTCAAGTCTCGGCTGCAGGCCCGCCTGGGCCCCAGATACACCGTTACGTACCCCGCCGCACAGGGCGAGCGGGTGTCGCAGATGCTTACCGGCTACCAGATGGGGTTGAATATGTTCAGCGCCATCGCGCTGTTCGTCGGGGGCTTCCTGGTCTACAACGCGTTCTCGATGACCGTGGTCGAGCGCACCCGCGAGATCGGCATGCTCCGGGCATTGGGCATGACGCGGCGCCAGGTGCTAGGCCAGATCCTGGCCGAAGCGGCAATGATCGGCGTCGCCGGCTCGGTGCTCGGACTCGCCGCGGGGCTGGCGCTTTCGCAGGGGCTGATGAAGGTCATGGAAGTCGTGGTGGCCCAGGAAGTGCAGGACCTCCAGGTGCCTCTGAGCGGCCTTATTTCCGCCCTGCTGGTGGGCGTAGGCGTCACGTTGGCGGCCGCCGCCATCCCCGCCCGGCAGGCCAGCCGCATCTCGCCCCTCGAGGCGCTGCGGGTGCGAGGCGCCTCGAAGGAAGGGTGGTTCGTCCGCCGCGGTTGGATTGCGGGCATCGCGGTCCTGGTCCTATCGCTTGCGGCGTTGGCGTTCATGCCCGGCGAGGGCGCAGCGCAGGAACAGATGCGCCAGATGTTCGTGATGAACCTCTTTCTTGGCGGCTTGTTCCTCATTCCCGTTGCCGTGACGGCCGGCGAGCGACTACTGCGGCCGCTGCTGCACCGCCTTTATGGGCCCGCAGGCCAACTTGGGAGCCGTAATGTCCAGCGCGCCCGCCTGCGCACCGCGCTGACCGTCGCCGCGCTGATGACAGGGATCGCGATGCTTCTCAGCATACGGGCGATCACCGCGGCGTTCGGCGGCGATATCCAGTCGTGGATCGAGCGCTACATCGGCGGCGATGTCTACGTGCACTCGTCGCTGCCCATGCAGCGCCGAGTTAGGGCGCAGCATCGCCGAAGTTGATGGGGTCGAGGCAGTCACGCCGATCCGCTACCTCGACGTCAAACGGGTGCTCGCAACGGGCGGAGATGAGCGCCTCGTGTTGATGGCCGTCGACCCCGACTCCTATCGCCAGGTGACCTCGTTTGTGTTCAGCGGCGAGCAGGGGGACCCCGCCCGCCTGGCCGCCCGGCTCGCCGCCGGGCAATACGGTCTTTATCTCAAGCGTGCTGTCCGAGAAATACGGCCTGCACCAAGGCGATACGATCCGCCTCGCCACCCGTCGGGGCCAGCACGATTTCACCATCGCGGCCGTCGTGGTGGACTTCTACAACCAGGGCCTTGTCATGCAGACAAGCTGGAAAGACGCCAAGCGCTACTTCGGCGTGGACGATGTAAACGCGTTCCTGCTGCGCACAGAGCCAGGGGAGAGCCCGCGCGACGGTGCGCGACCGGATCGACCGGTTGTACGGCGCCCGGCAGCATCTCACGGTCGAGTCGAACGAGGCGATCCGCTCGCGCGCCCTGCGGCTGATCACCCAGACGACCAGCCTGTTCGACGTCATGTCCATCATCACCATGCTGGTGGCCGCGCTGGGGGTTATCAACACCCTTAGCATGAACGTTTTCGAGCGCACCCGAGAGATCGGAATGCTCCGCAGCCTGGGCATGACCAAGGCGCAGATCGGCCGGATGATCCTGGCCGAAGCCGGACTCATGGGCATCGTCGGCGCGGTGCTCGGCCTGGCGTTCGGCGTGCTGGTCTCGCGCAGCATGCTGGGCAGTATCAATCAAATGGCGGGTTTCAAGCTCGAGTACACGATGCCGCTGGCCGGGGTGCTGGTCAGCCTGATCATCGCGCTCGTCGTGTCGCAAGTGGCCGCGTTCTGGCCGGCTCGCCGCGCAGCGCGGGTACGCATCATCGAAGCCATCCAGTTCGAGTAGCCCACCGGAGGAGTCACTAAGATGCCGTCACTACGCATTTTCGTCGTGGCCGCCATTCTCATCGCAAGCCTGGCGGGCTGCCAGCCTGCGCCGGCGGCGGCCCCTCCCGGGGATCAGGCTGCCCCGACGCCGGCCGCCGACGTGGACGTCGTCTCGGCAACCGGTGTCGTCGTTCCTATTCAGGAAGCTGCGCTCAGCATGCAGGCGTCGGGCCGCCTGGTCGAAATCCTCGTCTCCGCGGGGGACGAGGTCCAGGCGGGGCAGGAGCTCGCCCGCATTGACACCCGCGACCTCCAGCAAGCGCGGTCGAACGCCGAGGCCGGGCTGAAGCTGGCGCAGGCAGGGCTTGCCAAGGCCAAAGCCGGCGCACGTCCGGAAGAGATCGCGACGGCGCAGGCCGGCCTCCGGATCGCGGAGGCCGGCGCGACGACTGCCGAACGGGCCAAGATCGTTGCCGAAGGCAACGTGACAGCCGCCAAGGCAGATCAACTCGCCGCCGCAAGCGCAGTGGACGTCGCACTCGGCAGCCAAGCCGCAGCCCAGGCTGCCGTGGCCGCAGCCCAGGCCAACCTGGACAAGGTGTCGCAAGGCGCCGCGCCGGGTGCGCTGATCGCCGCGCAGAACGACGTTGACAACGCTAAAGCGGCCATGCAGGTTGCCCAGGCCGCCTACGACAGGATCCGGGGCAGCGCGGACGTCGGGGCATCACAGCAGGCGCTGGAGCTGGAGCGGGCCACAAATGCTTACAACGCGGCCGCCGCCCGGCTGGCCGACCTGAAGCGCGGCGCCAGCCGGCCCGAGATCGCCGCCGCCCGCGGGGACTATCCCAGGCGCAGGCGGGGGTGCAGACGGCCGCGGGCCAGGTGGCCCAGGCCCGGGCCCAGGCGCAGCGTGCCGAGGCCGGCGTCAAGATCGCCGAGGCCCAGGTAGACCAGGCCCAGAGCCAGGCTGAAAGCGCCAAGGCACAGGTTCTCCAGGCGCAGGCCCAGCTTGACCTGATTAAAGCCGGCACGCGCGTGGAAGACCTCGCCGCCGCGGAGGCCGAAGTTGCACGGGCCGAGGCTGCCGTAAGCGCTGCCCGCAACGCATTGGACGACGGCGCCCTGCGCGCACCCTTTGCCGGCACAATCGGCGAGGTCTTGGTAGACCAGGGCGAACTGGTTACGCCCCAGGTGCCGATCCTGCGCCTGGGCGATCTTACGCGCCTGCGCGTTCGCACGGAGGATTTGGCAGAGGGAGACGTGGCCCTGGTCCGCACGGATCAGCCCGTCAAAGTCACCGTCGACGCCCTGCCCGATCGGGAGTTTGAGGGCAAAGTGACGCGCATCGCGCCGCTGGCCATCGAACGCCGGGGTGACAAGATCTACGACGTCCTGGTTGACCTCAACCTGCCGGCCGATGCGGGGCTGCGGTGGGGCATGAGCACGTTCGTGGAGATCAAGGTGCGGTAAACCCGCAGCCGGCCGGAATCTCATCGTCCGGCCGGCTGCCCACCGTGACGGGAGCACTCGATGTCCCGCTACGCAATCAACTTGCGCAACCGTGCTGCCGGCGACGCCGGCGTTGCCGGTGGAAAGGCGGCGGGGCTAAACCGCCTCGCCCGCCAGGGCTTCGACGTGCCGCCGGGCTTCGTGATCACCACGCACGCGTTCCGCGATTTCCTCGCCAGCATCGACTACGGGGTTGCAGACAACCCCGACGGCGCTTCCTCTCCCCGGGAGAGCCAGCATCGAGCGGTCTGCTCCGCGCCTCTGCCCGCCCCCATTCAGAAGGACATCTGCAGTGCATACGCCCGCTTGGGCGGCCGCGTGGCGGTCCGTTCGTCGGCTGCGGGGGAAGATGCAAGCGCGGCCTCGCACGCGGGGCAGTTCGAGACCGTGCTCGACGTGGCCGGCGAAGATGCCCTTCTTGCGGCCGTCCGGGCCTGCTGGGCGTCGCTGTTCGCACCGCGTGCAGCCACCTACCTCACGCAGCGCCAACTCGAAGCGAACGAAGAGATGGCCGTCGTCGTACAGCGGATGGCCCCGGCAACTGCTGCCGGTGTGGCGTTCAGTGCCGACCCCATCACCGGCCAGTCCTGCGTTGTGATCGAGGCGGCGCCGGGGCTCGGCGCCGCGGTCGTCGGCGGCAGCGTACGCACAGATCGCTACGTTGTGGACGGACGGGGCGTACTTGCCGAGGTGACGCCGGTCCTTCCCGGGCAAGCCGTGCTCGGGGAGGCCGAAGTCGGCGCCCTGGCCCGGCTCGTCCGTGAGATCGCGACGCGCTGCCGGCGTGCCCCAGGACGTCGAGTGGGCATGGGATGGCGCGGCATTTCACGTCCTCCAGGCGCGTCCGATCACCACGCTGCGTGACCGGCATGTATACTCCCGCGCCATTGTCTCCGACATGGCCCCCGGCCTGGTCAAGCCCATGGTGTACGACGTCAACACTTTGGCCAAGGTGAACGAGGTATTCGGCACGCTCTTCGCCGCGCTGCTCGGCAGGCGGGATATCGACACGGCGCGCCTGGTCACAAGACATTACTCGCGCGTGTATGCCGACATGACGGTTCTGTCGGAACTGCTGTCCGAGGCGGGACTGCCGGCGAACCTGTTCGAGATGATGCTGCGCGACGAGCGCAGGGACCGAGTCCCCATGCGCCCCAGCCTGCGCTTACTCGGAATTACGTTGCGCATGGTGCGGCTCGTGGTCCAGACGGGTCGCCTCACGGACGGGCAGGCGCGTCCGCTCCGCGAGGGGCGCAGCCGGCTCGAACCGTTCCGAACGCGCGATTGGACGGCAGTGCCGTTATCCGGGTTGTTGATCGAGCTGGACACCCTGACCGCCCTGCGCAACAGCCTCTTTTGGTTTTTCTTCTGCTGCGTGTTCAACAGCGCGGCCCGCGCCCGCGTCCTGCGGACTTGGGTTGCTCGTAAGGCGCCGGGCGTCGAGTTCGGTGATCTGCTTCGCGGCGTGGCCGGTATCAAGAGCCTCGAGCCGTCGTTGGACCTGATCCGGCTGGCCGAGCAGGCAAACTACCTGGACGAGGAAACACGCGCTGCGCTGTTGGCCGCGGATGACGGCACGCTGCGCGCGCTCTCGGCGCCTCAGAGCAGGGGCGCGTCGTCTTGGAGGGCGTAGACGCGTTCCTCGCCCGCCACGGCTATCTGAGCAGCAACGGCTCGGACTTCAGCTTCCCCTCCTGGGCCGAGAACCCTGCACTGATCTGGCGCTCCATCGCACGTGGTGTTACCTCAGCATCCGTGGGCCAGCAGAAGGCCGGGATCATCCGCGAAGCTGCGTCCGCCCGCGTCTGCGAGTCGGGCGGCCCGCTCGACCGCTGGGTTTTCCGGCGCCTCATGACGGGCGCGACGACCTCCGTCGACTGGCGGGAACGCGCCAGCGTACTGATCTCCGAGTACACCTACGAGATGCGCCGGCTGTTCCTGGCCGCAGGCCGGCGGCTGGTGGAGCAGGGTTGCCTTGCGGAGCCCGAGAGCCTGTTCTACCTGACGCGCCGAGAGCTGGGCGAGCTGGCGGCCGGCCGATGGCCTGCATCTGTGGCGGCCGAGTGCATCGACGGACGACGCACAGACATGGCCGCGGACGCAGCGCTGGAACCCCCCGAGGTGGTCGTCGGCCTTCCGGGGCAGCCGGCCGCCAGGCCGACCCCCTGCGGCCCCGTGGAAAGCGCGGCTTATCTGAGTGGCATCGGGGGCAGTCCCGGCCGGGCACGCGGCTTCGCACGGATCATCCATGATCCGGCCGATGCCCCCGCCACGCTCGGTCACTCTGACATCCTGGTCGTCCCGTTCAGCGACGTCGGCTGGACGCCGCTGTTCGCCGGAATCGGCGGCATCGTGGCGGAGACAGGCGGGCAGTTGTCCCATGCGGCTATCGTGGCCCGGGAGTACAACCTGCCCGCAGTCGTCAGCGTGCGGGACGCGACGCGCCGCATCTACGACGGCCAGGCTCTCACCGTGGATGGCGGCCAGGGCCGCGTCTACCTGGAATAGATCTTGCATGAGGTGCGGTATGGAGATCGGTCCGATCCTGTTTGCTGCGGCTGCCGTCGGTTACTTCGTCGGCGCCATCTCTTTCACCCGCGTGGTGGCGCATTTTGTCGCGCCAGGCGCAGACTTCAGCCGCACAACATACACGCTTGAGGAAGGACAGCAGACGCTGAGCGTCACGTCTGTCAACGCCACGGCACTTTCTCTCCGCACGAACCCAAAGATCGGCATGCTGACCGGCCTGCTGGACATGCTGAAGATTTTCATCCCAACGCTGGCTTTCCGGCTCGCGTATCCGGGGGAAACCTACTTCCTGGTTGTCGCGGCTGCGGGGATGGCGGGGCATGTCTGGCCCGTCTATTACCGGTTCCGAGGGGGCCGGGGCATTTCGCAGGTGTACGGCGGGGTGCTCGCCTTCGATCCACTCGCCACGGTCGTGTGCGGTTTTGGCGGCCCGATCATCGGCCTGCTCCTGCGCGACGCGTTCGTCACCTTTATCGGCGGCATGTGGTTGCTAATCCCATGGTTCTGGTTCACCACGAAGGACTGGCGCTACGTCGCCTATGCGGTGATCGTCAACGCGATTTTCCTCCTCGCCAGCATCCCCGAAATCCGCGAGTACCTGCGCATCATTCGCTCGGGAGGAACCGCGCCGTCGTTCGACGAAGCGCTGCAGACCACCCCCATGGGTAAGGGGTTGTATAAGATGGGGCTGAAAATGCACCTCATCCATGGCCGGAAGCCGCTCCCTGCCCAGCCGGCCGTCGATGAGATGCCCAACAAACAGGTCACTTAACGCAAAAGCGCCCGGAGATGGCGGCAAGGCCGCGCGTTCCGGGCGCCAAAGCGAGAAACCGCTTCTACAGTTCGAGCTTGATCGGCACGCTGCCGGGCGCGGGGCGCCGGGCGTTCAGCACGCTGACCTGGGCGGCAACACGCTGCGCGATGTCACGGAACACCTGCGCCTGCTCCGTCTCGGGGCAGCAGGCCACGACGGGCTCGCCCTTGTCGCCGCTTTCGCGCACCACCGTCGCAAGACCCACGCGGCCCAGGAACGGGATGCCGAGCTTCTGCGCGGCCGCCTCACCCCCACCGACCCCGAACACGTCGCCGGCCATGTTCTCGATCAGGCCGAGTACGGGCACTTCGAGCCGGTTGAACGCCGTGATGCCACGGGTCGCATCGGCCAGCGCCACGTTCTGGGGCGTCGTGACGATGACCGCGCCGGTCAGCGGCACAAGCTGCGCCAGGCTCATCTGGGCGTCGCCGGTTCCCGGCGGCAGGTCCACCACCAGGTAGTCGAGCTCGCGTTCCGCGTCCGTCCGGCCCTGTGGATCGCCCCAGGCCACGTCGGTCAGCAACTGCTGGATGGCCTTGTGCAGCATGGGCCCGCGCCACACCAGCGCTTCGCCGTCGGGCACCAGGAAACCGATCGACATGACCTGGATGCCGTGTGCGTAGGGCGGCACCATCTTGTCGGACTCGACGTCGGCCAGGGCTGTTCACACCCATGACGATCGGCACGTTGGGACCGTAAATGTCCGCGTCCAGGATGCCGACCCGCGCGCCCATCTGGCTCAGCGCGACGGCGAGGTTGGCCGAGACCGTGGTCTTGCCCACGCCACCCTTGCCGCTGGCGACCGCGATAATGTTCTTGATCGGCACCGCGAGCTTCGCGTTGATGCGGTGATCCGCCCGCACCTGCGCGTCAAAGTTCACCTTGACGCTGCGCACGCCGGGCACCTGCGCGACCGCGGCCTTCGCCTCGGTCTCGATTTGTGATTTCAAAGGGCAGGCCGGCGTGGTCAGCGTGACGGTAAATGCCACGTCGCCATCCTGCACCTGGATGTCCTTCACCATGTTAAGCGTCACGAGGTCCTTGTGGAGCTCCGGCTCCTGCACGTGTTTGAGCGCGCCAAGCACCATCTCGACGCGTGACTTCCTTCTTACCGAAAAGCATCTATTTCCATCCTCACTGATCTGAAAGGGCCCGCTGATTTGGCTGATCAGACTGATTTACATGATCTTCTTCAAGAAGAATCAGAGGAATCAGTTCAATCTGCGTCCCATTTCGTCTCCCATTGTCCGGCAGCGCGTGCACTTACGCGGTCTTGCTCAAATCTTCCATGGCCAGCCCCGCCACCCGCCGTCCGATCTCGACCGCGTAATTCGTCCCGCGATCCCAAGGGTACACCTGGCTCATGCTGGCAAAGTACAGGCCGGGCACGGGGGTGCGCAGCGGGGGGATGTTCTGCGAGTGATTAACCGGGGGCACAGGTTGGGCGTAGGCCGTCTTCCAGACCCATGCGTCCTTCACCCAACTGCGGTCAAACTGTGGATTGAAGCGACTGAACGCAGGCAGGAAGCGATCGAGCAACTGCTCCTTGCTCAACGAAAAGTACTCGTGGTCCGTTTCCAGGTAGTCGCCGCAGTAGATGATCGTATCGCCGCCGTAGTGTTCCCGATCCATGAAGTTCGTGTGCTCCACGAGCGCCAGGAAGGGGAACCCGGCCTCTTTAGGCAGGTTGTGCCAATAATAGGGCGAGAGCGAGCGGTCGAGCGAGACGACAAGCACGACCGCGCCCATCGACTTGAGCTTCTGCAGCGCGGCCGAGTAGCTGTCGGGCAGGTCGGGCGCCAGCTTTGCCATCAACGCCGGCGAGCTCGTCGAGATGACCGCGTCGTAAGCCTGCGAGCCGTTCGCCGTCTCCACCAGGAGCCCGTCGCCCTGCTTGCGAACGCCCGTGATGGGCGTGCCCAGGTTAAGCTCGACGCCCCGTCCCCGCAGGTTCTCCGCCAGCATGTCCAGAAAGCGCTGGAACCCGCCGGCAAACGTGCCCAGCTTCGTCGTGCGCGCCTTCACCCGCGCCCAGAACCACGCCGCGTTAACCACAGCCAGGTTCTTCTCGCCGAACTTCCCCACCAGCATGGGCCGCCAGATGGCGTTGTAGACCCGCGGGCCCACCCACTTGCGCAGCCACGAGTCCGCAGTCACACGCTCGAGCCGCTTCCAGTTCGACGTCAGCTTGAGGAATACGCCGACCAGCCCGAAGCGCACGAGATCGACGGGACCGAAGTTGCGCAGGGTAAACTTGAACGCCTCGACATAGGAATCGAGCGCCTGGAACTTGTCCTTGTAGTAGACTACCGTCCACGGCCGCCGGAAGATGACCTTGTCGCTCCAGCCCAGCTCGTCGATCAGGCCGAGCATGGCCTTATCCCCCGCGAACCAGTGGTGGTAGAACTTTTCGAGCGTCCAATCCCAGCCGGGCGCCTTAAAACCAGAAGCGAGGCCGCCCACCTCAGGGGCAGCCTCGTAAACAGTCACCTGGTGGCCCGCCTTGTTCAGGTCATGCGCGGCGGCCAGGCCGGCCATGCCCGCGCCGATAATTGCGATTCGTCTGGCAGCCATGGAGTATCCTAAATCCGGTCAGTCTCTTCGATTACTTCAACTATGTCGTCCTCATACACCGGTTGCCCGGCGAGGTAAGAGTCGATATCGCGTCGTGCCCTGAGGTACAGCTGGTACAGGTCGCCATCAGATCCTTTAAACTGCATGACTGTTTGGGTCGCACAAAGGTGACAGCCGCGCATGTATTTGAAGCTGCCTTCGTGACACTTCACGCAGCCGTCGAGGCGAATCATCATCAACGAAAACGCCAGGCTGTCGGGGTCTGTCTCGGGCAGCTTAGCCACCCGGTCGACCAGCGTGGCCCACTCGGGCCCGCGCAAGGTCTTCAGCACCGGAATCAGCCTGGGCGGGAATAGGAGTTCTGCTTTTGGATACATCGAAACTTAGTTACTCACCTTTACATTTGAAATCCGGGCGCCCTGGATGGTGGCGGCCAGGCCGCTCGATCCACCGCTACCGCCCGTCACCAATCCGTTAAGCGCATTCATCAGGGCTGCCTGGTCGATCCCATAGGTTTGGCACGCGCCCTCGATCGTGTCGACGTCGCTGACCGCACAGTGCGAACAGCCGCCGAGGTGGAACGTCGCTAGCACGTCCACTACCTTGGGATGCACGCTCATGGCCTCCGCAATCGTCATCCGCGGGTCGAAGATCGGCTGGCCGGCCTGGCGCCGCGCCTGCAGCTTGAGCTCATTGAGCTTGCCTTGCATCTCCTCCAGCGTCGCATTCGTCGTGCTGCGCAACTCGTGGAGCTCGCCGGCCGTGCGTTCCAGCCGCTCCTGCAAGCCGGCCACCCGGCGGGTCGCGAAAAAGGCGCCCAACAGCGCCAACACGGCCACGATCAGTGCGGCAACATCCATGAGAAGACTCCTTATACCCCGCTCAGGGGGACCCCCTCACGGGGTACGGCCAAGGTTGCCCCTGGCTGCAGTAACACCGGCTGGCTGTCCGTGTGCTCGCGAATGGCCTGGGCGACGGCCTCAGCGTCCTGCGTGATCAGTCCGAACGTATTATAGTGCATGAGGACGACCTGTTTCGGCTGTAAGAACTGCACCGCTCTAACCGCGTCCTCGGGCCCCATCGTGAAATTGTCGCCGATGGGCAGCATCGCCACGTCGATGCCTTCCTCACCGTACAGCTTCATATCGTAGGTCAGCGCGGTGTCGCCTGCAAAGTACAGGACCTTGCCTTCCAGCCAGAGCAAGAAGCCGCAGGGATTGCCGCCGTATGAGCCATCGGGAAACGACGAACCGTGGTGCGCGATGGTGAGCTTGACCTTGCCGAACGGGTACTGCCGGGCGCCCCCAATATGCATGTGATTGGCCGTGATGCCGTGCCGCTCCATGTAATTGGCAATCTCGAAATTCGAGATCACTTGCGCGCCCGTCCGCTGTGCGATGGGCACCGCGTCGCCCAGATGATCGCCGTGCGCGTGCGAGATCAGGATGTAGGTCGGATTAACCTGCTCCGGCGTCACATCGGCCATCTCGTTGCCCGTCAGAAACGGGTCGATGAGCAAGTCCGCGCCGGCCGTCCGAATGGTGAAGCAGGCATGCCCGTGATAGGTAACCTCGACGCTCATTTACTTTCTCTCTCTCTCACACCCTTATCTCGCCCACAACAGTGGTCATCCGATCCTTTTACGGCTGACCTTCGGTGCCCCCGCCCTGGCCGGCAGCCTTCGCAGCGCGTCGCGCCGCTGCTTCGGCCTTCAGCCGCTCGATTTCTTCGGGCGTGCGCTTCGCACCCACGCCCGCCGGCGCATCGGCCGGCGCCGGCGGAGTAACTGGCGCCGCAGGGATAGATGCTTCCGGAGCCGGCACGGGCGCAGCCGCCGGTGCAGCTTCAGAAGCCGGCGCTTCGCCAGACGCCTTGGCCGCACGGCGGGCAGCCGCTTCGGCCTTCAGCCGCTCGATCTCCTCGGGCGAACGCTTCGCGCCGACGCCGGCCGGGGCTTCCACCACCGGCGCGGGTGCAGCCGCCGCAGTGTCAGCAGCGACAGGCGCGCCCTCGGGACCTTCGACCGCCTTCGCGGCACGCCGCGCAGCCGCTTCGGCCTTCAGCCGCTCGATCTCTTCAGGCGTGCGCTTGACAGCCGCCGCGGCCGCAACTGGCGCAGCCGGTGTGGCCGTCTCAGCGGCGGCCGGGGCTGCCGGCGCGGCAGCTGCCGCCGCTGAGGGCGCAACCTTAGCCACCTTCTCCACTACGGGCCTGGCGGCCTTCTCGGCTTCCTTCGCCTTCTTCGCCGCCTCTTCCTCCGCGTAGTCGGTGGGGCGGATGCGCGCGTAGTAGCTGACCGGGACGCTCAACTCTTCCAGGTCGAACACGAGATGCGGCATGCGCTTGTACGCCGAAATCTCGAAGTCGTGGTTCATCTTGATCGCATCGAACGGGCAGAACTCGGCGCACAGGCCGCAGTTCATGCAGATGCTCGAATCGATGTAGAACTCCGCGGGCCGGGTGATCGGTTTGCCGTTCTCGTCCTTATCGCGCACGATCCAGATACACTGCGGCGGGCACACCTTCGCGCAGATGCCGCACGCGGTGCAGCGATCTTCCTTCGCCCCCGTCTCCGCATTGGTCTCGTAGATCAACATCGGAATGTAGCGGAAGCGCTCGGGCAGCTTGCGCCGCTCTTCCGGATACTGGATGGTGAACAGACCTTCCTGTTCGCCAACCGCGGTCTGATCGATGACTTCCTTGCCACCGGCGTAGCGGCTCGGAATCTTCTTGACATCGTCGAGATAGGTGCCGACGAATTGCTTAAGCGTGACGCCCAGGCCACGGAACACGCCAGATCCAAACATGCTTGCCTCCAACGGGCGCGGTTTCCCCGCTCCTACCGGTCTACTTCGCCCAGCACGATATCCACCGCGCCCAGGATCACCACCGAATCGGCGATCTTGTGGCCGAGGCTCATCTTTTCGAGGCTGGTCAGGTTGATAAAGGTCGGGGCGCGCACGTGATAGCGGTACGGGTTGGCCTTGCCGTCGGAAACCACGAAAAAGCCCAACTCGCCCTTCGGCCCTTCAATTCGCGAATACGCTTCGCCCGCCGGAACTTTCACCTGGTACTGCTTCTTGCCAGGCGGCATGATCGGTCCCTCGGGCAGTTGCTCGAGCGCCTGCTTCAGGATGCGCAGGCTCTGGTAGATTTCGTCCATGCGTACGCGGAACCGCGCCCAGACGTCCCCTTCGGGCCGGCTGCACACGTCGAACTCGAACCGGTCGTAGATCGAATACGGCGCGGCCTTGCGCAGGTCATAGGGCACGCCCGATGCTCGCAGCATCGGTCCGGCCATGCTGTACGCGATGGCTTCCTCGGCCGTCAGCACGCCGATGCCCCGGGTGCGGCTGATGAAAATCTCGTTGCCCGCCAGCAGCGTTTCGAAGTCGCGCATCACCCGCGGCAGCCGGTTCCAGACAAGCTCGCGCGCCCGCTCGACCCACGTGTCGGGCAGGTCGGCCGCCACGCCGCCGAAGCGCATGTAGTTGCACATCATGCGGCTGCCGGCTACCGCCTCGAACAGGTCGAGGATCAGTTCGCGCTCGCGCATGCCGTAGAGCGCCGGCGTGAAGTACGCGCCCAGATCGTTGAACAGGAAGCCCACGGCAATGAAATGGCTGACGATCCGGGTGAACTCCGCCATGATCACGCGGAGGTACTCCGCCCGCTCCGGCACTTGCACGCCCATCAGCTTCTCAACTGCCAGCACATAGCCCAGGTTGTTCGACATCGAGCTGATGTAGTCCAGCCGGTCGGTGAACGGGATGTTCATGATGTAGGTGTTGCGTTCGCCGATCTTCTCATGGCAGCGGTGCAGGTAGCCCATCTCGGGCTCGAGCCCGACGACGTTCTCGCCCTCGATCGCGATGACCATGCGAAACACGCCGTGCGTCGACGGGTGCTGCGGGCCCATGTTCACCAGGATGCGCTCGGTCCGAATGTCGGCGTCGGCGCTCTTGACGTCGTCGACGGCCATGATGCGCCGGTATTCCACCTCTGGCGAGGTCCACAGATCAGGGTCCCACGCCACGGGATAGCTCACATTGTCTTTCCACGGCACGCGGTCTTCGGCCCAGTTGTGATGGCCCTCGGGATGCCGGCTCTTGAAAGGCTTGAGTTCTTCCTCGTAGAAGGGCTCTTTGTAGTCCTTGCGCAGCGGCCAGCCTTGGAAGCCCTCCCACATGAGAATCCGCCGCAAGTTCGGGTGGCCCTCGAACCGGACCCCCATCATGTCGTAAACCTCGCGCTCCTGGAAGTCCGCGCCGGGCCAAATTGGCGTCAGCGACGGCATGACCGGGTTCGCTTTGTCCGTCAGCCGCACGCGCAAAACGAGCGCGTCCTTCGGTTGGCTCACGCCGTAAAGATAGTAGACCACCTCGATGTACTGCGGCCAGTCAATGCTGGTCACCATCGAGCAGTAATCGTACCCCTGCCGGTCGCGCAGATACGCGCGCCAACTCGACCACGCGGTCGGGGGCGACCACGAGGCCGGTCTTCAGTTGTTCGAGCACGGCTCCCGGCACTGCGTCGCCGTAGGGGAGGGCGCCTCCCGCACTGGGGACGCCGGCGGGTTGGGTCATCGTTGGTGTGGGTGCGGTCATTGCACTTCCCCCTTTAGGCTCGCTCGGCGAGCGCGCCCTGCTCGGCCACCGCAGATGCGTCCGCCTGCTGCTGAGCGGCCTCGGCCAGCTTCTTCAGGGCCTCGCGATCCTGCGGGTTGTACAGGTCGGGCCCGAGCACGGGCAGCGGGATCGACTCGTTCAGCTTGTCGCGGCGATACCACGGCGCGGTTTTCACCGACTGCCGGAACACCTTCTTGTGCACCTGGAGGGCGCCATAAAGCAGGGCTTCAGGAGTAGGCGGGCAGCCGGGGACATAAACGTCCACGGGGACGTACTTGTCGATGCCCGCAACCACGTTATACCCCTCTTTGAACGGGCCGCCCGACGTCGCACATGCGCCCATGGCCAACACGTACTTAGGCTCGGCCATCTGGTTGTACAACCGGACGATGTTGGGCACCATCTTCTTGCTCACCGTGCCGGAAACAATCATCAAGTCGGCCTGCCGGGGCGAGGCGCGCATGATCTCCATGCCGAAGCGGCTCAGATCAAAGCGCGCGGCCTGGACGGCAATCATCTCGATCGCGCAGCAGGCCAGGCCGAACATCATGGGCCACATGGAGCGCGCGGCCCCAGTTATAAACATTGTCGACCGTGGTCAGGAAGACGCTTTTCTTCAGGTCTTCCGGCAGGTCGTTATCGATTTCCTCGGGTTTCATAAGGAGCACTTCCTCCTAAGAAAAACTTGGTTCAGGGCAAAAACCCCGTACGAGTGCGCTGCTTTTCGCCGGTGCGGCCCAGCACGTAAACGGTCGCGTCGCTGCGTTGCCCGATGCTGAGCACCCGCCAACCTTCCGTCAGGAGGTCGTTGACCTTGGCGATGTCGTCGTCCTCGCGGACGGTCACCTGCTTCATTTGGCTGATTTCCGAATCCCGCATGACTGTCGGCGTGGGCATGTCTGTCATATATCGTGCCTTTCTCGAATTAGCTAAGCCGCCAATGTCTGATAAATAGCCGGCCGGTAGCGCGGCTGTGGTATGGGACGCCCGTTAGACGCCGCAGATTCCAGCCAGGCTGTCTTTGCCCGCTCCAGTTCCTGCAAGGCCTCGACTGGCGTATGACCGAAAGCTGCACACATCTCGAGATCAGGGATATCCGCGATCCAGCCTTCATCTTCTTCACTATAAAAGACGTTAATGTGGTAGTTCTGAGTCATGCGTCCTCCAGCACCAGGTTGTACTTCTCTACAAGCTTCAAGAGCTGACGAACCTGGTACGGTTTCACCTTGCCATCCACATTCTGCAGATTGATCAACTCGGGTATGTCAGGGTGAACGAAAATGTGATGGCTGCCGTTTTGCCGATCAAAGCGGAAACCAAAGCCCTCGACAAGCCCTACCATGTCGCCGAACCTGACGTTCTTCGATCCGCTCAAGATGCTGCGCAGCAGAGTGCGCCGGTTCACGCCAGGTCCACCAGGTCATCCGTGTCGATCTGCGCCCGCTGCAGCCGGCCGCTGTAATCCACGTAGACCGACTTCCACTCCGTGAACACTTCGAACGCGGCCTGGCCGGCCTCGCGGTGCCCGTTGCCGGTGCCCCGGGTGCCGCCGAACGGGAATTGTATTTCGGCGCCGATCGTCCCGGCATTGATGTACACGATTCCGGTGCTCAGGTCACGAATCGACTCGAAAGCCGCATTGACATTGCTTGTAAAGAGCGAGCTCGACAGGCCGTACGCCGTCTCATTGTTGATACGGATGGCATCCTGCAAATCGGCAGCCTCGAGCACGCTCAGCACCGGGCCGAAGATCTCTTCCTGTGCCATCCGCATGCCCGGCCGCACTTCGTCGAAGATCGTCGGGCGGTAGAAGTTGCCTTTCGCCAGCTCGCCGTCCGCGGCGACCTCCCCACCCGTGGCCAGCACCGCGCCCTCGGCCCGGCCAATGCCGACATACTCGTGAATGCCCTCGAGCGCCCGGCGGTTGATGATCGGACCCACGTCCGTCGTCTCGAGCAGCCCATCGCCCAGCCGCAGCTTTTCGGCCCGGGCTACCAACCGCTCCACCAACTCCCGGTGCACGCCCCCCTGCACGATCACCCGCGAGCAAGCGGTGCAGCGCTGCCCCGTCGTGCCGAAAGCCGACCACAGGATGCCGTCGAGTGCCAGGTCCAGGTCCGCATCATCCATCACGATGACCGCGTTCTTGCCGCCCAGTTCCAGGCACACCTTCTTCAGCGTTGGCGCGGCCAGCGCAGCGACGCGCTTCCCCGCCTCGGTGCTGCCCGTGAAGGTGACCACCTTGACGGCCGGGTGCGCTACCAACGCCTCGCCAACCGCGCTGCCCGGACCGGTCACGATGTTCAGTACGCCGGGGGGCAACCCAGCCTCCTCGAAAAGACGCACGAACTCGATCGCCAGGATGGGGGTATCGGAGGCGGGCTTAAAGACGACCGTGTTGCCGGCCACGAGCGCGGGCAGGATCTTCCAACTCGGGATCGCAATGGGGAAGTTCCACGGGGTAACTACCGCGACCACCCCAACGGGATCGCGCAAGGCCATGCCGAACTTGTCGGGCAGCTCCACCGGCGCCGTGTAACCGAACAAGCGCCGGCCCTCACCGCCCATGTAGTAGGCCATGTCGATGGCCTCTTGCACGTCGCCGCGCGCCTCGGGAAGCACCTTGCCCATCTCACGCGTGAGCAACTGCGCCAGGCGTTCTTTATTCTGTTCCAGCAGCCGCGCCACCCGGAATAACAACTCACCGCGTTTGGGGGCCGGCACCTTTCGCCACTTCGCGAAAGCCTCTGCCGCTGCTGCAACTGCCTTTTCAACGTCCTCACGCCCACCCTTAGGCGCTTCGCCGATCAACTGCCCATTTGCCGGATTGGTCGATGCGAAAGTTTCGCCGGACAGCGCATCTACCCACTGACCGGCGATGTAATTCTGCGCAACTATGTTGCGCGCAACTATGTTGCGCTGCATGGCGTCTCCATCGGCGCGACTCGCTCTCTGGTTAAGGCGTGTGACACCGCTGGCAAGTGGGGTCTGGCTCGCGCCGTGTAGCGAATTTTACATGAAAAGCACTAATCTGTAAAGGTTTGGCCGCACGGATTTGTGCTTGTGTACTTTTAGGCTCAGTGCATTGTAAGCACAGTGCATTGACACGGGCTGGGGCCGCGAGTAAAGTTGTGACGAGCGGATGACGAGGACGCACGCCGAGATGAGAACCCACGTCCAGATCCAGGCGCTGTTGGCGCATTACGACTACCTGCCGCCCGACGAGCGGAGCGAAGTCGACGCGCACCTGGCCCAATGCCCTGAATGTGCGGAGCAGCTTGCCGCCCGGGACGCCGGAGCCGCGCCGGCGAGGCCCGTCGAGCCCCCCGCGCAGGCACCCGCCGTCCCGCCCGCGCCGCCACACCCATCGCACCCTAACCCGCGCCTGCTATCCCCATCCATTGGGCGGGCGACGGGTAAGCCCGCGTCCACTGACGAAACGCCCGAGGAGCGCACTCGGCCGCGCCGCTGGCAGCGGATGCTGGTGCCCCTGGCGCTTGCCCTTCTGTTCATGGGCTCGCTCTGGATCGGGATGCGCGGACAAGACAGGCCCAGCCGCAGGCCCGTGAGCGTCGAGACGCCCGCACCTCAAGCCACCGAGGCGGTCCGGAATCGCATTCTGCCCGTTCCACCTACAGAGGCCCCTCTCACCATCGACGCAAGCGGGCATGTCACGATCACGTTCGCATGCGACGAAGCAGTGATAGCCTCGCCAGAGTACCGTGCCTTGGCCCAATCCTTCGCGAAGGCGAACCCGGATGTAACGGTCAAGTTCATTACGTGGGAGCGGGCCGTCCAGGAGTGGCAGAATCGAACCGGAAATCTGGCGGGACAGTCGCACAGCGACACCATGGCCGCCATCGCAGGCGGCAGCGACGTGTTCTGCGCAGGCGACGGGGACAAGCACTTGCTGCGCGAAGGGCTCGTGCGGAACCTGGCCCCGCTGGCCCGGCTCGACGAGACGTTTGCCGTCGACCAGTTCTACCCCGAGGTGCTCAAGCAAGGGGCAGAAGACGGCGCCCTGGCACTCATCCCTGCCACCTTTCGCCCGCTGCTGATCCGGTACGATCCCGATGCTTTCCGGACGGCGGGGTTGCGCGAGCCGCATCCCGGGTGGTCCTGGGATGACCTGCTGAACACCGCCGCAGCGCTGACGCGCCGCGACGGCACCAACACCCGGCGCTGGGGGTTCGGCCAGGGGGACGGAAACCTGCTGCTTGCTCGCTTCTGGAGCGCTATCGCCGCGCACCAGTTCGAGCCGGGCTTGGCAGGGGGTAATCCGCTCCAGAACGGCAATGTGCTGGAGCTGTTCCGCTGGGCCGACGCGTTCTACGTGCAGGCGCGGGCTGCGCCGGTCCAGCGCTCGAGTGCCGATAACCCCCACTCGGACTACGAGGACCAGGTGCGCCAGGGCCGTTTCGCGATGTGGACGGATGGGCCGACGGGGCTGTCGCCGGCTCCCGGACGCGCAGTCCCGTTCCCGGTCGCCCGGGCATTTGACAAAACCACGCCGCTTGGCCCGGTTGATGGCTGGGCTATCAGCTCGGAGGCGCAGTACGTAGATGCCGCGTGGCGCTGGGTGGCCTACATGTCGACGAACCTGCCGGCCGGTGACGGGAGCGCCGTTCCGGCCCGCCGTTCGGTGCCCCAGCTGCAGGCTTTCTTCAAAACCGTCGCCGCCGAAGACCACGACGCCTACGCGTACGCGCTCGAACACCTCGGCGACTGGCCGCCGCTCTCGGACCTCGACGGCTCGCAGCAGCTCTGGAACGCCCTGGTGTCCCTTGTGCGAGGGCAGACGAGCCTGTCCGCCTTGATTACCGCGGGTGCGCGGGCCGGCAAGGCGGTCGAGGCGTCCGAGCAGTTCACCCTTACGTTCGCAGCCCCGCGGGACCAGCGCGCCGCCTACGAGGAGGCAGCAACGGGCTTTACTGAAGCGAATCCCGGCATCCGCATCAAAGTCGTGGCGAGCGAAGATCTGCTTCCCAGCCATTCAGGAACCGAGATCCTTTGGAACCAGATGCGCGTCATGGCGGGCCGGGTCGACGCGATGGCCAACGAACAAGTACCAGAGCTGGTACGGAGCGGGCGGGTGCAAGGCATTTTGTACGACCTGACGCCCCTGATCGAGAAATCGCTCCCTACAAACGATTACTATCCGAACACCCTGGAAGGACTCCAATGGCGCGGCCGTGCGTTCGCGCTTCCCGGCCGTATCGGCCTGCAGTTGATCCACTACAATAGCTGGATGTTCGACCAGATGGGCGTGGCTTACCCGCAGCCCGGTTGGACATGGGATGACTTCGACCGTACGGTGCGCGCAGTGGTGCTGAAGACCGACAGCACCCAAGGCTGGTGGGGGCTGAGCGAGGCGATTGGCAACGGCTTGCAGCTTCTGAAGAGCCGCACCGGCCCGCTGGTCGACTACACGACGGTCCCGCCCGCGCCGGCATTGGATAGGTCAAGAGTTGTGATGGGAACGGCCGGATACGCAAAGCTGGTCACCGATGGCGTTCTTCCCCCTGCGACGGGCTGGGCGAGCGACGCTGCCATGTGGATCGCGCCACTCGACCTGAAGGGCCTGGACAGCCTTCGGCGGGCAGGCATCGGCCTGGTCCCCTTCCCAATTGGGCCAGGGTCAGGCGCCACGACGCCGCTCGACTATTACGACGCGTTCGCCATCAGCGCAGGCACGCCGCATCCTCAAGCAGCTTGGGAATGGCTGCTCTACCTCCAGGCGCACCCGGCGGCGGACGAGGCTCACTTCACCGGTCTGCCGCCTCGCCGGCAACTCGAACACGACATGCAACTGCCCGGCGACCACGACGCGCGACGCGATCGGGTATGCACTCGAGCATGCGCAGCGTCCCGCGCCGCTGCGTCCCGAAGAGTATCTCGTGAGCGAGCAGTTGAGCCAGGCGCTCAGCCGCATCGTGGACGGCGGACAACCGGTGCCGGCTGCGCTGAAAGAGGCGCAGGCCGCCGCGGAGCAGCAGCTTTCGGGCAGGTAAGTTGACGTTCACGGGCTTTCCCCGTACTATTCGGCCGAACAACCTCCATTTCACCGTTTGCGAGGCGCCCCATGACAACGCTGTTAGTTAAGAACGCCGACGTCCTGCTCACCATGGCCCCCGGCCAACCGCCCATCCGCGGCGGCGGTCTCTTTATTCGCGACAACGTGATCGAGCAGGTCGGCGAGTCCGATCAACTGCCGCAGGAAGCGGACCGGCGTCGTCGACGCCCGCGGCATGATCGTCGCGCCCGGCCTGATCAACACGCACCACCACCTGTACCAGACGCTCACTCGGGCCGTGCCGGGCGCCAACGACGCCGAGTTGTTCGACTGGCTCGTCCGCCTGTACCCTATCTGGGGCGAGATGACGCAGGAGGCGGTCTACACCTCGGCGTTCATCGGCATGGCGGAAATGATCCTCACCGGCTGCACCACCACCACCGACCACCTCTACCTTTACCCGAACGATTGCAGCATCGACGCTGAGATCAAGGCGGCGCAGGACCTGGGCATGCGATTCCAGCCGACCCGTGGGTCGATGAGCCTCGGCCGCTCGAAGGGCGGGCTGCCGCCGGATCACGTCGTGCAGGAAGAGGACGCCATCCTCAAAGACTGCCAGCGGGTCATCGAGCAGTTCCATGATCCGAACCCGTATGCGATGGTACGCATCGGCTTGGCGCCCTGCTCGCCCTTCTCCGTAACGACCGACCTGATGATCGAGGCGGCGAAACTCGCGCGCACGTACGACAACGTGCTGCTGCATACCCACGTGGCCGAGACGCAAGACGAAGAGCAGTTCTGCATCGACCGGTTCGGCGCACGGCCGGCCGCCTACATGGAGCGGGTTGGCTGGGTGGGGCCCGACGTGTGGTGGGCACATGCCATCTGGCTCAGCGACGCCGAAGTCAGGATGCTGGCAGAGACGCGCACCGGGGTGGCGCACTGCCCGTCTTCCAACATGCGCCTCGGCTCGGGCATCGCAAAGATTCGCGAGATGCGCGACGCGGGCGTCAAGGTCGGGCTGGCAGTGGACGGGTCGGCGTCGAATGACACGTGCAATGTGATCGGCGAGGCGCGCAACGCGCTCTTGCTCCAGCGGGTCACCAAGGGCGCGGCTGCGTTCACCGTCATGGACGCGCTGTCGCTCGGCACGGTCGGCTCGGCCGCAGTGCTGAACCGGGAGGACATCGGGCAGTTGGCCCCCGGCAGGGCGGCAGATTTCATCGGCGTGAAGCTCAACCGGCTCGAGATGGCGGGCGGCGCGATCCACGACCCCGTCGCCGCGCTGCTGCTGTGCCCACCGCACGGTGTGGACCTGAGTTTCATCAACGGCCGGCAGGTGGTAGCAGATGCCAAGCTGGTCGGGATCGACCTGGAACCCGTGGTGGCGCGGCACAACGCCTTGGCGCAGGAGATGGTGGCCCGGCACCCCCTGGCGTAGGGCGTCGCGCCGCGAGCCGTGTGACCGGAGTTGCTGCTGTTTGGGGGCAGGCTGGCCCCGGCACGTCCGCTTCAGGAGTTTCTTTTGGCGGGGGCAGCTTGCCCCCGCCGCCGCATCGCTGCATCAGTTTTCTTCTGTTGGGGCCGTCCGGCCCCAACACCCCGACGAGGGGCTGCGCCCCCTCGACCCCCAAACGCTTAAGGGGGCGCAGAGCTTCCGCCGAGAACGCATGTCGCTCGTAACTGGCAGTGGACCGGCAGTTACGGATTCCCTGGATCCTCATTGTGTGCGACGCGCAACTGTTAGTCCCCTGACGCCTGGAGGCTTGGGCGAAGCGCGGCTCGCGCCCCGCCAGGAGCGTAGCAATTGGGGGTCTCGGGGGCCTTGCCCCCGAGGCGGGGTTGGCAGGGGCCGGCCGGCCCCTGCCAGAAGCGTGAAAACCCCTAAGCCGGGGAGGCAGGGCCAGCCCGCCCTCGCCTCATGCCGTCTTATCTGGAAACCGGCAGAGATCCATCAACACGCACTTTCCGCACTCGGGCCGGCCGGCATGGCACACCTCCCGCCCGTGCCGGATCAAGTTCAGATGCAGGGCATAGTACCACTCGGCCGGCGTCAGCCGCTCCCACAGGCCCTTGATCTTCTCCTCGTTGTCCTTCGGGCCCGCCAGCCCTAGCCGTCGCGTTACCCGCCCCACGTGCGTGTCCACCGGGAACGCCGCCCGGCCGAAGCAGAACAACATGACGATCGACGCGGTTTTGTGCCCGACACCGTCGAACGACGTCAGCCAGCGCATCGCCTCGTCGACGGGCAGGTCGGCGAGGAAGTCGATGTCGAACGCCCCGCGCTCCTCCTGGATGCGTCGCAGCGCCTTCTGGATCTTCGGCGCCTTCTGGTAGGCCAGGCCCCCCGAACGGATTGTCTCTGCCAGCTCCTCCGTGGGCGCGTCGAGCACCGCCTGCCAGTCGGGATAACGCGCTTTCAGCGCAGCAAACGCACGGCCCGAGTTCAGGTCGCTCGTGTTCTGGCTGAGGAACGTGAGCACCAACTCGTCGATCGGGCGGTAATACGGCCGCCAGGTCGGCTGCCCGTAGGCGAGTGTCAGCCGCTCGTAGATCGCGGCGGCCCATCCCGGCAAATCTTCTGTCGAGGCTGTAGTCATGCCGGCCCCCTCCTGCACCGAGCCATTATACCGCGCGCGCTCACCCTTCCCTTCCAGAAGCGGCAGGGCGCGTTGACACGGCCTCGCAAGGACAGTACAATTGCCCTGCTTCCCACACACGCAAACCTCTAGTGGTTGCAGAGGATCTTATGAACTACGTCTATCTATCGCCTCACTTTCCGCCGAATTACTATCTTTTCGCCGTACACCTCTCCCGGCTGGGCGTCAACGTGCTCGGGCTGGGCGACGAGCCCTACGAGTTGCTGCGCCAGGAGCTGCGCGAGTCCCTGAGCGAGTACTATCGCGTCGGCGACATGCACGCTTACGAGGAATTGCTGCGGGCGTGCGGCTACTTCACCCACCGGCACGGTCGCATCAACCGCATCGACGCGCACTCGGAGTACTGGATGGAAACCGAGGCACGCCTCCGCACCGACTTCAACGTCCCCGGCCCCGACCTCAATCAGATCGCCGAATACAAGCGGAAGTCGCTGATGAAAGCGGCGTTCCAGCGCGCTGGCGTGCCCGCGGCCCGGGGCGAAGTGGTGGACAGCCTGGGCCAGGCGCTCGCCCTGATCGTCGAGACCGGCTTCCCGGTCGTAGCGAAGCCCGATATCGGCGTGGGCGCGGCTAACACCTTCTGCATCGAAGACGTCGCGGGCCTCGAACGCTTCTTCGCCACGAAGCCGCCCGTCGAATACATCATGGAGGAGTACGTCCGGGGCACAATTCACACGTTCGACGGCCTGGCCGATCGCGACGGGCAGCCGGTTTTCTTCGGCTCGCTCGTCTACAGCGACGGCATCATGGAGGTCGTCAACTCGGATAACCACGTCTACTTCTACGCCCAGCGCGACATTGCGCCCGACCTGGAAGAAGCGGGGCGCCGCCTGCTGAAAGAGTTCGACGTGCGCGAGCGCTTCTTCCATTTTGAGTTCTTCCGTACGGCCGAGGGCCGCCTGATTGCGCTGGAGGTCAACATCCGGCCGCCCGGGGGCGCGGCGCTCGACGTCTACAATTATGCGGCCGAGGTCGACCTGTATTGGGGCTGGGCGAACGTCGTCGTCAACAACCGCTTCGTCGACCACTACACCCGCAAGTACTACTGCTGCTACGTGGGCCGGAAGGACAACAAGAACTATGCCCACGGCCACGAAGAAATTCTGGCCGCGTTCGGCTATTGCATCGCGCACCACGAGCCCGTCAGCCCGGTCTTCAGCCTCGCTATGGGCAACTACACCTACCTCGTCCGCACTCCCGACAAGGACGAAATGCTGGCCGCCGCCCACTACATCCAGGAGCTGGCCGAATGAACGTCGAATACTGCAAGTGGTGGAGCCCCAACCTGTCACAGGACATGGAGCTAAAGGTCTACGGGCATGGCGGCAAACCCTTTATCGTGTTTCCCGCGCAGGGCGGACGGTTTTACGAGTACGAGGACTTCGGCATGGTGGAAGCCTGCCGCCCCTCCATCGACGCCGGCCGCATCACCTTGGTCGCCATCGACAGCATCGACAACCAATCCTGGTGCAACTGGAACCTGCACCCCGCCGACCGCGGCCGCCGGCACAATGATTACGACCGCTATGTCATCGACGAAGTGATTCCCTTCGCCCGCAGCCGGGGTTGGGCGGGCGGGATGGGCACGACCGGGTGCAGCATGGGCGGCTACCATGCCGCCAACTTCTTCTTCCGACATCCCGACGTCTTCGACACCATGATCTGTCTCAGCGGCCTCTTGCAGCTGCGCATGTTCGTCGGCGACGCTGCCGACGACACGGTCTTCTTCAATACGCCCCTCTATTACCTGCCGGGTCTCTCCGACCCCTGGTACATCGACCGCTATCGTCGCAGCCAGATCATCGTCTGCGCGGGCCAGGGCCCGTGGGACGAAGACATGCTGGCCGACGCGCACGCGCTCGAAGGCATCCTGCAGGAAAAAGGCCTCTCGGCCTGGATCGACGTGTGGGGCCACGACGTGAGCCATGACTGGCCGTGGTGGCGCCGCCAAATGCCTTATTTCCTCCATCACCTGGGCCTCTAAACCAATCGCAAAGTGGAAAGGACTCGTTGTAGGGTGAGCTTTAGCTCGCCCTACGGCGCGTCCCTTCCACTTTGCGATCAGGCCTTCACCCCTGCGCTGCTGGACAACCGGGATGAAATGGGACACTGATTGAACGGATCGGACTGATTATGACGATCTTTACCCAAAGGACTCGTCCGGTCCGCTCAATCAGTTGAATCAACGTCCTATTTCACGCAAGAAGCGTTAAATACACGCATGGTTCCTGCCGCCCCGGCCTCATCCCCCGTGCAGTGACTTATCCGGGCGAAAGCGTACGGATAGCGTTGCCTTTGGGGTTCCAAGGGGCGCAGCCCCTGGTCGGGGGCGGCGGGGGCAAGAGCGCCCCCGCCAAACAGTCATTAGGCGTGAGCTGAGACCGCCCCTGCCGCATTCCAAACCATCCACCCGCGCAAAACCCCGAACTACACCCTGGCAAGCGGGACTACTTTGGTCTGCCACTGCTTTGTGCTAGCATAGGAACCGGTACAGGTGCGTTTGCGCGCGCCTAACCAGAAGCGTATCATCGCGACGTGCGAGCTTTCAAGCAAGCACGCGCTGGAGTGACTATTTTTGATGGATGCACCACCCCGCACCCCGCCGTATCCGGTTTCGCTGGCCGCGCAGAAGTACGAGCGCGCGCACTCGAGACCCCTCATCCGGCAGATGCTGCGGCTGTTCAAGGAAAAGCCTGACGAAACATTACTGTCTTTCGAGCAGGTCCAGGAACTCGTCCGGAGCCGCACCGAGATCGACCGCGGCACCCAACTTATCCCCATCGCCAGCATCATCGGTAGCGTCGGCCGCTACCGCGACTTTGACCGAGCGTTCCTCCCCCTCGGCGGGGCCGACCGCGAGCGGTGGAAGCGACTCGATGTAGCTTATAACGAACTCCGCGACCTCCCTCCCATCGACGTGTACCAGATCGGCGAGGTCTACTTCGTCCGCGACGGCAATCACCGGGTCTCGGTGGCAAAGGCAAACGGGCTCGACCTGATCGAAGCCTCCGTCACCGAGATTTCGACGATGGTGCCGCTGGGCCCCGAGACGGACGTCGACGACCTGATCATCAAGGTGGAGTACGCGCATTTCCTGCGGGAAACCCACCTCGACGAGACGCGGCCTGACCAGAAGATCGAGCTGACCGAGCCGGGCCGGTACAAGATCTTGCTCGAGCACGTCGAGGTCCACCGCTACTATCTTGGCCTGCAGTGGGGGTACGAGCCGACCCTCGCCGAGGCCGCCGCGAGCTGGTACGACAACGTCTACTCACCGGTGATCAAGGCGATCGAGGAGAGCCGGGTGCTGAAGTCGTTCCCCCAGCGCACAGAGGCCGACCTTTACATCTGGGTGGCCTATCACCGCGAGCGGCTCAAGGAACGCTATGGGGAGATGCCCCGTGACCGCGACGTGGCGGACACACTGGCCGAGCGGTTCAGCGGCCGGCCCATCACCCGCTTTGTCAAGATGATCAGCCGGGCGGTGACGGCCGCGGTCAAGGCCGCGGCAGAATCGCCAGAGCCTCCCGGCCCGCCGGCCCCGCTGCCCGACGAAACACCCGACGCAACAAAACCTGACGCCTAGCGCCACCCCTCAAAGAGGAGAACCATGGTCCCACACCTGCACACGAAGATCGTCTGCACCATTGGGCCGGCCAGCCGCGAGCCGGGGCAGCTTATCCAGTTGATCGAGGCCGGCATGGACGTCGTGCGGCTGAACTTCTCTCACGGCGACCACGCCACCCACGCCGAAACGATCCGCCGGGTGCGCGAGGCCGCGAGCAAGACGGGCAAGGCCGTGGCCATCCTGGGCGACCTGCAGGGCCCAAAACTTCGGGTGGGCGTCATGCAGGAAGGTGGCGTGCCCATCACTGCGGGCGAAACGCTCGTGATGACGACCGACGACCTCGTAGGCGGCCCGGGCCGGGTGCCGGTGCAGTACGAGCTGCTCCCCCAGGTGCTCGCGCCGGGCGACCGCATCCTCATCGACGATGGCCTGCTCGAAGTCAAGGTCGAGCAGATCGACGGGACCGACATCGTTACCCGGGTGGTGACCGGGGGCGTGCTGAACTCGAACAAGGGCATGAACTTGCCCCGTGCCGCGTTGAGCATCCCGGCCATTACGGACAAGGACCGCGAGGACCTCGCGTTTGCCATCGAGCAGGGGATCGACTGGATGGCGCTGTCGTTTGTGCGCACCAGCCAGGAGGTGTGGGATCTCAAGGGGTACATCCGCCAGCTCTCCGCCTTCGGCCGGCGCACGCCGGTGATCTCGAAAATCGAGAAGCCTGAGGCGATCACGAACATCGACGACATTATCGAGGCTTCCGACGGGATCATGGTTGCACGTGGCGACCTGGGCATAGAGCTCTCGCCTGAAGCCGTCCCAATGCTGCAGAAGCAAATCATTGCCAAGTGCAACGCGTTGGGAAAGCCGGTCATTACGGCCACCCAGATGCTGGACTCGATGATCCGCAATCCCCGCCCAACCCGCGCCGAAGCTTCGGATGTAGCGAACGCAATCCTCGACGGCTCGGATGCGATCATGCTGTCGGGCGAGACCGCGTCGGGCAAGTACCCGCTGCAGGCCGTGCAGACAATGGTGCGCATCGCGCAGGAAGCCGAACGGGTGCAGCTATTGGGCGCCCGCAAACAGCTGGCCGCCAAGGCGGGGCGCACGTTCGCCGAGGCGGTATCGCACGCGTCGGTCGAAACTGCGCTGGACTTGAGCGCCGCCGCCATCATCACCCCGACAGTATCCGGTTCGACGGCCCGCGCCGTCTCGCGCTTCCGGCCGCCCTGCCCGATCGTGGCCGTCACACCCAGCCCCTTCGCGCAACGCGAGCTCGTGTTGTTCTGGGGCGTATACCCGCTGTTGTCTCAACGCGGCGCATCCACCGATGCGGTGATTGCCGATGCCGTTGAGACGGCCCAGGCCGCCGGGTATGTCAAAGAGGGCGACGTGCTGATCGTGACGGGCGGCTCGGTGGAAGGGGCCGGCGGGACGACCAACGTGATGAAGGTGCACCTGATCGAGCGGGTCTTGGTGCGGGGGCACGGCCTGGGCGACCGGAAGGTGATCGGCCGGGTGCGCCGCCTCGAGTCGCCTGTGCCGGTCGATACGGACATCAGTCCCGACGAGATCATCGTCACGACGAAGACCGATCGCAGTTTCATGCCCCTGTTGCACCGGGCGGCCGGGCTGATCAGCGCCGACGCACGCCCCGATGCCCACTGCCGGCTTGCCGCACTGGAGCTGGGTCTGCCTGCGATCGTAGCCGTCTCCGACGGCATCGAGGGCCTGGCCGACGGGATGCACGTGGTGATGGACTCGAAGCGCGGGATCGTCTTCGAGCGGCCCCCCGCGTTGTGGCGCTCGCCCGACGAGGACAGCTAGAGATCCTTCTGATAGACCGTGAACTGCTGGACCGGCGCGGCCCTGCTAAGCGCAAGCGCTTGGATAGTCCGCTCGTCGCCGTCGGCTACGGGCGCGACAACTGCCTGCCGGTAGCCTGCCGCCGCAGCGGCTTCAATGACCCCGGCGTACAACTCGGCCAGCCGCCCGGCGTCCCACTCCGGCGGTGCGATGGGCGGGAAGATGTGCAGGCGCCGCGTCCGGCGCAGCCCGATCTCGAACAGCGGCCATGCCAGCGGAAACAGCCGCCCTCCGCTGAGGCGCAGCGCGGGTCCCAGGTCGGGGATGCCAAAACAGGCCGCCCCGTCCTTGGGCGTAACGGCAACGCCCCACCGGAATGCCGCACGCAGTGCGCTTTCCCATGAGCGATTGAACCCGAACTGGCCCCCACCGCCTATGTGGTTCAGCCATGCCCCCAGCCCCGGAATCAGGCTCTCGTGGGGCTCGGTTACGTCAGGCTGAACGGCGTAGGCCGAGGCGACGGCCCGCCATGTCTCGGCGGCGAGGGTCTCGGTTCGTTCGTAGCGCGGGATGCTTGTGGGCAGATCGAGCCGGTACGCCCGCCAGCTCAAGCCGGGCGCATACCCCTGGCCCTCGACCATTTCCGGATAGTAGGGCGGGTTGTAGGGCAGGAGGGCGAGAGGCTGTGCGTCGAACCCATCCGTGAGCAGCCCGGGTGCGACAAGCGGCTCGGGGCTCCAAGGCCCGCGAATGCCCACGATGCCCGGCGTGTGCTCGAAAATCCAGTTCTCGGCCTCGTAGAAAAGCGGGTCTGCGACCTCCTCCAGGTTCACCGCTTCCAATAGCCCCCAGCGGCCCCATGCGCCGGCCACGTCCTCCTTGCGGGGCTTCCACCATGCGGCCAGCACGCCCATGGTCTCGTCGCCCAGCCCAAGGTTCTGCGCTATGACCCGAAACGCGCCCACGGCGCCCCCCGACAAGAACGGGTTGCGGTCGGGCCAGAGCGCATCGCGCCGTGCTGCGCTGAAGGGCGGCACCCAGCGGGGGTCGTCGCGGTAGAGATGGCGCGGCGTCGAAGCAAACTGGCCGAGGCCCGAGCGCGACGTGATCTGTTCGACACGGAGGACCAGGTCCTCCGCTCGCCGGCCGGGCGGGATGATCGGGGGCAGGTAGGCGATCAGCGACATACGGGCCGCCCTAACCGTAAAGCGGCTTGCTGACAGCCGGCCGGCCGCCGTCTATGCTCGGGCAAGTCACCTGGAGAGGCGCCCATGACGTCCATTAAAGAAAAACTTGCCTCCCTGTTTGGCAGGCAGCCCGCGCGGGGCTCCTGCGACACGTGCACGTTCGTCGACTTCTTCCGCTCGAACGGCGACGGGCAAGCCGCCCGCCTCCAGGCCTTCTGCCGCTGCCCGGGCGGACCCCACCAGGACCGGCCCACACCGCCCGAGCGCCGCTGCCCCGCATGGCAGGAGGCCGCCGGCCCGGTCGACAAGCCGCACGTCGGCGATCCCACGCTGACCGTGTAATCGAGGGCGCTGATTCCCTGCCCGGCAGCAGCGTGATCAGCGCGACCTGGGGCCGCGCGCCGAAGCGCAGCGGGATGCTCTCGCCCAGCCCCCGGCCCACAAACATCTTCGAATGCCCCCGCTCGAACCAGCCGGCCGGCGCCTTGCGGCTGAGGTGCGTGCCCTGCGTGTGCACCGCGCCCATGATCGGGAGCTGAATCTGCCCGCCGTGCGTGTGGCCTGAAAGCACCAGGTCGGCCCGGTCGACGCCGCACTGCAGCCAGATGTCCGGGTTGTGGGCCAGCAGGATCAGCGGCGCGCCCTCCGGCACCCCGTCGAAAGCCTGCGCCAGGTCGGGATGGCTTTCCATCTCGTCGTCGATGCCGGCTAACCAGACCTCGCCGCCGTCCACGGGCAGCCGCATCGACGCGTTCACCAGGCTGCGCACCCCGGCAACTTCCAGTTCTGCAATCATCGCCGGTACATCGTTGAAGCACACCGGCATTCGCACCAACTCGTTCTTCACGACCTTGCGCACGAAATCGGCGAGCGCGCGGGCAATGTGCTTGACGTCCGTAAAGCGCGATCCCCCTTCCGCGCTCTCGCGCCAGGTGTGGCCCAGCACACCCCAAGGCGTGTACTCGGCGTAGTCATGGTTGCCGGGCACGAAGTAGAGCCCGCAGCGGGCGTCAAGCGACCGGATCAGTTCCAGCGCCTTTGGCAGGCCGGCGGTGTCGTGGATCAGGTCGCCGGTCAGCGCGACGAGATCGTAGCTCTCGCCCGCCAGCAGCCTGTGCAACTGCGCCAGCTTGCGCTCCTGCACCGCGCCGCCCGCCCGGAAATGAAAGTCGGTGAGGTGCAGAATCGTCAGCCCGGACCGCGGAAATGAGGGTTTCGTGATATGCACCGTGTACCGGTCCAACTGCACCTGCTCGCGTGCGAGCGACGTCGCATAGAGCGCCGCCAGTCCACCTGCTGCGACGACTCCCACCAGCCCACCGGCGAGCCAGCCTTTGGCACTTCTCCCCACTGTCCTTCCTCCTCTGATGAAACCCCTGTCTTGTTCGGTCAAGAGCGGCACACCTGTCTCAAAGGAATCCTGGCAATCCACACCATCGATGTCATCTGCGCCCTGATCTGAAATGGGACACTGATGCGCCTGATTGAACTGATCCGCACTGCCCCTTTCGGAATAAGATCATGGTGATCAGTCCCATCATTTCAATCAGTGTCCTACCTTATCCCGCGCTGTCCGCCAGCGCGGGGTGAGTGTCTATGCCGGGCGCGGCCGCAACCAGGCGAATCAGCGCGGCCTGGGGCGGAGCGCGGAACCGGAACGGAAAGCTCTCCCCCAGCCCCCGGCTGACGAACATCCGGCTCGCGCCATCCGCAAACCAGCCCGCAGCCTGCCGCCGGTTCACCAGCGTGCCCTGCCGGTACCATGCGCCCACCAGCGGCAGGTTGATTTGCCCGCCGTGTGTGTGGCCCGCCAGGACCAGGTCTGCGCGCCGGGCGCTCGCCTCGCCCTCGGCCTTCTGCGCGCAGCCACACGTCGGGGTTATGTGCCAGCAAAACCAGCACGGCCCCGTCCGGCACGGGTGCGAGCGCGGCCCCCAGGTCCGGGCCGCCCTGTGTCCAATCGTCGATCCCTGCAAACCAAAGGTCAATTCCCGACCCTCGCACGTTGACGGCCCGATTGAGCAGCGGCTCGATTCCTTGAGCCGCGAGCGCCGCGTTCATGGCGGGCACGTCGTTACTGTGGAGGCGGAGGCTCGCGCGCTCATTGCCTGCGAATATGCGTAGCATCCGCCGGGTCTTCCCGAGCACCAGCCGCACCTGCCCCACCACGCCGAGACCTGCCCGCTCTTCCGGGGTGCCCAGGAGGGCCTTGAAGCTCGACTCCCAGTAGTCCCGGTTGCCCGGCACGGAAAACGCTGCGATGCGGGGATCGAACTCTGCGAGGAACCGAAGGGCGCGCGGCAGGCCCGCTTCGTTGTGGATCAGGTCGCCGGTGAAGGCGAGGATGTCGTAAGGCTCAGCTGAAAGCAAAGCGCGCAGCCGTCGCAAACGCGCCTCCTGGACCGGATCATGCGACCGAAAGTGGAAGTCGGAAAGATGGAGGATGGTGAGACCGTCCGGCGGCAGGCCGGGCTTGTCAACCTCAATGGTAGCCCGGTGGAGCGCGACGCGTACCCGTTCGACCCGGTGCGCGTACCAGTAGGCCGCCAGCCCACCGGCCGCCGCAGCTGCCCCGCCCAAAGCCCAGGCCGCGCGCCTACGTCGCACCACGGCAGCATTCTATCACACTGATCGGCGCTGTCAGGAGCCGGCGCCCCCCTTGCGGGTCGCTTGCTTACAGAAGGGGTAATAAGCTTGTAATAAACTCTTAAGATAGGTCTCATTTTAGTGCCTTATGCTACACAGGACAGGGAAAGCACGGGTGAAGCCCCGGGAAAAACCCCTGCTCACGAAGCTTGCGTCTCGTCGTGCCGGGTGAAAGTTCGCTTCCATGCCGCACGAAGGCGCAATGCTCGAAGTGGTCGATCTGGAGGACTCATGCCAATGCAAAAGTGGCCGCGCATTCCATCATCCGAGATTACGCCGGAGAAGGTGTACATCAACCGGCGCCAGTTCATGAAGGGGGTCGCCATCGGCGCGGGCGCACTTGCGTTGGCGGCCTGTGCCGCGCCCGCCGCGCCGACCCCTGCCGCCACACCGGCCGCAGGTGGCAGCCCGACCGCCGTGACGCCTCCCGGCCTGCTGCCCCCGTCCGATGCGGCGCCGCAAGCCGGCAAGACAGCAGACGAGACCGGCGCTCCGCTTACCTCGCACGAGGCAGTGACCACCTACAACAACTTTTACGAGTTCGGGATGGACAAGGGGGACCCTGCCCGCAACGCCAAAGGATTCGTCACGTCGCCGTGGACCGTGCAGGTGGGCGGCTTGGTGAACCAGCCGAAGACCTACGGGATCGACGACCTGGTCCGCAAGTTCCAGCCCGAGGAACGCATCTACCGGCTGCGCTGCGTGGAAGCGTGGTCGATGGTGATTCCATGGCTCGGCTTTTCCCTGGCCAGGCTGCTCAAAGAGGTGGAGCCCAAGTCAGATGCGAAGTACGTGCGGTTCGAGACGCTGCTCGATCCCGAGCGCATGCCCGGCCAGAAGTCCGACTGGTACGACTGGCCCTACGTCGAAGGGCTGCGGCTTGACGAGGCGATGAACGACCTGGCGCTCCTGTCGGTCGGGCTGTACGGCAAGCAGCTCTACCCGCAGAACGGCGCGCCCATCCGGCTGGTGGTTCCGTGGAAGTACGGCTTCAAGAGCATCAAGTCGATCGTGAAGATCGACCTGGTGGCCGAGCAGCCGGTGTCGCTCTGGATGAAGGCCGCACCCGAGGAGTACGGGTTCTACTCGAACGTTAATCCCGACGTGCCACACCCGCGCTGGTCGCAGGCCAGCGAGCGGCGCATCGGCGAATCAGGCCGGCGCGCGACGCTGCCGTTCAACGGCTACGCGGATCAGGTGGCGAGCCTCTATGCCGGCATGGACTTACGGGCTAACTATTGATGCGCAAGGTTCGCCTCTGGCAAATCCTGGTTCACGTAGCCGCGCTGCTTCCCTTGGCCTGGCTGCTGTTCGATGCAGCCTCCGGGCGGCTGTCAGTTAATCCGATCCAGGACGTCGAGCAGCGGACGGGGAAGTACGCGCTGATCATGCTCGTGCTATCCCTCTGGTGCACGCCGGCGAACATCGTGACGGGCTGGTCCTTCGTTACCCGGTGGCGCCGCCCGCTCGGGCTGTACGCGTTCGGCTACGCCGCGCTCCACTTCCTGACGTTCGTCGGCCTCGACTACGGCTTCAACTTCCAGTTCCTCTGGGCCGACGTGGCGGGCAAGCGCTACATCTTTGTCGGCCTCGCCGCGCTGCTGATCCTGATCCCACTCGCAGTCACGTCGACGAGGGGCTGGCAGCGGCGGCTGGGGAAGACCTGGCGCAAGCTGCACCGCTGGGTCTATCTCGCCGGCGCGCTGGTCGTCACGCATTACGTCTGGGCGGTGAAGGCCGACATCCGGGGGCCGCTGATCTGGGGCGCGGTAGTCGCGCTGAGCCTGTTCATCCGCCTGCCCCAGGTCCGCGCGTGGCTGATCGCACGGCGCAGCGGGCGGCGTGCCGCTCTTCGCCGCACGCCCGCCGAGTCCTGAGTCCACGCGTTCCAGTCCTCCGCTGCTCTTGCCCCGGTCTGGCATGCACCTCCGCACTTTTGTCGCATTGACATTGATTCGCCCAGGGTGTACTCTCTGTTACAAAGGCCCTTTCTGGCCTCTTTTTTCGCGATACCCAAAGGAGGGCATCGATGGCCCCGCACCTCAAACGCACAGTCTTTTCGCCCGTCGACGCCACCTGGCTCCGCATGGACCGGCTGACGAACAAGATGATGATTACCGGCGTCATGATGTTCGAGCAGCCGCTGGACTTTAGCCGCGTAAAGGACATCCTGGGCGAACGCATGCTGCGGCACGACCGCTTCCGACAGCGGGTGCGCGAGACGCCGCTTGGGCTCACCTTGCCCAGTTGGGAAGACGATCCCCATTTCGACCTCAACGCCCACGTGCACCGGGTGGCCTTGCCCGCGCCGGGCGACATGGCGGCTCTGCAGGAGCTGGTCAGCGACCTGATGAGCACCCCGCTGGATTACACGCGGCCACTGTGGGATTTCCACGTGGTCGACAACTTCGGGGCGGGCGGGGCCATGATCGGCCGGCTGCACCACTGCATCGGCGACGGGTTGGCGCTGGTCGACGTGCTGCTGGGGATGACCGACGAGGTGCCCGAGCCGCTGTCGGCCGTCCAGCCTAAGGCGCGCGCGCGTGACCTGCTGGCCAAGGAAGGGGTCGCCTCGCCGAGACGCAGCGGCCTGAGCATCCACAAGCTCGCCGGCAGCATCCTCGAGGAAGGCCGGGCGACCCTGGCGCGGCCCGCGCACGGGCTCGAACTGGCGCGGCAGGGGCAGGACCTGGCGAAGACGTGGAAGAAAAAAGGCGAGGACGTCGTGGCCGCCACGGGCAAGCTGCTGCTGACGCTGCCCGATAGCGCCAAGGCGTTTCACGGCGCGTGCGGGCGGTCGAAGCGGGCCGCCTGGTCCGAGCCATTCCCCCTCGAGAGTGTCAAGGCTATCGGCAAGCGGCTGGGCGGCACGGTCAACGACGTGCTCCTCGCGGCAGTGGCCGGCGCGCTCCGGCGTTACCTGGAAGACACAGGCCAGTCGACCGCAGGGGTGGAGATGAACGCCATGGTGCCGGTGAACCTGCGCCAGCCGCACGAGGTAGGCGAGCTCGGCAACCGGTTCGGCCTGGTCATCCTGACCCTGCCCGTCGAAACCCGCGACCCGGTGGAACGCCTCGTGATTATGAAGAAGCGCATGAGCGACATCAAGAACTCGCCCGAGGCGCTCGTGGCCTTCGTCATCCTCAACGGTATCGGGCTCGTGCCCATCATCGCCGAGCATCTCGTGGAAGACTTCTTCGTGTCGAAGACGTCGGCCGTGATGACCAACGTGCCCGGCCCGCGCCAGCCCCTCTACATGGCCGGCAGCCGCCTCGACAACCTCATGTTCTGGGTGCCGGTCTACGGCAACACGGGCATGGGCATCAGCATCATGAGCTACGCGGGCACAGTCACGGTCGGCATCATGACCGACGCCTGCCTCGTGCCCGACCCGCTCAGCATCGCCGAGAACTTCAACGTCGAGCTGCGGGAGATGGAAGGGTGGCTGCTGAACGGCCAGCCGGCCCCGTCGGAAGCGGGCGCCCCCGAGGAGGAAGAGGTCTGGGATCTCTCGCCCGAGCTGATCCCGGAGAACGGCACGGCTGAAGCACACGCCGAAGCATTTGCCGCCAACAAGGCCGGCGACGTCGTCGAGGCAACAAAGGCGTTCGAGGCCGGGCTGCCCCTGCCCGGTTACAACGGCAGCGGTGCCGCGCACAGGCGAGAACAGAGTGACCCGGGCGGCGTGCCGGCTGAAGAAGCCATCGAGTAGACGGATCGCCGCGCATGACGATCTTTACCTAAAGGACCGTGCAGATCAGTTCAATCAGTTGCAGCAAGGTCCTATTTCACACAAGGAGCGTCAAACGCGCACATGGTTCCTGCCGCCGCTGCCTCATCCCCCATACGATAGCTTCGCCGGGCGAACATCTACCCAGAGCGTTGCCTTTGGGGTTCCAAGGGGCGCAGCCCCTGGTCGGGGGCGGCGGGGGCAAGAGCGCCCCCGCAAACAGTCATTCGGCCTAAGTTGATACCGCCCTTTGCGACTGGTTTAGCATCTCTCCGAGAATTAGCTGGGGCCGGTCTCTGACCGTGCCCCGTCTGGCCGATCTCCGACGCAGCCAGACCATTTTCGGATAAATTTTCATCCTTCCGGCGTGACCCCGGTCAGCTCTGCCAACTCGGCCACCGCCTGCTCGGGCGTGCGGAAGTGGACCGCCAGCATCCCGACGCGCCGCGCGCCCTCGACATTGGCAACGAAGTCGTCCACGAACACGGCCTCACCGGGCTGCACCCCCGCCCGTTCGAGCGCAATCCGGAAGATGCGGGGATCGGGCTTCATCACGCCTTCCTCCGCCGAGGTCGTGACGCTGTCGAAGTGGTCGAGCACCCCGTACTTCTCGCGAAAGACTGCCCGGCCGTTGTCGCCCACGTTGCTGAGCAGGCCCACGTGCAAGCCCGCCGCTCGCAGCCGGTCGACGTAGGCCAGCAGCTCCGTGTCGAGGACGTCCTCCGCAAAGAAATCGGCCCGCAAGGCGTCGAGGTCTTCCGCGCCCAGCCCCAGGTGCTCGCCCAGCCACTGCCAGTGCGCCTCGTCGGTCGTGCGGCCGTGCTGGACCGCGTGGCCCCGCTCGCCGCCGAAAACTAACGCTTCTGCGCCGCCGGGTGCCAGGCCGAGGCGCTGCTCCCAGGCGGCGCGCCGGTGCTGGCTGCGCGTGCGCACGAGCACGCCGCCGAAATCGAAGATGATCGCCCGCAGTTGGGGGCTTTGTTTCACGGACATGCGCGCTCGACCTGGGGCAAGAGCATGTCGCCGCCGCGGGCCACGGACATATAGGCGGCGAGGTCGGACTCGGGACGGCCGAGCGCCCGGGCGTAGACGGCGAGCGTTTCGTCCGCGATGGTCTGCCAGGAGAAGCGCTGGGCCCACTGGCACGCCTGCGTGCCGAGCTGCGCGCGCAGCTGGTCGTGTTCGAGCATCAGCTCCATCTTGTAGGCCAGCTCGTCCACGTCGCCCTTGGGCACGAGGTAGCCGTTGAACCCATCGGCCACGTTGAGCGAAAGCCCGCCGACATCGGAGGCAATGACGGGAGTGCCGCACGCCATCGACTCGAGCGCCACCATGCCGAACGACTCGTAGTGCGACGGGACCACGACCATGGACGCTGCGTTGTAGTAATTGACGAGGGTATCCTGGTCGCGCGAGCCGAGAAAGGTGACCACGTCGTCGATGCCGAGGTCCTGCTCGAGCGCCTGGAGGCGGGCAAGCTCGCCGTCGGTGGCGGGCGCGGTGGCCGAGCCCGCGTCGGCCCCCCCGATGATGGTGAGCGCCAGCTTGCCCTTCAGGTGCGGCCGCTTGCTGACCAGTTCGGCCATTGCCCGGATGAGGGTGTCGATGCCCTTGATCGCCTGGATGCGCCCGACGAAGAGGATCATGTGGTGGTCGTTAGGAATGCCCACCGCCCGCCGGGCTTCGTCACACGGCAGCGGGCGGAACAGGTCGAGATCGACGCCGGGGGGGATGATCTGAACCTTGGCCGGGTCCGCGCCGTAGTAGGCGGCCATCTGCTCGCGTTCGAGCGTGGTCGCGGCGACCAGGACGTTGGCGGCCTGCATGATGTCGCCCTCGCAGTCGCTGCGCAGCGGGGGCTCCAACTCCGCGGCGCTGGTGGCGACCCGGTTCTTGAGCTCGGCCAGGGTGTGAAACATGTGGACGATGGGTGCCCCGGTGGCGGCGCCGGGCGTCCTTTGCAACTGCATGGCGGCCAGGCCCGAGAGCCAATAGTGGCTGTGGAGCAGGTCGTAGGTGACGCCTTCAGCCGCCGCGAAACGCTGGATGCCGTCGACGAACTCGGGCAGGTGGCCGTAGATCTCGTTCTTGTTGTAGGGGCGCTCGGGGCCGGCGGGCAGGTGGATGACCCGCACGGCATTGCCGAGGCGGGTGGAGATGCGCTTGATGCGCTCGTCCTGCGAGCGCGTGAAGACGTCGATTGCCAGGCCGCGGTTGCCCAGCTCGCGCGCGAGCTCGCGGACGTAGACATTCATGCCGCCGGTCTCCTTACCGCCGAGGGTGGCGAGGGGACAGGTGTGGACGCTGAGCATGGCGATGTGCCGGATCGATTTCTGAGTCAACTCTTCCTCGAGAACACGCGTGGCGTGGCCCGCCCGGCGCGACAATGGCCGAGGCCATTTGCGCCCCAGCCTGTGTAGTATAAGGGGCGGGGGGAGGCGCGTCAACATCGGAACGAGTTTCGCGTGTGTTCGGCTTGGAAGCCCTCGACCGCCGCGGCATCCTGCTCGACGCAGCGCAGGCAAAGGGTCGAGCAAATTGGAAGGCTGCTTACTTTTGACAAGGCGCAGGAGTCGTGGTATACGCGGTAGCTAGTCGCAACAGAGCAAGGGAAAACAGCCAGATGTTTCAGATGAATCCATGCCAACAGCCTCTCCTCGCCCAGACGGGTAAACCCATCGTCAGGGCGCTGGACCTGTATGGCCGCGGCTCCGCCTGTGAAGGTCGTGGAGGTGGGAGATAAGCATCTCCCGACACGAACCCATGGCGGGCCGCTCCGAAGAAGAGCGGCCTTTTTATTACGTCGATCACGCCTGCCTTGACGGCAGCGCCTGGTGACTGTGAAGGAATATATCGTGTTTGCTCGCATCTACAACGGCTCAAGCGTGTGGCTGGGCCCACGCCCAACCGTCCAAAGCGTAGATCGCAAATCGTTCCATGCCGGTCAGTGTCTCGCGACACTGCCCCGCATGCGAGCGCTCGCGGCTTTGCTGGCTCCAGAGAGGCGAGGAGGTTAGTCATCCCTCCATCGCTTCTGCTGTCCGCGGGCCGCTAGAAATAGCGGCCTTTTTCGTTAACCGGCACGTCGCCGGACAGATTGCGCGACCCGAGAGAGGAGGGTGCAAGATGTTGATGATTCGCGTCGCCGAGTTCCAGATGCTGGGGACCTGGTTCCTCGCTATCTGGCAGCGGCTGGTGCTCCTCCTCGGGTGGGACCGCCCGCCCGGGGAACCGAGTGGCCTGGTCGCGGGGCAGCGGGCAGAGCGCTTCGCGCCGCCGCGCGACCTTGGTTTCGACACGGTCCTGCCGGACCTGATCGGGCGGGTCTTCCTGCCGGCAGGGCCGGGGCGCAGCCGGATCGTCTCGCTGAAGCAGGTCACGGTGGGCGAGCTGCTCGGCGGGTTCCAGTCGCTGGCCGAGGCGTCCGCTCAATGGCCGTTCGCGGCTGAGCTGGGCACCTTCGCCGCCTACGTCGTGCTGGAGGGGCCGGGCTGGGAACTGACGGTGGTCTTCGGCGGCGCTGCCGCCGGGAAGGCTGAGTACTACGGCCGGAAGGCCGGCGGCACGCCCGTCTCAGGTGTGGCGGGCTGGGAGGCGCTGGTACAGGCCTTGATGCTGAGCCCGGACTATGAGGCCGTGGTCGGCTTCCTGGCGCTGGGCCCGTACTGGACGCCGTTCTACGCGGTGTAGTCGATGGCCGGGGTGGGATGGTCCGCCCCGGCCGGTCACAGCGCACCTGTGCAACGGTCTGGAAGGGAGGCAGCGACAGAAGTACGGCTAAAGTACGGCAGAAATGCACATTCTGCCCGATGGATTCGGCGCACTCTTATGGTTGAATGCCAGCAGGTGGCGTCGCATCGTCAGGGGAGCCCCGTACTGTTCCTTCATCCCCGCAGCACAACGCGCATTCGTCCGACGCTCGCCGTGTAGGAGAGGCCGAGATGAGAAGAGCCGGTTTAGTGCTGGTGGTGGTGCTGCTGGCAACGACGATCGCGCCAAGTGGGCTCGGTGCTACGCCCCCTATCAGAGCAGGTTCGACGAATTACGAATTGGTGATCGAATCGGCGGGAGGCGGGGCCACGCCCCTGGCCCGGGCCGGCGTCCTGCCGTCAGACGAGGCGATCTTCGTGGCACCTTCGCAAGGCATCGTCCAGGTGCGTTATTACCTGGACCCGAGTGCGCGCAACCTCGAACTGCGCAGCCTTGGCGGGCGGCCGGGCGCGGTCGCCACGGCCTCCCCGTTCGACCTGGCGGGATGGGGGGCGCTGGGTGCGAAAGCGTCGACCGCCGGGCCGCATACCCTGGTCGCCGCAATCGATCTGGCTGACGGGCGAACGGTGCTGACCACCGCCCGAGTGCGGGTGTCGAACGGCGGGCGCGAGCTGTCGGTCGAACCGGCAGCAGCGGCGCCGCAGGCAGGGACGCCTTTTGCCGATTGCACGCCGCTCAACTGCTCGCAGGTCAAGGTGACGGCGCCCTATGTCCTCACCTTCGACGGGGACCGGGGTGGGCTGGTGGACAAGAACGGCGTAGGGACGGGCTTCACGTGGGTGGACAAGCCGACGGGCCCGGGCACAGGTTACATTCCCGCCAACCTCGTCGTCAACCCCGTGGCGAGCACGCTCAGCATCACAACGACCGCGGGCATCGCGTTCCTGGGCGAGAACAACCAGGACAACGCGCTGGGCGTGGGAATCGACGCAGCAAACCAGGTCTCCATTCTCGAGACGAAGCTGGTGAACCTGCCGCCGATGAGCGGGAACCTCGAACAGGCGGGGTTGTGGTATGGCAACGACGACAACAACTACCTTAAGCTGGTCCTGATCTCCGACCCGAGCGGGCCGCTCGTGCAGTTCATGGAGGAGCGGGGCGGCATCCTGCAGCAGCAAGTGGTAACCGGGACACTGCAGGTGACGGGTGCGACCGTGCTGTTGCGGCTGCGGGCCGACCCCGTGCAGCAGACGGTCACGGCCTACTACGGCCTGAATGACGGCGCGCTCGTCGAACTCAAGACGCTGACCGTGCCGCCCGGGCTGTTCAACCAGGCAGGAGCGATCGATCCGGCCCTGGGCACCCGGGTCTTTGGCGGTATCTTCGCCACCGACCGTTTCCTCCAGGGCGTCACGGTGTACCAGTTCGACTACTTCGACCTGACGGCGGAGGGCCAGGTGCAGCGCATCTATCTGCCCGCCGTGATGCGGCAGTAGGCTCTGTTCCGGTACTGGCCTCCACAATTCTATACAAAAAGCGGCGCCGAAGTGACACTTCGGCGCCGGCATTCTTCTATACGTCCAGGTTGCGCACCTTCTTGGCGTGCGTCTGGATGAAGCGCTTGCGGGGCGCCACTTCGGTCCCCATCAGCATGTCAAACGTCCGGTCCGCCGCGGCCGCATCCTCCACCGTCACCTGCAGCAGCACCCGGTTCGCCGGGTTCATCGTCGTCTCCCACAGCTGATCGGGATTCATCTCGCCCAGGCCCTTGTAGCGCTGGATCGTCACGCCCTGCATGCCGCCCATTTCCTTGATGTGATTGTCGCGCTCGGACTCCGAGTACGCATAGCGCAAGTCTTTCCCCTTGCGCACCAGGTAGAGCGGCGGCTGTGCGATGTACAGGTGCCCGTTCTCGATCAGCGTCGGCATGTAGCGGAAGAACATCGTCAGCAGCAAGGTCCGGATGTGGCTGCCGTCGACGTCCGCATCGGTCATGATGAGGATGCGGTGATAGCGCAGGTTCCCCAGGTCCGTCCCCTCGCCGATGCCGCTGCCCAGCGCTTGCACCAGCGACTGGATTTCCCGGTTGGCCAGCGACTTGTCGAGGCGGGCCTTTTCGACGTTGAGGATCTTGCCCCGCAGCGGCAGGATCGCCTGGAAACGGCGATCGCGCCCCTGCTTGGCGCTGCCGCCTGCCGAATCGCCCTCGACGATGTACAGCTCGCATTTGGCCGGGTCGCGCTCCGAGCAGTCGGCCAGCTTGCCCGGCAGGGTCAGGCTCTCCAGCGCGCTCTTGCGGATCACCAGGTCGCGCGCCTTGCGGGCTGCGTCGCGTGCCCGGCTGGAGGTGATACACTTCTCGACGATCTTGCGGCCCTCTTTGGGATTCTTCTCGAACCACTCGGACAGGGCCTCGGCCACCGCCGACTCCACCTGGTTGCGGATTTCGTTGTTGAGCAGCTTGACCTTCGTCTGCGACTCGAACTGCGGGTCGGGCAGCTTGACGCTGATGATGGCGGTCATGCCCTCGCGGGTGTCGTCGCCGGTGAAGCTGGCGTCCGCTTCCTTGAGCAGGTTCTGCTTGCGCGCCCAGTCGTTGATCGTGCGCGTCAGGGCCGCCCGCAGCCCGGTCAGGTGCGTGCCGCCGTCGGGCGTGTTGATCGTGTTGGCGAAGGCAAACACCGACTCGTTGAAGCCGTCGTTGTACTGGATCGCGGCCTCGACCATGTTGCCTTCGATTTCCTTCTCGACGTAGACGGGCTCGTGCAGCACTTCGCGGTTCTTGTTGAGGTAGCGCACGAACGAGCGGACGCCGCCCTCGAAGTAGAAGGTCATGAAGCGCGCGCCGTTGTCCGTTCGCTCGTCTGAGAACTCGATCGTCAGCCCGCGGTTCAGGAACGCCATCTCGCGGAAGCGTTGCTCGAGCGTCTCGAACTTGAACTCGGTCTCCTCGAAGATGGTCGCATCGGGCATGTAGGTCGTGCGGGTCCCGGTCTCGCCATCGGCCGCCTGGCCGATGACCTTTGCGTCTTCCTGGGGGATGCCCCGGTGGTAGCGCTGGGAGTACACCTTGCCCTCGGTGCGCACCTCGACCTCGAGCCAGTCGGACAGCGCGTTGACCGCCGACACGCCCACGCCGTGGAGGCCGCCCGACACCTTGTACGCGCCCGAACCGAACTTGCCGCCCGCGTGCAGCTTCGTCATCACCGTTTCGAGCGCCGACTTGCCGGTCTGCCGGTGAATGCCCACGGGGATGCCGCGGCCCCAGTCCTGCACCGTAACGCTGCCGTCCTTGTGGATGTGCACGGCAATGCGGTCGCAATAGCCGGCCATCGCCTCGTCGATCGAGTTGTCGACGACCTCGTAGACGGTGTGATGCAGCGCCTTGATGTCGGTGCCGCCAATATACATGCCCGGGCGGCGGCGCACGGCCTCCAGCCCTTCGAGAACCTGGATATCGTCTGCCGTATAGTGATTCGGACGATTGACCTGATCGACCACGAGATAACTCCTGCTAGTCCCCACGTCCCGTCCTGCCAAGCCGCTCTGATCTGCAAAGCGGCAGGCAGGGCAAAACGGTTTACTTATTGCCCAGTTGGCGCGCGAGTTCGGCCGACTGCCACACCCGGCGCAGATCCTGATAATAAACAAAGATGCCAATAGTCATGGCGGTCGCGAGATAAGCGTTCAAGACGATCGCGAGCAGCGCGCCGGCCGGGTTGCTTCCCACGAAGCCCCAGATGGCCCGCGCGCCAAGCATCAAAAGATTGACGATGATGGCGAGCAGCAGCACCCGAAAGCTGTTACCCCGCACCAGGATAAGGCTCTGCATGAAGCTAGGCCACAGCGGCAGGTGGTCGAATGCCAGCGCGTCGCCGACAAAGAACAGCGTGCTCAGATACCACATGGTCAGCCACAGCGTGATGCCGCCGCCCAGCACGAAGAGCAGGCTCGCAGCACCGCTGCCCGAGAATACCGCCAGCGCGGTCACGAGCACCAGCGGGAGGCGCAGCATGAACGCCCCCACCGAGGCGAAGATGCTGAGCACGGCGAAACAGCCGGCCAGCCGCAGCCACCCGGTCGTCGCCCGCCGTGCGGCCTCGCCCGGGACCTGCTGCACCCCGCGCACCTTGGGCGCCGGTGCCTTCGCCGGCAGGTTCGTCGCAATGATCCGGAAGTACAGCGCGGTCAGCAGCTGGCTGATCAGCCAAAGCAGGATCACGACCGCCACCACCCCGGCCATCGAGCCGATCTCGACCGCCCCCAACTGCCACGGGCCCGCGCCCAACGACTTGACGCCCAGATCGAACCCCACCGGCGCCAGCACGGCGTCTGAAATCATAAGGTACCGGGTGGCCTGGACCTGGGTCAGCGCGCTGGGCGGGGTGACCCATCCGGCGGTCAGCATCGTCCCGAGGTTGACCGTCTTCGCAATTTCGGTCATGCTCGTCTGCAGCAAGTCAATCCCTTCGCGGGCGGCGGCCATCTGGTCGGGCGTGTAGATCATGGGCAGGACCTCGCGCCACCGGTTCAGCAGTTGCGTCGTCAGCGCGGTGACGGACAGCCGCGGGGCCAGCCAAAGAACCAGGTCGACGACGATCGGGACGATCCACAGCCAAGGCCGTCGTGCGGCCTGCGCCAGGCCCGTGCTCAGGGCATCGAAGATCCCTGTCCGGGAGATTGCTTCAGACTTCATCTGATCCATTTTACCATAAGTTGGCTGTTTCTCGAAACTTGACCCGGTTCATCTACTGCTCAGTGATAGCACATATGTTTGGTTTATGTCAAGAAAATGGGGATTGACGAACCAAAAACGCAATGGTATAATCCTGTTTAACCCATGACCATCATCACGCTGACCAGTGACTTTGGCCTTCGGGATCCCTACGTGGCCATCATGAAAGGGGTCATCCTCGGTATTGCGCCCGAAGCACGCCTCGTCGACCTGACTCACGATATTCCGCCCCAAGACATCGAGGCGGCGGCCTACGCCCTCCGCATCGCCGTCCCGTACTTTCCACCGGGCGCCGTACACTTGGCCGTCGTGGACCCCGGCGTGGGCAGCGCCCGGCGGCCCCTGCTCGTCACCACCCCTCGTGCCGCGTTTGTCGGCCCGGATAATGGACTCTTCTCGTTCGTGCTTGACCAGCCGGCCGCGCAGCCCTGGGTGCTCGACCGGCCGCAGCACTGGCTGCCCGAGCCCGGCCGAACCTTTCACGGCCGCGACATTTTCGCGCCGGTCGCGGCCCGGCTGGCGGCGGGCATGCTGCCCGAGGAGCTGGCGAGCCCGATTTCGGATCCGGTGGTGCTCGCCACTCAGCCGGCCGAGCGGGTGGAGCACAGCCCGCGCGACGGGAACGGGGACATTCGCGGGCACGTCCTGCACGTAGACCATTTCGGCAACCTGATCACCGACGTGCCGGGCGAATGGCTCGGAAGTGCGGCGTGGACCTGCGAAATTGGCGGCGCCGTCGTGGCCGGGCCCCGCGAGACCTACGCGGCCGTGGCGCCCGGCGAATTACTTCTGCTAATCAGCAGCGGCGGCCTGGCCGAAGTCGCTGTGCGCGAGGGCAGTGCGGCCGAGCGGCTGGGGGTGGGCCGGGGGGCGCCGGTGCGGCTGCGCGCCCGATAGACCTTACGGGTCCGCGGCCTGAGCGCAGCTCGGGCCACCCCCCACGGCCCGATCATCTCAAAAGGAGCTGGCGATGGAGACGTTCATCATCGAGGGTGGGCACCGGCTGACCGGCGACGTCACGCCGGCGGGCAACAAGAACGCGGCGCTGCCATTGCTGGCTGCCGTGCTGCTGACCGAGGACGAAGTGGTCCTGCGAAACGTGCCGCGCATCGGGGATGTGGGGACCATGCTCCTGCTGCTGAACGACATGGGCGTCAGCGTCAACCAGCAGGGCACCACGGTGCGGCTCTATGCGAAGAATGCAGAAGCCGGACACCTGCGCCCCGAGCTGTTCCAGCAAATTCGTGGCTCGATGCTGCTGGCCGGGCCGCTCCTCGGCCGGTTCGGCCGGGCCGTGCTCCCCATTCCAGGCGGCGACCGCATCGGGCGGCGCCGGGTCGATACCCACATCATGGCCCTCGAAGCGCTGGGCGCGAAGTGCGAGTTCAACAACAAAGACTTCATTATGACCTCGAACGGCGGACTGCACGGCGCGGACATTATGCTCGACGAGGCCAGCGTCACGGGCACCGAAAATGCGGTGATGGCGGCGGTGTGTGCGAAGGGCGAGACGATCATCCGCAACGCAGCGTGCGAGCCCCACGTGCAAGACCTCTGCAACATGCTCAACTGCTGCGGCGCAAAGATCGGGGGGGTGGGCAGCAACACGCTCACCATCCAGGGCGTCGAGCACCTCGGCTCGGGCGACTTCACCGTTTCGCCCGATTACCTCGAAGTGGGCAGCTTTCTGGGGCTGGGCGCGGTCACCCGGGGTGAAATCCGCATTCACGGCATCATCCCCGACCACATGCGCATGATCAACTGGACTTTCCGCGAGCGGCTCGGCGTGCAGATGCGCATCGAAGGCGACACGCTGGTCGTGGCCGACGAGCAAGAGCTGTGCATCCGGGAGGACCTGGGCGGCGCGGTGCCCAAGATCGACGATGCGCCCTGGCCCCAGTTCCCCGCCGACCTGATGAGCATCGCGCTCATCGTGGCCACCCAGGCGCGCGGCACCGTGCTCATGCATGAGAAGATGTTCGAGAGCCGCCTGTATTTCGTGGACAAACTCATTGGGATGGGCGCGAAGATCATCCTGTGCGACCCGCACCGGGCCGTAATCGTGGGGCCGTCGACGCTGTACGGGCAGGAACTGTCGAGCCCCGACATCCGGGCGGGCATGGCGCTGCTCATTGCGGCGCTGGCGGCCAAGGGCACGAGCACCATCGCCAACGTGGGGCAGATCGACCGGGGCTACCAGGACATCGACCTCAAGCTCAAGGCGCTCGGCGCGGAGATCAACCGCGTGAAGTCGTAAAATAGATTGGACGCAGATCCAGCTGATTGAACTGATCTTCCTGATCTCTGGAAGGATAAGAAACCAGGTTTCTGGACCCTCGGCTCGGCCGAGGCGAAACCTGGTCTCTTCAAGGGGGGGCATATGAACGAGTTTGTAGGGCCGGACGGCGCGCGGATTCGGGAATTGGCCGGGCGCACCACAGGCTTGACCAGCCACAGCCTGGCGATCATCATCCACCCGGCGGGCATGGAGACCGTCGACCACCATCACACGGTGGCCGACGAGGTGTACTACGTGCAGTCGGGGCGGGGGCACATCCGTATCGACGGGGAGACCCGAGACCTCGCGCCCGGCGACACGATTGTGATTCGTCCGGAGCAGCGGCACAAGCTCTGGGCCGACATGGGCGAAGACGTCGTGCTCGTCGTCACCTGCGCGCCGGCGTATTCGGTGACCGAGGTCATCTGGGACGAATAGCTCACCACGAAAAAACCGGGTTTCTGGCAGAAACCCGGTTTCTTTGTGCCCTGGTGAAGCCCTACTTCGACGTATCCGCCTTTGCCGGCCCGGGGGCGAAGATGGACACCACTCGCTCCAACTGGTCGTAGACGAAATCCTGCTTGAACCCTGCGAGCACCGCCACCAGGTATGGGATCAGCCGGGCGCCGGCCGCCGCATTCGGGTCGGTGATGTTGACCTGGACGATCAGGAAGCCGCCCGCAATGATCAGGAACGTGATCGCGCCGAGCACCAGCCCCATCAGCGGCTGCACGTAGTACCACATCGCATAGTGCTTGTCGAAGTCCTGGCGGTCCGCGATGTGATACCACAGGGCATAGAGCCCGCCCACCACCCCACCGATGCCGCCCCACAACATCGTGTTGATGATCGGCAGGATATTGGCGACTTGCGGCTCCGCGATTTGGCCGAGCAGCTGCACCCGGTTGGCAATCTGGCTGGCAAAGATGAGCGCGGCGGTGAAGGCGAAGAGCCAGAACGCGAGGTAGAAGAAGAGCCCGGGCCCCAGGTACTTCGCCTGCTGCCGGCTCTGCCGCCGCCGCTCCACCGACGTCGCCACCTGCATCACGCGGTATTCCGCGTTGCCGTATTCCTCCGGCGAGTCGATCATCAACTGCCGCGCCTCGCGCAGCATCTCCAGCATCTTCTGCGCCACGTCGGGTGGCGTGCTGAACTCCGTCGCAATCTCCTTGTAGAGCCGGTCGATCTGCGCGTGAAACTTGCGCTGCCACTCCGTATCACGGATCGTGTCGAGCCGCTTGATCACGCTCGACTTCTGGTCTTCCGTCCGGATGACCACGGCGGGCAGGGGCGCCGCAATCTCGGGTTCTTTCCCCGGACCCGGCGGCGTGCCCCGTGGATCGCCCAGGCCCGCCGCCAGTTCCGCCCCGGTCGTGCGCACGGGCGCATCCAGGATAATCGCGCCAAAGCGCCGGGTCGCGGGTAGCGGCCGGTCGGGCAGGGTCGAGAGATAGCCGCTCGAGGCCGCGGGACCCGACGCAGTCGTCACGGCGGTCGGGCTGTCGTCCGCACCGTTGGCGCCACGCACCGGCTCGCTCGCAGTCGCGGGCGGCGCTACGGCCGGCGTTTCGGCGCCGCTTGCCTCGCCCTCCAGCAGGGCCGCCAACTCCGCGTCCAGGTCCGAGTTCACCGCCCGCGTCTCAAGGACATCGGCATCCGGGGGCAGGGCGGTCGAAGCCCCATTGCGGCTTCCACCGCTGCCGCCCGCACCGTTGCGGCTCGATTTTCCGTTGCTGCGCGTCGCCATGGCGATCACCTCCGCACGGCCAGGCTAGAGCCAGGGATGTGGTACACGGCCCGACGCCTGCGGGTAGGAAATGCAGGCTTTCAGGCGTAGACCACGCCTCCAAGAATTATAATAGTATATACTGGAAAATCGAGCCGTTGTCAACTATTAGATATATGTTTTGACTCTTTTTGCATACCCAGCCAGCGGTGATAGAGGTCGTTGTCGATGCCGATGCGGGCCAGCACCCGGCCGACCGTGCCGTTAACCAGGTCGTCGAGGGTATGGGGACGGCTGTAGAAGGCGGGAACGGGTGGGAAAATGATGTAACCGATGCGGGCTGCGTGGGCCATTAGCTCGAGGTGACCGAGGTGAAGGGGCGTTTCGCGCACCATCAGCAGCACCGGCCGGCCCTCCTTCATCTGCACGTCGGCCGCCCGGGTAATGAGGTCGTCGTTGAAGCTGTTGGCGATGGCGGACAGGCTCTTGATGCTGCACGGCGCGACGACCATCCCGGCCGTCTCGAACGAACCACTGGCGATGGCCGCGCCGATGTCGCCGGGGCGGTAGACCACGTTCGCCAGCGCTTCCACGTCACGCGGGTCGTAATCCGTCTCCTGGGCGGTCGTAATGCGGGCGGCCTGGCTCATCACCAGGTGGGTCTCCACCTCGGGCGCATCTTTAAGCACTTGCAGCAGTCGGATGCCGTAGATCTGCCCCGATGCGCCGGTCATGGCAATCACCAGCCGTTTGGTTCCCGTACCACTCATTTTGTCCCCCAATGAACGGCCACCGTGCCGGTGCGGCCCAGGCCCGGCATCGCGAGCCGGTATTGCACGTCGCGCAGGCCGGCTGCACGCATGATTGCGGCGAGCTCGGGCGGCTGCGGGAACTTGAGCGCGGAGTGCGGCAGGTAGGTGTAGGCCGAGCGCTGGCCGGTGACGACGCTCCCGATCAAGGGCACCACCTTGAAGAAGTAGAGCTGGAACAGCGGGCCGAACACCGGGGTCCGCGGCAGCGTGATCTCCAGGCACACGACCCGGCCGCCCGGTTTGACCACCCGCCGCTGCTCGACGAAGGCCCGGTGGACGTCGACGACGTTGCGCATCATGAAGCCCGAGGTTGCAGCGTCGAAGCTGTTGTCGGCGAAGGGGAGGGCCAGCGCGTCGGCTTCGGCGAAGGGGAACGAGACCGTGCTGCCGCGGGCATCACGCACCTTGCCGCGGCCGCGCACCATCATCTCCCGTGTCAGATCGACCCCGACGACGTCGAGGCTCTTGTCCTGTTTGAGCGCCTCATAGCCGATGTCGCCCGTGCCGGTCGCCACGTCGAGCAGCCGGCCGTACCGGGGCAGGTTGCACAGCTCCACAACGGTGCGCCGCCAGACCCGGTCACGACCCAGGGTCATCAGGCGGTTCATCAGGTCGTAGCGCGGCGCGATGTCGGTAAACATCTGCCGCACGTATGAGCGCTTCTCCTCGATGGGAGGCAAAACCGGGTCACGTTCGGGCACGGTAGTCATCCTGCAAGTTAAGCAATGGCGAAAATGGCATTCTTAACCACGAAGACACGAAGTCTCAAAGGTACACGAAAACTCTTTGGATCCTTCGTGTCTTCGTGACTTTGTCGTTCAGATCCAGCTCCGGCATGGAACGCCCCTCAGTCACGCACGAACATCCAGGGTGCGAGCCCGCGCTCCAGGCCATCCACGACGAAATACAGCAGCAGGCCGAGCAGGCTTAGCGCCACGACACCGGCATACATCTCCGGATAGGCCAGCCGCTGCCAGCTGTCCGAGATGATATAGTAGCCGAGGCCCGACGTGGTCGCAAACGACTCGGCGAAGAACAGCACCGCAACGGCCGTCCCGATGCTCACGCGCAGCGCGGTCAGCGCGGCGGGCACGGTGGCGGGCAGGTAGACGAAACGAAACAGCGCGCGGCGGCCTGCACCCAGCGACCGGACCGAATAGATCAACTCGGGACGCAGCGCCGCAGCCTGGTCGCGCACGACGACCAGGATCTGGAAGAACAGGATGATGAAGATGATGAAGATCTTGCTCGTGTTCCCGATGCCAAAAAGCAGCAGGATGACGGGGAGAAAGACGATCTTCGGAATCGGGTAGGTGATGTAGACGATGGGCGAGAAGAAACGGTTGAGGCTGGGGCTCTGGCCGAGGATCAACCCGAGCGGCAGCGCGAACAACATCGCCAGGAAGATGCCCGCAATCACCCGGTAGCCGCTGACGAGGAAATGGCGCAGCAAGCCGTTGGGCACTGCCTGGACGAAGGCCTGTGCCGTTGTCCACGGGCCGGGCAGCACTTCAGTGTTCAGGGCCATGCTCAACAGCTGCCAGAGCACGATGAGCCCAAGGGTGCCCAGAAGCAGGTTACGGCGGCTCATGCGCCACCTTCGGTGACGTTGGCGTCACCCTCGGTGACGGCCCCAGTGGCAGCAGGTTCGTCGCTCGGCCCGAGCAAGCCGCGGAACTCGACCACCCGCGCCCAGAATTCGGGGCGGACGCGATACGCGGGATCGCCCGCGCCGGGATTGTCGATCACCCGTGGGCCCACGTTAGGGGGCCGGCTCAGTACCAGGATGCAGCGCCCAAGGAACACGGCCTCCTCGATGGTGTGTGTCACCACCAGCGTCGTGACTTTGGTTTCCGCGCAGAGCTCGGCGGTGAGGGCCTGAAGGTCCTCCCGCGTCACCGCGTCCAGCGAGGAAAAGGGTTCGTCCATCAGGAGCAGGTTGGGCTGCTGCAGCAGGCTGCGGGCGATGGCGACCCGCTGGCGCTGGCCCCCGCTGAGCTGGGCCGGATACTTCTTGCGCTGGTCCGTAATCCCAAGGCGCTCCAGCCAGTAATCGACACGGTCCGGCGTGATGTCTGAGCGAGGATAGGGGCGGGCCGCGTCGCCGGCGTCGCCCTTCCCGCGGTAGAACCGCCCAAGGCGCATCGGCAGCGCAACGTTCTCCCAAACGGTCGCCCAGGGCAGCAGCCCGTAGTCCTGCAGCACCAGGCCGGTGCTGGCCCGGGGCGCGGCACCGGGTGGCCGTCGACCAGGATCGTCCCCGCTTGCGGCTGGCGCAGCCCCGCGATGAGGTAAAGCAGCGTGCTCTTGCCGCAGCCCGACGGCCCGATGATGGCCCACGCCTCGCCGGTTCCGACCCGCCATGAGAAGTCAGAAAAGACCGGCTGACCCTCGCCGTATGCGAAGGTCAGGCCGGTCACCTCTACCATGGGGCGGGGTATGACGGCTGCACCCACATGCGCAGGCGCGGCGCGCTGGGCTATTCGGTCCACGTCTGCCGTCGGCCGAGACGATCGACCGCAGGGTAAGCGTGACGGATGGCGATAACGAGCGGGATACCTACGATCGCGCCGAGCAAGGCCTGGAACGCGTTAAACGGGACCTCCGCGAGCGTGGCCGCGGGGCCGGTGAAGAACAATGACTCGCCGACGAAGTAGACGGCCATCATCGCCAGGCTGCCCACGAGCCAGGCGATAATCATGCGGCCCACCGAGCGTTGGCCGCGTCCCAGGAGGCCGATCAGGAACCCTTCCAAGCCGTGGGCGATGAGGCTAAGTGGCGCAAAAGGCAGGAAGCCGCCGAGCAGGTCCGCGATGGCGGTGCCAATGCCGCCCGCAACTGCGCCGACGAACGGCCCGAACACGAGGCTGCTGAACGTGATCGCGACCGAGGACAGATTCGCGTAGCCGCCCGTGGCCGGTATGGGTACGCGGGGCACCAGGGTGAACACGGCCACGAGAGCGATCAGGACGGCCAGAAGGCCGATCATAGCGGGCGTAAGTCGCCTGTTCATGACACACCTTTCCGAATTACAATCTGACAGATTATAGCGCCAGCTACGGCAAAGTAAAGGGTAACGGTTTGAGTTCCGGGCCCCTGGGAGATCTTCGGGGTTTTGAAACCCCGAAAATCTTGCTCGCCGGCGCGCAGCGCGGTTTACGGATGACGTCGCTGCGACTATAATCGCGGGGTGACTCTGACGAATGATGTGCTGGCGCGGGCGCTGGCATTTGGGTTTGATGCAGCGGCGGCGATACCGGCGGGCCGGCCTGCTACGGCCGAGGCGTTCGAGGCCTGGCTGACGGCCGGGTACCACGGCGAAATGGCCTACATGCTGGAGCGTGCGGCGCTGCGCCTGGAGCCGGAGCGGCTCGCACCCGACGCACGGTCGATGGTGGTCCTGCTGGCAAGCTACGCACGTGCGGGGCTGCCGAGCCAATGGGAGAACCCCTCTTACGGGCGGATCGCGCGCTACGCGTGGTCACGGGACTATCACGACGTGCTGAAGGCGCTGCTGTTCGAGCTGGACGCGTTCATACGCGATAAGAGCGGGCGCGAGGCGCCGGGCAAGGCGTGCGTGGACTCCGTCCCGCTGCTCGAGCGGGATTTCGCCGAGCAGAGCGAACTGGGTTTTACCGGGCGCAATACGGTGCTGATTACGCCCGGCTTGGGCTCGTGGACCTTCATCGCCGCGCTGATCGTGCCCGAGGTGCTCGAAGGGGGCCTCGAGCTCAAGCGGCCGACGAAGCACGACCTGCAGCCGTTCTTCGGCTGCGGGACGTGCACGCGCTGCCTGCGGGCCTGTCCGACCGATGCGTTTGCTGCGGACCACGTGCTCGACGCCCGGCGCTGCATCTCGTACCTGACCATCGAACTCCGCGGGCCGATCCCGCTGGAGATGCGGCCGTTGATGGGCAACTGGGTGTTCGGCTGCGACGTGTGCCAGGAGGTGTGCCCCTACAACCGGGCCGCGCCGCCCGCGACGCTGCCCGGTCTGCAGGCGGACGTGGAGAACGGTGCGCTGGCGCTGGACGAGTTGCTGGCGCTGGACGAGGCGGGTTTCCGCGCAAAGTTCCGCGGGACGCCTGTCTTGCGTGCGAAGCGGCGCGGGATGGTCAGGAACGCGTGCATTGCGGCGGGCAACTCGGGGGATACCGGCCTGGTCGCGGCCCTGGCCCCGCTGCTGACAGACGCCGAGCCGCTCGTGCGCGACCACGCGAGGTGGGCGCTGGGGCGGCTGGGGGGCGCGTAGGGGCGGTTGCCCGGGCGCGAGCTTCGCTCGCGTACGAGACCGGCCACAGCAGGACATCTGAGAGCGACGAGGATCGGTGCGATGAGCGAACTACCGGTAGTGATTGTGGGCGCGGGTGCCGCGGGCTTGACCGCAGCCATCTGGGCGTCGGGCCGCCAACGGCCGGTCGTGCTGTTGGAAAGCACGGACAAGCCCGGCCAGAAGATCCTCATCAGCGGCGGCGGGCGCTGCAACGTCCTGCCGCAATGGGCCACCGAGGGTGATTTTCACACCGACGGTTCGCCCAACACGCTGCGCAAAATCCTTGCGGGCTGGTCGCTGGTCGAAGTGTGCCGCTTCTTCGAGAAGTACCTGCACGTGCCCCTGGCGCTCGAGAAGGAGAACGGCAAAGTCTTCCCAGCGTCGAACCAGGCCCGGACGGTCCTCGACGCGCTGCTCGGCGCGGTGCGAGAGCGAAGAGTAGACCTGCGGCTTGAGGCCAGGGTCAGCGCCCTGGAGCGAAACGGCGACGGGTGGACCGTCACTCTGGACGGACACCCCACCGTGCATGCCTCCCGTGTCGTCCTGGCAACCGGCGGGCTATCCGTGCCGGCGACGGGCAGCGACGGCGGAGGCCTGCGCATGGCGCAAGCGCTGGGTCACTCGGTCGTGCCCACCTACCCCGCGCTGACCCCACTGACCACGAGCAGCGAGGCGCACAAGGAACTGGCCGGCATCTCGCTCACGGCGACGGTCAGCACCCCGCGTCCTGGCGGCAAGGAGCTGCTGTCGCACCGCGGCGGCTTCCTCTTCACGCACAAGGGCTACAGCGGGCCGGCCGTCCTGAACATCTCGCACGTTCCCGTGCGTTCGACCTTCGTGGGCGGGCCGCGGCCGCCGGTGTTCGTTTCCTGGGGCGAGCTGAGCGCCGCTCAATGGGAGCAGGCGCTCCAGGAGGGACGGGGCGATGCGCTGGGCGTGCTCCGCCGGCATCTGCCCGAGCGGCTCGCGGTCCAGCTGCTGGCCGAGACCGGGCTGCGGGATGCCGGGCTGGCGCAGCTGCGCCGGGAGGACCGGGCGCGCCTGGTGGAGGCCTTGACCCATTACGCGCTGCCCTGGTCGGGCCACGAGGGCTACCGGGTCGCAGAGGTCACCGGCGGGGGGGTGGCGCTGGATCAGGTGAACCCGGCCACGCTCGAAAGCCGGGTCACGCCGGGGCTGTACCTGTGCGGCGAGATGCTGGATGCCTTCGGGCCCATTGGGGGGTACAATTTCCTGTGGGCATGGATCACGGGCAAGGTCGCGGGCGACGCGGCCGGGAAAAATTGAACTGAACCACAACGACACCAAGACACGAAGACGCGCTAAGTTTGTAGGCAAGTGCTTTGATCCTTTGTGTCTTCGTGCCCTTGTGGTAACACAGGTCTTCTTGAGATAAGGACGATCTATGGCGAAGGTCACCATCCTGGGGGCGGGGCTGATGGGGACAGCGGTGGCGTGGCCGCTGGCCGACAACGGGCACGACGTGCGGCTGGTGGGCACGCACCTCGATGCGCCCATTATCAAGTCGTGCCTTGACCGGGGCTGGCATCCGAAGCTGAAGCGGCGCCTGCCCGACGGTATCATGCCGTACTACGTGGAGGAGCTGGCGAGGGCGCTGGAGGGCGCCGACTTGATCGTCAGCGGGGTGAACTCGCTGGGGGTGCGGTGGCTGGCACACACGCTCGGGCCACTGCTCAAGGGGAGCGCGACCATCATCGCGGTGACGAAGGGCTTGGAGGCCGGCCGGGACGGAACGCTCCGCATCCTGCCCGACCTGTTGCGCGACGAGCTGCCGGCTGAGCTGAGAGACACAGTCAGCCTGAACGCCATCGCCGGGCCCTGCATCGCGGGCGAGTTGGCGGGCCGCCGGCATACGAGCGTCGTCTTCACCGGCCGCGATCGCGCCGTTCTCGAGCGCTTGCGCGGCATCTTCGCCACGTCCTACTACCATATATGGCCCTCCACCGATATCATGGGCGTCGAGGTCTGCGCCGCGCTGAAGAACGCGTACACGCTCGCCGTGGGCATGGCGACGGGCATGCTGGACCTTGCGGGTGGTCCGGACGATGCAGGCGCGGCGATGCACAACGTCGCTGCAGCGCTGTTCGGCGCGAGCGCCCGGGAGATGGCACGGCTTGTCGGGCTGCTGGGCGGCGGGGTCGAGAATGTGGCATGGCTGCCGGGCGTGGGCGACCAGTATGTGACCTGCGTTGGGGGCCGGACCATCCGCATGGGCCGGCTGCTGGGCGCGGGGCTCACCTACACCGAGGCCGTGCTGCAGATGGCGGGCGAAACGCTCGAAGGTAGTTACATCGTGAAGCAGATGGCCCAGGCGCTGCCCCGCTGGGAGCAGGACGGCGAGATCGGTCGCGAAGAGCTGCCGCTGCTGCGGATGCTGTGCCGGGTGGTAACTGAAGACGCCAAGGTGGAGGTCCCCTGGGACAGGCTGTTCGCCTAACTGTGTGACTGGTCAGAGCATACCGCCATGCGCCGTTTGCCCGGTTTGGCTGGAACTTACGGGAAGGAGAAGCCGGCGATGCGAATCACCATTGCGACGGTGGGCACGCGGGGCGACGTGCAGCCTTACCTGGCGCTGGGGCTCGGGCTCAAACGTGCGGGGCACAGCGTAAACATCGCGACGGACCCCTTGTTCAAGGCGTTCGTCGAAGAACGCGGCCTGGAGCTCGCACCGGTGCCTGCCGACCCGCGGCAGGCGCTCCAGGAGGACATCCGCAAACTCGCCGACCCCATTCGCTTCTCGCGCTGGGCCGAGCGACAGTTTGGCCCCCTTGCCCGGCGCTACACGGCCGAGTTGCTGGCCGCGTGCGCGGGCTGCGATCTCCTGCTGGCCAACCCGCTGGCCTTTGCCGCGTTCCATGTTGCAGAAAAACTAGGGATCCTCTGCCTGCCGGCTTATCTCCAGCCGGTCACGCCCACGGCCGAGTTCGTTTCGTCCACCGGCGCGGAATTCCCGGCCTGGCTGCCCGGCCGCGGCCGCCTCAACTTCAGCAGCGCACACCTCAGCAACCAGCTCTTCTTCCGCCTGATGCTGCCCACGATCAACGCGTGCCGGGTCGAAGTCCTCGGGCTCGAGCCCCTGCCCTGGAAGCTGTATGCGACCCTCGACATCGCGCCCGAGCCGATTATCTACGGCTACAGCAGGCACGTCGTGCCGCCGCCGCCAGACTGGGGTCCCTGGCTCCATGTGACGGGCTACTGGTTTCCCGACCCCGACCCCACCTACGTGCCGCCGCCCGACCTCGCGGCATTCCTCGAGGCAGGGCCGCCACCGGTTTACGTGGGGTTTGGCAGTATCGTCGACAAGGAGGCCGGGGCAGTCACCCGCATGGTCGTGGAGGCGCTGGCGACGACGGGCCAGCGTGGGATCCTCTTGGATGGCCGGGGCGATCTCGACGGCGGGTCCCTGCCACCGACCATCCTTCGCATCGACTCGGCGCCGCACGACTGGCTCTTTCCACGGATGGCCGCCGTCGTGCATCACGGGGGTGCGGGCACCACCGCGGCCGGCCTGGCCGCCGGCGTTCCTTCCGTCATCGTCCCGTTCTTTGCCGATCAGCCCTTCTGGGGGCGGCGGGTTGCCGCGCTGGGAGCCGGGCCCGCGCCGGTGCCCATAAAGAAGCTCACCGGCGAGCGGCTTGCTGCGGCCATCCGGGCAGCGACCGGGGACCCGCGGCATCCGGCAGTGCGCGGCCGAGATCGGCCGGGCCATCCGCAGCGAAGACGGCGTAGCGACCGCCGTCGAGGTGATCGAGCGCCTCGCAAGCGAGCGCGGAACCGGTCGGCGTGTGGCTGAAACGTACGCCGGCCTGAGGCAGTCAAGCCGCCCGGCGCCTCAACATCACCGGTGCGAGCCTGTGGCCCAACTGCGCAGGGTGAAAGCCTCCATCGCGGCCTCGTCCAGCGTCACGCCCAGCCCGGCGCCCTGCGGCACGTCGATCGTGCTGTCGTGGTTGAGCGTGAAACGCTCGTGCGTGATGTCCTGCCGGTAATAGCGGTCCGACGCGGAGATGTCGCCGGGCAGGACAAAGTTGGACAGGCTGGCGAGCGCCAGATTCGCCGCCCGTCCCACCCCGGTTTCCAGCATCCCGCCGCACCACACGGGGATGCCCCGCTCGAGGCAGGTATCGTGTACCGCGACTGCCTCGGTCAGCCCGCCGACCCGGCCCGCCTTAATGTTGATCACCCGGCAGGCTTTCATCTCGATGGCTTGCCGGGCATGGCGGGCAGTGAGGATGCTTTCGTCGAGGCAGATCGGTGTGCGCAGGCGGCCCTGCAACTGCCGGTGGTCCCAAATATCGTCCTCCGACAGCGGTTGCTCGATCAAGAGGAGGTCCAGATCGTCGAGCGGCAGCAGCGCGCCGGCCGTCTCCAGCGTATAGGCCGAGTTGGCGTCGACCTGCAGGCGGATCTGTGGGAAAGCCGCCCGCACCGCAGCCGCGTCCCCGACATCCCGGCCCGGCTTGATTTTGATCTTGATCCGGCCATACCCTTGCTCGAGGTAGCGGCCGACGGTCTCCACCAGCGCCGCGGGCGAGGCCTGCAGCCCGACCGAGACGCCCACATCCACCCGCTCGCACACGCCGCCCAGCAGCTCGCGCAGCGAACGGCCCTCGCGCTTCCCCATGAGATCCCACAACGCCATTTCAAGCCCGGCCTTGGCCATGGGGTGCCCGCGCACGCCGGCAGTTGCGAGGCGGTAGTCGGCCGGGCCGGCAATGTCTTTGCCCAGGATGGCGGGGCAGAGGAACTCGGTAAGGATGTGCCAGGCCGTGCCGGCAGTTTCGTAGGCGTAGCCGGGGTCACGGTCGGCCACGCACTCCCCGTAACCTGTCAGCCCCTCCGAGTGGACAAGAATGAGGATGCACTCACGGTCGGTGACGCGGCCAAATGAAGTCTCGAACGGCGCGACAAGCGGCATCCGCAGGTGGTGCAGGGCGATTTGATCGATGCGCATCGTGTTCTCCTTCAAGTGCAGGCCACCTTCAAGTGCTGGACACCTTCGAGGTGCCGGGCACTTCAGCCGGCTGCAGCACGTAGTGACCGAAACCCGGACCGCGTACGAAATGCGTAACGGCGTAGCCGCGGGCGAAAAGGACCTCGAACGCGTCGCGGGTCGCGAACCGCCACGCCGCAGCTTGACCGGGGTCAGCTTCCCGCAAGACTTGGAAATCAGGTGGGATGGCGAGCGCCACCGGGCCGGCCGATTGGGCGATCGCAGCGATCTCGTACGGGGCAGGCGGCCGCACGGCCCCATCACGACCGGGTGGGTTCAGCCAACGGCCCGCGGCAGTGGGAGGCGGCTCGGGCCCCTGTCCCTCCATCGCAGCACACACCCGCGGCGCAGCAACCCACAGATCGACCTGGAAGCGGTCGGTGGGCAGGCCCGCGTTCAAATCGTCGTCCAGGTTGCCGTATTCGTCGCGGCGATACGTGTTGCACACCGCGCCCAGCCGGGCGATATTGAGATGCGCATTGGCCGCAAGCAGAGGATCGTACGTCCAGGTAATCAGCTCGAGCCCCTGGTCCCGAACGCATTCCCATTGAAAACACTTGAGCAGGAAACCGAGCCCGAGGTTGCGGTAGGCCGGGTGGACGCCCAGTTGATGCGAACAGTGCTTGAGCCGGGGTGGGTGCACCCGATCGTCGAAACCCAGGAAGCCCCACACAAAACCGGCCAGGACGCCGTCGACGAACGCGCCGGCACATAATCCGCCATTATGCTCGGCGGTGAGAAGCACGTGGGCGGGCACTTCGTCGCCTCCCCAGACGGCATGCTGGAGCTCGACCGCCTGGCGCGCGGTCTCAGGGCTCTCCAGCCGGCGAACATCGACGCTCATCCACTATCCTCACCCGGGTCGTTCGCATCCCCATCGTCCGAAAGGGACGCATCCCGTTCGAGCGGCTCCGGATCGTAGTCGCCCCATTTGCTGCTGAAGGTCAGGGCGAGCTGGATCGTCTCGTCGGTCTTGGCACGCTGCACCGCGTCGCGCGTCGCAGCGTCACGCTCCGCGGCCGCGCCGTGCTCGGCCCGCCGCTCGCTGCGCCGGACCGACACGATACGCACCCGCACGACGTCGCCCATGCGGTAGGGGACCTCGACGCCGGCCGACCTGCCGACGATCGCGCGGGCGAGCGGCGTGGTGATCGCCAGAAAGCCCGCCTCGAAGTCCGCAGCCTGCTCGGGGACAATGTCGAATACCAGCCGCTCGACGTCGCCGTCGCGCCCGACCAATTCCACCTCAACCTCGGTTCCCAGGGCTACCAGTCCCGGCGGCGGATCATACCGGGGCGCCTGTTGTTCCTCGCTCACATCCCCTCCAGCGTCCTTTGCAGACGGCCCAATTATAGCGGACATGTCAACACCGGTTCTGAGTTGGCCTTTGATTAGCCTGCCATCGGACAAAACCTCTTTACAGGCCATTGCTGCGGTGCTAAGATACGCGCGTGGCCTGCCTTAGCGAGCGTCAGCAGGCCAAAGGAGGTGGACAATGGTGTCGGAACGCCTCGCCTCGAGCACCGTCGAAGTCGCCCACGTCGGCAGCGTCATGCACCGAGGCGTCATCGGGTGCAAACCCAGTACGCCGCTTGACGAAGTCATCCGCATCATGGCGGATACGAACGTCCAGGTCCTGGTCGTCACCGGGCCGGACGAAGAAGCGCTGGGCACGATCAGCCAGATCGACCTGCTGGCATTCTACGGGCAGGATCACAAGGGTCTGAAAGCGCGCGACGTAATGAGCGGGAAAGTGATCGCCATCCCGCCCGAAATGACCTTGCAGGAAGCGATCCGGATCATGATGGAACGGTGCATCAGCCACCTTGTCGTCAGCGAGCACGGCGATGTCGGGCTGCGGGCCCTGGGCGTGCTGACCACCGGGCACATCATCAAGGAGATGCGGGGCAGCAAGTGGATGTGGTACTTCAGTCCTGAGCCGTGACGCGCGTCAAGCACGACGGGCGTCAAGCGTGACAGGCGTCGTTCACCACCCGCTCTTTTTTGAGCACGGCATCCCGGGCCACCCGGAGGGACCGGCGCGGCTGGAAAGCATCACGGCCGAGCTCAGCCGCGCGGCGCTGTGGGAACGGCTGACCTCGATCACACCCCGTCCCGTCGACCTGGAGCTGCTGGGCCGGGTGCACGACCCCGCCTACATTCGCCAGGTAGCCGTCATTTCCCGGCGCGGAGGCGGCTACCTGGACTCGGACACCTACCTCGTCGGCGCAACTTACGACGCAGCGCTCCTGGCCGCGGGCGGCGCGGCGGAGCTGACGCGCAAGGTGCTGCGGGGAGAAATCCGCAACGGCATCGGCCTGCTCCGCCCACCCGGGCATCATGCCGTACGCGGTCGGGGCATGGGCTTTTGCATCTTCAACAATATTGCAGTGGCCGCGCAGGTCGGGCTCGACGACCTCGGGCTTCAGCGTATCCTCATCTTCGATTGGGACGTCCACCACGGCAACGGCACGCAGGACATCTTCTACGAGTCGCCGGATGTGCTGTTCGTGTCTACCCACCAGTATCCCCACTACCCCGGGACAGGCGACGTGCGCGAGATCGGGACGGGCGCCGGGACGGGTTATACGGTCAACATGCCGCTGCCGGTCGGGGTGGGCGACCAGGGGTTCGAGAGGCTGTTTCGCGAGATCGTCACGCCCGTAGCGGAACGGTTCGGGCCTGACCTCATCCTCGTCTCGGCCGGCTACGACGCGCACTGGCGCGACCCGCTGGCCGGACTGCACCTGTCGCTGGGGGGATACTGGCGGCTGGCCCGAGAGGTGGTGGCGCTGGCGGAACGACTGTGCGGCGGGCGGCTCGTGGTGCTGCTGGAAGGCGGGTACGACCTCCAGGTGCTGTCGCTCGGCGTAGCAGACACATGCCGAGCGCTGCTGGGGGACGCCAAGCCGGGCGGCGATCCGATCGGGCCGTCGAAGTGGGCCGAACCCTCGCTCGAACGGCTGATCGCAACCCTGCGCACGGTGCACCGAATCTAGGTGCCCGCTCCTTTTGTCCCCCCCGTCACCAACGTGCTATCATGGTCCCCGTCGAGTAACAATCACAATCAGGAGAGGGTCTGTGGAGCGCACCTTTGTCATGTTGAAGCCCGATGCCGTGCAGCGCGGGCTGGTAGGGGAAATCGTCAATCGTTTCGAGCGCCGCGGGCTGAAGATCGTGGCGCTGAAAATGGTGCATGTGACCGCTGAGTTTGCACATCAACATTATGCCGCGCACGTCGGCAAGGGGTTCTTCGAGGGTCTGATCAAGTACATCACGAGCGGCCCGGTGGTGGCGATGGTGCTGGAAGGCACGAATGCTATCGACGTCGCGCGGTCGACGATGGGCGCGACGAATCCGGCGAAGGCCGCACCCGGCACGATCCGGGCGGATTTCAGCCTCGAGATGGGACGCAACCTGGTGCATGGGTCGGACGGGCCCGAGAGCGCGGCGACGGAGATCGCGCTGTGGTTCAAGCCCGAGGAGCTTTGGGATTACGGTCGCGCGGTCGACGAGTGGATTTTCGAGTAGCATGACGAGGGTGAGGCGCCCGCTTGCGGGCGCCTCACCCCAACCGTTATTGGATTTTGAGCACGACGGGCGCGGCCTTCCACAGCTCTTCAAGCCGGTAATAGGCGCGCATGTCGCTGCGAGAAAATGTGGACGACGACCCAGTTGTAGTCGATCAAGGTCCATCCTGATGCAGCTTCACCCTCGCTTGACAAGGGCCGCACCTTGAGGTCCTTCTTCATTTCTTCCAGCAGCATTTCCTGCAGCGTGCGAGCCTGGCGCTCCGAGTCGGTCGAGCAGATGACGAAATAATCGGCCAGGGGCGTAATCTCGCGCAGGTCCATCAAGACGATGTCTGAAGCCTGGTGTTCTTCCAGCTTCCCAACGATTGCGTGCGCTAGTTCGAGACCTTCCAGGGTAACCTCCCCTTTGTGATACACTGTGGGCACAATTCGAGTGCCGGCGATTATGTCTTCATTGTACCATAGAACGCCCCACGCACAATAAGAGGTCCCAGCCCATGTCTCCGCGTATCGTCTATTCAACCGATCCCGAGCCGGTCAAGCAGTGCCCGCGCTGCGGCTCCGCGCCTTGTATCTGCCAGACGGTCGACCTGGCGCCCAAGCAGCAGACGGCTTACGTGAAGCGCGACCGGAAAGGCCGGGCCGGCAAGACCGTCACGGTCGTCTACGGGCTGCAGCACAATACCGCAACGTTCAAGGAACTGCTGGCGACGCTGAAGATCGCGTGCGGCACAGGTGGAACGATCAAGGAAGGCGAGATCGAGATCCAAGGGGATCAGCGCGACAAGGTGGCCGAGAAGCTGCGGCTGATGGGGTACAAGGTGAAGCTGGTGGGCGGGTGAACTCGCAATAGGGCAAGAGGTCTACCTGTTCGCCCAGCGCTCCATGAGGGTGAGGATCAGCCAGAGCAGGCCGAAGATGGCGGCGCCGGCGGCAAGGCAGCTCACGCCCAGGAAGACGGCCGTGCGCCCGTAGGTCAGTGCGATGAACAGGCCCCCTACCCCGACCAGGAAGATCACCACGGCCCAGGCCAGGTTGCGGTCGAGACGGCGGCGGTCGGCGCGGGTGTCGGTGGGCGGACGTTGGTCGGTCATGCCGAGAGTATAACCGAAAGACAAAGACGCGGCGATACGCAGGAGAATAGACCGGGTTTCTGCTGCAGCAGAAACCCGGTCTATCGTTGCCCGTGGGCGGGCAGGGCTGACGCGGCAGCAAGCCGGGGCCAGGGCGCACCGACACGCGCACCTTGACGCAGGTGATAAGCTTAAGGCACAGAGGTAGACCACATGAACTTGTACGTGCTGGGCTTTGAGGACCTGGATAGGACGCAGCTGCAGGCGGTGGGCGGCAAAGGCGCGGCCCTGGGGGAACTGAGCAGGATGGCGGGGATTCGCGTGCCCCCCGGCTTTTGTGTCACGACCGCAGCCTTTGCGAGAACTATGGCCGAAACACCGGCCATGGGTGCCCTGCTCGATCAGTTGGCGCGGTGCAGCCTGGAAGACCGCGAAACGATCGCTATGCTCAGCGCCGAGATCCGCGCGGTCATCGCAGGGGCGGGCATCCCGGAGGAGATCAGCGCCGAGGTCGGTCACTACCTCGCCCGCCTGGGCGCGCACGACGCCTATGCGGTGCGGTCGAGCGCGACGGCCGAGGATTTGCCGGCGGCCTCCTTTGCCGGCCAGCAGGACACGTATTTGAACATCGCCGGTCAAGAGGCCATCCTGCGGCACATCAGCCGGTGCTGGGCCTCGCTGTTCACCGAGAGGGCGGTCACTTACCGCCTACTAAACGGCTTCGATCACCGCGAAGTGCAGCCGGCCGTCCTCGTGCAGAAGATGGTCTTCCCGCAAGTGGCGGGGGTCCTATTCACTGCCGATCCCGTCACGTCCAATCGGAAGGTGTCATCGATCGATGCGAGCTGGGGCTTGGGCGAGGCCCTGGTTGCAGGCCGCGTCAACGCCGACAACTACAAAGTCCGTGACGGCCGGGTGATTGCAAGGACAATCGCCACGAAGAAGATGGTGCTGACCGCGCAGGCAGAGGGTGGGACGCAGGAAGAAGCACTTCCGCCCGAGAAGGAGAACCGGCCGACCCTGACAGACGCGCAGATCGTGGAACTCGAGCGCCTCGGCAGGCGGATCGAAGACCATTTCGGCCGGCCCCAGGACATCGAATGGTGCCTGGCCGGCGATGTATTCTATATCGTCCAGAGCCGGCCGATCACGACTTTGTACCCCATCCCCGAGGCGGACGATCGAGAAAACCACGTGTATGTATCGGTGGGGCATCAGCAAATGATGACCGACCCGATAAGGCCTTTGGGATTGTCTTTCTACTTGCTAACGACCCCCGCGCTGATGCGAACTGCCGGCGGAAGGCTGTTTGTCGACGTGACGCGTCACCTGGCCTCGGCCGATCGTGGCAGGACGGTCATCAATGCCCTGGGTCAATCCGATCCGCTGATACGAGACGCGCTCATAACCATCACAAAGCGCAAGAACTATATCACGCCGTCACCGGACGGTAAGCAGGTTCAGAGCCTGATTTACCGCAAGCAGACCATGTCTTGGCGTTATCTGGCCAGATTCGAGAACCAGCCGGCCATCATCTCAGACGTGGTTCGGAGCAGCCAAGCGTCGATCGAAGTTCTGAAACAAGCCATCGAAAGGAAGACGGGGGTCGAGCTGCTCGATTTCATCGCCGAAGATGTACTCCAATTGAAGCAGACCCTGTACGCAGCAGGCATGGAAGTCGTGCTGGTGGCGATGTATGCCTCGTCATGGCTCAACCGAAGGATGATGAAGTGGCTGGGCGAAAAGAATGCGGCAGACACGCTTGCCCGTTCGGCGCCCAATAATATCACGTCGGAAATGGGCCTGGCGCTCTTGGATCTCGCGGATGTGATCCGGCCTCATCAGCAGATCGTCGATTACTTGCGCCACGTGGAAAACGATGACTTCCTGGATGGGCTAATCCGGTTTGAGGGCGGCCGGGAAGTTCAGAATGCCTTCGCTGCCTTCCTTGACAGGTACGGCATGCGCTGTGCGGGGGAAATCGATATCACGCGCACGCGCTGGAGCGAGCGCCCGTCGACGCTCGTGCCCACAATCCTCAACAACGTCAGGAACTTCGAGCCCGGCGCCGGCGAGCGGAGATTTGATCAAGGGCGACAGGCGGCCATGGCGAAGGAGCAGGAGCTGCTCGAGCGATTGAGGCAACTGCCTGGCGGCGCGCGAAAGGCTCGAGAGACAAAACGGATGATCGACCTGTTCCGGAACCTGATCGGTCATCGTGAGTATCCGAAATACGTTATGGTCAGCCGCTACTTCGTCTACAAACAGGCGCTGCTGAAAGAAGCGGAGCGACTCGTGCGGGCCGGTCTCATTCACCAAGCGAAGGATATCTACTACCTCACGTTCGAGGAGCTGCATGAGGCGGTGCGTACGCAGCGCCTGGATTACGCGCGCATTCCTGGCCGCAAGCGCGAATACGAGCGATACGCGAAGCTGACGCCGCCGCGGGTGATCACGTCGGACGGGGAGATCGTCGCGGGGGCGTATGGACGGGAAGGGGCACCCCCCGGAGCGCTCCTCGGCCTCGCGGTTTCTTCCGGCGTGGTCGAAGGCCGCGCACGGGTCATCCTGAATATGGCGGAGGCCGAACTGGCTGACGGCGACATCCTGGTGACTACGTTCACGGACCCGAGCTGGACGCCCTTGTTCGTGTCTGCCGCGGGGCTGGTGACCGAAGTGGGCGGATTGATGACGCACGGTGCGGTGATCGCGCGTGAATACGGCTTGCCGGCGGTTATTGGCGTGGAGAATGCGACGAAACGGATCAAGGATGGAGAGCGGATTCGCGTGAATGGCACGGAGGGCTACATCGAGTTCCTGTAATCCGGCCGGGTCCTCGTTGCGCAGGCCCCCGGCTATGCTACAATCCTCGCATGCCCACGAAGTCACCATCAAGCGATCTGTTCGCGCTGCGGCGGAACGAGCTGGCCGAGAAGGACGCGCCGCTGGCCGCACGGATGCGGCCGCGGACGCTCGACGAGTTCATCGGCCAGGAGCACATCGTCGGGCCAGGCCGGCTGCTGCGCCGGGCCATCCAGGCCGACCAGTTGAGCTCGGTGATCTTCTACGGCCCGCCGGGCACGGGCAAGACGACACTGGCTCGCGTCATTGCCAACACGACCCGCGGGCACTTCATCGCGATTAACGCCGTACTGGCCGGCGTCGCCGACATCCGGCAGGCGATTGCCGAGGCGCAGGAGCGCAGGGGGCAGTTCGGCCAGCGCACGATCCTCTTCGTGGACGAGGTCCACCGGTTCAACAAGGCCCAGCAGGACGCGCTGCTGCCCTGGGTCGAGAACGGCACCGTCATCCTCGTCGGCGCGACGACTGAAAACCCCTATTTCGAGGTCAACAAGGCACTCGTCAGCCGCTCGCGCATCTTCCAGCTTAAGCCCCTGACCGAGGCGAACCTGTTCGCGGTCGCCCGCCAGGCGCTGGCCGACCCCGAACGCGGTTACGGCAAGCTCAACGTGCAGCTCGACGACGCCGCGCTCGCTCACCTGGTCAACGTGGCGAACGGCGACGCCCGGGGGGTGCTCAACGCGTTGGAGTTGGCCGTGGAGACCACGCCGCCGAACGAAGAGGGCGTGGTCCGCATCGACCTGGCAGTCGCGGAGGAGAGCATCCAGCGCCGGGCGGTGCTGTACGACAAAGAGGGTGACGTTCATTACGACACGATCAGCGCGTTCATCAAGAGCCTGCGAGGATCAGACCCGGACGCGGCGATGTACTGGATGGCGCGCATGGTGTACGCAGGCGAGGACCCGCGCTTCATCTTCCGCCGCATGATCGTCTTTGCGGGCGAGGACGTGGGGCTGGCCGACCCTAACGCAATCCGGACCGTGATGGCGTGTGCCCAGGCGTACGACTACGTCGGCCTGCCCGAGGGGCGGTTCCACCTGGCCGAAGCCGCACTCTACCTCGCCACCGCGCCCAAGAGCAATTCTGCCTTTGCCTTCTTCGATGCGATCGGCGTGGTCGAGAAGGAGCGCGAGGCCGAGGTGCCCAGCCACTTGCGCGATGCGAACCGGGATGCGGAAGGCTTCGGCCACGGCGAGGGCTACCTGTACCCGCACGCGTATCGCGATCACTGGGTGGCGCAGCAGTACCTGCCCGAGGCGCTGCAGGGCCGGGTCTTTTACCAGCCAGGCGAAGTCGGGTATGAGCAGGCGATCAAGGCCGAGGTCGAGCGGCGCCGGGAGGCGCAACTGGCAGCCATGCTCGAGGGCGCGGAGGGGTTCGGCGCGACAGAAGTGCTCACCTATACGGGCGACAAAGCCGGCGTCGAGCGCGACCGGTGGCTGGCCCGGGCGGTCAGCGGCGCGGGCGAGCGGCTCAGCGCGCTGCGCGACCGCCTGGTGGGGGCGGCCAAGCTGCAGCGGCACAGCATCGTCCTGGATTTGAACGCGGGGACTGGGCTGCTGACCTGGGAGGCGGTGCGCCGCGCACCCGAGGGCGGGGTGTGGGCGGTGGCCGCGTCGGTGCGGGAGGCGGAAGCCCTGCGCGAGTCCGCGAACCGGCTGGGGCCGATGGAACGCCCGGTGATCCTGCAAGGTACGCTGCGTGACGTGCGCGAGCTGCTCGACCTGCGCGGGGAGGGCGACCTGCGCTTCGACGCGATACTCGGGCGGAACGCGCTGGCGCCGCAGAAGGGAATGACCGCGGTCAGCCTCGAGATGGTGGCCGAGGAGCGGGCGGCTTACGGCGACCTGCCGGCGCACCTTGCCGGCGCGGCGCAGGTCCTCGCGTCACTGGCCCGTCCCGGCGGCAGGATCAGCCTGGCGGAGGTGCTGGCCAGGCGCAGCCAACGTTTGTATGCGCTGATCGACGGGGCACGATTGGGGCCGGCCCTGGCTGAGAAGCTGCGTGCCGCAGAAGAGGCGATCTACCAGGACCCGGCCGATCCGTCGGTGAACTGGGACGAGGGTGCGCTGGCGGCAGTGCTCGAATGGGCGGGTTTCGCCGACGTGACGGTCGAAGCCGTGGAGACCGAGCTTGAAACCCGCATACAGCCTGCGGCGCTGGACCGCTGGTTTGGCACGGCGGCCCCTGGCGAACGCGCGGACGGCGGCCGGCCCTCATACCGGCAGCGTCTGGCGGAGTCGCTCTCTGGGGAAGAACTGGCCACCGTCGAGACGCTCTATCGCGGGCAGCTGACCGGACAAGCTGTGCCGTGGCGCAGTGTGACTGCCTTTGTTGTCGGGAGGAGGCAGGATGACCCACCGGACAGGCGTCATTGACCTGGGCTCGAACACCAGCCGCCTCGTGATCTACGAGCACGAGCCCGGGATGCGTTTCAGGCTCGTGGACGAAGTACGGGAGGTCGTCCGCCTGCGCGAGGGGATGGGCGCGACGCAGGTCCTGCGGGCCGCAGCCATCGACCGGTCGCTGCACGCCCTCAAGATGTACCGGGTGCTCTGCGATGCAGTGGGTGTCGACGATTTGATCGCCGTGGGCACCGAGCGCGGTGCGCGACGCCACAAACCGCGACTCGTTCCTCTGCGCGCGTCCAGAACGACGCCGGGATCTCACTCCGGCTGCTTGCGGGCGAAGAAGAAGGCTATTACGGCGCGCTCGGCGCGATCAACGGGATCGGCCTGACGAACGGCTTCGTGGTCGACATGGGCGGCGGCAGCGTACAGGTGGTGGAGGTCCAGGACAAGACGCCGGGCCGGGCGGCGAGTGTCCAGTTGGGCGCGCTCCACGTCGCGGAGACGTATCTGGGGTTCGACGCGGCGAAGCCGGGGGCGGTCAGAAAGCTGACGCAGCGGGTCAGAGACATGCTGGCCGAGCAGTTCGACTGGTTCAAGGTGCGCGACGGCGCGGAGTTGGTCGCCATCGGCGGCACGATCCGCAACCTGGCAAGCATGGCGCAGAGCGAGGACGGTTACCCGCTGGACTCGGTGGACCATTACGTGCTGGCGGGCAGCGACGTGCAGGAATTGGGCGACCGGCTTTGGCGCCTGACTGCGGAGGAACGCGCCAAGCTGGGCGGGCTGCACCCGGACCGGGCCGACATCATCCATGCGGGCGCGCTGGTCTACAGCCTGCTGCTCGAGCACAGCGGCTTTGACGCGATCACGGTCAGCCGCCAGGGGTTGCGCGAGGGCCTGTTTTACGAGCGAGTTTCTGGCGGGGCAGGGCCGGCCCGTGATCGACGATCTGCGCGCATTCAGCGCACTGAACCTGGCGCGCAACTTCGGCCAGGACACGGCCCATACGCACCACGTCGCGTTCCTCGCGCTCCGCCTCTTCGATGACCTGGCCGAGATCCATGGGCTGGATCCCGCCTGCCGTGAGCTGCTGTGGGCGGCCGCCATGCTGCACGACATCGGCGTCGAAATCGGCTACGGCAACCATCACCTCCACTCCAGTTACATCGTCCAGAACAGCCTGCTGCCCGGCTACACCCCCCGAGAGAAGGTGCTCATTGCGTTGATGACGCGCTATCACCGGAACCGCGGCACGCCGAAGACGCGCGAGTGCGAGTCGCTGCTGGAGGCCGGCGACGACCACGTGCTCGACGTCCTGTCGGGGATGCTGAGAATCTGCGAGTATCTGGAGCGCGGGCGCCGGCAGACGGTGCGCGACGTCCGGTGCCACTTTGACAAGGCGCAGGGCTGGGTGCAAATCGAGGCCCAGTGCGACGGCGACGCGCAAATCGAGGTGTGGGATGCGCGCAGGAACGTCGGGCTGCTGGCCGCGAGCCTCGGGGTAGAGGTGGAGGTTGTCGAGGGGGTATGGAACGACGCCGAGGTGTAGACGCAAACACGATGAATACGCAGATGGCTCCTGCCGCCCCTGCCTCATCCGCCCATACCGTGACTTAGCCGGGCGAACCGGTACCCGCAGCGTGGCTTTTGGGGTTCCAAGGGGCGTAGCCCTTGGTCGGGGGCGGCGGGGGCAAGAGCGCCCCCGCCAAATAGTCATTAGGCATCAGGCGCTCAGTTGCCCGGCACCGCGAAGTGGCGGGCCCCCGCGATCATCTCCTCCGCCACCTCGGCCCGCTGACCCCGTCGGGCGGCTTCCTCGCATGCCGCGAGCGGGAACAGGCCCAGGTGCGCAAGCGCCGCGATAGTCAACAGCCAGGCCAGGTTCTTCTTTCCCCCCTTGATCCCCAACGCATCCAAATCCAGCACCACCTTGCGGGCCGGCGTGTCCAGGTTGGCGAACTCCGGCGTGGTGAAAAGCCAACTTTCGGGCGTAAGCGCCTTCAGATAACGGGCGCTGGCCCTCCGGCCGTCTTCGGTCGCCAGGATCAAGGCGTCGGGCCGGGTCACGCCGGTGAACTGAATCGGCCGCGGGCTGAAGATGAGCTCGCTGATGCTGTGGCCCGTCTGAACGGTCACCGGGTAATCGTCCTGCTGCGCAGCCCACAGGCCAGACAAAATCGCGGCCTCGCCGACCACACGCGCGGCGGAACGCACCTTGCCCCCGGCCGACCCCGCTACCACCAGCCGAAACTCCCTGTCGAGTTGGGCCGCAAACAGCGTGGGCAGGGCATTGGCCGGCAGAACGGGTTTGCCGCGCAGGCTTTCGCCGGCTGCACGGACCGCCCGGGCGTACTCCGGCCGGTCCTCCCGGTGCAGCAGCCCGGCGCTCATCCCCAGCCCTTCCCGCATCTCCAGCAGCGACTTACGCGAGAAATCGTTATTAGGAACGTAGTAGGCGGTGCACAGCTCCCAAATGTCGAGCAGGGCGAAGCACTCGCTCTGCGCAGCCTCGACGATCACGTCGGGCAGCTCCCGATCGAATGCCGTCCCCCGCCAAACGTAGCCAGCGCCGTTGACCGCGACCGTGCTACAGATGTCCAGCGGCCGCTCCAGGTTGCCTTGGCGCGTCGTCACGGTGACGCCGCCCGGCGGGGTGGTCACGCTGTGCTCGCCGCCGGTCATGCCGAAGTTGAAATTGTTCATCACCAGCACCGTCATGCCCACGTTGCGCCGGGCCGCATTAAGCAGGTGCGCGCCGCCGATCCCGGTGCCGCCGTCGCCAATCAACACGAAGACCTTCAGGTCCGGGTCGGCGAGCTTGATGCCCGTGGCGTACGCGAGGCTGCGCCCGTGGAGGCCGTGGAACGCGTTGACCGCGAAGTATTGGTCGCCCAACCCCTGGCAGCCGATGTCGGTCACCAGCGCAATGCGATGTGGGTCGAGGCCCAGCTTGACGAACGCGGCGTTCAGGTGGTTGAGAATGAGCGAATGCCCACAGCCGGGGCAGAAGGGATAATCGCGCTCGTTGCGATAGGTGTGCAGCGGCAGGTGGGTGTGGATCATCGCGTCCCTCCCAAGACCTGGTCCAGGAACTGAGCCGGGGTAATCAGCTCCCCGTCGATGCGGTTGATCCCCACGATCTCGGGCGGCACGACACGCTCGGTCGCGGCCCAGCGGTAGACCACCCGCTCCACCTCTCGACGGAAGTCGCCGGTGTTCATCTCGGCCACGACGACCCGGCGGACGGGGACCTGGGCGCCCATGGGTTGAACGATGTCGACGATCGACCGCTCGGGCACCGGCCACAGGCTCTGCACCGCTAGGGTGGAGACGGGCGTTCCGGCGGTGCGCGCGGCTCGCGCGCCTCATCCATCGCGGCGGTGGTCACCCCGTAGGAAATGAAGGCGGTCGTCGCGCCGCCCACCGGCGCAGCTCGTGCCATGTCAAGCTCGGCCGCGTGATCGTCGATCTTGCGACGCAGGTGCTCGTTCAGCCTGCCGACCTTCGCCGGGTCCTTGGTCAAGAAACCGTGCTCGTCGTGCGTCGAACCGGTGAAGCGGACGATGTGTGGGCCGCCTATGGGTGCGTATTCGGGAACGGCGTCGGGGGATGCGATCCTGTAGGGGATGTACGTTTCTTCAGAGCGCAGGCCGGATGTGCCCCCAGCAAGCACGCCTGCAATTACCCGCTCGCGCACCGCCGGCGCCTCGTAGCCGTCCACGTCGACCGTCGTCAACGCCTGGAACAGTTCCTTGTCGGTCAGTATGAACACGGGGCAGCGGAACCGCTCGGCCAGGTCGAAAGCGGTGCGGGTCAGGCTGTAGCACTCGTACACGCTGCCGGGGGCCAGCGCAACGATCGGATAGCCGCCCGAGTTGCCCCAGCGGGCGAACTGCACGTCGCCCTGGCCAGGCGTCGTCGCGCCGCCCGTGGCCGGCCCCATCCGCTGCACGTCCACGATGACGAGCGGGACCTCGCCCATGATCGACAGTCCGATGGTCTCGCTGTAAAGCGACAGGCCGGGGCCAGACGTAGCGGTCAAGGCGCGGGCGCCGGTCATCGCGGCGGCAACGCACATGCTGATGGAGGCGATTTCGTCTTCGCCCTGGATGGCGACGCCGCCCACCTTGGGCAGTTCGCGGACCATGTGAAGCAGGATGGGTGTGGCGGGGGAGATAGGATAGCCGGCGAAGAAAGTTACGCCGGCATCCAGGGCGCCCCGCGCGATGGCGGTGGCGCCGTCGATGAATTCACGCATAGATTCTCCACTTTGAGAAACGAATAGGACGCAGATGGGGGGATCGACACCGGACCATCTGGGCCGCGAGTGTGCTCTCACGATACGACCGTAGCAGGAGGGCGGCAATGACGCCGCGCAGCTTTGACAACGAAAAGAGGGGACGGCGCGCCGTCCCCTCCCTCATACAGGCTTCAATTTAGCTGCGGGTCGGATGCCCCGAGGCAGCCCACCCGGACTCGTTCAGTTGTTGATCCACCGCGCCAGGCGCTGGAGCCGCGAAGGCTTGCCCTCGACCGTGTATTCCGCGTCTGCATAGCGGTCCAGTTGGGGGAGTAGGGTCCAGGTCAGCAACGCCAGAATTGCAATCAACAGTGGGATGTCCATGGTCGGCTCCTTCAATGCTTCTGCTAATGATCCGTAGACGATGGCCCGCCTGGCCTGGTTCCAAACTTCACTACGTCAATAACAACGTAAGGTTGCGCAGAGCATAACGGTCGATGATGAAAGCGCCATGAAGTTTGTCACCCAAAAAAGTTAACGTTCTTTCAGACACGTTTCACGCACCAGTTTCTCCCCTGAGCGTTCATTCTCTGCGCCAATGCTCCTGACAAGAAGCGTTGCAATTCCACACTCCCGCGCGACACTATAGCACCCCTCCTCATCTTTTGTGTCTTTGAGAATTCTTAGAATGTTACGATGATAGCGAGCGCGACCACGCGCCAGGCCGGTGCGGAGCGTGATATACTCGTCCCAGGTGTCACACGCTCAAGGGAGGGGACAATGGAGGCAGTGATCGGCGGCGTACGGGTGGCTTATCAGGCCAACGGCCAGGAGAACCGGCCGGCGCTCTTGCTCGTACACGGGTTTCCGCTGGACAGCGGCATGTGGGACGCTCAACTTGAAGGATTGGCGGACAGGGCGCGCGTCATCGCGCCTGACCTGCGTGGACATGGCCGGTCCGACGTTCCGCCCCCGCCCTACTCCATGGAACAGCACGCCGACGACCTGGCCGAGCTGTTGGACACCCTGGGCGTGCGCAAGGCCGTCGTCGCCGGGCTAAGCATGGGTGGTTATGTGACGCTGGCCTTCTGGCGCAGGCACCCCGAGCGGGTGGCAGGGTTGGCGCTGGTTGACACGCGGGCGAGTGCGGATACGCCTGAGGTACGCGACGGCCGGACCGCGACCATCGAGCGGGTGCGCGAGCGCGGGGTCCAAGTGCTTGCCGAGGAAATGCTGCCGCGCATGCTCACGCCGGAGAACCTGGCCGCGGAGCGCCTGGTGGGCGCGGTGCGCGAGATCATGCTGCGCCAACCGGCCGCAGGCATGATTGCAGCCCTGGCTGCGATGCGCGAGCGAGCGGACGAGACCGCCACGTTAGCGGGGATCACGGCCCCCGCGATCGTCGTGGCCGGCGAGCACGACGTCATCACGCCGCCGGAAATCGCGGTGACCATGGCGAAGCAAATCCCGGAGGCGCGATCGGTGCTGATCATGCACGCGGGGCACATGAGCCCCATGGAGAACCCGCACGAGGTCAACATGGCGCTGAGCGAGCTGCTGTCGATCGCGAAGTTCTAGGTGAGTTCTTCTGGCGGGGGCAAGCTTGCCCCCGCCAGGGGGTTTCACCCCCTTGACCCCCAATTGCTACGCTCCCGTCGAACATGTCGGCGGCATCAGCCCAGGTCTCCATGCCCCACGGACACTAATGCCTCGCGCCGCACGGAATAGAGGTTTTAGGAAGGCTGTGACTGTCAGTCCCATGCCGGGGGAGAACGGCAGGCGTTGGTGGGCGGAGGTCACACATAGCGAATGCCTTTGGGGGTTTCGGGGGCGAAGCCCCTGAAGCGGGGGCGTTGGGGGCAAGCCTGCCCCCAACAAAAGAAACCGCACCGCGAGCCGGGCGTTGAGGGCAAGCCTGCCCCCAACAAAAGAAAACCGGCACCGCGAGCCGGGCGTTGGGGCAAGCCTGCCCCCAACAAAAGAAAACCAGCACCGCGAGCCGGGCGTTGAGGGCAAGCCTGCCCCCAACAAAGGAAAACTGACGCCGCGAGCCGGGCGTTGGGGCAAGCCTGCCCCCAACAAGGGAAAACCAATCCACCCCGATGCCAGGGACTACGGCTCTTCCGCAAACCGGATCACGAGCTGGTCATGCTCGTCATACGTGTACGACAGGAACAAGGGCGGCGCGCCGGCCGGCAGCGCCAGCAGGCGGGGGAGGATTACCGGAAGGTCGGGCGCCATCTCGGCGGCCGGCAGCGCATCCGCCCTGTGCCACTCCAACGCACCCTCGGGTGAGGAGACCACCTCCCTCGTTTCCGACCAGGCCGTAAAGATGAAAAATAGGATGCCCAGCTGAGGGTCGCCGCCGTCCGCGTGCACCACCCCGACCAGGCGGGCGGCGTGCACTTCCAGCCCCGCCTCCTCCCGCACCTCGCGCAGCGTCGCGGTCAGCATGTCCTCCCCACGCTCCACATGGCCCCCCAGCCCGTTATAGCGATTGGCCCAGATCCGCTTGTGCGGCGCACCCTTCAATAGAAGGACCTCCCCCGGCCCACCCGTGGCGTCCTGGTAGCGGACGAAGCACAGCGTGCGGGGCACCACCTGGTAGCGGCTGCGGCTGGCTGCGACGCCTTGATCTTCGCGTCCCATTGCTACTCCCTTGTCGCCGGCTGCGGTCACAGGTCAGCCCGGACCGCAATCAAAGAGAAACTGGGGTCGGTGTTATAATCGCCGCCATGACAGCACGCACCGCGGCCGCCGTATCCGGCTCGACCCGCCAGATTGCCCGCGCGGCAGTCCTCGTCGTGGCACTATTTATGATCAGCCGCGTGCTTGGGCTGGCACGCGAGATGATTATCGGCGCTCGCTTCGGGACGAGCGCGGAACTGGACGCCTACCAGGCCGCCTTCCGGGTGCCCGACCTGCTGTTTCAATTGGTCGCAGGTGGCGCACTTGGCTCTGCGTTTATCCCCGTCTTCACCGGCTGCCTGACTCGGCGCGATCTCACCGGCGGCTGGCGCCTCTTCAGCGCCGTGACCAACCTGGTGCTCATCGTGTTGACCGCCCTCGCAGCCGCCATGGCCATAGCCGCGCCGTGGCTGGTCCACAACGTCCTGGCCCCCGGCTTCTCACTCGCCCAACAGGCGCTGACCGTCGAGCTCGTGCGCTGGATGCTGATCAGCACGGTCATCTTCGGCGTCAGCGGGATCGTGATGGGCGTGCTGAACAGCTTCCAGCACTTCCTGCTGCCCGCGCTCGCGCCGGTATTATACAACCTCTCGATCATCGCGGGCGCCTGGTTCCTCGCACCCACGCTCGGCGTGTTCGGCCTGGTTCTCGGCGTGGTGGTGGGCGCAGCCCTGCATCTGGACGTGCAGCTGCTGGGGTTGTGGTGGTATGGGGCGAAGTACAAGGCGACGCTTGGCCTTTACGACCCAAAGGTGCGGGAGGTCGCACGGCTGATGGGCCCCCGGGTCATCGGCCTGGCCGCGGTGCAGGTCAACTTCTGGGTCAACACGCTCCTGGCGTCGTCCCTCGCCACCGGCAGCATCGCGGCGCTGAACTACGCATGGCTGATCATGCTGCTGCCGCAAGGCATCGTGGCCCAAGGCGTCGCAACCGCGGCCTTTCCCACCTTCGCCGCACTGCAGGCGCAAGGGCGCCGCGACGAGCTGCGCCGGACGATCACCAGCACGCTGCGCGGCATCCTCTTTCTCGCGATCCCCGCGGCAGTGGCGCTCCTGGCGTGGGGCGCACCGCTCGTCCGGATGCTGCTCGAGCGCGGCCAGTTCACGCCGCAGTCGACCGCCTTGACCACGTATGCCCTGACCTTCTACAGCATCGGCCTCATCGGCCACTCGGCCGTCGAAATCCTTGCGCGGGCCTTCTACGCGCTGCACAACACCCGCACACCCGTCATCGTCGGCATCAGCACCATGGCGCTCAACGTCGTGCTGAGCGTGCTGCTCCGCGGGTGGCTGCTGCACGGCGGGCTCGCGCTGGCCAACACCATCGCGATCATGATCGAGATGACGCTGCTCTTCGTCCTGCTCTCCAAGCTCATCGGTGGGCTGGATTGGGGCGGGCTCCGCGAGACAGTGCTGAAAACCTGTGCGGCATCGGCCGCAATGGGGCTGGCGCTGGTATGGATGGCAGACCGGTTTGCCGGGGGCAATAAATACCTGGTCGGGGTCGGCGGGCTAATGATCGGCGGCCTGGTCTTCCTCCTCGTCGCCGTCGTGCTGCGCACGCCCGAGATCGCGACGCTGCGCCGGCTGCTGCCCCGCCGGCCAATGAAAGCGCCAGGGGCGTAACTTCGCTTCAGGGTCCCCGCCCACGCCCACCCGCGGCGTTGCCGTTACCTCGTTCGCCGGAACCTCTGCGCCCGCCTCGATAAACAGCGCCTCGCTCTCGGCCAGGTCCAGGCCGTTCTCCGCCAGCGTGATCCCCAGCGCCCGGCATAGCTTGCCCGGACCGTCTGCCACCCCGCGCAGCGGATTGGCAGGCGAGGCCGGCGGCAGCGCGCGCCTGAGCCGCATGAGCGCGAGGTTTTCGTCCGGGATGATGGCGCGGATGAGGACCGCGCCCGGCACGCCGTCGGGATGGGTGACCGCGTTCAAGCAGTGGTGGGCGCCGTAGATGAAGTAAACGTAGGCGAAGCCTGGAGGGCCGTACATGATGGCGCTGCGGCCGGTGCGCCGGTAGGCGTGCGAGGCAGGATCGTCGGGCCCGCCGTACGCCTCGACCTCGCAGATCAGGCCGCCCAGCCGGACGCCATCGACGACGCGTACCAGCCGCGTGCCCAGGAGCTCCCGTGCCACGGTGACGCTGTCCCGCGCATAGAACGCGCGGGGTAGCCGCATCGCCCCAGGGCCGCCCATCGACGCACCTTACCGAGCGCTAGTCGGGCAGCTGGCGAACTACTGCAATGACCTTCCCCTGGATCTCGAGCTGCTCCGCGCTCACGTAGATCGGCTCGTACTTCGGGTTCGCAGGTTGGAGCCGGACTTGCTCGCCTTCCGGATAGTAATACTTAAGCGTCGTCTCTTCACGATCCCGAATCCACGCCACGATCATGTCATGGGGCTTTGCCGTATTCTGGTGCTTAATGACGACCCAATCGCCGTCGTTGACCAACGCGTCGATCATCGAGTCGCCCTTGACCTGCAGGGTGTACACCTGGCTCGGGTCCGGCACGAGGTCGGTCGTCAGCGTCAGCGTGTCGCCCGCATACGGGTCGTCCTGTTGACCATACGCGGCGATCGGTTGGCCGGCCGCGATCACGCCCATCTTGCGTATCTCGACCACCCCGTCAGAGTGCCCGCCGAACGTGGGACCATCCTTCAGCCGCAGACCGCGCGACACCTCGCCGCTGCGCTCGATGTATCCCTTTTCCTGCAGACGCTCGAGGTTGTACTTAACCACCGAGGTGGAAGGGATGCCGACGTCCTTACCGATCTCCCGGATCGTCGGCGGGTAGGCATGCTCTTCGAGATAAGATCGAATGAAGGCCAGCATGCGGACCTGGCGATCAGAAAGGCTCATCTGTTTCTCCTTGGGTCTCCAGCAGCGAAAGTTTGTTCTGAAGACATTATAGTGAACGCTTGTTCTTTTGTCAAGAGGCAGTTTTCTATGATATCCTGATGCCCGACTTGCAGGAGCAGACCAGTGAATGACATCGTCAACTTTGCAGAGCGCGTTGTCGCAAGTATCGAGAGGGTGATCATCGGCCAGCGGGAGGCGATCCAGCTCATCCTCGCGGCGTTGCTCTGCGAAGGGCATGTGCTGATCGAGGATGTGCCCGGCGTCGGCAAGACGATGCTGGCCCGTGCCGTCGCCGCTTCCTTGGGCGTCACCTTCCGGCGCCTGCAGTGCACTCCCGACCTGCTGCCGAACGACGTGACCGGCGTGTCGGTTTACAACCAGGTGAACGCTAAGTTCGAGTTCATCCCCGGCCCGGCCTTTTCGAACATTTTGCTCGCCGACGAGGTGAACCGGGCCACGCCCCGTACCCAATCTGCGCTCCTCGAGTGCATGGGCGAGCGGCAGGTGACGGTCGACGGCGTGACGCGTCCGCTGCCCAGCCCGTTCATCGTCCTCGCCACACAAAATCCGATCGAGTACGAAGGCACGTTCCCACTCCCTGAAGCCCAGTTGGACCGGTTCCTGATCAAGATGCGCCTCGGCTACCTGCCGGCAAGCGCCGAGAGCCAGATGCTGCTCAACCTGCGCCGCGAGCATCCCATCGCGGCCGTGGAGCCCGTGTTTGACGGCGCCCGTCTGCCCGAGCTGAGCGGCCGGGTGTGGGAAGTCCACGTCGACGAGACCGTCCGCGACTACATCGTCCGGCTTGTGCAGGCAACGCGTACCCAGCCCGACCTGCTGCTGGGCGCCAGTCCGCGCGGCTCGCTCGCGCTTTACAAGACGAGCCAGGCGTGGGCCGTCCCTGCAGGGCCGCGATTACGTGCTGCCGGATGATGTAAAAAAGCTGGCGCCGCTCACGCTTGCGCACAGGTGCCTGGTCCACCCGGAGAGTGCGCTGCGCGGCCGGACGGCAACGGCCATCGTCGACGAGTTGTTGACGCAAATCCCGCTCGAGTTGGGGAAGGCCTGAGATGCTGTACCTTGTGGCCACGCCCATCGGCAATCTGGGCGACATTACGGTGCGGGCGCTCGAGATCCTGAAGAGCGTCGACATGATCGCGTCGGAAGACACCCGCAAGACCGGCATCCTGCTAAAGCACTACGGCATTGTCAAGCCGCAGATGACCTTCCAGGAGCACAACGAAGACCGGGCGGGCGAGCGGATCATCGGCTTGCTGGCCGAAGGCAAGTCGGTGGCGATCGTGAGCGAGGCCGGGACGCCGGGCATCTCCGACCCCGGCTACACCATCGTGCAGCGGGCGATTGCCGCGGGCCAGCCGGTCAGCATGGCGCCGGGCGCTTCGGCGGTGGTCATGGCCGTCGTGCTTTCCGGCCTGGCCGTCCACAGCTTCACCTATCGCGGCTTCGCCCCACACAAGGGCGGCCCCCGCCGTCGCTTCATGAGCGCCGACCTTGACTCCCCACACACCCTGGTCTTCTACGAAAGCCCATACCGGGTCGAGTCCTTCCTCGAAGATGCGCTGGCCGTGTACGGCGACCGCCGGGCCGCGCTGGCGCACGAGCTGACGAAGCTGTACGAGTCGGTCGAGCGCGGTTCGATCAGCGAGCTGCTGGCCGGCGTGCGCCGCTCGAAGCCCAAGGGCGAGTTTGTGATCGTGATTGCCGGCGTCGAGCCACCCGCCCGGGCGGCCAGGGGCGCCAACGCCGAACCGGAGGGCGCGCCGGCGGGAGCCGCCGAAGACGACTAGCATGTCCGAGCTGCCCATCGTCCTGCTGCTCCTGCTCGTCGTGGCCATCGTCCTCCGGATGGACATCATCTTCTACCTCGTCTACGTCCTGGCCGGCTCCTACGGGTTGGCGCGCTGGTGGTCGGCGCGCAGCCTCAAGCATCTCCATGTCACCCGCCGCTTCACCGACCATATTTTTACGGGCGAAAGCTCGACCGTCCACGTCAGCATCACGAACACGAGCCTGCTGCCAGCGCCTTGGGTCCGCTATGACGAGTCTTCGCCCTCGGAGCTGACCGGGAGCGGGCGGCTTGATCCACGCGCTGGCGCTCGGGCCAAAGGAAACGGTCGATCTGCACTACGATCTCTTCGGCGGCCAGCGAGGGCTCTACCAGGTAGGACCGGGCCGCGTCACCTCGGGCGACCTCTTCGGGTTCGTCGAGGTGCAGGGGGCCGTGGACGAGCGCCGTACGCTCGTGGTGTATCCACGCGTGATCCCCATGACGGCCGCGCCGTTAACCTCGCGCGCACCCTACGGCACGATTGCCAGCCGCCAGCCAATCTTCGCCGACCCTGCGCGCGTAAACGGCGTGCGGCCCTACCAGCCCGGCGACCCCGTGCGCACGATTGACTGGAAGACCAGTGCGCGTTCCAGCGGGCTGCAGGTCAAGAAGACCGAACCGGCCGTATCGCTGACCACGGCCATTTTCCTCGATCTCTACACGCCCGCGTACTCGCGCCACCTACGCTATCTCGCCTCCGAGTGGGCGATTGTCGTCGCCGCGTCCTTGGCCAACTACCTGATCGAGCAGCGGCAGCACGTGGGGCTGGGCAGCAATGGGTGCGACGAACTGACGCAGACCGAGTGCTGGGCCATCCCGCCCAAGCCGGGCCGCGGCCACCTGATGAAGCTGCTGGAGTGGTTGGCCCGGGTGCAACCGTTGGAGAGCCGGCCCCTCGCCGAGTGGCTGCCGCAGGCGACCGTGGACCTGGCATGGGGCACGACCGTCGTCGCGGTGACGCCCACCGCCGACGAAGCCATCAGCGGCGCTTTGCACCGGCTGCGGCGAGCGGGTTTGAACCCCGTGCTGATTGCCATCGAACCGCACGCGCAATTCCAAATCGTTCAGGAACGCTGCCGGCGCCTGGGCATCGCCGCCTTCCAGGTGGCCGACGAGGTCGAGCTGCGCCGCTGGCAGGCACAGGCGGGCGGCGCACCCGCCGCGCTCGCGCCGTCTGGCCGAGGTGGCCCATGACGCGGTCGCCGGCGGGCGGCCGGGTGTTTGCCAGCTTCGCGGACGAAGCGTGGCAGGTCAGCCTCTTCCGGCTGGTGCTGATTGCGCTGCTGGCCGGCAGCCTGGCCGTGGGACCCGCCGTCCTGCGCTGGGGGCTGGGTGGACCCTGGTCGCCCTACCTCATTCCGATCGCTATGCTTTTTGCGACGGTGGCCGTGATATCGACGACGCTTCTCGGACGGCCGGGCTGGCGCGACCGCCGAGGCTCGGCTTTCCGCTTTGGCGAGATGCTTCTGCTGGTCATCGCGGCCCGCGTCCTGGTCTGGATTTTCGCCGATGGCCTGCCCGGGCTGGCCGACCTGCCCCGGTGGTTTCTTCAGCCCGACAGCTTCTTTACGGGCAACTTCATCTTCGCGACGTTCGTCTGGCTGTTCGTCTGGTCCTATGCTACCACGGTGACAGCGGACTTCCTCGAGCTGGCGATCCAACCCGACGAGGTAGCCGCCCGGGAGAGCCACGAATGGGGCGACAGCCAGAGCCGGTGGCGGGCCGCCCGGCCAACTACCCGAACCGAGCTGCTGCAGCGGTTTGCGACACGCTGGATCGGCTTGGGCATCCTGCTGGTGGCCTGTGCGGCGATCACCCGGTTCAACGTCTCGGTGGGGGAAAACGGCCTCTTCCACGTCGCGCTGGGCGGGCTGGGGATGCGCGGCGAGGTCGTCGTCTGCCTGGTCTGCTACTTCCTGTCGGGCCTGCTTCTGATGAGCCAGGGCCGGCTCGCAGTCCTGCGCGGCCGGTGGTACAACCAGGACGTGGAGTTGGCCCCCTCGCTCATCCGGCGCTGGCACACCACAAGCCTGCTGTTCATCGGCCTCATCGCACTGGTCGCGCTCCTGCTGCCGCTCGGTCAGACCAGTTGGCTGACGCCCGTGCTGGAGTTTGTCTTTGGGCTGCTCGCCCGTGTCATGATGGGGGTTGGCTTCGTCCTGGGGCTGATCATCGCGTTCCTTGCCGGCCTGCTCAGCCGGCTGTTCGGCGTCCCCCCGCAGCAGCCCGCCGATCAGTCGGCCGCGCCCCGACCGGTGCTCCCCACCCCGCCCGAGGCCACAGTGCACCTGCCGCCGTGGGTCGGCAACGCGTTCCTGTGGCTCGTCGTCGTGCTGGTCGCGGCCTTTCTGCTCTTGAACTTCCTGCGCACGACGGGGGTGCTGGAAAGCAAGCTGGGCAAACAGCTGACCCGCCTGCGTCTGTGGTGGCGGGCGCGGCGGGCGCGCATCAACGTCATCGTTGCCGCGCGGGTGACCCGAATGCGGCGGCGCTTGCGAAGAGCCGGAGGGCGTGGGCCCCGGCCCCAACCCGGACCGGCGGGACCTGCCGGCCCGCTGCTGCCGCGCGACCAGGTGCGGCGCTACTACCTGCGCGCGGTGCAGGAGGCCGGCGAAGAAGGGGTCGCACGGCCGCCCCACAAGACGCCGCTCGAATACGAGGAAGATCTCCGCACAGCGTTTCCAGAGACCGAGGGCGATGTGCGCGAACTGACGGAGGCTTTCATCGGCGCGCGCTATTCGGCGCGCGAGATGGGTGACCCGGAAGTGAAGGGGGCGGAGAGTGCGTGGCGGCGACTGGTGCGCCGGCTGCGGCAGGGCCGGCCGCTCGATTCGGGGCGAGAGAAAGGCGCTAAATAGGTAACATGACTGGACACCGGATCTATACGATGAGCTTCGCGCGTGTTTATCCCCTCTACGTCGCCAAGGCAGAGAAGAAGGGACGCACGAAAGCCGAAGTCGATGAAATCATTCGTTGGCTGACGGGATATCGTCAGGAGGAGTTGGAGGCCCAGCTGCTGAAACAGTCAGACTTCGCGACCTTCATCGCGGAAGCTCCGCAGCTGAATCCGTCTCGGGCATTGATCAAGGGAGTCGTGTGTGGCGTCCGGGTGGAGGATATCTCAGAACCTTTGATGCAGGAGATTCGCTACCTCGACAAGCTGATCGATGAGCTGGCAAAGGGAAAAGCAATGGAGAAGATCTTGCGGAAGGAGTAGGATTGTAGGCACGCGCGGTCGCCCGCTGCCTCGAGGCTTCACGGGCCGGCTTCTGAGTTTGCTCGCGCCAGAGCGAGCACATCCGAAGCGAGCACATTGTGTACTATTTTTGACAGGCGCAGCGCCTTCGACTATACTGCCTTCGGCCCAAAATCCTACACGTGTCCCTGACAGGAGCGCGGATGGCCTGAGTGATGGAAGCGTAACACGCGGCGTGCGGCTCTACAGCCCGGCAACAGGCTGGCGGCTCGCACCGTCGAGGTCGGTTCTGCAGCAGGCAAGCAAGGGCCTCACCGGAAGGTGAGGTTCCGTTGTTAAGGTGACCGGCGTTGGAAGTGTTGGCGGGGAAGGAGGTGAGTTGCATGGCAACCGTGTCTCTGCGAGCTGGGGAGTCCCAGGAGTCGCTGCTCAAGCGCTTCCGCAAGGAGGTCATGAAAGAGCGCATCCTGCCGACCGTTCGCAAGAAGCGCTGGTTCACGCCCCCGAGCGAGCTTCGGCGGCTGAAGAAACAGAAGGCGATCCGGAAGGCGCGGCAGGCGCAACGTCGTCGCGAGGGTCGCGAGAGCATGCGCTAAACGCTACGCCAGCCCGGCTGGCGCCCGCACAACGTTTTGGGCCGCCGGATTAATCCCGGCGGCCTGAACTGAGAAGGTGAAAAGGCATGGCCAAACAAGAGGAGAAGCTGACCCTGGATGGCAAGGTTGTGGAGGCGCTGCCGAACACGACCTTTCGGGTAAAGCTCGAAAACGGCCCCGAAGTTCTGGCATACTTGTCGGGCAAGATGCGGAAGTATTACATCCGCGTGTTGCTTGGCGACCGGGTGCGCGTCGAGTTGTCGCCGTACGATCTGACCAAAGGCCGGATCGTCTACCGCCATCGTAATCCGGGCAGCCCGGCATAACAGGCGTCAGTGATCCCGCGCGCACGTGATGCAACACGGGCGCGTCTATCACACTTGCTTATGATTTAGAGCACGTCAGGCATTGACAGGACGTGCTATAATGATGGGCGCAGAAGCGCAAGTCCTTATGGGCGGTGGGTTAGCCACCGCTCTTTGTTGTTTAATTAATGGGAAGTCCAAACGGCGGCGGGGCGAATCCGGGGCTGTTTCACGTGAAACATTAGGGGGCGCGGGAGCAATTTGGAGCAGGAACAAGCCATCTGCGACTACGAGGGGACGAGCTACCGGGCTCGCTTTTGGGAAGGCCAGGGGCGCGAGTACGAGGACCTGGCCGAGCGGATCGCATTACGCCACCTGCTGCCAAGCAGGGGACGCCGCATCGTCGAGCTAGGCGCCAGCTTTGGTCGCCTGGCGGATTTGTACACCGGGTACGACCAGGTCATCCTCCTCGACTACGCCAAGTCGGGCCTGCGCGAGGCGCAGGAGCATCTCGGGCGCTCGGACCGGTACATCTACGTCGCAGCCGACATCTACCACTTGCCCTTGGCGCCCGGCGCGTGCGACACGGCCGTCACCGTCCGCGTGCTGCACCACCTGGCGGATATCCCCGCGGCCCTGCGCGGCATTGCGCGGGTCTTGCAGCCGGGGGGCGCCTACGTGGTCGAGTACGCTAACAAACGCAACGTGAAGTCGATCGCCCGCTATGCCGCGCGGCGGCAACGGTGGTCGCCGTACGATCCACAGCCCTATGAGTTCGCCCGCCTGAACTTCGACTTTCACCCGGCCTGGATGGCTGAGCAGTTGCAAGCCGCCGGCTTTCAAATTGAAGCAGGCCGTGCCGTGTCCCACTTCCGCCAGCCTGCACTCAAACGCCTCGTGCCCGCGCAAACACTGGCCGCGATGGATGGCGGCATCCAGCAGCTGAGCGCAGCGTGGAAACTCGCCCCGAGTGTGTTCCTGCGCACGCGCCGGCCGGGGCCGGGCCCGGTGCAAGCCGGAAGCCCGTTCTGCTGCCCAAGCTGCCAGGGCCTGGAACTTGCGGCCACCCGCGTTACGTTAACTTGCCAAACCTGCCGTACCGTCTGGGCTATTGACGACGGCATATACGATTTTAAGAGTCCAATCGAGCGCGGTCCGGGACAGATGGCGCACGACTAGTAACATAGACCACGTTAAGATTTAAGCGTTGTGATTAGAATGGGCAGCAAAGAAAACGCGTGACGCCGCCTCACCGCCCGCGTCACGCCTGGAATGCCTGCCGCGCTTGACCGATGCCCGTCACATGTGCGAGTACGAGCGTGGCGGCCCTGACCTTGAAGTGCCCCACGAACGGGGTGCGCAGTTGTTCCCCGGCTCCGGCGAGAGGACAACTCGACCGGGCCAGCCCTTCGCCAGAAGATGCACCCTGGTCGTAGCTGAAGGAGTGTGCCGATGAGCGCACTAGACGAAGAAAAAGACTTCCAACCCGAAGTCGACGGGGAAGGACAGGACGAGGCGCCGGCGAAATCCCGCGCGGCCGCCGAGCAGTTGTTTGAGCTCGGCCGCGAACAGGGGTTCGTCACGTACGACGACGTCCTGAATGCCTTCCCTGAAGCAGAATCAAATATGGAGCAACTCGAAGACCTGTTCGCGAACCTTTTCGAGCAGGGGATCGAGGTCAGCCCGTTCCGTGAGGAAGAAGAGAGCGAGTCTGGCTCGGAAGACGAGCGCAGCGAGCCCGCCGAAGTCGATATCGACCTGGACCTCATCGACATCGACGACTCGATCAGCCTCTACCTCAAGGAAATCGGCCGGGTGCCTCTGCTCACAGCCGAGGAAGAAGTCAGCCTGGCCAAGCGCATGGAACGCGGCCGCGAGGCCCGGCAGAAGCTCACTCAGGGCGTCGACGACTTCGACGAGCGCGATAAGCTGCTCTCGGCCGTCAAGGATGGGCAGGCCGCCCAGGAGCACCTGATCAAGGCCAACTCGCGCCTCGTGGTGAGCGTGGCGAAGAAATACGTGGGCCGCGGCGTGCCCTTCCTGGATCTGATCCAGGAAGGCAACATCGGCCTGATTCGAGCGGTGAAGAAGTTCGATTACCGGCGGGGCTACAAGTTCAGCACTTATGCGACCTGGTGGATTCGCCAGGCCGTCACGCGCGCAATCGCCGACCAGGGCCGCACCATCCGGGTGCCCGTTCACATGTACGAGCAGATCAACCGCCTGACCCGCACCAGCCGGCAGCTCGTGCAGGAGTTGGGCCGCGACCCGACGACTGAAGAGATCGCCGAGCGCTTAGGCGTGCCGCCCCGCAAGGTCGAACAGATTATCCGGGTGTCGCAGCGGCCGCTCTCGCTCGAAATGCCAGTGGGCGAAGAAGAGGACAGCTACCTGGGCGACTTCATCGAAGACGATGAGGCCGAAAGCCCGACCGATTCCGCCTCGCAGACCATGCTGCGCCAGGTGATCGACGAGATCTTCGAGTCGCTCACCCCCCGCGAGGTTCGCATCCTGCAGCTGCGTTTCGGACTGGTCGACGGGTACTCGTACACTTTAGAAGAGGTCGGGAAGAAGTTCGGCGTCACCCGCGAGCGCATCCGGCAGATCGAGGCCCAGGCTTTGGGCCGGCTTCGCCACCCGAGCCGCAGCCGGAAGCTGCGTGACTACCTGACGTGAGACGAGGGTAGCCTACACAGACGGAGACTTGAGAGCGCCGCCCCGGCTGGGGGCGGCGCTTTTGTTTGCCCACCCTCATCCCGCGCGCGCCGCAACTTGACACTCCATGCTTGGCAGGGTGTATCATCGCGCCCGGAAGCTTCACTCTTCCACCCATCGTGCCGCCGCCGTCATCGAAAAGGGTGGAGTAAATCATGCCTCGCCGCGCCCTGGTCGCTTCCCTGGTCAGCCTGCTCTTCCTGACCCTCTTTCTGGCCCCAAGCGCCATTCACGGGACCACTGCGAACCACCTCCTGATTACCGAGGTGCTGTACGACCCCGCCGCACCTGAGCCCGGGGCTGAGTTCGTCGAACTGTTCAACCCCACCGCCCAGCCCGCCAGCTTGCTCGGCTGGAGCCTGCGCGACAACCAGAGCACCGACGCGCTGCCGAGCGTGACGATTGCGCCCGGCCAGTTCCTCGTGGTCGCCTCGAACCAGGCGGATTTTCTCGCGGCCAACCCGGGCTTTGCAGGCGCGCTGGTGTCGTTGGGCGGCCCGATCGGCAACGGGTTGAGCAACTCGGGCGACGCAGTATCGCTGATCGATGCCGGCGGGACGATCGTCGACGCGATGAGCTACGGCTCGGACGCCAGCGCGTTCAACCCACCCTGCCCCGACGTGCCCGAGGGACAGTCGCTGGGGCGCCCCTCGTCGGGCGACGACGGCGACGCGGCCCCTGACTTCGCACCGGGCCTCCCATCGCCGGGCGGCCCGTGGTCGCCGCTATCTGCACCAACCCCCACCAACACGGCGACGGAGACCGCGACCCCGACGCCGACCCCCACGCCTGCGCCCACATGGACGCGCACCCCCAGCCCGACCCCGTCGGCGACGCCCACCGGTGCCCCGACCCCGACGGCGACTGATACGCCCGAGACTTCACCTACGACCTCTCCCACGCCGGCAGCCAGTGCCACCGCTTCGCCCACCCCCACCGTCACCCCGCAGCCTTCGTCCACCCCAACGCCGACTGCGCTTCTTCCGCCGGCCGCGCTGCTGATCTCCGAAGTATTCTACGACCCACCACAAGCGGGCACGGACAGCTCGTATGAATTCGTCGAGTTGTTCAATGCGAGCGACGAGCCCATCTCGCTGGTGGGCTGGCGGCTGAGGGACAACGGCGGCGAAGACGTCCTGCCCGGCGCCGTCGTCGGGCCACGAGGGTACTTGGTGGTTGCCGCCTCGCACGAGGGCTTCCTGGCCAACTTCCCCTCCTATGCGGCCGGCTTCGCGGCGCTGGAGAACGCGATCGGCAACGGCCTGAGCAACACGGGCGACCGCGTCAGCCTGGTGGCGCCGAACGGCGTGCTGGCAGATGCGATGAGCTATGGCTCAGATACGACGGCGTTCGACCCGGCGTGCCCCGGGGTAGCGGCCGGCGAGTCCTTGTCGCGTATCCCCAGCGACATGGACACCGGCACGGCAGAAGACTGGTATGGGCAATCGGTCCCCAATCCCGGCGTGAGCGGGACGATCGAAAGCACGCCCACTCCGACGCCGACCCGCACCCCCAGCCCAACCCGCACCGCGAGCCCAACGCGGACCGCAATCACGCGGACTGCAACCCTCACGCGGACTCCGACTCGGACCGCGAGCGCAACCCGCACGCCGGCTGCGACGCGAACGGCCGGCCCAAGTCCCACGGTCACCCGCACGCCTACAGTCACGCGCACGCCCGCCTCCACCCGCACAGCCACGCCGACGCCTTCGCCAACTCTCCCGTATCCGGCGGCTTGGCCGAAGCTGCTCCTAAGTGAAGTGCTGTACGACCCTATCCAAGACGGCGCGGATGCCGATTGGGAGTTCGTCGAGATCGTGAACCCCACGGGCGACGCGGTCCTGCTCTCGGGCTGGCGCATCGGCGACAACACGGGCCAGGACGCGCTGCCCGAGTTCAGCCTGCTGCCCGGCGAATATGCCGTTGTTGCCGCCAAAGAAGCCGCGTTCCGCGCCAGTTTCCCCGGCTTCTCGGGCCTGCTCGTCAGCCTCGAGGGCGCCATTGGCAACGGGCTGAGCAACACCGGCGACGCGGTCCGCCTCCTCGCACCCGACGCCACCGTCGTCGACGCCATGAGCTACGGCTCGGACACGAGCATTAACGAGCCGCCCTGCGAGAAAGTGCGTGCCGGCGAGTCACTAGGCCGCTGGAACCTCCAGGACAGTGACAGCGCGGCGGACTGGACCCGCCAAGCGCCCAACCCAGGCGAGCGCACGACCCTCGTGCCCACCGCAACGCCGACCGCGACCCCAACCCGCGATCCCGCCGCCACGCCGACGCCCACCCGCACCTCCACACCCACGCGTACCGTCACGCCCACGCGCACCTCCACACCCACGCGCACTGTCACGCCAACGCGCACTCCCACCGGCACCGTCACGGCCTCGCCCACGTCCACGCAGACGCCGACCCCCACCCCGCTCCCGCCCGATGCGCTGAAGGTCAAGCTGAATGAAATCCTCCCTGACCCGCGCTCGGTCGACTGGGATCGCGACGGCACGGCGAACTTCTCGGACGAATGGATCGAGTTGCATAATCCGACGGGCAGCGCCGTCCCCCTGGAGGGCTGGCAGATCGGCGATGAGGCCGCGAGCTACCGCATTCCCGCGGGCGCCGTGATCTGGCCCCACAGCTTCATGCTGTTCTTCCGCGGCCAGACCCGTCTCTCGCTGAGCGACTGGCGCGACTCGGTGACCCTCACCAGGAGCGACGGGACGTTGGCAGACCGCTTCGCCTATGACCATGGGCCGGGCGCAGACCGCAGTTACTGTCGGAACACCGACGGCGTAGGCGGGTGGACGTCCGACTGCGAGGCGACGCCGGGCCAGCCGAACCGCCTGCTGCCGCCTCCTGCGCCCGCGGCGCCTGCTCCGCCCCAAGCCACGCCCCCGCCGGTTCCGCAAACCGTCGCGGCGGCCCGCTCGGCGAAGGTAGACAGTCGCGCCGTCGTCAGCGGCACCGTGACTTTCCCGCCCGGGCTGATTGCGAAGACGATCTACTTGCAGGACGAGACAGGGGGCATCAAGGTCTACCTGCGCAAAGGCGACTATCCCACGCTGAAGCCGGGCAGCCGGGTGCGGGTCACGGGCTGGACCCGCGACTTCTACGGAGAAACCGAGTTATCTGTCCCCGATGCCGGTTACTTAACAGTGCTGGGCGAAGGCAAGGCTGTCGCGCCGCAGCCGGTCACCTCGGCGGACCTGGCAGAAGCGAACGAGGGGAGGCTCGTGCAGGTCGTGGGTGCGGTGGTCAAGTACGAGACGCGCGGCCTGGTCTTGAAAGACAGGGCCGGGCTGATCCGCATCTACTTCCCCGAGAGCCTGCCCTGGCGCCGCCCCTACGTGCAGATCGGGCAGATGTGGGCCGCGGCAGGGCGTCCTGGGGCAGTCCGTGGGCGAGAAGACGCCCGACGCGGGCTACCGTATCATCCCGCGCTTCAAGTCGGACGTCCTGCGTGGGCCCGGCACCCTGCCTGTGACGGGCGGCGGTTTCCCGCTTTGGCCCGGTCCCGCGGGCCCCCGCCGCCCTTGATGCAAAGCGAAACCGCCTGACGTACATTTTCCATCGCGTCGGTTCGTGCAAGCCTGCCACTGTCGGCCCCGTCCCGGCCGGCAGCCGTGCGCGTTAGACGGCGGATGCGGTGCTGCCCGAGCAAATTAGGGGGTCGAAGCGGCGCAGCCCTTCGTCGGGGTGTATGGACCGAATACATCGTAGACAGGTGTTCGGGGACATCGTAGACACCTGAACACCTTAAAGAATGGTGTCGTCGCGTCGGGCCTGTGGGTAAGGGGCTGTCTGGAAAGAACATCCAGGCAGCCCCTTTCTTGTGCCGATTCGGAGTCAGCGGGAGATGAGTTGGAGCTCGCGGAAAGCGGAGAAAAAAAGCGGCCTATGCGGCCGCCACCTTCTTCAGGTTGTGAGCGATGCTCACGAGCCCCCATTCGGTCTTCACTTTCGCCCGCCCGCGTAAGTGAAATCTCCGGAAGCCCATATTCTGTTTGATATGCCCGAAGACGGTTTCCACCTCGACGGAGCGCGCGGCGCGTAAGCGCTCACCTGTCGGCGCTGGTCAGGTTGTCGCGGGCTTGCTTGCGGTAGGCGAGCAAGCGGAAACTGATGCGAATCTGGCGGTTGCCTTTGGCCCGGGTGCACTGGCTGCGCAGCGGGCAGTCGGCACACGCGAAGCATTCGTAGATGCGGCGGTCGCTCAGGTAGCCGTTGTCGCTGGTGTAGCGGGTGGTGTACTGGAAGTGCAGCCGCTGGCCGGCCGGGCAGACGAAGGTGTCGGTGGCCGCGTCGTAGGCGAAGTTCTCGGCCCGGAACTGGTGCGCCCGCAGCACGGCCGGGTCGCGGTAATGATGCGTGTCCTGGTAGAAGGTGTTGTACTTGAGGTAGTTGCCCACCTGCTGCTGTTCCAGATAGGCGTAGTTCTCTTCGCTGCCGTACCCCGCATCCGCCACCACGTTCTGCGGTAAGCGGCCGCCGGTGTTCTGGCGCACCTGCTCCAGATGCGGGATCAGGCACCCGGTGTCGCCCGCCTGGTCGTGCACGCTGAACCCGACGATGAATTGCCCTTCCGTGCCCACCTGCACGTTGTAGGCCGGCTTGGGCCAGGGCCGCTCGGCGCCGCGGTCTTCCTTCATCCGCATGCACGTGGCGTCCGGGTCGGTCTGGGCATAGCTCGACCGCCCCGCCAGCGTCGCGGTCTGCTGCTCGTACTTCTCCAACCGCGGCAGACAATCCGTCGCCAGTTTCTTCAGCGCCTTCTCGGCTGCCTGGGCTTCGGGCTTGGGGTGCTGACGCTCGCGGAGCCGCTGGTTGAGTTGGTCGATGCGCTCCTTGAGTTGCGTCCGAGTCGATCTCGCCACCCCCACCGCCGGCCCCGCTCTTCCAGATCGGCATCGCCGTACTCGGCCTGCTCGTCAGCATTCACCTGCTCGATCTGCCGCAGCAACTCACGCGATCTGCTCCCGCACCCGCTGCTGGTAACGCGCCGTGCGCTTGGCCCACACCACCTTGTGCTGGTTCGCATCGGCGGCGATCTTCGTCCCGTCGACGAAGTAGTGCTCCAACTGCACGTACCCCGCCTCGACCAGGTACTGCAGCACCTCGGCGAACACCGCGTCGATCACGCCCTTCATCCGCTGCCCGCGAAAGTCGTTGATCGTGCGAAAGTCCGGCCGGTTCCCGCCACTCAACCACATGAAGTGAATGTTCTCCCGCAGCGCCGCCGCAATCCGCCGCGACGAGTAGATCTTGCTGCAATAGGCGTACACCAACACCTTCAGCAGCATCTGCGGATGATAGCTGGACGTCCCGCCGCCGGGGTACTGCGCCAGCAGCGGCCGCAAATCCAACTGGTCGATCGCCGCATTTACCACCCGCACCAGGTGGTCCGGCTCGATCAACTCATCCAGGCTCGGCGGCAGCAACTGCGGCTGAGCCATCGTGTAGGGCTTGAAGACGGGGGCAGCAGGTTTGCGTTTCATGCCCCCATTAAACCATGAATCCTTAAAGAACGCGAGAAAAGCACGCAAAAAAGGGGCCGCCCGATTACTTTTCGGACAGCCCCTTACCCACAGGCTGAGCTAAATCCGTTGCCCGGCGGATAGTTGAATTTGGCCAATGCGCTGGGCGCAGAAGTAAACGTCATAGCAGCCGTCCTGGTTCGTGGGCCGGAGGCCCACCGGGTAGCCGATGAAGGCTTTGCCGATGCGAAACTCGTGGCCGCCGACTTTGATCTGGCCCTTATCTTGCACCCGGCGCACTCGGTCGCTGGCCGGATACTCGATCGCGGGCAGGCGGGCGGGCCACGGGCGCGGGCTGGGCCGATAGCGGGCCGCCGGCACCTGCATGGCTAGCGCCTCATGCGGGCGCTGTTCATTATACATCTGCCGCCAGGTATCGAAGGCGGGCTGACAGGCCGGCAGATCGGCGAACGTCTGCCGGCGCAGCAACTCGGCCCGCAACGTGCGATGCAATCGCTCGTCCTTGCCTTGCGTCTGCGGATGCTTGGGCCGCCCGTGCACGACCCCGATGCCCAGCCGCAAGAGCCACGCACTCAACGTCGTGTACACGTCGCCGGCATTGGGGGCGCCCCACGGTGGCCCATGATCGCACAGGATGCGCTCGGGCAAGCCGTAGCGCTCGAAGACGCCGGTCAGCGCGGCCTGCACCGTGCGGCGGGTCTCGTCGGCACAGGCGTCCAGCGCCAACAGGAAGCGCGCATGGTCGTCGAGGACCGTCAAGGGGTCGCAGCGCGTACCATCCCCGAGCGCAAAATGGCCCTTGAAGTCCATCTGCCACAGCTCGTTGGGCGCCTCACGTTCGAAACGCTGAAAGGCGCGATGCTGAGCGCCCTCCTGGTCATCCAGCGCCCCGTGCCGGCGCAGAATGGCTGTGATGGTGGAAGCTGCCGGCACGTCCGCATAGCCGGCCTGCTCCAGGTAGGCCTTGAGCTTGCGGCCGCCCCAGGCCGGGTGGGCCTGGCGCGTCGCCAGCACCAACTGTTCGCGGCCGGGCGGCGTGTCGGCTCGGACTGCGTTCGGGCGCCGTGAGCGATCGGCCAGCCCCGCGGGCCCCGCCGCCTGGTAGCGCACAAGCCACTTGTACGCAGTGTTCGGGCTGATACCGAACTCGCGGCACAGGGCCCGCACGTTAGCAGCTTCGTGACCAGCTCGGGTCACGAAATCAAGTCGTAAGGACATGGCATTTGCCTCTCGCCAGGGCATATCAGCCTCCTTCCGGTGGCAGTTATTCCCATTCTAGCGTCTACCATGTCTCCGAACGACTGTCTACTATGTCCCCGGTCTATACACGGGGGCGTTGGGGGCCCGACGGCCCCCAACAGCAAGGCGGCCCATGCAACCAGGTGTTGAGGGTCATCCGGGCCCCAACAAACAAAGGCCTAGTCCTTCTTGATCACGACGCAGGTCACGTCGTCCGCCTGCTCCGTGTCGCCGATGAAGCCCGCCAGCGCGCCCGTGATCGCCCACAGGATCTCCTGCGCGCTGCCGTGCGGCGCTGCCCCGCACCACGTCGAACAGGCGCTGCTCGCCGAACTCCTCGCCCGTCCGCGTTGAGCGCGTCCGTGACGCCGTCCGTGTACAGCACCAGCACGTCGCCGGCGGCCAGGTCCAGCCGTGTCGTCCTGCAGCGTGATCTCGTCGAACGCGCCCAGGATGATGCCGCGCTGGGTCAGCTCGCGTGAGCTGCGCGGTCCGCAGCGCGGTACCAGCAGCGGCCGGTTGTGCCCCGCGTTGCTGAACGAAATCCGCGCCCGTTGTCGGTCTCGAGCACCAGGTAGATCGCGCTCAGGAACAGGTCGGCCTGGCTGTCGGCGAGAATCAGTTGGTTCGCTCGCATCAGGGCAGACGGCCGGGCCGCGGCCGGTGAAGCGCGACGCTGCGAATGATCGTCCGGCTGACCGCCATGAACAGCGCGGCCGGCACGCCCTTGTCCGCCACATCGGCAATGACGACGCCCAGCCGATGCGGGCGGACCCGGCAATTCGCAGAAGTCGTAGAAGTCGCCGCCGACGGTGCGGGCGGCCTCGTACATGGCCGCGAACTGCCAGCCGGGAACGGTCGGCGTGACCTTCGGCAGCAGGCTGAGCTGAATCTCGCGGCCCACCGACAAGCTCGGCCAGCTTGCGCGTGCCAGCGCCTCGTCCGTCCGCCGCAGCAGCAGCATGTTATGCACCGCGATCGCCACCTGGTCGGCGAACTCGACCAGCGTCCGCTTGTAGCTCATCCGACATGCGCATGCGGCCGGCTCGCGTAGCCCAGTTCGAGCGTGCCGAGCTGTTCGCCGCCGGCGAGCAGAGGCAGGAAGACGCGCAGGTAGCGGTGCAGGCCGAAACGGTCGTGCAGCACGCGGTCCTCTGCGTCCTCGCCCCCTCGCGCCGTCAACATCCGCCCCTCCAGCAGCGCGGTGACCGCGGGGTGTCGGCCGTCGAGGGGAAAGCGCGCCTGCGCCTGCCACTCCTCCGTCACCACCCTGCCGACTGCTGCGGCCATCTCCAGCTGGCGGCGGTCTCATCCCGCAGATACAGGGCGCCGTAGTCGCAGCCCAAGCGCCTCCGCTACCGTCTCGAGCACCCGCTCCACGGTCGGCTGCATGGCCTTGGCATCCAGCACGGCCTGTCCGATGGCGCGGTAGGCAGCCCGAGTGATGACGTTTTCCAGCGCCCCGGACTGCGTGCTGCAGGAAACGCAGCAGGTCGGGCAGTTCGTCGGGCAGCTCGTGCGGATCGCGGTTCTGCACATAGCGTTCGATCGTCACGACGCCGAGCGGCCGGCTGGCCGATGCCAGCGCGACGACCAGGCGCGCCTCATCCGCGGTGCCGCGCAGCGCATAGTTGCCCAGGTTGAAGGTCTGGGCCTCGACGCACCCGGGATCGCGCAGGTCGACGTGCTCCTCGGGCCGCCGTCCTTGGGCGGATAGACGCGGTCGAGCTGAGCAGTCGGCCGGCAGCGCCGCAGTAGATGCCGATGTCCGACAGGCCGAAGCCGAGCCGCAGGCCGTCGGCCAGCAGCCCGATACGCCTGTTCGGACGAGTCAGCTCGCATAGATCGATCTGGACGATGGCTTCGAGCAGCTGCGGACGCGCGACGCGCGCCCGCTGCGGCGCGAGATAGGCGATCGCCTCGCTCCACCGGCCCGGCAATCCGCAACATGTGCCCGACCCGGTCGGTGGTGAAGTGCGCGGCCAACGCCTCGCGGTACGCCTCGTTCATAAAGCCGTAGCACCCATCCGACCAGGACCACCGCGCCCGAGAGCTGCAGCCGGTCCGTGCCGGTGCGCGTCGGCATCTGGCGCGAGCGTGAGCGCGGCAGCGAGCCGTGGTCGAGCAGGTGCAGCACGTCCAGCACCGTGTCCGGGTCTTCCTCGATCATGCGGATGGCGGCGCGAACGGGCGGCGGCCGCGTCCGCGGGCGACGAGCGCCCGCGCCGGCGCGATCCGCAATGGCCGACGTCACGCGGTGCAGGCGGTGCAAGCTGACCAGTTCGGAGCTGTCGGCGCAGAGCCGCGGAATCAGGTACCGGTCGCCTGCGCCCAGGCTCAGCAAGCGGTCCATGCCGTTGGCGGATGCCGAGCACTCCAGCGCTTGAGCGTCGCCTCGGCCAGCGCGCGGCTCTGTTCGAGGGTCAGCGGTGTCGCGACCACGGGTTTGGCGATGTTGAACGGCGAGGTCGGGCCGGACGGACAGACCGACGAGGTTGATGCCGCCGGTGACCACCGCGACCAGGCTGTGCGGCGCGTCGGCCTCGCGCTCCATGTAGGCCGCGCGCAGGGCGACGCAGCAGGCTGTGGACGAGGTCGTGCGGCAGCGCCTGCAGGTGATCGATCAGCAGCGCAAGGCTGCGGCCGCTCGCATTCGCAAGCGGCGAGATAACCCTGGAACCGCGCGTGCTCGGCCGGCTCGTCGGGACTCGCGGCGCCGGCGTCCCGCAGCTCGTCGGCCAGCAGACTCGGCAAGGCTGGTGAAGAAGGCGGCCTCATCGTTCGATCGTGTGCGCCACAAGTCGATATGCAGCGGCCGGAAGCGACCGCCCTGCTCCAGCGCCTCCGCCACGTCCCGCAGCAGGTGGCTCTTCTCGCTCATGGGCGGACCGAGCAAGGCGACGCACTCGTCGTTCATCAGGTGCCGCACGACCGCGCGCACCCGCGGCCTCGTCGCGCACCCGCACCTTCTTGAACGGGCGATGCGCCTCCTTCGTAGGGAACGATCCGCCAGGCTTCGATGCTAGCGCTCATTGTCAGATGCCCTCTTGCAGCACTTTGCGGAACAGGTAGTCTACGTCGTAGTTCTCGCTCAGCATGCGCGGGAAAACCGGCGTCGCGAAGCGGAACATCGGCCCGCGCGAGGTGAAGGTGCCCGCCAAGCTCCAGGTTGCGGCAGGCAAGGTCCAGGTCGGACAGCGGGATTTCGACGCCCGCGACGTTCGAGCGCGCCGTCGATCTGCTGGACGCCGAATGGATGCTCCGCGCCCAGGTCCGCCATCACCGCAAACACGATCGCCTTCTCCAGGTGCGTCGTGTTATCCATGAAGGTGCTGAGCACGAACGCGCGGAAATCGTCGTTGCCGTAGACGTCGAACAGGCTCTCGGGCGAGCGATGCGATGCGCCGGCTGCCCTCGCGGTCCAGCCGCTCGACCAGGATGCTGCAGTAGAACTGGATCAGGTTCGGCTGGCCGGCGGTCTCGTCGAAGATGCGGTTGACCACGTCGTTGCGGCGCTCGAACTGCACGCCCAACTTCTCCAGCGGGCCGAGAATCATCGCCGCGGCCTGCTCCCGGCTGAACTCCTTGAGGCGGATGGGCCGCGCGAAGTTGTACAGGGGCGATTCCAGGTCGCTGAACGCACGCATCACATCGCGGAAGCCGCCGACGATATAGCGCGAGTGACCCTGGTTGCTCGACGCCCGCAGCGCGTTGAGCAGCGAGTCGTCCTCGTAGTGCCAGGTAAGCACCTTGTCGAACTCGTCGAGGAAGAACATGATCGGGCCGCCGTAGCGCTGCGCCATCCGCTCGAGGAAATCGGGGAAGAAGATCGGGTACTGCTTGGACGACAGCCGCGTCAGCTCCTGCGGCCGCAGCTTGCGCACGACTTCCTGGATGAAGTTGTTCGGGCGACGCGATGGCGCTGCAATCCATAAAGATGATGCGCTCCAGCGTCTCTTCGCTCTCGGCCTCCTGCGCCTGCTCCTTCAGCTGGCGCTCGATCTCGCGCATCAGCGACGTCTTGCCGATGCGCCGGATGCCCATAATGGCGAAATTGCTGTCGCCGCGTCTGCAGGATGCGGCGCACCTCGAACTCCCGGCCGAAGAAGCGCGAGCCGGTGACGGGCTTGCTCGTCTCGTAGGGCGTCAGGAGCGACAGGTCGAGCTGCGGCGCGAGCCGGTCGAGCAATTCGCCCGAGGGCCGCCGCGACTCGCGCACGGCCTGCACGTCCGCCTCGTCCAGCACCAGCAGCGGCTGGTACGTCGGCGTGCAGCTGCTCCTTGAGTTCGCTCTGCCGGGTCCCTGCACGACGACGATGGGGTTGCGCTCTGCCAGCGACTGGCCGCGGACCACCTCGGCGAGGCTCTGCGCGAGCTCGCGGGCACTCATCGACGCCAGATCGCGCTTCCTTGACGATGATCAAGGGCGTGCGGTCGGAGAAGCGCAGCTTCCAGTCCGAAAGATCGACGAGATACAGGTCATAGCCGAGCACTTCCTTGTGGAGCTTGACCTTGTGTCCCAGCGTTCCATCCAGAAACTGGAGGAAATCCGGCATCGATTGACGCCACGGGGTCTTGACTGCGGTCATGATGCTCTCCCCAGCTATCCACGACCCCTCGTTCTTCGACGTCTCCGGTCTACGTCGGCATTGGCTCGGCACCGCGCCGCGACATCCGGACCAGGTCGAACTGAAGCATGATCCAGAACAGGCCGCGGCAGCGCTTCGCACGGGATGCCCGGCCTGCTCGGCCAGCGCGACCACGCGCGCCTTGCCCACCGGGACGCCGTTCTCGGGCAGCAGGTCGTACACCGCGAGCGGCCAGGCGCGCCGTCTGCTCCACGCCAACCGGCGCGCTGTCCCACCGGCCCCGGCCCGCATTCCACACGCATGTCAGCCGGCCCGACTCACGCTCGGTGCGCGGCGCCGCTCCGCGCCAATCTGCCCCATGCTTTCCCACCAGCCGACCGGCACCGTCACCGTGCGGTGATCCAGCCGCCAGTCCGCCTCGTTGATGCGCCAGTCGCCCCGCTTCATGATCGAGCCGGCCGTTGACGTAGACAGTCGGCTTCTTGGCGATCATGTCGCAGTGGATGACCGAATCTACGTCGCCGCCCAGCCCGGCGCTGTGCCCAACCGCGACATGAACCGTGTGCGCCTTCTTCTCGTCCACGATCGCCCAGGCCGGTCAGGTCTTGCACCGCGGGATTCAGCCCGAAGCCGACCTCGGCCAGGTTCGACCAGTTGGTGTCGCCGCGGCGCTCCGCGTAGGCGATCTGCGTCTCGTGCAGATGACGCGCGGCGGGCACATCCTCCGGCTCCACGTCGACCAACCGGCCCTCGCGGAAAGTCAGGATCAGCTCCTCCGCCGGCCCCAGCACCTTGCCGGGAATCGAGCCGTTGACGACGATCTGGCCGTCCCCATCGCGCGGCACGATGTAGACTTCGCCGGGCGGCAGGTTGCTCCACGCGCCCTCGCGAATCGTCCCGTCGTTGATGCCGGGCGGATAGTCCCAGCCGCCGACCCGCACGTTCAGCCGGTGCTCGCGGCGCTGGCTGTCCGTCGTGACGATCTCGACCCGCTTGCCCAGGATCAGCGCGAGGCTCAGCAGCTGGGCCTGCTCGGCTGATCGCCGCGTAGTCGGTGTCGATGCGTGCTGCAGCGATCTCGAGCGTCATGCCGGGCGCGTGGGCCGAGCCTGCGCCCGCCGGCCCCAGCTGGCGTGCAGCACGCGCATCCGATAGTGCAGGTGTTCTGGCTGGTCGGACAGGCAGCTCAGGATCGCGTCGGCTTCACGCACCGCGGCCTCGGCAGGCAGCGGCAGGCTTTCGTTAGGCCCCATCTCGAGCTGGAGCACCCGCGGGCACGAAAAACGCGGTCGTCGTTGATGCCGAGCTCGCGCGCCACCCGCGCCACCACTTCCACCACTTCCAGCGACGCGACGTCGGCGAAAATCAGCAGGTTCTGGTCGCGCCGCAGGCTGAACGTGCGCGTCAGGATGTTGTGGGCCCGCGCGATTCAGTCTTCGCACGGTTCAGTCACCAGGACTCCCCAATCTCGCAGCTGGTGACCTGGTTGCTTGAACCTACCAGGTCTCGTGGATCTCTTTTCCCGGTCGCAGGCCATCGCTTCCAGCACCGGCAGGCCAAACCCCTCATACTCGCTGACGAAACAGGACGCCTGCTGCCATGCCGGTACAGCGCGGCCTTGTCTGCCTCGTCCACCCAGCCGGCAAAATGAACACGGTCCGCCACGCCCGAGCCGAGCGGACCACCGGCCGCGGATCCGGCGCAAAGTCCGAGTCGACCGCGGGCAGCCGGCCCGCAATCGACCAGAAGCCGGCGCTTCGGCCCCCTCGGCGGCCACGCCGCTCGAGCCAGCTTCGCATAGCCTTCGATGCGTCCGCAGCACATTCTTGCGTGCGTCAAAGCCGCCCAGGTACAGCAAAAACGGCCCGCCGGGCAGGTTCAAGCGCGCCGCGAAGGCCGCGCTCGTCCGGCGTCCGCGCCCAGCTCGCAGCCGGCCCGCCGCCAGATAGACCGCATGCACGCGTTCTGCCGGCACGCGGAGATGGGCCACGATGTCCCGGCGGCTGGCCTCTGAATCCGTCACGACCGCCGCGGCCCGCCGAGCCGTACGCGCCGACGAGACGCGGTGTACATCCGCTGCAGCCTTCCGCCCCGGTACAGCGGCAGCAGCAGCGGGATCAGGTCGTGCACCGTGACGACCATCGGGCAGGGCCGCGCCCAGGGCGAGCCCCAGTAGGGCACGAAACCCACGTCCGCCCCCAGACGGCGGCACAAGCTCGGGAAACGTGACCTGCTCGAACCACAGCTTGGCCAGGTTCTGCGCTGCAGCCGCGTCGAACGGCGTCCCGCGCCGCACGGTGCGCCACCCTCGAGCGAGCGTCGCCGGCTCCTTCGTGCGCCGCCGGCAGCGCCAGAATGAACTCGTGCGCCGAGCCGGCGCGCGGCAAGACGGCTGCCGAGCGCGGCCAGGTACTGCCCGCTGCCGGCGGTCATCCGGTCCCAGAACCAGCCGTTGACGACTATCCGCATTTTTATCTGCTTGCGAGGATATCCGAAACGACCCCGATGTGTCAACCAATTTGCAGCAGCAGTTCGCCGGCGCGGCGCATCAGCCAACCCATCAGGGCTGCGGCGGCGGCAAGTAGACCTGCAGGTCATACTCGTTGGCGGCAAGAACCGCACCGCCTGCCCGCCACGCCAACGCGAGGGTGGCCGGGGGCCCCGCCAACTGCACGCCGAATGCCCCAACCTGCCGGGCAGACGCGGGAGGCGCCGCGACGCGGCTGCGTGGGCAGACGCTGCGCCCGTCCAACAGCGCCTCGACTTCGCCCTCTGCTGCTTCTTCCGCCCCGTCGTTCACCACCCAGATCTCGGCGTCGAACCGGTCGCCCGCCCGCCATGCCCGCCGCTCGAACACGGCCGCCACGAGCAGGGGTTGGTAGCTGCGCATGAGCATACTGTAGGCCGCCTTTGGCCGGCCGCGCCGGTCGACCAGGGACCAGGAGACCGCGGGCCACGGCTCATTGAACTGCCAGAAGGCCACGCCCGCCGCATGGGCGCGGGCTGCCCGAGCCCTCGCGGCGGAGCCGGCACGCCTCGATCCCCGCCTGCAGAGCCGCGGCCTGCGTCCTCTGAGTAGCCTCAATCGTGGCTACCAGGTCCTCTTCGGGCAAGGGCCCACAGTAGTGACGCAGCTTGTCGGCCTGCAGCTTGCGCGCGGCCCACCCGGCATCGTCCAGCCGCGTGGGCGGGCCCGACGGAAACATCTCGGCGATGGTGTCGGCATGGGGCAGCGCCTGCACGCCGAACTCGCTCATGAACGGGGCGCGAACCCGCGCCAACGACTGCCAGGGCGCGCCGCCATGCCACACGTCCCAGTTGTGGATGTCGCCCTGTCGACGGAGAAGCCGGAATCCAGGGCCGGCCGGGGTCTTCGCGCGCCAGCACCCGCTCAATAGTACGCAGAGGAAGCCGCTCACGTTGCGGGCTGATCTCGTTGCCCCCGCACCAGGCGATCAGACTTGGGTGGTTGCGCAAGCCGCGGACGATGCCTTGCGCCTCAGACTCGAGCACGGAGAGGTAGCCCGGATCGCGCGGGTAGTGATCGAGGAACGTGCAAGCGAGGGGGAACTCCTGCATGACCAGGATGCCCTGCCGGTTGCACAGCTCCCAGAACGCGGGCTTCTCGCGGATGCCGCCGCCCCACACCCGCAGGAAGTTGACCCCCCCGGCCCGCGCCTGCCCGATCAGGCCGGCATAGTCATTCTCGGCCACCCGGCCGGGCAGGATGTCGGCGGGCACCCAGTTCGCCCCGCGCAGGAAGACCGAGCGGCCGTTGACCGTGAAACGCCAGGGCTGCCCGTTCTTGAAGCGCTCGCGGCCCACCGTGCGCACGCCCGACCACCGTCTCCGCCTCGTCGGCCGGCCCGCGCTCGTCGAACAGTCGAACTGAAAGGCGGTAGAGGGCCGGCTCACCCTGGTCCCACGGCCACCAGCGGGCCAGTCGCGGCGAATCAAAGACCAGGTCCGCCGCATTGCCCTCGCCCAACGCGAAGGTATCGCGCGCCAGCGGGATCCGTTCACCTTCGAGCGTGCGCAGCTCGACCCGCGCAGTGAGCCGCTGCTCCTCGAATCGCCGGGTCGTAAGCCGCACGGTCCAGCGGACAGGGGTCGGGTCGCCCTCGCTCAGCGGCTCGGCAAGCACCTGCACGTCGGAAAGATAGGCGCCCCGGCAGTGGACCAGGCGGATGCCGTCCCAGATGCCCGTGCTCAGCACGCGCGGCGCGAAGTCCCACCCGAAGCTGTATTGCGCTTTGGGGGTGGCGAGGCGATCGGGGAAGTATTCGTCGACGACACCCAGGCCGCAGATCAGCCGGCGCAGGCCCCGGCGCAGCGGAGGGTTGGGGAGGCGCGGCAGCGCACCCGCGCCCCAAATCCGCACCGCCAGCTCGTGCTTCCCGGGCGCCTCCATGCGGCGGCGGGAGCACGAGTGCCTGCCGCGCAAACATGCCCTGGTGCGCGGCCAGAAACTCTCCATCCAGCCACACGCTGCTGAGGTAGTCGATCCCGTCGGCTTCGAGAACCACCGTGGTTCCCGGTTCGACCGGATCGATATCGACCCGATACCACCAGTCGACGCTGTCCACCCAGCCTGACCGCGGAAGATCCTCCGGTGTATCCAGGCCGCGCAGATATCCCGTCGCCAGCAGATCCGCTCGCACGTCGCCGGGGACTGACGCGGGTTCCCAGTTGGCGACCGCGCGCCGGTCGTCGCTCGGCCGCGTGCGAAAAGCCCTGGCGGGCGACCTGGCCGAAACGCCATGGAAGGGTGCTTAGATCGACGATGCTGCGTGCCATAGGGAGCAATCATCATAACACACACGCGAAACGGAATGAAGATGCCTTGGTGGGCGTCGGACCGTATGCTATAATCCGCCCGAAGTACGTGAACGGAGCACCCCTTGTCAAACGTCTTAGGACTCGATCTCCCGACCCTCGCGGCACTGCTCGTGATCCTGCTGGTCGGGTTCCCTATTCATGAGCTCGCGCATGCCTTCGTGGCCTACCGGCTGGGAGACAACACGGCCAAGCAGCAGGGTCGCCTGACGCTTAACCCGCTCAAGCATCTCGACCCGCTCGGATCGATCCTCCTGCTGGTCGCACATTTCGGCTGGGCGAAACCGGTGCCGGTGAATCCTTATCACTTGCGGTACGGGCCGCGCGTCGGCCACGCGCTCGTCTCGGCCGCCGGTCCGGTCAGCAACCTGTTGATGGCAACCCTGATGGCGCTCGCGTATCGCCTGGGCCTGCTGCAGGGCGCGTCGCAAAACGTGCTCGACTTCGTCTACATGTTCATCCTGATCAATGCCACGCTATTCCTGTTCAACCTGATCCCGCTTCCGCCGCTCGATGGCTTCGCCGTGCTGAACGGGCTTGTCGGCGAGCGTATCTCGTCGGTGCTGCTTCCCTTGCAGGCCTACGGCCCGATGATCCTCATGGCGATCTTCCTGGTGCCGCTCGTGCTGCCCCAATTGAGCATCGGCGGCTTTCTGAGCGTCGGCGCGGCGAAGGTTTCCGATCTGCTGCTCGGCATTTGATGGCCGGGTTTGGCGGGCGTGTAGCCTACCGGGTGCGCCAGTTCGGGCAGGCACTGGGGGCGCGGCAGGCGCGGACCCGACGAACAGGACCTCGCACGTGCCCGGCGGGCGCTGCCCGAGGCAGGTTGGCGGTTGTTCAGAGGGATGCCCCGCTCTGACCAGGTGCACGCGCTGAAAGTATGGGCTGCGCTGCGGGCGGGCGGCTTTGACGACCCGGCCCTCGCCCAGGCCGCGCTGCTGCACGACGTGGCCAAGCATCTGGGCGGCGTCACCTTGTTTCACCGGGTTGCGGTGGTCCTGATCAAGGCGTTCGCACCGGGGGCGTGGCAGCGGCTGAAGACGTCGCCCGAGCCGCGCCGGCGCAGCATGCGCTATCCGCTCTGGGCCCACGCCAATCATCCGGCGACGAGTGCCCGTCTCGCATCCGATGCCGGCTGCGCGCCGCTGGCCGTCAGCCTCATGCGCCGGCACCAGGACGCCGTGCCCGCCGGTTCGGCGCCGTCGCGCGAAGACGCGCTGCTGCTTGCGCTGCAGCGTGCCGACGACGACAACTGATCTAGCGCGGAGCCACGAGCGCCGTCCGGCGCGTTCGTCTGCCGGCCCAACAACAAGAAAGAGACCCCCTATGCCCGACAAGCTGCATGTGGCCATCGTTGGCCTTGGCATCATCGGAACATCGGCCGGCCTGGCCCTCCATAAATACGCCGAAAAGGTGACCGTGGTCGGCCACGATCCCAGCCCCGAGATTTCGAGTAAGGCGAAGCGGGCCGGCGCGGTCGACCGCACGGAGTGGAACCTCATCAACGCCGTGGCGCCCGCGGACCGCGTCATCCTTGCGCTGCCCGTCAGCGAAATCCGGTCCACGCTCGACGCGATCAAGGGCGAGTTGCGCCCCGGTTGCGTGATCGTGGACACGGCGGATGTGAAGGAACCGGTGATGGCGTGGGCCGCCGAGCTGCTGCCGCCAGAAGTCCATTTCGTCGGCGGCCACCCCGTCGTGTTGTCCGACTCCCTGGAGACCGAAGGCGCGCGGGCGAATCTCTTCGAGGGCAAGTTGTTCTGCCTGACCCCGGGCCCTAACACCGACGGGACCGCGGTCCAACTCGCCGCCGACCTCGCCGAGGCCATGGGTGCAAAACCTTTCTTCCTGAACGCCGAGGAGCATGACGGGCTCGTCGCAGGGGTCGAGCAGCTACCTTCGCTGATGGCCGCCGCACTGATGTCGGCCACGTCGGACAGCGCAGGGTGGCAGGACATGCGCAAGCTGGCCGCAAACCAGTTCTTCGCCAGCACCCTGATGGTCGCCCGTTCGGGCAAGGAGGCGGTCGCGGCGCCACTGGCAAACCGGGACAATGTGATTCATTGGCTGGACGCGCTGGTGGCCGAATTGACGTCGTACCGCGATCAACTGGCCGCGGGCGAGACCGATGAACTGGTCGCTCGGATCGACCGGGGGCTGGCCGAGGGCTACCGGTGGCTTAATGCCACTTATACGGGCAATTGGGACGCGGCGCCCAACCAGATGACCGAGGTGCCCAGTGCGGGCTCGTCCCTGCGCGAGATGTTCTTCGGGAGGCTCAGGCTGCCCGGCGGACAAAAACAGGCAGACCCCGGGAAGCGCAAATAGACATTCACCCCGCAGGGCTGGTCAACGCTGATGAAATAGGACACTGATCGAACCGATCGGACTGATTGTCACGATCTTTTCCCGCAGGCAGCGCAGCAACGATAGATCGGTCTCAGATCCGGTTGCATCAGTGTCCCATTTCAGACGCTCAGCAAATCATCTCCCCCCGCACGAATGCGCCCGTCCGGGGATCGGCCGGGCGCTCGAAGAACGTCTGGGTGTCGGCCACCTCCACCACCTTGCCTTCGAGGATGAATACCACCCGGTGCGCAAGGCGGTGCGCCTGGAAAACATTGTGGGTCACCAGGACCACGGTCGTCCCCCGCTCCGCGTTGAGCCGCCGCACAGCATCCTCAATCACGGCCACGTTATAGGGGTCCAGGTTCGCGGTCGGCTCGTCGAGCAGGAGCACGTCGGGCCGGATCACCATCGCGCGGGCCAGCGCCACCCGCTGCGCCTCACCCCCCGAGAGCGTCCGCGCGTCCTGCCGCTCAAGCTCGGCCAGGCCTACATTTTCCAGCGCGGCCCGCACTTCACCACCCCGATCACGCTGGCCCCGCAGCCGCAGTCCATACTCGACGTTGGCCCGCACTGAGCGATTCAGCAGCACGGGGCGTTGGCTGACCGTGGTCACCGTACGGCGCACGTCAAGCGCGACGTCGTGCTGGGGATCGAATTGCGCGCCCCGGTACGTGATGCGGCCTCCGGTGGGCGATTCGAGGAAATTGAGCAGGCGCAGCAGCGTGCTCTTGCCCGACCCGCTCGGCCCAACCACAGCCAGGATCTCGCCGGGGCGAATATCCAACTGCTCGATGCCCAACACCTGCCGGTTCTGGTAAACCTTCGTCAGGTCTTCAATGGCATAAGCGGCACGAAGATCATGGTTCATTCCGTGAAGGCCTTCCCCTGCAAGCGCAGCATGACTACATTGACCACAAACGTGATCGCCAGGAGAATTGCGCCGAGCGCCAGCGCCATCTCGAAGTTCCCCTGCCGCGTCTCCAGCACGATGGCCGTCGTCATCACCCGCGTCCGGCCCTCGATATTTCCTCCCACCAGCATCACCGCGCCCACCTCTGATATGATCCCGCCGAAACCCGCGATGACGGCGACGATGACGCCGATCCGCGCTTCCTGCAGCACGGTCAGCGTCGTCTGCCAGTTCGTGGCGCCCAGCGAGCGCACCTGCTGGCGCAGCGCCTTGTCGACCCCCATCACCGCAGCCATCGTGAAGCCGGCGACCAGGGGAAACGCGATGATCGACTGCGCGAGGATCATGGCGCCCGGCGTGAAGAGGCTCGGCAGGTACGGCGAGTTTAGGCCGCCCAGCGGGCCGCTGCGCGACAGCAGCAGGTAGACGAACAGGCCCACGACCACGGGTGGAAACCCCATGCCCGTGTACATGAAGGCCACCATCAACCGCCGGCCGAAGAACCGGCCCAGCCCCAGGGCCGCGCCGAGCGGGATCCCGATTAGCGTGCTGAAGAGCAGCGCGATGCCCGACACTTTCAGCGAGAGCGCCACAATCTCCAGGATGCCTGCATTGTTCGAAAATAGCAGCTTGAACGTTTCGATCATTGCCAACAATGTGGTGTGACTCGCCGCACCGAGGACGAGCGCCAGGGATAACGCGTATAGTTGTATCGCAATGATTATAAAGGGCATGTCGCGCCGGGTCAACCTCAGCCCGGGAGTTGGGGGAGAGACGCCGCACGTATTGACATGCTTATGAACCGCGGTACAATTGACGCATGAGTATTGGGCGCCGCTTCCGTCGCCCCAGAACGGCGCCTGCCAGCCAGGTTGCGCTGGGCGAACTCTCCAACTTCGTACAGCCGGCAGCTTCGGCCGGCGCGCCGCTCGACCGCGTGCGTTACTTGCGCGTCGCGTTCTACTTCGCCGCGTGTCTTTCTCTCCTTCATCGGCTGGAACCTCGTGCTGGGCCACCTGCCCGGCTTCCGCTCCTACGTGCGGGCAACCAACCTCGCGCGCTGGCGTGCTCATGCACAGCGGTATCGGGCCCTGGCGGTTCGCTATGGCGGCGTTCTGATCAAGCTGGGGCAGTTCCTCAGCATTCGCGTCGACATGCTGCCGCCGGAAGTCACGTCTGAGCTGCGCGGTCTGCAGGACGAGGTGCCCGCCGAAACGCTCGAAGACGTCCGCGCCGTGATCGAAGGCGAGTTCAAGCGGCCGGTCGAAGAGGTCTATGCCTGGCTCTCGCCCACCCCACAGGCCGCCGCGTCGCTGGCACAAGTGCACCTGGCGCGGCTCTTGGACGGCGAGGAAGTGGTGGTGAAGGTGCAGCGGAAGCGCATCGAGCTCCTCGTCGAAACCGACCTCGCCGCACTGCGCCTGGCGACCAACTGGCTAAAGCTCTACCCCCCCATCAACCGGCATGCGGACCTCGACCGGCTCTACGACGAGTTCGCACGCACCACACGCGCCGAGCTCGATTTCATCGAAGAGGGCCGCAACGCGGACCGGTTTGCCGACGACTTCGCCGGCGATCCCGGCATCTACATTGCGGATGTCTTCTGGGAATACACCACCCGCCGCGTCTTGACGCTGGAGAACGTCGCCAGCATCAAGATCGACGACGTGGCGGCCATGGATGCTGCGGGGATCAGCGGGGCCGAAGTCGCGCGCCGCCTGTACGACACCTACCTCGAGCAAATCTTCGTTCACAGCTTCGTCCACGCCGACCCGCATCCCGGCAACCTGTTCGTACACCCCCTGCCGCGCGATCCCGCGGCACCGCCCGGCAGTCCGCGGCCGTTCTGGCTGATCTTCGTGGATTTCGGCATGGTGGCGGTGATCCCGGAGAGCATGCGCGGTGCGATGCGTGACGTGGCGATCGCGGTGGGCACGCGCGACGCCCGCCGGCTGGTGCAGGCTTATTACGACGCGGGCGTGCTGCTGCCGGGGGCAGACAGGCAGCGGATCGAGGAGTTGCACGACGTTCTGTTCGCCCGCTTCGGCGGCGTGCGCATGGGCCAACTCACCGGCGTGGCCATGCAGCAGGCCGCGTTCCTCATACGAGAGTACCGGGACCTGGTGTACGACCTGCCCTTCCAGTTCCCCACCGACGTGCTCTTCGCGATCCGGGCCGTCGCGATCTTGTCGGGCATGGCGACCACGCTCGACCCGCACTTCGACCCGTGGGCTGCGACGCTGCCCTTCGCCGAGCGTCTCGCATCGCAGGAACTAGCGCGCGATTGGCGGGGCGTGCTAGACGAGCTGGGCAGCATCATGCAGCTGGCGCTCCGGCTGCCCGTGCGACTCGACCGGTTCCTCACCGCGGCCGAGCGCGGCGAGTTGGTGCAGCAGACCGCCCTCGCGCCCGATGCGGCGAAGGCGATCCGCCGTCTCGAACGCTCGGTCGACCGGCTCACCTGGGCCGTGCTAGCGGGCGGGCTATTCCTGGCGGGAATGATGTTCCAGACGTCGAGTGGGTCGTCCGGGCTGACGACGGGGCTGTTCGTCGCGGCCGGCGCCGCATTCGTGTGGGGCTTGACGCGGCGTTAGGCAGGGGCCGGCGGCCTCCGTCCACCCCGCTTCGAGGTTCCGGTCTTTTGGCAGGGGCCGGCCGGCCCCTGCCAACCCCGCCTCGGGGGCGTTGCCCCCGAGACCCCCAATTGCTACGCTCCTGGCGTAGTTATCGCCAAAGAGATCGGCGTCTGCATGTCCCCGAGGAGGCTATTGCTCGCGCATTTCCTAAAATGCCGGCCTCGTGCAAGCCCGCAACTGGCAGCCCCGCAGCGGTCCGTGGGCCCCAGCCGTTGCTCCACAAATGAACTGTTCCCCGAGTAAGTTTGGGGGTCGAGGGGGCGCAGCCCCTCGGCCGGGGCGTTGGGGGCCGGCGGCCCCCAACAGAAGACATATCCAATGGATGGGGCCGGCGGCCCCCAACAAAAGAAAGCCCCCCTATGCCGGCGCCAAAATGAGCTTGCGCCGGGCGCCCCGCTCCACATCCTCCCGCTTGTACAGCATCGGATGATACTTTCCCTTGAACCACGCCTCAACCTGGTCATCATAGTGCGGGCTGTCAGGTCGCCCCGAGTTGCCCGGGGCCAGCAAGCCGTAGCAGCGCGACAAGTCGGACAGGTCCGCGATGAAGCGGAAGGGCGGCGCGACCACGGCCCGGCTGGCTTCGGGGGTCACACCGCCGCCGGTCGCAAACACCGTGTTTTCATCTCCACCGACCGGGTACGGGCCGCGATTGAAATGGCGCGCCACCGTGGGGGCCTGCCCGGCAACGTGCCCGAACGTCACGGTATGAAGCCGGCCCCACGCCCATTGTGCGTAGCCGGGCAGGTCAGGCTGGCCCAGTCGGTCGGCGAGGTAGTCGTAGGTGCGCCGGAGCGCAACCAGCAGCACGTCGTCGCGCGTCTCGCCGCCCCCCAGATCCCACCACTCCGACGCCGGCTCCTCCAACACCGAGTACAGCCACTCCCAAACTCGGTGATAGAAAGCGCTAAAGTCCTGGATCCCAGGGGTGGGCCCGCGACCCAACACCCGTTCGACGAGGGGAATCGGGTTCTCAGGCGTCACGCTAACGCCGGCTTCGCCCAACACGGCCCTCATCACCAGCATCTGCACCTCGCGGGCCGCTGATCTCGCAGATCGTGCCCGCAGGGGTTTCCGCCGTCAGCCGGCCGTCCCATGCCCTGACCAGGGTCACCAAGCCCCGCAGCTCCGGCTCGGAGGGCTCCAGCCCGCCCAAGACACTCGCGAGCCGCTTCAGCGACGACGCCTCCTGGTCCAGCTGCATGATCCGGATGTCGCTCGGCTTGATGGCGGAACCCGAGCGGATGAGCTCGGCAATCCGGCCGGCCCGGTCGCCCAGGGCAAACTCCCGCCCGATGAAGTACGGATAACTCTCGTCGACCGGCTGGTTGTTGGCCGACACGATGTAGCCCTCGGCCGGGTTCTGTTGGTGCGGCAATTCCTCAAAAGGAATCCAGCCTGCCCAGTCATACTCGCCGGTCCAGCCCGGCGCGGGCACGCGGCCTTCGCCCCGCGGGCGGATCGGCACTCGACCGGCGAAGGTGTAGCCGATGTTGCCGTCCGTGTCCGCATAGACCACGTTCTGGGTCGGCGCGACCCAGCCGCGCAAGGCTTCCCGGAACTCGGCGCACGAACTCGCCCGGTTCATGGCCCGCAGCGACTCCACCATTGGGTGGGGCGTCAGCGAGGTCCAGCACAACGCGAGCGGCTGCTCAGGCAGACCGTCCGCGCCGGGCTGCATCGCCAGTCCCACCGCCAGCCGGTTGATGACCGGCCCGTGGACCGTGACGATGACTTCTTCCGTTACCGCGGCCTCGCCCTTGACCCGGATTTCCTCCCGCCGCACCTCGGCGGGCAGCCATTGGCCCCGGTGCTCGTACTCCACCCCGCGCTCGGTCCGGCGGAGGTGCTCGACAAACAGGTCCTGCACGTCGGGGAAGCCGTTGGTAAAGCCCCAGGCCACGCGGTCATTATGCCCGGCGACCACAAAAGGAATCCCGGGAAATGAAACGCCGGTGACGTCGACCGGGCTGCCGGGATCGGTGCAGACAAGGTGGTTCTCGTACCAGATGGCCGGCGCGGAGACCAACAGGTGCATATCGTTCGCCAGAAGGGGCTTGCCGCTGGCCGTGTGCGCGCCAGCAATGACCCAGTTATTGCTGCCGGGGGTGCCCGGCGTGGAAGGCATGTGGATTTCTGGTGCGCTGTCGGCTTGAGCGGCCCCTTCACGTCCTTGCGCCGCATTCCGCGGCGGCAGCGGCCCGTAGGGGTGCGCGGGACGCCGCTCGCCCCCCGTTACAATCGGGCTTGCCAGCAGCGGCTCGAGCTGCGCGGCCCGCTCTACGCCCAGCACTTCGATCAGCCTCGCGCGCAGCAGCTCGCTCTCCCAGTTGACCGACAGCGCCCATGACATCATCTTCGCCCAGCACAGCGAGTCCGCCGCTCGCCAAGGGTAAGGCCGGTAGCGCAGCAAGGTGAACTCGACCGGCAGCGGCTGCCGTTCGATGGCCGCGTTGACGCCCGAGGCGTAGGCCTCAGCCTCTCGCCGCGCCTCCGCGCTCAGGAGGCTTACCTCCGCCTCTGCCACCCGGTACATGCCGAGCACCCGCAGGCTGCGGTCCACGCCCACCACCGCCGGCCCCAATACCTCGGCCAGCCGGCCGGCGACGAGGCGGCGCTGGAAATCCATCTGCCAAAGCCGGTCCTGGGCATGGACAAAGCCCTGCGCGAAACAGAGATCCGCCGCGCTGCCGGCGTAGAGATGGGGCACCCCCCACGCATCCCGAAAGACCTCGACCGGGCCGCTCAACTCGGGGAGTCGCAGATGGCCTTTCAGCGTGGGCCGGCGGGCGCGACCAACGCCGGTCAGGGTGGCGCTTAGCGTGGCGGCGGTTGCTTTCACCAATGGCGGCATGCTTCCTCCGTGAAACGATCAAAGACCTCGGAGGTTTTGAAAACCTCCGAGGTCTGGGTTTGGTACGCGCCCGGCCCCGCGACCGTCATGACCATCGGCGCGGTCAGCGTTTTGACCTGGAATGGGACGCATATTGAACTGATCTGCCCTGTCTTTGCGAAAGAGATCAGGTGCATCCGTCTCAACAGTTCAATCAGTGTCCTAATTCGTCTCAGCCCTTTGTCAGCTCGCGTGCGATGATTACCCGCTGGATCTGGCTCGTGCCCTCGTAAATCTGGTAAATCTTGGCGTCGCGCATCAGCTTCTCGACAGGGTATTCAGCGCTGTAGCCGTAGCCGCCGAAGACCTGTACCGCGTCCGTCGTCGCCTTCATTACCGTGTCGGCCGCAAAGGCCTTGGCCATGGCCGCTTCCTTCACGTTCGACTTGCCCTGGTCGATCAGCCACGCGGCGTGCCGGGTCAGGTGCTCCGACGCCTCGATGTTCATCGCCATGTCGGCCAGCATGAAACTGATCGCCTGGTTCACAGCAATCGGCTTGCCGAATGCCTTGCGCTCCATGGCATACTTCGTTGCCTCGTCCAGCGCCCGCCTCGCCACCCCCACCGCGGCGGCTGCCACGGGCGGCCGCGAGCGATCGAAGACCTTCATCGCGATCATGAACCCGTCGCCGTCGTTGCCCAGCCGGTTCTCGGCCGGTACGCACACGTCCTCCATCACGATTTCGCCCGTCCAGGCCGCGTGCTGCCCCAGCTTGCGGATGGGCTTGCCGACGCTGACCCCCGGCCAGTTGCGCTCGACGATGAAGGCGGTCATGCCGCGGTGCCGGCCCGCGGGGTCGGTCTTGGCAAAAATGATGAAGAAACTCGCGACGGGTGCGTTCGTGATCCACGTCTTGGTGCCGTTCAGATAATACTCGTCGCCCTTCTTGACCGCGGTCGTCAGAATGCCTGCCACGTCTGACCCGGCCGCCGGCTCGGTCAGCCCGTACGATGCCAGCTCGCCGCCTGCCGTCAGCCGGGTGAGGTACTTCTGCTTCTGCGCCTCGTTCCCGGCCAAAATGATGGGCCAGGCGGCCAGGTTGTTCAGCATGAGCGCGGTCTGGATGCCCGAGCAACCCCACGCCAGTTCCTCGTTGATGATGCACTCTTCGAGGACGCCAAAGCCCGGCCCACCGTAGGCTTCGGGAATGTTGGAGCTGATCAAGCCGAGCGGATTGGCCTTCTTGATGATCGGCCAGGGGTACTCTTCACTCGTGTCGTAGTGCTCGGCGACGGGGAGAATTTCCTTCTTTGCAAAACTCCGGGCCATGTCCCGGATCATTTCCTGTTCGTCGGTCAGCTTGTAGCTCAGCATGGGTACAACCTCCGTCCTTTGCTCGATCGGGGCACAGTATCGCCGTTATTGTAAATGCGCGGTGCGTCATCTAACCGCATGCCCACTTCCGATTCGCGAGGGCAAAGCCAGTTTACTCCCCGCAGATCGATTGTGTCAATCGCAACAAAAAACCTCCGGGGTCCTGACCCTCAGCGACGCTGAGGCGACCTCGGAGGTTGGCGTTGCCCGACGGCAACTTGCGGCCTAGAAGTTCTTGCGGAACACCACGCTCCAGGAATTGTGGAATAGCGTGTTGCCCATGGGACACTCGGCCGATGGCTCGTCCGGGAAGTTGGGATGCAGGCCCGATGCGATATCGGTGTTGCCCGGATTTGCGCCATCCCCGGTGATGTACACGGAATACTCCGCACCCTTCCACATCACGAACTCGGCCATGCCCGGGCCCTTGGAACCGGTCACCTGCCGATCCACGGCATTCCCGTATTCCCCCTTGGGGGTCTGCGCCAGGGTTACGCCGTCGACGGGGTTGCCGCCGGCATCCACAATCTTGACGAAGATATTGTGCATGCCGTGGTTCTCACAAGGCGTGAGGTGGCGCATCTCGGCCAGGCTGAACTGCACGCTCGGTGCGGCAACGGCCTTTGCCGCTTGGACGGCCGGCGCAGCGGCGGCCACCGGCGCAGCCGCGGCACGGGCAACCGCCTTGACCGGCACGCGCGTCGGCACAGGCGTCTTGGTCGGCGGCACCGGGGTGTCGGTCGGCATTGGGGTAAACGTGGCCGTCGGGATGGGCGTGTTGGTCGGCGTTGCCGTCGGCGTGAAGGTCGGCGTGGGCAGCGGCGTCTCGGTGGGCCACGGTGTATAGGTGGCCGTCATGTCGACCGGCAGGTCGGCGGCGAGGGCGACGAGGACCGCCCGCTCCTGGAAGCCGGCGGCCATGGGGGCCGTCCGGCTGACGCCCGTGTTCTGCGACACAAGCGAGTTGATGACCGCAACCGCAGCGGCGCCCAGCACCCAGAGCAGGAGGACCACCACGGCCACCAGGCGGATCTTCGCGCCCGTAGCTGCTCTGGCTCCACCAGGAGGCTTTGGGGGTCGTCGATGCCTTATAGAGCGCGGTGAGGGCCCCGGCCGTCTCCGCGGTCGTGACTGCAGGCGAAGGCGGTGGCGGCACTGCCGCGGAAACCACTGCCGCGCCCCGCAGGTTGCGTTCGCGCAGGCGCCGTGAGACGCCCCGGCTGAGATTGAGCGCCATGATCGGGTAGCGCAGCGCCAGTTGCTCGAAGTCGGCCCGGCCGAACGACCAGGCGATGACATCGGTCAGTGCGATTGCGGTCACGCTGCGGGGCTCGCCCGTCAGAAACGCGCCGTCGCCGAACTCGTCGCCCGGCCCCACGCTGGCGACGAGGCCCGACGTGCCCGTCAGCTGCACCTGGCCCTCGTCGATCAGGTACATCGACTCGCCATCCGTGCCCTGGCGGTAGATCGTCTGGCCCGCGACAAAGCGCTCGGGTCGCAGATGCGCCGCGATATCGTGCAGGTCGGCCGCGCTCAGCCCCTGCATGATCTCGAGCTTCCGCAGGTGCCGCTCCAGCGTCTGGTCCTCGCTGACGCCCATCGCCACCTTCAGCGCACGCGCGATGGCCGGCTGCTCCTGGAAAATCACCTTGAGATCAGCCTCGCGCAGCGCCCAGAGCGACACGTCAGAGGCGGCCTCGGCCGATACGCTGTAGGCCCGGCCCAGGATCAGGTCGGTCTCGCCCAGCAGCGAACCGGCGCCCACGTTGCTGAGCACGCCCATCTGGTCGCTCAGGAGCCGCGCCCAGCCCGAGCGAATCAGGAACAGCGCCCCCGCGGGCCGGCCTTGCTGGTAGATGATCTCGCCCGCCCGGCGCTTTTCCTCCGTCATGCGGTCTGCGATGACTGACCGCTGCTCCTCGGTGAGCACCGAGAAGAGCGGGGTGTTTTCCATCATGGATTCTTTCACAGGCTAATCTCCCTGTCTGCCGAGACACACGTCAGCGCAGCTCGGCATCAGTAGGTGCGCTAATAGTTGCGCTGGAAAACCAGGTCCCACGAGTAATGACCGGTGCAGCCGTTCTCCCGTACCAGATGAGCGCAGTCGTCATCAGACGTACAATAGTGCCCACTGCGTAGAATATCAAATGGGATGGCAGTGACAACACTCGGCGCAGCGCCCGTATCGCTCGTTGCCTGGCGACCATCCGCGTCCCGTGCGATGGCCACGTCCTTGCCCGGAGGGTACAGATCGTACTCGGCCATGCCAGGCCCCTTGCTGCCCGACACTAACTCCTGTTGCACCCCGCCCGTCTCCTTAATGGTCACGCCGTTCAGCAGGTTGCCGGCGGCGTCTTTGACATAGACGTGCAGCGTGTGCTGGCCGCCGCAGTTAACCGACAGGCCCCCGGCCACCACGCCGCCGGTTTCCTCGACCGTCCACAGGCGGCGCCCAACGAGCGTGAAATGCGGTCCGGAAGGGGCAGGCGCAGGCGCAGGTGCTGCGGCGGCCGGTGGCTGCGGCGCAGCCGTGGGTCGGGGTGCAGCGGTGGGCACGGGCGGGATGTTCTGGGCCACTTTGACCGTGTCGATGGCCCCAAGCACCTTGACCACGGTGCCCGCTACCCAAGCCTGCTTGACGCCGGGCATCTCGAGCTGCCACCAGTCGCCTGAGGCATTGCGGCCGACGATGGCGACTTCCTGGCCGTTGCGCAGCCGTGCCACGACGGGATACGCCTTGCCGGGGCCGCCGCGCAGGTTCACGTCGCTGCTCGCCACCACCCGCGGGTTCTGTGGCTCGGGCGTCGGACTATTCGTCGGCGGGGCCGAGGTCGCGGTCGCAGGTTCGGCGGTCGCCGTAGGGGCGGCCGTCGGCGGTGGAGCAGTGGGCGACGGAGCGACGGTCGGCGCCTCGAGGGTGACCGCCAAGACGGTTTCCACTGCCAGTGGCGCGCCTGCATCTTTCGTCGGCGCGGCGCTCGCCGGCGGCGCCAAGTAGGCCACCAGCTTCTGGCTGCGTGCGCCGAGGGCGCCGGCCAGGTTCGCGACGGCCTGCACGTCATCCCGTGGGGCGCCAGCACTCATGTCCGACTCGCCGAGGGCCAACAGCAGTTGGCCCGGATTGGCCAGATTGAGCTTGTCGAGCGCCGTTTGCGCCTGCTGAAGATCGCCCGTCTGCGCGTACTGGGCCGCGATCTGGCGCAGTGACACGTCGCGGCTCTCCGAAGTGCCGGAGGCGCCACGCCCGCCGCAAGCAGCGGCCAGCAGAGCAAGCACAATCAGCACGAGGAACGTAACCAAGCGGAATGGAACCGGCCGCTGGCCTTGGGGGCCGCGGATGTGACGGTGGTGTGTTGTCATGTGGCTTTCGCGCAGGGAATCAGGGCTTTGCGCCCTTTGCGTCCTGTGGTCTATGCAGGACGGTTCAGACGCTCTGCCCGAAGCGTCATGCATCTGGGACAGATCCCCGTTTGAGATTTTGGGACGCAGCCTTTGCTTCCGAACCCGCAAGACTGCTATAATGGCGCCGCACGTGCAATGAGCAATTGCGCTGGCAACTGCGGCTCACACGAAGGGCAAGGTCCCTCGCAACAAACAGGACAAAAGAAGAAAGCGAGGGCGTCGCGGGTGTAAAAGCACCCGGACGGGATCAGAAGTGCCGAAGGTGGGAATCGAACCCACATGGGGCAACCCCCAACGGTGTTTGAGACCGTCGCGTCTACCGTTCCGCCACTTCGGCAAGCATAGCTAGCCGTTGCATCCGGCAATGCAAGTCCAGAGTATAATCTAACGCAGTGCTTAGGTCAAGTTTGTTCGTCTTGTAACTGATCACGGCTTTCCCGGTGATGTGAATTGCGGGCGAGTGCCGGCAGTCTGCAGCACCCATTGCAGCATGTTGTGGTAACTGGTGGGGTGAATGTCTGAGCTTTTTAGGCCGGATTCCCGAGCGTGGCGCGAACGGATCTGGCCCGGAATATCATAGGAGCGCCAGCCTGGCTGTGGCAGGCGTTAGCCTGGCCCGCCAGGGCATCTTTCGTCGTGCTGACCACATCGGTGCGCGACGAGGGCTACCACGACGCGTGGCCGGGCGGTCCGCGCGGCCGCGGACCCGGACGGCAGGAATACGACGAAGCCGCACTGCTGGCCGCGGCCCAGCGCGGCGACCTTCCGGCATTTAACCAACTGATCCTCCATTATCAGAGCCTGGCCTACAACATCGCGTACCGGCTCACAAACGATGCCGACCTTGCGGCAGACGCCACGCAGGACGCCTTCATTAAAGCCTATCAACGGCTCGGCCAGTACCGCGGGGGCTCGTTCAAGTCGTGGGTGCTACGGATCGTTACCAACACCTGCTACGACGCGCTGCGCGCACGCAAGCGCCGGCCCACCACTCCGCTCGAAAGCGAAGAGGACGAGGACGATCCCGAGTACGACTCCCGGCTGATCGACGGCGGCGAGCGCCCCGAGGATCATGCGATGCGCCAGGAGCTGGCCGTCGCCATCCAGGCGGCGATCAGCCAGCTGCCCCCCGACCAGCGCACCGCACTCGTGCTGTCTGATGTCGAGGGCCTGGACTACCAGGAGATCGCCGATGCGACCGGTGCGGCGCTGGGCACCGTCAAATCGCGGCTCTCGCGCGCGCGCCAAGGTGCGCGACCTGCTCCTGGAGCACCAGGAACTTTTGCCCGCAAGCTACCGTCTCACTGACAGTTAGCATAAGAGCGGGCACCAGCACGGCTGGTGAGGCGCCGGCGAGGCCGGAGGCCAGGCGGAGCGGCCCAAGGCGGTGGGCAACTGCTCTACCCGCTCCCCACTCGTCGCCAACCTGGCGCATGCTACAGTTTGTATTCTTTTTGGTCGTGAGTTTTCCATGAAATCACTTTTCGGAGGCCCGGTCCGGGGCCACGTCCAGGTCGAGCAGCTTTCCGCGTACCTGGATCAACAGGCTGCGCCGGCCGAGCGAGCGTACATCGACGCGCACCTGCAGCAGTGCATGGAGTGCCGCGGCAGAGCTGGACAGCCTGCGCCGCACCGTGTACCTGCTGCAAACCCTGCCTCGCGTCGCGGTGCCTCGCGCATTCACACTCTCAGAGGCACAGGTCGGCATTCGCCGGCCCGCCGCCTCGCCCGGCTGGATGGGCGGGCTCGCGCGCGGCCTCGGCGCGGTCGCGGCCGTCCTGGTGGTTGCGTTCGTCGCCTTCAGCCTGCTGCGAGCCGGACAAGGCGCCGTGGAACCCGCCGCAGACTGTCGCCCGCGCGGTCCCAAGCCCAGCGCCCGTCGCACAACTCGCGGAGACGCAGCCGGTTTCTGCCGCCGCCCCCACTGAAGCGCCTCCCGCCGCAGCCGCCGCGTCCGCAGCCCAGTCGAGCGCGGAAAACGCGCCGCCGGCTGCAACCGAGGCGCCCCAGCCCGCCCTGATGTCTGCCCCGCCCACCGATGCAGCGGCGGACGTTGCACCGGCGCCCGCGCCCGCTGCGACTCCGGCCCAACCTGAGCCTTCACCCACCGTCGAAGCGCCGCTGATGGCCAAGGCCGCGCCTGCGACCGAGACGCCCGGCATCGGGGCGGCAGGTGCGGCCGCTGCCGCAGCTGCTCCGGAAATGGGTGCGGCCGCGATGGGTCGCGGCGGCGGCGGGCCGTCGTCGCCGGTCGGCATTCCGCCCGAGTTCCTGACGCCCGAGGCAACCCCGCCCGGCCGGCCGCTGGCCGAAGCGCTGCCCCCGGGCGTGCGCATGGCGTATTCGGACCTGAACGCCTTGTGGGCCATCGACCGGGACGGCGGGCTGCGCCAGCTCGTGCAGGGCCGCGGCATCAACACGCCCCAGCTCTCGCCGAACCAGCGTTGGGTCGTCTATCGGATCTACGCCGAGCAGGGCCTGCAAGTATGGGCGGTCCGCTGGGAAGGCGGCCAGCCCAAGCTGCTGCTCGACGACAACAAGCTGCCAACCGAGGGACTACCCACGGGCTACGTGCGGCGGGCAATCAGCGACACGCGCTGGGGCGCGGAACCGAACACGCTCACCGTCACGATGGCGGTGGTCCCCGACCCCCAGACCTCGCTGCAGGTCAAGACCGAGGTTTGGCAAGTCGATGTTGAGACGGGCAAGCTGCGGCGTGTCGGCGAGTTGGGCGCGGCGTGGCGGCCCTATTTTTCGCCGGACGGTAAGCAGTACCTGGTCCTGCAGTACGGCACCGTGGAAAACCCCGAAGGCACCCTGAACCTTGTGGACGCAAAAGACGGGAAGAGCAAGACGGTGCTGACCTTCCCGGCCAGCCCGGGGAAGAACGGCTACGACAACCAGGTTGTCTGGGCGCCCGACGGCAAGCAAGCTTGGGTCGCTATCCCGACAGCAGACTACGGGACGCCTGTGCCGCCAAACGGGACGAAGCTGTACCGGGTGACGGCCAACGGCGACGCCAAGGAAGCCGGCCAGGTCGATGCGTCGGAGGTCTATTGGTCGCCGGTTGGCAACGCGATGGCATACACTCGGTGGACTGACGATACGCTGGCGACAAAGGAGTTGTACCTGGCGAAGGCTGATGGCACCCAATCTGAGCTCTACGCGTCGACAAACCAGGGCGAATTCATCAGCTGGTCGCCTCAGGGAAACGAGTTCATTTACCAGGATAATTTCCAGATATTCGCCGGTGCGCCTGGCCGCGAGCCGGCGCGGCTTGCAAACGCAACGAGCATCGTTGGCCCGCGGTGGGTGTCCGAGAGCCAGATCCTCGCCGCACACGATACCGGAACCGGCTGGCTGCTGACTCTGACCGATGTCGACGGCAAGGCCGTGGGGCTCCTGCCCCTGACCCGAGAAGCCATGTGGGACGCCCGATCGAACTGAAGGACCCGGTCCTCTCTTACGATGCAAAGGCGGGCTATGCCCGCCTTTTTGTGCAACAGGAACCATGAAGAAAAAGCCTGCAGATGCCTGAACTCCCTGAAGTCGAAACCGTCGCCGGCGACCTGCGCGGGCAGATCACGGGCCGCCGCTTTGGCGAGGCCCATATTCTCTGGGCCCGCACCCTGGCCGCGCCCGCGGAGAGCGAGCTCGAAGCGCGGCTGGCCGGCCGCCAGGTGGTCGACGTGGGCCGCCGCGGCAAGTACATCCTGGTGCACCTCGACGACGGGCAAACCCTCATCGTCCATCTCCGGATGACGGGCCGGCTGGCCGTGGTCCCCGCCGACAGCCCCTTGCTCGACGACAAGCACTTGCGGGCCTGGTTCGCGCTCGCCCCGCTGGGCAGTGCGAGCGGGGACGCGCTGACGTTCACCGACTCGCGCAAGTTCGGCCGCATCTGGCTGGTTAACAGCGTAGACGAAGTGACCGGCAAGCTTGGGCCCGAGCCGCTCGCCTGGGACCTCAGCCCCGAGGACTTCGCGGCGCGCATCTGCAAGCGAAAGGTCGCCATCAAGGCGTTACTGCTCGACCAGACCGCGGTCGCCGGGGTGGGCAACATCTACGCCGACGAAGCCCTCCACCGGGCAGGAATTCACCCGCTGCGCAAGTCTTCCACCCTGACCGATGAAGAGCTGGGCCGGCTCTACGCCTCCCTGCGCGAGGTCCTTAACGAGGCCATCGACAAGCGCGGCACGCTTCTGCGCGACTACCGCACGCCGTACGGCGAAGATGGCTACTTTCAGAACCACCTGCGGGTCTATGGGAAGTACGGGAAAGCCTGCCCCGCGTGCGGCGGCCCGATCGAGCGGATTCGGGTCACGCAGCGCAGCACCCACTTCTGCCCCGTGTGTCAGCCTGCGAAACAAAGCGAGCCCTAGATGCAACACGTAATCATATTGCACACCAACGACACCCATGGCCCGACCGATGGCCTGGCCCGGATCGCCGCGCTCGTTGCGGAAACCCGTGCGAGCAACCCCGGCCACGACGTCCACTACTTCGACTGCGGCGACGTGGAAGGTCCTTGCCGGCCGTCGGGCCGTGGCATGAGCGACCATGGCGACATTAACTGACGAACCACGAGGACCGATGGAAAGCGAAATCGCACGACCGGCGCCGCGCCTGTGGGCGGCAATGCTGATCGTCTTCGTCTCCAGCGCGTGCATGATGGTGCTCGAGTTGGTCGCCGGCCGGATCGTGGCGCCCTACGTGGGCGTCTCGCTCTACACCTGGACGACCATCATCGGCGTCATCCTGGCCGGCATGAGTCTCGGCAACTACCTGGGTGGCCGGCTGGCCGACCGCTGGGCCTCCTACCGTCTTCTGAGCCTGCTCTTCTTCCTGGGCGGCCTGACGAGCGTGGCGGTCCTGTTCGTAGACCTCGTGGGCCAATCCCTGCCCGATGCCTGGCCCATCGTCTTGCGCATCCTCGTGCTCGTCTCCACCGTCTTCTTCATCCCGGCCATGGTCCTGGGCACGGTCTCGCCGGTGGTGACGAAGCTTGCACTCCACGATCTCGCGCGAACGGGCAGCACGGTCGGCCGGATTTCGGCCGCAGGCACCGTCGGGAGCATTGTCGGCACCTTCGCCACCGGCTTCCTGCTCATTTCCTGGTTCGGCACCCACGCCATCATCTGGGGCGTCGCCGTCGTCTTGTTCCTGATGGCCCTGGGATTCCTGCTCGCCGGCTCCGGCGGCCGCAGGGTGGTCGTCGCGGGGCTGCTGGTGCTGGTCGTCCTGGCCGGCGCGACGTATGCGGCGGTGCAGCAAGGCTGGACGAGGTCGCAGTGCTCGCTCGAAACCAACTACTTCTGCATCAAGGTGCGGCAGGACACGAATCGCGGCGAGAACGTGCGGGTGCTGATCCTCGACCGCCTGGTTCATTCGTACAGCGACCTGGATAACCCCCGGCGGCTGGTGTATGGCTATGAGAAAGTCTACGCGGAAGTAGCCCGCTACCAGTCGCTGAGTCACGAAAAGCTGTCTGCCCTGTTCATCGGCGGCGGCGGCTACACGTTCCCCCGCTACATGGAGGCGCTCTACCCGAACAGCGACCTGGACGTCATCGAGATCGACCCGGGCGTAACCCAAGTGGCGTACGATCTGCTGGGGCTCAAACGCGACACCCGCGTGCGGTCGTTCAACGAGGACGCCCGCTTGTTCCTGGAGCGCCGCCCCGACCGCCAATACTCCCTCATCATGGGCGACGCGTTCAACGACTACTCGGTACCATACCACCTGACGACCCGCGAGTTCAACGAGCGGGTCAGCGCGTGGTTGGCCGACGACGGCATTTACATGGTTAACCTGATCGACGGCCCGCGCCGCGACTTCCTGGCCGCGTACGTCAACACGCTGCAGCAGACGTTCGACCATGTCGAGGTTGTGCCGGCGATCAGGGGTTGGCAGGACTCGCCCCGGGTGACCTTCGTCATCCTGGCCTCCCGGGCCCCGATCAACATGGAGCGCTTCAAGAACATCGACGCGGGCGACGGCGAGACGCTGCTGGCCGACCTGGCGCTGCCGGCTTCGACCGTGCGGTCCATCCTCGCGAGTGGGCGGGCGACGGTGCTCACCGACCAGTACGCGCCGGTCGATCAGATGCTGGCGCCGGTCGCGCGCGGCGAGGTGGTGCGCCCCGACACGCCGAAGCAGCAAGGCGGCACGCAGGCCCAGTGAAAGTCTTTTACTGCGACCACTTCACCTACCCGCTGCCCCAGGGCCACCGGTTCCCCGCAGCCAAGTACTCGTTGCTGCGTGAACGAGTCGGCCGCGAGCTGGGCGACCGCTGCGAGATGCTCGTGCCAGACGCGGCAACCGACGACGAGTTGCTCCTGGCCCACGAGCAAAGTTACCTGGACAAGGTGGTTACCGGCGAATTGTCGGCCCGCGAGGTGCGGCGTATCGGGCTCCCCTGGTCGCCCGAGTTGGTCGAGCGCTGCCGGCGCTCCGTGGGCAGCACGCTGGGGGCCTGCCGGGCCGCGCTGCAAGAGGGGCTGGCCGCCAGCCTGACCGGCGGCACGCACCACGCCTTCGCCGATCACGGCGAGGGCTTCTGCGTGTTCAACGATTGTGTCGTGGCCGCGCCGCGCCATGCAGCGCGAGGGCCGGGCGCGCCGGGCGGTGATCGTCGATTGCGACGTACACCAGGGGAACGGGACGGCCGCCCTCCTGGCCGGCGACCCGAGCATCTACACCTTCTCCATGCACGGCGCCAAGAACTTCCCGCACCACAAGGAGCAAAGCGACCTGGACGTGGAGTTGCCCGACGGGGCCGACGATAATCTGTACCTCGACCTGCTGACGAGCGCTCTGGACCGCGTTCTGCCCACCTTCCGCCCAGACTTCGCCATCTACCTCGCCGGCGCGGATCCCTTCGCGGGCGACACCCTGGGCCGGCTCGCCTTGACCAAAGAGGGCCTGGCCCGGCGCGACTGCCTTGTGCTGGAGCGCTGCCGCGAGGCCGGCATCCCCGTCGCCGTGGTCATGGGCGGCGGCTATGCGCGTCGCATCGAAGATACCGTCGACATCCAGTTCCGCACGATCAGCACCGCGCTCGAGTTTGCCCCATCGTACCGGGCGGTCGTGGCCTGACCTTATGACAATCCTCACCCGCTCCCTAAGCATGCTGCTGACGATGGTCTCGGCCTCGGCAGGCTATCTGTACGTCCTCAATCGCCTCCTGATCCAGATGCGCGGCAAGCGCCTCAAGAGCTTCATGATTCGCGCGGGCGGACTGCTCACCCTCGGGATCAGCGGCCTGGTTGGCTGGCGCATCGGCAGGTCGCGCTGGGTGCTGCTGCCCGCCGCCGGTTTCTGCGTAACCCTCTACGGCGAAGCCCGCCGTCGCGCCGTGCGCAGCCGTCACCGCGGCGCCGCGCCCGTTGCCCAGCACGGCCCCGCGCTCGACCTCGCCCGCCCCGCGACGACCACTGACCTCGTGCTGCGCCACTACGAGGTCCCGGTCTCGGGCTGGAGCGGGCCGCGCGGTGCGCGTCGCGCATCTGAGCGACTTCCATCTGAACAGCCATCTTCCGCTGAGCTACTTCCGCGAAGCCATGGGCCGGGTGGCCGAAGCGGAGCCGGACGTCGTCGTTTTCACGGGCGACTTCGTGACCTACCGGGAATACATCCCCCTGATGGGCGACGTGCTGCCCCGCGCGACGGGCCGGCTGGGCTCGTTCGGCGTCATCGGCAACCACGACCGCTGGGCCGGCAGCGAGGCAGTCCGGGCGACGGCAGAGTCGGCCGGGGTCCGCATGATCGGCGGACAGACCGTGCGCCTGGCAACCGGAACCGGCCATGCCGTCGTGCTGAGCGGCTTCGAGCATCCCTGGGGCGAAAAACGGTGGGTCTTGCCCCAGCCCATGCCCGGCGAGCTCCAGCTCGTCCTGACGCATACCCCCGACAACGTCTATGCGCTGCGCGACCAGGGCTTCAACGCCATCTTCGCTGGCCATTATCATGGCGGCCAAATCCGCGTGCCGGGCCTGGGGCCGCTCGTCGTGCCTTCCAAGTACGGCCGCCTCTTCGACCAGGGTCACTTTGTCTTCGGTCAAACGCACCTCTTCGTGACCTCGGGCGTCGGCTCGGCCGAGCCGCCCCTCCGCATCTGGTGCCCGCCCGACGTGCTGATCGTCGACTTTCTCCCCGGCGAGGCGCCGGCATGAGCGCGCTACGCGTCCTGATCGTCGCGGACGATCCGCTGGCACGCGCCGGCCTGGCCGTCCTGCTGGCCGACCTCCCCGATCTGTCGATTGCCGGCCGGGTTGCCGGCGATGACCTGGGGGCCGAGCTGGACGCTCACCGGCCCGACGTGGTGCTCTGGGATATGGGCTGGAAACCGGAGATCGCGCTGGCCCACCTCGCCGAGGCCCCAAAGAGCCTCCCCGTCGTCGCACTGGTGAACGACGAGCCGGACGCCCGGGCCGCGTGGGCCGCCGGCGCGCCCGCGCGTCCTGGCCCGTGACGCCCCGCCAGCCCGGATTGCCGCCGGGCTGCATGCTGCAGCCGAAGGTCTGTCCCTGTTCGATACCGCGTTCCGCTCCGTGCTGAGCGCCGCACCGGTCACGGCAGCCGCGCCGCCGTTCGGCGGCGACGAGCCGGCCCTGATAGAAGAGCTAACCCCCCGCGAGCTCGAAGTGCTGCGCCTCCTCGCCGAGGGGCTGCCCAACAAGACGATCGCGCAGCGGCTCGACATCAGCGAGCACACGGTCAAGTTCCACGTTAACGCCCTCCTTGGCAAGCTCGGCGTGGCAAGTCGCACGGAAGCCGTCGTTCGCGCCACCCGTCTTGGGCTCGTGTTCCTGTAACCCTCCCTAACCTTTTTTCCAGGTCCCCTCCCCCCACAACGAGCGATGCGCCGGCGCGTCGGAAGCGGTATGCTGCCGCCGTAAACCATTACCGGAGGCAACTATGACTGGCGAAGCATTGGCATCAGTGTCCGACGCGCTGGCGTCGGCAGTGGAGATCGCAGGCCCGAGCATCGTGCGGGTGGAAGGCCGGCGGCGGCTGCCCGCGACCGGCGTCGTTTGGTCTGCGGACGGGTTGATCGTTACCGCGCATCATGTCGTCGAGCAGGACGAGAACATTGGCATTGGCCTGGCCGGCGGGCGCACGGTGACCGCGACCCTCGTCGGCCGCGATCCGACCACCGACCTCGCGCTCCTCCGCATCGGCGCCGACGGTCTGCAGGCGGCCGGAGAACTGGCGGCGCCGGCTTGGGCGGGCGGTGACTTCCTCCATGTCGGCCACCTCGCACTGGCGCTCGGCCGGCCGGGGCAGAGCGTTATGGCGACCCTCGGGATCATCAGCGCGCTCAAAAAGGACTGGCGCACGCCCGCCGGCGGGCAGCTAGACTACTACCTCCAGACGGACGCGCTCATGTACCCGGGCTTTTCGGGCGGGCCGCTGGTCAGTGCCGGGGGCAAGTTCGTCGGCATTAACACGTCGGCCATGCTGCGCGACGTTACCCTGACCATCCCGGCCGAGACGATCCGGCGGGTGGCCGAGGCGCTGCTGCGGCACGGGCGGGTGAAGCGCGGGCTATCTGGGCGTAGGCGCACAGACCGTGCGCCTGCCGCAGGCTATAGCAGAGCAAGTCGGACAGGAGACGGGGCTTTTGCTGGGCTCGGTTGAAGCCGGCAGCCCTGCGGAACGCAGCGGCCTCTTCATGGGCGACACGCTGCTCTCGCTCGACGGCCAGCGCACCGCGCACCTCGACGACCTGCTGGCCGCGCTCGGCGGTGACCGCGTCGGCAAGGCCGTCCCGGTTCGCCTGTTGCGCGGCGGCCAGGTCACCGAGATTAGCGTTTTGGTCGGCGAGCAGGGGTAAGGCGTATCGAAGACCGGGGATGAGATGATGGATCAGGTGCAGGCGTTGAATGTCGAGTCGGCGGACGTAGTCGACGAAGTGTACAAGAGCCTGGTGCAGGTGCGAAACGGGCGGCGTGGCGCAGGGGCGGGGACCATCTGGCATCCCGAGGGGCTGATTGTCACAAACGCGCATGTGGCAAGCCGCGGCCCGCTAAAGGTCGAGCTGGTTGGCGGACGGGAGTTCGATGCGGAGATCCTGGCCGTCGACCGGGACTGTGACCTGGCCGCGCTGAGGATCGATGCGAAGACGCTACCCACGATCCAACTGGCCGACTCACGGGCGGTGCGGCCCGGCCAGTGGGTCATGGCGCTGGGCCACCCGTGGGGCGTGACAGGGGCGGCGACCGGGGGGGTCATCATCGGCATGGGCCGGCAGTGGCCCGAGATGCGGCCGGCCATGCGAGACTGGCTGGTGGTCAGCCTTCACATGCGGCCGGGCCACTCCGGCGGACCACTGGTGGACGTCCGCGGCCGGCTGCTGGGGATCAACACCATGATCAACGGCCCGGACGTGGGGTTTGCAATCCCAACGCATGTGATCGTTGAGTTCCTGAAGCGCACGCTGCTTAAGTAACGATCGGCTTAAACGACGCCGGGGCGGCTTCAGGCCGCCCCGGCGTCGTTCTCATGTGAGCAGCGCGTGCACTACTGCTTGTCCAACTCCAGCGGATCAAGCTCGATCACGTCCGGATCATCCTGCGTTATCTCCAGCGCGTCGTCCTCGGCGATGCGGGCGTAGCCCTTCGCACCAACGATCACGGTGTAGACCTCGCCGCGCGGCAGCGGATTGTTCAGCGTGTAAATCCCCTTTGCGTCGCTGACGCCGTAGGCGAATACCGTCTCTGTCTTGCCGTCACTCGAGTCCGCATCAAAATCGTCCACCGTCTGCCCCGGATTCAGGAATACGACGATCGCGTCGCGGATGGGCCGCCGGGTGGCATGGTCGATGATCGTGCCGGTGATCGTCACACCCTCGTCCACCGGCTTCTGCGGCTTCTGGGGCGGCCGGTTGTTGCCCGGCTTGCGTCCGACCGTAAACCCGGTCTCTTGCACGAGGTCGCCGCGCAGGTATACCTGCAGGCTGTACTCGCCGTCCGTGAGCCCCTTCTTGCCGGTCAGGCTCAAGTCGACCACGCCAGACTGGCCGAACTCCCACGCCAGGTCCGACTCGCCCGTCACGTCCTGGCCCTCGTACTGCCACTGGTAGCCCCAGGAGGTTCCGTCCCGCATGTTCTCGTAAGGCAGACCCGCGTGAATTTCCTTGATGCCCGAGTTGAACGTGGTTGCTTCGCCGGTGATCCCATCGTTATCGTCGAAGCCCGTGCCGAAGATGGGCTCGCCGAACGTCCCCTTGCCGCTCGTCTGAGCAGGCGCGGCCGGCTTGCTTGGCGGCTTTGTCGCCACCTGCCCGCCGCTGGCGCCCACCTTGTGCGCTTCTTCAATATAGGCCGCGGCCCGGTTGACCGGCCGGATCAGGTAGATCACGTTGCCCGACTTGTCCTGCAGCCGGGCCGTCGGCACGCCGATCAATTCGCCCTTGGCGTTCAGCGCGGAGCCGCCCGAATTCCCCTGATTCACCAACACGTCGGTCTTGAACCAATCGAAGTTATCGTCGCCGTCCTCGTCAATGAAGCCGGAGATACGGCCCTCCGTGGCCGTAACGGTGTCGCCCGCAATGCCCGGATAGCCAACGACGATGACGTCGTCCAGCGTCTCAACGGCCTCCGAATCGGCCACGTCCATCGTCATCACCGGCAGGTTGTCCGTCAACTTCTGCTTGCTGTTGTAGTACGCAATCACCTTAAGCACGGCAATGTCCAGCTCGGGGTCGGAAGACATGACCTGCGCGACATAGGTGGGCTTCGGGAGCTTGCGGGGGTCGTCCGTCACCGCCACCACCGACAGCCCCTTCGAGTTGAACAGGTCGCCGGGCTCCATGCCCAGGCTTTCCAGCTCCTGGTCCTTCGGGCCCGACGTCGGATAGCCGATGCAGTGGAAGTTCGTCAGGATGTAGCCCTGCGGGTCCAGCATGCTGCCCGAACAGAGGCTCCCCGAGTTCTCGTCCGCATCCATGGGGGTCAGCAGCTTGACCGATGCGCGCAGGATGCGCTGGGCGACGTCCTTGTCCACGGCCTCGGCACGCGGCGCACTGCCCGCCAGCGTGCCCGCCAGGCTCAGCAGCACCAGGACGGCGAGAATTGCCGTGCGGTAGTTACGTTTCATCGTCGCCTCCTACTGCAGCTCGAGGGAGCCGAGAATGCGGTCCCAGGTTTGGCCCAAGCCGTCGAATTCGTCGGACGCAGCCACGAGCCGGGCAACCGTCATCTTGTCGCCCGCCGGAATGAGGATGTCGGCCCCTTGCGCGACGATGGGGATGCTGTTCGGGGTGGCAAGGGCCGGCTCGGCGACGTACACGTAGTCGACCCGCACCGCGTCCTTGCCCCGCACCTGCACCGGCTCGATGTTCAGCACTTTGTATCCCAGCAGATCCTGCGCCCCCCGGTCCGACCACTGCAGCGCAAAGTCGCCGAGCGACTGGGCGTTCCGGCTGATGCTGCTCGCCGGCATCTGCAGCAGCGCGAAACGCGCCGGGAAAAGCCCGCCCGCAAAAGGCTGGCCCACAGTCAGCAGCGTCATCGTCATTCTGCTTAGTTAGGGCAATCCACGCGGCCGGGTATTTAACCGAGACGCCGCCCGCAGTGAACGTGGTTGTCTGACCCAGCACGACCGTCCGTGCGAGGAGGCCGATGGCCAGCATCACCAGCACCAGCGCCCACACCAGCCACTCGGGCTCTTCGGCACGGCCCCGGCTGCGAGGCATTTTGACAGCAGCAGCGGTCATGAGTTCACTCCTCCTGCCACGGCGGGCATCGGCCGCGCACCCCGGCGGATCACGGTGAACAGGATGATAAAGGTGAGCGCCGCCACGACGGCGGCAAAGATCAGGCCATTGAGCGGCGTGGGCTGCAGGCCGCTGCGCGTAATCTCGCTGAGTAGCGTCGTGACGACCCCGTTCAGCACTGCGGCGAGAAACAGCCCGACCGGGAGCCAGAACGGCCCCCGATTCTCGAACTTGGCCCGGCCTAGGAAGTAGCCGGTGACGCCGGCGAATGACGCCTGGGCCAGCGCGACGACCGCGATCCGCACGGCTCCGATCCCAATGTCCACGCCGCCGTTCGAGATGACGTAATTGACGTTCAGGTAGGTGGCGTAGCCCAGGCCCGCGGCCGCCCCGTAGATGATGCCGTCAATTCGCTCGTCGAACTCCGCGCTGCCGAACACGGTGTAGCGCACCGCCGCGTACTTGAGAAACTCCTGCGTGATGCCGATGACGCACACGCCGGCCAGCAGCCGCAGTGCCAGGCTGCCGCGCGGCCCATGCGTTCACGTCGAACGCCCGGATCAATGGCTGACCAATTGCCGCAGCCAGGAGCACGCCGAGCAAAAACACGCCAATCACGTAACGCTTCGGCTCCGGCTCGGCCCGGTCTTGCAGGTAGAACACGACCATCCAGATGGCCGCCGGAACGAGCGCCAGCAGCAGTCCGGCGAAGACCAGGGCCGGACCCTGCAGCGAGTCGCGCACCGCGGGCGCCGCGAAAAATACGGCAGTGACGAACAGCGCCAGCCCGACGATCAGGAAGACCGTGGCGAGCCACAGCCCTCGCCGGCTTTGCCCCACACGCGGCATAATGCTCCTCGCAAAACGCGCGGCCCCCCAGCATCTTTGCCGCGCCGGCGATCGGCTTGTCGCACACACAGCAAGTTTCACCTGCCATACAAGCATCCCTCCTCATAGCACATCACAAATCCGAGCCTTCGCCTCCAATGACGGTCGGCGAGGACTGAATCGCACCCTGGACATAGGCATCCAACCCCTCGCGGCGCCGTTCGATCTCGCGCAGTTGCATGCGCGTCCGGCGGCCGCCGTCGGGCAGCGAATACTCGAACTGCAGCGCATGCCGCAGCCACTTCTCAGCCTCGGCCAACTCGTCCCGCTGCATTAAGAGAAATCCGAGGTTAGCCGCGGCCGCCGCGTTCATCGGGTCCCGGCGCACATCTTGACGCAGCCGCGCCTCGGTATTGTCGTGGCCGTTGTCGCGGCCGCTGGTCGAGAATATCCTTCCCACGTCGAAAACGACATCCTCGACGAGCGCTTTGAAATCGGCCTGGCGGTACTGTTCCGCCCGGTGACGCACCACGCAGCGGCTGCGCGGCACGATAAAGTCGAGTTCTTCCGGAATGCGCACGATCAGCTTAACGGATTGTGCGGACACGTCTTCCACGTTCAGGTCGATTTCCTCGTCGCCGTCGACGACCGCATTAATCATCTCCTCGTGGTCCGCATAAGCCAGCGAATGGACCAGCACCGGCCAGTCATTGCAGTTGCGCAGATGGATCCTGCCGGGCACCTTTTCGACGATTAACCCCTCTCCTTCGACCCGCCCACCTGCCTCGACTGCAACCGACCGCCGCTGCGGATAACGCACGTCGAGAATTTCGATGAAGTCCTGGCTGTAATTCCGCAAGATCCCCACATGCTCGTGCACCTCCTGGCCCTCGAGCAACTCGATCACGACGCGGCTCCCAATATAGCGTTCGAGGAGCGGATCGTAAATCGAGCCGACCTGGCCGAGCACCTTGCCGCTCAGGCTCTTGATCGAGGACGTGCCGTCGGCGGCGATATAGCGGCCGCCCACTTTGCCCGCCCGGCCGACGACGAGGCCGATGACTTCGTTCAGGGAGTCGGTGGCGGTGCCGAAGAAGTTCTGCGCGTCGCGGCGCAGGCGGCGCGCAGGGTTCGGGTGGAAGGAGGAATCGATGTCGCGCAGCCGTTGCTGCTTGCTCTGGTCCGACAGGTCGGCGACGTAGCGGTAGAGCGCCTGGATCTCGGCGTACTCCGAGGCATATAGAAGATAGGAGGACTCGAGGTGGCGTTCGTCCTGCACCGACCCGGCATAGACGAACTCCATCCCCGTCGACACCACGTGCAGCTCACCCCACACCAGCTTGCCGTTCGTGCGCTCCAGCGTTACGTGAAATCCTTCCCAAGACTTCAGGCAGCGGTCTCTCGTTCGGGAACGCAAATATGCGGCCGTCAGCGACAAAAGAAAGATGGCGCCGATGGTGATGATCAGCGAGATGTCGATCATAGATTGTTGGCTAGTGTTGCAGTTTCAGTCTTGCTCGCACCTGGTCGACGATAAACTCGTTTGTCGTGTGTTTGCCCGTTGCGGCCTTTGAGTAGACCAGCTCGTCGTCAAGCGTGACCTCGTAGCGGCCATTGCCCGAGGGGATCAGGGTGATGGACTCGATGGGATGTTTCCCGCCCACGAAAGGCTTGAAGGTGTTGACCAAAGTTTCCGCCAAACTGGCGGCCCGCGGCGTGTAGTTTCAGGCTACGCAGAATTCGATGCTGACGCGCACGAGTCTTCCTCCTGAAGAATCACTGAGAAAAGCCGGTCACTCCGGCCACTCGACCGTGGATTCCAGAATCTGCCCCGGGCCAGTCGCCGTGGCAAGCAGGCCGAGCGCCTCCCGGATCACGGCCATTTGCGTCTCCACGTGCGCGGCCGGCCCCAGCGGCGCGCCGTACGGAAAATGCACGTGCAAGGCTCGCGGAATGCCCACGTTCTCCGCAATGTCGCGATTCATCACGACGCAAACGGTCGGGATGCCCTCCGCTTCGATGGCCCGTGCGATCAGTCCAACGGACTGTTGGCAGATCGGTCAGCAGGGGGTCAGGAAGGCCGCGTGCACCCCACTCCCCGCCAGCCGCTTTGCCACCTGGGGCGCCGTCTTTCTGATCAGTTGAAACGCTTCGGGGAGGTAGCCCATGAAGCTGTAGGCCCAGGGATGCAGCGTCCCGACCACCCCCTCCTCGACGAGCTGCCGGAAGCGGGCCAAGGGCAGGGCCACGTTCAGATCGGACCTGACCTGCTCATGATCGTAATGCGAATGCGAGATCGCCAGCCGGTCGACCGGAGTGTCGATATGAATCTCGCGAAACGACGGGTCGCCGGCGTCGTTCCAGGCATCAAACGGCACTTGGCTATCCAGGCAGTACAGTCCGCAGGTGCTGAGCAGCGCCACCGAAGACTCGCGCAGCGGGCGCGTGGGGGCGGTCCAGGGGATCTCCTTGTTGATCAGCCAGGCAAAATGGGGATACGAGCGTTCGCGGAGACGGGTCTGCGCGGCCTCGAGCTTGCTGGTCAGCACCTGAGCCCCCTCTCGACAATGCCGGCGCCGCTCGGTCAGCCCTCTAGCCGAGGCGTCTGCCGCGCTTGCGCAAATTGGGCTTCGAGTTCGGCCCGCCGCTCGGCAGCCGCGCGCTTCCCCTCGTCCATGACGAGCTGCACGCGCTCGCGAATCGAGTTCTGCGTCGCCTCGCCTGACTGAGGCGTCAGCATCAACGCGGCAGCGGCGCCACTGGCCGCACCCACCAACAACCCCAGCAAGAACTTGCCGAAATCCATCTGCGCGCTCCTTGTCTGCGTGGAAACCCGTCCTCAAGCCTCTCTAAGTGGCGCAAGTATAGCATGAACAACCGCGGGACAAAAACAGCTCACGCCGCACGGCCGCAACGAAAAAACAGGCCGAGCGGAGCGCAGCGTAATCGAAGGATGCGGAGCCGTGGGCGCACGCGAGTCGAGAGCTCTCCCTACAACGTCGCGACCATGTACGATCCGATACGCTCAAAACCCTGGGCTTCGTAGTAGCGCCGGGTGCCGATGGCCGAAATGACGGCCAGCCGGTCGAACCCGGCGTCATGCGCCCGCCGCTTCGCCTCGCCGATCAGCTTGCGCCCAAGGCCCAGGTGCTGCGCTTCGCCCGCGCTGTCTGCGCCGATGCCCAGTGCCGGACCGTAAACATGGACCTCACGGATCATCGCCGCGCCGGCCAGCTCGGGCAGCACTTCCCAGATCTCGGCTGTCTCGGCCGCCCAGTTACCGCCGGCTTGTGCCCGCGGCGTCGACAGCCGGAGAAAGCCGGCCAGCGCGCCCTCCGCCGTCTCGTAGCTCAGAAAGGCCTCGTGAGTAGCGTCGGTGTCATACGCGTGCTCGATCAAATCCAGCGCAAGCTCCGCCACCCGAGCCGCCCGCACTTCCCGGCACCGGATGCAGTTGCAGCGCCGGCCCTCCTGCGCCAGCCGCTCATGCACGAGCTGTCGCAGGTTCGACTTCTTGCTGCCCGCCACGATATCGTCGGCAGGAATATCGCGAAAGACCCGGTTAACGCGGCAGTAGGGCGGGATGGTCGTCTTGCAATCTGCGACGAGCGCAACCAGCTCTTCGTCAGTGTAGGGCCGGAATTGACCCGCCTGCCACAGCCGGTACAACTCGGTGCCCTCGATGATCGAACACGGATAAATCTTCAGCTCGTCCGGCCGCAGCCCCGGGTCTGACCACAGCCGCGCAAAGTCGACCCGGTCCGATTCGGGCGTTGCGCCGAAGAGGTTGGGCATCCAGTGCAGGTGCAGCTTGAAGCCGGCTGCCCGCAGCAGCCGCACGGCCCGCCGCACCGCCTCTACATCATGCCCCCGCTCGTTGAGGGCGAGAATACCGTCGTCCAGGCTCTGCACCCCCAGCTGGACCTTCGTCACGCCTAGGCGGCGCATGTGCGCGACCTCGGCCGGGGTGACCCAATCCGGCCGGGTTTCTACCACCAGGCCCACGTTGCGGTGACCGGCTTCCTCGTTGGCCCTCTGCAGCGCCGCCAGCCGCTCCCAGTCCATCACTTCCGCCTCGCCCGTGCTGGCCGAGGCTGCGAACACCGGGTCCACCTCGTCCGCCTCGTTCAGCGCCTGCAGGCAGCGCCCGACAAACCACTGGCGGTACTGCTTCGAGTAGGCGCTCCACGTGCCCCCCAGGATCAGCAGCTCGACCTTGTCCGCGGTGTGGCCCATCGACTTGAAAGTGCTCAACCGGGTGATCATCTGCCGGTACGGGTCGAACTCGCACTGGGCGGCTCGCCGCGCACCGGGCTCGTTGGGCAGATAGCTTTTCGGCATTCCGTCCGCGTCGGGGCAGAAGATGCAGTGCCCGGGGCAGCCGGCAGGCTTTGTCAGCACCGTGACCGGCGCGACGCCGGACGAGGTCCGGACCGGCTTCATCTGCAGGCGGCGCATGACCTCGCGGTCGAAGGACAGCTCGCCCCCCTCGGTCAGCTGCTTGTAGGCCGTCACCAGCTCGATCTTAGAATAGAAACCGCTCAAACCTGCGTCGCGCGAAGCCTTGTCGGCCCTCGGGTGCTGTGCTAAGATGCGCAGCAGGCTGTGCGCATCCCATGGACCGGGCCGGCCCACCGCCTCGAAAATGGCCAGCAGCACCTCCTTGTGCTGTGCCACGTCAAAGTCGCGACCGTGCGGCCGCCACGCTCGTTTCGTTTCGTTAACCATGCAACCTCAACACATGCAACCTCAAGATCAAAGCCAACCGCAAGATCAAATGCAACCCCAGACGGTCGCCGCGCTCCTCGCGCTCAACAGGCAGTTCTATGCGCGCTTCGCCGGCGAGTTCTCGCGCACCCGGCGCTCGTGGCCCCCCGGCTTCAGCCGCATTCTACCCTATCTGGAAAACGGGTTCAACGTCCTCGACCTGGGCTGCGGCAACGCCCGGTTCCTCGTCTTCCTCGACGACAGCGGCTGGACCGGCCGCTACACGGGGCTGGACAGCAGCACGAACCTGCTGGCAGATGCAGCCGCCACGGCTGCGCAGCGCCCGCGCATCCCGTCCGCGCTCGTCGAGGCCGACCTCTTCGCGCCCGACTGGCCCGGCGCCTTGTCTCAAGCGGGCCCGTTTGACGCAGCGGTCTGCCTGGCGGTCCTGCACCACATCCCCGGCCGCAGTCACCGCATCGAGTTTCTCGCGGCGGAGCGCAGCCCTGCTGCCGCCCGGCGCGCCCCTGATCGTGTCCACCTGGCAGTTCATGGCCTCCGACCGGCTCAGAAAGCGCATCGCCTCCTGGGATTCTGTCGGGATCGATCTGGCCGAGGTCGAGCGCAACGACTACCTGGTGGGGTGGGGGGAAGGATCGCCGGGGGCCCGCTATTGCGCGTACATCGACGAGGCGGAGCTCAAAGAAATGGCGGCCGCGGCGGGCCTTGGGGCGCAGGAGACCTTTTTCTCCGACGGCCACGAAGGCAATCTGAACCTATACGCCGTGCTGCATCTTCCCACCGCAAACTGAAAAGTGCCGGGCACCTTGAAGGTGCCCGGCACTTGCAGTCACTGGGGTCGCCCGTTAACGCCAGGTGAAACGCCGCTGTTCGCTGGTGGGACTGGTGGCCTCGCCCGGCTTGTCTTGCCCGCCCCGCCGCACCTGCACCCGCCAGACGTAATCCAGCCCTGCGCTGCCGGTGGGCCGGTAATCGACCGGCAGCCGCCACGACGTGCTCTTGGTCCACCACGTTGCGACAGCGGTTTCCTTCTCGGGCGACTTCAATGTCACCACGTAGTACTCTTCCGGAGCCAACACACCCACCGACGTCCAACTCAGAAGGAGCGTGTCTTGTCCCGCAATCGTTGCGCCGTCCGCCGGCGTCAACAGCTGGGGCGCAGACAAGCCCGGGATTTCCGTGGGCGTCGGCGGCAGGGGCGTGATCGGATCGGTCGGTATGGGGGTGGGGGTGGCCGGCACCAGCGGGACCAGGAGCGGCTGGCCGATGCGCAGCGTGTCGCCCGGCTTGATATTATTGGCCTTCATGATCCAGTCGACCTGCGACTTGAAACGGGTCGCGATGCCGCTGATCGTGTCGCCGGCCCGCGTGTTGTACATCAGGCCCGTGGTGCCGGGGGTCGCCGTCGGTCCCGGGCCACCCATAGGCCCGGCAACCGGGATCAGCAGCTCTTGTCCGATGCTCAGGCGGCCGTCCGCGCTCAGGTTGTTGGCCGAGATAATATCCTTGATCGTCGAGCCATATTTGGCAGCAATAGCCGCTACGGAATCGCCCGCTTGCACCTTGTGACGGGTCGGACCCGCCGCCGGAGTGGGTGAGGCCGCTTCAGGCGTAGCAGTGGGAGCGACTGTCGACGTGGGAAGCGGCGTTCGGGTTGGCATCGGGGTGTTCGTCGGGTCGTCCAGCTGCAAAGCAGCGACGATCGCAGCAGTGGGCGACGCGGCGGCCCGCTGCGCGCTCAAGACGGCTTCGACCGTGCCCGGTCCGCGCGTCTCCGGTGCGTCGGGGGCGCGCAGCCACCACACGGCGAGCACCGCGGCGATCGCAGCGAAAAGGACAAGGTCGGCCCAGGGCAATCGCAGCCGGCGGCGTGGCTCTGAATCGAGCGCGGCGCCGCAGAAGAAACAGGTTTCAGCTTTCTGAGCGACCCGTGTCCCGCAGCTGGGACAAGTGCGCAGTTGGCCGTAGGACGGCCGAGGTGTATCCGGTTGGCTCATAGGTTAACCGATTATAATAATCTGCACGAACAAACGCAAGTTTGCCCAGGCAGATACGACCAATGTCATGCCGCCGCCGCCCCCAGAACCTCCGAAGGCAACGCTTACGGCGGGCCGGCTGCCTTCATCAGCCGTGTGGCCCGTTAGGCGTTGTAACCACACGCATGGTTCCTGCCGCCCTGGCTCATCCCCCGTACAGTGACTTATCCAGGCGAACGTGTACCTACAGCGCTGCCTTTGGGGTTCCAAGGGGCGCAGCCCCTGGTCGGGGGCGGCGGGGGCAAGAGCGCTCCCGCCAATGAGTCGGTCGTGGCAACCCCTCGCGTCGGGGGCGAGAGCGCTCCCCGCCAATGAGTCGGTCGTGGGCAGCCACTCGCGTCGGGGCGGCGGGGGCAAGAGCGCCCCCGCAAAATAGTCATCAGGCGTCAGCCGATAATTGCCTTGCGCTTGCCCTTTACCAGCAAAAACACGCATAGAAGCGCACCCAGGGCGGCCAGCAACCGGCCGGCCATCCTCGCCGGGGTCTGCCCAAACGTAACCCGCACTTCGTGCTCGCCGGCCGGCACGTCCACCGTCATCAGCCCGTTCGGGCCCTCAGCCCGCAACTCAGCAGGCCGCCCGTCGACCGTCGCACGCCAGCCGGGGAAGTAATACGTGTAGAAGCGCAGAGACAACGGGCCGGTCGCGCGCACGCTCGCCCGCGCCGACAGCGCACCGGACGACTGCTCGAGAATCGTGCCCGAGCCCGACGCAATCGCCGCCTTTTGCAGCGGCTGCCCGGCCAGGTACTGGGCAATCAGCGGCGAGTCGGCGTCCGCGGGCGGCCGCTCGGCCCACGCGGTCAACCCGCGCATGTCGGGGAAGGCCATCTCGAAGTCGAGCACCGCGAGCGGGCTCTCATCCTGCGGCCTGAGCGGGACGATCTCGGGCCGCGTGAACGGCAGGCTGCTCACGATGAGCGCCAACCCGGCAACGTAGACGAAGGGGCTGACGCCTTGCGGTCCCCGGCGCAAGGCACGCGAGTTGAGCAGCCATGCGCCCCAACCTGCGAGCAGCGCCAGCGCAAACACGACCACCGCCAGCAAACGCCACGGAAATTGGATTAACTCCACCAGGGGCAGCACATCCCAGATGCCCTGCGCCGCCGGCGTCATCAGGAACAGGGTCACCAGCGTGACGGCCGTGAGGAACAGGACCATTAATCGCCCGCCCGCCGGAGGCGCGACCGGCGCCTCCACCCCTTCCAGCTGGAAGGCGGTCGGCTCAGGACGCGCGCGCCTCAGCAGCGCCACGCCGGCGCCCAGCACCGCCAGCAGGAAGATCGGGATGCCGACCTGAAAACTCATGCCATCGTTCGGGCCTGCCACGGAGTAGCCATAGCCCCAGGTGGGAAGCAGGAATTGACCCGGATAGACGAAGTGCAGCCGGTAGCTGTACGTCTCCTTGACCCACTGCCACTGTGCCACGCCGCCGCGCTCCAGGAGCATGGGCACGAAGAAGATGCAGGAGAGCAGGCCCGCCACGACCAGCGCCACGAACGTCCAGCCGGCCTGCGGCGAGCGCACCGCCCGCACGAGCGAGCGCGCCTTCACCGCGTCCCGCACGAGGAGCAGCGCCAGCAGCGCGCCGATCAGCGGCGCGAAGGTCAACGTCGAGACTGTGTGAAACAGCAACAACGCCGCCAACGCCAGCCCGGCCAGCGCCGCCCGGCGCGGTCCCGGCTCGTCCCACAGTCGTAAGAAGGCCAGCACGGCCCAGGGCAACCAGGCAAGCGCCATGAACTCGGCAAGGGCGGCGCGCACGTAGATCTGCCCCAGGTGATACGGCGCGTACGTGAAAGCGAGGCTCGCAACCAGCGCAACTGCGGGGGTGAACCAGCGCCGGCTAAGGCGGTAGGTGCCCGCCGCGCCCAGCAGGAAGCCGAGCGCCCAGGTCGCCTTCGTCGCCGCGGCGAAGCCAAGACCCAGCAGGTGGAATGCCTCGCCCACGTAAAACGCGAGCGGTGCGTACAACAAGAACGTCGGATAGCCGAATCCGACGGCATGGTCGGGCCCCCACACGGGCCACAAGGCGCCCTCGCTGAAACTGCGGTCGAACTCGACCAGGAAGAAGATGCTGTGCCGCGCGTCGTGGGCTTTCACGAAGTAGCCCGGCGCGAAGAGCGGCAGCATTGCAGGGACGACCAGGAGTAGGGCCAACCACAGGTGCACATCGCGACGCAGCCAGGCTGTAACTCGTGCGAGGGGCGCAGGGCGCGGGGCAGGGACGCTGGGAGACAGGTTCATGGGCTGCGCGGGCTCACTCCTCGCCAATGATGCGTGCACCGCGCGGGGTGTCCTTGCCCGGCGCGAGGATCACGCCCCCGCCCCCTGCGCCTTGGGGCCTGGCCAGGGGGCCTTCCCGTGCCGGAGCGCGGCCGGGGACGACCGCTGCGGGCTTTTCCAATCGCGCCATGAAGCCGCGCAGCGCCTCCGTCTCGACCACGGTCACGCCATACCGCTCGTCGTGGGCGAGGAGAAAGCGGCAGATGTCGAGCAGGAACAGGCGCCGCAAACTCACCGCATCGGGAAATGGGTGCCAGTCGAGGTAGAAGTTGTCCTGGAAGAACACCTGGCAGGCCGGCGTGCGCAGCCCTTCGGCCGTATAGGCCAGCACCGGCTTCTCCGTGCGCCGCGCCCACCATAGCTCGAGCCCCACCGGCGCGGCGATATCGCGGCCAAGTAGCACCGCGAACAGGTGGCATTCGGCCACGGAGTCGACGTCGGGTGTGCGCTTGATCACCCAGCCCACGCTGATGGGCAGCTCCGCAAGCGCCCGGCCCAGGTGTTCCCTCGCCCCCTCTTCAGCCGGTCCCGCGCTGACGAACAGGCGAACTTGAGTAGCCACGAGGTTAACCTCTTTGCAGGAGAATCGTCTGACCGGGCCATTATAGCATGCGAGAGCAGAAACCCGGTTTCTCGGAGAAACCTGGTTTCCTAAAGGTGGTTCTGGCAGAAAGCGGGTTTCTTGGGTAAGATGCGACGGTCTATCCCTTCAGGAGCAAACCATGTCTCAGCTAGACCTTTCCTTCGTCCGTTCCCAGTTCCCCGCGCTCGCCCTGGTCGACGCGGGCCGGCCGGCCGTCTACTTCGACGGACCCGGCGGCACCCAGGTGCCCCAGCGCGTGATCGATGCGATGGCGCATTACCTCATCCGATCGAACGCCAACCATGGGGGCGCGTTCCGCACCTCCCGCGAGAGCGACGCAGTGCTGCACGCCGCGCATGAGGCCATGGCCGATCTGCTCAACGCGGCCTCGCCCGCCGAGATCGTCTTCGGCGCCAACATGACCACGCTCACGTTTGCCGTCAGCCGGGCCATCGGCCGCGAGCTGGCCCCCGGCGACGAGGTGCTCATCACGAAGCTCGACCACGACGCAAATCGCGCACCCTGGCTTGCGCTGGCCGAAAAGGGGGTTGTGGTCAAGGAGGTCGACTTCGACCCGGCAGACTGCACGCTGCGCCTCGACGACCTGCAGAGCAAGCTCGGCCCCAAGACCAAGCTCGTAGCGGTCGGCTACGCCTCGAACGCGGTCGGGACGGTCAATCCGATCCCCGAGATTGCCCGCCTGGTTCACGCGGCCGGCGCATGGTTATGGGTCGATGCGGTGCACTACGTCCCGCACGGTCCGGTCGACGTGCAGGCGCTCGGCTGCGACTTCCTGATCTGCTCGCCTTACAAGTTTTTCGGCCCGCACTCGGGCACGCTGTGGGGCCGGCACGAGCTTCTGGAGCAGCTGCGGGCCTACAAGGTGCGTCCGGCCGGCAACGCGTCGCCCGACAAGTTCGAGACGGGCACCCAGGCCCACGAGGCGCAGGCGGGCGTTCTGGCCGCGGTCGAGTATCTGGCCGAGCTCGGGAGCATGTGCGGAGGCGAGTTTGAGGGCCAATTCCCGGGCTTCACAGGCAGCCGGCTGGCGTTGAAGCAGGCGATGGCCGCCATCAAGGCGTATGAGCGGGACCTGTTCGCGCACTTCGCCCAGGGCCTGCGGGCCATCCCCGGCCTGACCTTCTACGGCATCGCCGATCCAAGCCAGTTCGACCGGCGCACCCCGACGGCCGCGTTCCGGCTCGCGGGCAAGCATCCGGACGAGGTGGCCGAGCACCTGGCTCGCCGCGGCGTGTATGTATGGTCGGGCAACTTCTATGCGCTGGCCGTCACCGAGCGCCTGGGGATCGAAGAAAGCGGCGGCGTAGTGCGCGCGGGCCTGGCGCACTACAACACACGCGAAGAAGTGGATTACTGTCTCAAGTGCCTGCAGGAGTAGGGGCGTAGGCATTGCGGCCTGCGCTGCGAGCAGTGCAGGCCGCAATGCCTCGCCCTTGTCATTTCTCGTTACGCCCCAAGCACGTTTCCCGCTTCGATCACCGCGTTTTCCACCCAGCGCTCCACCGGCCAATTCGGCGCGGCCACCCAGCGCAGCCGGGCGTCGTGCGGGGGCAGCAGCATGATCCGGGCGGTGGTCCGCGCGAGCGCCTCGACCAGTTCGGCAGTGACCTGCCCATCCAACGCACCGGGGATCAGCACGTCCGACGGCGCAAGGATGCCCGCGGCCCGGTCGAAGGCATCGTCGGGCAGGACGGGCGGCTCCTGGCCCAGCGCGCCCAGCATAGCCATGTGCGCCACCTCGTTCAACCCCACCGGCCAGAGCGCTGCGGTCGGGAATGCGGAACGAAGCGCTGCTGTCAGCTGCGCGCCCAGCGCGCCATCGGCACCGTCCAGGATGACCAGGGCGGGTGTTGCCCCTCCTGCCACGACGTCCAAACCCGCCTGCGCGGCCAGCGGCGCCAGGTCTTCCCGGCGATACTCGCGGCTCTCGGCAAGGGGCTGGGGCTGCGTCCCGCCCGGCGCCGCCCGGCTTACACCGGCGACGGCCGCGGCCGCTGCGACAGGCCCGATGCCGGCCGGAGCAGCCGCAGCCGCCGGCACGAGCGGTGCGACGATGACGGGCTCCGCAGCGCCGGCGGCTTGGCCCCGCGACAGATAACGCATGTCACTCCTCAACACCAGGCCGTGGACGAGTGCCCAGAACGCGGCAACAACTGCCGCGGCCACGGCGCCCGCCACCGCAGCCCGCACCCCGCCGAGGTTGCCGGCCGACCGCCAGTTCAACGCCAGCACCACGGCGAACCCAAACGCGGCGACGACCACCACGGCAGCCACCAGCAGAACCCCCCACAGGTAGACACGCCGCACCCGCGAGCCCCGTTCGCTCACGGCTGTGCCGCGGCTCTCGTAGTTCTCCGAACGCACGCGCATCTGCTGCGACCACCAGTGACCCCACCACGCCGGCGCGCCAATCAGAAGGAACGCCGCCGAGGTCGCGAAGCGCTGGACCCATTCGGCCGCGCTGCCCGTGGCCGAGTCTGCGCCCAGGAACACCTGGAGAATCAGCCGCGTGAACTCCGTCAAGCCGTACCAGAAGGCGACCAGCGAGATCGCCGTCAGCAGGTAGCGGACAACCCGGCGGATGCCGCCCGTGCGCGGCTTCTCACCACCCCAGAGCGCATCCGTCCGCGCGCCGCCCGAAAAACTGATCCACATCAGCGCGGCCACGGGCAGGTAGGCCAGCGCCCAGGTCCAGTCGAACATGCCGAATAAGGCCCGGCCTGCATTTCCGACCGGCCGGCTGATGGCAGTCAGGATGATCTGCTCGACCAGGTAGCCCAACGCCACGAGGGTGACGAGCGTCGCCACCAGCACGCCGCCGTAGCGCAGCAGCACCCGGCTGAGCGCGTTCGTCTCCGAGGGCGCGTTCATGGTCGCGGCCCGGTTCGCCGCGCCCCAGGCCGCTGCACTTAGCGGCAAGCCGACGACGAGCGCCCCAAGCGCAGCCGCGGCAGGACCATGCCACGTCACGTCGCGGCTCAGCGGCGTCATCAAGACCCGGATCCCCGCACGGATCAACTCGCCGCCGCCGAGGAATGTCAGCAGCGCGCCGGCCAGCGCGGCCGCGTACGTGTACGCCCTCCGCCAAAGCACCGCCTTGCCCCGCTCCTGACCCAAGTCACCATCGCGGCTCGCCTCGACGCGCAGGTAGACGTAGTAACCCAGGGCGACGACGATCCCCGCGGCCAGCGCCAAGGTCCACCCGCTGCCCGCCCGTAAGCCGGCAACGCCGTTGTCGAGAAATGCAACGGCCACGTGGCGGATCAGCAGCCAGGCCTGTCCGGCCAGGACCGCCACAACAGCCAGCCGCCCCATGTAGAGGTACATCTTGCGTTCGGGCGCGGCACGTTCGGCGGCCCCGGCCATGGTCAGCGGGCGGGCCGCCCGGTTTGCGGCGATGATGTGATAGAGCCACGTGGCGAGGGTCAGCAGGAAGAGTATCAGCCAGGGCAGCGCGGGCGAGTCCAGCACCCCGGTCAGGGGCGACGCCCCGAGCAGGTCCACGGCGCGGGCGGCGAAAAACCGCCACAAGAAGGATACCAGGCTGACCAGCGAAGCCACGAGGCCAAACAAGGCCACGCTGTAGAGATAAGTCCGACGGCCACGGCTCATTACGCCGCCTCCTCTGAATGGGAAAAAACCCCGCCAACAAAACGAGGGAACTCAAGCATAAGTTCCCTCGCCGAGATCGTCAACACGGGCAAGACCCCTGTGCGGACGGCCGTTCACACGAAGAACCGAAGAAGCCTAAGGTCCGCAAAGCCTCTTGGGCTTCGTGCACCTTTGGTTCTTCGGTTCTTGGTGTTTCAATCGACTGCCGAGATGCGCGGCCGGGTGCGCGATGCCCCTACTTCCAGCGGGTCAGGATCGTCTCACGCTGGAACAGCTTCACGCCCAGATACACCAGTACGACGTCGGCCGCCAGGGCAATCAGCGCCGCAACCATGAAGGTGGTCACGTTGAGCTGGATGAAGCCGGCCAGCGGGCCGAGAAACAGCACCATCAGCGGCAGGATGATCAGGCTGCCGAGCTGCTCTGCGGCGCGCGGGTCTGACGTGCGGCTGCTGACGATAATGCCAACGTTGACCGCCATGATCGTCAGCAGGGGCGCCAGCACCAGCATAGCGACCAACCACATCGGGTTCAGAAAGATCGCAAACACCTGGTCGCTGACGGCCAGGAAGCGAGCGCCTATCAGGAAAACCACGTAGGCGATCCACGCGCCCAGGATGCCCGGCACGGCCGCGGCAATCCCCTTTGCCAGCAGCAACCGGGTGGTGCTGATGGGCGTCGCAAGCAGCGGTTCGAGCGAGCGAGTAACCTTCTCGCCCACGATGCTGTAGGCAGCGATCGTCACCGGCACCATTAGCGGCATCATCAGGAAGAGCACAAGGAAGTTCGACGCCAACGTTGCCTGGATGGCTTCGTTGGGGCTCATGCCCTGGAAGATGGGGTTCTTGAGCATCATGCTCATTTCTTCCATATCGCTCGCACTCGCGCCGACCCGGCCCATAATCCCCATCATCACGAGCGGAATCGCCGTCATCAGCAGTGGGATGAAAAGCACGACGGACAGCACCAGCTTGTTCCGGCGGACCTCCATCCACTCTTTCTTAACCACTGTGCCTATCGCGCTCACTTGGCGCCCCCTTCTCCGGTCGGACCGCTGTGGATCAGGCTCAGGTACACATCTTCCAACGAATGCCGAAGCTCATTCACGAACTGGATGGCCGCACCCTGCTCGATAAGGGCGCGCACGATGGCAGGGTTCTGCTGGGCCGGCTCATTCAGGCTGATCACCAGCTTGGGCGATTCGCCGTCGGCCGCAGGCAGCGTCTCCACGTGCTTGATGCCCGGCAAGCACTCGACAGCCCCCGCCAGCCGCCCCGCTTCGCTGCCCGGCGCCAGGTGGATCACGGTCTGGCGGCCAAAGAGTTTCTTGCGTAGCGCGTCGGGCGTGTCCACGGCGATCAACCGCTGCTTGAACACGCCGATCCGGTCGCAGAGTCGCTCCGCCTCGTCCAGGTTATGGGTGCAGAGGAAGATGGTGCGCCCTTGTCCGCGCAGCGTCTCGATAAACTCGCGCACGGTCTTGGCCGACTCAGGGTCAAGCGCCGAGGTCGGCTCGTCAAGAAACACGACCGGCGGCTCGTGGAGCAACGCCCGCGCGATGGCCAGCTTCTGCTTCATGCCTTTCGAGAACGTTCCGGCCTCGGTGTCCTTGCGGTCCCACAACTCCAGCAGCCGCAGGTACTTCTCGGCCTGCCCCTTCGGGTCCTTGCACCCGTACAGCTCGCCGAAAATCTGCAGGTTATAGAACGCGCTCAGCCGCTCGTACAGCCCGGGCGACTCGGTCAGAATGCCGACGCTGGCCCGGATCTTCGCGTCGTCCTCGCCCAACTGCAGGCCGTTGACCCAGGCGCGGCCGCCCGTTGGCGCAATCAGGCTGGTCAGCAGGCGGACGCTGGTCGTCTTTCCCGCGCCATTGGGGCCGAGAAAGCCGAACACCTCCCCTTCCTGCACCTGGAGGTCCAGCCCGTCGACGGCCTTGATTGTTCGGCCGTCGCTCTCGAAGTGTTTTGATAATGCCTCTGTGCGAATCATCGAATCCTCGCTTACTCGTACCGCGACCGCTCGGCCCGCCGGGCCAGCTCATCAGGTGAAAGCGCCTGCTCGGACAGGTCGGCTGCGTTCGGAACCGGGCTGCTGCCCGCTTCACCTGTTAATACGGGTTGGAGGGCAGCGGGTTGCTCACGCAGCCGCCAGATAATCCACAGGGCCAGGAGTCCCGCCAGCGCCACCCCGGCTTCGATCGCAGCCACACCGAGCGGCTGCGCCCAGATCGTCCAACCATCGACCACGGTGTGCAGCGCAAGCGCGGCGACGAAGTAGAGCGGCCGGCGCCGCGTAACGGAAGCCACTACGAGCACGGCCAGCGACACCTGCAAGGCGAGAGCCGAAATGCGCTCGATCACGCTGACGAATGGAATCCAGGGGCTCTGGCCCCAGAATGCGGCCTGCGCGGCCTGCAGTTGTGCGGCTGCCTCGGGGGGCAGCACTTGTCCAATCGCGCCGAGGTTGCGCGAGGCCAGGATGCCGATCAGATTCACGGCCACCAGCAGGCCGAGAATGATGCTCTCCGCGCCGCCGTGCCCCGCGCCGAACTGCAAACTGGGGCGCCAGCCGCGAATCTTCTTAGCGAAGACGGTGATCACGAGCAGCCGCATACCTTCCTCGCACACCGCCGCGCTCAGGCCGGCGACCAGGCCGAGCACGAAGGGGGACGCCAGGGCCACGCCCCGGGGCGGCGCGCCGATCAGGCCCAGCGCCATGTTGAGCGGGATATGGACGACCTGCGACAGGATGAACGAGAGTGCGCCCCACCCGAACACCCCCCAGCCGATGCCATACCGCCGCTTGATCCACCAGCCCAAGACGATCGGCAAGCCAAGCAGGAAGGGCAATTGGATGAACACGACAAGCGCGAGGTAGAGCCAGTTGATGGGCGCCATGGCCCCCGGTTCGCCAGCAACTGCAGCCGCGCCCGGAACCGGGGTGGCCGCCGGCTGTGACGCCGTCGCAGATGCGGCACCTGCCAGGCCGGTCAGCACGAACTGCGCACCCGAGCCCGAGTTGAGGTATTTCACCATCGCGTAGGGCGCTTGCTGCGCGTACCACGCCTCGTGCGCGGTCGACCCCACCGCCATCTTGACCTTCCACGTCGGGAACGTGCCCGCGGGAACCGTGATCGTTTCGGCGCCGGTGACGCTCAGAACGATGGGCGCCGCGCCGCCCGTGGTCGGGATAATGTCGGTGTAGCGGGTCGCATAGCCCGCCGCCAGCGGCATTGCCCGCTGAATCTGCAGCGAGACGTCGTTGTCGATTGCGTCGGCCGGTGCGGGCAGGCTCTTCGTCGTGACCGTGCCGTCCGCGGCCGTCGTCTTGACCTCGATGGTCTTCGCGCCGTACGTGGTATCGAAGCGCTTGCCGCCCACCTCGCGCCACGAGCTCAACGACTTCAAGCTGTTGTCGAGCACGACCTCGCCCGTGTCTGGCACGCCGTTGACGGTCACGGTGTAGCCTTGGCGCCACTGATCGCCGGCGCGCTGCCACGTCCACTCGGCCGTGCCAACGGTGGCGCCGCCGCGGTCCACCAGGTCGTACCGGCTGACCTCCCCGCTCTGCCACGGCGCGGGGCGGTAGCTCAGCGGCTGGGTGGCCGGCCCGCCGCACGCAGCCAGGACCAGGCTGACTAGAAGAATCAGGAATAATGCAAGCAGACGTTTCGACATTGTCAATTAACCTCACTGTTGTGGCCGGCTTGCCCCGCCGCCCTTGCTACATCTTGTCTTGGCGGGGGCAGGCTTGCCCCGCCGCCCCCGCCTCGGGGGCCTTGCCCCCGAAACCCCCAAGGTCAACGCCCCCGGCCGTGTTGACAGCGGGCAGCAGCCGGACTCGCTCACGGCAGTCGGCATCAGAACCGTGCTTCCACAAAATGCCGGTTTCCCGCAAGCCGCTTCCGTCTGGCCCCGCCATGTGGACGCTCAAATGGGCCAATTGGCGGAAGCCACGCGTCCCCTTAACCTTTGGGGGACGAGGGGGCGCAGCCCCCCGTCGGGGGCGTTGGGGGCCAGACGGCCCCCAACAAACATCACCATTTGCCCCGTCATGCTCTGGCCGGTCGCCCACCAAACACTAGCCCCGCAGCAGGCGCTCCAGGCCGGCAACGTCCGTACGTGACGTCAGATCCTGGCTCAACGGCGTCACCGACACCACCCGCTCGCGCGCAAAGACGTAGACGTCCGTGTCCTGCGGCAGGTCATCCCAATCGATCTCGATCCCATAGTCGAGCTCTGCCAGCGGCCCGGGCGCCAGACGCATCTTTGGCGGATAGACCTTGTAATACGACTGCCGCGCCTGTCTTGTGATACGCCAGGGCGTCTCGGCAGTCGCCTCGGCCGGCACGTCCACCTTGAGCACGTCGACGTCGAACGGCATGGTCTGGGCCAGCATGCGCTGTGCAAAATAGCGCGTAAAGTGCGCGGCCGCGCTCCAGTGCAAGTCTTCGGCGTGGTTGTAGTGGTAGACCTTCTCGACCTCGAGCGATACGGCCAAGCCCGGAATCCCCATTTCGGCCGCCTGCAGCGCCGCCCCAACCGTGCCCGACCCGGTCACCGCCGTGCCCAGGTTCTCGCCGTGGTTGATGCCTGAGACCACCAGCGCCGGCCGCCGCTCCGCGATGCCAAGCACCGCAATCACGACCGTCTGCGCGGGCGAGCCGTTCAATGCATACACACGGACGTCCTCGCACCCGACCCGCAGCGTCTCGACCGTCAGCGCCCCGTTTAGGATCGGCGGCGTGCCGCGACCCATCCCTGTCTGTTGGGTGGCGGGCGCGACAATTAGCAGTTCGCCCAGGTCGCACACCGCCTCCGCTGCCGCCAGCAACCCGGGCGAAGCAATCCCGTCGTCGTTGGTCAACAGGATCAACGGCCGTTCGTCAGCCAATGTCTTCTCCTCCGCCGTTCAGGGCCGCCCACTCTGCACGTAATACGCCGTAAAGGTACATGTCGTAGCGCCGGCCGTCGCGCAGCAGGAACTCTCGAAACACACCCTCACGCCGGAACCCCGCCCGCTCGCACATCCCGATGGAAAGCGTGTTGTATTCGAACACGCTGGCTTGCACCCGGTGGAAATTCAGCTCGCTGAAGGCATACCGGAGGATGAGCGACATCGCTTCGCGGCCGTACCCCTTGCCCCACTGCTCGCGATTGCCAAAGCCCATGCCCAACCATGCGACCCCGTGCTGGAAGAGGATGCTTTCCAGCATCACGACGCCAACCAGGTCGTCGGCGGCCAGCGGGCGCACGGCAAAGGCAATCATCTTCGCGTCTCGCTGCCAATCCTCGAACCACTTGACGCACTCGTCCTCGCTGCGGGGGCGCGCATATTCCGCATCGAGCAGCCGCAAAAAGCCCGCATCGTTGTGCCACATGGAGAAGGCCCGGGCATCGAATCGCTCCAGGCCGGTCAGACGCAGGTTGGGACCGGTCCACAAATTATCTGAGATCATGCACTCCTCCCTGACCGGCGGCGCCTCAGCACGTACGCGACCGCCAGTATTGCCAACAGGCCAATTACGAATGCCAGCGTCACCAGCTTGGACACCCGCCGCAGTGGTGTATCCTCAAAGCGCAGCAAAATGTAGCCCTCACCCTGGGGGATGGGCACCACGATGCGTGCAAGCGGCCCGTCCTCACGCTGCAAATCCAACTTGCGCACCGGCCGGCCGTTCTTCCCATCCAGCAGCCACGCCGTCCAGCCGGGATACCAGAAGCGATTGAACGTGATCGACTTGCCGGGGTCCTTGGCATAGAAGAAGATCTGTTCGTGGGCGGTCCCCACGTCTTCCGTGTTGATCGCCAGCGTCTCGTTCTGCGGCACCTGCGAGTAGTCCACCCGGCTGGTGACTGCCTGCCCCTGCACCCACAGGTCGGCCATCGTCGACCAAATGGGCCGCTGGGCCGGGTCCACCCAGGCGGTGACTCCGGTCATCTCGTCGCTCGTGCGCTGGAAGCGCATCAGGGCGGCCATCGACACCGGGCCTTGCTCGGCCGTCGGCTCGCGAATCTCAACCTGGAGGTAGGGCGCGCTGGAGAGCAGCAGCACAAGGCTCAACACGAAGGCGGGGAAGACGCCCCCAGCGCGCCACCCGCACCCTCCGGCATCCTGAGCGGAGCGACCGAAGGGAGCGCAGTCGAAGGACGCCGGTCGGCAGCCCCGGGCAGCGCAATCAGTGCGCCCGGCAGGATGCTCAGGGGGAGGATCGCCAGCATCAGGTAGCGCCATGGGAACTGCGCGTACGGGACGATGGGCACGTAGCGCCAGGCCAGCACCGAAACGGGCAGCATCAGGAAGACCGCAACGACCAGCCAGAGGCCCCAGAAGCGCAGCTCGGCCCGCACGCGCGGCCGAAAGCGCCCGCTCAGCGCCAGCGCGATAATCGAGAACAACGTCGCGGCCGCGCCCAACTGGTAGCTCAGGCTGCCCTGTGCGGCATCGTCCGGTCCGGCCTGGCTGATGCCGAAGCCCCAACGCGGATCGAACAACTGGTTGAAGTAGACAAAGTGCTGCTCGGGATTGTAGTAATCGCCGAACCACTGCGTCTTGTTGATGTACGACCCTTGCTCGACCAGCGCGGGGACGAAGAAGGCCGCGCTGAGGCCGAGCCCCAGCGCGAGCGCAAGCCCGGGCGCCAGGACGCTGCGCAGCGTGTCGGGCGTCCACAGGCTGCGCAGAAAACTCCGGCCTTCTGCCTGGCGCCCGCGCGCCTCCAGCAAGATCAGCACGAGGACGTACGCGGCCAACCCGGGGGTGAAGACCAGCGCCACGAGGTTGCTGGTCCACATGATTGCGCCAAACGTCAACCCCGCCGCGACGACGGACCGGATTCGGGGGCGGACGACTGCCTCTCTGAAGGCCCAGAGGGCCAGCGGCAGGAAGGCGAGCGCCACCGACTCGGCCAGGGCCGCCCGCACAAACAGGTTGACGAGGTGATACGGCACCGCCATATAGGCGACTGCGGCGACCAGCCCGGCACGCCGGCCCAGCCACGAGCGCACGAAGCCGTACATCGCCAGCCCGGAGCCGAGCACCGAGAGCGCCAGCACCGCCTTGACGCTTGCCTCGTATCCGAGGCCCGCCACCTGGTTGAACAACACGCCCGCGAAAGTGGACAAGGGCGCGTAGATGGTGAAGAACGGATAGCCGTAGCCGAACGTCCAGTCGGGCGACCAGCGCGGCCAGAGGATGCCTTCTTTGAACGAGAGGCCGTACTGCTGGATAAAGTAGACGTCGTGCCGTGCGTCGTGCGCGCCCCAGAAGTAACCGGGCTGCAACAGCGGCGCGATCACGACCAAGCCAAACAGCAGTACGAGGCCCGCATAGACCCACTCCGCACGCCGCCCGGCCCGGGCCATCGAATCAGTGCTCATCGGGACCATAGCCTATCACGGTTTCACCACGAATTTATCGCCGGTCGAGCCCGCCTGCACCGCGGGCAGGCGTTCCCCGTCTCACCCAGGTACCAGCCGAGCCAGTAGCTGTAATCGCTGCGGATGGGCGCTTTCGGGTCCATTTCCACCTGGTAACGGTCGCGGATCACCTCGCCCGGCTGCCACTGCGACGTGGGGAGCTTGCCCGCCTGCGGCATCGTGTCCAACTGCCCGTATCGCTGATCGTCCGCGGCGAGCACATGAAAGAAGACGGTGTAATCGCGATCCAGCGGCTTCAGCGCCTGCCACTCAACGTCGAGCGCGACGGTCCCGCCGGGTCCGGGCGTCCCTTCCGTTTCGACGCTCAACAGCGCGATCTCGTTCGCGCCGAAAACGGCGAGCGGCGCAGTCGCGACCGGGCCAGCGCCCGCGACAGGCTGCAGGTTGCCGGCCATGCTCAACAGCAGGAGTCCGATCAGGGCGGCGAACAGGCTGTGGCGCTCCGCAGACGCCCGCTCGGCAGCAGCGCCGCGCACGCCCGGCGCATCCGGGGGCAGCATCGCGACGAGCCTCAGCGCAACCCAGCCGGCCAGGAGCCCGACCCACGGCGCCAGGAGCACCGCCCACTGCCAGCCTTCGAATGGCTCGGCCCTACCCAGTCCGTGTTGAATCAGGACGGGCAGCCACCCCACCGCACCGAGCAGCAGGCCCAGCAGCAGGCCGCTTGCAGCTGCCACCAACCCCTGCCGCGCAATCTGTCGGGCAGCGAGCAGGACGAGCAAATAGACGAACACGGTGACCAGGAACGCCAATGCCAGTGCGCTTTGCGTCCACAAGCACGCCGCTGCAAGCAGCGCGAGAATCAGGACGCGTGCTCGCTGGCCCTCGGCGGCCCAATCCGCCGCCCACAACACCCACGGCAGCAGGGCGAGCAAAACCGCCTCGGCAAGGGCCCCCTGCACGTACACGAGGGGCAGCCAGATCGGACTGAACACGTACGCCGCGGCGGCGACGAGCGCAGCCCATGCGTCGGGCAGCAGCCGCCGGGTCCATGCATAAGCTCCCACGCTGCCTGCCACGAACGCCAGCCCGAAGAGCAGCTTCACGGCGTTCGCCGGGCTCGCGCCCAACGCGCCCGGCACCGCCGCCAGCAGGTAGGGCAGTCCGCCGTCCCCGCTCAGCAGGTGGTAGCCCGTCCCGATGGCGGGCAACCAGGCGAAATTGCCCAATTGCGCGAGCCGGTCGGCCAGGTTGAAGATGGGGAGGAAGCCGCTGCGGAACACAAAATAGCCGGGGTAGGTCAGCGGGGCCCAGGCGAAAACAGGCAGCAGGAACGCCAGCAAGAGCGTGGGATCGGACTTACGCGGCCGGGGGTCGCGCGTAGGTTGGTGCATCATGCGAAAGCGCAGTATAGTTTATGTCAGTAAGCGGGTCAAAGCCGGTTACACCTTTCCAAGCCTGGCCGAGCTCCGAGGTCTCGGGCGCCGGTGTCACCCCGGAAGCAGTTAAGACCTTCACCCGGCGCTGTTGGACAACGAGGGATGAAATGGGACACTGATTGAACGGATCGGACTGATTATCACGATTCTTACCCAAAGGACGGTGTACATCAGTTCAATCAGTTGCATCGGCGTCCCATTTCAAATCAGGCCCGATCTGAAATGGGACGCTCGCTCTGGCTGGTCTCCGACCGAGCCAGAGCACGCGGGATAGATACTTGACAAGAGGAACGAAGCATGAGGACGCTGACCGTTTGCCGGGACCGCACCTTCTCCAGCGACATTGCGCCAGAGGACATCAGCGACGTGCTGGAGTCGGGCGAGAACGTAGTCTGGCTCGACATCGAGGCGCCGAACGAGCAGGACATCCACCTGCTGCGCGAGGAGTTCGGGTTCCATCCCCTCGCCGTCGAGGACGCCACCCGGACGCACGAGCGGCCCAAGGTGGACGCCTACCAGCACGCGGTCTTGCGGCACCCGCTGGCCCCCGACGACGAGCAGATCGCCCAGCCCGCTAACAACGAACAACCGGGCCGCCAGGCCTACTATTTCATCGTTTTCTACGAGGCTGAGTTCGACCCGCAGCACGGCCACGTGACGGCCGAAGCCATTAACATGTTCGTGGGCCCAAACTACCTGGTCACCGTGCACCAGGGACCAACCCACACTGTGCAGGCTACGCTCGCCCGCTGGAAGGCGCCCGACAGCCCCCTTGGCAGCAGCGTCGGCGCGCTCGTCCACTCGTTTCTCGACGCAATCGTGGACGACTACTTCCCGCTCATGGACCACGTCGCCGACCGGGTGGAGGAACTGGAAGACACGATCTTCGAGCGCTTCAACGAGGCCGCAATTCAGAGCATCTTCGGCTTGAAGAAGGACCTGCTCTCCATGCGCCGGATCGTTGCCCCCGAGCGCGACGTGCTGAACGTGCTGCTGCGCCGCGAGCTGCCCATCTTCACACCCGAGGACGTGGCCTACATGCAGGACGTGTACGACCACATCGTGCGCGTGACCGACAACATCGACACTTATCGCGATCTGTTGTCCAGCGCGCTCGGATTCCTACCTGTCGCTCCAGTCGAACCACCTGAACCAGATCGTCAAGGTGCTGACCATTGCATCCATCATCCTGATGGCCGCCAGCCTGGTCACGGGCTTCTACGGCATGAACTTCGCCAACATGCCCGAGCTGCGCTGGGGCATCGGCAGCCTCTGGGCCCTCTTCCTCATCCTTGCCGTCGGCGGCGGCCTGGCAACCTACTTCAAGAAGATCGGCTGGTGGTAGCCCGCGCCGAGCACCCCTCCGGCCGCGCCCAGTAACGCCGCACTGATCCCCGTTGGCTCGAACCGGAAGCGGACGACCAGCGGGTCATGATCGGACGTGCGCCCGCTCGTGCCCGGCAGGGGTTCCGCGTAGTCGGCGTTCACATGCACCGGGCCGCCGCTCAGGTAGTACGCGTCCAGGGGCTGCGTCATGATGACGTAGTCCATCGCTTGCGTGCGGCCGTTGTAGATGTAGCTGTACCGGTCGGCCGGGCCGACATGCCGCTCGTACAGGTTGACAAAGTCCCGCAGCTCGCCGATGGGCGCCGAGCCCAGGTCGTCGTTGAAGTCGCCCAGCGCGATGGCCAGCGGCGCCTGCGACCTCGCCTCGGCCAGCAGGGTCGAGACATGCCGCGCCTGCTGCGCCCGGCGGGCTGCGTTGGCTTCCTCGTCGCCCCGCTTCGACTTGAGATGCACGACGATCAGCCGGATCTCCGTCCGGCGGTCTTGCCCCGCGCTCGAAACGACGACGTCGGCCATATACGGCGCGCGGTCGTAGAGCGGATACGATCCCCCGGGACACGGTTCGAGATCGCTCCGCGGTCCCCGCGCCGCCCCATAGTCGACCCCGTAATCCACCGCGCTGCAGGCCTGTACCCCAACACCCCGCCGCAGCTCGACGCGCGCCCCGTCGTAGATCAGCCCCACAGTAATGTCCCGGACGTCGGCGCTCTCCCGGTAATCGAAACGGTAGCTCGGACCGAGCGCGGCGGCCAGGTCGGCCCACACGGCGTCCTTGCCCTCGACCTCCTGCACCGCCAGCACCGTGCAGCCGGCCAGCCGCTCACGGATCAGCGCAGCCCGCCCCGCCACGTTGGCCCGGTAGATCGCGCCGGTGGCCGGCGCCCAGGTCCCCATGTCGCCGTCGTGGTCGTCCACCGCGTCGAACAGGTTCTCCGCGTTGAACGTGCAGGCGGTCCACTCATCCGGGCCGGCGGGCGGGACCGATGCGGGGCTCAACTCGCCGGGGGTCACGCGCAACGCCGTGGGGTTCTCGACGAGGAACACATAGCGCCCGAACTGGTAGGCGAGGATCGCGGTCAGGCCGGCGGCCGCCACGTGGTCGAAGGTGTTTACTGCGGGCAGGTCGACGCCGAGACCCCCTGTAAGCGCGATCGTCCCGGTGTCGACCGGCAGCAGCGTGGCCGGGATGCGCCGGTTCCACAAAGGGCTGCCCAAGGGCGCAAGCGTGATCTCAGGATCGCCGGCGGGAAATCGCGATTCGTAGCGCTGGGTGGGCCCGACAACCGAAGCGTCAAAGTCGATCGTGATGCGCTGGCCCTCGAGCGGCTCGTACTGCTCGGACGGCGGCTTGTTCATGGGGATCGGGGGTACAATGGGCACGGGTGCCGGCAGCGGGCACTTGCCCACCACCCGGTAAGCCGCATTCTTATCGTTCGGCAGCCCCGTTAGCTCGGTCTGGCCGTAAAACTCGGCGACCTTGTACTTCGACAGCTCGACCAGGTCGCCCGGCTTCAGTTCCCGCGGGTTCTTCCACGAGCTGTAGCGGTAAACGTAGATGCCGTCAGACGTCGCCGGATCGCCGTCCCCCTTTGGGTCTTGAAGGAAAAAGCCTTCTGCCGTGACGCCCGTCACGCACCCGCGGAGCGGCCGCGCGAGCGCCTGCCCGGCGAACGGCGACGTTGCGCCGGGGCCCTGGATTTGTGAGATGGTCAGCGCGATCCCCGGAGACTGTGGAGCGGGAAACCAGGGGGCGAACAGAACTGCCGTGAGAAGAAGGATGACGGCTCGCATGGCTCTCTCCCGAGCCCGCATCATGCCACGAACCCGCAGGAACGGCAACCCGGCGTCATCATCCAGAAAAACATACTTGCTTTTCCTGGTGGCCTGTGCTATACTCGGCTTGATCTGCAAGTCTTTCCCGGTCCAGGCTCACGAATGGCAGCCGGACCGCTACCCCGACGTTCATTGTATCGGAGGGCTTCATGCGCATTGACGAGTTCCCCCGGCCCAAGGGCGACAATCGCCGCGGCATCCACTGGTCCGCCTCGGTCTATCACCCCGTCGGCTCCGCGCTCGACTTCTGGCTCGCCGAGCTGCAAGCCATGAAGATCAAGTGGGTCAAGGTGCTCGACGACAGCGGCGGCTCCTCCCTCGAGTTGGTGCAGCGCCTCCTCGCCATCGACATCATGCCCGTCGTGCGCCTGTACCGCATGGAGCCAAACCCCGGCGCCATCGGCGGCCGCGAAGAAGACACGATCCGCCGCCTGGTGGCTGCGGGCGCGCGCTACTTCGAAACCAACAACGAGCCCGACCTGGGTGTCGAGTGGAAGGGCAACCAGGTGCCTTCGAACTGGCTCGACATCGTCGTCGACAATTTTATCGTCGACGCGGACAAGGTCATCGGCCTGGGCGGGCTCCCCGCGCTGCCGGCCTTGGCCGTGGGCAACAAGACGAACCTCGTCGACCGGGTCGTCAAGCGCGGTCGCGCCGATCTGTTTGAGAAGGGTGCGTGGATCGCCGTCCACAACTACCTGATTAACCACCCGCTCGACTATCCGTACGATCCGGTCAATCAGGAAGGCCAGCCCGTCAGCCAGGAGGAATACGACGCGCTCGGGCCCTGGGCGTGGGAGAACGTGCCGCGCGATCAGATCAACCAGTGGCGTGCCTCCGACAAGAATCCCGGCGACACCATCGCCGACGATCCCTCCTGCTTCCTGGGCTTCCAGTTGGCCGACCAGCAGGCCCGGGCCGCCCTCGGCTTCGCCGTGCCGATCATCAGCACAGAAGGCGGCCCGGTTATCGGCTGGAAGGAAGACCGCCGGTATCCCCGGGTCACGCCCAACCTGCACCGGGACCGGGCGTCAGGCATCACCGAGTACATGCAGGGCACCCGCCCGATTCACGGTGAGAACTGTCCGGGCAACTACTTCGCCATGTGCCACTGGCTGATCGCGAACTACCGTCTCGGCTACCTGGCCCCCGGCTGGGAAAGCCAGTCGTGGTACTCTGACTGGTGGAGCAACGAGTTTGGCATTCAAGGGGAAGTGCCCGCCGTAGCGGCCCTCAAGGCGATCCCCACTGTGGACGTGGGCAGCGGAAGCCAGGGCAAGGGTGCCATCAACGGCAAGGTTTTGCGCTCGGATACCGGCGAGCCGCTCGCGGGCCTTGCCGTCGAGTTGTTGAGCGGAGCGATACAGGTCGGCAAGGCACAGACAGCCGCCGATGGCGCGTTCAGCTTCGCGACTCTGGCCGCCGGCGTGTACGACATCGCCATCGACGGTTACGGCGTCGTTCGCAAGGGCGTCAATGCGGTCGAAGGTGGGGGCCAGCCGGTCGTGATCCGGCTTACAGGCGGCCGCTCGAGCGTCCTTTCCGGGGCCGTGCAGAATGCAAGTGGTGCTGCCGTGACGGGCATCACCGTCACGCTGAAGCGCGACGGCCAACCCTTCGGCCAGGTTACGAGCGCGGCAGACGGCGCATTCCGGTTCGAAAAACTCACCCTGGGCAGCTACCGGCTGTCGATCCCCGGCATCACGATCGACGGCATCGCGCTGGACGGCTGGCAGTCCAAGAGCTTGAAGCTCACCACGGGCGTCGCGCCGGGCTACAAATATGCCGTCGGCCAGAAGCGACTGCTGCCGGCAGAAGAAACCAACAACCGCCGCGTCTTCTACGGCCTGGTAAGCGACGCGCTGGGCGCGCCGCTGAACGGGATCAAGGTGCAGATGTCGTGGAGCGGCGCCTCGCCCGACACCAATTTCCCCGTCAAGGTCACCGGCAGCGATCCGTTCAAGCCGGCCGGTTACTTCGAGTTTGTCCATACGCCCGGCACGTTCGCCATCAGGATCGTCCAGGGCGACTGGCCGGGCGATGCAGCCGAAGGGCTGGAGACCGCAAACGTGCCCGGCCGCGAGGGCCAGGCCGTCACGTACGAGGTCAACTTCCGGCTTCAGCCGGTCGGCGGCCCCAGCCAGGTGGACGGCGTCATCAATGGCGGCCAGGCGGGCAAGAAGGTGACGTTGGAGCCGCTGCCCGGTTCGGGTAACACCGCACCCGCCCGTCAGACCGTGCTGGCTGCGAACGGCGCGTTCGCGTTTGCGAACGCTGCTCCCGGCGCCTACCAGGTCTCGCTGGAGGGCGTGGCTTGATTGCCCGTGACATCGTCATCGCGTCCGGAGACCTGTTCAAGGTTCTGCTGGCCCTGCGCAGCAAGCTGACCGGCAAGGTCATCGGACCGCCCGAGGGCCTGGTGGCCGTGCTTTATGCGCCCGCAGCCTGGGGCTGGACGCGGCAAACCCCGCTCTCGCCCGACGGCAACTTCGCCTTCGAGAACCTGCCCGCCGGCCGGTACCGGCTGGAGGTGGGCGGCCAGGTACTCGCCGACCTCGCGCTGACCGGCGAGAACTCGCTTCCGCTCGTCCCCGTCGACCTGTCCGCCGGCCGCCGCAGCGTGATCCGGGGCCGGGTGGCCGACGCGGCCGGGCAGCCGAAGCCGGACCGGGTGGTGACCCTGAAGCGCGAAACCGTGACGATCGCGGAGACGAAGACGGCAGCGGACGGCACTTATCGCTTCGCCAACCTCCCCGCGGGCCGGTACAACGTGGAAGTCGCCGGTCTGGGCGTCGTGGCAAGCAACGTCATGCTGGACGGCGAGCGGGAGGCCGTGGCCGACGTGCTTTGGCCGAGTCAAGGCCCCGCCGGCGTGCTACAGGGTCGCGTCCTCAATGCAAACGGCACCCCCCGTCCCTACACCCTCGTTCGCCTGCTCAAGGGCACGGCCGAAGTCCAGCGCGTCGAGTCGGACGCCAAGGGCGTTTTCCGGTTCGCCGGGCTGGGGGCCGGAAGCTACGCGATCTCTGTGGGTGACGGCGAACCCATCGCTCGCGACGTCGTCGTCAGCGACGATGCGACGGTCGTCCGCGATGTGACGGTGCCGGGCGGACCACCGAAAGTGTTAGCACATTATGTCTTGTTCGCACCGCCTCCGGCCGCGGGCCAGCCGGGCAGCGCGGAGGCTCGGCTCCTGCTCGGGCTTGCAGCCCACTACTTCGCCGGCGACGTTGCAGGCGGATTCGGCCTCGAGGAGGCGAAGTCCGCGACCCGGGTGACCATTGTGGGCGACCGGGTGCCGGCCAGCGCCGAAAGCACGCTCACTGCCGCCGGCTGCCAGGTGGCCCGGGTGAACGGTGACGGCTATACACTGGCAAACGCGCTCGCGCATCTTTTCGCGGAGGGTTGAGCGATGACGACGAATAAGGGGGGCAACCTGCTGGACCGGCTGCTGCGTCGCGAGGGACAGGCGGAAGAAAAAGAAGCCGTCGGGGTGAATGTGATCGCGGGGCCGCGCGAAGTGGTCAACGACGCGACCGGCTATGGCGTGCAAATCCAGCCTGCGACCCTGCCTGCCGGGACCGTCTACTGGCAAGCCGTGCACGTCCATCACTTAACGCCCGCGGAAAACGGCGGCAATCACCATATATACATGGACGTCTACGATGGAATTGCGGGGACGGGACAATACGGCAAACGCCTGGACGGCGCGAAGCTGCGGGTGACGTGGGATGGCGGCGAGCAGATCGTCACGATCGACAAGCCGGCCAACGAAGCGGGCACCAACTTCCCCATGTGGAAATGGCAGGTATGCGCGGCAGAGTGCCTGGGCATGCCGGGCCAGGAACTACTGTCCGACCGCATCATCGGGCTGCACACCGGGCACCCCGACGAGGCGCCGGGGAACACATTGTTCCACCACTCGTTCCACCTGACATTCGTGAAGGCACAGGCGGCCGAGCAGATCTACACCGACAGCGTCATTTACGGCGTGATCCACGGCGGGTCGGGTCGCACCGCGCTCCTGCTTAAGAATGGGCAGGAAGCGGGGCGCAAGTCGCTGGCCGCCGACGAGACATTCCGCTTCCCGAACCTCGGCGCGGGAGATTACGTGGTGGCGGTCGAGGGTACCGACTACAAGTCGGCCGTGACCCGGGTGAATGGCCGCGACCAGGTGATGCTCGAGCTCACGCTCGTGCTGCGCCAGAGCGTCATTTCGGGGAAGGTGCGCGGGGGCGCGGGGCGCACTGTTTACCTGCTAAAGGGCACGCTGGAGACTGCGACGCAGGCGATCACCGCGGAGGAGACCTACAAGTTCACGGGGCTCGAGGCGGGCGCGTACCGGGTGGCCCTGCAAGGAACGCAGGTCGCGTCAGAGGTGCTGAACGTGAACGGCGTCAACGCCGCAACGGCAGATCTCGTCGCGCCTGCCCAGGGCCGGGTGATCGAGCATTACGTCCTGTTCGGCCCCTACGACAAGCCCCGCACGCGTGCGTCGCTGCTGCTTGCCCTGGATTACATCCTGGCTTTCAAGGCCACCTTCGGCTTCAGCGTCGCAGAGGCGCAGTCGGCCGCCAGCGTGACGATCGTCGGCGCGGACGAGGACGTGAGTCTCGATACGGAGAAACAGCTGACCGAGGCCGGCGGCACAGTGCAGCGCATCACGGGGACGGTCGAAGAGGTTGCCGCGGCGCTGGCAGCCCGTGTCGCGGGGGGGCGGGCGTTCGGGTAGAAATAACCAGACCCTCGGGGTTTCGCGAACCCCGAGGGTCTGGGCTGCGTTAGCCCTGCGCACCCCAGGCATCGCCGGCAGGCGCCGGCTCAGGCTTGCTTGCAACGGCAACCGGCGCTCCGGCACTGCCCGCCGCCGCGATCACTGCCGGCTGGCTGGAGCCCTGCATGGTAGGCGCCGCGCAGCAGTAGGGGCAGATGACCCAGTTCAGGTCCTGTGGCCGGCCGCAAGACTCGCACAGCCGCCGCAACTCGGTCCGGCAGTGCGGGCACACCAGCCACTCGGGCTCGGTTACCGCCTGGCACCCCGGGCACGCCCGGCGCAGCGAGATGTCGCGCAGCAGGGCTTCCTCCTCCAACTGCCGGTCATACACCTCGGCCAGCGTTTCCTTGGGCCGGAGGAACAGGTACAGGATCACACCAATCGGGCCCAGCACAAGCGCGAGCACGGCCGCCAGGATCCAGGCGAAAATATCACGGGTGCGCAGGCGGATATCGCGAAGCACCCAGACCACCAGCGCAATCCAAAACGCGACAGTCAGCGCCGTCACGCCGGCGACAATCAGCTCCAGCGCGACGCCGATCTGATTCAAGAGTTCAGGGGGAAACTGCATCGGGACGTATACCTCGTAGTGGACGGCACACAGGCCAGTCGTTTCGTGCAGGACACTGTGGCAGCGGCCATGTGTTGACCCTCGACCCTAGGAGCAGAGGGCATAACGTCAGCTATCATAACATAACAACGTGGTTCGACCAAAAGGCGTTACTTCCACGACGCAGGCGGCCGCTCGCTCGTTCCCTGGCCCCGCCGCCCAAAGGGTTGCCTGCCACCCGACTCATTGGCGAGGGGTTGCCTGCCACCCGACTCATTGGCGAGGGGCTGCCTGCCACCCGACTCATTGGCGGGGGCCGCTTGCCCCCGCCAATGGGGCTTCGCCCCCTTGACCCCCAATTGCTCGGCTCTTGGCGCGGTCATCCCCAAAAACAACCAGGTCTTCGGGCGCAGGCGACGTAGATGCCGCGAGCCGCACAAAACGAAGGTCTTCGGAAGCCCGTGACTGGCTCCCCCGCGCCGGCTGCAGGCCGCAAGCATTCTCGGGCGAAAGTCACCCAGGTCGAAAGGCTTTGGGGGTTCCGGGGGCGAAGCCCCGGAGCGGGGGTGTCGGGGGCAAGCTGCCCCCGACGACACAATGAAGCAAAGCTAACCTTGGGTGTCGGGGGCAAGCTGCCCCCGACGACATAATGAAGCAGCGCCGACCTGGTGGCCGGGGGGCTGGCCGTTTTGGAAACCCCCGTTCTGCCGTTATAATCGTTAGCTATGCAACAACTGCCACAGATCATCGAAGACATACGAGCCGAGTTCACCGCGAAAAACTCGGTGCGCGATACCACGCTGAACCGTAGCCGCGAGCTGATCCGCTATTGTGCGCTCAGCATCCGCGCCATCCACCGCCACGAGTGGGACGAGGCGGAGAACTTGCTGAACACCGCACAGCAAGCGGCCGCCGTCATGTCCGCCGACCTTCAGCGCTACCGCGACCTTTACGAGGCCGGATACACGCAGGATGCGCTCAAGGAGCTCGTCGAAGCCCACACCCTCTATGCGATGGTGCGCGAGCGGCCCCTGCCCGGCCCCGCTGACCTGCACGTGCCTTCGGCCGCCTACCTCAACGGCCTGGCCGAGGCCGCCAGCGAGCTACGCCGCTTCATCCTTGACCTGATCCGCCTGGGCCGCACGGGCGAAGGCGAGCCCTACCTGGCCGTCATGGACGATGTGTACATCCATCTCGTCACGATGGACTTCCCCGACGCTCTCACCGGTGGACTCCGCCGCACCACTGACATGCTGCGCGGCGTCCTCGAACGCACCCGCGGCGATTTGACCGTCGCCGTCCGCCAGGAAGAACTCGAAGCCGCCATGCAGGCCTTCGAGCAGCACAAAGCAGCCTAGACAGGCGCTCTGCCCCGAACACCCCAACGGAAGGCGCAAGCTGTGCTTGCGGCCAAGCCGGGGGAGTTTGGGACGGGACGGCTGTTGCCCCATTGCCTATGACACCCAACCGCCACCTTCTTGCGCGCACATCGCGGCGCACGCTGTTTGTCTTGATCCTGGCCTCAGTTATCGTGATCGGGCTGGCCGGGGTCGTCTGGGCCGCCTCCGGCGCCGCCATGCTGCGCTTGCCGGGCAGGCTCCAGGCGGCCGCGCCCGGCGCAACCGCCACGCCTACCCGCACGCCGCGGCCCGTGACGGCCACCCCGCTGCCCGCCACCGTGGACCTCGCCATCGTCATCCCGACGGCCACGGCGCAGCCCACAGCGGCGGCCGTCGCTGCGTTGCCCGCGCCCGTCGTCACCGCCGAACCGCTCACACCGTATCTCATCGACGTTGTCGAGCGTTATGGTATGGACATGTCCCGGCGCTTCATCGTCGTCGACCTCGCCAGCCAGACGATGACGGTATGGGATCCCGGCCAGACCACCCGGGTCATGCCCGTCTCCACGGGCGACGAGTCGCGGGGGTATCGGACCCTGGCCTGGTACGGGCTGGTGGGCAACTACTGGGGCACATTCGAAGCCGGGAACGTCTATGCCGACGAGGGCTGGTACCTGTTCGAGGACGCGGGCCACATCCTGATTCACAGCACGCCCTACAAGCTCGTCGACGGCCAGAAGGTGTATGAGGACCTGGATGCGCTCGGCACATACCCGGCCTCCAAGGGTTGCATACGCCTCACACCGGACGATGCCGGCTGGTTTACGAAGTGGAACCCCAAAGGGGTACCCATCGTCATCCTGCCCAAAGACCAGGGGCTCGGGATCAACTGAAAGTTTCGCATGACGAATAACAAACCGCGGCTCAACCGCCGTGCATTCCTGCGCACGCTCGCAGCCGTCGGAGCCATGTCCGTTTCGGCGGCCTGCGGCGCCCGCGCGCCCGGCCCAACGCCAACTCCGACGCGCACGCCCAGGGCCGGTACGCCGACCGGCACGCCATCGGCCGGCTCGACCCCGCTGGCGACCGCAACCGACCCGCTCAGCCCGCTTGCGACCTCCACCACCGCGGCGACTGCCACGGCGACCGCAACCGTCACCGACACGCCGCTGCCTACAGACACCCCAACCCCCGCGCCCACGCCCACTCCGACGGCCACGGCCTTCCCGCCCGGCCCGGCGAGCAAGTTGGGCCTGTTTATCAGCCGGAACGATGGCCGCATCTTCGATCTCTTGCGCACGGGCAACGTCACGCTGATCAAGACGCTGGAGTATGACCCGAACTTGGTGGCCGAAATCAAGTCCATCTCGCCCAAGACGCTGATCGTCGGCCGCATGGACGTGCCCCAGGTCAACCTGGCGGCATGTCCAACCCGAAGGCCGAAGCGCAGGCGTTCGCAGACAAGCTGTTGCCCATTGCGACGGAGCCGCGCCGCCTGGCCAATATCGACGCATGGGAGTCGTTCAACGAGCCGACGCCGGGCAACCCGGACGAGATGGCCCGCCTTGGCGAGTTCGAGGCGGCCCGCACGGAGATCTTCGCTAAGGCCGGTGTGCGCTCGTGCGTCGGCAACTTCAGCGCGGGGATGCCGCCGCTCGAGTGGTGGCCCCAGTTCCGGCCCGCGCTCGAGGCAGCCATCAAGCATAAGGGGTATCTCGGGCTGCACGAGTACAGCGCGCCGACCATGCAGTTCGGGACCCCGCAAGACCCCCTGGGGTGGACGATCAACGCGGCCGAGGAAGGGTGGATCACCCTGCGCTACCGCAAGGTGTATCGCCAGTACCTCCAGCCGAACAAGCTCAACATCCCCCTCCTGCTGACAGAGGTGGGTATCGACGGTCTGCTCCAGAACCGCCCCGGCCCGCAAGGCAAGGGCTGGCAGGACTTCGGGGGTTACTGGGCCGGCTTGGGGATGGGCAGCGACACGCCGGGCAACTACATCGAGCAATTGGCCTGGTACGACGCGCACCTCATGCAGGACGACTACGTGCTCGGTGCGGCCATCTTCGCCGCGGCCGCTTCGGTCGGCTGGGAGAGCTACGAGGTGCTCGGCGAGACCTTCCCCTTCCTGCTGCAATACCTCAGCGTGCACCCGCCGAAGCAATAACAGGACGCAGATTCAACTGTGCTAGACTGATTTTCCTGATACGCGTGGACAACGATCAGGTACATCAGTCCACATCAGTTCAATCTGCGTCCAATTCCCGCCTTTTCACACCCGCAGCAGCGCCTCGAAAGCCCCTTGCCCCGTAATACGAGTCCGCGCCGTTGTGATAGATGAAGACGCGGCCGAAACGACGGTCGCCGAAGATGGCGCCCCCGTGTTTCCGGACCTCGGGGGGCGTGCCGAGCCAGCTTGACGTCTTCAGATCGTACTCGCCGCGTTCCTGCAGCGCCCGGTATTCCTCTTCTGTCAGGAGCGCAACGCCCATCGCGGCCGCCAGGTCCACCGCGCTGTTCTCCGGCTTGGCCGTCTTGCGCGCGTCAAGCGCGGCCCGGTCATAACACAGGTTGCGACGGCCCTGCGGGCTTTCCGCGGCGCAATCGCAGAAAACGAACGCGCCGGTTTCCCCGTCACGGCCGGTCACGTCCGGCTCGCCGCCGGTCCGTTCCATCTCGCCGAGCGACCACAATTTGTCGGGGTGCTCCTCCAGCCGGGCCTGCACCTGGCTCCACTCGAGCCCGGGGTGGCGGTCCATGTGTTTCTCGAAACGAGCCCGCAATGTTTCGAGCAGTTCGGCGCGTCGTTCAGGCGCCACCTCCCTCGCCGTGCCTCTGATATCAGCCATGCTTCATACACCTCCGCAAGACGGGTGCCACCCGCTTCTGGTCGGTGCTTGTACCATATTCGACACAAGGCTGTCAACGGGGGGTTCGGTTTGGAACGCGAAGACGCGAAGGGGGATGAAGGATGCGAAGCGCGAAGGGCGCCGCGCCGTCGGAGTTGGGGCCGCGCGCCCTGCACTTCCTTAGACACTGCGCTTCAACTGCGCTATAATTCGCAGGTTGTCGCGCCTCGGCGCGGAAATCGGATTCGGAGGCAATCAACATGTACCAGGCCCCGAAGGGCACTCAGGACATCCTGCCCGAGGACCGGCCATACTGGCGCTACGTGACCGAAGAAATGCACAAGGTCGCTGCGCTCTTTGGCCTGCAGCAGATCGACACACCCATCTTCGAGGCAACCAGCCTGTATGTGCGTGGGGTTGGGGAAGGGACCGACATCGTCGACAAGGAGATGTACACCTTCCAGGATAAGGGCGGCGATGAAATCACGCTGCGCCCCGAATGGACCGCGGGCGTCATGCGCGCGTACATCCAGCACGGCATGCACGTGCGGCCCCAGCCGGTCAAGCTCTACTCCATGGGCCCGATCTTCCGCTACGAGCGCCCCCAGGCCGGCCGCTTCCGCCAGCACCACCAGTTCAACGTCGAGATGCTCGGCGAGCTCGATCCCGCGGTCGACCTGGAAGTCATGTCGGTCGCCTGGACGCTTGCTCTCGCGCCTTGGCTACCGCGGGCTGAGCTTCCAGCTCAACTCGACCGGCTGTCCCAACTGCCGCCCGGCCTACCGCCAGGCCCTGATTACCTACTTCAAGCAGTACGAGGACCGGCTGAACGAGACCGACCGCCGCCGGCTGTCGATCAACCCGCTGCGCCTGCTCGACTCGAAGGAGGAGGCCGCCCAGCCGCTGCTGAACGACGCGCCTCACAGCGTCGACTATCTCTGCGAAGAGTGCGCCACGCACCTCGCCACCCTGCGCGGCTACCTCGACAGCCTCAACATGCCCCACACGATCAACTTCCGGCTCGTGCGCGGCCTGGACTATTACACGAAGACGGTGTTCGAGGTGTGGGCACAGGGCATCGGTGCACAGGCCGCCGTGTGCGGTGGCGGCCGCTACGACCGTCTCATCGAGGAGCTCGGCGGACCGCCGACCCCCGGCATCGGCTTCGGGATGGGCATCGAGCGGGTCATCGCCAGCCTGAAAGCGCAGGGTGTGCAGCCGCCGGCCCTGCCCGCCCCGCGCGTGCAGGTTTCTCCGTTGGGCGAAGCGGCCCGGGCGGCCGGGATCAAGCTGGTGCGCCAGCTGCGCGAGGCCGAGATCGGCGCGCTGCTAGCCTTCGGCAGCCGCAGCCTCAAAGCGCAGCTCAAGAGCGCGGACAAGGCGAGCGTCGCCTACACCATCATCCTCGGCGAGTCAGAGCTGGCACAGGATACGGTGCTCGTGCGCGAGATGGCAACCGGCCAGCAGACTTCGGTCAACAGCGCCGAGATCGTCAACTGGCTGCGGGCCCACCTGGGCTTGGCATAGGGGGGACCCGTCCATGCTCAACGCGCCCCGCAGCGTCGGACTGCTCATTCATCCGAAGAAACCTGAGAGCGCACCCCTGGCGGACCGAATGGCCGAGTTCCTGCAAACCCGCGGCTGCTCCGTCTGGATCGGCTCGGCGTGGGACGAACCCGAGGCGCTGGCAAACGTGCGCGGGCTCGACCTGCTCGTCACGCTTGGCGGCGATGGCACCATGCTGCGCGCCGCCCGCGTGGCCAGCCGCGACCAGGTGCCCATCGTCGGCGTAAAGCTCGGCAAGGTCAGCTTCCTGGCTGAAATCACGCCCGAGGAATGGGAGCCGCCGCTGGAGGAAATTCTGGGCGGCCGGTACTGGATCGAAGAGCGGATGCTGCTCGACGTGGCCCTGACGCGCGAGGGCGAGCCATCGGTCAACCACTCCTACCTCGCCATCAACGACGTCGTCATCAGCCGGGGTGGCCTGGCGCGCATCATCTCGGTCAACACCTGGGTCGATCAGAGCTACCTGACGACCTTCCGGGCCGACGGCGTCATCGTCTCGACGCCGACCGGCTGCACGGGGTACGCGCTGGCCGCTGGCGGCCCGATCCTGCCGCCAGAGCTCAAAAACATCCTCGTCATCCCGATCTGCGCGCACCTCAGCCTGGACCGGCCCATCGTGTTAGCCCAGGGCGCCACGATCACGCTCGAGGCGCACGCCGACTACGCGCCCATCCTTACCGTCGACGGACAGTTCGAGATCGCCCTGGCCGAAGGCGACCGGGTAGAGGTGCGCGCAAGCCGGCACGTCGCGCAGTTCGTCCACGTGCAAGACCGGGCGTACTTCTACCGCACGCTGATGGAGCGCCTCCGTTGGCGAGGATAGAGGGCCAGGAACTGGTTTCTCCAACGCGTTATAGGCTGGAAATCCCGTTTACGTCGCCGGCTAAGCCGGCGCAAGGAACGTGATTTCTCGAGACAGAGAAAGTAGGACTTATGACCGAACCAGTTGTTCCGGCGATCTACTGCGTGAACCATCCAGATCGCGAGACCGGGCTGCGCTGCCACCGCTGCGACAAGCCCATCTGCTACCAGTGCGCCTTCAAGACGCCGGTCGGGCAGATCTGTCCCGACTGCCGCAAGGCTGCACAGGCCAGGTATTACAACGGCACCAGCTCCGACGTCGCCATCGGCACGGTCATCGCGTTAGTGCTCGGCCTGGGCGTGGGCGCATTGTCGTACCTGTTCCTCGGGCGCATCCCGTGGATCGGCTTCATCATCGCATTTTTTGCCGGGCCCGCGGCCGGCGGCGCGGTGGCCGAGGTCATCCGGCGAGTGCTCCGGCGTCGACGTGCGGCCGGCCTCAAGATCGGTGCAACCGCAGCTTTTGTTGTAGGCTTCCTGGCCGTCGGGTTCTTCCTGGTGGGCTTTCCGGGTATGTTCATGTTTTGGAGTGCGCTGCTCCTGGGCGGGTTGGCAGCAAGCACATTGTACGCGAGGTTGTTGTAGCGAAGTGTAAGGCGTAGATAGGTAGGCAAACATGCAAGGAGCTTCGGGCCGGATTCCCGCAACGTTTGCGGCATTGCGGCATCCGAACTACCGCAAGTGGTTCGTCGGCCAGGTCCTTTCGCTCATGGGCACGTGGATGCAGTCCGTGGCGCAAGGCTGGCTGGTCTATCAACTCACGGGCTCTAAATTCGCGTTGGGCACCATCGCATTCATCGGGACCCTGCCCACGCTGTTCCTGATGCTTCCGGGCGGCGTCGTTGCCGACCGCGTGTCCAAGCGCAAGTTATTGATCATCACGCAAGCCAGCATGATGGTGTTCGCGTTCATCCTCGCCGGGCTTGCATGGAGCGGGACGCTGCAGGTTTGGCAGATTGGCGTGCTGGCGTTCCTGCTCGGCGTGGCGAACTCGTTTGATGCGCCCGCCCGCATGTCCATCGTCCCAGAGTTGGTCGATGACCGGGAGGACATGCAGAACGCCATCGCGCTCAATGCCATGATGTTCAACATGGCAGCGCGTGGTGGGGCCGGCCATCGGCGGCCTCGTGCTGGCAACGGCCGGCGCGGCCTGGTGTTTCGCGCTCAATGCCCTCAGCTTCCTCGCCGTGCTCATCGCGCTCCTGCTCCTGGTGCTGCCCAACGACGTGGGCCGGCCGTCCAGCCGTCGCGTCTTCGCCGACATCGGCGAGGGCATCCGCTTCATCGCCCATCACCAGGTGATCCGTCCCATCATCGTCCTCGTCGGTGCGGCCGCGCTCTTCGGCTTTTCGTATGCCGTCCTGCTGCCGGCCTACGCCACGGACGTGCTGCACACGGACGAGGCCGGCTACGGGGTGATGAACGCAGCAGTCGGCGTCGGCGCACTCGTTGGCTCGCTCTTGGTCGCCAGCCTCAGCCGGCGGGGCAACCGCGGAGGCATCCTGACCGTCGGAAGCCTGCTGTTCCCGCTGGCGCTGCTCGGCCTGGCGTTCACCGGCAACTTGTACGTCGCGCTGTTCCTGCTCGTGCTCGTCGGTCTCGGCTTCGTCATGCAAAATGTCGAGGCCAATACCCTGGTCCAGACCCTGGCGCCCGATGAACTGCGCGGCCGCGTCACGAGCGTCTACTCGCTCATGTTCTTCGGCACCGCGCCGTTCGGGTCGCTGCTGGCCGGGGCCGTGGCGCAGGTGATCGGGGCAAGCCTCGCGATCGCTCTCGGAGCGGGCATTTCCCTGGTCTTTGCGCTGGGCCTGATTCTCTTCGCCCCCCAGGTGCGGCGAAGCTAGAGATATAAGTATGCTGACCGAACTACGGATACGCGATCTCGCGATCATCGACCGCCTTGACCTCGTCTTCGGACCCGGCTTCAATGTGCTGACCGGCGAGACCGGCGCGGGCAAGTCCATCATCATCGACGCTGTCAACCTGCTGCTGGGCGACCGGGCATCGCAGGAAGTCGTGCGCGCCGGCGCCGACCGGACCGAGGTCGAGGGCACATTCCGGCTGAACCCGTCCGTCGGAGCGCGCGTGGCGCCCCTGCTGGCCGAGCACGGGCTGGAGGGCGACCAGGCCGACGAAATCGTGCTCGCACGCGAGGTGCGCGCGAACGGGCGATCGGTGGCGCGCGTCAACGGTCGAGCGGTCACCACGGCGCTGCTGGGCGAAGTCGGCAACCTGCTCGTCGACGTGCACGGCCAGGGCGAACACCTCTCGTTGCTACACGAACGCGAGCACGTCGGCTTGCTCGATCGCTACGCAGGACTGAGCGAAGAGGTGGGCCGGGTGTCAGACCTGGTGCGCCGGGTGCGGGCCATCCGCCGCGAGTTGGAGGGGCTGCGCCAGGATGAGCGCGAACGCGCCCGTCGCATCGACCTACTCAGCTACCAGGTCGAGGAGATCCGGGCCGCTAAGCTCAAGGTGGGCGAGGAAGAGGAACTGGACGCGGAGCGCAAGCGCCTCGCCAATGCCGAGCAGTTGTCGCAGCTGAGCACCGAAGCCAGCCTGCTGATCTCGGGCAGCGATGCGGACACGCCAGGCGCCCTCGACGCGCTGGGCTTGGCCGAACAAGCACTGACCCGGCTTGCGCGCATCGACCCCACCGCGGCCGGTCTGCTCGACCAGTTGGGCGAGGCGACTGCGCTGCTCGACGACATCGGCCGCGAGCTGAGCCACTACCGCGACGGCGTGGAGTTCAACCCCCGGCGGCTGCAGCAGGTGGAAGAGCGCCTGCACGTGATCCACAGCCTGCAGCGCAAATACGGGGACACCGTCGAAGAGGTGCTGGCGTACGGCCAGCGGTCGGCCGCCGAGCTCGAAACGATCACCCATGCGGGCGAGCGCATCGAGGAGCTGGAGGCAGCGGAAGCAGGGTTCCTGGTCGAGTTGGGCCGGCAGGGCGCGGAACTGTCGGCCGCACGCCGCGCAGCCGGCGAGCGCATGGCTCGTGCGATCGAGGCCGAGTTGGACGACCTGCAGATGGCCCGCGCACATTTTGCCGTCGACATCCAATGGACCGCTGACCCGTCCGGTGCAGTGGTTGAGACGGATTCGGCTATACGAAGCAGTGCCCAACCCGGCCGCTATGCCTTCGACGGCCACGGGCTCGATACGGTCGGCTTCCTCGTTTCCGCAAACCCAGGCGAGCCGCTCCGGCCCTTGGCCAGGGTTGCGTCTGGCGGCGAGACGTCTCGGCTCATGCTGGCGCTGAAGACGGTGCTCGGTCGGGCCGACGAGACGCCGACCCTCATCTTCGACGAGATCGACCAGGGCATCGGCGGCCGGGTGGGCGGCACGGTTGGGCTCAAGCTGTGGGGGCTGACCATGCGCAACGGCGCACCGGCGGCCGCAGCAGCGGGTGTGCGCCACCAGGTCCTGTGCATCACGCACCTGCCACAACTTGCCGCTTATGGCGACCTGCACTACCACGTCGCAAAGCACGTCGCCGCCGGCCGCACGACGACCGAGGTTCTACGCCTGGAGGGCGACGGCCAGGTCGCGGAACTGGCCCGCATGATGGGCGCGGACACGGACGCCGGGCGGGCCAGCGTGGCCGAGATGCTGGGGGACGTCGCGGGGCAGAAGGCTGCGAAATCCTGACTGTGGTCATAAAAGTGGCTACCACAAAATCCTATTATTTTCCGTCGCGGCCAAACTCCACGGGGCGAAGACCGGCCCGACAGAGAGGAAGCCGGGGGTGACGGAAATGGACATGGGCATCCGGCACGCGACGCCCGCCGACGCACCGGGCATCAGCCGCGCGCACGTGCGGTCCTGGCTGGCCGCGTATCGGGGCATCGTGGCCGACAGTTTCCTCGATGCGCTGGACCCCGTTGCGCGCGAGCCGCGCTGGCGCGAATGGTTAGCCGAGGCGCCCGCCGAGGGCCGCCAGGTGTTCGTCGCCGAGCTAACCGGCCCCCAGCCGTCCACAATCGCCGGCTTTGCCAGCTGCGGCCCCGAGCGCGAAGGGCTGGTCGTCGACGGCGTGGCCTACGACGGCGAGGTGTACGCGCTCTACCTCGCGCCCGAGTACCAACGGCAGGGCATCGGGCGGCGGTTGGTGGCAGTCGCCGCGGGCTGGCTTGTGCAGCAGGGTGTGAGCCGCCATCGTCATCTGGGCGCTGCAGAAGAACGCGCCCGCCCGTGCCTTCTACGAAGCGCTGGACGGCGTGCTCTCTGGCGAAAAAGCCATCACCATCGGCCCGTCCCAACTCATCGACGTGGCGTACTGCTGGCCCGACGCGCGCACACTTGCCGGATCCAGCCATTAGCAGGGCACCACAACCATTAGCGCCGCCGTGCCGTCGAGACATGACAGATGCGCGGCGCAAGAGACGTTTAGAGCGTTGCCTTTGGGGGTCTCGGGGGCGAAGCCACCGAGGCGGGGGCGGCGGGGGCCAGCCGGCCCTCGCCAAACGAGAATGCCCGAAGGACGGCGGCGGGGGCCGGCCGGCCCCCATCAAAACAGCAGCAGCGCCTCCACCGCTCCACGGTGGGGGCTGGAGGTTCCCGATGCAACTGACACGCTATGCGAACCCGGCCGCGTTTTTGCGGCGGGCGCGCGCGCCCCTCGAGCAGGAAGAGGCGGCCAACAACCTCATCGTCGGCATCGCCATGCGAGTGGCCGAAAGCCCCGACTTCTACGGCAAGTCTGCCGTCTACCTGGCCACCGTGGATGAGGGCGACGCGCTGGTGGCCGCCGCAGTCCGAACCCCACCCCACAACGTGATCCTCTACAGCAGCCGGGGGGCCGATCCCGAACCCCTGCGCCTGATCCTGGACGACCTCGTCGACGTTACCGCACAGAACCCGCCCGATAGCCCGGACGGTCAACTCCCGGGCGTGACCGGGCATGCCGCTGCGGCGCTTGCGCTGGCCGAGCTTTGGTCGCAGCGCACCGGCCGGCCGTACACCGTTGCGATGCGGCAGCGAATCTACGAACTCCGGACGGTCACGCCGCCCGAAGGCGTGCCCGGTTGCCTCAGGCAGGCGCGCTCTGCGGACCTCGCTACGCTCGCCGAGTGGGTGGCCAACTTCAACCTGGATGCCAATCTCCCGCCCTTGGACCCCTTGGAAGCCTGGGGGCTGGCGGAGCGCCGGGTTGGCCTGGGCGATCTCTTCGTCTGGGAGAACGAAGGTCATCCCGTCTCGATGGCTATGAAAGCGCGGCCGACGAGCCACGGGATGACCGTGTCGCTGGTCTACACGCCGCGCGAGCAGCGCAACCGGGGCTACGCGTCGGCATGCGTGGCAGCGCTCAGCCAGCAGCTTCTCGATGCGGGGTGGGCATTCTGCACCCTGTACACCGACCTGGCCAACCCAACTTCAAACGACATCTACCAACGAATCGGCTATCGTCCGGTGTGCGATTCGATGGAGTATCATTTCCAGAACGAGTGAAGTCTTCCTTTGCAAATGGGGCAAGCACCCCATGTGCACCGCAAGGCATCGCTCTTGCAGACCGAAAGGGCGCCCAAACATCATGGCACAGACTCTTCCTGATCGCAGCAAGATTGAAACCAAGTACAAGTGGAACGCCGAAAGCGTGTTCCCAACCCCCGCCGGGTGGGATATCGAGGCGACGGCCGTCGCAAAGGCCGTCGAGGACGTCAAGCGCTTCAAAGGGCGCTTGGCCGAGGGGCCTTCCGTGGTGGCCGAGGCCGTGGCCGCCATGCAGGAAGTCGTCCGCCGGGTAAATGTTTTGGGCACCTATGCAGGCATGTCCTATGCGGTCGACACCAGCGATGCCGACGCGGCCAAGCGGTACGGGCGGGTTATGGGTCTTGGCGGACAGGTTTCCGCCGCGGTCGCCTTCGTCGATCCCGAGTTGCTGGCCATCGGGGAGGAGACGCTGCGCAAGTGGATTGCGGCCGACTCGAGCCTGGCCTTCCTCGGCCACTACGTCGACGACCTCTTTCGCCGGCAGGCTCACGTCCGGTCGGCCGAGGTGGAGGAACTGCTCGGGATGTCTTCAGACCCATTCGGCAACCTCGAACACACCTTCAGCCTCCTCGTCGATGCCGACTTCAAATTCCCGCCCTCGGTCGGCTCTGACGGGGCCGAGCTCCCCGTCACCAGCGCGGCCATCGACGGCGTCATGGCGAATCCGGACCGCGAAGCCCGGCGGACGGCGTGGGAAGGCTACGGGGACACGTTCCTCGGTTTCAAAAACACGCTTGCCTCGAACCTGACCACGTCGGTCAAGGCCAATGTCTTCAAGATGCGGGCCCGCCGCCACGAATCGACGCTCGACCTCGCACTCTTCCCATGGAACCTGCCGCCGAGCACCTTCTACAATTTGATCGACGTCTTCAAAAAGAACCTTCCGACCTGGCACCGCTACTGGGCCGTGCGCCGGAAGGCGTTGGGCGTGGAGGAACTCAACCCCTATGATATCTGGGCACCCCTGTCGCAGGAGCGGCCGAAGATCCCCTATGAGCGGGCCGTCGAGCTGATCTGTAACGGTCTCGCGCCCATGGGCGAAGAGTATGTGGCCAGTGTCCGCCGCGGCTGCACCGAGGACCGCTGGGTCGACGTCAAGCCGAACGCCGGCAAGCAAGGGGGCGCCTTCTCGTCCGGCGCGCCGGGCATCTTCCCATTCATCATGATGACCTACACCGACGAGGTGTTCAGCATGAGCACGCTGGCCCACGAGCTGGGCCATTCGATGCACAGCCACTACACCTACGAAAACCAGCCCGCGCTGTATGCGGACTACGGCATGTTCGTCGCAGAAACGGCCTCGAACTTCCACCAAGCCATGGTGCGCGGCTATCTGCTGGAGACGGTCGAGGACCCGGCCTTCCAGCTCGCCGTGCTCGAAGAGGCCATGTCCAACTTCCACCGCTACTTCTTCATCATGCCCACGCTGGCGCGCTTCGAGCTGGAAATGCACCAGCGCGAGGAACGCGGAGAGGGCATGGGTGCCGACGAAATGATCGGCCTGATGGCCGACCTGTTTGGCGAAGGCTACGGCGGCGAGATGCACGTCGACCGCCAGCGGGTGGGCATCACCTGGGCCACCTTCCCCCACCTCTATGTCGACTATTACGTGTTCCAGTATGCAACGGGCATCTCGGCTGCCAACGCGCTCGCCAAGCGCATCCGCTCGGGAGCGCCGGGCGCGGCGGACGACTACCTGCAGTTCCTCAAGTCGGGCAATGCCCTGTACCCCATCGACGCCCTTAAGGTGGCCGGCGTCGACATGACCACGCCCGCTCCGGTCGAGGCCGCTTTCGAAGTGTTGGCGGGCTACGTGGACCGGCTGGAAAAGCTGCTCGGATAAGGCTATAGGAGACCCCGGTTCCGTCTCGGCCGAGGCGAAACCGGGGTCAGAGCATCGTCGCAAGGAGGACACGACGCCGTGACCCAACCCGTCCTTAACACAACGACGCACGACGCCGCTTACGAAGCGTTTCTGCGCGCCTTTCCCGCCTACGGGCGGACGGACCCGCTTGACGAGCTGCGCGATCGTGAATACGCCCGGCTGGACCAGGCCGGCCAGGTCTACCTGGACTACACCGGCGGCGGATTGTACGCGACCGGCCAGCTCCGCGCACACCACGACCTGCTGAGCGGCAACGTGTTCGGCAACCCGCACTCGAACAACCCGACCTCGCAGGCAATGACGTGCCTGATCGACGCCGCCCGGCGCTATGTCCTCGAGTATTTCAATGCACCGCCCGACGAGTACGTCGTCATCTTCACGCCCAACGCCAGCGGCGCACTCAAGCTCGTGGGCGAAGCCTACCCCTTTGCGCCGGGTGGGCATTACGTGCTGACCTTCGACAACCACAACTCCGTCAACGGTATACGGGAGTTTGCGAGGCGCAAGGGCGCGGCGTTCACCTACGTCCCCGTCGTCGCGCCCGAGCTCCGGATCGACATGGCCGCGCTCGACGCCGCACTGGACCGCGCCACCCCAGGGGCCGGGAACCTTTTTGCCTTTCCGGCCCAGTCCAACTTCTCGGGCGTCCAGCACCCCCTGGAGTTGATCGCCAGCGCGCGCGCCAAGGGATGGGACGTGCTGGTGGATGCTGCCGCATTCGCGCCGAGCAACCGGCTGGACCTGTCGACCTGGCTTCCCGACTTTGTCCCGCTGTCGTTCTACAAGATGTTTGGTTATCCTTCGGGCGTTGGCGCGCTGCTCGCGCGGCGGTCTGCGCTCGACAAGTTAGTGCGGCCGTGGTACGCGGGCGGCACGATCACGATCTCGTCGGTGCAGGGCGACGGCTATTACCTTGTGCCGGGCGAGGCGGGTTTCGAGGACGGCACGGTCAACTATCTCAACATCCCGGCCGTCGAGATCGGCCTGCGGCACCTGGCTTCCGTCGGGATCGACATGATCCATGACCGCGTCATGGCGCTCACCGGCTGGCTAATCGAAAACCTGAGCTCGCTGCACCACCGGTCCGGCCAGCCCCTCGTCAAGATCCACGGTCCGCGCACCCTGGATGCCCGCGGGGGTACCGTTACGATGACCTTCTTCGACTGTAACGGGCGGGCGCTCGACGATCGCCGCATCGAGGAGTTGGCGAACCACCGCGGCATCTCCCTGCGCACCGGGTGCTTCTGCAACCCAGGCGCCGGCGAAGTGGCCCACGGCCTCGGCCCCGAGATCATGCGCTCGTTCTTCGTCTCGTCGACCGCGCTCTCGTTTCAGGAGCTGCGCCGCGAGATGCAGGCGCACTTCGGCCGCGACGTCGAGCGCGGTCCGCATCTCCGTGGGCATCGCCTCGAACTTCGCCGACGCCGCAGCGTTCGTCCGCTTTGCGGCGAGGCTGCTCGACCACACTGCCCAGGAGGTGGGTGAGGTCGAGGTGACCGATCCGATGTGCTCCACCGGCCGAGACTCGGCATGACGAGGACGAGGTGAAAGACAAGCGGCCGATCTATCTCCAGATCGCCGAAGCCGTCCGGCAGGACCTGCTGGAGGGCCGGCTGCGCCCGGGCGACTCGCTGCCTACCGTCCGCGAGATGGCGGAGCAGTGGCGATGCACGCCCGGCACCGTTCAGCAGGCCTACAAGGAGTTGACACGGCAGGGCATCGCCGTTAGCCGGCCGGGCCAGGGCACCCACATCGGCAGCGGGGCGCCCATGGGCGCGCTCGACACGGTCCCCCTGCGCCGCGCCACCGTGACGCACCAGGCCGAAGCCTTCCTGCTGGAAATGCTGTCGGCGGGCTACTCGCTGGCGGAGATCGAAAGCGCCTTTCGCGTCAGCCTCGACCGCTGGCGCGCCCTGGCAGCCGAAACGCCGCCTGCTGTGGGCGACGTGCTCCGCTTCGCAGGCAGCAATGATCCGGTCGTTTCGCTTCTGGCGGCCCGCTTCGCCGAGTTCTGCGGCGCCGAGGCCCCGGGCTGTTCGCTGCAGGTGAGCTATTCAGGCAGCCTGGGCGGGCTGATCGCGCTGGCAGAGGGCAAGGCCGACCTGGCAGGCAGTCACCTGTGGGATGAAGAGACCGACACGTACAACGAGCCCTTCGTGCGCCGCCTCCTGCCCGGCCGCCGCGTTGCGCTGCTGACACTCGCACACCGCCGGCTCGGCCTGATCGTCGCGCGCAGCAACCCGCTCGGCCTGGCCGGACTGCGAGACCTGGTGCGACCGGGTGTGCGCTTTGTCAACCGGCAACGCGGGACCGGCACGCGCGTCTGGCTTGATGCGCAGTTGCGCCGGTCAGCAGTAGACGTCGAGGCCATCGCGGGGTATGATCACGAAGTAAGCACGCATGCCGAAGTTGCGCGGGCCGTGGCCGAGGACGCCGCCGGCGCCGGCCTCGGTATCGAGACCGCGGCGATCGGCTACGGGTTGGGCTTCGTCCCCCTGGCCACTGAGCCATACGACCTGGTCGTGCCGGCCGAGTCGTGGGAACTACCCCCGATGCGGGCGCTCGCCGGGTGGCTTGCGACGCAAGGTGCCAAGGACGCAATCGAGGCACTGGGCGGCTACGAAACGGGAGAAACGGGCCGCGTGCGGTGGCTGACCTGAGAAAACCGCTGCCTTGGGCGCTGCGCGGCTCGCCCCACTTGGCTCGGCTGCCAAAGCTCATCACGAATGAATCGAAGAGGTGACCCTTGATCAACGAAGAACGCCTTGTACAGACTTTCCTGGAGCTGGTCGCCATCGACAGCCCATCCGGCGAGGAAGCCGCCATCTGCGACGAGCTCGAGCGGCGCTTCAAGGCACTCGGCGCCACAGAGATCGAGCGCGACGAGGTTCACAACCTCATCGCGCGCTTCCCGGGCACGGGGCCCGGCGATTACATCATGCTCAGCGCGCACATGGACACCGTGGGCAAGGATCGGGGGATCAAGCCGCAGATTCGCGACGGCGTTATCTACTCGGACGGCACCACCATCCTGGGCGGCGACGACAAGTCAGGCGTGGCCGCCATCCTCGAGGTCGTCCAGTCGCTTAACGAAGACAACGCGCCGCATCCACCCCTCGAAGCAGTCATCTCGGTGAGCGAGGAGATGGGCCTCGCCGGCGCGCGGGCGCTGGATAAGGGCCGGATTAAGTCACGCCGCGGGTACGTGCTCGACGCGGGCGGACCCAGCGGCGTCATCGTTACCAGCGCGCCCAGCCAGGACAGCCTGGAGATCAAGGTGCACGGCCGGACTGCGCATGCGGGCGCGGAGCCGGAAAAGGGGGTGAACGCTATCCGGGTCGCAAGCGAGGCGATTGCTGCGATGCCGCTGGGACGGATTGACGCGGAGACCACGGCCAACATCGGGGTCATCCAGGGCGGCGTGGCGACCAACATCGTGCCCGACTACGTGTTCGTCAAGGGCGAGGCCCGCAGCCGTGACAACACGAAGCTGGCCGCTCAGACCGCGGCGATGGCCGGGGCGTTCCAGGAAGCGGCGGAACACAACGCTGCGCGCGTCGAGTTCAAGATCAAGCGCATGTACACGACCTACAAGCTGGCCGACAACCACCCCGTCGTAGCGGCAGCCATCGCGGCGGTGAAGAAGCTCGGCTGGACGCCCATGATCAAGGCGTCGGGCGGCGGCACGGACGCAAACATCTACGCAGAGCACGGCATCTACTGTGCGATCATCAGCACGGGCATGGCGGACGTGCACACGCCCGACGAGCACATCGCCATCGAGGACATGGCCAACGGGGCCCGCTTGCTGCAGGAGATCATCCTCGCCGCCTGAATCGGTTGGATAACACACAGGCACGGGGACAGAAAGATTCCGGATGCCCTGTGCCTTTGTGACGCCGTGGTGGAGCGCCCTTCGAGGAGACGTATGCCCAGGCTCATCCCCATCATGCTGGTTCACGGCTTTGACGGCTCGCCTTCCACATGGAACGAGTCGGGCTTCCGCCAGCGGCTGATCGTCGACGGCGACCTCGACCCCAACCTGGTGCGCACCTTCGATTACGGCGCCGCGGAAGACGGGACCTACAACAACCGCGGCGACCTGCGCCAGGTGGCGAGCCGTCTGGGTGGCGCCGCGCTGTCGCCCGAAGAGCGCCTGCTGTGCAGTGTGGACCAGTTGAGCGACAACAGCGTTGCCCGCGGCGGGCCGCCCGGCGTGACGCTCATCGCTCACAGCCTCGGCGGCATCATCTGCCGCTATTACCTGAGCCGGACCACGCCGGACAACTGGGGCACCCTCTACCGCGGCAACGTCGCCCGCCTGATCACCATCGGCACGCCGCACCGGGGAGTGGAGATCGCGCGGGTGATCGAGTTGGCGCCCCGGGGGTCGATCATGTGGTGGCTCATTCGCCTGCTCGAGCGCCTGGGGCTGGCGCCGGCCCGTCCGGTCAGCGCGGTCGAACAACTTGCCGACGCGCTGCGCAAACAACAGGCGGAGCAGCGGGCTGCCACCCTGGATGCACCGGGGTACCCAACGCCGCGGGTGCTGCTCACCGACTCGCCCGTCTACGCCCAATTGCATCCGGATAGCCCGGTGCTGGCAGAACTCAACCGGCCCGGCACGCTGCCCGCCGGCATCCAATGCTACACCTTCTACGGCGACATCCGCTACAGCGTCCGCATCACGGCCAACCGGCTGACGCTCGTCAATCATGCGGTCAGCTTCGGCGACCTCCTCGTGCCCGCGGCCAGCGCTCGGGAGATACCCGGCGCCGCGTGCACCCCCTATCCCTTCGTGGCTGGAGAGAGCATCAGCATGTCCTTGACCACCGCGCCCGCCTCGCCGGCCGAGGCCGCCGCCCGCTCGCTGTACGATCACCTGCCTTCGGTGGCCCACAACAACCAGCTTGCCGATCCAGACATTCAGAAGGCGGCGCTTGGGATCGTGGCGCCATGAGAGCGTTCGCCACCGCGGGAAGGGCCCTGCTCAGCCTCTACAACGACCTGTTCGTCTTCACCGCCATGAGCTTGCTGTGGTGGGTCACGGGTGGCATCTTCCTCGCGGTCGCGGCCGTCCTCGCGTTCTTCCTGTTTGCCGCGGGCGGACCGTGGTGGATCACACCGTCATTGCGATCCCGGCAGGGCCGGCGATCCTGGCGCTGGCATCGGTTACACGGCAGACGATTCGGGGCCGGGCCGCGGACCGCCGCGAATACCTGGACGCGCTCAGGACGAACTGGAAGGCGGGCCTCGCACTGAACGCGCTGGGCATGGTCGTGCTGAGCCTGCTGCTGCTGAACCTGATCTTCTACACCTTGCAGGCCAACGTAACGCTCCGCCTGCTAAGCATCCTGTGGATCTACCTCATCCTGTTCTGGTGTGGGATGCAGCTCTACGTCTACCCGTTTTACATGGCGCTCGAGGAGCCAAGCCTGTGGCGGGCACTGCGCATGTCGGCCCTGGCCGCATTTGCCAATCCGCTCTTCTCGATCGTCCTGCTCGCCATCGCCCTGGTGCTGACGGTCATCTGCGTCGTCCTCGCCGTCCTGGTCGTCATCGTGTGGCCCGCACTGATGGCGCTGATTAGCGAGCACGCTCTGCGGTTGCTGCTGCGGCGGGCGGGGGTGCCGCAAGAGGGACAAGAGTAGCTACGCGAAAATCTTCGTGATCTCGTCGGTCGCAAATTGCGGCCACTCGACGGGCTCGCCGCCGCGCCGCGCCACCAGCCCGCCGGCCGCATCCGTCACCCGGCCGATTTCAGTTGCCGGATAGCCTTGCTCGGCAAGCAGCCGGACCAGGCGGGACGCGTCGTGCCCTGCCACGGCCATCAGCACCGCACCGGACGCGATCGTCCCCAACGGGTCCAGGCCGAACTCCCGGCAAAGCACGGCGCCCTCCGGTGCAATCGGGATGGCATCCAGGTCGATCTCCAACCCCACGCCGGCGCCCCGCCCCATCTCCAGCAGGCCGGTCATAACCCCGCCCTCGGTCGGGTCGTGCATCGCGTGCACCTCTGCAACGCCGGCCGCAAACAACGCGGGACGCACTACGCTAATCCCGGGGTCGTGCAGGTAGCGCTGGCACCGGCGATAAAATCGTCCGCATACCCGCGCTTTCGCAGCGTATCCTCCCGCTCCAGCGCAATCAGCGCGGTGCCCTCGATGGGTGCCGCCTTCACCAGCAGCATCGCATCCCCGGGCCGGGCGCCCGCCGTCATAATCAAGCGATCGGGTGCGACCTCGCCGAGCATTGTGCCGCTGATCAGGGGGCGGTCGAGGTTAACCGTCAACTCGGTGTGTCCCCCCGCCAGGCTCACGCCCAGGGTCGCGCACGCGCTGTAGATCTGCTGGAAAATTTCCTCGGCCAGCGCACCGGTCGCCTTGCCGGCGGGCAGCAGCACGGTGGCCAGAAACCAACGCGGTTGGGCGCCCATGACGGCCACGTCGTTGGCGTTGACGTTGACGGCATACCAGCCGATTTCGCTCGTTGCGAACGTAATCGGGTCGGTCTTGGCAACGAGGTAACGGTCGCCCAGGTCGAAGACCGCCGCGTCCTCCCCCGCACGCGGGCCCACGACGATGCGGGGGTCATCCGGGGCGAAGCGCGTCAGCAGCCGTTCGAGCAAGGGCAGGGGCAGTTTGCCCGCAGGTAAGGGTAGCGTTGGATCGAACATGAAGCCTCGGCGGCAGGATTGGCCATGGACACACGCACAGCCGGGGCATCATAGTCCACCCACCAGACACTGTCAAAGCCGCGCCGCCCTTCGCTCTTCGCGCTCTTCGCGCTTCCCGCCCTTCGTTACCCTTCGCGCCTTCGCGTTCCAGCGCCCTTCGCGTTCCCGCGCCCCTTCCCTCGGGTGTTTGACGCGCTGCCTGCACGGTGATATTCTCTCTTCATCCGGGCAACGGCCGGGCTACGCAGGCCCCGACTTACAGCCCCATATCGCACCGCATTGAACACTTCAGAGTCGAGGACGATCCCCTGATGAAACAGCACGCGCTGCCCACCCTCCTGGCCGCAATCCTGATCCTGACGACCGGCGTTCTGCACGTTTTCGCAGCCCCCGACCATCCGCCATACTTTCGCGTCAACAGCATCGAAACCGCGCTCGGCGCCGAGGTGGACAAGATGGTAATTGCGGGTCCGCCGCACCCTCCTGCCGGCATCGAGCGCACTCCCGTCGCCCAGGGCGAAGCCGGCGAGTTGCTCGGCAGCAAGCAGTTGACCGTCCCCGCATATGACTGGTCGTTCGGATGCTCGGCGACGTCCGCCGCCATGATTGCCGCCTATTACGACCGGTCCGGCCTGCCGAATATGTACACCGGCCCGACGGGCGGCGGCCTCATGCCGCTGGACAGCAGCACGTGGGGGCCGTGGACGGACGGCAACGGGGACACTTACGGCCAATGCCCGCTGACCGCCTCCCGTTCCGGACTGGACGGGCGAAGCAGCCGCGGCTCACTCAACGACTATTGGATCGCCTACGGCAGCACCGCCAACGACCCCTACGTCACGAACGGCTGGACTCAGCATACCCCGAGCGACGCGATCGGTGACTACATGAAGACCAGCCAGTCGGCCTACGGGAACAGCGACGGCGCAACCAGCTTCTATGCCTGGACGTCGTCTTCGGCCGCGCTCACGTGCGCAGATATGCTGTCCAACAACATCACCGAGGACGGCAGCTACGGCCGGAAACTGTTCTATGAGGCCCGCGGCTATACCGTCACCGACTGCTACAATCAGAAGACCGACAACAACGGCGGCGGATTCACCTATGCCAAGTACAAGGCTGAGATTGATGCCGGGCGCCCGGTAATGATCAACCTCGCCGGCCATTCGATCGTCGGTATAGGCTACAACGACTCGGGAAACACCGTGTATCTTCACGACACCTGGGACTACAACACCTACAGCATGGCCTGGGGCGGCAGCTACGAGGGCATGGCGATGCAGGCTGTGAGCATCGTCAACCCCATCTGTGGGACGCCGGCGAACGTCAGCAGCCTTTCGATCGCCCGGCTCGACGCGACGCAGGTGAAGCTGACGTGGCCCGCGGCGGTGGGCGCCAACCATTACGAACTCTGGTCCGCGGCCAACCAGCCGTACTTCACGCCGGGTGCGAGCTGCAGCAGCCCCGGCGCCCTACGCTGCACCAGTGTGGCAGGGACAAGTTACACAGATGCGGTGCTGGGCAGCGCGACCAACAACTACACCTATGTCGTGCGTGCCGTGAGCGCCTGCGGCAGCACCTCCCTGTCGACCACCGGCCGGGCCGGCGAGTTCGAGTACACCCTGCAGCGGGGCCAGTAACCCAGCCCGCCCACCCAGGCCAGCGCGTTCGGGGGGCATGGATTATAATCCAACCATGTCTGTAGAATCCGCGCTTCAGGCGCTGCGCCTGGACCCGCGCTTTATGAGCAACGTGGTGCGCTGGGAACGGCTGCCCGCCCGGCCCGCCCGTTATCAACCCGCTCCCGCCGGGCTCGACGCTCGCATTGGGGCGGCACTGGCGTCGCGCGGCATCCACGCACTCTACGAGCACCAGGCCGCGGCAGTCGAAGCCGCACTGCGGGGCGAAAACGTTGCCGTCGCGACCCCGGCCGCCAGCGGCAAGACGTTCTGCTACAACCTCCCCGTGCTCCAGCGGCTACTATCCGAGCCTCGGGCTCGGGCCCTGTACCTGTTCCCGACGAAGGCGCTCGCGCACGACCAGTTAGCCGAAGTGAGCGCGCTCGCACGCCTGGCAGAATTGTCCCTGCTCCCTGCGGCCTACGACGGCGACACGGCGTCGGCGCAGCGAACCAGGATTCGCGATACGTCGCGCATCATCCTCTCGAACCCCGACATGCTGCACATGGGCATCCTGCCCCAGCACCCCCGCTGGGCCGCGTTCTTCGCCTCCCTCCGCGTCGTGGTTGTGGACGAAATGCACGTTTACCGGGGCGTGTTCGGCTCGCACGTCGCGAACGTCTTGCGCCGCTTGCGCCGTCTCTGCGCGTTCTACGGCAGCCGGCCCCAGTTCGTCCTCGCCTCTGCCACGATCGCCAACCCGGGCGAGTTGGCCGAGCGGCTGGTCGAAGCCCCGGTCACCGTTGTCGGACCGGAGCAGGACGGCGCACCCCAGGGCGAAAAGCACATCCTCTTTTACAACCCGCCGGTCGTCGACCCGGACCTGGGCATCCGCCGCAGCACCGTTCAGGAATCCGCCGAGCTTGCGGCCCACTTCCTCCGCCACGACGTGCAGACGATCCTCTTCGGTCGCGCCCGGCTTGCCACAGAGCTGATGCTGACCCACCTGCACGACGAATTGCCCCGCCAGGCGCGGCACACCGTCCGTGGCTACCGGGGTGGCTACCTGCCGGCAGACCGGCGGGAGATCGAAAAAGGGCTGCGAGAGGCAACAGTGCGGGGAGTGGTTGCGACGAACGCGCTTGAGTTGGGCATCGACATCGGCGACCTCGATGCAGCCATCCTCGCCGGCCATCCGGGAACCATCGCCAGCGCCCGCCAGCAGATGGGGCGGGCCGGCCGGCGGCAAGGCGCTTCCGTAGCAGTGCTCGTCGCCGGCGCCGGGCCGCTCGACCAGTACGTCATTACCCACCCGCGCTGGCTGCTCCAGCAGTCGCCCGAGCACGCTCGTGTCAACCCGGACAACGAGGTGATCCTCGCCGGTCACCTGGCTTGCACCGCAGCCGAGCTGCCGCTGGGGCAAGAAGAGAAGTTTGGCTCAGCCGCGGTGCCCGGGCTGCTTACAGATATGGTCGAGGCCGGACAGCTCTACTTATCAGGCGGGCGCTACTTCTGGGCCGGCGAGGGCAGCCCGACGCAAGCGGTCAGCCTGCGGAGCGCAGGCAGCGACCGGGTGCTGATCCAGGCGCGCGGCGAAGACGGAAAACCCGTCGTCATCGGCGAGTTGGATCGCGAAGGAGTCCCACTGCTGCTATACGAAGGCGCGATCTATCTCCACGAAGGCGCGTCGTACGTGGTCGAACGGCTCGACTGGGAAGCGGGGATCGCGGCCGTTCGCGGCATCGAGGCCGCCTTCTACACTCGCCCCGTCATAGGCGAAAGAATCGACGTGCTGCAAGCGCGCGGGAGAATGGAGGACGAAGCCGCGCCCTACTTGCTCGGCTGGGGCGACGTGCGGGTTACCTCGCAGGCGACAAGCTACAAGATCCTGCAGCGCGGCTCGAACGAGGTGCTCGGCTACGGGGAGATCGACCTGCCCGAACAGATCCTGGACACACAGGCGGCCTGGCTGGCTTTTCCCGAACGTACGGTCGAGGCGCTCAAAGCCGCCGGCGCGTGGCTATCTGACCCGAACGACTACGGACCGGAATGGGCCGCCACCCGCGACGCCGTGCGCCTGCGCGACGGTTACCGCTGCCAGGGGTGCGGCACGTTAGAGATGGCGGGCCGCCAGCACGACGTGCACCACAAGGTCCCCTTCCGTGCGTTCGTCGCCGACGAAGCACGGCGCGAAGGGCTGCCTGCTGCCCTCGCCTGGAAGGTCGCAAACCGCCACGATAACCTGGTGACGCTGTGCCAGTCGTGCCACCACCGGGCCGAGTCCGGCATCCGGACGCGGTCGGGGCTCGGCGGCGCGGCGGCCTTGATCGAGGGCGTCGCACCGCTCTTCCTCATGTGTGACGGCCGCGACCTCGGCGTGCTGGCCGAGCCAGAAGACCGGAACACGGGCGGCCCCGCCATTACGATCTACGAGCGCACGCCCGGCGGAGTCGGCTACGCCGAGCAGCTTTTCCAATCGATGCCCGATGTGCTGGCCGCGGCGCTCGATTTGGTCACGAACTGCCCATGCGACAACGGCTGTCCCGCCTGCGTGGGGCCGGTGCTCGAGCATGACTACGCCCTGGACACGAAGGAACTGACCAAAGCCTTGCTGCGGGCCAGCTTAAAGTCCTGACTCTCCGGCGCACGGCCGGGACGGCCCACGTAGACTGGCCTTAAGGCCCAGTCCGTTCGTTCATGGCGCTTGCATCGCGACCCGCCGGTGTTATATAATACACATAATCTTACCTCGCGTACGTACCCACGCGCGCTCGAGCATTCATTTCATGACCTTCCGTAACCAAGTCATTCTCATCACGGGCGGCTCCAGCGGCATCGGACTGGCGGCTGCCCGCGCTTTTGCCCGCGAAGAAGCCCATGTCTGGCTGGTGGCCCGCAACCGGGAACGCCTGGCACAGGCCCTGGACGAAGTCAAGGCCGCTTGCACACGGCCCGATCAGGTGTGCGGCGCGACGGCGGCCGACGTGGCCGACCCTGCACAAGCCGCCGCCGCGGTCGCCGAAGTAACGCGCCGGGTGGGGCTCCCCCACATCGTCGTCAACTCGCACGGCGTCACCCACCCCGGCTATTTCGCGGACCTGGATCTTGACGTCTTTCACGAGATGATGGACGTCAACTACTTCGGTGCGTTGCACGTGATTAAAGCCGTGATGCCCGGCATGATCGAACGGCGGGCGGGCTTTATCGTCAATGTTGCCTCAGGCGCAGCCTTGCTCCCGACGTATGGCTACACCGCGTACGCGGCGTCCAAGTGCGCGCTCCGGGGGCTGTCCGACGTGCTGCGGATCGAGCTCAAGCCGTACGGCATCCACGTCGCCGTAGTCTATCCGCCAGACACCGACACACCGCAGCTCACAGGGGAAGTCCCCCTCCGCCCTCCCGAGGCCCACGACGTCTACGGCGGCACGGTCGTTTCGCCTGAGTACGTCGCGCGCGAAATCCTCCACGGCATACGCCACAACCGCTATTCGATCGTGCCCGGGCTGGAAATGAGCGCCGCGGCCCGGGCCGCCAGCCTGCTCGGCGACCTGCAGTTCCCCGTACTCGACCAACTCATTGGGCGGGCCCGTCGCAAGCACGAGCCTCGACAGGAATAACGTCAGAGGAGGCACCATGAGCAACATCGACATCGAAGCCGTCAATAGCCGCAAAGGGCTGTCCGCGTATGTGCAGTTTCCTTTCAAGCTCTACCAGGACGACCCGTGCTGGGTGCCGCCCCTGATCGAGGAACGACTCGCATTCTTCGACACCAAAAAGAACCCTTTCTACGAGCACTCGCGCTACCAGCTTTTCGTCGCTCGCCGGGCGGGGAAGATCGTCGGGACCATCGGCGGCGTGGTCAACGACAACCATAACCGGGTGCACAACGAGCTGGCCGGCGGCTGGGGCTTCTTCGAATCGGTCAACGACCCCGAAGTTGCGGGCGCGCTCTTCCAGACCGCAGAGGATTGGTGCCGCTTGCAGGGGATGAACCTCATCCGCGGCCCCCTGAACTTCTCGACGAACGACGAGGTGGGCACCCTGATCGACGGTTTTGATACTCCGCCGATGCTCATGCTTACCCACAACCCGCGTTACTATCCCGCCTTGATCGAATGCCACGGGTACGTCAAGGCGATGGACTTGTTCGCCTGGATCTACGACATCCAGAAGGCTCTGGACGAGGCGCCCCAGAAACTGTACCGAGTCTCCAAGAAGGCGATGGAGCGGCACGGCCTGCGCGTGCGCAAGATCGACATGAAGCACCTGGACTCGGAGATTGCGCTCATCAAGGCGGCCTACAACGGCGCGTGGCAGAAGAACTGGGGCTTCGTGCCCCTTACCGACCACGAGATCGACCACCTAGTCGGCAGCCTCAAGCCGATGGTCGATCCCAACCTCATCTTTATCGCCGAAACTGCGGACGGCAGGCCCGCGGGCGTGTCGCTCACCATGCCCGACCTGCACCAGGCGCTCAAGCGCTCGGGCGGAGGGCACATGTGGCCGCTCGGCCTGCCCAAGTTCCTGCTCGCGCGGCGCCACATCGACCAGTGCCGCTTGATGATCATGGGCATGATCGAGGAGTACCGCGGCCTCGGCGTAGATGCCATCTTCTACCTGGAGACGGCCCAGGAAGCCCTCAAACACGGCTACAAGCGCGTCGAAGGCTCGTGGATCCTGGAAACCAACACGATGATGAACACGATCATCGAGCGCATGGGCGGCCGTAAGTACAAGACCTACCGCATCTACGAGAAGCCTCTGTGAAGGTGCTGGTCACCGGCGCGACAGGGTTCGTCGGCAGCCAACTGGCCGCCGCGCTCGTCCGCCGGGGAGACGACGTCCGCATCTTAAGGCGGAAGAACTCGAGCACCATCGCGCTGGACGGCCTCCCGGTCGAGCATGTCCACGGCGACATTCTCGACGCCGGTGCGGTCAGGGCCGCCGTCGACGGCTGCGACCGGGTCTTCCACGTCGCGGCCGTTTCATCCTATTGGCGCTCGAACGAAGCAGCCGTTCGCCGGGTGAACGTCGAAGGCACCCGGATCGTCATGGATGCGTGCCTGCGGGCGGGCGTTTCGCGCGTCGTGCATACTTCGTCCGCCGCGGCCGTGGGCGTGCGGCGCGACGGAAGGCCGTCGGACGAAAGCCAGCCCTTCGACGCGCGCGAGAAGGGTTTCGCCTACGCCCACAGCAAGCACCTCGCCGAATTGGAGGTGGCCAGGGCGGTCAAGCTGGGACTGCCCGCCGTGATCGTCAACCCCGCCGCAGTCATGGGCCCGGGCGACCATAACCTGATCTCAGGCAGCTTGATCGTGGAAATGGCAAAGCGGCCCCTGCCCGGCTGTCCGCCGGGGGGCCTGTGCATGGTCGACATCGATGCGGTCGTCGCGGGGCACCTCGCGGCCGCCGAACTGGGCCGGGTAGGCGAGCGATACATCCTGGGGGGCGAAAACCTGACATATCGCCAGATTACTGCTATCATTTCCGATATCGTCGGCACCCGCCCGCCTGCCTGGATCATTCCCGGCTGGGCGCTGCCGCCGGCGGCGACTGTGCTGGACCTGGCTAACCGGTTTATCCCCCGCCCGATGGCCAGTGGTGACCAGCTTCGACTTTCCGCGCACAATGTCTTTTTTGACTCAGGCAAAGCCGTGACCGAACTCGGGTTTCCCATTCTTCCTTTCCGCGAGGCGGCAGAACGGGCGTATCATTGGTATCGGGAACACGGTTACCTTACCTGAGGTCACGTCTGTATCTGTGACGTACACGGCGGCATTCACCCCCGTGCACGCCACAGGATAGGACTCGACCCCTAGCTGAAGGAGCACTCATGGATCTTTTCGCCAAAACGCACGAATTCACCGAAGCCAAAGAGGCCATTGCGGCCGGCTATTATCCCTACTTCATCCCGCTGACCGAAAACGAGGGCTCGGAGGCAGTCTATAAGGGCCACCGCCTCATCATGTGCGGCTCCAACAACTACCTCGGGCTGACCACCGATCCGCGGGTCCGCGAGGCGGCCATCCAGGCGATCAAACGTTACGGAACCAGCTGCACGGGTTCGCGATTCCTCAACGGGACGCTGGAGATGCACGAGCAGCTCGAGCACGAGCTGGCGGATTTCGTGGGTAAGGAATCGGCCGTCGTCTTCTCCACCGGCATGCAGGCTAACCTCGGGGCCATCGAGCGCGTTGATCGGCCGCGGAGACTACGTCATCCTCGACAAAGAGGATCACGCCAGCCTGGTCGACGGCGCAAAGCTGAGCTACGGCGAGACCAAGCGGTTCGCCCACCAGGACATGGCGGAGCTAGAGCGCATCCTGGAGCGGCTGCCCGAAGACAAAGGCAAGTTGGTGTGTGTGGATGGGCTGTACAGTATGGAAGGCGATATCGCGCCGCTGCCCGAGTTGATCCCCCTGTGCCGAAAGTACGGCGCCCGGCTGCTGGTCGACGATGCACACGCGATCGGCGTATTGGGTTGCGGGCGGGGCACAGGCGAGCACTTCCACATGACGCGCGACATCGACTTGGTGATGTCCACCTTCAGCAAGTCGTTCGCATCGCTGGGCGGCTTTATCGCCGGCGACGAGCCCGTGGTGCACTACATCAAGCATCACGCACGGTCGCTCCTCTTCAGCGCCAGCATCCCGCCCTCGAACGCGGCGGCGGCCCTCGCATCCTTGAAGATCATGCGCGAGGAGCCGGAACGGGTCGAGCACTTGTGCAAGATCGCTGACTACATGCGTGACGGCTACCGGCGGCTGGGCTTCAACATCGGCACCTCGACAACCGCCGTCATTCCAGTTATCCTTGGCGAGCAGATGCTCACGCTCTTCATGTGGCGGCGCCTGTTCGACGAGGGCGTGTTTGTGAACCCGGTACTGGCTCCCGCGGTCCAGCCCGGCCGCGAGCTCTTGCGCACCAGCTACATGGCGACGCACACTTTCGAGCAGATGGACCGCGTGCTGGCGATCTTCGAGAAGGTGGGCAAGGAGATGGGCGTCATCTAAGGGACGAGCGTGTTTCCGCCTGATCTGATACCCGCGTCCGCCCCACTTTCGGCCGTGCCCGGCCTCGATGCCGGCCAGGTGCAGACACTGAACGATCTGTGGATCGACAGTGCGCCACAACTGGTCGGCATCTACGGCACGAACGAGGCCACCCGCACTCGGTTGGCTTCGATGCTCGGCCTGGAGCGGCCGCGCCTCGACACGATCGTTAGCGCCGCACAACGGCTCACCCTGCCCGCGCGCCGCGGCGTCGACGCCGCCCTTGAAATGGAAACGGCGGCTGCCGATTACCCCCTGGGCGCGCTCCTCGAAGATCCGGCCGTCACCGCTGCACGCATGGCCGCGCTGCCGCCGTACGTCGCCGAAAGCCGCCTCCCGCTTCCGATCAGCCACCATCTCCTGGACCAACTTCCCCCACTGCGCAGCCAGGGCAAGCGCCCGACCTGCGTGGCGCATGCCGTCCTGGCCCTGCGAGAGCAGCTCGAACTTGCCGCCGGCGCGCCCCACGACCTGGACCTCTCCGAGGAGTACGTCTACTGGTGGTGCAAGGAGCGGGATGGGTTACCCGGACGAAGCGGCACCTACCTGTCACTGGGCATGCGCTGCCTTGGCGAGGCGGGCGCGCCGCTCGAAGCACTCTGGCCTTACGTGCCACAGCCTGCGACCGGCTCTGACCTCGCCGCACCGCCGCCGCTGGCCGCGGGCGGCGACCTCGGCTTTGCCATCCAGCCCGCGCAGGAGTTTAGCCGCACCGACATCGCCGGGATGAAAGCGTGCCTGGTCGAAGGGCGGAGTATCGCCTTCTCCCTGCCCGTCTTCGACAGCTGGTTCAAGTCGTCGGCTATGACGCGCTGGGGCAAGATCACGCTGCCCCTGGCCGGCGAGCCGATGCGCGAGGGGCACGCGATGACCATAGTGGGGTATCAGGACGACCCACGGGCGCCCGGCGGCGGCTACTTCCTGCTGCGCAACTCATGGCAGCCGTGGGCGTGGGACGGCGTCTGGCAGCCCGGCTACGGCTACATCCCGTACGCCTACGTCAGCCGGTATGCCTCGACGATCTTCTCAGCCCGCCGCAATCCAGCCGGGCACCCAGTGGTCTACGGCAAGTCTGAGGGGGGCCTGATCACAGGCAGCGCGGATGTGTGGCTGCGCCAGAGGCCCGATGGCGGGAGCCAGGCACAGGCGGCCGAGGTGGGGCACGAAAACGCGCTCTACGTCCGGGTCACGAATCCCGGTCTTGCATATCTCTACGGGATCACCGGCGAAGTCTGCTTCCGGCGTGCCGATGCCGCCCCTTGGGAATGCGCTGCGCAGTTTGCGGCGCCGATGCTCGGGCCGGGCGCGACGGTTGTCGGCCCCCTCCCCTGGCAGCCGCCGGCGTCGGGCCGCATTCCGCTGGCCGTGCGGCTCGCGTAGCCTCAACCGCGCTTCATCCAAATGTCTATCCGAGAATTAGCTGGGGCCGGTGTCTCACCGTGCCCCGCCTGGCTCGGATGGAATCTAAGTGCAACCACATTGAATCTGTTGATCGCGACGCTCGGCACCCTTCGACTGCGGCGCGCCCGTCGGCTTGCGGAGCTCTGAGGGCCGGCCTTCGCGACCTTCGCGCTTCGCGTCTTCGCTGCGCCCGCAAATGCGGGCGCCTTCGCCGTCTTCGCGGAGCGGATGCTGTTCCAGGCTATCTCGCCGCCGGCGAGGTCCGGTCAGGGCCGCTGACCGGCGCCTCGCTCAGGCAGCCTTCTTGTAGTTCGTGAACTGGTAACCGACGCCGCGCTCCGTGAGGATGTACCTCGGGTTGGCCGGGTCCGGCTCGATCTTCTTCCGCAGGTAGGTAATATACAGGCGCAACAGCTGGTTGTCGTCCCGGTACTCCGGTCCCCACACCTTCGACAGCAGCGTTTCCTGGGGCACGATCCAGCCCGCGTTCTCGACCAGGTGTAGCAGCAGCCGGTATTCGGTGGGCCGCAGCTTGACGGGCTCGCCCCGCGCGATGACGGTTCGCCGCGGGAAGTCGATCTGCAGATCTTCGTCGATCACCAGCGGCTCTTCGACACTGCCCTTGGCCGGCTCCACCCGGCGCAGCACCGCCCGAATGCGGCTCGACAACTCCCGGGGGCTGAAGGGCTTGGTCACGTAGTCGTCCGCGCCCAAGTCCAACCCGTGGATACGGTCGTCCTCGTCGCTCTTGACGGTGAGCATGATCACGGGGACGGCCGAGACCTCGCGGATGCGCTCCAGCGTCTCGAACCCGTCCATCTCGGGCATGGCCACGTCGAGCAGGACCAGGTCGGGCATGTCGTCGCGCACCTTCTGCAGTGCGACCAGCCCATTGTCCGCCTCCAGCACCTCGTACCCTTCCAGGTCCAGGTTCATGCGCACGAAGCGGCGCATGCGCGGCTCGTCGTCGACGACAAGGATGCGTTTCTTCATCTTGCTCCTGGATCCTCAGCTGGCTCCTGCACCTTCAGCGTCCCGCGTTGGAGCCTGCGACCGGCAGGGTGAAGAAGACGGTCGTACCCTTGCCCGGCTCACTTCGCAGCCAAATCCGCCCGCCATGCGCCTCGATAATGGAGCGGCACAGGAAGAGCCCAAGCCCCGCGCCCTGCGTCGAGCGGCGCAGGCTCGAATCGACGCGATAAAAGCGCTGGAACAGGTTGGCCTGCTCGGCCTCTGGAATGCCGATGCCCTGGTCCGCGACGTATGTCGTCACGTGGTCGCCCTCGCGCCAGCCCCCCACCCGCACCTCGCCGCCCTCGGGCGAGTACTTGATCGCGTTGTTCAGCAGGTTGTTCAGCACCTGCCGCAGGCGCTCTTCGTCACCCTCTACGTCGGGAAAGCCCGGGGGGAAATCAAGGATGAAACGGTGGCGCTCGGTTTGAATGCGCCAGTTCTCGACGACGGACGCGGCCAGCCCGGCCAGGTCCAGGTCGGCCCGCTCGACGGTAAAGCCGCCCGCTTGGATGCGTGAGGCGTCCAACAGGTTGTTGATCAGGGCGTTTAGGCGGTCGCTCTCCTCGCCGATCACCTGGAGTCCCTCGCGCAGCGTCTCCCGGTCCCACTCGGCGTCCTCGCGCGCGAGCGTGCTCGCATACCCCTTGATCAGAGCCACAGGGGTCTTCAGTTCGTGAGAAATGACCGAGACGAACGAGGCCTTCATTTCCTCCGCCTCACGAAAGCGGGTCACATCCACCACGTTCGCAATCACGTTCGTCAGCCGCCCGTCCTCGTCGTACAGCGGCGAATAGGTGACGCTCACCGAGACGCGCGAGCCACCCGGTCGCACGACGACACCGTCGGCCGTCCTGGGCTGGCCGCCGGCGAAAACAGCCTCGCCACCGGCTGCGCTGCACAGGTCGTCCCCCACGACTTCTTCCAGCGCCAGCACCTGGTAGCAGGGCCGGCCGACGGCCTGGTCTGCCGGCCACCCCAAAAGGCGGCTCAATGCCTGGTTAAAGACTTGGATGCGCAGGTCGGGATCGAGAATCATCACGCCGTCCGCGCTGTGCTGGATCACCGCGTCAAGCTGGCGCTTTTCCGCGCTCACCTGCTGGTAGAGTTGCGCGTTGCGGACCGCGATGGCCGCCTGGTCGGCGAAGCTGGAGAGCACGGCCTGATCGTTTTCGGTGAACGCAATGCTGCCGCTGCGGAACAGGTAGATCACCCCGGACAGGCCGTCGTGGACGATGAGCGGGAGCGCGATGACTTGGCTCAGCGGCAGGCGGACGGCCCGGGCCACCATGTTCAGCCGAGCCTCCAGGTCGGGAACCCGGTATTCCTCGGGCTTGAGCGGGAAATCGGTCAGCAAGGGTGCAAACCTGGGCAACAGCGCCACCGGCACGCCATACGACGCGTGTATGACCAGGGTCGAGGAACGGCCGCGGCGCAGGGCAATCACGCCTGCCTCGGCGCGCACGAGATCGGCCGCGCTGGTCAAGATCAGGCGCAGCAGGGACGGGAGATCCAGCCGGGACGTCATCGCCCGGCTGATTTGCAGCAGGTATTCGCGTTGGCGCAGTTGATAGCCGATCATGACGCCGTCTATTTTACACGGAATTGAAAAAGAAACCAGGTTTCTGGCAGAAACCTGGCTTCTAAATCGCAGGCGGCCGCGCGCCGGCTACCAGCCGAAACGCTCTTCCCGCCAGGGATCACCTTCCATGTGGTAGCCGTTGCGCTCCCAGAAGCCGGGCTTGTCGCCGGCCATAAACTCGATGCCGCGCAACCACTTTGCGCTCTTCCAGAAGTACTTCTTTGGCACCAGAAGCCGGAGCGGATAGCCGTGTTCGGCGGTTAAGGGCTGGCCGTCGTACTCGTAGGCCAGCATCGTATCGTCGTCGTCGAGTACTTCCAGGTCCACGTTCGCCGTAAACCCATACTCGCAGTGCGCCATGACATGGGTTGCTTCAGGCTTGATCTTCACGAGCTTGGCAAACTCGCGCCACGGCACGCCGGCCCAGTTCATGTCCAGCTTGCTCCAGCGGGTGACGCAATGGATGTCCACCGTCTGAACCTGCTTGGGCAGCCGGAGCAATTCTGCCCATGTCAAACGCAGCGGTTCTTCGACGAGGCCAAAGACGCGGAAATCCCAATTGTCGAGGTTCTTATAGATCGGAACCGAGCCGTAATGCAGGACAGGGAACTTCTCGGTCAAAAACTGTCCTGGCGGCACGCGGTCGTTGGTAGTCGGCCCCGGCAGGTTGCGCACCCGCTTCAGCCGCTCCACCCGCTTAAGCGGATTCTCAAAACGCATAAAATGGCCTCCGGAGAATTGAAACTTAAAGTATTGTAGCAAGGGGTTTGGAAAGGGTAAGTAAGCCGGGCAACGTTCCTTCGAGCAGACTCAGTCATTTGACGGAGTGTGGCGATGCGAGGCAGGCAGGCAGCAAGGCTTGCAGGACGACTCATCTCATGTGAAATAGGACGCTGATGCAACTGATTGAACTGATCTGCCCTGTCCTTTGGCAAAGATCATAATCATCAGTCCGATCCGTTCAATCAGTGTCCCATTTCAGACCAGTTTAGGCGCGCTGCATGAGGAACCATGCCGAAGGACGGCCCCGGTCGCCTCCGTGCGCCGTCGTGCGCAGGATAAACCAGGGAGCAAAGGCGGCGATGTCGGCAGGCAGGCGAGACAGGGACCGTCGCCGTCCTCCCCGGCCGGGGACGCGCAGACAAAACCGTACAGCAGGTAATAGCCGCCTCTCACGACACGATCTGCCAGCGAATGGATGTAGGTCTGCCGGGCGTGGGCCGAAAGGCTGTGAAAACACCCGACGTCGACTGCGAGTGTGACGTCGACCTGCAGAAAGGCCAGGTCGGCGACGCTGGCCCGGAGGAACGCACACGACAACCCCTCGGCGGCCGCCCGCGCTGCGCCGCGGCGCAAGGCGGCAAGTGAAAGATCCAAGCCGATCGTGCGAAATCCGTTGGCTGCGAGAAACCGGCTCGTGACCCCCGAGCCGCACCCGAGGTCCAGCGCCCACCCCGCCTTGACCATCCCTGAGGCAACCAGTTGCACCACTTCGGGCGGCGTGATGCCCGTGTCCCAGGGCAGGTCCCCGCTCAGGTAGCGAGCCTCCCACCAATCGGGGTCTCGCTGCGCCGAGTCCGGCGGTTGGTCTGCAGGCATGGGCGTTTCCGGCAGAGACTCAGGCATCGATTTCGGCCATCACGGGACGGTGATCCGAAGCCGCGCGCACCGGGCCTAGGTCGAACGGGGCACAGGCCTTCAGCGCGTCGCGCCATAGCTCTGGCAAAAAGATGTAGTCGACCCTGCGCTCAGGCGCGGCGGCGGGGAAGGTTGCGCCGGCGCCCGCTGGATGGCCTGCGGCAACAAAGCCGTCCAGGTAGCCCGCCCGGGTTACCTGGGCCACCAGATCGAATGCCGGCGTCGGCCACTCCCGCTCGACCTGGTAAGCCGCCAGCCGTTCGCGGGCGCCCGGATCGGGATAGTCGGTCTCGGCCAAGGCGTTGAAGTCGCCAAGCAGCAGATGCGGCCGGTTGCGGTCACGCAGCAACCAGGTGTTGGCCGAAGACCACTGCTCGAGGCGGATTTTTTCGGAGCGATGGTCGAGATGTGTGACGTAGACGGTCAGCGTTCGACCGTCAGGGCGAACAACCCGGCATTCTAAAAGGCCCCGCTTGCCATAACTGACGACGGGCGCAAGGTGATGGGCTGCGTAGGCTGCAATGGGCCAACGGCTCAGCAAGGCATTGCCGTAAGGCGGATGTTTCTGGGGATCGGTGGGCTGGGTAGCGCCAAACGCGAAATGCATGCCCAGCGCCCCGGCGAGGCGTTCGAGCGCCGGCAGCACGACGCCGGCGTCCGGATAGAAGACCTCGTTGAGCCCTACAAGGTCGGCGTCAGCCCGGCCCACCACGTCGGCGATCAGGTCGACGTTCGGCCCGCCTGCTGGCGTGAGCCAGCCATGAACGTTGTAGGTCAGAACTCTCACTGGCTTCTCTTGCTCGACGGCGAAGGTTGCGGCGCGGGCTTATCCTGCAGGAGACAGCTCACCCAGGCGGGTCCGCTCGGGCCACAGCCACTCGACAAGGAGCGGGCGATGATCGGACGCGCGGTGCGCCGCGCTGCCCCCGATCGCCTCGGCCCGCTGCAAGCCGTGCGCCCACTTCTGCGGAACGAACTGAAAATCGATCCTGACCATCGGAGAATGGGCCGGGAAGGTGCGCCCCGCGCCTTCGCCAACCGTTCGAAATGCATCGCTATACCCGGCAGCGTGCATGGCTTGAAGGACCGGGGGCATGACCTGGCGCGATCGGGCGCCGAGAAAGCCGGGCGTGTTGAAGTCGCCCATCAGGAAGTGCGGGTGGTTGTGTCCTCGCTGGATCAGTCGCCGCAGCACGCCGCGAATCTGGACAAGCCGCGTGCCTTCGAAGGCATGGTCGAGGTGCGTTACAAATGCGGTGAGGCCCTGCACGGGCTCTGCATCGAGCGTGGCGCACAAAAGGGAGCGCTGCTTGGTGCCCGGCAGGCGCGGGAGCAGCGTGTTTGCGACGTCCACCAGCGGATAGCGGCTCAGCAAGGCATTTCCCACCGGGCCATGCCAACTCGGCCCCTGGTCAATCCACCCACTGGGCCCAAAGGCGTACCACATGCCGAGTCGCTCGGCGAGTTGTGCGAGCGGGGCATACGTGTGCAACGACGTAGTGACCGGGTGAAGCACCTCGTTGAGGCCGATAACGTCGGCCTCGGCGCCGGCGATGACATCGGCGAGGCTATCAAGCGCCATCCGCTGGTCCCGTCCGGCCCAGCGGTGAATGTTGTAGGTCATGATGCGAATACTAGCCAACGAACGAACTGTGCCTCCCGGCCCCTGACGGGCAAAACGCCGCCCAAAATCGGGCGGCGTCTCATTGACGCTTGCAGTATAGCATTGGTGCCGGGCAGGACCAAAAGCGGCCGTTATGGCAACCGCATCTCCCGGCCACTCCCGGTTTTCCACACTTAACTGGGGACAACCAGGAGAAACAGAGGCCAGTTATCCCCCTATGTCCTTTGCGGCACAAAACCCGGCCTCGGGCGCACGGCCCACCCACACCAGACGCCATTTGCCGCAGGCCACATGTAGTGGGAGCGCCTGACCGGTGCGCGGAATCCCGCGCACGCCGCTGCTGCAGCGCGTCTTGCCCACATATCCACAGTCCCTACTACTACTGTTTTTAATAAGATACTCATTAGCTCAATACGTTACAACCCTTACGGTGGCGATGACAGCCGGCGGGGTATTTATAAGTTTAGCTTAATATTTCGCGTGCGGCTCATAAGTTGTCATAAAAAGTATTGACAATAGCGTGGATTTCAGCTACACTCAATGCGCCAATAGAAAAACAACAAACAATCATAAGGGCGTTGTTGATCTACTGGTGAGGGAGCCCCGAGAAATCAGACGGCGGTTCCAGGCTCGAAGATACACCAGGAAACTGGAAGCTCGGACAAACCGGTTGAGCAGACGTGCTGAAAAGTGCAGAAGCTTGAAAATCTGGTAAGTGACTAAGCGAGTGAAGAGCGAGCCCGGAATTCAAAAGCCAGACGGTTGCTTGGGGCACCTCTGTTTAACCGGCAGGGAGCGTTGATTCCAACGCTCCCTTTTTATTGCTCGGGCCTTCTGCCTCGCCCCGCCGGTTCATTCGCCCCCGGAAACGTAAATCTCAGCTGCCCCGATGGCGTCACGCCAGCTCGATCCGCCGGCCTCGCCGGCCGGAAGGCGCGGGATCTGATAGGGGTTCGCCCCGGGGTCGTAGGGCGAAGTGGCGAGTCCGCCGGCTGGCAGGACCGCACCGGCATAGGGGATGGCGGGCGCAGCGGCGGTGTCCCCTTCGCTCTGGCTGACCGGCGCCAGTGATGCGCCGCTCGGAAGCGCCACGGTGGCGGGAACAAAGTCGGGCAGCTGGCCGGCCAGCCGCTGTTTCGCCGCGTCCAATGCGGCCATCGCCGCCTGCCCGAGCGCCTCGGCAGTAGCTCCTTCGGTAGTTGTTCCTTCGGTGGCAGAGACGGCAGGCTGCACCAAGCCAATGTCGAAGCCCCACGATTGCAAGGTCTGCAGCTTGATGCTGGCGAGATCAGAGGTGCCGAAGAGGGAGTTCTCGCCGCCCACCGCGTCGACGTAGAAGGTGGCGCGGGCGGGGAAGTCGGCCGGATGGCGGGCTCCGAAGTTGAGCAGCACGCCCACCGCGCTCGCCGGATCGACCTGGCCCCCCTCCAACAGCTTGAACTGGTTGGGCAGCGAGCCGTCGAACGTCAGCACGACGGCTTTCTTGCCTGCCGGCACGCCGCCCAGCTTTCCTGCAGCGAGGTCTTTGACCGTCGTCGGGTAGAAACCCTGCGCCAAGAGCCACGTGAGGTCGTCCTGCAGCACGTCGGGAGCAACGTCGCCGTAGGCCAGGACGGGCACCTGGCCGGCCCCATTGGGCACGAAGGCCGGCTGCGCGGCCGCCAACGCTTCCTTCGTGTACCGCACCGCCGGATCCCACAGCAGCCAACCGCGGGCGCCGGCATCACGTGCCCCGTCCATCTGGCGCCGGATTTCGTACGGCGTGTACGTCCTGTAGTCGAACGCGTAGTCCTGGAAATCCTGGAGCCAAGGGCGGATCTCGATGCGAGGGTTGATCTCCTTCGCCCGCCGCACCGAGCGTTCGGTGCTTTTGTTGACGATTTCGTAAGGGTAGGCGACGGCGTTGTGGTATTTGGGGTTCTCGCCGGGCATGCCCGCGGCGAAGGTCGAGGGGTAAACCATGGGCGAGAGGACGTCGACGTAGGGCGCAAGCGCCTCGATGTGCTGGCCGATTCCCAGGTCGTCGGGCACCCAGGAGGTGTAGCCGAAAATGTCGGCGCTCACCTTCACGCCGAGCGGACGCAGTGCCTGGCTGGCGCGGCTCAGGAGTCCGCTGATGGCGGCCACCCGGTTCTCGTACGTGTTGTCTTTCGAGTAAAGGGCGCTGTGGACGTTGCCGTCCGTCGGGAAGCGGACGTAGTCAAATTGGATCTCGTCGAAACCGTACGCGGCCGCTTCCTGAGCCAGGGCAACATTGTAATCCCACGCCTCTGTCCGGTTGCCATCCACCCAGCCCATCTTTTCCTTGTCGCGCCACACGCCGCCGGTGTTCGTGTCGACGATTGCCCAGCCCGGGTAGGCCTTGGTCAGCATGTTATCTTTGAAGGTGGGGATGCGGGCAATAGTGTAGACGTTGTGTTCTTTGAACCAACGCATAAACTCGGCGGGGTCTTTCACCTGCGGGTCGGCGTCCGCACCGATTTCGACAGCGAGTGGGACCTGTGTCGGGAAAGCCATATAGCCGCGGTCGCTCTTGTAGTCCAGGACGACCGCGTTGAGTTCGGTGTTCTCCAGCAGGTCTTTCACGCGCGCCATGAAGTCGGCGTTGCCCATGGCCGCGGCCGAGACGTAGAAGCCCTTGATATAGCCTGTGCGATCGACTTCGCCGGGAGGCGCGGGCTGTGCGGCCCGCGGGGGCAGCTTCTCGCCTGGCATGGCGCCGCTCGGCGCCAGCGCCGCCACCGGGAAGACGGTGAAGAACAGGACTACGGCGACGGCAAAGATGGGCCAACGTCTCATGGCGCCTGCCTAACTGCTGGAAATGCTGGACATGGGCAACATCATAACCGACACTGCGCAAAAAAGCAACAGCATTATTGGTTGCCGGGGTCAATCACGACTTTGCGGGGGCGCTCTGGATTAGCTTAAGCACAAACACAAGGAATTGCCGGCTCGGGCTGCAATGTAGGTCAGACATTTTTGGCGGGGGCCAGCCGGCCCCCGAACCCCCCAATGGCAACGCTCCCGGCGGGCAGGCTGCCTCTTGACGGTTGGGCGCCTCGCAGTGCCGGGCGCGGTAGTGATCGTTTCTCGCACCAGGGCGGTTGAGTCCACGCATGGTTTCTGCCACCCCTGCCTCATCCCCGGTACAGTGACTTATCTAGCCGCCCATGTACCCGCAGCGTTGCCCTTGGGGTTCCAAGGGCGTAGCCCCTGGTCGGGGGCGGCGGGGGCGAGAGCGCCCCCGCCAAACCGTCATCAGTCATAAGTTGCTAATTTTCCTGTGCCTGCACCTGGAAACGTGAAGCGGGCTTTCTGATCCTTTCCTGGGCCGAAGCCGGGCTGCGCTTTACGAGTGCCGCGGGCTCGGCTGGCCGTTCGAGAAGCCCAATGCTTCGGGCGTCAGCTCGGCGACGTAGGGCAGGTGCCGGTAGGCTTCGCGGTAGTCCAGCCCGTAGCCGACGACGAAGCGATCGGGCAGGTCGAACCCCTTGTAGCGGATCTTCACGTCGGCGAGACGGTGCTGGGGCTTGTCGAACAGGGTGCAGACTTCGAGGCTGGCCGGGCCCGCGGGCGCGCAGATTGCGGAGCAGGTAGCTCAGGGTGAGCCCGGTGTCGATCACGTCTTCGACGAAGAGCACGTGGCGGTCCTCGACGGGCTCGTCCAGGTCTTTCGTCAGGCGCACCGGACCCTTGGCGCCGGCACCCGCCTGGTAGCGGGAGATGGCCATGAAGTCGACCTGGACGGGGAGCGTGAGCGTGCGCAGCAGGTCACTCATAAAGAACATGACGCCCTTCAAGACGCCGACGACGACGGGGTTCAGGCCGGCGTAGTCGCGGCTGATCTGTGCACCGAGCTCGGCGACGCGGCGTTGAAGAGCGGTCTCGCTGAAGAGCACGCGGCCCAATCCAGCAGTGAAGTCGTTGGGGGTTGCGTTCATAGCGCGTTTTAGCCTCTGATAGTTGCAGTCATAGCTCGTTCGCCATCATGTCCGGCACGTCTTCCACGCCGAACTTGAGCAGGAGGTTGCGGATGTCGCCGCGCTTGAACAAGCGGATATTGATGTCCGGATACAACTGGCGGAGCAACCTGAGCTTCTTGTTCTTGTGCCGGATCTGGTTCGGCTGCATCGTCGTCAACTCTACATACAAGTCCTGGTCGGGCAGGTAGAAATCGGGCGAGAAGGCCTCGGTGACGCGGCCCAGCCCGTCGCGTTCGAGCACGAAGGTGCGCGGCTCGTAGTCCCACGGGATCCCGTAGAAGTCGAGAATGCGGGCGAACTCCGCCTCGACGGGATGGGAGAAGGGAGGAGGAACTTCGGCCGTCATTGCTGGCACTCACATCCTTCGGCGGCTGGCGCTGATGTGTCCCGGAGTTGTGTGGTCGCCGCGGCGCAGATTGTCTCCACCGCGGCCGGCACGGTCAGGCGCGCGAGGTTCAGCACCAGGTCGTAGAGCGACCCGTCGTCCCAGCGCACGCCGAAATGGCGCTTGTGGTATGCGGCGCGCGCTGCGTCTGAGGCTGCCACTCGGGCCGCCGCCACTTCCGCAGACACCTTGCACCGCTCCTGCACCGTCGCACAGCGGAGCGCAAGTGGAGCGGTGATGCGGACGTGGAGCACGTCCTGCCGTTGGCCAAGCACCACCTGGCTGCCCCGGCCGACGAGCAGCACGTCGCCCTGGGCGGCCTGCGCTTCGATGATTTCCACGATCTTCGCGCGATAGCGCTTCTGGCTGGCCGCCGACGGCTTGACCCCGAGCAGCCCCAACTCGTCCAACTCGGCCAGGGCGACCTCGCCCGCGCCGGCGTCCTGAGCGGCCCGGTTGATCATCTCGCGGCCGACCAGCCGCAGCCCCAGCCGTTCGGCCACGGCCTTTGCCACGTCGTCGCCCCGGCTGCCCAACTCCCTGGAAAGGGTAATGATCGTCATCGGATCCATCCTTTCACCACAAAGACACCAAGTCACGAAGAAACTCGAAGGTGACAAGCATCCTTCGTGAACCTTAACGTCTTCGTGTCTTGGTGGTTAACCGTTGCAGTCATCCCCCAAGTCTCTCGGCCAGGCCGGAATAGCGCTGATGGGCACGGTCGTTGCGCACTGCAATGGCGACGGCGCGCGGTGTGCCGACCAGCACGACGAGTTTCTGCGCCCGGGTCACGGCCGTATATAGCAGGTTGCGCTGGAGCATCATGTAATGTGTGGGCAGCAGGGGGACGACGACCGCCGGGAATTCGCTGCCCTGCGCCTTGTGCACGCTCACCGCATACGCATGGACCAGCTCGTCCAGCTCGAGGAAGTCGTAGCGAACCGAGCGCTCGTCCATGCGGACCGTCACGACTTGTTCCTCCAGATCGATTGCGGCGATCTGCCCCATGTCGCCGTTGAAGACTTCCTTGTCGTAGTTGTTTCGAATCTGCATCACCCGGTCACCCAACCGGTACGCCCGGCCGGCGACCTGCCGTTCGGGCGCGGCCGCTTTCGGCGGGTTGAGTGCGGCCTGCAGGAGCAGGTTTAGGTTGCCCACGCCGACGGCCCCGCGGTGCATCGGGCTGAGCACCTGGATCTGGTCGGGCGCCAGGCCAAACTTGCGCGGGATCCGCTCCTGCACCAGCTCGACCACCAGCCCGGCGGCCCTGTCCGGGTCTTCTTCCTTGAAAATGAAGAAGTCCCGGCTGTTCTGGTTATCAAGCACGGGCATCTCGCCCTGGTTAATCCGGTGCGCGTTGGTGATGATGAAGCTGCCTTCCGCCTGGCGGAAGATGGTGTCGAGGCGGATGACCTCGGCGTTGGGCAAACCTTCGGAGTCCTCGATGGCGGCGATGATGTCGCGCAGCACGTTGCCGGCGCCCACGCTTGGCAGTTGATCGATGTCGCCGACGAACAGCAGGTGCGAACCCGGTGCGAGCGCCTTCAAGAGGTGGTTCGTCAGCAGCAGATCGAGCATCGAGGCCTCGTCGACGATGACCAGGTCGGCCTCGAGCGGGTTGTCCTCATTACGCTGGAAGGTGGTCCCTTCACCGGGCTTGAACTCCAGCAGGCGATGGATGGTCTTGGCCGGCCGGCCCGTGGTTTCGGCCAGGCGTTTGGCGGCGCGACCGGTTGGCGAGGCCAGCGCAACCCGCGCGCCCGCCGACTCGGCCAGCCGGATGATGCTGCGCACGCTGAACGTCTTGCCCGTACCCGGGCCACCCGTGAGCACCACCACCCGTTTGGTCAGGGCGGCCTGGACTACTTGCATTTGCCGGGGCGTGAGCGTTTGGTGGTTGGATGTGTCGGCCGCGAGCAGGGCAAACGCGGCCGACCAGTTGAAGCTGGCAAAGGCCGCCAACCGGTCTTCGGGCGTCTCAGCCAGCCGCCGCAGCCGTCCCGTCACGCCCACCTCGCCGTAGTAGAACGGCAGCAAGTAGACGGGCCGCTCTTCGGCCAGTGCTGCGATAGGGGCCCGGACCGCATGCTCGCCGGCCCAGGCGGGTGTCTCGCCTTCAACCCACACCTGCTCGTCGGCCAGCAGCGTGCGTATGCCTTCGGCCGCCTGCGCTTCTGCGACGCCGAGCAGTTCGGCCGAGCGCTTCGTCAGCTCCTTCTCGGGGAGATAGGAGTTCCCTTCGTCGGCCGCCTGGCTCAGCGCGTAGGAAACGCCGGCGGCGACGCGCTCGGGCGCATCGGCTGCGATGCCCAATTCGCGTGCGATCTTGTCGGCCGTGAGGAAGCCAATGCCGTAAACCTCTCGCGCCAGCCGGTAGGGGTCGCTGCGTACCACGTCGACGGCATCGTCGCCGTAGCGCTTGAAGATGCGGACGGCCAGCCCGGTCGAAACGTTGTGGCTCTGCAGGAACAACATCACTTCCTTGATCTTCTGCTGTTCGACCCAGGCCTTGGCGATCATGTCGACGCGCTTGCGGCCGACGCCCAGCACCTCGAGCAGCCGTTCCGGCTCCTGCTCGATGACGGTGAGGGTTTCAGCCCCGAACTTGCGCACGATGCGTTTTGCGGTAACTGGTCCGACGCCCTTGATCATCCCGCTGCCGAGATAGCGCTCGATGCCGGCAACGGTGGCGGGCAGGACGGTCTGCACCGATTCCGCCTTGAACTGCCTGCCGTACTGGCTGTGCGCCACCCACGCGCCCGTCAGTGCGACGGACTCGCCCACGTTGATGCCCAGCATGTTGCCGACGATCGTGACGAGCGTCGACTGGCCGTCGGGCAACAGCTGCACGACGGAGTAGCCGTTCTCCTCGTTGTGATAGGTGATGCGCTCGATCGTCCCGCGCAGAGTGTTTGCCGTCACAAGGCAATTCTACCACGCGTTGTCAGGGCAAACCATCGTGCTATACTCGCCTTGCAGTGAACGACCACACAGAAGCCCTGGCAAACTATGCAAGCTGCCTCGAGGCATGGGGCGCGGCCCACACGCTCCGCAGGACGCACTCCAACTTCTCGCCGCGCGCGATAATGTCGCTTACGCCTTCGAGCACCTCGAGACACCTACCGCTGCGGCGATCGCCCAGGCGACCGCTCTGGATACGCGGCTGCGGGCGGTGCTGCCGCACGTGCATGCGGCCGCTGCGGCAGAAGTGCCCGATTGGCGCGACGCTCGACTGCCCCCGCCTACGGCGTGGTGGTGGCCGCCGACCCCTGCCGGCGAAACCACAGTCGACCTGCTTTGGACGATTATCACCACGCTGGTTATTGCGGCGGCGGTGGCGCTGACTGCCGACATGGCCCGGCGATTTCTGGCGCCCGGCGTCGACTTCCTGGGCGTATTCGTCACCCTCATCCTGATCGTCCTGGTGCTCTTCGCCGCGAACGCGCTGACCGTGCGCGGGCGGCGCCTGATCGGCCGGGTCGCGGACACGTTCGGGTTGGACTCGGAGATTGCCGACGACTTCTTCAAGCTGTTCCAGCGCGGCATCGACCGGGTATTCCCGCGGCTTGGCGTTCGGCGGGGTCGCGAGCAGTGGGCGCGGCTGGCACTGGCCGTGACCGCACTGCTTGTGCTCTTCGCCCTGAGCCGGCTGCTGCCGCCGCTTGTGGCCCGTTACTACAATAACCGGGGTATCGCGGCGTTCGAAGCCGGCCGGCTGGCCCAAGCAGCCGTGACCTTCGAGCGGGCTCTCGCCATCGACCCCGATCAAAGCGTCGTGCACTATAACCTGGGCAACGTGTATGAGGAAGGCCTCGACTACGACGCGGCCATCCGGGAGTACACGCTGGGTCTGAGCCAGCAGCACGCCGACGGGCGCTACTTCTTCCTCTACAACAACCTGGCGCGGCTTTATCTACTGCACAAGCAGGAGCCCGGCTCGGCGGTAAAGCTGCTGGACACCGCCTTGGAGAGCAAGTCGATCGACGCTCTGACGCGGTACGGGCTGCTCAAGAACCGGGGCTGGGCCTACCTGTCCTTGATGCTGCCGCGTCTTGCGGAGCGTGACTTGCGGGCGGCCATGGACCTCAAGCCAGACGGTGGGGCGGCCCACTGCCTGCTGGCGCAGGTGCAGGAGATGCTGGGCCAGGCGGCGCAAGCTTCCTGGGAGCAGTGCGTGGCCTATGCGCGTGACTTCGACGTCGAGCCGGGCTGGGCGGCCCTGGCGCAGGAGCGTTTAGCTGGAGGCTCTGCAAAGTGAAGCGACGGGTGATGGTCTTCGGACGATGGTTTTGCTGCGCCGCGGCGCTCGTCGTGTTGGCGGGCTGCGGCGCTGCCCCGGCCCCTCGACCGCGGCGGCCCCAACTCCGGCGTGGGCCGCCCTGATCGTCGACGTAACGGGGGATGCCGCGCTCAAGCGCCAGGGCTGGCAGGATTATGCGCCCGCAGCTTTTGGCGCCGCGGTGCGCCGGGGAGACCTGGTGAAGGTCGGCGGCGCCGGCCGGGCTGTGGTGGCGTGCTCGGACCTCAGCTTGGAGGAACTTAGCGGCGGGGTGAAGGGCTACCCGTGCCCGTCGGCACAGGAGACGCCGTTGGTGTTCGAGGGCGCACTGGTGCTGCCGACGCGCGGGCGACCAGGGCACGGGTGACTACCCCGTTGTGGTGGCGCCGCGCAAGACGCGGCTGTTGAGCGGCCGGCCGCTCCTCCAGTGGACGGCGGTCCCGGGTGCGACGAGCTACAAGGTGAGCATCGAGGGCACGACGTGGCAGACCGAAGTGGCCGGCGCAACGGAGCTGGCTTATCCGGCGGATGCGCCGGCGCTGGAGCCTGGCAAGAGCTACCGGCTGGTGGTCGAGGCGGGGGGACGAAGTTCCCGGGAGGAAGCAGGGCCGGATCTCGGTTTCTCCCTGCTGGCTGCGGATGAGGCGCAGGACGTGCGCGCCGAGGAGGCCCGGGTGGGCGCCCTGGGTCTGAGCGACGAGGCGACCCGGCTGCTGGTGGCCAACCTGTATGCGGGGCGGCGGCTGTATGCGGAGGCGCTGCAGCGGCTGGGCGGGGCGGAGGCGCCTACCCAGCCGGCGCTGGCACGGCTTGCGGGCGACATTGCGCTGGCGGTGGGGCTGACGCGCGAGGCGGAAACGGCGTATGCCGGGGCGCTCGAGGCGTCGACCGCCGCGGGCGATCGGGAGGGGGCCGCGTTGGCGAATCGCGGGTTGGGCAGGGTATACGGTGCGATCGGTAACACGGCGGAAGCGAAGACGTTCTACCAGCAGGCTCGCAGCCTCTACGAGCAGTTGGGCGACCAGAAGTCGGTGGCGGAGATCGACGCCGCGACGAAGTAGGCAAACCATGCTGCGACTCCCCCACACCTTCCTCTTGGCGCTGGGCCTGGCGGCCGTCCTGCTCATCGCACTCGTCACACAGGCCCCCGCGGCCGCCCAGACCCCCACCCCCGCTCCTATTGCGACGGCGGCGGCATCCGCTGCGGAGCCCGCAGCGGATGCCGCCGCCGTCGCGTTGACCGAAGCCCAACGGCTCGCGGACGCCGGTGACGTCGACGCCGCGCTCGTCCGGTTCAAACAGGCGATTGCGCTGTATCAGCAGGGAGACAACCCCGACGGCGAGGTGGGCGCGCACTTCTTCCTGGCGCTGTACCTCCGGAAGCTCGGCCGCTGCGCCGACGCGCTGCCCGAGTACCAGGCGGCGCTCGACACAGTGCGCCCCCTCCGGAATCAGGTCGTCGAAGGGAGTCTTTGGCTGGGCATTGGCGACTGCCGGGTCTTGCTCGGTGCGCGCGAGGACGGGCTTTCGGCCTACGGCGAGGCGACCACGCTCTTCATGGCTAATACGGATGCCGCTTCCAAGCGCTCGGCCGTCTCGGCCATTAATTCCGCGGGCGTTACCTTGCACGCGCTTGGCCGGTACGATGAAGCGATTGAGAGATTCCAGGCCGGCCTGACCATCGCCGTTGGGCTGAAGGACCAGCGGGCCGAGTTGATGCTCCACGCGGGTCTGGCGAACGTGTACAACGCGCTCGACCAGCACGAAATGGCGCTGGCGGCCTACACAAGGAGTCGCGACCTGGCCGTGGCGCTTGGCGACCGGATGTGGCAGCAGTTGGCACTGGAGGGGATGGGCGGCGCCAAATCCGCACTCCTGCAGTACGAGGCGGCGCTCGCGGACTTCGAGGCTGCGGCGGCGATTGCTCAGGAACGCGGCGACTCTGCCGGCGAATCACTGGCCCGCTTGGATGCCGGGCTTGCGCTCTATGACTTGGGACGCTGGGCAGAGGCGCTGAAGCCCCAGGAGCAGGCCCTGGCGCTTGAACGGTCGGCGGGGAACCGCACGCGCGAGGCGTTGGCGCTGAGGCAGCTGGGCGCGACGCTGGAGGAGCTGGGCCGGAGCCGCGAGGCTGTGGAGCGCTATGAGGCGGCCCGAGCCATTGCGGACGAACTGGGCGATGCCGAGCAACTGGCGCGTATCAACAACGACCTGGGCTTGGTTTATGACCTTCTCGGCCGGCGTGCAGATGCAGAAGCCGCGCTGCAAGCGGCGTTGCAGACGGCGAAGACGCTTGGGGCACCCAAGCTCGAAGCGACCGTGCGCAACAACCAGGGCGGCGTGTCGAATCACCGGGGGAAGTACGACGAGGCTGCCGCCTTCTACCAGGAGGCCCTGGTCCTGTTCCGGAAGGCCGGCTCGGTCGCAGACGAAGCTGTCACGCTGAACAACCTGGCGCAGAACTTCGACAGCCAGGGGCGCTACGAAGAAGCGCGGCCCCTCTACGATCAGGCCCTCGCCATTCACCGGCGGCTGGGCGACGCGGCCGGCGAGGCCGCAGTGGTCGAGAACCTGGCCGGACAGGACGTGGCGCAGGGGCGATATCGGGAGGCATTGGAAGGCTACCAGGCTGCGCTCGAGGTTTTCCGGGAGCGGGGCATGCTCCAGCCGCAGGCGGTGGGCCTGAGCAACCTGGCAACGTTGTACATGACGCTTGGCCGGCTGGACGAAGCCCACAAGAGCTACGAAGAGGCGTTGGCCCTGCGGCGGCGGATCGGCGATCGCGCCGGCGAGGGGATGGTGCTCGGCGACCTGGCCGCCCTCGATTATGAACGGAGCGATTACGGGGCCGCGCTCGCCGGCTATCGCCAGGCGGCAGCGATCGCGGCCGAGGCAACCGATCCGGGGGCTGCGGCGACCTGGCAGAACCACGTGGCCACAGTTTTGAGCGAAATGGGCCGTAATCAGGAGGCGTACGAGACGTACCAGGCTGCGCTCGAAGGTTTTCGCGAGCTGGGTGACCAAGCCGGGGAAGCCAGCGCCTTGAACGGCTTAGGGCTGATGCGGGCCGCCCTGTCGGCGCCCGCCGACGGCCTGCCAGATCTCGACCGGGCCCTGGCGCTCTATGAGCAGATTGGCGAAGTGGCCGGCCAGGCGACGGCCTTGTCAAATAAAGCCTACCTGCTGGAACAGCTGGGTCGCGATGCCGATGCGCTCGACGCGTACCGCCGCTCGCTCACGCTGCGCGAGCGACTGCGGGGCCAGGCTCCGGGCGAAGTGCTGCGCGTGGGGCTCACCCAGGGCGCCAGCGCCGTCTACGACGCAGCCGCCATGCTGGCGCTGAAGCTGGGCCGGGGGGAAGAGGCGTTCGCATTTACCGAACGGGCGCGCAGCCGGCAGCTTCTCGACCAACTTAACGCGGGGCGGTTGGAGCAAGCGGCAGGGGTTGAGCCCGCGCTGTTGGCGCGCGAGCAGGCCCTGCGGGCCGAGATCAGTCGCCTGGACCAGGAGGTGCGCGAGGAACGCGGTGAAGCCATCGGCGCGGCGCAGTGCAGAACGGGTCCAGGCGCTCGGCCAGGACCTGAGCACGCGCCAGGCGGAGTACGATGCGCTCCTGGCCGACATCAAGAGTCGCAACCCGCAGTATGCGGCGATGGTGAGCGCGGAGCCAGCCACGCTCGATCAGATCCAGGCCCTGCTGCCACCCGACATCACACTCGTGGATTATTTCATTGGGCTGGAGTCTTCCTTCGCATTCGTGATCCGGGCGAGTAGTTTCCAGACTGTCACGCTCCAGGCTCCGGCGGGGCAGGTGTGGGAGCAGGTGGCGGCCTTCCGTGGGGGCCTTACAGATACGCAGAGCCAGGCGCCCGCCTCGGGCGCCTGGCTCGCCGAACGGCTGCTTGCGCCCGTGGCGCCGTATCTGGACACGCCGGTTGTCGGCGTCGTGCCTCACGGCCCGTTGCACTACCTGCCCTTCGCCGCACTCGCCTGGCCTTCACAAGGGACGCAGGGCCCCCGACCGGCCACCGATCCCGGCGAGCCGGCCTATTTCGGCAGCCGCTTCCTCCTGTTTTCGCTGCCCAGCGTCGGCGCGCTGCCCTATTTGCCCCTGGAAAGGGCCCGAGCCCAGGCGCAGGATGCGTTGGTCATGGCCTACGCCAGCCCCGTAGGGTTGGCGCCGCTGCAGGCGGCCGATGCCGAGGCCGCGGCGGCGGCCGCCGCGCTGGGCACACAGCCGCTGCTGGGCGAAAATGCCAGCGAGACTGCGCTGCGTTCCGGGGCGCCGGGTCGCGGGATCATCCATCTCGCGGCCCACGGGCAGCTCAACAGCACTGCGCCGCTCTTCTCACGCCTGCTGCTGGCGCCCGGCGAAGGAAACGACGGGTCGCTCGAAGTGCACGAGGTTTACGGCCTCGACTTGCAGGAAGCCGACTTGATCACGCTGAGCGCGTGTCAGACGGACCTGGGCCAGCTGAATGCGGGCGACGACGTGACCGGGTTGAGCCGGGCGTTCCTTTATGCGGGCGCGCGCTCGGTCGTCGCCAGCCTCTGGAGCGTGGACGACGCCGCGACCTCCGCCCTGATGGGCGCCTTTTACGCGAACCTCGCGAAGGGCGTGGGCAAGGCGCAAGCGCTGGCTGCAGCCCAGTCGGCCGTTCGCGACGATCCGGCCCACCCGGAGTGGCGGGCGCCCTACTACTGGGCCGCCTTCGTCCTCAGCGGCGACCCCGGCGTGACGAGCACGCAGCGAAGCAGGGTCCTTGGCGCCCAGTGGGTCCCACCGGCCGCGGCCGGGCTGGCCGGCCTCCTCATCCTGCTGGCCGCAGGTGGAATCCTCTTGCTGCGGCGGCGCGGCCGGGTGCTATAATGCCCTTGCCCGGCCGGCCTTCGCCAGTGCTCTGCCGGGCGCGGAGGGAAGCATGAGCCAAACGGTCCTCATTTACGCGACGCGGCGCGCACGCAGCCGCCTGGTCCGCGAGGGCTTCCAGTTCCTTGCGGAGTATGAAGACTATGTGTTGACCCGCGCCAGCGACCAACAGGTGGATCAACTCCGCGGGCGCGGGTATGAAGTCGAGATCTACCGCGCCGAACCGGCTTCGGGCTTTGCCCTTGACGAAGCGACGCCCCGCAGCACCCCGGAACCGGACAGCCTCGGGCCGGGCCACCACTACTACCTCGTTAACTTCGCAGGCCCCATTAAGCCAGAGTGGCTGGCGGAGATCGGCCAGCACGGCGGCCGGCCCCAAGAGCCTGAGCCACCTTACGGCTATGTGATCGCGCTCGACGACGCGGCATATGCGTTTGTGCGGCAGGCGCCTTATGTCGACGAAGTCCGGCACTACGGCGTAGACCTGCGTATCAGTCCGGACGTGGCAGAAGGGCTGGGAGACAGCCCGGTGATCGCGCGGGGCATCATGCGCCGCGAGCCGGCGTTCGATGCGCGTGTGCCGCCGGGCGTCGAGCGGGTGCCCAACGCCTTCACCGTTCGGTTCTTCCAGCCGGACGACCTGGCGGCCGCGCTCCGGCCGATCGAGGATCTCGGCGGGAATACCAGCGAGCCAACGCCCGGCGCGAACGTCATTACCGTGACTTTCGATCCTCAGGCGGAGAACTTGGCTGGACGGGTTGCGCAGTTGGCCGCGCTGCACGGGGTGCGGGCAGTCGAACCGTACGTTCTGCGGCAGTTGCGCAACAACATCGCACCGGGGCTGATGGGTGCGCAGGAGGTACAAGACCCCTCGGGGTTAAACCTTAGCGGCCGGGGCGAGATCGTGGGGATGGCGGATTCGGGGCTGGACAGCGGCGTGCCGGCGACGATCCATCCGGACTTTGCGGGCCGGATCGCCAACCTCTATAGCTGGCCCGTGGCGACGGGTTGGTCATCGATGGTGACCAACGTGGGCGCCGACGATGGGCCATCCGATACTCGCTCCGGCCACGGCACGCATGTCGCCGGTTCGATCCTGGGCAACGGCACAGTCTGGAAGACCCTTGGCGAGCAGGGAGCAGTGTGCCGGGGGCTGGCCTACGAGGCCACGCTCGTGTTCCAGGCCATCGAGCAAGAACTCAAGTGGACGGACGCGTACCGGCAGTCCTACTTCAACCAGTATCGCCGCTATCCGCCCAACTATGGCCTCGCGGGGCTGCCGGCAGACCTCAAGCTGGTGTTTCAGCAGGCTTACGACGTGGGCGTGCGGATCCACAGCAACAGTTGGGGCGGCGGTTCGTTCGGCGCATACGACGACTTCGCGGAGGCAGTCGACCGGTTCATGTGGGAACACAAGGATTTCCTGGTGCTGGTTGCGGCCGGGAACGACGGGACGGACGGCAACCGCGACGGCATCGTGGATTCCGGCAGTGTCACGCCACCAGGGACAGCCAAGAACTGCATCACGGTCGGCGCGGCCGAGTCTGTCCGCTCACAGGGGGGGTACCAGCGGGCGTGGGGCAGCTTGTGGCCCGACAACTATGCCACGCCTCCGCTCAGCGCCGACCTGCCATCAAATGACGGCAACGACATCGCGGCGTTCTCCAGCCGGGGGCCGACGCGCGATGGCCGGGTCAAGCCGGACTTGTTGGCGCCCGGCACCAACATTCTCTCGACCCGCTCGGCTGCCTGGGCGGGGGCAGGGACGCCCGGCTGGGGGCCATATGCGGGAAGCGACCGGTATATGTACAACGGCGGGACGAGCATGGCGACGCCGCTGGCGGCCGGTGCGGCCGCGCTGGTGCGCCAGTACTTTCGGACGGTGAAGCGCCGCCTCAACCCGTCGGCCGCGCTCGTCAAGGCCGCTTTGATCCACGGGGCCGGCTTTCGCCGCTATCGCTTCGAGCCTGCCGGGCCGGGGCTGTACGACTGGGCGCAGGGGTGGGGGCATATCGACCTGTGCGAGAGCCTGACGCCGCCGAGCCCGACCGACGTGCGGTGGTACGACCAGCGGAGCGGGCTGAACACGGGGCAAAGCTGGCGCTGGGCGTGCACGGTGAACGATGCGAGCGTGCCGTTAGCCTTCACCCTCGCCTGGACCGACTACCCCGGCAGCCCGAGCATCTATCCGAACCTGGTGAACGACCTGGACCTGGTCGTCACGAGCCCATCGGGCGCGCTGTACTACGGGAACAGCCGGAACGGGCAGCCGGGCGGATCGCCCGACCGGGTGAACAACGTGGAGCGGCTGGTGATCGGCGCAGCCCGAATTGGGGCGGTATAGCATCCGGGTGCGGGCGTTCAACGTGCCGCGCGGGCCCCAGGATTTCGCGCTGGTCTATTCAGGGGGATTACTCTAGGCGCCGGCCGGTGAACCGTGCGGACCGCTCCGTTAGCCCTTCGCCTTCGCCGCCACCCGCTGCTCGAACTTGGCCAGGTCGATCAGTGCGCGCTCGTGCGTGCCCTCGCCGATCAGGTCGGTGCCATCATGCGCAGAGACCTTGAAGAGCAGCCGCCGGCCGTCGACTGAGAGCAATTCTGCGCGGGCCGTGACGGTTGCACCGAGAGGCGTCGCGGCCAGGTGCTTGACGTTGACCATCGTGCCGACGGACTGCTGGCCGGGCGCCAGGTAGGGGGCCAGGCCGTTGACTGCGGCCCGCTCCATCAGGCGCACCATCTCGGGCGTGGCGAAGACGGCGACCGTCCCGCTGCCCATGTGGCGGGCGGTGACCTCGGGGATGACGACGACGGTGGCTTCGCCGGCGAGGCCGGCGGGGAATTGAGTGGTTTCAGCCATGCTTGCTCCTAAGCAACGAAGGGGATCCTGTCGCGATTGCAAAAGAGACCAGGGTTCTTTGAGAAACCTGGTTTCTATGCTCATAGCTATCGCTCAGATCACGCCGGCGCGGGCCGGGGCGACGGTGCGCCGCTCGGGCGGTCGGGGGCCGGCGCGTTGCCCCGGCTAGGAGCCGGCATGCCGGTGTTATCGGCCGGTTCGGGCTTGCGAGACGGCACGCCGGGAACCCCTGCGAAGAACGCCTCGAACTCCTCGGCGTCCAGCGTCTCGACCTCGATCAGCTTCCTCGAGACCGGCATGCAGCAGATCCTTGTAGCGCGTCAGGATCTCGGTGGCCCGGTCGTGGGCCTCGGTGACGATGCGGTTGACTTCCTTATCGATCTCCCGAGCGACCTGCTCCGAGTAGTTGCGCTGCTCGCCGATCTCGCGGCCCAGGAAGATGAGTTCATGCCGCTGGCCGAACACCATCGGGCCCATCTGATCGCTCATGCCGTACTGGGTCACCATGGCTCGCGCGAGTTTGGTCACCTTGCCCAGGTCATCGCCGGCGCCGTTCGTCACGTCGTTGAACGTGAGTTCCTCGGAGACCCGGCCGCCGAGCATCGCACTGAGGTCCTGTTCGAACTTCGTGCGGCTGACCAGCACGCGGTCATTCTCGGGCAGCGACATCGTGTAACCCAGCGCCATGCCGCGCGAGACGATGCTGATCTTGTGGACCGGATCGCACTTTGGCAGCATGCGGCGCACGAGCGCGTGTCCTGCCTCGTGGAAGGCAATAATCTCTTTCTCTTTGGTGCTGATGATGCGCGAGCGGCGCTCGGGGCCGCCGATGACCCGCTCGACTGCTTCCTGCAGCTCGGGCATGCCGATGGCGCGCTTGTTGCGCCGGGCGGCCAGGATCGCCGCCTCGTTGACCAGGTTCTCCAGGTCTGCACCGACAAAACCGGGCGTCCCGCGGGCGATGTTCTCCAGCTCGACGCTCGGCTCGAGCGGCTTGCCGCGCACATGCACCTTGAGGATCTGCTCGCGGCCCTTCATGTCGGGCCGGTCCATGACCACCTGCCGGTCGAAGCGGCCGGGGCGTAAGAGCGCCGGGTCCAGGATGTCGGGCCGGTTGGTGGCCGCAATCAGGATCACGTTGGTGTCCGTGTCGAAGCCATCCATCTCGACCAGGATCTGGTTCAGCGTCTGCTCGCGCTCGTCGTGGCTGCCGCCCAGGCCCGCGCCGCGCTGGCGGCCCACCGCATCGATTTCGTCGATGAAGATGATGCACGGCGAGTTGCGCTTGGCCTGCTCGAACAGGTCGCGCACGCGCGAGGCGCCGACGCCGACGAACATCTCGACGAACTCGGAGCCCGAGATCGAGAAGAACGGCACGCCCGCTTCGCCCGAAATGGCCTTGGCCATCAGCGTCTTGCCGGTGCCGGGCGGGCCGACCAGCAGCACACCCTTGGGGATGCGCGCGCCGAGCGAGGCGAACTTCTGCGGCTCCTTGAGGAACTCGACGACTTCCTGGAGCTCCTGCTTGGACTCTTCCGCACCCGCCACGTCGGCGAACGTGACCGTCGGCTTGTCGCCCGTGAAGACACGCGCCTTGCTCTTGCCGAAAGACATGGCCTGGCTGTTCGAGCCCTGGGCCTGGCGCAAGATCATCAGGAACAGGCCGCCGATCAGCAGCAGCGGCAAAACGGTCCCGAGGATCGTCAGCCAGCCCGACATGTCGCTCGGCGGCGAAACTTTGAGCTCGACCGTCGACAGTTGCTCGGGGGTCACGCCCAGCTTGGTCAGAGAAGTCGTAAGGTTGACGCCTTCTTCCTTATGCGAAAGGAAAGGCGGGGTTTTGTCCTTTAACTGCACGGTCAACTGGTCGCCGGAAACGACGATCCGGCTGACCTCGCCTTTGCGGATCAGCGCAGCCACATCCGTCAGGCCCTTTTCTTGCGGGCGCTCCGCAGAGTTGGATGCGCTATAGAAGAGCACGGCCACGGCAACCACGATCAATATGTATACCAGGCCGTTCTTGCGCCAGTTAGCATTCACGATGGACTACCTCCAAACGGGAGACACAGGGACAGCGAGAAGCCCGGCGTTCGTCACCCGCGCACTTCAAGCTATGTTCTCAGACCACCTTAGTATAGCAGACATTATCTTAATCGGCTAGGCGTCTGGCTTACAGTGAGCGACTCCGCCGACCGAACTGTAGCCATTGCTACGGTGGAATTTTTAGATATGACTAAAAATAGATTTAGGTGCAACTATGAACAAGAAGACGACGGAAGATTACCTCAAAACGATCTACCAGCTCGAGGCCGAGCGGGTGATTGCGAACGGCGAGCGTGCTGCCGGTCACGGCGTAAGCACAAACGACGTGGCAGAACGGCTGGGCGTCGCCGCGGCCTCGGTCACCGCGATGGTGAAGAAGCTGGCGGCCGAGAAGTTAGTGACCTACACGCCATACCAGGGGGCGATGCTGACCGAGGCGGGCCGGCGCATCGCATTGGCGGTCGTGCGGCGGCACCGGCTGGCCGAGCGTTACCTGCAGGACGTGTTGGGACTCTCGTGGGACCAGGTCCATGTGGAGGCCGAAGAGTGGGAGCACGTGCTGTCCGAGCGGGTGACTGCGGCCATCGACCAGGCGCTGGGCAGCCCGCTGACCGATCCGCACGGCGAGCCCATCCCGTCGACTGCGGGGCAAGTCCGCCCGCTCATGGACACGCCACTCACACGGCTGCGGGCCAATGAGGCTGGGACCATTGCGCGGGTTGGCAATGAAGACGGCGAATTTCTGCGCTACCTCGGCGCGCTCGGGGTCTACCCCGATGCGGTGGTTCTGGTGGTCGACGTTGCCCCGTTTGACGGTCCGGTCACGATCGACATTCGCGGGAATCGCAGCGTGATCGGACGGCGGGCCGCCGAACAGGTCTTCGTCGTCGACGTGCACGAACAGGTGGGGGCAGCATGAGAGGATTCAGGCAGGGCATTCGCATCCTTCGCCTGCGTGCAGCGGAGCGGGGCGTTCTGGGCGGTTCGGGCATGGGCGCGGCCGGCCTCGGAGCAGCGATAGGCATCCTGGGCGGAACGCCACTTATGGTGCGCCGTCGAAGGGTGTCCGGCTCCCGATGGGCTGCGGCGCCGGCGCTGCTGCTGCTCGTCGTGCTGCTCACGGGCTGCGTCGCGCCCGCTCAGGCCCAAACCGGCGACCTGGCCGGCCGTCCGATCCGGGTGGTGACCACGGTCGGCATGATCACGGACATCGTGCGCGAGGTGGGCGGCGACCGCGTCCAGGTGACCGGGCTGATGGGCCCCGGAGTCGACCCGCACCTCTACAAGGCGAGCGAGGGCGACGTGCTCCGGCTGGGGACGGCGGACGTGATCTTCTACGGCGGGCTGCACCTGGAGGCGAAGCTGGCCGAAGTCCTGGAGCGGCTGGGCGAGCGCATCAAGACCGTGGCCGTCACAGACGACATCGATCGCGGCGTGCTGCTGAAGCCGGCCCAGTTTGAAGGGCAGTACGATCCACACGTGTGGTTCGACGTGACGTTGTGGATGAAGGCGGTGGAGCGGGTGCGCGACGCGCTGGTCGAGATGGACCCTGGCAGCGCGGAAGCGTACCGGGCGAATGCCGCCGCGTACCTGGCCGAGTTGGAGGATCTGCACCGGTATGTCAAGGCGCAGGCCGAGCGGGTGCCGCCCGAGCAGCGGGTGCTGGTTACAGCTCACGATGCCTTCAATTACTTTGGCCGGGCGTACGGGTTCGAGGTGCGCGGGCTGCAAGGGATTAGCACGGCCGCAGAGGCGGGCGCGTCCGACGTGCGCGGACTCGCCGACTTCCTGGCGCAGCGCAAGATCCGGGCGCTTTTCATCGAGTCGTCCGTCCCCGTGCGGAACATCGAGGCGGTGCAGGCTGCGGTGCGGTCACGCGGCTGGGACATCGAAGTGGGCGGAGAGTTGTTCTCGGACGCGATGGGCAGTGCAGGCACGCCCGAGGGGACCTATATCGGGATGGTGCGGCACAACATCGACACGATTGTTGGGGCCCTGTTAGGCGAGAGCTCTGTGGTTTCGAAAAAGCCGGAGCTTTGACGGCGGACCGGAGATGAGTGGATGAACGAGCGAGCGTTGGCGATTGAGGCCACCGACCTGACGGTGGCGTATCACGAGAAACCGGTGCTGTGGGACGTGGACCTCGAGGCGCCCGAGGGGGTGCTGATGGCTATCGTTGGACCCAACGGTGCGGGCAAGTCGACCCTGATGAAGACCGTGCTGGGGCTGGCTTCGCCGGCCGCGGGACAGGTGCGCATCTACGGCCGGCCCTACGCCGAACAGCGGCGCCTGGTGGGGTACGTGCCCCAGCGCGGCAGCGTCGACTGGGACTTTCCTACGGACGCCTTGGACGTGGTGACGATGGGCCTGTATCGCCGGGTGGGCTGGGTGCGCCGGCCGGGCAAGGCGGAGCGCGACCTGGCAATGGAAGCGCTGGCGAAGGTGGGGATGGCCGACTTCGCGGCCCGGCAAATCAGCCAGCTCTCGGGCGGGCAGCAGCAGCGGGTTTTCCTGGCCCGTGCGCTTGTGCAGGATGCGCGGGTGTACCTGATGGACGAGCCGTTTGCCGGGGTCGACGCAACGACGGAGCGGGCCATCGTGGCGCTGCTGCGCGAGCTGCGGCGGCAAGGCAAGACCGTGGTCGTCGTCCATCACGATCTGCAGACCGTGCCGGAATACTTCGACTGGGTGATGTTGCTGAACGTGCGGCGGATCGCGAGCGGGCCGGTGGCCGAGGTGTTCACGGAAGAGAACCTGCGCCGGGCGTACGGCGGGCGGATTGCTTTCCTGGGCAGGGCGGAAGCGAACGCCGAGCAAACCGGTGCGATTGATGCACAGGATGCCTCTGCTGAGAGGCTCATAGGCATCAGTCCGGTTAGTTGAACCGGACTTCCTTTCCGACTCGCATCAGATAGGTCAGTGTATGGATTTGCTCTTACTCTTTACGGATTACACGCTGCGCACGGTGGCGCTCGGTTCGGCCTTGCTGGGGCTCGTCAGCGGTGTGCTGGGAGTGTTCGCCGTCTTGCGCCGCCAGAGCTTGCTCGGGGATGCGATTTCCCATGCCGCGCTGCCGGGCGTGGCGCTGGCCTTCCTGATCACGGGCAGCAAAGAACCGTTGGTGCTGGCGCTGGGCGCCATTGCCGCAGGCTGGCTGGCCACGGTGCTGGTGCTCCAGGTGACCGGGCACACCCGCATCAAGCCGGATGCCGCGCTGGGGATCGCGCTGGCGGTCTTCTTCGGGTTCGGCCTGCTGCTGCTGACCTTCATCCAGCGCCTGCCAAGCGCAGGCAAGGCCGGGCTGGACAAGTTTCTGTTCGGGCAGGCAGCGACGTTGCTCGGCCGGGACCTCATTACCATGGCAGCGCTGGGCGGCGCGGCGCTTGTGCTGGTCATGCTCTTCTGGAAGGAGTTCAAGCTGCTGACCTTCGATCCGGATTTCGGCGCCAGCCTCGGGTACCCCGCCAAAATGCTCGAGATTTTGCTGATTACGCTGATGGTCGTAGCGATCGTGGTGGGCATCCAAACGGTGGGCGTGGTGCTGATGAGCGCAATGCTCGTCGCGCCGGCTTCGGCAGCCCGCCAGTGGACCGAGAAGCTGAACGTGATGGTGCCCCTGGCGGGCGCGTTCGGCGCCCTGGTGGGGCTGCTCGGTGCGATCACGAGCAGTCTCGTGCCCCGGCTGCCCACCGGCCCCGTGATTGTGGTCTACATGAGCGCAGTGGTGCTTTTCTCGCTGTTGTTCGCCCCGCGCCGCGGGCTGCTCGCCCGCACCCGTCAGCGCCGGCGCCAGAAGTGGCAGTTTGCGCAGGAGGCGCTGGCGGTCCACCTGCTGCAGCACGAGGGCGCTGTTGCCGCCGGCGCGCCGGGCGCGGCCTTCGAGTCGGAAGTGGCCCATGCCAGCAGCCACATGCGGTGGTCGCCCGGCTACGCGGAGGCGGTCGTGAGTCGTGCGCAGGACGGCGCGCTGATCACGCGTTCGGGCGACCGGCTGGCGCTCACCGACAAGGGGCGCGAGTCGGCGCGGCGGGCGATGGAACGATGATGAACCACAAAGAAACGAAGACACGAGGCGACACGAAGGCATCTTCGTGACTCGGTGAATCCTTGTGGCTTCGGGCCTTGGTGGTGAGATGAGGCAGACGCATGGTACAGGCACAGATTGAGATTGTATTGATTGCGGCGGCGGTGGCGGCAAGCTGCGCGCTGATTGGCAGCTTCCTCGTGTTGCGGCGCATGGCGCTGATGTCGGACGCAATCAGCCATGCGATCCTGTTTGGGATCGTGCTGATGTTCTTTGTCGTCGAGAGCACCACGTCGCCCCTGCTCATCGTGGCCGCGACCGTCACGGGGGTGCTGACCGTGGTTCTGGTCGAGGCGCTGACGCGCACGCAACTGGTCAAGGAGGATGCGGCAATCGGGCTCGTCTTTCCGCTGCTCTTCTCGCTCGGCGTCATCCTGATCACGCGTTACGCCGCCAATGTCCACCTGGACGTGGATGCCGTGCTGTTGGGCGAGCTGGCCTTTGCGCCGTTCAACCGCACGGTCGTGTTCGGCGTCGACATCGGGCCGCAGGCGCTGTGGTTGGCGCTCGGCGTCGGCGCGCTCAACGTGCTGTTCATCACCCTGTTCTATAAGGAATTGAAGCTGGCGACGTTCGATCCTGCGCTGGCGGCTGCGCTCGGCTTCTCGCCCGTGGTGATCCATTACGGCCTGATGACCCTGGTTTCGGTGACGGCCGTCAGTTCGTTCGAGGCAGCCGGCACGGTCCTGGTCGTGGCGCTGATGATCGCGCCCCCGGCGGCCGCGTACCTGCTCACCGACCGCCTGCCGCGGATGCTCGGTCTGTCGGTTGGAATCGGAGTGCTCTCGGCCGTCCTGGGTTTTGGGCTGGCGCGGGCGCTGGATGCCTCGATTGCGGGCAGCATGGCGACGATGACCGGGGTCGCGTTTCTCCTGGCGTTGCTGTTCGCGCCCCAGCGCGGCCTGGTACGCAAGGCGCTGCTGCGCCGCCGGCAGCGCCGGCAGTTTGCCGGTGAAATGCTCCTGGTGCACCTTTCGCAGCACGAGGCCGGAGGGCTGCAAGATTCGGCTGCGTCGGGTCTCGAAGCAACCGTCGAGCACATGGCGCGCCACATGCGGTGGCCCGACGGGTTTGGCGAAGCGGTTGCGGGCCAACTTGACCGGCAGGGGTTCATCCGGCGGGTCGACGACGGGGCGCGTTTGATCCTGACCGACGCGGGGCGGGCACGGGCGCAGGAGGTGATGTTGCGCTGATATGACGAAAGTCATTTGACGACACCCGCTTCCTGTGCTACGCTAGGCCAGCGTACAAACGAATATGCTTCGGTGGAGAAATGGGGAAAGCCGGTGCCCTGCCACGGCAGGCAAGCCGGCGCTGTCCCGCAACTGTAGGCCCATTGCATTTGGGCGAGCCAGAAAACCCGCCTCCGCCGCAGTTCTCGACGACCTTCGAGGTAAAGGGAGTGGGAACCGTGGACAGGTGTGTGCTGTTCACGGATCGGCCGCTCCCCTTGCCACTGCCGGGCAAGGGGTTTTTTGTTGTGTCGGGCCTTTTTCAGGAGACACAAGCACCCCTTGGTCCGGGGTGCTTTTTGTTTTCCCGGGTGCTCTGATGCGGACGCTAAATAGAAACCTGGTCCTTCTTTTGTCGGCCGCGGTGCTGCTGGCTGCCATCGCGGCGCCCGCCCCGCGTCTGGCTGCGGCTGATCCGGTGCAGGCCCTTGCCGGCGACCCGGTGGCGCTGGCCGTGCAGTGGCTGCACACCCAGCAACTGACCGACCCGGGGCATTTGTACGATGGGGCGTTCGGCGTCAACGGCAAAGCGAGCGCCGCCATGACTGCCGACGTAGTCTTTGCCCTGGCACTGGCGGGCGAAGACCCCGGCGGGCCGGCCTGGACGAAGAACGGCCAGAGCGCCCTGGACGCGCTGGCGAAGCTGGCGCCGGCCTACGCGAAGTCGGACGCGGGGCAAGCCGGCAAGGTCGCGCGTGGCCGTCGCGGCGGCGGGACGTAACCCCCGGGCGTTCGGTGGCATGGACCTAATCGGCGTGATTCAGGCGGCCTATGATCCGGCGACCGGGCGGTATCATCCGAGCTATCTTTACCGCCACACGGTCGCAGTGGAAGCGCTCCAGCGCTCCAACGTGCCCGTCCCCGGGCCGGCATACTCGGCCTTGCGCCAGACACAGCTAGCAGACGGGGGCTGGGCCTGGGCATTCCCCCTGCCGGGCAAGACGCCACCGCCGTCCGACGTGGACACAACCGGCCGGGTGCTGACAGTGCTGGGACGGGCCCCGTTGGCGGCGTGTGATGTGACGCTCGCGCCGGCGGCAGACTTTTTGGCCCGGGCGCAGTTAGAAACGGCCGGGTGGGCGGACGTGCCCGCACCCACCACCAAGGCGCCGAACGCGAACTCGACCGGCCTGGCGGTCGGCGGGCTACGGGCCAGCGGGCGTAATCCGGACGCCGCGCCGTTCGTCAAGGGCGGCAAGAGCGCGCTCCAGGCGCTGCTGGCCTTCCAGGAAGCGAGCGGCGCGTTCGTCTACACGGCCGTGCCCGGCGGCGAAGAGATTCGCCTGACGGCGACCGCCGATGCGCTGGCGGGGTTGCTGCAGGCGCAGGGGCAGCCCGGCGGCGAGTGCCGCAGGATGTACTTGCCCGTGCTGCTGGTGCGTTAGTTCAGGGGCGGCCCAACGGCCGTCCTGCAAATAGAGGAGGATCCGTTATGTCTCATCGCACTTCCATCGTTCTCGTCCTGGTGCTTGTGCTCTTGGCGCTCACGGCAAGCTCCGCTCTTGCTCAGGGCGGGGCCACCAAGCAGGTCGGCGTTGTCATTGCCTTTCCCAACGGCACGACGCACCTGCAAGTAGTGACGGTGCCGGCGGCGGCGACGAGCCTGGATGCACTGCGCGCCGCGAACGTGACCATTGCCACGGCAGATAGCTCGTTTGGGACGTCGCTGTGCAAGATCAACACGACGGGCTGCCCGGCAGACGACTGCTTCTGCGACGCCGAGCACTTCTGGGCGTATTATCACCTGGCCAATGGGGCGTGGGCGAGCGCCTCCGAGGGTGTCGGGGCTTATGTCCCCGCCAATCGGGCTGTCGAAGGCTGGGCGTGGAGCGGTTTTGACGCTCAGTTCAACCCGACGGTCAAGCCGCCGGTCTACACGTTCGAGCAACTGCTTGCGGCGCAGAACCCCCCCGTTTCGGTGCCCGAGCCGGGGACGCTGCTGCTGCTGGGCGGCGGCATCGCGGCGCTCGCCGGCTATGCCCGGCGGCTGCGCGCGCGAGCGTAGGCACGTAGGAGCCGCCGGTGTCGAGGATCTTCGTCATGCGCCTGGTTCGTCCGGTCCTGCTGACTGCCGCGCTGCTGGCAGCGGCGCTGATCGCCACGCGCACGCCCGTGCCGGTCGTCCAGGCGTCGGCGGGACCGGCGCTTGCCGGCGCACAGCCCCAGTCGCAGGTCGTGGGCAGCGGGCCCAACCGGGCCGCAGTGGCGGTCAAGTTTGGCGACGGCCACGTGGAGAGCCGCTGCGTAGCGTTCAGTGAAGAGGATATCGGCGGCGACGAACTGTTGCAGCGGTCGGGGCTGGCGCCGGCAATCTCGCCGGAAGGCGCGGTTTGCAGCATCGGCGTCGAGGGTTGCCCGACCGACGATTGTTTTTGCCGGTGCCAGAATTTTCAGGACTGCCAGTATTGGGCCTTTTACCACTGGGGCGGCGACGGCTGGATCTATTCCCAATGGGGTGTGATGGCCGAGACCGTCGTCGTGAGGAACGGCGGCATGCACGGCTGGGCGTGGGGCTCGGGCGACGCCGATAACGGCGCGCCGGCGCCCGACGTGACGTTCGACGACGTTTGTACGGCTGCCGCAGCGAGCAATACGGCGACTCCCACGGCCACGGCCACTGCAACGGCCGAAACGCAGGCGGCCCCGCCGGGCACCGCGCCCCAGGTCACGTTCACAGCCGGGGCGCAGACCTTGGTGGCGCCCCAGTGCACCGTGCTCAACTGGCAGACCAGCGACGCGACTTCGGTGACCCTGGACGGCGCGGCGGTGGCGACGAACGGATCGCAACAGGTGTGCCCGCCGGCGACGCGAACGTGGACCCTGGTCGCGGTGAACCCTGCGGGGCAGACGACCAGGCAGGTGTCGATTCAGGTCGCCGCGACCGGTGGCAGCACGCCGGGTGCGACGCCTTCGCCGCGGCCGGCAGCGCCGACCGCCGTCCAACGTCCGATTATGACGCAGCCGCCGGCTGTGCTGCCCACCCCGGACCAATCGGCCATCCTGGGCACGCAGGCCGAGTTGGCCGGGGGGGTGCCGCTTGCACCGACGGCTGAGCCGGCCGAAGCAGCCATTCCGACGCCCCGGTACACGCCGACACGCTATGCATTCAGCCTGCCGCCGACGGAAACGCCGCGGCCACGTCGGATGCTGGGGGCCGATGGTCCGACGCCCACGCCGCTGTTGATCGCGCGCGCCGGCGGGGCGCGGGACAGGCGCCGGATGCAAGGGCCGCGAGCGGCCGTGGTGCGGGCGCGGTGGGGGCGCAGCAGTTGGTGCAGAGCCGGGCGTTCACGCCGGATCTGCTGCCGCAGTATGCGGCCTACATTGTGACGGTTGCTGCGCTGCTTGTAATGGCATGGTTCACCTTGCGGCGCCGGAATGGCCAGGTCACGGCCCCGGGCGAAGGGGAATAGTGCCTTCCCTGGGCACTCAGCACGAAGGGCACAGACGAAGGCCGGTAACGAGACCCCGGCGTCCTTTTTCCTGCGAGACGGGAAGGGGGGCGCGTCCGTAACCGGCGGGCATCGAGACACGCTTGGCGACAGAAGAGACCTTTCATCCCCTGGCCTGGACGGCCTGGCTGGCGGCGGCTGCGCTGCCGGCACTTTCAACGCGCAATCCGCTCTATCTCAGCCTGATCCTCCTGGCCGTGGGTGTAACTTACGCGGCCCTGGGGCGCCGTAACCCGACCGCCCGCAGTTGGGGCGCGTTCGTCCGCTTCGGCGCCATTCTGTGGCTGCTCACGATTCCGTTCACGATGCTGACTTCGCATGGCGGGACCATCGTGCTCTTCCGCCTGCCGCGGGCCTGGCCCATCATCGGGGGCGCGATCACGCTGGAGGCTCTTCTGTTCGGGCTGAGCGGCGGGCTGGCCATCATTTCTCTGCTGCTGATCTTCGCCACGTTCAACATTGCGGTCGACCAGGCGCGGCTGCTGCGGCTGACGCCTGGCTTTCTCTACCAGGCCGGCGTGGTCGCAGGTATCGCGGTGGCTTTTGTACCCACCATGGTGGCGACGTGGCAGTCGATCCGCGAGGCACAGCAGGTGCGCGGGCACAAAGTGCGCGGGCTGCGCGACCTGCTGCCGCTGCTCATGCCGCTGCTGGTCACCGCGCTCGAAAGAGCAATGAACCTGGCGGGGTCGATGGAGGCGCGCGGGTTCGGTGGGCAGGTGCTCGCGGTTACCCCGCGGCAGCGGCTCGCCCACCAACTCGCGCTGCTCGGCGGGCTGGCACTGGTCGGGCTCGGCCTGTCGGTCGATGCCTTCTGGCCCGCCTTGTCCATTGTGGGCGGGCTGCAGGTGGCCGGTGGGCTGGCCCTGATGATGTGGAGCTTCTGGGACGTCGGACGGCGCTCGCGGCGCACGCGCTACCGGCGTTGGCCGTGGTCGCGGCTCGACGTAGTGGTCGTTGCGCTCGGTCTTTTCGGGGTGACCGCCTGGCTGGCCGTGATGTTCGTCCGCCCCGGCTGGCTCCACTACTACCCGTACATGCCCTACTCGCCCTGGCCCGACGTTCAGCCCCGTGATCGGCGTGGTGTTGCTGCTCCTGGCCGTGCCCGGCTTGCTGCTGCCGCACGAAGAGGAGAACGCCAGCGTCATGCCGCCAGGCGATATCCCGGAGGCCATGACGCCAGCATGATCGAGCTATCTCACGTAACGTACAGCTATCCCGAGCAGGACGCGCCGGCGCTGCGGGACTTTAGCGTCGCCCTGGATGAGGGCGAATTTGTGCTGGTCGTCGGGCCTTCGGGCTCGGGCAAGTCGACTTTCCTGCGCAGCCTCAACGGGCTCGTGCCTCATTTCTTTGGCGGCAGGTGGTCCGGGCAGATCAGCGTGGGCGGGCGCGACCCCGTCGAGCTGGCGCCGCGGGGGATGGCCGACCTGGTGGGGTTCGTCTTCCAGGACCCCGAGTCGCAGTTCGTAGTCGACACGGTGGAGGACGAGCTCGCGTTCGCGATGGAGAACTTTGGGCTCGCGCCGGCGACCATGCGCAAGCGCATCGAAGAAGTGCTGGACCAGATGGGCATCGCCGAGCTGCGCCAGCGGCGGATCAGCACCCTTTCAGGCGGCGAGAAGCAGCGGGTGGCGATAGCGGGCGTGCTCGCGCTCCAGCCGCACATCCTGGTGCTTGACGAGCCGACGTCGCAGCTCGACCCGCAGGCCGCGGAAGAGGTGTTGATCGCGCTGCGCCATCTGAACGAAGACCAGGGGCTCACCGTCATCCTCAGCGAGCACCGGCTCGAACGGGTCGTGCAGTACGTCGATCGCGTGCTGTACCTGCCCGAGCTGGGCGCAGCGCCCGTGCTGGACGAGCCGCGAGTGGTGCTCGGCGCACTGCCGATGGTTCCGCCGCTGGTTGAGCTGGGCCGCACGCTGGGCTGGGACCCGCTGCCCCTGACGACGAAGGAAGCCAGGCCGTTCGTCCGCCGGGTCGCGCCCCGGCTGGCAAGCGCAGTAGCGGCGCAAGAGGCGACGGATCATCGGATGGACGGGCAGCCCTCTTCTTCCGCTCAGCCGCTGCCCGTTTCCCCGTCTCTCGCCATCTCCGTTCGCAACCTGCACTATGCCTATCACCGCCACCGCGCGCTGCGCGGCGTGTCGCTTGACGTACGGCAGGGTGAGTTTATCGCGCTGATGGGCCGCAACGGCTCGGGCAAGAGCACGCTCCTTAAGGCGCTGATCGGGCTGCTGAAGCCGGGCGAGGGCCAGGTGCTGGTGAGTGGCCTGGACACGCGCACGGCAGATACCGACGCGCTGGTGCGCTACGTCGGATATGTCCCGCAGCACCCCGGTGCGCTTCTCTTCAGCGAGAAACTCGTCGACGAGCTGGCGTTTACGCGCCGCAGCCACGGCATGCCGCCCGACCCGGAAGGCGACCTGGCCCTGCTGGCCGAGCTGGGGCTGGCGCATGCGGCCGAGCGGGACCCCCGCGATTTGAGCGGCGGCGAACAGCAGCGGGCCGCGTTGGCGACGATCCTGGTGGCCCAGCCCCAGATCATCCTCCTCGACGAGCCGACCCGGGGCCTGGACATCCTCCAGAAGCGCAGCCTTGCCGAGTTGCTGCTGAAGCTCAAGGCCGCATGCCGGACCGTGGTCATGGCGACGCACGACGTCGAGTTGGCTGCGGCCTGCGTAGACCGGGTCGTGTTGATGGGCGAGGGGCAGATCGTGGTGGACGGGCCGGCCCGCGAAGTAATGAGCGACTCGCAGGTGTTCGCGTCCCAGGTTAACAAGCTCTTCCGCGACCCGCATTTTCTCGTGGTGGGTGACGTGCTCGCGGCCCTCGGGCTGGCCGGCGCGAGCCAACATGCCGCGGAGCAGGCGTAATGGCCGTGGTGCGCACTTCAAGCCGAGCGGCCGCGTCGTCGAAGTTGCTTTCGGCCGCCATCATGGTGTTGGCGAGCCTGATCGGGCTCGGCGCGTTCCTCTATCCTTTCTTCCTCCCCAGCCTCTCTGACGGCGGACCGGGTGCCACATCCGCAATGGGAGCGCACGCGAACGATGCGCCGCTGCTCACCGTCATGCTGCTCGGCCTGTGCCTCAGCGCCGTATTTGCCAACCTCACGGGCCGGCAGATGACCAGCAAGCTGGTCGCGGTGCTGGGCGTGCTGGTGGCAGTGAACGCCGTGCTCCGAGCTGTCCCGGGCCCTGCAGGCTTCAACGCGATCTTTGTACTTCCGATTCTTACAGGGTATGCTTATGGTCCTACCTTTGGTTTTCTTCTGGGATCACTCTCGCTGCTGGTGTCGGCACTGATCGGCGGCGGGATCGGTCCGTGGCTGCCCTACCAGATGTTTGCGACCGGCTGGATGGGGATGCTGTCGGCATTTCTCCCGCAGTTCCCGAATCACCGGCGTCGGGAGCCGGTGATGCTAGCCGCCTGGGGGGCCGTCTTGGGCCTGATCTTCGGCGCCATCATGAATATCTGGTTCTGGCCCTTCGTTCAGGGCGACGCCAGCCAGGCGGCCGGCGGTGCATATGCGCCGGGAATGGGGCCGGCGCAGGTACTGCGCAACTACGCCGTGTTCTACCTGGTCACGTCCGCCTGGTGGGATGCCGCGCGTGCGATTGGGAATGCGGCGCTGATCCTGCTGTTCGGCGCTCCGATTTTGCGGGTGCTGCGTCGTTTTAAGCGGCGTTTTGAGTTTGAAGTGGGTGGGGATTGAGCGTGGGTGGGGATTGGGTCTGATTGAGATGGAGTGCGATGTGCGAGAATAACTAGCTCGCGGGGTGGAACTAACTCAGCGGGCTGCAGGGCAAGGGAACCTTGCCGCTCCAGCCCAGGCGAAAGGCAAACGCGTTGACCCCTCACATCTACCTCGCCTTCCGTTTCCACGGCAGCTTCTATCATTCCTACCGGGGCGACACCCCCGACGAACTCGGCTTCGGCAAGGACATCCGCATCATCCGTCACCTGATCCAGACGCTCGACGCGCTGAACGCGGAGGGCGTGCCTGTGCGGGCGACGTGGGACTTCGAGAATTTCTTCTCGCTGGAAACCATCATGCCGGTCCACTGCCCCGATCTCATCAGGGGGCTGCAGCGGCGGGTGAGCGGCGCGGGCGACGAAATGCACCTGATGTCCTATAACAACGGGCTGATCGACGCACACACGGCCAGGGAATTCGAGGCGGCGATCCGGCGGGGCGTGACCAACTCGCAGGGCTCGGGGCTGGCCGACCTGTTCGGCGGGGGGTTCCGGCCGGTCGTCAGGCCGCAGGAGATGCTTTACACCCCGATCCACCTCAAGCTGTACCCTGCGTGCGGCATCGACACGATCAGCCTCTACTACTCGGCCCTCCCCTTCAACGGGTTCAGCAACTTCGTGCGGCCCCTGACGTTTGTCGAGCGCTACAATCCGCTCACGCTGACCTACCCCGGCATCGCCGAAACCATGACCCTGCTGCCTTGCTACAACACCGGAGACCTGGCCGATCACCTGACGCTCCGCCGCTGGGTGAAGCAGATGCGGCGCCAGCAGCTGGGCCTGCACAAGCCCCAGGACGCCCTCTTGCTGATCGACATGGACGCGGACGACGAGTTCTGGGTGGGTTTCGACGTGCCCTTGCTCAAGGGGCGCTTCTCGACCGCAAGCGGGCTGCGGGGGCTGGTGGAGAACGTCGCGGACCTGGATTATGTAAGGTTCGCAACCCCCGGCGAGTATCTTGACGCGCACGGGCCGGTAGGCAGCATCGTGATCGGCCAGGACACCGCGGACGGGAGCTTCGACGGGCACTCGAGCTGGGCCGAGAAGTGGTCGAACCACCGGCTGTGGACCGGGCTCGAACGTGCCCGCATCCTGGAGCTTCAAACGCACCGGCTGCTTGACGGCGATCCGCCCCCCGCGGTGCAGGCGCTGCTCGACGAATCGTTCGAAGCACGGCTGAAGATCCTGTCGACCACGCACTTCGGGATGGCTGCGCCCGTCATGAACGTGACGCGCGAGGGGATCGGCCGAGACCTGGTGCAGTGCGCGGTCGATGCGGCGGCCCGGGCTTTCGAGCTGGCCGCGGCAAGCCTGGACAACGCGGCCGGCGCACAAGATCGCCCTTCCTTCAGCCTGGTCGATTATGCGCGCGGGGATTCCACCGGACTGGTCACCTACCGGGCGCACCCTTCACGCGGGCTCGTACGCCTGCCGCTGGGAGGCGCGGCGCCCGAGCGGCCCCTCGTCCAGAGCGGCGACGGAGCGGAGGTGGCCTCGGCCGTGTTGACAACCGGCGAGCGGCGCGAGCTGTTGTTTGTGGAGCGCTTCGAGCCGAACGAGCGCAAGGATTATAGGCTGGTTCCCGGCGAGGCGAGTGCCGACCCGGCCGTGCCGGTCGTCGTGCGGAGCGGCTTCCTGCAAAATGATGCGCTGCAGGTCCGTTTCGACGAACAGGGGCAGGTGGCCGGCATCACGTTTGGCGGGGCAGAATTGGGGCTGGGCCGTTTTCTGCGCAGCGGTCTGACCTACGGGAACAAGCAGTGCGAGGTTGAACGCTGGACCCTGACGGCGTCGTTGGCGTTGGGCGTGGTGGGGGTGAAGCGGCTGAAAGGCGCGGTTGCCCTGCCGGGCGGCCTGACGGCCGAATTCGAGCGTGAAATCCTGCTGGCGCAAGACCTGCCGTTTATCTACGTTTCGACGCGCGTTGTCTATCCCCGCACGCCCGACCGGGACTACGACCGGGGGAAGGCCGAGCGACTGCAGCAAGCCTGGGACGGCAACTGGCAGGAGGTCTGGCCGTGCGAGATTGCGCCGGCCCTCGGGGCGGCCCTCGGCCGGCGCGCTGCGGGTGTGGAAACACAACTACTGCGACCACGTCAGCAACTTCGGCCTGGATTACGGCCGCTTCTCAGAGAATGACGAGTTGGACAGCGCGAATAACCAGATCACGCACGCCTGGGTGGCCGTTTCCGACGGCGAGCGGGGCCTGCTGGTGGCGCAAAGCGCGGATGCGGCCAGTGGGATGGCCTTCTGCCCGCTGCGCACCCGGCGGCAGGGGGGTGTGCTGCGCGTCCGGCTGAATCCTTTTGGCACCTACTGGGGCAAGCAGTACCGGTACGCGACTGCGGACACCGGGCTCGGGAACTTGTTGGCCACCACCTTCTCCGCGTCTGACCACATCAAGTCTTACGCGCCCTCGTACAACGGGCGGGTGCAGGAGTTCAGCCTCCTCATCGCGCCGTACCAGGGCGACGCGCCGCCGGACGCGCTGCAGCACGCAGCAGAAGCCTTTGCCTATCCGTACCTCGTGCTTAACGAAGACCATTCCATCGCAACGCCTGCGCACAGGATCTGGGACGGCGCGGGGCTGGGCCGGCCATCGCCGGTCCGTTAACGCAGAAAGGGGCGAGCCGATGGCCGTCGCATTGGAAGCAAACGCCGCTTCACGGAACGTGCGCTGGTACGACCACCTCACTATCAACATCAACTGGTTCTCCCTGACCTTGCGCTCGCAGGTGCTGGCCGGCCTGCTGGTGCCGCTGTTGGTACAGGGATTCGTGGGCGAGGCCCAGAAGGGGTCGTACTTCGGCACGATCCGGCTGTGGGGCCTGATGCTTGCGCTGCTGGCGCAAGCGATGTTCGGCCTGCTCAGCGATCATTCCCGGCTCAGGTGGGGGCGCCGGCGGCCGTTCATCCTCGCCGGCACGCTCGTCGAGATCGTCGTGATCCTGGCCATCGCCCGGATCGCCGGGCTGCAGGGGATGACGGGCTACACCTTCCTCTTCGGCGCGTACATGCTGTCCATGGTTTTCAATAACATGTCACAGGCGGGCACGCAGGGGCTGATTCCGGATGTTGTGCCCCAGGCGAAGCGCGGCATCACCTCGGGCGTCAAGATGCTGCTCGAAATCCCGCTGCCGCTGGCCGTGGTGGGGCTCGTCGTGGCGCCAATGGTGGCCAAGGGGAACCTGACGGCGGCCATCGCGGTCACCTGCGCAGTCATGGCCGCCTGTGCCGGGCTGACGATGCTCGTTCGTGAGCGGCGGCCGCAAACCGGTGTTAGCGCGCTCGACTGGCGCCCGTTCGCCAGCCTCCTGCTGATGACCGCGGTCTTCGTCCTGGTCATCCTGGGGCTCGGCCAGGTGGTGAAGTGGCTGGTGGCGCTGCTCGGCAATGCTTCACGCTTCACCTTCGGCCTAATTGGCGTGCTGGCGATGTTCGTGGCCGTTGTGGTAGGCATCTTCGCCAGCCTGGCCGTGCACCTGGACAAGTCGGTGCGCGAGAGCCGCGCCTTCACCTGGTGGATCATCTCGCGGCTCGCGGCGCTGGTGGCCATCAACAACATCGCGGTCTTCCTGCTTTACTTCATCCAGGAGAAGCTCAATCTCGGAGCGAACGCGGCCGTCGAGCTGGCGGGGCTGCTGCCGATGATCCTGGGGGGCTTCGTCATCCTCTTCGGCCTGGGCGCCGGCTGGCTGTCGGACCGTTTCGACCGCCGGCTGTTGACCGCGCTGGGCAGCCTGATTGGGGCAGCCGGCGTCGCGCTGATGGTGTTTGCCAGCAGCCTGCCGCTGCTCTACGTGGCCGCGGGCGTGATCGGCCTGGCTTACGCGCTGTTCAACGTCGCTTCGTGGGCGCTGGGCACCGACATCATCCCCCGGGAGCGCGCGGGGGAGTTTCTGGGCCTGCAGAACCTGGCCGGGGCCGGGGCCGGTGCCATCGGGGCGTATATCGGCGGAACGATCGCCGACCACTCGGGCTACGTGCTGCTCATGGGGATGTTCGGGGTGATGTTCGTGTTGTCCGCGATCACCACGCTCTTCGTGCGGCCCAGGGGAGCATGAGGCGCCACCCCGACCAAGCCGGCCTATTCGCTAGTTGTCTTCTGTCAACCACTCGTCGGCCAGGGCGCGGGCGTCGTTCGAAGGGATGGCGAACCCGATGCCCTGCACGAGCGGGTCCTCGTTGATCGTCGTCTCGCGAATAATGAGCGTCACGATCCCGATCAGGCGGCCGCGATCGTCGACCAGCGCGCCGCCCGAATTGCCTCGGTTAATGGCCGCATCCGTCTGGATCAGGCCGGACACCGCACTGGTCGATTCCACGTACACCGTACGGTCCAGGCCGCTGATGACCCCGGTCGTCACGCTGTTGCGCAGGTTGCCCAGCGGGCTGCCGACCACGGCCACCGGGTCGGCGATCTGAAGGCGCCGCGAGTCACCCCAGGGCAGCTTCTGAAACCGGAAATCGCGCTCGATCTTGATGAGTGCGAGGTCGGCCAGCCCGTCGCCGGCCACATAGCGCGCAGGTGCCGTCCGCCCATCGGACATGGTCACGAGCAGCTCTTGGGCCGCGCCCGCCACGTGCTCGTTCGTGAGGACGTAGCCGCGGGAATCGATGATGACGCCCGAACCCCAGACCAGTTCCTCAGACGTCGAATTGTTGATGCCGGGCACGGCTCGGGCGTTGACCACGGTCACGATCGACGGGTTGACCTTGGCGAAGATTTCGGCGAGCGAGGGCAGCGGCGTAGGCGTGGGGAGGGGCGTCGTGGTGGGCCGCGGCGTTTCGGTCGGCGTGGGGAACCCCCGGGTGACGATCGGGAGCGGGGTTGGCGTGTCCAGCAGACGGGTGGACGTTGGGGCAGCGGTCGGGAGCAGGTTGACGATCTCGGCCCGTGCGGTTTGGCGGGGCTCGGCGCGGCCGATCACGAACCAAACCCCGAGCGCGCCCACGGCTCCCCCGAGCAGGGCCACCAGGAAGATCGAAATGTACCGCGAAAAACGGCTCACACGATCTCGATCCCTTCTCCCTCAACCACTTCGCCAATCACAAACGCCTCCTGCCCGTGTTCCCGGCAGTAATCCAGGAAGTCTGCCAGGCCCACGGCGGGAACAGCCGCCAACAGCCCGCCGGAAGTCTGCGGGTCGTGCAGCAGCAGCTGCTGCCACTCCTCAAGCGGGCGCGCATAGCTGACCGCCGGGCCGTAATACGTGCGGTTATTGAATGCGCCCCCCGCAAAGACCCAGCCTTCGGCATAGCCCGGCGCGCCGGGCAGCCAGGGCAGCTCGTCAAACCGGATGCGGAAGCGAACGCCCGACGCCTCGGCCATTTCGAGCGCGTGGCCGAGCAACCCAAACCCGGTGATATCGGTGGCGGATTTGACCCCGCCGGCCTGGCAGGCTTCCGAGGCAACTTTGTTGAGCCGCATCATGCTCTGCACGGCCGCGGCCAGGTGTTCGGGCGCGGCCAGGTCGCGCTTAACTGCGGTCGTAATCACACCCGTGCCGAGTCGCTTCGTCAGGAGAAGCAAGTCGCCGGGCCGAGCGCCGCCCTTCGTCAGGATGCGATCCGGGCGGACCAGCCCGGTCACCACCAGCCCGTATTTGGGTTCCTTGTCTTGGATCGTGTGCCCGCCGGCGATGGCCGCGCCGACCGAGCGGACCACATCGGCGCCCCCGCGCAGGATTTCGGCCAGAAGCTCGGCGGGGAGATTGGGCGGGAACGCGGCGATGTTCAGCGCAAAGAGGACCTGGCCGCCCATCGCATAGACGTCGCTGAGCGCGTTGGCGGCCGCGATGGCGCCGTATTCGTAGGGCGTGTCGACGATGGGGGTGAAGAAGTCGACGGTCTGAATCAGGGCCTGCTCGTCATTCAGCCGGTAGACCGCGGCATCGTCGGGCGCGCCAAGGCCGACCAGCAGATTGGGATGCTGCTCGGCCGGAAACTGGTTTTCGAGCGAGCGCAGGACCTGCGCCAGCTGCTCAGGCGGCAGCTTGGACGCTCAGCCTGCGCAGGCGCTCAAACTGGTGAGCTTGACGATGTCTTCACGTGTCATTACGAATGATTATAGAGGACGATGGAGCTTTGCGCTACTCCATGACGGGGGCGCAAACAAGAGACCCGGTTTCGCCTCGGCGCGCTGGAAGAGCAGGGCGCTGAAAGTGCGGAAACCGGGTCTCACCGGCCACGGGACTTAGTCGAAGTACCCGGCCGCGGTGTCCTGGAACAGCACCCACAGCGAGTAGGCGCCGATGACGGTGCCGATCGGGAAGTTGAGTAAGTTCAGGAAGCTGACGACGATCGCCAGGATGCGGCCCCAATTCCGGCGGCGCAGCAGGCCGATGCCCGCCAGCAGTCCGGGCAGGGCCAACACGATCATGAAGCCGCCGACGCTGACGCCGACGATGGCCAGGATGCCGAGCGCGTCGCGGTCGCCAGACATCGCGCCGATGCTCGGCAGCAGGATCATGAGAAAGGCTGCGATCAGCAGCATGATGACGGCGCCGGCGATGTTGAGCCAGGCAACGATCTGTGCGTGCTGCCGCATCTGGTCGTGGGTCAGTGAGTTCATGCTAGATCTCCTCGCCGATCTTTTCCACCACGAGGCGGCCGCGGCCCAGCAGCATCACGACCAGGCCCACTGCAGCCAACTGGGGCAGGAGCAGCGCGCCGACGACGCCGAGCGTCAGCGGGAGGTCGAAGAGGGTGGCCCCTGCCTCGTTCTTGACGGTGATCCGGCGGACGTTGCCCTGCCGCATCAGTTCCTGAATCTTGGCGACGATCTGCTCGCCCTGCACCCGAATTTCTTCGGTGGTAACCTTTTGCTCGTCCATGGATAGTCCTCCCCGCCTTGCGGCGATCGCTGTTTCCTTCTTGGATACTATACGGAGAAGCGGCGGGGAGGTTTCGCGCCGAAGCAAACGCCGGGCCAACCACAAACAGGAGAGGGACCGGCGGGGCGACGCCGGGGTCCCGTGCGTCAGCTTGGCTGGCGGCAGCAACCCGGCGCCTGTGTCGGAGGGGTTACAGCTGCTCGATCCGGCGGGCCAGGAAGGCCGCGACGTCGGCCATGGCATAGGGCCAGGCGTAGGCGAACTCGACGCCCTGGTGGCGGACGTGTGCCTCGTCCACCTGGGCCGGAATCTCGACCTCCGAGTGCTCGCCGCCGGGGGTGAGCATGGGCGTGATCACGACGACGCGCTCGGCCCCGCCTGCCGCCGCAGCATCCAGCGCGGCCGGCACGGCGGGCGCGCAGAACTCGTTGAAGGCCAGGATGACCTCGCGGCCTGTCGCGGCCCCCAGCTCCGCGGCCAATTCCTGTGAAGCCATGTAGAAGGTGTCGTTTTCGGCGTGTCTGGGCCAGCCCCGTACCTTTGCGTCGAGCTCCTCGAAGCGGGCCTGTGCGGCCGGCCGCTCGTGGGGTGGCACGGCGCCGTGCTCCAGCCGGTTCTGCAACCCCATCAGTTCGGCGATCTCCCGCGGCGGGAAGTCGCGCGGCGGCACTCCGTGCATGACCAGGACGATCGTTTCTTTCACAAACTGCTCCGATCCGAATAAGTATCTGACTTGAAACGGGACACTGATGCAACTGGTTGAAACTGATCTGGAATGCCCTTAGGAAAAAAGGATCATGAGAATCAGTCGAATCCGTTCAATCAGTGTCCTGTTTCGTCCCGCGTTGCCCAGCAGCGCGGGGCCGAGGCTCTAGAGCAAAACCGCGGGCTCCGCGCCGGCTTGCTGGGCCGCCCGTTGCTCGCTGGCGCGGGCTTGCAGCTGGCCGTGCAGCACCGCGATATCCCCGCGCACGAAGCGCGCGACGAAGGCGTAGCACACGGCGCAGACCAGCCACGTCGACACGCAGATCCATAGGATGGCGTCGTGCAGCGACGACCGGTCGGCGATGTAGCCGGCAATCAGCGGCGCAAGGGCCGCGCCGGCCGACTCGATGAAGTACTGGATCGAGAGGGCCGTGCTGCGCACCTCGGGGAGGGTCACGTCATACACGGTCGAGGTGACGTTTGGCGAGGCAAACGGGATGAACAGCGCGGTCAGCGCCAGCATGACCAGGAACAGGCCCTGATTTGCCGTCGGCACCGACATAGTAATGAACATGAGCACGGCGCCAAGGAGGACGCCGATCGTGGCGACGACGGCCCGGCCGCGGGGTCGCGGCGGAAAGCGCGTCGCCCAGCGCACCGCCGATGGGATAGCCGGCGGCCAGGACGATGACGGCCAACCCCATGGTGATGAACAGGGACGTGCCCGTATAGCCCCGCTCCTTCTCCAGGTAGGTGAAGAACCAGAACGTGATGACGTTCCAGGGGAAGACGCCGAAGAAGCCCTGGGCGAAGAGCAGGCGCAGCGTCGGCTTGGCAAAGAGACCGCGGGCGGTTTGCCAGTTGAAATGGTAGGTCTGCGCGCCCTCGACGCCTGCGAGCTCGGGCTCGCTTGCGCCGCGGGGCGCCTCCTTGACTCCGAAGAAGATGACGATGGCGAGCAGCACGCCCAGCGAGCCGGTGATAAAGAAGACGCCGCGCCAGCCGATGGTATCGCGCAGGGCGAGGGCCAACAGCATGCCGGAGAGGAATCCGAGCGGCATGGTGAGCTGGAGAATGCCGTAGACCTTGCCGCGCATGCGCGGGGGGAAGTAGTCGGCTACGAGGCTGTAGATGCCGGGGTAGCTCGAATCGTCGATGCCCGTGCTGGCGCGGGTCACCAGGAACGTGCGGAAGGTCGGGGCCAGCGCATTCAGCCAGGTTGTCGCGCCCCACAGGAAGGAGGCCAGCGCGAGGAGCTTGGCCCGGCCGTAGCGGTCATAAAGGTAGCCCCACAAGGGATAAAAGATGGCGCCAACGATCAGCGCGCCGGTCGAGACCGCGCCCATTGCGGTCATGGTGATCCCGAAGGTGGCCATGATGTTCGGCGTCAGGGTGCCGATCAGGAGCTTGTCAGACTGGTGCAGCAGCATGAAAACAAAGAAGATGGCGACGACTGACCAGCGGCGACGTGAGGCGGTTTTCATCGGTTACTCCTCTTCGAGTGTCCTGTGCAAATGACGGTCGTGCCCGCCCCAGCAACTAGCGGGGCGCATCGCTCTCATTATACCAGCCGAACCTAACCGGATAGTCTGCCACGTGGGCCAGGCCGATCTTCAGCGCGCTGGCGGCAGAGGGGACGTTGCGCTTCCAGCAGTGCCAGCCCACCTCCGACATGGCCTGGGCCCGTGCCATGTCAAGGAAGGCGCAGCCCAGCGCGGACGCCAGGCCGCGACGCTGGAACGGCTCCAGCGTCGCGATGCCCACCTCGCACCGGGTCTCGGTGTTGTACTCGGACAGGCACCAGCCGGCCAGCCGGTCCTGCCAAAGGGCAGCAACGCCGAAGCTGCGCGCCAGGAAGTCGTCGACGGATGTCCGTTCGGAGGCCATCTCCTCCGCCAGGAGCTGCAGGTCGCGGATTTCGGGGCGGGCCAGCAGCCCTTCGTCGACGCGCAGCAGGGTGAAGCCGTCGGGCGGCTCGAAGCGAGGATAGGCTTCGCCGGCCCAACGATAATACTGGCGGTCGGCCGGCACGGCACGGGTGCTCTGCAGCGCTTCCGACAGGTAGGGCTCCCAGTCGGGAGGGCAGGCCAGGGTGAAGACCGATGCGCCGGCGGCCCGGGCCGCCGGCGTGATCTGCTCTTGCACGAGCGCCGCCAGTGCCGATGCCGCCTGCGCATTCGCCCGGCCCAGCACATAGAGCCGCCCCCAATGCGGCGACACGAGCGCGAGGCGTGGCGCGTCCGGGTCGTCGGCGTACACCCGACCGGCGGCCCGACCGGCAAGGACGGCGGCCACCGCCAGGTCGTGCGGTGCGTCCGCGGCCAACCCACCCGAAAAAATGTAATCGACGGAATTGAGTAACTGCATTGGTCCTCTCACGTTTGTTATGAATAGCACACGCCTGCGCCCCGCGCAATGACGCAGCCCATGTCCTCTTTCTTAAGCCGCCGTGTCTCGACACACTTGACAAAGGACCCGGTTGCGGGTACAAGAGTAAGCACTTCCCCTGCCTCGGAGACCGTCATGTATTTGATGTTCCTCATCATCCAAAACGAGGACGCGGATATCCTAACGAGGCGTCTCAACAATGCCGGCGTACGTGTCACCAGGCTTAACACGGTGGGCGGCTTTCTTTCGCGCGGAAATGTGACCTGCCTGGTCGGCGTCCAGGAGGACGAGGTCGAGCGGGTGCTGGAGGTGGTGCGCAAGACGTGCCACACGCGCAAACGCTACATCAACCCCGTTCCTTCGACGGCAGAGCCTGCGCACCTCTCGATGTCGACGCCGGCCTATCCTCTCGAAGTCATCGTTGGCGGCGCGACGGTCTTCATGATCCCTGTTTCGCAATTCGAGCGACTCGGGCGCGGCGAACCCTACGCCAATCGGGCGGATTCCCCGGCCTTCACAGCGCCGCTCGCAGGAGGAGTTCCAATGCACATGGTTGTCAGCATCGTCGCGGCCGACGATGCCGAGCCCGTCACACGAGGATTGATCGCGGCAGGCTACCGCGTGACCCGCATGAACACGGCGGGCGGCTTCTTCCGCCGCGGCAACGTCACCCTGTTGGTCGGCGTGGAGCAGCCGCAGGTGGACGACGTTCTCCGCATCATCGACGCCAACGTGCGGCAGCGGGCGCAGGCGAACCCGGTCGAGTCGGGCATGCCGATGTATGGCGCGACCGTGTTCGTGCTCGAAGCCGCACGATTCGAGCGCATCTGACCTGAAATGGGACACTGATTGAACGGATCGAACTGATTGTCAGGATTGTTATCCTTCGACTGCGGTCGGTCCTGCGGACCGCCCTCCGCTCAGGATGCTAAAGCGCAGGCATCCTGAGCGGAGGCACCAGCGCAGCTGGCGTGCCGCAGTCGAAGGATGCGACCCTACAGAATGAGTGGGCTTGCCCTTAGGCAGCCGCGCTGCTCGAATATAGCAAGTCGTCCCGGTTGTCCGTCCGCAGCCCCCAAGGCCGGCAGCCGGGTTTCTTTTCCCGTCCGCCAGGGGGGTTTCCAATGCAACACCTCGTCGTTGCCGCTGCGCTGGGCGAGTGCGTCCACGTCGCCGGCGTGTCGAACTTTCTCCGGCTGGCCGAACAGGCCGGGTGGCAAACTCTCTTCCTCGGCCCGGCCACACCCATCGAAGCCGTCCTCGCGGCCGCGCGCCAACACGACGCCGAGCTTGTGGGGGTTTCCTATCGTCTGACGGCGGAAACCGGCGAGCGCTTGCTGGCCGAGTTTGCGGAAGCGGCCGACGACCTGCGGTTGGCCGGCGTTCGCTTCGCCTTCGGGGGGACCCCCCCCGTGGGCGCAGCCGCCCGGCGCTTTGCGCCCTTCTTCGACGCGGTGTTCGACGGCTGGGAGAGCCCCGAGGACGTGCTGGCGTACCTGCGCGGCAGCCGGGTCGACGGGGCGCCGGTCGTGCCGCCCCAAACCCTGGTCGAACGCATTGCGTTCAAGGCGCCATATCCGCTGCTGCGACACCATTTCGGGCTCCCCACGCTCGAGGCGACGCTGGACGGCGTGTCGCAGATCGCCGCGGCCCGCGTGCTCGACGTGATCTCCCTCGGCGTCGACCAGGATGCGCAGGAGAACTTCTTTCACCCCGAGCGCCAGGACCCGCGGCGGCGGGGCGCCGGCGGGGTGCCGGTGCGTTCGCCCGAGGACTACCGGGCGCTCTTCGAGGCCAGCCGGTGCGGCAATTATCCGCTCATGCGCACGTACTCGGGCACGGACGATTTCATCCCCCTGGCCGAAATGTATCTCGACACGATTAACAACGTGTGGTGCGCCATTCCGCTCTTCTGGTTCAACCGGATGGACGGCCGCGGGCCGTGGGACCTGGAGGGTTCCATCCGCGAGCACCAGGCCGTCATGCGCTGGTACGGCGAGCGCGGGCTGCCGGTGGAACTCAACGAGCCGCACCACTGGGGCATGCGCGATGCCTCCGACGTCACTTTCGTGGCGAGCGCGTATCTGTCGGCCTATAACGCACGGGCCGCCGGCGTGCGCGATTACATCGCACAGCTCATGTTCAACAGCCCGCCCGGCCTTTCGGATGCGATGGACCTGGCGAAGATGTTGGCCTGTCTCGAGATGGTGGAGGCGTTAGGCCCGGAGTTTCGGGTGTGGCGACAGGTGCGGCTTGGCCTGCTGAGCCACCCGCTGGACCCCGAGGCGGCCCGCGGCCACCTGGCCGCAGCCACTTACCTGCAAATGGCCCTCAAGCCCCACGTCGTGCACGTGGTGGGCCACACCGAGGCGCACCATGCGGCTACCGCCGAGGACGTCATTGCTGCTTGCCGGGTTGCCCGCAGGGCTATTGAGAATGCCGTGCGCGGTGCGCCCGACATGACCCGAGACCCGCGGGTGCAGGAGCGCAAGGCCGAGCTGATCGCCGAAGCGGAGGTGCTGCTCCAAGCGATCCGTGGGCTGGCAGGTCCGGACGTGACAGACCCACTGACCGACCCGGCGACGCTCAGTGGGGCGGTCACGGCGGGCATCCTCGATGCGCCGCAGCTCAAAAACAACCCGTTCGCCCGCGGCGCCACGGCGACGCGTATCGACGGCCGAGGCGTGTGCGTTGCGGTCGATCCGGCCAGCGGCCGGTCGATTGGCGAACGCGAACGGCTGGCGGCGTCAGCGCTTGCTTAACCGATGGATTCCAACACAAAGACACAATGACGCCCGGATTGAGACGCCTCCACCCACCCCGTGTCCTGGCGTCTCTGTGGTCGGCGATGTCTCCGGGTAGGAGGACAGATAGATGCAGACACAAACGCGTTACACGGTGATCGGCGCCGGGCATGGCGGCAAGGCCATGGCGGCGCATCTCTCACTGATGGGATTCCCCACCATGCTGTTCAACCGCACGCCGGAACGGGTCGCGCCGATCATCAAGCGCGGAGGGCTGGACCTCGAATGTGGGGACGGGGGTCCATCCGGCTTCGGCCGGCTTGCCGGCATTACCTCGAACTACGGCGAAGCCCTGTCACGCGCCGAGGTGATCATGGTGGTGACGCCTTCGTCCGCGCACCGGGAGGTGGCCGCCGGCTGTGCCCCCCACCTGCGGGACGGCCAGACGCTGATTCTCAACCCGGGCCGCACGTGCGGCGCGATCGAGTTCGCCAAGGTGCTCCGCGACCAGGGGTGCCGGGCCGACGTGACGATCGCCGAGGCAGGCACGTTCATCTATGCCAGCCGTTCGGACGGGCCGGCGCAGGCACGCATCTTCCGCATCAAGGAGGCGGTGCCCCTGGCCGCCTTGCCGGCGAAACGCACGGGCAGGTCATCGACCTCCTGTGCCCGGCATATCCGCAGTTCATCGACGGGGGCAACGTGCTGAAGACCAGCCTCGACAACATGGGCGCGATTTTCCACCCGGCCCTGACCCTGCTGAACGCGGGCTGGATCGAGGCGACGCACGGCAACTTTCAGTTCTACATCGACGGGGTCACGCCTTCGGTTTCACACGTGTTGGATGTGCTCGACCGCGAGCGCGTCACGGTGGCGGCCGCGCTGGGCATCCGGGCCCAGACTGCGCTGGAGTGGCTGCAGATGGCGTACGACGCGACGGGGGAAAACCTGAACGAAGCGATCCACAACCAGCCGGGGTACTACGGCATCCAGGCGCCACCCACGCTCAACCATCGCTATATCTTCGAGGACGTCCCGATGAGCCTGGTGCCGATTGCGGCGTTGGGACAGCGTTACGGGGTCTCTGTGCGCGGGATGGATGCGATCATCGGGCTGGCTTGCATCGTGCACCGCACCGACTACTGGCGACGCGGGCCGCACGCTCGACAAGCTGGGCATTACAAACCTGAGCGTGAGCGAGCTGGTGCGTTACGTGGAAGAGGGTGTGCGCGACGATTGATGCGGCGGCCCGGCCGGATCAATCCTTTTCGCCGAACAGATTGAATCCGATCAGGGCTGCGATCATGACGGCAAATGCCGATTCCCGTCTGCAGCACTGCCTGCGCGTCCCGCCACTCGATGACATGCTCGAGAAACACCATCGCGAGCAGCAGGATCACGATGCTGCTCAGGCGGCCTCTTGATCTGGTGTAGGTTGTGCATCACCAACCAGGGCGGCAGCATCGAGGTCGCCGATGAATAGCTCGTACATGCCGACGGCAAAGATGTAGAGGCCCGGCGGCGATCAGGAACTTGTCCATCAGCGCGATCAAGCCGGTTCGCGACGGCCTTGGCCTTGAGGTCCGCGACCATCTTCACCACGAGCAGCACGGTCTTGTACGCGCCCCAGACGAAGGCGGCGGCCGAAGCGACCAGGCTGACGAGGACGCCGATCAGGATGAGGTAGCGCCCGCTTTCCAGCACCTGGTGCATGGGGTTGCGCCGGGTGCGCATGTCGACGGTCACTGCTCGTCCGGGGCTTGCTGACGTTCAAGCGTCTGTTCCATCTTCTTCCTCCTTCAACCCGACCGGCCGCGCCGCCGAATGAGCCTTTTCGATCTCGCCGGCGACGAGGATGACCAGCGACGCCAGGACCGTCACGCCCAGCTGCTGCGCGGTCAGCGGCACGGTCTCGAAGAGCCTGTGCAGTGGCTCGACGTAGATCACGACGACGAGCTGCAGCGCGACGATCGCCAGGCTGGCCAGCAGCAGCGGCCTGTTCGAGAGCGGATTCATCCGGAAGACCGATTCGCTGGCTCGAACGGCCCACGTGGGCCTGCACGACCTGCGCGAAGATCACGGTGGTGAGGATCATCGTCTGCCAGGCGGCCTGCCCGGTGCTCCAGGCCCAGAAGCCGACGCCCAGCGTGACCAGGCCGATCAGGAGGCCCATCCAGGTGATCTGCAGGCCCAGGCCCCGGGCGAAGACGCCTTCGGCGGGCGGATGCGGCGGGCGTTTCATGGCGCCGCGCTCGGCCGGCTCCACGCTCATGCCCAGGCCGAGCACGCCGTCGGTCACGAGGTTCATCCACAGGATTTGGAAGGGCGCGAACGGCAGCGGCATGCCCAGCAGCGGCCCGGCCAGCACCACGAACACCTTGCCCAGGTTGCCCGCCAGCGAGAAGCGGATGAACTTGCGGATGTTGTCGTAGATGGCGCGGCCTTCTTCGACCGCCGCGACGATGGTCGTGAAGTTGTCGTTCAGCAGCACCATCTCGGACGCTTCTTTCGAGACGTCCGTGCCGGTGATGCCCATCGCGACGCCGATGTCGGCCCGCTTGAGCGCCGGCGCGTCGTTGACGCCGTCGCCGGTCATCGCGACGACGTGGCCGCGGTTCTGCAGCGCCTGCACGATGTTCAGCTTGTGCTCGGGCGACACCCGGGCGTAGACCGAGACGTCCTCGACCACGCCTTCCAGGTCCTGCACGGACATGCGGCGCCAGTTCCTGCCCGGTCAGGATCCGCCCGTTCGCGCTGATGCCGAGCTCGTGCGCGATCTGCCGGGCGGTCAGCGGATGGTCGCCCGTGATCATCACGGGCCGGATGCCGGCCGCCCGGCACGTGACGCACCGCCTCCTTGACCTCGGCACGCGGCGGATCGATCATGCCGACCAGGCCGACGAGGGTCAGGTTGCGCTCGAGGTCGGGCGAAGCGTCTTCGCCGCGTCAGGTCGCCGGGTTCGCCGGGTCGGAAAGCGACGCCGAGCACGCGCATGCCCTTGCTCGCCAGTTCCTCGTTGGCAGCGGCGACGCGTTCCCGCCACGCCGCGTCGAGCGGCCGCGTTGCGCCCGTCATCCCACACGCCGGTCGCAACCTCCAGCAGGCTGTCGACGGCGCCCTTGGCGAACACGACGTGGCTGCTGTCGCCGAGGTCGCACAGTCGCCGATCCATGCGTCGCAATCGGTCACCGGTGCACCGTCGTCATGCGCTTGCGGTCCGAGTCGAAGGGCAGCTCGGCGACGCGGGGGTAGGCGGCTTCAGCCGGTCTTTCCACAGGCCGAAACGGGCCGCGGCGACGACCATCGCGCCTTCGGTCGGGTCGCCGACGGCGTGGAACTGGCCCTCGCTGGCCGGACGGGCTGGAGCGCGGCGTCGTTGCCAGCGCGCCGCCCATCAGCAGCAGCGCGAGCGAAGGCTGGCGTGCGCACGATGTCGGCGCTCGGGTCGGCGGTCACGACGACCGGCTCGCGATGGCGGATCTCCTCGGTGAGGTCGAGCCGGTGGCCGGCCAGGTCGAGGATGGTGACGGTCATCCGGTTCTCGGTCAGCGTGCCGGTCTTGTCCGAGCAGATGACGGTCACCGAGCCAAGCGTCTCGACCGCAGGCAGCTTGCGGATGAGCGCCTGGCGCTTGAGCATGCGCTGCGCGCCGAGCGCCAGTGCGATCGTGACCACCGCGGGCAGCCCCTCGGGCACGACGGCGACGGCCATGCTGATCGCGGTCATGAGCATCAGCCGCCAGTCCTCGCCGATGAGCAGGCCCATGCCGAACACGATGACGACCATCGCGCCCGCGGCAATCGCCAGCGCGCGGCCGAGCTGGTCGAGGCGGCGTTGCAGCGGCGTCTGGCCGCCGTCCACTTCCTGCAGCATTTCGGCGACGTGGCCCAGCTCGGTGCCCATGCCGGTCGAGGTCATCGCGAGGGCCCCGCGGCCGTACGTGACGGTGGTGCCCATGAAGGCCATGTTGCGCCGGTCGCCCAGCGCGGCCGCAGCCGACGAAGCGGGCAGCGCTGCCGTGATCTTCTCGACGGGCTCTGACTCGCCGGTCAGCATCGCTTCCTGGATGCGCAAGTTGGCCGCTTCGACGAGGCGGCCATCGGCCGGGAGCAGGTTGCCTGCCTCGACCAGCACGATGTCGCCGGGCACGAGGTCGCGCGCGGAGATATCCATGACCTGGCCGACGCGGCGCACGCGCACGTTCGGCACGGCCAGTTTTCGAAGCGCGGCCATGGCCTGTTCGGCCCGGTACTCCTGGACGAAGCCGAGCACGGCGTTCAGGATCGACGATGGCGAGGATGGCGATGGCATCCTTGAAGTCGCCGACGACGGCCGAGACCACGGCGGCGACGATGAGGATGAGCACGAGCTTGCTGGTGAACTGCGCCAGCAGGATCTGCCAGGGCCGCTTGCCGCCGCGCTCGATCAGCTCGTTCGGCCCGTAGCGTGCAAGGCGTGCGGCCGCCTCGGCGGCGCTCAAGCCCGCGGCCGGGTCGGTCTGCAGCCTGGCGGCAGTCTCGGCCGCGCTCTGAAAGTGCCAGTCGTCCTCGGCAGGCGTGACAGGTGCGGTCGGGGCGGTGGGCAGGATCGTAGTCAAATGAACCTTCCTTGAGTCAAGCGCAGGCGAAGCCGGGGCGGGCCCATCACACTCGCCCTGCCTCTGCCTGCAGTCCTACGGCGAGGTCGAGCGTGAACGAGCGCCACAGTGATTCTACTCGTTCTACCGCCCCCAGAGCAAGCCGGCCGCGGCACGCGGTTCGAGACGTTTGGAACGCGAAGGCGTGAAGGTGGACGAAGATCACGAAGCGCGGACTGTGCGAAGGGCGCGCCCCTCGGCTGTGGCCTTCGTTCGTCGCGTCTTCACCGTGCTTCGCGTCTTCGCGCCGCCACAGACATTAAGCAGGCAGGCGAGCAGCGCATCTGTAAGAGGATGTCCAGTGTTTGTATAAGATATGTTCTCCTAGCGCTTCCCGGCTGGCCCGGCAGCGGCGGCGCGAATGTATGATCGCTGCCTGTTGAAGTCGCGGGCCTGTGCTATCTTTGTTCATATAAGCGCGAGCTTTTCGGCCCTGTAAATTGGCAACATTGGACGCGCGTTGTACAATACGGCGGTTTTGCAGCAACTCACCTTTATTATCTATGGAATAGGAAACTAACATGCCAAAGATTGCAGTCACGGGCAAGGGGGGCGTGGGCAAGACCACGCTCACTGCGCTGCTTTCATACGTGTACACGCGCAACTGGTCAGAACGTCATCGCCATCGACGCCGACCCGGCTGGGAACCTGGGCCTCGCCTTCGGGCTGTCTGCCGAAATGGACGCCGGGCTCAAGCCGATCGCCGAAATGGACGACCTGATCTATGAGCGGACCGGCGCGCAGCCGGGCACCGTGGGCGGCTGGTTCAAGCTCAATCCGAAGGTCGACGATATCCCGGAGAACTTGAGCATCACCCACCGGGGTGTGCGGCTGCTGCGTTTGGGCACCGTTCGCACCGGCGGTGCGGGCTGCCTGTGCCCTGAGAATGCGCTGTTGAAGGCGCTCGTGACGCACTTGCTCCTCCAGAAGGACCAGACGCTGATCCTGGACATGGAGGCCGGCATCGAGCACCTCGGGCGGGGCACCGCCGGCTCGGTCGACGCGTTCGTGATCGTGGTCGAGCCGGGTCTGCGCAGCCTGGGCACGGCCGAGCAGATCCGCTACCTCGCGTCCGAGATTGGGGTGCCGCGCATCTTCCTGGTCGCGAACAAGGTGCGCAGCGTTCAGGACGAGGAGTTCGTGCGGAGCCACTCGGGAGGCGTGCCCTTGCTGGGCGCGCTGCCTTTCACGGCCGAGGCGCTGGCGGCGGACCAGCACGGGCTGGCCGTGTTTGACGGTGCGCCGACGCTCGTGGCCGCTGCAGAACAGATCGTTGCCGGGTTGGAGTCAGCCACCCTCGCCTAGCCCTCTCGGGCAGAGGGCGCGGGTTATGTGATTGGATGAGCGCTATGGCTGAAGAACCTCGCTTGAACGGGTACGACGATACCCCGGTCTACACGATCAAGACAGTCGTGCAGGAAACCGGAATCGCGCCCGCAACGCTGCGCGCGCTGGGAGCGACGGTATGGCGTGCTTTCGCCCGGGCGCAGCGATGGCGGCTACCGCCTCTACTCCGAGCGCGACATCGCCACGCTTGCGCTGGCTCAAGAACCAGGTCGATGCGGGCGTGTCGATCAGCCGGGCCGTGGCCCTGCTGGAGATCCGCCACCGTGCCGGAGAAGAGCCCGAGCTGGACTTCGAGCGTGCGGCGCAGCAGGTCGGGCCGTCCGAGAACGTGCGCGGCACGGAGACGATCGTCGAAGAGCTGGTGGAAACGCTGATCCTGTTTCAGGAGCCGCATGCCGAAGCGGTGCTGGGCGAAGCCTTTGCGCTCTACCCCGTCGACGTGGTCGCGGAGGAGATCATCACCCCGACGCTGGTCGAAATTGGCGACCGCTGGCACCGCGGCGAGGCCAGCATCGTGCAGGAACACTTCGCCACCGCATTCCTGCGGCGCCGGCTGACTGCGCTCTTCCATGCCTACCCACAGCCGCTCACGGGCCCGCTCGCCATCACAGGATCGGGTCCGCATGAATGGCATGACGTGGGCATCCTCCTCGTTTCGTTGAGCCTGCGGCGCCACGGCTGGCGCGTCATTTACCTGGGTCAAAATGTGCCGGCCGAGCACCTGCTGCCGCGAAGTGCGCAAGCTGAAGCCGGACATGTTGTGCCTGTCGGCGGCGACCCGCGAAAGCGTGGACGCGCTGGAAGAGGTTTATCGGGCTCGTCCGCGACTTGCCCGAGCCCAAGCCGCACCTGGTATTCGGCGGCCGGGCCTTCACCGCACACCCCGAGCTGGCCGAACGCTTCGAAGGCGCCGAGATTGCCTTTACTGCACGTGACCTGGTGAACGGACTCAACTGAGAATCATCAGGGCAAGCCCCATGAGCGGGCCAAGGGGCCGTGATTCCACCGGAATCACGGCCCCTTGTTGTTCGCTCGGCCCCCAGTTGTCTTCTGTCTATAGATTAAACAAACTATTGACAAACTTTATAATGTCTGCTATAGTGTAAATACATTGTAAAGCGAGTTAGCAAAATCGGTCGTCCTTGGGGGGTGGTGGCAAAAATGGGCCAATCTTCAGCACTTGAGCCGTATCACGAGATGGATAACGAACCAATCTACAACATGAAGGCAGTCGTCGAGGCGACCGGGATCTCTGCAGCCACGCTCCGCGCTTGGGAGCGGCGTTATGGCGCGCTCGTCGCCGGGCCGCACCGACAGTGGATATCGCCTGTATTCGGCCAGCGACATCGCTACCTTGCGGTGGTTGCGGGCTCGTGTCGACGAGGGCATGAGCATCAGCCAGGCGATCAACCTGTTCGCCCACCGGCGGCCCGCAGACAGCGGTCCGAGCGAGCGGCGCAGCAGCGAGTCCGGCGGACCCCGGGAGGCGCGGGAGCACCTGCTCGACGCGCTAATCCGGTACGATGAAGCGGCTGCGGACCAAGCGCTGGAGGAAGCGTTTGCAATTTACGGGCTCGAGAGCACGGCCGAGCAGGTTCTGACCCCGGCGATGATGCAGGTGGGAGACCTGTGGCACGAAGGCCGGATGACGACCGCCGCGGAGCACTTTGCCAGCAACTATCTTCGGCGCAAGCTGGACGCGATCATTAACGCAGCGCCCCAGGCGCACAGCGGACCGCTCGTCGTGCTGGGCTGCGGACCGGGGGATTGGCACGAATTAGGGCTGTTGCTGATCCATTTGATGCTGCGCCGCCGTAATGTTAACACGATCTACTTGGGCCAAAACGTCCCGGTGGAACAGTTTGTCGAAGAGATGGAGCGCTTGCGGCCAGCCATGATCGTGATGGCTGCCACGACTGCTAACACGCTCCCGGGACTGGTGGACATGGCCCGGGCGGTTCAGGCCATGCCGGCTCCGAGGCCGCTATTTGCCTTTGGCGGGCGGATCTTCAACGTCCAGCCCGAGCTGCGAACCCAGGTGCCGGGCATATTCCTGGGCGAAAATGCCCGCAGCGGCGTTAACCACATCGTGGCGTTGATATCCGGGGCCCCCACTGCAGAAGGCAGCCAGATCCTCCGCATCCGCCGCGAACGAGAGGATTATGGCGGGTAAGGCTTAAGGTTACATTAAGAGTTCGACAAACCGTTGACGTGGGCGATCTTCTGTAGTATAGTTTCTTACAGTTGTATGGGTAAACGTATTGAGTTGTAGGCAGAGGAAGGAAGGAAGGTTACACATGGTTCATCGTGGGAAGCAGAGGTCATTGCCGGAGATACTGATCGAGCTTCGTGAGGACGACCCAGAGTTCAAGCAAGCAATCAGCGCGCAGTCGTTTCGTGCGGGACAGCACGTCGCAGATCCCGAGCAATTGGGAAAGAACCTTTACACTTTGATGAAGGGTCGGGTACAGTTGATCCGCGAGGGACCCAACGGCCGCCGGCTGGCGATCGCGACCCTCGGTCCCGGATCGATGTTCGGCGAGGGTGCACTACTCGGCGCGGTCGATCCGTGCGTGCGTGCCGTGGCCCTGACCGATTGTATCCTGTGGGCCGTGCCCCAGCCCCAGGCGCAGACGCTGGCGCTGCGCTACCCCGTGCTGAGCTGGGGGCTGTTGCAGACGGTCGGCCAGCGGTTGGCGCAGGTCGAGAATCGCATGGAAGAAGTGGCCTACAAGCGGCTGCCGGAGCGACTGGCCGGCCTGCTGCTCGAGCTGGCCAACGGGGGGAAGGCGATTCGCGGCACCAGCCACCAGGCCCTGGCCGATATGCTGGGTACCTATCGCGAAACCATCAGCGCCATTCTGCGCAGCTTTAAAGATGAAGGGCTGGTCGAGCTCGGGTATCGCAAGATCGAGCTCCGTGACTTGCCCGGCCTCCGGCTGGCGGCCGGCGCCCTGGACTAGGGCCCTACCAACTCAGATGTCGCAACGGGGAGCAGCGCGTGTTGGGCTGCTTCCCGTTTTTGTTATATAGTGGCCTCGATGGGCGGCTGATTTGGAACCGTTTTATGGGTCCGCCCGTTCCTTTGCACGAGGACGAAAACCATGGACGAGATGATCGAAGCGGTCGAGATGCCGCTCTTCCCGCTCAATACCGTGCTGTTTCCCGGGCAGGTGCTGCCCCTGCATATTTTCGAAGAGCGCTACCGCCTGATGATCCGGCACTGCCTGGCGCAGGACTTGCCGTTTGGCGTGGTCCTCATCAAGCGCGGGCAGGAAGCGGGCGACGAGGCCGAGCCGTATACCGTCGGCACGGTCGCGCGTATCATCGAGAGCACGCATCTGGGCAACGGCACGATGAACATCGTGACGGTGGGGGTCGAGCGGTTCCGCATCCGACGGCTGCTGCGCGACCAACCCTATTTGCGCGGCCAGGTGCTGACGCTGCCCATGGCCGACCCGGACGATCCGGAGCAGGTGCTGGCGCGGGCGCAGGTCGTTCGCGACCGGGTGGAGCGTTACGTGGAGTTGATCGCCGAGGCGGCTGGGCTGCAGATTCAGATCGAGGAGATCCCCACGGGCGCAGAACAAATCGGATATTTGGCGGCCGTGACCATGCAGATCGACAATAAGGAGAAGCAGGAACTGCTCGGCTCGGCGTCTGTTACACAGATGCTGCGACGGGAGATGGCGCTGCTGAACCGCGAGAATGCGCTGCTGACCTGGATGACGGGCAGCAAGGAGTGGCCAGAGGGCGCGCAATTCGGCTTCAGCGGCACGCTACTGCCGAACTGACATCAGTTGCAGGTGCTGCACGGGCGATCAGCCGGGCTGGCGGTCGCCCGTTTTTTGTGTCACTTACTTATCAAGACTCTACGCTTTGCATAATATATTGCGCATTCTGATTTGACTTCTGGGGTTACGAGTGGTAGGATTGTCCCAGCCGTGAGGGTTTTCCGGCAGTCTGTCAGGGAGTAGGATGGTCACCAGTCACCGGTGCGTACGTCTGCCCCGGTGGCTTTTGCTTAAATGGGCACAGAGGCGCTCCCCTGCCGGATCGCAAGGAGGCGGGTCACGGCCACAAGTTTTCTTTTACTCCAAGGAGGCACTTTCTAATGGAGAGCACGGGTGTTGTCAAGTGGTTCAGCCGGAGCAAGGGCTACGGTTTCATCTCGCCGGATGGTGGCGATAAGGACGTCTTCGTTCATTATTCCAACATCCTGGGCGAGGGTTTCCGCAACCTCGACGCCGGCGAACGGGTTCGGTTTATCGTCGAAGATACGCCGAAGGGTCCCCAGGCCGTCTCAGTGACGCCTGCGTAAGTCGCCCCTCGGGCGCGAGTTCACCAGCGCCCCACTTGACCCCCGGCCCAGCGCCGGGGGTTTTGTTTCTCCAAGACCGCGGCCCCGCAATCTGAGTCTGAGATCACTTGTCAGGACTACCCGTTGTGGTAGAATGGCTCTGGGGATGGTGATCGTATCGCGCGAAGTTGGGCGGTCGTGTAGGGAGAGATAGCTTTTCGTGATCCGTCCGTTCGGTTTGAACGACATCTGGCTGGTGCGCCGCCTGCAGCGCTGCGGGATGACCCTGGCCGTCGAGCACATGTTGACGCACCCGCACGAGCCTTTGTGGACGGCGCTGACCGCGCCGTGGCCCTGGGCCGGCGTTGGCGTTGCTACGTTCGTGCTGGATGAGGCCATGCCACGGCAAGGCGAGCACTTGCAGGGGTTTGCTCAGCTGTTGAAGCGCGCGAGCCGCCCTGAGGCTGACTTGCTGCATGTTGCTCCTGCGGTCATGTCAGACGCCTACCTCGAAGGCGGTGATGGCACGGCCCGGGAGGCGCCGGGCGTGGTCCGGTCTGCCGAGGGAGTCTGGAGCCGGCTGCTGGCGCACTGTTCGTTGGCCGCGTCTACGCACGGCCTGCAGCGCATCTACGCGAGTACGCCCGAAGGTTGTTACGAACAAACCAGCCTCAAGCAGGCTGGTTTCTGTCTATATACGCGCGAGACGATCTACCGGCTGGCTACCGTGCCCAAAGCGGGACCATCGGGCCAGGAGATACGCAGTTACGGGATCCGGTCGCAGCATCCCGCGATAGCTGGGCGCTGCAGCGGCTGTACAGCCGGAGCACGCCCCGGCTGGTGCAGCAGGCCGAGGGGGCGTTGTCGGGCGGCGCGGCCGGCCCCGACCCCGGGTCGCCCCTGCTCTCCTGGTGGGAGCCGGACGATTGGCAGGGGTGGGTGCTCGAGCCGGCCGGCGAGGTGCGCGGCGCGGTCCAGGTGCACCGCGGGCGGGCCGGGCATTGGCTGCGGGTGCTGGGCGCGGGTGAACTTTCCGCCCGGGAAGTTCGTTTGCTTATCGAGCAGGGTTTGCGCAGCCTGGATAAGCCGGCGCCGTTCCAGAACGGCCGGCAGAGCCCAGTCTACGTGACGGTGCGGGATTACGACTTGAATTTGAGCGGCGGGTTAGTCAGTTTTGGCTTTGCGCCGCTCATGGAACGGGCCCGGTTTGTGAAGCACACGACAGCTGTTGTCCGTGTCGCCGAGCCTGTCCCAACCGCAGTGCGCGAGCTGGCGCGTGAGATGGGCGTGCACTCCACGGCATCTCCGCACCACCGGCTGCCGGTGGTTGGGCCGTTGAGTGGCCGGCCGCGGCGTCGTACGCCGTAGCCCGAGGATTCTGAGAGAAGTATGGAACAGAGAAAGATTACCGACGACCTCGATGCGCTGCTGCATGTGCTGCCTCCGCAGATTGAAAGAGCCCTGCGCGCAGCCAATCAAGGCGACGACCTGCTCGAGATCATCATGGACCTCGGACGTGTGCCCGAGGCCGCGTTTCGTCGATCACGAGCTCGCCCTCAGCGAACGGGAAATCAGCCAGGAAGACCTGGATTACGTGATCTCGCGTATCAGCGAGTTCACCGGCGACAACCGGGCAGGCATCGAACGCACCCTGCACCGGATTTCGGCGATCCGTAACCGGCAGGGGAATGTCATCGGCCTGACGTGCCGGGTCGGCCGCGCCGTGTACGGCGTGATCGATATTGTCGAAGATATCGTGAAGTCGGGCCAGAGCATCCTGCTGCTGGGCCGGCCGGGCGTGGGCAAGACCACGCTCTTGCGCGAGGCCGCGCGCATCCTGAGCGAGAAGCGCCGGGTTGTGGTCGTCGACACGTCGAACGAGATCGGCGGCGACGGCGACATCCCGCATCCCGCCATCGGGCGCGCCCGGCGCATGCAGGTGGCCGATCCGGCGCTGCAGCACGAGGTGATGATCGAGGCGGTCGAAAACCACATGCCGCAGGTCATCGTGATCGACGAAATCGGGCGCGAGCAGGAAGCTGCGGCGGCCCGTACGATCGCCGAGCGTGGTGTGCAACTGGTCGGCACGGCCCATGGCAACAGCCTCGAAAACCTGCTGATCAACCCCACCCTGTCGGACCTGGTGGGTGGGATCGAGAGCGTTACGCTGAGCGACGAAGAGGCGCGGCGCCGCGGCACGCAGAAGGCCGTTCTGGAGCGCCGGGCGCCCCCCACCTTTGACGTGCTGATCGAGCTGCAGGACCGCCAGCGGATGGCGGTGCATCACAGCGTCGCGGCCGCGGTCGACGCGCTCTTGCGAGGCCGCACACCCCAGCCCGAGATTCGTTTCGTCGACGATGGGGGGCAGCTGCATATCGAGAAGGCGCCCGTTCCGACAATCGAGCCGCGGGGCGGCCGCCAGGGCGGGCTCGGATGGCGGCGCCATGGGACGCCTGCCCTTCGAGAAACACACGGAGTGGGCCGGCGGCGGCGACGGGATGCGCGGGCCGCGGGGCAGCCCGCGGCGTGCAGACGAACGGCTTCCGTGACACGAGCGACTTTGAAAGTGCCGCGCCCGCAGCCGTAACTTCACGGCAGCAGCACAACACGCTGCGGGTTTACCCGTACGGCGTTGGCCGGGGCCGGCTGATCCAGGCGTCGCAGAATCTGGGCGTGCCCGTCAGCGTGGTCGACGACCTCGAACACGCCAATGCAGTGGTGACGTTGAAGAACTACTACCGGAAGCACCCGCAGCCGATTACCGAAGCGGAGCGGCGGCGCGTCCCGGTCTACGTTCTGCGCTCGAACACGATTAACCAGATGGAGTCGATCCTGGGCGACATCTTCGGCGTGCCAGTGCAGTTGGAAGACCCGATGGAGAAGGCCGTCTCGGAAACCCAGGAAGCTATCCGCCGGGTGCTCGGCGGTTCGGGTTCCGAGGAGCTGCCGCCGGCGGGTCCCGAGATCAGGCGCATGCAGCACGAAATGGCGCGCTCGGCGAACCTGGTTTCGCACAGCTACGGCTCGGAGCCCCGGCGTCGTGTGCGGATTTTCCAGAGCTAAACTGATCTGAAAATGGGACGCTGATTGAACGCATCGGACTGATTATCACGATTTGCCCGAAGGACAGTGCAGATCAGTTCAATCAGTTGAATCAGTGTCCCATTCCATCGCTCGTTTGCGATCCGTTTCGGGCTTTGAAGACGCCGTGGGAGGCCCGGTTTCTTTCGAAACCACGTTTCTCGACAGGCAGGGGCGGCAGTGTTCGTAACGTTCGAGGGGCCCGAGGGTGGGGGCAAGACCACGCAAATCCGCCTGCTGGCAGAATGGCTGGTGGAGCGTGGCTGCGACGTGCTCACCACGCGCGAGCCGGGGGGCACCCGCATCGGCAATGCGATTCGCGCGGTGCTCCTGGAGCCGGAGCACACCGAGATGCGGCCGGAGGCCGAGATCCTGTTATTCTCGGCGGCACGCGCGCAGTTGGTGGGCGAGGTGATCCGGCCCCACCTCGAGCGGGGGGGCGTGGTGCTGTCCGACCGTTTTGCCGACTCCACTTTTGCTTACCAGGGCTACGGCCGGGGACTCGATCTTGCGTCGCTGCGCATGATCACGGCATTTGCGACGGGCGGCTTGATGCCTGACCTGACCATTTGCCTGGATCTGCCCGTCGCAGAGGGCTTGCTACGCAAGCGGGGCGGCGCTGCGGTCGAGTGGAATCGAATGGAGCGCGAAGAGCGGGAATTTCACGAGCGGGTGCGGGCGGGGTATCTGGCGCTGGCGAGTGAGGCGGGTGAGCGTTGGTTGGTCGTGGATGCGACGCAGCCGGTGGTGAAGGTGCAGCAGGCGATTCGCATGCGCGTCCAGGGGTTACTTGCCGGCTAGAACTGCGGTTTTCGAAAAACCCGGTTTCTTAGTTGTCACTTGCTATTGCCCGACACGTAAGGAGGATGCCACCCATGAAGCTCATCATAGCGATCGTCAGCAGCGATGATTCTCGCGACGTGCTGGACCGGCTAACGAAAGCAGGGTTCCGGGCCACGGTCATTAGCACGACGGGGGGCTTCCTGCGCGAAGGCAACACGACGCTCTTCCTGGGCACCGACGACCAGAAGCTGACCCAGGCGGCCGATATCGTCCGCCAGGTCTGCCGCAGGCGCACCCAGTGGGTATCCCCCCTCCCGACGCTGGAGGGACCGGGTTTGGAAATGGCGGAACCGATCGAGGTCAGCGTAGGCGGCGCGGTGCTTTTCGTGCTCAACGTCGAGCAGTTCGTGCAACTTTAATAGGTGAGTGGGCTCAGCCCCCTCGCGCACAAGCCCTTACATCACGCCGAAGTCGTCGCTCGAGGGCGTCGAGCCGAGGTCCGGCATCGAGTCTTCGATGCTTTCCGGATCTTCGCCGGCTTCGAGCCGGCCGACCACTTCCTCGAATTCAGGGCCCAGATCCTCGCCGGTCTCGTCGGCCATTTTGCGCATGAATCGGGCCAGCGACTTCGGGTCGTTTTCGTCGAGGCCCGACAGGTCGCCGTCGGCGCTGCCGTCGGCCAGGTCGTCGAGCCGGCCCCCTTCGGAGCGGACGACGGCGACGCGCGAGATCAGGCGGGTGAGGTTGGCGCCGCCGCAGCGCGGGCAGACCGGCGCCCGGCCTTCGGCGTCGGCAAATGAGCGCCAAAGGAGGCTGACCCGGCGCTGGCAATCTTGGCAGGTGTACTCGTAAATCGGCATTGCGTCCTCGCAGTGTCTGGCTCTAGAATGCTCGGCGCGGCATTGCGCGCCCCGAGCGCTCCGGAAAAGCTATCATCCGATTATAGCATGAGGGACCGAAAGGCATGAGTGAACCGACGTATTCGGATCACCGGACAGAGGCAAGCCAAGTCAGCCTCGAAGACGTTTCACGCACGTGGTACAGCTCGCTCTATGCGCAGCGCCCCCTGCTCGTCGTGATATCGGGGCCGTCGGGCGTGGGGAAGGACGCGACGATCGAGCGCATGAAGGAGCGCGGCTATACGTGTTTCTTCGTGGTGACCGCGACCACTCGCCCCCGGCGGGCCGGCGAGGTAGACGGCGTCGACTATCACTTCGTCTCCGAAACGACGTTTAACGACCTGATCGAGCGCGGCGAGCTGTTGGAGCATGCGCTCGTGTACGGGCAGTACAAGGGCATTCCAAAGGCAGGCATTCGGGCGGCACTGGCTAGCGGCCAGGATGTGATGCTGCGCATCGACGTCCAGGGCGCGGCGACCATTCGGGAGCTGGTGCCAGAAGCCGTCACGATCTTTCTGACCGCCGAATCCGAGGAAGCGCTCATCGAACGGTTGCGCCGGCGCAAGACGGAAGATCCGTCGCAGCTCGAGCGGCGCATCGAGACCGCCCGCAACGAGCTCCGCAGGGCGCACGAGTTCCGGTATCGCATCATCAATCGGGAGTGTGCGTTGGACGAAACCGTCGACCGGGTCATCGCGATTGTGCAGGCCGAGAAGAGCCGCATTGACTGGCAGCCGGTGGCGCTATGAACGCGAACCAGCCCGGCCCGGAAGACGATATGGCGGCGCCTGCCGGGCGGTCCTCTGGCCTGGCAGTGCCCATTGCCCGGCCGCGCGTGACCTATGTGCTGTTGGGCGTTGTCCTGGCCGTCTTCGTCGCGGACCTCATTATCACCCAGCTCACGGGGCAGCGCCTGGTCTTCATGTTCGGCGCGCAATGGAACGAGGCCGTCGCGGCCGGGTGGTACTGGCAGCTGTTCACCGCGACCCTCCTGCACGCCAGCTTGAGCCACCTGGCCTTCAACTGCTATGCGCTGTTCGTGTTGGGACGCGACATCGAGGGCCTCTACGGTTCGCTCTGGTTCACCGTGGTCTATCTCGTTTCTGGCCTGGCCGGCAGCGTGGCATGGTACGTGCTGGGCGGAGCGGAACCGTCGGTGGGCGCGTCGGGCGCCATCTTCGGCCTGATCGGCGCCGAAGCGGCCTTTTTCTTGCGCAACCGGCAACTCTTCGGCGCATTTGGCCAGCAGCGGCTGAAGAACGTCGCGATCCTGCTGGTGATCAACCTGGTGCTTGGCTTCACCATCCCCAACATCAACTACATCGCGCACCTTGGCGGCCTGGTAGCCGGCTTCTTGATGGGGCTCGTTCTTGCTCCCCAGTACGGGGTTGCCTGGTCGTATGACGGACCCGGTCCCACGCCGCGTGTTGTCGACAGCCGCACGAACCGTCAACGTTGGCTCGCACTGGCGGCGGCGCTGCTCATTCTGCTGATCTTGACCGTGGCCGGCACCCAGCGCTGGGCCGGGTAAAGCCCGGGAGTGTTCGGGCTCAGGGGGATATATGGCGGAGTCAATGCCAGCGATTCGGCCGTCGGCCATTGCGGGCCGGTGGTATCCCGGAAACCCCACGACACTGCGCCGCGACATCGAGCAATACTTTGCCGCAGCCCCAAAAGCACCCTTGCCCGGACGTGTTCTCGGGCTCGTCGCGCCCCACGCGGGTTATGCATATTCCGGCCCGACGGCAGCCCGCGCGTTCGCTCAGGTGCAGGGCGCGGAATACAGGCGGGTAGTTCTGCTGGGGCCGCTGCACCGCCCGATCTCGGGCAGCCCGGCCGGCCCCTACATGGTCCCGTCGGAGGGGGGCTACAGCACGCCGCTCGGCGTTGTGGCGCTGGACGAGGAATTCGTCGGCAAACTGGGCCAGCGCATCCCCCTGACGCGGGTGCAGGGCGACCAGGAGCACTCGCTCGAGATCGAGCTGCCGTTCCTGCAGGTGGCGCTCGGCTCCTTCACGCTTGTGCCGGTCATGCTCGGCGAACACATCGGAAGCAGGCAGGCGACGCAGCGGATCACTCTCTTGGCGCAGGCCCTGGCCGAGTTGGTCGACGAGCAGACGCTGCTGGTTTGCAGCACCGACCTGAGCCACATGGAGAACTATGCGGACGTGGTCGTGACGGACAGGCGGCTGGTCGAACTGGTATCCACCTTTGACGTGGACGGGCTGCGCGCTGCCTTGCGGACCGAGGCGGTGCAGGCGTGCGGCGCGGTCGGCCTGCTGGCGATCATGGAGACCTGCCAGCGGCTGGGCGGCCAGGGCGTGCATGTTCTGCAGTACACCAACTCTGGCGAGGTAACCGGGGACAAGCGCCCCGGGAGTTACACCGTCGGGTACATGGCCGCCGCGGTTTACGGCGCTTGAACCGATTAAGAGGCTTCGCCTTGACGTCTCATCGGGGACCGGGATTCTGCCATGCTTTACGCCGACGTCTGCGTTAACACCCCTGTGGGGGTCGCTGGCCCCATGGTGGGCGGCGAGGACGCGGCGAGCCAGACCTTCACCTACGGAGTGCCCCCCTCGCTGGCCGGCCGCCTCGCGCCCGGTCACCTCGCGTGGATTCCCTTCCGCAGCCGGCGGGTGCAGGGGATCGTGCTGCGGGTGCACGACGCCGCGCCCGATTTCCAGACGCGGGAGCTGATCTCGCTCGTCTGGTCCCAGCCCGTGCTCACGCCCGCGCAACTAAGCCTCGCGTACTGGATCAGCGAACAAACCCTCGCGCCCCTGATTGAATCACTGCGCCTGATGCTGCCGGCCGGGCTGTCGCAGCGCGGGCGGACGGTATTCGTTCGCACCGCGGCGCCCGCGCCGGGCGGGCTGACCGAGAAGCAGCTTGCCTTGCTGGCCCGGATCGGCCAGAAACCGGGCGACTGGAGCGAGCTGACGGAGGACGTCAAGCGGGTGACCCAGCGCGACGACCTCGAGCCGCTGATTGAGATGAGGCTCGTGACGCGGGAAGCGGAGTTCCCCTCGCCGCCCCCCCGGCCGAAGACCGACCGCCAGGTGCGACTGCTGGTCGAGCCGGACGAGGTCGGCCCGGCCCTGCTCACGCTTGGGCGGGCGTCGAAACAGGCGAGCGCGCTCGGCTGGCTGGGCAGGCAGCCGGCGGGCCGGGCCGCGCCGCTGGCCGAGCTGCTGGCAGGCGCGCCGTGCGAGCGCGCAACGGTCAAGACGCTGGCCGAGCGGGGTTGGGTCACGTTAAGGCCGGGGAGCGGTGGCGCTGACCCCGCGACCGTGGAACTGACGCTGGCACCCGACGCGTTGGCTGCGACCCTGGAAGAGCTGCGCGGGACGCGGAAGCACCGGGCCGTGCTCGAGCTCCTGCTGGCGCTGGGCGAGCCGGTCTGGATCGGCAGGATCTACGCCGAAACGGACGCGACGCTGAACACGTTGCGCGACCTCGAAGCCGCGGGACTGATCAGCATCGCCGAGGAGATGGTGTGGCGCGATCCGCTGGCCGGGCGTGACTTCCAGATGGATACTCCGCCCGTGCTCACGGCGGACCAGCTGCGGGTGTGGCAGGCCATGCAGGAGGCCGCCGGCCCGTTCTTGCTCCATGGCGTCACCGGCTCCGGTAAGACCGAGATCTACCTGCGCGCCATCGAGCGGGCCCTGGCCGAGGGCAAGCAGGCCGTCGTGCTCGTGCCCGAAATCGCGCTGACCCCCCAGACGATCCGGCGCTTCGCGGCCCGTTTTCCCGGCAAGGTCACGGTGTGGCACAGCGAGTTGGGCGAAGGCGAGCGTTTCGACGTCTGGCGCAGGGTCCGCACGAGTCACGGTGCGGCGCAGGTCGTCGTCGGGTCGCGTTCGGCGCTCTTCCTGCCCTACGGCAAGCTCGGCGTCGTCGTGGTGGACGAGGAGCACGAGCCCTCGTACAAGCAGGAGCGGACCCCGCGCTACCACGCTCGGGCGGTCGCGATGGCGGTCGGCCGGCTGTGCGCCGCCACCGTGATCCTGGGCAGCGCGACGCCAAGCCTCGAGACATATTACGCGGCCAAGCGCGGGGATGAGATCACCCTGCTCTCCTTGCCCCAGCGCATCAAGTCCGAGCTGCCCATCGTCCATGTCACGGACATGCGCCAGGAGTTGCGCGTGGGAAACCGGAGCATGTTCAGCCGGCGGCTGTCGGAGGGCCTGCGGCAGGTGCTGGACGCGGGACAGCAGGCGATGCTCTACCTTAACCGCCGCGGCTCGGCCACCTGCGTGCTCTGCCGCGACTGTGGTTATGTCGCGGTCTGCGCGAAGTGCGCGGCGCCGCTCACGTACCACGGCGACCCCAGTCAGCCCAGCGCCGCTAACGAGAACCTGGTGTGTCACCAGTGCAACCGGCGCTACCCGATTCCCGCGCTCTGCCCGAAATGCGGGAGCAACCGCATTCGCTATTTCGGCGCAGGCACGGAGCGGGTCGAGGAGGCGGTCAGGCTGGAGTTCCCCAAGGCACGGACGTTACGTTGGGACCGGGACGTGACGGGTGCGAAGGGCAGCCACGATGCGATCCTCGCCAAGTTCGTCGCGCATCAGGCCGATATCCTGATCGGGACGCAGATGATCGCCAAGGGGCTAGATCTGCCGCTGGTGACCCTCGTCGGCGTCGTGGCAGCCGACATCGGGCTCTTTCTGCCGGATTTCCGGGCGAGCGAGCGGACGTTTCAGCTGCTGACGCAGGTGGCGGGCCGGGCGGGCCGCAGTGCGCTGGGCGGCGAGGTGGTGGTCCAGACCTACCATCCCGATCACTACGCGGTGGTCGCGGCGAGCAATCACGATTACGAGGGTTTCTACCGCGAGGAGATGGGCTTTCGCCGCCAGCAGATGTACCCGCCGCTGCGCCGGCTGGCCCGGGTGGTGTTCTATCATACCCAGCGGGCGAAGGCGCAGGCCGAAGCCCAGGCGGCCGCCGACGCCCTGCGCGGGGAGATCGCCGCGCAGGGCCTGACCGACGTCGACCTGATCGGTCCCGCGCCGTGTTTCTTCGCCCGGCAGCGCGGCGAGTACCGGTGGCAGGTAGTGGTGCGGTCGGCCGACCCCGCGGCGCTGATTCGCCGGGTAAGTGTCGGGCGCGGCTGGCGCATCGACGTCGATCCGGTGGAGTTGTTGTAAGGCGGCTGCCCGGCGCTCGCGGCGATTGTATGCCCAACGTCCAGCTGCAACTGTCTTTGTAAGAGGGATACCTGCACGTGGGTTGTTCTTGCGGCTACCCTTAGAGTCGGGAAGTGAAGTGTATTGGCAGTGGGTTGAGGTCGTATCGAGATGGCAGGGACGCACGTGGACGGACAGTTCCGGCGCATGGCAGAATCTGTGACCGAAAAGGTCTCGGAGCTTCTGCGTGCGCCGGTTTTTGTGATGAGTGAGAGCGGCGGGACCGTGGCGACGAGCGGGCCCGATTTGCCGCGTGCGGTGGCCGGGCAGTTGAGTGGCGAGGCCATGGGCGCGTACCTCCGGGTGCCGTTCAAGGTGGGCGACCAGTCGGGCGAAGTAGTTGTCGGCCAGTCCGAGGACGTCGAGCCGGTTTCGCCGAGGGTCGCGCAGGCGTTGGTCGAGATGATTATCAACGAGATGGCCGTCATCGACCGGCTGCCGAACCAGCACGAAGTCAAGAACAAGCTGATCTTCGACCTGCTGCACGGTCGCATCCAGGACGAGGAGCAAATCCTGACCCAGGCCCGCTTCCTGGGCATGGATCTCACGCCGCCGCGGGCGGTGGTGCTGATCGACGCGTCCGACTACCTGTTTGGCAACGGGAACGGACGAAACGGCGGCTCCGGCAACCCACAGGGCGACTCGGGCGGGATGCAGGCGGCGCGGGTGCAGCGGCAGGCGCAGTTTATCATCAGCAGCATCGTCAGTTTCTTCCACCTGTCCAACGAGACGATCTGTGCGTACATCGGCGAAGGGACAGTGGCGGTGCTCAAGGCCACCAACACGAAGAACCTGACCCCCTGGGTGTCGGGCGAAGGCGCCGGCGACGACATCAACGGGTCGTGGGCCAACCTGGCGGCGCTGAAGCGGGCGGCAAATGCGCTGCTGGCGCGGCTGCGGAACGACACGGGCGGCTCGGTCAGCATTGCGATCGGCCGCTATCACCCGGGCCTGCGCGGCCTGGGGCACTCCTACCGGGACGCGCGGGCTGCGCTGACCCTGGGCCGGCGCATCCGCGGACATAACCGGGTGCACTGCCTCGACGAGATGGGCGTGGCCGGTTTCGTCGGCATCTCGGACGATCGCACGAAGCATGAGCTGGCGCAGTACCTGCTCGGTCCGCTGGACCACGAGCCCGAGCTGCTGCACACGCTTTCCACCTTCTTCGCCGCCAACTGCTCACCCTCGGCCACAGCAAGCGACCTGGCGATTCACCGTAACACGCTCAGCTACCGGCTCGACAAGATCGCCGCGCTGACCGGCCTCGATCCCCGCCGTTTCGACGACGCGGTCCAAATCCGGCTGGCGCTCCTTATTCGCTCCCTTAATTCCGAATCAACTTTGTAGGATAGCTTCCCCGTCCCTGTGCAATTGCACAAGCGGCGCACTCGCGCCGATCATGCAACTTGTGCACTCGCCTAATGAATTCCCAGTATTTTAATTGTACCATTCGTCAGAGTGCACAAATAGCACTACGAGAAGGGTAGTTGCGTGAACAAGAGTTGACCTGGACCTTCTCGGAATCTTGTATTGACGGGTGAGACATGAGTGGGTTGGAGTTGGATCGAGTTGTAGTCGTGCGCGCGTTGAAGGGACTGGGCGATTTCCTCTGCGTCGTTCCCGCCTTGCGCGCGCTGCGTGCGCACTTACCCCAGTCCCAGATCACCCTTCTGGCCCTGGCGGCCTCACAGCCCCTCGTATCGCGCTTCAGCCACTACGTGGACGAAATCCTGCCGTTTCCCGGTTTTCCCGGCATTCCCGAAGAGACGGTCGACGTGGCGCGCCTGCCGGGCTTTTTCGCCGATGCGCAAGCGCGGGGGTTCGACCTGGCGATCCAGATGCACGGCAACGGTTCGCTGATGAACCCCTTTACCGTCATGCTGGGGGCCCGGGCGAATGCGGGGTACTTTGCCCGCGCCGCCAACGGCGTTGGCGCCTACTGCCCAGACACCGCCCGTTTCCTGCCGCTCGACGAGTCGGACCACGAGGTGCGGCGCTGGCTGCGCTTGCTGGCGCATCTCGGCGTGCCGGATCAGGGCGAGGAGTTGGAGTTCCCGCTGCTCGACGCAGACCGGGCGGCGATGCGGGCCGTGCCGGAACTGGGCGAGGTGATCGACCGCCCGTTTGTGGCGCTGCACCCCGGCGCATCCGAGCCGGCTCGGCGCTGGTCGCCCGAGGGCTTTGCCGCCGTGGCCGACTACCTGGCGCGCGACGGGTACGCGGTCGTCCTCACGGGCACGCCTGACGAGGCGCCGGTCGCCGCGGAAGTGGCACGCCGCATGCGCTACCGGGCGCGTGAACCTGGCCGGCCGGACCAACCTGGGCGCGATGGCTGCACTGTCTAAGCCGTGCGAGCCTGCTGGTCAGCAACGACACCGGCGTCTCGCACCTGGCCGCGGCCCTGGGCGTGCCAAGCGTGATCGTCTTTATCGCCTCGGATCCCCGGCGCTGGGCGCCGCTCGACCGGGAGCTGCACCGGGTCGTCGGGTGCTGGCGCGCCTGCCGAACACGCGTCAGCGGAAGAGATCGGGCCGGATGCGATCTTGCGCGAGGCCTACGCGTTGATCGAGCGCCGACCCAAGCAGGGCGGCGGGGCAAGGCGAAAGACGGCGGCGAGCGCGCCCGGCGTGCAGAAGGTGGAGGCGGCAGCCCGTGTCCTCACGTCCCATCCTTGAGGCCGCCTGGCGGGATGCCCGCCGAATCCTGGTCGTTCGTCTGGACAACATCGGCGACGTGATCATGCTGGGCCCTGCCCTGCGGACCATCCGGGCGAACTTGCCCCGCGCATCCATCACGCTCATGGCGACCCCCGGCGGAAGCCAGGCCGCGTCGCTCCTGCCGTGGGTGGATGACCTCATGGTGCAACGGGTGCTCTGGCAGGACATTTCGGGCGCCTGGGGCTTGCATCCCGAGAGGGAACTGGCGCTGGTGGACGAAATCCGCACGGGCGGGTTCGATGCCGCCATCATCTTCACGAGCTTCACCCAGTCACCCTATCCGCCGGCGTACGCCTGTTACCTGGCGGGCGTGCCGCTCCGCATCGCGCAATCCAAGGAGTTTGCGGGCGGGGTGGTGACCCAGTGGGTGCGGCCGCTGCCCGACGACGCGCACCAGGTGGACCGCAACCTGCACCTGCTGGCGAGCGCGGGCTTTGAGCCGGCCGGCGCGGATCTCGAGGTGCGCATCCCGCACGACGCGCAGGCGAGAGCCGGCGCCCTGTTGGCTTCGGTGGGGGTGACTGCCGGGCGACGCGTTCGTGGCGCTGGCGCCCGGGGCCAGCGCGGCGTCGCGGCGGTATGACCCGGCGCGGTACGGGGCGGTTGCCCATAGCCTGGCGGGCCTCGGGCACCCGGCCACGGGCCAACCGCTCACCGTGGTGCTGCTGGGCAGCGAGCGCGAGGCGGACCTGGTCGCGCCGATGCTGAGCGCCGGGGGCGCGCGCCGGCTCGTCTCGCTGGCGGGCCGCACGGGCGTGCCCGAACTGGCGGCCGTGATCGACCGGGCCGCCCTGGTCATCGCGAATAACTCGGGACCGCTGCACATGGCCGACGCGCTGGGCCGGCCGATGGTGATCATGTACTCGGGCACCGAGTGGGAGAGCCAGTGGCGCCCGCGCTCGGCGCCCGCCACCCTGCTGCGCCGCGAGACGGCGTGCTCGCCGTGCTTCCAGTTTCAGTGTCCGTATAACATGGAGTGCCTGGATTTCGAGCCGGCCAGCGTGGTGGCCGCAGCACTCGATCTGCTCGAGCGGGCCGGGCCCGGCGGGCGGTCCATGCGCGGGGAGGCACTGATCGCCACTTAGCGATGTGCGTTGGGCGAAGCGAAACGAAATGACCGGTGCTCGGTGAGGAGCGCCTGCGGTTGAGTTGGCAAGTGTGTTGTATCGGATGTGTGAGGAGTGATGGATGAAGATTTTAACGTGGCACGTGCACGGCAGCTACCTGTACTACCTGGTGCAGAACCGCCAGCACGAGTTCTATCTGCCCGTAAAGCCAGGACAGCCCGCCGGGGCGCCTCGACCTGAGGGGTATGGCGGCCGGGCCGGGGATTTCGCCTGGCCGGATAATATGTTCGATGTGCCTGCCGAGGAAGTCAGGAACCAGAAGTTCGACGTGATCCTCTTCCAGTCGCGCAAGAACTACGAGGTGGACCAGTATGAGATCCTCTCGGACGAACAGCGCGACCTGCCCCGGATTTACCTGGAGCACGACCCGCCGCGGCATGCGCCCCAGGATGCGCCCACCAACACCCGCCACATCGTCGACGACCCGAACGTGCTGCTCGTCCATGTGACCCATTTCAACAACCTGATGTGGGACAACACCCTCCCCTCGGGAGGACGCACGCCGACGATCGTCATCGACCACGGCGTGATCGTTCCAGACAACCTGCGGTGGACCGGCGAGCTCGAGCGCGGCATGGTGGTGGTCAACGGGCTGAAGAAACGCGGCCGCCGGCTGGGGCTGGACGTGTTCGAGAACGTGCGCGAGCAGATTCCGCTGGACCTGGCGGGCATGGAGTCGGCCGAACTCGGCGGGCTGGGGGCCATTCCGCTCCAGGACCTGTGGAAGATGGAGACGCGCTATCGCTTCTTCTTCAACCCGATCCGCTACACCAGCCTGGGGCTTGCGGTGTGCGAGGCCATGATGCTGGGAATGCCCATCATCGGGCTGGCGACGACCGAGATGGTGACTGCCGTGAGAAACGGCATTAATGGTTATGTGGACACAAATGTGGACACACTGGTAGACCACATGCAGCGGCTCCTCGACGATCCGAGCGAGGCGGCCGAATTGAGCAAGGGAGCGCGGCACATCGCGCGCGAGCGTTTCGGCATCGAGCGATTCGTGCGCGATTGGAGCAGCGCGTTCGAGTTTGTGGCCGGCCGGCGGACATGGGCCGGGGTTGCCACCGGGGCTGCAGGGGCAAAAGAACCGGCTTTCTCGACGAAACCCGGTTCCCCGAGCACTCCCGCGGCATATAAGGAGTATCAGCGATGACGCGAAGGATCGCATTTATCAGCGAGCATGCCTCGCCTTTGGGGAACCTGGGCGGCACCGACGGGGGCGGGCAGAACGTATACGTGGCGCAGTTGGCGAAGCACCTGGCCGCGTTGGGCTACGAGGTGGACGTCTTCACCCGCCGCGACCGCCGCGACCTGCCGGAGATCGTGAACTGGATCGACCGGGTGCGGATCATCCACGTGGAGGCGGGGCCGGCCAGCTTCGTTCGCAAGGAAGACATGCTGCCGCTGATGGACGAATTCCGCGAATGGATGCTGCAGTTCTTCCGCCGGCAAGAAGACCGCGGCGTGACGCACGTCTACGACCTGATTCACGCACACTTCTTCATGTCGGGCCTGGTGGCCGCGGACATCAAGCGCGCGACGGGCATCCCCTTCGTGATCACCTTCCACGCGCTGGGCAAGGTGCGGCGGCTGCACCAGGGTGAGGCCGATGGCTTCTCTGACCAGCGGTTCCGCATCGAAGACCGGATCGTGCATGAGGCCGACCAGGTCGTGGCAGAGTGCCCGCAGGACGAGGAAGACCTGATCCGGCTGTACGACGCGGACGTCGAGCGGCTGACGATCGTCCCGGCGGGGTTTGACCCCACGGAGTTCTGGCCGATGGACAAGGTCCGGGCGCGGCGAAAGCTGGGCTTGAAGCTGGCCAAGGACGAGCGGGTGGTCCTGCAGTTGGGCCGCATGGTGCCGCGCAAGGGCGTGGACACGGCGCTGCTGGGCTTTGCGAAGCTGGTCCGTGAGCACGGCGTCCGGGCGAAGCTGATCATCGTCGGCGGCGAGTCGCGCGACCCCGATCCGAAGGTGACGCCGGAGATAGGCCGGCTCATGGCGATCGCGGAGAGCGAGGGCGTGGCCGACCGCGTCATTTTCACCGGCGCCCGGCGCCGGGAAGAGCTGCGCTACTACTACGCTGCGGCGGATGTGTTCATCAGCACGCCGTGGTACGAGCCGTTCGGAATTACGCCGCTGGAGGCGATGGCTTCCGGCACGCCCGGTGATCGGCGCGAACGTGGGCGGGATCAAGTTCTCGGTGCGCGACGGCGAGTCGGGCTACCTGGTGCCGCCTCGGGATGCGGATGCGGTGGCCGAGCGCCTCGCGTTCATGTTCCGTCACCCGAAGGTGATGACGGTCTTGCGCCAGCAGGCGATCCGCCGGGCCAACGACCTGTTCACGTGGCAGCGGGTGGCCGGCGCCATGGCCGCGATGTACGAGCAGGTGCTGAGCGAGCAGTGGTCCAGCCGCTGGGCCGACGGTTCGCGCCAGCCGGGCCTGCAACACGAGGTCGACCACTATGCGCTCGTCGACGAGGCGTTTGCGACCGCGAGCGAGGTGATGCTGCAGGCGGGCAAGCTGCTGCGGAACACCGTCGTGGAAGCCGCACAGGCCATCACGAATGCGTTCGAGTCGGGGGGCAAGGTGCTGGTGTGCGGGAACGGCGGCAGCGCGGCGGATGCGCAGCATCTGGTGGGCGAGCTCGTCGGGCGCTTCAAATACCACGACCGTCCGGGCCTGCCTGCCATTTCACTGACTGCTGACAGCGCCGTGGTCACGGCGTGGGGCAATGACGTGTCGTTCGAGAAGGTGTTTGCGCGGCAGGTGCAGGCGCTGGGCCGGCCGGGCGACGTCCTGATCGGTATCAGCACGAGCGGGCGCTCGCGGAATGTCATCGAAGCATTCGACGCGGCGCGGCGGCAGGGGCTGACGTGTATCAGCCTGACGGGCGGCAACGGCGGGGAGCTGCTCGAGTTGAGCGACATCTCGATCGTTGCGCCAAGCTCGAACACCCCGCGCATCCAGGAAGTGCACATTGTGGCGCTGCATCTCATCTGCGAGTTGATCGACGAGCGTATGATGGCCCTGCCGGCCGCGGGCGTGCCGTTGACCTGGGACGTATTTTCAAAGGTTTAGTGTTCTACGTGGCGGCGCACGAGCAACGCTGTGTGCCGCTACGTAGAAGAGCAGATGGTGGGAGGAAGAGATGGAAGGGATTCAGGGTAAGGTCGTCGTGGTGACGGGCGGCGGGCGCGGGCTGGGTGAACAGATTAGCCGGGTGCTGGCCGAGGCGGGCGCGACCGTGATCGTGGGCGATATCCGCACGGAGTTGGCGCAGAAGGTCGTTGATGACCTTTGCGGCCAGGGACAACAAGCCGAGGCCGTGCGGCTGGACGTGACCGACGAGGGCAGCGTGAAGGCCGCGCTGGCGCAGATCGTCGAGAAGCACGGCAAGCTGGACGTGATCGTGAACAACGCGGGCACCGACGTTACGCTGCCCGTGGACGAACTGGAAACGAAGGACTGGGACCTGGTCATGGACGTGAACCTGCGCGGCCCGTTCCTGATGGCCAAGTACGGTTTCCCGCATTTCAAGCAGCAGGGCCGCGGCCAGATGGTCAACATCGTGTCGACCGCAGCCAAGCGGGCGTGGCCTAACGCCTCGGTCTACCATGCGAGCAAGTGGGGCCTGCTGGGGCTGTCCTATGCGCTCCATGCCGAAGGCCGCCCGGCGAACATCAAGGTGACCGCAGTGATCGCAGGGGGCATGAAGACGGCGTTCCTGCTCGACCGCTTCCCCGACATTGACGTGAACAACCTGCAGGATCCGAAGAACGTAGCCGCGACGGTGCGCTTCGTGCTCACGCAGCCCGAAGAGACCGTGATCTCCGAGATCATGGTTCTCCCCATGCGGGAGACCAGCTGGCCGTGAGCGAGCAAATAACACAAAGGCACAAAGGCACCATGGCCCAGGGCACCGCAGAGAATACTCGGAAAGTCCTCGCGTCTTTGTGTCCTTGTGTTGAACGTGCACCCGCGGTGTTTCTCGACAAGGACGGGACGCTGATCGAGGATGTGCCGTTCAACGTCGACCCTGCGCTGATCCGGCTGACGCCCGGCGCAGGCGAGGCGCTGCGCAGCCTGCGGGATGCCGGCTTCAAGCTGATCGTCGTGTCGAACCAGTCGGGCGTCGCGCGGGGGCTGTTCCCTGAGGCGGCGCTGGCCCGCGTAGCCGAGCGGCTGGATGCGCTGCTGGCAGAGTGGGATGTGCGGCTGGATGGCTTCTACACCTGCCCGCACCATCCCGAGGGCAGCGTTCCCGAGTACGCCATTGCATGTGCTTGTCGCAAGCCGGCGCCGGGGATGATTCTGGCAGCGGCCCGCGAGCACGGCGTCGACCTGCAGCGGTCGTGGCTGATCGGGGACATCCTGAATGATGTCGAGGCCGGCCGCCGGGCAGGCTGCCGGACGATTCTGCTGGACAACGGCAATGAGACGGAGTGGGAGCTGAGCGCGGAGCGGCGGCCGGATTTCGTCGCCCCCGACCTGGGGGCCGCTGCCGAACGGATTTTGCTCGTAGAGGGCGTGAAGGTGTGAGCGAGATGGGACGCTGATTTGACTGACCGGGCGGGTGCGCCTGATCCAAAAAGCAAGGATCCGGTTCATCAGTTGCATCAGTTCAATCTGCGTTCCATTTCGGGTTCAAAAGGAAGATAGTATGAATGCGGGGATACTGGACCTGACGCATCGGTTCGCCAATTTGCACGTACTGGTGATCGGCGAGGCGATGTTGGATAGTTATCTGGACGGCTATACGGACCGGCTGTCACGCGAGGCGCCGGTGCCGGTGGTGACGGTGACCGACCGCAAGGACGCGGGCGGCGGCGCGGCTAACACGGCCGTGAACGTGGCAACCCTGGGCGGCCGGGTCACATTCCTTTCCGTCGCGGGCGACGACGAGGACGGACACCTGCTGCACAGCGTGCTCGAGGCGCGTGGGGTCGACACCCAGCACGTGGTGGTCGAACACGGCCGGCGCACCCTGGCCAAGCGGCGGGTGTCGGCGGGGGGGCAGATGCTCGTGCGCTTCGACCAGGGCGACACGGGCCCGATCAATGCGGAGAGCGAGGCGACCCTCATCGAGCGGCTGGGACAGCTCTTCCCGGACGTGGACGGGGTGATCGTCTCGGACTACGGTTATGGCGTGCTGACGCCGCGGGTGCTGGAAGCGTTGGAAGACCTCCAGGCGTGGTATCCGAAGATCATGACGGTGGACGCCAGGAACCTGACGCGCTACCAGGCGCTCGGCGTGACCGCGGTCAAGCCGAACTACGGCGAAGCGGTCAAGCTGCTGGGCCTGCCCAAGCTGGAAGGCGCGTGTGCGCGGGCCGAACAGATCGCACCGCACGCCGACCGGATGCTCGAAATGACGGGCGCGCAGATTGCGGCGATTACGCTGGACACCGAGGGCGCGCTGGTGTGTGAACGGGGCAACGCGCCGTACCGCACCTACTCGGATGCGCAGCCGGACTCGAAGGCGGCCGGCGCGGGCGATACGTTCGTGAGCGCGCTCGCGCTGTCGCTGCTGGCCGGCGCAGGGACCGAGGATGCGGCGGAGATTGCACAGGCCGCTGCCCGTATCGTGGTCTCCAAGCCCGGCACCACCACCTGCACGGTCGACGAGCTAAAGTCGTTCTTCCTGGGCGGCGACAAATACTACGCCGACGCACACCGGCTGGCCGAACGGCTGGCGCAGGAGCGGACCGGGTGCCGCCGGGTCGTGTTTACCAACGGGTGCTTCGACATCCTGCACCGCGGCCACATCACGTATCTCAACCAGGCCAAGGCCCTGGGCGACGTGCTGGTGGTGGCGGTGAACACGGACGAAAGCGTCCAGCGGCTTAAGGGTCCGACCCGACCGATCAACGGGCTGGAGGACCGGCTGCAGGTGCTGGCCGGCCTGAGCAGCGTCGACTTCCTGATCTCGTTCGACGAGCAGACGCCGGCCGGGCTGCTGGAAATCCTGCAACCCGACATCTTCGTCAAGGGCGGCGACTACACCCGGAGACGCTGCCCGAGGCAGCGGTGGTCGAGGCGTACGGCGGCTCGGTGCAGATTCTGCCGTATATCGAGAACCGTTCGACGACCGGGATGATCAGCCGCATCCTCCACGATGCACGAACCCAGGAGTCCTACTCGTTCCCGATCGAGCTGACGCCCGAAATCCGCGCGAAACAGGGCGAGGCGGCTTCCGTTGACGGCTAGCGAGGGTGTGACGATGGGAAGCCTCAGCACTGCCGGCGCCGGGCGCCCCCGGGCTGGGATGAGGCCCGGAATGTGTTGTGTGTCCGCCTGGACAGCCTCGGCGACGTCCTGATGACCACGCCCGCGATCCGGGCGCTTAAGGAAGCACCCCGAGCGTCGGGGCGCCCGGCCGGCGCATCACGCTGTTGACGTCGCCGTCCGGGGCGCGGCGGCGGCCCGGCTGGCGCCCGAGATCGACGAGGTCATCGTCTACGAGGCGCCGTGGATGAAGCACAGCAGCGCCGGGGGCGTCGGGCCGCTGGCAGAGTATGCCATGGCCGAGCAGCTGCGCCGCCGCAGCTTCGACGCGGCCGTCATCTTCACGGTCTTCAGCCAGAACCCACTGCCGGCCGCGTTCCTGTTTACCTCGCCGAGATTCCGCTGCGCCTGGCGCACTGCCGCGAAAACCCGTATCAACTGCTGACGAACTGGGTGAAGGACGTCGAGCCCGAGCAGGATCTTCGACACGAGGTGCGGCGGCAGCTTGACCTGGTGGCGACCGTGGGCGCGCGGCCTGCGGACGAGCACATCTCGGTTCATCCTCCCGCGGCTGCGTCGGAAAAAGTGGTGGGCCTGCTCAGGGCCGCGGGGCTGGACTTCGGCAAGCCCTGGCTGGTGCTCCATCCCGGCGCGACCGCGGCTTCCCGGCGCTATCTGCCCGAGCAGTTCGCCGTCGCGGTTCGCCGGCTGATGCACGAGGCGGGCGCGCAGGTGGTACTGACCGGGTCGCGGGACGAGATCGAGCTGGTCGAGCATCTCCGGGCGCTGCTCGAGGCGGAAGGCGCGTCGCCTCAGGCCCGGGTGGTCGACCTGGCGGGCCTGCTCGACATCGAAGAGATGGCGGCCCTGTTACAGCTTGCCCCGCTGCTGATCTCGAACAACACGGGGCCCGTGCACATGGCCGCAGGGCTGGGGACGCCGGTGGTCGTGCTCTATGCCTTGACGAACCCACAGCACACGCCGTGGCTGACCCCAAGCAAGGTCTTGTTCCACGACGTGCCGTGCAAGTTTTGCTACAAGAGCACGTGTCCGCTGGTGCACAACAACTGTTTGCGGTTGGTGGCGCCGGACCGCATTGTCGAGGCCGCGCTCCCGTTTCTGCACGCGGCCCGGGGCACGGAGATCGACCGCCGCGAGGACGGGAGCCCTACGCTGGGGGAAGCGGCTGCCCCGGCTGCGACAGGAGCGACGGTGGCCGCCGAGCAAGGGCTGGAGGCACGATGACCGCGGCAGTAAATGCGGAGGGGTCCGAGTCCAGGCGGCGGACGGTCGATGTCCTGATTCCGACGTTCAACCGGGCGCCGGCCCTGGCCATCACGCTGACCAGCCTGTGCGGCCAGACGTTTACCGATTTTCGCGTCATTGTCTCGGACCAGACCGAGGAGCTGGACGCGGCCGATGTGGGCGAGGTGCGGGCGGCCGTGCGGGTGTTGGAGGCACATGGCAACGAGGTGCGAGTGGTCAAACACCTGCCGCGGCGTGGCATGGCCGAGCAGCGGCAGTTCCTGCTCGACCAGGTCACCGCGCCGTACGCGCTGTTTCTCGACGACGACCTGATCCTCGAGCCGTGGCTGATCCGCAACCTGTTAGCGGCCATCCGGGAGGAGGGCATCGGGTTTGTCGGCAGCGCCGTCATCGGGCTGAGCTTTGTCGACGATGTCCGTCCGCACGAGCAGGCGATCGAGTTTTGGGAGGGGCCGGTGCGCCCCGAAACCATCGTCCCCGAGGGGCACGGTTGGGAGCGCTGGCGGCTGCACAACGCGGCGAACATGTACCACATCCAGCAGCGCCTGGGAATCGACCCGGACCACCCGCGCAAGTACAAGGTGGCGTGGGTGGGCGCGTGTGCGCTGTACGACACGGCGAAGCTGCGGGAAGTGGGCGGCTACTCGTTTTGGAAGCAACTGCCGGCCGAGCACGCGGGCGAGGACGTGCTTGTCCAGATGCGGCTCATGGCGAAATACGGGGGCTGCGGGGTGGTGCCTTCGGGCGCGTATCACATGGAGCTTCCGACCACGGTGACCGACCGCCAGGTCGATGCGCCGAAGGTCTTGGGACTGTAGGGTGCAGTGGATCAGAGGTTGGGGGGAAGAGATGCCATCAAGCGACGAACAACTGAAACGACTCGTGGATCAGCTGGAGCAGCTGCCCGGCCTGGCCGAGACGCTGCCGGGCGACCAGGGCGACATCGTGCGCGATGCGCTGGACGGGAAGCCCGTCTACGAGATCGCAAACGACCGGCGGCTGGCCCCGGAGTACGTGTGGGAAGTGTTAGGCAACGCCGCACGCATGGCGGCGGGCAGGGCCCCGACCGAGCGGGCGGAGACCGGCGGGCTGGGCAGCGACACTGACCCGGGCGTGACGGGCGGTTACGGCGACACCGGGTTTGGCAGCATCGGCAACGAGCCGCCCGTGCCGACGCCGGGAGAACCGGCCGAGGAGTAACTGAATCGCAAGCACGTAGAGAGCTCACCCCCGGGTCCTGCGTGCTGGGGACGAGCGTATGAACGGAAACGGACGGCAGCCTCTGGAGGACATCGGCAAGATCGCCGTGCTGCGCGCCAACGCCATCGGCGACTTCATCTTTGCACTGCCCGCGCTCGAAGCGCTGCGGGCAGCGTACCCGCATGCCGAGATCGTGCTGTTGGGGCAGCCCTGGCACCAGCGATTTCTGACCGGGCGGCCCGGCCCGGTAGACCGGGTCGTGGTCGTGCCCCGCAAGCGGGGCGTGCGAGAGGATCGGGAAGACCCGGACCAGGAGGATTCGCCGGCCGTGCTGGGCGCGTTCTTCGAGGCGATGTGTCGCGAGCGGTTCGACCTGGCCCTGCAAATGCACGGGGGCGGCCGGAATACGAACCCGTTTCTTGCTCCAACTCGGGGCGCGGCTGACGGCGGGTTCCGCGACCCCGGATGCCCCGCGCCTCGACTTCACGCTGCCCTACATCTACTGGCAGCACGAAATCGCCCGCCTGTTGGAGGTCGCCGGGTTGGTCGGTGCGGTCCCGGTCGGCCTCGAGCCGCGGCTGGCGCTCACCGAGGCGGATTTCGTCGAGAGCTACGGGGTGTTGCCCGAAACGAGCGAGACCCTGGCGGCCATGCACCCGGGCGTGGGAGATCCGTGGCGGCAATGGGCGCCCGAGAACTTCGCGGTGGTCGGCGACGCGCTGGCCGCCGCGGGTGCGCGCGTCGTCCTGACCGGCGCCGGCAACGAGGAACCGATCACGAGAACGGTTGCCGCGAAGATCCGCGCGCCTGCCGTCGACCTGAGCGGGAGGCTGTCGGTCGGCGGGCTGGCCGCCCTGCTGTCCCGGTGCAAGGTAGTCGTCTCGAACGACTCGGGCCCGCTGCACATAGCGGGCGCGGTGGGTGCGCCGGCGGTGGGCATCTATTGGGCCGGCAACCTGATCAATGCGGGGTCGCTGATGCGCAGCCGCCACCGGCCCCACCTGTCCTGGCGGCTCGATTGCCCGCTGTGCGGCCGGAACACCATCTACGATCCCTGCGAGCACCGTGAGTCGTTCGTCGACAAGGTGCGGCCGGAGGAGGTCATCGCGTCGGCGTTGGAGCTGCTCGGCGCGGAGGGGAAATAGCACTCGAACCAGAAAACCCGGTATCTTGCTCGTCGGGCTGCTCGGGGCCGGTTTCTGTAACGTCCTGGCGCGGCGCGCACTCTAACAGCCACGGAGTGATATAGAGTGACACGAACGCGCTGGAATGTCCTGATCCTGATCGTCTTCCTGGCCGGCGGGGCCTGGATTTGGGTGAACCGGCTGCCCTCGGGCGCGGCCGCAGCGGGGGGCGCATTGCCGCCCGCGCCTGCCGTCGGGCACCCGGCGCCAGACTTCACGGTCACCGACACGAGCGGCAAGTCGTTCAAGCTGTCGGCGCTGCGCGGCACGCCCGTGGTCCTCAACTTCTGGGCGACATGGTGTCCCCCGTGCCGGGCCGAGCTGCCCGAGCTGCAAGCCGGAAGCGAACGGCTGGCGGGACAGGTGGCGTTCGTCGGCCTGAACCAGGGGGAGACGCCCGCCGAGGTCAAGACCTTTGCGGAGCAGATGGGCCTCACATTCCCGATTCCGCTGGACGAGAAGATGGACGTGAGCCGCGCATACAGCGTCCGCAGCCTGCCGACCACTTTCTTTATCGACCGGGACGGCGTGATACGCGAGATGCAGATCGGCGCGCTGAACGGAGGCCACGCTGGCGCAGCACCTGCGCAAGGTGTACCCCTAGCCGTAACCAGCTTAGCATCTATGGGTGAGCCCTCGGAGGCCGCCTCAGCGTCGCCGAGGGTAAATACCCCCGAGGTCCAATTGTTGTTTTCGACGCGGATTTGCCGTGCGTCAGAGACGGGAACTTAGTATGCTGCCGGTGCTTCAGATCGGTCCACTCGCCATCCAGACATACGCGTTGACCCTCGTCCTTGCGGGGTGGGCTGCGCTGGCGGTCAGCGCGCGCGCGGCACGTTGGGTCGGCATCGAGGACGACGACATCTACAATGCAGGGCTCTACGGGCTGGTTGCGGGGGTGTTGGCTGCCCGATTCGCCCACGTCATTGCGTTCTGGCCCGCGTACCGCGCTCAGCCGCTGGAGATCTTCGGCTTCAACACGACCGCGTTTCTGCTGTGGCCGGGGGTGATCGCAGCAGCAGCGGTTGCGGGCTGGTATATCTACCGCCGCCGGCTGCCGCTCGGGGCCGTCCTCGATGCGTTTGCACCCGGCCTGTTGGTGGGGCTGGCGATCGCAGCTTTTGGCGCGCTGTTGGCCGGCCGCAACCCCGGTGCACCTGCGGCCCTGCCCTGGTCGGTCGACCTGTGGGGCGTGCGCCGCCACCCGGTGCAGATCTACGAGGCACTAGGGCTGCTCGCCGTGGCGTTGTTCGTGCTGAGCGTGATCCGGGCGGGGAGCCGCCGAGGTGTGCCCGCGCTGATCGGGCTGCTGGGTTGGGGGCTGGTCACGTGGCTGGTCGGGGCGTTCCGCGCACCTGAAGTGGCCGCCGCGGTGCTCGGGGGGCTGCGGCTCGAACAGGTGCTGGGGTTAGGCGCCGCCGTCCTGGCCTTGATCGGGCTGCGCCGCCTTGCAGCGCCCCACGAGGATCAGGCGCCGCTCGTCTAGTCCGGCGGGCGCATGGGGGTAGGCCGGCAGAGCCTCAAGCACGACAAACCCGGCTGCCTCCAGTGCCGCCGCGTACTCGTCCAGCGTCCGCATGCGCAGGCGGTGGACTACCTCGAACCCGAATCGCTCGCCGGCTTCCTCCACCTCGAACTGCTGGCGCATCGTCCATAGCCGCGCCCGCTTCTCATAGCCATGCGACTCGCGTACCAGCAGCTGCATCCCGTCTGACTCGAACCGAGCCGCTTGCGGGGCCAGTCCGCCGGCGCCGAATGTGCCCAAGTAGTCGTAAACGTCGATCAGGAGGCGGGCATCGCGCTCCAACACCCGGCGGATCCCCTTGAGCGCGGCGTCCAGGGCGCCGTCGTCGAGCAGGTACGCCAGCGGCGATTCCAGGCACAGCGCGCCGCCAAAGGCCCCGGCGAAAGGCAGCCGGCGCAGGTCGGCCAGCGCTAACCGGGCGGCGGGCAGCTTGGCCCGGGCCTTCCGGAGCATGAGCGGGTCGACGTCGATGCCGGCGACGGAGTAGCCCTCGCCGGCGAGCGGCGCAAGGTGCGCGCCCGTGCCGCAGCCCAGGTCGAGCAGCGGGCGCGGCGGCGGGCCGAGCGTCTTGCGGATGAAGGCGACTTGCGCCGCGAGGCCCGGGCTCGGCCCGCGTACAGCACGTCGTAGACGTGCGCGAAAGATTGCTTACTCATTCCGTTGTGCTGCGGCGTAGTCGTCCGGCGTGTCGATATCGCGCAGGATTTCGCCGGTGGGCCAGTCGACCCAGGCAATTTCGGCCTCGTACCTGCGAATGATCGAACGCGCACCGGCGTCGCCGGTCAACTGCTCGAACTCTGGGAAGGTGCGGCGGTCGAAGAGGACCGGGTTGCCGCGCCGGCCCTGAAAGCGGGGGGCGACGATCGGGGCGAGCGTCTCCCGGTGGCGCTGAACCAGCGCGGAGAGAAGCCGCGGGGTAATCCCCGGTTGGTCGGCCAGCAGGAACAGCGCCGCCGACAACTTGCCGCCCGCCCGAGCCTGGGCATGCCGCCAGGCCGGCCTGCACGCTGCGACTCTGGCCCTCGGGCCAATCCCCCACGAGTATTCTCGGAATCCCCGCCATCGCTTCCCCGCCCGAGGCCAGTGCCTGATCGACGAGGTGTGCCTGGGCGCCCGTGGTCACCAGGACGTCGGTGATCTCCGGGCAGGCTTGCGCCTGCGCTGCGACGTGGGCTACGAGCGGGACGCCGTGCCAGGGAAGCACCTGCTTCAACGCGCCAAAGCGCCGGCCCTCGCCCGCTGCCAGGACGACTGCAGCCACCCTGCCCCAGACAGCGCGGGCCGGCTCGCCCGTTTCTGCTGCCGCAAGGACGACTTCGTCTGGTAGCCCGGTGCGCAAGAGGCGGCGGGCCAGGTCGGGGCCGCCGGCCAACCCCAGGTCCGCCTTGTTGAGCAGGGGCACGAGCCGGGCGCCGGGGGGCAGGCCCTTCGCGCCGCCCTGTTCGTGGCCCAGCACCCGGGCGACGGTTTCAGGCGTCAGCGGGCGATCGAGCGGGGCGCCGGCCAGCGCGGCGACTAACTCGGGCCGGTGGACATGATCTGCGTCGAGCGGTTGACCGAGCACGTCGAGCCCGACCAGGGGCACGAGGACGGTCGTGCTGCTCGGCACGACGGGCTCGTGCTCTGCCGGCGCTTTGAAGGGCAAGCGCCGCGAGCCGTCGGCTTCGACGATGATCACGCCGGCGAGCCCGCGAAGCGGCGAGCCGGTCGACGACCCCCGGGGGCACGCCCTCGACCTTCTCGCGGTCCGCGCCGATGCGCCCGCCGACAAGCACGTGGCGGCGAGCGGCCAGCAGCGCAGGGAGCTCGGCCCCAACGCCCCCGTCCTCGCGCAGCAGGACGCTCGCCGGCGCGCGCTCCATCTGCCCGACGAAGATCTTCGTCGTCATGGTCGAGATCACCGTCAGCCCCGCCGCGGTCAGTTCCTCGGCCAGGCGGAACATCACGGTCGTCTTGCCGCCGCCGCCGACCAGCGTGACGACGTCGCCGGGCCGAATTCTCAACGCATCAGCAATCCGCAATCTGCACCTCACCCAGCCTTGCAGCAGGGAAGCGGCGTCGCGCCACCCCTACCCCACCACGCGCAGCCCTTTCGGATAGTGACTCTTCAGCCGCCCGGCGACCCGCTTGGCCCAGCCTACGGCGAAGCCATCCACCGTCACCAAGGTCCAGCCATCTTCGCCTGCCGAACCGGCCGTTTCGCCGCGCAGGTAGGCCAGGAGTTCCGGGTTGCCGGCGGCATAGTCTGACGACCCGCCGCACGGTGCGCGGGGCTATCCCTAACGCCAGCGCATGGCTGGGCTCGAAGCGGTCGCTCTCGAAGCGCGCCGTCTTGATCTCCCCGAGCCACCAGCCCCCGTGCAGGTAGCGCAGGCCGGACAGGTCGGGCAGGCCCGGCGGGACCGCATAGAGGTACGCGCCGCTCAGGGCCAGGGGGCCTCGCGTGGGGGCCTCCAGCAACGTCTCGGCGACGAACGCCGCGTAAGCCGCCTCGGCGTTCCTGGGCAGCGGCGTCGCGGGCCGGGTGGGTGGGCAGGCGGATTGCCCCTCTTCCCCGTCTTTCTTCAGCAGCGCGGCGAAGTGCCCTTCGCCCGCAACGTGATGGGGCCAGAGACGAACGCAGCGAACCAGGTCCGGCCGCTGCAGCGCGGCAGGTAGCCACTCGGGGCGCCCCCGGTCAAAACCAAGCCGCCTGGGCGGTTCCACCAGCGAGAACTCAGGATGCCCATGGAGGAACCGGGCGATCGTGCCTTCGTCCTCCTCAGGCGCGAAGGTGCAAGTGGCGTAGACCAACCGGCCCCCCGGCCTCACCAGCGCCGCGGCTTGCTCCAGGATGCCGTCCTGCCGGGCCGCGCACCCCTGGACCAGGGCCGGCGACCACTCCCTGCGCGCCGCGTCGCCCTTGCGGAACATGCCTTCGCCCGAGCAGGGCGCGTCGACGAGCACCGCGTCGAAGCGCCCGCCCCCATCCTCGCCGTCGCGCCAGCGGCCGGTAAGCCGTTCCGGCGTTTCGGTCGTGATGGCCACATTGGTGGCCCCCCAGCGCTCCAGGTTGCCCGCCAGTTCCCAGGCCCGCTTGTGGATCACCTCGTTCGCCACTAACAGGCCCTGATCGCCGAGGCGCGCCGCGATGTGGGTGGATTTGCCACCGGGCGCCGCGGCCAGGTCAAGGATCGTCTCGCCCGGCTGCGGGTCGAGCAGTTCGACGGGCGCGGTGGCCGACGGGTCCTGCAGGTAGTACAGGCCCGCCGCGTGATACGGGTGTTTCCCCGGCCGGCCGGTTTCGCCCTGTCCCGCGTCGTCGCCAAGTACGAAGGTCTCACGCGACCACGGGACCGGCTCGAGATGGAAAGGCAGGCGCGCCCTCAAATCGGCCGGGTCGATCTTGAGCGTGTTGGCACGCAGGCCCTGGATCGCCGGCGCATCGAAGCTCGCGGCGGAACGCGGGGAACTCGTCGCCCAGCAGTGACTGCATGCGCTCGAAAAAGGCGGCGGGGATGGGCAGCGCGGGCAGGTCGCGCGGCCGGGCCTTGTTCGCCATGCGTCTACAAGCTCATCGCGCAGCCGTCGGCGCGGGGATCGCTGCCGCCGGTCAGGACGCCGGACTGGGGATCGCGCAGGATGATCTGGCCCCGGCCGAAGAGCGCGCGCCCGTATCCGGTCACGACGTCAACCGGGTGGCCCATCGCCTGCAGCTTGAGGAGCGTTTCGGCCGGGATGCCACCCTCGGGCGGCGGGCCCTCCAGCGCGACGCGGCCGGCGCCGTGCTCCCCCGGCACCATCAGGCAGAAGCGGGGCCGGTCGAGCGCGGCTTGCGGATCGGGCGCGAGGCCGGCCGGCGTGTCGTCTACCAGGGCGGAGAGAACCTGCAGGTGGCCCTGGGGCTGCATGAACCCACCCATGACGCCAAAGCTGGCATACAGGGTCTCAGCTCCACCGGGGGCGCCGTCGGAGCGTGTAGCCATTGCGGGGATGATCGTGTGGTAGGGCCGTTTTCGTGGGGCCAGGGCATTCGGATGCCGGGGGTCAAGCGAGAAGTTGTGGCCCCGGTTCTGCAGCGTAAAGCCCCTTCCGTGCGGGCACGATGCCCGTCCCAAACCCCATGTAGTTGCTGTTGATGAACGAGCACGCGTTGCCCTCCCCGTCCACCACGGTCAGATACACCGTATCCGAGCCGGCGGTGGGCGTCCCGCGCTGCGGATCGACGGTTGCGCGCAGTGGATCGATGAGCTTGCGCCGCTCGGCCGCGTACTCCTTGGACAGCAGCGCATCGAGGGGCGCCGGGTGGACGGCCGGATCGGCCACGAACCACCGGGTGTCTGCGAAGGCCAGCCGCATCGCCTCGATCTCCAGATGCAGGCGCTCGGCGCCGAGCGGGTCGAGGTCGGCGAGGTCGAACGCTTCGAGCAGGTTGAGCGCGAGCAGCGCGGCCAGGCCCTGCCCGTTCGGCGGGCACTCCCACAGCCGGATACCGCGGTAGGTCGTGCTGATGGGCTGGTCCCACGAACCGGGGCCGCTGGCCGACAGGTGATGCGCCAGGTCGGCTTCGCTCAGGACGCCGCCCCACGCCTGCACGGTCCGGGCAATGTCGCGGGCGATATCGCCCTCGTAGAAAGCCTGCTTCCCACCCTCCGCAACGATTTGCAGCGTCCGGGCGAGGTCTGGGTTGCGGAAGATCTCACCGGCCCTGGGGGCCCGCCCATCCAGGGTCAGCGCCAGGGCGCCGAGCGCGCCCTGTTGCAGCAGGGGCCGCAGCTGGCGCTCGACCCCCCGCTCCCAGAAGTAGGCAGTGACAGGCTGCAACCGGGTATCCCTCTTCGGCCAGTCGAATGGCAGGCCCGAGGATTCGGGGCAGCCCGAGCCGCCCGTGTCGCTCGACAAGGTCGCACCAGCCGGCACACGCGCCCGGCACCGTGACCGTGTGCGCATGGTACGGGGGCAGCTCGCGGTCAAAGCCCTCGCGCCGCAACCGTTCCAACGACAGCGCGGCCGGCGCGCGGCCCGACCCGTTCAGCGCCGACACCTGCCCTGTCTGCCCGTCATAGTAGAGCGCGAAGCAGTCGCCGCCGATGCCGGTGGAGGTAGGCTCCGTGACGTTGAGTGCGGCCGCGGTCGCGACCGCCGCGTCGGCAGCATTGCCGCCCGCGGCCAGCACCTCCAACCCGGCCGCGACGGCGAGCGGCTGCGATGTGGCCACCATGCCGCGACGCCCGTAAACCGGCGAGCGGCGGGAGGTGAATGCGAGATCAGCCATCGCTTTTCTTTGCGACAAAGATCAGCTCGCCGGGATATTTCGAGCCGTATGGGTTTCTGTCGTAGTCGGCGTACAGGTGCTCCACCTCGAAGCCGGCGCGGGCCAGCAGGTGTTCCGCCTCAAAACGGAAGAGGTAGCGCATAGGGAACGCATGGACCCCGCGCTCCTGCCGGCCGTCCGGGTGGGTGACGTAGTAATACATCTCCACCTGCTGCACCTGCGTCAGATAGTCCCGCTCCACGGTGCGCCAGGTGCGGTAGAAGCGCCGCCCGTCGGGCAGCGTCGCTTCCGGCTCCGGTTCCTGCTCTTCAAAGCGTGTGTCGTCTGTCAGCGCGGTCATCGACGGGTTGAAGAGGTCGAGCACCAGCCGCCCGCTCGGGCAAGAGATGGCGCCGGATGGCGGCGAGGCACGCCAGCTCCTCCTCGACGGTGATCAGGTGCTGGAACGGCCGGAAGGGGAGGGTGACCAGGGCGAACTGTCTGGCCGAGGTCGAAGCTTCGCATGTCCCCCTCGACCAGCCGGACGCGCGCTTGTACGTCCGGCGGCTCTGCCGCGAGGCGCCCGCGCAGGATGCGGAGCATGCCCGGCGAGAGGTCCAGCCCCGTGATGGCGATGCCGGCCCGCGCGGTCGGGAGCAGCACCCGGCCCGTTCCGCAGCCGAGCTCGAGCACGGGCCCACCGCTGTCTCGCGCCATGTCGACGAAGAACGCCACGTCCGACCGCTCGGCGTACGCCGGGACGTAGTCGTAGTAGTCCGCGGCCGCGCCGTATTCGTCGATGCCCGTCGTTATCTCTGGCATCGCACCCTCCTTGCCGAGGCTTAGTCTATCACCCTCGGAGCCAAAAAGAAACCAGGTTTTTGACGAAACCTGGTTCTTCATGCCGGTCGGTTCGCCTGCGCTACAGCGGCTTTGACTCCGGCGGGCAGGGGCGCGCCCGCCATCCACGCGCGCAGGGTCCGCGTGTACAGGTCTGGATGAGCGAGGGGCCAGTTGTGTCCCACGCCCTTCACGACATACGCCTCGCCGTGGGGAGCCCGTCGCCAGCTCCCTTGCCGATCCCTTCATCATCCCGTATTCCTTTTCGCCGACGGTCAGCAGGACGGGCGTAGTCATCGCCCCGAGGCCGCGCAGGTATCCCGAAGGCCATGTTTGCGCGGAAAATCGCGGTGAGCGAATCCACGGTTGCCGCCCGGGTGTCGGCGGCGAACTATATCGTAGTACTCCTTCGGCACGCCGAAGCTCCGCATGTTCGCGCGCACCATGAATGGGCATGTTCTTGAACGGATCATAGAGCGCGAGCGTCGGGCGAACGAGGCTGCCGCCCGGCAGCTTGCGCGCCAGCGTGCCCGGTGGCGAACGCGCTTGGTGACCACTTCGGGCGCCACCGCCAGCAGATGGATCAGCGTCTGCGCGCCTAGCGACAGGCCGGCGATGTGGCCTTCCCGCCGTGCGCGTGGCTCCGGATCATATCGGCAATCTTTGCGCCGCCTCCGAACTCGAACGGACCCTTCGTCAAGCTTTTGCCCTGGCCGGGCATGTCGGGGACGAGCAAATGATAGTCGGACAGGCGGTCGATTTCGGGCTGCCAGGACCAGCCGCCCATGCCGCCGCCGTGAAGAAGAACCATCGTCGGCGCGTTGGACGGCCCGGTTTCGACGAAATACATCGCGCCCTCTTGAACTGTTGGAGTCTACACCCCTGATACGAAAAAGAACCTTCGAGGTAGCGAGTGCTCCCGCGAAGGTTCTTCAACGCTGATCTGCCGGGATCCGCAGACGGGTGACCGTTCGCAAAAGGCCTGTTGGCCCTCGTGTTACTTCTTGCCGCGCAGCCCCGCCACACCCGTTCCGGCGTCAGCGGGAACTCGTCAAAACGCACGCCCACGGCGTCGTACACCGCGGCAGCGACGGCGGCGGCGACGGGCAGGTAGGGCACCTCGCCCATGCCGCGCGCGCCCCACGGGCCGTTCGGGTCGGGCACCTCGACGATGATCGACTCGAGTTGGTCGGGCACGTCGAGCACGGTGGGGATGAGGTAGGTGCTCAGCCTGTCGGTGAGCACCCGGCCGTCGCGGGTCTTCCAGTCCTCGAGCAGCGTGTAGCCGAGCGCCTGCACCACCGCGCCCTCGATCTGCCCGACGACCTGCTGCGGGTTGATGGCCTTGCCCACGTCGTCCGCACAGATGAACTTCTCGATCCGCACCTGGCCCGGTCTCCGTGTCCACCGCCACCTGCACGGCCTGCGCCGTGTAGCCGTACGCGAAGTTGGGCTTGCCGTAGCCGGTGTCGTGGTCGAGCGGCGTGGTCTTGGGCGCCAGGTAGACGTATTCGCCGATGGCGGGGCGGTCTTCGTTCTGCCAGGCGGCCAGCGCCTTCTCGGCCGCGCCTTTCACGGCGTTCGCGCTCATGTAGGTGAGGCGGGAGGCCGACGCGCTGCCCGCGTTGCCCATTTGCGCGGTGTCCGATGCGACCACCCGCACCCGGGCGACGCGGGATGCCGAGCACCTCGGCGGCGGCCTGGGAGATGATCGTGTGGTTCCCCTGCCCGCAGTCCGCGCCGGCAAAGAACACGGTGGCTTCGACCATCTCCGCAGCCCCGCGCACCTCGACCCTGGCGTAGCTGTTCTCCTGGTAGCCGAAGGAGAACCCGACGTTCTTGAACCCCGCCGCGAACCCGATGCCGCGCGACGTGAACGGTAGGACGCGATTACTGATTGGACTGCCACGTGACTTCGGAGAGTTCCTGTGGATCAGTCTCACAGTTCATCTGCGTGCCATTCTTGGTCGGCCTGTGCCAGCGGCCCGACTCGTCCTGCTGCCAGCCCGCAGCCGCCGCGGCTGCGGTGACGAGGCGGTCAGGCCGACGCCGCCGGGGATGGGCGTGCCCACCGTGAGCAGCTTGTCTTCGGTCAGGATGTTCTTCAGGCGCAGCTCGACCGGGTCCATGCCCAGGGCTTCGGCCAGCTTGTCCATCTGGCCCTCGGCCTCGAAGTGACCCTGGGGGCCGCCAAAACCGCGGAACGCGGCGCCGGGCACGTGGTTCGTGTAGACCGCGTAGGTGTCGACGGCCACGTGCGGGATTTCGTACGGGCCCGTGCAGGTCAGCGTGGTGTTGCCCAGCACCTTGTTGCTGGTGTACATGTACGCGCCGCCGTCCGCGATGGCCTTGACCTCGGCTGCGACGAGCGTGCCGTCACGCTTGGCGCGCCCATTTCGCATAGAGCTTCATGCGATGGCGCTTGCCGTGGCCAAACATCGACTCTTCACGGGTCCAGATGGTCTTGACCGGCCGCCGGATGCCCCGCTGCGCAAGCTTCCAGACGCAGAGCGCCAGCGTGATCTGCACGGACATGTCCTCGCGGCCGCCGAACGCGCCGCCGATGGCCGGGTAGATCACCCTGACCTGGTCGTCGGGCAGGCCGAGGGCGTGGGCGATCTGCTCCTGGTCCACGTGGGTCCACTGCCCGGCCACCTCGACCGTAATGCGCCCTGCGTCGTCGAGACGCGCCACGCCCGCCTCGGGCTGGAGGTAAGCGTGCTCCTGCACGGGCGTCTGGTAGACGCCCTCGACGATGACACCGCCTTCGGCCAGGGCCTCGGCAAAGGCCGCGTCCACGTCACCCTTGCGAATGCGATAGTGGTAGCAGATGTTGTCCTGGCTGTGCGGGTGGAGCTGGGGTGCGCCGGGCTGCATCGCCTCTTCCGGGTCCAGGACGATCGGCAGGTCTTCCCACTCGACCTGGATCAGCTTGCACGCGGCGCGTGCCTGGGCCTCCGTCTCGGCCACGACCAGCGCGACCTGGTCGCCGACGAAGCGGACGACGTCGGCGCCCGGTTTGGCGCTCCCCGCCTTCCCGCCGCCGGGCCCACACAGCACCGGCTGGTCCATGAGCTGCAGGCCGTATTCGTTGACCGGCACGTCCTGTGATGTGTAGACGGCGACGACGCCGGGCGCAGCTTCTGCCGCCGCCGTGTCGACGCTCAAGACCCGGGCGTGCACCCGGCCCGCAAACAGCGTGGCCATGTGGAGCGCGTCGGGATGGTTGATGTCGCCCGGATACAGGGTGCGCCCGGTGACTTTGCCCGGCGCGTCGATGCGTGTGGCGTTCGAGCCTACGGCTCGACCCGCGCCGACGGCGCCGGCAGTGGTCTCATGTCCGTTGTTGCTGCTCATGCGTCACCTCCCGCCACCGCCTTTTCCACCGCCTGCAGGATTTTGTAGTAACCCGTGCAGCGGCAGAGGTTGCCCGTCAGCGCTTCTTTGACCTGTCCGAGCGTCGGATGCGCCACTTCTTCCATCAGGTTAGCGGCCGACATGAGGATGCCGGGCGTGCAATAGCCGCACTGGACGGCCCCGGCCTCGACGAATGCCTGCTGGAGCGGGTGAAGGCTGCCTTCCTCGGTGCCGCCACCCTCCAGCCCGGCCAGGCCTTCGACCGTAACGATGCTGCAGCCCGCGGCACGCTCGGCGGGAACCAGGCAGCTCATGACCGCCACGCCGTCGAGCCAGACCGTACATGCGCCGCACTCGCCCTCCGCGCAGCCTTCCTTCGTGCCCGTCAGGCCCAGGTCTTCGCGCAGCGCACGGAGCAGGGTCTTCCCATGCACATTGCGCAGCTCGGCCGGCTGGCCGTTAAGCATGAAGCGAACCGCTCGTCGGCGCCTTCGGCGGGTGGCGTGGCGGGTTGCCGGCCGTTGTGTCCGTTACTGCCGCCGTTCGAGCTTCCCCACAGAAGCACGGGCTTCGCCGGCCAGCCGGCACGTTCGGCGCCGTCGCGCAGCTCGCGCAGCGCCCGTGCGGCATACACGCGCACCATATCGCGCCGGTACTCCGCGCCCGCCCGGATGTCGGAGATGGGCCGGGCGGCCCCGGCGGTCAGCTCGGCCGCCTGCTCGACGACGTCTTCCGTCAGCGCTTTTCCGGCCAGGAAGGTCTCCGCCTCGGACGCCCGCACGATGGTAGGGGCGACGGCGCCAAGCGAAATCCGTGCGCGGGTGACGATGCCGCCGGGTGCGAAGTCGAGCACGGCCGCGACGTTGATCAGGCTGATGGCCTGCGCCTCGCGCAGCCCGAGCTTGAGGAAGGTGCCGCGCTCGCTTGCCTTTAGTGTAGGCACCGTAATGCTCAGCAGCAGCTCGTCGGGCTGCATTGCGGTGCGCCTGACGCCGAGAAAGAACTCGTTGAACGGCAAGCTGCGCTCGCCGCGTGCGGCGCTCGCCAGCGTTACCGTGGCGTCCATCGCCCACAGCGGCGCAATCGTGTCGTTGGCCGGGCTGGCAGTGATGATATTGCCGGCCACCGTGCCACGATTGCGGATCTGCGCCGCGCCGACGAGCCAGCAGGCCTTCGCCAGGGGAAAAGCGTGCTGCACCGCGTAGTCGTTCGCGACGACCTGGTTGTGCGTCACGTTCGCACCCAGCGTCAGCAGGCCCGTGGCCGATTCGAAGATAATCTGCCCGAGCTCGGCCACGCGCGAGACGTCCACCAGCACTTCCTGGTGGCGTATGCCCCGCTCCAGTTCAAGAATGAGATCGGTGCCGCCCGCGATGACACGGCAGGCACTCCCATCCGGGCCGCCGTACCGGGCCAGCAGGTCGAGCGCCTCGCTCACCGTGCCCGGCGCATAATAGCTTCGCCACATGAAAACCTCCCGCTAACACAAAGACACAAAGACACGGCGGAACTAGCCAGAATGCCCCCGTGTCTTTGTGCCTTTGTGTTAAGTTGCTTCTCTAATACGCGCGCGTCCCGGGCTCGCCGCCCGGGTTGTGCTGCACCTGCATGTCGAGCAATCGTGCGGCCTCTTCCAGCGAATCGGCCTCGTCGTTGTCGACCAGCGCCTGTAGGGCTTCCAGCTGCGTCTGCGTCAGCGTCCCTTCGCGAAGGGCACGCACCCACGAGAATGAGCCTACGGCCTTGTCTGTCATGCGAGCCTCCTTTCAAGGATCGGACTGCTAACCACGAAGGCACCAAGAACACGAAGCTTCACAAAGTTCCTTAGGTCCTCGTCTTCGTGAACCTTTGAGTCTTCGTGTCTTTGTGGTTAAGTCACCCGACGCGTTTCCAGACCTGTACGGCCAGTTCCCGCGCGCGCGCCATGATAGCTTCCTCGTCCAGGGTCGTCAACTGGCGGTCCTTCATCAGCACTTTGCCCGAGGCAATGGTGTGCGTGACGACCGCGGCATCGACGCCGAAGAGGATGTGCCAGGGCAGGTTGCCGGGCGTGAGCGGCGTGGGCGGCTGGTAGTCCCAGACGACCAGGTCGGCGAACGCGCCGGGCGTGATCGCGCCGACGGGCTTGGGGAAGAAGACCTGAGCCAGGTCTGCGTTGTTGGCGTACTGCATCTGGAGCACCACGTCGCCCGGCATGGTGCGCGGGTCACGGGTGTTGAGCTTGTGGGCCAGGTAGCACGCCTTCATCTCGTCGACCATGAACATCGAGAAGCCGTCGTTGCCGAGCGCGACGGGGATGCCCCGCGCGAGCATGCCCGTCACATCCGGGAGGCCGACGGCATTGTTCATGTTCGAGCGCGGCTGGTGGGTCACGTGCGTACCGGTCTCGCGCAGGATGTCCTTCTCAAACTCGTCCAGGTGGACGCAGTGCACCGCGATCGACTTCGAACCGAGGATGCCGAACTTCTGCAGCCGTTCCACCACGCGCAGGTTGTATTTGCGCAGGCTCTCGGTCTGATCCGCCGCATCTTCGGCGACGTGGATGTGGAACCCGGTACCCAGACCCTCGGCCGCCACCCGGGAGGCTTCCAGCGTTTCGTCCGAGAGGGTGCAGCGCGGCGTGGAGGCCAAACGAGCCGGCCAACTGCGGATCGTGCGAAGCCCGGCAGCGCTTGAGCCAGCGCACGTTTTCCGCGATGCCGGCCCGGGCGCCGTCCATGCCGTTGCGGTCTGTCACTTCATAGCACAGGCTCGCACGCACGCCGGCTTCCTTCACCGCCTCGGCGACCATGTCGAGGCTGCCGTCGATCGCGTTGGGGCTGGCGTGGTGGTCGATCATCGTCGTGCAGCCGTGCTTGATGGCATCGACCATGAAGATCAGGGCGCTGTATTTGACGTCGTCCCACAGCAGTGCCAGGTCCAGCTTCCACCACAGCTTTTCGAGAATCTCGACAAAGTTCGTCGCGGGCGCGCCGGGAATGGCCATGCCGCGAGAACGCGCCGTAGAAGTGCGTGTGCCCGCATAGCATGCCGGGCAGCACGACTTTCCCGCCCACGTCCAGGCGTTCGGCCTGCGGGTGCTTGGCGGCCAGCTCGGCCGACGGGCCGACCTCGACGATCGTGTCGCCCTCGATGTAGACCGCACCGTCGGGAATCAACTCGTTGGCCGCCCCGAGGGTGAATACGCGTCCGTTCGTTACTAACAAGCTCATGCGTCTCTCCTTATGTCCCGCGTAGGGGCGAGGCATTTTGTTCGGCCGACCTGGCCGGCCGAACAAAATGCCTCGCCCCTACGCACCTATTCCCGATCACCAAATGCGGCAGGCTTTCGCTGATGCCTTCGAGCACGACGTCCATTGCAGCGGCCTCGCGGAGCGACAGTCTGTGCCCTTCGGGCCAATCGAAGGGCTGCTTGAGCTCCATGCCCTGGACCGAGTAGTCCTTGCCCAGGATGACCCGCACCTGGTCGTTGTCGTAGACCAGGTGGCCGTTCGAGCGGGTGAGCCGCGACTCGGTCCCATTTTCCCGGTGCCGGATGGTGTTCCCCTCAATCCGGTAGCCGTTGTGGTCGACGTTCAGGAAGTCGGCCTCATTTAGGAAGAGGCGAGGCTTGTCATACCACGGGCGGCCGCTGTGCATGCAGAACGTGGTGCAGTCGCCGCACGCGTTGCAGAAGTCGTTGATGTTGACGATCTGCCGGCTCTGGTCGACGTTGAACGGTTCGAGCCCTGCCACGACCAGGCTTCCGCCTTTGGCTTCGAGGACGGGGATCATCGCGTGGACGGGCGTCATCATGAAGGTCATGTTGGCGCGATTGGGACAGACCTCGACGCACTTGTCGCAGTAGGTGGTGCACTGGAGGCAGCGCGCGCCTTCGGCCTGGGCCTGTTCCTCGGTGAAGGTCAGCTCGATCAGGTCGAAGCTCTCGCGCAGCTCGATGGGCAGCGCGGGCGGCTTCTGCTGAGCAATCTTCTGTACGCGCATTTGCTTGTTCGCCAGGATGTCCGTTTCGGACAATTCGGGCATGGCGGCCGGCGGCTGGGAGAACGGCAGGCCAAACTGGGCGCAAATTGCTTCTGCAGCCCGGCGGCCGTCGGCGCAGGCCGCGATGATGCTTTCGGGCCCCGCTTCCGCCACGTCGCCGCCCGCATAGACGTTGGGGGCTTCGGTGCGACCCGTGCCGGCCTCGATGGCAATGCCGCCGTCGCTGCACAGCGTCACGACGCTGCCGTCGAGGAACGAGAGCTCGGGGATCTGGCCGACCGCGACCATGATCGAGTCGCAGGGGATGACGAAGTCGCTGCCCGGAATCACGACGGGCTTGCGCCGGCCGTCTGGCCCCGGCTCGCCCAGTCTGTTGCGCACGCAGGCCAGCCCGGTCACTTCGTCTGCCGAGCCAAGGACGACGCGCACCGGCGTGACCAGTTCTTCCAGGATGTTGCCCTCTTCCAGCGCCCCTTCGATTTCCTCGGGGCTGGCCGGCATCTCGGCGCGGGTGCGGCGGTAGACGATGGTCGTCGGGTTGCCGGTGAGGCGGTGCGAGGTGCGGACCGCGTCCATGGCGGTGTCGCCGCCGCCGATGACGAGGGCCTTCTTGCCGATGTCGGGCTTCTCGCCGCGACGCACCCGGTCGAGCAGGGTCAGCGCGGCGTAAACGCCCTTCTTGGCTTCTTTGACGCCCGGGATATTCAGCGGCGTATCTTTCTGGAAGCCCGCGGCAACGTACACCGCGTCGAACGGCCCGCCGGCCGTCCCCTCATCCAGCAGCGCCTCGGGCGCCACATCCACCAGGTGCTCCAGCTCGAGCGTCACGCCCAGGTCGAGGATGCGGTCCACGTCTCGTTGGATGATCTCCCACGGCAGGCGGAAGACCGGCACCAGCCGCATCATGCCGCCGATGACGTCCTTCGCCTCGTACATGTGTACGTCGAGACCGTTGAGGGCGAGGTAGAACGCGGCCGAGAAACCCGATGGCCCGGAGCCGACGACGGCCACCTTCTTGCCCACGGCCGCCTTGGCCACGAGGGGCGCCACCTTGCCGTGTTCCTCGGCAAAGCGCTTGAGCGCGCGGATGGCGATCGTCTCTTCGTAGTCATTGCGCGTGCAGCGCGTCTGGCACAGGTGGTTGCAGACGTAGCCGGTGACGGCGGGCAGCGGGTTGCGGGCCAGGATCACTTCGAGCGCCTGGTCGTAGTTGCCCTGGCTGATGGCCCACGCATATTCCGGCACGTCCTGGCACACGGCGCAGTGGGCGATGCAGGGCGCCTGGACACAGTCGAAGAAGCTGAGGTCGTCCTTGATCTTGGGCAGGCCGTAAGGGAAGGCTTCTTTCTTGTAGCGATGCTCGACGAGCGAAGCGTTCGCCGCTTCCTCCAGGTTCATCAGCTTGTTGCTGGAGAACTCTGCCAGGCTGCCCGCGCCGGCTGCGTCCATCTCGGCCTGCAGGTTGGTGAGCCACTGGCCGAAGCGGGCGTACCCGCCCGGCTTCAGGAGGTCGGAGCAGGCCGTCACAGGCGCCGCGCCGCACTTGAGGATGGTCGCGACGTTGAGTGCATCCGCGCCGGCCGAGAAGGAGACCCGCAGATCCCCGTCGAACTCGTGCGCCAGCTTGTTATAGAGGTTCATCGTGACGGGGTACAGCGCCCGGCCCGACATGTACATCTCGTCGCCGGGCATGACCTTCCTGTGGTTCGCCATCGCCAGGGTGTTGCTCAGCTTCACGCCGAACGCCAGCTTGTTCTCGGCCGCGAGCGGCTGCAGCGACCGGATCAGCGCCAATGCCTTCGGATACGCCAGGTCGTGCTCGAACACCGAGTCGGGGATGTGGATGCCGGTGAAGCCGAGATGGTTGTGCAGGATGTCGAGCACCTCGTCCTTGCCCAGCAGGGTCGGGTTCATCTTGACAATGGTGTGCAGCTTGCGCTCTTCGAGCATGTAGCGCGCGATGCGCTCGATCTCGTCGGGCGGGCAGCCGTGCATGGTGGAGAGCGTCATGCTGGTGACCATGCGGGTGGGGATTTCGATGTCGGCGAATTGCGGGAAGTCGCGGCGCAGCGTCTCCTTGATCTCCCAGAGCTGCGGCCCCGCGTCGTCCATCTTGCCCATGAACTCCTGCATGCGGGGGCTCAGGATGCCCTGCAGGTTGTAGCCGACACTCATATCGAAGATCGTGCCGTCCGCGCCAAGCGGCTGCGAGCCGCCGTTCTTCCAACCGAGCACGCGCGGCAGGATGTGCAGGAAGGCCCACGCGTTGACGTACTCCTGCGCGGACTCTTCGAGCTTCAGCTCCTGCGACCACTCGACGTTGTATCCCTCGTCCTCCATGTCGATGCAGGGCCGGGGAATTTCGAGTTCGTCCATGATCTGGACGGTTTTCAGCTCGATGAAGCGCCCGCCGCACAGCCAGGCCGCCACGATGTTCTGGCTGAGCTGGGTGTGGGGACCGGCCGACGGGCCGATGGGGGTCGCCAGCCGCGTTCCCTTGCCGCCGGTGCGGGTTCCGTCGCCGAAGAAGTCGTCTACCGCGTACGGCGCATGAGGCTGGGGTGTGTAGAAGAACTGCTTGTGAATCCCGAAGATCGAGTCCGTCGTCTCATATTCCTTCAGGATGCGCCTGAGCAAAACGCCGAAGGGCTGCGGGCGTAACAGATCTGACATGCTCTACTCCTTCTTGCGGAATAGGACGCTGATCGGAATGATCTGACTGATATTCCTGATCTCACCGGCCAAAAGCCGCACTACCAGGCAAATCAGTTCAATCGGTTCGATCAGTGGCCCATTTTATTTAGCCAGTCGATCATATATTGAATGACCTGAGCCTTCTCAGGTTCATTGTGGGTTTCGTGGTAGCAGCCGGGCCAAAGTTTCAGCGTCACATCGCCCTTGACTTTGCCGGCGAATTCCTCCGTGGCTGGCGCGGAGGTCAGGCGGTCGCCCGTGCCGTGGACGAGCAGAAGCGGGATGGGCGGGAAATCGGCGGCATGGGCGATGGCCCACTCGCCCTGCTGCAAGATGTCGAGCCCGAGGCGGGCCGACATCTTGTCATGGACCAGCGGATCGGCACTGTAGGCCGCGATCACAGCGGGATCGCGCGAGAGGGCGGCCAGTTCCAATCCGTTCGCCATGACCATGTTGGGCGCCACCCGGTACAGGACCTTGCCCGCCGTAATCTTGGCCGCAGGGGGCTTAAACGCCGTGCGGAGGCCGGGGCTGGTCGCGATCACGCCGGCGACGACGGGCTGGCGGCGAATGGCATAGTTGAGGACCACGTTGCCGCCCATGCTGTGGCCGTACAGGAATTGCTTCGCAGTGGAGAAACGGCGGGCCGCCTCGTCGAGCAGCATCCTGACATCGTCCAGCAAGCAGTCAAAGGGCGGCGTGACGCCCTGTTTGCCCGGCGTCTTGCCATGTCCGCGCTGGTCAAACCCGAGCACGGCATAGCCCGCCGCGTTCAGGGCTTCTGCGACGTGGGCGTAGCGCCCGGCGTGCTCGCCCAGCCCGTGGACCAGGCAGACGACGGCCTTCGCTTCGGCTTGGGGCAGCCACCCCTGGTAGAACAGTTTTTGCCCGTCGGGGGCCGACCGAGTGAATTCGATGTGCGACATTGCCCACTCCTTGACACAGTCACCCATTGACGCAGGCCAGGCTTAAGAATAGAATACTGATCCAGGGAGGCCGCATGTTGTTAGACGAAGTGGCAGTGCGTCTGAATCTCACACCCTCACAACTGGAGCGCGAGAGTCTCCGCGTGTACCTTGAACGCCGTCTTCGCTTGGTCGAGAGCGAGCTTTTCGTGCTTGCTCAACGTTACGGCCTTGAGACCGTCGAGGAACTCGATCAGGCCGTGCAAGCGGGCCGCTTCCATGAGCCTGAGGGTTTCGAAGACTACTTCCGGTTCGATTTCCTCGAAGACGAGAAGGATTCGCTTCAGGATCTGTTGGCCCGTCTATGAGCCTATCCGTCGATGATCTTCGGCGGATCGCCGAGATCGAGTTTGTCGATCTGGTAATCGATAGCCAACCCATCGGCGAGAAGGCTCGACTTTTTCTGTTCGACGGGAGCTACATAGATCTTTGGCTGTCAAGAAAGCTCGATAGACGGTTTGGCTATCACTGGGAGCGCTCGCATATCGACGGCCGCAGCTATCGGTACGACAACTTCCCCAACACCGCCTGGCGGGAAGTGAGTACTTATCCCCGGCATTTCCATCAGGGCAGCCAGGATCAAGTCGTGCCTGCACCCTTCTCCGAGGATCTGGTAACGGGCTTCCGCCAGTTTATGAATTTCGTGCGCGTTACCCTTGCCCCATAGCACAGGTTATGCGGGCTCGACTGAGGCCGAGCCCGCATAACCCAGCGAGTTTTACAGCAGCCCGACCTTGGCGTTGAACTCTTCGATCAGCGCGTCGATCGCATCGGCCTGCTGGTGTACGCAGGTCCAGTAGTCCTTCTGATACCACTGGCGCTGGATCTCGTCGTAGGTCTTCCCCTGCTGCTCGACCCAGGTGTAGTACTTCAGGTTGTGCACCCGCTTGCGCTCGGGGTAGGTAAGCTCTTCCGTGTAATCGGTGCTCAGGCCCTGGATGTACTGGTGGTAGCTCACTGCCGCGTCGCGGGCCGTGTATTCGCCGCGTTCCTCGGTCAGCTCGGTCAGCCGGCTGCCGTACAGCTCCATGGAGTCCGTAAGGACGGTGGCGACCACGTCGCCCTCGCCCCACTCGTACCACTTCGCCATCTTGATCGCCGACGCGATGTTCGCGGCGCCCGAGATGCCAATCAAGGCAGCTGGTCGATGAGGCCCTGCTCGACGCCCATCTGGGCCAGGTACTTCTTGCCTTCGGGCTCGTTGAACAGGCGGATCATCTGCACCGGCACCTCGTCGTCGACCGCCATGACCATGTCGGTGTTCCGGACGTTGTGGATCCACGGCACGTGCTTGTCGCCGATGCCCTCGATGCGGTGCGCGCCGAAGCCGTTGCTCAGCAGCGTCGGGCACTGCAGCGCCTCGGATGCCGCCAGCTTGCTCTCGGGGAACAGCTCCTTGAGCTAGTCGCCGGCGTCGATCGTGCCGGCCGAGCCGGTCGTGAAGACCGAGCCTGCCAGCCGCTCGCCCGGGCGCAGTTCCTTCTGGAGCACTTCCTCGAACGCCCCGCCGGTGACGGCGTAGTGCCACAGCACGTTGCCGAACTCTTCGAACTGGTTGAAGATCATCAGGTCCTGGCCCGAGCGGCGCAGCTCCCAGCACTTGTCAAAGATTTCCTTGACGTTGCTCTCGGTGCCCGGCGTGGCGATGACCTCGCCTGCCACCTTCGACAGCCACTCGAAGCGTTCCTTGCTCATGCCTTCCGGCAGGATCGCGATGGACTGGCAGCCCAGCAGCGCCGAGTCGTACGCGCCGCCGCGGCAGTAGTTGCCGGTCGACGGCCACACGGCCTTCTGGGTCGTGGGGTCGAATTGGCCGGTGACGAGCCGGGGCACGAGGCAGCCGAACGCCGCGCCGACCTTGTGCGCGCCGGTCGGGAACCACTTGCCGACCATCACGATGATGCGGGCGTCGACGCCGGTGATGGCCTTGGGCAGTTCGATGTAATTCACGCCGCCGAAGCCGCCGCCCTTCGCCACCGGCTCGTTGTGCCAGGTGATGCGGAACAGGTTCAGCGGGTTCACGTCCCACAAGCCTACATTCTTCAGGCCGGCCTTGACCTTGTCGGGGATCAGCGCCGGGTTCTGCATCTGCTTGAGGGTCGGGACGACAATGTTACGCTCGCGAGCGCGCTTCACCGTGCGCTCGAGGCGATCGGGATGGACGGTCAGATCGATCATGTCTTGCACCTCAGTTTTCTTGCTTACCACTAAGGCACGAAGACACGAAGGCTTTGTTAGCCTTCGTATCCGGGTGTCTTGTGGTTACCGTTTACCGATGGACCGCAACAGGCCCCAGGCAAGGAGCGCCCCTGCTGCCGTTCCTAATGTGTTCAGGATGACGTCGTCGACGTCGGTCACGCGAGACGGGATCGCCAGTTGGGCGATCTCGATGAACAAGCTGAGCAACAGCCCGGCGCCCGTTACGCTCAGCCACCAGGGCCAGAAGCGGCGCCTGGGCCGGCCGATCAGCGTCGCGCACCCCAGTGCTGCGCCGAGCGGGATGAAGACGGCCACGTTGCCGAGCACGTCGACGAACAGATAGTTGCGGGCCGTCCGCTGCAGGCGGGGATTCGTCGAGCGCAACATATTGCGCAGCGGCTGCACCTTGTTCTGAAACGGCTGCAGGTTCAGCTCGTGAACCGGGTCGCTGACCCGGATGCGGCCCAGGTTAATCTCGCTGCTGGTGCGGAGCGTCAGGCTGAGCAGCCAGATCACGATGGCCGCCACCAGCGCCCACGCGATCGCCCGGACAACTACGACGCCGGCAGCTTCGAGCCCTTCGCGTTCCAAACCCGGTTACCGTCCCAGCGCCCGCTTCACGTCCGCCAGGTCCTTGTCCACGACGAACGGCTCGGACACGGACTTGCGGGCGGAGGCGATGTCCTTCAGGCCATTGCCGGTCGAGAGGATCACGACTCGCTCGTCGGGCCCGATCCGCCCTTCCTTGATGCCCTGCACCAGGCCGGCATAGGCGGCCGCGCCGGCGGGCTCGGCGAAGACGCCGCTCCCACGGGCCAGCGTGGGGATGGCCGCGATGATCTCGTCGTCGGTCACCTTCACGTAAGCGCCGTTCGTCGCCGTGACGGCGCGCAGGCCCTTGATCCGGTCGGCCGGCAGATCGGCCGAGATGCTGTCTGCGACCGTCGTCGCTTCGATGGGCTGCATCGCCATCGCGTCGATGCCACTCACCCACGCATCATACAGGGCCGCGGAGCCCGCAGCCTGCACGCCGAGGATCTTCGGCATCTTCTTGATCCAGCCCATGCTGTAGAGGTCAAACAACCCCTTATACACGCCGCCGATCACGCAGCCGTCGCCGACCGAGACCACGATCCAGTCCGGCGCGTCCCAGCCCAGCTGCTCGCAGATTTCGAGCGACGCGGTCTTCTTGCCTTCGCTCATGTACGGGTTGTAGCCCGTGTTGCGGTTGTACCAGCCGAACTCTTTAGCGGCCTGTGCGCACAGGGCGAACGCATCGTCGTAGCTGCCGCGGACGAGCATGACCGTGCTGCCGTACACCAGCAGCTGTGCGACCTTTGCGGCTGGGGCGGTCTGGGGGACGAAGACGACGTTGGGCTGGCCGACGCTGGCGCACAGCGCGCTCAAGGCCGCGCCTGCGTTGCCGGTGCTCGAGGTCGTGATGACCTCTGCACCCTTCTCCTGGGCCTTAACCACGGCCACCGCGCTGCGCGCGATCCTTGAACGATGCGCTCGGGTTGCGGCCCTCGTCCTTGACCCAGACGTGCTTGAGCCCGAGGCCGGCCGCGAGCCGGTCGGCCCGGTAAAGCGGCGTCCAACCCACGGTGAGCGGGGGGACGGGGCTGTCGGGTTCGATGGGCAGGAGCGCCTTGTAGCGCCAGATCGTATTGTTCCGGTCCTGCGCTAGCGAGTCGGGAGACAGGCGGGTACAGATCAGGTCGTAGTCGTACTGTACGTCCAGGATCCCGTCGTCCCCGTGCTCGGGGCACACGTACTCGACCTCGTCCGCCCGGTACTCTCGCCCGCAGATCAGGCACTTCAGCGACTTTACATGGTCCACAGAAACCCCCATTAGCCACGAATTACACGAATTGTGCGAATTTCACGAATAATGGCTTGTGAGCGCCTCGTCCAATTCGTCGAATTCGTGTAATTCGTGGCGGCCTCGTTCTTAGTCGTGTACGATCCACGTGCCGGTTTTGCCGTCCAGCGCGTCGACGATGTGCGGCGGGTCGGTGATCAGGCCCTTGCCGTGCGGGTTCGCGTCGAGATAGGCGATGATCGCTTCGATCTTCGGCCCCATGCTGCCTGAGAGGAAGTGGCCCTGCTTGTAGAGATCCTTGGCCTCGCTCAGCGTCATCACGTCCAGCCACTTCTGATCGGGCTTGTTGAAGTTGATCGCGACCTTCTCGACCGCGGTGCTGATGAGCAGCACGTCGACCTTCATCTCGGCAGCCAGCAGTGCGCTTGCCCGGTCCTTGTCGATGACTGCGAAGACGCCCTTGAGGTTGCCCTGCTCGTCCTTGACGACCGGGATCCCGCCGCCGCCCACGCCCACGACGATGAAGTTATTCGCGATGAGGGTCTTGATCGCGTCGATCTCGACGATCTCGAGCGGGATGGGCGAGGCGATCATGCGGCGCCAACCGCGGCCGGCGTCTTCCTTCACCATCCAGCCCTCGGCCTCGAACCGTTCGGCGTTTTCCTTCGTCGTGAAGCCGCCGATGCCCTTGGTCGGGTTCTTGAAGCCCGGGTCCTCCCGGTCGACCAGCACCTGGGTGACCACGGCGGCGACCGAGCGCTTGATGCCGCGGCGGCTGAACTCGTTGTCCAGCGCGCGGGCGATCATGTACCCGATCGAGCCCTGGGTGTCTGCGCCGATGACGTCGAGCGGCGTGCTGTGCACTTCGTGCGCCGCCAGCTCGTTGCGCCGGAGGATGAAGCCAACCTGCGGGCCGTTGCCGTGCGTCACGATGACGTTCCAGCCGCGCTCGACCATGTTGGCAATGTGCTTGCTTGTCTCTTCGACTGCACCGACCTGCGACGCCACATCCTCGTGCTGCTTATCCAGGATCAGGGCGTTGCCGCCGACGGCGACGACAGCGACCTTGCCGGCGCCTTCAGTGACGGAAATGCTCATGTGTTACCTCTTAGCCCATCGTCAAGGCCATGACGGCCTTCTGCGCATGGAGGCGGTTCTCCGCCTCGTCGAAGACGACCGAGTTAGGACCGTCGATGACGCCGTCCGTCACCTCGACGTTGCGATCTGCGGGCAGCGGGTGCATGTAGATCGCGTCTTCCTTGGCCAGGCCCATCTTGCGCTCGTCCGTGATCCAGTTCTTGAACGTGTCCTGGAGCCGCTTGCCTTCGGTCTTGTCCGTGGTGGTGAGCAGCGGGCCCCACGACTTCGCGTAGATCACGTCGGCGTCCTTGAAGGCGATGTCCATGCCGTTGTTGTCTTCGACGATCTCGAAGCTGGTCTTGAACTTGCGCGCCTGCTCCTGGGCCTGGCCGACGATGTCGGGCATGAGCTGGAAGCCGGGCGGGTAGGCCAGGGTGACGTCCATGCCGAAGCGCGGCAGCTGCAGGATGAGCGACTGGGGCACCGAGATCGGCTTGAGATAGGACTCGGCGTAGGCCCACGACACGACGACCTTCTTCTTGCGCAGGTCGCGGCCCTTCTTCTCCATGATGGTCATCAGGTCGGCGAGGCACTGGAACGGGTGGTAGATCTCGCACTGCATGTTGAGAACCGGCACCCGGGAGGCCGCCGCAACGGCGTTCAGGTAGGCGTTGCCGATCGGCCAGTCGCAGTGGCGGATGGCGATGCCGTCGAAGTAGCGGCCGAAGATCTCGCCGATTTCCTTGGGGGTGTCGCCGTGCGCGATCTGGGTCGTGGTGCTCTCGATGAATGCCCCGTGGCCGCCCAATTGGGCCATGCCGGCTTCGAAGGAGCCGCGGGTGCGGGTGCTGCTGAAGAAGAACAGCATCGCGAGCACCTTGTCGCGGAGGTACGCGTGCGGCTCGCGGAGCGCCTGCTTGCGCTTGAGGTCGAAGGCAACGTCGAGGACAGTCTCGACCTCTTCCTTCGAAAAGTCGAGGTCGCCAATCAAATCACGGCCGTGAAGGTAGGTCTGCATCAGATACTTCTCCTGAATGGGTCTGTCTTGCAAGGGATATAGCGTTCAACACAAAGGCACAAAGACACCAGGGTTCTAAAAGGTCGTAGTGCCTTTGTGTCTTCGTGTTATCGTCTATTCCGTCTTTCCTAGAACCAGCGCCAGCAGGGCCATGCGCATGACGACGCCGTGGTAGGCTTCCTGCCAGTAGCGGGACCACTTCGTGATGTCGACGTCGAGCGGGATTTCGTCCATGCGCGGCAGCGAATGGAGCAGGATCGCGTCGGACTTCGCCTTGGTGGCCAGCAGCTCGCGGGTGATCTTGTAGGCCGGCGGCGTCAGGCTGTGGTCTTTCGAGGCTTCCTGGCGGGCCTGCGTGTAGTCGGGCTGGATGACGGGTTCGACCAGGATCACGTCCGCGTCGGCGATGACCTGCTCGATGGACTCCGCTTCGCGGTAGTTGAGCGAGTACTGGTCGAACTCGCTCTTGTACTCCGCGGGCATGCTCATGTCGGGCGAGCCCGGGAAGAGCGCGTCGGCCGAGGGCCCGATGAATGTGACCGGGCAGTCGAACTGGCTCAGCGCGTAGCCCAGCGAGTGCATGGTGCGCATCCGCATGTCGCCCACTGCGACCCACTTCAGGCCGTCGATGCGCTTGCGCGCGACGAGCACCGTGTACAGGTCGGTCAGGATTTGGGTCGGGTGCTCGCCCCAGCCGTCACCGCCGTTGATGATGGGGATGGAGGACCACTTCGCGGCTTCCTGCGGTGCGCCCTTCTGGAAATGGCGCATCACGATCACGTCGCCGTAGAACTCCAGCATCTTGACGGTGTCCTTGATGGACTCCTGGTACCAGTCGCCCGCGCGCGTCATCTTGGAATCGGAGAAGCCGGTGACGTGGCCGCCCAGGCGGTGCATGGCCGCTTCATGGGCCAGGCGGGTGCGGGTGGAGGGCTGGTAGAAGGCGGTGACGAGGGTCTTCTCCTTCAACATGTCCACATTGCGCCGGTTGCGCGCGATCGGCTCCATCTGTTCGGCGACGTCGAACACGCGGAAGAATTCCTGCCGCTCGAAGTCTTTGAGCGACAGAATGTCACGACCAGCAAAGCTACGCATTGATGCATGCCTCCTGAATGGTGTGGGTACCGTGATGTTCGACCTCAACCACAAAGGACCAAAAAACCAAAGCTGCGCAAGGTAGCAGGGCTTAGTCGCACTTTGGTCTTCGTGTCCTTTCTGTGAACGTAACAGCCTGCTTATGCAGCTGCACTCCCGGATGGCCTGGGGGAGCGCCGCGTAGAACTCGGCGCAGGCCACGACCTCGTCCAGCGGCACGTTCTCGTTCATCATGTGGGCGGTCTTTTCGTCGCCGGGCCCCATGCCGATGGAGGGGATGCCGGCCTTGCCTGCCCAATAGGTGCCGTTCGTCGAGAAGTCCCAGCTGCCCAGCGTGGGCGTAGCGCCCCAAACCTGCTGCCCGGCCAACTGCCCCGCGTGCACGAGGGGGTGCGTGTCTTCGAGCACCCATGCCGGATAGTACTTCGACACGGGGAAGACAAACCCGGTGTACGACGGGGTGTCATAGAAAAGCTCTTCGACGTGGATCTCGTCCTGGAGGTAGTCGGGGATCAGGCCCTTGACGACCTCGATGACGTTGTCATGCGGCTCATTGCTCGTGATGCGGCGGTCGATGTAGATGGTGAACTGATCGGGCACCGCGTTGAGCGAAGCCGTGCGGGCTTCCACGTTAGTGACGGCAATGGAAGGATAACCCTGCAGGGGGTGATAGCCCATGCCGAACCGCATGCGGCGGTCGAGCTCGCGGATTTGGGTGATGACGGCCATCATCTTGTACACCGCGTTGTCGCCCAGGTAGTGCGAAGCCGCGTGGGCCGAGCGGCCCGACGCCGTGATCTTCAGCTCGATGCGCCCCTTGTGGCCGCGATAGACGTTCATCTTGGTCGGCTCGCCGATCACCACGTAATCGGGCTTCACCTTCGGATCGACCTCGGCGAAGGTGTTGGGCGCGATGCCGTCGCACCATTCTTCCATGTTGCCAAAATAATAGACCGTGTAGCCGTCGAGGAGGCCGAGGTCGCGGGCGATGGCGAGGCCGTGCACCATGCCGGGCGTGCTGCCCTTCTCATCCACTGCGCCGCGCGCCCACAGGCGGCCGTCTTCGATCTTGCCCACAAAGGGGTCCCAGGGCCACTCGTTCGGGTCGCCGATGCCGACGGTGTCGATGTGCGAGTCGTAAACGATGACCTTTGGCCCGTCGCCGATGCGGCCGATCGTGTTGCCCATTTTGTCGAAGCGCACTTCGTCCCAGTTCAGCTTGCGCATTTCTTGCTGGATGCGCTCGCCGACCGGGCCGATCTCGGAATTCATGGACGGGATGGCGCAGATATCGCGGAGGAACTGCAGGATTTCGTCGCGGCTCTGGTTAACGCGGGTGCGGACTTCGGCTAGCTGTTGGGTAGAACTCATGGTTCTGGCTCTCCTCACTGTAATCGGGCGGGCGAAGCGCTGCGGACGCGCCCACCACTGAAGCTGCGGCTGTTCTCGCTCGGCGTCGTGCGCCCGCTTGGCGGGGTGCCCGCTCGGCGGGGCACCCGGTTAGGCGCCTGCGACGCGTCGCACGACGTGAAATCGAAACGAACCGGGCACGAAATAGCTGATGGAGTAATCGGCAATCTGCCCGTCTGCTGTGAAAAGCTGGGCGTCGAGCTTCATCAGCGGCGCACCCGGCGCGACATGCAGGGCGTGGGCCAGCTCGGGGCCGGCCGCTTCCGAGAGAAGCTCGGTACGCGAGTGCGAGAGGCTGGGCCAGCCGCGGGCCAGCAGCGTGTCGAGCACCGAGCCGTGAAAGCCAGGGCCGAGATCGGCCCGGCGCAGGAAGCGCTGCGGCAGCACGTCGGTCAGGTGGGCCACGGGCTGCAGCCCGCGCTGGCCCTCGGCCAGGATGACCCGGACGACGGCAATGGCCGGTTCGGGCGCGGCCAGGCCCAGCCCGTCGGTCTCTTCATCCGTCGTGACCCGTTCGGCAATGACGACCTCGCCCATGTCGACGTGCAGGCCGCCCCGGCGGGCCATCTGCTCGATGCTTTCGAGCACCTCGAGCCCGGCGTCGAGCACGGGCCGCGGTTCGGCAACGAACGTGCCCACGCCGTGCCGGCGAACGATTGCACCCTCTTCCTCGAGCGTCTGCAGCGCCTCGCGCAGCGTCGGCCGAGAGATGCCCAGCCGCTGTGCGAGCTCCGGCTCGGAAGGCAAGCGGGCCCCGATGGCGTACTCGCCGCCCTGCAGCAGGCTGCGCAGCGCGTCGGAGGCCTGCATGTAGAGGGGCCGGTTGTCTGCACGAAGGCGGACACCAGGTGCGTTGGTCATGGCAAATCAAGAACCGTGAAGAAAGATACAGAGATGTCAGATGTCTGACAACCCGTATTATACACGATCCTCGCTGCGTGCCAAATTCCGCAGGTGCAGACCCCGGAGGCATTCGAAGCCCTCCGGGTCTCGGTTCAGCCCGCCTTGAGCCCCAGCTTGCAGGCCCGATCCGAGCCCCGCTGCCGCAGGTCGTGACCCAGCAGCACGCGCTCCAGGTTTGCCGGCAGGTCGCGCACCCGCTTGCCAGTCGCCTGGAAGACGGCGTTCAGGATGGCCGGCGCCGTGGGCACCATGCGCCGGCTCGCCGATGTTCTTGGCGCCGAACGGGCCCGGACTGAACGGCTTCTGGACGAAGTGCCCCTCGATGTCCGGGACGTCGAGCGCGGTCGGGATCAGGTACTCGTCGAAGTTGGTCGCCTGGATGTAGCCCTTGTCGAAGTCCACCCGCTCCATGAGCGCGTAGCCGATCCCTTGCGTGATGCCGCCGTAGAGCTGGCCGAGGATCCCCTGCGGGAAGATCACCGTGCCGGTGTTGTGGCTGGCCCAGATGCCTGCAACGCTCACCTTGCCCGTGCCCATGTCCACGCTCACTTCGGCGACCTGCGCGCCGTAGTGATAGGCGAAGTAGGGCTTGCCCGTGCCGTCCTCGAGCGACCAGTGGATGGTGGGCGCGTCCCAGCGGCCGTGCGCCGAGAGCGCCAGCCCCATGCTGCGGGCGTGCTTGACGACGTCCTCGAAGGAGACCGGCTCCTCCTGGGGGCCGATGAACTGCTCGCCGTCGCGCAGCACCTGGGCGGTGCTGCACTTGAAGAGGTTAGCCGCCGCGTTCACCGAGCACGCTGTTGAGGCGTTCGGCCGTGACGCGCACCGCGTTGCCGCCCAGCACCGTGGCGCGCGAGGCGACGGTGGGACCGCTGGCGATCGCAGTGTCCGTGTCGGGGCGGTGCATGTGGAAGCGTTCCGGCTTGAGGCCCAGCACTTCCGCTGCGATCAAGGTGTAGACCGTGCGCGAGCCGGTGCCGTAGTCGGTCAGGCCCGACGTGAAGGTAAGCGAGTTGTCGTCGTTCACCTGGATCGTGCTGACGGCAAAGTCGTCGCCTTCCGCGCCGAGCGACAGGCCGTGGAAGAAGCAGGCCACGCCGATCCCGCGCCGGGTTGTGAGTGCGCGCAGAACCGCCGCCCTTTTGCTCCCCGTATTCCCTGCGCTTGCGGTCCCAATCGGAGACGCGGCGCACGTGCTCCAGGCACTCGACCAGGCCCACGTCGTCGCCCAGGCGCTGGCCGTGCGCCGTCTCGTCGCCGGGGCGCAGGCAGTTCGTCAGGCGCAGGTCGATGGGATCGATGCCCAGGCGGTCGGCCAGCTCGTCCATGGCTTGCTCGATGCAGGCCGTGGTTTCGGTGTTGCCGAACCCGCGGAACGCGCCCGTATACCCGTTGTTCGTGTAGGCGACGTGGGTGTCGACGTGGCACGCGTCGTAGCGATAGGCGCCCATGGCGTGGATGTTGCCGCGCCAGGCGACGAACGGCGTGATGGCGGAGTACGCGCCGCTGTCCACCACGAGATCGACCTTGCTCGCCCGCAGCCGGCCGGTGCGGTCGGCGCCCAGCCGGATGTGCACCCGCATCGGGTTGCGCTTGTACGAGAAGATCATCGACTCTTCGCGGCGGAAGCTCATCTGCACCGGGCCGGCCCGTGAGCAGCGCCAGCTTCGCGACCTGGCCCGTCGTCTGGTAGATCTGGTCGTCCTTGCCGCCGAACGCGCCGCCGACCGGCGGCTGGATCACGCGCACGTTTTCCACGCCGAGCCCCAGCACCCGGCACAGGTTGTTGCGGTCGTTGAACGGGCTCTGGCTCGGCGAGTAGACCGTGACGCCGGTGCCGTCGGGCCAGGGCACGGCCAGCGCAGCTTCGGTCTCGATGTAGGCGTGCTCCTGGTGCGCCGTGCTGTAATGCTCGTCCAGCACGACCTCGGACTGCTCGCAGGATCGGCTCCGGCTCGCCCTTGCGCACGATGTGCTTGACCAGCAGGTTGCCGCGCGGCTCGGTCGGGCGAATCCCAGGGCTGCTCGCCGACCAGCGGCGCGTCGGGCCGGAGCGCCTCTTCGGGGTCGAAAACGCCCGGCAGCGGCTCCAGCTCGCAAATGATCGCGGCCAGCCCGGCGGCGAGCGCCTCTTCGTTCTCGGCTGCGACGGCCGCAATCGCGTCGCCGACGTAGCGCACGCGGTCGTGCGCCAGCATGTACATATCCTCGACCGGGATAGCCGAAGTTGCCGTGCTCGACGAAGTCCTCGCCGGTGATCGCGGCGCAGACGCCGGGCACCTGCAGCGCCGGGGTCACGTCGAGCCGGACGATGCGCGCGTGCGGGAGATCGCTGCGCAGGCAGCGCGCGTACGAGCATGCCCGGCATCCGATAGTCGCCCGCGTACTTGGCCGTGCCCAGCACCTTGTCCAGCGCGTCGACCCGCTGCGCGGGCTTGCCGATGTACTTGCAGTTCAGCCATGGGTCACCTCCGCGCGGTCAGCTCGGCGGCCCGTTCTGCCGCTCGCCGTCTCGGCGGCCGTCGCCTCGATGGCGTCGACGATCTGCTGGTAGCCCGTGCAGCGGCACAGGTTGCCGGCGATCGCCTCGCGGATTCGGCGCGGCTGGGCGTCAGGGTCTGCGCCAGCAGCGCCTCGCCCGCCAGCACCATGCCCGGGATGCAGTAGCCGCATTGCACCGCGCCGTGGTCGATGAAGTTCTGCTGCAGATCGTTCGGCCCGCCGTCCGCGCCGCGGACGCCTTCGATCGTCACGACGTTTCGCCCGCCGGCCTGCGGCGCCAGCACGAGGCAGGAATTGACCAGCTTGCCGTCCAGCAGCACGCTGCACGCGCCGCACTCGCCCACGCCGCAACCTTCTTTGGTGCCGGTGAGGCCCAGCATAGTCGCGCAGCAGGTGCAGCAGGCTGATGTGCGGCGGGCGCCTCGACGCTGACGGGCTGCCCGTTCAAGGTAAACTCGATCCTCATGCGCCCTCCCTTGCCTGACAGGTCGAACACCTGCAGCAGCGCACGCGCCACCATGGAGAGCAGCGCGGGCTCCTTGAATTCGCTCGACCAGCGCTTGCCGGTGATCTCCGGCATCTCCTCCACCGCCACCCGCGCCGCCTCCTCGCACAGCGTCGACGCTGGGGGTCTGCCCGAGCAGGTGCGCTTCCGCCTGCGGGAAAGCGCCGGATCTGCGGCGTGGCCGAGCCGGGCACGAGCCGGACTTCGGCGACCTTGCCCGCTGCGTCCACCCGGCCGAGCGCGGCCACGGTCAGGCGGGAGATCGCCATCGCATTGCGCCGGCCCAGCTTGAGAAAGACGCTCCGGCTGCCCGCCGCAGGCACGCGGTAGCTCAGCGCCGTCAGCAGCGCGCCCGGCGGCAGCTTGGTCTGGTTCGGCCGGATCACGAGGTCGGCCACCGGCCACTCGAGCGGCGCCGGCGGGCGTGAGGGCGTGCGCGACCGCGTCGAGGCAGACGAGCGCGGGCAGCGAGTCGGCGCACGCGGCGGCATTCGCGACGTTCCCGCCCAGCGTGCCCATGTTGCGGATCTGCGGCGCGCCGACCGCATGGCACGCTTCGACCAGCAGCGGCGCGGTCTCGCGCACCACGGGCGAGTCGATGATCTCGCTGAACGACGCGGCCGCGCCGATGGTGACTACGTCACCTTCGCGCCGGATTTCGTGCATCTCCGGGATCAGCGTCATGTCCACTACCCGGTCGCACAGGTCGTGTTCCTCGCGCATCAGCAGCACGAGATCCGTGCCGCCGGCCAGCACCCGGCCGCGCACGCCCGGCTCGTTGAGCAACGCCACGGCGTGGGCGATGCTCTCGGCCCGGGTGTATTCGAAGCGGTCATCGGGGGATGGCAACGGTCGCCGCCTGTCCGCCCATGCTGATCTTCGTCAAGTCCATCGTGTTACGCCTCTACTGTTTCGGCCGGCGCCGCTTCGGCGCCCGGCTCGTCGTGACCGACACACCGGCCATCATCAGGCCCAGCTTCTCCACCGTCGCTTCGTCTCGGTCCAGGATCCCCATGATCCGCCCTTCGTACATGACTGCAATCCGGTCGGACAGCTCGCGCACCTCGTCCAGGTCTTCCGAAATCAGCAGCGATCGCCGATGCCGCCGGCTCGCTGCTCGAGCAGCTGCTGGTGAATGTACTCGCTGGCGCCGATGTCGACCCCGCGAGTTGGCTGCGCGGCGATCAACACGCCGGGCTTGCGCGACAGCTTCGCGCGCCATGATCACCTTCTGGATGTTGCCGCCGGACAGGTTCTTGATCGGCGTGTCAAGCTTCGGCGTCTTGACGGCGTACTGCTTGACCAGCTGCTTGGCATGGGCGGCCATCTTGCCGAAGTCGAGGAAGATGCCGTGCGTAAACTGCGGCGAGCCGTGCTCCTGGAGGAAGATGTTCTCCTCCACCGAGAACTCGCGGACCGCGCCGTCCCGCATGCGCTCCTCGGGGATATAGGCCAGCCCGGCTGCGAGGCGCTCCTGAATCGAGGCGCCCGTAATATCTTTGCCGTCGACGGCGACGGTGCCGGCGGTCGGCTTGCGAAGCCCGCCCAGGCACTGCGCCAGCTCGCGCTGCCCGTTGCCCGACACGCCGGCCAGGCCCAGGATTTCGCCGGCCCGGATTTCCAGGCTGACGGACCGCAGCGCCTCGACCCCGCGATCGCCCATGGCGCTGCAGGTTGTCGATCTTCAGCCGCACCGCGCCGGCATTCATCGGCTGCGGCGCGAGCGGCTTGATCTCGCGGCCGACCATCATCTTGACCAGGTCGTCGCGTGTGACTTCGCCGATCGAGCTTCGTGCCCGCCATGCGGCCGTCACGCAGCACGGTCACGCGGTCGCTGATAGCCATGACCTCGTAGAGCTTGTGCGAAATGAAGACGAGGCCGTGGCCTTCCTGCACCATGCGCTGACCGTGACGAACAGGTCTTTGACTTCCTGGGGCGTCAAGACCGCGGTGGGCTCGTCCATGATAATCATGCAGGCGCCCGCGATAGAGCGCCTTGAGGATCTCGACGCGCTGCTGCTCGCCGACCGAAAGCTGCCAAACGTATGCGCTTGGGTCCACTTTCAGGCCGTATTCTTTGGAGAGGTCACGGATGCGGGCGGCGACCTTGTCCAGGTCGGTCACGGGCTCGCGCGTCGACTTCAGGCCGAGCGCGACGTTCTGTGTGACGGTGAGCGTGGGCACCAGCATGAAGTGCTGGTGAATCATTCCGATGCCGGACTTGATCGCGTCCGCCGGCGACCGGAAGACGTGCGGCTTCCCGTCGATCATGATTTGCCCTTCGTCGGGGCGGTAGAGGCCATAGAGCTGGCGCATGAGCGTGCTCTTGCCCGCGCCGTTTTCCCCTAACAGGGCATGCACCTCGCCCGCGACGAAGTCAAAGCAGACCCGGTCGTTGGCTAACACCCCGGGGAACCGCTTTACGATGTCGCACATCTCGATGCGCTGAATGCCTTTATGCTCCATGTTGCCTCCCATGACCCCTGGATTCACCACAAAGACACCAAGACACAACGCTTCTCAAAGTCATTGTGACACCTTGTGTCTTCGTGTCTTTGTGGTTAGGTAAACCTTCTGTTACGGCTGGACAGTGACCTTGCCGCTCTTGATGTCGGCGATGGCCTGGTCGGCGGCCTTCTTGACGTCGTCCGCCAGCTTGTACTGGGGGTTGAACGCCATCTTGAGACCGTCGTTCTTGAGCTGCAGCGTGTAGGTTTCGCCGCCCAGCTTGCCCTTCGCGCGGTCCGCGATCATCTGCTTGAGCATGCGGAACCCAGTCATAGACCTGGCTGGCGACCACGATCGAGGGCGCTGCCGAGGTCTGGTCCGACTGGGTGCCGAACCAGAGGACGTTGCCCTTTTCCTTCGCCGCGCCGATGGAGCCGACGACCGACTGCGAGGAGCCGGTCAGCGCGTCTGCACCGGAAGCGATGTGCGTCTTGGCGGCTTCCGTCATCAGCGCCACGTCTGAGAAGGAGCCGGTCCAGGTCTTGTTGACCTTGATGCTCGGGTCGACCGAGGCCACACCCTGGGTGAAGCCGTCGATATAGGTCTTCGCGTCGCCGACCTCGACCGGGCCGGTCACGCCGATCTGCTTTGCCTTGCTCAGCAGTGCGGCCATGACGCCGTTCACGTAGCCGCCTTCCTGGGCGGCAGCGGTGTAGGCGTACACGTTGGCCAGGCCGAACGTGTTGACGTCGGTGCCCCAGGCAAACACGGTCTTCGGGAAGTCCTTGGCGATTTCCTGGACCGACGAGCCGTACTGCGAGCCGTGGGCGATGACGATGTCAAATCCCTGGCTGGCGTAGTCGCGGACGGCGGCGGCAGCATCGGGGACCTTGAACATGTTCTCGGAGTACTTGAGCTCGACCGCGGACGGTCCGCCCATTTCCTTCTGGATCGTCTGCAGCGCGCTCCACATGGACTGGCTGAAGGCCATGTCGGTGGTGGCGGAGGGCATTACGACCGCGATGCGGAGCGGCTTGCCGGTGGTGGCGCCGCCGGCGGCCGGGGCCGGGGCCGGCGCAGCGCACGCCGACATCAGCACGGTAAGAACGACAAGGACGACGAGCAGAACACGAAACTTCATACCTTCCTCCTGAGTTGGGTAAATGCACTTTCCCGGTGCGGGCCGGCAGGCACTGCCCGCCGGCCCGCACCGGGCGGGGTTGACTAGGCTTCCCCTCTTTCGAAGGGCTTGTTAAGCGTGGCGGGCTGGCGCGTGCGGCTGACGGTGAAGGCCAGGGCGACGATGGTCAGGATGTAGGGCAGCATGACCGCGATGTCGGAGGGAATGCCGACGCCGAGGACCTGCATCCACAGCTGCAGCGCGTTCACCGAGCTAAACAGCAGGGCGCCGAGCATGATGCCCACGGGCTTCCACCCGCCGAAGTAGACCAGGGCCACTGCGATGAAGCCCATGCCGGCGGTGAGATTCTCCTGGAACAGGTTGACCATGGCGAGCGAGAGCGAGGCTCCCGCGACGCCCGCCAGGGCCGAGCCCACGCAAACTGCCACGTAGCGGGTGCGGTTGACGCCGACGCCGAGCGAGTCGGCTGCGGCGGGGTTCTGCCCCACGGCCTTCAGCTTCAGGCCCCAGGTCGTCTTCTCCAGGATGAGCCAGGCCACGGGCACGAGCAGGAACGCGGCATAGACCACGATGCTCTGGTTGAAGAACACCTCGCCGACGACGGGGATGTTGCCCAGAACCGGGATGCGGATGGGCTGGAAGCCGACGATGGTCTTGACGGTGCCAAAGTAGACCTTGAAGAGCAGGGCGGACAGGCCCAGGCCAAACATGTAAAGGCCGATGCCGCTGATGCCCTGCTCGGCCTTGAGGGTCACGCTGATGAACGACATCAGCAGGCCCATGAGGATGCCGACGACGACGGCCGCCAGCACGCCCAGCCACAGGCTGCCCGTGCCCAGCGCCACCGCGATCGCGACGAACGCGCCGAGGAGCATGATCCCGTCGACGCCCAGGTTGACGACGCCGGAGACCTGGCCGAAGTTCTCGCCGATGGCCGCAAACAGGTAGGGCGTCGCGAGACGGATTGCAGATGACAGGATACCGACCAGGGTTGCAACGGTGAGAACCTGTTCCATCAGCCCACCTCCTGCGCTGGCGCACTGGACCCGGCGGGGGCGCCGGAGTAGTTGTTAGCCTGGACGACCGGCGTGACGCGCTGCGAACTGGGCGGCGTGGTGCTCGTCTCGCCGCCGGCCGGCGCACCCGCTGCGCCTGCGTTGCCAGACGCCATCCGTGCGGCACGCTTGGCTTGCCACTTGCGCGCCCATTGTTGCGAGCCGACCACGAACAGCACGATCAGGCCGAGCATGACGTCGATCAGCGCGGACGGGACCTGCACGGCGCGCTGCATCTTGTCTGCGCCGACGAGAAGGGCGCCGAACAGCCAGGAGGCCGGGATCGTGCCCAGGGGGTGCAGCCCGCCGAAGAGGGCGGCTACGATGCCCGAGAAGCCGTAGCTCGAGGTAATGCCCTCGAGCAGCCGGTGGTGCACGCCGAGAACCTCGACTGCCCCGGCCAGGCCCGCAAAGCCGCCTGCCAGCGTCAGCGACAGCGCCTGGTAAAACGGGACGCTGATGCCCGCGTATTTCGAGGCGTCCGGGTTCAAGCCGACGGCTCGAATCCGATAGCCGATGGTCGTGCGCCAGAGGAAGATGTACACCACGAAGGCCAGCAGCACCGCGAGGATCGCGCCCGAGTGCAGCAGGGTCTGCGGGATGAGCCGCGGCAGCCATGCTGCTTCCGGCAGCCGCTCGGACTGGGCCAGGAACGTCCCCGCTTTGATCCCGGCGGGGTCCATCAGCGGGCCCCGGATGAGCGCGTTCATGAGCTGGAGCGCGATGGCGTTCAGCATGACCGTGCTGAGGATTTCGTTTACGCCGAGCCGGGCCTTCAGAACGCCGGGCACGAACCCCCACATGGACCCGCCCAGGAAGCCAAAGATGAGCGTGAGGGGCAGGAGGAGCAGCGGGGGCAGCGTCCGGAACGCCAGCGCAAACCACGTGGCGGCCAGCGCGCCGAGGATGATCTGCCCTTCCGCGCCGATGTTGATCACGCTGGCCCGGAAGGCGATACAAATGCCGAGGCCGACGAGCAGCAGCGGCGTGGCCTTGACGATGGACTGGGTCAAGCCGGAGACGCTGCCGAATACGCCGCTGACCATTGAGCCGTAGGCCGGGAGCGGGTTGACCCCCAGCAGCGCCAGCAAGACGGCCCCGACCAGCAGCGCGGCCAGCAACGCCAGCAGCGGCAGCAGGACGGTCATCGCCGCGCTCAGAAAATCGCCAATGGAACGGCCTGGCGGCGGGTTGCCGCCTGTTCTCCCTTTGGTTTCTTGCATTTGGACCTCCGGGTCTGGCTGAGCGGTGCATGCGCACCCGGCGGTGCGTGCGCACCACGTGTCGCCCGACGAGTGCAAGTGTAGATGGGCCTACGGCCTAAAGCGTGCTGAGGCTAAGCGTCGGCCGCCGAATCTGCCGAAAACTGACCGTGTCGCCGCGAAAATGGTTCAGGCCGTAAAACAACGGCGCCAGGTCCGCGCTGTAGGCGACCTCTTCGACCTGCAGACACGGGTCGCCCGCCCGGCAGGCGAGAAGCGAGGCCAGCTTGTCGCCGGTTAAGACCGAGCGGATTTCGCTTTGCTGATGGTGCACCCGGCAGTGGCAGTGTTCTTCGAGAAAGCGGAAGGTCGATTCGCAGCTGCCCGCCAGTGCGGGCCCTTGCGGCTGCAGCTCGGCCGGCAGCAGCGCCAGCGGGGACGCGTTGATGCTATAAATCAACGGTGCGCCGGCCGACGTAATGACCTTCTCCACGACAATGACCGGATCCTCGGGTGAAAGATGCAGATGGCGGCCCATTTCGCCTGCGGGCTCGAGCACCGAGCGCTGGACCAGGATTTCCGGATTGCGGCCCATATTGCGCAGTGCATCGACAAAGCCGTGAGCTTCTTCGAACCAATCTTGTAGGGCGGCGGGATGCTTGCTGAGAAACGGGTTGACAAACGTGCCGACGCCCTGGCGCCGGATCACGACGCCGGTGGCTTCCAGCCGGGAGAGCGCATCGCGCACGGTGGCGCGACTGACCGCGAAATGCTGCGCCAGCTCGGCTTCCGAGGGCAGCATGCCATTGGAGCGCACGAATTCGCCCCGGTCGATATCGGCGAGGAGCTCGAGGATGACCTGTTCGACGAGAGGGATGTTCCGGCGCACCATTGACGCAGTCCTGTATGTCAGACGGTAGTCGTCTGACGAATTGTGTTCAGAGTATCACGAACAAGCTGCCATGTCAAGAACCAATTCGCGCTTCTTAAGGTTGCTCTCAGGGTTCCTTATCAGTACCTTATGGCAACCTGTTATTGGAACCGGGCATACCTTGAGCGGAGTCTAATGTGTGGTTAGGTAAAGTAGCACAAGGAACGGCGTGAAGTGAGTGTGGGAGGCAGACAGATGGAACCAATAACCGAAAGTTTCCTGGGCAGCCGGGACACGTGGCGAACGGCCAAGGTGGAACTGGACGACATCCACGATGTGTGGGGCGGCCAGTCCATCACGGTCTACGGCGACGGGACAGCTTTTGTTAAGATAGTCGATCTGGATCGCTCGGCGGAGACCTACCGGCTGCAGCTCGACGACGAGCGGGTGCCGGGCATTTTCGAAGCCATGCTGAAGAACGACGTGCTTGCACTCGGAGACGGCGAGCGTGAGCCGGGTGCGGACGAGATTTGCACGCGTCTCAGCATTACGAACGCCGGGGGCGAAACCCGCTCGATTTGCCACTGGGAAGCGAACGGCGCCGACGAGCGTTTTGAGGAAGTGCGCCTCGTGTTTGCGTATCTGCACGATAACATGGCGGAGCTGGGCGCGCGGCTGGTCGCCGCGGTCGCGCCGGTGGCGATGGATGAAGATGAGGCCGACGAGGGGGACGATGACGAGGCCGGCGGGCGCCTGACGCCGACCAATCCGCAGCTGTCGCTGGGGCCGGCAACCACGTCGGGTGAGACGCGCTCGCCTTTGCGGGCGCTGGAGGCCGTGGCTGCTTTCTTCACCGAAGACGGCTGGAGCTTCGAGCAAATGCCCGAGCGGCCCATCGTGCGCCTGCCGTTCCAGGGCAAGGGCGGCCGTTGGAATTGTTACGCTCAAATCCGGACCACGCGCGATGTGGAGCAGATCCTGTTTTACTCGGTGCTGCCGCTGAACGTGCCGGCCGACAAGATGACTGCCATCGCCGAGTTCATCACCCGGGCGAACTACGGCATGGCGCTTGGTAATTTCGAACTCGACTTCAACGACGGCGAGGTCCGCTACAAGACCAGCGTGGACGTAACCGATACGGAAATCACGACGAGCTTGCTGCGGCCGCTGATTTACACGAACGTCTTGATGATGGACAAGTATATGGCGGGGCTGATGGCCGTGGTCTATGCGGACATGTCGCCGGCCGAGGCAGTGAAGCAGATCGAAGGATAGCGGTAGCCGGTACCATAACAGGTTGTGGTCGCATGGCGGGCGTGAGAGGTGTTCGGAACAGCCTCGAAACGTCCGCCATGTGTCGTTTAGGGCGACTAGGAACACCTAACGAAACCCGGTCATGTAAGGGCGAGGCGCCCTCTGGTGCCTCGCCCCCACGGTTTGCGCTCAGGGCCGATGCAGGCCGCCGGAGTTCAACCCGGTCATTTTACGACTAAACTAAAGGCCGCATGAACTTGCGGCCCGACCTGCGGGGCCTCGGAGACCTCGCAGGCCGCCAGGTCGCAGTTTCAGCGTGCGATTCATTTAGGCGCATGAGAAGCTGCCAGTTTTGGATGTATTGGCATTTGCGAGACCCCCCGTGGATGTGGCATAATAATCATAAAGATATAAACATCTCACCGTGCCGGCCGGGCACCGCCGGGGGGATCTGTGTTCTTTGGGATGTTTATACTTTTATGATTATTATGCCACCTCTGGGCGATACGGCGCGAATGATAGAGCATCGAAAAGTGGCAAAAGCGATGTCGCCCTGCCACAAGCCGGACAGATGCCTGAACTCATCGCAAGGTGGCAAGGACTCGCAGTGTAGGCAGGCTCATTTTGCGACTGGTTTAGAGGCGCGCTGGGTCAAGGCTGAATTGAGAGCGGGGCACGGTGCAAGATCTCGCGAACGCCGAGCGTTTGGAACACGAAGCCGCGAAGCGTGGCGAAGACGCGAAGCGCGAAGGCCGCCGCCGTGCCGCGCATGCTTCGCGCACTTCGCGTTTCACGATCTTCGTCCACCTTCGCGGCTTCGCGTTCCAAGCTACTAACAATCGATCCGGAAATGCGCTGGCGTCCGGGCCAAACGGGGCACGGTCAGCGACCGGCCATGTTCAGATACGACACGACTTTTGCCACTTTACAATGCCTCTGCACAACCGGCTCAGCCAGCAGGAGTGGCATACATATGATGCTGTTGGCGAATTCGAGTCGCCGTGCCGATGTATAATTGAACCTCCGAGCAGGAGGTGAAAGATGTGTCTCCAGCCGAGCGACGACTTTGCCATTCCAGAGCAAACGGCGCAAGTAGCGCGTGCCGTGTTTCCAGACGACAATTGGTGCATGCGGTTCCGTGACGAGTTGGGCACCGTGTTTCGCGACGAGCAATTTGCTGCTTTCTACCCTCGGCGGGGTCAGCCTTGCGAGACGCCATGGCGCTTGGCATTGGTCACCATCATGCAGTTTGCCGAGAATCTCACGGATCGGCAAGCTGCGGATGCTGTGCGCAGTCGCATTGACTGGAAGTACGCCTTGGGTCTCGAACTCACCGATGCTGGCTTCCACTACTCCGTATTGTGCGAGTTCCGCTGTCGCTTGATCAGCTGTCAGGCAGAGAACCTGCTATTTGAAGCGCTGCTCAAGCTGTTTAAGGAACGTGGCTGGCTCAAAGCGCGCACCCGCCAGCGAACCGACTCGACGCATATCGTGGCAGCGGTGCGCAAGCTGAACCGGGTTGAATTGGTCAGCGAAACGCTCTACCACGCTTTGGATGTATTAGCGCAGTTGGCTCCCGACTGGCTGCGTACATGCATCCAACCTGACTGGTTCGAGCGCTACAGCCAGCGCCCGACCGGCTTTCGCTTGCCCAGAAGCGACGCCGAACAACTGGCATTGGCCGAACAAATCGGCCGTGATGGCTCCCAGCTTCTGCGCCAGGTGTGGGCAGCATCTGCGCCAAATCATCTGCGCCGTGTCCCGGCCGTGGAAACCCTACGCCGGGTGTGGATACAGAACTATTACCTGGAAGACGACCGCCTTTCCTGGCGAGACGAGAAGAACTCCCCACCCAGCTGCCAAGCAATCGTCTCGCCTTACGACGAAGAAGCGTGCTCTTCAGTCAAGCGCGAGACCTTCTGGCACGGTTACAAGGTCCATCTGACTGAGACCTGTGAGCCGGATCGTCCCAACTTGATCACGCATGTTGAGACGACCCCTGCCACAGAGCAGGACAACATGGTCGTGGAACGGGTTCATGCGGCTCTGGAAACAAAGGAACTTCTGCCCAGCCAACACCTCGTTGACGCTGGATATCCCTCCGCCGAACTGTTAGTGAGCAGCCAGGACAAGTACGGCGTTGATTTGCTCGGGCCTGTCCGTCCTGACGTGAGTTGGCAGCGCCAAGACCCGCAGGCGTTTGATATTACCCAATTCAAAATTGATTGGGAACGCCATGTCGTAATCTGTCCGATGGGCAAAACCAGCCGCTGCTGGTGGCCCGCCAAAGGACCACGGGGCAAGCCCACCCTCCAGGTACACTTTGGCGAAAAAGACTGTCTGGCCTGCGCAAGCCGGGCGCGCTGCACGAAAAGTGCGTCCACGCCCCGCGGCTTGACTTTGCAGCCCAAAGAGCAACAACTCGCTCTTCAAGCGGCACGCCAGCGCCAGGCAACTGCCGAATTCAAGGAAGCGTATACCATCCGATCTGGCATCGAAGGAACCATCGGCCAAGCCACCGATAAGCTCGATATGCGCCGCAGCCGCTATCGCGGATTAGCCAAAACGCATTTCCAACACCTGATCACGGCCGCTGCCATCAATGTGAGACGTGTCATCGCCTGGCTGACCGGCGTCCCTCGATCCACAACCAGGATGTCTCATTTCGCAGCACTGGCACCGGCATGAACCATTTCGCCAACAGCATCCATATCATAAAAGTATACATATCCCCCCGGTGTTGCGCGGCCGATACGACCGGATGTGTATATATTTATGATATGTATGCCACCCCTACGGGGGTCCCGACACTTTCCATTGAATCCCTAATTGGCATAATTTCATGCACCTGCGTACTCTTGGGGGCTGCCGGTGCTACTTTGATCGTCGCACCGGCGGCTCGTATACAGGTGTTGGCCTCGAACGCTGAAAGGTGCCATCCGCATCATGCAGTTCAGTTTTAGCCCGGCTAGATGTGGTCGATGAGGCTGCGCGTAGAAGCCGCACGCGTCGACGATCTGCGTGACCGGGCAGTTTTCGTTCCGCATGTGCGCCAGCTTGTGGTCGCCGGGGCCAAACCCGATCGTCGGGATGCCCAGGCTGACCGGGGTCACCGCATTCGTGCTGAAATCCCAGAAGTCGAAGTCGACCGGTTCGACGCCGAATTGGGCGCGATAGGCGGCGATGCACCGCTGCGTCAGCTCGTGGTCCAGGCTGATCTGCCAGGCCGGGTGGAACGGCTCGTACCGGATGGGCATGCCGGTCCAACTGGTGCGGTCCAGCGCGCCGATCTCCCAGGTCGCGTTCTTGCCCTCGATGAGGCTTTCGATCTCCCGCCGGATGTCCTCTGCCGTTTCGCCGGGCACGGTGCGGCGGTCCAGGTACACCTCGCACTCGGAGGGCACGGCGTTGAGCGAGGCTGCGACGCTCGTGATGCGCGACATGACCAGCGTGCGGCGCGGCCCGGGCATCTTCATCAGCTCCAGGTTGGTCCGTTCCACCCGCTGGATGATCTCGGCCATCTCGTAGATGGCGTTGACGCCCTTCTCGGGCGCCGAGCCGTGTGCGGAAACGCCGTGCGTCTTGATGGCAATCTGCGCCTTGCCCTTGTGACCGAGCGCGATCTTGTTGGAGGACGGCTCGCAGATGATGACGCAGTCCGGCCTGAGCTGAAGCTCGTGGAAGAGGTGCTTGAGGTTCTCGCCGTCGCAGTCCTCTTCGAAGACGCTGCACGAGACGTAGACGCTCTTGCCCTCCGTCAGCCCCGCGGCCTTGGCGAGCGCGCCCGCATAGACACTGGCGGCAACCGATGCTTTCATATCGACGGAGCCGCGGCCGTACAGCAGCCCGTCCACGACGGCGCCGCTGAACGGCTCGAGCTCCCACTGCTCCGCGTCCGTCACGTCGACCGTATCGACGTGCGAGTCGAACATGATCGATCGCGGTCCGTCGCCCACCCGGCCCAGCAGGTTGCCCATCCCGTCGTAGACCACCCGGTCATAGCCGAGCGCCAGCATCCGCTGCTCGACGAAGCGCAGGACTTCCCCCTCCTGGCCCGAGAGGCTTTTGATGCGCACCAACTGCCGGGCAAACTCGACGAGTTCTTGCTGCGTGTCGGGCGGGATGACAAAGGCTCCGTGCATGATGATCTCCTGGGGCGCGAATCAGGGTAGCCGGCGGCGGCGACAAGGCCACAGGCCGGTGGTTACGGCATAAGTGGCGCGCATGCGCTTGTTGCAGCGTCCGCAAACAACAACCCCCGCAGCCGGCTGGCAGGCGGCTGCGGGGGTTGTTTTGGGATGACAGGTCTGGCCTATGATCTATCGGAAAAGGCGCCGGCCGGTCTCGGACCGAGCCAGGGGGGCTTTCGGATAGACTGTTAGTGCCAGCTGCCCAGCACCTTCATGTAGTTCGCCCGCTCGAACATCTCGGGCTCGGGGCAGTTGCGCTGGCTCAACGCACCCTGCATCTGCTTCACCGACTCGTACTCGTGCTCGTCCATCCACTGCCGCAGGCCCAGGGTCAGGTCGCTGATCTTGCCCGCGCCCTGCTCCAGCAGCACCGACGCCACGTTCACCACGTCCGCGCCCGCCATGATCGCCTTCACCACGTCCTCGGTCGTGTGGACGCCGGTCGTCAGCGCCATGCTCGCCTTGAGGTGGCCGTACAGGATCGCGATCCAGCGCAGCGGCAGGCGCATCTCGTACGACTTGCTCAGCACCAGGTTCGGCGTCGACGGTCAGCTCTTCCAGGTCGAAGTCCGGCTGGTAGAACCGGTTGAACAGCACGAGCGCATCCGCGCCCGCCTCGTCCAGCCGCTTCGCCATGTTCGGGCATCGACGAGAAGAAGGGGCTCAGCTTCATCGCCACCGGAATGCGCACGCTCTTCTTGACGGCCTGCAGCACGTCCAGGTAGATCTGCTCGACCTGGCTGCCGGTCTCGTCGTTCATCGTCGGGATCAGGTAGACGTTCAGCTCGAGCGCGTCCGCGCCCGCCTGCTCGATCTTCTGCGCGTAGTCGATCCAGCCGCCCGTCGTGATGCCGTTCAGGCTGCCGATGACCGGCACGTCCACGGCCTTCTTCGCCTCGCGGATCAGGTCCAGGTAGCCTTCCGGGCCCGCGGTTGTAGTCGCTCGCCTTCGGGTAGTAGGTCAGCGCCTCGGCGTAGTTCCAGCTGCCCTGCTCCAGCCGGTTGTGCAGCGAGATCGCCTCGAGGGTGATCTGCTCCTCGAACAGCGAGTACATGGTGACGGCCGCCGCGCCCGCGTCGGCCATCTGTGCGATGCCCGCAACCGACTTCGACAGCGGCGACGCCGACGGCACGATCGGGCTCTTGAGGGTCAGGCCCATGTAGGTTGTAGTAAGATCAGCCATGGTTCATTCTCCTCTTCAACACGACCAATCCGAAGGACTTCGAAAACGGTTCTGAGGTCTTGCGTATCGTTATTCGCCCGACTTCACGGCGGATGCCGCCAGCGCCTCGTACTGCTTCCAGCGCTTCTCGACGTCTTCCTGCGCCAGCTTCAGCAGCATTTCCGCCCGGCCCTCGTCAGACTGGACGAGCATGCTGTAGCGGGTTTCGTTGTACACGTAATCCCGCAGCGGGATCTTCGGCGCCTTCGAGTCCAGGCTCAGCGGGTTCTGCCCCGCCTCGCGCCAGCGTCGGGTTGAAGCGGTAGAGCGGCCATGCGCCCGAGTCCACCGCCAGCTTCTGCTGGTTCATGCCCTTCGCCATGTTGATGCCGTGCGCGATGCAGTGGCTGTAGGCGATGATCAGGCTCGGTCCCGGGTAGGCCTCGGCCTCCAGGAACGCCCGCACGGTCTGCTGGTCGTTCGCGCCCATCGCGATCTGCGCCACGTAGATCGTGCCGTAGCTCATCGCGATCGCGCCCAGGTCCTTCTTCGGCAGCGGCTTGCCGGCCGCCGCGAACCGGGCCACGGCCGCCCGCGGGGTCGCCTTCGACGACTGGCCGCCGGTGTTCGAGTACACCTGCGTGTCGAGCACCAGCACGTTCACGTTGCGGCCGCTGGCCAGCACGTGATCCAGCCCGCCGTAGCCGATGTCGTACGCCCAGCCGTCGCCGCCGACGATCCAGACCGACCGCTTCACCAGCACGTCGGCCAGGCTCGCCAGCTGCACGGCCCACGGCTCGCTGTTGCCGGCGATGGCCTGCTTCAGCGCGGCGACCCGCGCCCGCTGCTCGGCGATGCCCTTCTCGGTCGACTGGTCGCTGGTCAGCAGCTCGCTCGCCAGCACGTCGCCGATGATGCCCCGGTTGGCGTCGACCAGCTCCGCCGCGAACTCGGCCTGCTTGTCCAGCGTCAGGCGGAAGCCCATGCCGAACTCGGCGTTGTCCTCGAAGAGGCTGTTGGCCCACGCCGGGCCGCGGCCGTCCTTGTTGACCGAATACGGCGTCGTCGGCAGGTTGCCGCCGTAGATCGACGAGCAGCCGGTGGCGTTGGCGATGACCGCCCGGTCGCCGAAGAGCTGGGTCATCAGCTTGAGGTACGGCGTCTCGCCGCAGCCCGAGCAGGCGCCCGAGAACTCGAAGAGCGGTTCGAGCAACTGCGAGTTCTTGACCGTTGTTCAGCGGGATCAGCGTCCGGTCCAGCTCCGGCAGGTTCTTGAAGAAGCTCCCAGTTGTCGCGCTCCACGAAGCGGTGCGGCGCCTGCTCTTCCATGTTGATCGCCTTGTGCCGCGGGTTGCTCTTGTCCTTGGCGGGGCACGCCTCGACGCACAGGGCACAGCCCGTGCAGTCTTCCGGCGCCACCTGGACGGTGTACTTCATGCCCGGCAGGTCGCGGCTCTTGTAGTCCACGCTCCTGAAGGCCTCCGGCGCGCCGGCCAGCTGGTCGGGCCCGTACACCTTCGTGCGGATGGTGGCATGCGGGCACACCGAGCGCGCACTTGCCGCACTGGATGCAGATGCTCGGGTCCCAGATGGGGATTTCCAGCGCGATATTGCGCTTTTCCCACTGCGTCGTCGCGGTCGGCCAGGTCCCGTCGATCGGGAAGGCGCTGACGGGCAGCTCCTCGCCGCGGCCCGCCATGATCTCGGCGGTCACGTTCTGGACGAACTCCGGCGCTTCCGCAGGCACGACGGGCGGCATGCTGCATCTTGCTCGTCACCTGCTTCGGGTAATCGACCTGGTACAGGTGCGACAGGGTGTGGTCGACGGCCGCAAAGTTCTGCTGCACGACGGCTTCGCCGCGGCGCCCGTAGGTGTGCTTGATCGATTCCTTGATCTTCTCGATCGCCTCGTCGCGCGGCAGCACGCCCGAGATGGCAAAGAAGCAGGTCTGCATGATCGTGTTGATGCGCACGCCCATGCCGGTGTCCTTGGCCACCTTGTACGCGTCGATGACGTACAGCTTGATGTTCTTCTTGATGATCGATTCCTGCAGCTCGCAGCGGCAGGTGATCCCACACCTCGTCCGGCGCCGTACGCGCTGTTCAGGAGGAACACCGCGCCGTCCTCGGCCTTCTCGAGCATGTTGTAGCGCTCGGTGAAGACCCACTGGTGGCAGGCGATGAAGTTCGCCTTCTGGATCAGGTACGGCGCGTGGATGTCGTCGGGGCCGAAGCGCAGGTGCGACGTGGTCGTCGAGCCCGACTTCTTCGAGTCGTAGACGAAGAAGCCCTGGGCGCTGTTCGGCGTCTCGGTGCCGATGATGCGGATCGAGTTGTGGTTCGCGCCGACCGTGCCGTCCGCGCCCAGGCCGAAGAAGAGCGCACGCACGGTGTTCGCCGGCTCGATGTTGAACTCCGGGTCGACGGCCAGGCTGGTGTGCGTCACGTCGTCGTTGATGCCCACCGTGAAGTGGTTCTTCGGCGCGGCGGCGGCCATGTTGTCGTAGATCGCCTTCGCCATGGCCGGCGTGAATTCCTTGCTCGCCAGGCCGTAGCGGCCGCCGACGACGCGGATCGTGCGCCCGGCCTCGGCCAGCGCGGTCACCACGTCCATGTACAGCGGCTCGCCCGCCGCGCCGGGTTCCTTCGTGCGGTCCATGGCGCGTAATGATCTTGACCGACTGGGGCAGGGCGGCGACGAAATGGTCGATGCTGAACGGGCGGAACAGGCGCACCTTGAGCAGGCCGACCTTCTCGCCCTGGGCCACCAGGTGCTTGACCGTCTGCTCGGTGGTTTCCGCGCCCGAGCCCATCATGACCACGACGCGCTCGGCATCCGGCGCGCCGACATAGTCGAACAGGTGGTACTGCCGGCCCACGATGCCGGCGAACTTGTCCATCTGCTCCTGGACGATGTGGGGGACGGCCAGGTAGTACGGGTTACAGGCCTCGCGCGCCTGGAAGTAGACGTCCGGGTTCTGCGCGGTGCCGCGGATGCACGGGCTTCTCGGGGTTGAGCGCCCGGCTGCGGTGCTGCAGCACCAGGTTGTCGTCGATCATCGCGCGGATGTCTTCGTCGGCCAGCTCTTCGATCTTGGTCAGCTCGTGGCTGGTGCGGAAGCCGTCGAAGAAGTGGACGAACGGCACGCGGGCGTTGAGCGTGGCCGCCTGGCTGATCAGCGCCAGGTCCATGACTTCCTGCACGCTGTTCGAGCACAGCAGCGCCCAGCCCGTCGAGCGGACGGCCATGATGTCGCTGTGATCGCCGTAGATCGACAGCGCATGGGTCGCCACACAGCGGGCCGAAACGTGGAACACGGTCGAGGTGAGCTCGCCCGCGATCTTGAACATATTCGGGATCATCAGGAGCAAGCCCTGAGAGGCCGTGAACGTGGTCGTCATCGAGCCGGTTTGCAGCGCGCCGTGCACGGCGCCGGCTGCACCCGCCTCAGACTGCATTTCGACGACGAGGGGCACGGTGCCCCAGATGTTCTTGCGGTTCTGGGCGCTCCAGGTGTCGGCCCACTCGCCCATGTTGCTGGACGGGGTGATCGGGTAAATCGCGATGACTTCGTTGGTCTTGTGCGCGATATGGGCGGCTGCTTCGTTGCCGTCAATCGTCACGACATGACGCTTTGGCATTGTGGTGTTCCTCCGAACGAACAGTCGGGTAAGCTGATAAACGCGCGAAGCCGCAGGACAGAGAGTGCGTTGAGGGGTTAGCTTTCTGTCTGCAGGCCGCGCGAAGGGTTGACTGAGCATTGCGCGATCCGTCACGAAATGAGCGCCAGAATGCGCGGCAAAAGAGACCCCGCAGAGCGGGGTCCGGTGCTGGCAATTGTCTTTGATTGTAACAGAACAGGATAGCACTTTTGAGCGTAGGAGGGTATGACCCGCGTCATGTCACGTGAATTTGTGCGTCGAGGGGGTGTGGGGTGCGGCCGGCGCTCCAGAGAGGGGCGCCGTGCTCGAATCCACGGCTGGAAGAGCGTCTGAACGATCGGGACCGGGATTCGAGCGGCGGCGCGCAGGACACCTGCAGCCGGGTTCAGGCCGGCGTTGGCGTGTCCGTCGGGGTATTCGTTGGCGTGCTCGTCGGCGTGTCCGTCGGAGTATTTGTCGGCGTATTGGTTGGTGTGCTCGTCGGTGTGTCCGTCGGCGTATTCGTCGGCGTGCTCGTCGGCGTGTCCGTTGGCGTATTCGTCGGCGTATTGGTCGGCGTGCTCGTCGGCGTGTCCGTCGGGGTATTCGTCGGCGTGCTCGTCGGCGTGTCCGTCGGCGTATTCGTCGGCGTATTGGTCGGTGTGCTCGTCGGCGTGTCCGTCGGGGTATTCGTCGGCGTGTTCGTCGGCGTGTCCGTCGGGGTATTCGTCGGCGTATTGGTCGGTGTGCTCGTCGGCGTGTTCGTCGGCGTGTTGGTGGGTGTATTGGTCGGCGTCGGAGTGAACGTAGGGCACTTCTTAGGTTGGTATCCGCTGGGCACGCAGCCTGCGGTTGGAATCGGTTTCTTCGGCCCTGAGTTTGCCAGCGTTTCCGGGCTGGCGTATGCATTCGCTGCCAGGACGGCGCTCAGGACAAGCAGCGCCAGAACCGGCAGGATTAAACGAAGTCGTCGCATGTTCCCACTCCATAACGGATTGCGGCAGTCGTGGCATTCTGACCCTGCACCCGCAAGACTGCTGTAAGACAACCGCTGTTGTGAATTTAAAAGCGGGGTAGCCCGGCGGACTGCGGCGAACCGGAACGCGACCTTGTGCCTCGGGCTTGGGTCGCGTGCCACTGACATGCGCGCTCGGATGCGCGATCTAGGATGAAGGTTTTGTGGCGCAGACGGCGGGCGAATGCTGCCGTTTGTGGCGCACGCCCGATCGTTATCCTACTATGAGAGGTGTGGTATGCGGAGCGTGTTGAGATTTGCCGGCCTGGTGGCGGTGGTCGTGCTGCTGGGGGCGTGCACGGCCCTGCCCACCGCTACGGTTCCCGTTCCCACGGAAGCCCCCGCTGCGACCCAAGCGCCCGGGTCCACCGAGGCCGCACCGGCGCCGGACCCGAATGCCACTGCGGCGCCGGCCATGCCGCCGGCGCGCGACGAACCGCGTCCGACAGCGACCCTTGACCCCGCCGCGTCTGCGGTCGCCTACGATACGCCGGCGCCGACCGTCGAGCCGGCCGCGACGACCGTTCCGGAACCCACGCTGCCGCCCGCGCCCACTGCCCTTCCCATCGCCTGCACGCCCGGCACGCTGACGCCAGAACAGACCGAAGGGCCGTATTACAAAACGAACCCGCCCGAGTCGTCGGACCTGCTGCGGCCGGGGATGGGCGGGACGAAGCTTACCATTACAGGGTACGTGCTGGACGCCCAGTGCCGGCCCGTTCCGGGTGCGCGGGTGGACTTCTGGCAGGCCGACAGCGAGGGGCAGTACGACAACCAGGGCTACACGCTGCGCGGCTACCAGGTGACCGATGCAGAGGGACGCTATACGGTGGAGACGGTCGCACCCGGGCTCTATCCCGGACGCACCCGGCATATCCATGTGAAGATCACGCCGCCGAACGGCCCGACGTTGACGACGCAGTTGTACTTCCCCGACGAGCCTGCGAACGCCCGCGACAACATCTTCAGTCCGCAGCTGATCATGGAAGTGCAGAAGAACGCAGACGGGGAGACGGGCACGTTCAACTTCGTGGTGCAGGCGCAGTAAGGGGCTAACTGCGAAGAAAATGCTTGACCACTTAGCACCCATGTGCTACGATGGGGACGCTGTTGACCCCTGAGATAGTGAGTGTGTGCCCATGAGCAATGCCGCGAACGGTGACTCGTCGCTGGCCTTCTTTTCGCCGCCCGTGCGTGCCTGGTTCGAGCGCGCGCTGGGCCGGCCGACCCCGCCGCAGGCGCAGGGCTGGCCCGCGATCGCCCGGGGCGATAACACGCTCATCCTGGCGCCGACGGGCTCCGGCAAGACGCTCACCGCATTCTTGTGGGGGATCGACGAGATCTACCGGGAGTTGGCGGCCGAGGACGGCGCCCGCAACCAGGGCGTGCGCTTGCTCTACATCTCGCCACTGAAGGCACTGAACAACGACATCGAGCGCAACCTGCGCGCGCCGCTGGCCGGCATCCGCGCCGAAGCCGAGCGGCTGGGCTATGGCAAGGAGGGCAAGGACCCCTTGCCGCCGCTGAGGGTCGCGGTGCGCACGGGCGACACGCCGGCCGGCGCCCGCCAGTCCATGGTTCGCCTGCCCCCCCACATCCTGATCACGACCCCCGAGTCCCTGTATCTGATCCTGACCAGCCCGCGCGCCCGCGACATGCTGCAAGACCGTCCGGTCGGTCATCGTCGACGAAATCCACACGCTCGTGGGCGAGAAACGCGGGGTCCACCTGGCGCTCAGCCTGGAGCGCCTGGAGCACTTCGCGGGACATCGCATCCAGCGCATCGGGCTGTCCGCGACGGTCCGGCCGCTGGAAGAGGCGGCGCGCTTCCTGGGCGGGCAGGAGGAAGAGGCAACCGGGGCGCATCCTTCGACTGCGGTGCTGCCTGCGGGCAGCCCCTCCGCTCAGGATGCTTCGACTGCTGCCGAAGAGCCGCATACGCAGGGCATCCTGAGCGGAGCGAGCACCGCTGCAAACAGCGCCGCTGCAAACAGCGCCGCTGCAACGAGCGCCGCACCTGCGGGCGCGAGCGCAGTCGAAGGAGGCCCGCCCTCTGCCGGCAGCGAAGCAGTCGAAGGACGCCCGCCCCTGCAGGTGCGCCCCGCGGCGGCATGGCGCCGCGCCCTGTCACCATCGTCGACACGGGCTATAAGAAGGCGCTTGACCTGAAGGTCGTCATGCCGGTCGAGGATTTCAGTGACATGCCGGGAGATTCGATCTGGCCGTCGGTGATTCCCCAGGTGCTGGGCGACGTCATGCGGCACCGCACCACGCTGATCTTCGCCAACAACCGCCGGCTGGCCGAGCGCACGGCCGACCGGCTCAACGCGCAGATTGCGGCCGAGCGCTCGGAGGAGGTGGAGCCGGGCTCGACCGAGGTGCTGGCGCCGGGCGGCGTGATGCGCGACAAGGGCCTCTTTGCGCTCGGCGCAGAGGGCCCGATCAAGGCGCACCACGGCAGCATGTCGAAGGAGTCGCGGCGCGAGATGGAGGAGGCGCTCAAGGCGGGCAAGCTGCCCGCGCTCGTCTCGACCGGCACGCTCGAACTCGGCATCGACATCGGCGCGGTCGACCTGGTCGTGCAGCTCCAGGCGCCGCGCAGCGTGGCGCAGGGCCTGCAGCGGGTCGGGCGCTCGGGCCACCTCGTGGGGCAGACGAGCAAGGGCCGCATCTACGCGACGCACCGCGAGGACCTGGTGGAGGCGGCGGCCGTCGTGCGTGGGATGCTGGACGGCGCGGTGGAGGAGACCAGACGCCCGCTAACGCGCTCGACGTCCTCAGCCAGCAGGTGATTGCGGCCGTGGCGGTGGACGAGTGGGACGCGGACGCACTCTTTGCGCTCGTCCGCCGCGCCTACTCCCTACCGTGACCTGTCGCGCACCGCGTGGGAGCAGGTTCTCGGCATGGTCTCGGGCCGCTTCCAGAATGTGCCCGGCCCCGGCCACGCCTCGCTTCAAGCGCGCATCGCCTGGGACCGCACGAACAACCGGCTGGCCGCCTTGCCCGGCACCCGGCTGCTGGCGCTCAACAACCCGGGCACCATCCCCGACACCGGCGCTTACGACGTCTACCTGGCCGACGGCAAGACGCGGGTGGGCACGCTCGACGAGGAGTTTATCTTCGAGACGCGGCCCGGCGACGTGTTCATGCTCGGGTCGAGCGTGTGGCGCGTCGAGGCGCTGGAGGACGACCGGGTCATCGTGGGCGACGCGGCCGGGCAGCTGCCGCGCATGCCCTTCTGGAAGGGCGACTATCCCTGGCGGTCGTACGAGCTTGGGGAACGCATCGGCGTGCTGCGCCGCCGGGTCGCCGACCAGATTGCCGCCCGTCCCGGCGAGACCGGGACGACGTCGTCGCCGACCTCCAGCGCGACTACGCGCTCGATCTCAACTCCGCCCGCGCCCTGTACGATTACGTCAAAAGCCAGGTCGACGCGCTCGGGCGCCATCTCTTCGGACGAGACGATCATCGTCGAGACCTTCTTCGACGCCGTCGGCGAGGCGCCGGGTGGTGGTCCATTCGCCGTTCGGGGGCCGCATCAACGGCGCGTGGGCGCTGGCGCTGGTCGACGCGCTCAAGGAGCGCACGGGCATCGAGATCGAGAGCATGGTCAGCGACGACGGCATCCTCCTGCGCCTGCCCGGCGTCGTGCTCGGCGCGCAGGACCAGGGCAACCTGGCGACCGGCGTCCCACGGGAGGCCGCGTTTGCCGGCGCCGACCTCTCCGTCGCTGCCGGACGTGGTCGGCGGGATGCCGGTGCGCGAGGCGCGGCAGCGCATCCTGCGCGAGCTGCCCAACTCGGCCGTGTTCGGCGCGCGCTTCCGCGTCAACGCGGGCCGGGCGCTGCTGCTGCCGCGGTCGCGCGGCCGCAAGCGCACCCCATTCTGGCTGCAGCGGATGAAGGCCCGCGACCTGCTGGCCACCGTCCGCAACGTGCCCGACTTCCCGATCATGGCCGAGACCTATCGGGACTGCCTGCGCGACGTGATGGACCTGGGGCACCTGGACGGCCTGCTGACCGCGATCGAAGAGGGCCGGGTCAAGGTGCTGCCCGTTCACACGCGTGTCCCATCGCCGCTGGCGTCCGGCCTGCTTACAAGTTCATCAGCACCTACATGTACGAGTGGGACACGCCGAAGGCCGAGCAGCAGCTGCAGTCGCTGGCCATGCGCCGCGAGCTGGTCGACGACCTGCTGGAAGGATCGGGATCGGGGCGACTGCCGCTCAAGCCCGAGGCCGTGGAGGCGGTCGTGGGCAGCGCGGCGCACACGTCTGAGCTGCGCAAGGTGCGCACGGCTGAGGAACTGAGCGTCTTCCTGCTCGAGCTCGGCGACCTGAGCGACGGCGAGATTGCGGAGCGCAGCACTGCCGACCCCGCCCCCTGGCTCGACGAGCTGGCGCGCCGGGGCACGATCCGGTCGCTCGCCGATTCCCACGGCCCGCGGCCCGGTGCCGCGCTGGATCCCCGCGGAGTATGCACAGGAGTACCGCGCCCTTCTCGGGGAGAGCGTTGACGGTGAGCCAGCGAGCATCCCGAGCGGAATGACCGAAGGGCGTGGACCCGACGAAGGACGCTCGACGGTTAACGACGCGGCGACACGCATCCTTACCCGCTAGCTGCGCTGGGCGGGGCCGGTGACGCGCTGCCGCCATCCTCGACCGCTATGCCTTCGACCCGGCCTGGCTCGACGCGACGCCTGGGCGAACTCCTCGCCGAGCGGCGCCATCGTGCAGGGCCACTTCCTGGCCGGGCGGTCCGGAGCTCGAGTACTGCGACCGCCAACTCTTCGAGCAGGTCTACCGGCGCACGCTCAACCTGCTGCGCCGGGAGGTGGAGCCGGTCCCCCTGCCGGCCTACCAGGCGTTCCTGCTGGGCTGGCAGCAGGTGGGGCCGGGCGCGGCATCCGGACGCAGCGGGCCGGCCGAGACCTTGCACCAGATGCGCGGGCTGGCGCTGCCGGCCGCCGCCTGGGAGCGCGAGGTGCTGCCGGCGCGCGGGATCAGCCAGCCGTGGCGCGACCTTGACGACCCGGTGCGGAAGGGTGACTTGGCGTGGGTCGCGGGCGGGGTCGAAGGGCCGCCCGAACCTGCGTTTCGTCGCCCGGCGGGAAGGGGCGCTTTTCCTGGCGGACCCGTGCCCGGCGGTTTCGACGATGGGCCGGCGGCAGAGGTTTTCGCCTATCTGAAGTCCGAAGGCCCGTCGTTCTTTGCCGACATCCAGGGAGGCGCCGGCCTGAGCGCGGCCGGCTTGCGCGAGGCCCTGCGCCAGCTGGCGCTGGCCGGCCTGGTGACCGGGGAAGACCTGAGCGCGCTGGCCGCGGTGCTGGCCGCCCGAGAGGAGGCGCCAGGTCCAAGGCCCGCAAGCAGCCTGCGAGGAGGACCTGGCGCAGCGCCTGCCGCCGCGGCCGATGGGGCGGCGCGCGGCGGCGGCGCGGCCCTCACCTCAGCGGATGCGCGAGCAAAAGCGCCTGGTCACGCAGCGCTGGCGGCGGAAGCCCAGTCAGAGCACGGCTGGAGTGGGCGGTGGTCGCTGGTGAACCGGGCGGCAATCATGGGGCCGGCCCGGCGCAGCGACGAGGCTGCTGCGGCCTTCGTGCAGATCGCGCTCGAACGCTACGGCCTCATCACCCCCGAGATCGTCGCCCGCTTCGAGTCGCGCTGGACGCTGGGCGGAAGAGGCGGCGGCCGAGCCGCCGGTGCGCGCGACTCTGGGAGGGGCGGCACGAGCCACAGGCGCAGCACGCACTGCGCGAATTGCACGGGCCGCGCGAGGTGGCGTGGAACTGGGGCGAGTTGTCGGAGCAGCTGGGGCGGATGGAGCTGCGGGGCGAGGTGCGGCGGGGCTACTTCGTCAAGGGGTTGTCGGGCGTGCAGTACGCGCTGCCGCAGGCCGTGGAGTCGCTGCGGGGGGCCCGCAGCGGGTTGGACACCAGCGACAGCTCACCCTGTTGTCGGCGCTCGACCCGGCAAACCTGTACGGCGGGGACCTGGGGGTGCTGGCCACGGAGGTCGCAGAGGGAACAGAGGCCGGGCAAGGGCCGGGAGCCCCTGCTGCGCCGTCTCCGGCGTTTCGTTTCGCCCGCGTTGCCTCGACGCACCTTGTCGTGTACCGGGGCGCGCCGGCCCTGGTGGGCGAGGACAACGGCACCCGGCTGAGCACCGCGGAGGTGAGTGTCGACGTGCTGAAGCGAGCGCTGGAAGCCTACCTGAACCGGCCGGGCGCGCCGCGGCGGGCGGAAATCAAGTCCTGGAACGACGCGCCGGTGATCGGCAGCCCGGGCGAGGCGCTGCTGCGCGAGCTGGGGGCGAGCCGCAGCCCGACGGGGCTGGATTACTGGCGGGGGGTCTGAAAGCGGACCAAACGCGAACGTGCCGGGCGCTTCGAAAGTACCCGGCACGTGACCATGGGAACTGACTGTTTCCCTGCGCTACAACCCGCGCTCCCCACGCACGTACGGTAACCCGAGCGCAGCGGGTGCGCCGATGCGCTTCTTCATGGCCTCCCGCGAGCCGATGACCAGGATGACGATCACCAGCGCATAGGGCAGCATCTGCAGGAAGAAGCTCAGCTTCGGCATGTAGTAGATCGGGTTGGCGAAGCCGAACAGCATCGTGCGGAGCCTGCAGGTCGAGGATCAGGCGGCGCAGCGCGCCGAACATGTACGCGCCCGCGGCGCCCGCCACGGGTTCCACTGGGCGAAGATGACCAGGCCGACCGCGATCCAGCCCTGGCCGCCCGTGGTCAACTCGCTGAACCAGCCGGGGGAGACGGCCAAGCGAGATGTTTGCGCCGGCGATGCCGGCCATCATGCCGCCGACGATGACGTAGATGTAGCGAGTGCGCGCAACGTTGATGCCCAGCGCATCCGCCGCGGCGGGATATTCGCCGACCGCCCGCAGGTGCAGGCCCTGCCGGGTGCGGTTCACGTAGAACGCGATGGCTGGCGTCAGGAGGTACCCGACATAGACGAGCGGGCTGTGGTTGGTGAAGAGGATCGGGCCGAGCACCGGGATCTGCGAGAGGACGGGGAGGGTGATGACGGGCAGCACGGAGACCGCGCCCGCCTTGCTCAAGCCCTTCGCCCAGCACCATGGCCAAGCCCGACGCCGACGAAGTTGACCGCCAGACCGCTGACCACCTGGTCGGCCTGGAAGTTGACGGTCACGATCGCGTGCAGCAGCGCCAGCAGGCCCGCTGCGATCGCGGCGACCAGCAGCCCGAGCCAGGGATTGCCGGTGGCAACCGCCATCTTGAACGCGAACATGGCGCCCAACAGCATCATGCCTTCGAGGCCCAGGTTGAGCACGCCGGACCGCTCTGCCAGGATTTCGCCGAGGGCCGCGAACAGGAGGACGGTGCCGGACGCAATGCCGGCCTGGAGGATGATAGTCCAGTCAAGCATGGTGCCTACCTCCTCACGACGCGGACACGATAGCGCAGCAGCACGTCGCTGGCGATCACGCAGAACAGGATGATGCCCTGGAGCATGCGGGGCACGCCCGAGGGCTGGATCTCGCGGCCGGCCTGGATCAGGCCGCCGAAGAGGATCGAGACGAGGACGACGCCGAACGGATTCAGCTTCGCCAGCCATGCGATGATGATGCCGGTAAATCCATAGCCCGGCGAGATGGCGCCCTGCAGGCGGTGCACCGACGCCCGTCACTTCGGACATGCCCGCGAGGCCCGCGAGCCCGCCCGAGAGCATCATCGTCAGCACCGTGTTGCGCACGAGGTTCACGCCCGCATACTTGGCCGCCCGCGGGTTGTCGCCGATCAGCCGGAGTTCGTAGCCCAACTTGCTGCGGTAGATGATGAAGTAGACGATCACCGCGGCGATCAGCCCGAACAGGATGCCGCCGTGCAGCGTCAGGCCGCCGAAGCCTTTGAACGACTTGGCGTAGTCGAGGAGCCGCGGCAGCCAGGCGTTCTTGGGGAACGTCGGCGACATCTGGAACCCGGATTCGCTCCACGCGCCGAACACCCAGAAGAGCACCCACGACGTGGCGATGTAGTTCAGCATCAGCGTCGTGATGATTTCGTTGACGTTGAGCTTCGCCTTGAGGTAGCCCGGGATGAAGGCCCACGCCGCGCCGCACGCGAAACCTGCCAGCGCCATCGTGCCGCAGCATCAGCCACTCGGGGTGCCGAGTCGGAGAGCACCGGGGTCAGGACGATGGCGCTCGCGCCCCAGGCGCCCAGGAAGAACTGCCCCTCGGCGCCGATGTTCCACAGGCGCATGCGGAAGGCGAGGCGCAGGCCAGGCCGACCAGGATCAGCGGCGTGGCCCGGACGAGCGTGTCGTTGAACTGCCCGACGCTGCCGAACGCAGCCTTGCCGATGTGCGCGTACGAGGCGAGCGCCTGGCCGCCGCGCGAGCTGGATGACGACGCCGCCGATGATCAGCGCGACGATCACCGCGCCGACCGAGGTCGCCGCGGGCAGCCATTTCGGCGTGCCGAGGCGGCGCTCCATGCGGAGGCTGAACGGCAGGTGGAATCCTCCGCCTTCCTGGATGCTCTCACTTGCTGCCATGGTTCGCTCCTGCCGTGCTGAGATTCGCTGCCGGGCGCGTGCCCGCCATCATCAGGCCGATCTCGCCGAGCGTCGCTTCTTCGGCGCTCAGCTCGCCCATGTTCTGCCCCTCGTAGATGCCGACGATGCGGTCTGCCAGCGACATGACCTCGTCGAGTTCCTCGGAGATGAGCAGGATGGCGGTGCCGCTGCTCGCGTTCGTCGAGCAAGTGGCGATGGACGGCCTCGATGGCGCCCACGTCCAGGCCGCGGGTGGGCTGGCACGCGATGATGAGCTTCGGCTGCGTGCCGATTTCGCGGGCGAGGATGGCCTTCTGGAGGTTGCCGCCCGACAGCAGACGGGCCTGTACGTCGATGTTCGGGCGCGGCAATGTCGTAGCTCTTGCGGATCTCGGTCGCCTGCTTGCGGATCACCGTTGCGATTGAGCGCCCAGCCGGTGGAGATCGGCGCGGACCGGTAGTTCTTCATGATCAGGTTTTCGGCCAGGCTGAGGCCGGGCGAGGAGCCCACGCCGTTACGGTCCTCGGGGATGTGCGCGACGTGCCGCTGGATCGCGGCCCGCGGCGGCTTGTTCGTCAGGTCCTCGCCGTTGACCGTGCACCTTCCCGGCGGTCAGTAGGCGGAGCCCGGTGATCGACCTGCGCCAGCTCGCTCTGTCCGTTGCCCGCCACGCCGGCGAGGCCGACGATCTCGCCTGCCCGCACGGTCAGGTTGAAGTTGCGCAACGCCGGCACGCCGCGATCGTTCTCGGCGCACAGCCCTTGCAGGTCGAGCACGACGTCGCCCGGCTGGGCCGGCTTCTTTTTGACCGTGAAGACGACCTCGCGGCCGACCATCAACTGGGCCAGCTGCAGCCTTGGTCGCACCCTTGGCGGTGACCCCCGCCGCCGTCACAACGCCCGCGGCGCAGGACGGTCACCCGGTTGGCGATGGCGCGCACCTCGTCGAGCTTGTGGCTGATAAAGACGATGGAGTGGCCGCGCTGCAGCATCGCCCGCAGGGTGACGAACAACTCGTCGACTTCCTGTGGGGTGAGCACGGCGGTCGGCTCGTCCATGATGAGGACTTTGGCGCCGCGGTAGAGCATCTTGAGGACTTCCACGCGCTGCTGCTCGCCGACGGAAAGCTGCCAGATTTTGGCCTTCGGGTCCACCTTGAGACCGTACTGCTCCTGCAGGCCCAGCACCTTCTTGTCGAGCTCGGCCATCGGAAGCCTGAAGCGTGATTCCGACAGGCCGAGGATGATGTTCTCGGTGACGGTCTGCGACGGCACGAGCATGAAGTGCTGGTGGACCATGCCGATCCCCGCGGCGATCGCGTCGCGCGGGGAGCTCAGGTTGACGCGTTTGCCGTAGACCCGGGTCTCGCCTTCCTCGGCCTTGTACATGCCGGCCAGCACGTTCATGAGCGTGCTTTTGCCTGCGCCGTTCTCGCCGAGCAGCGCATGTACTTCGCCCTCGTACAGGTCAAAATCGACGTGATCGTTTGCGAGGACGCCTGGGAAGCGCTTGACGATGCCCCGCATTTCGACTGCCAATGGGGTGTCAGGCATGGGGAACCTCAATCTTTGGTGCGAATACCTGGTTAAGAAACCGGGTTTCTGTCAGAAACCCGGTTTCTTTCGCTTGTGAGGGTTACTGCTTCGGCAGTTCGGCGGTGACGCCGTCGGCCCACCAGTACATGCAGTACTTGCACTCGAGGCCCTTGGCGCCGGGCGGGAACTGGTCGAGGTCATTCTGAGTCATCTTCTCGCCGGCCGGGACCACGATGTTGCCCTTGTTGTCCTTGATCGGGCCCGAGAAGACGTCGAAGCGGGTGAACTCGCCCTTCAACATCTTGGCCAGGGTGTCCTTGACCATCTGAATGTCTTCGGCGGGCAGATCCTGCATGCCCTTCGTGGGCTGCTGGCCTTCCATGAAGCCGAAGAGGCCCAGGGCGCCGCTGTCCGCGTCGAAGTAGTCGAAGCCGGGCTTGTAGGTCTTGTCGATCACGCCCTGCGCGACCTTGGAGTAGATCTTGCCCCAGTCCCAGTAGATGGTGGTGAGGCAGCGCTCGACCTTGCAGGAGCCGACCCAGTCATAGGTGATGCCCCACTTGCCCTTGGCCTGCGCAACATCGGCCGGGGCCGGGGTGTCGGCGCCGGTGAAGACCACCTGCGCGCCGGCATCGAACAGGGACGCCGCGGCTTCCTTCTCGAGGACGGGATCGTGCCAGGAGTTGATCCAGCGCACGTCCATGGTGCAGTCGGGGCAGGTCTTCTTCATGCCCAACGCGAAGGCATTGCCCAGGCGCAGTTCTTCGGGGATGGGGAAGGTGGCGATATAGCCGAGCTTGTGTCACCCCGTCGGTCTTGGCGCGCGAGCCTGCAACCATGCCGGCCAGGTACTTCATGTCTTCCATGGCGCCGAACAGGTTGCCGAAGTTCTTGTTGTTGGTCTTGTAGCCCGACACGTGGATGAAGGTCGTGTCGGGGAACTCCTCGGCCACGGCCGCGGTCGGGTCCATGAAGCCGAAGGAGGTCGTGAAGATCAGGTTGAAACCCTTGCGGGCCAGCGCGCGGATGGCCTGCTCGGCCTCTGCGCCCTCGGGCACGTTTTCGACGTAGGCGACGTGCGTGTTCGGCACGTTCTTTTCGAGGTAGGTCAGGCCGTCATAGTGCGCCTGGCTCCAACCGCCATCGTCGTGGGGGCCGATCAGGATTGCGCCGACGTTGAACTTGCCCTCTTGCACGTCGGGGATCTGCAGGCCGCCCTGGGCAGCGGGTGCGGCGGTCGGTGCTGCGGCTGCAGCGGTAGGCTGGGATTGAGCGGGGGCCGCGGTCGGCGCCGTCCCCGAGGCGGGGGACGTGACCGGCGTGGCACATGCAGAGGCGATCATGGAGATCACCAAGAGCAGAGCGAGAACGCTCCAGAACTGCTTACGCATCGAGACTCCTCCTAGAGATGTGGATAGTTGTGTTCCCGAGTATCGGATCGAAGCGTTGCGAGGAGCGCAACGCCCCTGTCGCGCCGGTAGATTGTAGCGTGAGCTTAGCCTGTTGGCAAATGATTAAGCGCGTCCATTCACCCCGGGTTTTGTTTTCTGGCCTCACCGGCATTCCAGGGCGGAGCCTGTATTTGTTTTTGGCGGCGGCCGGCAGAGGGCTGCGAGGCAGGGGCTCGCGCAGAACCGGCTTTGTGGGGCGGGTGAACCGTGAAGTGGGTGTGATATAATCGCGTGACGCTGCGTCAGGAGGAGCCCATGGCAGAACTCAGTAATCTCGTGCGCGTCGCTCACGGCGAGGCGCCGGCCGATATCGTCCTTCGTAATGCCAAGCTTGTGAACGTCTATTCCGGCGAGATCTATCCGGCCGACGTCGCCATTTACAACGCCCGCATCGCCGGCATCGGCGGCGGGTACACGGGCGTGCAGGAAATCGACCTGAAGGGCGGCTACCTGGCCCCCGGCCTGATCGACGGACACGTGCACATCGAGAGCGCGATGGTCGGCGTGCGCCAGTTCGCCGCGGCAGTGGTGCCGCGCGGGGTCACGTCGGTCGTCGCCGATCCGCACGAGATCACCAACGTCCTGGGCCTGGACGGTATCCGCTACATGTTCGACCAGGCGAAGTACGGCCGCTTGAGCATGTTCGTGATGGTGCCTTCCTGCGTCCCCGCCACCCACATGGCGACCGCCGGCGCGTATCTCGAGGCGAAGGACATTGCCTCGCTGCAGGGCGACCCGTGGGTGCTGGGCCTGGGCGAGATGATGAACTACCCGGGCGTGGTGAACCAGGACCAGGGCACCCTGGACAAGATCGAGGCGTTTCGGACGCGTGTGCTGGATGGCCACGCACCCGGGCTGTCGGGCAAGGACCTCAACGCATACGTGGCTGCGGGCATCGGCTCGGACCACGAATGTATGACGGTCGAGGAAGCGCTGGAGAAGCTGCGGTTGGGCATGTACATCCTTATCCGCGAGGCCACCGGCGCACACAACCTTGCCACCTTGCTCCCGATGATTACGCCGGACAACGCCCGGCGCATCTGCTTCTGCACCGACGACCGCCATCCCGGCGACCTGCTGGATCAGGGGAGCGTGGATTATCTCGTACGCTGCGCGATCCGGTCGGGCGTCGACCTCGTGACGGCGATTCGGATGGCGACCCTCAACACGGCGGAGTGGTTCCGGATGTATGATCGGGGCGGCATCCGGCCGGGGAACCGGGCGGACCTGATCGTGTTTGACGAACCCGAAGAGTTCAACGTCCGCCTGGTCATCCGCGGCGGCCAGATCGCGGCCGAAGAGGGCAAGATCGTGCCCGCTGGACGTGCCCGAGCGGCCGTCCTATCTGCGCGGCTCGATGAACATCAACTGGCACACGGTCAACTTCACCATCCCAGCGGAAGGCCGCCGGGCGAACGTGATCGGCGTGATCCCGAACCAGCTGATTACCGACAAGCGCGTCCTCGAAATCCCGTCGCAGTCGGGCGTGGCAACGCCGGATTACGAGCAGGACATCGTGAAGATGGCCGTGATCGAGCGGCACATGGCGAGCGGGCAGATGGGCAAAGGGTTCGTCCAGGGCCTCGGAATCCGCCGCGGGGCCATCGCCTCGACCATCGCACACGACCACCACAACCTTGCCGTTGCCGGGGTGGACAACGTGTCGCTTACGACGGCAGCCGGCGCGGTGGCCGACATGGGCGGTGGGCTGGCGGTTGTAGACGGCGTTCGCATCCTGGCGCGGCTGCCGCTGCCCGTCGCCGGGCTGATGTCGAACAAACCGATCCAGGAAGTGCGCCGGGGGTGCGACGAGGTCATCGCGGCCGCCCGCAGCCTGGGGTCAGACCTGCACGACCCGTTCATGGCGCTGAGCTTCCTGGCGCTCGAGGTCATCCCGCACCTCAAGCTGACCGACCAGGGCCTGGTCGACGTGGATCAGTTCAAGATCGTGCCGCTCTGGGTAGATTAACGAATCTGTAGTGTATGGGGACGGGCGAAGCCCGTCCCCATACACTATGCTGCTTTGACGAACCGGCCCCAATGGGGCGCGGGCCGGAATTCTCCCTCTCTCGACCAGTTGCCGGCCGCGGACGAACACGTCGCGCACCGCGCCCTGCACGGTCATCCCCTCATAAGGCGTATACCCCGACAGGTTGTGCAACCGGCTCGAATGGATAGTCGTTTGGACGCGCGGGTCGTAGATGACCACGTCCGCATCGCCGCCTACGCGGAGCGCACCCTTTTGCTTCAGCCCGAAAATACGGGCGGGATTGGTGCTGGTCAGCTCGGCGAGGCGCGACCAGCCGATACGGCCGGCCGCGACGCCGTGGGTGACGAGCAGGGGCAGCATCGTCTCGAGGCCGGGAATGCCGCCGGGCGTCTTGGTAAACTCGGTGTGCTCGCGTTTCTGGGCGATGGTATAGTCGCAGTGGTCTGTACCGATGGTGGCGATCTCACCCGCGACGACCTGCGCCCACAGTTTCTCCTTCTCCTCGGGCGCGCGCAGCGGCGGCTGCATGATGCCCCACTCCGGGTGCGGCCCCGTGTACACCGTCTCGTCGAGGGTTAGATACTGGACCGTCGTCTCGGCGATCGCGCGCTGCCCGCGTGCCGCGGCCTGGGTGACCTCGGTCACCGTCCCGCTGGCCGAGCAGTGGACGACGTAGATGGTGGGGTCGTTGGCGGCCCGGCCGAGAAAGAGCGCCCGGTTGGCCGCCTCCACCTCGGCTAATGCGGGCCGCGCCTGCCCGTGATAGGCGAGGCTCGTCTTGCCGGCTTTCACCAGGGCATCACGCGCCGCAGCGACCAGCATGTCGTTCTCGCAGTGAATCATCACGACGACGTCGTGTGCGGCCGCAGCGCGGAAGACGCGCAGCAGCGCGTCGTCGGCCTGGTAATAGTTGGGCTTGTAGGTCGTGTAAACCTTGAGCGCGTTGATGCCCAGGTCAAGCAGGTCGATCATCCACCCGTCGAGGACGGCGTCGTCCTCGGGAAGCTGGGTCAGCATCATGTGCAGGCCGTAGTCGATCTGCGCGAGCCCGCCGACCTCCGCCTCGCGCGCGGCGAGCGCCGCTCGCACGTCCTGGCCGGGGAACTGGGTTGCGAAGTCGATGACCGTGGTCACCCCGCCGCAGGCAGCGGTGCGCGTGCCCACTTCCCAGTCGTCAGGCGTCTTGTAGATGCCCGTGTCGAGCACGATGTGCGTGTGCGGATCGACCAGGCCGGGCAGCACCACGCAGCCGCTCGCGTCGACGACGTGATCGGCAGCCGGGAGGCTTGCGCCCAGCGCCTGGATCGTTTCACCCGCGATCAGAATGTCGCCCTCACGCTCGCCGTCCGGCAGAATCAAAAGCCCGTTGCGAATCAATGTAGATGTCATTGCGTACCTCGTTCGTATTTTGGCCAGTCAAAGCACCCGGCGGCCGCTTCCCAGGTTTCGTCGCTCATGAATTGTTCGCGGTCGCCGCCCTGAGCTTCTTTGAAACGGTCAGCGTGCTGCAGCAGCGCCCGGGCCACGTCGACGCCCGTTTCGATGCCTGCCAGGACCGCGAGGAGCACGGCGGGCCTAGCCTTGCCGGGCCAGGATGCGGTGCGCCAGCAGCGTCAGCCAGCGGCTCGGCGCCTTCTTCTGGCCGAAGTCCCACCCGCTCCACGCCTGGTAGACCGACTCGGGCGTGAAGCGGCCCGCCGCGTCGGCCTTGCCGGCAAGCACGTCAATCATCTCGCGCAGCCGCTCGTCGCCCGCCAGCCAGGGGAACTGCGTGAGCACCTCGAGCACGTGCAGCAGGTCGTACCAGACGAAGGGCGCCTTGAGCTTGCGAAAGTCGTGGCCCATATAGAAGATGTAGGGATGCCGGGTCAGGCTGTCTTGCCAGAGGCCGAGCAGCGTTTCGGCACCGGCGCGCGTCTCGGCCGCATCGCGCCAGGCGTCGTGCTGCGCGGCCATGCGCAGCATGGCAAGGTTGGCGAAGGGGCACGGGTCGTCTTTGCGACCAGGTCCCACGCCAGCCGCCGAGGGCCGAGGACACCGCACACGGCCACCCCATGCGCCCGCTCGCCGCGTCTGTCCGGCCAAGCCCCATCAGGTGCTCGCCGGCAGCGTCCACGGCGGGGTCGGCGCCCAGGCCGAGCTTGAGCAGCGCGTACTCGATCAGCGGCGTGTCACACAGCGCCCACGCGAGTTGATCCTGCCCCGAACCGCCGTACGCGCTGCCGATGTTCATTCCAATTGCGAATGGCCCTTCAGCCGAGCGGCGGGACAGGATGCGTTCGATCAGCGATGCTATTCCCGGGTCGTCGCGGCGCAGGCCGAGATCGGCCAGAAACGTCAGCTTGTGGAAGAACTGGTGAGCCGATTTATGGCTGCTGATGGCCGGCCCGGGCCAGCCCGCAAGCTCCGCGACGATAGCCTGTACGGCGGGATCGGCGAGCATGGCCGCCCTGTCGGACGCGACTTCCGGGTCGGCCTCGGGTAGGGCCAGCAGGTCGCGCCGGGTCCGGTAGCGGATGTAGGGAGGCCCTTCGAGCAGCCAGGCGACGGGCGGCGGTGCAGGGCTCACATGCGCCTCCATCAATGCGCGGACCGGATGGCCTGCAGCAACCGGGGCAAGATTTCGCCGCCCTTGCCCTGCAAGTAGATGTCGGCCATGTCGCTGATTTCGTCCGGCTCCGGATTGACGTCGACGACCAGCGCGCCGGTGCGAGCGGCGACGTAGGGCAGCGAGGCGGCGGGCTGCACGACCCCCGAGGTGCCGACGACGAGCATGAGGGCGCAGCGCTCGCTGGCGTCGTATGCCCGGCGCATCACGTCTGCGGGCAGGTACTCGCCGAACCAGACGACGTCGGGCCGGATCAGATCGCCGCACTTTGGACAGCGCGGCGGCCTCTCGGTTTGCGCCGTCACGTCGTCAAGGGAGAAGCCCGTGTGGCGGCCGCTGAGACACTTGTAGCGCTGGATGCTGCCGTGGAGCTCGAGCACGGAGGTTGAGCCCGCGGCGGCGTGCAGGCCGTCGATGTTTTGCGTGACGACGGTGACCTGGGGCACCAAGCGTTCGAGCTCGGCGATGGCAAGATGACCGGCGTTCGGGTGTGCGGACTTCACCATGCCGAAGCGGTACTCATACCATTCCCAGACGAGCTTTGGATTGCGGCGGAAACCCGCTTCGGAAGCCATGTCCATGGGGTCGTACTGGGCCCACAACCCCGCTTGCGCCTCCCGGAAGGTTGGGATGCCGGACTCTTTTGACACGCCCGCGCCCGTCAGGACGACCACCCGCCTGGCCTTCGAGATGAGCTGTGCCGCACGTCCGAGCCCGCCGTCCATTCACCGCCTCCGTCCCCCATGTATACTTCAGACCGGGGCATCTGGCAAGCACCCGGTGAGTGGGGGTGCGGTTCGGGTTTTTGCGCGTGGCGTTTTGGAACACGAAGACGCGAAGATGGACGAAGACCACAAGCGCGAAGGGGGGCCGGCGTGGCTGGATGCAGCGGCTGGGCCTGTGCTAAACTGGGGCCGGCTGGGAGGAGTAGATGCCGAAATTGAGCAACGCCACACGCAAAGAAGCCCATGCACCCGAGGGTGCAACGCTGGGCCTGGAGCGGATTGTCTTCTTCAGCGACGCGGTCATGGCCATTGCCATCACCCTGCTGGTCCTCGACATTCGCCTGCCCCAGGGGTTGGAGAACATTGGACCGCAGCTGCTGGCACTCTGGCCGAAGGTCCTCGGCTGGGCCGTGAGCTTCTGGGTCATCGGGTTGTACTGGGTGGCGCACCATCGCTGCTACGGCTACATCCAGCGGTACGACCGGCGGCTGATGTACCTGAACTTCCTGTTCCTCATGTTTATTGCCTTTATGCCCTTCCCCACCACGCTGCTGTTCTCGAACGGCTTGCAGGCGGCATCGGTCATTCTGTACGCAGGCACAGCCGCGGGCATGGGTCTGTCGCTGGCCGGGCTCTGGGTCTACGCGGTGCGCCGCCGGTTCGTTTCTGCGGAAGCCTCGCCGGCCCTGATCAAGAGCGTCCGCCTGTACCTCTTGCTGCCCCCACTGGTGTTTCTGGCGTCCGCGGGCGTCGCCTTGATCAACGTGGATGCGGCCGTCTTCGCCTGGCTGCTCCTGGTCCCGGTCTACATCATCCGGCGGCGCAGCGAGACGGGGCTGAGCATGTAGGGCTGCCACAGCCACAAAAGAAAGCCGCCCGACCAAATCATGATCGGGCGGCCCTAACGCTGAGAGAGCTTACTTCTTCAGCAGGGTGTCCACGTTCTCGGCCGTGATGAGCTTCACGGGGACGTAAATCTCGCGCTCGGCTTCCTTGTCGAACTTCAGCTTCTCGCCGTTCATGAGCTTCGTGGCCAACGCGACGGTCATCTTGCCCATGTCGTACGGGATCTGCTGGACGGTGGCGGCCATCGAGCCTTCCTTGATGGCCTTCAGCGCGATCTCGTCTGCGTTGAAGCCAACCACCGGGATGTCCTTGACGCCGCTCTTGCCGCTGTCGGCGATGGCCTGGGCTGCGCCGACGGCCATCGGATCGTTGCAGGAGAAGATCCCCGCTACGTCGGGGTTCGCCGACAGGACGTCCTTCATCAGGCGGTAGCCTTCTTCCTGCTTGCTGTTGCCGTTAAGGGACGCGACGACGGTGTAGCCCATTTCCTTGATTTTCTTCTCGAAGTTGACGTTACGCTGCCACGCGTACACGGCGGTCGGGTCGCACGTGATCGACGCAACCTTCTTCGACGTGTTGCCCGTCTTCTGGATCAGTTTGTCCAGGTGCTCGGCCGCCATCACGCCGCCCTCGGCGTTGTTCGAGATGACGATGACGTCATACGCCGTGCCGCCGCCGCCGATGTCGTCGACCACGACCGGGATGCCCTTCTTCTTGGCCGCATCGACCAGGGGCCCCATGGCATCGGGCTTGACCGGCGAGATGATCAGCGCGCTCGATGCCCTGGTTGATCAGGTCCTGCGTCGCGGAGACCATCGTCGACTCGCTCGACTTCTGGTCGACCAGCACGTAGTCGTACCCTGCCGCCTGCGCGGCCTCACGGGTGCCCTTCTCCATGTCCTGGAAGAACCCGTATTGCATGTCGTAGACCGAGAAGCCGATCTTCTTCTTTGCGGCGGGCGCAGCCGCTTGCGGCGCGGCCTGGGGGGCGCAGCTCGTCAGCATGACGGCCGCGATCAACAGGGCGACGAGGACGAACATCCAAACCTTGCGAGACATTCTGTTTTCCTCCTTGGGGAATGTGGGAACGTTTGTATAAGCACGACATTGTGACCGATTTGGGGGTTCGTACACCTCCTTCTTAGTCTCCTTGCGTGCGCCGGCTCATGCGCTCCTCGACTCGCTGCCGGATGCCTTCGATCGAGAGGGCGAGCAGGAGCACGAGGCCCTCCACGACGCGCTGCCAGAAAGCATCGGCGTGGAACAGGTTCAGCACGTTAGCCAGCGTGGCAAACAGGATAGCGGCCGACACGGTGCCCAGCATACCGCCGCGGCCACCTTGCAAGCGGGTGCCACCGAGCACGACTGTTGCGATCACTCGCAGCTCGAAGCCCGGCTCGAGGCCGGGGCCGGCCGAGTACAACCGGCCGGCCAGCAGGACTGCGGCCAGGCCGGCGAACAGGCCCACGACCACGAACACCAGGCCCGAGATGCGCTGCACCGGTGCGCCTGCGATCTCGGCGGCGGTCGGGTTGCTGCCCGTGGCAAACACGTGCCGGCCAAACACCGTGCGGCGCAGCACGCCTTCGCCCAAGAGGGCGCAGATCAGAAAAACGAGGAACGGCACGGGGAACCCCAATACATCCCCGTTGCCCAGCCACACGAAGTTTGGTGCGTTGTAGCGGTAGGCCTGCCCGCCGGTGAGAATCAGCGTGAAACCGCTGACCACGAACAGCATGCCCAGGGTTGCGATGAACGCGGGGATGCGCACCCGCGGACGAGCAGGCCGTTGATGGCGCCGACGGCCAAGCCGGCCAGCAAGCCGGCGGCGACCGAAGCGACCACACCGTAGCGCGACCCCGTCCAGACGCATGCCACCGCGGCCAGCGCGAGGGTGGACCCGACCGAGAGGTCGAACGTCCCGGAGATGATCGCAATCGTCATGCCGACCGCGGCGATGCCCACGAAGCTGGCCGAGCGGAGCACGTTGGCGAGGTTGTCGACGGTCGCAAAGTTCGGCGTGAACAGCGCGGCGAAGATCCAGGCGACCACCAGAACGGCGGTAATGCCGTATTTCTCCCACAAGAGGGCCCAGTTGCGAGTGGTCCGCCTGCCTCTGCTGCGGGTGTCAGCTGCTGTCGTCATGCCGCCCTCCGGCCCTGTTGCGGCAGGGGACCGGTCACCTTGCGCTTCCGCTCCACGCTGATGGCGAGCGTGAACAGGAGGAGCAGGCCGATGGTCACCTGCTGGTAGAGCACCGAGACGTTCAGCAGGTTGAGCCCGTTGTTGATCATGGCGATCAGCAGGCTGCCGAGCAGGGTGCCGATCAGCGACGCCCGCCCGCCGGTGAGCGGAGTGCCGCCCACGACGACGACCGCGATGGCGGACAACTCGAGACCGACCGCGATGCGGGCGCTGGCGGTCACCACCTGGGCGCTGTAGATCTGCCCGCTCAGCGCGGCGGTCGCGCCGACGATCGCAAAGATGCCCCAGAGCACCCGGTTGACCGGCACACCGGAACGCCGGGCCGTCGCGGCGTTGCTGCCCACCGCCAGGATGTAGCGGCCGAAGCGGGTGTGGGCGATGACGAGGCCCAGCACCGCGGCCAGCAGCAGCGCCATGATCACGGGCATGGGGATGCCCAGGATGTGCCCGCCCGACAGAACCTTGTAGCCGGGGTAGCCCTGCAGATACATGTCGCGGCCGCTGGTGAAGAGCAGGGTGGCCCCGCGCACGACGCTGCCGACGCCCAGCGTGGCGATGAAGGCGTTGACGCGCAGCTCGGTGATGATGATGCCGTTGGCCAGGCCGATCGCGGCGCCCACCAGCAGCCCGACCAGGATCCCGGCCGGAACACCCAGCACGGGCACAATGCTGAAGGCAATGCAGGCTGCGAAGGCGGCGGTGGCGCCGACCGACAAGTCGAAGTTGCCGGACGCGATCGCCAGGGTCATCCCCAGGCCAACGATCGCGATCACGGAAGCGTTCGTCAAGACGTTCAGCAAGTTGCCGACCAGCAGGAACCGGGGCGACAGGATCGCCAGGATGACGCCCAAGACGATCACGACGACCGCGACGCTGTACGAGCGCCAGAGCCGCCCCGCGGTTGCACGGATGCGCTCCACCTATGCCACCTCACTTTCCTGCACGACGTGGGACGGATCGAGTCCCGTGGCGAGGGCCATGACGTTGGGCTGCGTGAACTCGGCGCCCGCCAGCTCGCCGCGCATCTGCCCGCCGGCGAAGACGAGGCAGCGCTCGGCCAGCCGAATGAGTTCGGGAAGTTCTGACGATTGCAGGACGATTGCGATGCCCTGCTCGAGCAGCATGTCGATGAGTGCGTAAATCTCCTGCTTCGCGCCCACGTCGACGCCGCGGGTGGGCTCGGCCAGCAGCAGCACCTTGCACTGCTCGGCGAGCGAACGGGCCAGGATCACTTTTTGCTGGTTCCCGCCGCTCAGGTCGCTGACGAACTGCTTCGGGCTCGCATAGCGGATCGAGAGTTTCCCGCCGTACTCGGTCATCAGCTCGCTCTCCCGCCGCACGTCGATGATCGGGCCCCGGCGCAGTCGCTCGATGACGCCGATGCTGATGTTGTGCTGGACGGAGAGGTCGGGCAAGAGGCCCGCGCCCTTCCGGTCATCCGGCACGTACGCCAACCCCGCCCGGATGGCTTGGCGCGGGCCCCGCGCGAGCAGCGGCTTGCCCTCGAGCAGGACCTCGCCGCCCGTAATCGGCCGCAAGCCAAACAGGGCTTCGACCAACTCGAGGCCGCCGCTGCCCATCAGGCCGGCCAGGCCGACGACCTCGCCGGCCGCCAGGTCAAACGACACGCCCTGAACGGCCCGGCCCGAGGAAAGAGTCGCGCACCGAAAGCACGAGCTCGCCCGGGCGGCGCGGCGGGCACTTCGTATAGGCCAACTCGCGGCCCACCATCGCGGTGACCACCTGGCGCTCGGTGAGCTCGCTGCGCGGCGCAGTGAGGATGCGTTTGCCGTCGCGCAGCACGGTGATCCGATCTGCCACCGTGAACACCTCGGAGAGCTTGTGCGACACGTAGATCACGCCCACCCCGCGGCCGGCCAGCGAACGGACGAGCTCCATCAGCCGGCCGATCTCAACCTCTGACAACGCCGCGGTGGGTTCGTCCATCACGACGACCTTCGCGTCGAAGGCCAGCGCACGGGCGATCTCGACCAACTGCTGTTGCGCGACGGGCAGCTCGCGCACGACTGTACGCGGGTTCAAGTCGATCTTGAGCTGCTTGAGCACTTCGGCGGTGCGCCGGTGGAGGGCCGGCCAATCGATGCGCGGCCCGCGGGTCGGCTCACGGTTGAGGAAGATGTTCTCCGCGACGCTGAGGTGGGGCAGCAGGTTGAATTCCTGGAAGATGACGTTGATACCCGCCCGCTGCGCGCTGACCGGGTCGGGCAGCACTGTCGGCTTGCCGGCCAGCTCGAGCACGCCGCCGGATGGTGGGTGCACCCCCGCGAGGATATTGATCAGCGTGGATTTGCCCGCGCCGTTTTCGCCTACCAGTGCGTGCACTTCGCCCGCTCGCAGGTCGAAATCGACGTGGTCCAGCGCCAGCACCCCTGGGAACCGCCGGCTGACGCCTTTCATGCTCAGCAGCGGGGCCATTTCCTCGGTCATCAGCCCTCCTTCATGTTCCTGCCGGCCCGCCGGCAGGTCGCCGCGCCGTTCTGGGCGGCCGCCTTTATTCGTAGAAGCCGAACTCGTAGGCGGCCTCGTACAGGGCCATTACGTTCTGAGGCGGCACGCCGGCCTGGATGTTGTGCACGTTGTTGAAGATGTAACCGCCGCCCGGCCGGAAGATTTCGAGATTGCGGCGGACCTCGGCGCGCACCTCGGCGGGGGTTGCGAACGGCAGGATGTGCTGTGCGTCGATGCCGCCGCCCCAGAACACCAGGTTGTCGCCGTACTTGCGCTTGAGCGTTGCCGGGTCCATGCCCCGGGCGCTGATCTGCACGGGGTTGAGAATGTCCACCCCCATGTCGATCAGGTCGGGGATGTAGACCGAGCAGTCGCCGCAGGTGTGGTACCAGATTTTGGCGTTGGTGCGTGCCTTGATCGCATCCACCACCCGCTGCTGGCGAGGGCGGACGACACGGCGGTAGAACTTGGGCGAGAAAAGCGGCCCGTTCTGCCCCGCGAGGTCGTCGCCGATCATGATCACGTCCAGGAGATCGCCCACCTCGGCGAGGAAGCCGGGGATCCAGTCGACCCAGTACTGCGCGGTGCGATCGATCAGCGCCTCGCAGAACGTGGGGTCCTCCACCATGTCCATGAACCACCGTTCGAGCCCGCGCAAATACCAACAGGTTTCGTAGGTGACGCCGCTGATCCCACTCGAGAGCGCATAGGGCGTGCGCTGGCGCAGGGCGAGCGCTTTCTCGCGCACGCCGGTGAACCGTGTCGGGTCCTTACCGTCGGGCCAGGGATAGCGCTCGAGGTCGGCGAGGGTTGCGTGGGCCAGCGGGTGATGCGTGATGTCCATGTAGAGCATCTGGTCGGCCGGCATGGACCAAACCACGCCGAATTCGTCGCGCAGGTCGTACCACAGCTTGCCGCCCCGCGTGTTTTCCTCGATGGCGCCCGTGAAGCTGGCCGGCCCGTGCGCGGTGACGTAGCGGAAGTCGGCATGGAGCAATTCGAGGATGCGCTCGGAGGGAACGGCTAACTGTTGGACGGGGTCGCGCAGCTCGAACGCTTCGTCGACGCCGAGGTACCCGAGCAGATCCTCGTAGGCCACGCGGTGGATGCCGGTCTGAAAGCCGCCCAGGTCTATGGGGACGCGGTCCGGCTCGCCGTGGTTGAGGGCAATGTGCACCCGTTCGCGGGACGTCATCGTTTCGCAATGGTTGGCCATGGTCTCCTCGAGCTCAGTTCGGCCCGGACACGGGCAAGGGCCTTCCGGCGTCCGGATTACTCCGGCAGGCGCGACGGGTAGAAGTCGACCAGGTTTTCGGCAGTAATGAAGTGGTGCTCCACATAAACCGCCGGCGGCACGGGCGCGCGCCGCAGGATGTTGAGCGCCAGCGGGATGAGTTTCTCGCCGTAGCGCTCGGGCATGTAGGAAGTGGAGCCGACGAGCCGGGAGTCGGGGCGCAGCAGCTCCTCGCGCGCCCGGCGGTCGGCCCCCTGGCCCACCACGATGAGGTCCGCTGCCCGCCGCAATGCGCGCCGCGGCAGCAATCGCGCCGATCGCAGCGTCGTCGTTGATCGAAACGGCGGCGAGCCGGTGCAGGCCGGCTACGGTGGGGTCTTGCAGCAGGGGCCGCAGCCGGGCTGCAGTGGTCTCCGCCGTGTTGCCGCAATCGACGTGCACGATCTTCTCTTCGGGCAGCGGCCCGACCGCGTTTTGCAGGCCTTCCAACTGGCCGCGCATGCGGGTGGCTGCAAATTGGCCCGTGCGGGGCTCTTCCAGCACAAAGAGCCGGTCGAGCTCGCCGCCCCAATGGGCGCAGACCCACTTGCCCAGCGCCTCGCCGGCCATGTAACCCGCCCGGTAGTTGTCGACGCCGAAGAAGGTGGCGCCCAACATCGGGATGTCGACTGCCACGGCCGGGACGCCCGCCGCCCGGCACCGGCTCATGATGACTTCGCCCGCCTGGGCATCGACCTGGTATTCGATCAGGAGGTCCAGCCCCTGGGCGAGCAGGCGGTCGGCGACCGTGATCGCGTGTTCGCCGTCCAGCCGGTTGTCGGCCACCACCAGGTCCACCGTTCCGGCATCCTGGGCCGCCCGTTCCAGGCTGCGGCGCACGTCGACGGCGAAGGGAATCTGCTCGCTCAGGTTGGCAAACCCGATGCGGTAGTGCTCTTGTTCCTGCGCGCCCGGCGGGAAGGTGGAGATCGTGTTGGTGGCGCAGACGGTGAGGGTGGCGCCGGCCTGGCGCAGCTGCTCGACCCAGCCCGCGTCGATATCATTGTCCGTGAAGATGTGCGACACCTGGTCGAGGCGGGCAAACGGCATGAGCGCGAGGCGCCCGAACTTGCTCGAATCAATCAGCGCGACGACCGAGCCTGCGGAGGCGATCATCTGGCTCTTGAGCTGCGCCTCTTCGATGTCGACCTCGGTGAGGCCGGCGTCGAGTGCGAAGCCCGCGCAGGAGAGGAACGCCAGCTTGATGCGGAGCGTGCGCAGCAGCGAGCCGCTCAGCAGGCCGGTCACGGAAGCGCCGTCCTGGCGCATCGCGCCGCCCAGCAGGATCACCTTGTGGTCGCCGTTGGCTGCCAGCTTACGGCCGACCTCGACGCCGTTGGTGATGATGGTCAGGCGGCGGCGGGTTTCGAGGAACTGGGCCATGTGATAGACAGTCGAGCTGGCGTCGAGCAGGATGGCGTCCCCATCTTCCACCAGGTCGGCCGCCCAGCCGCGCCATGCGCAGCTTGGCGGACTCGTTGACCGCAGCCCGCACCGAGTAGTCAGGCACCGGGACACTGTTGGCGTCGCCCGGCACCGCGCCCCCGCGCACCCGGGTGATCTGCCCGGCGCCGGCCAGCGTATTCAGATCGTTGCGGACGGTTGCTTCCGAGACGCCAAGGAGCCGGGCGAGCTCGGGAACGCGGATTCCCGGTTGCTCGCGCAGGAGGCTTAACAGGCGCTGGCGTCGCTGGAAGCTGGTCATAGGGTCCCGCGGATTGAGCAAGTGGATTAGTGAAAGTTGACGCTTACACCCTACTGCAGATTTCGAAATCTGTCAATAGATTTTTGGAGATTTTCGAAATCTTGCGTTTGAGCCGCCCTGCTCCCCTGCGAGTGCCGCTCTGCTGCTAACGAGCGGCGAACCGCGCGTACGCCTCGTCCCAGCCGCCGCCCGCACCAGGTTCATAGACGACCACTTCGGCGCAGCGGCGAATCACCCCGCGGGCCTCGTCCAGCGAGCCGAAATCCCCCAGCGCCACGCCCTGCAGCGCGGCGTTGCCCAAGGCGGTGGCTTCCACCGGGCCTGCAATCAGGGGCACGCCGCACGCGTCGGCCGTGAACTGGCACAGGAGGCTGTTCTTCGTGCCGCCGCCGATGGCGTAGAGCGCGTCGAACCGCCGCCCCTGCAGCTCAGATAACCACTCGAGCGTGCGCCGGTAGCACACGGCCAGGCTCTCGAGCACCCCGCGTACGGTTTCGCCGGGGCCCACGGGCGGGCGTTGGGCCGTGCGCCGGCAGTAGGCCGCAATGGCCTCGGGCATGTTTGGCGGCGCAAGGAACGCGGGGTCGTCCGGGTCGAGCCGGTAGCCAAACGGCGGCGCGGCCGCAGCCAGTTCGGTCAGCTCGTCGTAGGAGAGTTCGCGCCCCTCGCGGCTCCACGCCCGCCGGCACTCCTGGACCAACCACAAGCCCATGATGTTCTTCCACGGCAGGAACTGGCCTGCGGCGCCCCCGTAGCTGCTGAAGTTGTAGGCCAGCGCCTGCTCGGTCACGATGGGCTCGTCAGATACGCCGCCCAGCAGCGACCATGTGCCCGAGCTCAGCCAGGCGAAGTGGCCGCTGTCGGCCGGCACGGCAACCACCGCGGAGGCCGTGTCGTGGCCCGCAACGGCGATGACCGGCAGCCGGTCCAGCCCGGTCTCCTCGGCCACGTCCGCGCGCAGCACGCCCAGCTGCGTGCCGGGCAGGATGACGGGCGGCAGCATGGCGGTCGGGATCCCGAGGCAGTCGAGCAGCCCGGTCGCCCAGCGGCGGGCCGCGCCGTCATAAAACTGCGTGGTCGTCGCATCGGTGAATTCGCACGCCCGCTCGCCGGTCAGCCAGTAGCCGAAGAGGTCGGGCAGCATGAGGAAGGTGTCGGCAGCCTGCAGGGCCGGGTCGCCCTGCAGGGCCGCCGCATAGAGCTGGTAGAGCGTGTTGATCGACATGAACTGGACGCCGCCGCTCTGGCGGTAGATGTCCCAGCGCCCGGCCTTCTCCACCGCGGGCGCGAAGACCGCGTTCGTTCGAGGGTCCCGGTAGGCGTAGGGGTTGCCGAGCAGCGCGCCGCGGCGGTCGAGGAGCGCGTAGTCGATGCCCCAGGTGTCGACGGCGACGGAACGCAGCTCGCCGGGATGCGCCGCGGCCGCCTTGCGCAGACCCAGCTTGATCTCGCTCCACAGCCGCAAGACGTCCCAGTGCAGGCTCCCGCCCACCTGGACCGGACCATTGGGAAAGCGATGCACCTCGTCGAGCGCCACGCAGCCCGCGGCCGCATCCATCGTGACGACGATGATCCGGCCGCTCTCGGCGCCCAGGTCGATGGCGACGTACTTGGGCATATTTCCCCCTTACCAGCTCAACGGATAGCGACCGTAGGTGTGGATGGCTTCGACCATCGCGCGGTACAGATCGGGGCGCACGCCCGAGTGGATCGAATTGCTGGACGAACAGACGTAGCCGCCGCCCCTGCCGGCCGCGGCGATGCACGACTGCACGCTTGCGGCGACGGCCTCGGGCGTGCCACCGGTGAGCAGCTCGACCTGGTCGACATTGCCCTTGATCGCGACCCGGCTCCCGTAGCGCTGCTTGACCGTGGCCAGGTCCATCCCCCCCATCGGATCGATCGGATCGATGCCGTCGGTGCCTGCGTCGACGATGCTGTCGAGGAACGGGTAGAGGTTGCCGTCCGAGTGCTTCCAGTGGTACAGGCCGGCGTCATGGATGGCGGCGACCAACCGCCGGTAGTGGGGCAGGAGCAGTTTCTGCCAGAGCCGCGGCGAGAAGAGCGGGCCGCGGGCGTTCGCGATGTCGTCGCCCGTGAAGACGATCGTGACGCCCAGGGGCGCGGCGTGCCGGATCACCCGGATGTAGTGGTCGACGCACTGCTCCACGACCGCGGTCACCAACGCGGGGTTTTCGATCATGTTCACGAGCGCGCGCTCGTAGCCCATGCAGTCGCGTACGCCCGAGAACACGTCGCGCATCTGGAGGATGATGGCGCGCCGGCCGCCGAAGCGAGCCACGGTGCGGCGGAGCGGTTCATAACGATACGGGTCGTCAGGATCGGGCGGCTGCCACGCTGCGAACGTCGCTTCGTCGCGAATGGGGGTGTGGTCCTCGACGACCATCGCATAGCCGTCGGGCGCGACGATGCGGGTCACGCCCCATTCGTCGAGCAGGGCGCCCGCGGGCGCGCCCGGGGCGGCCGGCTGCTTGCGGTAGGCGGGCGCCACCATCACGCCGTCGATGTCGAGCCGGTCGACCAGGTCCCAATAGGCGCCGCCGCCGGTCAGTGCTGCGGTCACGCCCGCATCGTGCACCCACTCGAAGTGAGGGACGCGGTCGGGCTCTTCGCGGCGCAGCACGGCCTGCACTCGTTCGAGCGAAGTCATCTCGGCCGCCCGGGCGGCGGGTGGGGTGGTAGCGTTCATTTGATCCTCAGGGGCAATAGAAGATCCGCTCCAGCTCGAGGAACTGGATGCCGCTCCCGGCCTCGGCTTCGGGCGCCACCCACAGCGTTACCTCGGCGTCCCAGCGCTGCTTGACCTCGGTTTGCGCCAGGGCTCCGAGTGCGGCATAGACATCGTCACCGTCGACCTCCATGTACGCGAAGACGCGGGTGCCGACGGCAAAGATGCTGTAATTGTGGATGCCGTGCTCCTGGATGGCGGTGAGGAGCTCGGGCCAGGGGTTCAGATGGATGGCTTTGTATTCCTCCCAGTGCTCGGGGCGGACCTGCCATGTCATGCCGACGCGTTTCATCCCCGCCTCCTCATCCGCCCAGCGCGCCAAGCCCTGCGCCCGTGCGGGTGGCGGCAATGTGCTGCAGGTAACCGCAGGCGCGGAAGTCGACGATCGGGTCGGGCTGCCGGCCCATCTCGACGCGGGCCTGCTTGAGCAAGGGCTGGACGTCAGTGTCATACGCGGCCATCAGCGTGCGGTTCGCGAGGATCACGTCGCCCGCTTCCTGCGCCTCGCGCAGCGCGGCCCGGTCGACCAGCAGGGCCTTGGCGTGCGCCGTCTGGGTGTTCATCACCGACTGGATAATGCCTTCCAGGCTGCCCTCGATATTATGGGACTGGTCGAGCATGTAAGTGATGCCCTTGGCCGTGTCTGCCGTGTGGGGGTCGAGCGTAGCATCGACAATCTGGTCGAAGATCAGGAACAGCTCGAGCGGGTTGACCGTGCCGGCCATCAGGTCGTCGTCCGCGTACTTGCGGTTGTTAAGGTGGAAGCCGCCCAGCTTGTTCTCGTCGAGCAGGATCGAGACGATATGCTCGACGTTGACGCCCGACGCGTGGTGGCCCAGGTCGACCAGGACCTTGGCGCGCGGGCCGAGGCGCTGGCACATGGTGAACGACATGCCCCAGTCCTGGAGGTCCGTCGTGTAGAAGAACGGCTCGAAGAATTTGTACTCGATGAAGAGGGTCATGTCGGGGTCGAGCGCGTCGTACAGCGCCTTGAGCCCGTCGTAGAGCCGGTGTTTCCGGCTGCGCAGGTGGTCTTGCCCGGGGTAGCTGGTGCCGTCGGCCAGCCAGATACCGACAGACTTGGAGCCGAACTCGCGGGTGATGCGGACGCAGTCGATAAAGTGGTCGATGGTCTGTTGGCGCACTTCGGCGAACGGGTTGCAGACGCTGCCGAATTTGTACTCCTGGCCGAGGAAGGTGTTCGGGTGCACCGTGCCGATGCGCAGCCCGCGCTGCGCCGCATAGTCGCGGACCGGCTCGTAGCGGCCGTCGTCGGTCTTGTCCCAGTTGACGTGGCTCGCCATGACGGGGCAGACGCCCAGTACGCGCTGGATTTCTGCGCAGTCGTCCACCTTCTCCCAGATGGTCCGTGCGGCGCCGGGCTGGCGAAACACGCCGTAGCGCGTGCCCGAGTTGCCGACCGCCCAGGAAGGCATCTCGATGACCAGGTTCTTGATGGCCGCCTTGACAGCCTCCACGTCGACCCCGCGGCCGGCGAGGTCCTCCGCCAGGATGGTGTATTGTTTTTCCCAGGTCTGCATGTTTACCTCTCTTTGCTGGTGCGAACTACTGCCAGGACGGTGCGCCCCAGTTGGCCTTGTTGCTGTATTGGCCGTACGTCAGCGCCACTTCGCGCATCTTGAGGAAGTTTTCAAGCTTGGCGTCGGGGTGCAGCTCGGAGCTCGAGCCGAGCAGGAACGACCCGCCGGCCGCGCCGTCGTCGATGGCCTGCTTGCACGCCGCTTCGACTTCATCGGGCTCGCCGAAAGGCAGCAGCTGATCGCAGTCGATCATGCTGGTCACCACCAGGTCGGGATAGAGCTTCTTCACCCCGCCGACCGTCATGTTGCACGTTGGCTCGATGGGGTTGATCCCGTCGATGCCGGCCTGTACCAGGTCGTCGAGGAGGAGCATCTTGTCGCCGTCCGAGTGGAACACGACTTTGATGCCGTGCTCGTGCCACGCGTCGATGCAGCGCTGGGTGTGGGGCAGCCAGTGCTTGCGCAGCCACTTGGGCGAGAAGAAGAGGCCGCCCTTGCCCGCCAGGTCGTCGGCCACCAGGGCCACCGGGCTCAGCTCGCGGTCGGCGATCTTGTGGATGCGCCACACCTCGTAGTCGGCCAGGCAGGTCAGCCAGCGGTCCACCAGCTCGGGATCGTCGCCCATCAGGTAGATGAAAAGCTCCCACCCTGCGCGCACGTAGGCCGTGGTCAGCCCGACGATGCTCTCGGGGTGGATGAGCACGCACGGCTGAAGTGCGCGGCACATCTTCGCATAGATGTCGTGCACCTCCTCGGGCGATTGGGCGTCGGACGCGGTGAGCTGCGCGATCAGCGCGGCGTCTGCCGTCAGCCTCCCGTGGGCCATCGCATCGTAAATGCCGTCGATTTCGCGGCGCACGCACTCGGCAAGGTGCGCGGCGTCCCGGTACGGCCGCTTCGTGATCGTGAACGTCCACCACTCGAACGAGTACTCGAACCCCTGGGAAGCGCTGTGCACACGTTCGCCCGAGCCGGGGATCGCGATGCAGCGGGTCAGGTCGAGCGCGCAGCCGATGCCGCGCAGCGACGTGTCGAACGCGTTCGCGGCGGTGATCTTCTCGCCCGCAAAGTGTTCCAGGATCGGGATGTTGTGGACGATGTCGTAGAGGGCCACCCGGTCCGGTTCCCGGTGGTTGAAGACGGCTTCGATCCGCTCGCGGGGTCATTTCACTCAGCATGGTCCACCTCCCCTTACTGCCCGATGACCTGGAGCGCCACCCGGGCCGCGCCCGCAGCGTCGGTCGCATAGCCATCTGCCCCGATCTGCTTCGCAAACGACTCGGTGACCGGCGCGCCGCCGACCAGGATCTTGACCTGGCTGCGCAGGCCGGCTTCCTCGATGGTTTGGATCGTCGTCCGCATGTAGTTGAGCGTGCTCGTGATCAGCGCGCTGAGCATCAGCACGTCCGGCTTTTCCCGGCGCAGCGCCTCGACGATGGCCGCGGCCGGGATGTCGACGCCGAGGTCGACAATCTCGAAGCCCGCGCCCTCGACCATGACGATGACGAGGTTCTTGCCGATGTCGTGCAGGTCGCCCTCTACCGTGGCGATGACCGCCTTGCCGACCCGCTTCACGTCGCCCTGCTTGAGGTAGGGCTTCAGCGCATCCACGCCCTCCCGCATTGCCCGAGCGGCCAGCATCATCTCGGGGATGAAGACCTCCCGGAGCTCGAATTGCCGGCCCACTTCTTCCATGGCCGGCGTCAAGCCCTTGTTGAGAATGTCGCCGGCGGGCTGGCCCTCGGCCAGTGCCTGTTCAACCAGCTTGACGGTCAGCTTGTTCTGCCCGTCAATCACTGCTTCCTGCAGTTCGGCAAACGTCGACGTCATGGCTCGCTCCTTCTGGTCCTGGCAAGCAGGGCTTGCACCTGTGCCGCGCCGGGCAGCACGTCGTGGGAGTTGGGGTAGTATTCGGCAAGGTTGTCGCGGGTGATGAAAACGTGGCGCGAGTAAACGGCCGGAGGGACGGGGTGACCGTCGAGAATCCGGAGCGCCAGCTCGAGCAGGCGCTCGCCGTAGCTCTCGGGCGCAAACATGGTGGAACCGATCAGGGGAAAACCGGGCCGGCTCAACGCCGCCCGGGCGAGGCGATCGGCGCCCTGGCCCACTGCAATGACCTGGTCGAGCCGGCCCGCGGCCTCGAAGGCGAGCAGCGCGCCCACGGACTGGTCGTCGTTGAGGCCGACGGCCGCGATGCGTGTGCGGCGGCCCAAGGTGGGCAGCAGCGCGGCCACGAATGGGATGACTTCGTCGAGGATAACGGGCGCGTCCAGCGTCTGAACGCGGCCGGCAGGGATGGGACCGGCGACCGATTCCAGTCCTTCACGCTGTCCTTGCATGCGAGCCTCGTTCACCGTGCCCACCATGCCCGACTGCAGGGCCAGCAGGAGGTCGAGCTCGCCGTCCCAGTGCTGCGCAATCCACGCGCCCAACGCTTCGCCGGCCATGAACCCCGCCCGGTAGTTATCGCTTCCGAAGTAGGTGGCGCCCGGCATGGGGATATCGACGGCGATGGCAGGGATGCCGGCGCGATTGAAGCGATCCATAATCACGTTCGAGGCGCGCGAATCAACCTGGTACTCGATCGCCAGCTGGACACCGGAATCGACGAGCAACTGGGCGTTCTCCAGCGCCTTCTCGGGGCTGAGCTCGTTTTCCAGGACCAGCAGCTCAACCTCGGGGACGCGAGCGGCGGCCCGCGCCAGGCTTTCGTGCACTTCGCAGGCGAAGTCGATGCGTGGGGAAAGGTTGGCGAAGCCGATGCGGTAACGCCGCTTCGGATGCGCGGCCGCCATGGGCGGATGCGTGGTTGCGCCGGCTTCGCCGACGGTGGTGACCGGAAACAGGCCGGCTTGGGTGAGCGCAGCGATTTCGTCACGGGGAATGGCGTCGTCCACGACGAGGCGCCCAATCATGGCTGCGCCGGCGAAGCGGTTGGCGCCGGCGCGGTCGAGCTTGCTGTGATCGAGCATGGCGACAAGCTCACGGGAGAGGCCGACCAGGTGCTTCGTGACGAGCGCCACGTCCACGTCGTTCTCCATCAGGCCCTGTTCGAGGGAAAACCCCGCGCAGCCCACAAAGCAGTGTGCCACATAGAAGCCGTCGAGCAGGTCGGGGTTGATGCGGCCGACGACCGAGTGGCCGTCTGGGCCGGCCGTGGTGGCGGCGAGAATAACCTTGTTCGTAGGGTTCTGGGCCAGGAGCAGCGCGGTGTCGAGCGCGCTGGCGACCACGGTCAGGCGGCGGCGCTCGCGCAGCTCGGCGGCGAGGTAGTAGGAAGCATCGCTGTTGTCGAGGGCGATGGCGTCGCCGTCGTCGACCAACGCCGCGGCCCAGCGGGCCAGGCGCTGCTCGACCGCGGCGTGCGGACCTTGCCGGCCCGGCAGGGTCGCGGGCGTGCGGTTAACTGCTGCCGGGGGTTCGACTTGGGCTGCCCCGCCGCGCACCCGGCGCAGGTAACCTGCCGTATCGAGCACATTCAGGTCGTTGCGGATCGTGTTGGGGCTCGCGGAGAGTTTGACGACGAGGTCTTCGACGTCGACCCAGCCGGTTTGCCGGAGGATTGCGAGGATCGCCTGGCGCCGCAGGTAGGTTTCCAACCGTGGACTCCTTACCCCGAGGATTGTGACAGGGTGCGCCAATGGCGATACTATCGCGCTGTTGCGCTTCCTTGTCAATACTTGAGTATTTTTGAGTTTTTACGAGACTGGGGGGTTAGTGCTCTTTCATAAGGCGCATTACAGGCCCCCACCTGTTCCTGGTGTAACTTGGTTTTTTCGCTGCTTAATGGTCTGTATTCTTCGCATGCCGCCCAGAGCACTTCGGCTCGCGGCAAGGGGAGGGAATGTATGCCTGGACCGGTTGATTTGCCAGCCTGGAAGGCGTTGGAAGAGCACCAACGCGCGATATCGGGCGTTCACATGCGGGAGTTGTTCGCTCAGGACCCGCAGCGGTTCGATCGCTTTTCGCTGATGGCGGGCGAGATCCTGTTTGACTACTCGAAGAACCGGGTGACGCAGGAGACGATGCGCCTGCTGTTCGACCTTGCGCGACAGGCGGGCCTGGCGCAGAAGATCGAGGCGATGTTCGGCGGGCAGAAATATAACAACACCGAGAACCGGGCCGTCCTGCACGTCGCGCTGCGCAACCGCTCGAACCGGCCGATCCTGGTGGACGGCCGGAATGTGATGCCGGACGTCAACACAGTGCTGGCCCAGATGCGGGCGTTTAGCGAAGCCGTCCGGTCGGGCGAGTGGAAGGGCTATACGGGCCAGCGCATTACCGATATCGTGAACATCGGCATCGGGGGTTCTGACCTGGGGCCAAAGATGGTGTGCGAGGCGCTGAAACCCTACGGGCAGCCCGGCTTGCACGTTCACTTCGTGTCCAACGTCGACGGCACGGATCTTGTCGAGACCCTCAAGCTGGTCAAGCCCGAAACCGTGCTTTTCCTCGTGGCCTCCAAGACGTTTACGACCCAGGAAACCATGGCCAACGCGCACTCGGCGCGCAAATGGTTCCTGGACGCGGCGCAGGACCCGGGGGCCGTCGCGAAGCACTTCGTCGCGATGTCGACGAACGCCGATGCCGTGGCAGCGTTCGGCATCGACACCACCCCGGGCCCGCTCGGCCGGGGCAACATGTTCGAGTTCTGGGACTGGGTCGGCGGGCGCTATTCGCTGTGGTCGGCCGTGGGGCTGTCGATCGCCCTGTTCCTGGGAATGGACAACTTCGAGGCGCTGCTGACGGGCGCGCACCGGGTCGACGAGGCGTTTCGGACGCAGCCTTTCGAGCAGAGTGTGCCGGTGGTGATGGGGCTCCTGGGCATCTGGTATAACGATTTTTGGGATGCCCAATCGCACGCCATCTTGCCCTACGACCAGTACCTCATGCACTTCGCTTCCTATTTCCAGCAGGGCGACATGGAGTCCAACGGCAAGGGCGTCACGCGGGACGGGAAGCGGGTGGATTATCAGACGGGCCCGATCATCTGGGGGCAGCCCGGAACGAACGGGCAGCATGCGTTCTACCAGTTGATTCATCAGGGCACCAAGCTGATCCCGTGCGATTTCCTGGCCGCGGCCGAAAGCCAGAATCCGCTGGGAACGGGCGCCGAGGCTCACCACACCTTGCTGCTATCGAACTACTTCGCCCAGACCGAGGCGCTGATGAAGGGGCGCACGGCCGAAGAGGCTCGGGCAGAGGTCACGAAGGCGGGGCTGACGGGTGCAGCGCTCGAGACGCTTGTGGCGGCGAAAACCTTCCCCGGCAACCGTCCGACCAACTCGTTTCTTTATCCGAAGCTCACGCCGGAGATCCTCGGTTCGCTGATCGCCCTATACGAACACAAGATTTTCACGCAGGGCGCGGTGTGGGATATCAACTCGTTCGACCAGTGGGGCGTGGAGCTGGGAAAGCAACTGGCGAAGGCCATCGTGCCCGAACTGACGAATGACGCGCCGGTCCATTCGCACGACTCGTCGACGAATGGGCTGATCAATGCGTACAAGCACATGCGCGCCGGCAGCGTGGGGTGAGTGTCTGATCTAAAATGGGACGCTGATGCAACTGATTGAACTGATCTGCACTGTCCGTTGGGCAGAGATCTTGATAATCAGTCGAATCCGTCCAATCAGTGTCCCATTTCATCCCGCGTTGTCCGGCAGCGCGGGGTGCAGTGTCCATTTTCGGGTTAGTTTAGCTTCCTGAGAGACTACTGCCGGCCTTCTGCAGCCACTCGATGATCTGGATATGCTGCGGGCACTGCGCCTCGCACTCGCCGCACTCGAGGCACTTATCCGCACGCTGATCTTCCGGCATCCAGTTCTGATACGCATACTGTCCGTACCCGATCGCGTTGAACATGATCGCCTCGTTATAGAAGCCGAAGATCGTCGGAATGTTCACGCCATTCGGGCATGGCTGGCAGTATTTGCACTCGGTGCACGGGATCGGCATCAGCCGCTTGTACTCGTCGCGCACGCGAGCCACGAGGGCCAGCTCTTCGGCGGTCAGCCCGCCCACCCGCGACCGGCTCGCGCTCGGCGACATTCTCCGCCACCTGCTCCGGCGTGCTCATGCCGCTCAATACCATGCGAGACTTCGCCCTTATCCCACAGCCACTGGAAAGCCCACTCGGCCGGGCTCCGGCACACGGGCCCTGAGTCCCAGAGCGCCTGGATGCTGGGCGGCAGCCCCTGACCGACCCGCTGGCCGGCGCGCCCCGCCAGCAGCCCACCGCGCAGCGGCTCCATGACGATCACCGCGAGCCCCTTGCCCGCCGCGTACGCCAGTCCGCGCGTCCCTGCCTGGTACTCCTCGTCCAGGTAGTTGTACTGAATCTGGCAGAAGTCCCAGCCGTCATACGCGTCGACGATCTCCTGGAAGGCGTCGTAGGTGTCGTGGAACGAGAAACCGAGGTGCCCGATGCGGCCGTCGGCCCGCGCCTTCTCGGCCCAGTCCAACACGCCGAGGTCGCGGATCGTGTGCCAGCGTCCGGCATCGAGCGCGTGCAGGAGGTAGAAGTCGACGACCGGGGTGTCCAGCCGGCTGCGCTGCTCGTCCAGATACCGGTCGAAATCGCCCGGCTCTTTCACCAGCCAGCACGGCATCTTGGTCGCCAGCTTGACGCGGCCGCGGTACCCGTGCTGGAGCGCACGGCCAACCAGTGGCTCGCTGGCGCCCCCATGGTATGGGTAGGCCGTGTCGATGTAGTTGACGCCCTCGTCGATGGCCCGGCGGATCAGGGCAACCGTGGCCCCCTCGTCAATCTGTTTCGTGTCACCGTCGGTGACCGGCAGGCGCATCGCGCCAAAACCGAGCGCGGAGGCGCGCCAGTCGAGCCGGCCGAACTGTCGATATTGCATCGCAGAATCTCCGAAATCGTGTTCATATGCCAGATGGAACGTGGTGAGCCGGATTATATCATGGCCCACGAGCTTTCTTGGGAAGACAGATGACGACGCCGGCGCCGCCGCCCATGCTAACATCAGAATGGGATTCGTAGGAGTGAAAGGACGCGTGACGCATGGAGCGGGACCAGGAACAAGCCCTGCCAGAGCAGGTTCTGACGCTGTACGTCGGGACCTACACGAATCAGCCTTCGCCCCAGGGCCTGACCGGTGAGGGCATTTACCGGGCGGTTTTGCTGCCCGCCAGCGGCGCGGTGCGGGTGGAGGGTGTGGCCGCACGGATGACGAACCCGACCTTCCTCGTCGTGCGGGGCGACCGGGTCTACACGCTCTCGGAGGTGGGCGAGCACGACGGCGAGCCCGGCGGGGTGGTGGCGGCGCTGGCCATCGACCCGGCGACGGGGGACTTGAGCGCCCTTAGCCAAGAGTCGAGCGGGGGCGCAGGACCGGCCTACGTCACGACTGACGCGACGGCCCGGGTGGCGTTGGTGGCGAACTACGTGGGGGGCAGCGTGGCTAGCCTGCCCATATCCGCGGGCGGCTTGCTGGACGCGCCTTCGCAGGTAGTCGCACACTCAATGCCGCATGAGGGCCCGGGACCCGTGGCCGACCGCCAGGACGCGCCGCACGCCCACTGCATCATCCCCGACCACAACAACCGCTTCGCCTTCGCGGCTGACCTCGGCGCGGACCGCATCTACCAGTATGCGCTCGATCCCTCGAACGGCCGGATCAGCGCGGAGCCGGTCAACGTGTACGACGTGTTCCCGGGCACCGGCCCGCGCCACCTCGCGTTTCACCCGTCGGGCCGCTGGCTTTACGTCACCGGCGAGCTCAATTCCACCCTGCTCGTCTACGTGTACGACGCGAATGAGGGATTGCTGCGCGAGCCAAACGCGCTGGCCCTGCTGCCGGCCGGGTGGGAGGGCGAAAACACGGCCTCCGAGGTCGCCGTGTCGGCCGACGGGCGCTTCATTTACGCGGGGAATCGGGGGTACGACGCGATCACGGTCTTCCGAGTGGACGACGAGTCGGGGACGGTCACACTTGTCGCCCAGTGCCCCACCGGCGGCTCGTTCCCACGTCACTTTGCGCTTGACCCCAGCGGCCAGTGGCTGGTTGTGGCAAATCAGAAGAGCGACACGCTGACGACGTTTCGTGTTGACCCGGCGAGCGGCGTGCCCGAGTGGACCGGACAATCCGCTCAGGTGCCCGCGCCGGTTTGTGTGGCGTTCAGGTGACTAAACCAAACGCCGCATGAACTTGCGGCAGACCTTCGGGGTCTCCGAAACCGCGAGGTCTCGAGGTCGCAGTTCCACGATGCGATTCGTTTAGGTGGAAACACACTGATTCTGTCGGGTCACATCCTTCGACTGCGGCACGCCAGCTGCGCTGGCGCCTCCGCTCAGGATGCTTTAAGCGCAGGCACCCTGAGCGGAGGGCGGTCCGCAGGAGCGCCCGCAGTCGAAGGATGCCGAGCGTCATGGTCCAACAGATTCACCTTAGTAAGCGTCGCCCAAATCGCTGAGCAGCCCAAGCAATTCGCAGAGCACCATGGCGGTCGCACCCCACACCTTGTGCGTTCCGACCGCATAGTAGGGCACGCGCACGCGCGCCCGCGCAGGTCCCACATCTCCTCACACCGGGTGGCGGGCAGCAGCAGGTGGCGCACGGGCACCTGGAGCACCTCTGCCACTTCTTCTTCGCTCGGAGTGAAAGTGGGGGCGACCGGCGCCCAGGCGACGACGGGATAAACGCAGAAGCCGCTGGGGGGGATGAACAAGGGCGACAATTGCCCAAGCACCTCGACCGCGGCTGGGCTGCACCCCCAACTCTTCCTGCGCCTCGCGCTTGGCCGCCGCGATCGGCGTCTTCGCCCGGGTCCATGCTGCCGCCGGGGAAGGAAATCTGGCCGCTGTGGCTTTCCAGTCGCTCGGTACGGCGGGTGAGCACGAGGCACATGTCGCCGTCACACGGGTAAAACAGCACCAGGACGGCCGCGCGGCGGCAGTCCAGCAGTGGGTCGAAGATGCGCTCCGCGCCCGGTCGGGGCTGCGGAGACATGCCCAATTGTGCGGACAGCCCCGGGAGCGGACGCGCCAGCGCGTCGCGAAGCCGGTTGATGAGAAAGGAATAGTCAACAGTTGGCATGGAACTGATCGTCTTTCGGCTTGACAAGAGGTTCGGCCCCCAGTATACTCCAAACATGCTTTTCGTGAGTACGGGTCGCTCGATTCTTTACCTGCCTCGCATCTCGTCTTGGGGGGTGCAGCCCTAGTTCAGCGCGCCCAAGAGACTTGAGATTACGTCAACTTCTGACCGTGGGCGCTGATGCTCACGGTCTTTTTATTTCCCGGCTTGGCGCCGGGCGCCAGGGCAACCGGCGAGGCGAGGCAAACGCAATGGCACCGATTATCGTCAACCTGAACGACGTGCACCATACTTACTTCGACACCCCCGTCCTGGTCGGGCTGAACTGGGAAATCCAGGCCGGGCAAAAGACCGGCCTCGTCGGGCCGAATGGCGGCGGCAAGTCGACGCTGCTCAAGCTGATCCTCGGCCTGCTCCAGCCCGACTCGGGCACGATCTCCAAGCAAAAGGGCCTGACCGTGGGTTATCTGCCCCAGGAAGTCACGGTCGAGGCCTTGGCGGGGCAGGCGGCGCAGGCCACAGGCAACGGCACGCTCGCGCTCACCGTGCTGGAAGCGGCGCTGTCGGGCTCGCCGGAAATTGCGCTGCTGCGCCACACGCTGGCGATTGCGGAAGGGCAGATGGGCGACCCGAGCGTCTTCGGAAACGAGCGGCGGCTTGCGCGGGTGATGGAAGAGCACGCCCGGCTGTTGCACGCCTACGAAGCGGCCGGCGGCCTGACGTACGAGAATCGGGTGCGGTCGACCCTGCGCGAGCTTGGACTGGGCGACGAGACGTTCGAGCAGCCTGTCGACGTACTGAGCGGCGGGCAAGCCAAGTTGGTAGGCCTGGCGCGGCTCATCGTGTGGTCGCCCGACCTGCTCCTGCTCGACGAGCCGGATAATCACCTGGATCTGGAGGGCAAGGAGCGCGTCGAAAAGCTGGTTTGCGGCTACGGCGGGGCGGTCGTGATCGTGTCGCACGATCGTTACTTGCTGGACGAAACGGTCACCACCATCGCCGAACTGGAACGCGGGCAGATCAAGGTCTGGCCCGGCACCTACTCGAATTATGCGGTGAACAAGCAGCTGGCGATGCTGCGCCAGGAGCAGCTTTACCGGGCCCAGCAGAAACGCGTGACGCAGATCGAAGCGGCGATCAAGCGTTTCGAGGAGGCCGCGGCGTTCACGCAGGACGAGCGGCATGCCCGGCAGGCGCGCAGCCGGCACAAGATGCTCGAGCGGATGGACAAGATCGAGCGGCCGCAGGAGGGCAGCCGGATGCGGCTGGAGCTGGGCGGCTGGCGCGGCAGCAACAAGGTGCTCGACGTGCAGCGGGTGGACAAGTGGTTCGAGGACCCCGCGACGGGCGACCTGCGCGTCGTCCTGGAGGGGGTCAGCTTCCAGGCATGGCATGGCGAGCGCGTCGGCCTGGTCGGGCCGAACGGGGCCGGCAAATCCGTGCTGTTCCGCTGCATCCTGGGCGAGGCCCTGACCGCGGGTAACTTGCCGGCAGCGGTCGCAAACGGCAATGCGCCGGGCGCGTCAGCCTCTGCCGAATCGGGAGCAGGGGGGCGGTCGCTCTTCGAGCAGCCGGACGGTGGCGTGATCAAGCTGGGACCGAGCGTGAAGATCGGGTACTACGCGCAGCAGCACGAGACCCTGCACCCCGACTGGACGCTGGTGCAGGAAATTCGCGACGCAAAGCCGATGTACGAGACCGACGCCGTCGCGATCCTGCAGCGCTTCCTGTTCGACTACTACGCCGCGCAGAAGCAGGTTCACCACCTGAGCGGCGGCGAGCGCAGCCGGCTGCAGCTCGCGAAGCTGATGCTTTCGGACGTCAACTTCCTGATGCTCGACGAGCCGACGAACAACCTCGACATCCCGTCGTCGGAGGTGTTGGAGGCCGCGCTGGAGGAGTTCAACGGCACGGTCCTGGTCATCTCCCACGACCGCTACTTTCTCGACCGCATTGTGGACCGGGTGGTGGTGCTCGAAGGGGGAACCGCCCGCGAGATTGTGGGGGGTTACTCGGATTACGTGACTCAGTAAATGGCAACACGGCGGTGGATGCGCGGGGTGCCCATTACCGTGTTGTCAGAATCTGAGAGTAACCACAGGCTGTTTGGCGGGGGCGCTCTTGCCCCCGCCGCCCCCGACCAGGGGCTACGCCCCTTGGAACCCCAAAGGGAACGCTGTGGGGACGCGTTCGCCCGGCTACGCACCGCATGGGGGATGAGGCAGGGGCGGCAGGAACCCTGCGTGTATTCAGCGGCCGTTGTGTGAGAAGCGATTATGGCCGCGCACGGCACGGTGAGGGGCCTAACAGTCAAGAGGCAGGTGGCTCGCTCCAAAGAGCATGACGTGGCTCGCACGGCCAGCCTGCAATTTAGCTGTGCTTGCACTTACCTCAATTCCACGCGCACCTTGAACTGGGTCTCGAACCAGTGGGCCTTCTTCTGGCCCGCCAGCCGCTCCTCGTCATCGCCCAGGCCCGGCTCGAGCGCGGCCGTCAGCCGGTTGCCTTCGAGGGAAAGCCGGATACCCTGCACGGCATCTGAATGGCTGCGGTCGAGGCCGTCGGCGAAGCGCAGGATCGCGCCGAGCCGTGCGACCATGCGTTGATCCTCGGGTGAGAGCGCCGCGTAGGCTTCGTGTTTCTCCGGATCGGCCGTCGCGCCGCGGTGGTAGCGCGCGACGAATGCGACGAGCAGGCGGTCGTGTTTCGTCAGGCCCGCGATCTTCTCCCCGGTAATGAGCTTGAAAGAGGTCTTGTGGTGGTTCTCGTAACCCTCGACGTAGCCGATATCATGCAGGAGCGCGGCACACGAAAGGATCTGCCGGGGGGTCAGGGCCTTTTCTCCGTCCAGCGGGACCTGGTCCATATGGTGCAGACCCAGGCGGGCGGTCTCGTCAAAGAGAAGCAGGGCGAGCCGCTCGTCCTGCAGCGAGTGCGGTTCATCGAAATCGAATCGCTTAGCGAAGGCCAGAACGGCGTCGCGCATGATGCCTCTTGTGTTGGAGAAGTAGCGTATTTGTACACCGTTTCTCCACAGGCGTCAACCTTGGGCCCAAAAAACGCGCTTGCCCCCATTTGAGAACCATGCTATGCTTTTTGTCTTAGAACAGATCGGCGGAGCGCCGCCCGCGGGCCGGATGTAGCCGGCCGAAGCAAGCGCCCGGGTTCGCCGCTGCAACGAGAAGCCGGCCAGTAGAAAGCAACGCATGATTACCGGAACCATTATCAACGTCGGCGCGGTCGTCGCCGGCGGACTGGCGGGCACCGTGCTCGGCAATCGCCTGCCCGAGAAGATGCGCATCACCGTGCTGCAGGGCCTGGGCTTGATTACGCTGACCATCGGCGTGACCATGGCCATCACCACGAAGAACATCCTGATCCCGCTGTTCAGCATCCTGATCGGCGGCATCCTCGGGGAACTATTGCGCATCGAAGATGCGTTAGAGCGATTTGGGCGGTGGAGCGAGCTGCGGCTGGGCGGGCTGTTCGGGGGTAACCAGGGCACGTTTGCGCAGGGGTTTATCACGGCCAGCCTCGTCTTTTGCGTTGGGCCGCTGACGATCCTCGGCTCGATCCAGGACGGGCTGATGGGCGACTATACGCTGCTTGCGGTCAAGTCGCTGATGGATGCCTTTGCCGCGATGGCGCTGGCGGCCAGCCTGGGCGCGGGGGTGATCCTATCGGCGGCAACCGTGCTCGTGTACCAGGGTGCGCTCAGCCTCGCCGCCGGTTCATTCGGCGCCGCGCTGGGCGGCGTCACGCGCACGACGCCGTGGGTGGTAGAGATGACTGCCACGGGCGGTGTCGTAATCCTGAGCATCGCATTTCTGCTGCTCGACATCAAGCGCATTCGGGCCGCGAACTTGCTGCCTGCGGTGTTCATCGCACCGCTGATCGTGATCGTGCTGAGCCTGTTAGGGGTGGCATTTTGAGTGGCTGAGCCGCTTCTCGTCGTATTCGCCGGCGCGCCGGGCGTGGGTAAAACCACCCTTGCCCGGGCCGTTGCGCGGGAGCTGCGCGCGGCCTACTTGGACAAAGACACGGTGAAGGACGCGGCCCTTGAGCTGGGGCGCGAGCTGAAGATCGAGAACGCGCTGCAATTTGCCGGCGCACTCTCGTACACGCTGCTCATCCCGATTGCCCGCGACAACCTCACCGTGGGCACGAGCGTCATCGTCGACAGCCCTGCGGGCTACCGCAGCTTTCAGGACGCGATCGAGCAGTTGGTGCGCAGCGTCAAGGTGAGTTTCCGGCTCATCGAATGTATCACGACCGACGAGGCGCTGCTCCGCGAGCGGATCGAGCGCCGGGGTGCGGACTTGCCCGAGCACCGCGTCCGCGATTGGGATGCGTACCAGCAGGCCCGCGAGCGGCTCGAGCGCCTGAGCGGGCCGCGCCTCGTCGTCGACACGGCCGAGACCGTGCCAACCAACCTGCGAAAAATCATGAACGCTCTGGGACTCGATTTACCCGACAGTAGCGGGATGGCCGCCGCGAGCGTTGACGATAGGAAAACGGAGAATTCCTGATGCCGATAATCCAAGCCGTCCTATTCGATCTCGGTGGCACCCTGCTGCACTACGAGCAGCCGCCCGAGAACACGTTCGAGGCAATGAACGGCCGGGCCCTGCGCGCGTTTTTGAAGGTTGCAGTGCAGGACGGCACGCGGGTCGCGGACCCTGACCTCGCGATCCGGGCCGTGGCCCGCATGGGCGCCGCGCTCGAAGCCAAGGCGAAGCGCACCCACTACAGCAACCAAGCGGAGACGGTGATCCGGGAGGGGCTGGAGGCGGTGGGCGTACGGGTGTCCGATAAGGCCTTTCCCGAGGCGATGCAAGCGTATTACGAGGTCATCTCGCAGGTGGTTACGCCTGTCGAGGGGAATGCTGCCGAGGTCTTGCGCCGCTTGACGGACCAGGGGCGTTTGCTGGGCGTCGTCTCTAATACCCTGTGGGCGCCCGAGGTGCACGACGCCGACCTGCAGCGTTTTGGCCTGCTGGATTACCTGCCCGTCCGCGTTTATTCGTGCCGGGCGGGCTACATCAAGCCGGACGAACGGATCTTCCGCCAGGCGCTGGATCGTTTCGACGTGGCTCCCGCCGAGGCGGTGTTTGTCGGCGACAAGCTGGACGTCGACGTAGCCGGCCCCCTGAAGATCGGCATGCGCGCGATCCTGCTCCAGTCTCCCTTCCGCGACGAGACCAGCGACGAGATTGTCCCCGACGCCCGTCTTGCAAGCCTGGATGACTTGCCCGACCTCCTCGACGCCTGGGACCACGCCATCGAGACGCAGGCCTCGGTGGTGGGCTGACACGGCAAAAACCTTCGGGGTTTCATAAGCTCCGGAGGTTTGCCGCTCGCCCTACGCGACCTCTGCCCGGGCCCCGCGCCGCCACTGCACCAGCGCGGCGATGGCCACCACCACCAGCACCACGAAGCTGCCCCCTACGAACACCCATTTGAGCGGCGTAAAAACCGTAGCCAGGAAATCAAAGACGGGTGTCTGCGCGGGATAGCGTCCGATCACCAGCGATGTGCAGACGTTCTCGGCGTAGTCGAGCAGCAGCCCGGCCACGGGGACCAGGTTCAACAGGCGCCAGCGGCTCTGCTCGGGGAAAGCGCGCTTCGCCAGCCAACTGATGGTCGTGGCGAGGAAGAACGCGTAGACCAGCGGCCAGATCACGTCGAACGTCCAGCGGGCGCGCACGTAGGCGGACCTGCCGGCCGGGCCGAATGCGTCTGCCATCCGGTACAGGTCGCCCGCCGAGTAGAAGAAGGATTGATCGGGCGATGGGCCCGACCCCGCGGCCGCCTCGAACCGCGCCGCCTGCTGGGGCAGGACGAGGGGCGTGAAGACGAAGAAGACGACGATCGCGAGGAGGACGACCCAGCCCCGGGAGATGCGGTAGAGCCAGCGAGAGAGACGGGACATATGCACCCCTGTTGTTGCGGCTTTTGGGGTTGCCTGAGCGCAGCTCAGGGACGAAACGCCTGAGGGTCCAACCGGGCTTACCGGCTTTTTCGTGCGCGGCGCCGCGCCGCCTGCTTCTGTTCCTGCAGCAAATTGAACGCCAGGGTCTTTTCGTCGATCTGCTTGGCCAGGTAGCGGCGCTCGGATTCGGACGGCCCGGCCGCAAGCTGAGCGCGCAGGCCGTCGATTTCCTTGAGCAGTTCCACTTCGGGCGGGAGGTAGCCCGAATTCTTGAGGACGGTATACGACAAACGGTCCTCTTCGGGCATGGAGAAGTAGTCCGAATGGTCCTGGGGCTTGCCTTGCCCCGGCAAGTTATCGAACTCGCCGCGGGCCAGCGCGGCCTGGATGATCTCTTCGATGGCCCGGTCAAACGACATGCTTTACTCCTGCGTGGCGGTCTCGGCGAGAGCGGCTGCCAGGAGCTCGCGCACGAGCGCCGGGTTGCCCTTGCCGCGCGTCTCGCGCATGACCTGCCCAAGCAGCCAGTTAAAGACGCTCTCTTTGCCTGACCGGTACTTTAGGACCTGGTCCTCATTGGCTTCTATGACTTTTGCTACAATTGCCGCCAGTGCGCCGGCGTCGCTGACCTGGCCGAGGCCGAGCGCGTCGATCACCTCGCGGGCGCCGCGGCCCGAATCGAACATCTCACCCAGCACGCGCTTGGCGCTGTTGAGGTTAACCTGCGCGCCCGCCACGAGCGCGATAAGCTCGGCCAGCGCGACGGGCGTCACCCGTACTGCCTCCATGTCGGTTCCGCCGGCCTTCATCAGGCGGAAGAGCTCGCCCGTAATCCAGTTCGCCGCATCCTTGGCTGCTTCGGGGCCGGGAATGCCGGGAGGCGCGCCGCGGAGTGCGTCCACGGTGGCCTCGAAATACTCGGCGACCGTGCGGTTTTCGGCGAGCACTGCGGCGTCCTTGGGGTCCAGCCCCAAATCGCTCACGAAGCGGGCGCGCTTGGCCTCGGGCAGCTCGGGCATGCGCTGCCTCAGCTCCTCCACCCACTGCCGGCTTACTTCCAGGGGCGGCAAGTCGGGCTCGGGGAAGTAACGATAATCGTCGGACGACTCCTTGCTGCGCTGCAGCACCGTGCGCCCCGCCTCTTCGTCCCAGCCCATCGTCACCTGCACCACGGACTCGCCGTGCGTCAACGCTTCGATCTGCCGCTTCACCTCGTATTCGAGTGCGAGCTTCACCGAGCGGAAGCTGTTAAGGTTCTTGACCTCCACCTTTGTCCCGAACGCCGTTTGCCCAACGGGCCGCACGCTGACATTGGCCTCGCAGCGCATCGCGCCCTTTTCCATGTCCGCGGTGCTGACGCCGAGGTAGCGCAGGATGCGCTGAAGGCTGGTGAGGTAGGCGTAGGCCTCGTCGGGCGAGCGCAGGTCCGGCTCCGTGACGATTTCCAGCAGCGGCACGCCGGCCCGGTTGAGGTCGACCAGGGTCGTGACGCCCTCTCCGCCGCCCTCCGTCAGCCGCCCCCCGAGCGCGGCGTGCACGAGCTTGCCGGTGTCTTCTTCGAGGTGGGCGCGTGTAATTCCGATGCGCCGAATCCCGGCCTCGGTCGTTATCTCGAGCCAGCCGTCGCGGCAGAAGGGCAACTCGTACTGGCTGATCTGGTACCCTTTGGGCAGGTCGGCGTAATGGTAGTTCTTGCGGGCAAAGACCGCGTGCTCGGCGATCGTGCACTTGAGCGCCAGGCCGGCCATGATCGTCTTCTCGACCGCGTTCTTGTTGATGACCGGCAGTGCGCCGGGGAGGGCCATGCACACCGGGCAGACGTGGGTGTTCGGGGCCGCGGCCGCATAATCCGTCGCACAGCCGCAGAACATTTTGGAGGCGGTGAGGACCTGGGCGTGGACTTCCAGGCCGATAACAGTTTCGTAGGACGTCATGGCAATCTCCGTTCCCCGGAGGATATCACGGGGCCGCATGGAAGCGCAATCTGCCCGTCCCGGCTCGGGCGCAATGTCTCCGCAGTGGCGCAGCAATTCCACGGCCGGCGCGTCTTTGTGCTAAAGTTGCTGTCGGAACGATCATGAAGCCGCACCGAGACGGAGAGAGTATGTCGACACCGTTACACGAGTTTGCCCGGCGCCTGCCGAAGGCCGAGATGCACGTTCACCTCGAAGGCTCCATCCAGCCGGCCACCCTGCTGCAGCTGGCCCGTCAGAACGGCCAGGCGCTGCCCGCGGATGACGAGGCGGGGCTGCGCGCCTACTACCGGTTCACCGATTTTACGCATTTTCTGAACCTGTATATCACCATCCTGAAGTGCCTCCGCACCCCCGAGGACTACCGGCTTGTCGCCTACGAGTTCGGCAGGGAGTGTGCCCGCCAGAACATCCGCTACGCCGAAGTCACGTTCACCATGATCTCAAACGTCAAATACGCGGGCCTGCCCTGGGAGGTAATCCTGGATGGGCTGAACCAGGGGCGGGCGGCGGCGGAAGCGGAGTTTGGGGTGCGCTGGGGCTGGATCTTCGACATCGTGCGCGACTTGCCCGACCTGCAGATGGACGTGGTCGACATGGCGCTGGCGGCGCGCGACCGGGGCGTGGTGGCGTTGGGCCTGGCCGGCGACGAACGGATGGACAGCGCCGCGACCTTCCAACCTAGCTTCGAACGGGCGGCCGCAGCCGGCCTGCCGGGGATTCCCCACACCGGCGAGCTTTCCGGCCCGGACAAGATGTGGGAGGTGATTCACTATCTGAAGCCGCGGCGACTGCAGCACGGCGTACGCGTGATCGAAGACCCTTCACTGGTGGCCTATCTGCGCGAGCAGGGTATTGGCGTCGACCTTTGCCCCACCAGCAACGTGCGCCTGAATGTCTACCCGGACTACCCGTCGCACCCGCTGCGCCGGCTGTGGGACGAAGGGCTGCTGGTCACGGTTAACTCGGACGACCCGCCGTTGTTCGGGACGGACCTGAACCACGAGTACGAGATCCTGGTGGATCACTTTGGGTTCACGGCGGACGAACTGGCGCAGGTCAGCCTGAATGGAGTGCGCGCAAGCACGCTGCCCGAGGCTGAGAAGGCGCGGCTGTACGGGGAGTTCGAGGGGGAAATCGCCCGGCTGCGTGCGGAGTTGGCGCTGTAGGGACGCAGGAATGGGACACAGATTCGACGGATTGGACTGATTTACCTGATTTGCCTTGCCGAAGGATCAGGTGAAGCGTTCGATCAGTCAGATCTGCGTCCCATTATTGTAGCGTGGTCTATCCGTGCCGCACGACGAAGCGGTGCATGCGCTCCAGCGCCTCTTCGATCTTGTCCTTGGCCGTGGCGTAGCACATGCGGACGTACCCTTCGCCGCCCAGGCCGAAGGCCGGGCCGGGTACACAGGCCACCGCTTCCTCGTCCAGCAGGGTCATGCAGAACTCATCCGACGTCATCCCGCTGATGCGGATGTCGGGGAAGGCGTAGAACGCGCCCCGGGGCTCGAATGCGGGCAGGCCGATGCTGGCCAGCCCGCCGACCAGAAGTTGGCGGCGGGTGTTGTAGCTCTCGCGCATGGCGAGCACCGCCTCTTCCGCCCGTGGGTCGCTCACGGCCGTAATCGCCGCCATCTGCGCGGTGGTGGACGCGGACATGATCGTGTACTGGTGAATCTTGCGCATGACAGAGAGGATGTCGGCCGGCCCGAGTGCGAAGCCCAGGCGCCAGCCTGTCATCGCGTAGTCCTTCGAGAAACCGCCAATGATCACGGTGCGGTCGCGCATGCCCGGCAGGCTGCTGAACGTGATGTGTTTCCCGGCATAGACGAGCCGGTCGTAGATTTCGTCCGAGATGACGAGCAGGTCGTGCTGTGCCGCGACGGCCGCGATCTCGGCCATGTATTCGGCCGTGAGGATCGCACCGGTCGGGTTGTTCGGGTAGTTGATCAGGACGGCCTTGGTTCTGGGCGTGATTGCGGCCTCGAGCTGGGCGCCGGTGACCTGGAACAGCGTCTCGACCTGCGTCGCGATCGGGACGGGCGTGCCGCCGGCAAAGATAACCTCGGCCTCATACGACACGAAGCAGGGCTCGGGGATCAGCACTTCGTCGCCGGGGTTGAGGATGGCGGTCAGCACCAGGTACAGGGCCTCGGACCCGCCCACAGTAATGAGCGTTTCCGCTTCCGGGTCGTACTCGACGCCGTACAACTGGGCCCACTTTGCCACGATCGCCTTGCGCAGCTCCAAGATGCCGGAGTTGGAGGTGTAGCGTGTCTCGCCGCGGGTGAGCGAGTCCATGCCGGCCTGGCGGATGACGTCGGGGGTCACGAAATCGGGTTCGCCGATGCCGAGCGAGATGACGTTCTGCATCGTTGCAGCAATGTCGAAGAACTTGCGGATGCCGGAGGGCGGCACGGCCGCCACCCGGGCGGAGATGCGTTCGGGCATGGGACAGTTATCTCCTTCTTGTGATCAGACATGGGACGCTGATTTGACTGATGGAACTGATCTGGATGATCTCTGATCCAGGAACGATCGGGCCAATCAGTTGCATCAGTCCGATCAGTGGGCCATTCAGTCACCCGTTAATGCGATGGGGCCGCTCAACACCCTGTTTTCTACCGCCGGCTGCCCAGGCCCCTCGTTGACCACTTCGACGGTCCCCCGGCACGCCACCCCCCGCCCGAAGCGGACGTCGCCTTTGACCGTCAGGCTCTCGCATTCGACGAGCGACGGCGGGCCGTCGGGGAAGCGCGACTCCATCTGGTCGATCAGCTTGTAGTACTTCGGGTCCAGGCTGATGACGGGCACGTCCTCGCCTCGCTGTGGGTTCAAGACGACGCGCCAATCCTCCGTGAGGACGTACGCGTCAGAGCGCACGCCGAGCAGGTCGTCGCACGTCTTTACGGGCGCGAAGCGGGTGCGCGGGACGCGCAGGGCGCCGGCGCCCTCGAACGACGAAATGGCCGCACCCATCGCCGTCTCCAACTGGTACACTTTGGGCGACGACGGATCGCGCGGGTCCAGCGTCTTGCTGTTGCGGATCATCGGCAGCCCCATGACGCCGTCCAACTCGGCCAGGCACTCTCGCAGGCTGGGCAGGTGGACCCAGAGGTTGTTGGTGTTGAAGTAGCGATGGCGCCCGATGTCCTGGAACGCGTCCATGTCCGCATCGGGGCATTGGGCCGACTCGCGCAGCACCAGGCGCCCGTCGCTGAGCCGCTGCGCCAGGTGGCCGCCCTTGCGGTCGGCCCCGGTGCGGTCGGCCACCTCCATCAGGAAGGGCAGCCGGTTTGTGACGCAGTAGCCCAGCACGCGCAGCCCGTCGGGGCTGCCCAGCACTGCGCCCAGGTTGTCGGCGTTCGATACGAACGCGACCTCGTACCCGTACGCCAGCAGCGCGTCGAGCATACCGCTGGTAATCAAGGCCGTGTAGATGTCCCCATGTCCGGGCGGGCACCATTCCAGCCCGCGGTCCTGCGGCCAGTCAGCCGGGCGCAGACCGTCCTGCAGCACCTTGGGCACCTTATGCTGCAGGAAGTCGAGCGGAATGCTCCCTCGGAGCCGAGGATACTTCGCGACGGCCTGGAGCGAGTCCTCCCGGGTGGCGAAGCTGTTCATCAGCACCAAGGGCACCGATGCGTGCAGCGCCTGCCGGGCGATGATGTCGAGGAAAGTCAGCGTCTCGCCTTGGGGCAGGGTGCGCACGGTCAGCAGCGACTTGGCCTTTTCGAGCCCCATGCCTGTGCCGAGCCCGCCGTTCAGCTTGATCATCACGGCCTTATCCAAGGCCGCGTGCCCCGCGGCGATCAGTGCGGCAGGGAGATGCTCCAGGTCGGGCAGCGACTCGATGGGGCGGATCTGGCTCTCCGGGAGCAGGCCGGTGTGCCCCTCGGCCAGTTGTTGGTAGTAGTGTTCAAAGGTCCGAATGACGACACTTGGCAGCCCCTCTGCTGTCATGCGTTCGGCAAACGGTCGAAAATCACCCTGCATCACTCATCCTCTGCTATCAGTGCCGGCTTTCGTAAATGCCATTCCGTTGTCTGCTCGTAGGCATACGCGGTCGACAGGAGCCGCTCCTCTTCGAACGGCCCGGCGATCAGCTGCAGACCGATTGGCAAGCCCGTTGGATCGAACCCGCACGGCAGCGAGAGGCCGCAAATGCCCGCCAGGTTGAGCGAGAGCGTGAAGACGTCGGCCAGGTACATGCTGAGCGGGTCGGCCGCGCGCTCGCCGATGGGGAACGCCGTGGTCGGGCTCGTCGGGCAGGCAATGACGTCCACCTCTTGCAGCGCCGCGTCGAAGTCTGCCTTGATCAGCGTACGCACCTGCTGCGCCTTGAGATAGTAGGCATCGTAGTAGCCGGCGCTCAAGGCATAGGCGCCGAGCATGATCCGGCGCTTGACCTCGGGGCCGAACCCTTGCCCGCGCGTGCGCAGGTAGGTGTCCCACAGGGATTCCGCCTCGACTGACAGACCGTAGCGGATGCCATCGAAGCGCGCGAGGTTGGCAGACGCCTCTGCAGGCGCGACGAGATAGTAGACCGGCAGCGCGAGGTCGGTGTGCGGCAGGCTGATCTCGCGGACGCTGGCCCCCAGCTCTGCCAGCCGGCCGATGGCCGCACGGACCGCCGCCTCCACCGCCGCCTCGATCCCGGCGACAAAGTACTCCTTCGGGACGCCCACCCGGAGCCCCGCCAGCGGGCGCCCATCCTGCGGCTGAATGCGCCCGAGTGCGGCACACGCCGCGGCGTAGTCTGGCACGGGCCGGTCGACGCTTGTGCTGTCCAGGGGATCGTGTCCCGCGATCGTACCGAGCAGCAGGGCCGCATCCGTGACGTTTTTGGCCAAAGGCCCAATCTGGTCCAGAGAGGAGGCGTAGGCCACGAGCCCGTAGCGGCTCACCCGGCCGTAGGTGGGCTTTAGCCCGACGATGCCGCAGAGGCTGGCCGGCTGGCGTACGCTCCCGCCCGTGTCAGAGCCGAGCGCGGCGATGCACAGGTCGGAGGCGACCGCGGCCGCGCTGCCCCCGCTCGAGCCGCCGGGCACGCGGGTCAGGTCCCAAGGGTTGCGGGTGGTGAAGTACGCCGAGTTCTCGGTGCTCGACCCCATCGCAAATTCGTCGGTATTGGTCTTGCCCAGGATGACCGCGCCCGCAGCCGCAAGCCGGTCGACGGCCGTGGCCTGGTAGGGCGGGATGTAGCCTTCGAGGATGCGCGAGCCGCATGTCAGGGGCACGCCCTCGACGGTGATGACATCCTTGACGGCAACGGGGATGCCCAGGAGGGGCGCGAGCGATGCCGCCGTCCCGTCCCGGCGGGCGGCTGAAAACTGTATATCGGCAGCCCGCGCCGCGTCCAGGGCGGCCTCGGGCGTGAGCGCGAGGTACGCCTTGACCGTATTATCCAGGGCATAGATGCGCTCCAGCACGCTTTCGGTCAGTTCGACCGCGCCGATCTCGGCGGAGCGCAGAAGCCGCGCGGCTTCGTGAAGGGAAAGGGAAGTGAGATTCATGGCGTCTTCCGGCCGCTTGCCCGCAGGATCGCCCGAACGGCGAAGAACCCGTCGCGGGCGTCCGGCGCATTGGCGAGCACGTCTTCCTGGGGCAGCGACGGGCGGGCCTCGTCCTCGCGCATGACGTTGCGCAGCGGCAGGACGGTGGCCGTCGGTGCAATGGCCGACGTGTCGACCCCCTGCAGGACAGCCGCGTGATCCAGGATTGCCGAGAGCTGCTCGCGGAAGAGGGCCTTCTCCTCATCGGTGAGGCTCAAGCGCGCCAGCTCCGCGACGTGCTCGACTTCGGTTAGCGAAAGTGGCATGCGATAAGCTCCATCCCGGCGCGGTTCGTTGTGGCCTGAAACGGGGTTCATTATAGCACCGGGGTGTGCAAGCGGGGAATGAGTAGTGCAAGGGGGGATGGGTGGTGCAAGCGAGGAATGAAGCGACCCCGGGCTTCTTCGCGGGCTGGCCGGGAAGAGGCTCGGGGCCGGCATTAGCGCGCCGCCGCAGGCCATGGGCGCATCGGCAAGGGTGCGATGAAGGCTACGGGGCCGATGTCAGGTGACTCAGGGACAGGATGCCTGTCATTTCGCAAACTCGGGTAGCCGAGCCCGGAAGGCGCGCGATTTACAGATCACGGGCAGGGGCTCATCACGCCCACGACGACGCGGTTGCCCCCCGATTTCTTCCCGAACTTTACGCTCGTGTTGTTTCCGCAGCCGTTCACGCCGATGACGGCCGAGTTCCACTTGCTGTACCGCCCGTAGTAGAGGCTGGTGTTGTTGCCCCAGCCCTGGATCATGACGGTCCCGCTGTTGTGCCAGCCGTTGACTTTCACGGTCGTGTTGTTGGGCGGCAGCGGCGCTTGTGCAAATGCAGCCGGAACGGCCATGGCGAGGACCACCACGACCACGATCCCAATCATCACCATTTTCTTCATCGGTCCTTCTCCTGTAGTTATCCGTAGGTCCCTGTCACCTACTCTACAAGACGACGGCCCGCGCGTTCAGTAACGGCGAAAATCAGCGAATATTGGAATAGAGCGGAACTCGCTACATACAAATGTGACCACTTTGGTGTCACCTCCCACGCGCGAACGTGTCCGGCGGTTCTAAACCGCCGGACACGTTCGCGCGTGGGAGAACGGGATTATCGTGCAGGGATGAGGAGGCGCTGGCCGACAAAGATCAGGTTGGCGTTGCGCAGCTTGTTGGCCTGCATGATGGCCAGCGGTGAGACGCCGTAGCGCGCCCCGATGATCGCCAGCGTCTCGCCGGCCCGGACCTGGTGATAGACCGGCGCGGCCGCTGCTTCAGCGGTTGGCTGTGCCTGGGTTGCGGCGTCCTGTGCCTGGGTCTTCGCGCCTTCCGTCTCGCACGGCGGGTTGATCGGCACCTGCACTTCGATGTCTACCTGCCCGTTGGGCGAGATGACCTGGACGCGCACCTCGACCTTGTTCGTGCCGACTACCACGATGACGACGATCGAAACCGGCTCTTCGGGGGCCGCGCCGCGCTGCGCGGCGGGCAAGATCTGCACGTGATACGGCGCGGTGGCCGAGGCCGTCTTGGGAATGGGCACCTGCCAGGCGCCGTCTTTCCCCGCAGTCGTCTCGCCAATCAAGGCGTCACCCTGCGTCACCCGAACGGCATCCCCGGGCAGCGCCGTACCGCTCACTTCGCCCACAGCGCCCTGTGATTCGGCATGCGGCGCGGCAAGCGGTGCACGCACCGGAGCGGCCTGCACCTGACCGACTGCGTTCCCCGCAACGAGGGCCAACGCGAGAACAATGACGGTGACCAGAATGCTTCCGTAAGCGGGCTTCAAGAATGACATGGCCGGCTCCTTTCGCCACGATGCGTGTGAATCACCCTGCTCGTCAAGTATATGCTATTTGCAATTATAGGATATATACATTTCCTTGTCAATAGTTTTGTGCTATACTCGGCCAGAAGATAGTACTTGTTTCCCCGGAGGTCTTCATGCACCAGGTTGCCGGCGGTGCGCCTTGCCTGCCGCGGCGTTCGCATGGTTCCGCTCTTCGCCCGGCACTGCTGGCCATCGTGACGGCCTCGCTGCTGTGCCTGGGCCTGCTGGCGGGCTGCAGCCTGCTGCAGCGCGGACCGGATCGTTTCGCAGAGATCCGCCAGACCTGGAGCCCGGGCTATGCCGTGCCGGACGAGCGCTTGAGCGCCATGCCGTTCTACAGCATCACGACCCGGATCGACCCCGCGAACCGGGCCTATACGGGTACCCTGGACGTGGACTTCACCGTGTCGTCCACGCTGCCGCTGGCCGACATTTACTTCCGCACCTACCCCAACCTACAGTTTTTCGGCGGGAAGCTCGACCTGACGGGCGCACGGGTTGACGGCAAGATGGTCAATTTCGCGCCCGCGGCCGGCCGCACGGCCGTCCAGCTGGTGCTGCCCGAACCCGCCAAGCCGGGCAGCCGGGTGCACGTGGCGCTCACCTACCAGGGCGAGATCGTCCACCGGTCGCAGCCCGGCGAGTATACGATCTTCGGGATCAACGAGGACACGACGAGCCTGACGAACTTCTATCCGATCCTGGCGGCTCGGCGGGGGGACGAGTGGGCGCTCGACGTGCCCCACCCGCAGGGCGACGTGGGCTTTGCGGACGCATCGCTTTACAACGTGGCGCTCACCTACCCCTCCGACCAGGTGCTCGTTGCCACCGGCACCGAGGTAACGCGCACGGTAGAGGCGGGCTGGACCACCGCTCGCTACGCCCTCGGGCCGGCCCGTGAGTTCACCGCCCTGATGAGCCCCCAGTTCCAATCGCTCGAGGTCGAGGCGCTGGGCACCCGCGTGCGCTCCTACTTCACCGGGGCGAACGCCGAGGCGGGCAAGAGCGCGCTGTACGCGGCGGCTGCCGCCCTCGAGATCTACACCGACCAGTACGGCCCTTATCCCTACCGCGATTTGTCGATCGTCCAGGCGCCCCTGACGTTCAAGGGCATGGAGTTTCCTTCGCTGGGCATCATCGGCAGCCAGACGTACGACAGGTATCAGAAGGACCTGGTGGATCGGGTCGTCCATGAAGTCGCCCACCAATGGTGGTACAACCTGGTGGGCAGCGACCAGGTGCGCACGCCCTGGCTCGACGAGGGCCTGGCGGAGTTCTCCATGTATGACTACTACCGGCTGCACGATGGCGAGGGGGTTGCCGACAACTTGCGCGCGCGGCGCTGGGAACTGCCCATCGCGAGCATTAAGCGGCGCAACGCGGACCAACCCATCGGGATGCCCGTGTGGGACTACAAGCAGGACTACGAAACGTTGGTGTATGGCAAGGGGGCGCTGTTCTTCGCTTCCCTCCGTGACCTGATGGGACCCGCGAAGTTCCAGGCTTTGCTACGGACATGGGCGCGCGAGCGCCAGTGGACCATCGCAACGCCCGCGGAGTTCCAGGCCCTGGCCAGCCAGATCGCGGGCCAGAACCTCGACCAACTTTTCAACGAGTGGGTCTATTCGAACGGGACGACGGCGCAGTAAAGGCCGGGCGGCCCCCGACAGATCGAGCCTTCGTGCGAAGCCAAGCGTCTGGGGGCCGCCCTCACCAAAGCCGCAGCGTCATACCGCGCCGTAAGTTGCCAGGTCGAGCGCGTAGATGCTCGCGCCGGCGCCGCGGTCGGTGACGATCAGCTTGTTGCCCGACTGCCAGTAGCCAACGCCCAGCAAGGTGAGGCCGGTATCGGCGACCAGCGTCCAGGTCTTGAGGTCCCGCGAGTTGTACAGGCGGCCGGCGTCGGCGAGGAGATAGTACCAACCCCCGTAGCCCGCGCAGATATAGTTATAGGCCCAGTCGGCCGCGTAGAAGCCGGGGAAACGGGCCTTCGTGACCTTACCCCCCGGCGTCACAAGCTGCAGACCGTCGCGCCCCCAGGCCAGCGCAGCGAGATAATCGCGTCCTGCAAGCAGGCGCGGCCGGCTCTCGACCGACACGCGGATGCGCTTCCAAGTCGCCCCACCGTCACTGCTCACCGCCAACTGCGAAGCCTTCTCGTAATCGTCGTTCGCCGTCACGTAGAGTTTGCCGCAGAACTGCCGGATGTCATAGGTGCGATACGCGCCGAGGGTGTGGCGCGGGTCGGCGACCACGTTCCACGAGTCGCCGTCGTCGTCGCTGATCAACACGCCCCCGTAGAAGGTCTGGTTGTCGCCCGCGTGCATTCCGACGGCGGCGTACAGCCGTCCCTTGTCCGTTTGGGGATCGAGGCCCCAGGTGTGGATGACGTTCGGCATGTCCCGGTGTTTGCTCACCGCGTCGGGCGGATTGCCGACATAGATCTCACCCATGCTCCAGTCTTCGAGGGGATCCACACCGGGGATGTAGAGGGTGCTGCCGCCCGCACGCATGTCTACAAAGCCCTGCTCGTCGAGCTGTTTGACCGCTTTCAGCGTGGTGCCATCCGTTTTCACCAGCAGCGCGCCGTTGGCCTCGGCCGGCCGCGCGGTGCCGATGCCGAGATAGAGGGTGGTGCCGATCGCTTGCACTGCGTACACGCCGAAATAGTTGGGGTCGGGCGCCAGGCCCGTGTTTTCGGTGTAGAACTTTGCCAGGTCGAGGCCGGGCAGAAGCTCGACAAGGGGACTTGCTTCCGCCACGACGATGGTGGGAGCCACGCGGGTGTTGGTGAAGATGCCCATGTGTTCCTCCTGGTTACGAAGAGAATATTATTTATTGGGAGGAATCATAGCACATCTGAAAATGAAATACAATATATTTGTCGACGAAGATTTGACTTCCAGATGAAGTATCTATCCGAGAATTAGCTGGGGCCGATGTCTGACCGTGCCCCGTGTGGCCCGGGCGCCAGCCAAGCTGGCGTACGAGACCGCTAGAGCACTTTCGGATAGACTCGAAGTGCTCTCTTCTGCACGCGCTAAGGCGGCCGGCAGTTCAGTTTTGGCGGCCCTCCTCCTGGGCCAGCACCCGACGGAGCACCTTGCCGACCATGGTTTTCGGCAGCGTGTCACGAAACTCGATCTGTTTCGGGACCTTGTACGCGGCCAGCCGCTCCTTGCAGTGGGCGCGCAGTGCGTCGACTGTGACCCTTTCGCCCGGGCGCAGCACCACCCACGCCTTGACTGCTTCGCCCAGGTACTCGTCGGGCACGCCCGCCACGCTCACCTCGGCGACGGCGGGGTGCGCCGCCAGCACCTCTTCGACCTCACGCGGCCACACCTGGAAACCGCCGGGCTTAATCAGGTCCTTCTTGCGGTCGACGATAAAGATGTAACCGTCCTCGTCCATGTACGCCAGGTCGCCCGTGTAGACCCAACCATCACGGATCATCTCCGCGGTCTCGGCCGGGCGGCCCCAATAGCCGACCATGGTTTGCGGCGCGCTGATGCACAACTCGCCGATCTCCCCGCACGGCAGCGTTTGCTGCCCGGTGTCGACGTCGACGATCCGGGCGTCGACGTCCGGTACGGGAATGCCGATGGACCCTTCTTTGTATTCGCCATGGACCGGGCAAACGACCGCTGCCAGCATGGTCTCGGTCATGCCGTACGCGTCGAGCAGCCAGCCGCCGGTCAGGGCCTCAAACCGCCGCTTGGTCTCGACCAGGAGCGGTGCAGCGCCCGCGTAGCACACTTTCATGCAGCTGAAATCCACCTGGCCGGCTTTCACCTTGGGGTGATTGAGCAGCGCGATGAACAGGGTGGGGACGCCGTGCAGAACGGCGGGGCGCACCTTCAGGATCGTCTGCACCAGGTCGTCGATATCGCGTGGATTGGGCACGACCGCCATCGGCCAATGGGCGACGAGCGACGTGTTAAAGGCCATATTGCCGTACACGTGGAACATGGGCATGACCAGCGTAATGGTGTCGTCCCAGTCGGCCAGCGCCGTGCTGCCGTACGCGTGTAGTTGCATGGCCGACATGAGGAGCTTGTGGTGCGTGCCCAGCGCAGCCTTGGGCGTACCCGTGGTGCCGCCGCTGAACAGGAGGACCGCGGGGTCATCGATGGCGATGGGCACCGCGGGCCGCGGCGCAAGGGCATGCTCGCGCATCAGGTCGCGCCACCACAGGTCACCCACCTGCAGCCGGATGCGATGTCCTTCCTTCTTCTCCTTGGCGAGGGTGAACAGCAGGCGCATGTGAGCGGGCAGGTACTCTTTGATATTGGTCGCAATGACCCGGCGCACCTGCGTGCGCGGCTGCAGTGCCTTCACCTTACTGTAGAACGGGGTGAGGACGACGACGGTTTCGGCGCCGATCTCGTTCAGCGCATGCTCGAGCTCGTGCTCGGTGTACAAGGAGTTAATGGGCGCTGCAATGGCGCCCGCCTTCCAGACGCCGAGCTGCGCAATCATGCTCTGGGGCGAGTTGGGCAGCAACAACGCCACCCGCTCGCCCTTCTGGACGCCTTGCGCCACGAGCGCGGCGCCAAAGGCGTTGGACAACTGCTCTAGTTGGGCATACGAAAGGCGCGTCCCTTTGAAGATCAGGGCAGTGTGGTCGGGCCGCTGGCGCACGGTATCGGTCAGGGTGTCGAGGAGGGTGCACTCGGGATAAGGGCGCAGCGTCCGAGGCAAGCCGGGCTCATAGTGCTCCAGCCAGGGCCTTTCGATCATGTTAGCCATCCCTTCATAGACCAGTCGCGGGGATTTTGACCAGGCAAAGCGAGGGTGCAGCGAGTCGGGATCATTATCGCGCCGAATCGCTCGATTGTGACAGCGGGAAACAGGGGTGCCTTACCCAAAAGTGCGCGGCCCCCATGAGGACCGCGCACCGTTCGCCCCAGCAGCTTGCGCGTTACGGGATGACCGCGCCGGCCGGCAGAGTGATGCCCAGCAGCCCGAGCAGCCAAGCGATGATAAAGGCGACCACGCCGATCGCAATCGCGGCGATGATCGCGCCCGCGAAGCCGTTGACCTGCATCCCGGGCAGGAACCGGTCGGCAATCATCAGGACGATTGCGGCCACGATGATGTTAATGATCGCGCCCAGCAGTCCGGCGGTTGGCAGGCTGACGCCGATCAGGCCCAGAAGCCAGACCAGAATCGCAGTGACGATGGCGATGACGAAGGCCGCCGCAATCGCGCTGCCAAAACTGTTGACCGTCAGGCCCAAGTTGAGCCTGCTCACGATGTAGATGACGATGGCCGATACGATCAGTGAGATCAAGAACGCAATCAGAACTCCCATACCTTGCTCCTTTCAATGAACCATGACTAAATACGTCGCAGCTGAGTATAGCGAGGCGGGGTCCGTGCGTCATCGGCCATTTGTCGCGATATTGGCACAAGAAGCGGCGCGAAGCCCGGCTGCAGGAATCCGTCGTGGCCTTGGGCGCGCTGTCGGAGGAGATGACAGCTCCCCGGAGACCTTCGGGGTCTCCGAGACCCCGAAGGTCTGGCCGCAATTTCATGCGGCGACTGGTTTAGGTTCCTAATGGGCAGGCTTACTTCTGAGTCGCCGTGGCGTTTCCACTGCGCTTCTGCTCGCCCAACTGGGGCGTGCCGGTATAGACGAGGCCCGCGTTGCCCGACACGTTGTAGTCCAGTTTGTCGGTGACATGGAGCGCGGCCATGGCATTCTCGCGGAGTGTTACGCCGGCAGTGTGCACTTGCAGGTCGGGGCAGGCGGCGATCGCGTTGCCCCGGGCGTCCAGCTTGAGCTCGGCCGCGGCGCCGCTCAGCCGCGCCTGCCCGTTGCCATTGCCGGTCAGGCTCAGGCGCGCAGCCGAAATCATCTCGCCCATCACGATGCCGTTACCCGCCAAGTTCAGCGTCAGCTCGCTCGCGGCAGCTCTTTGCCGAGGTCGACCACTGCGTTGTCCTGCAGTGACACGGCCCCGGGGACGGGCATGGTCACCGCCGCCTTCAGGGTAACTTTGTCCATGTTGTAGCCGCGGCCCGGCTTCAACTCCAGCCGCAGCTCACCGTTTGAGACGTGCACGTACACGTACTCCATAACGTTGTCGTCGGCAGTAACCGTCACGGCGACCTTGTCGCCGGGGGTTAGCGTTACGCGGTAGTTCGACGCGGCCAGCAGGCGGTCCGCCTTGTCAAAGGTGAACTCCTGGGTGACGAGTTTGCCCGACCCCTTGATCTGGACAGGTTGTCCAGCAGAGAGGATGGGCGCACAACCGGCGGCAAAGAGAAGCAGGGAGGAGAGAACGATGACGAGTGCCCGGCGCATGGTCTGGTGCCTTTCGCTAAGTCAGGATGCTTGCAACCAGTATTACGTAGGAAACGGGCACAGGTAGCGCCGGGCCAAACAAAAGGCGCCCCGCCACCGGCGGAGCGCCTTGGAGATGCGGGTGAGTGGCTCAACGAGCCGAGCTTTTGCACCCCCCTGACCCTGATCTTCAGCCGCTTGGCCCGGCCACGGTCGAGCGCGAGCGGCTGTGGCGGCGGCAGCAGAACGGCGTCAGGAGCGATTCGCCGGCTGAATGGTGGCCGGGGCGCCCGGTTGGGCCGGCTTGTCGGGCACGAAGAAGCGCTTCGCATTCGACACGGTGCTCGGCAGCTCGGTCCAGAAACTCTTCTTCGACACCTTTTGCCAGACGCGCTTCGGGCGGTAGAGGTAGAAGCGGCGGTAGGCCTCTTTCCACTTCTTCACGACCATGTCGGGATCGTAGCCGGGCATGGAGAAGCGGGCGTGGTCCGAGTGGATCGCGAAGTCCTCCCACTCGTGGGCGAAGATGTTGCCGTACTTCTGGATGACGTCGTACATCTCCGTGCCGGGGTAGGGCGTGGCCAGCATGAAGTTCGCCAGGTCGGGGTCCAGCTCGAGTGCAAACTGGATGGTCTTCTCCATCGTCTCTTCGTTTTCGCCCGGCATGCCGAAGATGAAGAAGCCCATGGTCTGGAGGCCGGCCTCCTTCGACCACTTGAACGCGTTGCGCACCATGTCGAGCGTCTGGCTCTTCTTGATGACGTTGCGCAGGATCTGCTGGTCGCCGCTCTCCACACCGAAGCCGACCCGTTTGCAGCCGGCGGCCTTCATCAGGTGGAACAGCTCGGCATCGGCGTGGTTGACCTTCATCCCATGGACGGTGACCCACGGCACCGTGTTCAAGCCCTCGGCGGCGATGCGCCGGCAGAGTTCCTTGGCCCGGTCCAGCTTCAGGTTCCAGATGTCGTCGGTCAGCCCGATCTCGGTCGCGCGCAGGTCGCGCACCAACCAGCGCCACTCGCCGATCACGTTGTCGACCGAACGGGCGCGCCAGGTGTCGCCCGTGATCGGCTTCGAGCAGTAGGTGCACTTGTACGGGCAGCCGCGGCTGGTCATGATCGTGAACGCCCGGGCGTTCGTGTCCAGCCCGTCGGTCAGCGGCTGCAGGTTGGTGTACCGGTTGATCTTGAACAGGTCGTGCGCGGGATAGGGGATGCCATCCAGGTTCCGAACCAGGCCGGAGGGCGGGTTGACGGCGATCTCGCCGTTCTTGCGCCAGTAGAGGCCGTGCACGGTCTCCATCGCGCGGCGGCCTTCGATCGCGTCGACCAGCTCGATGATGCTCTCCTCGGCTTCGCCCTTGACGACGTAGTCGACCTCGGGATGCTCCGGGCCGACCGACTCCTCGGGCATCAGGGTCAGGTGCGGGCCGCCGAGCACGGTGATCATGCCCAGGCGCTTGCCTTCCTTTGCCATGTTCCAGGCATCTTTGATCAGCGGCGTCGCCGCCGTGATGCCGAGCATCTGGTATCCGCCGCGGCGCACGACCGTCTTCCAGCGGCTCATCCTCGACGGCCGCGTCGTAGATCGCCACCGGGTGCCCCGCCTCGCGCAGCACCGCGGCCAGGTAGCCCAGCCCCAGCGGGATATGCTTCCGCGAGGTCCACACGCCCGATTCCGGGCTCGCCAATAAAACTCTCATACGTCTGCTTCCTTAAGCTGCAACGCTAAGACCGGGCACGAAGACCTCGACTTCGCTCAGGATGCTGCTTCAGCCGCGTCGTGCGTCGGCAGATCCTCAATCCAACCGGTGCGCCGTCTCCCAGCGATAGCCCACATCGGTGCTGAAGCTGGAGAACAGGCGCTGCCGCGCCCGGTCCGGCCAGTGCCGCTTCCATGCCGCGCAACCCTCGCGCCGCGATCTGCGCCGGGGCTGTACAGCCGCCGGCAGAGCCAGTCGTACCCGTCTTGCAGTTCTTCGACGGTCATCTGCGCGGGCATGTACGTGACGTGGTTCGTGTTGTACTTCTCCCAGGTGTCGTGCGGCAGGATGCGGCCCTGCGCCAAGCAGCTCCTTGCGCTGCGCGGTGCCCGGATAGGGCGTCAGGATCGTGGCGCTCACGCTGTCCAGCCCGCTGCTCTTGATGAACTCCCAGGCGGTCGGGAAGATATCGGGCGTGTCGCTGTCAAAGCCGTAGACGAACAAGCCGACGACGCCGATGCCGTGCTTCTGCACCGTCTCGATCACCTGCTTGCGACTTGACCACGTCGCCGCGTGCCTTGCCGCCCAGTTCCTTGCGGTTGCCCGGGTTGATCGACTCGAAGCCGATGAAGAACTTGTCCAGGTGCGCCTCGCGGGCCAGGTCGAGCAGGTCCGGGTGCTCGGCCACCATCTGCTCGGCCTGCGCGGTCCAGCCGTCCAGCGGCAGCTTCGCCAGCGCGCGGAAGAGCTCTTCCATGTAGGCCGGGAAGAGCCGGAAGTTCAGCCCGAAGTTGTCGTCGGTCAGGAAGAAGCGGCGCAGCTTGCGCCGCTCGATTTCCTCGACCACCTCTTCGACCGGCCGCAGGCGCATCTTCTGGCCCGACACGCGGATCGCCGTGCAGAAGGTGCAGGACCGCGGGCAGCCGCGGGTGATCTCCAGGTAGGGCGTCCAGTAGTTGCGGTGCTCGTCCACCATCTTGCAGCACGCGGTCCTGGAGGTTTGCCACGCCCGAGTCGAGCGGCGCCCATTCCTCATCGCAGTAGCGCGGCTGGAGCGTCCCGTTGTCGAAGTCCTTGATGATCTGCGGCCAGGTGCGATAGCCTTCGCCCACCGCGATCGCGTCGGCCCAGCCCTCGACCTCTTCCGGGCACGAGGGTCGTGTGCGTGCCGCCCATGACCACGGTCGCGCCCTGCGCCTGGATGCGGCGGCTCATCACCTTCGCCCGGTCGATCAGCAGTGTCTTGGCGGTGATGCCGACCAGGTCGCCCTTGCCCAGCGTCTCGATGGGCAGGCGCATCAGGTCTTCGTCCCAGATTTCGACGGGAATGTCGAGCGGGACCAGCGATGCGAGGCGCATCAGGGTGTAGGGCTCGCTCGTCGCGCGCCCGAATTTCCGGCCGTCCCGCCCCGGCTGGATCAATATGATCTTGCGTATACTCATGATCTCGCGACCGCAGCTCCGACTTCGGTTGTCCTCGGCTCTGTCAGCGACTTGCGCTATTCGCCCTGCAGTTTGCTGGCGTTGTAGTTGCCGTGTGACCGGAAGGGCTGCGGCTTCCACCAGGCCCACTCGGTGCAGGTGTTGCAGGGCGACACGTCGCCGACCTCGCCCTTGACGTGCCGGCGCCGCAGTTCCTGCATCTTCGGCCCGTTCCAGTTCTCCAGGACCCTCACGACGCCGTCCGCGCTGCGCACGTTCCCCAGGTCATACGCCAGGTTGAAGTCGCGGTCGCACATGGCGATGCGGCCGTCCCAATAGACGTGGGTATGGTACCACAGGTTCGGGCAGGCATACCGCTTCTGCGTCGGCTTGCCCTCGGTCGACAGCGCGTTGATGTCCTCGATCTGCCCGCCCCACGAGTCGAATGGCTTGACGTTGATCCGGTCGACGCCGGGCACCTTCCACGCCTCGACGAACTCGTCCACCTCGCCCATCGTCTTCTCCATCTCGATGATCTGGAGGTTGACGAACGGGCGCCGTGTAGCCGCCGGCCTGCTTGAGTTCGATGAAGCCGCGGATGTTGCTCGTTGGTCTTCTCGTAGTCCGCGTTGACGCGGATCTGCTCGTAGGTCTCCGGCCGCATCCCGTCGAGGCACAGGTAGATCGCGCCCAGCCCCGCGTCCAGGATGCGCTTGCTGCGCTCCTCGTTCAGCAGGGTGGCGTTCGTGCTGATCTCGCTGCGCAGACCCTTCTTGCGCGGCAGTACTCGATCATGTCGAACATCTTGGGGTGCATCAGCGGCTCGCCCCAGATGTGCAAGCGTGGTCGCCTGCACCCACGGCGCCATCTCGTCCACGATGCTCTTGAAGAGCTCGAAGTCCATGTACCCCTTCTTGCGGATCTGCTCCTTGCGTCCCGTGGGGCACATGATGCACGAGAGGTTGCAGATGTTGGTCGACTCGATGTAGAGCCGGTCGGGCGGCGGCACGAGCCGGGTCTGGCCGCTTTCATAGGCCAGCCACTTCACCGGGCGCAGCATCTGGTTGCGCCGCCAGCGGGTCGCCGCCTCGACCTTGCTCCATGAAAGCCTATCGTCGAGCGCTCGTTGTCGCGCCATTCAGTTGTCTGCCATTTATCCCCACGCCTCCACTTCCCGCTTGGGCTGCAACTGGCGGAAGCGCGGGAACAGCCCCAGGTTCAGCACCGACCGGCCGACGCTGTGGATCGGTTCCACCTGGGCCACCTTGTAAATCCGCTCGCCCCAGACTGGGCCGAAAGTGCGCACGTACTTGCGCTTTTCCTTGCTGTCGAGGAAGCGCTTGCGCGCCTTGATCGCCATCTTGCTCAGCTTGTCGTCGCTGACGTCCGAGACGTTCATAAAGGGCGCGATCTCGCTCGTGTACGAGTTGTAATAGTAGCTCTTGGTGAAGTCCGTGTTGTAGACGGTGTCCGGGTTCTTGTGCAGCAGCTCTTCCCACAGCTCGGTGCCGGGCATGGGCGTCGCGATGGAGAACATCGCCTCGCTCAGGCGCAGGCTGGCCGCGAACTCGATCGTCTCGTTCATGGTCTGTTCGTTGTCGCCGGGCAGGCCGAGCATGAAGTAGCCCTTGCTCATGATCCCCGCGTCCTCGGTCCACTCGATCGCCTGGCGCACCTGGCTCAGGTCGATGTGCTTGGCCGTCTTCTTCAGGATTTCCGGGTTGCCCGATTCGATGCCGAAGTGGATCTGCCGGCAGCCCGCCTGGTACATCTTCTTCAGCAGCTCCGGGCTAACCCGGTCGACCCGCGCCAGGCAGCGCCAGCGCACGTCCAGGTTCTGGCTCGATGAAGTAGTCCAGGATGGCTTCGAGCCGCTTCACGTTGATCGTGAAGAGGTCGTCCATGAAGTAGAAGTTGCGCACGCCGTACTTGTCGATCAGGTGACGCAGTTCGGCGACGATGTTCTCGGGCGAGCGCTGCCGGTAGGTGCGGCCGACGATGCCCTTGAAGCAGAAGGAGCACTTGTACGGGCAGCCCCGGCTGGTCAGCACGGTGATCATCATCTCGCCGTTGGGCGCGTACAAGGGGTACTTCTGGCAGGTCGAACAGGTGCCGGGCGGGGAAAGGCAGCTCGTCCAGGTCGGGGATGAGCTCGCGCTCGCCGCCGTCCACGACCTTGCCGTCCGCGTCCTTGCACCAGAGGCCCTTGTTGGCGGCCCAGTTCGTGTCGCCGGCTGCCACCTGGCGCAGCCAGTCACGGAAGACGTATTCGCCCTCGCCGTAGACGAGGAAGTCGATGTGCGGGTTCTGCAGGGTAAGTTCGGGCAGAGTGGTCGCGTGCGGGCCGCCGATGATGATGGGCGCGGGCAGTGCGGCCTTGAGCAGGGCCGCTGCCTCCTCCACCGAGCTGGTAGGAGGTCGTCATCGAGGTGAACGCGATCACATCGGGCTTCCAGGCGATGATCTCTTCACGTCGTCGGCGACCGGCGTCTCGGGCCGCAGCGCCCATATCGAAGACTGCGGCCTTATGACCTTCCTGTTCGGCGATGGCCGCGAGGTATCCCAGCCCAAGGGACGGATATGAATTAACCATCTCGTGCCACTTAGGGCCGACGAGAGCAACTCGCATAGATTCCTCCGGCAGATCGAACGCATCCCGGGCGGCGCAGCGCCGTTGTTCGCGCTGCAAAGTCGAAGGATGCGAGACTGCGCGCTCCGGCTTCGTCCCGCATTGGCGGGACTCCGCTCAGGATGCCCGCGTTTAGGGTGACCGCACCAATCCCTTTAGAAGATCGGAGGCGAGCAATCCCGGCCCAGGCGGGTGGCCGGCATTGCTCGCCGCTGTGCGTACGCTAGACCCGGAACGTGAAAAGTTGCTGGCAAAATGGACAACGTCAGAATGACAAATTGTCTATTTAGCGTCGGGTGAGGCATTCGTTGGGTGCCCCGCCCCGGCAAGTCTCTATAGCGACGACTCCATGGCCTTCCGGAGCTCGTTCTTCTCCTTGCGGGGGACGATGGTGCGGTAGGCCATGCGCGCATTGCGGCCGAACTTGAGCCAGAAGTCCTTCCGGCTCATCGCCCGCGCCACGTACTTTGGCCGCCAGTAGAAGGACCGGTACGCCTTGCGGTACATCTCTTCCATCAGGTCGGCGGTCAGGTCGCCCATCTCATAGCGGGCCTTGGCATCGAAGAAGACGTAGTCCTCCCAGTCCTGCACCAGGAACCGGCCGTTCTGCTTGACCTGTTCGTACACGATGGTGCCCGGGTAGGGCGTCATCATGCTGAAGTTGGCGATCATGGGGTCGAGCTCGATGGCAAAGTCGATGGTCTTCTGCATGGTCTCGCGGGTGTCGCCGGGCAGGCCGATGATGAAGAAGCCGATGGTCTCGATGCCCGCGGCCTTGGCGTTCTTGAACGCCTGCCGGATCGTGTCGTGGTCGACGTGCTTGTCGATCTTGATGATCATCTGCTCGTCGCCGGTCTCCACGCCGAACGCGGTGCGCTTGAGGCCGGCCTGCTTCAGCTTCGACAGCATCTCCTAGTCGGCCAGGTTGGCGCGGATGCCATTGACGAAGATCCACGGCACGTGATTGAGCTTCTCGGCGATGAGGCCGTCGGCCAGCTGCACCAGGCGCTGCTTGCGGATGTTTGCGCTGTCGTCCAGGACGCCGATCTCCAGCGCGCCCAGGTCCTTGACCAGGTGCCGCCATTCCTCGATCACATTCTCGTACGAGCGCGCCCGCCACTTAATCGGCATGATGCTCTGCGAGCAGAAGGTGCAGCGATACGGGCAGCCGCGGCTGGTCATAATGGAGAAGCTGCGCTCGCCGGGAATCGCGTCCGTCGCCGGCTGGAGGTTCGTGTACTTGTTCATCTTGAACAAGTGATAGGCCGGCCAGGGCAGGCTGTCCAGGTCCGCGATCGGGGAGGCGTCCGCGTTGCGGTGGAGCTGGCCGTCGGCGGTCTTGTAGCTCACGCCCTTTGTGTCGTGGAACAGGTCGAGCGCGGGGTCCAACAGCCGTTTGGCGGAAAAGTCTGGCTGGTCGCGCAGGAACGCGTCCACGATGTCGCTGATCTCGATCCACGGCCCTTCGCCCTCGCCGCGCACGACCAGGTCTACCTGGGGCTGGCGCAGCGACTCGAAGTCGAGTTCCTCTGACACCACGCTGACGTGCGGGCCGCCCAGGACGATCGGGATGTCCAGCACCTCCTTGATCGCAGCGGCCGTGCGCCACGACTGCTTGACCTGGGGCGTATTCGTCGTGATGCCGGCCAGGTGCGGCTTGAACTCCTGCAGGAAGTCGACCAGCGACTGGTCCTCCACGTCCGCATCGTACACGCGCACGTCGTCCCCGCGGCGCTCGGACACTGCGCCCAGGTACGCGAGGGCGAGATGGGGCGACGTGCGGGTGTCGATCGGCAGGCGGAATTTCGGGTTGATCAGTGCGACTCGCAAAGGTTTCCTCCATGTCTCTCTGGGGGGCGCGGCGACCGGTGCCGGTGGCCGCGCCCTTACGCGAAGAGACCTAGCTCTTGATCTTCATGAAGTGCAGCGCGGTCTTGAACAGCTCGACCGGGCTGGCGTTCGTTGGGTGGACGCGGCGCTGCATGGCGTAGCCCTTGTGCAGCTTGTGCACCCACCAGAAAGCCGTGTCGACCACTTTGTTATGCGGCAGGCGGATCAGGCGCCGGATCAGGCCTTCCAGCCGCGGGAACTCGACGCCGAGCGCGAAGAGGCGCTGCAGGTGCTCGCGCGCCCGCTTGTCGTCTTCATCCTGGAACACCAGGATCGAGTGGTCCCACGCGACCTCGCCGATGTCGTCCAGTGTGCCGGCCATCAGCTCGTGCTCTTCCGTAAACTGGCCGAGCTCGGTGCCGGGGTAAGGCTGGAACAGGAACGCATGGGCGTAGCTCATCTGCGCCTGGCTGTTCAGCCGCATGGTGTCCAGGTCGTCTTCCAGCGTCGTCGTCGGCAGGCCCAGGATATTGGTGGCGGTGATGTGCATACCCGCGGCGCGCACCATCTTGCCTGCCTCGACGATTTCCTCGCACGTCATGCGCCGCTTGAGCAGCTCGACGCGCACCCGGTCATTCGCGGCCTCGATACCCATGCTGACGGTGCCGCAGCCGGCCCGCTTGAGCAGGTCGACCTTGTACGGGTCCTTAACCAGGAGGTTCGCACGGACATTGGCAAAGAACGGCAAACCCACCTCGCGCGGCCACTTGTCGGCGAACTCCTCGAGCCAGTCGTTGTAGATGACGAACAGATCGTCGATGAAGATGGCCTGTTCGAGCGGCCAACGCGCGCGCACGGCCTTAACTTCGGCAATGACGTCGTCGACGCTGCGCTGCTGGCCGCGCTTCTCCCGCTTGTAGAGCTGGTAGTACGCATGATTGAAGCAGTACGTGCAGGCATACGGGCAGCCCGCGCGAGCTGATGAAGTGCTTGATGTTGCCGGCGCCCAGGTGCGGGATCTTGTCGTAGATCAACGCGCGATCGGGATGGGGCAGATCGGACAACTCGTGAATCAAGGGCCGGGGCGCGTTCTTGATCACCTCGCCCTCGATGTTGAACCACCAGTTCGGGATGTCGGTCTTATAAGTCCCGTTGCGCACGGCCAGCGCGTCCGCCAATTCGAGCATGGCGCCTTCGCCCTCGCCCACGCACATCGCATCGACGCCCGGCTCGGTCACCATCTCGGGGAAGAATGTGGGATGCGGGCCGCCGAAAACGGAGAAGACGGGCTTCTTGCCGGCGCTCTGGCGCAGCGGGTTCACAGCCTCGCGTATCTTCAGGTTCACGTCGAAGTAGCCGCGCTGCGACCCCGTCATGACGCTGTAGCCGACGATGTCGGGCTGGTACTTGACCGCATAGGCCACCGGGTCTTCGATGTCGGCGACCGTCAGGGCGACGTCATGGCCCCCCTGCTTCAGCACGGCCGACATCGACATGATGCCCTGCGGCTCATAGCTGATTTCCTGGGCGACGAAGAGGATTCGCAACGCTCACTCCTGGACCGGCTCTCAAGACCATTGAGGTCGCCACTCTGACCACCGGTCAGGCGACCTCAATGGTTTCTCCCGGTATTATCCCTTGATGACGGCCAGCGGCTCGACGCGGGCGACGATTCTGGCAATGCCCGCTGCTTCGACCACGGCGACCACCCGGTCGATGCTCTTGTACGCCTGGGGCGCTTCTTCGGCCAGCCCCGCGAGGCTGCCCGCACGCACGACGATCCCCTCGTGCTCGAGCTCGCCGCGCAGCGCGTCTCCGCGCACCTGGCGCTTGGCTTCGGCGCGGCTCAGGGTGCGGCCGGCGCCGTGGCAGCAGGAGCCGAAGGTGTGCTGCATCGCGCCGGCCGTGCCGACCAGCACGTAGGATGCGGTGCCCATGCTGCCCGGCACCAACACCGGCTGGCCGAGCGGGCGGTAATCCTCGGGCACGTCGGGGTGACCGGGGCCGAACGCCCGGGTCGCGCCCTTGCGGTGAACGCACACCTGCTGCTGCTTGCCGCCAACCGCATGCGTCTCGACCTTGGCCATGTTGTGGGCTACGTCGTACAGCAATCGCAAATCGCCATCTACGCCCTTGCCCCTAAGCACTTCCTCGAAAGCTTCGCGCGCATGGTAGGTCAGCACCTGGCGATTAGCCCATGCATAGTTTGCGGCGGCGTTCATGGCGGCGAGGTACGCTTCGCCCTCGGGCGAGTCCAGGGGCGCGCACACTAGCTGGCGGTCGGGCAGATCATAGCCGTACTTCCGCGACGCACGCTGGAAGCTCTCGATGTAATCGGTCGCGACCTGGTGGCCCAGCCCCCGGCTTCCGCAGTGAATCTGAAAGACGACCTGCCCCTTGCGCAGTCCGAAAGCTGCGGCAGCCTCGGCGTCGAAAACCTGCGTGACTTCGTCGATCTCGGCGAAATGGTTGCCCGAGCCGAGCGTGCCCACCTGTTCGAGTCCGCGCTCCTTGGCCGCCTTGCTGACCTTGTCCGGGTTCGCGCCGGCCATGCGGCCGCGTTCCTCCGTGTGGACGACGTCTTCGGGACGGGCATAGCCTTCCCGGGCGGCCCACTGGCTGCCGTCGGCCAGGATGCCTTCGAGCTCCGTCTTGTTCGTGTGCAGGTGCCCCTTCACCCCCACGCCCGAGGGCAGGTGGCGGTAGAGCGCGTCGGCGAGCATGGGCAGGTAGGGGCGCACGTCGCCGCTCGTCAAGTTGGACGCGAGCAGGCGAACCCCGCAGTTGATGTCGTAACCCACCCCCCCGGGCGAGACGACGCCATGGGGCAGCAAGGTGGCGGCGACACCGCCGATGGGAAAACCGTAGCCCTGGTGAATGTCGGGCATGGCCATCGCCTGGCCCACCACCCCCGGCAGCGTCGCCGTGTTGACCAGCTGTTCGAGCGAGCGATCTTCGAGCGCGGCCGATAGAAACCCCTCGTCGGCGTAAAAGTGCGCCGGAACGCGCATGTCGGGCCGAAAGTCCTGGGGAATCTGGTACAGGTTAGCACCGACCTGGCGGATATCGGCGCGGGTGACGGGCTTCATAGGCGATGCTGCTTAGCGCAAACAAACCGGGTTTCGTGCGACCTTGTCGCTTGGAGAAACCCGGTTTGTTAAGGTCAGAGATTAGTGGCAGCTCGAGCAGCCGCCCGAACCGGCCTGGTCCTTAGTCTTGAAGGACTGGCCGCAACCGCAAGCCGACACGGCGTTCGGGTTCTCGATGTGGAAACCGCCGCCCATCAGGCTGTCGACGTAGTCGATCGTGCTGCCGCCCATGTACTGCAGGCTCTGCGGGTCGATGACGACGCGCATGCCGTGCTGCGTTACCACGGTGTCGATTTCGCGCGGGGCCGGGTCGAAGGTCATCCCGTACTGCAGCCCGCTGCAGCCGCCGCCGCTAACAAACACACGCAGGGCATGCGTCTCGCGGACGCCCTTTTCCCGCATGATTCCATCTAGCTTCTCGGCCGCGGCCTCGGTCAGGTTAATGACCTCGGTCGCTTCCATGGTCTCGATTGTTTCAACTTCAACCGACATGAGATCCTCCCTCAAACTCGGATTAATGCGCATTTCTTCCGTGCTGTGGTTTGGCGGCCCAGGCCGCCAAACCACAGCACGGAAAGACACAAGTAACTTACCCGCCGATCTGGCTCATCTCGCGGGATGTGGCGATGTCGTGCTGTTCGAGCCGGTGGCCCCACGGTTTATGGTAGGCGCCGTCGGCCATCAGTTGACGCAGGGTATCGAAATCTGCGCCGGCGCGCAGCGGTGTCAGCAAATCGACCTCGTCGTCGCGCAGCAGGCAAAGCCGTAGCTTGCCGTCCGCGGTCAGGCGGAGGCGGTCACACCCGGCACAGAACGGCTCGCTCACGCTGCTGATGAAGCCGAGCCGGCCGGTCGCACCGGGCAGGCGATACGAGTGCGCGGGATCGTGGCCGTTGTGACCCGGCACTACCTCGAGCGGGCCAAGCGCCGCTTCGATGCGGGCTTTCGTCTCGCCCGACGGCACAACCTGGTGCTCCTGGAAGTCTGCGACGCTGCCCAGCGGCATCAACTCGATGAAGCGGACTTCCCAATCGTTACGCAGCGACAACCGTGCCAGCTCCACCACCTCGTCGTCGTTAAAGCCGCGCGTCACGACGCAGTTGAGCTTGATCGGCAGGAGGCCGGCTGCCTCGGCCGCGGCGATGCCGCGCCAGACGTCGTCCAGGTCACCCCGCCGGGTAATGCGGCGGAACTTCTCCGGGTCCAGCGAGTCGATGCTGATGTTGACCTGTGCCAGGCCCGCCTGCGCCAGCGGCTCGGCCAACTCGTCCAGCTTGACGCCGTTCGTGGTCATCACCACCCGCTCGATGCCGGGAAGGCCCTTGATCGCCCGCACCAGGTCTACGACGCCGTGACGGATGGTCGGTTCCCCGCCGGTCAGCCGGATCTTGTCTACGCCAAGGCTCGCCGCGACGCGCACCAGGGTCAGAATCTCGTCGTCCTGCATCAACGTGGCGAACGGCCGGAAGCGGATGTCCTCCGGCATGCAATACACGCAGCGCAGATTACAGGCATCGGTCAAGGAGACCCTGAGATAGTGCAAGTGGCGGCCGTAGCTGTCGATCATAACCTTGCCCGGGCCGTCGTAAATTCGTATCTCTGGAGCGAAAAATTCGGTCATCGCCTTTGGATCGACCTTTTATTCTCCCTCGACCGGCGGCCGCACGGTAGGCCAGTCGCTCGGTTTGAGGACATAACTGCAGCGGTTTGCGCCGTCAAGCGCGTGTGAATGCAACCGGATGCAGTCGGAACGGACCGCGCCGGGCAGCAGCCGGTTAATCACCGCATGATCCATCATGCACAGCTCCGGGTGCTGGTCGGCTACGCCGCTGTAGGGACAGTTGCATGCGTGAAGCTCGAAATAGCCGTCGCAGGCTTCCCAGCGCGCACTGTACCCCTTCTGTGTTAAAAAGCTCGTGACCTGGTCCAGGCGTTCTTCGAGGCTTTGTTCTTCTGCCGGCCGCGGAGCCTCGGCAGCCGTGCGCTCGGCGACCCGGAGCAGAAGCTGCGTCACCTCGTCGGGCGAGAGGACGGCCTTGAGCTCGGTGAGCACGCTGGCGGCGAGCTGTGCGTTGCGCTGTGGAAAGAGCGCCTGCGCGTTCGTCGTCAGCGTGTAAACCTGCGAAGGACGCCCCGCACCATCGCGGCGCCGGACGCCGGTCAGCTCGACAAGATCCTCGCCCACCAGGATATCGAGGTGATGGCGAACAGAGACCTGAGCCATTTCAAGCTCGCCCGCCAGCTCGGCCACCGTGGCCGAACCGTGCTCTTTCAGAATCTCCGTGATCCGCCGTCGAACTGATTGCAAGGAATCCGCCTCGTGCTGATAAAATCGCCCGCCGCATGACCGCTCATACGGCGAGCGCGTTAGGCCCGCATATTAGCACAGGGCCCGTCCCCTGTCAATTACTATGAAGATATTGATAGTTATTTCCTGCGGTGGGGGAGAGGCATTCACAGCGCCGGCCCGATCGGCCGGCGCTGTGAATGCCTCACCCCTGCGTTTCACGCGCCGGCTGCCATTCGCTCGACTTCTTCCTCGGCAACCGTTGGCTCGAGCTTGAGGAACAGGGGCTTGGGCTCGCGGAGAGGCTGGCCCGGCTGCAGGTCGCTGACCGACCAGCACCCCTTCGCGCCGGTCGCGTCATAGCGCAGCGCGAGGTGTTCGCGCTCCGTCTCGTGCAGCGTCTCGGTGTACACGCTGCCGAACAACTGCCCGTCGTAGCCCAGGTACTCGTGCAGCGCCTGGCAGGTGTAGGGCAGGAACGGCGCGAAGAGCGTCTTGAGCGTATCGATGACCCGCAGGGCGACGAACACGCTGGTGGCCGCGGCCTCGGGGTCGGTCTTGATCTGTTTCCAAGGCTCCTTGACGTTCAGGTACCGGTTTGCTTCGTGCGCCAGCGCCATCGCCTCGCCCAGCGCCAGCTTGAGCTTCACGGCCTCAAGTGCGGCCGTGACCTTGTCGAACGCCGGCTGGATCGCGTCGAGCATGGCCTGGTCGTCGGCGTTGAGCGAGCCGGGCTGGGGCACCTTGCCGTCGTAGCGCTTGAATGCGAAGCCCAGCACCCGGTTCGCCAGGTTGCCCCAGGTCGCAACCAACTCCTCGTTGTTGCGGCGGACGAACTCTTCCCAGGTGAAGTTGACGTCCGTGCTCTCGGGCATGCTGGCGCAGAGCGCGTAGCGCCAGGGGTCGGGCGCGTACCGCTCGAGCACGTCGCCCATGACGATCATCCAGCGCCGGCTCTTGCGAGAGCTTGCGGCCCTCGACGTTCAGGTACTCGTTGGCCGGCACGTCGTAGGGCAGGTTCAAATCGTGGCCGTAGCCGATCAGCATGCCGGGCCAGATGATGGTGTGGAAGTCGATGTTGTCCTTGCCGATGAAGTAGTAGGTGCGGGCGTCCTTGTCGTTCCACCACTCGCGCCACGCCTCGGGCCGGCCGACGACCGCCGGCCCACTCCTTCGACGCGGACAGGTAGCCGATTACCGCGTCGTACCAGACGTAGATGCGCTTGTTCTCGTAGCCGGGCAGCGGAATCGTGACGCCCCACGTGAGGTCGCGCGTGATCGGCCGGCCGTGCAGTTCGTGGGTGGCGAGGCGCGAAACGGTGTAGTTATAGACGTTGGGCCGCCAGTGCGTCTTGGCGCCGCTGGTGACCCACTCGAGGAGCGGGTCGTTCAGCGCGCCGAGGTCGAGGAAAAAGTGCTCGGTCTCGCGCACTTCGATGTTGGAGCCGCCGCAGTACTTGCAGCGGGGGTTGATCAGCTCGATGGCGTCGTAGGTGCGGCCGCAGTTGTCGCACTGGTCGCCCCGCGCGCCGGTGTAGCCGCAATGGGGGCAAGTGCCTTCCACGTAGCGGTCGGCGAGCCACTTGTTGCAGTCGACGCAGTAGAGCTGGGGCATCTTGTCTTTGTAGACGACCTCGTTCTTGAGGTGCTCGAGGAACATCTCCTGGGTGACGGCCCAATGGTTCTCCGTGTCGGTCTCGGTGAACAGGTCGAAGCTGATCCCCAACTGCCGCATCATCTCCACGTTGCGGGGATGGTAGCGGTCCACCACCTCGCGGGGAGATACCCTCCTCCTCGGCGCGCACGGTGATGGGCGTGCCGTGTGTGTCGGAGCCGGAGACCATGAGCACGTCGTTCCCCGCCAGCCGGTGATAGCGGGCGAAGATGTCAGACGGCAGGTAGGCGCCGGCGATGTGGCCGATGTGCATGTCGCCGTTGCAGTAAGGCCAGGCGACGCAGACGAGGATCTTCTCAGACATACCACTACTCCATGATCGACGCCCGTCCGGACGGGGCGTATCCCCTATTATAGCACGGAGCGGGCGAATTCCAGCCATACGCGGCGCGCGGCCGTGGACGCATTGGGCCGCATACGAACGAAGGGCCAACCGGCGGATGCCCATATTTGATATACTATTGCCGACTGGAGGTCGTATGACTGTCGATCTACCCTTACATATCGAAACGGCCGACGGCCGCACGCTGGAGGTCTGGACGTATGGGCCGGCGGACGGGCCGGTGATCGTGAGCCACCACGGCACGCCGGGCGTGGGGATGGAGTTGCCGGCGCACGTCGCATCGGCCGCGGCACGTGGGGTGAGGCTGGTGCGCTACTCGCGGCCGGGTTATGGCGCGTCCACGCCCCAACCAGGGCGGCGAGTGGTCGACGCGGCCGCAGATGTCGCCTGTATTCTGGGCGCACTCGGCGTCAAGACCTTTCGCACGGTCGGCGCGTCGGGCGGTGGACCCCATGCCCTGGCCTGTGCGGCTGCTCTGCCCGAGCGCTGCCTGGCCGCAGCCACGATCGCGGGCGTAGCGCCTTATCCCGCCGAGGGGCTGGATTGGTTCGACGGCATGGGACCCGAGAACGTAGAGGAGTTCGGGCTCGCCTCGCAGGGCAGCGGCCCGCTCACGCCCTTCCTCGAGGCGTTTGCCGGGTCGCTGGCGGGGCTCGCGGGTCCGGACCTGGCGCAGGCCTTGGGGGGCTTGGTCTCGGAGGTCGACAAGGCCCAGGTGACGGGCGAGTACGCGGAGTTCCTGCTGGGTTCGTTCCAGGCGGCGCTGGCAAACGGCGTGGCGGGCCAGCGCGACGACGACCTGGCCTTCACCAAGGACTGGGGTTTTGACCTGGCGGGCCTGCACGATGTCGCGATCTGGCAGGGGACAGAGGATCGCATGGTGCCGTTTGCGCATGGCGTCTGGCTCGCGGATCACGTCCCCGGCTCCAAGCGCCACCTGCTGCCGGGCGAAGGCCACCTTTCGCTCGCGGTCGGGGCATTCGATCAGATCCTCGACGAATTGCTGGCCGGGTAGGCCAAGGAGGACCGATGGGCACGCGACTGGACATGGTGGGCATTTTTGTGAGCGACATCCGCCGGATGGTGGCGTTCTACCGCGACGTGTTGATGTTCGAAGTCGAGTGGGATGGCGAGAGCCCGTATGCGGAGTTCAAGAACGACGGCGTCCGCATGTCCATGTACGAGCGGCGGCTGTTGCCCGAGCTGCTCGGGCAGGAGCCGGGATATCCGACCGGGCTGAACGGGACCTTCGAACTGGCGATCGACATGCCGCTGTTTGAAGACGTTGGCCCGGCCTTTGAGCGGGTGGTTGCCTTGGGTGGGCGGCCGGTATATGCGCCACGCGACGAGCCGTGGGGTATGCGTTCGTCCATGGTCGCAGACCCGGAAGGCAACCTGATCGAGATCGGTTCGTGGAACAAAGGGCCGGGCTGACGATCGGCAGGTGACACAGGGCTTGCCGGGCCAAGCGCCCGCCCCGCGTTTCTGTAGCTCCAGCGACCGCGTTGACGGCGTGTACGTTATGTGGTATAAGAGGTCGACCATTTTCCGGGTCGCTAAAAGGAGCCTTTTGATGCCGACAAGACCACAAATCATTGCCCGCGAGCGCCATAAGCTGGCCGAAGAGCAGACGCGCATCACGGGCGAACTGGAGCGTTTGCGCGAGGCCCTCAAGGTCGAAGTGGATGTAGACGCTGAAGAAGGCGACCCCGACCTGATCGAACGGGAGAAGAATGTCGCGTTGGTCAGCCAGCTCGAGGGCCGACTGGCGCGCGTGCAGGCCGCTTTGCGGTCCATTGACAAGGGCCGGTACGGGACGTGTGAGCGCTGCGGCAAGGAAATCCCCACGGAGCGGCTGGAAGTGCGCCCGGACGCCACCCTGTGCGTGACTTGCCAGGTTGAGGTCGAGAAACTGATCAAGCGCGGGCAACTGCCGCGCGAGCCACAAGAGATCGAATAACGCGGAGCGTGCGTGCATGTACGTGCAGAGGAAGGGCCGGAGACGCGAACCGGCCCGCTTTGTGACGGGTTGGGACTGCCCCATTTAACGGGCCGCCCAACCCGTTTTTTCTGCGAGCAACGAGTCGCATTCGTCAGTCAGAAACAGGTTTCTTCACACGGGAGGACATGGTGAACCCCTTACCCGACAACGTGTTCGTTTCAAACCATCCCCTCATCCAGCACAAGCTGTCGCGGCTGCGCGACAAGCGAACCGAGCCCAAGAAGTTCCGCGAATTGATCCGCGAGATTGCCATCCTGCTGGCGTACGAAGCGACGGCCGACCTGCGACTGATGGACAAGGACGTGGAAACGCCGCTCGCCGTCGCCCAATGTCGCGAGGTGACCGAGACGATCGGCCTGGTCCCGGTGCTGCGGGCGGGTCTGGGCATGGTCGAGGGCATCTGGGAGATGATGCCGGGCGCAGAGGTCTGGCACATCGGCCTCTTCCGTGACGAGCGAACGCTGCGACCGGTGCAGTATTACAACAAGCTGCCGATTTCGCCCACGGTCCAGGTGTGCCTGATCCTCGATCCGATGCTGGCGACGGGCGGTTCGGCCTCGGCGACGGTCGACATCCTTAAGAAGTGGGGCGCGGCGCGCATCAAGTACGTGGGCATCATCGGCGCGCCGGAAGGCGTTCACAAGCTGCATAGCGCCCACCCCGACGTGCCCATCCACTTGGCGGCCGTCGACGAACGGCTCAACGAGATCGGCTACATTGTGCCGGGGCTGGGCGATGCGGGCGACCGCCAGTTCGGCACGGGCTGATGAACGTGAGGCGTCTATGAGCGAGCAGGTCCACGTTCGCCCTTCGTGGGACGACTACTTCATGGACATCACCTTCCAGGTGGCGAAGCGCAGCACGTGTGACCGGGCGCGCGTCGGCTCGATCATCGTCAAAGAACGGCGCATTCTGACCACCGGCTACAACGGTTCGCCGGCCGGACTGCCGCACTGTGACGAGGTGGGCCACCTGATGATCGCCAACCACTGCGTGCGGACGCTGCATGCGGAGCAGAACGCGATCATCCAGGCCGCCCTGCACGGCGTCAGCGTGGACGGCGGGACGATCTATGTGACCCATCAGCCGTGCCTGACCTGCGCGAAAATGATCATCAACGCAGGCATCAACCGGGTGGTCTACGCGGGTCATTACCCGGACGAGAACGCCGTCGCGTTCCTGACCGAGGCCGGCGTCGAGCTACAGCACTGGGCCGCGGCGCCCGCGCCCGCAAGCACGGACAACGAGAACCCGAATTAACCACCAAGGCACAAAGCCACGAGGGTCACAAAGACCTTTGTGATCCTTCGTGGCTTTGGGCCTTGGTGGTTGATCTCCTGACAGCCTGCGACGAGGCCGGGGGGCCGAGGCGATGACCGACATTCTGCGTTTTCCTGATGGCTTTCGCTGGGGCGCGGCAACCGCGGCGCACCAGAACGAGGGCGATAACCGCGCGAACAACTGGCACCTGTGGGAACAGGAGCCGGGGCACATCTTCGAGGGCCAGCGGTGCGAGAAGGCCACGAACTGGTGGGACCTGGCAACCGCCGCAAGCGACTTCGACCGGGCAGCCGAGATGGGGCTGAATGCACTGCGCATCTCTGTCGAATGGAGCCGGATTGAGCCGGCGCCCGGCGAGTTTGATGCCCGGGCGCTCGCGAAGTACGGGGAGATGGTGGGGCTGCTCTGCGAGCGGGGCATCGAGCCGATGGTCACGCTGCACCACTTCACCGATCCAGTCTGGCTTGGCGAACTGGGCGGTTGGGAGAACCCGCTCATCGGCGACTACTTCTCGCGTTTCACCGAGCGGGTCGTGGGCGCGCTGGGCGACCGGGTCAACCTGTGGTGCACGATCAACGAGCCGATCGTCTATGCGTTCTACGGCTTCCACCAGGGGCTCTTCCCGCCCGGTGGGGCCAGCCTGCCCCGGGCGTTGGGCGTCCTGCGCACTATGCTGCTGGCTCACGGCCGCGCCTATCGCACGATCCATCGCATTCAGAACGACGCCCGGGTGGGCCTGGCCCACCACATGCGGTACTTCCTCCCGGCCGACCCGCGCAACCCGCTGGACCGCCGCCTGGCCGTGTTCTTCGACCAGATAGCGAATCGCTCCACGCTGGACGCGGTTACTTACGGCCGGCTGGGTCCGTTGGTTGGCATGGGCCAGGTCGTCCCCCAGTTGATCGACTCCAGCGATTACATCGGGCTCAACTACTACTCGACGGCGCGCATCAAGTTCGACGCGAGGCAGCCGGCGCTGTTTTTCGCCAGCCAGTACCATGCGCCTGAAGTCGCGTCGTGCGAGTGCACCTCGGACGGGCAGCCGTTCTGCGAGATCAACCCGCCGGGCATGTACCTGGCGCTGAAGAAGCTGCAGGAGTACGGCAAGCCGGTCTACATCACGGAGAACGGGGTGCCCGACCGGGAGGACAAGCAGCGCCCGTATGTGCTGAGCACGTATCTGCCCGAGGTCTGGCGCGCGATCCAGGACGGCGTGGACGTGCGGGGGTATTATCACTGGACGCTGGTCGACAACTTCGAGTGGTCCGAGGGCTGGAACCTGCGCTTCGGGCTGATCGAGCTGGACCCGGCGACGGGCGTGCGGACGCCGCGGACAAGCGCCGCGATCTACGGGCGCATTGCGCAGTCGAACGGCGTGCCGCGCTCGGTGGTGGAGCAGTGGGCGCCCGACGCGGTGGAGCAGTATTTCGGCAGCTGAGCTCTGCAGAAACGCCGTTTCTCGAAGAAACCCGGTTTCTGCGTTTGCCGCCCACCCCCGGCTGTGCTATCATCACGGCGTTGGGCGCGTAGCTCAATTGGCAGAGCAGCGGCCTTTTAAGCCGCGGGTTCAGGGTTCGATTCCCTGCGCGCTCATCTTCTTCCTGCTGGGAGGCGCCTCGCAAGGGTGCGCCTCCCTTTCTTTTCCCCTTTTTTCCTACTTGCATCCACTAAAAAATAGTATTACAATGATATAGGAAATACTGGATAACCCTGCTCAACCCAAGGAGAACGCCATGATCCGCTCACCCATCATTCGGGCTGCGTGTGCGCTCCTCGCCGCCGTGCCCCAATCCGGTGTGAACGCGGTTTCGCTCCGCGCCGAAGATGACCGGACGCGTGCGGCGCTTGCGCGCAGCGCGGTCGAGGCGTGCGGCGACCTGTTTCCGGCCGGCGCGATCTGGCTGGACATGCAGGGCGGTGTCCTCCCGCTGACCGTTCTGCGGCAGGCCGAACGCCAGGTGGGCATTGCCGCCTCAGGCGACGTCGACCTGGACCGGCGCACGAGGGCCATCCAACGACGCCTGCAGAACCGGGGCCGGGCGCTCTTTATCCTGGGGGAGCCGCAGGATGAAGAACTGGCCCGCTGGGTCCTCAACACCCTCATCCCGCGGGGCGCCGCGGCCCTGCTGCTGACGGGTGACGGGCAGCTGGCCGGGCGTTTGGCTGCGGCCACGCCGGCGCCGGAGCGGGGTGGAGCCAGCGGCGAAGACGAACTGACCCTCGTTCTCGATGCCCGCTTCTGCTATGACACGCTCGCGCCGGCCATGCAGTGGCGTTTGCGCATGCTGGGCGCGTTTGCCGCGGGCGGGCTGGACACGGCCCTGGTTGCCCGGGTCTGGGGCGAGTCGGACGACGGGGCCCGGCGTGCGCTCATGGAGCTCTGCAGCTGCGGGGTGCTCGAGATGCGCGGCTGGACAGAGGACCTGTTCCTGCCCGCTTACGTGCAGCAACACGCCGCGTGGCGCTTGGGCGCCCACTCAGAGGCGGACACGGTGCGTCAGCGTCATGCGGAAGCCGTGTTGGCGCTGACCCAGGACTTGGAAGCGACCTATGGCGGGGGCGGCCCGGCGGCGGGCGCCGCGCTCGACCGTTACGCAGAGAACTGGCTGCAGGTCTCGGCTGCGTGGGAACAACTGGCGAGCCGGGACGACCTGCGCGGGCGGGCCGCAGTCGACGCATTTGCCGGCGCGGCGCCGCGGCTGCTGGCCCTGGTTGCGCCGCCCAGCCTGCGCGAGGCGTGGCTCGAGCAGGCGCTGCGACCCGCGCCGGCGCCGGGGCGCGGCCGTTGGGAGGCCCGGCACCTGGCGGCGTTGTCTGAAGTCAAGCTCGAGCTCGGGCAGCCGGGCGCGGCCCTGCGGGTGGCCCGCCAGGCCGCGGCGGTTGCGCAGGAGACCGGTGATCCGGGTGCCATTGGGCTCGCTCAACTGCGGGTTGGCGCGGCGCTTAACGGGAACGGGGATTATGGGGCGGCGGTCGAGCCACTGATGCAGGCCCTCGTCTCAGCACGGGCCTCGGGAGATGCGCGCTTCGAGCTAAGTGCGCTGGAGCAACTCCGGGCGGCCCGGACGGCGGGGGACGATACCCTCGCAGTGCGGCGGCTCCTGGCGGACCAGGCAGCCTGCGCGAGGCGACTTGGCGACCCATACGCGGAACTGGACGCGCTGTGCCGGGTCGCACGGTTGGAGGGTTCGCTGCCCGCCGGGCGTTATGGCGCGGCCGGCCCTGCGGCTGAAGCTTACCGCCGGGCCGTGCTGCTGGCCGAGCGGGTCGACGACACACGTCTCGAGGCCGAGTTGATGGGCGAACTGGGCGACGTGTGCGTGGACACGGCGCCGGGCGAAGCCATCGCACACTATACCGCGGCCCTGAAGCTGGCACGCGACGTGGGAGTTACCCGGCGCGAGGGCCCGATCCTGTGCGGGCTCGGGCGTGCCTATCTGGAGGCGGAGCAGTGCGAGGATGCGCTCGGCACGCTCGAAGGGGCGCTCGCGGTCGCCATGACCGATAGCGACGAGGCGACCGAGCTGCGGGCCCGGTGCTTACTCTCCGACGCGCTCGCAGCCGCGGGCCAGGCGGCCGCAGCCGCGCTCGCGGCCGAGTCGGCTTTGCCCCTGGCACGGCGCCTGGGCGATCGGGACGCGGAGTTGCGCGCGCTGCGGGTTGTCGCCGGGGCGCATGGTGACGCCGGCGATTGGGAGGCGATGCTGGTCGACCTGGGGGCAGCTTTGCCCCTTGCCCGCGCCGGGGGCACGCGGCCGGTCGAACTGCAGGTGCTCGGGGACCTGGCGCGGGCCTACCTGGAACTGGGGCTGTGCGGCATTGGCCTCGAATGTCTGGAGAGCGCGCTGCCGATCGCGCGGCGAACTGGGCCAGGCCGAGATCGAGCTGGACACATTGCGCAAACTGGGCGACCTTCACGTCGCTACGGAGCGTCCTGACCTGGCAGCGGCTTGTTTTGAAGCGGCCCTGCAGCTGAGCCGGGCGCTGCGGCACCCGGATGTGGAGCGCGATCTCCTAACCAGCCTGGCGGACTGCCACCGGGCGAAGGGCCAACTCGACGAAGCAATCACCTTCCTGCGCGGGGCGCTCCAGCTCTCAGAAAGCGCGGCCGCGGAGGGCCGTTCTGCGTCCGTGCATGGAGGGGCTGCCGGCGCGCGTCTCGACCTGGTCCTTCGCCTCGCCGACCTGGAGCGGCAAGCCGGGCGGACCGACGATGCGCTGCAGTACGCCGACGTTGCGCTCGCGGCCAGCCGTGAACGTGGGGACCGGGCGGAGGAACTCGCAGCCCTGCTGCACCTGGGGGCTGCCCACGATGCCGCAACCCAGTTCGACGCGGCCGAGGCGGCCTATTCTGCCGCCTTGGCCCTCGCTCAAGCGCTCGGCGACCGGTCGGTCGAGGCGGCGCTGCTGCAGCACCTGGGCGACGCCGCGGCGGAGCGCGGCGAGTTGGAGGCCGCGGCCGCACACTACGCCGCGGCGCTGCCGTTGGTCGACGCTGCGGGCGACCGGGGGGCGTCGGGCGCGCTGCATTTCGAGCTGGCGGAACTGAATCAGCGCCAGGGCCGGCTGGCCGCGGCCGAGCGCGAGTACGATCTGGCGCTCGAGCAGGCCCGGGCGGTCGGCGATGCGGGCGCCGAAGCCATGGTGCTCTGCGCACTTGCGCTCGTGCAGGCGAAGATGGGCGAGGACGCCGAGGCGCTGGCGAGCCTGGCCCGGGCGGTCGAGCCGGTCCACCTGGCCGGCGACCCGGCCGCAGAGCGCGATGTCCACCTGGAGCTCGCGCGCGGGTACGAACGGACCGGGCGCGGGGTCGACGCCGCCGCCGAGTATCGGGTGGCCGCGCCGCTGTCTGCCGCGCAGGGCGATCACGGGACGGCTGTCGCCGCGTACCGGTCGCTTGGCGGGCTGGCGCTCGCCGGCGGACAGCCGGCCGAGGCGTGCGACGCATATGCCGCTGCCGTCGGCAGCCGCCCGCCTGTCGGGAAACAATCCCGAGGCGCTCAGCTTGCTCATACACCTGGGCGAGGCGCAGATGGCCGCCCGGCGGCCGCGGGCCGCGATCGAGAGTTATGGCGAGGCCCTGGCCGCCGCACGAGAAGCTGCCGACGGGCCGCGCGAACTGCTGCTCCTGACGCGCCTGGGCGAGGCATGCGTGGCCGCGGGCGAAGCGGCCTGCGCGGCGGCGTATTTCGAGCAGGCGCTGCCGGCTGCCCGGTTGCTGTGGCAGCCCGAGACCGAAATGAACGCCCTCTTGGGGCTGGCGGCGGCTTTGTCAGACGGCGGCCGCATTGCCGGCGCTTCAGAGGCGGCGGAGCAGGCCCTTACACTCGCCCAACTGAACAGGCGGGCGGACATCGAAGGCGCGGCCCTGCTGCGGGTGGCAGAGGCTCAGCGTGTGCAGGGGCACCTGGGGCAGGCGGAGCTGGCTTACCAGCAGGCGCTGCCGCTGCTCCGGGCGGCCGGCGACTCCGCGACAACGGCCGACGTCCTGGTGCGCCGCGGCGAGACGCTGGCGGCCCGCGGGCTGCCCGACGAGGCAAAGCCATGCTACGAAGAAGCCCGGGCGTTGGCGCGGTCGAGCAACGACCGCCGCCGTGAAGCGGCCGCGCTGCGCCTGCTGGCCGAAGCTGCCGAAGCGAGCAATGACATCCCCGGCGCAATCCGGTCATACGAGGAGTGGGTGCAGGCCTGCCGGGCGATGGACGATCGCGAGCACATGGCCGCGGCCCTGTTCGGCGTGGGCCGCAACCAACACCGGGCCGCCGCGTATGCGGAAGCGGTGCGCGCATACCAGGAGGCGTGGGGGCTGTTGGCCGACCAGGGGGACCGGGCCGGCGAAGCTGCGGCGCTGCTGGCGTGGGGCCAGGCGCACCTGGCTGGGGGCGAAGCGGAACCGGGGCGAGCCTGCCTGGAGCAGGTGATCGCGATTTCCGCCGGCCTGAGCCCGGCTGCCCCTGCCTTGGAAGGCCAGGCTCACAACCTGCTGGGCGCGCTGGAGTTGGCGGCGGGCAACTTCGCCAATGCAACGGCCGAGCACGAGCGGGCCCTGGGGCTGGCCCGCAGCGCAGGAGATACGGGGGTCGAGGCGAACGCGCTCATGGGGCTGGCGGCAGTCTACGCCGGAACGGGCGAGCGTGAACGGGGGTGGGAGACCTACGAAGCGGCCCTGCAGGCGGGCCGGGCGGCAGGAGACGGGCGTGTCGTGTGCTGGTCGTCTCTGGCGCTCGGGGCCGGGGCTGCGGCCGGCGGCGAGGACGGGCTCGCGCGGCGCCGGTTCGTCGACGCCCTGGCCGCGGGTGAGGAAGCCGGCGAAAAGCGCGGGGCGGGGCTGGCACGGGCCGGGCTGGCCAAGCTCGATGTGGCGGCAGGCGACCTGGAAGCAGCTGCGGAAGCGTACCGCGCAGCCCTCGACACACTGCTCGACGCGGGCGACGTGCGCGAGGTGACGGGGGTGCAGTTCTCGCTCGCCGCCACCCAGTTCCAACTGGGAAACGCCCCCGCGGCGGCAGACACCTACCGTGCCGGGATCGAACTCGCGCATGCACGCGGCCTGCCCGGCGAGGAACTCGAAGGATGGCTCGGCCTCGCACAGGTCCAGGCGGCGCTCGGCTCCATCCCCCGCTGCGCCGAAGCCTATCGGAAAGCGCTCGCGCTGGCGCGCAGCGTGCAGGACCGGGTGCACGAGCTGGCGGCGCTCGTCGGGCTGGGCCGGAGCGCACAGGCCGCCGGCAAGCTGCCGGCCGCGACGAACCACTATCGGGCCGCACTGCCGCTGAGCCGGGAGCTCGGGGATGGGCCGGCGGAACTGGCCGCCCTGATGGCGCTGGCTTCGCTTCTGGGCGACGGGGAGACGGGGCGGGCCGCATCCTCGGCCGCGTACCTGGAAGATGCGCTGCCCCTGGCCCGCTCGCTCGGCGACCAGCAGAGTGAGGCGGCCGCGGCGCTCCGGCTCTATCCGGCCGCGGCCACGAACGAACAGCGCGAGCTGGCCCTCGCTTCGATGCCGGTCGCGCTGGCCGTCAGCAGCGAATGTGGCGACCGGGCAGGCGAGCTGGCCGCGCGGCTGGCCCTGGCCGAACGCGACGCACCGGTCGATCCCGCGGCGGCCGTGGCCGGGTATGCCCGTGCGCTGCGGCTCGCCGAGGAACTGGGCGACCGGGCTGCGCAGGCGGAAGCACGCTATGGGCTCGCCAGCTTGAGCATTGCCCTGGGAGACACTGTGGCCGCCGTGGAAAACGACCGCTGGGCGCTCATCCTCCTGCGCCAGGTGGACGACAAGCCGCGCGAGCTGATCGTGCTCCGCCGGCTGGCCGATGCCGAGGCCGCCATGGGCGAGAACGTCGAAGCCGCCCGGCACTACGACCAGGGGTTGGCCGTGGCCCGCGAGCTTGGCGACAAGGGGGCTGAGCTGGCCCTGCTGTTGGGCCTGGCGCCCGTGGCGAGCCGGCTGCACGAGCCGCGGCGGGCGGCCGACTGCTACCGTAGCGCGCTGGCCCTGAGCCGGGAACGGCACGAGCCGGCCACCGAGGCGAAGATCCTGATTGCGCAGAGCGATGCGTGGATGGCCGCGGGCGAAGCGAACCAGGCGGTCGAAGGGTACAGGGCGGCGGTCGCGCTGCTGCGGGACCTGGGCGACGGGCAAAACGAGGTTGCAGTGCTGCGCACGTTGGCCGCAGCGTGCGCGGGATCGGGCAAGGGCGAGGAAGCTGCGACCACGTACGAGGCTGCCCTCGGGCTGCTCGACGCAGCAGGCGACAAGGACGGCCGGGCGGAAGTCATGCAGCGGCTCGGCGACGTCTACGCCGGCAACGCCCGGCCGGACGACGCTCTGCGGACGTACAACGAGGCGCTCGAGCTGGCCCTGCAGCGCGGAGATCATCCGGCCGAAGCCGACCTCTCGGGCAAGCTGGCCATGTTGTATGCGAGTGCGGGTGACACGAAGCAGGCGATTCACTACGGCGAGCACGCAATGATCGCCGCCAGGGCCGTTGTATCCTGGCCCAACCGGGCGCCGGTCTTGCGCACGCTCGGCGATGCCTACGCTGACATGGGGGACCACGCGCAAGCGATGGTTTGCTACCGGCAGGCGTTGTTCCTGTGCCGGGCGGTGGGCGACAGGCGCACCGAGGCGGGGCTGCTGAACAGCCTGGGCAATGCGTCGGCCCAGCTCGGGATGCCGAAGGATGCCCTGGACTTCTACACGAAGGCGCTGGAAGTGAGCCGGGAGACCCGCGACCGAGCGTTGGAGGGGAACACCCTCAACAACCTGGGCAACGCGCACGCGGAAATGAATAACATGCAAGCCGCAGTCGACTGCTACCGCCAGGCTGTGTCGATCAGCCGGGCGCTGGGCGAACGGCGCAAGGAAGCCAACCGGCTGGCGAACCTGGGGCTGGCGCTGATGGAGATCGAGGAAACGCGGCGGGCGGTGGATGCGTACAGCCAGGCCGTGGAAATCTACGGCGAGCTGGGCGACCGGGCCAGCCGGGCGCGCCACTCGTGGATGCTGGGGATGCTGCTGCAGCGCGCCGGCCAGCTGGGCCGGGCGGCTGAGGTCATGCAGGTGGCGGTGGAGTACGAACAGGAAACGGGCGCGCCGGGCGCGGCCGAACACGCCGCGCAGGTGGCGCGGCTGCGGCGGGCGGTCGCATAACGTGGGTTGGCGCTAACCACAAAGACACCAGGACACGAAGGCCCACGAAGACGCTTAAACAATCTGGTAGCCTTCGAGTCTTTGTGACTTTGCGGTTAGATCAGTTCGGCCCTACCGCGTCGCACGCTCCAGCATCATCTGGATGCGCGGCGCCATGCCGGCCGGGTTCGGGTGCAGGCCCTCCTGCAGCAACAGGTTGTCGAATAGCAGCTCGATGGCAGGGTCGATGACAGGCGCCGCCGGCTCCGCCGCAATCCGGGCGGCCAGGTTCCGCACCAACGGATGGCGGCGGTTGAGCTCGAGGATCTTGGGCGGCGCCTTGTAGTCGTCCTCGACGAGCCGGCGCACGCGCTGCATCTCGCGCTCGAAGCCCGTGTTGGTCGAGACCAGGCGCGCGGGGCTGCCGGTCAGCAGCTGTGACTCGCGCACCTCGGTCACCCGATCGGCCAGCACGGTCTTGAACCGCGCCACCACCGCGGCCCAGTCCGCGTCGGTCACGGGTTCCGACTCTTCCGCCTGCGTCGGGGCCTCGCCCGGCAGCGTCAGCCCCGGGTCGTCCACGTTGTGCAGCTTCTTCCCCTGGAACTCGTGCACGCTCTGCATCATGTACCCGTCGAATGGGTCTGCCAGCAGCAGCACCTCCAGCCCGCGCGCCTTGAAGGGGTCCAGGTGGGGGCTGGCCGCGACGGAGAGCGGATCGCTGCCGAGCAGGTAGTAGATCTCGTCCTGTCCCTCGGCCATCCGGCCCGCGTAGTCGACCAGCGCGACCGGCTTGCCCTCGGAGCGCGTCGAGGTGAAGCGGAGCAGCGTGAGGAGCTCGTCTTTTTCGCCCGCACCCATGGCCACGCCTTGCTTGATGAACACCCCCATTTCGTTCCAGAAGGCCTCGTACTCCTCCGGCTTCTCGGCTGCCAGCTCGTTGAGCACCTTGACCACCCGGCCTGCCAGCACCTTTTGCATCGCTCGCAGGACCCGGTTGCTCTGCACGGTTTCGCGCGAGACGTTCAGGGGGATGTCCTCCGAGTCGACCACGCCCTCGACGAAGCGCAGGTACTCAGGAAGCAGCTCCTTGTTGTGCTCCTGGATGAGCACCTTGCGCGAGTAGAGGCGCAGGCCGTAATCCGACCGCAGGCTCAGGACGCCGCGGTCGACCTTGCGCGGCACGAAGAGGACCGCACGGATCTCGACGGGCGCGTCGGTGATGATGTGGGTGTGCAGCAGCGGCGGCTCGGGATCGAGCGTGAGCTGGCGGTAGAACTCGTCGTACTCTTCCGGCTTGACGTCGCGGGCGGGCGTGCGCCACAGGGCGGTGCGCTGATTGACGACCTCGCCCTTCAGGTAGATCGGGAACGAGACGTAGTTCGAATGGCGGCGGATGATGTTCTCGAGCCGCCATGAAGTCGGCGAAGTCCTGCGCGTCCTCCTTCAGCTTGATCAGGACTTCGGTCCCGCGGTTTTCCTTCTCGGCGGGCTCCAGCGTGAAGCGGCTGCCGCCGTGCGAGGTCCAGCGCCAGGCTTCAGACCCGGGCCGGTAGGAGCGCGTCGTGACCACGACTTCGTCGGCGGCCATGAACACCGAATAAAAGCCGACGCCAAACTGGCCGATAATATCGACGGGCTTCTGCCCTTCGCCGATCTTCTGCATGAAGGCCAGCGCGCCCGAGTGTGCGATGGTGCCCAGGTTCTCGATCAGCTCGTCGCGCGTCATGCCGATGCCGGTGTCTGAGATCGTGAGCGTGTGCGCGACCGGGTCCGACTCGATGCGGATTGCCAGCTCCGCCTCCGGGTCGAGCACGTCGCGATTCGTGAGCATCTCGAATTGCACGCGGTGCAGTGCGTCGGATGCGTTCGAAATGAGCTCGCGCAGGAAGATCTCGCGCTCGGTGTAGAGCGAATGGGCCAGAATATTGAGCAGCTGCTGGACTTCGGCGCGGAACTCCATCGTCTGGGGCGCGCCGGTCCCGGCACTCTCTGCCGTACGGGGTTCGTCAGTCATCGTGTAGCCTCCTGATCGGCCGGTCCCGCGGGCGACTGCTCGCCGCACGAGGATCCGTTAATCGCCAGAATTGCGCGAAGCTAGATTTAACCTTTAGCGTTAGTAAGATGCAAATGAAGCGTTAGAGTTGCGTTAGAATGGGGCGAAACGGCGCCACTCGAGGCAGGGCGCTCTTCAGGAGATAAGTGCATGGCCGAGGATTCGATTTATACGTTGGCAGTTCACGCGGGCGAGCGCGCGACAAAGACGACGCCCCTCACCGGTCTGGACGCGGGGCACAGCTATCAGCCGGTGGTAACGCCCGTGCATCACAGCGTCGGCTACACCTACGAGGACACCGAAGACCTGGACGCGGTCTTTGCCGGCAGTTCGGACAACCCGGTCTATACCCGCTATGGAAACCCGACGGTCGCAGCGTTCGAGGCGGCGACGGCCGCGCTCGAAGGCGGTGAGGCCGCGTTGGCGTATGGCTCGGGGATGGCTGCCATTCACGCCGCGCTGCTGGCGGCGGGCGCCCGGGCGGGAACTGCGGTCGTTGCCGCACACGACGTCTATGGCGCGACCTATGCCTTGCTCAACCGCATCCTTGCGACCCAAGGCGTCACGGTTCGGTTCGTAGACGTTGCGGACCTGAACGCGGTTGCCGCCGCACTGGCCGAGCTGCACCCCGTCGCGCTGCTGGCCGAAACCGTGTCGAACCCGCTGCTGAAGGTGGCCGACTTGCCTGCGCTGGCGCGGCTGAGCCACGAAGCCGGAGCAAAGTTCATCGTCGACAATACCTTTGCGACGCCCGTGCTGTGCCGGCCGCTGGCGATGGGCGCGGATTTCGTCGTGCACAGCGCCACGAAGTACCTGGGCGGGCACGGCGACGTGCTGGGCGGGGTCGTCGTGGTGGGCAGCCGGGCCGAACGACAGGCGCTGAACGAGCTGAATAAGCTGCTGGGCGCCAACCTGGCGCCGCAGGAGGCGTGGCTGGCACACCGCGGGCTCAAGACGCTGCCGCTGCGGGTGGAGCGCCAGTGCCGGAACGCGGCCATCGTGGCCGACTGGCTGGCCGCGCAGCCGCAAGTGGCGCAGGTCAACTACCCGGGGCTGAAGACGCATCCGCAGCACGGGTTGGCCGCGGCGCTCTTCGCCACCTCGCCCGCGGGCGAGGCGCTCTACGGTGCGATGGTCAGCTTCGACCTGGCCGGGGCCGGTCGCGCCGAGGTCTTTCGTTTTATGGAAGGGCTGAAGCTTATCCAGCCCGCGACCACGTTGGGCGACGTCTATACGCTGACGCTCTATCCGGCCATGTCTTCGCACAGGGCGCTTGCCCCCGAGATGCGGGCGCAGATTGGAATCGGCGACGGGCTCGTCCGCCTCTCGGTTGGGATCGAAGACCCGCGCGACATCGTCGAAGACTTGGGGCAGGCCCTCGCCGCGGGATAGGTCCACCTGCGCCGGGCCGTGGCGCGGCCGGGCATGTGAAAAGACTGTCAATCTCGTCCGGGTATCCTTCATCCTCCTTTCATGCGGCGCCGGTATGGTGATGCCGAAGCCCAGAAAGGAACGACGACAGGACCGATGGCCGAAACTATCTTTGCGAGACACGGCGACAGCCGCAAGGCTTTTGTGGTTCCTCGCACTTTATGTTATGATGAATCTCCACGAGGACACCGGCCGCCCAGGCACCATGCGGCCGAGGAGAGACCAGGGGCTATGCGGATCCTGATCGTTGACGACGACCGTCCGAGCTTGAAGATGACGGCGTTTCTGTTGCGCGAGGAAGGGTACACGGTATACACGGCAGACAACGGGCACGAAGCGCTGCGTATGATCGACGAGAAGGCGCCCGACCTGCTGGTGTTGGATGTGATGATGCCGGGCATGGACGGGTGGGAAGTCACTCGCAACCTGCGACGGACAACCAACCTCCCCATCCTGATTCTTTCTGCGAAGGGTGAAACCAGCGACCGGGTATTCGGGCTGGACCTGGGCGCGGATGATTACCTGGCCAAGCCATTTGAGCCTTCGGAACTGCTCGCCCGTGTGCGAGCCGTGCTGCGGCGGGCCGAGGCCTTTACCTTTGGCGAGCCTCAGAGCCAGTTGAGCGTCGAGGGGTTTCGCCTGGATCCGGTGAACAACACCGTGACACTGCCAAACGGCCGGGCGGTCGAACTCACGCCGATCGAGTTTCGCCTGTTGCACACCTTAATGCGTAATAATGGCCGCGTGTTGACGCATGAACAGCTGCTCAGCACGGTGTGGGGCTACGACTACGAGGGTTACTCCAACCAGGTTGCGGTCTACATCCGCAGGCTGCGCTCCAAGCTGGAACCCAACCCCGACGATCCTCACTACATTACCACCGCGCGCGGCCTGGGGTATAAGTTCGAAGTCAGCGCCTGAGTGGCACTGCCGGCCACCGCGAGCGTCTGCCGGCGTGCCGCATGCCCGTGCTGCTGCAGTTGAGGTAGCAAGAGTATGTCCCCCGTACTGAGCGATAACGCCGGCGGCCCCGATTCGGCCGCGCTTCACCGGGCTGCGCACCGCCGGCGGTCCCCAGTTCAACCCTTTCACACCGAGACTGCGGCGCCTGATCGCCGCGTTCGTGTTCTTGCTCATTCTGGCGGCCCCGGCCCCCGGGGTCCTGGCTTCCGTGCCCGAAGGCGGCCACGGTGGCGCGGCACGTGCGGCGCAGGCGGTCACGTGGGGCGCCTTCGCTCCCGCCGATTGGGTGACGGCCGTGCCCTTCACCAGTGCCATTCAGGCCACCTCCCCTGCGGGCCTGGAGCCGCTGACCGACGCCTACGCCCTGAGCAAAGACGGCGGCGCGACCTGGGGCGCGTGGTCGACGGATGGGCTGACGGTGGGCATTCCGGTTTCCACCACCCACAACATCGTGGTGGCGGGCCTTGCCCTGCCTGACTCCGCCAGCCTTAATTACATTCGCTTTCGCACCGTCGAGACGGGCGGCGCGGAGTCCGTCAGCTTGCCCTACCTGTTGCGCGTCGACGGCTCGGCGCCGGCAGCCCCCGAGAACCTGACGGCCAACCCGCAAGGCTGGACGAACGCGGGCAGCTTCACAGTCTCGTGGACCAATCCGTGGGATGCGGCCGGCATTGCCGGCGCCTGGTACAAGGTGGGCTCGGCCCCTACTTCCCCTACGGACGGCACGTTCGTGATGACGTCCACCAGCATCGCAGGGATTACGCCCGGCACGCCGGGGGTCGACGACGGCGCGCATCCGGTTTACGTGTGGCTGCAGGACAAGCTGGGCCGGGCGAACCCGGCAAGCGCCACCAGCACTACGGTCTACTGGGATACGACCGCCCCAGACCAACCCACCCGTCCCGTTGGCTCGCCTGCCCGCCAGTGGACCAACGTCAACAGCTTCTCCGAAACGTGGCGCAACCCGACCGACCTGTCAGGCATTGCCGCCGCCTACTATAAGCTCAACACGCCCCCGACGTCGGCCACGGACGGGACGTACGTTAAGACGAGCAACACCATTACCGATATTCACGTCCCCGGGGACGGCGTCCACGATCTCTATGTCTGGCTCGTCGATGCGGCCGGCAACGTAAATTCGGAATACCCCATGGGCGATCCGAACGTGTTCTGGTACGACGGCACGCTGCCGGTCAGTTCCTCGATCTTTACGCCGACACTGCCGGCTACGGGATGGTACACGGGCAGCGTCGCCATGAGCTTCACCGTCACCGACCTCCCCGTAGAGCCGGCCTATCCGCCCGCAGTGGACTACCAACTCGACACTTCGCCCTGGACCCCCGCGCCAAAGCTGCTGACGGTCAGCACAGAAGGGCCGCACCAGCTGCGCTATCGTGCACACGATAGGGCAGGGAACCTGGAGCAGCCGGACAAGGTCTTCGCCTTTGGCGTCGACAAGACCGCGCCCACCACAACCCTGCAAGCGGACCGCCTTCCCAACTCTACCGGCTGGTACACGGCCGCCGTGACCTACACCCTGTCGGTCGTCGACACGACCTCAGGTGGGCCCCGGGGCTATTACCGCCTCAACGACGGACCCTGGCAAGAGGGCCCGCTGTCGGCCCCGGCAACGTTCACCCTCGCCGCCGAAGGCTCGTATCGCATCGAGTATTACGGGCAGGACGCGGCCGGCAACCGGTCGAAACTGGTTGCGGTGGAAGCACACGTCGATGCGACGCCTCCCGTCACGGGGCAGGCTGTCGACGGGACTGTGGGCGAGAACGGCTGGCACGTCTCGAATGTCACGGTCCGGTTGCTGCCCCAGGACAACGGTGCGGGGATCGCCACCACGCGCTACAAGATCAACGGCGGCGCCTGGCAGACAGGGACGCAGTTCCCGCTCGCGGGCGACGGCGTCTACGACCTGGCCTACTATGCCACCGATGCGGCGGGAAACGTGGGGGCCACGACGGTCACCCAGGTGAAGCTCGACACGGCTGCGCCGGCCGGGCCTGCCGGGTTCAGCGCGGCGCCCGCCGGCTGGAGCCGCACGAACTCCTTCAATGTCCAATGGACGAGCCCCAACGACCTCAGCGGCGTGACGGGCGCGTACGTCAAGCTGGGCGACCTATCGGGCGGCGGTGCGCCGGCCGGCCCGAAAGACGGGCTTGTGATCTCGCAGACCCAGCGGATCGACGGCCTGGCGGTCCCGGCTGAAGGCGCGTATCGCCTGTACCTGTGGCTGCGCGATGCGGCGGGGAATGCGGACCAGAAGACGGCCCCCGGGGCTCGCGCCCTCGTCGAGCAGCCCCGTCCTGCGCTACGACGCGACCGCGCCCGTAACCGGCGTGCAGGTGCAAGGGCAGCAAGGGGTGGGCGGCTGGTGGCTCTCGCCCGTTTCGGTCGTGCTGACCGCGACGGATGGCGCTTCGGGGGTCGCGGCGGTGCACTACCGGCTGGATGGCGGCGCGTGGCAGGTGGTGACGAAGAACACCGTCACTATTCCCGTGACGCAGGCCGACAAGCATGTTCTCGACTACTACGCTGAAGACGTTGCCGGCAACGTCGAGGCGCCGCAGCAATACACGGTGCGCCTCGACTTCACGGCGCCGCCCGCGCCCACGGCCGTACTGGTATCGCCGCAGGGCTGGACCCGCTTCAACAGCTTCCACTTCGAGTGGCCCAGCATGGGGGACCAATCGGGGATCGGCGGCGCGTATGTCAAGTTCGACGCCCCGCCCACCAGCGGCGCTGACGGCACGTTCTACGAGGGTTCCACCGAAATCAACGGCGTGAAGGCGCCTGGCGAGGGCCGCCACTCGGCCTACCTGTGGCTACGCGACGGAGCAGGCAACACAAACGCTGCGACGGCGGTTGCGATCAGCGACAGCGTATGGTACGATGGCACCCCACCTGTAACTGTCATTACACCTACGGCCGCTTCAGGGTTGAACGGCTGGTATGTCGAACCGGTGACCTTCGACATGTCTGCTGCCGACGCTGCATCTGGCCTGCTCGCGATCCACTACCAAATCGACAACGGCCCCGTGCAGTCCTCGGCCCCGGCTCACTTTCCACCCAACACGCTGAAGACCGCATCGACCCTCGTGGTCTCGACCGACGGCCGGCACACGGTGCGCATTTGGGCGGAAGACCGGGCAGGCAATGCCGAAATTGCGCATGTGTTTGAGGTGGCGATCGACCAGACGCCACCCCAGACGAGCTTCTCAGGGCCGCAGCCGCCCGTGACGAGCACCCAGTTTGACGTAAGCTGGACCGGCGGCGACCCGCGCGAAGGCTCGGGACTGGCCAGCTACGACGTACAGGTCCGCGACGGCTATGATGGCCCGTGGCAGAACTGGCTCGAGCAGACGCGCTTGATGTCTGCACAGTTCACGGGACAGCGCGGACACACGTATTTCTTCCGGGTCTACGGCCGCGATCGTGCGGGCAACCGCCAGGTTGCGCCCGGGAACCTGAGCGTCCTGGTCCAACCCGTGTTGAACGGGGGGTTCGATAACCCCGGGGTCTTGCCGCCGGATTGGAGCCGAGGCGTAGACGACCTGCTCGACACGGGCGTGGTGGGGACGACCGGGCCGGGCAGCGTGTCGACCCTGGCGGCCCAGCTGGGGAGCGAAAGGTATGGGCCCAGCCTCGACCCGCCGGGCGCGGTGCCTGCCGGTTGCGGATCGATCCACCAACAGATCACGATTCCGAGCCTGGAGCAGGTGCGACATCCGACCCTGCGATTCTGGTACCGGGTGCTGACTTACGACGTGATGTACAGCGACTACCTGCACTCGTACGTGGACACGCTCGATGTGAAGTTCGTCGAGGACGGGCAGCCCGCAGCGTACCTGTTCCGCACGGGAAATCCGACGAGCAAGTACCGCCAGTTGTACGACACGGGATGGCGGATCATGGACCTCGACCTCGAGAAGTATGCGGGGAAGCACGGCGAGCTGGTGTTTGCCAACTGCAACGGGCCGCAGAACGGCCGCCCCGACAACAAATACAACACCTGGAGCTACGTGGACAGCATCCAGATCATCGACCGAAGCACGCTGTTCCTCGCCACTGTCCGCCAAGCGGGCGGAGCGGCCGCGGCCGCGGCCGACGCCGAGCCTGCTGCGGCCGTCGAAACTGAGACGCTCGAGCCGCGGGGCGCAGACGAGCCCGCTCAATGAACGGCGGGCAGACGTGCGCCGGCGAGGTGACACGGCGTGCACTTGAACGTTACTCCTGCAGGCAAGCCGGCCTGGGGAGGCTGACCGGAAGCTAGATGGCGCCAACTCGGACGATTCCTGAGGGTGGCCCCGAACGTGAAATGGGGCCACAGGGTTCGGGGGGCGAGCAGGCCGGCGAGGAGCCGGCGCTCGGCCGCGGCGAACCCGGACCACGCATCATCCGGCGGGATTTTGGCCCCGCGCGGAGTGGGCGTGGCGCCGCCGCGCCTACCTTCGAGCAGGTGCCGCCGCCCGATGCGATCGAGGCGCTGTACTACGAAGGTATGGCCGCGTACCAGCACCGCAACTGGGAGGAAGCACTCGACCGGTTTACCCGGCTCAAGGAACTCCAGCCGTCGCGGCCGGGCCTCGACGCGCTCCTGGAGGAAGTGCGGTGGTTCCTCCAGCTTCAGAACGCCGCGCCCGCCGGGGGCCTGCCAGGGGGCGAGACGCGGGGCACGCGGGCGGGGTGGCGGGCACGATTCTCGCCTTCGCGCGCACGGACAGCGCTCTATGTCACGCTGGGCATCCTTGCCGTGGCGGCGCTGCTCCTGGTCGCGTTCGGCGACCGCCTGCCGTGGCGTGGGAACCGGGCCGCGGAGGCGCTCTACAACCGGGGAACCGCCCGGCTGGCCGCCGGCGACAACGAAGGCGCGGGTCGCTTTTGAGAAAATGCTCGAGATGTCGCCCAATGACCCGGAAGCACGGCTCGGCCTGGAGCGCGCAAAGCGGCAGGAAACATTGGCCCAGGGCTATGCGGCCGCGGAAGCCGCAATCGCCGAAGAGAATTGGGACCGGGCGGGGCTCGAACTGTCCAACGTACTGGCCGGCGATCCGAACTACCGGGATGCGCGTGCCAAGTCGGACCTGGTCAGCCAGCGGCGCCGGCTGGCCGGCCTGTACGCGGACGGTGGGCGCCTCTATGATCTCGGGCAGTGGGAGCAGGCCCTCGAACAGTTCGAGAAAATACGCGACCTGGACGGGTCATACCGTACCGAGACCGTCAACGAGTTCCTGTTCGTGTGCTACCTGAACGCGGGCGAAGCCATGCTGAAGAGCGAAGGCGGCAGCATGGACGAGGTGAAGGCCGCGGTGAGTTATTTCGGAGAGGCGCTCGCCATTCACCCGCGCAACCGCACCGCCTCGGATGCCCGGCGGCTGGGCGGACTCTACCTCGACGCACTCCAGGCGCTGGCCCGCGGCGACAGCGAGCGCGCCAGCACCCAACTGGTCGCCTTGGTGTCTGAGGCGCCCGGTTACGCAGGCGGGCAAGCGGCTGCGCGGCTCTATGACCTGATGGTGGCGCAGGGCCGGGATGCTCTCGCGAAAGGCGACATTCAGGCTGCCTCCGAGCAGTTCGGCCGGGCGCAGGCGCTGGCAGTGAGTGACACCGGCGCCGCCCGCCAGGGCCTGCTGCTCGCCCAAGCGGCCACTCCCACTGCTTCGCCCACCCAGCCGAACACGCCGACGTTGACTCCCGTACCCACGCCGTGGGCGACCGTTTTGTCGGGACCGCTCACCGCAAAAGCGGGGCCGGGGAGTGGGTTCCCGGAGATCGGCCAGGTGGCCGAGGGTGCGGTCGTCTCGATCACAGGCCGCCGCTCCGACGGCGCCTGGCTGCGGGTGTGCTGCACGGCCGACGGGAAAGAGGGCTGGGTGCCTTCGCGCTCGCTGAAGGTGCAAGGGCCGCTCAAGCAGGCCGAAGAAGTGAGCGTCCCGACCGCCACGGCTGCCCCTGTCGTCGTCGTCCCAACCCGCACCCCGCGCAGCACCCCGACGCCACCGGCGAGCGTGTGTGTGCAGGGGAGCGTTTTGAACGTTGCGGGCGGAGAAGGGCTGGCGAATTGGACGGTCCGCTTGGTGGATGGGTCGGGGGCTGAGAAGACCTGGCGGACGAAGGCCTCGGGTTTCTACCGGTTCGCCGGACGTGATGGCGGGGCCGGTGACTGTGACCGTGGATGTACCGTCGGGCTGGCGCATTCTGAGCCCGCTGCCGACACAGGCCATCGCTGCACCCGGCGCCGAATGCATCGTCGTGGACTTCTGGGGCGAACAGGCGGCTAGAAGCGCCAACGCCGGAGCGATGATCCTGAGATGACGCGATTTCGCCGCTGGCTAACTCGGGCACAGAAATCCCACGCCGTCTTGCTGGGCCTGGTCGCCGCGTCTGCGCTCTTCATGTCTCCGCTGCTGTTTGTGCCCCTGACGGGCGCGGGCGGGTTTGGTGCCGCGGGCGGCGAGTGGGCGCCCTACGGGCTGCAGGGCCAGACGGTCCTCGCACTATCTGCCGTTGCGCTGGAAGACGGCAGGAGCGCGCTCTATGCGCAAACCCACGGGGGGCTCTGGCGTCGGGTCGACGGTCCCGCCGCGGCAAGATGGTTCCTGGCAGCGCATCGACCAGGGCTTGCCACATTCGGCCTTTGGCGCGCCGCTGCTGGCGAGTTGGCGCAACGTGCCGGGGAAGCCGCTGGAGATGTACGCGCTGGCGGGACCGGCCGAAGCGCGGCAGTTGTATCACAGCGAGGACGGCGGGTCCGGGTGGCAGCCGGTCGAGGTCGCGCCGGGCGAGTCGCCTGCGCCGGTACTCGCCGTGGTGGCAGGCTCGGCAGACGGCCCGTCCGCAATCGTGATCGCGACGGGGTCCCGGCGGCTCCAGCGCAGCCTCGACGGCGGCGCGACCTGGGCGCCGGGGGGACCGTGGCCGCAAGAAAGCGCGGACGGCAACCCGGTCGGGCCGGGGGCGGAAGACCTTGTCGACGAACTGTTGGTGCAGGCCCACACGCCCGAGCATATCCTGGCCCTATCAAAGCATGGGGAACTGTGGGTGAGCGACAACGGTGGCCTGTCGTGGCATGGGGCCGGCCCGGTGGATGAGCCGGTGACTGCGGCGGCTTGGGCTGGGGATGATGCACAATGGGCCGCCGCGGCCCGAGAGGGTGAGCCCATGCTGTTCTTCCGTGGCGACAAGGCCGACGCGTGGGAGGCCCGCGGGCTGCCGGGCGAGGGCGTGTCGCTGGCGGCCGAGCCGGGCATCCGGGACAGTGTTTATGCGGCGGTCCGCGGGGGCCAGGTTTACCACACACCTGACCGGGGCGATACCTGGGCCCACCTGGGCGCGCCGCGCGCACAGCACGTCACGTCGCTGGCCGTGCAACCCGGCACGCGCTCGACCCTGTATGCAACGACCGAGGACGGCGTATGGGCGCGGCCCGTGACGCCGGCAACGCCCACGGCCACACCCACGAGTACGGTCACGGCCCTGCCGAGCGCAGTGCCCGCAGCCCCGGCGACCGCAGCGCCGACGAGTGCGCGCCCAAGTGCGCAGCCTACTGCGCCGGCGAAAGCGACAGCGGCACCGAGCGCGACCGCCTCGCCCACCGCAACCGTGAGGGCGACCGCCTCGCCGACCTTCACCGCCACCGCGTCGCCCACGGCCACCCTACCGGCAGCAACGCCGACGCGCAGGGCGACTGTAACGTCGAGGCCACCGACCGAGACGCCGCCTGCTGCACCGCCGACTGCGCCGGTCCAGACCCAGCCCACGGCGCCGCCGCAGGCAGGGCCGACCGAGGTCTTGCCGCCGACGAGCGCTCCAACGTCCGGCCCTGCGCCGACCCGAGAGGACCGGTAAGCGCCCCCGGCGCGGACCCGACAAATTCATGATGCAAGCACAGCCAGATCGCCTTAGCCTCCCCGTCACTCCTGGCGTCGCGTCCGTCGAGACGCCAGGACGCACAACCCAAGGACGGGGCCGCCCTCTTTCGCTGGCCTATCTCCAGCGCCTGACCGACGTGCCCGCACGCTGGACGCTGCTCGCGCTCGGCGTTTGGGTGCTGTATCGGACGCGGACGGGGGAATCGCAAGGCTTGTGGCCCTTGATCATCGCCGCATATGCGGTGGTTGCCATCGGGGCGACATTTTTCTGGCTGAGGGCTGCCCGCGCCGAAGCAGGGAAGGCTGACGACAGGGGCGGCCGAGCGCCGGCGGCGAGCACGGGCCAGGCGGCCCTGGCCTACGCGCTGTTTGCCGTCGACGCGGTGTTCGTCTGCGCGCTGATCTGGCGCGACGGCGGCCTGGCCAGCGCACTCTACATCCTGCTCGTCTTGCTCTCGGTCAAGGCGGTTGCGCTCGCCCCGGTCCTGCCCAACATGCTCTGGCTGCCGTTCATCTTTGGGCCGCTCTACGCCGGCGCGCTCTGGCTGGCTTCGGGCAGCGCCGGCTTCCTGGCCGACCCGGCTTTCCTCAGCCGCTACGTGCTGCTCTGGGTCTGGCTGATCGGCATCGTGTTGATCGGCATGGAGCTCGCGCGGCGCACCCGGCAGACGACCGCGCTTGAAAGCGTGCTGGCTCAGCAGCAGGCCGCGCTGGCGCTGCAGACCGAAGTGCTGCAGCGCACGGCGACGGATCTGGGCGATCGCCTCCTCGAGCTGCGTGCGCTGCAGGAGGTTGCGAAGGCGCTCGCAACCACGCTGCGCACCGAAGAAACCCTGCAGTTGGTGGTCGAACGCCTGGCAAGTGCGACCGGCAGCAGCCACTGTGCCGTCGCCCTGCTCGAGCCCTCTTACGGCGAAGAGGCCGACCGGCGGACGGGCGGCGGTGCGGAGGACTCGGGCCGCGACGGCATCGCGCTGGCCGGGGCGCTGCTGAGCGACGAGATGAGCGAACCGGCTGCGTTCCGGTTGTCCTCGGCCGACGAGCCTGCCACCTTCGACGCCTGCGACGACCTCAGCGTGCCCGCGGGCGGCAGCAGCCGGCCGATCAGGGTGGCGCCAGATTGTGCGGGCGGGCTGGGCGCGCGGCTGGGCGGGAATCCCTATTACGTCACCGCGCTCGTCTCGCGCGGGCATGCGATCGGCGCACTCTATGTGGCGGAGCACGGTTCGACTGCGGTCCGCCCGGGCGCGGCGCCCGCGTTGAACACGTCCGAGCAGCTCCTGACGAGCTTCGCCTACTTCGCCGCAACCGCGCTGGAAAACGCCCGGCTGTACCAGGACGCGTACGAGAAACGGCGCGAGTTGGAGGCGGTGCTGGCGGGGATTGGCGACGGCGTGGTCGTGGCGGGCACCGACCTCTCGCTCATCCTGATGAACCCGGTCGCGCGCGACATCCTGGGCCTGGAAGCGGAGCCGCCCGCGGGCGTTCCGCTGCACCCGTATCTCTCGGCGCCCGCATTTGCCGACCTTCTCGCCCAGACACTTGCGACCGGCCAGGAACAGATTCGCGAGCTGGATCTGACCCCGCCCAGCCCGTCTCTTGCACGGAGGCAGGGCCGGTGGCAGGGCGGCGAGGTGCGCACATACGGCGCGTTGGCTTCGCCTGTGCTCGATTCGGCGGAGGAGGTGAGCGGCGTCGTCGCGGTGCTGCGTGATATCACCGCCCAAAAGGAAGTCGAGCGCATGAAGTCGAACTTCCTGTCGGTGGTCAGCCATGAACTGCGCACGCCGCTGCATTCGATCAAGGGGTTTGTCGAGATCATCCTGATGGGCAAGACCGGACCGGTGACCGAACTGCAGGAGGACTTCCTCAAGACCGTGCGAACGCAAACCACGGTGCTGCAGCGCATGATCGACGACCTGCTCGAGTTTTCGCGCATGGAGGCGGGCCGGATCAAGCTCAACCTGGAGGAAGTGTCGCTGGCGGCCATTGCGCACGGGGTTGCGACCAAGCTCGCGCCGCTGGCGGAGGAAGGGGTCCTGACCCTCTACACCGACTTTCCGGACGATCTCCCGACGATCGACGGGGACCGCGTGCGTCTCGACCAGGTGCTGACAAACCTGGTGGAAAACGCGATCAAGTTCACCCCGCAGCACGGGGAGATCACCATTGGGCGCGGCGCACGGGCGCGCCAGGTGAGACCTGCGGAACCGTGCGCCTGACCGTGCACGACACGGGCATCGGCATTCCGCCCGACGAGCAAGAGAAGGTGTTCGACCGTTTCTACCAGGTCGATCGCGGCGAAAACCGGGCGTACCGCGGCACGGGCCTGGGGCTCGCCATCTCGCGGCACATCGTGGAGCGGCACAACGGGGCCATCTGGATCGAAAGCGACGGGATCGCGGGGCACGGGACCTCGTTCCATGTCGAGCTGCCGCTCGAACTGCGCCTGGCCGAAGCGCCGACGATCGATTTCAGCACGTCGCGGGGACCCGCCTCGGCGAACACGGCGCCCGACGAGCGCGGGGCCGCATGAGCGGCGCAGCATGAGCGGCGCGGACGGCGGGGCCGGCGCGACGCGGAGCACGACGAAGCCAGTGGGCAAGACGAAGCCGGTGGGCACGATCCAGGTCGACGTCGACGACCTGTGGGTTTATTACGAGAGCATCGGCCGCCAGGCGCCCCCCGGCGTGGAGCCGGCAGCCTTCACGCAGGGCATCCCGCGGCTGCTCGACCTGTTCGATCGCTACGGGGCGCGGGCGACCTTCTTCGTGTGCGGACGCGATTTACCCGCGCAGGCCCCGACGATCCGCGAGATGGTGCGCCGCGGGCACGAGGTGGCGAATCACTTGGCCGAGCACCGGAACGGGTACGCGTGGCTGAGCCGCACGGCGCTGCGCAGCGACGTGGTCGAAGCGCATGAGAAGATCGCGGACGCTGCAGGCCAGGCGCCGGTGGGGTTCAAAGCGCCCGGCTTCAGCTATAATCCCGGGCTGCCCGAAGTCCTGGGCGAGCTCGGCTACTGCTACGATTCATCCCGGCTACCGACTTATTACGCGGGGATGCTCCGGGCGACGCAGCGAGTGCTGTCGAAGGGCGAAGTGGACCCCACCCATTACGGCCGTTTCGGCTACGGCTTTTCGCCCCTGCACCCGTATCCGCTGGATGGCGGCCCGCTGCTCGAGGCGCCGGTCACGACGACGCCGCTGCTGCGAGTGCCCATGCACAGCACCTTCGTGCTGACCGCGGGGCGCTGGCTGTTTGACCTGGGTTTTGGGCTGTGTAAGGCGCGGGGCACGCGCATCAACTACCTGCTCCACGCCGCCGACGTGGTCGACCTGGCGGCGGACGGCGCAACCATGGACCCGGCGCTCGCGTCCTACCGCTTCCTCGCCGAACCTTGGACGGCCAAGCAGCTGCTGTACGAACACATCCTGGGACAATTGACCGAGTCCTACGTCATTGTTCCTACTCGTGAATTTGTCATATTTTGAGAAATTCGGACGTCGTGTATGATAATGTCATCCGGGCAGGATCGGATGCGGGCAAAGCGGTTGGTCATCATGCCCGCTCACAACGAAGCAACCAACCTTCCACGGGTCATCCCCGAGGTTCATCGCGCCGCTCCAGACTTCGATCTGCTCGTCGTCAATGACGGAAGCACAGACGACACCGCCGAGGTCGCGGGCGTGCATGGGGGCGGTCGTCGTCACCCTGCCGGCCAACTTGGGTTATGGTGGCGCCGTGCAGACGGGCTTCATGTACGCGGTGCGGCACGGGTATGACGTGTGCGTCGTCGTCGATGCGGACGGCCAGCACGACCCGGCCTGCATTCCCCTGCTGGCAGAGGTGGTGCTTGGCGGCGCGGCCGACGTGGCCGTGGGTTCCCGCTTTCGAGGCCGCATGATGTACCACCAGCCGCTGGTGAAGCGGATCGGCATGAAGGTGTTTGCGTGGACTGTTTCGGCGGTCACACGGCGGCCTGTGACCGATCCGACGTCCGGCTTTCAAGCCCTCAACGCCGAGGCCATGCGATTTTTCGCCCGTGACAACTACCCTGTAGACTATCCCGACGCCGATACGCTGCTGGTGCTGCACTACGCCGGGTTCAAGACCCAGGAAGTGCCGGTCACGATGCGTGAGCGCATCTCGGGCGTGTCGATGCACAGCGGTTGGAAGCCCTTTTACTATGTCGGCAAGATGTGGCTGGCCATTGCCATGGTGCTCGTGCGGCAGGGCACGCATGCCAGCCCTCGGCGGGCGCTGCCCCTCGAGAGGATGCCGCGATGATTGACCCGCGCACACGCGCGACGATGTTCATCGTGGGCCTCTTCGTGTTGGCCTTCGTGATCAACCTGATGCGCACGCGTAAGCTCCAGGAACGCTACGCGGTCTTGTGGGTCTTGGCCGCCGCGGGGCTGGTGCTGGCCCCTTTGTTCATCCATGTGATCGACCGGCTGGCCTACGCTCTCGGCGTGGCCTATCCGCCGGCACTGCTGCTGGCCCTGTCGGTGATCGCGCTCATGCTGATCGTCCTGCAGTTGTCGCTCACCGTTTCGCATAACGCGGATCACATCAAGGTGCTGACTCAGGAGTTGGGGTTGCTGCGGCAGGAACTGGACGCGATGAAAGCCGACCGGGCCGCGATCTCGCAGCAGACCGCGGAGGTCTCGAGCAACGTCGGTGCATCAGGAGCTTTCTGAAGTGGAGCAGCGGGCGTGAGCGCAAACATCAGGATTGACGACGGTATTGGCGTTTGCGGCGTCCGCGAGGATACCCGTCTGCTGGCCGAGACGGCCTACCAGGTCACCGGCAAAGGCTGCAACACGTGCCGGGCGCTCGATTTGGGCGCAGGCACCGGGTATGTCGGCATCTACCTGGCCCTTAAGGGCTGGCAGGTCGATGCGGTGGACGTCAGTCCCAGGGCATTGGCGCTCGCCAAGCGGAACGCGGAACTAAACGGCGTGGCGCCCCACATTTACGCATCCGACCTGTACAGCGCAGTGCAGGGGCAGTACGACATCATCGCATGCAACCCACCCATGCGCTCGGACGAAACCGAGAGCAGCCGGCTCGTCACGGCCACGCTGCGGCGGGTCGGCATGGTGGCCAACGCGCTCATGCGGGTGACGCAACCCGTGCTCGAGCGCAAGCGGCTCGATTTCCTGGCGGAGATTGCCGAGGGCGCCCGGCCCCACCTGGCGCCCGGCGGACGTCTGCTGCTTGTGATCAGCCCGCTCGAAACCACGGAACTCCCGGCCAGGGTCGGGGGCCTCGTGCACGAGCAAAGCCGGACGGTCGACAGTATTCCCGGCCTGGAAGTCGCAGTGTTCAGGTTTGCCAGCTAACCCAGTAAAAACATATCCCCCGCGAGCTTGCTCCGCAGGACCTCGACCGGTCGTTTAGGGCGCTCGCCCAAGGTGAATACAATGGAACTCACCCAGCAGAAAAACTACACCGTGAAGCGAGCGGCAGCCGTCGGCGTGCTGTTCGTCGGGGCTGCTGCTGCACGTATCTTTTGGATCAGCCAGGTGCGCGCCCAGTGGGGCGAGCAGCCCCTTTATGCGTGGACGAGCGGCAGCCAAACCCCGCTGTTTCCTGCCCTGGCCGGGCTGGTAGCGCGTGCCATGGCGTCCGTCGGCCTGACCGGCACAGCGGCGCTGACCTTGAGCACCGTGCTGATGTACGTCGTGTTTGGCGGGCTGCTGGTAGCGCCCGTCTACGGCATTGCCCGGCGCATGGGCGGCGAGGCAATCGCCGCGGGTGCGGGCCTGGCGACCGTGTTTTATCCCGTGATGCTCGGCAGCTTTCCCCACGCGGCCGCGCTGATCGAGCCCATGTACCTGCTGCTGGTGGCTGCGGCCTGGTATTTCCTGCTCGTTGCGGTAGACGAAGCCGTGCTGTGGCCCGCCGCGATCGGCGGGCTGTTCGTCGGCCTGGCCTACCTGACGCGCCCCGAGGCGCTGGTCTACCTCGTCGTCGCGCTGGGGCTGGTGCTCGTAGCGACCTGGCTCTCACGCAAGCACAGCTTTGCGCTGCGCCGGGCGGTTGCCAATGCCGGCATTGCCCTGGTGATGTTCACGCTGATCGCCGGTCCCCACCTGGCGACGCTCTTTCAGGTCACGCTGTAGATCGTTTTTTGTCTTGCGGAACTACCGGGCGTGCAGGCGCCCGGGCGGGCTCGTGGGGAATTGGAGGAATCGCGCATGCCGGAGAAGCTCAAAGTCGTCGTCGTGATGCCTGCATATAACGCTGCTAAGACGCTCGAGCGCACCTATAACGATATCCCGCCGCAGACCGTGGACGAAGTGATCCTTGTAGACGACGTGAGCAAGGATGAGACGGTCGAGATTGCGCGCCAACTCGGGCTGCGGGTGGTCATCCACATTCAGAACCGGGGTTACGGCGGTAATCAGAAGACCTGCTATATCGAAGCGCTGCGCGATGGCGCCGATATCGTCGTCATGCTGCACCCCGATTACCAGTACGACTCGACGCGCATCCCCGAATTGATCGCGCCGATCGAGCGCGGCGAGGCAGACATGATGCTTGGCTCGCGCTTGCTGGGGGGCGACACGCTGGCCGGCGGCATGCCCATTTGGAAGTACGTGTCGAACCGCTTTTTAACCGGCGTCGAAAACATGGCCTTGGGCCAGCATCTCTCTGAAATGCACAGCGGCTTCCGCGCGTACAGCCGGGGGCTGCTCGAGACCATTCCCTTCCTGCTCAACTCGGACGACTTCGTTTTCGACACCGAGGTGATCGCGCAAGCCGTGGCGTTCGGATTCCGCATCGGCGAAATTGCCGTCCCTACCCGCTACTTTGCCGAGGCGTCCTCGGTGAACTTCCGGCGCAGCGTGGAGTACGGGCTCAGCACCCTGCGCGTTATGAGCCGCTACCGGCTGCACCGCGCCCACCTGCGCCACTACCGCCAGTTCGAGGTCCAGTTGGGCGACGTTCTCTCGCGGCACCACGCGGCCGAGGTCCTGCGCACCGACCTGAAGGGGGGTTAGGGCGTGGGAAGACTGAGCCCACGTGCCAGGCAAGGGCTGCAGCTGACCGTGGGGCTTGCAGTCAGTGCAGCCTCGATCTATCTGCTGCTGCGCGAGGTCAATCTCAAGCTCGTCGGCCAGGCCCTGGCCCAGGCGCAGTGGTGGCTCCTCTTTGCCTCGGCCGGCATGTACTTCGTCGCCATGACGCTGCGCGCCTGGCGCTGGACCGTGCTCCTTACGCCTGTCAAGCGGCTGTCGCTTCGCCAGGTTTGGCCCGTTTCCGTCCTCGGTTATGCCGCCAATTTGATCCTGCCCGCGCGCCTGGGCGAGGTGCTGCGGGCGGCCATCCTGCGCACGCGAGGGGTTCCGATGAGCGCGGGTCTGGCCACGGTGGCGGCCGAGCGCGTCATCGACGGCCTCACGACGGTCGCCCTGGTGCTGCTGACCATGCCGCTGCTTCCCCAAAGTGCGCCCCAGTGGCTGATCACCGCGGGCCGGGTTGTGGGAGCAGTTTTCGCGGCCGGCCTGATCATGCTATGGCTGGTGCTGGCCGCACGGCCGCTGGTGGCCCGCATCCTCGACCGCCTGACCGCCCGTTTCCCCATGCTGGGCAAGCCCGCGGCCTGGACGCTCAAGTTCGTCGACGGGCTGGCAGTGCTCCGCTCTCCCGCGCTGCTGGCGCGCGTCGTAGGCATCACCGCGCTGGCCTGGATGGCAAGCATCACGGAATACTGGCTGGCGATGCGGGCAGTTGGCGTCACGTTGAGCCCGGCCGCAGCGGCTTTCTCGATCAGCGCGATCGGGTTGAGCACCGCGGTGCCGGCCGCTCCCGGCTACGTGGGCACCCAGGAGTTGGTCGGGGTGGCCGTCCTCGGCCTCTGGGGCATCCCGGCTGCGACCGCGGTCGCGGCCAGCCTCGCATTTCACGTGGTGGAGATTGTGCCCATTGGCATCGCCGGCCTGATCGTCGGATGGCGTGAGGGCATCGGTTTCTCCCCGAAGGCCGCCGTCTCGCTGAGCGAAGACCTGGACGAGGCGCCTCCCGTCGCCGTGGCAGGGGCGGCGGAGCAGCGAGGCGAGGCATCGCGATGAGCCGCCGCGACAGGCTTGCGCTCTGGTTGATCGTGGGCGCCGCGGCCTTGCTGCGGCTGGCCTACGGGCTGACCCCGCGCGTGGTGCGCTGGGATGAAGCGGGGCACTTGCTCGTCGCGAGCCATCTCGTGGGGGGCCGCGGCTATTCCGAGCTGGCGGGCACCCTGGACGTGCACCTGCCGCCCTTCCTGCCGCTCGTCTCAGCTGCCTTGCTCAAGCTGGGCCTCGCGCCGGCCTGGGCCACCGCAGCGATCCACATCGTGACCGGCGCGCTCCTTTGCATCCCGATCTTTCTCTTGGGCCGGGCCATCTACGGCCGGCGGACCGGATTTATCGCAGCCGGCCTGGTTGCGGTCTACCCCGCGCTGGCCGCGTGGCCCTACCTCTGGAGCACGATGACGGAATCGCCCTTCCTGCTGTTTGTCTTCAGCGGGGTGTGGGCGGTATACCGGGCGGTCTACGGACAGCAGGAACGGCGGCGGACGCTCTGGTACGCGGCGGTCGGGGTGTGGTTCGGCCTGTCCTATCTCGTGCGCCCCGAGGGACTGACCTATTTTGCCGTGCTCGGTCTCTTCATGGCCGGGTGGACGTTCTCCTTCGTGCTCAGGCACCGCCTCGCCCTGCCCCGTGCGGTGGGCCGGCTGGCGCTCTCCGTCGCCGCGTGCCTCCTCGTGATCAGCCCTTACGTGATTTACCTCCACTCGGCCACGGGACACTGGCTGCTGAGCGGCAAGGTCGGCCTCATCCTCGACATTGCGCCCGCGTACCTGGCGAATGACCAGGCCGCGCACGACCGGGCCGTGTCGCGCCTCGACTCGGCAGGCAGCGAGATCATGTGGCTCTCGCCCGATCGCTTCGAGAAAAGCCTGAGCGATGCGGTGGCGGCCGATCCGGGGGGTTTCGCGCGTGATGTGCTGGCGAACATCCGCCGCACGGTCCACGCGCTGTTCGCCGAGGATCTTTTCACCCCCGCCATCGTGGCGCTGGCCGCGCTCGGCTTGTTCGGCCGGGGGTGGTCGCCATCGCGCTGGAAGGGCGAGGCGCTGCTCGTCGCAACGCTCGTGCCGCTGGCATCGTTCTGGGCCTTTTTCGTCATCAGCCGGTTCCTCGTGGGCGCGCTGCCCGTCGGGATGCTGTGGGCCGCGGCCGGGCTGACTCACCTCGCGACATGGGCCGGCGAATCTCTTCTGACCGCCTGGCCGAAAGCCCCGCGGAGGGCCCCGCGCTTCGCGGCCACCCTGACGGTAGGCGCGGTCCTCGTGCTGGCGGTGATAGCGGCCCCACAGCAGCTTGCCAGCGGCGCCGCCGCCATGCCCTGGGCCAATCTGGCCGCGGGAGAATGGCTGGCCGCAAACACCGCCCCCGATACGGTCCTGATGACGCGGAACACAGAAGTTGCCCTGTACGCGGGGCGACCTGTCGTGGCCGCGCCGAACGCGACTTGGGATGAACTGGTCGAGTACGGCAGGGCGCGCCACGCATCTCTGCTCCTCGTCAGCCTGTCCGAGCTGAACCGGCTGCGCCCCCAGTATGCCGGGCTGAGTGATCCCGCCACCGCACCCCAAGAGGTCGCGTACGTGCGCGCCTTCGGCACGGGGTCGCAGGCTGCGCTGCTTTACCGCTTCGTCGATAGCCCATGACCGAAACGACCCGCCTGGTCTTCGTCAATGCTCCGCCCCTGCCCGACATGACGGCCAACCACGAGGCCACCTCGGGGATGGGCGGGCTGCTCCCCGGGAGCGGCGGCTTTGCCTACCCGCCACACCTGATTGCCGCGTGCCTGGCTGAAGCACGGGCGGCCGGCTATGAAGCGATTTGCCTGGACGGCGCCAGGAGCCTGCCCGCGCCCTTCGCCCGGCAAGTCGTCGGGACGCCGGGCAGCATCCTGGTGATCCATGTCTCGGTGGGTACGGCCGAAGCGGACCTGAACTTTCTGCGCCTGTTGCGCGCGCTGTACCGTGGCCGCCGCGCACCCAAGCTGCTTCTCACCGGTCCGTCCGCGCACCTGGCAAGTGCGGGCTGGGTCGAGGAGGGCCTTGCCGATGCCGTGCTGCTGGGCGAACCCGAGCTGGCATTGCCCGCCGCGCTCGACGCAGTGCTGGACGGGGCCCGCGGGAACCTGGCTGCGGGCGAGCTGGCGCCGGATGCTTACCTGCCCGGGAACCTGATGGCCGACCTGGACGGAACCGCGTTCCCGGCCTGGGACGCGGTTCCCTGGCAGCCGTATGGCATGGCGACGCTGCTTTCGAGCCGCGGCTGTGGTGCCGGGTGCCGTTTCTGCGCGTACGCGCCGGCCCAGGGCCTGGTCACCCGCAGCCAGTCGGTGGACCGAACGCTCGCCGAGTGGGTCTGGCTGGCAAGCGACGTGGGTCTCCCGCGACTGGTCCTTCGCGATGTCGTCTTTGCCCAGGACCGGGAACGGGTGGCGGCCCTCTGCGAAGGGCTGTTGCGCCGGATGGCGCCGCCGCACGGACGGGCAGCGCCCTGGGAGTGCGAGTCGCGGCCCGAGCATTTCGACCGTGGGCTGCTGGCCCTGATGAAGCGCGCGGGCTGCACGACGGTCAAGATCGGCATGGAGAGCGGCGACGGCGCGTTCCTGGCGCAGCTCGGCCGGGTCCGCGACAGCAGTGCTGCGGCCGGCTACCTGGCGCAGGTGCAGCGGGTTGCCGAGTGGTGTCGTGAGCTCGAGCTGCGCTGCCGCGTCTTCGTCATGGCCGGGTTGCCGGGCCAGTCTGCCGCGTCGATCGAGCAGACCCGGGTGGCGCTCGGCCGCCTCCCGGCCTCCGCACAGATCGACGCCAACGCATACCGTAGTTTTTCGGGCCTTGCGCTTGACGGGCCGAGCCAACCTGTCTCGGCTGCCCTGCTCGAGGGCTTGCGCACGGCGAACCGGCCCGCACCGCCGCTGTATCGTCGTGCGCTGAGCCGGGCGAAGCGGACCTTGTCCGGCGCGCGCGCTCAAAGCGATAAGGTCCCGACGCCGGCCCGCCCCCGTGGCGCAGATGCGAGCGAGCGGGGTGTTCCCCTCGCCGAGCAGGCGCGGCCGTATCCCCTCGCAGGATCACGCGTTTTCTTAACCGGTGGCAGCGGCTTCATCGGCGGATACGTGGCCCGCGCCCTCATCGAGGCGGGGGCCGACGTGCTGGCGCTTCTGCGACCGGGCAGCGACCCGGGGATGCTGGCGGACCTGCCGTCCGTCACGATCGTACCGGGCGACCTGGCCGCACCGGCAGGCTGGCGGGACGCGCTGGTAGGATGCCGCGCCTGCTTCCATGTCGCTGCGCTCTATGCCGGCCCGGACCGCGCCGCCGAGATGACTGCCGTAAACGTGCGTGCGACCGGCGCTTTGCTCGCCGCGTGCGTGGAGGCGGGAGTCGGCCGCTTCATCCACACCAGCACGATTGGGACGGTCGGCAGGACGCCCGCGCCCGCCCTGCCTGACGAAAGCACTCCTTTCAACCTGTGGGACCAGTCGAGCCACTACGTGCGGAGCAAGTACCTGGGCGAGTTGCTGGCGCGCAGTTGGAGCGACGCGGGGATCGAGGTCGTGGTGGTGAAGCCCACGGCGCCCGTTGGCGCGGGCGACCGGCGGCCCACCGCGAGCGGCAGGCGCATCCTGGCCGCGCTGCAAGGCACGCCGCTGCCCTATCCGCCCGGAGGGATCAACCACGCGCCGGTGGTCGACATCGCGGCCGGCCATCTCCTGGCGGCCGAGCGTGGCGCGGCGGGCGAGACCTATATTTTGGGGCACTGTCAGGGCAATTTGGACGAGGCCGCATTTCTGCGCCTGGTCACCGGCCCCCGCGGTGCCCGGCCCCCGGGCGCCCGCCAGCACCGGCCTCCTCGACAGCCTGGCCGCGAACCCGGCGAAGGCGGTCGCGCAGCTCGGAATGCCACAGTCGGATCTCCGCTCGGCGTTTGCAGAATCAGTCGAGTGGTATCGCAAGCAGACGCCCGAGGCAGGACGTGGTTGACCGGGAGGAGGCCCGCGGTGTCGCTGCATAGACGCTGGATCGAATTCTGGTTGGCGCGGGGTGGGCTGAGCCGCGGCGGCAGGCTGGCCACGCGGCTGGCATCGCTGGGTGCGGCCAGCTATAAGGGCAAGCGGGCGCTGGCACAGATGAACCGGCGGGGATATGTCTCGCCGCGCGCACAGATTACCTGCCGCGACCTCCGCCTCGGCAACCACTGTTACGTGGACGACGAGGTCGTGGTGTTCGATCGGGGCGACGGCGGGCAGCTCGTGTTGGGCGACGGGGTGCACCTGTACAAGGGCACGATCATCGAGTTGGGCCAGGGCGGCTGCGTCGAGATCGGACCGAACACACACGTGCAGCCGAATTGCCAGTTCACCGCGTATGTGGGTGCGATCAGGATCGGCCGCGACGTGCAGATTGCGCCCGCCTGCGCGTTTTACCCCTACGAGCATGGCATTGCGGCGGGGCCGGCCGATTACGAAACAGCCGCTTCACACCCGCGGCGACATCGTGATCGGCGACGGCGCATGGCTGGGTTATGGCGTGATCGTCCTGGACGGCGTGACCATTGGCGCGGGTGCCGTGATCGGCGCGGGCGCAGTCGTCACCCGTGACGTGCCCGAAAACAGCATCGCGGCCGGCGTGCCCGCCAAATTCATCGGCCACAGGCCGTAGTCTTTCCAGGGGTGCGGCGCGCGGCCCAAGGCCGCACGCCGCACCCCGATAACCCCATTTGGAGGAAGCACCATGTTTCGAGGAAAGGGCCGCGTTGTCTTTGCGGTCTTGATCATTGCCGCGCTGGCCATCCCGGCGGTCGGCGTATTTGCAAGCAACGGGGCGGGGCCCGTCGCCTCGCCCGCAGCGCCGGCCGCGGCCGGCGATCTGACCTGGACGCTGGTGCACCAGGCGCCGGCGGGTGTGTATTACTACACCATCTACTTCCCCACACCAGATGTCGGGTACGTGACGGGCGGCCCGGACTGGAACAACACCAGCAACGGTCACGGTTCGCCGATCGCGATTGCCAAGACCACCGACGGCGGCAAGACCTGGACCCCCTCGACGATTCCCGGCACCGACGGCTGGGCGCGCGGCCTCACGTGCACCGACGCCAACAACTGCTGGGTGACGGGCAACAACTCGATCCGCCTGCTGCGGACCACGGATGCGGGCAGCACCTGGACGCCCTTTACGAACTACTCGGGATATGACAAGTGGCTGTGGTCGGCGGGGTGGACGAAGAGCGGCACCACGATCCTCTCCGGCACCACCTGCTACGACCCCGATCCGGTGGAGGGCAAGGGCGCGACGGCGAACTGGCTGCGCTCGACCAACGGCCAGACGTTCAGCGGCGTGCTGGCGCTGCCCCCGCCCGCGGGCAGTGAACCCGGCACCCCGGGCACCTATATGTGTTACGTGCAGTACGACATCGAGTGCCCGTCTGCGAACTACTGCTACAGCGTCGGCAAGACCTACGTCTGGCGCAGCCAGAACGGCGGCCAGAACTGGGCTCAGACCTCGCCGGGCGCACTGCAGTGGTACGGCGCATCGTGCACTTCCAACAACACCTGCTGGATCACCGGGCACACCCCGTTCATCAAGTCGACCACTAACAGCGGGGCCAACTGGTACGCGAACACGGTCAACGGCCTGGGAAGCACGGGACAATTCTGGGATGTCGCGATGGTCGATCCCAAACATGGTTATGCGGTCGGCTGCAGCGCCCAGCAGACGGTCCCGAATATGAGCACGGATCGCTGCGAGGGCAAGGGCGTCCTGTACAAGACCGAGGACGGCACCACCTGGAACCCGGTGACCAACGTCCCCGCCGCGAAGGACTACATGGATATCTGGGCCTTCAGCATGGACGACATCTACATCGTCGACTTCGCGGGCAAGATCTGGCACGGCGCCGTCCCGTCCGCGGCGACGGAGACGCCGACCGCGACCCCGACGTCGACCGCCACCGAGACGGAAACGCCGACGGCCACCCCGACTTTGACGGAGACGCCGACCGCGACGCCGACCGAAACGCCGACTGCGACCACCACGCCCGAGCCGACTGCGACCCCGACGGTCACCAGCACGCCCACGCAGCGGATTGTTCGCCTCTACCTGCCCATTCTGATGCAGTAGGGCCAGGGTGAGGGCGGGCCGCGGCCCGCCCTCACCACGTGAAGAAACGTTCACGATCCCCAGACCCGCCCGTTCATCGTCCGTTCATGCCCCCTTGCCATAATCGCGTCGACCATACACACGCGGAGGAGTCCTATGCGCGCACCTGGCGCTACCCGTCCCCGCTTTCCCCGGGCGGTTTTTGTAATCCCGTTCATAGTCGCAGCCTTGCTGGCCGGCCTTTCCGCCGTCGCCTCGGCGCGGGGCGACGCTGCTCCCTTGGCGAGTGCGGTGCGCGCAACTGGTGCGCCGCAGCAGGCGACGGCACCTGAGGGCACGTGGACGATGGTCCACCAGGCGCCGGCGGGTGTCTATTACTACACCATCTATTTTCCCTCGAAAGCCGTGGGTTACGTGGCGGGCGGCACCGACTGGAACGCGGCCAACGACCACGGCTCGCCGGTCGCGATCAGCAAGACCACCGACGGCGGCAAGACCTGGACCACCGCCAACATCCCGAACACGGGCGGCTGGGGCCGCGGCCTGACGTGTACGGATGCCAACAACTGCTGGGTTGCGGGTAACGACTCTATGCGGATCAAGCGGACCACCGACGGCGGCGCCACCTGGACCAACTTCACCAACAACTCGGGCTACACCAAGTTCCTGTGGTCGGCCGGCTGGACTCGGAGTGGCACGACTATCCTTTCGGGCACCACCTGCTACGACGCGACGTCGGCCGGCAACACCGCGAACTGGCTCCGCTCGACCAACGGCCAGAACTTCACCGCCGTCACCGCGACGGGCCAGTACATGTGCTACGTGCAGTACGATATCGAGTGTCCCTCGGCAGGCTACTGCTACAGCGCGGGCAAGAACGCCGTCTGGCGCAGCGACACAGACGGCCAGACCTGGGCACAGACCTCGCCCGGCGCCTATCGTTGGTACGGCCTTTCGTGCACGTCCAACGCCACCTGCTGGGTATCGGGCAAGGGCCCCGGCCCCTACATCATGTCGACGAAGAACAGCGGCGCAGGTTGGACCGCCAACACCATCAACGGCTTGACGAACACCTCCATGTTCTGGGATGTTGCGATGGTGGACAGCAGCCACGGTTATGCGGTCGGCTGCGACAACGTAGACACGGCCAACACCGATACCTGCCTGGGCAAGGGCATGATCTACCGCACCGACGACGGCGCCACCTGGAACCGGGTCAGCAACGCGCCGGCGGCCAAAGACTTCATGGATGTCTGGGCCTTCAGCATGGACGACTACTACGTCGTCGACTTCGCCGGCAAGATTTGGCACTATGCCGCGTCGCCGGCCGCGACCAACACCCCGACGGCAACCGCAACGGCAACGCCGACCTACACCAACACGCCCACCCACACGCCGACCTCTACGTCGACGTCGACGCCCACCCCTACCTCGACCCCCACGTGGACGCCCACCGCCGTGACAGGAAGCGGCATGATCGCGGGCGATGTGTTCGAGGACCTGAACAAGGACGGGGTGCGGCAGGAGGGCGAACCCGGGCGCCCGGGGATCGCACTTCGCCTGCTGACGGTGAACGACGAGGAGATGAGCCAGGCGACGAGTGACGAGAACGGGCATTACGGCTTCTACATCTTGTCGCCGGGCGACTGGAAGGTCGGGATCGCCGTGCCGGCCGACAGCGAGTTGATTTCACCGGCAAATCCGGCGCCGGCGACCGTCACGGCCGATACCCTGACAGAGCTGTCGTTTGCGCTCCACACGCTGGCGACGCCGACGCCGACGCCAACCGACACGCCCACCGCAACGCCGACTTACACCGATACCCCGACCCAGACGCCGACTGCCACGGCGACCGCCACCTTCACGCCGACGCCCATTACGGTGGTTAGCGGATGGGAGAAGGCGTACGAGGGCAGCAGTACCTACTTGCGCGACATCCATTTCACGGACCGTAACACGGGGTACGTCGTCGGGGGCGCGGACTGGGGCTCGACCACCGGCATCGGCACGTTCCTGAAGACAAAGGACGGCGGGCTCTCGTGGACCCGCACGGACGTGGGCCAGGCGCCGTGGTTTGCGGGCCTCGACTGCAAGTCTGGCGTGCGCTGCTGGATTGCGGGCAGAAACGGCACCGTTCTGCACACCTACGATGGCGGATCGACCTGGTATCTCGCCAACAACACGAGTGGCCTTCAGACCTTCATGGTTTCGACCAAATGGACCGGCACCGACGAACATGTGCTGGTGGGCACCAGCAAGGGCAACCTGCTCCGGTCGACCAACGGCACGTCGTTCGGTAAGGTGAGCACGGGCTACGGTACCGACCAGAACGATTTGGCGTGCCCGCTGCCGGGCGTCTGCTTCGCCGCCGGAAGCCAGGACGCGCTGCTCTCCTCCACGGACGACGGCGTGACGTGGGTGCGGCACTCGGTCGGCTCGGACGGCGCAACGTTCAACGGCGTGTCGTGCACGGACGCTAACACGTGTTGGGTGGCCGGCACGCTGGGCGAGCTGCGCAAGACGACCGACGGCGGCCAGACCTGGTCCACGCAGAATGTCAACATCCCGTCCCGGGTGGCCTTCAACCGGGTGCGCATGCTCGACGCCACGCACGGCTACGCGGTCGGCTGCTCCAACTTTGACAGCGCGGCCGGCGCCTGCCGCGGCAGTGGCGTCGTCTACCGGACCACCAACGGCGCGGACTGGACTGAAATGCAGAACCCGGCCAGCAGCGAGTTGATGGACGTGTACGTTTTCGGTATGGACGACGTTTTCGTGGTCGAGTGGAGCGGGCGGGTGTGGCACTACGCGGGTGCGCCGCTCACCCCGGTCGCCCCCGAGCCAACCCGGACTTCGACGCCGAGCGCGACGCCCACGGACACCGCGACGCCGACTGCGACGCCGACGGCCACCGCGTCTCCGACGAGCACCGCCACGGCCACCCCGACGACGGGCAAGATCACGGGGCTCGTCTTCAGCGACCTGAATCGGAACGCGCGCTGGGATGCGGGCGAGCCGGGCATCAGGGGTGTGTCCATCTGGCTCGTCCCGGAAGCCGGGGCCGTGGTCGGGACGCGGACCGACGACCAGGGCAACTATGCATTTGCTACGGTGCAGCCCGGGCTCGTCAGCGTGGAATTCGTCGTGCCGGCCGGCATGGAGGCGTTGACGGGCAATCCCCTGGGCCTCATCATCGGCGCCAACGTATCCGTGCGTGCCGACGCCGCGCTTGCGTCCCTCCAGACGCCGACTGCGACCCATACACCGGGGCCGTCGCCGACGCCCACCGCGACCGCGACGTACACCCCGACACCCGTGCCCACGGCAACGCCTACGCCCACTCGTGACCCGAGCATGGGCCGCATCACCGGGCGGGTGTTTGAGGATGCGAACGGCAATGGCCTGGATGACCCGGGCGAGCGCGGGCTGGCCGGGATTGAGGTCGTCGCGCTGCCAGAGACCACCACGGCGGGCGCCGAGCAGCGCGTCTTGACGGACCAGGGCGGCAAGTACACCATCTACACGCTGACCCCTGGCGTGTGGACGATCCAGCTTGGCCACACGAACGGCTGGCGCCAACCGCAGCCGCCCGACAGCTATAGCATCTACGCTGCACCGAACGCCCTGCTTGATCTGCGTTTCGGGCTTCAGGGGCCGCGTATCTACCTTCCGTTCGTGATCAGCGGTGTTGTAGCTGAATTCACGCCGGAAATGCGCTGAAGTTTGGAGGCGCCGCCCCGTGGTGATATACTGCCTGGTCCGCGCGTGGTGCGCGGGCCACAGCGATGGGAAGCCACCCGGGCGGCGCTGCCTGATGTCCACAGAGGTTCAAGACCCGGATTGAAGCGTCACGTTGCCGGCCTCAAGGCCGATTGGCTGGCTTATCTGCGCACGCTGCGGCGCCGCGAGATCCAGATGATCTTTGAAAGGTGCCCCGAGGACGCTTTCGCGTGTGGCCTTGAGCTTGGCGCGGGGGATGGTTTCCAGAGCACTTTGTTGGCGCCTTACGTCTGCCGCCTGACCGCGTCGGACTACCGTCCGATAGACTTTCGTCCCCCTACCATGCTCGAACCGGCCGATGGTCGCGCGCGGCGACGCGGGCGTCGCTCGGCCGCGTTTCGTTTGTGACGTGCGACGCCGAGCGGGTGGACGAGGCGTTCGAACCCCAGACATTCGACCTGGTCTTCTCGTCGAACATGCTGGAACACCTGCCAGATCCCGGCCGGGCGCTGCGGGCGATGCGGACGGTCATGCAGGACGACGGCATTGCCATCCATGTCGTCCCGTCGCCGTTCTGGAAGACGACCCACGTGCTGGGGTTCTACGTGAACGCGATCGTCGGCCGGCTGGACCGCCGCTTGCGCCGGGCGGGCACGACCGGGCCGGACGCTGCGGCAGGCTCCGCGGCGGGCGCTGACGACTGGGACAATAATCCGAAGGTGGCGAGCGGCCAGCGCTCGTACCTGGCGCGACTCCTGTGGCCGGCGGCACACGGGGCATCGGGCAGCAACCTGCGCGAGTTCACCCTGTTCACCCGGCGCTACTGGCGAGCCCAGTTTGAGGCTGCAGGTTTTTGCGTCGCTGCCATGCACCGTGGTCCGGTGTCGTCCGGCTATGGTTTCGGCCTCGACTGGCTCCGCTCCGCTCTCGAGCGGCTCGGGCTTTCGTCAGAGACCATCTACATCACTTACAAGGCGGAGAGCCCAGTCGCGCGGCAACCTTCCTGGTCCTGGCCGTCTGCGATACTTTCTCGGGCCAAGCAAATGAGCGTTCAAGCAGTTCCCGATGCGCCGGTGACTTCCACTGGCGCCGCTCAGGTTAATCGAAAGCCCCGTCAGGCCGCGGCACTCGTCTTTTTCATCATTGCTGCATGTGTGTCCGCGCTGCTGCCTGCCATGCAGGCGCGATCCGTGCTGGCCATGCCGGCCGTTTCGGGGTCGGCCATGTCCTCGGCGGCCGCGTGTCTCCAGGTCGGCAGCGGCTATCTCAGCAGCCCCAACCCCAACGTCTACGAGCAGGACGTCTATCTTCACTGGACCGGTACGATCACGGCGGCCCGCCTGGTCGGGTACGAGTTCAATGCGGGCGGCTCATACGGCCGGCCGATCAAGGTGAACGGCGTGCAGATCGGCGCAGCCACCGGCAAGCACGGCGGCGAACCGCAGTGCCGGGGCTTCGACGGCGGGCAGCAGCCCGAGAGCTGGCCCATCACGAACCTCTCCGTGCTCAAGCAAGGCAAGAACACGCTGCGGATCGAGGTTGATCCCGCGCTGTCTGACAACAGCTGGGGCATCAGCCGTGCGCAGATCGAGGTGACGGGCACGGGCGTCGACGGCCGCCATTACCGCCTCACCACCATCGCCAGCACGTACTTCAACAACTGGCAGTGGTACGACACCACCGGCAAACTTGCCCCGTACGCCAACGAGGGCACCTGGACCGACATTATGGAGCCGCAGGGGTACGATGGGTCGAAACCCACCCCCTTGCTGATCTCGGCGCACGGCTTTGGCTCGAACGCCTGGGAGTCGATGGAGGATTACCACGACGCGGCCGCGTGCCCGGGGCTGGCTGCTCGCATCGGCAGACTTCCACGGCGAAGTATGGAACGATTTTCTCGTCATGGACCCGGGCACGGGCATTCCCATGCCGGGCACCGGCCGCCGCTCCATGGGGTCACGGGCGTCACAGTGGGACGTCCTCGACATCGTCAACTACATGCAAGCCCACTACAACGTCGACCCCACGCGCATCTACCTCGTCGGGCACTCGATGGGCGGCATGACGGCGCTGCTGGCCGGCGCTCGCTTCGCGGATAAGTTCGCAGCGGTCGTGTCTGACAGCGCGCCGACCGACCTGGCGGCATGGGAAGACGAGACGCAGACGGACGAGCCGAAAGGGGCCACGCCCAACCCGTCCATCAACTACGCGATCCGCGCCGAGACGGGATCGTATGTCGAGCCCACGCACATTCCCGGCCAGGCCCGGCAGGCGCCCGACTACCCCTTCGAATACCAGCGCCGCTCGCCCGTCGAGTGGGCCGCTAACTACCAGCATCTTCCGCTGTGGATCTTGCATCCCGAGGGCGACGAGAAAGTTCTGCCGCGTCACGCGGAGGACATGTACGGGCGGGTGCTCGAATATGGCCCCGACCACGTCGAGCGGACCTACTTCCCGGGCGTTCACGGCGACCGGATCAACGGGGCCAACTTCGCCAACACTCAGCTGGACTGGCTGGCGCAGTTCTCCCGCCCCGTGGGCGACGCGCCCAGGACCTCAATTTCAACATGGACTGGACCACGCCCCCGGGCGCCGGGCACTTCTGGATTGCCGCGGGGTTTTCGGAGGCCAGCCTGAATGAGGCCCACTGGCTGCGTGTGACGCACGCAGCCTACAGCCGGCGCCTCGGCACCATCGACCTGAACGTGGAAAACCTGAAGCCGATGAGCGGGGACCCGAACGCAAAGGGCGTCGCGGCGCCGCGCAACCTGCCCGTGACCCTGACCTTCGATCTCCAGCGCATCGGGTTGCCCACGACCGGGACGTACACCCTCGAACGGGTCGGCAAGGACGACGGCTCCTTCTCGCAGACGTTCGTCACCGCGAGCGACGGCAAGGTCCAGGCCACCGTGCCCCAGGGCGCCTTCATCCTTCGGCTGAGCGCAGGCGGGCAGCCGCCCACCACGAAAACGCTGAGCCTGCGGCAGGGCGTCGACGGGTACTCGGCCGGAGCCGACACGTACATCAACGGGTGGGATCCCGCCAAGAAGTACGGTGGGAGCTATACCTTGTCCTTGCGGGCGGACGGCGACCATCCGGTCCAGACCGGCCTGCTGCGTTTCGACCTCGCCGGGCGGTTGCCCGCCGGCGCGACCGTCCGCTTCGCCGTGCTCAGCGTGCGAGTCACCTACGTTCCGAACGGGCCGGTTCCCCTCGCGGTCGACCGGATTAATCGCCCGTGGAGCGCGACCGATGCGACCTGGACCCAGGCCGACGGAGCAACGCCGTGGAACGTCGCGGGCGCAAACGGGGTTCCGGCCGACCGGGCCGGCCAGCCCGCAGACAGCCGCACCGTCTACCCGGCTTTCACGGGCTCGGGCGGCACGGACGCGACCATAGCAGACTGGTACGGGCTCGACGTGACCGGCCTCGTCGCCGGCTGGGCGGCGAATCCCGCGTCCAATTGGGGCATGGCGCTGCGGGTCGACCCGCAGGAAGGCGCGCCGGCCGGCGGCGGCTGGGACTTGGTGAAGGACGGCTTCTCCATCGCATCGTCGGATTACCTGACGAGCGGCTGGCGGCCGCAGCTTTTCATCGTCTACACACAGGATCCGCTGACGCCAACTCCGTCCAATACGCCGACCGCGACGGCCACGCCGACCCTGACGCCCACGGCCACCAACACCCCGACCGCGACCGCCACGCCCCCCGACGGCAGCATTACCGGCCTCGTCTTCGTGGACAGCAATCGCAATGGCGTGCATGAGGCCGGCGAGGCAGGGGTGGCGGGGCGACTGGTCCAGCTGAAGCGCAACGGCGCGGTTGCGAACAATGTGACGTCGGACAGCAACGGGTGGTATGTGTTCGATCGCGTGACCCCGGGCGCATGGGAGGTGGACCTGAACGCGCGCCGCGAATTACCAGGTCACCACCGCAAGCGGCAACCCGGCAGAGGCCGCGGTCAGCGCCGGGATCGCGACGGAAGTCGATTTCGGGCTGGCGTTTGGCGTTACGCCGTCGCCTACGCCGACGCTCACGCCCACCGCAACGCGCATACCGTGCACTGCGTGCGACAAGCACACCTATCTCCCAATGCTCTTGAACGGAAGTCACTGATGGATTTTGTCGGGTACTACGACGCTTACTGGCAGGCGAAGGGCGACGGGGATAACAAGGTCGACCAAGGCCGGCTGCGCCTCGTGGCCGAGCACGTGTTGGGCGCCGCCCAAACGGGCGCGCTCGACGTCCTCCAGGTAGACGGCGGCCCGGGCTGGCTGGCGAAGATGCTCTGTGACCGGGGCGCGCACGTCGTGATGACCGACCTCTCGCACGTGGCCGTCGAGATGGCGCGCCGCCGCGGCGTCGATGCCCGGCAGTGCGAGATCGATGCCGCCCCGCTGCCCTTCGGCGACAACAGCTTCGACACGGTCGTCTGCGACTCGCAGCTCGAGCACCGTTTCGACCCGGACCATGCACTCGACGAGATGGCGCGGGTGCTGCGCCCCGGTGGACGCCTGGTGCTGCTGTTGCCCAACACCGCGCACTGGCGTGTGCGTTGGTGGCTGCTGCGCGGGCGCTTCCCGGTCGTCGTGAACACGCCGACCGACTGGCTCCACATCCGGTTCTTCACGCTTTCCGACATCCGCGACGGGCTGGACAAGCGCGGCATTGCGATCGAGAAGGTGGATGGGAGCGCCAGCCTGTGGGTTAAGGGGCTTTATCCTGCTTGGCTGCGGCGGGGCTTGCCCGCCAGGGTTTACACCCGGTTGGCCCGGCGCCGGCCCGGTCTGTTTGCCCGAGATTTCATCGTCGTGGGTCGCAAGGCCGCCGCGGCGACGGTGGGGCGGGAGGCCGGCCGATGACGCCGACCGAGAACCGGCCCCAAGCCGCGCCGGACCCCCAGCCGCCTAAGCCCGGCGGTGCGGCCGACCAGGGCCTCAAGCGCCAGGTGGCAAGCGGGATGTTCTGGGTCGCTCTCGGCCAGATCTTCGGCCGCGGGCTGGGCTACGTGACGACCCTGATCCTCGCCAAGCTGGTAACGCCGCAGCAGTTCGGTCTCGTCGGCATGGCCGGCCTCGCGCTTGCCGCGCTCGCCCTGTTCCAGGATATCGGGTTTGAGGCCGCGCTGGTCTACAAGAGAGGTGCGAAGCAGGAGGTGGACGCGGCGAGCCACACTGCGTTTTACACGGTCATCCTGACAAGCCTGGTGATCTGCGCCATCTCCATGCTGGCCGCGCCGCTTGTCGCGGCGTTCTTCCGCGAGCCAGCGGTGGTTCCCATCCTGCGGGTGTTGTCGCTGACGGTGGTCATCTCCAGCTTCGGCCGTGTGCCCTACGTCCTGCTCAGCCGCGATCTGAATTTCCGCCGCCGGCTGTTTCCCGACCTTACGGCCAGCATCATCGCCAGCATCATCGCGATCGTCATGGCCTTCCGCGGGTTCGGCGTCTGGAGCCTGGTCTGGCGTGAGTTGATCAAGACGACGCTGGCCACCGTGCTCGTGTTCTTTGTCTGCCCCTACCGCCCGCGGTGGCAGTTCAGCCGGCCCGCTGCCCGCGAGCTGTTTGGCTACGGCAAGCACATCATGTCGTCGCAGGGCCTGATCTTCCTGATTACCAATGTCGACAACGCCGTGGTCGGTCGTTACCTGGGCGACTCGGCGCTGGGCTTCTACCAGTTTGCGTACAACACGTCTAACCAGCCAGCCACGCAACTGACCAGCGTCGTGAGCCAGGTCATGTTTCCGGCGCTGTCCAAGATGGGGGACTCGGACCCGGATGCTGCCCGAGCCTCTGCGCATCCGCTACTACTTCACGACCATCCGCTATGTCACCTGGATCGCGACGCCGGTTGCGGTGGCCATGATCCTGTTTGCGCCCGCCTTCATCTATGGGCTGTATGGGGATGTTTGGGCGCCGGCGATCGTGCCCTTGCAGGTGCTGGCCCTGTACGGCTTCATTCGTTCGATCGCGGCCAACATGGGCAGCATCTTCCGCGCGACTGGGCCGGCCGCAGTGGCTCGCCTATATCGCCACCTGGCGGCTGATCACCATGGTCGTCCTGTTGGTCCCGGTGGCGCTCAAGTGGAACATCAACGGGGTGAGCTGGCTGTCGACCATCGTGGCCGTGGTCGACTTCGTGATCTCCGCCTGGCTGGTGAACAAGCTGATCGACGCGCCGTGGCACGCTTATGCCCGCCTGCTGGCGCCTGCCTGGGCTGCGGCGCTCGTGGCCGGCTTTGCCGCCCTGGGGCTTTATCCACACCTGCCCTTTGCCAAGGCAAGCTGGAACCTGCTCCTGGCCGGAACGCTCCTCGTGCTCGGCTATTTCGGGCTGTCGCTGCTGATCGACGTGCAATTCCGGTCGACGGTGCGCACCCTGCTCCGCCAGGGCCGCCGGCTGATGGCCGCGCGTCATGCCGCCGGCGTTGCGGCGACGGGCCGGTAGCGAGTATGAGCGCCGAACTGATAGGTGAGACCATCCTCTGCTTTGCGCCCGACCCGTGGGCCGGGCTGTGGCGCAACCGGCACCAGATTATGACCCGGCTGGCCCGGCGCAACACGGTCGTATACGTCGAGCCGCGCGTCTATCTGGGGGAGGCAGTGCGCAAGGTGCGCGACGGCAAGGTTGGCTGGCGGGAGGTAGTGGCGCCCCGCCTGGCGCGTGAGCGCGAGAATCTTTACATCTACACGGATCCGGTCTATGCGCCGTTCGCGGGCCGGCGGAGCGGCGGTCCGCAAACCGCGGCCATCCGCCGCCGGGCGCTGCGGTCGGCGCTTCGTTCGCTCGGGGCGCCCGCCCAGCACGCGCCCATTCTGTGGCTTCTGCGCCCGTTCCATGCGGACCAGATCGGGTTGTATGGCGAGAAGCTTGTCGTCTACCACGTCACGGACGAGTACAGCGGCTTCCCGACGGTGACGGATAAGGCTGGCTTCCGGGCGGCCGAAGAGGCGCTGCTGCGCCGGGCCGACGTGGTGTTGGTCACCTCGCCGGCGCTGCTGACGAGCAAGGGCCGCTTCAACGACTGCACGCACCTGGTGCCCAACGCGGTCGATTACGCGGGTTTCCAGGCTGCGTTGCTCCGCCGGGACCATGAGCGGGAGGCGCTGCGGCCCGACGGCCCCTTGGCGCAGCTGCAAGACATTCCGCACCCGCGCATCGGCTACGTGGGCGCGCTGAACGAGAAGCTGGATTTCGACCTGCTGGCAGCCGTCGCGGGGCAGCACCCCGAATGGCAGTTTGTGCTGGTGGGCAGGCTGGACCTGACCGGCAGCCCATACAAAGCGGATGGCTTGAAAGCGCTGTCCAACGTCCATTGGACTGGCCGCGTGCCGGTGGAACAAGTGCCTGGGGCCATCGCGAGCATGGACGTCTGCCTGCTGCCTTACGAGCAGAGCCCGTGGACCGCTGCGATCGACTCGCTGAAGCTGTATGAGTACCTGGCGTGCGGGAAAGCGGTGGTCGCGACCGACGTACCGGCTGCGCACGCGGCGTTTGCCGAGGGGCTGGTGTACGTCGGCGAATCTGCCGGCGGATTCGCCGCACAGATAGACGCTGCGTTGGTCGACACCTCTGCCCGACGGGTTGCGGCACGGAAGGCGGCCGCGGCCGGGCAGACCTGGGAGGACCGGGTCGGACAGATCGAGACAATCCTGGCAGACGCGCTGCGACGCAAGGAGGCCGGCGGTTTGAGACTGGAAGCCGTGCGGCCAACCGGGATGACGAGCAAATGATCGAGCGCGAGAGCTTCGTCTACTACGGACCGGAGCAGTGGCAGAGCATGTGGCGCAACCGCCACCAACTGCTCTCGCGCCTCGCGCGTGCGAACAAGGTCGTCTATGTCGAACCGCGGCCGTACGTCGACGAGGTGTGGGCGCGGGTGTTGCGCCGAGATCGCAAGCTCGGCCGGCTGTTGGCGGCGACCCGGATGGAAGCGGAGCGCTCGAACCTGTGGGTGTACCACCCGCCCCAGTTCGCGCCGCTGGGCGGCCCGGCCCCCGTGCGGGGGGCGCTCCACGTGGTGCGCCGGACGACGTTGCAGCACGATCTGGCGGCCCTCGGCATCGACGGGACTTGCCCACCGGTCGTCTGGATTTCGACGCCGACCCAGTACGACGCCCGGCTCGACCTGCCGGCCCGCCTGCGCGTCTATCACATCGTCGACGATTACCTGGCCTACCACGACTTGCCCGAGTCACACCGGAACGGGTACGCCGAGCGCGAGCGCCGGTTGATCGACTGGGCCGACCTGGTCGTCGCGGTGTCGCCCGAGCTGATTGCTTCGAAGGGCGGCGCACACAACGCGAAGTTCCGGCTGTTGCCCAACGGCTTTGACGCGACGGCATATGCCGAAGACCGGGCCGTGGTAACGCCGCCGGCATTGGCCGGACTGCCGCGCCCGATCCTTGGCTACGTAGGGCTGATCAGCGTCCGGCTGGACCTGCGGATGCTGCACCGGCTGTTCGCAGCCCACCCGGAGTGGACCCTGGTGCTCATGGGGACGGTCTACCGCAGCGGGTGCGAGGACGCGTTGGATTGGCTCACCGGCCTGCCCAACGTCCACCTGCTGCCGCCCGTGCCCGGCGAACAGGTCGCAGACTTTGTACGCTCGTTCGACATGGGGCTGGTGCCCTACCGCGTCACGCAGGAGACCATTCACGCCAGCCCGCTCAAGGTGTACGAATACCTGGCGGCCGGCCTGCCGGTCGTCGCAGCAGATGTGCCGGGCGCCCGCCAATTCGAGGGCGTAGTCTCCATTGCCACGTCTGCCGCAGAGTGGGCGGAGGCGATCGGCGGGGCCCTGACGACTGACAGCGACGCAATGCGGGCCAGACGGCGGGCTGCGGTGGCGCCGCACACCTGGGACGCCCGGGTGGAAACGCTGTCGACCTACCTGAAGGGTGCGCTGGAGACGACATGCGGATCGCGATGATCCTCCGCCCCGACGCGGACCGCGTCTTTGGCGGCGACACGGTGGTGATGGAGAAGCTCAGCGCTGCAATGCGCAGCCTGGGCGCCGAGGTCGTGGTGGGCCGGCAGAGCGAGATGCCGCCCGCGTCGGCGTTCGACCTGCTCCATATCTTCACCATTGCGCCGCTCGATCATGCGGAGCGGATGGTGGCATGGGCACAGTCAGGCCGGGCGCGCATCGTCTTTTCGCCGCTCTACTACTGTGACTTTCGCGATTGGTTCGAGCGAGCGATCGTCGGCGCGCCGCGGTGGCGCAAGTTGGCACAGGTACTCGGCAAGCGGGCTGCCTGGCCGGTCTTCCGGGCGTGGCAGACTTCCCGGCTACCCATGCAGCCCGTGTGGCGGGCCATGCGCAGCGCGCTGCTGGCGGCCGACGTGGTGGCGACCACGAGCCAGTGGGAAAACGCCTGGGTCGCCGGGCACTTCCGGCTGCCTCAAGCCGTGCGCGACCAGATGGCCCTCAGCCGCTTCGGCATCGACGCGGGCTTCTACGGCCGGTCCTTTTCCGCCGCCGACCTGGACGCCTTCCGGCACAAGCACGACCTGGCCGACCCGTACGTCGTGGAGGTCGCCCGGATCGAATCGAAAAAGAACCAGCTTGCCGTCATCGAGGCTTTATGGGATGATCCGGTGGACCTGGTGTTCGTCGGGTCGGTCTCGCCCTATTTCGAACCTGACTACGCCGAGCGCTGCCACCAGGCCGGCGCTCGGCGGGCCGCCGAGCGCGGCGCCCGCACGCATTTCCTGGGCTGGTTGCCCAGGGCCGAGCTGCCCCTCGTCTACGCTGCCGCTGCCGCGCATATTCTGCCGAGTTGGAACGAGCTGCCCGGCCTGTCGAGCCTTGAAGCCGGCGCGTCGGGGACGCGCGTCATTTCGACACAGTACTCTGCCATCCGCGAGATGCTCGGGCCGGACGCATGGACTGTCGATCCCTACAGCCGCGGGTCGATCCGCGAGACGACGCTGGCCTCGCTGGCCGGGCCCGTACCCGAGGGCCTGCGCCGGCGGCTGTTAGCCGATTACGATTGGTGTGCGGCCGCCCGCGTCAACCTGGAGCTTTACGAGCGAGTTCTGGCCGCGCCGTCATGCGGCCGCAAATGATACTGGGGTGTTCATGCCGGAGCCCCTGGTTCCCGGTGACCGGAAGGCACTCGATCTTGTCGCCACAGACGTAGTGGCGTGTGGGGTTGTACGATGGAAACGAATTTCTGGACCTACGTGGCCGTTTTGAAGCGGCGCTTCTGGGTAATCTTGCTGCTGCTTTTCGCGACGATGGCCGTCATCCTGGGGCGGGCGTGGACCACGCCGCCCGCGTACCAATCGTCGACGCAGCTCCAGGTGCTGCCGCTCGAGCCCGAAGAGGTGACGCTGTACACCCGCCTGAACACGGTGTCGCCTTCAGAGACCATCGACCTGATCCTGTTCCAGTTCGAGAACCTGGTGCGCAACGCGGGCCTGGCGCAGCGCACGCTGTCGGAGACGAACGTCGGGATGAGCACGGCGGAGTTTTTGAACGGCGTCTCAGTCACGCGCGACGTGTCGGGTGACCTGGTAACCGTGTCGGCCACGGCGGCCAACCCAGACGACGCGGAGAAGCTGCTGCAAAAGCAGGTCGACCTGGCCCTGCAAAGCCTGCGTGAGAGCCGCGCACGGCCTTCAGAGGCTTCGGGCAAGTTCCTGCAGGCCGAATTGCTGCAGGCCGACAAGGACCTGGCCGGCGCGCGGAGCGCGATTCTGCAGTTCAAGCTGGGGAACCACGTCGAATCGCTCGACCGCGAGCTGGCGGCACAGGAACAGGCGATTCGCGACCTGACGGCGCGCGGCGCTTGGCCGAGGTCGAGGTCAAGCGCCTCGAAGCCGTCGTCGCCGAGTTGTCCAGGCAGCTTGCGGCCGCCCAGCAGTCCGCGGCGGGCGCCAAGGCCGACAGCCCCGACGCCGCATCTGCGAGGCAGCGGGTGCAGGAACTGGGGGCCCAAATTACGGACGCGCAGGTGAAAATCGCGGGCCAGAAGGGGCTGGCCGATGCGACCGGGGTCCAACTGACGCAGACCCAAGCCGACCTGGCCGGCCTGATCACCCTGGGGGGCCAATACCAGACCCTGCTCGACACGGCGCAGGAGCGCCTGGACAACCGCGACTTTCTGGCGGCCAAGGTGCGCGAGGCCCAACTCAAGGAAAGCCAGAGCCGCAGCATCGGCTACCTGGAGGTCGTCAGCGCCCCCACCACTCCCCGGACCAAGCTGCCGGCGCGGACCGTGCAGACCGCACTCCTGGGCGCCGCGCTGAGCATCGTTGCGGGCTTCGTGCTCATCTTCGTGTTGGAATTCGTCGAGCGGACGCTGCGGAACTCACCGCGGCCGGCCAAGTCGCACGTGGAAAAGGCCTGAGGAACCGTGCGATGCAGGGGGACGAACCCATGACGACATTCCCACCCGCTCGCGGCGGCGAAGGCGCGTCCGGCGCCAGCCGGCGTTCCGACGCGCTGATCTCGCTGGCGGTCAACCTGCTGGGAATCGTCTTCATTGCGGGATTGGCCTTCTACTTCGGCACCGCGCTGTTCGATGGGGTCACCGCGGTGGCGGTCGCGATTACGGGCATCTTCGCGGCGTGTGCGGTGATCGTGCTCGCCCCCGACGCCGGCTTGCTGCTGTGGTTCGGGCTGGCCCCCTTCGGCCGCCTGTTCAACTTGTCGATGGGGCGCGGCCTGCCCGACCTGAGCCTGACCCGCATCGCGGCCATGGTGCTGCTCCTGGTGCTGCTGGCGCAGGTGGCCGTGGGCAAACGGCGGCTGGTGCGCTTCGACGCAGTGGCGGGCTGGGGCCTGGCGTTTCTTGTGGCCATGTCGTTGTCGATTGCCGGGTCGCACTTCGGGCTCGCCGGCGGCATCCAGAACGTGTTTGATCTGGTGGCTGTGCCGCTGCTGTGCTATTTCTTCGCGACGAACCTGCTCCGAAAGCCACAGCACCTGGTCTGGCTCGGCATTATGCTGGCCCTCGTTGCGGCTGCCTTGGGCGTAATCGCGGCACGCGAGCAACTGACCAACCAGCCCGTGCTTGCCCCCGTGGTCTACCGTTTTCAGTACGGGCTGCACTCGGTTAAGGTGACGAGCCTGTTTGGGGCGCCGGCCACCATGGCCCTGACGCTGGCGCTGCCGCTGCCTTTTATTCTGGTCGGCGCGCTGCACAGCCGCGAGCTGGGGCCACGCCTGCTGTGGTACGCCGCGGCCGCGGCTACGGGCGCGGGGCTCCTGCTGACCTACGTCCGGGCCGGCTGGCTGGCCGCCGTGTTGGGGCTGGTCATCGTGGCGCTGTTTGCACGTACCGAGAGTGGGGGCCGGCGGGGGGGCCTGGCACTCGTGCTGCTGGTGCTCCTGCTTGCGGGGTTGGCGACCGCCTCGGGAATGATCAACCAGGCCGCGATTCAGGAACGGCTGCAATCCGAGCGGCCGATCGAGTATCGCAAGGGCGCAATCTCGGTCGCGCTGGAAATCGCTCAGCGCGAGCCTGTCCTCGGGGTTGGGTTCGACAACTTCAGCGACGCGGGCATTGCTGCCGGGTGGCGGCCGCTGGGAAATGCCGGGTTGCCCACCCTGGCGCCGCACAACCTGTTCCTGTACGTGCTCACGTCGGGCGGCCTGGTCGCACTCATGCCGCTGCTCGGGCTCGTCGCGGCGATCTTGCTGCGACTGGTGCGCACCCTGGCCGAGCTGGATCGCCGTGCGCCGTTCAGCCGGCGCCGGAACTGGACTCTGGCGAGCCTGGCTATGTTTCTCGGTTACCTGCTGATGGCCAACACATTCGACGCGCTGGGCGCGCAGTACGCCAGCATGCTGCTGTTCCTGATCCTCGGCGCAACGTTTGCCCCACCGCCGGAGCCGGAGGCCGGGCTTGTGCCCGTGCCGCGACAGGATGCCGAGCCTGCAGCGGACAGCGGGAGCGTAGCATGAAGGTTGCCCTGCTGGGACCTTATCCCGTGCAAGCGACGCCCTCTGCCGGCGGGCCGCCCCTGCCCGGCGGCGTGGATGCGGTCGTCATCAGCCTCGCACGCGGGCTCAGCCGCTGCCCCGGCGTCGAGGTGCACGTCATTACGGCCGTCCCCGGACTGACAGGGCCGCGGGAGTTCGCGGAAAACGGCTGCATGATCCATGCGACCCCCCGGCCTGCACGCGGGCGGCTGACGGGGCAGCACCAGGTGGTGGCGAACCTTGCGGCTGAAGTGGAACGGGTGGGACCCGACATCTGCCACGCGGACATCGCCGGGGTACACGCGCGGGCCGCGCTGCAGAGCGGTCGCCCCACGGTGGTCACCCTTCACGGTATCATCCGCCGGGAGATGGCCCAAGCCTGGCCCGTTTCATCGTGGCCTATGCGGCTGCGATGGCTGGCCGATGCGCGCTTTGAGGACCGGGTCGTCGCGGATGCGCTTGACATCATCGCCATCTCGCCCTACGTCCTTGCGCAGTTCCGCACTCGCACGCACGCTCGCTTTCACACGATCGAGAACCCGGTGAACGATATCTTCTTCGGCGCTACGCCCCCATCGGGCCGCGAGCAGCTACTCTGCGTGGCGCGGGTCATACCGCGCAAGGGCATCGCGTTGCTGATTCGCGCCTTTGCGCAGGCCGCCGCGGCGCGGCCGGCGGCGCGCCTGGCCATCGTGGGGGAAATGCACTCCGAGCCGGGGTACGCGGCGCAGTGCCGGGACTTGGCGGCAGAGCTGGGAGTGGGTGACCGGGTGGCGTTCCGCGGGGCCCTCGCGCCGGAAGAACTGGCCCGGGAGTATCGCGATTGCGACCTGTTCGTGCTGGCGAGCGAACAGGAGACCGCGCCCGTCAGCATCGCGGAGGCGATGGCGGGCAGCCGGCCGGTCCTCACGACGGACACCGGAGGCTGTGCGGCGATGCTGTGTGACGGCCTGGGTGGCCAGGCAGTGCCACTGGGCGATCCAGAGCCAACCGCGAGCGCGTTCGCGCGGGCCATCGTCGACCTGCTGGCCGACCCCGCCCGGCTGCAGCGGCTGGGGCAAGCGGCGCATGCGCAGGCCGAAGCGCGCTTCCGGCTCGACTCGGTGGTGGCGCAGACGTTGGCGGTCTACGACCAGGTGCGCACCGGGGCGCAGAAAGGCGGGCTGCAGTGAGCGCAGGCCAGGGCAACCGCGGCGGCCAAACCAGGAACGCTGTCCCCGGGGGTGCGGCGCGGGGCGACAAGATGCGGATCGCTCTTGTCGGCTTCTACCCGCGAGACCCGGCGAAAATTTCGGGCGGCATCCGGGCGGTGACTTACCAGCTGGTGGAAGGCTTCCGCCGCCGACCCGAGCTGGATGTGCACGTCATTCACTGTCACTCCGACATCGGGGAGGATGCGACGGTTAGCCGGGACAACGTCACCGTGCATTACCTGGCCCAGCCCCGGCGGCGGCTCGTGCCGAACATGGCGACTGCCATTCCGCGTGTGGCGGCTCAGCTCAAGGCCATCGGTCCGGACGTGGTAAATGCGCATGGCCACTGGTACGCCGTGGCCGCGCTGCGGGCGGGGTTCCCCACCGTGTGGACCGTACACGGCGTCGTTGCCGAGGAGGCTCAATACAATCCGGGCGCGTTCGGCCGGCTCGCATCAGCCTTGGCGGCCCGATATGAGCGTGAGGCGCTGGCCGGGGTGCGTGAGATCACTGCGATTTCGCCTTACATCCGGGAACGGTTCGGAGGCCGGACCGCGGCCCGCTGGCACATTACCGAGAACCCGGCGCCCGACGACCTGTTTGACCTCGTCCGCACGCCGGTGCCCGGCCGGCTGCTGCTACCGGCATCGGTGATCCCCCGCAAAGATATCGTCACGCTGGTCGCCGCCGTCGCGCTGGCTCGGCCCTCCATCCGAGACCTGCACCTGTTGGTTGCGGGCAGGACCAACGAGGCGGCCTACGTGCAGGAGGTGCTCGACGCGTGCCAACACCGGGGGGTGAGCGACGTCGTTCACCTCCTTGGGGTGCAGGGGCAAGCGCAAATGCGCCAGTTGTATCGGGAGGCGCAGCTTGTCGTCCTGTCGTCCCGGGAAGAGGTCTCGCCGATGTCTGCAATCGAAGGGCTGGCTGCAGGCATCCCAGTCGTAACGACCGCAGCCGGCGGGGCGCCGTACATCGTCGAGGACGGCGTAACGGGCCGGGTCGTGCCGGTGGGCGACGCCCGCGCTTTCGCCGACGCCCTGTGCCGGGTCCTCACCGACGCACGCATCTACCAGGCGATGAGCGCGGCCGCCCGCCCGGCAGCGGAGCGGCGCTTCCGCCTCGAGCGGGTGGTCGACGCGTACCTGGCGGCGTACGCCGCAGCTTTGGCACAGCGATGAGCCGGGTCTGTATATTTGGCGAACGCCTGAAGCCGCCGCTGGATGAGGGGATCAAGAAGCTGACGCTGAACCTGGCGGACGTGTGCCGGGCATTGGGGCACGAGGTGCGGGTGTTGACCACGGGCGCGCCGGATTGGCCCGAGATGGGCGTCGAAGCGGTGCAGGCCGACAAGCTGCTGCGGTCTTCCCAACTGGCCGGTGCGTTCGCAGCATGGCGGCCGACAGCCGTGGTCTACGTGCCCACCGCGTCGCTTACGCTGGCGAGCGGGGTGCGGAGCCGGACCTTGAAGCGATACGCGGGCGCGCCGGTGGCGCTTTTTGCCACGCAGGGCCGGCGGCACCGGAAGCCGGTGCAAATGGCCGCCCGGTTCGTGGCGCCCGACCTGTGCGTGGCCCAGTCGGCCGCCACAGTCGAGCAAGCCCGCCTGCTCGGCTGGCCCGCAGAACTGCTGCCGCCCGGCGTGGACCTGGCGACTTTCCGACCGGTCTCGACCGACCGGAAGGCGATACTGCGGCGGCAGTTCGGCCTGGCGGAAGACGAATTCGTCGTCCTGCATGTGGGGCACCTGAACCGGGGCCGGGGCGTTGCCGACCTGCTGGCCGTGACCGACCTGGCCCGGCCCGTTCTGGCGTGCAGCACCAGCACCGTCCAGGACATGGAGCTTGCCGGGGAACTGCGCACAAAAGGCGTGAGTGTGTTCTCGGATTTCATCCCAAAGATCGCGGACCTGTATGCGGCAGCCGATGCGTACCTGTTCCCGGTCCCGCCCGATCCCGAGGGGCCGAGCAGCATTGACGTGCCATTGTCGGTGCTCGAGGCTGCGGCCTGCGGGCTGCCGGTGGTGACGACGCGCTTCGGCGCGCTGCCCGGCCTGTGGCCCCAGGTCGCGATGGAAGGCATGAACGGCGGCGATTTGCTCTATTACGACGACATCGACGGGCTGCGCCGTGCAGTCGTGCGGCTCCGCGACGCCAGGACCGGCAGTGCGGGACCGGCAGGCGCGCGCCACCTGGTGGAGCCATTTGGCTGGGAGGCGCTCGCCCGCCGGCTGCTCCAGAGGCTGACCGCCGGGGGAACAGGGTCATGACGACGAACGAAATGCCCTCTGACGTGGCGTGGGCCGCCTACCTGGTGTCCTCCTGGTGGGGCGCATCTGGCGCGCCGCCCGCGTCCGCCGCCCATCCCGAAGCCGTCGTGCAGAGGCTGCGCAAGAACGGCTTCCCGCTGCTGACCCTGGCGCCCGATCCGCGCCCCGCCGCCCGCGCTCTGCTTTCGTCCGCGCCATTTATGAGCGCGCTCGAGCAGGACCGGGCCCGCATGGCACAGCAGATCGGCCGCCTTCTCAGAGATTTCGGCCGCCTGGCGCAGCCGCGGCATCCCGGCCCTGTTTGTGAAGGCGATGGGTCCCGGGCCCACTTTCCCCTACGTCAGCAACAACCTGGACGTGCTCGTGCCCCAGGCGCGGCAAGACGAGGCGCGGACAATCGTGAGGGGCATGGATTTCGTCGAACTGCGGCACATCGAGGAGCCGAACAAGTTCCTGTTCCGGCGGTTCCACCTGGGCGAGAGTGCGTTCGACCTGCACATCCACGGGCGGTTGGAGTGGCACACTGAGTTTGTCGACTCGCGGGCCGTGTGGCAGCGAGCCGTGCCTCCGGCCGACTTCCCGGGGGGCAGCAACGAGGCGCCGTTGGCGCTCGTGCCCGCGCCTGAGGATGCTCTGCTGATCGCGCTTGCCCACGCAGCTTACGAGAACAAGGCGTACAAGCTTATCGAGCTGGCGAAGTTCATCTACGCGGGCCGGGTGCTCGGGGTGGATTGGGACCGCGTCGCATACGGCGCACAGCGTCGCGGCTGGCTCGAGGGTTTGTGGGCCATCCTGGCTTCGCTGGACCATTGGGAGCAGCAGTTGTACGGGACGCAGGCCGAGGCTGGCCACAGCCTGCCGCCCGAGGTGCGGGCCGCGGGCCGAGCACGGGATGCCGGCCCGGCTTAAGCCGGCCGTGCAAGCCCGATTCGAGGGCCGGGTCAAGGCGCCCGTCGGGCTGCCTTTCGTGGAGAGCAAGCGGCTTTTCTACGAGAAGATGCTGGCCGATCCCAGCCAGCGGGTCGGCGGGCGGGCGAAGGAAGTGTGGACGCACACCCTTTACGGCACGCGCGTCCGGCTACGGTTGCACAGCCAGCGGCCGTACCTCGTGGCGCTTGACGGCATCGACGGATCGGGCAAATCGGCCCAGGCCGCGCTGCTGGCGACCGCACTGGAAGGCGCGGCGCTGCGCCACCGGGTGGTCTGGACACGGGGCGGCAGTTCGGGACTTCTCCAACCCGTCCTTAAGCTGGGCAAGGCGCTCCTGAGGCAGCGGGCCACCGCGCCTGCGCCGGCCCTGAACCCGGACCAGGCGGGCCGGGAGCGCGAGCGGGCAGCGTTGTTTCGCCGGCCGCTCGTGCGCCGGGCGTGGCCGTGGCTCGTCGCGCTCGAACTCATCCCGACCTATGTGCTCAGAATCGGTTGGCCGCTGCTGCGGGGTGAGGTCGTGGTTGCCGACCGCTACTTGCTGTCCGCGCTGGTCGAGCAGGCCGCCCGGCTCGAGCGTCCCGGGATGGCCCGCACGGTGCCCGGCAGGCTGCTGCGTCTCCTGAGCCCGCAGCCGGGCCGCACGTTCTGGTTTGAGACGCCGGTCGACGTCGCTCTGGCACGGAAGGGCGGCGCCGAGTCGGCCGATTTCCTCGGCCGGCAGGTCGCGGCCAGCCGAGCCGTCCTGCAGGATCTCCCTGCGGAGACGATCGACGCGCAGTTGCCCGTGGATGTGATCAGCGACCGGCTGATCACGAGCTTGCTCGGGGAGATGGAAGACCGTCACCGGACGCTGCTTAACGGGCTGTTTTGCGCAAACCCCCGGCCGCTGACCCGTCCACAGGCGGAGGCATCGGGCGAGCGGCGGGCGTCGAGTTGCCGGCAGGCGCAGGAGGGCGCGGATGGGGGTTGATGGAGCCGGCGCGGTGCAGCCGCTGCGCGTGCTGACGATCACCAATATGTACCCGCAGCCCGACCGGCCGCGGCTCGGGACGTTTGTCGAGGAGGAGGTGGTCAGCCTCCGCCGCCGCGGGCTGTGCGTCGACGTGCTCTTCGTCGACGGCCCGGCTGCCCGGCGCAACTACCTGGCCGGCCCGGGCGCGGTGCGGCGAAAGCTCGCCGAGGCCGAACCCTACGACGTGATCCACGCGCACTACGTGTTCTGCGGACTGATCGCACTGGCGGCCCGGCGCCCGGCCCGCGGGGGCAGACGGGCGCCGCTGGTCGTCACGCAGCACGGCATCGAAACACAGCTCGGCTGGACCGCGCCGCTCAGTCGTTTCGTCAGTCGCCGGGCAGACTTCACGATTGCGACCTCGCCCAGGGTGGCGCGGGCGCTGGGCATGGCGAACGACGCCCGCTGCGGGGTGATTCCGTGCGGGGTCGACACCGCCGTATTTCGGCCCGTGGCGCAGGCGGCCGCACGCCAGGCGCTGGGCCTGCCGGCGGGCGACCCGATCATCTTGTTCGTGGGCGCGCCGCGGCCCGAAAAGCGTATCCCGCTGATACGGGAAGCCTGCGTCCTCGTACAGCAGCAGGCACCGGCCGCGCAGCTTGTGCTCGTCCACGACGAGCCGCGCGATCGGGTCGCGCTTTACATGAACGCGGCCGACGTCCTGGTGCTGGCATCCGTCGCCGAAGGGTCGCCCATGGTGGTGCGTGAGGCGCTGGCGTGCAACTTGCCCGTGGTGTCGACCGATGTGGGAGACGTGGGCGAATTGATCCGGGGGCTGCCGGGGTGCCACCTGGCGCAGCCCAGCGCGGACGAGTTGGCCGGTAAGCTGCTGCTGTCACTTGCGGAAGTGAGCCGCGGTGGCAACTCGGCCGAGCCTGCGGCACGACAACGGATCATGGCTTGGTCCCAGAGCGCGGTGGCCGCGCGCATCGAACGGGTGTACCGGGATCTCAGTTCTACGGTGAGGAACCAGGTTTCTGGCGGAGACCTGGTGTTTGAGGAGTGAAGATGCCTGACGGCGTCCTGCGCGCGGGGCGCGCCAGCGGATCGCGTTTATCACGCAAAGCCAGTACCCGGTCGAGGTGCGGGCGCGGCGCATGGCCGAGGCGTGCGCGAGCCACGGGTACGGGGTAGACGTTTACTGCCTGCAGAAGCCGGGCGAACCCGCCGAGGAGACGATCAAGGGGGTCGAGGTGCACCGCTTGCCAATGTTCCGGCAGCAAGGTGCGCCGGCGAGCCGGTACATTGCCGAGTACACCCGCTTCCTCTCGGCGGTCGGCGCGCGCCTCGCCCGTCAGCCGCGGGGTCATTATGACCTGTTCCAGGTCTACAACCCGCCAGACCTGCTCGCATTTTCGACGCTGGCGCCCCGGCTGTTCGGCGGCGCGCGGGTCATCCTCGACATCCGCGACGTCGCACCCGAGTTGTACATGTCGCGGTTTGGCAAGGGGCACGGCCACCCCATGACCCGGGCGCTGCGGCTGCAGGAGCGGCTGTCGTGTGCCTACGCGGATGCGGTGACCGTTTGCACCACTTACGTCTTCGACCTGCTGGCGGGCCGGGGTGTGGCGCCGGGGAAAATGACGATCGTGATGAACTGCCCCGACGACGCCATTTTCAACCGGGGCCGCGGGTTCGAGCGACCGGCCGCGACCGGGGGGCACGGCGAGGACGGCGACGCGAACGGCGCTTACCGCCTGGTGTACCACGGCGGCATGCTGGAACGCTACGGGCCAGACCTGCTCGTGCGGGCCGCACCGCAGCTGCGCCAGGCCATCCCAAATCTGCGCATCGATCTGTACGGGACGGGCGACTTCCTGCCGAAGGTCGAAAGCCTGGTCGCAGTCGCTGGGCGTCGGCGAGTTCGTGACCGCACACGGCTTCGTGGCGACCGAGATGATCCCCGGCGTGCTGGCCAAGGCCGACCTTGGGATCGTGCCCATGCGAGAGGACATTTTCACCGATGGCCTGCTGCCGACGAAGCTGATGGAATTGGCCAACGCGGGTGTGCCCGCCGTGGCGGCTCGGACCAAGACGACGGCGAGCTACTTTGCCGAGGACATGGTGGCGTATTTCACCCCCGGCGACGTGGACGAGCTGGCGGCGCAAGTGACAACCCTGTACCGCGACCCAGCGCGTGCACGCTCGCTCGCGTGCAATGCGGCCGAATTCGGCGCTCGGCACAACTGGCCGTGCGAACGAGCAACCTACCTCGCGCTGGTCGAACGGTTACTCAAGACAAAAAGGACAAGAACATGATTCGCATTCATCCGACGGCCGACGTGTCGCCCCGTGCCACGATCGGCGAAGGCGCCTCGATCTGGCACCAGTGCCAGGTGCGCGAGGGCGCGACCATCGGTCCCGAGAGCATCCTTGGCAAAAACGTCTACGTCGACTTCGACGTGTGTATCGGCAGCCGGGTCAAGATTCAGAACAACTGCTCGGTCTACCACGGCGTGACGATCGAAGACGGCGTGTTCCTTGGCCCACACGTGGTGCTGACGAACGATCTCTACCCACGGGCGATCAACCCCGACGGCACGCTGAAGGGGAATGACGACTGGGAGGTCGAACCCATCCGGATATGTTACGGCGCGTCGATCGGCGCGCGCTCGGTCGTCCTGCCGGGCGTGACCGTGGGCCGCTTCGCACTGGTCGGTGCGGGTGCGGTCGTGACTCGCGACGTGCCTGCCTACGGGCTGGTGGTCGGTGCGCCGGCCCGGCTCGTGGGGTACGTGTGTGCGTGTGGCCACCGGCTCGAGCCTGGCGGCCAAGACGGGCGGTCTGGCCTGGCCTGCGCCCGCTGCGGCGCCGCCTATGCCGACCCGCCTGTCTTTGTCTCGGCGGAGGACACGAACAAACTGGAAACCGTCAAGCTTTTGTATCCACAAGCGGAATAGAATCCGGATGGCGCAGAATCCACCCGGGCGCTCGGATCGCGAGAATCCACCCCGATCTGCGTCATCCCGATCCTATCCGTCCCCAATATGGAGGAACCTATGCTCAATGTCGGCGTAATCGGCGTCGGCTCCATGGGCCGCAACCATGCACGGGTCTTCGCGCAAATGGCAGAGACGAACCTGGCTGCCGTCGCAGACTGTGACGGCGAGGCCAGCCATAACATCGCCCGGACCTATAAGGCCAACGCGTATACCGATTTGTGCGAGATGCTGGAACGCGAACGGCTGGATATCGTATCTGTAGCCGTCCCCACACGTTTACATGCAGAGGCCGCGCTCGAAGCCATTCGTCACGGCGTGCACGTATTTGTCGAAAAGCCGCTCGCCTTCACGATCCCCGAGTGCCGGGCCATGATCGACGCCGCACGCCAGGCCGGCGTTCGGTTGGGAGTCGGCCACATCGAACGCTTTAACCCGGCGATCCTCGAACTCAAGCGACGCCTGGCGGCCGGCGAACTGGGTCGCGTCTTCCAAATCCGCTCGCGCCGGGCCGGGCCGTTCCCCAGCCGGATCACAGATGTGGGAGTGGTATTCGATCTCGCAACCCATGAACTGAACATCATGGAGTATCTGATCGGCGCGCCGATCGAGAACTTGTACGCGGAAACCGAGCAGGAAATCCACCAACAGCACGAGGATCTGCTCTCCGGGCTGCTGAAGTTCGCCAACGGCACGGTGGGCGTGCTCGACATCAACTGGCTGACGCCCACCAAGATCCGCGAGCTGAGCATGATCGGCGAGCGGGGGATGTTCCACGTCAACTACCTGACCCAGGAACTCTATTTTTATGAGAACAACTATGCCAATGGTTGGGAGGGCATGGTGGCCCTCATGGGCGTCAGCGAAGGGCGCATCACGAGGTACGAGATCCGCAAGCGGGAACCGTTGGTCGAAGAACTGGAGGACTTCGTGGCCGCGACCCAGAACGGCCATGATTCGCTGATCAGCGGCGAAGAAGGCATGCGTGCTGTGTACCTGGCCGAGAAGATGGTGCTGTCGGGCCAGACGCACAGCATCTTGAAGGTGAATGGGATCGGCTGAGTTCTGTCAAAATAGTCACAATCTCTCACGCGGTTTTCATCCAATTTTCAGCAAGCCCTGGGTACAATGGAGTGCCCCTGGGTGAACCTACCTAACGGTCGCCCCGCGCACCACGCCCGCTATCTGTGCGCCGGCGCCCGACATCTTTACCTATGTAGAACAGGAGCTGTCGAAGTGTTTAGACCTTCTCTCCCTTCTCGCAGTCGACCGAGCCTTAGCCGTTGGCTTGCCGTTCTTCTACTGCTGGCGATGGTTTTCTCTACTGTCGCCGCGGGTGTGAACGCGCAAGGGGTGCGCGAGGCTGCCACTCCTCAGGCCAACGGCGCCGTGTCGCCCGACATCGCACCGCAACCCGTCAAGGTGGTCCAACCTGACGGCGCAAAGCCCGGCATCTATTACATCGACTACGGCGATACGAAGTGGCCGTCCAGCACCTATCCGGTCAGCGGCGCAATCCGCTTCATCAGCTGGAGCTTGCTCAACCCGGCCGACGGCGTCTACAACTGGGCGGCGATCGACAACTGGATCGCCGACCGCAAGACCAGGGGCCTTGGCACCGGCATCATGATCTCCACCTATGATGGCTCGGACAACGGCGACATCAAGTCGACGCCCGACTTCGTGATCAAGCAGGCGAATGCGGTTCTGCCGGCGACCTACAAGACCTCGGCCAGCGATACGAACGATGCCAACCAGCCGCACTACAACAACTACTGGAAGCGCGCGGCCGCGAACGGCAACTTCGATTCCCCGACCTACAACGGGCAGTGGACGCTCTCGGGCGATGCCAGCCTGGTAGGGTTCCCGCCTGCGCCGGCCGACACCTCGGCGGGCGGCTATGCGGCGCAGCTTGGCGGTAACAACAACTCGGCCGGCTATATCTATCACAGCGCCGAGCGCATCCCGGCGATGCCCGCAGGCATCTCCCCGGCCAAGACGGTCTACGTGACCGCTCGCATTGGCATGGTCACGACCGACCCGAACCCGAACGACCACCTCTATATCGAGCTGTGGGACAGCGCCCACTCGAAGCTGCTCGGCGTGACGCCCATCGACATTACGAACCTTAGCCAGACGAGCGGCACGTGGGCGGACTACGAGTTCGACGTGAGCACGGTCGCCCCCGAGAAATCGGTGATCGTGCAGTTCCGGGTGGCCAACGACGGCGCAGAGCCGACGACCTTCTACGTGGACAACGTCAGCCTCAACGCGCGCCACCTGATCCCGAACTACTGGCCCGACACCGACGCGCAGCGCACGTTCTACAAGGCCTACAAGAAGTTCATCATGGCCCTGGGCGCGAAGTACAAGAATAACCCTGACTTCCAATTTGTTGCGATGGGCACCGGCGTGTATGGCGAGAACCAGCCGACCCAGAGCGACTTCTACCCCAACAACCACTTCGACCATGTGGTGGAGAAGTATGGCGGCTTGACCGGCACCGACTGGATGGACTACGTCAAGCAGATCACGCTCGATCACGCCACGGCCTTCGGCGATGGCAGCGGTAAGCCTGCCCGCAACATCCTGCTGCAGTATGCGCCCACGTACAAGAGCGAGACCGAGCGCACGACCAGCACGGATTACGCCCAAAGCATGATGGTTGGCCTGTCGGCCAACTTCCTGCCCGTCGATTGGGCCCCCGCCGCGTACAAGGGCAACCTTTCAGGCTTCTACGATCCCATCCGCCGCTACTGGACCACGGTGCCCATCGCGTTCGAGGCCTACAGCATGGACCTCTGCAACCCGCTGATGCTCTACTGGGCGCTCTACGGCGGGCTCGAGAAGCACGTGGACTACCTGCGGACCGATCCCACCCTGATCGCAGACTGGGGCGGCACGCTCAAGCCGGCCACCGCGCCCTTGCTCCAGTGGGCGCGCGATTACGTCGGCAAGTCGGTGCAGACCACGCCGAAGGTTTGGACGGTGATGCGCGAGCACATGAACCCGACGCTGCGGAACTGCCGCGGCAGCGGCTACATGTACTCGGGGGCCGGGACCAAGGATTTGTGGCCCCAGCTCGGCAACTTCAACTTCTTCCTGAGCCAGGTGGACAGCGTACCTGGCGGTCGCACGATCCCTGAGACGAACAACAAGGGCGCCGACCGGCGCTATGCCACCGATCCGGCGAATGCGGGCGTGAAGGCGACCGAGGCGGGCCTCGGCAACTGCCCGGCAGGCAACACTTACTTCCGCACCGACATGTACGGCGACACCTACCCCTGCTATCCCGAGCCGTACAACAAGGACTTGCCGCCCATCGTCGGCCAGGACAGCACGATGTACAACATCAGGGACTGGACCGGCGACGGTAAGGAAGGCTTTGTGGTGCGCCGCACCGACCAGGCAACCACCAACCCGTTCATGTTCTTCAAGATTGACGACGATTACATGAAGGGCGACGCCGCCAAGTTCTTCAAGGCCGCCATCACCGTCAAGTACTTTGACTTTGGCACCGACAAGTTCTCGGTCAAGTACGATGCGGTCTCAGGCGAAAAGACAGCCGGCACGGTCACGAAGACCGGTTCGAAGCTGCTGAAGACGGTCACCTTCGTGGTCGAAGACGCGAAGTTTGCGAACCGGCTGGCCGGCAGCACCGACTTCTTCCTGGACAGCCGCGATCCGGCCACCAGCGCAAACGACGGCAACGAGTGGGTCCACATGGTGGAGGTCGAGCGGCTGGATCAAGGCGTCGACCCTGGGACCGAAACGCCGACGCCCACGGTCACGCCGACCCCCTCCAGCACCCCGTCGCCTACGCCGTCGACCGGCATCGTCGAGGGCAAGGCCTTCAACGACCTTAACGGTAACAACAAGCTGGACGTGGGCGAGCCCGGGGCCGCGGGTGCGGAAATCGTTCTGGTGGACTACAACACGGACCTGGTGGTGTATAACGCCTTCTCGGGTGCGGACGGCGTCTACCGGTTCTCGGCAGTTGCTCCTGGGCAGTACACGCTCAAGGAGAAGACTGCGCCGCCCGGTTACACGAAGAGCGGGTACCAGATCACCTTCATCGTGCAAGCGAATACGACGATGTCGCTGGGCACCAACTTTGCGCACACCCAGACGGCGACCGTGACGCCAACCGTGACCCCGTCCGTCACGGCTGCGCCACCGGGCAACAACAAGACCTATCTACCCATGATCACCCGGTAGCTCGTTACGACGAGCCGCCCTTCCGGGTGTGAAAACGGCCAGATGCGCGCCCGCCAACCATAGATTGGCGGGCGCGCAGCCTGCATTTACGACGGCCGCGATTCCGATTCAAACCGGCCACGCCTGGCGTGCGCCGGTTCGTGGGGCAAGCCCCCGTTACAACGAACGGCTTTTTCTTCCGGTGGAGAAGGCGCATGCCTGCTTCTCTAGGTCCAGATTCTAATCGCTCTCGCGGCCCGGCGGGGCCCCGCCGCGGCCTGCTCTTGGTGGCTCTCGCCTTGCTGGCGTCCGCGCTGCTCCTCCTGAGCCTGGGCCTCCGCCCTGATCCGGTCGCTGCCCGCCCCCTGGCGCAAGACCCGGCCACGCCCACGCCGACGCCGCTGCCCGGCACGGGTTCGGTTGCCGGCCAATCCTGGCTCGATTCTGATGGCGATGGGCTGGTGGATGCAGGCGAGGGACCACTGGCTGGGCTGCTCGTGGCGGCCACCAACAGCGATACGGGTGCAAGCTACTCTGCCACCACCGGTGCGGATGGCAAGTACCGGGTCAATGGAATCGCCCCCGGGATCTACGTGGTAGCTGCTACGCCCCCGTCCGGTTACCAGCTTACGACTCAGAGCGCTTATAATGTCGTGGTCCTGGCGGGGAGCACGGTGTCTTTCAACTTCGGCGCGCGCATGCCTCCCACGCCAACCCCTTCGCCCACATCGCCGCCCATACTTGATATCGACGGTGCGGAGCAGCTTGCCTGCGGTGGGGTCTACTCAGGCGACACGCAGACCGGCAAGAACAGCGTGAGTACTTACAGCTGCCGGCCATTTTGGAATGAAAGTGGCAACGAAAAAGTGTACCGGCTCGAGCTGAGCGTTCGGCAGAATGTCAGCGTCACGCTCCTCAATGCCACTGCCGACCTTGACCTGTTTCTCCTGCGCTATGCGCTGCCGGATTCGTGTGTGGCAGGCGAGGACAACCACCTGTCTTACGCGGCAGATGCAGGTCCCTATTTCCTCTCAGTCGACGGGTATCGGGGTGCAAGCGGCGCGTACACCTTCCGGGTGGACTGCCCCGGCGAAATCCAGGCGACCGGGACGCCGACCTTTACGCCTTCGCCCACGCCCACGAACACGCCGACCGGCACTCTCGCACCGACGTTCACCCCCTCGCCCACCGGGGCAAGGGAGCGGGCGTTTGTGCCCATGATCCTGCGCTCCAGCGCCGGGCCCACCCCCCGCCCGGTGACTTTTGTGCTGCAGGACGGCCTTTACGGCTATGAGGGGACCAGGGATACGACGCTGAACAGCTGGGAGCCGGCGAGCCCGCATGGGAGCGACAAGTACCTGCGCCTGTTCTATGCCCGCAACGCGCAGATCGCGAGCCAGATGCAGCCCGTCCTGCGTTTCGACCTGAACCTGCTGCCGCGCAGTGCATCGGTGGACAAGGCGCTGCTGCGGGTGTATGTCCCCTCGACCCCGCAGCACGATATCCGGGCGCAGGTGGCGGGGCTGCTGACGGAGTGGACGGAAGCAGGCGCGACCTGGGAAGTGGCGAGCCCGGGCAAGCCGTGGACGAGCCCGGGCGCGGGGGCGCCGGGCGCCGATCGCTCGGCCTGGCTGGGCGAGCCGCAGTTGATTGCCGAGGGCGCACGCTGGTATGAGTTCGACGTGACTTCCCTCGTGCGGGGCTGGGCGGCCGTCCCGACGAGCAACTATGGCATGCTCATTGGCGGGCTGGCCGGCGACAGCGGCGCCAGCGTGGAGGCCCGGTTCACCAGCCGCGAAGGACCTGCGGACCAGCGCCCGCAGTTGGTCATTTCCTACACGATGCCGCCGAGTGCGGCCGCCGAATAGCCCGTATTATTTACTTTTTTTCATCTTCCGAGGGCTAATCTGTCAGGCTTCTTTCACCCGACGATGATAGCATGGAGTCACACTGAGTTAGAAGGCGGACAGCCTTGCCAGGCTGGCGAACCCTCAGCGGCTTGCCAGGACGAATGGCAATGGAAAGGCGACCACTCCATGCTCAATCAACGCACTCAGGTCTCCTGGTGGCAACCCAACGGCGCAACCCGATACGAGCCGGCAACCCCTGTTGCTCCGGCCGCGCCGTTTGCGCTGTATCCGCTGGCCAAGCGCTGCCTGGATATCATTGTTTCGGCGTTCTTCTTGCTGCTTTTGTCGCCCTTGCTTGCAGCCATCGCAGTTGCGGTTAAGCTGGATTCGCCGGGCCCGGTGTTTCACGTCCAGCGCCGGAGCGGGCGCAGTGCGCGGCCGTTCGATTTCTACAAATTCCGCTCGATGACGCATTCCCCCGCACATGCGGAGGAGCACCGCCGGTTTGCGCTGGCATACATCAACGGCCAGTCGGTGGCGGCGAGCTGCGACGGCGACGGGCGGGTCATGTACAAGCCGGCAGCGAATGGGCACAAGATTACGCGCGTCGGGCGCTGGCTGCGCCGCACGAGCCTGGACGAACTGCCGCAGCTGATTAACGTCCTGAAGGGCGACATGAGCCTGGTGGGCCCCCGCCCGACGCTGGACTTCGAGACCGACCTCTATACGGAACGGCACAAGCAGCGGCTCGCCGTGCTGCCCGGGCTCACGGGCTGGGCGCAGATCCATGGCCGCAGCGGCCTGACGTTCGACGAGATCGTGTCGTACGACATCGACTACATCAACCGGAGCTCATTCTGGCTCGACCTCAGGATCCTGGCGGTTACGGTGCCCATCGTCCTGAGCGAGGATCACGCCGGCTGACGCTCTAACAGCGGTTCGTTGTCCACCCCGTAACTTTGTGACGCGGCCCACGTTTCTCTAAAGGTAAGGGCCCCCGAGCACAACATCCCCTTTGCGAGCCGGTGGCCCAGTCCAACGGCTCGCTGTTTATTTCTTGGCCCACGCACCACCGAACGGGGCTTCCTCGTTCTATCAAAGGAGCACAATGGCAACTCGCACCAGGAACCTCGCGCTGCTGGTGTTGGTCCTGACTATCCTCCCCCTCACCGCCGCGACGCAGGGTGTTGTCGCGGCGTCGGGACCTGACACTATCAACAAGCCCGATGCGGGCCCTCCCGGCATCTACGTTTTCTATGACTGGAGCCATCTCGATCCGACAAAGTACCCGATCATTGGCGGGGAAATGACCTTTACGTGGAAATCGATCGAGACCAGCCAGGGTAAGTACAATTGGGGCGGCGTCGATCAATTCGTGGCCGACATGGCGGCGCAGGGCAAGCGCGCAGTGCTGCGAATTAACGCTTACGACGGCCAGTGTTGCGGCGGACTCACAATTCCCGACTTCTACAAGACCTCTACTCCCAACATTATCGTGAAGTGCGGAGCGGTGGAAATTCCCCGCTACTGGGACTCGTCGTTCAAGACGCCCTTTGGCAAGCTGATCAGTGCATTCGGCGCCCGATACAACAAAGACTCACGCGTTGCGTGGATCGAGATTTCTTCTGGCATCTACGGCGAGACTGCCCCGGCGGAGGACGAGTACGATTCGTGCCTGCAGAGTGCGGGCCTGGGCACCGACATGTGGGTTTCCACGGTGAACTGGTCGACCGACACTTATCGCCAGGCATTCCCCGACAAGGAGCTTGTCCTGCAGTTCGCCCCCCGGTTCCTCAACCGCTCGGAACGCAAGAAGTTCAGCGACTATGCGGCGAGCAAGGGTGTGGGCCTGAAGCACAACGGACTTAAGCCCGATGGCGGCAGCGACATGTACATCACCGATCCCGCCTCCGTCGATTATCTGTCGGGACAATACGATCCCCTGACGACCTGGGGCGACCGGGTGACCGTCGCATTCGAGGGCGCGGTGTGCACAAACTGCATGGAGAATCGGACGAACTCCATGTGGTCGATCTACAACTCGCTCGACAAGCATTCCGACTTTCTCGCGCTCGATACGGGCGTCACTACGGCATCCGACAGGCAGGACCTGCTACAGTTCGCAGTTAAGTACCTGGGCAAGCAGGCGCCAGACATTCCCAGCGCCTGGGTTGCACTGCGTGAGACCGAATTCGACTGGTACCCCGACTACGGGAACTACGAGTTCTACCTGTTTCAAAATGACGCGGTGCCCGGCGGCAAGACAGTGCCCCTGTTCAAGATCAATTCGACCCCCGAGGGCCGTTATCACGCGCCGAACGGACCAGGTCAGCGGCAATCCGAATATGTACTTCGACATCGACGACCAGTACGCATACGGGGGCCTGTACAACGCGACGATCACGGTGACCTACCTGGACAAAGGCACGGACAAGTGGGAGCTCCGCTACGACGCGACGAGTGCAAACGACAAACTTGCCGGAACGATCACCAAGAAGAACACGGGCGCCTGGCAGAAGGCGGTCTTTACGCTCAACGACGCCGAGTTTGCCGGCGGGATGCCGGGCGGCGGCAGCCGGGTTGGGAGCGACTTCCGAATTTCGTCCCTGAACGACGGGGACGAAACGATCCACATGGTGGACGTCGTGGCGACGCCGGGGAAGCCCGAGACGCTGCGCTTGCAGCCGGGGGTGGGGGGATATGCGGGGCTGGTCGATGCGTACCTCGATTCGTGGAACCCCGACACGGCACAGGGGCAGGCGGAGAAGATGTATAGCGCGCACCCGGACCAGATGTTCCCGGTGCTGAAGTGGGACCTCGGCGCACTGCCCGCCGGCGCTCGTGTGGTGACTGCGACCTTGGGCCTTTACCAATACGGCTCTAATCCCGCGTATGCGATCGATATGACCCTGACGGCCCACCGGCTTCTGCGCGCGTGGGACGAGAATACGACGACCTGGAAGAAGGCCACGACGTCGGTGAACTGGGAGAAACCGGGCGCGATGGGTGCGAGCGATCGCGAAGCGGCGGCCTCGGGCAGCGTCAGTCTGAAGCGGATGGAGGGCTGGACGGAGCTCAACATCACGCCCCTGGTGCAGCTGTGGGCCGAGACGCCTTCGACCAATCTTGGCATGCTGCTCAAGAGCACGGCGGACCGCAATTCCCAATATTACTGGCGGACGAGCGAATACGCGACGGTCAGCCTGCGACCCTGGCTCGAGATCCAGTACTACCTGGCCACAAAGCCCCCGGCGACGTTGACGCCAACGCCGCGGCCGACCAACACGCCGACGCCAAAGCCCGGCACGGCCACAAGCACGCCCACCGCCACCCGCACCAGCGCAGCTACGGCCACACCCACGAGGACTGCGACCCCGACGGGGACCGCGACCTCGACGGCGACTGCCACTCGAACCGCGACACCATCGCCCACCCCGACGCTCGCCGTGCGCTCGCTTCTGAGCCGCTATGCAAGTGCGCCTCCGGCCATCGACGGCAGCCTGACTGAATGGACGCAGCCTGAGTCGATCATCCTGAAAACCGGAACCGCGGACACGATCACCTTCCAGGCCAACCCGAGCCCAAGCGATATCTCGGCGGAAATGCGCAGCTTCTGGGACGCGAGCTACCTGTACCTGTCGGCCGCAGTGACCGACGACAAGCTCTATTCGGACAGCAGCTCCATCTGGGACGACGACGGCGTGGAGTTTGGTATCGACGGGGCCGACGACCAGGTGGCCTACGGTCCAGACGACCACCAGTTCACGGTCAGCGCGGACGGGCGGATCGCCGACCTGGGCACGCTGCTACCGGCGGATGTTGCGGCAACGTTCAAAGTCGCGGTCAAGCAGCGGACAGGAGGGTATGACGTCGAACTCGCCGTGCCGCTCTCGTATCTCGGCGCCGGCTCATTCGCAGAAGGCAAGCAGCTTGGGTTCACGGTGGGCCTGAACGACGATGACGATGGCGGCAAACGAGACAGCGCCAACGATAATCACCTGGTTTGGGAAGGCGCCAGCACGAACAGCTCGCCGGCCGACTTCGGGAAACTTGTACTGGGCCAGGCTCTGTCCGTTGCTACCGTGACGCCGTCGCCGACGGCAACACGAACTGCCACGGCGACCGCGACGGCCACGCGCACGACCACGCCGTCGCCGACGGCAACATGGACGGCCACGCCCAGCCCCACCCCCACGGCCACTCCGACCCGTACCCCGACGTGGACGCCGAGCGCGACGTCAACGGCGACGTGGACGCCCACGCCAACTGCGACGCCCACGGTGACGTGGACGCCCACGTCCACACCGACTCAAACGCCAACGTTGACGCCAAGCACGACGCCTACGCCAACACCGACAGCGACGTCGACGCCCACGGCGACGTCCACGGACACGCCCACCTCGACCCCCACGATGACGTGGACGCCCACGGCGACGCGAACACCGACGCAAACGCCGACTGCAACGCAGACACCCACCGCAACGCGCACGCCGACGGCCACCGCGACCCCAACCGGCCGGGTGAGCGGGCGCGTGTGGCTGGACAAGAACGGTAATGGGGTGATCGACAGCGGCGAGCCGGGGGTTGCAGGGGTGCCGCTGACCTTGGTGTCCAGCGGTGCGGGCGCGGCGCCGGCCGACCCGCTGGACGCGGTCATCACAGAGAACGGCGGCGTGTTCCAGTTCCGCGGGCTCAATCCCGGTCACTACACGGTCGCTCTCGTCGAGCTGCCAAACCTGCAGCCCACCACGGTCCGGAAATTGACGGTCGAGGTGCCTGCGGATGGCGCAGCGGCCGAGATATCCTTCGGCGTCCGCGCGATCAGTCCGCAGCGACTGTTTCTGCCGCTAATCGAGCGGCGCTAAGAACACTTAACGCAAACGGTCCGGTAAGGGCGAGGCACCCGAGGGTGCCTCGCCCTTACCGGACCGGTTTGCGTCTCAGATGCGCTGCCGGGCTGATGAAGGCAGCCGGAGATCAACGACCCCCCAGATCGGGGCCCGTTGATCTACTCGCAGTGCGTTACGACGGCGAGGACCATCGGCTTGCGCTTTGTTTGCTCGAAGAAGAAGCGACCGAGGAGCCCCTGGGTGCGGTCGATGATCGCCTGCCGCTGCCGCACCTTGCCTTCCTTCAACGCGTTGTAGACCGATTCGGCCGCGCGCTCCATCAGGTCGCTGCTCTCCTTCTGGAACACGAAGCCCCTGGAGATGAGTTCGGGCTTGTCCGTAATGTCGCCGGTGACGGGGTGAATGGGCACCACGGCCAGCACAAAGCCGTTGTTCCCCAGGATCTCCCGCTCGGCGATCACCCGGCGGCCCACATCGCCAACCCCCTTGCCGTGCACGTAGACGTTGCCCGCCGGCACGCGCTCCTTCTTCACCTTCAGGCGGTGGGCGGTCAGCTCCAGCACTTCACCGTCTTCTGCCATCACGATGTTCTCGGCGGGAATGCCCAACTGCCGCGCCAGGCGAGCGTGGGCATGCATGTGGCGCAGCTCGCCGTGGACCGGCACAAAAAACTTGGGCCGGGTGAGCGACAGCATCAGCTTGAGCTCTTCCTGGCTGGCGTGGCCGGAAACATGGACGGCCGCCAGCGGCGGGTAGATCAGCTCGGCGCCGCGTGCGATCAGCTTGTTGATGAGCCGCGAGACCTCTTCCTCGTTGCCGGGAATGGGCGTGGAGGATAGGATGATGGTGTCGCCCGGCTTAACTTCGATCTGGCGGTGGGTGCCTTCGGCCATGCGTGCGAGCGCGGCCTCTGGCTGGCCCTGCGAGCCGGTCGTTACGATGGCAACCTTATCGTCCGGCAGCTTCAGTGCTTCCGCCAGGTCCACGAGCACCCCCTCGGGTGCCTCCAGGTGACCCAGCTCGCTGCGCGATCTCCGCGGTCTTGACCATCGAATAGCCCGCAAGCGCGACCACCCGGCCGTGGCGCTGCGCGGCGTCGATAACCTGCTGCACACGGCTGAGCAGGGAGGCAAACGTGGCGAGGATGATGCGGCCGGGTGCTTCCCGGAAGATCTGGTCGAACGCGGGCGCGATGACCGATTCAGAAGGCGTGTGCCCTGCCCGTTCCGAGCCGGTCGAGTCGCTGAGCAGCGCGAGGACGCCCTGGGCGCCCAGTTGCCCCAGCCGGGCGAACCCCGGACCCGAACCGCGCACCGGTGTGTAGTCAAACTTGAAGTCACCGGTGTGGATGACCAGCCCGACCGGCGTCTTGATTGCCAGGCCCACGCCGTCCGGGATGGAGTGGGTGATGGCGAGGAACTCGACCTCGAAGGGTCCGACGGTGATGGTGGAGCCGGCCGAAACAGGCCGCAGGTCGATGCCTTCGATGGTGGGATGCTCCGACAGTTTTGCGCGGATCAGGCCCAGCGCAAGCGGCGTGGCATAGATCGGCGTGTCGGCGGGCAGCGCGTCGCCCAGCAGGTAGGGTAGGCCGCCGATGTGATCCTCGTGGCCGTGCGAGATGATGATGCCCGCGACCTCCTCGGCGTGGTCGCGCAAATAAGTGTAGTCGGGCAGGACGAGGTCGATGCCCAACATGTCAAACTCCGGAAACATGATGCCTACATCCACGACCAGGATGTGGTTCTGATACTCGAAGAGCATCATGTTCTTGCCGATTTCGCCCAACCCGCCCAGGGGGATGATGCGCAGTGCTTCCGCCATATGTTTGTTATCCTTTGGGGTTGGAATAGGACGCCGGTCGGGCTGATCCCGACCGGTAACTGTTACCAGTGATCATGAGAATCCGTCTCATCCGTTCGAGCGGCGCCCCATTCCTGCTTTACCTTCCACGCTATTATACTGGAAGCGAGACGACTTTCCAGCGGGAAGATTACCGATGGTGAGAAAATGATCGAACTGCAGCCGCTTACACTCGAGGGGAGGCTCGTGCGACTGGCGCCGTTGAGCGAGGCGCATGCGCCGGGGCTGGCCGAAGTCGGCCTGGAGCCCGATATCTGGCGGCACATGCTGTACGGCAACGTCGATAGCGAGGCCAAGATCCTGGCCTTCGTGCAGGACCTGCTGGCGCGCCAAGCCAGAGGGACGGACCTGCCGTTTGCCGTGATTTACCGTGAAACCGGTAAGCCGGTAGGCTGCACCCGGTACATGAACATCTCTGTTGCCGACCGCGGGTTGGAGGTGGGCGGAACGTGGTACGGCCCCGCCTACCAGCGCACGGGGGTTAACACCGAGTGCAAGTACCTGCTGCTGCGCCACGCGTTTGAGGCGTGGGGGTGCATCCGCGTGCAGCTTAAGACCGACCGCAATAACGTCCGCTCGCAGGTCGCAATCGAGCGGATCGGCGCGGTGCGCGAAGGCGTGCTGCGCAACCACATGATCCGGCCGGACGGGACGATACGCGATTCCGTCATCTACAGCATCGTCGACGGCGAGTGGCCCCAGGTCAAGGCGCGGCTGGAGAGATTAATGGGACGCAGATCCAACCTATTGAATTGATTTGCATGATTCCTTTGGAACGAGTCATGTGAATCAGTTCAATCAGTTCAATCAGTGCTCTATTCCAACCCGCGTTCCCCGATCCGCTCCCAGACCGCACCGAACGCGCGCTTGCCTCTCTCAAAGCTCGCCAGGCGGAAGAACTCATCGGGCGCGTGGTGCCGTTCGTCATCCAGCGCAAAGGCCAGGGTGACGGTGTACACCCCGAGCTGGCGAAGGAAAGCCACGAGCACCGGCACGCTGCCCCCCATCCTGACGAAGTGGGGCGGTTTGCCGTAGAGCGACGCCAGCACATCCCCTACCAGCCGGTTGGCCGGGTGATCCGCAGGCATCAAATACGGGTATGCCTTGCCCGGCTGCTGGGTGACCTCCACCCGAACCCCGGGCGTCTGCTCGCCTGCGACACGCCGCACATGCGCATCGATCGCCCGGTACACCTCGTCTGGATCCTGGTCGGCCACCAGCCGGCACGTGATCTTGGCGTGGGCCTCCTTTGGCAAGACCGTCTTGACGCCCTCGCCCTCGAACCCACCCCAAATGCCGTTGAGCTCCAGGGTCGGTCGCGCCCAGGCCCGCTCGCGCGTCGTATACCCCGGTTCGCCGAAGCCGGTCGTCACCCCAAGATCGGCGAGATACTTTTGCTCGTCAAACGGCACGGCCGCTATCTGCCGGCGCTCTTCGTCTGAGAGGTCGACAACAGCGTCGAAGAAGCCCGGCACGGCAATCCTGCCATCGGGGTTGCGGAGGCTGTCGAGGATGCGGACGAGCGCGTGAATGGGGTTCGGCACGGCCCCGCCGTGTACGCCCGAATGCAGGTCTGTGTTTGCAGCGTAGACGTCCACCTGCAGGGGCACCAGGCCCTTCAAGCCGACCAACAGGACCGGCTGGTCTTCCGCCTCCTGCCCGCCGTCCGCGCTAATGACAAGGTCGGCCGCGAGCAACGCCCGGTTCTCGGCGACGAACGGCACGAACTGGGGGCTGCCGATTTCCTCCTGCCCCTCGAAGATGAACTTGAGGTTCACCGGGAGCGTGCCCTCGGTCTTCAGGAACGCCTCGGCCACGAGGATCGGGATGAGCATGTTGCCCTTGTCGTCGCCCGCCCCACGCGCATATACCCGGCCGTCGCGGACGTCGGGCTCGAAGGGTGGGGTCGTCCACAGGTTCAGGGGATCGGCCGGCTGCACGTCGAAGTGGCCGTAGATCAGGACGGTGGGCGCGCCGGCCGCGTGCAGCCAGTCGCCGTAGACGACAGGATGGCCCGCGGTGGGCATGACTTGCACGTTTTCGATGCCGGCCTTGCGCATCCGGCCGGCAGTCCATTGCGCAGCCTGCTCGACGTCGGGCAGGTGATTTTTGAGGCTCGAGATCGATGGGATGCGCAGAAAATCAACCAGTTCTGCGACCGACGCAGCATGATGCTCGGCCAGGTAAGTTTCCCAGGGTTTCATGCGAGCTCCTTTTTCGGCAGCGGTTCGCCGGTCGCAAGCTGAATGGTGAGAGCGTGTCGGCGGTTCGCGCCCGACAGATTGAGTCCCCCTGGACCAGGCCTACGGCCGGGCCAGGTCAATATCGAGGGTCGTCTCGAGCCCCGAGCGCACCTCGACGCCGGCGATGCGTTTGCGGGCGGCGCCATCCTGCGTCGCGGCTTCGACATCGTAAATTCCCACGGGCAAGCGGAAGCGGGCCGGGTTATCGCTGGCAAAGCCGGCAAAGCTGTTCGTCTCGCCGGTCGGATAAACGACCACGTCGACCGCGGGTGCCGCACCGTTCAGCTTCACGGCGACCGTCAATTGGGCGAAGTCGAAGAGCACGTCGTTCGAGGCGACCGTGTCCTTGGTAACGGTTACGCCTTTCACCCACTGCTGTGCGCCGCCCGACCGCACCATCAGGTCATAGAGTCCGGGCGGGAGGGTGAACTGAGCATCCGGGCCGAGCTTCTCGCCGGCCGCCGTCTTCTTCCCCACCGGATAGGCCGTCACAACGGCGTCCGTGGCCGGTTCGCCCGCGGCTGCGAACACCCGCACCCGGAGGTTGACGCCGGGCTGGACTTCTGAGGCCTGCTCCGCGATCGCGTCGCTGCCCGTGACCTGAGCAATGTCGGTCGCACCGACCGGCGCAGCCACGACGATCGCCGGGTCGTCATAGCCCGAGTAAGTCGCGGTGAACTCGACCCACGGTGCGGCCTCGTTATTGGGCGCGAGGGTGAGCAGGGTCGCGGCCGCGCTCAGCACTTTCCCGCCGGCATCCGTGCGGTAGGTCACGGTCTGCGGAACGATGAACGGGGCAGTCTGTTCCTCGAGCGCGCGGCGGGTGTCTTCGTCGCTGGCTATGGCCAATACGCCGGCGGTGAGGACGCGCTGCACGATCTCCGTAGAGAAAAGGGCTTGCGTCTTGCTTTCGCCCGGTTGGACCGCAGGGTCCACGGCGGCATCGGCGGGCGCGGAGCGGGTTGCCAGCGGCCACAGGCGCAGCACGGTGAACGGCGAAGCCAGGCCAAAGGCCGCCTCAAACGTGACGCCGGGCCAGCGCGTCCAGTCGGCATCGCCGGCCGCTCGGGTGTAGCTGTTGAGGCGATTGGTGGCCGGATCGCGCGCGACGACCAGCTCGTCGCCCCCCTGATCGCCCGTGCGTGCGCTCTGCGCCCACGCGCCCGCCCGGTATTGGCCGCGAATCACCGTGGTGGGCGTGTCGGCCTGCAGTGGGCGCAAGGTGACTTCGTAGCGAAATGCCGCAGGCAGCGCGAGCAGGTCGGCGTCGGGGGCTGGGGCCGGAACGAAGGTGCCTGTGGTGGGGGCGCCGGGCAGGGGAGCCTGAGCCGTTGGTGTCGACGGGATGACGGGCGGGAGCTGGCCGGTGCAGGCAGCCGCCGTGACAAGGATCAGAAGGAAGAGCACGGCCTGACAAGCACGAGGACGTCTTTCGTGCGCCCGCCCTGGGCGGGCACGGGCGAGGACGAGCAACCGGTGCGCCATAACCACCTCTTCCTGATCGATGCCATCGCAGCGTTCCGGCGATTATACCGCCCTTCGACGGGCGTGGGAAATGGACAGTTGGGCGGGGGGCAGTTATCATGCGCCTGCACGGACAACCGGAGTCGAGGCTTCGGCCGGCCGCGGCACCCGCGGGGCTTTCTTCGACTCACCACCACGGAGGACGACATGGGCGAAATCGCCACCCGGCAAGGGCTATACTTCGAGGATTATAACATCGGCGACACTGCGACGACCATGGCGCGCACGGTCACCGAGACCGACATCGTGAACTTCGCGGCGCTCAGCGGGGACTGGAACGCCATCCACGTGGACGCCGAGTATGCGAAGAACGGCATGTTCGGCGAGCGCATCGCGCACGGCCTGCTCGGCCTGTCGATCGCCAGCGGCCTGGCGATCCGGCTCGGCTTCCTCGAAGAAACGGTCATCGCCTTTATGGGGTTGGACTGGAAGTTCCGGGGCGCGATCAAGATCGGAGACACGATCAAGGTCCGAGCAGAAATTGCGGAGAAAAAGCTGATGCCCCGGCTTGGCGGCGGGCTGGTCACTTTCAACGTGGAAGTGATAAACCAACGCGAAGAAACGGTCCAGAAAGGCACTTGGACCATGCTCGTGAAGGTCCGGGGCTAAGAGCACCACACCACGCTTCCCCGCTTGACCACCTGCCTGACCATATTCGTCCCATACCGGTACGGGAGCATTCGGTAGTCGCCGGCGTCGAGCACCAGGAGATCGGCCTGTTTGCCCACCTCAATGCTGCCAACCAGATGGCCCAGGCCGATCGCATAAGCGGCATTGAGCGTTGCGGCCACCAGCGCCTCGGCGGGCAGCAGCCGCATGTAGCGGCAGGCCAGCGCCAGCATCAGCTGCATGTTCTCGCACCACGAGGTGCCGGGGTTAAGGTCGGTGGCAAGCGCGAGCGCACCGCCCCCGTCGATGAGAGCGCGCCCCGGGCTGTAGTCGTGATGTGCCAGCCCGAACGGCGTGCCGGGCAGCGCCACGCCGATGGTAGCGGACTGTGCGAGCAGGGCCACGTGGTCGGGCGGCGTCGTCACGATGTGGTCGACCGAAACGGCCCCCAGTTCGACGGCGAGGGGGGTCCCTCCGAGCGGGGCAAACTCGTCCACGTGCATCTTCAGCCGGAAGCCCAGCTTTTTGGCCGCCTCCAAGATGCGCCGCGATTGGGCCAGGTCAAAGGCGCCGTCCTCGCAGAAAACGTCGCAGAAGATGGGCCAATCCGGGGGGAAGATGTCTCTGATCGCCTGCCACTTCTGCCACGCGGCCGCCAGCATTTCGTTCACGACCAGGTCCACGTAGGCGTCTGTGCGGCCCCGGTATTCTGCGGGCACTGCATGCGCGCCGAGGAAGGTGGGGACCAGGTCGAGCGGGCCTTGCTGCTGGAGCCTGGCGATGCTCTCAAGCTGCTTTAGCTCGTCGGGCACATTGAGACCGTAGCCCGTCTTCGCCTCGGCCGTGGTCGTGCCATAGGCCAACATGCGTTGGGCCCGCTCGGCCGTTTCTGCCACCAGCCGGTCTAGCGGCGCAGCCCGAGTGTCGCTCACCGTCCGCACAATCCCGCCGCCCGCGGCCATGATCTCCATGTAGCTGGCGCCGCCGATGCGCAGCTCGAACTCGTGCGCCCGGTGGCCTGCCCACGGCAGGTGCGTGTGGGGGTCGACAAACCCGGGAATGACCGCCCGGCCGCCCGCATCGAGGGTCGCGGCGGGCTCAACGGAAGCAGCAAGCTCTGCCTCCGGGCCAACAGCGACGATGCGGCTGCCGGCGACCGCCACTGCACCCCGGGCGATGATCGCGAGGTCCCGCATGTCGGCGCCGCGGCGGGGGCCCGGTTTTCCGGCAAGTGTCACCAGCTGTCCGGCGTTGTGGATGAGCAGATCGACTTCCATAGCACCTCTCTGCAGCTTATCATACCCGATCTGCCGCCGGCGTAAACTTGGCGCCCTTCATCCTGCACGCTGCGCCGGCGCCTCACGTTCCAAACCCCCCTTCGTGCGCCAAACGGCCGGCTTTGGGCGAAAGCCCGTAAGCTATGCTACAATGATCGTCCGGAGGCGTGCGGATGGCGGATTGGGGCGTGGTGGGGCATGCATGGGCAATCGACTTGCTGGCGCAAGCGGTGCGCAGCGAGCGGGTCAGCCATGCCTACCTGCTCCTCGGCCCGGCCCAGATCGGCAAGACAACCCTGGCGCGAGCCTTCAGCCGTGCACTCGTCTGCGAGCGCGCGGCAGGTCCCGAGGGAGACGGGGGGCCGTGCGGCGCGTGCCGGGCATGCCACCGGGTCGGCGAAGGCCGCTATCCAGACGTGCAGATCATCTCGGCCGAGAAGAACTGGATCCAGATCGACCAGATCCGGAACCTACAGCTCGATGCAGCCGTCGCGCCGCTCGAGGGCCGGCGCAAGGTGTTCGTGATCCGGGAGATCGAGCGGGCCACGCCGGCGGCTGCGAACGCACTGCTTAAGACGTTGGAAGAGCCCCCTCCGCACGTGGTGCTGCTGCTCACGAGCAACCGCCGCGACATGGTGTTGCCGACCGTGCTGTCGCGCTGCCAGATTCTCGGGCTGCGCAGCCTGCCCATCGACGACGTGGCGAATGCGCTGCAGACTCGGTGGGACGTGGCCGAGGACCAGGCGATTCTGCTGGCCCGGCTGAGCGCCGGACGGCTGGGTTGGGCCGTGGGCGCAGCGACCGATCCGCAAGTGTGGCAGACGCGGAGCAAATATCTCGACGATCTCCTGACCCTGGTGGGCGAGGGGCACGTCGGGCGTCTCAATTACGCGGAAAGCTTGAGCCGGTCGGCCGAAAACGTCGAAAGCGCGCTTGGCCTGTGGGCCGGCTGGTGGCGCGATATCCTCCTCGTTCAGCAGGGCGTGGTCGCCCAACAGGGGCAGGCGGATGCCCTCTTGAATCTCGACCGCAAGTCGCAATTGATCCAGCAGGCAGCGCTGTACCGCCCCGAGCAAGTGCAGGCGGCCTTGGCCGACCTGATGCTGACGCTGCGCCGCGTGCGGGGCAACGTGAATCTGCGTCTCTCGCTGGACGTGCTGCTCTTGCGGTTACCCAAGCCAGCAGTCACATAACGGTTAGGAGACAGGGTTTCTCCCAGCGTGGAGGAATCCGGGGTTTCGCGCAGGAACCGGGTTTCTTAACCGACATAGGAGCTAACAATATGCCAACGGTAGTGGGCGTGGCATTTCGACCCGTTACGAAAGTCTACTATTTCGATCCTCAAGGGCTCAATGACCTGCAGCCAAAAGAATACGTAATCGTCGAAACCTCGCGTGGGCGAACGGTGGGGCAGGTGGTCTTTGCGCCGCGAGAGGTAAGCGAAGACGAGGTTGCAGGAACGCTGAAGCCGGTCGTGCGCCGTGCAACCGCGTTCGACATGGTGCAGGCAGACCAGATGGCGCATCGTGAGCCCGAAGCGCTGCAGATTGCGATCAGCCGCGCGCAGGCGCTCGGCATGTCCATCAAGATCAGCAGCGTCGAATTCAACTTCGACGGCTCGAGCGCGGTCGTCTACTTCACGTCGGAGCAGCGGGTTGACTTTCGCAACCTGGTCCACGACCTATCGGGCCAACTCCGCACGCGGGTGGAAATGCGCCAGGTAGGCGTGCGGGACGAAGCGAAATTCCTGGGTGGGTTCGGAAAGTGCGGCCGTGAGCTGTGCTGTGCGACATGGCTGCGCGAGTTCACGCCCGTCAGCATTAAGATGGCGAAAACGCAGGACCTGCCGCTGAATGCGCCGGAAGTCTCGGGGGTGTGCGGGCGGCTGCTGTGCTGCCTGGCCTACGAAAACGACTTCTACAACGAGGCGCGCAAGCAGATGCCGCGCATCAACAGCATCGTCGAGACGCCCGAGGGCCCGGGCAAGGTGCGCCAGGTGCATGTGCTTGCGAACAGGATCACGCTGATGGTCGAGGGGCCGAACGAGACGCGTTCGTGGGTGCAAATGGATATCACCGCGCCCGAGTTCACGCTGCCGACGAGGACTCCCGCCTCGGGTGCGGCACAATTGGCGGTCCAGGGGGCCGAGGGCGACGAGCTCGACGTTCAGGACGCGGACGACGCCGACCTGGGGAAGAGAGACCGGGGGCAAGCGCCGGCAGCGGACGACGGGCCCGGGTCGCATGCCCCGCGCCCCAGGCGTAAGAAGCGTTAGCGCGGGCCGCAGGGCCATTAAGCAGACAAGCGGGCAGCCGGGCGGCTGTCCGCTTGTTCGAGAAAGACCCGCGCAGGGATTCGGCGTGCCTGGCTCCCCGGAGCGCTGCGCTTCGCGCCGGGTTTCAGGCCACGGTGCGCGGCATGATCATCAGTTTTACGGCCGTGCGATCTTTGCCCTCGATGTCGATCTCGACGAATTCCGGGTAACAGACGATGTCGATGCCGTCGAGCAGCAGGTAGTTGCGCGCAATCGCAATCGCCTTGATTGCCTGGTTGACGGCGCTGGCGCCGATGGCCTGAACCTCCGCATGGTTGAAATCTCGCATGACACCAGCGATGGCGCCCGCGACGGCCGTAGATCGAGAGTGGGCCGAAACTTTGATGACGTCCATGTTAGGCTCCCTCCGGGCAATGAGACGACCTGCCGGCTCCGTGGCGGATGCCGCCGGTTGCTCCGCTGCATTAACACCCTTGCACCATAATACACGATGCTGTCTCGAAAATCAAGCGCCGTTGCAATCCCTGTGGCCTATTTTCCCAGCCGTTGGCGTTTCTTATCGGCAATCCGTCTAGGTGAGGCGCAGCAAGTTGAGAGTTCTCCTGGTGTCCAAGGCGCTCGTGGTCGGCGCTTATCAGCGGAAGCTGGAGGAACTCGCGCGGCAGCCCGGCATCGAGCTTACGGCGGTGGTGCCCGAGGGCTGGCGCGACGGCTTGTTTGGGCCGACGACGCGCCTGGAGCGGGCCCACACCTCGGGCTATGACCTGGTCGCCGCACCCCTGCGACTCAACGGCCAGTTTCACCTCCACTATTACCCAAGCCTCCCGCGTCTCCTGTCCGAAAGGCGGCCCGACGTGCTGCACATGGACGAGGAACCGTACAACCTGGCAACCTGGTTGGCCTTGCGAGCGGCCGACCGGCTCGGGATTCCGGCCCTCTTCTTCACCTGGCAAAACCTCGAGCGTCAGTACCCGTGGCCCTTCCGGCGTTTCGAGCTGGCCAACTATGACCGTGCGCGCTTCGCGATTGCCGGTAATCCGACCGCGGTGGACGTGCTGCGCGCCAAGGGCTACGCGGGGCCGGTCGAAGTCATTCCGCAGTTTGGCGTCGATCCCGCGCTTTTCTCACCGGGCCCCCGCGACCTGACAGATAAACGACACAAAACGGTGATTGGATACGCGGGGCGGCTGGTGCCGGAAAAAGGCGTCGACGTGCTGCTGGCGGCCTGCGCGCGGCTGCAGCCCGGGGCGTGGATGCTCCGGGTGCTGGGCGACGGTCCCGAGCGCGCCGCGCTTGAGGCCCAGGCGGCCGAGCTCGGCATTGCCCAACAGGTCGAGTTCCTGGGCCGCGTTCCCTCGACGGAGGCGCCGCAATACTACCGGCAGCTCGACGTTCTAGTTTTGCCTTCGCTTAGCCGCCCGAACTGGGTCGAACAGTTCGGCCGCGTGCTGATCGAAGCGATGGCGTGCGGCGTCGCAGTGGTCGGATCGCTTAGTGGCGAAATCCCGTGGGTCATTGGCGACGCCGGCGTGCTGTTTCCCGAGGGCGATGTTGCGGCACTGAGCCAGGTCCTGCAGGGCCTGATCGACGATGACACCCACCGGGCGGGGCTTGCGGCTCGCGGGCGGGCCCGGGTGCTGGCCCGCTTCACCCAGGCGCAGGTGGCCCAGGCCACGGCGAGGGTCTACGAAACGCTGACACGCTAGGGACCGGGCGCACTAGGCAGTTGGGTGGTTAGCGGGGTGGTGCTATAATGCCGGACGTGACGGGTCACAGTAGGGCGTGGCGCGTAGGGTTGGACGCGCACTTGCTCTCGCTAACGCAGACGTATCGCGCCGCCGGAATCAACGGTTATATCTTCGAGCTGCTCAACGGCTTGCCGGCGCTTGCGCATACCGCACCGGCGTTGGAGTTCGTCGCGTACCTCCACGATCCGGCATTTCGCGCCCCGCGCGATTTGCGGGTAGAGCGGAGCCGCTGGGATACGACGAACCCATGGCGCAGGATTCTGTGGGAGCAGACCGTGCTGGCGCGCGCGAGCCGCAAGCTGGACCTGCTGCATGCCACGGCCTTCGCGGTCCCGCTGGCTGCGGCCTGTCCGACGGTCGTCACCGTCCATGACCTGAGCTTCCTGCGCTTCCCGGACGCGTTTCGCCCGACCAACCGGCTCTACCTCAGCACGTTCACCCGGCTGTCGGTCAAACGGGCCGCACGGGTCATCGTTGGGGCAGAGAGCACCCGCCGCGACGTGATCGAGCTCTGCGACGCCCCGCCCGAACGTGTGGTCATCGTGCCCTACGGCGTGAGCGACGCGTTCACTCCCGCGGCGGCCGCGTCGATCGACGCCTTTCGGCGGCGCAAGGGCCTGCCCGAGCGATTCATCCTGTTCCTGGGCACGCTCGAGCCGCGGAAGAATATCGGGCAGCTTATCGAGGCGTACGCTCAACTGAGGGAGCGCGGGATTGCCGGAGGAGCCGGCAGCGCCGTTCCCAAGCTCATCATCGCCGGGGGCAAGGGTTGGTTCTATGAGAGCCTCTTTACCCGGGTGACACAGCTTGGCTTGATCGACGAAGTGCTCTTCACGGGGTACGTGCCCAACGACGAATTACCCTGGTGGTACCGGGCGGCGACATTGTTCGTCTTTCCCTCGCTCTTCGAGGGATTCGGGCTGCCCGTGCTCGAGGCCATGGCGTGTGGGACGCCCACCATTACTTCGAACGTATCTTCTCTCCCGGAGGTCGCCGGCGATGCTGCCATATTGGTCGACCCGTATGATAAGGAAAGCCTGGTAAGCGCGATGGAGCGGGTGCTTTGCGAACCCGATCTGCGCGGCGGCGCTCTCAGAAGCCGGCCCGCGCCAGGCGAGCCAATTCCCCTGGTCGCGTACGGCCGGTGAAACCGCCGCCGTCTACCGCGAGGTACTCGGGGGACAAGCGCGATGACCCGCGACGACCTGGCGCCCGATGCCGCTACGCCCGCTGAAACCGGCTCCGGTGTTCGGGTTCCTGACGCCATTCCGCCGGTCCCACTGCCGGCGGGTGTGAGTCAGCCGGCGCGCTCGAACTGGCAGGATGCTCGTGTGCCAGGGGCGGGGAACGCCGTTCAGGCCCCGGCGGGCGTTCCGGCCAGCGACGTGCGCGCCTGGCTGCCTTGGGTGACCCTGGTCACCGACGTCGTGCTGATCAACGTCGCGTTCCTGATCGCGTACTGGCTGCGTTACGATCTCCAGCTGTTCCGCTCCGTCGACCCGGCCAACAACGTCCCCTACACGGTCTACCTGCCCATGGTTGCCATCCTCACCGTGCTGCTGGTGCTGACGAACCGGCGTGAAGGCGCGTATGATGTGCGGAAGGGCCGGCCGCTGTTCGACGATCTGTACGGCCTGCTCAATGCGACGACCACCGCCATCATGATCATGGTGGTCGTAGTCTTCTTCTACCGCCGCCTGTTCTATTCCCGGTTCATCTTCATCTATGCGGGCATCCTGATCATCTTCCTGCTGGGCCTGGCGCGGCGTGGTGCGCAACATGATGCTGGCCCGCCTGCGCGCCTCGGGTAAAGGCGTCGACCGCGTGCTGATTATCGGCGCGGGCGAAGTGGGCCGCACGGTCATGCGGAACCTGATTGCACAGCCCGAGCTTGGATACCGGGTCGTCGGATTCCTCGACGATGACCCAGCCAAGAGCGGCGCGGACATTGGCCCCATTCGAGCGCTGGGCACGCTCGACGCACTGCCCGACGCGATCGCCCAGAACGACATCGCACAGGTCATCATCACCCTGCCCTGGCAGTACCACCGGAAGGTCATCCGCCTCGTGACGGAAGCCGAGCAGTTCGGCATCCGTGCCCGGGTGGTGCCCGACCTGTTTCAACTCAGCCTGGGCGGGGTCGACGTAGAAGCCATCAACGGGATTCCGCTGATCAGCGTGAAGGGCAGCGCCCTGACGGGCTTCAACAAGACCCTGAAGCGGGGGGTCGATCTGCTCGTCGCGGGCACGGCGCTCGTGCTCATTTCCCCGCTTTGGGCCCTGATCGCACTCGCCATCCGCCTCGATTCGCCGGGTCCGATCCTGTTCCGCCAGGAACGGGTGGGGTTGTACGGACGGCCTTTCACGCTTTTCAAGTTCCGTTCCATGCATGTCGATGCGGAGGAACAGCTTGAAAAGCTGCGTGAGCGCAACGAAGCTGCTGGTCCGCTGTTTAAGATTCGAGACGACCCCCGCAGGACCCGCGTTGGGCGTTTCATCCGCCGCACCAGCCTGGACGAGCTCCCGCAGTTTATCAATGTCCTTTCGGGAGACATGAGCATGGTGGGCCCGCGGCCGGGTTTGGCCAGCGAGGTGGCGCAATACCAGGACTGGCACCGTAAGCGATTGGCCGTGCTCCCGGGAATTACCGGCTTGTGGCAGGTGAGCGGGCGCAGCGAGCTGACCTTCGACGAAATGGTGATGTTGGATATTTACTACGCGGAGAACTGGTCACTCGGCATGGACTTGCGCATCATCCTCCGCACCGTGCCCCAGTTTATCTTCGGTGACGGCGCTTACTAGGAGACGACCAGATGGCTGCAACGAGTCATGTTGAGGATGCGCGGGCCGTGGCGCGCCGCCTGAGGCGCGGACCGGGACAGCGGGCTATGGCGCGGAAGTGGAACGAACGGCGGACGAGGCGCCGGTGGTGGCGCTGGCGCGCGAGTTAGTTCGGACGCCCAGTCTGCCGGGGGAAGAGGGGCGTGTTGCTGCTTTGCTCAGCGGCGAGATGAAGCGGTGCGGCTTCCACGAGGTCTGGACCGATCGGGCGGGCAACGTGATCGGGTGCTACCACGGGCGCGGCACGCGCGGCTACGGCGGTCCGCCGCCTTTCACCCTGCTCTTTGATGGCCACATGGACACCGTGGACATCGGGGACCGGCATGCGTGGCAGCACGATCCGTTCGGCGCCGACATTGAGATGACGGCGGAGGGCCGGCTGATGTACGGCCGTGGCACTGCCGACATGAAGAGCGCGCTTGCCGCCATGCTGCATGGCGTGAAGTGGCTGGCAGACGAGGAGACGGCAGGCCGTTTGCCGGCCTTGAACGGCGACATCGTCGTCGCTTGCGTCGTCCAGGAGGAGCCCTGCGAGGGGGTAGCCGTCCGCCACCTGCTCGAAGAGGAGGGGGTCCGTGCGGATGTAGTGGTGCTGGGCGAGCCCACGAATCTGGGCGTCTACCTGGGGCAGCGTGGGCGCGTCGAACTGAGAGTGGAGACGCACGGCAAGGCCGGGCACGCGGCACTGCCGCAGGCCGGCGTCAACGCGATCTCTGCCGCAGCCCGGCTGATCTTCGGCATCGAGCTGCTGGGAATGCAGCTGCAGCCCGCAGGCGCGGGCGGCTCCGGGCAATTGGGTGCGGGGACCGTTGCCGTCACTCACATCGGCTCGAACGCGGGCAGCCTTAACTCGATCCCCGACCTGTGCGAGCTGATCGTCGACCGGCGGCTGACGCTGGGCGAAACTGAAGCCCGGGCAATCGCGGAGCTGCAGAGCATCGTCAACCGCGAGCGGATCCGAGCGGACGTATCGACGCTGACCTACGAAATGACGACTTACACGGGCTACGCCGCGTCTGGCCGCAAGTACTTTCCGCCGTGGCTGCTACCGGAAGAGGATCCGGTCGCGCGCAGGGCCATGCGCGCGGTCGAGCGGGCTCTGGGCGCGAAGCCGCGCACGGGTTTCTGGCCGTTTTCGACGGACGGGGCGTACACGATGGGGGATCGAGGCATCCCCACGATCGGGTTCGGCCCCGGCGACGAACGCCACGCACACACCGCGGATGAGCATGTGCGGGTCGACGACATTGCGCTCGCCGCACGCGGCTACGCGCAGCTTGCCATGGAGTTCCTGCGTCCTGCATAACAAGGACGCAGGGCATGAGGGTGTTACGTCATGTCAATGGCGCAAAGGCTGGCAATGAAATACCTTGCGACCGGCTACGAGTCGGGACCCGAAGCGTCTCCTAGTGCGATGGCGGGCGAAGTGGTTGTTCGCCGGCCCTTCGAGAGGCGGATTCGCGGGCTGTCCCGTTCGCGTGGGCTGGAGACGAGGGGGCCACGGGTCAACACAGGCGCGCTGCCCCGCATCACGATCCTCACCGCAAACGTGGGGGGCGGGCACCGGGCGGCCTCCCGCAGTCTCTCCGAAGCGCTGGAGGGCAAGGCGCTCGTGTCGCAGGTCAGCATGATCGACGAGCACGCGCCCTTTCCGTTGAACACGCTGGGTCCCACATACGCCCCTTGGGTCAACTACACCCCGTGGCTCTACCGCATGGTGTATCGTTTCGGCGAGTCGCGCGAGCGGGTGGTGGCAACCCAGAAGGCAATGTACCCCCTGCTAAAGAAGTATGTTTCCACCGTGATCCGGCCCGAGGACGCCGACCTGTTTATCAGCGTCCATCCCCTGCAGATCGAGATGCCCCTCTGGTACATGGCCGAGATCGGACAGCGGGTGCCGTTCATGACCGTGGTCACCGATCCCGTGACGGCGCCGCTGGCGTGGTTCTGTCCCGACGTCGACCTTTGTGTCGTCGCGACTGAGCCGGCGTACCAAACCGGGCTCTCGTGCGGCTTTGATCCGACACGCCTCAAGCTCATCGGGCTGCCGATCCGCCTGGCCTTTGGCAAGATGCAGGGGCATGACAAGCAGGACATGCGGGCGCGCCTGGGCCTGGCGCCGAAGAAGCCGCTTATCCTGGTGTCGGGCGGCGGCGCGGGGATCGGGCGGATCGTGCCAATGGCGCGGGCGCTGGCTAAGCTGCTGGCCCAACAAGAGCGGGACGTCCAGATCGCCATCATCGCCGGCCGCAACAAGGAACTTTACCGGCGGCTCAAGCGGCAAAAATGGCCCGTGCCCGTGCAGGTGCTGGGTTTTGTCGATAACATGGCGCAGTGGATGGCCGCGTGCGACGTGCTGCTGACGAAGGCCGGGCCGGGGATGTTGGCCGAAGCCGCTTGCCTGGGCGTTCCGGTCGTCATCACCGACTTCGTACCCGGCCAGGAAATCGGCAACGTGTCGTGGGTCGTCAAGAACGGCGCGGGCATCTACGAGCATGAGATCGAAGGGATTGCGGCGGTGGTCGAGCGAGCTGCTCCGGCCGGGCAACCCCACGCTTGAAATGATGGGCTGCCAGGCAAAGGCGATGGCGCGGCCCGATGCATCGACCGCAGATCGTCGACGAGGCGCTCGCGCTGATCGATAGCTGGAGTCGGGATGAGCATTGGTGCCAAGACGGATGTGGAGTGCGGGACATAGAGAAAGGTAGACCGATGGGCACAGCAGAGCTGATCGTGGAAAGGCGGGATGAAGTTCGAGGGCGCCGGCGCGTCCGGGCACACGGTTGTCGTCGATGCCGGGACGGACAGCGGCGGGTACGGACTCGGCCGCCCGGCCCGATGGAAGTGCTGCTGATGGGCGTCATGAGCTGCACGGCGATGGACGTCCTGAGCATCCTCCGGAAGAAGCGGCAGGAGCCTCAGGACTTCAAGATTATTCGCCACGTTCGAACGGTCGCCCGAACATCCGAAGAAATACACGCGCATTCACCTGGAGTATGTGGCGTACGGCGACGTCGAGCTAAAGGCGCTCGAGCGGGCCGCCGAACTGTCCGAGACGACCTACTGCGGCGCGATTGCGACGGTGCGGGGCGTGGCCGAGGTCACCCGCAGCTGCCGGGTGGAAGCGTTCAGCACCGCAGGTGCAGAATAGGACGCGGACGGGATGGGGTTACAGGATTTGCCGCAAGCGCCTACCGGCCGCACCGCGTGAGCTGCCCATGATTGCGCGGCGGCCTTGGGCGCCATGATGTCGAAGCGCCCATTCTTCTGGCTCCTGGTTGCGCTGACCACCGTCACGGTCGCGATCGGGCTGTGGTGGTGGCTGTCGGCGCGCCACGATGCGGCCGCACGGGTGGCCGAGCAGTCGAAGCCCGCGTTGGCCGGCGTGTCGCAGTCGCGGGCGCCCGATTTCGCGCTGAAGACGCGTCGACGGGAAGACGGTCAGCCTGTCCGACCTGCGCGGCAAGGTCGTGCTCCTGAATTTCTGGGCCACCTGGTGCCCCCCGTGCAAGGCCGAGATGCCCGACCTGGACGCGCTGCATCGACAGTATGGCGCGGACAAGGATTTCGTCGTGCTGGGCGTGAACGTGGAGGAAGACCCAGAGACGGTCAAGGCATTCGTGGAGCAAACCGGCTTGGCCTTCCCGATCCTCCTCGACCGCGACGGGCACGTTACAACGCAGCTTTTCGGCGTCCGGCCGCTGCCCACCAGCTTTATCATCGACCGTGAAGGGTATGATTCGGGACGCCTGGAACGGGCAAATTGCGCCTGAGGCAATGGTGGCCCGCCTCGAGCGGGTTTGGTGATTATCGATGCACATTACTCTGTCACACCGAGGTTCATCGCATGAGCAAATACACTATCGGCGTTGATTTCGGCACGGAGTCGGGCCGAGCGCTCCTGGTCGACGTTGCGGACGGCCGCGAAGTCGCTACGCACGTCCACCCCTACGCGAATGGCGTCATCGACGAACGGCTGCCCGCAATCGGCCGGCGGCGCCCGGCTCGAACCCGATTGGGCGCTGCAAGACCCCAACGATTACCTGGAAGTCTTCAAGCACGCAGATTCCCGCCGTCCTGAAGGAAAGCGGGGTCAGCCCGGACGATGTGATCGGGCTGGGCATCGACTTCACGGCGTGCACCATGCTGCCGGTGAAGGCCGACGGCACGCCGCTGTGCTTCCTGCCCGAATTCCGCAACCGCCCGCACGCCTGGGTCAAGCTGTGGAAGCACCACGCGGCCCAGCCGGAGGCGAACAAGCTCAATGAGATCGCCGAGCGCGAGGGCTACGACTTCCTGCAGCGCTACGGCGGCAAAATCTCCTCCGAGTGGTTCGTGCCAAAGGCCTGGCAAATCCTCGACGAGGCGCCCGACATCTACGCGGCGGCCGACCGGATGATCGAGGCGGCGGACTGGGTCGTTTGGCAGCTCACCGGCCGCGAGACCCGCAACCTGACGACGGCGGGATATAAGGGCATCTGGTCGAAGCGAGCACGGCTTTCCCCCCAACGCCTTCTTCAAGGCGCTCGACCCGCGGCTGGAGCACTTCGTCGACGAGAAGCTCGCGCGCGAGATCTCCGAGCTCGGCCAGAACGCCGGCGGGCTGACCGAGGAGGCCGCGGCCTGGACCGGCCTGCGCCCGGGCACGGCGGTAGCCGTGGCCAACGTCGATGCGCACGCCGCAGTGCCGGCCGCGACGGTGCGCGAGGCCGGGCGCATGGTGATCATCATGGGGACGTCGAACTGCCACATGCTGCTGGGCACCGAAGAGCGGATTGTGCCGGGGATGTGCGGGTACGTCCAGGACGGCATCATCCCGGGCTTCTACGGTTACGAGGCGGGCCAGTCGTGCGTGGGCGACCACTTCGCGTGGTTCACCGAGAACGTGCGTGCCGGCCGCCTACGAGCGGGAGGCACAGGGACGCGGGGTGAGCGTTCACGACCTGCTGGAGGAAAAGGCCGGCCAGTTGAAGCCGGGCGAAAGCGGGCTACTGGCGCTCGATTGGTGGAACGGCAACCGCAGCGTGCTGGTCGACGTGGACCTGACTGGCATGATGCTGGGCATGACGTTGCTCACCAAGCCCGAGGAGATTTATCGCGCGTTGATCGAAGCGACAGCCTACGGCACCCGTGTGATCATCGAGGCGTTTCAGAACCACGATGTGCCGGTGCACGAGATCGTCGCAACGGGTGGCCTGCCAGACCGTAACAAGCTGCTCATGCAGATCTACGCGGACGTTACCGGCCGGCCGATCCGAGTGGCGGGCACGCACCAGGGCGGCGCCCTCGGCTCGGCAATGCACGGTGCAGTCGCGGCAGGCAAGGGCGCCGGCGGCTACGACACGATCTTCGAGGCGACCGAGCGAATGGCGACCCTGCGTGACGACTGTTATACGCCGAACCCGCAGGCGACCGCGATCTACGACAGGCTGTTTGCCGAATACGTCACCCTGCACGACTACTTCGGGCGGGGGAGCAACGACGTGATGAAACGCCTTAAGGCGCTGAAGGCCGAAGTCCGAGCGTAGCCGAAGCAAGACCCAAATCGGGGCAGTGGGGTGCAAGATGGAGCTGGAGTCAAAGCCGGACTTCAACCAGGCCATGGAGCGCATCTATGCGTGGTACGAGCAGGAGATAATCGACCGGCCACCCGTTCGCTTCACGCGGCACAACGCGGAGTTCGAGGCGGCCGACAACATCTGGAAGCCCGAGTGGCGCGAGCTGAAAGACAAATGGTTCGACGAGGAGTACCAGCTCGAGAAGTTCATGACGCAGGTGCGGGGCAAACACTACAACGGCGAGACTTTCCCGGTCTTCTGGCCCAACCTCGGCCCTGCGGTGTCGGCAGCGTTCTACGGCTGTCCACTCGAGTTTGCCGACGTCACGAGCTGGTCGCGCCCCATTGTGACCGACTACAGCCGGCCGCTCGTGCTCGACTGGAACAGCCCAGTCATGAAGTGCCTGGAGAGCATGACCCGCTGCGCCCTCGAACAGTGCGAGGGCAAGTTCCTGGTGGGCTACGCAGACCTGCACGGCGGACTGGACTGCCTGGCGGCGCTGCGGGGCACCGACGCCCTGCTGTGGGACCTGGCCGACGACCCCGAGGCGCCGCTCCCCATGCTCGACCAGATCGCGGGCGAGTTTCTCCAGGTCTTCGACCACTTCGATGCCATGCTGAAGGAGAAGGGGCAGCCGTCGGTGACGTGGATGGGCATTCCTTCGTTTGGCAAGATGCACATTCCGAGCTGCGATTTCGCGTTCATGATCTCCACCCGGCAGTTCATGAAATACCAGTGGGAGCTGAATCGCCGCGAAATGGTGCACATGACCCATAACGTCTATCATGTCGACGGCAAAGGAGTGGCCCGGCACCTCGATCGCATTCTGGAACTGCCCAACCTGCACGCGATCCAATGGGTGCAGGGGATGGGCGACGACCTGCCAATCATGCAGTGGGTTCCACTGATCAAGCGCATCCAGGCGGCAGGCAAGTCGGTCATGGTCGACCTGACGCACGGCGAACTCGAGGACTTTGTCGCAGCCGTCGAGCCGAAGGGCATTCTGCTGACCATGGCTTCGGACGACGAAGAAGAGGAACACAGCATCCTGAAGCGGGTGTCGCAGTGGGCGGCGCGGGGCCATTAGCCGCCCCACCACGCCCAGCCTTGCCGGTACGAGTTTTGACCCGGCGCTCCCCACCCACGGGGAGCGCCGGCGAGGTCGAAAGAACAGACAAGGAGAGAACCATGAAGGTCGGTATCGACAGCTACTGCTATCATCGCTTTTTTGGCGAAGTCTACGGCCCGCTGGGCGAGCCAAACCGGCGGATGACCTACGTCGACTTTCTCCGGCGAGCGGCCGAGCTTAAGGTCGACGGCGTCTCGCTGGAAACCTGTTTTTTCGAGAGTTATGAGGACGCCTACCTGCAGGGCCTGAAAGAGATCATCGACGGCGCCGGGATGGAGCCGGTGGTTGCCTGGGGACACCCGAAGGGCTTCGAGGGCGGCAAGGCGCCGCAGGCCATGGCCGAACTGCGGCGGATGTTCCAGGTCTGTCACGTCTTGGGCGCGAACGTGATGCGCGTGGTCGGCTCCAGCCTCGACTATCGCAACGACCCGCACGAGCCGCAGCTTCAGGCGCTCACAGGCATCTTTAAGGAAGCCGCGGCGGTGGCCGAGGGCGAAGGCGTGAAGCTGGCAGTGGAGAACCACTTTGACTTCACGACGGACGAGTTTGTGGACCTCATCGAGCGGGTGGACTCCCCCCACTTTGGCATGTGCTTTGATACGGGGAACTCGCTGCGGATCGGCGACGACCCGGTCGAGTCGGCCCGACTGCTCGGCAAGCACGTCTTCGCGACCCACACGAAGGACGTCAAGCCGGTGTACGGCGTCAGCCCGAAGGAGTGGTACTTCTTCGCCTGCGTCCCCGTCGGCCAGGGGGTGATCGACATGCCTGCGCTGGTCGATGCGCTGCTGGGCACGGGCTACCAGGGACTGTTTGCCGTCGAGTTGGACTACGCGCACCCCGAGGTCACAGACGAGGATGTTGCGGTGGAGCAGAGCATCCAGTACCTGCAGCGCCTCCAGGCCGAACGCCGGTGATGTGAGGAGGGACCCGTGGCAGCAAAAGGATTCACGCCGGTCGACGCCGCGGTCTTGAGCGAGCGCCGCGTCGGCATCGGCATGCTCGGCTACGGCTTCATGGGCAAGGTCCACTCGAACGCCTTTCTCAAGATCCCGTACAGCTTCAACGCGCCTGCCGCCTATCCGCAGCTGGTGGCAATTTGCGGCCGGGACGAGGCGAAGGTGGCGAACATGGCCGCCCGGATGCACTACGGCGGGTACTACACCGACTGGAAGCTGATGCTCAAAGACCCGGCCATCGACGTCGTCGACAACGTCACGCCCGACGACCGCCACCGGGCGCCGTCCATTGCTGCGGCCCAGGCCGGCAAGCACGTCATCTGCGAGAAGCCGCTGGCGATGACGGTGCGAGATGCGGCCGCGATGCTGGAGGCCGTGGAAAAGGCGGGCGTGAAGCACATGTGCTGCTTCAACTACCGCTTCTTCCCCGCAGTCCGGCTCGCGAAGGAACTGATCGAAACCGGGGCGCTGGGCAAAATCTATCACTTCCGCGGCCGCTATTTGCAGGAGCCGGGCCATAACCCCGACGCGCCCCTGGAAGACGCCTGGTACGCTTCGGGCACCCGTTCGGGCATCTTGCTCGGCATAGGGTCACACATTGTCGACATGGCACGCTTTCTCCTGGGCGACATCGTCGCGCTCAGCGGCCTGGTGCGCACCTACAACCCCGTGCGGACGGCCCGAGGCGGGCAGGTCGAGACGGTGACTGCGGATGAGGGCAACCTGGCGCTGGTGGAGTTCGCCGGCGGCGCAACCGGCACCATCGAGTCGTCGGGGGTGGCGACCGGCCACCGTAACCAGCACACCTGGGAAATTAACGGATCGAAGGGGAGCGTGGCCTGGGACCTCGAAGATCCGAACCACTTGCAGGTCTTCATCGACGGGCAGCCGCCCCAGAAGGTCCGCGGTTTCGCGAACGTCTCGGTGACCGATCCCGGCCACCCGCTCTCGACGGTCTATCTCCCCGTGGGCCACAATGCGGGCTGGGAGTACGGTCACGTCCATGCGCTGCACCACTTCGTCGACTGCGTGGCGGAGAACAAGCCGGTGGCGCCGCATGGCGCGACGTTTGAGGACGGTTATCGCTGCCAGGTCGTCATGGACGCCATCGTGCGCTCGTCGCGCAGCGGCCGCCGGATCGAGCTGAAGTACTGACATGCACGAGATGACCTCCTACGAGCGGGTAATGACCGTGGTCAACCACGGTATCCCCGACCGGGTGCCCGTCGACCTGCACAATTTCCTCACCACAATCGCCTACGCCGGCCTGCCCATGGCGCAGGCGCTGCAAAGCGGCGAAATGCTGGCCGAGGCCCAGCTAAAGTTCTGGCGCGACTTCGGCCACGACATGCTGCTGGTGGAGAACGGTGTGGTGGGGGAGGCGGGCGCATGTGGCTGCACGGTCGAGTTCTTTGACGACCGGCCGCCGCGGGTGGCGGGGCACGTTCTGGGCCAGGGGCTGGAGAAAATCGACGAGCTCGAGGTTCCCGATCCCTTCACGACGCCGCCCCTCTCCCACTGCATCGAGGCAGTCCGCATTCTGCGCAAGACGCTCGGCAACGATGTGTTCATCATGGGCCGGGCCGACCAGGGTCCAGTGGCGCTCGGCGCGGCCCTGCGGGGTTACGAGCAGTTCATCCTGGACATGACGCTGAACGAGCAGCCCGAACTGATCCACAAGGTGCTTGACTACTGCGTGAAGGTCCAAACGCGCTTTGCACTGGCTATGAAGGAGGCCGGCGCGCACGGGACGTCGATGGGCGAGCTTGGGGTGGACATCATCGGCCCGCGGCTGCACAGGAAGTGGGCGCATCCGTACGATTGCAAAACGATCGGGGCCGTCTCCGCGCCCGACTTCCCCATGGCGCTCCACATCTGCGGCGACTCGACGATGATCCTGCCCGAAATGCTCGCGACCGGCGCGCCGATTCTCGAACTGGACTACAAGACGAAGATGCCGCAGGCCAAGGAACTGATGCAGGGTCGGGCGACGTTCCTGGGCCCGATCAACCCGGAGCTGATCTGGGGGGCTCAGTCGCCGGCCGAGGTGGACGCGGCCGTACGCGAAGCGGTGGAAATCCTGGGGCCCCGGGGGGGCCTGATCCTGGGTCCGGGGTGTGCGCTCGGGTCCGACACACCCTCAGCCAACATTCATGCGTTGATCGAAGCGGCACACAAGTACGGCGTCTACAACGCGGACGGCTCGCTGCAGAAACACTAACCGCCGCTGGGCCCGGCGCGCTGGCCTAACCGCAGCCTGTCTGGTAGAATGGCATCGGCGCTCACAAGTTCGTGAGCGCCGATCCTTGTGTCAGGGACGAATCACTGCATGGTTACTGAGTATTTCCGCCGGGTGGCCGGGGTGCTGCCCCGCATCCCGCCCGAACCGGTCGAGCGGATCGTCGAGGTCATGATCGACGCACAGGTGCACCAGCGCACGATCTTCATGATCGGCAACGGGGGCTCGTCGGCCAACGCGTCACACATCGTCAACGACCTGGTCAAGAGCGCGCTGCACCCGGCGCGGCCGCGCTTCCGCGCGATGTGCCTCACCGACAACACGCCCACCCTCACGGCCTACTCGAACGATGAGAGCTACGACATCGCTCTCGCGAAGCAGCTCGAGGCATTTGCCGAACCGGGCGACGTGGTGATCGCTTTGAGCGGCAGCGGCAACTCGCCGAACGTGATCAAGGCCATGGAGACGGCCGCGGCGATGGGCCTCACGCGCATCGGGCTCACGGGCCGTGATGGCGGCAAGTTGACGCCGCTGTGCGACATCGCGGTGGTCGTGCCCGACGAATCCATGCAGGTCATCGAGGATGCGCACCTGGTCATCCTCCATGCGGTGTTCCTGAGATTGATGGAGGAGTAATAGGACGCTGATTTGACTGATGGAACTGATCCTCCGGATCTCCTGCAAGATCCGGAGGATCAGTTCCATCCCTTGAATTTGCGTTCCATCAACGCTCTATGGACGAGCTTCTTCTTGCGCTGGATTATGGAGGCACGAAGCACTCGGCGGCAATTCTGCGGCGGGGCGAGCGGCGTTGGGCCGCGCACGCCCGCGTCCTGTCGCCGGCAGGGGCAAATGCGGCTTACGACCAAACGACCGTTTTGCGCATGGCGCGCGAGCTGATGACGCAGGTGCGCGGCCGGCTTGCGGCGGTCGGCGTCAGCTTTGGCGGGCCGGTGGACGCCGGGGCGGGGGTCGTGCGACTCTCGCACCACGTGCCCGGTTGGGAGAATGTGCCGCTGGCGGAGGAGTTGGGCCGCGAGTTCGGCGTGCCTGCCGTGGTCGACAACGACGCGAATGCCGCTGCGCTGGGCGAGTGGCGCTTCGGGGCGGGCCAGGGCGCCGGCAGCCTGCTCTACGTGACGGTCAGCACCGGTGTTGGCGGGGGCTGGGTGCTGGGTGGGCGCATCTGGGGCGGCGCAGACGGGATGGCAGGCGAGATCGGACACACCATCGTTCGCCCCGGCGGCCTGCCGTGTTCGTGCGGGCGACGTGGGTGTGTCGAGGCAGAAGCGTGCGGCCCCGCCATGGCTCGCAAAGCGGTTGCGCGGCTTGTCGAGGGCGGGGATCGGGGATCGCTGCTGTTGCAGCTGGCAAAGGGGCGTCCGGAAAACATCACGGGCGAGTTGGTCGCGCGTGCGGCTCAGGCCGGCGACGCATTGGCGCTTGAGGTGCTGCTGGACGCTGCGGCCGCGCTCGGCTCGGGAATTGCCGCGGCCATCAACCTGCTTAATCCCGAGCGGGTGGTGCTGGGTGGCGGCGTGACCAAGGCCGGCGAACAGTGGTGGGAACGGGTTCGAGAAACTGCCGCGGACCGAAACGCTGCCACAGGCACGGGTCGCCATCGTGCCGGCGGGCATGGCGGACGACGCGCCGCTGTGGGGCGCGGCTGCGCTGGCGGAAAGCGCGCTTGGTTAGGCATTTTCCGACCCTCAAACAGAGCCCCTGGCCGGGATGGATAAGCGCTTGATCGAGATTCTCAACCCCGACTTGGCCCGCGGTCGCATCCGCTACGCCTTGTTTGACTTCGACGGCACCCTGTCGCTCATCCGCGAGGGCTGGCAGGACGTGATGGTTCCCATGATGGTCGATCTGCTGCTCGAGACGCCGGAACACGAGGACGAAGCCACAGTCGAAGCCGTGGTGAGGGATTATGTTACGCGGTTGACCGGGAAGCAAACCATCTACCAGATGATTCAGTTGGCCGACGAAATCCGGAATCGGGGCGGCCGGCCGCTCGAGCCCCTGGCGTACAAGCGCATGTACCTTGACCGGCTGAGCGAGCGGATTGCGGGCCGCATCGACGGCTTGAAGCTGGGGCAGATCGAGCCCGATAGTCTGATGGTGCCTGGGAGCCGGGCCATGCTCGAGCGCGTTGCGCAGCCGGGGCGTCGCGTGTTATCTTGCGTCGGGCACCGACGAGCCCTTTGTGCTCGAGGAGGCCGCCGCCCTCGGCATTGCAGCCTGCTTCGACGGCATTTACGGGGCGAAAGACGATTACGGTCTTTTTCGAAGCAGATGCTGATCGACCGGATTATCGCAGAGCACGAGCTGTCCGGCCCGGAATTCGTGGCGTTCGGGGACGGTTTTGTCGAGATCGAAGACACTAAGCGCGTTGGCGGCATTGCCGTCGGGGTTGCGTCGGACGAGGCGCGGCGCAGCGGCATCGACGAGTGGAAGCGGAACCGCTTGATCGAGGCGGGCGCGGACCTGATCGTGCCGGACTTTCGCGAACAGGAAACCCTCCTCGCATATCTCTGGGGGGCGTAACGTGCCGTATGCGCAATTCGACCGGAGTCGCCTGGTTGTAAAACCGCTCGCTGAGCGCGTGCATGACATGCAGCTGGGCGAGGTGCTGCCGCTGGACACACCCGGCGACCGGTTTGCACACCCTAACCTGCCCGTCGTCGCAGAGCGGATCCTGGCCGCCCGGCGAGACGGCGCAGCCGTGATCCTGCTGATGGGCGCGCACGTGATCAAGAGCGGTCTCTCACGCTTCGTGATCGACCTGATGGCCCGTGGCCTGATCACGCACGTGGGCATGAACGGGGCGGGGCCCATCCATGATTACGAACTCGCACTGATAGGTGCGACGACGGAGAGCGTGGCCCGCTACATCGCGGAGGGGCAGTTCGGCTTGTGGCGCGAGACCGGGCGCATCAACGACATCGTGGCGGCCGGCCTGCGAGACGGGTTGGGCTACGGCGAGGCGCTCGGACGGGAAATCGCGGAGGGGAACTATCCGCACAAGGACGTGAGCATCCTCGCGGCCGGCTACCGGCTGCGGGTGCCGGTTACGGTGCATGCCAGCATCGGCCAGGACATCATCCATGAGCACCCGAACTGCGACGGCGGCGCGCTTGGCGAGGCCTCCTACCGGGACTTCCTGGTCTTTGCGCAGTCCGTGACGGGCCTGGAGGGGGGAGTCCTGCTCAACTACGGTACGGCGGTCATGGGGCCGGAAGTGTACCTGAAGGCCCTGGCGATGGCACGCAACGTCGCACACCAGGAAGGACGGAAGATCAACCGGTTTACGACTGCCGTGTTTGACTTGCTGGACCTGGGCGCGGACCTCGAACACGAAGCGCCGAAGTCCGACGCCCGTTACTATTATCGCCCCTTCAAGACGATTCTCGTCCGGACGGTGCAGGACGGGGGCGAGAGCTACTATATCCGCGGCCCGCATCGCGGCACGCTGCCCGCCTTGCACCGCCTGCTCGCCCGGGAGCAGGCGTTTTGACCACAAAGACTCGAAGACACAAGGAATCACCAAGCGCTTTGTGAGACGTCGTGTCTTGGTGCCTTTGTGGTTAGCCCATTCATTGGAGTCCGCATGAACCTCGAACGACTCGACATGCTCCTGGCGCAGTTCAGCCAGAAGACGATCCTGGTGGTCGGCGACTTCTTCCTCGATAAGTACCTGGTCATCGACCAGGCGCTGGCGGAGACGTCGCTGGAGACCGGGCTCGAGGCGCACCAGGTCGTCGAGGTGCGCGCGAGCCCCGGCGCGGCCGGCACGGTGACTAATAACCTGCGGGCGATGGGCGCGAACGTGCTCGCGGTCGGCGTGGTGGGCGATGATGGGGAAGGGTTCGAGTTGCTCCGCGCGCTGGACGGGACGGGGGTCGACGTGGAGGGGCTGGTGATCCGCGCCGATCGCTTTACGCCTACTTACATCAAGCCGCTGCTGCGGATGCGTGGCGGCGCGCTGCGCGAACTGAACCGGCTGGACATCAAGAACCGGGCGCCGGTGCCGCGCGCAGCCGAGGACCAGCTGATCAAGACGCTACGGGGGCTCCTGCCGCGCGTTCACGCTGTGATCATTGCCGACCAGGTGCCGGAGGAGAACTTCGGGGTGGTGACCGAGCGGGTCCGCGACGAGCTAAGCGTGCTGGCGCAGACCTACAGCGAGGTTGCTTTCATCGCCGACTCTCGTGAGCGTATCGGGCAGTTTGCGAACGTGCTGATCAAGCCGAACGCGCGGGAAGCGGTGCGAGCGGTGGACCGCGAAGCGAGGTGGGCAGGGGATGGGGAACCGGACTGGGAACTTGACCGCGCCCTGATTGAGTCGGCGGGCGAGCGGCTGCATCGCAGGAACGGCCAGCCGGTTTTCCTCACCCTGGGCTCCCACGGCATCCTGGCGCTGCACGCCGAGGGGCAAACCCTGGCGCCCGCGGTCGCCAGCCGCGGCCCGATCGACACGGTGGGCGCGGGCGACGCTGCGATGGCGGGCATCGCGTGCGCGCTGTGCGCGGGCGCGTCAGTCCCGGAAGCAGCGGAAGTGGGCTGCCTGGCGGCGGGGGTCACGATTCGGCAGGTGGGGGCGACAGGCGCGGCTTCGCGGAAGCAGATGCTGGAACTGGGGCGCGAACAACCGCGCTGACAATTATGACCTGATGGGAAAGGTCATGATGGGCGGGAATGGGACACTGATGCAACTGATTGAACTGATACGCACTGTCCTTCGGGATAGATCGTGACAATCAGTCCAATTCGTTCGATCAGTGTCCTATTTAATCCCGGGTTGTCCGGGAGTGAGAGGTGAGGGTCCAGTTAGTCATCATCTGCGCGCATGAACGGCCGAGTCCGAATATGGGACACCGATGCAACTGATCGAACTGATCTGCACTGTCCTTCGGGAAAGATCGTGACAATCAGTCCAATCCGTTCAATCAGTGTCCCATTTCATCCCGCGTTGTCCGGCAGCGCGGGGTGAGGGTCTATGCCGCCGCCTGACCGTCGTTCGTCCGCTCGTCCTTGCGGCGCCGGCGCATCGTGTCCAGCACCTTCGGCATCGCCTTCGTGTAGGCCCAATACAGGCCCTGGTTGACCGGGAAATCCCAGGCGCCAACGTGGGGCACGAACTGCCCACCGAAGCCCTGCTTGAAGCGATACACGCCCCACATGGCGTCGCTTTCGTCCAGCACGTCGGGCGCGCCCCACCAGTCATAGCGCGTGCAGCCGTGCGCCTTGGCCCAGCGGAGGGCGGCCCACTGCAGCGCATGGTTGGGCATCAGGTCGCGGTGTTGCGCGGTCGACGCGCCGTAAAAGTACCAGGCCGTGGGCCCGAAGCGGAACAAAATGAGTCCTGCAATGGCTTCGTCGCCGGCCACCGCCAGGAGCAGGTGTGCGAGCCCTTGGGCAATGAAGGGTTCCCAGATCTGCTGGTAGTACGAAAACGGCCGGACCAGGAACCCGTCTCGTTGGCCTGTTTCGGCGTACATAGCGTAGAACGAGGGCAAGTCGGCCGGCCCGCCGGCCCGCACGCAAACGCCGTTCCGTTCCGCCAGCCGGATGTTGTAGCGCCACTTCGGCTTCATGCCCGCCAGCAGCGCTTCCTCGGTTGGGGCCAAGTCGCTGACGACCGTGTTGCGGTATTGGATCTGCTCGGCGGAGAGGGTCCACCGCCGGCGCTCGAGCAACGCGACGAGCGCGTCTCCCTCGGGCGACCCGGCAGCCACGTCGGGATCAATTTTGACGAACAGGGCCCGCTCTTTCCGGGCCGTCTGCTCGAGATCACGCAGCACGCGCACGACCAGCTCTTCGTCCGACCAATCCAACAGCGGGCCCTTCGGCACGTAGGCGACGGCGAGCGGCAGGCGCGGGTTGAGCCGGCGCACGAGGAGGTTTGCGCAGGCCCACGGCGCAAAGCGGTTGCCTGCTCCCGGGACCGCGACATCCTCGCCCCATATCAGCCGCTTTGCGCGCCACCCGGTCTGCGCCTTGCCCGCGCCCCAGGCCCAGCTCTGGAGAATGTGCGGCTCGGGCATGGCCAGCACGCTCTGGTCCCATGTCTTGGGATCGGTTGTCTCCTGGACGGTGATCGCGCCTTCGCTCATCCACTTACCTGCGACTTCCTGACGCGCAGCGCCAACTTGTACAGCGCGTACCGGGGCTTCGAGAGCGGCAGATCCCAGGCCCCTGCGAACCGCACGACCCGGCCGCCGAAGCCCTGCTTGAACCGGTACACGCCCCATAGGCCTCCGTGGCCCCAGCTTTCGGGCTCAGCGTAAGCCTGGGGATCGTCACCCACCTCGTCGGGCACGCCCCACAGGTCATAGACGGTGCAGCCCCGGGCGCGCGCCCAACGCATGGCCGCCCATTGGACGGCGTGGTTGGGCATCACGTTCCGGCCGTCGTCGGCCGAGGCGCCCCACAGGTAGTAGGCCGCGTGACCCAGTGCAAAGACCGCAATGGCGGCCAGGAGCTGGCCTTCGTGCTCGGCGAGCAGCCACACCATCATGCCGGCCGGCGCGAAAAGCTCGGTGGCGCGGCGGTGGTATGCCATATCATGCACGCTGAAACCGTCGCGCTTGCCCGTCGCGTCCATCAAGCCCTGGATTGCGGCTAAGTCGTCCAGCCCGCCTTCGCGCACAGTCACGCCCTTGCGCTCGCTCAGGCGGATATTGTAGCGCCATTTCTGCTTCATGCGGCCCAGGATCTCTTCTTCGCTGCCCCCCAGATCGACGACGATCGTCGTGAGGGGCTGCACGCGCTGCGGGCTCGACAGAAAGCCGTGCTGTTGCAAAGCGGTCGATAGGGCCGGGGTCAGCGGGAGGTCGGGCTCGATCTTGAGCAAGGCAGCGCCCGCTTTGGCGGCCGCGCTGCGAGCCATCGTCAAGACCGCCCGCACCTGATCGGGCTCGGACCAGTTTACTGCGGGTCCCTTTGGCACGTAGGCGAGCGACTGCCGGAAGGGGAGCGTGCGAAAGAGGATGCTGGCGCCGCCCAGCAGCGGTGCGGTCGGGCTGGGGATAGTGCGCAGCACAACGCGCAAAGCGGACCAACTGGGGCCCGACTTGAAGCGGGCCCAACGCGCGCTCTGCAGGAGGTGACCGTGGGGCGATGCGGCCAGAAACGCATCCCATGCGTCGTCGGCCTCGATATGCTGCCCCGGAGCGACGCTCTGCCGGTCCGTGACCCACACGTGCCGGGGCTCCGGCACGTTCGAGTAGAGTTTTTCCAGGTCCAGAGCACGCCTCCGCGGATACAAGCTAGCGTGATTATAGGAGGTTCACCACAAAGACACAAGGACTCGAGGAACCGGACTCGTACGGCTACCCTGCGCCCAACAAAGGTGCTGCACCGAATTCGCTTTGACACTGCCTCTCAGCCGTGCTATGATGCGTTGCAGACGTGCGCATGCCGACGGGTGGCGCACGTTCATTACGTTCCGGTGAGACAACATGCAACCCAACCTGGTCAATGGCTGGCGCGAGGTGCTCGCACGCGTCTTCGAAGGCTTCGATGCCGAGCTCAACCTATCGCCCGAGTGGCTGATCAATCCCGAGACCAACCGGCGGCTCAAGCTCGACTACCTGTATCGTGACATCAACCTGGCAATTCGCTTCGTGGGCCTCGAGGGCCCGGGTCAGAAGCGGCGCAAGAGCGATGAGGAAGTCCTGTCCGAGCAGGAGCGGGAGGATGCGCGTGAAGCCGTGTGCCGGGAGCACGGCGTGATCCTCGTCAGCATCGATCCGGACGACGAACCCCGGAACGCCCTGCGCCGGCTGGAGAGCGGGTTGTCGCGGGCGGCGGGCCAACTCGCACAGAACGGCAAGGTGCCGCACGCCCGCAAGCAGGCTCTCATGCCGCTGCTCAGCCAGGCGCGCCGCCGCACCGGCGAGTTCACGACCAAGCTGACCGTTCCCGAAAGGCTCGGCGTCTACGCGGAAATGTGGTACGACAGGCAGGCCAACCTCGCCTCGCAGGCGCCTGAGGCCCGGCGCAGCGGGCCGCCGCCAGCCTTTCGGGAGGGTATGGAAGTGTATCACCAGAAGTTCGGTGCGGGCGAGATCACCCAAATCCGGCCGGACGGTAAGGACATGAGCATCAGCGTCCGGTTCAGGGACGGGACGGAGCGGATGTTCCTGGCGAGCCTCGTGGCGGACAAGCTCCAACCGCAATAGGGCGGGCGCTGGTCCGACCGGCTAGTTTCGAGTTTCCATGCAGTATCCCGCTCTTTCGCGCATCCTGAACCGGCTTAACGACCGCATTGCGGACGGGCAAGAAGACGGCCGGTTTGCAGCCGACAGTCCGTACATGGTACCGGGTCTATGGGTCGACCCGGACGGCCCGACCAGTGCACGGGCCGTCGTACCGGACTCGTTCTTCAGAGACCGGCTGCAGAGCATCCTCGACAGGCCCGCGCAGGAGCGCGTGACCGGCGCCGATGGCCCCGGTGACTGGGGCAAGCACGCCGTTGCATACAACCTCTTTGTTCGTGCCGGGGCTGCATGGCCGCATACGGCCGAGGGCGATATCCGTCTTCGGCCGGGCGTGAACCGTGATGGCTGGCGCGAAACGGGTACCTTCCTGAAGGCGATCACCTTGCTGCCGTTCATCCGGTCGCTGGGGTGTAACACCGTCCATCTCCTCCCCATCACTGCAATCGGCCGCGACGGCCACAAAGGGAACCTGGGCAGTCCCTATGCGATTCGCGACCCCTACGCCCTCGACGAGAATCTGAGTGAGCGCGCCCTGGGCCTCGGTGCGGAAGCGGAGTTTTCGGGCTTTGTCGAGGCCGCGCATCACCTGGGACTGCGGGTGGTCCTCGAATTCGTATTCCGGACCGCGGCCAAAGATGCGGTGTGGGCCAGCGAGCATCCCGAGTGGTTCTACTGGATTCGCGCTGATGTCCCCGACCGGGAGGCGGGAAACCTTGACGAAGGCGCCTTCGGTGCGCCGCTCTTTTCGTCGCCCGAACTGGCGCAGATCTACCGGCAAGTGGGCGCGGGCGAGTACGTCGACCTCCTGGCGCCGCATCCCCTCTACCGGCGCATGTTTCTGCCGCCTCCCGCGCCGGAGGATGTGCAGTTGGTCGACGGCGGCTGGGTGGGCCGGGTCCGTGATCCCGAGACGGGCGAGAGGACCGCGGCCCGCATTCCCGGCGCCTTCTCCGACTGGACCCCCGATTCGGACCAGCCGCCCTGGAGCGACGTGACCTACCTGCGGTTGTACGACGATCCAGATTTCAACTACATGGCGTACAACACGGTGCGGATTTATGACGGCCGGTTGGCACGGCCGGAGAACGCGGTCTTCGGGCTGTGGGACAAGATCGTCGAGGTGATCCCCCATTACCAGCGCGCGTTCGACATCGACGGCGTTATGATCGACATGGGGCACGCGCTGCCGGTCGCACTAAAACAGAGGCTCGTGGCCCGAGCGCGAGAGTTGAACGAGGACTTCGCGCTGTGGGCCGAGGACTTTGACCTGCGGGCTAGCAGCCGGGCGGAGGGGTACAACGTCTGCCTTGGGCCGTTCATGCAAACCGTCCGAGATCCGCTCGCCTTCGGTCGGTGGCTGGATATCCTGCACGTGACCGGTATCCCGGTGCCGTTTATGGCGACGCCGGAGAACCACAATACGCCCCGGGCCGTGACGTGGCCCGGCGGCCTTGACTACGCGATCTACGCAATGACGATCGGCGCGCTGCTGCCGTCCGTGCCCTACATTCACGGCGGGCTCGAGCTGGCCGAGACCCTGCCGGTCAACACGGGGTTCGACTTCTCGCAAGATCGACTGGCGCAACTGCCGGCCGCCGTGCTGCCGCTGTTCAGCGCGGCGTTTTATGACTGGACGCGGGAACCCAACCTGGTGGCCGAGTTGAAGGCAGTCATGGCGCGCCGCGGGCAGTACAGCGACACGGTCGAGGACCCGTCGCCCGAGTCGATTTGCCGGGTAGAGACGAGCGACCCGCATGTGATCGCTTTCCTGCGCGGCCGCCCGGGGAGCCGGCGGGTGCTGGTCGTCTGCAACAGCGACATGAGCAACCCCCACAGCGTCCGATTCGTAATCGAAGAGACCGAGCGGGTTCCCCGGGAGACCCTGGTCAATGGCCGGGACGCTGCGCCCCAGAGGGCCCACGAACTCGAATTGGGGCCCGCGCAAGTCAGGATCATCGAACTGACCTGACCACGCCGGGCGTGGCAGAGGAGAAGAGCAGGAATGACGGTGATGCCTCACAGCAACGACGCCGTTGCAGCGCACGAGAAGCACTCGGCGGCGCTGAGTTCAGTCATCGCGGCGATTTTCTTGACCTTGTTCAAGCTCGTGGTCGGCCTGAGCACCGGCAGCTTGGGCATCCTCGCCGAGGTCGCTCACAGCGGGCTTGACTTGGTGGCGGCCGCCGTGACCCTGTTTGCCGTGCGCGTCTCCGGCCGGCCCGCCGACAAAGAGCACACTTATGGACACGGCAAGGTCGAGAACCTCTCGGCGCTGTTCGAAACGGTGCTGCTGCTCGTCACGTGTGCCTGGATCATTTACGAGGCCATCCGACGGTTGTTCTTCGAGGAAGTTCAGGTTGAGGTGAACATTTGGGCCTTCATCGTGATGGGCGTGGCGATCGTCATCGACTTCACGCGGTCCCGGATGCTTTATCGCACTGCCAAGAAGTATGACAGCCAGGCGCTCGAAGCGGACGCACTGCACTTTTCCACCGACATCTGGTCGTCCGCCGTGGTCATCGTCGGCCTGGGCCTGGTTTGGCTCTCCGAGCGGCTCGGGATTCCTGCGCTTGCCAAGGCCGACGCCATCGCGGCGCTGATCGTCGCGGGGATTGTCGTCTACGTGAGCATGCAACTGGGCGGCCGCACGATTGCCGCGCTGCTTGACGGCGTGCCGGCGTCCGTGCGCGACGACGTCGTCCGCGCAGTGCGCGTGCCCGGCGTCCTGGAGGTGCGGCGCGTGCGCGTGCGGCGGTCGGGCCCGGAGAGCTTCGCCGACGTCCGCCTGACCGTGGCGCGGGACACGCCGCTCGAGAAGACGCACGAGATCGCCGTCGCCGCCGAATCGGCCGTGCGCCAGGTCCTGCCAGGCGCAGACGTCGTCGTCCAGGTGGACCCGGTCAAGTCGGACCACGAGGGGGTGCTGACCACTGTTCGCATGCTGGCGGCGGAGGGGGGCATGGGGGCGCACGGCGTTCGCATTTACGATCTGCAAAGCGGCGGGCACCTGCTCGAGCTGCACCTGGAGGTCAGCGACGGGCTGACGGTGGAGCAGGCCCACGAGCGGGCGAGCGCCTTCGAGGAAGCATTGCGTAAAACGCTGCCTTCGATCGACCAGGTCGTGACCCATCTGGAGCCGACAAGCGACGTGCTGGTGCGCAAAGCAGGCTACCGCCGCCGACGAAGAGCACGTGCGCGACGTCTTGCTGAACCTCGAGCGCGAGAACGGGCTGGGCTGCAAACCGCACGACGTGACCGTGCGCCGGGTGGGGGGCGAGCTGCAGGTGACCTTCCACTGCACCGTCGACTCGAGCCTGCCGATCACGGAGGCGCACACGATGACCGAGCGGGTCGAGAGTCTCTTGCGCAACCAGGTGGGCAACCTGGGCCGGGTCGTCATCCATGTCGAGCCGCCGAATGGTGAGCCCCACTCGTGAGCAGCCCGCACGAGGTCCGGAGCGCGAGGGTTAACGGCGCGAGCCTGAGTTATGTCGAGGCCGGTAGCGGACCGGAGACCGTCGTCTTCGTGCACGGCAGCCTCGACGACTATCGTTCGTGGCGCTTTCAGCTCGAGCCCTTCAGCCGGCGCTATCGCGTCCTCGCGCTGAGCCGGCGCTATCACTATCCCAACGCCTGGGACCCGGCCAACCTGGAGTATGCCGCCGAACTGCATGCCGCGGACCTCGCGGCGTTCGTCCGAGAAGTGGCCGGCGGACCGGTCCACCTGGTCACCTCCTCGTGGGGCGGCAACGTCGGGCTCTGCATGGCCGCGCAGCGTCCTGAGTGGGTCCGCAGCCTCGTGCTGGGCGAGCCGCCGCTTCTCCCGTGGCTCGTCTACATTCCCGGCGGCAAGGTGTACTGGCAGAAGTTCCTGGACGAGGCGTGGTATCCGGCGCAACAGGCGTTTCGAGCGGACCGGCCGGAAGACGGCGTGCGCCTCTTCCTGGATGCCGTGATGGGGCGGCCCACGTTCGAGCACCTGGGCCAGCGCGGGCGCCAGTCAATCATGGACAACGCGGCCGAAATGGAGGCCGAAACGCGGGCGGGCGAAGCGTACTTTCCCGCGTTTACGTGCAACGACGCGCAAGCCCTTCGCCGGCCGGTGCTGCTGTGCAAGGGCGAACTGAGCCCGCCCGTATTCCGCCTCATCACCGACGACCTGGCCAAGTGCTTGCCCAACGCTCAGGGCCCGGTGATCATACCCGGCGCCTCGCACGCCATGCACGTCGGCAACCCGGCCTTCTACAACCAGGTCGTGCTCGACTTCCTCCGCGAGGCTGACGCACGTCATGGCCCGTACCGGGAGGAAGCGGTACATTGACTTGGAGACCTCCGAGGTCTCAGGCAGCTCGGAGGTCTTGATTGCTCTGCCGCGACTGTCAGCTCGACTTCTGATGGAGGTTTAGAAAGTGATCCGATTGCTCTCCGGCGACGAAGCCGTCAGCGCGCGGCGCATGGGAGGCGGGCGTGGCCGTCGCCTCCGCCTACCCTGGCACGCCAAGCACGGAAATTCTCGAAGAATTGGCGCGTTTTCCCAACGTCTATGCCGAGTGGGCCACCAACGAGAAGGTTGCGCTTGACGTGGCAATCGGCGCGGCCTACGTCGGCCGGCGCGCACTGGCGACCATGAAGCACGTAGGGCTCAACGTCGCGGCCGACGCGTTCATGTATGCCTCGATGACGGGCGCGGAGGCCGGGCTCCTGATCGTCTCGGCCGACGATCCCGCGATGCATTCGAGCCAGAACGAGCAGGACAATCGCACCTTTGCCGCTTTCGCCCGCATCCCTTGCCTGGAGCCGAGCGACAGCCAGGAAGCGAAGGACATGACGGTGGCGGCCTTCGAGTTGAGCGAGCGTTTCGATACCCCCGTCCTGCTCCGCATGACCACCCGCATTTGCCACTCTACCAGTGCCGTGGAGCTGGGCGAGCGCCAGGAACGCCCGGCGAAAGTCGAGAAGTTCCCGCGCAACCCCGCCAAGTACGTCATGGTGCCCGGGAACGCCCGGGCGCGGCATCCGGTGATCGAGCGGCGTATCCGCGAGATCGGCGCGTTTCGCAGAGACGTACCCTTTCAACCGCATCGAAGCCGGCGACTCAGCCCTCGGAATCGTCACTGCCGGCGTTTCCTACCAGTACGCAAAAGAGATTTTTCCGACCGCGTCGGTGCTCAAGCTCGGCATGTCCTGGCCGCTGCCCGAGCAGATGATCCGCGACTTCGCCGCGTCCGTCGACCGGTTGATCGTAATCGAAGAGCTCGATCCGTTCATCGAAAATGCAATCCGGCTGCTTGGCGTCGAGTGCGAGGGGAAGAGCATCTTCCCCCTCATAGGCGAGTTCGACCCGAAAGTGGTGCGGGAAGCGGCCATCGCGGCCGGTTTGCTGCCCGAGTCGGCGCGGGTGCCGCTGGTCAGCGTCGACACCGGGCCCCTGCCGGCACGTCCGCCTGTGCTCTGCCCCGGCTGCCCGCACCGCGGCGCGTTCTACGTGCTTAACAAGCTGAAAGTGCCGGTTAACGGCGATATCGGCTGCTATACCCTCGGCATGATCCCGCCGCTCAGTGCGATTCACTCGTGCGGTGCCATGGGCTCGAGCATTGGCCAGGCCCACGGTGCGGCGAAGGCCGGCAGCCCCGAGCACCACGTTGCAGTGCTGGGCGACTCGACCTTTTTCCATACCGGCATCCCTGCGCTCATCAATGCGGCGTACAACCGCTCGCCCATCGTGACGATCATCATGGACAACCGGGTGACCGGCATGACGGGGCACCAGGAAAACCCGGGCACGGGCCACACACTGCAGGGCCAGGATGCGCCCGTCATCGAGATCGAGCCGCTGGTGCGTGCATGCGGCATCCAGCACGTGAAGACCGTGCCCGCCTTCGAGATCGACGAGATCGAGAAGACGCTGAAGGCGTACCTGAAGCTGGATGAGCCGGCCGTGCTCATCACCCGTGAGGAGTGCGCACTGCTGCCCGCGGCACGCAAGCGCTGGGTGCCGCTGGAGGTGATAGACGACGCGTGCAACGGCTGCACCTTGTGCTTCCGCATCGGCTGCCCGGCCATCCTGAAGAGCGACGAGCTGGACGAGAAGACTCAGCGGCCCAAGGCGCTGATCGACGCAAGCCTGTGCACCGGCTGCGAGGTCTGCGCGCAAGTTTGCCCCCGCGACGCGATCAAGTTCCGCGCGTCCATGAATTAAGGAGGGCCACGATGAAAGAGACCATCAACTTCCTCCTGGCAGGCGTGGGCGGCCAGGGCACGATCCTGGCGAGCGACGTGCTGGTGAATGTGGGCGTGCGAGCGGGCTACCAGGCGAAGCAGGCTGAGGTGCATGGAATGTCGCAGCGGGGCGGCAGCGTGACGAGCTTCGTCCGCTGGGGCAAGGTAGTCTTCTCGCCGCTGGTGGGCGCGGGCGAGGTAGACGTCTATCTGTCGTTCGAGAAGGCCGAGACGCTGCGCAATCTCGGGCAGCTGCGCCGCGATGCGCTGACCGTCGTCAACATGCAGGCGATCGAGCCGGTCACGGTGACCTCGGGCGGCCAGAGCTACCCGGACGACGATCACCTGCGCAAAGCGGTTGAGCAGGTGACGTCCAAAGCCGTGTACATCGACGGCGAGCGGATTGCGGGTGCGCTGGGTAATGCCAAGGCGGCCAACGTGGTCCTGCTCGGCGCACTCTCGGCGCTTGTCGAACAAGAGGGCCTCGCGCCCGGGCTGGCGAGCGATGCGTGGCTCGCCGAGATTGCTCAGCGCGTGCCGGCAAAGTATCTCGAGCTTAACCGCCAGGCGTTTACGGCCGGCCGGGAAGCCGTGCGCCAGCGAGTTCGCTAGCCCATAGCGAGCGATAACTAAGGCATCTGGTTCCGCCCGGAACCAGGTGCCTGCTTTTTTGTCTACCCTTTGTCTAATCGGTGTTATCCTTACCGCCTCGGTTCCACCTATCCGTTATACTTACCACAAAGAGAACCGCCGTCACGGGCGAATCGTTTTGTATCGAGGGAATGAGTATGGGCTTGTTTGGGGCGAAGCGCCAGCCGCTTGGGCAACCGTCCGCCGGGGAAGCGCCATCGATCCGGCTCGTAAACCTGTCGAAGACGTATCAGGAAGGCGACCGGCGGCGGATTGTGCTGCACGAGGCGTCGGCGTCGTTCCGGCAGGGTGAGTTCGTCGCGCTCCTCGGCCGGAGCGGCAGCGGAAAGAGCACATTATTGAACGTGATCAGCGGCATTGACCGGCCCGACGGCGGAGAGGTCTGGATCGCCGGCCAAGAACTGACCACAATGAGCGAGCGCGACCGCACGCTGTTCCGACGGAAGCACATCGGGTTCGTCTTTCAGTTCTTCAACCTGATCCCGACTCTGACCGTGCTCGAAAACGTGACGCTGCCGGTCGAATTGAACGGCGCGACGACGAAAGGCGCCCGGCGAGCCGCGGAACCGCTGCTCGACGCGGTCGGACTGCTCGACCGGGCGGGAACATACCCCGACAAGCTGTCGGGCGGGGAGCAGCAGCGCATCGCGATCGCCCGCGCCCTCGTGCACGACCCGCGGCTGGTGCTCGCAGACGAGCCGACCGGCAACCTGGACGAAAACACGGGCGAGTCCGTGCTGGCGTTGTTGGACCGGCTGACCCGGCAGGCCGGCAAGAACCTGATCATGGTGACGCACAGCGCCGAGTCGGCCGGGTGGGCCGACCGGGTCTTCCAACTCCACGACGGCAAGCTGCAGTACGACGCGTCATTTCAGCCGGGCCTCACCACTGCCTCTGCCGGGCCTACCACGCCGGCCCAACCGCAGCCGCACGTGAGCCTGCCAGGATGAGCAGGACCCTGTTCAACGTCGGGTGGCGCTACCTCGTGCTTCACCCATGGCAAACCGTACTGATGATCGTCGGCATCATGCTGGGTGTCAGCGTCATGGTGGCGATTGACCTGGCGAACAACGCGGCCAGCCGTGCCTTCGATCTCAGCACCGCCTCGATCGCCGGCAAAGCCACGCACCAGATTGTCGGCGGACCGGCCGGGCTGGACGAGAGCGTCTACACCCGGCTGCGCCTGTCCGGTCTGCCCGTGCCCAGCGCGCCCGTCGTCGCCGACTACATCACTTCGCCCCAGCTGGGCGGCCGGCCCATACAGCTGCTCGGCGTCGATCCGTTCGTCGAGGCGCCTTTCCGCTCGTACCTGGTCGCCGAGCAAGCCGGTTCTATTGCGAACCCCGTAGACGTGAGCCAGTTGGTGGTCTTTCTCACCCGCCCCGGCGCAATCCTCATTTCCGAAGGGCTGGCGGCGGATTATGGGTTGCGACTGGGCGACCGCGTCGAGCTGACGCGTCTGGCCGCACGTCGGCTGCTTTCGTCGCGGGCTTGCTTAGGCCGAACGATCGCCTTGCGCAGCGTGCGCTCGACGGCGTCATCCTCGCCGATATTGCGACGGCTCAGGAGGCCCTGGGGCAGGCCGGGAAGCTCAGCCACGTCGATTTGATCGTACCGGCGGGCGACCGGCAACTTCTGCAATCGATCGGCAACCTGCTGCCCGCGGATGCCCGTCTGCAAACCGTCTCTGCCCGCATGGGTGCGGTGGAGCAAATGACGACCGCTTTTCGCACGAACCTCACCGCGCTGAGTCTGCTGGCCCTCGTCGTCGGCATGTTCCTCATCTACAACAGCATGACCTTCTCCGTCGTACAGCGCCGCCCGCTGTTTGGCACCTTGCGCTCGCTCGGCGTCACCCGCGGCGAAATTGCCCGGCTCGTCTTGGGTGAGGCAGCCGTGATCGGCCTTCTCGGGTCGCTGCTGGGCATCGGGCTCGGTATCCTGCTGGGACAGGGCGCAGTGCGGCTGGTTACGCAGACGATCAACGACCTGTACTTCGTCGTGACGGTGCGCGGCATCGTCATCCCGCCCGAGAGCCTCGTGAAGGGCGGGCTGGCGGGGCTGGCTGCCACCCTGGCGTCTGCCGCGCTGCCCGCGTGGGAGGCCTCTACCGTGCCGCCCCGGCTGGCCCTCACCCGGTCGGGGCTCGAAGACCGGGCCCGGCGCCTGCTGCCGCTGCTGTCGCTCGGGGGCTTCGTCGCGATTGCCGGGGGCACCGGCTTGCTGCTTGCGCCCACCCGGTCGTTGGAAATCAGCTTTGCCGGCCTGTTCCTCCTGACCATCGGTTTCGCCCTGCTGGCGCCGCTGACCACCGTCGTGATCAGCCGCTTGGTACTGCGTCCGGCGAATGCGCTTTTTGGGCCGCCCGGCCGCCTTGCACCCCGCAGCGTCACCGGGGCGCTTAGCCGCACCGCGGTCGCTATTGCCGCGCTCATGGTAGCCGTCTCCGTCGTGATCGGTGTAGGGCTCATGGTCGGGAGCTTCCGCTCCACGGTCGTCAGTTGGCTGGGGCAGACCCTGTGGGGCGACGTCTATGTCTCGGCGCCCGCGCTGGCGGCCAATCGCAGCGCCCAGCCGCTCGATCCGCGTGTGGTGCAGGTGCTGGAGACGTGGCCGGGCGCGCAGCGGTGGGATATCCTTCGCTCGACGGATGTTCAGTCGCCCACCGGCCCGATCGCGGTCACGGCGGTGTCGGACGAAGATTTCACCGCGCCGCGCATCTTCGTCTCCACCGATGGGAGTCGCGAGCAGGTTCGCGTGGCGGTCGCGAAGGGGGCCGTGTTGGCGAGCGAGCCCCTCGCAAACCGGCTGAACTTGCCCGCGAAGGGCGCAACGGTCACGCTGTTCACCGACCACGGGGTCAAGACTTTTCCGGTAGCGGGCATTTACCGGGACTATTCGAACAGCGGCGGCACGGTCATGATGGGACTGGACCTGTACCGGCAGAACTGGAATGACCAGACCGTGACGGCCGGGCTGCTGGTGCTTAAGCCGGGGGGCAGCGTCGACCAGACCGTGCGCGACCTGCGGAGCGCATTGGCAGGGATCCAGGGCGTCATCGTTCGCCCCAACGCCGTGCTGCGGAGCGATGCCATGGCCGTCTTCGACCGGGCGTTTGCCATCACCGGCGCCCTCCAGTTGCTCGCCGCCATCGTGGCGTTTATCGGTGTCCTGTCCGCGCTGCTCTCGCTGCAGCTTGAACGGGCGCGGGAGATGGGCCTGATGCGAGCGGTCGGGCTCACGGTGCAGCAGTTGCGAGGGCTGGTTTTCCTGGAAACCGGGCTGATGGGCGGCGTGGCCGGCATCCTCGCAATGCCCACCGGGCTCGCGCTCGCCATCGTGCTGATCTTCATCATCAACCGGCGCTCGTTCGGCTGGACAATGCAGTTGTTCCCCGACCCGCTGGTGTTTCTTCAGGCGTTGGCCTTGGCGGTCGTCGCGGCGCTGCTGGCGGGCGTGTACCCCGCGATCCGCTTGGGCCGCATGGCCGCGGCGGAGGCGTTGAGGAGCGAATGAAGCGACTTTTGATCTTGGCAGTGATACTGGTCGTGGCAGCAGCCGCATGGGCGCGTGTGGCCGCGCGGCAAGGGCCAAGTGGGGGCCAGCCTGGTGGCCCAGGCAGCGCCGGCGGACCCCGCAGGCTTTGCCCGCGCCGCGCCCGGGCAGCCGCTGGTCTTCCCGCGTGACGAAGGCCCGCATGACGACTATCAGACCGAGTGGTGGTACTACACGGGCAACCTGCAGAGCGAAACCGGCGAGCACTTCGGGTATCAATTGACCTTCTTCCGCCGGGCGCTCACCTCGCCCGATCAGCGCACCGCCCGCGTATCCGACTGGGCGGCCGACCAGGTGTACATGGCGCACTTTGCGCTGACGGACGTGGCCGGCAACCGTCACCAGTCATTCGAGAAGCTGAGCCGGGGGGCCGGCGGCGTGGCCGGCGCGCAGGCCGACCCCTTTCGGGTGTGGCTCGAAGACTGGTCGGTGACGGCTACGGAGCGCGCGCCCGATGGCACCGTGTACCGGCAGCCGCCTTCGACCCTTAAGGCGGAGGCGGGCGGGGTCGCGCTCGACATGCGGCTGGAAGACGCGAAGGGCCCGGTCCTGCAAGGCGACCGCGGGTACTCGCAGAAGGGGCCGGAAGCGGGGAATGCCTCGTACTACTACAGCTTGACCCGGATGCCGACGTCCGGGACTGTGACGGTGGACGGCAAGCAGTATGCCGTGTCTGGGCTGAGCTGGATGGACCACGAGTACAGCACGAGTGCGCTAGGCCCGGAGCAAAAGGGTTGGGACTGGTTCAGCATCCAGCTTGACAACGACACCGAGTTGATGGTCTTTCAACTGCGCAGGGCCGACGGCAGCGTGGACGCCTTCTCGAGCGGAACGTTCGTCGCCGCGGATGGCTCAACCACTCGTCTTGGCCCGGAGGACTTCAAGCTCGAGCCAACGGGGCGCTGGCGCAGCCCACGCAGCGGCGGCGAATATCCGGCCGGGTGGCGCTTGACGATTCCGAAGTTGGACTTGAGCCTCGACGTCACGCCTTACGTCGCCGACCAGGAGATGCAGGTGTCCTATGTCTACTGGGAGGGGGCCGTACGGGTTGCCGGGAACGCAGGCGGCCAACCGGTGAGCGGGAACGGGTACGTCGAGCTGACCGGTTACGCTGGCTCGATGCAGGGGCAGTTCTAGGACAGCATCACCCACTGGCCCCGGGTGACGCGTGCCAGTTCGTCCGGCGTTACCCGAAGCAACGTGCGGTCATCGCCGCCGCCGCCATAAATGACTTCCCACGCCCGAATCCGTTCGTCCAGGAGCACGGCAACGGCCGTCACGTGCCCGAAAGGCGGAACCCCGCCCACCTCGTAGCCGGTGACGGCGAGTGCGGTCGCAGGATCGGCGAGCCGCACCTGTTTCTTGCCCACCCCGAAGCGGCCGGCCAGGGGCCGCCGGTCGACGAGGATATCCCCGCTCGCAATGACAATGAGCGGCGTCTCCCTGACCAGGAAGACAAGCGTCTTGATGATTTGGGCAGGCGTCACGCCGAGCGCCTCGGCCGCTGCGGGCACGGTGGGCGTCTCCATAGTCATGGGCACGATGGCTGCGTCAATGCCCTGCTCGAGGATGAACTGCCCCAGATCGCCGGGCCCGAATGGCGGTTTCATGCCCCTGCCTCGGCGTCTGCCGGCTGTTCCCGCAGCGCCGCCATGCTGCCTGCCCCCAGGAACGTAGTCAGCGCCACCAGGCCCATCAGGATAGCGGGGATTGCCAGGGCAACGGGCAGGCTCACCGTCTGCGCGACGATCCCGAGGGTGGGCTGGGCCGCGAGGGTGCCGAAGGCGGCGGCCTGCGCCAGGAAGCCGGTGATGAGCCCCATCCGGGCGGGGTTGCGGCCGTTCAGCTCGGCCATGATGTTCGGATAAATGCCCGACATGCACAGGCCGAGGGCGAAGAGCCACAGGTAGGCCATGACCACCGTTTGCGCGGTCAGCAGCAGCAAGCCGGCCGCCAGCCCCGCCAGGCCGCTCCACAACACCAACTCGCCGCTCGCCCGCACCAGTGCAAGCCGGCTGTTTGCAAAGCGGCCGATGAGCAGGCCCAACCACAGAACGGATAGGCCGGAGGTGGCGGCGAGCGTTGCGAAGCCAAGGCTCTTTTCGAGGTACAGGGTCGTCCAGCTCGACGCGCCAAATTCTGCGGCGACGTATAGGAACATCGCGATGGCGCCGAAGAGGATCGCGCGCTCTTTGAGCACCTGGAGCATCTTCGGCCGGGGCGCGCTGCTCTTGGCCGTGGCCAGCCGGGTCGAGAAGGGCGTGAGCAGGAACGCGACGAACAGGATGACTGTGGGCACGATGGCCAGCAGCCACACCGGCCGCCAGCTTCCCGTCATGCTCAGCAGAAGGCCGGCGAGGAATGGGCAGATGAACGCGCCGATGCTGAAGAACATGTGCACGATGTTCATCAACGAGCCGCTCTTGCCGTTGCCGACCACTGTCGGCACGATGTTGACCGGGGTCTCGATGAAGCCCGCTGCCAGGTTCAGGAGGAAAAAGGTCACGGTCGCCGCGGCAAAGGTTGGCGACAGGCTCACGGCTGCCAGCATGACCGCCTCGCCGCCGAGGCCGACGAGAAAGACCGTCCGCGCGCCGGCGCGGTCGGAGAGCAGGCCGGCGAGGAACGGGCCGATGACAAACCCGAGCGCGCCCGCGCCCAGCAGCAGGCCGGCCGAGGCCTCCCGGATGTCAAAGGTCCTCATCATCGCAGGGAGCAAGGCGCCGGCAAGCAGAAGGACGATGCCGTGCTGCGCCATCGTGGCGCAAGTCAGGACGATCAGGCGCCTGCGCGGCAGACGCGCCGCGGTCCCATCAAGCGGGGCGCTGTTCAAGTGACCTCGCAGCCGGACGGCGCAGGCGGGCAACCAGGGCTGCGACCCCCGCAAACAGGATGCCGAAGACGGCGATGAACAGGATTTGCAGCGTGGCCAGGAAGCCCGCGAAGAAGGTCCACATCTCGGGCAGGGTCCAGCCAATGAGCGGACCGTTCCAGGCGAAGCTGACCAGCGCGGGCAGGCCGGTGATGGCGAAAGTCAACAAAGCCCACCCGAGCGTCAGGCGCGCCGCCTCGATGGGGGCGTGCGCGAACAACCGCGTCCCCAGAGCGAAGACCAGCCAGCCAATGACAAAGGCCAGCAACACGGTGACGAGTACGTACATGATCAACTCATTTGCGCCCGTGACCGTGGTGAGCGAGTAGGTGCGGTGGCTGAGCACGAGGTAGCGAAAGTTGAAGAGGGCGAGATAGACCACCGAACCGAGCACGCCCCAGGCGAGCGCGCGACCGCGGACTCGAATCAGGACGACCGCAAGCACTGCGAGGACGAGGACCGCAACGATCAACCGGGGCAGGCGCTCCGTGTTGAGCCGGTTGAGCTTGGCCGACGGCATCGCCTGCGCTGCTTGCTCGGCGGAGGAAAGCTGTGCGTCGATCGGCCGGCCAATCGCCGCCCCGTAGGCCTCGGCCAGCGTTCGTTTTTGAGCGGTCTCCGCCGCCGTCACTGCCTCCAGACCCGCGGCCGGGAGGGCCAGCATCTCGGTGCGCACCCGGCCCTGCGCGGAGGCGGGTATGTTCGTGCCCAGCAGCGCGGCCAACGTCGGCGCAGTGTCGACCTGGTTTGTGTCGCCGTACGTGCCGGGCTTGACGCCCGCGCCGGCCATCACGAGGGGTTCGAGCAGCAGAATCGGCTCGGGCCCGCCGTGGCCGCCCTGGTCGAGGTGCCCGTGGTCGCTGGTGACGACGATCGTATCCTGGGAGAGGTCAAGGGTCGCTGCGATCTCACGCAACAGGTCGTCGGACCGCCGAGCCGCGGCAGTCCAGTTCGGGCTCCGGGCGCCGCCCTCATGGTGTCCCGCATAGTCGACCTGGTCGAGATGGATCAGCACCAGGTTATCCTGGGCGTCCTTCAGCCACGGCAGGGCCGCATCGACCACCGCCCGATCCGCCGTCTTGTCCTCGCCCGGCGTGTAAAAGCTGTCCGCGACCGTATCCTGTGGGATGAGCTTCTCAAACCAGTTGTAACCCGAGACGGCCGTCCTGCCGCCCGCCCGCTTGACCGCCGAGAACAGGTTATCCTGCGTCCACGGCCAGTACTCGTCGTAGGCAAGATTCACCGCGGGACCGTCGCTCACGTCGGGCGCCGCTCCGCTGAACAGGACCGTGTACGAGGGTGCAGAGAAGGAGGGAACTCCACTGTGGACGGTTGCCGATGCGCCCTTGGCCCGCAGTTCGGCCAGGAAGGGCATCACGGAAGCGTCGTCCGCCGTATCCTTACGCAGGCCGTCGACGAGCACGAACACGACACGCCGGGTCAGGGGATTGCCAAGCGCGGGGCCGGCCGCAGGCGGATCACTTGCCAGGGGCGAACGAAATGCATACAGCGAATCGATGGCGCCGGTGGCCCAAAAATAGGCGACGCCGGCAACGAGCAGCAGCGCGACGACGCCAAGCACGACGAGTAGCAATGACTTCTTTGGCATACGCACATCCATGTCATAAAGAGGTGACGGAAGGATTGACAGGGGGTAGTTTACCCCAACTCGGGGGGCGGGACAACTAGGCTTTGTTCACCTGAAAGCGAAACACGTCTTTGCCCAAAGCGCCAGTCGATGCTAAACTGGCCCCATGCTAGAGCGAGCTTCCCCGGCCTTTGCCGCTGCCTATCGCTGCGTGCGCGGATGTCCCGGCCGTTACGATGTCTTCAGCGTGATCTATCGCTGTCCCCACTGCGACGGTTTACTCGAGGTGGCCCACGACGAGACGCAGCTGGCCGCGGCCGCGGATGGCGCGGGCTGGCGGGCCGCGTTCGACGGTCAGCGAACGTCGTCGGGCGTGTGGGACAAGCGCGACTGGGTGTTGCCCCAGCTGGCGCCGGAGAATGTCGTCACCCTGGGCGAGGGCTGGACGCCGCTGCTGCCCGTGCCCGGCCTCGCATGCGACCTGGGGCTGGACGATCTGTGGGTCAAGCAGTGCGGCATCAGCCACACCGGCTCGTTCAAGGACCTGGGCATGACGGTGCTGGTCAGCGCGGTCAGGCAGATGATGGTGGCTGGAAACAGTCCAGTCCGGGCGGTTGCGTGCGCTTCGACGGGCGATACCTCCGCCGCCCTGGCGGCGTACGGCGCGGCGGCCGGCATCCCAACGATCGTGTTCTTGCCCCGCGGCAAGATCACGACGGCACAGCTTATCCAACCGATCAGCCACGGCGCGCTGGTGCTGGCGCTCGATACCGACTTTGACGGCTGCATGCGGATCGTCCAGGATGTGACGCGCGACGATTCGATCTACCTGGCCAATTCGATGAACTCGCTGCGGGTCGAAGGCCAAAAGACCGTCGGCATCGAGATCGTCCAGCAGCTCGGCTGGCGCGCGCCCGACTGGATCATCCTGCCGTCGGGCAACCTGGGCAACATTTCGGCCCTGGCGAAGGGCCTGGCGCTCGCCAAGCGGCTGGGCCTGATCGACCGGCTGCCGCGGCTGGCCGCGGCGCAGGCGCAGCGGGCCAATCCGCTCTATCTCGCGTACCGGCGGGGCTTCGACCGCCTCGAGCCCGTCACCGCGGGCAGCACCGCCGCCTCGGCCATTCGCATCGGCAACCCAGTGAGCTACGAAAAGGCCGTGTTTGCGCTCCGTGACTTCGACGGGGTGGTCGAGCAGGCAAGCGAGGACGAACTGGCAGAGGCTTGTGCGCTGGCCGATCGCCGCGGTCTGTACACCGATCCCCATACGGGGGTGGCCCTGGCGGTGGCGCGGAAGCTGGCGACCCAGGGCACGATCCAACCGGGAGAGCGGGTGGTGGTTATCTCCACCGCACACGGGTTGAAGTTCAGCGAGTTCAAGGTCAATTATCACGAAGGCACGCTGCCCGACATCGTCGCCCGGCATCGCAACCCGCCGGTGGAATTGCCGGCCGACGCAGGGGCCGTCAAACAGGAGATTCAGCGCCGGCTGGACGGCTGAGCCCGAGCAGCACCGCCCTACGACTCAGTCCCCAGCACCTCGAGGAGGAGGGTCATTATGGATATCGGAATCCCCAAGCAAAAACGACCGTTTGACTATCGAGCGGGCCTCACGCCAATGGGCGTCGAAATCCTGACGCGCATGGGCCACCGGGTCTACGTGGAACGCGACGCGGGCACCGGCAGCGGCTTCGAAGACGAACGCTACCGCGAGGCGGGCGCGCAGATCTGTTACTCGACCGAAGAGGTGTTCGGCCGGTCCGAAATGCTGCTCACGGTCTCCCGACCCCAGCTAACGGACTTCGACCTCCTCCAGGAAGGGCAGATCCTGTGCGGGTTCCTGCACCTGGCCGTCGCACATCCGCGTAAGATCGAACTGCTGCTCGAACGCAAGATTACGGCGATCGGCTATGAGACCATCCAGGACGGGCATGGGCACCTGCCCGTGCTCGCCGCGGCCAGCCAGGTCGCCGGGCGTATGATCCCCCACATCGCCGCGCAGTTGCTGCAGAACAACGAGGGCGGGCACGGCATCCTGTTGGGAGGCGTGCCTGGGGTCCCGCCTGCGCGCGTAGTCATCCTGGGCGCGGGCACGGTCGGCAGCAACGCGGCCCGCATCTTTCAGGCCATGGGCGCGCACGTCACGATCCTCGACTCCGAAGTGTCACGCCTTCAGCAGCTGGAGGACAGCGGGTGCAAGGCGGACACCATCGTCGCTTATGACTTCAATATCGCGCGCGCCGTCAAGCGGGCCGACGTCCTGGTGGGGGCGGTCCTTGCGCCCGGCGCACGCACGCCGCACCTGGTGACGCGTGAGATGGTCTGCACCATGAAACCGCGTTCGGTCATCATGGACATCGCCATCGACCAGGGCGGCTGCGTCGAGACGAGTCGCCCGACGACCTACCAGAATCCCACCTACATCGAAGAGGGTGTGACCCACTACTGCGTGCCCAACATGACCGGGGTGGTCGCGCGCACGACGACGCACACGTTCAACAACGCGGCCTGGCCTTACATCATGGAGATCGCGGAGAAGGGCCTGGCCCCGGCGCTCGCGACGAACCGCGCGCTGCGCCATGGCCTGAACACGTACGACGGCAAGGTGGTTCACCAAGGCCTCGCGCGTTCGCTCGAGGGCAATCCTCCCCCCAGCTACGCCTCGACCAACGGAATCGGAGGTGGCCTATGAAGGGGGCCTCGTATCATAACCGGCTGTGCTCGGCCGATATGGCCGTCGAAGCGATCCAGTCACACGACCGCATCTTTATGACGGGCAACTGCTCCGTGCCGCGCGAGTTGTTGGCCGCCCTGGTGCGCCGGGCGCCCGACCTCGAAGACGTGGAGATCGTCCAGGTGCTGACCATCGGTCCGGCGGAATACGTGGCGCCGGACATGGAGGGGCATCTGCGGGTCAATTCGCTCTTCATCAGCCACAACGTGCGCAAGGCAGTCAACGAGGGGCGGGCCGATTTCACGCCGATCCACCTCAGCCAGATCCCGCGCGCACTGCGCGACCCGGCCCTGCTCAAGCCCCGGGTGGCGATGATCCACTGCTCGCCGCCCGACGAACATGGTTATTGTACGTTCGGGGTCGAGGTGGGCCTGACGAAGCCGGCGGCCGAGTCGGCCGAGATCGTCATCGCCGAGGTCAACGATCAGATGCCCCGGGCGCTGGGCGATAGTTTCATCCATGTCACCCGGCTCACGCACATCGTGCCGGTGAGCTACCCGATCGTCGAGGTGCCGATGGGCTCGCCCGGCGAGCTGCAGAAGCAGATCGCGTCGAACATCGCGGACCTGATCCCCGACGGCGCGACCATGCAGATGGGCATCGGGGAGATTCCCGACGCCGTCCTCCTTTATCTGAAGGGCAAAAAAGACCTGGGCGTCCACACGGAGCTTTTCTCGGACGGGGTCATCGAGCTGATCGAGGCCGGCGTGCTGACGAACGCGGCCAAGACGATCCACCGGGGGAAGTGCGTGGCGGGCTTTGCGCTGGGCTCGCAGCGGCTGTACGACTACATGGACAACAACCCCATGTTCGAGTTCCACCCGCAAGACTATGTCAACGACCCGTTCGTGATTGCGCAGAACAGCAAACAGGTCGCCATTAACTCGGCGCTGGAGGTGGACCTGACGGGCCAGGTGTGCGCCGATTCGATCGGCCCCACCTTCTTCAGCGGCACGGGCGGGCAGCTCGACTTCATGTACGGCGCGCTCCGTTCGCCGGGCGGCGTCCCGATCATCGCACTGCCGGCGACGGCGAAGGACGGGACGATCAGCCGGATCGTGCCGATGCTCAAGCAGGGCGCGGGCGTGGTGACGACGCGCAATCATGTGCGTTTCGTGGTCACGGAGTACGGCGCGGCCGACCTCTTTGCCCGCAGCGTACACGAACGCGTCCAGGCGCTCGCCAACATCGCGGCGCCGCAGTTCCGAGAGGAATTGCTCTACTTCGCCAAGCAGCAGCACTGGATGTAGAGACGGCTTTAAACACAAAGACACAAAGTCACGAAGAAGAATGGCTCTTGTGTCTTTGTGCCTCTGTGTTTAAAGCTGCCGGCGTTACCCGCGTTGCTCCATCGGGACCCACGGGAGCTGGTGCTCGCCCATCCAGTTAGAGAGCGGGCGGATGAGGCGGTTGTTCGCCTGCTGCTCGTAGACGTGCGCGGTCCAGCCCACGATGCGGCTCATTGCGAACATGCAGGTAAAGGCGTCGACCGGAATGCCCAGCGAGTAGAGCAGCGGCGCGGAATAGAAGTCCACGTTCGCGCTCAGGTTGCGCGAGCGGAAATACTCGTCCTGCATCGCGACCGCTTCGAGCTTCTGGGCGATATCAAACCACTGCCGTTCGCCGGTCGCCTCCACCATCGCCATCACATTCTTCATCAACGGCTCGGCGCGGGGGTCGCGCACCTTATAGACGCGGTGCCCGATGCCCATCACCCGGCGGCCGCTGCCCTCCAGGCCGTGGAACCACGATTCCACGTTGTCCAGCGTCCCGATCTCCAGGAACTGCTCCATGGCCTCCTGCACGGCCGCGCCGTGGGCCGGCCCCTTAAGTGCGCCCATGGCGCCTGTGATCGCCGAGTGCAGGTCCGAGCCGGTCGAGGCAATCACGCGTGCGGTAAACGTAGAGGCGTTCAGCTCGTGCTCGGCCAGCAGGAGCAGGTACTGGTCCAGCGCCTTCGCGGCCTGTGGGTCGGGCTCTTCGCCCGTCAGCATCCAGAGGAAATTGGCCGCATGGTCGAGGTCCATGCGTGGTTTGACCGGCTCCTCGCCCCGGCGAATGCGCTCGTACGCGGCCACGACCCCAGCGAGCTGGCCCATCAGGCGGCACGCCTTGTGCTGGTGCGCCATCGGGGTGTTGTCTTCCGACTCCGGGTCGTAGTGCGCCAGCATCGACGCCATCGTCCGCATGACGGCCATCGGATCGGCGTTACGCGGCATGTTGCGCAGGGCCGCGATGATCTCGGGCGGCATGAAACGACAAGCGCGCGACTGTCGCTTCATCTCGTCCAGTTCCTGGGCCGTGGGCAAGCGATCGTTCCACAGCAGGAAAGCGACTTCCTCGAACGTGCTGTGGTCAGCCAGCACGCGGATGTCATAGCCACGATACTCTAAGATGCCGTTCGTGCCGTCCACAAAGCTGATACGGCTATCGGCAACTACCATGCCCGCCAGGCCGCCGCCCTTGCTGGCTGCCGGCTTCGTCGCCTCTGCTGGTGTTGTCACTGCACCCTCCTGCTGGTATTAGGGCTTCTGAAAGCCTCGAGGTTTCACTTTGCGCTGTTGGGAGACGAATTGATTGTACAACTATAGGACAGGTGACCCGGCGCGTCAAAAAGCTCGCTTACAATACACCTACTCGCAGCCGGCACCTCCGAGGTGGCCCGAGCTTTACCCACGGGTCCAGACCTCGGAGGGAGCCGTGTGCTACTGTAGCAACTTCTGGAACTCGCGCATCAGCATCGGCTCGGGCACCGCGCCCTCGATGTGGATCGTCTCGTCAATGACGGTGCGCGGTACGCCCATCACATTATACTGGGTGCCCAGGTGGGGGAACTCGATCACTTCTACCATGTGCGCCTGGATCAGGTCGCTTTCCAGCGCCAGCTGGTACGCGAGCAGCACGGCTCGCGGGCAGTACGGTCAGGTGGGGGTGATGAATACCTGGATTTTGACCGGCTTGGTCAGCTTGGCGACTTGCTTCTTCGTCTCCGCCGAAAGCCCAGACTCGCCTTCGGAGACGAGCTTGATGCTTTCGATCAGGCTGCCGAACTCGTAGCCCGACGGGATGCCGAACATGCGGATGCCGTAGTCTTTTTTGCCCACGACGGCAACGGCGGGCGCCTTGTCCACACCCAGGCTCTCCGCAATGGCCGCATCCTTCACCAGGTCGTAGACCTCGACCGACAGCTTATCGGACAGCGAGGCGACTTCCTCGACCAGCTCGCGCGTTTCCTTGCAATACTGGCACTCGAGTTCCTGCGTGAAGACTTTGAACACGACGGGCTGCTCCACGTCTGACAGCGCAGACTGCACGTCTTTTCGGATCTGCGCGTTCAATAATGCCATATCCGAGACCCTCCTCTCTGAAACGGCCCACGCAGCATCGACGCACCGCGCGCGGCCGGCCTGCGTTTAGATTCAGTTCTCGCAGCGGGGTTACACTCTATGGAAACGGGTCGCGTTACCGTGTCTCTCCGCGACCCCCCACCGACTTGCGCGAATTCTAGCATGCCGGTAAAAGTGGGTCAACGTGCAGGATAAATGAAAGTGCAGTATGAATGAAGCTGTAGCAAGAATGAAGGTGCAGCATGATTGACGAGCCAGTTACCGCGCTGGCGCCCCACGCCAACTTGTGGATCGAGCGCAACCAGCGCGTAGTCTTGAGCCGCTGGCGGGTCCAGCTCTTGGAAGCCATCGAGGCGACCGGATCGATCAGCGCGGCCGCGGAGCGCCTCGGCGTCCAGTACCGTCTCGCCTGGGAGAGGCTGGACGAAATGGAAGAAGGGCTCGGTGCGCGCCTGGTGGAGCGTCACGTGGGTGGCACGCATGGCGGCGGGGCCAGCGTCACGGCTTTCGGCCGCGACTTGATCGCCCGCTTTAACGCCTTCGCCGCCGCGCTCGACGATGCCCTGCAGAGCGAGTTCGACCGCCACTTTCCGCCGGTGTGAGTTCTTAGCCGTCCAATCGCCGAGGTGCAGCCCCCCTTTCCGGATTTGCGCGACCAGAATGCGGCCGTTATAATTGCAGATTGTAAGCCCCTTTACGTTATTCACGGTACCTTACGTCTTTTGGTGTCGCCCGAACATTTCTGAATGAGACATCCGCTCCCGTTCCCGCGCCAACAGCCGCCGGGCCGGGGAATCGCCAGCCGTCGCGTTGGCAAGACTCCTCAGGTCGTTGAGCACGCCGGGGACCGCTATGTGAATCTCGCATAGCGGTCCCCGGCTTTTTGTTGCCTATTACCCTATCACATGGAGGTGAATGATGAACTTGGGTGGTTATAAGAATCGGGTGGCTTGGGTCGACCTGACCGACGGTGCGGTCGAATACAAGCCCATTGCGGACGAAGACGCGCGGCTGTACGTGGGTGCGCGCGGCTTGGGCGTGAAGTACGTGTTTGACAACGGCCCGCTGGTCGATCCGCTCTCTCCGGAGAACATCCTGGCCCTGATGACGGGACCGCTCAGCGGCACCGATGTCAACCTGAGCGGCCGCATTGCGTTTGTGACCAAGTCGCCGCTGACCGGCACGGTGACCGACTCGCATCACGGCGGGTGGTCGGGCGCACGGCTGAAGTGGGCCGGGCTGGATGGCATCGTGTTCAAGGGCAAGGCGCCCGAACCGGTGTACGCGATCGTGGAAAACAACGAGATCACGTTCCAGCCCGCGACAGACCTGTGGGGCATGGGCGTGCACCAGACCATCAAGACGCTGCAGGCGCGGCACGGCGAGAAGGACGTGAGCATCATCTGCATCGGGCCGGCGGGCGAGAACCTAGTGAAGTTCGCCTGCTGGATGAACGAGAACGACCGCTCGTCGGGTCGCGGCGGCACCGGCGCAGTGGCCGGCAGCAAGAACCTGAAGGCCATCGTCATCAAGGGCAAGCATGCCGACCGGCCGCGGCCCGTAGATCGGGAAGCATTCCGGGAAGCACAGAAAGTGGCCCTGGCGCAGCTCTCTGACGAGCGAGTGTTGACCTCGCCGCGCAAGGGCGGGCTGTCGGTTTATGGCACGAACGTGCTGATGAACATCACGAGCAGCATGGGCGGACTGCCCACGCGCAACGGCCAGATCACTTCGTTTGGCGACCGTGCGGAACTGCTGTCGGGCGAGCACGTGAAGGCGACGATCCTGGTGGAAGACCCCACGTGTCACGCCTGCCCTGTGGCCTGCAAGAAAGAGGTCGAGGTCACGGAAGGCCCGTTCAAGGTGCGGATGGAGAGCGTGGAGTACGAGCCGGCCTGGTCTGTGGGCGCGTTCTGCGGGAACGACGACATTGCGTCGGTGGCGTACATGATCGACCGGGCGAATGACTACGGCTACGACGCGATCGAAATCGGCACCGTGCTGGCAATGTACATGGAGTACTCCGAGTGCGGCTATGCAGCGGAGCCGCTCGCCTGGGGCGACACACATGCCATGGTCGAGATGGGGCGCAAGGTGGCGTTCCGCGAAGGGATCGGCGACATCCTGGCAGAGGGCACAGGCAAGGCCGCGAAGAAGCTCGGCCATCCGGAGCTCGCCATGGCGGTGAAAGACCAGGGCATCCCCGCCTATGACCCGCGCGGCATCAAGGGCATGGGCATCGGCTATGCCACCTCGAATCGCGGCGCGTGTCACCTGCGCGGTTACACGCCGGCGGCCGAAGTGGCCGGCAACGTGCTCGGTCCCACCGACGTCGTCGATCCGCTGGCCTACAAGGGCAAGGGCAAGCTGATCATGATCTTCCAGAATGTCCACGCCGTTACCGACTGCCTGGACATCTGCAAGTTCGCCACCTTCTCCGAGTCGATGGACGGCTTCGCGGCGCAGTTTGCGGCCATCACCGGCGCGCCCTGCACGGCCGACTACCTCTTCCAGGTGGGCGAGCGGGTGTATAACCTCGAGCGGTACTACAATAACCTGAACGGCTTCACCGGGAAGGATGACAGCCTGCCGGCGCGCTTCCTGACCGAGCCGTCGACCTTCGGCGGTTCGAAGGGCCAGGTGTGTGAGCTGGACGAGATGAAGGCCGAGTACTACACGGAGCGCGGCTGGGTCGACGGCGTGGTGCCCGAGAGCAAGCTGAAGGAACTGGAGATCATCTAGCGATATCACGGGCCGGGCCTCGCGCCGCAGTTCCCCCGGCGACGCGAGCCCGGTCATTTACCCAGGCGGGACAACCCGGTTCTGCAGGCAAGGCAAGCCTTGATGCAGGGCCGGGTTTGTTTTACGCGGTCTTACTCTTTCAGCAGCTCGACCGATCCGCCGCGCCAGCGCGGCCAGCTCATCCCACGCCTCGCGCTCTTCGGCGACCGTCGCGCTGCGTCCGTTGTCTTGCAGGCGCCCGTACGCCACCTCCATGCGGTTTAGCAGGAACTCGCGCCGCGGCTCGGGCCGGTTGCGCCGCCGCGCCTCGCGCATGATGGCCGGATCCGGCTCGATCTTGCCCGCGCCCGCGTCCAGCCGCCGCAGCGTGCGCGCCAGGCGATAGAGGATTTCCTGCTCCGTGCCGGCCAGTTGGTGGTACAGGCTGCTCTGCTTGGCTTCCTGGGGGTTGTGCTGGTAGAGCTTGAGCGCCTCGGACAACGTGATATGCCGCGTGAGCTCCGCGAGGACCAGCCTGAGGTAGGCCGGCGAGACTGGAGACGCCTCTTCCGTTTGCTCGGCAGGCGCGGCGTCGGGGGCTGCGCCGGCGCTGCCGACCAAGTAGGTGTCGCCTTCTTCGAGACCGGCGAAGAGATCGTCGCTGGTGCCCGCAGGCAGCGGTGCGCCGGTCGCCAGCAAGAACTGCTCGTTCGCCGCCATCTCCTCACGCAGACCGTCGGGCATGACCGTCGAAAAGCCCTTCGGGTTATGCTGTGAGCGGTGGCAAGCCCACGCAGCCATGCGCCGGGCGACCGTGGGGCCCACGTGCATGGTGACGTCGATCTCGTCGTCGGGCGTGCCCATGAATGGCAGCAGCTCGCCGTTCAACTCGACCCTGAACTCTTGCAGCCCTGGCGCGCGCTCGAAGAGGCTCTGGGGCATGGCCCGCGTGAAAAGCCGCAGCGGCTTCCAGGCGGGGCCCGCATCTCCATACTGCTGCTCGTCGCCCGCTGCGTCGAACGCCGTTCGCACGATCTCCCAGACGGCGAGGTGATCGGGATGCGGGTAGAGGCCGTTCGCGGGGTGGGTCACGACGATAGTAGGATGCACGTCGCGAATCAGCTCGACGACCTGGCGCACCGCCTCGGCTCGCGGCAGGTCTTTGATCCCGCCGTCCGGCCAGTCGAGCCAGCGCAGCTCCTGGATGCCCAGGTGGTCGCAGGCGCACTGCAGCTCAATCGTGCGGACGTCCGCGAGCGTCTCGGGGGTGGCGCAGTCCTCGCAGAAGATGGTCGCCGCTTCCCCGCGCGTCGCGCACGCCAGCACAATCCGCACGCCCGCGTCGCTGTAGTGGGCGAACGTCGATCCCGCGCCGATTTCGTCGTCGGGGTGGGCAAACACAGCCAGTAGAGTGTAGTTGTTGTCGGTCATGCGAGACAGTATAGCAGGTAGTATTTTCTAAGTGTAAAAAGGCAAGCCGACGCACTGCGTGGGCTTGCCTTTTTACACGCTTCGAGCGCGGTTGACTACGGCGCCACCTGAGTGAACTGCCCGTCCTTCACCTGGAAGATGTAAATCTGGGCGGCCTTCAAGTCGCCGTTGTCCTGGTACTGCACTTCGCCCAGTGGGGTCTTGATATCAAGTTGGCGAATGGCGTCCTCGATCTTGCGGCCGTCCAGCGAGCCGGCCTTCTTGATGCCCTCGGCCAGCACTTGCATGGCGCTGTAGCCATTGACGGAATACGTGTCAGGATTGCGGAACTCGACGGCCTGGTATGCCGACACCCACTGCTGGTCGACGGAGGTCTTCGGGCTGGGCGCGAAGCCCGTCACGTACATGCCTTCGGCGGCGCCATCCGAGTTGTCGATGGTGGCCGCCAGGAAGCAGCCGTCGGAGGCCATAAACGTCAGGTTGCTGAGGCCCGCATCGCGCAGGTCGGCGCGCAGGTACGGGCACTCGACCTCGTAACCCGCGTAATAGATGGCGTCGACGCCCGCCTGCTTGACCTTGGCGACCTCGTCGGGAAAGCGGTTCTGCTCGACCTTGACCTGCAGCGACACAGGCACGTCCGCGCCGAGCCCCTTGAGATCGTCGGCCACCCGCTGACCCAGGTCCTTGCCGTATGTGTCGTCGTTGAAGAGCACTGCGATCTTCTTTGCACCCAGCTTGTTGACCAGGTATTCCGCGCCGGTCTTGGCCTGCAGATCGTTCGCCGCGTTGACCCGGAAGAAGTTGCGGTACCCTTGCTTCGTCAGCGAGACTTCAGACGCCGTGGGCGTGATGACGACCACATTCAGGTCCTTGTACACCCCCATCGCGGCCTCGGTCTGGCCGGAATTCGGATGCCCGATGATCCCGACGACCTTTTCGCCGCTGTCCACCGCGTCCTTGATTTTGCCCGCAACGGTCAGCGCCACATCCGAGTCCGCCTCGTCGTCGAGTGCAACCACCTTGACCTTGTAACCCAACAATCCGCCCGACCGGTTCAACTGCTCGGCCATCAGGCGGACGCCGCCGGCGACCGTCTGGCCGGTATTGGCCTGGAATCCCGACAGCGGGCCGGCGACGTAAACGGTCGCGTCGCCCTTTGTCGGCGCGGCCGCTCCTCCGCCGCCGCAGGCCGCGACGATCACGGCAATGATTACCAGAGCAACAGCGAGAATCGTGTGCCTCATGGATGCTCCTTCAACACAAAGACACAACGACACCCTGCTTTGTCTGCGTGTCTTTGTGGCTTTGTGTTATTCAGTCCTTACCTGTCTGCGCGATCCGTTTTTTGCAGGCGCCGGGCGGCCTCGGTCTGTTCCGGCGACAGCGCCGTCTGCGACGCGGCCGACGTCGCGTCGTAGACTTCGTTCAGCGAGTCGACGATGTCCTTCAAGGCGAGGACTTCGCCACGAATGTCGTCCCGTAGCTGGTCTGCGCGGTCCGAGTCGACCTCGTTGGTGCCGATCAGGAGCAGCTGCGAGTAGACGGTCCCTAGCGCCGCCAGCGAATGATCGAGCTGCAGATCGGCCCGGTCCATGCGGCCCCGCAGCTCGCTAAGCGACTGAATCTGCTGCTGGTTCGAGTCGAGCGTCGTGTTCAGCTGCTCGCGGACCCGCGGGTCACGCTCCACTGACAGCCGGGCCTTAAGCCGCTCCACCTCCCGCGGCACATGCTCCAGGTCGCGCCTCAGGATCGGGTCCGAGCGGTACACGTCGAGGCGCCGGGCCAGGGTGACCATGTTGGCGATCCAGTCGTAGACCTGGTCGGTGGTGCGCTTGAGCCGGTCACGGAGCACGCCTTCTCTGTGCTGGTCGACCACGGCTTGAATCCGCTGGCGGTACTGCTCCGCTTCCTTGAGCTTCTCCTGCAGATTGCGGTCACGGATGCCGGAGATGCTGTACTTCTCCCGGAACAGGCCCTCGAGCGCCTTCTGCTGCTCGGCCTTGTCTGTTAGCCGGGTGATGATTACCGCGGTCTCGCCGACGATGCCGACCAGCACCCACAGGAACCAGGGAATAATCGGAATCACGTTCGGCAGAAGGGCGGCCGCAGCCACCGTACCGCCGACCATCACTGCGCTCTCCCAGCCGAAGACCGCGTTGCGCAAAAGCGCCTTGCCGACGTCCTTTTCGAGGCGATCGCGAACTGATTCAGTCATCAGAAGTAGCTCGAAAGGATCTTGTACAGCTCACGAATGGTCTCTTCGTTCCCTTCGCGCACCTGGCCGCCGCTTGCATTCGCAATCGCCTGCAACACCTCGTAATCGGCGTCCTTGCCGTATGCGATGCAGAAGATCACCACGGGCACGTTCTGGTTGCCCTGGCGGATTTCGTCGACGAGTTGGCGCAGGCTCACCATCGAGGCATTCTCGCGGCCGTCCGTCATGGCGACGATGGCGTTGATACGCTCCGGATCGCCCGTTTGCTGCAGCCGGTTATAGGCAGTGCGGACCGCATCGAGCAGTGCGGTGTTGCCGTTCGCCCGCAGGCCGTCCACCGTCCCGTTCAGCGTCGCGCGGTTGTTGGCCAGTGTGTCCAGCTCGATAATGTTGGCAATCCCCGTGTTGAATTCGACGAGGCCGACCTTCTCCTGGTCGCTGGGGATCTGCTGCAGGAAGGTGCGCAGGGCCGACTTTGCGCCGTCGAGCTTGCTGCCCTGCATCGATCCGGACGTGTCGACCACCAGGAATACGTTGGTCTTCCGCTTGGTCAGGGCCCACACATTCTGGACGACCTGGACGACGTCTGCGGCCGGCAGTTGCAGCGTCGTTTGCGGCTGTTTCGGGTCGACGCCGTTTGCCGCCGTCAGCGGCGACCCTTCGCCGGTAAGCGAGAGGCCCAGGTCTGCCGGCCGGTAGCCGGCCTGGAGCACCTGCTTCTGGCTTTCCGGGCTGGCCAGGTACTCGCGGAAGGCCTGGAACGTCCGCCGCTGGTTATCGGTGAGCGCGGGCGTCTCGAGCAGCGCGAGCGGGTGGTCGGCCCAGAAGGTGCCTTCGGCCGGGTAGAGTGCGACCAATTTGTCGGCCTGGTTGCCGAACTTGCCCGTATTGAAGGCGGTTACGAGCTGCTCGGAGACGACGAACGCGTCGAGCGCCTTGCGGTCCTGGCTGATCCGCTGCATCACCGCCAGCTCGGCCTCGCCATAGTACTTGACCGTCTTCTCGATCGCGCTGACGTAGTCGACGGTCTTCTGATCCTGTGCCATGTCGGCGGTCAAGCCCCGCTGGACCCCTGCGCCGGCATAGAACTCGGCGAGGGTCGCCAGGAGGCCGCTGGCGTACGCGGTGCTCGGGTGGCTCCAGCGGAAATTCGGGTCGCTCTGCGCCCGGCTCTGCAAGCGTGCTCCAGCTCACCGGTTGGTCCGGCCAGCCGAGCCCGCGCGCCACATCTTCCCAGGCCGCAATCACGATCGGGCTGATCGCGTAGCGCACGGGCTCGCCGGTCAGGCTTTGAGCAATGGCGCCGCCCGAAGCCGGCGCGGGCTGGTTCTGCGCCCACCGGCGATTTAGTTGGTCGAGCCAGAGCGACGAGTCGGGCGTGATGGCCTGGAAGCCGCTTTCGCCGGCCAGCGTGCGGTTGACCATCTCCTCCGGCGTCATTTCGAGCAGGCGGATCGCCATCGTCTGGCCATCGGGCGTGCGTTGGCGCTGCGCGTTGAACCCGTCGCTGAGTGTCTTGATCAGCGCCGCCTTCTCGGGCGAGTGTGCGATGACCAAGGTCGGATTCTTGGCATCCGGCTGGGGTGCTTCGGCCCCGGGTGTGCTCGTGCGCTTGGTCGGGAAGAGTATCAGGACGATCGACACGCAGATGCACAAGAGCACGACGCCGGCCAACGCGGCCGCGACGGCGATGCCGCGCTGCGGGGTGGGCTGGCCGCTGCGCCGGTTGGATCGCGAGCGGTTATTGTCCGCGCTCATGTCACTTCCCCACGTTCAAGTCAAACCAGCGCAGCAGCGCGAGCAGCACGTCACGGCTCGGCGAGGCCATACGTGTGGTGCGGGGCACCACGGACGCAACGCCCTGGCTCTGCCATTTGGTGAACAGGTTGTCGCCCTCGGTCACGTTTACGTCGTTGGTCACCGGCCGCAGACCCGACTGCACCGCCAGCTTCTGCATCTCGGGTGTCAGCAGGAACTGCTGGAACTGGAGCGCCGCGTTCTTCTCGGCCGCGGTCGTCTCTGGGCCGACCCAAATCGTGTACGGGAAGTCGAACCACGTTACGTATTCGGGGTAGCGCACCACCAGCGGGTCAGACCAGCGGGTGCGGATGCCCTCCATGTTCTTGAGCAGGTCGCTCTCCAACAACTGCCCGCCGTCGCCTGCCGAATAGCCGAACAGGGCGAAATCCTCTGCGGTGTACGCGCTCGCGCCGCTGACGTCGGTCAGCGAGCCCATCAACTCGCCGAGCCACTTCTGGAAGTCAGGGTTGGTCACATCGTCGACCGAGATGTTTGTCCGGCCGTAGTATTCGCCGGCCGCGGCAATCATGGCGGCGAGACCGCCCACATTGCGCCGCGGGTTGGGCACCACCAGCTTGAAGAAGCCCCAGCCCTTGTCGCCGCCCAGCTCGGGCCAGCCACCCTTCGCGATGGCCGCGTCGTGGATCGCCTTCCAGTTGATCTCGCCAAACTTCTGCTCGAGCACGTTGGCCCGGCTCTGGTAGATGCCCCAGACGAACAGCGAGACGGCAGTCGGGCGGGCGCGGTACTCGCCATCCGTCAGGAAGACGTCGCGGCCGATGCGTTCCTTATAGGAGGCGTTTGCCAGCTCCACCAGGTAGCGGCTATCCGGAATCCAGACGGTGGGGAACGTGGTCTCCAGGCGCTTGAGCTCGTCGGGCGTCAGTTGGTCGCGCGTCTTGTCGCCCAGCGAGCCGAAGTCGTCGCGGTCGAACTTGCCCAGCGCGCTCAGCCCATCCTGGGCGGTCACCACGACCTCGATCGGCTGACCATCCTGGGTTGGCTTCGTCGCGTTGAATGCTTTGGCCGCCTCGCGCACCCACGGCTCCACGGGCAGCGCCGAGAGCACGCGCACCTGGACCGGCCCCTTGGGGGCTGCGATCAACGGCGCGGCCGTGCCGCCCGGATTCTGTTGGCTGTAGCTCTGCCAGCCGAGCGCGCCGCCGACGACCAGCAGGACGAGCCCAACGACGAGGAAAAACACGGCTTGCGTGCGCTTGCCGCTGCCTGCGGCAAAGAAATAGATGGCTGCCACAAGCGCGACCACGCCGAGGACGAGTGCGACAATAATGGGTGCAAGGGACATAGGGTCTCCTTCACAACCTCCACGATACCCCCGGGCCGGCCGCCGCGGCGGCCGGCCCGGGTAAAGCTCGAGTTACAGGCCCAGCCGCGTCTTCCGCGCTTCCAGCTGCGCCTCTAGTTCTTTACGTTTCAGCACGTCGGGGGTTTCGCCGTGGGCCAGCCCGCGCTGCTCAAGTTCCTGCAGCTGGGCCTCGGCCTCGGCCAAGCGGGTCCGGATGGCGCCCACTACCCGTTCCGCGTCCGGGTCCCCCGTGCCCGACAGGTCGTCGAGCGACTGCCGTGCGGCGGCCGTGAGCTGCTTGGCGCGGGCGAGCCCGAGCATGCTCCTGACTTCGGGCTCGTTCCGGACAAGGGTGTCGATCCGCAGGTCGAGCTGGGCCTTCGTGTCGGCCATTTCCTTGTACTCGGCTTCCAACCGCTCCACCCGGCCCGCGGCATCGGCCGCGGCCGTGCGGCTCTGGTTCAGCCGGTCCTGCGCGGCAAGCGCATCATCCTGAAGCCCGGCCTGCAGGAGTTGATCGACCTCCGCGTCTTGCTTCGCCACCAGGGCCTGCTGCTCCGCGCTGCGTTTCTGCATCTGGTTAAGCTCGGCCCGCAGCGATACGAGCTGGCCGGCAAGCTGTTCCTGCAGCGTTTGCAGCTCGCGAACATGGTGCTGGTACAAAGCCTCCTGGCTTGTCCCACCGAGCCCGCGGTCGACGAGACGATTCATGTCCGCAGAGACCAACACCCGGACTTTTTCTAAGAGAGATGCCATAGCTGCTCCTTCACAAACCAGGTTTCATCGGAGAAAACTGGTTTGTCTGCGCGCTCCTTAGCCGGCCTTCTGTTGGAGCCCGAGGCGCGCCTTGCGGGATGCCAACTGGCCGTCGAGTTCGCCCTTGTCGAGCACGTCGTCCATCTGCTTATCCAGGCTGGCCGCGCGCATCTCGCTCTCGGCCGAGGCCCGGTCCAGGCGCTGGCGGATGGAGTCTGCAATGCGGGCCACGTCGGCGTCGCCCACGCCCGACAGGTCGTCGAGCGACTTGATCGTCTTGGCGGTGATTTCCTTCGACTTCGCCAGCTCGAGCAGGGCTTCGAGCTCCTCGCGCTCCTGCTTGATGGTGGTCAGCTTGGCTTCGAGCTTGAGGCGGGCGTCGATGAGATTCTGGTACTCGCGCTGCATCTGTTCGAGCTGCTGCGCGTAGGTCTCAGTCAGGCGCTGCGTCGAGTTGTACTTGCTCTGCGCGGCCCGCGCCAGGTCCTCGCGGCCTTCGCGGAGGAACAGGTCGATATTGCGGTCGAGCTCGGCCGACTTAGCCTGGAGTTCCTCGTACTTGCGACGCACGGTCTTGACGTTGCCGCCCACGGTTGCCGTGGCCTCGGTCAGGTCGTCCAGGTTGTTCTCGACTTCGCGGATATATTGATTGATGACCGCGATCGAGTTTTGCTTAAGTGACTGGTCAACCAGGTAATGCAGGTTGGCCGAAATCAGAGTTTGTACCTTGTCGAGAAGGGTTGCCATGCGTACGCCTCCTGGGATCGAAATGGACTCTAGAGCCTATGGTTGGGATGATAAGCCGGTTCGCCTGCCCGCGCTTGACCGGCGGCGGACAGAAAACTGACAAGCGATCTATCAGCGTCTAGTACGAAAACAAACGCCGGCAGGTTTCGCGACCCTTTCGCGGCCTGCCGGCGCATTGTACCATCTTAAGCCCTGCTTTGTGGCAAGGCAACTAGCCTTCGGCGAGCTTATACCCCCGCCCGCGCACGGTGAAAAGATACTTCGGGTTGGCCGGGTCCTTCTCGATCTTTTGCCGGAGCCGGCTGATGAGTTTCTCGATGCGGGCGTCGTCGACGTCGTCGATGTAGTCCTCACCCCACACGGCTTCGACCACCTGGTACTTGTCCACGATCTTGCCGATCTTGCCGTATAGCAGCAGCAGCAGGCGGTACTCCAGGTTGGTGAGCGTCGGCAGCTTGACGCCGCTCACCCATACCTCGCCGCTGTCTGGATCGACCCGCAAGGCCTGGCTGGTGGTGCGGCGAGACACGTTCTGCCGGCCGACGAACTCGGCGAAACAGCGCGAGAAGATCGTGGCGTCGACGCCGTTCATCACCACCAGGTGCTTGGCTAGCACGCTGTCGAAGCCGGTTCCCCGCACACCTTCGCTGCTCGCGGCAACTGCCAGCAGGGCTTCTTGTTCGCCTTCGGAAAGATCGTTCCAGATCTTGCGGCACTCGCCCAACACGTTCAGGTCCTGGGCGAGCATCTCGGTTGCGCGGCGGTGAATGATCGAATCCTGCGAAGGTTCGCGCACCGGCCTGCCGGTCAGCAGGCCGAGGATGCGGCACGTCATTTCGAGGAGCGCCGGGTGTCCCCCGGTCCACACCCGGATAAACTTAAGGTCCTCTTCGCTGAAGGTCACGCCTTCTTCCTGCGCATACCGTGTCGCGAGCTGCCTGATTTCGACCTCGTTCAGCATGGAGAGGTATAGCGTGTCTTGTTCGAATAGCTCTGCGAACTCGGCAACATCAGGGTCCTGGCGGATCTGCTCGAGCCGGCGGTTGGTAGCGGTGACGTAGGTCAGCCCGGTGGGGTGGCGGTCGTGCAAGGCGCGCAGGTTGAGGAACACCCGGCCGTCGATGCCCGCAACCGGGCCGTCGACCTCGTCAAACAGGAACACTACTTTCTGCACCAACTGGTCGCCGATGGCCGCCATGCCCTGGCTGAACTTGAGCGGTACCTCGAACGGGCTGGTCGGCGCGACCAGCCCGTAGTAGGCCCGTTCGACTTGCTGGAGCACCTCGCCGTTGATGTTCTGCGCCCGGATCGACTCGATCGACGCGCGCAGCACCAGCTCGTAAAAGGCCTGGTCGCTCATCTCCAGCATCTGGTTGAAGTCGATGTAGACGAACAGGTAGTCACGCGCGTCTCCATCGAGGTATTCCGCCTGCACGCCCGGATCGCAAAGCGCCCGCAGCGTTGCCGACTTGCCCAAATTGCTGACACCGACCACCGAGAGACAGTCCATACCGCAGGCCGCGTCGAAGATACGCCTCAGGTCGGCCTGGCGTGGCAGATAAATCCATTCGCGCGGTTTTGGCGGCATGGCTCCCTACCCTGTGTGAATGACGTGATTGCGGTCGTCACCACAAAGACACGAAGACACAAAGATCACAAAAGCGTCCTCTGCCAACCGTTGAGTCTTCGTGTCTTTGTGGTGTAACCCAAACTCTTGTTAGTGCCGCTTGCCCGACTTCGGCGGCGGCTTGCCGCCCGACGACTTGGCCGGTGGCCGTTGAGCGCCCTGTGCGACCGGCGCCGCACCCGCAGCGCCGGCCCCGGCCGGGGCCGCGGACGGGGCGCGGCCCTGGTCCTCGCGCATGTGGCACTGCTTGTACTTCTTGCCGCTGCCGCACCAACACGGGTCGTTACGCCCGATCTGGCCCTTGCTCGTCGCGCGGGCCGGCTGGCTGCCGCCGTCCGAGCGGTTCGTCTGGATCTGGCGCACGGGCGGCGCGGGCGGCCGGGTCATCAGCTGGACGTGGAATACCGTAAACGCAATATCGTGCGCGATGGATTCCATTAGCTCGCTGTACATCTGGCTTGCCTCGCGCTTGTAGGCGACCAGGGGGTCCATCTGTGCGAATGCGCGCAGGCCGATGCCCTCGCGCAGCTCGTCCAGGTCCGTCAGGTGGCGAATCCAGCGATTGTCGACGATGCGCAGCATGACCAGCTTTTCGAGCCGGCGCATGTTCTCTTCGCCCATCGACTGCTCGCGCTCGTCGTACCCGGCTTCGGCCATGGCGACCAACTCGTCGGCCAACTGGTTCGCGCTGAGCGACCGCCACTGCTCTGGGTCCAGCTGTTCGGGCAGCGGCACGATCTTGTTGACCTCGCCGGCGAGCGCATCCAGGTCCCAGTACTGCCGTTCGAGAGGCAGCGCCTTGCCGCTTTCCTGGTCGGTCGTGATCAACGTCACCAGCTTGCGCAGCTCGTCCTCGACCATGCCCATGATCGTCGGCCGCATGGTCGGCTCGCTCAGAATCTGGCGGCGCTGGTTGTAGATGATCTCGCGCTGCTTGTTGACGACGTCGTCGTACTCGAGCACGTGCTTGCGGATGTCAAAGTTGTACCCTTCCACCCGCACCTGGGCGTTTTCGATGGCCTTGCTGACGATCGAGTGCTCGATGGGTACGTCCTCGTCCATGCCAAAGCGGTCCATGATGTTGGCGACGTTCTGGCCGCCGAACCGCCGCATCAGGTCATCGTCGAGCGCGACGAAGAAACGTGAAGAGCCGGGGTCGCCCTGGCGCCCCGCGCGGCCGCGCAACTGGTTGTCGATGCGCCGCGCTTCGTGGCGCTCGGTGCCCAGCACGTGCAGGCCACCCGCGGCAAGCACCTTCTTGCGGTCCGCCTCAACCTCGGCCTTGGCTTGGGCCAGCGCCTGCAGCCACACCGGGTCGTCCTCGGACAGGGTGGCGAGGTCCACCTCTTCCTTCCGCAACCGCTCGCGCGCCATGCCGTCCGGGTTGCCGCCCAGCAGGATGTCTACGCCGCGGCCGGCCATGTTCGTCGCGATGGTCACTGTGCCCGCCCGGCCTGCCTGCGCAATGACGCCCGCCTCCCGTTCGTGCTGCTTGGCGTTCAGCACGTTGTGGGGCACGCCCTTGCGCTTGAGCAACTCCGCGAGCATTTCTGACGTCTCGATGGCGACCGTGCCAACGAGCACGGGCTGCCCCTTCTTGTGCAGCTCGTCGATTTCGTCGACCACGGCCCGCCACTTCGCGCGCTGTGATTTGAAGACCGAATCCGCGAAATCCTCGCGGACGACCTGCTTGTTGGTTGGAATGGCCACCACGTCCAGGTTGTAGATCTTGCCGAACTCTTCTTGTTCGGTCATGGCCGTACCGGTCATGCCCGCCAGCTTCTCATACATGCGGAAGTAATTCTGGAACGTGATCGTAGCCAGCGTCAGCGATTCACGCTGCACGCGCACGCCTTCCTTCGCCTCGATGGCCTGGTGCAGGCCCTCGGAGAAGCGCCGCCCGTGCATCAGGCGGCCGGTGAATTCATCGACGATGATTACCTCGCCGTCCTTGACGATGTAGTCCCGGTCGAGCGTGTAGAGCACGTTGGCGCGCAGGGCGTTATCGAGGTACGGCGTCTTCTCGAAGTTCTCGGGGTCGTACAGGCTTTGCCCTGCCGACAGGCCGATGAGGTTCTCGACGCGCTCGAATGCCCTCGTCCGTCAGGGTGACGATGCGGTCCTTCTCGTCGACCTTGTAATCGCGCTCGGGCGCCAACCGGCGCACCACCTGGGCGAACTTCGAGTACAGGTCCGACGATTCCTGGGCCTGGCCTGAGATGATAAGCGGCGTCCGGGCCTCGTCGATCAGGATGTTGTCGACCTCGTCGACGATGGCGTAATGCAGGTCGCGCTGCACCATCTCCTCGAAGTCGGTGACCATGTTGTCGCGCAGGTAGTCAAAGCCGAACTCGTTGTTCGTGCCGTAGGTGATGTCGGCCTGGTACGCATCACGGCGGGCCACCGGGCGCAGGTTGCGGTAGCGGTCGTCCGAGTTGGGGAACGCCGGATCATACACGAACGAGCCGAGTTCCGGGTTGGCCGCGGCCGACTGGATCACGCCGACGACCACCCCAAGCTTGTGATACACCGGCCCCATCCACTGCACACCGTATTTCGACAGATAGTCGTTGGGCGTTACCAGGTGAGCGCCGCGGCCGGTCAGCGAGTTCAGGTAGAGCGGCAGCGTGGCCGACAGCGTCTTGCCCTCGCCGGTTTTCATTTCGGCGATCTTGCCCTGGTGCAGCACCATGCCGCCGATCAACTGCACGTCGAAATGTCGCATGGCGAGCGTGCGCTTCGCAGCCTCGCGCACCGCGGCGAACGCCCGCGGCAGGATTTCCTCCATCGCGTCCGCTTCGGCCTGGCGCAGCTCTCGGCGCAGCCGGTTCACCTCGTTCTGGTCCAGGATGCGCTGGTTCGCGTCGGTTTCCTGCAGGAGCGTCTCGCGCGCCACGGCCAGTTCTTCGTTGAGCGAGCCCACCCGCTCGGCCACCGATTCCCGGAAGATCGCCGTCTGCTCGGCGAGCTCGTCGTCGCTCATGCGCTCGAACTCGGCTTCCAGTGCGTTAATCTGCTCGACGACCGGATTCATCCGCCGTACTTCTTTTTCGTTCGGATCGCCGAACACTTTTTTGACCATGTTCTTGAACATACTAAGTCCGTCTTTCTACGCTTTCGAACAACTCGCCGACCGAGCGCCCGTCGTGGATGCGCGAGATGACATCAGCGATCAACGGCGCGACGGGGATCACTTCGACCTGCCCAGCCAAGCGCCGGCACTTATCTGGCGAAAGCGCGACTGTGTCGGTGACGACCACTTTGCACAGCCCGCTGTTGCGGATGTTCTCGACGGCCGGGCCGGAGAAAACGGCGTGTGTCGCGCATGCCCACACATCCAGTGCGCCCTGATCCTTGATGAAATTGACCGCCCTGACGAGGGTGCCTGCCGTGTCGATCTCATCGTCGACGATGATCACGTTCTTATTGTCCACGTCGCCGATGAGGTTCCAGATCTCCGTGTACTCCCCGCTGAGGATACGGCGTTTCTCGATGACGGCGAGCGGTAGATCCGTTTTCTCGGCGAAGTTCCGCGCCCGGGCCAACGCGCCGATGTCGGGCGAGACGACCACCGCATTGGGCACGGGATGCTTCTTGAAATGGTCGATGAACAGACCCAGCGCGGGCAGTTCGTCGATCGGGATCGAGAAAAAACCCTGGAGCTGCTTGGCGTGCAGGTCGACCGAGACCACGCGGTCCGCACCGGCGGTGGCGATCAGATCGGCCACCAGGCGTGCGCTGATGGGCACCCGCGGCTGGTCCTTCTTGTCGGTCCTGCCGTAGCCGTAATAGGGAATGACCGCGGTAATGCGGCCGGCGGAATCGCGGCGCAGGGTGTCGATGAAGATGAGCAGTTCCATCAGGTTGTCGTTGACCGGCGCGGACGTGGGTTGAATCACGAAAACGTCTTTGGCCCGCACGCTTTGTTCCAGCTTAACGAACGTGTTGCTGTTCGGAAACTGCTTTATCTCGCGTCCGCCCAGCGTGACGCCCAGCCGCGCACCGATTTCGCGCGCCAGGTTCAGGTTGGCCGTGCCACTGAACACCATCAGGTCGCCGTACATCTTGAATGACATGCTCGCCCTCCTGACCCGCCCTGGCCTACGCCGGATTAATGACCTTCCGGTCGCCGTACAGCCGCCGGTAGTACTCCTTGAACTCTCCGGACTTGATCTTGCGCCACCACCACTCGTTGTCCACGTACCAGCGCACGGTTTTGCGGATGGCTTCTTCGTGGGTGTGACGGGGCTCCCAGCCCAACGTCTTGAGCTTGTCCACGTTGAGGCAGTAACGCCGGTCGTGACCGGGGCGATCCTCGACATGCTGAATGAGCGACGCCGGTTTGCCCAGCTCATCGAGCAGGATCTCCACCATGCGGAGGTTTTCCATCTCGCCGCCCGTGCCCACGTTGTAGATTTCGCCCAATTGTCCCTTGTGGAGCACCACGTCGATGCCTTCGCAGTGGTCCATCACATACTGGTAATCGCGGCGCTGCTTCCCGTCACCGTATACAGGGAGCGGCAGGTTGTCAATGGCGTTCGTTACAAACAGGGGGATGACCTTCTCGGGGTACTGGTAGGGCCCGATATTGTTCGCGCCCCGGGTCAGCGTGACGGGCAAACCGTAGGTGACGTAATAGGCAATCACCAGCAGATCGCCGCTGGTCTTGCTGGCGGCATACGGGCTGCGCGGGGCGACCGCGTCGGTCTCCAGTGACCGGTGGTCGCCGTGGATATGCCCGTAGACTTCGTCGGTCGAAATCTGGTGGTAACGCTCCAGCTTGAGTTTGCGCGCGGCTTCGAGCAGCACGTAGGTCCCGTAAACGTCCGTCTGGATGAAGGCGTCGGGGTCCATGATCGAGCGGTCGACATGAGTCTCGGCCGCGAAGTTGACGATGGTATCGATGTTGTAGGCGCCAATCGCATCTGTGACCGCGGCGGCATCGCAGATGTCGCCTTTGACAAAGCTGTAACGCGGGTCGCCGGTGCCATTGAGGGCGGTCACGTCGAGCAGGTTGTCGGGGTTGCCCGCGTAGGTCATCTTGTCATAGACCAGGACGCGGTAATCCGCATGCTGCCCGAGCATGTAGCGGACAAAATTGGAACCGATAAACCCGGCGCCTCCGGTCACCATGATGTTTTTCATCGACGTCACCTCTCCCAAAGCAAAGGGCGAGTTGATATCAACCCGCCCTCGGACCTCTCCCCCTGGCTCTGCTCCTCTCCACCGACCGGGAGAGGGGGCGCGCAAGGGGCGAGGCAGTTACCCCGCCAGGTAATCGCGCACTGCCGCTTCCGCCGCCACGTTCACCAGCGCGACGCCAACGACCCGGGCGCCCACCTGCGTCAACAGCTCCTTGGCCCGCTGCGCCTCGTCCCGCTTGGTCACGCCGGCTGCTACGGTGAGAAGCACGCCGTCGACCTGGGTGGCTAACTCCGCGGCGTCCGTCGCGACGGTCACCGGCGGCACATCGAAAAGCACAATGTCGGCCTCGCTTGCAAGTCTCTGCACCAGGCGCCCCATGGCCGGCGATGCCAACAGGTCAGACGGCACGTCGATCCGCGGGCCGGCCGGGAGCAGCTGCAGGCCGGGCACCTCGGTGGCCTGCAACGGCAGAGGAGCTTTTTCGTCTTTCACTGCCGTCGTCACACCCGTATTGGCATTCATGCCAAAAATGAGATGCTGGCCGGGATGGCGCAGGTCGCAATCCACAATGATGACACGCTGGCCCACTTTGGCAAAGGCGACGGCCAGGTTGGCCACCACCTGGGGCTTGTCCTTCGAAGGACCCGCGGCAGCGACCAGCACGGTTCGGAGCGCCTGCTCTTTTCCGGCGGATACCAGGTTGACACGCAGACGGCGGTATGCCTCCGCAACCGGAGCGTTCGGTTCGGCCAGGGTTGCCAGGTTGAGGGTCGTCATACACTTTCCTTCGTACGCGCGACGTCTTTGGTACGCGCGGCGGGCGCGGCCGAGGTGCGGGCGTCTGCTCCCGCTGAATGCTTGCGCTGGATCGGGATCGCACCGAGGATGGGCAGGCCGGTGACCCGCTGCACGTGTTCGGGGGTCGCGAGCACGTCTGCCGCCATCCACTCGAGCAGGAGCACGATCAGGGCGCCGATGAGGGCGCCGAGGGCCGCGCCGGCAACCAGGTTCATCTTGATGTTCGGCCGGTAGAGCGGCGCGTCGATCACCGTGTCGACCAGCTTAACCTCGATGCGGTTATCCTTGTCGAGGGTATTGTAGTAGGACGTGCGTTGGTTGACATACAACTCGGCCATCGTCAGCACGATTTTGGCCGCCACCTGGGGGTCCTCGTCCACCGCGTCGATGCGGATCGCGAAGTTTTCCGGCTCGGCGCTGACGGTCAGCTTGGCCAGCAGGTCGTAGGAGCTCATGTCGAGGTTGGCGGCCGAGATGACCTGATTCGCCATGTCGTGCGTATTAATGTTCAGGACGAAGCTGCGGAGGAGGTCTTTCGCACTGGAACCCAAGCCCCAGTCTGGCCGCGCGGGCACCGCGCTGATGCGCGCACTCGCTCGATAGGTCTTCGTCTGGACGATGCTCAAGGCGCCGGCGAGAACCATGGCAAGCAGGGCTGTGACGAGGATGATCCAACCGCGGCGCTTAAGGATGCTGAGGTACGCGCGTAAATCCATGAAGACTCCTTCTGCCTCATTTTACCACGCCCGGGGATGAACTGCCAAAAGGTCGGCGCAGACAGGGGCCCGTGTACGGGCACCCGCGGATGGCTCTTTTGACAGTGGCTGGGGAACGTGCGATAGTGTGCTGGCTTGTGCTCTGTGGCACGAGATGTGCTAAGAACGCCGTGATTAGCGGAAAGTTCTCCTTTCACCTATATGCGGAGACGTTCGCATGCCTGATCCCGTTCCAACTCCTGTGCGTGTCCCCATCCAGATCCGCTGGCGCGATCTCGACGCGCTGGGGCACGTGAACAATGCCGTATTCATCACCTTCTTCGAGTATGCCCGCCTGGCGTATATCCGCGAGTTGATGGGGCCGGATGCGGCGATCGACTCGCAAACGCTGCTGCCGGTGGACTTCCAGTTCATCCTGGCAGAGGTGCAGTGCCAGTACCGCTCGCCCGTGACGCTGGAAGACCGGCCGGTGATCGAGGTGTGGGTGTCGCAGGTGGGGCGCAAGAGCTTCGTGTTCCAGTACCGGATGAAGGACGAGCGGACCAGGCGGCTCCTGGCCGAGGGCTGCAGCACGCAGGTGTGGTACGACTACGGCACCGCGACCAGCCAGCCGGTGCCGGCAGAGATCGCCGCGAAGATCGCAGCGCTGCAGGGGGCGCCGGTTTAGCTCGCCTGATACACACGCGAAAAGGGCGGGAGCACCTCGAAGATGCTCCCGCCCTGCAATCCGCCAATCCTGCAATCCCTCAACCTTGATTCGCGCCTAGCCCTGGGGCTGCGACTGCTTGGTGGCCACCTGAATGACCCGCGGCTTGGCAGCCTCTGCCTTGGGAATGACCAGCGTCAGCAGCCCGTTATCGTAACGGGCCTCGGCCCGGTTCGCGTCGACCGGGATGTTGATGTTCAGCGTCCGTTGGAACTTGCCGAACGGCCGCTCCTGCATCACGTAGTCGACGTTCTCGAGCGGGCGGGGCCGCTCGCCACGGATCGTCAGCGTATCGCCTTCGATGGTGATCTCAACCTCTTCTGGCTTCACCCCCGGCATGTTAGCCAGGACGATGATCTCGTCTGCCGTCACGTACGCATCCAGCGGCAGGCGGAACACTCGCTCGCTGCCGTTATTCTGGCGGCGGGCCGGCGTGAAGCTGTCTTCGAAAAGCCGGTCCATCGCCTCGCGCAGCGACACCGCTTCGCGGAATGGATCCCATTGAGTCATCTGCTGTGCCATGGTTTGATTCCTCCGTTACTGATCTGCCAGTTACTTGCGCGTGATCTGAACCTTCTTGACTTTGGCTTCTTCAGCCTTGGGCAGTTTCAGAGTCAGAACGCCGTTCTCGAATTCGGCCTGGCAGGCGTCGGCGCTCACGCTCGTGGGCAGCGCCACCTGGCGCGAGAAGTTGCCGAACCGGCGCTCCTGCCGGTGATAGTTGCGCTTCTCGTCGCGTTCCTCGCGCTCCGACTTGAACTCGCCCTTGATGGTCAGCAGGTCGCCCGTCACCGTCACTTCGATGTCCTCGGGCTTCACGCCGGGGATTGCGGCCTTGACGACCACGTCATTCTCGGTCTCGTACATGTCGAGCGGCATCAAGCCTGCGGCCGAATCGTTGCCGCCGAGAAAACCGGGCCGGAGGAAGCTTTCCTCAAACAGCCGGTCCATCGCCTCCCGCAGGCTCACCGTTTCGCGAGCCGGATCCCAACGCACCATGTTTGCCATACCAGCCACCTCCTGTCTGCGTATCAGTACAGCCTGTGCCACGGCCAGGGCGGCGCCCTCGCCCGTGGACTTGATTCTGATCGTACTATAAAAAACAGCTGTTAGAAGCGCGTTGGATCAACGTTAGAAAAGTGTATGCAGTGAGGAGCGGGCCATCTGTTGACGCCCGTCTGCTTTACGTGTATTCTCTCACCATGTTTATAGATGAAGCGCGAATCAATGTGAGAGCGGGCGACGGCGGCAATGGCGCGGTCGCATTCAGGCGCGAGGCGCACGTGCCGCGGGGCGGCCCGAGCGGCGGCAACGGAGGGCGTGGGGGTGACGTCTACCTGGAAGCGGACTCCCAGGCCAATACGTTGATCGAGTTCACCTACAAGATGCACTTCGCCGCAGATAACGGCGGACATGGCAGCAGCAAGAACCAGACGGGCGTAAGTGGAACGGACCTGGTCATCAAGGTCCCGATCGGCACGGTCGCATACGAGGTCGAAAGCGGCTTGCTGATCGCAGACCTGACCGAGCCGGGCCAGCGAGCCCTGGTGGCCCAGGGCGGGCGCGGCGGGCGCGGCAACTGGCGCTTCCGCTCGCCCACCATTCAAGCCCCGCGTATTGCCGAGAACGGCGAACCCGGTGAAGAGCGCGCCTTGCGCCTGGAGCTCAAGCTGCTGGCCGATGTTGGCATCGTGGGTATTCCGAACGCCGGCAAGTCTACCCTGCTCAGCCGGACCAGCGCGGCGCGGCCGAAGATTGCCGACTACCCTTTCACCACCCTCGAACCGAACCTGGGCGTGGTCTTGATCGATAACCGGGACATGGTTTGGGCCGACATCCCGGGCCTGATCGAGGGCGCGCACGAGGGGGCCGGCCTGGGCATCAAATTCCTGCGTCACATCGAGCGCACCCGCCTGGTGGTTCACCTGCTCGACGGCATGAGCCCCGATCCGTTGGGCGACTATGCCGTGATTAACCAGGAACTGGAGCAGTTCAACCCGATGCTGGCAGAAAAGCCGCAGGTGGTCGTCGTCAACAAGATGGACCTCACCGAGGTGCACGACCGCTGGCCCGAGCTCGCGGCGGGGCTCAGGAAGCGCGGCGTGCCCGAGCCATTAGCGATCTCGGCGGTCTCGGGGGAAGGCGTGCAAACGCTGCTGCGCCGGGTGGCCGATCTGCTTGCCGAACTGCCGCCCGCGCCGCGCTTCGAGGACGTGCAGCCGCTGATCCCGCCGACGCGCGAAGAGGATATGAGTTTTTCCATCGAGCGCGACCCGGACGGTGCATACCGGGTGCACGGCAGGCGCATCGAGCGCATCGTGAAGATGACGCGGTGGGAATACTACGACGCGGTGATGCGGTTCCAGCGCATCCTGAAGGCGTTGGGCATCACGGACGCGCTGCTTCAACGCGGCATCGAGGTGGGCGACACCGTCCGCATCGGCGACAAGGAACTGGAATGGGCGGACTAGGGGCCGCCGTGCGCGTTGGCCTGTTAGGGGGCAGCTTCGACCCGCCTCACATCGGACACTTGATCCTCGCCGAAGAAGCCCGCGACCAGCTGCAGCTCGACAAGGTGCTTTTTGCCCCGGCCGGGCAGCAGCCGCTGAAGGCGGGCCAGGACGTGACGAATACAGCCGACCGCGTGCAGATGACCGAGCTGGCGATCTGCGGCAATCCTCATTTCGAGCTTTCCCGGGGCGACGTCGATCGGCCCGGTCCCCACTACACCATCGACCTGGTGAAGATCGTCGCCGCGCAGCTTCCGCCGGGCAGCGAGCTTTTCTTCCTGATGGGCTTTGACAGCCTGGCCGACCTACCGAAGTGGCGGGAGCCGGCGCAGCTTATTCGTACCGCACAACTCGTCGCGCTAACCCGGCCCGACGTGCCCATCGAGTGGGACGCGCTGGAGGCACAGCTGCCGGGCGTCCGCGAGCGGGTCAGGCTGCTGGATATGCCCGAACTGGAGATTGCCTCCCGCGACTTGCGCGAGCGGGTTCGCACCGGGCGCAGTATCAGATACATGGTTCCTGACCCCGTCGTCGGCGTACATCGCAGAAAAGCGCCTGTACAGGTGAGAACCCTCCAACCACGAGGAAACAAAGAACCGAAGGTCCACAAAGCTTCTTCGTGGACCTTCGGTTCTTACGCGTTTATTAGTTGATAACGCGACCGGCTCAACTCACCGTCACCGCCCCCACGCCCGTCTCCACTTCGATCTCGACCCGGTTCGCCGCGCTGTCGAAATCGGGCGACTGGTAACGATTATCGAACCCCGGAAACCGCGTCTCATCCACGGCCATCGACGCCAGCGCGCCGCTTGTCTTGATGCGGGCCGCCACCCCACCGGGAACGCGCAGGTCCACCCGTGCGGCGCCGGCCTGCACCTTCACACGGGTCAGTCCGGCGTTCGCGGGCAAGGTCACTTCGGTCGCGCTGGCGCCCGTTTCCAGCTTCAAGCCGGTCACCCTCAGGTCGCGCAGGTCCAGCACGCTGTGGCTCGCGCCCGTCGCGCATTTCAACTCGATGGGCACGTCCGGATTGAGCCGCACATCCCAGTCATAGCCGCCCGGCGCCCAGTTGAGGAACGTCACCGGCTCGACGCGCATTTTCATTTCGACGTCCAGGAGATCGCCCTTGTGCTTCGCCTCGTAGCGCAGCCCGCCGCCGAACACGCCCTCGGCCAGCACGCCGGCCCCGGCGCCTCCTGACACCCGCAGCTCGCCTGCCCCGTGCGCCAGCTCGATTTCGGCCTGGCTTGCGCCCTCGAGCGGAATGCTCCCCGGTTCCATCTCGGCAGGCGCAGGCCGCACGAAGGTGCGCGACACGAACCAGACGCCGAGCGCAATGAGGAAGATCGGCCAGACCAGGTTCCAGATGCTGAAGCCAAAGTTGGGCAGCAGGCCGAAGTTATTCAGCAGGAACAGCAGGCCCACCAGGATCAGGACAACCGCCCAGAAAACCGACGTATTGCGCATGAGGACCTCCGCTCACGCCGCGGTGCGGCGCCGAGTTGCGTAATCGACGAGGCTGAGCACCCCCAGCAGGATCAGCCCGACCGGCCACCACTGTCCGACGATCGCCAGGTTGCCCCCGAACAGGCCGCCGAGCAGCGAGCCGAACACGACGAACATGATCGCGCTGATGAGCATCAGCCACAGCCCGCCGCGCACCGTGGCCCATTTGCCCTCCCACAGGCCCATGGTGACGGTGCCGACGCCGACGAAACCGGGGATCAGCGCCCAGGCGTACGCCCAGCTCTCCCAGTTGCCGGTGCTGTTCTGCCAGTAGAGGAGCAGCCCGATCCCGCCGACGATGCACGCGGGCACGGCCATACCGGGCGCATTTGCCAGCACGCCAATAATCAACAGCGCGACGCCGACGCCGACAACGACCAGAGGCCAGCTGGCGCCGGTCACCCACGACCAGACATTAGGCAGCAGTTGGCCGGCGAGAAACAGGACACCCAGCAAGATCAAGACGAGGCCGCCCGTAAGTGCAGAACGTTGAGAAGAAGTCATAGGTCCCTCCCCCTAATTATCGGTGCGGGCGATCTCCAGATCGCCCGCACCACCCCGTATCGGCGAAGTACGAACGCGGTCGCCTCTACGAAAGCGGTTCCAACGGCATCACGATCGCCAGGATGATGTACAGCAAAATCCCGGAGCCGACGCCGAAGACGACCAGCAGCGCAAAGATCAGGCGAATCAGGGTGGGATCGACGCCGAAATACTGGCCCAGGCCCCCACACACACCCGCAACCATCTTGTCCGTGTTGCTGCGATAAAGTTTCTTGGTTTCCATGATTGTCTCCTCTACTTCACGGGCCAGCTTGCTCGCCCGGTTCACCATACTCTACGCAGCCTGGTCCCTAGAGTTGCGGATGAATGCGATGGGACGCGGGGCCCACCTTCAAGCGTGCCCTTACGCGTCCGGCCGCACCAACTTGCGCACGTAGACCACGTCGACCGTCTCGTAGCCGAGTTCGGCAAACAGCGAGCGGGAGGGGTCGTTGTGGGAATGGATCAGGGCCGAGTACACCTCCACGCCGACCTCGTCGCGGAACCAACGCTCGGCCTCCTCGACGATGGCCGAGGCGTAACCCCGGCGCCGGTATTCCGGATCGACCGCCAGCCGGTTGATCCACCCCTTGCGGCCGTCGTGCGTGAGCACGGCCACCGCCACCAACACCCCATTCTCGCGGATGCCGATGGCGCGCTGCAGGCCGCCTTCGACCTGGCGTTGGAAAGCAGCGGGGGCATCGCGGCCTTCCGGTCGCGCTCGCAGCCCCGCCCGTGCCCATAGGGCCAGCACCTCGTCATAATCTCCTGGGTTCAGCTCAGACACTTCAGGAATTTGTGCGTCACTTGCGCTCATCGAGTTCCTCTCCGTAGGGTTTGCGTATAGTTAGCGTAGTAATAGCGTCAAAAAGAAGTATCCTTTACATGGGGAAAACGTCCAGTAGTTCCGGGTGGCCTGTAGTAGTATACGTATCGAGAGATGCAAACAGATTTCTCTCCTTCTCCTCCTTTTGATGAGCACCAGGGTAAGGGCAGCCCTGGTGCTCGCGCGTTAAGGGGCCATTTCATCAGGAGCTCGACGATCCCCCAACCTCCGCCGCTATTCTAGCACTTGCACCCCCTCGCACCAGTTTGCGCATCATTAATCAAACCCTTACCCCCGTCTTACCACCTGTTAAAGCACTTGGGCTGCCGCCGGCCTATACTTGGCACAAATGGATGGCCAGGTCCGTCTAGGGTCTTTATCTGCCATTTGAATGGCGGATCGCGTTTCTATAGCGGTGGCGATGGTGGGTGACCCCTACAACCGGCGCCGCCAGAGAGATGACTTAATCGTGTGTAGCGAATCAATGGAGGAAACATGCGCAAACTCTTCTTGGTGATCTCGGTCCTCGTCGTGCTGAGCCTCAGCGGCTGCGCGGCGGTGCCTGCGGCCGTCTCAGGCCTTGCCAGTCTCAGCCGGGGCGCGGCTCCTGTCGCGCAAGCGCAGGCCACGCCCGTCGCTCCGACAACCCAGGGGTCGGACCAGCAGCCTGCTACGACCAATACGCAGCAAGCTGCGCCCCTCCCGGGCAACCTCCCGGCGAGCATTACCGATTTGCAGAACGTTCTGTCAAACCTGTACTCGGCGGTTTCGCCCTCGGTCGTGAACATCAACGTCACGATGAGCGCCACCGGCGGCCAGAACGCCTTGCCCGACCTGGGCCAGATGCCCAACCTGCCGGGCTCGCCTTTTGGCGATCAGGGTAACGGTAACGGCAACGGCGGTGCGTTTGAGGCGGCTGCGCTTGGTTCCGGTTTCGTCTGGGACACCAAGGGCAACATCATCACCAACAACCATGTCGTCGACGGCGCGAACCGCATCTCGGTGACCTTCTCCGACGGTCTGACGCTGCCCGCGACGCTGGTCGGCCGCGATCCTGAGAGCGAAGTTGCCGTCATCAAGATCGACCCGAGCAAGGTCGAGAATCTGCGCCCTGTGACCGTGGCCGACTCCACGCAGGTGAAGCCCGGCCAGTTCGTCGTGGCCATCGGCAACCCGTACGGCCTGGAAGGCACCATGACCTTCGGCATCGTGAGCGCGCTGGGCCGCTCGCTGCCCGTGGGCAACACCTTCTCGCAGACCGGTTCCTATACGATCCCTGACATCATCCAGACCGATGCCCCGGTCAACCCCGGCAACTCGGGCGGCGTGCTCGTCGATATGAACGGCCGGCTCGTCGGCATCCCGACGGCTATTGAGTCGCAGTCGGGCGCTTCGGCAGGCATTGGCTTCGCGGTTCCTTCCGTGATCGTCCAGAAGGTCGTTCCCGCGCTGATCGCGTCGGGCAAGTTCGAGCATCCTTACGTCGGTATCCGCGGCGGCACGCTCACCTCGCAGGTGGCCGAGGCGATGGGCCTGCCCGCCACGACCCGCGGCGCCCTGGTGGTCGATGTGACCGCAGGCAGCCCGGCCGAGAAGGCCGGCCTGAAGGGCAGCACCAAAACCACGCAGATCGACGGCCTGGATGCCCAGATCGGCGGCGACGTGATCACGGCCGTCAACGGCCAGCAGATTCGCGATTTCGAAGACCTCACGACGTTCCTGGCCCGCACGGCCAAGGTCGGCGACCAGGTCAACCTGACGGTCCTGCGCAACGGCCAGGTCCAGAGCGTCACCGTCACCCTGGCGGCCCGGCCGGCGCAAGCCCCTGAGACCGCTCAGAACCAACAGGGCCAGGGCCAGCAGGGTCAAGGCCAACAGGGCCAGGGTCAACAGGGCCAGGGCCAGACCGCACCGCGTGCGGGCGGCGTGTACCTCGGCGTGACGGGCATGACCGTGACCCCGGAAATCGCGCAGGCGATGAACCTGGGCAACAAGCAAGGCGCGTTGGTTGTCAACGTGGTGCCTGGCAGCCCGGCTGAAAATGCGGGCCTCAAGGGCAGCACCCAGTCGACCGACGTCAACGGTCAGCAACTGATGATCGGCGGCGACGTCATCACCGCGGTCGATGGCAAGGCCATCACCACCGTGGAGGAGTTGGTGGCAGCGGTGCAGGCGAAAAAGGCCGGCGACGTGCTCGCCCTGACGATCCTGCGCAACGGGCAGGAACAGAGCGTGAACGCGACGCTGGCGACCCGCGGCGGTGCTGCGGGCGGCCAGGGCGGCTCGACGACGCCGGCGACGCCGGAGACTCAGGCCACGCCGGAAACTCAGGCGACTCCTGAGACCCAGACCACGCCCAACGCCGGCTCGTCCAGCGGCGCGACCACCCCGGCAGTGGGTGGCCCGTGGCTCGGCGTGAGCGGCCTGACGGTGTCGGCGCAGATGGCCCAGATGGCGGGCCTCGGCAACCAGACCGGCGTGCTCGTGATGAACGTCGTGCCGGGCAGCCCGGCCGAGAAGGCCGGCATCAAGGGCGCCGGGCTTAATCTCGGCCAGGGCGGCCAGAACCTGAACCAGTTGGTGAATGCGGATATCATCGTCGCAGCGGATGGCAAGAACATCACGACGATGGAAGAACTGGTCAGCACGGTGCAGGCCAAGAAGGTGGGCGATACCCTGACCTTGACGGTGCTGCGCGGCGGCCAGCGCCAGGACGTGCCCGTCACGCTCGGCGCTCGCCCGGCCCAATAAACAGCCCAATGATGCTGCTCCGCCGGGCGGGGCAGCATCAATAAAGACGAATCCAGCAACACCCTGCTTCTGCCGCAAGCCTTGGTCTGCCAACTAAGGCTTGCGGTGTTTTTAATCCCGCTCCATTTCCCGGACCTCTCGCACCAGCACGCTCGTCGACGTCCCATCCCGCTGCATCAGCCCCTTGACGGCCAGGAACGTCGCAGCATGGAGCAGCTCGCGGCGCTTCTCATACAGGTCGGGCCGGATGATCAGGTTTGCCAGCCCCGTCTCGTCCTCCAGCGTGATAAACAGGTGTCCCTTTGCCGTGGGTGGCGCCTGGCGCACGACGACCAGGCCCGCGATGGCCACGATGCGCCCCGCGGGTTGGCGCGCCAGGTCGGCCGCGGAAAGCACGCCCTTCGCCTTGAGCTTTGCGCGCAGCATCCGCATCGGGTGGTCGCCCGGCGACAGCCCCAGCAGCTCGTAATCCCACGCCAGCGCCTCGCGTTCCCCCAGCGCGGGCAGCTCGGCCGCCTCGTCGGGGGCTTCCATCAGGGCCTCTTCCTCGTACTGCAGCCCGCCCAGTGTCCACAGCAGGCCCCGCCGGTCGGTCGAAAGGGTGTCGAGCGCACCCGCACGCACCAGGTCGGCAATGAGGGTGCGCGGGAGCCGGGTCCGGCGGCAGAAATCGACCAGGCCGGCAAAGGACTTGGAGCCGTCATCCCGTGCCGCCAGCAGCCGCTCGCTGCCCGCCTCGCCCAAGCCGTGCAGGTAGCGCAGGCCGAGACGGATTTCTTTGGCCTGCGGAGGCACAGTGCATTCGTCCAGGCTCAAGTTTACATCCGGCCGCAGCACCCGCACCCCGTGGCGCTCCGCATCGCCCACCACCACCTCGGGCGAGTAGAATCCCATCGGCTGGTGATTCAGCAGCGCGCAGTAGAACTCGGCCGGGTAATAGAGCTTCAGCCACAGCGTCTGGTATGCCACCAGCGCGAACGCAGCCGCATGCGACTTACAGAAGCCGTACGTGGCGAAGCCTTGAAGCTGCTTGAACGCTTCCTCGGCCACCGTGCGTGCCACACCGTTCGCCTCCGCGCCCGCAATGAACCGGTCCCGCAGCTCGGCCATGGCCCGGGCCGAGCGCGCCCGGCTCATGGCCCGGCGCAGCAGGTCCGCCTCGCCGGGCGTGAACCCCGCCAACGCCATCGCCACCCGGATCACCTGCTCCTGGAACAGGATCACGCCGAGCGTCTCACTCAAAATGGGTTCGAGCTTGGGGTGCAGGTAGGTGGGCCGTTCCTCGCCCCGGCGCCGGCGCAGGTAGGGGTGGATCATGCCGCCCTGGATGGGGCCGGGCCGGATGATGGCTACCTGGATCACGATGTCTTCGAAGCGCCGGGGCTTGAGCCGGGGCAGCATCTGCGCCTGCGCCCGGCTTTCCACCTGGAACGCGCCGATGGTGTCGCCTTCGGAGAGCGCGCGATAGACCGCCGGGTCGTCCAGCGTCAGCGCGTCGAGCGGCGGCTTCTGCCCGGTGCGACGGGTGATCAGCTCTTCCGCCTCGCTCACCAGGTCCAGCGTGCGCAGGCACAGCAGGTCGATCTTGATCAGCCCCGCGTCCTCGACCGAGTCCTTGTTCCACTGCGTGACGACGATGCCCGCTTTGGTCGCCCGCTCCAGCGGCACCACCTCGACCAGGGGCTGCGCGGTGATCAGGAGGCCGCCAGAGTGAACCGACAGATGGCGGGGGGTGTCGATGAGCCGCCCGGCCAGTTCGGCCACCACCGCCACGGCCTGCTCGTCGAGATGGTCTCGAGGAGCATCCTTCGACTTTACACCTTCCTGCGGCAAGGTGTTCCGCTCAGGATGCTTCCAACGATCAGGGGGTTAGCGTGCCACTTGGTGTCGTCATGCATCAATGCATTCGCCCGCTCGGGAGTAAGTGCGACGGACGTATCGTACAGCGGCACATCCGACCGCTCGTGCAGCGCCGCGGCCACCCGGTTCACGTCCTCGGGCGAAAAACCCAGCGCCCGCGCCACGTCGCGCACCGCCAGCCGCCATTGGTACGTGACCACGTTGCACACCATCGCCGCATGCTCGGTCCCATAGCGCTCGTAGACGTAGCGGATCACCTCGTCCCGGCGGTCCGACCCGAAGTCGATATCGATGTCGGGCATGGTGTCGGTGCGGTCGCTGAGGAAGCGCTCGAACAGGAGGTTGTGGCGCAGGGGGTCGACCGGCGTGATGCCCAGCACGTAGGCGACCAGCGAATTCGCAGCCGAGCCCCGGCCCTGGCAGCGGATGCCTTCTTCCCGGGCGTGCCGCACGATGTCCCAGACAATCAGGAAATAGTCGGCCAGCCCCACCGCCTCGATCACGTTCAGTTCGTGGGCCAGCTGGCGCACCGCTTGGGGGGTGACGGGCCGGAAGTGGTCGCGCAGCCCCTGGTGGGATAGCCCGTACAGGTAGCTGAAAGCCGTTTCGCTGGGGGGAATCCCGGCCGGGAAATCGGGCGCCTGGCGGGGGAAGGCGGGCGTGCGGCGGCCGGAGAAGTCGAGCGACACCTGGCAGCGCTCGGCGATGGCCTGCGTGGCGGCGAGCGCCCCGGGCAGGTCGGCAAACAGGACGCCCATCTCCCCCGCGCTCTTCAGGCAGAACTCGGTCGAGTTGTGCGTGCCGGGCCGGGCGGCCAGTTCGGTCAGTGTGCACAGGTCCTGCGTCGCCAGGAGGATGTCGCGCAGGCGGTGCTCCTCGACCACCGCATAGTGGACGTCGTTGGTTGCGACCAGGGGCAGGCCCGCGGCCTGCGCCACCTCGAGCAGCCCCGCGTTGAGCCGGCCGTCGTCGGGCAGCCAGTGCCGCTGCAGCTCGACCCACACCCGCCCTCGGCCGAAGATGTCGGCCAGCTTGCCGGCCGCCCGGACTGCACGTGCGCCGGCGTTCTTATCGTCTGCCAGCACCGCAGCCGCGACTGCACCCCGGCTGCAGCCGGTCAGGCACAAGAGCCCCTCCGCGTGCCGCGCCACGTCTTCGATGGTGAGATGCGGGCTGCCCTTGCTGCCGGCCAGTTGGCCGATGCTGATGAGCCGGCTGAGGTTACCGTAGCCGCGCTGGTTTTCGGCCAGAAGGGTGAGGTGCGAGCCGTGCGCCAGGGTCAGCTCCGCGCCGATGAGAGGGTGGATGCCGCGCTTGCGGGCCGCGCGCCAGAACTCGACCGCGCCGTACAAGCCGTCGTGGTCGGTCAGCGCGAGGCTGGAAAGGCCCAGGGCAGCCGCCCGATCGAGCAGCGCCTCGGGCGAAGAGGGCGCGTCGAGGAGCGAATAGTGCGAATGACAGTGCAGCTCGACATAAGGCTCAGTCATAAACCCGCATACAGTACCACGCATCGTCGCGCAGGTCCCGGTACAGCGTGCACAACAGGCCGTCCGTCGTCGTCAGCTTGAAATACTCACGGTGCGCATCGGCCGCGGGCAGCCACCAGCTCGAGCGCACCCGCCAGCGGTTGGCGACCGCGTCGACCGCGTGCCAGCGGCCGTGCCAGAAGAACTGGCCCGGCGCGCCGTCAGCCGTCATAGTCACCTGGACCGGGTCCCCGGTCGGCCAAAGGCGTGTCACATTGTCCCAAATCCCTGCCAGCTCACCCGCCGCTCGGGCAGCGGGTGGTCCGGCTCGGCCAGCACCGCCATGCAAAACGAGTCGCGGCCGTAGCGGGCGACCAGCTGCTCCAGCGTTGCGGTCAGCGTCTCGCGCGGGGTCGGTGCATCGAACAGGCTCAACTGCTGGCTGGGCGCGTCGGTGATGTCGCCCAGGGTCAGCGTGGTATCCGTGGCGCCTTCTTTGTTCCACTCCACCCGCCCCAGCACCCGGTCCAGCGCCAGCTTGACGCTGCTCGGTGCGGCCGTGGGCATGGGGAAGGTGTGCTTGACCTCGACCGTGCGCCGGTCGCCGCGGGTGATGGCCACCTGGAGCCAGCCGATGGCTTGCAGCTGATCACGCAGGGGGCCTAGCAGCTTCTCCGCCTTGCGGACGAGCGCGGCCAGCAGGATGTCGCGATCCAACAGGACCCCATCGAACTCGATGTGTCCCCCGACTTCCGCCCGTTCCGCCGGCGGGATGACGGGCCGGTCGTCGTAGCCCTGCGCCCACCGCTGCGCGGTGCGGCCGGCCTGCCCCCAGCGCGTCAGCACGGCCGCGGGCGGCAGCCGGGCGTACTGCCCGAGCGTACGAATGCCCAGGTGCTGCAGCTGGAGCAGCGCGTCCGGCTCGAGGGGCAGCAGGGCCGCGGCCTGGCGGGAGAGGAAGGCCGGCTGCGTGATGTTGTCGAGGATCAGCGCATGGGCCGGGGGCGCGGCCTGGCCGGCCGCGCTGGCGCTGAACTTGCCGTTGGTCAGGCCGATCGACAGCGACACGCCCAAGTGGCGCACTTCGTTCGCCAGGTCCTGGCACCATTCGAGCATGTTGCCGGGCAGCCCGGTCGTGTCGAGGTAGACGGCCCCCAATCCGGCCGGCTGCCAACGCGCGCCGTAGCGCGCCACTCGCTCGGACAGCTCGGCCTGCGCCTCGGCAATCGGGTAGTGGACGGCCGGCTGCAGCAGCGCCAGCGGGCAGCGCGCCACGGCCTGCCGCTCCGACTGGCCCGGCGCGACCCCGGCCGCGGCCGCCCGGGCATCCGCGGCGAGCACGTTGCCCGCGTCGTCGAGCAGCACCAACGGCCGCCGGCCCACCGCCCCCTCGCCCAGCCCGGGATCGGCCCGCCGGGCGATGGTGACGCCGAATTGCGGCGCGAGGACGTACGCAATTTGCTTGAACTGCGTTTCGGATAGGGGGCGAGAAGCAGCCTGCCTGCGGGCAGACTGCTTCTCGCCGTACATGCTATAAGCCATCCCCCCGCACCGTGCCGTTAAATGTGATCCGGATGCGCGCGGTTCCGGTGCGGCCCAGGCGGTTCTTCACCAGCTCGACCTGGCCCTCGTAACCGCGCACGTCGCCGCCGCGCTTTAGCCAGCGTTCACGACGGATGTTCAGGCGCACGGCTGCGGCATGGGCCAGCGCCTGTGAGAACTGCTCGGGATCGGTCAGGAACACGGCGGCGGTCTGTGTTTCGGTCAGCAGGGCCGCCAGCCGAGACAGCGCGCCGGCCAGCGTCCCTGCGCCGCCGGGCTCCGCAGGCAGCGTGTCCATCACCAGCACGGCCAGCGAGCGGCTTTCGACCAGGTGCAGCGCCATCGCCAGCGCATCGGACAGGGAGGCCGGCCGGGCCACCAGCAGCCGGCTGAGGTCCACCCCGCACCGGTGCAGGTAGTCCGCATCGCAGGTGCGCCACGTGTCGATCCAGGCGGCCACCGCATCCCGCTCATGGTGCGCGGAGGCGATGGCTTTCGCCGCCAGGGTCAGCTTGCCCGAAGTGGCCGGCCCGGTCACTTCGCTGATCCGGCCCCGGGGCAACCCGCCGTCGAGCAGCCCGTCCAGCTCCGTAAAGGTGGTCGGGATGCGCGCAATTGTAGGCGCGCGCTCCCCCGGTTCTGCCCGGCGGATGGCCCGCGGTCCATGCTCGAACTGGAGCTGGGTGACCAAGGCATCCAGCTTGCGACGGCGCTGCGACGGCATATTCCCTCGTACAAGTGTTCGCTATTGTACGTCTGTTCTATTCAAACGCAAAATGCGCAATTGACAGTGGGGCCAACGTGTGCTATCCTCTCGCAACTTGGCTGAAACCGTAGGCTTCAGCCATACAGAACAGGAAAAGCGACGATGGAGAGAGTACGGGGCTCGCACGCAGTCCAGAGAGCGGCCGAGGGTGTGAACGCCGCCTGCGCTTCCCCGGAAAGACACTCCGGAGCTGTGGGGCCGAAAGACGAGGTTGCCCCGAATTACACGAACTGACACGAATTGCACGAAATCGCTAGCATTGGCAATTCGTAGAATCCGACTAATTCGTGTAATTCGGTGCAAAAGGGTCGTAGGTCACCGCCGGCGCCAGCCGTTACCTGGCAGGGTCATGGTTGACCGGTGAGGCCGGGATCGTGAGGTTCCGGCGAAACAGGGTGGCACCGCGAGCACGCGCCTCGCCCCTGGAGAAGATTCCTGCCCAAGGCAAGGACTTCGCAGGGGGAGCGCGTATTTCATTTAACTCGGGGGTGCCTGATGGAACGTGTCTACACATCGGAGGTCGGTTCTCACGTCGGAGAACGCGTCCGGCTGGCGGGCTGGCTACATGCGCTGCGCCGGATGGGCGGCATCAACTTCCTCGTGCTGCGCGACGTGCGCGGCACCGTCCAGGTGGTCGTCGAGACGCCCGAGGCGCTGGCGGCACTCGAAGGGCTGCTGCCCGAAACGGTCCTCGCGCTCGAGGGTGACGTCTGCGCCGAGCCACAAGCGCCGGGCGGCATCGAAATCCACCGGCCGCAGTTCGAAATCCTCTCGCCCGTGCGTGAGGCGCTGCCCTTCCCGATCAACAAGCCCGAGATCAAGGCCACGCTGCCCACCTTCCTCGACCACGCCGTAGTTGGCCTGCGCCACCCACAGAAGCGCGCGCTCTTCCGGCTGCATGCGGGCGTGATGGCCGGCTTCCGCGCCACGCTCACCGGCTTGGGCTTTACCGAGATCCAGACGCCCAAGCTGGTCGCCTCGGCCACCGAGGGCGGCGCGAACGTGTTTGGGGTCAAGTATTTCGACCGGCAGGCGTATCTGGCCCAAAGCCCGCAGTTCTACAAGCAGATCATGGTGGGCGTGTTTGAGCGGGTGTTTGAGGTCGGGCCGGTGTTTCGCGCCGAGCCGCACGACACCGTGCGCCACATCAACGAGTACGTCAGCCTGGACGTGGAACTGGGCTTCATCCGCGACCACCGGGACGTGATGGCCGTCCTGACCAGGGTGGTGCGCGGCATAACCGGCTATCTCGAGGAGCACTATGCGCCCGAGCTGGCGCTGCTGAACGTTAAGCTGCCCGTCGCGCCCGAGACCTTCCCGGCGATCTACTTCCCAGAGGCCCAGGAACTGATCCTGCAGAAGTGGGGCGAGGACTGCCGCGGGGAGCCCGACCTGGCGCCCCAGCACGAACGCTGGCTGGGCGAGTGGGCGCGGCAAGAGTACGGCTCCGATTTCCTGTTCGTCACGGGCTACCCGATGGGCAAGCGGCCGTTCTATACGCACCCAAACCCGGCCGACCCGCGCTTCTCGAACTCGTTCGACCTGCTCTTCCGCGGCACCGAGCTGGTCACCGGCGGCCAGCGCTTGCACTTGTACCAGGACTACCTGGACAGCGCGGCCGCGCGCGGCTACACTGACCTCAGCCCGTTCGAAACCTATTTTGAAGCGTTCAAATATGGCATGCCGCCCCACGGCGGCTTCGCCATTGGCTCGGAGCGCTTTATCATGCAGTTGCTTGGCCTGGACAACATCCGCCTGGCGACCCTGTTCCCGCGGGACTTGACGCGGCTGGCGCCCTGATAGCCTGCAGATCGGACTGATTGGACTGATTCACCTGATCCCGCTTTATGAGCATCAGGAAGATCAGCTCAATCAGTTAGGTCAGCGTCCCATTCCGATCACATGAAGATCAAAATCCTCTATCGCGACGACGATATCATCGTCGTGGATAAGCCGGCCGGCATTCCGACCCATGCGCCGGAGCCCGCCGACCCTTATCCCGGCGACGCGCTGGCCGCGCTCCAGAAGCAGGAGGGGCTTTCCTACCTGGGCATGCACCAGCGCCTCGACGCGGACACGTCGGGCGTGCTCCTCTTCTCGCTGCGCACCGAGGCCAACCGGAGCCTCGCCGCAGCGTTCGAGGGCCGGGCCGCGCGCAAGGTCTACTTCGCCGCAGTGCTCGGTGCGCCAGAGGTCGACGAGTCGATCATCGACGCGCCCATTGCCCGCGATCGCGGGGGTCGGTACAGGATCGCAGCCCGCAAGGACCCCGCGGGTCAACCGGCCCGCACCCGCTGCCAGGTCGTCGAGCGGGGCTGGATCGGCAAGAAGGGCCAGGGCCTGCCGTTTGCCGTCATCGAGGCGATCCCCGAGACGGGGCGCACCCACCAGATTCGCCTTCACCTGGCACATGTGGGCCTGCCGGTCATCGGCGATGCGCTCTATGGCGAGAGGGCGGCCGCCTATCCGCGCCTGTGCCTGCATGCGGCCGAACTGACCATCCCCCTCCCGGGCACAGGCAAACGGATCACATTCAACGCTCCGCTGCCCGCGCCGCTCGACAGGCTGGTGACCGGCGTGCCCGAGCCCAGCCTGAGCCTGCTGGCCCGGCCGCCGCAGCACATCCGCCCGGCCTGGTTACAGTCGCCCGACCTCGTGCGGGCGCTTGTGCGCCTGGCCGTGGCGCGCCGCGTGCCCCTGGCCGCCGACCCCGAGACGACGATCTATCGCCTGGTGAACGCGGCGGGCGACGGCCTCCCCGGCCTGACCGTCGACCGTTATGGGGATGCGTTGGTTGCCAGCATCTACGACGACGATGAAGCCCTGCCACCCGCGCCACTTCCCGACGGGCTCGCGGCCATGCTGGCCCAGGCGGCAAACATCGGGACTGTGTACGTCAAGTACCGCCCGAGGCAGGCCAGCCGGGTGCCCGAAGAGGAGATGGCTGCGCTTGCCCCGCCCCTGCCCGTCTTCGGGCCGGACCTGCGCCAACCCACCCAGACCTTCGAGGCTTCGACCGTCACCGAAGGTGACGCAACCTCAGAGGTCTCAGGCTTCCTCGCCCGCGAAGAAGGGTTGACGTATCGGATTCGCTCCGACACGGGCCTGAGCAGCGGCCTATTCGCGGACATGCGCGAGACGCGCGCCCGTGTGGGGGCGTGGGCGGCGGGGCAGACGGTGCTGAATACCTTCGCCTATACGTGCGGCTTTGGCGTGGCGGCGACGGCCGGCGGCGCGGCGCGGGTGCTCAACCTGGATCTGTCGCGCAACGTCCTCGCGTGGGGACAGGACAACTACGGCCTTAATGGCTTTGTGCCTGACGCGCACGACTTTGTCTTCGGCGACGTGTTCGACTGGCTGGCGCGCTTTGCCCGGCGCGGCGACACTTTCGACCTCGTGATTCTTGACCCGCCCAGCTTCTCCAAGACGAAAACCGGCCGTTTCTCCGCGGCGAAGGACTACGCTCAACTGGCCGAGTTGGCCGCCGCGGTGGTTTCCCCGGGCGGCCGGCTGCTCGCGTGCAGCAACCTGGCCGAGCTTCCCTGGCGCGCGTTCCGTGAGCGGGTGCTGGCCGGCATCAGTGCGGCCGGCCGGACCGGCGAAGTCGCCGGCGTCTACCACGAACCCGCGCTCGACTTCCCCACCTCGAGCGAGCCGTACCTGAAGATGGCGCTCGTGCAGCTGAGCTAGTCTTTCAGGGACCGGCTGGCAGCCGAAAGCCGCCTGCTTTGTAACTCCACTCTTTTATGTATACAATGTGCTCGCGCGCAGTTGAGCAAGCCCATCACTGCGCGCATCACTTGCTCAGGAGCAATCATGGCGGTCAACATCCTGACCGATCCAAACTCAGAAGCTACAGTCTCCGGTTGGGAGCCGTCCTATCTGGCGCTGCATCGCAGCGGGGAGCTGCGCCGCCGCGCCCGTGGGGCAATGGCGTCCCTGGCAAGCTGCGAGCTGTGCCCGCACGCGTGCAAGGTCGACCGTTTGGCCGGTAAGCACGGGGTCTGCCGGATCGGCGGCGACGCGGTGATTGCATCGTGGAACGTCCACCCCTGGGAAGAACCCCCGATCTCCGGCTCGCGCGGCTCTGGCACGATCTTCTTTTCGGGCTGTACGGGGCGCTGCCGCTTCTGCCAGAATTACTCGATCAGCCAGATGGGCTATGGGAACCAGGTTACGATCGAGCGTTTTGCCGGCATGATGCTCGAGCTTCAACGCCGCGGGGTCCACAACATCAACTTCGTTACGCCGACGCATTTTGTGGCCCATATCCTTGCGGCCGTCGATGTCGCGGCCGGGTGGGGGCTGCGCATCCCGCTCGTCTATAACACCAGCGGTTACGAACGGGTCGAAACGCTGCGCCTGCTGGATGGCGTGATCGACATCTACCTGCCCGACATTAAGTACACGGACGACGCCGTTGCAAAGCGGCTGTCAGGTTTCCCGCGCTACGTGGAGAACGACCGTCTTGCGGTGAAGGAGATGCTGCGCCAGGTGGGCCCCCGGCTCGTTCTGGACGGGGCCGGCATCGCCCGCCGCGGCATGATCGTCCGCCACCTGGTGCTGCCCGACGGCCTGGCCGACACGCCGGGGGTGATGCAGTGGATCAGCCGGGAACTTTCGCCCGACGTATTCGTATCCGTAATGGATCAGTACTTCCCGACGTATCGCACCCTTGACGATCCGGTGCTGGGGCGCAAGATCACCGAAGAAGAATATGAGGCTGCGCTCGAAGCGTTCGAGAAGGCCGGTTTGCAAAACGGCTGGTTGCAGGATCATGAGTGCGAGTAAACTTGGCAAACTGGAAAGGGCACGCTGCGCACAGAGTGCTGGACAACGAGGGATGCAATAGGACAGTGATTGAACGGATCGGACTGATTATCATGATCTTTACCCGAAGGACAGTGCAAATCAGTTCAATCAGTTGCATCAGCGTCCCGTTTCAGATCAGTTAAGGAACCGGCGGGGTCTCAATTCAGTGCGAAGGCTGGGGCGACCTCGGAGGCAAGGATAGACGCCGAAGGCAACCGAATGGAAGGACAAAACCGGCAAGCGCTGAGCATCCGTGCGGTCAACCTGGGCCTCGCGGCGAACGTCGTGCTTGCGCTGCTGAAGGTGAGCGTTGGCATCGTCGGGAACAGCGCGGCGCTGCTGGCCGACGGGATTAACTCCACCTCCGACGTTGCCTACTACGTCGTCGTGCGCATCTTCATGCGGCTTGCCGGCAAGCCGGCCGACCGTGAGCATCCCTACGGTCACACCCAGCTCGAGAGCATCGCGGCACTGATCGTCGGCGCGTTCGTCATCACGACCGCGGTGGCGATCTTCTGGGACGCGATCAACAAGGTTTACTCACTTTGGTCGGGGCAAACCACGTCGGAAGGCGCGGCCCCCATCGCGCTGGCCGTCGCACTCTTCACCATTGTCGTCAAGATCGGCCTGATGCTCTACACGCGCCGGATCGGCAAGGCAACCGGCAACATTGCGGTGGCCGCACTGGCGAAGGACCACCGCAACGACATCTTTGCCGCGTCTGGCGCGGCCCTGGGCATCTTCCTGAGCATGAACGGGCTGCCCTGGGGCGACCCGCTGGCGGGCGCGGTCGTGGCCTTGCTGGTCCTGCGCACGGGGATCGCGATCCTGTCGGACGCGTCGGCCGAGCTGATGGACACCGTGCCCGGCGACGAGCTGGCTACACAAGTGCAAGCGGTGCTGGCGGGCGTGCCGGGCGTGCTGTGCGTGGAAGAGGTTTACGCTCACCGCTTCGGCCCCTACCTGGTCATCAACGTCACAGTGGGCATTGACGGCTCGCTTTCCGTCGCCGCGGGCGACTCGATTGCCTGTGCGGTCGAGGAGCGGCTCTACGAACGGATCGATCTGCTGCGCCGGGTTCACGTTCACTATCACCCCGAAGGCGTCTCGCAGCTCCCCGAACCCGGCCAGCCCCCCAGAAACGTCATCGACGGCGATTGAGCTTTCGGGCTGATTGACGCCCATCTTTACTTAGTGCTATACTACGCCATCCCATTGTCGACCAGACCGGCCGTCGCGGTTTTGGGAGCCGGGACGGCCCATGCTGAACCGCTGGAGGTGTCGCCGTGCGCCTGTCCGTCATGCAAGAGAACCTCGCCAAGGGTCTGTCCATTGTCGGCCGCGCCGTTTCTTCGCGCAGCACGCTGCCCGTCTTGAGCAATATCCTGCTGAGCACGGATGAAGACCGGCTGAAACTGGCGGCGACGAACCTGGAGGTCGGGGTCACGTGCTGGCTGGGCAGCCAGGTCGAGGATGACGGCGCGGTTACGCTGCCCGCCCGCCTGCTCACCGACTGGGTCAATTCCATGCAACCCGGCCGCATCGATATGGAGCTGAGCGTCCGCACGATGAGCGTGCACCTGCGAAGCGGTCGCTCCGAGTCCAATATCAAGGGCATCGACGCGGGCGAATTTCCGCTGATCCCAACCGCCGATGGCGAGCAGCCGCTTGGCCTGCCGCCCGCGACCCTCCGCCAGATCATCGACCAGGTCGTTTTTGCGGCCGCCGACGCGAAGGACACCAGCCGCCCCGCGCTGACCGGCGTACTGGCGAAGTTTGAGGGCGACCGCCTGACGCTCGCGGCCACGGACGGCTACCGGCTGTCGGTGCGCCGCACGATCCTGCCCGCGGCCGCGCCAGCCGACGCGACGGTCATCATTCCTGCACGTTCGCTGCAGGAAGTCAGCCGCATCGGTGGGGAAGCCGATCCCGACCGCCCGGTGGACTTCGTGGTGGCCGGCGCGCGCAACCAGATCTTGTTCCGCCTCTATGGTCGGGGCGACGTGGAGAAGGGCGGCGCGTTCCACCAGGTCGATCTTGTCTCGCAGCTCATTGACGCCAAGTTCCCCGATTACAACGCCATCATCCCCAAGAACTGCGTCACGCGCACCGTGCTGGATACGCAGGCCTTCCTGCGGAGCCTGAAGGTCGCTTCGCTGTTCGCCCGTGACGCGTCGGACCGCGTCGTCTTCACGGTCACGCCTGGCACCGACGCGGAACCCGGTCAACTGACGATTCGGGCGACTTCGCAGGAAGCGGGCGATAACGTGAGCGACCTGGATGCGCTGGTGGAAGGCTCGCCCGTCGAGATTGCTTTCAACGTGCGCTATCTCATGGAAGTCATGAACGTGCTGGACACGCCCCAGGTCGTGCTCGAGACGACCCGTTCGGATCGTCCCGGCGTGATCCGACCGGTTGGTGCAGGGCCCGAGGAATTCACCCACGTGATCATGCCCATGCAGCTGCAGAAGTAAGTAGTCGAGTGTGCGGCTCAACCACCTTTCGCTCACCAACTTCCGCAATTACGCGCGCCTTGAACTGAGCGTCCCCGGCGGCCTGAGCGTGTTCCAGGGGGCGAACGCGCAGGGCAAGACCAACCTTCTCGAATCGATCCATCTTCTCGCCACTGCCCGGTCACCCCGGGCGGTGGCCGAGCGCGAGCTGATTAGCTGGCTGGCGCTCGAAAGTCCCTTGCCCTACGCACGCCTGACGGCTGAAATCGGCGATGGCACGACGAGCGAGCGGCTGGAACTCGTGCTCGAGCTGGGCAACGGCGGCGGCGCAGTCGGCCCGGTGGTGCGCAAACAGGTGCGGATCAACGGCGTCGCCAAGCGCGGGCTCGATCTGATCGGCCGCCTGCGGGTGGTGTTGTTCCTCCCCGAGGACGTCAGCCTCGTCTCGGGCGCGCCCGGCGAGCGCCGGCGCTATCTCGACATCGCGCTCTGCCAGGTCGATCCTGCCTACTGCCGGGCGCTGACAGACTACAACAAGGCGCTTGCGCAGCGAAACGCGCTGCTCAAGCGGCTGCGTGACGAGGGGGGCGACGCCCACCAACTGGCCTTCTGGGATCAGCAGATGGCCGAGCATGGTGGACGGGTGCTCGGACGACGGGCCGGCGCAGTCCAGATGCTCGACGAGATCGCCCGGCTTCGCCATCGCGAGCTTTCCGGTGCGCGCGAGTGGCTCACCCTAACCTACCTGCCCAGCCCTGCGTACCCGGAGGCCAGGCCAGCCGCCAACCAGCCGCTCGAGGGTCCTGGATACGAGAGCCTGACCTCAGCCGCCATGTCAGAACTCCTGGCGGCGCGCCTGAAGACCTCGCGCAGTCGGGAAATCGCAGCGGGCACGTCGCTGTTCGGGCCACATCGCGACGACGTCGCATTCCTCGCCGAGGGCCGCGACCTGCGCACGTACGGCTCGCGCGGACAGCAGCGCACCGCCGCGCTCAGCCTGAAGCTGGCGGAGGTGGAGATGATGCGCCGGGTCACGGGCGAAAGCCCGCTCCTGCTGCTTGACGATGTGATGTCCGAGCTGGACGAAATCCGCCGCCACGCGCTGCTGGACGCGCTCGGCGGGGTCGACCAGGCCCTTGTGACCGCAACGGATTGGGGCGATTTCAGCGAGGGGCTGTTGGCGCAGGCGCGGCGTTACCGGGTGGAGACGGGGCGGGTGATGGAGACTGAATAGACCGCTGCCCGCGTCAGCTTTCTATTCCTCCTCCGCAGTTTCTTCGACCGGCTTGCAGCCTAATGGCTGCTTGCGGGGCAGGCCGCGGCCCCGGGGATAGGCGTCCGGCGTCTGCGCGATTTTGTCGATGAGCACCAGGACCCGCGTCTCGACGAGGCCGGGGATGTCCACCGGGATGAGCTTGGTCAGCCGGCCGCCCAGGGTGCGGATCGCCTGCTCCGCGCACATGGCTTCCTCGTGCGCGGCTGACCCCTTGTAGGCTACCACCTGGCCCCCGCGTCGTGACAGCGGCAAGAGGTACTCCACCAGCGTCGGCAGCGTTGCGACCGCCCGTGCCAGCACCAGGTCGTAACCGGCCCGGTACGGCTCCTTCAACCCCAGCTCTTCGGCCCGGCCCTGGATCAAGCGGACGTCGGTGAAGCCCAGCTTCTGGCTGACGTGCTCCAGGAAGCGCACCTTCTTTCCCGTCGCCTCGATCAGCGAGAGACGCGCGCGCGGCCAGACGATCCGCAAGGCGAGCCCCGGGAAGCCCGCGCCCGCGCCCACGTCGACCACGCGCAGGTTGCGCGACAACAACGTGGCGATGGGGATGCCTTCATGGGCAGCGAGCGCGGGGATGAGCGCCAGGGAATCGAGGAAGTGGCGCGTCTGTACCTGCTCAGGCGCGGTGACCGCAGTCAGGTTGAACTGCTGGTTCCACTCGAGCAGCTCGTCGCTGTAAACCTGGAAGGCAGCGATGTGCGCCGGGGTCAGGCTCACCCCCATCTGCGCCGCGCCTGTGACGAGACGTTCCATTAGTGCGGGATATTACCACAGAGCGGGATATTCCTACAGGGCGAGTACAAGAGAAGGGCGATTCCAGAACGAGATGGTGGGACCGGCGGCGGGTCACGCGTCTGCAGGCGTAACCCCGACTCTCGCGGGTACGCCCAGCCCGCGTGCGACGACCATTCCCGGCGACCACGCATCGTCCCCCGTCGTTTCCACGCAGGCCGCAAAGTTCCAGAACGGCGCACAGCCGGCGTCCGCTGTCTCAGCCGACCACCTTGCGCCCGCAGGCGGCAGCACGTCGGACGGAGATGCGCGGTAGAGTGGTCCGGCGCAGGGGCCGGGAGTGACGAGCGTGGCCGCCAATGTGCCCGGCGGCGCGGGCGCGACGACCGCCTCTGCCATGCGCCGGGAAACCGCGGCGCCGACTTCTTCGCGGTCGCCCGCGTGCCATTCGCCGGTGGCCACCTGCTTCAACTCTTCCAACTCGAGGTACAGGACATCGGCGGGCCGTACGATCAGGCCCGCCGCCAGCGCCTCACGGGCCGCCGCACCCGCCCAGCGCTGAGCCGCCGCCATGACCAGGGCCAGGCAGTCCCATGCAACGTCAGCCGCTCGCATGGCGCCTGCAAGGCCGGCGAGCAGTTCTTCCGCCTGGCGGAACTGGCCCCCATTCAGCCGGCGCTTTAGCTCCGTCAGCGCGGCCTCGCGCCTACCGCCGGCCGCTGCCTGCGTCCACACGGGCGTGCCATGCTCGGCCAAGCGGCCCAATAGCTCCGCGGCGTCGGCCCAGCGTGCGGCATCGGGCCGGATCTCCCCCGGCCCGCGGTGGCCGGAGCGCGCCAGCGTGGCCAAGCGTTCCGGATCTGCCGGCTCACGCCGGGCCGCATCGAGCACCGCTTCGGCGATGGCGACGGAAGGCAGGCCGGGGACGCCGATGGAGAGTGCCGCCGCCACGTCAGGCGCGGCCGGCAGCCATTCGGGCAGCTGTGCTTCGAGCGCGGCCCGGGCGACATTTAGCCCCATGCGTGCATAGAAATGGACCTGCAACGCAGAAAAGGCGTGCGGCTCGAGCTCCTCCATCACCTGCAACAGGTCGGCCTGCGACCACTTAACGCCCTGAACCCATGCCAGCCAGCGCGAGAGGCGTGTCTGCAGGCCCGAGGCCTCGCCCACCGCAGAAGCGAGCCGGGCCTGGCAGCGTTTAGTGACCCCGCCGGCCTGCAAGCGACCACGCAATCCCCCTGGCACGGGCGGCTGCACAGGCCCCAGCCAGGCCGCGCCACACAGCGTTTGATCCGCCTCGGCAAGAGCTGCGGCGTTCAGGTATGCATAGCCGCGCTCCAGCCGCCAGAAGGCTGCACTCGCGCTCGTTTGCCCGCCCACTTCGCTGTAGACGTTGGGCAGAGCCTTTTCAGCCGCAGGAGCCAGCAGCGTCCAGGCAAAAGGCGTGGCCGGACCGGGGAATAAATCGCGGGCCAAGCCCCTCGTCCAGCCGGCCTGGCCCGCGTCTGCGATGTTGCTTGCCTCGGTTGTGCTCAACCCAAAACCTTCCAAGTTCTTAGTCTGCCGAGCCGATGCCCAGGAGCAGCAGGTCGACAATCCCCGTCAGCCGTTCGGCCAACGGATAGGGTCGGGTGCTCTCGCACCAGCGCACGAGCTGCTGCAAGTACAGCGCGTCCAAAGCGGCGGCGAGCCCGTCGGGGTCCAAGTCCCGATTAACCTCCCCGTTGTACTGGGCCTGGCGGATGAGCAGCGACGCGACCGGCTGCAGGCTGAAGCCCCCGGCATCGCCCGCCAACAGGTCGGGCGCAGTGACGCCTTTGCGGAAGATCAGGGAGACCAGCGGCCGGTCTTCCTCGAGGTTCGCCGCGAGGGCCGCCATCAGCCGCTTCAACTTGCCAATGGCTGTGCCGCGGCCGTTCCCGTTGGTCGACAAAGAGGAGCCGAGCCGGCCGATTTCACGAGTGCCCAGATAACGAAGCACCGCGTCCTTGGTCGGAAAGTAATTGAAGAACGTGCCTTTCGCCAGCCCCGCGTAGCGCGTGATCTGATCGACGGTGGTGCTTTCGTAACCTTGTTCCCGGAACAGGTTCAGAGCGGCTTCGTAGATCCGCTCCCGGCGTTCGAGCTTGGCCTGTTCGCGCCGGCCGCTGCGCAGTGGTTCGGTCATCTTTATCCCTCCAGGGGCCCGCAGGCGACTGGTTTTCTGCATTTCTGAGATAAGGAGACGTGTGGGAGAGGGCAAATGTTACGGGAAAAATGACCGAAGTTCAAGAATTTATTTTAGGGGATGAGGGCCCGGGCCCTCATCCCCTAAAAAGAAACCTTAGCGGAAGTTCTTGGTCACAGCCGGCCAGTTGACGACGTTCCAGAAGTTGGCGATGTACTCGGGACGGCGGTTCTGGTACTTAAGGTAGTACGCATGCTCCCAGACATCCAGGCCCAGCAGCGGCTTGTCGCCGGTCATGAGCGGGCTGTCCTGGTTGGGAGTGCTGTAGACGTCGAGGCTCCCGTCGTGCTTCTGAACGAGCCACGCCCAGCCACTGCCGAAGCGGGTCGCGGCCGCTGTGGCGAACTTCTCCTGAAATGCAGCAAAGCTGCCGAAGGTGCGCTCGATCGCGGCAGCCAGCTCGCCGGTCGGCGACCCGCCCGCGTTGGGGCCCATGATCTGCCAGAAGAGGTTGTGGTTAACGTAGCCGCCGCCGTTGTTGCGCACCGTGGTGCGAATGTTCTCGTGGACCCGGTCCAGGTTCGCGAGCAACTGCTCGACCGGCATATTCTCCCACTCGCTGCCTTCGAGCGCCTTGTTCAGGTTGTTCAGATAGGCTGCGTGATGCTTGTCGTGGTGAATCTCCATCGTCTTGGCGTCAATGTACGGTTCCAGCGCGTCGAACGCATACGGAAGCGGAGCCAACTGGTGTGCCATGCGAAAACCCCCCTCAATCCATGGATTCGATCGGGGGTCCTGGCAGGTTATCGACAGCGAGCCGCGGCCCACAGCCAACCCGACCAAAACCATACGATCGGTGCAACGGTGTGTCAGTGTAGTCCCTGGACCGGCCTTTGTCAAGTAAGTTAATCATATAGTTTATAAAGTCGCCTTCGCACTTCTGGGGGCGTGACCTGAATGGTGGAACTTGGAACAGTCTCTGCGACGTTTGACAGTCCAGTGGGGCAGAGTATAATGGTTGAGAAGCAACGTATCCGGCAAGGCCTGCCCGTTCTACGGGTGGGTTTTTTTGTTTACGTGAGCGCTTCCTGGAGCGGCCCATATCGCTCTGTATGTTTTTCTCCGAGTTGTGGAAGTGAGGAAGTTGGGACGCGCCTCTCAGCGCTTTCCTAGCATGTATGCTACGTCCTGATGAAGACCCCGTTGGGGTCCAACACCGCACGGCCGGGTACGTTCCCGGCCGGTCCTGGCGCACTTGGCTGTTTGGCCGACCGCTCACGACCGCCGACGCACCGCACCAGGCGATTCGCAAGATCGTGGGGCTGGCGGTCTTTTCTTCCGACGCAATGTCGTCGTCCGCGTATGCCACGCAGGAAATGCTGGTCATCCTGGCGCTTGCGGGCACGGCGGCGTTTCACTATGCCATTCCCCTATCGATCGCGATTGTCGGCTTGCTCGCCATTGTAACCATCTCATACGAGCAGACGATCCATGCGTACCCGTCGGGCGGCGGCGCGTACATTGTCTCGCGCGACAACCTGGGCGAGTTGCCCGCGCAGGTGGCCGGCGCGGCGCTGTTGATGGACTACATCCTGACGGTCGCCGTGTCTATCTCCTCTGGTGTGGCGCAGATCACGTCGGCCGTGCCGGCCCTGTTCCCGTGGCGCGTCGAGATCGCGGTGGCGCTGGTCGTGCTGGTCATGGTGATTAACCTGCGGGGGGTAAAGGAATCAGGGACGATCTTCGCCATCCCGACGTACTTCTTCATCGTCATGATGTTTGCGACCGTGCTCTTGGGCCTGTTCCGCTACCTCACCGGCAGCCTGGGCACGGTGGTCGACCCGCCCGAGCTCGAGATGATTCACGGGGCACAAGCCGTTTCGCTCTTCCTCATTCTGCGGGCGTTCGCCAACGGGACCAGCGCGCTGACCGGGGTGGAGGCCATCTCGAACGGCATTCCCGCGTTCAAAGAGCCGCGCAGCCGCAACGCTGGCATCACCTTGATCTGGATGTCGTCGATCCTGGGGGTGCTGCTGCTCGGCATCACGTTCCTGGCCGTCAAGATCGGCGCAGTGCCGTCGGAGCTCGAAACGGTTATCTCGCAGATCGGCCGCACCGTATTTGACGGGCGGAACTTGGGGTATGGGCTGTTGATGGCAGCCACGGCGCTGATCCTGATCATGGCGGCCAACACCGCGTTCGCGGACTTTCCACGGCTCGCGGCGCTGCTGGGCCAGGACGGATTTCTGCCGCGCCAACTCGCGTACCGGGGCAGCCGTCTCGTGTTCTCTCGCGGCATCATCGTGTTGGCGCTGATGGCCTCGATCCTGATCGTCATCTTCAAGGCGTCGGTGACCGCGTTGATCCCGCTCTATGCGATCGGCGTTTTTCTCTCGTTCACCCTCTCGCAGACCGGGATGGCGATCCGCTGGCGCAAGATCGGCCAGTTGCGCGGTGACGAGGAGATCAAGGAGCGGGGCTCGACGCTGCGCTTCGAGCCGGGTTGGCGCGGGAAGATGTTTGTCAACGGCTTTGGTGCCGTGTTGACCGCGGTCGTTGCAATCGTGTTTGCGGTGGCGAAGTTCAGGGACGGTGCGTATATCATCCTGATATTGATCCCGATCGTCGTCTTTGGCTTGAACGCAATCCACCGGCACTACCGTGGGCTGGCGCGGTCGCTCTCGCTGGAGGATTTCGGCGAACCGCCGCCAATCTCGCGCCACCGGGTGATTTTGCCGGTTAGCGGGGTGCACCGCGGAACGCTTGCTGCACTGCGCTACGCGCAGGGGCTGTCGAAGGACGTCACGGCGGTGCACGTGTCGATCGATCCGGAGGACACGGAGCGCGTGCGCAACAAGTGGGAGACGTGGGGTGAAGGCGTGCGGCTCGTGGTGCTCGAATCGCCGTACCGGCTGCTGATGGAGCCGATGCTCGAGTACATCGACACGATCGATCGCGAGCGGCAGCCGAATGACATGATTACAGTCGTGGTGCCGCAGTTCGTGCCGAAGCAGGCGGCCGCCAACCTCCTGCACACCCAGGCTGCGACCTGGCTGTCGTTGGCGTTACGTGGCCGGCCGGGCATCGTCATCACAGATGTGCCCTACCAGGTGCAATAGTCAAGCAGTCAATCAGATAGAGGAATTACATGAACGTGATTGTCGTCGGCTGCGGCCGGGTCGGCTCGGAATTGGCCTACAACCTCTACAAACGAGGACAGAAGGTCGTCGTGCTCGACCGCGACCCGGACGCCTTCAAAAACCTGCCGGCCGACTTCCGTGGCCGCACCCTCGCTGGCGAGGTGCTGAGCAGAGAGCTTTTGCTGCGGGCCGGCATTGAAACCGCAGACGCGCTGGCCGCCGTAACGCCGGTGGATTCGGTCAACGCGGTCGTCGCGCACGCGGCGCGGACCGTGTGGGGCGTGAAGAACATTGTCGTCCGCGATTACGAGCCCTCCAAGCGCGGCCTGCACGAAGCATTTGGCTACCAACTCGTCAGCCCGAGTGTCTGGGGCGCTCAGCGCATCGAAGAGATGTTAGGTGGCGGCTCGCTGCGAACGGTCTTCTCGGCCGGCAACGGCGAGGTCGAGGTCTACGAGTTCACGGTGCCGAAGGCGTGGAACGGCAAGCACCTGACGGAGGTGCTCTACAACGGCAACTGCCAGCCGGTCGCGGTATCGCGTGCTGGCCGGGCCATGCTGCCGTCGCCGAGCCTGCCCCTGCGAGGCGGCGACGTCATCCACGTCAGCGCGACGCAGGACGGCATCGAAGGTTTGCGCAAGCGACTGAGCGAGGTCGAGGAGGTCTGAGATGTTTGTCGTGATTGCTGGCGGCGGCCGCACGGGCGCCCAACTCGCATCGGTGCTTGTGAACGGGAACCACCGGGTGCACCTGGTCGAGCAGCGCACGGATGTGCTCGATCGCATTCATCATGAACTGCCGACCGAGGTGATCTTCCAAGGCGATCCGACGAACCCGGTCGTGCTGGAGAGCGCGGGGATTCGGGATGCGCAGGTCCTGGCGGCGTGCACGACGAACGATGCGGACAACCTGGTGCTGTGTTACATGGCGCGCGAGCGGTATGGCGTGGGCCGCACGATTGCGCGCATCAATAACCCGCGCAGCGCCTGGTTCTTTGACGAGAAGTTCCACGTAGACGTGGCCCTGAACCAGGCCGATTTGATGGCGAAGCTGATCGCGGAGGAGATGTCGCTGGGCGACATGATGACCCTCCTCAAGCTGCGCAAGGGCGCGGTCGCGCTGGTCGAGGAGAAGATCGTGCCGGGCGCGCCGGCCGACGGTGCATTCGTCCGTGATCTGAAGCTGCCCGAAGACTGCACTCTGGCAGCGGTGATCCGCAAGGAAGACGTGTACGCGGTCCGCGGCGATACCCAGTTGCATGCGGGCGATGAGGTATTGGCAGTTATCAACACCGACCAGCGTGATGCGCTGGCCGCCTTGCTGGGCCGCGCCGCCCCGCCGGTGTAAGAACCGAAAAGCCAGGCTTCTCGAAGAAACCTGGTTTCTCATGCGCACGCCATCTTGCGGGCAGGGGACAACGAGGTTCTCTGCCCGGATCATTTAAGGGGAGAATCCCTGCGCAGCCCGGAAGGAGGGCGGCCGCGAGCCGGGACGCGCAGGGATTGTTTGTTCCCCCGTCGATCAGTTGTGGACGCCCTGCTTCTTCAGCGTGGCGATTTCCGTTGTGAGCTCCTTCACCTGGTACTGGAGAGCCTTGGCCGCCAGCGCCATCTGCACCGGCTGGGTCACCACCTGCGTGACCAGTTCCTCCCAGTTCCGCTTGTCGATACCAAGGTCGAACTTGCAGCCAGGCTCATCCCAGTGTGCGCAGACGTACTCCTCGTGCTCCAAACGCTCGAGCGTCTTGGCGCACTCTACGTGGATCTTGACCACAAGCTGGCCCTTGTCCAGGACCTTGCAGGTGTGGACCAGTTTCCTCTCTTCCATTGGACGCTCCTTCTAAAGATCTGTGATCCGCCCTTATCCGTGCGCGGCGGCCGCAGTGGATTCGGCGGCCAACCGCGCGGTCAACCCATTGAGTTGGTGCTGCAAGCCCAGCGTTTCGCCCAGTGTGTAGCGCCATGAGGCGCAGGCGGGCCGGTGCTGACGCAGACGTTGGTGGGGGCAGCCGCCCATGCAGATGGGGAGCATACGGCACGCCGCGGCACTCGTGGTCACGGGTGACATCCCAATCCAGGTACAGCCGCAGGTTTGCCTCTTCCTCGGCCGTGCGTTCGTCACGAAACACCGAGCCGATCGACGCTGCCGGGCCGCAGGACACCTCGGCCCAGCACTTGAACAGCAGTCCGTCGGGCGAAACCACGTAGCTGTGCGGCTGGCATGCGCCGCACACCCCGCCAAGCTGCGATTCCGGCAGGTCGACCAGGGCGAAGCCCCGCAGCAACGCCTCTTTGGCCAGCGCCAGCGCCAGCTTGCTGAACTCGCGATCCGAAAGGCAGTCGCCGGCGATGTCGCCGCAGGCGTCGGAGTAGGGCCGCACATGCCCCAGGTAGGGCCAGACTTTGCCGCGGAGCCCTGCGTCTGCCAGCGCGTCGAGCACTCGTATGGCATCGCCGGAGTTGCCCCGGTCGACGTTGATGCGCACGACGATGTCGATAAGGTCGTGAACTTGGGTTAGGTTATCGACGATGCGATCGAAGCTCGAACCGCCGCCCAGCAGCGGACGGCGGGCGTCGTGGGTCGCGCGGGCGCCGTCGAGTGTGACCTGCGCCCGCGTGATCCCCGCACCCCGTAACCGCTCCCCCGTCCGCCGGTTCAAAACGTACCCGTTCGTTACGATGCCGTCGCCTTCGACGGTGACACCGTGCTGTGCGGCGGCCTCTCGCAGCCGGCCCGCCAGCCTCTCGATCACGTCAAGGCAAAGCGTGGGCTCGCCGCCATACCACTTGAGCGCCAGCTTTTCCACCTTGTCGAACCGGGCCTCGGCAAACCGCACCACCGCATCCTGGGTCTCGCTCGTCATCCGGCCCCGCTGCAAATAGCTGAAGCAGTATGCACACCGGAAATTGCAATCCAACGTGGGTGTAATGGTCAGGCTCAGGCAGCGACCCGCGCCGCGCAGCGCCTCTTGCCGCGGCGCGTACCTGCGCCAGTTCGTCCGTCTCTGCGTCCACAACCATGCCGGCCTCGGCCAGCCGCCGCCCCAGTTGCGGCAGCGCCAGGCGATCGAATGCCCCGGCGCCGGGCTCTGCGCAGAAGCAGCGGAGCCCGGCGAATTCGGCCGGCGTCAGCGCCAGCAGCGCGGTCGAGAGGGTGTTGAAGCCCAGGATCACGGCGTCGTCGATCGCATAGAAGCAGTTGTACTGCGACGGTTTCATCGGACTGCTCTCGCTTTCACGGCAGTGCCAGCCGGGCTCTTTCGCTCGCCCCAAACACGGCTAATACACGACGAGGTTGGTCTGTTTCCAGACGCGCCTGGAGTACAGCCACGAGCTGTAGCCGTTGGTGGCCGCACCCTGGACCATCAACTCGAAGTTGTAGGCCACAGCCGAGCAGCCTGACGCGTCGGCGTTCACGGTAAAGACGGTGGGCGCCTGGTACACGCCGTTCCACTTTGCTCCGGCCGGCCGGGCCCCCGTCACCGCGTCTCCCGCGGCCCTGGCCGTCAGCCCACGGTTTCCGAGCAATTGGTATTCGAGGATGTGGCCCGCGGGGCTGTAGGCGGTCACGGCGAACGTCAGCTCGCGATCGGCCCGCAGCGTAAGTGAGCCGCACTTGGCGTCGGGCAGCGGGTTCTGTACGGTCAGCTCGGCTTGGGGCAGCGTGTTGTCTGTCCTGAGCACCGGCAGCTCGTAGCCCAGGCCCGTCGGGGTTCCCTGCTCGTCGCACGGCACGATCTTGAGCAGGTAGTAGCCGTCCGTCTTGTTGGCGCTGTTCCACGTCACCTTCAGTTCGTGCTCGAACCAATCCGCTTCCGGCTCCCGGTCGACGTTGCGATAGGCGTGTGTCGCCGGGTCGGGACCGAGGACCTGCCACTTCCAAACGCGCTCGGCCTCGTTCCATTTCTGGTTGTTGAGCGGGTCGACCACGTCCTCCGGCGGCCCGTCCGCGACCCAATTTCCGGCCGCATCTTGCTTCGCCGCAGCCAGGAGCACCCGGTAGAACAAAACCTGGTCGTTATCTCCGAACCGGCCGAAGACGCGCAGCGTTTCGCAGAATGGCTGGTGGGCGAGCTGCACCGGGTCGCCCGGCCCTGAGGTCACGTAGCCGTCGAGGATACGGCTGGCATCGAGCGGGACCAGGCCCAGTGCGACCGGGCGGAACCCGGTGTCCAACGAGCCGAATCGGCGGGCGGCAGGCTGACGTCGGCCTCGGGGATCAGGTAATCGCGCTGAAAGTCGTCTGCGATGTTCCAGTCAATGTCGCTTTGGTAGACTTCCCGCCAGGCACCGTCCTGGAACTGCGAGACGCGCACCTGGATGTCGGGCAGCCCATCGTGTGTCAGCATCCAGGTGATAATGCTGGTGGTCATGTCGAAGCCGAACTCATAGGAGCCGTCCTGTGCCGTATAGGCGACGCCGAGGTGTCGAGTGTACAACTTGAAGGGAACGTACGGCGGCATTCCCGCCCACGAGGCTTCGTAGAAGTCCAGCTTCGCTGCGGGAACTGGCCGCTTCAACAGCGCGCGCCGGGGCGGCCAACCGGGGAACGGGGGCGGGATGATAATATCACGCACCGTGTACACGACGCCATGGAGCAGGTAGTGCTTCAGATGGCGCTGGAGGTCGATCACCGCCTGGGCCGGGAGGCTGATGTCCACTTTCGCGTAATTAGCGCCGCCCTTCAAGGTGCTGAAGCGGAGCGGGCTCATAGACGTGTGCACGGCCGGGAACAGCGCGGCATCGTCACAGAAGCGGTCTGGAATGAGCCGAAGCTCGACCGCGGGCTGGGCCTCCATGCTCGCAAAGCTCAACTTGTAGGCGCCAGATGCTGCTACCGGCGCTACGGCCACGGGCTTGCCGCCCACAAACGCATGGACGGCCAGCCCGATCTTGGCGACATCCACCTCGCCAGCGCATTGAAGATGCCCTTCGATGGTGTGCTTCGTTTGCTCGCTCATTTCAACAGCCTCCTATTGCTTGTTCCCGCCGGTATTCCAACTTCGCGCCAGCTCCAGGTCGAGTTGATCCTTTGGCACGAAGACCTCGGCGCCCACACGCACCGCCTCTCGTTCGAAGATGTGCGCTTGGTCCAGGTAGGCGCTGACGAGCACCACTCGCAAGCCCGGCAGCAGCGAGAGCAGCCGCACCGCCCCGTCAGCGCCGTTCATTCCGGGCAACATCACGTCCACAATCGCCAGGTCGGGGCGCAGCGCACAGACGAGCGCTTCCGCTTCGAGAATGCTGCCGGCCTCGCCGGCTACCTCCAGGCCCGCCGCGACAGCAGCCGGCGCAGGTGCAGTCGGAACTCGGGCTGGTCATCGACGATCAAGACTCGACTCATGGCGACTTGGCGTAATGACGGGACTCGTGCCTGTCTGGATGTTTTGCGCCGCCCATAGGGTAGCAAATAGCGGGTTCGGGCGCACCTGAGCGCGGTACTATTTTCCAGAGGAGTTGATTGGTACCGGGGTACCGGGTGGGGTTAGTTAAGGGGCGCGGCTGCGCCTGGGCGCCAGGTTATGCGCAGTGTGGTGCCGTGGCCGGGAGTGGACTCGAGCCGCCAGGCGCCGCCGATCAGAGCCACCCGCTCCCGGATGCCGGTTAGCCCGAAGTGTCCCTGGCGTGTTAACTCGTCCACGGGGCCCAGCACACACCCGACGCCGTCGTCGGTCACGGTAAGCTCCAGACCTTCTGAGGGGGTGCGGCATACGAGGCAGAGGACGACGTGGTTGGCCTGGGCGTGGCGGGCAACGTTGGATAGGGCCTCCTGAACGATGCGGTAGAGGTTGACGGCCACCTCTTCCGGCAGATTGCGCAACAGCCGGCCCTCGGGCAGGTCGACTGCGACCGGGATACCCTGCTGGGCCGACCACTCGGCGGCGAGCGCCGCCAGCGCAGCTTCGAGGCCCAGCGTGTCGAGCATGGGCGGCCGGAGCACCGTGCAAACCTGGCGGAGTTCGCCCAGCAGCCCGCGCACCTCGGCGCCGAGGTCTTGGAGTGTCTCGATCAGCGCGCCGCCAGCCGAGACACTCGGCGCCAGCCGAGCACTCGCCGCCCGGCTGCAGCAAGAGGCCAAGCTGCATGTTCATGCCCACGAGCGCCTGCATCGGGCCGTCGTGCAACTCGCGCGCCAGGCGCGCACGTTCTTGCTCGCGCGTGCGCAGCAGCTGGTGCTGCGCCTGCACCAGACTCTCGCGGCCGGCCTGGATCTCGGCTAACTGATTGCGCAGCGCTTGCAGCAAGAGCACGCGACGGAGCGCGATCTCGGCCTCGCGGGCGAGGGTGCGCAGGATACGGCGGTCGGTCGGCGTAAGGGGTGAGCCGTCGAGATGCCCGGCGACAGCGCCAGCATCCCGCGCGCCTGCGTGCCGCATTCGAGTGCAAGCGCGACCTGGGGCTGCGCCGAGGCGGGCAGCGTCGATGCACGCCGAGCCCCAACTTCGAGCACCGCGCCCGACAGCGACATCCGCTGCGGCGCGTCGACGGTCAGGCTGTTTGCCACGGCATCCCACTCGCGTGCGTGCGCCAGCCCTGCGGTCGTGTGCTCCACAATGTCAGGGTAGTCGTACCAGCCCGCGTAGAAGAGGCGGTCGACAATTTTTTGGATTCGCATGCGTGCCGGCTGGAACGTCAGGCCGATGAAGACGCTCAGCCCCGCGAGCACCGTGACCTGCGCGAGCCGGCGTTCGGGCATAAAGCGATAGAGGACGAAGAAGGCGGCCAGGTACAGCGCAAAGACGGTGAGCGCGAGCGCACCGTAGACGATGGCCCGGTTGATCAGGCGGTCGATGTCGAACAGGTCGTGCCGCGCCACCGCATAGAGGGCGCTCAGCGGGATCAGCAGCAGGAACAGGCTGACGAACCACCGGGGCATGGGTGGGGAATAACCGGCAATCACGGTGGGCAGCACGTAGGCAACCAGGGGCACGCCCAACCCCACCACGGCCCCGACGCCCCCGACACGCATGCGCCGGCGCTCGCGCAAACCTGCCCCCCGGAGGTAGACGAAAACCATCACGCCAAACGCAAGCAGCCCCACCGCCAGGCTGGCGAAGACGGGCACGGTCGACCAGGGACTCGGCCGCCGCGCCGCCCACCAGGCCCCGAGCAGCGCCAGCGCGTAGAGTGCGCCCAGGAGCGCGTGACGCGGGGCGGGCTCGCCGAGCATGACCGGATACGAGATCTGGTAGTGCAGGAGGAGCGGCCCGGCAAAGATGAGCGCGGCGACCGATAATGTCACCATCCACGGTGCGGGCAGCAGGAAGCGAGGGTAGGCCAGGCCGAGCAAGAGGCATACCGCGCACGCCTGGTACAGCAAAAACAGCACGCGCACGTCGCTTCGGCCGACGCGGCGGCTGAGGAGGATCACGCCCGCGGCCCAAAAAGCCAGCGCGACAACGAGCGCGGCCCCGGCGCTCACGCCCGTTGCCTGGAGCACCGAACCCATGGCCGCGTTGGCGGTCTCCGCAGATCCCTCGCGCAGGAGGTCGAAACGGTAGTGCTGCCCGATTTGTCGTGGTGCAGCGAGCCATGCCGCATAGGGCCGACCGTCTACCGTCAGGATGGTATCGCCGGCAGCCAGCCCACTGCGGGCCGCGGCCGAGCCGGCCATGGCCTGCGTGATGTGGGGCGGCACAGCATCGTCGACGTAGATGCCCAGGAGCGGGGTGCGCGACTGGTCGACGAGGACCCATCCCGCAAGCGCGGGCACGAGCAGCGCGAGCATGCCCAGCGCCAGGATCACCGCGGAATCCAGCCTTGACCGCTTCTGCATCGACCGGCCCTCCCGACCCTTATGGTAGGTGGACCCAATCCCGCTGCACCGCGTACAGCAGCGCTTCCGTGCGTGAGCTAACGCCGAGCTTATCGTAGATGATGCTGATGTGGTTCTGAACGGTCCGCTTGCACATGACGAGCTGTTGGGCAATGGCTCCGTTGTCCAACCCCTGGGCCAGCAGGCGCAGCACGTCCAGCTCGCGCGGCGTCAGGGGCGAGTGGGGCGGCACGTCCACCCCGGCCCCGAGCGCTCGCCGGATCACCGTTGCGGCGATGCTGGGACTGACCCAGGTTTCCCCACGAGCGACAGCCCGCACCGCGTCGCAAAGGTGGTCGGTTGCTTCGTCTTTCAGCACGTAGCCGCTTGCGCCCGCCTCGAACAGCCCCATCACCGTCTGGCTGTCATTCCGAACCGTGAGCACGACGATCGGCGTCTGGTCGCCGCGGGCGCGCAGGCAGCGGGTTACTTCCAGGCCGTCGAGGTCAGGCAGATTCACGTCCAGCACGATCGCATCGAAGGAATTTTGGGCGGCGAGGCGGAGCGCGTCGGACCCGCTGGCACACTCGGCGGCGACATGAAAGCCATGCGCGACCAGGACGGCCCGGATGCCCGTGCGCACGACGGGGTGGTCGTCGACGATCAGGATCGAGGTGGGGGTGTGATCCACAGGATTCCTCCTCTCAAACCCGGCGATTGAGATTCGGTAACGGGAAACGTCCGACGAGGTGCAGCGCAAGCGAGGAGGCGGCGGTGGGAGCAAACGTATTATAGGGCGGAAGCGCGCTCGGGTCAACAGGAGATTTTGCAGAGGACGGAGAAGTTGGGGGGGCGGCAGCGGGCAGCATGGACGAAGGGACCGGCCGGTGGCGGCATTGAACGCGCCGCGCGCGGGTTGCCCTTGCGTACGAAGGGCGAGACCCCCGCCCTTCGTACGGGTCAATACGGTTTCGGCGACCGGGTTCAGATCGCTTCCGCCAGCAGCCGGAAGTGGTATCCGTAGATCGCGATGGTGATGGCGAGGGGCAGAAGTGCCGGACGGCGCCCCAGCGTCCAGAAAAACAGCTTCCAGTACTGCGCTCGCTCCTTTCCCACGATGCCCAGGCGACCCATGGAGCGGAAGAACGCGCGGACGTACGCGGCGTCGATGGGGGCGCTGAACTTGGGCGGCTTCACCTCCCGCAAGAACGTCATGGCGCGCGCATAGTAATGCTCGGGCTCGTACAGATGCCCGACGACCTCGCGGTAGCCCTCGTAAAGGGTTTCGAGCGGCATCTTCGGGATGATATTCGTCGCGGCCTCGACGTTGTTGCCTGTTAATGCACCGACGAGCCGCCCCTCTTCCGCCATCCGCTGCCACAGTCGTGTCGCAGGGGGCGCCTGCAGCAGCCCAACCATCGCGGTGACAATGCCGCTGCGCTGAATGAAGTCGATCTGCCGCTGAAAGGTGGACGGGGTATCGCTGTCGAAGCCCAGGATGAAGCCCCCTTGCACTTCCAGCCCTGCGCGCTGGATGCGCTTGACGTCCTCGACCAGGTTGCGGCCCACGTTCTGCTTCTTGTTGCACTCGGCCAGGCTGCTCTTCGTCGGGCGTTTCGATGCCGATGAAGACGCCGTCAAAGCCCGCTTCGACCATCAGGCGCATCAACTCCGGATCGTCGGCCAGGTTAATGGACGCTTCCGTGTTGAACGGCAGGCCGGCCCGTTTGCCTTTGCGCCACTCGATGATGGCGGGAAGCAGCTGCTCCTTGAGGTACTTGCGATTGCCGATCAGGTTGTCGTCCACGAAGAAGACCCGGCCGCGCCAACCGAGGCCATAGAAGAGGTCGAGCTCGGCGACAATCTGGGCGGCGGTCTTGACGCGCGGGCGGTGGCCGTAGAGGGCCGTGATGTTGCAGAACTCGCAGTCGAACGGACAGCCCCGCGAGAACTGCACCGCAGTCGTCGCATAGTGCTTCAGGTCGACCAGGTCCCAGCGCGGCAGCGGGGAGGCGTGCATGTCGGCGTACTCGTCGGTTGCATACACGCGCTTCGCTCGCCCGGCCGCAAAGTCTGCCAGGAAGGGCGCGAGGGTGATTTCGGCTTCGTTCAGGACGAAGTGATCGACCTGGGGGAAGTCCTCCCACTCGGCCGTGAAGAGCGGACCACCCGCCACCACGGGCAGGCCCGCCGCCTTGCACCGCCGGATGGCAGCAGCAGGTCGCGTCGCGCTGGACGACCATCGCGCTGACAAAGACGCAGCCGGCCCATGCCAGGTCGCCTTCGGTCAGGCGAGCGACGTTCATGTCCACCAGCCGCAGGTTCCACTCGGGGGGCAGCAGCGCGGCCACCGTGAGCAGCCCGAGCGGGGGCATCCCGGCCGACTTGTCGACAAACGCCAGCGCGTGTTTGAAGCTCCAGAAGGTATCCGGAAATTCCGGATATAGCAGCAATACGTTCATGTTGGCTCCTCGGGGAAGCAGGCCGCAAGCAGGTTTCTCGAAGAAACCCGGTTGCTTAAGGCTGAGACGCCGCGAAAGCACCGTGGAGAAAGATCTCCAGGGTCGCGTTGAGCATGCCGCGCAGGCGGTCGAACTGGCCGACCGCCACGTGGCTGCGGATGACGTTGAACACGTTGCTCAAAAAGAAGTCGGTCGCGTACTCGACGCCCACCTCGGGCCGCAGCTTGCCCTGGGCGCGCGCCAGCGTGATGACCGTGCGAATGGGGTTGTAGAAATCGGGCAGGGAGCGGACCGCGCTGGCAAGGCGCTGCGGGTCGGGCGAAAGAAGCTCGGCGATGACGATGCAGGCGACCTCGGGGTTCGCGGTGCACCAATCGGCCAGGTCCGTGCCGAACTTTCGGAGCACCTCGGTGGGCTCGGCGATGTTGTCGATCTCGGTTTGGATGGCGTCCATGATCTCATTCAATGCCGGCTGGGCGCCGGCGAGGACGATGAGTTCCTTATAGGGGAAGTAGTTGAAGACGGTCTTTTCACTGACCAGCGAGGCTTTTGCGATTTGGCGCACCGACACCTGCGCAAAGCCGTGCTGCTTGAAGAGGGCCGTGCCCTTCTCGACGATAGTCTGTTCGGTCAGAGAGCGCTTGACGTCGCGGAGTGAGAGTGTCATGCTGTGTTTACCTGCTGTAAAATTATAGTCACTATAAAGATGCAGCGAGTGTAACGCTCTTTGTGATGGGTGTCAAGATAACGCACGGTCCTCGTGGCGCAGGCAGGCCTGACGCCCAGCCCTCGATGATCGCCTTTTCAGCCTTTTTGGCAGGTTGTGTCTTGCAGGAGCCTGTGATAGAATCGAATCACTCTTTATTTGTAAGCCTGTGACAGAAGGACCGCGGCCATGCGACGAGACAATCGACGGCTTTCCTGGATCGCAGTCGGGCTGGCCCTCTTCGCCGGATTGCTCATCGGCTGGATGGTGCTGGGGTGGTGGGTGTTTCCGGTGCAGTGGACGGATGCGGCGGGGCTGGACCTGGCGCCGGCCGAACGGGAGAAGTACCTCGACGTCGTCGCCGAGTCATACACACTGAATTCGGATGTCGAGCTGGCGCGCGAGCGGCTGGGCACATTTGAACCTGCAGAGCAACCCGGCTTGCTAGCCGACATCGAGACACGCGTTGCGCACCGGCTCGACAAGACCGAGAACATCCTGATCCTGGGCCAGGATCAGCGGCCGGGCTGGGAATCGTGGCGTACCGACTCGATCATGGTCCTGGCGATCGACCGTGAGCGGCAGCAGGTCGGAATCATCAGCATCCCGCGCGATCTGTACGTGGACATCCCGACGTATGGCCAGGAACGCATCAACATCACGGACTACGTTGGAGAGAAGACAGGGTATCCGGGCGGCGGGCCGGCGCTCGCGGCGCGGGTGATTTCAGAGACGCTGGGGATTCCCACGCAACACTACGTGCGCATCCATCTGAATGGGCTAACGAAGCTGGTCGACGCGTTGGGCGGGGTGACGGTGCATCTCGATTGTCCGCTTTACGAGGCCACGCCGAAAGATGCGCAAATGACCGAGTACGTGCCCTGGTCGCTGCCAGCGGGAGACGTAACGCTCAACGGCGACGAGGCGCGCAAGTTTGTGACCTACCGCCACGTGACGAGCGACTTCGGGCGGAGCCAGCGCCAGCAGCAGCTTATCTGGGCGCTGCGCAACAAGGCGCTCCAGGTCAACCTGCTTCCCCGGCTGCCGCAGTTGCTCTCGGCGATGTCTGACCTGTATACCACCGACCTCGGGCTGGTCGACATCGTGCGCCTGGCACAGCTGGGCGCCGGGCTGAAGCCGTCCGACCTGCACGGCTTCCAGTTCAGCATGAATGCTCTCGAGGAGATTGTGACTCAGAAGGGTGAGTGGGTGCTGGCGGTTGGGGATCAGGCGGCGCTGCAGGCGGAGAAAGAAAAGCTGTTCCTGCGCAAGCCCCTGGAAGATCTCGGCAAGAAGGCGGCCGACAAGGAGTGTCCCGCACCCCCCACGGACTGACGCCGCGCCTGGCTCGCGTGGTGATCTGAAATGGGACACTGATTGAACGGATCGGACTGATTATCACGATTTCTACCCAGCGGACAGTGCGGATCAGTTCAATCAGTTGCACCAGGTCCTATTTCGGATCAGTTTAAACAGATGGCCGGCCCGTGCAGCGATGCACAGGCCGGCCACCTGCAACTCAGGTCAGCTTTACGGGTAGCTGACGATGTTTGTCACCTGGTTGGTCGAGTCGACCCGGGCGCCGGTGTCGTTCACCACGTGGTCGATACCGCCGTTCCCATTGAGGAAGACGGTCAGGATGTCGTGCAGCTTGACGCCCGGCGACGCGGGCACCTCGAATGCCCGGGTCGCTTCGACGCCCGGGTTTATGAAGTAGCAGTAGCTGCCCATGCCCCAACCCTCGTGGGTTTGGACGTTGTCGGTCACCTTGTAGGCCGCCCAGCCGTTTACCCCGTCGTGCTGCCAGGACGCCTGGTCGGGCGCATCATACGGCATTTCGTTCTGGAAGAAGATCGTCCGTCCGTTCTCGCCGCTCCAGATCACCTCGTACTTCTGGTAGTGCTCCACGAACAGCCCATAAGCGGTGACGTTGTCGCCGGTCACCACCAATCCGGTGTCCGCGGTGTTCTCGGTCCAGCCCACCCCATTGCCATGGTCGGCGCGCCAGGACCAGATATTGTCGAGGATAACGTTGTCGCTATTCACGACGAGGCCGACGCGAGTCTTGCCCGGCGTCGCGCCGCCGACGCGGATAAAGACGTCTTGCAGCGACGTGGGATCGGCAGGATCGCTCCACTGGCTGCGCCCTTGTCCGCGCGCCGCCCGCTGGGTCCCTACCTGGACGAGCGCGGGCGAGAGCTGCGGCCCGGCGTCGACCATGAATCCTGCAAGCTTCACGCCCTTCACATCGGCAACCCGCAGCGCTACCGTTCCGTTGTCGGGGATGAGCGTGGGGAAGCCCAGGCCGAGCACGACCGTGTCTGCGCGCTTGACGTCAAGCGGCCGGTCGAGATGGTAGACGCCTGGGGTCAAGAGCAGGTTCTGCCCTCGTGCGAGCGCAACATTGATTAGCTTGGCGCTGTCCGTTGGCTTGGCGATGAAGAACTGGTCGATCGGGATCGACGCACCGGCCGCAAGCCCCGCGCTCCACGTCGTACCCCGCGAATCCTGGCGGAGCGCGGGCACGAAGACGTTGTACGCGCCCCCCGCATTTTGGTACAGGAAGGGCTTCTCACGCGTCAGCGGGCTTGTCTCCAACGTGGTGTAGGGCGGGGGATCGTAGGGCGTGGTCCCGAACGACTGGTCGGGCGCACCGATCACGCCCGAGAATACCTGGTTCCACACGCCGTTAGACCAGCCGCCGATGCTGCTGTCACGTACGAAGAACTGCTGCTGTGAGCCGTTGATGATGAAGCCCGTCTGCGAGTCGGCAATGTAGCCGCCGCTGGCGTACTGCGGGCCGGCGGTGCAGTAGTCCATGAGGGTGAGGTTGCCCCCGGTGATGTTGACCCGGCGCATCGGCGCCGCCTGCGAAACGGCCCAGAAGTTGCCGGAAGCCCGACAGCCGTCGAGCCCCATCACATTGATCGTCAGGTTCGACACAGAGCGCCAGAAGTTGACGAGCGCGATGCAGTTATCTGGGGCCAGGCAGCGGTTGTAGACGTCGACGTGGCCGTTGATGGTGACGTCGGTGGGCGAGGCGCCGAGGCCGGCCACCTCGGTGTAGTAGCCGACGCGGACGATGAGCGGCTGCGCGGTGCTGCCGTAGACGCCCGGCTTGAACAGCAGCGCGTAACGCTGCGCACCCATTTCATTGTCGACCATCTCGTTGGCGACGGTGTCGACTGCGGCCTGAATTTCGCTCGTCGGCATGGACGGATCGAAGACCAGGACTGTCGGGCCGAGATCGGGCTGAGCCGAGCCAACGCGGGCGCTTGTTGCAGTGACGCCGGCCGCCGTTTGCGGCACCGGGGCCGCGGCCACCGCCCCAGGCACGACGGCCAGCAGGAGCGGCAGCACCGCCAGGAACCGAATACCTACCGAGACAAATCGGGACATCGTAACCCTCCTATCCGCGGATGTGATCTATTCTCTCCTCCTTCGACCCACGACGTGAGTGTACACCCATTCGGCGTTTTTGATACAGCGGCCATTTTGACTCAACAAGTATGTCATGTGCTCAGGCGGAACTCAGAACATCTATCGGGAAGCCGCGACCCTTGCCCGCCGTCTCGGCTTACGCTACAATCTTCCCATCGTGTTGGTGTCGCCCGCCCAATTTGGCGGCAGCAGCGCTCTGTTCGTGGGTCCGCGCGAGCAAAGTTGACGCCTGACATTAGCACAGTGAGGAGACTGTATGTCCAAGCGCATCCTTCGTGTTGTATCGATCCTGGCCCTGGTGGTCTTGGTTTTGTCCGCGTGCGGTCCAGCGCCCGCCGCCACCACCAGCGCGCCCACCGCTGCGCCCGCGCCAACGGAGGCGCCTTCAGCCGTGGCTGCCACAGCGGCACCCGCCACAGCCGTGGCTGCGACAGCCGCACCCGCGGCCAGCGCCACCGCCGCGGCGACGGCTCAGGCCCCGGCCAATGATGTCAGCGCGGCTGCGAAGACGTTGCGATTGCCCGATCTGAAGGGGCGGACGATCAAGGCGGTGACCGAAAACGCCTATACACCGCTAAACTTCGTGGATGCCAAGACCGGCAAGGCGGTTGGGTGGGAATACGACGCGGTCAACGAGATTTGCCGGCGGCTGAACTGCACCGTGGAGTGGGGAACGTCCTCGTGGGATGCGATGATCCCGGCGGTCAAGGGCGGGCAGTTTGACGTGGGGATGGACGGGATCACGATCAACGACGAGCGCAAGAAGGAAGTAGACTTCTCGGACCCGTACATGGTGTCGCAGCAGTTCATGCTGGTGCGGGCAGACGAGAGCCGGTTCAACAGTGCGGCGGAGTTCAAGGCGAACGACAAGCTGCTGATTGGGTCGCAGGCGGGGACGACGAACTTCTACACGGCAGTGTACGAGGTGCTGGACGGGAACGAGCAGAACCCGCGGATCAAGCTGTTCGAGACGTTCGGGGCGGCCGTGCAGGCGCTGCTGGCAGGCGACGTGGATACGGTGCTGATGGACGCGGCGTCGTCGAAGGGTTACGTCGGGGCCAACCCGGATAAGCTGAAGTCGCTGGACGAGCCGCTGGGCACCGAGGAGTTCGGCTTCATCTTTACGCCCAAGTCGGACCTGGTCGCACCCTTCAACCAGGCCATCGGCCAGATGAAGGCCGACGGCTACCTGGATTACCTGAACGACCGCTGGTTCTTCCTTGCCAATCCGAACGGCGCCGACGTCTACAAGCAGTTGCCCGATCTGAAGGGGCGGACGATCAAGGCGGTGACCGAGAACGCCTACACGCCGCTGAACTTTGTGGATGCGAAGACCGGCCAGGCAGTGGGATGGGAGTACGACGCGGTCAACGAGATTTGCCGGCGGCTGAATTGCACTGTGGAGTGGGGAACGTCCTCGTGGGATGCGATGATTCCCGCCGTGAAGGGCGGGCAGTTCGACGTGGGGATGGACGGGATCACGATCAACGACGAGCGCAAGAAGCAAGTCGACTTCTCGGACCCGTACATGGTGTCGCAGCAGTTCATGCTGGTGCGGGCGGACGAAGACCGGTTCAAGACCTCGAAAGAGTTTGCTGCGAACGACAAGCTGCTGATTGGGTCGCAGGCGGGGACGACGAACTTCTACGTGGCGCAAGACCTGCTCGGCGGCACGGAGAACAACCCGCGGATCAAGCTGTTCGAGACGTTCGGGGCGGCGGTGCAGGCGCTGCTGGCAGGCGACGTGGATACGGTGCTGATGGACGCGGCGTCGTCGAAGGGCTACATCGGGGCCAACCCGGATAAGCTGAAGTCGCTGGACGAGCCGCTGGGCACGGAGGAGTTCGGTTTCATCTTCACGCCCAAGTCGGACCTGGTCGCACCCTTCAACGCGGCGATCAAGACAATGAAGGACGACGGCTTCGTAAATCACCTGAACACGCGCTGGTTCTTCCTCTACGACGCTAACGCGAAGTAGAATAGGACACAGATTGAACTGATCGAACTGACTCACATGATCTTACCCGAACGGATCATGTAAATCAGTTCGATCAGTCGGATCAGCGTCCTATTATCCCTCGGTGTAACATGCTGTTTGTCAATCGTTTATCGCGGCTGCCGTATTGGCTGCTGGCGGCGGTGCTGTTTGGCGTGATCTTCCTGTGGATCATGCTTACCCATGCGGATTACCGCGTGATCTTGAACGCGGTGTCCAAGGGTGTGATCACCACGGTGTATGTGACCGCCGTCGCGTACACGCTGGCCCTATTGGTCGGGCTGGTGTTCGGGCTGATGCGGGTGTCGCAGAACCGGGCGGCGCGGGAAGTCTCCCAGTTTTATGTGGAGATCGTCCGGGCCGTCCCCATGCTGGTCATCTTGTACTACATCGCATTTGTCGGCGCGCCGGGCCTGGCCGAGGTGGTCAATGCGTTCGGCGGAGCGCTGGGCCGGGTCGGGCCACTCGCCGGCCTGGGCAACCACCTGGCCGACTTTCAGGTGCGGCAACTCAACTTCACGTCGCGCGCCATCCTTGCGCTGACGATCGGCTACAGCGCCTTCCTCGCCGAGATCTTCCGCGCCGGCATCCAGTCGATCGGCCGGGGGCAGATGGAGGCGGCGCGTTCGCTGGGCATGAGCTACCGGCAGGCGATGCGGGCGGTGATCCTGCCCCAGGCCGTGCGCAACGTGCTGCCGCCGCTGGGCAACGACCTGGTGGCGATGCTGAAGGACTCGTCGCTGGTGTCTGTGCTGGGCGTGCAGGACATCACGCAGTTGGGGAAGGTTTACTCGGCGAGCACGTTTCGTTTCTTCGAGACTTATAACGTGGTCGCATTCCTCTATCTTGTCATGACGATCGGGCTGGCGCTCTTATTGAGATGGGTGGAGAAGCGCTTGCGGATTGCCAGCTAGGCGAAGCCAGTGTTAACACAAAGGCACGAGGACACAAAGAAACCAGGCCTTTGCCAAAAACCTGGTTTCTGAACCGCTTCTGATCCGTTTCTTTCGTCTGAGTCGCAGGCCTACAGCCACCCCGTCAGGTCCGCGGGCTTGTCGAGCACCAGGTCGGCCTCACGGAAGTCGCCATCCTGGCCGAAACCGCAACGCACTCCGACTGCCAGGCTGCCCGCCGATTTCCCCGCCCGAATGTCCACGCTGGTATCGCCCACCATGATGCACTGTTCGGCCTTGACGCCGAGTTTCTCCGCCGCGATGAGCACCGGCATGGGGTGCGGTTTCATGCGCGCGCTGTCTTCCCGAGTGATCACGATGCCAACCAGCGGACGCAGTCCCGCGTCCTGAAGGATGGCATCCGCCTCGTCCCGATTGCGGTTCGTCACTACGCCGAGCAGGTAGCCGCGGCTGCGCATCACGCGCAGGGCTTCCGCAGTGCCGTCGACGCACGCGCACCCACCGGCTTCGGCCACGCCCGTCGCGCGCCGCATCCATCGGCGCAACCGGAAGGCCGGCTCGTCCAGGCCGACTGTGTCGAGGAGGCTCACTGCCAGGTTCGTTGGGCCCTCGAGCGCCATCACGCTCCGCCGCGCAAGCTGGACCCGGCGCGCCTCGGGCATCAGCCTGCCGCCCACCCGCAGCGAATCCGACACCCAGCGGGCCACATAGTCGTCGCTCTCCACCAGCGTCCCGTCGATGTCGAACAGGATGGCCGCGATCTCGCGTTTCTGCACCAGCTCACCCCAAATCAGGCGCAGGTCGGGGGTCTCCGGCTCGGCGAAGGGCTCCTGGTCGAACAGTTTTCTCAGCGCATAGCCGCCCAGCACGCGGGCGCATGCGATGGTGGGAGCTGCGAGCAGGATGCCCAGGATGCCGGCGATTGCATTCCCGGCAAGGGCGCCGACGATCACGACAACCGGGTGCAAACGGATGCGCGCGCCGACGACGCGGGGGAGGAGGTAGAGGTTTTCGACTTGCTGGATGAGGAAATAGACGAAGCCGACGAGCACTGCAAACCACGTGTTGGGCAGCGGAATCCAGGTGGAGCCTAGCACAAGCGCAATCAGCACGCCGGGCACGGCCGCCAGCACCGGGCCGATCGAAGGGACGAATTCGAGCACGGCAGAGATGAGGCCGAGAACCGGGGCGTTGGCGATGCCCAGGATCGTCATCGAGATCCAGACGACCACGCCCACGATCAGCGCGAGGAGCAACTGGCCGCGCACGAACGAGTCCCAAATGAGCGCAAGCTCACGCCAGAGCCGGCCGAACTCGGGACGCCAGTCGTCTGGCACGCGCTCGGACACGAACCGGCCGAACCGTTCGCCGTCCCGAGAGACGTAAAAGGCGACGACGAGGATGAAGAAGAACCAGATGATGCCGCTGACCGCGCCTTTGAGGACCGTGGTGACGCCGCTGGCAAAAGGCGTGAGGAACCCCTGCAGGTCCTGCAGATTGAGCAGGTTCTGCAGGTTGCCGATCTCGGGCCCCACCACGCCGCGCAGCCACTGGTTAATCGGCTGGTAGAACGGGCCCAGGTTGATGATGAGCTTGGGCGTGATTTCGATCGGCTTGGGCGTGACGCTCAGCAACTCGTTGACGACCTTGCCGAAGGTCGTGGCGAAGCCCGTCACCGCGTTGATCAGCCAGGGCATGATGAGGGCGGGCAGGGTGAACACCAGAAGCACGACGAAAAGCTCTATGATGATCGCGGCGGCGCCGCGTGACCAGCCGGTGTTGCGCTGGAGCCAGGGGATGACGGTTGCAATCAGGTAAGACAGGAACAGCGCAATGATGAGCGGGGGAATGATCTCGCTGACGCGGAACAGGACGAACACGGCGCCGACGAGCAAAGCCACGACGACTAATTGCTTCGTAAATGGATTCCAACGCGTGCCCGTGTTCATGGCCGCGATATTACCACAAGCGACATTTAGGCGTGAATCCGCTCGCCGGGTGAATCGGGTCCGATCATCTCGAGCCCGCACCCGCCTTCGATCAACTCGATCAGGCGCCGGGTAAAGCGGGCGGCCGGCGCACCGTCGACGACGTCGTGGTTGAATGCCAGCGTCAGGCTCAGAAGCTCGCGGGGCTCGACGCGGTCGCCGACGACGGCCGGCTTGCGGGCGATGCCGCCAACGGTCAATGCCAGGTTGTGCCCGTTCGGCGCGCTCAACCCCCAGCCGCTGCTCTTGCCGAACATGCCGACCGAGGTGACGCCGACGGTGCCCGCCATGGGCACCCACATCCCGGCCGGGTCTCGGTGCATGGCGGCCCCGGCCAGGGCGACGAGCCCCTTCTGGAGCGGGCCGGGCAGCCCCAGCGTAAACTTCATCCACGACGGCATGTCCTTGCGCTGCGGTGTTTGCGTTTGCAGCGAGCGGATCTCCCGATGAATCTCCATGTACGTCTTGTGGTTGGCGCGCTTGATAACATGTCCGATCGGCGCGCGCGACTCGCTTGAGCCGGGCACGCCGGGCTGGGCGGCGGCGGGCGCCGCGCCGAACTCGTGCTCGACCATGATGCCCACGTCCACATCGTCGAACACCACGAGCTGCTTGTGGCCCTTCCGGTAGGCCTGCACCGCCTTGTTCTCGTCGACAGCCTGGGCGAGACAAAAAATCAGGTAGCCGGTGAAGGACAGGTGCTCGCCCGTCTGGGCCTGATAGGAGGCCAGGCGGCGGCGCGCCAGCGTAACATCTACTTCGACCAGTCCGTAAATGTAGTGGCCTCCGGAACTCAGGTCCAGGAAGCTGACGACGATCTGGCGCGCCCGGGGGATATCGACGATCTGATAGGGGCGAACTTGAGCAGGCGACCTCATCGGACCTCCTCCGTCTTACGGGCGGTTGCGGCGCGCACCACGAGCCCGGTGCGCAGGATGGCCCATAGGCCGGCGATGCCGCCAGACAGCAGCGCGGTCGCCGTGACGTCGGGTGCGAAGAGGCGCATGAAGCCGAACAGCCGGCTGCGGAACAACCAGGCCGCGCCTGAGGCGAGCAGCACGTTGGGCAGCAGCGGGAGCAGGACGTGCTGCCCCCACAGGCGCCCGCGGCTTGGGCGGCGCAATGGATCCATCCGCCACCCGCGCACGAGGCCCACGGTCGCGACGATGCCGGCCACCTGCAGGAGCGGGATGAGCGGCAGGCCGCGCACCGCCCAGGGAATCGCGCCGAGCCGGATGGGCGGGGGCGGCTGGCCCGCGAGCAACATGGCGAGCCCCGCGCCCACTTCCGCCATCGTGAGCTGCATCGTGAAGTGGTCGACGTTGAGCAGCAGAACCACCCCCCGCTTTTGTTCGGGAAGCAAGGCCATGTAGGTGAAGAAGTCGGGCACCATGCCTGTGTGCGACAGAAGCGTGATGTCGCCTCGCGACTCGACAAACCAGCCCATCGCATACTGCTCTTTGACGAACAATGTGCCCGCGTCGACCGCGGGGCGATGGAGTTCGGCCATGCCGGCCGGCGAAAGAATCTGCGCCGGGCCGCAGCGGCCCCCGTTGAGGTGTGCGATGAGATAGCGGGCCATGTCCTCCGCGCTCGCAAGGAGCTGCCCGGAGGCCAGGCAGCCGCTCGCGTCGGACAGGTTGGGCGCGGGGATCGGAACGCCGAACCAGGACAGGTGGCCCACCGCCATGTCGTCGTGCCTGGCCGCGACCCTGGAGGAATGGCTGTGAGCCATGCCGAGTGGGCCGAAGATGTGGTCTTCGAGGTAGGCAGCGTAGGATTGACCGGCGACTGCCTCGATCACCAGGCCCAGCAGGTTGTAGTTCAGGTTGCTGTATTCGAACTTCGCCCCGGGAGGGCCGTGAGGCCGGATCGCAGCGAGGGCGCGCGCCTGTCGCTCGGCCGCGCCGGGCCGAGCGTCCAAGTCTGCCAGTGCTGCCCACCCCGCTCCCAACGGCAGTCCGCTGGTCTGGTTGAGCAGGTGGCGCACGGTGATGTGGGCGGAGGTAACGCGGTCGGCCGTCTGGAACCAAGGCAGGTAATGCTGCACCGGCGCGTCGAGGTCGACCATGCCCGCTTCGACGAGTTGCATGACGGCCAGCGCAGTGACGGACTTGGTGGTCGACCCGATGCCGAAGGGTGTCTGCGGGGCCGGTGGCCGGCCGTCAGGGCGGGCGCGGCCGAAGCCTTCCACATGGGTGATGCAGTCCCCTTCGACGATCGCCAGCGCGGCGCCGGGCAGGTTCAGCCGGCGCATCTGCTGCTTCACATAGGCCTCGATCGCCGCGTAAGACCCCCCGACAGACGACGTGGGGACAGTCATCATACTAACTCCTTGCCGCAACACCCTCGCTGGACGGCGCTAGGCTCTCAAAGCCACGGTACTTTGACCTGGGCGCTGTACTTATACCATTTGGCACCGAACGTGATCGCGAGGGCCCGTTCCTCTTCCGGCGCGTACCTTCTCGCGGCCAGGTAGAGCACTATCCCGAGCAGGAGGCCCAACCAGGTGTTGAGTAGAAAGCCGGCCCACGGCAGCACCAGCAGGCTCACGCTCGTGTACAGCGGGTGCTTGACCAGGGCATACGGACCGGTGGTGATCAGTTCGCCGCGAGACACGCGTGTCAGGATCAGAACGACCGACCACAGCCAAATGACGACCCCGGGAACCAGGACGACGATGGAGAGCACCTTCAACGCGGTGGACGGGCCGCCCACGCTGAAGAAGGAAGGATACAGGATATTGAAGATCAGGCCGACGACGAGGAACGGCAGCGTGAGCAACATGATCTTGTCGCCGCTGCCCATCAGATATTTCACGCCGATTTTCTTTGGCATTACCTGCTGCATGGTTGGCACTCCTTTGCCCACGGGTCGTATCGCATCCTGATGCTCAGTTGTCTCTGTATACGTGCATCCGAACTGCGAGTTGCTAATCGCAGGGAGGGGCGGGAAAAAAGAAGGACCCGGCCTGCTGACAGGCCGGGTCCTCGAGTTAGTGGAACATTCATTGCTAGCGGTCGTTACGGAACGGGCCCGACCTCGCCCAAGGGCCAATAGCGGAACAAGGCTCTGCCCACCAGCTCCTCCAGCGCCACCGTACCGAAGATGCGCGAGTCACGGCTGGCGGACCGGTTGTCGCCCATCACGAACACGGACAAGGGCGGCACGACCCACGAGCGGCCCCCGCCATTGGTCGACTGATTCAGATACGGCTCGTCGAGTGGCTTCCCGTCGATGTAGACCCGGCCGTCGGCCAGGGTTACGCGCTCGCCCGGCAGGCCCACGACGCGCTTGATCAGCAGCTCGGGGCTGCCGCCCGGGTCGCGCAGCACCACGACGTCGCCCCGCCGGGGGCCGTGGAAGTGGTAGCTGAACTTCTCGATCACCAATCGCTCGTTGGTGTGGAGGTTGGGCTCCATGCTCTGGCCGTAAACCCGGGTGGCCTGGGCCAGAAAGACGTGGATCAGGAGTGCGATGACGATTGCAGGAATGATGGTTCCTGCTGCGTCTCGTAATGCGGACCCCAACCAGGCACCTATGCCGGAGCGTGCCTTGGGCCTGCCGGCCTCTGGCGCGCCTGGGTTCGGTGCTTCCGGTTGGGGAAGCGCCGGTAGGTCATTGTTCATGACTCACTCGTTTGTGCTCACTTGTTAGTGCTCACTCGCAAAAGGGATTCGGGTTGTTCTGCCTGGCAGGGACGGCCACAGGTCGCCCCTGCCACACACACGTTCGCCTAGTTGCGGGGGCCGCGATATCCGCCGCGATCGCCGCCGCGCCCACGGTCACCACCACGGTCGCCACCGCCGCGCGGGCCGCGGTCACCACCGCCCGGGCCACCCCGGCCGCCGCCGCCCGAGCCGCGATCGCGTTCGCGGGCTTCTTCGGGGGTCCAGCCTTCGAGGACGGCCTGGCGGCTGAGGCGTATCTTGCCGGCAGGATCGATGTCGGTCACCATGACGGTGATCTCATCGTCAAGCTTCACCACATCTTCGACGCTCGGCACACGGTAGTCAGCGAGCTGGCTAATATGTACCATACCATCCTGGCCGGGCGCAATTTCGACAAAGGCGCCGTAGGACTCGATGCGCACGACCTTGCCCGTGTAGATGCGGCCGATCTTGATTTCCTCGGTCATCTTTTCGATTTCCGAAGCTGCCATTTCGGCGCCCTGGCCTTCCGCACCCGAGATGAAGACCGAGCCGTCGTCCTCGATGTCGATCTTCACGCTGTACTGCTCTTGCAGGCTGCGGATCATCTTGCCGCCGGGGCCAATCACCTTGCCGATCTTCTCGGGGTCGATGTGCACCGTGATGATACGGGGCGCATGGACCGAGAGCGACTTGCGCGGCGCGGGCAGCACGTCGAGCATCTTGCCGAGGATGAACAGGCGGCCTTCGCGCGCCTGGGCCATCGCCTCTTCCAGGATCTTCTGCGTCAGGCCGTGGATCTTGATGTCCATCTGGAGCGCGGTGATGCCGTGCTCGGTGCCCGCCACCTTGAAGTCCATGTCGCCCAGGTGATCTTCGAGGCCCTGGATATCGCTCAGGATCGCGTAGCGCAGGTTCGCCGCGCTGACGTCGCCATCGGTAATCAGGCCCATCGCGATGCCGGCCACCGGCGCCTTGATCGGAACGCCGGCATCCATGAGCGCCAGCGTGCTGCCGCAGACGGAGGCCATTGACGTCGAGCCGTTGGATGAGATGGCTTCAGAGACCAGGCGCAGCGTGTACGCAAAGGACTCCTGCGCGGGGATCATGGGCTCGAGCGCGCGCTCGGCCAGTGCACCGTGGCCGATCTCGCGGCGTTTGGGGCCGCGGTTCGGGGCCACCTCGCCCGTGGAGAAGGGCGGGAAATTGTAGTGGTGCATGTAGCGCTTGGATTCTTCCATCCCGAGGGTGTCCAGCTTCTGCGCGTCGCCGGGCGTGCCCAACGTGGCGACGGTCAGGACCTGGGTCTCGCCGCGGGTGAAGAGTCCGCTGCCGTGGACGCGCGGCAGAACGCCTACCTGCACGTCGATGGGCCGGATCTCTTTCGTGCCGCGATTGTCGGGACGGACCCCGCGACCGAGGATGTTTTCGCGCACGACCTTCTTTTCGACGTTGTCGAACGCCATGGCGAGGGCCTTGGGATCGTGCTGCTCGCCCAACGCGGCCAGCAGCTCGGTGCGCAGCGCCTTCATGGCTGCGTTCTGTTCCTGCTTCTTCAGCGGCGTGGCGAAGATCTCGGCCATGCGGCCGCCGATCCAACCGGTGACGGCGGTCTGCGCGGCGGCATCGGCCAGGATGGGCGCGTACTCGTACTTCGGCTTGCCGATCTCCGCGCGCATCTTCTCCTGGAGCTCGATGATGGGCTGCATCGCTTCCCAGCCGGTCCGCAGTGCTTCCAGCATCAGGTCTTCGGGCAGCTCGTCCGCGCCCGCCTCGACCATCAGGATGGCGTCCTTGGTGCCCGCCATGCGCAGGTCAAGGGTGGAGGAGTTCATCTGGTCGACGGTCGGGTTGATGACGAACGCGCCGTCGATGAAGCCGACGCGGACTGCACCGATCGGGCCTTCCCAGGGGATGTCCGAAATGGTGACGGCCGCGCTGGCGGCGATGATGGCCAGGATGTCGAGGTGCAGCTCGGGATCGCGCGCCAGGGCCGTGATGATGACCTGCACTTCGTTCAGGAAGCCCTTGGCGAACAGCGGGCGGAGCGGCCGGTCGATCAAGCGGGAGGTCAGGATGGCCTGGTCGGAGGGCCGGGACTCGCGGCGCTGGAAGCTGCCGGGAATACGGCCTGCGGCGTAGAGCCTTTCCTCAAAGTCGACGCTGAGCGGGAAGAAGTCGCCGCCCTCGCGGGGCCGGCCGACGTCACGGTGCCGAGCAAGACCGAGTCGCCCGAGCGGACGGTCACGGAGCCGGCCGCGAGCTTGGCCCACGTGCCGCTCTCGATCGTGATGTCGCGGCCGCCAATCGTGGTAGTGTATGAATACTGTTGCATCTAGGACTGGAACCTCTCTCCTGGCCGTGCCAGGACGCCCCCTGGGTACGCCAGGGGCCCCCTGGGACCCCAGGGGTTGCCGTAAATGGAGAAGGCAAGGCGCGCTTCTCCTGGATGATATCAGCCGGAGAGGTTCAGGGACTGGGGAGTGCTTCGGAACGCCGTGTTCCGCCTCACTCCCCAATTCCTGCGCCTTCCGGCACGGTCTGCCAGGGCGCCGGGGCAAGGCTGAGCCCCGCCCGAGCACCGGACTAAGCTTAACGACAAACGAGCAGATACGACAAGTCGCATCTACTCGTCAATGGGAACGCTTACGATCTACGTTCAGAACCTTTGCCTTGCCCGCTGCTTATGCAGCAATTACTTGCGCAGGCCCAGGCGCTGAATCAGCTCCTGGTAGCGGTCCGGATTCTTGCTGCTCAAATACGCCAGATGCCGGCGCCGTTGGCCGACCAGCTTCAACAGACCACGCCGCGAAGACTGATCGTGCTTGTGCGTCTTCAAGTGATCAATCAGCGCGTTGATGCGCGTCGTGAGGATGGCCACCTGCACCTCAGGGGACCCCGTATCACTGGCGTGCACGTGGTATTCCTGGATGATGGCATTTTTCTCAATCGTCGAAAGACCCATCGGAACACTCCTTGATGAATGTAACCGGAACACCGCTGGAATACCGGGGCGAGTGTTTCAGTCAGTTAACGGAACGGAGTATACCACGGTCGGAGGGGGGCGGCAAATAACGCCTGTGATTCCACGAGTCGGGGAACAGGACGCAGATTGAACTGATCCAACTGATCCGCATGATTCTTCAAGCAAGGATTAATCTGTTCGAGCGGTTAAGTCTGCGTCCAATGCTCTAGCGTTCCCAGAGCGCGACCGTGTCGACGCGGAAGGTCTGCGGCTGAAGGTCGATGGGTTGGGCCTCGACGAGGTGATAGCCCAGCGCAGTCAGGTGCAGCCCGTCGCGGGCCAGGCTGGCGGGGTCGCTTGCGACATAGACCACCCGCAGCGGCTCGAGGCCGGCAATCAGGCGCAGGACGTCGGGGCCGGCCCCGGTGCGCGGCGGGTCGAGGATGACGACCTGGAAGCGCTGTTCTGCGGCGGCGAGGATGGGCAACACCTCTTCCACCGTGCCTTCGTGCAGCTCGAGGTTGGCGCGCTCGGGGCAGCGCGGCCGCGTTGGCTGCGAAGTCCTCGCACGCCGCCGCGTTCGATTCGACGCCCGTCACGGCCGCGCCCGCATCTGCCAGCGGGATGGAGAAGAGCCCAACGCTGCAATACGCGTCGAGAACTGCGTCGCCCGGCCGAACATTCGCGTACCCGAGCACCACGTCGACCAGCGCCGCGGCTCCCGCGCTGTTGGGTGGGAAGTAGCTCAGGGCTGAGATACGATAGGAGAAGCCGTTGATCGTTTCCGAGACGAACGGGTCGCCGATGAGCGGCTGGACGCCGCGTTCGCCGCGCAGCGCCACCGCGGCCGGCAGGTCGAATCTCGATCTCGGGCGCGTCCGCGGCAGAGGGTCCGGCCCCGACGTCGAACAGAACCAGGGCGTCGTCCGTGCTCTCGCCGGCCCGAATCCGGATGGCGGACAGCTCAGGATAGTCGACCTGAAGCGCGGTGTGGAGTTGGTCGATGCGGTCGTCGACCAGCAGGCAGAAGTCGACCGGAATGGGTGAGTGACCGTCGGTGCGGCGAAGGGCGGTCTGCCCGCCAGCAACCGCAAACTCGATCTGGTTGCGGTAGCCATACGCCAGGTAGGCGACCTCGTCCCCCCCGGCTTCCGGGTCGGCCGAGCGCGACCGTGTCTGCGACGTTCGGCTGCCCAATGCGGCCGAGCCGGCGGAGTTGATCGGCCACGATCGCCTGTTTCAGCTCGGCCTGCCGGGGGTAGGCGATGTGCTGCCACTGGCAGCCGCCGCACTTGTCGGGCCCGAAGTAAGGGCAGGGCGGTTCGACCCGATCCGGGCTGGCGCGCAGGACCTTCAGCAGGCGGGCGCGGCCCCAGCGTTCCTTTTCTTCGACGATTTCCACTTGCACCTGCTCGCCCGGTATGGCGTAAGGCACGAAAATGCTCTTGCCGGCATACCTGCCGATGGCCTCGCCGCCGTGGGCGATGGCATCCAGCGTAAGTTCGACAGTCTGTCCCATTGTCCCCACATCCTACTGTGCTCGGAGCTCGAAGATCCCGTAAGCGCTAGTATACCGCAAATGCCCCTTGCATTTCACTCGCGGCGCGCATACACTGTGGAAAAGTGGTTGTCGATAGCTATCGCTAAAGTTTGTTGGGATTTGTCGTGGATCAGGATTCGATCCGCCGCCAGGTCGGCGCCCTCAACGCGCAAGCACTCGCGCTGTACGATGCACTTGGCGCCTCGAGCGAGGCCCCGCGCTCTATGGCTGCCGAGGACATTGCGCGTCTTGCGTGCGACCCTCGCCCAGCTCGAGGAACGGCTGAGCGCGACGGAGCTTGGCGAGGGTCCGACCGGCCAGCCACCCCTCGCCGGCCCGCCCGAAGCGGACACCCTCATTTGGTCGGCCGAGCGGACCACCCGGCTCTACGCAATCAATACGACGTTGTCGGTTGCACTCGACCCAGTCGCAGGCCGCTCATGTGGTCATCGATCAGGCGCTGCCGGCGCTGGGGGCCGACGCCGGCGTGATGCTGCTGGTGGTCGATGGCGGGACCCTCGAGCCGGTCGTCGTACCGGGGGGCGACGGCCCCCCCATGGGGCCGGTCGCGCTCGACGACTCGTCGCCGTTCGGAGAGGTCGCAGCCACGGCGCAATCGCTGTGGATTGAGACGCCGGGCGACCTGCGCGGGCGGTACGCGTCGTGGGCGACTCCCGGGTGGAGCGAGGCCGGGGCCTTGGCGGTGATCCCGTTGATTGCGGAGGGTCGGGTGCTGGGTGTGTTGGGCTTCCGGTTCGACGTTCCGCAGCCCTTGCCGATCGCCGACCGGGCGTTCATGCTGGTGCTCGCCCAACAAAGTGCGGCCGTGCTCGAGCGGGTGCATCTGTACGAGCAGGTACGCCAGGCCGCCGCGCTCCAGGAGCGCAATCGCCTGGCACGGGACCTGCACGACTCGGTATCCCAGGCCCTGTATGCGATCATCCTGGCCGTCACGGCGGGCAAGGCGAACCTCCACAAGGACCTCGGCCGGGTCGAACGCGCCCTGGACAACGTCCAGGTTCTTACCGGCGCGGCGCAAGCCGATTTGCGAGCCTTGTTGTTTGACCTTCGCGACGATTCGATTAAGCGCAACGGGCTTGTCAACGCGCTGCTCGAGCGAGCGCAGTTTCTGCGGCAGCGACACGGCCTGGCGGTGACCACGAGTCTCTGCGAGGAGCCGGCCTTGGGGGCGGCCTGCAAGGAAGCCCTGTACGGAATCGCGCGCGAGGCGCTGCACAATGCGTTGAAGCACGCGCGGGCCAATCAGGTGGGCCTCCGGCTTGCCGCAGTGCAGGGGGGATTGCGGCTGGAGATCGCGGACGACGGGATCGGGTTTGAGCCGGGACACCTGCGGCCGGGGCACTACGGCTTGCAGTCCATGCGCGAACGGGCACTGGAGTTGGGCGCCCGGTTTGACCTCGACACCGGCCCCGGGCAAGGGACCCGCGTTACGGTCTTCGTTCCATTCGCTGGTGATACCGACACTTCACCGCATCAGCCGCCGTGTGCCAACGGGGGCCGCCAATAGAGAGGTGCGCTGCATGCACGAATTCGAAAAAGCGCCGACCGGCATCGAGGGGTTCGATGAGATTACGTTCGGGGGGCTGCCGCGGGGCCGGACCTCGCTCATTATCGGCGCACCGGGGAGCGGCAAGACGGTCTTCGCGCTGCAGACGCTGGTGAACGGCGCCAGGCAGTGGCAGGAGCCGGGTATCTTCGTCGCGTTCGAGGAGAACTCGGAGCAGATCATCACGAATGCGGCCTCGTTCGGCTGGGACCTGGACGAGCTGGCGAAGAACCGGCTTTTCTTTCTGGATGCGCGGATGTCGGTGGACACCGTTCGCGCCGGTCCGTTCGACCTGGCAGGGATGCTGGCGAGCCTCGACGCCAAGGCGCAGCGAGATGGGCGCACGGCGCGTCGTGTTCGACTCGATCGACGTGCTGCTCACGCTGATGAACGATCCGCTGAGTGAGCGGCAGGAGATCTACCGGCTGCACGAGTGGCTGAATCGCACCGGGCTGACTGGCATCATCACCACCCGGGGCGACCCTCTGACCTCGCCCGACACGCAGCGCTTCGGCTTCATCCAGTATACGACGGACTGCACCGTGCAGCTGGCAACGCGCGATGACGGAGCGTGTGGCCCTGCGCGAGCTCCGCGTCTTGAAATACCGCGGCTCTAGCTTCCGGGGCAATGAGTTTCCTTTCGTCATCGGCCAAACGGGGATCGAGGTTGCCGCGTTCGGGATGGACGCGCCCGAAGTGCAGGTGTCGACCGAGCGGATTTCGACCGGGGTCGAGCGACTGGACACCATGTTCGGCGGCGGATACCTGCGGGGGACGAGCGTGCTAATCACCGGGGCGCCGGGGACGGCGAAGTCATCGCTCGCCGCATGCTTTGCGGCCGCGGCATGCGCCCGGGGCGAGCGCACCGTGCTAATCAGCTTCGACGAGGCAACTGCCGAAATCGTGCGCAACATGGCTTCGATCAACGTGGAGCTGCAGCAATACGTCGACAGCGGCCTGCTCTGCCTGTATGCGGACCGGACGGAAACGGGTACGGCCGAGGAACACCTGATCCAGCTCCGCAACATCATCCGCAATCACGAGCCCCGCTGCCTCGTGGTCGATCCGTTATCGGCGATGATCAAGGCGGGAGGGCATCTGAATGCGCTGAGCGTTGCCAGCCGCCTCCTGGCGCTGACAAAAGCCTCCGGGATCACTTCCGTGTTTACGAGCTTGCTGGAGGGCTCGGACCCGTCGCAGGAGAGTTCGCCGCTCGCGATCTCCACGATTGCCGACACATGGATCCACCTTTCCTATCTCGTCCAAGGTGGCGAACGCAACCGGGCGCTCACGATCATCAAGTCGCGCGGCACGAGTCATTCGAACCAGGTGCGCGAGCTGATTTTGACCGGCGAGGGCATCACCCTGTCAGACGTCTATTCAGTCGGCGGCGCGGTCTTGATGGGCACGCTGCGCTGGGAGCGCGAGCTGCAGGAACGAAACGAGGGCATACGACGGCAGTCTGAGCTCGAGCGCAAACGTCGCGAGACTCGAGCTAGCGGTCATCGAGGCAAATGCACGCATCGAAGTGCTCAGCCGCGAGGCTGAGGCGCGCGCCGCGGAGCTCAGCCAACTGGAGCGGGAGCATGACCTGAGCAGCAGCGCCGGCAAAGCAGAGGAGACGGAGAAGCTGCGCCGTCGGCGCAGCGACGCGGTGAGGCCGTCATGAGGCCCGTGGATCCCTCACCGCCCGCGGACGGCCTTGAGGAAGGCGAGTTGGTCGTGCGGCTCTACATCACGGGCGTGGCGCCTAATTCGATGCGGGCAGTCGAGAATCTGCGGGCGCTCTGCGCCGCGCACTTCGGAGACCGCTACCGCCTGGAAATCGTCGACGTCCTCAGAGAGCCGCTGCGTGCGCTGAGCGACAACGTCCTGGTGACGCCGACGCTAGTACGCCTGGCGCCGGGCGCGCGCACCAGCGTCGTCGGCGACCTGAGCGACGAACGAAAGGTGTTGGCGGCCCTGCTCCCGGTGACCGGCTTGCCGCCGCGTCAGCCCAAGTAGGCCACCGCGCGCCCTTCGTCGCCGCTCATGACGAGCTCGAGCAGCCGGCCGCCCGTCGTGGCCGGCACATCGATGACCTTGACGTAGTCGCTCCACGCCGAATCGCCGGGCAAGAGCGCCGGCAGCGCATTGAGCGCGCCGGCGAAGAAACTGGCCTTGAAGGGATTGCCCGCTTCGCCCGGGAACACGGCTAACGGGTAGATGTGCGATTCCACAAGGTCCTGGAAGAAGTGCGTCCCGTATGAGAGCGTGGGCCGGTTCTTGCCCTTGCCCCAGCCGATCTCTACAAGCGCTCGGGTGTTATAGAAGTCGGCGTAGCCCACCTTTAGCCCCAGGTCCGGATTCGAGCTGCCCCACCGGCCCGGTCCCATCAGGATAAACGTCTTGCCTTCCAGCCGCTGGTTGATCCGGCCGATCAGCCGCGCCAGCTCGAGTTTCTGGCTTGGATTGGCGGCGGCGTACATCTCCGGCTCCGCGTAGACGACGTAGGCGATTTGACGCACCAGGCCGGTGGGCACGAGCTGGGTGGTGGCAAAAATGATGTCCTGCTCGGGAATCCGGTCGGGGATGGTCACCCGTTCGTTCTCGTTCGGGTTACTGTGCGGCCGGCACTGCAACAGGTGCAGCTTGACGGACGGCTTGGGATACTCCTGGCCGATCTCCACGGTGAATTCGATGTCGACCGGGTGGCTGTAACTGAACTCGAGCGCCTTCAGCACGGTTTTCAGGTCGCTCGCAAACCTGGTCTGCGTCAGCAGCGACTCCATAGTAATGACGAGCGAGCGGGGATCGAGGCTGCGGTCGATGGAGACCATCGGGCTGACGTAGTCGCCGTTGTCGAGCGATGCGAGCAGCCGCAGGCCGGGGTAATCGCTGCCCAGCACTTCCTGTACGGGCAGGGTTTCGATCCGGTTGGTCGTCAGGTTAATCACGTCCATGTAATACTGCGAGTAGTACTTGATGTCTTTCGCGCCGGCTTCCGGTCGCAGGTTCGGGTGGCTGAGTGCGACCATGCGCGGGTAGTCCTCGCCCACCCGATCGACGGCCCGGGTGCCCAGGCCGACGACCAGCCGCGTGAAGCCGTCCTCCCGGCGCAGCTTCGGGTTCCAGACAAACGGGTTGCGGCTGTAGGCCACGCCCGCAGCCGCGGGGAAGTAAAGGTCACGATAGCGCTCGCCCTGAACTACTTGCAGCAGAATCGCCATGCGCTCGTCGAAGTCCAGCACCTTCTGCTGTTTGCGATAGAGCAGAACGTCGGGGTTATAGACGCTGGCGTAGACCCGCGCGATAGCCTTGAGGAGCGCGTCCAGGTTCTCCTGGGGCGTGCCCTGGTTGGGGCAGAAGATGCTCTCGTACATGCCCGCGAACGACAAGCCGAAATTATCTTCGAGCAGGCTGGACGACCGCACGATCATGGGTCGTGGGCCGACCTCGTTAAGGACGCCCGTCAGGCGGTCGATGACGTCGGTCGGGAAGCGCCCGCGACCGTAGGCCGCCTGGACTTCGGGGTAGTCGCCCTCGATCTGGTCCATGCTTTTGTACTTCTGGTTCAAATAGCGGACCAGGTCGTTCACCTCGAGGAATTCGTAGCTGACGTCCGCGCCGACGAAGTACGTTTCCGGCATCACCAGGTCGATGTGCTGGCATGTGTCGCAGAAACGGTCGAGCGTGACCTGCAAGATCTTCCAGGCGAGCACCAGGCCGGCCGCCTTACCCCCGATCTTGCCGCGACCGACCCGGTGGTTGCGAATCGACACCAGGTCTTCGTAGCTCAGGTATTCCTTCGCCACCCGCACGAAATCCAGTTCGTCGCTGATCAGGGCCTTGATGAGGACAACCTTGGTCTCCTGCATGTTATGCCGCGCGCGGCTTGCTCGCCGGGCGAAAGCTTCGTATAGTTCTCCATCTGCTGAAACAGGATTTCCATCGAGGCCATTTCGGGGTTGAACGTCAGCGCCTTCTCCGCAGTCGGCCGCTGGTTCAGTACCTCGCCGGCCAGCTCTTCGAAGAGCTGTGGGCTGAGGTTGTAGGCCCAATAGAACTCGGTCAGGTTATCGCGGATTTTCGTCAGGCGGCGCTCCCAGACGTCAGACGGTTCGTCCTGGTAGGGGTTGAGCACCCCTTCGCGGCGCTGCGAAGCGACGGCCCGCTCGCGGACCTCATCCTCGAAGCGCTTGCGGGTGACAATGCCGCGGCGGAACAGTTCCTCACGCATGCGCTCGCGCATCACGTCGCCGAGGATCGGGTAGGCGCCCAGCATCATATGAACGCGATGGACCTTGGGGATGTAGCTGCCGTCGTCGGACATAGGTGGTCTCCAGATGTGGGCTATGTTCACATGAAGAATCAAAGCATCGCGAAGTGGTAAAGCTATCGAGACTTTGTGATCCTTCATTTCTTCGGTTCTTAGTGGTTAGCAACAACCAGCGTAGTATAGCGCCTCTTGTAGCGCCTTTCAACTGGCGGTAAAATGGCTTGGCGTGGCACGTCAACGCGGCAGCGTCGCCCCCTTGCCATGGCCCTCGTTTATCTCGCGGTTGGCTTCACTGTCGGCATCCTCGCCGGTCACGTCCTTCGGTCGGAGGGTGTCCTCGCCTGCGCTGTGCCCGGCTGGCTTTTTCCCTCGCTCGTGGCATCCGTTTTCGCTTTACTAATCCTCTTGCGCCGTCACGCCCCCGGTGCGCTGGCCGCCGCGATCGCGCTCTTCGTCATCCTGGGCCTCTGGCGCTACACGGCGGACCCGTTCGAGCGCTGCTGGTCGGCGCACGACCTGGCTTACTACCAGTCTGAGGCGGGCGTGCGGGCGACGCTCGAAGGCGAAGTCGTGGGGTTCCCCGACGTGCAGGACAAGGGCACGCGTTACCAGCTGGCCGTCGAGCGGCTGCTGGTGGCCGGACAGGAACTTGCCGTTTCGGGGACGGCTCTGGTCGAGGCGCCCCGCTACCCCGTCTATGCTTATGGCGACCGGCTGCGGGTCGACGGGCTCTTGCTCGAGCCGCCCGTCTCGGACGAGTTCGACTACCGCCGCTTCCTCGCTGCCCGCGGCATCCACACGCTCGTCCGGCGCCCACAGGTTGCACGGCTGGCTTCGGGCGGTGGCCAGGCGTTCTGGCGGGCCCTGTACGGTATAAGGAGCCGCGGGGCGGGGGTCACCGGCCGGATCATGCCCGACCCGGCCGCGAGCCTGACCAATGGCATGGTGCTCGGCATCGAGGGCGGCATCTCGACCGAGGTGAATGCGGCCTTCAAGGCGACGGGCACGACCCACCTGATCGTCATCTCGGGCAGCAACATTGCGCTGCTGGCCGGCGCGCTGGTGGCGGCACTGGGCCGAGTGCTCTCGCGGCGCCGGGCGGCCCTGGCGGCCGCGCCGCTCGTGCTGCTGTACGTGCTCCTGGTCGGCGCCGATCCGCCCGCGCTGCGCGCCGGTGTGATGGGCCTGCTCGGGCTCGGTGCGGTGTTCTTCGGCCGCCGCGGCACCGCCTATGTCTCCTTGTGCGCGGCGGGGCTCGTCATGCTCGCTCTTAACCCACTGACCCTGTGGGACATCGGGTTCCAATTGAGCTTTATGACGAGCCTGGGCCTGATTCTCCTCAGCCGGCCCCTCAGCAACGCGGTCGCGGCGGCTCTCCGCCGGCGCCTGCCGCCAGGTGAGACGCGGCGCTGGACCGGAGTGTTGGACGGCACCCTGATCGTTACGGTCGCCGCACAGGCCGCCGTGCTGCCGTTGATCCTGCACTATTTCGGCAGCCTGTCACCCGTGTCGCTGCTGGCAAACGCCCTGGTCCTCCCGGTCCAGCCGCCCATCCTGGCGGGCGGCATTGCGGCCCTCCTTGCCGGTGCAGCCTGGCAGCCTTTCGGGCAGGCGGTGGCCACCGTCCCCTGGCTCTTCCTGAGCTACACCGTTGCAGCGGTGCGGGCGGCTGCGGCGATCCCCTTTGCGTCGCTCGAGATCGGGCGGATCGGCCCCGGGATCGTCGCGGCTTACTACCTTTTGCTCCTCTTCGCGCTCGTCCTTCCGCGGATCGCACGCACGCTGCGACGACAGCCCGACATGCGGCGCGCGCTTGCCTGGAGCGCCGCATTCGCAGTCCCCGCCTGCCTGGTCTTTTTTGTCTGGCGCGCCCAGCCCGACGGGAAGTTGCACGTCGTCTTCGTCCCGGCCGGCGACACGGAGGCTGCGGTGATCGTCGCGCCGTCGGGCCGGACGGCCTGGCTTTGGGATGGCCGCGGGGATGGCGGGGCGTTGGTCGAGGCCACGCGCGCGGGAGGCTGGGTGCGGGGAGAGCCGGATGTTGTACTGGCGCGCTGCGACGCCAACCCCTGGGCGCAGCGCGCCTGCATCGATCTCGCCGGGCTGGCCCCCGGGAGCACGGTGGCGCTGGGCGACGGGCTGCAGCTGACGCGGCTCGGGACGAGCGGCGCGCCCGCGCTCCTGCTCCGGTTCGGCGAGCTGACCCTGCTGCTGCCATCGACGCTGCCCACCAGTGCGCAGGACAGCCTTGGGGCGCTGCCGCCTGTCTCGGTGCTCAAGGCGGCCGGGCCCGGCACGGGCGTGTGGCCGGGCGTGCCCTACCTGAGCGCAGCACGGCCGCAGCTTGTCCTCTGGCCCCTGGAGACGACCTATCCGCCCGACGTTGTGGAGTACTTGCAGGGCGAAATTGGCGTGACGCGTGTCGATCCCCGCGCGGCGGTCGAGGTGATCTCGGATGGCAAGCGGTTCTGGCTGGCGCGCTACAGCAGCGTGGGCGTGCGCTGACGGCTGCCCCTAAACCACGCAAGCGAATGCTCTGGCCGGTCTCCGACCGAGCCCGAAATAGGGCTCCCTGAAGTCGAGGACGAAGTTGGCCGCGTCGTCCCGTTCGGTCCAGCCGGCCTTGGCGTAGAAACCGCGCGCATACGACTCGCGCCCGCGCATGTTGAGCAGCGACAGCCGAGCGCAGCCGCGCCGCCGCGCCTCATCCTGCACCGCATCCAGCAGCGCACTGCCGATCCCCTGCCCGCGGGCCGCTTCGGCGACGAACAACTCGGAGACGTAGCCTTCCGGACCGGGCAGGAAGAGGTAAGGCAACCAGTGGACGTTGGCGTAGCCGGCGATTTCCCCGCCCGGCCCCGTCGCGAGGTAGACCGAATGCGACCCACCGGCAAGGCACAGCCGCAGCTCGCGTGCCACCTGAGACTGCACTTCCTCGAGGGTTTGCCCTTCCAGCCGGTGAAAATGGTTGAGCGCCTTTAGAAAACCGCCCAGCTCGGCAGCGTCCTCCAAGGTGGCGAGGCGGATATCGAAGGCGGTCATGGCAGTTCCGGCGCCCCGACGCCGAGGGCGGGCTGTTGGACCGACGTGGCCGGCTCGCGCACTGCAAATGCGGACGCACCCAACAGGATGACCGACAACCAGACCGACACCGCGAGCGCGAGATGCACGATCTGCATCCACACGGGCGCAAGGAGCGCGATGTTCAGCGCACCGACCATCACTTGCCCGATGACGAGGACGGTGACGACGGTCGCCAGGCGCTGCGTGCGCTCGTCCGGGCGTTTGGCGGCAATCAGGCGGCTCAGCAGGACGGCAAACAGCGCGTAGCCCACTGCCAGCATCGGGTGCAGGACGCGGGCCCGAATGAGGATGTGCGCGGTCGCGGAGAAGTCCGCGCGGAAGCCCTCGGTCAGGGAGGCGGACGGGAACAGGGTGTCGCCCAGCGCGGTCACCGCGCCGCTCATGCCCACGATCAGGACTGCGACCAGGGCCGCGAGCCAGCCCGCGAGCAGCCAGCCCTGCCCGCGCAGCCGCACCATCGCATTACCCGATGCCCACCACGCGGTGAAAGCGAGCGCCGCGAGCAGCAGGAACGTGTTGATGAGGTGCAGCGCCATCGAAACGGCCCGCCCGATCGAATCATTCTGCGCGGTCAGCCCGGCCAGCACGAGCCATGCGCCGATGAGGGCCTCGAGGACGATGAACACGCCCGACGCGATCAGTGTCTTGCGGATCGGATGACCCGGTCGGGAGAGCCGCCAGCCCCAGACGATGAGCGCGCCGATCAGGATCACGCTGAGGCCGGAGGTCAGCCGGTGTGCAAATTCGACGACGGTCTCGATCTGCTGCGGCCGTGGAACGACGGCCCCGTTGCAGAGCGGCCAGTGACTGCCGCACCCCGCACCCGAACCGGTGGCGCGCACGAACGCGCCCCACAGGATCACCAGGACGCTGTAGCCAAGCACGCCCCAAGCAAATGCCGCATAACGCCGGTCCACTCGCATTCCCACACTCTCCGCCGTGTCGCTCATGCCGCAACATCAATCCGCCGGCACCCAGACTAGTCGCAATTTACGGCTGCGCCTGTAGGTGCGAGCTAGAGCTCGCACCTGCAGCGCGTCCTGTTCACTTTGCGACCAGTTTAATTACAAGCACAATGATTCTGTCGGGTCGCATCCTTCGACTGCGGCACGCCAGCTGCGCTGGCGCCTCCGCTCAGGATGCTTCAAGCGCAGGCATCCTGAGCGGAGGGCGGTCCGCAGGAGCGCCCACAGTCGAGGTGCAGCAGCGTCATGTTTCAACAGATTCCGTGTGGTTGCACCTAGATTCGTTTCGCCATCAGGATATCCGGTTTGCCGCGGCCGTTGGCGTCGGGAACGACGCCCGCGACCACAAACCCACATTTCTGATAGAACGTATACGGATGCCCCTTCAAGTTCCGTATGGCCGCGAGCATTCCGGGCAAATCCCCGTACAAGTCGACGCCGGCGAGCGAGGTCATGTCGTCTTCGTCGTCCGAGCCCAGCCACAGGGTGAGCCCCCCGCGCGACCGCACCTGCTCCTCGAGATCCTGCACCAGCGCCCGGCCGATGCCCCGTCCCTGCTGCGCCGGGTCGACGACGAGGGGGTGCAGCTCCCACACATGCCCGTCATAGCCCGAGATGCCGCCGACCCAGCCGAGCAGTTCGCCGTCCTCGCCCAGCGCCGCGCGACACAGCTTGCCCGGCTCGAGCGCCTCACGCACCTCGTCTTGCGCACTCGCCAGGTCGGGCCAGGCATTCGGCCAGTGCTCGCGAAAGCCCTCGACGAGCAGCTCTGCCGCTCGCACCAGCAACTCTTCCGGTTGACCCGCCAGGCCAGCGATCCGCCACCCGGCGCTCATGCCAGGCCGACCAGCGCCCGGAACGCCCGGTAGGCTTCCGGCATGTCGCGGGCAACGAACTCGACCCGCTTGCCGTCGACCCGGCGCGCGCCCGGCATGATGGCGGCGCTGTCGGCCATCTGCGACTTGACGAACTCGACCGTGACCGTCACCGGCGCCGGAACCTTTAGCGGCTGCGGCGGGTTGTCTGAGCGCAGCAGTTGGACGCCCCTGGCTGCGCACTGCTCGATCAGGGTGCGCTGACCGCGGGCGGCAGGCAGTCGGCGGCGCTCCGGCCTTTCGCCTGCTTCACGACCGCGGTCACAATGTTCGGAAAGAGGGCCGCGGCCTCTGCGCACGCGGTCTGGTCGCCCGAGATCATCAGGACAGGGGCGCCGAAGTGCCCGCACACCGCCCCGTTCAGGCCGATTTCGCCCATCGCCTGCGGCTCGCCGCCGGTCGGCGTCAACCAGAGCCCGTCGACCCGCGAAGCTCGACCAGGTGTGGTCGAGCACGGCGTTCAGCGTGCCCACCTGGGCGTGGTAGCCGACGAACAAGACGCCGTCGACCCCGCCGTCGATGCCTTCGAGCATGGAGTACGGGCGGGGGGTGCCCGAGTTGAGCCTGGCACGCGGGTCAAGTTGCTCGATGAGGATGTTGGACGCATCCCAGTGCCCGTCGCTGACAATCACTTCGCCGGCACCGCCTGCGAATGCGCCGCGCACGGCGGCGTTCACGTCCTCGGTCATCAAGCGCCGGAAGCGTTCGTACTCGGGATGGCCGGGAGTCGTCTGGTCGAAGTTCACGACGCCGGTGATGCCTTCCATATCTGCTGCGATGAGGATCTTCATGCTTCGCCTTCACCTTTGCCCTGGATTTGTTGCGGGTCGAACCCGATCCATTCGACGTCGCCCACCCCGGCAAAGCGCCGGGCCATCACGTCGAGGGCTTCGGGGTTATTGTCGATCAGGATGAAGCGCCGGCCGAGCGCGAGGCAGGCCGCGCCGGTCGCACCGCTGCCGGCGAAGAAATCGAGCACCAGGCCGCCGGGCGGCGACGAGGCGGCAACGATGCGCTTGAGAATCCCCACGGGCTTTTGCGTCGGGTAGCCGGTGCGCTCCTGGCCGTTGGTTGGCACGATCGTGTGCCACCACGTGTCGGTGGGGAGCTTGCCCCGCGCGGCCTTCTCGGCGCCCACAAGGCCGGGCGCCATATAGGGGATCCGCTCGACCTCTTCGGTGTTGAAGAGATAGTTCTTCGGGTCTTTCACGTAGACGAGGATGTTATCGTGCTTGGCGGGCCACCTGCGTGTCGCGCGAGCGCCGTAGTCGTAGGCCCAGATGATCTCGTTGAGAAAACAGTCGCGGCCGAAGATGTCGTCGAGCAGGAGCTTGCAGTAGTGGACCTCGCGGTAGTCGATATGGAAGTACAGCGAGCCGCTCTCGGCCAGGACGCGATACGCTTCGGTCAGCCGCGGCTCGAGGAACGCGAGGTAATCGTCGTAGGCGTCGGCATACGCACGCGTCGCGCCCTTGGACGTGCGATAACGGCGGCCGGCAAAGCCGCTCCGGTCGCCGTCGTCGCTCTGCACGGTCTTGAGCTGCGTGTGGCGCTGAACTTTGCCCGTATTGAACGGCGGATCGATGTAGATCAGGTCGACAGACCGGCCGGGCATGGCCTGCAGGCAGGGCAGATTGTCGCCGAAGATGATCTGGTGGCTCATTCCATCTTGTCCGAACGCCGAACAGGTTCTTCACCACTAAGGCACGAAGACACCAAGAACGCACAAAGCCTTTGCGGTTCGTTGTGTCTTCGAGTCTTCGTGGTGAAGAAGCTAGTGGTCCCTCAGGTACTCCCGGATCATCAGCGCGGCGGTGGCGCCTTCACCCGCGGCGGCCGCGGCCTGCTTGGTGCTGCCCGAACGGACATCGCCGGCCGCAAACACGCCCGGCATGCTCGTTTCCAGGTTCAGATTCGTCACGACGAAGCCGAACTTGTCGCGCTCGATCGTCTCGGGCACCCAGTCGGTGTTGGGGCTCATGCCGATGAAGATGAAGACGCCGTCCGGCTTCCAGGTCGACTTCTCGCCCGTGCCCCGGTCGACCACGTCCACGCCCAACAGCTTGCCGCGCTGCGCGCGGAAGCTCTCGATGGCGTGGTTGGTCACCACTTTCATGTCCGGTTCCTTGGCCACCGCCTCCTGCAGAAGCTTGCTGGCGCGGACTTCGGGCATGAACTCCACGATGGTCACGCTCTTCGCGTACTGCTTGATGAACAGGCTCTCCTGGAACCCGCTGTTGCCCCCGCCGATCACCAGGACGTCCTTGCCCCGGTAAAAGGGCGCGTCGCACATTGCGCAGAAGTGAATCGCGGACCCGATCAACTCGCGCTCGCCCGGGGTCATGAGGCGGCGGTAGCGCGAGCCCGTGGCGACCAGCACGGCCCGAGCACTGTACTCCTTGCCAGACGTTGTGCCGATGCACAGGTATTGGTCGTCGCGGGCCAGGTTCTCCACGCCGCTCGCCTGCAGCACCTCGACGCCGAACTTCTTGGCCTGCCGGGTCAGGCGCTCGGCGAATTCCTGGCCCGAGATGCCTTCATCGAAGCCGGGGTAGTTCTCCATGTGCTGCGTGTTGCCCACGTTCCCACCCGCCGCGCCGCGCTCCAGGATGAGGGTTTTGATCCCCTCGCGTGCGGCGTAGATGGCCGTGGTCAGGCCCGCAGGTCCACCGCCGATGATGACCAGGTCGTAGAAGTCGTACTGGGCTGTGGTGACCAGGCCCAGCTTCTGAGCCAACGCCTCATTGCTTGGCTCGGTGAGCGACGTGCCGTCTGGGAAAACGATCGTGGGCACGCTCCGGTTGCCGTGGTTGATCCGCATGACTTCGGCCTGCGCGGCCGGATCGTCCTCGATATCGATATAGTCATAGGGCACGCGGTGTTCGCCCAGAAACTGTTTGCTGCGGCGACAGTCGGGACACCAAGGCGTGCCGTAGATCGTCAATGCCTGCTTTTCGTTACCCGTTTCGGTTCCCATCTCGGGCTCCTTGACACTGAGTTTGGCCGGGGCTAGTATAACATAAACGATTGTGCGGGCGACCGCCTATCGCCCCAATGATAAGGTGCTTCGATGCGGAAGCTGGTTACAGGCCCGCGGCTCCTCCTCGCGCTGGCCTTCCTTGCAGTCATCGCCTGGGTCAGCCTCGGGGCCTTGCCGGATGGTTTGGCCCGAGGCCGGCTTCACGTCTGGTTCCTCGACGTGGGGCAGGGCGATGCCATCCTCATTCAGACGCCCGGACGGCCGCCAGATCCTGGTGGATGGCGGGCCGAGTCCCAGCGCGCTGCTCGACCAACTGGGCGAGGTTCTGCCTTTCTGGGACAGGTCGCTCGACCTTGTCGTGCTTACTCACCCCGACGCCGATCACGTATCGGGGCTGCTCCCCGTATTCGAGCGTTTCAGAGTCGCCCGGGTTGTCGACGCGGTGCAGGGAGGAGATGAGGGCGCAGAAGCGTGGCTGGCTGCGAGTGCGGGCGCCGGCGCGCCGCGATCGCCGGTCGGCCGGGGCACGCGGCTGGAGGCGGGCAGCGTGACCCTGACGGTGCTCAATCCCCCTTCCGGAGGCGCCGGGCGCGAAAGCAGCAACAACGGGAGCCTGGTCTTGCGGCTGGATTATGGGAGGAGCAGCCTGTTGCTGACGGGCGATGCCGAAGAGGAGGCCGAGCAGGAGATGCTTGCCGCGCAGCTGCCGCTCCGGGCCGATGTGCTCAAGGTGGGCCACCACGGGAGCAGCGCCAGCACCTCGCGGCCGTTTCTGGCGGCCGTCGGGCCGCGCCTGGCCGTGATCTCCGCCGGTGCGGAGAACCGCTTCGGCCATCCGGCGCCCGAATTGCTGCAGCGGCTGGCAGGGATTGAGGTGCTGCGGACCGACCAGCACGGCCGGATCGAGTTGGTGAGCGATGGGGACGGGTGGCGCGTGCGCGTCGAGCGGTAATGGGGGTACTACGTACAACCGCAGGGAAATTATCAGCTGGTGCCTAATGACGGTTTGGCAGGGGCGCTCTTGCCCCCACTTTGCGAATAGACCTTCGCCCCGCGCTGCTGGACAACGCGGGGTGAAATGGAACACTGATTGAACGGATCGGACTGATCATCACGATTTTTGCCCAAAGGACAGTGCAGATCAGTTCAATCAGTTGCATCAGTGTCCCATTTCAAATCAGGTTCAGGCCGCCGAGCGGGCCAGGTCGAACCGGTCCAGGTTCATCACTTTGTTCCACGCCGCGACAAAGTCGCGCACGAACTTCTCTTGCGAGTCGGCGCACGCATAGACTTCGGCCAACGCGCGGAGTAGGGAGTGCGAGCCGAGGATCAGGTCGACGCGGGTAGCGGTCCACTTCAGCGCACCCGTGCTGCGTTCGCAGCCCTCGAACACCTCCGCGTTGTCCGACATTGCGTGCCACTCCGTGCCCATGTCGAGCAGGTTGACGAAGAAGTCGGTGGTGAGTGCACCCGGGCCGCGCGGTGAAGACGCCGTGCGACGTGCCGCCGTAGTTGGCGCCAAGCACGCGCAGGCCACCGATCAGCACGGTCATTTCGGGCGCGGTCAGGGTCAGGAGTTGTGCCCGGTCGACCAGCATTTCCTCGGCCGGCCGGTCGTGCCCGGCTCGCAGATAGTTGCGGAACCCGTCCGCAACCGGTTCGAGTACCGAGAAGCTCTGCACGTCGGTTTGCTCGAGCGACGCGTCCGCCCGTCCGGGCGTAAACGGTACTGTCACCGGGTGTCCGGCGTTCTTCGCGGCTTGCTCGACGCCCGCGCACCCGGCCAGAACGATCAGGTCGGCGAGCGAGATCGCTTCTTCCATTCACCTGCGCGGCGTTGAAGGCCTGCCGGATCCCTTCCAGTGTCTGCAGCACGGCCTGCAACTGCTGCGGCTGGTTGACTTCCCAATCCTTCTGCGGCGCCAACCGGATGCGTGCCCCGTTCGCACCGCCGCGCTTGTCCGTGCCACGGAACGTGGAGGCCGACGACCAGGCGGTGTAGACGAGCTGTGGGACCGTCAAGCCGGAGGCCAGGATCTTCGCCTTCAAGTTCGCCACGTCGACCGCGTCGACCAACTCGTGATCGACAGCAGGCAGCGGGTCCTGCCAGATCAACTCTTCCGCCGGCACTTCCGGGCCGAGATAACGGGCCCGCGGCCCCATGTCGCGATGCGTCAGCTTGAACCATGCCCGGGCGAAGGCGTCTGCAAACTGCTCGGGATGCTCGCGGAAGCGCAGGCAGATCTCCCGGTACTGGGGGTCGATCCGCAAGGCCATGTCTGCGGTCGTCATGATGGTCTTGACCCGCTTCGAGGGGTCATGGGCGGCGGGCGCCAAGTCTTCCGGCTTGGGATTGACCGGCTGCCAGATCCATGCGCCTGCCGGGCTTTTGGTCAGGTCCCATTCGTAGCCGAACAGCATGTCGAAATAGCCCGATGTCCCACCGGATCGGGTTCGGGGTCCACGCGCCTTCAAGTCCGCTCGTGATCGTGTCGTCACCCTTGCCGCTGCGGTAGCTGCTGAGCCAGCCAAGACCTTGTGCCTCGACGGGCGCGCCTTCTGGCTCGGGGCCAACATGGGTCGCAGGGCCCGCGCCGTGCGTCTTGCCGAACGTGTGGCCGCCCGCGACCAAAGCGACGGTCTCTTCGTCGTTCATCGCCATGCGGGCGAACGTCTCGCGAACGTCCCGGGCGGAGGCGAGCGGACTGGGCATGCCGTTCGGCCCTTCCGGGTTGACGTAGATGAGGCCCATCTGCACCGCGGCGAGGGGATTCTCGAAGGTCCCGCTCGCCCGAGTACCGCTCGTCGGCCAGCCATTTGCCCTCGGCCCCCCAGTAGATGTCTTCGGGCTCCCACACGTCCTGGCGGCCGCCGGCAAAGCCGAACGTTTTGAACCCCATCGACTCCAGCGCGCAGTTGCCGGCGAGGATCATGAGGTCGGCCCAGGAGATCGCCTTGCCGTACTTCTGCTTGATCGGCCACAGCAACCGCCGCGCCTTGTCGAGGTTGGCGTTGTCCGGCCAGCTGTTGAGGGGTGCGAAGCGCTGCGTGCCGGCCCCGCCACCGCCGCGGCCGTCGCTGATGCGGTAGGTGCCTGCGCTGTGCCACGCCATCCGGATGAAGAGCCCGCCGTAGTGGCCGTAATCGGCCGGCCACCAGTCCTGCGAGTTCGGTCAGCAGCGCGTAGAGGTCCTGCTTCACGGCTGCCAGGTCGAGCTTCTTGAATTCCTCGGCGTAGTCGAAATCCTCGCCCATGGGGTCGGACAAGGGCGAGTTCTTGTGGAGGACGCTGATGTCCAACTGGTTCGGCCACCAGTCCCGGTTCGACGTGCCTTTGCGGCCCGTGCGGTGCGGCATCTCGCCCATGGCTACGTTGGTGGGTTCGTCGCTCACGATCTGTTGCTCCTTTCCTCGTGTCAGTTGCTGAAGGGTTTTGCTTTCGGCAGTCAGGACACACGCCGTAGAAATCGAGGCGGTGGCCGGTGACATCGTAACCTGTCTGTTCCGCCACCTCCTGTGTCAGGTCATCCACGAGACTCACGGGTGGGTCCGTGATTTTCCGGCAGCTGACACAGATGAGATGCGGGTGCGGATAAGGCCGGTGGCCGTCGTAGCGGTTATCGTCGGTGCTGAAGCCGAGTTCGAGCACCTCGCCCATCTCCTTGAGAAGACTGAGCGTCTTGTAGACGGTGGCCAGGCTGGTGGTGGGAAATTGAGTTCGGATCTGCTCGTACAGGTGAAGGGCGCTGGGATGCCCTTCGCTGGCGGCAATCAGCCGCAGCAGCGTCACGCGCTGAGGGGTCAGGCGGTAATCTGCGCTCTTCAGCCGCGCCATCAGGTGTTGGACTCGGGACTCCAGGTAATCCATCGCTCAGTGCTTTGTCGCAGGTCATTCCTTGTGGATAACGAGTTTCTGCAAGAATGGTACTGCATCCCGGCTTTCACGCCAAATCGGCGGATGTAGGAGTTTTGCCGGATGGGGAGCCTTTTGCGGCAAATGAATGATGGCCTACTGCGATTGACATGTCAATGAACGTAGATAATTCGTACCGTTCACATCATGTCGTGCGTTATAACGACATCACATCTCAGCAAGGAGAGTGTACTATGCAGTCCAATCGAAGTAGAGCGAAGTTGTGGGTGCTGGGCTTGGTGGCAGTCCTGCTGCTGAGCCTGCCGTTCGCGGCCGCGGCGCAGACGACCGGCGGAACGGCCAACGCCACGGCGAGCACGGCGGCGCCGACCAACGGGATCACCAGCCCGAAGGACGGGGCTGCGCTGAGCGGCACGGTTGAGGTGAAGGGCTATGCTAACAGCCCGAGCTTTCAGAAGTGGCAGCTGGATCTGCTGCCGGGCGGCGATCCCAATGCAGCAATCTTTCTGACACTTGGCGAGACTGCGGGCGAGTTCACCTATTCGTTCGACACGAGCAAACTGCCCGCGGGCGAACACGCCCTGCGGTTGCGCGTCGTCCGGAAGGACAGCAACTACGACGAGTACGTGACGAAATTTACTATCGGCGGGGCGGCTGCCGGAGGCACAAAGACCGGCGAGACGACTGCCACGGCCACTGCAACGAGCACGGGTGCGAAGCCAACCGCCACCCCTGCGGCGCGTGGGACGAGCACCGCCGGAGGGGCGACGACGAGCGCGGCCACCAGTGGCATGGGCGTGACGACCAACGGCCTGGCCGCGCCTCGTGAAGGCCAAGCCGTCAATGGCGAGTTCGTGGTTCGGGGATACGCGAACGATCCGAACTTCATGAAATGGCAGTTGGATCTGCTGCCGGGCGGCGATTCTAACGGCGCAATCTTCCTCGCGTTGGGCGAGACCAGCGGCGTGTTCACTTATACCCTGAACACGACCAACTACCCGGCGGGCGAGCACGTTCTGCGGTTGCGCGTCGTGCGGAACGACAGCAACTACAACGAGTACCTGACCAAGTTCACGATCGGGCAGGCGGCGGCCGGTGCGGGCGCTGCGGCTGGCGGCACGACCGGTTCGGCCGCGTCGGGCAGCGGCTCGACGGGTGGAGGTACGGCGGCGGCGAGTGGGACCGGCGGGACGACCGCCAGCGGCGCCGCCGGTGCGGGCGCCGCTGGTGCGGGTGCGGCCACGACCAACGGCATCACGGCCCCGAAAGAGGGCGCGACGGTCAGCGGCAGCGTGAATGTGACAGGGTACGCTTCCTCGCCCAGCTTCATGAAGTGGCAGCTGGACCTGCTGCCCAACGGCGACCCGAATGCGTCGGCGTTCCTGGCCTTCGGTGAGAATCCCGGACAGTTCACCTACACGCTTGACACGACGAACCTGCCGGCCGGCAAGCATGCGCTCCGGCTGCGGGTGGTCCGCTCGGACAGCAACTACGACGAGTACATCACCAACTTCACCATTGCGAAGTAGGGACGGGTCGTAGTCCCAGCGACCAACGCGGTTGCGTCACTTCGGCGACGCAACCGCGTTGGTTTATTGACCCTTGTCCACCCGGTTCAACGTTCCTGCCAGGTACGCCTGCGCGCACGCTCGGCGCTGCACTTTCCCGCTTGTCGTTTTGGGCAGGTAGCCCGTCTTAATCAGCACCAGGTCGTGCAGCGCGACGGCATGCTGCTCGGCAACGGCGCGGCGTGCGGCCGCCTGAATCTCGGCGAGCGGCGCCGCGCTGCGCCGGCCCGGCATATGCTCGCGCTCCAGTTCGGCCACGACTACCAGGCGCTCCTCCGTGCCAACCTCGACCGCGAAGGCCGCGGCCGCATTCTCCCGGATCGCTGCGTGGCTGCCTTCGATGGTCAGCTCGATGTCTTGGGGATAGTGGTTGCGCCCGTCTATGATGATCAAGTCCTTGATGCGCCCGGTAATAAAGAGATCTTCGTCGTCCATAAAGCCCAGGTCGCCTGTGCGCAGATAGGTCCGGCCGTCTGGCGGCTCGGGCACAGCGCGGAACTGAGGTTCACTCTCCGCATCCTGACGCCAATAGCCGCGCGCCACGCTGGGCCCCGACACCCAGATTTCGCCCACCGCGCCGGCCGGGCATGGGGCCAGGGTCTCCGGGTCGACGATGAGCAGCTGCTGACCGAGCCAGGCATGGCCGCAGCCTACAAGCGTGCGGGCCGGTTCACCGCTCGCCGCGGGTTCTGCACGGCCGGCCTCCAGGGCGCCGGCTGACGCGCTGAAGAAGCGCGGGCCGCGACCGGCCCGGCTGCCGGTGACGAGGAGGGTTGCTTCGGCGAGGCCGTAGCAAGGGTACCAGGCTGACGGGCGGAAGCCGCATTCCGCGAAAGTGGCCGTGAACTGCTCGATGGTCTCGGCCCGCACGGGCTCGGCGCCGCTGAAGGCGACCTCCCAGCGGCTCAGGTCCAGCGTTTGGCGCTGCTCGGGCGTGATCTTCCGGGCCGCGAGATCGTAAGCGAAGTTAGGGCCGCCGCTGACGGTCGCGCCGGTCTTCGCAATTGCTTCCAACCAGCGATAGGGGCGCTGCAAGAACGTGAGCGGCGACATCAGGGTGAGCGGAAAACCTACGTAAATGGGCTGCAGGATGCCGCCAATGAGGCCCATGTCGTGATACAGCGGCAGCCAGCTCACGCCGGACGAGCCGGGGTGATTGCCGAACCCGGCCGCGATCATGGCGGAGTTGTGGAGTAGGTTGGCGTGGGACACCATGACGCCGCGGGGGGTAGCAGTCGAGCCGGAAGTGTACTGCAGGAAGGCCAGCGTTTCCCCCGACACTTGCGGCTCGCGCCACTCGCCGGCCAGCTCAGGGGCGCTAAGGGTGTCGCTCAGCACCCATGGCAGGGCGGGGAAGGTCGGATCTTCGGCGAGCATCTCGGCCACCAGGGCATGCACGTCGGTCGTGGACAGCACGGCGACGGGCGCCGCGTCGTCCACCATGCGCCGAAGGCGGTCCAGCGTCCGAGGACAGCGGGGATACGCGGGCACGGCCGCGGCCCCGGCATAAAGGCAGCCGAAGAACGCCGCGACGAACTCGAGCCCCGGCGCGTAAAGCAGCAGGACGCGCTGGCCCGCCCCGCCAAGCGCCTGCAGCCGGGCCGCAATCGCCCGCGCCTTTTCATCCAGCCCCGCATAGGTCAGGCGGCCCACTTCGTCGCGCTCGTCGTCCAGGAACGCGGCGGCCTGATCAAGCGGCTGTTCGGCCGCACGGGTGCGCAGCAGGGTCACCAGGGTGTCGAAGGGGAGGATGGGCGCGATGGATGGCATGGGACGCTCCTAAGCGTGGGTATCGGGCTGCCTGAGCAATAACACCGGAACGGGGCAAACAGCGCGCCGATAGAAGAACGCGGCAAAACACTCAGAATCTATCCGAAAACGCTCGAGCCGGTCTCGTACGCCAGCCTGGCTGGCGCCCTGGCCAGGCGGGGCACGGTCAGAGACCGGCCCCAGCTGATTCTCAGATAGATACTAGGGCGACGCGCGGCGCTCAGGCAGGCAGGGCAAACCGGTGCGTGAGTCCGGATATCTCCGTGCTGCCGGGTTACGCCGGCTGCCCGGCGCGGGGATTGGCCAGAGATGCCCAGGACGCTGGGCTGCCAGGCATCCGGCGCCGGCCCGATGCTGAACCCCAGTCGCTTGAGCAGGCGCATGGAGTGCGTGTTGTCGGGCTGCGTGATCGTGACGATCCGGAGCAGTCGCATGTCGGCGAACGCAAAGTCGACCAGGGCACGGCAGGCTTCGAGCGCGTAACCCTCGCCCCAGTGGGCGCGGCCGAGCTTGTAATACAGCTCCACTTCTGGGGTCGCAAATGGCTGCCACGGGAGAACGTAGAGCTGCAGGCCCGCCTGTCCGATGAGCGCGCCGTTCGACTTAAGGGTGACGGCCAGGGTCCCTTCGCCGTTCTCCTCGTTTTGAGCCATATGACGCCGGACGATGGCGGCCCGCTGCTCGAGCGTTCGGGGCGAGCCGGGGTCGAAGCGGTAAACCTCCTCGTCCTGCTCGAACAGGCGGTATGCGACCTCGATGTCGGCTTCGGTGAAGGGACGGAGAACGAGGCGTTCCGTCTCCAGTGCATGGGGCATCTAGGCTCTCCGTCTCTTGGCAAATCACAACATCCGCAGCGCCAGGTCCGGCTCGACGTCGAAGTCGAGCGTCGACGGCCCGTCGCTCAGCAGCCGGTAATGCGCCGCGGCGCCGATCATCGCCGCGTTGTCGGTGCAGAGGAAGAACGGCGGAATGGAGGCGGGCACGGGCAGCCGGTCAGCGACCGCTTGGCGCAGTGCCTTGTTCGCCGCCACGCCACCGCACACGCAAACCCGCTTCACGCCCAGCTTTTGCGCGGCGTAAGCCGTCTTGCTGACCAGCACGTCGACGACCGCGGCCTGGAAACTGGCAGCGAGGTCGGCGACCGGCAGGGGCTCGCCGCCGAGCTCCCGCACCTGCCGCAGCACGGCAGTCTTCAGCCCGCTGAAGCTGAAGTTGTAGCGGTGCTCTGGCTGGATCGCGTAATTGGTGAGTCCGCGGTGGGAAGTCGAAGCGCTTGGGGTCGCCCCCCTCGGCCGCGGCCTGCACGGCCGGGCCGCCCGGATAGCCCAGGCCGATCAAGCGGGCCACCTTGTCGAAGGCTTCGCCCGCTGCGTCGTCCAGCGTCGAGCCGAGCCGTTCGTACTGCCCGTGCCCGCGCATGAGGATGAGCTCGGTGTGCCCGCCGGAGACGATCAGCACGAGCAGCGGGAATGCCTGGCCGGCCGCGTCCAAGTCGGGGAGGCTGGGCCGGGTGAGTGTGTCCGGGTTGATTTTGCCGCCCTGATCCAGCCAGTTCGAGTAGAGGTGCCCTTCCAGGTGGTTGAGGGCCACCACCGGCAGGTCGCGCGCCCAGGCGATGGCCTTGGCCGTGTTCACCCCGACCAGCAGGGAGCCCGCGAGGCCGGGGCCGCGGGTGACGGCCAGGGCGCGCAGGTCATCCCAAGTGACCGATGCCGCGTCGAGGCTGGCCTGAATGACCGGCACGATGTCGAAAACGTGCTGCCGGGAAGCAATCTCCGGGAAGACGCCGCCGTATTGCCGGTGGATGTCGATCTGCGACGCGACCACGTTGGACCGGATGACGTGGCCGTCTTCGATGACTGCTGCGGCCGTTTCGTCGCACGACGTTTCGATAGCGAGAATCAGACTCATGATATACTCTTCTGCACTTTTAGAGACCCTCTGCGCCACTCAGAAACCCGGTTTCTGTCAAAAACCGGGTTTCTTGGCCTGAGGGCTGCTCGAGATCAGGAGGCCCACATGGCAAAAACCCTGGCCGAATTTCAGGCCGAACGGCTGCAGGCCAACGACCGTATTCTCAAAGAGGGCGACAATCGCGTCGTAAAGCGGTTCTTCCGCCTGGACGGGGAGGCGTACGAAGACGGCGCACTGCCCGCCAAGACCAAGGAACTGCTCGGACTGGCCGCGTCGCTCGTCCTCCGCTGCGACGACTGCATCACCTATCACGTGATCCAGTGCGTCAAAGCGGGCGTAACCGTTGCGGAGTTCGAAGAGACGTTTGCCGTCGCCCTCATTGTCGGCGGCTCGATTGTGATTCCCCACCTGCGCCGGGCGTACGCCCGCATGGACGAAGTGCTGGCCGCAGATCGCGATTAGCCACAGACAGCCCAGAGAATACGACAGAGCGACGGAGTTCTGTGTCTCTCTTCAAGGCCTCTACGTCCTCTGTGCCCGGGGTGGCTAGGTCAGTACCCCCGCCGGTGGGCCGTCCAGGTCGGGCTGACCCTTCACGCCGATGGTATTCAGCGCATTGACGGCGAGCGCGTCGGCCCGTTCGTTGAGCTCATTGCCCGCGTGCCCCTTCACCCAATGCCAGCTGACCGTGTGCGACCGCATTGCGGCCTGCAAGCCGCGCCACAGGTCCTGGTTCTTCACCGGCTGCTTGCTCTGCGTCCGCCAGCCGTTTTGCACCCATGTGGGCAGCCACTCGGTGATGCCCCGGCGCAAATACTCCGAGTCCGTGTACACGGTCACCGTGCACGGACGGGTTAATGCCTGGAACGCTGCGAGGGCAGCCCGCAGTTCCATGCGATTATTCGTCGTCAGCGACGCGCCGCCCTGCAGCACCTTCTCGTGCGAACCGTAGCGCAAGATGGCGGCCCAGCCGCCCGGACCAGGATTACCGCTGCACGCGCCGTCCGTGATGACGATGACGGGCGTTGTCTCGCTGCTGCCGGGCCCCATCAGCGCACCTTGAACGGGCCGGGGGGCGCCGGCTCAGGCGCCTCGTGCTGGTCCACCCGCTCGATGTCGGCCATCCTGGGCCCCCGTTCACACCAGCGCAGCATGTGATCGACCGCGTCTTCCGGCCCCTCGAACAGCGCCTCGACCGAGCCGTCCCACTTGTTTTTCACCCAGCCGCGCACTCCCGACGCGACCGCTTCTGCCTGGCACGCGGCTCGGAACCCGACACCCTGCACGCGGCCGTGCACGATCACTCGCACGCGCTTGTCTGACATCACACTGTCCTCCCGGACGCCATCGTCAGTCTCTGCCTTCTGTTAAGCAGCAGATTGAGGGTCAGCAACGTGAGCAGCGTTCCGATGAGCATGATAATGCCGCCGGTCTGCGACAGCGAGGGCACGGGGCGGAGCGCGGGCGCGATCAACCAGCCGTGCGTCTCGCCGGGCAGGCCGAGCAAGAGGAACAAACCCACGTCGAAGCCGAGGTGCAGGCCGATGGTCAGCCACAGGTTACGGCCGGCCGCGTAGAAGGCCCAGCCGAAACCGAGACCTGCGATCGTGACGACGATCCACCAGGCCCACGTGAGCTGGAAGGGCGCGAGCAGGTGGAGCGCGGCGAACAGGAGGCCGCTGGCGGCAATCGCGATGTTACGGGCGCGGGGACCGCCTCCCGCCAGGTGCTCGATGCCCTGCATCAGGACCCCCCGGAACGCGAGCTCTTCGATGAAGGCTGCCTGGGTGGATGCGGCGACGGCCAGGAGCGTCGGCCAGGGGCCGGGATAGAGCAGGCGGGCGGCGGGAACCAGGCCGGCAAGGTAGGCAATCAGGCCGGCAAGTGTCAAGGCGACGATGGGAACCACAAAGCCGACGGGCAGCCAGGGCAGCCCTCGTCGCCGAAGACCGAGCTGGGCGAAGGAGCCGAAGCGGGTCAGGCGGAAGAGGAGCGCGAGGGCCAGGTAGACCGCCAGGACTTCCAGGAAGCGTGCGGTGATGATCCCGGCAATGCGGGTAATGGCCGGATTGTAGGGCCAGTCTTCCGAGTTGCGGGTGAAGACGCCCTCGACCAATGCCCGCACCAACCCGCCGGCGATCAGGATGGTGGCAAGCTGTGCGAGCATGGTCTGCAGCGCAACGCGCGGCGGCGCGGCCGGTTGTTCGCCCATCTGAGCCTCGGTCACGCCTTCTCCTCCCGCGCTTCACTTGCGACTAAACGATTGTCTGCCACGTGCCAAGGTTCTTACACGACCCGTATGCCGGATCGGATTTCGGCCATGTCATCGCTGCGGTACGCATGGGCGAGGAACGGGGTCGTATGCGCGAATCCGATCTTGCCGTCCGGCGAGATACAGATCACGCCGCCTTGTCCACCCACCCGGTGGTTAAAGTACGCGATGGCCACCCGGGCTGCGTCGTTGGCGCTCTGCAGAAGCGCAAGCTGGTCTACCGTCGTTTTGGCCAGCACAGTCTTCATGATCTGCTCGCCAACGCCCGTGCAGACGGCCGCGCCCATCGTGTTGTCGGCATAGAGACCGCAGCCGATGATGGGGGTGTCGCCAACGCGGCCCGGCGCCTTGTAGAACGTACCGCCCGTCGAATTGCCTACTGCCAGGCGGCCCTGCTCGTCCAGCGCCACCGCCCCGACAGTGTCTGCGGCCCCAAGCCGGGTGACGCTCGTCGAGGGCGCGAGCTCGGCGCGCCGTTGTTCCCACAGCGCGCGCTCACGCGGCACGATGAGCTCGGCCGGGTCGCATAAATCCATCCCCACTTGTTGCGCAAACCGCTCGGCGCCCTCCGCCACCAGAAAAACATGTGGGCTCTCGTCGAGCACGTGGCGGGCCAGGGTGATAGGGTTGGCAATCCGCTTGACGGCCGCTACGGCCCCCGCGCGTAGCGTCGAGCCGTCCATCATCCCCGCGTCCAGCTCGACTACGCCGTCTGCATTCAGGTGGGAGCCGCGGCCGGCGTCAAAGACCGGGTGGTCTTCCATAATCCTGATCGCGGCCTCGACAGCTTCGAGCGCGGAACCGCCTTCACTCAAGACATCCCATCCCGCCGCGGCCGCCGTACGGCAGCCGGACAGGTGGTCGGCGTGCAACGCGGCCGGGATGTCCCAAGCGCCGCCGTGCACGATGATCGCTTTGGCTCTCGATGGTGGATGCATGTATTTTTCCGAGTCTAGCAGGTGATGTGGAACAGTCCCAGGACCTCGCCCTCGGCTGCATTCCAGCACTCGATGGCTTGCGGGGTGGGGAGGAGATCGACGAGGCAGCCCTTCTTGGCGAGGAAGTCGGCAGCTTCGGGTGAGAGGACGACCTGGCCCTCCTGCCCCGCACCGATGACCAGCCGTTTTGCGCGTTTCCGGTGCAGATCGCGTATCTCATCCAGACTGATTGTGTGCGAGGTGCCGTACAGCGCCTTGGACAGCTGCTTGTTACGGCGCCGCACCTTGCCGCTCAGTCGGATGATAATATCGTACTCGTAGCGGGTCCCTTCGACCGTGATGCTACCGAACCACGTGTCTTCGATTTTGGGCCTCATGGCTGCCTCCACCCCGTTTGCGGCCGAACGGGCCATCCACGTGCATCTATTGTAGCACACGCCGCGCCGGCCCGCCAAGCACAAGGCAGGTGGGGGGCGCAGGTGCGTGCGGCGTGAAAAGCGGGTCTGCCGGCTCGTCTGGAACGGCCCTCGCGGCATTGCGCTTACTGCGACGGGTGCTATAATGGCGCATAGTTCGCGGGACTCTTCCAAAAGAGCAACCCAACGGAGGGGATATGCCCAACGTACGCATCGTTGCCGACAGCGGTTGTGACTTACCTGACGCGCTTGTGCGCCAATATGGCATCACGATTATTCCCGTGTTTGTGCGATTCGGTGAGGAGATGATTTCGAGCGACGGCCTTACCAGCGACGACTTTTGGCGCCGGGCCGCTGACTCTCCGAATGCCCCCGGCACGTCTTCGCCGGCGCCGGGCACCTTCTATAAAGTATTTCAAACGCATGTCGACGAGGGCTGCGACGTGGTCTGCCTGACGCTGCCGGGGAAGCACAGCGGCACCTATAACGCCGCCTGGCTGGCTGCGCAGGACTTTGGGGACAAGGTGCGGGTGATCGATACGGGCTCTTTTTCGCTCGGCATGGGCCTGCAGGTCTTGGTAGCCGCCAGAGAGGCAGCCGGGGGCAGCAGCGCCGAACTGATCCAGCAGACCATTGAGAACCTGCGGGAGCGAACCTCGATCATTTTCGTCCTCGACACGCTCGAGTGGGTGCGCCGCGGCGGACGGTTGGATCGCATTATTCCCCTGGTGGATAAGGTCGCCCGCACGTTGCGAGTGAAGCCGGTCCTGGAGATGTGCAACGGCGAGTTCAAGTTGGTGGCGATTGCGCGTTCGACACGCAGCGCATTGCAGCGGCTCGAGGATGAAGTGCGCGAACGCTTGCCCGTGGAGGGCCTCGCGGCCGCATATACGCGGGGCTGCGAGGTGGCCAACGAGCTTGCCGACCGGATTGCGGCGCTGGCCGGCGTGCCGCTGATGGACGTGTTGACCGTGGAGGCCGGCCCGGCTTTTGCCGCGCACGCCGGTCCGAATGCAGTTGGCGCAGCGATTATCCGTGGGTAGATGGCGCCAGAAACGAGCCTGCCAGCTCAACATCGGAGTTGAGGAGACGCAGTGATGCGAGTTGCTATTTTGTCGGACATCCACGGCAACGCGGTTGCGTTGGACGCGGTGTTAGCCGACCTCGCAAGCCGGGGGCCGTTTGACGAAATCGTCGTTGCCGGAGATCTGGTGTGGTCGGGGCCGCGGCCTCGGGAGGTGATCGACCGGGTTCAGGCGCTGCGCGCGACCGCGATCAAGGGCAACACCGACGCGTTTTTCGAGCCAACTGCGGAGACGCCCGAGGGCAAGGAACCGGGACGTTTTACCGCGCACCTGGCCTGGATGTGCGAACAGCTCGGACCCGAGCGGGTGGGCTTTCTTCGCGGGCTGCCGTTCAGCCGGAGGATTTCGCCCGCACCGGGGCACGATCTTCTCGTCGTCCATGCGAACCCGCACGACATGGAGCAGGCGATTCTGCGGCGAGCCGCGGAGGCGAACCTGGACGAGCTTCTGCTGGAGGATGGCCGCCCGCCGGCCTGGCGTGCGCTGGCTTTCGGCCACATTCACACGCCGTTCGTCCGAACGTGGCGCGAGCGCCTGCTGGTTAACGTGTCGAGCGTCGGGCTGCCGATGGATGGCGACCAGCGGGCCGCCTATGCGATCCTGACGTGGGAACAAAGCGGACTCGGCGGAGGCGCATGGCGGGCGGAGCACCGCCGGGTTGCATATCCGACGGCCGTCGTCGTGCACGAGATGCGGACGAGCGGATTGCCCCGCGGCAAGCACTTTGCCGAGCGGCTGATGGCGGCAAATTACAGTGGCCTGGACTGACGCAGCCGAAAGGATCGAGGCGTGCTTGAGACCCTGACCCCCTTCCACCCCCGCATCGTCCATTTCCCCATCGCCTTGTCCATCGTGGGCGCGCTGTTCATTGTGGTGGGGCTGCTGCGGCGACAGGATCGCTGGACGGGGTACGGGCAGATTACGCTGCTGTTGGGCTGGCTGGGGATCATGGCGGCGGTGGTGTCGGGCTTGATCGACCAAACGAACGCGCCGCAGAACGCGGACGTCGCGACGGTCATCAATCAACACATCACTGTTGGGATCGCACTATTGATCGCGGTGGGCCTGGCGCTCTATTGGCCGCTGCGTAACAAGCGAGCTGATGGTCAGCAGTTCGCCGCTGGGGATATATCGGGCTGCTCGCGGTCATCGTCTTGCTGGTTTTTGTCGAAGGGTGGCTCGGCGGCAAGCTGGTCTACCACTTCGGCGTGGGTGTGCAGTAGCGCGGTTCGCGCTGAACGCCTTTGGGGGTCGAGATCATGGATGCTATACCGTGGTACACGGGCACGGGCGACGACGGGTTCACCGGCGTGCTGGGTCGCGAACGGGTGCCCAAGTACGCGCTGCGGCCGGAGGCGTATGGGACGGTAGACGAGGCATCGGCGTTCCTGGGCATGGCGCGGGTCCACGCGCGCGCGCCGGGGTCAGCCGCGGCCTTGTTGACCGTTCAGCGCGACCTTTACGGCATGATGGCGGACCTGGCGACTTTGCCTGAAACGGCGACCCGGGACCCGTGGCTCAAGGAAGCACGGCTGGACTGGCTGGAGGAGCAGACGGAGGCCTTCGGACAACAGGTCGAGATGCCGAGGGCCTTTATCGTGCCCGGCGACAGCCCGTCGAGCGCCTGCCTGGAGGTCTGCAGGACCGTGGTGCGGCGTGCGGAGCGGCTGGTGGCGCGGCTGAGCCACGAGGGCGAGCTGCGTAACGACACTCCACTCAAATACCTTAACCGGCTGTCTTCGCTGCTGTTCGTCTTGGGCCGAGTCGAGGACAAAGCCGCGGGCGTCGAGCATTTCACGCTCGCACGCGGCGAGTAGGGTGAAAAGAAACCGCGTTATCCTGAGGGGGGAGTTATGGCGTTGTTAGGCGCGCACATGTCCACATCGGGCGGCTTGAGCACTGCGTTCGACCGCGGCGCGCTCGTCGGCTGCACGACGATGCAGATCTTCACGAAGAACCAGAACCGCTGGCAGCAGAAGCCGACGCCGCCCGAGGAAATCGAGCGCTGGGGTCAGAAGCAGGCGGAGACCGGGATCCGCCCGGTCGTGTCGCATGCGGCCTACCTGATCAACCTGGGCACGCCCAACCCGGACTTGTGGGACAAGTCGGTGGAGGCCCTCGCGGACGAGCTGACGCGGGCGGAGGAATTGGGCCTGCTGGGCGTGGTGTTCCATCCGGGCGCACACATGGGCGAAGGCGAGGAGGCGGGGATCGCCCGCATCGTCAAGGGGATCGACGCGGCGCACCGGCGCACGCCGGGGTTCAAGACGCTGACGCTCGTGGAGCATACGGCCGGGCAGGGCACCGCGCTGGGCTACCGGTTCGAGCATCTGCAGGCCATGCTGCAAGGGGCGAGCGAGCCCGAGCGGCTTGGCTTCTGCCTGGACACGTGCCACCTGTTCGCCTCAGGCTACGACCTGCGGACCGAGCAGGCGTATGCGGACACGCTGGGCCAGTTTGATACGCTGTGCGGCATCGAACGGCTGAAGTGTTTTCATTTCAACGATGCGAAGAAGCCGCTCGGCTCGCGGGTAGACCGGCACGACCATATCGGCACCGGGCAGATCGGCCTCGAAGCGTTTGGTTTCATCCTCAACGACCCGCGGCTGGCAACGATCCCGAAGATTCTGGAGACCGAGAAGAGCGACGATATGCACGAGGACGTGGAGAACCTGCGAGTGCTGCGGGGATTGATACGGGAGTAGGAAAGAAACCTCCGAGGTCTTCGAAGACCTCGGAGGTTTGGCACGGGACTATGCCGGTGTCGCAACCGGCGCGACCGCGGTCTCTGTCTCAATCACCGGCCGGGGATATAGCCCCAGTTCCTTCACGATCTGCGGGACGGCCGCCGGCCAGTTGACTGCCATCACGTGCGAGACCCTTGACCCCTTCGATCTCCATGACCTGGCGGGCGATCTCCAGGCAGATGTCGATGCCGGCCTTCTGCTGATCTTCCTTCGACAGGCCGTCCATCCGCTTGAGCACCCAATCGGGGACGTCCATGCCCGCCACTTCGGTCTTCATGTACTCGGCGACCTTCTGCGACTTGGTCGGCCCGACGCCCGCAAAGATCGCGATCTGCTCGTGCAGGCCCAGGTCGACCACCTTCTTCATGAACTCGCGGAAGCGGTCGGCACGTTGAAGATGAGCTGGGTCTGGATGAATTGCGCGCCGGCGACGATCTTCTTGGCCAGTCGCAGCGGCCGGTAGTCGAACGGCGGCGCAAACGGGTTCTCGACCGCGCCGATGAAGAAGTCGGGCGCCTTCTTGGGGATCGTCTTGCCGTTCTCGAAGACCTGGTTGTCGCGCATCATGCGCACCATGCGGACGAGATTCAGCGAGTCCATGTCGTAGACCGGCTTGCACTGCGGATGATCGCCCCAGATGGGATGGTCGCCCGAGAGGCAGAGGACGGTGTTGATCCCGAACACGGACGCGCCGAGCAGATCGCCCTGGATGCCGAGACGGTTGCGGTCGCGGGCGGTGAACTGGATCACCGGCTCCATGCCGGCCTGCTTGAGCATAATGCTGACCGCCAGCGAGGAGACGTGCACCATGGCCGACTGGTTGTCGGTCACGTTGTAGGCGTCGCCGTAACCCTTCAGCGTCTTGATCTCGCGCTGGATTGCTTCGACGTTCGGGCCGACGGGCGGCGAGACTTCCACGCACACGCCGAACTTGCCCGCGTTGAGCACCTTGGCCAGGTTGCTCGACTCGCCGCGCAGCCCGGTCTGGACGACGGCGGGAGCAGCAGGCGCGGCCGGAGGCGGCGTCACTTTCACATCAGGGGCGTTCATGCGGCCTCCTTTGGGGCCGAAGCCTCCTTTGTCGCCGGAGCGACTTTGTTGACCGCGGCCGCCTTCTTCAGTGCCCGGCCCTTCTCCAGTGCCTCGTCTGCGTAGCGCACCTCCACGTCGGTGCCGGTGGGGATCTTGTCGACGCCGAGCGAGTAGGTGACCCACGATGCCTGGCCCTTCAGCCGGATGTCGACGGGCGGGTTCAGGCGCATCAGCTCGTGCTCGTATGGGGTCTTCGCGGCCCGACGGATGCCCGCGACCCACACGCATTCCATCTCCGGCTTGACTTCACAGTGCCCGTTCAGGCGCACCCCGCCGCACGGGCCGTTGCGCAGGTTCTTGGGGCAGTTCATCGGGCAGGTCATGCCCGTGTAGTGCAGCTGGCACTGCGCACAGTCCTGGCAGTTAAACAGCGCACCCTTGATGATTTCCTCCGGCACCTTCACGATCTTCGAGGAGGTTTCCATCCCCATCTTCGCAAAGACCGGCCGCATCAGCCGCAGCATGAAGGCGGAGGCTTCCCACGACCATACGAGCGGTGCGGGATGATCTTGGATCCAAGTTCGTAACGACATTTTGGCTACTCCTGGACGCTAACCACAAAGACACAGAGTTTGTAGGGGCTCGTGTCTTTGTGGTAAGAACGCCGTTCTATTCGAGGTTGTGCTGCAGCTTGAAGGCGCGCACGGTATTCTTCAACAGCATGGCAACGGTCATCAGGCCCACGCCGCCCGGCACCGGCGTGATCCATCCAGCCACCTCGCACGCTTCGTCGAACGCGACGTCGCCGACCAGGCGCTGCCCGCTCTTCTTCGTCGCATCGGGGACCGCGTTGATGCCGACGTCGATCACCGCGCAGCCCGGCTTCAGCCAGTCGCCCTTCACGTAATAGGGCTTGCCGATCGCCGCAACGACGATGTCGGCCTCGCGCACCTTGGCGGGCGAGATCCTTCGTCCGGCTGTGGCAGACGGTGACCGTCGCGTCGGCGTTTTGCAGCAGCGCTGCGACCGGCACGCCGACGATGTTCGAGCGGCCCACGACCACCGCATCCGCGCCCGGCGATGGGGATGCCCGACCGCTTGAGCATCTCGATGCAGCCGGCCGGGGTGCAAGGCACGAACTTGGGGGTCCGGCCTTTCATCACCAGCTCGCCGATGTTCATCGGGTGGAAGCCGTCGACGTCCTTCTCGATGCTGATCAGGTCCAGCACCTTCTTTTCGTCCATGCCCCGGGGCAGGGGCAGCTGGACCAGGATGCCGTTCACGCTCGGGTCGGCGTTCAGCGCCCGCACCAGGTCTTCGACTTCCTGCTGCGAGACGGAGGCGTCCAGCCGGTGCGTGATCGAGCCCATGCCGGCCTCGATGCAGGCCTTGCCCTTCGAAGCGACATAGGTCTGGGATGCCGGGTTTTCGCCTACGAGCACCACCGCGAGCGTGGGTGTCATCCCGGTCTGCTCTTTGAGCGCGGCCACCTCATGCAGCGGCTTCCTGGCGGACGGCAGCAGCGATGATCTTGCCGTCGATCAATTGGGCGGGCATGGGGAAGGTCCTTTCTTTCACATGTCTGAGGCGCCGCGTAGTCGCCGCCTCGAAACAAGTGACTGTATCAAATAGTATAGTGCGTTACGTGTTTCTTATCAAGTATTCGTACGCGGCCAGCGCTGCCTTCGCGCCCTCGCCGATCGCGACGACCACCTGCTCGGCGGGCAGCTGGGTCACGTCGCCGGCCGCGAACAGGCCGGGCGTCGTCGTCTCCGTGCCGCAGTTGACGAGCACGCGGCCGGCTCTCGTCCACGGCGGTCAGGCCCTGCACCAGCTCGCTGTGTGGCTTCAGCCCGAGCTCGACGAAGATGCCGTCGACGTCCAGGCTGCGCTCGTAGCCATCGGGTGCGCGCACGACCAGGCGCCGGGCGTACACGTCGCCCTCGACGGCCACCGCCTCCCAGTTCTCGAGCAGCTCGACGTGGGGTGCGCCGGCCACCCGGCGGCCCATGGGGGTGTCGAGCTCGCCGTGCGTGGGTGCGACCAGGTACAGCTGCTTGGCGATCTGGGCCAGTTCCGCGGCCCCGCGCATGGCCATCCAGCCCGAGCCGATCAGCGCGACGGTCTTGTCGATGTACAACGGCGCATAGCTGACGGTCGAATAGGCGACGCCCTTGAGCCAGAACTTGTCTGCGCCCGGTACGTCGAGCCGCACGGCGTCGGCGCCGGTTGCGAGAATGACGGCACGGGCCTCCAGGCACGTGCCGCTGCTCGTCGTCACGAGAAAGCGGCCGTCACTCTTCTCGATCTTGGACGCCGGCTCGAGAAGGCGGGCGAAGTCCAGGTACTCGATCTCGTTGCGGAACCGCCGCACGAGGTCGGCGCCGTTAATAACGTTGAATGTGTCGACGCCCTCCATGTGCATCCGGGCATTCGCCTTGCCGCCGAGGTCAGGGCTGACCAGAATGACAGTTCAGGCGCTTGCGAATCGCGTAAACCGCGGCCGTCAGGCCCGCTGGCCCGCCTCCGACAATGATCAGGTCATACATCGGGGCACCTCATTCCTCCTGCTGGCTCGGGGATTAGCCCCGTTTCCATCATCATCTCGGTCAGCCGACGCGAGCGATGGATTATGTCTGCCGCATGTTGATACAGGTCGGCCTCGGCGACGGCCAGCCGAGCCAGCCCCTGTTCCTGCGCCTTCATGCCCACGGCGACCGCTTCCTTCGCGAACACTTCCCACTCGACCATTGTCGGCAGGATGCAGTCGGGGTCCATGCCGCCGTCCGGGGCGGCCTCGGCCAGCGCATGGGCGGCAGCGAGGCACATCTCGTCCGTGATGGTCTTCGCCCGCACATCCAGTGCGCCCCGGAAGATGCCGGGGAAGCCGAGCGAGTTGTTCACCTGGTTCGGGAAGTCGGAGCGGCCCGTTGCCACGATTGCGGCGCCCGCGGCCTGCGCTTCCCACGGCCAGATTTCGGGCACCGGGTTGGCGCAGGCAAAGACGATGGCGTCCTGGGCCATGGTCTCGATCCACTCTGGGAGGACCGTGCCGGGACCGGGCTTGCTCAGCGCAATGCAGACGTCCGCGCCCTTCAGCGCCTCGGCGATGCCGCCGGTGCGCCCCTCGGTGTTCGTGATCTGGCACAGCCGCCACTTGTCGACGTACTCGGCGCGGCGCATGAAGACGTCGCGGCGGCCGTCGTACAGGATGCCCTGGCTATCGACCACCCGGCACTTCGCCGGGTCTACGCCCGCCTTGAAGCAGATGCGGGTGATCGCGATGTTCGACGCGCCCGAGCCGATGAAGACGACGCTGGCCTCGTGCATGGGCTTGCCGACGATCTTGAGGGCATTGATCAGGCCCGGCTACGGTGACGCAGGCGGTGCCCTGCTGGTCGTCGTGCCACACCGGGATCTCGGCTTGCTCGCGCAGCGTATCCAGGATGCGGAAGCACTTCGGCTGGCTGAGATCCTCCAGGTTGATGCCGCCGAACGACGGCTGAAGCAGCAGGACCGTGCGGATGATCTCGTCCGGGTCCTTCGTATCCAGCATGATGGGCACGGCGTCGACGCCGCCGAGCCACTTGAAGAGCAGAGCCTTGCCTTCCATCACCGGCAGGCCGGCCTTCGGACCGATGTCACCCAGGCCGAGGACCCGGGTGCCGTCCGAGACGACGGCCACCGTGTTCCACTTGCTCGTATATTCGTAGACGAGGTCCGGGTTCTTCTCAATCGCCTTGCACGGAGCTGCTACACCTGGCGTGTACCAGATGGCGAAGTCGTCGATCGACCTGATGCAGCCCTTGGGGACGATCTCGATTTTGCCGCGGTAGAATGAGTGCAGCCGCATCGCGTCGGCTGACGGTTTTTGGGCCTTGCGCAGCAGGGCTTCAATGTCCGGAGGTTCGTGTGACCGGGCTTCTTTGACCGTAGTCATAACCTCTCTCCCTTGAGCCTAATGGCACTCGTTGCTCATTGTTCGGTTCTGCTGCCCGGCGCAGCCCGGCGGCAGAACCGAAAAGGACACAGCGGCCTACACCCGCAGGTAGGAATCCGCGTAAATGACCTTGTTCAGCAGGATCTGCACGGTCTTCCAGATGGCGACCTGGTCAGGATCGTTGAAGTCGACCTGGTCCGCCTGAAGCTCTTCGCCTGCGGCTACCGCGTCATACAGCGCCAGCAGCAGCCGGCCCAACGCCGTGCTGTCATCCCGCTCTTCGACGATGCGGATGAATTCGTTCTGCTTCACGTCGAGCGGGTCGGCAATCATGGTGTTCAGACCCGCGCCCATCAGCATCACGCAGTAAACCCGATTGATCAGGGGGCGCATTTCGTTGGGCACGGCGTTAGAGACGTTGCTCAAGCCCACCTGTACCCCGGCGCCGGTCACCTGCAGCGTGCGCACGGCCTCGATGCATTCGGGCACATACTGCTGGCAGCCGCTCACGGTCAAGACCAGCGGATCGATGATGAGGTCTTCGATCGGCAGCCCCACCTCTTCGCAGCGCGGGATGAGTTGCTCCAGCGCCATGTTCACGCGCTCGTCTGCGCTCACCGGGATGCCCTCGGACCGCATAGTCAGGGCGATGAGCTTCGTGTTGTACTTCGCGGCAACCAGGGGCACAGTCTCGAGGCGGGCGGGCTCGGCCGACGTCGAGTTGATGATGGGCTGCTGTTTGACGACCTCACAGGCAGCTTCGATCGCCGCGAGGTTGGTCGTATCGAGGCACAGCGGCACGTCGACCACCTCTTGCACGATCTCGACCAGCCAGGGCAAGAGCCGGTGGCCGTTTTTCTTCTGCGGGCCAATGTTCAGATCGACCGCCCATGCGCCGGCTTGAACCTGGCGCAAAGCGGACTCCTGGAAGAATTTCCGGGCTTGACCCAACAGCGCTTCCTGCTCCGCGGCCGACAGTCCTTCTTTGGTCCACGCGTCAATCGCGAATCCTGCGGCCTCTTTTACCTTGGGCGAGAGGATGTGGATATTCTCACCGATTATGCGCATTGACTTCCTCCTGTGTGTGTTGCTCCGGATAGACCTCCCAGGTCGGGGAAGACCGGGCGATCTTGCATCAGACGTACTGCAGCGCTTCGCGCGCTTCCTTGCGGACGACGTAGGCGCGATCCCACTCGAAATGCTCGTCCTCGCCGAGGATGCGGTGCAGGGTCACGGTCAGCTGTTGGCACTGCTCGGGTTCAAGGTGGCCGTAGTGCGCGAGCTTGCCCAGCGTGCGAACCGCTTTGGCGCGAATTGCAGGACTGCCGTCGGCGAGGTTGGTGCGCACCCGCTCGACAATGTCGGCCACAACTTCCGGCGCCAGGCTGCCCGGGCGGATCGATTCCGCGAACTTGCCCAGGGCGCGGGTGGCGCTGTCACGCACTTCCTGGTCCTCCGCGCCGGCAGCTTCGAGCGCGGTCGACAGTGCTTCGACAATGTGAGGCGATTTGATCTTGCCGAGCGCGTAAAGCACGAACGCCCGGCAGCTCGTCTCGGGGCAGAGATTGTGATACTGATCGAGCAGTGCAGGGATGGCCGTGGCGCCCATGTGTCCCAGGGCCTGCCCGATGGCCATCTGCGCCTTGACGTCGCCGCCTTCGAGTTCCTGCATCAGGATTGGGATGCCGGGTTCGCCGATTGTTCCGACCAGGCCGATCGCGTCTTCGACCACGGGCAAGTACTCGGGGTGGTCCAGCGTGTCGATGTAGAACAACGCCGATGCCATCTCGACGTACTGGCGCTTCTCCTCGGCCGACGCGCGCGGGAGCCGCGCCCATGCCTTGCTCAGGCCGGCGGCAACCTCTTCAGGATCTGTGCTTGCAAGCAGCTTGCCGATTGCCCGTGTCAGGTCTTCGACCATCATTCCCTCCTTGACGCGCTAGATACGCAGCACCTTTGCGCCGCGAATCCGTCGCGCCTTCAGCTCTGCCAGGGCCGTGTTGGCCTCTTCCAAAGGATATTCCTGCACTTCGGGCAGGATCGGGATTTCGGCCGCAAGCGCCAGGAACTCGCTAACGTCCGAGCGGGTCACATTTGCCACGCTCTTGATCTCTTTTTCGAGCCACAGCTGCTTCGGGTAGTCCAAAGCCAGCAAAGCATCCTGGTCGCGGGCTTCTTTGCGAATAGCGTTAATGACCAGCCGGCCACCGGGCGACAGGCTTTCGAGCCCGTGAACGATTGGACCCCAGGCCGGCGTGGTGTCGATGATTGCGTCGAGCGGCACGGGGCAGCGTTCCGCCGTGTCGCCCGTCCACGCGGCGCCCAGCTCGCGAGCGAACGCCTGCTCGGCCTCGGTGCGCGAAAAGACGTAGACCGGCGTGTGCGGAAAGCGATGGCGGACCATCTTGAGCACCAGGTGGGCCGAGGCCCCGAAACCGGTCAGGCCCAGCGCGTCGCCGTCACGAATACCTGCCAGCCGCAGCGACCGGTAGCCGATGGCCCCTGCACACAGGAGTGGCGCGGCCTGCGCGTCGGTGAAACGCTCCGGGATCGCATAGACGAAGGCCGCCGGAGCAACCATCGCTTCGGCATAGCCGCCGTTCGCGTCCCGGCCCGTGGCCCGGAACTCCGGGCACAGGTTCTCCTGCCCGCTCTGGCACCACCGGCACACCCCGCACGCCGCGTAGATCCAGGCCACGCCCACCCGGTCTCCAGTGCGCAGGCCCGCCACGCCCTGGCCCAGCTCGGCGACCCGCCCCACGACTTGATGGCCGGGCACCACGGGCAGGCGCGGCGGGGGCAGGCGTCCCTCGATCTCGTCCAGCTCCGTGTGGCAGACCCCGCAGGCGGATACCCGCAGCAGCACCTCGCCCGGTCCAGGCTGCGGGATCGGCAGGTCAGCCAGTCGCAGCGGCCGCGGGTTGTCCTGCAGCGCAGCCAGGGCGGGCAAGATCATCGCGCGCATATGGCCTCACGAAGGGGCAACAGCCCGCGTAAGCACCTTGACTTCTCGGTTAATCTGCTCGCCGAGCGCAGCCTCGGCGACCTCCAGGTCATATCGGGCCTGCAAACGCAACCAGACCTCCGCACTGGTGGCAAAATAGCGCGCCAGCCGCATTGCAGTATCCGCCGTGATCGCTCGCTTACCCCTGATGATCTGGCTGATCCTCAGTTGCGAAACGCCGATATCCTTTGCCACACGGTACTGCGTCAGTCCGAGCGGCTTCATGAAGTCCTCCAGAAGAACCTCTCCCGGATGGACAGGGGGCAATCGTTCCATTGCTCTATCCTCACCCGTGATAGTCTACGATCTCTACATTCTTCGCCTTGGCGTCGTCCCACTGGAAACAGATGCGCCACTGATCATTCACCCGGATGCTGTACTGGCCCGCTCGGTCGCCTTTCAGCGCCTCGAGTCGATTGCCCGGTGGCGCGAACAGGTCTTGCAAGTGTTCTGCGTCGTGCAGATAGAGCAGTTTGCGTCGCGCTGCCTTCTGCATTTCGAGCGGCAGTTTCCTTGATGCGAGGCCTCGGAAGATCTTCTCTGTTTCCGGGTCGCCAAAGGACTCAATCACGGTGGGATAATATCATGTAACGATAGTATTGTCAAGCGACACTATGCGACGGCGGCTATCCGACCAGCTTCTTCGCCACCTCGGCCACCGCCTGGCTCATCAGCGCATCTTCGGGCAGGTCCACCAGGGCTTTCCCCTGGCTGTCGTACTCGGCCACCTGCGGGTCGTAGGGCAGCGCGGCCAGGAGTGGCACGCCCATGCCGTCCGCCTTCGCCTTGAGCGCGGGGGTCAGCTGGCCCTGCACCCGGTTCACGATCAGGAAGGTGTTCTTGACCTTGATTTCCAGTTCTTTTTGGAGGCTGACCATCGCTTCGGCCGCCACCATGCCGCGCATTGAGGCATCGCTGACCAGGAGCAGGTAGTCGACGTCGCGCGTCGTCCGCCGGCTCAGGTGCTCCATGCCGGCCTCGTTGTCCATGATCACCCAATCATAGCCGGCGTTGATGCCGTCCATGATGGAGCGCAGGATGTGGTTAGCTGCGCAGTAGCAGCCCTGGCCCTCGGGCCGCCCCATGGCCAGCAGGTCAAAGTCGTCGCCCTCTTCCACCGCCATGCGGACCGCGTATCCGAGCCAGTCCTGGCGGGTAGTGCCGGGCGTGACGCCTGCGCGCGCCTCTTCCCGGATATCGCCGATCGTCTGGTGCAGATCCAGGTCCAACACCAGGTGCAGGTTGCTAGATGGGTCGGCGTCGACCGCCAGGATCTTACCGCCCTTGTTTTCCACGAGATAGCGGACCAACAGCCCGCAGAATGTTGTTTTGCCCGTGCCGCCCTTGCCGGCGACCGCAATCGTCACTGTCATCTAGAACGTCTCTCCAGGTCTCTTTAAGTAGTCTACCAATACGATCATGTCCAGGGTTTCGCCCTCGGGCGTCATAAACAGGTCTTTCCATGCAAACTGGCGCTCGAAGCCGAGCCGCTCGAAAGCGTGGATCACCTGGGGGCGCGACTCGACGATCTCCGCGATAACCTGGTGCAGGCCCAGCTTGCGGGCGATCTCCAGGTGAGACTTGATCATGGCCGAGCCGATGCCCCGCCGCCGAAACTCGCGCGCGAGAAAGATGCGCACTTCGGCGACGTGCCGGGTATAGCCGCTGCCGAGGTGCAGCGTGCAGTTGCCCACGATGCGGTCCGCGACGACCGCGACGAGCGGGAAAACTCTTTCGTACTGGGGGTTTTCTGCCCAGCTGGCCACGAGGCCCGGCTGCGTTACCTTGTTGCGAAACGATGCGGTTTCCTCGTTGGGCAGATTGGCGAACAGGGCCACCAGCGCGTCCCGATCCTTTGGGACCAGCGGCCGCAATAGCACCCGCAACCCGTCTGGCAGGGTGATCAGGTGCCGGTAGTTGATGAGCTGGTCAGCGGATTCGACGACGGTGACCATAAGTGTCCTCCTCTTGAGAAACCGGTGTTTCTTGTGCCAGTTCCACCGACGACAGAACCCCGGTTTCTTGCGGGCGAGAAACCAGGTTGCTCCGGTTCCTAGTTGCGCTCTGCCAACGCCATTTCCACCGTTGGAAACTGCGTCATGTCGGTATGGGGCAGGAAGAGCGCGGATGTGAATGCGTCATAAAAGCTGTTGTCGGCCGAAAGCTCCAGGTAGGTCATCATGCCGGCGACCTCGCTTAGGCGAGCGCGCACGTCCCGGCTGAGCAGCGCCATGTATGCGCCGCGGATCGCCGTGTTGCCCAGAAACTTGAAACGGTCCCAGGGTGACGCCGAACCGGGCGGCGCGGGCAGGTCGGGTAGCAGCCCGATTTGGACGGCCTTTTCGACGTTGATGTACTGGCCGAACGAGCCGCCGATCAGCATTTGCGACACGTCTGCCAGGTCGACGCCCACGCTCTGGGCCATGACGGAGAAGCCGGCGTAGATGGCCGCCTTCGCCCGCATGAGGTTGTCGATATCGACTTTCGTGATCGCGATGTCGTGCCCGTGGGCCGTCTCGCTGGCCCACGCCACGACGTATTCGGGCCCATGCTCGCCCTCGCGAATGCGAGGCGTGCTGCCGACGCGCAGGTTTGCGGCTTTGTCGAGCACGCCGGTCACGAACATCTCCGCCAGCAGCGACAGGAGGCCGGAGCCGCAAATGCCTCTGGGTTTCTCATCGCCGCGCCCGATCACTCGGTAACTTGGCTCGAGGGTCTCGCTGCTGATCCAGACCTCTTCGATCGCACCGAATGTCGCGCGCATCCCGTGTTCGACCCCCGCGCCTTCAAAAGCGGGGCCGGCCGAGCAGGCGCAGGTGACGAGCCAGTCCGCGTTGCCAAGCACCGTCTCGCCGTTGGTGCCGATGTCGATGAAGAGCGTGAGGTCGGGCTGCTCGTGCATCTGGGTATGCAGGACGCCTGCACTGATATCCGCCCCGACATAACTGGCGACACCGGGCAGGCAGTCGACGATCGCCTGGGGGTGCGCGGCCAAGCCGAGGTCCGCTGCGCTCACGGTGGGCGTGTGGTTCACCGTCGGGATGAATGGCGCGAGGCGGATTTGGTCGGGCGGGATGAGCAGCAGGAGGTGCATCATGGTTGGGTTCGCGGCCACGGTCAGCTTGAAGATCTCTTCGGGCCCGGCGTTCACCTGCTTGCATGCGGCCGCCAGCAGGCGATTGATCGTTCCCACCACCAACGCCTGAAGCTCCTCGAGCTGACCGGGCTTCTTAGCGTAGATGATGCGGGAGATCACGTCCTCGCCGCGGGCGATCTGGCCGTTGTAGTCGGATGCCTGGGCTACCACCTCGCCGCTTTCCAGGTCGACCAACCAGATGCTGACGGTCGTGGTCCCAATGTCGACAGCGGCGCCGAAATTGCGGTCAGCCTGATCACCGGGCAGGATTGCGAGGACTTCGGCCGGGCCGTCGGGAGCGTCCCACCGGTCCAATGCCACGACCGCGGTGACTTCCCACGGTTCCCAAGCGGTGTCTCTGTCCTGGCCGTCGCCGTTGCTGGCCGTCTCGGGCAATTCCCCACGCAGCACGGCGCCCATTTGGCGCAGCACGGGCAGGCTCGTCCGGACGGTCGCCAGGCCCTGGCGTGCGAGTTCCCGCTGCACGCGCGACCAGTCGTCCGTTTGATCGGAATAGTCAGGCGGGTCCAGGCGCAGAAAGTAGCGGCGGATGGGTTGCTGGCGGTCGGGGGCGTAGTCGAAGGGGACCTGGACGCGGGCCGCCGCCTTCTGCGTGACGAGCCGCCGCTCGATGGTTTCCTGCTGGGGTACGGTCACCCAGCAGTCGCCCTCGACCACGGTCTGGCAGGCGAGCGCATAACCCGTCGCAACGTCGTCGGCCGAGAGGCGGATGGTGGAGCGGCGGCGAACGGCAGAGCGGGCGGGGTCGACGATCACGGCACAGCGGCCGCAGCGGCCCTGGCCGCCGCACGGCTGATTCAGATCGAACCCAGCCTTGCGCGCTGCCTCGCCCAGGGTGGTGCCACTGGGTACATCAACGGCGACGCTGCCGGGCTCGAAGTGAATCGTGTAATTCATGGCCTATTCAAAGTCAAGTATTGTTCTGCCGTGCGCCGGTCGCTAAGCTCAGCCCACGTCAAATGACGGGTCGGACAGGAACGTGTGCATGTCGGCCGCCGCACGCTTGCCCGCGCCCATGGCGCTGATTACCGTTGCGGCGCCGGTGACCACGTCGCCGCCCGCCCACACGCCTGCGAGCTTGGTCCGGCCTGTTTCGGCGTCGGCGACGACGGTGCCATGCCTGGTGCGCTGCAGTCCCTGGGCGTCGGTGAAGACGATCGGGTTGGGGCTGGTGCCCAGCGCAAAGATGACGGTGTCTACCGGCATCACGAACTCGGAGCCTTCGATAGGGATCGGCGAGCGCCGCCCCGAAGCGTCGGGCTCGCCCAGTTCCATGCGGATGCAGCGCATGGCAACGACATTGCCCCTCTCGTCGCCCATGATCTCGACCGGATTGGTGAGGAAGTCGCAGATAACGCCCTCTTCCACGGCATGGTGGAACTCTTCCTCACGGGCGGGCACTTCGGCACGCGACCGGCGGTAGACGAGATGGACCTCGCCATGACCCGAGCCGTTGGAGTTGGCCGGCGCGTACAGCATCTGCAGGCGCCGGGCGCTGCGTGCCGCGTCCATTGCGACATTGCCCGCGCCGACCACGGCCACGTGACGGCCGGTCTTGACGGGCGTGTCGTAGTCCGGGAACTTGTAGCCCTTCATCAAGTTGACGCGGGTCAGGAACTCGTTGGCCGACATGACCCCGTTCAGATTGATGCCGGGGATGCGCATGAAAGAAGGCAGGCCCGCGCCCGTGCCCAGGAAGATCGCGTCGAACTCCTGCAGCAGTTCGTCGAGCGTGTAGGTGTTGCCGATGACGTGGTCGGTGCGCAGCTCGATGCCCAGCCAGTCGACGGCGGTCCGGATTTCCTGGTTGATGATGCTCTTGGGTAACCGGAATTCGGGGATGCCGTAGATCAGCACGCCGCCCGGCAGGTGCAGCGACTCGAAAATGGTGACCTTGTGGCCCAGCTTGGCTAGGTCGACCGCGCAGGTCAGGCCCGCGGGGCCCGATCCGACGACTGCCACCTTGCGTCCGGTTGGGGGTGCGGCGACGGGCGGGCAGGCGTTCTCGCGCAGCGCGTAGTCGCCCACGTAGCGCTCGAGCCGGCCGATGGCGACCGGCTGGCCCTTCTTGCCGAGGATACAGTACGCCTCGCATTGTGATTCCTGGGGGCAGACGCGGCCGCAGATGGCGGGCAGGTTGTTCTTGACCTTCATCGCCTCGACTGCGCCGAGGAAGTCGCCCTCGCGCAGCGCCTTGATGAACTGCGGGATCTGGACGCCCACGGGGCAGCCGTCGACGCAGTGCGGCTTGGCGCACTGGAGGCAGCGGTCCGATTCCAGTTGGGCCATTTCCCACGTCAAGCCCAGCGCAACTTCTTCGAAGTTCGCCTGGCGCACCTCTGCGTCCTGGGTCGGCATATCCTGCCGCTTAATCTGCATGCGTTCTTTGTTCGTTAGCAGCGTCATCGTTCGCCCTCCGTCACTGCTGCCTGCGCCGATGCGGCTTCCGCCAGCGCCTTGTCTGCAGCCACGTCGAGGTTGCACTCATGTGCTTTCTTTGCTTCCTGCCAGTGCTCGATCGCCGCCTTCTCTTCGTCGCGGTAGAACTGCACCCGGGAAAGGAGGTTGTTCCAGTCGACCAGGTGGCCATTGAACTCAGGGCCATCGACGCAGACGAATTTGGCGCCGTCAGTCATGGCGACGCGACAGCCGCCGCACATGCCCGTGCCGTCGATCATGATCGTGTTCAAGCTGACGATAGTCTCCACGCCGAAAGGTTGGGTGGTCAGCGAGACGAACTTCATCATGACCGTCGGGCCGATCGCCCAGACCTTGACGACCGGGGTTCCTGATTCCAGCAGCTCTTTCAGCGGCTGTGTCACGAGCGCCTTGCGGCCATATGAGCCATCGTCAGTGCAGACGATCACCTCGGCGGACACGGCCCGCATCTTGTCCTCCCAAAAGAGGAGGTCCTGTGAGCGGGCTCCGATAATGGAGATGACGCGGTTGCCGGCCTTGTGCAGGTCGCGCGCGATCGGATACATGGGCGCGATGCCTACGCCGCCCGCCACGCACACCACGGTGCCGTAGTTTTCGATCTCGGTGGGGTGGCCGAGCGGGCCGGCGATCGAATGGAAAGCGTCGCCTACTTCCAGCAAGCCCATCTGCAGGGTCGACTTCCCGACTTCCTGGAAGATCAAAGTAATGGTTCCGGCCTGGGCGTCGCTGTCTGCGATGGTGAGGGGGATGCGTTCGCCTTGCTCGTCCACGATGACGATGACAAATTGGCCGGCTTTCGCCTTGCGCGCCACGTGCGGAGCGGCCACCACGACGAGCTTGGTGACGTCGCTCAGGACTTGCTTTTCGAGGATTTTGTACATCACAGCTTCTCTCTTCGAATGAGTGCGGCTTAACGCTCGGCATGCCGAGCATAAGCACAGCTTAGCACCGGGCGCGCAAAAAGACCATGACGCTAATCAGATTTGAGATTAAAAGCACGAACGATCTAGTTTATGCGGCGAGACAGGCGGCCAAGTCGCATCTGGCTGCCTGTCTCGCCGCGATGGTCGATCTTACCAGGCGGTCTTCAGGAATCGCGGCAGGTCGACGGCCTCGCGCGGGCCGACCTTGATCTGCCAGCCGGGGAGCTCTTCTTCCAGCTCACCCATCAGCACGGCCACGTGGCCCGGGATCACCACCTTGCGATGGTTGACCTTCTCGGCCACGCCCGTGTTCTTGACGCTCTTGCCGATCTTCTCGGCGTCGAACTTGCCGGCGGCCCAGGCTGTGAGCACGCTCATGCCTTCCGCATCGGCCACGATGAGCCAGGCCGGCATGCCGCTCGACTCCATCTCGTTCGCCACCGCGAAGTAGGTGATGGAGAAGTTCGTGGTGACGAGCACGGGCGAATCGGCGGTCGGCTTGTTGATCTCGTAGATGCCCGGCTCGACCTGGATGGGCTTCTGCGGGTCGGTGAAGAGGTTGGCGCGCAGGACCAGCAGCGGGTAGACCTCGGCCGGGTCGAAGCGGCTCAGCACCACGAAGCCCGCGTACTTGGCAATCTGCTGGCCGGCCAGCAGCATTTCCATTCCCGGTTCCACGGTCCCCAGGTAGGGGAAGGCGATGACCGGGTAGCCCAGCGGTCGGAAGTTCTTCTTGAGGGCGAGGCGGCGCAGTTGCGTCAACGCCTGCAGAGACGCGCCGAACTGGCGTACCCCCGGATCAAGCACGAGGTCTTCCACACCCGCCGCGACCAGCTTTTCGGTGAGTTCGGCCAGGCCGTCCAACGTCTCGGCGCGCACGACGAGCGGGGCCTTGGCAGCCTTGGCTACGCCGGCCACAGCTTCCCAGTTCGCCGCGGTCGCCGCGCACAGCAGCGGCTTGGATCCGCTCAACTTGGCTGCGCCGGCCTCCAGCACCTTCGGCTCCTCGCTCACGAGGATGACGGGGACAGACCGCGGCTGAGGCGACGGTGCCAACGGCCAGGCCGAAGGTGGCCGGGTCGCCCGACGCACACTCGACCGCGACCCCGTCAAGGTGGAGCGACATGCCCACGTAGTCGACCTTGTAGTCTGCGACGGCCTGGACGAGCGCAGTGATCTCGGCCGCGCTCATGGTGTCCTGCACCCGCACGAATATGCCCGTCGGGTTGTAGAACGTCTTCTCATGCCGGAAGAGTACGGTCTCGTTGCCGGCCTTCACCTCGCGGCCATCGGCGGCCAGCGTGATCAAGCGGATGGGCGGCGCGGCAGCTGCCGAGAGCTTGGCTTTGGCGTCCTCACTCACATACTTGCACAAGCTCAGGTCGGCCTGCTTGGCGGCCAGTTTCATGGCGAAGGCGAGACACGTGGGGAAACCGCACTCCTTGCAGTTGCCGTGCGCCTTCTCGGCGGGGTCCTTGCTGCTGCCGGGGAGCAGCTTGTAAATCTCGAGACCACTCAGGGCCATCTTGTATTCCTCCTAACGCTGCTACGCAGCGCGACGCTGCTTTGCAGCGTGTTAAGCTGCAAGGGCGGCAACAAGCTGTTTGATCCGCCGCACCGTCTCAGGGTGCCGCAGCACCACGATATCTGCACCCGATTCGACCAAAGCGCCGGCAGTCATGGTCTCCCAGTTGACCGCACGCGTCTGCCAGTCGCCCCAGGCTGCGGGCACGCCTTCACCCGTGCGGGCTTCTTTCGCGCGCCAGGCCTCTTCACCGGGAGTCACCAGCATGGGTTGCTGGGTCATGCCATCGCCCTGGAGTGCGGCCAGGCGGAGACGTTCCATGACGCTGTAGCCGTACTCGATGCCGTATCCGAGCGAGCCGGTGGTCGGGTCGATGATGATGCGCTCCATGGGCATGCCCATGTCGTGGATCAGGATGTTGAGCTGCTTGGCGAGGTTGACGTCCATCGGGGTCTTAGCGGTGACCAGGTGGCCGTTGGCCATGGCGGCTGCGACGATCGTGCGGTAGTTCTTGTCTTCGCATGGACCCAGCAGCAGCTTCTCGCCCGCGCCTTCTTCGGCGCACGCGACCAGCACCTCGTTATCCAGCTCGGCCTGGCCGGGCCCGAGCACGATCAAGGGGAGCTTGGTAGCTTCGAGGACGCAGCGCAGGGTGGCGCGCGCGGCTTGTGCGGTGATACGTGCGCCCGTCGCATCGGTCGTGAAGAAGCGCAAGCAGATGACATCCGCGCCCGCCGACTCGGCCTGGCGAGCCCAAAGCGCCGGGTCGTTGAGGACCTCACCCCAGGCCTGCGTCAGTGCTGCGGACCATTCCTCGCCCGGATTGCGGTTCCAGACTTCGACCGCCACGACGCGGGGGATTTGGGTTTTGGCCCTCAAAGCCAAGGAAGGGCAGCGTTGTCTCGCCGCCGAGGCTCGCCACCTTGTCTCGGGTGCCGCCCTCGCCGGCCGTTGCGCCCACGGCCACCGGCCGGATCGTGCCAGCCCATTTTTCGACAGGAGTTTCCACCGTTACGGGCATGATTCATACCTCCTAATGTGGGGCGACTCGCAGCCGCCCCTACGGGTGTACTTGGGTCCCTACCAGTACCGTTCGACGTGAATCTGGCCGGGCTCTTTCTTTGTATGTTCTTTATAGCCTTCGTTCTGTAACAAGGCGACGGTATCGTCGATCATCTGCGGGCTGCCGCAGAGGAAAATGTGCGTGTTGTCGGGCGTGGGCGTCAGCCCCCAGCGGTGCGCGATAACTCCGTTCTTCCACAGATCCTGGACGTAACCCCCTGCGCCCTGCCAGGGCACAGGTTCGCTCTGCGGCCGGCTGATGACCGGGCTGTAACTGAAGTTCTTGCAGAGATGCTGCAGCGTAAGTAGCTCAGAGCGATAGCCCAGGTCCCATGAATGCCGTGCGCCGTGCAAGACGGCGAACCGCCGCGGCCCGCCGCAGATCAGGTGCGTCGTCAGCATGCTCATGTAGGGCGCGAGCCCCGTCCCCGTCGCGATCATGACCACGTTCTGATCTTCAGGCACCTGGTCGAAAGTAAACATGCCGGTGATCTTGGGGCCCAGCCAGAGCCGGTCGCCAATGCTGAGGGCGAAGAGCCGGGGGGTTAGCGCGCCCGACGTGACCAACGCCACGTAAAACTCCATGTATTCCTGGGTAACGGAGGAGGAAGCGATGGAGTAGGCCCGGCGAATCAATTTATCGGGGTTGGAGGGCGGGTCTTCCGGCTCTGACATGGCGCAACGAGCCGCCGAGCCGGGGAGTCCGATCACGGCGAACTGGCCCGGACTAAAAGGCGCAAGCTGCCATCCATCCGGGACGACGCGCAGGATAATCAACCAGGGTGAGATTTCTGTTCGCAGGGCCACTACGGCATTAAGGGCGGGCTCGGGCACGGCTAGTCTCCTTCATCGGACACACCATCGCATGTACGGGGATAACACGATCGTCCACGCAATTATACCCTGAGCCGAACCGGATGTTAATGTTCCTGCGCGACCCGTGCGGGCGAAGCCCGCACGCTCACGCCTTCTTGGGCAGATTGTAGCGCTGCCGGAAAAGGTCCATGGGTGTCGGACGGGCGGCGTGCATGCCTTGGGCCTTGATGTATTCGGGCCCCGCGAGTGCCTTCACGACGTCCCGAAGGTTCAGCACGGAGGCCGGCCAGCTCTTGCCCCCGGCATTGTGCATGAAGAAAAGATGGTCGACGCCCATGTCCGCCATGATTTGGATGGTGGCAGTCAATGGGATGTCGACCGGAGCTTCAGGCACATCTTCGTCCATAATGTCGGCAGCCGTCAACTCGCCGGCGCGGTCGCCGGAGGCGTACGCCACGGCCAACATGCGCTCGTTAATCCACCCGCGGGCGTCCCCATCGTCGTCCATCACCACGACGGCCGTCCATCCCTGGTCCAGCATTTGCTGGGCCAGCGGCACGATCGCGTCCTCCACCTTGCAGGTAGGAACGCCGATGCGCATCACATCGCGCACGAGAAGCGGTTCACTCATTGTCTGTCGTCTTCGGTGTTGTACCCGGCCTGAAGGCCGGCGCCTGGTGGGGCTGCCCGCAGGCAGCCCCACCAGGCGCTCATCTTTAGAACATCGGGTCCAGCATCAGCGCCGGATGTGCAGTCGACTCCAGGTGCGCCAGCAGCCCGTCTACGTCCGTGCAGATCGTCTCGTCGGCGATCTTCGAGATCAGGTCCGGATCGCCCTCGCGCTCGGCCACAACCTGCAGCTCGGCCGCCATGGTCTGCTTGAGCACCGAAGACATCCAGACGACGCGCGAGAAGCCGCCGTCAGCCGAGATGAACTTGGGGCTGGTCAGGTAGTACTTGCCCACGCCCATGACGCCAGGTGTCTGCAAGCCGCCGCCGGCCATGCCCGCCAGGGTCGAGAACGTCATGCCGGCCGGGGTCATGCTCGTGTCCTCGCGGGAGACGACCATCACGCCGTTGGCCTCGGGGATCAGCATCACGATGCATTCGAAGCAGCCGCAGGCCGTCATCGGTGCGTTCATGATGGAGTACATCGAGACTTCTTCGACGGTCCCGTTCGACTTCTGCTTGGCGATCTCGTTCAGACCGACGAAGATGCCCTTCGTCTTGTCGAGGGTCGTGCCCTTCCGGATCGGCTGGTTGGGGCCGGTCGGGTTGATCTGGTAGGAGGCCGCGCAGTCCAGGTAGTTGTAGGCACCACACAGGCCCAGGCGCTGGGGGCTGACCAGGCACAAGTGGGTGGGTGCGAACGACTGGCAAAGCGTGCAGGTGTAGAACTCGTCCACCGCCTCGTCAGTCATGTCGGCCAGCCGATTGTTGCGGTAGTCATACGCATCGCGGGCGTTCTGCAGCCACTCGGCGTGGAGCGCGGGGTCGGTGATGATCTTGACCTGGACCTTGTCGACGATCGCGCCGAAGTCGGCCATGAAGCGAGCGTGCAGGATGTCGCCGAAGTGCTTCAAGGCGAAGCCCTTGCTCGCCGCAGCCGTGCCGATGCGGATCCACGTGATGTCACGCTGGCCGATGTGCTGGATGCCGCTCGCGCCGTTGACGAAGTAGTGAATCTGGCGCTCGAGCACCGGCTCAAAGTCCTTTTGCATCTTGCGGCCGGCCACTTCGACCAGGATGCCCATGTCGATCGACGCACCTTCCGGCAGGTCCTCGAAGCTCGGCCCGATCACCTCGATCTTGCCGTCTTCCACCTGGTCCATGTCAACCATGCGCAGGTACTCGAACGCCCGGCTGTATTTGCCGCCGAACTCGACGCGCATGTCTTTCTTGCGCACGACTTCGCCCTCGAAAGCCGAGCCGTAGGGCACCGGGATCGGGACTTCGGTCATCTTGATCTTGACGCCGCGCGTCTCGATGCATTTCTGGACCAGCTTCTCCGCCCGTTCGAGGTCATCCTTGCCTTCAATCTCGTTGAAAGGCATGGAGATGACGTGCTCGTAGGTGGTCACGCCGGTCGGCAGGATCTGCGGGATGCGAGTGTCGGCGATGACGGGGAAACCGTAGTTGATCGCGCCCGCGGCCGCGGCGTACTTCAGATCGTCGACCTCGCCCAGGGCGAGCACGAAGGCGAAGACGCGCTGGCGGTTATAGAGCAGGATGTCCTTCGCCTGACCGCCCTTCATGCCGCCGAACGTCAAGGCCGAGCGGGTGGCGAAACCGATCGGGTAGATGGCCGAGAGGGTGTCGTTGCCGAAGGGCACGATGTACGTGTCGTAACCCATCTCGACGCCCTCTTCCTGCAGCTGCTGGATCATCGAGCGCCCGTTGGTGTTGCCGCACAGGAAGATGAGGATGTTGCGCTTCTGCAGCTCGCGCACGATCTTGACCGCGACCTCATTGCTCTTCGCCGCGCCGACGATGGCGGCGAAGCCGGGCATGCGGCCGTCGACGAGCTGGATGCCCCAGGCGCGCAGCTGGATGTCGTCAATGGGGCCGTTCAAGCGCCCGTTGCCGTTCGAAACGGATCCATCGGGGCTGGTGAACGAGCCGCCGGCCATGTGGAACCCGGGCAGGCTGCCGGGCTCTTCGCCGTAGATGAAACGGATGGCCTCGATGATCTCCGCGGAGAGCAGCGTCGCCATGCCCGAATCCAGGGTCTCGCCCAGGTAGGGCGTCCAGCAGTTGGCGGTCGGCACGGGGTGCAGGAGATCCTTGGCGTGCTCGAGCACCGGGGGCAACTCGCCCAGCTTGGTGACTTCGCGGCCGGTCATGCCGAAGATCGTCGGCAAGTAGTAGGCGGTATTCGGAAAAGCCACCGGCTTGTCAGACCCATACTCGGCGATGGCTTTGTTGAGCAGTGCCTCGGCTTCTTGCGTGATCAGGTTGGCGCCGCGGATCGCGCGAGTGGCGATGTAACGAGACATGTATTTACTCTCCCTTATCCGTAGATCTCCGACATCTGCTCTTCGACGGGCAGCTCGAGATAGGTCTCCATCGCCTGGTCGCCAGAGGCGCCGAAGCGGGTCGGATCGTAGGCGGGCAGCTTGAGCGCAGCGCGTTTCTTGTCGATGTGCTCCAGCGTCCGGCGGACGATCTCAGCGGGCTCGACCACGAACTCCAGCTTGCCGCCGTAGCGCTCTTCCCAGTCCTTCGACAGGATTTCGGTGACGCCGTCCGAGAAGTCCACGGGGTTGCGGACGCCCATCATGACATACGCCCCAGAGCCGGCGCAGTAGGCCGCGATGGCCAGCGCCTTCTCGCTCATCCACTCGGGCGCCAGGCCGACGGCCGGGATGTCGCTGATGTCGTCGCCCAGGCCGCCTTCAGTCGCCATCTGCGAAAGAACCGTCAAGATGCGGCTGTTGTCGACGCAGGAGCCGAGGTGCAGCACGGGCGGGATGCCGATGGTTTCGCAGATTTCGCGCAGGCCGGGGCCCACCCGATCGAGACCCGCCTCGCCGAGGAGGTAGCCGTATTTGCCGGCCGCAAGCGCGCCGCAGCCCGTGGCGACGACCAGGACGTCGTTCTTCAGGAGCTCGGTGATGACCTCCATGTGCGCCTTGTCCTGGGTCAGGCCGGGGTTGTTGCAGCCCACGTCGGCCGCGACACCGCGCAGGCGGCCCGTCGCGATTGCCTCATTGAGCGGCCGGAAGGACTGGCGATACATGCCGCCGAGCATGTAGTTCAGATATTCGTGGCTGAAGCCGGGAACGACGGCTTGCGCGCTCGACTTGGGGATGCGAGTCTCGCCGCGGTTCGCGTAGTTGTCGCACGCGCGCTTCACAATGTCCTTGGCGATGTCGAGGGCGTGGTGCTCGTCAAACTCGATGTGGGTCGCGCCCGTCATCTTCACCTTGGGGCTGGTGGTGATGATCTCGGTATGGAAGTGGTCGGCAACCCCCACGAGGGACTGCATGATGCACTGAACGTCCACCACCATCGCTTCGATGGCGCCCGTCAGGATTGCGAGCTCCTGGTTCAGGAAGTTCCCGGCCGACGCGATGCCCTGGCGCATCATCACTTCGTTCGACGTGCAGCAGATGCCCGCCAGGTTGATGCCTTCGGCGCCCCTGCTCTTGGCGTAGGCGATCAGTTCGGGGTCCTGAACGGCGGTCACGATCATCTCGGAGAGGGTCGGCTCGTGGCCGTGGACGATGATGTTGACCTGCTTTTCTTCGAGGCAGCCCAGGTTGACCTCGCCCACCTTGGGGCTGGGGGTGCCGAAGAGGATGTCAGAGATGTCGGTGGCCCACATGGAGCCGCCCCATCCGTCGGATAGCGAGGTGCGGATGGACGCTTGCAGAATGTGGCCCGCGTCCTGATCGTCGCCCATGTGCGTGCGGTGGAGGATTTCCACGACTTCGCGGTCGATGCCGCGAGGCGCCACGCCCTCTTTCTTCCAGATCGCCTGGCGCTTGGCCGGCGCCTGAGAGAGGTAGCTCAGCTGACCGCGCTGCTGGCCGAACTCGGCGATCGACTTATTGGCGATGTCGAGCGCCACTTCCTTGACCGAGCGACCCTTGGTCGGGATGCCGTGCTTGGCGGCCACTGCGTACAGCTTCGCCTCGTCGCGGATTTCGTAGCCCTGGGCTTCGCCCAACCCGACTGCTTGCAGCGTGAACGCCAGGTCGCGGCCGTGGTCCGAGTGGGCGGCCGAGCCGGCGGCAATCGCGCGCGCCAGGTTGCGTGCCGCGATCGTGTCGACCGTCGCGCCGCAGATGCCCACCTGGCCGTCCTTGGTAAGGCGGCAGGGGCCCATGTAGCAGTTCTTGCAGCAGATGCCAGACTGGCCGTTGCCGATCGTGCAAGGCTTGAAGTCGGCCGCGCGGCTGAAAGAGGTCGAAATCCCGGCGCTGTCGGCCCATTCGAGGATATTGCACGCCGCGGGGTCAATGCTCGGAACGATGGTTACCTTTGCCATGAGTGCTGCTCCTTATCGCTTCGTCTTTAGATCCCGCTCGTCAGTCTTGAACTGGCGCATGCCGAGTCGATTCCACGCGGGATCGCGGCGGCCATCCTGCACCGGCACGGGCAGAGTCATCAAGCCCTGGCCTTCTTCCGCGACGGGATAACCCGCGGCGGCGAGAACCTGGCTGATGGCCTCGGCGTTGGTGAGGGCCGGGTCATAGGACATGGCGACCATGCGGAAGGCGGAGCTGGCAACGATGTCGGTGACGCCAGGGAGCTGGGTCAGGACTTCTCGCACCTTCAGGGTGTGATGGTCGGCCCACAGGTTGGGCAGGTTAAACTGAACTTTTTCCATGATGGGCGTACCTCCTTGCGGTTGGGGCTCATTTACAAGTGGGAGTGCGGCGGGAGCGTCAAGCTCCCGCACATCGCGAGAAAGGCCGGCGAGTTCGCGCCGGTGTTCCAGGTAGATTTCACAGAAGTCGCAGGTGACGTGCAGAGGCGCGCAGCAGCACGGGCTGCCCGCGCATTGTTCCCAGCACGAACGACCGCCTTCGAGGGCGGCGTCAAGCGGCACGGTGCACTCGGAGCAGGCCAGGCTCCAGCCGTTGAGCGCGTCGCCGCGCAACCGTACGGTGCCGGCTGCGTTGGCGAGAAGCTCCTGCCTGATTTCCCAACAAGTTTTCACGGTAGATTCCGCCTGAGACGTGCGAACCGAAGTCCGCCTCCGAACCCGGTTCCCCTGGGAACTGCGTTCGCGCTGCACAGGATGGCTGGCGAGCAACATCGTGCATTAAAGCACGCAGTCAGGGTTTCTACTATGACGCTTATCATTTTTCGTGAAAAAGATCACGGACCGGGCATGCCGCCCGAAAATAAAGCGCCCGGCCCGCGTGTAACACGGGCCAGGCGCATCGTCACCTGGACATGGGGGGCAGGCCACCGTCAGCCTGCGTGCTATCAGCGTCATCGTCGCGCAGTTAGGAAGAGACAAATATGACGCGTGTCATGTACCAGGGTGGGGCGAAATTCACAAGATCGCGCTACCTTGGTGAATCGTGCCACAGGATCACAGCTCGCCGGGCGTTGCCCCGCGCCAGGTTGTATCCTTGCGCGCCGGTCGTTCGATCCTCCTTGACATACCAATCATACCGCTCCTGCAGGTACTTTGTAATGGTCTGCCGCGGCGCGCCTTCGAGCCGAGCTACATTTTGGGCCAGCGCGGGAATCGCGTCGTCTGACAGGCGGGTGAGATACTCGGGATCGATGCGCTCGTCGGCCGACCGGTAGCCCGGACCGTCGGACGAAAACGCCGCCGCGCCCTGCTCTGTATAACGCCGGACGTTTTCGCGGACGATGAAGTCGTCCACGTTGAGCACGTTCAGCGTGACGAGAAACCCGATGCAGGCGACGACGAGGCCCACGGCGAACCGTCCGGGTTTGAGCCACAGGGTCACGAGGAACCAACCGAGCAGGAGCCCGAGCCAGATCATGAAAACATGCGGATAAACTCGCATCTCGGTAAATCCGTAGGCGACCTCGTACAGCAGCAGGCGCTTGAACGCCGAGACCAGCATGACCAGGGTCAGCCCCACGGTGATCGTACAGAGGACATTGAAGACGACCCGCTGGCGAGGGGTCTCGCGGCGTGCGAGGACGCCGAGAACGAGGAGCATCCCAAGAACCAGCACGGAGGTGAAGACGAGCTCGCCGAACCCGCGGCGGGCGTATTCTGCATAAGTCGTGCGGCCGAGGTCGATGTTGAGCTGCCCGCCGAACAGGTAGGGAATCTGGATCAGGACGAAGGCCGCGAAGAGTACGTTGACCGCGGCCAGCACCACGGCTGCCTCGGTCAGCCCGAGCACGGGCGGCACGGACAGATCGTTCAACACCGCGTCCGGTTCGCGTGCGGTCTGCGTGCGCCACACTGTGTACGCCAGGCCGCCCAGCATCAGGAAACCCACGGCAAGCGTGACGACGCCGTGGGCGATAAGGTCCTGTACAAACGTAAGGATGTCGACCGGCAGGATGCGGTGGAGAACTTCGGCGAACATGAGGTCGGCCGACGAAAGCAGGAGCGCGAAGATGACGACTACCGGGCAGGCCAGGAGGATGCCCCGGGCGATAGGCGTCCAGGCGCTGCGGCGCTCTCCCCGCCACGCGCTCGCGACGGTGACACCCGCGTGCTGGCCCGTCTGTGCCCCACGCCAGGCGGCCATGATGGGGGCGAGCAGCGGCGCCAGGGCATAGCCGGGCAGATTGACCGCGGTCAGCGGCCGGCGCAAGAGGTAGATGGCGACCACGCACAGCAGGATGAGCACCGCGACGATGTTAAGGAACGTGATGAACTCGTTCGAACGGGCGGCGACCATCACGGCGAAGAAGATGAGCGGTACGAGAACCCACAGATTTTGGCGCAGCGGGGCCAACCGTTCGGGAGCGGCGCGTTCCCATGCAACGGTCAGCGCGAGCGCGCCGACCACCAGCAGGACGAACAGCGTGAAGCCCAGTCCTAACTCGTGGTTCACGACCAGCCGGTCGAAGGCGAGGCCAAGCCCGACGCCGGCGACGACGATACGGATGGGATAACGGACAGGCATGCGGTTACCTCCAGGTTGATTCGGGTGACACCTTACCTCAGCATCGCGCTGCCCCATCGCCTGCCGCAACGGCGTGGGGCACGCACGGCGCACACTCAGGTGCTTGACGGCTGGGAAGACGCGCTGATAATGTCACTCGATGGACCTGATTAGCCTGCTCATCGTCGAAGATAACCTGCGCTTGCGCCCCGCATTGGCGGAAGGGTTCAACGCGACGGGCGCCGTGCGCGTGGTGGGAGCCTGCGACACGGGGGAGGCCGCGCTCGAAGCGTGCCTGGCAGACGCATCGAATGCGCTACCGCCCGGCGCGATCCTGATGGACGTCCAGCTGGCCGGTCCCATGAACGGCATCGAGGCAGCCGTGGCGATCCGCCGGGAGTTCCCCCGCATGCCGGTCGTCTTCTACTCCATCCAGGACGACGACGCGTACTACCGCGACTTCCTCCGGGCCGGCATCCTGACCCACTTCGCCTACGTTCGCAAGTCGAACTACCTGCTGCCGTCCATGCTGATTCCGCTCCTGCGCGACGCAATGGCAGGTCGCAGCTTCATCGACCCCGACATCGCCAACCGCGTGCAGGAAGTGCGGCGCCGCGACCGGCATGACCCGTTCGTCCTGCTCGAGCCTAACGAGCAGCAGGTGGCCCGGCTGCTGGCGCAGGGACTGACCAACGAGCAAATCGCGGCACGCATGGGTTTCCGTGACAAACGCACGATCAGCCGGGTGGCGGGGCAGATCTATGCCGCGTGGGATTTGAGCCGCACTTCAACGGACGAGAAAGTGGCGCGCACGCGGGCGTCGATCATTGCCATGAGCGGCCGCCTGATGCGGTGGGATGACGAAGGCGTCGCGTATGCGCTGGACGACCGCGACGAGTGGGCCCCGTGGACGGGGGTGCCGTGGGCAGCCTGAACGGGGAGACGCTGCGGGCGTGGGCGTTGGTCGCCGTCTCGCTGTTCAACACCGTGCTCCTGCTCTGGCTCGGCCTGACCCTGCTCCTCCACGCGAACCGCCGCGATCCAGGCGCGTGGCTGGCCGGGGGTGGCTTCCTGTTAGGCGCACTTTTCTTCATCGCCCACTCTGCCCTCCTGCTGAGCAATTCCTGGGAGGTCACGCGCAGCAACACGCTGTGGCTGGCCGTCGCCATGCTACCGGTCCTCATCCTGCCCTTCATCTGGTATGTCGTCCTCTCTGCTCAACGCGGGTTATTGGGCTGAAAACGGATGGGACCTGCGCCGGCGTCACCGGCCCTGGGTGCTGCTCCTGTGCGTCATCCTGGTTCTCGGCTTCATCTCCCTGGTCCTGCTGGGGATCCCCTTTATCCCGCGCATTAACAGCCTGACGCCGTTTGTCTGGCCCTTGCGCCAGCTGATCAAGGCGCCGGTCTTTGGCATCCCGCTCGTCGCGGTGGCCTATCCGGTCTACGTCATGCTTTGTGTCGGCTTCTCGGTTGGCGCGCTGCGGACGGAGATCGCCGGGGCCCGCAGCAACCCCCCGCATGTGTCGTTTCGCCGCTCGCGCCGCCAACTGATCGCAGCCAGCCTGGTCCTGCTGCTGGTGAGCATCCTGGTCGCCGTCGCGGTTGTCTGGACGATCACGAACACGCGTGAGGGCGAGTATTACGTCCTGCGCACCGACGACGTCAGCGTTCTCGCGGCCTTCGACTTCGTGATCGCGGTGCTTATCAGCACGGTTGCCGTCCTGCTCGGGCAGGCGATGACGCGCTACGAGCTGTTCACAGGCCAGGCGTTGCCCCGCCGCGGGCTGGCGCGGCACTGGGTGCAGGCGATCGTGCTCGCGGCAGGCTATGGTGTGCTCCTCGGCGGCGCGCTGGTGCTGGGCCTCGAACCTGTCTACGCCGTGCTGCTGACGGCCGTGCTCATGACGCTGTTCTTTGCGCTGCTCGGCTGGCGCTCGTGGGTCGAGTGGCGCCAGGCCATGCGGCAGTTGCGGCCCGTGGTCACAAGCGAAGGCTGGTATGAACGCCTGACAGGCGAGAGCGGCGCGCCGGCGGAGCCTGTCAAGGCGGACCCTCTGGCCGCGCTCTGCCAGGATGTTCTCGGGGCGCCCCTGGCCTACCTGCTTCCCATGGGTCCGCTGGCGTCTTTTGTCCTGCCTCTGGTCTACCCGCCCGGCGCGGCATTGCCGGCCGCGGCATGGCGTTCCGGCGCGATCACATCCGGCCAACTGGCCGCCGCAATCAACCCCCAGGAATATGGGGGCGCAAGCTGGGCCGTCCCACTATGGAGCGAACGCGGGCTGATCGGGGTGCTGTTGCTGGGCGCTGCGGCCGATGGCCGGCTCTACAGCGAAGAGGAACTGGAAATCGCCCGCGCTGCCGGCGAGCGTCTCGTCGACACGGCCGCAAGCCTGGCCCTCTCCCGGCGGCTGATGACGCTTCAGCGCGAGCAGATGGTCCAGACACAACTGCTGGACCAGCGGACGCGGCGGGTGCTGCACGACGAGGTGCTGCCGCTCATCCACACCGCGATGTTGGCGGTTGCCGGCGGCGGGCAGAAGGACGGGTTGCCCGACCGGGCGAACGCGCTCGAGCGCTTGGCGGATGCGCACCGCCAGGTCTCCGCCCTGTTGCGCGATCTCCCGGCCGCCACCACGCCCGACGTGGCGCGGCTGGGTGCCTTGGCCGCGCTGCGCAAGGCGGTCGAGGGTGAGTTTGGCAACGCGTTCGAGTCGGTGACGTGGGAGGTAGACACTGAGGCAGAGCGGGCCGCGGCCGGTCTCCCGCCCCTCAAGGCGGAGACGCTCTATTTCGCCGGACGGGAGCTCGTGCGCAACGCCGCACGGCACGCCCGGCCCCAGTCGGGCGGACGGCCGAGCCTGAAGGTGAGCGCGGCCCTGCAGGACGACGCGATTCGTGTGGTAATAGAAGACAACGGCAGTGGCTGGGACGGGCGTGCGGCGCCGGGACACGGGCTCGAGCTGCATACCGCCCTGATGGCGATTGCGGGAGGGTCGCTGAGCGTGACAGGTGCGCCCGCGGGCGCGCGTGCCGAGTTGGTGCTTCCAGCGAAGTAGGGCTTTCTCAGAACATGCGATCCGCCATCACGATTGCTTCGGCAACTTCCGACAGCCGCCGGTTCGAATCCTGGCTTTGCTTCTGCAGGCGCTTGAACGCCTCTTCCTCGCTCAGGTCCAACCGCCGCATCAGAATGCCCTTTGCCTTCTCCACCACTTTGCGCGCCTCCAGCGCCTCGCGGCAGGTCGGCCACCTCCCGCCGCAGCGACTCGAACTCCTTGAAGCGCGTCAGGGCCAGCGTGATCGCCGGGTGCAGGTCGTCTTCAGCGACCGGTTTCATCAGGTAGGCGGAGATATTGGCGCGGGCGGCCCGCTCGACAAGCTGGGCCTCGCTGTAGGCCGTCAGGAGGATGATGGGGATGGGGCGGGCCTGGGTGATGCGCTCCGCCGCCTCGATGCCGTCCATCACGGGCATCTTGATATCCAGGATGGCGAGATCGGGCTGCTTCTCGACCGCCAGCCGCACCGCCTCGTCGCCGCGTGTCGCCTCGGCCACGACGCGATGCCCCAGCGCCGGTCAGCTGGCTGCCCAGGCTCAGCAAGCGGATGCTTTCGTCGTCGGCGATCAAGACCCGCAAGGACTCGGCACGAGTTGACGCGTCATCTGATGGGCCTACTGGTAAAAGGTCACCGTGGCAATCGTCCCCCCGGCTTCCTGGGCTTCGAGGCGCAGGGAGCCGGCAAGGTCCTTTTCGGCGAGGGTCCGCGCAATGCGCAGGCCCAGGCCCTTTGCAGTCGCGAGATCGAAGTCCGGCGGCAAGCCGCGGCCGCTGTCGGCAATGGTCAATGTGACCTTGTGGCCATCCTGGCTGAGCTCGATCTGCAAGTGGCAAGGATGGTAGCCGATTGGGAAGGCGTGTTCGAGCGCGTTGGACACCAGCTCGTTGATGATCAGCGCGAGCGCAGTGGCCTGTTTCGACGGCAGGTAAATCGGAGGTCCCGGCGATCTCGGCCGCGATGCGCCGGTCGGGACGCACGAAATGCTTGAGCGAGATATCGCACACCTGCCGCGCCAACGTAGTGATGTCGGTCAGGCGGAGCTGCTCGAGCGACAGCAGCTCATGCACGGCGGCGATGCTCTTGATCCGCCCCACGCTGTCGCGCAGGCTCTTGCGGGCGACGGGCGATGGGCTGGCCGACATCTCGAGGCTGAGCAGGTCGGCCACGGTCTGCAGGTTGTTCTTGATGCGGTGGTGCATCTCCTGCACCAAGGCGGCCAGCGCATCGGCTCGCCGGGCCTCTTCACGCAGCCGCAGGTTCTCCAGCGCGAAGCCGATTTGCATGCCTACTGACCGCAGCAGCGCCATCTCCGGCTCGGCCAGCGCCTCGTGGTCCTGGCTGCCGACGTGGAGCACGCCCAGCGTCCGGTCGCGCGCCAGCAGCGGCACGGCCGCGCAGGCGCTGAGGCGACTATGGCGGTGGCAGCCCTCGCGGACGACTTGCGGGATCGAGCGTGATGATCTCCGCCCTGCCAGTCGGCGCGGGCGTGTAGCCGACAAACCCGCACAGGCACTCGCCGGGCACCATGTCGCTCTGGCAGGGTCGAGCAAGGCGGGGTCGCCGGCTTGGGTAGCCAGGCTGTACTCGCCCGTGGCCTCGTTGAGCAGATAGATGCGGCCGCTGTCGAGGCAGAGCACCTGGAGCACCTCCGCAGTGCGGCGGCGAGTGCGTCGGTCTCTGTCAGGGACTGGTTGATGGCCGCTGAGACGGCAAAGAGCGCCGCCAGCTCGCGCACCCGCTGCTGCTCTTCGCTTGCGCGGGGACTTCGCCAGAACGAAGGGCGCTGCACGGCACGGCATGAGGGAGACGGGGGCGCCGTCACGGGGACGCGTCCCGGGGAGATCGACGCAACGGATGCGGGAACGGATTAACGGATCGCGTTTTCCGATGCCCGCATCTCCATCCGTCGACCCGTTCCCTGATCCGCTGCGCCACCTTTTCAGTCAACCTTGTCGGTCTTGACCGCGTCGGCGGCTGCGGCGGTTTCAGCGGCAGCCTTGTCCTTCGGCTCTTCTTTTGGCTCGTCTTTCGAGGCCTCGCGGAACTCGCGGATGCTCTTGCCGATGGCGCCGCCGATTTGCGGCAGCTTGCCGACGCCGAACACGATGAGGACGATGACCAGCAGAATGGCCCATTCCCAACCACCGAGATTAAACATTGCGATTCTCCTTGGATTGGTCTTCTAGCTCCTGTCCTCTGTCGCCGGTTTGTGCCAGGAGCGCAGTGGCCAGGATGGTTGACGCCAATGGCGTCGTATTGTCGAAGTGGTAAGCGATCGTCGCCGCCAGGACGGCGACCTCCGGATCGCCGGCCGACGCGAGCCAGCGGCTCATGGTGCGGAACCGGCGCGGCGGAGGAGGCAGCCTGTGCGGGCGTGAGCTCGGGTCCCTCGAGGCCGGCGAACCAGCCAAAGAACGCCGGATGCTCGAGTGCCGGCAGCAGCTCCGATTCGCCCAGGCTCAGGTCGGGTTGTGGCGACACCTCCGCGGGTTCGGACGCGTCTGCTCGTTGAGCCAAATCAGCGGCGAGAACAGCCGGTAGCCAATCGGCGCCGGGATGCCGGCGGCCCAGTTCAGGGCCAGGGCCGCGCGCAGCTCGGAACAGGCCATGGCAAACGGAGCCTCGAGCAGGGTCACGCCCGGCAAGGACCCATCGCCGACGATGAAGTGCAGCGCGCCTTCCCGGCGCTTGTGCGGCGCATGGTCCGCCGTCGCGTCGAGGGAACCCGACGCGTCACTTACTCCGCTCGGATCCTGCGCCATCACCGTGAAAAACACGACCCGCCTGCGTTCCTCTGCTGGAACCTCGCTGCCGGTGAGCACAGGCGCGCCGACAAACCACATGAACTGCCCGCCCGACGCGTCGACAGGCGAGATGAGCGCCCGCCAGCGCAGCTCGGGCGCATACCACGGCTCGCGGTCCGGGTCGTGATCCGTGCCTCGTCGCACGCCGCTGAAGCGCAGCTTGCGCAGGCCGCGCTCGGCGGCGGGCGCCAACGTCGGAGGCAGGTTGGGCACAAGGCTCGCCAGCGCGCGGATAGCGGCCGGCGTGCGCAGCCGGACCAGCTCGTCGATGGAGCGGCGGGCGACACGGGCGTCCTCCCCCTGCGCAAGCATCCGCAGGAAGGTGGCCAGGTGCGAACCGGCCCCCGCCGAGGTGTGTTCCACGGCGGGCAGCGCCTCAAGCACCATGCCGACGACCTCGGGCGGTTGCTGGCCGAGCTGCTCCAGGTACTCCACAACGCTGAGCGGCTCGTCGTCCATCGCTGCGATCAGCTCGAGCAGCGACTGGCGGGCCGCCGAGTCCGGGTTGCCCAGGTCTGCCAGCAAGCGCGTCCGTCGATCGACTCGCCCAGGAACCTCTCGAGCAGCGTGACCGCCGCAAGGCGCGCCTGGTCGCTGCGTTCTCGGGCGCGGGCAACTGCCGCGTAACGCCGGCACCACTTGTTCGCGGGGCAAATGACGCGCGACCTGTCCCAGGCCGCCGCGCAATTGAGGATCGGGCGTATCCAGCAACGTCAGGAGATGTTGGAGCGCCGCCGAACCGTACTCGGCGATGGCCTGTGCCTGCTGTTGGACTGCAGCCGGATCGGTAGTCCGGCCCAGCTCAGCGAATGCCTGTTCCAGTGCCCGGCGCTGAAGCAAGCCGGTGAGCACTTTGGCTTCTCCGCTCATATGGGGCGATTATAGCAAAGAAGCCGGGTTTCTGCCAACGCCGCCCCTGGCGGCGCAAAACCCGGCTTCTTGCGCGTAGGACACCTCAAGGCTGCACGACCAGCGGGAGCCACACGGGGTGCGGCGGCTCTTGCGGCGGGCCATCGCCCCGCCGCACCAGCATGGCATCCACCCCCCGGGTATCCGAACCGCGCTTGAAGCTGGCCGTCTGGCTGTCCAGCAACGACTTCCCGCCGCCGTACGACTGCGCGTGGTAGCGCGCTCGGGGATCATAGAACACCGGGCATACGTCGGGGTTGTCGTACATGCCCCTGATGCGGTAGGTTCCATCCGTGGCAGTGATCGCATAACCCTGGGTGGACCACTCGCCCTCGCCCTCGTCGTGATACAACACCACCCAGATGCCCGCCACCGGCTGCCCGGTCCGCTCGTCCGTCACCGTCCCGCCGAACTCGCCCCACCGCTTGAGCTTGATGTCGGGTACGTCGACGATCTGGCCGGCCTGGAAGGCCAGCTTGTCGCTCGCGCCGTCAATGTAGAGGTGGCTGCTGTCCTGCGCGGTCAGGCTGTACGTGCCGTCGTTCAGGCCCTTCAACTCATAGCGGCCTTCCGAGTCGGTGTTGACCGGGTTGTACTTCGGCCATTCGCCGCTGCCCCAGACCTTGATCCCTGAGAGCGGCGCGCCCGTGTCCGCGTCGATCACCCGGCCGCGCGCCCACGCCAGCAGGTCCATACTCTCGTCGATGCCTGTCGTCGTCTCGCCGTGGCGCACCGTGACGGGCGTGTAGCTGTTGTAGCCGGTCGCCTCCCAGTAGTACTCCATCCGCCGCAGCAGCCAGCCGTCCCAAAAGCGCACCTGATAGTCGCCGTCGGGCAGCGGGCCGATCTTGTACGTCCCGTCGGGGGCGGTCGTCGTGGACCACGGGTAGTTGGCCCGCACCTCAATCCCACCCAGGGGCGCGCCGCTCTCCGCGGCCGTGACCCGGCCCGTGATGTAGCCGTTCGGGATGAGCTGCACGTCGAATGTGACGGTTTGATCGAGCGTCACGGTGACCGTCTCAGTCGAGTCCAGCTCACCGTAACGCTGCCGATCGTCCTTGAATTTCAGGCCGTACGCGTGGGGCTCCAGGTTGGCGAGCGTGTAGCGGCCATCGGTGTTGGTCGTTGCAGAGTATCCCCAGCCCCGCGTTTGCACCGTGACGCCCTCCACCGCCGCGCCCGTGTCCGCGTCGATCACTCGGCCGGCGATGACGCCCAGGGCGGGGAGGGTGATGTCAATGCCCGCCGTGACCGAAGCATACGTCACTGTGACTGGCTCCGCGTGACGGGTCCACTGATACGTCGACTTGCTCACCATCACGTCCCACGCGCCGGGCGACAGGTAGGTGCTTAGGTAGGTCCCATCGGCGGCAGTGGTCTGGCGGTCGCAGTTGTAGCTGCACACTTGGACAGTCGCACCGGCGAGCGGCCCACCGGCTGTCGTGCGGACTGTGCCGGCGATGCGGCCCTGCTCGGGCAGCGCGCCGTCGATGTTCGGGGTGATCTCGTTGGGCCTGACCGTCACCGGCGAGCTATACGACTGCTGTCCGTGCCGGGCGCCTATCCAGTTGCCTGAGCCGAACACCACCTGGTGCTGTCCTATCGTCAGCCCGTCGATGCGGTACGTCCCATCGGCGGCCGTGTGCGAGCAGCCGTAGCTGCTCCATGCCGCGTCGTGTGCGCAGACCGCCTGGCCGGCCAATGGCTCGCCTGTCGTAAGGGCTGTTACCTTGCCTGCGATACCGCCATGCACCCTATCGTACCGCTGCAGGGCCGCATCGAGAACAACGACCTCGTCCGGGCCAGGCAGTCGAAAGTTGGGTGCGTCCTCCGCCAAATACGCGTTGTTCGGATCGGTGAAGGTGATGCCCCAGGCAGACCCCGGATCGTAGAAAGTGTACTGGCCCGCCGCGTCCGTCGAAACGGCACCGGTGTCCCAACATTCCAAATGATAGGACTGCCAGCAGTCGTAAACCGTTGCTCGGATGCCCGCCAGCGGCTGCCCCGTCACCACGTCCGTTACGGTGCCAGTGATCTTGCGAAGGCTCGCTGACAAAGGCGTCAGCGCGGCATTGACCGCCCGGCTGACGCGCCCCTCCTCGACCGCGACCGTCTCGGTGTCGTCCAACTGGGTCGCCGGGCCGTCGCGATACGCACCGTTCGGATCATGCACCCACACCGTATGCTTTCCCGGCGTTACGCTGGGAATAATGTATGTGCCGTCGGGGTGGGTGGTCACATGCGGCGCACGGTACTCGCTGTACCAGTCCAGGTAGACGCCGATCCCGCGCAGCCCCGCGCCGGTGGTCGCATCTGTCACGCGGCCGGTGATCGCGGCCAGCTCGGGCAGTTGCTGGTCCACCCCGGCCGTGGTCCGCCCCACCTCAACCCGCACGCGCTGCGACTTCGAGTCGAACTCCGCCTCCCCCCCGTAGTGGCGCGCCGCGTGGGTTTTGTCGTGCGGCTCGAAGTGCAGCCAGTACTCCCCCGCCACCAGCGAGGTCGCCGCGTAGAGCCCGTTGGAATCCGTCTCGACCGCGGCGACCAAATCGCCGCCCGAGTCCACGCCAAGGAGGGACACGGTCACGCCCGCCAGCGGCTCGCCAGTCACCAGGTCCGTTACCTGGCCTGCGATGTGCCCCTCGTGCTGGAGCGCGATGTCGATCCCCTCGACCTCTTCGCCGGTCAGCACGGCCACGCTCGCGCCGTAGCCCTGCGTCGCGTGGTCGCCCGCCTCGTCCACGAAGTCGACGTGGTATACGTCTGTCCACAGCCCTTCGATCGCGTAGCGGCCGTCCGCCCCGGTCACCGCCTCGCGCACGCTGCGCCACGGCCACCACGGGCGCAGGTCGGGCTGCAGCGCGCGCACCCGCACGCCCGCCAGCCCCGCACCCGTCTCCAGGTCCGTCACCCGCCCACTGATCCGCCCGCCTGGTCCCAGCGCCGCGTCGATGCCGGTCGTTTCTTTGCCCGCCTTCACCTCGACGGGCGTCGCGAGGAACAGCCGGGGCGCGTCGACATAATACTCGGAGGCATAGCGGGGATGGTCGAAACGAAGGTAGCGTTTTCCCTCTGGTACGTTGACCAGCCGGTAGCGACCATCTGCGTCGGTAGTGGCCTCGATTGACGAGCTGTAGTCCTCGACGGTCGCTCCCTCCAGCGGCGCGCCGGTGAGAATGTCGGTCACGCGGCCGGAAATGGAGCCGGTGGCGTCTGCCTCGGCGATGACGGGCCAGGTTGGCATGGCAGGCAGCAGGGCGAGCAGCAGGAGGAGGAGCAAGAGGCGGCGAGTCATTCGGACGCTCCGTTGCGTGTCAGACGTACACCAGGGCCCAGCAGGCCGTAGTTCCAACAGGTTCTTGATGATTGCGTCGAAGGATGCCTGATTCGTGCGCTTCTGAAAGACCTGTTGAAATCACAGCCTGGTAGCTCTTTGCGACTTGTCCAATGTCGCGCCGGAAGATGACTGGAAGATGAATGGGCGGCCTGCTGGTGATGAAAGCGTCTGCGTGAGTGAGCCCGGCGAGGGCGACCGAGCGCCGGCCCTACGCCTTGGCCGCCTGCTTGCGGACGTGCACCACCTTCTGCACGTGCGCGACGACCTTGCCCGCTTCGTTCGTCACGTCCACCTCGTAGGTGGGCTCCAGCGTCTCGCCCGCATCCGCGTGCCGGCGGATCGCCTCGACCTCTTCCTTGTCGATGTGAAACGTAGCGCGCATGGTTCCCGCACCCGGCCGCACAAACGTAACGCACGCGGACTTGTCCCATACGCTGTAGCCGGGGCCGAGTGTCTTGATGAGGATGAGTGCGAAGAACGGGTCGGTCATAGCGTACAGTGAGCCGCCGAAGTGGGTGCCCCAGACGTTCCGGTTGTACCAGCGCAGCGCCAGCCGGCTGCTCATGGTGTACGGGTCGCCCGGATCGGCGCGTACCCGAATCCCGGCGCCGAAGAGCGGCGGGTAGAAGCTCAGCAAGCGGTAAGGAAAGGCCATGTCCCCTCCCGTCCGGGGTGCCCGGCACTGTGGAAGCGCCGGGCACCTCTGCACATCCTACAGCTTATCCTGCGGCGGCTGCGGCGGTGGCGGTGCGGCCGGCGGCGGCGCTGCGGGCCGGCGGCGCTTTGCCCGGCGGCGCAGCCACAACACGGGCAGCAGCAGGATCAGCGCGATGATCCCCAGCGGCACGCACACCACGCCGGCCCAGATGGCGAAATCGCCCAGGCCGCGCAGCACGTATTGCAGCGTGATTTGCGCCGACTCAAACGTCTGACCCGGTTTCCACACAATGGGCGTGGCCGTGGGGGTGGCGCTAGGTGTGGGCGTGATGGTAGGCGTGGGTGTGACGGTGGCGGTGGGCATGAGCTGTTCGAGATACAGCGTGACGGTCGAGTAGGCTGAGCGGTTGCCCAGGTAGTTGAGGCGCCCCTGGATCGTCTCGATCTCGCCTTCGATCTTGCTGAGCTCGGCGTTGACCTTGAGCGCTTCTTCGACCGTCTTGGCCTCGTCCAGGAAGGTCCGCAGCCGCGCCTGGGTCGCCTTGAGGTTCGTCAGCTGCGACTGGAGGTCGACATACTCGGACGTGACGTCCGAGCCCGTGGCGCGTTCCCACTTCACCTGCAGAGCGGTCCCGCGAATCTGGCGGAGCACGTCCTCGAACGCCTCGGAGGGCACGCCCAGCTTCACGGTAGCCGTCTTCCCGTCACCTTGACTCGATAGCTCGGTCGAGAGGACATAGCCGCCGGCAGTCGCAGCGATCGTGGTCACGCGGTCGACAGCTCGCACGATCTGGTCGACGACGAGGTTCATCTCCGCGTCTTTGATGATCTTGCGGTTCGATGGCGAGCCGCCCGTCTCGATGACGGGGGGAGCGGTGGGCTGCACCTCTGCTTCGCCCGAGCCCGCGCCCCGATCCTGAACCGAGGGCTCGGGGAACGCCGGCTGCGCGGGGGCAGCGGGGGCCTCCTGGGCCGCGGGCGCCGATGTGGCAGCCGGGGCTACCTGGGCGGCAGGGGCGGCGGCCGGGCTGCCGCAGGCAATGGCGGCGACCAGGACGAGTGCGAGCAGTGCGACCAGGGCAATGGTGCGACTGCGGGTGGACATAGACTCCTCCTTTGGGCTATGAGGGGAAAGCAGGGCTTCTTGACCCCGTGACGCAGTTGTATGAATGACGGTTCCTGGTAAGGCCGTCACTGATCTGAAATGGGGCACTGATACAACTGATTGAACTGATCGCACTGTCCTTCCGGAAAAGATCGTGATAATCAGTCGAATCCGTTCACTTGGTGTCCTGTTTCATCCCGCGTTGTCGGGCAGCGCGGGATGCAGGCCTGATCTGCTTCAGGCGTAACTCCCAAACACTGGCAGCCGGGCACCGTTGACGGTTGCAGCGGCGTCGGACAACAGGAACTGGACGACGCCCGATAGCTCTTCGGGCGTGCTCCAACTCGCGTTCTCCGCGCTGGCTGCCGAGACCTTCTCGCGCTTCGCGTCGATTGCCTTGGCCAGCAGCAAGTTGGCCGTCACGCCCGTTCCCTTCAGTTCCTGGGATGCCGTCAGAATGAGAGCTTCTTGCCCGGCCTTCCCGGCCGCGTAGGCGCTGCCCTTGGCCGTAGGTCGGGTCGACGCATTGGAACTCACGACGACGATGCGGCCCCAGCGGTTCGCGACGAGGTGGGGGACGAACGCCTGTAGCACGTTAAAGGTGGTCCAGACGTGTTGGTTGAGCATGGCTGCCAGGTCGGACGCGGGCGTGTCGGGCAAGGTCTTCCCGCCGGTCCAACCGCCAACCAGGTGGATCAACGCGTCGGCGCGGCCGTAGCGGCCAAGCACCGCCGCGCCGGCCCGCCGGGCAGCCTCCCCATCAAGTAGGTCGACCGGGTGGGTGAAGACGCGCCCGGCGGGCAGGCCGAGGGCGCCCGCCAGGGCCGCCAGTTTCGCGGGGTCGCGCTCCAACAGCGCGAGGTTGGCGCCGGCACGCCCCAGGTCGGCTGCCAGTTGCGCGCCGAGCGCACCCGATGCGCCGGTAATTACGATAGTGCGGTTCTCCAAAGTCATAACGCCTCCCGCCACTTTAATACTACTGCGATTATATCACGATTAGCGCGTAAATGAAATCAGGGTTTTGTCTCGAACCTGGTTTCTCCCAGTGGCTTGTGGTAGAATGCACGCATGACCATCGAGACCACCTCGCTCCCGGGCGTGCTGATCTTTACCCCACGCGTATTCGAGGATACGCGCGGTTTTTTCTGCGAGACCTATAATGCAGAGGTCTGGCACGCTGCAGGAATCGACACCGCATTTGTTCAGGACAACCACTCCCGCTCGGTTCGCCACACCCTTCGCGGACTGCATTTTCAACTGCCCCCCGCAGCGCAGGCTAAGCTGCTGCGGGTCGTGTCGGGCGCGGTGTGGGACGTTGCCGTCGATATACGTAAGGGTTCGCCGACGTTCGGCCAGTGGGTCGGGGTCGAGTTGAGCGCGGCCAACTTCAAGCAGTTATACATTCCGGCGGGGTTTGCGCACGGTTTCTGCGTGCTCAGCGAGGTGGCCGACGTCTTGTACAAGACGAGCCACGTCTATGCGCCGGCACAGGAGCAGGGCATCCGCTGGAACGATCCTGCGCTGGGGATCGAGTGGCCAACGACCGAGCCGCTGCTTTCGGAACGTGACGCTCGGGCGCAGTCGCTGTCCGCGTACCTTGAGAATGCACCGTTCGTGTTTGGGGGGTAGGGGGTTCGGCGACCCGGCTGCGGGGCAGCCGGGCGGTCAAACCCTGACTCAGCGGAAAGAGGTGGGGCATGGCCGAAGTGTTGGATGATCAGGTCTACGACTTTGTGGTGATCGGGTCGGGATTTGGTGGCAGCGTCGCCGCGATGCGTCTCACCGAGAAGGGGTACAGCGTGCTGGTCCTGGAAAAGGGCCGGCGCTTCCGCGACGAGGACTTCGCCACGACCAACTGGCAGGTCTGGAAATACCTCTGGATGCCGTCACTGCGCTGGTACGGCATCCTCCAACTCACACCGTTCCGCAACGTGGTCGTGCTCCATGGCTCGGGTGTGGGCGGCGGCAGCCTGGGCTACGCGAATGTGCTGACCGAGCCGGACGGCAAGCTGTTCGACGTGACCGGCTGGCGCGACCTCGCGGATTGGAAGCGTGTGCTCCGGCCGCATTATGAGACGGCCAAGCGCATGCTTGGCGTTACTCAGAACCCTTGCTTCTGGCCCGCCGACCGGGTGATCAAGGAGATCGCCACGGAGATGGGCCGCCCCGAAGCCTTCCAGATGACCAACGTAGGCACCTTCTTCGGCCCCGAGGGTGTCGAAGTGCCTGATCCATATTTTGGCGGCGCGGGTCCGGCGCGGCGTGGGTGCCAACACTGCGGCGCCTGCATGGTGGGCTGCCGGTACAACGCCAAGAATACGCTGGTCAAGAACTACCTCTATTTCGCGGAGAAGAACGGCGCCGAGGTGCGACCGCTTTGCCACGTCACCGACATCCGCCCGCTCGGCGACACCGATCCCTCTGGTGCGCGCTACGAGGTCGCCTACCACCGGACGTCGAACTGGCTGGGCGGCGAGCGCCGGGTGCGGGCGCGGAACGTCGTCGTCTCGGCGGGCGTGATCGGCACTCTCCGCATCCTCTTCCGCTGTCGTGACGTGACGAAGTCGCTGCCCCACCTCTCCCCTCGTCTGGGCGACATGGTGCGGACGAACAGCGAGTCGCTGACCGGCGTGATCGCCCGCGACGAAGCGACCGACTACTCGAAGGGCATCGCCATCACCTCGATCACGCAGATCGATCCGGTGACCTATCTCGAGCCCGTTCGCTATCCGAACGGTTCCTCGCTGATGCGCTTTCTGGCGGGGCCGATGATCGAGGCGGGACCCGGGATCGGCGAGCGGCTGGGCAAGGTGTTCGGCAAGACCTTCCGCTACCCCGGCGACAGCTACCGCCTCATGGCGAAGCCGGGTTGGGCGCGCAACGCGACGATCCTCCTCACCATGCAGACCGAGGACACGTATATGCACGTGCGCCTCGGCCGCAGCGCACTGACGATGGGACGCAAGGGCCTCGTGTCGCACCTGGGGGAAGATCAGAAGATGGGTGAGGTCGAGCAGGCCCACGACGTGACCTACGAGTTTGCCAACAAGATCGGCGGCGTGCCGGCCGCGTCGGTGAGCGAATCGCTCTTCGGAGTGCCCATGACGGCCCACATCCTGGGCGGCGCGCCCATGGGGCTCAACGCCGACGAAGGCGTGATCGGGCTGGATTGCCAGGTGCACAACTATCCGGGTCTGTACGTGATGGACAACTCGATCATGCCGGCGAACCCGGGTGTCAATCCGAGCCTGACGACGACCGCGCTAAGCGAATATGCCATGAGCCAGATGCGCGCAAAGGCGTAAACGCTTACGTCACCACAAAGACACCAAGACACGAACGTTTACATGGCGAAGCTGTGACTTCGTGAGCCTTAGTGTCTTTGAGTCCTGGTGGTAAGCACGGTTCGGAAGCGCGCAATCCATTTGACAAAGCCCTTGGCGCCCGTTATGCTTTCTCTATTCGAAGTCGCACGGAGCGTATTTGCATGGCGAACACTGTGATCGAACTCGACCCCGTCACCCACATCACCGCCGGTGCGGTCGGCAAGCCGGGGCAGCGCACGTTCTTTATCCAGGCGGAAAAGGGTCTGGAGCGCGTCAGCCTGGTTTGTGAAAAGGAGCAGGTGCAGGCGCTCGCCGATGCGGTCGACGAGATGGTGACGAACCTGGAGCAGGAGTTCGGGCTGGCGCGGCACGAGGGTCTTAAGCTTGACGAAGCCGCGATGCAGGTGAAGGAGCCGGCCGAGCCGCTGTTCAGGGTGGGTGCAATGGGGCTGGGTTACGACGCCAATCGCGACAAGATCCTGCTCGTCGCACAAGAGGCGGTGGGGGAGGAAGACGAGGAGCACGACCCCGCGAGGTGCGTCTCTTCGCCACCCGGGCCCAGATGCAGCTGGTCAGCCAGTATGCCCGCGAGGTCATCGGCAAGGGCCGGAACCCCGACCAGGTCGTCTTGCAGTCCGAAGCGCACTTCCGCCGCAACGGCCACGGCGATTCATAAGCGCCCGCGGCGAGCAATATGGGGGCTTCCTGTAAGGGAAGCCCCTTTTCATTTGGCGCCCGGATGATAGACTCGGACAAAACGCCTTGCTGGGGCGACCATGGAAAGGAACGTGCATGTCCGAAAGAGCCTCGCAACCCAACCGCCTGATCCACGAAACCAGCCCTTATCTCCTGCAGCACGCGTACAATCCGGTGGACTGGTATCCGTGGGGACCGGAAGCACTTGCCCGGGCGGCTGCGGAGGACAAGCCGGTCCTGCTAAGCGTCGGCTACTCGGCCTGCCACTGGTGTCATGTCATGGCGCACGAGTCGTTCGAGAACCCTGAGACGGCGGCGTTGATGAACGAGCTGTTCGTCAACATCAAGGTGGACCGGGAGGAACGGCCCGACATCGACGCGATCTACATGGAGGCGGTGCAGGCCATGACGGGCGGCGGCGGCTGGCCGATGACGGTGTTCCTTACGCCCGAAGGCAAGCCGTTTTATGGAGGCACCTATTTCCCGCCCGTGCCGCGCTACAACATGCCCGGGTTCCCACAGCTCCTGACTGCGGTGAGCGAGGCGTGGCAGAACCGGCGCACCGAACTGCTTTCGGCGGGCGAACGGCTGGCCGACGCGCTGAACCGGACGGCTCAGCTGCAGGCCTCGGGCACGCCGTTGGACGAGACGCTGCTGGCGCGGGCGACGGCTACTATCATGCGGTCGTTCGACAAGGTAGAGGGCGGCTTCGGCGGCGCGCCGAAGTTTCCGCAGCCGATGAATCTCGACTTTCTGCTGCAGCGCTACCACCAGCGGAAAGACGCCACCTACCTGCAAGCCGTGACCTTCACCCTGACCAAGATGGCGCGGGGCGGCATGTATGACCAGTTGGGCGGGGGGTTTCACCGCTACAGCACGGATGACGAGTGGCTTGCACCGCACTTCGAGAAGATGCTGTACGACAACGCGCAGTTGGCCCGCACCTACCTGCACGCGTGGCAGGTGACGGGCGACCCGTTCTTCCGCCAGGTTACGGAGGAGACGCTGGACTACGTGCTGCGCGAGATGACCGCGCCCGAGGGCGCTTTCTACTCCACGCAGGATGCGGACAGCGAGGGCAAGGAAGGCAAGTTCTTCGTCTGGAGCCAGGAGGAGATCCTCAAGTTGCTGGGACCCGAAGACGGCCGGCTGGCGGCAGGTTACTGGGGCGTAACGCAGCGGGGCAACTGGCGGGAGGGCGCGGGTGTGCTCGGCGGGCTCGGAGCCAACATCTTGCACGTCCGGCGGCCGGTCGAGGACGTCGCTGCGGACCTGGATGTGACGCCCGAGCGCCTGGACTCGGCCATCCTGCGCGCTCGCCAGGTTCTGCTCGAGGCGCGGGCGGAACGGGTGCACCCCGGGCGGGACGAAAAGGTGCTGGCCGAGTGGAACGGGTTGACGCTTCATGCCTTTGCCGAAGCCGGCGCCGTGCTGGGGCGGGCCGACTACTTGCTGGCGGCCCGCCGCAACGCCGAGTTCTTGCTCGGCGAAATGCGCGATACCTCGGCCGAGGGTATGCGCTTGCATCGGACTTGGAAGGAAGGCCCCGCCCACGATGGGCGCGCCCACCTTAATGGCTACCTGGAGGACTACGCGGCCGTTGCGCTCGGGCTGCTGGCGCTCTACCAGGTCACCTTTGAGTACCGGTGGCTCCAGGCGGCCGTCAGCCTCGGGGACGAGATCCTTGACCGTTTCCACGATCCGGAAAACGGCGGCTTCTTCCAGACCGCGGCCGACCATGAGAAGCTGGTGGCCCGGCGCAAGGATTTCGTCGATAGCGCCGTGCCTGCGGGCAACTCGCTCGCGGCGGAGCTCCTCCTGCGCCTGGCAAAACTGCTCGACCGGCCCGCCTACGTGACGGCAGGGGAAGGCCCCTTGCACCTCATGGCCGACGGCATGAGCGAACAGCCGCTGGCATTCGGCCGGCTGCTGAGCGCGCTGGATTTCAACGTGCATTCGGGCTATGAGATCGCGGTGATGGGTGAGCCGGAGGAGGCGCAGGAGCTGCTGGCCGAGGTGTGGCGGCGCTTCCTGCCGACCAGCGTGGTGGCCGGCGGTTCGCCTGAGAGCGAGTCAGCCGAACAGGTGGCCTTGCTTCATGACCGCCCGTTGCGAGACGGCAAGCCCACCGCCTACGTCTGCCGGAACTACGCGTGCAACCTGCCGGTCATGACCGCCTCCGACCTGGCAAGGCAGCTAGACGAGTGATGGGCTTGGGCATGTAGGACGTAGACGGACGGCTCTTTCTATGTCCAACCTTCCGCGTTGGAAAACGTTTCGTAGCTCACGCTAGGGATGTACTCGAAAGCCCCGTCTGTCTTCAGACTCCCAGGCGCTAGAAGTCAGGTACAGCAGGGCCTCGAACTCCATGTCCTTTGGCATTTGCCCGGGATCATGCAAGACCGTTTCGTAGTATTCTTTGCCGTTCGCTACGACAACACAGCGGCTGTAGAGAAACTCGTCGGGCGAAACAAACTCGTTCTTCGGATCATACGAGCCTTGCCCGATGTGGCTGGCGTGTGCTTTCGTGTCTAGCCGGTAAAGTAGCAGCGCCAGCCGTTCCTCGAAGCCTTCTATGTCTTCTCTAGGGCGTTTGGCAAGGGTCTCGAACGGCGGGGGCCAGCACACCATCGTCGTCGCCCTCCGCCGCCAATCCAACTTCTCGATAATTTCCCAGAAATCACCTCACTTAGCATCTTTCTGCTCACCCTTCCAGCCAGGCCCGGGCCTGCTCCAGGTGCTCCTTCTCGCCGATCAACCCTACCCGGTCGCCGCCCCGGAACTCCGTGGAGGATTTCGGATTCGCGACCGCGTGGCCGTCGCGAATGAGGGCCACCACGGATGCGCCCGTCTGCGCCCGAATGTTGGAATCCTGCAGCGTCTGCCCCACCAGCGGGTGCTCGTCGCCCAGCTCGATCCAGGCAATCTCGATGCTCTGACTCGCGGCTACCAGGTCGTGGAGAGACCGGTGTTCGTCGCTGGAGGTGATGTCGATATTGTAGGCGTCGCGACGCACGGCTTCCGCATAGCTGTGCACCTCGCGCAGCGGGTACCCCAGGTGCAGCAACGTGTCGTGCACCATCTCCAGCCCGCCCTCCAGCTCCGGATGCACCACATCGCTCGCGCCCAGATCGCTCAGCAGCTGCACCCCTTCCGCAGTGGCCGCGCGCACGATGATGGGCAGCTTCTCGTTCAGCTTGCGCGCCGCCGCAACAATCAGCGCGGCCGGGCTTTCCTCGGGCACAGTCACGACCAGGGCGCGTGCATGGTCGAGCCCCGCGTGCACCATGACCTCCGAGTTGGCCGCGTCGCCGTACAACGTGGCAATGCCGGCTTCATTCAGGGCTTGGACCCGCTCGGCGTCCGACTCGATCACGATCTGCGGGACGTTCAGCGTCTGGAGCACGGTGACCAGGTGCTTGCCGACCCGGCCGTACCCGATGATCACCACGTGGTCGCGCAGCGTCTCCTCGTCGATCTGGGGCAGCGGCACGTTGGCCTCCAGCTTGCGCCAGACCCCGGGCAGACGGCGCAGGCCGCGCTCGAGCGGCCCCAGCAGCTTGTACATGAACGGATTGACTGCGATGGAGATCAGGGAGGCGGCCAGGATGAGCGAGTATTGGTCGCCGGCCAACAACCCCAGCGAAACGCCGGCCTTCCCCAGGATGAACGAAAACTCGCCGATCTGGGCCAGGCCAACCGCCACGACGAGGAATGTCCGGGCCGGACGCGGGAAGAAGAGCCCCATCACGAGCACGATGAACAGCTTGCCGAACACCACGAGCGACGTCAGCGCGGCCACCTGGCCCAGGTTGGCCCATAGGAAGGCGGGGTTGACCAGCATGCCCACCGAGACGAAGAACAGGATCGAGAAGGTCTCGCGGAAGGTAAAGATGTCGGCATCGACCTGGTGGCTCCAGGGCGATTGGTTGATGATGGCGCCGGCAATGAAAGCGCCTAGGGCCAGCGACACGCCGAACAGCTCGGCCGCGCCGATGGCGGTGCCAAGGGTGATCGCCAGCGTTGCGAGGATGAACAGCTCGCGCGAGCGGCTGAGTGCGATGCGCCCCAGTAGCCAGGGGATCAGGCGGCGGCCGATCACGGCCATGACGACGATGAACGCGGCGGCCTTGGCCAGCGTCAATGCGAGCCCGGCGAGATCGAACGATCCCGACTCGAGACTGAGCGCGGGCATCAGTACGAGGATGAGCACGGACAGGATGTCTTCCATGACCAGCCAGCCGACCGCTGCCTGACCGTGCGTCGTGTTCAACAGCCGGTGGTCCATCAGCCCGCGCAGCAGGACGACGGTGCTGGCGACCGAGATCGATAGGCCCAGGACGAGGCTGGCCGAGAGCTGCCACCCCCACAACTGCGTGAGGACCACGCCGGCCGCGGTGGCGAGGGCCGTCTGGATCAAGGCGCCGGGAACTGCGATGTCCCGCACGCGCCAGAGGTCGGCGAAGGAGAAATGCAGCCCCACGCCAAACATCAGAAAGATGACGCCCAGTTCTGCCAGTTGCTGGATCGTGTGGACATCGCCGACAAAGCCGGGCGTGAACGGGCCGATAACGATGCCCGCGAGGAGGTATCCCACGATCGTCGGCAGGCCGACCCGCTTAGCGATGACTCCTCCGATAAATGCCACGATGAGAGCAAGCGTGATGTTAATCAGAATAGGCAGGTCGTGCATCGAGGGTCTCCACGGTCATGGTCATGTTGTATAATCTACTCATCATATCAAAACGCGTCCGTAAGTTGTCCACAGAACGGGTGCATTTGCACACTCCTATTACAGCACGTGTGGCGCTTGTTGGAAAAGGCCGGCTGGCAGGCCCTCAGAACACCCGTTCACATCGTGTTCGCTCGATTTGCATATTACACCGGCATGGGGTATGATGCTTGTGGAAGTCTGCACCAAACTTTGAAAAAGTAATCGAACCGGAGAGACAACTCCTGCAGAAATGGGGAACAAGGACATGGCTGATGCCGCACGGCTCAAGGCGTTGGACACAACGCTGGCGAATCTCAAGAAGCGCTTCGGCGAGGGAACGGTCATGAAGCTGGGACAGGCGGAGCGACTCAAGGTCGGCGCCATCCCAACCGGCTCCCTCTCGCTGGACCTGGCCCTGGGGATCGGGGGCGTGCCGAGAGGGCGCGTCACGGAGATCTACGGCCCGGAATCGTCCGGCAAGACGACGATTTGCCAACACATCATCGCCGAGGCCCAGAAGATGGGCGGCATTGCGGCCTTCATCGATGTCGAGCATGCGCTTGACCCGGACTACGCCCGCAAATGCGGCGTCAACGTCGACGAGTTGTACATCTCGCAGCCAGACACCGGCGAACAGGCGCTGGAGATCGCCGAGTCGCTGATTCGCTCGGGCGCGATTGACGTGGTCGTGATCGACTCGGTGGCCGCGCTCGTGCCCCGCGCCGAGATCGAAGGCGAGATGGGCGACAGCCATGTCGGCCTGCAGGCCCGCCTCATGTCGCAGGCATTGCGCAAGCTGACCGGCGCGATCAAGACGAGCAACACGTGCTTGATCTTCACCAATCAGCTCAGGCAGAAGATCGGCATCATGTTTGGCAACCCGGAGACGACGTCGGGCGGCATGGCGCTCAAGTTCTACGCCAGCGTCCGGTTGGACGTGCGCCGCATCGAGGGAATCAAGGCCGGTGGCAATACGGTGGGCAGCCGCACAAGGGTTACGGTCAAGAAGAATAAAGTGGCAGCCCCATTTAAGCAGGCTGAGTTCGATATCATGTATAATAAGGGTATCAGCAAGTCGGGTGACCTGCTGGACCTGGGCACTACGATGGGGATCATCGACAAGCGGGGCGCGTTCTACACGTTCAACGACACCCGCCTTGGTCAGGGGCGCGAGAATGCCAAGGACTTCCTGGAAGCCCAGCCGGCGATCGCGCAGCAGATCGAGGACGCCGTCCGAGGGAAGGCGTCATTCGCGCCGGTGCAACTCGCCGGACCGGATGAGGACGACGAGGAAGGCGGCGAGGAGTAAGCGTCTCGCCGGAGGCAGGGCGAAGTTCCTGCTCCTGGATGGCGCCCGATCATGGTCGGCCTTGTTTTTGATACGCCGCACGGCGGCGTTGGCGACGAAGGACCCTGGGCCGTGAGGCGCATGGGCTAGATCAATCGACAGACTGGCGCTGTGCCACGGAGGCCGCAGAGGTCTCAGCGGGAAGTCTGAGAGATCCGAACTCTCATGAACCCGACCAAGCCTCTGATCTCTCTGTGGCGCAGACGCCGGTATTCGTATTCGTGCTGACGCTGCTATAGGCGTGATTCGGAACAAGGAACCGTGGTCGGGGTTCACCGTGGGTGACCTATCGCCACGGTTCTTTTGGTTTAAAGCGTCGTTGCGGCGCATGCGCTCTCTTCATTGGCGTGGCGGCCGCAAGAGGGCTACTTGCGTATGACCGGCCGTATAACCAGTTTGCAGTTTCAGAAACACACCGGCGATCGGGTCAACGTCTACCTCGACGGCGAGTTCGCGTTGGCCTTGCCCGCGGTCGATGCCGCTCAGCTGAAGGTGGGCGAGGTCCTCACGGATGCGGACCTGCTCCGGCTGCGCCAGGTCGACGCGGTCGCCAAGGCGTACGACCGTGCGGTGGTATTCCTGGGCACGCGGCCGCGGAGCACGGTTGAGGTGCGCCGCCGGCTGCAGGAATCCGAGATCGATGAGGAAGCGATCGAAGCGGCGATCGCTCGGCTGACCGAGCAGGGCTATCTGAACGACGCCGAATTCGCCCGCTACTGGGTTGAGAACCGGCAGCGGTTCCGGCCGAAGGGCGAGCAAGCGCTGCGGCAGGAGTTGCGCCGTGCGGGCGTGGACAGCGAGGCCATCGACGAGAGCCTGGCCGACCTGAACGCGAGCGAGGCGGCCTACGCGGCGGGTCAGCCAAAAGCGGAACGCTGGCGAGCCCTGGCGCAGGAAGACGCGAGTGGATTCAAACAAAAACTCGGCAACTTTTTGATGCGCCGGGGTTTCAGTTATGATGTGGTGCGCGAAGTCACAAACCGGCTTCTGCGCGAGATGCAAGAAGAGAATTAGCCACAGAGGCCCCAGCGGCGGTAGGGGGCCAGCCGGGGCACGGTCAGAGACCGGCCCCAGCTAATTCTCGGATCGATACCTGGAGGCAGCGGGGGCCGGCGAGGCGCCGAATGCCCGGCGGTCTGTGCGGCCGAACCGTAATTATCCCGGCGACAGCGTCGTTCGAGTCGCCTTTGAAGCACTACCCTTACCCACCCTTGACAACCGAAAGGCAGGAAATCAATGTTTGGAGGAAATACAGGCCTCCGCATCATCGTGGACCTGTTGATCTTCCTGGCAGCCGGGTTCGCAGGCGGCGTGATCGGATACCTGATCATGAAGTCGCGCCAGCTTGCAGCCCATACGGAAGCTGAAGCGCTGACTAGAAATGCCGAAATCGAGGCGAAGCGCATGGTGGCGGAGGCCGACAACAAGGCCAAGTCCATCGAGCTGGCTGCACAGGGGCAAAAGGTCCAACTCCTGGAGGAGGCCGACCAGGAAATCGTCCGCCGGCGGCGTGAATTGGATCGTGCTGAAGAGCGGATTCAACGCCGGCAAGAGGCCTTGGAAGGCCGCGTGGAGCAGATCGAGCAGCGCAACCGCAAGCTCGACCAGCGCCAGGCCAAGCTGGACAAGCGTGAAACGGACCTCGAGAAAGTCGAAGCCGAGCGGGCAGCCGAGCTCGAGCGCATCGCACAGATGAGCCGGGAGGATGCCCGCCAGGAGTTGCTCACCGCGGTCGAACAGACGACCCGGCAGGACATGGCCCGGAAGATCCGGGAAGTAGAGGCGCAGGCGGCGTCTGAGGCCGAAGGCCGGGCTCGTGAGATCATCACCCGGGTGATGGAGCGGGTCGCATCCGATCATGTATCGGAGACCACGGTGGCCAGCGTGCCCCTGCCCACAGACGAAATGAAGGGGCGCATTATCGGCCGGCAGGGCCGCAATATCCGCTCCATCGAGCAGGCCACGGGCGTCGACCTGGTCGTCGACGATACGCCCGAGGCCATCCTGATCTCTTCGTTCGATCCGATCCGCCGCGAGGTGGCGCGTATCGCGATCGGCCGCCTCGTGCAGGACGGGCGCATCCATCCGGCCCGCATCGAGAAGGAAGTCGAGAAGGCGCGCGGCGAGGTCGAGAAGTCGATCAAGGATGCCGGCGAGCAGGCAGTCATGGAAGTCGGGCTGCAGATGCTTCATCCCGAGATGGTGAAGTTGCTGGGCCGGCTCAAGTACCGGACGAGCTACGGCCAGAATCAGCTGGCGCACGCGGTCGAGGCAACCCACATCGCCGCAATGCTGGCAGCCGAGATGGGCGCCAACGTGCACCTCTCGAAGATGGGTGCGCTGCTGCACGACATCGGCAAGGCCGTCAGTCACGAGGTCGAAGGCGCACACGCACAGGTGGGCGCGGACATCGCGAAGCGCTACGGCGTGCCGGCCGAAGTGGTCAACATCATCGCATCGCACCATCACGAGGTGGACCAACTCAGCGTCGAGGCGGCCATCGCGACGACGGCGGATGCCATCAGCGGCAGCCGGCCGGGCGCACGCCGCGAGGCGCTGGAAAGCTACGTTAAGCGTATCCAGGCGCTCGAAGAGATCGGCAACTCGTTTACCGGCGTGCAGCAGACCTACGCCATCCAGGCCGGCCGGGAAGTGCGGGTGATCGTCAAGCCGGAGGACGTGGACGACCTGGGCGCGCTGCGCATGGCGAAGGACATCGCCAAAAAGATCGAAGACAACCTCGAGTATCCGGGCCAGATCAAGGTCATGGTCGTTCGGGAGACCCGGGCAGTCGAAACGGCGAAGTAAGAATAGCACGCAGATCGGACTGATTGAACTGATTGCCCCTGATTTCTCATAGCTGCTTCCGAGAGATCAGGCAAATCAGTTCAATCTGTTAATCAGTGTCCCATTTCCCTCTTGATAACCAGAAATAAATATGATATTCTAGACGAACCAACGAACGGAGCGCCCCGTGAGAAGACTGCCGATCGCCCTGGTTCTCGTCTTGACCGTCATCCTGCTGACGAGTTGTCGCGGCCTCAATAACCCACCCCCACCCCCCACACTCCCGCCCGTCCAGTCTCCCGAACCGCCCGCCGGCAAGCCGCTGATTGTTCCCGGCGTTCCCGGGCTGTACGTCGCCTGGAGCACGGCCGGCAACGCGATCCCCCCGACCCGTGAGCCGGGCGATCCGCTGGCGCCGGGCAACGAAATGGTGGGCGTCGACTGCATCAGCTATCTGGGCTCGGGCGGCGACGTGGGCGCGACCGGCGTGTGGGACGCGCGCTCCGCGATCAACTGGTCGCCCTACGACTACTGCCTGAAGCAGGCCGCGGCCGCGAAGGTAAAGTTGGCCGACGGGCAGGTCGTCCCGCAGCCTGTCATCCTGACCGTGCCCAGCGGGTACTCAGACACCGGCAGCCGATGGTACAACACGACAGGGCACGGCGAACCGGGCAGCGCCGGCAACCCGTTTATCCGTCTGCACTTGCCTCCCTGGATGCAGAACGACGCCTACCGCTTCTCATTCACCGTCCCTGCTTCCGGCAACGTCTACCAGTCCATCCGCTACGGGGGCGAGTTCAAGAAGCGGATGATCGAGTTCATCCAGGCCGCGGGGCAGCGCTACAACAGCAACCCGCAGGTGGCCGCGGTGCGGGTGTATGTCGGTGTGCAGGGCGAGAGTCAGCCGGTCGTCCAGTGCCAGCCTTACTGGGACGCGGTGCCGCCGGCAGGCAGGGATAATCTCGACTGTGGCAGCGACACCCAGAAGAGCGTGATGACCGAGCATGAGAAGACCGTCTCATGCAATGAGTACATGATCTACGTGCGCGACCTGACCGAAGCGGCCGTGCGCGCCTTCCCCGACAAAGCCGTGCTTTCCATGGTCGACAGTTCGCCGTGCACGACGATGAGCGGCAAAGCCTTCCGCAAGTGGCTGTACGAAGAGCAATGGGCCGGGAAGCCCATTGGCGTCTCGATGAACAACATCAACGTCGACCGGCCCGACGTCGACGAGCGGCCCGGCAACGCGCTGACTACGTGGAACAAGTGGACTGTCGGCCGGGCGCTGCGCGATCTCGGCTACCCGATGCTGTACGAGTTCGACGCGCACACCCCAAGCGTCGAAGGCATGTACTGGACCGTGCTGAGTGGCGCGGGTAACGGCGGCAATTTCGTCTTGTACCACAGCCCTTGGAAGGGCAGCTTCTCGCAGCCCATGTGGCAGGTGGTCGACTATTGGCTCGGCTCCGAGCGGCGAGCGTGGCTCGTGTTCCGAGACCGGGAGTATCCCACGTACGATTTCACCCCCGGTTATGGGACTTCCGGGAGCATCGGCGACTGGGGCAAGTACCTGCGGGCGGTGAATGCCGACGAGGCGCCGCAGGTTTGCGCGCCGTCGCTGGCGAAGAGCGCCCGCTCGGCAAATGCCACCGCGACCGCGGGAGGCGCACTTAGCCTCACGCCCGCCTGCCCCGAGTCGCTACCCACTCCGATCATTACGCCCGCGGCGACCCCCAGCCCGGGCCCCGATACGCTCAACCGCCTGTATAACCGCCAGGCCCGCCGGCTCGACGCGGGGAAGACGCTGCGGGTCGCGGTCAGCGGCGACTGGCCCGCGTTTGGCCTGTCTGCGCCGCTGGAGACCACCGTCTCGTACCTCGACATCGGGACTGACAGCTTCGACGTCGTCCTGCCCGGCGCGAACGGGCGTCCGGCCCGGCACACGATTCGCAAGGGTGACACCCGCATCTGGCAGGAGGTGACGTGGGTGGAGAATGTCGCGATCGGCAACGTGCTGGATGGCGACAACTTCCTGCAGATCATCAACGACGGGGCCGGGCCCGAATACCTCCACCAGGTGTATGTCACGGTTCCCGAAAAGCGCGTTTCAGCCGACCGCGACGCCGACGCCGGCGCCCACTGCAACGAACACGGCTCTGCCGCCGTCGGCCACAGCGACGCAGGAACCCACGCCGACACCGGTTCCCACCGCGACCCCAACGGCGACTCGGACGGCCGTTCCGACCCTGGCTGCCACAGCAACGCCGATGCCCACGGCCGCGCCCACTTCAACTTCCGTGCCAGCGGCTTCCGCGACCCCCACGGCCGTGCCGGCCGCTTCCGCAACCCAGCCTGTGATCGTGAGCCCCACCGCTGCGGCGACGGCGACTGCTGCTCGCACGCCTGCGGCCACCTCCACCCCGGTTGCGCCCGCGACCTCGACGGGCACCGCTACCCCGGCGCGCACCCCTACCGCAACGCCGGTTCCGGCGACTGCCACCGCAGCCCCGACCGCGACGCCTTCGTTTACGCCCGGCCCTGCGCCGGTGTCGGCCTGCGCGCCCCGGCCGCTGGGCTCGCTGGCGCTGAACGGGCCTCGTGCCCTCGCCGCGGGGCCAGACGGGTTTTACGCCGCGCTCTTCGAGTCGAGCGAAGTCGTCCGGTTCACCGGCGACACCCGAGTCCGTACATGGCAGCAGGCGTCGGGTCCCGGCCGCACGAACGGGCTGGCCGTCTGGGGTGACACCCTCGTTGCCAGCAATCGCGATACCGGGACCGTGACGCTCCACCGCGCCGCGACCGGCCAGCTGTTGGCGGTGATTCCTGCCGGCAGCCTGCCGTGGGGCGTGGGCGCCGGCCCTGGGCCCGCGGGCACAGGGGCCGCGTACGTCGTCAACTTCGGGGATGAAACGGTGACGGTCGTCGACCTCGCCGCGCGCCAGCGCCTGGCGACGACCCGCGTTGGCCCGGCGCCGGTCACTGCACTGGTCGTGGGCGACCAGGTGTACGTCCTGCACCTGGACGGCGCCATCACCCGGCTCGATCCCTCCGGCAAAGTGCTCGGGCGGTCGAGCAGCGGGCTGGCCGACACGCGCGGCATGGCCTACGACCCGCTGCGCAAGCAGTTGTACGTGGGCAGCGAGGGCGGGACGGTGGCCGCGCTCAGCCTGCCGGCCCTGACGCCAGTACGGCGGTACACGCTGCCTGGGCCGGCTTACGCGGTTGCCGTCAACGAGGGGACGGGCCACGTCTTCGCGGTGGACGCGCAGGGGGACCGGCTGTTTGCGATCGACCCGGACTCGGGCGTCGTGGACGTCCTGCCCCTGTTGGACCAGGGGGATTCGCAGGGCGGGCAAGGGCTTGTGGCACAGGGCAACCGGATCGCGGTGTCGAATTACCCCGCCAACAGCGTGAGTTTCTTCGACGACGCGACCTGCGCCAACCAACTCACGCCTACGCCCGGCGGCGCCACGGCCGTTACCCGCACCCCCACCCCGGCGCCGACGCGCACGGCGACCTTCACACGCACTTCGACCGCAACCCGCACCGCGACTGCGACTCGGACCGCAACTGCGGCTCTGACTCGCACTCCCACCCCGGCCCCGACTCAGCGCGCGACACAAACGCCCGCGCCGACTCCCACGGCGGTCACGGTGCGAGCAAAGATCGAGATTGTCTGGCCGCACGGAGGCGCCGGGGTCGAGGAAGCGGACCTGGCAAATATCACCGCTTATCTCCTTGCCGGAGATGGTACGCAGGGCGCGCGCACGCTGCTGGATTCTGTCCCCTGCAATTGGGAGCCGACAGTGCGGCTGTGGGCCGCCCTCAACAACCAGCCGGCGCGCTTGGCAGGCGTGGGGCAGAAGCGCATGGTCACGGGTGGGGGCCGCAATTTCCCCGCGTGGGACTTTAACGACGTCGACGTGCGCCAGGCCCGCGATCCGGCTAACAAGCTGTCATTCTTCCTGACGGTGGAGAGCCCGGGCGTGCCGGTGCGAACACTGAGCAATGTCTGGGTGCACGCAGTCGACGCGCGCACCCTGTTCCCGCAGCAGGACGTTCCGACCAGCGTGACGCGTGTCCGGCCCAGCGCGTTGGACGGCAAGATCCAGATTGTGTGGCCGCAGGACAACCTGCCGGTGCAGCAGGCGCAGGCGGCGAACATCACGGCCTACCTGTTCACTGTTGGAACGCAACAGGCGCTGGCGCCCGACATTTCCTCGGCGTCCGGGTGGACGCCGGCCGTCCGCTTGCATGCAAGCCTGAACAACGAGCCCGAAGCCGCGCCGGGTTCGGGTTGGCCGGGTGTGTCACGGGTGATTACGGGGGCGAACGGGGTGAAGTTCCTGGCGTGGGACTTCAACGACGTGGACGTGAGCCCGGCGAACGAACCGCTGAACCGGCTCTACTTCTGGGTCAGCGTGGACGGAGCTCCGACCTTCAGCAACATCTGGGCACACGGCGCCGACGCGCGGACATTGTTCCCCCAGCCAGACGTGTTAAATTCGTGTAAGTGAGTGCCCGCGCCCCTAAGCGGGGACGCGGGGCTATCTCAGCGTTTGACGGTGAGCGACGGATCGCCGAGCAGGTTGAAGGTCAACAGGATTTCGCGCACGCCGCCAGTCTCGCGTGGGAGGCTGAGCTGCGCGTCGTGGATGGTGTCTCCAAGGGCGCGCGGCGCCGGCTGGGCAAGCGCTGCCGCCAGCCCCTGGGCCAGCAGTCGCTGGTCGGTCAGCACCGCCGCGCTGCTCGGCACAAGTGCTGCGACAGCCCCCCCGTTTGGATTGCGCACCAGCGCCTCTCCCAGCGAGACGGTGGACGGGTGCTCGAAGAATCCGCTCAGGCACGTCACGGTGAAGACGATGGGCAGGCGGTCCTTGTTGCTCAGCTTGGCCGCCTCTGCCACCTCCAGGACTTTCTCCTTGGCCCACAGGGTGACGCTGCCGTGGCCAAAGTAGCCGATCAGCCCGGCACCCTTCGAGAACGCGCCGAGCAGCGCGTTCTTTGCGTTCGCTCCGTCCCCGTCGATCGTGAGTTGCCCGGATTGGTAACCCTTGAGTTGTGAGGCGAAGCTCTGCGTTTCTTCCGCGAAGCCCGGCTCGTCGTTGTCGGCCACCAGCAGCGCGGCGGAGCGCCACCCCAGGTCGCCTGTCTGCGCCTCATAGCTCAACGTCTTCTGCACCATCGCCGCCATCTGCTCGGGCGTCTGGGCGGGGAAGCGGCCCACGGCAAAAGCCGGCATCGCGTTCTCGGCATCGTCGGGCAGCGCATACCACACGTCGGACCCGGTCCACCCCGAGAAGGTGGTATAGACGTCGTAGGTGGGGACGAGGTCAACCTCGGTTCCCTGCGTACGGCCGAGCGGGTCATAGCTCGCGTCGCCCGCCAGGAGCAGGTAGCGCGGAGCGGGCGCCTGCCAGTGCTGCCGGGCGTAGCGCATCAGGGCTTGAATGGCCTGCGGATCGCGGCGCCCGTAGCTGAACGCGTCGTAGACCTGCCCCACATCCAGCACGGCGACCCGCAGTCCTTGCTTCGTCCGGGCTTCGACAAGGGGCGCCGAGCGCGTCGTGGAACTGAGGTGCGGTCACGATCACAAGGTCGGCGCCGGCTGGCAAGTCCGGCAGGCTGCTGAGTGCGGGGACTTCGACCGAGGCCGGCGAGCGCGGCGCAGCCCCGTCTGCGTTCGGGGTCCCGCGGTAAGCGATTTCGATGCGGTGCAGCTGAACCGCATCGGCAGGAGCGCCGGTGTCGCCCGGTGCTTCGATCCTGATACGGTTGTCCTTCTCCTTCAACACGCCGGCAGGAACGGCGGCAGTGAGTAAGTGGGGGACCGCGCCATCCCAGGCGGCGTCAGAGACAAACGCATCGTTGACGAAAACGAGCAGGCGGTGATCCGGATCGACGTTGGCCGATGACTTTGAGATTACGTCGACTCGCAACTCGGCGGGCGCGTCCTTCACTCCCGGTGCATCGAACCCGACTTCAACCTTGGCGGGTGCGAAGATCGTCTGCCAGTACCAGCGCTGGTCAGGGCGGACGGCCTGCGGGTCGTATTGGAGATCCTGCTCGAGCCGCACCGTGGCAGTGATGACACCGGCCGCGGGCGTGGCGGTTGGCGAGGGTCGTGCCTCGGCAGCGGCCGGTCCCTCCGTGCTTGGCGCTCCGCGTGTCAGCCAGTAGATATTGCGAGGGGTGTAGCTGTCAGGGCCGAGACGCATACCTTCGAACCGGATCGCCAGGTCGCCCCCGCGACCTACCCATTCGTACGGGACTGGGGCGCCGCCGACCGACAGGCTGACCCCCTCGCTTTCCGCGGCGGCGAGGTCAAAACCGGCGTTCAGGAGGTCTCTTGCCGTCACCTGGTACACGCCGTCCTCGTCCACCCCGATCTTGACGGCACTGCTGCTGGCGGGGGGCAGGGTTTTTGCGCCGGTGCAGGCGGAGACCGCAAGCACGACGAGGCACAGCAGAAGCACACACGCGAACGGACGCCGGAATCGCTGGACCATGGGCTTAGCCGCGCCGTGATCGCAGGAACAGGTAGAGCGCGGCGAGCAGGGCCCCGATGCCGAGCGCGCCGCCCCCGATCACGAGGGCTCGTGTGCTGCTCTCTGCACCCTCGCCGGATGTCTGTTCGGCGCCGGCGGGCGTGGGCGAGGCTGTGCCTTCCTCTGCCGAAGAGAAGATCACCGGCGTGGCGTCCTTTGTTGGAACAGGGGTTGGCGATTCGGCCCCTGGGCCCTCGGCCATCGCGACGAGGTCGGGGGTGGGTGTTTCGGGGGCAAGGGGCGCGGGCGTGTCGACGGGTTGCTGGACCGCCGGGCTCGCGGGAGCGGGCAGGGTGACCCTCGGCGCGGCGCCCGTCGGCGTGGCAACCTGCGCACCGACGAGCGGCGTGCGCGTGCTGACGGCCGCCTGGACCGTTGCCGTGGTCCCGGCTCGCGGGGCGGGGGTGCCCGGCGCCGCGGTCGGCGGCGCGAGGGTGTAACGCGGCGTTGCCGTCGGACGGGGCGGCGTCGCGGTCGCTGCACCGCCGACCGAGCCGGCCACCCTGGTCCAGGTGGGGCTGGCGGTCGGAGTGCCGGTGGAGGTTGCGGTGTCGGCAGGAAGGCCGATCCCGGTCGATGCCCGGGCAATCTCCACGACGTCGCCTGTGTTCGAGATTTCCTTCAGCTGGTAGTAGTACCTCGTGTTCAGGGCAATGTCCGTTTTGTCCTCAAAGCCGTATCGGGCGCCGCCCTGCGCCGTGCCGTCTGCGGGGACGCCCTCGGGGATCAAGTCGACCCAATCAGCGCCCGAACCGGTCAGAGACCGGTACAGCTTGAAACCGATCATGTCCCGCTCGGTTGCGGTTTCCCAGGTCACCATGATCGTGTTATTGGTCGTCGGCTCGGCCCCGAAGGACACCAGCTCGACCGACGCCAGGGCCGGGCCGAGCAATAGGACGGCGCACAGTGCTGTCAACCCGACAGCGGCCAACAATTGTCTGCGATGCATCGAGCGTCTCTCAATCCACGGCAGCGAGCGCGTCAGGAGGCGCGCACCTGCAAACTTTAGCGGACGATAATGGGCAGATATTGCTTCGGCGTTCCCGCCGGCACCTGCATGGCCGGGTCGCCGAACAGCATCATGGTCTGCGTCAGGTAGTGCGCCCCGTAGGTCTCGGCGAAGCGCTGCTTGGTGATCGTGAGTGCCCGGCCGATCTCACGGACGTTGTCAGTGAAGAGGACGGTCAGCAGGACGCGGCGGAAGGCCGCTTGCACATCTGTCGCGCCGAGGCCGGCCGGCGAGATGGCCGCGATCGAACCGCCACCGGGGGCTCGCTGCATCGTTTCGGCGATACTGATCCGACCCGGCTGGGCGTGCGCGAAGTAGCCGTCCAGGCAGTTGAAGGTCAGGACGATGGGCAGGCGGGAGCCGTTCGTGAACGTTCCGTTGAGGACGTCCGTGGTGGTCAGGATGAACTCATGCGTCCACCGCTCGGGCGCACCGTGGCCGGTGAACTGCACCATGAAGGCGCCGTCGTTCCAGGCGCTGCGCAATGCGTTCCGAGTCGCGGCAATCTGATCCGGCGTCGCCGCGGGCGGCAGGTAGACCCGGCTGACCTGCAGGTCCTTCGGCGTGTAGTTGGCGATCATTTCATCCGAAACCGTCGGGAAGTCACCGTCGAGGTCGGCGTTGTCCGAGACGAAGATGGCCCGGCGCTGCCACCCAGCCAAGCGCGCGTTTTCGTCGTAGGCGAGGATCTTGTCGACCACGATCGCGGCCTCTGCGACGGTGTCGACGGCGATCCGGCCGACCGCAATCGTCTGGCAGCTTGTCGTCGTTCAGGTCGCCAAAGCGGGCATCGACCGGGACTTCGCCCTGCCAGATGTCCTCAAAGGCGAGGTAGGGCGGGATGTGGTTCGGCCCACCCGGGTACTCGGCCGGGTTGTAGTTTTTGAAGTTCCAGTGCCCATCGCCGAAAAGGGTCAGGTACTGGGGCGCCGGGCTCGTCCAATGTGTGCTGGCCCACTTCATCATCGCCTGCACGGCCTTGGGATGATAAATGCCATCGTTGAACTCGTCGTAGGCATCCTGGATATTCACGACCAGCGCGCGGCGCCCGTGCGCCCGGTGCCACTCGGCGAGGCGGTCGGCCTGCGGCTGCAACTCGGTCGAGGTCACGATGACGGAGTCGGCGCCCCCTTGCGGATCGCGCAACCCGGTCGGCAGGCGTCGCCGGATGGACGCGGGCGATTGGAAGCTACCCGCGGCCTGGAGCCAATAGCGATTGCCCGCCGTCGCGTTCACCCGAAAGCGAAGATCCGCCGCAGCCGGGGCGAGCAGGCGCACGGGAGCGCCCGGCGCACTCACATCCCATGCCCAGACGTCAGCACTCGAAAAACCCTTGCCCTCGTACTCCTGCGTTCCGGTTGTCTCGGCCCTGAAGTCAAGCCGGTCTTCGTAGGCGCGAAACAGCCGGCGATAATCCAGTTCCCAATAGTTGACGTAGACCAGGTCCGAAGAAGTTCCCGGCACCGTCCAGGCGCCAACGGCAAGGGTGTTCGTCCCATGCGTCAAAACCCCGGCCGGGACGGGCGCGCTGAATACCTTCCGCACTTGTAAGCCGTCCCACGTTGTATCGATCAGCGGGACGCCGTTAAGCGCAGCCTTCGTGCGATGGTCGGGATCGACTCCGTACACGTGGGCGTTGCTGATTTCCTCGAGGCGCAAGGTGGCGCTGGCATTCGCCGGGTAGGGCACGGTATAGGGCAAGGTCCCGGTGATGGACGAACCGGAGAGCAACGAAAGCTTCTTCCAGAACCACGTGTCCTGTGTCTCTTGCGCCAGCGACAGCGAGTAGAGGGTCCACCAGACGGTAGACTCCTCGGCATGCAGGGTGGTCGCAAAGTCGGCCGGCGGCGTGCGGTCGAACAGCGGACTTGCGTCCACCGTCGTCATGCGCGGGCCGGCCGCGCCGCCCATGTCGAGCCAATAGACGCGCTCGTCAGTGTACTTCTGGTCCATTTCGGGCCCGCGGAACTTCTCGCCGAAGAAGTACAGCCGGTCGGCCCCGTCGAAACGTCCGTCGTTCTCGCCCGTTACGTAGACGGCAACCGGCTGCCCGAGGCTGCTGAGCGCGAACGTGCGGGGATCGACGCCGTTTGGGTCGACGCCTGCAGCGGCCAGGTCGCCAGGCGCAATGACCGTCACCCCGTCCTTGACGACGCCGATGCGCACCCGCGCCGCGGTCGAGGCCGCTTCCTGTGCGGCATGCGCGGGTGGCAGGTAGGCGACCGAAACCAGGAGCAAGGCGAATGCGATGCAAGACGCCTTTATCAAGCCGGGCCAGACGCGGAGACGCCCGGGCTGTGGAGATAGCGGCATGGAAGCACTCTCTAAGGACAAGTACGCCAGACGCGTGCAACCGAGCAAAGCGTCTGGCGCTTAGCGTGCCTGGGCACGCACTGGCACGAATCTACGAGATTGACGTTATGTCGCAGGTTTCAAGTATATGGTTCCCGGTGAGCGTTGTCAAATGAATTTTCGATTAAGGCCACGGTTGGCGACGGCCGCGCCACACGCCTGGCCCCGTCGCGTAGTCGCTGGTCCACGCGTACAACTCGTCGTGGAAGGCCGCCAGCTCCGCGGCGAAGGTGGTGGGGCTGCCGAACCCGTAGGGAGCGGCCCGCACCCAGGACACCCCGTCGCGGGTGCCCCACACCCCTACGCCTTGCACTTCGTCCAGTGCGGCGACGTATAGCGTGTCGCCCAGGACGGCCGAGGCATCGGAGATCAATCTGCCCGTGGTTGGCGTGCCGAAACCATCGCCCACGACCGGTTGCCAGGTGCCGGGGTCGCCGCTTGGGCTCCGATAGATCCGGACGCCCTGACCTGGGACGGCCAAGCCGATATAGAGGTTGCCGGCGAAGCCCTGCAGCACGTCGACCCGAGTCGCATGGACACCGGCCTCGGCCGGCCCGAACACCTGCTCCCACGCGGCCGGGTCGTCGATGCTGAGCGTGCGCCAGATGGAGCCGTCCGCCCCTTGCGCTTCCACGCCGAAATAGAGCGCGCCGTCGTAGACCGCCGACGACCATACCTTCACATTTTCGGCGTGCCCGAAGCCGTTTGGGCTGCGCTGCGTCCACAGGAGCTCGCCCGGATGGACCGGATCGGGCGTGATCCCGTCGGTGCACCACACCTGGGCGCCCGCTGCAATGCCAGGTGCGCCCGGATTGCCAGTGCCGCCGCACAGCAGCCCGGCGAACTCGATCATGTCCTTGAAGTTCTCGTTCGCGTGCACGCCGAAGCCGGGTTCGTTGACCCGCACCCACGTGCCCGCATCGCCGGTGGCGCTGCGCCAGACCTGCGTGCCGCGCTTACCGGCCGTCTGCATCGCGGTGGAGGCGTAGAGGTAGCCGCGGAAAGGTTCGAGGCTGTCGACGTGGTCGTTGTCGGTGGGCGGTGGCGTGGTCGTACAATCGGCCGCGCCGTCAAAGCCGTTCGAGACGACCTGCTCCCAGTCCGACTGGATGGAAGGGGAGACGACGCCGGCCCGGCTGCGCCAGACACGCGCGCAGGCGAAGCCTTCCATCCCCAGGTACAGCCGGTCGTCGAACACGGTAAGATCGAAGGCTTCCTGCCCTGTGTAGGGCGGCGCGTGCTCGGCAAAGCCAGGCGTGTTGACCTGCGTCCAAGTGAGGCTGTTGGATGCGGCCAGCAGCAGCGGGAGGAAGATGATGCCCGAGAGGATGCTCGCGACCTGCGGCCGGACCCTCGCCACTCGCGCGGCGCCTCGAGCGATTCGTGTTCTGAGATTCCCCGGTCCAACCACGTCTGCACCTGCCCCAACAACTGATAATCGATCTTGCCGGGCCGCGACCCAACACCCGTTTGCTCTCAACCCCACAGTGGCTTAACGCCCGCGCCGCCGCTTGCGTTCACATCGCCCCAGCCCGGCTGCTGTGACACTGCCGTATGCGAAGAAGGCCCGCGCGGCCTCGCAGACCACGGGAGGTTCCTACTGCACGGGAATGTACTCTGACGCCGCGTCCCGTTTGGCACTCTGGCGAAAAAGGCGCTCTTTGAAGGCCGCGCGGGGCATGCTATAATGTTTCGTGCGTCTGTACTTGGTTGAGTGCAATTCCAGTTTCCCCAACTCGTCCCGTAAGGAGTGTCCACCCATATGGCTCGGCGTCTACTGTTCCTCGTCGTCCTCTTCGCGCTCGTTGTGCCCCTCGCACTGACCGGCCAACCTGCCGTTGCGTTTGCCGCGGGTGATGCGCCGCCTGTCAAGGCGCTGCAACCTCAACCTTTCGGTGTCCCCGGCGTTTATATCATCACCCTGAACAATCCCGCCCTTGCCAACTATGGGGGCGGCATCAGGGACCTTGCCCCGACCAGCCCCGAGGTCACCGGTGCTGCGAAGGTCGACGTCAACAGCCCGGAAGCCCAGGCCTACTTGGCATTCCTCGCCGAGAAGCGCGCCGAGTTCATGCAGCGGGCCGAAGAGCGGCTCAGCCGGCGGCCAGAGGTCGGCTACATTTACGACGTCGTGCTGAACGGGTTGACCCTCCAGTTGACTGCTTCGGAAGCCGAGATCGTCAAGACCGTTGCCGGCGTGAAGTTCGTGGAGCCCCGGCAGGTGCGCCAGCTGCTGACCGACCGCGGCCCGCAATGGATCGGCGCACCCTCGGCGTGGGGCGCCCCCGATTCGTGCGCGCCGGGCGGCAACTGCGGCGAGGGCATGGTGATCGGCGTGGTCGACACGGGCATTAACACCGACCATCCTTCGTTCGCCGATCCCGCTCCCGACGGCTACGACTTCCCCGATCGCACCAATACGCAGTATTTCGGCTGGTGCAATCCGAACGTTAAGAACCCGCCCCTGGCGAAATGCAACGGCAAGCTAATCGGCCTCTACAGCTACGCCAACAGCGGCAACGATCCCGAAGACCTCGAGGGCCATGGCTCGCACACGGCTTCGACTGCAGGCGGCAACCGGGTGGGTGCGGTCACCTTCCACGCGCCGACGATCGACGTACCGATGACCATCTCCGGCGTCGCACCGCACGCCATGATCATAGCATACGACGCCTGCACGCCCAGCGGCTGCAACAACACCGATCTCGTCGCTGCCCTCAACCAGGCCGCGACCGACCAGGTCGACGCGGTGAACTATTCGATCAGCGGCTCGGGCGAGAGCCCCTGGGTGGCGGCCGACGAGCAGGCCTTCCTTGGCCTCCGCAATGCAGGCGCATTCGTTTCGGCCTCCGCCGGCAACTCGGGCCCGGGCGCAGCGACCGTGGCACACGGCAGCCCGTGGGTCACCACTACGGCTGCCTCCACCCACGACCGGGCGCTTATCAACGCGGCGATCAACCTGACCCGGTCTGACGGCGTGGGCCTGCCCGACATCTACGGGCGCAGCGTGACGACCTCGCTCGGCCCCGCGCCGATCGTCTACGCTGGCAACGTGAACAACAATCCGCTCTGTCTCTCTGGCGTATGGTCGGCCACGGCGCTCGCGGGCAAGCTCGTCATCTGCGACCGCGGCAATAATGCCCGCGTCGAGAAAGCCGACAACGTCAAGGCCGCGGGTGGGGTGGGCATGATCCTCGTCAACGCTGCGTCGAACGGCGACGAGGAAATCGCCGACGGCTATGCGATCCCCGGCGTGCACATTACCTATGCCGAGGGTGTCACGCTCAAGGACTGGCTCGCGACGGGTACAGGCCACGCAGGCGGCATCCTTGGCACGGTCAAGGACATCCAGCCGAACAACGGCGACGTGATGGCAGCATTCTCTTCGCGCGGGCAGAACAACCAGGTGCCCGACCTCATCAAGCCCGACATGACGGCGCCCGGCGTGGACATCATGGCCGCGTGGGGCACCGACCCGCTGTTCACCGCACCCGAGTATAACATTATCAGCGGCACGTCCATGTCGAGCCCGCACATGGCCGGCGCGGGTGCGCTGATGATGAAGGCGAAGTATCCGGCGTGGTCGGTGGCGGAAATCCAGTCCGCGATGATGACGACCAGCCTGTGGGACAACTCGCTGCGCAAGGAAGACGGCGCGACGCCGACCGATCCGTTCGACCGGGGTGCGGGCCGGGTCAACATCACGAATGCCCTCAACGCCGGCCTGCTGCTGAACATCACCGGCGCGGAGTACACCGCAGCGAACCCGGCCGCTACGCCAGCCGGCGACCCCAAGACGCTCAACTACCCTTCGATGGGCGACGACGCGTGCTACAAGTCGTGCGGCTGGACGCGCACCGTCCGCAACCCGACGGGCCAGCAGATGACCTGGAACGGCGTGTTCGTGGGCAGCGACGGCCTGGTCGGGACGCTGACCGTACCGAGTTTCAGCATCAATGCTGGCGCAACGCAGGCCCTGGGCGTGAACATCACGGACGTCAGCGGTCTCACGCCGGGCCAGTGGTATTTCGGCACCGTCGTCTACACCGAAGCCGACGGCAAGGCGCCGCAGTTCCACATGCCGGTTGCGATCAAGGTGGCGGGTTCGACTGACTCCGGCAAGATCGTCAAGACGGTGACGCCGGCCGGTGCGGGCGCCGGCGCGCAGATGACTTACACGGTCACGGTGAAGAACAAGCTGAAGTCGAGCCAGACGTTCGCCGTTTCCGACGTGGTGCCCGCGGGCTCGACGTACGTCGCGAACTCGGCCACGGGCGGCTGGACTTACAACAGCGGGACCAACACGCTGAGCGGCAACGTCAGCCTCGGCCCATCGGCTTTTGTGTGGCGCGAGAAGAACCTCGGCGGCTACGAAGAGATGGCGGGCCAGGTGCCGCCTGCCGACCTGGCCGGCTTAAGCCTCGACAACGGCTGCTTCTCGCTCGGTGGGATGGACTTCTACTACCTGGACACGCACTACACCGACATCCTCGTGTCGATGAACGGCGTGGTCCGCGCGGGCATCCCCACCTCGCCGCTCTGCCCCACGGGCACGCCGACCAAGTTCCCGACCAACGATCCGGGCGATATGCAGGAGAACCTGCTGGCGCCGTTCTGGGCCGACCTCGACCTGACCGGCGGCAATATGTACCTCGTCCTGACCATCCGCAACGGCAAGCCGCACACGGTCGTCGAGTGGGAGAACATCCGGCTTAAGGCGACCAACCAGCGCTTCTCGTTCCAGTTGTGGATCGAGGATGGCACCGACAATATCTGGTTCTCGTACCCGGCCGGCTTCAACTCGACCATAGGCACGGCGTCGCCCACCGCGGGCATCGGCGCTGAGAACCTGGCCGGCAACGAGGGCGTCCAGTACTACTTCTACAGCGGCAGCGGCACGAAGACGGGCACTGTGCCCGATGGCTCGAAGGACGTGTGGGTGGGGCTGGAGGCGACGACCGCGACGCTGGGCTTCAAGGCCAACGCGACGGCGCCGGCAAACAGCAATATCACGAATGAAGCCACCGCGACCGTGAGCAGCGTGACGAACAAGGCCTGGGCCAACACACGCATCTGCGGACCGGCCACGGCGACGTCGCCCAAGATCGCCATACAGGGTAAGGTCTTCACCCTGACAAGCTGGGCCGGCTCGATGCACGACAGTTATGAGCTGTGGCGGGCCACGCCGCCCTACGCCGGACCGGGAGCGCCGGGCAGCGAAAAGGTGTATAGCGGCAAGGCATGGAGCTTTGTCGACCAGCCGGCGCCGACCGTCGGCGATCCCGACACGAACTACTTCTACACCCTGCGCACGGTCAACTGCGCGGGCACGTCGACCGCCGACTCCGGTTGGGTTGCAGAGTTTGACTTCGGGCTGGTGAAGGGGCAGTAACGCTCCGCCGGCTGCCCTGTGGCGCGAAACGGATCAACGGATGGCTGCGCAAAGGCCGTCGTCCGTTGATCCGTTTTTTTTCCTTGCCCGGTGCTACTGTGTCAAGCGAGGGCGTTCGCCGAGCGTTACAGTCAGAATCCCATCACCCTGGCCGGGGCGCAGGATACGGAGCTGCACCTGGTCTCCCGGCGCTTTGTAGCTCTCCAGGTAGACCAGGATGTCGTCGAACGTCGTCACGGGCTGGTCGTCGATCCCCACAATCAAATCCCCGCCCTTCTGCAGGTACAAGACGCTGCCCATGCCAGCCGCCAACGGGATCTTCGTGTCTTGCGAGCCCGCGACCAGTCCCGCAGCGCGTGACGGGCCATCCGGCCGGACCGACATGACGTAAGCGCCTCGTGCATCCGTCGGGAAGCCCAGGGCATCGGCCCATGCGGGGCTGTAGGTGCGGCCGCTCACGCCCAACCAGGCGTGCTTGTACTCGCCGCGCTCGATCAACGCGGGGACGACCCGCTCGACGATGTTAATCGGGATGGCAAAGCCGACCCCCGAGTTGCTGCGCACCGGCGAGCTGATGAGGAAGTTCACCCCGATGACCTGGCCGCGATCGTTAAGCAAGGGGCCGCCCGAGTTGCCCGGGTTGATCGCCGCGTCCGTCTGGACGGCAAGCGGGATGCTGTATCCCGACTGAGACTCGATGCTGCGGTTCAGCGCACTGACAATGCCGGTCGTGATGCTGTTGTCATAGCCGAACGGGTTGCCGATCGCGATCGCCCGCTGGCCCACCACCACGTCTTCCAGCTTGCCGCGCTCGGTCGGCACCAACTGAACGTGCGTCGGGTCAACCTTGACGACCGCAATGTCGCTGTCGGGGTCCGTCCCCACCAGATCCGCCGGAAGCTCGATGCCGTCCGCAAAGGTCACGTTCAGTGCGTCCGCACCCTCAACCACGTGGTTGTTGGTGACGATGTAGCCGTTAGCGTCCCACACCCAGCCTGAGCCCTGGCTTTCAGGGAGTGCGTCGCCCGTCGGGTCCGTTTGTTGGCTGTTGGTCGAGATGCGCGTCAGGTTGTCGATGCGCACGACCGACGGGCTCACCTTCTTGTAGACGGCCGTAAACACCCGCGAGTCGGCGTCTGCCACCTGGGGCACCTGGACGGACTGCCCGTTCTGGCCCGGTTGGGCCTCGCCCTGGCCCTGGCCCGGGATGGCCCCGGCGGTCGGCTGCGCTGGCTTTTGCAGGGTGGCTTGTCCTGGGGGCACGGCCTGCATGGTCGCGGGCGGTTGGGCCTGAACGTGGGGGGTGCGCGTGGCCAATGGCAACGCCTGCGGTCTGGGCAGGCGCGTGGGGGTCGGCTCGGAAAGCAGGCGGACGGACGCCGAGACCAGCCCGCAACCCATCAATGAAAGGCTCAGGATGACCAGGGCAATAAGGAGCGCGAGCGTTCGGGATCGATTCATCAAGAAACTCCTCGTTGTATAGGGCCAGACCTCCAAGGTTGCGGCCGTCACCGAAGTGACGCAACCTCGGAGGTCCCAACATCCCTGGAGGTCCTAAAGCTTCGTTAGTCGCGGCGCCGGCCCAGGATCGACACGTAGTAGAGCAGGGTCAGCAGCGTCTGCGCCAGGGCAGCAATGTAAGTCAAAGCTGCCGCGTCGAGCACCGACTTGGCGCCGCGCAACTCCGGCCCGTCGGCCAGTTGGTACGACTGGAGCAGCCGCAGCGCGCGCTTGCTGGCGTCAAGTTCGACGGGCAGCGTGATCAGGGCGAACAAGGCGCCCATGCCGAACAGGATCACGCCCACCCACGCCAGCTGAGTCAAGCCCAGGAACAGGCCGATGAAGAACAGGATCGGCGCAACCCAGGAGCTGACCGTGACGGCAGGCACGATGGCGCCGCGCAGTTTCAGCGGGGCATAACCCGTGTGGTCCTGCAGCGCATGGCCGATTTCGTGTGCGACGATGGCAAGTGCGGCCACGCTGGGCTGCTGGGCCACGCCGGCCGACAGCCGCAGCTTCTTCGAGCGCGGGTCGTAATGGTCGGTTAGTTGGCCCGGCGTGCCTTCCACCTGCACGTCGAACAGCCCCTCGGGGCCGAGGATGGCGCGGGCGGCGTCCACACCGGTCATGCCGCGGGCGTTGCGCACCTTTGTCCATTTGGCGTACGCGCCCCGCACCTTCATCTGTGCATAGAAAGCCAGCAGCAGCGCGGGCATCAGGAAGATAAAATACATCGGATCAAAGAACATGGTAGCTCCTGTTGGTTGCCTGTACATTACGCATTATAGCAAGCGAACCTTAAACGTACCTGTTACGCGGCCGACAATTGCCTGACGGGACACACAAGACAGGGGCGAGGCAATTGCTTTTGCCTCGCCCCTGTCGGCCTTGCCCGTGTCAGTCGCGCCCCTAGAGCTTACACCTGGCGGAATTCGCCCTCGACCACGTCGCCATCGGCGACGCCGTTGCCATCAGGCGCCGTCTCACGGCCGTTGCCGTTACCGTTTCCATTATAGCCGCCGGCCGGGCCCGCCTCGTTGTAGGCGGCCTGTGACATCCGACTTGCGGCCTGCTCCAGTTGCTGCATGGCGTCGCGAATCGCGGTCACGTCCTCGCCCTGGGCAGCCCGCCGGACTTCGGCGATCAGCTGTTCCAGGCCGCGCCGGTCGCTCTCGCTCACGCTGCTGGCACCGCCTGTGCCGTTCAGGTCCTTGAGGCTTCGCTCGGTGACGTAGGCCATCTGGTCGGCCTGGTTGCGGGCCTCGATCAGATCCTTGCGGCGCTGGTCCGCGGCCTTGTTGATTTCGGCCTGCCGCACCATGCGGTCGATGTCTTCCTTGTTCAGGTTCGTCGACGCGGTCACCGTGATCTGCTGTTCCTTACCGCTGGCCTTATCCTGCGCAGTGACATGCAGGATGCCGTTGGCGTCGATGTCGAACGTGACCTCGACCTGCGGCAGGCCCCGGGGCGCAGGCGGAATGCCTTCCAGGTTGAACTGGCCCAGCGACATGTTGTCCGCCGCCATCGGCCGCTCGCCCTGCAGCACGTGAACCGTCACCGCGCTCTGGTTGTCCTCCGCAGTGCTGAAGACCTGGCTCTTCTTGACCGGGATGGTCGTGTTGCGCTCGATGATCGGCGTCATCACGCCGCCGAGGGTTTCGACGCCCAGGGTCAGCGGAGTCACGTCCAGCAGCAGCACGTCCTTGACCTCGCCGCTCAGCACGCCGCCCTGCAGGGCTGCGCCGATCGCGACCACTTCGTCCGGGTTTACGCTGCGGTTCGGCTCCTTGCCGGTCAGCTTGCGCACCAGTTCCTGCACCATCGGCATACGAGTCGACCCACCGACCAGCACCACCTCGTCGATGTCCGGCGCCTTGAGCTTCGCGTCCTTCAGCGCCGCCTCGAACGGTCCCTTGACCCGGTTCAGCAGGTCTTCGGTAAGCTGCTCGAACTTCGAGCGGCTCAGCTTCATCTGCAGGTGCTTCGGGCCGCTCGCGTCCGCAGTGATGAAGGGGAGGTTCAGCTCCGTCTCCATCACGGTCGACAACTCGATCTTGGCCTTTTCCGCCGCTTCCTTCAGCCGCTGCAGCGCCTGCCGGTCGTTGCGCAGGTCGATCCCGTTTTCCTTTTTGAACTCGTCGGCAATGTAGTCGACCAGCCGCTGGTCCCAGTCGTCGCCGCCCAGGTGCGTGTCGCCGTTGGTCGAGCGCACCTCGACGACGCCTTCGCCGACCTCGAGCACAGACACGTCGAACGTGCCGCCGCCCAGGTCGAATACGAGAATCGTCTCGCTGGCTTTCTTGTCCAGCCCGTACGCCAGAGCGGCTGCGGTCGGCTCGTTGATGATGCGGAGCACGTCCAGGCCGGCAATCCTGCCCGCGTCCTTGGTCGCCTGCCGCTGGCTGTCGTTGAAGTACGCCGGAACGGTGATGACGGCCTGCGTAACGGGCTCGCCCAGGTACGCTTCCGCGTCCGCCTTGAGCTTGCCCAAGATCATTGCCGAGATCTCCTGCGGCGTGTATTCCTTGCCGTTGACCGGTATCTTCACCCGCACGTCGCCCGACTTGCCCTCGGCGACCTTGTACGGGACCGTTGTCCGCTCCGCGGCCGTCTCGTCATAATGGCGGCCCATAAATCGCTTGATAGAAAAGATTGTGTTTTCCGGGTTAACCACGGCCTGCCGCTTCGCGGTCTGGCCGACCAGTCGCTCGCCGCCCTTCGTGAACGCCACGACTGACGGGACCAGGCGGCCGCCTTCGGCGCTGGGAATGACGACGGGATCGCCACCCTCTACCACCGCGACAACGCTGTTGGTCGTGCCCAGGTCAATGCCCACTACTTTACTCATCGTATCCACTCCTCGCAGTTGCGTTACATTCAACAGCTTAAGGTTCTGGCATTAGATGAGTGTATGCAGCCCGTTAGAGGGGTGTTAGAGCGAGTTGGCCTGCTGTGCGGGCGGCTTGCCCCCGCTGCGAGCTTTCGACGTGGGCTTTGCCTTGGCCGAGTTATATCCGGCGGCCGTGCGGACGAGCGCGCCCAAGCGCCGCTTCGTCGATCACGTACCCTTCGTCGATGTCGATCGCCCGCCACTTGTTTCCATCCAGCCCCGCGTTGAACACCCCGTCCGGATCTGCCAGCCGGGCGCCGTCGTTGAAGGTCACTTTGACCTTGTTCTTGAGCAGGGTGACGACGCAGACGATCCCGCGATTCGAGAACACCGGCGACCCCATCCACTTCCATTCCTCGACGATCTCCGGGTCGGCCTCGTGCATGATCCGCCGCAGCTGCGCGATGGTCGCGCCGCGCCAGTCCGGGGTGTTGGTAATCAGTTCATCAATCCGTTCGCTTGCGTTCGTTTCCACACGTTCCTCCCTTTAAAGTGGAGCGTCCCCGCATGTAAGTTGCTGGCAGCATGCGGGGACGCATCGACTCCGGCGGGACTAACCCTGCCAGGACAGCTGCGCCAACTGCACCAGGTTGCCGCATCCATCGTTCACGACCGCAATGGTCGAGCCCGTGACCTGGGTTGGCGGCATTGTGAATGTGGCCCCGCGCGCCTTGATTCGCTCATAATCGGCCTGGACGTCGTTAGTATAAAACATCGCCGCGGGCTGGCCCTGCTGGAAGATCGCCTGCTGGTAGGCTTTCGCCGCCGGATTGTCGTCGAGCGCCAGCTGCAGCTGCGTCCCGTCGGGCTCCTCGGCCGAGACCACCGTCAGCCAGCGATACGGGCCGTTGCTGAAGTCTGCCTTCTTCACGAAACCCAGCACGTCGGTATAAAAGCGGAGAGCCTTCTCCTGGTCGTTCACGTAAATGCTTGTCAGCTTGATCTTCATGTTGCATCTCCTATATCATAGGGTCTGTGAGCTTTCTGTAGCTCTTGTAACTCTATGACGTACCGGGGCAGGAGAATGTGACAGATGGATGAGGCGTGGCTGGTGGAGCAGTTCGAGGCGGATCGAACCCGATTACATGGGGTCGCATACCGGCTGCTTGGCTCGGACGGCGAGGCGGACGACGCGGTGCAGGAGGCCTGGCTGCGGTTGAGCCGGGCCGACACAAGTGAGGTCGAGAACCTCAGCGGGTGGCTCACCACGGTAGTGGCGAGGTTATGCTTGGATCGGCTGCGCGCGCGGCGGTCGCGGCGCGAGGAGCCGCTGGCCGAGGACCACGCCGCCATTCCGGACGCGGCCGACCCCGAACACGAAGCGCTGCTTGCGGAGTCGATCGGGGTGGCCATGCTGGCAGTGCTTCAGCGCCTCGCCCCGGCCGAGCGCGTCGCGTTCGTGCTGCACGACGTCTTCGGCGTGCCCTTCGAGGAGATTGCCGGCATCGTCGGGCGCTCGCCCGTCGCGGCCCGCCAGCTCGCCAGCCGCGGCCGGCGGCGGGTGCAGGGGGCGCCCGGTGGGCGAGCGCCCGATGGGCGGCGGGCAGAGGAAGCCCAAGCCGACTTGGCGCGGCAGAAGGCGATCGTCGAGGCGTTCTTCAGGGCTTCGCGTGGCGGTGACCTTCGGGCGCTGCTCGAGGTGCTCGATCCGGACGTCGCGCTGCGAGCCGACGAGGCGGCGGTGCGGATGGGCGCGCGGCACGGGCTGGCTGACGGGGGAACTGCGGGGTGCACCGGTGGTGGCCGAGCAGTTCGCCGGCCGGGCCCAGGCCGCGCAACTCGCCCTGATCGACGGTGTTCCCGGCATGGTCTGGGCCACCGGGGGCGTGCCGCGGGTGGCGTTCGTGTTCACGCAGCGGAATGGGAAGGTCGCTGCAATCGAGCTCGTGGCGGACGCTGAGCGGCTGGGCGGGATGGAAATCGAGATTCTGCCCTAGCCCGGGATCGAACGGTCCGGCACATGAAGAAACCAGGTTTCTCGAAGAAACCTGGTTTCTAAATCTTCAAGCGGTTAGGTCTACACTCCGGCTGCGTCCGCCAGCGTCCGTCCCTCGGCAAGCAGCGCCTGCACCGCCTCGGGTGTGTGCGCCTCGGCGTAGACCCGCAGGACCGGCTCAGTGCCCGACGGCCGGATCAGCAGCCAGCTATCGTCGGCGAGCAGGTACTTGACCCCATCGCGGGTGTTCACGCTGGCAACTGCGACGCCGCCCATCTCTTGCGGGGCCATGTCCACCAGCTTCGCCACCAAAGCTTTCTTGTCGAACGGCTTAACCTTGAAATCATTGCGGGCGTAGTCGAAATGCCCGATCTCCGCCATGATCTCGGCCATCAGCGCCTCGGGCGACTCGCCGTAATATGCCACTAACTCGGCAATCAGCAGCCCCATGAGCACCCCGTCACCCTCGGGGATGTGACCCTTGATGCTGATACCGCCCGACTCTTCGCCGCCAATCAGCACGTTGTTCGCCAGCATCAGGTCGCCGATGTAGTTGAAGCCCACCGGCGTCTCGTGCAGCCCCAGCCCGTATTTCGCCGCCAGTCGGTTAAGCATTTGCGTGGTGGAAACGGTCTTTACGACGTCGCCCCGCAGCCCGCGCACCTCGACCAAGTACTTGAGGGCGAGCGTCATGATCCGGTGTGGGTCGACGAAGCGGCCGGTCGGATCGACCGCGCCGATCCGGTCTGCGTCGCCGTCGGTTGCGAGTCCCAGGTCGAAGCCTTCTTCGGGCGTCATCTCCATCAGCCGCGCCAGGTGCTTGGCGATGGGCTCTGGATGGATGCCGTTGAAACCGGGGTTCATCTCGCCGCGAATCTCGGTGACGTCACAGCCGGCCGCTTCGAGCAGCTTCTTCAAGTAGGTGCGGCCGGCGCCGTACATCGCGTCGACCGCCACTTTCAAGTGTGCGCGGCGGATGGTGTCGAAGTCGATCAGCCGTTCCAGATGCGCGGCATAGCCCGGGAACGGATCGAAGCGGTCGATCATGCCCGCGGTCATGGCCTGGTCGAGGTCCAAGCGCCGCGGCTCGCGGCCGGCGGCCAGCGCGTCGGCGAGCTTCGCCTCAACGCGCTTGGTATCGGCTACGGTCGCACTGCCGCCGTATGCCGACTTGAGCTTGATGCCGTTGTAGCGCGGCGGATTGTGGCTGGCGGTGATCATCACGCCGCCCACTGCGCCAAGGGTCGGGATCGCGAATGAGACGACCGGCGTCGGCGCGTCTCCCTTGGCGAGGCTCACACACACACCGTTGGCCGCCAAGACTTCGGCAACGGCTCGCGCATAGCGGTCTGAGAGGAAGCGGGTGTCAAACCCGACCACGGCCCGCGGTGGCTGGTTGCTTAACGCGGCGCCGTTTGCAGCTGCATTCTCGAGCAGGACTTCCGCAATCGCCTGCGCCACCAACCGAACGTTGGCAAAGGTGAACTCGTCGCTGATGACGGCCCGCCAGCCGTCCGTCCCAAACGTAATCGCCATCGGTGTTTACCTCATTATGAGTTCGCCGTCACCACCGACACACAAAGGCTCAAAGTGGCACAAAGGGATCCCTGGACCCTTCGCGATCCCTGGTGTCCTGGTGTCTCTGTGGTAAGGCTCGTAACCCAAATGCACGCCACTAGCCCCAGCGTTCGCCTGGTCCGCCGGGGGGCTCGTCGTCTGAGCAAGGCTCCTGAATGTATCGCCGGACCAGCCCGCCGTAGTCCGCAATGAGTTCCTGTGCGGAAGGCAGCGACCTGGCCTCCGCGGTGAGGTGAAACTGTGGGGTGTCGTTGTCGGGGCGGATGAGCACCCATTCATGGTCACCCAGATGGACCTTGATGCCGTCGACCGTCTCATGCCGCAGCTTGCTGAACTGCTCGATCAGGCAGCGCATGACCCGCCCCTTCGTCTCCCAGGCGCCGTCTACATGCCCGGTCGCCACATGGAAGGGGGGTAGGTCTGCGATCACCTGTGACAGCGTCGTGCGCTGGCGCGCGAGGAGCTCCAGCAGCTTACCCACGGCAAACAGCCCGTCGATGCCCGGATAGAGGTCTGGGAAGGCGTAGTTGCCGCTGCCGTCCGTTGCCATGACCACGTCGGGCTCGGTTGCGGCCGACATCAGCGCCTGCAGGTCTACCGGCGTGCGGCGAACCTGGCCGCCGTACCTGTTGGCGAGCTGCTCATACACGTCGGGTTGGTCGGTAGTGACCGCGACCGTGCACCCCGGATGGCTGCGGAAGACGAGGGCGGCCATGGCGGCCGACATGACCCGGTCAGGAGCGGTGGTGCCCGTGTCGTCTGCCACGTATAGCTTCTCGCCGCCCACATCCAGGCGAATCCCGAGCGACACATTGTCGAGCGCCCGGACGATGCGGGCAAGCTGCGCGCGGCCGGCTCGCAACTCCTCCTGGGCCAGCGTCAGCCGGGTCGCGTCGACTCGTGCGTTAAGCGGCACTGCGTCGACCTGCAGCCGGTTCAGCAGTTCGGGCAGCACTTCGGCCGAAGGGGCATGTGCGTAGTCCACCACGAGTTTGAACCCGCCATCGCGAATCGCCTCCACGTCCAGTGCCTCGAGATAGCCTTTGGCATAGACGTCGATGGCATCGACCGCATAGTCGATATTGCCGATGTCGTCGAGGTAGACGCGCCGGTAGTCTTCGCGGAAGAAAAGGCGCTCGATCGCACGTTCGCGCTCGCGCGTCAGGTTCAATCCGTCGGGGCCCATGAAGCGAATATCTACGACCCGCGGATCGTATGGGGACAGCCGCACGTGGACGCCGCCTGCCGCCTTGACCGCGCGGGTGTAATAGCGCGCAACGGGAATCGGGAGGCTCTTCAGGTCGAGCACGTTGTTGCCCGCCGAAGGCAGGCCGGAGATGAGGGCGCGCTTGATCATGCGGGGGCTGCGATGGGGGTCCCGGTTGATGGTCACGGTGCTGCCGCGCGGCAGCATGGAACCGAACGCCGCGCCCAGCCGCGCCACGAAATCGGGCGTCAGGTCGACGTTCACCACGCCGGTCACACCGTAGCGTCCGAACAGCACCCGGCGCCCCTGCAGCCCCCAGATCACGCTGTGGTTGACCGTGGCGCCGTTCTCGACCTCTTTGTTGGGCCACACCTTCACGCCGGCCTGAATGATGGCGTCCGCGCCCACGACGGTCCCGTCGCCAACCACCGCGCCCTCGAACACCATCGCGCGCGCCTTCAGGCTGCACTGACGGCCGATGACGGCTCCGTGCAGCGTGACGCCTTCGCCGATGTAGCAGTTGCGCCAGATGATACTGTGATGCACGCGGGCCCGGTCATCGAGAATCGTGTAGTCGCGGATCACCGAGGGGCCCTGCACGATGACACCGCGCTTGATCTTGACCTCTTCGCCCAAATAGACGGGTCCGAATAATTGCGCGTCCGACTCCACGCTGACATTGCCGCCGCTCCAGATATCGGCGCCGATGCGCTGCCCCAAATCGCCGAGGTTCAGGCGGCCGTTGAGCAGGTCGGTATTCGCCCGCTGGTATTCGGGTATGGCGCCAATATCGCACCAGTACCCTTCGGCCACATGTCCAAATAGTGGTGCGCCGCTGCTGAGCATGCCCGGGAACACGTCCTGGCTCCAGTCAAGCCGGGTGTTAGGCGGGATGCGCTGCAGCACCTCAGGCTCCAGCGCGTAGATCCCGGTATTGACCGTGTCGGAAGTCACCGAGCCCCAACTCGGCTTTTCCAGGAACTGGAGGACCCGGCCGTCTTCCTGGATGTTGATGACGCCGTATTCAAGGGGATTGGGCACCCGGGTGAGTGCCATCGTGAGGAGCGCGCCCCGGCGTTTATGCTCGGCCAGCAGGGTCGTAAGGTCGAAATCGGTCAGCGCATCGCCGCTGATGACCAGCAGCGGCTCGCCGGGGCAAAGGCGATCGGTCGCATTTCGCACGCTGCCGGCGGTGCCCAGCGGCGATTCTTCGACCGCATATTCGATATTCATGCCGAAATTGCGGCCGTCGCCGTAATAGTCCTGGATTTGGGCCGCGAGATATTGGACCGTCATCACGACGTCCGTAATGTTGTGCTGCTTGAGCAAGTAGAGGATGTGACCCAGAACGGGGCGGTTGACCACCGGCAGCATAGGCTTGGGGCGCACTAGCGTGAGGGGACGCAGCCGGGAACCTTCGCCGCCGGCCATTACAACCGCTTTCATCCGCTTTCCTCGCCAGCCCGAATGTGGTATCGGTCATCACCCCACTGGAGCCCGTGCTGCACTGCAGGGCTGCCCACGGCGACTCGCGCCACCGTGCGTCTTTCCGACTTTGTGGTGACCTTCGGTCTATTGGCTCGCAGTTTACCATGAACCCAAACCGAATAAAAGATTGGCCCGCTCGTCCGCCTGTGCTATACTCGCCGGCATGGATTCACGGACATTGCGGGTGCTCGAGTTCGACAAGATCCTCGAACGGCTCGCGGAGCACACTTCTTTTTCGCTCGGACGTGAGCGGGCGCTGGCGCTCGCCCCAACCGACGATATCCGCCAGGCGGTCGTGTGGCAGGCAGAAACGCGCGAAGCCCGCCGCCTGCTGGACGAGAAGAGCGACGTTCACCTGGGCGGCGTCCACGACTTGCGGCCGTTTGTCGAGCAGGCGGCCATTGGCAGCACGCTGCTCCCGGTAGACCTGCTAACCATCCGGTCCACGCTGGTGCGCGGGCGGACGCTCGCACGCACCTTGGGCCGGCTGGGTGAGACGTTCCCGAATATTGCCGACCACGCGCAGCGGATCGCGGTGCCTGCCGACCTGATTGACGAGATCGGGCGCTGTATTGACGAGCGCGGGGAGGTGCTGGACTCGGCCAGCGACACGCTCATGCGGGTTCGCCGTGAGCTGCGGGAGGCCCACGCCCGCTTGATGGACCGCCTCCAGCGTATCATTGGCTCCACCGGAAATGCGCCCTACTTGCAGGAAGCCATCATCACCCAGCGCCAGGGGCGCTATGTGATCCCGCTTCGTGCGGAGTTCAAGGGCCGCATTCCGGGCCTGGTCCACGACCAGTCGGGTTCGGGCGCCACGCTCTTCATCGAGCCGCTCGCCATCGTCGAACTCAACAACCAGTGGCGAGAGGCGCAGCTGGCGGAGCAGGAGGAGATCCACCGCATCCTGGCGGCCATTACCGGGCTTGTCGCCGCAGCGGGCGGGCAGATTGTTCGCACCGTGGATGCGCTCGCAGACCTGGACCTCATCTTCGCCAAGGCGCGCTATGGCAGCGTCTTGCGCGGGACCGAGCCTGAACTGATCCCGTTCAAGCAGCCTGAGAAGGCCGCCTCGCGCGTCTCTCGCCGTAAGGCGGCAGCTGCGGCTGCAGAGGCCGAGACTACCGGCCCCGTTGTGACCCATCCCGGCGCCACGCTGGCGCTGATCAAGGCGCGGCACCCGCTGCTCGACCCACTGACGGTCGTCCCGGTCGACATCTACATCGAGGACGAGTACTTCATCATCCTGATCACCGGGCCGAACACGGGCGGTAAGACGGTTTCGCTTAAGACGACCGGGCTGCTGACCCTGATGGCCCAGTCAGGTATGTCCATTCCCGCCGACGAAGGGTCAAAGCTTTCCGTTTTTGAGGCGATTTTTGCGGATATCGGTGACGAGCAAAGCATCGAGCAGAGCCTCTCCACGTTCTCGTCGCACATGACGCACATCGTCGACATCCTGGGGCAGGCCGACGAGCGGTCGCTGGTGCTGCTGGACGAGCTGGGTGCGGGCACGGACCCGGAAGAAGGTGCCGCGCTGGCCCAGGCCATCCTGAAGACGCTCCTGGCCCGGAGCATCACGACGCTGGCGACCACGCATTACTCCGAGTTGAAGGTTTTTGCGCACACCACGGCCTACGTGGCCAACGCCTCGGTCGAGTTCGACATCGAGACGCTGAGCCCGACGTACCACCTCAGCATCGGGCTGCCGGGGCGTTCCAACGCGTTCGCCATTGCCCGCCGGCTCGGACTGCCGCAGACCATCGTCGGGCAGGCGGAGGCGCTCGTCTCGCCCCAGTCGCTCGAGGCCGAAGCGATGCTGGCCGAGATCAAGCGGGCACGCGAGGCCGCGCTGACCGCGGAGCAGGAGGCCAAGGCCGGGCAGCGCCGTAACGAGGCGCTCGCCGCGGATCTCAACTACCGGCTGGCGAAGTCGGAAGAGGCGCGGCGGGAGGTCTTAACCGAAACGCGGGCGCTCGCCGAGGCCGAGTTGAACGCCGTGCGCGAGGAAGTTGAGCGAGTGCGGACGCAGTTGGCCGGCATCAGCCGCGAGCGCGGGCAGACCGGTCGGAGCGTGCACGAGCAGTGGCTGGCCGAGGCGCGCGATGTGCTGTCGCGGCGCGAGGATCAAATGAAGGCTCCGCCGCCGGTGGAGGCGCCGAAGCCGATCCTGATCGACGGGCCGCTGCAGCAGGGCGACAAGGTGTGGGTGCCGTCGCTCCAGGCGAGCGGAGAGGTGGTGAGCCTGGGCGGCACCGACGTCGAGGTTAAAATCGGGGGCTTCCGCATGCGGCTCAGCCAGAACCGCGTCGAGCTGCAGCAGCGCGGGGAGCAGCCGGCCGTGCAGGTGCGCGCGGCTGGCAAGGAGCCGCGGCCGCCGAGCCCGGGGATGGAACTGGACCTGCGGGGCATGACGGTCGACGAGATGCTCGTCGAACTTGACCGCTATCTGGACCAGGCGTACCTGGCCGGCTTGCCCTTCGTGCGAATTATCCACGGCAAGGGCACGGGCGCACTCCGCCAGGCCGTGCGCGAGCAACTGCGCGGCCATCCGCTCGTGTCCGAGTTTCGCTCGGGCGAGAACAGCGAGGGCGGCGAAGGCGTTACAGTAGCGAAGTTAGTGCAGCGCTAGAGCCGCGCGCGATAGAGAGGACTGTAATGGCGAAGCGTTCATTTGGGCAGATGTTACGACAGAATCACGCGATCGAGCATGGAACCGTCACGCTGCTGAGCCAGCGGGCGCCTGGCATCTCCCTTGTGGGCCGGAGCGATCTCCAGGGCTTCATCCTGTTTGGCGACGTAGACTCCGGCCTTGTGGAAGCGGCGTCGTCGGAGGCGCTGGCGCGGCTGCAGGCAGGCGAATCGGCCCTTGCCGTGCATCCAAACTGCGGGACCAACCTCGTGACCGCCGGCATGCTTTCCGGCCTGGCGGCGACGCTGGCCGTCAGCGGACGCAACCGCTCCTGGGCTGACCGCATCCCGGCCTCCCTGCTGGCGGCAACGCTGGCCCTGATCGTGGCCGTGCCGGCCGGCCGTTGGATGCAGGAGAATGTGACCACCAGTCCTCACGTCGAAGGACTGAGCATTACGGGCATCGTCAAGCAAGACGGCCCGGTGACGCGGCACCGGGTGCTGATCGGGTAGCAGGCCGCACCTAAACTGATCCGAAATTGGACACTGATTGAACTGATCTGATTGATCATCACGATCTCTTCACTGAGCACAGTGCAGATCAGTATAATCAGCCACATCAGCGTCCGATGCAGATCGGTTTAGGCAAGCGCGGGACTGCACACGCGAACGTGCACACGCCCACGTGGGCAGGCTCACACATGAGCAAGGCTATATGATCTTCCTGATTCACGGGCCGGTCGAACTCCTCCGCGCAGAAGCGCTGGACGAGTTGGCGCGCTCGTGCGGGGACGATCCTGAGCTGGTCGATCTGAACACGACGCGCCTCGACGGCCGGATCGCGACTGCCGGCGAACTCGAGAACGCGTGCGGCACCATGCCTTTCCTGGCCGACCGGCGCCTGGTCATCGTCGACGGCCTGCTCGCACGCCTCGCCGCGCCGGCCAAAGGCAAAGCGCGGGTGGCGGAAGCTGCGGTCGGCGCGGCAGCCGAGGCGGTGGGCGCTGCAGACGACGCGGACAGCCCGCCGGCAGAGCTGCCGAAGGGGCAGGTGAAGGCCTTTCTTAACTACCTGGAGCAGGTTCCCGACTTTACGCTGCTTGTCCTCGTCGAGGAGGATGTGGCGGCAGGCCAGGCATTCCGGAAGGTGCAGGACCTCAGTCGTGACGGGCGCGCGAAGATCATCACCTGCGAGAAGCTGAAGCGGAACGATCTGCCGGGCTGGATTCGGAACCGCGCGCAGCTGCGAAAGGTGAATCTGGAAGGGCCGGCGGTGATGGACCTGGCGGAGTTCGTGGGCGACGAGCTGCGGCAGCTGGACCAGGAGCTGATCAAGCTTGGCGATTACGCCCGGGGTCGGGCGGTGACGCGGGAGGACGTGAGGAAGCTCGTGCCGGCCACCCGGGTGGCCAGCGTGTTCGACCTGGTAGATGCCCTGGGCGCGGGGAATGGAGCCGTTGCGAGCCGGCTAATGACGCATGCCCTCGATATCGACGGCGAGCCGCCGCTGCGCCTGCTGGCGATGATCGCACGGCACTACCGCCAACTGCTGCAACTCAAGGCGCTGCAGGCGGCCGGGACAAAGCAATCCGAGATCGCCCGAACGCTCGGGATTTTCGAGTGGAAGATGTCGGGAATGGTCAGCCAGGCAAACCGCCACAGTTTCGCCCGCCTGGAAAACGCGCTGGGGCATATACTCGCGGCCGACGAGGCGGTCAAGACCGGGAAGCTCAGCGACCGCGAGGCGATGGACGTGCTTCTAGCCGAGCTTATGACCGGCTAACAGATTGCGCCAGCCGGCCGGTTGCATGGATAACCTACGAGACGGTCCCCCAGCAACCGGCACATCTGCATAAGCCCTAGCGTCTGCACACCTCAATTCCCGCAGCCAATCCAGAAATGGTTCACGAGGATGTTGCTGGCCGGCGTCAGTCGCAGCTTGCCCTCGTGAAAGGGAATCACCACTTCCTCCTCCTTCAGCGAGCGCGCATTGACGTAGCACACGTCGGGCAAGACGCCGAACTTCTCGGTAAACCGTTCAGCGGCGGCCGTTGCCTTGGCCGCCAGCGGACGCGTCGGATCGCTATCGAACCACAACAACCCTGCCTGCATACGTCCCTCCTGGTTCGCCTCTCGCAAGCCACAGCGTCAGACTGAGGTGCGAGGCAGCCGCGAGCGGCCCCGGTGCCCGGCCCGCCGGCTCGACGGGGGCAGCGTATAGCGGGGCTCCTGGGCCAGGTGAGCGAGCGTCCGGCTGAACCAGGTCGGGCTGCGCCGCATGCGCCACAAGTGTGCCCGGGTGTCCTGGGTCAGCTCGTAAACCCCCTCCACCGTGCGCACGCTGAAGCGCCGCTCAGGCCCGCACGTCCGTATACCCTCGACCGAGAGCACCCGGACATCGCGACCTGCCCAGCGGAATGCCTGGGGATAGAACCCGTCCGGAGCCATCCAGACCCGCACTTCATTGATGGTTTCGGCCATACGAGAACCTCCTGTGATCACGATCCCGGCGGGCGAAGCGCACCCGATGCGCTACCACTCCCGGCCGTTCCATTCGTCGTCAGACCCGACGACCCTCAGGCGGCGCATGCCACCGTCGGGCGCATACTCTGGTGGAGGCAGCGGCGTATGCATCTGCGCGCCCCGCATCCCCGCAAGCTGGCTGGGATCCAGCACGATGACATTCGGCTGCTGCGGGAGCGCCGGCGGATAGGCCCCGTAGGGCATGTCGTGTGGCATCTCCGGACGCGCAGACTGGCGTTCCCGTCGTAGCAGCGCAATCAGCAGCAGGCTCGTGGGCACACTGGCGGCCACGCCCACCGCAACGCCAATGACCACGGCCATTGCGTCGGTGCTCATCCGCTGCCCGATGACGATCGCAAGGGCGACGCCGAAACCGAGCAAGATTAAGGGTACCAATCGTTTCACTACGAACTCTCCAAACCGGAAAGACGTTCTCCGTTTCTAGGGGCACGGCGGCGGCCGGCCGGAAAAACCTCCAACCCCGCGTGAGCGAGGCGGTCCCTCCGGCCTACCCGCCGCCCGAACCCGTTGCGTTCTGGCTCCCGGCCGGCAGTAGGGGAGTCGACGCTAGCCGCGAGGCCTGGGCCTGCCACGCCCGGCGCCGGCGCCCGCCGGCCCGAACCTGCGCTACCAGGCCGGCCAGTTCTCGGGCGTCGGCGTAGGCTGCCTGGAAGCGGATGACCTGTCCTTTCGCCACGAGCAGGAAATCGCCGCGGCCCAGCAGCCGCTCGGCGTTCGAGCCGCCGATGCCGGACGCGACCTTGGCGTCCTCGGCGCTGACGACGCTGCCGACGAGGCGAACGGGGAAGTTTGCCTTCACCAGCCCGCCGACCAGGGTTGCTGCGGGCCGCTGCGTCGCGGCGACGACGTGTAGGCCCGCCTCCCTCCCGCGCTGCGTCAGCCGTTGAAGGGACTCCCCGACGCTCTTCCCGCCGCTTTGCAGCAGGTCGGCCAGCTCATCTATCGCGACGATGATCCGCGGCAGGCTCCGATTGACGCGATCCCGCCGCTCCATCTCGCCGACGAGCGCGGCAAGGAGATCGGCCGCGGCCGAGGGTTCCTGGACGACGCCCCCGCCCCGCCACACGTGGGGCAGGGCGCCCAGCGGCCCGAAACCGCGTCCTTTGGGGTCGATCAGGGCCAACTGCAGCATGCCGGGATGGTTGTGCATCGCGAGCGAGGCGAGCAGCGTGCGCAGGAGAACCGTCTTGCCGCTGCCCGTCGTGCCGGCAAGAAGCAAGTGCGCTACGTCGGGGCTATCGAGCCGCACCAGGAGCGGAGCGCCGCCTTCGTCGATGCCCAGGACGCCGCAGTACGGAGGCATCGCCGGCAGCGTCCCGCACATTTCGGCCAGGTCTACCGCCCTGGGGGAGTCGCGCGGCACCTCCACGTGGAGCACGCCGCCCTCGCGGTAGACCCGGGCCGAGCGGACGCCAAGCGAAAATGCGAGTTCCTCCGCCAGGTTGCTGACCTTGGTAAGGCGGGTACCGACGGCCGTCGTGATGTCGAAACGTACGAACCGGGGCGTAACCTTTGCCTGCCACACGCGCGCCGGCACCTTGTGTGCGCCGAGCACCGTCTCGATGCGTGCCGCCTGCAGTTCGTACTTGTTGGCCATTGCTCACGCTCCCAAACGCCGGCCCCGCGGCTCCATGCCACTGGATCGACGCGCCCTCCTGACGGTATGACTAGTACAGCTGTTCGTAAGCCACAGAATAGCACAGCTGTTCGCGTTCGGCAATAGAACGTATCCCCAAATATCCCCGGGTTATCGTCAAATGTTCGACTGCCCCGCGCCGCCACGGGCGCGTATCGTTGTGGAACACCCGGGCGTTAAGCTATAATGCTCTCGCGTATTTGACTTGCCGGCGGGCCGCGAGGTCGCCGGGTTGAGGCTGCTAATGGGACGGAATGGCACTCGGAACGTCGGCACGGTCCTGATGGGGATCGGCCTGCTGTTGATACTGATCGTGGCGGGGTATTTCGCCTGGACTGAGGTGCAGGCCGCGCAGGTGCGGTCTGAATTGGAGCAAGGCTCGGCGGCCGCGTCGGCGCGGGCGACGCGCATGGCGCTGGAACTGGCTGCTCCCGCAAGCACTAGGGTGGCAGGGGGCGCCCCCATGGCGGGCACTCCGGCCGCGGAGTTGGCCTCGGCCAAACCGGCTCCAACCTCGACCCGGAGCGCGACCTTGCCTGCAAGCCCCGCGCCCTCGCCGGCCGCGCCCGCAACTCGCCGCGCAACGACGGCTGCTCCACTTCGGACACCGACGTCTGTCCCGGCGACGGCCACGGCCTCGCCGACGGCGGCGCCGGCGCCCGTGCTTCCTGTCCGGCTGAGCATTCCCGACCTGAAGATCGACACCCCCGTGGTGGAGATGGGTTGGGAGGTGGTCCAGACGAACTCGGGGCCGGTCTCGCAATGGGTGATTCCCAAGAACGTCGCCGGCCACCACCTCAACAGCGCGGGCATCGGTCAAGGCGAGCAACCTGGTGATCTCGGGCCACAACAACATCTACGGGAAGGTGTTCATGCCGATCAGCCAGGCCTGGAAGAACGATGGCCGGGTGAAGGTCGACAACTACACCGACAAGTCGGACGCATTGGACGGCCGTGAAGTCTTCCTCTATCGACGCTTCGGGGACGCAGTATAAGTACGTTATCACCGATTTCTATCGTCTGAAGGACACCGGCATCTCGCAGCAGCAGCGGGAAATCAACGCGCAATACATCCAGCCGACGGGCGACGAACGGGTCACGCTCATTACCTGTTGGCCGCCGACCAATAACACTCACCGGCTGGTGGTGATTGCCCGTCCGGAGAAGTAAGGGCCGGGCGCCGTGCACGGCGTTCCGGCAGGAGGTTGGCATGATGAAACGAACATGGCGCTTTCTCGCCTATGGAGCCATAGGTGCGGTGCTACTGCTCGCGGCGCTTGCGGCACCGGCCGCCTGGGCGACGCCCGGTCAGTCTGAATGGTTGCAGACGATTCCGACCCGCACGCCAACACCGCTGCCCATTTCGCCTACCGAGCCGCCGGCCAATACGGCCGTGCCGCCCACGGGTGCGCCGCCCACCTCAGGTCCGCAGGCGACCCAGGTTCCTGCGGTGCCCGGCAGCACGCCTGCGCCCGCCGCGCCCGCGCCCACGTCCGCCGCCTGCCCGCCCGCATCGGCGCTGAAGCTGGTCGCCGACCGTGAGGCCGTGTGGCCGGGCGCGACCGTCGTCTTCACCGCGACGCTCGACCAATACGACGCGGCAGCAGTTCAGGGACGTCGTGCTCGAAGATGTGCTTGCCTCGGGCCTCGAGCCCGTGGCCGTCCTGAGCGGCAACGGCACGTGGCAGGACCGGACTCTGCGCGTGTCCGCGCCCACGCTCGACCCAGGCGCCCGGCTGCAGGCGGTCTACTCCGCACGCGTTGTGGCGACGGGTCCGGAGAAGGCCATCAGCGCCCGCGCGAGCGCAGCGGCGGCGGGCTGCCCGCCCCGGACGGCCTCGCTTACGCTTGGGCTGCCCCCGGCGCAGCTGCCTGCCACTGGAGGGAGCCTGCGGTAAGCGTGGCCAGTTGCAGCGGTTGCGGCTGCGCATCCCTCCCATAAGGTAGCCAGTTCGTGCAGCCAACCCTGGTCGACCCGGCGCGGTCCGCGCGTGACCCGCCCGCGGACCGCCGCAATCCTCGCTCCGATGCTGGGCGGTGCCCTGCGCTCGCGCTGTATGCCGCGACGTTGCCGCCCGGCTTGACGTGGGCGCACAACGGGGCCGACGGCGGTGACCTGCTCGCAGCTGCGTTGACCGGCGGCGTCCCGCATCCCACCGGCTACCCCACCTACGAGCTGCTTCTGCGAGCATTCGTCGCGCTCGCCGGCGGCGAACCCGCCCGGGCCGGGGCCTGGTTGTCCGCGCTCTGCGCGGCGCTGGCGGTCGGCCCTGCTCGTCGACCTGGCCCGGCGGACCCTGGCGGACCGGAGGGTCGCGACCGGGCGCGGCGGCTGCTGCTGCGCTGCTCGGCGGGCTCGCGTGGGCCGCCTCGCCCCTCGTCTGGGGGCAGGCCACCATCGTCGAGGTGTATGCACTCAACGCGCTGCTCTGCGTCTGTCTGTTGTGGTTGGCATGGCGGTGGGGAGAAGCGGTCGACGCCGGCCGCCCGGCCGCGCACTGGCTTGCGCTGGCCGGCCTAACGCTCGGCCTTGGACTTGGCAACCACATCACGATCGCTCTCGTGGTGCCCGGGCTCGCCGCGTGGATCTGGCTGAAAGGCCGCGGGCGGAAGCGACTGGCCCGCGACCTGGGCGCGGCGGGGCTCGCGGTGTTGGCCGGGCTGCTGGTCTACGCCTACCTGCCCCTCGCCGCGTCGGGCCGTCCGCCGATCAACTGGGGCGACCCGGTGACCCCGGATCGATTCCTCTGGGTCGTCACCGGCAGGCTCTACGCGCCGCTGGTCTTCGGCCTGCCGCTGGCCGAGCTGCCCGCGGCTGGCCGGCTGGGTCTCCACAACCGCGGGCCAATTCCTCCCCTGGGGCCTGGTCGTGGCGCTGGGCGGGCTGTGGCGGCTCGAGCGGCGGCTGCCCCAGTGGTGGCTGACCACGCTGCTGATCTGGGCCGCGTTCGCGATCTACGCGATCGGGTACAACTCGACCGACTCGGACGTTTACCTGATTCCCGCCTTCGCCGTTATGGCGCTGTGGCTGGCCGCCGGACTCGACGGCCTCCTGGCAGCGCTCAAGCCCCGCCCGGCAGCCGCTCTCGCACGTCGTCGCAGCCGCCGCGCTGGTGGTTGGCCCCATCGCGGGGCGGTGGCAGCAGCACAGCCCCGCGGACGACCTGGCGGCCCGGGCCACGGCGAACAGCGCCCAAGACGCCGCGCCGAACGCTGTCGTCCTCACCGCCGCCGACCGCGAGACCTTTGCATTGTGGTACGGAGTGTACGGGCTGAACGCGCGGCCCGATGTGGCTGTAGTCAACGTCAGTCTCTTCGGTTTCGATTGGTACCGGCGTTCGCTTGCCGAGAGGCACCCCGATCTGTTACCATCGGGAGACGACGTCACCGGCCTCGAAGAGCTGATTCCAGGCTGGCTTGCCCGGCGCCCGGTCTACGCTACCGCGGACGTAGGCCTGCCCCTACGGCTCGGCGCGAAGGTTCCGCCGTCCGGGGTCCTGGCGCCCGTACTTGGCTCATCTCAATAGGACGCATGCCCGAAACTGCTTCCCGACCAAGCCGCTTGAATCGCTGGCTGGCGCTTGCGCTGATCATCTCGGCCATTGCTCTCCTGGCATGGCTGGGTTGGCGCGCCGCACGCACGGCGCTCTATGCCCGGGCCGCGCTGGACGATCTCGATCGTCTGCAGGGCCTTCTTGCCGACCCCTCCGCGGCGGCCCTACCCCAGGCGCAGGCTGACCTGGCCAGCTTGCAGACGCATCTCGTCGAAGCCCAAGCGGCGGGCCGGCCATTCCTGCGCATCGCGCCCGCGCTCGGCTGGGCCCCCCGTTTCGGGCCCGACCTGGTGGCAGCACCCAAGCTGGTCGAGCTGGCGGTCGAGTTTGCCGCGGCCGCCCGGCTCGCCTCCGATGCCCTCGCGCCCGTCGGCCAACTGGTCGCAGACGGTGGGGGGCTGGACACCCTGCCGAAGGCCGTCGAGGCGCTGGAGGCCGCGCAGCCCGCAGTAGCCGAGGCCCGGGCGCGGCTGGCGAACGCGGCGGAACTCCGGGCCGAGCTGCCGCCCCTTGCCGAGCCGCGGCTTATCAGCCAGGTAGAGAAGCTGGACAAGCTGCTCCCGCTCGCCCAGGACGGCCTGGCGCTGGTCGAGGCCGCGCCCGAGCTGCTGGGCGCAGGCGGGCCGCGCACCTATCTGCTGCTGGCGCAGAACAGCGACGAGCTGCGGGCGACCGGCGGCTTCATCAGCGGTGCGGGTCATGTGACCCTCGACCGGGGCAAGCTCACGGACCTGGTGCTCACCGACAGCTACGCGGTGGATAACTGGGAACAGCCGCACCCCGAGCCCCCGGCTGCGCTGCGCAAGTACATGGCGGCAGACCTGTGGGTACTGCGCGACTCGAACTGGTCTCCTGATTTCCCAAGCTCGGCCGACGTCGCACGCGCCCTCTACGCGCAAGATCGGGGCATCGAGACGGACGGCGCCATCGCGCTCGATCTCGAAGCCGTGCGCCAACTGGTCGGCGCGGTCGGCCCCCTGCAGGTGCCGGGCATCGCCGAGCCCGTGACGGGCGAGAACGCGCTGGGCTGGATGAAGGCCGCCTGGGAAAGTCCTGCCGGCGGTGCGGCCCTGGAGACCGGCGCGGCCGGCGATTGGTGGACCAAGCGCAAGGACTTCATGGGCGAGCTTGTCAAAGCCGCCCTGGCTAAAGTCCAGGCCGGCGGCGACCTCGACACGGTCGGGCTGGCGCGCACGCTTTACGCCGCGCTCGACGGCCGCCACATCCAGGCGGCCGTCGACGATCCCACGCTGGCCGCGCTGCTTGCCCGTCAAGGCTGGGACGGCGCCGTGCGCGTGCCTGCCGCCAGCGACTTCCTGTCCGTCGTCGACAGCAACGTGGGCTTTGACAAGGCCAACATGTTCGTCCAGCAGGCGCTCGACTACCGGGTGCAGGAGCTGTCAGGCGGGCTGGAGGCGACCCTCACCATCACTTACACGCACACCGCCCCCGCCAAGGCCGACTCCAAATGTGAACGAAGCCTCGACTATGGCCCCAACTATGCGGAACTCGCGGCCCGCTGTTACTGGGACTACGTGCGCGTTTTCGCACCCGCGGGGAGTGAGTTGTTGGCGGCCGAAGGGCTGAACTCGCCCTCCACAGAGCCGGGCGAGGGCGGCGCCACAGTATTCAGCGGCGACTTTGTCCTGGCGCCGGGCGCCGCGCACACGGTTACGCTCCGCTACCGGCTGCCGGCCGGAGTTCCGGCCGAGCCGTACAAGCTGTATGTGCGCAAGCAGGCGGGCACTGCGGGCTGGCCCCTCACGTTCAGCTTCCGGGAGTGCCGTACGCAGGTGACACTCGGCGCAGACGCACGGATTGCGTGTCCATGAGGGGCAGGGCTGCCACGCGTATCGCGCCGGCCAGGCCGCCGCTTGTCATTGTTCCGCGGGATCAGGCGAGCGCCTACCGGAGCGCTTTGCCGGCCGCGTCATTATCCGTCTTTCGAGGCGCCATGCGGAATTGTCTGTTTCTGCTGACACTGCTTACCTTTTTGCTGGCCGGATGCGGCGCGCCGGTGCGCGTGACGTGGAAGACCGAAACCGAGATGAACACGGCTGGCTTCAACCTGTACCGCGGCACCTCGCCTGATGGGCCGTTCGAGACCAAGGTCAACGACGAGTTGATACCCCCATCCGCCGATCCGTTGACCGGGAAGGAATACACTTTCCTGGACAAGACGGCGCAGGGCGGCGTGACTTATTACTACGAGTTGCAGGAAGTGGAGCGAAACGGGCTCGTCAACCGCTTCGGCCCGATCAGCGTGCGCGCGGGCGGCTTGCAGTGGCAGCATGCGGTGCTGCTGGGCGGCCTGGCCGTGCTGGTCCTGCTGATCTGGCTGCGAGGCGGCCGGCTCCTGCAAAAGGCGCGCGGTGATAGCGGTTAAGTACGGTTGCGGCAGACCCCGGGGCATGCTATCATGCTCTTAGAATTGGCACGTTGGCGTGTCGAGCTGGAGCTAAGCCCGGCCGCGCTGGTCGACCGCCTCGCACCGCGTCTTGCCCGCTTTGCGTGTGCCCGCGCCGCGACGACCGACTTTGTCGTCGTCGTACACGGCGAGGCGCCCGAGGCGAACGCCCCGGGCACGTCCGAGAGTATCTTGCACGCGTCTTTGACAAAGAAGGGGGAAGACTACCTACTTGACGGCACCACGTTCTATGGTATGATTGACGCACTGCGGGGGCGGGCTGAGTTGCGCATGCGCTCAGCCGAGCCCGCGCGGGAAGCAGAGTACTTTCTGCGCATCGCGTTGGCCCTCTTTGCTCTGCGGCGCGATGGATTATTGCTTCACTGTGCGGCGCTCATGCGCGAGAGTGCGACCGGCACTGACCCAACCTGCACCAGGGATGACGCGGCGACGGGTTGCCCTATTCGTGGGCCAAAGCGGGAGCGGTAAGTCGACTGTTGTGGCACTCTCGCAGGCCGCAAAGCGAGCTGTGGCTCTCGGTGATGACCTGATCCTATTGCGCCGCAGCGCACGCGGTTGGTGCGCCTACGGCACACCCTTCTGGAATTTTGACACCATGGACCGCGAAGGTGAGGCCGAGAGCGGCTTGGTCACCGGGATTTACAAACTGATCCAGGATCGGGAGGTATTTCTCGAGCCGATGCCGGGCCTAGCCGGCGCGGCCGAGTTGCTCGCGAACGCGCCGGTGGTGAACGACCACCCGGATCTGCTGCCGGTCCTGATGGAGCGCTGCCGCGACATTGCCGGCGCAGTCGGCGTGCGGCGGCTGCACTTTCGGAAGGATGACGCCTTCTGGGACGTCATTGCTCAAGAGGCGCCGTGCTAGACGTTGTTCCACGCCGCATGTCGGGAGTCGCGAGTCGAACGCTCGACGGCGAGGCTGTCCTGGTTCACGCGGAGCAGAAGAAGGTGACTGTGTTGAACGGGGTGGGCGCCCGCATCTGGGAGCTTGCCGACGGACAACACACTATCGGCGATATAACCCGCGTGATCGCCGCAGAGTACGAGGTCAGCTCGGTCAAGGCCGAATCAGACACCCTGGCTTTCTGCCGAGACCTGGTCGGGCGGGGTTTGCTGACCTTTGACTCTTGACGCATGGCGCACGGTGATGCCCTTGCCATCCCATGCCACATCGCCGCAGCGCCGCTCTAGTTCCGCAGTAGTTGTGTAGCGGTACATCTTTAGGAGGATATCATGGAGCAGAAGCAGGAACGCAAGCCATACGAGGAGCCGGCAGTGGTCTACGAGTCGGCATTGGAGGTACGCGCCGGTTCACCGTTGAGCATTCCTGATCCGCTTGATCCGGCCGGCACGAACAAGTAGCAGTTCCAGCCATCTGCGGCCGGCGGGCGCGTATGCGACCGCCGCTGTTGCAGGTGGGGCGGACAGCCCGGATGGACCAAGGCGGCTCGACCCCGACTGAGGCATGCTGCGTTGCCAGTCCCCGTCGCAGCTTGTTGACCGAGTGCGGGGCCTTCGCGGTGAAGGCATCCGCGTGCGCGAACGGTCTGTCGCGACCTTGCGCAACCATGTCCCCGCATCGCTAGGCCGGCACATCTGCGGCGTGTCGGCCTGATTGTTTTAAGCGCTTTACCTGATTCCCCATCGAGGTGCGCTATGATGACCCAACGACGAACCCCGCGCAGCGCGTTCCGTCGCGCCCGCCACGCGATTTTGGCATCGCTGCTAGTTGCCGCGGTGGTCTGTGTGCCCGCAGCACTCGCCGCGGCCCCAACGGCACCTACCAGCCCGCAAACCATCAACACGGTCGGCAACCTGATTCCGGCCAGCGGATCGAGCAACGCCATTAACTCGGGCCAGTCCTTCACCGTGACGGTCGACGCCTACAAGGCCGGCACCACCGATGTGATCCCAGGCGACAGCTATGAGATCGAATGCCACCTGTACTGGTCGAAGGTTGCGAGCTTTGGCGGCGCCTGGCAGCCCACCCCCTTCGACACGCCCATGACGTGGTCAGAGGACGTTGGCAACAGCGACCGTTTCACCGCCACGGTCTCCCCGCTCTCGGGCCTGTACGAGTTCACGGCCTACTGCACTGACGTCACTGAATCGCCGCCCGTGAAATACTGGGCGACGATGTCCAGCGGCAACATCAAGCTGACCGTCAACCAACCGACCTCGGGCGACTGCCTGGGCGCCAAGCCCGACAACAACATCTTCTGGTCGGCCCTGCTCCATGACTCGTTCAGCACCGACTACCGCAGTCCGCTTGGAGCCGTGAGCAATGCGCCGGGGACGCTGTCCTTGCGGGTACGCGCCTGCCGGGGCGACCTTACCGCCGCCAAGCTGCGGGTCTGGGACGATCGCACGAACACCGAGTTGCTCTACGATATGGTTGCCGGCCCCGAGCTGGTCGACCCGGTGCACGGCGAAGTAACTTTCTGGACCTACGACCTGCCCGTGCCGGCCGACCCCACGATTCTGTACTACACCTTCCGCCTGATCGACGGCACGAAGACGGTCTTCTATCGGGACGATGACCCGAAGTTCTACGGCGGAGGCTACGGCACCCCTGACGATAACCAGGCCAACGCCGAGGCCAACTCTTATCAACTCACGGTTTATGACCAGAACTTCACCACGCCCGACTGGATGCAGAAGGGCATTGTTTACCAAATCTTCCCCGACCGGTTCCGCGACGGCCAATCGGTGAACAACGCGGTCAAGTCGCGCTTCTACTATAATCAGCCCGGCGGCACCATCTATCGTTCGTTCACGATGACCTGGAACACGACCCTGTGCGACCCCCGCAGCACGGGGCCTTGTCAGAACAAGTTCGGCGAGAACCTCTACGGCGGCGACCTGGCCGGCATCGCACAGAAGATCAACGACGGTTATTTCAACAACCTCGGGGTGAGCGCCATCTACATCAACCCGATCTTTTCGTCGCCGTCGAATCACAAGTACGACACGGCGAACTACCGCAGCATCGACCAAGAATTTGGCGGTTCGACCGCCTGGCAAAACCTCAAGGCCGCGGCGGCGGCCAAGGGCATCAGCATCATCCTCGATGGCGTGTTCAACCACACGTCGTCGGACAGCGCGTACTTCGATCGCTACAGCCGGTACAACTTCAAGGACCAACTGGTCAGCAATACCGGTCCCGGCCTGGACGACAACATTCAGGCCTGCGAGAGCCCGAACTCGCCGCGCCGGGCGTGGTTCTTCATCCCGGATGGCGGCTCTCCCGCTTCGGGGGCCGACGACCGCTGCGACCCCACGGACACGGACGACCGCGGCGGGGCATGGACGCAGACGTACACGGCCTGGTACGGTTATGGCTCGCTGCCTAAGCTGGATTCCGCGAACCAGGGCGTGCGTGACCTCGTGTACGCGAAGGGAATCGGTGGCACGGGTGTGCAGCCATCCATCGGACCTTACTGGGTGCAGCAAGGTGCCTCCGGGTGGCGGCTCGACGTGGCCGGCGACATCGATCCAGGACTGACGCAGGAGGACCCGGCGCAGCCAAATACCTACTGGGAAGGCTTCCGTGCTGCGGTCAAGGATACGAGCGTGCAGACTCGCACGGTGCCCCTCGTTCTGGGCGAGGAGTGGGGCGACGCGTCGCCCTGGCTGCTTGGCAACGAGTGGGACAGTGCGATGAACTACCGCCTGCGCTCGGCCGCGCTCGGCTGGCTCTTCACGGGATGCTCGGGTGATGGCTGCACGGGCGGCACCAGTTTCCAGGATAACGACGACAACGCGAACAGCGCGTCGGGCCCCATCAGCGCGTTGACGCCTTCCCAGCTCAACGCCCGCCTGCGCTCGATCCAGGAGGACTACCCGCCGGCAGCGTTCAAGGCCATGATGAATATGGGCGACTCGCACGACACAAACCGCCTGCGTTTCCTCCTGAAGAAGATCAACAATGACGACGATGCGGCGGCGCTGCAGCGCATGAAGGAGTACTGGCTCTTCAACCTGACCTACGCCGGCGCACCGACGCTCTATTACGGGGACGAGATGCAGGTGCAGGCGGATGGCGTCTGGGACAGCACCAACGCGACGTGGCAGGACGATCCTTACAACCGGACGCCGTTCCCCTGGGACGACACCCCCGGCTCGTACACGCCCTACACCGGCACGTTGCCCTTCCTGCGCAGCCTCACCAGTGCCCGGCAGGGTTACCCGGCGCTGCAGTATGGCGACGTGCAGCACGGCCTCGTCATCTCGGACGCCGACAAGCTCTATGCCTACGCGCGAACGCTGGAGGCCGAGCAGAAGTCCGCAGCTGATCGCGCTGAATCGCGATGCGGTGACGCACACGATCGTGTTCCAAAACCTGGAGAAGGCGCCTTACCTCTCATTCCAGGACGAAGTGTGGATGGACGTCGTGACCGGCAACACGTTCACGACCCAATGCAACCCGGACACGTTCGTCGTGTGCCAGATTACCGCTGACGTACCGCCCCAGTCGGGTCTCGTCCTGGTGGCGCCCAGCAAAGCCGACCAGCCGGAGGTGCCGCTGCCCTTCTCCGTCATCACCAACACGGTCGATCTGAACGTGAATTGGGCGGCGATCATCCGTGACGTGTCCGACGGCTACGAGTTTCCGAACCGGTACGAATTGTGGCGCAGCGAGACGCCGTACGGCACGACGGGTGCGGGCGCGAGCATGACGCTCGTGTCCGAGGTCCACCCGTCCGACTTCGGCGGGGATCGCAGTGTGTACATCGACAAGGGCGTGGTGGGCGACCCGGCAGTGAACCATTTCTACAAGGTGGTAGCGGTCAACGGCGCAGGCGGACGCTCGCTCGACTCGCGGGAGGAGGCGGAATTCGACTTCACCCTTGTTCCCGGGCGCGCCTTAAGGCGTTTGGGGCAGGCGCGGGACCGTCTCACCGTCGTCGGCCTGCCCCTGATGCCAAATCGCTTGCGTAGTTTCCCGTAGATTCCAATCCGCTTGTTGTCGCTTGACACTAATTGGCACGAGGATGTATAATCCTGACTGCCTCAACCGACGGATATTGAAGTTAGACGGCCGCTGTTGCCTACAGCGCGTCGCAAACCAAGGAGGAATCCCCAATGAGACGAGTTCTCACGACTGTCCTCGCCGTGGCCCTGCTCCTCGGGCTGGGTGCACTTGCCGTGTTGGCGTTGCCCAATGCTAACGCGCCGCTGGCTGGGGCGCCTGTATCGGCCGCCGCGCCGGAGTATCACCCGGATGCGCCGACGGCCGGACCGAACTTCAACATGATTGCGATGCCTCTCAATTCTGCCAATCAGTTCACCACTGCGGGCCTGTCCTTTGATGCAGATGGGCTTGCCAAGCTGGTCGGCAGCAGCGTGCGTCAAGCGTTGGCGTGGGACAATGTGAACCAGGTTTACCAGATCTGGACGATTGACGAGTTTGGCGGATCGGGGACCAAGTTCCCGCTAGCCGTTGGGGGCGCGGATCGGCTGCTCCTCGACTTGACGGCCCCGGCAGTGGTTTCGTTTGTTGGCGATGTCCCCGCACAGGGAAGCACTCACTTCACCTTCGTTACGGCGGCCTCGTGCAAGTTCAACGAATTCTCGCTCCCGCTGGACCAGTCCACGATCACCAACGCGACGCAGCTGGCAACGGCGTTGAGCGCCACTCAGGTCCTGCACTGGGACGCTACGCTTCAGTTGTTTGATATCTGGACTGTCGACGAATTTGGTGGAAGCGGCACCAATTTCCCGGTGAAAATCGGATATCCGTACGTCGCCTGCCTCGCAACCGGTGCGCCAACTACTTGGCCCTGATCTTGTCATCCTGATCTAAGGAGCGTCCCATGAAGCATTTCTCGTACCTGTTCCTGGTATTTGTGCTGTTTGCAGTCGGTGTTGGAAGTGGCATCCGCGGCTTTCACCGGCCCTTACTATGATACTTATGTCATTCTCGGTAGCGGAGGGAGCAATAACCCGACGGTGCAGCAAGTGGTAGTCGCCGATTCGACGGGGACATGCAACGACACGTGGATCGGCTATTTCCAGTTCGACGCATCCACCTTTGGCACGGTCAATTCTGCTTCGCTCGCACTCACCCATGGTGCGACGCTTAACGGCCTTGCCAATAATCCGACCCTGACTCTGTATGGCGTCGCTGATTTCGATCCTGCCACGCTCAATGCAACTAATGCCCCTACTACGGCTGGCGCGACGGTGATTGAAAGCAAGGTCATCGCCAGCAGCACCACCGCGGGCACTCCCTTGACTTGGGGCGGCGCGGACGCGGGTCTGAAGAACTATGTTCAGCTGCAGGCCGATGGCGACAACGTGGTCACCCTGGCAATGAGCTTCAGTGCTAATTGCTCGACTACGAGCCAGGTAAACTTCTACAGCCAAGAGTACACCGCGAACCCGGCGTTCCGTCCCGTGCTCACAATCAGTGGCACCAAGCCCAACGCCGTCGACATGAGCTCCGCCTCCGCCACCCGCACCGCCTGGCCGCTCTATGCGGGCCTCGGCGTGGTGGCGCTGGGCGTCGTCGTCGGCGTGATGATCTCCCGCCGCAGGACCGCCTAAGCACGTGTTGCAGGGCCCCACCCGGCCCTGACTTGGCACAAACAACGCACGGGGCAGCGCCCCGTGCGTTTTGTATTTTCCGACACTATACAGACCCTACAGCCACCTCTATACTGGAAGCGGTGCTCGTGCCTGGCGTCTTCGCCATTGCGGCGTCGCGTCTCCCCACGCACCAGGCAATCCTTACGGGGCGGTAACGCCTCGTCCCTCACACTGTATCGGAGGTCCCTTATGTTGCGGAAGTCATGGGTCCTGTTGATCCTGATCGGCGCGCTCGTTTTGGCCGTGTGCGGCGGGCAGGGCGCGCCAGCGGGCGGCACGGCACGAGTTCGACAGGAAGCGCCGCGGCCGGCAATGCCGCGAACGGCGAAAAGCTGTTCAACCAGGCCACGCTGGGCAAAGACAACCTGCCGGGCTGCAAGACGTGCCACTCGATCGTGAAGGACCAGAAGCTTGTCGGCCCGTCGCTCTACGGCATTGCGACGGATGCGGAGGGCGCCTTCAAGGAGGCCGGTTACAAGGGCACCGCCAAGAGCCAGGCCGAATGGCTCCACGAGGCGATTGTGAACCCGAGCGTCGACGTGGTCGAAGGGTTCGCGCCCGGCATCATGCCCCAGAACTTCAAAGACGAGCTCACGCCCGAGCAGATCAACGACCTGGTCGCCTACCTGCAGACGCTGAAGTAAGGGCCGAAGCCCGCAACCTCGAGGGGCGAGGCAAGCCCGCTTTGCCTCGCCCCTACACCGTGCGACGCAGCGTCGCGGCCATCTCCAGCGCCCGGGTGGGCGCATCCCCCAGGTAGTCGGTTGCGTCCAGCCACGCCGCCAGCTGCTCCCGGTCCGCATACTCCGCCAGCCGCGGGTCGGCGCACAGGGCCCCGACCAATGGGTTGGCTCCGCCGGCCTGGACGGCCGCCCAGGCCGCCATCGAGTGCTCGCGAATCAGCTCGTGCATGGCCTGCCGGTCGGCGCCGCGCCGCGCCAGCTCCATCAGCAGCCGCTCTGTGGCCGCAAAGGGCCCGTACGCGGCCAGCAGCCGTTCGCGGGCCTGCCCGTCGAAGCGCAGGCCCGTGACAATGCGGGTGGCCCGCATCAGCAGCTCGTCCGCGATCAGGAACCCTTCGGGGAGGATCGTCCGGCGGTTGGCCGAATCGTCCAGCGTGCGCTCGAGCAGGTTGTGCGCGGCGTTGTCCCAGGCGACCCGCGGCAGGCCGGCGAGCAGCCGGGCGAGGCTGTCCATGTTCTCCGCATGGATCGGGTTGCGCTTGAAGGGCATGGCGCTCGAACCGACCTGGCTGCGGCCAAACGGCTCGGCCCATTCGCCGATGGGAGGCGTCTGCAGGAAACGCAGGTCGAACGCGAACTTGTAGAGCGACTGGGCCAGCCCGGCGAGGGCGGCGAGGACTGTGTAGTCCTGCTTGCGCGGATAGACCTGGGTGGCGACCGGATATGCGGGCAACCCGAGGGTGTCCATGACGCGGTCCTCGAGTTCTGCCGGCGTCATCCCGGTGCCCTGGAGCAATTGGAGGTACGACGCGGACGTGCCGACCGCGCCCTTGAGGCCCTTGCCCCGCACGGCCGCACGCACGCGGCCCAGGTCGAGGTAGTCGGTCAGCAGGTCCTGGCCGTACTGCGCCAGCCGGTAGCCCACCGTCGTCGGCTCGGCGGGCTGGAGGTGGGTGAAGGCCATCGCCGGGACACCGGCCCACTCCTCGATCTGGCCGGCGAAAGCGGCCAGCAGCGCCCTGAGCTTGCCGAGGAGGATGTCGAGCGCGTCGCGGACGCGCAGCGCCTCGGCGTTGTCCTCGATGTCCATCGAGGTGGCGCCCAGGTGGATGACCCCGCCGCCAATCGGACACTGCTCGGCAAAGGTGCGCACCTCGGCCATCAGGTCGTGATGGATCTCGGCCTCGATCTCCAGCGCGCGCGGCCAGGTCGATCTCTTCGGCGTGCGCCGCCAGGTCGGCGACCTGCTCGGGGGTGGTCAGGCCCGCGGCCTGCTCCGCGCTGGGCCAGCGCGACCCAGATCGTGCGCCACAGCCTGCGCCGGTGCAGCTCGCTCCACAGCGCCCGCATCTCCGTCGAGCCGTACCGCCAGGTGAACGGGGACAGATAGGTGTCGTAAGAATAGGAAGAGTCGCTCACGTTGCCCTCTCCTAACACAAAAGAACCGAAGAACCAAAGATGCACAAGGACTCTTGTGAAGCTTCGGTCCTCCGGTGCCTTTGTGTTTGCGACCTTCTCGCTCTACAAGACGATCAACTGGTCCCTGCCGGGGCCGACGGAGACGTACTGCAAGGGCGTGCCGGCAAGCTCTGAGATGCGGTCGAGGTAGGCCTTGGCGGCTTGCGGCAGTTCGCCCCAGCGGCGGGCGTGCCGCGTCGACTCTTGCCAGCCGCGGCCAGCTCTCGTAGATCGGGTCGGCACGCGCCATGTTGTAAGTGTCGGGGATCCGGTCGACGACGTCGTCGCCGATCCGGTAGCCCGTGCAGATCTTCAGCTCGGGCAGCCCATCCAGCACGTCGAGCTTGGTGATCGCGAGGCCGGTGAAGCCGTTCAGCCACGCCGCATAGGGCAATGCTACCCCGTCCAGCCAGCCACAGCGACGCGGGCGGCCGGTCGTCGCGCCGTACTCCGCACCCACGCTGCGCAGGTGGTCGGCCACCTCGTCGTGCAGCTCGGTGGGCAGGGGCCCTGCGCCGACCGCGGTGCAGTAGGCCTTGACCACGCCGACGACGCGCTGGATGGCCTGCGGCGGGAGGCCGGCGCCTGCGTAGCCGCCGCCGGCAATCGGATTCGAGGAGGTGACGTAGGGGTAGGTGCCCCAGTCGAGGTCGCGCATCACGCCCAGCTGGCCTTCGAGCAGGATTTCTTCGCCCGCACGATAGGCGGCCTGCACGACGGGCCCAGTGTCCACGATGCGCCCGTCGAGCGCATTGCCCCAGCCCATCGCCTGCCGTGCCAGCCCGTACAGGTCGAATTCCTCGCTGCCGAGCTGCGTGACCGTGCGGTTGACGCGCGGGAGTGCGAGGGCGAGCCGGTCGGCCAGGTAGCCGGGCCGGCACAGGTCGCCCATGCGGATGCCGCTGCGGGCGGCCTTGTCCGCGTATGCCGGGCCGATGCCCCGCTTGGTCGTGCCGATCTGCGCGCCGCCCCGTGCCGACTCCTCGAGCCCGTCGAGGACACGGTGGTAAGGCATAATCACGTGGGCGCGATCCGAAATCCAAAGGTTATCGAGGCTGATGCCCGCGGCCACCAGTTCGCTCATCTCGTCGAGCAAGGCCGGGGGATGAATGACCGTGCCGGAACCGACGATGCAAACCGTCGCAGGGTTGAAGATGCCTGAGGGGACCAGGTGCAGGCGGAATGTGCCGTGCTCGTTGACAACCGTGTGCCCGGCGTTGTCGCCGCCCTGGAAGCGAATCACCATGTGGGCGTTCTGGGCCAGGTAGTCGACGATCCGCCCCTTCCCTTCATCGCCCCATTGAGCGCCGACGACGGCGGTTACGGTCATGCAAACCTCCCAAACGGTTATACGAGGATGAGAAGAGTATACCACCTCGGGCGGGGCCCCGCGAATCGCGCGAACTGAGGGAAGGCGGGGGGCAGCGCAGATCGCGTTTGCCGGCTATCGAGTCTGTCTCTCCCTGACCGCGTCCGGGACGGAGGCGTTGTGGTATCATACGGCTGTAGGCGCGAGGTGACCTCGGCCTTACGTCTGCCGCATCTTGGAGGTAGTGCCCCCATGCCCACAACCATTTCGCGCCCGCCCGGTCCTGACGGCGGGCCGTACGGCGTGCTCAACCTGATCCGATTTCGAGCGCGACACGCTCGGCTTCCTCACCGACGTCGCCGGGACCTACGGCGATCTGGCCTATTTCCGCATGGCGGCATTTCACTTTTACCTGGTCAACAGTCCCGGCTTCGTCCGTGAGTTGATGACCCCCAGCCTGCAGGGCGGCAAGCTCGTCAAGTGGGGACGGCAAACCGCGACGTGGTCGAGCGCGGTGGGCGCCTCCACCTTGACGATGGAGGGCGATCCGTGGAAACGGCACCGCCGGCTGCTCAACCCCTCGTTCCAGGCGAGCGTGGTGAAGCGCTATCTCGACGTCGTGACCATCCACACCACCCGGCTGCTCGACCGCTGGCAGGCCGGCGCAAGCGCGGACGGTGGATTGACTATCGAGATGATGTTCGAGATGATGCGGACCACCATGGGGATCATCGCCGATATCATCTTCAGCGTGCGCAACATCGAGCAGGACGCGGCCGATCAGAACCAAGCGCTGACCGCGGTCTTTGAGGTGCTCACCGCACGCACGACCGCATTTCAGCAGCTGCCCGCCTGGCTGCCGACGGGCGACAACCGGCGCATTAACCGTGCGACTGAGGTCATCGAGGCGTTCATCCTACCCCTGATCCGGCAGCGGCGTGCCGAGGGCACGGATTACGCCGATATCCTGTCGGACCTGATCGCGGCGCAGGACGAGGAGACCGGCACGCAGCTGAGCGACCGGGAGATCTGCAACGAGCTGAAGACGCTGTTCGGCGCGGGCCACGAGACGACCGCGCTGATGCTCATGTGGACGCTGTACCTGCTGGCCTGCAACCCGGACGTCCAAAGGAAGCTGCAGGCGGAGGTCGACGAGGTCTTGGGCGGCCGGGTCCCGGGGCTGGACGACATCAAGGCGCTGCCGTACACGGAGCAGGTGCTCAACGAGTCGATGCGCATCTACCCGCCCGCGTGGTCGCTGATGGTGCGCCAGGTCGTCGAGGATGTTCAACTTGGCGAGACGACGCTGCCAAAAGGCAGCGTGCTGCTGATCCCGATGTGGACGATCCACCGCGACGCCCGCATTTACCCGAATCCCATGGAGTTCGACCCCCAACGGTTCAGCGGCGACTGGAAGAAGCGGGTGCCTCCCTACGCCTTCTTCCCGTTCGGTGGCGGGCCCCACGTCTGCGTGGGCAGCCACCTGGCGATGTTCGAGGGCCAGATCATCCTGCCCATGATGGTGCAGCGCTTCGCTTTCGAAACGGTCGAACAGCCCGAGATCGAATTGCAGGCGCTGCTGACCTTACGGCCAAAGGGTGGGTTGAAGCTAAAGGTCGTCGCGCGCGAGTGACTTTCACCACCAGGACACGCAGACACGAAGTGCTACACAGCCTTGGTGATCCCTCGTGTCGTTGTGTCTGCGTGGCTAGTCGCTGATTTCCAGAAGCTCGATGCGGTTGCCGAACGGGTCCAGGATGTGGGCGCGGTCGTAGCCGGGGAGGGGCGGCTCGAAGGAGACCGTGACGCCTGCCGCCTGCAACCGGGCCACTAACCCGGCAAGCCCGTGTACCAGGAGCCCGGGGTGGGCCTTCTTCATGGGCGTCATGTCCGGCTCGGCGCCCAGGTGCAGCCTGAGCGAGCCGGACTCGAACCACGCGCCGCCCCGTCCTGCCAATGATTCGGGCTTGGGTACCTCGCGCAGCCCGAGCAGCCCGCCGTAAAAGGCGCGGGCGCGGTCCTCCCCGCCCGGCGGAATTGACAGCTGGACATGGTCGATGCCGTAGATTTCGCTCATGGGTGTGCTCCTTGCGCAGCTGGTGGCTCACCACAAAGACACGAAGAACCAAGGGTGCACAAAGCCCAGGAGGCACGTCCGGAGACGGGCCCTGCGCATCTGCCGAAGCCGCAAGTCCCCTAGTCGAGCGCTAGCCCTCGCGGTCGCGCGCCGGGACCTCGTCGCTGCCAAGCAGCGCCATCTCCAGCGCCTCCCGCAGCGTGCGCGCACCGAGCACCTGCAGGCCGGCAGGCGGATGCTCGAGCTTACGCGCGGCGGTCGCGGGCACCAGCACGCGGGTGAACCCCAGCTTGGCGGCTTCGTTCAGCCGCCGGGGCAGTTGTCCCACGCTGCGCAGCTCGCCGCTGAGGCCCACCTCGCCCACCAAGGCCAGGTCCGCTGCCACAGGGCGGTTGCGTGCAGAGGATGCCACCGCAGCCGCGACGGCCAGGTCGACCGCGGGCTCGTCCACCTGCAGCCCGCCGACGACGTTGACGAAGACGTCCTGGTCGGCCAGGCGCGTGCGAGCGCGCTTGGTGAGGACTGCGGTGATGAGGAGCAGGCGGTTGAAGTCGACGCCGTTCGCCGTGCGCCGCGGCTGGGCGAAAGTGGTCGCGCTGGATAGGGCCTGCACCTCCACCAGGATCGGACGCGTGCCCTCCATCGTCACGGCAATGGCGGAGCCCGGCGCGTTCGGGATGCGCTCGGCCAGGAAGGCCTCGGACGGGTTCGTGACCTCGACCAACCCGCTCTCGGCCATCTCGAACACGCCGACCTCGTTCGTTGAGCCGAAGCGGTTTTTGACCGAACGCAGCAGGCGGAACGAGTGAAACCGCTCGCCCTCCAGGTAGAGGACCGTGTCGACCATGTGCTCGAGCACACGGGGGCCCGCGATCGCGCCTTCCTTCGTCACGTGCCCGACGAGGAACAGCGGGAAGGTCAGGGCCTTGGCGAGGCGCAGCAGGTGCGCCGAGCAGTCGCGCACCTGGGTCACGCTGCCCGCGCCCGACTGGATGGCCTCCGAGTAGATGCTCTGCACCGAATCGACGACGACCATGCGCGGTTGAAGCTGCTGGATGTGGTTGGAGATCGTCTCGAGGTGGGTTTCGGCCAGCACCTGGATGTCGCGCGAGACGATACCCAAGCGTTCGGCGCGCAGCTTGATCTGGGCGGCCGACTCTTCGCCCGAGACGTAGAGCACGGGACCTTCACCGGAATGGTCTTGACCGGGCCGCGCAAGGGCGTCGCAGAGCTGGATAAGCAGGGTCGACTTGCCAATGCCGGGATCGCCGCTGATCAGGACGACCGAGCCCGGCACGATCCCGCCGCCGAGCACCCGGCTCAGCTCGCCGATGGGCACCGGCACGCGCTCGTAACCGTCGGCAGGGATGTCGGGCAGGGCCTGGGGCCCCCCGCCACCGCCGGCAATGGCCGCGCCTGTGTGGCGGCCGGTCGGAGCCTCCTGGATGACGGTCTCGACGAGCGAGTTCCACTCGCCGCAATCCGGGCACTTGCCCATCCATTTCGGCTGGGCGCTGCCGCAGTTCGAGCAGACGTATCGGGTCTTTGACTTGGCCATGGTCCGGGTCTTTCTTGGTCGTGAGCAGCACGCAACAGCCTTCGCTCATTTGTTCGTTATTCTAGACCGAACTTGCGCAAGCGTCAAGGCCGAAAACAGAAGACCTGGCAAGCGTCGCCTGCCAGGTCCGGTCAGCCAGGGTCGCTCCGGTCGCTTACCTCGCCTGCTTGCCCGCCATCATGAGGCCCACATCCTCCACGTGGCTGCGGTCGGCGGGCGTCTCGCCCACGATCTGGCCCTCGTACATCACGACGATGCGGTCGCTGACGGCGAACAGTTCTTCGAGTTCTGTCGAGATGAGCAGGATGGCCGAGCCGCGATCCCGCTGGGCGAGGATCTGTTGGAGCACGAACTCGGTCGCGCCGATGTCGATGCCGCGGGTCGGCTGGCACACGAGCATGAAGCGGGGGTCGCGCTGCAGTTCACGCGCGACGACGACCTTCTGCTGGTTGCCGCCCGAAAGGTTCTGGATTTCCGTGTCAACTCCTGCCGTGCGGACGTCGAACTTGTCCACCAGCGCCCGGGCGTGTCTCGAGATCGCGCCGAAGGCCAGGAAGCCTTTGCGGCTGTAGGGCGGATGGTTGTACTCGTGCAGGATCATGTTCTCAGCGATGGAGAAGGGAAGCAGGATACCCATCTTGATGCGGTCTTCCGGAAGATGCGCCATGCCCAGGTGACCCAACTCGTGTGGCGAGAGCTTCTCGAGTTCCTTCCCCCCGAGCCGCATACGACCGCAGCAGGTGGGCAGCAGCCCGGCGAGGGCCAACGCCAGTTCGGTCTGGCCGTTTCCCGACACGCCTGCCACCCCGACGATTTCCCGCTCTCGGACGCAGAACGACAGCCCGTGGACCACCTCCTGCCCCCGTTCGTTCATCACCGACACGCCCTCTACCTCAAGAACGGGTTCGCCAGGGTTATACGCGGTGCGTGGGAGCGTCATCAATACGTCCCGACCCACCATCATCCTGGCAAGCGCGCGCGGATTCGTCTCTGCGGTGTTCACCGTTTCGATGACGCGGCCGTCGCGCAGGACCGTCACCCGGTCGCTGACCTGCATCACCTCCTCCAGCTTGTGGGTGATGAAGATGACGGTGAGTCCCCGATCCGCCAGCCCGCGCAGCAGGTGCAAGAGCTGAACGGTCTCCTGGGGCGTGAGCACGGCAGTGGGTTCGTCGAGGATCAGGAGGTCGGCCCCATGGTACATGGTCTTGAGGATTTCGACCCGCTGCTGCTCACCCACCGAGAGCGTCTCGACGAGTGCGCCCGGATCGACCTCGAAGCCCAGGTCACGGCCCAGCTCGCGGATCCGTTTCGCCACCTGGTCCATGTCGCTGAGCACCGACCAGGGCTTGTGCTGCCCCAGGACGATGTTTTCCGCGACGGTGAGCGTAGGCACGAGCATGAAGTGCTGGTGCACCATGCCGATTCGGTGCTCGATGGCATCGCGCGGCGAGTGGATGGCAAGGGGCTGCCCTTTGTAGCTGATCGTCCCCGAGTCGGCCTGGTACATCCCGTACAGGATGCTCATCAAGACGGTCTTGCCCGCGCCATTTTCGCCCAGGAGACAGTGGATCTCGCCGGGGCGCACGTCGAAGCTCACGCCCTTGTTGGCGGTCACCCGGCCGAAGGACTTGACGATGTTGTCGATCTTCAGGAGCGGTTCGGCCGGGCCCTTGTTGGCGGCCGTCTCTAGGCTCAGCTGTTCGCTCATCGCTTACCTCGCATTGTACGGGACGCCGAGCGCGCGCGGCGAGCCCGTCCGGCCCCGGAGTGCAACCAATATGATCAGCGTCGCGACATACGGCAGGGCCTGCCAGAACTGGTACGGGATGAACGAGTTGGTCATCGCTTGCAGGTGCAGCTGGAGGCCGTAGAAAACGCCGAAGAGCAGCGAGGCCCCAAACACGCCCCATGGCTTCCAGCGCCCGAACACAACGACCGCCAGGGCGATGAAGCCGCGTCCCGCCACCATCCCTTCGACGAACAGGTTGGTGTGCGAGAGCGTGAGAAACGCGCCGCCCACCCCCGCGAGCGCCGCGCCCAGCACCACGCAGGCGTAGCGGATGCGGGCGACGTTGATTCCCACCGTGTCCGCGGCCTTCGGATGCTCGCCCACCGAGCGAACCGCCAGCCCGAAGCCGGTCCGGTAGAGCACGAATGCGGCCAACGGAACGACGAGCAGCGTGCCGTAGACCAGGATGCTGTGTTTGAAGACCATGTCTCCCAAGACCGGGATCTGGCTGAGGACCGGGATCTCCAAGGGCGCAAATGTCTTGACGCCCTTCGCACTGACGTCGAACCAGGTGCGGTAAAGGAAGCCGGTGAGGCCCAGACCGATCATGTTGAGCGCCGCGCCGACGACGATCTGGTTCGCCTTGACCGTGACGGTGAAGAAGGCAAAGAGGAGGCCCAGCAGCGAGCCGGTGACGATCGCGGCGAGCAGCCCGACCGCGGGACTGCCGGTAACGGTGCCGCCTGCGTAGCCGGCGAAAGCCCCGAATAACATGATGCCTTCGAGCCCGATGTTGAGGACGCCCGACCGCTCGGCGAAAAGCTCGCCGACGGAGGCGTAGATGAGCGGCGTCGCCAGGCGCCAGGTCGCTGCAAAAACAGTCGTTACCAGCGCGATCACGGCAGCAATTTCCATACGTGCCTCCTTCAGCCTTCCTGCCCCGAGCGCTCACGGTAGACGCCGAATGCGACGACTGCGAGGATGACCATCCCCTGGATGGCAAAGACCAGCACGGAGGGGATGTCCGCGGTGATCTGCATCATCTCGGACCCGGAGCGGAGCGCCCCAAAGAGGATGCCCGAGAAGATGACGCCGAGCGGGTTGTTGTTGGCGAGCAAGGCCACTGCGATGGCGTCAAACCCGAAGCCGGGCGAGATCTCCTGGTACAGGCGAAATGCGACGCCCGCAATCTCTACGCCACCCGCCAGGCCGGCCGCACCGCCGCTGATCGCCATGGCAAGCAGGATATTCTTGCTTACATTGATTCCCGCATACCGTGCGGCATTCGAATTGATACCCACAGCCCTGATCGCATAGCCGGTGCTGGTCCTGAATAGCAGCACGTACAACACGAGGCAGACGATGAGGGCGATTAGGAAGCCAATGTGCAGGCGGGTCGGCGGGAGGAAGCGGGGCAGCATGGCAGAGTCGAAGATCTTCGCCGTCTGCGGATATTTGCCGGCGCCTTCGATCATCGGTCCCGTCACAAGCCAGCCGGTGCCGATAATCGCAATATAGTTAAGCATGATCGTGGTGACGATCTCGGAAGCGTTGAAGCGGACCTTTAGCCAGCCCGCGAGCATCCCCCACAGCGCGCCGCCAACGATCGCAGCGAGAAGCACGAGTGGGATATGGATGGCGATGGGCAGGCCCGGCAGATAGATGCCTGCGGCTGTGGCCGCGACTGCCCCCGCATAGAACTGGCCCTCGGCGCCGATGTTCCAGATCGAGGCCCGGAACGCGACCGAGAGGCCGGCGGCGATAATGATCAGCGGCGTCGCCTTGATCAGCACCTCGCTGATCGTGCGCATGTCGGCGAATGCGCCTTTCCACATGGCCGAGAATGCGGCGGCGGGGTCGTACCCCGTCAAGAGGAGGATGAGCGCGCTGACCAGAAGGGCTACCAGGATCGCGGCCAGTGGCGTGAGCACCGCACCGGCGATCCGGCGCGCCTGCCTGAGCCATCGGGGTGATGCGACGGCCTGGCGTGGGGCGGGGGTGGCAGATTCAGTCATAGTGTGCTCGATGCCTCCTCGTCATCGTTCCACGTTCACAGTGGCAGGTTACAGGCGCCCTGCAACCTGCCACTGCCCACTTCGAGTGATTACTTGATGGGGGCGAGCGTGTTGACCTTGCCGGCGATGATCGCCTGCTTGGCCGCCTCGACCGCATCCTTCACCTCTTGCGGGATCGGGGTCGTCGAAGTCGCGTCGTACTCGAACTTCATAACGTCGGGCATCGCAACGCCGAACGTGTGGTTTTCGCCGCCCTTAAACGTGCCTTCCTTGACCTGCTTTGCCAGGTTGACGACACCCTGGCCGTAGTCGGACACGTAGTTGGCGAGCACCTGGCCGGGCGCGGCCTCGGTGGCCGGCATGAAGACGCCGAAGGTCTTAGCGCCCTGGTCCTTCTTCTCGACGACAGCCTGGAACACACCCTGGCCTGCGGCATCCGCATCGGGAACGAGGCAGTCTGCGCCCTGGGCGATCATGCTAAGCGCCGCTTCCTTGGCTGCCGCAGCATCCTGGAAGTTGCCGATGAAGGTGGTGTAGACCTTGAAGTTGGGGTCGACGCTCTTCGCGCCATTCACGAAGCCGATCATGGCTTCGGAGATGGGCGGGATTTCCATGCCGCCCACGAACCCGGCGGCCTTGCACATCTTCGCGGCCATGACGCCCATCAGGTAGAGCGGCTCGTCCGAGTTGGTGTTCAGGCCGGTAACCGTCGGCTCCTTAAGGCGGCTGGACGAGATGAAGAACTGCACGTTGGGATAGTCCTTCGCGGTCGCCTTCGCCGCGTCCTCGAACTCGTTGCCGTGGCCGAGGATCAGTTGGTAGCCCTGCGCGGCGAAGTCACGGAAGGCCTTCTCATACGAAGCCGGGTCCTGCTTTAGCTCGACATAGGAGACCTCGGCGCCCAGGTCCTTCTCGACCCGCTTCAGCGCATTGAAGGCCATCGTGTTCCAGCCCTGGTCGTTGACGCTGCCGGGGCTCAGCAGGCCCATCTTGAATGCGGCCGCCGCGGGGGCGGGGGCCTTGGTCGGTTCAGCCGCAGCGGCTGGGGCTTGGGTTGCGGCTGCGGGGGCGGGTTGCGCGGCGGGCGCCGCGCAGCCGGCGATCATGGTCAGCACGACGATGGCCATGAGGACGGTGAACAGAAACTTCCTAGACATGTGCTCCTCCTGAGATGTGTGAATGCGGGAGAGAGTTCACCACAAAGGCACCAAGGCACAAAGGGCTTGCCGGTTATGCCGAATACCCCGTGTCTTTGTGACTTTGTGTTGAGGTCTCTCTCAAGCCCGCGAGCAATTGCTCTGGGTTGACCGGCAGCTGCTTGATGCGGACGCCGGTGGCATTGAAAATGGCATTGGTGATGGCCGGGGCTGTCGGACAGAGGCTGTCTTCCGCCACGCCCTTCGCGCCGTACGGCCCGTCGCCAAGGCCAGACTCGACGAAGTCGACCTCCAGCTCGGGCATATCGAGCGAGGTCAGCAGCTTGTAGTCGACGAAGTTGGGGTTGAGCGTGCGCCCCGTCCGCGGGTCGATGACCATGTCCTCCAGCAGCGCGTAGCCGATGCCCTGGTGCAGACCGCCCTCCACCTGGCCCTCGGCCGCGGCCGGGTTGATCGCCTTGCCGATGTCGTGAACCGCCACCATGCGAAGCACCCGCACCTGGCCCGTTTCGGTGTCTACCTCGACCTCGGCAAACTGTGCCGCAAACGAGTACGCGTTGAGCGGCTGGTTGCGCGCCTGGCCGGTGATGGTTTGTGCGGGCGCGCCTTGTTCCGGGCCGACGATCTGGGCGATCGCAATCGCCCCCTCGGGCCGGCCGGCGATCCGGATAAAGCCCTGCTGTACGGACAGGTCCTCGACGGGCACGCCCAGCCGCTCGGCGGCCAGCTCGAGCAGCCGCATCCTGGCTTCCCGAGACGCCTGCTGCACCGCGCCGCCCGCGATGTAGGTCGTGCGCGACGCGTATGCGCCCAGGTCGTATGGGACGAGGTCGGTGTCGCCGGCCAGCACGGAGATGTCTTCGTAGCAAACGCCCAGGGTTTCGGCACAAATCTGCGCCAGGACGGTCTTGGCGCCCGTGCCCAGGTCGGCCGAGCCGATGCGCAGTTGGACGGTGCCATCTTCGTTGATTGCCACCGCGGCATTGGCGATTTCGCGCGTCTCCGGGTAGGCGGTCGCGGAGTGGAGCTGGCAGGCCACCCCGATGCCGCGCACGCACTTCCCCGACGCACCGGGCGCCGGACGCGTGCGATTCTCCCACCCGATCTTCGTCGGCTCCACGGTCGAGGCACAGGGGCAGCTGGTTGTTCGTGAAAGCTGTGCCGGCGGGTCCGATGTCGCCGGGGCGGATGGCGTTGCGTTTGCGCAGCTCGAGCGGGTCGATGCCAAGCGCTTCGGCAATCTCGTCCATCTGGGTCTCGAGGGCGAAGTACGCCTGGGGCGCGCCGTAGCCGCGGAAAGCGCCGGCAATGGGTGCGTTCGTGTACACGCACAGCCCCTCGATGTGTACGTTCTCGCAGCGGTGCAGCGACCCGAGGGCCGCGGCGCCGACCCAGGTGATGCCGGGTCCGTGCGAGCCGTATGCGCCGGAGTTTGCGATGTAGCGGGCCTGGCGGGCGGTCAGGATGCCGTCCTTCGTAACGCCTTGCTTCAGTTCCACGGTCACGGGATGCCGGGAGCGGCCGGAGATGAAGGTCTCGGCACGGGAGAACTCGAAGCGCACCGGTTCTCCTGTCCGCAGAGCCAGCAGCGCGGCCAGGTATTCGTGTTGGTACAGGTCCTGCTTGGCCCCGAAACCGCCGCCCATGTGCTCGGTGATCACCCGAATCTTGCTCATGGGGATGCCAAGCACCTCGGACAGCGTGCCGCGGACCATGAACGGCGCCTGGGTCGAGGCGTAGACGGTCAGGCGGCCGGCCGCATCGGGGATCACGGTGCAGATGTACGGCTCCATGAACGCAGGCACGTGCCGGGACGTGCCGTAGACGCCTTCAAAAACATAATCGGCCTGCGCGAACCCCTCCTCTATCTCGCCCCACTCGATGACGACGGGCGGGATGACCAGGTTGCGGTCGGTGTCGTGAATCCGGGGCGCGCCGTCTTGCATGGCTTCGTACGCATCGAATACCGAGGGCAGCGGCTCATATTCAACCTGGATGAGCGCCAGCGCTTCTTCGGCAGCCTCGGGTGACGTGGCGGCCACTGCGGCCACGCCGTCGCCGTGGAAGCGCACGGTACGGTCGAGGATGTACTGATCCTTGACGAGCGAGCCGGCGCGCGGTTCGGGCTGGCCGGCGTGGCGCACCCGCGGCACGTTGAGGCACGTGAGGATGCACTTGACGCCCGGCAGGTGTTCGGCTCCCGACGTATCAATGCTGATGATGCGGGCATGGGCGTGCGGGCTGCGCAGCATGGCCGCGTGCAGCATGCCGCGGACGTGGTGGTCGCCGGTATATTTCGCCGCGCCGGTCACTTTGTCAAGCGCATCGACACGCGGCAGACGCTTGCCGACGACGAGTGGCTCTGCGCTCATCGGCGTGCCTCCTGCACCCCGGCCGCGTCCTTCGACTCCGCTTCGTCCGTTCGGGCTCCGCTCCGCTCAGGCTGCCCAGGGGCATTGGCCGCCGCGAGGACGGCATCCACGATCTTCGCGTACCCGGTGCAGCGGCAGAGGTTGCCCGCGATCCCATCGCGCACCTGTGCCTCGGTAGGGCACGGGTTTTCCTCCAGGACCGCCACGGCGGCGAGGACCATGCCGGGGGTGCAGAAGCCGCACTGCACCGCGCCGTGGTCCACGAACGCCTGCTGAAGCGGATGCAGCCGGCCATCCGTCTGCAATCCCTCGATCGTCGTAATCCGGCAGCCGTCGGCCTGGACCGCGAGCATCATGCACGAAGTGACGGGCTTGCCGTCGACCAGGACCGTGCACGCGCCGCAGTCGCCGCGGTCGCACCCTTTCTTGGCGCCGGTCAGTTCCAGATCGTCGCGCAGAACGTCCAGCAGCGTGCGATAAGGTTCGACGAGCAGTTCGACCGGCCGGCCGTTGACGGTCATGCGGAGGGGTTGCTTCACTGGCGAACCTCCCTTGCTCCGGCCTCGCGGCCCTGAGCGGCTGCGATGGCCTGCTCCAGCGCCCGGCGGGTCAGCACGGCAACCATCTCACGCCGGTGGGCGGCCGTGCCGCGCACGTCGCTGATCGGGGTGCATTCCTCCGCCGCTGCTGCGCCCGCCTTCTCGAGCAGGTCCGGATCGATCTGACGTCCGAGAAGGACCGCTTCGGCCCCGTGCGAGCGGCGAGGCGTCGGGGCCACCGCGCCAAGCGCGACGCGCACGCCAGTCATCCAACCGCTTTCGACAGTCAGGGCCGCTGCGACCCCCACCATCGCGAGGTCCATCGCCCGGCGCGGGCTGTGCTTGATATACGCCGCGCCCAGCCGTGCGCTCGGCTGGGCCGGCGCCGGGGGGAGTTGGATCGTGGTCAGCACTTCGTTGCGCCTGAGGACTGTGCGCCCCGGACCGGTGAAGAAGTCATCCAAAGTCACCGTGCGCGACCCATTGGGTCCGCACAGGGTCGCCGACGCGGCGAGCGCCAGGAGGACGGGAGGCGTGTCTGCCGAGGGCGATGCCCGGCAGATGTTGCCGGCAACCGTCGCCAGGTTGCGGATTTGGATGGAGGCGAGGGTGGAGGCGGCGTAGGCCAAGGCGGGATAGTGTTGGCGGACCAGCGGCGACGTCTCGACGGCCCGCACGGTCACCCGCGCACCGATGGTGAGCCCGCGCCCGCTATCGATAGGTGATCTCGTCCAGGCCGGGCACCCGGCGCAGGTCGACCACGTGGGCCGGCGTCTCCCACCGTTCTTTAAGCGCGGTCAGGAGGTCGGTGCCGCCCGCCAGGATCCGCGCATCCTCGCCGAAACTGTCAAGCAGGGCGACGGCTTCGTTGAGGGTGGCGGGAGTATGGTAGTCGAACCGGTGCATAGGTCGGTTACTTCCCGTAGGATGGCTCAACGCGCAAGCTGGGGCTTGCGGCCACGTCTTCGTGTGCGCCCCCAACCAACTGCGCCGCAAGAACGCGGGCGTCGTCGGGCAGGTGGACGGGCTCGGCTTCAAAACCGGGCTTGCGTGTGGCGTCGATCAAAAGCTTTGCGCCGACGCCGTCCGCGCTCGACGGGTCCAGCTTGTTGCACATGCAGTGCGCCAGGATCGTCACGTCGCGATCGGCCTGCATACGGGTGGCCATGGCCCACATCACGGCAGCCTCGTCCGCCGGATCGACGTCGCGGTCGACGACAATGACCAACTTGATATAGTGGTCGAGGCCGACGATCAGTTGCGCCGCCTGCTGGGCTTGGCCTTCTGCGCTTTTGTCGATGCGGACGAAGCAGTGGAAGTGCGTGCCCGACGACGGGTAGTGAAAGTCGACGAAGAAGGGCAAGGCCTCGGCCATCCGCTTGTGCACCCACGCTTCCTTGGCCGCCCGGCCAAGGATCAGGTGCTCGGCCGAGTTGCCCGGGATGACATCTACAAAGATGGCGTCGTGGCGCATGGTAATCGCGGTGACCTCGATCACGTTGTGGGTCGAGCGGCCGGTGACGTAGCCGGTGTACTCGCCGAACGGACCTTCGGTCTCGTGCGTGTTGGCCAGCAGCTTGCCTTCGATGACAATCTCGGCCGAGGCCGGCACCATGACATCCACCGTGCACCCTCGCACCAGCTGAAGCGGCTGCCCCAGCAGCGCGCCGGCGAGGTCGTATTCGTCCTCGCCGATGCCCATCTTGGCTGCCCCGGCCAGCATGACGGCCGGGTGCGCGCCGATAACGATGGCCACGGGCAAGTCCTGGCCGCGCTTCTCGGCCCGGCGCAGGTAGTCCCACGTGTGCTGCCGCGAGTGCAGGCTGGCGCCGAGCCGCCGGGGCCCCTGGACCTGCAGACGGACATACGCCAGGTTGTTCACCCCCGTGTCCGGATCTCGCGCTGCGATCATGCCGGCAGTGATGTACGGGCCGGCGTCTTGCTCAAAGTGCCGGGGAATGGGCAGGCGCTGCAAGTCCACGTCTGCGCCCTGCCAGACAACCTCGTGGACGGGGGCGTTGGCGCCTGCTGGCGCGCCGGCAAGTGCACCGTCCGGCACGATTTCGGCCGGTATGAGATGGTCGAGCGCGTCGCCCAGCACCGTCAGAAACGTGCCGGGCGTCGCATCGATGCCCCGGGCCATCAGTTCTCGTGACCCGAACAGGTTCGCGACCAGCCGCCCTTCCCGTCCCACCAGCCGGTTCAGCACGACGGCCGGCGCACGCCCCTGCTTTTCGAGCGCGAGCGTCAGCGCGGTCGACGTGTAGTCCAGCGGGACTTCGCCGGCGACCGCGAACAGGTGCGCCGGCGCGTTCGCGGCCAGGTCGTCGATGAAGGAGCGGAGGTCGGGCTCCGGTCTCATAGGGCCCCGTTGGAAGCCGGAAGGCTGCAGAGGTCCGCGATGTTGCTGCCGACGATGCGGTAGATTTCATCCCTGCTCGCGCCCACGCCCAGCGGCGCGGGAAGAGCCAGGTTGGTCAGCATGCGCAGGTTCTGTGGCATGGACTGGGGCGAGCAGTCAGACTCCCAGACGATCTTGGTGGCACCGACAGCGTAGTACATCTGCACCAGCTCGGGCGGCTGCACCCACGACGTGCCCAGGAAGATGTTGTCGTGCGTGCGCGCCAGCAGGATCGCATCATTCGCCATGGCTGGGATGTTGTTTGCACCGGAGTGCGCCACCAGGATGTTGACGTGCGGGAACGCCTCGGCGACGGGCGCAATCTGGCACGGCATGGAGTAGGGCGTCTCGCCCTGGTGCAGCATGATGGGAATGCCCAGTTCGGCCGCCAGCTCGAAGACCGGGTAGATCATCTTCTTGCTGACATCGGCGGGGAAGGGGCTGTAGGTGGGCAGGTAATAGTTGTGCATGCTTGGATGGAGCTTGAGCATGCGGACGTTGTACTCGTCTTTCCAGTCGCGGATCTGGTAAAGCTCGTCGGGCACGTAGGCACGAGGATTGATCACCGGGTTCAGATACAGCCGGTCCTTGTTAGCCTTGACCGACGCCAACGCATACTTGTGCGCTTCTTCCATCGAGCGGTGCTCGACCGACGTCAGCCCCAGGCCCGTCATAACGACGGCTTTTTCCACATGCTTGATCTCGCCGAGCACTTCGTAATCGCGGTCCATCATTTCGAGGAGGCGATCGACGGTGAAGTTCGGGCCCCAACCCCACACCGGCTCGCGCTGGGGGATGATGTGTGCGTGCGAATCGATGATTCGGTATTCCATGAGATACTCCTAAATCCCCAACAGCCGGGCCAGGTTTCCGCCCAGCACCGCCCGCGTGTCGGCTTCGCTCGCGCCCATGCCGATGGGGGGCGCGTCCATCATCGCCTCGTCCACGTTCATGATCTGCTGCGTCATCTCGAGCGGCGGGGTGTTCGAGCCGAAGATGAGCCGGTCCGCGCCCACTTCATGGATGGCCTCGATGATCATGTGGGGCATGGCCCAGGAGGTCTCAAGGTAGACGTTGGGGTGCCGGTCGGCCACCAGCAGAGCTTCGATCGTGTAGAGCTCGCCCTGCGTGCCGAGATGGGCGATGATGATGCTGACGTCGGGGAACGCACCGGCTACGAAGTCGATGGTCGCCGGGAGCGCATAGGGCTGCTCGCCCGAGTGGATCATTACGGGGACGTGCAGCTCGCGCGCCGCCTCGAAGATGGGGTATAGAAGCTTCCGAGCGCCCGCGCCTTCCGACGGGGTCTTGATGGGCAGCCAGAACTTGTGGAGCGAGGGGTTCAGGTAGAGCATCCGGAAGCCCTGCTCGACGACCATCCGGCGCACCGTTGCGGCCACGTCGTCATTCCACAGCCGGGGGTGCATGACGATACCGCCGACCAGCCGGTCGGGGTAGCGCCCCACGCTGTCCACGACGTAAGCGTGCTGGTCCTCGAACGAGAGGGTCGAGGTGGGGACGGTGAGGCCGAGCGACGGGAAGACGACCGCCTTATCTACACGGGCGGGCGCACCGCACACCTTGCGCGGCGTGTCCATCAGTCGGAGCATGTCCTCCGCAGTCCAGCACGGCCCCCAGCCGATCACGTCGTCGGGGCCGGTGCTGATGTGGGTGAGAGCATCAATAATCGGGATAGCCATATAACCTCCAATGAGGCGGCTACGAATTACATGAGTGTGGCGAATTCAACGAATCGGAAGCAATTCGTGCCATTCGTTCAATTTGTGTAATTCGTGGCGGAAAACCTATGACCTCCGGCGCAGCAGCTTCATCTGAAGCCGCGGGTCGGGATAGGTGGACCGGGACTCGAATACAGGCCGGCCCTCCCGGTCGTGGCCGATAGAGCTCATTGTCAAGAGCGGTGTGACGGGATCGATGTCCGGGATGGTAATCTCAGAATCCCGGGCGAGGATGGCCGCGAGGGTCGCAATGTGGTAGTCAACCCGTTGGCCGCAGGTTTCTTCGAGGAACGTGTAGATGGGTTCGGTCAGCTCGGGCCGGCGCTGAACCTCGGTGAACAGCCCATCTCTCAGGATACGATGCGGAATGAAGTTGACGGCGTAAATGACCGGATCGCCGTCCGCGGTGAACACCTTCTCGACGCGCAAGAGCGGGCTGCCCTCGTCTACGTCCAGGCGCTCGCACTCGAGGCTGCCTGCAAACGCAGGAATTGCGCGGAGCACCCGCACGCCCGGCGTGTAGCCGCTGGCAGAGATGAGGACGCTGAAGTCGTTGGCTTCTTCGATCTGGTGTGAGATGTGGTGCTGGCGGGAAACAAACGTGCCCACCCCCCACCGGCGCTGGATGAACCCTTCGGCTTCGAGCGCAGCAAGGGCGCTGCGGACGGTGGTGCGGGAGACGCCGTACTCGTCCACCAACTCGGCCTCCGAAGGGAACTGCGAACCGGGGGCGTAATGGCCGGAGAGTATCCGCTCGCGAAGGACGCGCTGGAGCTGGGTCTTGAGAGAATCAGTGCGGACCAGCGTGTTCTCCAACATGAGTGCTCCAGAGCGGAAACTGGAAGAAGAGGTATCACGACTGCCGTGTTAGCATAGCACGACGTAATACCTCTTGTCAATACCCAATTCCCGTTTGATCATTCGCTCGGTCCCGCGTACAATTCCCCCATCTCCACCTCGTCAAAGGAGGCAGTATGAAGACGGTCTTGTGCTACGGCGATTCGAACACGTGGGGTTACGATCCCTTGAGCGAGGGGCGCTATCCCTACGAGCAGCGTTGGGTCCAGCTTCCTGGCGCGCGAGTTCGGGCGCGGATTACCTCGTCATTCCGGAAGGTCTTAACGGGCGCACGACCGTATGGTCGGATCCGATCGAGGGCGAGTACAAAAGCGGCAAAAGCACGTTGATCGCCATCCTCGAGTCCCACCATCCCGTCGATGTGGTGGTGCTCATGTTGGGCACGAACGACCTCAAGCATCGCTGGGGCTTGTCGGCGTGGGACATTGCGCGGGGCGCGCAGACGCTGGTCGAGATGATCCGGGCGAGCGCGCTGGGGCCCGACCTCCAGCCACCGGAAGTCCTGCTGGTTGCGCCGCCTCCGACGTGCGTGGTGGGCACATCCTTCGCGGACATGTTCGAAGGGGCCGACGCGAAGTCGCAGCGCCTCGGCCATTACTTCCGGCTGGTGTCGGACGAGACGGGGTGTGGGTTCCTGGACGCCGGCCAATACATCGTGTCATCTGCCGGGGATGGCATCCATTTCGACGCTTCGGAGTTGCCAAAGCTCGCCGTCGCGGTGGCCGCGAAGGTGCGCGAGGTGCTGCCTTGAGCGGGGCCGCCGGCGCCCAGCGCCTGCACGCGCTCGTCCGCGCGCCCGGGCAGAGCTTCGCCGCCGCGATCAGCAGCACGGGCGCGGCCATCGACGTGAAGCTGGCGCAGGAACAGCACGCAGCCTACTGCCGGGCGCTCGGGCAGGCGGGGATCACGGTCGAAGCGCTCGCGCCCGACGAACGGTACCCCGACAGCTGCTTCATGCAGGACCCGGCGCTTGTCATTGCCGGCCAAGCGATCATCGCCCGGCCAGGCGCATTGAGCCGCCGTGGCGAAGAGACGCTGGTCGAGCCGGTCCTCCGCGGGCGTTTTCCCACCACTACTGCTCTGCAGGCGCCCGCCACCCTCGAGGGCGGCGACGTGCTTGTGCTGCCCCATCACGTCTACGCCGGCCTCTCAGACCGGACGAATGCCGCCGGCATTGCGCAGCTGCGAGCGGCGCTTGCGCCCTTGCCCGTCGACGAGATCCCGGTGTCCGGCCTGCTGCATCTGCTCAGCGGCGTCACCTACCTCGGTCGAGGAACACTTTTGGCCGTGAAGGAGATGGCCGGGCGGCCCGAGTTCCAAGGCATGAAAGTGCTCGTCGTGCCAGACGACGAGGCGTACGCGTGCAACGTGTTGGCCCTAGGCGACTGTGTGGTCGCGCCGGCGGGCTACCACAAGACCATCGCTCTGCTGAGCGCCGAAGGCTTCGAGGTGCTCCCCGTGCCGGTGACCGAGTTCACCAAGGCCGACGGGGGCGTCACCTGCCTCTCCCTCGTCTACGCGGAGCCGGCCTGATGCCGCAGCGGCTGGTCGATCTGTACGCGGTGGGTGAGCACGTCGAAATCCTGCAGGCTCTCGAGGAGGCAGAGGTTTGGCGCAGCGGCGAAGTTGCCGGTCACCAGCACCCCGCCATCTGGGTGCGGACGGACGGCGACCGGAAGCTGTGGTTCGTGACGAACGGGAAGCGGATCAGGCGGGCCGGGGCGCCGGGCTCGACCGAGCCCAGGTATCAATCCGAGAATTAGCTGGGGCCGGTCTCTGACCGTGCCTCAGGCACAACCACAGGGAGATTATCAGCTGATGCCTAATGACTGTTTGGCGGGGGCAGCTTGCCCCCGCCGGGGGGCTGCGCCCCCTCGACCCCCAAACGCATAAGGGGGCGCAGAGCTTCCGCCGAGAACGCATGTCGCTCGAAACTGGCAGGTTACCGCCAGTTACGGATTCCCCAGATCCTCATTGAGTGCGGCGCGCAACTGTCAGCCCTCTCACGCCTGGAGGCTTGGGCGAATCGCGGCTCGCGCCCTGCCAGGAGCGTAGCAATTGGGGGTCTCGGGGGCAAGGCCCCCGAGGCGGGGTTGGCAGGGGCCGCCCGGCCCCTGCCACAAGAGTGAAAACCCCTTTGCATGAGTTTCCCATTTCCGATCGGTTGAAGCTCGCACAGCCTCCGCCGCTAAACGAGTCGCAGCGTGAAAATGTCCGCTGGGGGCGGTCTCTGGCCGTGCCCCCTGGCTCGGTCGGAGACCGGCCAGAGCAATTTCGCCTGGCGCTTGGTTTAGTGCAAGCGGCGTCGGGCCAGCAGCCCCCGCTTCGGTGCAAACACCAGTGCCAGCAGGAAGAAAGTTGTACAGACCAGCACGATCGCCGCGCCCGACGCGATGCTGACGTAGTATGAGAGGTAAAGTCCGATGACGGCGGAGAGTGCGCCGATGGTTGCCGCAACCGCCATCATGACGGGCAGGCGCCGGGTGAGCAGCGAGGCCGTCGCTGCGGGCGTGACGAGCATCGCGACCATGAGGCCGACGCCTACGGTCTGCAGCGCCGTGACCACCGTCACCGCCAGCATGATCAGCAGGAGATAGCGAAACGTCTGGTCGTTGATGCGCAGGATTTGCGCCAGCACCGGGTCGAAGGAGATCACCAGGAACTCCTTGTAGAACGCCACGACAAGCCCGAGCACGAGCGCGCCAAACACCACGGTCAGCACTAGGTTCGAGGTCGACACGCCGAGCACGTTCCCGAACATCAGGTGTGTCAGGTCGACGCTGAAGTTGCGGACCGTGGAGATCAGCGCGATGCCCAGCGCAAACATGCCGGCGAAGATGACCCCAATGGCCGTGTCCTCGCGCACCTGGCCCGACTTGCTCAGCGCGCCGATGCCCAGGGCCGTGCCGACGCCGGCCACCAGGCCGCCCCAGAACAACGGGCCCTGGCTGCCCCCGCCCAGCAGGTAGGCGACCGCTACACCGGGGAGGATGGCGTGTGCGAGCGCATCGCCGAAGAAGGTCATCCCGCGTAGCACGACGTAGGTGCCTAGCACCGCGCAGACGATGCCCACAGTGACCGCCGCCAACAGGCCCCGCACCATGAACTCGTAGCGCAAGGGCGACAGGAGGAACTCAATCATGGCTCTCGCCCTCGCAGCAGGTGTCAGACAGCGCCAGCACGCCCTCGGGCCCCGACAAGACGGTCAGGTGGCTGCCGTACGCCCGGTGCAGGTTTTCGGGCGTCAGCACCTCGGCGGGGTGACCGAAACCCAGCAGGCCACGCTTTAGGAGCATGAGCCGGTCGAACTTCTCGGACGCGAGCTGCAGGTCGTGCGTCGAGACGAGCACCGTCATCCGCTGCTGCTTGAGTTGATCGAGGATGCCGAAAATGGCCTCCTGCGAAGGAATGTCGAGCCCGGTCAGCGGCTCGTCCATGAGCAGGAGCTCGGCTTCCTGAGCCAGCGCGCGGGCGATGAAGACGCGCTGCTGCTGTCCGCCCGAAAGCTCCCCGATCTGGCGCTTGGCATAACCCTCCATGCCCACCTGGGCCAGCGCGTCCTGCACTCGCTGCCAATCGCCCCGGCCGGCCTGGCGCAGGATGCCGATCTTGGCCACTCGTCCCATCATCACCACATCTGCCACGCTCACCGGGAATGTCCAGTCTACGTTCGAACGCTGGGGCACGTACCCGATGCAGATGTGGCCGCCCGCACCGTAGCCGTAGACGTCGGCCCGCCCGTTGGAGGGCGCGAGGATGCCCGCGACCACTTTCAGCAGCGTGCTTTTGCCCGCGCCGTTCGGTCCGACGACGGCCACCCGCTCGCCGGTCCAAAGGTCGAAGGAGACGTCGTCCAGTGCCGGCGCCGCGCCGTCATAGCGGACGCTGACGTGGTCAAACGAAACGACCGGGGCGTTCGCGTTGTGCGTCTCCGGCCTGCGCAGGAGGTTGGATAGAGCCATTCTCGCCTACTTCTGTCTTTCGTTGCCCGGCGTCTGTCTGCCGGTCGCCCAGGCGGCACCGGCCACATCCTTACCGCAGGGCATCGACAATCGCGTTGACGTCGTACCGCATCATGCTCAGGTAGTCGGGTGCGGGCCCATCTTTGGTCGTCGTCGAGTGGGTGAGCAAACCGGTAACAACCTTGATGCCTGTTTCACCGGACAACTGGTCGGCAAGCTGTGGGTTCGAGCCGGTCTCGAGGAACACCGCGGGCGCACCCGTAGCCTTCACCTCGTCGCTGAGCCGGGCGAGGTCCTGTGCGGAGGGCGACGCGGCCGAACTTACGCTCGGCACGATAGACCCGACAACTCGGAACCCGTACCGGTCGGCGAAGTAGCCGAAGCTCTCGTGATTGGTCACGAGAAGGCGGCGGGCTTCCGGTACTTGCGCGACCTGCTGCTTGATCCAGCCGTCCAACTCGTTCAACTTGGCGATGTAAGCCGCCGCGTTCGCCGCGTAGGCTTCCTTGCCCGCCGGATCGATGGCCGTCAGCCCGTCGCGGATATTTTGCACGTAGGCCACAACCTTCGTCGGGTCGAGCCAGAAATGGGGGTCGCCCTCCGCATGCGCAGCGTCGGCCTCACCGGCGGGGTGTTCGCCCGGCTGGGGCTGGCGGCTGGCCAGGCCGGTTGACGCGTCGATCACCACCGGGCCTTTGATGGAAGCCATCAGGGGGCTGAGAAAAGCTTCGAACCCGGCGCCGTTGATGATGAGCGCCGCGCTGCCCGCGACGTTCCTGACGTCGGCAGGCGTAGGCTCGAAGCTGTGCGGGTCGACGCCGACCGGGATGAGCGAGCCAATGGCCAGGCGGTCGCCGGCAACGTTCTGGGCGATGTCCGCGAGGAAGGTCTCGACCGCCAGCACCTTGAGCGGCGCCGCCGGCGACCGCCCGGCCGCTGCCCCTGTGGATGCGGCGGGCGCGGCACACCCGCCGGTCATGACTAATGAGGCAACCAGCACCAACCACACGAGGATTTTCACGCCTGCTTCTCCTGACACGAAGGGCACAGCCCGAACATCTCCAACCAATGGCTCTGCACGGCAAAGCCGGTCTGCGCTTGCACCGCGGCGATCGCCGCCTCGATGTCACAGCCGGCGAACTCGACCGCCCGGTGGCACGCCTGGCAAATGACATGATGGCCGTGACCCTGCGCGCCTGCCGCGTCCCGGGGATCGCCAGGCGCGCCCCCCACCGTGCTTAGCACGTAGCTGTGGCAGCCTTCTGCCAGGTGCAGCTTGCGGACGAGCCCGAGGGCTTCCAGGATTTCAAGGGTCCGGTACACCGTCACCAACCCGAGTGCCTCATGACGGGTGCGTGCGGCCCCAAGCAACTCGGCCGGGGTCACGGGGCCGTCGGCCGCCAGGAGCGCGTCGAGGACGGCGCGGCGTGCCCGGGTGTTCGAGTAGCCGGCCCGCGTCAGCAAATCGACGAGACCGGCGCCGGTATCGTTCGACTGAAATTGAAAATCACTTTCATTTTTCACCTGCGTATCGTATCAGAGGGTTGCTGGGGTGTCAAGTGTGCGGAAGTCGGGGCGCGAGTTTCGGTCGCAGGGCGGAAGGAGGCGCCCTCTTTTTGGTCTCCCATGCAGGGCGGCCGGGAGTAGGACGAAACGCGGTGGGGGTTGTATACTAGCGAAAGATCACCGCGTGGAGGCCCTCAGTGCTTGTTGAAATCGCTTATCTCGTCGTCCTTGTTGTCGGGGTGGGACTCGGCGTGATCCTGGCCCGAACCTTTGCCAAGTCCTCGGGGAGTGCGCCGACCGTCAAGCTGGTCCGAACGGCCCGGACGGTCGAAGGCCGGGAAGAGACCCGCCTATTCGTCAACGACGCGGCCATTCTCACCGCGACCAACGACGGGGTGCGGCTGGCGGAGTATGCAGACGAGGTCGAGCAGCTCGAGGCGCTGGCCGCGCGGTTGGCTGCGTCGATGGGCGTTACCGTCGAGTTCGCCCGCGTCGCGGCTCGCACGCCCGGGGCCGACAACGCCATCCCCATGCGGAAGCTGCCGGCCGAGCAGCTGGCGTCTTCGGACCCTGCTGAGGACTTCGACACCCGTCGCGCACGCCTGGACGACCAGCAAGCCAGCAAGGGATAGTGCGCCGTCTTGGCGCCCCGTCTCCCGTCTTCCCCCGCTTAACCTTAAATTTCTCGCCAGTTTCTGACATGCCCTCTTGACACCGGCGCCTGTCGGTGCTATTTTGTCTCATGTAAGTGCTTTCATGGAAGTTGTTTACCTTTAGACACACAAAGTGCGAGGTAGATGGCGTGTCGCAGGTGACTGTCTACGAGGTCGCAAAGCAGGCGGGCGTCAGCATTGCCACTGTCTCGCGCTGTCCTCAACACCCCCGACCGCGTCAACGAAGGCACCCGCATCCGGGTCCAGCAAGCCATCGATGCGCTTGGTTTCGTGCCAAAGGCCGAAGCGGCCGCCCGGGCCCGCAAGATGCACGGCCGCATCGGCGTACTCGCCCCCTTCTTCACCTTCCCTTCGTTTGTAGCGCGCCTCCGCGGCGTTGCCGCGACGGTGGCCGATTCACCCTTCGAGTTAGCCATTTACAACGTCGATTCTTCCTCGCGACGCATCGGCTGGCTGGCCAGCCTGCCAGTGACGCGCCGGATTGACGGCCTGATTGTGATGGCCCTCCCGTTCGACGACCAGGCGGCTGACCGGTTGGTGGACCACAGCCTGCCGACCGTCCTGATCGAGTTCTCGCGGCCGCGGTTTTCCAGTGTACGAATCGACGACGCGGCCGGGGGCGCCGTGGCCGCCGCGCATCTGCTGGCGCTCGGGTGCAGGCGTTGTGCCTTCGTCGGCGATGCCGATGTGCCCGACTATGCCCTGCCAACCAGCGACACCCGGCTCGAGGGATTCCGCGCGCGGTTGGCCGAACTAGGGGTCGATCTCCCCCCGCAGTACATCGCCCGTGCCCCCCACAGCCTGGAAAATGCCGAGCGCTCGGCGCACGCACTGCTCAGCCTGGCGGAGCCTCCGGACGGCATCTTCGCGGCCAGCGATACGCAGGCAATGGGCGTGCTCAAGGCCGCCCGCAAGCGCAACATCCAGGTGCCCGAGCAGCTTGCCGTCATGGGCTTCGACGATATCGACGTCGCCGACTATATTGGCCTGACTACCATCCGGCAGCCGCTCGAAGAGTCGGGCCGGGTGGCAGTCGATCTCTTGCTGTCACGCCTGGCCGACCCATCGCGGCCCGCCCAGGATGTGTGGCTGCCGCTGACCCTCGTCAAGCGACAGACGGCGTGATTGGACGTTTCAAGCTTAAAGAAGGAGGAACAAATCCACGAATATAGCGTTCATGATGTCAACCACAAGTACAGTTCGTTTGCCCACTATGTAAGAAGGAGAAGAACATGAAGAAGTGGACCGTTCTCACCCTGTTCGTCCTCGTGGCCATGGTGTTGGCCGCGTGCGGCCCGACCAGCGCGCCGACGCAAGCACCCGCGCAGCAACCCGCTGCGACGACTGCGCCGGCTGCGACTGAAGCTCCTGCAGCACCGGCTGCAACTGAAGCTCCTGCAGCGCCGGCTGCAACTGAAGCACCGGCCGCGACAACTGCACCCGCTGCGCCTGCAGCCGCGGGGGTCGGTGCGAGCGCTGAAGGCGCCGCGTCCAAGGGCCTCACCTGTCTCGCCGATGCCTACAACGGCAAGATGAAGGGCACCAAGGTCAGCATGACCGGTCCCTTTACCTCTGACGACGAGGTGAAGTTCCAGCAGGACCGCAAGGCGTTCGAAGAAGCCACCGGCATCACGATCCAGTACGTCGGCTCGAAGCAGTTCGAGGCCGAAATCGGCACCCAGATGCAGGCCGGCACCGCGCCGGACATCCTCGACTGGCCCCAGCCCGGCTTGGCCGGCACCTATTTCAAGCAGGGCAAGGTAATGCCGGTCACGAAGTTCGTGCCCGAGTCCTGGCTGAAGGAAAACTACAAGCAGTCCTGGCTCGACATGGCGAACATGCCCTACTCGGATGGCAGCAGCCAGATGTCGGGCCTGTGGTGGCGGTTCAACGGCAAGAGCCTGGTGTGGTACCCGAAGAAGGCCTTTGACGCGGCCGGCTACAAGGTACCGACGACTTGGGACGAACTGCTGAAGCTCCAGGACCAGATCGTAGCCGACGGCGACACGCCGTGGTGCATCGGCATCGGGTCGGGCGCAGCCACCGGCTGGCCCGCGACCGACTGGACCGAGGACATGATGCTGCGCACGACGTCGCCCGAGAACTATGACAAGTGGGTCAAGGGCGAGCTGAAGTTCGACTCGCCCGAGGTGAAGAAGGCGATCGAGACCTTCGCGCCCATTTGGAACAACGACAAGATGGTCTACGGCGGTAAGGCCGCCATCGTCACGACCCAGTTCAGCGACGCGCCGGCGCCGATGTTCCAGAACCCGCCGAAGTGCTGGCTGCACCGCCAGGGCAACTTCATCACTTCCTTCTTCCCGAAGGAAGCACAGCCGGGCGTGGACTACGACGTGTTCTACCTCCCGCCCGTGGACCCGGCGTACGGCAAGCCGTTCCTGATCGCCGGCGACCTGGTCTCGGCGACCCAGGACCGGCCTGAGGTCTGCGCGGTCATGCAGTGGATGTCGACCGCGGCGAGCGTGGAAGGCTGGCTGGCGGCCGGCGGCGCGCTCGGCCCGCAGAACGACGTGACGCCCGAGATGTACGGTATCCCGCTCGAGCGCACGATCGCAGGGTTGGCCTCTGAGGCTACGACCGTCCGCTTCGACGCATCTGACTTGATGCCCGGCGCGGTCGGCTCGGGCGCCGAGTGGAAGGGCTTCACCGACTACTTCTCCGGTGCTGCCGACCTGGACACCGTCCTGAAGCAGATCGACGCCGCGTGGCCTAAGTAGTCGCGAGACGCCTAGGTCAAGGAACGCCGGGGGGATGCGCTTAATTCCCCCGGCAAGGGGTGGCTCTCGCCTGACGCACGCGTTGGAGTGTGTAGCGAGGGCCACCTTCTGGCAGACGAGTCATCGCGCAGGCACTGCCGCAAAGGCATTCACCGTGTGCTGCCGGAGAGCCCTGTAATGCGCTCTGCTCGTGTCACCCCACAGCCCTCAGCGCCCTGAGGATCTCCGAAGGCACCCATGCGGTGCAACAGGGAGGGACATACCCATGGAAGGAATGCCAGAATCGACCAAATCAGCGGGCCCGTTGCTGGAACCCCATGAGCCGCCTAGTGGACTGGCACGAGTGGGGACCGTCATCGGAGGCATCCTGCTGTCGCTGTTTGTCCCAATCGCGACGTTCATCATCCTCTACCTCGGGTTCATATTCCTGAAGGATTCTGATGCATCCAAGTGGGTGGTTGCGATTGTGGCGATTATCTGGGGCGTGGGCGGCGTGGCGCTCCTGTACCTGGTCTCCAACTGGTTCGTGGAACGCCTGGGAGACACGTGGCGCGGCCGTTTACAGCCCTTCGTGTTTGTCGGACCTGCCATCGCAATCTTGATCTGGTACTTAACACTGCCGACCGTACGCACTTTCTATGCGAGCCTCTTCGCTGTAGACGGTCAGGTGTTCGTTGGGTTGAAGAACTACCTCGCTATCTTCGCGCCCACGGCCAACAATCCCATGTTGGTGGCATTTCGCAACAACATCATGTGGATCATCTTCGGTGCGACCGGTTCGGTCGTCCTGGGCCTGCTCGTCGCGGTGCTTGCCGACCGCAGCCGGTTCGAGAAGTTCGCCAAAGCCATGGTCTTCATGCCAATGGCGATCTCGATGGTCGGCGGCGCGATTGCATGGAACATGATCTACGCCGTGAACCCCAACATCGGCATGCTCAACAACGTCTATACCAGCCTGACCGGCAACCCGCCGGTGGCCTGGACGGCCTCCGCTCAGCTCCAGCCCTGGAACAACCTGTTTCTCATTGTGATCATGATTTGGCTGCAGGCCGGCTATGCAATGACCCTCTTCTCGGCAGCCATCAAGGGCGTCCCGTCAGACTTGCTCGAAGCTGCCCGGGTAGACGGCGCGACCGAGATCGGGGCGTTCTTTAAGATCACGATCCCGTACATCATGGGCACCATCATCACCGTCGCCACCACGGTCATCATCTTCACCCTGAAGATTTTTGACGTGGTCTGGGTCATGACAGGCGGCCAGTTCAACACGCAGGTGATCGCCACCCAGTTCTACCGGGAGTACTTCACGAACAATAATCCCGGCTATGGGTCGGCCATCGCGATCATCCTGTTGATCGCCGTCATCCCGGTCATGGTTTATAACCTGCGGCAGTTCCGCAGCCAGGAGGCGTTCTAATGGCCGCAACCACCACTGCTACGACTGCTGCAACGAAAGTCAAGCCGAAGAAACAGCGTCACGTGCTCTCGGATATCCTCGTCAACGGCATCCTGGTCCTGATCGTGATTGCGTGGCTGGTCCCGGTCGTGGGTCTCGTGACTTCGTCGTTTCGCACGCGCTTTGACATCCAGACCACCGGTTGGTGGATGATTCTGCCCCATCGGGAATGGCAGACGACGGGAACTGTCCCCGTGCCTGAAGGCGTCGATCGCAACGGTGTGATGCAGATCGAGGGCGGGCAGGGCACCTTCGAGCAGTTCCGCCAGGGCATCCAGGTCGGCAACACCCGGCTCATCTGGATCGGCAACCGGCGCACCGGCACCATCGAGGTCCAGAAACTGGGCTGGATGACGAACCCCAACTTCACGATCGACAATTACAAACAGGTGATCGGCGGCAAGTCGGTCGACATCCGGCAGCCGAACGGCACCGTACAAACCGTGCCCGGCGCTAACATGCTCGACCCCTTCATCAACAGCTTGATTGTCGCCATTCCATCCACGGTTATCCCGATCCTGATTGCGGCATTTGCTGCGTACGGCTTCGCCTGGATGAAGTTCCCCGGACGCCGCCCGCTGTTCATCATGGTCGTCGCGCTGCTCGTCGTGCCGCTGCAGATCGCCTTTGTGCCCATCCTGAAGGACTACGCCAAAATCGGGCTAAACGGCACCTTCCTGGGGGTATGGTTGGCGCATACGGGCTTCGGCCTGCCCCTCGCCGTGTACTTGCTGTTCAACTACATCAGCACGATCCCGCGCGACATCCTCGAGTCGGCGTTCATCGACGGCGCCTCACATTTCACCATCTTCCAGAAACTGATCCTGCCGCTGTCGGTGCCGGCGCTCGCGTCGTTTGCCATCTTCCAGTTCCTCTGGACCTGGAACGACTACCTGGTGGCCCTGATCTTCCTCGGCGCAACGCCGGGCAACCAGGTGATGACGATGTTCCTGGCGAACCTGGTGGGTTCCCGCGGCAACGATTGGCACCTGATGACGGCCGGCGCGCTGGTCTCGATGATCCTGCCGCTGATCGTGTTCTTCAGCTTGCAGCGTTTCTTCGTGCGCGGCATGATGGCCGGGTCGGTGAAGGGGTAAACGACCGGCCGGCTGTTCGCAGACGTTGAGTGGTATGGAAAGGGAAAGGCCGGCACCCGGCGCCGGGCTTTCCCTTTTTCCTTCCCGGCTGCCCAGACACCCGATCCCTTAGCAAGGACGGCGATAGCCATGGACCTACGCAAAGAAGCCCATCTCAGTCTGACGCGCGTGTTGCCGCGGCTGCGCGCGACCTTCTCTGATGCTCCCGCCGCCGAATGGCAGGCCGTCGAAGCTCGTCTCGTCATCCACTTCGAGCGCCTTTTCGGGCTGCTTCACCATCTCTACGGCGGCCGGTACGATTTCTTCTACCACCTGGAGCAGATTCTGGAGACGGCCTGCCGCCTGGCGCTGTCCCGGCCGGCGGATTTGAAGGTGCTCGACGCCCGCCGTGAGGCCGACCCGGCCTGGTTCCAGTCGCAGAAGATGCTGGGCGGTGTGTGTTATGTGGACCTGTTTGCCGGCAACCTGGCCGGCCTGCGTGCCCGGCTCCCCTATTTCGAGGAACTGGGCCTGACGTACCTGCACCTGATGCCCCTCTTCAAAGCGCCGGAAGGCGAAAACGACGGCGGTTATGCGGTCAGCTCCTACCGGGAGGTCAATCCCAGGCTGGGGTCGATGGCCGAGCTGTCCGACCTCGCCTGTGAGCTGCGCGGCCAGGGGATCAGCCTGACCGTGGACTTCGTGTTCAACCACACGTCGGACGAGCACGAGTGGGCGCGCCGCGCACAGGCAGGCGACCCGGAGTACGAGGACTATTACTACATTTTCCCCGATCGCACCGTGCCCGACGCGTACGAGCGGACGCTGCGCGAGATCTTCCCCGATGCCCGGCCCGGCAGCTTCACCTACCGGCCCGACATGGGCAAGTGGGTATGGACGACCTTCTACAGCTTCCAGTGGGACCTGAACTACGGCAACCCGGCGGTGTTTCGGGCGATGTTGGAAGAGATGCTGTCGCTGGCGAACGCCGGCGTGGAAGTGCTGCGCCTCGATGCCGTCGCTTTCATCTGGAAGCAGATGGGGACGAACTGCGAGAACCTGCCCGAAGCGCACATGATCATCCAGGCGTACAACGCGCTGGCACGCATCGCGGCCCCAGCGCTGCTCTTCAAGTCAGAGGCCATCGTCCACCCGGACGAAGTCGCCCGCTATATTTCGCCCGACGAATGCCAGCTGTCGTACAACCCGCTGCTCATGGCGCTGCTGTGGGAGTCGCTGGCGACGCGGGAGGTGCGCCTGCTGAAGGAGTCGCTGGCCGAGCGGTTTCACATCCCGCCGGGGTGTGCGTGGGTCAACTACGTCCGCGTGCACGACGACATTGGCTGGACCTTCGACGACGCGGCGGCGTGGCGCCTGGGGATCAACGGTTACGATCACCGGCGCTTTCTCAACGCGTTCTACACGGGCAAGTTCCCCGGCAGCTTTGCCCGAGGGCTGACGTTCCAGGAGAACCCGCGCACCGGCGATGCCCGGATTTCGGGCACGTGCGCGTCCCTTTCGGGGTTGGAGAAGGCGCTGCGCGAGGAGGGGGGGCTGCTTCGGCAGCCTGAGCAGCAGCAGCCTGGGCAGGTCGAGCTTGCTATCGGGCGCATCCTGCTGATCCACAGCGTGATCCTCTCGATCGGCGGTATCCCCCTCATCTACCTGGGCGACGAGGTGGGCACCGAGAACGACTACCGCTACCGCCTCGACCCGGCGAAGGCTGCGGACAGCCGGTGGGTGCACCGCCCGTTCACCGACTGGGACCGGGTCGAACGACGCTGTGAGCCCGGCACGATCGAGAACCGCATCTACGCGGCGCTTCAGCGATTGACCGCGGTGCGCAAGGACACGCCGGCGCTGGCAGACGGCGCGATGCAGGTCGTCGACCCCGGGAACGGTCACGTGTTTGCCTACGTCCGTCAGAGCGGCCAAGGCCGGCTGCTGGCATTGTGCAACTTCAGCGAGCGCGAGCAGCCCGTTGCCGCTAACACGGTGCGCGCAAACGGCCTGAGTTATGAATTCGGCGACCTGGTGACGGGGCAGGATGTGGCGCTGCGAGAGGAACTCGTGCTGGCGCCGTACCAGTTCATGTGGCTGGCGGCAAAGTAGACGCGACGGTGGCAGAAGCCAGGTTCTGAAACCGGCCGCGGTGCCGGCGCAGAAACCTGGTTTCCTTGTTGGAGGTAGCGTGCGCGCGATTCTGAGCGTATATGACAAGACGGGCCTGGTTGAGCTTGCAGTGGGCCTGGCCGGGATGGGCTGCGAGTTGGTGGCTTCCGGAGGGACGGCGCGGGCGCTGGCAGCCGCGGGGCTGGCGGCGACGCCGGTCGAGGCGGTGACGGGCTTCCCCGAGATGCTCGACGGCCGCGTCAAGACCCTCCATCCGGCAATCCATGCCGGAATCCTTTCTCGGCGCACGCCCGAGCACCTGGAGGAGCTGGCGGTTCACGGCATCACGCCGGTCGACCTGGTCGTCTGCAACCTCTACCCATTTGCCGAGACGGTCAGCCGGGCCGGCGTGACGGAGAGCGAGGCGGTCGAAGAGATCGACATCGGCGGGGTGACGCTGCTCCGAGCGGCGGCCAAGAACTATGAAGCGGTGCTGGTCGTGTGCGATCCGGCTGACTACTCGTCGGTGCTGGATGCGCTGGCTGCCGGACAGGTGCCACAGGAGGAGCGACGCCGGCTGGCGGCAAAGGCCTTCGTACAAACGGCCGCTTATGATGCCACCATCGGCGGCTGGCTGGCTCGTGGCTTGGCTCAGCCGGGAACTTCCGCGCTGCCCGAGACGCTCGTGCTGGCAGCCAGGCGGGTGCAGGCGCTGCGCTACGGCGAAAACCCGCACCAGGACGCCGCACTGTATTGCTGGGCGGGCGCCCCGCCGGCTTTCGAGCAGCTGCAGGGCAAGGAGCTGAGCTACAACAACATCGTGGACCTCGAGGCAGCCTGGGCCATGCCCCAGGAGTTTACCGGGCCGGCGGTCGCGATCGTCAAACACACCAACCCCAGCGGCCTTGCCATGGCGGGCACGCCCCTCGAGGCGTACCGGTTGGCGTACGAATGTGACCCCGTGTCTGCATTCGGCGGCATCATCGCTTGCAACCGGCCGGTCGACCTGGAGCTCGTGCAGGCGGTGGGAACGCTGTTTGTCGAGGTGCTGGTGGCACCGGACTACAGCGTGGAGGCGCTGGCGTGGCTGAGTGAACATAAGAAGAACTGCCGGGTGCTGCAGGCCCGCGCGGGGACGCAGCGGTCGGAACCAGGACTTTCCCTGCGCTCGGTGAGCGGCGGGCTGCTGGCGCAGACGCCGGATGAGCACGGCGTCGACGAGTCGACGTGGCAGGTGGTGACGCGGCGCGGCCCGACTGACGCGGAGCGGATTTCGCTTGGGTTTGCATGGATTGCCGCGAAGCATACGAAGTCGAATGCGATCGTGCTGGCCCAGGGGACGGCGACCGTGGGCGTCGGTGCGGGGCAGATGAACCGGGTCGATTCGGTGCACCTGGCGGTGCGGCGGGCCGGCGAACGGGCGCGCGCTTCCGTGCTGGCCTCAGATGCGTTTTTCCCCTTTGCCGACGGCATGGAGGCTGCGGCAGCCGCGGGTGTGACCGCGGTCATCCAACCCGGGGGCTCGGTGCGCGACGACGAGGTGATCGCAGCCGCGGACCAGTGGGGGATGGCGATGGTGTTTACGGGAGAGCGGCACTTCAGGCACTAAAGCGCAACCCCAGGGGAATGATCCGCTGATGCATCATGGCTGTTGGCGGGGGCGCTCTTGCCCCCGCCGCCCCCGACCAGGGGCGGCGCCCCTTGGAATCCCAAAGGCAACGCTGTGGGCACATGCTTGCCCGGCTAAGTCACTGTACGGGGGATGCGGCAGGGCAGCAGGAACCATGTGTGTGTACCCCCCTGGTGTAAGGAGCGATCACGGCCAGCCGGCAACTTCCCTCTGCCTGCAGGAATCCAGTCGCATGTCGGGCACCTTGCGGCCGTGTACGTCGCGGACTCCCGCTGGCGCGCTACTGCACACTTTTCCCACTACTCCCCTATGGTATAATACACCCTCACAGCGGCGAACTTCCCTTTTCCTGTCATAGACAGCAATAAAACGAAACATTGGATTAATATTGTTCAGTTGAAGGGACACGACCGCTGGGTCCGGGAAGTGGAGTAACGATGACGCCTAATGGAGCGCCTGAACCGGCCGCGGGAGGTGGGGGCCGTCCGAGAGGCATGGCCGCCTTCACCATTGTCTGGGCAGGACAACTGGTCTCGGTGCTCGCCACCAACATGACCGCGTTCGCCCAGTCCATCTATGTGTTTCAGAAGACCGGCAGCGCCACCGCGCTGGCGCTGGTGCAGGTCTGCTTCATCGTGCCGTTCCTGATCCTATCGCCCGTTGCGGGCGTCATGGTCGACCGGTACAACCGGAAGATGATGATGATGGTCAGCGATGCGGTCGCCATCCTGCCCACGGTGGGCCTGCTGATTCTGTCCGCGCTGGGGCGGCTGGAGGTCTGGCACTTTTACGTGGCGGCTGCCTTCCAGGGGATTGGGAATACGTTTCAATGGCCCGCCTACTCGGCCGCCATCACGACGATGGTTCCCAAGGAGCAACTGGGGCGCGCTAACGGTATGATGTCGCTGCTCGAGGCCGGGCCGGGCGTGCTTGCACCGATCCTGGCCGGCGTGCTGCTGCCCCTCATCACGTTCACCGGCATCCTGACCATCGACGTCGCGACTTTCCTCCTCGCCCTGCTGGCACTGGCGGTCGTGTTCATTCCGCAGCCGCCAAGGACGGCCGCGGGCGCGGAGGCGGAGGGGGGCTTCTGGAAAGAGGCGGCTTACGGCTTCCGCTACATCTTCGCTCGGCCAAGCCTTCTGGGCCTGCAACTGGTCTTCTTCTTCGGCAACCTGTTCTCCGGCATCGCCAACACGCTCGTGACGCCCATGATCCTGGCGCGTACGGCCAACAACGCACTCTCGCTGGCGACCGTCGAGTCGGCAGGGGCGATCGCGGCGGTGGTGGGCGGCATCATCATGAGCGCATGGGGTGGCTTCAAGCGGCGCGTGCACGGGGTGTTGGCGGGCTGGGCGCTGTCTTCGCTGGGGCTGGTCGTGGTCGGCGCCGGGCAAATGTTGCCCGCCTGGATCGTCGGTATGGCCTACACGGCCCTCTGGATCGCGCTCATCAACGGGTCGAACCAGGCGATATGGCAGTCGAAGGTGGCGCCCGACGTACAGGGCCGCGTGTTCTCGGCCCGCCGGCTGATCGCATGGTTCAGCAATCCCATCAGTCCGTTGATCGCCGGAACGATGGCAGACTACTTGCTCGAACCGGCCATGCAGTCGGGCGGCCGGCTGGCGCAGGCGTTTGGGGGAATCTTTGGAACGGGGCCCGGCGCGGGAATGGGATTGCTGATCGCCGTATGCGGCTTCCTCGCCTCGATGGTCGGCGTGACCGGCTACTTCATCTCGGCAATCCGCAACGCAGAGACGCGGCTACCCGATTACGGGCAGGCCGCGCCTGTGCTAGCGCAAGATTGAGCGTTTGTACGGCTAAGTTTGAACACACGGGAAGCATCGGTTGATGCCTGGTAAGTGCGTGGCGGGGGCGCTCTTGCCCCCGCCGCCCCCGAATGAGCACGTGACAGCCGACGTCTTGCGCTTCGTCTATTCGCGTGCGCCGTCGCGATTCAGTCCACCTGGTAGGGCACGTCCGTCACGATCACGCCCGGTATGAAGAGGAGCGCGAGGCGGAGAAATGTCGCGGTCTGGGTGTGGAGCAGGTTGTCAAACCAGCTCTTTGGCACAAACTGGGGCACGACGACGGTGATGATCTCGTTCGGTTGGCGAGACAGCGCGAGCTGCCGGATGTAGCGCAAAAGCGGCTCATGCATGAGCCGGTAGGGCGATTCGAGCACGATCAAACGCACGCCTTCGCCCCAGGTTTCCCAACGCTGCTCGACCCGCTCCGCGACGATGGGATCGATCGAGACATGCACAGCGGTGATGTCGCTCGAAAGCAACTGCGCGTATTGTAGGGCCGCCATAGTGCCTTGGTGAACGCCGCTGATGGGGATGATGATCCGGTGTCGTTGTGGCGGCGGCGGCGGATCGAAGCCTTCAAGCGTAAGACTCGCGGCCAAGTGCTGGTAGTGCCGGTGGATTCGGAAGAAGAGTAGGACGAGCAGAGGCATCAGGATCAGGACAATCCAGGCGCCTTGGCTGAACTTCGTAACGGCAAAGATAACCATGACCATCCCGGTGATGAGCGCACCAATGGCGTTGAGTACCATCTTGCCTTGCCAACCTGATTCATGTCGCAGGATGGTTCCTCGCTGAGTGTACGTTTCTCCGGGCTTCAGGTCGCCGGATTTCCTCCATCGCCGCGCCATGCCTGCTTGCGATAGGCTGAATGACAGGAACACGCCAATTGCGTACAACGGTATGAGTTGCGTCACACTAGCATCGAACACGACGATGAAGCCGCAAGCCAGCAGCGCCAGGACGACGATGCCGCGAGAGTAGACCAGCCGGCTGCCCTGGAACGAAAGCTGACGTGGCAAGAATCCATCAATTGCTAACAATGCGCCGAGCCTGGGGAAACCGTTGTATGAGGTGTTGGCAGCCATGATCAGGATGACGGTGGTTGCCGCAATGGTCAAAAGGTAGATCAGCCCTCGCTCGCCATCGACAGTACGGGCGATCTGCGAGATCACGGTCTCTGCTTCTGACGGAACGGCACCCACCTGGACGGCGAGGAATGTGATTATCACGAGCAAGACGCCAAGGATCCCAGCCATCCAGAGCAAGGTGATTCCAGCGTTACGGCTGCGGGGCTCCTTGAATGCCGGAACCCCGTTCGCGATTGCCTCGACGCCGGTCAGTGCGGTCGTCCCTGATGAAACGCGCGCAAGATGAGGAAGAGCGTCAACGCCGAGGGTCCCCCAAGCGCTTCGATCGGAGGCGGATTGGTGACAACGCCGAGGTTTCCGGTCAGGTACTGGTACAAGCCCAGGATGACCGTAATGAACATCATGGCCACGAAGAAGTACGTCGGGATGGCAAAGATTGAGCCCGATTCACGCACCCCTCGCAGGTTGATCAGCATGATTAGCAGGGTGAGGACAACTGCGAGTTCGACACGGTAGTCGAGTAAGCCAGGAAACGCAGAAACAATCTGGGCCACACCCGACGAGATGGAGACGGCTACGGTCAGGATATAGTCGATCATAAGCGCAGAGCCGGCAATCGCTGCGGGAGTCTCGCCCAGATTGTCGCGCGCAACGATGTAAGCCCCTCCGCCGTTCGGGTAGGCGTGTATCGTCTGCTCGTACGACGCCACGACGATAGCCAGCAGCGCGACGATCGCGAAAGACATGGGGATTGCGATCGGAAATGCCACTATGCCCACGGCGGCCAACACCGCCAGCATTTCCTGAGTGGCGTAGGCCGTCGACGAGAGCGCGTCGGAGGCGAACACGGCCAACCCGACGATCTTGCGAATCGCTTGATGGGGCGCTTCGGCCGTCGCCAGCGGGTCGCCGATGAGCAGCGAAACCCAAGAGCGGCGAGGCTTCTCGCCTTCCAGGTGGCGGACGGCGCCTGTCGGTTCTTCCGTGAAGTTGTGCTTCATTGGGACTCAGTGTTACAGCGTTGTGACATTGGTTCGGACTAAAACACTCCCTGACTCAAGCTCCGGTTCTTACCCGCAACGTGGGTCACAGCAGAGAACTGACACATATAGTACGGTGCTGGCAAGTCCCTGTCAAACTATCCGGGATCCATCTCGATACTTGGCGTGCGCTCCAGGCGTTCGACCGCAGCCCACAGCATGGAGAAGGACCCGGCGGCTATCCGGCGCATCATCAACGCACTCAGAGGATGGAAGTTGCTTATGAACCTCGGCGGTTGGCTTTCGCTGCAACTGCACACCCTGCCCGGCCTGATGTCGACACTGCTGCTCGTCTCCCTGGCGGCTTCGGCACTAGGTTTCGTTCGAGTCGTCTATTTCGTCAGCATCGGCTACACCTTCTCCATCGTCGCAATGGCGGCGGTGACGGCGGTCGCTCTGCGGGCGAATCTCGACGTCTTGAGCGCACTGCAACTGCTGCTCCTGGCGGTATGGGGGCTGCGGCTCGGACTCTACATTCTCCAACGCGAGGCACGGCCTGCCTATCGGAATCAACTGGAGGGCAACCAGGCGTACGACCGCCGGGTCTCGCGGTTGAAACGGATTCCGATCTGGATCGCGGTCGCGCTGCTCTACGTGGCCATGTTCTCGCCGGCATTGTTTGCCGCCGCCGCGCCCTCCCCGCGCGCGGCCTCCCTGAGGTCGTGCGAGGGGCCGGGCTCCTGATCATGGGCGCCGGACTCGTTGTCGAGACGCTGGCCGACCGGCAGAAGTCGGCTGCCAAGCAGCGCGACGCCAAACGGTTCGTGGCGTCAGGACTCTATGCCTGGGTGCGGTGTCCAAACTACCTCGGCGAGATCCTCGTTTGGAGTGGGAGCTTTCTGCTGGGCTTGCCGTTCCTGACCAGCGTGCTGCGCGCCGTCGTCGCACTCGTCGGACTGATTTGCATCATCCTGATCATGATGGGCTCGACCAAGCGCCTGGAACGGACGCAGGGCGAGCGCTACGGGCATCTGGAGGAGTACCAACAGTATGCGCAGAGCGTACCCGTTCTGTTTCCCTGGGTACCGCTCTACACCCTTCAGGGGGTCAAGGTGTACTTGGAGTAATCGCAGGGCGGGCTCGCGTGCGCAGTACGGGCCGCTGGGGCGCCCACGGGCAAGTACGGCGGAGTCCTTGACAATGCTCCACCCCTGTAGCATAATTCCGGCACAATCGAATGACAGGTTCATCCGAAAGCGATGACGGAGGAAAGTAGCCGGGGGGATGACCCCAGAGAGGCCGGGTCCCGTGAGGGGCTGTAAGCCCGGCCGGCCCCAACCCCGACGAAGTTCCCTCCCGAGCGAACCGGTGAAAGCGCAGGCTATCACAGGGCGGGTTATCCCGCCCCTGCCCGGCGCAAAGTAGTCGGTTCCGGCTGCCGACCGTTATCCGGCCGCCGGTAAGCCCGTATGGACACGGAGAGCGTCCAAGCCGGGCCGCCGGAGCGAAGAGCGTCCTTTCCGCAGGAAAGGAGAGGGCGAACCAGGGTGGCACCGCGGAGTTAGCACGTCGACCGGCGCGCACTTCGTCCCTGAGACGAAGGGCGCGTTTTGCGTTAACGGGAGTCACCACAAGGACACGATGGCACGAAGGCTGCGGCCGGCGTGTGGGGGAGGGGCGAGTATGCACGAGAATCTGGAGAATCTGCGAAAAGAGGCACTGGACGGGCTGGCGGCCGCGGAGGATGCGGACGCGCTCGAAGGGTGGCGCGTTCGCTACCTGAGCCGCAAGGGCGGGGCGCTTTCCGCGGCAATGGACGTGATCGGCAAGCTGGCGCGGGAAGAACGGCCCGCGTACGGGCAGGCCGCGAACGAGGTGAAGACGAGCCTCGAAACGGCGTTTGCAGAGCGCCAGGAGGCTTTGAAGCAGGAGGCGCTGCAGGCGGAGCTGGTAGGCGGCACGGTCGACATCACGCTGCCGGGCAGGCCCCCAAGCATAGGGCACCTGCACATCACCACGCAGAACCTGCGCGAGTACCGGGCCGTGTTCGCCGAGATGGGGTTCGAGGTCTATGACGGGCCGGACGTGGAGACAGACGAGCACAACTTCGGCCTGCTCAACATGCCGCCCTACCATCCCGCCCGAGACATGTGGGACACGTTCTGGGTCAGCCAGACGGACGATCTCGACCCGGCGCAGCGCAAGCTGGTCATGCGGACGCACACGAGCCCCGGGCAGATCCGGGCGATGCGCGAGCGCTGCCCGCAGCCCATCCGCGTGATCCTGCCCGGCAAGTGCTACCGGTATGAGCAAATCACCGCGCGCTCGGAGCACCAGTTCTACCAGATCGAAGGGCTGGCGGTGGGCAAGGGCATCCGCATGACCGACCTGATCGGGACGCTGAAGCAGTTTGCGCTGAAGATGTACGGCGCGGGGCAGCTACGAGTGCGGGGAAGCTACTTCCCCTTCACCGAGCCCAGCATCGAGGCCGACATGAACTGCGTGCTGTGCGGGGGCAAGGGGTGCGGCGTGTGCAAGTACACGGGCTGGCTGGAGATCGCCGGCGCGGGCATGGTGCACCCGGTCGTGCTCAAGAACGGCGGCTACGACCCCGACGTCTTCACCGGGTTCGCGTTCGGCATGGGCGTGGAGCGGCCGGCGATGCTGCGCCATCGCATCACCGATATCCGGTATTTCTACTCGAACGACCTGCGTTTCCTCGGGCAGTTCAGCTAAGGGTTTCTTCGTGGTTCTGGTCGCAGGCTGCAGCCAGGGCCGAACCACGAAGGCGAGATATGGAGTTGATGAGATGAAAGTGCCTCTTTCCTGGCTTAGGGATTTCGTCGACGTCGACCTGCCCGTCGAGCAACTGGCCGAACGCATGACGCTGGCGGGCCTGGAGGTCGAGTCGATCACGCGTATTGGCGAGCTGTGGGACCGCGACAAGATCTATGTCGGGCAGATCCTGGACGTCGTGCGGCACCCGGACGCCGAGCGGCTCACCCTGGTGCGGGTGGACTTCGGCGCCAAAGAGCCCATGACCGTGGTCACGGGCGCGCCCAACATGCTGCCCTATATCGGGCAGGACCTTTCGGGCGGCAAGGGCCCGAAGGTGGCCTATGCGATGTCCGGCGCGCGGCTCATCGACGGGCACAGCGACGAGCGGCGGATCGTCAAGCTGAAGCCGAGCAAGATTCGCGGGGTTGTTTCTGAGGGCATGGTTTGTTCTGAGAAGGAACTCGACCTGAGCGACAGCCACGAGGGCAATCTCGTGCTGCCCGACGATGCCCCGGTCGGCATGCCGCTCGTCGACTACATGGGCGACGTGGTGCTCGACTACGACGTGAAGGGCGCATTCGGCCACCTGCAGTGCATCTATGGCGCCGCCCGCGAAGTCGCCGCGCTGACGGGACGGCCGCTCCGGCGCGAGGTGATGACGATCCTCGAGCGCCAACCGGTCGCCATCACGCCCGACGCGGACTTTGTTGGCATCGTGATCGATGCGCCGGACCTCTGCCTGCGCTACTCCGCGGCGTTGATCGAAAACGTGACGATCGGGCCGTCGCCGCTGTGGATGCAGCAGCGCCTGCAGCGGGCGGGCATGCGGCCGATCAATAACGTCGTGGACATCACGAACTACGTCATGCTTGAGCTGGGCCAGCCGCTGCACGCATTCGACTACGATCTGCTGCGGCAGCGCGCGGGCGGTAGTGCGTCTGGCGACGCTAAGCCCAGCATTATCATGCGCCGTGCGCGCCCCGGCGAGCGGATGAAGACGCTGGACGGCGTGGATCGTGCCCTCGACCCCGAGATGCTGATGATCACCGACACCGCCGGTTCAATCGCCGTGGCCGGCGTGATGGGCGGCGCGGAGACCGAGGTCACCGCCACCACGAGCAGCATCCTGCTCGAGTCGGCCAACTTCAACTTCCTGAGCATCCGGCGTACGAGCCAGATGCTCGGCTTGCGGAGCGAGGCGGCGAGCCGGTTCGGCAAGCGCGTCGACCCGGAGCTCACCGTGAAGGCGCTGGCGCGGGCGTGCGAGCTGCTCGAACAGCTGGCAGGCGGCAAGACCCGGCCGGTGTATGGCGACGGCTATCCCGGCCAGCCGGAGCCGAAGCAGATCGAGCTGGATCCGGTCTACACAAACCGCCTGCTAGGCATCGACCTCGCCGCGGCCGACATGGTCCGCATCCTCGAGGCGCTCGAGTTCACGGTTGACCGGTCTGGCGCGTGCCTGAGCGTGGGCGTCCCGACGCACCGCCAGGACGTCAACATCCCGGCCGACCTGGTGGAAGAGATCGGGCGCATCTACGGCTACGACCGGCTGCCGGCCACGCTGCTGCAGGACGAATTACCCCAGACGCAGCGCAACGTGCGGCTGGAAGCTGAAGAGAAGGTGCGCGACGTCCTGGTCGGCTGCGGGCTGGACGAGGTGATCACCTATTCGATGATCGACGTGCGTGACGAGGCCAAGCTCGGCCTGCCCCAAGCGCCACATGTAACCGTGCTCAACCCGCTGACGGTCGAGCGCGGGCAGTTGCGCGTGACCCTGCTGCCGTCGCTGCTCGAGACGGCGCAGGAAAATCTGCGCTTCGTCGAGCGGGTGGGCATCTTCGAGGTGGGCCGGGTCTACCTGCCGCGGCCCGACGAAGAGCTACCTGCTGAGCCGAGGCGCGTTGCCGCGCTCCTCGCCGGCCCCCGAGAGGGCGGCACGTGGCTCAAGCACGACGCCGACACAATGGGGTTCTTCGACCTGAAGGGCGTGCTCGAGACACTGATCGCCCGGCTGGGCGTGGAGGATGTCGTGTGGGAACGCGGAAGCCACCCCGCACTCCATCCGGGCCGGACAGCGCGGGTGCTGGTCCACGGGACGGAGGTCGGGATCATCGGCGAGCTGCACCCCCAGGTGCGGGCCAGTTTCGATATCCCGAACCTGCCCGTGACGGTGATGGAACTCGACCTGGAGGCACTGGTGGCAGGATGGGGCGCGAAGCAGGAGATGGACGCGTTCTCTTCTCAGCCTGCGGTGTTCGAGGACCTGGCGCTCATTGTCGACGAGGCGGTCCCGGCCGGGCAGGTCGCGGCGCTCATCCGCCAGTCGGGCGGGAAGCTGTTGGTCGATGTGCGGCTGTTCGACGTCTATCGCGGGGGTCAAGTGCCGGCCGGCAAGAAGAGCCTGGCCTACTCGTTGACGTTCCAGGCGCCTGACCGCACGCTGACGGCCGAGGACACGGCAAAGGCGCGGCAGAAAATCGTCGCACGGCTGGAGCGGGAAGTAGGGGCCGTGCTGCACGCGTAACTACCGCGGCGCAAGGCCGGTTTTTAGGGGCGAGGCGTTGGACGTGGACCATCCGCGTTCAATGCCCCGCCCCTACTCTTGACAACCTCCTGTATAATAAAGTTCTTTGCGCCCCTTGACGGCGCATATTTTAATCAGTGCGCAGGTGCGCACACGGGAAAAGGGAGTCGATGCCAAAGATTCTATTCCACCCGGGCGACGTCCTTGCTACTGCGGATGCGTTGCGTGCGATGGAGTTCAACGAGGTCACGCCCCAGTCCCTGCTTGGCCGGCATGTCAGCGGCGATTGGGGCGATCTGCCGGCGCGCGAGCGGCGCAAGAACGAGTTCCGCGCGCTGACGGAGGAGGGTCACGTGATGAGTCGCTTCCGCCTGAGCGATGGTGAGATCGTCCTGGTCACGACAAACTTGACCCGGGCGGACACGCTCATCAGCCAGCCCGGCGACGACAAGCACATCGCGCTGTTTGCCGAGGCCTGGCGGCATCCGTGTTACGCGCTGGAGCCGCCGGGTTACCCGCATTATCTTGTCCGCATCTGGCCGGCCGAGGTGCGGGAGCCCGTGTTCCGTTAGCGCGGGGCCAGGGGAGTTGGGGCGCAATGAAGAAGTGCCGCCGCCCTTGGTCCGATTAGAGGGGTGGGCGTTGCTTTTCGTGGGCGAATATGATAGTCTCAGGGCTAATGACTAGTTTCACAATGCGGTTTAGCGGAGGATGAGATGGGCCAGATCGTACGCGAATGGATGAGCAGTCCGGTGATCTTCATCGACGCCGATTCGACCGTCGCGCAGGCGCTCACGTTGATGCGCCGCCGCAACATCCACAGCCTCATGGTCGCTCTTTCCGGCAGCGACTTCGGCATCGTGACCGCAACCGACATTCGAGACAAGATCGCGGGCGTGGAACGCGACCCGAAAACCACGCTGGTCAGCGAGATCATGACCGCGCCGGTCATCTGCGCCCAGCCCGACATGTCGCTCAAGGATTGCTCGCTCCTCATGAAAGAGAAGGGCGTGCATCACTTGCCCGTGTCAGACGAGCGGGGCATGATCGTGGGCATGATTTCGGCGAACGACATCTTCGCCGCCATCGAAGAGATGGGCTGGGCCGCGCTCTAGCGCCCGCTGTCACCGGAAAAGAGCCTGGCGGAGCAGTCTGCCAGGCTCTTTCTTTAGCTTCCAATCGTGTAAAAAGACACGAAGTCTGATCTGCATCATAGACTACGTGAAGGATTTCACTTAATATGCAAACGAAGGATAGCCAGGTGCGCGGGAAGGGGTTCGAAAATGCCCAAACGTTTGTATGTTAACGATGCGGACCGGTGTGTGGGGTGCCAGCTGTGCATGTTCGCCTGCGCGCGGCGGCCGGGCGTGGGTGGCGTGCTGGGCACCGGGATTTGGGTCCGCTCCGCGGGCGGCATCCGCAAGGGCTTCGTCGTCATTGCGTGCCGGGCGTGCGCAGATCCGTCGTGCGCCCGGGTGTGTCCCGTGGACGCGCTGGAAGTGCGTCCCGAAGGCGGGGTCCGGCTGCACACGGAGCTGTGCATCGGCTGCCACAACTGCGTGGGCGCGTGCCCGTTTGGGGCACCGATCTGGGACAGCAGCCACGAGAAGCCGGCGATTTGCACCGGCTGCGGCTACTGCGTCGACTACTGCCCCTACGGGGTGCTGGAATTGAAGGAACTGGCACCGCAGAAGGAAGAGGTGGTTTATGTTGGCCAGTGATTCGCTCGACCGGGTCTTGATCATCGACCTGACTAAGCGCCGCGCCAGCGTTGTGCGCCGGCCCGACCTGTTTGACCCGGCCGCAGGCGGCGCCCTGGGCGGGGTGGGGGTAGCTAGCCGGCTGCTGCAAGAAGAGTGCCCAGACGGGGCAGACCCCCTAGGGCCCGAGAACCCGATTATCCTGGCCGTGGGTCCGCTGTCGGGCTTGTTCCCCATGGCGAGCAAAACCATCGCGATGTTCAAGTCGCCGCACACGGGAAACCTCGGGGAAAGCCACGCGGGCGGCCGCAGCGCGGTGGCGATTCGCATGGCCGGTTACGGCGCCATCGTGGTCCGCGGCGCCAGCTCGTCGCCCGTCTACCTCGTCATCGAAGGCGACAAGGTGCATTTCAGGGATGCCCGGGCCCTGTGGGGCATGCACAGCGCGTACGCTGCGGGATCGATTATACGCGAGCGCGAGGCGGGCGCGGGGATGCGTACCATCATGCGCATCGGACCCGCTGGCGAGAAGTGTGTCAGCTACGCTTCGGTGATCACCGAGACTTACCGGCACTTTGGCCGGCTGGGGCTGGGGGCAGTTTTCGGCAGTAAGCGGCTTAAGGGCATCGTGGTTTCGGGCGTCCGCTCGCTGCCCGTATCGGACCCGCGGCTGTATCGCAAGACCTACGACGAGATCTACAAGGCGACCACGGAGAGCGCCCTGTTCAAGAAGTACCACGAACTCGGCACGGCGGTCAACGTCTTGCCGCTGGATGCGATGGGCGGGCTGCCCACCCGCAACCTCCAGTCCGGTCATTACGAGGCCGCGGCCGCCATCTCGGCCGAGCGGCTGGCAGAAGAGTACCTGGGCCGCCGCCTTGCCTGCACGCACTGCCCGGTGGCCTGCATCCACCTGGCCGCGGTGCGCTTCCCCTACCCAGACGAGCCGTACTTCTACAAAACCAACATGATCGCCTACGACCACGAGCCGGTCTTTGCAGTGGGGTCGATGCTGGGGGGCAAGGATGGCAGCCACGACACCCGCGAGATGTTCCGCCTGCTCGACACGGCCGACGCGCTCGGCCTGGACGTGATGAGCATGGGCTGCTCGCTGGCCTGGGCGACCGAAGCGCTGGAGCGGGGCGCGATCAGCACGCGGGAGACGGACGGCCTGGCGCTGGGTTGGGGCGACTACACGACATTTGTGAAGGCGGCGGAGCGGATCGTCAGCCAGCCGAACGACTTCTATGCGGCCCTCGCGAGGGGCGCGGAGTATGCGAGCCAGCACTACGGGGGCGCCGACTATGCGCTGGCGATGGGCGGCAACGAGATGGCAGGCTACCACACCGGCCCCGCCTGCTACGTTGGCTACCTGGCCGGCGCGCGCCACAGCCACCTCGACAACGCGGGCTATGCGCTCGACCAGAAGGCGGCCTCCGCCCGAGTGGCGGGCGCAAACGGCAGCCTGACGCCCGACAATATTGGCCGGGAGCTGGTGACTGAGGAGCGCTGGCGCCAGGTGCTGAACAGCCTGGTCATCTGCCTGTTCGCCCGCAACCTGTACACCCCCGAGCTGGTCCAGCGCCGCGCTCGAGGTGTCGGGCGTGGAAGCGTCGGCCGAGGACCTGGCGCGCATCGGCCAGGAAACCTTGCGGCTGAAGCACGACTTCAAGCGCGCGTGCGGTTTTGACCTCGCGGGTGTCCGCATCCCTCGCCGCATCCTCGAGACCCCGACGCCCATGGGCACGCTGGATGAAGGCTTCCTGCGCCAGGCGCTGCAGGTGTATCGGGAAGGGGTGCTGCCCTAACCTGATCTGAAATAGGACGCTGACTTAACTGATTGAACTGATCCGCATTGTCTTTCGCTAACAAGATCGTGATAATCAGTCAAATCCGTTCAATCAGTGTCCTGTTTCATCCCTCGTTGTCCAGCCGCGCGGGGTGAAGGTCTAATCCCAACCGGCGGATGTGCATGTAGTGCGAGCTTTAGCTCGCAAGTATAGCGCCACCTTGACACGACGCTCCGCTGATGACGCTCTGCCGGCCTGCGCGCCCCGGTGGGTTTGGGGTTAGGGTCGTTTTCCAGGAGGGTCGATGAGGCCGCGCTGGTAGGCGACGGCGGCGGCCTGCGTCCGATCTTCGACCTCCAGCTTCTGCAGGATGCTGCTCACGTAGTTGCGGACAGTGCCGGCGGCCAGGTGGAGCTGTTGGGCGATCTCAGGGTTGCTGTAGCCCCGGCAGATCAGCCCTAAGATGCTAAGCTCCCGCTCCGTCAGCGGCTCGCCCAGCTGCCCTGGCGGCTCGGGCGGCGCAGCCACCTGGCGCACGACCTTCCCGGCCACGGACGGGTCGAGGTACGTCTTGCCTGCCGCCGTCCCTTTGATGGCAACCAGCAAATCCTCTCGGCGGGTGTCCTTCAGCAGGTAGCCCGAGGCCCCCGCTCGCACGGCGTCGAGCACCCAAGCATCATCCGCGTAGGTGGTCAGCACAAGCACCCGGACCCCCGGCCAATTTTTGCGCAGTCGCTCGGTTGCCTGCACCCCGTTCAGCACGGGCATCTTGAGGTCCATCAGCACCACGTCGGGCTGCCGCTGGGCCGCGAGGTCGAGCGCTTCCTGGCCGTGCCGCGCCACCCCGACGACTTCGATCTCGTCGTCGGTGCTCAGGATCGCTTCCAGGCCGTCGCGTACGACGGTCTGATCGTCACAAATCAAGACACGGATCATCCGTTGTTCTTTCTACCGGCACGGCCAGGGTGACCCGCGTGCCCGAACCCGCCGCGCTGTCGATCTCCAGCCTGCCGCCAATGAGGGCCGCCCGCTCCTGCATCCCGCGTATGCCCAGCCCACCCTCCGACGCCTCGTCCAGCGAGCCGGCGTCCATCCCCTCGCCGTCATCCTGCACGCAAAGGGTTAGTTCGTTCTCCGCCTCGCGCAGTTCCACCCCGATCGTCGACGCGGCCGCGTGGCGCACCGCGTTTTCGAGGGTTTCCTGAGCGATACGGTAGACGCTCTGTTCGACGCTGTTCGGATAGCAGCCTTGCAAGGCGTCGGGCACGCGCAGCTCGAGGCGGGCCCCGCTGCGGTCGGCCGCGCTCTGGGCGAGCTCCTGGAGCGCCAAGGCGAGGCCGAGGTCTTCCAGCGGCGACGCGCGCAGCGCCTGGAGCGCGCGGCGGGCTTCGGCCAGGCCGGTACGGGCGGTCGCATCCGCCTTCTCCAGCATGTCGTGCGCTTTTTGCGGCTGCTTATCCCACAGCGAGCGCACTGCTTCGATTTGGACGGTCACGGCGCTCAGAGAATGGGCCAGCGTGTCGTGCAGTTCGCGGGAGAGGCGGTTGCGCTCACGGGTGATCGACAGCTCTTCAAGGGTTGCCGCGTACTGCTGCAGCCGTTCGTTGTCGGCGGCCTGGCGCCAGTACGCGTCGGCGAGCTCGGCCCGCTGGGCGGCCTGCACCGTGACCATCGTGGCGACGACTGACCCGACGAGCAGCATCATCACCGCTTGCAGCACGAGGAAGCCCCCCGGCACCGTCCACGGCACATTGCCGTACCACGGCGAAACGAGGGTCTGGTACAGCGTGATGGCAAATACGTACACGTACAGGTAGCGGTATTTGTACTCCCACGCCACCAGCACGGCGGTGACGAAGAAGAACATCACGAACGGCGACTGCAGCGGGTTGATAGCCGGCCAGAGGTAGTAGCCGACGAGCAGGGGGATGAGGCCGAGTGCCAGCGTGAGCGGGACGAACCAGCGCCCCAGTTCCTGCGCCTTTGGCCAAATCAGGAGGGCGAGCAGGATGAAGTCGAGGGCGACGAGCGGCAATACGTTCGGCAGCGAGAGCGCCCGGATCAGCCGTTCGCCCTGGACCGGGTCGGCCGTCAGCGTCGGGTCGCCGGCAAGCTGGAGCAGGAGCAGCACCGGGCCCACCGCCATCCAGAACAGGATGCGGATCACGACAAAGAACCGGTAAGCCGGGACGAAGCCGGGCTCGGGCGCGGTGGTCTGCATGGGGGGAGTATAGCACGGCGGGCATGTGGCGGCGTAAACGCCCGGGGCGGCACCGGGCCTGTCCCGCCCCGGGCTGCTCGCCGCAAAACTGCGCTCGAGTGGCCGCACGGGTATCCAATTGCCGGCCGCGCATCTTGCGGTGCCAGCACCCCCGCCTGACACAGGCATGACAGGTGTCACTTCCGCGCATGACACTCTCGGGCCTATAGTACATCGTGCGGCGCCTTGGCGTCGCTTATTTCGCGTTTCATGTTACCGGCTAGCTTCGTATCGTGCTGACGACACCATGGACGAAAGTCCTGCTTGATCTTTGGGAACACCGTGGGCGGACGCTGGTTGTAGCGCTGGCGATTGCAGTGGGCGTGTACGCGGTGGGCGTGGTGCTGAACACCCGAGAGATCCTGGTGCGCGAGTACCGCCAGGACCAGGTCGGCGCGCTCATGGCGTCTGCCGTCGTCCACACCGCCCCGTTTGAAAAGGACCTGGCGGACAGCATCGCGCGGCTGCCCCTGGTTGCGGGCGCCGAGGCCCGCTCCACGGTTTCCGGGCGCGTTCTGCGCCCAGACGGGACCCCGCAAGAAGTCGAAATCGTCGCGATCCCCGATTTTGAGAAGCTGACCGTCGACGCATTTGTCCCACTGAGCGGCGCATACCCGCCGCAGCGCCGTGAGACCCTGGTCGAGGGCGCGTCGTTCGCCAGCCTGCAAGCGAGGCTCGGCGACGAGCTCACGGTCGAGCTGAACAACGACGCCACCCGCACGCTCCGCCTCGTCGGCGCCGTGCATGACGGCCAGCGCTTCAGCCCCACCCTCGCCGGCGCGGCGACGCTGTACGTCACGCCGGAAACCCTCCAGGGCCTCGGCTACCCGGCGACACACACGGAGATGCTTATCCGGGCCACGGAGCCCAGCCACGACAAGGCGCACATCGGCGCGGCGCTCGACCAGGTGGAGGCGCAGCTCAAGGATTCTGGGCGAGAGGTCTACAGCCGCGAAGTGATCACCGAGAGCCGGGCCGACCCCTTTATCGGCAGCGTCGTGCTGATCCTCACTGCGTTTGGCCTGGTCATTCTGCTGCTGTCGAGTTTTCTCGTCGTCAACGCCATGTCGGCCCTGATCACGCAGCAGGTGCCCCAGATCGGCGTGATGAAGCTGATCGGCGCGCGGCGGGGCCAGATCATGGTGCTCTACCTCGCGACCGTGCTGATTTACGGTCTCCTGGCGGTCGTGATCTCGCTGCCGCTCGCGGCGTTGACCGCCCGCCTGTTGATGAGCCAGTTGGTCGAGCCGTTACTTAACGTGCGCGTCCTGAACTACGCGATCCCCCTGCCGCTGCTGGCCGCACAGGCCGCGATCGGGCTGCTGCTGCCGCTGGTGGCGGGCCTGGCACCCGTGCTGCGCGGCACCCGCATTACCACGCACCAGGCATTGAACGACGTCGGCATCGGCGGCGAGGCGTACGGGCGCAGCATCGTCGAGCGGGTGCTCGACCGTGTCCAGCGGGTGTGGCGGATTCAGCGGCCGGTGCTTCTGGCCACCCGGAACACGCTGCGCCACAAGGGCCGCCTCGTGCAGACGCTGATCGTGCTCGTGTTCGGCACGGCCCTGTTCATCTCCGTGATCAGCGTGCGCGCGTCGGTGAATGCGACGCTCGACTCGTTCATGCGCTTCCACCGCTACGACGTTTCCGTGGAAATGGAACACCCCGACCTCGTTACCCGCCTCGAAAGTGCGGCCCGCGAGGTGCCCGATGTCGGGACCGTGGAAGTGTGGTCGATGGGCGGCGCAACCCGCGTTCGTGCGGACGACACGAAGAGCAATCCCTTCCGGGTGGTTGCCGTGCCGCCCGACACCCGCATGATGGAGCCCGAGGTGATTTCGGGGCAGTGGTTGTCCGCGGCTGCGGGCACGCCCAACTCGGTCGTCATCAACTCGGACCTGGCCGACGACCAGAAAGACCTGCGGGTCGGCGGCGACGTGGTGCTCGACATCAACGACCGCAAGGCCACCTGGCACATTGCCGGGATCGTGAGCACGGAGTCGCGCGGGCCCGCGGTCTACGTGACCCGTGACGACTACGCGTATGCGACCCGCGCTGCGGGCCAGGGCAATCGGGTGCAGGTGAGCATGGCGCCCGGCGTCTCGGCTGAGCCAGCACGAGATGGCGGTTCGCCTCCGCTCGTACTTCGACAGCCGCGGCCTGAAGGTGAATGACACGCAGACTGCGGCCGTGACGCAGACGCAGAATAACCTGCTGTTCACGATCGTGGTCGCATTTCTGATCCTGATGGCGCTGCTGCTGGCGGCCGTCGGCGGGCTGGGCCTGACGACGACCATGAGCATCAACATGATGGAGCGCGTGCGTGAGGTAGGCGTGCTGCGGGCGATCGGCGCGTCCAACGCCTCGGTGCGGCAGATCGTGCTGGCCGAGGGCATCGCGATGGCCGTCATCAGTTGGCTGATTGGCGCGCTGATCTCGCTGGGCCTCGCGCCGCTCTTCAGCGCCCAGTTGGGCCTGGCCCTGATCAAGATCCCGCTCCAGTACCACTACTCGATCCTGGGCGCGTTCGTCTGGTTCGTCGTCTTGCTGGCGATTGCAGCAGTGGCGAGCCTGGCGCCCGCCCGCAATGCCGTGCGCCTGACGGTGCGGGAAGTATTGGCATATGAATGACACGATTGTGAAGGGTGCGCTGACGTCGCCGCTGATCCGGGTGAAAGATCTGCGGAAGGCCTACCGGACTCCGGCCGGCGATTTCTACGCGCTTAAGGGCGTCGAGCTGAACGTCGGAGCGGGCGAATTCCTGGCGATCGTGGGCAAATCCGGCGCGGGCAAATCGACCCTGGTAAACATGATTACCGGCATCGACCGGCCGACCGCCGGCGAGATCTGGGTGGGCGATAAGGCCGTCCAGGCGATGAATGAGGACCAGGTCACCGCGTGGCGCGGGCGGACGGTGGGCGTGGTATTCCAGTTCTTCCAGCTGCTGCCGATGCTGTCATGCGCGCAAAACGTCATGATGCCGATGGACTTCGCGGGTTTGTTCGGCGGCCCGCGCCAGCGCCGCGAGCGTGCGCTGCACCTGCTCGATCGGGTGGGCATCGTGGAACACGCGGACAAGCTGCCGTCGGCCGTGTCGGGTGGCCAGCGCCAGCGCGTGGCCATCGCGCGGGCCCTGGCCAACGACCCGGCCCTGCTCGTGGCCGACGAGCCGACGGGCAATCTCGATTCGAAGACCACCGCAGAAATGTTCGAGTTGTTCACGAGCCTGGTGGACGAGGGCAAGACGGTGTTGCTGGTGACGCATGACCGCGACCTGGCGGCCCGGGCAAACCGGCGAATCCGCATCGCGGACGGGAAGATCGTGGACGAAAACCTGCGAGGTCTGGCAGACGTCGAAGGTTTCAAGCACGCCGTGGGGGAGGCCCGATGATCGACCGTGGGCCAGCCCGTGATTCGTCGACCCCCATGATCGACCTGCGCGGCCTGACGAAGGTCTACCAGACCCCGGTGGGTCCCTTCCCGGCGCTCAAGGGCATCGATCTGCAAGTGGCCCCGGGCGAGTTCATTGCGGTGGTGGGCAAGTCGGGCAGCGGCAAGTCGACCCTGATCAACATGTTCACCGGGATCGATCACCCGACTGACGGCGAAATCGTGGTGGCGGGCTGCCGCGTGCGCCAGCTTAACGAAGGGCAGATGGCCGAGTGGCGCGGGCGAACGATGGGCATCGTGTTCCAGTTCTTCCAGCTGCTGCCAACCCTGACCATCGCCGAGAACGTTATGCTGCCCATGGACCTGGCCCGGCTGTACCGCCCCAGCGAGCGCTACGACCGGGCGTTCCACCTGCTCGAGCAAGTGGGGCTGGCCCAAGACGGGCACAAGTTCCCGGCAACGGTTTCGGGCGGGCAGCAGCAGCGTGCGGCCATCGCACGGGCGCTGGCAAACGACCCGGCAATTGTCGTGGCAGACGAGCCCACCGGCAACCTCGACACGCAGTCGGCGGAGACGGTCTTCACGCTGTTCGAGAGCCTGGCCGCTGCCGGCAAGACGATCGTCATGGTCACCCATGACGACGAATTGGCTGAACGTGCATCACGCACGGTGGTGCTGGCCGATGGCCTGATTGTGGATGAAATCGTGCGCCGCGGGTAGGGTTGGGTCCTGTTGCTCTCCCGCGCGCTAAGGAGTACGTTATGAAGAAGCATCGCAAGATAGCCGTGGCCGTCGTGGCCGTTCTGGTGATCGCCGGCTTGACCTTGGGCGCCGTGGCCGTCCTGGCTCAGGACCGCGCGGCTCAAGCGCCGGCCCCCGCGGCAGCCGCCACCACTGCGCCGGAGGCGCAGGCCGCGGCAGCGGCAGAAAGCCGCGCGATCGTGGCCAAGGGCATCCTGGCGCCCGTTCAGCATGCGGCCTTAAGCATGGCGGCAGGCGGGATCGTCTCTGAGATCCTGGTGCAGGAGGGCCAGCCGGTCAGCGCGGGCCAGGTCATCTTGCGGCTGCGCAACGAGCGGCAGCAGGCCGCGGTCGCAGAGGCCGAGGGCGCGGTGGCGGCCGCGCGGGCGCAGCTGGATACGCTTAAGGCCGGCGCGCGGGCCGAGCAGATCGCGGCCGCGGAGGCGGGGCTGGATGCGGCTAAGGCCGGCGTAGCGCGGCTGCAGGAAGGCAGCCGGCAGGGCGACCTGGCGGCGGCTCGTGCCAGCCTCCAGGCGGCGCAGGCAGCATACGCCCGGGTCTATAAGGGTGCGGACGAGAACACCAAGATCTCGGTGCAGGCCGACCTGGCGAATGCCGAGGCTGCGCTCCGGAATGCCCAGGCCGCGTACGACAGGGTCAAGGATCAGCCCACCGTAGCCATGCTGCCGCAGAGCCTTCAGTTGGAGCAAGCCACCAACGCATACAACGCCGCCAAGGCGCGCTGGGACGAGGTGAATGCGCCCCCCAAGCCGGACCAGGTGGCCCAGGCAAGCGCTGCCGTCAAGCAGGCGCAGGCAGGGCTCGGATAAGGCGATGGATCCGGCGACCGCGGCCGAGCTGGCTGGTGCGCAAGCCGCCGTTCGCCAGGCCCAGGCACAAGTGGACCTGCTGAAGGCCGGCGCACGCCGGCAGGAAATCGCGGCCGCGGACGCCGCGGTGACCCAGGCCGAAGCCGGCCTGCGCCAGGCACAGGCGGCGCTGAACGACACTGAGCTGCGAGCGCCTTTTGGCGGCACTCTTGCCGTCTTGAACGTGCGGCAGGGAGAACAGGTGACGCCCGGTGCGCCGGTGGCCGAGGTGGGCGACCTGAGCGGGTTCCAGGTGGAAACCGACGACCTGAGCGAGCTGGATGTCGTCCGAGTGCAGCCGGGCCAGGACGTGCGGATCACGTTCGACGCCGTGCCGGGCCTCGAACTGAAGGGCACTGTGGAGCGGGTGCAGCCAAAGGGCGAGAAGAAGTTGGGCGATATGACCTACACGGCGATCGTCAAGCTGCAGAACCCCGACCCGCGGCTGCTGTGGAACATGACCGCCGTCGTGAACGTGCCCTGACGGCTCTTAAACGCAAGACCTCCTGAGAAGCTGCCGTTGAGCAGCCCTCTCAGGAGGTCACCGTGTTGTCTTTCATACGCTCCCCGTTCCGGCCTGGACACTGCTCCCGGCTGGAACGATCGCCGCATCAGCCTTCGGGCTCACACCTTGCACTCCGCTCGTACTGACGCATCGTGCATCACTAACGCAGACATCCTCTTACCGGAGAGATTTCCTGTTTACCGGAAAGCTGCTTGCTTCTGGTGGATGCCCTCGGCGAATTCCTCGATCATCTTTCGGTTGAACGCCGGAATGTCGTTCGGGTTCCGGCTCGTTACCAAGCCCTGGTCGACGACGACTTCCTGGTCGACCCAGTCGGCGCCTGCATTCTTCAAGTCGGTCTGAATGGACGGATACGAGGTCATTTTGCGTCCTCGCACCGCTCCGGCCTCGATGAGGGTCCACGGGCCGTGGCAAATCGCCGCGATCGGCTTCCCCTCCTGAACAAACGACCTGATAAACTGCACGGCCGTTGCGTTCATGCGAAGTTTGTCGGGATTCATGACCCCGCCAGGCAAGAGAAGGGCATCATACTGCTTGGCGTTCGCCCGATCCAGGGGAACATCTACCTGGAACTCGTCACCCCACTCGGTGTGATTCCAGCCCTTGACTTTGCCCGCAGACGGCGAGACCAGTTCGGTCCGTGCGCCTGCCTGTTCTAGTGCTTTACGGGGTTCGGTCATCTCAACCTGCTCGAAGCCGTTCTCGACAAGAATCGCAACGCGCTTGCCTTGCAGATTCTGCATCATAGGCTGTGCACCTCCCCGACTTGTTAATCTTACTGCCGGCAGTGCCCTTAGGATACTCCCACACGCCCGCCGCTGCCTGTATTCGCACATCCATTTGTAGCAGTATGAAGATGATTCTAATTTTTGTGTGAATGACGGAGCATGCGTCGCCCTTGCTGAACCGCTTTGTAACATTGCTGCCTGCTTACGGGCGCCGTTTCGATACAATCCTCGATGCCACTATCGGGGCACGCACTTCTCATTACCAGTGAGGATTTGATGCAAGAACTTGAATTGTCGAGCGACGATCTGACCCTGCTGCGCCGCGCGGCCGTTCTCGCGGGCGCAACGGTTGCGATCACGAAGTACAGCGGGTCGGGCGGGACTCGGGACGAGTTTCAGGCCATCACCGAGGGTCTGAAAGAGGCGGCCACCCGCTATCCGGCCAACCCACTCGTGCAGGCGCTCGTGAGCGACGAGACGCGCATGGAGGCCGAAGGGTTGTACCCGCAGTTCAGGCAGGACCCCACGCAGAAGACGTACGACGACTTCAAGCTGGCAGCGCTCAACCGCTGCGGCCAGGCCGCCGAGTTGCTGCAGCAGAAGGCCGCGCCCGATCAGGCGGCCGAGGTGAAGCTGGCGATTGTCGCCATGTGCGAGTATGTTGCCCAACGCGCAAAAGAGGGCTCCACGTTCGGATTTGGCGGCACGCGCGTCGATCCCCTGGAGATGGCTGCGGTCGAGCAGGTGAAGCGCGCACTGGAAATGTAGGATGATGCGCAGGAATTCCCAATGGACGGGAGGCATCCTGAGCGGAGGCGCCCGCTAAGCTGGCAAGCCGCAGTCGAAGGACGCCCATGGCGGCGGCTAGGTCCGGAATTCCGGGGTTAGCCTCGGGGGTCTGCCACGCCTCCGAGGTTTTCCCAGTCCGCAAGGTTTACCATCCTAATAGTTCCTCCACCGCTTCTACCGCCTGGCCCACCCCGTCTTCCGCCCTGATCTTAGCGCCGACCCGGGCCGCGCAAGCGCGCTTTTCGGGCGCCAGCGTTTCCCCCAGCGCCCGCACGAGGCGCTCGGCTGTCAGCCGGCTGCGCTTGACCGGCGCGGCCGCGGCCCCGAGCGCGTGCACCTGTCGCCCCCAAAAGGGTTGGTCCCCAAAATAGGGCACGGTCACCGAGGCTATCCCGCCCCGCAGCGCGGCTGCGGTCGTACCGGCGCCTCCGTGATGCACGATGGCCGCGACCCGCGGCAGCAGCCAGTCATGGGGTGCTTCGTCGAGCGCGAGAACAGAAGAAGGCAGATTCTGACCCTCACCCAGCCCGGCCCAGCCACCGAGCAGGATGCCGCGCAGCCCCAGTCCGTCGAGCGCGGCGAGCACGATCGAGAGGGTGTGCTCGGCGTTGCAGTCGGCCATGCTGCCGAAGCCGATCACCACCGGCGGCTCACCGTCCGCGAGAAATCCCTCCAGCCGCGCCGGCGGTTCCCAGCCGTTGTCCTCGAGAAACCAGAAGCCGGTTACCCGCTGGCGCGGCGTCCACGCCGGCTGCTCGGGCACCAGGTGGTGGCTGTAGCCATAGATGACCGGCGTGTCGTCGGAGCCGAAGGCCACGTAGTCGTCCAACCGGGTCGGCGGCAAGCCGAGCACGTCCCGCCGTCCTTCGTCCACCGCTTCGCGCATCGCTCGCAGCATTAGCGCGCTCGCCGAGCGTCCGCTCCACCAGTGAATGTCCCCACGCACCTGCTCGGGAATCCAGCCGGGAAGCTGCATGGGCAGGGCCCAGCTAAACGAGCGCGACGGGGTCCAGGGCTGCAGGAACGCGCCGAGCCAGGGTATGCCGAGTGCTTCGGCCACGTGGACGGCGGGGAACGCGAGAAATGCGACGAGGGCCCCGTCGCTGCCGCGCAGTGCGGCGAGCAGATCCTCGAAGTAGGTCCGGTCGGGCGTGTAGTGGGCCCTGAGCCAGCGCAGCATGCCCGCGGGATTGTCACGGTGTTCGACGCAGTCGGAGAACGCGGAACGGCTGTCCGTGCTAAGCGGCGCGAACGACAACCCATGCCCTGTCACAAAGCCTTCGAACTGGTGGTCCGCCGCGATCTTGACTTCGTGTCCGGCGGCTTGCAGACCCAAGCCAAGCGCGACGTAGGGCTGCACGTCGCCGCGCGAGCCTGCCGTAGCTATCGTCAATTTCACTCCGCTTCCTCCTCATGCGCATCCTGAGACCCCGAAGGTTTCGGCCGCCATCCAGGTGGCGCAACCTTCGGGGTCTGGCCGGCAGCGCGCCGTCTACTCCAACGTCGTGCGGCCCGCAATTGTTGCGGAGGCGCGGACGGTGTATGATGCGCCTGCGACATATGCGAGCGCAAGCGCGCAGCGGTTGCTCCCATGCTCGCACACCATCAAGGGGGAGGAGAGCGTGCAAATCCAGATTCAAGCGCTCGCAGCAGGCGAGCAGAAACCGTTCCCCGCGCAGTTGCCGTTCGGCAAATACTTCGCGGATCGCATGTTCAGCCAGAAGTACACCCCTGAGAGGGGTTGGCACGACGCCCGAATCGGCCCGTACGAGCCGTTTATGATGGACCCCGCGGCGATGGTCTTCCACTACGGCCAGGAGATCTTCGAGGGGCTTAAGGCCTACCGGCGGCCTGACGGCAAGATCAACCTGTTCCGGCCGTGGGAGAACTGCGCGCGTTTCAATCGCTCGGCGCAGCGGATGGCGATGGCCGTCACCGACGAGGAAGACCACTTGGAAGCCATCGCCGAACTGGTCAGCGTGGTGCACGAAGCCGTGCCCGCAGGACCGGAGTCCTCGCTCTACATCCGTCCGACGATGATCGCCAACGACGTCGGCCTCGGGGTGCACGCCAGCAAAAGCTATCTGCACTTCGTCATTGCCGGCCCCACCGGGCCGTACTTCGCGACGGGCTTTAACCCGGTGGCGGTGTACGTGTCACGCGAGAAGGTGCGGGCCGTGCTGGGCGGCACGGGGGAAGCGAAGACGGGCGGCAACTACGCGGCCAGCCTCTATGTCGCGGAGCAGGTGCGGGCGCTCGGGTTCCAGCAGGTATGCTGGCTCGACGCGGTGGAGCACCGCTACGTGGAGGAGGTCGGCGCGATGAACATCGGCTTCGTCTACGAGGGCAAGCACATCGCCACGCCCGCGCTCTCGGGCAGCATCCTGCCCGGCATCACGCGGGACTCCGTGCTGCGCCTTGCGCCCGACCTGGGCTACACGGTGAGCGAGGAGAAGCTGGACATCAGCGAGGTGCTGCGAGACATCCGCGGGGGTCGCATCACCGAGGTGTTCGGCATCGGCACGGCAGCCGTCATCGCACCCGTGGGCAAGCTGGGCGACGAGAAGGATGCGGTAATCATCAACAACAACGAGAGCGGGCCGGTGGCCAAGCACTTGTACGGGGCGCTGACCGATATCCAGTACGGCCGCGCGCCCGATCCGTACGGGTGGACGTACTGCGTTGAGCCGCGGGCGTAGCACGATCTGTTATCCGGCACGCAGATAGCAACAGGGCCTCACCCAATTTGCGGGTGAGGCCCTTTTTTCTGAGGCGAAGGCGTCTATCCACGGTGCAGGCGGTAAGCGCCGCTGTCGCTATAGAAGGCGAGCGGCGCTCTCGCAGCCCCGGGCAGGGGGCGGTGCGCTCCGCTGTCCGAGAAAAACACGGCGGCCGCCTGCGTTCCCGCCGTGACCGGCCGGTAGGCCCCACTGTCGCCGAAGAACACGGTGGTCGCGTGTGTAGTCTTTGACAACGGGCGGTGTGCGCCGCTGTCGAAGAAGAACTGGCCGCCGGCCCCGCCTGCGGCGCCCGCTGCCACAAACGATGTCGCCAGTACGCCGGCCACGACCACCCACAAGAGTATCAGCCTGCTTGCCTTTTTCATCTTGACAACTCCTCGGCAGAGTCGCCGGGCGGCATGTCGTTCGCTTGCTCACCTTCCGCTCGGTGCAACCCCACTGTACGACAGGAGCGTTCAAGAATCGTACGGGCACCGTTAAAGACGCCCGCAGTTGGGCCTGAACTGCGGAACTATGCGAGGAGGGACCTGGTTCCCGCGGGATACCAGGTCCCTCCTCGCCTTGCCCCATTACGCGACCGCCCTTTCCCTCGCCATCTCCTTCAGGAAGATGATCTGCCCGTTCTCCACGTCCGCAAAGATCGTGTCGCCCCGCTTGAACTGCCCCTGCAGCAGCGCGAGCGCCAGCGGGTCCTGCACGTACTGCTGGATCGCCCGCTTGAGCGGGCGTGCGCCGTATGTCGGGTCGTAGCCCTTCTCGGCCAGGAAGACTACAGCCGCGTCGCTCAGCTCCAGGTTCAGTCCCTGACCCACCAGAATCTTGCGCAGCCGCTTCAACTGCACCTGGATGATCTGTGCCAGGTCGGCGCGTGACAGGCTGTGGAACACTATGATGTCGTCCACCCGGTTCAGGAACTCGGGCGGGAACGCCTGCCGCAGGGCGTCCATCGCCCGGTCCCGCCGCTGCTCGTCGGTCAGCTTCGGATCGTTGATGTACTGGCTGCCGATGTTCGACGTCATGATGACGACCGTGTTCGTAAAGTCTACGGTTCGGCCGTGGCCGTCCGTCAGCCGGCCGTCGTCCAGCATCTGCAGCAGTGTGTTGAACACCTCCCGGTGCGCCTTCTCGATCTCATCGAACAGCACGACGCTGTATGGCTTGCGCCGGACCGCCTCGGTGAGCTGCCCGCCCTCGTCGTAGCCCACGTAGCCGGGCGGCGCGCCGATCAGCCGGCTGACCGTGTGCCGTTCCTGGTACTCCGACATGTCGATGCGGATCATCGCGCTCTCGTCGTCGAACAGGAACTCGGCCAGCGCACGGGCGAGCTCGGTCTTGCCGACGCCCGTCGGGCCCAGGAAGATGAACGAGCCGATGGGCCGGTTCGGGTCTTGCAGGCCGGCGCGCGCCCGGCGCACCGCCGCAGCAACGGCCTTCAGCGCCGCTTCCTGGCCGATCACACGCTCGTGCAGCCGGTCCTCCATCTTGATCAGTTTTTCGATTTCGCCTTCCAGCAGCTTGGACACGGGAATGTGCGTCCAGGTGGCTACCACCTCGGCCACCTCTTCCGCGCCCACCTCTTCCTTGAGTAGCATGCCGCGGCCCTGCATCTGGGCCAGTTCCGCTTCGACGGCCTGCTTCTGCCGCTCCAGCTCGACCAGCTTGCCGTACTGGAGCTCGGATGCCTTACCGTAATCCGCCTGCCGCTGCGCCTGCTCCACTGCGGTTTTGGTCTCGTCCATTTGCTGCTTGAGGGCCGCCACCCGTTCGATCACCGCGCGCTCGCCCTTCAGCCGGGCGTCGAGCGTGTTGCGCTCTTCGTTCAGGTCGGCCAACTCGCGCTCGATCGTCTCCAGTCGACTCTTCGACGCGGCGTCCGATTCTTTCTTTAGCGCCTCGCGCTCGATCTCGAGTTGCATTGCGCGGCGCTTGATCTCGTCCAGCTCGGCCGGGTCCGACGTGATCTCCATCCGCAGCCGGCTCGCGGCCTCGTCGATCAGGTCGATGGCCTTGTCGGGCAAGAAGCGGTCCGCGATGTAGCGGTGCGACAGGGTCGCGGCCGCGATCACCGCGCCGTCCGTGATGCGCACGTTGTGATGGACCTCGTAGCGTTCCTTCAGCCCGCGCAGGATCGAAATCGTATCCTCGACGGTGGGTTCCTCAACCAGCACCGGCTGGAAGCGGCGCTCGAGCGCGGGGTCCTTCTCGATGTGCTTACGGTACTCGTCCAGCGTCGTCGCGCCGATCGCGTGCAGCTCGCCGCGGGCCAGCATGGGCTTGAGCATGTTGCTGGCGTCCATCGCGCCCTCGGCCGCGCCCGCGCCGACTACCGTGTGGAGCTCGTCGATAAACAGGATGGTTTGCCCCGCGCTGTCGGTCACTTCCTTCAGCACGGCCTTGAGCCGCTCCTCGAACTCGCCGCGGTACTTCGCACCCGCCACGAGCGCACCCATGTCAAGCGCAATGACGCGTTTATCCTTCAGCCCTTCCGGCACGTCACCCCGCACGATGCGCTGGGCCAGCCCTTCGACGATGGCCGTCTTGCCCACGCCCGGCTCGCCGATGAGCACGGGGTTGTTCTTCGTGCGCCGGCTCAGGATCTGGATCGTCCGGCGGATTTCCTCGTCGCGGCCGATGACCGGGTCGAGCTTGCCCTTGCCGCGCCTCCTGGGTCAGGTCGCGGCCGTACTTCTCCAGCGCCTTGTACGTCGCCTCCGGGTTCTGGCTCGTCACCCGCTGGTTGCCGCGAATCGCGGTCAGCGCCGCGAGAATGCGGTCGCGGGTGATGCCCAGGCGGCCGAGCAGCTTGGCGACGTTGCCGCCGTTCGAACCTGCAAGCGCCAGCAGGATGTGCTCGGTGCTGACGTAGTCGTCTTTCATCTGGCTGGCTTCGGCGTACGCGTCCTGCAGCACGCGCGAAGCCTGGCCGCTCAGCCCGGGCTGCACGTTCGAGCCGTACGCCTTCGGCCGGCGCGCCAGTTCGCCCTCCAACTGTCCTGCGACGGTCGCCGGGTCCGCGCCCACCTGGCGCAAGATCTCGCCCGCGACGCCGTCTTCCTGCTGCAGGAGGGCCAGCAGCAGGTGCTCCGGTTCGATCTGGGAATGGTTATTAGATTGCGCGAGCTCCTGCGAGGCCATGATGACCTCTTGGGCGCGCTGGGTATACCGGTTCAAATTCATGCTCGTGCCTCCGCGTCCTCGTTCGGTTACAGGATCAGTATAGGACGAGCGTGTTAGCGGGGTGTTGGCGCGGTGTTAGCGAAGTGTGAGAAGGACTAGAGCAATTGTAACAGGGTTCTGCCGAACGTGCCCGGCGTCTTGGGGGCGTCGGGCACTTAGCGTGGGGTTTATTCGAGCCGGAGCACCATCCCCAACTCCCCGTCGTACCACTTCGCGTTCGGCACGAAGCCAAGGGTCCGGTAGAACCCTTCGGGACCGTCCGGCCCCGGGTGGCAGCTCACGATGAGCTCTTGCCCGCCCTGCTCGCGCACCAGCTCGAAGACGGGCTCCAGCGCCTTGCGCCCGAAGCCCATCTTCTGGTATGCGCCCCCGATCATAAAGCGCCAGAGGAACCACACCGTCGGGTTTCCCTCCTGCTCGTCGTCGGGACCGATATAAAGCATGACGAACCCCACCGGCGTCTCGCCGGCATAGACGCCGCGGAACCAGGCGTGCGGCTCGAAGTGGGCCTCCGCGATGGAGACGGCGTTGTCGGCAACATGCGTTCGTTGCAGCTCGCTGAGGGTTTTGCTCAGCTGCAGAACGGGGCGCAGCGTCTCGCGCGTGATCTCGCGCAGCGTTACCGGAGACTCCGGGGTGACAGGCACGGCCTCTTCGCTCATAAGATTCTCTCCTTCAAGCCTTCGGTGCGTCAGGAGGATGATAACACTTCGACCGCGCGATCCGTAAGGACGTAAGTGGCCGCAGGGAACTTGTGGTTGCTTTGGATCAGGCCGAGGTCGCGCAGCGATTCGACCAGTGGGGCGGGAACGGGCACGGGTTCGCCATGGAGAGGGTGCAGCAGGTGCGCTTTGGCGCCGTCCAGGTCGCGGTGGGCCTTGAGCGTCGCGCCGTCGCGCATCGCGCGAAGGAGAGTGAGTTGGGCGGGAGCCAGGTGTGACATGGACTGCAATAGAACGCAGATTGTCCTGATTGAACTGATTCGCATGATCTTATCCGAAAATCAGGGCAATCAGCTACATCAGTTCAATCAGCGTTCCATTCTATCCCAGGTCCTTCACGTACTGCTGGAGCTGGCGCTGGTTGATCTTCTGCCACTCGTCCGGCAGAATTTCGTCCATTTCGGCCTCGCCGAGCCGGATGCGCAGGATGTCGAGCGCATCCTCGGGCGATGCGCCGTACGCCAGCTTTTTCTTCCCGTTCTTCAGCGTGAACAGGTACATGTAGTGCGGACTGGAAAAACTGCTCATGTCGATTGTTCTTTCACCACAAAGACACCACGACACGAAGTTAGACAAAGATTTTGTGAAGCTTTGTGACTTCGTGTCTTTGTGGTAAGTCGCTATGCCTTCGTCAACGCGTGGGCGTATAGGCCGGAATAACTGCGGGCCCGCTCTTCCGGCGTCAGCTCCTTGTTGACCTCGTCCTCGTACCGGCCGGCGAGCAACTCGTGATAGAACTTGTAGTCCACGCCCATCACCTTCTCGTCGTCGGGGAAGCGGTGGTAGTTGTCCTTCGACATCAGGCTCTTGCCTTCTGCGATGAGTTGGAAGCCGAGCGCTGAGCCGGGGTAGGGCGCGTAGTACGAGATCGAAGGGAACACGCGCTTCATGCGCTTGATCATGCGCATGGTTTTGAAAGCGTCCTCGGGGTGCTCGCCCGGGATGCCCAGCATGATGTTGGACCAGAACTTCGGGGCCTGCTTGCCTTGCGCTTCGAGTTCGTCCCCCAGGCGATTTAGCAGGTCGATCGCGAAGTTGTTGTCCTCTTCGGTGCATTCTTTGTTAAGCAGCCGCAAAATCCGGTCGCTGCCCGACTCGAACCCGATCGAAACCAGGTTCCAGTTCGTCTCCTTGATCAACGCCTCGAACAGGTCCGGCCATTGGCGCACGGTGTCGGCGCGGGCAGCAGCCCAATAGGTCCAGCGCCGGTTGGCCTTGCGCGGATACTTCTCGATCCATTCCTTCAGCCAGCTCGGGTTCTGGAAGAACATCGAGTCGTGGATCACGAACGAACCCAAACCCCAGTGGTTGTCGAGGTAGTTGAGCTCGTCGATGACCTGGTCGACCGGCTTGCGCCCCATGTTCGGCACATACGAGCTCTCGTTGCAGAAGACGCACTGCCAGGGGCAGACCCGGCTCGTGAGGATGGTGGCAACGGGCGCCGGGCCCCAGCCGCATTCTGGCTCGAGCGGCCAGTTGAAATGGCGGGCGAGCTTGGGGCTGGCGGGCTTCGGCCACAGCGTCCGGTCGATCATGGGCCAGTCGGCCATGCTCCCGGCGCTCTGGCCCGCAAACAGCCGCGGAAACGCGGCCGGGTCCTTGACCAGGTCGACGATGACCTTCTCGCCTGCGCCCTGGCAGATCTTGTCGAACTCGGGGACCTCGAGCATCTCCTCCCACGCCACCGTCGCGTGCATCCCGCCCGCCAGCACCAGCCCGTTCGGGTTCACCTGCTTGAACACTTGCGCCGCTTTGCGCCCCGACGGGTACGTGTAGCTGCGGACGTTCATCAGCGCCATGTCATAGCCCACCAGCTGCTTGGCCAGCTGATCCCAGCTGGTCACTGCCCGCGTCGAGACGACGTCGGTCAGAATTCCGTTCTGGTGGAGGATCGTGCGCAGGAGGCCGAGGCCGTGGTCCTGCCACTGCTCGTGCGCGCCTTCGGGGTGGACGAGGTCGCCCAGATCACCCAAGTCGATCCATACGATTTTCGCCTTACGTTTCAGCGTCTGCTGAGCCCAAGGCCAGGAAAGTGCCATAGTGTAGTCCTGAGGAACGATTATTAGACTGAATTTGAGAGATATTATACCAAAACCGTCTCAATTGGCTAATCCGGGGACGCTGGCATCCCGGGCTGTCGTACGTGCTTGGCGAGGACGGTGCGTTGGGGTATGATGGCGGCAGTTCCGCAGATTCCCCACCAGGAGCAAAGTCCATGGCCAAGCCACCCGAGACGAAGCCGTCGCCAACGGCTAAGCCCGCTTCAACCCAGAACGCGCCTGCCGCCAAGGCAGCACCGGCGGGCCAAAACAAGGTGCCACCCGCACAGGCGCCCAAAGCGCCGCCGCCCCAGGAGAAGCTGCCCACCGGGGTCCAGCACGGCTACGTGGTGATGATCAACCCCAAGGAAGGGTACGGCTTCATTCGCCCCGCGGAGGCAGGCCGCGAGGCAGGCCGCGACGTCCATTTCGGACTACGCCAGGTCGACGGGCACAAAAAGGTGCGCGCAGGGCAAGCGGTCAGCTACTACCTCACCCGCACGGAGAAGGGCGTGACCGCGATCAAGGTTCATCCGGGCTCCGTCTTCAGCATCCCCTATCTCAAGTTTCTTCTGATCGGCGTGGTCTCGGCGCTGCTGCTGCTGGGGGGGTTGGTCATCGTATTCGATCAGCCCGGTTCGCTGCCCTTGTGGATGGCGCTGTGGGTGGTATCGTTCAGCATTGCAACCTACGGCGTGTACGCCTACGACAAGGCGCAGGCCCAGGCGCAAGGGCTGCGGGTGCCCGAAGCTGTGCTGCACCTGCTCGAGGCGCTCGGCGGCTCGCCCGGTGCGTTTGTCGCGATGCGCGTCTTGCATCACAAGAACAAGAAGCGCGAGTACCAGGTCGTCTTCTGGCTGATCGTCGCTGCGCAGGCGGGCTTCCTGGTCTGGTTGTTCTTGTTAAGATAGCGCCGGCAAGCGACCTCCGCGGTTTGTCCAACCTCGGGGGTCTGCGTCAAGCCGCGGGCTGCCCCGCGGCTTTTCTTTTGTAGACGCCCTTCAAGCCGTTGATGCGGATCTTCAGCACATCCCGGACCATGCGAATCGTGTCGTGCACCGGATTAACCGCGGCTGTCCGCATCGTGGTACCAGTCGATCGGCACGGCCACGACCTTGTAGCCCCGGTGCAGCGCTATAAACAGCGCCTCCACGTCGAAGGCCCAGCCATCCATGGTCCCGTCCGTGAAGACCTCCCGCGCCACCTCGCGCCGGAAGCTCTTGAAGCCGCACTGGGTATCCTGGAAACGCGGGATCGCGATGACCCGGACAATCAGGTTGAAGACGCGGCCCATGACGTGGCGGAAGTGTGGCTCATCGTAGCGGCGAGCGCCGGGTCCCTCGCGCGAAGCGATGGCCACGTCGTACCCATCCAGAGCGGGGGGCAAGAATTTGAGCACTTCGCGGATCGGCATGGACAGGTCAGAATCGCACATGAACAGGTAGCGCCCTTGGCCTGCCATCATGCCTGCCCGCACCGCCGCGCCCTTGCCTTTCGAACTGTGAAGCACCTGGATGTACGGGCGCTTGACCGCGTACGATTCCGCAATCTCCGTCGTGCGGTCGCGGCTGCCGTTCTCGACGACAAGCACTTCTGTGGTAAAGGCGCCCTTGGCACACTGTTCGTCGACGAACGCGATGATGCTGTCGAGCGACTTCGGGAGGCGATGCTCCTCGTTGTACGCCGGAATGATGATGCTCAGGAGAGGTTGCTGATCCATGGGTATCTCATAGGCAGGGAGCCTCATGCTCACCAACGCATGAGGTTGAACAGTGCAAGACCGGCAATGCCCTGCACGGCCAGCGCGCCGAACCACAGCAGATAAGCCGCGCCACGCTGCACGTGACGGTACAGCCAGATGCCGGCGATTGTGTTGAAAAGCCAAACGGCCAGCCCGATAAGGGGCAGCGTGAATAGCTCGGACTTGGCTGCAATCCGGTCGGGCAGGCCGCTCACGTCGAAATGCACCGGCAGGTCCGACGAGAGGTCGGGGAAACGAAAACAGAGTGCGCCGAACATGATCAACACGCCGGCCAGGCCCGCGCCGATCAGGAACAGCGCGATCCGGTCGCTCCACAGCGGCCAGGTCCACAGTGGCGGCCGCTTCAGTTCAGGCTCCAGGACGCGGTTTGTACCCAGGGCATACCGTTCTTGCAGGGCCTGGACAAAGCCGCGGCGATCGGCTGGCGACAGGCCGTAGCTTTCCCCGCGGGTAACGAGCACGATTTGTTCGGGAAGCGGGCGGGTGCTGTACGCATTTACAGGGCCCAGGGCCTGCGTCAGCATGCGGCGGCGGTTCGGGCAGGGCCAATGCCACGGCGCCGGCCCACCTCTTGCGGTCAGTTGGGGCTCATTAACCACCCGCTCGATCTCCCCCATGGGTACGCTCTGCCGGGTCGGGCCCCAGATCACGGTCACGCCGTCCCGGTCTATCCAGTATTCCAGCGTGAACGCACAAACGGTACGGTACCCGATGTACAGGATGACCAACGCACTGGCCAGAACGAGCAGCGCGAGAATAAAGCTCACGCCGTCGATCTCGCGGTTCAGAAGCGTGCGCAGCAAGATCACGTCCAGCAGGATGAGAGCCAGCATGGCGAGTGGTCCGTACCAGCGCCCGGCGTAGGGGATCGGTTTGAAGCTCACGAGGGAATGCCTTCAGCACCCAGGGTTGACGGGGGGATGATCGTGTCCCCCAGGATTATGGCCCTCATCACGGATGAGGGTTCCATTGTAACGGCCATTGGTTCAACTGCGCTAATTGGCTGCGGTCGGTCATGTCCAGGTTGAGGGGGGTGATCGAGATTGCGCCGCACGCCAGGGCGCCGACGTCCGTCCCCTCCTCGGGTTCGCCGGTCGGCGGCTCGCCGCCGATCCAGTAATACGGCCGGCCTTTCGGGTCCAGCCGCTCGACCAGGACATCGTGATAGACCCGGATGCCCAAGCGCGTCGTCCGCACGCCCGTGACCTCTGTGCGCGGCACTGCCGGGAAGTTCACGTTGAGCAGGCCGTAGCGCGGCAACCCCTGTGCGAGCACCTGCAGGCTCAGCGTGGCGATGAATTCGGCCGCGAATTCCAGGTCGCCGGTTTTGCCCTCGACAGGAGAGTTGCCCGTGTACTCCATCGAGGCCGCGATGGCCGGGCGACCGAACACCGCGCCCTCCATCGCACCCGCGACGGTCCCCGAATAGGTGATATCGTGCCCCAGGTTGGCGCCCATGTTGATCCCTGAGACCACCAGGTCGACGGGGTCTTTGACCACGCCGAGCAGGGCCAGGGCAACGCAGTCCGACGGCGTGCCGGTCGTGATGAAGAGGGGGATGTCGCCGTCGAGGGCCGGGGCCTGCGTGATACGCAGCGGCTTGTGCATCGTCTTGGTGTGGCCCGCGGCAGACCAGTTATGGTCGGGCGCAAACACCGTTACCTTGCCCGCGCGCCGGAGCGAGCGGGCAAGGACCATCAGCCCGGGGGACTGGTAGCCGTCATCGTTTGTGACGAGAATGTGGGGCATCCTGTTCGGCCTCGCCGTTACTTCTTCGGCTCCTTGTCCTTGTGCTTCACAAAGATCCGCACGGGCGAGCTCTTGACCTTGTTGCCGGCCTTATCATACGCGACCACCCAGATCGTGTGGATCTCGTGCAGCTTGCCTTCCATCACGGTCGCGCCCGCGCCGCCGCCCGTCATAATGATGACGCGGCGAGCCGGTCGTGCCGTCCTTTTTCTTGTACTTCTCGGTCTTTGTATACCTGTCGGGCACCTGCTGCGTCGTCACAGTGCCGTCCGGATTCGTGATCACTTCGGTGGCATTGATGGTCGGCTGCGCCTTGGGCACGATGTCGGTCATCTTGATCGTCCAGCGCACACTGTAGGGAGCCACCGTCGCGTCGCCCAGCTTCTGGCCGTCAAGGAAGAACTCGACGCGGTCCATCTCCCAATCGTCCTGCGCATCGGCCGTGATGGAGATCAGCTCGTCCGTCTCCATCTCGTAGATGTCGTCGGGCGATGGATGTGCGATCTGGACCGTGGGCGGCTGGTTGTCGACTACCACCGGCATCTCATAGGTCAGGACGTTGCCGCTGTTTTCCATGACCAGCAGGCGCAGCGTGTACATGCCGTCGAACCCGGTCGTGTCCCAGAATTCCAGCGGGCCGTTGCTGATCTGCTCGCCGTGCTCGCCGCCGATGGGCTGCCACTGACCGTTCTTGCCAACCTCGACCCGATACGCGCGGAAGTCGGCCGCGCGGGCGTTGCCGGTGAGCTGCACCCCGCCCTTGACGCGCGCGCCGATGGCGGGATAGCCGATCTGCACGTCGCCGGCCAGCTCGCCGCCGCCGCACGGCCCATCGACCTCCGTGGGGGGCTGAGCGATGCCCTGCGCCCGCACCCAATCGGCCGCGTTGGACGGATACACCTGGAAGCTAACGCGCTTGATCTGGTCGGGCGGCGTGCAGGCCGACGCGAGCTTGCCGTTTGACGCGTTAATCTCGACCGCCTGGTACATGTTGTCCTGCTGTTTGGGCTCTTTGCCGCGCACGAAGAGGTCCGCCGTCGTCGAGGGGCAGTCGGGCGAGGGCAGCAAGCCCGATGGCACGCAGACCCGCACCTTCACGACACCTTCCGGCTGGGCCCAGCCCTGCACGGGCAGCCCGTCGACCGCCTTCGCCAGCACCTTGTTCAGGATGGGCGCGGCGGTGATGGAGCCGTCGGCCAGCTTCATCGCCTTGTTGTCGCTGTTGCCCGTCCAAACGCCCACCGCGATCTGCGGCGTGTAGCCCATTGTCCAGGCATCGCGCCATTCGTTGGTCGTGCCGGTTTTGGCTGCCACGGGCCGCCCGGGCAGGGTCAGGTAGTTGGCATAGGAGCCAAACGCGAACAGGGCGCGGCGTGGGGTCGCTGAGCACGTTGTTGAGCAGGTACATTGGGGCCGGGTCCACCACCCGTTCGGTCGACGCCTGTGTGTACTCGTCGACGACCTTGCCGTCCTTCGTCTCCACCTTCAGGATCGTGACCGGGTCCAGCTTGCGGTAGCCGGGGCGCTGCAGGTCCTCGGCCACCGGCTTGCCAGCCATGATGCCGCCATTCGCAAACACGCTGAACGCATATGTGTGGTCGAGCAGCGAGACCTGGCCGCCGCCGAGCGTCAGGCTCAAGCCGTAGCGGTTGAGTTCCCAGTTAAGGCTGCTCACGCCCACCCGGCGGGCGGTCTTGATTACGTTCGCGACGCCAACCTGGTCCATGAGCCAGACGGCCGGGATGTTGTACGAGCGTTGCAGCGATTGGCGGAGCGACTGCGGCCCGTGATACTTGCGGTCGTAATTCTCGGGTACGTAGGGTGGGTTGCCCGGGTCGGGGAACACGGTGCGGACGTCCATCGCCATCGAAGACGGCGCGAACGCGCCGGACTCGAATGCGGTCAGGTACGTGTATGGCTTGAAGGATGAGCCGGGCTGACGGGGGGAGACGGCCATGTTGACCTGGCCGTCGATCGAATCGTCAAAGTAGTCCAGGCTGCCGACCATCGCCAGCACTTCGCCCGTTGGCGGGCGCATGACCACCACGGCCGCATTGCCGACTTCGTGGTCGAAGTCCTGTTTCTTCGCTTCGGGGACGGCCGGAATGGTGGGCAGATCATTGCGGCAGGGCTTCGGCGCGGCGCCCTTGGAACCCTTCATCGAACCGATGTGGCTGCGGGCCACGCACTCGGCATACGCCTGCAGGTCCCAGTCAAGCGTGGTGTAGACTCGCAGGCCGTTCTGCCAGATGTAATACGGGTCTTCGGGCGTGTTGTACTGCTGCTGGATTTGATCGAGCACGTAGAGCGCGAAGTGCGGTGCGTCGGGCGGCACCTCGAACCGTTCCTGTGCCGACTCGCGGGTGTACTGCCACAGCGGGCCGGCCAGCTTCTTGGCCGCATCGGCCTCTTCCTTGGAAAGCAGCTCAGCCTTGACGAGCGCATTGAGCGCGCGGGCGGTGGCCGGCCGGTCGCCGGTCGCGACCAGCGGCAGGTCGCTCTCCGCAAGGAAACCTTTTTCCACCAGGTCGTTCAGCAGCGGCGTGTTGAAGTAGCGTGTGGCGGCCGCGGCCTGCTCCGGGGTCAGGTAGCTCGCCTCGACCATCGAATTGAGCACCTTGCGCTGGCGCCGGTAGGCGTCGGCAGGCGCCTGGAAGGGGTTGAGGCCGGGATACTGCGGGATGGCGGCCAGCACGGCGACTTCGTCGGTGGTCAGGTCGCGTACGTGCTTGTTGTAGTAAACCTGGGCGGCTGCCTCAATCCCGTACGCGGCGTTGCCGTAGAAGTTGTAGTTGAGATACCACTCGAGGATCTTCTCTTTGCCCTCGCGGCCGGGATACTTGCGAGTGATCTCGATCGCCAGGATCGCTTCCTTGAGCTTGCGTGCGTACGACTGCTCGTAGCGCTCCTTCGGGTCAATCAGGACGTTCTTCACAAGCTGCTGGGTGATCGAGCTTGCGCCCTGCACCTGGTTGCCGCGGAGGTTGGACACGAGCGCACGCGACAAACCGCGGAGGTTTACGCCGATGTTCGTGTAGAAGTCGCGGTCTTCCAGCGCAATCGTTGCGTCCCTGACGAGCTCGGGAATCTGATTAGCCGGGAGATAAGTGCGGTCGCCGCGGAAGGGCCGCGGGTCGATCGACTCGTACAGCAGGTGGGTGCCCGTCCGGTCGAAGATCTTGACCGTTTCGTAAGTCTCCTGCTCGGTCTGAATGGACGAGGGATCGGGCAGGTTCTGCGCGAAAAGCGTGTAGACGCTGGCGGCCGAGACGGCTGCCCACATGACGGACGAGAAACTCAGGAAGATGAAGACCGCAAGCAGGCTGCCTGCGACGACGAGGAACCATTTGCCGTAGGCGGGCCGGCTGTGTGCGCGGCGGTAACGCCGCCTGTGCTGGATCTGTTGGGTTCGGTGCATGGTCGAGCGGAAATCTCCAGGGCGTAGCATCCAACGGTGATAGTCATAGGACGCCGCGCTCGTAAGTTCGTTCCCCTGGCTGGGTGACAAAAACAGCGGGGGGTAGTCCTTCCACCCCCCGTACGATACATAAGTATAGCAGCAAACTGACTGCGTACCAAACCGAGCCGTTCCATCAGATGCTGCCGGCGCACCCAGCTCTTCCGCTCAGGCTGCCCTTTCGAGTACCAGGAAGTGACTCAGCCCGAACGCCTGCAGCGGTGTGTGCTCGGCTGCGTACAAACCGCGCTTCAGCCAGCGCCCGATCAAAGGCCGCCGGGCGACGACATTATCGAAGCCGGGATAGATGACCTGGTGATGCACGACGCGGACGGGCAGGCCGGCGAACAGGTTGCGGAGTCCCTGGCTCGTGTAGACGTTGACGTGTGGCGCAAGCCGGTCGCGCAGCGGGTTTGGCAGGTAGTTGATCAGCGGGGTGTTGCCGAAATGATATTGGCCCCGCCAGTAGTGGCCGTGCGTCTCAAAGGGGTAGAGCCGGTTCGGGCAGAAGATGACGATTCGGCCGCGGGGCGCCAGAACGCGCACCATCTCGCGGCGCCGCCTGCCGGTCGTCGTCTACATGTTCGATGACCTCGTGCGAGAAGACCACGTCGAAGCTGCCGTCGTCAAACGGCAAATCTTCGCCGCGAGCGACCGTGATCTCGGCCCCCGTCCGGGCGCGTGCCTCGGCCGCCGCCGCCGGGTCGATTTCCACCCCGGCGACACGCGCCGAGTACGCGCAGAACCTCGCGGTGTAGATCCCGACGCCGCAACCGTTGTCCAGGATGCGGGCGCGGTCCAGGTTCGCCCACTGCCGGACCAGGGCGAGCCGGCGTTCCTGACCAGCGCGCCAAACGTAGGACGGGTGACCGCGGCGGGCGGCCTCCTCATCTGTGCGATGAAACTGCTCCGGGGGGGTGTCGGTCACGGGGCGCTCCTCTGGACACTGCTACTTCTTGTCGTTCTTCTTTTCGTCGTCTTGTTTTTCGCGCGCGCGGCGGGCTTTGGCGTCTTCTGCGCGCGCGTCCTTGGCCTTGGCACGCGCGTCTTTGTCGCCGTGTGCCACTTTGCCGCCGGCGGTCGGCGCGGCCGGCGCGTCGGTCGACTTCTTCCGGGTTGTGGGTCCGCGGGCGGCCTGCGGATCAGACGGGCCGTTCTCGGCCTTCCGCACCCACTTGTCGCCCTTCTTTTCGTATTCGTGCTTCAACGCCGCGTAGGCTACGCGGTGTGCGCGGCCGCCTTCGCCATACGTTTCGACTGCGCTGTCGTGCGCTGCCTTCCACAGGTGCTGCGCATGTTCTTCCGACCGCATGATCGTCGACGGAATCTCGGTTTCGTCCTGGTTCTTTGCCGGCATGGTACAAGCACCTCCCTTCTGGAGGCTTAACGCTTGCGCCGGCCGCTTGGCTCCGTGACGGGAGCCGCTACGATTCAGAGCGATCCAGCCGCAGTTCTTCCTTGTGGCCAAAGCGGACGGTGTTGTCGGTAAGGCGCAGCCACGCCGGCTGAAGTACCCAGAAGCGCGCGCGCGCCAGCGGGCCGCTCAGCACGCCCGGCCCGCCCTGCCCGGCCAGGAGCGTCGCGACAAAAGCGAAGCGGCGCCCGTAGACCGTCGTCGCGTGCACCAGCTCGCTGCCCTTGACGAGGCGCGCGTGTCCGCGCACCTGCAGTCCTCGTATCGCGCGCCAATCCTGTCCGTCGGCGTGGATCGTGCCGGCCGCGGCACCTTGTCGCAGCAGGTTCTGGCCGTGCTCCGTCCGCTCTTCCGAGAGGAAATAGAGATTGAGCGCATCGTCGGCCGCGTAAAAGACCGCCGCAGCCGCGGGTTCGCCGCGCTCGTCGACCGTGGCGAGGGTCAGGGTCGTGTGCTCGGCCAGAAAGGCGCGCATGCGCGCTCTCGTCGATTCGGCTGCTGCTGGTGCGCCGGCGCCCGCGGTCACGGCGTCACACCCTCGCTGGCGGCGACTGCTTCGGTCCCACCCGTACTGCGCAGGCAGAGGTAGATGCCCGCCAGCGCAAGCGCGCCGCCGACGATCTGCGCCGGGGTGAGGGCTTCGCCGAGAAGCGGAATCGCCAACAGCCCGGTCAGGACCGGCTGGGCCAGCAGGACGATGACCGCGGCGGAGGCGGGCAGGTAGCCCAGCGCGTAGCTGATCAGCAGCCACCCGCCTGCCTGCGAGAAAATGCCGAGTGCCAGCACCGCCAGCCATGCGCGCGGCCCGTAGCCGGTCAGCGGCAGGCCGAGCAGAAAGCTGATCACGAAGAGAGCGACGGCGGCGGTGGCCGCCACCAGCCAGGCATACGAAAGGCTGCTCAGGTTGCGGCGGGCGCGCTGCGTGTTCAGCAGATAGCCCGCGTAAAAGAACGCGCCGAGGAACGCGAGCGCGTCGCCGGCTTGCAGGTGGAGGCGGGCCGCCGCATTGAAGCCGGTGACCACGGCGGCGCCCGCGAGCGCCAGTGCCAGCCCCACCCAGTAGCGGGGGCCGAGCTTTTCCTTGAAGAGGAACAAGGCGCCGAGTCCCACCCAAATCGGAGCGGTGTTGTCGAGCAGGGTGGCGTTTGCGGCCGAGGTCAGCAGGAGGGCGGAGGTGAGCATACCCAGGTTAACGGCGAACCACAGGCCGCCCATAACGCCCCATTTCAGCCCCGCGCGTTCATGTGCGCTCCAGCGACGCGGATGCCGTGCGAAGGGAATGGCGAGCACCAGGGTGGCGACGAGCATGCGCCAGGCAGCCGTGACGGGACCGGGCATGCCGCCAAGCTTTGTAAAGATTGCGGTGAAGCTGATGCAGAGGACGCCGACGACGAGGGCGAGATAGGGCAACAGGCGCGAAGGGACCGCGGCCTTCTCGGATACGGCAGAAGTGGCGCTTGACAACAAATGACTCCGAACGGCTGGTTAGGGGCATTGTAAACCGCGGGAAGTGGTAACGCAAGGCAGAACAATTATGCGGGAGGCTACTCGCCCATGGGCAGTTGTGCGGCCTGGTTCTGCGCGTGCCAGGCGCGTTGATAGAACGAGAAGCCCCCCGTGCGGGGCCGCAAGGCTTCCACCCGGCCGGTCCAGCCCGCGACGGCGCTGCGCGCTTGCATCACGAGGCTGGCGGAGGTGGCTGCGTCGATATTCTGGCCGCGGCTTGCGTCGGCTGCGCAAGCCGCAAATTCGGCCTGGAGCCTGCGAGCTCTGGGAGGAACGCGGCCGAGCGGGCAGGATAGTCGCGCAGGACGGCCCGGTGGAGGCGCTCGCCTTGCCACCAGAGCGATGCAACGCCGTTGCCGGCGTCGCCGTCGTCCTGGGTCCCGGGCTCGGGACCGAGGGCCGACAGCAATTGTGAGGCGGCGCCGGAGCGAAAGCCGTCGAACGAGAAGGGCTTGAACAGGCTGAGGCAGGGCGCGCTTGTCCCGGTCAGCCAATAGGTTGCCGTTCCATCGGTTCGCAGGTGGGCCACCATCGAGCCGGTGGTTTGGTTCACGCGAATTGGGCCGCCGCCGAAATGCATACAGACGTCGGCGTTGGAGCCGTGGGCGGGGTCGTAGCGGTCAGACCGGGCGTGCCTCCGCAGCAGAGCAAACAGGCTCTCGACGGTTGCGCCGCCCGAACCCTTCAGAGACGCCTCCGTGGAACACTGCCGGTTGTGCGAGCCGCTGAAGCCCGTGTAGAGCCGGTCGGAGTACGCGCGGCGGAAGCTGTAGGCCGTCGAGCCGGCCTCACGGGGTGCGAGCACTGCAGGGGAAGCCAGGTCGAAGTTGTCTTCGATGGTCAGGCCGTTCGAAATCGTTGCGACCTCGCGCACGCGGCGCGCGGCCGACTCGCGCCCCACGGTCTCCAGCACCCAGGCCGTCGAGCGGTCCGCGATCAGATAACTGTTGTGGTAGTAGAACGCGTGCCCGTAGCCGCCCGAGCCGCCCTGGCCGTGGGCCCCGAGCAGCGAGGTAATTGTTTCCAACGCCTCGTCGGCCGACGTGCTGCGTTCGAGGGCCAGCCGCAGCAGGTCCATGCCGGTGAGGCCGGTCTTGGCCGGCTTGGCCTTGGCGAAGATCGCCTCGTTGCCGATGACGACGCCGTGCTCGTTTGCGCCCATCTCCGCGCCCCACATCCAGAAGGGTCGCGAAAGCAGGACGGCCCAGGTCTCGCGCACCTGCGGGATCGCAACGTATGTGCACTGAAGGGACGCGCCCGCGGGGTACTCGCAGCGTGGGACGAAGGTGATGGCTTGCGCCTCGTTCGGCTCGCGGTCGCTGTTCTTTGCGAACAGCACCGAGCCGTCGGCGGTGGCGGCGGACAGGGCAACGACGGTGTCACACATGGAGTCTATTCCCTGTTGGCAGAGGCATGGCACGCAGATTCAACTGACCAGACTGATTTACATGATTCCTATCAGACAGGATCAGGTAAATCAGTCCGATCAGTTCAATCTGCGTCCTATTCCCTATGCCTTTTCTAGCTTCTTCTTTTCTTCCTCGACGAGCACCCTGCGCAGGAACTTGCCGACCTGCGTCTTCGGCAGCTCGGAGCGGAACTCGATCTGCTTGGGCACCTTGTACGGCGCCAGCCGTTCTTCGCAGAACTTCTTGATCTCGTCCGCGGTGCAGGTCTCTTGTGGCTTCAGCACGACGTAGGCCTTCACTGTTTCCCCGCGGTACTTGTCGGGCACGCCGGCGACCACCGCCTCCTGCACCTTGGGGTGCAGGAAGAGGACTTCCTCCACCTCGCGCGGGACAATATTGAAGCCGGACGCGATGATGATGTCCTTCAGCCGGTCGACGATATAGAAGTAGCCTTCTTCGTCCTGGCGGGCAATATCGCCGGTGCGCAGCCACCCGTCCTGGGTGATGGTGTTCGCGGTCTCGTCCGACTTGTTATAGTAGCCCTGCATCACCTGGGGGCCCTTGAGCCACAACTCGCCTTCTTCACCCACCGGCTTCTCGACGAACTTCTCGTAGTCGAAGATGCGTGCGTCCACGTCGGGCAGGGGCAGGCCGATGGAGCCGGCCTTGCGCTGGCCGTAGATCGGGTTGCAGTGGGTCACCGGCGCGGCTTCGGTCAGGCCGTAGCCTTCGACCAGGCGGCCGCCGGTGATCTCCCCGAATTTGATCTGCACGTCCATGGGCAGCGGCGCCGCGCCGCTGATGCACGCCTTCACCGACTTCAGATCGTACTTCTGGACCTCCGGGTGGTTGATGATGCCGATATACATCGTGGGGACGCCGGGGAAGATGCTCGCACGCTCTTTCTGAATCGCCAGCATGACCCCGTCGATGGGCCGGGGGTTGGGCACAATGATCAACTCCGCCGCCATGTAGGCCGACAGCAGCATCGCCACGGTCATACCGTAGACGTGGAAGAAGGGGATCGCGCCCATCATGCGCTCGTTCCCTTCTTCGAGGTTCTTCATCCAGTTCTTGACCTGGATCGTGTTGGCGACAAGGTTATAGTGGGTGAGGCACGCGGCTTTCGGCACGCCCGTCGTTCCCCCGGTGTACTGGAAGAGGGCGACTTCGTGGGGATCAGTCGTTACGCGCGGCGGGGCTTCCGGGTGTTGTTCCAGTAGCTTCTTGAAGGAATAAATGCCGTTGCCCAAAGTGATGTCGACCATCTGGCCGTGCTTCTTGAGCGTGCGCTGCGCCAGCATGCTGCCGGGCGCGGCCACGTAATCGGTCACGTCGCAAATGATGACCCGCTTGACCTGCGTATGCTCCTGCACCTCTTTGAGCCGGTCGTAAAACGCACTCAGCAAGACCACGGTCTCGCAGCCAGAGTCGGCAAACTGGTGTTCGATCTCGCGGGCCGTGTAGGTGGGATTGGTGTTTACTACGACAGCGCCGACCTTCAGCGCGCCGAAAAACGCGATCACAAACTGGGGCAGGTTGGGCAGCATCAGACGCGACGCGGTCGCCCTTGCGAACGCCGAGGGCGTGCAGCGCAGCCGCAAAACGGTCGACGTTGTTGAGAAGCTCCCGGTAGGTCATCGTGCCGCCTAACCGGAGCGGGCCGAGGTAGCGGAGAATCAGTTTGAGGGCCAGGTGCTCGGGATACTTGCGTGCGCTGTTCTCGAGCATCTGGTGAAGCGGTTCCAACGGATAGTCGATGCTGTGCGGTACTTCCGGCTCGTAAAACGCCTGCCATGGTTTTTCCATCTCTGCACTCCTCGCTAGCTCTAGGCTTCTCGCTGGGCAACCAGACCAGGTAACCTCACAAGGGGCCGCGGCAACACTGCGCGCGCTGGCCGGTCGGTGATGACGCAAAGGGGGGATTACAGCGACTCGACACCGGCTGGACAGGGCAAGGACGACCGTGACATAAAGCTTTGTATTGTGATTATAAGATCACAGAGAGGGGGGTGTCAAGGAGTGTGGTATACTTGTCGGCACGATTAACTCAGGAGGATTCATGCCCGACTTCAAAGTCGAGTCGCTGCTTGCGGCGCCGTTGTTCCTCAGGCCGCAGCTGGCCGGCGACCGGGTCTACTTCATCAGCGATCTTTCGGGCCGGCTGAGCCTGTACGCGATGGACCGGGCTGGCAGCGTGCCCGAGAGGCTGCTGCCGCCGAACGTTGCGCTCATGACTCCGACATTGCTCGATGGGCTCCCATTTTATGTCTTTCCTCAGTTGGGCAAGGTGATCGTCATGATCGACCGGGACGGTGACGAGAATTACCAGCCCATGGTGTTGCCGCTCGAGGGCGGCATACCGGCGCCCCTGTTCCCGCAGTTTGCAGGCATGCAGTGCTCGCTCGAGCATGCGGACGGCGAACGGAACCTCGCGTTCCTCGGCGTCGATCGCCGGAAGGAGCCGGTGGTCGATACGTTCCGCGTCGATTTGAGCACCGGTGAGTTGGCGCTGCTGGGCTCGGGACCCTACGGGTACAGCCCGCTGGGCGCGAACGACGACCTGACGACGGTCGTCCTCGGCCAGAGCTACGAGGAGGGAGACGTCGCGCTGTTCCTGTGGCAGGATCCTTCGACTCCACTGCGTTCCGCTCAGGATGCTTCGCTGCAGACGATATTCGGTGTGCCGATGGCCCAGCGGACGCCGGGCCAGAAGACGCCTCTCAACGGCATTCGCGCCGCATACCCGGTCGCTCCCGACGGCGTCCTGATGACGTGCACGCTGTTCGACGATCGGGGAGGCCTGGCCTATTTCACCCTTGACCATGCGGAGCGTGTGCGCCCGGTGGAGATCGTCGGGGCGGTGCACGAAGCGAGCGGGGAGCTCGAAGACCTCCAGTATCTGCACGGCGACCGGTATCTCGTCGTTTACAACATCGACGGCGAGACGTGGGCTTACGAAGGCACATTCGGCAGGACCACCCTGCGGATGACCCTGGGGCCTGTGATCTGCGGCGACGGCCCGCTTGCAGGGGGCGTTGCCGAGCACTCCATTCGCTACGATTCCGCCAGCGATGCCTACGCGGTCGGCTTCTCCACGGCCACCTCGCCTTCTCAGATCTTCCTGGTCGAGCAGGTCGATCCACTGCCCGCGTCGTTTGCCGGTGAGACGGGCAAGCGCGTCACGCAGTTGACACGCAACCGCGTGCTCGGCATCCCCGACAGGCTGCTCGCCCGCGGCGAAGATGCCGGCTTCACCTCGCACGACGGGCTGCATGTGCCCGCCCGGCTCTACCTGCCCGCACCTGAGCTGGGTTTCGAGGGCAAGCGGCCGCTTGTCGTCTACATCCACGGCGGCCCGCAGGGCCAGGAGCGGCCGGATTTCACCTGGTTCTCGATGCCGCTGATCCAATTCCTGACGCTGAACGGCATCGCCGTCTTCGTGCCGAATGTGCGCGGCAGCCACGGCTACGGCTTGGACTACACCAAGCGGGTAGATCGCGACTGGGGCGGCCAGGACCGGCTCGACCAGGTCGCGGGCCTGCAAAGCCTCAAGAACCACCCGCGGGTCGATACGTCCCGCGCCGGCGTGGTCGGGCGCTCCTACGGCGGCTACATGACCCTGATGCAGGCGGGGATGCACCCGGACTTGTGGTCGGCAGCGGTCGACATGTTCGGCCCGTACAACCTGGTCACGTTCCTCGAACGCATTCCGGAAACGTGGAAGCCGTACTTCGAGATCGTGCTGGGTCATCCGGAACGCGACCGCGAGTGGCTGCTCGAGCGCTCGCCGTCGACCTACCTGCACCAATTGGCCTGCCCGATGCTCGTGATCCAGGGCCGCAACGACCCGCGGGTCGTCGCCGCCGAGTCGGAGGACCTGGTGCGCAACCTGCAAGCGCAGGGCAAGGACGTCACGCTGCTGTTGTTCGAGAACGAAGGCCACGACGTGACCAAGCTCGAAAACAAGGTCCGGTGTTATAACGAGATCACGTGCTTCTTCAAGGAGAAGCTGAGTTAACCACAAAGGCGCAAAGACACGAAGACCCACAAAGTTTCTTCGAGGAACTTGGTGCCTTCGTGTCTTTGTGCTGAACGACGTTTGGGAAGTGTAGGCATATGGATTTTTCGCAGTTTAGCCAGGCGGTGCAGGACAGCGTCGGCCGGGCCATCATCGGCAAAGCCAGCACAATCGAGCTGCTGCTCACCGCGCTTCTGGTCGAGGGGCACGTGCTGATCGAAGACGTGCCGGGCACGGGCAAAACGACGCTGGCGAAGGCGCTCGCGCGCAGCCTGGACATGCGGTTCGCGCGCGTCCAGTTCACGCCCGACCTGCTCCCGTCCGACGTCACGGGGCTCTCCATCTACAACCAGAGGGCCGGCGAGTTCGAGTTCCGGCCGGGCCCGATCTTCAGCAACGTGCTCCTCGCGGACGAGATTAACCGGGCCACCCCGCGCACCCAATCGGCCTTGCTGGAAGCGATGCAAGAAAGCCAGGTCACGGCGGACGGCCAGACCTACCCGCTCGCGCCGCCTTTCCTCGTGCTGGCGACGCAGAATCCCATCGAGCTCGAGGGGACCTTCCCGCTGCCCGAGGCCCAGCAAGACCGCTTCCTGATGCTGCTCAAGCCCGGCTATCCGAGCGAGGCAGAGGAAGACGAGATTCTGCTGCGCTACATGGCCGACGACCCCATCGTCGGCTTGTCGCCGGTGGCCTCGGGCGACCAGGTGCGGGCGCTCCAGGCTGACGTGTGCAAGGTTCACGTCCATCCTGACGTCCGGCATTACATCGTCCGGGTCTGCCGCGCCACCCGTGAGCACGAGGCTGTGGACCTGGGCGTGTCGCCACGGGGCACGCTCGCGTTGTTCAAAGCCAGCCAGGCGCTGGCGGCCCTGCGCGGCCGCGATTTCGTCATTCCCTCCGACGTTCAGCACCTGTCCACGCCGGTGCTGGTCCATCGGGTTCACATCAGCCCCCAGGTCCGGCTGCGCGGCCGAACGCCGGAGCAGGTGGTCGAAGAGGTGATTTCGGCCGTCCCGGTGCCGGTGGTGGAGTAAATGGTCGATCCCGGCATTGAGGAAAATGTCCGGCAGGAGATGAGGCGGCGCCCAACGGCGCAGCTAGGCCGCCGGGCGTACGACCGCGCGGTCGGCGAGCTGCGCGGCAAACGATTCGTCGACAACTCGAAGGACACGCAGTTTACCGACGCCTGGATTCTCCTTGCCGTCCTGCTCACGGTTGGGGGGCTGGCCACCCGGAATGCGTTCCTGCTTGCCGGCGCAGGCGCGCTGCTCGTCTTGCCGGCGCTGGCGGCAGTGTGGAACGCGCTCGCACTTTACGGCGTGGACTATACCCGGAAGCTGTCGGAAACGCGGGCCTTTCTTGGCGAGACGGTCGAGCTGACGCTCGAGGTGCGCAATCGCAAATTCCTTCCGGTGACCTGGCTGCACGTGGTAGATGGCTTTCCGGCCAACCTCACCGTGGCAGGGCACGAAGTCCGCATGAACGCGGCGACCAACCAGGGGGAGTTCCTTTCCTTCTGGAACCCGGGTATCTTCGGCCGCCTGACCCGGCGCTTCAAAGTGCAGTGCGACAAGCGCGGGTATTACCTCTACGGGCCTGCCACGCTGACGACGGGTGACGGCTTCGGCATGTTTACCCGCCGGGGCACCCTTCCCGGGCTGCAGCGCCTCATCGTCTACCCGCGGCTCTATCCGGCTGAAGAACTGCGCCTGCCCGCGAAGAATCCTTTTGGCGAGCGCACTGCGGATGCCCGGCTGGTCGAAGACCCGCTGCGCACCGCCGGCATCCGTGGCTGGCAGCCGGAAGACGGGCTGAAGCGGGTGCACTGGAAGGCGACCGCTCGGCACCAGGAGCTGCTCTCGCGCCAGTACGAGCCGACGCAGGAGCCCCAGGTGCTGATCTTCCTGAACGTCGCGACCCTCGAACGGCATTGGCTGGGCCACATCCCCGAGTTGATGGAACGGGCCGTGAGCGTGGCAGGCAGCCTGGCCCAGGTCTGTTCGGACGAGCGGCTGCCCGTTGGCTTGATTGCGAACGGCGTACTGCCCGGCAGCGACCAGCCGCTCAGGCTGCTGCCCGGCCGCAGCCCCGGCCAGTTGGTCCGCATCCTGGAATTGCTCGCGGCTGTGACGCCGTTTGCATCCTCCCCGATCGAGAACTTGCTGCTGCATGAGTCGCCGCGCCTGCCCTGGGGCGCCACGCTCCTGGTGGTCACCGCCATCGCACACGACGATCTGCTCGCCGCGCTGCTCGATCTCCGCCGCGCCGGACGCAAAGTGGTCCTCTTCACCCTGGCCGAGCAGCCGCCCGAGCGGCTGCTGCCGGGCATCACGGTCTATCATCTGCCGCACCTGGTGGCCGACGTGATCGCGCCGGCAGCGGTGTAGGAGGCCGGCGTCATGCTGCTCGCCAATCGCCGGATCGCCCTCCTCCACCTCCTGCTCGCACTGATGCAGGCGACCTGGATCAGCGCGTTTTCCTGCTAGCGTGGCCGCGACCGTTATCCATCGCGCCGGCCTATCTCGTGTGCGCGGCCGGGCTGGTCGGGTGGATGCTGGCACTCGAGTTGCTCAGCCGGGCGGCCGACTCGCCGCGCTACGACCTGGTCGCTTTGGGTGGGCTGGTCCTCGTGACGGTGCTGCTCGCCCGGTTCGTGCTATATCCCGGCGGCCCGCCGTGGGATCTTTCGTGGATCGGACGCGGGTTGGGCGAGACCGCCAACTGGCGCGGGGGGCTCCCGCCGCTCCTCGTCCTGGGGGGCCTCAACGTGCTCTTGTGGCAGCGCGCCTCCGCCGCGACCTCGCGCGACCTGAACTTCTTCAGCGTGGGCGTCACGTTCCGGGTCGGCCTGCTCCTGCTGCTCCTGGGCGGCGCGCTGCTGTCCGGGCTGCGCGGGGCGGCGGCGATTGGCCTGCTGTGGCTCTACCTGGCCTTTGGGCTGGCCGCGGTCGCAATCAGCCGGGTGTCGGAGAAGGCGAGCGAGGCACAAAGCAGCGGCCGCCTGCTGCCCCTGCGCCGCCTCGTGCAGATCGGGCTGGCCGTGCTGGTCGCGGTAGCAGCCACCGCCTTGTTCTCCCTTGCCTACACGCGAGCCGGTATTACCGCCTTCTTCCGGCTGTTCGACCCGCTTTGGCAGGTTATCAAGCCGCTGCTGCTCGCGCTGACCGTCCTGCTCGGCCGGCTGCTCGACCCCGTGCTGCTTTGGTTCGAGGCCTGGTTGACCGATCTGCTGAACCGCGGGCGAAACAGCGGTGCGGAGCTGAACCCCGGCGTCAGCGGGAGTGGAACGGGCACGAGCCCGTTCGAGAATCTGCCGCGCTGGCCGTTTGACCTCGCCCGGGATGCGATCCTGGGTCTCATGCTCGTCCTCGTCGTCGTGGGCGCGATCATCTTCCTCCTGCTCTACCTGGAACGGGTGCGCAAGAGCGGGCTGCGCAGCGAGGATGAGGACGAAGGGCTCGAGCGGGCCACGTTTGGGGGCGGTCTTTTCGGGCGGGCAGGGGATGCGCTGCGGGGCGCGGGCGCCCTGATCCGCCGGTTTGGCGTGGGGCGAGAGCTGTTGGCGGCCATCTCGGTGCAGAACATCTACGCCAACGTCTGTCGCATCGCCCGGCAGCGCGGCCACCCCCGCCGCGCCAGCCAGCCGCCCGACGTGTACCTGCCTGTCCTGGCCGAGGCGTTCCCTGGGCAGGATGAGCGCTTGCGTAGGATCACGCTGGCCTACATGCGCGTGCACTACGGCGATCACCCATTGCCGAGCGGCGAGCTGGCGGCGCTGCGGGCCGACTATCGCGCGCTGCGCGAGGGCGCGACGGGCGAGCGTGCGGAATGAGCGTGCTTGGAGGGATGAATCCAGGCGTCCAGAGCAGAGACCGCTTCGACGAGGCGCGGCGTAGTCGAAGGATGCGTGCGCACGCTGGAGGGAGCCGGCCCGCATGACGGACGACTTGCACCTGCGGCGCAAATGGACGCTGCGCGCACACGGACGCCAAGTGGTGTTTGTCAAGAAGCCGGTGGAGAGTACGGAGCATGTGGTGATGAAGGCGCTCGTGTGGGCGCTGTACCTGCCGCAGTACCCCGAGCTCGTGGTCGAGATCAAGATCGGCGACCGCTACAAGCCGGACGTGGTCGCGCTCGATTCGACAGGCGAGCCCGTGTTCTGGGGCGAGGCAGGCGAGGTCTCCACTGCGAAGATTCGCTCGCTCGCCCGGCGCTACAGGCGCACGCACTTCGCCCTTGCGAAGTGGGGCGCGCCGCTGGGGCCGCTGGCCGAAATCGTGGGCCGGGCAACCAAGGGCCTGGACCGCACCGCGCCGTTCGATCTGATAGCTTTCCCACAGGACGCGGTCGAGCGTTTCATCGACGACGACGGCGTCATCCATGTACAAACTGACGACCTGACCTGGCTGAGGTTATAATCGTTTCCATGTCCGACACGCCCCCCTACCTCGCAGAATCCGAGCGGATCTACCACACGCTGTTCGGCCGGCGCATCCCCCCGGTTGTCGCACAACGTTTTGCCGAGGGTTCCGCCCGGCTCGAGGCGCATGTCGCACCTGTCGAGCTCGCGCAGTACCGGGCCGCCGTTGCGAGCGACCTGGACCTTGAGGCGCTCGAGCTGGCTGCGCGTTACACCCGGCGGCTGCCGTTGCTCACCCGCAAGTTCCGCTTGATGGCCTACCTCGCTGAGACAGTGCCGGAGAACCAGGGTCTCTTTATCAGTCATCGCGACAACCTGCCCGGGGCCTTTCTGAGCGTGGGCTTTATGACCGTCCGGACCGCGTGGTTGATGGTGAAGGGATTCGGCTTGCTGCGCCGGGTGCCGGCGGGAGGCAGCGAATGAAGCGCGTGATTGTCGTCGGGGCCGGGGCATCGGCAGCCGCGGCCGCGCTGCAGCTGGCGGGTATGGGCATCAGGACCCTCATGCTGGATGTGGGGGTGCAGCCGAAGCACGCCACGCGCGCCGAGGGCAACCTGTACGAGTGGCGCGAGCGCAATGACAGCTTCGATCTCCACATCGGCGCGGACTTTTCCGGCGTCAGCGACATCATCACCGGGGAAACCGGGATTGCCAAGCTCAACGCGCCCAACAGCCGGTTCATTACCGCGGGCGCGGCCGAGCTTTCGCCGCTCGACGCCGAGCATTTCCAGGCCATGCAGTCGTTTGCGCTCGGCGGGCTCGGAAATGCATGGGGCGCGGGGCTGTACCGGTTCGTCGACGCGGACCTCGCCGGCTTCCCGATCCGGGCGGCAGACCTCGACCCCTACGCGGATGTGCTGACGCGGGAGGTGGGCATCAGCGGCGCGGGCGACGACCTGGCGCCCTACTTCGGCAGTTCGGAAGGGCTGCTGCCGCCGGTGAAGCTGTCGCGGAATGCAGGCCAGGTTTATTCGGCGTACCGCAAACAGCGGGAGCAGATGCGGACGGCGGGCATCCTGATGGGCCGGCCGCGCATCGGCGCGCTCGAGCGTGGAGCACGAAGGCCGGGCGCCTTGTGACTATAGCAACACCGAGTTTTGGCAAGACCAGTCCTACCTCTACACGCCTGCGGTCACGCTACGCAAGCTCATCGCAAGCGGCCAGGTTGACTACCGCCCCGGCTTTCTGGTGGAGTCATACGAAGAGCGCGCCGGTGTGCACGGCGGGGGCGCGCCCGTTACGGTCACCGCCCGTGAGCTCGCAACCGGCCGGTCTGTGACGTTCGAAGGTGACATCCTGCTCTTGGCGGCCGGCGTGATCGGAACGACGAAGATCGTGCTGCGGAGCAACGGGGATACGGACACACGGCTGCCGCTGCTCGAAAACCCCGCCGTCCAGATCCCGTTCGTCATCCCGTCTGCGATCGGGCGGCGGCTCGACACGCATACGTTCGGCCTGACCCAGCTTAACCTGATCTGGGACCCGACGCCGTACGGCTGCCTCGGCCAGGGCAGCATCCTCGAAATCACCTCGCCGATGCGTGCGGAGTTTTTTGGCCGCTTCCCCCTGTCGGCACGCGCGAACCTCGCGCTGATCAAGACCATGCTCCCGGCCATGCTCGTCATGCAGCTGTACTTCTCCGTCAGCGTGCAGGGTCCCGCGTCCATCTCGCTCAAGCCGGACGGGCGGCTGCGCATCGTGGGCAAACCCAATGCGATCGATCTGCGCCAGTTGGGCGGTTTGCTCGGCGCCATGCGCCGGCTCGGGCTGTGGACGCACCCGATGCTGATCTACAAGCCGGAGACGGGCCATGCGATTCACTACGCGGGCACGCTGCCCATGCGGAAGGCGCCCGCCAAGTATCAGTGCTGGCCCGACGGCCGGCTGGCCGGCGCGGAGCGCGTCTATGTGGCGGACTCGGCCGGGTTCGCCGACCTGCCGGCCAAGAACATGTCCTTTGGCATGATGACCAACGCGATGCGGGTGGCCGCTTCGGCAGTGGGTGCGGCTGCGGCCGTGGGTGCCTCAGCGAGCGGCGAGGCCCGCCAGCCTCCGGGCGGCCGCAGCGCCTGCTCAGCGGGGTCAGCGGGTGCTGATTACGGGCGCGAGCGGCTTTATCGCCGGTCACGTCGCCCGGCGCATGGCCGGCGAGGGCTGGGAAGTCTTCGGCGTGGACCGGGCCGGCGCGGCCGCGCCGCCCGCCTACCGCCAGGTCTACCCCGTGGCGCTGGGTGAGTCCATGGCCGCAGTGCTGGCCGAAGTCCATCCCGACGCTATCCTGCACACGGCGCTTGATCCTGCGCCTGACCGCTACGACGTTAACGTGGGCGGCACCCAGCGTTGGCTGGAAGAGGGCCAGGCCGCGGGCGCCGGCGTGCAGGTCTTGCTGAGCAGCCTGTCGGCAGCCGAGGACGCCCTGGCCGAATACGGTCGGGGCAAGTGGGCGCTGGAGCAGGCCTTCAACGAGGCAGGCGAGGTTGTCGTGCGCCTCGGCGTGGTCGTCGGTCAGGGCGGCATGTTCGCCAAGCTGGTCGAATCGGCACGGCGCAGCCCGGTGATCCCCATGTTGGGCGGCGGCCGGCAACTGCTGTACGTCCTCGGCGTAGGACGGTTATCGGAAATCCTTCGGGACATTTTTGTCGCGGGCGGCCAGGGCCTGCGGGCGCGCTCCTGGAACCTGCCACAACCCAAGCCGTACACCCTGCGCCAGGTGATGGATGCGATCGTGCGCGGCTACGGCCTCAAGCGCCTCACCGTGTCGCTCCCGATTCGCCCGGTGCTGCTCGGGGTCGAGCTGCTGGAGAAACAGCCGCTCGTGCGCCTCCCCGTTAGCTCGACCAACGTCAAGGGCCTCATGCAAGCGGGCTACCAGACTTTTCCGTCAGACTATCCCCGCTTCGGCTATCCGGAGCAGAGCCTGGCCGAGCTGGTAAAGCTGGCGCGCTCGTGAGTGGGCGCGACTTTGTGAAATTTCCCACGGAAACATGCGCTAGATCATACCCGGCAACCCGATTCGTTCTATAATGCACAATTAGATCGTGTGAATAGGCACGAACTTATTGTGCAGCAGCGCTTGCTGCTGCGACTCGGAGAATCGCCGTGACCACCATGCCCTTCGCTCCAACTCGCTCCACATCCGAAACCGCTGTCCTGGGACGGACCGTCGTCGCGCCGGCTGGCGCGCCTGCAAATACCCGGCTCGTACAGACGACCACGACGGGCTCAATTGACATCCTCAAAATCCTGACTGCGTTTGCCCATGGCGCGGACGGCGTGATGGTGGCCTGGGTGGGCCGGGCGACCGAGAGCCACCGCCGGCGTGTCCTGGTGTTGCGCGAGCTGCTGCACTTTGTCGGTTGTGATCGCGAGCGGTTGGCCCTGGTCGAGGGCGCGCCCGACAACTGGAGCCAGGCGGCATTCAACGCGAGTGTGCGGCGGCTGGGACCGTGGGCGTTTGACGGCAGCACCGACCTGCGCGCCGAGTTGGCAACCTTATCGACGCGCAACGTCTCGGCGCACGCACCCGCGGCGACGAGCCAAGCGCTGCGAAAGCTGGCGGTCGAACTGCTGCGGTCGGGCAAGGTGGAAGGCGTGCTGGCATGGGGCCAGGGGAGCGACGAGATCCGGCCGACCTTGGCGCGGACGGTCGAGCAGGCGCAGCGCCTCTTTGCGGGCGGTCGGGGCTACCCGAATCTGGCGACGCTCCTGGAAACGGTCGCGGAGCAAAACGTTGCCGTGGTGGTCCGCCCGGCCGAGTTGGCGTGCATCGACGCGCTGCGCGAGGACGGTATCCAGGTGCCGCAAGCGCTGTTCCTGATTGGCCAGGGCGTCGAACAGGGCCAGTGTGACGTGCTTCTGCCCGGGGCACTGGATACCGCCGGGCTGCCTGCGGGCGACGAGCTGGCCGCGCTCGAGCGCTGGTCGCTGGCCGACCGGGCGGCCTTCTGGAGCGCCCAGTTCGGCAACTGCGTCCACTGCGACGGCTGCCGCAGCGTGTGCCCGTTCCAGTGCTACACCAACTGCCTGGGCGACGCGCTCGCCCCACACAATGGGCACACGCCCACCGCGGTCCAAACAGCGTGCGCGCACCTGGCGTGTGCGGCCCGCCTCGCAGGCCACTGCGTGCAGTGCGAGTCTTGCAGCGGCGCGTGCCCGCAGAGCGTTCCGCTGTACTTGCTGCATCAGAAGGCGGACGCGGTGTTGGCGTCGCTATAGGGATAACCACAAAGACACAAAGACACCAAGACACTAAATGCTTCGTGCACCTCCGTTTCTTGGTGGCTTTGTGGTTAAGCCTTACCCCGATCTTGCGCCCTACGTGGCCGGCTCGGGGCGGTCGCCGGGCAGCTCGGGTTCGGGGGGCGTGGGTTCGGGTTGATCGCCGGGCAGGGGCGGCTCGGGGCTCGTTTCTGGCTCGCCGTGGCGCTCGGTCTTCTCCCGCCCGTTCCCCCCATCCCGGCCAAAGCGCTGCAGGCGCTCGGCCAACTCAAACAGCTTGCGGTCGACCCGGCCGTTGACGCTGTCGGCCGGATAGCTCCCGTCCTCGCCGCGTTCGCCGGCCGGCACGCCGGTCAGGATTTCGATCCCCTCGTCAATCGTCGTCACCGGCCAGATGTGGAACTTGCCCTGGGCTACCGCCTGGACCACCTCGTCGCGCAGCATCAGGTTGGCGACGTTGGAGGCCGGCAGGACGACCCCCTGCTCGCCGGTCAGGCCGCCCTTGGCCGCCTTGCACGTCTCGAAGAAGCCTTCGACCTTGTGGGTCACGCCGCCCACAGGTTGAATCTCGCCGTGCTGGTTGACCGAGCCGGTCACCGCGATCGACTGCTTGATGGGCAGCGCGGCCAGGCTCGACATGAGCACGTAGAGTTCGGTCGACGACGCACTGTCACCGTCCACACCATCGTAGGATTGCTCGAACGTGACGCTGGCCGACAGGCTGAGCGGCTTGTCCTGCGCGTAGCGGCCGCCGAGGAACCCGGCCAGGATGAGGACACCCTTGTCATGGGTCCGGCCGCTCATGCGCGCCTCGCGTTCGATGTTGATCACGCCCGCCCGGCCCTGGAACGTCGTCGCCGTGATACGGCTGGGCTTCCCGAAGGCATAGTCTCCGAGGTCGAGCACCGCCAGCCCGTTAATCTGCCCGACGACCTCTCCAGACGTGTCCACCATGATGGTCCGGTCCGCGATCATCTCCCGCATCCGCTCCTCGTATTGGTTCGAGCGGCCTTCTCGCGCGGCGAGAGCTGCCTGCACGTCCTCCCGCGTGACAAGCTCGTGCCCCGCGCGGCCCGCCCAAAACGCGGCCTCCTGGATCACGTCGGTGACCAGCGCGAACCGGGCGGTGAGCTTGTCCTGGTCCTCCACCGTCCGCGCACTGAACTCGACGACCTCGGCCACTGCGCCCATGTCGAATTGGGGCAGGCCCGCCTCGTCGCACCGGTTGCGGATGAATTCGACAATGCGCTGCTCGTTTTCCGCAGTCCAGTCCATCTCCGACGAAAAATCTGCCCGCACCTTGAAGAGCTTGGCGAACTGCTCGTCGAGGCTGTAGAGCGCGTAGTACGTCTGCAGGTCGCCGATCAAGACGACCTTGAGGTCGAGCGGAATCGGTTCGGGGTTGAGCGTCGTGGTGGCGAGCACCCCCGGCGGTTGGAGCACGTCTTCCATGCGGATGCGGCGGTTGCGCAGCGCCTGCTTGAGCCCTTCCCACGCGCCGGGCTGGCGCAGCAGCACACGTGCGTCGAGCAGGAGATAGCCGCCGTTGGCGCGGTGCAGCGCGCCGGGCTTGATATACCGGTAGTCGGTGACCAGCGTCCCGAGCTGGGCGCGCATCTCCACCCGGCCGATCAGGTTGCCGTACGTCGGGTTCGTCTCGTCGACCACGGGCGCGCCCGTCAGCCCGCTGTTGTCGACGAGCACGTTCAGCCGGTAACGGTCGATAGGCGAGGATGGGCGGCTGCGGAGCCAGGGCGGCGTCTCGCTCTCCGGCGGATTCTGGCCCGCGCTGGGTGCCGATGCCTGGCCCTGGCGGAAATCGGCCGTGTTTGCTGCGATATGAGCGTGGACGGTGGCGAGGTAGCTCGTTACCTGGGGCCAATCGGCGTATTCCTGGCCCAGCCGCTCGAAGAGCGGTTGCAGCACCGATGCCGCGACCTCCTGGTCCATACTGGCAAGGCGCGCGCGCGCCGCATCTTCCAACTCCTGGACCTGGCGTGCGGTGCGCTCCATTTGCTCCTGTAGCGCACCGCCTTTGCCGTCGATGGCATTGCGTTCCTCTTCGGGCAAAGCCTCGTATTGCTCGGGCGTCAGCGGCTGGCCGTCTTTGAGCGGGGTCAGCATGAACCCGTCCTCTTTCCGGTTCAGCACGAAGCCCTGCTCGCGCACCGCGGCTTCGAGCGCGCGGAACTGGTCACCACGCAGCTGATCGAGCTGGCGGCCGAGCGCGTTGCGGCTCTGCACGTACTGGTCGCTGACAAACAGCTTCTCCAGCACCTGGCCCACCTGGGCGAGCAGCGCGTTGACCTGGTCGCGCAGCTTGAGACCCCCGCCGGGCGGCAGCCGGAGCGCGAGCGGCCGGTCCGGGTCGGCAAAGTTGTGAGCATAGCCCCAGTCGGGGGGCACCGGCCGGCTCGCGGCCTTGTCTTGCAGAAAGCGCGTGATGATGCTCGTTTTTCCTGCGCCGGTTGGGCCGGTGGCGAAGACGTTGTAACCCGGATAGGGGATTTCGAGGCCAAATTCGATCGCGCGTGCCGCCCGATCCTGGCCGATAATGCCACCCAGGTCCGGTGCGTCGGCAGTAGACCGGAAGGTGAATCGGGAAGGATCGAAACGGCGGCGCAGCTGGTCGGCGGTCAGTTCGTGTGGCATCGGATGCTCCGTTCCGGGTGAATGACGAGGTTGCCGGGGTATTGTATCACAGCCGGGATGGGAGGCGGTGGACGCTGAAGGGTTGGAACACGGGGACCCGAAGGCGCGCACCCCCCACGTTAAGCGCGCATATGGCCGCGCGATTTTCGCGCTTCGTGTTCTAGGGTGCCTTATGTTATATTGATCCTATCCCTCTCAAACCTCGCCAGCGGAAACGGAGACGACCGTGAACCGATCACGTGGTAACTGGGTGACCCCCGCGGAAGCGGTCCAGGCTGTCCGCTCGGGCGACACAATCATGGTGGCTAACGCGTGCGGGGAGCCGCGGACCGTGCTGGAGGCCCTCGCGGGTCGGGCCGCCGAGCTGCGCGGGGTGCGGACCGCCGCCATCCTGATCCTTGGCCGGCCCGCGTACCTGCGCCCCGACATCTCCGAAAGCATCCGCCACGTCTCGCTCTTCTGCTCCACCGGCACCCGTGTTGCTGTGAACGATGGCTGGGCCGATTTCATGCCCTGCTTTTTCAGCCAGGTGCCTTCGATCATTGGCACGCATATCCCCGCGGACGTTGCCATGGTCAGCGTGTCGCCTCCCGATGAAGACGGTTACTGCAGCCTCGGCGTGTCCGTCGATTACTCGCTGCGAGCGACCCAGGTCTGCCGGACGGTTATTGCGGAGGTCAATCCGACCATGCCGCGTCTCTACGGGGACTGCATGGTTCACGTTTCGGATATCGACTACCTGGTCGAGGTGGACCGCCCCATCCCCGAAGTGCCCCCCAGCGCTCCCGACGACGCCGAGCGGCGCACCGGCGAGAACGCGGCCGCGCTCATCGACGACGGCGCGACGCTGCAGATCGGCATCGGCGCAATGCCCGAGGTGGTGTGCAGCCGGCTGAGGGACCGCAAACACCTCGGGGTGCATTCCGAAATGATCTCCGACGCGGTCATGGACCTGGTGTGCGAGGGCGTCATCACCAACGCGGAGAAGACCTTGCATCCGGGCAAGATCATCGCGACCTTTATCATGGGCTCGCGGCGCTTATATGATTGGCTCGACCGTAATCCCCTGATCGAGATGCACCCCGTCAGCTACACCAACAACCCGGCAGTGATCTGCCAGAACCGCAACATGGTTGCCATCAACGCCGCGCTGGAAGTGGATCTGCTCGGGCAGGTGTGCGCGGACACGCTCGGCCAGACGCAGTACAGCGGCGTGGGCGGGCAGGTCGACTTCGTGCGCGGCGCCCGGCTGGCGGAAGGCGGCAAGGCGGTAATCGTTCTGACCAGCACGGCCAAGAACGGCACGATTTCCCGCATCGTACCGGCCCTGAAACCCGGGGCAGTGGTCACCACGTCTCGTAACGACGTCGACTATGTTGTTACAGAGTTCGGCGTGGCACAACTGCACGGGAAGACCGTGCGCGAGCGCATGCGGGCGCTGATCGATATCGCACATCCGGAGTTCCGCGAAGGGCTTGAACGCGACGCGTACGCCCTTCGTCGGGCCATGTAGCAGGGCGAAAACCGCTCTTGTTTGTCACGCGCGTCACCGACATTGATGCAACGTGCCGCTATCGTTAAGGTGGTGGGGAGGGCAGGGCTTGCCCGGCAGGCTCCAAACCGCCGCCGGTCCGACCGACTTAACGGGCCCGTCTGGCGCTTCCCCATCCTGCGTCTCCGTGTTGGTTGGCCCTCTCTTTCTGCTTGAGTTTGGAGGTTGTGATGTCGGCTAAACCCTGGTTGGAGCACTACGACCCCGGCGTGCCGCATACGCTGGAGCCCTATCCCCAGATCACGATGCTCGATCACGTGCGGGAGACGGCGCAGTTACGGCCGCACCACGTCGCGCTCATCTTCAAAGGTGAGCAAATCTCCTACGGCGAGCTCGAGTGGCGCAGCGATGCACTCGCACAGGCCCTCGTCGCGAACGGGGTGAAGAAGGGCGATCGCGTTGCGATAGTTATGCCCAACACCCCCCAGTTCGTCATTGGACAGTTCGCCATCTGGAAGGCCGGCGCAGTCGCCGCTCCCATCAACCCGCTGTACACCGCACCCGAACTCGAACACGCGCTCAGGGAATGTGGGGCCGAGATTGCGATCGTCCTGACCCGTTTTTACGAGAAGGTCAAGGCGGTGCAGCCGAAGACGCCCCTCAAGCGCATTGTCGCCACCAATATTCGTGAGTATCTGCCCAAGGTGCTGATGGTTGCGTTCATGCTTCTGAAGGAGAAGAAGGAAGGCGACCGGGTGAGCCTGCGCGACAACGACCTCTGGTTCCAGGATCTCATCCACGAGTACAAGGGCAAGGGACGGCCCACCGTCGACGTTAAGCCGCAAGATCCGGCATTGATCCTCTTTACCGGCGGTACGACGGGCATCTCGAAGGCCGCACTGTCGTCTCACCTGGGCCTGGTGCAAGCCGGGTTGCAGGTGCGGGCCTGGTTCGCGAGCTCACTCGTCGAGTGGGAAGATCGTTTCATGACCAACCTGCCCCTGTTCCACGTCTTTGCGGCCGCGGGCGTGCTCCCGGTCGCCATGCTCGGGCGCAGCTCGATGATCATGATCCCGAACCCGCGTGACCTGGACGACGTGGTGGCCAATATCGAGAAAACCAAGCCCACGTTCCTGCCCGGCGTCCCCACGCTATTTAACGCGCTGATGAACCACGAGAAGATCAAGTCGAAGAAGGTCGACATGACTTCGATCACGCTGTGCATTTCGGGGGCGGCGCCGCTCATGCTCGACACGAAACAGCGGTTCGAGGCGCTCACCGGGGGACGCATCGTCGAAGGTTACGCGCTCACCGAGACCTTCATGGCCACCGTGATCAGCCCGATCGCCGGCCCGTACAAAGCCGGGTTTGTCGGCATGCCCGTGCCCGACGTGGAGGTGCGCATTGTCGACCCGGACACTGCGGCGACCGACATGCCGTGCGGCCAGATCGGCGAGGTGGCCGTGCGCGCACCTCAGCTGATGACCGGGTATTGGCAGCGGCCGAAGGAAACGGCCGACATGCTGCGCGACGGCTGGCTCTACACGGGCGACCTGGGATACCTGGACGAGGACGGCTATCTGGCCATCGTCGACCGCAAGAAGGACGTCATCAAGCCGAGCGGTTTCCAGGTGTGGCCGCGCGAGGTTGAAGAGGTTATCGCCACCCATCCCGCGGTGCAGGAAGTGGGCGTGGCCGGCGTGCCCGACCCGCATGCAGGCGAAGCGGTTAAGGCTTACGTCGTGCTGCGCGAGGGCATGACCGCGACCGAGGCCGAGATCAAGGAGCACTGCCGGAAGAGCCTGACCGGCTACAAGGTGCCCAAGTACGTCGAGTTCCGCACGGCGCTGCCGAAGAGTGCCATCGGCAAGATGCTGCGGCGGGAGCTGGCGAAGTCATAGGGTTGGACACAGTGTGAGAAACCGGGTTTCACCTGCCGGCTTCGCTGGCGCAGAAACCCGGTTTCTACACCATCGCTTATCCCCCATTTATCCCTCGTTATCCCCCAATATTCCCCCACATTCGTGGCACGTCTGCGCGGCGCTATATCCAGTCAAGTCCCTCAACCGTGTGCTCGTCGCGCACGTTGCCTGTGTTCAGCGTCGCTTTCGGCTCCAGCAGCATCACCCATGTCTCTTCGTCGGCGACCGGCCGGTGCTCCACGCCCGCGGGCACCACGAGCATCTCGCCCGCGTCGAGCACGACTTCGCCCTCGCGTAGCTGGATCGTCAGGCGTCCTTGTACCACCAAAAATAACTCATCCGCTTCCGAGTGGTGGTGCCACACGAAGATGCCCTGCAGCTTGGCAAGCTTGAAGTACTGGCCGTTGAGCTCCGCGACGATCTTGGGCTGCCACTGGTCGCCGAACCGTGTGAACTTCTCCATCAGGTTGATCTTTTCCACCCCTTGCCCCCTTCCCGTCCCCGGCCTCAGTCCGCTCCCGCCGGGCCAGGCACCGCCATCCAGGGGATCGCTTCGACCGTCAGGTAGCCTTCTCTGACCTTGGGATCGGCCTCGGCCAGCGCCCGTGCCTCGTCGAGGCCGGCCGCGTAGACGCTCACTCCCACGATCTCGTGATCGGCCAGGATAGGCCCGTTCAGCACCAGCTTGCCGATCAGCTGTAGCTTGGTCAGGTGCTGCAGGTGCAGGGCCTGGTAACGAGCATTGCGAACCTCGTCTGCGCGCGATGCGGGCCCCTCACGCAGAAATACCAACGTGTATTGCTGCGCGTGGTCGCGCAGCGCCAGCATGTCTTGCTCGGTCGGCGGGGGGAGACTCGCCAACAATGCCTCCGGATCCATTCGACCTCCTCACACCGGGCTAAGGTTCGATGCGGCCATCATAACATAACTCGATGCCGCTCGTGCGGCGCGGCTGGACGTACCGGCTTTTTTGAGTACACTGCACCATAGGCCATCGAACTTGCAGGAGGAATGCGAAATGACACGTGAGGCAGTGAGTGCGCCAGGCGCCAGCGCCATCGGCCCCTATTCACACGCGGTTTGGGCAGGCAAGCGGCTCTATCTTTCCGGCCAGACGCCGCTGGATCCGGGCACCGGAGAGCTCGTGCAAGGCGACGTGGGTGCACAGACCGAGCAGTGCTTCCGCAACCTCTTCGCCGTGCTCCAAGCAGCCGGGCTGAGCCAGAAAGACGTGGTCAAGGTGAACGTCTACCTGACCGATATGGCCGATTTTGCGGCCATGAACACCGTCTATGCCACCATGTTCAAGCAGCCGTACCCCGCCCGCACGACGGTGGCCGTGGCCGGGCTGCCCCGCGGCGCTCGAATCGAGATCGAGATGATCGCCCGGAAAACGAAGAAATAGGGGCGCAGTGACCGTGCCCCTGCGAGGGGCCGGACCGCCGGCCCCTCGGCATTCCTCGGGCGTGCGTCGCCCTTCCACTTCGCACCGCGACCGCTGAACCCATCGTCGCAACTCGGGTGTTTTGTGCTATACTAATTTTATCCTCGTAAGAAAACTGTGTTCTGCTTTGCACAAGTATAGGAGGTGCGCCATGCGCGGGCTGATGATGGACTACCCCCTGACGGTCACGGCGATCATGGAGCGGGCGAAGCGCCTGTTCCCCGACAAGGAGATCGTGACGAAGGCGGGGCCGACCCTGGAGCGGTACACGTACCGCGAGATGTTCGACCGCGCGGGCCAACTGGCCAATGCGCTCAAGCGGCTGGGCGTGCAGCCGGGCGACCGGGTGGCGACGTTTGCGTGGAACAACTCGCGGCACCTCGAGCTGTATTTCGCGATCCCTAGCATGGGCGCGGTGCTCCACCCGCTCAACATCCGCCTGGCCGTCGACCAACTGGCGTACATTTTGTGCCATGCGGAAGACAGCATCATCTTCGTCGATCCCACGCTGCTGCCGCTCGTCGAAAAAATGGCGCCGATGTTGAGCTGCGCCAGGCTGTACATCGTGATGGGTGCAAAGGTGCCTGAGGGCTGCACGTTGAGCCCCGTCTATGCCTACGAAGACCTGCTGGCTGCAGAGTCGCCCGATTTCGACTGGCCCGTGCTGGACGAGAACGATGCGGCCGCGATGTGCTACACGTCGGGCACGACGGGCAACCCCAAGGGCGTCCTGTACTCACACCGCTCGATCTTCCTCCACAGCCTCGGGCTGACCATGACCGACTCTTTCGGCATGGGCGAGCATGATGTGTTCATGCCCGTCGTGCCCATGTTCCACGTCCTGGCCTGGGGCACACCCTTCGCGGGGACGATGGTAGGGGTGAAGTGGATTATGCCGGGGCCGCACATGACGCCCCGCGACCTCGCCGAGTTGATCCAGGCCGAGCGCGTGACCCTAACCGCCGGCGTGCCAACCTTGTGGCTGGGCATGTTGGCCCTGCTCGACCGCGAGCTGTATGACCTGAGCAGCGTGCGCATGATGATTGTGGGCGGCGCGGCCGCACCCCAGTCGATGATTGAGGCGTACGAGCAGCGGCACGGCATCGAGGTGATGCACGCGTGGGGCATGACCGAGACCTCGCCGCTGGGCACCGTCAGCCGGCTGCGCTCGTGGCACAAGGATCTCGACAAGGAAGCGCAGTACGTGGTGCGCGCCAAGCAGGGCGCACCCGTGCCCTGCGTCGACATCCGCGCGATTAACGAGGCGGGCAAGGAAGTACCCTGGGACGGCAAGTCTTACGGCGAGCTTCAGGTCAAAGGTCCGTGGATCGTATCCGCATACTACAACGACGACCGGACGCCGGAGTCATTCTCCGACGGCTGGTTCAAGACGGGCGACGTGGTGACAATCAGCCCGGATGGCTATATGCAGATCGTGGACCGGACGAAGGACCTGGTGAAGAGCGGCGGCGAGTGGATCTCGAGCCAGGACCTGGAGAATACGATCATGGGCTGTCCGAAGGTGGCCGAGGCGGCCGTCATTGCGATCCCGCATCCGAAGTGGCAGGAGCGGCCGCTGGCGTGCGTGGTGCCCAAGCCCGAGCACAAAGACACGATCACGAAAGAGGACATTTACGCCGCGCTGCGCCCCAAGTTCAGCCACATGTACATGCCTGACGACGTGGTCTTCGTGGAGTCGCTGCCCAAGACGAGCGTGGGCAAGTTCGACAAGAAGGTGCTGCGCTCGCAGTTCCACGACTACGCGCCGGCGGACCGCTAGCTGCGGCGGCGGGTTGAGTTTTCACCACCAAGGCACGAAGACACCAAGGCGCTCACCGGGACCTTGTGAAACTTCGTGCCTTGGTGTCTTTGTGGTGACGAAACCCCGCTTACGAGTTCTATTCCCGCATCAGCTCCAGCGCCTTGACCAGGTCGCGCTGCCAGGCGCCGCCCGCGGGCGCCGGGGCTCCGCCTTCGCGCATCTCGATCCAGACGGCCCGCCGCGACACCCTGCCCGGCACGTCTTGCGCCTTCAAGCGCTCCTGCAGCTTGAGGCGATCCATCGCTTCAAGACATGAGCACTTGATCAGGAGCTGGCCTTCCTCCATGCCGATGGCCTCGACGCCCGCATTGACCGCCCGCACCTTCACGCCCACGACGTACAGCAGGTTCTGCACCTCTTGCGGCACCGGGCCGAAGCGGTCGGCGAACTCCTGGGCCATCTCGGCGACCGCTTCGAGCGTCGTGAGGCCGGCCAGGCGGCGGTAGAGCTGCAGGCGCAGCGCACCTTCGGGCACGTACTCCTCGGGGATGCGTGACGGCAGGTTGAGGTCGAGCTGCACTGTGGGCGCCAGTGGGTCCTCGAGCACGTTGCGCAGCGGTCCCCCGGCCTCCGATGCACGTTCCGCTTCGTCGTCGTCCCGCATTCTCGGCGCGCCGCCAGCCCGCTCGCGCGCTTCCTGCACCGCCTGCGCCAGCAGCCGGGTGTACAGGTCGAAACCGACCGCCGCGATGTGGCCGTGCTGGCGGGCGCCCAGCAGCTCGCCGGCCCCCCGGATTTCCAGGTCACGCATGGCGATGCGGAAGCCCGCGCCCAGGTCGCTCGCCTCCTGGATGGCTTCTAGCCGGCGCCGTGCGTCCTCGGTCAGGGTCTTGTACTTGTCGACCAGCAAATACGCGTACGCGCGCACGGCGGAGCGTCCGACACGGCCGCGCAGCTGGTAGAGCTGGGCCAAGCCGAATGTGTCGGCCCGGTTGATAATGATGGTGTTCGCGTTGGGAATGTCCAGGCCCGACTCGATGATCGTCGTGCAGATCAGCACGTCGTAATCGCCCTCGGCGAAGGCCAACATGACCGCGGAGAGCTCTTTCTCCGGCATCTGGCCGTGCGCAATCGCGATCCGCACTTCGGGCACGATCTTGTGGATTCTGGCGGCGATCTGTTCGATGCCCTGCACCCGATTGTGGACGAAGTAGACCTGGCCGTTCCGGTCCACCTCGCGCAGGATCGCCTGGCGCACCAGCCCTTCGTCAAAGTCACCCGCGAACGTCTTGATCGGCAGCCGCTCTTCCGGCGGCGTATCGATCGTGCTCAGGTCGCGGACGCCCGTCAGGCTCATGTGGAGCGTGCGCGGGATCGGCGTTGCAGTGAGGGTCAGCACGTCGACCTCGGTGCGCAGCTGCTTGATCTTCTCCTTGTGGCTCACGCCGAAACGCTGCTCCTCGTCCACAATCAGCAGACCCAGGTCCTTGACCGAGACGTCGTTGCTCAGCAGGCGGTGCGTACCGATGACGAGATCGATTGAGCCGTTGGCGAGGCCGGAAAGCGTGCGGTCTTGCTGCGCGGGCGTCTGGAAGCGCGAAAGCATGGCGACCGTCACGGGGAACGCTGCGAGGCGGCGGCTGAAGTTTGTGTAATGCTGCTGGGCCAGAACGGTGGTCGGCACCAGGATCGCCACCTGCTTGCCGTCCATGACCGCCTTGAACGCGGCACGCAGCGCGACTTCCGTCTTGCCGTAGCCCACGTCGCCGCAAATCAGGCGGTCCATCGGCCGCGGCTGCTCCATATCGTGCTTGACCGACTCGATCGCGACCAACTGGTCCTCGGTCTCCACGTACGGGAAGCTCGCCTCGAGCTCCTGCTGCCAGGCTGCGTCGGGCCTGAAGGCGTGTCCTTCGACGACCTCGCGAGCCGCGTACAGCTCGAGCAGTTCGTCGGCAATCTCCGCAACCGCCTTGCGCGCCCGCGCCTTGACCTGTTCCCAGTCGGCCGTGCCCAAGCGGTGCAGCGACGGCGTCGCGTCGCCCGCGCCCACGTAGCGCGCGAGCCGGTCGGCCTGGTGGACAGGGACGTACAGTTGGTCGCCCTGCGCGTACTCCACCTGGAGGTACTCGCGCTCGACGCCGTCGACGGCCATCTTCATCAGGCCCTTGAACTGGCCGATGCCGTGCTCCAGGTGAACGATGTAATCGCCGGCCTGGACGTCGGCGAAGAAGACCTCGGGTGCGACGGCTCTCGTACGCTGTGGCCGCCGCGGCTTTGGCTTTCCCCAGCCGAACAACTCTGCGTCGGTCAGGAACCAGAGGGGTGCGCCCGCCGCGCCAGGTTTCTCCGAAGAAACCTGGTTTGTTGCCCCGTTCGGCCCCAGCCGCCAGCCTTCCTCCATGACGCCCTGGACGAGCGTGAGCCCCGGCGGCGGGGGCTGCGGCACGTTGTCTGCGGGCGCCACGGCATGGCCGTTCTCGCGCAGGAGCTCCGCGAGGCGCGGCGCCTGGCGGCTCACCATCACCACGTGCTCGCCGTTGCGCAGCGGGGGCTCGATCTCGGTGAGAATCGACGCGCACCTGTCCACCAAAGCGCGGCCCGGCATGGAAATGACGCGCCAACGCTTCGCCGTTGCCGTCGCTGCCCTTGGGCGCGCCCCCATTGGCAAGGGTCGTGTGACCGAGGTAGATCACCGGCCGGCTGGTGAGCTTTTCGACGAGGGCGCCCGCGACGAAGTAGGGCGGCAGCACAACCTCGGGGATGTCGCCTGCGGCTTTCAAGTCGCGGCCCAACTGCTCGGCCTGGCCCTCCAGATCGGCCAGGCTGACGAGCAATTCGCCCGCATCCTCAACGATGAGGTGCGCCGCGGGCGGCTGCCCCGCGCCTTGCTGCGCGCCGAGGGCCGGGAGATAGTCGGTCAAGACGCCGGGCTGGGCATACAGGTACGGCATGTACCACTCGAGGCTGCGGAATCCCGATCCGGATCGCAGCGCCTGCATCTCGCGCTCGAACTCCATGCGGGCGGGTGGATGGCACGTGGAGAGGTCGAGTGTCGCCAGCCGTTCGCTCGCGCGCTCGCCCAGCTTCGGCAGCGCCTCGCTGGCCGGGCCGACCGAGGATTCCTGGATGCGGTCCATGGTGCGCTGGGTCGACGGGTCGAAGGTGCGCAAGCTGTCGACCTCGTCGCCGAAGAGCTCGATGCGGATCGGCCGCCGCAGGTTGGACGGCCAGACGTCGACGATGCCGCCCCGGCGGCTGAACTGGCCCGGCGCTTCGACGACTGCCGCAGACTCGTACCCCAGGCCTACCCAGCTCAGAAGGACCCGGTCGAGGTCGAAAGCCATGCCTTGGCGAATAGGCCGCATGGCAAGGCGCATCTCGCGCACGGGCAGCGTCATCTGCATGAGCCCACGGGCGGAAGCGACGGCCACGGGGGCAAACGGGGCAGCCGGCGTCGGGCTTGCCCAGGCGAGCAGCCCTAGCAGGGCTTCCAGCCGGCGCTGGCGTGTCTCGGGGGCCCAGGGAATGCGTTCGTAGGGCAGGGCGTCGGGGTCTGCGAAGTTATAGACGGGCACTTCGTCCGGCAGCCAGACCCGCAACTCGTCGACCCACTGGCGGGCGCGCACCGAACGCGGCGTCACGACGACCAGGGGCCGGTTTAGGGCGCGTACAAGCGCCGCCACGACGTAGGGCCGGGCGGAGTGATAAACGTCGAGCGGTGTTGCGGGCGTTTCGCCCGCGGCCAGCGCGGCCGCCATTTCGTCGATGGCGGTCAGCCCCTGGCCTAAGTCCAGTAACCCGTTAAGTTTCACTAGTTGTGTCAGCTGCAATCTCTGGCTTCACCACGAAGGACCAAAGACTCGAAGTTTCACAAAGGCTCTCGGAGCAGCTTTGTGCCTTTGGTTCTCTGTGGTAAAAACCCCTGGCCGCATCCCCTATGCGGCCGCATTGAAGGCGTTCATGGCAGCTTCGATGCCTTCCGCCAGCCACATCTCGATTGCGTCCACTGCCCGGACGCGCGCCAACCCCATCTCCTTTTCCTGCTCGCCCGAGAAGGGCTGCAGGACATAGGCGGCCGGATCCATCGCGGGCGAGGCCCCGCTGTTCGCGCCCCCGGGCCGGCTGATGCCAACCTTGAGCCGGCAAAACGTGTCCGTGCCAAGCGCCTTGATGATCGATGCAACGCCCTTCTGGCCGCCCGGGCTGCCGTTCGGCCGCAGGCGCAGCCGCCCGAGCGGCAGGTCGAGATCGTCGTGGACGACGAGAATGTTGGCGGGCGCGATCTTGTAGAAGGCCGCCAGCGGTCCAACCGCCTCGCCGCTGCTGTTCATGTACGTCATGGGTTTCGCCAGCAGCACCCGCCCGGCCCAACCGCCATGCAGGGACACCTGGCCCACGGCGAGGCGGCCCCGCTTCTGAAACTTGTCGAACTCCAGGCCGTGGCGTTCGGCAAACTGGTCGACGATCTGGAAGCCGATGTTGTGGCGATGGCGCGCGTATTCAGGGCCGGGGTTGCCCAGCCCGACGATCATTCCGGCCATCGCCGCGCCCATAGACGCGGCGTCACCTGCTGCCGGCTTGCTGCGTTGCGCCAAAAGCGCCCGTAAACCAGGCATGTCCTTCAATACGGCAAAGGGCTGCCCGCGCCGGACAGCCCCAGAAAAGCGTGTGCGGCCGGATGCCGCAGCATCACGGCTTGATCTTATACCACAACCAGACGAGGATGCCCTTGACCCCGAAGAACAGGCCGACCAGGACGAAGGCGGCGAGAGTGTACGTGGCTGCCTTCTTGGCCGTGTCCATCAGCTTGCTGCTGCTGAAGACCTGGTTCGCGATCGAGGTGGCACTCTCTCCGACCGATGTTGACTCGCTTGACGTGCTGGCAATCACCACCGTGCCGCGCGGCGTCGGGCTGGAACCCGGTCGAGCGCTGCCCCCGGCGGCCTCGACCGTGACTTCCTCTGTTGGCGTCGGCGCAATGGTCGGCACGGCGACTGAGCCCGGCGCCGGTGCCGTGGGCGCCTCGACGACGGCCGTTTCGTTAGCTGGCGCCTCGGTCGGCGGCAGCTCGGGCAGCGGTGTCAACGGCGTCTCGGGCGTCGGCGTTTCAGCGGGCCGGGTGTTTGCGACGGTGACCCGGCGGGGGTCGCTATCAAGGTAGTTGCCGTCGGCCTTGACCACCCGCACCCGCAATGCGTAGCTGCCGTCGGGCACCGAGCGGGAATCCCAGGTGCCGAGCAAGCCAAGCGGCTGCTGGTTGTTGTGGGCATCGCCGATGAAGATCCACGACTGGTCGGAAGGCACGGGGTACGGCGCGTAATACAGTTCGTAGCGCTGAAACTGGGGGTGCGTGGCGGTGCCGATAATCTGCACGACGTCGCGCACCGCTGCGCCCTCGCCCGGCTGCGCGATGACGGGGCGCGCTTCCTGGCTCGGCGGCGCGCCGAACACCGGCGCGACCATGGCGACGAACGCAATGACGGCGAAGGCCGTCAGGATGGTCAAAAGAAGTGGCCTCTTCATTGGCCGAAGCACCTCTTGGGCGGTAAATGGTCCGGTCAGGACGGGAATGGTGGTAGCCTGACGGACTGCAATGGCACAGTGTATCACAAGCTGACCTGCCCGCCAAAAGGACTTGACATGCCCCTTGCCGCGGGCTATAGTGCCGGGCGATTGAAATCGTTTTAGTGCCTCGGTGTGCCCAAACGCGGGCGCGCCGCGGGGCGCTCATTCACCAGCGACTGGAGAAATCCAATGACGGAAACCCACATGTCGGAGACACACGAGAGGCTGGCGCAGCTGCGCGAGTTGATCCATGCACGTGCGCTCGATGCCCTCGTGCTGGGGCGGGTTGCGAATTTCGCATGGCTGGCGGAGGGCGCTGCCAGCTACGTCAACACGGCTTCGACATTCGGCGCGGCCAGCATTGTCGTTACGCCCAATAGCCAGTATGTGCTGACGACCAATATCGAGGCCACTCGCCTGGCTGCGGAGGAGCCCCTCGAAGGGCTCGGTTTCGAGCCGGTAGTGGACCCGTGGTATGGGCCAAACGCCCGGGCCAAAGAGCTGCTCGAGGGCAAGCGGCTGGGCTCGGATGGCGGCCATCCCGGCAGTGTAGACCTCACTGCTGAGATCGCCGCCCTCCGCGCTTCCAGGACGCCGGAGGAGCTCTCGCGGTTCCAGCAACTTGGGAAAGCGTGCGCGAACGCGATGAATGCCGCCATTCGCCAGGTGCGCCCCGGGCTGACCGAAATGGAGATCGCCGGACTGCTGGCCCAGGCGGCGTATGCGCAAGGCGCGCTGCCCATCGTCAACCTGGTTGCGACGGACGAGCGTATCTTCCGCTTCCGCCACCCTTTGCCCACGGGCAAGAAGCTCGAGAGATACGCCATGCTGGTGCTGTGTGGGCGGCGTCAGGGACTCGTCGCGTCGGTCACGCGCCTGGTGCACTTCGGGCCCTTGCCCGAGGAACTGCAGCGCAAGCAGCAGGCGTGCGCACAGGTGGACGCGACCTTCATTGCCAAGACCCGGCCGGGCGTTGCGCTCGGTGACGTCTTCGCGGCCGCGCAGGCCGCTTACGCCGAGACGGGTTATCCGGACGAATGGCAGCTGCACCACCAGGGCGGACCGGCCGCCTACGAGCCGCGCGAATTCGTTGCGACGCCAGGTGCGCGGCACGTGGTGACCGAGGGCGAGGTGTACGCGTGGAATCCGAGCATCACGGGCGTTAAGTCGGAAGACACGATCGTCGTTGGCGCCGAGCGCAACGAAGTGCTGACGACCATCTCCGACTGGCCCATGCTGCGGGTCGAGGTCGACGGCGTAAGCTGGGAGCGACCGGCGATCCTCGAAGTGCTTTAGGGAGCTCCTGTCATCAGAAACCAGGTTCGCACAGCGGCCTGGTTTCTGACGCGGCTGGAGGGCCGTTCGCGTTTTCGTTGACAAAGTCCCCCCTCGCGCCTAAACTGTGTGGGTTCACTTCTTGTCAGGAGTCATCCCCTATGATCCGCATTATTACAGACTCGACCTGCGAGGCCCCGGCCGAGGTCTTGCACCACCCTTGCCTTACGGTTGTGCCGCTCAGCGTCGTATTCGGCCAGGAAGCGCTGCGCGATGGTCAAGACATTACCCGCGAGCAGTTCTGGGATCGTCTCCCGAAAAGCAACCCGCTGCCTACCACTTCCCAGGCGGCCCCGTCCGATTTCCTGAGCCTCTTCGAAAGCTTCACGGCTGCGGGCGATGAGGTCATCGCCTTACCTCTCTCGGGTAAGCTCAGCGGGACGCTGAGCTCCGCGATCATCGCGTACGAGAGCCATCCCGGCTGGGCTGTGGAAGTGATCGATTCCAAGAACGTTTCCATCGGGCTCGGGCTCCTGGTGCAGGAGGCGGTGCAGATGGTCGACGCCGGTGCAACCCGCGCCGAGATCGTCGCGCGCCTGCTGGCCCTGCGTGAGAAGGTCCGGCTCGTTTTCGTGCTCGAGACGCTCGAGTATCTGCAGCGCGGCGGGCGCATCGGCAAAGCGCAGGCTTTTGTGGGCACCCTGCTGAAGTTCAAGCCCCTGCTGGGCATCGTCGACGGTGAGGTCGTGCCGTTGGCGCGCGTGCGCAGCCGAGCCAAGGCCATTGAAGCAGCGCAGGATCTGCTCTTGAAGGAGACCGCCGCACGCGGCGCCCATGTGCAGCTGGCGCTGACTCATGCCCTGGCGCCCGAAGAGGCGTGGGCGATGGGAGCCAAACTCTCCAAGTCGTTCGAGACCGCGCGCTTCTTCGTGGCCGACCTGGGCCCCGTGATCGGTGTGCACGTTGGTCCCGGGACGATTGGAGCTGCGTCAGTCGCGCTCGACTGACAGGCGGTCGAACAGCCATGCTGTCAGACCTTAACGGAAACTTCGTGACGCGACGCGTCCTTTTTGGCATGCGGGTGTTTTAGGATATGCCACGTTTGCAGAGCCAGGTAACAGACGGAGTGGCGCCGGAGAGTCCTTACGCCGATCTGACCGAGGGAGCCTTGGTCGAGTTGGCAAAGGAGGACCCCGGTGCGTTTGGTGAATTGTACCGCCGGTGCGTAGATCGGATCTATACGTACATCTACTACCGGACGGGCAACGTGGCGGATGCGGAGGACCTGACCGCCCGTACTTTTCACCAGGCGCTGACGCATCTCCCGAAGTACACGGATCACGGCGTGCCGTTCGTGGCATGGCTGTATCGCATTGCCCACAACCTGGTAGCCAACCACCACCGGTCACACAGCCGGTGGAAACTGACTTCACTGGAGGATCTGGAGCTCACCGGGAAGCCCGCGGATGGCCCGGAGCGGGTGGCTGAGAGCAACGAGCGGCGCAGTGCGCTGTGGTCGGCAATTCGACGGCAACCCGAGGAGCGGCAACGCCTGCTGATTCTCAAGTACGCCGACAGGTTGTCCAACGAAGAGATCGGCGCGGTGATGGGGCGAACAGAAAGCGCGATCAAGTCGTTGTATTTCAGGACGTTGAAAGCCCTGAAGGCCGATCTGGAAGCGCGCGACTGGTAGCACTGGAAACGGTGGACGCCTGGAAAGGCGGGGCGAGTCGCTGGCGCCGAATGGGCAAGCGATCAACTCGCAAGCAATCACTGCGCACGTAAGAAAGGTCTAGTATGTCTGGCAGTCTCTTTGCATTCCTGCCCCAGGTCCTCTTCATGACGCGCACGCCCGCAACGCCTCAACCTGCGGACGTGTCTGACCGTCATGCCGTTCCTGGCGCTCGCGCGCGAACTGGCCGCTCTGCTGCTTCCTATGACGCCCGCCGTGCAGTTCCGTGATGACCTCGAGCGCAGCCTTGTCTCCGCCGCTCGGCAGCAAAACACTCAAGCTGCGTTTGCCACTCCCGACCGGTCGGGCGATGTGACCGGAGAACGGGACGGCCTCGAGCGGCGCTGGGTTCTCGGCGCCGCTGCCGCAGCCGCCGTCGGATCCGCCGTCTCCATCGCAGGCATTGTCGCCTACGTCTGGTGGCACCGGAGCGACCGCGCCGCCTGAGCCTGGCCCCTGCACACGTCGACCCCTTCCACACCTCCGAGGTTTCCAGCGCTGCAGAGTGGCGCAAACCTCGGAGGTGTGTCATTAATAGCCTCATGCTTGACCTGAGCGACATCCATCATCTGCCCGCGCTGGCCGAGGCAGTCGAGCAACTTGTCGTCGAGCCGGCCGGTCTTGTGCTGGTTGCCGGCATCGAGACCCCCCCTTCGGTTTCCATAGCCGACCAGTTGCCCTTGCCGTCTGGCCGCGGGTCTCTATTTCGTCTGGTTGCCCGACGGCTGCTCGCCCAGACAAAGCGTCGCGTCGTCATCATCTCGGGCAACCGCGACATGCTGCGGGTGCGGCGTGAGGAACGCCGGCGTGTCGACGTGGTCGCCGCGGGCGATGCGGACGAGGTGCGGGCCCGCCTGCTTGCGTTGATGGGCCTCCCACCCGAGCTCCTGATCGTGGAGAAGATCGAGGATGCCCGGGTCGCGGAAGCCGCGCTCCAACTCGCCGGCCGGGGCGTCAAGGTGCTCGCCCAAATCGACACACCCTATCGCGGGGTGGGCCTGGTTCGCCAGTTGGTGGACGACGGCGCCGACCGCGAGCTTCTGCTCCACCACCTGGACTGGGTCGCTCAGCAGCCAGCGCATGCCCGCGCTCTGCCCCACCTGCCTGACCTCCCGCCCTCCGAATCCCCTGGAACTGGCCGAGCTCCGCGCCAGGTTCCCACTGCCGTTGGAACTGCCGACCGTGGCGCACGAGGCCAACGGGTGCGCCCGCTGCGATGGCTCGGGGCGCTCGGGCGAGGTGACCCTGTTCGACATCTACCGGCCCGTTGAGCGGCAGACCGTCGTCTCCTATGAGGCATACGCACTCCAACTGGCCCAGGATGGCTTTTTCACGCTTGACGACGTCTTATCGCTGGAAGCCATGCAGATCAAGCACGCGCACGCGCTCAAGGCGGCCAGCGAGGCGGCGCTTCGTGAGGCGAACGCCTCGCTGCAGCGCAAGGTCGCCGAGTTGGAGTCGGCCCACCGGGTGTCGGCGCAGCGGACAGAGGCCCTGGTGTCGCTTGCAGCGGATGAGCGAGGTGCTCCTATCCGATGCGACACCCGAGGCCTTGGCACGCCACATCTGCCAGCAGGCGCGCGAGTTGTGCGGCGCGGACCGTGTCGTGTTATACGCGGCGACGGACGGCCAGGGAGTCGCGCTCGGGGAGGCCGGCTGGGGCGCGGACAGGCTGCCCGGGCCCCAACCGGTCGAAGAAGTGTGTCCTGCCTTCCGGCGAGGCAGGCGCGGGGCCGGCCTGCACCCTTCGACAGCTGGCCCCCGGGCATTCCCTGGCGCACCCCCGATGTCGAGGGCGCGGTGCTCAGGGCAGGCGTCCGTGTGTTGCTGGCGGCCCAAGGCGAGACGGTCGGTGCGCTGTACGTCCACAGCACGGTGCGCACCAGCTTTGCGCCCGGCCACCTTGCCCTCCTGCAGACGTTTGCGGCCCAGGCCGCGCTGGCGCTGCAGCGGGCGGGGCTGACGGCCCAGTTACGCGCCAAGGTGGCGGCGCTCGAAGCCGCGCAGGCCGAGCTGGCAGTCAAGGCGCGCATGGCGCGCGAGTTGGAACTGGCCCGGCAAGTGCAGCAGAGCTTCCTGCCCCACACCTTCCCGAGCCTGCCCGGTTATGCTTTTGCCGCGTACAACGAGCCCGCCCGGGAGGTTGGCGGCGACTTCTACGACGTGATCGACCTGGGCGATGCCCGGGTGGGACTGGTGATCGCGGACGTGTCGGACAAAGGGATGGCCGCGGCGCTCTACATGGCGCTGAGCCGGAGCCTGATCCGCGCCGAGGCGACCCGAGAGCCTTCGCCGCGGGTCGTGCTCGCCAACGTGAATCGCCTGCTGCTCGAACTGGGCGAGCAGGGCATGTTCGTGACGGTTTTCTATGCAGTCCTGCACGGGGACACCGGCCGGCTGGTGTATGCGCGCGCGGGGCACGACCGGCCATTGCTGCTCCGTGGGAGCGCCGTGGAACAGCTCGGGGGCAACGGGATGCTGCTCGGCGTGTTCGAGGACGTGGGGGCGACGCTCGTCGAGCACGAAGTCGTGCTGCAGCCGGGCGACCGGCTCGTGCTCTACACGGACGGACTCACCGACGTGATGAACGGGGACGGCGCCCTGTTGGGCTTGTCGCGGCTCACCGGCCTGGTAGAGCAGCATGGCGGCCTGCGCGGCGAATGAAATGTGCGGGGCACTGGCGCACGAGCTCGAAGCATATCGGAACGGCGCGGAGCAGGCCGACGACATGACCCTGCTGCTGGTCGCAGCGCTCTGAGTTGGGTGTAACCCGGCACATGCTTTGAGCGTCAAAAGATAAAACGGGCAGCCAGGCGCAGCTGCTCGCGGTCCTTGTTCGCTTCGCACCGCGCACAGCAGCAGCATTTATCGGAGGCATCATGGGAAGAATCAATGTCAAGTGGTTGGGTGAAGACAGCCGCATGTTCGTGGGCCTCGACACCCTGGGGCGGACAGTCGTTGCGGGTACGTGGCAGAAGCCGAGCGACCCGAGCTGGACCGAGGCGCGCGGCGCGAAGGCGTCTGATCTTCTGGTCGTCGCGCTGGCATCGTGCTCCGGTTACGACGTGGTGGATATCCTGCAGAAGCAGCACGAGCCGCTCGCAAGCCTGCTCATCACCGCGGACGCAGAGCAAGCACCCGAGCCGCCATGGCAGTTCACGAAGATCCACCTGCACTACCAGGCGACCGGGGTGGGGCTGGACCCGAAGAAGGTGGAGCGTGCGATCAAGCTGTCTGAGGAGAAGTACTGCTCGGTGGCGGCAACGATTCGCGGGGTGACCCAGATCACGCACAGCTTCGAAGTCTGCCCGGAAGCCTGATGTGGCCGGCGGCGCCCTCTGGTTAACACAAAGACACCAAGCTAAGCCGGCTGGAACCTGATCGAAGTCCGCCCGCCTTGTGCCGTGGTGTCTTTGTGTTTTAGCCTCAGCCTGACCCGCGGTCCGGCTTACCTCCAGCCCTCCAGCAGCGCGGTGAACAAGCGCACGCCGTACCCTGTCGCGCCCTTAGGCTTGGCCGGCTTGTCGTCATCTGCCAGCGACATCGACGCCATGTCGACGTGGGCCCAGGGATAGCCCTCGGTGAAGTGCTCGATGAACTTCGCGCTGGTCCCCAGCCCGCCGTAGCGGCCGCCCGTGTTCTTTACGTCGGCCACCTGGCTCTTGATCGGCTCCAGGTACTCATCATACAGCGGGAAGCGCCACACTCGCTCGCCCGACGCCTCGGCTGCCGCGACCAGCCGGGTCGCCAGAGCTTCGTCGTTCGCAAAGAAGCCGGCGGCATGTGGCCCCAGCGCCATGCTCTGCACGCCGGTCAGCGTGGCAATATCGATCACTGCGGCCGGCTTGAAGCGGGCGGCGTAGGCCAAGCGCGTCGGCCAGCAGCATCCGGCCTTCGGCGTCCGTGCTGATGACCTCCATCGTCTTGCCGGTCATGCCCGTGAAGACGTCGCCGGGCTTCTGTGCGCGGCCGCCGGGCAGGTTCTCGGCGCAGGGCGCAAGCCCGACGACGTGGAGCGGCAGCTTCAGGCGGGCAGCAACGCCGAGGGCACGCGATCACCGCCGCTGCGCCGGCCATGTCGCCCTTCATCTTCCACATCTCTTCGCCCGGCTTAATCGAGATGCCGCCCGAATCGAAGGTGACGCCCTTGCCGACGAGCACGACGGTAGGCAGGTTGCGGGCGCCCTTGTTGTGTTCGAGGACGATCAGCTTCGGGTCCTGCTCCGATTCCTCGGCGACGGCCATGAAGATGCCCATGCCGAGCGCTTTGCACTCGGCGCGGCCGAGTGCTTCGAAATCAAGCCCGGTCTCGCGCGCGAGTGCCTCGGCGGCTTCGGCCATTACGGCCGGGGTCATGTGGTTGGCCGGCGTATTGACCAGGTGGCGGGCGAGGTTGACGCCCGCGGCGACGGCTTCGCCCCGGCGGATGCCCGCCTCGAGCGCCGCGCTCCGCTCGCCGCTGAACTCGACGACGGTCATCTTCTCCGGGTCGGGCTTCCAGTCCTTCGGGCGGCTTCGAGCGGTAGCCCTCGAAGCGGTACAGGCCCAGCAGCGCGCCCTCCGCCAGCGCCTGTGCCGGCGCGCTCCGGCTCCAGCCCGCCGATGCCGGCGCCGTGCACGATAGTGGCGAAGCGCTTCACGCCCAGTTCACGTGCCTTGCGCGCTGCCGTGGCCGACGCGTTCCGCACGCCCTGCAGGTCGAACTTGGCCGCTTCGCCCAGCCCGACGATCAGCACCCGCGGCGCAGGGACTGCGCCCCGAGTGTAGAGCACGAGCGTCTCGCCGGCCTTGCCCGTGAAGTCGCCCGTGGCCAGCACGTCGCGGATCATGCCGCCGAGCGCGCCGTCGACCGCGCCGGTTGCGCCGCCGGGCAGCGTGACGCCCTGAAACAGGTTGACGACGATCAGTTCGGCTGCCTCCTGCGCGATGTTACCTTGCTTGACAACGATGTCCACGCATTCCTCCCATAGGATCAAGAGCCTCCGAGGCGATCAGTACGCGCGAGGTCTGCTTCGCCTTAGACGACGTTGTGCTCCGTCACCAGGTCGCCTTCGGCAAAGCGGCTGAAGCGCAGCTGGTGCATGTCGAGCGTGTGCGCCTGCGCCGTGCGAGCACGAGCTCGGCCGCCAGCAGGCCGGCGACGGGGCCGTGCATGAAGCCGTGCCCGCTGAAGCCTGCGACGATGGTGAAGCCCTGCGGATCGTGCCACGCGTGTCGATGACCGGGTGCGCGTCGGGCGTGACCTCGTACAGGCCCGCCCATTCGCGCAGCAGGCCCGCCTTGGCCAGCAGCGGGAAGCGCCACATCGCGTTCTCCAGGTGCTGCTCGGTCCAGGCGTGGTCGATCGACTGGTCGAAGCCCGGCTTCTCGCTTGTTGTTCGACTGGCCGGTCAGGATGCCCTTGCCCTCCCGGTGGAAATAGAGCGAGCGGCTGAAGTCGAGCACGAAGGGAAAGTCGTCGGGCACGCCCTTCAGCGGCGCGGTGACGACGATCTGCCGGCGCAGCGGGACGATGGGCAAGTCGAGCCCGGCCAGCGCGGCGACCTTGCCCGCCCACGGGCCGGCGGCATTCACGACCGCCGGCGTGCTGATGTCGCCCTGCGGCGTGCGACACGCCGGTAACCCGGCCGCCCTCGACCGAATCCCTGTGACCTCGGTCGCCGTGAAGATCTTCGCGCCCAGCCGGCGGGCCGCCGCCGCATAGCCCTGGACCACGCCGTTCGGGTCGGCCAGGCCGTCGCCCGCGTGCCACGCGCCTGCCAAGCACGCCTTCGAGGTTCAGCAGCGGGACCCGTGTCCGCGATCTCGTCGGGCGAAAGGATGCACGAGGGCACGCCGAGCGAGTTCTGCAGCGCCACGTTCTGCCGGAACACCGCGAGGTCGTGCGGGTTGTCCAGCAGGAAAAGGTAGCCGGGCCAGCGCAGGTCGATGCTCTGCCCGGTCTCCTCCTCGAACCGTTGGAGCATGGGCAGGCTGATCTGCGAGAGGCGGATGTTGATCTCGGTGCTGAACTGGTAGCGGATGCCGCCGGCGCACTTGCCGGTGGCCTCCGCGCCCAGAAACTCGTGCTTCTCGAGCAGGACGACATTCTTGACGCCCGCGGCGGCCAGGTGATAGGCCGCGCTGGCGCCCATGACGCCGCCGCCAATGACGACGACGTCGGCAGTTGGGGAAGCATGATTGACTCCTTGAGCGGAGGGATGTAACCACAAAGGCATGAAGACACGAGGCCGTTGTCGACCTCGTGTCTTGGTGTCTTTGTGGTGAGATGCTACTTGCCCTGGCGCGCGCGGGCGGCGAGCTGCGCCCAGTCGTCGTCGCTCAGCATCTCGAGCCACGAGAACTGGCCCGCACCCTTCAGCCACTCGCCGCCGTCGATCACGATACAGTCGCCGTTGATGTATTCGGCCATGTCTGAGAGCAGGTAGGCCGCCAGGTTCGCCAGCTCCTCGTGCCGCCCCACCCGCCTGAGCGGGATGCGGTTGAGCGCGAGCTCGGTCATGCTGTTCGCCGGGCATCAGTCGTCGACCACGCGCCTTCTGTGGGGAAAGGGCCCGGCGCGATGGCCACCGTCGTGATGTTGTGCTTGCCCCACTCCACCGCCAGCGAGCGGGTGAGCGCCATGACGCCGGCCTTGGCCGCGGCCGAGGGCGTCACATAGGCCGAACCGGACTCGACGTACGTGGCGACGATGTTCAGGATCCGCCCGCGCTGCTGCGAGGCGATCCAGCGCTTGCCGGCCGCCAGCGTGCAGTAGAAGGTGCCGTGCAGCACGATGCCCAGGACGGAGTCGACCGCCCGCGGCGACAGCTTCTCGGTGGGGCTGGCAAAGTTGCCCGCGGCATTGTTCACCAGGACGTCCAGCCCGCCGTAGTGCGCCCAGACCGCCTCCATCATCGCCTCGACCGCTTCGGGGTCGCGCACGTCGCACACGACGGGCAAGACCTCCCCGCCGCAGGCGGCCATCATCTCGTCCGCGGCCTGGCGGAGAACCGGCTCCCGGCGGCTGGCGATGGCAAGCTTGGCGCCAAGCTGCAGAAACCGCTCGCCCATGGCCCGGCCCAGGCCGGTGCCGCCGCCAGTGATCAGGATCACCTTGTCCTTGAGCAGATCCGGCGCAAACATATTCCCTCCCCACTGCTACTGAAGCCTGCTACTTTGACCCGAAATCCTCGGGCATGCGCACGCACAGGACCTCGCCGGGGGCGCAGACCTGGCCCTCGGCGCTCAGCTGATATCCAGCCACACCTTGCGCCCGCGCACCTCGCGCGCCCGCCCGCGCAGTTCGAGCACGGGACCGAGCGGCGTAGGCCGGTGGAAATCGACCTTCAGCGACGCAGTCACGAACCGGATGGGCGGCTCGGTGCCCGGCTCGCGGCCCTCGGCCTTGTACGCGGCGATCGCCGCTGTCCCCGTGCCGTGGCAATCGATCAGGGACGCGATCAGCCCGCCGTAAACGTAGCCGGGCACGGCCATGTGATAGGGGCGGGGCATGAAGTGACATACGGTCTCTTCCCCCTCGGCGAAGCTCTTGATCTGCAATCCCTGCGTCGTTCAGGCGGCCGCACCCGTAGCAGTAGGCCACGTTCTCCGGGTAGAGGTCCTGGATCGCTATCGGTGCATCCATCGGCGGCTCCGTTCTTGAAGGCTTAGGCGAACCACAAAGACTCAAGGACACGGAGATGCACGAAGCCTCTGTGATTCTGCGTGTCTTGGTGTCTTTATGGTGAGTCCTCCATGCTGCTACGATTCCCTCCGCTCGGGCGCTTTTTCCGGCATCCGGTCATAGTTCGCGCAGTTCGGCGTTTGTTTGGGCGTCGGGTACAGGCACACCAGGTAGTAGCTGCCCGGGAACCGGGCGATGACCGCGGCGTGCTGGTCGAAGTTCGCGGGCGGGCGCAGCTCGTTGAAGCGGTCCAGGTCGTACTTCGTCCACTCGAGCGTGTACCCAGTCTTCTGAGCAGGCGGGAACGTGGTCATGTGAGGCCCGCGCAGCGGCTCGGGCAGGGCGGCCGCGGAGTCCGCCTGCAGTCCTTGCTGGATCAAGGCGTCGGTGCGGCGCAGGTTATCCTGGCCCGCTGCGGGCAGCAGTTCGAATGAGGCGACGAAGATCATGGCGACGACCAAGACGGCCGGCAGCCACATGCGGCGCAGCAGCGGTTCGCCCACCCGGCGCGCCTCCACTTGCCGCTCGGCCACCCACCGCAGCAGCGCCAGCAGCGGGATGGTCAGCCACGCCATCGGTACGGAGAAAATCACGCTGCCGATCAGCGCGCCGCCGAAGCCCAAGCCGCCCAGGCGGATGAGCATGTAGATCAGAATGCCGGCCAGCGACGCGAGCCCACCAAACAGGATGCCGAGGGCTGCGCTGGCCGGGTAGCAGGTGATGCCGCCCAACACGGCGCCCATCACCGCGCTCAGCAGCATGTTTCCCAGCGGCCCGGCGGGCGGCTGGTACAATGGGATGCCGGGGAGTGCGATGCGGTTGACAAGTTGCGACACCAGTCCATAAGCGAGCCCGAGCACTGCGCCGAGGACGATGCCGGCACGCAGCCGGTCACGGTCGCGGGCGGCCGCGGCGGCCGGGTCGAGTGTTGTTGCGCGTTCCCAGGTCGATACATCACTCCGACTATCTCTCAACGCGGAAGTACCTCCATCTCCTTACAGAGCGGCGGGTCGGTCGGGTCGATGTAGAGACAGACGAGGTTCCACCCATTCCTGAACCGTGCCACCACCACTGAATGCTGATCGAAATTCTTGCCCGGACGCGGGATGCGATACCGCTCTATCGATCTTGTTCCCAGGAAAGTTCATATGGACCCTGGCCGCGGGTCTGCGAAGGCCGTATCTGCCAGCGGTTCGGGCAGCGGGCCGCCCGACTGCGCGGCCTGCAGCATCGTGTGCGTCTTGGCGATGAGCAGCCGCGCACGCTCGTGGTAGAGGCCGGTCAGGCCCACAACCCCGACGATGAGCAGGAGGATGACGGGCTGCCAGGCCCGGCGATACCACGGTTGGTCGTCGCGACGCGCCTCTTCGTCGTGGCTCACCACCCAGCGCAGCGCGCCCAGCATGGGCACCAGCAGCGCCCAGAAAGGCAGCCCGACGAACAGCGCGAGGATGACGCTGGCGCCCACGCCCGTACGTGCGGCCGCGTTCGCACTGATCAGGGAAGACAGGATGAGAACTGCCGCACTGAGGGCCGCGGCGATGAAAGTCCCGACCAGGCCGCTGCGCGGCCAGGCAGTAATGAGGCCGAGCAGCCCGCCGCCGAGCGCGTACATGACGAGTTGCCGGCCAAGCCGAACGGCGGCTGGTAGAGGGGCACGCCGGGCAGGGCCAACTGATCGCCGAACTGGTATACCGCCGCGTAGGTGAGGCCCACGAGCGCGCCGAGCACGAAGCCGGTCACCCGGCGGTAGCGGTCATCGGGCAGCGAAACTCCCGGCAGCGTCATCGCGAATACCGGATCACGAACGTGCTGTAGGGAGGCAAGGTCGCAATGGGCTTGTAACCCTCGAAACCGTCGGTCGGCATCGTCGGGATGTCTTGGGCCGCGTCTTCCGGACCCGAATACCAACTCTGCCTTTACCGGCCGTGCGGAAGGATTGGCGCCGGGTTGAGCTTCCAGGCTCAGGGCGTAATCGGTCACGGACTCCTTGCCCAGGTTAACGAGCACCAGAAAACGTTCGTCGCCCTGCTAGCGCATGAAGCTGTAAACCGACGGACGCGCCTCTCGACGGTCACCCCGCGCCAATCGCCTGTGCGCAGGGCGGGATACGTGTTGCGCAGGCGGATGAGGTCGCGGTAGTGGTTGAGCAGCGAGGCCGGGTCGGCGCTTTGTCGCCGCGACGTTCCGGGTCGCCTCGTCGTCGAAATACGCGTTCCACGGCTCGCCACGTCGTGAAGCCCCCCGCCGCGGTCCACTGCATCGGCCGGCGGATATTCTCGTCCGGCTTGACGCCCTGCATGCCGATCTCTTCGCCGTAATAGATGAACGGCACGCCGGGGTAGAGCAGGTCGAGGCTGGCGGCGGCGGCGCCTGGCCGTCCTCCTCGACCTCCGAGCGGGTGCGGTTCTGGTCGTGGTTGGCGAGGAAGGAACGCGAACTGGCCGGGCGGGTAGAGCTTGTCGACCTTCGCCTGGGTTTGCGCAACGTTAGCGGCGTCCCGCAGCTTGGCCGACGTGACCATGCCTTCGGCCATGTCGAACTCGAAAGCGATGTCCACCTTGTCGGGAACATAAACTTGCGACGATCCTCGTCTCGGCCCACACCTCGCCGACGGTAAACGCGTCCGGGTTGAAGCTCTTGTAGAACTTGTAGAACTCCTTCAGCCACTTGAAGGTGGCCGGCGCGTGCTCGACCGTCCGGCCGTCTTCTTCGACAGGTACTTGATCGCATCGAGCCGGAAGCCGTCGACCTCACGTCCTCGAGCCAGAAGCGCACGATGTCGAACATCGCCGCCGTGACCTCCGGGTTCTTGTAGTTCAGGTCGGGCATGTGGCCGCCGAATGCGCCGTAGTACTTCACCTTTTGCCCCGCCTCATGCCAATCCGGCCCCGTCGCGCGTCTCAGACCACACGTACCAGTCGTGCTTGGGCGACTTCGGGATCCTGCGCCTCGACGAACCAGGGATGCTTCGACGAGGTGTGGTTCATCACCAGGTCGATGATGACTTTGATGCCGCGCTTGTGCGCCTCGTCGAGGAACTCCTTGAAGTCCTCCATCGTGCCGTACTCCGGATTGATCGCCTTGTAATCGGTGACGTCGTAGCCGTGATAAGACGGGGACGGCGTGGATGGGCATGAGCCAGATGCCCGTGACGCCGAGATCGTCGGTCGTGTTCGGATCGCCGTCGTTCAGGTAGTCCAGCTTCGACTCAGCCCCTTGAAGTCGCCGATGCCGTCGCCGTCTGAGTCCTGGAAGGAGCGGACGAAGATCTCGTAGAAGACGTCGTCGTTCCACCATTTCGTGGCCGGGGCGGGCGTGTGGCGCCACGCGTAGGCGCGCGGCGTTGCCGTGGGCGGCAAGGTTGCCGTCGGCCGCAGCCGTGGGGGGAACGGGCGTGGTGCGGGCCGCAGGCGCAGCGGCCGTGGGTGCAGGCGTCGCGCCGGGCGTGCAGCCCGCCAAAATCAGCGCCAGCAGCAGTATTAGTGCCAGGGACCTCGGCGCAAAACGACGGCCGGACATGAGTCTCCTCCTCGAGCAACGCAAGTTGTGCGAGGAAGTATCGTCGTAAGTGAAGGCTTTGTCAATGCAATCAGAAATGTGGCGCAATCAGAAATTAGGGGTGCGGCCTGTAGAGAGCCGGTTCTCTGCAGGCCGCACCCTTAATACCGAACCCCGTTACCGGTTCCGGCCGTACGTCTCGTGCGACGACACCCAGTCGAGCGACGAGATGGCGGATGCCAGCGACAGCTCGCCGGCGAGCGCTACGCCCGCGACGATCTCGGCGAACTTGTGCACCTTGCCCTTGCCGTAGCAGCCCAGCATCTCGAGGCACTCGCGCTGCGTGGCCAGGCCCGTGCCGCCGCCGTAGGTCGCCACGATCAGCGACGGGAGCGTCAGCGAGAGGTACAGGTCGCGGTCCGGCGTCAGCTCGGTGTAGATGATGCCGGCCGACGACTCGGCCACGTTCGCCACATCCTGGCCGGTGGCAATGAACATGGCCGTGATGGCGTTCGCCGCATGCAGGCCGTTGTTGTTGGCGCCCGAAAGGAATGCGCCCACGTTTGCTACGCCGTGATGATACGCCAGTTGCTCGGGTTCCACCCGCAGTTGCTGGATCAGGGTATCGCGGCACACGATGACCTCGGCCGTCACGCGCTTGCCGCGGGTGCGCATGATGTTGATCTGCGAGGCCTTCTTGTCCGTAGCAAAATTGGATTCCAGGTAGAAGCGCCGGATGCCGGGATAATGGTCGATGATCCAGCTGCAGGCGGCGAAAGTGGCCCGGCCAACCATGTTCTGGCCTGCCGCGTCGCCCGTGAAGAAGTTGAACCGCAGGTAGGCGAACTTGTTGGCGAGGAACGGGTCGATGTACTTGAGCTTGGCGACCTTCGAAGTCGCTTCGGCCTCTTCCTTGATCTTGTCGAAGTTGTCGCAGATCCACTTGACGAAGTCGCGGGCGCCCGCGGGCATCGTCGAACGCGAAGACGGGCGCGCGCTGCATCACGTCGTCGATGACGGTGCACTTGACGCCACCGCACAGGTTGATCACCTTGATGCCCCGGTTGTAGGAGGCCACCAGCGTCCCCTCCGTCGTCGCCAGCGGAATGATGAACTCACCCTGCGCGGCTTCGCCGTCGATCTTGATCGGCCCTGCGAAGCCGATTGGGACCTGCGCGACGCCGGTGAAATGCTCCACATTGCCCTTCACCCGTTGCGCGTCGAACGAGTAGTGCTTCACGTGGTCGAGCCGCTGGCCGGAAAACTGCTCGACAAAGGCCTGGCGCTCGGCAATGATCGGCTTCGTTGTAGTCGTCGTTCGCATCCCGCGGGATCCGAACCTGTTCCTCGACCGCGGCGCTGGTCGCATCCTCGACCGAGAACTGGAGCTTGCCAAACGGGCGCGATTCGAAGCCAACGACCGAAGGTATGCTTGCCGTCGCGCAGGGCAGGAATCGCGGCGCAGGATGTCGACCGTGGTGCGCAGCGGGAAAGACGAGCGGACTGGCGGCGGAGATCTGCTCGGGACGCAGCGCGCGCCCGTCGGCCATCGACAGCCGGATGGCGTTGCGGTGGAATTTCGTGGCCGTCGATCGCGACGGCTTTCAGCGCGATCAGCTCTGCGTCGCTGAGGCGGTTCTTAATCGAAAAAGCGACGCCATCAGCCGTGTTCTTCAGGCTGCCGAGAGTGTAAAGCTTCTTAAGCAGCAGGCTCGGGATCAGCATAGTTTTTCTCCCTTAGCTGGACAAAGGTATCCAAATGATTGCGGGTTGCTGATAAGAGTCTGGCAGAAGTATCAGGGACACTTCTGTAATTATACGCGCAGACCACAGGCGCGGCAAGGCGTGGTGGATGCGACAATCCTTAACTTAAACGGAACATGTGAAGGAATGTTCCGGTGAAAAACAAAGGACCTCGGGGGGCCGTCCGGCTCGCGGACTTGAGGCTATGATGCTCGCAAGTCATGATCGTGTTTGTGCTCATTAGTACCTATCCGAGAGTAAGCTGGGGCCGGTCTCTGACCGTGCCCCGCCTGGTCCGGGCGCCAGCCAGGCCGGCGTACGAGACCGGCCAGAGCATCTTCGGATAGATTCCTGGTCCGGATTCGCGCCAGTTGAATCTGTGTTCCTGGTGATGTATAATGTAATGTATACATCGGACCAGGAGAGCTAAGATGGTGCGAAAGCTCCGCAAGCAGGTATATCTCGATCCTCAGCAGGAGGCTGCGCTCAAGCGTCAGGTAGCCGAAACCGGGACCAGTGAGGCCGAGATTATCCGCCAGGCCATTGACAACCAGACGAGGATTCTGCGACATCCTTGGGCTGCATCGGAAGCCTGGGCACGGGAACAGGACTTTATCCGCTTACGCATGGCAAAAGGACCTGTTGCGGGCCAGCGAACCTGGAGCCGTGAGGATTTACATGACCGATAGGATTCTGATCGATACCAATGTCGTCGTCTACGCGTATGATCGATCAGAGCCAATCAAACAGGTCCAGGCCTTGGGCGTCCTCAATGAACTCGCTGCCAGCAGAAAGGGTATCCTCAGTAGCCAGGTCCTCATTGAGTTCCATAATGCTGTCACCCGGCGCATCGCCGATCCACTGACATCCGAGGAAGCCCACGAGCGGGTCAGGAACATGATCATGGCTTGGCCCGTGCTGGATATCACACCGCTGATTGTTCTGGAAGCGGCGCGCGGCGCCCTTCAGCACCAGATGCGGATCTGGGACGCCCAGATCTGGGCCACCGCTCGCCTGAACCAGATCCCTGTGATTTTCAGCGAGGACTTCAGCGATGGCGCGGTGGTCGAAGGGATCCGAACCGTTAATCCGTTTGCCGCAGAGTTTCAGCTCGGCCAGTGGGTCTAAACGTGCAGCCGGCTCGCTCCTACTTCAGGATGTAGTACGTGGCCTTCCGCTCGCCCACCTTGATGATCAGCCCCTGGTCGACGAGGTCCGCCAACAAGCGGCGCACGGTCTCGTCGCTGATGTCGGGGACCAGCTCGCGGAACTCCCGGTTGGTGATTGCGCCGTGTTCGGCGAGGTATGCGAGGGCGCGTTCCTGGCGGGGCTCCAGCCGCAGGTTGCGCCAGCGCGGGGCAGGCTCGGGGCTGACCAGGTTCTCGCCGCGGCCGTGGAGGGTCACCCGGAAGCCTGCGACGGTCTCTTCAAACGTGGGGGCCGGCAGCCCCGCGTCGTTCATCGCCGCGACCATCCGGTCGATGCCGTAGCCGAGCCGCTCGACGAAACCGAGATCGGATAGGGCCTGCACGATTGCCTCGTTGCGCGAAAAACGCTCGGTCAGGAGATTGTCCAGGGTGACGTGGCCCGGCAGGCGGCCCGGGCTGTAGATTTCCATCCGGTCGCTGAACATCAGCACCGCGCACGTCGTCGCCGCGGATGGCGTAATCGCGGTGCGCCACCGCGTTGACAATGGCCTCCCGCACCACGGGCAGCGGGTACTCGCTCACCTCGGTGCGCGCCACCCCGCCGATGCGCATGCCCCGGCGCATGTTGGTCGTCACAAAGGTCTCGGCCCGCCGTATCTGCTCGGGCAGCGTTCCACTGGCGTCGTCACGGACAAACTCGTCGCCCATGTTTGTCCCGGGGTAGCGGATCAGCGTGATCTGCGCGTTGCGGAGGAAACGCTGTGGCTGGCGGCCGAAAACAAGGATACCTGCATAAGTCGGCGCCAGGCCCGGCGCCTCGCCGGCGCCTCCTGGTTGAGGGGCCAGGCACCCCCGGCTCGCCAGGACGCGCTGCCAGCCCTCGCCGACCAGGCCCGGCAGTTGGTCGACGTAGGCCAGCACCGCGTCGAGATCGAGGTCGGCGAGGGTCGCGCCCGGCGCCGTCCGGGCTTCGAACCCCGCTTCTGCCCGGCTGAGCAGCAGGGCGGTGAGTTCGGACGCGCTCAACAGGCGATTGGCCGCCCCGGTTCGGGTCAAGTAGCGGCCGTTGAGGCTGTAGGCGTGCGGCATGCCGGGCGGCACCTGGGCCACGCAAAGAGTCTTGCCCGCATCGAGCGGCACGAAGGTGACCAGCGGCAGGATGAGCGGCGGGGTGGCCAGCAGGCCAGCTTCCTGCACGAGGGTCTGGCTGGCCGCGCGGCCTTCCTCCGACTCGTTAATCCCGGTGGCCTTACCGCTCGGGCTCACGCCGATCAGCACGAGTCCGCCGTGGGCGTTTGCCAGCGCGACCAGGGTTTCCGCAAGCCGGGCGGGGGCCGGATTGGCCGGCAGGAAGGCCGCTCGTTCGCCCGGGCCGGCAGCGAGAAGATTATCGAGTTGAGGGCGATCCAGGTCGTAGGGCGGCCGGCTCACGACAGCTCGACCTCCGAGATGCGCCAGTAGAGCCCGGCGTTCGGAGTGGTGGGCACGACGCTCTCCAGGATCCATACGGCATCTCGCGGGACGCCGTTGAGAATCATGCGCGTCTCCACCCGCACGCTCTCACGGCCGCACCAGAACTGGTCCTTGTCGGCCGTCCTGATCTGGTCCGTCGTGCAGGGTGCGCCCCGCACGGGCACGGGTGTCACGCTCGACGGGTTGCCGAGCGCGACGATATTGACCGCCTCGTGCACCGGGTCCGTGAGGAACTGGAGCTCGGCCGGGACGATCGCATCGTCCAGGAAGTAACTGGGTAAGCCGGTGGTCGTGGGCGGGGGCGCGCCGCGCAGGACGGCCACCACGACGCCTTCCGGATAGACCGGATCGTTGGGTGCGCCAAAGCAGAAGTCGATGGTCTGAACCGCCGCATTGGGGATGAATGTGAGGACGCTCAGATCGGGCCGCAGGAAGGCCTGAACGTCACACAGAACGCTGCGGTGGTTTTGGAGGCGGTTATAGGTCGTGGCGCCGTTGACCTTACCCTCGGCGCCCGTCGTCCAGTTCACCCGCGCGTCACCGGGGAAGTGGGCCACCTGGTAGCCCGCTTCGATCCCTGCCCAGTGGAAGACCGACACGCGGGTCGGCAGTTGACCCCCGCTGTAGCCGAAGACGTTGATCTCGCTGGTCGAACAACCTGCACCCGCCTTGATGGCCGGAGCGTACTCCACGTCGATGCCGGTCTCGGCCAGGTACCCTTGCCCCTTCCCCGCATAGTAATCCGGCAGCAGTTTGTACGGGACCGTATTCGAGGCCCGGTAGGGCCCCGGGCTGTCGGGCTGCGGCTGGAGGGTGTCGGCTTGGGTATCGAAGATCACGCCCCCGTACGGCGCAAACGTCAGGGTCGTCCCGGCCTTCTCGAACGGCACAGGCAGGGTCGTGCTGTTGTAGCGATAGAAAACGAGCCACTCGAGGAGGCCGTCCCCGTCGAAGTCGCACTGCACGAGGGGATCCGAGAGGACGGTCCAGCCCGGGGGAACTATGGCCTGCAAGTCGACGGGAATGGTCGGCGTTTCTGTCGTGCGGCCAAAGAACGGCAGGCTCCCGCCTCGGCGCAGGAGCAAGTACGCGGCGATCACCAGGACGATGATGATGATAAAGAGCACGACGCCGCCGCGGCCTTTGAACATGCGCTCCTCCTCCCGGGCTCCCGGGTGCTACATATCGGTCTCGGACGACACTGCGGTTGCGACGCCGGCGGCCTCGGGCCCGCGGTCCGCACCGTTCTCAGGCGGAGGCGTGACCTTCTTCCGCGGGCGGGGCGGGCGCTTGGGCTTGGGCGGCGCCTCGGGTGGCGCCAGCAGCGCGTGCGGCAGGATTTCGTCGACCTTTTCGATCAGCACCAGTTTGAGTTGGCGCTGAACGTCGCGGGGCACGTCCATCAGGTCGCGCTCGTTCCGCTTGGGGATCAGCACGGTCTTGATGTGCAGCCGGTGGGCGGCAAGAAGTTTCTCCTTAAGCCCGCCGATCGGCAGCACCCGGCCCCGCAAGGTCAGCTCGCCGGTCATCGCCACGTCATGCCGCACCGGGCACCCGCTCAGGGCGGAAATTAGGGAGGTGCAGATCGTCACGCCTGCGCTTGGGCCATCCTTTGGGATCGCACCTTCGGGCACGTGGATGTGAATGTCGACTTTGTCGAAGTCCAGATCGCCGTACCCGAATTCCCGGGCGTGCGCGCGCGCGTACGTCAGTGCGGCCTGCGCGGATTCCTGCATGATCTCGCCGATCTGCCCGGTGAGGGTCAGCGAGCCCTTGCCCTCCATGACCGAAACCTCGACCTGCATCACGTCGCCGCCCGCTTCGCTCCAGGCCAGCCCGTTCACCACCCCGATCTCGTCCGTCTCGAGCGCGAGCCACTCGGTGAACTCAGGGGGGCCCAGAAAATCAGTCACCGTGGCGGGCGTGATCCGGTGGGGGGCCTTGCGCCCCTCGGCCACCCGCCGCGCGACCTTCCGGCAAACGTTAGCGATGGCCCGCTCGAGGTTGCGCACCCCGGCTTCGTAGGTGTACTCGCGCACCATCGTGCGCAGGGCCGCCACGCTGAACTGGATGTGTTCCTCGGTCAACCCGTGCGACTCCAACTGGCGCGGGATGAGGAACTGCCGGGCGATGGCCAGCTTTTCTTCCTCGGTGTAGCCGGGAAAATCGATCACCTCCAGCCGGTCGCGCAGCGCCGGCGGGATCGGATCGAGCAGGTTCGCCGTGGTGATGAACATGACCCGGCTCAGGTCGTACGGCACTTCCAGGTAGTGATCGCTGAACGCGTGGTTCTGCTCGGGATCGAGCACTTCCAGCAGGGCAGACGCAGGGTCACCGCGGAAGTCGATGCCGAGCTTGTCGATCTCATCCAGCATGAAGAGCGGGTTCACCGCGCCGGCCGAGTGCATGGTCTGGATGATGCGGCCCGGGAGTGAGCCGATATAGGTTCGGCGGTGGCCCCGGATTTCTGCCTCGTCGCGCACGCCGCCCAGGCTCAGCCGCACGAACTTGCGGCCGAGCGCCTCGGCAATTGACTTGCCCAGGCTCGTCTTTCCGGTGCCCGGCGGTCCGACGAAGCAGAGGATCGGGCTTTTCATCTTGTCCTGCGCGAGCTTCCGCACGGCGATGTGTTCGAGAATGCGCTCCTTGACGCGGGGCAGGCCGTAGTGATTGTGCTCGAGCATCTGGGCCGCGGCCTTCACGTCCAGGTTATCCTCGGTTGCCGTATACCAGGGCAGATCGAGCAGCCAGTCCAGGTAGTTGCGCACTACGGTCGTTTCTGGCGACGCGGGCGGCATGGCCGCCAGCTTGCCCAGCTCCTTCTCGGCCTTGGTGCGAACAGACTCGGGCAGGCGGGCCGCGGCGATCTTCTCGCGCAGCTCGACCAGCTCGCGTTGCTCCTCGTCCACCTCGCCGAGCTCCGTTTGGATCGCGCGCATCTGCTCACGCAGGTAGTACTCGCGCTGGCTCTTGTCGACCTCCTGCTGCACCTGGTTTTGGATGCGGTCCTCGAGCTCGAGCACATCCAGCTCTTGGCCGAGGATGATGCTCAGGCGCTGCAGCCGCAGGTGCGGGTCGAGCGTCTCGAGCAGCTCCTGGCGGATGTTGGGTTCAACGTCGAGGACGTGGGCCAGCAGGTCGGCCAGGCCGCCCGGGTCCTTCTCGTTCATGGCCGCGACGAACGAATCGTCGGGCAGGTTCGGGTTGAGGGAGACGACTTTCTCGAACAGGGCGAGCACGGCGCGCATCAGGGCTTCGGACGCCATATCGTGGCGCTCGTCCTCGTAGATGGGCGCGCCGCGCACGCGGAGATATGGCGACGTGTCGATCAGCTCGGTCAGCCGCACCCGTTCGATGCCCTGCACGAGCACGGTGGTCGAGCCGTCGGGCATGCGCAGCACCCGGCCAATCTCGACGGCCGTGCCGATCTGGTAGAGGTCCGCGAGCTCGAGCGCTTCGGGCTCCAGTTCGCTGGCGTGTTCACGCACGCCGACAACCAGCAGGGGGCTCTCGGTTGACTCCGCCGCTTCGACGGCCAACGAGGTCCGGTCACGCCCAAGGAACAGGGGTGTGACCATGTTCGGGAAGACGACGGTCTCGGGCAGCGCGAGCACGGGGTACTCGTTACCCTCGTGTGTATCGACATCCTGCACCCGGGGCCGGCGTGCCTCGCGCTGGCGCCCGGGCTTGCGCCGCGCCAACATCTGCACGAGGGACCAGTTGTGTCCCCAGCCCGGCTGGTCGTCTATGCCGGGCGCTTCCCGATCGTCCATGCGCCTGTCCAAGGCATCCTGATTCATCAGGGTCTTGCTCCTCAATCAGGCACCGTCTCGCCTGCGGTTTCGTCCTGCCACACCCAGTCGTCGGCGGCAAAGGCTTCGGGATGCCGGTGCGTCCACTCGAGCCGCGCCTGTGCGACGACGAAGATCGAACCGGTGATGCATATCAGGTCTTGCGGGCCGGCCCAGGCCAATGCCTCGCGCAGCGCCGCGACCAGGTCGGGTTGGACGCTGATGGGCGCGCTGCTGTTGACGTGGCGCACCAGGTCGGCCAGCTGCGCGGGCTCGGCCGAGCGGGGATGACCGCTTTTCGTCACAATCACCTTGTCGGCGGGCGGGTAGCCCGTGACACGCTCCGGCTCGAGAAACTGGCGCAACATCCCGGCGATATCCTTGTCCGATGAAGCGCCGAACACAAGGCACAGCTGGCGCCTGGGTGGCCGCGGGAAATAGTCGGCCAGGGCCGCACGCAGCTTGTGCGCCGAGTTCTCATTGTGCGCGCTGTCGACCACGAGCATGGGCGAGTGGCTGAGGAGCTCGAAGCGCCCGGGCCAGCGCGCCGACTGGAGGCCCTGCCGGATCGCTTCTTCGGCGATGGTAACACCCGCGTCTCGTAACTGCTGGACGATGGCGACCGCCGAGGTGGCGTTGTCGAGCTGGTGCTGGCCCAGCAGCGGGATGCGCAGGTTTTCTAATTTCGGCGTCCCGCCCGGCCCGGTGACCGTCAGCGATTGGCCTGTGAGGTCGAAGCCGTCCTTTTCGCACGTCCAATCTTGCCCAACGACCGTCAGCTTCGCGCCGGTATCCCTGACCACCCGCTGGATGACCGCCATTGCCTCTTCTTCCTGGGGCGCACTGACCACGGGCACGCCTTGCTTAATGATGCCCGCCTTCTCGAATGCGATCAGCGAAAGGGTGTGGCCGAGCAGTTCGACGTGATCGTAGCTCAAGGAGGTGATCGCGCAGACGGCGGGATGGACGACGTTCGTGGCGTCCAGACGCCCGCCCAGGCCCACCTCGACGACGGCCCATTCGACGCCTTGCTCGGCGAAGTACTGGAAGGCCATCGCGGTCATCACTTCGAAAGCAGTGATGCCCGGTGTGGCTTCGAGCGCGGGCCGGCAGCGGTCGAGCAGGGCCACTAGGTCGGCCTTGCTCATGAGCTGGGTGCCCAGGCGGATGCGCTCCCTGAACGAGTGGAGGTGCGGCGAGGTGAACAGGCCGGTATGATAGCCCGCCGCTCGCAGCATCGATTCGACCATGGCCGAGGTCGATCCCTTACCCTTCGTGCCCGCAATGTGCACCGAGCGAAACTTCTCGTGGGGCCGGCCGAGCAGGTCCAGCACCTGCTCCATCCGGGAGAGGTCAAACGTCGCCGCGTCGTAGGGATAACGTGCTTTCTTCTCGTAGTTGACGTAACTGAAGATATAGTCGAGGGCGTCTTGATAGCGGCCCATGAATGCTCCCGATGGTAGGTTGTATACAGAGAAAACTGCCACGCAGGCTGCGCCCAGCTGCGTACGCCCCGAGCACGGACGACCGGCCCCGGTCATCTCTGGCGGCTGATATCTTAACGCATTAAGGGGGAAACTCAAAGGGGTGTCGGATGGAAGATTGCTTGACGTCGGCGGCATCGGGTGCGATGATGGAGCCACCGTCGACGATGACGCGGAGTATGGGGCGAGACGCAGTGTAGGCCAAGACGCAGTGTGGGGCGAGAAAGGTGCGGACGATGACGGAAACCCAGTATCTATCGAATCAGGGCGTGGTGCGACGCCCGATGTTTCGCGAGCCGGTCAGCGGCTTCACGCACCTGGTTGCTGCAGGCGCGTCGGCTGATCGGGCTGATCGCGCTATTGGTGATGGGCTGGGGCGATCTGGCAAAGGTGCTCTCTCTGCTGATCTACGGGCTGAGCCTGATCGCAATGTTCTCGGCCAGCGCTACCTATCACCTGGTCAACAAGGGACCGGGGGTGCTGGGGTGGCTGCGCAAGCTGGATCATTCCGCGATCTACTTGCTTATTGCCGGGACCTACACCCCGATCTGCCTCCATTTCTTCACGGGGTTCTGGAGCTGGGGCGTTCTCGTGGTGATCTGGGGCATGGCCCTGACGGGGGTGATCGTAAAGCTGTTTGTCATCAACGCGCCCCGCTGGATCACCGCGGGGGTCTACCTCGTAATGGGCTGGCTCGGGATTCTGGGCTTCAAGGAGATCATCGCCACCATGCCCGCCCCCGCGATTGCGTGGCTTGTACTCGGTGGGCTCCTGTTCACAGCCGGCGCCGTGATTTACGTGCTGAAGAAGCCGAATCCATGGCCCGGCGTGTTCGGCTTCCACGAGATTTGGCACATCTTCATCATCCTGGGCTGCCTGGCCCACTACATTCTCATCGCGACCTACATCGCCGCTGCGTAGGGGGCATCGCAGGCGCGCGGCTCAGCCGTCGCCGTCGGTCGAGGGGGGCTGAGGGTTCGCCGGGGTGGGTACGAGCAAGGCCACCAGGCGGCCTTTGAGGGCCTTGGCATCCGAGATTTCGACTTGCGCCAGCCCACCTTTGCGGACCGAGAGCCGCCCCGCACCGGTCAGCGTGCGCACCAGGGTGCTGATGTCAGGGTCGTGCGCAACCAGCATGAGGACCGGGCAGTCTGCGTTCTCGCGGAGCAGCTTCTCGAGGTGCTTCAAGCTGAAGTCAGGCGCGAGTCGCTTGTCGACGGCTATCTTGTCCGGAATGCCCAGGCATTCTGCCACGATCTCGGCCGTTTGCCGTGCGCGGGCAAGCGGGCTGGTGAGGATCAGCGCGGGGACCATTTGCTGCGCGGGCAGCGAACACCCCACCTGGGCCACGAGCAGCCTGCCTTCCGCCGTCAGAGGTCGTTCGTCGTCGTCGCCCCGCCACTCACTTTTCGGTTCAGCCGGTCCGTGTCGCAAAAAGAGTAACTGCACAGAACGCTCCTTGGTTGCTCCGGATTATAGGCCCGAAACGATCCGGGGCCGAATCCGCGGCGAAAGGCGTGTTCGCGCTTCCCTATGGCATAATGCTCCTGATTCGACATTTCTCCTCCCGGGAGTTCCGCGTGCCGCGATATCTGCGGGTCCTGCTGGCTTATACCGTCCTGGCGCTGGTCCTGACCTGGCCCATGGCGGCGCGTTTCGCCACGCATGTGCCCGGCGATGGCATCGATGACCCCTCACTCGCTTGGAACCTCTGGTGGGTCAAGCACGCCCTGATCGACCAGCCGCAGAACCCGTTTGTCTCCGCCTGGCAGTTCTGGCCCATCGGCATCAACCTGGCCTTCTACACGCTCACCGTTCTGAACGGGATGCTCGCCGCGCCCATCGTGGCCGTCTTCGGGACGGTCCCGGCCTACAACGTTCAACTGCTCCTCTCCTACGTGTTGAGCGGGCTGGGCGGCTATCTGCTTGCCCGGCAGTTTCTGAAGGACGCGAAGGGCCGCCGGGCCGAGCTAGCGGCGTTCGTCGCCGGCGCGCTGTACGCCTTCGCGTCCAGCAAGCTGTTCTACGCTGCGCTGGGGCAAGGGAACATCGCCAGCTCGCAGTGGGCGCCGTTCGCCGCGCTGTACATCTGGCGTGCGGCGCGGCCGGGCGGCCGGCTGCACGATGCGCTGCTGGCCGGGCTGTTTCTGGTGCTGCAAGCGTATGCGGAGCTCACCTACGCATCGTTCCTTCTCGTCTTTGCCGGGCTTGCCCTCGTCTGGGGTCTCATTGCCCTGTTCGCGCGGCGGGAGGCGGGCAGCCGGGGTGGGGCCGCGGGCTCCGGGGGGGGCGGGGGGCCGTGCCGTCCTCCCACTGGCCGGCCGGTTCGCCGTCACCGGCCTTATCTTCGCGATCGGGATTGCCCCCGTTCTGGGGAACATGCTGCCCGACCTGCGCGCTGAAGGTGATTTCTTCACTTCTGGCGGCGGCTTCGCCGACGTTTTCTCCGCGGACCTCGCCGGCTATCTTGTCCCCACGCAGCTGCACCCGGTGCTTGGCGGAATTGTCCGGGCATGGTCGGACAACTCCACGCCCCAGCCCGACGGCACGTACTTCGCCGTCGATAAGGGCCAGCACATCTACGTCGGGTATGTTGCCTTGGCGCTGGCCCTGGTGGGTTTCTGGCGCACCCGACGGCGCCCGGACGCCTGGCTGTGGGGCGTTTCGGCAGCCGTCTTCTTCCTGCTGACACTCGGGCCCAACCTGCGCATCGCCGGCCACGACACGGGTATCCCCCTGCCGTTCCGCCTGATGGAGGTGCTGCCGTTCTTCAAGGGTAACCGCTATCCGAGCCGCTACGCCGTGATGCTGCTCCTGTCCCTCGCGCCGCTCGTCGGGGCCGGCGTCCATGCCGTTGTGTCACGCTCGACGTCTCCCGCTGCGGGAAAGGAGAAGCTCCGGTCTCCACTGCCCTCTCTGTGGCCGCTGTGGCTGGTGCTTGGCCTGATGCTTTTCGAGCACTTGTCGGTCCCGTTGCCCAGCTCCGACCTCCGCGTGCCGGCCTTATATGGGCGGGTGGCGCAGGAGCCGGGCGACTTCGCGCTGCTGGAACTGCCGCTGGGCTGGCGGAACGGCGCGCGCGTCGCGGGAAAGCAAGACGTGCTCATCATGCAAGAGCTGTGGAACCAGGCGCTGCACGGCAAGCGGGTGCTGGGCGGCAATACTTCCCGCAATCCCGAGTACAAGTTCCAGTATTTCAGCGAACTGCCCACCCTCAGCCGCCTGATCGCGCTGACCAATGCGGCCGACCTGCCGCAGCATGATGCGCTGCGGGCGGCGCTCGGCGCGCGGGCCGTCACGGATGCCGATCGTGAAGCAGCGCGGCGCTGGGCCGCGTTCACGGGCATCCGTTACGTCATGGTCCACCGCGAAAAGCTGCCTGCGAGCGTGGAAGCGGCCGCGCAGGACCTGCTCCCCCTGACACTTGTGGCCGAGGACGGCGCGCTGGCCCTCTACCGGATCGACCCGGCCGCAGTGGGCGATGCCCCAACAAGCTACCGGCTGGGTGCGGACGCGGACCGCATGATCCTGGGGGAGGGCTGGAGCAGCGTTGCGCCCGGTGCGACCGGGCTGGACCCGGCGGGCCAACCAACCGGTCTCTTTGCCGAGCGGCCTGAAGCGCGCCTTCTGCTACCGCTTGGGCCTGGGGCGACCACGCTGCGCATCAACGCCGGCGCGCTCGTGCCCGACCAGCGCCTGACGCTGGTGGCGGATGGCCGCGAAACCGGCCGCGTACCTCTTCCGATGCAGCCGGGCTGGATCGAGTTTAGTATCCCTGCGGATGCAAACCGGCCGCTGCTGAGCGACGTCCGGCTGCGCTTCGATCGCACGATCGACGTGAGCGAGCTGGGCCGGCGGCTCAGCCGGGCCGGGCCGGCCGCGCTGCTCGTGCGCAGCGCGGGCCAGGAAGCGGGGGACTTCGGCCATATCTACCTCGACGGCCGCGACGTGTCGCCCAACCGCCGGGGGTACAACCTCGCCGCCTTCGACCGCAATGGGCGCTTCCTGGACGCTGCCAACTTCGACACGAGCGGCGACCCGGATGCCGGCCGCAAGCTGGCCGGGTGGGTCGCAGGCCTCGCACACGGCACAGTGGTAGCCGGCGCGGTGCGTGATGAGGCGTCGGCGCAGCTGGGGCAAGAGGCAGTGGATGCGCTCCACACCCTGGGCCTCACCGCCGACTTGCGCGGCCACTTCCGCTGGGGTCACGCCTTCATCGCCGCCAAGGGGGAAGCGGCGGGGTGGGCCCAGCCCGCCGAAGCCTCCGATGCCATCCGCCCTGTCCAGTTGTCATTCGGCTTTCCGCTCAACGAGCCCCGGCTGGCCGCACAGGTCTTCGAACTCCAAATCGTCAAATAAATACGGTTGCTATTTCCAGCAATTAGTGCTATGATCGCAGCGTCGGACCGCGCCTTAGGATCGGAAGGACGCCATGAGATCCATACGCTTGGTTTTGCCTCGCCTCATCCTTGCGCTCGCCTGCGCCGCGGCGGCCGCGCTGTCTGTCTTTTCGCCTGCGCACGCAGCCGCGGGCGCAACCGGCGGCGCATGGCAGACGATCGATGCCGCACCTCTGAAGGGACAGCGAATCACCGCGCTCGTACCCGATGGCCGGGGCGGACTGTGGGTAGGCTCGGAGGAGCGTGGGCTGGCACATTGGGACGGGAAGACCTGGCGCACGATTGAGCCGCGGGACGGGCTGCCCGACAGCCGGGTGGTCGCGCTGTTCCTGGATCGCCAACACCGCCTCTGGGTGTCCACGGGCGGGGGGTTGGGGTACTTGCCGGCCGACGGCGGACCATTCCGCCGCATCGGGCTGGCCGGGCTGCGCACCCTTCCGATCCTCGCATTCGCGCAGGCACCCGACGGAGCACTCCTGCTCGGCGGCACGGGCGGTCTGTATCTGTGGCAGGCGGACGGTGCGCTGCAACCCGTCCCGGAGCTTCAGGACCTGCAGGTGCCCGCGCTGCATGTGGACGAAACGCGGCAGCATCTGGGCCGGCACGTCAGGGGGACTCTGGCGGGGCGTGGACGGTCGGTCGGGCGCGCGAGCGTGGGGCCGGCGAAGGCCGGATCACGGCGATTGCCGAACAGCGGGATGGCTCGCTGGTTGCTGGCGGGGACTCTGGGCTGTGGGAGCTCCGCGACGGCGAGTGGCTGAAGCTGGCGGCGCCCGCCACCCGAGATATTACCTCGCTTGCAGTTCTGGACGGCAGCATCTGGGCCGGCACACCCCAGGGCGTCTTCGCGGGGCAAGAAGGCATCTGGGAAACCTACGATCCCGCCTTCCTGCCCGCGGCGAGAGTCACCGCGCTGGCTTGGGGGGGCGAAGACGTCTTGTGGGTGGCGACCGTCGGCGGGCTCGTCGCGTACCGGCCCGACTCAAGCCCGCCCACCGTCGAAGTTGTCGGCGTGAACGGCGCCCGTCCCGACTCGGGTAAGCTCAAGCTGGCAACCGACCGGCTGGAACGCATCGAGATTGCCGTGGGCGACCGCGCCACGCCCGTGAATCGCCTTCGGGTGTTCACCCGGCTGGAAGGTGTCGATGCGGTGCCCCGCCTGCTCACCGAGGCCGAACGCGGCAATCTCGCGTCGTCCTCGATCTATGCCGGCAGGGCCCTGCCGCCCGGCGCCCACGTGCTGCGGGTGTGGGCCCAAGACGACGCATTCAACCGCTCGGCCGAGTCGCAGGTGACGGTCGTCGTCCCGAAGCTGGCGCGCGGGCCCGCCGGCCTCAGCGTGCGACAGGACGCGATCTATGCGGGCTTCGGCGGGGTGGCCCTGATTCTGACGGCGGGCGCGACCACCCTCGCGGCCGGGAAGACGCGGCGGCGACGCGCTGCAGCACGCGGCAGACGCTGCTGACGCACGCTTCCGGGCGGTCGCCGACCGGAGCGTGGATCTCTACTCCGAGCGGCTGCCGCTGCGCCCCGAGCAGGTGGGCGAGATCGTCGACGCGGTGCAGCGCCAGAACGTGCTCCTTTCAGGGCATCGGGGGATGGGCAAGACCTCGACCCTAGGCCAGGCGGCACTCGCGCTCCCTGCCGCGGGCGGCGGCCGGGTGCATCTTGCCCCGGCATCATTGGACCTGGCAACCGTGCGCGAGCCCGAGCTGTTCGGTGCGCTTACGACCGCAACCACCGACGCGCTGATCCCGTTCATCGCCGGTCCCCGGCCGAGGCTGAGGTGGAATGATGGCGCGGGAGGCGACTATGGCGAGCAGGAGTTCGCCTCTGATCTCAACGTGCTGCTGGCGTGGCTCCGGCCCCAGCTCGCCCGGCCGCTGATCCTCGTCTTTCTCCTCGACAACGCGGATGTTCTGGATGGATACGAAGCCCGGACGGGTGATGCGTTCCGCCGGCTGTTGGTTGCGGCCTCTGGCGCGGCCTCGCCCATTCGCCTGGTGCTTGCCGCGGAGATCGCGCCCCAAGTGGTCGACGGGTTCGCCGACTTGTTCCACGCGGTCGTGCTCACGCCGCTGGCGCCGGCAGACGCCGCCGCGCTCTTGCGCCAGGGCACGTATGGCTTGCTCGATTGGGATGCGGAGGCGGAGCGGGCGGCGCTCGCCGCGTGCCGGGGGCAGCCCTGCCCGCCTGGTCGCCCTGGGCCGGGCGGCTGCACAGCATGCGCTGCTCAACGGTCGCCTGCGCATTGCGGGCGCCGACGTGCCCTGGAACAACGGGCCGGGGACGAGTCCCTTAGGATCGCACCGTGCGCAACCCGTATATCATTGGGGCCTACGTGACCGGTCGGGAGCACTACGGCCGGGAGGAGCTGATCGAGACGCTCCTCGACGGGCGGCGCGCGGGCGCACTGGATTGTCGGCAATCGCCGGGTGGGCAAGACGTCGCTGCTGCGCCAGCTCGAGTTCCTGGCCGCGCGCAAGCCCGGGCTGCGCGCCGCTCTTCTGGAGCCTCGAGGGCTGCGCCTCGTACGCCGATCTTGGGCGCGGGCCTGGCCGAGGCGGTGCGCGACAATCTCGAAGCCTTCGCACTCGCTCGGCGTCTCGCCGGCCATGGCCGACGAAGAAGACGCGCTGACTCTGCTTACGCACCTTCGGCGCCTCGCGACCCGGTGCCGCGTCGAGCTGCTGCTGCTGTGCGACGAAACCGAAGCGCTGCTGCCGATTGCTGCGGCCGAGCCGCGCGCCATGCAGCGGCTGCACCGGCTGCTGACCGGGGGCGCGGGCATGCGGGCGGTGATGGCGTCCACCCGCGAAGCGTACCGGCTCTACGATATCTGCCGGGGCTGGCCGACCTCCCCGTTCCTGGCGGGCTTCGATATGTCTCACACGCTTGGCAGCCTGGCCCCTGCCGACGCCAAGAGCTTGATCGTACAATCTCAGGCGCCTCGGGGGGGCCGCATCAAGGCCAGCGCGGCGGCGGTCGCGGCGATCAAGGACGCGACGAACGACCACCCCCTTCTCCTTCAGCTCCTCTGTTCCCGGCCTTCTCGGCGAAGACGGCACGCTCTCTGTGCCAGACGACGCGGCCCTCAGCGTCGATTCGATGGTTGCGGGCTTTCTGGAGTATGATTTAGGGCAGCTGACCGCGGCCGACCGCGAGCTGCTGCTAAGCATCCATGCCGTACACCGGGCAGATCCTCGGGAACTGGAACGCATGGATTTCGAGCAGCCCGCCGAACTCAAGCAGCGAGTAGCCAACCTCGTGCAGCCTGGGCTACCTGCGCAAGGTCGGGAGCCGCTACGCGATCGGCAACGCGTTCCTGCAGGGGTGGCTGGATGCCCGCGCGCAGACAGGTTGCGGCCGGGCCCGTGCTTGCGCACCTCGCCCGACGCCATGCGCTCGGTTTTCGCCCGCCAGCGCGAGCATGACGTCAGCTCGCTGATCATGCAGCTCAACCTGCGCCGCGGCCGGCTGGTCGAACTGGAGATGGTGCGGGGCAGAGCAGCTGCTCGCGGCGCCGCCCCAACTGTTCGCCGAGATCGGCCAGCTCGAATCGGAAATCGCCGACCTCCGCGCGGCGCTGCAAGTGCGGACTGCGTAGCAAACGCGGCACGTAAAACGCTCGCCGTGACGATCGAGACGGTCCTGTATCGAACCCATGCCATGCCAGTTCGCACCTGCCGCATCTCAGCCCATGCAAGAATCCACCACGACGCGCCGGCTCTCGATTCCGGTCATCCTGCTCGCGCTTCTGATCTTCGCCTATGCGGCCTTCTTCAGCGCGTACACGCTCCAGCGCCACGCCACGCTCAATACCTTTGCCGCAGACCTGTCGTTCATCGACCAGCCCATGTGGAACACGCTGCAGGGACGGTTCCTCGAACGGACGCTGGGCGTGGTGCAAGCCCCGCGGGTGGCCGAGCATTTCGAGCCGATTCTGCTGCCGCTGTCGCTGGTCTACCTCGTTTGGAACGATGTGCGCGCCATGCTGATCATCCAGTCGCTGGCGTTGGCCCTCGGCGCGCTGCCCGTGTTCTGGATCGCCCGGCGCACGTTCCGAGAACCAGGGCCAGGCAGGCCGAGTGGATCGCGCTGCTCTTCAGCGCCGCGTACCTGCTGGCGCCATCGCTGCAGGCCGCAAACGTGGCCGACTTCCACGCCGACCCGCTCGTCGTCACGCCGTTCCTGTTCGCCTTCTGGTATGGGACTGAGCGGCGGTGGCGGCCGATGTGGGCATGGGCGATTCTCGTGATGGCGGGCAAGGAGAACCTCCCGACCCTCACGGGCATGCTCGGCCTGTTCTTCATCGTCTCAGATCCCGCGTTCCGCTCGGCCTGGCGCACCTCAACGCGCCGGCCCTTGGGCGAGCGGGTGCGTTCGGCCTTCTCGGGCGGCGCCAAGCATGGGCTGGCCTTTAGCCGGTGAGCGCCGCGTGGTTCCTCATCGCGACGTTCCTGATCGTGGCGCCCCTCGCGCGGCAATACTACGGGACGAGCGGCCCGATTTACCTGGAGAACCGTTACCAGTTTACGGGCGGCCTGTTCGGCGCGCTCGAGGGCAGCCTCGCACTCCTGCGCGAGCCCGCCCGCCTCGCTTACCTGGGCGGGCTGTTCGGCGCGGTGGGCTGGCTGGCGCTGCTGGCGCCCGAATATCTGCTGCTCGGGCTGCCGGTGTTGATCGCGAACACCCTGTCGAGCTATCCCGGCCAGTACTCGGGCGAGCAGCACTACTCGGCGCCCGCTGGTCCCTGTTTTCATCATTGCGGCCATCTACGGCGCCCGCCGCCTGCAGCGATTTGTCGAGCGGCAAATCCCGTTCCGGCTCACGCCCCCGCGTGACGAACACGGCGATCATCCTGGCGCTGGGCGCAATCTGGCTGCTCTACTCGTCGGGCCGGCGCCCAGATTGACCGTGGCTGGACGCCGCTCGCCCGGCAGTTCCAGTGGCCCGCGTACTACCGCGCACCATGCGGCGGTGGACCGGCTCGCCCGCCAGATCCCGGCGGACGCCGCTGTTTCGGCGACCTCGGCCGTGCACCCCCACCTTGCCCACCGCGAGAAGATCTACCAGTTCTCCGAGTTGGGCGATGCGACCTATGCGCTGGTCGACGTGGCAGGCGGTCAACGACATGCAGGCGACCGATGTCAAGGCGCGCGTCGAGCGCCTGGTGCGCGACGAGGGTTGGGGCATCGTCGATGCGGCCGACGGGCTCATCCTCCTTGCCAAAGGCGCGAGGGGGGCAGAGTTGCCGGCCGGACTTCTACACTTTCACACAGGCAAAGCCGAGCCGCAGATTCCCGTTGAGGCGCAGTTTGGCCCCGGGTTACGCTTCACCGGCTTCGACGTGCGTCGACGAGCCGCGCTGGCGCACCACCCGCTTCCGGTTCTACCTCGAGCGCCTGACAGACGACCCGCTGCCCCAAGACCTGGAGATCCGCTACACCGGCCGCGATCCGGCCGGGAGCGTGGTGGACGACGCAGCTTGCGACCCACGCCCGCCTTGCTCTGGCGGCCGCCGTCGACGTGGCAGAAGGGTGAGTCGGTAGTCGTCGAGACGACGCCGTGGTACCTGCCCCGGGCGTTCGCCCCGGTGTTGAGCGTTGCCAGCGGCGGGCAGACGGTGCGGGCGGAACTGGCGCAGCGACGGCGCGCCCGCACCGACCGGTGCAAGCGGGCCGGTCCCCGACGCCGAAGTCGCGCCGCGACGGATCGCTGCAGGCTGCCGGCCTTCGCCCGCCGAGACGGCCTCGTGGACGTCTACGAAGCTCCCTTGTACCCGGTCGACAAGGCTGAAGCGACCTTCGCCGGGCGAAAATTGGAGCGTCCGGCTGCGGGAATTGAGCGCGCCGCTCGCCGCGGCCCCCGGCGGCCAGCTGCCCGTGCTGCTGTACTGGCAGGCCGCTCGGCCCGCCTCCGAGGGACTACAACGTCTTCCTGCACCTGCGCGATGCGACGGACCAGACCGTCGCCATGGGCGACGCGCCAGCCGACGTGGTTCACGCCCGCGCCCGACCAGCGGCTGGCGAGCCGCAAGCGACGGACTTGCGGGCGTGATCGACGCACACTCAATCGTCGTGCCTGCCGGCCTGGCGCCCGGCCGCTATGACCTGGTGGTGGGCTGGTATGATTGGCAGACAGGCAAACGACTGTCGCGCGTCGAGGGCGCCCCGGCCACTGCGTCGGGGAACCCGGCCGGCGACGAGTTCGTCCTGGGATCAGTAACGGTCGACCCCTGGCCGGGCCGCGTCCCGATGCGATCTGTCTCGCCGCGAAGGAAAGCTGTGCGTCCCAGGAATGATGCGCCTCTCAGGAATGATGTGACGGGCCGGCGCAGAAACCGCGTTTTCCTCTGCCTGGTCGTCCTGCTCGCTTGCCTTCGGCCTGCGCCTCTACCGGCTAGCGGCGCAGAGCCTGTGGTACGACGAGGCAGTCAGCGCGCAGGTGGCGGCGAAGGGGCTGGCCGAGCTGACGCGGTGGACGGCCAACGACATCCAGCCCCCGCTGTACTACTATGTGTTGAGCGGCTGGACGAGGCTCGCCGGGAACAGTGAATGGGCCTTGCGATTCCCGTCCGTTGCGTTTGGGCTGCTGACGGTCGCGCTGCTGTGGAGCGCGCGGGCGCCGGCTTTTCGGCCTGCGCGGGAAGACGCTGGCGGCCGCGCTGGTCGCTCTGCTGGCGGCGGTCTCCCCACTCTACCTGTACTACGGCCAGGAAGCCCGGATGTACACGCAGCTCGTGTTCTTCGGAGCGCTGGCCGGTTACGGGCTGTGGCGGGCGATGGAGAGCAACCGGGCTTCCTGGTGGCTTACGTTCGTGCTGGCGGGCGTGGCCGCGCTTTACACGCATTACTTCGCGCTGTTTCTGCTGGTTGCCTACGGGCTGTGTGCGGGCGTGGCACTCCTTCTGCCAGGCGCGGCGGGGATGGCAGCGGCTCGGGCGGCGCTGGACGTGGCTGCTCGCCGGTTTCGCCGCGATCGCGCTCGGTTACCTGCCCTGGCTGCCCGCCATGCTGACCCGCTACCGGGTCGACGCCTCGTATTGGCAGGGGCAGTTGAAGCTGGGCGAAGCGTTGCGGCACATTGCTCTCAGCTTCACCACGGGTGCGCCGGAAACCATGCTCGAAACGCGACGCGGTGCGGTGGCTGGCCTGGTTCGGCCTCGCGCTCGTCGTCGCCCTTGCCGGCCTGTGGCTCGCCCATCACCGCGGCCGGGCAACCCTGCTCGTCCTGGTGCTCGTCATCCCCGCAGCATTAGTGCTGGTATTGGCGTCGCGGAACCCGAAGTTCAACCCCCGCTATCTGATGCTCGTTTCGCCGGCTTACTTCCTCCTGCTGGGCGGCGGCGCTGCAGCCTGGTTCGGCCGGGCCGCGAAGGGGGCCCCGTGTTCGCAGCAGTGCCTGCGCTGATCCTGGCGCCTGTGCTGGTCACTTCCATCGTGGGTATCGGCAACTGGTTCGGCGACCCGGCATTTACGAAGGCGCAGTGGCGCGAGCTGGCGGCGTATGTGCGGGCGAACATTGGGCCGGATGAGCGGGTGGTGCTGGTCTCGGGCCACGCGGCCCCCGCGTGGGACTACTATGCGCCCGATATCCGGCCTGTGCGCCTGCCGCCAATCGACGTTCTGGACGTCAATGCCGTCCTGGGCTTTGACACCGGCTCGGAGCTTGCGCAGGGGTTGGCGGGCCTGCGCGGCGCGTGGCTGGTTGAGTGGCAGAACGAGGTGGTCGACCCGGTCGGCTTCGCACCCTATTTTCTGGACGGGGCAGGCGAGGAAATCCCGCTGGGCCGGTCATTCTGGCACCTGGGCCTGCGGCCACTGGAAGCTGCGGCCGGACGCGGCCTATGCGACCCAGCCCGCACCCGATCATGTCGCAGGGCGCAAACTTCGATCACAAGCTCGCGCTGCTGGGCTGGGACGACCCGCTCGACAGCGAGTTGACGGTCTACTGGCAGGCGCTCAACACCCTGCCCGAGGACTACCAGGTGTCGCTGATCCTGGAGGATGCGGCCGGCAATCCCATCGGCCGCTGGGATGGGCGCCCGGCGGGCTACGATTACCCTGCCACCCGCTGGCCCGTGGGCCGGCCGCTCTTCGGCCGCTACCCGCTGCCGCTGCCCGCGGGCGCCCAGGGCGACTACTACGTCTCGCTGGGCGTCTATGCACCCACGCGCCCGAAGGATTGGACGTCCGCGATGTGGCCGACAACCCCGCGGGCAAGCGGGTCAGGCTGGGGCCAATCCCGGTTCAGAGCACGCCCTGAGTACCCAGGTGAGGCTTGCGTGGCAAGCACGGGGGAGTTGGAACGAAGACGAAGGTGGACGAAGGGCGTGAAGCGCGAAGCGCTAAGGGCGCGAAAGGCAGAGGGCGAAGGCACGAAGGGCGCGGCGATAGCATTCGTGGCTTCGTGTTCCAGCCCGCCCGGATATACGTGAACCGCACCGCGTGCCTTAGCCCTGTTTGCCCAGGTCGCGGCCATCTGCTAGACTGGCGAGGCTATCTGCAATGGAGGTCCTCTCATGCGGGTCCTGACCCGTCGTTGGTTTTCCCTGGTGTTCATCCTGGCCGGCGCAACGCTCCTGCTGAGCGCGTGCGCTTTCCGGCCGCTGCTCTCCGGTGCGACCGTGCGGCCCGAGGTCATCTCGCCCAACGCGGACGGCAAGGACGACGTCACCCTGCTCCAATACACGATCGGCCGGCCTGCCAACGTGTCGATCTACTTTGTCGACGCGCAGGGCCAGCGCCACTACTTCCGCAACAACGAACGCCGCTCGCGCGGGGATTACAAGGTCTACTGGGGCGGCACGACCAATGATCCCGAAGTGCGCCAGGTCGAGGGCGGGGCGATGCTGGTGGAGAGCCAGGTGCTGCCCGACGGCGACTATACCTGGGTCATCGAAGCGGTCGAGCCTTCCGGCCGCTCGGACAAGGCGGAGGGCAAGATCACCATCTCGGGCGGCGACCCCGCGCTGCCCGAGATCCACAACTTCACCGTGATTCCCCAGGAGTTCACGCCCAACCAGGACGGCATTCATGATCGGGTCGCCGTCTCCTATTATCTTCTGAAGGACGCCGCCCGCGTCGACGTCTATCTCAAGCCCGTCAAGCCGCCTGCGGGTCAGCAACTGCTGCGCTATCCGATCGCCGAAGACCCGACCAAGTCTGTGTCGCAGACGGGGAAGGCGGGCTATCACGGGTACGACTACGACGGCGGCGTCGACCTGGGCGCCGAGCCGCCCCCCGACGGCGATTACGCTGTCTACGCGGACGCAGAGGACAAGGTCGGCAACCACGTCGTCGTTTCGTCGACGCTGACCATCAAGGAGGGCGGCAAGCCGCGGGCGAACATCGTCGGTGGCGAGATCGACTGGCAGGGCGACGTCAACAGGGTCGTGAGTGTGCTCCTGGGCAACACCTTCTGCTTCACCGCCACCGTGCAGAACGACGGCAATGTTCCCATCCGCACCTCGGGCCCCTGGCCCGGACAGACGTACAAGTTCAGCGAAAACTACAACACCCTGGCCGTGCGCGAAGCAGAGAAGTCGTGGCTCCAGCAGGCCGGCACGTGGCGCTTCGGCGTCAACTTCGACTCGACCGGCGTCGACTTCCCCTTCCGGTGGGCGATTGGCCGGCCCGAAGACCTCGAGAAGCGCATCATCGACGGCCAGGAACAGTATTACCTGCTGCCCGGCAAGCGGGGGCAGACCGGCGGCTGCATCGAGATGGATGCCGTGCCCGCCAGTCGGCACCCAGTTCTGGTGGGGCGGGCTGATCCACGAGCAGGTCAACGTGGCGAACGACGCCGTGGACCGCATCAGCGTCAACGTCGGCGTGCCGTGACCCCGCGGACCGCCCTCGCGGTGATCGTGGTGAGCTACAAGGTGCGCGACTTGCTGCGTGCGTGCCTGCGCTGCCACCTATGCCAGCCTCGCCGCCAGCCCTGAGCTGGATGCGACGGTGTGGGTGGTGGACAACGCCTCGGGCGACGGCAGCGCGGAGATGGTGGCGGCCGAGTTTCCGCAGGCGAGGCTGATCGCACGGGACGACAACCTGGGTTTTGCCGGCGGGAATAACCTGGTCCTGCGCGGAACTGGCGGTTCTCCGTGAGCGGGAAACCTCCGACGCCGGCGAGCGAGGCTGCCGGAAGCGCTTCCCCTGACCTCGTCCTGCTGCTCAACCCGGACGCGGAACCCACCGGCGACGCGATCGGGCAGATGGCTCGCTTCCTGGTCGAGCATCCCGCCGCCGGGGGCGCGGGCGCACAACTCCAGTACCCCGACGGCCGGTTTCAGCACGGCGCGTTCGCGTTCCCCGGCCTGCTTCAGCTCTGGTTCGACCTGTTTCCGCCCCGGCCGGCCCGGCTGCTCGACTCCCGGCTCAACGGCCGCTACCCGCGCTCGCTGTACGACGCGGGCAGCCCGTTTCCCATCGAGTTTGCGCTCGGCGCGGCGCTGATGGTGCGGCGAGAGGCGATCGAAGCGGCCGGGCTGCTGGACGAAGGCTATTTCATGTACGCGGAAGAGGTCGACTGGTGCTGGCGCATGCGAGCGCGCGGGGTGGCCGTTCTATTGCGTACCGGCCGCACGGGTGATCCATCACGGCGGCGCGAGCACCCGGCAGTTTCGCAGCCAGTCGGTCCTGAACCTGTGGCGGAGCCGGCGCAAACTTTACGCCCGCTTCTACGGCCCGCTCAAACGCTTTGCCGCGGGCCAGATCGTCCGGCTGGGCATGCGCGCCGACGTCCGCCGGGCAGCGGCAGGCGCGGCAGCCGCGGAGAGATCGACGCGGTCGAGGAACGCGGACGCATCGAGACTGCGGAGGCCGTGCGACGGATCTTCGCTCAGGGAGAACAGAAATGAGGACGGAGACCGGCTCAACTCGGGTGCGGCTGGCAGCCGTGATCCTGACGAAGAACGTCGAGAATCACATCGGAGCCTGCATCGAGACGCTGCGTTTTGCCGATCGGGTCGTCGTTTCGGACTCGTACAGCACGGACGGGACAGTTGCCCTGGCTCGGTCGGCCGGCGCCGACGTGCTGCAGCGGCCCTTTGATAATTTCGCAGGCCAGCGTAACGCCTCGCTGGAGGCGGTCGACGCCGAGTGGATCTTCTTTGTGGATGCTGACGAGCGGATCCCGGAGCCGCTGGCCGCCGAGGTGCGGAGTGTGCTGGACCGCGCCGAGGCCGGCTGGTGGGTGCCGCGGCACAACTTCATCGCCGGACACCAGGTGCGCCACGGCGGCTTCTATCCCGACTACCAGCTGCGCCTGCTGCGCCGCGATGCCGCACGTTACGACCCGGCCCGGCCGGTTCACGAGGTCGTGCTGCTGGAGGGCGCTTGCGGCCACCTGCAGCAGCCGATGGTGCACTACAACTATGATGACTGGGGTCAGTTTCACGCCAAGCAGCGGCGTTACGCGGCCCTCGAGTCAGGCATCCTGCGCGAGCGGGGCGTGAAGCCCTGGCCGCACAAGTTCATCCGGCAGCCGCTGCGCGAGTTCTGGCGGCGGTATGTGAAGCTGGAGGGCTGGCGCGACGGGTGGGTCGGGCTGAAGCTGGCGGCGCTCTTGGGGTTCTACTACGGCTTCATGCCGCACTGGTACCTGGTGAAGCGGCCGGCGTAGACCCGGGTTTCTTCGGACAAGTCACCTTTTCCTAGGCCGCGATCCCGATCCGCTTCAGGATCTTGGGCAGCCCCTTGTCGATCAGCGCCGCAAGTTCGTCCGCAGTCGCCGCGTACTCATCCAGCGTCCCGCCGAACGGGTCCGCCACGTCGTCATGCCCCCCGGCCATCTCGGTCAGCAGGTAGACCTTCGCGAGCACCTCGGGCGCCATGTAGAAGATCGAGCGGCGGTGCGCCTCTTCCATCACCAGGATGATGTCCGCTTCCTTGAGCAGGGCGTAGGTCAGGGGTTGCGAGCGGTGCTCCGCCAGGTCGATGCCGCGCGGCGCAGGACCGCGGCCGCGTTCGTGCTGGCCCGGCTGCCCGGCTCGGCCCAGACGCCCGCCGAGAGCACCTGGACCTCCGAGTCCAGCCCGGCTTTCGCGATACGGTCGCGCATGAGCGCCGGCGGCCATCGGCGAACGGCAGATGTTGGCGGTACAGACGAAGAGAATGGTCTTCAAGGAAGGCTCCAACAAATGCCCCCGGAGAGGACGCCGGCCGGCAAATCAACGAGCCTGCGCCACTATCCAGGGGCAATTCACGGGACGGCGGGAGGGCGAGGAGGTCGCCGCTGCCCGACCCGGTCGGTCAGTTCATGCCAGTTCGGGCTGGATCAGGCCGTACTCGCCGTTGCGGCGGCGGTAGAGCACGTTGAGCTGGTTCTGGTTGACGTTGAAGAACACGTAGAAATCGTGGCCGAGCAACTCCATCTGCGCGATCGCTTCTTCCTCATCCATCGGGATCATGTGGAACCGCTTGACGCGCGACACGGCCGGGCGCTCTTCGTCGAGTTCGTCCTCCGGCCCTCCCAACTCGCGCTGCACCGATGCCGCCTCGATTTGCTGCGCGGTTTCGACGCGCTTCGCCCGCCGCTTGTTCTTGTACCGGTCGGCCTGGCGCTGCATCTTCTCGACCACGGCGTCGATTGAGGCGAAGATGTCGTTGGAGGCCTCCTCGGCGCGCAGCACCGCGTTCTTCGTCCGGAGGGTGACCTGGGCCACCTGGCGGTCCTCGGCCGCCCGGGCGCCCTCAGCTTTCTCGAGTTCCACTCGTCCGTCGATGACATTGGGTAAGTAGCGATCTAACCGGCCGATCTTCCTTTCCACGTAGCTGCGGAGTGTGTCGTTGATCTCGATGTTCTTGCCGGTGATGGTGAGTTGCATACCGTTAGCTCCTTTCCGTAATCGGGGCGGGGCGAATCGGACGCCATCTCGGCGGGTGCCAACAGCGTTGGCGCCGCTACCAGCGGTTACCCTGCCAGCGGCGAAGTGCAGGATTCCGTGCGCTTGGGTCCGATGCGCCGCCGGACTGTGGATGGCCCGATTGTAGTGCGGGTCATTTCAAAAGTCAATCGCTTTTCACTATACGTTGGGCCAGCGTTAGCTATACGGAAGCCCGTCTGCGGTCCCTGCCGGGCCACCGCGGGCCCGTTAGCCAAGCGCAGGATCGTCCGCCGGGAAGGGCGCGCTGCTGATCTCAAAACCTGGGCGGGCCACGGCAGGCCGACGACCTGGCGCGCCCCGACGCTCGCAGTTCTGCCGCGCACGCTTCGAGCGTTGCTCCCGTCGTGCACACATCATCGACCAGGACGATGCGCAAGTCAGTAACTTCGCCCGCACACCGAAACGCGCCCGCAATATTGGCCCGGCGTTCGTCCCGGCTCAGCCCGACCTGGGGCCGGGTGCGCACCGCCCGGATGAGGCAGGCGGGCTCGGCGGGCACGCCCACGCGCGGCTCAATTCGCGGGCCAGCAAGGCCGACTGGTTATACCCGCGCTCCGCTTCGCGCTTCCGGTGCAGTGGGACGGGCACGATGAGGTCGGCCTCGATCCCGTGCAGGCGCCATGTTGCGGCCAGCCAGCCGGCCAGCGGCCCGGCAAGGTCGGCAACGCCTTCATACTTGAACGCATGGATAGCCTTGCGGATGGGGTGGACGAAGAGCGTGGCGGGGAAGATGGCCTCGAGCGGCCATGCGGTGGAGCGGCACGCCGGACAGAGGCCGCCGGAAACCTGGAGGCCACCGCACCGGCGGCACGCGTGGTCGGGGTAGCTCTGAACCAGGCAGCGGCAGGTGTTGCAGAAGAGCACGCCCACCCGGCCGCACCCAGGACACTGGGGCGGATAAAGCAGGTCGAGGAGATGGCGGCCGGCGGAAGACAGGGTGTCAAGCCAGCCGGCCTGGTGCGCGCTCGCCATTGGGCGCACGCCTCCAAAAGCGGTAGATGCGGCTCGAATCAACCGTGGCAGAAGACCTGCCGGGTTATCCGGCCATTCGTTCAGGATCGCCCGGCAAACAGTCCTGTAATCGTGTTGACGATCCATAAGCGCAGATCGTCACCCATGATGAGCAGAATCGCCATGATGACAATGGCGATCAGCACGATGATAAGCGCCAATTCGATTAGGCTGGCGCTGGATCCCTGGTTTCGCATCGTGTGAACTTTCCTTTCAGGCGGCGCAAGCCGAGTCGCGCCACGGTCCGCATCGCGCGGTAGATCTCGTTCCTTGAGATCTTCGACTGGCCCAAGCGGCGGTCGGCAAAGATGATGGGCGTCTCGCCGACGGTGAAGCCAGCCCGTTCAACATTGTAAAGCATCTCGATCAAGTATGAATAGCCGTTCGCCCGAATCGAGGCAGGGTCGATCGTCTCGAGCACCTCGCGGCGGTAACAGCGGAAGCCGGCCGTGCAGTCGCGCGCCTGCAGCCCCAACGCGAGATGGGCGACGGTGTTGGCGCCCGAGCTCAACAGCTTGCGCCCCAATCCCCAATTGACCACCCCACCCCCCCGGACGTAGCGGGAGCCGATGGTCAGGTCGTAGCGTTTTCCGCCGCCGATCAGGGTCGGAAGATAACGCGGGTCGTGCGAGAAGTCAGCATCCATCGTGCAGATGAGCGGGATGGGCGTGGCGAGGGCTCGAGCGAATCCGGCCGCGTACGCTGTGCCCAGGCCCTGTTTGCCCGCCCGGTGAATGACCTCGACCGCGGGGTACTGCTGGGCCAGGTCATCGGCGAGCGCGCCCGTGCCGTCCGGCGAGTCGTCGTCGACGATGACGATGTGAATGGCCACGGGCAGGTCGCGAATGGCTTTGACCAGGGCAGGGAGGTTTTCGCGCTCGTTGTAGGTGGGCAGAACCAGGGCAGCAACCGGCTGGTAAGAATTCGCCACGAAGGGACTTTTCCTTCACACAAGGCGCGGTGTGAGGACGTCGCGCCGGATTTGTTTGGAATCCACAGGATTCCTGGGGATTGTAACACAGGTCTCCGGATGAAGTATAATTGCTGCGGCGAATGCGCTGACCACCTGAGGTTGGAGGCCCCATGACCCGTCCCGTACTTCTACTGGCTCGCCTGGGCGAGGCTGACCTGGCGCTCGATAGCACTCGGACGCGGCTTACGGAGATCGCCGAGGCCCTGCGCGAGCCGGCCGCCCTCGTGGCCGCCCGGGCCCGGCTGGATGCGGCCGACAACGAGGTGGCGCGGCTGCGCAGCGAGCAGGCCGGCGTCGAGCGGACGCAGGCGGACGCCGAAGCCCAGATCAAGGCCATCGAGCAGAAGCTCTACAGCGGCAAGGGCGGCAGTTCCCGCGAGCTGGAGGCCGGCCAGAAGGATCTGGCCCAACACAACAAGCAGAAAGCCGTGATTGAGGATCGCCTGCTGGAGATCATGGTCGCGCTCGACGCCGCGACCGCGGCCCGCGAAAGCGCCCAGGCGGAGGTCACTAAGCTGGTGGCTGACTGGGAGAGCCGCCAGGTGGCGCTGCGCAACGAGCAAGCGAAGCTGAAGGCGCGCCTGCCATCCGACCAGGCGCGGCAGGCAGCGGCCCGCGCGGCCGTGCCGGCCCAATACCTGCGCACGTATGACCACCTGCGGCCGCGCCATGGCGGCCGGGCCGTCGCCGAGCTGGACGGCGACGCGTGCAGTGCCTGCCGGGTGCAGGCCCCGCCCAGCAAGCTGGAGCCCGCTCGCTTCAGCGACGAGCTGGTCTACTGCGGCAACTGCGGACGGCTGTTATGGGGTGAATAGACCTCCGCTTTCTCCCGTCTGCTGCGTTTGACAGCGATCGCCCACAGCAGTAGAATTGCTCACAATAGAGGTCCTCAATCAGTTTCGTTTTTCACTTTTCATGGACAGACGCCGGCAGCGGGGCCGGTCCCTCCCAGGAAAGGAGGCCAATCGCAGCCAACCCAAAGCGATCTCCTCGCATTTTCCGCCTGTAGTTTTCACCGCCAATGGAGGAAGGTCCTACAATGCAACGTCTGCGAATGTTGTCCCTCGTTACGGTTTTCGCGTTAATCGCGAGTCTTCTCCTTACCGCCGTGGCCGGCGCCAATCCACCCGCTCCGGGCGATGCGCCGACCGGCCAAATGTCCGTCGACAGGGTCGCCGGCAGGGCAAGACCAACCCCGGCAAAACCATCGACCAGCCCAACCTCAAGGATTACCAGCGCAACAAGGAGCGACAACGCCTGTTGGCCAACGGCCAATATCTCGAGGCGCAGTCCCTGTCCCTGAACGCGGACGACCGCGTGCTCGTCATCCTCGTCGAGTTCGCGGGCACCGACACGTTCACGTGGAACCCGGGTGACAAGTGGGACCCATACGGCATTGCCGATCCCAACGAAGCTGTCACGGACGCAAGCGGCGCACGTGGTCCTTGGCGACTGCTCCAAGATCATCACCCAGACCAAGACCTTCACCTACAGCGGACCGCTCCACAACCAGATTCCCGCGGCCCCTTTCCGCAAGCCGACCGCTCTGGCCGACACGATCTGGACGGAGGACTTCAGCGCCGACTGGTTCAAGGCCTTCATGTGGGGCGACGGGGTGAAGTTCCAGTACACCCGCCAGGATGGCTCGGTCGTGAATGAGGACTTCACCGGGCAGTCGGTGAAGGACTACTTCCTCGACATGTCGGGCGGCGACGTATGAAATCGCCGGCGACGTGATTGGCTGGGTGCAGGTGCCCCACTCGACCTGGTACTACGACGCCGACCAGTGCCCCGGCGGCCGCTCGGCAATCAGCGGCTCCAGCGGCGCCTCGCGTGGCGTCATCCCTGGCGCCGGCAACGCCCGGCAGTTGGTTCGAGGACTGCGCTCAACGCGGTTAACGCGATCAGCAACACGATCCCCGGCTTCGACTGGCACAACTACGACCAGAACGGCGACGGCATCATCGACCGGCTCTGGATCGTGCATGCCGGATACGGTGAGGAAGACGCGCACCGCCTCTGACCAACCGCACCGACTACGGCGAGGCCGCAGTCTGGTCGCATTCCAGCTCCGTGACGCCGCCGTTCAAGGTCGCCCCTGATGTGGCGGCCGGCCCGTACATCGTCATGCCCGAGAACGGCGGCATTGGCGTCTTCGCCCATGAGTACGCCCACAACCTGGGCGCCGACGACGTCTACTGCTTACGGCGAAGGCGAGACCTCCGCCGGCTTCTGGGCCCTACAGGCCGACGACTGGACCGGCTACCCGATCGGCTTCGAGCCGCCGTCCGTCGATGCGATGCACCTGGACTGGTGGGGTTGGCTGAAGCCGAAGGCCATCTCTGACCCCAGCAAGACATACACCTTCAAGCTCGGCCAGGCCAGCAGCTTCCCGGGCGGCGAGGGCGTCTACCGCGGCGCCAAGATCGAGCTGCCGGACGGCGAAGTCACCGTTGCCCGTTCCGGTCTGGCAGGGCCAGCATTACTGGTGGGGCGGCAAAGAAGACGTCGCCAATGCCAGCATGACCACCAAGGAGCCGATCGCCATCCCCGCGGGCGGCGCAACGTTCTCGTTCGATGCTGCCTACGGCATCGAGACGGAATGGGACTTCATGTGGGTGCAGGCGTCGGAAGACGGCACTAACTGGAAGACCCTGACCAACGCTAACACGACCTGTACGCACGATGGCAGCTGGATCGGCGGCGAGTATGGGTTCCCCGAGGATCTGTGCGCGGCCGGTATCGGCGGCTTGACCGACTACAACGCTAACTTCCCCGAGCCCGACACCCAGACCTTCGACCTCGGCGCGTTTGCCGGCAAGAACGTTTGGCTGCGCCTGTGGTACATGACGGACTGGGGCACGACGTACGAAGGCCCGTTTGTCGACAACGTCAAGGTGATGGCGGGTGAGACGGTGCTGTTCGCGGACGATGCTGAGTACGGCGATGCAAAGTGGGTCTATGCAGCGCCGTGGCAGCGCAGCAGTGGCATGCAGACCTTCGGCCAGCGGTTCTACCTGCAATGGCGCAACACCAGCCGAACGGGCGGCTATGACAGCTCGCTTGGCGAATCCAAGCTGGCGCTACGGTCCGGCGGACACCGGCTTGATCGTCTGGTACAACAACGATTTCTACGGCGACAACGAAATCGAAGGCTACCTGACCGACTACCCGAGCTTCGGCCCGAAGGGCATGCTGCTCGTCGTCGACTCGCATCCGGACCCGCTGCGTGATCACGAACTGGGTCATTGCCGGGCTACCCGAACATGCAGGCGAACTGGTCGACCCGCGGCCAGATGCGCGATGCGCCCTTCTCGCTCAAGGACACGAACCGTACTTCACCAGCGACTATGCCGGCAAGGGACCCGTTAACTACGCCAGCCGGCCGGCCGTCTCGAGCTTCCATGACTCCTACGGCTACTACCCCGGCGCAGAGTTCGCGACGCGGCAGCCCGGCCCAGGCGGCCAAGGTGTGGCTGACGAAGCAGTGGGACGCCAGCGTATGTCATGCCTGCCAAGAAGGCCTATACGGTCAAGGCGACGCGGCGGGCTTCACTCCGATCCACGGCCGCTCCGCTACCGCTGCCTGGCCCCACCGCGACAGGCGTGCTGTCCTGCTACTGGTACCCAGTCGGGCACCGGCTACGCCGGCGGCTCGGGCAATCCGGGCGACCTGATGGCGCAGTACGGCTGGCACGTGCAGATCGTCGACCAGACCGACTCGGTCGCAACCGTCAAGGTTTGGAATGCAATGCAGGACTTCGAGGGCGCGGTGACGCAGACCCCGAGCAGCGACCCGCTGGTCATGGGCAGCACGGTTAAGGTCGACGTCAAGGCGACCAACATCGGCAGCCCGATCAACGGCCTGTTCATCGCCCCGCTCGACTCCGAGGAGGAGTACGTCGAAGGCAGCACCTACGGCGGCGCGTTCCCGATCACCTCGGCTGAGGCTGCGAAGCTTGCCAAGCAGGCAGGCGTCGCCAGCATCGAAGGGCTGCGCGGGCGCGGATGCGGGCGCGATCATCGGCGTGGCCGCCATGGCCAAGCCGGGCACCGGCGGGACGGCCAACTTCGGCTTCTCCACGCTCGTCACGGCAAAGAGCGGCGAGATCCGCCATTCGGTGGCGATCTTCGACACGAGCACCTTCGTGCGGGCGCTGGATAGCGATGCGCTGACGATCAAGACCGCCAGCGAGATTGCCACGGACGTGTTCCCTGCCACTGCAGACAGCTACATCTCACGCGGTTTGCCCAGCACCAATTACGGAACTTGGCCGTTTATCTACACGGGCGGCGACGATGTCCTGCGCGCACTCGTGCAGTTTGACGTGAGCTCGATCGACGCGTCGTACCCGGTGGATAAGGCCACCCTGTGGCTGTACGTCGAGGGCTTCGGCGGCGGTGGGTCGGCGGCGAACCTGGCAGCTCACGAGGTGCTAACCGGCTGGGCCCAGAGCACGGTGACCTGGAAGACGCCTTGGACCAAGCCGGGCGGCGACGTCGATCCGATGGCAGTGGGCATGGCGCCCATCACCAAGGCGGACGTCGGCAAGTGGGTCAAGATCGACGTGACGGCTGCGGCCCAGAAGTGGGTGGCCAGCAGTGCAGCGAACCACGGCGTTCTCGTGCGCCTGGCCGACGCCACCAGCTTTACAACCTATCGCTTCCCAAGCACGGAGAACACGTGGCTGGGCAGCAACCTGCCGAAGCTTGAGGTCACGTACCGCAAGCCTTGAGCGCGCATGTGAGTGACGGGGACACACGTTCCCGTCACTCATAACGGTGCTTCACCATGTCCGGACCGGGGAGCATCCCCGGTCCGTTCTTTAAATTCCAGGTGACTTCGTATGCGACGATACATGCTGTTGTTTTTGACGTCATTGTTGGCCTTGGCGTTGTTGCCTTCGCAGCCCGCCGTTTCCCGCGCAGCAGTTGCAGGCAACCCCGGCTGTGTCGCTGGCCGGCTACCGGCCGGGCACCGTGCTCGTGAAGTTCAAGCCGGGCAAGGGGCTTGCCGGCCGGGCCGCGCTGGCCGTTCAAGGGCTGGATGTGATCCAGGAAATCCAGGGCCTCGGGGTCTTGGTCGTCGCGGTTCCGGTCGGGCAGGAAGCCTCGGCGGCAGAGCAGCTCTCCCGCCAGGGCGATGTGGCCTACGCGGAATTGGATTACGCGGCCAGCGCGCAAGCCGAGCCAAACGATCCAAGTTATATCGCCGGGAAGCAGTGGGGATTGGCGCAGATTGGCGCGCCGCAAGCATGGAATGTGACAACCGGCGCGCCGGCCGTGGTGATTGCGGTGATCGATTCGGGCACGGACCTGGCGCACCCGGACCTGGCCGGCAAGCTGTGGCAGAACACGGCCGAGATTCCCAACAACGGCAGGGACGACGAGCTCAACGGGTGCATCGACGACATCTACGGCTGTCGCTTCCGCACCCCCGAAGGTGCGTACGGCGATGGACGAGTGGGGGATGAAAACGGCCACGGGACTCATGTTGCAGGCATTGCCGCCGCCGCCACGAACAACGGCATCGGCGTCGCCGGCACCGCGTGGGGTCCCCAGCTGATGACCGTTAAGGTGCTGGGCGTCTCTGGCAGCACAGCGCTGTACTCCGATGTGGCGGCCGGCATTCTCTATGCCGCGGGCAATGGGGCGAATATTATCAGCCTGAGCCTGGGAGGCCCGTCTCCGTCCGCGACCCTGTGTGACGCGGTGAGCACTGCGGTCGCAAAGGGCAAAGTGGTGGCGGCGGCCGCCGGCAATAATGACACGGTCGTTTATTATCCCGCGATGTGCCCCGGCGCGCTGGCCGTCGCGGCCACAGATCCTTCCGACCACCCTGCGGCATTCTCGAATCCCGGTGCGCGGCATCGACCTGGCGGCCCCCGGCACAGACATCTACAGCACCTGGTACTACAGCGGCCTCGGGCAGCATGGCTACCGGTCTGAGGGCGGCACATCTCAGTCGGTCCCCTTTGTCGCCGGCGCCGCAGCCCTGGTCTGGTCGCGCTGGCCTGCGCTCACGGCGGATGGCGTGAAGGCGCAGCTTCTCGGCGCGGTCCAGGATGTCGGGATGCCCGGCAAGGACGATGAGACCGGCTGGGGTCGGCTGGACGCGGCGGCCGCCGTCAGCGCGCCCGTGCAGCCTGTGGATCTGCGGCTGAGCGCGTCCGTGGTGCCCCAGGCGGTCGTTGCCGGCAATCCCCTGACCGCGACCTTCAGCATCGCCAACGTCGGGACCGCGAGCGCGACGAGTGTTTCCTTGAGTGCCGTGCTGCCTGCTGAGCCGGCAATGGATGCCGTCTTGTTTTCGGCGCAGAGCTGCCGGCTGAATGGGCGGCAGATGAATTGCGGAGTCAGCCGGCTCGACCCGGGCGAGAGCGTCACCATCGGCGTGGTGGTGACGCCGACCGTTGTCGGGAATGGCGAACTGACGACGACCGCGTCGGCCGCTGCGGCCCAGCGTGAACTCACGCCGGCAGATAACGCGCAGACGGTTAAGAGCTCGATCCGGCCGGCTTTGTGGGGACGGGTGTTCCTGGACAGTAACGGCGACGGCATCCGGCAGGCGTGGGAGACGCGCGGGGTGGCGGATGCCGGCTTGTTCCTCTATCAGAATGACCAGCCCATCGCGTACACCACCTCGCGGCACCGGATGGCTACTACGGATTTGACACACTCGCACTCGGCTCGTACGTGTTAAGCGCCGACCCGCTGCCTGAGGGCTACTTGCTGACCACGCCGCAGCAGATCGCGCTGGCGATCGAGCCGGCGGCGCGAGACCACGGTGTATTTCGGCGCCTGGAACGGCATCGCCGAGCCTACGCCCACCCCGACCCCTCAGCACGCGGCCAGGATCTATCTGCCGGTCGTCCTCCGCTAATCGCCCGCCCAACACAAAGGCACAAGGACAGCGGGCTCCCCCAGCCTGAACCTCTGTGTCTTTGTGCCTTTGTGTTGCTCAGGTTCTCAGCGCACGTGCCGGGCGAGCCGCTGGCGCAGCACCTGGGCCGGCTGCACGCCCACGATTTGGTCCACTACCTTGCCGCCGCTGAAGATCAGCAGCGTGGGGATGCTCATGATGCCAAATTGACCCGCCACCCGCGGGTTCTCGTCGACGTTCAGCTTGCCCACCACCGCCCGCCCGGCGAACTCCTGTGCCAGCGCGGCCACGTGGGGCGCGATCATCTTGCACGGCCCGCACCAGACCGCCCAGAAGTCGACCAGCACGGGGCCCGTGCTCTGACGGATGACCTGGTCGAAATTGGCGTCGGTCAAGACCACCGGTTCGCTCTTGGTGCCCGTTGCGGTCCGACTGGGGCCTGTAGCCCGCTCTTGCGCAGAGGCGGCGCCGCTGGGGACCGCGCCAGCTCCAGCGCCGGTCGCAATGCTGGGCCCAGTGGGCGCGGAGGGAGGGCTGCCCCCCGCCACGAGGTAATCCAACCAGGCTGCCAGCTCGCGCTCGGTCGCGGCGCCCACGCCGCGACCGGCCTCCTGGCCGTCCTTGTAAAAGACCAATCCGGGCAGCTGCTGCACGTTAAGCCGGCGCGCCAGTCCCGCCTCTTCGTCGATATTGACCTTTACGACGAGCGCTCGCCCCGCGTACGCTTTCGCCAGCCGGTCCAGAGCCGGGTTCAACTGGTCGCACGGCGCGCAGTTGCGCCGCCATAGGACGACCAGGACAGGAAGTCCTGCGCCCAAGACCCGGCTGAAGTTCGCTTCATTGCTGTGAACCGGTGCATCGATCGCCATAAGCCCTCCGCTATCGCCTCATGTGACACCCGCCAGCGCTGGGGGGATGATAACACAGCCGGCGAAGGGGTGCGAAACGTCAGCAGCGCGCGCCCGGCTTGATCCCGGCGTCCGATTCGGGTATCATGCCGCCATTCTACAAGCGGAGACTGCTGCATGACGCTCACCGGTAAGCGGTTCGCGGCACTGGGCCTGGTGTGCCTGGCGCTGACCGCTCTCATCTTGTTCCTGATGCCACTCGAGAAGACCCTGGGCCAGGTCATCAAGATCGTCTATCTGCACGGGGCGCTCAGCCGGGCCGGCATGATCGGCCTGCTTGCCGCCGGAGTGACCGGCATCGTCTTCCTGGTGACCCGGCGCCCCGCGTTGGCCGCCTGGACGCGCGGCCTGTTGTTGAGCGGCTGGCTCTTCTGGGTCGCGCACTTCGTCGTGAGCATGCCCGCTACCCGACTCACTTGGGGGCCGTGGATTGCCTGGGGCGAGCCACGGGTGACCATGACGCTCCAGCTCATCCTGGCCGGCCTGGTCGTCCTGTTGATCAGTTGGCTGGTGAAGGATGACCGTTTCACTGCGGCCGCGGCCGCCTTGCTGGCCCTGGCCGTCGGCTGGCTGGCCTTTGCGACCGGCGTCATTCGCCATCCTCTCGATCCCATCGGGTCGTCGCCCTCCATGACGCTGCAGCTCGTCTACCTCGCCTTGCTCGTCCCCATCGTGGGCTCGATGGCGTTGGTGGCGTGGTGGTTTGCTGGGCATGGGGCCGCCGCAGGAGCAACTTCAAAGGAGTACGTGCATGAAGCTCGTTAGCGTCGAGGAGATGCGACGCATCGAGCAGCGCACGGACGAGAGCGGCCAGTCCTACGCGGCCATGATGGAGAAGGCGGGCGAGTCCGTTGCCCGGGTCGCGCAGGAATTTCGCTGGCCGGAAGTGGCCGACCAGGTGCTGATTCTTGTGGGTCCGGGCAACAACGGCGGGGACGGGCTTGTTGCGGGGCATTACCTGCGGGAAGCCGAGTGCGACGTCACGCTCTATATCTGGAAACGCGACCCAAAGGGCGACCGGAACCTGTCGCGGCTGAAGCGGCGAAAGCGCGGCGTAACGATCCTGTGGGCCGACAACGACCCCGGCTTTGACAACCTACGCCAGGCCGTCCGGGGAACGAGCCTCGTGATCGACGCGCTCTTGGGCACCGGCGTTGCCCGGCCGCTGAGCGGCAAACTGGCCGAGATGCTGGCCGTACTAAGAGAGGAACTGGACGCCATCAACACGCGGACGGCCCCGCTTGAGCCCTTTCCCAATGGCGAACCTCGGGCGCCGCTCCTCGAGGCGTTGGTGCCCCCCGAACCGGTCTCAGACGACGAAGCGGACCTCGACCTGGCCCCTTTCATCCCCGGATTCCCGGCCGGCCCGCACGGGTGGGGCGGGCGCACTGATCCGATGGACTCTGGTTTCGCACATCTTGCCGGCTTTGCGGACGACGACCTCTTGGATGGGCCAGAGCCGGCCGTCGACCGCGCGCTGGCTGCACTGGTCAGCGCCTGGCCGCTCGTGCCTGTCCTTGCGGTTGACTGTCCGACCGGGCTCAACTGCGACACGGGCGCGCTCGATCCCGCGACCGTCGGTGCATCGCTTACGGTGACCTTTGCCTACCCCAAGTGGGGCCAACTTCAGTACCCGGGTGCGGGCGCGTGCGGCGTCCTGTTCGTGGTCGACATTGGCGTGCCCCCGGACGTCGCTGCGGACCTGCCGGTCGAGTTGGTCGAGCGGAGCCAGGTGCGCAGCCTGCTGCCGGCACGCCCGCGGGATGCCAACAAGGGCACGTTCGGCAAGGTGATGATCGCGGGCGGCTCGCTCCTCTACAGCGGCGCGCCCGCGCTTAGCGCCGGCACGGCCGCCCGCTCGGGCGCGGGGTTGGTGACGCTGGCGGTGCCGCGTGAGGTGCATAGCCTCCTGGCGGGCGGGCTCCTCGAAATTACCTGGCTGCCTTTGCCGGGCGTCGACGGCGTTCATTCCGCCGAAGGCGCCCGGAGGCTCGCCCAGAAGCTGCAGGGATATGATGCGCTCCTGGTTGGGCCGGGCCTGACGACCGAGGAAACTGCGGCCGAGTTCCTGGACGTGCTGCTGGGCGAGGGTGGGTTGGACAAGGGCGCCTGGCAGGGGAAGTGCGTGTTCGATGCGGACGCGTTGAACCTGTTGGCACGGCGGCCGCAGTGGCCTGCCCTGCTGCCGGCTCTGAGCGTGCTGACGCCACATCCCGGCGAGATGAGCCGCTTGACGGGCTCGAGCATTGACGAGATCAACGCCAATCGCATCGCGACCGCCCGTGCGTGCGCCGCGCAGTGGGGCCACGTCGTCTTGCTAAAAGGCGCGCACACGGTGGTCGCCCACCCCGGCGGCCGGGCGTCCGTGCTGCCTTTCGCCGATCCCGCGCTGGCGAAGGCCGGGAGCGGGGACGTGTTGGCCGGCGCCATCGCGTCCATGCTCGCCCAGGGCCTCGGGCCGTTTGATGCGGCTATCGCCGGTGCTTTTGTTCACGGGCTGGCGGGCGTGATGGCCGGCCTTGCCGAGGGCGCGGCCGGGGTTACCGCCCGGGAACTGCAGGTGTTTGTGCCCCGGGCGCTCGTCGACATCCTGGCGTAGGCCTGCTCGGTGGCGCGGGACAAAAGAAATGGCCGGGTCAGCGACCCGGCCAGAACCGGTTGGGGTATGAGTCGGAGCGCCTAAGCGGCAGGAGTCGCTGGCGGCAGCATCTCGTCGGCGGGCTTGCCGCCGGTCACCAAGTCTTGGGCCTTCCGTACGTTGTCGCTGATGACCACCCGGCCCTTTTCTTGAACGTACTCGACCTGACCCTTCGCGTCGGTGGCCAGGCGCTGCGCCTGTTGGGTGGCCTGGTCCTTGAGCTCGACGCTCTTTTGTCCGATGGTGCGCCGCATGTCCTCACCCGACTGTGGCGTCAGGAGCAGCGCTGCCGCTGCGCCTGCAATCGCGCCGATCAGGAATCCGACGACGAAGCTCCCGCCTCCGCTGTTTTCATTCATTTGACTGCCTCCTTAGTTGCGCCCGTTGCTGCGACCCAGAAGTACGTTAATGGCCTGCCGAGCGCCTGCTGCGTAACTCGACGCTTTGACGACCGGCTGGACCAGGTGATCGCTCATGAAGTCAGTCGTGCCGCGCACGGTGCTGACGGTGTCTTGTGTAGACCGCAAAATCGGCATCACTTCCTCACGCAGCAATCGGATCAGACGCATTACTTGGAGAACCAGGATACTCAGCAATACAAGGACAACGATCGACTCAAGTGCCAAAAGGATGATGGAAAGATCCCGCCAGATAATCAGACTCATGCCCCACCTCCGTAGCTGTTAACTTTAGCACAGCCTGTGCCAAACGTAAAGGTGTCCTTCCCCCACATTTCAAGGCGCCGGGGCCGGCGAAGCAGGCTTGGACTTCGTCCGCGGGGGCCAGAAGCGCCGGCGGGCCAACAGGGCTACGACGGCAAAAAGAGAGCCCCACAGCAGGTGCACTTCGCCCACCGCCAGCGTCGGAAGGCGCAAGAACGACGCCAGCAGCTGCCCGAATCCGAAGCCGAGCACGCCGGCCAGGAGATCGCGCCACAACTGGCGGAAGCCGCCCCCGCGCCACAGGGTAAACAGCAGGCCGTAGACCAGGCCCAGCACGACGCACAACCAGAGTGCGGGTGACAGCGCGATGTCGAGCACACGATCAAGCAGCGGTTGCATGATGTCCTCCTTGAAACCCCGCAGGCGCGGCTAGGGCCGCAAGATCAAGCCGTTGCCCAGGCAGTTCTCGCCGTCATAGAAGACCGCCGCCTGGCCCGGCGTGACGTCACGCAAGGGCTCACGCACGGCGACCGCCGCGCCGCCATCCGCCAGCATGTCGACAGACGCGGCCACAGGGGCGCTGTGATAGCGGATCTGAACCTGGGCCTCGAGTGATGGGCCGCGCGGCCTACCCGCCAGCCAGTTGACGGGACCCGTGCGGAATGCGGTCGATCCGAGTTCGTCGCCGCTGCCCACAATGACGGCGTTCGCCTCAATGTCCAGCCGGAGGACAAAGAGCGGATGCGCCGCGGCAATCCCCAGGCCGCTGCGCTGCCCCACTGTGTAGAACGGCAGGCCCCGGTGCACGCCTAACTGCCGGCCGCCTGAGTCGAGGATCGGTCCGGGACGCACTGCCTCGGGCGCATGGTCGCCCAGGAAACGCCGGTAGTCGCCGTCACTCACGAAACACAAATCCTGGCTGTCGACCCGCGAGGCCGTGGGCAGGCCGCGCGCGGCCGCCAAGGCTCGCACCTCCGGCTTCGTATACTCTCCCACCGGAAAGAGCGCGCTCGCGAGGTCCTCCTGGCCGAGCACACTGAGCACGTATGACTGGTCCTTGGCCCGGTCCAGCCCCCGCCAGAGCTCGATACTCCCGTCATCCGATCTGCGCAGCCGGGCGTAGTGGCCGGTCGCCAGGTAGCGTGCGCCCAGTGTCCGGGCGTAGTTCAGCAGAAAGCCGAAGCGGATGTGCCGGTTACAGCTCAGGCAGGGGTTGGGCGTCAAGCCGTGGGCGTAGCTCTCGACCCAGGTGTCGACCACACGCTGCTTGAAGGGCGCCTCCGCGCTGACCGCGTAGAACGGGATGCCCAGCCGGTCGGCAACCGCGGCTGCATCGTGGACTGACTCAGCCGAGCAGCAGCGGTTCGTGGCCGCCTCCACCGTTCCGCCTAGCACGGGCCGGGCGGGCTCGGACCACAACCGCAGCATGATGCCGATGACGTCGAAGCCCTGCTCGAGCAGCAGCGCAGCAGCCACGGAACTGTCGACGCCGCCGCTCATCGCAACGACCACGCGTGCAGGCGGGCCGACACCTCCGAGGTTTGAAATGCCCGGTTCAGGCATTACGCACCCGCTCGACAATATCGGGCAGCTTCTGCAGGACCGTGTCCACGTCCGCGTCCGTGTTCATGCGGCCCAAAGTCAGGCGGAGCGCGCCGAGCGCCTCGTCCGGAGCGTAGCCCATCGCGCGCAGCACGCCGCTGGGCTCGGGCGAGCCGACCGCACAGGCCGAACCGGAAGAGGCGGCAATCCCCGCAAGGTCGAGGGCGATCAGAAGCGCCTGCGCTTCGACGCCCTTGACGATGAAGCTGAGGTGACCGGGGAGACGGCGCTGCGGATGGCCGGTCAGATCGATATCGGGGATGCGCTCCAGCATGCCCGCGCGCAGCCGCTCGCGCAATCCGAGCAGCCGGGCCGACTTCGCCGGCCGGTCTTCGTCCGCTAATTCCAGCGCGCGCGCCATGCCCACAATGTAGGGGACGTTCTCGGTGCCTGCCCGCCGGCCGCGCTCCTGGCTGCCGCCGGTCTGCACCGGGCCCAGCCGCGTGCCCTTACGCACATAGAGTAGGCCGACGCCCTTTGGCCCGTGAAACTTGTGCGCAGACAGCGCCAGGAGGTCGACGTTCAGGGCCTCGACGTCGAGCGGTAGGCTTGCTGCGGCCTGCACGGCGTCTGTGTGGAAGGGGATGCCGTGTCGGCGCGCAATGGCGCCCAGTTCGGCAACGGGTTCCACGGTGCCAACCTCGTTGTTTGCCAGCATCACGCTGATGAGGGCCGTGTCGGGGCGGATAGCAGCCTCGAGCGCCGCGGGGTCGACGAGCCCGGTGCGGTCCACGGGCAGGGTTGTCGCCTCGAAATCAAAATGCTCGACCAGATCGGCTACTGTATGCGAAACCGCATGATGCTCGATGGGCGTGGTGATAAGATGGCGCCGGCCCTTCGCCGCAGCCGCCAGCCCGACGCCGCGAATGGCCAGGTTGTCGCTCTCGGTGCCGCACGAGGTAAACACGATCTCCGCGGGCTGGCAGTTCAGCACACGGGCCACGGCCCGCCGGGCGTCTTCCAGTGCCGCCGCCGCACGACGCCCGAGCCCATACAGGCTCGACGGGTTCCCGTAGGATTCGGTCCAGTACGGCGCCATTGCCTCGACGACCCGCGGGTCGACCGGCGTCGTCGCAGAATGGTCCAGGTAAATCATAGTCGCTCCATAGAAAACAATTGTACGCAGATTGCGGCGATGAAGCAAGCGGCCTGCCGGCTCGGCCCGCCGCCCGGACCGTCAGGTGCGGAAAAGTTTCGAAACGAAAGCAATCGAAAGATGATCTGCATCATTTACCCTGTACTGAAATCGGGAGATAATGCACGAGTGGCCTGCACTCCTTGCGCAGCAAGGCGGTGCAGGCCGTCGCACGCGTGTTAAACCGGGCGATGGCGTTTGTCGGGCAGCCCCCCGCCGCCCGACAACGATCGCAACCCTTCGAAGGGAAGTCGCACATGCTCGAAATGTTCACCGAACCTCGGGGCGTCGCCGTGGTCGGCGCGTCCACGGACCCTGCCAAGCTGGGGTACCAAGTCCTGAACAATGTGATTCAGTACGGCTACGAGGGGGGGATCTACCCGGTCAACCCCACCGCGCCAGAGATCCTGGGTAGGAAGGCTTACCCGTCGGTCCTCGACTGCCCCGACCCGGTCGACCTGGCCGTGCTCCTTGTGCCTAACAAGGCCGTGCCCGGCGTGATCGAACAGTGCGGGCAGCGCGGGTTGAAGGGCGCCGTGATCATCACGGCCGGTTTCCGTGAGGTTGGCCCCACGGGGAAGGCGCTCGAGAACCAGGTCATCGAGACTGCCAAGAAGTACGGGATGCGGCTGATCGGCCCGAACGTGCTCGGCATCATCGACACGGTCTGCAAGCTGAACGCTTCGTTCGCGGCGGGCATGCCGCGGCGCGGTCGCATCGCCTTCATGTCGCAGTCGGGCGCGCTCTGCACCTCCATCCTCGACATGGCGATGGGGCAAGGCATCGGCTTCTCCCGCTTCTACAGCATCGGCAACAAGGCCGACATCAACGAGCTCGACCTGGTGACGGCGTGGGCCGAAGACCCCGAGACACGCGCCATCATGGCGTATCTCGAAGGCATCACGAATGGCCCCGAGTTCATTCGCACCGCCTCTGAGGTGACACGGCATAAGCCGATCATCGCCATCAAGTCGGGCACGACGAGCGCGGGCTCGAAGGCTGTTTCCTCACATACCGGCACGCTAGCGGGTTCTGAAGCCGCATACGATGCCGCGTTCAAGCAGTCGGGCATTATCCGGGCCGGCTCGGTGCAAGACCTCTTCGATATCGCCCAGGCCTTCGCCCGCCAACCGCTGCTTAACGGCGAGAACATCGGCGTGATCACGAACGCGGGCGGCCCGGGCATTATGGCTTCCGATGCGATCGAGCACGCCGGGCTGAAGCTGGCGCCCCTGACCAACGAGACGAAGCAGGCGCTGCAGGCGAAGCTGCCCCCGCGGCCAGCGTGGCGAACCCGGTTGACGTGCTGGGCGACGCGTACGCGGACCGTTATGCGATGGCGATCGAAACCGTACTGGCCGACCCGAACGTGGACGCGTTGATGGTCGTGCTCACCCCGCAGACGATGACCCAGATCCCCGAGACCGCCGACACGTTGGGCACGATTTCGAAAAAGTTTGGCAAGCCGGTTTTCGGTGCGTTCATGGGCGACGCGGCCATCGCACCCGGCGTGGAAATGATGCGCTCGCACAGCGTGCCGAATTACCAGGTGCCCGAGCGCGCCGTAAAGGCGATCGCGGCCATGCGGGACTACCGCAACTGGCTGAACACGCCAACACTGAACGTCGAGACGTTCAATGTGAACCGGGCGAAGGTCGCCGAGTTGCTCGCACGCACGCGCAGCGAGGGCCGGGTGACCATGGGCGACACCGAGGCGCGCGAGGTGCTGGAAGCCTACGGTGTGCCCCTTCCGAAGTCGGGCATCGCCGAAACGCCCGACGACGCGGTGCGGATGGCGGAAGAAATCGGCTACCCCATCGTGATGAAGATCGCCTCGCCCGACATCTTGCACAAGTCGGACATCGGCGGCATCAAGCTGAACATCACTTCGGCCAGCGAAGTGCGCGATGCATTCGACCTGCTCATTTATCGCGCAAAGCGCTTCATGCCCGACGCCACGATCTGGGGCTGCCAGCTCCAGCAGATGGTCAAGGGCGGCCGCGAGATCATCATCGGCGTGAACCGCGACCCGCAGTTCGGACCCCTGATCATGTTCGGCCTGGGCGGCATCTACGTCGAAGTGCTGAAGGACGTGACCTTCCGCATCGCCCCCATCGATCGCCGGCAGGCAACCGAAATGCTGGACGAGATCCGGGCGTACAAGCTGCTGAAGGGCGTGCGCGGCGAGAAGCCCTCCGACCGGGCGGCCATCGTGGACACCCTCTTGCGCATCTCCCAACTGGTGACCGACTTCCCCGAAATCGTCGAGCTCGACGTTAACCCCTTGATGGTGTTCGAGCAGGGCCGCGGCGTTTTGGGCATTGACATGCGGCTCGCGTTGAAGTAGTCTAATTACAGGAGCGCTGAAGATATGAAGACCCTCTACATCACCTCTGCCGAGACCTTCTCCGGCAAGTCGGCCTTGTGCGTTGGGCTGGGCATGCGGTTCCGCAAGGACGGTTTCAAGGTCGGGTACATGAAGCCCGTCAATGTCAACGTCCCGCTGCGCGACGGCGTGCCGTATGACGAAGATGTGTTCTTCGCCAAGCAGGTCTACGGCATGTCCGAGCCGGTGGAGCTGATTTCGCCCGTGGCGCTCACGCCGGCCAAGCTGGAGCAGCAGCTCCGGGGGCCGGAAACAGACTACACGTCCAAGCTGACCGAAGCCTGCGCCAAGATGTCCGAAGGCCGCGACGTCGTCATCATGGAAGGTGGCCGCAGCTATCGGGAGGGGTATGTTGCCGGGCTCCCACCGAAGAAGGTGGTCGAGATGTGCGACGCGCAGGTCGTCGCCGTGATCAAGTACGATGACACCATGATGTATGACCGGGCCATGACCGCGCAGAATTACTTCGCCGCCAATATGGCAGGGGTCGTGATCAACGAGGTGCCCAAGAGCCAGCTGGAGTTCGTGCTTGACGTCGTCGTCCCGTTCTTCACCCGGCGCGGCATTCGCACGTTCGGCGTCCTCCGCAAGGAAGGCATGCTCTCCGCGCCGAGCGTGAAGGAATTGGCCGACGGCTTGCATGCCGAGATGCTGTGCTCGGTGGAGTGCGCCGACGAGTTGGTCGAGCACATGCTGGTCGGCGCGATGAGCGTCGAGAGCGCGCTGAGCTACTTCCGGCGCAAGCCGAATAAGGCAGTCATCACGGGCGGCGACCGGGCCGACATCCAGTTGGCCGCGCTCGAAACCTCCACCCGCTGCCTGATCCTGACGGGCAACATCTACCCCAGCCCCGCCGTGATCAACCGGGCCGAGGAACTGTGCGTGCCGGTGCTGCTGACACGCCTGGATACCCTGGCCACGATCGAGATCATCGAAAACTTCTTCGGCAAGAGCCGCTTCCAGCAGCCGCAGAAGGTCGAGCGCTTCGGCGAACTGCTCGGCGAGCACTTCGACTTCGCAGGGCTCTACAAGGCCCTCAACCTACAGCGGTAGGCCGGCGAGCCACAAAGACACGCAGGCATAACGACTGCGAAGCGTTCATAAAGTCGAGAAACCAGGTCTCTTGCGCCAGCGCCGCTGGCGAGAGAGACCTGGTTTCTTTTTGCCGTCTGGAACCTCTGTCCTTGCCACGGCGTCACTACAACAAATGTCTTACTTGTAATTGCCAAGTTTGGCAATAAGTTTGTACCGCGCTTATAATCAGGCGTAAGACTAGGCGGTTCTTATCCTCCTTCTTGATTGAAAGGCTTCCGCGCCCCCCATGGACATCATCCCGAAACCCACATCGTTGCTTCCCGGCGACGGGCGCTTCATCCTGTCTGAAGAAACCCGCATTTATGTGGCTCCGGCCACGCTCGAAGTGCTCAACATCGGGCATTATCTCGCCGAGCGGCTTCGCCCGGCGACGGGGTACGCGTTCCCGGTCGAGCCGGTCGCCGGACCGCCCTCGCTAGGGCATATCTATCTGACCCTGGTCGACGCAGACGCGAGTCTGGGCGACGAAGGCTACACGCTGCGATGCGGGCCCGAGGGGCTGACCCTCTCGGCGTACGGCCCGGCCGGGCTCTTCTGGAGCATTCAGACCCTTCGCCAGTTGCTCCCTGCCTGCGTGGAATCCCCCTCCGTTCAGCCGGGACCCTGGTCCGTGCCCGTCGTGCAGGTGCGCGACCAACCCCGGTTTTCCTGGCGTGGGGCAATGCTCGACGTGGGCCGCCACTTCTTCTCGGTGAGCGACGTCAAGCGCTACATCGACCACCTGGCATACTACAAGGTGAACCGGTTCCACCTCCATCTCAGCGAAGACCAGGGCTGGCGCATCGAGATCAAGACCTGGCCCAAGCTGGCGGAGATTGGAGGCAGCACGCAGGTGGGCGGCGGGCCTGGGGGGTTCTACACGCAGGAGGAATACGCGGAGATCGCGCGCTACGCGCAGAGCCGGTACATCACATTAGTGCCCGAGATCGACATGCCAGGCCACACCATGGCCGCGCTGGCCGCATACCCGGAGCTGAGCCGCGAGGGCATCATGCCGTCGCTATACACCGGCACCGACGTGGGCATCAGCAGCCTCAACACTCGCAGCGAACTGACCTACCAGTTTGTGGACGACGTCATCCGTGAGCTCGCCATCCTGACGCCCGGGCCCTACATCCACATCGGCGGCGACGAAGCGTTCAAGACGAACGACGCCGAGTACATCCCATTCATGGAGCGCGTGCAGGATATCGTGCAGCACTACGGCAAGGTCGCGGTGGCCTGGCAGGAGATCGGAAAGGCGTGCCTGCGGCCTGGCACCATCGTCCAGTTCTGGACGACGCACCGCAACGGCATCGAGCTGGCACGCCGGGCCGCGGCGCAGGGCGCCTCAATCGTGATGTCGCCCGCGTCGAAGACCTACCTGGACATGAAGTACGCCTCGACGACCCCGCTTGGGTTGAATTGGGCGGGGTTTGTCGAGGTGGAGACGGCCTATGATTGGGATCCCTCGACCCTCGTCGCCGGGCTTTCCGAGGCACAAATCCTGGGCGTCGAGGCGCCGTTGTGGACCGAGACGCTCTGCACACTGGCGGACATCAGTTACATGGCCTTCCCGCGGCTGCCGGGCATCAACGAGATCGGCTGGTCGCCTGCGCAGGGGCGCGGCTGGGAGGAGTACCGGCTACGACTCGCCTCGCACGCGGCACGGTTTGACAGGCTGGGGATTGGGTACTACCGCTCGCCGGAAGTCGTCTGGGCGGCGGCCTAAAAGTTAAGACACCAGGTTTCTGCGTCAGCGAAGCCGGCGGTTGAAACCTGGTGTCTTTTTTTGACCGGTATTGCGACGTCCCGGCGCGTTACGCCGGCTTCTGCCACGGCAGCCGCAGTCGCGGCCCTTCGTTTTTGCCCGCGCCCGACCTCTTCTTTGCCCCGCCTTCCTCATCCGAGTAGTAGTAATAATAGTAGTAGTTGTAGCCGCGCCGCGCGTCGAGGCGGTTGAGCGCGACGCCGAGCACGTTGCCACCGGTCTTCTGCAGCTCGGCCGTGGCCGCAGCCAGCGCGTGCTCCTTGGTACGGCCGGCGTCGGCCACCAGCAGCACACCGTCGACCTGGCGCGCCAGCACGGCCGCATCGGTCACGGCCAGCACCGGCGGGCTGTCAAAGATGACGATGTCGGCCTGGGTCGACAGCACCTGCACCAGTTCGGTCATGCGGTGCGAGCCCAGCAACTCGGACGGGTTGGGCGGGATGGGGCCGCTGGTCAGGACGGTGAGATTGTCGATCTCGGTCAACTGCATGTGCGCAGAGACGTGCGACGGGTCGTTCGCCAGCAGGGCCGCAGTCAAGCCGGTGTTGTTCGGAACTTCGAATACCTTGTGGAGCACCGGGCGCCGCAGGTCGGTATCGACGACGATCACCTTCTGCCCGGTTTGGGCCAGCACGACCGCCAGGTTGGCGGTGGTCGTGCTCTTGCCTTCGCCTGGGCTCGAGGAGGTGACGAGCAGCGTTTTCACCGGCTTGTCGACGCTTGAAAACTGGATGTTCGTGCGCAGCGTGCGATACGCTTCGGATTCCGGCGCCTTGGTCTTCAGCCAGGCGATCAACTGGCGGCTGCCGCCGGCCTCCTTGAGGCGGGCGATGGCGCCGAGGGTGGACAGGCCCGTGACCCGCTCGACGTCGTCCGCGGTCTTAACCGTGTCGTCCAGGTACTCGATCAGGAAGGCCGCACCGACGGCCAGCATGGCGCCAATGATGGCGGCCAGCATCGTGTTCGTCAGCGTGCGGGGCCGCACTGGTTTTTCGGGCAGCGCGGAGGGCTCGGCGACGACCAGGTTGTTGGTCGACTGGGCTTCGGCCAGCTTCGCCTGCTGGGCGTTGGCCAACAGCGTGGAGTAGGTAGTGCGGTATTGAGCCACGCTGGCCTCGAGGCGGCTCTTCTGGGCATCGTCGGTGGCTTTCGCCAACTCGTCGGTGGACCGGCTCAGATCCGCAAGGGTGGCGTCGATCTCGCGCTGCAGCGTGTCCCGGTACTGCGTGACCTGGCCCAGCTGCTGCTGGCGATCCCGGTCGATAAACACCTGGGGCAGCACGTTGGCCACTTCGGCGATGAGGCGCGGGTTGGGGCCTTCGACCTTGATCTGGAGGAGCAGCGTGTCGCGAACCGGCGTCACGGTGATGGTCTCCTCGAGGCTCTTGACATCAATCCCCAGGCGCTGGGCTGTCTCCTCAAGCACGGGGCGGCTGGTGAGGAGGCTGGCGTAGGTGCGGGCGAGCCGTTCGCTCGTCAGCACATCCGCATAAGCGGTCGAGGTGGTCGGGCTGGATGCCTGGTTGACGCGTAAAGTCGACGAAGCTTCGTAAACAGGCGTGGTGTTTTTGCTGACCACGTAGGCGGTTGCGGCCGCGGCGACCGTACACAGAACAATAAGCCACAACCACTTACGCAGCAGGCCAACGTATTCGCGTAATTCCATCTTCACTCCGGGGAAAAGCAGGGCGAGTTCGTCTCACCCGTCGCCATGATTCTAACATAATGACGCGGCGGGGACAAAAGGCGGTCCGATTAGCTCGCCGGTGGAACTGATGTCACAGACTCGAACTGCTCTCGTCATGTGGTAAGCGCAGCGACCGGTTCAAGCAGTTCAGTCCGTGAGTGGTTGCCCGACTGCCCGGGCGAAATACACCTCGAAAAGGTTGTGAAGACGTTGCGTGATGGGGCCGGGGCGGCCAGAACCGACCGGCTGGCCGTCAAGGGTCGTAATGGGCATGACGTGGCGGCTGGTGCTGGTGATAAAACACTCCTGCCAGGCGCCCGACTCGGCAACGGGGAGGCTGGCCTCCACCAGGTCAATCCCGTTCTCGTGCGCAAGGCGGATCACGATCTCGCGCGTGACCCCCGACAGGACTTCGGTGTGCGGCGGCGTCACGACTTGGCCGCCCGTGACCGCAAATACATTACTGTTGGAACCCTCCGTGATGGTCCCTGCGTGATGGAGCAGGGCCTCGTGGGTGCCGGCAGCCCGCGCATGCCGCTGGGCCATGAAGCTGGCGAGGGCATTGAGGGATTTTGCCTCCGGCAGATAGCGCTGCGCCTGGAAAGTGGCTGCGCTCGCGCCGTCCTCGTAATAGGTGGCGGGGTACTGGTTCGGGGGTTGAGCCCAGATGAAGGCCACCGGATCGCCGCCGTTGTCGGGGCCGAGCACGAACAGCCGCACGGTGCAGTCAGGTTGCCCGTAACCCTTGAGGACCACCTGGATCCAGGTCCGAATGGTGCGCAGGTCGGCGGGCAGCGCCAGCTGTACGATCTCCGCCGAATGGGCCAGCCGGCGCAGGTGGGACAGCGGCTCGAACAGGACGCCGTTGGCAGCCTGCATTGACTCGTAAACGCCCCAGGCGCCGTAGATCGCGGGGTTGAAGACCGAGATGCGCGCCTCGGCGGCGGGGACCAGCTCTCCATTGCGGGAGACATAGGTGGTGGGGGCGGACATTGCGCTCCTTAAGACACCGGGTTTCTTCGAAGAAACCCGGTGTCTCGTGATTGTTTCTTGGCAGAATCCCGGTTGCTCGTCGGGAATTCTTCTAGTCAACGGGGTTGTCGCTTCATCAGTGCGAAGATATCGGCCAGCGAAGGTGGCGGGTCCTTAAAACGATCACGCTCGCAGTTTAGCCCCGCCGCCGCGCAGGCAAACTTCACCTTTTGTTCCAGCGGCCAGTCGTCCTGCAGCCACGCATAGATTAGCCCCGCCTTGAACAGGTCGCCCGCTCCGCTTGTGTCGACCACCCCGCGCACCTCGTACGGCTCGACGCCGAACGGCGAACCGTCGGCCCGCACGACCAGGACGGCTTTTGGCCCGTCGGTAATGATGACCGCTCCCGCGCCCTGCGCTTGCAACTCCAGCGCATGGTCGTATTCGTACACGCCCGGGTAGTTCGCCTGGAGGAACGCCGAGGAGATCACGACGGCGGTGCTGAGGCTGGCGAGGGGATTGTAAGGCCAAATTGCATCGGCCGAGATGACCGGGCGCCCCAGCGAGCGCGCCACTTGCGCAGCCCGGTCCCGCTCGGCCTTGCCGTATGCGTCCACGCTCAGCAGGCGGGCGCGGGCCATCATCGTGGGCAGCAGCTCATCTTTTGGCGTTTGATCGTACCAGTAGGCCACCCGGCTGCGCTCGCCCAGCGGGTCGACGAACACCCGCGTGAAAGGCGTGTCGAGGTTGGGGTGCTGGATGATGTATCGGGTGTCGAGCCGCTTGTGCCGGGCGAGTTCCTTGAGAATGAGGTCCGCCTTCCGATCCGCGCCGACGAAGTTGCCGACCACTGCTACTCGCAGCCCCCACGCCGCCAGGGGCACGCCGACGGTCAGCGCTTCCCCGCCCAAGATGTCATACTCGGTCATGGCGGTCGCATCCCGGCGTGCGGTTGGGAGGTTGGAGAGCCGCGTCACGTTCTCGACGCTGATCGTGCCATAGCAGAGGACGTCGTAGGGCAGGTCCTCGCTGGTAAGGTCGCTAATGTCGCTGCCGGCGGGGCCGGCGTCTTCAGCCGCCATGTTGTTTCACCCATGCCAGTGTTTGTTCCGCCACGTAACGCCACTGGCGGTCGACCGTGATCGCATGCCCGGATTCCTCGATCCTGATCATTCGCTTGTCTCGGGAGCCCGCCAGGTCGTAAGTGCGCTGGGCGCTGGAGGGATGAATGGCGCGGTCTCCGGCAGAGTAAAGAATCAGGAGCGGAGGCTGCAGCGACGGGAGCAGCCGCCGCACCCGCCGCTGCAGCGCATGCAGCTCGGCCGCCGCGCCCACCGGACGCCGGTCGTAGCACCAGAGCCGCCCATCGGCCTCGGGATCGACGAGGTCGCTTTCGGCGCTCACAGGCTGCAGCTTCACGAAGTGCCTGGCGACGGGCGTGAGCGGCAGAAGCCGGTTCTGAATGTACGTGGCCGGGGAGTAGAGGACGGCGCCGGCCAGCTCCGGATGAGCGGCCGCCAGGTTGATCGTGAGCAGGCTGCCCAGCGACAAGCCCCCAACAAAGACGCGCTCGCAGCGAACCCTGAGCTCACCGTACGCCTTCTCCACGCATTCCGCCCAGTCGGTCCAGCGCACCTTGTTCATGTCTTCCACGCACGTCCCGTGGCCCGGCAGAAGCGGGGCCGCAACAGTCAGCCCCGCGCGCGTGGCAGGCGTCGGCCAGCAGGCGCATTTCCGGGGGCGAACCGGTGAAACCGTGCACCAGGAGGATGCCCGTGGGTCCGCCGTCCAGGAAGAAAGGGCGGGGATCAAGGTGTGCGTGTTGGGTCATAGATCGCAGATTGTAGCACAGGTGAGGGTGGGAGGTCTAGTGCAAAAACACGCAAAAAGGGATGGGCATTTTACCCGCGCGCAACCCTTGGGAGTTGTGCTAGAATGGCGCGAGTGAGCCACATCGTCCCCGCACTGCTACTGGAAGACGCTCCACAGCGGAACAGTCTTTGGAGGTCGCCATGTTGCACGCAGTCGAAGAGAAGACAGGCGCCGCCGTCGCCGCCGTCAATGCACAGTTCATGGACGGAGTGAAAAACGGGGATGCTGCCCAGGTGGCAGCAGTGTACGCGCCGGACGGCTGGGCCTTCCCGCCCGGCGGCCCGATTGTGAAGGGCCGCGAAGCGGTCCAGGGGCTCTGGCAAGGGGTGATCGACTCAGGCGTGAAGTCCATCGAACTCAACACCCTCGATCTGGACGTCCGCGGGGACGATGCCGTCGAGGTCGGCGAAGGGGCCCTGTTCGTCGCCGGCGGTCAGCTGGCTGCCCGCGTCAAGTACATCGTCGTGTGGAAGCGCCTGAACGGCGAGTGGAAGTACTACCGCGACATCTGGAACGATTTGCCCGCGTGAGTCGCGCGCAGGCTTACCCGTAAAACTCCGGCCGGCGGTTCTCCAGCAAGTGATTGCGGGCCGTCGGCCGCTTGTTGTCGGCCTCCGCCGGGTCGATCTCGACCAGCGCGACGCAGTCGCTTTCCAGCGGGCCTTGGGCAAGGCGCACTCCGAGCGGCGTCAGCACCTGCGATGCGCCGGTGAAGCGCAGCGACTTCTCCCCAAGTTCCTCCACGCCCCAGCGGTTCGCCGTGATACTGAAGACCCGGTTTTCCAACGAGCGCGTCACCATCGCGGTCTGGCAATGCCCGAGCACGAGGTTGGACGGGTGTGCGATGATTTGCGCGCCGCGCAGGGCCAGCGTGCGGGCCGATTCGGGGAAGTACCAGTCGAAGCAAACCATCATGCCGACACGCGCGCCGCGATAGGAGAACACATTGAAGCCGGTGTCTCCCGGCAGAAACAGGTCCTGCTCGTCGGCGAAGAGATGCGTCTTGCGGTAATGGGCCACGACGCCCGTTTCGTCGAGGGCCACGGCCGAGTTGTAGACGCCATCCCCCGCCCGCTCAGACAGGCCGGTGACGATCAGTCCGCCCGTCGAGGCAGCCAGGCGGGTCAGGGCGCTAAGAAACGGGCCCGAGCCGTCGGCCGGCTCGCTGTAGGGCGCGATGGATTGGGGCGAGGGGTACATGTAGCCCGAGTTGGCGAGCTCGGGAAGGACGAGCAGGTCGGCCCGCACGCCGGCAAGCAGGTGCTCCACCTGCGCGACATTGGCCGGCACGTCGTGCCGGGTGGGACGGAACTGGACGAAACCTGCGATCATCTGCCGGGCCTCCGATGGCAAAACGCGACCAAAAGGGCCGCCGCGACGGGCAAGCGCCGAGGTACGCCAAGGGCGCCGCACGCCCGCACGCCCTGGCGCGCCGGGCCGCAGTTGCTACACCCGCCGCCAGGTGAAACGGCGCGTCACGCTATCGTACAGGGCATAGTGCGCGCCCGGGCCGTCGTGCGGGTCGCCGACGCTGCCCACCCCGACCAGCCAGCGCTCGTCTTCGACGAGGTCGAGAGCGCCTCCTTCAGTGCCCGCATAGTCCACGCGCTGTGCACCCCCGCCGCCCGGCCCAAGGCCGGCTCCTTCGTCGTTACCTGTTGCCTCACGCTCGCCTGCTGCTGACGCGTGCCAGGCCTCTTGTACGTGGGTGTGGCCGTGGAAGAAGATGCGGCAGTCGCTTTGCGATAGCGCCGCAAGGGCCGCAGTGCGGCCGCTTTCCGAGTGCTGCAGGGATGGAAACAGGTGCGTCCAATGGAGATTGCGGGCGCGGAAGTGCTCGACCACGCCGCTGATCGTCAAGTTGGGCGGCCAGACGGGCGAGGCGTGCGCGGCGAGGAAGCCGTCCACCTGGAGCACAGCGGGCCAGCGCGCAACCCAGCTGCGATAGGGCGGCGGCAGCCCGCGCAGCCCCGACGCCTCCCAATTGCCAAATACGCACAGCGCCCCCGCCCGGTCGAGCAGGGACAGGGGGCCGGGGCCGGCAATATCGCCAAGCGCCAGGATCCGGGCGCCGCCAGGCTGGCGGTCGCCTTGCGCCTGAATATCGGCCAGGACACGCGCGAGGCGATCACCTCGACCGTGTACATCGGAAAGCAGCGCCCAGAGCGTCATGGGAGTCACTTATACTTGGCGGAAGGGTCGCGTGTCAAGTGACCGCGGGGAGCGGGAATTGGTAGGGCGGTCGCTTGCCGTTGAGGAGCACGTAGGGCGCGGCGAGATCCGCTCGTGCGCCAAGGCGACGCAGGTCGCCGATCTCGGCCAACGGAGCGGCCGTCCGGGCCTGCACGATGGCTTTCGCCGACTGGGGACCGATGCCCGGCACCCGCAGGAGCTGGCCGAGAGGCGCGCGGTTCACCTCGACCGGGAAGCGTTCGGGGTGGGCAACGGCCCAGGCTGCCTTCGGGTCGACGTCGGTGCGCAATTGTCCCTCCGCCGTAAAGGGGAGCTCGGCAGCGCGAAAGCCATAGAAGCGCAAGAGCCAATCGGCCTGATACAGCCGGTGCTCGCGCACGGGATGCGTCGGAGTGTAATCCTCGAGCGGGGTGCGCCGCACCGGTGTGAAGGCCGAGTAGTACGTGCGGGAAAGGTGCAGCTCACGGTAGAGCGTGTCGACGACCGCTAGCAGCTCCTGGTCGCTCTCGCCCGCAGGACCCACGACGAACTGCGTGGAGAGACCGATGCGGGCGTGCCCCCACGGTGCGCTGCCATGGCGCCCCGAGAGCCCTGCCTCGATGGCTTGCCGCCGCAGCTGGGCGGCCAGGCGGAGGGGCGCCAGCAGCTGCTCCATGCTCTTTCTCGGCGCGAGGAAGTCCAGTCGCTCCTGCGTGGGGCCTTCGAGGTTGACGCTGACGCGGTCGGCGAGCTCGACGGCTCGCTCGACATGCGCCGGCTCGGCGTTGGGCAGCAGCTTGAGATGGATGTAGCCGCGGAACCCGTACTTCTGCCGGATGAGCTCCGTCGTGGCCAGCATTTCATCCATCGTGCGATGCGTGCCGACGACGCCCGACGAGAGAAACATTCCCTCCACGAGCCCGGCCCGGTGCATGAGATCAAAGGAGCGCGCCATCTCGTCAGGGGTGACGTGGGTACGGCGGGCGTCGCGCCCAGCCCGGAACGCGGAGTAGAGGCAGTTGTTCTCGCACGCCGAGGTCTGGAGCACTTTCAGGACCGTTTCGCGGCGGCCATCCGGCGTGATGTGATGAGAGACACAGGGCAGGACGCTGCGGTTAACCGGCGCGTCCTCGGGCCGTGGGGGCGCAAAGAAGCCGCGGCCATCGGGGTCGGGCGCCGCGTCGCCGGGCGCAACAGAGTCGTCGAAAACAGCCGCCTGGGTCAGTAGCGCCAGCCGCTCGCGCAGGTCCTCCATCACGCCACCCCCCCCTCTCGACGGCATCATTATACGAACGGGCGTGCGATTCGTCAAGGGGGCCTCGTGCTGTCTTCCCCCGAGGCGCCGATCTATAGGTAAAAGTTCCTACAAGAAGTACACTAATAGCGGGTTGTACTGTTACAAGGCGAGTGCTAAAGTGAGACAGGTGCGAAGTCCTTCGATGCCGCGCACGACGCGGCTTCAGCCAGCAAGGCTCGTGCCAGGGCCGGCGGCATATCGAACTTTCTTGCGATGCCGCCGGCTTTGGTTCGCTTACCCAAACCAGAAGGAGTCACGCATGGGCACCTGCAAGTTTCGCCCACGTAAGCACGATCTGGTGATGCTGGCCGTGCTCGTCATCTTGAGTATCGGCGGGACCGCTGCTCTCGCAAGCGCACCGGCCGCTCCACTGTTCCAGTCGTCGCCGCCCCAAGTCTCGCCGACCGCCGATTTCTACTGGTACCCGTCGGACCCCAGCACGTATGACTCCGTGCAGTTCTGCGACAACTCTTACGATCCAGCTTACTACGGGTTCAACGCGTTCTGGTGGGACTTTGGCGACGGGTTCTCGGCCACGGGCTATTGCGCCTACCACCAGTATGCTAAGGACGGAACCTACACGGTGTGGCACAAGGTGCAGACGACTGATGGCCGGACTGGTGAAATAAGCAAAACCGTCATTGTGAGCACGCACGATGTGGCGATCTCCAAGTTCACTGTGCCATCCTCGGCGAGCGCAGGACAGACTAAGTCGCTCGTCGTCGGCGTCCGAAACAATCTCAGGGACGAAGTGGTACAGGTCGACCTGTATAAGAGCGATCCTACCGCCGGCTATTCGTGGGTCGGCTCCTCGAAACAGCTGGTCCCGGTCCGTAGCAGCAACCGCACGACCGACTTCACATTCAATTACACCTTCACGGGCGCCGATGCGACAGTTGGCAAGGTCACGTTCAAGGCTGTCGCGACCATCCAGAACGCCCGTGACGCAATCCCAGGCAACAACACGGTCGTGTCTGGGCCCATCAAGGTGAGCGGCAAGAAGTAGCCGCAGCCAGAGGGGACACGCGTCAGGACCTTCCGGTTCCTATCCGTCAACGGCCGGGTGACCGGGAGGTCTTTTGATTTGTGCAAGCGTACGGCGCGAACTTGCTTGACTTTGTCCTGGTCTTGTGATTAGATTGCACTGACTCGCCTGGCATCTGATGCCTTGACTCGTCGCCAACCTCTTCCTTGGCCAGCGGCGCACTCTGCGCAGGACGGAGTCGCCCCGGTACCGGGCGAGCACTTCCGGTTAGGGGAGGATAGTATGCCAGGGTATATCGGACTGCTGAAGTACACACCGCAGGGTGTCGCCGACATCAAGAACGCGCCGCAACGCATGAAGCAAGCCCAAGGGCTGGCCCAGCAGATGGGCATCCGGCCGATCGGGACGTGGGTGGTGTTCGGCGAGTATGATCTTGTGATCGTCGGGGAGGCGCCCGACGACGAAACAATGGGCGCCTACTCTCTGGCGCTGGCCAGAGCGGGCAACGTGACCGTCACCACGATGCGTGCGTTCTCTGAGGAGGAGTTCGCGCGGGTCGTTGGCCGGCTGCCGTAACCTGGCCAGGAGCCCGGCTCTTGCGCGTACGAGCACCGGTCGGGCACGGAACCCGCGCCGGACGGTTTTAGCATTCTCGCCGCCCTATGCTATAATGAAGCGTAAACTTGCGGCAGGGAATGCGTTAATGACGACTCAGCGGCGGGTGCTCAAGTACCCGACATTCGTTCACCAGTTTGGTTGATCTTCGCCAGAGACACGGGGAAGCTATCTCCGTGTCTCTGTCTTTAATTGCAGGACGGCAGCCCGGCACCGGGCTTGATGATTGGAGTTGCTGTGACCGCATACATATTCGTCACCGGCGGTGTTGCTTCTGGCCTGGGCAAAGGCGTAAGCGCAGCATCCATCGGCCGGCTGCTCAAGAGCCGCGGCGTGACCGTCTCGATGTTGAAGCTGGACCCGTACATCAACGTGGACCCCGGCACGATGTCGCCGTATCAGCACGGCGAGGTGTTTGTCACGGAGGACGGCGCGGAAACTGACCTCGACCTCGGTCACTACGAACGGTTCACCGACGTTAACCTGCGCCAGGCGAACAACGTCACGATGGGCCAGATCTACTCGGCCGTGCTGGCCAAGGAACGCCACGGCGATTTCCTCGGCGGCACCATCCAGGTGATCCCGCACGTGACGAACGAGATCAAGCGGCGGGTGCAGGACGCCTCCCGGCACGCCGATCCGGACGTGGTCATTGTCGAGGTCGGCGGCACAGTGGGCGACGTCGAGGGCGAGGCCTTCCTCGAAGCCATCCGCCAGATGCGCAAGGAAGTGGGGCGCAACCACACGTTCTACGTCCACGTGACCCTGCTGCCCTTCCTTTCCGGTTCGAACGAGTTGAAGACCAAGCCCACGCAGCACTCCGTGCGCGACCTGCGCTCCATCGGCATCCAGCCCGACATGCTGATTTGCCGCTCGGACCAGCCGGTCAGCCAGAGCGTGCGCGAGAAGCTGGCGCTGTTCACCGACGTCGAGCCGCAGGCCGTGGTCCCCGCGTATACCGCCCAGAGCATCTACGAAGTCCCCCTGATGCTCGAGGCAGAGGGCGTGGCCGACTTCATTGCCCAGCGGCTCGAACTAAAAGTCACCGGCCCCGACCTCCAGGATTGGCGCACGCTGGTCGAGAAGATCAAGCAGCCGAAGCCGGCGGTGACCATCGCGGTCGTCGGGAAGTACGTCGAGCTCGAAGACGCGTACTACAGCGTGCGCGAGGCGCTGCACCATGCCGCGTGGGTCCTCGATCACGACGTCGAGATCAAGTGGGTCCATGCCGAGACGCTGCAGAAGCCCGAGGGATTGTCTGCTTTGGAAGGCGCCGGCGACGCCAGGGGAGTTGACGGTATCCTCGTCCCCGGCGGCTTTGGCGAGCGGGGGATCGAGGGGAAGGTGGCCGCGGCGAGGTACGCCCGCGAGCACGGCATCCCCTATTTCGGGCTCTGCCTCGGGATGCAGGTCATGTGCATCGAGTTCGCACGCAACGTGCTGCACCTGGCCGACGCGAACTCGACCGAGTTCAACCCGAAGACGCCCGACCCGATCATCTCGCTCATGGCCGACCAGCAGGGCATTGAGGACATGGGCGGCACCATGCGCCTGGGCCTTTGGCCGTGCCAGCTCCAGCCGGGCAGCCATGCGGCCGGCGCGTACGCTCCCGAAGGACGGGTGCGAGAGCGGCATCGCCACCGCTGGGAGTTCAACAACCGGTATCGCACCCCCGCGACGGAGAAGGGCCTCAATTTCACCGGGCTGTCGCCTGACGGCCGCCTGGTCGAGATTGCCGAGCTGGATCGCACGATGCACCCCTGGATGCTGGGCGTGCAGTTCCACCCCGAGTTCCTTTCCCGGCCGAACCGCCCGCATCCGTTATTCAAGGCCTTTCTGAAGGCCGTCATCGACCAGAAAACGACGTAACCACCAAGGCACGAAGACACGAAGCTCCACAAAGCTTCTTGTTGGCGTCTTTGTGCACCTTTGTGTCTTTGTGTCTTTGTGGTGACCCAAGCACTCATACGCACACCAACGGAGGTATTACACTATGTCAGGACATAGCAAATGGGCTACGATCAAGCGCAAGAAGGGCGCGGCCGACGCCAAGCGCGGGCAGATGTTCACCAAGCTCGCGCGGGAAATCCAGTTGGCCGCCCGCCAGGGCGCCGATCCCAACTTCAACTTCCGCTTGCGCCTGATCATCGATAAGGCGAAGGCCGAGAACATGCCCAAGGACAACATCGACCGAGCCATCAAGCGCGGCGCGGGCCTGGACACGGAGGGTGGGCAGCTCGAAGAAGTCACCTACGAGGGCTACGGCCCGCACGGCGTGGCGCTCTACATCCAGGTGGTCACCGACAACAAGAACCGCACCGTTGGCGAGCTGCGCCGGACCCTCACCCGGGGCGGCGGCGCGCTGGGCGAGTCTGGCAGCGTGGCGTGGTTGTTCGAGCAGAAGGGCCTGGTCTCCGTGGCCATCGGGCCGAAGGACCAGGACAAGGTCTTCGAAGCGGCTCTCGAAGCGGGCGCGGAGGACGTGCAGTACGGGGACGGCGTGGCCGAAGTCTACACGATGCCCGCCGACCTGCAGACGGTGCGCCAGGCGTTCATCGACGGGAAGTACAAGGTTGAGGACGCCGAAGTCATCATGCAGGCCAAGACGCAGGTCTCCCTGAGCCCGGCCGAGACGCTGCAGGTGCTGAACCTGGTCGAGGCGCTCGAGGAACTGGACGACGTGTTCAAGGTGGACTCGAACCTGGAGATCAGCGAAGAAGCCCTGGCGCAGCTGGAATGAGCGACAGTAACCAGGTTTCGGGGAGAGACCTGGTTTCTCCCATCCTGGGCATTGATCCCGGGATCGGCACGACGGGCTACGGCGTCGTCGGCGAGGACGCGCACGGCGACGTCGCGCTGGTGGCGTACGGTGCGATCGAAACCCAGCCCGGTGCGCCGATGCCCGAGCGGCTGCAGCGCCTCTACGGCGAGATGACCGCCGTGCTCGAACGGTACCAGCCGGAGTCGGTTGCCGTCGAGCAGCTGTTCTTTGGGCGTAATGTGACCACGGCGATCATGGTGGGGCAGGCGCGGGGGGTCGTCCTCCTGGCGGCCGCCCAGGCGGGCCTGCAGGTCTACGAGTACAAGCCGGCCGAAGTGAAGCAGGCCCTGAGCGGCTACGGCAACGCCGACAAGCGCCAGATGCAGGAGATGGTGCGGATGGTCCTCCATCTCGACCACATTCCGCGGCCCGACGACGCAGCGGACGCCGTGGCCGTCGCGGTCTGCCACTTCCACAGCGCGCGCCTGCGACGACTGGCGGAATAGGACGCAGATTGAACTGGATGGACTGATCTTCGCTCGTCTTCTCCTGCAAGGATCATGAAGATCAGTCCAGTCAGTCAAACCAGCGTGCCGTTGAATCTTTGGAAATCCGATGATCTCGATTGTACAGGGCTCCATCTTCGCGAGGCTGAACGACGCGCTGATCGTCATGGTCGGTGGCGTGGGCCTGCGCGTCCTCGTCCCACAGCCGCTGCTGAAGGCAAGCCGGGTGGGCGAGCTCGTCCTGCTCCACACCCACCTGGTGGTGCGTGAGGACGATCTCTCGTTGATCGGCTTTGCCACCGAAGACGAGCTCGATCTGTTCCACAAGCTCATCACCGTCTCGGGGGTGGGCCCCAAGCTCGCGCTGAGCGTGCTCAGCAACATGGCCCCCGACGCGCTCCGCATGGCCATTGGCCAGGAGCACGCGGACATGCTCGCCGCGGGTGCCCGGCATCGGCAAGCGCACGGCGGGCAAGATCGTGCTCGAGCTGAAGGACAAGATGGGGGAGGTGGAGGTCAGCGAGGGGCTTGCCGCGCTGACCGAGGCGGATGCGGCGGTGATCGACGCGCTCGACCGCGCTGGGCTACAGCATCGTGGAGGCCCAGCGGGCCGTGCAGGCGCTGCCCCGAGACGTCACGGACGTCGAAGAGCGGCTGCGCCGGGCGCTGTCGTCGTTTGGGACGTAGCTCAGAAGCCGGCTTTTCCGGCCTGCTGCCCATGATCATCACTTCCACCGCCAACCGCCACGTTGTCGAAGCCCGCAAGCTGCGGCAGCGGAAGCATCGCGAGGACCAGGGCCGCTTTCTCGTCGAGGGCCTGCAGCTGCTGACGATGGCGCTGGACAGCGGCCGCGCGCCCGCCCAGGTCTTCTACTGCCCCCCCAACTTTACGGGTCCGCAGGGCCCCCTGTTGATCGAGCGGTTCGACCGCAGCACCCCGGTCGAGCTCTTCGAGGTGACGCCCCAGGTGATGGCGGCGCTCTCGGAGCGCGAGGGACCCCAGGGGATCGTCGCGTCCTTCCCCCTGTTCACCACGCCCCTCCCAGCCTTCGCGCTGCACGGCGCGAAACTCGTCCTCGTGCTCGACCGGCCGCAAGACCCGGGCAACCTCGGCGGGCTGATCCGCACGGCCGACGCGGTGGGCGCAACGGGCGTCGTCATCCTCGAGCCCGCGGTCGACCTCTTTGACCCCAAGGCGATCCGGGCCAGCATGGGCTCGCTGTTCAACCTGCCCATCGCCTCCGCGGCCGACGCGGGAGCGGCGCTGCGCTACCTCGACGGCAAGGGGATCGTCCCCGTCGGCGCGAGCGAGCACGCCGCGTCGCTGCAGAGCGACCCCTGGGGCACAACTGCACTGCGGGGTGGGTGCGCGCTGATCCTGGGGAACGAAGCGCGCGGCCTGTCGCCCGACGTCACCCCGCACATCCGCCGCTGGGTCAGCCTGCCCATGCGCGGCAAGGCGGAGTCGTTGAACGTGGGCGTGGCAGGGGGTGTTCTGATGTATCTGTGGCTGCGCGCGAACGAAATGTAGCATCACGGACGCAGCCGCAGCCGCAGCCAGCGCAGCCATCGGCGCCCGACCAACGGGGGCACGGTCAGAGACCGGCCCCAGCAAAGACCGGCCCTCTACGGCACCCAATCCTCTCCGCCCTCATCCTCCGGTACGGACAACTCCTCGCACATGCAACTCCTGGCACATGCAACGTCTCTCCGAGTTGTGTCGTCTGTTAACGGTACTCAATCTTTCTTTATCGAGAGCAGGCGCATGCGCGACGACATGTTGAACGACGAACTGATGAAGTGCCCTGTCTGTGGCACGCCCCGGGTCAGCCGCTACGCGGCCTATTGCCACGTGTGCGGCAGCCCCCTGCCCGAGCTGGCGCCCGACGCAAATACGCCGGTCGACGCGCCGGCAGAGGCCCAAGGGTGGGAGGCCCCGGCGGCAGCAGCCGGTGCGGTGACTGCTGCGGAGAGCGCAGCGGGAGGACCCGGGGGCGTAGTTTACCGGCCCGCCGCGTCCCAGCCCGTGCCCCCTGCGGACCCGGCGCAGGCGCCCGGCGTCCGGGTGTACGAGCGGCCGGAAACGCCGCCCTCAGTGATCCGGAAGCGCCGCATGACCTTGATCATCGCGGCGGTTGGGATCCTGGTCAGCTTGCTGCTGCTGGCCTTTGGGCCGCTCAAGTCGGTGCTGGGCATGCGGGGCCAGGCCGAATGGTCGCCCCCCGGCACCCAGACCCCGGTGAACGTGATCATTCCGACGCTGCCGCCCGGGGTATCGGCCGCGCAGGCCACGGCCCGAGCGCGTTATACGCCGACCACCGCGCCGACGTGGACGGCGGGCGTGCCGGAAGTCACGGCGACGACGGGCGGCGGAGCGGCGGGCGGTGCGCTGGCAACCGTGGTGCTGCCGACCCTCGCACCTGCACCCACGGCGACGAGCGCGGCCACGGCCGTTCCGACCGTGCCCCCGGCCACCGCGACCGAGGTTCCGCCCACGGCTCCGGCCGCCACGGCCACCTCTTCGCCCGTGCCACCCACCGCGACGCTGCCGGCGCCGAGCGTGACCCCTGCCCCCGCGCTGACGCCGGGCACGGGTGGCTCGTCGGGCGCGGGCATTCCCGGCGCCATCGCCGGCGGCCGGGCCATTGCGTTCGTGTCAGACCGCAGCGGCAGCCCGCAAATCTGGATCATGGATGCGGCCGGGGCCAACCAGATCCCGGTGACGCGCGACGGGCAAAACACCGGGCCGGCCTGGTCTCTCGACGACCGCTACCTCTATTACGTGGGCAATCGCGGCGGCGGGGCGAGCGTGTACCGCCTGGATGTGACGACGGGCCGCGAGGAGCAGGTGCTGCAAGACCCGTCCGTAATCAGCGCACGGCCGCTGGCGAACGGGCAGTTGGCGACGCTGCGCACCGAGAGCGGCCGCTACGCGCTCTATGTGGGCGACCGGCGGCTGTTCCAGCTCGACCGTTCGTTCCAGTTCCAGTTCTCGCCCGACGGCCGGCGGGTGGTCATCGACCCGAACGTCGATCCCGCGCGATCAGCGTGGTCGACGTGGGCAGCACGAAAGCCACCGAGGTTGCGCCGGCTCGCTCGTGGAATGCGGGCTGGGGCCAGGGCGACCGGCTTACATACGTTTCGGACCGGGCGGGGATCGCGGGCGTCTACGTGGCCGGACCCAATGGCGAGGAACCGCGGGTCGTCTCGCCGGCCGGCAAGTGGAGCCAGGCGCCCGCCTTCTCGTCCGACGGGTCCCAGATCGCTTTCATCGGCGCGGACGGCGCGGCATGGAACCTCTACGTGGCCGGCGCAAGCGGGCAGGGGGCCAATGGGGGGAATGCCCGCAAGGTGGGCGGCCCGGCGAACCCGGCGAAGAGCCCGGTCTGGCAGCCGGGCGGCGGACTAATCGCTTTTGAGTCCAACCGGGCGGGCAACTGGGACATCTACGTGACCGACGCCAACGGTAACGAGCGCGCACTGACGAACGATCCGGGAAACGACGTCGACCCGGCCTGGACATGGTAGCGCATTGAGCAGGCGCGAAGGGGCGCGAAGCGCGTTTGGAACGCGAAGGCGCGAAGCGGGGCGAAGAGCGCAAAGCGCGAAGGGCGCGAAGTGTAAGGGCGAGGCATCCCCCGGATGCCTCGCCCTTACACGCCCGGCCAGAGCATTTTCGGATAGGTTCCAATAGGTTCCAGGTTTGGCATTGCTGCTGCAGCCGTCGTGGCGCTTCGTATCCCCGCCTCTATGTGCTAAAATCGTTTTGCCGTGTCCCAATCCATTCTTCTCATCGACGACGATGCGCTTCTGCGGCGCAGCCTCTCCTACACCCTCCAGCGTGCGGGCTACAGCGTCCGCTCGGCGGCCGCCGCGCCGGAAGGGCTGGAGCTTGCGCGGCAGCACGAGCCCGATCTCGTGCTGCTCGACATCGGCCTGCCCGGCATCGACGGCCTCGATGCACTCCATCTCCTCAGGCAGAACCAGCGCATCCCGGTCATCCTGCTGACCGCCCGGCGCACCGAGCAGGACGAGACCCTCGGCCTGCGGCTGGGGGCCGACGACTACGTCAAGAAACCCTACGACACCGACGTGCTCCTTGCGCGCATCGATGCGGTCTTGCGCCGTTCGCACCCCATCGCTCGCGGGGCGGCCGGCCCCCAGTCGATCACCCTGTGCGTCGGCGCGCTCGAGATCGATCCGCAGACCCGGACCGCCCGGGTGGGCGCCGACACGCTCGACCTCACGCCCCGGGCGTTCGATCTCCTCTACCTGCTCGCCGCTCGGCCAAACTTGGTCGTGCCGCTGTCCGATATCCTCTCCAGGCTGTGGGGGCCCGACTACAGCGGCGAGCCCCAGGTGCTCTATGTGCATATCCGCTGGCTGCGCGAACGTCTGGCACGCATCACCGCCTGTAACGTCCACATCGAGACGGTGCACCGGGTGGGCTACAAGCTGACCGTGGGAGACCCGTGATGCGCCACATGCCGTGGGCGCGCACGCTGCGGGTCCGGTTGATCCTCAGCCACGTCGCGCTGGTCTTCGTCCTCGTGCCCCTGCTCGGCCTCGCGCTGACGGTTGTGCTGGGCGGCTCCATCGGGCAGGACGCCGGCCTGATCGGCGCGGTGCTGGCCGCCGGGATGCTCCTGGGCGCGGCCCTCGGCCTGATCCTGGCCGTCACGGTCGAGCGCCCCCTGGAGCACCTGACCCGGGCGGTGGAATCCTACGGGGCGCATCCCGCCGCGCCCGCCGAGATTCAGAGCGAGACGGGGCCGGAAGAGGTGCGTGTGCTGGCGCGCGCGTTCCGCGAGATGCTCGACCGCATCCACCAGCTGGAGGACAACCGGCGCTACCTGCTGTCGAACATCGTCCACGAGCTGGGCCGGCCCCTGGGCGCGCTGGCCGCGGCCGGCCGCGCGCTGTTGGACGGCGCGGGCGACGAGCCGGAGCTGCGCGACGAGCTGCTGCGGGGGATCGACGGCGAGATCAGCCGCATGGAACGGCTGCTCGACGAGCTGGCGGGCCTGCGCGACATGGCCGCTGGGCAGGCGCCCTTGCGGCTGGAGCCGGTGCTCCTGTCCGAGTGGCTGGGGCAGCTGCTGGCGCCGTGGCGCGAGGCGGCGCTCGCCGCAGGGCTGCGCTGGGCCGCCGAGATCCCCCCGGACCTGCCGGCCGTCGAAATCGACCCGGGCCGGCTCGGCCAGGCGCTTGGCAACCTCCTGAGCAACGCGGTCAAGTACACGCCGGCCCCCGGCGAGGTGCGGGTGGCGGTTTCCACGGACGAGGCTGGATGGCAGTTCCGGGTGGCCGACACGGGGCCCGGCATCCCGGAAGGCGAGCAGGAGCGCATTTTCGAGCCGTTCTACCGTACCCCGCCCGAGCGCCGTTATCCGCAAGGTCTCGGCCTGGGCCTCCCCATCGCCCGCACGCTCGTGGCTGCGCACGGCGGCACGATCAGCGTCGAGCGCTGTCCGGGCGCCGGCGCATGTTTCACTGTGCGAATGCCCTTGCAAACACAACTCCTCGCATCAGCGTAGGTGGAATTCCTCAGTATATTGTCACTCCTCCTCGCTAAGCGACTCTAAGGAATTTCCAAGTTCTGTTGAGTTTTCGTTAAGGACTCCCCAAGTCGCCTCGTGATTTACTTTACACGGCGGGATTATCTTCATCGCTTGTACGCGTCCGGCGAGCCCCTGCGCCGGCTTGACATCCAATGACGGAGGTTAGAGAAGAAAGTCGCCGGTCCACGCACCTGGAGCCGGAGACAAGCGGCAGAGCGCAATGTGTGCCGTAACGCCCCTGTGATAGATGTAACTACCACCTATGTAGACCACACGAGAGGAAGAACAATCATGAGCAAGAAGTTTATTTGGATCGCGACGCTCGTCGTGATTTTGGCCCTGGCCGTGCCGTGGGCCGCGTTTGCTGATGATGTCTACAACGGCCTGGATAACAGTGTAGACGTCGTGGCAGAAGTTATGCCTTTGACTTTTCCCGGCACAGCCGCTGAGACGTCACTGACTGTTCTCCCGACGTGGAAAGAGTCTGGACTAGTCTACGACGCGAAGAAAGAGTGCAATCTCAGCGCTTCGACTCCAAGAAAGACCCTAACGGTTACCATCGCTAGCAGTGATAGCACGGTTGCGACTGTTAGCCCACTCGAAATCACTTTTGACGCCTGCGGCGTACCCACGACATTGACGGTGACGCCCTTGAAGACTGGATCGACAACCGTCAGCGTGAGCTGGAAGGCAGACACCGCGGAAGGGAGCTTCAGCTACGACGGGGCGACATTTACAGTCAACGTGGTCCCTCCACCCAACACGGCGCCTGGAATATCGGTCAAAGGCGTCACCCCAGGAGCCTCGTACGAGTTCGGCAGCGTGCCGGATGCGACGTGCGAGGTGACGGATGCCGAGGATGGCAATTCCAGCTTTGCCGCAACGCTCACCGCCGTCACCGGCCTGCTGGCCGCCTACGGCCTGGGTGAGCAGACCGCTTCCTGCTCCTACACAGACGGCGGCGGTCTAACTGCCTCCGCTTCGGTCACCTACGGCATCGTTGACATCACAGCGCCTGAACTGACGGTCCCGGCGGCAGATGTGGTGGCAGAGGCGACAAGTGCAGCAGGGGCGGTAGTTGAGTACCTGGTGTCGGCCACGGACGCTGTGGACTCGGCGCCGACCATTACCTGCAGCCAGGACTCGGGAACTGGCTTCCCGCTGGGGACAACGGAAGTTAGCTGCAGCGCCAGCGACTTCACCGGGAACACGAGCGAGACCCAGACTTTCAACGTGGTCGTGCGGGATACGACAGCGCCTGTACTGACGGTCCCAGCGGTAGATGTGGTGGCAGAGGCGACAAGTGCAGCAGGGGCGGTAGTTGAGTACCTGGTGTCGGCCACGGACGCTGTGGACTCGGCGCCGACCATTACCTGCAGCCAGGACTCGGGAACTGGCTTCCCGCTGGGGACAACGGAAGTTAGCTGCAGCGCCAGCGACTTCACCGGGAACACGAGCGAGACCCAGACTTTCAACGTGGTCGTGCGGGATACGACAGCGCCTGAACTGACGGTCCCGGCGGTAGATGTGGTGGCAGAGGCGACAAGTGCAGCAGGGGCAGTAGTTGAGTACCTGGTGTCGGCCACGGACGCTGTGGACTCGGCGCCGACCATTACCTGCAGCCAGGACTCGGGAACTGGCTTCCCGCTGGGGACAACGGAAGTTAGCTGCAGCGCCAGCGACTTCACCGGGAACACGAGCGAGACCCAGACTTTCAACGTGGTCGTGCGGGATACGACAGCGCCTGTACTGACGGTCCCAGCGGTAGATGTGGTGGCAGAGGCGACAAGTGCAGCAGGGGCGGTAGTTGAGTACCTGGTGTCGGCCACGGACGCTGTGGACTCGGCGCCGACCATTACCTGCAGCCAGGACTCGGGAACTGGCTTCCCGCTGGGGACAACGGAAGTTAGCTGCAGCGCCAGCGACTTCACCGGGAACACGAGCGAGACCCAGACTTTCAACGTGGTCGTGCGGGATACGACAGCGCCTGAACTGACGGTCCCGGCGGACATTACGACGCAAGCGACGAGTAAGAGCGGAGCAGTCGTCACGTATTCTGCCTCAGCGACCGATCTCGTTGACGGCATCGTCACTCCTGCCTGCAGTCCGGCCTCGGGATCAACCTTCGTGATTGGCACGACTCCGGTCACCTGCACCGCAACCGATGCCCACGGCAACAAGGCCAGCAAAAGCTTCAACGTGACTGTCACCTCCTTCTTCAGCGGGTTCTATCAACCTGTCGATATGGGAGGTGTTCTGAACACTGTGAAGAACGGATCGACGGTTCCGCTAAAGTTCGAAGTGTTTGGCGCTACTGGCGAGATCAAGCTGGTTAGCTTCGTCCAGCAGCCGCTGAAAGCAGTGAAGGTCGCGTGTGCGACGGGTGTTGTCGAAGATACCATCGAACTGACCGCCACTGGCGGGACCAGTTTGCGCTTCGACACAACTGGCGACCAGTTCATCTACAACTGGCAAACGCCGAAGGTCCTCGGCTGTTATAACGTGACCGTCAGCCTTACGGACGGATCGTACATGACAGCGAACTTCAAGCTGAAGTAACCACCCTCCCCGCTCGCCGGCTCACCCCGGCGAGCGCGTGACTCCCACCGGCCCGGCGCTTCTCGGAGCGTTGGGCCGGTTTGTTTCATCCCCCTACTCGCTCTCGGGCGGCGGATCGTTCTGCTTCCGGGCTTCCTGGTTCGCGCACACGAGCGCCGCCCACTCGGCATCGAGGCGGGCCTGCTCCTAGGGCGTCTCCCTGTACCTCGCTCCTTCGCCGGCCCTGGCGCCCCGACTGCCCCAGCCCAATCCGCCGTTCTTGCCGCCTGCCCCAACTCCGCTTACCGGCACAAGTGCAGTATCAAAAGAATTAGTAAAAACGCATAGAAATCATTAAGGTTTTTCGCCATATTCTATGGTATATTTCGACGGTGCATGCGGACGCGAAGCAGGAGCGGGGGCGCCTGTATCGCGGCTGCTAAGGCACGGCATCCAACTCCGTCCATCCCGACAAGTGCATCAACGGCACTCTCATTCGAAAGGATGTCCAACGTAAAGCTCCGAGTGTTTTCCCTCACCCTCATCATCCTGCTGCTGGCCGCGCCCGTGGCGCTCGCGGCCAACCCGCACTTCATTTACGCGAACGGCTCCATCAACAAGGACGGCGCGCTCGTCGTAGATTGGAAGGAAGCCGGCCTGGGCGCTAACCAGAGAATTGACTACACACTGACTGCCGACGCGACTGCGGTATGGGGCTGCATCAACAAGGGCGGCAACCACCCGCAGGCCGGCAACAAGGAGACCATTGCCGGCCCGGTGGACGCAACGGGCGCGTTCGATTCTGGCAAGAACGGGCAGATCACCGCTTCCCTCACGGCCGGCCCGCTGCCCATGCCGGTCGGCTTCTCTTGCCCTACCAAAAACATGAGGATCGCGCTCGTGTCCATCAGCTACACGAACATCGTGCTGACGGACACCACGACACCGGTCGATGCCCCCGCCATCCCGGATCAAACGGCCGTCTACTACCAGTAGTCGTCTGCGCTCTCGCCGCCGGAGCGCCCGTTTTTCTTTGTCTTCTCCTATAACCGAGCTGCTGGCTGCCGGTTTCGGTATAGCCGTACCAGGCGCCCGGCGCCACCAGCGCCAATGCGCTGGGCTACGCCACCGTCAACGCGGTGATGGCCGAAGCCAATGCGTCGCTCGGCGCAAACGGCCTGACCGTCGTCAGCGGCGCTGTCCGCTCCTACCGGGAAGCGCTCAAGAACGCGCTGGACAAGGCCAACAACAACCTGAACTTCGTTCAGCCCACCCCCTGCCCCTTCAGCTTCTAACCTTCTGACCGGGGCATAAAAAGACGGGCGGCCGGATCATCCGGTCGCCCGTCTTGTTGTTCCGATCCCGGCGACGCGTCCCGAACCGGCTACTGCCCCTTGATCAGCGTGAACTCGAACTCGCCCGTCCGGTTCGACGGCGTGGTCTGCACCGCGCCGCACCCCGCCACCGGCTGCACGAGGTAATTCGTGTGGCTCGCCGGGCTCCCCAGCGAGGCATCGTCGAAGCTCGTCCCCCCGACCTGGCTGCACCCGTTGCCCGCCGAGCACGTCGCGCCCGGGCAGGAAGAACGGGTTGGTCGCGTTCCGCCAGACGTTGTACGCGCTCGCGTTCGCCGCCGCCGGCCACGTCAGCCGGGCCGTGGTCGCGTTCAGCCGGGCGATCTGCACGCCCGTCAGCGCGTTCGGCGCCACGCACGGCGCGGACCCCGTCCACTGCGCGTCCGGCAACCGGGTAGGGCGCCGCCATGCCCGTGTTCAGCCACGCATCGAGCAGGTTGTCGCCCTCGCTCGCCAGGAACGCGTTCGACTTGTTGTTCGCCCGCTGCAGGAACTGCACGTACTCCCAGCTGGTCGGCTGGTACATCAGCGTGATCGTGCCCACCGTCGCGCCGGGCGGCGGGTTCAGCGTCACCTCGTCCCAGTAGTTGAACGTGCCGCCGGCCGCCGGGCTGCCGTACTGGGCTGCCGGAACCGGGAGCGCGTTCCGCTTGCGCGCCTCGTCGTACTTGAACCCGTACGGCGGGATGCGGTTGTCCTTCACCACCGTGTTGTTCAGGACGAAGTGGAACGTCTCGTGGCTCGTGCCCGGCGCCTGGGCGGCCAGTTGCCCGAGCGTGTAGTTGACTGCGCCGGTCGTCGGGTCATAGCTCAGCGCCAGGCTCGGACGAGTAGCCCAGGCCGAGCAGCTGGTTCGCCCACTCCTGCGTCATCCCGTAGTGCGCCTCGTACACCTTCGTGCTCGCCGGGTTGAGGATGGTCTTCACCACCTTGGCTGCGCCGTCGATGGTCACCTGCTTGTCGCCGTACTGCCCGTCCTCGCGCAGCAGGTTGTTGGCCGCATCGTACCACTTGATGTTGAGCCACATCCGCCGCCCCTCCGGGTAGCCGGAGATGAGCTTGTGTCCCGTCAGGTTGACCACCTTCAGCGTGTTGCCCGTCACGGCTCAGGCTGGCGGCCATGTCGAGCTGCCGCTGCGCGCGGCAGCTTCCCCGCGTCGATGGCATTGATCTGCGTGGCCGTCAGCCCGCCGCCCAGCCGCAGCGTGCCCTGCGTGTTCTGGTACAGGATCGCGTCGGGCTCCAGTGTTGCCGCCGGTCATGTCGTGCAGCGGCAGGTCGGGGCGGGTCGGCGTGCCGGCCTTGTTGCACCCCACCCCGGTCGTCGGCGGCACGTGGCACGTCTGGCAGGAGAAGTAGCGGTCCGTGCCGTCCTGGTAGTCGCCGCTCGTCCCCGCCACGATCGACGTTCTCGTAGGCGTTCTTGATCGCCCCGTTCTTCAGGTCCGCCGGCAGTGACGCGTAGTTCGACACCAGCGTCTGCGACAGCAGCCCCGCCTTGTACTCGCTGAAGGTCCGCTCGACGACGCCGTACTGATAGGGGAAGTTGTTGAAGGCCGCCTTGCCGTTCACGGCCGCGCCGGGCACGCCGCTCGCCACCACCGGCGTCGCCCGTTGGCTGCTTGCCGTTGTTGTGCGCCAGGTCGCCCACGGCCGGGTTGGACACGTCGTGGCACGACCCGCACATATCCACCGAGCGGTGGAACGCCGACTGCATGAAGCCGTGCTTGGCGTTCGGGTCGCTGTAGGGGCCGAGCTTCTCGTTCCCGCCCCACAAGGACAGCATCCCCGACCCGTAGTAGCCCGTTGCGGGCGTCGCCTCGTTGTTGGCGATGTACGGCGCGTTCATCACGCCGAGGTGCTCGCTGTTGTTGGGGTTGGTCATCTTGTGGCAGGTGTCGCAGTCGACGCCGTCGGCGTCGCCCGCGGTCAGCCCGCTGCCGTCGGTGGGCGTGGAGCGGCCGGCGTACCAGCCGCCCGTGCTGTGGCAGCGGATGCACAGGTCGCCCGAGCCGTCGAAGTCCTGCTCGGCGATCGCCACGGTGGCCCAGAAGATCGGGTCGCGGCCTGGCGTTCGCCATCATGCTGCCGCGCCAGTTGAACGCCGGCTCGACCGCCGCGTTGTAGCCGCCGTGGCAGTTGTCGCACTTGTCCGGTGTTTCGAGGTTGCCGACCTGCGTGGGCTGGGTGCCCGGCTGCTCGATGTCGGTTGGGACGGTGGGCGCGGCTGCGGCGACGCCGCGGTCGCGAGGAAGAGCGCAGGGACGAGGAGAAGCCAGAAGCTTACGCATTCGGGTTTCCTCCATTCCGTTGTTGAGCATCGCCGCTGGCATGCGGACGCAAGGTTCTGTGCGAGAAGTTACTACTTCGTTGTTTGTTATCACATAAAGACGGCCCGTGTCAACCGGCCCTGATGGCAGGGAATCCCCTGCCGAGTGGCTGACGCCCGGCCGAAGTCGGCCGGCGCTTTTTTGACTAGCCCGGCCCCCTGCGCTATACTTGCGCCTTGTTACGGCCGTTGCAGGCCACGCGTGTGCCTTGATATGCGTTTTGACAATCTAGCCCTGGACACTCATCCAGAGGGGGGGAGGGAACGGCCCGTGATCCCCCGGCAACCACCTGGAGCCCCGGAGACCGGTTGCGACGCTTTGGCACGGTGAAAACCATGCAGGCGGCGAAGTCTCGGAGCGGCAGGCAGGTGCCAATTCCGTCAGCGTCGCCGGCTTGCGTCGCCTAAATCTGGAAGATGAGAGGTCGGCTCAAGTGCTGTCTTACTGTGCCCGCCTCTCCGGTGGGCGTTTTTATTTCTAATGCCTCGTGACGCAGAAACGCTGCAGTTTCTCGAAGAGACGTCAAGGACGAAGTCAAGATGCCGCGCACCCTATGGTGGGAAAACAACCAGCTCAAGATGATCGATCAGCGCATCCTGCCGCTGACCTACACCGTTCTCTCCTACGACGACTACCGGGCGGTGGCGCAGGCCATCACCGACATGGTCGTGCGCGGTGCGCCGGCCATCGGCGCGGCGGGCGCTTATGGCATGGCCCTGGCTGCGTTTCAGAGCGGCGCGACGGATCGCGACGGCTTGCTGGCCGACCTCCGTGCGGCAAAGCAGGTGCTCGATGCGTCCCGCCCCACTGCGGTCAACCTCAGCTGGGCGACCACGACCGTGTTGGACGATGCGGCGCACCTCGTGCTCTTGCTAACGTCGACGACATCCGGTCGGCGGTCCTGGCCGAGGCGGACCGCATCGCGGACGAGGACGTGGAGATCAACCGGCGCATGGGCGCGTTCGGCGCCGAGATCGTCCCGCAGGGGGCCAACATCCTGACGCACTGCAACGCGGGCTCGCTGGCCACGGTCGACTACGGCACGGTGCTGGGCGTGATCCGGGCGGCGCACGAGGGGGGCAAGGGCATCCACGTGTGGGTGGACGAGACGCGGCCCCGCCTGCAGGGCGCCCGGCTCACCGCGTGGGAGCTCATGCACGACGAGATCCCGATGACCCTCATCGCCGACAATGCCTCGGGCATGCTCATGCGCCTGGGCCGGGTGCAGGTGGTGCTCTACGGCGTGGACCGGGTGGCGGCGAACGGCGACGTGGCGAACAAGATCGGCTCGTACAAGCTGGCGGTGCTGGCGAAAGAGAACGGCATCCCGTGCTACTCGGTGGTGCCCACGCCGACGATCGACCTGAGCCTGGCCAACGGCGACCTGATTCCCATCGAGGAACGGAACGCCGAAGAAGTGACCATGGTGGGGGCCGAGCGGATCGCGCCCGAGAGTGTTGCGGTCTACAACCCGGCCTTCGACGTCACGCCGCACCGTTATCTCACCGGCATCATCACCGAAGAGGGCATCTGCTACCCGCCGTTCGAGGTCAGCCTCCGCAAGGCCGTCGAGGCCGCGCAGCAGCGTCGAGCAAAGAGTGCACAGAATAACACAAAGACACCAAGGCACAACGTCTATTCTTGGTGTCTCGGTGTCTTTCGTGTGAATCGTACACGGTCGCGGGGAGAGCAGGTGTGAGGCTGGCAGGGCGGACGTGGCGGGCGTTGGCGGCGGCGGGAGTGGTGCTCGTCGCCTTTGCTGCGCTCATGGTGCGCCTCAACGACGTCCCGCCCGGCGTCCAGCACGACCAGGTCTTTAACATCGTAGATGCCATCGAGCTCCTCTACGGCCGCTATCGCATCTACTTTACAGCCAATTTCGGGCGCGAGCCCCTCTTCATCTACTCGGCCGCGGCCCTGTTCAAGCTGGCGAACGGGCAGTTCATCTGGGGCTTGCGCCTGGCCTCGGTCGTGTGGGCCACGCTCGGCGCGGCGGTCAGCATCGGCCTCGCCCGGCGCAAGCTGCCGTTCGCCGCGGCGCTCGTCGCAGTCCTGCTCATGGCGGGCTCGTTCTGGTTCCTGTTCACCGGCCGGGTGGGGCTCCGGGCCATCTCGGCCATGACGCTCGGCGCGGCGATGATCTACTGGCTCGACCGGGGGTTGAGCGCTGTACGCGACGGGGATCTTCACCACGAAGAACCGAAGACACGAAGGCTCACAAAGCTCTCAGGACCTTTGGGGAACTTCGGTTCTTCGGTCCTTCCTGTGAAGGGTTCGCTCGGGCCGTTCCTGCTGAGCGGGCTGTTTGGTGGGCTGGCGATCTACACGTACCTGTCGGCTCGGGCGCTCTTCGCCCTGGCCCCGCTGCTGATCCTGTACGAGGGGGTCGGGTGGCTGGTGCGCCGGGTGCGGCGCGGCCATCCACGAATGAACGAACGTCAGACGAATGAACGAATGGCCGCGCAAGCGGGGAAGTCTCTTGTTGCGACGGGGGAATCGGTTCATTCGGCCGGTATTCGTTCATTCGTGGATGGCCCGGTCGCCGGCCTGCTCCTGTCCTGGTTGGTGATGGCCCTGGTCAGCGCGCCGCTGCTGCTGTGGCTGCGGGCCCATCCGGGCGCCGAGCGCCGGGTGGGGGAGCTCGCCGGCCCGTTGAGCGAGGCGGCGCGGGGCCAGCTGCTCCCGCTGCTCCGCACGATCGGCGAGGGGCTCGCCACGCTGCTGTGGCGTGAGCCGGCCGGCCTGCTCTACCAGTACAACCTGCCCGGGAGGCCCGCGCTCTCGCCCGTCCTGGCCGTGCTCTTCGTGGTGGGCGTGCTCGTCGCGCTGCCCCGGGTGTTTCGGAGCCGCCGCGAGCGGCTCTGGCTGACGGCGCTGGCGCTGGGCCTGGCCCCCGCGCTGATCACGCCCGGCGGGCCGTTCTACCTGCGGGCCATCGTCGCCATGCCGCTGGTGTTCGTGTACGTTGCTGCGGGGTTGTGGAGCGCGGGCGTCCTGGTGCGCCGGGTGGCCTTCGGCCGGTTCCGCTTGTGACCGGACACCTGGCCGGTGGTCGCCGGCATGCTCCTCCTCGTGTTGTTTGTCGATCACTGGACCGACAACGCGGTGGCGTATTTCGAGCGCTGGCCGGCCAGCGTGGTCACGCAGCGCATCTACAACGGCGACCTGCGAGCCGCGGCGGACTACTCGGCGCTGGCGCCCGCAGGCGACCCGCTTTACATCAGCACAGATTTCTGGCTCGACCTGGACCAGCAGACGTACCTGCTCTATCAGCCGAAACGGGCCGACGTGACCTGGTTTTACGGGCCGCACGGCCTGCCGCTGCCGCCCCAGGGCGGCCGGGCAACCTACGTCTGGACCGCCTCGGCCGAGAGCAGCCGGGATGCGGCGCTGCTCCCATTGTTCGACCGGGCGCAGCCGGTCGGAGAGTTGCTGAGGGTGGCGACGCTGGATCAAGGGACGGTCGATGCGGCGCTCGAGTCGGTGGGCGTGCGAGGGCTTAGTGTGCCGCTGCGCTACGGCGACACGCTGGCACTCGTCGCCGCCGGGAGTGTGCCGTCGGGAGATGGCATCGACCTGGTGACCCGGTGGCGCGTGCTGCAGCCCTGGTCGCGCGACATGCCGCCCAAACTGTCTGCCCGCCTCCAGGATGCGAGCGGCCGCACCTGGGCCCAGACCGACGAGCTGCTGGCCCTGGCGTATCAGGGTTGGCAGCCGGGACAAGAGTTTGTGCAGGTGACGCACCTGGCGATGCCGGGCGACATGCCCCCCGGCGACTACCCGGCCGTCGTTGCCATTTATGACGAGCGGAATGGGCAGGTTGGGGTTGCGGCCGGGGAAACCTGGCTGACGACGATCCCGCCGGCCGCGCTCGTGCCGGTTATGGCAGGCAAGCAATGAGCCCCGTTCCGGACGGAGCGGCCCGTCGTCACTCCATCGCCCGCAGGGCCCTGAGGCTATGACCAACGATCTCTACCTTGACCGCATCTTCTGCGCCGATGCCCGCAGCATGGCGGGCGTGCCCGACCGCAGCGTGCACCTCGTCGTCACCTCGCCGCCCTACAACGTCGCGAAGGACTACACCGTCCATAACGACAACCTGGGGCTGGACGAGTACCTGGCGATGTTGGAGGCGGTCTGGCGCGAGTGCCACCGGGTGCTTGTTCCCGGCGGGCGGCTGTGCGTGAACGTGGCGAACACGGACCGCAAGCCGTATCTTTCGCTGGTCAGCCTGATCGACGAGCAGCTGCGGCGAAGCAGCTGTACCTGGCTGCACCGGGGGCACATCATCTGGGACAAGGGCGCGTCGGCCGGCATTTCGACGGCGTGGGGCAGCTTCGGCCGTTCCAGCAATCCGACGCTGCGTGACGTGCACGAGTACATCACGGTGTGGAGCAAGGATCAGCTCAAGCTGGAAGGCGGCGGGGCGACCGGCATCTCGGGCAACGAGTTCGTCGCCTGGACCCGCAGCATCTGGCGGCCCGAGGATGGCTTGAAGGACCTGCAGCGCAAGATCGAGGCCAAGCTGGCCGATGCGCGGCGCCGCGGCAAAGACGATGCCTGGATCGCCGAGTCCATCGCCCGGTCGGTGTGGGCGCAGGGCGCCCAAGGCGCGGACGACAGCGAGTCGATCTGGTCGATGACCACGGAGACGAGCGTAGATCATCCGGCGCCCTTCCCTGAAGAACTGCCGCGGCGGTTGATGCTGCTGTACACGAAGCCCGGCGACGTCGTGCTCGACCCGTTCATGGGCAGCGGCTCGACCGCGGTGGCCGCGGTGCCGGAGGGCCGGCATTACGTCGGGTATGAGATTTCGGAAGAGTACTGCCGGATCGCGGAAGAACGGGTTCAGAAGGCGAAAGAGCTTCGGGGCCTTTAGGACCTGCGAGGTTGCGTCACCTCGGGTGACGGTCGAAACCTCGAAGGTCTGGGCGAACACGAGGAGTAGCATGTCAGTTATCGTGACCGGGTCGATTGCGACCGACTACCTGATGAGGTATCCCGGCAAGTTTCGGGAGCACATCTTTATCGAGCAGACCGGCAAGCTCAGCGTCAGCTTCCTCGTCGAGGACAAGCAGATGAGCCGGGGCGGCATCGGGCCGAACATTGCCTACACCATGGCGCTGCTGGGCGAGCGGCCCAGGTTGATGGGCACGGTGGGCCAGGACTTTGCCGAGTATCGCCAGTGGCTCGAGCTGCAGGGGATCGACACCTCGCTGGTCGTGACGTACCCGGACGAGTTCACCGCCACCTTCACCGTGATCACCGACCTGGAGCAGAACCAGATCGCCGGCTTCCACTCGGGCGCGATGCAGCGGGGCAAGGAGCTGACCTACCGGGGCCTCGATAAGGCGGAGATCGACTACGTCATCATCTCGCCCCACGACCCCGAAGGGATGCTCCTCAACTGCCGGGAGTGCCGGGAACTCGGGCTGCCGTTCATCTTCGACCCCAGCCAGCAGCTCGCCGCGCCTGAGCGCAGAGCAGGTGCTGGAGGGGATTGACGGCGCGTTCAGCCTGACCGTCAACGACTACGAGCTGGAGGTGCTCAAGCAGAAGACCGGGCTCGACGAGGCCGGCATCCTGCAGAAGGTCGCCTTGCTGGTAGTCACCCGGGGCGCAGAGGGCGCGAGCTTCATGGCTCCCCAGCGGCGGGTCGACGTGCCGGTTGCGCCTCCGCAGCACATCGCCGATCCGACGGGCGTGGGCGATGCGTTCCGCGGCGGGATGCTCGTCGGCCTCGTCCGGGGCTACCCCTGGGAGGTCAGCGGCCGGATCGGCGCGCTGGCGGCGACCTACTGCCTCGAACAGGTGGGGACGATGAACCACCGTTACACCGTGCCAGAGTTCGTGGCGCGCTACCGGGAAGTGTTCGGCGACGCGCCCGAGCTGGAAGATATGCTCAATCGAAAGTAGCTTCTCTCAACACAAAGACACCAGGACACAATGAAAGAGAGCATCGTGCCTTTGTGTCTTTGTCTTAGAGCGCTTAACCACAGGAGGTTTGTTCTAAGTGGGTAACAATTACGACATCAAGGACATCCGGCTGGCCGATAAGGGGCGTTTCCGCATGCAGTGGGCCGCCCGCGAAATGCCGGTGTTGGACCAGCTCGAACAGCGGTTTGCCAAAGAACGGCCGTTGTCGGGCGTGCGCATCTCCGCCTGCTTGCACGTGACGAGCGAGACGGCGAACCTGATGCGCGTGCTGCAGGCCGGCGGCGCCGACGTGGTGCTGACCGCGTCCAACCCCCTGTCGACGCAGGACGACGTGGCCGCGACCCTCGTGGCGCACTACGAGATGCCGGTGTACGCGATCAAGGGCGAGGACAACGCCACGTACTACCAGCACATCAAGGCCGCGCTCGACTTCAAGCCGCACATCACGATGGACGACGGCGCGGACCTGGTCGGCACGCTGCACAAGGAGCGCCGCGAGCTGCTGGATGGCATCGTCGGCGGCACCGAAGAGACCACGACGGGCGTTATTCGCCTGCGTGCGATGGCGCATGACAACGAGCTGATGTTCCCCGTGATCGCGGTCAACGACGCGCTGACCAAGCACCTCTTCGACAACCGCTACGGCACGGGCCAGAGCACGATGGACGGCGTGATCCGTGCGACGAACGTGCTGATCGCGGGCAAGCGGGTCGTCGTGGCCGGTTACGGCTGGTGCAGCCGCGGCATCGCGATGCGCGCGAAGGGCTTGGGCGCCGACGTCATCGTGACCGAGATCGACCCGATGAAGGCGCTCGAGGCGGTCATGGACGGCTTCCGCGTCATGCCGATGAGCGAGGCTGCGCGGATCGGCGACATCTTCATCACGGCTACGGGCGACATCAACGTGCTCGACGCTGCGCACTTCAGCGCGATGAAGAGCGGCGCGATTATGGCGAACAGCGGCCACTTCAACGTCGAGATCAACATCCCGGCGCTGGAAGGCATGTGCAGCGAGGTGCGCCGGGTGCGCGAGTTCCTCGACGAGTACATCCTGAACGACGGGCGCCGGTTGTACCTGGCGGGCGAAGGCCGGTTGGTCAACCTGGCCGCGGCCGAGGGTCACCCCAGCGCAGTCATGGACATGAGCTTCGCGAACCAGGCGTTGGCCGCGGAGTACATGTTGAAGAACCACAGCAGCCTTAAGAAGACCGTCTACAGCGTGCCGGTTGAGATCGACAACGAGATCGCCCGGCTCAAGCTGGCGGCGATGGGCGTGAGCATCGACCTGCTGACTCCAGAGCAGGAATCCTATCTGAACGAATGGCGGATGGGCACGTGATTGCTTAGTAGGGACGAGCTTAAGCTCGTCCCTACAGATAAGGAGATACAAATGACGACAACCTTTGCCAGTTCCCCCAAGTTCTTTTTCACGTCGGAATCGGTGACCGAAGGTCATCCCGACAAGATGTGCGATCAGATCAGCGACGCCGTGCTGGACGCGATCCTGACCGACGATCCCGATGCCCGGGTGGCGTGCGAAGTGAGCACGACGACGGGCCTGATCCTGGTGATGGGCGAGATCACGACCAGCACCTACGTCGACATTCCGTCGCTGGTCCGCGATGTCGTGCGCGACATCGGCTACACCCGCGCCAAGTACGGCTTCGACTCGGACACCGCAGGCGTGATCGTGTCGATCAAGGAGCAAAGCCCGGATATCGCGCTCGGCGTCGACAAGGCGCTCGAGGCGAAGCAGGGCGAGATAACCGACGCACAGATCGAGGCGATCGGTGCGGGCGATCAGGGCATGATGATCGGCTTCGCGTGCAACGAGACCGAGGAGTACATGCCGCTGAGCATCGACCTGGCGCAGAAACTGTGCAAGCAGCTGACGCGGGTGCGCAAGGACGGCACGCTGCCCTACCTGCGCCCCGACGGCAAGAGCCAGGTGACCGTGGAGTACCACCACGGCAAACCGGTGCGCGTCGACACCATCGTCGTTTCCACGCAGCATGCGCCCGAGGTCGATCACGCGAAGATCGAGTCTGACATCTACGAGCGTGTGATCAAGTTCGTCGTGCCCAACGGATACCTCGACAAGGACACCCGCATCTTCGTCAACCCCACCGGCCGCTTTGTGGTCGGCGGACCGATGGGCGATTCGGGCCTGACCGGCCGCAAGATCATCGTGGACACCTACGGCGGCGTGGCTCGGCATGGCGGTGGCGCGTTCTCGGGCAAAGACCCGACGAAGGTCGACCGCTCCGCCGCATACATGATGCGCTACATCGCGAAGAACCTGGTGGCGGCGGGCGCGGCCGACCGTCTGGAGCTCCAGGTGAGCTACGCCATCGGCGTGGCGCGGCCCACCAGCGTTGCCGTCGAAACGTTCGGCACCGGCCACGTGGGCGACGAGAAGATCGTCGAAGTCATCACGAGCTGCTTCGACCTGCGCCCGGCCGCGATCATCCGCGACCTGAACCTGCGCCGGCCCATCTATCGCGCGACCGCGGCGTACGGCCACTTCGGCCGCCACGACATCGACGCGCCGTGGGAGAAGCTGGACAAGGTCGCCGAGCTGAAGGCGGCGCTGGGGCTGTAGGCTTCGACTGCAGCGTTGCCCTCGTCGGGAGGATGAACAAGCCGGGTATTGCGCTCGCCAGAGCTGGCGCACATACCCGGCTTGTTCATGATCGGCTACTGCCGAAGCAACTCGATTGGCCCGAACGTGTGCGCTCCTTCATGACCAGGGCCCGGAACGGGACTCGCGGCGGCAAAGACGTTGCGGCTAACCATCCAGCGATTTTGCGGACTTTCTCGACCTTCATTCGCGCCTCAATGAGCGGAAGGCGACGTATAATGAATGGGTGTAGCAGGCAAGGAGGTGCGCTGTGGACGGCGTTACGCTGGTGACAACTCTCGTCAATTCTACGCTCGACGGCCAACGCAGGTGGGACCTGTTGCAAGAAGACGTTACCCTGCGCGTCTGGCGCTGGGACGGCGCGATCGCCATGCGCGGGCGGCAGCGGGTTCTTGATTGGTTCGGTGAGGAGTGGCGAAGCTGGCCCGACCCCGTGATCGAAGTGTTCGCCTGCCGAAAGAGGCCGGCGACGCCGGCGGGGTTCAGTTCCGCATCTACGCGACCGAGGAGAGCCAGTACGTCGAGCATAACCGGGCGCTGTTCGTCTCGCGGAAGGATGGCTTGATCCAGGCAATCGACCTGTACTGCTCAGAGCCCCTGTTTAGCGCGCATCGCAAGGACTACGTCGCACCGGCGACGCTGGCGGACGACGAGGTGACTGCCTTTCTCGAAGAACTCTGGCACGGTTGGGATGTGCGGGAGTGGATGCCGCAAAACCGCCAGCGCAATGACAGCCGCCGCATCTCTCGGGCAGGCTCAGGCGAGGCGCACCCCGCGAGCAACTTCATCGGCGGTGCCCGCTGGACGGCGGAGGAAGCCGATGGGCAGATCGAGAAGATCCTGGCCGAGCACGCCCGCAGCGGCGCCGGTTTCGTGTGGTGGGTTATGCCATTCGACACGCCGCCGGACCTCTGTGAGCGATTGGAGCGCCACGGACTGATGCTGGCCGGCCAGAACGTGCGTATGGCACGGCTAGGGTTGGATGACCTGTCAGAGATCGCGGTGAACGAGCGGGTGACGGTCCACAACCTGGAAGGACCGGACGACCCAGGGGTCGAGATCTTGCTGGCGATGGAAGCAGTGGCGTTCCACCTGCCCGCGGAGCAGCTCGATGACGAGCGGAAGGCCTTACGCGAGCGGCTCGCGGACGCGGAGGCGACGCAAAAACATCTTTATTGCCTGGCCTACCTCGACGAAATGCCGGCCGGCATGGCCGCCGCCGACTTCCGCTTCGGCAGGATGTACCTCTCAGGCGCCGCGACCCTGCCTGAGTTTCGGGGTCAGAAGGTGTATTCGACGCTGCTCAAGCACCGGCTGGAGGCGGCCCGCGGGCGCGGGTTTCACCTGGCCGCCATCGACGCGGGCCCGATGTCGAAGCGGGTCGTGGAGAAATACGGCTTCAGGGAGTATGGGACGGTCAACGTCTACGGCTGGATGCCCGAGATGGACCCCGCCGTGATCAGGACACTCGTGCCGGACGAGTAGAAGTCTGTTTTCTTTTCTTTCGTCCTGTCCTACGGTATAATCGCGACGAAAGTAACATTCGTCGCCATGCGTGGGTCCAGGGCAGGGAGGCTGTTTGCGCGCGCTCATCACAGGCATCTCGGGTTTTGTCGGCAGCCACCTGGCCGAGCACCTGCTGCAACTTGGCGACTGGGCCGTTGCGGGCACGGTCTACGGCAGCGGCGATGACAATATCCGGCACCTGCGCGAGCGGCTGACCCTCTACGAGGCCGAGTTGTCCGCCTTGGAGACGGTGCAGGGCATCGTCGAGGACAGCAAGCCCGACGTCATCTTCCACCTGGCCGCCCAGCCGATCCCGTCGCTCAGCCGCATCGATCCGTGGTACACGCTCGAAAACAACGTCCGGCTCCAGGTGAATGTGCTGCAGGCCATCGTCCAGGTGGCGCCCAAGGCGGTCACGCTGGTGATCGGCTCGAGCGAGGAATACGGGCAGGTGGCGGAAGCAGATTTGCCGCTGACCGAGCTGGCGCCGCTGCGGCCGACGTCGCCCTATGCGGTCAGCAAGATCGCCCAGGATTTCCTGGGGCTGCAATACTATCTTAGCCACGGCGTGCGCGCGGTGCGGATGCGGCCGTTCAACCACATCGGGCCGCGGCAGCGCCGCGGCTTCGTCGCGCCGGACTTCGCCGCACAGATCGCGGAGATCGAGAGCGGGTTACGTCCCCCCGTGATGAGCGTGGGCCAGCTCGACGTGGCGCGCGACTTCTCCGACGTGCGCGACATCGTGCGGGGGTACGTGCTGGCCGCCGAGCGCGGCGTGCCGGGCGAGGTCTACAACATCGGCGCCTGCGAAGCGCACACGGTTAGAGAACTGCTTGTTGCGCTGCTCAGCCACGCCAGCGTGGAGATCGAGGTTCGGCAGGACCCGCAGCGGCTGCGGCCGGTCGACACCCCGAAGATCGTGGGCGACTGCTCCAAGCTGCGCAGCCAAACCGGCTGGGAGCCGCAAATTCCGTTCGAACAAACGGTCCGGGACGTGCTCGATGATTGGCGCCGGCAAGTGACTGGGTAAAGACGTGGCAGGTTAGCGCACCTCAATTGCGGCAACCTGGCGGGTCTGTGAATGAGTGAGGGATCATGCCAAAGGCATTGGTGACAGGCATTACCGGGCAGGACGGCTCGTACCTGGCCGATTTCCTGCTGGGGCAGGGTTACGAAGTGATCGGGATGGTGCGGCGCACCAGCACGATCAACTTCGACCGCGTGCGCCACATCCAGGATAAGCTGACGATCGTACAGGGCGACCTGTTGGACCAGGTGAGCCTCATCAACCTGTTGCAGGAGCACCGGCCGGACGAGGTCTACAACCTCGCGGCGCAAAGCTTCGTGCCCACCAGCTTTCAACAGCCCGTGCTCACCGGCGAGTTCACCGGGCTCGGCGTTACCCGTGTGCTCGACGCCCTCCGCATCGTCGACCGGCATATCCGCTTCTACCAGGCTTCGTCGTCCGAGATGTTCGGCAAGGTGCAGGAAGTGCCCCAGCGGGAGAGCACCCCGTTCTACCCGCGCAGTCCGTACGGCGCGGCCAAGCTCTACGGCCATTGGATTACGGTCAACTACCGCGAGAGCTACGACCTGTTCGCCTGCTCCGGCATCCTGTTCAACCATGAGTCGCCGCGGCGCGGCCTCGAGTTCGTCACGCGGAAGATCACCCACCAGGCCGCCCGCATCAAGCTGGGCCTGGCAAACGAATTGTGCCTGGGCAACCTGGATGCCCGGCGGGATTGGGGTTTCGCGCCCGACTACGTCCGCGCCATGTGGCTGATGCTCCAACATGATGTGCCCGATGACTACGTGGTGGCAACCGGCGAGACGCACGCCGTGCGCGAGTTCTGCCAGGTGGCGTTCGACTGCCTCGGCCTCGACTGGGAGAAGCACGTGGTGGTCGACCCGAAGTTTTACCGCCCGGCCGAGGTCGATCTGCTCGTGGGCGACCCGAGTAAGGCCAAGCGGGTGCTCGGCTGGGAGCCAAGCGTCACGTTCCGTGACCTGGTTCGCATTATGGTGGAGGCCGACCTGGCCGAGTTGCAGGCGATGGGCGACCATACGCCGCGTATTGATAAGTAGTCGTTAGGGGTGTGGGGTGCGGGCGCCAAAGGCGCCCGCACCCCACACCCCTGACCCCCCACGGGAGTGAGTAAGTGAGCGACATCATCTTCGGGACGGACGGCTGGCGGGGCAACATTGCCGAAGATTACACGTTCGATAACGTGCGGCGGTGCAGCCAGGGCTTCGCGGACTACATCAAGGCAACCTATCCGAACGAGGTCGGCCGGGGCGTGGTGGTCGGTGGGGACAAGCGGTTCCTGTCCGAACACTTCGCGGCGGCGGCCGCCGAGGTGCTGGCTGCGAACGGTGTGCCGGTACATTTCGCGGGCGGCGGCGTTCCAACGCCGGTTATTTCGTTCGGCGTCACCCACGCGAAGGCGCTCGGCGCCGTCAACATCACCGCCAGCCACAACCCGCCTACTGACAACGGCTTCAAGGTGCGCGACCCGAACGGCGGCGCGATTGACCCGGATGGACTCAAGGCGATTGAGGCGCGCATCCCGCCGAACATGGCCGGCGTGAAACGGATGCGCTTCGACGAAGGCGAGAAGGCCGGGCTGATCAAGCCGTACGACCCGGTGCCCGCGTACGATGCCCGCATCCGGTCGCTGGTCGACGTGGAGACGATCAAGAACGCGGGCTTCACCGTGCTGGTCGATAACATGTGGGGCAACGGCGCGGGGTTTATTTCACGCTTCATCGCCGGCGGCAAGACGCAGGTGATCGAGTATCACGCGGAGCGCAACCCGATCTTTCCCGAGATGAAGCGGCCCGAGCCGATCCCGCCGAACGTCGACGCGGGCCTGGCCAAGGCGCGTGAGCTAGGGGCAGACGTCGTGTGCATCCTCGACGGCGACGCAGACCGCTGCGGCCTGGGCGACGAGAACGGGCAGTTTGTGGACCAACTGCGGGTCTACGGCCTGCTCGCCATGTACTTGCTCGACATCCGGGGCGAGCGCGGCACCATCGTCAAGACGTTGAGCACCACGGCCATGCTGGACAAGCTGGGCCAGAAGTTCGGCGTGCCGGTGGTGCACACCGGGGTGGGGTTCAAATATGTGGCGCCCGCCATGATCAAGTATGACGGCCTGATCGGCGGCGAGGAGAGCGGCGGCTACGCTTTCCGCGGCCACGTGCCCGAGCGCGACGGCATCCTCGCGAACCTGTACCTGCTCGACATGATGTGCCGCACGGCCATGAAGCCGACCCAGCTGCTCACTCGCCTATTCGACATGGTGGGCGGGCCGCATTACTATGACCGCATCGACACGCGTCTGCGCGATAATGAGATGAAGCAGGCCGCGCGCGTAAAGCTCGATACGGCCATGCCCGAGAGCATCGGTGGGCTGCGAGTGACGGGCAAGGACACGACGGACGGCTACAAGTTTGACCTGGAAGACGGCGGCTGGCTGTTGATCCGTTTCTCGGGCACCGAGCCACTGATCCGGGTCTACTGCGAGACGGTTCACGGCGACAAGGTGCCGGCAATCCTGGCTGACGGGATGAAGGTCGCCGGGATTGGGTGAGAAATCCGTGCTCTCGAAGAAACCCGGCTCCCGAGCATCGTCGACACGCACTGTCACCTGGACCTGCGCCAGTATGACGAGGATCGCGAACAGGTCATCGAGCGGGCGACTGCTGCAGGCGTGACCCGGCTCATCAATCCGGCCATTGACCTGGACTCGTGCCGCCGGGTGTTGGACCTGGCGGGGCGTCACGAACACGTGTATGCGGCGCTCGGGGTCCACCCGAACGACTGCGCCGGCTTCGACGACGACGCACTGGCACAATTACGGGAGCTGGCGCAGCAGCCGAAAGTGGTCGCCGTCGGCGAAATCGGGCTGGACTATTATTGGGAAAAGGTGGACCACGAGCAGCAGAAGCGGGCGCTGCTGGGGCAGCTCTCGCTGGCGGCCGATCTGGGCCTGCCGGTCATCCTGCATACCCGCAATGCAAAGGACGGCGACGGGGCGTGCACGGAAGACCTTCTGTATCTAATATCACAATGGGTGTCTGAGATACCGAGTTTTCGGGCGAAAAGTGGTATTGTAGGGGTGTGGCACGCGTTCGGCGGCACGCTCGAGCAGGCGCAGCGGGCCTACGACTTGGGCCTGGTTCTGGGCCTGGGCGGGCCGGTCACCTTTCAGAACGCCCGGCGGTTGCATGCCCTGGTGCCTGACCTGGACCTTGAACGCTTGATTTTGGAAACGGACGCACCCTACCTTGCGCCGCATCCGTACCGGGGGCAGCGCAATGAGCCTGCTTATTTGCCCCTGGCCGCCGAGGCGTTGGCGCGGTTGAGGGGAAAGACGTTGGACGAGATAGCTGCGCAGACGACGGCAACGGCGAGGCGCTGTTTTACGTTGGACTAGACATGATCAAAGAAGTTACTTTGTTGAGCCTGGTGCAGGCTGACCTGGAGCGGGTCGAGCAGAAGATGCGCGGCATCGCCACGGGTGCGTACGCGCCCTTGGCCGAGGCTTTCCTGCAACTCCTGGGCAGCGGCGGCAAGCGCCTGCGGCCCGCGCTTGCGCTGGCGGCGTACAATCTCTTCGTCGAGCCGGCCTCGGAAAAGGCCGTGGCCGTTGGCGCAGCCGTCGAAATGCTTCATAACGCGACGCTGGTGCACGACGATCTGATCGACAACGCACTGGTGCGCCGGGGCATGACCACGCTTAACGCGCAGTGGAACAAAGGCGCAACCGTCCTGGCGGGCGATTACCTGTTCGCACGGGCTGCCGCCTTCGCTGCGGAAACGGAGAATGTGCCCGTCGTGCAGCTCTTCGCCGACACCCTGCGCATTATTGTCGAGGGTGAGTTGCGCCAGCTTTTCTCGAGCAAGCAGTGGGACCAGCCCCAGGCGGCCTATTATCCCCGCATCTTCGCCAAAACCGCCTCGCTGTTTGCTTCGGCCACCAAGTCGGGCGCCATCCTGGCCGGCGCCGGTGAAGAACAGGTGCAGGCACTCTACGATTACGGGAAAGACCTGGGTATGGCTTTCCAGATCGTGGACGACATCCTGGACTACACCGGCGAAGAGGCCACGCTGGGGAAGCCGGTGGGCGGCGACCTGCGGCAGGGGATCGTGACGCTGCCGTTCTTCTACTTCCTGCAGAACCACGCCGAGCCCCAGCGTGTGCTGGCAGCGCTGGACAGCAGCAATGGGTCGGGCGAGTCGGTTGGCGAGATTATCGCGCAGGTGCGGAAGTCGGACGCCATGCGCCAGGCGGCGGCTGAGGCCCAGGACTTCGCCGCTCGGGCCAAAGGTCACCTGGCGATCTTCCCAGAGGGCCGCTATCGCCGGGCCCTGGAGGAATTGGCCGACTTCGTCGTCTCGAGGCACGTTTAGCCAACACAAAGACACGACGGCACAAGGACCTTCTCGTCGCTCGGTGGTGTCTTTGTGCCTTTGTGATAGAACTCGTTCCCTCACATGGCCGATCTCTCTCAGGTGTCCATCATCGTCGTAAGCTGGAACGTGCGCGAACTGCTGCGGGCGTGCCTGGCGTCTTTGCCACGCGATGCTGAGATCATCGTGGTGGACAATGCGTCTGCGGATGGCAGTGCGGCGATGGTGGCCGAGGCTTTTCCGCACGTTCGCTTGGTGACGAATCGGGACAACCGCGGCTTCACGGGCGGCAACAACGATGGGTTGGCCGTCGCGAGCCGTCCTTTCGTCTTTTTCCTCAATCCGGACACCGTCGTCTCGGACGGCTCGCTCGACTACATGCTGGGGTATCTCGATGCTCACCCCGGCGTTGGCGTCGTCGGGCCCCGGCTGCTCTACGGCGACGGCTCGCTGCAGTCCTCACGACGCCGCTTTCCAACGCTGGCAACCGGGATCTTCGAGAGCACGCCACTGGCATGGCGGCTGCCGCCCCAGCGCAACCCGTGGGCGCAGCGCTATCATCTGGACGACGTCGCACCTGACGCGACCCAGGAGGTCGACTGGCTGGTGGGCGCCGCGCTGCTGACCCGGCGCGAGGTGCTGGCGCAGGTGGGCGGGTTCGACGAAGGCTTCTTCATGTATTCGGAAGAGCTTGACTGGCAGCGGCGCGTCAAGCAGGCCGGCTGGCAGGTGGTCTACCTCCCCGAAGCGGTGATCACCCATTACGAGGGCAAGTCGTCGGAGCAGGCCGCAGGGGCCCGGCACATCCGCTTCAACCGCAGCAAGGTGCGGTATTTTCGGAAGCATCACGGCCGTTTCCAGGCCGGGATCCTTCGCCTGGCACTCCTGGCGATGTTCGCCGTCGAATGGTGCCTGGAGGCAGGCAAGTATATTTTGGGTTCGCAGCGGCCGATGCGGCGGGCCCGTCTCAGTGCGTACTCGCAGTTGCTCCGTTCGGGCCTGGCCTGATCGGCAGCATGAGCCGGGCCGCTGCGAGCGGGGCCGCTCGTAGCGGGGCAGAGAATGCTCTGACCCTTAAAGAAAAGGCAAGTTTGAAGTAGGTCATTATGCGCGTTCTATTTGTTTCAGGTGAGTACCCGGCCATGCAGGGCGGAGTCGGCGATTATACGCGCCGCCTCGGCCAGGCCATGGGGCTATTAGGCGTCGACGTCCACGTGCTGACACACGCAGATGCGGGCGCCGACCATCTCCGCGCGCCCGCAGCGGCATACGAGCCGACCGTTTATCCCCGGCTCGAGCGTCGAGGGTGGAATCTCTGGCGGCACGTTCACCGGATGATCGACGAAGTGCAGCCGGATGTGGTCCACATCCAATACCAGTCTGCCGCCTATGGCTTGCACCCTGCGGTAAACCTGCTGCCGGCGCGCGTGCGCCTGTTGCACAAACATCTGCCCTTTGTCGTCACGTTCCACGATTTGAAGTTCCCGTACCTGTTCCCGAAGGCCGGGCCCTTGCGCTGGCAGTCCGTGCTCCGGCTGGCCAGAGACGCCGACGCTGCGGTCGTGACGAACCCCGCCGACTGGGCGCGGCTCAGCGACGCGGGTCTGCGCGACAAGCTCCGGGCCATCCCGATTGGCAGTAACATTCGCTGCGAGGTGACGCCGGGTTATGACCGGGCCGCGCAGCGTGCGAAATGGGGCGCAGATGCCAACACGTGGCTCCTGGCCTACTTCGGCTTTCTGAATGCCAACAAGGGTGGCGAGGTTCTCATCGAGACCCTGGCCGAGCTGGTACGCCGCCGCGCGCCGGCGCATCTCCTGATGGTCGGCGGCAAGGTTGGGTCGAGCGATCCGACGAACCTGGCCTACCTGCAAAAGGTCGAAGGCCTGATCGGCGAGCTCGGCCTCACAGGCCGGGTACACTGGACGGGGTTCACCTCATCCGAGGAGGTGACCGCCAATCTGCTGGCCGCCGACTGCGCAGTGCTGCCTTACCGCGAGGGCGCGTCCCTGCGCCACGGGAGCCTGATGGCTGCACTCGCCCACGGCTTGCCCATCGTCAGCACGGCGTTGACCGGCTGCCCGGCCGAAGCGATGCGCCAGTTCCCCATGCTCGAGGATGGCGTCAACGCCCTGTTGACCCCGCCTGGGAGTCCCGTCCGCATGGCCGACGCCGTGATCCACCTGATGAATGGCGCTGCGCTGCGTTCGCTGTTGGCCGCGAAAGCCGCGGTGCTCTCCCGGCAGTTCGAGTGGGAGACGATTGCGCAGGGTCACCTCCTGGCCTATCGGGGTCTCGGGGTCAACGTGTAAGCGGTGGACCGCGAAGCATGAGCGAACGTCGACCGGGCATCAGGAAACACGAGCTTTTTTTGCTGGCTGTCCTCCTGCTGCTGCGCGCCGGGCTGGGAATTGCCTATACGCTCGCGATGCCGCTTGGCGAAGCGCCGGACGAGGCGGACCATTTCGCCTATGCCGCGTATATTCTGGCCGAAGGACGGCTGCCGGCCGATCCCGCGATTACCCAGGCCAAGCATCCCCCGCTCTATTACCTGGCGGCTGCTGCGGCGGCGCGGGCGGCGGGCGGCACCGCCGACCCCAGCTTCCTTCGCGCGAATCCCGACATGGCTTTCGGCGCCGGCGCCCTCGCATCGAACTTCTTCGTCCACACGTCCCTAGAAGAACGCCCCTGGCGCGGCGGAGTGCTGACCCTGTATGCGGGACGGTTTGTGTCCATCCTCGCGGGGTTGGTCTTCGTTCTTGCCACCTACCTGCTTGGGCGGGCCCTGTGGCCGCGGAGGCCCGACATTGCCCTTGGCGGCGCCGCGTTCGCCGCGTTCCTGCCCGAGTCGTTGTTCATCGGTGGGGCGATGAGCAACGACATGCTGGCGGCCATGTGGTCGACCCTGGCGCTGTTGTTCACGGCGCGGCTGGTTGTCCGGCCTGCGGCCGAGCGCGGCGGGTGGATGCGCCCGCTCGGCCTGGCCCTTCTGGCGGGCTTGTGCCTCGGGCTGGCATTCGTGACTAAGGCCAGCACGGGCTCGCTCGCGCTTGTCGTCTCGGCTGCCGTGCTAGCGGGGGCGTGGCAGGATCGTGCGCACCAGCGTGGGCAGGAGTCACCGGCGTGGCGCGCGCTCGGCGTGGCCGCGCTGCGGATTGCTGTGGCTGGTGCTGCGGCGCTGCTGGTGGCTGCGCCATGGCTCTGGCGTAACCAGCGTCTCTACGGCGACTTCTTCGGCTGGCCGCTCGTCCTGGCGACAATCGACCGGCGCGCGGGGCCACTGGGCGTTGGCGGGCAGTGTCCAGCTCCTGCGCGGCTGGTGGCTTAGCTTCTGGGGCAAGTTTGGCGGCGCGGGGCACATCCCGTTGCCTACCTGGTTCTACGTGCTTTGGGCCATTGTAGGGTTGGCGGCCGTATCCGGCTGGCTGCTGTGGATCGCCCGCCGCGACCGGGACGACACGGTGGGTGCGCCCCGTGTGGGTGGCTGGGTGCTCCTTCTGGGCGCGCCGGTGGTTACGGCCGCGGGCATCTATTCTTACAGCCAGACGGCACTCGGCACGGACCAGGGCCGCTTGCTGTTTCCCGCGCTTGCGCCCCTGGCGCTGCTGATCTATGCCGGCCTCTCGGCTTGGCCCCCGTCGCGCAGCCGCCGCGGCGCGAGCGTGGCCTTTGCCGGCTTCATGGTGTTGGTGGCCGTCGCCGCGCTGTACGGGGGCCTGATCGGGCCTTATGCGCCGCCCTCCGAACCACCCGCCGACCAGGTGGCGGCGGCAGTGCAGGTTGCACAGCGCGTCGGTCCGCTCGAGCTCGTCGGGGCCGGGTGGGATCAGCCTGGCAGGGGCGAACTGACTTTGTACTGGCGGGCGGCCGACAAGACACCTGACGATCTGCGGACAGACCTGCGGGTGCTGGGCGCAGACGGCTCGGTACTGTGGGAATGGAAGCGGTCGCCGGGCGCGGGCCGTTTCAGCACGGACCGGTGGCCCCCTGGCCGGATCGTGGCCGACACGTACCGCGTTCCTGAAGGCGTTCTGGCGGCGGCGGCCGCCGTGCAGGTGGGGCTGCGGAGCTTTCCCGAGGGGCCGTGGTTGCCCGTTGCCGGGCTGCCCGAGGGGCAGATGCTGACGCTCCCCCGTTGACCCGGCCGGGCACGGGTGCGCGGCAACCCGTGACGTGCCGAACGACCGGACGCGAGCAAGCGCGGGGTGCACGCCTGCACCTGTGTAGCCGTTCGAGCACCCGCTGCGCCGTCTCACGTGGTGTCAGCGATTACCCCGCATGACCTGTTGCGCGTATAATGAAGGGCGGAGGCGCACCAGGGGTGGCTCATGCGGGCTCTTCCGGCGCCGCGAGCGAGCCTGCGTCCTCGCCCGACCTCTGCGCCCCGCTCTCTGGCAGCACCAACACCTACGAAGGGACCATCTGAGGCAGCAGTTCATGCGCTGTTTGTTTGTTATCCGGGCGCACCTCGCCATCCATGGCGACGCCATCCTCCTTTGCGCATCAATCCCGTCATGACCGCGCCCGTGGCCCAAGAAGCCGTTAAGTTCGGGCCCGGTGATGGGCGCGGTTTGGAGCGAAGGTCGGACCTTGCCGTCGCCTTGGCCCTGGCCGGTTTCCTCGCCGCTGTCTACCTGCTCACCTACAGCGGCGTGCCCCACAGCCCCGACGAATGGTTCTATCTCGCGGGTGCGCATGCCGCGGTGACGGGCGACTGGACCGCGCTGCAGGCACACGGCCGGCTCTTCACGCTGCTCCTCACACCGTTCTACGCCGTGTCGGCCGCGGCGCCGGGCGGGATGGCGGGCCCGGGCGCGTTTCAGAGCGCGGCGCTGGCAGGGAGCGTCATCGCTGCGGCCACCGGTGCGCTGCTGTACGTGTTCCTCGGCGAGTTCGGCCTTTCACGCCGCCTGCGCCTCGCAACCGCGCTGCTCTTCGGCTTGGCGACGCTGTCCTGGCCCTACAGCCACTACCTGTTTCGCGAGCCTGCGGCCGGGCTGGCGCTGCTCGGGGCAGTTTACGGCGTCGTGCGCTGGGCGCGCGTCCCGGTCGGACGGTGGGCGCTGGTGCCGCTCCTGACGGGCGCGTTTGCTTTCGCCTGCGGGGTGGCCATCAAGGGGACGCTGCTGGCATTTGCGCCGTTTTTGGTTGTGGGTGCGGCCGCGGGCGGGGTGCGGCGGCTGGGGCCAGAGCGGGGACGGCAGGCTGCTCCGTGGGTGGCGATCGGCGGCAGCGTCCTGATCTTCGCGACCCTTGCGATCCTGCGCCTCCCGGTGTTCGCCGGGCTCGTGCCCGCCTATGCCCTGGGCACGCCCGACCTGGGGGCGTTCGTCGCGCTGTGGATCAGCCCGGGCTGGGGGCTGCTGCTGTTTTCGCCCGTACTCGTGCTGTCCTTTTTCGGGGTCGTACCATTCACCCGCCAGGCGCCCGAGACCGCTTTCGTGGCGCTCGGCGGCAGCGTCTTCTACGTGCTTTTATCGACGACCAACCCCTTCTGGTGGGGCTATTGGGCCTTCGGGCCCCGGCAGCTCGTCGTGCTGCTGCCGCTGCTGTGCCTGCCGCTGCCCTTTGGGCTGCAGTGGCTGCGAGAACGCTGGGGCCGGGCGGGCCTCGCCTTCGCAGCAGTCATCGCGGGGCTGAGCCTGCTCGTGCAACTGCTGGGGGTGCTCTCGCCCTTCAACCAGTACGTGCGCGATGTGCTCTTCCCCGCCGGGCTGACCGGCCCGGCACTGACCTGGCGCTGGGATGCGTGGACGCTCCCCGGACTGCTGCGTTACCTGGAGGCCGGTCGGGTCGACATCGCGTGGCTGATCAGCGGGCCGGGGGGTGGCGCGCGTTGGGCCGTCCTGGCGGGTTTGGTCCTCTGCACCGCCGCCGCCGGCGCTTGGTTGTGGGCGCTGAGCCGGGGGCGCGCGGACGGGAGGCAGCCCGGTGCGAGCGCGGTCTGGGTCTCGGCGGCCGTTTGCCTGGTCTGGGTGCCCGTGGCCCTGCTCGCCGTCCGCAGCGTCTGGGCCGACCCGCGCTACCAGCCCGACCTCGGCTATCCGGCCGCTGCTGCGATCGTGCGCGCCGAGGCCGGCCCGGATGACGTTCTGGTGACCGACCTGTGGACGCAGGATTTGAATGTTCCGGCCGTGGCGATGCTAAACTACTGCCGCGCCGGTTGCCCGCGCCGGATCGATCTCCCTCGTGAGGACTTGTTGACCCGCGAGGTAGACTGGCAGCAGCAGCACCTGGTCGACCTGGCGGGCCGCCGCCGCGCGTGGCTGGTGCTGACGCGGGTCGCGCCCGGCGATCCCAACAGCATCGTGGAGCAGTGGCTGGGGCAGGCCGGCTACCTGGAGCGCTGCGATTGGACCGGGCCGCAGGTGCGCCTCTGCCGCTACGCGCTTCCTGCGCCCGCCTCGGGCCACGCCGTCGTCTCGGGCGGTGCAAATGCGGCCCTGTTTGGCGACAGGATCCGCCTGCGCCGGTCCGACGTGCAGGAGACGCCGGCCGGAACCGCTGAGGCGAAGGCGCCCGACGCGCTCCTGGTCGACTTGACCTGGGAGGCCTTGGTCGCGCCCGGCGCGGATTACGTGGCCTCATTGCAGTTGCTGGGGCCCGACCGGGCCGGTGGGGGCGTGAGGTCGCTAGCCTCCGTCGACATACCGCTCGGAAATGGTTTCAAGCCGGCGAGCGGCTGGCAGGGCGGCGACGTGGTGCAGGAACGCCGCAGCCTGTCTGTACCACGGGGCTTGGCGCCGGGCGCATACCAATTGCTGCTGGTGCTGTACGATCCGGCCACCGGCAAACGGCTGGAGGTGCGTGACCGGACAGGCGGCACCACCGGTGGCGACGCCCTAACGCTTATGGATTTCACGGTGACGCCGTGAGGCGTTGTGTCGCAGACAGCGGCAGCCGCCCGCCTGGAACTGCCAGCGGCTGCATTGCGTCATCAGCCTGGGACGCACCCTGCCGAAGGAACGCGTCCCGGGTCGCTCTGGACGGGTACGAACACGCTGCCCCGTACGAGGCTTGATTTCGTGAGCCGCAAGTCCCGACTGTTATGGGTCCTCCTGGTAATCCTTCTGACGCTGCCGGCGCTGTGGCCGCTGCTGTCCGGTGGACCCTTTGTCGCGTCCGCCGACGGCCGTTTCCACGTCTATCGCATCGCCGCGCTGGCCGGCGCATGGCAGCACGGCGTGCTGGCCCCGCGCATCTTTCCGCAGTTCGGCTTCGGCTACGGCCAGGCCGTGCTGAACTTCTATGCCCCATTGGCCTACTGGCCCGGCGCGCTGCTGGCAGCGCTCGGCGTCTCGCCGGAAGTGGCGTTGGCCGGCGTGATCGCGCTCGGCTTTATCCTCGCCGCGCTGGCCGCCTTTGGCTTCGGAAACTATCTCTGGGGGCCTTGGGGCGGGTTGTTAGCCGCGCTGGCATACACCTATTTCCCCTACCACCTGGTAGATCCCTACGTGCGCGGCGCGATCCCCGAGCACTTCGCCTTCATCTGGCCGCCGCTCATCCTGTGGGCCTACGCCGTCGCTTTTCGTGAGCGGGGGCCGGCGTCCCGGCCGGGTTGGCTGTGGGGCGCGCTCGCGTGGGCCGGGTTGATCCTGACGCACAACCTCACCGCGCTGATAATGGCCCCCGTCTGGCTGGTCTACGTGGCCGTCCTGGCCCTGTGGACCCGGAACGGCCGCGGGCTGGTGTCTGCGGCCGGCTCATTTCTGCTGGCGGTGCTGCTCAGCGCGCCGCTCTGGCTGCCCTTCTTCGCCGAGAGCCGCTTCGTTGGGCTAAGCCTTGCGCCGGGCGAGGGCTATCGCGAGCACTTCGCGCCGCTGAATGACCTGGTGCAAGGGGCCTTCTTCTACCGGTACAAGGTGCCGCAGGCGACAGAGGCCGGGGCCGATTACCCGCTGAGTGCGCTGACGGTCGTGCTGGTGGTCGGAGTGTTCGGCCTGACCCTGTGGCGTTGGGTGACGGGACGGGCCCGCGGCAAGTCTGCGGGTGAGGCGCTGCCTGCGGCGGGGCCGCTGATCTTCAGCTTGTGCCTCGTCGCCGGCGCGGTCGTCATGTCCGCCGATCCGGCCCTACCGATCTGGCGGGCCTTACCGCTGATTGCCAGCCTCCAATATCCCTGGCGCTTCCTGGGCTTGGCCGCGTTGGGCCTGGCCGGGGTTGCAGGAGCGCTGCCGGCGCTGCTGGGCCGGCGTAACACACCTTCGGGAGCGGCCGGCTTGCCTGCGCCCGCGCTGGCAGCCGTGGCCGCCATCGCGCTGCTGCTCGTGCTCCAGCCGCTGCCCAACCTTCCCGCGAGGTCGCCGTTTCCATCCCCGCGCCGGATGCTTGGTGGCCCGACCGGATGTGGCGGGAGGATGCGGAGATGGGCCAGGTGGGCGCCACCTGGACGGGCGAGTTTCTTCCGCTGGCCGTCAGCGAGCAACGCTGGGCGCTAGGCCGGCCGCGGGAGGGGGCGACCGACGGGACGCCGCTCTCGCCCCGGCCCGCCGTGCGGGTGACCCGTGCGGGCTACGACCGCGTAGAGCTCTCGGTGGACACGGCCGCGCCCCTGGCCGTCCTGCTGCACCAGTTCTACCTGCCCGGGTGGCAGGCGCAGGTGAACGGCAAGCGGGTGCCCACGACCCCGGTGGGCGAGTTGGCGCTGGTTTCGGCGCAACTGCCCGCGGGCGCGAACCGGGTGTCCTTCCGCTTTGGGCCCCAGCCGGCCTGGCTCGCCGGCGGCGCACTTGCCTTGCTCGGGGTGGCGATTTGGGCCGTTCTCGCCTGGCGCTGTGCGCGGCCCCGGGACTGCGGCCGGCCGCCGCCGGCCTCGTCGGGTTGGCGCTCGTGCTCGGTTTGAACGGCATGGGCCTCGGCAAGCACACCTGGACGCCCGCGCCCGTCAGTGCTGCCCTGGGCGATGTTGCGCTGCTCGTGGGCTATGACGCGGTGCAGCCCCGGCCCGGCGCATCTGAAACGAACGCAGTTGACGTAACCTTGTATTGGTTCGCCTTACGCGAGGTGGGATCCAACTACAAGTCCTTCGTGCACCTGCTCGGGCCCGACGGACAGGTCATCGCGCAGCATGACGGCGACCCGGGCGGCAGGTACACGCCGACCACCCGTTGGCGTGCGGGCGAGTTGATCGCCGACACGCACCGGCTGCCCCTGCCTGCCGGCCTCGCTCCCGGCGCGTACCGGCTGAAGGCCGGCATGTATCAGCCCGAGCCGCTGGCGAACCTGCCGGTCGAGCCCGCCACGCCTGACGGCCGGGTGGATCTCGGCGAGGCCACGATCCGATGACCGCCTGGACCCGGCTCAAGCGCGCAGCGCTGCTGTTCTTCGAGCAGTTGGCGGCAGCCCTCGCGCGCGTGCCGTTCAAGCTGCAGGTCGCCGCGATCCTGCTGCTTGCGGCGCTGCTCAGCCTGTGGCGGTTGAACGGCCCCGATCTCTGGGTCGACGAGGCAATCAGCTATTGGATCGCGCGCAAGCCGCTGCTCGAGGTCCTCTCCTACTCGCTCAGCCGTGCATGGGAGCACCCGCCGCTGTATTACGTCCTCCTCCATGCGTGGATGTCGGTGGCAGGCGACAGCGAGTTTGCACTGCGGGCGTTCTCGTGGATGGGCATGACGCTGGCCGTAGCCGTGCTGGTGACGCTGGCGCGGCAGGTGGAGCGGGCAGCGCTTCGCGCTCGTCGTCGGCATCATTGCGGCCACGAACCCGATGCTCATCAAGCATGCCCGGGACGCCCGGATGTATCCCTGGCTGATGATGCTCGTCCCGCTCAGCGTGTACGCGCTCGACCGGGCGCTGCGCTCGAACCGGTGGCGCGATTGGGCCCTCTTCGTGCTCGCCATGGGCGCGGCCATCGGGATGCACTACCTGATCAGCCTCGTGCTTTTCTGCTATGTCTTGTTTGTCTTGATCCGCTGGCGCACCTTGCCTGCAGCGAGCCGGATGCGCTTCGTGCAAATCCTCGGCGTGCTGTTCGTGGCCGGCGTCGCACTGTTCGCGGTCTTCCCCGGACCGCGCGCCAGCCTGGTCGAGGGCATCAAGCTCTTCCTCGCGATGCCGCACACGCTGGGGCCCTTGTGGGACGTCTACGCCGAGTGGGCGATTGGCACGAACGTCGGCACCCTGCCGTTCCTCGCAGTGGTCGTGTCGACCCTGTTCGTCGCCTCGCTCGTGTTGACCGGCATCGTCTGGGTGGACCGCGTGCCCCGGCGCACGCCTCTCGACCTCCGCTGGCTGCTTGGCCTGCTCATCATCGTGCCTTCCGTGATCGCGGTGTTGGTCATGCCGTTTTCTTCGGCCCGCCACACTTCGGCCACCATCGGGTTGGCACTGGTGGCAGCGGCATACGGCATCGCCGTGGTCTGGCGCCGGTCACGTGCGCTGGGCGCGGGCCTGCTGATCGTCCTGGTGGCCCTGAATCTCGGCATGTCCGTCCGGCATATCGAGAACGCGGCAGCGGCCGTTTGCCGTCACGACAGACTATGTGAACGCCCGGGCGCGGGATGGCGAGCCCATCGTCTACACCTACTACTTCGACTGGCCCTTCGACAGCTATTACAACCGCCGGAACTTGCCTTACTACAACGCCGTGATCGAGCGACACCAGGAAATCAGCGAGGAGGTGGCACAGCAGCGGGCGGCTGAGGTGGTGGCCACCGGCGCGCCCTCGCTCTGGCTCATGCTCTTCCCCGGTCCGGAGAACACGGATCGCGTCGAGCGAGCCTTCAATGCCCTGGCGTTCCCGGGGGAACGCGTGTGGTTCCCCGGCGGCCGCGGCGTGGTGCACTATTATACCGGGCGGCCCTTGGTGTCCCAGCCGGGCGGCGCCCGCTGGGGCGACCTGATCGGCCTGGCAGGGTGGGCGGCGGCCGGTGTAGTAGATAGTGCACCGGGCTCGCCGGCCCCCACGGTCGAGGTCGCCGCCGGCGACGCGCTGCGGCTCGAGTTCCAGTGGCAGCGGCTCGGCAAGATCCCTGAGCATTACCTCCGCACGCTCAACCTGGTGGGGCCCGACGGCGCGGTGTGGAGCAAGCTCGGATCAGAGCCGTGCAACGGGCGCTGTGCAACGTCGGACTGGAAGGACGCGCCGGTCACAGACCGGTTGGCATTCCAGGTGCAGCCGGACGTCCCACCGGGCGAGTACAAGCTCCAGCTGAATTGGTTCACCGACAAGGGCGCTTCTCTGACTGCCCGGGCGGGCGACTCGGTATTAGAGTCCGGGCTCGACCTGGCGACCGTCCGGGTGACCGCGCCGCTCTCCCCTGTGCCGGCCACACCTCCCCTCGCCAAGACCCTGAACGCGAGCGTGAGACCCGGCCTGACCTTGCGGAGCAGCGGCTTTGGGGATGCGCCGGTGCGGGCGGGCGCGACCCTCGCCGTCCCGCTGCAGTGGGAGGTCAACGAACCGCAGCCTGCGCTCGACCTGCAGCTGTTCATTCAGGGTCGCTCGCAGGCCGCGCTCGTCCAGCCCCTGGGCCCCGCCTGGCACCCGACCGCCGACTGGCAGCCGGGGCGCGTGATCGCGACCCGGACCGGTTTTACCCTGCCCAGCGATCTGCCCCCCGGCGACTACCGGGTGTCAGTCGGGGTGGCGGAGGCGGGCGCAAGCCCCGCAAGCGCCGCGGTCGTCCCACTCGGTCGCCTGGTCGTCGAGGACCGGCCGCACAGCTTTACGCTGCCCGCAGGCGGTGAGCCGGTGGACCTGGCGTGTGATGAGGGCGTGCGCCTGGTGCGCGCCGGCCTGCCCGAGTCGGTGCTGCCCGGCTCCACGGTGCCGATCACGCTGACGTGGCAGGCCGGCGGCCCGACGAAGCGCAACTGGAAGGTGTTCATCCACGTCTTCGATGCAGCAGGCGAGCGGCGCACCCAGAGCGACGGGTATCCGCTGGACGGTGGAGCATTCACGTCGTCCTGGCAGCCCCAGGAAGTGCTGGTCGACGTCCATGATATTCCCCTACCGGCCGATCTTCCGCCCGGGGAGTACACGGTGCGCCTGGGGTTCTATGATGAGCCCACGGGCGAGCGGCTGGCGTGCGCCGGGAGCGACGTCCTCACTCTGCCCCGCCCATTGGTCGTGCATGCTCGCTGACCCGGGTTCCAGACGCGCCAGGCGTCACGGCCAGGCCGAACCGGGTAGGCCGCGCATGGTGACGGCAGAGCACGGTGGTATAATCAGCAAATGCTCTTGAATTGCGTCGAAAGCATTCTTTTCAGCCCGGACCCACGTGTGGCGTGGTTCGGCCGGGGCGCGCTCATTTTCGGCGGCGCGCTCTTTGCGGCGCTCGTCATTGCAGTCGCAGGTCCGCTCTATGGGACGGCCGGCCTGGTCGTGCTGGTGGCCGCGGCGCTCGTCCTCACCGACGTGCGGTGGGGCATGATCGCGGTGTTCGTGGTCATCGGCTTTCTGCCGTTCGCCACGCTGCCGTTCAAGATCGGCTTCACGCCCACGTTCCTGAACGTCGCCGTGTTGGCGGTCTACTTCGTCTGGCTCATCCGCATCTTCACCCGGCGAGACCGGGAAGTGATTGGCTCGCCAATCGGTGCGGCGGTGTTGCTCTTCCTGTTGGTGGCCTTCTTTGCGTTTGCCAACGGGCTGCGCTTCAGCCGGCCGACGATGACCACCCTTCGCAACTTTGCCGAACTGGTCCTGGCCATCGCGTTCTTCTTCGTGCTCCTGAACACGCTGCGCACACGGCGCGACGCGGAGTTCTTCGCGCGCCTGATTATGCTTGCGGGCGTAGTAGCGGCCGGTATTGCGGTGGTCTTCTACGTCATTCCGGAGACGATGACGATCCGGATTCTCGACGCACTGGGCCGGTTCGGTTATCCCGGCGGCGCAGGCGCGCTCCGCTATATCGAGGACAGCGCCGAGAATCCCATGCGCGCCATCGGCACGATGGTGGACCCGAATGTGCTCGGCGGCTTCATGATCCTGACCATCGGCTTGACGCTGCCGCAGTTGGTCAGCCCTAGCCCACTCTTCCGCCGCTGGCTGATCGTCGGCTTCCTGGGCGTCGAGTTCCTGTGCTTGTATCTGACGTACAGCCGGGGTTCGCTCGCGGGCCTGGCCGTCGGGCTGGTCGTGATCGGCCTCCTGCGCTATCGCAAGCTGCTGCTGTTGGCGCTGGTGGGGGGCGTGCTGTTGCTGCTCTTGCCCCAGGCGCAGGCGTACGTGCTCCACTTCGTCGAGGGCATCCAGCTGCAGGACCGGGCTACGCTGATGCGCTTGGGCGAGTACAAGGACGCACTGGCGCTAATCGGCCGTTACCCGTGGTTTGGCGTGGGTTTTGCCGGTTCGCCAGACGCCGACCTGTATGTGGGAGTGTCGAACCTCTACCTGCTGATGGCCGAAATCATGGGCGTGTTGGGTGTCTTTGTCTTTCTCGTCGTGATCGCCGGCTACCTGGCCAATCTCTTCTGGGCCTGGCGGCAGACACGGGCTGTGGTCCCCCAATCGGTCGAGGACGCCCGGGCCGAGGCCCTGCTGCTCGGTTTGTTGGCCGCCATCGTCGGTGCGCTGGTCGGCGGCATCTTCGATCATTACCTCTTCAACCTCGTCTATCCACACATGGGTGTCATGCTCTGGAGCTACCTGGGGCTGGGCATGGTGCTTGTCGGGCTGACGTGCGGCGGGGCCTCGCAATCCGCCGCCGTCCCGTCGAGCCTGCACGACTGATCCGGCCGACGCGTCGAATTGCACGCGGCGCACGTTGCGTACGCTTTAGTTTCGCTCAAAGGGGAACCCCGGAGAGGACCTGCGTGGTCTCGAAGCTCCTGCAGGTCTTGGTTATCTCCGATCAGTTAGCCGCAAACTGGAGTTGTGCGGCGGGTTAGCATGTGATACACTGCGGCTCCTAAAAGGCGCGAGCCGCATAGCTATCTGAAAGACGCGGTTACCCACGGAGGTGATTCTCATGGAATTCTCGAACGTCGACATGAAGCGTTGCACGCTGGTCCGGTTGGGCGGGCGCATCGACGGCAGTGTGGCCCCGGAGTTGGGCACCCAGCTCCGCAGCCTGACGGACGTGGGTCACTACAAGATGGTGATCAATATGAAGGACGTCTCCTACACGTCAAGCGCTGCGCTGCGTGAGCTCATCAGCACGTGGAAGAACTGCCGGCGTTGGAATCGCGGCGACATGCGGCTGGCTGAGGTCAATCCCAATATCCGAAAAGTGTTGGACCTGACCGGGCTGAGCGGGCAGTTCATGATCTACGACACCGAGGCCGAGGCCGTCGGCAGCTTCTAGGGTGAGTTAGGATTGCGCCCCGATGGTCGGGTGCCGGGTGCAAGGTGGCCGAAGGCTACCCAACTCCCCGCACCGGGCCTCGGGGCGTATTGCAAGGTGGAGCAAGGTGAGCCAACCCTTCGTGAGAGAAATGAAGTGCGACGGCAGGATGAGCGCGCTTCCGGTCCTCATCGAGTTTGTCGAGGCTGCGTGCGAGGATGCATCGATCAACCCCGACCTGCGCTTCGACCTCACGCTCGCCGTCGAGGAGGCAGTCAGCAACGTCATCGAGCATGGCTATAAGGGCCGCGGCGGTGTGCTGTCTGTCCTCTTTCGCGTCGACGAAGGCGACGTGACCGTCGAACTGCGCGATCACGCCAAGCCCTTCAAGCCGGGGAAGGTGGGCCGGCCGGACGAGACCGTTCCGCTCGAGGACCGGCCCGTAGGGGGGCTCGGGCTCCACCTGATGCACGAGCTCATGGACGAGGTGCGGTACGAGACCCTGCCCGACGGTAATTTATTGACGATGGTCAAACGGGGCGCCGCGTGAACGCACCACGGGGTGGTGCGAAGAAGGCCGCGAATTTGCGACCGGCCGCCGCCAAAGGATCATCGCGATCCCGCGCTGCTGCCCGCTACGCGCGCCATGCCGCAGGACGCCAGGCCGAGCTGGCGACCCTTGCCGAGATCGGCCGCTCCATTCTACAGGCGCAGATGGATCAGGATGCGCTTGCAGAGCTCATCTACACCCTTGCGGCTCGTATTGTCCCCACAGACACCTTCCAGCTGGGCCTGTTCGAGGGCGACCAGTACCATATCAAGGTCTGGGTGCGAGACGGCGTGCGCCAGCCGCCCGTCTCATTCAGCGTCCCCGCGGGCCAGGGCATCATTGGATGGCTGCGTATCTCGCATCAGCCGCTCCTGGTCCACGATTTCGCGACCGAAATGGACTCTCTCCCGGCCAAGCCTGCGTACCTGAGCGCCAATCCACCGCGCTCGGGCATCTATCTCCCCTTGCTGGTCGCCGATACGGTGCTTGGTGCGGTTTCGATCCAGCACGCCGAACCGGAAGCATTCGGCGAAAACGACCTGCGCCTCCTTTCCATCCTCGCGAATCAGAGCGCGTCGGCGCTGAACAACGCCCGGCTGTACGAGCGCGCGGAGCGCCGGCTCAATGCGCTGACGGCCGTCTCAGAGGTGGGCCGGCGCATCACCAGCATCCTGGATCTGGATCGTCTGTTGGGCGAGCTGGTCGACCTTATTCAGACGCGTTTTGACTATTACCACGTGCAGATCTTCCTGATCGAGCAGGAGAGCGACCGGGCGGTATTCAAGGCATCGAGCGGGCATGGGCTCAACGCAAAATGGCTGGCCGAAGGTCGCACCATGCATATCGGGCGAGAGGGGATCATCGGCTGGGCGGCCGAGCACGGCGAAGCGCTGGTTGCGAACGACGTCGCGCTCGAACCGCGGTACATTCCGGACGATCCGCGCCTGCTGCCCGACACCCGAGCTGAAATTGCGGTCCCGATGCTGGTGGAAGGCGAAGTCGTAGGCGTGCTCGACGTGCAGAGCACCGAGCCCGACGCCTTCGGGCCGGATGACTTGTTTGTCCTCCGGATGCTCGCGGATCAGGCGGCGGTCGCCGTGAACTCGGCCCGCGCTTACGAAGCGCAGCGCATCGAGGCGTGGACGACCACCGTCATGCTCCAGGTGGCCGAGGCGACCAGCCAGGCCGAGGGCATGGGCGAGGTGCTGGAAGCCGCTGTCCGGGTCACCGCCATGCTGGCGGGCGTCGAGTCGACGACCATCTGGCTCTGGGACGAAGAGTACGGGGCGTTCCAGTATGCAACCTCGTTTGGCCTGCGGCTGGACGAGGACGCGGACCCGGCGGTCGCGCTCCGCTTCTTCGAAGGCGACTGGCAGGCGCTTGACGGGTTGCGTTCGAACCGGGCCGCGGTTGTGCTCGACCCCGACGTCGAACCGGGCTGCCTGCCTGAACCGTTCAATCTTGTCTGCTCGGGCGACCTGATCGCGCTGCTGCCCATGCTGAACCAGGGCGAGGTATTTGGGGTGCTGGGCGCGGGCTTCAGCCGCCAGCGGGTGTCGCAGCTCGACGAGCGCCGCCTCGCGATGCTGGGCGGCATCGCACACCAGATCGCGGCGGCGGTCGACAACGCGCGGCTGACGGCCATGCGCGAAGAGGAAGCCTGGACCTCAACCGTCCTGCTGCAGGTGGCCGAGGCGATCCGCCGGCTCCAGCCGGTGAATGTGACCCTGGAGCAAGTGGCCCGCATTGCGCCCGCACTCACCGGCGTGGATCGCTGCGTCGCCCTCATCCTCGACGAGGAGGGCAACTACGTCGCGCGGACGGTGCACAGCCTGCGGCCGGGCCTCTCCCAAGCCTATGAGAACGCGGTCATCCGCCCCGGCGACCTGCCCCTGCTGGACGACGCGTGCCGCAGCGGGCAGCCGATCGTCGTTGACGACACGCAGGGTAACCCGCGGGTGCCCGAAACCTGGACCGACCGTTTTGGCAGCCGCACGATCCTGGTTGTGCCGTTGCTCGTGGCAGACGAGCCGATCGGCGCCCTGTTGGCCGACGACGTCGATAGCGCGCACATGTTCAGTCCCCGGCGCGTGCGCATTCTGGTGGGCATTGCCAACCAGGCTGCCATTGCCATCGAGAATGCCCGACTGCAGGTGCAGGAGGCGGAGCGGGCGGCCATCGGCCGCGAGCTGGAACTGGCTCACGACATCCAGAAGACCCTGCTGCCCCAGGAAGCGCCGGTCGTTGAGGGGTACCAGGTGGCCTACCGCTGGCGCTCGGCGCGCGAGGTGGGTGGTGATTTCTTTGACTTCTTCCGACTTGGCCCATTCCGCCTCGGCCTGATCATCGCCGACGTGTCGGGCAAGGGCATTCCGGCCGCGCTCTACATGATGTTTGCCCGTACGATCATGCGGGCGGTCGCATTCAGCGGCCGCGACCCCGCGACCGCTCTGCAGCGGATGAACGACCTCATCCTCTCCGACAGCACCTCCGACATGTTTGTGACGGCCCACTACGGCGTGCTCGATTTTCACGAGCACCGGCTGACGTACGCGAGCGTGGGCCATAATCTGGCCCTGCATGCGGCTGGGGCCGAAGGCGCGCCGGGCACTCTGACCGCCAACGGGCTGGCCCTGGGCATCACGGCCGACGTGGAGTTCGAACAAAGGGCGGTTGACTTGCAGCCGGGCGATGTGATTCTCTTCTTTACCGACGGTGCGATCGACACGCTTAATGCCGCGGGCGAGGAATTCGGAGACGCCCGGCTCGCGGACCTGTTCTGCGAGCACCGGGCCCAGCCCGCCGAGTCGATTGCCGGCGCGATCGACGCCGCTGTCCTCGCATGGGCGGGCAGTGAGGCGCAGTATGACGACTTTACCCTCATTGTGATCAAGCGAAACGAGGCAGCCGTGGTTGACCATGGTGATTGACCAATGCTGATTGATTTGCACTCCCACACGCGGCCTTGTTCCCCCTGTTCAGGCCAGACCGCCGACCAGTTGATTCAGGCCGCGATGAAGACCGGGTTGGACGCCGTGTGCGTGACCGACCATCATTTTGCGTGGGGTGGCCGTGAGGCGCAGATGCTCGCCCGTGAGAAGTACGGCTTCACGGTGTTCCGGGGTGTCGAGGCGCGCACGACCCTGGGCGATGTACTGGTGTTCGGCCTGGACGAGGATTATGAGTCCGGGGTCGAGGGCGCGGAGCTGCTGCGCCACGTCGACGAGCGGGGCGGCGCCGCGGTGCTGGCGCATCCATTCCGGCACGGCGGCGGCTGGGCGCTCTGGTACTGGCTGGAGAAACAGGGCCTGGCGCTGGATGCAAACCTCGTGACCCGGCCTGAGTTGGAACATATTCATGCGATCGAGACGTTCAACGGCCAGGTGAATGGTGACGAGCTGCGGCAGGCTGAAGACCTGGCCCGCATCCTCGGGCTGCCCGTCTGCGGCGGTTCAGACGCACACGCGGCGTGGCAGGTAGGCGTAACCGCCACCGAATTTGCCCGGCCCGTGACCAGCGAGGCGCAGCTGGCGCAGGAGATCCGCGAAGGCCGCATTCGGCCGCGTCGGTTGCGGTAGGCGCGATGGCATCTGGCAGGATGCCTCGCCCGAATTGCGGCGCACGGGCGATCATGAACGTGGGCGAGGCAACCCCGGTTGCCTTGCCCCTACGAGTGGGAGGTCACGATGCTCTATCCGGACATCATGCGCAACCTGAAGCGTCTCGGCCACGCTTCCTTTCGACTCGACGGTCCACCCGTGATCTACATCGACCCGTGGAAGCTGCCCGACGGCAGCCCGCCCGCCGACATCATTCTCATTACCCACGGGCACACCGACCACTGTTCGCCAGACGACATTGCCCGGATCTCACGGCCCGACACGACAGTCGTGGCGAGTCCGCACGCGGACGATAAGCTGGGGCAGCGGGCGCAGTACATCCGGCCCGGTGAGTCGTTGGCGCTCGACCACGCGACGATTCGTGCCGTGCCGGCGTACAACACCAACAAGTACCGCAGCCCCGACCGGCTTTTCCATCCGCCGGAGATGCACGGCAACGGCTACATTGTCGAGTTGGGCGGCGAGACGCTGTACCATGCGGGCGACACAGATGTTATCCCCGAGATGGCGCACATCCAGGTCACGGTGGCACTGCTGCCGGTTTCGGGCACGTATGTCATGACGGCGGACGAGGCGTTCGAGGCGGCCAAGGTCATCAAGGCCGAGTACTTCGTGCCGATGCACTACGGCGATATCGTCGGTGGCGAAGGGGACGTCGAGAAGTTTCGCTACCTGTGCGAGGAGCAGGGCCTGCGCGTCGCCGTCCTATCCGCGTCCGAGGACCCGAGCTAGCTTGCTCGAGCGCTTGCGGGAGCGGGCCAGGGAGCTCAAGGCCTGGACTTACGCCCTCTACGGTGCTTATCGTGACCCGCGCGTGCCGTGGTATGCGCGGGTCTTTGCCCTTTGCGTCGTGGCGTATGCCTTCAGCCCGATCGACCTCATCCCGGATTTCGTGCCGGTGCTCGGCTACCTGGACGACCTGGTCCTGATCCCTTTAGGGATCAGCCTGGCCATCCGCATGATCCCGCCCGAGGTGCTCCAAGAGCACAGGGAGCGGGGCCGTTTGCTCGCGTCGCAAGGGAAACCTGTGAACTGGGTCGCCGCTGCCGTGATCGCGCTCGTCTGGGTGGCCATCGCCGCCGGGGCCATTATGCTCGTGAGGCGCCTCATCGTCCGATAAGGCGCCTCACGGTTTTGGTTGCAGTAGTTGGGTGCCACCTATGGCCGGATCGTATCGTCCCGGTCCATCTTGACATCAGCGCTCGTGCCACCCGGGTGCGCGTTGCCGGTTGCCCGCCGGACAAATCCGACGATGACCGCGAGGACCACCAGAATTGCGAGCAGGCCGATTGCGGCCAGCCACAAAGTTCCATGAATCAACCCGCCTAACATACTCCCACTCTCCTCTTCGCCTGTGCTGAACTCACTACAAGGTTGCACCAGGCTTGTGAATACACTCAACGTCCGGCGCAACCGCGAGGTTCCGCGCTGCAAGTGGTGGTCCGCTGAGAAGCGGGGGCCCCGGAAACGGGGGCCCGAGAAGCGGGGCCGCATGGCTGAGATCGAGCAACCTACCTCGGCACCTTGCGTATGAACAGATGGACGGGGAAAGCCGACTGGCCCGAACCGCTGCACCACACCGGCCCACGGGAGTGAAGTATGAAGACGAACGCCCCGACCTCGATCCGCCGTTACGATCTCGACTGGCTGCGCGTGCTCCTGATCCTCTGTGTCTTCGTCTTCCACGACAGCCGCTTTTTCGACACCGCGTTTTGGCACGTCAAGAACGTCACCACGTACGAGTGGATGGACATCTGGATTGCGTTCCTCGGCAGCTGGCTCATGCCGATGATTTTCATTGTCTCGGGCGCGAGCGCATTTCTCGCCATGGGCAAGAAGGCGGCCGGCGGCGCCACCCCCCGTACCAAGGCGAACGGCTTTCTGTTCTTCGCAAAGGACAAACTGCTCCGGCTGGGCGTGCCCCTTGTCGTCGGCATCTTTACGCATGTGATGTTCCAGGTGTACCTGGAGAAGACGACGCACCAGCTGTTCTTCGGCAGCTTCTGGCAGTTCATCCCCGAGTACTTCAAGGGCTGGTACGGCTTTGGGGGCAACTTCGCCTGGATGGGGTTGCACCTTTGGTACCTGCTGATGCTCCTGGTGTTCTCGCTCGTGTTCTATCCGCTGTTTGCCCTCCTGCGCGGCCCTGCACGGCGCCAGCTCGCTGCGCTGACCCGCTTCCTTTCACTGCCGGCCGCCATGTATCTCCTGGCGCTGCCGACGGTGCTCACCGTAATCTTTCTGGACCCGCAGTCGCTCTTCGGCCGCCGTGACTGGGGCGGGTGGGGCATGGCGCCCCATGCCTGGTTTTTCATCGCCGGGTTCATCATTTTGTCGAGCGAGCAGCTGCAAGCGCGCATCAAACAGTGGCGCTGGGTTTCCACCGGCCTGGGCGTGCTGATCGTGGCCGGACTGGTCGTATTCAACTCGGCACGCGGAGATCCGTCGTACGGCACGACTGACTGGGCGATCTTCTGGGGGCTGCTGGGCCTGGGCTCCTGGACCTGGATCATGGCCTGGCTCGGGCACGGGATGCGCAGCCTCAATTTCACGACCCCGTTCCTTCGGTATGCGAACGAGGCGGTGCTGCCGTTCTATGTCCTGCACCAAAGCGTACTGCTTACCGTCGGGTACTTCGTCGTGCGCTGGCCCGTCTCTGACCTGGCGAAGTTCGTGATCATCGGCGTCGGCTCACTGGGGATTATCCTGGGGATCTACGAGTTTGCGATCCGCCGCAACAACGTGCTCCGCTTCCTGTTCGGCATGCGGCCGCTGAGCAAACAGAAAGACGTGCAGCCGGCGGCGACGACGGTGAAGCCGGCGCCCGGCATTTGATCGCAAGCGGGCGGGGACCAAAAAGAAACCCGGTTTCTCACACCCCAGCGTGGCTGGGCGAAACCGGGTTTCTGGTTAGCCTAAGCTATCGGCGCAATCGTTCGCCGGCTTAGTACATGTCGGGGCTGGGCGCCGGCGCCGAGGGCTTGTCCTTCTCCGGGATATCGGAGATGAGGGCCTCGGTCGTCAGGATCATCGCGGCAATGGACGCCGCATTCTCGAGCCCGCCGCGGGTGACCTTGGCCGGGTCGATGATGTTCTTGGCGACCATGTCGCCGTAGTCCTCGCTCATGACGTCGAAGCCGATGCGGGGGCTGTTCTGGGCCTTCTGCTCGCGGCGGACGTTCTCGATGATCACTGCGCCGTCGTAACCGGCGTTCTCGGCCAGAGTTGCCATCGGCATGGGCAGCGCCTTGCGCAGGATCTTGACGCCGGTCAGGACGTCGCCTTCCAGCCCACCCTCAACCTCGGCCAGGGCCTCGATGGCGTTCAGCAGTGCGACGCCGCCGCCGGGCACGATGCCTTCCTCAACTGCCGCCCGAGTCGCGCTGAGCGCATCCTCGACGCGGTGCTTCTTTTCCTTGAGCTCGACCTCGGTGCCGGCGCCCACGCGGATGATCGCGACGCCGCCCGCCAGGCGGGCCAAGCGTTCCTGCAGCTTTTCCTTGTCGTAGTCGCTGGTGGAGTTGTCGATCTCGACGCGGATCTGGTTGATGCGGCCCTTGATGCCCTCAGCCTCGCCCTTGCCGCCGACGATCGTGGTGTTGTCCTTGTCCGAGATGACCTTGTCGGCCTGACCGAGGTCGCTGATCATGGCGCTCTCGAGCTTCTTGCCGAGTTCCTCGGTGATGACGGTGCCGCCGGTCAGGATCGCGATGTCCTGCAGCATGGCCTTGCGCCGGTCGCCGAAGCCCGGGGCCTTGATGGCCAGGACGTTGAACATGCCGCGCAGCTTGTTCAACACCAGGGTGGCGAGCGCCTCGCTGTCGACGTCCTCAGCAATGATCACGACCTCGCGCCGGCCCAGCTGGACCAGCTTCTCGAGGATCGGGACGATGTCGGCCGCGGCCGAGATCTTCTTGTCGGTGATCAGGATGTACGGGTTAACCAGGCTGGCTTCCATCGACTCGGGGCTGGTGATGAAGTACGGGCTCAGGTAACCGCGATCGAACTGCATACCTTCGACGTACTCGGTCTCGAACAGCAGGCCCTTGGCCTCTTCGACCGTGATGACGCCGTCCTTGCCAACTTTTTCCATGACGTCTGCGATCAGGTCGCCGATTTCCTGGTCCTGGGCCGAAATGGCGGCCACGGCGGCGATTTCTTCGCGGGTCGTGATGGTGATGGCCTGGCCCTTGATGTGGGCGGACAGGGCGGCAACACCCTTGTCCAGGCCGCGCTTGAGCAGCATCGGGTTCGCGCCCGCGGCCACGTTCTTCATGCCTTCGTTCACGATGGCCTGAGCCAGAACGGTAGCGGTGGTGGTGCCATCGCCGGCGATGTCGTTGGTCTTGGTCGCGGCTTCCTTCAGCAGCTGCGCGCCCATGTTCTGGAAGGGCTCCTGCAGCTCGATTTCCTTCGCCACGGTCACGCCGTCATGCGTGATGGTGGGGGCGCCCCACTTCTTGTCGAGGGCGACGTTGCGGCCCTTGGGGCCGAGGGTGGTCTTAACGGCTTCGGCGAGGGTGTCCACGCCAACCTTGAGGTTGCGACGCGCTTCCTCAGAGAAAAGCAACTGCTTGGCTGCCATAGGTACGCTATCTCCTTAGATTATTCGACGATGGCCAGAACGTCAGACTCGCGCAGGATCAGGTTCTTCTTCCCGCCGAGCTTGATCTCGGTGCCACTGTACTTGGCGTAGAGGACGGTGTCGCCAACCTTGACTTCCATGGCGACGCGTTCACCCTTTTCGTCGGTGCGGCCGGGGCCTGCAGCCACGACCTTGCCCTGCTGCGGCTTTTCCTTGGCGGTTTCGGGCAGGATGATGCCACCGGCGGTGACTTCTTCCTGCTCGAGCGGTTCGACGACCAGGCGATCGGCGAGCGGCTTAAGATTCATAGTCCAACAGCCTCCCTTGGTAGATGTTTGACGATAGGCCCAGTTGTCTGGGCGTGGAAAACGAATCGGCCTTGTGTTAGCACTCAGTCATACCGAGTGCTAACACAAGGCCGATTTTACTCAAGTTCCCCGCAAACGTCAAATTCGAAGGGGTCCTTTTCGCAATGTCAATGTGAGAGTGCTAAGACGAGTTTACCATAAAGGCACGAAGACACCAAGAAACTACGTTTTTGTCCGCAACGTAGTTTCTGCCAGCAACGTGGCTTCTGCCAGCAACGTGGCTTCTGCCAGCAACGCAGTTTCTGCCAGAAACGCAGTTTCTGCCCTTACCCACGCGTGCGGGATCTGTGGGCCGGCTTGCTTTCGTTGCGTTGCGAAACGCTGCCCCGGTAACTAGGCGCCTCGATGACAAAGAACGTGCACCGGGTGGTGTCCAGCATCCGGCTCTGCAGCCGGGGCTCGATGTCGCCGATGTGTGCGGTCGTGGTAATCACCGTCGCCAGTCGTGCCGCGTAGCGGTGATTAAGCAACTGGAACAGCTTTTCACGGGCCCACGGCGTCGCGCTTTCGGTGCCCAGATCGTCGAGCACCAGGAGTGGCGCCGATTTGACCTGTTCGAAGACGCGGTCGAGGGTCACGCCGGCTGTAGGGCTGAAGGTGGCACGCAAATGGTCGAGCAGGTCGGGCACGACGACGAACATGGGCGTGGGCCGGCCGGCCGCCGCCTGGAAATTCGCGATTGCAGCGGCGAGGTGGGTCTTGCCGCAGCCGTACGTCCCACTGAGCACGAGCCAGCCCGCCGCGGCGCTCGGCAAACGAACGCGCCTCGTGCACTGCGCGCGCCAGGTTGTCCTTGCGCGCCGCGTCCATTTCCTCGTGGCGGCGCAGGGAGAAATTGTCGAAAGTTTGATCTGCGTGCAGGCCCAGCGAACTCAGGTTGCGCGCCCCTCGGTCGAGCACCCCTCCGCCCCCGCCACCTTGCCGGTAGTCGGGCGCTGGGATTTCGAAGATCTGGCTCAGGTCGAGATCGGCCAGGCGGGAGGCGACCCGCGGGTCCAGCTCTTCCAGCCGCTGATTCGTCGTGATGACGGTGGGCAGGCGACTGTTGTACCGGTGGTTCAGGATTTGGAACAGCTTCTCCTGCGCCCACGGCGTGGAGTGGTGCGCGCCGAGGTCGTCGAGCACCAACAGCGGCGTCTCGCGGATCGCATCGAGTCGCTCGTCCAGGCCGCTCTCGCTGCTGGGGCCGAAGGCCGCCCGCAGGTGGTCGAGCAGGTCGGGCACCACCACAAAGATCGCCGGGCGCCCCAGATCGATATTGTAGTTCGTGATCGCCGCGGCCAGGTGCGTCTTCCCTGCGCCGAAGCCGCCCAGCAGCACCAGCCACCCCCGCGGCCGTTTCGCGAAATCGAGGCTGAGATCAAAGGCCCGGTGCAGCGCCGCGCGGACGGACTCGGGCAAGCTGACACCGTCGGGCAGGAACGTATCGAACGTCATCCGGTCCAGCCCGCCCAGGTTGCTCAGGCCGTGCAGCTCGCGGCTGCGGTTGAGGGCGATGCGCGCCTCGGTGCACCGGCAGGCGATCAGCTTGCCAAAGTCCGGATGGCCGGAGGGCACGTCGAGCACCACGAAGCCGCGGCCCTTACAGATCGGACAGACGTCTTCCTCGGGCAGGCTGATGCGCGGCTCGTTCTTATTTGGCCCGTCCGGCTCCGCCCCGCGTCCCTGTGGCGGCTGGAGGTCGCCCATCAAGTCACTCAATCGCTTCATCGCTGTCGCTCCCGCCCTATCAATGCTTGATAATCCCTTCGTAGCCGTCGGGCGCATCGTACGCGTCGAGCTCACGCTCCTGGCGTGTGCCCCCGCGCCCCTCCGTGCGCCAGCGCTCGAGAATCGCAAGCACATACTTCCAACTGCGCTTGTTGTGCAGTACGGCCTGGCGGAAGGCATCCGCAATCCATTCCGCAGGGAAGTGCCGCTCGGCGTCGCGCAGCTCGTCCGCGATCATCGGGGTGAGCAGGCCGATGTTCTGTTCGTAGAGCACGAAGATCGTCGGCCGCTCGCTCTGCAACTGAACGTCCTCGCCGCTCTCGCCCAGCAGGTCGAGCTCGCCCGACTCGAGCCGGTCGAGCACCTCCCGGCCGTTCGCGCTGTTGATCATGTACCACTGCTCGGTCTCGCGGCCGCGGGTGACTTCGGTGTGGAGCAGCGCGCCGCGCGCCACGGCCCGTTCGAGCGCATCCGCCAGCACCGCCTCGCCCGACAGCTTCGGCGTTGCCAGCCCCTCGAGGAGGCGGCGATCATGCAGCAGCTCGTCGAGCCGGGCATAGCGCAGGGCCCCGCGCTTCTTGCCGATCAGCCAAAAGAGGTGCAGCACGACCTTCAGCTCGGCCAGGTTGTCGATCAGGGGCAGCAACTCGCTGAAGAAAAGGTTCGGCAGCGGCGTCGTCGCCATCTTGCCGGCCGGAAAGCCGGGAAAGCCCTGCATCTGTTCGCTCATCGCAGCACGTCCCTCATCGCATTACTCCAGCGGCTCCCGCACCATCTCGAGGTTTTCGAACTTCGTGAGCTCTTTCCTGAAGTACAACGGAATCGTGTCGGTGGGACCATTGCGGTGCTTGGCGACGATGATGTCCGCGATGTTTTTCTTGTCGCTGTTCTCTTTCTGCATATCTTCACGATAAATGAACATAACAATATCCGAGTCCTGCTCGATGGAGCCAGACTCACGAAGATCCGATAGCATCGGCTTATGGTCTGAGCGCGATTCGACGGCCCGGGACAACTGCGACAAGGCGATGACAGGGCACTCGAGCTCGCGCGCGAGTCCTTTCAGCGCCCGGGAAATGTAGCTGATCTCCTGCACCCGATTCTCGCTCTTGTTGTCGCCCCGCATGAGCTGCAGATAGTCGACCACGACCAGGTCCAGCCCATGTTCGGCCTGCAGCCGCCGCGCTTTCGTGCGCAGCTCGAGGGCAGACATGGCCGGCGTGTCGTCGATGTGCAGCATCGTGCCCGACAGCTCGCCCGCGGCCAGCATGATCATGTCCCAGTCGTGGTCCTCGATCTCTCCCTTGCGCAGGCGCTGCTGGTCGATGCCCGTCTCCATGGCCAGGAGACGCTGCACCAGCTGCTCAGAGCTCATCTCGAGGCTGAAGTAGGCGACGACTTTGCGGAACTTACGTGCCGCGTTGAGCGCGAAGTTGAGCGAGAGCGAGGTCTTGCCCACCGCGGGCCGGGCAGCCAGGATGATCAGGTCGGACTTCTGGAAGCCGCCCAGGAGGCGGTCGAGCTGTGTAAATCCGCTTGGCACGCCGAGGATCTGGCCCTGGTGGCGGTGCAGGTAGTCGATCCGGTCCACGACGTCGTGCATGACCTGCCGGACAGGCACCAGGTCGCGGCGGATGCGGCGCTCCGCGACGTTGAAGACGATCTGTTCGGCGCGGTCGACGATCTCGTCGACCTCCTGTGCCTCCTCGTACGCCAGCCCAGCGATCTGTCCGGCCGCGTCGATCAGCCGGCGCAGTGTCGAGGTCCGCTCGACGATGTGCCCATAGTGCTCCACGTACGCGGCCGACGGGACGTTGTTAACGAGCTGCGTGATGTACGCCGCGCCCCCGACTTCCTGTAACAGGTTGTTGCGCTCGAGCTCGTCGCAGAGGGTGACGAAGTCCGCCGGCTCCCGTCGCTCGTGCAGGTCGAGGATGGCGCGGTAGATCCACCCGTTGCGCTCGCGGTAGAAGTCCTCCGCCTCGAGGAAGGACGCCACCTTGAGCACGCCGTCGGGGTCGATGAGGAGTGAACCGAGGACAGCTTCCTCGGCTTCGGGATTGGCAGGGACGGTCTTGTCGAGCTTATCCACGCGTTGGACTCACGATCTGTGATGCGACTAAGAAGCCGGCTCGGAAGCCGGCTTGTCGAAAAGGGTTGCGCCTGAACTCATGCCGGAAACCCGGCTGCCTGCCTAATCCAGCCCGGTCAGATCCAGACCTTCAAGGAAATCGCGGAATGCCTCGGGCGGCGTCGGCTCGACCGCTTGTTCTGCGCTCGGCGGCAGCGCACTGCCCTCCAGGTCTTCCTCCGGGGTGATCCCGGCTTGCTCCATCACCTCGCTCGAGACGTAGACAGGCACCCGGGCGCGGACCGCCAAGGCAATAGCGTCGCTTGGCCGGGCATCGACGGCGAGCCGGCGTCCGTTCAGGCGCAGCGAGATTTCGGCGTAGAACGTGTCGCTGCGCAGGTCGGTGATAGAGACTTCGATGATTTCCGCGCCGAGCTGCTCGATCGTCGCCTTCAGCAAGTCGTGCGTGAGGGGCCGCGCCACTTCGACGCTCTGCAGCTCAATCGTGATGGCATCGGCCTCGAACGGGCCGATCCAGATAGGCAAGAAGCGCGTGGAGCCCGTCTCCTTCAGCACCACAATCCGGTGCTGCGACATGAGGCTCACCCGCACGCTGTCAATCGTTACTTCGACCATCTCCACCCTCCGAAATCGTGCCCTGTCGCAGGGCATCCCACCATGCGAGCGTCCTGCTGGAGCGCGGTAGACCGGGTAGCTGGGCCGTCTCGACCCTGGCACGGCCAATTATACCATAGGGGCAAGGCCGAGCGCAACGGCTCAGGCGGCTTGGGCGTACTGCTGCAGCGCAGCGGCCAGCCACGGTTCGTCTTCGGCGACATCGTAGCCTTCGACCATGAGCGAGCGGACGACGTGCCAACGCAGGGCATCGTCGATCTGCCCGTCCCAGCCGCTCCCAGGGATCAGCAACAGGTCGAAATCGGGCATCTCGGGTGGCGCCCAGGGCAACCGCGGGAACCGGGCGCCCGTGTCGAGCGCGCCGAGCCGGCGGTAAAAGCGCTGGCGCCGCACCCGCTGCTCCCGATCCGCGTCGGGGGGCGGCCCGTCTACCGTTTCCACCTCCAGCACGGCGCCGAGCATCCCCCCGTGTCCGTGCTGCAGGGCGGCAGCTTCGCCTTGGGGCAGCGCGGCGGTGAGGATGCGCTCGCCCCAACCCTGGCCCCGCAGGTTTGCCCGCACGGCAAAGTAGCGGATGTACCACAGCCGGCCGCCGGGCAGGTACTCGTCGATGATGAAGCCGGCGACGGCGTCACCGTCCAGCGCCGCTGCGGCCAGTATCCGTTCGTCTGGCTGCCGCGCCAACTCGGCAAGGCGCTCGGCGGGCCACTCCCACGGCCCGGCGAGCGCCTCCTCGTAGATCGCGATCACCTCGGCCAACTGCGAGGGTGTCAGGTGATGGAAGGGGATGAGCATCGTTATCCTCCTGCCGCGCACGGCGTCATTTCGGCCTGGCCCGGCTTCACCCGCAGGCACGCCAGCGTGACCAGGGCCTCATTTGCCCCGCCCGCGGCGGGGACGAGCTGAAGCGTGGCTGCATCGTACACGCCGGCCCGCAGCGTGTAGTCGCCGGGCGCGACCTGGGGCAGCGGGAAGGCGAAGTAGCCCGTCTTCTCGTCGCCCGCGCTCCACGTCGAGGTGGGCAGCAGATCGCCAATGGGCCGGCGGTCCAGCTGCGCGACGGGCTCACCGGCCGCATCCAGCAGGCGCAGCGTGACGACGAAGTCGCGCGGCGAGGCCGCGGCAAGCCGCCAGTCAAACTGTGCCGTCACGAATGTCTCGTCGCCCTCGGGCAGCAGGCCGGCCGACACGGCCCGGGCCTGAAGGGTGTCGCCGAAGACCGGCTGGACCGGGGCCGGGGATTCTCCCGTGACCCGGTCGGGCGCGACATAACGGCACACTCTCGCGTCGAGGTAACGGTCGCATTTCAGCTCGTAGGCCACCGCGCCGAGATAGCGGCGCACGAAATCGCCCTTGTCGACCTCATCTTCGCCGGCCTGCACCAGCCAGACGTTGTCGTGGCCGGCCAGGATGCCGCGCAGCCTGCTGTCTTCCTGTTGGGGCACCACCGGCGGCGCGGTGACGGGCCAGAAGTCGGGGAGCCCGGCGTCAGGTACGGTATAGAGCGGCAGGGCCGGCATATAGACCTTCGCGAGCAGGTGCTGTCGTGGCGGCTCCAACACCAGCGCATCGTCGGGGCGTGCACGCGCCGCAATTGCCGCGCCGGCCTCCCGGTATTGGCTCTTCTGATAGCTGGCGTAGTAATAGCGGTCGGCCCACCCGAAAACCGCGACGGCCAGGATCAGGGCCAGCAGGCCGGCCCCCGCACGCCAGCGCCAGAACACCTCGACCGCCAGGCCGAGCAGCAGGCACGCGAGCGCGGCCGAATAGAAGAACCAGCGCAGCGGCGCGGCCAGGCTGATTACGCCGGTCGCAAGCACCGGGACGAGCAGCCCCGCGGCGACGAGCACCGGAGGCAGCGCAGCCAGCCCGTCCCTATCCGCGGCGCTGTGCCCTCGAACGTCGAGGAACACCGCGACGAGCCCGATCAGGAACAGGGGCAGCAGCAGGTAGCTCAGCGCGGCCTGAGCGGGCTGAAAGGACACGGAGCCGTAGCCGAAGTCGCGCCAGAGACGGGCAAGGTATGCCACCGGTTCTGAGATCGCGCGCTCGTTCCCCCCGTCACGGTCGCCAGAGTCGCACGGAAGCCCGGCGCGAGACCGATCCACAGCGCAGTCGGAACTGCCGAGACGGCCACCGCTGCCAGGAGCGCCGCAAACCGGCGCGGGGCGCGGGGCAGGAACGCGAGGAGGACCAGCCCTTCGACGACGAACAGGAGCGCATAGTAGTACTGCAGGGCCGCCATCACCCAGTTGGCCAGGATGAAGCAGACGAGGAGGGCGGGCCGGATGCCGCGCATGAGCCGGACCAGCAGTGCCAGCGAGAGGGTGGAGAGCAGCCCGGCCAGGGCGTACATGCGCGCTTCCTGGCCGAACTGTATGAAGATCGGGGAGATGGCGACCAGCAGGGCGGCTGCGAGCCGGGCGACCCTTGCCCGCGGCCAGAGGTTCCTGCCCAGCAGCCAGGTTGCCCAGGGCATGGCCGCCCCGGCCAGGGCCGAGGGCCAGCGCAGGCTGGCCTCGCTCTGGCCGAATAGGGCGATCCAGTAGTGCATCAGGACGGCCCAGACGGGCGGGTGCTCGAAGGCCGACTGCCAGTGAAAGGCGACGATTTGCGGCACCGGCGCGCGGGCGAAGGCCAGGGTCGCCGCTTCGTCATACCAGAGCGCCTTGGACCCGATCGCCCAGCCGCGAAGCAGCAGCGCGAGCCGCGGAGATAGCGAGCAGCAGCCAGGTCTCGGCACGCGTGGGAGCTGTCTCACCGCGCGGTTCAGGCGCTGCAGTCGCCAGGGGATCTGCTGCTCGCATCCGCTTAGCCGAGATGCACGGTGTGCCTGGTGGTCCCGCCGCGTTCGCTGACGGCAGACAGCACGGCAGTGGCGCCGGGTTTGGCCCGCACGACCCACTCGGCCTTGCCGCGGTTGTCGGTCGGCGAGGCGGCCCAGAGTTCGGCCACGTCGAGCTTGTTTGACCGGCCTTCGAGTTGGCCGATTTCGGTCTTCTGCTTGCCGCCCACCAGCTCTACGCCTTCTCCCGGCTCGATTTCCAGTCGCACAGGGCGCACGGCCTTCATCGTCAGCGCCGCGCTGTGACACATAGGTCGGCAGAAAACCGGCGTTTTCGACCACCGCCAGGATGTGGTAGGCATCCTCGCCCAGGGGGGTTACCTTGACGTCACGCCAGCGGAGCCGCGGCGCCAGCGAAGCAAAGGCGATGGCGAAGTCTGACTGCGGCGCCACCTCGGCTTCCAGCAGGGAGTGGGGCGGGTTGCGCCAGCTGTACATCGGGTTCCAGCCGCCCAGCTCAACCGGGCCTAGCTGGGGATGAGCGAAGGCGTACCACGGCACGAGGGCGTCGGGCGCGTGCTGCGCCACAAAGTCGAGGATCTTGTGGTCGTCTGCCGCCGGGTGCTTGCGGAACCAATCCATGAACTTTTTGTCTTTGCTTTTCTCTTCGACGCCTGCCGCCGTGGGCAGGTCCCACAGCTCGACGGTGTACGCAAAAATGCCTTTGTGGTCGAAGAGCCAATCGTCGAAAACGCCCGTGATGACTTCTTTCGGGTGATAGCGGAAATGGTGGTAGACCGAGACCGAGGGATAGCCCGTGAGCTCGGTGCCCCGCTCGCCGATGGCCTCGAACACCCACTTGTCCTGCGTGTCCATCTCGTCGTCACTCTTCGTCCCGTAGGGGCGCAGGATCGCGCGGGAGAAGGTGTGGTAGGTGAGTGCACCGTAGATATTGGGGTGCTGCGCCATGAAGTCGACCACTGCCCGGATTTCCGGCTCAGAACCCGGATAGGCGCCCGCGCCCACCTGTTCGCCCTCGGGGCGCCACTGGCCCGGAAAGTTTCGATTGAAGTCGAGGCCGGCAAACGCCCGCGCGGGCTTGATCATGACGCCGTCGTAACTTTCGAGCAGCCCCTCATCGAACAGCCGGTAGTACTGCCCGCCCTCGTCGTCCGGCGCGCGCTTGACCATCAGCCGCGGGTCGCGGTCCGACACCTTCCAATCGCCGGTCGGGTCGGCGATGCGCATTTGGAGGATGCGGCCGTCGCCGTCGACGTCTTCTTCGTGCAGGCCCTCCTGCTTCTCGGCATAGGGGTAAGGCCGGGTTCCCGAGCGGACGAAGCGGGGCCGATCCGCCAGCGCGGCTTCCGCACCGTCCGGGTTGAGCCGCGGCACCACGTACACCACCTGTTCGTCGAGGATGCGGGTGATCTTGGCGTCGGACCCATAGCTTTGCACGAGGCGGTTAACGAGGTAAAGGGTGGCCACAGACGCGGTCAACTCGGTGGCGTGGATATTGCCGTCGACGTAGAACCCGGGTTTCTCAAGGTCAGGCCCCGTCGCCTGGTTGGTCAGGATGACGAGCGGGATGTCGCGCCCCTCGTGCGACTTGCCAAGGGTGCTCAGCGCCATGATGGCGGGATGCTCGGCGGCGAGCGTGCTGAGGATTTCACTCAGCGCCTGATATTTATAGTACGTGTCGAAAGCGGGTTTCATGGTCTCCCTATTCTCGTGGCTTGAGTTGCGGCGCGCCGCTCACAAACTCGGCAAGGCGTTTCTTCTTGAGATTCTCCCGCATGATCCAGCGCACGTCAAGGTCCGGGTGGATCACCCAGCGTTCCATCAGCGGCAGTCCGCCCGCCGGGTCGGCGGCGACGGCGACGCTCCAGCAGTAGCCCAGCGCCTGGCGGAGGGTGCGAAACGGCTCGGACTTGCGGTCGGCGGCCGGAGCCGCCGCAATCCCTTCAGTCATGCGATCGAGGATCTCGAGGACCGACGCGGCTGTTTCGGGAGCTGCGAGCAGGCGTGGCTCACACAGGGCGGCGGCCGCGGCCCGCTGCTCGTAGTACCCTCCACCGGCCCACTCGGCCATTTCGGCGAGTAGACCCGGCATGTCGGCGTCGCCCCACAGCTGCAGCCCGGTGGCTACCGCTTCCCGAATGCGCCAACGCGGGTCAGAGGCAAGGGTGCGCAGAGCCTGCAAGGGAGAGGTCTCGGCCGCGCTGGTCCCTTGCCGGCGGGCAAGGATGGCGCCGAGGCCTAGCACCCCGCAGAACGCGAGAAATGCTTGGGGAGTGTTCTCGGGCGCCGCTTCGGGCGTCAGCGCGGCCCAGCGCCGGAACTGCTCCTCCGTGCCTTCCTGCGCAACGGCGTGGGCGAGCTCCAGGTTGCCGCGCGGGCCGGGCAGACCGGAGTGTGCCAGCAGGTAAGGGTCCCAGTCGGTCAACCCGCGCAGTTCGGCTCGATACTCAGAAATGCGGGACATGGCTCCCCTCCGGAACGCTGGCCTACCACAAAGGCACCAGGACACCGAGGTTCACCAAGTGCTCGGTGAGCTTTGTGTCTTCGTGACTTTGTGGTGATCTACCGTTTCACCGCCCGCGTCGCGTAGAAGCACGGCATGTAGCGCGAGGGGATGTCGCCCGATTCTGGCGCGTAACGGTCCTCGTAGAACGCGGTCACCTGCAGCCCCGCGTCGCACTGCCCGCCGATCTGGTCCTCGAGCGAATGGCTGTGCTCGAGCGGCCAGCCCTTCTCGAACATGGCTTGCAGCTCGCCCTTCGGCAGGTCCCGGGCATCGGTGTAGGGCAGCTTGTACTTGACGCGCAGCACGCCCCGGCGGTCGATTGCATCGCGGTCGAAGATGTATACGTCGGGGTTCATAAAGCCGGCCAGCAGCACGCCACCCGGGCGCAGCACGCGGGTTGCCTCGCGGTAGACCGGCCGCACGTCCGCGGCAAACACGTTCGAAACCGGGTGAAACACCAGGTCGAACGATTCGTCGGCGAACGCCGAAAGGTTCGCCATGTCACCTTCCACGGTGCGGAGGCGAAGGCCCTCGCGCTGCGCCACTTCGCGGTCCCGGCTCAGCTGCGCCGGCGAGTTGTCCAGGACGGTGACGTTTGCACCCGCGGCTGCGAAGATCGGGCACTGCTGTCCCCCGCCACACGCCAGTCCGAGGACTTCGAGCCCCGCGAGTGGGGGAAACCAGGCCGCGGGGACCTCCTTGACCGCGGTCAGCACCACGCTCCACCGGCCGAGTCGGGCCGCGGCGATCGTCTCGGCCGTGACGGGCAAGGTCCACGGGTTGCCTTCCGCCACCTGGCGGTCCCAGGCCTCTTTGTTATATGCTCGAACGTCCACCGATCAACTCCTGCTGCCTGTTTGTGCCCGGGGCTTAACCACAAAGACACCAAGCCACGAAGCTCAGTACAGTGTTTCAGCGCAACTTCGTGTCTTCGTGTCTTTGTGGTGAATCATCCCCTGCCGGCGACTTTATCCGCCTTTGACCAGGCTGAAATCGAACTCACCAACGCGGTTCGAGTTGCCCGATGCCTGCCCGCAGCTGTTGGCCCCGCGCACGACGTAGTTGTGGTTGACCGCCGCGTTGCCGAGATCGGCCGCGCTGTAGGCCGTGCCCGCGGTAGTCGAGCACTGGTAGGGTGCGGGGCTGGCACAGGACTTGCCCGTGATGTCGAAATAGGGCGCGTTCTGCGAGGTCCACACTTCGTACTGGCTGGCGCCGGTCGCGGCCGACCAGGCCAGGTTGACCGTGGTCGCATTGGGCGCCGTGATGCCCAGCCCTGCCGGGATGTTGGGCGTCACGCACGGTGCGCAGGAGTAGACCCGCACGTCGTCCATGTACCATCCGTCCCACCCGTTGCAGCCGTCCGAGCCGACGTCCCAGCGGAACTGGACCGTGTCGCCGGGGTCGACGCTGATCTTGGACAGGTCGATCTGGCTTTGCCCCCACTTGCTGCTCACTGCGCCGCCGTCGCCGCCGGTCCAGGCGGCCTGTCCGGCCATTGGATCGTCGTTGTTGGTGGTCGCAAGTGCTGAGTTATAGGGGTTGAAGGTGAACGCGGACGCCGGCACGAGCGTCCACGCACCGCCGTTGACGCTGGCCTTCAGGTTGCCGCCGTCGTAGTCGATCTCCATCGAGACCAGGTGATCCCATGCCATCTTTACGGGCGCCGCGGCGCCCGCCGGGATGGTGATAACCGGGCTGAGCAGCGACGTCACCCCGTTCTCCATGTCGTTCGCGCAGTCGCCCACCACGGGGTCTGGGCCGAAGGCAACCTGGCCGGGGTGACCGTCGGGCGCGTTCGTCTTCACAGTCCACGGGCGGTCTTGCCAGGTATCGGGGTGCACCGGCGTCTGCTGCGTGGTCCAACCGCCCAGGCCCGACTCGAAGTTCTGGAACAAGTGATTCTGTGGGCTGTCGCCGGCGTTCGTGCACAGGGCCGGCGGGTTGGGGTTGAACATCGGCGTGAAGCTACAGCTTGGCGCGGTGCGGAACTCGACGGCCAGCGCAACCTTGGGCAACTGGTCGCAGTCCGTCTGCGTGATCGCGGCCGTGGCCGCGCCCCAGGTGGCGGGGCCGGTCGTCTTGAGGTCGTACAGCGGCTGGCCCTTCAGGTCTTGACACGAAGCCGCCAGCGCGTCAGCATGGTCGGCGAAGTCGGTCGTGTTGGTCTGGTAGAAGCGCTGCGCGTGCCAGTAGAGGTGTGCCGCCTTGGTCAGGCCGAGTCCGGTGATGGTCTGCCCGTTGTACGTACCGCCATCGACCGTGAGCGCAAAGCCGTGGTTAGGCACGCCCGAGTTCGAGTGCACGCCGCCGCCGTCGGCCGTGGTGCACGTGTAGTTGGTCGAGACGACCTTGCCCGGGTCGCTGTAACAGTCGGGTCGCCACATATCGCGGATCGGGCAGCGGAAGCCCGGATCGTCCTCGCCCGAAACCCAGCGGTAGGTGTTGTCAGTCTTCGGCGCCGCTGACCCGCACGCCACCTGCGAGCACGCCAAGCCGTCGGTCGTCCGCAGTCCAGCCGGCGTATCCTTCCCGCGGCCGTTAAGAAGGTCGACCGTTTCACCCCAGATATCCGAGTAGGATTCATTCAGGGCGCCCGGCTGCCACGCATAGATCAGGTTGTGCGTGTATTCGGTGTAGGCATGGCCCCACTCGTGGGCAACGGTGTCGTCACCGCTCACGCCTGTGCAGAACTGGGTGTTGACGCCGTTCCAACTCGCATTCGGGCAGTAGCCGCCTCCCGGATTGTATTTGGCGATCGACTTCATCACCGCGTCCAGGCTGTTGTACGACAGCCAGCCGCCGTTCGTCATGCTGCCGAATAGGTTGTACGCTTCGCCCGTACCGTTGAGGATACTCTGATACTCGGTATCGGTTGGCCACGGGTCCCCCTCTTTCCACTTAAGGTTGGCCGGGACGAGGGTGGGGCTGTACAACTCGCGGTACAGCGCGTTGTCCATCATCGGGAACCGGTCAAGCACCGTTCCCGTTTGAGCGTCGACGAAAACCTGGTCGCGCACGTCGGCGCCGTTGCTCACTTCCACCCGGTACGCCAGGTAGCTCTCGCCCGGCACACCCTGCACGAGCCCGGTCCGGTAGATGAGGAGTTCAGAAGCGGTCACGGCGAAGTCCTGCCGTATGACGTCCTGATTGGCAGCCTTGACGGACGCAAGCGCAGCCTCGGCCGCCTGCTCGGGCGTCAACCCGGGCGCCGTGCTCACGGCGATATCGGGCACAAACGCGCCGTTCGCTGCCACCAACCGGCCATCGCCGCCGAAGTGCGCGCGCAGTTCGCCCCCGAAGACGGGCAGGCCGCGGTAGGTCTGAGCGAATGGGAGGTGGCTGCCGCCGGCAAGGTCGCCCGCGGCGGGCTTAGGGGTGAGTTCGGCCCCCGCGTCGCGGATGCCGAACAGGCTGCCGTACTCGGAGAAGAAGGACATGGCCTGCTGGCGAGGTGTCAGGCCGCCCAGGTCGACGGCAGGTCCGTTGCGGGGCAGGCCCACGAACGACGCCGTGTTGAGGCCGCGTTTGACGCTGACCTCTACGTCCCCAACCTGTGATTCGAGGCGGGCGAGCGCGAGACGCGAGCCAACCGGCGCTTCGGCGGCCGGCGTGGGCGGTGCGGCCAGCACGGGCACGCTGGTCATCAACAGCATCAGGGTCAGCGCAAGGCTGAACACTTTGAGGGTGACTGGTGGGCGCATGATATCTTCCTTGAACCGGGGGGTTCGCAGCGGCAGACATAGCCGGCGTCGTGTATTCTATCGCAATGCAAGCAAAGTGGTAGAATTCGCGCGAGCGGAGGAGGGCGGTGCAAGATTTCGCGAACGCGGGCGCTCTGGAACGCGAAGGCGCCAAGGTGGACGAAGCTCACGAAGCGCGAAGAGTGCGAAGAACGGACGCCAGGGTGCGGGAAGTGCGCTAAGGCCAGACCTACGGGGCAGATGAAGAAGAACCGGGTTTCGTCCGCCGGCGCGCCGGCAGGGGAAACCCGGTTCGTGATTTGACTCTTTAGTTAAGAGGCAAACGCCGCATGGCCGGCCCGAGGCCGCGGGCAGGCCTAGCCGCCCCGTGCCTCGGGCTAATCATTCGGCGTCCGGCTCGCTTTTCTATCAGTCCAGCGCGCGGCGCAGACCCTTCTTGGCGTCGTCGATCGCGTCGCCGGCTTCGTCGGCCGCTTTGTCGAGGTGCTTTTCAGCCGCGGCCTGGTCCGACTTGCTGTTTGCGCCGGCCCGGAAGTCGTTCCACGCACGCTCCGCGTCCGCTCGGGAATAACCGTAGCGTTCCTGCAACTTGCCGACCATCTTGTCCGAGTTGCCTTCGATCTCGGTGAGATCGTCGTCGGTCAGCTTGCCGAATGTCGATTTCACGCTCCCCTTAATCTGCTTCCACATTCCACCCAGTACGTCGTCGTTCATCTCAATCATCCTTTCCTAGCTTCAATCAGGATTCCCAAGTCTACTCCATTCGTCGCGAGGCTCGTATCAGTGCGTATTGTTAACGCCTGTAGGACAAGGGCGATCGCGCAGGCCGCCGCAGTCCTACATGATGCCAGCCCCACTATGCCGCGTCGCCCACCTCCTCGCGGGCCTTTTGCAGTAGTTCGCCCATCCGCTCGGTCATGTTCGCCAACCGAGGCGCGGTGCCCGCTTCCAACCCGCTGACCAGCCCGCGCACCTCGTCGAGGCGCGTCTCCAACTGCTCGACCGTGGGCGAGAGCGCCTCGGGCACGTTCGTCGCCATGGCAGGGGTGATCAGCTGTGTGATGAAGATGTGCACCGCCATGGCGACCGGCGGCGCGAGCAGAAGACCGACCAGGCCCGCGGCTTCGCCCATCGCCAGCATGACCAGCAGCACCAGGATGTTGCTGCGCCCCTCAGGCGTGACCAGGCGGCGCTCGACCACGAGCTCGAGGAACGTGAAGACCACCATGCTGTAGACTACCGCGCCGGTGGCAATCCCCGCCCCATTCTGGACCCACGTGATCAACCACAAGGGCACCAGGAAGATCAGCGCACCCACGAGCGGAATGAACCAAAGCAGTGCGCCGACGAGGGCCCAGAAGACCGGGTAGCGCAGGCCGAGCAGTGCAAAGGCTGGCGCCAGCAAGATCGCCGCCAGCACACCCTGCGCCAGCTCGCTCCGCAGGTATGCGCCCACCCCTTCCTCGAGCGTGCGCCACATGGCCCGCGCCCGGGTGCGCTGGGTGGCGGGCAGCAGCGAAAGCAGCAGCCGCTCAAAGTGCAGCCGGTCGGAAATCCAGTAGATGCTGACCACCAGCGCAATACCGGCGTGGGTCAGAAAATCGGCGATGCCCGACGTGAACCCCACGAGTTGGCCGACCAGCCCAGAAAACTGGCCGGCCGCGAGCATTTGGCCGAGCTGTTCCGGCGTGGGCAGACGGGCCGCCAGGGCAGGCGAGTTCTGCAGCACGCCGCCGCCCCAGCGAATGGCCACGGTCCGGTAGATCGTGGTGAGATCTTCGGAGATATTGCCTAACTCGCGGCCCAGGGTGCGAAACACAAAGTAGCCCAGCGCGAGCAGCAGCGCGACCATGGCGCCGTATACGACGAGCACGGCAAGCGGCCGCGGCAGGCGGTAGTCCATGAGTCTTTCGATCGGGCCGCGCGTGGCCGCCGCAATCGCCAAGGACGCGATAAAGACAAACACGATGGTCGAGATGCGCCAGAGCACCACGGCCAACAGGAGGATCGCAAAGACGAGCGCAACGGAGATGGCGAAACGTTTCATGCCGTCTCCTCCCCTTCCGAGTCGGTCAGCATCTTGTCGAGATCGACTGCGATCGCCTCCAACAAATCTTCGGCGCGTTCGACGTCCGGGTCCACCAGCGTGGATGTCTCGGGCTCGGCGTGCGAATGACTTGCGGACGTCCTGCACGAGTTCCTGCGCGGCGAGTCGCAGGATGCTTGCCCGGCCCCGCCCCACCTCATCGGCTGCGGATGCGGGGGCCCGGAACATCGCGGTGCGGCGATGATCTGGACCATCGCGCTCAGCGGCACGGCCAGCAGCGCACCGGCGAACCCGAACAGCGCACCGAATGCTGCGATGCCGAGGATCGTGATGATCGGGTTGACGCCGACCGATCGGTCCATGATGCGCGGCACGAGGAGATGGTTCTCAGACATCTGCGCCACGAAGATCACGATCGCCGTCGCCACGATCTTGTCGGGGGCCAGCGTCAGGGCGACGATCATCGCAGGGATGGCGCCGAGCAGTGGCCCGATCATGGGGATCGCCTCGCAAACCACCATGATCAGGGCGAGACCGAGGGCGTACGGCAGCCCGATGATGAGGTACCCGATCAGCACCAGGAGCCCGACGGCCAGGCACAGGATCGCCTGGCCGCGGAAATAGCCCGACACCTTCCCTTCCAGCTCGCCGTAGAGCGTGCGGGCCGGTTCGCGGCGCTCCGGGGGAAACATCAGGACCACCCGCCGTATGAGGACCTCGCCTTCCTGCACCCAGTAATAGGCGAGGACCAAGATCGCGATGATCACAAAGAGCACCCTGCCGAGCCCACCGAAAACCTGCAGCGCGGGGCCAATCGCAGCGAGGGCAGCGTTGTCGGTGGGCGCCGGTGCTGCGGCGGGCGACAATGAGAACGCCATGGTGAGAGGCAGGCCCAGCGCCAGCCGCTGGATGAACCGGTTATCAGAGTCGATCAAGCCCTGCCGCAGCTCGCGATAGTGTTCCGGAAGCTTGTCGACAACGCTTGATACCTGCCCTGCCAACATGGGGACAATCAGCAGGAGAAAGAGGCCCAGCAGCGCCAATAAGGCAATATAGACCAGGATCAGCCCAATTTCAGAGCGGATGCCGCGGCGTTCCAGCCAACCCACGGCGGGCTTCGTCGCGGTCCCGAGCATGACGGCGACGAGGAACAGAAACACGACCATGTAAAAGCGAAACAGGAGGAGGAACCCGGCCGCGATGGCCAGGACGATGAGGGTGGCGGTAATCACCCGCCGCGGCGTCCAGCCGGCAAAAGGCTCGACCGATCAAAGGCGCCGCAGCCTCGTGCCCATTCCCGTTCGATCCATCAATTCGACTCAACTTGCCCATAGCACTCACTCACTACACCACTACACAATACACGCTGACTGAACTGATCCGATTGATCCCGCGCCCGCCCCGGAAAAGCTGACAGCTCGTCCAGGCAGTCTAATCTACGTTCGATTCACACCAGCTGATGATCGATTACATACCTAATCAGGTCGGCATTGGTTCCCATGTTCATTTTTTCCAGAATCCGTGCCCGATACGTGCTCACAGTCTTGACGCTCAACCCCAGTTCGTCCGCAATCTCGCTCACGGATTTCCCCGCGCCGATGCGCAGAAGCACCGTGAACTCCCGATCGGACAGGGCCTCGTGAGGGGCCCGCTCGCTGTCGCCGCCGACATTCGCTGCCAGGGTCTCGGCCAGCGTCGGGCTGATATAGCGGCCGCCGGCCACGATTCGCTCGATCGCCTGCACGAGCTGCTCGGGCGCACTTTCCTTGTTACAGTACCCCGCCACGCCGGCCTTGAGCGCCCGAATAGCGTACTGCTCCTCGGGATGGACGCTGAGCATGAGGATGGGCAACGCGGGCTTAACACTCTTGATCTCACGCACCAATTCCAGCCCATTGCGGTCGGGCAAGGAAATGTCGAGCACAAGAATGTCGAACGCGCCGTCATAGACCTTCTTGAGCACCTCTTGTCCGGTGCTCGCCTCGTCCACCTGGCACGTCGAACTGCCTTCATTCAGAATTTGGCGCAAGCCGCGGCGGACAATCGCATGGTCGTCTGCCATAAGTACTCTGATCATTCCGTTTCGCTCCCCAAGGCTGCGCCGCCTGAAACGGGCAGCGTCAGCGTCAGCGTCGTCCCGTTGCTCGGCGCTGCCCTCACGCTGAGCGCCCCGCCAAGCTGCATGGCGCGTTCGCGCATGCTCAGCACGCCGAGGGACTGCGGTTTGAGCAGGTCGCCCGGCTCAAACCCTTCCCCGTTATCCTGCACAATTAACGACAATTCATCGTTGTGAGTTCGCATAAGAACCTTGACAGACGTGGCGTGTGAATGCAGCACGACGTTCGTCAGTCCCTCCTGCAGTACGCGGAAGGCGGCCGTGCCGGTGGCGCCGTCCACACGCCGCTCGTCCACGTCGGCTTCAAGCTCGACTTCGATCCCTGTCTGTCGTTGGAACTCGCCCAATTGCCCCTCAACTGCCGCAGTCAGCCCAAAGTCGTCCAACACGCTCGGACGAAGATCAGCCGCAATTTGCCTCGCAGCCTGGACGATGCCGTCGAGCGTGCGCACTGCGGCTTGGACGTGAGCAAGCGCCTCTTCGTCACGCTGCGCGGCCAGCAGGCGCTGGGCGATCGACAGGTCCATTTTGATGCCCGTCAGGCCCTGGCCCAGGCGCTCGCTGACGTCCTCGGCCACCCGGGTGCGTTCCTGCTCCGAAAGGTCGAGCAGGTCCTGTGACAGCCGGTGGAGCGCGTTTTGCGAGGCGCGGAGCTGGCCATTTGCGGTCGCCAGTTCCAATGTCCGCGCTTCGACCCGTTCTTCGAGCTCGGCGTTTATGGTTTGCAGCTTCAGGTCGCGCTCGCGCAGGTCGTCAGCCATTTCGTCGAGGGTATGCCCCAGTTCGCCCAACTCACCGTCTAGATAGGTGAGGTGCGTGCGCGCGGCCCAGTTGCCGCGCTGCAGCTCGCGCGTGTCGTCGTCATGATCTGTCGCGCACGCCGCCCGATCATCCAGTCGGTCATTCCGTATGCAATGGTCACGCTCAGAACGGAGAGCAGGCCGAGTGTTGCGAGGCTCAGCATCAGCCGGCCGTTTACGTCCTGCATAAAAGCGGCGTCTGAGTACCCCGCCGCCAGGTACAGCACGGAGTGGGCAGGACTACTGCCCGTCCCAACTTGGAGTGGCTCCGCGCCAACTGTGGTAAAGGCGAACCAGCGGTCCACACCGTCGAGCCCCGGCAGACGCGAGGTGCCTTCGGTGTTGGCCAGCATGTGTGCAAAGAGCGGACTGGTCGCCAGTTGTTTGCCCACCCAATCCTGCCACTGCGGGAAGCGGGTGACGACGGTCCCCTGGCTGTCCATCAGAACGACCGACGTGCCCGCCGGCAGGTGCCAGTTCTGGGCCAGATCATTCAGACGCTCGATGCTGAGCGCGGCCCACACCACTGCTTTGATCTCGCCCTGTTCGTCAAGCACGGGATAGCCGAAGGAGATGTTGGGTATCCCGGTAACCTGGCCGACCTGGAAATCGCCGATTGCGAAGCTTCCCGTCGCCAGGACTTTTTGGAAGTAGGAGCGGTGCGCAGTGTTGAGCGTCTGCGTGAGCGGGCGGCGCGGCGCCGTGCAATAGACGTCGCCGTTCGGCCGGGCCACGCTGAGGCCGCGGTAGCCTTGGGCCGTCTCGTAGATGCGGTTGAGGTAAGCCTCGCAGGTGGCCGCGTCGCCGTTCAGCACCTGGTCGGAGCTGGCGATCACCTGCATCAGCTGTCGGGTGCCGGAAATGAGCTGAGATTGCTCGGCGGCGACCAGGCGCACTGTCGAGAGCGCACTTTGGCGCGTGACATCCATGGCCCGGGAGCGTTCGTCCACCGCGTTAAAGATGATGAGCGCAAATGCGGGCAGCAGGGTGAGCAAGACCACGGCCAGCACGCGCGCACGTATGGTAGAAAAGCGTGGCAATGGCCGCGCTGCGGTGGCCGCTTGAGATGAGGCGGGCAGGGTCTGCATTCTGGTTGTTTGGCCCCTGGCTCAGGTCCTTCGCCAGTTCCCGATCATTGAAATATTGCGTTCGCCCTTTGTGCAAACGCACCTTTATTATATGATCTGTTACACGACGTGCCATCGGGCATTTGACGGTATCTGGGGGATTGGTCGGCTGGGGCCGGCGCAGGTGAGCGTGACGGCTCGGGCCGCATCATCGGTGTATGGAATGCGAGGGAAAAATGGGTCTGCCAGATCGGGCGGGCGCCTGGGCCATCGTCCAGGAGTGGATTCAGAGCGACAGCTTGCGCAAGCACGTGCTGGCAGTGGAAGCTGCGGTGCGGGCGTACGCACGGTACTTCGGTGAAGATGAAGCGTTCTGGGGCGTGACCGCGCTGATGCACGATCTTGACTTCGAGCGTTTCCCCGACATGGACGACCAGGTCAACGGCCATCCCCGGACCGCGCTCCGCATGTTTCGCGAGTGGGGATATCCCGAGGCGATGATCGAGGCGGTGGCCGGCCATGCGCCGTACCTTGGCGTCCCCCGGCGCACTCGGCTCGCCTCCGCCCTGTATGCCAGCGACGAACTCACCGGGCTGATCATGGCCGTGGCGTACGTGCGGCCGAGCAAGGACCTCCGCGACGTGGAGGTGAGCTCCGTCAAGAAGAAGTGGAAGGACAAGCTCTTCGCGGCGGCGGTTAACCGGGCCGACATCGAGCAGGGGGCGGCCGAGCTTGGCCTGGACCTCTGGGAGCACGTCCGGATCGTACTGGAGGGGATGAAGCTGGTCGCCGGCGACCTGGGGCTCGACGGCCGGCTGGCCGCGCCGCAGGTTCCCCAACCGTGACCTCGCCTTTTCGGGGCCGCTGGCTCATCAGCACCATCCTTGTCGCGCTGGCCGCGATTCTGTTCCTCGTGCTCTGCGGCTGGCAGCTTCAGCGGCGTAGCCAGCGGCTGGCAGCCAACGCTCACATCCTGGCCCGCCTGGAGCAGCCCGCACTCAATGTTACGGGCGAGATCCTCGACCCTGTCGATGCGGACCTGCGGCGGGCGACCGTGCGCGGCGTGTACGACTACGATCGGGAGATCGTGCTGCGGAACCGCACCTGGAACGAGCTCCCCGGGGTTCACGTGCTCGTCCCGCTCCGCATCACCGGCAGTGACGACGGGCGAGGCGCGCCCGTCGCCATTCTCGTGGACCGCGGCTGGATCCCGTACGATGCGGCTGCGCCCGCCCAGCGTGCCGAGTACCACAACGCGTCGGGCGAGGTCGAGGTGACGGGCGTCTTGCGCCAGAGCGAGACGCGGCGGGGCTCCATTTCGCCGGTCGACCCACTGCCTACGCTCGATAACCGGGTCGATGCTTGGCACCGGGTCGACTTGCCCAAGATCCGGCAGCAGTTGCCATACGCCTTGTTGGCTGTCTACCTGGAGGAGGAGGTGCCTCCGGGCCAGACCCCGCGTTTCTTCCCCAAGCCGCAGCCCGATATCAGCCTGGATGAAGGCTCGCACCTTTTCTACGCGATCCAATGGTTTGCGTTTGCGGTCATCGCCGTCGGAGGCTACGCTGCGTATTACCACCAGCGCACGCGACCCGGCAAGCCCGCTGGCCGCCCGCCACGCGTCTGACCGGGTTTCACGCTGCACGGCGGCGGAAGCGTGCTTCCACCCGGTAACCGAAACGCGTCCCAAGGCGCGACAAGCACTTGACAAGCCGCGTCATAAGGCGGTAGAGTTAATAGTGTCGTGCATCACTGCACCACGTCTTTCCAGAGTGTTACTTTTCACTTAGTGTTGCTATTCACCCAGGCTTAAGGTTCACTTACTGGCCCTTGTTCTTTCGGTGCACCGCTGTCGACTCGTCAGGTAACTGTTCTTCTGGAGAAGGCGCGCCATGTCTCATGCAGCCCGTCCCGATGCGTCCGGCCGCCAGCCGGTGATGTTTGACACCACGAGCCGCCTCGTCGCTATCGTCATTGGCATCCTGGCCGTCGTTGCCGGGCTTGTGGTCGGCATCAACAATCCCCTCCTCAACAACGCGGCGTCGAAACAGGGGACGGCGATCGACCAGCTGTTTGGCTTGACTCTGGGCATCGCCACCGTCGTGTTCGTGATCGTCGAGTTGTCCTTGCTCTACGCCATCGTGCGCTTCGGGCGCCAGCCGGGTGACGACACGGATGGCCCGGCCATCCGCGGCAACAACAAACTCGAGTTCTTCTGGACCCTGATCCCGGCACTGACCATCTTCTTTATCGGCTTTGTCAGCTACCGCACCTTGGGGGTTCTCGACCAGCGCGCGCCCGACGCAATGCCCGTCGAGGTCAAAGCTTTCCAGTTTGCCTGGCAGTTCTATTACCCCGAAGCCGACGTCACATCCACCGAGCTGCACATTCCGGTCGACCGCCAGATCGAACTCAAGATGCGGTCGAACGACGTGATCCACGCCTTCTGGGTGCCCGAAATGCGTATCAAGAAGGACGTGATGCCCGATCGGGTCACGGAAACCCGTATCACTGCGACGGAGACCGGCTCCTTCCCGATCGTCTGTACGGAGCTGTGCGGCGCGGGTCACGCGGTGATGCGTTCACAAGTAGTTGTACAATCGGACGCCGACTTCCGCGCCTGGCTGGCCGGTCAGCAGAAGGCTGCCGCGCAGGCTGCGGCCAATCCTGCCGATCCGCTCACGCGCGGACGCCAGGTCTTCAACGCCAGCGGGTGCAATGCTTGCCATGCACTTCAGGACGCCGGGGCTGCCGGCGCGATCGGCCCAAAGCTGGACGGCATCGCCTCCGTCGCAGGGACGCGGGAAGCGGGCAGATCCGTGGAGGAGTACATTCACGAGTCGATCGTCAAGCCGAACGCCTACGTGGTTCCCAATTTCCCGGCCAATGTGATGCCCCAGGATTACGGGCAGCGCCTCGCTCAGCCGGATCTCGATGCACTCGTCAACTATCTCGCACAGATGAAGTGAGGTGAAGCGACGATGGGAGCGATTGATGTAGCCCCCGAACTGCCGGCGGATCGGCGCGGCTTCGTGCGCCACGGCGCGGTGAAGTGGCAGGATTACTTCACCTTCAATACCGATCACAAAGTAATCGGCATCCAGTACATTGCGTTTGCCTTTATTTTCTTCATGGTGGGCGGCTTGCTGGCCGAGCTGATCCGGCTGGAGCTGGCCTCGCCCGGCACGCAGTTCGTCAGCGGCAGCGGCTACAACCAGCTCTTCACGCTGCATGGCACGTTCATGATCTTCTTCTGGATCATCCCTGCCTTTGTCGGCGCCGCTAACTTCATCATCCCGCTGCAATTGGGCCAGCGCGACATGGCCTTCCCGCGGCTCAACGCGCTGTCGTTCTGGCTGAACATCCCGGGCGCGCTTCTGATGCTGGCCGCGTTCTGGGTGGGCGGGGCCGAGAGCGGCTGGACCGCCTACGCGCCGCTGAGCCTGACTACCCCCAACGGGCAGACGCTGTGGGCGCTTGCGCTCCAGTTCATCGGCTTCTCGTCGATGTTCAGCGCGATCAACTTCCTGGTCACCATCTTCAATATGCGCTGCAAGGGCATGACGCTCATGCGCCTGCCGCTGATGGCCTGGGCGGTCGTCTCCACGTCGATCATCATCCTCATGGGCACGCCGATCCTCTCCGCGGCCTTGTTCATGCTGATCTTCAGCCGGGTGCTCGGCACCCTGTTCTTTACTGCCTCGGCCGGCGGCGATCCGCTGATGTGGCAGAACCTGTTCTGGTTCTACTCGCACCCCGCGGTCTACATCATGATCCTGCCCGGCTTCGGCATCATCTCAGAGGTGCTGCCGGTGTTCAGCCGGAAGCCCATCTTCGGCTATAAGCTGATCGCTTTCTCCAGCCTGGCGATCGGCATCTTCGGCTTCCTGGTCTGGGCACATCACATGTTCACCTCGGGCATGGACCCGTGGCTGCGGGTGCCCTTCATGATCACCTCCATGATCATTGCCGTGCCGACCGGCGTGAAGATCTTCTCCTGGCTGGCGACGATCTGGGGCGGCAAGCTGCGCTTTACGACCTCCATGATGTTCGCGCTGGCGTTCATTTCGCTGTTTGTGATCGGCGGGCTGAGCGGCATCTTCCTGGCCTCCGTGCCCATCGACATCCATGTGCAGGACACGTACTTCGTCGTCGCACACCTCCATTACGTGCTCTTTGGCGGAAGTGTGATGGCGCTCTACTCGGGCCTGTATTACTGGTACCCGAAGATTACTGGCCGGATGCTGAACGAGCGGCTGGGTCAGCTGCATTTCTGGCTCACCTTCATCGGCTTCAACATGGCATTCCTGCCCCAGCATGTCATCGGGCTCGACGGGATGCCGCGGCGGGTGGCCGACTACGACCCCGCCTTCAAGAGCGGCAACATGCTCTCGACGGTGGGCGCGATCATCCTCGGCCTGAGTACGCTGCCCTTCCTGTACAACGCGCTGGTCAGCCTGAAGCGGGGCGCGGTGGCGGGCCCGAATCCGTGGCGGGCCCTGGGGCTGGAGTGGACGGTCTCGTCCCCGCCGCCCATCCATAACTTCGAAAATGAGCCCGAGGTATTCGACGATCCGTATGGGTACGGCGAACAACCGATCCCTGCGCCGGTCGAGGCTTAGGAGGAGCCATGAGCCATTCAACGATGACTGTTGACGCCACCAATACCAGCACGGGGATCGACAACCGCAAGCTGGGCATGTGGCTCTTCCTGGTGACTGAGGTCATGTTGTTCTCGGGGCTGATCGCCGCGATGCTCCAGATGAAGGCGCGCAGCCCCGAAACCGCCAACGACATCTTGAACATCCCGCTGACCGCAGTCAATACGTTCATCCTGATCATCTCCAGCACGACCCTGGTCCTGGCGCTGCAGGCGATCATGAACGGCGACCGCCGCAAGACGAAGATCTTCCTTTTCGCCACACTTGCCCTGGGGTCCACCTTCCTTGGCGTGCAGGTCTATGAATACATCCACCTGATCGGCGAGGGCTTCACGCCTTCCGGCAGCCTGTTCGGGTCTGGCTTCTACACGGTCACCGGTTTTCACGGCTTCCATGTGTTCATCGGCTTGTGCTGGTGCGCCTGGCTCATCCGCCAGACCTTCCAGGGCCGGTTCTCGGCGCACAACTACATGCGGATCGAGATCTTCGGCCTGTACTGGCACTACGTCGACATCGTCTGGATCCTGCTGTTCCCGTTGATCTACCTGCTATAAGGCGGACGACATGAGCGAACTAGAACACGAACACTCGCCCCACGTCAGCTACGCGGCCGAGCCGAACGAGCCGACAGATACCGAGCACCAGCACCACCCGCGGTACCTGCTGGTGTTCCTGGCCCTGCTGCTCCTGACCGTCTTCGAGGTCGGCATCGTCTATATCCGGGGGATTCCGCATGCGCCCTTTATTCTTGGGATGTCGTTTCTGAAGATTGCGCTGGTCCTGCTGTACTTCATGCACCTGAAGTACGACAGCAAGTGGTTCAGCTTCATCTTCTTCATTCCGTTCGTGCTGGTGATTCCGTTCGTCATCGTGACGCTGCTAAACTGAGGTGAGGTACGGCATGTTCTGGGAAGGCACGGGTGCCCCAGGCGCAGTTCTCCGGCCGACCCGCAACGCCCTGTGCAGCCCGCGCAGGGCGTTCTTGTTGCTGGCCGCGCTATCCTTGCTCCTGGTGGTCGCGGCCGGCTGCGGGCGGAGCCAGTCTGCGGTGACGGAGACGAAAGACGACTACCAGGTGACCTTCGCCACCGAGCCCGCCTCGCCCAACCAAGGCGCGGGGGTCATCATTGTCACGATTAAGGACCAGCAGGGCCGGGGCGTTGCAGCGAGCCAGGTGTCGATTGAAGCGAATATGGCCCATGCGGGCATGACGCCCGAGCGCGCCACGTCGGCAAACGGCGCGGACGGAGAGTATCGCCTGCCGCTTAACTGGTCCATGGGCGGCGCCTGGTATGTGGACGTGAAGATCACGCTGCCTAATGGCGACGTCGTGAAGCGGCAGTTTCCGGTTGACGTAAAGTAGAAAGGAAGCCCAGGGACACCGTGACACAGGGAGCGCCAGGAGCTGCCTGTCCGACCGTCGTGTCGTCGTGTCTTTGTGGTAAACACCTGTTATGGTTCCGATTGCTCGGTCTCGACGCGTCGACGTTCTGACCTGGCCGGTCGTCGGCCGCTTCCTCAAGTGGCGGCACGCGCGCCTGGCGATGCAGGTCCCCGTCCTCCTGCTCGCCGGCTGGATGATTTTCGACGGCCTGGTGGGCCCGCAGCTCGCGCCCAAGAACCTGGCTACGGTGGGCGCGTGGCTCCATTACCGGGGGCTCGTCGTCCTGGCGTTGTTGGTGGCCGGCAATCTCTTCTGCATGGCATGTCCCTTCATGCTGACGAGGCGCGGCGGGCGATGGGTGCGCGAGCACTGGCTGGGGGGCGGCCGCACCGTGCCCGGCTGGCTGCGGAACAAATGGCTCGCGGTCGGGCTCGTGGTGCTCTTTTTCTTCGCCTACGAGATCTTCGCCCTGTGGTCGACGCCGTGGTGGACGGCGTGGGTCGCGCTGGCTTATTTCGCAACGGCGTTCGCCGTCGACACGGTGTTCCAGGGCGCCGCGTTCTGCAAACACATCTGCCCGCTGGGCCAGTTTAACTTCTTCGGTTCGCTCTTCTCGCCGCTCGAAATCGCCGTCCGCGAGCCAGGGGTGTGCGAGGGGTGCCGCACGAAGGACTGCATCACGGCGGGGCGGCACGCTGCTTCCAACGTGCAGCTTGACCTCACGCCCTTATCCGCCGCGCCCGGTTGGCAAGCCGGTGCGCTCCCCGTGTCCACACGGCGGGAGGCGGGGTTCGGCGCCGCGCGCGGCTGCGAGCTCAACCTCTTTCAGCAGCGCAAGGTGGGCAACATGGACTGCACGTTCTGCCTGGACTGCATCCACGCCTGCCCGTGCGACAACATCGGCATAATTGGGCGCACGCCGTCGAAGGAGCTCGTGGACCGACCCGTGGCGCTCGGGGATCGGCCGTTTCTCGCAGCGCTGGGACCTGGCTGCGCTCGCCATCGTGTTCACCTTTGGCGCGTTCCTCAACGCGTTCAACATGATCAAGCCGGTCTATGGCCTGCAGGCCGCGCTGGCCCGGGCGCTCAACACCAGTTCGCGGGGCCCCGGACTGGCGCTGATCTTTGTGCTCGGCCTGGTTATCTTGCCTGCCATTTTGCTCGGCGCCGCCGGATGGCTTACGCGGACGCAGCTTGCCGGCGCCCGGCTCGACACGGTGGTCCGGCGCTACGTCTGGACGCTGGCGCCCATGGGTTTCGGCATGTGGCTCGCCCATTACGGGTTCCACTTCCTTACGGGCGGGCTGACCATCGTGCCCGTGCTGCAGTCGTTCCTGGCCGACGTCGGGCTGTTTGGGGGGCAAGTGCGTTGGGACCTGGGCCCGTTAGTCCCCCAGCCCTGGCTGTTTCCGATCGAGGCCGCGCTGCTGTATCTCGGCGCCACAGTTTCGCTGATCACGGCCGTGCAGATTGCGACAAACGATCCGGCACGCGCTCGCACGACCCCCGGCCAGGCCCTCGCCGCGGCCTTGCCCTGGATCGTCGTCGTGCTGCTGATGTTAGGCTTCGGCATCTGGATCATGCTGCAGCCGATGGAGATGCGCGGGACGCTGATGATGGTGGCGCCCAACTAAGGCGGCCGGCGAGATGTGCTTGGGAGCGACAGACCTTTGGGTTTGCCAAACCCCGAAGGTCTATCTCAGTGGTTACGGGGTGAAGTGACATGACGCTCAGACATCCAGTTCAAGGCGGAGATCAAGGGCACGAGGCGCACTGGCGCGCCGGCGGTGCCCTTCGCTGGCTCCTGGTGGGCTGCATGGTCTTGATCCTGGTGATGCTGACCGCCGGGGCTGCGGCGGCCGAAAACCTCGGGCCGGGCGGCGGCTCCCGCTTGATCACCGGGGACGAGGTGGTCGGTCCCTATCGCCTGCTCATCACATCGTCGCCCAATCCGGCCACGACCGGCACGGTCACCTTTGTCGTCCGTGTGTCTGACCCGCAGTCGGGGGCGAAGGTGCGCGATGCGCAGGTGGACGTGGAACTGACCAGTGCGGACGGGGCAGTTGTGCTTAATCAGCCGGCCACTCACCAGAACGCCGGGAATGAGATCGACTACGCGGCCCACGTTCCGGTCGCCCAGGAAGGCGCCTATAGCGGCGTGGTGCGGGTAAGCGGCGCGCTGGGCCGCAGCGAAGTGAAGTTCCTGCAGACGGTGTCGCCCCAGCGTTCCATCAGCACCGTTATCCTCGTCGGGATCCCGTTTGTCGCAGTGGTTGCCGTCTTGGGGGCCATGTTCTACCTGCGCTCTGGCAGCCGCAAGGATGAGTCGCGACAACAAAATCCTGCGCAGACCAAGTAAGTTCTTTCAACGCGCGCTGTCTGGCCCAGAGATGCGCGTTCCTCGCCTAGTGCTTTTGCACAACTTGGCGCATTTTGCACACGGCGGCATTAATGTATAATGCCTTACGTTCCCCGTATGTGTGAGGCTGTCCCGGCTCGGCCCGCCAGATCGAGCAAGCCTCATAGCGAAAGGAGAGAGTCACTGCTTTGCGCCTTGCTCTCTTAGTTCGTTCGGGTCATTTGTGACAAGCTACTCAAACGGAGTGCTGTGGCGCGCATGTCGGTTGCGCGCCCGCGTAGTTCGCTCCCCACACACGCGCCCGACCGCCGGTTACATCTGATGACGTCTCCTGTTTGGGAGTATACGAGCCGAGGCCACGCTTGGCATCCCAAGCAGAGGCATGATCGCAGACTGGAGCGTGAGTATGATCCTATCATTGATCCGGCAGCACCCGCGCCTTGCCGCCGCCGTAGGCGCTCTTCTGGTGCTCATCGGAGTGGTGGTTGTCGGCGGCGTTTTCCTGGCAGTACGCTATTTTACCCCACCGCCCCAGCCCCTTGTCTTCAAACACAGCCAACATGTCGCCGCCGGCGCCACCTGCGTGTATTGTCATTCGGGCGCCACTCGCGGCTGGGTTGCCGGGCTGCCTTCCACGGCCAAGTGCATGGGCTGCCACACCAACGTAGTGCCCAAAGACCCCGCCGATCAGAAGGACATCGATCAACTCGTGGCTTACTGGGACGCGAAGAAGCCGATCGAGTGGGTCAAGGTGACCGTGTTGGGCGACTTCGTACAGTTCAAGCACAACCCCCACTTGTCAGCCGGGCTCGCCTGTGAGACCTGCCACGGCAACGTCTCGCAGATGGGTTATGCCGTCGGCTACAACCTGAACATGGGGTTCTGCATCACTTGCCATCGCATGCAGCAGCCGGCCGAGCGCGCGACGCGCTTGACCGACTGCGTCACGTGCCACTACTAAAGGGTAACGCCATGACCAAACGAATCTCCCGGCGAAAGTTTTTCCAACTGGGTGCGTTAACCGGCACGATGGTGGCAGTCAGCGGTTGTACGATCAACCTCGAACAGAGTGAGTTCCTCGTGCCCTTCGTGGTCCCGCCAGAGGAAGCCCTGCCCGGCGACAACGTGTGGTACGCCAGCGGCTGCCGCATGTGCTCGGCGGGCTGCGGCATCGTCGTCCGTAACGCGAACGGCCGGGCCCACAAGATTGAAGGCAACCCCGAGCATCCCCTCAACGCCGGCAAGAGCTGTGCGCGGGGGCAGTCCGGGCTGCAATACCTGTACAACCCCGACCGCTTCCAGAACGCACTGCGCAATGAGGCGCGCGGCTCGGGCGGCGGGTCGGTAGACCCGTTCGGCCAGCGCTACGGTCTGAAGGCCACGGCGATTCCGTGGCCCGACGCGCTCAACCAGGTTGCAGATCGGATCAAGAGCGCCCGGCCCGGCTCGATCGCGTTCTACGGCAGCGACATCAACGACATGCTCTCCGCGGTAATGGCGCCGTTCCTGCAGGCGCTCGGCTCGCCTGCGCCGGTGTTTTACGACACCGAGAACGCCTATGCGGGCCGCCAGACCTTGACGAAGCTGGTTGACCAGTATTTCGGACAGCCGGCGGCCGGGGGCGCGGCCGGGTCGACCCCGTTCTTCCACCTCTCCGACAGTGGCGTGGTCTTCTCGTTTGGCGGCCCGCTGGTCGACGGCGGCTTGTCGATCGTGGCCTACAACCGCTCGTTCGGCGAGATGCGCGGCCAGGCGCTCGGCAAGCGGGGTTACTTCGTGCAGTTTGAGCCCAGCATGACGCCCATGGGTGCGGTTGCCGACGAGTGGATCCCCATCTTGCCCGGCACCGAGGGGGCCGTCGCGCTCGCCATCGGCCGCATCATGGTCGACCAGAAGATTGGCAACGCGGCCACCAGCCCGGTCGCCGGGTTCTTCAGTGCCGGAGACGTGAACACCGCCGCATCGCTAAGCGGGATCGCGCCGCAGCGGCTGGTCGAGTTGGCGCAGAAGTTTGGCGGAACGCCAGACTCTACGGCTGTGCCGGGCGGCACCGTGGCGGGCCAAACCAACGGGCCCGCTGCTGTCACGGCCATCCTGGCGCTCAACGCGCTGGCCGGTCACCTGGGTCCCGAAGGCAGCGCGTTCACGCTGACGCCGCCCGCCGCAGACCCCATGCTGGCTCCCACCGCCGTCGCTTCCTACGCCGACGTGCAGGCGCTGATCGATCGGATGAACACCGGCGGCGTGGATGTGCTCATGGTCCAGGGTAATCCCCGTCACGAGCTGCCCATTGCGACGAAGTTCGTCGAGGCCGTCGGCAAGGTCCCGTTCGTGGTGTCGTTCAGCTCCGAGCCCGACGAGACGAGTATCCTCTCCGATCTGATCCTGCCGGATCACAACTACCTCGAAAGCTGGGGCTTCCAAGCGGTCAACCCCGCCACGGACAGGCCCATGGTGACCGGTCTCCAGCCGGTGGTGCAGCCGCTGTACGACACCCGCGCCACGCCCGACGTGATCCTGGCGCTCGCCCAGGCCATCGGCGGCCCCGCGGCCACGGCCCTGCCCTACAAGAACACCGTCGAATACCTCAAGGCCGCGGTGACGAAGTTGGCGGGCCAGAGCGCACTGTACGACACGGCGAACGGCGACAAGATCTGGGCCGGCTGGCGCCAGGTCGGCGGCTGGTGGCCCACAGTGGAGGCGCCGGTCTATCCCAGCGCCGCTCCTTCTTTGCCCGGTGGGGCCGTCGTGCCGCCGGCCTCATACGAAGGGAACCCCGAGCAGTACCCGTTTTATCTATACGCCTTCCCATCGGTCACGATGGGCAACGGCCGCGGGGCCGCATCGTCGTGGCTGCAGGAGGCGCCCGATCCGATGACGACCGCGTCTTGGGAGACCTGGGTGCAGATCAACCCCACGGCCGCTCAGGAGATGGGCATCGCCATGGACGACGTGGTCAAGGTGATCTCGCCCTACGGAGAAATCACCGCCATTGCCTACGTCTATCCTGCCATCCGCCCCGACGTGGTCGGGGTGCCCATGGGCGAAGGCCACATCGAGTTTGGCCGCTTCGCGAAGAATCGCGGCACGAACGTGACGGCGATCCTGGCCCCCGCCACCACGCAAGATGGTGAGCTGGCCTGGGGCGCCACCCGCGTCCGCATCGAGAAGCTGGGGCGCACCCGGACGCTGCCGCGCATCGAGAACAACGTCGGCGTCGACGCTGCCAACGAAGACGGCATCTTCCCGGGCTGAAATAGGAGTGCGTTATGAGTGAGGAAGTCAAAGGCAGCCACAAGTGGACCATGATCGTCGACCTGGACCGGTGCACCGGCTGCCAGGCGTGCGTCGTCGCCTGCCATGCCGAAAACAACGTGCCTTCAGTCGGCCCCAGTGAGGTGGCGACCGGCCGCTCGCGGCACTGGATCCGCATCGAGCGCTACTGGGACGGCGAGTTCCCCGACATCAAAGCGCGTTACCTCCCCATGTTCTGCCAGCAGTGCGCGCACGCCCCATGCGAGCCGGTGTGCCCGGTCTTCGCCGCCTATCACAGCGACGAGGAAGGCATTAATGGGCAGATTTACAACCGGTGCATCGGCACCCGCTATTGCGCCAACAACTGCCCGTATTCGGTCCGCATGTTCAACTGGTTCGATCCCTGGTTTCCGGCGCCGCTCGAACAGCAACTCAACCCGGACGTCACCGTGCGCTACCGGGGCGTCATGGAGAAGTGCACCTTCTGCATCCAGCGCATCAAGCGGGCCGAGCTGACCGCCAAGCAGCAAGGCGAGCCGCTGGAGGCGGACGCAGTCGTGCCTGCCTGCGCCCAGGCCTGCCCCACGAGCGTGTTTACCTTCGGCGACATGAACAACCCCGAGAGCCCGGTGGGCCAGCTGGCGCGCAGCCGGCGCAGTTTCACCGTCCTCGAAGAGCAGGGCACTTTCCCCGCGGTGATCTACCTGAAGGGAGGACAGTCCAATGCAGGGTGACCTCTCCCGGCTGAAGAACTTCGCCTGGCCGCACAACGACGATCCCAAAGAGCGGCTCCTGCTGGACCCGATCCCGCAGGAAGAGATGAACCAGATGGTGCTGCGGCCGATGCTCAAGGCCAGCCCCGGGTACTGGTTGCTCGTCGTCGTGCTGGCCCTGATCGTGATTTTCGGCCTCTTCGGCACGTGGCTCTACATGGTCCTGAACGGGATGGGCCTGGCGGGCATCCGGCGCCCGGTGGGGTGGGGCGTGTTCATCGCCACCTTCGTGTTCTGGATCGGCATCAGCCACTCGGGCACGTTCATCTCCGCGATCCTGCGGGTGTTCAACGCCGAGTTCCGCCGCCCCATCACACGCGCCGCGGAGTTGATGACGTCGTTCTCGCTGGTCTGCGGTTTTCTGTTCCCGGTCATTCACCTCGGCCGGGCGTGGACCGTCTATTACATGGTGCCCATCCCGAACCAGCGCTACCTCTGGGCCAACTTCCAGTCGCCGCTCGCGTGGGACATGCTGGCTATTACGACGTATCTGATCGGGTCGACCATCTACGTCTACCTGCCCATGATTCCCGACCTGGCCATGGCCCGCGACCGGGTCAAGGGCTGGCGTCGCACGGTGTACAAGCTGGCGTCGCTGGGCTGGCGCGGAATGGAATACGAGTGGCACTATCTGCACAAGACGATCAACCTGTTCGCCTTTGCGATCATCCCGATCATGTTCTCGGTGCACACGATCGTGTCTTGGGACTTTGCGATGGCGAAGCAGGTGGGGTGGCGATCGAGCATCTTCGGCCCCTATTTCGTCGTCGGCGCCATCTTCTCGGGCGTCTCCGCCGTCATTGCGGTGCTGCTGGTCGTCCGTAAAACGATGAAGCTGCAGTACTTCCTGAGGCAGGAGCACTTTGACGCGCTGGCAAAGTTAGTTCTGATCTTCTCCATTTCCTGGGCGTACTTCTTCTTCAACGACTACCTGGTCGAGTGGTATGGCGGCGAGTGGGTGGGCCACCAACTGCTCACTTTCCAGGCGCGCGGCGCCATCGCGCCGCTCTGGTACCTGATGCTTTTCTGCAACATCGTCGTGCCCTGGTCGACGCTCTGGAGCGCGCGGGTGCGGCGCTCGCCCATTGCTCTGTTCCTGATCTCGCTGACCATCCAGGTCGGGATGTACATGGAGCGCTACCTGATCATCCCGGGGTTCCTGCAGCGGCAACGCCTGCCGTTCGACTGGGGCTACTATAACCCCCAGTTCGTCGAGATCAGCATCGCGGTGGGCACGTTAGCCTTGTTCTCGTTGCTGTACGTGCTGGCCAGCCGGGTCATTCCGCTGATTCCCGTGTGGGAAGTGCTCGAAGGCCAGCTGAGCCACAGCAGACGCCGGATCGGCAAGACCGTCGTCACCTCCGTTGCGGAATTGGAATAGGAAGGACCGGAGGTACCCATGCCACGCAAAATCATCCTGACCGGGCTCTATACGGATGTTCTCAAGGCAGCCGAGGCCATCGACGGCCTGCGCCTGCTGGGCCTCCGTGAGGACGACATCGAAATCTCGCAAGGCGTGCCGCACTCCTCCAAGATGCTGGGGCGGCCCCACATCCACGAGAATATCCCGTGGGCCAGCCTGATCGGCGCGGCCACCGGGTTCGCCATCGGCTTCTTCCTGACCTACGGCACACAGTGGTGGTTTTACTCCATCCGGGTGGGTGGGCGGCCGTACACGTCCATCCCGACCTCCGTCATCCCGCTCTATGAGCTAACCATGCTCGGGCTGATCCTCGGCACCTTCCTGAACTTCTTGTGGAAGTGCGGCTTCCCGTCGACCCGGGTCCAATACTACGATCCCATCGTCAACGAAGGCCGCATCGCCGTCATGGCCAACGTGGACATGCGCTACGAGGAAGATGTGCGCCGGGTGCTGGCCGAAAAAGGCGCGGAACGCATCTACGAGCCGGAGCGGAGGCCGCTATGATCCCACCCAAAGGTTACCTGCGCCGCGTGATCCTGACGCTCGTGATCGTCACCGTGCCGCTCCTGATCGGCCTGTTGTTCACGTACGACGTCATCAAGTTCCAGTGGGCCAGCAACATGAAGTTTCAGATCTCGGTCGACTACCAACAGGGCCCGCGTAAGTGGGCGCCCAGCGAGACGATCAAGGTCAACGGGCCAAGCTGGCCGGCGAGCGGCATCCCCGACAACCCCGTGACGGCCGACCCCGTCTCGTTGGATCGCGGCCGGCACCTCTACGAGCGGAATTGTGCGCTGTGTCATGGCCCGCGGGGCCAGGGCGACGGGCCGATCACGCAGTTCTGGAACGCGCAGATGCGCAAGCCTGCGAACCTGTCCGATCCGCGCATGAAGACGATGTCGGACGGTACGGTCTACATCACGATTTCGAACGGTTATGGCGCGATGCCGCCCCTGCGGGAGAACCTCGACGTGCGCGAGCGCTGGGACACCGTTAACTATGTGAAGACACTCAGCCAGTGAACCCGCTTGTTCGCGGGCGCTGGCCAACGGAGAGGAAGAGTTTATGAAGACAAAGATCCTGCTGTCCCTCTGCGTGATCTTATTGAGCCTGGCGTTGGCAGCGTGCAGCCATCCGCCGCCCTTGCCCGAGCCGGCGCCGACGCCGATTCCGACGCTGATCCCGGCGACCGAACCGCCGCCCGGCGCTCAGAACACCCCGCAGCCCGGCGTGGTGCTGCCCACGACCCCGCCCGACGCGGTGGCCGGCCTGGCAGTCTACGCCGAGCAGTGTGCCGGCTGCCACGGGGCCGACGGCAAGGGCAAGGTCCAGGGCTCGCGCGACTTCACGGACGTCGACTACATGCACGGGGCTGCGCCGCAGGATTTCTTCGCGGTGGTCACGAACGGTAAAGGCGACATGCCGGCCTTCAAGGATAAGTTGACCGACGAGCAGCGCTGGAACGCGACGTGGGCGCTGTGGAGTTTCGCCGTGCCCGCGGCGGAAATCGCCCAGGGCAAGACGGTCTTCGAGACGGCGGGCTGCGTGAACTGCCATGCTGCGAACGGCCAGGGGGCCATCCCTCAGGCGCGCAAGTTTACGGCGGATTTCATCCCGCAGCACCCGGCACAGCAGTACTATCAGTCGGTGAGCGCAGGCAAGGGCATTATGCCGGCACACCAGGACCGCCTGAGCGCCGAGGATCGCTGGGCTGCGGTGGAGTACGTTCGCACGTTCGGGTACAAACCCGCCAGCAAGTGAGCTCGCGCTAGCGTGAGCCGATAAGACCGGGACCGCGTGCAGGTAACGCGGTCCCGTTTTGTTTCGTGCAACCGCCGTCCGCCCGCGTCGTATTATATGAATAGCAGATCACGCTCGGGAGAGCGTGACGATGGTTAGGGGGTAGGAATGTCTGAACAGGCTAGCGTTGTCTTAATACTCGCGGTCGTGGTCGTCTTCATCGTTATTTCGCAATTGGCACTGGTGGGGCGGGGCAAAGGCCCGACCGCAGGCATGGCCATTTGCCGGAAGTGCGGGCAGGCGTTCCCCCGCTCGTTCTTCGGGCTTAACCTGATGACCGGCAAGTTGGTCAAGTGTCCGCATTGCGGGGCATGGGCTGTTCTGCCGGCTGCGTCACCGGCCGAGATCGAGCGGGCGCAGGCGCCCCAGCAGGCACGGCAGGAGTCCGCTTCCGCGCCCGTTTCGGCGGATGAGGCCCTGCGGCGGCAAATCGAACAGTCGAAATACGAGCGATAGCGACGCGGCGCCGGCGGCCTGAACAGATCTCAATGGGACGCTGATGCAACTGATTGAACTGATCTGCTCCGTCCCTTGGGTAAAGATCGTGATAATCAGTCCGATCCGTTCGATCAGTGTCCTATTTCATCCCTCGTTGTCCAGCGGCGCGGGGTGAAGGTCTGATCGCAAAGTGGAAAGGGTGTGGAGCCAGCCAGCCCCAGACCCCCGAGGTTGCCCGCCCTGCAGTGGGGCGCAAACTCGGGGGTCTTTTTTTGGCGCGCAAACTTTAAGGTTAAAGCTTGTGAAACTATTGACAAGCTCGTGAAGCCTGGTATAATGAGACCTGTCCCGTCTCATTCGTCCCGTGGCCCACGTTCCTCATGGGCCGAGCCATATTCGATGATCACGATCAGCCGCGAGACCGACTACGCTGCACGCGTGCTGCTCCACCTCAGCCTACAGGATGCGGGGGCGCGCGCAACCGCACAGCAGATCGCACAGCAGCGCCTCATTCCCCGGGCCCTGGTGCGTCGGGTGGTCACGCGCCTCGCCGCAGCCAACCTGGTAGTGACGACGCGGGGCAGCGAGGGCGGCATCTCCCTGGCGCGGCCGGCCAGCGAGATATCGCTGCTCGAGGTGGTTGAGGCGATGGAAGGTCCACTGGCGCTGAACCAGTGCGTCGTCGAGCCCGGCATCTGCCCGCTCGTTCCCGCATGCAACGTCCATGTCGCTTGGGTGCACGCACGAGACATTATCCGCACGCATCTGCAAGAAATCACATTCGATCAATTGGCTGGCAAGAAGGAGGAAAGTCCATGGACCCATTGATCCTGGCCCGTTGGCAATTCGCAATCACCACCGTCTATCACTTCTTCTTCGTGCCCCTGACGTTGGGCCTGTCCGTGCTCGTCGCCATCATGCAGACCCTGTGGGTCGTCACGAAGGATGAGACCTGGAAACGGATGACCAAGTTCTGGGGCAAGCTCTTCCTGATCAACTTTGCGATTGGCGTTGCCACTGGCATCGTGCAGGAGTTCCAGTTCGGCATGAACTGGTCGGAGTACTCGCGCTTCGTCGGCGACGTCTTCGGCGCCCCGCTCGCGATCGAGGCGCTGCTCGCCTTCTTCCTCGAGTCGACCTTCATCGGCATGTGGCTGTTCGGCTGGAACCGGCTGCCCCAAAAGGTGCACCTGCTGACTATCTGGCTCGTCGCCATCGGCTCGAACATCTCGGCGCTGTGGATTCTCATTGCCAACTCGTGGATGCAGGAGCCTGTCGGCACCGTTGTCCGCAACGGCCGGGCGGAAATGGTCGACTTCGGCGCGCTGGTCACCAACCCGCACGTCTGGGTCCAGTGGCCGCATGTCTTCACCGCAGGCTTGTGCACCGCCGCCTTCTTCATGCTCGGCATCGTCGCCTGGCGGCTCGCACGTCGCGATCGCGACCAGGAGTTCTTCCGCAAGTCGTTCCAGGTCGCGGCGATGGCGGCGGTCGTCGGCACGGTGCTCGTGGTCCTCGGCGGCCACAGCCAGGCGCAGCACATGGTGCAAACCCAGCCGATGAAGATGGCCTCTGCAGAGGCGCTGTGGAACACCGAGAGCCAGGCGGGCCTGTCGCTCTTCACCATCGGCGACACGAAGAACCGCACGGACGTCTTCTCGATCCGCATCCCCTCCATGCTCAGCGTTCTGGCCTGCAACCAGCCGGACTGTACGGTCCAGGGCATCAACGACCTGCAGGCGCAGTACGAGCAGCAATACGGGCCGGGCAACTACGTGCCCAACGTGTTCATGACGTATTGGACCTTCCGCATCATGGTGGGTGCCGGTTTCCTGATGCTTGCCCTGGCCCTCTGGGCGCTGATCCGGGTGCTGCGTAACCATGTCCTTCGCCCCTCCTTCATGCTGGCCCTGCTGCCGTTCGCCATTGCCCTGCCCTATCTTGCAAACACCAGCGGGTGGCTGCTGACCGAGTTAGGCCGCCAGCCGTGGATCGTCTTTGGCTTGATGCTGACGGCCCAGGGCGTCTCCAACACCGTGCCTGCCGGACAGGTCTTCGCTACCGTCGTGGGCTTCACGCTGATCTACGCGGCGCTCATCGTGGCGAACGTCTACCTGCTGGTGAAGTATGCCCGGGCCGACACCGAGCTCATCGCAAACGACGGCGTCCCGACCATGGCCCCCGGCGGCGGCGTGCCCGACGATGCCGGCCTGCTGCTGCGCCCGTCCTGATTCACGGAGGCAACGATGACACTTAATTCACTGTGGTTCATCCTGATCGGCGTGCTCTTCACGGGTTTCTTCGTCCTGGAGGGCTTTGACTACGGTGTGGGCATCCTGCACCCGTTCCTGGCCAAGAATGACGAAGAGCGGCGGGTCATGTTCAACACGATCGGGCCGTGGTGGGATGGCAACGAGGTGTGGCTGCTGACCGCGGGCGGCGCGATGTTTGCGGCCTTCCCCAACTGGTATGCGACGCTCTTCAGCGGGTTCTACCTGGCCCTGTTCCTGATGCTGCTCGCATTGATCGTGCGCGCCGTCTCCTTCGAGTATCGCAGCAAGGAGCGGCACACGAAGTGGCGGGCACTGTGGGACTGGTGCTTCTTCTTTGGCAGCGCGGTCCCGGCGCTCTTGTGGGGCGTCGCCATGGCGAACATCGTCAAGGGCGTGCCAATTGACGCCGATATGAATTACGTGGGCGGCTTCTTCAACCTTCTCAATCCCTACGCGCTGATCGGCGGACTCGCCAGCCTTGGCATCTTCACGCTGCAAGGCGCCGTGTTCCTCTCACTGCGGACCGAGGGCGAGCTGCGGCAGCGGGCCGAGGGCATCACGAAGAAGCTGTGGCCGGTGGTGCTCGTGCTCGGCGCGCTGGTGGTCATCGCCTCGTACGTACTCGGGATCTTCAACAAGCTCGGCATCAATCCGGGCCTGAGCGCCATCGGGGCCGGTGTCGCCTTCCTCGCGGGCGGCTGGTTCATCTGGCAGCGTCGCTTTGGCTGGGCCTTCGCGATGAACATCCTGACCATCGCGCTCACCGTCGTGACGCAGTTCCGGGCCATGTACCCGAACGTCCTGCCCTCCAGCCTCAACCCGGCCTGGAGCCTGACCATCTTCAACGCGTCGTCGACGCCGTACACCTTGCGGGTGATGACGATCGTCGCGTTGATCTTCGTACCCGTCGTCTTGGTCTACCAGGCCTGGAACTACTATGTGTTCCGCCACCGGGTGACCGGCAAGGGCAAGCTGACGTATTAGGCCGACCAGAAACCAGGTTTCCCGAAGAAACCTGGTTTCTTTTTGCGACCTCGGGGCTTGCCAAACCCCCGAGGTCTTGGTATGATCGTCGCACTTATGATGAAACGCGCATCGCGGGCGGGGGTCCTGGCGGTGCTGCTCGCCCTGTGCCTGACTTCTGTTGCGCTGGGCGGGCCAACTACGCCCGTCGTCACAACCCCCACGCCCCAGCCCACGCCGACGCAGCGCCCGTTAACGCCCCAGGAACGCCTGGAAATGGCGCGACGGGCGGGCGCCCCGGTTAGCTTGACTTTCCTACCTCTTGTCACTTCTGGTGGATTTCTAGATACTAATCCACAGTCATTTATGTATACGGTCAAAGCCGGCGACACGTTGTGGTCGCTCGCCCTCGACTTTGGCCGTGACCTCGACACCATGTCGTGCACGACGACGCCTACAGGCGCGAACGCCGAGGCACTCACTCCCGGGCAGACGATCGCGGTTCCGGCCCTGGCAGACCTCTGCTACACGGTGCGGCCGGGAGATACGCTGCGCCGCATCGCCGCAGCCAACCGCGTCACCATCGAGGACATCGTCGCTATTCCATGGAACGGGTTCAGTTCCGCGCCCTACTCGGTCGTGCCTAAGCAGCGCATCCTCATCCCCGGCGCGCGCACCGACGCCAAACCCCGCGCCGACCGCAAGGCGGTCAGCCGGCCGTCCGACGAATGGGGCGGCACCCCGTACGAGAACTGGCCCTATGGTGACGGGCATTTCGTTTGGCCGGTGCAGGGCGGGTGGGTCTCACAGGGCGCAAGCGCGGGGCACATGGCTCTCGACATCGCCGTGCCGCTTGGCACGCAGGTGCATGCTGCCGACCGGGGCAAGGTGATCTATGCGGGCTGGAATCCCACGGGTTACGGGTTCCGGGTCGTGATCGATCATGGCATCGACTACGTGACCCTCTACGCGCACCTGAGCGACATCTACGTGCAGCCGGGCGACATCGTCGGCAAGGGGCAAGTGATCGGCGTGAGCGGCGCGAACGGCAATATCACCGGCCCGCACCTGCACTTCGAGATCCGCGACTTCGGCCGGCTAATCGACCCCCGGAAGGCGCTGCCCTAGCGCCGGCCCGGCGGGGCCGCTTCGTTCGCTTCTCTTGTCCGCCTCGCTTCCTACTCGCCGGCCCAGTGCTCCGTGAGAATGGTCCGCCGGATGCCCGTCTCTGCTCGAAGAATGATAGAGTTCGATTCCGCCCGCGGCCCGTGGTAGCGGGTGCCGTTCAGCAGAGGGCTGTCGGTGATGCCTGTCGCCACGAAAAACGCGCAGTTCCCCGCCACCAGGTCGTCGAGCGAGTGGATTCCGCAGTCTTCGGGCGGCCGGTTGCGCAGTTCGGCCGCTTCTTCCGGCGTTTGCGCGACCAGGCGGGCGAGCATAGCACCCTTTGTCGCTTTGACCGCGCAGGCAGCCAGCAGGCCCTGGGGCACGCCGCCCGAGCCCATCAGGAGATCGACCTTGCCATCGCGCAGGCACGCCATCAGCGCGCCGTTCAGGTCGCCGCCCGACCGGAGCAGGACGTGGCTGCCCGCGGCGCGGATCTCGGCCACCAGGTCGTGGTGGCGCGGGCGGTCCAGCACGAAGACGACGAGGTCGCGCACCTGCTTGCCTGTAGCCCGCGCGACCAGTGCCAGCGTCCATGCTGCGGGCGCGTCGAGGCATTCGGGCGCAAGGACCGGTGCAACTTCGGCGTTGACGACGATCTTCTCCATGTAGCGGATGCCCCACGGCGCCCAGACGCTGCCCCGAGGGGCAACGGCCACGGCCGCCAGCGCGCCGGGATACCCTCCCGCCAGCAGTCGCCGGCCCTCCAGCGCGTCGACCAGCACGTCGACCGCCGGCCCGTTCCCCGAGCCCACGGCTTGCCCCGTCGCAAACGCCGACCCGTCGCCCAGCCGGCCTTCCTCGGCCAGGCAGACCACACCGTCGATCGCAATTCCCTGCAGCACGCCGATCATGGCGTCGGTGGCCGCTCGCTCGGCTTCCTGCAGGCGACCCAGCCCCGTCCAGCGTCCGGCGGCAAGCGCAGCAGCCTCGGTCGCGCGGACCAGATCCAGCCCTAGGTTGGGCGACAGGTCGCAGGAATGGCTCATGAGGTTGCCTCCAGCAAGACTGCGGATTCCCAGGCGAGCATCCCGCCTTTCAGCGCGGCCACGTCAGGGTGGCCTGCGGCAATCAGCGCGGCCGCAGCCCCCGCGCTGCGGCGGCCGCCCCGGCAGACCATCACGACGCGGCGGTCATAGGGCACCTGCGCAAGGTCGGCAAGCAGGGCCGGCAGAGGGATGCACAGGCTGCCCGGCACGTGGCCCTGCCGGTACTCGCGCGGCTCGCGCACGTCGACGACGAGCGGCGGCGAAGCGGCGTGCAGCGCCGCCCACAGGGCGCGCGGCTCGATGGTCGGGGGCGGAGCGGCGAGGCGTTGTGACCAGGCGGCCGTCAGAGCGGGTTTGCCGGCGCCATCCAGCGGCCTCGGGAGGTTCTGGCATTCTCTAAACACTCGCACGGGGCATTCGTAAATGCAGATCGCAGGATCGAGCACGTGGTGGAACAGGTGGCTAATGGCGGTGTCCTCGTCCAGCACGTGGTCTGGCTTCAATGGCGGCCAGGAAGCCGGACCCGAGCATTTCCTGCATGACGGGCGGCCGCACCCGGACCATAAACACGTCGCCGCCGCGCTCCCGATAGCTGCGCAGGATCGCTTCGAGCGCATGGACGCCGCTGAAGTCGATGTTGTGCACGCTGTGCATGCGCAGGAGCAGAAAGCGCTGCTCCGGGCAGTCCTCCTGGTTGCGGTGGATCTGCTCTTCGACGTGCTGCACCGCGCCGAAATAGAGGTCGCCGAGAATCTCCATGACGCTGAGTTGCGGGCAGTGGGGCAGCTCGGCCCGCGGCTCGAAGTGGCGAAATTCCTCAGACGGCACGACGCTATAGACCCGGGGGGTCGTCGTCCGGAGCAGATACGCCCCCAGCGACATCAGGATGCCGGCCAGGATCGCGAAGTGGAGCGGCAGCAGCAAGGTGGCTCCGAGCGTCACGACGAGGGTCAGGCGGTCCGCGCCCCCGCTGCGCCACATCCGCGCCATTTCCCGGCGGTCGATGAGGGTGAATGCGGTCGCCATCAAGACGCCTGCGAGCGCGGCCAGCGGGATGTATGACGCGAGCGAGCTGACGGTGAGGGTTGCCAGCAGCAGAAGGCCGCTGCTGAACAGGCCGGCCAGCGGACTGACAGCGCCCGCCTGGAGGTTCACGGCCGAACGGGTGAACGACCCCGAAACCGGGTAGCCGGAAAAGAAACCGCTGGCGATGTTGGCCAAGCCCTGGCCGACGAATTCCTGGTTGCTGTTCAACCGCTCGCCGGTGCGGCTCGCCAGCAGTCGGGCGATGGACAACGCCTCGACGAGCCCGATGGCCGCGATGGACAGCGCGCTGGTCGACAACTGGCCGATCAGCTTCAGATCGGTCACGGGCAGGTGACTGAAGGGTGGCAGGCCGGTCGGAACGGGCCCGATGGTCTTGAGCCCAAGATCGAGCACGGCTGCGACGACCGACGCGAGCACGATGGCAATCAACGCACCGGGCAGGCGGCGGTTCACCCGGCGGAGGATTGCGATCAAGGCGATGACGCCGAGCCCGAGCAGCAGGCTGGGCACGTGTGTCTCGTTCAGTTTCGGACCGACCGCCTGCACCGTGTCGAGCAGGCCCGCGGTCGACGGCACGTTCAGCCGCAGCAGGTGACGCACCTGGTTCACCGCAATGAGCAAGCCGGCGCTGGCCGTGAACCCGGTAACGACCGCGTCAGAAACGAAGCGAACCAGCATCCCCAACCCGGCCAGACCCAATGCCACCCGCAGCACGCCCGCCATCACGGCCAGCAACCCGGCCGCGGCCAGATACTCGGGCGTGCCCGGCACGAGCGCGGGACCCAACAGGGTCAGCGCCGACAGCGTGAGCAGGGAGGCCGTGTTGGTGGGCCCGGTCTGCAGCTGGCTGGAGGAACCCCACAGGGAGGCAACCGCGCCCGAGAGGATGGCCGCGTACAACCCGGTCTGGGGGGGCAGGCCCGCGAGGAGCGAGTAGGCCATGGCCTGCGGCAGGATGATCAGGCTGACGGTGAGGGCGGCCAGGAAGTCGGGCCGCAGGTGTGTGCGCCGGGCCGACCGGAGGACGGCGGCGGGCCGGGCGAGTAGCCGGGAGGTGTCAGCCAGGGTCTGCCAGGGCAAAGTCTGCATGGGTCGGATCAGAAGGCTGGGATAACCGAAGCGGGTAGACGCAGCGCTGCTACCGGGGCATTATCGCGCAAAGCGGGGAGCTTGTGAAGGAGAACCGGTGTCGAACCGGTGGGGCCGGGTCTAGACTCGGGCGGCCAACTTCCCCTTGTCCGTGAGCACCAACAGCGGCAGCTGCTCCGCGGTCCCGGGGAGCTTGCACGAGCTGACGATGCCGCAGCTTGCACAGCCGGCCTGCGCCGACAGGCCGTCGGCGTCGCACGTGCTGCCGCCGACGGCCTGTAAATACCCCCGTCGCCGCAAGTCGTCCGCCATCATGCTGACCAGCGTCTCACTCACGCCCAGCCGCCGGCCAAGTTCTGCGGTCGAACGGATGCCCCCGTAGGAGACCAACCGCAGGAGCTGCACCGGCAGGCTCATCTCGACATTCATCGTCGTCACCCCAGGAAGTGCAGGGTCTGATACAGGAGGATGCCCGCACCGACCGAGATGGCCAGCAGCAGCCCGATGCTCGCCGCGGTCCACTTCCACGAGCCGGTCTCCTGTTTGACCGTGGCCACGGTGGCCAGGCAGGGAATGAACAGCATTGCCGTTGCCAGGAACGCCAGCCGGGCCGCGGGCACGAGCACCGCGGCGACCTGCGTCGCCAGGGTCGCGGTCGAATCCGGCGCCCCAAAGAGGACCCCGAGCGTGGCGATCGTGTTCTCCTTGGCGAAGAAGCTGGAGAGCAGCGCGACGATCATGCGCCAGTCATTCAGGCCCATCAACTGACCGACCGGTTCGAGCGCCCGCCCGACCATGGCGAGCACAGAGGTCTCCACGCTCCCGCCCGGCACATGTGACAGCAGCCAGACTACGGCCGACGAGATGAGAATGAACGTCCCCGCTTTTTTCAGGAACGATGTCGTGTTGTTCCAGACATAGATTCCGACCGTGCGGGCATTGGGCACGTGATACAGCGGCAGCTCCATGATGAAAGCCGTCTGCTCGCCCTTGAAGGCCACTTTGTTGACGACCACGCCGGCAACCGCCAGGATCACCAGGTTCAAGGCCACGAGGCCCACGGTAGCGAGCGCAGCCCCACTGGCAAAGAATGCGGGCGCGAGGAACGCGAGCACTGCAAGCCGGGCCGTGCATGGCACCAGCGGGGCCAGCAGGATGGTCAGGAAGCGGGCCCGTTTCTCTTCCAGGATGCGCGCGCCCATCACCGCAGGCACGTTGCAGCCGAAACCGAGGAAGAGCGGCAGGAACGATTTGCCGTGCAGCCCCATCAGGTGCATGAAGCGGTCCATGACGTACGCCCCGCGCGACAGGTAGCCCACGTCCTCCAGCACCCCGAGCAGCGCGAAGAAGATCGCGAGGACCGGCAGGAAGGTCAGGACCGTGCCCGCGCCGCCGATTAAGCCGTCGATCACGAGCCCCGAGACCCACCAGGGGGCGCCTCGCAGCACGGCTTCCGCCACCGAGGTCAACCCGCCCAGCACGACCCCCGAGAGCCATCCCGCCAGGGGCGTCGCAATGGTATACGTTGCGGCAAATGCCAGGCCGAAGATGCCCAGCAGGAGGAGCAAGCCGAAGATCGGGTGCGTGGCGACCCGGTCGATGCGATCGGTGATGGTGACCGCGCCCGCCCGGGGTTGGGTGACCGCCGCCCGCACCATGCGCCCGATCCACTCGTAGCGGCCGCCGGCGATGTCGAGATACGCGTCCTCGTGCTGCAGCAAGAGGCGGTGCACTTCGTCCCACACGCCGGGCGTCACGGCCGCCTTGACCTGCGCCGTCACCTCCGAGTCCCCTTCGAGCAGCTTCATCGCGGACCAATCGGCCGCATACCGGTCGCAGGTGCAGTCGCCCAGGATGGCGACCAGCTGGTCGAGCACCGGCTTGTGCTCCGGACGGATGGCCGGGCGGTTCGGCTGGAAGGCGGCCGGGTTGCGCGTGAGGGCGACCGCCGCGCCGACCAACTCGCGGATGCCCTCGTTTCGGGCGGCGACCAAGGGGATGACCGGGACGCCGAGCGCGGCTTCGAGCACGTGGGCCTCGACGTGAATGCCGTGCTGCGCGGCCACGTCGCTCATGTTGAGCCCGATGACAAGGGGGGTGTCGAGTGCGAGCAGCTCTGCCACCAGGTACAAGCTGCGCTCGAGCGCGGCCGCGTTGACGATCGCAATCGCGACGTCGGGCCGCTCGCCGATCAGGTAGTCGCGTGCGACGCGCTCTTCCTCCGAGTTGGCCGTCAGGCTATAGGTGCCCGGCAAGTCGACCAGGTTGACCCCTGCGCCCTCGTACTGGAATATGCCCGTCTTCTGCTCCACCGTCTTGCCGGGCCAGTTCCCGACATGCTGGTTGAGCCCGGTGAGCATGTTGAAGACGGTGGACTTACCGACATTGGGCTGACCGACCAAGGCAATGGTGAGCGCATCGGGCAGGGCCAAGGGCGCGGAGCCCGTGTCGTGGCAGGCAGGTTGGACGAGCCGGAATTTGGGCCTCGGGCTGCGTTGGGGCCGGACGAGGGGGAGCGGAGGATCTGGGCCATCAGGGCTCGCTCGCCAGGACGAGAATGCAGGCCGCCTCTGCCCGTCCCAGCGCCACCAGCGTGCCGCGCAGCGCGACCACGATCGGGCCGCGACCGTAGTTCTGGCGCACGGTGACGGGGGCGCCCGAGGTGAAGCCGAGGTTGGCCATCCGGCTGCAGAAGTCGTGGCCACCGGTGAGCGAGTGAATGACTGCGCCCGATCCGGCCGGCAGGTCCGCGATCAACTGCGCCGCTCTTGGACTGGAGGAGGGTGTTATCATGGAAACGCTCGATGACATGCTAATGCGAATCATTTGCAATAAGGATAGCACGGTTCACCGGCCTTGGGTATGATGTACATCACACCGGCCGCAGATCCGAGCCCGGCGAGCGATTTCGTAGCGTTCCTCCTTGGGGGCGGCCGCTCGTGTTCGCTTGCACGTTTTATTTGTTGTGTGCGACAATGCTCACATCGAATCCACCGGGATCCTCGTCGACTTGCCACAGCCCGTGGCGCACGCTGATGAAGTGCTCTATGGGTTCAACGCTGGAAGGAGTGCGTGATGCGAGTTGTAGCTCTGATTTTGGCTGGCGGAGCAGGAACGCGTCTCGGTGTTCTCTCTGACGCGCCGCGCCAAGCCGGCCGTGCCCTTTGCAGGACGCTTTCGGATCATCGATTTCACGTTGTCCAATTGCGTCAACTCGGGCATCTTCGACGTCGGCATTCTCACGCAGTATCTGCCCCAGTCACTGAACGAGCACATTGGCATCGGCCGGCCCTGGGATCTCGACCGCTCGCGGGGGCGTGCGGCTGATGCAGCCCTACCAGGGTAAGGGCCACCAGCAGTGGTACGGCGGCACTGCCGACGCCGTCCTGCAGAACATCAACTATCTGAACGAGACGCGGGCCGACACAGTCCTGATCCTCTCCGGCGATCACATCTACAAGATGGATTACCGGAAGATGCTCCAGATCCACGAAGAACGCCGGGCGGATCTCACGCTCGCGGTGATGAATGTCAAGCCGGACGAGACATCCCGCTTCGGCATCGTGCTGACGGAGGAGGACGGCCGGGTGAAGGGGTTCCTCGAAAAGCCCAAGGAGGCGCCGAGCACGTTGGCGAACATGGGCGTATACGTGTTCAACAAGAACGCGCTCGTGGAGCGGATGCTGGCGCTCAAGGACAAACACGAGGACCTGGATTTCGGCAAGCACGTCATCCCCAGCATGGTGGACACCCACCGGCTGTACACGTACGGCTTCGAAGGTTACTGGGTCGACGTTGGGACGGTCGATGCGTACTGGAGCACCAGCATGGAATTGGTGTCGGGTAAGTCGCAGCTCGACCTCTACGACACGAACTGGGTGATCCACACGAAAAGCGAGGAACGCGCGCCCGCCAAAGTGGGCCCGCAGGGCCAGATTCAGCAGAGCATGGTCTGCAACGGGTGCAACATCCGCGGGCAGGTGGTCCGCTCCATATTATCGCCAGGGGTATACGTCTCTCCCGGTGCGATCGTTCGGGAAAGCGTCATCATGAACGACACCTTCATTGGCCCGGGCGCAGTGGTCGACCGATGCATTATTGACAAGGGAGTCGTCGTGGGCGGGGGCACGCAGCTCGGCTTCGGCGCCGACTACGACACGCCGAACGCCAAGGACCCGGGTAAGTTCTACACCGGGCCCACGATCGTGGGGAAGCAGGCCCACATCCCCCCCAACGTGACGGTCGGGCGCAACGTCGTGATTAACGCCCAGGTGGACGACGAGGCTTTCGATTCGTTCGAGTGTGCCGTGCCCAGCGGCGCGACGGTCGCTTGAGGGGAGGACGACGATGAATGTCTTGGCAATGATCCTGGCCGGCGGCGAAGGACCGGCCCTCAGCGTCCTGACCGCCGACCGCTCTGAGGCCGCGATGCCGTTCGCAGGCAAGTACCGCGTCATCGACTTTGCCCTCTCGAACTGCGTCAACTCGGGCATTTTCAACGTCGCGGTGCTGACCCAGTACCAGCCGCGTTCGCTCAACGAACACATCGGATTGGGCCGGCCGTGGGACCTCGACCGGACCACCGGCGGGGTGCGCCTGCTGCAGCCCTACGTGAGCACGAAAGGCGGGCACTCGGCCGGGTGGCAGGAAGGGACCGCCGACGCGGTGCGCTCGAACCTCGACCTGACGCGTTCGGTGGACGAAGTGCTGCTGCTGCCGGGTGACCATATCTACAAGATGGATTACGAGCCGCTGCTGCGTTTCCACCGCGAGCGGGGCGCCGACGTCACCATCGCCACCCGGGCGGTGCCATATCACCAGGCACACCGCTTTGGCATGGTCGGCAGCGATCAGAGCGGCCGCGTAATCGAGTACGCGGAAAAGCCAAAGCGAACCTACAACACGACGGCCAGCATGGGGATTTACGTATTCAACGCGCGAGTGCTGCGCGACTGGCTGCGCGGCCAGGGCGAGAAGGACACCAATCTCGGCCGCGACTCGCTGCCGGCGCTGGTGCACGAGGCGAACGTCTATGCCTACCGCTTCTTTGGCTACTGGGAGGACGCGGGCACGATCCAGGCCTACTATGAGGCCAACATGGCGCTCCTGGCCGAAACGCCGGCCTTGGACCTCTACGACGAAAACTGGGTGATCCACACGAAGAGCGAGGAACGGGCGGCCGCGTTCCTGGGCGAGAACGCCCGCGTCGAAGGCAACCTGCTTTGCGACGGGTGCCGTATTGAAGGAACGGTCGTGCGGTCCATCATCTCGCCGGGCGTCTACGTGCATCCGGGCGCCGAAGTGCGCGATTCGATCGTTTTCACCGATGCTGTGATCAAGCCGGGCGCGGTCGTAGACCGTGCCATCCTCGATAAGCGCGTCGTCGTCGAAGCCGGCGCGGTCGTCGGCTACGGCGACGACCGGACGTCCAACCGCGCACAGCCTAACCGCCTCAACACCGGCCTCACCGTCGTCGGCAAAGGTGCGGTGGTTCCTGCCGGCGCCAAGTTGGGCCGCAACGTGCTCGTTCACCGTCACGCCGCGCCGAAGGATTACGGCGAAAGTGAAATCCCGAGCGGGGCCAGTATCGGCTGACAAGTCACCGGGCGCAATCTAGGACCTCCGGGTTTGCGCGGCCCACAGCGGCGCTCGCAAGCCCGGAGGTTTTGCGTTTGGCGGGGTGCACGCAGGCGTGAAACCAACCGCATACCCGAAGCGTCTCTAACCTACGGCTTCATCTTTTTCATTGCCGTTTATCATTCTGCTGGCGAGCATCATGCCATGCCTCTGGCAGGACATGACCTTGCCGGCCGAGAAGGAACCATTCATCCTATGACGGATTCATCTAGCGAGTGGGGCAGCGAACCCGCTCGCCCGCCCGATCCTGAGGACGCTCGTCCGCTCGAGGATCCCGGCAATGCGCCGGCGCAAGGCCAGGCGCCCGAGGACCCCGACGTCGGTCTGGAAGATCGCGGCGGGCAAGGCGGCGCGGTGTTGCCGCGGCCGCAAAACCAGGGTTTCTGGCAGCGTTTTTCGCAGGGTCAGCGCCCTCCGCAGTCCTCTCCCGCCGAGGGCGGGTCGACCGAAGGGACGCCCCCTGCGGCGCCAACGCCTGACGCGGCTCAGCCACCTGTCTCTGGCCAGCCGCCCTACCCACAGGAGCCCGCGCAGGGCGGGCAGCCACAGCAGCAGGCCCAACCGCCTGCGCCGGGGCCGTCTCCGTACGTGCCACCGCAGCAGGTGCAGCCGCCGCCGCAGGCCCAACCGCCTGCGTCGCGGCCGTCTCCGTATGCGCCGACGCCGCAGCAGGCCCAGCCGCCGTACCGCCAGGCGCCGCCCCACGGCGGGCAACCGCCGCGCCAGCAGCCGTATCAGCCCGCCCGGCAGCCTGCGCAGCGCCCGTATGTCCCGCCGCCTTCCGGCGGTCAACCGCCGGTGCGCACCGGACCTGTGCGCCCAACTGCTGCACCTCCGCCCGGGCGGGGCGGCTGTGCGCGCATCGGCAGCACCTTGCTCGTGGTCGTCGCCGTGCTGGCCCTGCTGTTCGGCTCGGTGATGATCGGCTATGCGAGCGTCGCGCGTGACCTGCCGCCCGCCGACGAACTCCAGGCGCGTGCCAGCAGCTTTGCCTCGACGCTCGTGTACGACCGCAAGGGCCAGATCCTCAACGAGGTCGCAGACCCGAATCACGGCCGCCGTACTGCCGTTCAACTGGACCAGATCTCGCCGTACGTCATCGACGCGACCATCGCGACCGAGGACCCGCGCTTCTACGAGCACCCCGGCGTCGATCCTGTCGGCATCGCGCGGGCGGTCTATTATGCGGTGCGCGAGCGCGACCTGAGCGGCCCGGGCGGCAGCACGATCACGCAGCAGCTTGTCAAGCTCACTTTCCTTTCATCCGAGCGGTCGATCTCGCGGAAGGTGAAGGAAGCGATCCTCGCTGCGGAAATCACTCGCCGGTATGACAAGGATACGATCCTCCGGATCTACCTGAACGAGCTCAACTACGGCAACCTCGCCTACGGCATCGAGGCGGCGGCCGAAACTTACTTTGGCAAGCACGCCAAAGACCTGACCCTGGCCCAGGCGGCCATGTTGGTGGGCATCCCGCAGGCGCCCGCCTACTACGACCCCTACACAAAGCTGTGGGAAGCCGACGGACAGCCCGGAGCCGTGAAGCGGCGCCAGGGTGTGGTGCTGCGGCTCATGGTCGAGAATGGCTTTATCTCGAACAGCCAGGCCGACGCTGCCTGGGCCGAGCCGCTCGTCTTGCAGCCGCTCAAGCAGGTCTACGACTCACAGCATCCGCACTTCGTGCTGTATGCTCGCAGCCAGGTCGAGCAGCTCGTCGGCCCCGAGCTGGCAAGCCGGGGTGGCCTGAAGATCTACACCACGCTTGATCCCGATCTGCAGGCCGCGGCCGAGGATTCGGTCAAGAAGCAGGTGGCGCAGTTGGGCAAGCAGGGCGCGCACAACGGCGCAGTCGTGGCAGTTCGCCCCAAGACCGGGGAGATCGTCGCGATGGTTGGCAGCGCGGACTTCAGCAGCGAGCAGATTAGCGGCCAGATCAACATGGCGACTCAGCCGCGCCAGCCAGGCTCGGCGCTCAAGCCGTTCGTCTACCTGACCTCCTTCGAGATGCCCGCAGAGGTGAGCACGAACGCGGACGCCGCGCAGCAGGCGCTTCAGCAGCGGGTGGCTGCACTGGCGGCAACACCCGCGGCCGGCCAGGACCCGAACGCAGTGGAGCCCCCCAGTGCCATCGAGCCGCCCGGCTACTGGACGCCCGGTACGCCGATCATGGACGTCCTCACCGAGTTCCCCGATCCAAGCGGATCGTACAAGCCGACCAACTATGACAACAAGGAGCACGGCCTCGTCACGGTGCGCACGGCGCTGGCGAACTCGCTCAATATCCCTGCGGTCAAGACCCTCCAGCACATCGGTCTGGACCGGTTCAAGGACACGATGAGCAAAGCCGGCGTGACGACGTTGACCCGGCCAGACTACGGGCTGTCGCTGGCGCTGGGTGGGGGCGAGGTGACGCTGGTCGAGCTGACCAACGCGTATGCGACGCTGGCGAACGGAGGCACGCGGGTGCCGGTGAGTCCTGTCGCCTGCGTGCTCGACGCTGACGGACGGCTGATCTGGCGGGGCAACGCTGCCCAAGAGGTACAGGGCTGCCTGGGCGCCGCGGGCGACGCGAATACAGGCGTTGCGATCACGCCGCAGCCGAGCGCGCAGGCCTTCGACCCGCAGCACGTCTACCTGATTACGTCGATTCTGTCCGACGCGGCAGCCCGGCGCCTGATGTTCGGCAGCGCCGAGAAGGTGATGACCCTGTCCGACCGGCCGGTTGCGGTCAAAACGGGGACGACGAACGACTACCGGGATGCCTGGACCATGGGCTTCACGCCCGACCTCGCCGTCGGTGTCTGGGTAGGCAATGCGGACTATACACCCATGCAGCGGCTGGCAGGTTCGCTGGGCGCCGCGCCCATCTGGCACGAGGTGATGGTGCGGGGACTGCAAGGCATCGCGCCGACCCAGTTCGCACCTCCCCAGGGCGTGGGAACTGCCACGATCTGCGCGGACAGCGGCACGCTGCCAAGCGATGCCTGCCCGGGCGATAAGCGCCGCAGCGAGGTTTTTGCGGCCAATAGTCAGCCGCTGCCTGCGGGGTACGACCTGTGGCAGCGGGTGAAAGTGGACAAGGTGACGGGGCAGCTGGCGAACGACTTCACGCCGGCCGACCGCATCGAAGAACGCGACCTGATGATCTTTCCCGCCAAGTACCGGGCGTGGGCCGAAGAGCACGGATATCCGGTGCTGGGACCGCAGAAGCCGGCGCTCGCGTTCCAACCTGAGCTGGAGATCCGGTCGCCGGTAAGTGGCACGGTCAACGCCAACCTGCTGGCGATCGACGGCCGGGTGCGCGTGCCTGAGCCGCTGGTCTGGCGGCTGGAGTACGGCGTGGGGCCGAACCCCATCGGGTGGGGCGTCATTTCCGGCCCGCATCCGGCGGATCCGAACGACCCACAAGGGCCGGGAGTTCGACGGCCGGCTGAGCGACTGGGACATTGCCGCCGCGGTTGCCATGCACGGCTCGACCGATTTTTCGCTGCGCCTGGCGGCCTACTATGACGTTACCCAGACCGACTACCCGGTCGCGGCGTCTGCGCCGGTGTATGTCGTGCTGGAGGCGCCGACGCCGACCCCCACCGAATACGCAACCGAGACGCCCACGCCGGAGGCAACGCCGACCGAAACGCCGGCAGCGACGCCGACCGAAGAGGCCACGCCTGGACCAACGGCGACCCCGTCGCCGACAGGCGCTGCCCCATCGCCCGAACCGACGTCCGCGCTGGTTCAGGCTGTCATCGCCGAGCCGGTGGAGAACTCGCCCCTCAACGGGCCGGTGGACATGCTCGGCACTGCTGACGGACAGGCGTTTGCCGGCTACCAGTTGGACTTTGCGCCGGGCGACCGGCCGGCCAGTACTGACTGGCTGCCGGTGGGCATGGCGTCCACCACGCCAGTGCAGAATGGCCTGCTGGCGACGTGGAACACGTCGGGCCTGCAGCCCGGCACCTACACGCTGCGCCTGCACGTGTTCGACACGAGCGGTGCGTATGCGGAGAGCCGGGTCGTCGTGAACCTGGTGGCGCCCTAATCGTTTTCTGAGCCTTGAAGAAGTCGGGTTTCTGCCAGAGACCTGGTTTCTCAGCACGAAGGTTCCTGAGCGCTGCGAAAGCCGGATCGCCATTGATCCGGCTTTCGCATTTACTGCTATAGACACAGCCCGGGCGAATAACCCGGCCTGGGCCTCCCCAAGGAAGTCAATGCCCTCGCTAGGGCAGATAGCCGCGCGGGTTGACCCGCGCGCCGCGCTTGATCACTTCAAAGTGCAGGTGCGGTCCGGTCGAGTTGCCGGTCGAGCCCATGTTCCCGATCACGGCGCCGCGGGTAACCACGTCGCCCGCGGAGACAAAGCGCTTGCTCAGGTGACCGTAGAGCGTTTGCAACCCGTTGCCGTGGTCGATGACGATGTAATTGCCGTAGCCCACGTTGCTCCAGCCTGATGCGACGACATAACCGTTATCGGCCGCCTTGATCGGCGTGCCGATGCCGCGGGCGATATCGAGCGCGCGGTGGAGCGGTTTGAACGCCTGGGTCAGGCTGCCCGAGGTCGGCCAGATCAGCTTGCCCGTGCCGGTCTTTGCGCCCTTCGGTGCGGTGCCCCGATACACCGTTGCCACCTGCGGGATTTCCTTCTTGCCACCCGGCACGAGTATCTTTTGACCCACCGCAATCTGCGGGTTCTTCGCGTCCAGTTGGTTCAGCGGGTACGTGACGATCGCTTCAGGTTTCACCTTGTATGTCTTGGCGATCTTGTCCAGCGTGTCCTTCTGGGCAACAGTATGCAGGATGCCGTTGACGGGCAGGATCACAAGCTTTTGGCCCAGGCGCAGCAGGTCGGGGTTCTTCTCGAGCCCGTTGGCGAACATGATGGTTTCCGCGCTCAACCCGTATTTCTTCGCGATGCCATAGAGCGTGTCGCCCGCGACCACCGTGTACTCGCTCAGTCCTTCGCGGGGACGCTCGGGAATGAGCGTGATCGGAACGGCTTCGCGTGTCAGGCCAAATACCTCGGCGGTCGTGACTTCGCCGACGATTTCGGGCTCGGTCCCGTATTCCGGGTCGACGACTTCCGCGGTATCGACCGTCGGCGCCTCTTCGATAATCTCGAGGGCCGGGAGTTCGAGGCGACTGACCAGCAAGACGGCGAGGGCAACGAGCAGGATGACGACGTGGGAGCCGACGCGCAAAACAGGCGTGGCGCCCTCGGGGCCCCGCTGGGAGAGCATATTCTTGATGGATTGGAAGAGTTGGTGCCCCGGTCCCCAGTCGTCGCTCAGGACGGCGTCCTGCAGCACCGGAACCGGCGACCCTGCGGTTTCTTCGCGCATGCGCGCGTGCCTCTTACTTCGTAGGATGGCGCGCGAACCTGCAACCTGCCGCACGCTCTTGCGGGGCAGGCCGCCGGTTCACGACGTCAGATGCTCTGCGAGAGCGTGTCGAGGAACACCTTGTTGTTCCGCGTCTTGCGGAGGCGTTCCAGCACGGGTTCGAGCGGATCTTCGCCCGTCTGGCGCAGCATGTCGATCATGCGGCGCAGCGTCCACACCCGGTTGAGCGTTTCGGGCGTCAGCAGCAGTTCTTCGCGGCGCGTGCCCGAGCGGACGATGTCGAACGCAGGGAAGATCCGCCGCTCGGCGAGGCGGCGATCCAGGTGCAACTCCATGTTGCCGGTGCCTTTAAATTCTTCGTAGATCACATCATCCATGCGGCTGCCCGTGTCGACGAGGCAGGTGGAGACGATCGTAAGGCTGCCGCCTTCCTCGATCTTGCGGGCGGCGCCGAAGAAGTGTTTGGGCGGGTACAACGCGGCCGGATCGATACCGCCGGAGAGCGTGCGGCCCGAGGCCGGGACGGTCAGGTTGTAGGCGCGCGTGAGGCGGGTGATCGAATCGAGCAGGATGGCGACATCCCGGCCCGCTTCCACCAGGCGCTTCGCGCGCTCGAGGCCCATCTCGGCCACTCGCACGTGCGATTGCACCGGCTCGTCGAAGGTGGAGCTCAACACTTCCGCCTCGACCGCACGGTCCATGTCGGTGACTTCTTCCGGGCGCTCGCCAATCAGGAGGACCATCAGGACGACGTCGGGATAGTTCTCTGAAATGCCGTTGGCAATCTGCTTCAGCACCGTCGTCTTGCCGGCCTTGGGCGGCGAGACGATCAAGCCGCGCTGGCCGTGGCCAATGGGTGCGGTCATGTCGATCAGGCGGGTCGTGAGGACCGAGGGCTGCGTCTCCAGTTCGAGCTGCTGGAATGGGAAGATCGGGGTCAGGTCCTCAAACTTAGGCCGCCGCTTCGCTACTTCCGGATCGATGCCGTTGACCGCCTCGACTTTGAGGAGGCCGTAGTACTTCTCCGACTCCTTGGGCGGCCGCACCTGCCCGACGACAAAGTCGCCGGTGCGCAGCCCAAAGCGCCGGATCTGGCTCTGGGAGATGTAGACATCTTCCGGACCCGGATTCATGTGCTTGTTGGCGCGCAGGAAGCCGATGCCGTCCTGGATCACTTCCAGCGTTCCCCCGCCGAAAATCAGGCCTTGGGCTTCGGTCTCTGCGCGGAGCAAGCGCATGATGAGATCATTCTTCTTGAGCCGCGTGTACCCGGTCAGCGTCATGCCGCGGGCGATGTCCTGTAGCTCAGTCAGTGTTTTTGTTTCAAGTTCCGCAATGTTCATTCACGGCTCTCCAGTCGAGAGGGCCTCTCCAACGAGAGGAAGAAGGGGTTATAACAATACAAACGGACGGCGTCGCTCGCCGTTCCGATCAGGCGTCCAACTCACCAGGAGCCCGTTTAATGGGGATGATCGCTGCAAGAATCTTCCTGGCATCTCTCATTCGACTTGCCCGCGCTCGATTCGGCACGGCGAGAAACCGCGCTGCACAGCGCGCGTTACTGCGCGCATGAATTGCAAGTAGAGAGTGTGAGAGGGTGGGTGGATGCAATGAACTTAAGCGTCCAAAGTATAGCACAACGGCACTAAGGCGTCAAATGACGCTGATGGCCCAGACCATTGTGCAGCACGGTTGTGGGCGACCAGGCTGCGCTCCGTTCAGGCCCGCTAAAGGCGACCAGGATGAGACGGTCAACCGTAGTTGATTCCGCTGTATCGCATCAGCTTGTCAATGCGATGCGTCGACTCGATCCGGCGAATGGTGCCCGACTTCGACCGCATGACGATGCTGTACGTCCGCGCACCGCTGCCGAAGTATTCGACGCCGTGCAGCAGTTCCCCCCGGGTGATGCCCGTGGCAGAGAAGAAAACGTCGTCGCTGTTCACCAGGCTGTCCAGGCACAGAACCTTGTCCAGGTCGATATTGTTTTCTGCGGCGTACTGCCGCTCGCTGTCGTCGCGGGGCCAGTACTTGCACTGGATCTCACCACCCAAGCAGCGCAGTGCACAGGCCGATATCACGGCTTCCGGCGACCCACCCACACCCAGCAGGGCATCGATGCCCGTTTCCTCGATCGACGTGCTGATCGCCGCCGCCACGTCCCCGTCGCCGATCAAGCGGATGCGCGCCCCGGTCGCCCGCACTTCCTTCATGAGGTCGGCGTGACGGGGCCGGTCCAGGATCATCACCATCAGGTCGTTGACGTCCCGCCGCTTGGCCTTCGCGATGGCAGCCAGGTTATCGGCCACGGTCGCGTTGATGTCGATGTGGCCCGCCGCCTCGGGACCGACGGCAATCTTGTTCATGTAAACAAGCTTGCCCGGGGCGCACATAGTGCCTTTTGGCGCCAGAGCCACCACGCTGAGGGCGCCAGACCGCCCGAGAGAAGTCAGCGTGGTCCCGTCGATCGGATCGACCGCGATGTCCACCTGGGGCGGACGTCCCTGCCCGAGCCGCTCGCCGTTGAAGAGCATCGGGGCCTCGTCCTTCTCCCCTTCGCCAATCACGATGACCCCATCCATTTCGATGGTGTTCAGGACGAGACGCATGGCGTCGACTGCAGCCTGGTCCGCCGCGATCTTCTCGCCGCGGCCGACCCACCGGCCCGCCGCCAACGCAGCAGCCTCGGTGACGCGTACCAGGTCAAGCGCCAGATTGCGATCGGGCAGTTCGGCCATCGTGGAATCTCCTTTGATTCAGATGTTTGATGTGCCTGGCCCCGACCCAGGGAGGCCAGGTACGTAAAAACCTATGCAAACATCGCGGCGAACTCTTGGGCGTCGACGGTTTCTTTTTCGATCAGCCGGTTGGCGAGCTCATCAAGCTTAGAGCGGTAGGTGCGGACGATCTCACGCGCCCGGTCATGGGCCTGGTGCACCAGGCGGCGCACCTCGGTGTCGATGGCTTCGGCCACCTCTTCCGAGTAGTTGCGCTGCTCGCCGATCTCGCGGCCCAGGAAGACCAGTTCTTCCTTCTCGCCGAAGGTCTGCGGGCCAAGCACATCGCTCATCCCGTACTGCGTCACCATCCGGCGGGCCAGCGACGTCACCCGCTCCAGATCGTTGCTGGCACCCGTAGTGATATCGCCGAACACCTCTTCCTCTGCAACCCGGCCGCCCAGCAGGCCGGCGAGCTCGTCGAGGAACTTGCTCCGACCGTAGAGCAGGTGATCTTCTTCCGGCAGCGGCATGGTGTAGCCCAGCGCCATGCCGCGGGAGACGATACTGATCTTGTGGACCGGGTCCGAATGCGGCAGCATCTTCATTACCAAGGCATGCCCCGCCTCGTGGTATGCCACGATCAGCTTCTCCTGGTCCGAGATGATCCGCGAGCGGCGCTCGGGGCCGGCAATGACCCGCTCGACCGCTTCCTGGAACTCGCTGAGCCCGATGGCCCGCTTGTTGCGCCGGGCGGCCAGAATCGCGGCCTCGTTGACCAGGTTCTCGAGGTCGGCCCCGACAAAGCCGGGCGTGCCCCGGGCGATCGTCTCGAGCTCGACGCCCGGCTCGAGCGGCTTGCCGCGCACGTGCACCTTGAGGATCTGCTCGCGGCCCTTCATGTCGGGCCGGTCCATGACCACCTGCCGGTCAAAGCGGCCGGGGCGCAAGAGCGCCGGGTCCAGGATGTCGGGCCGGTTGGTGGCCGCAATCAGGATCACGTTGGTGTCCGTGTCGAAGCCATCCATCTCGACCAGGATCTGGTTCAGCGTCTGCTCGCGCTCGTCGTGGCTGCCGCCCAGGCCCGCGCCGCGCTGGCGGCCCACCGCATCGATCTCGTCGATGAAGATGATGCACGGCGAGTTGCGCTTGGCCTGCTCGAACAAGTCGCGCACGCGCGAGGCGCCGACGCCGACGAACATCTCGACGAACTCGGAGCCGGAGATGGAGAAGAACGGCACGCCGGCCTCGCCCGAAATGGCCTTGGCCATCAGCGTCTTGCCGGTGCCGGGCGGGCCGACCAGCAGCACACCCTTGGGGATGCGCGCGCCCAGCGAGGCGAACTTCTGCGGCTCCTTGAGGAACTCGACGACTTCCTGGAGTTCCTGCTTGGCCTCTTCCGCGCCCGCCACGTCGGCGAACGTGACCGTCGGCTTGTCGCCCGTGAACACCCGCGCCCGGCTCTTGCCAAACGAGAACGCCTGGTTGCCCGCGCCCTGGGCCTGCCGCATCAGGAACATGAAGAACCCGGCGAGCAGCAGCACCGGCAGGATCGATACCAGCAGGGGCACGATGCTGTTCCAGATGCTTGGCGCCTTCACCACGATTTCGATCTGGCTCGGGCCGGCGCCGATCGCATCCTCGGGCACGCCGAGATTTCGCAGCGTCTCGACCAGCGAGCCTGAGTCCTCTTTCCGCGAGCGCACCGAATCGCCGTCCTTCAGCTTCACGGTCAGGTCCTGGCCGCTGACGACGATCTGTTCGACGCGGCCTTCCTTCGCAAGCTGAGCGACCCGGCCGATATCGACGACTGGCAGGCTTTGGTTGTTGCGCAGCAAGGTCGTCACGAGAAAGACGACCAGGATGAGCAACAGGAATATGTAGAGTGCGTTGTTTCGCACCGATTTCATGTTATTCATCGACCGTAAGTGCTCCTCAAGGGCCGTAGCACGGCGTACTGCGAGAAATCCGGGAAGGTCCTGGCGCACGAACCGAGGGGAAGCCTAACCGGCCACTGCCCCCCCGGGCCGTCAATCCGACACGACGCCAATTCAGTTATTATAACGGTTCGTGTCAAATAAAGCAGGCCGCGTGGCTCATGGTGGTTCTGGCACGGCCGCTTGTATGCATTATCGCACATGGCGCCGTTTTCTCCGTAGTTGCACTTCCGTTGAGCCGGGGCGCAGCAACCTGCTCGGCAGACCGCGTTTGACGGAGGTGGTAGAATCGACTCCTGGAGGGATGTACTTTATCACTACTCAATCTGACCGGGAGGTTGGATGGCGGAGCACATCATCATCCGCGGCGCGCGGTTGCACAATCTCAAGAACATTACGCTGTCGATCCCCAAGAACCGGCTCGTCGTCCTGACCGGCGTTTCGGGCTCGGGCAAATCGAGCTTGGGTTTCGATATCCTCAATAAGGAAGGCCAGCGCCAGTACCTGGAAGCGCTGGGGTTCGTTACCTTTGGCCTTGCGAAGCCGCCTGTCGATGCCATTAGCGGGCTTTCGCCGTCGGTCAGCGTCGACCAGCACCTGACCAATCGCAGCCCGCGTTCGACGGTGGGCACCGTCACCGGCACATACACTTACCTGCGTGTCCTGTTTGCACAACTCGGCCGCCGGCCGTGCCCCGCGTGTGGCAAAGAAGTTCCGCCGTCCTTCGACGCGGCGGGCGGCGAGTTCGGCGCCGAAATGGGCGACGACGAGGGTGCGCCCGAGGCGACGGCGCCTTGCCCCCACTGCGGCGCGCCCGTGCCCCAGCTGACGATGGCCCATTTCTCGTTCAACAAGGTCGAGGGCGCATGCCCCACCTGCACGGGCCTCGGCGTCGTCCAGCAGGCCGACGTCGCCCGCCTGGTGGACGACGAGAAGAGCATCAGCGGCGGCGCGGTGCTTGGTTGGGAGACACCGGCCCTGATCAACTACCACAGCGCCAATCTCCAGGCTGCCGCGGCGCATTATGGCTTCGAGTTCGACGCGACCCGACCCCTTAAGAACCACGGCGAGCCAGCGCGCGATCTCCTGCTCTACGGCGTCGCCAGCCCGCTCTTCCGCCGGCACTTCCCCGATGTCGAGCCGCCTGCCACCGTCCGCCAGGGTCGCTTCGAGGGGGTCGCCACCAGCCTCCTCCGGCGCTACGCCGAGCATCTCCAGGAGCACGCGAGCGATGCCGACTATCGGGATAAGCTCGAGGAGTACCTGGTCACCCACACCTGCCCGGATTGCGGCGGCACGCGGTTGCGTGCTGACAGCCGGGCCGTCACGCTGAACGGGCAGGGCATCGTCCCGCTCACGCGCCTGTCACTGGCAGACATTGGGCGTTGGCTCGAAGACCTCCCCCGGGCCCTGACGGACGACGAGCGCCTCATCGCTGCCCCGGTGCTGACAGAGCTACACGAGGTGATCGGCCGGCTCGCCGAGGTGGGCGCGGGGTATCTCACGCTCGAACGCGGCACGCCCAGCGTGTCTGCAGGCGAGGCACAGCGCCTGCGGCTCGCATCCTTGCTGGGGTCGGCGCTCAGCGGTTTGCTCTACGTTTTCGACGAACCGACCATCGGCCTGCACCAGCGGGACACGCTGCGGCTGATCGCCGTGTTGCGCCGGCTGCGTGACCTCGGCAACACCGTCCTGGTGATCGAGCACGACCTGGAGATGATCGCCGCAGCCGACTACGTGGTCGACTTCGGGCCGGGCGCGGGCCGCCTCGGTGGGCAAATCGTGGCGGCCGGGACGCCGGCCGAAGTAGCGCGCCAGGCTGGCTCGGTAACTGCCGACTTCATGACCGGCCGGGCGTCTATCTCGGTGCCGGAGCAGCGGCGCGCGCCGGATGGCCGTGCCCTGACCATTCGCGGCGCACGCGAGCACAACCTCCAGGATATCACCGTGCGCCTGCCGCTGGGCCTGTTGCTCGCCGTGACGGGCGTGTCCGGCTCGGGCAAGTCCACGTTGGTCTTTGACATTCTCGACCGGGCGCTCCGAGGGCGGTTGTACAAGGCGACCGACACGCCCGGCCAACACGATGGCATCGATGGTTGCGAGTACGTCGACAAGATCATTACGATCGACCAGGACCACATCGGGCGCATTCCCCGCTCCAACGCGGCGACTTATTCGGACACCTTCACGCCGGTTCGAGAAGCTTTCGCGGCCACGCCCGAGGCCCGGCAGCGCGGCCTGGCGGCCCGGCACTTCTCCTTCAACGTACCGGGCGGCCGGTGTGAGCGGTGCGCAGGCGCAGGCGTGCTTACGGTCAAGATGCAGCTCTTACCCGAGGTGGAGGTGCGGTGTCCGGTTTGCCACGGCCGGCGCTTCACGCCCGAGACGCTGGCAGTACGCTACCGGGGTCATAACATCTCGGAGGTGCTGGACCTGACGGTCGACGAAGCGTTGGTGCTGTTCGCCGAGATACCGCCGGCCTACTCGCGGCTCCGTGTCCTGTCAGATGTGGGCCTGGGCTATCTGCAGCTCGGTCAGCCCGCCACGACCCTCTCGGGCGGCGAGGCGCAGCGCGTCAAGCTGGCCAAAGAGCTGGGCCGGCGCGTGACCGGACACACCCTCTACCTATTCGACGAACCGACGACCGGGCTCCATCTGGCCGACGTGGCCCGGCTGCTCGGCGTGTTGCAGCGGCTGGTCGACGCGGGGAACACGGTGATCGTGGTGGAGCACAACCTGGAGTTGGTGAAGGCTGCCGACTGGGTGATCGATCTGGGGCCCGAAGGCGGGGCGGGGGGCGGCAGGGTGATCGCGGAAGGCACGCCGGAAGAAGTTGCCGAGACGCCGGGCTCGTTTACCGGTCAGGCGCTGCAACACGTGCTGGCCCGTCGCGAAGCGCGCTGAGTGAGCCGGAAGGGGACGCAGATTGAACCGATTGAACCGCTCTGCCCTCTTTTCTGAAAGAGATCAGGTAAATCAGTCTCATCAGTCCAATCAGTGTCCTATTTGTTTGCGACCACTACCAGGTCGGGCGAAGTCTGCGGGTCAAACGGCTCGGCCGGCCAGGACATGCGGGCCAGCGCCCGCGGGTGGTCATAACCGGCCCCTGCCAGCGCGGCGAACAGGTCGGCCCGGAACAGGGGGCGGTGGGGCGTGGAGTGGACGTCCACTTTCCAGCCGCCGTCACTCTTCGTGAACAAGGCAATGTGAAAGACGATCTCGCCTGCTGACGTGTCATAGTCGGCAAAGCGCCACACCAGCACTTCGCGGCCGTCCAGCTGGCCCCCTTGGGCCGCAAACCAGCGCGGCTGCTTCTGCCACCGCAGGTCGTAATTCAGGTTCTGCAGCACGAGCAGGCCACCGGGCTTGAGCGCCGCGGCCATGCTGCTCAGTGCGCCGACAAGGTCGGCTTGGGTGGGCAGGTGGGGCAGCGAGTTGCCCAGGCACAGGACAGCATCAAATGGCGCCAGCCGCTGGACGCCGATGGCGCTGTCGTCATCCTGGCGGCCATTGACGAGGTCGGCCAAGCCGCCCAGCTCGGCCACCGCAAAAGGGACGTCGCGGCCGAGTTCGACGGCCTTGCGTCGCGCCATGTCCACCATGGCGGGACTGGCGTCCACCCCGGCGGCCTCAAACCCCCACTCGGCCAGCGCCACCGCGTGGCCCCCGCTGCCGCAGGCGGCATCCAGCACAGTGCGGGCCCCGGCTTCGTCCAGGATTGCCCGCAGGAAAGGGCCTTCGGCGCTCAGCCGGGCGTTCCAGTCTGTCATGACGTCGAACATCGGCGCGAGTGCATCGTAGAAATTTGTAGGCGATTCGTTCATGCGCGTGGTCTCCATGCAGGCGATTTTATCATTGCCCGCGATCACTTGCCGTAGGCGGAACGCCGGACGCGCGGCCACGCGTGCAGCGCAAAGGTGGCCAGCGCGAGCAACTGGAGCGCGGCGACCAGAACGCCCGGCCATGGCACGGGCAAGAGGCTGGCGATCACGCTCACCGCCAGGGCCGCATTAAGCAGCCCATAGGCCGCCGCCGCCAGGTAGGGTCGCGGCCGTTCGGGGCCCAGCCCGGGGGCCGGCACTCGGGGCAGGATCCAATAGGCAACGCCGAGGGAGAGCTGCAGGAGCCAGCCCCAGGTGACAAGGCTGATGTGCGCGGTCAGCAGCTGCCACGCGCCCGGAATCGGGCTTGCTTTGTTCCAGAGGATGATGCCGCCGAGCGTCGTGCCAAGTGCAAGCCAGATCAGGGCGGTGCGGATGTAGAAACGCGACAAAAGCGGCATGGTTAATGCCCCAGGGCCTTAACCCGCGGCCAGGTCTCGGCCGCGAACACCCACGCGGCGGCCACCTGGAGGACGGCCGAGCCCTGCAGCACCAAGGGGGATACGAGGCCCGGGCGCAGCGCACCCAGCGGTTCACCGACGGCCCGGAGCAACAAACCCGCATTGAGACACCAGAACACGGCCCACAGCACCCGCTCGTCGCCCCGGGGTTTCTCCTTGGACAAGTGCGGGAACATCCAGTAGGCCACGCCAAAGATCAGCTGGGTGGCCCAGCCGAAGGTGAGCAGGTGCCACGCCAGCGGCCGCAGCGCAAGCAGGGCAGGGGGCAGCGTCGCCGCATTAGCCAGGGACAACGCGGCGAGGATGGCGCCGACGACCAGGTAGATCAGGGCGCTTTTGACGTACCAGCGGGCTAATTTCGGCACTGCACCTCGCACTGGAAACCAAGTCCCGGCCGGAAACCCGGTTTCCTATGACACATCGCCGCTTGCCGGACTGTGGAGCAGCTGCGCCGTTATCATAGACCAAACCGCTCTTGACATCGAATCGCGTACGCGTAAGCGCGCACCTGCGGGGTTCCACCGTGAGCGCGGCTCAGGACCCCACAGGCCAGGCGAGCATTCTTGCCCTGCGTTTCATTTATTCAGCGGCTTCCTTTTCCAGTGCGCCGGCCAGCGCCAGGTACTTCTCGTGGACCCCTTCGCCCGTCTCCTCGTGCTCGATGGTCTCAAAGCGATCGACGAGCGTCGCCTGACGCGCCTGGGGGATGACCTCAGCGGCCATTGGGAACAGCACGTGATCTTCCTTGCCGATGTGTTCGCGCAGCAATTGGACATAGCCCAGCGCGTTCCTGGTCACGTCCGCTTGAGCGGCCGCGTCGCCCGCTGCCAGCCGTTCTGCCGCCGCACGCATCCCGCGCGTATAAGCCCGGCCTTGCTCGTGATCGGCAAGCATCGCCGCGACGGGGCCTACTTGCTGGGGCAGTCCGGCATCGACGAGCGCGGTGAAGAGCACGCCTTCTTCCTTCTTGTGATGGCATCCGTCGGCAAAGCCCTTGACGAAATCGGCCGCGTCGACAAAGAAACCGGGCCGCACTTGCTCGCCCTTGTCCAGGCGCAGTAGCGGCCTGTTCAAGACTGGTGAGCAGGCGCTCGATCACGCGGTGCTCTTCCATCAGGATATCGGTTGCTTGCATGGTCTTCCTCCTGCCATTGATGCCCGCATTTTCGCGCCGGCCGGTGGGGGAAGCAGGGACTTTTGTCTCAAAAACATTGTAGAAATTAAGGCGCGTCGTCTTCCGGCTCTTCGTCGGGCTGCACCACCACTGTCGGCGCCTCTTCCCTTCGGGCATCGCCCGCCTGCAGGGCTTCCTCGATGCCGCCCTCCTGCACGGCCTCGATGGTCTCTTGCGCGCCGCCACCCGGCGCGATCTCGACCGTTGGCGCTTCGGACTTCTCCTCCCTGCCCAGCAGCACCTCGACGGGCGTGGGCGGCTCAGCATCGACCTGCTTCTCGAGCTCGATTTCCGGGAGGGCATCCGGCTCGATCCACCCCTGGTTGGCCGCGTGCTCGGCCAGCGGCAGCGTCGTTTCGGCCAGAATGAGTACGCTCCCCGCCTTCAGCACTTCTTCGGCCAGCGCCTTAATGCGCTCGATGCGGGCCGGGTCGCGCGACACGTTCCGGATATACACTGCCCGGATGCGGTTTGGGAAGAGCGACACCACCTCCGCGTAGATTTCCGGGTCCTCCTGGCCACTGTCCCCGATCAGAATGAAGGAGAGATCGCAGAACGTCTCTACAACCTCCTTGATGTATCCCAGCTTGTAGACGCGGTTTCGCGTGGGCAAAAACCCTTGGTCCGACAGCCCCCAGTCGCGCAGGAAGAGCACCGGACCGACGGGGAAGTTCTGTAGATTGAAGAACTCGCTCAACAGGTCGTACAGGTTCCAAGGCGAGCTGGAAACGTAGAACATGGGATTAGAAGCGTGCCCCGTGCTGCCACCGTGAAGCGCGCGGTAGAACGCGGCGACGCCTTGGAATGCAAGCCGTATGCGCGCGTTGCCCAGAAAAGTCGCCCGGGCCATCTTGAGCACGTGCGCGACGTCCGTCTGCAGCACCGTGTCGTCAACGTCGCTGATGACGCCGAATTCCGCGGACGGGGGCGGCACGAGGATATGGCCGGTCGCCGTGACGGGTTCGGACCCCTCACGCAGTGGCGCGACCAGCTCCAGGTCCACCTCGCGCCACAGTCCTTCGGCCGGGCTTGACTCGAGCGGCTCGATCCACGCTTCGAAGAACCCCTCCACGTCGGCCGTCACGACCTGTTGGTCACCGCCGTATCGCACAAGTACCTGCGCATACGGAATCTCCACGCTGTTGGCGCGGCGCCACATGTTGGCCAGGTTATCCCAGACGGTATCGTCCTCGCTTGCCTGCGTGATCCCGCGATCCTCCAGCACCCGGCCGCGCAGGAAGAATCGCTGCGGCGTCCCATACCCCCGGTAGGGCAGGATCATGACCGGGTTACGCCCGCCCAGGCGCTCTCGCAGGCGATACTTGAGACGGTCGTATTGGGTTTCGACGTCCACGCTCAAATGGGTCAGTACTTCGCGCCAGCCCGGCATTCTGTCCTCCGCTCGTCGCATCCCGTGAAGAAAGTACGCCGTTCGATGACCGTACGTTCCACTCGTTCTCAATTTGATCTTTGCAGGATTTCCCGCGCTTATTTGACAGTAAAGCCGCGTCTGGATATGATTATGATGTGACCTCCGAGGTGCGCGCCGTTATGCGCGGCGCCTCGGAGGTTTTGCCGCCCTTCTTAACCACACGATACACTACCCATGGTGGCATTCGAAGCCTAGCAGGAGCAGTCACGAATGATCGGCGTTCAGGATCTTCGCAAGGGAACAACCTTCACTGAAGACAACGAGCTCTTCCGGGTGCTCGATTATCAACACATCAAGTCCGGGCGCGGCAATGCGACCATCCGGGTCAAAGTGCGCAATGTGCGCTCGGGGTCCACGATGGAAAAGACGTATCCCTCGGGCAGCCGGGTGCAGGACGTCCGCCTCGATCACTCCGAGGCCCAGTACCTCTACCACGACGGCGACCTCTATACGTTCATGAACATCGAGACGTACGAGCAGCCGGTGCTCTCGGCCGACATGCTGGGCGACGCGGTCCATTTCCTCGTCGACAACATGGTTGTGGACCTCGAGACGTACGAGGGCGAGAACATCAGCGTGTCGCTGCCGACGACGGTTGAACTGGAAGTCATGCAGACGGACCCCGGCTTTGCCGGCGACACTGCGACGAACGCGACCAAGCCGGCGGTTGTAGCGACCGGGTACCAGGTGCAGGTGCCGCTGTTCGTTAACGTTGGCGACAAGATCCGGATCGACACCCGCACCGGCGAATACCTGACCGCGCGTCTAGTGCGCCGCTCGTGGCTCCTTCGTTGAGAAACCTGGTTCTTCGAAAAAACCAGGTTTCTGAGCGGGAGACGCCTGCGATTTGCGGCGCAATGCGGTTGCGCGTATAATTGCCCTATTGCGTGCCACCCTAGCTCAATAGGTAGAGCGAGCGCTTCGTAAGCGCTAGGTTAACGGTTCGATTCCGTTGGGTGGCTCCTCTCCGAAGGCCCCGACCGCACGGTTGGGGCCGATCTTTTATCCGCCGCAAGCGATCTGAGGCCGGGTCGGCCGGCCGTTTGCGACCGTTGGACGATGGCCCTGAACGCTCCTGCTGCTCCGCCATCCAGTGCTCCGCTGCCCCCGGCCGCACCATCGCCGGGACCGCAGCCGCCGGGGCCGGTGCGGCGGCGCGTGTTGGACCGGCTCTACATCGCCGCCAGTTCTCCCCAGTTAACCATTACGCTCGCGGTTCTGCTGGCGCTTACGTGCGCCGTGGCTGCGCTGCTTCCCCAATCTCCACCCGGGGCGAATCTCCTCGATGCGAGCCGCTGGCTTTCCACCGTCTCAGCCCGCTACGGGCGCTTCGGCCCCTTTCTCGCCAGCAGCGGCCTGCTCAGCGTGCTTGCCGCCCCCTGGACCATGGCTCTCCTCGGCGTGTGCGCGTTCCACCTGGTCTTGCGGGCGGCCAACCAGTTCCGCCATCTGGCCGCGCGCGGGGCCCCCATCCCGCCTGCGCCGCAGGGTCTGCCCTTTGAACTCGTGCATCTGCCGCTCGCCGTCGACAGCGTCGGGGAGCAATTGGCCGCACTGAGCGCGGGCCGGCCATCGCCCCATGTGCCGGTGAGTGACGCAACGGGCGCCAGGCCCCGCGTCGACGCCTATCTCGAGCGCCGCAGGTGGGCTGCCGCCGGTCCGCTGCTGACCTATCTTGGTCCTCTGTTGGTCCTGCTTGGGCTGCTTTGGAACACGGTGGCGGGATGGCGGGTGGCCGATGTGACGCTCCTGCCCGGGCGCACGGTGCAGCCGGCCCAGGCACGCGGCCTTGCGCTTAGCCTCGTAGATGCGGGCGACGGCAGCCGGCCGGGGGTCGTATCGCTGACCCGTGGCAGCGACACGCGCCACGCCTGGCTGGGTAACGCCCGGCCTGCAACCTGGGGGCCGGTGTGGATTGCCCGGCGCAGCAGCGGGCCCGCGCTCTCAATTCGGGCGGCGGCCGGTGGAGATACCCTGCCCCTCCAGGCGCTACAGGGAGAAGGGGCACCTGCGGAGTCCCTGCACTTGCGCTTCGGGCAAAACGAGAGCGAGCAAGGCTTCACCCTTCCGGGGCGCGACCTGGCTTTCCGCGTCGTCAGCTACGAGAGTCTCGGCGACCGGGGAATTGACCGGCCGGTCTTTCTGATCGAGGGGTATCAGGGGACGGATCCGACACCACGCCTGAATGAGTTGGTCGAGGACAGCAAGACGATTGAGTGGCAAGGCGCAACCGTGACATTGCAGCGAGAAGCCTACGTGGTGGTAGACTTGTCGGCGATGCCGGGTTTGCCCCTGCTGCTGCTCGGCGCGCTTGTGCTGCTAGCGGGCGTCGCCGTGACGGCGTGGGGCGGAGCGACGCGCACCTGGCTTAACGCGGCGGCCGAGCGCGATGGGACGCTGCTGGCAGTGCGCGCGGCCGCGCCCGCACTCGGACAGACCGAAGTGGCGAGTGTTGCTGCTCGGCTGGCTGCCCTTGTGCCAGAAGGCTCGCCCGCTCCGCACGCCGGGCGGCAGGTGCTTCGTTCGGCCGCGTACACAGTGGCCGGTGCGTTCGTCCTGGCCGGAATTGCCGGTGTTGCCTTGCGGGGCGCGAACTTGATTCTGCCGCGATCGCAGGCCTGGATACCGGTCCTGCAGGGAGTCCTTGCGCTGCTGGGCCTTGGCGCGGTGGCCGCGGGCGCGGTGCAGTCGCTGTGGTTTGCGCTTCGCGGCAGCAGGTTGAGCGATGTCACCGACCCGATGCTCCGGGGCCCCGTGCAGGGCCTGCGCGGCCGGGCGGGCGACCCGGGCCGGGGCCCCAGCCTGGCGGCTTTCCCGCTTCTGACCGCCGCGCTTGTCCTGGGCAGCCTGTGGGGCCTGCTCGCATCTGCCTCGCCCATCCGGCCGGTTGCCAGTGAGATGTGGCTGCTCGCCGCCTGGCTGCTTGCGGCAGCGTATCTGCACGCTACGTCGGGATGGCGGCCGCTGCGCGTGCCGGCGTGGTTGGCGACTGTCCTGCTTGTGGCCGCGCTGGCGGCCGGCATCGCTGCCTGCCTGGCGGCCCAGTCGCTGTTGACGTTGTGAGGACCCTCCCCGGAGGAGCGCATGAAGACCACCACCCTGGGAGTCTGCGGAGGCACCGGTTCGGGCAAGACCACCGTCGCCCGGCGCCTGCTCGAACGCGTCGGGGTTCACCGCGTCGCGTACCTGCCGCACGATGCTTACTACAAGGAACTCGGCCATCTCCCGGTCGAGGAGCGAGCCAAGACCAACTTTGACCACCCGGACGCGTTTGATAACGAGCTGCTGCTCGAGCACCTCAAGCAACTGAAGGCCGGCAAAGCGGTCGACATCCCCGTGTATGACTTCAAGATGCACAACCGTCGGGCCGAGGCGATTCGCGTCGAACCGCAGCCGGTCATCCTGGTCGAGGGCATCCTCATTTTTGCCGACAAACAGCTGCGTGAGCAGATGGATGTCAAGATCTATGTGGACACGGACGCGGACCTGCGCCTGCTGCGTCGCCTGCAGCGGGACATCGAGGAGCGCGGCCGGTCGCTCGACTCGGTCATGAACCAGTACCTGAATACCGTCCGGCCGATGCACCTCGAGTTTGTCGAGCCCAGCAAGCGCTACGCGGACGTGATCATCCCCGAGGGCGGCTTCAACGAAGTGGCTATCGAGATGGTGGCAAGCCGGCTGCGGGCGCTCATCGGCGGCGAGCCTGATCTAGACCTGTGAGGGAGAATATATGACGTTACCTGCGCCCGCCGGCGGCCCGGCGAATGTTCAGACTGTTCCTGGCCCGGCCGCCCCACGAGTGGCCGTGATCGGCTGCGGCTACTGGGGCAAGAACCTGGTGCGCAACTTCAAGGAACTGGGCACCCTCGCGCTGGTGGCCGACGTCACGGAAGCCGGGCGCCAGACCGCCGCCAGTCTTGCGCCCGGCATCCCCGTGGTCGACGAGCTACAGGCCGCGCTTGCATCCGACACCGAGGGCGTCGTCATCAGCACCCCGGCCGAGACCCATTTCGAGCTGGTGCGTGAAGCGCTGCTTGCCGGCAAGGACGTCTTTGTCGAGAAGCCCCTTGCGCTACGTGCGGAGGAAGGCGCGGAGCTGGTGCGGCTGGCCGAGGCGGGTGGCCGTATCCTCATGGTCGGCCATGTGCTTGAATATCATCCGGCCATCGTGCGCCTGAGCGAGCTGGTGCGAGCGGGCGAACTGGGCAAGGTCCAGTATATCTACTCCAACCGGTTGAGCTTGGGGAAGGTCCGCCGCGAGGAGAACATCCTGTGGAGCTTTGCGCCCCACGACGTGGCGATCATCCTGCGCCTGATGGGCTCCATGCCGCTCCAGGTCGTGGCGACCGGCGGCGCGTACGTCCAGCCGAACATCGCCGACGTGACCGTGACCAACCTGCTCTTTGACAACGGCGTGCGGGCCCACATCCACGTGTCTTGGCTGCACCCGTTCAAGGAGCAGCGGCTGGTGGTGATCGGCTCACGCAAGATGGCGAGCTTCGACGACGTGGCGAAGCAGCTCGTGCTATACGATCAACGTGTCGAAGTGGAGAAAGGCCAGCCGGTGCCCATCAAGGGCGATGGCGAACAAGTGGCGTTCGCGAAAGACGAGCCGCTGCGCCTCGAGTGCAAGGCGTTCCTGCAAGCGATTGCGTCGCGCGTGCCGCCGCTGACCGACGGCCGGAGCGGCCAGCGCGTGCTCCAGGTCCTCGGCGCGGCCCAGCGCTCGCTGATGCTCAACGGCGAACCGGTGACAGTGGCCACGAATTAGACGAATTACGCGAATTGACGTGGCGCCCAACTCGGTGCAATCGTACACTTCGTGTCATTCGTCGCGGAAAGGTGAGATATGTCCGACAAACCCTATTACGTGCATCCTAGTGCCTATGTCGACGAGCCGTGTGAGATCGGAGAGGGCACGAAGATCTGGCATTTCTGCCACGTCATGAAGAACGCCAAGCTCGGACGCGGTTGTAACCTGGGGCAGAACGTCTTTGTTGCTTCCGACGTCGTGATCGGGAACAACTGCAAGATCCAGAACAACGTCTCGCTCTACGCCGGCGTCGAGCTCGAGGACGACGTTTTCTGCGGTCCGTCGTGCGTGTTCACGAACGTCATTAACCCCCGTTCGCAGATTGTCCGGCACAGCCAGTACTTGCCCACGACCGTACGCCGGGGCGCTACCATCGGCGCCAACGCGACGATCGTTTGCGGCGCGACGCTGGGCCGGTACGCCTTCATCGCGGCCGGCGCGGTCGTCCGCGGCGACGTCCCCGACTACGCGCTGATGATCGGCGTGCCCGCCCGCCGGGCCGGCTGGATGAGCCGCCACGGCCACCGCTTGCCCAAGCCAGGCCCCGACGGCATCATGGTCTGCCCTGAGAGCGGCTGGCGCTACCAGGAGGTCGAGCCGGGCGTTCTCCGCTGCCTGGATTGGCCGGAAGACAAAGCGATAGAATAGGACGCAGATTGAACTGATCTGTCGGATTTACATGATCTTTTAATCGCGATCGGGTAGATCTGTCCAATCAAATCGATCAGTGTGCTATTCCGCTCCCGTTGAAAGGAACCCTTTGTGTACGATCAACCTATCCCTCTGTTGGACCTGAAGGCGCAGTATGCGCCGATTCGCGAAGAAGTGCGGGCGGCGATGGACCGGGTATGCGACGCGCAGTACTTCATCGGCGGCCCCGAAGTCGAGGCGCTGGAGAAGGAAGTCGCACAGTATTCGCAGGCCCAGTTCGGCATCGGCGTGACGTCGGGCACCGACGCCCTGATCGTGTCGCTGATGACGATGGGCATCCGGCCGGGCGACGAGGTCATCACGACGCCGTATAGCTTTTTTGCCACCGCCGGCTGCATCGAGCGGCTGGGCGCGGTTCCGGTCTTCGTCGATATCGACCCGTTCAGCTACAACATCGACGCGGCGCGCATCGAGGCGGCCATCACACCTAAGACGCGGGCCATCATCCCCGTGCACTTGTACGGGCAGATGGCCGACATGGATCCCATCATGGACGTCGCACGGCGGCACAACCTGGTCGTGGTCGAGGACGCGGCCCAGGCCATCGGCTCTGAGTACAAGGGCCGTCGGGCCGGTTCGATCGGCGACTTCGGCTGCTTCAGCTTCTTCCCCTCCAAGAATCTGGGCGGCTTTGGCGACGGCGGCATGGTGACGGCGAACGACCCCGGCCTGGCCCACAAGGCGAAGCTGCTGCGGAACCACGGCGCCGAGCCGAAGTACTATCACAAGATGGTCGGCGGCAATTTCCGGCTGGACGCGCTGCAGGCCGCAATCTTGCGGATCAAGCTGAAATACCTCGACGGGTGGACGGAAGGCCGGCGGGCCAACGCCGACCGCTACCGCGCGCTGTTCGCGGAGGCCAACCTGGTGGTGGACGGGCCGGCAGCCCAAGGCAAGCAGGGCGCCGTCATGCCGACCGAGGAGCCCGGGCGCAGGCACATCTACAACCAGTTCGTGATTCGCACCGGCCGCCGCGACGCGGTGATGGCCAAGCTGAAGGAGCGCAAGATCGGGTGCGAGATTTACTACCCCGTCCCGCTGCACCTGCAGGAGTGCTTCGCCGGGCTGGGATACCAGCCGGGTGACCTGCCGCACGCGGAGTTGGCTGCCAAAGAAACCGTCGCGCTGCCGATCTATCCCGAGCTGACCGAGGAGATGCAGCGGGCAGTGGTCGCGGCGGTCGCGGCTGCCTACGATTGACTCTGAATTAACGCGGGATGAAAGTTCTTACCGTCGTCGGCGCCCGGCCGCAGTTCGTCAAGGCTGCGGCCGTAGGCCGCGTCCTGCGCCGGTCGCACACCGAGGTGTTGGTCCACACCGGGCAGCACTACGACCGCGAGATGTCGGAGCTCTTCTTCGAGGAGCTCAACATCCCGCGGCCCGACTACGAGCTGGGCGTCGGCTCGGGCGGGCACGGCTGGCAGACGGGACAGATGCTGATCCGGCTGGAAGAGGTGTTGCTGCGCGAGCGGCCCGACTGGACGCTGGTCTACGGCGACACGAACTCGACCCTGGCGGGCGCGCTGGCTGCGGCCAAGCTGGGCATGCCCGTCGCGCATGTCGAGGCGGGCCTGCGGAGCTTCAATCGGACCATGCCGGAGGAGCACAACCGCGTGCTGGCCGACCACTGCTCCGACGTGCTCTTCTGCCCCACGAACAATGCCGCGGACGAGCTCCGCAAGGAAGGCGTGCTGCGAGGGGTGCACGTGGTTGGCGATGTTATGTACGACGCGGCGCTGCAGTTTTCGGCCGTGGCACGCGAACGCTCGACCATCCTGGCCCGGCTGGGCGTGCAGCCCAAGGGTTACGCGCTCGCCACGCTCCATCGCCCGTATAACGTCGACGATCCCGACCGCCTCGGCGTCGTTCTCGACGCCTTGCAGCAGCTGGATCTGCAGGTGGTGTTTCCCGTCCACCCCCGCACGCGGGCGCGGCTGGCGGGCCGTGACGTGAGCGGCCTTCACGTCGTCGACCCCGTCGGCTACCTGGACATGCTGGCCCTCGAGCAGAACGCCGGCCTGATCCTGACCGATTCGGGCGGCGTGCAGAAGGAAGCCTACTTCTTCGCCGTGCCCTGCATTACGCTCCGGCCCGAGACCGAGTGGGTGGAAACCGTAGCCGCGGGCTGGAACCGGCTGGCCTGGGGTGACGCGAAAACCTTGCTTGCGACGGTCAACCAACCGTGGCCGGCCGAAGCGCCGCCTCCCGTCTTTGGCGACGGCCGGGCGAGCGAGAAGATCGTGGCCGTCCTGAGCGGGGCCGAAACGGAGGGCTGAGCCATTCGCGCGCTGCTGAAGGCCACCGTGACGATGGGTGCGGCCACGGTTGCAACCATGGTCATCAACCTGGTTCGCACCAAGCTCGTCGCCGTGCTTCTGGGTCCCTATGGCCTCGGCATCACCGCGCAGGCCAACGCCCTCATTAATACCCTTACCCCCATCCTGTTCCTCGGCTTGGGCCAGGGCGTCGCGAAGTATCTCGCCGCCGCCCAGGAGCATCGTGACGATTCTTCGGCGGCCCAGGTCGCAACCACCAGCACGGTCGCGGTCCTCATCACGTCATTAGTGGGCACGGTGCTGGCGCTCGCGTTCGTGCGTCCGCTTGCGCAGTGGGCGGTTCAGGACACCTCGCTTGTCCTCCTGGTCGGCATCAGCCTCGCCAGCGTTCCGTTTGCCGTGCTGTACAATCTCGGCCGGGCCTTCCTGCAGGGTCACAAAGAGGTCCGGGCGCTGGCGCTTGCGAACGTCTTCAGCGCGGCGCTGAGCTTCGCGACCGTGATCCCCTTGGTGTGGCTGCTTGGGGTCGAAGGCGCGGTCATCAACATTGCGCTCACCTGGGCCATCAACGCGGCGTTGTACTGGTGGTTCTGGCTGCGCCGCGGCAACTCCCACCTGTTGAGGTGGGCCGCGTTTACGTGGGCCATGCTCCGCACCCTGGTGCGCTACGGCGGCGCGAGCCTGATCGTCAGCCGCGACCAATATGGCCGCCGTGCTCCTGGTGCGCACCTTTGTCGTCCAGCGCCTGGGCGTCGAGCCCAACGGCCTCTACCAGGCCGTGTACGGCTTGTCGGTGCAATACGTGACCCTGGTCACAGGCGCGATGGCCGCCTACTCCTTCGCCCAACTCTCGGCCGTGGCCAGCCGGCCCGCTTCCGACCCGACGCGCGAGCCGCAGCTCAACGAGGAAATCAACAACAACGTCCGCCTGGTGGCCCTGGTGATGATCCCTATCCTGGCCGGGGTGGTGCTGCTGCGCAAGGTCGGGCTGATCGTCTTCTACAGTCCCCAGTTCCTGCCCGCCGAAGGGCTCTTCCCCATCCAGGCCATCGGCGACTTTTTCCTGGCGCTGGCGTGGGCGTTCGGCCTGGTCATTCTGCCCTTAGGCCGCGTCTGGCCCTGGCTCTGGATCAACGTCAGCTCCACGATCGTCGTCATTCCGCTGAGTTGGGCACTGCTCGGCACGATGGGGCTGCCCGGGGCCGTGGTCGCTTATGCGGTGAGCCAGCTCGTGCAGGTTATGCTGAGCTGGTGGTATATTGCCCGGTACGCAAGCTTCCATCTCGCCGCTCGGAACCTGTGGCTGCTCCTCAGGTCGGTGGCGCTGCTGCTGATCCTGGCGCTGTTGCCCTCTGCAGGCATCCTGCCCTACGCGGCCGGCGCAGTCCTCACCGTCGTGTGGCTGGTGACCGCAGTCAGCCGGCAGGAGCTTGCGCTCGGCATCGCAGCGGCCCGCGGCCGGCTGGCCGTGCTGCGCTCGCGTTTCGCCAGGGGGAGGAACCAGTGACGACTGTGGCGGTGTTCGGGACGTTTGAGACGGCTGCGGAGAACAGCGAGATCGTCGCGCGGCACGTCGAGGCCGCGGGCAGCCGGGCGATTCGCATTCACCGGGACGAGCCCGGCGCGTCCAAAATCCGCAAGATGGCCCAGGCGCAGGTGGTGGTCGGCACGGGATTCGGCTTTGCCGACAAGATGTGGGCGGCGGCCCGGGCGATGGGCAAGCGCACGGTCAACTACTGGGTGGGCACCGATGTGCTCACCGCAGTCACGAATCCGGCCATGCGGCGCAAAGCCATGCAGGCAACCCGGTTCATCCAGACGAATCTGGCCGACGCACCCTGGCTCGTCGAGGAACTGAAGACGATCGGCATCGCGGCCCAGATGATCCCCCTGCCTTCGGCCATCGGGTTTGATCTCCGGACCGAGCCGGGGCGACCGGGCGTGCTCGCCTACCTGCCCGACGAGCGGGCCGACTTCTACGGCGCCCCCGTCGTCTGGGCCCTGGCGCGCCGCTTCCCCGACATGCCGTTCGCCGTCGTCGCCGGGACTTCGGAGAACCAGCCCGCGATTCCCAATATGACTTATCTCGGCTGGACCCAGGACATGCGGCCGCTCTACGACCGCTATCCGATCCTCGTGCGCATCACCCGGCACGATGGGCTGCCCAAGATGGTCCGTGAGGCGCTGGCCTACGGTAACCAGGTGGTTTTCCGGTATGCGTTTCAGGGCTGCCACCATGCGACCAACGAGGACGAAGCGGCCGCCGCGCTCACGGCCATCCTGGACGAAGGCTGCCCCATCAACGTGGCCGGGGCACAACACCTGCGTGAGGTATACGGCCGCGACCGGGCAATCCGGCAAATGCTGGATGCGATGGGCGTGACACCGGCCAAGGGGGCTCCGCGTGCATGACTGAGCGCAGCGTTCTGATCGTCGTTCACGACTATCCCCCAATCCACTCGGCCGGCACCGAGCGGGTGCTGAAGTTCAGCCAGTACCTGCCCGAGTTCGGGTACAAGCCCATTATCCTGACAACCGGGCGGTATGGTGGGCGGTCGGACGACGGGCTGCGAGACGTGCACCGTGCGGATGACCTGGTGCACCGGCTCTTCAGCCCACTTCGCCGCGGCAAGGCGGGGGCGCGCCGGCCGAGGACCAGGTGCGAATCGCAACCGTCGCATCGGGCAGCACCCTGGGGCGTCTGCGCGACGAGCTGATGATCCCCGACACGAAGATCGGTTGGCGTATCCCCGCGGTCTCACTCGGCAAGCGGCTCATCGCAGAGCGCCGGCCCGCCATCATCTTCAGCAGCTCGCCCCCCGAAACGGCGCACCTGATCGCGGGCTCGCTCGCGCGCGCCACCCGCACGCCTTGGGTGGCCGACCTCCGCGACGGGTGGCTGTTCGAGCCGCCCGTTCCGAGGCTCCGTCAAGGGTGGCTCCGCCGGTGGATTGAAGGGCGCATGGAGCGCACTATGGCGCGCTCGGCGGCCGCGGTTACGACGGTCACTGACCCGATCACTGAGGACTTGGCGACGCGGTATGCCGGCATGCCGGGCCGGGTCGTGACGATCAGCAACGGCTACGACGCGGCCGACTTTGCGCCGCTGACCCGCCGGCGGGGCGAAGACCGTTTCTTCCGCCTGACCTACACCGGCGCGTTCTCAGGCAGCAGCCAGGGACGGTCGGCCGACGCGCTCTTCGCGGCGGTGGCCGCGATTTACCGGGACGACCCCGAGACGCGCCTGCGGCTCGAAATTGTCGGCCCGACAACGGAGGCCGAGCAGGCCGCAGCACGGCGTTACGGAGTGGCAGACCTCGTTTCGTTCGTGACGCCCGTCCCCCGTCGCGAGGCGTACCAGCACCAGGTCGACGCGGACGCGCTGCTGTTGGTGACTGCGCCGGGGGTGCGCAGCGTGGCCACGTCGAAGCTGTACGACTACATCGGCGCGGGCCGGCCGATCCTCGCACTGGCGCAGGACAACGCAGCCGCCCAGATCGTGGACCGTTTCGAGATCGGCCTGACCGTTCCTCCGGCGGATGCGGCCGCGATCGCCGCCGCCATCGGCGAGTTGATGCGCCGGCAGGCTTCGGGCCACGAGTGGGACGGGTTTGCCGAGGCTCGGCCGCGGTTCGAGCGGCGCGCGCTGACCGGGATGCTCGCGCAGGTCTTTGATGCGGTGCTGGAGCGCGCCTGAGCGTGGATCTCTCCGTCATCCTCGTTTCCTGGAATGTCCGCTCGCTGCTAAGCGCGTGCCTGGCCGCACTGCCCGCCGCGACCGAAGGTCTCGCGACCGAGATCATCGTCGTGGACAATGCCTCGACCGATGGGACGGCGGGCTGGTTGGCAGGGCAGCCCGGCTTGCAGCTGTTGCAGAACCGGGAAAATGTTGGCTTCGCACGGGCCAATAACCAGGGCCTCGCGCGGGCGGTGGGCCGCTTTGCCGTGCTGCTCAACCCGGACACGGAGCCCCGCCCGGGCTCGCTGACCGAGATGGTCCGCTTCATGGACGCGCACCCACGGGCCGCCGCGGCGAGCCCGCGCCTCGTCCGGCCCGACGGCACGGCCCAGCCCTATGCCTTTGGCGGCGACCCTTCCCCGTGGTATCTGATGAGGCGGGCCCTGGCGCACGCGCGTAAAGGGTATCTGCATGACTGGGATGTGGCGGAGCCACAGCAGTTCGACTGGGTTTCGGGCGCATGCCTGGTGGTCCGGTGCGAGGTGGTCGAACAGGTCGGTGGGCTGGACGAAGCCATGTTCATGTATTTCGAGGATGATGACTGGTGCCGGCGGATGCGGTTGGCCGGCTGGCAGGTGTGGTACAACCCGCGCGCCGAGGTGCTGCACATCGGCGGCGCCAGCTTGAATCAGAACCCACAGGCGCGCGCCGCCTATTATCGCAGCCTGGCGTACTTTTACCGCAAGCATTACGGCCCGGTGGCGGGTGCGTTCATGGGTGGTCTCGTCGCCCTAAGAACCGGGTTTCTGCGACCGTTAGACGCGGCGGGTGCGGCCACGGGTGTTCTCCTCGCCCTAAGTAACTGGGTTTCGCCTCGGCCGAGGGAGGGTGCAGCAACCCGGTTACTCAAACTCTCATGCGCCCATCGCCCGTCCCATTGCCTCCACGACCTCATCCATCGCCCGGTCGAATCCCGGATCGATGACCTGCCGGGCCGGGTCTGCGTCGAACCAGGTCATGACTTCCTGCACGCCGACCGAGAAGGGGATGGTGCAGGCGAAGTCGGGGACGAACGCCTTGATCTTGCTGTTATCGAACAGCACGCTGTGCGACTTGTCGCCCAGCAGTCCGTCGCCCCAGTCCTGATGATGGCGTACGATCAGGTCCGCCGGCGCGTGGACGATTTTCGGCTCCGCGCCCGCCGCCCGGGCGATCATGCCGTAAATTTGGTTCCACGACAGCACTTCATCGCTTGTGATGTGAAATGCCTCGCCCAGCGTGCAGGCATTGCCGAGCAGCCCGACGAAACCCTTCGCGAAGTCGGCATGGTGGGTCAGGACCCACGTCGAGGTGCCGTCGCCGTGGACGACGACCGGCTTGCCCGCCCGCATCCGCGCAACCGAGGTGTACCCACCCGAACAGGGCAGCTTGGTCCGGTCGTAAGTGTGTGAGGGGCGCACGATGACGGCGGGGAAGTCTTCATGACGATAAGCGGTCGTCAGCAACTCCTCGCACGCCAGCTTGTTGCGCGCATACTCCCAGAAGGGGTTGCCAAGTGGCATCGACTCGGTGATCGGCAGGCGGGTGGGCGGCTTGCGATAAACGGTGGCCGAGCTGATGAAGATGTATTGGCCCGTCCGCCCGCGGAACAGGTCCAGGTCCCGCTGCACCTGGTCGGGCGTGTAGGCGATCCAGTTCACCACCGCGTCGAACGAGAGGCGAGCCAGGGCCGTTTCAGTCGCGGCCCGGTCGCCGATATCGGCCGGCAGGACGTGCGCCCCGTGTGGGATGGGCCGCTGAGATGTCCCACGGTTCAGCAGGTACAGGTCGATGCCGCGCTCGGCTGCGAGGGCCGAGCAGGCCGAACTGATGACGCCGGTGCCGCCGATAAAGAGTACGCGCATGAATGCCTCCCGTTTGAGCGTGCGGGCAGAGCGTAGCACATCGACGGTGCGAGCACAAACACGGGTGATGGACCGGCTGTTCTTTGACCCGCTCGCGGCCCCGTGTTAGCATGGTTTCCGCTCATGACCATTTACTTTGATCTCTCCGCGGCAGTTCATCGCCGTGCCGGCTTGGGTCGCTATTCGGAAAGCCTGGCGCGTGCGCTTGTGCCCCTGCTTGGCGACCGGCTCGGTTTCTTCTACAACGCCGAAGAGGGCGTTCATCCCGTCGCCGGACTGGATCGCTTCCCGACCCGCACGATTTCGCTCGGTTACAAGCCCTGGCGGATGGCCGTCTGGCTGGGCCAACTCGTCCATGCACCCTTCAACCGCCTGCTGCCCGGCGCCGAGCTGTACCATGCAACCGAACACCTGCTCATGCACCTGCGGCGCACGCCCACCGTTTTGACCGTCCACGACCTGATCTTCCGCCGGTATCCTGTGCACCACAAGCCGCTCAACCGCTGGTATCTGAACCTGACCATGCCGCTCTACTGTCGCCGCGCCACCCACATCGTCGCCGTCTCAGAGCAAACTAAGCGCGACGTGATGGACGCCTACGGTGTGCCGGCCGCCAAGATCACCGTGATCTACGAAGCAGCCGGTCGCCGAGTTCGCGCCGCAACCGCGGGAGGTCGTCGACAGCCGCACGCGCTCGTTATGGCCTGCCTCAGCGCTACATCTTGAGCGTCGGCACGATCGAGCCGCGCAAGAACCTGGGCCGGGTGTTGACCGCGTTCGAGCGTCTCCACGTTGAAGGGCTAGTGGATGCCTTCGTGATTGTCGGCAAGAAGGGTTGGCTGTACGACGACTTCTTCAGCCAGCTCGATCGCTCGCCCGCCAGGCAGGCGGTGGTGTTTCCGGGCTGGGTGTCGGACGAGGATCTCCCCGCCGTGTATGCGGGCGCGGCCGCCGTGGCGTTCCCCAGCGAATTCGAGGGCTTCGGCCTGCCCGCCCTCGAAGGGATGGCGTGCGGCGCGCCCGTCGTCTGTTCCAACACGTCGTCGCTTCCCGAGATCGCGGGCGACGCGGCGCTCCTGGTCGACCCGGCAAACACGGACGCCATCACGGCCGCGTTGCGCCGGCTGCTGACTGAGCCTGATCTGGCCGCCGAGCTGCGGCGCCGCGGATTAGCGCAAGCCGCCTGTTTCTCCTGGGAACGAGCGGCCCGGGAAACCGTGGCGGTCTATGAGCGGGTGATGGGCACACCAACCGGAACGCAGGAACGCTAGATGACGCCGTACGTCCTCGATGCGCGCACTGCCACGGCCCACTTCCCCGGCATTGGTCGCTACGTGAGTAGCCTGGCAGCCGCGCTGGCGCCCCTGCTAAACCCCACGGAGCGGCTGGCCCTGTTGGTCGACCCTCAGCACCCGCTGCAGATCGACGGCGTCGCGGCCGTTCCCGTGCCCGGCTCGCCCTTCTCCGCTTCCCAGCAGTGGCGCGTGCCGTCCGCCGTCGGGGCGCTCGGCGGCGCGCTCTACCACAGCCCGTACTACCTGATGCCGTACCGGCCCCGCGTGCCCGCGGTCCTGACGGTGTATGACATCATCCCGCTGCGCTATCCCCAGTTCAGCAGCGGGCGCTCGCGCTTGCTGTTTCGGTTCACCACTCGCCTGGCGCTGGGGGCCGCGCGCCAGGTCATTGCCATCACGGAGAATGCCCGCCAGGACTTCATCGCGCAGTTCGGCATCCGCCCCGAGCGCATCACGGCCATCCCGCTGGCCGCGGATCCGTCCTTTCGCCCGCAGCCGGCCGCGGCGATCGCTGCCGTCCGGCGTAAGTACACGTTACCCGGTCGCTTCGTCCTGTACCTGGGCAGCAACAAGCCGCACAAGAACCTGGTTGGGCTCGTGCAGGCCTGGCTGGCAAGCCCTAACGAGGGCCTCGAACTGGTGATCGGTGGGGCCTGGGACGAGCGTTATCCCGAAGCGCGGCAGTTGGCCGACTCGCACGGCGGCGCGACGATCCGGTGGATCGGGCGGGTGGCCGAGGAAGATCTGCCCGCGCTGTACGGCGCGGCCGAGATGTTTGTCTTCCCCAGCCTGTTCGAGGGCTTCGGTCTGCCCGTCATTGAAGCAATGGCATGTGGTGCGCCCGTGGTCTGCTCGAACGTGACCGCGCTCCCCGAGGTTGCAGCAGACGCCGCGCTGCTGGTCGACCCACTCGACACGGCCGCGCTCGGGGCTGCGCTGCACAGTCTGGCTGCAAACGAAGGGCAGCGGGCCGACCTGCGTGCCCGCGGCTTTCCGCGCGCCGCCCAGTTTTCGTGGACGCAGACTGCGACGTGCACCCTGGAGATCTACCGGCAGGTGACGGCGTGAAATTCCTTCACATCTACAAGGATTATCCTCCCATCCTGGGAGGCATCGAGAACCATGTGCGGCTGCTGGCCGAAGGACAGGCCGCGGCAGGGCACGACGTTACCGCGCTGGTGACGAACCCCGCGGGCTTGCACTCGCTGGAGACGGAGGAGGGCGGCGTCCACGTGGTGCGCGCGGGCCGGCTGGCTACGGTCGCATCGACGCCCCTGACGCTGGCGCTGCCCTGGCGCCTGCTGCGCGAGCGGCCCGATATCGTCCACTTACACTTCCCCTATCCCGTCGGCGAGACGTCGCAATGGCTGCTGCGCCGCGGGAAGGGCACGGTGTTGAGCTATCACAGCGACGTCGTGCGCCAGGCGAGCATTCTGCGTTTCTACCGGCCCATCATGTCGCAGGTGCTCCGGCGGGTCGACGCCATCGTGATCGGCAGCCCTCCGATGCGCCAGAGCGCCTATCTTGCCCCCTACCAGTCCAAGCTGCATCTCATTCCTTACGGCATCCCGCTCGACCGGTTTGGCCGGCCCGCGACGCTCGCCGCGCCGCCCGCCGACCGGCCCTTCACCATGCTCTTCGTCGGCCGGCTGCGCTACTACAAAGGGCTCGACACCCTGATTCGGGCGCTCCCCCAAATCGCTGGCCGGCTGCGCATCGTGGGGATCGGACCGATGGAGGCGGAGTGGAAGGCGCTGGCGCAGGAGGTTGGCGTCGCCGGCAAAATCGAGTGGCTGGGCGAAGCGCCCGATGCGGAGCTGCCCGGGCTCTACCACCAGGCCGACCTCTTTGTGCTGCCGGCCAGCCACCCGAGCGAGGCGTTCGGGCTGGTGCAGGTCGAGGCGATGGCGGCCGGGCTGCCCGTGGTCTGCACCGAACTGGGGACGGGCACCACCTACGTGAATATCGACGGCGTCACGGGAAGTGTCGTGCCGCCACATGATTCGGCGGCCCTGGCAGCCGCGATCAACGCCCTCATTGCCGATCCTGCCCGCCGCCTGGCCCTGGGGCAGGCCGCGCGCGAACGGGTGCACCGGGAGTTTGCGCTTGACGTAATGGTGAAGCGGGTGTTAGGGCTCTACCAGGAGATCGCGCGCCTCGACCGTCCAATTCGTTGACTCTACGCTGCCCATGGTACAATGATTTGACGTTCGTTCGCCGGACATGGAGTGGGATGCAGGGTTAGGGATGCAGAGCAAGCTGAGCCGAATTTGTGACGCCATCATCGAAGCGGGCTGGTTGGTTGCGCTGGTGGTGGCGCCTCTCTTCTTCAACACGTTTTCCAGTCGCGTTTTCGAACCGGATAAGATTCATCTCGTGCGCTCCATCGCGCTGCTCGTGGCCGTTGCATGGCTGGTTCAGCTAATCGACGGGATGTTCGGCGCGTCCCGAAACAGCACCGGGCGGCAAGGCTTGTGGGCCTGGATCAAGTCGACGCCGCTCGTCCTGCCCGCGCTGCTGCTCGTCCTCAGCTACCTGATCAGCACCGCGCTATCCCTGGTCCCGCGCATCAGCTTCTTCGGCTCCTACGTGCGGCTCCAGGGCACACTCTCATTTCTCTCCTACATCATCCTTTTCGGCGCTGTGCTCACACACCTGCGCACGCGCCGCCAGGTCAACCGGATCCTGCACGCAGTCATCATTACCTCCCTGCCGATTGCGATATACGGCGTGATCCAGAACCGCGGGCTCGACCCGCTGCCTTGGGGCGGCGACGTGGTGAACCGGGTGGCCGGCAACATGGGGAACGCCATCTTCATCGCCGCGTATCTCATCATTGCGGTTTTCCTGACGCTCGAGCGGCTGATCAACAGCGTTGCCCGGCTGATGCGCTCCGACGAGACATGGACGGGCGACGCGCTCCGTGCGGGCGCATACCTCTTCGTGCTCGCCGTGCAACTGGCGACGATCGTCTTTTCTCAGAGCCGCGGCCCCCAGTTGGGGCTGGCCGCTGGCCTGTATGTCTTTGCCATGTTGGGCTTGCTGCTTCTCGCACGGTGGGGCGCGGTGCGCACGGGCGGTCCGGCCGTCTTGCGCTGGCTAAGCGCCCACGTGCGAGCCGCGTGGCTGGGTCTGATCGGCGTGGCTGTCGCCGCGCTCCTCGTGCTCCTGGTCATGAACGTGCCGAACGGGCCGTTAGCCGGCTTGTGCAACGTGAAGTACATCAGTCGTTCGTGCACGCTCTTCAATACGGACGAGGGCACCAATGCGGTGCGGGCGTTGATCTGGGAGGGCGTGGTCGACCTGATGACGCCCGGCTCCCGGCTGCAGCTGCCCGACGGAACCGGCGATGCCTGGGCCCCGGCCCGGCTCTTCCTCGGCTTCGGCCCCGAGTCGCTGTGGGTCGCGTTCAACCGCTTCTATCCGGCGGCGCTCGGCCATTTTGAATCGCGCAGCGCCTCGCCCGACCGTTCGCACAACGAGACCTTCGACGCGCTCGTGCGCGGTGGGCTCCTGCAGTTGGCGGCCGAGATCTTCCTGTTCGGCAGCGTCTTCTACTTCGCACTCCGTTGGTTGGGGTTGATACGCGGGCGCCGCGATCGCAACCTCTTCCTCGGCTTTCTGGCGGGCGGCGGCTTGCTCGGCATTATCCTGCCCGTGATTTTCGACGGCAGCGTGCGCCTGGCAGGCATCGGCTGGCCCGCGGGCCTGATCGTCGGCCTGATTTTGTATGTTACGTTCGTCCTGGTGTTCGGCGGCCGGGTCACTGCCGACGCGCATGAAGGTGTGCGCGACCCTGGCACGCAGCTCCTCATCGTGGCGCTGTTTGCCGCGATCGTGGCCCACTTCGTCGAACTCCATTTCGGCATTGCCATCGTCTCCACGTTCACCCACCTCTGGATCCTGGCGGCCACGTTGGTCGTCGTGGGGATGGGCTGGGTGCGTGACGAGGAAGACCAGGTTAAGGAAACCATCGTGGCCCTGCCTGCCGGCGCGCCGGCTACCGTCGCGGCGGCTGCGGGCCGCGCTGTCTCCGAGCCCGTCCGCGCACAGCCGTCGAAGCGGAAGGACGGTAACTCGAAACAGCCGGCCGGGGGGCAGCGTCGCACCGAGGACCGGCGCAGCGACGGGCCGCGGGCAGGCCGGGCGCCTGGGCCACAGCTCGCCCCCGCGCCGGTCACCCGTCACCCTCTGCTCGCCGTGCTGCCCTATGCGATCATCATGGCGATCATTTCCGCGGTGTTCGTGTGGGACTACTCGGTGAACCAGGCCGACGCTACCGACGCGCTTGACCATATTCTGGAACTCGTTTACGACTCGGGTACAGGGTTCGCAACTGGTGCCGTCGCCGATGATCCTGGTCCTGGTCCTGTTCACCTGGCTGATCGGTTGCCTCACGGCCATCGGGGAGGCGGGTGAGGAGGGCAAGAACCGCTTCTCCACGCTGCAGGCCGTGCTGCTCTACGTGGGCGTGAGCGCGGGCACGTTTATCATTTACGGCTTGATTCACTCCGCCCGCCTAAACCGGGCCGGCCTCGACGCGATGGGCCTCGTGCAACAAGCGGTGGGCCACATCGTCGTCTTCGACGTCCTGCTGCTGCTGTTGGGTCTCGGACTGGCGGCCGGCGTGGCGCTGGCACGGCCCCAGCCCTGGCCCGTCCGTTTCGCACACCAGTCCGCGCTGTCGCTGGCTGCGGGAGCGGTGTTGACTGCCGTCGCCGTCTTCCTGATTGCGAGTATCAACGTTCGACCGGTGCAAGCCGATACGTACTACAAGCAGGGGGCCGGCTACGAGGGGATCGGCCAGTGGGAAGGCTCGACGCTGCTCTATCGCGAAGCGGCGCGGCTGCAACCCAATGAAGACTACTATTACCTGTTCCTGGGCCGGTCGCTGCTCCAGTTGTCCGACCAGCTGCAGCCGGGCACGCCCGTGCTGCCCGAAGACGTGTCGAACGTGCCCACGGACCGGCTGCTGGGTTTGGTCGATCAGGCCGTCCAGGCGCAGGACCGGGAGGATGCCTTGCCGCGCTGCGCACGCGGCCCTGGTCGGCGCGCAGCGGCTGAACCCGTACAATACCGACCACAGCGCCAACCTCGCCCGGCTGTATCGAGCCTGGGCATTTACGAACGCCGTGGCCCCGGGCGAGAGCGGCGACCCGGAACGGCTGCGCGAGGTGCTGAAACAGACCCCCGACAAGGTGAACCAGCAGCGCCTGCTGAAGAGCGTGGACTACTTCCGCCAGGCGATCTCCCTCAGTCCCAACAATGCGGGGTTGTGGAATGAGTTGGCCACCGTGCAGTACATCCAGGACGACCTGCAAGCTGCGCGGGCGACGCTGGAAAAGTCGCTGCAGGTTGACGACACCTATTATCCGACCTACCTGCTGTTGGGCGACGTGTTGACCGCGACGGGCGACCGGGCGGGCGGGCTGGCTGCTTACAAAAGAGCGCAAGAGGTATCGCCCAAGAACTTGGGCGTGTTGAGCGCGGTGGGAATGGCCGGCGCAGATGCCGGCGACCCGCAGGCATCGGTCGACGCATGGCAGCGGGTGATCGATCTCGAGAGCCAGGCGCTGAAAGCAGCCCAAGCCCAGTTGAACCAACTCGGCGCTAAGTCGCCCCAGGCCGCGACGCTGCAGCAGCAGGCCGCGCAGCATCAGAAGCAGGTCTACGTGGCCTATCGCAACCTGGCCATCGTCTTTGACCAGATGGGGCGGCGGGCCGAAGCGTTGGCGGCGGCGCAGCAAGCGCTGACCATTGCCCCCGAAGCCGACCGCGCCGACCTCGAGTCCTTGATCGCCAGCTTACAAGGAAAACAATGACCACCTACGTCCTGATCCTGGCAAGCGCCCTCGTGTTGGCGGTCGGCGTTGTCCCGCTCGTGAAGCGGCTGGCGACGCGGACCGGCATGGTCGACAAGCCGAGCGCACGGAAGCAGCACACGGTGCCGACGCCGCTGCTGGGTGGCCTGGCGATCTACCTGTCGGTCATCGTGGCGCTTGTCATCTTGGGCGACCGTTTCTACGTCAACCAGGTCATCAGCATCTTCATCGGCGCAACGCTGATGTCGTTCCTCGGCCTGTGGGACGACCGCCGCGGCCTTTCGCCCTGGGTGAAGCTGGGGGGCCAGTTCCTTGCTGCGGGCATCGTCGCCCTGACCGACGTGCGGATTGGGCTCTTTCCCTGGGAGTGGCTGAACATCGCGGCTACGCTCGTCTGGATTGTCGGCATCACGAACGCGATGAACCTGCTCGACAACATGGACGGGTTGAGCGGGGGGATCTCCGCCATCGCGGCGCTCTTCTTCCTGCTCTTTGCGCTTATTAGCAAGCAGTACCTCGTCGGCGCGCTTGCGGCCGCCATCGTGGGCGCCTGTCTGGGGTTCCTGTTCTACAATCTGAATCCCGCATCCATCTTTATGGGCGACACAGGCGCGCTGTTCCTCGGGTTTACGCTTGCCTCACTGGCCATTAAGCTGCGTTTCCCCGACAACTCCTCGTTCGTGACCTGGATGGTGCCCGTCTTTGTGCTCGGGGTGCCGATCTTCGACACGACGCTGGTCATCGTGTCGCGCCTGCGGCGCCATCTGAATCCGCTGACGACGCCGGGCAAGGATCACCTGAGCCATCGTCTCGCGCGCCTTACCGGGAGCACACGCGAAGCCGTGCTGATCTGCTACATCGTCGGCTTTCTGACCGGCATCGCTGCAACCTTCATCACACAAGCCAGCGTGCTGGAAGGTTATGCCGTCGGCGCTGTCGCGTTAGGCATGCTCATCTTCGGCGTTTGGAAGATGGAACAAATCTACTACCGTACGCAAATCGCCTGATTCAGAATGCGTCCTCGTGGTGACCGGCGCCCACCGGCGCCCGACACCACGAAGATGCATCGGAGAGAAAGAAGGAGAGTCTCTTGAAGAAGCACGTCTTACCTGTATTCGCCTTGTTCACCCTGGCCGCGGCGCTGCTGGTGCTGTCAGCATGCGCCCCCGTGCCGAGTGCGCCGGCCCCGACCGCTGCGTCCACTGCGGCTGCTGCAACGCCGGCTGCGCCGGCGACCGAGGCTGTTCCCCTCACCGTCCAGGCCCCGGTGACCGGGACCGTGCCCGCCCCAGTGGAAGGCCAGCGCCCGCTCGCCGAAATCCCGCCGCAGGAGCGCAACGACCGCTTCTCCGGTCCGGCCGCACCTTTTACCAAGGAAGGCACCAATTACGTCGCCACAATCGTGACCGACAAGGGCAACATCGTGGCGGAACTGTATCCCGACGCCGTCGAGGGTGTGAACAATTTCGTCACGTTGGCCCAGAACGGGTTCTACGACGGCCTCACGTTCCACCGTGTCGAGCCCGGTTTCGTGATCCAGGGCGGCGACCCCTTGGGGCAGGGTAACGGCGGTCCGGGCTACACCATCCCCGCCGAGATCAACCACGAGCATCTGAAGGGTGCGCTGGCGTGGGCTCGCACCGGCGACGACACTAACCCCGAGCGTGCGTCGAGCGGCAGCCAGTTCTACATTACCCTGGCCGACACCCCGTTCCTGGACGGCGCCTACAGCGTCTTCGGCCAGGTGACCGAGGGCATGGACGTGGCCGAAAAGATCGCGGTCGGCGACAAGATTCAGCGGATCGACATCAGCACGACTACGAGCTCGAAGCTCCCCACCCCCGGGCCGACCCGGACCCAGGAGCCGAGCCCGACCCCGACTGTCACGCCGACCCCGTTCGCGCCCACTGCGCAGGAGGGCCGGCCGCTCGCCACGGTCGAGGTCGCCCAGCGGGACCGGTACTTCAACCAGCCCCCCGCCATGACCATCGACAAGACGAAGAAGTACCAGGCCACGATCGAGACGAGCCAGGGCACGATCGTCGTCGAACTCGATCCGTCCGTCGCGCCGACCACGGTCAACAACTTCGTGACCCTCGCCAACCTCGGCTTCTTTGACGGAATGCCGGTCGCGCACGTTCAGGAAGGGACGTACGCGGTCTTCGGCTCGCCGAAGGCCAGCCCGGACAGTGACGTGGGGTACACCCTACCCCTGGAGGGACCGGAAGCCACCAAGATCGTCACCGGCACCGTGGCCATGTACCCGGTTGCGGACGCGGCGGGTAACCCTGTCGGCAGCGGCAGCCAGTTCTTTATCTCGTTCATGGCGGTGCCGGAAGGCAACGTGCCGATGAACGTGGTTGGCGTCGTCACCAGCGGTCTCGACGCGGCGCAGAAGCTGGTTGGGGCCAGCGTGCAGCCGACGGTCAACGCCCAGGGCACGCCCGAAGCTGCGCCGGCCGTGGACGTCATCAAGACGATCACGATCACCGAGAAGTAGGACTCAGTTGGCCGGCCCGGCGGGTTTCGAGGAATCCGCCGGGCCGCGCCTGTTATTCGAATGAGGGAGAACCAGGATGCCGAATCGATACAGCAAACCGTTTGACATGACGATCGACACCACGAAGAAGTACACGGCCACGATCGAGACCAACCGTGGCATCATCGTCGCCGACCTCTTCGCTATGCAGGCCCCGCGCACGGTGAACAACTTCGTGTCGCTGGCCCGTGATGGTTACTATGACGGCGTCACCTTTCACCGGGTGATCAAAGATTTCATGGTTCAGGGCGGTGATCCGTCCGGCACGGGCCGGGGCGGGCCGGGCTACACGTTCAAGGACGAGTTTGATCCGACGCTCAAACACGACAAGCCGGGCGTGCTGTCGATGGCGAACGCGGGGGCGAACACCAACGGCAGCCAGTTCTTCATCACCCACCTGGCCACACCGTGGCTCGACGGCAAGCACACCGTCTTTGGCCAGGTGGTTAAGGGCCAGGATGTGGTGAACAAGATCGAGCAAGGCGACGTGATGCTGTCCGTGACGATCACCGAGGCGTGATGCGCTGGATGGCGAGCAATGCGTAAGAGGGCGCGACATCGTGGACGAACCGACCGCCGCGACGCCTGAGACAAAGTCGTCACGGCCGTCCCGGTTCACGCCGGGTCAGCAGAAACTGACGCGGCTCTTCTCGTTCCTCTTCGTCGTCGCGCTTTCGGTGTTGCTGGTCATTTATGGCAACCGGTTGACGGGCCTGGGAGCCTACGGCTACCCAGGCCTCTTCTTACTTAACCTTCTGTCCAGCGCGACCCTGATCCTGCCGATGCCCGGGCTGGCGCTGGCGCTGGCCGCCGGCGCCACCCTCAACCCATACTTTGTGGGGCTGGCCGTCGGCAGCGGCTCGACGTTAGGTGAGCTCACCGGCTATGTGGCGGGTGCCAGCGGGCGGGGCATGTGGGAAGACGACCCGAACTACCCGCGGGTGCGCGGGTGGATGGCGAAGTATGGACTCTGGGTCATCTTTGTCCTGAGCATCGTGCCGAACCCGATCTTCGACGTCGCGGGGATTGTTGCCGGCGCAATGCACATCGCGGTCTGGAAGTTCTTGGTGGCCACGTGGTTCGGCAAGGTCATCAAGTCGACGCTGGTGGCGCTGGCAGGCGCGGGCGCCATGCAGGCATTGGCGCCGGTCATCGAGCGCTGGCTGACGCGGTAGGGCGATGAGCAACACATTTGACGCAGCCCTGGTTTTCGGGTTCCTGAGTTTTTTCAACTTCTGGGGCGGCGCGGCCGTGGGTGCGGGCTTGCGGGGCCGGCGCGCGCTCCCTGTTCTCTGGGGCCTCCTGATCGGCGGCGCGCCGTTGTATTTCGGCGTCGAGCGCGGGCTTGCCTTGGGCGAATGGGGCTGGCTGGCGTGGCAGATTTTACTGTTCGCCGCGAGCGCGCTGTTGGTCGCGTTCCGGCTGCCGCGCTTGCGCGCCCTGTTCCTGACGCAAGGCATGAGCACGCTGACCATCGGCACATTCATCATGGCGCTCGGCGCCATCCTGGGTGCGTGGTTCTTCCGGCTCGGTTCCGAGTTTCTGTCGCTTGCCGCAGGCGGCATCGGGTTCCTGTTCGGCGCCATGTGGTTCGGCGCCGGCATCAAGCAACTGCGCGGGAAATAGACGAACTAAACACAAAGGCACAAGGACAAGAGGTCAGTGGAGACCCTGTGTCTTTGTGTCTTTGTGTTGAGATTGGTGGTCTGCAATGTTTGAACTGGTTTTTCTGGGCACGTCGGCCTCCGCGCCGTCAGTGCAGCGCGGGTTGTCCGCGGCGATGCTCTTGCACCGCGAGTACCGTTTCCTGATCGACTGCGGTGAGGGCACGCAGCGCCAGATCCTGCGCAGCGGCCTGGGCTTCAAGCGCCTGGAGCGCGTGCTTCTGACGCACGGGCACCTCGACCATATTCTCGGCCTCGGCGGGCTGGCATCGACCTTTGGCCGCTGGGAAGCCCTGGAGGAGATGGTCATCCACGGGGGGCCGGCCGCGCTCGGCCGCGTGCGCGAGCTGATGAAAGTGGTGTTTGGGCCCGCCGAAGGCAAGATCAACATTGGCTATCGTCCGGTGCAACCCGGTCTGCTGCTGGAAGACGACATCTTTCGCGTCGCGGCGTTCCCGGTGGAGCACCGCCGCACCGAGGCGTTCGGCTACCTGTTCGAGGAAAAGGCGCGGCGGCCGTTTTTGGCCGATAAAGCTGCCGAGCTGGGCGTTCCCTTTGGCCCCATCCGCCGTGACCTCGTCAACGGCGAGTCTGTCACCCTGCCCGACGGCCGGACGATCCGCCCCGAGCATGTGTTGGGCGAGGAAGTGCCCGGAATCAAGCTGGCCTTCGTGGGCGACGCGGGGCGGGTGGACAACCTGGTGAGCCATGTGGCCGGGGCCGACCTGCTGGCCATTGAGGCGACGTATATCGAGGCGGAGCGTGATACTGCGAGCGACTTTGGGCACCTCACGGCGAAGCAGTCGGCGTGGCTGGCGCGCGAAGCAGGCGTAAAGCATCTGATTCTGCACCACGTCTCGCGACGCTATTCCGGCAAGCAGATTCAGGAAGAGGCGGCAGTCGTCTTTCCCGAGACGTATGTCGCGCGCGATTTCGACTTATTCCGGCTGGTGAAGCAGAAGCCGCTCGAACGGGAGGACGTGCGGGCGCGCGCCGAGGGCGAGCACGCGCCCGCGGCTGGTTAGGCGCGCGCCGGTACAGGCAGTTGGTCGACGGGCGTGGTGACCCACTTGTCGCCGGTCTCCACCAACATCTCCGGAATGTCGTCGACTACCGGATACTTGCGTCCGCAGCCGGACTCCTGGCAGATCAGCCAGCTCTCCTTGTAGAACTGGAGGCGGCCCGGATCGTCGCCGGCCGCGCGGGTCTCGCCCGAAACGCAGTGCGGGCAGCGCAAAATGTCGAGCAAGTCCTGTGGGATCATCAGCATGTCTCCTGGCTGGTCGATGAGGCCTGCAAATAGGCGGGAATAGTGTAGCACAACTGGCACACTGGCCCAACTTGCCCCGCTCTGACCCCTGTGCTATAATCCTCCTTCGGGTCGGCCTCAGCCGGCCCTTATCTTGCACGCCGGCATTTAGACTGGCCGTGCCTCATCCCTAAGCGAAAGCAAGCGACCACGCCAACAAGGTTGGCGCACGGTCCTCGTGCGGGTGAGGTTCCAGGTTGTTGATGCCGGCGGAAGCTCAAACGGAAAGGGAGAACTGTCGTGTCTGTTATTTCCATGAAGCAGTTGCTCGAAGCCGGCGTCCACTTTGGCCACCGCACCCGCCGCTGGCACCCCAAGATGCGCACCTTCATCTTCACGGAGCGCAATGGGATCCACATCATTGACCTGCAGCAGACCATGCGCCAGGTCAACAACGCCTACACGGTCGTCCGTGACGCAGTGCGCGAGGGTGGACTCGTCCTCTTCGTCGGCACGAAGAAGCAGGCGCAGGAAACCATCAAGGCCGAGGCCGATCGCTGCGGCATGCCCTACATCACCACCCGCTGGCTCGGTGGCACGCTGACTAACTTCCGCACCATCCGCCAGCGCGTCGAGTACATGCAGGAACTCGAACGCCGCCAGTCGCGCGGCGAGCTGGATCGCCTTCCGAAGAAGGAAGCGCTCCTGCTGCAGAAGGAACTCGTCCGCCTCAACAGCCGCATTGGCGGCCTGCGCAGCATGACGCACCTGCCCGACATGATCTTCATCGTCGACGTAATGCGTGAAGAACTGGCCGTGATCGAAGCGAACAAGCTGCACATCCCCATCGTGGCGATGGTCGACACCAACTGCGATCCCGACCCGATCGACTACCCGATCCCGTCGAACGACGATGCAATCCGCGCGATCAAGCTGATGGCGGGCAAGATGGCCGACGCGGTGGTCGAAGGGCTGCAGATGCGCGCCGTCGACGAGGCCGACCGTGCGGCAACCTCCGCCCCGGGCGCCGAGCCTGAGCCGGAAGACGAACTGGCGCAGGAGAAGCTCGACCGGATCGCGCGGATGACCGTCGACGACTTCTCGCCCGAAGAAGAAGGCGCCGCCGAGGATTACCTCGGGCCCTCCGTGCTCGAGAAGCTGGCCCAGGGCCTGGACCGTGAAGAAGAAACCGCTGTGGACGTCCAGCCGGCCGCTCCGAGCGCCGAAAACACCGAGACCGTCGAGAACGCCGACACCGCCGAGAACGCGTAACCCTAGCGCGTACCTATATCAGGAGTATTGTTGTGGAAATCACTGCCACCATGGTGAAAGAACTGCGCGCGCAAACGAACGCGGGCGTTTTGGATTGTCGTAAGGCGCTGGAAAAGTCGGAAGGCGATATGGCGAAGGCTGCCGAGTTCCTTCGTGAAAAGGGCCTCGCCGCGGCCGCCAAGAAGGCCGACCGGGTGACCAAGGAAGGGCTGATCGGCCATTACATCCACACGGGCAGCAAGGTCGCCGCGCTGGTCGAAGTCAACTGCGAGTCGGACTTCGTGGCACGCACCGAGCAGTTCCAGTCGCTCATCCGCGAGTTGGCGATGCAGGTCGTGGCCGCCCGCCCGACCTTCGTCAAGACGGACGACATCACTCCCGAAGCGCTGGACGAGCTGAAGAACCAGTTCCGCCTGACTATCGACCCGGGCAAGACGCCCGAACAGGCCGCGCGGATTCTCGAAGGCAAGCTCGGCAAGTACTTCGAGGAAAACGTCCTGCTCGAACAGCCTTACATCAAGGATGAGAGCCTGAAGATCAAGGACCTGGTCACCCAGACGATCGCCAAACTCGGCGAGAACATCCAGGTGCGCCGGTTCGCCCGTCTTGAAGTTGGCGGCTGAGTAGTACCTTGAACAAGCACACGGCTACCCTGCGCTACAATCGTATCCTGCTCAAGCTCGGGGGCGAAGCCCTGGCGGGCGAGGGCGGTTTCGGGATCGACCCACACGAGGCTGACGTCCTGGCGGGGAAGATTCGGCGGCTGCGCGAAATGGGCGCAGAGGTGGCCGTGGTGATCGGTGCAGGCAACATCTGGCGCGGCCGCGATGGCCAGGCGCACGGGATGGAGCAAACCACGGCCGATCACATGGGCATGCTGGCGACCGTCATGAACGCGCTGGCCCTGGCCGACGCGATCAAGCGAACGGGCCAGGAAGCGCGGGTGATGACCGCGATCCAGATGCAGAGCGTGGCCGAGCCGTATATTCGCGGGCGGGCCATCCGGCACCTGGAGAAGGGTTACGTCATCCTGCTGGCAGCGGGCACCGGCAATCCATACTTCACCACCGATACGGCCGCCGCGCTGCGGGCCATGGAGATCCACGCCGAGGTCCTGATCAAGGCCACCAAGGTGAACGGCGTCTATGACAAAGACCCGAAAAAGAACCCGGACGCGGTGAAGTTCGATCGCCTGAGCTACATCGAGGCGTTGAACCGCCGTGTGGGCGTCATGGACAACACCGCGTTGACCCTGTGCATGGACAACGATCTGCCGATCATCGTCCTCGATCTGTGGGAGCCGGAGAGCGTCGAAAAGGCCGTCCTGGGATTGTCCGTCGGCACAGTTGTCAGCGCATAACGCCGGCGCATGATCGGACCCTGGCACGCCGAGTCGCATAGCGTTCGCGGGGATTAGGGGATGCGAAAATGAGATGTTATAAATATCTCTATCCCCGCATCCCTTAATCCCCGTTTTGTTTGCGGTACATGGGGAGCCTGAGGAGGTCTTGATGATAAAGGACATCTTGGCGGATGCCCGTGAGCGGATGGAAAAGACCATCGACGCGCTGCAGAACGATCTGCGCGCGATCCGCACCGGCCGGGCTTCGCCCGCGCTGGTCGAGCGCCTGATGGTCGAGTACTACGGCACGCCCACTCCCTTGATTCAACTTGCCGGCGTCACCGTGCCGGAACCCCGCGTGCTCATGATCCGGCCCTGGGACCGCAATACGGTGGGCTTGATCGAGAAGGCCATCCTCAAGTCTGACCTGGGTCTTACGCCGAACAGCGATGGGCAGGCCATCCGGTTGATCATCCCGCAGCTGACCGAGGAACGCCGCCGCGACCTGAACAAGCAGGTGGCGCGGCGGGTCGAGGAGGCGCGCGTTTCGGCCCGCAACATCCGCCGCGACGCGGTCGAAATGTTGCGCGACGCCGAAAAAGAGAAGATGATCGACGAGGACGATCTGCACAAGGGCCAGGAGCAGGTGCAGGAACAGACCGATAAGTACATCAAGCAGATCGACGAGATCGGCAAGGCCAAAGAAGCGGAAATCCTGGAAGGCTAATGTGGCGCCACAACCGGTCGACAACCTGACCTTGCCCCAGCGGTATCCTGAGGTCACCCGCATCCCCTACCATGTGGGCATCATCATGGACGGCAACGGGCGATGGGCGCGCAAGCGTGGACTGCCGCGGGTCGCAGGGCATAAAGCCGGCACGGACAACCTGCGCCGGGTTCTGCGGGCGTGCGCTGACTTCGGCATCAAGGTGCTGACGGTCTATGCGTTTTCGACGGAGAACTGGGGGCGGCCGCCGGATGAGGTCGCCGGCCTCATGACCATCCTGGGCCAGGCCATCCGCCGCGAGACCCACGATCTGCACGCCAATAACGTCCGCATCTTGCACAGCGGGCGGTTGGAGGGCGTGGCGCCCCGGCTCGCACAGCAGATACAGGATGCCGTTGCGTTGACCGTCAACAACACCAAGATCACGCTCAACGTCGCGTTTAATTACGGCGGGCGAGCCGAAATTGTCGATGCCCTCAGGCACATCCTCCGCGATGGGTTGCGACCCGAGGATGTTACCGAGGACGTTATCTCAGATTACCTCTACAATGCCGGCCTACCCGACCCCGACTTCATCATCCGCACGGGCGGCGAATGGCGTTTGAGCAACTTCCTCATTTGGCAGGCTGCTTATGCCGAGTATTACGCGACGCCGACGTTTTGGCCCGATTTCGACGAGGCTGAGCTGGCCTCTGCCCTGATTGAATACAGCCAGCGGGAACGCCGCTTCGGCAAGGTCCCGGAACCCGAGAGCAAAACATAAGCTGCGCGGCGCCGGGTCCGCGGCTGAGTACGCATAACAATCATGTCTCTACAGCCTACTGCTTCCAGCGAACCTGCTTCACGAACGGAGTCCGCCGTGCTGCGTGCGCGTGTGCTGAGCGCCATCGTCCTGATCCCCGTCGTCCTCCTGTTCGTCTACCTTGGCGGGATTCCGTGGACGTTCGGCATTGTGCTGGCAGGGGTAGTTGCCTGGGGCGAAATGAGCCGGCTCCTACAGCGCAGCGATTTCGCGGTCGACCGCCTGGTGGGACTCTTCTTCGTCATCCTTGCGATTCTGGCCGCGTATCTGAACGGGTCGGGCCTGGTCACGGTCGATCTTCTCCCTCCGCTTCTCGTCCTGCTGATCATCACCTCGCTCATCTACGCGCTCTACGACAAGTCAGAACGACCGACGCAGAATTGGGCGATCACGGTCGCCAGTGCGCTCTATCTCGGGACGATGTTGAGCTACTTCGTCATCCTGCGCGAGCGGCCGAACGGCCTGCAATGGGTCCTCTTCGCATTTCTGATGACCTGGATCGGCGACACCTCGGCGTACTTCGTGGGCAAGACGATCGGACGCCACAAGCTTTGGCCGCGCATCAGCCCCAAGAAGACCTGGGAAGGGCTGGCCGGCGAGATCGCCGGCTGCATGATCGCGGGACCCTTGATCGGGGGTTGGCTGGTGGGCCTGAACGTCTGGCAGGGCCTGCTCATCGGCGTTCTGGTCGCCGTGCTCGGCACATTCGGCGATTTTGCCGTCTCGCTGCTTAAGCGCATGGCCCACATCAAGGACACGGGCAACCTCATCCCCGGACACGGCGGCATCCTCGACCGTCTGGACAGCCTCATGTTTACTTTCCCCTTGATCGCCTACTTCGCGCTGCTCGTCGCAGGGGCGTAGCGATGCCCCACGCGCTTGCGGCGGTCGGGCGCCCATCCGCCGCGCCGGCGTGCCCCCGGTGAGCGAGTCGAGGGCCCCTGCGCACGTGAAGAGCGGGGTGGATTCAGCGTCGGCAGGAACAAAGCCTCGGGTCAGCAGCGACGTGCTGATGCTCATCGCGGTCGTGATCTGGGGCATCAACTTCACCGCGGTCAAGGTTGCGCTGAACTCGATGGCCCCCCTGGCGTTCAACGGGACCCGTTTTGCCCTGGCGACCGTTGTGACCTTCGCCGTTCTGGCGTTCCAGGCCCGGCCGCACCGAGGCGCGCCCCTAAAAGTGCCTGTGCGCGACGCGGGCCGGATTTTCCTGCTCGGTCTTGCCGGCCACACCATCTACCAGGTTCTTTTCGCAAACGGACTGGCGCGCACCGCGCCCGGCAACGCTTCCCTGATCATGGGCACCTCGCCCGATCTGGGTGGCGGTCCTTGGGTTCCTCCTGCGCATCGAGCGCGTCAACCGGATGATGGCCGCGGGCATCGCGCTCTCGTTCGCCGGCATGGCCCTGCTGATCGCCGGCGGCGGCAAGTTCGACCTCAACGGCAGCTCGATCCTGGGCGATGTCCTGATCCTCGGCTGCGCGATGCTGTGGGCCGTGTATACCGTCGGCAGCAAGCCCTTGCTGGCCCGCTACAGCCCCCTTGAAATGACTGCCTGGACCATGCTGGCCGGCACCGTCCCGCTCGTATTGGTCAGCCTGCCCCAGATGCTCGCCCAGGATTGGGCGGCCGTCCCGCCCGTGGCATGGGGGGCGCTGGTCTACTCCGCCGTGCTCTCTGTGACGGTGGGGTACGTGATATACTCCGTGAGCGTGAAGCGGGTGGGGAACGCACGGACCGCAGTCTACCAGAACCTGACGCCGGTCGTAGCGATTGTCTTTGCCTGGATCACGCTCGGGGATACGCTCGCGCCGGTCCAACTGCTGGGCGGCGCCGTGGTGCTGGCGGGATTGATGGTGACGCGCACCGGGGCGCGCAAGCGACAGCTTCTTGGCGGGGAATAAATGAGCGCGCGATTGTTTAGGCTGGCTTACCAGTTACGGACGCACAAGTTCGCGGACACGCAGCAGGACGTCTTGGCCCGCAACCTCGGGTTGCTGGCCGCGGCAATCATCGTGCTGCAGTGGCTGGCGCGCGGGCGTCCGCCGCTGCCCGTATGGCACTGGCTGGTGCTCGCGCTCATTCTGCTCGGCGTGTTGGGGCTCGTCGTACTCCGCAATTGGGCCGCCCGGGCCGGCTACGTACGCTTCACGCCACAGCCGGCGCTCGATGCGCCGAGACCGCTGCGCATGGCGCCCGACGACAAAGAAGCCGCGTTTGTCACGGGCCGGTTCGAGGTCGAAGCGAAGGAAGCGCACCTGGCCAACCTCACCGCATACTGGCGCAGCTTTGGCTCGCGCGAACATGCAATCATGGCCATTCAGCCCGTGTCGCGTTTTCTTCTGGGCAGTTTTCCCGGCGAGCGGGTGGGCATGTGGTACATCTTCTTCAGGCCGGAAGAGGTAGAAGGCGCACTGGCCGGAACCGTCGCTTTCGGCGCGGCATGCCAGCCCGGCCTCCGCATCAGCTACTGGCGCCAGCCTCCTTCGGACGGCAAGAAGGCGAAGCGGCCGGTTCGCGAAGTCGTGCACCTGGCGTTCGAGTCCGAAGCCGGCCGCGAGCGGGTTTGGGCCGACCTGCTGGCGGATCGCCGATCAAAGCCGAGACAGCGAACCTGCGTAACCGAGCGACCGGGGATAGGGGCCCAATCGGCGGGGCTTCGGAAGCCCGCGGGTCTCCTGCCGTCCAGACACAGTGCGCCCCGTCTCGGCTCGAACTGTTCGGTCTAGACCAAGCGCCAGGCGAAATGGCTCTGGCCGGTCTCCGACCAAGCCAGGGGCACGGTCAGAGACCGGCCCTAGCGAACATTTTCACGCTGCGACTGTTTAGGCCGCGGTCCGCTCGCTCACTCCAGGGCGATGGCCGGGCTGGCAGCGACCGCGATCCACAATGCCACCACCCCGATCGCCAGCCCCGTGATGCCCCCGGCAAGCGGTCCAAGCGCCAGCATGGCACTTCCCACGAGCGCCAGGACGATGAGCAACCAGCCCGCGTAGGGGGGCCGCCAGCCGAAGACGCTGACGCGGGCGGCCGCCGCTGCCTGCGCGAGGAGCAGAATCCAGACGGCCGCAGCCGCCAGCAGCGCGCCCGCAATCCAGCCGGCGGCCGAGAATCCCAGCCTCCAGCCGCTCAGCAGGACGCCGGCCCAAGCGCCCAGCCACAGCACGAAAGCCGGCACGATGCCCCCGACGAGTGCGAGCGGGCCGTTGCCCATCGGCAGCAGCTGGCGCAGAAACGGATCGGCCACGTCTGCCTCGTAAGACTCCACCAGCATCTTCGGCGGCACGAGCACCAGGAAGGTGACCCAGAAGAACCACAAGAGCAGCGGAGGTTGGCTGAGCAGCAGCCACGCGGTGCTAATGGCGAGGCCCGCGCCCCACAGGAACAATTGGAGCAGCGCCATGGGCCGGCGCAGGCTGAAGAGGGCCGAGCGCGCGACCAGGGTACCACGGCCGCGGGCGTTCGCCAGTCGGAATCTTGCCTGGCGCCGCGCCAGCGACTCCTGGCGCCGGATGCGGATCGAGACGTCGGGCGCGAGAAAGGCCATGAGGCCCAGTGCGTTCAAGCGGGCGTACGTCCGGCTTTCCTCGGCGGCCGCGATCAGGTTCGTGTTTGCGGCCACCTTCGCCAGCAGCACGACCGCGGCCAGCGCAAGCACGGACAGGACGACCACGGGCACCAGGATCGGACCGCCCTGGATTGCGTTGCTGGAAGCCATACCCGGCCAGCGCAGCGGCAGCAGCAGCACGGCGAGCGGCGCCAGCAGGAAGGGCGCCAGCCACCACGCGCCGCTGCCAGGACGTTCGCGTTCCCGCAGCCGCACCAGGCCCGCCGTCCATGCCAGCGCAAGCAGCAGCGGCACGAAGGGTGCGACGATAGCTGTGCCGCGCAGCGCAGCCGTCCGCGCCAGCGGCTGGCCGAGGGGCTGGGCAACGACGACGATCAGCAAGGCAAACAGGGGCAGCACGACGATCCAGTGCTGGATGCAGGACTGGACGAAGTTGACGAGCACAACCGCGGTCCGGCTGAGCGGCGAAGCCGCGACGAAGGCCATGTCGGGGAAGCTGAGCAGCACCGGCGAAGCCCGCAGGGCCCTGACGAACAGGTAGATCGCTCCCGCGACGAAAAGCCACGGCAAGGCCGCGAGCACCCACTGCGTCAGTGTGAGCGGCAGGGCGTGCCCGATCTCGGAAGCCTGGTGCACGGCCGCGATCCCCACGCCGAAGACCCAAATGAGCCCAAACACGATGAGATAGAGGGCATACATCCGGTCGATCAGGTTCTGGCGCTGCGGATCGTACCCCAGGGTGCGCAGCCAGTAGAGCGCGCTCGACCGCCACTGCCGCCAGCGCAGCCAGCCCAGCAGGCGAAAATCACGCATGTCGCCGGCCTTGCGCGTCGTTTTGCTGTGGTGGGTCAAGCTGGTCGAGTGCGTATGCCAGCAGTTGTCCCAGCGTGCTGTCCTCGGCCTCGGCCTCCTGGCCCGAAACGTCGCGGATCAGCAGCCCGTTTTCCATCAGGAGATAGCGATCGGGATCGACGGGTGGCGTTTGATGCGAGCTGAGCAGGATCGTCATGCCCGCATCCCGCCGGCGCTCCAGTTCTTCCCACAGTAAGCCGGCGGATACCGGGTCAAGTGGGCCGAGCGGTTCGTCGAGGAGGAGGAGCGGCGGCGTGAGCATCAGCGCGAGGCAGAGCGCGAGCTTGTACTTCATGCCGCGCGAAAGAGAGAATGGATACGCGTCGCGGGCGGCCCACAGGCCGAACTGCTTCAGCCAGGACTCTGCCGGCGCCTGCCAGTCCTTGAGCCGGTTGGCCTGGGCGATGAACTGGACGTGTTCCCACTCGGTCAGCTCGTCGTAGAAGGGCGGGGTGTCGGGTACGAGCAGAACGCGGGCGCGCGACTGGCGCTCGAACGAGTACATGGGGACGCCCAGCAGTTCCACCTGCCCGCGCGTCGGCTGGGCCCAGCCGGCCAGGCAGCGCAAGAGCGTGGATTTGCCCGCGCCGTTGCGGCCGGCGATGACGTTTAGCGTGCCGCGCTCCAGGCTGAACGAGATATCGCTCAGTGCCCAGTTTTGCCCATAACGGTAGCTGACTTCCTTAACGGCAACGACCGGACGGGCAGCATCAACGGGCATTGGGTCCTCGCTCTGCAACGTACACGCACCACTCGGCCGCGTCTTTCAGCGCCAGCCCATCCCAGGCAGGGTGAACGGTGACATTGGCAAATCCGGCTTCCTCCAGCATCTGCGTCAGCATGCCCGTCGTGTATGCCTGGTCAGAGAGGCCGTAATAACTCGTCTCACCATTTTCGAGATTCAGCACGTAGAACCGCTCGATGATCGCGCGCTGTTCCGCATCCCAGGTTCGCTCGCCCAGGTGCAGATATGGGAAATCGCCCCACAGCCCGCCCTGATCGGTGTACCACCAGGTGTTGTTCTTCTTGTCGATGCGGTCGTCGTTCAACACCTCGATCAACAGCCGGGCGCCGGGCCGCAGCGCGGCATGGATGCGGCGGAGCACGTCGAGCGACTCCTCGGGCCGGAGCACGGTGAACTGCCCGTACAGGTAGATCGCCCCGTCGAAGTCTCGGCCGGCAAAATCCATCTCCCGTACGTCGCCCTGGTGAATCTCCACCGGCAGCCCCGCGGTCAGCCCTCGTGCATGGGCGACGGAGGCGGGGCCGAAATCGACCCCGGTGACAGCGATGCCCTGCCGCCCAAACTCGACCGCGTACAGGCCCGGCCCGCATGTCACGTCGAACAGGCGGCTGCCGGGGTGCAGCCCCAGCCATTCCCTGATCACTTGCACCTGGCCGCGAATCTCGGGCGTGCGCCGCGAGGCCGCGCCGTGGCTCTGGTCCAGGTGCTGTTCGAGCATGCGCGCGCTGAACGCCGGGTCGTCCCACGGCAGGTTCTGGCCGTCGCGCCAGGGCACGGCCGGCTGGGGCCGGTCGTAGATCGTCTGCAACGCGGCCGCCAACCGGGCCGCGGCTTGAGGTGAGAGACTTGGGGGCATGTGCTCCTTAATAGGACGCTGATTCGACTGATCAGGCTGATCTGCCTGATCCTACAGGTTTAATGCCATGCAGATCAGTCTGGACCTTCACCCCGCTCTGCTTGACAACGGGGGATGAAACAGCACACTGATTGAACGGATCGGACTGATTATAACGATCTTCACCCAAAGGACAGTGAAGATCAGTTCAATCAGTTGCATCAGTGTGCCATTTCGGATCAGGCAGCTAAATCAGCGTACCGTTCCAAAATCATCTGTCCCAGTTCTTCGTCGGGCGAGATGCCGGTGACCTCGGCCAGGGTCTTTTCGATGCCCAGCGTCTTGATGCGCCCCTGCAGTTCCTGGGCGATTCGGTCGGCGGGGTGGCTGAAGTGGAGGCCCGCCGCCAGCCCGGTCACGAGATTCACGGGCATCACCCGTTCTTCGGCTGCATTCACCGCCGCGCCGGCAAGCCGGTCGCCCGGTGCGAGCTTGCGCAGCGGGTCGCGGCCGAGCCGCAAAATCGTGTCGCCCAGAGCCCGATTCCCGAACCGGTGCAGCAGGTCGTCGATGTTGGCGAGCAGGCTGCCCGCCGGGGGATGAAACTTGCGGGTCAATGCGAGGGCCGACTCTTCCATCGCGCCCGCGCCTGGAAGTAGATCTCGTCGTCGGCCAGCGCTTCATAGCCGTATGCATAGCCCTTCAGATAGCCCAGGTAGCCAAGCGTAGCGTGGCCGGCGTTGTGGACGTACAGCTTGCGCTCGGTGAAGAACTCGAAGGGTGCGAAGGGAACCATGCCCACCACGTCGGGCACCGGCCCCACAAACGCGTCCCGATCGACAGGGAGCTCCTTATACGGCTCCACGACGATCAGGCTGGGGTCCTCGACGCGCAGCTCCGGCGTGAGCGGCGGCACCATGCGCGCGATGACGGTGTCGACAAACCCGACGTGGCCGGCGACAAACGGGTGCAGGTTCGGCGGCAGGTGCGCCAGGACCATGTCACGGAAGATGCGGGCCGCGCCGTGCAGGTTCTCGCACAGGATCAGGTTGAGCGGCGCGCTGTTGCCCAGCAATGCGCGACGTTCGATGCCGGCCGCGACCACCGGCGCAACGTGCTTGAGCACGCCCGCGCCTACCGCGGTCGCGCCGATTTCGGCCCGGCTGATCACGTCGGCCACCGCGTCGACCTCGTCGCTGCTGTGCAGGGCGGCGACCGGGCCAACTTCGACCGCCTCCGCCCCTTCGTTCGTCACGAGCCGGATGGTATAGGCGTTCCGGGCATTGATGGCGGTCGAGCAGCGCACGGTCGACATCCGCGAACGTGACGAAGTAGCCCGACTCGCTGAAGAGCTGGCCCATGAACCCGCGGCCGATATTCCCCGCGCCAAAAATGATCGCTTCACTCATGGCAGCACTGCTTCACACCAAGAACCAAAGAAGGAAGTTTCACAAAGGCTTTCGTGCCCCTTTGCGTCTTCGGTTCTTCCTGTTAAGACGACACATCGTCGTACGCGCCGTTCGCGTAGGTCCGCAGGAACTCGGCTTCTGCCTCGCGGGTCCATCCGCCGCGCGGACCGAGCAAATCATAGACCGCCGGCGCGACGGCCTTCAGGTCGGCCAGCGCGGTCAGCGGAAAGGCCTCCACCTGCGGGTAGATGACCATCTTGCCGGGGAAGCGGCCGTCCATCAGCCCCTGCATCCCGTCGCGGGCCGCGTCGATGCCCCCGATGGCGGCGACGGCCGCGGCCGTCGACAACTGCCCGGCCGCAACCTTGTGGAGCACGGACGCCTGGTCTTGGATGGTCGAGCCCGCGGAGCCGGTGATCTGGGCGCCGCCCAGGTAGACGCCCGACAGGTCCAGCTGTGCGAGCGTGCCGCGGGCGAGGCCGCCAAAGATCTGGAGCATGCCGTCCGGCGCCAGGTGCGGCATGGCCGCCTCGATGGCCGGCACGCTCGCGACGATCACGACGACGTCGTCGAAGCCGGTCGCCCCGCGAAAATCCCGCACCGCCGTTTCGTAGGCATCCGGCGCCATCTGCCGCGGGCTGATCACGGATAGCTCGATACCGCGGGCCTGCGCCAACGGTCCAAAGTCCGCGACGAGCTCCGGGTTGCGCCCGGCGTTCGACTCGCTCACCAGCACGCGCCGCGGCCCGCCCTGCATCTCCAGCATCCGCTGCAAGTGCATCCGGCCCATCGGCCCGCCGCCCCCGATGATCCAGGCGGTGCCGCCCGCCCGAACTTCGGTCCGGTTGCGTTCCTCCCCGTAAGCTGCGGCCAGGTCGGGCCCGCGGGCGCCGATGTAGACGGTGTAGTCGTAATGGACGCGGCCGGCGTCGACCTGGACAGGGCGGCCGAGCGGCCGCTCGCCGACGAGGTTGACCACCGCGCCCGGTGCCAGGACGCCCGGCAGCGCATCGAGCACTTCGGGCGTCGGATCGAGGACGATGACGTCGTCGAAGCCGCCCGGCGCCTCTGCCTCCATGAGGGCCCGGAACCGTTCGGGCGAAACGCCGTCGCGCGCCTCGACAGGGGGCCAGGTAAACTGGTCTGCCAGCGATTGCGGGATATTCGTCGCCAGGATTCGCCGGGGCAGCCCGCAGCACAGCGTGTCGCCGAGCACGTAGGGCCGGTCCAGGCCGGGCCGGCCGACGATCCACAGGACGCCGTCCTTCTTGACGTGCAGCCGGCGGCGGGGGACGTACGCGGCCTCGACGCAGGCCCAAGGCTCGGTCAGCGCTACCTCGGCGTAGCCCATTTCAGGGGGAACGGGGATGGCGTAACACCCCTCGTCGCCGTCGAGCGCCGCCGGTCCAAGCAGGCTATACTGGGCCAGACCGCCCACGAAGACATAGCCGTAGGCGAGGTTTTTGCCCCGGTAGTAGATGTCGGCCTGGAGCACCAGCCGCTGGCCCGGCTCAAAGCGGTCGCGCCATGCCTCCCCTACCTCCGCCACGGTCATCGTCACCTCGTGCCCCTGCACCGCGGGGTGGCAGGCCAGGTCGCGGTTGTATAACCTGGGGTGCCCCGAGCCCTGGCGAATCACCTTGACGTCGGAGTAGCACAGTCCCACCGCGTCCGAACGGACGAGAATCTGGTCGGGCGCGGGGCGCGGCGTTGTCCAGCGCGCGGGCCGGCCTTCGACGCCGAAGTTATCGAGCCCCGCGCCATACAGCGGCCAGGCGAGCATGGTATCGGGAATGTCGCAGATGGGCATCAACTTCGCCTTTGCCACAGAGATTTATAGAGGGCACAGAGGTGCTTCGGAGGCACCCGAGGATACAGATTTGCTCCCACGGCCCCGGTTTGCTCTGTCCCCTCTGTGGCAGGAATTGCTACGTGCGCGCGATGATAACCTCGATCCCGGTTTTACTCAACTCCAGGCGTGTGGTCGCCGGGAGCGCGCTGTCGGTGATCACGCGGGAGAGGACGCGAAGGGGGGCGACTTGGGTGACCGATTCCTGGCCGAAGAGGGTATGGTCGGCCAGCAAAATGACTTCGCGTGCCACACGAATCATCGCCTGCTTGGTGGCAACTTCGGCCAGGCGATCGTGCGAGATGCCGAACTCGGGGGTGACGCCCACGGCGGCCAGGAAGAGCTTATCCGCGCGCAGCTCGTGCAGCGACTGCTCGGCGGTTGGGCCGCTCAGAGCGCCGCTTCCCGCGGGCAGCAGCCCACCCGTGACAATGAGCGTCACGCCGGGACGGTCGCGCAGCGCGTCGATGGCGCCGAGCGAGTTCGTGATGACCGTGATGCCCTGGTGTTCGGCCAGAGCTTCGGCGAGGAACGTCGTCACCGGGCCGGCGTCGATCAGCACGACGTCGCCGGGAGCGACCAGCGTGGCCGCCAAGCGCGCGATCTCTCGCTGGCGCATGCTGATGTCTTCCTGGCGGCTCGCCTCCGCGTCGATCACCTCGAGTTCCATGCCATAGCGGGCGGCATAGGCGCCCATGCATTCGGCCAGGTTGGCGTACCACTCGTGCTCGCTAAACGGCACAACCAGGCCGATGCGGCGCGGCGGGCGCCTGGAGCGGGCCCCGTGATCTCCGTTGAGCGGCAGGGGCAGTTTCAGCTTCTCTTCGACGGCCCGCCAGTTGCACTCCCACGACGGGCCGTTGCGCTGGTAGAACTCGGCCAGCGACTCCGTGGTCAACACCGCCGTCGGCGTGACGAGATGCGGCGGCAGCGGCTGGCCCTCCAGCGCGGGATGGCCGCCTCCACGCAGATCGGGCCAACCACCTCGGGAAACATCGCCAGGCCGGCCCGGCAGTAGCCGCACGTCGAGAGCGAGTTCCGCAAGGTATTGCCTTCGAGGCCGAAGGTCATCAGGAGGAGCTCTTCCGACGGGATGCTCTGGTCGCGGCAGGCCCGGGCTGCGCCCGCGGCGGTGGCGTCGTTGATGGCAAAGATGATGTTGATTTCCGGGTGCACGGCGAGCACGTCGCGGGTGATTTGATAAGCCGGCACCTGGTTCGACCCGGCGTTGATGGACAGGACGTGCTGGGCGTCTGGCAGGACGCTGCGCAATCCGGCCACGAAGCCCTGGCTCCGTTCGCGGGTATTTTCAAGGTCGAAGGTCAGATCGAGGAGGTAGGCGCGGCCCTCCCAATGCTCGAGCGCGTGGCGCCCCGCCCACACGCCAAGGGCGAAGCCGGCCGCCGTGTTGTCGGGTGCAACGAGGGTGACTGCGCCGGGCATGGAGACCGACTCGGCGATGACGGGCACGCCGCGCTGTGCAGCCCGGTCGAGCAGCGCCCGGTCGAAGGCCGGATCGACGGGTGTCGTCACCAGCACGTCCACCCGGTCCGCGAGCGCGTTCGGCTGTCGCTCGCCAAGCCCACGCTCGCCCGCACCGTTCGGCTGCCCTGTTGGGGGCTTTACGCTGAGTGCGCCGCCGTGCGTACGCCTGAGGCGCCCGGCCCCTTCCAGTTGTTCGAGATCGCGACGCACGGTGACCTCGGACACCTGCAGCAGGCCGCTGAGGTTGATCACCGACGCGAAACCGTTGCGTTCCAGCTCGTCCAGGATGCGCTCTTGACGCGCGTTCACCGGCATGGCAGCCTCCGTGAGAATCCGAAGCCAGTATAGAGCGATAACGATCGTTTGTCAATAGCTTTTCTTTCGATTTCGATCAGAAACGAAAGAACCCTATTGACACGTGTCCGTTTCTGTGCTACTATCACCGTGCCCCTGTGCGCTGCCAGGCAGGGACCCCTGTGTCCTCTCTCAGGAGAACATCGCTGGCGGCACGAGTGACGCCGCTCTACGTATTCCAGGAGGGAAGCCCCATGTCTGCAAGGAAATTCTTGCAACTCCTCGCCGTGTTGACGGTCCTGTCGATGGTGCTGGCCGCGTGCGGTACGCCCGCCGCGCAGCCCACCGCCGCACCCGCTGCACAGGCAACGACCGCACCCGAAGCTACGAAGGCCCCTGAGCAACCTGCAGCGACCGACAAGCCCACGATTGCAGGCGTCGTGTTCCAGTCGGACACCTTTATGCAGACCGTGCAAGCCGGTATGCAGGCCGCAGCCGACAAGGCCGGCGTCAACCTGATCCTGGGCAACACGGACAACAAGCTGGACAAAGAAGCGTCGATGATCGACGATTACATCGCGCGGTGTTAAGGCGATTGTGATCACGCCGATCTCGGCGGATGGGTCGGTGGCGGCGCTGAAGCGGGCGAAGGATGCCGGCATTACGATCATCTGCTTCAACACCTGTGTCAACGACAAGACGATCCCCTCGGGGTTCCTGGTGACGAAGAACGAAGACCTGGGCATCAAGTCGGGCGAGGCCGCGGTGAAGTTCATCACGGACAAGCTGGGCGGCAAGGCCAAGGTTGGCGTGCTGAACTGCGACCAGTTCGAAGGCTGCCCGCCGCGCAAGGCAGGGTTCGAGGACCAGTTGAAGGCGCTGCCGGGCGTGCAGGTGGTAGCAGACCAGGCGGGCTGGCTGGCCGACAAGGCGCAGCCGGTGTCTGAGGCGATGCTGCAGGCGAACCCGGACATCAACGTGCTGTGGGCCGCGAACGAAGGCGGCACGGTGGCGCATGCCAACGCCGTGAAGACGCTGGGCCTGGGCGACAAGGTGTTCGTGTTCGGCACGGACATGAACAACCAGATGGGCCAGATGCTGCAGGCGTCGGACAACATCCTGCAGGGCGTGACGGGCCAGGCCCCCTACCAGATGGGCTACGATTCGCTGAACTCGGCGCTCGACGTGCTCGGCGGGAAGAAGGTTGCCGAGGTCACGAACACCCCGACGATCTACTTCGGCCGCGGCAACGATGCGCTGATCAAGCAGTTCATCGACACTGAAGGCAAGGCTGTCTTCCAAGCTCCGGCAGCCGAGAGCGCCGCGCCCAAGCCGGCCGGCGAGAAGCCGGTGATCGCGGGCGTCGTGTTCCAGTCGGACACCTTTATGCAGACCGTGCAAGCCGGTATGCAGGCCGCAGCCGATAAGCTTGGCGCGGAAGTCATCCTGGGCAACACGGACAACAAGCTGGACAAAGAAGCGTCGATGATCGACGATTACATCGCGCGCGGTGTTAAGGCGATCGTGATCACGCCGATCTCGGCGGATGGGTCGGTAGCGGCGCTGAAGCGGGCGAAGGATGCCGGCATTACGATCATCTGCTTCAACACCTGTGTCAACGACAAGACGATCCCCTCGGGGTTCCTGGTGACGAAGAACGAAGACCTGGGCATCAAGTCGGGCGAGGCCGCGGTGAAGTTCATCACGGAGAAGCTGGGCGGCAAGGCCAAGGTCGGCGTGCTGAACTGCGACCAGTTCGAAGGCTGCCCGCCGCGCAAGGCAGGGTTCGAGGACCAGTTGAAGGCGCTGCCGGGCGTGCAGGTGGTAGCAGACCAGGCGGGCTGGCTGGCCGACAAGGCGCAGCCGGTGTCTGAGGCGATGCTGCAGGCGAACCCGGACATCAACGTGCTGTGGGCCGCGAACGAAGGCGGCACGGTGGCGCACGCCAACGCCGTGAAGACGTTGGGCCTGGGCGGCAAGGTGTTCGTGTTCGGCACGGACATGAACAACCAGATGGGCCAGATGCTGCAGGCGTCGGACGACATCCTGCAGGGCGTGACGGGCCAGGCCCCCTACCAGATGGGCTATGACGCGCTCGCCAGCGCCTTGGACGTGCTCGGCGGCAAGAAGGTCGCCGAAGTGACCAACACGCCGACGATCTACTTCGGCCGCGGCAACGATGCGCTGATCAAGCAGTTCGCGGACACCGAAGGCAAGGCGATCTTCGAGGTCCCGGCAGCCGAGAGCGCCGCGCCGCAAGCCGCAGCGGAACCAATGCCTAACAAGAAGCTGACCGTTGCCGGCGTCGTGTTCCAGTCGGACACCTTTATGCAGACCGTGCAAGCCGGCATGCAGGCCGCGGCCGACAAGACCGGCTCGACGCTGATCCTGGGCAACACGGACAACAAGCTGGACAAAGAAGCGTCGATGATCGACGACTACATCGCCCGCAAGGTCGATGCGATCGTGATCACGCCGATCTCGGCGGACGGGTCGGTGGCGGCGCTGAAGCGGGCCAAGGATGCCGGCATTACGATCATCTGCTTCAACACCTGCGTCAACGACAAGACGATCCCCTCGGGGTTCCTGGTGACGAAGAACGAAGACCTGGGCATCAAGTCGGGCGAGGCCGCGGTGAAGTTCATCACGGACAAGCTGGGCGGCAAGGCCAAGGTTGGCGTGCTGAACTGCGACCAGTTCGAAGGCTGCCCGCCGCGCAAGGCAGGGTTCGAGGACCAACTCAAGAAGCTGGCCGGGGTGCAGGTGGTAGCAGACCAGGCGGGCTGGCTGGCCGACAAGGCGCAGCCGGTGTCGGAGGCGATGCTGCAGGCGAACCCGGACATCAACGTGCTGTGGGCCGCGAACGAAGGCGGCACGGTGGCGCATGCCAATGCTGTGAAGACGTTGGGCCTGAGCGACAAGGTGTTCGTGTTCGGCACGGACATGAACAACCAGATGGGCCAGATGCTGCAGGCGTCGGACAACATCCTCCAGGGCGTGACGGGCCAGGCCCCCTACCAGATGGGCTATGACTCGTTCATGACCATGGTCCGCGTGATGAACGGCGAGAAGGTCGACGCGGTGACCAACACCCCGACGATCTACTTCGGCCGCGGCAACGATGCGCTGATCAAGCAGTTCGCGGACACCGAAGGCAAGGCGATCTTCAAGTAAACCCCCTTTTCTTGCCCCCCGCCGGCCGCAGGCCGGCGGGGGGCAAGAAGTTGTCCCGGAGGATCAATGACTCCGATCTTGGCCCTGGAACAAGTCTCAAAAGAGTATCCCGGCGTGGTCGCGCTGGACGGGGTGGACTTCACGCTCGAGCGCGGCGAGGTCCGGGCGCTGCTGGGCAAGAACGGTGCGGGAAAGTCCACGCTCGTCAAGGTGCTGAGCGGTGCGGTCCACCCAGACAGCGGCGCCATCCGCATCGACGGGCAGCCGGTAAACATCGCCGACCCGCAGGATGCATTCAAACAGGGCATCTACACGGTCTACCAGGAGATGAGCCTGGTGCCCGGGTTGACCGTCGCCGAGAACATCCTGCTGGGGCGCTGGCCCCGGCACAACATCCTTGGCCTGTCGGTCATCGACCGCAGCCGGGTTCGGCCCATTGCCAAAGCCGCGCTTGACCAACTGGAAGTCTCGATCAACCTCGACCAGGAGGTCGGCCGGCTGAGTGTCGCCAACCAGCAGCTGGTGGAGATCGCCAAGGCGCTGTCGATGGGCCCTCGGGTGCTCGTGCTTGACGAGCCGACGAGCGCGCTGGCGTCGGGCGAGGTGGATGTCCTGCACAAAGTGGTCCGCAAGCTGGCGGAACAGGGCCAGGCAATTATCTACGTCACCCATCGTCTGCAGGAGATTCCCCACGTCGCGGACAACGTCACGGTCTTGCGCGATGGTCGCCTGATCGGCACGATCACCGCGCAGCAGGCCACCCCCGCCGCGCATTGCCCAGATGATGATCGGCGTGGACTGGCAGCGCACGGTGCGCGGCGGTCGCACGCAGGTGGGCGAAGTGAAGCTGGCGGTGAAGAACCTTAACCGGGGCGCGGTGCTCAAGGACGTCTCCTTCGAGGTGCGGGGCGGCGAGGTGCTCGGCCTGGCCGGGCTGCTCGGCTCGGGTCGCACCGAGCTCGTGCGCGCGATCTTCGGCCTCGACGCCGTGGATAGCGGCGAGATTACCGTCAAGGGCAAGCGGGTAAGCCACCCGACGCCCGAGAACATGAAGGCGAACAAAGTGGGCCTCACGCCCGAAGACCGCAAGCGGCAGGGGCTGGTCCTGCCCTTCTCCGTCCGTGACAACCTGACCATCGCCGCGATGGACCGCTTTAGCGTCAGCGGCGTGCTGCAGCGTGCCAAGGCGAATACCCTCGCCCAAGAGATGGTTCAGTCGATGGCAATCAAGACGCCGAACCTGAACGTCGCCGCGCAAACGCTCAGCGGCGGCAACCAGCAGAAGGTCGTCGTCGGCAACTGGCTCAACACGCTGCCCGAAGTGCTCCTGATGGACGAGCCGACGCGCGGCATCGACATTCAGGCGAAAGAGCAGATCTTCTCGCTGGTGCGCGACCTGGCAACGCAGGGCTTGGCCGTGGTGTTCATCTCGTCAGAAATTGAAGAAGTGCTCGACGTCGCCGACCGTATCCTGGTCATGCACGACGGCGGCATTACAGCCGAAGTCAAGCCCGACGAAATCGACCTGGAGCGGCTGCTGGCGATGGTGATGGAGGAAACCGAATCATGATCAAGACCGCCGAGGTGAAAACCAAGCCGGCCTGGCAGGCGCGGGCGGGCGAGCTGCTCTCGCGCGCGGGCCTGCTGCTCGGTGTGATCATCCTGTTTGTCGTGTTGTGGGCGATTGCGCCCAACTTCGCCACACCGCGTAACCTGTTCAACGTGCTGCGCGTGGTCGCGATCAATGGGATGATCGCCTGTGCCATGACCTTCGTCATCATTTCGGGCGACATCGACGTGAGCGTGGGCGGCGCGGTTGCGTGGGCCAGTGCCCTCCTGGGCGTGCTGGCAATTAAGCAGCACTGGCCTCTGGCGCTGGCCGTGCTGTTCGTGGTCGGCATTATCACCCTCGTTCACTCGTTGGCCGGCGGCATCCGGGTCAAGTGGGGCATCCCGGCCTTCGTGGTCACACTGGCCTTAATGATGGTGTACAAGGGCCTGGCAAAAGTCATCACCAGCGCCTATCCCATTACGCCCTTCCCCGAATCCTTCTCGTACTGGGGCCAGGGCTACGTCTTCAAGGTGATCCCGGTGCCGGCCGTGCTCATGCTGGTAACCGTTGCGATCTTCTATTTCTTGAGTACGCGCACGGTGTTTGGCCGGTCTGTCTATAGCGTCGGCGGCAACGAAGAAGCGTCGCGGCTTTCGGGCATCCCGGTGGGCCGCACACGCATCCTGGTCTTTGCCATCAGCGGCATGATGGCGGCCATCGGCGGGGTCATCACCTCGTCCCGCATCATGGCCGGCTCGCACAGCGTGGGCGAGGGCCTCGAGTTCGACGTGATCGCAGCCGTCGTGATTGGCGGCACGAGCCTGGCGGGCGGGTCCGGCTCGATGATTGGCACGCTGCTGGGCGTACTGTTCATTGGCCTGCTGAACAACGGCATGGTGCTGATGGGGGTGGACCCCTATTGGCAGGAGGTCGCCCGCGGCCTGATCGTGCTCGTGGCTGTGCTGATCAGCGCGATCCAGAAACCGATCCGCAAGTAGCGGACGCCCGGGCGCACGCCCCCACGCAACCCCGACGCCAGGTTCACGGCCGTGAACCTGGCGTCTTTTGTGTGTTCCCGGCGAGGTTACTTCGAGCCGGCGCGGCCCCGCGACTCGAACCTGGCCGAGTACATCGGCCGAAAGTAATCGTACAGCGTGACCAGCAGCGTGAGCAGCGCGAGCAGAAAGGCGCCGGCTCCCGCCAGAGCAAAGGGGCCCCCTCCGATCAGCAGGTGGGCGGCGGCCACGATCGCCGCATTGACGGCGAGCAGCGCCCCGAACTGGGCCACGGGCGACCGCCAGCCCACGCCACGATGGGCAAACCAATGGCTTACGAACGAGTTGAGGGTGACGACTGCGACGACCGCCAGTGCCAGCTGCAAGTTCGTGCCGGTAAAACTCGGCAGAATCTGGGCGAAGATCAACGTGACCAGGGTCACGAGGACCACTTTCTCGAACAGCGCGGCGTCGACCGGGCTGCGCGTGAGGAGGAACACTTCGCGGCGCTGCTCGGGTGTGCCGGCCCGCTTTGGCAGCCGCTCGGCCGCGAACTGCCATCCGTGGTGCGGCGGCGGCAGGCGCGGTATCACCAGGTAGCGCACGACAAGCGCCACGAGTGCGGCCGCCCCGATCAGCGCCAACAGCATTAGCGGCCGGTTGGCGATGCCCGCGGCAATCCCCGCATCCTTGCTCACCCCAAATACCTTCTCGTTGATCAGGTCCGTCGTATCGAGTTGCGCGATGTGCAGCCACCACTCCTGCGGGAGCTTGATGAACACCCAGATGGCGGCCGCCACGACGAGCCAGTAGCGCCGGCTGAAGCGGAGCGGGTTCCAGCGCGAGCGCAAGCCCTCGTAGTAAATAAAGAAGTATTCGAACACGTTGGGGAAAACCAACAGGAGCGGGCGCCACTCGGTCAGCTCAAAGGCCGCGACCCCAATCAGCCGGTAATAGAACAGGAACCGGCTGACCTGGAAGGCCGGCCGGCTGCGCCAGTTCCGCAAGGTCGAGAGATACGCGATGACCAGGTAGTAGATGTCGAGCGCCTTGTCGTAGTTCTGGTACCAGTCGAGGTTGAGCTTGGTGAACGTCTGAAAGACGGTCTGGTCGATACCGTCTACGAGGAGACATGCCAGGATAGCAGGCAGCGGGTACTTCGGGATGAGAAGAGGGAGGATGAGGCGCGCCAGAATCACCGCCCCGACGACGAGCCAATCAGACGTTACGGGCACCCTTTCCTCCTGTCGTTCCACGGGCCAGACAGTCCCCATTCTACCCCCGCGGCCAGCCCACGCAAAACGATCAAAATCGATCATGCTTCTTGATTGACTTTGTCCGCTATCGCCGCTAGAATGGGGCTGCTTCGTTCATTACTTACCTCCTCCGATCAAAACCAGTCAGAAGGGAACGCTGATGCTCCCTGCCCAGCGCGAGGGTATTATCCTGAACCTGTTGCAGCAGGAGCAGGTTGTCTCGATTGAGGCAATTTGCGACCACTGCGAATGCTCGCCCGTCACGGCACGGCGGGATCTCGCGCGTTTGGAAGAGCTCGGCTTGCTCCGCCGCACGCACGGCGGCGCAGTCATTTCAAACAGCCACGGCGCCCCCCCTTGCGGTCCGACGAACCTGTCTGCGCTCGAAGAGCGGCTTGCCATGGTGGACCGGGCCGACGCACTGATCGTGACCCCCAGCGATACGACCGCCACCCGGACCTTGATCGAGCGGGCCCGACGGGCAGGTGCGCCCGTAGTGGCCGAAGCCTATCGCTATGCGGGCGCGTTGACACTGGTTGCCATCGATGACTACCGGGCCGGGCTCGAGCTGGGCCGGGCCACCGGGCAGTATGTGCAGCAGCACGGCGCAGCACCGCTCAAGGTGCTGGAGGTCAGCCATCCCCTCCCCAACACCGAGGCGCGCAGCCGCGGCTTCACGGATGGGCTGCGCGAGACGTTTGTGGGCGAGCGCAGCGTGCTCACCATTGACGGCGGCGGCTCACGCGGGCCTGCCCGCGCGATCGTGGCCGAGGCCTTGGCGATCCAGCCCGATATCGACGTCATCTTTGCCATCAACGACGATTCGATCCTCGGTGCGGTAGATGCGTGGCGAGCCGCGCACAGTGCGGGGCGCCGGCCGCCCGTGGTCGCGTGGTTCGGCCTCGAAGGCAAGGCGACCCGGGATCTGCTCGCCCAGGGCGACCTCTTCAAGCTCTGCGCTGCGATGTTTCCCGAGGTGGTAGGCCGGGCCTGCGTGGATGCGGCCGTCTGCGCCTTCCATGACTGCGCTCTGCCCGATCGCATCACGACCCCCTTCGCCATTGTCACCCGCGAAACGCTCGACCGCTACTACGTGCCCGATGCCGGGCCCGACGGCTGGTGCATCAACTGGCCCGCCGTCGGGCAATTAGCGACCGGCAGCGCAGGCTACAAGCTGCTGAGCCACTCTTCCAACCGCCCTCGCCCGGCACGGCTCGCCTGGATTCAAATTCTGAGCTCCCACGACTGGTATCGGGCCGTGCGGCGCGCCATGCAGGAGCGGGCCCGTGAGTTGGAAATTCAGCTCGAGGTGCTCGATGCCAGCCAGGATATGGTGCACGAGATCGATGCAGTCAAGCGCAACATCGGGTGCGCGGCGGCCCGGCTCGTCAGCGAGGGCGACACCATCATCATGGATGGCGGGGTGACGACTTGGTACATGGCGCAGGCGCTGCGGGGCCGGCAGGGTATTACGGTGATTACCAACTCAGTCGGCGTGCTGAGCGAGCTGGCCGCGGAGCGGGGGATCACGCTCTTGTCGAGCGGCGGCGTCGTGCGGAACCAAAGCCAGTCGCTGACGGGCCCGAGTGCCGAAGCCGCCTTCCTTAATCTGCGGGCAGACAAGGCCTTCATCGCCGGCACGGGCTTGAGCGCCAGTTTTGGCCTCTCTAACACCAACGTGCAGGAGGCCGGCGTCAAGCAGGCGATGCTGCGGGCGGCCCGCGAGGTGGTCCTGTTGGCCGATCATACCAAGATCGGCGTCGAGTCACTCGTCAGAATTGCACCCATCGAAAGCATCCATCGTTTGATTACAGACGCCGGTATCAGCGCCCATGACCGGCAGGCGCTGGCGCAGCTCGGTGTCGAGGTAATCATCGCGAGCTGAAACAGTCGTCGACACCGGCGGCGGGAGGAATAACGGCTGTCCCAGGGGTCACCGCCCGTATGCCCGCATGGCGTGCAATCGAGCTTCACAGCACCCCCATGCACCCTACAGCGACGTACTCGGACACAGCATGTCATAGGAGGAAGCACAATGTCTAGCTCAAAGGCCCTGGTCACCCTCTTGCTGGTGATCCTCTTAGGCGTCGTGGCGGCCTGCGCCCCAGCCGCCGCGCCCGCACCCACCCCCGCGCCCACGCAGGCGCCTGCAGCGACGAAGGCCCCGGAAGCTGCTCCCGCAGCGACCGTGGTTGCCGAAGCCGCTGCAGCGACCGGCAAGGAGGTCAAAGATCTGAAGATCGGCTACATCTACCTGACCCTCGAGCACCCGTACTACCAGGCGCACTCGAAGCACGTGCAGGACTACGCCAAGGAACTCGGCTTCACGCTGATCGAGCGCGACGGCAAACAGGACGCCGCCGTGCAGGCGAGCGCGATGGAAGACCTGATTGCACAGAAGGTCGACGGCATTGTCTTCTGCCTGGCTGACGAAGCGGCGAGCGTGCCCGCCATCCAGGAAGCGCAGAAGGCCGGCATTCCGGTTGTGACCTTTGCCATTCATCATGGCGAGGAAGCTAATGCGCCGTTCGTGGGTATCCCAGAGGCCGAGGCCACTGAGAAGGCCGGCATCGAGGCCGCGAAGCGGTTCCATGCCGCGTTCGGCGCGGATACGCAAGCGATGATCGCCACGGTCGAGTGCCCTGCCATCCAGCAGGTAGTGGATCGGGCCGACGGCTTCATCAAGGGCTTCACCGAGACCGATGCGAAGGCCAAGGTCGTGGCCCGCGTCGACGGCCAGTGTGCGCGTGACAAGGCGCTCGCCGCCTCGGAAGACCTGCTGCAGAAGAACCCCGAAGTCAACGTGATCTACGGCGGCAACGGCGATTCGGCACTCGGTGCGCTGGCCGCGCTGCAGGGTGCGAACCGCGGCACCAGCAAGGACGTCTTCCTGGTCAGCCACGACGGCTCGGAGCCCGAGCTGATCGAGCTTGTCAACCCGACCAGCGGCCTTAAGCTCTCGGTTGCCAACCGCCCCAAAGCACTGGCCCGCGCCACGGTCGACACCCTTGTCGAGACCATCCAGGGCAAGCGGGCGATGGACAAGGACTCTGAGGTCCGCATTCCCGCCGAGGTGCTCACCCCCGACAACATCGAGTACCTGAACAAGTTCCTCGCCGAGCAATATCTGTCGACGACCGACCTGACCAAGTATGCCGGCAGCGCGGCAGCCGCGCCGAAGCCCGCTGCTTTCGACTGGAAGGGCAAGAAACTGGGCTACATCTACCTGACCCTCGAGCATCCGTACTACCAGGCGCACTCGAAGCATGTCGAGGATTACGCCAAGGAAATCGGGCTCGAGTTGGTCGAGCGCGACGGCAAGATGGACGCAGCCGTGATGGCGAGCGCGATGGAAGACCTGATCGCGCAGAAGGTCGACGGCATTGTCTTCGCATTGCTCGACCCCGCGGCGGCTGTGCCGTCGATCGAGGAAGCGCAGAAGGCCGGCATCCCGGTCGTCACGTTTGCCATCCGCCACGGAGAGGGCGCACAGGCGCCGTTCGTCGGCATCCCCGAAGGTGAGGCCACCGAGAAGGCCGGCATCGAGGCCGCGAAGCGGTTCCATGCCACTTTCGGCGCTGACACACAGGCGATGATCGCCACGGTCGAGTGCCCCGCGACGCAGGCCGTCGTGGATCGGGCCGATGGCTTCATCAAGGGCTTCACCGCGACCGATGCGAAGGCCAAGGTCGTGGCGCGCGTCGACGGCAAGTGCTCGCGCGACAAGGCGCTGGCCGCCACAGAAGACCTGCTGCAGAAGAACCCCGAAGTGAACGTGATCTACGGCGGCAACGGCGACTCGGCGCTCGGTGCGCTGGCCGCGCTGCAGGGCGCGAACCGCGGCACGAACAAGGACGTGTTCCTGGTGAGCCACGACGGGTCCGAGCCCGAGCTGATCGAGCTTGTCAACCCGAAGAGCGGCCTCAAGCTCGCGGTGGCCAACCGGCCCCGTGAACTGGCCCGTGCGACCGTCGACACGATGGCCGAGGTGTTGTCTGGCACCCGCGCCATGGACAAGAACTCCGACGTGGGGATCGGCGCCGAGGTGCTGACCCCGGACGACATCACTTACCTGAACAAGTTCCTGGCCGAGCAATATCTGTCCAAGACCGACTTGAGCCAGTACGCGAAGTAAGGGACCTCTTGGTCACAGGGGCCACAGGGTTTTCGGAGCAGCGGACCATCCGCCTCTGTTGTCCCTGTGACCTCTGTGGCAGCGCTCTGGAGCCATTATGGTCGAACAACCATCGGTTCTCTCGTTCCAACACCTTACCAAGACCTATCCCGGCGTTGTTGCCCTGGACGACGTCAGCTTCGACGTGCGCCGAGGTGAGGTGCACTGCCTGGTGGGGGAGAACGGCGCCGGCAAGTCCACCCTGATTAAGATCCTGGCGGGCGCGCAGCAGTCAGACTCCGGCCAGATCGAGCTTAACGGCAAGCCCGTCGTTATTCGGAGCCCACATCAGGCCCAGCTGCTCGGGCTGAGTTTTATTTACCAGGAGCTGAACGTCGTCAACCAGCTCACAGTGTCCGACAATTTGACGTTGGGTCAGGAGCGGAACGGCAGCAGCTGGAATCGCAAGGCGGAGGGCGCTGCGGCGCTCGAGCACCTGGCGCGCCTGGGTCTCGATCTCGATCCACGCACGCCCATGGGCCACCTCAGCGTGGCGCAAAAGCAGATGGTCGAGATTGCGCGCGCACTGTCGACGAACGCCTCGGTCATCGTTATGGATGAGCCGTCAGCGCCGCTAACCGAGCATGAGCTCGAGACGCTATTTGCCATCATTGCCCGGCTGCGCGAACAGGGTGTGACCATCGTTTACGTCTCTCACCGGCTGGCCGAGATCTTCAACATTGGCGACAGGTTCACCGTGCTGCGCGACGGCAGGCATATTCAGACCGGCAACATAAAGGACATCACGCCGGCCGGCCTCGTGCGGCTGATGGTCGGCCGCGAGCTAACCATTACCGAACGCGCCTCGAACCGCACGCTTGGTGATCCACTGCTGGTGCTGAAAAACGTCTCGCGCGGCAGCGCGCTGCGCGACATCACGCTTACCGTCAAGGCCGGCGAAATCGTCGGCGTGGCCGGATTGGCCGGCGCCGGGCGCACCGAGCTGGCGCGCCTGATTTTTGGCGCTGACCCGGCAGAGGCGGGCGAGATGTGGATTGGCGGGCAACGGGTACTGCCTCGGACGCCCCGTGTCGCGATCCGCGAAGGGCGTGGGCCTGGTGCCCGAAGAGCGGCGGACCCAAGGCATTGTCGGCGCGATGACGGTGGAAGAGAATATCGGTTTGGCTGCACCCCGCAAGATTGCCCAGTTCGGTGTGGTCAGTTCGCGGCGTTCTCGTTCACTCGGCCAGAAGTTCGTCGAGAGCTTGCGGATTAAGACGCCTACCATTCGTCAGAAGGTGCGCAACCTCAGCGGCGGCAACCAGCAGAAGTGCGTAGTCGCCCGTTGGCTGGCGACCGATTCGCGGGTGCTGCTTCTCGACGAACCGACGCGCGGCATCGACGTGGGCGCCAAGGCGGAGATTTTCGCGCTTATGGATCAACTGGCGTGCGAGGGGAAGGCAGTGCTCATGTTCTCGTCGGAAATGGAAGAGCTGTTGAGCATGAGCGACCGCATTCTCGTGATGAATCGGGGGCGGATCGTCGCGGATCTGCCGCGGGCTGAGGCCACACAGGAGAAGATCCTCGCCTTTGCGGCGGGCGCCTCGACGGACGTGTAAACCGAGGGGGTGTGCGGCGGTGACCGCTCGACACCCGACAAACCACCGGCGGCCCTGCGCCGCTTGAGGAGACAGGCGAATGCAACAAGTCACCACCAACGCCAGGGCGGATAAGCGGCGGGGCGGCCGCCGGCTAGACTCCGATCTGATCCAACGGCTCGTCATTTTGGGCGTGCTCGTCCTGCTGATGGTCGTCATGTCGCTGCTGGCCCCGACCAAGTTCCCCACGGTCACGAACCTGACGAATGTGCTGCGCCAGACCGCGATGGTTATCATCGCGGCCAGTGCGGCGACCATGGTCATGATCAGCGGCGGTCTCGATATTTCGGTCGGCGGTGTGCTGGCCCTATCCGGCGTCGTGGCGGCCAAGCTAGCCACCACGGGCTATCCCCTGTGGGCCGCCATCGTGCTCGGCGTGGGCAGCGGGCTGATGATCGGCCTCATCAACGGCTTCCTCATCGTCAATCTTGAAGATCACGCCTGTGATTGCAACGCTCGGCACGATGAACGTCGCCCGCGGCCTCGCCTTCCTGATCAGCGGCGGCCGCGCGGTGGTCACCGGCCTGCCGCCCGACTTCCGGTTGATGGGCCGCTCGTACCTGGGCCCGATTCCGACGCCCGTCATCATCATGCTGGTCGTCGCAGTCGTCTTCCACTTCCTGCTGCACCACACGCTGCTCGGCAAGTACACGTTCGCGATTGGCGGCAACAAGGAAACGGCCCGGCTCTCGGGCGTGCCCGTAAATCGCGTTCAGTTTACGCTCTACGCACTGGTGGGCCTGATGACCGGCGTCGCCGGCCTGATCATGGCCTCGCGCCTGGCTTCGGGCCAGCCAGACGTTGGCTTTGGCTTTGAGTTTGACGTGATCGTCGCGGTGATCCTGGGCGGCACCAGCCTGGCGGGCGGCGAAGGCTCGGTCTTCGGCACGGTCATCGGCGCACTCATCGTGGGCGTGCTCACGAACGGGCTGAACCTGCTGGGCGTTCACACCTTCTACCAGTACGTTTTCCAGGGCATCGTCCTCATCTTCGCGGTCCTCCTCGACATGACGCTGAAGGGGCAGGGCCTCCATCTGCCGGCATTTATGAAACGAAAGCAGAGCGCAGTATGAACCGACAAGAGCGATTTCTGGCTGCCCTCCATCTCCAGCAGCCCGACCGGGTGCCTATGTTCGACTTCTTGTTCCAGGAGCCGTTGTACGAGGCATTGATTGGTCACCGGCCGGGCGGGTATAATGGCGTCGACGCGGTCAAGTGCGCGCTTGCGCTCGACCACGACGGCGTATGGCTGCCGTTCGGCGGGTTCTCCGGCTACCAGCCCAAGTACCTGAGCGCCAACGTGTACCTTGACGAATGGGGCACGACGTATCAGAAGGAGCCCTCGTCCTGGCCCATCGATGCGCCGATCGATTATCCGATCAAGCGCCGGGACGACCTCAAGGGCTACGTGTCGCCCGATCCGTCGTTGGCCGGCCGCACGGCCGAGATCGTGGCGGCCCGCGATATGGAGAACGACCATATCGCACTGCTCGGGGGTGTGCAGGGCCCGCTGACCACGGCGTGGCTACTCATGGGGTACGAGAATATCTCGTTCGCGCTGTACGACGACCCGCAGCTTCTCACCGACGTCTTCCGAATCTCCAACGAGTTCTTCAAGGAAGCGGCGCGGCTGTCGGTCGAGGCGGGGTGCGTGGGCATTTGGGTCAGCGAGGACCTGGGCGACTCGTCGCGCGGTTTCTTCCGCCTGCCCCACTACCGCAAGTACATTCTGCCGCCGTTCGTCGAGCTGGTCGAGTACGTGGCGAGCCTGGGGGTGCCGGTTTTGCTCCATGCGTGCGGCTGCATCACGGACTATCTGCCCGACATCGCGCAGACCAAGGTGACCTCGGTTCACCCGCTGCAGCGGACCGCGGGGATGGACCTTAAGTGGTTCAAGGAAACGTACGGGAAGCGTTTCGCCATCGTCGGAAACATCGACTCGTCACGCACGCTGCCGTATGGCACGCCCGACGAGGTCGAGGCGGAAGTGCGGGAGGCCATCGCTGACGCCGGCGCGGGTGGGGGCTATATCCTGGCCTCCGACCATTCCCTGCACGACGGTATCCCAATCGAGAACATTCTACGCATGTTCGAAGCCGGCAAGAAGTACGGCCGCTATACGGCCTAGTTTGAAACACAAAGACACAAAGACACAAGGGTTCAACAGGCCGGCCATCTGCGTGTCTTTGTGGCTTTGCGGTATCGAGGGAGCACTATGAACAGCCGCGAACGTGTGAACCGTGCCGTCAAGTTCCAGCGCCCTGACCGGGCCCCGATCTCGCATGCCGTCCTGCCCGCCGCTCAGATCAAGTACGGCGAGGCCCTGGCCGAAATCCTGGCCGAGTTTCGCGAGGACTTCGGCTGGGATTACATGCACGACTTGCCGGTCGAGAAGTTCCCCGCGCTCTACAAGCAGGGCTACAACGCCGACGACTTCGGCACGGTCTGGTACAGCGAGTGGCTCGGCATCTGCGGGATTCCCGTCAAATGGCCGTTGGCCGACCTGGGCCAGTACAATGAGTACCGCTGGCCGGAGGATTTTACCGCCGGTCCGCCGTCGGGCAGGCAGTACAGCGGCCACATGTGCGGCTTCGACGACCGCTGGTACGCCCGCGGCGCGTGGATCACGTATTTCGAGCAGCTCCAGCAGCTGCGCGGCATGGCGAACCTGATGATGGACTTCGCCGATCCGCCCGCCGAGCTCGAGCGGCTGATGGACGACATGCTGGCGTTCAACCTGCGTTGGATCGACAAGTGGACGAGCATGGAGTATGAGGGGCTGCACTTCGCCGACGACTGGGGCGAGCAAAGCCGGCTGATGATCCGGCCCGCGCTCTGGCGCAAGCTGTTCAAGCCGCGCTACGCGGAGATGTTCCGAAAGGTGCACCAGGCGGGCATGCACGTCTGGTTCCACACCGACGGCCACATTAACGACATCTTCGGCGACTTGATCGAGGCCGGCGTGGACGTCATCAATAGCCAGGTTAAGGTGGTGGGCCTGGACTGGGTGGCCCAGAACGTGCGCGGCAAGGTCGCCTTCCGCACAGACATCGACCGGCAGCACGTGATGCCGTTCGGCTCGCCGGCCCAGGTGAAGGAAGAAGTGCAGCGGGTCTTCGAAGCGTGCGGCACGCCCGACGGCGGCATCATTGCATGCGGCGAGGTGGGTCCCGACGTGCCGCTCGAGAACATCGTCGCCATGTACGAAGCCTTCCGCGAGTACGGACGGTACCAGCCGTAGCTTCACCACAAAGGCACAAAGACACGACGCGCACAAAGGCTACTGGAGCTCTCCGCGTCTTTGTGTCTTCGTGTCTTTGTGGTTCGAAAGGCTTGCACGATGAACAAACGCGAGCGCGTCTTGGCCGCCATCTGTCACGAAGAGACGGACTACGTCCCCTACTGCCTCCACGCGGTCCCCGCGGTGTGGCAGCGCATCTGCGACTATTACGGCCTGCCCGACCATCATGCGGCGATGGCCTTCATCGGCCAGCACATCGTCAAGGTCGGCTCCGACTTCAACTACAACCCCTGGGCGGCGGATGTCGGCAAGGTGGAGCTGACCCCCAGCGGCGGGCCGGTGCACACGGAGGCCGACGAGCGGGAGGGCCACCTGCACACGGACGAGTTCGGGTGCGTGTGGGACCGCCGGGGCAGCCTCCCGCATCCCGTCGCCTATCCCTTGGGCGACGTCGCAGACGAGGACCTCGAGCGCGCGCTGGCCGCCTACCAGATGCCCGACCCGTATCATGCGGGCCGCTTCGATTCCGCCCGAGCCCTGGCCGACCGGTACCGGGGAGACCTGTTTGTATTCGGTAAGCTCGGCATGTGCCTCTTCGAGCGGGCGTGGAGCATCCGGGGGATGGACAAGGTGCTCGTGGACATGATCGAGCGGCCTGCCTTCGTGGAGGCGCTGCTCGACCGCATTCTGTATGAGTGGAACCTGCCCATCATTGACCAGCAGCTTGCGCTTGGCGTCGACGGCTTCTACTTTGCCGAGGATTGGGGCAGCGAAAGCTCACTCCTGTTCAGCCCGCGGCTGTGGCGGCGCTTCATCAAGCCGCGCATCGCGCTGATGTACGAGCGCGTGCGTAAGGCCGGCGCGGTGGTGGGGCAGCACTCGGACGGCCGGGTGGCCGGCCTCTTCCCCGACCTGGTCGAGATCGGGATGCAGGTGTTCAACCCACTGTCGCCCACGATCATGGAGCCGGCCGAAACGAAGCAGGCGTGGGGCGACAGGATTTGCTTTTACGGCGGGATTGACGTAACGGAGCTGCTGCCGTTTGGGACGCCCGAGCAGGTCTGCGCGGAGATCCGCCGCATGGCCGCGCTGATGGGGAAGGGCGGTGGCTACATCTTGCAGAGCTCACACACGATGCTCGACGACGTGCCCACGGCAAACATCGTGGCCTACATCGACACGGTGCGGGAACTGGCAGGATTGAGCTAGAGGTTCGAGGATGGCGAGGAATCTGTCCGCGGTCGTCGCAGGTCACATCTGCCTCGATATCATCCCGCAGATCGGCGGCTCGGCCGAGGACTTTCGCGCCAGCTTCCAGCCAGGCCATCTCACGGCTGTCGGCCCGGCACTGTTCGGCACGGGAGGCGCCGCGTCAAACACCGGCCTCGCCATGCACCGGCTGGGCATCGACGTTCGCATCATGGGCAAGGTCGGCGACGACTTCATCGGCGAGTTGATCCGCCAAATCCTTGTCCGCAGCGGCCGGGGCCCCGCGGCCGGCATGATCATCGACCAGGCAGTGCATTCGTCCTACACGGTCGTCATCAGCCCGCCCGGCATCGACCGCTCGTTCCTGCACTATCCGGGCGCCAACGACACGTTTTCCGCTGAAGATGTCCGCTACAACGTGGTCGGCGCGGCGAGCCTCTTCCATTTCGGCTACCCTCCGCTCATGGCGAGGATGTACGCGAACGACGGCGCGGAGCTCGAAGAAATGTACCGCCGGGCAAAAGCCGCCGGTGCGACGACCTCGCTCGACATGGCCGCGCCCGACCCTAACTCGCCGGCCGGCCGGGCGAATTGGCCTCGTATCCTCCAGCGGACGCTGCCGCACGTGGACGTATTCCTGCCCAGCTTCGAAGAACTGCTGTTCATGCTGCGCCGGCCCCAGCACGACCGGCTCGCCGCCGAGACGGGCGGGCAGCTGCTCAACGCGGCAACCCCCGCTCTCCTGCACGACCTGAGCGACGAGCTGCTGAGCCTGGGCGTGGCCGTCGCCGGCATCAAGCTGGGGCACAAGGGTTTCTACTTGCGCACGGCAGATGCCGGCTGCCTGGCCCGCATGGGGAACGCCCGGCCCACGGACCTTGACGGCTGGGCCAACCAGGAAGTCTGGGCGCCGTGCTTCAAGGTGCAGGTCGTCGGCACGAACGGATCGGGCGATTGCACGATCGCCGGCTTCCTGGCTGCACTTCTGCGCGGCCTTCCCGCCCGACAGGCCGCCCGTATGGCGGTCGCGGTGGGTGCGTGCAACGTGGAGGCCGCGGACACGCTGAGCGGCGTCCGGTCGTGGGACGAGACTGCGGCTCGCATCGAGGCGGGCTGGGCGCAGCATCCCTTGGCCGTGGAAGGTTGGGCGCCTGACCCCTTGACCGGCGTGTGGGCGGCGCCCGCCTGAAGCTGGGCCGTCACCACAAAGGCACGAAGCCACAAAAGACCTTCTTCGCCGCTCACCTGGCGATGCTTGGTGAACCCCCTTGGCTTGGTGCCTTTGTGGTTAGCTCACCCTTCTGATTGCTCGCAACCTTGCCAGCACGTATAATCGCGGCGTGTCTCGTTTCTTCGATCGTCGTCTCCTCCGTGCTGCTCAACCTCAGCGTCTCTTCCTCGGGCTTGCCGTGGTGGGCGGCGCGCTGGCTGGCATCCTGACGGTCGGCCAGGCCGCCGCACTCAGCCGGGCGGTATCGGGTGTGTTCCTTGCCGGCGCCGATCTCGATTCCGTTCGCCCGCTGATCCTCGCGCTCGTGGCGTTTTCGCTTGGCAGGGGGATCGCGACCTGGTCGGGAGAGTTGGCCGCTGCGCCGCGTCGCCCGGTGCGTGAAGGACGACCTGCGGGCCCGCGTGACGCGCCACATCGTGAGCCTTGGCCCGACCTACCTGGTCGATGCGGAAGGCGAGCGCACGGGGGAGTTGGTCAACACGGCGCTTGACGGCGTCGAGGCGCTCGACGCGTATTTCGGGCAGTACCTGCCGCAGGTGGCGCTCGCGGCCGTCATCCCCCTCACGTTTCTGCTCGTCGTCTTCCCGATCGATCCCCTTTCCGGGCTGGTGCTGCTGTTGACGGCGCCGCTGATCCCGATGTTCATGGCGCTAATTGGCAGCTATACTGACGCGCTCACACGGCGCCAGTGGGGCACGCTGAGCCGCCTGGCGGCGCACTTCCTGGACGTGCTCCAGGGGCTGACGACCCTCAAGCTCTTCGACCGCAGCCGCGAACAAATCATCCTCATCCGCAGGATCGGTGAGCAGCATCGCGACGCGACCCTGCAGGTCCTGCGCATCGCGTTCCTCTCTGCGTTTGTCCTCGAGATGATCGGCACGATCAGCACGGCTGTCGTCGCGGTCGAGGTAGGGCTGCGCCTCCTGGCGGGTAACCTAACGTTCGAGCCGGCCTTCTTCGTCCTGATTCTCGCGCCCGAGTTCTACTTGCCCCTACGCCAGCTTGGGCTGCGTTTCCACGCCGGGGTTTCCGGAGTCACGGCCGCGCACCGGATCTTCGACATTCTCGACGTTGTCCCCCCGGCGACTAGGGAGGCTTCGGCTCGGGTGCCAGACGGGATATTCGGGATTGTGATTTCCGGCGTCACGGTGTCCTATCCGGACCGCGCACTCCCGGCCCTGGAAGGCGTCACGTTCGAAATCGATCCCGGCCGGCACGTCGCACTGGTGGGTGCGACGGGTGCGGGCAAGAGCACGGTTGCCGCACTCCTGATGCGCTTCATCGAAGCGCAGGCCGGCGAGATCAAGGCGGGCGGCGTCGATCTCGCTGCCCTCTCGCCCGAGGAATGGCGCGACCGCGTGGCCTACGTTCCCCAGGCGCCGTACTTGCTCAACATGTCGGTGGCCGAGAATATCCGCCTTGGCCGCCCCACCGCCGCGATGGAACAGGTGATCGCCGCGGCAACTGCTGCGCAGGCCGACGAGTTCATTCGCGGCCTGCCCCAGGGGTACGACACCGTGATCGGCGAGCGCGGCGCCCGGCTCAGCGGCGGGCAGGCCCAGCGCCTCGCGCTTGCGCCGCGCCTTCCTGGTCGACGCGCCCTTTGTCATCCTCGACGAGGCGACGGCCAATCTCGACCCCGAAACGGACGCCGGAATCCAAGCGTCACTTGCCGAGCTCTTACACGGCCGGACCGCGCTCGTGATCGCACACCGGCTCGGCACGGTGCGCACCGCAGACAAGATCGTCGTGCTGGACGGTGGGCGGGTCGTGGAGCAGGGGACACATGCGGAGCTTCTCGCTGCCGGCGGGAAGTATGCAGGGATGCTGCGTCCGGGCGCCGGGGCAGAGCACAGGGTCGCCGACGCGGCGAGCGTGCCCGGCGAATCCGCCGCGACCTTGCGGAGGGGTATCTCGAGCGACGCGGCTGCCGGAAGCGCCCCGCTCCAACAGCCCCGCCAGCTGTCCCGCCATGCCGCCCTCGCCGGCCTCCTGCCCTTCCTGGCGCCCTACGTCCCGTGGATCGCGCTCTCGGTCCTCCTCGGCTTCCTGACCATCGCCAGCAGCATCGGGCTGCTCGCCACCTCGGCCTGGATCATTGCCTCGGCCGCGCTTCAGCCTTCGATTGCCGTGCTCCAGGTGGCCGTCGTCGGCGTACGTTTTTTCGGCATCGCCCGCGGCGTGTTCCGCTACCTCGAGCGTCTTGCTTCGCACCAGGTCACCTTCCGCGTGCTGGCCGCGATTCGCGTGTGGTTCTATGCCGCAATCGAGCCGTTGGCCCCGGCCGTGCTCGGGCGGTACAGCAGCGGCGACCTGCTGGCGCGCGTCCTTTCGGACGTGGGCGTGCTCGAGAACTTCTATGTACGGGCGGTCTCGCCCCCGCTTGTGGCGGTCCTGATCGCACTTCTGACCGCCGGTTTGCTCGCGTCCTTCAATCCGGCGCTCGTTCTGCCGGTGCTTGCGCTCCAAGCCGTGGCCGGCATCGGCCTGCCGGTGCTGACATTGTGGCTGGGCCGTGGGCCTTCGCACGACTTGACCGAGGGCCGCGGGAAGCTCAACCAATCGTTGGTCGACCTGGTACAGGGGCTGGCCGACTTGCTGGCTTTCCGGGCCGCCGGCCGGCACGCTGAAGGCGTTGCGAGGCAAGGGGCGGCCTTGGGTGCGGCCGGGCGTAACATGGCCGTTCTATCGACAGGCGCCGGCGCCGGGACGACGATCGTCTCCTGGCTGGCCGTGGCCGCCGTGCTGATCGTAGCGACACCGCTCGTGCGTGCCGGACAACTGGACGGGGTCTCCCTCGCCGTATTGGCGCTCCTGACGGTGGCCAGTTTCGAGGCTGTTGCGCCGCTCCCCGTGGCCGCCCAGTACTTCTTCACGTCGACCGCAGCCGCTCGGCGCCTGTTCCACGTCGCTGGGAAACGCCCGGATCGGGCGGCAGTGGCCGCGGTCCTCGACTTCCCGCCGCCGGCGCCCGTGCCAGCTTCGCAAGCTGCGTTAGCGGCGCCGGCCGTGGCTTTCCGCGATGTGTCGCTGCGATATGCCCCGTCCGAGCCGCTCGCGCTCGACGGCGTCACCCTTACGGTTCCGGCCGGCGGTCTTCTGGCCGTCGTCGGGCCGAGCGGGGCCGGCAAGTCGACTCTTGCGAACGCGCTGCTCCGCTTCTGGGACGTCGAAGCGGGAACAATCAGCATCGGCGACCGGGACCTGGCGACGGTGGAGGGCGAGCAGGTGCGCGCCTTGACAGGAGTTGTGGCCCAGCGGACCCATCTCTTCAACGCCTCGATCCGGACCAACCTGCTGCTTGCCAGGCCAGACGCTTCGCCGGAGCAGCTGGAGGAGGTGGCGCACGCGGCCCAGCTCCACGACTTCATCGCGGCCCTGCCCGAGGGCTACGACACCCGAGTGGGCGAAGGCGGGCGCAAGCTGAGCGGGGGCGAGCGTCAACGGCTCGCGATCGCTCGGGCGCTGCTCAAAGATGCGCCCATCCTGGTGCTCGACGAGCCAACCGCCGGGTTGGATATGACGACCGCAGCGGATCTCTGGCGGGCGCTCGGGCCGTTACTGGCAGGCCGCTCCACGCTGCTGATCACGCACCGCCTGGGCGGGTTTGCCACAGCGGGCCAGATTGTCGTCATGGATCGCGGGCGCGTGGTCGAGACAGGCACGCACGAAGCACTGCTTGCCGCGGGCGGCCTCTACCGCAGGCTTTGGGAGCAACAGCAGGGGCAGGAATTGCCAACATGAGCTTGGCAGGGACCGCTTTGCCATCGCCGCCCCATAGGGCTGGCGTGTAGAGCGCGGTCCGCGCCCCGGCTGCGGCGGTGCCCGAAACAGTCTCCCGGTTTCTTGCTCGCCCGGCGCCCCGGTGTTATAATCCAACTCTTGTCGGACCGGCGCGGCCGGCAATACGCGCGGGTTGCGTAATCATTCCGGAGGCTGTTTCCCGTGGAAGTATTTCTCTATTTGGCGCAGATCGTCTTGGGCATCGCGATCATCGCGATTGTGATGATCCAGTCTAAGGACGCTGGCATGAGCAACATGTTTGGCGGCGGCGGCGACATGGGCGTCTACAGGACCCGTCGCGGCGTCGAGAAGACGCTCTTCAATGCCACCATTGTGCTGGGCGCGCTTTTCATGGTGCTCTGCCTGGTCACTGTCATCGTCTCAAAATAACCCTTGGGCAGATACCTTCGCTGGCAAGCGGTCATTGCCGTCCTCGGCATCATTCTCCTGGCCGCTCTGCTGCGCTACACCGCCTACAACTTCACCAGCGTCACCGTTCCCGACCGTGGCGGGACGCTGGTTGAAGGCATGGCCGGCAACCCCCAGTTCCTGAACCCGCTCCTCAGCCAGTATAACCAGATCGACGGCGTGCTTGGCAGTCTCCTGTTCAACGGCTTGACCCGCTTGGACGAGCGCGGCAACGTCGTGCCCGACCTGGCCGAGGGGATGACGGTCAGCCCTGACGGCCTCACCTACGACTTCCGTTTGCGTTCGGGCCTGTACTGGCACGACGGCGTTCCCGTCACTGCCTCAGACGTCCTCTACACCGTGAAGGCCATGCAGGCCGAGGATTTTCCGGGCATGGCGTGGCTCAGCACGCTGTGGCGCGAGGTGGAGGCGACCGCACCCGACGGACCGGACGGGCTTGCGGTGCGTTTCCAGCTGAAACAACCCTTTGCGCCTTTCGTCGACTATACGACCATCGGACTTTTGCCCTCGCATTTGTGGCAACAGGTGCCCGTCGCCGACATGATGAGCTCCGAGTACAACACCCGGCCGGTGGGTACGGGTCCCTTCATGTTGGACACGGTCTCGGCCACTGAGGCGAAGTTCAAGGCAAACCCCTCCTATCACGGGCAGCAGCCTTTCCTCGACGGCATCACCGTCCGCTTTTATCCGGATCATCAAAGCCTGATGCCCGCCTACGACCGCGGCGAGATCGACGCGGTGAGCTGGGTCTGGCCGGACGACATGAGCGAGGCCGCGAAGCACGAGGATCTTCAGCTGTTTTCGGCGCCGATTTCGGGCTACACCGTCATCTACCTCAACCAGCAGAACCCGAACACGCCCTTTTTCAAAGAGGCGGCGGTGCGCAAAGCGTTGATGTACGGGCTCGACCGCCAGCAGCTGATCGATGCGGTGCTGGCCGGCCAGGGCGTCGTCGCACAATCGCCCATCATGCCCTACAGCTGGGCATACGACAGCAGCGTTCAGAAGTACACCCATGACCCTGCACTCGCCAAACAGATGCTGGAGCAGGCGGGCTGGGTGGACTCGGACGGCGACGGCGTGCGGGAGAAGGACGGCGTGAAGCTGGCGTTCGTGCTGTTGGGCAAGGACAAGGCGAAGCTGGATGCCATCGAGCGCGATGTGGGCCGAGCTGGGCGTTAAGGCGGAAGTGCAGGCGGTCAGTCTGCCCGGCCTGACGGCCGACTTCCTGGTGCCGCGCACCTACGATGCGGCCCTGGTCGACTGGGAGCTGTCGGGCGACCCGGATCCCTATCCGTTGTGGCACTCGACCCAGGCCAAGGCGGGGCAGAACTACGGCGGCTGGGAGGATCGAGCGGCCGATGAGGCCATCGAAAAGGCGCGCAACTTGCCCGACCGCAACCAGCGGGTGGCGTTTTACAAGGACTTCCAGCGCATCTTTGCCGAGCAACTGCCGGCGCTCGTGCTGTACAACCCCGTTTACACATTCGGCGTGCGGAACAAGATCAACCAAGTCCAGATGGGCCCGCTCAACACGCCGGGCGACCGTTACCGCAGCATTGCCGACTGGTATATCAATACGAAGAAGGTCACGGTGAGCAGCGTGGAAAATCGCGGCCGGAGCACCGGCGCAACCACGCCGGCCGTTCAACTTGACATGGGCCAGAAATAGTGCTATAAATCGTCTACAATCGAACAGCCGAGCCGAAGTGGCGGAATGGCAGACGCGCTAGGTTCAGGACCTAGTGAGCATTGAGCTCGTGAGGGTTCAAATCCCTCCTTCGGCACTGGAACAACAAGATCCCGCGGCTGTGCCGTGGGATTTTGTGCCTGTAGGCCTGGCGAAGTGCCCCCTTTGGGGGCCATCGCAACGGGTTCAGCCGGGAGGCGTGGTGTCGCTGGTTCGTTCGCTGCGAAGAGTGCTCGGACCGTCCCGCGTGCTGTTGCTTGCGGTGCTGGTGGCCGCGGTCTTTTTCACGGCGGGCTTTGTCGAGCTGGCAGTGACACGGCACCAGATGCAAGCGCAGTACGAGCAGGCATTGACCCGGGTCGAGCGCACGAAGCGGCAGAACACGCTGCTGCAGCTGCAGTTGGAACGAGCGCAGCGGGGCGAGCTCTTGCCGTGGCTGGCTTGGGATATGTACGGCAAGCTTCCCAAAGGGGCGCGCGGCATCGAGACGCTGCCCGTGAGCCCGGTGGTCGAGACGGGACCGGTTCAGCCGCCCCAGCCGGCCTGGGAAAACTGGTTGAAGGCACTGGGCCTAAATTGACAGATCGGGATAAACGGGTATAATAACTAAACATCCGACGCGGGGTGGAGCAGTGGCAGCTCGTTGGGCTCATAACCCAAAGGTCGCAGGTTCGAATCCTGCCCCCGCAACCTAGCGAAAACCTGGCGGTATCAACTGCCAGGTTTTTGTTTTGTCCTTCGCTGCCATCCCAGACCTTCGTGTTGCGGAAACCCGAGGGTCTCGCTTGGCACTTACTCCGCCAGGCAAAAGGCGGAAGCGGCATCAATTTGACGAAGCGCGGTCGCGTGGATATAATCACACACCGTATGGCGACGTAGCTCAGTGGCAGAGCAAGCGGCTCATAATCGCTGGGTCCTCAGTTCGAGTCTGAGCGTCGCCACCTAAGTCGGGTGACGGGTCACAGAGTGACACGGCATCCACTTAACCCAATTACACCTCGTGGTCCTAACCCGACCCCGGGGTGTTTTTTGAAGTCAAACCGGCAGTCTGTTGCCCGACTCCCTTCACCACGTACACCGATCCGTACCATGCCCAGCGGCGCAGCTTTGGCGCACGGCCGAGCAGCCATTCGTCCAGCCGCTGCAGCCCCGCATGCACCCGCCTGAAAACCCCCTCGCCGCCGGGCAGCAGCCGGAATAGGTACGCCGCCGGCGAGATCAGCATGTGACCACGCAAGCGATACGTCGCAAACCCCCGGCCGAATCCGTCCATCTCTGCCCAGCCGAGCGGATGCTCGTCCGCCGTCCGCAACTGTGGCGTGAGACGGCGGCCAAACCGGAACAGCGGATGCCCGTTCATGGGCTCGGCAAAGGCTGCCCTGCCGCCTGGCGTCAGGAGACGGTCGACCTCCGCGACGGCTTGAGACAGGACGAGGTGGTGCAAGATGGCCTTCCCGTAGACCGCCGGAAACGCCCCGCCCGCAAAAGGCAGCCGGTGGGCATCGGCCTGCACGAAGAGCACCTGCGCTTGTGGCTCGTGTGTCGCCACTTTCTGCCGGGCTTGCAGCAGGTGTCCGAGAGTCAGGTCAGTTGCGACGACCTGCGCGCCGCGCACGGCCAGCGCCAGCGTTTCCTTTCCCTCACCGCACGCCATGTCGAGCACCATGCCGTCCGGCTCGAGATTCAGGAAACCGCATCCCTCGGCAACTACCCGGTCGAAGGCCGGCGGATCATAAAGCAACGCGGAGAGCCACGAGCGCTTGTGGTCGTTCTCCTCGTGCCACCGGCGCTCGCGACGCACCAGGTCGTCTATATCCGCGGATCGAACTTTGCTCATCCTCGATACCTGCCCGGCGTACCGCCCGTGAAACTGAGTATGATCGGCCCGTCCAACCCCGGCAGCTGCGACGCTTGCCCGCTACGATACGAAGGTCTTGTACATGATCCGACAAAGCGCAGATGGCAGCGTCATGCACTCCTGCTAACATTGCCCTGGCCTTGCCGATTGGCTGTGCCGTTGCCAACACGCGTAGAAGTGGAAGGTCGTTCCTGTGTCACGGTGCAGATGGGTGCGGCGTGCCGGCACACTGGCTGCAGGCATAACCCTGGTAACTGTGCTTGCCGGCTGCGCGGGCGCTAGCCAGGCCGAATCCGCCACCTCCCTGGTCCGCGCCCGGCCGACCACCTCGCCCAACACGTATGCACTACAGATGGCCGGGGCCATGTACGCACTCCGCGACTCGCTCGATCAACTGTCGGCGCTCCTGGCCGAGCCCCGCTATCTGGACGATGCCTGGCGCAGCCAAGCGATCAACCTGGCAACCCTGACCGAACTCGGTTATCGCCAGATCGAAGGGCTCTCTCCGCCCGCCGACGAACAGGCACAGCACGCCGAGACAGTGCGTGCCGCAGAGGCCTGCCAGTCGCTTACTGCCTACGTTTTGCAGGGCATCAACAACCTGGACAAGGGCCCTTTCGACGAGGTTAAGGAGCGGGTCGACTTCTGCCGCTCAAAGCTCGACGTGGCGGCCCGGGCGCCCGGCTCTGCGGAGTCGCAGAGGCAGCCGGTCAGTCTCGAAGCCGCACGCCAGTCAGTACATGTACGCGTCAAGCGAGATGCTAACCTCCGCAGCGGCCCCGGTACCAGTTACCCCCGCGTCGCCACCGCCGCGCCGGGCGACACCTTCACTGCAATCGGGCGCACCGGCGGGGGCGACTGGCTCGAGATCAGCAACGACAAGATCAAGAACGCCTGGATCGCCGTTTTCCTGCTCGAAGTCGACGGCGATCTGACCGCCATCCCTGTGCAGCAGGATCAGCCGAGCCCTTGATTCTCGTCGCTCCCGGTCACAGCTTCTCGCTGACGACCTTCGCCTGCATAAAGAGCTGCAAGTAGTCGCTGCCGCCCGCTTTCGAGTCGGTCCCACTCATGTTGAAGCCGCCGAACGGGTGCACCCCCACCAGCGCGTGCGTGCACTTGCGGTTGAAATAGAGATTGCCGACGTGGAACTCCTGGCGCACACACTCCAACCGATCGCGACGCATCGAGTAGAGACTGCCCGTCAGCCCGTACTCGGTGCTGTTGGCGATGTTCAGGCCGTCGACGAAGTCCTTTGCCCTGATCACTGCCAGGACCGGGCCGAACACCTCTTCCTGCGCCAGCCGCGCGTCGGGCGGCACGTCCGCGATGACGGTCGGCTGCAGGTAGTAGCCGCCTGCCCGGTTGGCAACGGCCTCACCGCCCGCCAACAGCCGGCCTTCCCGTTTGCCGATCTCGATGTACTCCAGGTGCTTCTTCAGCGCCTTCTCGTCGATCACCGGACCCATCTCGATCCCGGGGCCATGTGCCGGATCGCCCACATCGAGCGTCGCGGTCCGTTCCACGATTTTCTGCACGATCTCGTCATACACCTCGTCGACCACGATCGCCCTTGAGCAGGCCGAACACTTCTGTCCCTGGTAACTGAACGCGGCCGAGACGATGCCGGCGGCCGCTTCGTCCAGATCCGCCGTCTCGTCCACGAGAATCGCGTCCTTGCCGCCCATCTCGAGGATCGTGCGTTTGAGCCACCTCTGGCCCGGCTGCACGGCCGCGGCCCGCTGGTTGATCCGGATGCCCACTTCCTTGCTGCCTGTAAACGCGATGAAGCGCGTCAGCGGATGGTCGACAAGCACGTCGCCCACCGATCCGCCCGGACCCGGCAGGTAATTCAGCACGCCCGCAGGCAGGTGCAGTTCGTCGACAAAGAGCTCCGCCAGCCAGGCCGCGATGACCGGCGTGGCGCTGGCCGGTTTGAGTACCGCGGTGTTGCCGGTTACGATGGTCGCGGTGGTCATGCCCGTCATGATTGCACACGGGAAGTTCCAGGGCGGGATGACGATGCCGACGCCCAGGGGGATGTAGTGCAGTTCGGTCTCGTGGTTCGGCTCGGGATAGGTAGGATGCGGCTCGCCCAACCGCAACATCTCGCGGCCGTAGAACTCCATGAAGTCGATCGCTTCCGCGGTGTCCGCATCGGCCTCGACCCACGGCTTGCCGGCCTCGAAAACCATCGAGCGCGCTAAACTCGTGCTTCCGCTCGCGCATGATCTTTGCCGCATGGAAGAGGTAGCGGGCGCGTTCCGAATATGAAATGCGCTTCCAGTGTTCGAACGCCCGGGCCGCTTCACGCACTGCGCGGTCGGCCAACTCGGGCGTCGCCTGGCTGACCCGCCCGACGATCTCGGAAGGTTGGGCAGGATTGCGGCTTTCCAACACGTCGTCGGTAAAGATCTTCTCGTCGCCGATGATGAGCGGGTACGCACGGCCGAAGGTCGTTCGTACCTTGTCGAGGCGCGGCCTGAAACGCTTGCGCGTTTGCCTCCACGCCGAAGTCGGTCAGCGGTTCATTCACAAAAGGTTTCTTCATAAGCTCCTCGCGGCTGCGGTTCGTACCATCCAAGACCACTTACCACATTCCGGCGCCCGGGTCTGTAACACGTTTCCCAGTAAGGGCGCGCGCCGGGGCGAGACGACCGGCGCGCGCCCCGGGAGGCTCAAAAGAAAAAGCCGGCCCCTTGGACCGGCTTACCGATTGCGTTGGAAAGCGCGGCGAACCGCAGCGTGTCAGTCGTCGCACCCTTCGAGGCAACGTTCCTGGTAGTTCTTCAGGTCTGCTGCGTGTTCCTGGTAATGCCCCGCCATCGACCAGTAGAACTCGACGAGGCTCATCCCTTCCTTTTCCCACGGCACCTGCGCAACCTGTCCCAGGGCATCGTCTTCTGCCAGGTCGAGCATGTGCACGAGGCGCCGGTGGGCGCCCGTCAAGCCGTCGACCACCGTGATCAAGGGCAGCGCCGCTCGGGATTGAACCTGCTTCTCGTTCCAGGCGTCGTCGTAGCTGGCGCCCTCTTGCCACGGCCGGCGACTCTGCCATGCCTTGGCCGTCTGCACCGCTTCGTCGACCCACGACCACACGTGGGCCACTACATCCTTGGCCGACCATTTTCCGACCACGTCAGCGGCGGTCAACTCTTCTTCGGTGAGGTGGCCCAGAGAGTCCATGAACGCTTTGAAGCCACGATCAAGGGCTATCCAGGCGTCGTCACGATTGTGCATTGATCCCCACCTCCTCGGCATCCTTGAGTACGCGCGATGCGCCCGTGTAGACGTTCAGGCTATCGCGGCGCACGTAACCCACGAGTGTTAAGTTCCAGGCCGTAGCAAGAGCCACTGAGAGCGTTGTCGGCGAACTGCGACTTGCGACGACGGGCGTCTGCATGCGCGCCGCCTTGCTGAGCATTTCGGCGCTGATGCGACCTGTCGCCAGCAAGATCCGTCCTGCGGTTTCGATGCCGGCTAGCAAGCAGCGCCCGTAAAGCTTGTCCAGGGTGTTGTGCCGCCCGATATCTTCGGTGACGAGCAGTAGGCCGTCCGGGTCGGCGAGCGCCGCAGTGTGGATCCCCCGCGTCTGCTGGCGTTCCTGCAATTTGTGCATCAGCGCCCCGAGCTGGCGGGCCGTGACCCTGGCATCCGCCGCCACCGGCGCCCGCTCGGCAGATAGGTCCGTAAAGGTGATCCCGCCCCCACATCCACTCGTTACAGTTGACCGTGACGGCCGCTCCACGGCCGCGTCCATCAACCACACTTCCACGCAGGTCTGGCTCGGACAGACTACCACTCGCCGCACGTCTGCCGGCCCACGAATGATGCCCTCGCCGGCCAGGAACCCGACCGCAAGGGCATCGAGCTCTTGCGGTGTCGCCAGCAAGTTAAGCCATTCTGCGCCGTTCACGTGGAGGCGGATGCGCGCTTCACGCACGACGGCCGTGGTCCTTTCCCGCAGCATACCACTTTCCCAGCGATAAGCCACGACCTCGTCACTCAGGCCCACGGCAGAAACGATGCCCCCATTCCCGTCAAGCGCAGCACCTGAGCATTATAGCGAGAAGTGCCCCGATGCGCAAGGGTTTAGCGAATCCGGCCGCGTTGCCGCAGGGGTGTCAGCACCTCTTGATTTGACACAGTCAAGCTTCATCGTGTATTTAAAGGTGCATTCTAACGAAGTTGCCGTTGCGCGTGGTGACGGCGAAGTTACTGTCATTGACAGGAGAGGATCAGATCTGTGAAGAAAGAAGCGATTGCGAACAGCAGCAAGCGGTCCGTGACCTTTGAGCTGCCCGGTGTTCAGGCTGAGGCTGTGTCAGTCGTGGGGGACTTCAATAACTGGGAACCCGCGAATGGGGCGATGAAGCGGCGGAAGGATGGCGTATGGACCAAGGCGATCCGTTTAGCGCCGGGCACCTACCGTTTCCGTTACGTCGTCGAGGGCGATCAGTGGCTCAACGATCCGGCCGCGGATGGCTACGAGCCTTCCGGCTTCGGTCAGGACAACAGCATCCTCATTCTGGACTGATTAGCCATCCACGCCGGGTGGCCGGATAACGAGGCATGAAATAGGACACTGATTGAACGGATCGGACTGATTATCACCCAAAAGAGAGTGCAGATCAGTTCAATCAGTTGCATCAGTGTCCCATATTTGATCAGTAGCACGCTGATTTCCGCCGGTGAGGTAGATGGGCAGGGTAGCTCCTGGAAGTCTTGCCGATCCACCTCATCTGCATCATCCACGCCCTATTCTTTCTTAGCCGTCCCTTGCGCGGCTACTGCCGCGGCGGCCTTGGCAACCGCCTCCGCATCCCCCAGGTAATAGTGCCGGATCGGCTTCAACTCATCGTCGAGCTCGTACACCAGGGGAACCCCCGTCGGGATGTTCAGCTCGACAATCTCGTCATCGGAGATGTTGTCCAGGTATTTGACCAGGGCCCGCAGGCTGTTGCCGTGGGCCGCAATAATGACGCGCTTGCCCGATCGGAGTGTGGGCACTGCTTCCTGGTGCCACCAAGGCAGGAACCGCGCGACCGTGTCCTTCAGGCATTCGGCCAGCGGCAGCTCGTCGGGGTCCACGTTGGCGTAGCGCGGGTCGTGGCCCGGCCAGCGCGGGTCGTCGCGGGTGAGCGACGGCGGCGGCACGTCGTACGAGCGACGCCACAGCTTAACCTGCTTATCCCCGTACTGCTCGGCGGTCTGCGCCTTGTTCAGCCCCTGGAGCGCGCCGTAGTGGCGCTCGTTGAGCCGCCACGTGTTTGTGATCGGCAGCCACATCTGGTCCATTTCGTCCAGCGCGATCCAGAGGGTGCGGATTGCTCGTTTGAGGACGGACGTGTAGGCCAGGTCGAACGTGAACCCTTCGGCCTTCATCAGCCGGCCGGCTTCGTGCGCCTCGGCCAGCCCCTTCTCCGACAGGTCGACATCGGTCCACCCGGTATACAGGTTTTCCTTGTTCCAGGTGCTCTCGCCGTGGCGCAGCAGCACGAGCTTGATCATCTTTGCCTCCTACTATCATCAGGCCGGAGTTGTCTCCGAGCGGATTGCCGATCATGGCGTTCTGGTTGGGGTACCGCGGCAAACATTACCATTGCTCCGAAGCAGCGTCAAATCACTTTCCATGCTCGCTCAGATGCCTCTGGTCCGCACCCCACCGGCTCCCGCCCACCCTTCTTCAATCGACTTGCAGCGGTTTCCAATCCACAGTAAGATTATTCCGGACACACAAAGATCACAGACTGCCAGGAAGCCAACGTGCTGGAAGAGATGCTTCGCCGCGTCCCATTCTTCTCCACCCTGCCACCGCGTCACCTCCGCTGGCTGGCCGAAACGCTGCGGGCCGAGGACATTCTTGCGGGCACCGTGCTCTTCGAAGAGGGCGAGCCGGGCAACGTCTTCTACATCATCCTACAGGGCGAGTTCGAGATCTACAAGGCGCTTGCGGACGGCGCCGAGCAGGTTCTCTCGGTGCGCGGGCCGGGCGAATACATCGGGGAGATGAGTCTCCTGCACCCCAACGGGGTGCGGTCGGCCAGCGGCCGGGCCTTGAACGATGCCGAAGTGCTGGTGGTGACGCGCGAGCAGTTCGACGCCTTGCTGCAGCGCCAGCCCATACTGGGCTACCAGTTGGCGCGTGTGCTGGGCGAGCGGCTGGAGCAGGCGAACGTGGGGCAAATCCGGCGCCTGGAGGAGCGGAATCGGGCGCTGCAGGCGGCCCTCGACCAGCTGCACGCCGCGCAAGCCGAGCTGGTCGAGAAGCAGAAGCTCGAACACGAGCTGGCCCTGGCGCGCGACATCCAAATGAGCTTGCTGCCCGCTGCGCTCCCCACCTATCCCGGCTTCGATTTCGGCGCCCGGCTGCTGCCCATGAGCCAGGTCGGGGGCGACTTCTACGATTTCATCGGATTGGACGACGGCGAATTGGGCATAGCCGTGGGCGACGTTTCGGGCCACGGCATGCCGGCTGCGCTGATCATGGCGATCACCGTCGCGCTGTTGCGCGCAGAAGCCTGTCGCAGCGGTTCTCCCGGTGAGGTGCTGCGAGCCGTCAACCGTGAGCTCCTTAAGCTGGGCAGCCGGCGCATGTTCGTGACCGTCCTGTATGGGATTCTGAACCTCTCTACCGGTCATTTTGTCTACTCGCGGGCGGGGCACGAGCCGCCGGTGCTGTCGCTGCCGGGCACTGCGCCCTATCTCGCGGATATCGGTCGCGGGCGCCTGTTGGGGTTATTCGACGACGTCATCCTGAGCGAGGACAACTTGACCGTGCCCCCTGGCGGCGCACTGGTCATGTATACCGACGGCGTGATCGAGACACGCAGCACGAGTCGCGCCTTCTTCGGCGAAGAGCGCCTGGCCGATCTCGTGCTCAGGGCGCGCGACTGGCCGGCGCAGACGATGTGTGATAGCGTGATGGCTGCTGTCGCCACTCACGGCGACGGCCTGCCCCAGCAGGATGACATCACGGTGCTGTGCACCAGGCGCCTGCCGGAGAGCGACCCCGGCGTGCGGGAAGGATCAAGCGGGTGACAGGGACGAGCGAGCCTGCGGGAGCTTTTCTCAGGGTACCTGCCGCGCCCGAGAACCTGCGCGTGATCCGCCGTTTCGTTGAAGAACACGCTCGGCCCGCCGGCTTTGTGGGTCAACGCCTTGACGACTTGGTGCTGGCCGTCGACGAGGCTGCTACGAACATCGTGATGCACGGCTACAAAGAGGGCCCGGGCCCGGCGGCGGTCATCGAGATCCAGGTCGTCTACCGGGCGCCTCGACTTTCGGTCTTTCTGCGCGACCAGGCGCCTCCGTTCGATCCTACGGCGACCCCCGTGGTCGACGAGCTGCCTCCGCTCACCGAGCGCGGCCCAGGAGGGCTCGGCATCTTCCTGATCCGCAAGACGATGGACGATTTCCGTTACCGGCGGACACCGGACGGTTGGAACGAGCTCGTGCTCTCGATTGATGGACCACCCGCACCACAGGAGGACTGATCATGGAACTCACTGTCACTCCGGCCCCCAACAAGCCCCAAGTCACCGTCATCTCGCTGCCGGGCGACCTGGATGCGTCGAATTACCTGCAGGTGATCGAACGCGTCGACCAGCTCTATAAGGGCGGCACGCGCGGCCTGATCTTCGATCTTTCGCAGACCGAGTTTGTCAGCAGCTCCGGTCTCGTAGCGATCCACAGCATGGCTTTGCTCATGCAGGGGCAGCGCCCGCCCAGCCCCGAGGACGGTTGGGGGGCCATCCGGGCCCTGAAGGGCGGCTCGGGCGACAAGGCGCGTGAGTGCCTGAAGCTGGTCAATCCGCAGGCGCGCGTCGCATCGACCCTCGAGAAGGTGGGCTTGAACGAGGCGCTGGACATCTATCCGACTGTGGACGCCGCGCTCGCGACATTCTAGCCTCGTCTGGCCTGCAGTCCGGACGCCGGCCCCAGCAGCCGGCGCCCGTCGTCGCCCGGCACGCAGCGGCGTGTGCACGCAGCGCCTCTGCGCGCCCTCTCTGCATGCCATCGCCTTACACGCCACCACTCGGCACTCCATTCGCCATAGGAGGACGCATGTCTCGGTTTGCCTTGCTCGTACTCTCTTTCCTCCTGGTCGTCAGCGTCTCGGGCGTGGCTGCTGCTCCGCTCGCTCCCACCGATTCGCCCTGGCAGGCCAAGGTCGACCCGTGGGTGCTGCAGACGGCCGCCCAGGGTCCTACCGAGTTTCTCGTCTTCCTGGCCGACCAGGCCGACGTACGCCCCGCAGCCGCCCTGCGGACGAAAGCCGAAAAGGGCGCATTCGTCTATCGCATCCTCAGCACGCACGCGGAGCAGACCCAGGGGCCCCTGCGGCAACGCCTGCAGCAGATGGGCGTCGCGTATCAGCCGTTCTGGGTCGCCAACATGATCTGGGTGCGCGCCGGGATGGACGTAGTGCAGGCGTTGGCAGAACGGACAGACGTTGGTCATATCTACGCCAACCCCACCGTGAAGCTGGCGGAGCCGGCCGTAGCCCCGGGCCCGATCGACACGTTGCAACCCAACGCGGTCGAGTGGAACATCACGAAAGTGAACGCGCCCCAGGTGTGGACGGCGGGTGCAAACGGCACGGGGGCAGTGATCGCCGGGCAGGACACGGGTTACCTTTGGACCCACAACGCGCTGAAGGGTAAGTACCGAGGCTGGGACAATTCGACCGGCATTGCGAATCACGATTACAACTGGCACGATGCGATCCATGCCACCGGTTCAAGCTGTGGCGCGAACTCCCCGGTTCCGTGCGACGACCAGGGGCATGGCACGCATACGATGGGCACGATGGTAGGCGATGACGGCGCAGGCAACCAGGTGGGCATGGCGCCGGGAGCGAAGTGGATCGGCTGCCGCAACATGAATGCAGGCGCTGGAACGCCCACGACGTATTCCGAGTGCTACCAGTGGTTCATCGCGCCGACTAAGGTCGACGGGACGGCCCCCGACTCGTCGAAGGCGCCCGACGTGATCAACAACTCGTGGGGCTGCCCATCCAGTGAGGGCTGCACCAGCCCGGGCGCGCTGCTGACCGTCGTACAGAACGTCAAGGCAGCCGGCATTGTCACCGTGCACTCGGCAGGGAATTCCGGCTCAGCGTGCAGCAGCGTGAGCGAACCGGCCGCCATCTACGCGGAGTCGTTCACGGTCGGCGCGACGACGAATACGACGAACGACGACATCGCCAGCTACAGCAGCCGCGGGCCGGTCACCGTTGATGGCAGCAACCGGATGAAGCCGAACATCTCGGCGCCCGGGTCCGGCGTCCGCTCAAGCTACTACACCGACAACAACAGTTACACAGCCATGAACGGCACGAGCATGGCGGGGCCGCACGTCGCGGGGCTGGTGGCGCTCCTGCTCTCCGCAAACCCGGATCTTCGGGGCGAGGTCGACACCATTCGCTCGCTGATCGAGCAGTCGGCGGTCCCGAAGACGTCCGCGCAGACGTGCGGCAGCGATACCAGGACATCAGTGCCGAACAACGTCTACGGGTGGGGGCGCATCGACGCCTACGCCGCATACGGTGCGGCGTGCCTGGGCGTGACGGCGCCCGGGACCATCACCGATTTAGCCATTGCAAAGCTCAGCGCCAGCAACGTGAAGCTCACGTGGGGGAAAAAGCCGGGGGCGGCGGCGTATGACGTGTGGTGGAGCGGTGCGCCGTACTTCAGCGCGGGCGCCGGGTGCTCGGGCGCGGGCTGCGTGACGGTGACGGGGACAAGCTTCACCCAGGCGGTCCTGGGCGATACCAGCGTCAATAACGCGTACCTCGTCCAGCCCCGCAACGGGTGTGCCGGCGCACAATCCACGCCCTCCAACCGGGTGGGCGAGTTCGAGTTCGGGCTGACGAAGGGTGCTCCGTGAGGAAAAAGGGGGTGACCGCGCACCCCGCGGTCCCCCCCTTATCGAACCAGTACCCCCGGAGCGACTCGAACGCTCGGCCTAGGCGTTAGGAGTGCCTCGCTCTATCCACCTGAGCTACGGGGGCTTTTTCTACTACCGGTAGTATGCCTGCCTTTGAAAATGCCCATATATGGTGTAACGCTGTCGCCTTTGAATTTTAGGAATTTTGCGAATTCCTTGCTGTATTTTGCTGGCTTAGCGTCATGATTATATCGGAGCGACGGCCAGACCGCAAGAGCGAGTACTCGCAGCCATCGTCCGCATTGTGCACCAACTCTGCCAAAACATCGACCTCGTCTAGATTTCCGATCCCAGCGGCTCAGTTCGCTGCCCGACTTTTGCCCGGCACGCCTGCGATCCGTGCGCGGCTCGACGCCGCAATCTTAGCGGCTGCCAGCGACGGCCGTTGTTGCAAACAACGTCGCCAAAGCCGACGCGCGCCGTCGCGGCACGCGGGTCAGCTAGGCGATTCGTAATCGCGCTGCCTGGCGTGTAGCTCATTTAGCTCGACCACCGCATACCCCTGCGGCCGCCCGGCGACCAGCAGGATGGGCTTCAACGCGACCGGCCTGATTGCGCCATCACAGTCGCACCCGGTGCAGCCGCTCGACGCATGCCATCGCACTTGACGGCCCACGCCTTGTCATCGACAGCAGCGCCCCGCGCCGCCAGATCTCAACTCCGATCAATCGCGTGGCCGCAACAGCCCCGCCTGACCCCATCAAAACTTGATGGCACAGCAGGGCTTTTGTCCGACTCATTTATGGCTGTCATGCAGCGATTGCCATTGTGCGGCAGGTGACGTGTTCAGCGCGGGTTTGAACACGCAGCCCCCGGCAGTGCGCCACGATACTGCTCGACAAGGCAATGCACCTCTCGCCATCCCGCCACAGCCCATCCGGATGGCGCACGTCAGCCGCTTCCGCCGACCTACGCCAACCTTTCTGATAGAACGTGGTGTCATTCGCTCGATCCGTGTTCGCAGTCGGCCTTCAATCGAGACATGATGTCTTGGGCTAAGGCTGGAGTAAGTTGGAAGGTTGGCGGCGCGGCCTGGTTGGGCAGAGAAAGGCCGGAATCGGAGCTGCTTGGTAATCTGACGCGGCCCCCTATCTGCTGCGGCGCGAGCCTACTGGTTGCAGTCGGCGTAGTTGAACTGCCAGATGGTGGCCGCGATGCCTGCGATGAATGTCAGCCCGAGCACGACGAAGCTGCCCGGCGGCAATGTCTGCGCCGGTTGACCGACGGTGCCGAGCAGCAGCGCCCCAATCGACCAGGGGAACCAGGGTGCCCAGCCCGTCCGGGCGAACACGTTACCCAGCACGAGCATCGCCAGCGTGAAGCCGAGCGGGGCCAGGTAGCCGCGCCCCAATAGGGTGATCCACGCGACAACGGGCACGAGCAGGTACGGGATGCCTGCGGCCAGCAGCGCATTGCGCCCGGCGCTGAGGGCCAGGCCCGGCGCGAAGTCAGGCAACCCGAGCGCGCTCCCGATCACGAATGCCTCCGCGAGGACCGCCGCGACGAGGGCCAGCCACCACGCCGCCGCGACCACAAACTTCGCCAGCACGAACGAGGGGCGGGCCACCGGCAGCGCGAGCAAGTTCTTTGCGGTGCCCTCGGCGTACTCCCGGCCGAAGACGTAAGCGACGATGAAGGACAGCAGCAGCATCCCGCCGATCCCGACAAACAGCGTTAGCAGCGCCAGGTACGCGGGCCACGTTGCCTCAAGACCGGCGAGGTTCGCCTTGGTGCCGAGCAGGCCCAGCTGCGCCGCGCGGCCCGGCTCGCGCACGATCCACATGAAGAGCGCGCCGCCGAGCGGCCCCAGCGACAGTGCGAGCAGCGAAAACCAGGTGATCCGGGACCGGCGCAGCTTCAGGAACTCGGTGACGACGGCTTGGCCGAACATTTACCCGGCACCCCCCGTCAGCCGCATGAAGTAGGACTCCAGGTCCTCCTGCGCCAGGGCCAGGTGCGTCAGGTCGAGTCCAGCTTCGACCAGGGTGCGCGCGATCTCGGCGCGCCGGTCGAAGCCTTCAAAGAGGCGCAGCCCACCCTCGGGCGTGCGCTCCAACGCCGTGATGCCGAGGCGCGCGGCTAACAGCCCGGCCGCGCGGTCTGGCTCGCTCACTTCGACTTCCAGGTACAGGCGCGTTCGGCGGCGGAGTTCGGCGTAGTCGAGTTCCTGAAGCAGGCGGCCCTGGTGGATAATGCCGATGCGGTCGGCCAGTTGCGCGACCTCCGCCAGGATGTGGCTTGACAGGAAGACGGTCACGCCGTTCTCGTTCGCCAAGCGCCGCAGCAGCTCGCGCACCTCGATGATCCCGGCCGGATCAAGCCCATTGGCCGGTTCATCGAGGATGAGTAGCTCGGGGCGGTGGAGCAGGGCGCGCGCCAGCGCCAGCCGCTGTTTATTGCCGAGCGATAGCTGGCCCGCCTGCCGATTGGCTGAACCGGCAAGGCCAAGAAGCTCCATGGCATCACCGACCGCCGCCCGGGGTGCCCGCGTGAGTCGCCGCTGGATGTCCAGGTTCTCGCGCACGGTAAGATTGGGATAGGCCGTGGCCGTTTCCACCAGGTAACCCACGCGGGCGAAGACGTGGTTGCTGCCCGCCGCAACGCGTGCGCCCAAGAGGGTGGCCTGACCTGCGGTCGGTCGGACCAGACCCAGGAGCATGCGGATCGTGGTGGTCTTGCCCGCGCCGTTGGGGCCGAGGAAGGCGTAGATTTCGCCGCGGCGCACATGGAGGTCCAGGCCGACGACCGCCTGGATCGGGCCGTAGTCCTTGCACAGGCCATGCGTTCGCAGGGCGGTGTCTGGCGAGGTATCCTGGCGTGGGGTCGGCATGGCCTCCGGCGGCTCCCTTCGCCCGCTGTCAGACCCAGATCGCTGCGCTGTGTGACTGCTCCGGCTCTTGTTCTGTGGGAACTGAGGCGGAATGAACATCACAGCGCGCAGCACGAACCGATTGTCGCGCCATGCCAGGACGCGTCAAGACGTTCGGCAGACTGCGCCGTGCAACGCGCCGACGATCTACAAAGGGGAAGACGCGCGTCTTTCGAAGTCATATGAATTGCCGCGCGGCTCCCGGCCGCGCGCGGCCCACACCCCACGCGTGCGTCGTACCGGCCCGCCGTCGAGGCCGCCTGGTTTCCCAAACACGCGACAACCCACGCTCGTAACTCCGAATGCGCGAACTCACAGGAGTTGTGCGCGACGCAGGCGGCTGGCCGGTGGCTCTGGCTAGCTCCCCCAGGCCGTGCCCAACATCGTTTCGGATTCAAGGTAGCGGAACAAGTCCAGCGCTACCATCCCGGCGTTGTGCTTACGCACGGCCTCAATATCGGCGTATTCGTGAACCCCATACGCGGCCCAGCGTTCGTCACTCCAGAACGAGTTGCAGAGCACCACATTCTTGATGCCGAGTTGCTGCCGAAGCTCCGCCTCTTTGGCTAGCAGGTTGTCGCGTCCCGCCTGGCCCAACTGATACCCCGCCTCGGTCCACTGCACACGGAAGAATTTGTAGATCGGACCTTCCATATGGCTCTCCTTAGTCATGGGTAGTACGGCGATTTCACTACTTTAGTGCTGCATTTGTGAAATCCGCGTGAGCAACATTACGATTTCTGCCCGGACGCGCTCTGGTTGACCCTCTTCTCACCGCTAGCTATACTGCCCTGCATGGTAACACTGGCGTTGGCCCAACTGCGCTGCTGAGAAGGCGGCCGTGGCCGAGAACCTGGCCGCCATCGAGCGCGTGTACCAGCAGTCCGACCAGGAGGGCGCATGCATCGTGGCGTGCCCCGAAATGAGCCTGACCGGCTACATCGACCCCACGCGCCAGCCAGGGGCCATCCTGCGGCTTGATGGCCCCGAAGTCGCGGCGCTTGTCGCCCTGACGGCCAACGGTCGGGCGACCCTGCTCGCCGGATTGGTAGAGGCGAACCCATCCGGCAAACCATTTATCACCCATGTAGCGGCGCGTGGTGGCCGCTTGGTCGGCTACTACCGCAAAGTGTCCATTGTGGATGAGGAAGCGGCCTGGTTTGCGCCGGGCAACGCAGTGCCTGTTTTTCGCCACGACGATCTCACCTACGGCATCGCCATCTGCGCCGACATCCACAACCCCGATGTTTTCGCCGCCTGCGCCCGCCAGGGTGCCCAGGTGGTGTTTGAGGTGGCTGCGCCGGGTCTGTATGGGGAGCAAGCCACCCGCGACTGGCGGTCAGGTTACGCGTGGTGGCGCGGCGAGTGCCACCAGTACCTGGCAGCCTACGCGCGCGACTACCGGCTGTGGATTGCGGTGGCGACGCAGGCCGGGCGCACCGTAGATGAAGATTTCCCGGGCGGCGGCTACCTTTTTCGGCCCGACGGTGAGTGCGTGTACGAGACGGCGGATTGGTTGGAGGGCCTGGCGTATGTCAGAGCGGGCCTGTCGAGCCACCCTGACAGCACCACGACACTAAAACGCGGCGCGGCGTGACCCCACAGCCCGCAGTGTCGAAAACCGCGCCGCTCGATCAGTTGGGGCTACCACTAACCTAGCCCGGCAGGCAGGCGATAGCGGCGGGCAGACTTGGGAATCAACCTCAGGTGCCACAAGCTTCTGGGAGCGCGCAGGTCCGGGCGACTTGACTGTCTCACGTTGGAGTCAGGGGACTGCTCGGCGGCGATGCCCTCTCCCAACCGAGAACCGCAACCGCGGGCACCTCCGCCCCGAACGAAGGGTTAGCTCCGCAAATGGTCCAGCAACGCATAACCCTCGGCCCAAGCGCCAAGGCCGCTGCTGGCGTTGATGTGGCCGTAAGCACCGACACGAACGACACGACAGCCCCAAGCGGCCGCAAGCTGCTCGGCGTGTTCCGGTGTGCTATATGGATCATCGGCGCTGACGACGGCGACGGCGGGAAAGGTGAACTGCTCGGTGGGGGGCTTGGAGAAACCAAGCAGGTGCCCGGGATACTCGGGGCAGTCGGGGTCGGGTACTGCAACCAGCAGCGCGGCCTTAATGGGTGAATGCGGGCTGGCCGACCAATGGGCGACGGCCAAACAGGCGAGGCTGTGTGCGACCAGCACAACATCCGGCCCGGCACGCTGCACGGCTGCCTCGATGGCGGCAACCCACTCTGGGCAAACCGGGTTATCCCAATCGCGCTGTTGGACGCGTACAAATTCGGGATGTGCCTGTTCCCAGATGGATTGCCAGTGCAGCGGCCCCGAGTTGCCGAGGCCGGGCAGGACAAGAACGGGTGCGGGCATGGCCGACTCCTGCGCAAGGGGCCGAGTTGTTCTACAGACGGATACATTCACTCGCGGCCCCTTCCGACCGTGTCCGTCGCTCAGCTTCAGCCAAGAAGCGCGCGCCGATCCTTCGCGGGCGACAAACGCTCGACGTCCCTAAGTGCGTATTGAACCGCGCGCTGCGGCGCAGGCTTCATCAGGCGACCAGCGCAACACTTCGGCGGTCGATGTCTATGGCCGTTGTAGGCTGGCAGAACCGAAGTCGACCTGCCACGAGTTACCTCTAATCGGACTGAAAGACGGTCTTCCAGTCCTGCTGCATGTCCACGACGACCCAGCCGCGCTTGGGGGCCTCCTTAAGGGCTTCGACAAGCTTGCCGGTGCTCTTCGTCTCGGCGTCATAGGCATACTCGCGTTCGTTGTCCGTATGGTGGACGATGAGGCCGAAACTCGGGCGCGGGTTGTTGATCGTCGTGTACTGGAGCATGGCGTGGTCGCCGTCGCTGTTCCCGCAACAGATCACCGGTCGTCGGCCGATAAACTGATGAATGGCGACCGGCTTGCCCTCCTTGTCGTTGACGAATAAATAGTCGAGCGTCTTGGTCAGCACTGGTCCGCTGTTGCGTAGCTCGAATGTCGGCCGCGTTGTCGAGCCGACAACCTGCTCCGGTGGTATGCCGTACACGCGCTCGACCCACACGCGCATGAAGTCCGCGCCGCCGCCGGAAACGATGAAGTTCTTGAAGCCATTGGCGCGTAGATAGCGCAGGAGTTCCTGCATGGGTTGGTAGGTGAGTTCGTCATAGGGTCTGCCAAACCGCGGATGTTTGGCCGTCGCCAGCCATGTCTCCACAGCGTTACGAAACGCGTCGGTCGTCATCCCAGCATGGGTGAGCGCCGCGACCTGCATGAGGCCATCCAGGTGTTGGCCTGCCAGGAGCTTGGCAAAGTCGCCGGACAGGGCGGCCTGCACCATCGGATCGGCCGCGAGTCCAGGCTCAGCGAGGACGCGCCGGTTAAGTTCATCGATGGCAAAGGCCGCCTGAAACGGCAGCGGATTTTCCGGCCAGAGCGTGCCGTCGTTGTCGTGCACGGCGATGCGTTCTGCCAGTGGCACGAAGTCGGGTGAACCTTCCTGTGTCACCCTGGCGACAAACGCAAGGATGCCCTGCTTTGAGGGGCTATCATTCCAGGAGGGTAGTGGATCAGCAACGGTGGAGGTCATAGAGCTTCCTTTGTGCCACACCGTAATCCCCTACCTGGTAGAGGCTCACGGATACTGCCCGGACGGTAAAGGCCTGGAATGGCTCCGCTTTCAGAGCGTCCACGAAGCCGCGGGTTCCTATGCCGACGGTCAAATGCGGGTGGTAGTTCACGCCGGTGCGGGTGCCGACGAAGTTGTTCACGTAGTCCACTGTCGGCTGACTGATCGCTGCGCCGTCGGGGCGGGGGGCAAAGGCCTCGGCTGTCCCCTTCTCCACGGCGAACGGGGCGACGGCGTCGATGATCCTCTGCTGAAGTCGCCGCAAATCCTCGGTCGGTTCGATGACGATGCCCACCAATCCGAGATTCTTGTAGGCCAGGTCATAGTAGCCGGTCGCATGGCTCTCCCAGTTCATCGACTGCTCTGTGCGCAGCACTTCGGCCACAGCATGCGCGACCCAGTCAAGGTCCGCCGTCCGCACAAACCGCTGGAGCAGGGTGATGTGCGGCGCGTGGTTGGCGTCGAGGGCGAAACCATCGGGATAGTCCTCGCGTAGCCGGGCGTTCGTCGCCTGTGCCCGCTCGACCGTGGCGGCATCTGGATCAAGCAGTACGTTGATTGCGATCAAGGTCATGCGACTTCTCCTTTCCTGGTAGTCATGGTGAGTGTGAGTCCAGCTAACTACTCATTATCGCACAGTGCACGCCATGGTGATGCACGCACACCCTCGGCAGCGGCCACGCGTGTGAGACTCCATGGCTTAGGTGGCCCTACACGTTGGGCCACGATGGACACCGTGGCGCGTCAAGCTCGCGCGCTGACGCGGTAGTATTGCCGTACCGAAGGAACCAGGCTCAACAGAGTGATGACCGCGCCCAGAGAGGTCGTGAAGGCCTGGATCGGCGCTTGGTAGCCCATGATGATGAACTGGCCCGCCATCCACACGAGCAGCCCCGCGCCCATTGCCAGCGTCACGACCCAGGCCCAATCCCGGTCCGTCGCCCGCGTGATGGCTGGGAACCAGCGCGGCCGCGCGATCAGCGCCCACGCCAGCACCAGCGGCGCGATCCCGAACGCGATCAGCAGGAAGACGCCAAACGGCAGGTAGGTGTTCATGAAGCCGCGCAACATGCTGACGTCCATGCCCATCGCTGCGCCCGTCGGATCGGTGATGAACGACACACCCCCGTACAGGCCGCCCAACCCGAGAACCACGCAAAAGAATACCAGCAGATAGACCCAAAATGGCCGTCGCGACTGTGCCATGCTCATAATGCCCTCCGGAATGATGGAGTGTCGGCCCGGCAAGACAGCCCGCTTCGCGCCGACACCGACAGCCAGACCGTGGCAGATGGTGAACCCCACAGGTCGGACGGGATGATACACCGTCCGACCTCATCCGACAATCATGCCTGGGCGGGACCACGCCCAAGGAACTCCGACTACTTGCGCTTCGTTTTGCCCATATGACGCAAGACAAACGACCCGAGGATGCTTCGCGCCCCAACCGAAAGAAAGGCCAAGGTCCGGTGGCCCAAGAGATCGCCGCGGCCATCGCGAACCTGCGGCGCGTTGCCGAAGCTGCCCGACGGCGAGCAGAGCATGAGCGGCAGCCGAAAGATGACAAGACCGGACCTGGGGCGTCCTGAGGCTTGAACGCCATAATGCGGCCTCGACGCTGACGCTGCTTGTGTCAGCCCGCGTCTTGGCCGGGTCTTGCGCTGCCCGGGTCATTGCCCCGTCCCGGCCTCGGCTGCCCACTCCAGCGCCGAATTGAGCGGGGTTGACCCATGCCCGTTCAGAGTCCCGCCCAGCCCTGGGCACGGCACTGCCGCGCTCAATCCGTATCGAAAGCGGCGAGCGCCGTCGGCAGGACCTGCGTCACGCCATGTCCGGCCGCAGGCAAGCCGATCAGAACGGCGCTAATGACTTCCGCGCGGGTTGCGCCTGCCCGCTTGGCGGCCTGAACGTGAAAGGGGATGCCGCTCTCCAGCCGCAGGGCCGCCAACACCGCCAGGTAGCATAAAGCGGCGGTTTTCCCATCCAGGGCGCTGGCTTGGGCGAGGCCCTTGTACCATGCCGCAACACGCCCGGGCGTGGTGCGGCGCATCGCTCATTAAGGTTTGGAAAGCGTTGCTAATGCGTGGCATCGATTCAGTCATACTTGACCTCCCACCGGCGGTTCTTTGGCATCGCGATTCTGCTGCCTGAATAAGCATGCGCTCGATCTCATCCAGGCTCATGGCGTTGCTGATGCGGTCATACAGCGTGGTCGTGCCCGGCGACCGTTGTCCGTGCTCTGCTGCACGCTCCAATTGTACGACTATTTTGAGGCCGGGGGTGCTGCAAGTTGCGCGGAATGTTTGGCAGCAGGTCGTGTGCGGTGTTCCGGCTCACCTGCTGTCGGGGGGGTGCACCACGCGGTGCGGGCCGTCGACCGTTCTGCGGGCAATGCCTCACGCAATGTCGCTTGACAGCCGGGCGTACGATTGGATGGTGGGGGTAGATGTTCCCCCTCTCGGGAGCGACGCTATGATGACCGTGTGCGAAGTGACGGAAACGGCGATCCGGCTGTGTTTGCTTCTACAAGTGGAACGGATACCGGAGGATTTTCACCGGGCGGGCGAATACCGGCACGTCATGGCGCGGGTCTTGGATGAGTACACAAACTACCAGACGCTGCGTGAGGCTTTGCCCAGTTGCCCGGCCGATTGCCCGATTGCGGCGCGGGCGGGGGAGCACCCTGGGTCGGCATGTTTCAACTACCACCTTGCGCGCGATATCCTCCAGACTGAGGCAAGGCGGCGCGCACTGGTCATGTTCGCCGCGTGCGAACCTTGGCCGGTAGGGGCTATTTGACAGCCTGGAGCCACTCGCGCAAGCCTTGGCTTGCGACGGATAGAATGAGGTTACACGAGATGATAACGCCGGATTATGAAGCACAACCCCACGCCGAATTGCCCTCACCACGACCAGCTGACGACGTACCGGTCGGCAGCAACCTGGGGGAGTTGCCACAGGAATTCTACCCGCGCCTAACCCGGCTGCTGGCCGCCTTCCCCGAGTCGACACTTGCCAGCGTGCATCCCGATCAGCAACCCGGCTCGTGGGCTGTCGAGGTGCGGTTTGCTGACCGACGGGACACGTTCGTCGTCATCTATGCCCCGGATCAGGTTGCCGTCTGACGCGCGGCAGCACGGTTGCCCGTTTGCCTTGACGACCCCGTCCGACTGGATGGGTGAGCATGTGCTGCACCGCTTGACCCCCACAGAGCGAAGTACCGAAGTTGAGCCTGCGGGGCCGCGGCGCGTGACACGTCCGGCCGCACGCCCAACTGCGCGGGCCAACCTGATTGCCGACGTTCAGCTACGTCGGCCTTTTCGTTTGTGCTAACCTACTCCAGCTTCGCTGACCCAGCCGACCTCTTCCATAGAGTCCAGTGTCATTTACACGCCCGGCACGCGGCATGTCTCCTGCATATAAGACACGATAACTGTAGCTGAGGTTGGCCTATGGTCGGCAGGTTGGCGTCATGGCAGCGTCGGGCCGTGGGGAACCCTGCCCGCATCCATGTTGCCCGGCCCGACCGTACGGTCGATCCTCGCCGGGACCGTCCACCCCGCGCCGTCTCTGGCCTGCCATGTCCCTGGCTCGGCGGCAGCCGCGATCATGCCGGGAAATCACCGTCTTTGCCCGGCGGCGGCCGTCGCTGGGTTTCCTGGTCGTCCACCCGCCTTTTGCCATAGGTTGCACCGGACGCGCCTTGGGTACTACTACGGTGGGAGCCTTGCGCAAGTGGGCCTTTAGAGCAAGCGCCAGGCGCAGGGATGGCCGGGGGTTGGGCAACACTGCGGCAAGCGCACCGGCGCGTAGCATTTGGTCGCCCTAATGTGCAGCTTCGGGGCACGCCGCCCCCAACAGCGGGTCAGGCGTCCGGCTGAACGAGATTGATGAGATTTCCGCAAGTGTCTTCAAATAGCGCCGCCGTGATCGGTCCCCTATGTGTCGCCTCGCCGCGGAACTTGACCCCCCGCGCTTGGAGGCGCTGGACCTCGGCGGCAATGTCTTGCGTGATGAAGGCAGTCGCTGGGATGCCCGCTTCAAACAAAGCCTTCTGGTATACCTGGGCAGGCGGAAAGGCGGCTGGCTCCAGCACGAGTTCCGTGCCCGCGATACCATCGGCCGAGGTCACGGTCAGCCAGCGGAACTGGCCCGTGGGTATGTCCGCCATCTTCTGGAAGCGAGGACGGAGGTGTAGAAGTCAAGAGCGTGCTCTTGATCTTCTACAGTGATGCTGACAAACTTGATCTGCATAAGCACCTCGTTGACCGGGTGTGGAGGCGACGTAACTACTGACTCTTGAATTGACTGGGCATGTGTTGACCCGGAGGCACTGGTAAGTTCAGCCGCCGGTGTAGGCGCGCGAAGGTCATACGGTTGGTCGCCAGATACCTTCCACACAGCTCGCTTCGGCAGCGCCGGGCCACGGCGGCATGGCGACACAAATGAACTTAAGCTCGGTGTCCGCGAGGTTGCGGTACTGAAACGCGGTCCCGACAGGAATATCGATGGCGGTGCCCGGAACAAGCGCCGTGACGCAACTCGCCACACCGTTGTCGCGCCAGATTTCGCCGCGTCCCTCCAAGACATACCAGAACTCGCTTACCGTCGCGTGGACCGTCGCCCGGTTTACCTGGCGCGGCGGGACGGTGCTGTGGATCATGTTGCCGGTTGCGCCAGCCACCAGGAAGCGGATGTCAGCCCCTGCGGGTGATTTCCCATCGGGCTGGTCGGGCAGTGTTGTCGTCTCCATGTTCGCACCTTCCCCTTAATGGGCTGGTAGACATACACCTGGCACCCTTGAAGCCGCTCACCCTCACGGTCGGAGTGTAATTAGCTTGTCGATCCAGCCAGGCTGCTCGCGCAATTGGTCCGGTCATACAGCCGGGTCGTGCGCGGCGATCCGTGGTTGCCATCTGCTGTGCAGGCTCGATTGTACCACCGATGTGTAGGCAGGCGGTGAAGCTTACTGCGCAGCATGATGGCGATTCGCAGGTCCACCGCGGCTGTGGCATGGGATTGATCCCCTGGGCCACGACCTGCACAGCGAGAGCCAGCCGCGTTTCGTGCGCACTGTCGAGGGGCGGCGGTTGTGCGTGCATGCCCGCCACATCGGCTAGGTGTCCACAGCCGCGGGTGGAAAACGATCAGAAGAAGAAGAGTGATCAGAACCTTACACCCCCTAACCTGTGGATTCTGATTGTTCTTATTATTCTGCTTCTTCTTGGCGTGCGGGAAGGGATGACGTGAGAGGGGTTGGCGCGCTGCTTCTGCTAAGTTAGCGCCTGCGGACACGGCCTGTGGCAGGTAGCGATCCTACTCCCCGCGGCGCTCGACACTAGGGTGGGGGGATTGCACGCAATGGCCTGTATTAGTCAATGCCCCCAGGGGGAGCTTGACCAGCACGCGTGGGAGAACCTTTATCATGACGGATGTTGGCGATCAAACCATTGACAGCCACGCTATTCTGTGTTACTTTATACCAGTACTAAGTCACACTCAATACAGGTCATACAGGATAGCATGGGAGTGAAGCTGCATGGCAGAAAACCTAACTGAAATGCTCAAAGGCGTGCTGGAGGGCTGTGTTCTTGAAATCATCAGCCACGAGGAAATCTACGGCTACGAGATCACCCGGCGGCTGAACGCGCTTGGATTCTCGGACGTTGTAGATGGGACGGTCTATACCATCCTGGTCCGGCTCGAGAAGAACAACCTCGTGGATATCGAAAAACGGCCGTCCGACATGGGGCCGCCGCGCAAGTTCTACAGGCTTAACGAGGCGGGGCGGCAGGAACTCGCCGCGTTCTGGACGAAATGGGGGTTTGTATCATCAAAAATCAGGGAGTTGAAGGAGAAGAAACAATGAGCTTCTGGGACAAGATTACTGGCAGTGACATGAAGAAGGAATGGAAGACCTTCGAGTCGCGAGCCAAAAAGCTGCCGCCTGATTATCAAACGGCATGGGTGCAGGTCAACGCCAATCTTTGGCCGTACACAGACTTTGCCGGTCGCAACCTCATGCCCATTCTTGACGGTGTGCTTGGCCTGCTCGAAGAAACGGCGGCGGAGGGTCAGAGCGTTAAGGAGGTCTTGGGTGACGACATCAGCGGCTTCTGTGCTGCGCTCGCTGGCGAAGCAGGGGCACAGTCCTATCGCGATAAGTGGCGCGAGCAGCTGAACAACAATGTCGCCAGGAAATTGGGCAAGTAGGAGGACAGCATGAGCATACGAGATATGATCGAAGGCAAAAAAGAGTGGCGAGCGCACATGGCGCGTGTCAATGCGCTCCCGCGGGACTACCAGATTGTCTACAAGGAGATTCAGCAGTATCTCTTCAAGGTCGGCCCGGTAGAGCTAAGCGAGGGGACGGGTTTGCTCTCGGGGATCATTGATCTCTTTGAAGCGGGCGCGGCCGCGGGGAAAGGCGTGCTCGAAGTGACGGGCAGAGACGTGGCGGCTTTCTGTGACGATCTGATCAAAGATTTGAAAACTTACGCCGACATCTATCAGGAATCGGTTGACCGAGAAGCTGCCAAGACCATAATAAGAGCCGCGGATAAAGCAGAGTAGAGAGGGACGTCGGGATGGAAAATGTGAATTAAGTGAAGGCCATGCGAAAGTCGTTCAACGACATACAGTCCTCAGAGGCGTCAACTTCGATCTGCGCCGCGGCGACCCGTCCAGTTCCGGATCATGTAGCTGATGGGATATGTTGCCGACACTCGCATCGTTAAGGTCATCGGGTCGAACGCGATGAGCAGCGGCTTGCCTGCCCACTCGAACCAGACGTCTCTGTACTTGGCCTTGCCGTGGTAGTTGGCCCACAGCCAGTCCAGGGCCAGGGCGCGCTGCGCGGGCTGTGATGCGCGCGGCACCCGCCTGGGTCTTCACAAGCGGCTCGACAACCAGGGACAGGCTGACCGTATAGGTGCTGGTGCCAGGCCGACCGGCGGGCTGATGTCTCCGAGCCTCCCCCAGGCGCGGGTTGAGGCCGCGCTGCCCTCGATGTCGCAAGCCTGGCGCGATCCACTAAGCCTGCGCATAAAGCCTGTACCGGCTCACCTCTTCAAAACCAATCGCCTTGTACACCGGATAGCCCATCGCCGACGACTGGAGGATGCCGCTGTGATAACCTTCCCGCCTGGCCTCCAGTAGTGGGAGCACCGTCATCAGCCGACCAATGCCCCTGCGGCGGGCCGCGGGCACTGTGGCGACGGCATAGATGCCTGCCACTCCCGCAGCCAATACCAGGGCCGACGTCGCCACCGGCTCGCCATTCAAGTAACCGATATAGCGGCGCTGCGCCAGATACTCCGAGTCGTTCAGGGTCGCTTCAACCTGTGCCAGCGCGGCGCTGGTCTCATCCGGGAAACCCGTCCCGATCCCGGCAGTGTGCCCCCACAGCGCTTGCATCACGGTCCCGTGGACGCGCTCGACTGTGAACTCCGGACGCGCCTCATGTGCGTCATTCAGCAGCGCCAGGTCGAGCGCCATGCCGGGCACTTCCCCGGCAGGGGCAAGGCCAATCCGCTCCAGCCGCGGGGCGACGTCGTCTTGCCCAGCCTGCGGGCCGACCCACCACATGGCCGGTACGCCCCGCTCATCGATCTTCGCCCGGACCGCGTCCGCAGTCGCCTGCACATCCGCTGCCCCGGCGTCGGACAGCAGCACGCAGTTGAACAACGGGGTCGGGATGCCCGTATAGACCCAGACCACGCCCGGCGCAACCTGCGAGGTGCAGCCAGCCCCGCGACCATAGGCCGACCAGAACGCAATCATGTTGGCGTCCGACGCGGCCAACAACTCAGCAGACGATTTCATTGATCAGATACCTCGGCGTTACAGGCTCTCCAACATCAGAAAGGACCTCTGGTACGGTCATGCTGCTTCGTCATGCGCGGCGAGCAGTGTTTGTCATCTGCTGCGCGTTCCTATTGTACGACTGTTTTGCGGCGCGCGCCGAGGCAGGTTGCGCGCAATCTGAGGCACCAGGACGCGTGTGGCCCGACAAACAAAGACATGCTTGTCCCGGCTTAAGCTCGCATAGGTTAGCGAGGTTGGTGGCAGCATGCGATACGAGGTCGGCATATGTCCTGGTAGCCGCAGGCTGATCGGCATTCTACGCAGCCGCGATGTATCGGGGTGGCTGGCGGGTTCCAGCCCTCCGCATTCCGGACGCGATCAAGCGGGAGGCCCTTACGCGCAGCGTGCGGCTCCTAACCCCGACTACAGCTGAGTACCGTCGGCCTCCCTGATTCGCGGGACCGCGCCGGTCTGCTCCAACAGACCCAGCGCGTCCCACACCGTCTGGTCCGCCACGATCTTCCCATCGGCCACATGGGCGATGGTAACGCCTGTCCAACGCACGCGAGCGCCGGTGGCGGCGAGATCGTGCCATTGGCCCAGATGGGCTGCCCGGGCTGTCCAGTGCGTCATCACGACGTCCCCTTCCGCAACCATTGTCAGCACCGTACGGTGCACGTCCGGAAACGCCGCGCGAAACTGGCTGACATAGGCTTGGGCGCCGCTCGGTTGAGCGAAGATGTCGGCGGCTGCCGCCGGGTCATTTCGGTTCCAGACGTCCTCATAGAGGCGTTGGACCATGGCTTTGTTCAGAATAGTCTGTGTACGCATGGCTCTTTTCCCCTCACTGCAAGATCGTCGCCTGCTGGCCGGGCGCAAAATGCAACTTGCCGGTGGCCGTGTGACGACCTCCGGCAAGGACCACCGCCAGTGCTGAAGCTCCGCAGCAAGGGTTACAGCATGTTGTCGACCGCGCCGTGCTGCCGATGTGCGGCTTCAAGGTCGCCTTCTACCAAGGCGAGATACCTGTGAAGAACGGTTAGGTCGGCGTGGCCCATCAGCCGTTGTAGGCTAAAGATGTCCATGCCACTGCGCAGGCTCCACAGCGCGAATGACCGCCGAAAGGTGTGCGGGTTGACGTGCTCGACGCCCGCGCGCTTCCCAAGCCGCGACAGAAGCTCTTCCAGGCCCCACAGCGTCAGTCGCTCCCGGCGTTTCTCGCTCAGCCACAGCGCATCGGCGGGCTTGGAGTCTGGCCGGGTGCGCAGGTATTTCAGCAGGGCGCGCAGGGCCTTGGCCCCCAAGTATACGATTCTGTCCTTGCGGCCCTTGCCGAGCTTCACTTGGACCGCGCCGTTCTGCGCGTCCACATCGCCGATGTTGAGGGCTGCGAACTCCGACACCCGGCAGCCTGTGTCGAGCAGGCAGAGGATGATGGCCTTGTCGCGCGGCGTCTGGCAGACTGCGAGAAGCTTCTGTACATCTTCGGGCGCGAAGGCAGGCAGAATCTCCTTGGGCAAGCGCGGGGACCGTACTTTTTTCATGGGGCTGGCGCTGATCATTTCTTCCTGGACGCAGAAGTTCAGCCAGGCCCGCAACACGCGGTACTCGGTGATGACCGTGTCGTCATCCAGGCCGCGATCTTGAAGGTGCACGAGGTAGGCGCGAATGTGATGAGACGTGAGGTCCACGAGCCGGGTGATGCCGTTTTCGTGGAACCAAGCTTGAAAACTACGCATGCGCCGGGTGTAACTATCGAGCGTGCCGGGGCTGAGACGCCGGGCGCGGCAGTCCAGCAGGAACAAATCACCCGCCTGCTGAATGTCCGATGCCGGTTGGGATTGAACTACTTTTAAACGAGTTCCTAGGTCTATGCGCGCCATCCACCTTACTCCTGGACAGCGCTACCACTATATATGGGGAATTCTGAGGGAAAAACACTACAGGTAGTAGTAAAGTACCCCCGGAGCGACTCGAACGCTCGGCCTAGGCGTTAGGAGTGCCTCGCTCTATCCACCTGAGCTACGGGGGCAAGCGGCGTTTCCACCTTCGCCGATACTATCATTCTGAGCAGTATCAGTCAATTCTATGGCCGATCCAGGATTCGCGTCACCGATTACTCGCACGGGTAGAACGTTTTTCGCTATTTGCCTCTTGACAGAGCGAAACTTTGCTCATATACTGGTGTTAATCGTGTTTAGAAATTCACAGATGTGAATTGGTTCCCCAATCTCCTCAAGATGGTGGGCAGATGTCCCTGGCTCAGTTTCTGCCACAGGAAGCCGTCGTGCTTCAGTTCCAGGCCGCCAGTTCCGAGGACGTGATTCGCGTCCTCGGCGAACGACTGCGCGGGCTCGGTCGCGTCAAAGACGGTTTCGTCGAAGCGACGCTTCGCCGCGAGGCAGAGATGCCAACCGGCCTACCTCTGGGCGGCGAGATTAACGCTGCCATCCCCCATGTGGACATCGAATACGTCAACAGCCCCGCGCTCGCGCTCGCAACGCTGACCACCCCGGTCGTATTCCAGAACATGGTGGACCCCGAAGAGGACGTCCCCGTGCGCCTGGTCATCATGCTCGCGCTCGAGCAGCCGAAGTCTCAAATCGAAATGCTGCAGCAAGTCTCCGGCGTCCTGCAGCAGCCCGACCTGGTGCTCCGCCTGGTGGCGGCGACCAGCGTCGCGGAGGCTCTGGCGTTGTTAGCCTAGAACTGAACGCCCCAACCCACGTATAGGAGCAGATCAACCATGGCCAAGACAGTCATCGTCTCATGCGGCACCGCAGTTGCTACTTCCACGGTGGTGGCTATGGCCATCGAGGAGGCCTGCAAAAAGAACGGCATCGCGGTCAAGGTCAAACAGTGCAAGGCGGCGGAGGTCCCCATCGTCCTCCAGGACGGCGCGGATCTCATCGTCACCACGACGCCACTGCGGGGCGACCCCGGCATTCCGGTGATCAAGGGCTTGCCCTTTCTGACGGGCATCGGCACAGATGCGGTGCTGAAGCAGATCATCGACGTGCTGAAGCAGTAGGCCGGGCAGTGGGCAGCCAGGAAAGGAGCGATGCCTATCGAGTGTTCACCCTTCGTGTCATTCATTCACCTATGGATTCTCGACTCTCTGATTCTGGCAAAGGAGCAATTCCATGGATGCAATTCTCTCCGGGCTCAAGACAGCGGTCGACACGCTCGGTGCTTCGGTCCTCCTCCCGCTGTTCATCTTCATCTTCGCGTTGATTCTCGGCGCGAAACCAGGCCGTGCTTTCCGGTCGGCCGTCACGATCGGCGTCGCATTCGTCGGTATTAACCTCGTCATCGGCCTCATGTGGGGCGCCCTCGCCGGCGTGTCCCAGGCGCTGGTGCAGAACACCGGCGTTCAAATGTCCATCGTGGACGTCGGGTGGCCTGCCGCCGCGGCCGTGGCCTTTGCCACCAAGGTCGGCCTCGCCGTAATCCCTGTCGCGTTGATCGTCAACATCGTCCTGCTGTTAACCAACGTGACCAAGACGCTCAACGTCGACGTGTGGAACTTCTGGCACTACGCCTTCCTGGGCTCGCTGGTCACCGCGGTGACCGGCAACCTGTTGATGGGCCTGGTGGCCGCAGGCATCGGCGCCGCCTTCATGCTCCTGCTCGGCGACTGGACGGGCCGCGCTATCCAGGAGTTCTACGAGCTCCCCGGCATCTCCATTCCGCACGGGATGACCGCGCCGCTCTCGCTCATTGGCATCCCGCTCAACTGGGTTATCAGCAAGATCCCGGGACTGCGGAGCCTCAATGCCGACACCGAGGGCATCGAGCGCAGGCTGGGACCGACCTTCGGCGACCCCATGATTCTGGGCCTGATCATCGGTTCTGCCCTTGGTCTGTTCGCCTACTTTCGCGAGTTTAGCACCGCAGGCTTCATCCCCACGTTGGCCAAGATCCTGGTCCTCGGTATCAACATGGCTGCGGTTATGGTCTTGCTGCCCCGCATGGTGCGCATCCTCATGGAAGGCTTGATCCCCGTCTCCGAAGCTGCCCGCACCTTCATGGCGAAGCGGGCCAGCAACCGGGAGATCTACATCGGCCTCGATTCCGCCGTCCTCGTCGGTCATCCGGCCAACATCTCGGCGGGCCTGCTCCTGGTCCCGATCGCGATCATCCTCATGCTGATCCTGCCGGGCAACCACATGCTCCTCTTCGCCGACCTGGCCGTGCTGGTGTTCCTCTGCACGCAGTTCGCGCCGGCCGCGAAAGGTAACGTTATCCGCATGGTGATCATCGGCACCGTCCTGCTGATCATCGGCTTCTACGTCTCCAACGCGCTAGCTCCCACCATCACCAAGGTGGCGCTGGAGGCCGGGTTCAAGGTGCCCGAGAATGCGGTCAATGCGCCGTACATCTCGAGCATCGCCGACGGCTTCGTCTGGACCCCGCTCGCGTTCCTGGCCGCCGGTAAGTACCTGGGCTGGATCGGCATGGCGCTGTTCGCCATCATCACCGGCCTGGGCTTCTTCCTGTTCAAGCGCAACGAGGAGGCCTGGGAGGTCTTCGCCGGCGCTTCTCGCCGTGAAAAGCCGGCCGTTGCGGGAAAGTCGTCCGCGCAGCCGCCCGCTAAGCCTGCGCTTCGCTAATACCGAGGCCCGCAAGGAGCGGATGACGCTGGTCCGGCGACATCGTCGCTTCAGCCAGTTGGCGGCGCTACGCGAGGCCGCCGCGCCTGGTCAGCGTCATCCGCGTTTTCGGCCGTGGGCCGGGGGTAAGATGCCATGATTCGTGGTTTGGTCGAATCGATGATCGGGGAGGCCGGCACGTCGGTGCTCGGTTTTTACGAGGCCCATGCGCTCGTGCTTGGCCTGGTCATCGTCTTGTACGGCGTGCTGATGTACTTGTCGTGGTCGAACCTCGTCCGGATTTATCGCTACCTGGTTGTGGCCGCCGCGGCCACCCTCACGCCCGAGGTGGAGACCAGCGCGCCGGAGCGAAGGCGCCACGGTGCGAGCACGCCCAAGCCAAAGGCTGCGCGGCCGGGGCGCACCGAGCTGCCGTGGCAAGAGGCCGTGGAGAAGGCGGGTTTTCCGTTTGTCTCACGGGCCGCGGGACTTTTGCCGATGCGAAAGAGCGTCGAAGCGGTCAAGGCCATCATCGACGAGCGGGAGTTGTGGGAACACGCGCGCCTCGTCGCCAACGGCGCGAACCTGCGGCGGATTGCGCCGGAGTACCGCTTAATGGGCCCAAGACAGGTTGCAAAACATGGCAAAGACTGAAGTCGCGGTGGAGCACAAGGTCGGGCTGCATGCGCGCCCCGCCTCGCAATTCGTCAAGCTCGCAGGTAAGTATCCCTGCACCATTGCCGTGCGCAACGTCACTTCCGACGGCAAAGCCGTCAACGCGAAGAGCATTTTGAGCGTGCTCACGCTTGGCGTTCAGCAGGGCCACACGATCGAGATCGACGCGGAAGGCGAGCAGGCCGCGGAAGCGCTCGACGCGCTGGTTGCCCTCGTGGCCGCTAATTTCGGCGAAGCGTAGACGGCAGGAGTCCATGATCGCTTTCTCGGGCATTCCAGCGTCGCGCGGCATCGCCATTGGCCCCGCATTCCGGTATCTCCAGGCCGATTTGTCCTTCAATTGCTACACGGTCAAGGATCGGATGGCCGAATGGGCCCGGTTTGAGTCCGCGCTTTTCGTCGCTCGTGAGCAGCTCGCGGCCGTGCAGGCGCAGGCGGAAGCGTCGCACGGCGGTGAGGAAGCCGCGATTTTCGAGGCCCAGGCGATGATGCTGGACGATCCGGACCTGATGGAGACGGTGCGGGTTGCCATCCGGCAGGACGGCGTGAACGCCGAAGCCGCGCTGCATGCTGCCGCCGAAGGCTACGCCGAGACGCTGGCTGCGCTCGACGACGAGTACTTGCGGGCGCGTGCCGCGGACGTGCGGGACGTCGCCAACCGCGTTCTGCGGGTGCTGCTGGGCGCCGGCGAGTCGCCCACCGCCAACCTGAGCATTCCTTCTATCATCCTGGCCGCCGACCTCGCGCCGTCCGACACTGTGATGCTGGACAAGTCGCTCGTGCTGGGCTTCTGCACCGCAGCGGGCGGTGCGACCTCGCACACGGCCATCCTCGCGCGCGGCCTTGGCCTGCCGGCCGTGGTCGGCGCAGGCGCGGGCGTTATGGAGTTGCCTAACGGCGCGCCGTTGATCCTGGACGGCGAGGCGGGTGTCCTGATCGCCCAGCCCGACGAAGGCGCGCTTCGGGCACACGAAGCAAAGCGCGCCGGTGCCGATGCTGCGGAAGCCATCGCCCGGGCCCATGCGCACGAGCCGGCGGTCACCCTGGATGGCACGCGCATCGAGGTGGTGGCGAACATCGGCAACGTGGCCGGCACGCAGCGCGCACTCGATGCCGGCGCGGAGGGCGTGGGTTTGCTGCGCAGCGAGTTCCTGTTTCTCGAGCGCACTGCGCTGCCGACCGAAGAAGAGCAGTATGCGGCCTACAAGGCGATTGGGGATGCGTTTGGCCGCCTGCCGGTCGTGCTGCGCACCCTCGACGTGGGGGGCGATAAGGAGCTGCCCTATCTCGGGCTGGCGACCGAGCAAAACCCCTTCCTGGGTGTCCGCGCCATCCGTCTCTGCCTTCCGCGTCCCGACCTCTTCAAACCGCAGCTGCGGGCGGCCCTGCGTGCGGGCGCGGGCAACGGGCTCAAGCTGATGTTTCCGATGGTGGCGACGGTCGGCGAGGTGCGCCGGGCGCGCGCCGTGTTGGAGGAGTGCCGGGCCGAGCTGTTGGCCGAGGGGCAGCCGGTGGCCGAGAGCATGGAAGTCGGCATCATGATCGAAATTCCCGCGGCGGCCGTGGTGGCCGACCAGCTGGCGAAGGTGGTCGACTTCTTCTCGATCGGCACCAACGATCTCAGCCAGTACACCATGGCGGCGGACCGGACGAATGCGGGCGTGGCCGGGCTGGCCGATGCGTTTCACCCGGCGGTGCTGCGCTTGATCCGCCAGGTCATTGATGCCGCGCATGCGGCGGGGAAGTGGGTGGGGCTGTGCGGCGAGCTGGCCGGCGAACCCCTTGCCATCCCGATCCTGCTCGGCCTGGGGCTGGACGAGTTCAGCATGAACTCGCCGGCCATTCCCGCCGCAAAGGCGCTGATCCGCACGCTGGACGTGCACGAGGCGCGCGGGATTGCGGCGGCCGCGCTGGAGTTGGAAGACGCGGAAGAGGTCCGCAACATGGTGCGCGGCTGCCTGGGGGCGCGCACTCCGGCCTAAGGCGACGTCCGTGGCCGAGATCCTTACGCGGCGGCAGCCATCCCGCGTGCGGGTGCCGCGGGCGCGCTGCAAACAGGCACGATGATACCACTCCCGATTGGGATGAAAGGATAGAACACCGGTGCTCGAAGCTCTACGCAATGAGGTTTGGAAGTGCAACCTGGAGCTCCCCAAGCAGGGGCTCGTGAAGACGACCAGCGGCAACGTCAGCGGCCGCGACCCGGAAACGGGGTTGGTGGTGATCAAGCCGAGCGGCTACAGCTATGAAGACATGCGGGCCGAGGACATGATCGTCGTCAACCTGGAGGGCGACGTCATCGAAGGCCGGCTCGCGCCGTCGGTCGACCTCGCGACACACCTGTACGTGTATGCGCGGCGCCCCGACGTGATGGGCATGGTCCACACCCATTCGACCTATGCCAGCATCTACGCCGTCTTGGGCGAGCCGATTCCCGCGTGCCTGACGGCCGAGCGCGATGCTCGGCGGCGAGATTCCGTTGGGCGACTATGTCCCCATCGGCGGTGAGGCGATTGGCGAGGAGATGCTGCGGAAGATCGGCCATGCCAAGGCGATCATCATGCAGAACCACGGCGTGTTTACCATCGGCAAGTCGGCGACCCACGCCACGCAGATGGCGATCGAGGTTGAGGAGATTGCCAAGATCGTGCACTTCGCGCAGAGCCGCGGCACGCCGGTGCTGCTGCCCGACGAGGCCATCTCGTACACGGGGAACCTGTACGAAAACGTGCGCGGTCAGCGCTAAGGCGCCCCATCGCACCGCACCCGAACCCAGTTGGGCCAGCCGAGAGGCTGGCCCAACTCGCGTGGACTACCGTTCGAACGGGTACTTGAACCCCCACTGCGCGCGCACGGTGTCGAGCGTCCGCATGATGGCGAGCGTTTCGTCGAGGGGCATGACGCGGCACTCGGTCTGCCCCGCCGCGATGCAGTCCATCACCGCGGAAGCCTCGTACTCGTAGCCCGTGTATTTCCCGAGCGGCATGTCGATGCGCTCCGGCGTCCGTGCCTTCCTCAGTGACGGTCATCGCGAACGGCTTGTACCAGGGGTCGTGGATCTCGATCTTCCCCTTCGACCCGTAGATCACCGCCTCCTTGACGTCATACGACACCTGGCAGGAGGTAATCGTCGCCAGCTGGCCCGCCGGGAACTTCATGAGCACGCTGGAGCGGTAGTCGGCGCCCGACTCGCCGAAGTAGGCGAGCCCGGTTACCTGCTCAGGCACCCCAAACAGGCTGTAGGCCCAGGAAATCCCGTACGAGCCCGTGTCGAGCAGCACGCCTGCGCCCAGGTTGAGATCAAAGAAGCGGTTCTTGAGGTCGAAGGGTGGCTTGGCGATGAAGTTGATCACGACCCCGTGAACCTCGCCGATGCGGCCCGCGGCGAGCATTTCCCGGATGCAGACATGGACCGGGAAGAAGCGCGTCCACATCGCCTCCATCAGGAAGCGGTTTGTGCTGCGCGCCTTTGCCACCAGCCGTTCTGCCTCGCCGGCATTGATGGTGAAGGCCTTCTCGCACAGCACATGTTTTCCCGCTTCCAGGCACATGGTGACGTCGCGCTCGTGGTACACGGTGGGCGTCCCCACGTAGACGATGTCCACATCAGGATCATTCGCCACCTGGTCGTATCCCTGATACCGGCGTTCGATATGGAAGGTGTTGGCGAAGGCATCCGCCGTCGCCCGGTCGCGCGAGCCCACCGCGAGCAAGGTCGCGCGCTCGGGGATGTTATTGAGGGCGGTTGCGAAACGCTTGGCGATCTTGCCTGTGCCGAGAATGGCCCAGCGCATGGGGTCCGGCATGATTGTCCTCCTGTCCTGCATCGATTGGGTGAGTGGTGGGCGAGATCAGTGCGCGGCCACGTGCCTGCTTGGCCGCATGCGTGCGTCAGCGCTCGGCGAGAAACGCAGCGAGCGCGCCGGATGGGACGCGCGACGTGAGATCCAGGCTGAGCGGCGTCACCGAGACGAGGCCGTGCGCCAGGGCCCAGGCGTCCGTCCCTTCGGCGCTGTAGCAGCCCTTGGCCACGTGCATGACAATGGGCCCGGGGCCGGCCAACGGGTCGGCGCGCGCCGGGCGCAAGGGCGTGTAATACGACATGCGGTCCTGACGCGTGATCGTCCAGGGCGTCGCCGTGGTGGCCGACCGCGGCACGTCGATCTTCAGCACATCGACGTCGGGCGGCAGCTTGCCCCCTGCGAGCGGGGCGTCCTCGCGACGCAGCCCTGCGAGCACAAGCTGCGCAAATAACCGGGCGAAGGACGCCGCGGGCGCGAAATCGACCGTCGTGTCATGCTCGTAGTACTGCATCGCACCGGTTTCGAGCGACACGGCCAGGGCAGGAATGCCCCGTTCTGCGGCTTCGAACGCAGCCCCGAGTGTGCCGGAGACCGTCACGCAGGTGCTGACGTTTTCACCGTAATTGATCCCCGATACAACCAGGTCTACGGGCCGAGGCGCCAACTCGTGCAAGGCGTGTTCCACTGCCAGGGCCGGGGTCGCAAACGCGCCCGTCCCCGACCACGCCTGGTCTCCGAAGCGAATCGTGGCCGCGAAGAGCCGTCCGTCCAGCCCGCCCTGCTGCGTGCGACTGCGGCCCATGCTTGTCTGCTGGAATGCGGGCGCGACGATCAGGAGGTCGCCAAGCGGTGCGAGCGCGGCTGCGGCCGCGGCGAGCCCGGGCGATTCGATCCCGTCGTCGTTCGTGAGAAGGATAAGAGGGTGTGTCATCGGCGGCTATCGGCGGGCTTCGTGCAACTTTGTGAATTGTGTTTCACATAGTAATGGTAACGCAGCAATCGGCGGATGTCAAGGCGAGCGCGGGCGCGCCGTTTGGCTCCGGGCGCTTTCGCCCGCGTTGTGGAACCGGCGCGATCCCCGCGATGGTTGCCGTGGCCCTAGGCCGACTTGTGGCCCGCAGGGAGTTCCGGGACCGGGGTCCGAAGATACCGGCGCAGCCACACTATCGCCAGGCCGATCAGGAGGCCCAGGAAAAGGCTGGCGACCGCGATCGAAGCCAACGCAAATCCGTTCACCCATGAGAAGTTCCGCTGCCACTTCCAGATCGTCCCGTCCTCCATGATCACCAGCCGGGCATACGTGCGCCCTTCCTGGCACTGGCCCACATCCAACGTATTGACGGGTTGACCGGGGAGCGCGGGCAGCCGGGGGAAGACCGGCTTGCAGGTCTGCCAGCGGCCGGGAATGGGGTTAACAGGGACGTCCGCTTGTGTGATGGGTTTGCAGGCGTCTTGCCAGGTGTTGCCCGAGCAGAAGTAGAGATTACCTGCTTCCGTTCGCACATACGGCTGGAGTAGCCGGCTGATGGCGACGATTTGGACGGCCTTGTCTTGAGCGGGGTAAACGAGGGGAACCCAGTGATTATCGCGATTGTTATAGGCGAGCATGCCGATCGTGCCGAGGGCGGTGACGATCAGCGTCACGATGACGACCAGCAGAACTTCACCCCTGGTCAAGCCGGTCTTCTTCATCCGATGATATCCTCTCGACGTCGAAGTTCATCCGGAGAATGGAGCGTGGTGCAGTTCCCATCGTATCACAAATCACCTCTCTCCTCCAACCTCCGATGTTAGCTCGCCTTGAACAGCGCCCGCCGCCTTGCGGCTGGTCGGTCACCTACACGGCGCCTATAGGGACCCGAAAGTAAGCCGGCGGGCTCGGACGGTGTCAGCTTCCCGTCAGCTTCGGGCTCTTGACTAAATTAGTAACTGGTAGTATAGTTTACTTCGAGCTCAGAAATGACAGAGAGGACGACATAATGTCGGTGCGCAACAGCCTGCTGGGGCTCCTGGCCCAACAACCACGACACGGCTACGAGCTCCACGCGGCGTTCGAGGCCGTCGTCGGGGGGCAGGCGAACTGGGATGTCAAGCCAGCCCAGATCTACACGACCCTGGCCAGACTCGAGGAGGCGGGGCTTGTGGTCGAGGAAGGGGTTGGACAGGACGGCGGTCCGGAGAAGCGCATCTTTGCAATCACGGAGCGGGGGCGAGAGGAGCTTGCCGCGTGGCTGGCCGAGCCGGTGCAGAGCGAGCACCAGCGGGACGAGTTCTTTCTCAAGCTGATGCTGAGCGTCGTGACCGGCATCGCTGATCCCCGGCGGCTGATCTACACGCAGCGCGCGAACCTGTATCGCGAGCTGCACGGGATCACCACCCGCCGCGCCGCTGCCGACCCGCAGCCGCGAGCTCGGCGCAGATCCTGCTGTTCGACCAGGTCGTGATGCACCTGGAGGCCGACCTGCGCTGGCTGGACATCGTCGAGCAGCGGCTGGACGAGATCAAGCGGCAGCCCGCGCCGGTGCCTAGCCCAAGCAGCGCGGCCGGCCGAAGAAGGTACTGGCAGGGCCATAAGGAACGGCACTGCCCCGCAGTGCCGGACAACGAGGAATGAAATGGGACGCAGATTGACCCATTGAACTGATTTGCCTTGTCGTTCCGAAAAGATCAGGTAAATCAATCTGTCTGTCCAATCAGTGTCCCATTCAGAGGAGGAAATATGGCGCTCATCGAGGCAATTGAGCTGACGAAAGTCTATGGTAAGGGCGAGACGGCCGTCACCGCGCTCGACCATGTCAACCTGCGCATCGAGCGCGGCGAGTTTGTCGCCGTGATGGGGCCGAGTGGCTGCGGCAAGTCGACCCTCCTGCACCTGCTGGGCGGCTTGGACCGGCCCACTGCCGGCGCGGTGAAGATCGACGGGCAGTCGCTGAGCGAGTTGAACGACACTCGCCTGGCCGAACTGCGCCGGCGCGGATTGGCTTCGTGTTCCAGTTCTTCAATCTCATCCCCGTGCTGGATGCGGTCGAGAACGCCGCGCTGCCGCTGATGCTCGACGGCCTGCCCCTCCCCGAGGCGCGCAAGCGCTCGACCGAGTGGCTGGAGCGGGTCGACCTCGACGGCCGCATGTCGCACCGGCCCGACCAGCTCTCGGGCGGCCAGCAGCAGCGGGTGGCCATCGCCCGTGCGCTGGTGGCCGAGCCTGCGCTGATCCTGGCCGACGAGCCGACCGGCAACCTTGACACCCGTGCGGCCGACGAGATCGCTGCGCTGCTGAAGCAAGTGGCCGGCGATTGGGGCCGCAGCGTCGTCATGGTCACCCACGACCCGCGCATCGCTGCTTATGCGGACCGCATCGTCTTTCTGAAGGACGGGAAGGTCATCGACGATACACGGCTGACCTCCAACGTCGACGAGGGCGCCGTTATGCTTAAGGAAAGGGTTGAAGCCTTCTAAGGAGGCCGCCCATGAAGCTGCAATTCACACTGGCCATGCGCTATCTTCGCGGGCGCCGGCTGCGCTCGTTTCTGACCACGCTCGCCGTCACGTTCGGCGTGCTGGTGATCTTCGGGATGAACATCCTGATCCCGAGCATGTTGGCGTCGTTCCAGGCGACTATGCTCGCGGTGTCCAACACCGTCGACCTGACGGTGACGCTGCGCACCGGCGGCGGTTTCTCGCCCGACGTGTTGAATCGGGTCCAGTCGAGTCAAGGGATAGGGGCCGCGCACGGCCTTCTCGAGCGCCCGATCAACCTGCCGGTTGACTTCTTCGACAACGACCCTGCCAAGCAGGATGCAGTCAGCATCCTCAACGTCGTCGGCCTGGACCCGGCCGCTGCGCAAGGGCTGCGGAACTACTCGATGCAAGCCGGCCGCTTCCTGCAGCCCGGCGATACCGATGCCGCCGTCATTTCGAGCGCGCTGGCCGACAACCTGGGTTTGCGGGTGGGTGACAGGCTCGCCCTGCCGGCGGCACAAGGCCTGGTCGAGCTCCAGGTCGTCGGCGTCCATCCGCCGCGAGCACGGCCCGGCAATGAGGAAGTTGTAGTCACGCTGCCTGAGGCGCAGCGGCTGCTCGACATGCCCGGCCAGATCAGCATGATCGAGGCGAACTATCTCAACGGCACGGACAAGGCCAGTCGCGAGTCGGTGGAAGCCGCGATCAAAGCGCAGCTCGGCGACACGTTCGACTTCAACGCACTCTCCACCAGCAGCGACATGTTCGCCAACCTGCAGATCGCGCAGTCGTTGATGAACGCGTTCGGCTTCCTGGCGCTGTTTATGGGTGCGTTCATCATCTTCAACACCTTCCGCACGATTGTTGCCGAACGCCGGCGAGACCTGGGCATGCTGCGTGCGATTGGAGCCAGCAGCCGCATGGTGCTCGGGCTCATCCTGGCGGAAGGGCTGATCCAGGGGTTGATCGGCACGGCACTGGGTATTGGGCTGGGCTACTTGTTTGCCCTCGGGTCGCTGGCCGCCGTTCGGCCCATGATGGAGCAGATGATCCACGTCCGCCTGGGCGCGCCCTCGGTCTCACCGTCCATTGTGATCGTTTCGATCGTCTTGGGCGTGGGCGGGACGCTGCTGGCCGGCCTATTCCCGGCGTTGAGCGCAGGGCGCGTGACGCCACTCGAGGCTCTGCGGCCCACTGTCGATACGGCAAAGCAGCGCCGCGCGCTCGGCGCGGGCGCCATCGTGGGCATCGTGCTCGTCGCGCTGGCGCTGGCGATCCTGTTCGTCGGCAATACGCAGATCGTCGGTCTCGGCGCGGTGCTGTTCCTGTTCGGCCTGGTGATGATCGCTCCCGCGGTCATCCGCCCGATCGCCGTGTTGTTCGGGGCCATCATCGGGCGCCTGTTCGCCCGCGAGGGCACGGGCTACCTGGCCCAGGGCAACCTGACCCGCCAGCCAACGCGGGTGGCGGTCACTGCGAGCACGACGCTGGTGGCGCTGGCGATCATCGTGGCGGCCGGGGAGTTGGCCGTGAGTATGAACAACGGGTTCACCGGCGTTCTGCGGAAGAGTCTGGGGAGTGACTACCTGTTTATCCCGCCCGCAGTTGCCGTCTGGGGGAACAACGTAGGCGCGAACCAGAGCATGACCGAACAGCTCAAGCAGGTCGACGGGGTGGCGGTCGTGAGTTCGCTCCGCTTTGCCCCGGCCATTGCCGACGTCCGGCCGGCCGCGTCGCTTACCAGCAAGAAGATGGGCGCGACCAATACTGACAAGGGCCTGACTGTCACAATGCTCGGCGTCGACCCGGTCGCCTATCCGCAGGTCGCCGGGCTCTCGTTCATCGAGGGCGACCCGGACCAGGCGTATGCGTCGCTTGCGAGCAGCCCCGGCGCGGGCAGCGGCGAGCGTAACATGGTCGTGAACGGGCCGTTTGCTTCGACCGCCGGGGTCAAGGTGGGCGACATCGTGCCGGTGATCACGTCAAAAGGGCGCGAGAACTACCGGGTGGTTGCGATTGGCGGGGACTATCTGAACACCAAGATCATGACCGCCTACATCTCGCAGGCGCAGATGGCCGCGGACTTCGGGGTGACGCAAGACGTGTTTGTGCAGCTCAATCTCAAACCGGGCGCGGACCCGGCTAAGGTCGAGCCGGCGCTCAAGGCAATCAAGCAAGGCTTCCCGCAGTTCTCGATCGTGTCGGGCCGCGAGTACCGCCAACAAAACGAGCGCCTGTTCCAGGTGGCGTTCGCATCGATCTACATCCTGTTTGCGTTCCTGGCCATCCCCGCGCTCATCGCCATGCTGAATACGTTGGCGATCGGCGTGCTCGAGCGGACCCGAGAGATCGGCATGATCCGGGCAGTCGGCGCGACGCAGCGGCAGGTCAAGCGGATGGTCACGGCCGAGGCGCTGCTGCTCGCCGCCTTTGGCACGACCTTCGGCATTCTGGCCGGCCTGTACCTGGGCTACGTGATGATCGTGGCGTTTGCAGGCGCGGGTTTCCCCGTGCAGTTCTACTTCCCATGGACAGGCGTAATCCTGACCGTGGTCATCGGCCTGCTGTTCGGCCTGTTAGCGGCCCTCGCCCCTGCCCGCCGGGCCGCCAACATGGACATGATTACCGCCCTGCGGTACGAATGAGGGCACAAAAGAAACCAGGTTTCTGTCAGAAACCTGGTTTCTTCGTCGGCTAAATCACCCTTAGCGTGACAATCTGGAACGGCCGCAGGTGCAGTTCCACCTCGCGGCCGTTCACTTTAAGCTGCTCCTGGTCCTCTTCCAGCAGGTTCGTGATCCATGCCTCGCGCACGTCGAAGCCTGCCCCCAGCATGACCTGCCCGCGCTGCCGGTTGCATTCGTAAAGCCGGACGATCGTTCCCCTGCCATCCTCCGCCGCCTTGATCGTTTCCACGATAGCGTTAGCGGGTGCCTGGATGAAGGGGGCCAGGCTCGCCGGTTCCCGGTTTTGTCCGCCCAGCACGAGCAATGGATCGTTCAGTGCGTACGCGTGCGCGGCGATGTCGCTCGGCATGACGCAGCCGTGCGGGAAGAGGCTGTATGCGAAGCGGTGCTCGCCTTGGTCGGCCTCGGGGTCCGGCTCGGTCGGCGAGCGCAGCAGCGAGATACGGATCACGTTGTCGTGGATGTCGTGCCCGTACTTGCAGTCGTTGAGCAACGCGACGCCGTAGTCGCCCTCGCTCAGGTCCACCCACTTCTGCGCAGCCGTCTCGAAGCGCGCCCAGTCCCACGAAGTGTTGCGGTGCGTCGGCCGCTGAATGCTGCCCCATTGGATTTCATGGGTGGCGACTGGCGACAGCACGTCGACCGGGAACGCGGCCTTGAGGAAGATATGCCGCTCGCGCCAGTCGATCCACGTGTCAAAGCGGAGAACCGGGCTGTTATACGTCAGCGAGACGCGTTGGATGTACTGGCTGTGCAGGATGCGCCGCCGAATCTCCAGCGTCGCGCGCAGCGGCCCCGACTCCACCACCTTGACCGACGTCGCCGGCTCGGCCAGGACCATCTTCTCGTCGTAGAAAATATCCACGTCCCAGGCGTCCCAGTAGACCGGCCGGTCCTCGAACGCCTGCCATTGGTTCGCGATGGCGCCCTGCGCCAGCACCTCTCTTTGAGCTGCCTTATCATAGATTCGGGTAATGTCGCCGTTCGAATCGAACTCCACCCGGAGCTGCGCGTTCTCCAGCAGCGTTGCCTCTGCAACGAGCGGATGCTCTTTCGGATCAAGTATCAGCGGCTCGCCTCTCGTTAATGTCGCAGCATCAAATGCAGCAACCGACAGCCCGCCAATCAGGAGGCCGCCCTCGACAGGCTGCGTGTAGACGTCCGCCAACATCGCGTCGTCCGGCGAGGCACCCGGCCAGAAGGCCACGTCCTCACGTTCGAACCCGGCGGGGTTGACCACCACCACATCCCCGCCCACATGCTGCGCCACGACCGCCAGCGCCCCGTCGCGGGCCGCCGAGGCCATCCGCTGCACCTCGGCGTACTGCTGCCGCGATTCGTCGTAGACTTCGTGAATGCTGCTGCCCGGGATGATATCGTGGAACTGGTTGAGGCATACGATCTGCCAGCAGCGGGTGAACGTGTCGTTCGGGTAAGCATAGTTCGAGTCGAGCCGCGCAGCCCACGCCGCCAGGAACTCCGCGTCGTGCAGCAGGAACTCGGTCTTGCGGTTGTCCCGTTTTGTGCGCGACTGAGTGGTGTACGTCCCCCGGTGGATTTCCAGGTACAACTCGCCGTTCCAGGTCGGCAGACGGTCGCCGCTCTCATCCTCCAGCCGGCTGAAGAACTCCTTGACGGTCCCCTGCTTGACCCTCGGCAGGCCCGGAAATTCGGCCAGCTCCCGGGCGTTCTCGTTCATCTCACGCGTCGGCCCGCCGCCCCCGTCGCCCATGCCGTAGCTCATCAGCATGGTCCGCTGGCTTTCCTTGTGCTTCAGCTTGATCCAGGTGCCGAGCGCGGCAAAGGCAGACAGCTCTGCGTTGTAGGTTGGGGTGTTGCGGAGGTCGGGGTTGCCCTCCCACGGCGGCGAGGGTGTCGTGCTGAAGTGGGTCAGGACGCGAGTGCCGTCGAGCCCTTGCCACCAGAAAGAGTCGAACGGCATGGCGTTCGTCTTGTTCCAGCCGATCTTGATGGTGAAGAAATAGTCCAGCCCCGCGAGCTTGATCAGCTGGGGCAGGCTCCAGGTATAGCCGAACACGTCGGGCAGCCAGAGGACGGGCGAGTCGGCGCCCTTGCCGAAGTGCTCCCGAAAGAAAGTACGCCCAAGCAGGAACTGGCGCGCCAGCGACTCAGGACCGGTGATGTTGCAGTCCATTTCCACCCAGGTCCCGCCGACCGGCTCCCAACGTCCGGCCGCCACCTGCCGCCGGATCGCCTCGAACAGCGCCGGCTCGTCCTCCTCGACGAATTGATACAGTTGGGGCTGGCTCTGGGTGAAGTGAAACGCGGGGAACTGGTCCATCAAGCCAAGCGCAGTGCGGAAAGTGCGCGCTGCCTTGCGCCGGGTATGGCCGACTGTCCACAGCCACGCCACGTCGATGTGCGCATGCCCCGCCGCGACGATTTCCGCATCGAGCGCCGGCCCAGCCTTCCTGATGCCGTCGCGCAGCACCCGCAGTGCATGGGGCACGCCTTGATAGAATCCCTCGCCGAACGGTTCGCGCAGATCCAGCTCTGCAAAGGCCGCATCGAGCGCATTCAGCAGCCGGGTTTTCGCGGGCACGGCTTCGTCAAGGAACGCGGCCGCGTCGAGCGCGGTACGGGCTGCGGCGACGAGCTCGCGGGTCGCGGGGTCAACCTCGGCAACCAGGCAGGGGCGCATCATCAGCTGGCCCAGCCGGTCACTCACGGGCGCCTCGAGCAGACCCGTCCAGCCGGTCATCAGGATCTGGTGCGCGTGGCCGTCGGCAAAGTGCCGAGGTAGGGCCAATTCCTGATGATGCCGGTCAGCGGTCCCGACGACCTCGCCATCGATGGTCACGGTTGCTTCTGGATGGCTGAACGCGCCGGCGTCGCCCAGGGGCAGGTAGAGCGCAAGCGGGCCGTCTCGGCCAAAGTCAGCAGGCGCGGCGAACCCGCCGGCCAGCGCGAAGTTCACGAATGAGCGGCCCCAGTAGGTGTAAGGCGGCACAGGGGTCCAGCCGCCCTCGCCCAGGGTTTGCTCTGCCTCCGGTGGGTCGACGATGTGGTCGAATACCTTCAGGCTGAAGGGCGCGAGCGGCGCGGTGCGCCGGTAGACGAGTGAGTTGACCAGCGCGAGCCGGCCGGTGAGCTTGCGGTGCGTCTCGCGCACGTCGTGGTTGAGACCGTGCATGATGTTGTCCTTTGACAATGGTCATCGTAGGCGGGTGGAGTCGCCGCCCCCGCCGCTTCCCTTTGCTCTTTCGCGAGGGCCGGCCGGCCCCCAACAAGATAACCAGCAAGAAATCCGGGCCCAAGGGGGCAACTTCAAGCCTGATCAAACAAGAACTGCAGCGGGAGGTGCACCCGCGCGGACCATGCGGCCTCTGAGTGGTCCGCGCCCGGGAAACTTGAGCGTCACCCAGTCCTTGCCCCGACGATAGCCCGCGGCCTCCACATAGCCATCCATTCGCTGCTGATACGGCTCATAGGACGAATCGAGCGTGGCAGTCCCATAGTCGAAGTAAAGCCGGTGGCTGCCGGCACGCGGCAGGGCCGTCCCCATCGCATGCACCAGCGCATTGCGGCCCGCGGGCCAATGGGTCGAGACGCAGCCGGCGCCGCCGAACACACCCGGATATTCTTCCAGCGCATAGAGTGAGATCAGTCCACCCATGCTCGAGCCCATCACGGCCGTATACTCGCGGCCGGGCAACGTACGGTAGGTCGCGTCGACGAACGGTTTGACCTCGTGCACCAGGAAGCTGAGGTACGCGTCTGACATGAGCCGGTGCTCGGGGCGGCCGGCGAAGCGCGCAACGCGCGTGCGCATCACGCCCGACTCGGCGGGCTTCTGCGGCATGTACTCGCGCCAGCGGTCCGCGCTGTTCCACACGCCCACGACGATGGGAGCGACGAAGGCCGGGTCTCTGCTCAGCCGCAGGATTGCGTCGTCGATTCCCCAGTCCTTACCGCCGTAAGATTCGGGGAGGCCGAACAGATTCTGCCCGTCGTGCATGTACAGGACGGGCCGCGCTTCGCCCGTGTCTTCGTAAGCCGGTGGCAGCCACACGTCGACATGACGCGGGGCCAGGGGGCCGAAGTCGAAGTCATCATAACGCTGGAGCGTGCCGCCGTCAGATTGGATTGGCTTCATGCGATCACCGTCCGGGTAAGGAGGTCCGTGTGGGGGGCAGTATAGAACACGGGCGGCGCGACAGGCAAGAGAGGGCTTTGTCGCTCTCCCGGCCCGACTCCTCAGCGCCTGCTGCCGGGGGTTGGGTGGTAGGGATCGTCCTGTGGTACGATGCGTGCCTGAGGGCAGCACGCCCTTCGTGAGGCCATCTTGAGCTCAGTCGAACACCTGCCAGCCCGCACGGCGGCGCGGACGCGCCGGTTTGTGCCCGATCCCTGGCTCATTCCCGCCGCCCTTCTCGGGATTATCCCGCTTCTCTCCCTGCTGCGCCCCGGCATTGCCAACACGTCCGACGGCATGGTGCACATCTTGCGCACGGTCCAGGTCGTCGAGCTGATGAAGTCGGGGACGTTCTATCCCCAATGGGCGCCTGATTTCTACTTCGGCTACGGTTACCCGTTCTTCCTGTTCTACGCGCCGGGCGCCCACATCCTCGCCGCGCTCTTCGCCCTGCTCGGTCTGGGCGCCTCGGGCGGCGTCGTTGCGGTGCAGGTCCTGGCCGTGCTGCTCTACGGGATCGGAGGGTACCTCGCCGCACGGGTGTTGTTCGAAGGGCTTGCCCCGCCGCACAGCGTTTCTGCCGCGGCGCTCGCCGCCGCCGCGCTCTACGTTTTCGCGCCACTGCGGCTGCGCGAGCTGTTCCTCCAGGGCAACCTGTCCCAGTTGCTCGCGCTGAGCCTGCTGCCTTTGGCGCTGTGGTCCCTGGTCAAGGCTGCCCGGCAAGGTTCGTGGCGGTGGACCGCTGTCTCGGGACTTTTTCTCGCCGCCCTGCTCTACGCGCACCATCCGTCCGCCTTCCTCGCATATCCCGTGTTGCTGGCGATCGGGCTGGCCGTTGCGCTGTTTGACGGCCCGCGGGTCGAACCGCGACCCGCGGGGTTGCGCCGTTGCGCGCCCATCGCCGCTGCCTTCGCGCTCGGCCTTGCGCTCAGCGCGCCGTTCTGGCTGCCCTGGCTGCTCGAGTCGGGCTCCGGGAGCCTGGGTCGAATGGAAAGCGGGATGTTCAACGCCGCACTCAACCTCGTCCCGCCCGACGAGCTGTTCTCACCCAGCCTGGTCCTTGACGCCTCGAGCATCAATCCGCCGCGACCGAACACACTGGGCCTCCTGCAAGCCGTGCTGGCCGTCCTCGGCGTCGCGGCCGCCGCCTTCATGTTGTGGCGCGCCCGTTCGCCGCTGGTGCGCGGCCGGCTGCGCGTCCTGCTGACGATGGCCGTGCTGCTCGCGCTGGCTCTTGTGCTGACGCTTCCGTTTTCTGCGCCGCTGTGGACCACCCTGCCCCTCGCCAAATTCATCGCGTTCCCCTGGCGCCTGCTCGGGCCGGCCGGGCTGCTGGCAGCGATCCTCGGCGCGGTTCCGTTGCTGCTCTTGGAGGGCAAGCGCACGACCATCGCCGGCCTGGGGGCAGTCCTCGTGCTTGCCCTTCTGAGCATTGGGGCCTACCTGTTCCCTTCTCCTGGCCTGTGGCGGCCCGTGCCCGCGGGCGGCGTGACGCTTGCCGACATCGGCCGGCACGAGGTGCAGGACAACTGGCGCGGCACGACCAGCGCCAACGAGTACTTGCCGCGGTGGGTGCAGGACCCTAACCCACCTACGACCTTGCTTGCTGCATACGAAGCGGGCGTCGCGCCCCAGCGGATCGACGCCGCGGCGCTGCCCCAGGGGAGCCAGGTCCGGGCGATTAAGGCAGCCCCCCTCGAGGACGTGTATCGCCTGTCGCTGCCCAAGGCCGCGTCCGTCGTAGTCCGGCGCTTCTACTACCCCGGCTGGCGAGCCTGGATCGACGGCAAACCCGCATCCATTCGCCCCAGTTCGCCGTTTGGACTGATAGAGCTGGATGCACCTGGGGGTGAGAGCGAGATACGGGTAGCTTGGGGCACCACCCCGCCCCGCACCGTGGGCTGGCTTCTGTTTGGCGCCGGCCTGGTGGCGACCGGCTGGCTGCTGCTGCGCCGGGAGCCGGGGGCCGGGCGCGAACCCGCGGCGCCCACGGGAGAAGGTTGGCTGTGGGCGGTTGGCATCATCCTCGTTCTGGCAGGGCTGAAGGTGCTGTGGATCGAGCCGGGCACGCAGTGGTTCCGCATGCAGTCGCCTGCCGGCGCGCCGGCCGGGATGACGCACCCGCTGCACGTCCGGTTTGCAAACGGCGTGGAGCTTCTCGGATACGATTTGCCCGCGGAGGCGGTTAAGCAGGGGGGCGAACTGCGCGTGCGACTGTACTGGCAAGCGCACGAACCGCTGTCACAGAATTTGATGTCCTATGTGCATCTGGACGCGCCCGTCACGCAGGAAACGTGGGTGAACGACACCAAGGAGCAGGCGGGTGACATGCCGTCGAAGGGGTGGCCGCTCGGCTTCTACGTGGTCGACGATTTCCGGTTGAAGATACCGACGGGCACGCCGCCGGTTCGAGCGAGCGTCAATGTAGGGCTGTTGGATGAGGCCGGCGTACGCGTGCCGCTGGCCGGCGGCGGCGATTCTGTCTCGCTAGGTGGCGTCGCAGTTGAGGGCAGCCGCCGTCCGGGCCGTGACGCGACCGCGTCAGGCGTCCGGCTGGGCGACAGCATAACGCTGGAAGCCTACGATGCCCGGCTGGAGGCCGCCGACCCGGCGAGCGGCGCCTCGGGCCCCGGCGTCCGCCTGACCCTCTACTGGCGTTCGTCGCGGCCGGTGGCTACAGACTACACCGTGTTTGCCCATCTGTTGAGCGGGGGTGCGAAGCAAGCACAGAAAGACGGCCCCGCATGTGCGGGCGCCTGCCCGACCACGGCGTGGACGCCAGGGGGCCTTATCGAGGACACGCGGTTCATCCCCGTGCCCCCAGGCGTCGCGATGGATTCTCTAGAGGTTCTCGTCGGACTGTATGACCCGAAGTCGGGGGTGCGCCTTCCGGCAACCGGCCCGCAAGGCGCTCGACTGCCCGACGATGCGATCCGGCTGCCGGTGGCGGCCCCGTCGGGGGCCACCGCAGCGCTTACTCCGTGAGGAATCCTTGCTTGACCAGCCAGCTTCGCAGTTGCACGCGACTTGCCTCGGTGATCACGCTCCCGCGGTCCAGGCCGCGCGGGCTGCCGCCCTTCGCCAATGCGACGGGGGGCTCGCACGGCTCGACGCTGCCTGCTTCGGCGCAGATGACCGTGGGCACGCTCTCGAACCCGACCATCTCGCGCAGGCGGGTCGCGGCGGCCCGGTCCTCTTTGATATTGACGAATTTCGCCGGCACGCCCCACTCGGCTAACGCTCGCTGGGTGTCAGCGCTGCTCGAGCACCACGGCGACATGTAGACTACGACTTCCCTCGACATGACTCCTCCAATGCGTGTTGTGTGGACTGGCCGGCTCTTGATTTCGGGCCGGGATGGCGGGCGAGAACCCGCAACTCAAGCCGAAAGAAGAAACGCCATCCTAAAAATTAAGCTTGATTTATTTGTTGATTGGTGTATACTATCCCCAGCGCGATGCATCTGCTTGGCGAATAGCGCTCCCGCTTCTAGCCGGGCAGACCGCGAAAGGAGCGAAGGACGATGAAACGATCCCCGATACGCCGCTCGCACGTGATCCTGGCGTTTGCCCTGTTGGGCTTGGTATGCCTGGCCGTCCCCGTGGCCATTACACAGGCGGACAATCAGCCCCAGGCAGGCCAGTGCAGCGGCTACTATTATACCGTAAAACTTGGCGAGACGTGGACCAGCATTGCACGGCGCGTTGGTCAGCCGGCCGGCGCGCTCAAGAGCGCCAATCCCCAGGCCATTCGTCCCCGTGACCTGATCTACGCGGGCGAGAAACTCTGCGTTCCGGCGCAAGGCGGCGGGGTGGAGCAGGGCGGATACTGGTACCAGGTCAAGCCCGGCGACACGTGGAACAAGCTCTCCCGGGCAACCGGCGTGCCGCTGCAGCAGCTCTGGGCCGCGAATCCGGGCCTCGTGAACCGGCAGCAGTGGCTGTACATCGGCCAGCGCGTGTGGATTCCCGCACTGCCGAAGGGTGCGACGCCCGTCACGCCGACCGCGACCACGACCGCGCTGCCGCCGCCCACGGCGACTCCAACGGGCGCAGCGCCTGCACAGCCCGTGCTGACCCCGACTCCGGTCACGCCGGCTGCGACCGAGCCTACGGCCACGGCCACCGAAACGCCGCTGCCCACAGATACGCCGGCGCCCGTCGCGCCTGAGCCGACGGCCGGGGTTCCGACCAGTTCGCCTACCGCCGTTCCCTCGGTTGTCCCTGGCGCACCCGCTCCAACGGCCACGCCCACCGTGCCCGCGGGCCCAACGCCGACCCTTCCGCCGGTCCCCGCCGACTGCCCGAAGAACCTGGCCGGGTATGCTGACGCCGCGGCTGCGTATCTGAACAAGCCGGGCAGCACGCCTGGCACGCTCCAGGCATGGCTGGTTGCCTGCCGGGTCGTAGGGCAAGCGGGCGAAGGCGTCGCTGTCGCATCGATCACGGGGGCGAATTCAGCGGACGTGATCGTCGTGCTCCACGACCCTGCACCGAACGTGGCCACGCCCTTGGGTCAGCTACTCGTCTACCACAAGGGATCGAAGGGCTACGCCTTGGCGCGCAAGTTTGACGGGCAGGGCCGCATCGAACTTGTACAAGCCGCGGATATCAACGCCGACGGCAAGTTCGACGTCGTCTACAGCGACACCTCGTGCGGCGCGCACACCTGCTTCGGCACGTTGTTCGTCGATTCCTGGAACGGCAAAGCCTACGAGGACTGGATCACAGACTCCCCAACCATCGCTTATCCGGAGTACAGGATCAAGAATGTGGCGCCCGAGGGCCAGGGGAACGAAATCCAGGTGCACGGGGGCGTGATTGGCTCGGTCGGGGCAGGGCCCCAGCGGGCGTGGACGGAAACCTACATCTCTCCCAAGGGCGCGCCATACGTGCTGTTCTCGCAGGTCTACGACCCGTCGACGTGCCTTTACCACAAAGTCCTCGATGCGAACCAGGCGTTCGACAAGTGGGCGCTGGACGGCTTCGACCCGGCGATCGAAGCGTATAAGGCCGTCATCGCGGATCGGGGGGCGACCGCGTGTGGCACCATCAAGGATGAGGTCGCGACGCTGCGGGACTTCGCCCGCTTCCGCCTGATCGTGGCGTACGTCGCCGCCGGTCGCGCCGCCGAGGCTATCGCCTTGCCGGCCCAGATCACGAACGCCGCCCTAAAGGGGGCCGCGAGCGCGTTCCTGAAGTCCTACCAGGACAATAGCAGCGTCATCCAGGCGTGCCGTGACACAACGAAGTACGGGGAGGCCAATAAGGGGTCATGGCAGTTCCTCGCCGACTGGGGCTATGCCAACCCCAGCTTCACGCCCGGCGACCTCTGCCCCCTGAATTGAAACAGGACACAGATTGAACTGATCGGACTGATCCCTCTGTTGCTGTGCAGAATCATGTCAATCAGTTGCATCAGTTCAATCTGCGTCCCATACGGGCTCACATCGATGCGCGTTCTATGACCGTGGCGATGCCCATGCCGAAGCCGACGCAGAGCGTGATCAGCGCAGTCTCCTTGTCCCGGCGTTCGAGTTCGTCCAACGCGGTCCCCAGCAGCATCGCACCGGTCGCGCCGAGCGGGTGACCCAGCGCAATCGCACCGCCGTTCACGTTAATCTTGTCCAGGCTGTCGATCTGCATGTCGCGCATGAAGCGCAGGACGACCGCGGCGAAGGCCTCGTTGACCTCGAACAGGTCGACGTCGGCGGCCGACATGCCCGCGGCCTTGAGCGCGGCCTTCGAAGCCGGGCCCGGACCGGTGAGCATGATCGTGGGCTCCGTGCCCACCAACCCCATCGAGACGATCCGCGCCCGCGGCTGCAACCCCAGTGCCCGACCCTTTTCGAGTGAGCCCACCAGGACGAGCGCCGCACCGTCGACGATGCCCGACGAGTTTCCGGCCGTGTGCACGTGCTCGATGCGGCCGCTCTTTGAGCGCGTCACCTCGGGGTGCTTGCTCAGCGCCACCGCGTCGTAACCCGCTTCGCCCAGCGCCTGAAACGCCGGCTTCAGCGCCGCCAGCCCTTCGAGCGTCGTCTCGGGCCGGATATGCTCGTCGGCGCTCACCGGGCCGAGGGGCGTCAGCACCGGGACGATGGACTTGAAACGTCCTTCAGTCCGTGCCGTTGCGGCGAGCTGCTGAGAGCGCAGTGCGAAGGCGTCGACGTCGCGGCGGGTGAAGCCTTCGATCGTAGCAATCAGGTCGGCAGAGATGCCCTGGGGAACGTACGCGAGGCGATGGTCGGGGTCAGGCAGGGGCGGGATGGCGCCGCCGTCCGCGCCCATCGGCACGCGCGACATGGCCTCGACCCCTCCCGCCACGACCAAATCCTGCCAGCCCGAGCGCACCTTCATGGCAGCCAGGTTGACCGCTTCGAGGCCCGAGGCGCAGAACCGGTTTTCCTGCACGCCCGGCACCCGTTCGTCCCACCCGGCATAGAGCACCGCGAGGCGGGCGATATCCGCGCCCTGCTCCCCGACGGGGGTGACGCAGCCCAAGACTACGTCGTCGACTTCGGCCGTGTTGAGTTTGTGGCGCTGTTGGAGGCAATGGAGGAGCGTGACGAGCAGTTCGACGGCGGGGGTTTCGTGGAGGCTTCCATTCGACTTGCCCTCGCCCGCGAGGGGTGCGGATTGCGTCGTAGAGATACGCTTCGGTCATCTCGGTTCCTCCAGAAATAAAGACCTCCGGGGTTTTGCAAGCCCCCGGAGGTCTGGCCACATCAGCTCGGCGGCTTCTCTTGTGGCGGCTGCTGCTTGATCAGTTCGTAAATGTCCACTTCACCTTTGGCGGCGGGCGCAGACGATTGGGGTGAAACAGGCGCGGGCGTTGTTCGCGGCTTCGACGGCAGGGCATCCGCGGGCGGCAGATCGGTGACGACGGCCGCACCGGGTGCGGGCGGCAGGCTTTCGAAGCTGCCTGGCGTGGGCAGATTGGTAACCGGCTCCGATTTGCGCCGCGCCAGGCCCAGGATGATCAGGAGCGCACCCCCGATCACGAGCAGGATCGGCCACCAGTCTTTTACCACGGCAGGCAGGGGGAGCGCGGTCACGAGGGTTACGGCCCCCAGCAGGAGCAGCGCGCCAGCCGGCACGGCCGCCCACCGGGCGTCGTGTTCGTCATAGCGCATCACGTACAACAGCAGGAACATGAGCCCGATGCCGGTCAGCAGCACGGCGAGGCGGCCGAGCGGGTCGAGACGTGACCAGAGGCCCAGCATCACCGCAACGGTCGTCAAAACCCCGGCCGGCACCAACGCCCACCAATGTTCCTTCCGCACGATGAGGATGGCCCAGAACCCCAGCGCCAAACCTAACAGGACGAGCGCCGGCCCCCATGCGCCCAGTTCGACGTTGCGCCAAGCCGCCAACATGCCTGCGCCAATGCCCAGCAGCGTAAACGCGGGAATGGCCCGCCACCAATGCTCCGTGCCGGTGAAGAACCAGATCAGGAAGCCCAGCCCGGCCAGCGTGTAGAACGCGGCCCAGGCGACCTCGCCCCAGGGCCCGAATACGCCGAGGTTTTTGAGCAGCAGAAAGGCCCCTGCCACCAGCAGGAAAATGCCCCAGCCTACTGCTTCGCTGATTCGTCTCATGTACCTTCTCCTCCTCTGCTAACGGGCGGGCCCTCGTCTGCGCGTCTGATCCCACGGATTGCGAGCACCATCTGCCACACAAACAGCAGGGCCAGAACTCCCCAGGCGATGGCCTCCCACAGCCGGCCGGCGCCGAGCGCCATGCCGGCGGCGAATAGGACCAGGCCCGCGAAGAACGGCGCGAGAAATGAGTCCCAACCCATTGCAATACGCAGAGGAACGCCGGCTCGTTTCGCGGCCCACCGCACGTGGCTGAACGCGGCCAGCGCGACGCTGAGCCCGGACACCCATAGGATCCCGCGGCCGAGTACGGGCCAGTCGATTGCGTCCAAATCAGGTGCTTTCGAGGGGGCTAAGATACCCGTGGGTGGCGAGCCAGTCGACAGACCCTCGCAGGTCGGGCGTGAAGACGACGTCTGCGCGTGCGGCGAGGTCGGGTGAGACCGGGTTGACGGCGATCCGCAGACCCGCGGCAGTCGAACAACTCGAGGTCGACGCGGCTGTCACCCGCGGCCATCGTCTCGTCGGCAGAAATACCTAGCCGGTGGACGAGGCTGCGTACGAACGCGGCCTTGCCCCCTTCGGGGACGTGATTGATCGCCGCGCCGGTCAACAGGCCGCCCTCTTCGATCAGCTCGTTCGCCAGCACGTAATCGACGCCATACTCGGCGGCGATGGGGTCAGTGTTGAGGGTGAACCCGGCAGACACCAGGGCGACCACTACGCCGCTGGACTTGAGTGCGCGCAGCAACTCCGGCGCACCGGGTACAAAGGGGTTTTCATCCAGCAGCCGGCACACTTCTCCGACCGGCTGCCCCGCCCAGAGCGCAACGTCACGGCGCAACCACTCGCCGTAGGAAATTCGTCCGCTCAGCGCGAGCGCTGCGGTTTTCGGCTGCGAGATGGCTGCAGCCGAGCCGCCGGTGCAGATACTGGTAGGGCGACTCGGCTTGCTTAAGGGTCCCATCGACGTCCAGAACGGCCAGGCGCAGCCGCGTCAACTTCAGGCCTCGTCATCCTCGAGTTCGTCGTCGCCGTCTTCCTCGTCTGGTTCCCAGTCGGTGACCATCCAGGCGTTCGCCACGAGCACCATTTGGACGTCGTCGCCGTGGCCGAATGCCAGGGCAATCCCGCCGTCTTCCTCGTCCGCTTCGCCGAAGTCGATCAACTCCAGATTCTCATCGGCCAGCCGGCCGATGGCGGCGAAAATCGTATCGACGCCCACGACGGGCTCGCCCTCGGGGTCAGGGTACACTGCCGCGACATACAGCTCGAGCGCGACATTGTCGTCGAAGTACACATCGCAGTCAACGAATACCCGTTCTTCGGGCGCGGGAGGCTGTTCTTCTTCCTCGTCGGCAATGGACTCTTCCCACAGCTCGATGCCGAGGACTTTGAGGCCAACGATCTCGTTGAGCTCTGTTCGGCGGTCGTCGTCAAGCTCGTAATAGAGCTCGTCCTCGCCCATGTCATCGTAGCCCTCGAGCTGATCGTCCAACCCGTTGTTGACCATGACGTGTACTCCTTTCAGCGACAGGCGCAACAGGCCGCAGCCCCGGCCATATTGCGGACTCGATTCTGCAGTTGGTAGTATTATGCCATAGGGCTCGACAAATCCCATGCTACCGCGCTTACAGAATCAGGCCGCGCCAGGCACTACAATGTTCGGGCCCCGCGGCGAGGAAGGACAGGCGATCCTGAGTACAGGCACACTGATTCTGTCGGGTCGCATCCTTCGACTGCGGTATGCCAGCTGCGCGGCGCCTCCGCTCAGGACGCTTCAAGCGCAGGCATCCTGAGCGGAGGGCGGTCTGCAGGAGCGCCCGCAGTCGAAGGGTGCCAGAGCGTGATGGTTCAACAGATTCACTGTGGTTGCACTTGAAGTAATCGCAAGTGGAAAGGGCTCGTTGTAGGGCGAGCTTCAGCTCGCCCCCTGTGAGCATGCGCAACCCTGTACTGCGATTGGTGAGCCGGCGTGGTCCGGCTGATTCGCGAGTTGTAGGTTTGCCGGGAGGAGCGATGGACCCAATACCAACCCCGACGCCCGCGAGCAAGCCGGACGAGCGGAAGCTGCCCGGCGTCGAGCGGACGTATCGCACGGAGCAGATCGCCGTGTACTGGGAGCCCGGCCTGTGTATTCACACGGCGCGCTCGTCTGCGGGCGCTGCCCGAGGTATTCGACGTGAACCGCCGGCCGTGGGTGCTGATCGACGCAGCGCCGGCAGACGCGGTGGCTGCCGCGGTTAGCCGCTGCCCGACCGGCGCGCTTCGCTTTGAGCGCCTCGACGGCGCGGCGCAGGAGGAACTGCCCGATCCGCCCATCATCGAGCCGCAGCGCGATGGCCCATTGTACGTACGGGGGCGGATCGTGCTGCGCCAGGAAGACGGCGAGGAACGCGAGTTGCCCCGGGCGGCCCTGTGCCGCTGCGGCGAGTCCAACAACAAGCCGTTCTGCGACAACATGCACCGCCGGGTGGGGTTCCGGTCGACATAATCGGCCGGCACCCGATGAGGTCCGGGACCCGGTCTTCGGTGCAACCTACAAGGATATCGAGCGAAAACAGGTACATGAATCCCATTAACTTGACCCGCCGCGCGAACGCCCTGGTGGTGTTTGCGGTCATCGTTCTTCTCGGGCTGGCACTGGCCGGCTGTTCTGCGAGCGGACCCGCACCCGCGCCTGCCCCTACCAACACGCCCGAGGTCGTCGCCGCGACAACCGGCTTGCCGACCCATGTGCCGGCCCCGACTTTGGCGCCGCGTGCCACGGACACCGCACAACCGACCGCGACTGCCCGGCCGACCGAGACGCCTTCCCCGACGCTGACGCCAACAGCGACGCCCTCGCCAACGGCAACGCCGCTCGAACCCGCTTGCCATCGAGGCCATGCGCCAGGAGACCTTCCCGGGCAGCGAGATCAAGATCGAGCAGACGCTCAAGGCCGGGAGCAATTACCAGCGCTACGTGGCGTCATACCAATCGGACGGGCTCAAGATCTACGGCTTGCTCACGGTGCCCAACGGCAAGGCGCCCGCGACCGGCTGGCCGATCATCGTCTTCAACCACGGCTATATCCCGCCCGATCAGTATCGCACGACGGAGCGCTACGTGGCCTACCAGGACGGCTTTGCGCGGAACGGCTACATCACCCTCAAGTCGGACTATCGGGGGCATGGGAGCTCGGAGGGCGAGGCGCGCGGCGGGTATGGCTCGCCCGATTACACGGTCGACGTGATGAACGCCCTTGCGTCGCTCAAGAAGTATCCCGGCGCAGACCCGAACCGCATCGGCATGTGGGGCCACTCCATGGGCGGGCAGATCACGTTGCGGGCGATGGTCATCTCGAAGGATGTCAAGGCCGGCGTCATCTGGGGCGGGGTGGTCGCGCCCTACACCGACATGCTGACCAAGTGGCGCCGGCCGGCCAGCGCACCGCCGCTGAACATCCCCGAGCGGCAGCGCCGCTGGCGGCAGGAGTTCTACGACAAGTACGGCACGCCGGAGCAGAACCCGGCGTTCTGGGCATCCATCTCGCCGTCAGAGTACGTGGCGGACCTTTCCGGCCCGCTGCAGCTGCAGCACGCCTCGGGCGACGAAGAGGTGCCGGTGCAGTTTTCACGGGACCTGTACGCGAAGGTCAAAGAAGCGGGCAAGCCGGTCGAGTATTACGAGTACAAGGGCGACAACCATAACATCTCGGGGAACTTCAACGTCGCCATGCAGCGCTCGATCGCGTTCTTCGACAAGTACGTGAAAAACGCGAAGCAATAATGGGACACAGTTGAACTGATTGGACTGATCTGCCGGATCTCTCACGAACAAGATCATGAAGATCAGTCAGGTAATTCCGATCAGCGTCCCATTCCTGCTTACCTTAGGAGGGGAAGTGGAGCATTCGTTGTTGGCCGTGTTTGCCCATCCGGACGATGAAGCGTTCGGCACGGGCGGGACGCTCGCGCGCTACGCGAGCGAGGGCGTGACCACCACCCTGGTGTGCGCAACCCGTGGCGAGGTGGGCGAGATCGCCGAAGGGACCGGCGCGACCCCCGAAACGCTGGGCGAGGTGCGCGAGAACGAGCTGCGCTGCGCGGCCGAGACGATGGGCGTGTGCGAGCTGATCTTCCTGGGTTACCGGGACTCGGGCATGGCGGGCACCCCGGAAAACGGCCACCCACAGGCCTTCGTGAATGCTCCCGCCGACGAGGTCGTGCGGCAGTTGGTCGCCATCATGCGCCGCGTGCGCCCCGAGGTCGTGGTCACGTTCGAGCCGGGGGGCGGTTACGGCCACCCGGACCATATCGCCATCCACCGGCACACGGTCACTGCCTTCCACGCCGCGGCCGACCCCGAGCGTTACCCCGAGCTCGGAGCACCGTGGCAGGCCGCCCGCCTGTACTACACCGCCATCCCGCGTTCCTTCTTCCGCCGGATGGCCGACGAGATGAAAGCGCTGGGGATGGACGAGAAGGAGTACGGCTGGCTGCTGGAAGGGGAGGGGCGCGGCTGGCCCGACGAGGACATCACGGCCGTCGTCGACGTTTCAGAAACGGTAGAAGCAAAGTGGTCCGCCCTGAACTGCCACCGCACGCAGTTCGGCCCGGGCAATCTCTTCCGCCGCCTGCCCGACGCGACGGTGAAGGCCATGATGAGCCGGGAAGCCTTCGCGCAGGCCTGGCCTGCGGACACGGATGGCAGCGTTGCGTCTAGTTTGTTCGAATAGCCGCTGCTCTGACTGATTGGACTGATCGTGATGATCGTCCCGGAGACGAGCAGTTCAAATCAGTCCAATCAGTTCGATCAGCGACTCATTTCCCTTCAGGAAGACAGGAAGTCGTCCAGCGCCTTCTTGCTGATCCGGTACTCCGAGCCGATCTGCTTGGCCTTAACCTGGCCCGAACTGATCAACCCCTGCACATCCGCGGCATCGACCTTCAGGTAAGCAGCGGCTTCGGCCAGCGTCATGACCTCGGGTGCTGCCCCGCTGCCGGCCGACCCTTGTGCCCCACTCGCCGCCGGCGGCTGCACCTGCTGGCCGCCGCCCTGCATCGCCTGGTTGATCATGCCGGCCATGCCGGCCCCCAGTCCGATGCCCGCACCCAGGCCCACGCCCGTGCTGGCCCCGCCGCCCTCGCCGCCCGGTTGGCTCGCCGCGTCGCGGATCGACTTCGCCGCCTGATACTGCATGTAGGCCTGCATGTTGCCGATCGCGCCCATTGACGCCGCGCTCGTCGATCGCCTTCTGGGTCTCTTCGGTCGGGCTGACGCTGCCCAGGAACATCTGCTTGAGTTGGATGCCCAACTGCAAGAAGTCGTCTGATACCTTGACCCGGATGGCGCCGCTCACCTCGTCGAACTTGGCCGGCAGGTCGAAGATGCTGCCCATCGTCTCGCCGATGAGGTCGGTCAGGCGGCTGATAATGATCCCCCGCAGGTAATCCTCGATCTGGCTCGTCTGATACAGCCCCTGCGTGCCCACGATCTTCGTGACGAACATCTGCGGCTCGGCCACGGCCATCGAGTACCGGCCGTTTGCGCGCAGCCGCACCATGCCGAGCTCCTTGTCGCGCAGGGTGATGGGTTCAGGTGTACCCCACTTCATGTCGATGAAGTCGCGCATGTTGACGAAGTAGACCTCGGCCTTGAACGGCGTGTTGCCGCTGAAGGCCAGGCCAAGGATGTTGACCAGCAAGGGGATGTTTGCGGTCGTGATGGTGTGCCGGCCGGGACCGAAAACGTCGAGCGCCTTCCCATCCCGGAAGAACACGGCCGCCTGGCTTTCCCGCACGATCACCTGTGAACCGATCCGAAAGTCGCCACTTCCGGTCGTCGGCACGCGGTACACCATTTGGTTCAAGCCCTGGTCGGGCGCTTCAACTATGTCGAAAATACGCGGCATCCGATTACCTCCTCAAGGTTAAGCCAGGCGCTTCTACGCCTTGCATGCTTATGCGCCCGTGCTTTGAATGACTTCGGCGCGGCGATTGAACGTCTCGTTCAGCGCGGATACCAGGTCGCCCACGGCCCGCAGCGCTTCCTTAATGCCCTCGTTGGCCTGCACGGCCTGCTCCAGCTTGCCGATTGCTTCGTCAAGCGGACCCACCTGGTTGTAGAGGTCCTGGTCAAAGCCGACCAGCCTGTCCAGGTCGTTCTCGTCGACGCGGTTGAGCCCGAACAGCGGCGCGTAGCCGTACGAGGCCGTCTTGACCCGGTCGATGAAGAGCTGCAGCCGGCCCACGACGCGTTCGATGTCGTCCATCCAATCGAGCCCGCCGGACGCCAGCAGGTCACTTTGGAGGGCGGTTAGCCTGCGGCGCCGGCTTTCGAGATGCCGCGCCAGGTTGTCGCGTACCTGCTTATCGGCGTCGCGGCGCAGCTCCTTCTCGCGATAGCCCTTGATGCCGGGCAAGCCGGCGATGGCCTTTTCCAGGCCGCCCATTTCGTCCTTGGCGTTCTGAACCGGATCCATACAACTCTCTCCTCGGTGAGCCTTGCGCTATTGCCGCATCAACGTGGTCACCTGCGGCAAGCGATTGAACATCCAGACCCCCAGCGGCAGGCCGATGACCGTGACGCACAGGAGCCAGGCCAGTAGGGAGTAAATCAGGCTGAACCACCAGCCGATCAGCACGAAGTAGAGCGCACGCACGACAAACGAATGCTGGGGCACGTTCTCATAGTGCCACGTGACCTGGTCGCCCGTTGCGGTCGCAACATTGTAGCTTCTTGTAGTACGCAAAGTCAACACAAGTGGCACGCGATTGAGCATCCACAACCCGAACGGCAGCCCGACGATCGTCAGGTTGAGGAACCAGGCAATCAAGATCCAGTAGAGGGTGACGTGCCACCCCACGAAGATGAACCACAAGACCCGCAGGATGAACGGAAACTGCTGTGTCTCCTGCACACGCGTCGAGCTCATGGACGCCTCAATTGGAAAGGAACACGGTCGAGCCGCAGAACGGGCACTCGATGACGTCCTTGCCCGCCAGCTGGAGCTGGCCGCCGCAGTTCGGACATTTCTGGTCCGCCTTCATCTTCGATGCCTGCTTCGAGTACAAAACGCCGTCGTTCCAGTTGATTGCGCCGCTGAACAGGTTCTTGCCCACCAGGTCGCGCACCATGTCTTCGACCTTGTCGATCGGCATGTCGAGCTCGATCGCCACGTCAGACAGGGTGACCTTACCCTGCGCCAGCACCATGTTCAGGATCTTCTTCTGTTTCTCCACCTCGGCATACTCGGCCGCCTCCTGCTTCCCGCGGGTCAGCAGGTACAACCCGCCGCCGCCCAGTGGCAGCACGAAGACGATGAGTGCGATCAGCAGGCCCAGCACCGCACCGCTGGGCGTTGTTTCACCGCTCGCCACCTGCGTCACGAGCAGCACCCCGGCTACCAGCAGCGCTATCAGCGCCACGACGATCAGAATGATTCCGAGTGTTCGACCCTGTCCTGGCACGTTGTTCCTCCTGTCTTCAATCGGACCTTCGGGGTTTCAGCAAACCCCGAAGGTCTACGCTGCTCTTATCCGAAGCTGCTGCCGCCGCCGCCGCCGCCACCGCCCGAGAAGCCGCCGCCGCCCGAGAAACCGCCGCCCGAGAACCCGCCTCCACCGCCGCTGCCGCCGCTCGGCGCGGGCGAGCTGGTCAGCGTGCTGGAGGCCTGCGAGAGCATCGCTCCCAGCCCGGCGCTCATACCGGCCAGGCTCTGGCCCATGCCGCGCGACATGTCGTTCAACGACGGCCGAGGACCGCCTTCACTCCCGCCGCCCGGCATCCCTACCGGCATGCTGCCGCCGCCGCTGCTATGCCCGCCGCCTGCATAACCGCCCCCGCCATAGTACGGCCGGGGATAGCCCCACGGGATCCACCAGGTGGGCGGAGGCGCCTCGACGTTACGGAACTTCGCGATCCAGCTGTCCTCCAGCCCGAACGCCACTGCGTAGGGCATGTAGTCGCCAAATATCTGGCCGGCTTCCTGGACGTTCGTGTACTTCTCCAGGTTTTGCAGGTAACGCTTGAACGCATTCCAGCGTGCGACCGCGTCGGCGCCCTTTTCTGTGCGCCGCGGCATGAAGCGGGCCAGGATGATAATCCCGATCCCGATCAGGCCAATGCCCAGCGGCAGGCAGATCGCAAAGCTCGACAGCCGTAGCAGGAACGCCGACAGGACGAAGGCGCCGAACAGGCCTGCAACCAGCACCACTGCGCCGAGGCAGCCGAACTGCTGCCGCACCGTGTCAGGGCTGCGGGAGAACAGTCCTTCCTCGACCACGTCCTTGTATAGGGCGCTGCGCAGCGACGGCAGTGCGCTGTAGAACTTGTTCTTCAAGTCGGAGAGCTGCACCTCTTGCTTCTTGCCGAAGAACTCCTTAACGAAGAGCTGTTCGTACGGTCGCAGCTTGCTCACGTCCATATTTTTGCGGCGATAGGTGAAGTCGCTCGAGCTGCCGATACCCAAGAACCCCGGCTTCTGCTCCTCCTCGATCTCCAGGTAGCCGCGCTTCGCAAGGTCCAGGAGCGTTGCGATGACATCTTGCAGGTCGGCCTTCTCGTCGATCAGCGTGCCCACCATGCCGGCCGGCAGGTCAGAGGGCGGCTCGGGCAGGTAATCGGCCACGAGCCCCACGGGCGCGTCGCGGCCCTTGCGATACCACCACAGGTACAGCAGTACCGGCCCGCCGATGGCGAGCAGGCCGCCGACCGCCAGGAACCCCAGGTCGAACACCGGCCCCCACTGCTTGCGGAAGGCCTGCTGCTGGGCTTGCTGCGCGGCTTGCTGATCCAATTCGGCCTGCCACGGCTGCGGCTGGCCTGCAACGATGCCGTGCTGCCACTCGGCCACGACCTCGACTTCCTCGCCCGACTGGATCGGGCCATTGACCTTGATCGTCGCGTCGCGCTGCCCGGGTTGGAAGTTGGCGGCACCCTCTTTGCCGTACAGGCCGTAGTTGGTAAACGTTGCCCCTTCCGGCAGGTGCAGCGTGATCGTCGACGACTGGGTCGGGAAGGGGTTGCCGCTCGGAATCGCTTTCCAGTCGAGCTGATCTACGCCCTTGTCCGCGTAATAGCGCAGGCCGTCGACGACTGTATAGCCGACCACGATGGTGCGCCGGGTGTCGGTCGAGGGCGGGAAGTTGTAGCGAATATAGACGTTGCCGTTGTCCTGATAGGTGCGATAGGTGTAGGGTTCGTCGCCTTCAGAGTACTTGTATTCCGGCCCGTTTTCCTCACGCACCGTGATGTCAGTCAGGTCGCTGAACCGGTTGATCGGGATCTCGCGCTGCCCGAACCGGAACGTGCCGTTCGTAAAGACGAGCTCCTGGGTTTCCTCGACCCGAAAGTCGCCGTTCTTCAGGATGGTGATGTCCGGGTCGTAGCGCTGCCAGTAGAGCGTCTTGGACTGTGCGCTGGCAAGACCGCTGAAGGAGAGCAGCAAGATCATCGCCAGCAGGAACACGCGGCCGACGGTCGCGCCGCGCGCCCGGCGGGATGTAGGGCGGATGTGTGTCATACCTGACTCCTCGTTGTCGAGCGACAAGTTCTGCATCGCATTTTAGCACAACGGCCGCAGCCGTTCGGATGTCTGGCCGACGATTGGCTGACACTATGCTCCATCCCTTATACGCACCACCCCTGTGCCCTGTTTCGCCCTAACCGGTCGGGCCAGTTCGGGGCCACTGTCGCCGGCTGGTGTATAATTCTGCCTGCCATGAACGATCTCAAGACCCCACCCGGCCCGGGCAGCCGCCCGCCGCTAGACGACCTGCAAGCCCTGCGCGACGGCCCGCACGCGTTCCTGCTCCAGGTCGCGCGCAACTACGGCCCGATCGTGCGTTATCCCGTCGGGCCGTTGGCCGTCTACCTGGTCACCGGGCCGGACGGCGTCAAGCATGTCCTGCAGGACAACCACAAGAACTACTGCAAGGACACCTTCCAGTACAACCTGCTGAGCACCATCACGGGGAAAGGGCTGCTGACCTCGGACGGCGATCTCTGGCTGCGGCAGCGCCGGCTGGCCCAGCCCGCATTCCACAAGACGCGGGTCGCGGTCCTTCGCACCGATGATCGTGTCCGCGGCCGAGAAGATGCTCGAACGCTGGGAAGCCTGTGCCGCGGACGAGGAGCCGGTCGATGCGGCAGCCGAGATGATGCACGTCGCGCTGCAAATCGTCGGCAAGGCCATGTTCAGCGCGGAGATCGGCGACCAGGCGGACGAACTCGCGACGGCGACCCTCACCGTGCTCGACCACATCGTCGGCCGGGCGCGCACCTTTGGCGTCGTGCCCGAGTGGCTGCCCACGAGGGGAAATCGGAAACACAAGCGGGCGATGAAGGTGTTGGACGGCGCGGTCTACGGGACCATTGGCGAGCGGCGCGGTCCGCATCCTTCGACTGCGCCCGGCTCCGCAGGAGCCGGCGCCGCTGAGGATGCTACCGTTCCGGTGGATGCAGCCCTCAGCCAGCCTGAGCGGAGCCCGTCCCGCAAGGACGAGGCGCAGTCGAAGGATGCCGCCTTGACGACCTTCTCGCCCTGCTCATGCGCGCGGTCGACGACGATTCCGGCGAGCGCATGAGCGATGGGCAACTGCGCGACGAGTCGATGACCATGCTGATCGCGGGGCACGAGACGGTTGCCAGCGCTTTGGCCTGGACGTGGGATCTTTTAGCCCGCAACCCGGAGGCCGAGGCGAAGCTGCACGAGGAACTGGCGCGTGAGCTGGGCGGCCGCGCACCCGCCGCCGAGGACTTGCCACGGCTGAAGTACACGGAGATGGTGTTCCAGGAGGCGATGAGGCTCTATCCGCCGGCGTGGATCATCTCTCGCAAGGCGCAGGACGACGACGAGATCGGCGGCTACACCATTCCAAAGGGTGCGCTCGTGGTCACCAGCCCCTATGTCACGCAACGCATGCCCGACCTCTGGCCCGAGCCGGAGTGTTTCCGGCCCGAGCGATTCAGCTCGGAAGAATCGACTGGCAGGCACCGGTACGCCTATTACCCGTTTGGCGGGGGTCCGCGCCTGTGCATTGGCAGCGGCTTTGCGACGACTGAAGCCGCGCTCATCATTGCGACCGTCGCCCAGCGTTTTACCCTGCGCCTGCGCTCGGACGCACCCGCGCCCGTCGAGCCAGGCGTCACGCTGCGGCCAAAGCATGGGCTGGAGATGCGAATCGAGCGCCGGTGATGCGCCACCGAGAAACCGGATTTCCCCAAGGAACCCGGCTTCGCCAAGGAGTCTATCGACCACATGCCCCTCTACAAAGCGATTCTTTTCGACCTCGACGGCACGCTGCTCGACAGCAGCATGGAGCACTTCCTGCCGGTTTACCTCAAGGCACTCTCTGCGCGCGTCGCGCCCTACTTCGAGCCGAAGGCATTCGTCCAGCGGCTGTTATGGGCGACCGAGCAGATGGCGGCGAACGACGGTCGAGCAACCAACCAGGACGTGTTCATGGCGGCCTTCTTCCCATTCGAAGGGCGCCAGCGGGCTGAACTGGAGCCGGTATTTGACGCATTCTACGCGGAGGATTTCCCGAAGCTGGCGAGCGTGACGCGGTGCAAGCCCGAGGCGCGGGGCGTGGTCGAGAAGATCGTTGCCATGGGGTATGACACGGCAGTCATCACGAATCCGCTCTTTCCCGAAGCCGCAGTGCGCGAGCGCATGCGGTGGGCCGGCGTGGTCGACCTCCCGTTCAAGTGGGTGACGACCTACGAGAACAGCCGGTATTGCAAGCCCAACCTGCGCTACTTCGACGACGTCTGCGCGCGGCTCGGCCGCCTGGCGGAAGAATGTCTCGTCGTCGGCGACGAGCACATGGACATGGTCGCCAAAAACATGGGGTGCGATACTTACCTCGTCGAGGGTCCCATGACTGCGCTCCAACCTTCCACCCCCGAACCTACTTACCGCGGCCCGCTCGGCGACCTGCCGGCGCTGCTCGAGCGTTAGGCGTATGGCCGTCGCACAAGCCGAATCCCTGGCCGCGGTCGCCGCACAAGAACGCTTCGAAACTGCCGACGTCAACACAGTCACGCTCGGCCACGCAGTGCATGACACGTACACCGCGTTCCTGCCCCCACTGCTGCCGGTCCTGATCGAGAAGTTCAGCCTGTCGAACGCGCAGGCCGGGCTGCTCAACGTCTTTCTCCAGTGGCCGTCGCTCAGTCAGCCCTTCATCGGCTACCTGGCCGACCGCCGCAACCTGCGCGTCCTCGTCATCGCCGCGCCGGCCATCGCCGGCGTGTGCATGAGTCTGCTGGGCGTCGCGCCGAGCTATGCCATGCTGGCGTTCCTCCTGCTCATCGTGGGCGCGGGCGGCGCCGGCTTGCATTCGGTAGGCCCGGTTGTGGCGGCCAATCGCTCGGGCAACCGGATCGGCCGGGCGATGGGCACGTGGATGGTCGGCGGCGGCCTGGGCTACACAGTCGGGCCGCTGGTGATCGTCGCGGCGATCAGTGTGATCGGCCTGCAAAACACGCCGTGGCTGATGGTGGGTGGCCTGGCCGCGTCTGCCGTGCTTGCCGTTCGCTTGCGCCATGTTTCGTCGGTCTCGGGTCAGGCCGCGGCCCAGTCGCAGCCGTGGCGGGCGGCCCTAGCCGGGATGCGGCCGCTGCTCTTCCCCGTGGTGGGTATCACCATCGTGCGTTCGTTCATGGCCGGCGCGCTCAGCACCTATTTGCCGGTCTTTTTGAAGAGTGAAGGCAACACGCTCTGGTTTGCGGGCGCGGCCCTCGCCATCTTCGAGGCTGCAGGCATGGTGGGTTCGCTGACCGCGGGCAGCTTGAGCGACCGCATCGGCCGGCGCAAGGTGCTGATGGTTGCGATGGCTGCGGCCACGCCGCTGATGGTCGCGTTCATGCTCGTGCCGGGCGCGGGCCGGCTCCCGCTGCTCGTGGCGCTCGGCTTCTTTTCCCTGTCCATCATGCCGGTCATGATGGCGCTGATCTCAGAGCGCTTTCCCGAGAGCCGCGCCATGGCGAACGGTCTGTACCTGGGCCTGGTGTTCCTGACGAACGCAACCGCCACCCTTGCCTTGGGGCTGCTGGCCGATGCGTTCAGCTTGCGCATTGCGTTCAGTGTGAGCGCGCTGCTGCCCGTGCTGGGCCTGCCGCTCGTGGCCATGCTGCCGGGCAGGTCTCGTGAGCCACGAAGCCACTAAGTCTCCAGGCTGCACGGAGGGCTCGGTGCGCCTAGGTGTCTTCGAGCCTTTGTGATGAGATCGCTGTGTTGAAGGAGTCGTTGGGATGCACGACATCGAGATGAAGTACTACGGCGAGGCCGGTTTTCTGTACCCGTTCGACCTGCGCTACGATCCGCACGATCGGGCGTTTTGCGACCGGCTGGCCGACGGCCGCGTCCGGTTTCGCATCTGGTCTGAGCCCGCGTTCAAAGAGGGCGTGCTGGTCTTCAATGACGGCAAGCCGCGGGCAGTCCCGCTCGAGCCGTTCGCCGCGGATGCCCGCTTCACCTACTGGGAAGCCCTGATTCGCCCCGCCTCCGACCGCATCACCTACTCCTTCGCCTTCCTCACGCAGGACGGCCGGCCGGTGTACCGGTGCCAGCACGGCATCGACCACAGCGTCGAAATCCTGGACCGGTTCAAGCTCGACGTCAGCACGCTGCTGCCCTTCGAGACCCCGGATTGGGCCAAAGGTGCGGTGATCTACCAGGTCTTCCCGGATCGCTTTGCGAACGGCGAGCCTGCCAACGACCCACCCGGTACCGTGCCTTGGGGCTCCAAGCCGGCCTGGCTCGAGTTCCAGGGGGGCGATCTGGAGGGCGTCACGCAGAAGCTTGACTATCTCCAGGACCTCGGGGTCGACATCCTCTACCTCACGCCGATATTCAGCAGCCCGTCCACCCACAAGTATGACGCCGCGGACTTCTATCATGTCGACCCGGCTTTCGGGGGCGACGATGCGCTGCGCGAGCTGATCGACGGGCTGCACCGGCGGGGCATGAAGATCGTGCTCGACGCGTCCTTCAACCACTGTCATCCGCGTTTCTTCGCCTTTCAGGACCTCGTGCAGAACGGCCCCGCCTCACGCTACAAGGATTGGTTCACCGTGCAGGAGTGGCCCGTGCGCGTGAAGTACCGCCGCCACCTGGCCGAAGCCGCGCGTGCCGAGGGTCGCGGGATGTACCTGCGCTTCCTGGAGACATTCCCCGAGGTGAGCGGGGTGAAGCTGGAGGACGCGACGGACGATGGGCCGCTGGTCGAGGCGACTTACCTGGCCTGGTACGGCGTGCTGAACATGCCTAAGATCAACCTGAGCAACCCGGAAACGCGCGCCTACTTCCTCGACGTGACGCGCTACTGGCTGCGGGAGTTCGGGATTGACGGCTGGCGCATGGACGTGGCCCGTCATGTCGTGCCCGATTTCTGGGACGATTTCCGCCGGGCGGCAAAAGAGGTGCGCCCCGACTGCTACCTGCTGGCCGAGATCTGGGGCAACACCTCGCCGTGGCTGCAGGGCACGCAGTTCGATGCGACCATGAACTACTTCTTCCGCGACCTGGTCGTCAACTACTTTGCCCGGCAAACGATGACGACGGACGCGTTCCTGCAGGGTATCAACCACATCCTGGCGCTCTATGCGCCGCAGGTGACGCACTGCACGCACAACCTCTTCTCGAGCCACGACGTGACGCGCCTGCGCTTCGAGGCCCGCGAAGACGTGGCGCGCCTGCGCCTGGCGACGCTGTTCCAACTCACCATGCCCGGCGCGGCCGGCATCTATTACGGCGATGAGATTGGGATGAGCGGCGGCGACGACCCGGACAACCGTCGTCCGTTCCCGTGGGACCGTCCCGAGACGTGGGACCGCGGCACGCTCGAACTCACGCGCACACTGACGCGCCTGCGGCGCCAGCACCCCGAGCTGCGGCTCGGCGAGTACCGGTTGCTGTGGGCAGGGGAAACCGCGTTCGCGTTCGAGCGAGTGCTGGGAGAACGGCGGGTGCTGGTGGTGATCAACCGTGGGGAGGCGATTGACACTCTGATGCTGCCGCATACAGCACGGCAGCCGGCCGTGCTCTGGGGCCGTGCAGCGGTAAGCGTGGCGAATGAGGGCCTGACCTTGCGGGGAATCGGTGCGCGAACGGGGGTCGTCGTGCAGGTCTAGGCTATAACAAGGTGCGAACGAGGCGACGTGCCCGGCACTTCGCGAGTGCCAGGCACGGGGATAGACCGGGACCTATCGCTTCGCGAATGGTCGCGACTCGATCCGCTAGCAGCAGCCGCGCTGCTTCGCCTTCGACACGGACGTGATCATCCGCATCACCCAGAACACGTTCCACGCCACCATCAGGATGCCCGCGAGGCTGACCAGGGTGATGTTCATGGCGGGCTCCCACTTGGCCCCGTTCTCATCGATCTTGATGTAGCCGATTGGCCGTACCAGGCCACCGCCGCCGCCACCCGCGCCCGCGCCTTCGCTCGGTTCCCCCTCCGGCGCCGCCGCTTCGCCTTCCTTCGTCTTCGGGCTGCGGCCCCAGCCCTGCCCCGTTCCGAACCCGTAGGTCACGGAGGCGACGGGAATGAGCGTGACGTTGCCCTGCTGTACCGGCTCGCCAAACACGGCCTTCGCGTTCATGCGGCGCAGCAACTCGTCGACTTGAGCATTAACCTTTGCGGCCGATTCGGCCATGCGATCGTCCATGACTTACCTCCAGTCCTGAGAAAAGCAGTCTACCCGCGCCGGGCGCGCGCCAGCAGCGAAATGAGCAGGGTTATCGCAGCGACGGCGATCCCGGCCGCCGCCATACCCGACAGCGCCTGCTGCTCGACGTTTACGATCCGCACGTCCTGGGTGTTGCCCGAGCGGTCTGTGGCAGTGACCTTGACCGGGCGGATGGCCACCCAACCGTAACGCCCGCGTCCGTCCGCAGTGTCGCTCGTCCCCAGTCGTCCGCGCACGCGGGCGACCGGCGTCACGACGTAACCGTGTGCCTCGATCGGCTCGCCAGTTACAACCTGGTCGACCGGCGTGGCTGAACTCTTTGTATCGTTCATGCACCCTCCTTACTGCACATGCACGAGCCTCACCCATGTGTCAGGTGCGCCGGCCTAGAGGACCTGGGTCGGCACCTCTCCCCGCAGCAGTGCGAGGAGCCGTTCGCGGTTGCAGTGGGGAAGGAGTCCGGCAGCCCGCTCCAGCTTGCCTCGGCGGACGTATGCCAGCCATTCCTCCTCCAGCCAGGGCACATTCACCGGCGTCCCATCCAGGTCGACGCGGGCCTGTGTCAGGGCCATTGTACCCGTCCAGTCCCCTTCCTGCCAGCGCTCCTGGTCGCCCATGATCTCCACGTCGACCGGCGTAGCCGCGCCTCCGTCGAACCTGAACGCGCCGAAGTGCGAGCGGTAGGCGCCGTTGTCGCTGAGCGTCACGGGGGTGACGGTGTTGGCGGCGAAAAGCTCGCCAAAGCGCTGTGCGCCGGCAGCGGTCGTCTGGATGTCGATGTCCTTCACGCGTACGCGCATCCCGTAGAGTGCTGCGCATGTCCCGCCTACGACCGTGTAGGGGATGTTCTCGGCGTTAAGTCGGGCCGCAATGCCCGCGAGGACCGTGCGCCAGGCGGGATTGCAGGCCACGACCAGCAGGTGCTCGACCGCACTGAGCAGGGCCGGGTCGTGCGCGGCCCGCCAGTTCGTCTCGAGCCACCAATCCCAAGCTTCGCCCTCGAGCTTGTTGATCGCCGCACTCTCCAGCACGCTGACGACGCCCTCGACCCCAAGCACCTCGTCGATTTCGAGTCCGGCGTGGCGCACCAGCGGCTCGACTTCTTCGGGCCGCGCGAAGTACGCCACGAACCGGACGCCGTCCCGTGGCGCGAGCCGCCCGCTCTCTTCGATCATACGGTAATCTTCGGGATGGACGAGGGGTTCCGTCGGGTACTTGAGTGCGGCGTCGCGATGGGCGGCCCAACGGGTAATGAAGGCAGCGAACAGTGGTCCCCCGGGCTTCAACACCCGCCGCGCCTCGATCAACGCGGCCTCGCGCTCCTGCTTCCGCCAGCAGGTGGTAGAGCGGACCCATCAGTAGCACCGCGTCGAAGTCGGCGGACGCGAAGCGCGACAAATCGAGCGCAGTGCCTTGCACAAAGGACAGTGCCACGCCTGCCTCCGTGGCCTTCTCCCGGGCCAACGCCAGGTTAACCGCGGACAGGTCGAAGAGCGTCACGTCGTATCCCTGCCGCGCCAGTTCGATCGCGTAACGGCCCGGCCCGCCGCCGCAGTCCAGAACGCGGGCGGGGGCCGGCGGCAGGTGCTGCGCGAGCGCGCGCCGCGTGATGGCGAACTCCGTCCGGTGGCGCTCCGCGCGTTCCCACTCGCGCTGCGCGTCCCGGTCGTACAGCGCTTCGACAGCCGCCCGTACTGTTTCTGGCTCGCCCGTCATCCTAAACCCTCTCGACGACGACCGCGGTTCCGTACGCCAGCACTTCGGTCATGGCCTCGCCCATCTCGGTCGCATCGTAGCGCACGGCCAGGACCGCGTTCGCGCCACGCTCGGCCGCATGCTGGAGCATGAGATCGAAGGCCTCCTCGCGTGCCTCTTCGCAGACCGAGACGTACTCGTGGATCTTGCCCCCGACCATGCTCCGAAAACCCGCGGCCAACTGCCCGGCGAATCCGCGCGAGCGCACCGTGATACCCCGCACGATCCCCAAGTTTCGGGTCACCCGAAACCCGTACAGTTCGCTCGCAGTCGTCGTCATGTTGATGTCCATGAGTCAGCTCCGTGAAATATGCCTGTCACGTTTGGGCGAGGCGCCTTTCGGGCGCCTCGTCCCTAAACCTTGTCCCTTTGTATTGGACCTATACGCAGAGCATGGACGCGTGTTGCGCACCGGGCTGTTCGCCCGCGCATGCTATGTCAATCCCGCGTTTTGGTACTTGTGTTTCTGAGAAAAGTGTTCTACAATCGCATAGGTCATTTATTTGACGGAAATCCGACTCCATGAAGGGGGTGTCACCATGAAGACGCGGCGTAACGTCTTTCTCGTCTGCCTGGCAGTCGTGCTGCTGCTCAGTGCCTTTATCGTGCCGGCAGCGTCTGCCAGCAGTTCGGCCGTTGCAGCCTGTCCGGTCGTCTACCATCGCGTCGTTCGCGGCGATACCCTGGGAAGCATCGCGGCGCGCTACGGGGTGTCCGTCTGGCAACTGCAGCAGTGGAACAACATCCGGAACATCGACCGCATCTACGTGGGCACCGTGCTGGTGATCTACCCGACCCGCTGCTGGACACCCAGGCCCGTGCCGCCCAAGCCGGTCCCGGCTCCCTTGCCCGGGCCATGCTCTGGTCCCGCGCCTTGCCCGGTGCCGCCCCCGCCACCCCCGCCGTGTACGCCTCCGACGTGCCAGGTCTTGCCGCCCGTCGTCGTCGTGCCGGCCGTTTGCTCGGACCCGCGGGCCGTGATCACGTCGCCGCTTCAGAACCAGCAGGTGACCGGTTGGCTGACGGTGAAGGGCAACGCCACGCATGAGAACTTCAAGTTCTACAAGCTGGAGTATGGGAAGGGCGCGAATCCGACCGATTGGGTGTGGTTCTTCGGCGGCGGGTTCCCCGTCTGGCAGGGCACCTTGGGAGCGCTCAACACCGGCATCCTGGCGCCCGGCGTCTACACCATCCGCGTGACGGTCGTGGACCAAACTTCGAACTATCCCCCGCCGTGCTCGGTGACGGTGTCGGTGGTCCGGTAAGCGCAGTCGATCAGCCTGCGCCCTTTCCGCGATGAGAGTCGCATCGTCAACGTGCCCGGCACTTGCCAAGTGCCGGGCACGTCACGCGTCAAGCGATGGTTCCGCCCTCGAACTGAAAGCACCCGCTTCACCGTTTCGCGTTGACGCCCGCACCCCTTTCCTGTATCCTTCCTCCATGTCACTCATCCAGGCCAATGCCACCCTCGTCGACCGCCGGCCCGCCGGCCCGGCCCTCGAGCTGCTGCTGCGGGCGCCCGACCTGGCGCGGCAGCTGGCACCCGGCCAGCCCGTCCTCGTGAAGCCCGGACCGACCCTGTCGCCCTATCTCCGCCGGACCTTCTATCCGGTCGCACTCGGTGCCGAGGAGTTCACAATACGCATCCCACCCTCTACGGATTGGGGCAACGCGTGGCTGCGCGTCGCGCCGGTGGGCGCCGAGATCGACTGCCTTGGTCCCATTGGCTTGGGCTTCTCGGTCGGGCCGGGCGTGCGTAACGTGCTCTGCGTGGGCGAAGGGCCTCATTCGTGGAGCCTGCTGCCGCTGATTTCCTGGGCCGACGCGGCGGGCCTCGCCGTGACCTTCGTCGCCGGGGCACAAAGCGTGCGCGACGCCCTGCCTGCCGCGCGGCTGCCCGCGGGGGTGGAATACCACCTGGTGACCAGCGACGGGCGCGCAGCCGTCGTGCGCCCGCTCATGTCGACGCTGTCAGACCTGCTGCCGTGGGCCGACGTGCTGTGCGCAGCGCTGCCCGTCGACGCATACCTGGCGCTCGGCGACACGGTGCGCCAGGCGCGCTATGCCCTCTCCCCTGGCTTCGCCCAGGCGATTTATCCCAGTGACTTTCTGTGCGGCATGGGCGCGTGCCAGGCGTGCGTGGCCGATGTGGCTGGAGGCCGGCGGAGGGTGTGCCTGCGCGGGCCCGTCTTTGACCTGGTTGACCTTGTGGAACGCGGAAGGGAGTAGATAACCATCCGGCACCAACGAACCGGGGCCCATGAACTCGTTCATGGCGCGGCCGTTCTGCGGTTCTGCGTGGTTACGAAACGGCATGATAGACCTTGCGCCGAACAGCAAAACAGGGTTGCCCCTGGCCTCACCGTTCATCCTGGGCAGTGGTGCGGTGGGCTGGGGCGAGGCATGGCCGCCCGGCGTCGAGCCGGCGTGGTTCGGCGCGTTCGTCACCCCGCCGCTCACGCTCCAGGCGCGCCGCGGGAACCCCGGCCCGCGCCTCGCCGAGATACCGGGCGGTTTCATCCTGAACACGGGCGACCACAACCCCGGCTTGCGGCGGGTGTTCCGCGACGACGTGCAGCGCTGGGATGCGCTCGGGCCTGCCCGTGATCGTCGCGCTCTCCGGCGCCGCACCGGAGGATTGGCTGCGCGTGGCCGAACGGCTGGAAGATGTCGGGGTGGCGGGCGTCGAAGCGCAACTGCCGGCGGCGCCTCGCCCCATGAGGCCGCGAACTGGATCGCCAACCTCAAGCGCGGGAGCCAGTTGCCCGTCCTCGTGAAGCTGCGGGCCGCCCAGGCCGCGCCGCTCGCCGAGGGAGTGGCCGGGGCGGGCGCCGATGCACTTGTCGTGGCTGCGGCGCCACAAGCCGCTGCGCCGGCTCCGGGCGGCCAGTTGGTCGAAGGGCGTATTGGGGGACCCGCGGCGTTCCCGTTCACGCTGCGCGCGCTGCGGGCAGTCCATGCACTCGAGCTCGGGCTCCCAATTGTGGCAGCGGGCGGCATTACCTCGGAAAGCGATGTGGACTGGTGCTGGCAGATGGGGGCGGCCTGCGTTCAGCTACGGAGCGTTTTGTGGACGGCTCCCGCCTCGGTGGCCCGCCTCGTTACCTCGCTTGGATGACGGCCAGGATCACAGAATGAGCCCGACGGCAAACGCCAGCGCATACAGCACGGCCAGTTGGGCCGTGCCGCCGAGCGTCCTGTTCAAGCGCGGGCCCAGCACCGTCCAGAGGTCGCGGGCGTGACGCACGGCCAGCGGCAGCGTGAGGAACGGCAGCAGCACCCAGGGGCGCATGCTGAAGCCGAGCCAGAGGATGAGGGGCACGGCGTAGGCGAGGGCGAGCATGACGACGTATTCGACCCGCGCGCCCTGGCGCCCCAGCACCACCGCGAGCGTTCGTTTGCCTGCGGCCCGGTCGGTGTCCGCATCCCGTACGTTGTTTACGACCAGGATTGCCGTGACGAGCGCGCCCATCGGTACGGCGGCGATCCAGACGAGCAGCGGCGCCCCCGGCGATCCGGCCGCAGCCGCTTGCGTGTAGTATGTTCCAACCACGGCGACAAAGCCAAAGAAGATGAACGTCGCCACGTCTCCTAAGCCCGAAATAGCCGAACGGCAGTGGCCCATACGTGTACGCCACCGCGGCCAGCATGGAGATCAACCCCACCGCCAGAATGGGCCACCCGCCGACCCGAATCAGGTAGAGCCCACAGACGGCCGCCAGGGCGAGCACGACGACGATGCCCTTCTTGACGTCGGACGCGGACAGGATGCCCGCGGTCGTCATCCGGAGCGGCCCGACCCGCTCGGGGGTGTCTGTGCCCTTGACGAAATCCCCCAGGTCGTTGGCGAAATTGGAAGCTATTTGCAGCAGCAGCGCGGCCAGCAGTGCGGCCAGCGCCGCCCAGGGATCAAACAGCCGGTCGGCGAGCGCCAACGCCGTGCCCACCACCACCGGCGCCACGGCAGCGGGCAGCGTACGCGGCCGCGCGGCGAGATACCAGGCGTGACGCCGGGTGATCGTCGCGGCGGCAGGGGATTCTGGGTCGATCAATGAACGAGCCTCGTCAGTGAAACGGGAATAGACACTCACCCGCGCTGCAAGACAGCGGTGATCAGTTCAATCAGTTGCATGGGCGTGCTATTCGGTCCTCGCCATGGCCGCGAAGAAGTGCAGCGCGGTGCTGCCGTACTGGCGGCGGTCGATCTGCACGAGGTGCGCCAGCGTGGGCTCGTTCCATTCCTTGGGAAAGATTTGCACGATCACGAGCCCGCCCGCCGCAAGGATTTGGGGCCGCTCGTCCACCGCCTGCAGCGCCTTCAACCACATCCCTTTGTATTGAGGCGGCGCAAGGTAGATGACGTCGAACGGCTGGAGGTCGGGGCGCGCGAGATAGGCGAACGCGTCGCCGGGGACAACCCTGCCGTGCTCTGCGAGCCCGGTGTCCCCGAGATTGCGCCGGAGCGTCTCGAGGGCCTTTCGATCGCGCTCGCAGAACACGGCTTCCGCCGCATCCCGGCTGAGCGCCTCGATGCCGACCGCGCCGGTCCCGCCGAACAGGTCGAGGTAGCGCTTCCCCTCGACCATCTCCGCCGACGTCAGGATGCTGAAGAGCGCCGCCTTCGTCCGATCGGTAATCGGCCGAGTGCTGTCACCGGGCACGGCCGCGAGGGTGCGGCCTTTGGCAGAACCTGCGATGACGCGCATCTTAGTTGCCTGCGAGATCTTCGGGATTCGCTGACGCCCGAAGGTGCTTTCGCCGGATGATCGTGCGGAACACGGGCGTGTCCACGCCGCCAAAGCGATGCTTGTAATCCTCGTCGCCCTGCAGAAAATCGAAGTTGCGCCGGCCGAGGCGGATGGCGTGCTCGATCACGCGGCCCAGCAGCACCCAGCCGGGGCTGAGCTGGGGCACGCCGCCCGGATCATAGCCGGAATTGTAAACCAGGATGTCGCGCCTCGATTCGTCGCCGTAGTCGAAGCAGAAGTAGCTGGCCACCGCCTGCCCGCCGATCTCGAGGAACGAGAGCTGGAGCCAGCCCTGGGCGGCCAGGACCTCGGCAATCGCCCGGAAGTACGCCTGCATCTCGGGCGTCATGAACGCATGCTTGTCCGAGCGGCTGTTGCGGTGCAGCCCGATGAAGGCGTCGACGGCCGCGTTCAGGTCGGCAGCGCTCTGGCCCGTGCCGTCGACGTACCTGACCTCGGCGTCGGGCGCCTCGCGTTCGAGGCGGCGCAGCTTGCGGCGAATTTCGTGCCGCTCCTTCTTGTCCAGCGTCTCGAGATACGCCTCCCAGGCAGCCGCCACACCGTCCTGGCCTGCGGCGGGGCTGGGCAGCGCGATGATGGGACAGACGTCCTCCTGGAACACCTCGACCTCGCACCCCGCGGCCAGCGCAAGCTCGGGGAGGCGGGTGTGGCTCAGCGAGACGCCCGGCTGGTTGCACAGGTCGACGCTGTCCCACTGGGGCGCGTCGGGGCCGGCCAGCCATTTCAGAAAGTCCTGGTAGATCTCTTCTTCACGCCCCGACTCGATGATCAGGTCGAGATAGTCTGACACCTCGATGCAGCCGACCACCTGGAGGACCTGCCCGCCGTCTTCCTGGAGGTAGAGGGGGATGATTGCGACAAGTGGACCCGGGCCCGCCCCGCCCCCGGCGTCGCGCCCGGCCAGGATATACAGCGGCCCGCGGCTGCGCCCAAGATGCTGCCACCAGGTTGTCTGCCACTCCCAGGTCAGGAAAATCGTATCAAAGCGGCTGCGCTTGAGCAGCCCGTTCCACTCGTCCTTGAGCGCGTCAAACCCGCTCTCGTCTCGGTATAGGGTCCAATCCACTCGGGGCGTTCCTTTCCCAGGTATGCTCCGCTCGTGTCTGAACGTGCAGCAGCCTGCGGCGCCGCACGCCTACGACCTCTGTCGGGCACGTATGATCAGCACAATGATAATCACCGCGACAATGATGCCGATCAGGATCAGCGGCCAGTTCGGCGGCCAGCGCGCGGTGAGGTTGTTCAGGAAGCTTGCAGGCTGCGGAGTCGTGGAGATCGTAACGATCGGCGTGGCAGTCGCCTGCGCGCCCGGCACCGCGACCGCGCCTGCCGGGATCTCTGCCAAGGGCGTGCCCCCAGGTATCGCCTGGCCAGACGAAATGACTCCGGCACCCTGCAGCGGTTGGGCTGCGCCGCCGATTGCGACGACAGTCCATTGGGCTTCGGCCGTCGGAACCATTTCGGCCGCCGCGCCCGCGATTTCCTCGGGCGCGACCAGGGCCGGCAGGGTCTCCACTGGATAGACCTGCGGTACCGGCACGGTCTGCGGGAGCTGCGGCGTGCCCTGCACGTCGACCATCAACCCGCTCTCGGCCGCTGCCGGCGCGGCGTTCGTCGTCAGCGCGGGCGAGAGGTCGCCGCCACATCCCCACAAGTGCACTTCGTCGAGGTAGAGCGCCGTGCGCCCGCCCGTTCCGTCGTTGACCACCCCGAAATAGAGGTCGAACGTCTGCCCTCCGACCCCCACCAGCTCGAAGATATGCTGTTCCCAAGCCTGCCCATTCTCGAGCACCTTCCAGGGTGCCGCCCAGACGACGTTGCCCGGTCCCAGCAAGACGAACTGCTGCCGGTCGGCGCCCGCCGGCAATTCGGCCCAGGTGTAGGTCCAGAAGCTAACAAAGGTACGTGCGAAGCCGGCCGGCACGGTCACCGTCTGGCGGATCGACGAGTAGCTGTTGGCGTTTTCGACCTGTGACCCCATCTGTGCGGCGTACGCGCCCGCCAGCACCGGCGACGTGACGACAGCCGGGCTGACAGGGTTGGCGCCGGGGACCCAGCCTGCCAGCCCCGCTTCGAATCCACCGTTCTGCGTCAGCTCGGCGCAGCCGGCCGGCATAACCGGCACGACCGGCCCCATGGGCGTGACCGGTGCCGGCGGCTCAGGCGTCCAGGTGGGAGCCGGGGTCCAGGTGGGGAGAGCGGGTGCGGGCGTGAAGGTCCAGGTCGGCGCGGCCGTGGGTGTTATCCCGGAACTACAAGCCGTCAAGCGGACGTCATCGACGTACATGACCGTGCGTCCGTCGCCGCCATCGTTGTTCACCGCAAAGCGCAGGTAGACGGTTTGCCCGGCGAACGCGGCCAGGTTGAACTGCAGGCGCACCCAGGCGTTGTCGTTGGCCGGGCCCCGGTAGGGCACGTAGAGCAGGCCGCCCGTGGCGTTGAGCAGCGCTATCTCCTGGTAGTCGGCGCCGGCGCCCGGCTGAGATTGTGTCAGGATCCAGACGTCAAGCGTGACGGCAGGCGCGTTGGATGGGATGGTCACCCTTTGTCGTGCCGTCGCCAGCCCGCTGAGCGGAACGTCCAGCGAGCCCAGTCGCAGCGCGCTGGGTGCGCTGTAAACAGGATCCGTGGAGAGCGTGACGCTGCCGGGATCGCCGGCCGTCTCCCAATCGCTCAGGCCGCTGCTGAACGAGCCGTTGCGGATCAGGTCTGTGCAACCCGGCGTAGGGCTTGGCGTCGCAGTCGCCGGGATAAAGGTGGCGGTCGGGGTGGCCGTGGGGGCGCCGGTGGGCGTCGGTGTACCGGTCGTGGGGGCGACGGGGCAAGCGGTCAGCGATACGTCGTCGAGGAACATCGAGGTTTTGCCGCCCTTGCCGTCGTTATAGACGTTGAAGTAAAGCTGGATGGTCTGGCCCTGCCATGAGCTCAGGTCGAAGGCCATCTGGTTCCAGACGCGGTTGTCGCTGTGCGACTCCCATGGCTTGGCCAGCACCACCGAGCCGTCCTCGCTCAAAAGCGCCAATTCCATCGTGTCGCCTGCCGACGGGTTGTTGGCTTGGGCGTAAACCCAGTACGACAGGGTGACCTGCGATGCGCCGGGGGGAATCGTGACGGTCTGGCGTGCAGAGGAGTAGCTCTCGCTATTGGCCCCGCCGGTGATGCCGAGTTGAAGCGAGTGCGTGCCCGAGTGGGCCGTGGAGGTCACAACCTGCGCGGGAACCTCGCTCGCGCCGAACTGCCAGCCGCCGGTCGTCTCAAAGCCGCCGTTGGTGACGACCTCCGTGCATGTCTGGACAGGCGCGGGCGCTGCTGCGTAGACGGGCGCGGGCGAGGGTGCGACCGCGGCCCACGATGCGAACAGGGTGATGAGCAATAACGCCGCCATTGTTCGCCCTCGTATCTGCATCGACCCTCCACCCCTCTCTGTTCATTACGGCTGCGCCCACAAACCAACGTTATTGTAGCACAAATCACCAGCGCAGCCACGCCGTACCGCCGGTAACTGATGGACGGACCACCTGCGACGGCTTCGTTACGACAATTGACCCTTAACATCGGGACGTGTATAATGTCTTGCACAATGGACGCAACGGTCTCCGCTTGCCCCGATCTCGCGGTCATTATAGTAAATTACAACACTTGTGATCTGCTGCGCGATTGCTTACGTTCTGTCTTTGCCAGCCAGACAGATATGGCGCGCCTGGCGCCCGAGGAACGCGGCCCAAACCCCCGCGGCTCTGGTCGTCGACGTGTGTGTGGTCGACAACGCGTCGCCCGACGGGAGCGTGGCGATGGTGCGCCGGGATTTTCCCCAGGTGCGGGTGATCGCCAACCAGGTGAACGCCGGGTATCCAGCCGCCAACAACCAGGGCCTCCGCCTCTACGGCTTCGCAGACGAGGCGAGCGCGGGCCTCACCCCAGCCCTGCTGCCACGGCACGCGCTCCTGCTCAACCCGGACACCGTCTTGCCCGCTGACGCCCTGGCGCGGATGGTCGGGTTCCTGGAGAGCCGGCCGAAGGCCGGCGTGGCCGGCCCGCGACTCGTGCGGCTCGACGGCTCGCTCGACAAGGCTTGCCGGCGCTCGTTTCCCACGCCGCAGACTTCGCTCTATCACATGCTCTACCTCGACCGTCTCTTTCCGCAGAGCCGGCGGTTCGCGCGTTACAACCTGACGTATCTACCCCTCGACGCCGTGGCCCGAGTGGACGCCATCGTGGGCGCGTTCATGCTCGTGCGGGCCGAGGCGATTGCGGCGGCGGGCCTGCTGGACGACGCTTTCTTCATGTACGGCGAAGACCTGGACTGGGCGAAGCGCATCACCGACTGCGGTTGGGAGGTCTGGTACAACGGCCGGGTCACCGTGCTGCACGTGAAGGAGGCGGCCAGTCGTTTCTCGTACAAGGCGCGCGTCGAGTTCTACCGGGCGATGAACATCTTCTACGACAAGCACTACCGCGCCACCACTCCGTTCTGGCTGGATTGGCTCGTGCGCGGCGGAGTCGGCTTCTTTGGCTGGCTGGACCTGTCGCTGCGCCGCTGGCGGGGCCAGTACGCCGCGCCGGCCGCAGGGGGGCGTCCGAGATGAGACGCCCGCGCGTGGTGTACAATCTCTCTCTCGTCGTCGTCGACCTGGCCATGAGCGGGTTGGCGTTCTTCATCGCGTACCTGATCCGCCTGGCCACGCGCGGCCCCGACATCGGCCCGTTTGTCGACTATTTCGCGCTGGGGACAACGCTGGCCGTCAGCACGGTCGTCGTCTTCTTCTTCTACAAGTTCTATCACCGGCGTTATGCGCTGCTGCTTCTCGACGAAATCTACCGCCTGATCGGCGCCATCACGGTGGCCGCGTTGATTGCGGTGGCATTTATCGCCTTCGCGCTCAAAGACACCCTCCAGTTCCAGCGCGCCTTGATGCTCATCGCGTGGGCCGTTTCACTCGTCACCATCACGAGCGGCCGGGCCATCCACAGCCGGATCCACCGCTGGCTCCAGCGGCGGGGCGTGGGCGCGGAGCGGGTGCTGATCGTCGGCACGGGCGAAGTGGGCCGGATGATCTTGCAAAAGATGCAGCAGACGCCGGGGCTGGGTTACCAGGTGGTCGGTTTTGCGGATGCGGGGACGAACGGCACGGGCGGCCATGCACGCGGAACCGACCAGGTGCTCGGCCTGCCGGTGCTGGGCCACGTCGAAGACCTGCCCCGGGTGATCGAAGATTGCCAGATTGCCGAGGTCGTCATTGGCCTGCCCGAGGCGACGCACCAGGAACTGGTCGGTATTATCTCCCAGTGCGAGCGCGAGAAGGTGAGCATCCGCGTCTTCCCCGACGTGTTCCAGATCATGGCGTCCGAAGTCACGATCAGCGACCTGGCGGGCCTGCCCCTGCTGACCATCCGCGATGTGGCGCTGCGGGGCTGGAAGCTGACGCTCAAGCGGGCGGTCGACATCCTTTTCAGCGGCCTATTCCTGCTCTTCACGGCTCCGCTGATGCTTCTGACCGCCGTCGTGATCAAGCTGGATTCGCCGGGCCCCGTCTTCTTCGTCCAGGAGCGCATGGGGCTGGACGCAAAGCCGTTCAAGATGCTCAAGTTCCGCTCCATGCGGGCGGATGCGGAACGGCTGGGCAACTGGACCACAAAGGACGACCCCCGGCGCACCCGCATCGGTGCGTTGATCCGCAAGACCTCGATCGACGAGTTCCCTCAGTTCATCAACGTGCTCATGGGCGACATGAGCCTGGTTGGCCCGCGTCCCGAGCAACCCTCGTACGTCGACCAGTTCCGCCAAAGCATCCCCCGGTACATGGAGCGGCACCGCGAAAAGGCCGGCATCACGGGCTGGGCGCAGATCAACGGCTTGCGCGGCGACACCTCCATCGCGGAGCGGACCAAGTACGACCTGTGGTACATCGAGAACTGGTCCCTCTGGCTCGACTTCAAGATTATCATCCGCACGGGACTCAGGGCGTTTTTCGACAAAGCCGCGTACTAAAAGCGTGTCCGTAAATCTATCAGAGCGTGAGTATCCTGAGCGTAGTCGAAGGATGCGACAGGCTGGAACGCACAGCGCATCCTTCGACTACAGCCCTTCGGGCTTACGCTCAGGATGCTCTTGTTGCGGCGTTTGGCATCCTAACGAGTTTTCGGATAGACACTAAGTCAACTTTCTAGCGAGATTTTTGCCAGTCCCGGCTCGGCGGCCCCTACTTCGGCTGGTAGCTCAGCGATAACTGGGCCGCGGCTGCCGGCTTTCCATCGTACGCATGCCAGTTGATCCACGCATTAGTCCCTTCCATGGCATCGACCAGGATCGCAATGTTATTGCCCGGTTTCCAGCCGGGCAGGGCGACGATTTCCTCGACGATTGCGGCGATGTCGGGCGAGTCCACCGGGGTGGTGAGCGTCGCGGGCACGGTCCAGCCGACACGCGCAACGGTGCGGGGGCGGTCCTGCGGCCACCAGTTGTTCGGGTTGAAGTCGCCGGACTGGCCGTGCAGCTCGCCGGCGATCGACACCGCCACAGTTGTCCCCTCCGAATGGAGCTCGGGCTGCAGGCGCAGCCTCGCCGAAGTAATGTCGGCGCCACGCGGGACGCGCACGTCGCGGAACAGGAAGGCCGAGACGTAGGGGATCGACCCGTCATTACGCGCCCCCATGCGCACGTACCCCGCGTCGTAGAGAATGAGGTCCGTGTCGACGCGCACGTAGGCGTCATCGGCGCAGTGAACGACCTGGCGCTGAACCGCGCCAGACGCGGGCGGCACGCCCGTGTAAGGGGCCGCGGGCGTGGGCGTCAGGCAAGTGAGGGAGGGCGTCTGGGTCGGGCCGGGCGTGGGCGTAGGTGTAGCGGGGGCCTCTACCCAGCGGAAGATTGCCAGGCCGAGTGTGTCAGGGTTGTAGTGGCTAATGGTCGGCCGACCCGTGCCATCCAGGGCGAGCGAGGCCGGAAGCTGCTGGAGGATGTCCCATTGGCGCTCTGACCGGTAAACCGTCTCGGCCTGCCACTGGCCCGCCACTCGCCGCGCGTAGCGGAGCTCGTACGGGAAAGCCCCTATCCCGTACGCAGCGCGCACCTCGCCGTCGCCGCTGGCGGCCAGCGAAGCCGCACCCGCGGCGTAAGAGCATTCTCCTAGTTCTTCGAACCGCCACTCCCGCCCCATGCGCAGCGCGGCCCCAGGCTGGCTCAGCACGTCGCCGTTCGGCATGTAACACGTCGCGAGAAGACCGAGATAGGAGGCACCCGGCGTATCCAGCACCAGCGCCGCGGGCCCGGTTACCGCACGCAGCGGTGCCGGGTATCCGCGGAACCAGCGGCCATCATACTTGTAGGCATAACGCAGGCCGCTCGCGTCGCTATAGCTGACATGGGTGGTTCCGGATGCGTCGATGCCGATGGCGGGCGCTTGCACGGATCCTGCTGCCGCTCGTTCGCGCGACCACTGTCCGCCGGTCTTCCAGCCGAGTTGCAGCCCGGTATCGTCTGTCCAGGCGAGGTGCGGCCCGTCCTGCGCGTCCAGGGCGAGGGCAGGATCGGCCGCCGGGGAGGGCGCGACTGCCTCGAAATGCCACACGGACCCATCCCAAGCGCCGTGATGCACCCCCTGCGCGTCCGCGAAGGCGATGTGCGGCCGGCCGTGGCTGTCGAGTGCGAGCGCGTCCGTGACCGAGGCGCCCGCGATCGTCTCACGCTTCCACGAGCCGTTGTCCTGCCTAAGGTAGAGCGGGTTGTCGTACCGGCTGTCCGAATAGACGAGGTGGACCGTGCCGTCCCCTTGCATCGCCAGCTTCTGCTTCTGCCCTACAAAGTAGGCGGCGGCCAGGGTCTCGGTGGTCGCGCCCGCCGTGTCCAGCACTGTTACGTCGACCTGCGCCTTATCGGCGATCGGGTAATAACCGTCGCACTCCTTGCACTCGGCAAGCACGGGCGTTTCGCCTCGAAGCGCGAGCGATACGTGTGGCGTGTTCCTGCTCGCGACGCTTCCGGTGGGTGCGGAGTGCCAGCCATCGGAATCCCGGCTGGCAATCATAAGGGTATGTTCGGACGCGCCGTTGTAGTAGGCAACGTGCGGGTTGCCCCCGGCATCCACCGCCAGCGATGCTTCGAAAATTCCCTCGCCCGTCGCGACCGTCTCGGATTGCCACCTCCCGCCCGAGCGGGTTGCAAGCGCCAGCTCCTCCGATTTCGGGTACGCGATCCGCAAGATGCCGCCGCCGGCCGCTATCGATGCGCTGTACGCGACGTCCGCCACCTTCTCCTGCTCCCATCCCGCCGTGGTGCGGTAGAAGTAATAGAGCCCCTGTCCGCTCACAGCCAGCAGCGGCGTGGTGCCGTCGATCAGCAGTGAGAAGCTGTCGGGATAGAGGCCGGTGGCCAGCGTCTCTCGGTGCCATGAGGTCGTATCCCGATACGCGTAGATCACCTCGCCTCCAGGGCCACGGAACGCGATACCCAGGGAGGTTCCCGCTCCCGCCGCGATGGAACAGCGACGGCTTGAATCGATGGCTGTCGTGACGGTCTCTCTGTGCCAGCCGGCCGCGTCACGCCAGGCATGCCGCAACTCTGCTGGTTCCCCGAACAGATAACAGACATGCACCTGGTTAGAAAGATCAACCGCGATAGAAGCGCCGTTGCCGGCGGCGGGCGCCGGATCCGCGACCTCGTGTTGCCAGGTATCGCCCACACGGCGCTCATAGTACAGCCCCGAGCCGCCGTACACCGCATGGGTTACCCCGGCACGATCCACGACAAGCGCGCGTTCCCCCGGCGGGTCGATACGGAGCCCGTGCTCCTCGTAGATCAGCTCCCACCGCCCGGACGTTGGCTCCGCAGCGGCCTGGCCCGGGGCAGGGGCACGATGTGCCAGCGCAGGCAGGCCGGCGAAGCCGAGCGCCGCCCCGAGGATGAACGTCATCAGCAGGAATTTCGCCTTCATACGTCACCTCACGATCACGGGGAGGAAGAGCCTGCTGCGCTCTGGAGGACGAGGCGCGAGTTCGGCGAGACGGGCGTCGTTGCTCAAGGAGTCGATATAGGCGACGAGAAGCCGGCCATCCGTTCCTGCCGCCAGATCAAACCCGGCCGGGACGGCCGAGGGGTCGACGTTCTCGAACTGCCACCCCGCCGGGCCGCGCCAGCCGTGCTGGAGCTGCCCGTCGCGCACGAAGACGAGATGGGGCTTGCCTGACGTGTCGAAGACCAGGCAGATTTCTTCCCCTACGCCCCTGCCGGGCACGTAGTCCGCGCCGAAGTCCTCCTGCAGGACGGTCTTGACCGCCCACCCGGCCGGCGTGCGCACGGCGAACAGCACCCGGGTATACATTCCAGGCAGGTTCTCGACATAAGCGACCGCGGGCTGCCCGGCTGCGTCCAGTGCGAGTGACGGGTCGAACCGCGGCGCCTCCGGCGGCGCTCCGACCGGCTCGGCCCACCACGCCGTGCCATCAAAGTACTGATAGGTGATGCGAGAGTCTCCGTCCATATGCACGATGCGCGGGTTCGCCTGCGAATCGACCGCCAGAGAGAGGCTGGCGAAGCCCCAGCTCCTCGCGAGAACGGTCGACTGGCTGTCTAGGAGGTAAACCAGCTCGCTGTCCATTGCCTCGGGGTGTGCATAGATGTACGCGAGATGGACCCGGTCTTGGCCATCGACGGCGATGGCGGGCCGGTGGCCGGCTTCGTTCGCAATCACGGTCCGCTGCCACTCGCCGGCCTGCTCGGTCGCGTACCAGAGCCGGTAGCTCCAGGGCTGCGGCTGCCACGGGGGCGGCCGGTACTGCTCCACGGCGGCCAGGTGGGGTTGGCCGAGCGAATCGACCGCCAGGTCCTGCCACCCCGCCGAGCTCGAGGACCGCCTCGCGCTGCCAACCGTCCGGCGCCGGTACGGCATGGTAAAGGCCATCCCCCCGGTACGCGACCTGAGGCTTGCCCTGCCGGTCCACGGCCAGCGCGATGGGGCCCGACAGCGCTTCTTGCGTGTCGACCGTCTCCGCGTGCCACCCGCCCAGCGGCCCCGGCTGCGCCACGTTGAGTGTGGTGCCGGCGAGGAAGAAGGCGAAGCGGACCTCGCCCTGTGGGTTCAAGGCCAGGTCGGCAGCGTAGCCGGCTTGCTCTACCGCATCGAGGTGCCAGCCGTCCGCGTCGCGCCATGCGTACCAAGCATAGCCCGGGAAGGGCTTTTCCGCGCCAGGCGCTGACGAATAGGCCAAGCTGGTGGCGGCCGCGTGGAGCAAGCCGGCGCCGTCTACCAGCAGCGAGAGCGACTCGAACGGCCGGCCTGTGTCGACCGTCTCTGTCGTCCAGCCGTCACCGTCCGGGTGCGCGTAGTCGAGCATCTTGTTGGCATCGTAGGGATCGTTGGTCGGATAGTGCGAGTAGAGGATATGCGGCATCCCGTCAGTATCCAGAGCGAGGGCCAGCGCCCCATTCCAGATTTCCTGCGCGATGGGCGGGCGACTCTGCCATGTGTCGTTCTGCCGGTAGACGTACCTCAGGGCGCCGTCTTCATCTCTATAGGCAATGTGAGGCATGCCGCCGGGCGAGACGGCCAGCGACATGTCGACCACACTCGGCGGCGAGGCCGTCACGTCGGACCTGTGCCAGCCTTGCGCATCGCGATAGGCATACTTGATCATCGCGAACGTCGCTTCGGGCGCGCTGCGCCAGGCCAGGAAAGCGATGTGAAAGCGACCCGACGAATCTGCGGCGAGAGAGACGGGCGCGGGTTAAGTCACCTGCCAGGTCGACGGTTTCGGTCTCCCAGGCCTGCCCCACCCGCCGCGCGAACATAAGGGCGCCGCTGGCCCGACTGTAGTAGGCAATGCCCACCGTCCCGCCCGGAGCGAGCGCGAGGCTGGCCCGCACACCTGTGCCGGCGGTGCTGTCGACGGTCTCCGTGTGCCAGCCCGCTTCATCGCGCAGCGCGTAGTAGAGCGCGTCGCCGCCGTAAGCGAGGTGGGGGTGGCCGGCCGCGTCGATCGCGACGTAGTGCTCGCCAGGCGCGTCGAACCGCTTCGGGCAGTAGATGCAGGAGGTGGTCCAGCCGGGTGGGGCGGTGGGATCGGGTGGAGCCAAGGCGAGGGCCGGTGCCGTGGACGCGGCCGCGACCAGGCAGAGGGCGAAAATCACGAGGAAAACAGCCGGGCGGTGAACGTTCAATGTACACCTCCTATGGCGCGCGCAAGAGAACTGAACAATGTCAGCATACACCCGTTGCTACGCCATGCGCGTAACAGTTTCGTCACCCTCGCACCGCGACGGATTAATGGCCAGCATTTTGACACCCCCGCCCCTTCGTGCTATCATTTTGCTCGTGCCTTTAGCACTCTCGCTACACGAGTGCTAATGAGTGCCAAAAGGTGGATTTCGAGTGCTAAACGTGGACCCGAGACCGAACCCGGACATGACCCCACGGCGCCAGGCCGTGCTGGGCCTCATCATCCGTTCCTACGTCGAACGGGGGATGCCGGTCGGCTCGAAGACGTTTGTCCAGTCCTACGGACTGGAGATCAGCCCGGCGACCATCCGGAACGAGATGGCCGCGCTCGAGGAGATGGGCTACCTCACGCATCCGCACACTTCCGCCGGGCGTATCCCGACCGAGTCCGGTTACCGCTACTTTGTGGAGCACCTGCTGGGCGAGACCGAGCTGCCGCTGCCCGAGCAGCACATGATCAGCCACCAGTTTCACCAGGCGCGGCTCGAGTTGGACCAGTGGGTGCGGCTGGCCGTGGCGGTGCTGGCACACACCACGCGCAAGGCTGCACTGGCGACGCCCCCGCGATCTCACGAGAGCCGCTTCAAGCATCTGGAGCTGATCAGCCTGCGCGACAACGTGATCCTGATGGTCCTGGTGCTGCTGGGCGGCACGGTTAAGCAGCAAATGCTGACCCTGGACGAGGTCGTCGAGCAGGAGCAGCTCAGCCGGCTGTCGAACGAGATTAACGACCGGTTCCGCGGCAAGCGCGCGGGCGAGATCGAGCACGAGATTCGGCGGTTGCCCGAATCCAGCCGGCACATGGGCCGCCTGATCCTGCGAGTGGTGGGGCAAATCATGTCGGCAGTGGACCGCCAGGGCGAAGACGCGCTGTACCGGGACGGGCTGCTGCACATCCTGGACGAGCCGGAGTTTGCGCTGGGCGGTCAGGCGCGTGACATCGTGCAAGCCATCGAGGGGCCGTCACTCCACAGCATCGTGTCCACGGCGGCCCCACCACAGATCGGCGGCGTGCAGGTGCTTATCGGCGGCGAGGGACGCTGGCACGAGTTTACGGACCTGGCGCTCGTGCTCTCGCGCTATGGCGTGGAGGGCGGCGCAAGCGGCCTCTTGGGCGTCGTTGGCCCGCTGCGCATGACCTACGATCACACGATCGGCGCCGTCCGGTACGTAGCGAGCCTGATGAGCGACCTGGTGGGCGACTGGTACGATGTAGGCGAACGGTCTGGTCGGCAGCCTGGGGCAGCGGCTGACGCAGCGCCGTCTGAGGGAGGACAGGAGAGAGCATGAACGACAGCGAAATGGGCGACGAATTGGAGCCGACGGACGCAAGCGCCGGCACAGTCAACGGCGGGGGCGGCCCCGAAGAGCTCCAGGACAAGCTGGCCCAGGCAGAAGCCCAGGCTGCAGAATACCTGGACAACTGGCGCCGGTCGGTAGCCGATCTGAGCAACGCGCGCAAACGGATGCAGCGCGAGCAGGACGAGATGCGCCGGAGCGCGGCCGCCCGGGTCCTCGAAAAACTGATTCCGGTCGTCGACGACGTGGACCGGGCGTTTGCCAATGTGCCTGCCGACCAAGCGAACAGCGAATGGGTCAACGGGTTCCGCATGATCGAGCGCAAGCTGCACGGCTTGCTCGAGAGCGAAGGCGTCACGCCAATCGTCGCCGAAGGCGAGCAGTTCGACCCGAAGCTCCATTATGCGGTCACGCACGAAGACGCCGAGGGTTACGGGGAAGGCCAGATCATCGCAGAAGTGGCCCGCGGGTATAAGCTGGACGACAAAGTCTTGCGCCCCAGCATGGTGCGCGTCGCCAAAGGCTAAGCAAAGGGCTGAATAACACAAAGACACCACGACACAAAGAACAGGCACTGTGCCCTTGTGCCTTTGCGTTGAATAATTCGTTTGTTAGCTCACGTTAGGAGTTTGCTATGAGCAAAATCGTCGGCATCGACCTGGGCACCACGAACTCGGTGGTGGCCGTGATGGAAGGCGGAGAGCCCGTCGTGATCCCGAGCGCGGAAGGCTCGCGGCTCTTCCCGTCCGTCGTCGCAATCAACCCGAAGAACGGCGAGCGCCTCGTCGGCCAGGTGGCGCGGCGCCAGTCGATCACTAACCCCGACAACACGATCTTCTCCGTTAAGCGGTTGATGGGCCGGCGATTCAACGACCCGGAAGTCGCGAAGGCGCGCAAGATCCTGCCGTACAAGATTGTCGAGCACACGAACGGCGACGCCTGGGTTTCGATGGGCGGCCGCGACTACAGCCCGCCCGAGATCTCGGCCATGATTTTGCAGAAGCTTAAGGCCGATGCGGAAGCGTACCTGGGCGAGCCCGTCACGCAGGCGGTCATCACGGTCCCCGCGTACTTCAACGACAGCCAGCGCCAGGCCACCAAGGATGCGGGCCGCATCGCCGGCCTCGACGTGCAGCGTATCATCAACGAGCCGACGGCCAGTGCGCTCGCGTACGGCCTCGACAAGAAGGTGGACCAGAAGATCGTCGTGTACGACCTGGGCGGCGGCACGTTCGACGTGTCGATCCTGGACGTGGGCGACGGCGTATTCGAGGTGCTGAGCACCAACGGCGACACCTTCCTGGGCGGCGACGACTTCGACCAGCGTATCATCAACTGGGTGGCCGACGAGTTCAAGCGCGAGAGCGGCATCGACCTGCGCTCCGACCGCATGGCGCTGCAGCGGCTGAAGGAAGCGTCGGAGAAGGCCAAGGTCGAGTTGTCCACGGTCATGCAGACGGAGATCAACCTGCCGTTCGTCACCGCGGACGCCAGCGGACCAAAGCACCTGCAGATGAACCTCACCCGGTCGAAGCTCGAGCAGCTCGTCGGCGACCTGATCGAGCGGACGATTGCGCCGTGCCAGCAGGCGTTGAGCGACGCAAAGCTGAAGCCGGGTGACATCGGCGAGGTGGTGCTGGTCGGCGGCATGAGCCGTATGCCGGCAGTGCAAGACGCTGTCAAGCGCTTCTTCGGCCGCGAGCCGCACAAGGGCGTCAACCCGGACGAGGTCGTCGCCATCGGTGCGGCCATCCAGGCCGGCGTGCTGGGCGGGCAGGTGAAGGATATCCTTTTGCTCGACGTGACCCCGCTGAGCCTGTCCATCGAGACCCTTGGCGGGGTGGCGACGCCCATGATCGAGCGCAACACGACCATCCCAACCAAGAAGACGCAGGTCTTCTCGACCGCAGGCGACATGCAGACCGAGGTCGAGGTGGTGGTGACGCAGGGCGAGCGGCCGATGGCGCGCGACAACAAGCTGCTGGGCAACTTCCGCCTGACCGGCATCCCGCCGGCGCCCCGCGGCATGCCGCAGATCGAGGTCACGTTTGACATCGACCGGGACGGCATCCTGCACGTGAGCGCCAAGGACAAGGCGACGGGCCGCGAGCAGAGCATCAAGATCACCGCGTCGAGCGGCCTGGCGAAAGACCAGGTCGACCAGATGGTGAAGGACGCCGAGCGCCATGCCGAAGAAGACCGCCAGCGCAAGGCCGACATCGAGGCGCGCAACCGGGCCGACAACGCGCACTACCAGGTGCAGAAGTTCGTCCAGGACAACGGCGCGAACCTCGCCGACGCGGACAAGCGCACGCTGCAGGACGCGATGGACGAGCTGAAGGCCGCGCTCGACCGCAGCGCGAGTGCGGAGGAGCTCGAGGCCGCGACGAACAAGCTCATGTCGACCTGGGAGCAGGTCGGCTCGAAGATGCACCAGGCGGCGGGCGGGCAGCCGGGCGCCCCGGGCCAGCCGGGGGGCGACGGTGGGCCGCAAGGCGCGCCAGGCGGTAACGGCGGTGCTCAGCCGGGCGGCGGCGCCACTGGCGAAGACGTCGTAGACGGCGAATACCGCACGATGTAGTGGCCGGGCAGATTATCATGAAACCGGCAAGGGAGACACCCTCTTGCCGGTTTTCTGGCCCAAGAGGACGCGAGACGACGCGTCATAGAGACCTTCGGGGTTGCCCGAGCGAAGCTCGGGCAACCCCGAAGGTCTTTTCTCGTTACATGAAGGTCCGGGAACATCGTTGCATTCGGTCCACAATCAGAGCATGGCCGTTCGCGATGCCAAGACCGAAGCTCTGCGCACGACCTCTACCGGCGCATGTCCGGCGGATTCAATAATCTTTATCAATACTTCAATCTTCTTTCTTCCTCTTGACAAAAAGTAAAAGCAGTCGTATACTCGCTCGCGAAACGATGGTCCGGTTAGGAGGGAGTGCGCGACTATGTATATCACCCCAAGCCTCTGCCCGGTGTGCGGCGACAAGCTCGCCGTCACGCGGCTGAGCTGTCCGAACTGCGACACCAGTATCGAAGGGCGGTTCCAACCCTCGCGGCTCGAGCAGCTGAACCCGGAGCACCGCGCGTTCGTCGAGCTGTTTGTCCGCTGCGAAGGCAAGCTCAACTGGGTCGCCCAGGAGCTGAAGCTGTCCTATCCGACGGTCCGTTCGCGGCTGGACGAGGTGATCCGGGCGATGGGCTACGAGGTCAAAGAGATGCCGCCGGCCGAGGAAAAGCAGCGCCTGGTCGAGCAGCGCCAGGCCATCCTGGACGAACTGGCCGCCGGCAAGGTGACGCCTTCCGATGCGGTCCGTCAGCTGCAGGCGTTGTAACATGTCGCCGCGGCCATTGCGCGAGATTATCGACCGGCTGCGGTTCGGCGAGCGCGAGTTCGCCGGCTGGCGAACCCGTCGAAGAACCCGAATCCGCCGTCGAGCCATCAGCGGCGTCGGGCCCGGAACCGTTACCCGAACAGACGGCTGTGGTAAGTGGGAGCGAGGCGCCGGCGGAGCACGAACTAATCACCGTCACCCCTCCGGTGTTCGAGGAGCTGAGCCTCGGGGGTTATGAGGAGTGGCGGCCGGGGCCGGTGGAACGGCCTGCGAAGCACCGGCAGGAGAAGAAGATGAGCGACAGAGTAAGCTGCAGTGCAGCCGGAATTACCGAGGTAATCGTCGACGACCTGTCAGAAGACGCCAAGATCCGTACGACAGAGGGCCTCGAGGAAATCATCGTGAATGTCAAGCGCGACGGCCCCGATATGCCATCGCTGGCGATCGAGGGCGAAAGGGTCTACGTGCGGGATGGTTTCGCAGCGCGGATCGAGGTGCCGCCCGGCGTGTCGGTGACCGCAGGTGAAGCGCTCGGCGACCTGAAGATTCCCAGGCTCGGGGGCAACCTGCGCCTTCGGAACGTCATGGGCGACCTCCGCATCGAAGACGTGACGGGCGTGGTCGAAATCGGGCATATCTACGGCGACGTCCGGGCGGAACACGTGGCCGAAATGCACGTGATGGACTGCGACGCGGACTTCCGCTTCAGTGGCGGCGACCTGCAGGTCGAGTCGGTCAGTGGCGATATGCGCGTCACCGACGCAGGAAACGTGCAGGGCCTGCGCGTGCACGGCGATCTGTGGCTCGAGCGATTGTCCGGCGGGGTTGAAGTTCGAAGTGGCGCACGGCGATGTGCGGCTGAACGATATCGAGGGGGCTGCGGGGCTCGCGATGGTGGCCGGCGACTTCCGGGCCACGAACGTGCGCGGCGCGCTGAACGTCGCTCAGGTGCACGGGGACAGTCAGCTCGAGGGGCCCTTTCTTGCGGCCGACGGTTACGCGGTCAGCACCTCTGGAGACGCACACATTCGTCTCATGGCCGAGGACGACGTGCGGCTAACCGTGCGGGCGTTGGGCCGCGTGCGCTCCAACCTGCCCCTGACGCCCAGCACCGATGGCACCACGACTTATACGGCCGCGCTGGGCGAAGGGAAGGTGCGGGTGGTCCTTACGGCGAACGGCGACTTGCGCATCGAAGCTGCCGCGGGCGGCCGGGAAGACGTGCGGGGACCGGGCGAGAAGCGCTGGGGGCCGGGCGGCGACCCCTTCTCGGACCTGAGCGGGTTGGGCGAGCGCATCCGCCAGCAGGTCACCGCGTCGCTGGCAGCCGCCGGGATTAACCCCGAAACGGGCGAGATCAACATCGGCCCGGGCCGCGTAAGCTGGGGCCGCGGACGGGCGCCCGAGCCGCCTCGTCCTCCCAAGCCGCCGCGGCCGACCGCAACGCAGGGCCCACCCCAGGCCGCCGGGCCGACCACGCCCGAGCAGCTGGCCGTCCTGAAGATGCTGGAAGAGGGGCGCATATCGGCCGAAGAGGCCGACTCGCTGCTGCGCGCGCTGGGCGCGTGAGCGGAGGGGATCGTGAACCGGCCCGCGCCCGTGCGCGAAATCTTGTACCGCACAGCGGTGCACAGGACGCAGTTCAAGGTCTTTGCGGGTTTCGGTTTGGAACACGAAGCCACGAAGCACGGTGAAGGCGCGAAGGCCAGGCCCGCAGGGCGCGCCCTTCGCGCCCTTTGCGCTTCGTGATCTTCGTCCAGCTTCGCGTCTTCGCGTTCCAGAATCCTTGGCGGTGCGCGAAATCCGGCGCGAGATTCGGCAACGGCCGCACGCTTGACTTGTGACGGGTGACGTTCTACACTAAGCGGCAAAGTGGGAGGAGAAGCCGGGTTTTCCAGGCAAGGCCGAAACGACTCGAAGAAACCCGGTCTCAAAGGTGGGGCGTGGCCGCATTTATCGTCACCCGATCTGAGGCCCGCGAAGGGCCGCAGCCGTTCGATCCCAGCCGCCACATGCGCCAGGTGGCCGACCTGGTCGCGACGGTATTTGCGGACGAGTTGGATGCCCGCGGCCGCGGCGCGCTGCGCGAGATGCAGTTGGTGGGCCGCCTTAGCCCCATGCTGGGCGATGCGCTGAGCATGGCCCTGTTCAACGAGTTCATTTCGGGGCATGTCTGGATTGAAGGCGGGCGGGTGGTGGGCAACGTCACCCTCCAGGCCATCGACCAGGCGGGCTCGCGCTGGCGCATCAGCAACGTCGCGGTGCTGCCGTCGCACCGCCGGCAGGGTATTGCCCGAGCTCTCATGCTTGCTTCGCTGCGTGAAGTGGCCCAGCGGCAGGGGAGTTGGACGGTGCTCCAGGTGCGCTCGGACAACGACTCGGCGCACGCCCTGTATGTGGCGCTTGGCTTCGAGGACGTGGCGCGTGATGCGGTTTACCGCCTGCATGCGCCGCCCCTGCATCCCCGGGAGCCGGACGTGCGGCTGGAGCGACTGCACACGCTGACGGGCGGCGAGATGATGGAGCTGGCGCGCGCGAGCCGGTCGGCGCTGTCGCAATGGGCGGAACCGGTGCGTGCGAGCGATTACCAGTTGGGCCTGGGCCAGCTGGCAGGCGAGTGGTTGGGCCGGGTTAGCGGCCTGTATCGGGTGGAGCGTTGGGCGTCCTGGGAGAACGGCAGGTTGATGGGTGTCGTCGAGACGCGGGCCGGCCTCGCAAGCGACTACTTCACCCTGCGTTTTGCCGTGCGTCCTCCCGCCCGCGGGCAGCTCGAGCGAGCGTTGGTGAGCCAGGGGCTTAGGTGCCTCGGCCGGGCCGGCTACTCGCCCGTCATCGTCACCCACGACGGCGAGCACAGGGACGGAACTGCGGCACTGGTCGAAGCAGGATTCCAAGTGCAGCGCGATCTGATCACGATGCGGCGGGCCGTGCGGCCCCACGACATCAACTTGTAGGAGCACTCCGGATGCCAACCGCCGAAGAGCGAATGCGGATTCTAAAGATGATCGCGGAGAAGCAGATCACCGCGGAGGAAGGTGCGCGTTTGCTCGAAGCGCTGCGGCCCGCAGGCGGAGCCCCCCGCGCGGAAGACCGGACGGCGCGCTGGCTGCGCGTCAAGGTGACGGACCGGCAGAGCGGACGGGCGAAGCTCAACGTCACCATCCCGGTCGGGCTGGTCGACGTGGCGCTGAAAATGGGCGCGCGCTTTGCCCCCGAGATCAACGGGATGGACGCCAACGTGATCCAGTCGGCGATCCGCGAGGGAGCGCAGGGACGCATCTTCAGCCTGGACGACGAGGACGATCAGGAGCGGGTGGAAATCTTCGTCGAGTAGGGCTATGCTCCTAGCCGCTGCCGGGCGTACACGGCCGCGCCCAGCAGCGCAGCATGATCTCCCAGCTCGGCCAGAACGATCTTAATCTCACGCGCGTCGCGACGGTTCATCGCATACTGATACGCCACGTCGCGCACCGGCTCGACATATTGCTCGCCAAGCGCCTCGGCCACCCCGCCACCGACCACGACCATATCCGGATCGATGAAGTTGATGACCGCGCCGATGAAGATGCCGAGGTAGTGCTGCGCGCGCTCGATCACTTCAGTAACCAGCGGGTCATGTGCGTTGTAAGCCGCGGCAATCACGCCTGAAGTAATGCGGGCGCCCAGGTCCCCCTTCATCAGGTCCGGGATCATGCTCTTGCGGCCCGTCCGCACGCCAAGCCGGATGTCGCGTTCGATGGCGGTCCGGCTTGCCACGCTCTCAAGGCAACCCCGGTTCCCACATCCGCAGACGGGGCCCTCGGCCAGGATCACCATGTGGCCCAGCTCGCCCGCAGTCATGTGCGAGCCATGCCAGATTTTCCCGTCGAGCACGATGCCCCCGCCGATGCCCGTGCCCACGAAGATACCCACCAGGTTGCGCACCCCACGGGCCGAGCCGAGCGTCAGTTCCCCCAGTGCGCCCAGGTTCGCGTCGTTCTCGATGAACACGGGCACGTTGCCAAGCTGTTCGCTGAGCAGGTGGGCGAACGGGATGTTCTCCCAACCCTCGATGTTCGGTGCGAAGCGCACGATGCCGTCCTGCGGGTTCAGCGCGCCCGGTGCGCCCGAGCAGACGCCGCCCAGGTCGGCAAGCTGCAAGCCCGCGCCCTTGATCGCCTCGCGCACGGTCTTTGCGATGCGCTCGACGACTGCGTCGACGCCCATCTCGCCCTTGGTCGCCTTCTTCGCAGTCGCCAGGATCTGGTAGTCGCGATCGACGACGCCCGCGAGGACCTTCGTGCCGCCCAGATCGACGCCAACCACCGGCTTCTCGGCTGCTTCTTTCGCCATCGTGCCCTCCATCGGATGCTCGGGTGCTGGAGAGATTATATCACGGCGGACGGCCGGGGGTGGAGGACAACAAAAAGAGGGGCGTCCTGGCGGACAGCCCCTCGTGGCATTTCAACAATCAGGCTCAGGCGCTCGCCGCTTACGCGGTCTGCAAGAGCGGCCGGAACTTGTAACCGTACAGGATCTGGCCTTCCTCGCCTTCCTGGGTCAGCTTGCGGGTGACCATCTCGACGGGCATGCCGATCTTGACGTCCTGCGCGTCCACGTCGGTGAGCTGTGCGGTGACCATCGGTCCTTCGGCGAGCTTGACCAGCGCCATGGTGTACGGCGCGTATTCCTCGAACCCCGACGGTGCGTTGTACATGGTGGTGAACGAGAAAACCTCGCCCTGCCCGCTCAAGTTCGTCCAGCTCTGCTTCTCGGAGGCGCAGTGGGGGCAAACGTCGCGCGGCGGGAAGATGGCCTTGTGGCACGTATTGCAAACTTCAGCCTTCAGGCTGTAGCGTTGTTGTCGGGTTCGCCAATTTCGCGGAATAGACATACTCATTCCTCCTGGTGCTATGAGTTCTGCGCTCTAATATACACAAGCTGGCCCTTCAGAATCTACCAGCGTACCCTTTTTCACCAGCGATGATAGCTTTTGACAGGCGAGAGAGTGACCGCTAACACAAAGACACGAAGGCACAACGGTTCTGAAGCTTTGTGGCTTGGTGTCTTTGTGCTAAAAACTCGTCTCATACTGCCCCAAGAATATGCGTGATGACCGTCGCGCCGCTGCCGCCGATGTTCTGGGCCATCCCGATCCGCGCGCCCGGCACCTGGTTCTTGCCGGCCGTGCCGGTCAACTGGGCTACGACCTCGGCCACCTGGTACACCCCCGTGGCACCCACGGGATGACCCCGTGCCTTGAGTCCGCCCATCGTGCTGATCGGCAGGTGGCCGTCGATGCCGATCTCGCCGTCGACGGCCAGGCAGACCCCCCGGCCTTTAGGTGCGAAGCCCGACGCCTCGAGCGACAAAGCCGCCATGATGGTGAACGCGTCGTGCACTTCGAACAGGTTGATGTCGGCCGGCGTCAGTCGTGCCTGGGCGTATGCCTTCTGGCTTGAGATGGCGACGGCGTCAAGCGTCAGTGGATCGCGGCGGTCGTGGATCGCCAGGCTGTCGGTCGCCACGGCAGACGCCAGGATGTGCGCCTTGGCCTTCGAGCGATAGTGATCGGCCGGGGCCAGGATCAGGCACGCCGCGCCGTCGCACACCGGGCTCGAGTCCATCAGGTTGATGGGATCGGCAATCATGCCGGCCCGCAGATACGTCTCCGCCTTGATCGGGCTCTGGAACATCGCGTTCGGGTTGTTCGCCCCGTTCTTGTGGGCATTGACGGCGAAGCCGGCGAAATGCTCGTGCTTAACGTCGTACTGGTGCATGTAGCGCCGCATCAGCAGCGCATTCAGCCCCACAAAGCTGATGCCCTGGCTGACCTCGTACTCCTGGTCGGCCGCCATGGCCAGCCCCGAGGTCACCACGTCGCTGACCGCGTCGGTCATCTTTTCGACGCCCGCCACCATCACGATCTCGTGCATGCCGCTGGCAACGGCGAACATGCCCACCCGGAGGGCTGCCGCGCCCGAAGCGCAGGCCGCTTCCACCTTCATCGCTTCGATGCCGCGCAATCCGATAAAATCGGCGACGAGCGCACCCACATGCTCCTGCCCGCTTAGCTCGCCCGACAGCATGTTGCCGACGTACAGCGCGTCCGCGGTTTCGATGTCCGCATCGCGCATGGCCGCCATGATGGCATCGTGTGCCAGGTGACGGAGCGAGCGGCTCCAGTGCTCCTCGACGCGCGTTTGCCCTACCCCAATAATGACAACGTCTCTCATTTGTTGCCTCAGTTCATCTGCAGCTTATGGCGGAAACGCACGTAAGTCGCATAATCAATCACTTTGCGGCGCCCGATGTATTCCTGCGTTTTCGGCGCCCGGTCGCGCACTTCGAGAATGCGGTCGGTCACGTGCAGCGAGAAAGCATCAGAGCCGGCGCCCGAGCCGAAGGAGACCATGAAAATGCGGTCGCCGGGCTGGGCCTCGTCCAGGATTGCGGTCAGGCCGATGAGCGACGAGCCCGCATAGGTATTGCCGATGACGGGGCACAGCAGCCCCGTCTTGAGCTGTTCAGGCGCAAAGCCGAGGAGTTGCGCCGCCCGCTGCGGAAACTTGGTGTTGGGCTGGTGCAGCACGACATACTTGTAGTCGGACGGCTGGGTGCCCAACTCCTGCATCAGCTCCTGTCCCGCGCTCACGATGTGTTCGAAGTACGCCGGCTCGCCCGTGAAGCGGTGACCGTGGCTCGGGTAGTGCGAGTAGGCCCGGCGCCAGAAATCGGGCGTATCCGTGACGTGCGACAGGGCCGCTTCATATACGGCGACGCTTTCTTCCGCGGGACCGATAATATAGGCCGCGCCCCCGGAAGCCGCCGTGTACTCTAATGCGTCGCCAGGCCGCCCCTGGGCCGTGTCCATCCCGATCGCCAGCACGTAGCGGCCCATGTCCGAGCCGACAATGCCCATGCCCATGACGATTGCTTCGCTGCCCGCCTTGCAAGCAAACTCGAGGTCGGCCGCCTGCGTATACGGGGCCGCGCCGATGGCTTCGGCGACGATGGTAGACGTGGGCTTCACCGCATACGGGTGAGACTCGCTGCCAACCCAGACCGCACGGATCTGGCTCGGATCGATTTGGGCCCGCATCAAGGCGTTTCGGGCCGCTTCCACGGACATCGTCAGCGTGTCTTCATCCAGCCCTGCGACGGCCTTTTCCTTGATCGGGAGGCCGCCCGATCCGTCCGTCCACACACGTGCGACTTCGGAGGCGGGCAGGCGATATCTCGGCACGTACGCGCCGTAACCGACGATGCCAACATCACGAGTTGGTTAAGCATTTCCCTGGTCCTCCGCAGCCGCTTCGGGCCTTTGCCCGACGCTATCTCTTGGGAATATAGTATCCATTTGACAGGTCACTCTCTGTAAGCTGCATAGCTATTATATATACTTTGTCTAGGTTTTGTCAAGTCTTTTCCGCTCGCATTCCCGCGAGTACTTCCTTGGCCCGGTCCACCCGAATCTGGCGTTCGGCGACGAGCACCGCGCTCACGGCGTCGACCTCGTCTGTTTGTGCGCCGGCGGCAATGGCAACTTGCCGGGCGTGCAGGGCCATGTGCCCTTTCTGAATGCCCTCGGTCGCCAGGGCCCGGATCGCCGCCAGGTTCTGCGCAAGCCCCACGGCAGCGATGATCTCCGCCAACTCGCGGGCGCTCTTCACGCCCATAAGCTGCAGTGCGAAGCGGGCCAGGGGATGAACGCGGGTTGCGCCGCCCACCGTGCCAACGGCCATCGGCAGTTCGACGCTGCCCACCAGCCTGGCGCCCATCCCATCGCTCTCAGAGACGAGGGACCACGTCGAGAGCGAGCGGTAGCGGCCGTCCCGTGCTGCATAGGCGTGCGCCCCGGCCTCGATGGCTCGCCAGTCGTTGCCGGTCGCCATGACGACCGCGTCCACACCGTTCATGACGCCCTTATTATGGGTGGCTGCGCGATACGGGTCGACCGCGGCGAGCGCGTAGGCCTCGACGATCCGCTGCGCCACCAGTTCCCCGCTCATCCCTTCCGTGGCCAACTCCTTGGCCGGCACGACGCAGCGTGCACGCGCAAGCCGGCGGTCGGCGAGGTTGGAGAGGATGCGCAGGTTAACCCGGCCCCCGGTCATCTCTTCTACCAGCGGCGCGAGGGCTTCGCAGGCCGTGTTGACCATGTTTGCGCCCATCGCATCGCGGCAGTCGTAGATCAGGTGAACCACTAGCAGCGGCCCTACCGGGCTTTCGGGGATCTCCCGAACCTCGACGTCGCGCGCGCCGCCGTGGAGGCTGACCACGACCGGGTCTGTGCTGTTGGCCAGGTCCAGCAGGCGCTGCTTGCCGGCTTCGACCTTCTCGCACGCGTCCCCGAGGTCGGGCGCACCGATCACCTGCATCTGGCCGATCATCAGCGGCTCGGTGCTCTCGGCATGGAAGCCGCCGCCGGCACGCGCAAGGCGTGCTGCAAAGCTTGCTCCGGCCACCACCGAGGGTTCCTCGATGACCATCGGAACCAGCACATCCCGGCCGTTCACGACGAAGTTGGTCGCAATACCAAGTGGCAGCCCGTAGATGCCCACCACGTTCTCGACCATCTTGTCGGCCTGTTCGAGCGTCAGCCCGCCGGGCGCGCCCAACAGTTCCCCGATGGCGGTCGACTGCTCGGGCGAGATGGCGGCCCAGTCCGCCACGATGCGCTGCCGCTCCAGGGGGGCGAGGTTATAGAAACCGCTGACGCGCGAAGATCGTGCCATAGTTCACTTGTCTCCACTATAAAAACGGGGAAGGTCTAGCAAGCGTTCCGAAAATATAAGCTGCGCGGGCTCTCAAAACCTATCAGATTCAGGGTTCGAGGATTGACAGAGGGAGAATGACGGCTGCCACGGGGCCGGTCAGCAGTTGGGGGAACAGGCCCAGTATCACGCCCACCGCAACCAGGACGAAGGCCACCACGGCTAGCAGAACCGGCTCGCGTTCGACCGGCGACGACCGCAGTTCCCCGAAGCAGGCCTGTCCCGCACGGACGACGCCGATAATCACGCCGACCGCACCGACGATCAGCAGCATGGCCCAGCGAGGGTCGGTTTCGCCCACGAGCTGCAGCAGCGCCCAACGCGAGGCAAACTGGGCCGTCAGGGGCAGCCCGGCCAGCCCGAAGCCTCCCGCAATGAGCGCGACCACGGCCCATGGAAGCCGGGAAGCTGCGCCGCGGATGCGGTCGTAAGCATCGGAAGCCATGTAGTGACGGATGCCCGCCGCGCCTGCGGCCAGGGTGAACAGCGAGAATGTGCGGGTGACCAGCAGCCAGATGGCCGTGGGCAAGCCCGCCGTCCCCCGGAGCCCCAGCGCGACGATGAGGATGCCGTAGTCGTACAGCGCGGCGTAGCCGGCCATGCGGCCCAGCCGGCGTTGGGTTGCAGCCACCACCCCGCCCAGCACGGCCGTGAAGACGCCGAGCCACAGCAACCAGCGCGCACTATCCACTGCATCCCCGAGCCAGGGGTAGGTCACCAGGAAGCGCTGCAGCAGGAACAGGGTGATGGCTTGTCCGCCCGACCAGAGGAACGCGGCGACAACCGGCGGGGCTTGTCCGGCCACCGCAGGAACGGCCACGTGAAGCGGTGCCGGCTGGATCAGGAGCACGAAGCCGGCGATGAGCAGCCAGCCCGCGATTTGAAGCGGCGTTTGGTCGTCTGGGTTCAGCGGGGCCTGCTCGATAAACCAGGCCGCGACGAGGAAGAACGGCACGGCCAGCGTCGGGAACATGAGCTGTCGCCACGCGCCGTGGGTCTCACCGGGACGACCGGCCTGGATCAGGAACACGGCGAGGATGGCAGCGAGGACCACTCCGAGCGGCGCCAGCGTCAGCGGCTGGAGCATCACGACCACGCTCCACAGCGCGAGCAGGATCAGGCCAAACGGATAGAAGGTGCGCCCCTGGTACGTTCGCCACGCCAGGATGAAAGCGACGGCGGCCATGGCAAACAGGAAGACCAGCAGGGCCCGGGAGGCCGGCGTGATGCGCAGAGAAACATCCTGCCAGGTGAGCAACTGGCCCATTGCGACGGGCCGGCCCAGCAACTTGCTCGGCGCGTTGAGCGGCAGCCGCCATAAGCCAACGGCAATGAGGAGGGACAGGCCCGACGCGACAAGTGCGGCGAGCGGCTCGATGCGGCGCAGGATGTACACGGCCACCGCTGCAAAGAGCAGCAAACCCAGCAGGAGCAGCGGACCGGGGATCATGAGCTTCCTCCGGAGGCGATTGCCTCAGAGGGCATGCCATCGGACGCCGATCCTTCACCGGTATACTGGCCCTCGGTTGGGCTGGCGCCCGAGCCCCGCGCGCTCTCGAGGCGCGCACCCTGGCCGGGACTCTGCAAGGCCGAATCGTCCATACCTCCATCCCACAGCGGGTCGGGGCGCGCGCAAGGCCGTGTGCGACGACAAGGTACGCGATGGCCAGCCCGAGCAGCACCTGGCCGCCCTGCAGGATGCCAACCAGCATCTGCCGCTGGATCAGCGTGAAGATCACCAGTTCGGCTGCGCCCAGGAAAGTAAGCAGGCTGAGGCCTGCATGGAGCGGTTCTTCATGCAGCGCCAGGCCCACCAGCCCGAGCAGCCCCAGCCAGAGCACGGCATCTCTGAAGAGCGGAGAAATGAGGGGCACGTTCACGGTCTCGCGGACGGCCGCGAACGTCACGGCGGCAAGACCGACGGCCAGGGCGCGAAACGGCGTGAGCGAGGCGACGCGCGGCCACGCTGCCGACCGGGGCAGCCCGATCTGGGTCGAACCGCGCAGCTGGCGCGCCGAAAGAAACAACATGATCGCGACCATCCCGCCCGCAATGGCCTGCTGCAGCGCCCACTCGGTGGGCACAACCTGCGACAGCAGCAGCGACAACATCACGGTCAAGATTGCATACCCGAAGAGGACGATCCGCCAGTCACGGGGCACGACGATCAGGACCGCGCCGATACCGGCCAGGATCACGGCAGGGGCGCCGATCAGGAGGCTCAGCTGGCGAAAGAGATCACCAAGCGACATAGGTCGTCACGTAGCTTATCCGCGAAGCAGGACCCACAGGATGAAGGCCGCCAGGAACAGCCAACCGAGGTAGCCCTCCCCTTCGCCCAGGGTCGCAAAGTACCGGAGGCCGCCGCCGAGAAGCCGGAAGCCCGCGGCCAGGCCAACGTAAAGCCATTCGAGGCTCGCGATGGTAGCAATTCCTGCCTGCCAGCCGCGCACCTGGCTCAGGAGACGCTCACGATAAATGCCCAGACCGATGCCGGCCACGGCCGCCAGGGCCAGGCCCGCCCAGACCGAGCGCCGAGTCTGCGAGACCGCGGCGAGCAGCCCGTCGAGGTTTTCCCCGGGCGGCCGGCCGGCCAAACCCGCCAATGTGCGGGGGAACACGCCAAACCCGACCAGCGGCACGACCAGCACCACGACCGTGACGGCCAGAAGTACAGTGCTCCGGCGGCCCGCCCGCGGTGTGCCGCCCTGGGGGGCAAAATCGAAGTTGACGGCCTGCCACAGCGACGCGACCAGCAGTACCTCGGCCAGCAAGACGACCGCGAACAGTGGGGCGGCGACCGCCGATTCGGTTGGAAAGACCAGCACGCTGCGGGCCATAAATCCGACCGTCGCCGGCATGCCCCAGAGGGCCAGGGCCGCCAGGATCGATGGGAGCCGCCATCCCTTTCGCTCGGCGAGGGCCTGGCCGGCGGCCAGCAGCGCGCAGCCGAGCGCAAAGGTGACGAGAGACCAGACCAGCGCGTCTGGCCCCGGCGCCCCTGCGGTGTAGGCGGCCATGACCGCCAGGCTGGCGCGATTGAGCGCGATCCATCGCCAGCGCTCCTTGCCGTCCTGCACCGTCCACGCGACTCAGCGAGGTGCCCAGAAGGGCCAGCGCGCTTAAGGCGATCCACTCGGGTTGGCGCAGGAAACCCGGCCCGGCCAGTGCATGCACCTGGCCCAACAACCATAGACCTGCCGAAGCCCCAATGAGTTGCACGGGCAGCCAGTTCGACTGCGACACATCTTTCGCACCCGAAAGCCAGAAGTGCAGCGGGTACACGCCGGCGCGCACCAGGGCAGCCACCCAGAGCAGGGTGATCTGAAGCTCGGTTAGCTTCGGCGCGGTCAGGTTAGAACGGATGCCGCTTTCCCCCAGCGAAGCGAGCAGGATGAGGATCAGCATACCGCTCAGCGTGAGCGAACCCCAGGCGCGGGCCGAGGCTTTCGGCAGCGAGGCCCCATTTGTCGCCGCCTCCCCCGTATCAAGATGCAGCCGGACGGCCAGCGCGGCGTCCAGGATGAGCCAACTGCTGGCGAGGGTCAGGAGGTTGCCGGAAGCGACGAACAACAACCCGGCCGCGCCCAGCCAGAGCGTTCGCTCCAGGTCCGCGCCGTAAACGTCGAGGCGCGGACGTCCCTCGAGCGCCGCCACGGCTTCGGCATAGAGCGCTGCCACGGCGGTCAGGCCGAGAATGACCGCTGCCGCCAGCCAGTTCCAGGAGTCCAGCCGCCACTCGAGCGTGCTGCCCGCCACCGTCAGGGGCTGCCACACCCATGCGAGCACCGGGCGCGGGTAAAGTGTGCGCAGATACACCAGGAGCGCGGTCGCACCCAGCACGGCGAGCAACGCAATTGGCAGACGGATCTCGATCAGGCGAGACTTCGGCGGCTCGCTCAGCGGGCGGCCGGCGATCATCTGCGCGAGCACGGCTCTGCGCCGCACGATTCGCCGCAATACCGCCAGAACGGCGCCGCCAAGGATCAGGATCAGCGCGGGACCCAAGGGGTGGAGGAGTATCGTTTTCAGGATCATCGTCCGAGTATTGGCCATTGTACCCTTTTGAGAGCGATTGACCAAATCGGGTTGGCATCCAGCGGCCGCCGCGGTATAATCACGGGACAACGTTCGCCCGAAGCATCCGATGCCATACACACTTTCCCCCACCTCCCGCCGCCTGCTTGCTGCGATTCGCGTCGCGGCGGCGTTTATGATCCTGCTCAACTTCGCGGCGTATTTTCTGCCCGAACAAGTGGCCTGGGGTCTCTGGCCGGTCAGGTATCTGCCGGCCGCGGTCGCCGTCGTGTTCGCTCTCGTCGCGTTGGCGCTTGCGCTGGGTGGGGAGTGGCTGTGGGAGCGCGTGCCCCGGTTGCGGGCCGGGTTGGGCCGCATCAGCTTCACAGCGCCTCCGGTCCGCGGCTCTGATCTCCATTCTCGCGGGCGTGTTCTTCGTGCTGTTCCGCATCCGCCACCTCCGTTGGGGCGATGCGGTGATCCTGGTCAAGGCGCTCCCCGAGCCCTACCGGCTCACGTACGTGTGGCAGGCGCCGCTCGACGTGTTTGTGCACGCGAAGGCGTTTCAACTCGGGAACGCACTCTTCGGGTGGCCGGATCCGATCCCCGTGTACCGCATCTTCGGCGTGCTGGCGGGCATGCTCTTCGTCTGGGTGCTCCTTGGGCTGGCCGCGGCCTTGGGCCGCAACCGCACAGAGCGCGTGTTGTTCGTGGGCCTGGTCCTGACGCTTGGGACGATGGAGCTGTTCTTCGGCTACATCGAGAACTACTCGCTGATGACGCTGGGCGTGATCATCTATACTTACCTCGCGGTTCTGTGCCTGCGGGGCAAGGCCGCGCTCGTATGGCCCGCCACCACGCTCGCGCTGACGAACGCCTTCCACCCTTCGACGATTGTCTTGGCCCCGAGCCTCCTGTATCTCGCTTTCGCATCTTTCGCGGTACGCCAAAGGAACGTCCAACCTTCGCATGACGTCTTGAGCAGTAGTGTGCGTATAGATACGCGCTCGGTGTTGAGCGTCGTCATCCCATATCTCCTGGTGCTGGGCGGCGTCGTTGCCCTGATGAGCGCCGGCGGGCACGGGATCGACGCGCTGATGGGCGTGGATTTTCCGGGCGGCGGCGACCGGAGTTGGTTCGTCCCGCTGACCAGAATCACAACTGAGTGGCAGCACTACACGATGTTCTCGCTCGGACACCTGGCCGACATCGTGAACCAGCAGTTGCTTGTGGCGCCGATGATTTGGCTGACCCTCGTGCTGGTGCTCGTGCTGGGGTGGAACCGGTTGCGGAACTTGGGCCGGGAAGGCGTCTTTCTGGCGCTCATGGTGGCGTTCTACCTGGTGCTGACGCTTGTCTGGAATGCGGACTATGGCGGGCAGAAGGACTGGGACCTGTTCTCGCCGGCCGCAGTGCCCACGGCGCTGCTGCTGGGTTGGTTACTGGTGCGCGCCCTGCCAGAGCGACGGGGTTTGCGTGCCGCGGGCTGGGCCATCATCTCGGCGCAAGGGTTCCACCTCGTGGCATGGATCTGGCAGAACACCCGGCCGCAGTAGAACCTGAAGCTCGGCGTGAGCCGGTTGCAGCAGCCGTATGCCGGCTTGCTGAGGGCCGTCGTGCCGGCAGTTACAATCGCAATGGGTCCTGTAACTGGGGTGGTGTAGGCTGGTAGAGGTAGGAATCGGCCCAAGGTATTGTTGCAGCGTCAAGGGTGGTAACAGGCGCCGCGGGCCAAGGGAGGCCAAGTTGTCGGAGCTACGTCGCGATCCGGTCATGGGTCGCTGGGTAATCATTGCGCCCGAGCGCGGGCTGCGCCCCGACCAGGCGCCGGTGCTGTCGGCGACTCGTCAGCCCGAACCGTGCGTTTTTTGTGGGGGCCAGGAGGGGCGAGACCCGACGGAGATTTACGCTATTCGCTCTGCCGGCACCACGCGCAACACGCCCGGATGGCAGGTGCGGGTGCTTCCGAACCGGTTCCCCGTCCTGCGCATCGAAGGCAAACTCGTGCGCGAGGGTGTGGGGATCTTCGACATGATGACGGGGGTGGGGGCACACGAGGTCATCGTCGAAACCCCCGAGCACACGACCGAGCTGGCGGATTTGAGCGAGCAGCAGATCGGCGACGTGCTGCGGGCCTACCGCGAGCGGATGAGCGATCTTGGGGGTGACGATCGCTTCAAGTACGTGCTGATCTTCAAGAATCAGGGTTACCTGGCGGGTGCGACGATGTCTCATGCCCACTCGCAGCTGATCGCCACGCCCGTAACGCCCAAGCGGGTTAAAGAGGAACTGCAGGGTTCGCAGCGCTACTATGACTTCAAGCGCCGGTGCGTGTTCTGCGACATTATCCGCCAGGAAACCCGGCTCACCCGCGAGCGCGTCGTCTTCGAAAACGACCTGTTCGTCGTGGTCAGCCCGTTTGCAGCTCGGGTGCCGTACGAGACCTGGCTGCTACCCAAGCAGCACAGCAGCGACTACGTGAACATCACAAACGCCGAGTTCGCGGCCATGGCCGAAGCGCTCAAGACGATCCTGCTGAAAATGCGCTATGCCTTGAACGACCCGCCGTTCAACTATCTCATCCACACGGCGCCCTTCCGGCGCACCCGGCCCGGCTACTGGTCCACCATCCAGTATGATTATCACTGGCACATGGAGATCATCCCGCGGCTGACGCGGCCGGCAGGGTTCGAGGAAGGGTCGGGGTTCTACATCAACACCGTCACGCCGGAAGATGCCGCGGAAGTGTTGTTCAACGCCCCCACGACGCCGAAAGTAGACGAGCCGCCGGCGCCCGAGTTGGCCGTCGCGGCGTAACGGCACAAGCTGGCATCCGCCCCCGCTCGGCGCCAGACAGGCCGAGCGGGGGGAGAGGCAATCCAGCCTCCGCACTCAGTCGTGCGTGTGCAGGGCGCCGCGTTCGGCAAACTCGGCCGCACGCTGTTGCGCATAGCCCGCCAGTTCCGGTGGGATGAGCGTCGGTTGACCGATCAGGCTCGCCCGCAGGCCTAATTCGGCAGCTTCTTCCACTACAGTCAAAACCCGCACGGCCCCCAACAGATCGCGCTCGAACGCCAGAACACCGTGATTCTGCAACAGCACCGCACGCGACCGCTCATTCATTACGTCGGCGATATTGCCGATCGACTCTGCAGAGCCGCGGGGGCCGTAGCGCGCCACCCGGATGGGGTCGCTGAGATTGAAGCGGGCCATGCCCTCGTACCAGCACTCGATCGGACGATCCGCGACCGTGTAAGTCGTCGCATAGGGTGCATGGGTGTGCACCACGGAGCCCATGCCTTCGTTGGTTTCGTACACGATCGCGTGCATGCCGATAATCTCGGCCGAGACTGGGTCCAGTTGGCCGTCGAGGACCTGACCGTTGAAGGTGACCAGCGGCAGCATCTCGGCCGTCAAATCCTCGAGATTCATGACCGAGGTGAGGAGCATGCTCTTCGTATTGGGAATGCGCAGGCTGATGTTGCCGTGTCCCGAACGCGAAATCGCACCACTCCTGATCACTGCGTGCGCTGCTTTCACCACCTGCTCGCGGAGTTGCCTCACTTCGTTGACCTGATTGCCCATCGCGACACCCCTGTTGCCAAAGACCCCGCCCCGCGGGGAAGCCTCGAACTCCGGCTGGCACAAACAGCTCTTAATTACAGCGCAACGAGGGCGCAGAGATGCAATGCGGGCTCCTAAGCGGGCAAGCCTTTCCGCCGCAGCACTCTAAGGAATAATGTCGGCCACGGAACCGACGACGCGTGTCGGCTGGTACGGATAGCGGTTCACATCCTCCCGCCGCGTCATGCCCGAGAGCACCAACACCGTCTCCATGCCCGCCTGCACGCCCCCAATCACGTCCGTGTCCATGCGGTCCCCAACCATCACCGTGCTCTCCGAGTGCGCGCCGATCGAGTTCAGCGCCAGCCGCAGCATCAGCGGGTTGGGCTTGCCGACGAAGAAGGCGCTTACGCCGCTTGCCCGCTCGATGAGCGCGGCCACCGCGCCGCACGCGGGCACGATGCCGCCCTCGGCCGGTCCGTTGTTGTCGGGATTGGTGGCGATGAAACGCGCCCCCGCTGCGACGAGCCGGGTGGCGAGGGTGAGTTGTTCGAGGGAGTAGTTGAGCGCCTCGCCGAGCACCACATAGTCGGGGTCGCGCTCGGTGATGACATACCCGGCGCTGTGTATCGCCCACGTCAAACCGCTTTCCCCGATGACGTAGGCGGTGCCGTTCGGGCGCTGCGACGCAAGGAAGCGCGCGGTGGCCATTGCCGAGGTGAAGATGCATTCGGACTGAATATCCAGCCCGACTGCTGTTCAACCGGAACGCGAGGTCGCCGGGCGTGTACTTGGAGTTGTTGGTCAGGACGAGGAACTTCGCCCCGCGCTCGCGCAGTCGCGCAATGAATTCGTTCGCCCCCGCGATCGGCGTTCCGCCAGTCACGAGCACGCCGTCCATGTCGATCAGGTAGCTCTTCGGTCCTTCGGTCATAAAGCAATCCTTCGGTCGGTCAAAGACCTTCGAGGCCTTCAAGACCTCGAAGGTCTCACGCCAATAGATACGCCAACAGCAGCCGCGTCGAGGCGTCGAGTGCATCGCGGTGCGTGCGCTCGAACGAGTGCGACGCGTCGACGCCCGGTCCCAACAGGCCGATGCGATGGTCGCCGCCCGCACGCAGCGCAGCCTCTGCATCTGAGCCGTAGTATGGGTAAATGTCGAGCTTGTACGGGATGGCATGGCCCTGGGCAAGGCTGACGAGGCGCCGCCGGATGCCAAGATCATAGGGCCCGCCGCTGTCCTTGGCACAAATGCTCACGGCGTGTTCGTTGCCCTGCAGCCCTTCGCCCAGCGCGCCCATGTCCACTGCCACTAACTCTGCCACGTCGGCGGGCACGCCTGCCGCCGCGCCGTGCCCAACTTCCTCGAAGTTGCTGAAGTGCCACGTGGTGCGCTGCGCAGGCTTGAGCCCCGCGTCCAAGAGCGCCTGCAGTGCGGCTAGCATCACCGCAACGCCTGCCTTGTCGTCCAGGTGGCGTGACTTGATGTAGCCCGTTTCGGTCACTGTCGTGCGGGGGTCCCACGCGACCAGGTCGCCCACCTCGATGCCGAGTTCGCGTACCTCGGCTGCGGAACTGACGCGGGCATCCAGGCGGATCTCCATCTCGTCGATTTTCCACTCACGGTCGCGCACCGGCTCACGGTGTACGTGCACCGACGCTTTCACGAGCAGAGCCGTCCCCGTGTGCGAGCGGCCGTCCGCGGCCCTGACCCAGCAATATTCGCCGTTGACCGCAAAATAAGGGTAGCCGCCGATGCGATCGAAGGTCAACCGGCCGTCGGCCTTGATCTGCGTGACGATGCCGCCCAGCGTATCGACATGCCCGGTGACTGCCCGCGGCGCGTCGTCAGCCGCCCCCTCGACGGTGACGGTGAGGGCACCCTTCTTGGTGTGCACAGGCGCGAGGCCCATCTGCGTCAGCCAACCGGCGACGAGCGTGAGCGCGGCCTCAGTGTCGCCGGTGGGGCTGGGGGTCTGCAGCAGGGCGACGAGCCGCTCGACCAGGAGATCGACGTCGATGGTCGGTAGTGATTGCATTGGATTCCTTTGCTAAACGGGGACTTCATACAGCGCAGGCAGCACGGCGAGCAACTCGGGCAGCTCCTTGATGCGCGCATCGGGAACGATGGTCGGGTGCGTCTCCGCCCGGTGCTCGACCTCGATCAGCACGGCCTTCATTCCCGCGGCCTGGCTGCCGCCGACGTCGGGCACCAGACGGTCGCCGACATAGACCGCATCCGGCGCCGCCACGCCCAGTGCTTCGAGCGCGACCTGGAAAATGCGCGGGTGCGGCTTGGCAACGCCCACATCAGACGAATACACCTGCACGTCGAAGAGGTGATCGAGCCCCCAGCGCTGCAGGTTCGTGGTCAGGAACCGGCCGGGCTGGATCGTGTTTGAGATCACGCCCAGGAGCAGCCCGCGCGCCCGGAGCGCGGTAAGGGTCTCGACCGCGCCCAGTCGCAGCGGCGCGACCAGCTCGGGGCCGCCGCGGCAGTAGGCTTCGGCTGCGGCCTCCACGAAATCGTCGTCGGCCGGCAATCCCTGCGCTTGGAGAAAGCGGCGCATGACGGTCGGGGCGTCGATGCCGATCTGCTCCGCAAGCGCAGCCTGATACTGCGCTTCGCTGTCGTGCGCCAAAGCCTCGCAGAAGGTCGCTTGCTCGGGGAGGCTGACGCCCCGGGCCGCCAGCGCATCAAACACGCGTGCGACCCGCAGCATCACGCGCTCCTCGTAGCTAGTCGCCCACCGGGCGGCCGCCCTCCCCCAGCTCGACGATCGTGTCGCCCATGTCGAAAAGGACGGCCCGCAAGTGTGCCAACCTAACGCCCTTTCATGTGCCCCAGCCGCAGCGCAGTCGCCGGGTCCGGCGGCTCGGCGGCCAAAGCCAGGTTCTCGCGCACGTGCTGTTCGTCGGTGCTGCCGAACAGGGCCGAGGTCGACGCCCGGGAGCGAGCGCACCAACTGCAGGCTGCGCTGGTCGGCGCGTGTCGAGCCCGCGAAAGCCGTCAATCAGTGCTTCGGCCAGGCGGCCGTGCGCTCTGGCCCTGCCCCAGCGCCGCGCTGGCTACGACGACGAAACCCAGGTCGCGCGCGGCCGAGAGGAACGGCAAGATGCTGTTCCGCACGGGCTGGTTGCGCAGCGTCAAGGCTTCGAGCATGCCGGTGTTGATGCGGCAATTGTACCACGCGCAGGTGGTGGTTCACGCCTGCGACCTCGACGACCAGGCGCTCCAGCACCTCCAGGCTCATGTAGGTCTTGGTCACCGGTGCGAGGCGGAAGCCCTCCCACGTCGCGACGCCGTAACAACCGATGCGGCCCGGCAGCCACTTCCTCTTCCAGCCTGGCAAACGCCAGTTGCAGCCGGCGCCGAAACGTGGTCGCGGTCCGCAAACGGCAGCTGCGTCTCCGGATTCTGGAGATAGTAGATGTCGACCGGCCGGAGCCCGAGGTTGCGCAGGCTCCAGGCGATCTGTTGGCTCAGGAAATTCGGCGCCATGCAGTGGATGCCGCCCGCAAAATCGTCAGGTTCGGCGATGCCTGCTGCAATGAAGTTCTCGTAGACGTAACGGGCGGTGTCGTCCTCGTCCGGCGGGTAGGGGATGAAGCCGGCCTTGCTGGCGACGATCACCTCGTCGCGCTGCAGCGCGCCCGCGGCGACCAGCTCGGCCAGCGCGCGGCCGAGCGCGACCTCGCTGCGCTGCCCCCGGTAGCTGAGCGCCACGTCGAAGTGGTTGCAGCCACCTGCCACCGCCGCCGCGACCGCCTGCTGATAGCGCGCGTCGATCTCGTCGGTCGGATCGCCCGACGCCAGGCCGAAGCCTATCGACGAGATACGCAGGTCATCCAGCGGGCGAAAGTGTTCGCCCGGCTGGGCTGCGCCGTTTGCGACGGGGCAGCGCGCTGGCCGCCGAAGCGGTCCGCGAAGCGGGCAGTGCCGGCAGGGGTTGCGCGGCCGGCCAGCACGGTCAGCGGCTGCCCGCGCCCTGCTTCGCCAGCTTCTTCTGCCGTTCCTCGGCCTTCCGCGCGATGCGGTTGAAGCGTGCTCGACAGCCCCATTGCCTTCTTCACCTCGCGCATCGTCTCGCCGGCGATCTCGCGGTAGCGCATCGTGCCCTGGAAGATGATCTCGTCGACCAGGCCGCTCTGGCCCGCGTACTGCGCGGCCCGCTCGCGCATTGGCTCGAGGAACGCGTTCAGCGACTGCGCCAGCCGCTCCTTGACCTCCACGTCGCCGACCGTTCCGGCCCGGTAACGGGTCTTGAGTTCTTCGATCAAGCGGCTTATCCGGGTCGAAGTGGTCCAGGTAGGTGAAGACAGGGTTGCCTTCGACCGTGCCGGGGATGTCGGCCCGGATGCGGTTGGGGTCGGTGTACATGCTATGCACCTTCTTCCGCACGGTGGCTGCGTCGTCGTTCAGGAAGATGGCGTTGCCGATCGACTTGCTCATCTTCGCCTGGCCGTCCGTGCCGGGCAGCGTGTCGCCCTCGACGAGGTCGTCGGGGATGGGGAAGACTTCGCCGTAGAGGTTGTTGAAGCGGCGGGCGATCTCCCGGGTAATCTCGACGTGGGCCTGGTTGTCCTTGCCCACGGGCACCAGGTTGGCGCGGGGCAGCAGGATGTCGGCGGCCTGGAGCACGGGGTAGCCGAGCAGGCCGAACGGGATCGCCTCCACGTCGATCATGGCCGCGCGTGCCATGTCCTTGATGCTGGGCACGCGCGCCAGCCGCGGCACGGTGACGAGGTTGCCCAGCAGCAGCGCCAGCTCGTAGGTCTCGTGGATGGCCGACTGGAGGAAAATGGTCGACTTCGCCGGGTCGATGCCGGCGGCTGACGTAGTCGAGCACCATACCCCGGGCGTTGTCCGCAATCTCGTTGATCTCAGCGGGCGCGTTCTTGGTCGTCAGCATGTGCAGGTCGGCGATGATGAAGAAGCACTCGTACTCGTCCTGCAGCCGCACGCGGTTGCGCAGGCTGCCCACATAGTGCCCCAGGTGCAAGCGGCCGGTGGGCCGGTCGCCTGTCAGAATGCGTTTCTTGCCCAACATGATGTCATTCCTTTCTCACGCCTTGCCGCGTCTCGGACCCTGGATTTCACCACAAAGACACCAAGACACGAAGAGCACAAAGCAGCTGTCCGTTGTGCTCCGGTGTCTCTGTGTTAGCCGTAGGCCAACGGGCAAAAACAAACCTCGTCCCTGTGCAGGGACGAGGTCGATCCTCGCGGTGCCACCCTGGTTGGGCTGCGCGTGCAGCCCCGCTCTGCCGGCGGTTGCCGCATCAGGCGCTCACCGAGCCGCCGCGCGCCCTGGTAACGGTGGCGTCTCCGGCGCAGCTTCTTAGGCTGGCGACTCCCCGGCCCATTCCCCTGCGCCGCCGCTGCCCCGCTCACACTTGCCGGGGCTCTCTGAGAGCGCGCGCGCCGGGTACTTGCCCGGTTCCTAGTCTTTGTGATGTGTGCTTGTCGAGCGTCAGTATGCCACAGAGTGGCGGAGGGTGTCAAACGACCGTACACGGGAACCTTGGCCCGCTTAATTGACACCAACGGGCAAATGCGTACAATTAGCAGGCGCGTTTTATGACTTAAGACAACCTTAAAGAAATGCGTGAACGGCCACTGACTTGCTCGTCAGTCAGTGGTAAGCTCTTTGACGTGGGCGTATCAGGAACTATCTCTTCCTGGCAGTAGTCTTAAGGGCGGGAGAACGCGATGGAACCTGATGTCCAAGCCGAGCCTGCGGGAGAACGGGCCCATTCTGGAGAATGGGAGTGCATGGAGTGCGGGTACGTCGAGCAGGGCGTGATGCCGAAGCGCCCTAAGGTGTGCCCGGATTGCGGGGCTCCGGCCCAGGCGCTCGAGTTTTTTCCCTCCGGCGACGACGAACCAGCCTGGCACGCCGTGCAGGTTGATGACGACGAGGATTTTGAGGACGAGGAGTTGGGCTGAGCCCACCCCGAGGTCCCACTGATGTAGGACACGCCGGTACGGCGTGCGAATACGCAAGGTTGGGAGGATTCGGCCACGCACGTGGTCTGACAAACGCTACATTAGCTGGGTAACCACCGGCAGGGCGCCAATCTAGGGTGCTTGCAGCCGGTAGGGCCCGATAAAATAATACTGACACCCCTGTGACCTTATGGTCCACGACCGCCCGTCGTGCCAGGAACACGTGCAACCCAGGTTGCGTTAGCGTGCTCCTGACCAGTGACATCCAGCGGCAGGATCAGCCTGTGTTACAGGGGTTTTTGTTTGCCTTGAACCTGCTTTGGAAAAATGTCGTGAGGTTAATCATGGATAACGTAATCGAACTGGAAGTTGTAAAGGAGGAGCCTCCCCACCGGGATGACGAGCCCCCCCAACGCGTAGCCCCGGGAGCGTCTCTGCGTTCGCGCCGCGCGGCCATCTGGGCCGGCGTGCCCGACAGTCAGTGGGAGGATTGGCGTTGGCAGCTCAGCCACCGGCTGAACTCGGTCGAAGAACTGAGCCAGATCATTAACCTCACGCCCGAGGAAGAGGAAGGTGCACGCAGCGCCCTCTTCCGGGTGGATATTACCCCGTACTTTGCGTCCCTGATCGACCCGGACGACCCGAACTGCCCGATCCGGCGGCAGGTGATCCCCACGTCGAAGGAACTGGTGGCCTTCGACGGCATGTATGAAGACTCGCTGAACGAGGATGGCCACAGCCCGGTGCCAGGGCTCGTGCACCGTTACCCCGACCGTGTGCTCATGCTGATCACGACCCAGTGCGCCAGCTACTGCCGCTACTGCACCCGCAGCCGGATCGTGGGCGACCCGAGCGCACAGTTCAGCCGGCACGACTACGACCGGCAGATCGACTACATCGCGCGCACGCCGGAGATTCGCGACGTGCTGCTGTCCGGCGGCGACCCGCTGGTGCTGCCCCCGAAGGTGCTCGAAGACATCCTGCGCCGCCTGCGCGCCATCGAACACGTCGAGATCATCCGGATCGGCAGCCGGGTGCCCGTGTTCATGCCCCAGCGCATCACGCCCGAGCTGGTCGCGATGCTGCGCCAGTTCCACCCGCTGTGGATGAACCTGCACTTCAACCATGCGAAGGAGCTGACGCCCGAGGTGGCGCAGGCGCTGGCGCTGCTGGCCGACGCGGGCATTCCGCTCGGCGCGCAAACCGTGCTGCTGGCCGGGGTGAACGACTCGGTCGAGGTGATGAAGGAGTTGGTGCACAAGCTGGTCAAGAACCGGGTGCGGCCCTACTACCTCTACCAGTGCGACCTGGTCGAGGGTGCGGGCCACTTCCGCACGACGGTCAGCAAGGGCATCGAGATCATCGAGGGCTTGCGGGGCCACACGTCCGGCTACGCGATCCCCACTTACGTGGTCGACGCGCCGGGCGGCGGCGGGAAGATCCCCGTCATGCCGCAGTACCTGATCAGCCAGGCGCCGGGCCGGGTGGTCCTCCGCAACTTCGAGGGCTTCATTACGACCTACGACGAGCCCAACGATTACACCGGGCACACGGTGGCGCGGCCCGAACGGCCGGCGGCCGAGGATGAGCCGGGCCAGGACGGCGTGCACGCCTTGCTGACGGGCGAGCGGAAGCAGATCAAGCCGGAAGGGTTTGACCAGGCTGCACGCGCGCAACCGGGCACGCGGTCACGGCGAGGTGCGCTGGGACCCCGCCCCGGCTCAGCACGAGGTGCTCACCCTCCGCCCGAACGGGAACGGCAAGAGCGGGCACAACGGTAACGGCCACAACGGTAACGGGCGCAACGGCACGCACGGATAGGTTTCTCGTGTGGTGGACGTGGGGCCGCAGGCCCCACATCCAGCATAAAAAAGAGGAGTACATGGGCTTGAACATCGCGGTGCTCGCAAACCTGAAGCGGAACGCGCCGAAATACCCGGGCATGTCGGATGACGCGTGGGACGACCTTGACTCTGACATCACGGTCGAGTCCATCGTCGCCGCGCTCGAACGGGGCGGGCACCGGGCGACGTTTCTGGAGGGCAACCTTTCGCTGATCGAGGAACTGCCGAAGCTCAAGCCTGACCTGTGCTTCAACATCTGCGAGGGCCACTGGGGCGACTCGCGCGAGTCGCACGTGCCCGCGCTGTTGGAGATGATGCGGGTGCCCTACACGGGCAGCGCGGTCATGACCCTCGCGCTGACGCTCGACAAGCCCATGACCAAGCGGGTGCTGGCGTTCCACGGCCTGCCGACGCCCGAGTTCCAGGTGTTCGAGCGAGCCGGCGAACCGCTTGACCCCGACATGCGCTTCCCCATGTTCGTGAAGCCCAGCCGGGAAGGGACCGGCATCGGCGTCAGCGCATCGTCGATCGTGCAGACCGAGGCTGAGCTGCGCGGTCCAACTGCGCGAGCAACTGGCGCGCTACCGCCAGCCGATCCTGGTCGAGCGGTTCATCCGGGGCCGGGAGGTGACGGTCGGGGTGGTGGGCAACCTGGTCGAGCCGGTCGCGCAGCGGGTGCCGGGGAATGAGGCCGCGTCGCGGGTCATGGAGGGTCTGCACTTTCTACCCGCCGCTCGAGGTCAACCTGCAGGCGTACCCGGAGAGCGAGGGCGGGGTGTACACCAATCGGATGAAGACGGAGTGGGCGCATGAGTTCAAGTACCTGTGCCCCGCGCCGCTCGATGCCGGCCTGGTGGCTCAGCTCAACCTGCTGACGGCCGAGGTGTTCCGGGTGACCGGCTGCCGCGACGTGGCGCGGGTCGACTTCCGGCTGGATGCGGATGACGGCGACCGCCCGTACATTCTGGAGATCAACCCGCTGCCCGGCCTGTATCCGGGGTTGAGCGACCTGGTGCTGGAGGCCGCGGCGGAGCATGCCGCAGCGTCTGGCGCGGACGCGGGCGCCAGCTACGACGCGCTGATCAACGCGATCGTGGATGCGGCCCGCCGGCGGCTCAACTGTTAGCACCACTGGCCCTGCAAGGCGCAAACTAGTCTTGCAGGGCCGCTTGTTGCCCTGCCGCGGCATTGAGAATTGCTGCCGGCGGGGGCCTCCGTTATAATTCCTCCGTACGTTTTGCTTCAAAACCCTCGCGCGCTATTTCCAGCACACGCGCACCCACCACTATCCTTGGAGGAATCGATGATGTACTCCCGGTCCAGGATCGCGATGCTCGCGGTCATCCTGGCATTGGCGCTCGGCATGCTGCCGGGCGCAGTCCCCCCGGCCCAGGCAGCAGGCACCGTTAGCCTGACCGCATTCGGCACCGCTTACACGCAGGACTTCAACACTTGGCCAGCAGCGGAACCGCGAACACGGCCGTGCCGACGGCTGGGAATTCAGCGAGAGTGGCACGAACGCAAATACGACGTATAGAGCCGGAACTGGTTCTGACAACACCGGCGATACGTACAGCTTCGGCGCCAACGCGGCAATAGCGAGCGGGCGTTTGGCGGGCTGCGCAGCGGCAGCCTTGTCCCGCTCATTGGCGCGCAGTTCACGAACAACACCGGCGGCACGATTACTTCGCTTGAAATCAGCTATACCGGCGAGCAATGGCGCCTGGGCCAGAACACAACCGGCCGCGCCGCCGACCGCCTCGACTTCCAACTGAGCACGCAACGCCACCAGCCTCACGACTGGCACCTGGACAGATTTCGATAGCCTCGACTTTTCCAGCCCGGTGGTAGCGGGCACTGTGGGAGCTCTGAACGGCAACGTCTCGCCCAACCGGACCGCCGTCTAGTTCACAATCACGGGGCTGACCATCGCGAATGGTGCGTCGTTCTGGCTCCGCTGGGCGGATACGGACCTGATCCCTGGCGCCGACGATGGGCTTTCAGTTGATGATTTCTCGCTGACGTCCGGAAGGCACATCGTCGGCAACACCTTCCCTTCGTAACGACGTCAACCTGAACGAGGGCAACAGCGGGACGACCACCTTCGACTTCACCGTTAGCCTCTCGACCCTGCGGGCGCTGGCGGCGTCACCTTTGACATCGCGACCGCTGACAATACGGCTGCGGCTCCCGCTGACTACACCGCCAAGTCGCTGACCGGCCAGACAATCCCGGCCGGCAGCTCGACCTACACCTTCAGCGTGCTGGTCAACGGCGATACGACGGTGAGCCGGACGAGACCTTCTTCGTCAATGTGACCAATGTCACCGGCGCGACCGTCACGGACGGTCAGGGGCAGGGCACGATCACCAACGACGACACGAACGTCTGCGCGCAGCCTTACACGCCCATCCCGGCAGATCCAGGGCAGCGGCGCGACGGTTGCCCTCACCGGCACCCGCACGACCCAGGGCGTTGTGGTGGCCGACTACGAGGGCGCTTCCCCCGCGCTCCGCGGCTTCTACATCCAGGACCCGACCGGCGACGGCAACCCGGCTACCTCGGACGGCATCTTCGTCTTCGAGGGCAGCAACGCCGACACCGTCACCCTGGGCGATGTGGTGCGCGTGACGGGCACGGCAGGCGAGAACCAGGGCCAGAGCCAGATCAGCGTCGGCACGATCGTCAAGTGCGGCACGGGCACGCGTCACCCCGACCGATGTGACCTTCCCGGTCGCGAGCGCTGACTTCCTCGAGCAGTACGAGGGCATGCTCGTCCGCCTGCCGCAGACGATGTACGTGACCGAGCACTTCCAGCTTGGCCGGTTCGGCCAGGTGGTGCTCTCGTCCGGCGGCCGCGCCTCAAGCAGCCGACCAACGTCGTCGACGCCGGGCGACCGCTGCGAACGCACTGCAGGCGCAGAACAACCTGAACAAGATCATCCTGGACGACGCGTCGCAGGCGCAGAACCCCGACCCGATCGTCTTTGCCCGCGGCGGGCAGCCGCTGTCGGCGTCGAACACGCTGCGCGGCGGCGACACGGCGACGGGCATCGTGGGCGTACTGAACTACACCTGGGCGCGGCAACAGTGCCAGCGCCAACGCTTACCGCATCCGCCCGATCAACGCGCTGGACGGCTACGTGAACTTCGAGCGCGGCCAACCCGCGGCCGACCTCTGCACCTGAGGTCGGCGGCACCGTCCGCGTCGTCGGCATGAACCTGCTCAACTTCTTCAACACGTTCGACGGCTGCACGGACAACGTCGACAACTGCTACAACGGCGTCGGCAGCTGGCCACCGACTGCCGCGGCGCAGACACTCAACCGAGTTCGACCGCCAGTGGCCCAAGACGGTTGCCGCCATGACTGGCGATGAACCCGGATGTCTTCGGGTTCAACGAAATCGAGAACGACGGCTACGGCCCGACAGCTCCATCGCAGTTCCTGGTCGACAAGCTCAACGCCGCGACTGCGCCGGGCACCTACGCCTTCATCGATGCGGATGCGACCACCGGGCAGGTCAATGCGCTCGGCACCGACGCGATCAAGGTCGGCATGGTCTACAAGCCGGCCGTGGTGACGCCGGTCGGCCAGACGGCTGTACTGAATTCGGTCGCGTTCGTCAACGGCGGCGACGGCGCGCCGCGCAGCCGCCCGTCGCTGATGCAGGCCTTCAAGGTCAACGCGACCGGCGCGATTTTCATCGTCGACATCAACCACCTGAAGAGCAAGGGCTCGGCCTGTGATGCGCCGGATACGGGCGATGGGCAGGGCAACTGCAACCAGGTGCGCGTCAATGCGGCCAACGAGCTGACTGAGCTGGTTCGCCACCGATCCGACCGGCACGGGCGATCCGGACATCCTCATGCTCGGCGACTACAACTCCTACGCGATGGAAGACCCGATCACGACGATCAAGAACGGCGGGTTCACCAACCTGATCGCGTCCTTCGTCGGCCCGGACGCTTACTCCTATGTCTTCGACGGGCAGTGGGGCTATCTCGACCATGCCACTCGGCTCGGCCAGCCTCGTGGCCAGGTCGCGCGGCGTAGCCGACTACCACATCAACGCCGACGAGCCCTCGGTGCTCGACTACAACACCGACTTCAAGACGGCCAACCTGATCAACAGCCTCTACGCACCCGATCAGTTCCGCATCTCGGATCATGACCCGGTCGTCGTCGGCCTCACCCCGAACGCGCCGCCGACGGTCAATGCCGGCGGGCCGTACTCGGTGAACGAAGGCAGCAGCGTCACGCTGAGCGCGACCGGCTCGGACCCGAACGGCGACACGCTCACGTACGCGTGGGACCTGGACAACGACGGCACGTTCGAGACGAGCGGGCAGTCGGCGACGTTCGATGCCTCGCAACTCGACGGGCCTTCGAGCTACACCGTCAAGGTGCAGGCAACCGATCCCGCTGGCTTTAGCACGGTGGCCACACGCGACCGTTAACGTCAACAACGTGGCCCCGACCGTCACGGCGTCGTTCAGCGCGGCCCGGGCGTGAGCTGCGGCCCGAACAACGCCACGCTCGCTGTCGACCTTCACCGATCCCGGCGTCGCCGACACGCACACGCGCCGTGATCGACTGGGGCGACGGCAACACGCAGAACGTCGCCCCGGCTACGTCACTTCGTTCTCGCTCGCGCACACCTATGCGACGGCGGGCACCTACACGGCAGCGATCACGGTGACCGACGACGACGGCGGCGCGGGCTCGGCAACCGCGATCGGTTACGGTCAACTACAAGACCAGCGGCTTCCTGCAGCCGCTCAACCCGGATGGCACCAGCGTGTTCAAGTACGGCAGCACCATCCCGGTCAAGATCCGGTTCCAGAACTGCGACGGTTCGTATCCGTCGAACCTGGCGCCGACGATCAAGGTCAGTGCTGGCCTGTCGGGCTACACCCGTCGGGCAAGCATCAACGAGCCGATCTCGTACCAGCAACGCGACACCACGGCGTCATGCGGTGGAGCGGCGCACCTGATAACCAGTACATCTACAACCTGGGCACCAAGTCGCTGCCCGACCCGTCCGGCCACGTACAAGATCACCGTGACGGTTCCGGCAACGGGCCAGACTGCCACAGTGAACTTCGGGCTCAGGCCCTAGTGTCTGGTCCGTGTCGTAGTCGCTCCTGATAGGTGATGCGAAAGCCCCCGCTCGATTCGTTCGGGCGGGGGCTTTCTCTTCGGGCGGCGCAGAGCGCGTCCCATCCATACCCCCTGACCGCGATTTGCACACTTACGCAACTTGTGGCATTCTCCCGCCCGCGTGGACGTGTGCAACGCCGATAGGCCGGCGCAGCGTGCACGCGTAGCCCCTCACCCTAACCATGCCCGCGTCCGCGAGGAGGAGCCATGAGCGTTAAGGTTTTCTGCAAGCTAGCCGACTGTGTCAACTGGGACAACGGCGTCTGCGGCGCAGAAGAGATCCGCATCGATCGCGAGGGTTACTGCGCGACCTATGAGGAAATCCCGGAAGAAGCGGGCGACGAGATGGATCTGCCGAGCCAGGTCGAAGACCTCAATTGGGAAGATGAAGACGAGGAAGACCTGGAGATCGACGAGCTCGGCGAAGACAGCTGGAACGACCTCGACGAGGAAGAGGAAGAGGAAGAAGAAGAAGGCATCGACGACGAGCGCTGGAACGACTAACCGGCGCGGTCCGTGCTCCGGCCAGCGGCTAACCTCCCCGCTCAGGGCTTTGCGCCCGGTTTTTGGCCAAACTCCCCCCTTCATCTATAATCGTTCAGAACCGCCCGAAGTGGATGCTTCGGGCGGTGTTACGCGACATAAACCATCGACCGGACATTCGTCTCGCCGCCGTACGTGCTGCTGGGGTCCTGACGGCTCCGTTGACCCCCTACCAGGCGCGACGGCGCGGCGCATTCTTTAGGAGGCACCAGTATTATGGCAAAGAAGTGGGTCTACCTTTTCACCGAGGTCGCCGAGGCGGAAAAGTACGTCGGCGGCAAGTGGGATGACGTGCGCGCCCTGCTGGGCGGCAAGGGTGCAAACCTGTTCGAGATGACGCGCATCGGCCTGCCGGTCCCGCCCGGCTTCACGGTCACGACCGAAGCCTGCAACGCCTACCTCGCCAACGGGGGCAAGTTCCCCGAGGGCATGTGGGAGCAGGAACTCGAGGCCCTGAAGGCCACGGAAAAAGTGACCGGCAAAACTTTCGGCGATCCCAAGAATCCCCTTCTCGTCTCCTGCCGCTCGGGCTCGAAGGAATCGATGCCCGGCATGATGGACACGGTCCTGAACATCGGCCTCAACGATCAGACGGTCGAGGGCCTGGCCACGCTGACCGAGAACCCGCGCTTTGCATGGGACGCCTACCGCCGCCTCATCGAGGGCTTCGGCAAGGTCGTGCTCGAGATCCAGGATACGGCCTTCGAGCACGCACTCAGCAGCATGAAGCAGAAGCGCGGCGTCCAGCTCGACACCGAGCTGAGCACCGACGACCTGAAGGAAGTGACCGCGCAGTACAAGGCGATCGTACAGCAGCACAAGGGCTTCGACCTTCCCCCAGGACCCGATCGAGCAGCTGCGCCTGGCCACTGAGGCCGTCTTCAAGAGCTGGAACGGCAAGCGCGCCGTTGACTATCGCCGCCACGAGAACATTCCCGACACGCTGGGCACCGCGGTGAACATCGTGACCATGGTCTTCGGCAACATGGGCAACACGTCCGGCACCGGCGTGGCCTTCACCCGCAACCCGAGCACCGGCGAGCGCAAGGTCTACGGCGAGTACCTGATCAACGCCCAGGGCGAAGATGTCGTGGCCGGCGTCCGCACGCCCGCCAAGGTCGAGGTCATGGAGAAGGACCTGCCCCAGGCCTACGCCGAGTTCATGCGCATCTGCGAGCTGCTCGAGAAGCACTACAAGAACGCGCAGGACGTCGAGTTCACGATCGAGCGCGGCAAGCTCTGGATGCTGCAGACGCGCAATGCGAAGCGGACCGCCGCGTCGGCGATCAAGATCGCGGTCGACATGGCGAACGAAGGCCTGATCTCCAAGCAGGAAGCCATCCAGCGCGTGACCCCTGACAACGTCAACTCGCTGCTGCACCCCCAGTTCGATGCCGCTGCCAAGAAGCAGCTGGCCGCGGAAGGCAAGCTGCTGGCCAAGGGCGTGAATGCATCGCCCGGCGCCGCCGTGGGCCGCGCGTACTTCGACGCCGATCTCGCCGAGGAGAAGGCCAAGGAAGGGCCGGTCGTCATGGTCCGCCCGTTCACCAAGCCTGACGACGTTCACGGCATGATCGCGGCCAAGGGCATCCTCACCTCCGAGGGTGGCGCGACGAGCCACGCGGCCGTGGTCGCCCGCCAGTTCGGCCGGCCCTGCATCGTCGGCGCCAGCAGCCTGAAGATCGACCTCGAGCGCCGCATCATGACGGCGGACGGCGTGACGGTGAAGGAAGGCGAGTGGATTTCGGTTGACGGCGGCACGGGCGAAGCGTTCGTGGGCCAGATCCCGACCGTTGCTCCGAAGTTCGAAGAGCAGACCGACCTGATCACCCTGCTGGGCTGGGCGGATGAGATCGCCGCGACGGACGGCATGCGCGAGCCGGGCAAGAACGGCAGCCCGACGCGCGGCCTCCAGGTTTGGGCCAACGCCGACTATCCGGCGGATGCACGCCGCGCCCGCACGTTCGGCGCCCAGGGCATCGGCCTCTGCCGCACCGAGCACATGTTCTTCGAGACCGTGCGCCTGCCCATCGTGCAGCGCATGATCCTGGCGAAGTCGAGCGAGTAGCGCACCGAGGCGCTGAACGAGCTGCTGCCCTACCAGCGCGCGGACTTCGACGGCCTGTTCGAGGCGATGACCGGCCTGCCCGTCATCATCCGCCTGATCGACCCGCCGCTCCATGAGTTCATGCCCGACGAGGAAGCACTGCTCGAAGAGGTCATCGGCATGCGGATCAAGGGCGAGACCGAGGGCCTGGCCGAGAAGGAATCGCTGCTGAGCGCGATCCGCGGCATGCACGAGTCCAACCCGATGATGGGCCTGCGCGGCATTCGCCTGTCCATCGTCATGCCCGAGATCGTCGAGATGCAGGTGCGCGCGATCTTCGAGGCCGCGTGTGACGTCAAGCTGCGCGGCTTCGACCCGCACGTCGAGGTGATGATCCCGCTGACCGGCACGGTGAAGGAACTCGAGGTCATCCAGCCCAAGCTGCAGCGCATCGCGGCGGCGGTGGTGAGCGAGAAGGGCACGAACGTCGACTACAAGTTCGGCACGATGATCGAGATCCCGCGGGCGTGCGTGACCTCGTATGAGATCGCGAACCTGGCCGAGTTCTACTCGTTCGGCACGAACGACCTGACCCAGATGACGTTCGGCTACAGCCGTGACGACGCCGAGCGGAACTTCCTGCTCAAGTACGTCGAAGACGGCATCCTGCCGAAGAACCCGTTCCAGACGATCGACCGGGCCGGCGTCGGCGCCTTGATGGACATCTGCGTCGAGCAGGGCCGCAAGACCCGCGACGGGCTCGAGGTCGGCATCTGCGGCGAGCACGGCGGCGACCCCGAGTCGATCGAGTGGTGCCACCTGATCGGCAACAACTACGTGAGCTGCTCGCCGTTCCGGGTGCCCGTGGCCCGCCTGGCCGCAGCGCAGGCAGCGGTGAAGCACGCGAAGAAGTAAGCGCGTCGTTACGGCTCATACACTGTAATAAGTCCCGGCTCATCGCGAGTCGGGACTTATTTTTGTCCTCTCGACAACTGGGCTGATAGGATTCGTGAGAATGACTGGTAGTTGTTTCAGAGAGAAAGTTGTGCGGTCAGCGGACCTGACCCCCGCGGAAACCGCCGCGGTTGTCGACCTCTGCGGCGGGGTCTTCAACATCGACTACCAATACCTGCTCGACCTCGTCCCCGTTCGCACGCACGTGCTCGGTTACGTGGACGAGCGCCTGGTCTCCCACGCGCTGTGGCTCGACCGGCCCATGCGGGTCGGAGAAGGGCCCTGGTTCACGGCCGCCTACGTGGAAGGGGTGGCGACACATCCGACTATCGCCGGCATGGCTACGGCGAGGCAGTCATGCGCCGGCTCCAGGCCGAAATTGCCCCCTATCCGCTCGGCGCGCTCTCGCCCGCCGTGGAGCCCTGGTATGTGAAGCTCGGCTGGGAGCGCTGGCAAGGGCCGCTGTGGATCGACAAGGACGGCGCCGTGAGCGAAACGCCGAATGAAACGGTCCTGGTGTATCGTACGCCCCGAACGGGCAGCCTGGACCTTTCTCAGCCGCTGACCGCCGAGTGGCGGCCGTTCGAGTTGTGGTAGAATCCGCGCCGGGAGGGCAGAATGAAGCGGCCAGACGAAACGGACCCGCACGGCAGTGAGGCCGCGCCGGGCGAGGAGCTCAGCGGCCCGGACGCGAACCGCGGCATCGACCTGGGCGGGCTGCTCGGGGGCTTGCTGGGCGGCGCCGATGCCGCGGAGACCACAGGCGGTCTCGCGGCGCAGGGCGGTGGGCTGGGCGACCTGTTGGGCGCGCTGATGGGTGGCGACACCCTCGACGTTTCCGCCCAGGCAGGCGAGTCAGGAATTTCTCCGGCGGTACTCCAGGCGATCGTGCCCCTGCTTGCCGGCGCCCTGCTGCGCGGCGAGCAGGCCGAAGGCGGCGTCTCGCGGGCCGCGCTGGTTGACCTGGCGGAGGGTAAGGCGGGCGCAGCCGACGCGCTGTCAGGCACGGGCCTGCTGCAGGAGATTATGCGCCGCACGGGGCTGAACAAGAAGGGCGCGCTCGGGGTGATCGTGGCCGTGCTCAAGGCGCTCGGGCTCGGCAAGACGTCGGCCCAGTCGAAGCCGAAGCCCAAACCCAAGCCGAAGCCCAAACCCAAGCCAAAGCCCACGGCCAAGCCCCGGCCCAAACCCAGCGCGTCGGCCAAGCCGAAGCCCAAGCCCGCAGCGCACGCCGCAACCGGTGCAAAGCCGAAACCGAAACCCAAGCCCTCGTCCAAACCGAGCGGCAAGCCTCGGCCTAAGCCCAAACCCCGGCCGAAGCGCAGCGGCGACGTGGGCGGGGGCGGCGACACGCCGGGCGGCGACACGCCGGGCGACCTATCCCCTTGAGTCAGCCGATGCGTTCCTCGTGCGTCACTCGCTCGCCATCCCCGCACGTCACCAGCGCACGGGGCACGCGCAGGTCGACCTCCAGCCGGGCGTAAGCTTTGTCGCGGCGCCACTCCAGGCGCACCTCGTGCGGCGCCGCGTCGAGCACGGTCAACGCGCCGCGGAACGCCGGGTGCTCGTTCCGCAGGCGGATCAGGGCCAGCAGCCGCTGGACGACGGGCTTACGGAGGTCTCGTTCGGCCTCGCCGGCCGTGTAATTGTGGCGGTTGATGGCCCGGCCGTCCCCGGCGGCCGCGACGGCCCTGGCGTCGTTCTTGCCCGCCAGCAGGCCGACATAGTACACCTGCGGAATGCCGGGCGCGAACAACTGGAGCGCACGGGCGAGCAGGTAGGCCGTGTCGTCCTCACCGAGCGCGGAGTAGTAGGTGATGTTAACCTGGTGCGCCTCGCACGTCCGGGCGGGCTGCCCGCCAACGCTCAGCAGCGGGCTGACGTTGGCTCCGCGCACCAGGCACTGATCCACCACGGCCTGCATCTCGTCGCTGCGTCAGTAACCCGTCGAGGTCGGGCTGAACGGGGATGCCATCGTGGCAGTCGAGCATGGTGAACTGCCGGCGCGGGCAGCGTTCTGAGATAGGCGCTTAGCTTCGCACCCGAACCCGTGGTCGATCGTGTGCAGCACGAGCAAGCGGCAGCACGAAGTCGTACACCCAGTAGCCGTGCTCCGCCAGCCTGCTCTGGATGCCCGGCTCGGCGTGCACCTCGGGCAGCAAGGTCAACCCCAGGGCGTCCGCTTCCTCTGTCAGCCAGTCCAACACCTCGTAGATCTCCGGCTCGACCATGAAGCAGCTCGTCCCGGCTTCTTAATGACATAGCCGACGGCATCCAGGCGGACGATCCGCACGTTGCGCTCGCGGAAGAACCGCAGATGGTCCACGATCATGCGCCGGGTGAGCGGCGACCGGATGTCGAGGTCGATTTGCTCTGAAGGCTCGGTTTTGCCGAACGTAGTCCAGATGCGCTCGACCGCACCCGTCTCGGCGACGGTTACGCTGGAGAAGGGCGGCCTGGGCCGGCGGAGGAAGATGCGGCTTGCGTCTTCAGGATGCGGTTCGCCGCCGGGCCACACCTTTTCCAGCGTAATGAACAGGTCGGCAAACGGCGACGCTCGGCCGTGCGCGAGGAAATCCTGAAACTCGGGGGAGCGCCGGGAGATGTGGTTGACCATCAGGTCGACGGTCAAGTCGAACTCGGCGCCGATGGCCGCCAGGTCTTCCCATGTGCCGAACGCCGGCTCAATGCGCCGGTAGTCGGTCGGCGCGAAGCCGCGATCGCCCGACGAAGGGAAGGGCGGCAGCACGTGGACCCCGCCGAAGACGCCCCGAAGATCGCGCTGCAGGAACTGGTGGAGGCCGCGGAGGTCGCCTCCCAGTGAATCGGGGTAGGAGATCAACTGCGCCAGATGTTGGATGGTCATTGACGATGCTTTCTGCAGAGTTGTCTGCAGTATAGCTTGTGGAACCTCCTGGCAGGAAAAATCGTATCTGCTAGTGTGGGCAAATCTGAGGCAAAGAGCCGCGGCGGCGTCTCCGAGATGCCAGCCGAAGGACCCGTTTCGTCTCCAGAATGCTTCTGCCCGGACGGCGCTGTCCGGGCTTTTTCTTGTCCTTAGCGCCAGCCTCAGGGCCCGACGATCGCGCCCGCAGCAGCGTTGGCGGCCGCCCGTGCCGCATCCGTCACAGACAGGTCGATCTCGCCTCCCGCGGCTTCGAGCACCGTCTGCGTGGACAGGAAGTCGCGCATCGCGTTCCGCCCTGCGTCGATCAGCGCCTTGCGTTCTTCATCCGTCATGTCGAATTGGGTCGTGGTGTAGCCGCCGGCAGGCAGCCGGACGACGTTGGCCGCGAAGATCGCCTTGGCCATGTTGTCATGCGCGCAGGTGGCGGTATTAGCCAACTGCTGCAGTCGCTTCACGACCATGAGGGCGCCGACGGCCGCACCCAGTCCTGCGGCCGCGGGCCGGGCCGGCCGGTTGGGCACGGGGATGGTTTCGTCAATCAACAGGCCAAGCACGTTTTTGGCCTTGGGCGGACCAACGATGGCGGCGACATCGGCACGCGACGCCATGAAGAGCGAGATGGGGAAGTTCGACAGCAGACCGCCGTCGACGATCTCGTGGCCGGTCATGTCGTTCGGCGCCAGTTGTTCGCTCTTCGGGTCCCACGTGTAGTAGGAACCCCACTCGGCCTGCCACACGACTTCCTCCCACAGCAGCGGAACGCTCATCGACATCCGCACGCCGTAGACCAGCGGCAGTTGGGGCGCAGTGCGGTGGTTGAGCAGCAGCATGCGCTGCCAGGTCGTGTCGGCGGCGACGAGTGTCACGTCGCGGCCCGTCGCGTCATGGAACTGGCTCAGCGTCATGTCCGCAAACGCCCGCGGCTGCCCGTTGTACTGCCCCGTACAGAGTTTCTGCCGCAGCCACGCCAGGAAGGCGTCGGCCGAGTACCAACCCCCGCGCTCCACGAACGCGAACAGGTGCCGGCCGCGCTCATCGCCCGCCAGCCGGGTCGCGATCCAGTCGTCGACCTTCGCCTCGGTACCGTCGGGCAGGATCGGCACGTTGAGTTCGCCGAGGAGCTTCCGGATGTCGCTGCCCCGGACGGCGGCTGCGTCGAACGCGGCCGGCTCGCCCATGAACGCCGCGAAAACGGGTTTCCCGTTCGCATCCTTCTCGGCCAGCGCGACCAGCATTTCTTGTGGCGTGTAGCCCGCAGTCATCAGCGCGGCCGTAATCGCACCGGCAGAGGTGCCCAGCACCCGGCCCGGGGTGTAACGGTTGGTGCCATACAGTTCCTGCAACGCGCCGACAAACACCATCCCCTTGGCCCCACCACCCTCGAAGACAAAATCGATCTCGGACATCGAACCCCTCCTACAGAAAACGCCAGAATAAGCGACGTTCTTGCTCGGTGCGTCACCCCGACGGCCAGACGCCCCGAGCCGGTGTGATCCCGGTGTCAGCTGAACGCGTCCAGCAGTGCCTGTACGTCGATCACCCCGTAACCTCCGCCCGGGGTGAAGCGGCCAGTGAAGTTCTGGGTCTGCTGGGTCAGTGCGGCGCGGATCTGTGCTGCGTTCGGCAGCCGTTGCTTCCGCTTGCTCAGGTGCGAGTAGAGCAGGGCAATGGCCCCGGTGACATGAGGCGCAGCCATGCTCGTTCCCGACATGACCGAGCAGCCTGTGCCGGTGCGCGCATCTGCGCCGACGATGTTAACGCCGGGGGCCACCACCTCAGGCTTCTGCCGGCCGTCACGGGTCGGCCCGAAAGAAGTGAAGTCAGGCGTCCACAGCGGCAGGGCCGCGGTGACCGCGCCGACCGCGATAACGGTGCGGGCCGTACCGGGGATGGTCAGCGTGCTTTGCTCGGCCAGATGGTTTGTGAAGAGAACCGGCCGGCTGTTGTTCCGCTCGACCCATGCGTCGATGATGCCGTCGGAGCGCACCAGCCCACTTTCGATCTCGAGCGACCATCCGCCAGCGGCAATCTGATCGGCCGGGCCCAGCCCCACGTCGACCGTCAGCACCAAGCGGCTGTCGCCGTTGTCGTGGTGGTAGCGGGTGTAGCTCATCGAAACGACGTTGCCCGAAAGCAGCGGCTGGCTCACATCGAGCGCGGACCAACTCACGGGCCCAACGCGCTCGCCGGTCGGATCGACCACCGTGAAGCGCAGCTCGTCGCAGGCTTCAAACCACAGTTCGAAGACGTCCTGCGGCCGGCTGAGCGCCCGGGACTCCCACGTGAGGGTGTCGAGCATGTTGGATCCGAGGGTGAGGGCCGCATGGCCCGCGAAATTTCGCTCGTTGCCCGCCGCCTTCACGATGGCAACGCCCGGATCGCGGCCGCCGCCCGTGAACTCGTCAAAGGCCGTCTCGAGCAGCGACGTTCCGTCGTGCGCTCCGGCATTCATGCCCTGGCTGACGTTGACGACCAGGGGCAGCCTCAGCCGGTCGGCGACGGCACGGACGTAGGCCAGGGCATCGCAGTGGCTGGTCGAGTACCCCAGGCTGAATGGGTCGCCCGCTTCGACGTCGGTCTTGGTGACCACGGCGACGATGCGGGCGCCGGGGGCAACCCCGCCGCCGTACGCCGCGGTCGCACCGGGTGCGATGACGCCGAGCGCCCTGCCGGCCGCGATGCTAGCGACATGGGTGCCGTGGGGGGCTCCCCGGGCCAACTTGTCGGGGACGGTATTCGACGCGATGTAGCGCGTGATGTCGTCTGCCGTGTGAACCGTTCCGTAGTTCGCCGAGAGTGCGCGGTCATATACCGTGCGGGGCGAAGGGCCGGCGGGGTCGGTCTGGTCCCAGACCTCCACGATACGGCACGCGCCGGCATCGTCGCGGAAGGCCTGGTGCAAGACATCGATGCCGCCGTCCAGGACGGCGACCAGGCACGCGTCTCCCGTTTCGGCCGGCGCGCCCTGATGCACGGCTGCCGCCCGGACGAAGTTGAGCGGGTAGGAGATGACGGCCGTCTCGGCGCCCGCGCGCCCCACGAACGCCGCCATCGGCGCGGCAGGCGCGACGGGTGCGCCCTCGGGCGTTTTTGCCGGGCGGCTGGCCTCGATACCTAGCACGTTCGGGTCGCTTTGCAGCAGGTCAAGCGCCTCGCCCGTGCCGCGACCGGAAATGATGTTGCCGATGCGGGAAAGCTCCTCGAAGCCCGCGGGCGCGACAAATCGGGCCGGGTCACGCAGTCGGATCAACATGGTTACGGTGGGAGGTGGACCATCGTCGAAGAGATCCCTGGAAGTAGCGAGGTTGCGCAGCGATTGCAGCAAATAGGAGTCTGTCTTGCCCATCTGTGGCGACATGGTGACCGCTCCTTTCCCGCGACCGGATGGCGTCTTTCCGACGCGATCCTGAGAATACGGCACAAGTGGCTGGCGGCCCCGAGCAGCAGCGCGACACAGAATTCCTCGGAATTGCTCGTGCACGGCGATTGTGTTAGGTTTGTGTCGTGCATCATAGCACGCTCGGATCAACGCTACAAGGGGCAGAATTACCTTATGGGATCATCACCTGCCAAACCAACGCCCGCCGACCTCCAAGCAGCGTACGGCAAGACCGTGCCGGACGTCATCGGCCCCGGGCTGACCGTGCTCTTCTGCGGCATTAACCCGGGCCTCTACTCCGGGCACACCGGCCATCACTTCGCGCGGCCGGGCAACCGGTTTTGGCCGACGTTGTACGCGGCCGGCTTCACGCCCCGCCTCTTCCGGCCCCAGGAGGAGCGCGACCTGTTGCCGCTCGGTTACGGGATTACGAACCTCGTGACGCGCGCGACAGCCAGCGCGGCCGAGTTGACCCCGGCGGAACTGCTGGAAGGCGGCCGGGTTCTGGCCGCGAAGGTGCGCGAATACGGCCCGCGGGTGGTCGCCGTGCTGGGCGTGACCGCTTACCGCGACGCTTTCGGGCAGCGCAACGCGGTGTTGGGCGAACAGCCCGAGCGGCTCGGCGGGGCTCGGCTGTGGATTCTACCGAATCCCAGCGGCCTGAACGCCCACTACACCCCTGGAGCGCTGGCCGAGGTGTACGGCGAATTTCGCCGTGTAGTGTGAGTTACAGAGTCCTGTCTCGCTTCTGTATAACGTGTGTCCAGGCCGCCCACTGATTGACAGCGGGAGAGATTTCCGCGCCCTGTAGCTTAAGGGAGGAGTGTTGATGCGTTCCCATCCGCGATACCGTACCGTCTATGCCCTTTTGCTGGTCGTCCTCGGCGTTGCCGCAGGCTGTACGGCCCTCCCACCCGTCTTTCCCGGACGGGATAGCACCGCCGCCGGAGCAAGTGAATTGATGACTGAGAGAATGCAAACCCCGACGCCCGTCCCTGGGCCGGCTATGACCGCGATCACCGGCACTGTGACGTATCGTCAGCGCATCGCGTTGCCGTCAAATGCGGTGGTCGAGGTCAAGCTCCAAGATGTTTCGCGCGCCGATGCGCCTGCAATACTCGTAGCCTCGCAGACGATCGAGACGCAGGGCAAGCAAGTCCCGATCCCTTATTCGCTCGGTTATGATCCGTCGGCCATCGACCCGCGAATGACCTACGCGGTCAGCGCGCGTATCACAGTCGACGGCAAGCTAAGGTGGATCAGCACCACAATGAACCCTGTGCTGACCCGCGGCGCGCCGGCGAATAATGTCGAAATTGTGGTCGAGCCCGTCGGCGCGGGCTGAGCAGCAGCCGGCTCCCCGGGGAGAAGTTCAGTGAAGCACTGAGGAGTTTCGTTCGCCCTGTTGGTCGTGGTGGCTGGGGCGGCGACAGAAGCTTCCAAACGTCCCGTCGTGAGCTGCGCACCTGGCGACCTTCGGGGTCTCCGAGCCCGACGGTCTGGCAGCGAGTTCATGCAGCTTTCGTTTAGTAAATCGCCTGCTGCACGTTGAAAGCCGCGCAGATGGTGCGGATTTCCTCGACGGTTAGCCCTTCGCCGGCTTCCCGGTTGGTGAGATTCATGTATTCGTAGCGAGCGCCGGTTTCCGCATACTCAATGCGATCGGACGCACGCTTGACCGAGACGTCTGACCGCGCCACTACGCCGTGCTTCGCCCAGAGCACGATGCGATGCGTCCGCAACGACTGCACCGTCGACGCCATCAGCTCGGCCGAGCCGGGCAGCTTGAACGGGATCATACCGATGCCCTCCGGCAGGTTGACGATCGTCTCCGGCTCCCAGCGCAGGATGTGCTGGTTCAGATACTTCTCGTCCCGGTAGCGGGGGATGTGGCTGAGATAGGTCAAATGCGGCGGCTGGGCGTGCAGCACGGCGTGGAAGTTGGTGCCCGTCAGCCGGACCTGGTCGCGGTGCACGGCCAGGTGCGAGTTGAACTCGCTCGTCAGCTTCTCGAAAAGCCGGCTGGGTGCGGTGTGCAGTTGGCCGGTCTGGCCGCCTTCGTCCACCAACAGGTACCCCAAGTTGGCCGCCGGGTTGTCGATAATCTCGCGTAGGCGCCGGCCCGAACCGGTGATCAGGAACGCCTTGCCGGCAAGCTCGGGGATCGCATCCGGCAGGTCAATCGTCTCCACGTTGGGGAAGGTGCGCCGGGGGTCAAGGGGCCAGCCGATGTACAGCGAGATGTTACCCGCCGCGCCCTCGGTTGCTTCGATTTCCGACATGCGGCTCCCAGCTTCGCCGATCAAAACCAGGAGCTCATTCAACTCGGGATAGGGGGCTTCTAACATGGTCTCTCCTACACTTTCAACTGCTGCCGGCGATAGAGCTCGTCCGGACGGGTGTGGATCCGGTTGACGTCCGCGTCGGAAAGGAAACGTGGGCCGCCGGCCGCGAACGTGCCGAGGAGCACCCGGGCGGTCTTGACGGCCATCGCGGTGACGTCGAGCACCTGCTGGGGCGTGCGGCCCAGGACGATCAGCCCGTGGTTCTGCATCAGGATCATCCTCGGCTGTTCGCCATACTTCGCCAGATACGCTTCGATGCGCCGCCATACTTCGAGGGCAAGGGGCACGCCGGGGTCGGTGTAGGGCACCAGGACCGGGGCCGGGCCGCACAAGACGATCTCATCCGGGAAGAGGCGTCCGGCGAACGCTTGCTCGAACCCGACGGAGCAGGTCAGCATGTTGACCGCAGTTGCGTGGGTGTGGCCGATGAAGTTGATGCCGGGGAGCTGGAGGCACAGCGTGTGCAGCAGCGTCTCGACGGATGGGTGCGGCCCCTGGGCCGGGTCCACCTTCGCCGCGGCGAGCGCGGTCTTCACGTCGGCATCCGTCAAGCCCTGCCGTTCGACCAGCGCCAGCACCGGCTTGAATGCGACGTGGGCAAATCCGGCGCCGGTAATGGTTCGGAGCTGGGTGCCCGAACCTTTGACATAAAAGGTCGTATCGTCGGCGCGGGCTGAGGTGTTGCCCTCACCCAGGATGACGTAGTCGAATTCGGGCCGGCCGAGTTCATTGGAGAGCGCGACAACTTGCTCGAGAATTGGATCTTGCATGATCGGACGGTGGCTCCTTGCTGCACAGGTGGTTGGTAGGCCGATGGGTGGGGCGGTGCGATCCGCAACCAGTATACCACTTTGTGAAGTAGTTGGAAAAGACAGGGCTGGATTAGCTATTTCTGCTAATCTAGGTTATAATAATTCCATCTTAAGAAGTGGTGACGTCATTTCTCTTGTGGTTGGAGGCAGAACTGCCGAAAAGCCAACGCCGGAGCAAGACGAAATCGCAAAAAGTGTAAAGGATGGGCTGAGAGTGCGACTTGGCTCAGACATGCCAGGGAAGGACTCTCAGTGACATTTTCAGGTTTTAACTTCAGCCCGCGCATTGCGGCGGGCATCGACGCGCTCGGCTATCAAGAGCCGACTCCGATTCAGCAACAGGCAATCCCTCACGTGCTGGCCGGCCGCGACGTCATGGGCCTGGCCCAGACGGGCACCGGCAAAACCGCCGCCTTCGCATTGCCGATTCTGCAGCGCCTCGAGCGTTCGCGCGCTGCGCAAGGACCGCGCGCGCGGCGCCCGCGGGTGCTCGTCGTCGCACCAACCCGCGAACTGGCGGAGCAGATCCACCAGTCATTCATCGCGCTTGGCAAACGGGCCGGCGTACGCAGCGTTGCGGTCTACGGCGGCGTGGGCATGACGGGCCAGGTCCAGGCGTTGGAGCACGGGGTCGACGTGGTCGTCGCCTGCCCGGGCCGCCTGCTGGACCATGTGGGCCAGGGAACGGCGGATTTGAGCGGCATCGAGGTGCTCGTGCTCGACGAGGCGGATCGCATGTTTGACATGGGCTTCCTGCCCGACGTGCGCCGCATCGTGCGCGCTGTGCCCCAAGAACGCCAGACGCTCCTGTTTTCGGCCACCATGCCCGACGACATTCGTAAGCTGGCCGGCGACGTTCTGAAAAACCCCGTGACGGTGCAGATCGGTCAGCCCGCGCCGGCCGAGACGGTCTCGCACGCGCTCTACCCGGTGCCGCAGCATCTCAAGACCGCGTTTCTGAAGGCGCTGCTGCCGACGCTCGGCGACGGCTCAGTGCTCATCTTCACCAAGACCAAGCACCGGGCCAAGCGGGTGGCCGAACAATTGGCTGCCGCCGGGTTCAGCGCGACGTCGCTGCAGGGCAACCTGTCGCAGAACCGCCGCCAGGCTGCGCTCGACGGGTTCCGCTCGGGCGAACACCAGATCATGGTCGCCACCGACATCGCCGCGCGCGGGATCGACGTGCTGAGCATTTCTCATGTGATCAACTATGACATGCCGGACACGCCGGAGGCGTACACGCACCGCATCGGCCGGACGGGCCGGGCCGAGCGGACCGGCGAGGCCTACACCATGGTTACGATCGAGGACGAACCCGACGTGCGAGCGGTCGAGAGATTGTTGGGCCAGCGGCTCGAGCGCCGGACGCTGAAGGGGTTCGACTATTCTGCGCAGAAGCCGAGCGGCGACGAGTTTGCGCGGGGACCCCGACAGCCGCGGTCGCAGCCGAAGCGAGCGCCTGCCCAGGGCGCCGCTGCACCTGTCTCTACGCCTGGCCCACGCCAGCCGGTGCAGCCTCATGCCCCTTTGGGCGGCGGCACGCGCAACCAGCCGGCGCCGCGGACGCAACCGGCGCACGGGCCAGTCAGGCGGCCGGCGGGCTCCCCGAACAGGGCGGGCTCTCCGAGCAACAACAACTGATCTGAGGATCAGAAAGGCGGCGAAGACCCTCTTGGGTGTCTTCGCCGCCTTTTTTGTGTCTCCGCCGACTTTGGCGCCGGGCTACAGTTCGGCCAAAAACCGCTGGATCGCGATACCGGCTGCCCGTGCGGGCGGCGAGATCTGCGGCGCGGCGATCTCGAAGGCGTGGTCGGTTTGCGGCAGCTCGAGATAGGCCGCCCGCACGCCGTTAGTTTGCAACTGCCAGTACAGCTCGCGCGTCGGCTCAACGGGCACAAGTACATCCTGGTCGCCCTGGATGAGCAGCGTGGCGGGGAGGCCGGCGCGCACGTGTGTCTTCACCGTGGCAAACTCGAACATTTCGGGTGCCTCGTCCGGCCCGCCGCCCAGCAGGTCGCGGACGAGCCCTGAGAGCCGGCGCGCCTGCGCACGCTGCCAGCGCATCCGTGCGCGCCGGGGGGCGCCGGGCTGAGGCGGGACCACCGGGTCGAGGTCGGTGAGCGGATCATAGCCGGTGCCCGGCTGCGGGTGCGCGCTCGCTCCCATGTCCGGATGATACGCCAGCATCGAGGTCATATCGACGGGCGCACTCATCGTGAATACGCCCGCAACGGACACATCGCGTCCCGCCAATTCCGGTGCGACGTGCGCCGCCTCTTCTGCGGTGTAGGCCGCGAGCAGCGCGATGTGCCCACCCGCCGACGTGCCCGAGATGACGACCTTGTCCGGGTCGATCCCATATTCCCCCGAGCGATCCTTCAGCCACGCCACCGCGGTCCACGCGTCTGCAACCATGCCCCGGAGGTCGGTCTCGGGGCACATGCGATAGGCAACGTCCATGACCACGTGCCCCTGGCTGCTCCAGAGCCCGAGCATCGGGTCGGTCATTTGGGCTTTGTCGCCCAGATACCACGCGCTGCCGTGGAGGTAGACGACCCCAATCCGCGACCGCGCGCCGCCGGGCGCCGGCTGCCAGAGGTCGCAGTACAGCGGCCGAGGCCCGCGCCCGCAGCTGTCCGGTTGGGTCGTGATGTGGAACACCAGGTCACGCGTCACCTGCGGCGCATTTCGCGGGAGCAGCGCGTATGGCTCGGGCGCAGGGGGTGTCACCGCGGCAATGCGGCGAATGTAGGAAAGCGAGGCCAGTGCGCCGGCCAGGCCGGAGATCGCGATCCAGGGCCGCCGGGCCCAGAGCGCAGACAGCGCGGCGAGGAGCCCGAACGCGGCCCACACGGGCGAAAGTGCGCCGGCCATCACACGCGGGACGAGGAACTTCGTTCCGCCCGGCGAGCGCAGGCGGACGAAATGGAGCGCGCCGAACGTAACGGAGAGAAGAGCCATGAATGCTGCCAGACCGGATAGGTCCGGCCGGCGCGGCTCACCGCCGGACATCGGGTTGTTCACTGAACGCATGACCAGCACGCTCCTTCGGGGGTTGAGTGCACCTCGCCGAGTGGCACGAGCAGAGAAGGGTCAGGATACCGACGCCGGCCGGCAACCGGTCGGCGTTTCTTTAGGGGCTAGAGGATTGTCGCGAGTTCGTCGAGAAGCAGCTGCTTGTCCTCTTCGCTCGTTTCCTGCTCGGCCAGCGCCCGGGCCTGGACGATATACTCCATCGCCTGCCGCTTGTTCCGCCCCGCCATCGCCGCGCGGGCCAGTGCCTCGTAGGCATAGCCCAGGTAGAACGGCGGCAGCTCCGCGCCCTCGGTAACCTCCAGGCAGCGTTCCGCGTACCAGACGGCATTTTCCGGCCGGCCGGTAATGGCGTAGATGCGCGAAACTTGCCAGTAGCCGAGTGACAGCTCCTTGTCGCTGCAGTCAGGCCGTTGCGTCCAGTGCCACAGCGAGGCAAGGCTCAGGTTGAGCATCTCATCTTCTTCGGCAGGCGTTCGCTCTTCCTGGTCGATCAGATCCCAGGCGCGATTGAAGCACTCTGTGGAGAAGTAGCGGTGCGCGGCTTCGATGTCGAAGGTGGGTTCGTCGCTCATGCGTAGACCTCGTGATGGGCTGATGATAGACACTCTCAGGCGCCGAGAAAGCCCGTTGATTATACGCGAAAATGGGTGTATGGTGTAGTTTGGACGTCCGCTCACAAGGAGGCTCACATGCGGCGCAAGCTTCTGGTGGCAACCGTGTTCGTCGTCGTCTTCGCGCTGGCTCTGCCGGCGGCCGCGTCTGCGGCGTCGCCACAAGGCGGCGGTTTCTGGTACCTGGTGAAGCCCGGCGATACGCTGGCTTCTATCGCACACAAGTTTGGCGTGACGGTGGACGGCCTGGCTGCCGTTAACGGGCTGGCGAGCATCAACCGGATCTGGGCGGGCACCTACCTCTGGATTCCCACCGAGACGGTTCCTCCCACGTTCCCGCCTGGGCAGACGTGCCGCACGAAGTACACGGTGCGGGCGGGCGACACCCTGGCTAAGATCGCCAGCCGTTACGGCGTGACGGTATGGCGGCTGGCGTGGAACAACGGGATCAAGAACTACAACCGGATCTATGTCGGCCAGCGGCTCTGCATCCCCTGGGCGGGCACGCCGCAATAAAGCGGCGGCGGCATGCCAAGGTGGAACCGGCCCTTTTGTTTTGCCCCTTACTGCACAAATGGGCCACCGGCAGTAACATGACCCCGTGTGGGGGTTTGGGATGTGGGGCGCAGTTCGGCGTTGGCTCGACGTGCACCAGCCACCCGAGTCCGCGGTGTTCGGTGGTGCGGCGGTCTTGGTCGGGTTGCTGGCCGCGGGCGGCGTCTGGCTCTTCAAGCGGCTGATCGAGCTTGTCTACACGGCGGCGTACCAGGAGATTGGCGCGGCGCTCAGTCATATCGGTCCATGGGCGCTGGCCCTCATCCCCGCCTTCGGGGGCCTTCTTGTCGGGCTCCTGATGCACCGCTTTGTGGGCCACGAGCGTCACCACGGCGTAGCCGGCATCATCGAGGTCACCGCGTTGGCCGGAGGCCGGCTGCGCTATACCCGCACGCCCTACAAGGTTGCCGGCGCGGCCCTCGCAATCGGGACCGGCGCCTCGGTCGGTCCGGAAGACCCCTCGGTACAGGTCGGCTCGAGCCTCGGTTCCATGTTTGGCCAGTTGCTGCACCTGTCCGACGAGCGAGTGCGTGCGCTCGTCGCCGCGGGTGCAGCAGCAGGCATCGCAGCTGCATTCAATGCTCCCATTGCCGGCCTCTTCTTCGCCCTCGAGGTCATACTGGGCGAGATCAGTAGCGCCGCGTTCGGCATTATCACACTCGCCGCCGTCGCGTCGGCCGTTCTGACACAGGCGGTGTCGGGGCCCGAGCCCGCCTTTGCCGTCCCGCCCTATCCCTTTCAATCGGTGCTGGAGCTGCCCCTTTACCTCGTGCTCGGCCTGGTGGCCGGGCCCGTCGCCGCACTATATGTGAAGCTGCTCTACTTCTCGGGCGACGTGTTTCGCGAGCGCGTGCATACCCCGGTCTGGGTCAAGCCCGCGATCGCCGGCCTCATCGTCGGCATCGTCGGCATCTTCCTGCCCGGCGTGCTGGGCGTTGGCTATGATGTAATCGGCGGACTGCTCAACGGCGGCGGGGGTATCGCGGTAACCACCGTCTTTGCCTTGCTGCTTGCCAAGCTGATCCTGACGCCGGTCAGCATCGGCGGGGGGTTTCCCGGCGGCGTGTTCGCGCCGGCCTTGTTCATCGGCGCCACCCTTGGCTATGTCTTCGGCGGGGCGCGGCATTCATCTTTCCGGGGCTCGGCATCCAGGCGCCCGCGTTCGCCATGGTGGGAATGGCTTCGGTCTTGGCCGGCGCAGTGCACGCACCGCTGACTGCGGTCCTCCTGTTGTTCGAGATGACCCATGACTACCGCATCATCCTACCCTTGCTTTTCGCAGTGGCAGTCAGCCTTGCAATCTCGAGGCGCATCAGTCCGGACTCGGTCTACATGGTCGGGTTGGCGCGGCACGGCATTCGCCTGCAGCGCGGTCGCGATGTGGACGTGTTGGATTCGCTGACAGTTCGCGAGGCCATGTCGCCCGTCGCGCACACCCTGGTCGAATCTGCCACACTGGCGGAGGCGGACCATGCCTTCGCACTGACGCACCATCACGGAATGCCCGTGGTCGACACCGGCGGCCGCCTGGTTGGCGTCGTGACGCTGAGCGACCTGCAGCGCGCCCACGAGCGCGGCGCAGGGCTTGACACGCACGTGGCCGCGATCTGCACGCGTGAGTTGCTGACAGCCTTTGCAGATGAGTCCATCGGTGCGGCGTTGCGGCGGATGAGCGTCCGGGATGTGGGCCGGCTCCCTGTCGTGAACCGCGGCGATCCGGCCGAATTGCTGGGGATTCTGAGCCGGGCTGACATTATCCGGGCCTACGACCTGGCCGCGACCCGCCGTGCCGTTGCCCGGCACACGCAGGAGCAGGTGCGGTTGGGTGTGTACTCGGGCGCGCACACGGTAGAGGTTACCGTGCAGCCGGGCGCACTCGCTGCGGACCACGAGATGCGCGAAATTCCCTGGCCGCCCGATTGCCTGATCGCGTCCATCCGGCGCCGGGGGCGTATCTTCATCCCGCGGGGCGAGACGGTCGTCCGCCCGGGCGATGTGCTGGTCGCGGTGGTGGAGGATGGCGCGCAGGGCCAGCTTGCCACGCTGACGATGGCCCCCCGGCCGTAAGCGGAAACGGTGCCGGCGAGCGCGACCGAGTGCTCCCTCGGGGTGGCCAGGTCGACCCGTTCCTCCTTGACAGAACTGGCAAGTGCCATCAGCATTGCAGTGGCGCGGCCGGTGACTCGCCGAGCGGCGTGAAGCGCCGGTCGCCCACTCCAATGAGCGCGGTGAGCCGCAACGCGCACGTGCGGGATCTTCGTGACGCGGCGCCCGACCAGCGATGAAAGGAGCTCAAGTGAAGAGGATCCTCCTGTGCGAGCCAAACATCAGCGAGGGCCGCAAACCAGACGTGGTCGAGCAGGTGGCCGACGCGGTGCGGAGTGTGGCCGGCGTGCGTCTCATCGACTACTCGAGCGACCCCGACCACAACCGCTCGGTGTTCACTTACCTGGGCGAGCCCGAGGACGTGCTGGAGGCGACCCAGCGGCTTGTCGTGAAAGCCTACGAGCTCATCGACATGCGCGAGCATCACGGGAGCCATCCCCGGCAGGGTGCCGTCGACGTCGCGGGCTTCATCCCCGTGCGCGGCGTGGAGCCGGCCGAGGCGGTGGATATCGCCCGGCAGTTGGGTCGCTTCGTCGGCCAGCTTGGCGTCCCGGTCTATTACTATGAGGACGCGGCGACGCGACCCGAGCGCAAGAGCCTTCCCGACATCCGCAAGGGTGAGTACGAGGCGCTCGAGGCGAAGCTGCAGCAGCCCGAGTGGGCGCCCGACGAAGGGCCCGCAACGTTCAACCCCCGGTCGGGCGCACTCGTGACCGGCGCCCGCTTCCCGCTGATTGCCTTCAACGTTAACCTCCGCACGACCGACGTCAGCATCGCGGACAGGATTGCCAAGGCAGTGCGCCATGTCAGCGGGGGCTACAGGTACGTGCGGGCGATGGGCCTCGCGCTGGAGGGGAAAGACCTGGTCCAGGTCTCGATGAACCTCATCAACTACACCAAGACACCTATTCCGCGCGTGCTCGAGACTATCCGGGCCGAGGCCGCTCGCTATGGCGTTGCCATTGCCGGCACCGAGCTCGTCGGCCCGGTTCCGCTCGGCGCGCTGGAAGAGGTGGCGCGCTATTATCTGCAGGTGCACGAGTTCTCAACGGAACAGATCATCGAGCTCGCGCTCATCGATTGACAGATCAGCCACAGAGGGCGCCGCGGGCGCGCGGCGAGCAACCTCGGCCCTGATTCTCGTGCTCTCTGAGTAACTCAGGGCCGTCTGTGGCCTCCATGGCAAGAGCCCCACCAGGAGTCACCCGTGAAAAACGAGATCCTTTACTCCGTTCGGGCGCAGCGCGGCCCCACGCTCCGCTGCAAGGGTTGGAAACAGGAGTCGCTGCTCCGCATGTTGGAGAACAACATGGAGAACGCCGAGAAGCCGGAGCGGCTGGTGATCTACGGCGGCATTGGCAAGTGTGCGCGCAACTGGGAGTCGTATCACGCCATCGTCGACGCGCTCCTCAACCTCGAAAACGACGAAACGCTCGCGATCCAGTCCGGCATGCCCGTCGCGGTCTTCAAGACCCACCGCCTGGCGCCCCGGGTCGTCATGGCGAACACGAACATCATGAAGGCCACCTGGCCGGTTTTCTACGAGCTGCAGGACAAGAACCTGACCATGTTTGCGCAGTACACGGCCGCGCCCTGGGAGTACATCGGCACGCAGGGCGTGATCCAGGGGACGTTCGAGACGCTGGGCGCGATCGGCGAGCAGCACTTCGGCGGGTCACTTGTGGGGCGCACGCTCTTCACTGCGGGGCTCGGCGGCATGGGCGCCAACCAGCCGCGGGCGATGACCATGCACGGCGGCGTCTGCCTGGTGGTCGATGCAAACCCCGACATCATCCCGGTGCGCATTGCGAAGAAGTTCCTGGATGTGCAGGTGCACTCGCTGGAAGAGGGCATCGAACTGGCCGAGAAGGCCAAGGCTGAGGGCCGGGCACTGAGCATTGGCTTGTACGGGAACGCGGCCGATCTCTTCCCCCGGGCGCTCGAGTTGGGGTGGAAGCCGGACATCGTCACCGAGATGTGCCCCTGTCATGATCCGATTTCCTACATTGCGGCCGGTTGTTCCGTGGCAGAAGCCGAGGCCGCGCGCCGCACGGACCGGCTGGCTTACCTGGACCGGGCGCGCGAGTCGATGAAGCGACAGCTGACCGCCATGCTCGGCTTCCATGACCAGGGCGTCCAGGTCTTCGAATACGGCACGAGCATCCGCAAGGAATGTCGTGACGCGGGTATGCCCGAAGAAACCGCCATGCGCATCCCCGGATTCGTCGCCGCCTACATCCGGCCGCTCTTCACCGTCGGCCGGGGCCCGTTCCGCTGGACTTGCCTCTCGGGCGAGGCCGCGGACCTGGCACGGCTCGACGACCTGGTGCTCGAGATGTTCCCGCACGACGCGACGACCGTCAAGTGGATCAATCTCGCTCGCCGCATTCTCCCTATCGAGGGCCTGCCCGCCCGCGTGTGCTATCTTGGCTTCGGCGAGCGAAAGGCGTTTGGATTGGCCGTCAACCGGCTCATCCGCGACGGCGAAGTCAAGGGACCGGTCGGTTTCTCGCGCGATAACCTCGATTCCGGCTCGATCGTCAACCCGACCTTCGAGTCGGAAAAGATGCTCGACGGCGGCGACCTCATCTCGGACTGGCCCTACCTCAACGCGCTGCTCAATGCGTCCGCGATGTGCGACCTGATCGCCATCCAGGCGAACTATTCCATGGGCGAGGCGGTGCACACGGGCGTCACCATGATCGCGGACGGTAGCGAGGAAGCCGACCTGCGGCTGGAGGCGGCTCTGACGGTCGACTCGGGGATCGGCGTAATTCGCCACGCCCAGGCGGGTTACGAACTGGCGCGGCAGGTGGCCCAGGGCAAGGGGCCGCTGACGACCGACAGCATTCGGGTGCCGCTCTGGTGGAGCCCAACGGCAACCTTCGGCCCCGAGGACGGCACGGTCGACCGCCGGGGGCCCCACCCGGTGGGGGCGCACACGGCCGAGAAGGCGCCGGCCCAGAGTTGAACGTGTCGCTGCCTTCCGCAAGCCTTGTGATCCAGGGCGGCCTGGTGCTCACCTGTGTGCCCTCGGGAGATGACTTGGCTGGCCGCATTCCGGACGGCATGGTTGCGATAGCCGGCGAGCAAATCGTCGCCGTCGGAACGAAGGACGACGTCCCACGCCAGGTTGACGTCGCGCCGGCCGCAGTGCTTGACGCGTCTGGATGTATCGTCGCACCCGGCTTCGTCGACAGCCACACCCACCTTGTGTTCGGCGGCTCGCGGGTCGGGGAGTACGCCGCTCGCATGACGCGCAGCGCGGCCGAGGTCGCGCGAGCTGGGCATCCCTGCGGGCATCCTCGCCACCGTCGGGATGACCCGAAACGCCTCGGAAGACGAGTTGTTCGCCGGCGCGGCAGCCCGGCTGGAGAGCATGTTCCGCCATGGCACGACCACTGTCGAAGTGAAGAGTGGCTACGGGCTGACCGTTGCCGACGAGCTGCGGATGCTTCGGGTCGCCAGGCGTCTTGGGCAAGCGGGACCGGCGGACGTCGTGCCAACGTTCCTCGCCGCACATGACTTCCCGCCCGGCGTGCCCCGCGAGCGTTATATCGACTCCATCTTGCACGAAATGATTCCTGAGGTCGCGACGCGAAGGGCTCGCAGAGTTCTGCGACGTCTATCTGGACGACGGCTACTACACCGTGGCCGAGTCGCGCCGGATCCTCGAGGCGGGGCGTGCGGCAGGGCTCAAGCCCAAAGTGCACGCCGACGCGTACTCGGATATCGGCGGCGCAGCCCTGGCAGCAGAGCTGCGCGCGGTATCGGCGGATCACCTGAACTACACCACCCCGGATGCGGCGCGCCGCCTGGCCGAGGCGGGCGTGGTCGGGGTCGTCATGCCGGCCCTCGACTGGGCGGTCGCGCATCGCCGTCCGTTCGATGCCCGGATGCTGATGGCGCAGGGCATGACGCTGGCCCTGGCCACCGACCTCTGCCCCGCATGCTGGACCGAGTCGCTGCAGCTCGTCATGCAGCTTGCCTGCCGGCTGTATCGCTTTTCTGCCGAGGAGGCGCTGCTGGCCTGCACAGTCGGCGGCGCACGGGCGCTGGGACTGACCGACCGGGGTGCGCTCGCCCCCGGTCAGCTTGCCGATATCCAGATCTGGCGTCTGCCGACGTTTGAAGACGTGATTTACCGTCTCGGCAACAACGCGGTCGACCGGATGGTCAAGCGGGGGCGGGTGGTTGAGCGTGACCCTGTCCAACGCAGGGGGGAGGATTCTTATGATTGAGTTCACTGGCAGCCGCCTGACGATCGAGCAGGTTGTGGCCATCGCCCGCTTCGGCGAGAAGGTTGCCCCCCTCGACGGCGAGGTTTGCGCCCGGATGCAGCGCAGCCACCAGTGGGTCGTGGATGCCATCGACGGCGAGGGAAGCATCATCTACGGCGTCAACACCGGTTTCGGCTCGCTGGCTACCCGGCAGATCAGCGCGGCCCAGGCACGCCAGTTGTCGCGCAACCTCGTCGTGCTGTGCGTCGTGGGGGTGGGCGAGGCGCTGCCGGATGAAGTCGTGCGGGCAATGATGGTGATCCGTGCCAACATGCTCGCCAAGGGCAACTCGGGCGTGCGACCGTTGATCGCCCAGACGCTGATCGACATGCTCAACGCGGGCGTCACGCCCGTCGTTCCGGCAAAGGGCTCGCTTGGGGCCAGCGGCGACCTGGCGCCCTTGGCCCACATTGCGGTCGTTCTCTCGCGTGACGGCGCTGAAGACGCGGCGGGCCAGGGTGCTTACGGCGGGAAGGCCAGGTACGGCGGCCAGCTGCTGGACGGGGCCGAGGCGATGCGCCGGGCGGGCATCGAACGGCCCGTGCTCCTGGCCAAGGAGGGCCTGGCGCTCTCAAACGGCATCGACTTTATGGCCGCGTGCGGGGCGCTCGCGACCTTCGACGCCGAAAACCTGCTGGCCCACGCGCAAATCGGCGCGTCGCTCTCGCTGGAAGCACTCGCCGGTCTCTCCGCTGCGTTTGATCCAGACCTGCATGCGGTGAGCGGGCAGCCCGGGCAGCAGCGGGTGGCCGCTAACATGCGTGCGCTGACCCGAGGGAGCCGGCTGGTCGACTCGATGAGCGGCCGCGTGCAGGATGCCTACAGCCTCCGCTGCACACCCCAGGTGCTCGGCCCCGCGCTCGACGCGGTTGCGTTTGTGCGCGGCCGTTTCAGTGCGGCGATTAACGCGGCGACCGACAACCCCCTCATCTTCCCGAACCCCGACGGCACTTACCGGGCCATTTCGGGCGGGAACTTCCACGGCCAGGGCCCCGCGCTCTGGCTCGATCTGTTGGGCATCACCATGGCCGAGGTGGCCGACATTGCCGAACGCAGAATCTTCCGCCTCCTCACGCCCGAGCTCAATGCCGGGCTGCCGGCCATGCTGGTACGCGAGAGCGGGCTTGACGGCGGCCTGATGATGGTGCAGTACACGGCGGCCGCCCTCGTCTCCGACAACAAGACGCTGGCGCATCCGGACAGCGTCGACTCCATCCCGTCCTGCGCCAACCAGGAGGACCACGTCAGCATGGGCGCCAATGCGGCACGGCACACGCTGGAAATCCTGGACAACGTACGCCGGGTGCTCGCCATCGAGCTGCTGACCGCCGCACAGGCGGTGGACCTGCGCGAGCACGGGCCGGACCGTCTGGGGGTGGGCAGTGCGGCGGCCTACGCCGCAGTCCGCCGTGTGGCTGCATTTCTCGAGCACGATCGCCCGACTACACCGGATATCGAGTCGCTGGCCGAGCTGATACATTCGGGGACACTGGCGAAGGAGGTGGCATCTGCCGCGGCGCTAGAACTGCCCTAGAAAGCATGATTGCATTCGGCTATGCTGATGCCACTGAACTCTCCATTCCAGCGGAACAAATCACAAAAAAGAGCGTCTTTCTTCCTTATCCTCGCAGTTGGCGACCCTCTCACTGCAGGTCGCTCCCTGCGAAAAGCTCCAAGGGAGGAAAATTTGACGCTGATCGCGGCAGTTCTCCTGACGGTAAGTCTTTCGGTCTCGAAGCCAATCACCGGCGAAGTCACTTACTATGCTCCCCCAAGGCAAACGGGAGAGAGCAGCCTGATGACAAAAGTGTGGAACTGGCGGGTCTGGAAGGGCCACGTCCCCGAGTGTGCGGAGTGTGTGGACGCAATTGCGCTCATTGACCCCGAGCACATCGGCGAGAAGGTCTGGATCCGTCACCCCAACGGCGAGATCGTCGGCCCCTTGATGGTTGTAGATTGCGCGGAGGCCAAGCACCGCAATAACCTGCGCAAGCGGGGCTGGATTGCCGACATCAGCTGGGAATTGGCACAGAAGTGGAAAATGGGTGGGCCGCTCGAAGGCGTGACGATCTATTTCGAGGCGCCGCCGGAGTTGGTCGCTGCGCGCGCGAGGTCGCAGCGCAGCGCCGGCCGACCCGGCATCCCCGACCGCCGGCAGGCGCTCCGCCGCCCCAGGCGCAAGGTGAAGCCCCGCCGGCGAAGGCCGGCCAGTCACAGGCGGGGAAGAGTCGATAAGAGACCCGTCGCAGAGGGTCGGGAAGCAAGACGCTTCCCGGCCCATTTGTTTGTCTGCCGCCTTGCTGCGCTGCCCGCTTGCTGGCCGCGCTTCTCTCAGTCGCCGCCGCCCCCGTGGCCCTCACCCTCTTCCTGTCCGGTTGGGTGGCACCTCACGCAGTCCGTGATATCGCCCTGCACCTCTTCCGCATGCCTCGCAATCGTCTCGGCCGGCGTGTGCTCGTGGCAGCCGTAACAGGTATAGGCTTTTACGGCATCGGGGTGGCATGTGCGACAGGATGAGGCGCCGCCTTCACCGTGATCGATCGGGAAAGTGTGGCGCTGGTTGAAGGTGGCGGGCTGCCAACGGGCCGTCGTGTGGCAGTCCTGGCACTGCGTTCCGAACGCGCCGCGATGGAAGACCGGGTCCTCGTGGCAGGCAGCGCACTGCTGAGGAGTTCCCTTGAACTGGCCGTCCCGGTGGCAGTCCTGGCACTTAACGCCCTGGTGCTTGCCGGTCAGCGGGAAGGCGGTCTTGGCATGGTCGAAGGTGGCGTCGGGCCAGGCAGCCGTGTTGTGGCAGCCCGCGCAGTCCGTCCCGAACTGGCCCTTGTGGGCGTCGTCCGCCCGGTGGCAGTCGACGCATTGGGAGCTCGTGCCCTTGAACTGGCCGTCCCGGTGGCAGTCCTGGCACTTCACGCCCTGGTGCTTGCCGGTCAGCGGGAAGGCGGTCTTGGCATGGTCGAAGGTGGCGTCGGGCCAGGCACTCGTGTTGTGGCAGCCCGCGCAGTCGGTCCCGAACTGGCCCTTGTGGGCGTCGTCCGCCCGGTGGCAGTCGACGCATTGGGCGCTTGTGCCCTTGAAACGGCCGTCCCGGTGGCAGTCCTGGCACTTCACGCCCTCGTGCTTGCCGGTCAGCGGGAAGGCGGTCTTGGCGTGGTCGAAGGTGGCGTCGGGCCAGGCAGCCGTGTTGTGGCAGCCCGCGCAGTCGGTCCCGAACTGGCCCTTGTGTGCGTCGTCCGCCCGGTGGCAGTCCACGCATCCCGACTTCGTTGCTTGCAGGTCGCCTGGCGAGGCCGCGCCGGCATGACACTTGCTGCAAGCCAGGTCCGTGTGCTCACCATCGAGGGCGAAGGACAGCGCGTTGTGGTCGAAGCGCTTGCGGCTGTAGCGGTCAACCCCGTCGTGGCAGCCGAGACACGCCTCGCCGAAGTCGGCGACGTGCGCCGTCATGTACGCCGCGTCCATCTGCCGGTGACAATCCTGGCAGGTTGCCACGGCGAACTGGGTGACGCCGGTCGTGTGGCAGTCGCCGCACGCAAAGGGCCGTCCGCCGGTCATCTGCCCGATGGCCGGCCAGGTCGTAACCTGTGGCAGCGTGGGGGAAGGCCGCGGGGTCGATCTGGGTCAGCGCGGCCGTCGGGCCCTTGTGCTCGCTGTGGCAGCCCCGACAATCGAAGGCGCCGGCCTGTCCTCTGAGTTGGGCGTGGAGTCCCTGGTTGCTTACCAGTTCGTTTGCGACGGAAGCATGACAGGCCTGGCAGCGATCCGCGAGGGTTGCGCTTGACCACGGCGCCGTGTGGCATGCCGCGCACTGGCCCCCAATTTCCGCGTGGGCCGTCACACCACCCAGCGCCTCTTCGCCGGGCTGCGCGTTGAGCGGGCCGGGGCTGAACATGGCGCCGCCCCGCGCGACGTAGAACACGAGCACGATGGCGATCGTGAGGGCTGCGGCGAGCAGGCCGCCCCCCGTCATACAGCCAAGCCGTCGGTTCATTGAGTCTCCCATGCGGTGTGACGCAGGCAGCTTGCCCGCATCACACCACACTGTCGGTCAGTGCAGCAGCGTAGCGAAGTAAATGGCCGCGAGGATGTGGAGGAACGCGGCGGTGAAGAGCGCAACGCCCAGCGGAATATGAACCGAGGTCCACGTTCCCATGGCCTTGCGGGTGCTTGTCACCATGGTCGCCTGTCGTTCGAGCTGCTTCTGGCGTGCGGCAATCCGGCCCGCGTCGCGTGCCCCGGCTCCGCCTTCCGCGAGCAAACCCCCGGCGGAGTCGAGCTGTGCCTGCAATTCGGCGGCTTCCAACATCAGGCCGTCCGCATTGCGCGGTATGCGCGTGTAGATGTAGCGGCCGACAAACCCGCTGATCACCACGATCACGGTCATCAACATGACCAGTCCGGCCAGGCCGTTGTAGCGCCATGCGGCGTGCAGCAGGACCATGTACGGCCCCACGATTCCCGTCACGATGTGGAACCGCAGCCAACTGGCCGTGCGGCCCCAGCGCGCCCGCCGCGAGCGCTTGCGCAGCGAGTAGAGCGTTTCGGTCATCAGCATCAGGATGAACCCGACCACCCCGATGCCATGGCCTAACAGGCCGCTCGAGCGCGGGCTGGCGCCTGCGACCTGGGTCAGCAGGAGATAGAGGGCTGTGATCGCGACCATGATCCCCGCCGCCCACCACAGCTCCACCGGCTTCGGCCGCTCACGGGCGAGGGATTGCATGCTCGAACTCCGTAATGATCTTGCCCAGCGCCGCACCGGGCGCCAGCAAGCGGCCGCGAATCGGGGTGATGTCGATGGATTGGGCGATCAGCCGTTGCAGGGGCCGCGACAATGCCTGGTCGCCCATCAGCACCGCGCCAACGATGGTGGTGGGTCCGATCAGCAGACGCAGGCGATTGATCTCGTGGTGGTTTTCCGCGGTCACCGCGTCGCCCAGCGCCCGCCACGCCTCGCTGTCGCCGCGGGCGATGCCAACCAGGTCCGCGTCCTTCCCGGCGCCCACGGCGCCGATGATGGTCGTCGTGATGCCTGCCAGCCGGGTGACGTTGAGCGCGACGGGCTTGACGTAGGGCACGTTCGCACCCGCCATGTTGCGCCCCGCGACCTCGCCTTGCCCCCGGGCAACATTCCAGAGCGTGTCCAGGATCGCCCGGCCCGTGTGAGGGTCGTATACCTGGGCAACGTCGCCGGCCGCAAAGATGTCGGCCGCGCTGGTTGCCAGGCGGTCGTCGACGAGGATGCCCCGGTCGACGGCCAGGCGGGCAAACCGGGCCAGTTCCGTGCGCGGCATGACCCCGATGGCGAAGGCAACCAATTCGCAGGGTATCCGCTCACCCTCCATCGTGAGCACGCCCGTGACATGCCCACCCGCGCCCTGCACCGCCGCGGCTTCGGTGCGCGTGTGCAGCTGGACGCCGTCATGCTTGAGCCGCCCCATGACGAGCTGGGATTCAGCTTCATCGAGGACGTTGCTCCAGTAGCGGTCGCCGCGGAGGAGGTAGTGGATCTGCCGGCAGTAGGGCCGCAGTCCTTCCGCAATCTCCAGCGCGGTGATGCCTCCCCCGATGACGACGGCCGATCGGGCGCGCTTGGCAAGCGCAATCATGCGGTCCGCGTCCTCCAGGTTGTCCAGCTTCACGACTTCCGGGAGGTCGACGCCGGGCAGCTCGGGCCGGACCGCGGTCGCGCCCGTCGCCAGCAACAGCCGGTCGTAGGGCAGGACGGCGCCGTCGTCGAGGAAAACGCGGTGAGCCGCAGGATCGAGGCGGGCCGCGCGTCCCAGCACCCGTCGTGCGGACAAGCGGGCCCAGTCCGGGTCCTTGTATGGGAAGAGCAGCGGGCGGGTAACTTCGCCCGTGAGGTAATAGGCCAGGCCGGGGCGCGAGTAGTACCCTTGCCGGTCGTCGGCAAGCAGCGTGATCTCGCCGGCCGCGTCTGCCGTGCGGATGCTTTCGGCTGCCGCCATGGCGGCAACACCGGCGCCAATGATGAGGTAGCGGGCGGGCATAGTCTTTCCTGGCGACCAGGGCGCGACGATTGGCGTCGTCCCTACGATTGCGTTCGCTCGAAGCGGAGCACGCCGCGCGGGCAGCGCGCGACGCACTCGCCGCACGTCAGGCAGTGGCTTTCAATCACGGGCTGACCTTCCCAGGCGTGACGGCGCACGTCGATACTGATCGGGCAATAGAACGAACAAATACCGCATTGGACGCAGCGCCCGGCCTCTGGAATCACCTGGCCTGACACGGCGATCTGCCGGCGAGCCCGGTCGCGGCGCAAAAAATCGGAAAGGGACATGCGGTCTCCACCCACAAGCTTGCGAATAAAGTATGGCATTGATCGCCGGCGCGGTCAACCCTTCGCGGGCTCATCCTCCATTTCCAGGTGCAGCCGGTGCAGCAGGCGGTGCGCAATCGGCGCAACGATGATCCCGGCAATTCCCAGAAAAACCACGCCGGAAAAGAGGGCGTAAAAGGAGGCGAAGAGTTTACCCGCAGCGGTCTTGACGGCGTCGACCGGCCCCATGCCGCCAAGGATCATCGCGGCATTGAGGAGCGAATCGAGCCAACCCAGGTGTTCGGTGACGTGATAGCCGACGATCCCGACGGCGAGGGCAAACGTCATGAAGCCGAGAGCGACAAGGACGTGCCCCAACAGCCGGCGCAGGAATTGGGCTCGCGGCAGCAGCGCCTGGGACTTATGCTCGTAGCTTCGAAACACTCAGCACCTCCCTGCCGCGTTGTACGGCCCCTGCACGTCGGGTCAATATAGCACCGGGCGCGCGTTCCGGCAAAGTCTACCGGCATCTGTGAGATCGGGAGCGATCCAACGCGAAACTGACCTGATCTTGACACAACCTAAACAGGCGGCTGCTAGAGTTACGAGTGCAGGCGGGCGATGCCCCGCCGGACAATCACCTGAAGGAGCAAGACATGATCACAAGGAAGCTGGCGCTGACGCTCACCGCCATCGCACTGGTGACTGCGCTCGGCATGGCCACGGTCGGCACGGCGCTCGCACAGACGACCACGCCGCCCGCGCAGACGACGCCCGGCACCACCACCACCCAACCCAAGCAGGACGGGTTGGGCCTCGGCTTCGGGTTCCGGGGCGGCGACTCGGCGGCGTTCGACCTCGTCGCCGAAAAGCTGGGGATGACCCCGGCGCAGTTGTTTGAGGCGCTGCACGGCGGCAAGACGCTCAGCCAGATTGCCACCGAAAAGGGCGTCGACCTGGCGACGATCGAGACCGCGCTGAATGCGGATCGCGTGACTGAAATGAAGGCGCAGCTGGCGCAGGCCGTCAAGGACGGCACGATGACCCAGGAAGAGGCGGATTGGTGGACGATTGGCCTCGACAAGGGTTGGGTAGGCGGCGGTCACGGCGACTTCGGAATGCTGGGCGGCCCTGGTGGCGGGCGCCACGGCCACGGCGGCTTTGGCCGGGGCGACTTTGGATCGGGCGCGAGGCCGGGCACGGGTACGACTCCGACGACCCCGAACGCGCCGTCGACGGGTTCGTCTTCCTGACGCTGAACCGGCAGAACAGGAGCGTAGCTAAGCACAAACACGCATAATCGCAGCACGAAAAGGACCAGGTTTCGGTCAGAAACCTGGTCCTTTGTGATTCTTGTGGCCGGCCCGACCTGCGGGCCTCGGAGACCTCGCAGGTCTCCAGGTCGCAGTTTCGGCGTACGATTCAGTTAGGCGCATGATAAGCTGCCAGTTTTGGAGGTATTGGCATTCGCGAGACCCCCCATAGATGTGGCATAATAATCATAAAGATATAAACATCTCACCGTGCCGGCCGGGCACCGCCGGGGGGATCTGTGTTCTTTGGCGATGTTTATACTTTTATGATTATTATGCCACCTCTGGGCGATACCCCGCGAATGTAAGGGCATTGAAAAGTGGCAAAAGCGATGTCGCTCTGCCATAGACCAGACAGGTGCCTGAACTCATCGCAAGGTGGCAAGGACTCGCTGTGTAGGCAAGCTCATTTTGCGACTGGTTTAGTCGGCCGGCACGCAGTGGTGTAAACTGAGGCCAGTCCATGTGAGAGGTTGGCACATGCATCGCCTTGTCCCCGAGTTTATCCTGCAGCAGCGGTCTGCGGGTGCGAGCCGCGGCGCCTTTGAGGCAGCCTGCTTGTTCGTCGATATCACCGGCTTCTCGGCGATGACAGATGCGCTCATGGAACACGGCCAGGCGGGCGCCGAGGCGCTTGCGGGGGTGATGCGCTCGGCGTTCGAGCCGCTGATCGCGGCCGTGTTCGAGTTTGGCGGTTTTGTCGCAACCCATGGCGGCGACAGCTTCATGGCCGTCTTCCGCCAGGAGGGCGAGAGCGACGAATTCCTGGCGCGCAGCCTCGCCGCTGCAGTCACGATCTGCCAGCGGGCCGCAGCACACCCGATTTTCGCCACGCCCTATGGGCATTCGACGGTCACCGCGGAGATCGGCCTGAGCGCGGGCGAGGTGCGCTGGGGCATTTTGGAGGCGGTAGACCGGCTGCGAGCGGCCTTCTATTTCGCCGGCGCAGCCATCGACGGTGCGGTGGCGGCCGAGCATGACGGCGGTCCGGGCCAGGTCGTCTTGCACCGTGCCCTGCGGCCGCGGCTTGGCGAGCGGATCACGACCACTCCGGCAGGCGAGCACTTCCGGCTAATCTCGGTGGACGGTCCGCTGCCGAACGCTCGCCCTTTCGTCACTCACCCCGTGGACGCCGAGGCCGCCGCGGTCTTCTATCCTGCCCTGCCGCTCGACCAGGCGTTCGGCGCGGAGTTCCGCCAGGTCACGCACCTCTTCGTCAGCCTACCCGGCATCCGCACCGAGGCCCAACTGGACGGCTTCATGCAGATCGTGTTCGGGCTGCTGGATCGTTACGGCGGGCTGCTCAAGCTGCAGTTCGGGGACAAAGGTGTGCACCTGTTGGTAACCTGGGGCGCGCCCGTCGCCTACGAGAAGGACATCCAACGTGCGCTGAGCTTCGTGCTCGACCTGCAAACCGAGACCGCGCTGCCGATCAACGCCGGGGTGACGTACCTGTCGGCGCATGCCGGGTTCGCGGGCAGCGAGCTTTCCGAGGAGTATGCCGTGTTCGGCCGGGGGGTGAACCTGGCCGCCCGCTTCATGACCACGGCGCCCCGCGGCGAAGTTTGGCTTGACGAACACATTGCCCGCCGGGCTGAGACGGAGTTCGAAATAGAGTACGTCGGCGAACGTAGCTTCAAGGGCTTCACGCAGCCGGAGAAGGTTTACCGGCTGTTGGAGCGGAAGGAGCTCGTCGAGACGTTCTACCGGGGCGCCCTCACCGGGCGGGACCCAGAACTGCACGCGCTCGCCGACTTTGTCGAGCCGCTGTGGGCGAGCAGGAGGCGGGGCGACGACGTGATGCCCATGCTGGTCGTGTGGGGTGAGGCCGGCGCGGGCAAAAGCCGGCTGGTGCACGAGTTCATCGCGACCCTGCAGAAGGACGGCCGGCGCCGGTTCGGGTCGTTCGTTGCCCAGAGCGACGTGATCCTGCGCGAATCGCTCAATCCGTTTCGCTACTGGCTGAAGAACTACTTCGGGATTTCAGAGGGCCTGGCCGAAGCGAGGAACAAGCGCGCCTTCAATCGGGTGGTGGACGACCTCATCGCTGCGACCCCTGATGCCAGGCTGAAGGACGAACTGGACCGGACGCGGTCTTTCCTGGGCGCGCTGGTCGGGCTATATTGGCCCGACTCGCTCTACGAACAGCTCGACCCACAGGCGCGGCACGACAACACCCTCCTGGCCCTTGCCGCTTTGATCCAGGCTGCCGGCCTCGTCGAGCCGGTGATCCTCGTGATCGAAGATGTGCATTGGCTGGACACAGACTCGCAGGCGTTTTTGCTCCGGCTGCAGGACGTCTTGTGGACTGACGAGGGCGCGGCCCCCGCGTTGCGATCTTGATGACCGGGCGGCCAGAACCGGGCGCGCTGCCCCCCACTCTGCGCACGAAGGAACTGCTGCTCGGGCCGCTGGGCCGAGCGCAACTCGAAGCGCTCGCGGTTGCGTTGTTGGGCGGGCCGGTCGAGCCTGCCGTAGTCGACCTGCTCGAAGGCCGGGCTGACGGTAATCCTTTCTTTGCCGAGCAACTGCTGGTCTACCTCCAGGAGCAGGGCCAGTTGGTGCAGAGCGGGTCGGGCTGGCGGCTGGCCGAGGCCGGCTTGGCCCCCCTGCCCGACGGGCTCCAGGCGCTGCTCGTCGCACGGCTCGACCGGCTCGGCCGCGAGATCCGCGAGACGGTGCAAACGGCCGCAGTGCTGGGTCGCGAGTTTGAAGTGCGCCTGCTTTCGGAGATGCTGCGCGGCCGGGCCGTCGCAGAAATGGTAGCGGCGGCCGAGCGGCAGGCGATCTGGGCGGCGTTGACCGAGCTCAAGTACCTCTTCCGGCACGCACTGCTGCGCGACGCGGCCTATCAAATGCAGGTTAGCAGCCGTCGGCAGGCGCTGCACGCGCTGGCGGTGACCGCGCTCGAAAACCTGTATCGGGATGACCTGCGCGCCCGGTACGGCGAACTGGCCTATCATGCCGAGCAGGCCGGCTTGCAAGAGAAGGCTCGCGTCTATCTCCGGCTTGCCGCAGACGCGGCCCGCGAGACGTACCTCAATGCGAGCGCGATCGAACACTATACGCGCCTGCTTGCGCTGCTGCCTTCAGAGGCGCAGGCCGAGCGCTGGGAGGTCATCGCGGTCCGGGAGTCTGTTTATGCCGTGATCGCCCGTCTCGACGAACGACTGGCGGATATAGCCGCGCTGGAGCAGTTGGCCGACGCGCTGGACGATGACGGGATGCGCGCCGATGCCGCCTACCGCCGCGGCGACACCTTGCTCCTCCAGGGGCAGCCCGACCAGGCGATTGCCGTCAGCGAGCAGGCGATCGCTCTCAGCCGGCGTTCGGGCCGGCGCGACGTCGAGGCCAGCGCACAACTGGTGATCGGCAGCCTACTCATGCGCCGGGGCGAATATCCCGCCGCCCGGGCGTGTTTCGCCGAAGCGCATCGCCTTGGCCACGAGCTGAACAACCTGCTGCTGCAGGCCAAAGCCCTCGGGGTCGACGGCCTGGCCGCAATCATGCAAGGTGATCTCGAACATGGGCGCGCGTCGCACGAGCAGGCATGTGAGATCGCGTGGTCTATCGGCGACGAGCGCCAGTTGGCCAAAGCGCTCAACAACCTGGCCGTTTCTGTGGGCGCAGTGGGCGACTTGCCGCGAGCGTTGGCGTTATACGGGGAAGCCTTGGACTTGACCCGCCTGCTAGGCGATATCTCCGGGGAGGCGATTGTCCTGATCAATACCGGTTGGATGGCGACGCAGGTGGGCAACTATGACCGCGCCGATGCGGACTTCAAACAAGCGCTGCTCTTGTTTCGTGAAGCCCGCGAGTTGCCCGACCAGGAGTCCGTCTGGGTCAACATGGCGATTGCCGCGGAGGCGAGCGGCAACTACGCTGAAGCCGAAAGGTGCGTGGAGCAGTGCCTGCTGCTCACGCCGAAGCTGGGCAACCGGCTGATGGAAGCGTACGCGCTGACGTGCCAGGCGTATGTCTTCTGCGGGACCGGCCGGCCGGAAGAGGCGCTGGCGCCGGCGCAGGCGGCGCTGGAGCTGCGGCGGGCGCTGGGCAACGAGGCGCTGGTTCTCGAAGCGCTCGGCGCACTGTGCCACGTCTACCTCGAACTTGGAGCAGATGCCGAGGCTTTGAGCACTGCCGAGACGCTCCTGGCCGGGCTGGGTGGGCCGCACGTGGAAAACCGGGCCGCGCTCAATGGCACGGAGCAGCCGCTACGGGTGATCTGGGGGTGCTACCGGGCGCTGCAGGCGGCGGCCGACCCACGCGCCGCCCAGGTGATTGCGGCCGCTCGCGCCTGGTTGGAAGACATGGCCGCGCCTTTTACCGGCGAAGCCGCGCGCATGTCGCTGCTCGACAACGTCCCCTGGCACCGGGCCATCATGGAACAGGCCGCCCGCTTAGCTTAGCAGATTGGGGAACACGGTCACCAGGATGAGGATGACCGTGAGCAGGATCAGCACGGCGACCATGAGCCAGGCGATGATGTTGAAAATCCGGCTGTTGGCAAAGCGGCCCATCAAGCCCCGGTCGTTGATGAGGCGCAGCATCACGATCAGGATGACGGGCAGCAGCACGCCGTTCAGCGTCTGGCTTGCCAACATGGCCTGGATGAGCGACTTGATCGGCAACAGGATGATCAGCGCGCCCACGATGATGAAGGCCGTGTATAGGCTGAAGAACACCGGCGCCTCGCGCCAGCCGCGGTCCACGCCCTTCTCCCACCCGAATGCTTCGCAGGCGACGTAGGCTGTGCTCAGCGGCAGGATGGCCGCCGAGAAGACCGACGCGTTGAGCAAACCCAGCGCAAACAGCCCCGACGCGAACGGCCCGGCCAGCGGCTTCAGCGCCAGCGCCGCATCTTGCGCCGTATTGATGGTGACCCCTTCCTTGTACAAGGTCGCCGCGCACGCGATCATGATGAAGCTCGCGACCAGCACCGCAAAGATCGAACCCACCACGACGTCGATGCGCTCGTAAGCGTAGTCGGTAATCTTCAGGCCCTTATCCACGATCGACGACTGCTGGTAGAACTGCATCCACGGCGCAATGGTCGTGCCGATGATCGTTACGAAGATCGTGACGTAGCCGGCCTCGAAGGAAAAGGACGGGGTAACCGTTTGCTTGGCGATCTCGCCCCAGTCGGGCCGCGCCAGCACGCCGGAAATGATGTACGTGAGGTAAATCGCGCTTACGACCAGGAAGATGCGTTCGACGAGTTTGTAGTTAGCCTTGACGATGAGGAGCCAGACGAGCACGGCGGCAATCGGCACCGAAATGTACTTGCTGACGCCGAAGACTTCCATGCTGGCCGCAACACCCGCAAACTCGCTGACCGTGTTCGCCAGGTTGGCGAACATGAGGATGCCGAGGACCAGCGCCGTCAGCCGCAGGCCCAGCGACTCACGGATCAGGTCGGCCAGGCCCTTGCCCGTCACCACGCCGAGCCGCGCGCTCATCTCCTGCACGATGATCAGGGCGAGCAAGACCAGCGGCATCATCCACAGCAGGCTGTAACCGTAATGTGCGCCCGCAACGGAGTAGGTCGTGATGCCGCCGGCGTCATTGTCGACGTTGGCCGTGATAATGCCGGGTCCCACCACCGACAGCAGCAGGAGCAGCCGGATGCGAAATGGGCGCAAGCGTTGTCCGAGCGTCATAGGCTCTCCCCCGCGTCATCAGAACGACACCACTGGGGCACGAAGCACGCAAAGCCCCACAAAGCCCTATGCCCCTTCGTGGCTTCGTGTCTTTGTGGTTGAGCCGGTCGTTGCTACCGGTACATCTTCGGCAGGCGTTTCTTCCAGGCCGTCGGGATGAGCTTGTCCAAGGCATCGTCCGCCGTGACGATGCCGTGCAAGCGGCCCTCGTCGTCTACGACCGGCACTGCCAGCAGGTTGTACTTGGCGACCACCTCCGCCACTTCTTCCTGGCTGGCCGCCGGGTGCACGCTCACTACACGGTGGTGCATGAACTCTTCCACCGGCGTATTGGGCTTCGCAAGCACCAGGTCTTGCAGCGAAAACACGCCGGACAGGCGACCGGCGGACTCGGTGACGTAGACATAAAAGATCGTTTCGGCCTCGTCCGAGTTCTCGCGGATATAGGCCAGCGCTTCTTCGGCTGACAGGCCTACCGGTACCGCAATGTACTCGGTCGTCATGATGCCGCCGGCCGAATCCACGTCGTAGGCGAGCAGCTTCCGGACGTCGTCGGCTTCGTCGCGCTCCATCAGGCTGAGGAGTTCCTGGCTGCGTTCCTCGGGCAGCTCGGCCAGGAGGTCGGCGGCCTCGTCGGGCGCCATTTCCTCCAGGAGGTCTGCAACCTTTTCGTCAGACATCCCCTCGACCAGGCTCGCCTGGAAATCCGGCTCCACCTCTTCCAGGGTGTCGGCCGCCGTCTCGAGGTCCAGGTTGTCGAGGAACATGCTGCTTTCTGCTCGGCTCAAATCGCTGATGATTTCGGCGAGATCGGCCGGGTGCAGCTCGGACAGCTTGTCGCTGGGCACCTTCAGGCGGAGCGGCTGGTTGCCGGGCAGCAGCTCCACGGTGTCCCAAGGGATCACCCCCCCCGCGGGCGCCTTGCCAAGCCGGCCGGCGACCTTTTCCGTCGGGCCGGCCAGCCCCAGGCGGCGCATCAGCCCCATGCCGCCGATGTCCACATTCGCGACATAGAAATTGCCGTTCACCCACGCCAGATCCAGGTCGTTCACACGAACGACCCGCATCCCGTTCATATCGATGATTTGCTTGTCGAGAATGTCGCGTGCCAGGAAAAGATCGCGCTCGCCGGGCACGTAGGGCGTGATTTCCGCTCTGCGTTTCTTCAGGGGGATAGCCGGTGCGATCAGCACCGCGACGTCGGTGATGGGCACCAGCAGTGGTTTCGCGTTGCGGCCCTTGACGACCAAGGCACTCACCACGGGGTGCACCTGGCCCCCTGCGGTGACCACCAGGTCGTCCAGCCGGCCCACACGCTCGCCGTTCACGTCGGCGACCGTCTTCCCGATGAGCTGACTCATGTAGGTCATGGTCATCCCTCCTGCTCTGCGCAACGAAATACGGGTCAGGAATATTACAACAGTGCAACGAGTTGCACAATAGGGTGTCAAATACAACGCCAGTTGGGAAGCCAGCGGGGTCAGGCTGCCCTGGCGGCCGCTCCGGGGTCTGCCGGGAGGAACCCGCGTGAGCCGGCAGTCAGGCCAAGCGTGTTGGTCTGAACGGTACTGCAGTCCTCCTGGCGACACGCGGATGTGGGTTTTGCTGACGGAGTCGCGCCCATTATACGCCCGAACGGTGCGAGCGTGAAGCCATGAGGGCGAAGAAATGAGCACGGCCTAAAGCGTTCAAATCCTTCCGGTTTTTGACCCCGCACGTTATACTTGCCGTGCCAAACCACCTCGGAGGCCCCCGTTGAACGCAGCCATTACGCCACGCCAGCGCGTCTGGCAGGCCATCCGGCACGTACAGCCCGACTCTGTTCCCTATCAGGTCAACCTGACCCTGCCGGCCCGCGCCAAGCTGGAAGCCCACTATGGCACGCACCAACTCGACGACTTGTTGGGCAATCACATCGTCCGCTACAAGTCGCGGCTCGAGTACGAGCCGCTTGCCGAGCCGGGCATGTTCGGCGACGAGTGGGGCGTCGTATGGAACAAGACCGTCGATAGGGACATCGGCGTGCCGGCGAACCGGGTGCTGCCCGAGCGCGACCTCGGGGCGCTCGTCGTGCCCGATCCGCTCGACCCGCGCCGGTACGCCGGGTTGCCGGGCTTCTTCGCCGCCCACCCGCAGCGCTTCAAGCTTTTCAGCGTCAGCTTCTCGCTGTTCGAGCGGGCGTGGACGCTGCGGGGCATGGAGGCGTTGATGGCCGACATGATCGAAGCGCCCGCTTTCGTCGAAGCCCTCCTCGAGCGGATCTTCGAGTGGAACATGGCGGTGCTCGACGCAGATGCTCGAGCAACCCTTCGACGGCGTGCTTTTCGGTGATGACTGGGGACAGCAGCGCGGCCTGATGTTCGGCGCAAAGCGCTGGCGCCAGTTCATCAAGCCGCGGGCCGCCGCCATGTACAAGAGGGTTGCCGCAGCGGGCAAGGCCGTATGTCTCCATTCGTGCGGCAAGGTGCAGGACCTGTTTCCCGAGCTCATCGAAATCGGCTTGCAGGTGTTCAACCCGTTCCAACCCGAGGTAATGGACCTGCAGGAGATGAAGTCGCGCTACGGCGACGCGCTCACCTTCTACGGCGGCGTCAGCGTGCAGCAGCTGCTGCCGTTCGGCACGCCCCGCCAGGTGCGGGACGAGGTGCGCCGCTTGATGGACACGCTGGGCCGCGGCGGCGGATTCATCGTCGCGCCGTCGCACGACATGCCCGGCGACGTCCCGCTGGAGAACCTGCTGGCGTTTATCGAAACGGTGCGGGCGCAATGAGCGCGGGCGGGGGCGGTGGCATATGCCCTCTGCGTGACGCTCAACCCCGTGCTGGACACGACCTACTTCGTCGACGAGATGCGGCCGGTGTACCGCACCGAGGCCCACCGGGTGACTCACATCGCGGGCGGGAAGGGGAACAATGTCGCACGCGCGCTGGGATTGCTCGGCGTGCCCGCTCACTCGTTGGTGGCGCTCGGCGGGATGATCGGGCGCGACGTGGCAGAGGTGCTGCAGGACGACCCGTTCGAGGCGACGCCCGTGTGGGTGAGCGGCGAGACGCGGCTGCAAATCACGATCGTCGACGCGCAAGGGACGCAGCGGGCGTTTTATGCGCCGCCGGCCGAATTCGCCGCCGAGGACGCGGAGCGCGCCGGTGTGGCGTTTGAGCAGCTGGTCAAGGGGGCTGCGGCGCTGTGTATGTGCGGCAGCTCGCCTGGGCCCGCCGCCGATACCCTTTACGGGCGCTTCATCGAGCGGGCGCGCAAGCCAGGGCGCGCTGACGCTGCTCGACACGTACGGCGATGCGCTGCGGGAGGGCCTTGCCGCCGGCCCAGACGTCGTGAAGGTCAACCTGGCCGAGGCAGAGGGCTTCGTAAGCCGCAACTTCGGCGACGCGGCCGAGAGCAGCAGGCCGTGCGCGCGACTTGCGAGGGGCGGGCGCCCGGATGGCGATCCTGACCCTCGGCGAGCGAGGCAGCCTGTTGGTGACCGGCGACGGCGCCTGGCACGCCGTCCCCCCGCCCGTGCAGGCGCTGAATCCAATCGGCTCGGGCGACGCGATGACGGCAGGGTTAGTCGCCGGGCTCCTGCGGGGCGAGTCGCCGCTCGACGCGCTGCGGTTGGGAATGGCTGCTGCGGCGGCCAACACACTCACGTGGGAGGCGTGCCGCTTCGATCCCGACGACGTCGGCCGGCTGATGCCGCTGGTGGAAATCAGGCCGCTGACCGAAACCTGAATCTGGGGTCACCAGAAGCCGCGGCCTGCGTTATAATGAGTGCGGTACTTCTATTCCCTCAATGAGGAGTCCTCCATGCACGCAGTAACTCTCCTTCGACTTGGTTTGGTCGTGCTTGTCCTGGCTGCGCTACCCGCGACCGCATTTGCGGGCGACAAGGGCGGCGGCTACCAGACGGGCTTCACGAAATGGACCGGCGACGATCTCAACGCATTTACGTCCAGGCAGTGACCCTTCGACTGCGCAGCCGAAACGCTCACGCTCGACCTGGCGAACGCGCAGTCCGTAACCGACCCGCCGATGGCATTTACAACCGCGGGACATACAAGGTAGGCGAGGCCGAAGGGCCGGTGGTCACGCCGGCCTTTCGCTTTCAGCGAAGCGATTGCCTCATGGAATGCGAAAACGCCCGACGGCACGTGGGTGGAGGTGCAGCTGCGCGCGCAATATCGGCACGCGGTGGACCAAGTGGTACAACATGGGTGTGTGGGCGTCGCACGACAAAGAGCAAGGCGGCGCCATTGACCGGCATTCGGTGAAGCTGCAGGGCGAGACGATGGCTATGTGGCGACCGACACGCTCGTGCTGACGAACAAAAAGGCGGCGGCCGACGCACTGCAGCTCAAGGTGCGCCTGTTCAGCGCGAACGACAGCGTGCCGAGCGTCTCCGGGCTGTCTCTCGCCTACAGCTCGAGTGCGCCTAAGAAGGCCGCGGCCAGTAAGGGAAACTCCGCCAACTGGAACACGTTGATCGACGTACCCGAGTGCTCGCAGATGGTCTACCCGGATGGCGGAAATGTCTGGTGCAGCCCGACCTCGGTCTCGATGGTCCTGGGCTACTGGGGGATTGATTCTGGGGCGTGTGAGCTGCGGGTGCGCAAGGCCGTCGAGGGCGTCTACGACTACGTGTATGACGGCCACGGCAACTGGCCCTTCAATACGGCCTATGCGGCCAGCCGGGGCATGGAGGCGTACGTCGCACGCTTCGCCAGCTTCGACCAGGTCGAGCCGTGGGTGAAAGCGGGCGTGCCGGTGGTCTTCAGCTTTGCGTGGGGCAAGAACGATCTGACCGGCGCGGCCATCCCGTCCAGCAGTGGGCACCTGGCCGTCATCGTCGGGTTTGACAACGCCGGCAACCCCATCGTGAACGACCCGGCCGCGGCAGCCGACGAAGATGTCCAGCGCACCTACCTGCGTTCCGAGCTCGAGCCGCTCTGGCTGACGAACTCCGGCGGGACCGTGTACCTGATTTATCCGCCCGGCTACCCGACGCCGGCGTTCTGACGACAGGACGCAGATTGAACTGATCTGACTGATTCGATGATCCCGTCGGCAAAGAGCATGAGGACCAGTTCAATCAGTTCAATCTGCGTGCCATTTACTCAGCGCAGGCAGCCAGTCGCCGTGGGCTTCGATCAGGTCATCCACAAGATGCCAGATCTGATCCAGGTCCAGCTCGGCGGCCGTGTGCGGGTCGAGCATGGCCGCATGGTAGACGGCCTCGCGCTTGCCCGTCAGCGCGGCTTCGACGGTCAGCTCCTGCACGTTAATCTGCGTGCGCATCAAGGCGGCCAGGTGGGTGGGCAGCGCGCCGATCCGGGTCGGCTGGACCCCGTTGGCGTCGACGAGGCACGGCACTTCCACGGCGCACCCTTGCGGCAGGTTGTCGATCAGCCCGTGATTGAGCACATTGCCGTAGATCACCCGGGGTGTGTTCGTCTCGATGCTGTGGATGATCCCCGATCCGTACTCCATGCTCTTCTTGGGCTTGTCAAACTCCAGCACCTGCTCGATCGCACCCTCGACCATTTTCTCCGAAGTGACCGGCTGGCTGCGAATGAAATCGATAAAGGCCTGGATGTCGGCATCGGTGATGGCAGCGGGATTCTCCATCTGCTTGCGGACGAACTCCCAGCCTGCGATCTGAAACTCGCAGCGCTGCAGGTACTCGTCCAGCGGGATGTTGAACTTCTCGATCAGGTCGGGCCGGTCGCGCTTGATGAACCACGGCACGTACTCGGCAAAGTGCTCGCTCGACTCGGTCACGAAGTAACCCAGCCGCTTTAGCATCTCGTAACGCACGCGGTTGTGTTCCGGGACGCGGCCCTCTTCGACGACCTGGTGGATGCGCGGGTAGAGGTCTTCCACGCCGCCGTCGGGCGTACGGCGCCAGAAGTTCAGGTAGAAGGCCATGTGGTTGATGCCCGCACAGGTGTAGCGTATTTCGTCCACCGGCACGTTGATGTCTTCCGCCAGGTGTTCCGCCGTCCCTTGCACGCTGTGACACAGCCCGACGTTCTTGATCTTCGTCGCCTTTTGGATGGCCCACGTAATGATTGCCATGGGGTTCACGTAATTCAGCAGCCATGCATCCGGGCACACCTGCTCCATGTCCCGGGCAATATCGAGGAATACGGGGATGGTGCGCAGGCCGCGCATGATCCCGCCGATGCCGAGCGTGTCCCCGATCGTCTGCCGCAGGCCATACTTCTTCGGGATTTCAAAGTCGACGACGGTCGACGGGCGGTAGCCGCCGATCTGGAACATGGAGATGGCGTAGTCGGCGCCTTCGAGCGCGGCGCAGCGATCGAGGTGGGTTTCGATCCGGGGGTGCGCGCCGCGGCCCTGGGCCAGCCGTTCCGCCACATTCTTGGTGGTGTTCAGGCGCTGCGGATCGATGTCGTGCAGCGCAATCGTCGCGTCGCCAAGTTCCGGGTAGGCCAGGATGTCGCCAAGGAGGTTCTTGGCGAAGACCGTGCTGCCGGCGCCGATAAGGGTGATCTTGGGCATGGGAAGTCCTCATCGCGGGAAAGGTGTACTTGCCACAAAGACACCAAGACACGAAGCTGAACGACGTACGAACGACAAAGAAACCGGGTCTTCTGCGCCGGCGAAGCTGGCGGTTGAGACCGGGTTTCTGGCACGCCTGACCTTCGCGTCCTGGTGTCTTTGTGGTAGATTTCCCCCTATTATATCATGGGCCTTGCACCCGTTCAAAGATAACATGGAGGATTGAATCTTGAAAGCAGTTCGACTAACTGAAATTGGCAAACCGCTGGAGGACCAGGAAACTCCGACGCCCACACCAGAGCACGGCGAAGTGCTCGTGCGCATTAAGGCAGCAGGCATTTGCCACTCCGACGCGCACTATCGCGGCGGTGCGTCTTACGCGGGGCCGCTGCCCCTCACGCTCGGCCACGAGGTTGCGGGCATCGTCGAAGCGCTCGGGCCCGGTACGACGCGCACCCGCATCGGCGATCGCGTCGCGCTCCATTACCTGGTCACCTGCGGGCAGTGCCAGCACTGCAACCGCGGGCAGGAGCAATTCTGCGAGACGGGCAAGATGCTGGGGAAGCACCGCGACGGGGGCTATGCGGAGTACATCGCCGTCCCCGAGCGGGGCATCGTGCCCCTGCCCGAGCAGGTCTCGTTCGAGGCGGGCGCGATTATGATGTGCTCGTCGTCGACCTCATTTCACGCGCTGCGCAAGGCAAGGCTGCAGCCAGGCGAGACGGTCGCGGTGTTCGGTGCGGGCGGGCTTGGCATGTCGGCCATCCAGTTGGCCAAGGGACTTGGCGCCGCCGAGGTATATGCGGTCGACCTGAACCGGGAGAAGCTCGTCCTCGCGGCCAGCTTCGGCGCAATCCCGGTCGATGCCGCGGGCGCCGACCCGGTCGAGCTGGTGCGCCAGCTGACCGGCGGGCGGGGGGTCGACGTCAGCCTGGAGCTGATCGGCCTGCCCCTCACGATGCGCCAGGCCGTACAGGTGCTGGCTGTGCAGGGCCGCGCGGCGCTGGCGGGCATCACGCGCAAGCCGTTCGAGGTGGATTCGTACCAGGAGGTCATCGGCCGGGAGGCGGAGATCGTCGGCGTGTCCGATCACCTGCTGCAGGAGTTCCCGCTGCTGATGGATTTTGCACGGCGGGGCGTGCTGAACCTGTCGCACGTGGTGACGCAGACCGTGCCGCTGGAGGCCGGGCGGGTCAACGCGACGCTCGATGCGCTCGAGCGCTGGGGCGGCGAGGTGCGAACCGTGATCCTGCCATAGGCCAAAAACAAAACAGGTTCCTCTCGGCGCCATTGGCGAGAGGAACCTGGTTCTTATCATCGTCTGCCGGAGACCTGGTTTCGTGAAGAAACCAGGTCTTATTGCTTATCGCGCCTACTGCGCCGCCGGCTTATGGCAAGTCTGGCACTGCTCCACGGTGAAGCTTGCGTGGTTCGCCGGGAATGGCTTCAGCTTGCCCTCGCCGTGGCAGGTCGTGCAGTCCTTGAACAGCGGGCTGGTCAGGTCGTGGTTGGCCGGGATGACGGGCGCCGCAGCCGCTGCGCCGCCGCTCGTCCCGCCGGTCGAACCGCCGGTCGAACCGCTACTGCCCGTGGCCCCGGTTGTGTCGGCCGGCTTGTGGCAGCTCGTGCACTGATCCACCGTGAACGACGTGTGGTTCGCCGGGTACGGCTTCAGCTTGCCTTCGCCGTGGCACGTCGTGCAGTCCTTGTACATGTCGCCTTCGATGGGATGCGGGATGGCGGCCGGACCGGCGGCCTGGCCGCTCGTTGCCGTAGCACCCGCGGCCGGCGAAGCCGCAGCTTCTGGCGTTGCCGCGCCGCTGGCGGCCGGCTTATGGCAGCCCGTGCACGAATCGACGGGGAAGGACGTGTGATTGGCCGGGAACGGCTTGATCTTGCCCTCGCCGTGGCACGTCGTGCAATCCTTGTAGGTATCGCCTTCGATCGGATGCGGGATGGCCGCTGGCACGCCGGCTTGGCCGCCCGTTTCCGTGGCCGCGCCCGGCGTTGGCGTCGGACCCGGCTGGTGGCAGACGGTGCACGACTCGTTTGGCCGGCCCGCGTGATCCGCCGGGAAAGGCTTCATCCCGTTCGGGCCGTGGCACGTGTCACACTGCTCCTGGCCCTTGATCGGGTGCGGGATCAGCGCAGCCGCGACCTGCGTCAAGCTCGGGCCGGGTGTCGGCGTGAGAGGTGTGAAGACCTCCTGGCGCTCGATCGGCGCGGGCAGCGTCGCAATCGCGGTTTGCTCGAAGGTGGCGAACTGGTAGACGGCAAAGATGCCGATCAACGCCAACACGATGGCAACGGGCAGGTAGATGCGCTCGCGGCGCCGCACGCCCGCCGGATCCGGCGCGGGTCGGGTCTCGCCGGCCAGCCGTTGTTCCAGCTCGTGGCCGTGCTCTTCTTCCATCTGGTGCTTCGACATCTTGCCGTTGAACATGCTCTTGTTCAGGCTCTTTACGTGCACGTTATAGAAGTGCCAGATGAGGATCGCCAGCACGGCAAGCACGGCCTCGCCGCCGTGTGCTGCCTTCGCGGCCGGGATAACCTGGCCGGGCAGGTAGCGAGTGGTCGAGATGGGGTTCCACAGCATGAACCCGGTGATTGCCATGACCACCGTGCCCCACACCATGGCCCAATACTCGACCTTCTCACCGAAGTTGTACCGCGGCATGCGGGGGTGTGACTTGTTGAGCCCCAGGTTGTAGAGCACCAGGTCGAGTGCGTCCGTCAGGTCTTTCAGGCCGGGCAGCATCGTCATCTCGACGCGGCGCACCCAGATCTTGTAGCCCAGGACAATGACGTGATACACGCTCATCAGCACGATGGTCACCGCGGCGATGCGGTGGATGATGCGCACCGCCTCGATCCCGCCCATCCAGGCGATGAGGGTATCGGCAACAGCGTTCCCTGCGAACTTCTGGGGGAGGCCGGTGAGCGCCAGCGCGGTAAAGGAGGCGAGCAGCACGATGTGCTCGATCCGCTGCGCCAGCGTGAAACGCTCGAAGTAGGTCTTGCTTGGGACGTGATTGTCAGTCGTCTGTGCGGTCGCCATGGATCACGCCCCCTTTCGCCGCACGCGGCGGACGATTCGGCTCACTGCGTCGAGACCGACGAACAGCGCCATGCCGCCGATTACGGCCGGAATCAGGAGTTTATAGAAAAGGTTCACGTAGTAGACCAAGGGCTGGTTCGTGCGGCTGGGCTGGAAGTGGCCGACCCAGCTGCTCGGGAAGTTGGCCGTCGCGTCCGGATGGCAGCGCTTGCACGTCGCCAGCAGGTTCTCCTTGACCACCGTCGCGTTTTGATCGGTGACCGGGAGGATGTTGTGGACGCCGTGGCAGTCGGTGCAGACGGCCTTGTTGGTCTGCTGATCCGGATGCTGCTTCTCAAACAACGTGACCGTGGTGCCGTGGAAGTCGGCCACGTAGGTGTTGAAGACATCGGTCGAAATGCCGTACTTCTGCATCATGGCTGCATTGCCATGGCAGCCGCCGCAAATGTTGGGCGACTTGAGCCGGAAGGCGGCGGTGGTGGGGTCTTCCTGCGTGTGTGCGCCATGGCAGTCGGTGCAGACGGGTACGTCGGGATTGCTGTTGTCTGTGAGAGCCGCACCGTGGACGCTGTGCGCGTACTGGTCCTGGATGACGCTATGGCACTTCTTGCAGGTCTCGGAGACCTTTTGGCGCGGCTGGTCCGGTTTGGTGACGTTATGTGCGCCGTGGCAGTCCGTGCAGATTGCCGCGGTCCGATTACCCGCGGCAAGTGCCCGAGCGTGGTTGCTGTCCAGCGACTGCATGTACTGGTCCTGGTGACAGGTCTTGCACTGCTGGTAGCGCTCGAGTTGGAACGAGCGGCGGTCGCCCGCGGTCAGCTTGGGATGCGGGTAACCCGAGATGTTCGTATGGCACGACGTACACGTCAGGTTTGCGTGGACAGATGAGTGATACACCTGGGGATCCACAGTGAGCGGCAGTGTCTCACCGCTGGCGAGCTCAACGCTCAACCCGGGGTTCGAGTGGCAGCCGAGACAGGTGGCGTTATCCCCGCCTTCCGCTTGAGCGCTGGCGCCCGCGGCAAGTGCGGCAAAAAGCAGGGCGGCCAGCCCCGCTACGATCAACCACCGGACGGGATGCCTGCCTGGGCAAGCAAGGGTCATCGTGGTTACTCCTCCGTATGGTTCTTCAGATGGCACTACGGCATGGTGAAATAGTGCAGAAAGTCGCAGACATGCATTATAAGCCCTGTAACTTTGCGCACTATATGACGCTCGTCATGGTTTATGCGGTGTATTTTTTCACGAAGCGTTGCAGAGATAGACGATCAGCGGCGGCGAGTCAGGATCAGGAGCACGGTGACGACAAGCGCGACGACGACGACCAGGCCGGCCAGGAACGGCAGCCCGGCTTCGAAGGTCTCCTCGTTGCCGCCGCTTGCCCAGCCGCTGGGCGACATTTCCGTCAGCCAGACGGGCCGGCCCTGCGTGTCGATTGGTTCGCCCCGCTCAGAGGAAGTGCCTGCTTCGGGGGTTTGGCCCCGTGGATCAGACGCGTTGCCCACTAATCGTCACGATCGGTTCGCTCATTCAGCTATTGCTCCTCGCGATGACATCTTGTTCGATGCAAAGGTCACGGACGCGCGCCTGATCTACGTGGAAAACCCGACCGTGACACCTGTAAGGATAACAGTAAAAGTCCCTGGCGCGAAAGAGCGCTTCCGTAATGAAACGGGGGAAGCGAGCCTCTCGTTACCAGGGACATCGTCCAGGCGTGGAGACGCCTGAAGTTCAAGATCAGGCGTACCGGAGCTGCTGCGATGAAAGTGCGATGCGCGATGAGTCGCTGATTGATACGCCTGTCTTACATCCCTATGTTACGCATATCGGCGTCACAAGTCTATGATCTTCATCATGTGAAAGACGTCACATTTTTTGTGCGGAAGTACCGAGTCGGATAGAAAATTCGAAGATGGCCCAAATAGTTGCGCGGCCTGCTCGCCGCAGCGCGCTGCTCACCACAAAGGCATCAAGACACAAGGTCACGCACAGCTCTCGCCGACGGCCGGCCGCTCGCCTTTGGGAGCCTTCGTGTCTTGGTGCCTTTGTGGTTGCGTTTAGCTTCCGCCTTACGTTAAGTCTGCCAGTCGCTCGCGCAGCCGGAGCGCGCGTCCCTCGAGCTCGCCGAGTTTCTCCCGCTCCCGCTGGACCACGTTCGCCGGCGCGCGCTGGGCAAACGGCCCGTCGAGCAGCCCGCGGGTGCGCACGAGCTGGGATTCTGTCTCTTCCAACTCCTTCGCGAGCCGCCGCCGTTCTGCCTCAAAGTCGATCAGATCGGCCAGGGGCAAGTAGGTTGTCACCGCACCCGTCACCAGCGTCAGCGCCTGGGCGGGCGCTTCCAGCCGCTCGGCCACGGTGAGCTGCGCCGGATCGAGCCGGGCGAGCGTGCACAGGATTTCGGCGTTGGCCTTGAGCTGCGGCGCCCGGTCGCCGGCCGAGATGCTTGCGTGAAGCTGCTGGCCGGGTTTGACGTCGTACTCGGCCCGCGCATTGCGGATCGCCCGGACCATGTCCATGATCAAGCCCATCTCCGACTCGGCCGCGTCATCGCTGCGCGCGGTCGTGGGCCAGGGCGCGACGATGAGACCGGCCGGCCAGGCGGCCGCGCCGGCCGCGCCCTCCCCGGCCCCACCCGCGCAGGCCTGCTTCAGATACCCCCACGTCTCTTCCGTCACGTATGGGATGAAGGGATGCAGCATCCGCAAGGACTCGTCCAACACCTTGACCAGCACGGCCTGGGTGCGCGCCTTGGCCTCGAGCGAGCCGCGGTAGATCGCGATCTTGCTGATTTCGAGATACCAGTCGCAGAACTCGCTCCAGAAGAAGTCGTAGATTTGCCGGCCAGCCTCGCCGAACTGAAACGTGTCCATCAGCCGGGTCGCGTCCGCGAGGGTATCCGACAGGCGGCTCAGGATCCAGCGTTCGGGGAGATCGAGGGTTTCGTGTTCCAGATCGATGTCCGTCGGCGGGCGCTCGCCCAGCTGCGACAGGATGTAGCGGGTCGCATTCCAGATCTTGTTCGTGAAGTTCCGGTTGCCTTCCACCCGCTGCAGGCTGAGGTTCATGTCTGCGCCGGGCGCCGATCCCGTTAGCAGCGTGAAGCGAAGCGCGTCTGCCCCCATGGCCGGGATGCCTTCCGGATACTGGCGCTGGAGGTAGTCGCCGAGCTCGTCGCGAGCCGCGCCGTCGAGCAAGGCGATCGGATCGAGCACGTTGCCGGTCGTCTTCGACATCTTGCGGCCCTGGTCGTCGCGCACCATCCCGTGCAGATACACCGTCTCGAAGGGGATGTCATTGGTGTACAGCAGCCCTTGCATGATCATGCGCGCCACCCAGAAGAACAGGATGTCGTAGCCTGTCTCCATGACCGTCGTGGGGTAGAAACGGCGCAGGTCCGGCGTGTCGTCGGGCCAGCCGAGCGTCGAGAAGGGCCACAGGCCAGACGAGAACCAGGTGTCCAGCACGTCGGGGTCCTGCTCGATGTGGGCCGAACCGCAGTTCTCGCACCGGTCGGGGTCGGTCTTGGCCACGGTGGTGTGGCCGCAGTCCGCGCAGTGCCAGGCCGGGATGCGGTGGCCCCACCACAGCTGCCGGCTGATGCACCAGTCGCGGATGTTCTCCAGCCAGTTATAGTACACCTTCGTGAAGCGCTCCGGGATGATCTCGATCCGGCCAGAGCGCACGGCCTCGAGGCCCATGTCGGCCATCGGCTTGATCTTCACGAACCACTGCGTGCTGACCATCGGCTCGACGATTTCGCCGCCACGCTGCGACCGGGGCACCTGGGTCCGATACGCCTCGGTCTTGATGGTGAGGCCCGCTGCTTCCATGTCGGCCCACAGTTTCTTGCGCGCTTCAAAGCGGTCCATGCCGGCATAAGGACCGCCGGCCGCGTTCACCTTCGCGTCTTTGTCGAGCATGCCGATGATTTGCAGGCCGTGGCGCTGGCCGATCTCGAAGTCGTTCGGGTCGTGTCCCGGGGTGATCTTGAGCGCGCCCGTGCCGAACCCCATGTCTACGTAAGTATCATGGATCACCGGGATTGTGCGCTTGAGAAGGGGCACCAGGCAGGTGGCGCCGATCAGGTGCTTGTAGCGTTCGTCGTCGGGATGCACGGCCACCGCGGTGTCGCCCAGGATGGTCTCGGGCCGGGTGGTCGCCACCGGAATGTAGCCCTTGCCCGGCCCGTCGTCGAGGTTGGCGCCGGCAATCGGGTACTTGAAATAGTAGAGGGTCGCCTCTTCCTCGCTGTACTCCACCTCGAGATCGCTGACCGCGGTTTGCAGGCCCGGCGACCAGTTGATCAGATACTCCCCGCGGTAGATCAGCCCCATGCGGTAGAGCCGCACGAACGCCTCGCGCACGGCGCGGCTGAGGCCCTCATCCATCGTGAAGCGCATCCGGTCCCAGTCGCAGGACGCGCCGAGTCGCCGCAGTTGACGCACGATGTGGTCGCCGTACTTGTCCTTCCACTCCCACGTCCGCCGCAGGAACTCGGCGCGGCCGATGTCCTGCCGGCGCAGCCCCTCACGGCTCAGCATCTTCTCCACCTGGAGCTGCGTCGCGATGCCCGCGTGGTCGTAGCCCGGCACCCACAAGGCGGCATAACCGCGCATGCGCTTGTACCGGATCATCAGGTCCTCGAGTGACACGAACATCACGTGGCCCAGGTGCAGTTCGCCCGTAATGTTCGGCGGCGGGATGGAGATCACGAACGGCTTGGCGTCGGCCGGCGCTATCTCCGGCTTGAAAAAGCCCGATGACTCCCACCAATCGTAGATCCGGCGCTCGGATGCGCTGGGATCGTAGGTCTTCGGCATTTCGAAACTGGTCATGATTCCTTCTCCTGTTGTCCTGGCCGGACCCTGGCCCGGGAAAACAAAAAGACCTCCCGTCCTCAAGGACGGAAGGTCTCCGCGGTGCCACCTTGGTTGGCTAGAAGCAACTGGAAACGCAGTTTACAGTTGCGACACGCCCACTCTTAGCTATAACGGGCTGGCCCGTGGCCGCTTGTCCGGCCCGTGTTTTGCACACAGGCAGGCTCGGCAGCCAGACTCCCCGGCGACGTTCGACGCTGCTCACATCGGAAGGGGCTCTCACCCGGTGACCCCTTCTCTCTGGCGACGATATGGTATGGGGTGCGAAGCACCACATACCGCGCCTACTCCTCCGGTTCCACGTCTCTATTCGGTTGGCGGCATTATACCACTTCGGGCTTTACTGTCAACCCCCGGGCACGGCCCGCCGCAAGCCGGCAAAGACGCGCGTGAGCTCGGCGCGGAGGGCGGAGTCGGCCGGCAGCCGGTTGATCAACCCCTCCGCCAGCGTCATCCGTCGCCGGGCCTCGGGGAAGTCGACAAGTCCCTGGTCGACCTGCTGGCGCACGGGCAGCAGGGTGTTGAGGACCTCGTCGAATGTGGCACTCGCCGAGACCGTCTCGCCGGCCGCGCCGCGAGCCAGGGCAATCGCGGCATCTGCCTCGATATCGGCAGGAACGATCAGCCACTTGCCCGCTTCGGAGGCCATGTCTGCGTACGCTTCCGAGGCCGGCTCCCGCGTGCTCTCGAAGGTGCGGCTGCGGTCCACGCTGTGCTGTCCGAGGTGCGTGCGCTGCACCGTCATCTGCTGGGTTCCGGCCGGGCCCTTAAGGAAGGTGCCCGTCACGCGGTACCCTCGGGGCGGCGGCAGCACCCAGGCCCACAGCACACGCAGCCAGGCGAGCGCGCCCGTGGTCGGCTCCCGCTCCAGCTCGATCGGCGCCTGCTTGTCGCGCACCAACTGGTTCCACTCGGTCAGCTTCTGCGTGATCGCGATCGGGACGATCCGCGAGGCGAGTTCCTCGTCCGTCGTCCACGAGCCGACGAACTCCCCAATCAGGAAGCCCGGCGGCACGGCCGGACGGCCGAACAACGGCAGGATCCGCATGTACCAGAGTTCGCGCAGCGCGGTCAGCACCCAGCGTAGTAACGCGCCGAAGAGGTAAAGTAACGCGATGAGCAAGAGCGCGGCCACGACGAAGCCAAACGCATCCAGCACCTTGGAGCGGGTCGCGCTCATCAGGGTCGGTGCGGGCACGGCTGTGGGCACGGGGGTGGGAGCCTCGGTTGGGATCGGCGCCATCTGCGTGGCCTGGATGTCGGCTTTCCCGGCCAGGGCGGCCTGCAATCCCTGAAGTGCTTCGGCATTGCCCCGCGTGTCTTGCGCGATCTGCGCGTATAGGGTGGCAGCGTTCTCGTAGTCTTTGCCGTCGAGGTACGCCTTCGCCAGCATTAGCCGCGCCTGCAATTCGGTGAGGGTGGGCACAGGCGTCGGGGTCAATGTTGGCGTGCGAGAGCCCGGGGTGCCTGAGGCAGCGGTGCCCGCCGGCGTCCCTCCCCCAGTGCCGGCGGCGCCCGGCGTCGCAGGGGCCACCCCCGTGGCCGCGCCTGGGGCAGCGGTGCCTGCAGCGGTGCCTGCACCGGTGCCTGCACCGGCGGCTGCGACAGCGGTCGGCGCGGCAGGTGCGGCAGTGGTCGGCGCGGCCGGGGTGGGCGTCGTAGCAGGGGTGCACGCGGCAAGGGCGAGGACCAGCACAAGGGCCACCAACCACGGCAGCAGGCGGCGCGCCCCAAGGCGCTTCCCGCGTCGATACATGGCAACCTCCGAGGCGATACGATGACGGTCGGCGAACAGTCCACGCGCGCGTCGTCGATGACGACGTAACATGACGCGACGCGTCCGGATTATAGCATCCTTCACGAACCGCGCCAACTGCAAAATGGCTGACCGCGCCCTGTAATTACCGCGCCGCGGGCCAAAATGCTATAATCCGGCTCCCGGTGGCTCACAGCCATCAAGTCCATAAAGGAGCGGTATGGCGCATCCTTTTCTTGAACGACTCGCACGGGGGCCGGTGCTGAGCGACGGCGCAATGGGCACGATGCTCTACGCGCGCGGCGCCCGGCTCGACCAATGCCTCGACGTCCTTAACCTGGAACAGCCCGATTGGGTGCGCGAAGTGCACCTGGCCTACATCCGTGCCGGCGCGGAGGTCATCCAGACCAACACGTTCGGCGCCAGCGCAACGAAGCTGGCCGAGTGCGGGATGCAGGACCGCGTGCGCGAGCTCAACTTTCGCGGCGTCAAGCTGGCGCGCGAGGCGCGCGAGATCAGCGGGCAGCCGGTCTGGCTGGCCGGAGACGTGGGCCCGTTGGGCAAGCGCGCACGACGGGGCGACGAGTTGCTGCCCGACGTGGCCGAGGCCGCCTTCGCCGAGCAGCTCGCGGCGCTCTGGGAGGCCGGCGCGGACCTGGTGCTCCTGGAAACCTTTTCCGACCTGCCTGAGCTCGTGTTGGCAGTGCGAGTGGCAAAGACCACGACGGATCTGCCCGTCGTGGCCGAAGTGACGTTCGGAAACGACGGCGTGACGGGGGATGGCGCATGGCCTTCGGAAGTTGCACATGCCCTGGCGGCGGCGGGGGCTGACGTTGCAGGGGTGAACTGCTCACTCGGTCCCGCCCGGCTGCTCGACTTCGTTGCCGAGATGCACGCGGCCGAGCCTGGCCTAAAGCTGTCGGCGATGCCCAACGCGGGCCTCCCCTATCGTGCGGGCGAGCGCATGGTCTACCCGACCGCGCCGCATTACTTCGCCGAACGTGTGCCCCAGTTTCTCGCGCAGGGCGCCGCGCTGATCGGCGGCTGCTGCGGTACGACGCCGGCCCACATCCAGGCCATGCGCGCCGCGCTCGACCAAGCAGTCGGCACGGCCCACGCCAAGGAGGAACTGACCCCGCTGCCGATGGTGCGCGTCAGCTCGCCCGGGGCAGGCACCGGCTTCGCCGACGACGAGGACGCGCCGGAGCCGACCGGGCTGCTCCAGAAAATCCGGGCCGGCCAGTTCGTGGTGAGCGTCGAGGTGGACCCTCCACGCGGGTTCAGCGCCGCGAAGATGCTCGAGGGCGCCCGGGTCGCCCTGGCACGCGGCGCGGACGCGGTGAACGTCGCGGACAGCCCCATGGCCCGCGTCCGGATGGGCGCACTCGCCCTCTGCGTGCTGATCCAGCAGCAGGTGGGCATCGAGACGATCCTGCACCTCACCACCCGCGACCGCTCGCTGATGGGGCTCCAGGCCGACTTGATCGGCGCGCACGCGCTCGGCATCCGCAACATCATCGCGCTGACCGGCGACCCGCCAAGCCTGGGCGACACGGCCGAGAGCAGCGCGGTGTACGACGTCGATTCGATCGGGCTCGCCAAAATCATCAGCCAGTTCAACCAGGGACTCGACCGCTCGGGCAAGCCGTTCGGCGGCCAGTCCGCGTTTACGATCATCGTCGCCAGCGATCCGACGCGGGCCGACCTGGTGCAGGAGGTCGACCGTTTTCACCGGAAGGTGAGCGTGGGGGCACACCTGACCATGACGCAGCCAATCTTCGATGCGGGGCTGTGGCAGCGCTTTTTCAACCTGTACGAGGAGCGTCACGGCGCATTCCCGGTGCCCGTTCTGATAGGGGTGCTGCCCCTCCAGAGCCACCGGCACGCCTCCTTCTTGCACAACGAGGTGCCCGGCATCACCATTCCCGAGACGGCCCTGGCGCGCATGGAGGCGGCCGGCGCGGAAGGCCGGCGGGAAGGCGTGAAGATGGCGCAAGAGCTGCTGTTGGAGTTGATGGAGCTGCCGAAGGTGCAGGGCGTGTACCTGATGCCGAGCTTCGGCCGGTACGAGGTCGCGTGCGAGGTGTTGGACGTCGTGAAGGATCGAGCATGATGCCGCTTGCGCAGTCGTTTGTCCTGGCGTCGAGGTCGCCCCGGCGGATGCAGCTGTTAAGCGCGCTGGGGCTTGATTTCACGGTCGACGCGGCCGACGTGGACGAAAACCCGCTGCCCGGCGAGCCGCCCGAGGAACTTGTCTGCCGCCTGTGCCGGGCGAAGGCCGCCGCAGTCGCCGAGCGGCGCCCTGGCGAGGTCGTGTTGGCAGCCGACACCTTGGTCGTGCTCGACGGCGCGCTGCTGGGCAAGCCCGCGGATGCGCTCGAAGCCGTCGCCATGCTCACCGCGCTGCGCGACCGCGTGCACGTCGTCTACACGGCCGTGTGCGTCCTGAACGGCAGCGGCGCCGAGACGCGCGTGTCGGCGACCGACGTGAAAATGCGCGCCTACACCGACGCCGAGATCGAGGCGTACGTGGAAACCGGCGACCCGCTGGACAAGGCAGGCGCCTACGGCATCCAGGACCCGCAGTTTGCACCGGTCGCGGCGTGGGACGGGTGCTATTCGGCCGTGATGGGGTTACCGTTGGGCCTGGCGTCCGAGATGTTGGGCGGGGTAGGGATCGGGCCGGGGCAAGATGTCGTGCATGCATGCGAGGCGATGACCGGCGACCGGTGCTGCCTGCGCGAGGGTGGGCTGGGCGAGGGGCGGCGAGAGCGTTGCTCGTAGCGCCCCGGTCGGAGCTTCGATAGGATAGATGGGGATATGCCAGATGATATTCTTGCCGGGCTGAACCCCGCGGAGCGGGAGGCGGTCACGACGGTTAAGGGTCCGGTCCTGGTGTTAGCCGGGCCGGGCTCGGGGAAGACGCGCGTGCTGGCGCACCGGGTGGCATACCTGCTCCGGGTCGCGGGCGCGCACCCCCGCGCGGTCATGGCGGTAACGTTTACGAACAAGGCCGCCGGCGAGATGCGTGAGCGCATCAGCCGTCTCCTGGGCGAGGCGGTGCCGGTGAGCTCGGGCTGGAAGGGCCTGACCATCGGCACCTTTCACTCGATCTGCGCGCGCATCCTCCGTGCCGAAGCAGGGCCCGCAGGCCTCAACCCGAACTACGTGATCTACGACGACGGCGAACAGCTCTCGGCCATCCGTGGCGCGCTGAAAGACCTCAAGATCGACGAGAAGATGTACCGGCCCGAAGCGATGCGCTCCGCGATCTCAAAGGCCAAGAACGAGTTGGTCAAGCCTACAGACTTCGTCGCGACCACCTATTACGAAGAAGTCGCCAAGCGAGTTTACGGCCGCTACGAGGAGATCCTCAAGGCCAACGGCGCGCTGGACTTCGACGACCTGTTGTGCCGTACGACGTGGCTGTTCAAGGACCAGCCGGAAGTGCTGGCGCGCTACCAGGACCGGTACGAGTATCTGCTGGTCGACGAGTTCCAGGATACGAACTCGGCCCAATACGAAATGGTCTGCATGCTGGCCGGCAAGACTCGCAACCTGTTTGCCGTGGGCGACGAGGACCAATGCCTTGTGGCCGGTACGGGTATAGAGACGCCGGAGGGGCGCATTCCTGTCGAACAGTTCAAGGCGGGAGACCAAGTTATCGCCGCTGCCGGCCACGGTGCGGCTGCAAGCGCGACCGTCGATGCGCTCTCGTCGCACCACTACTCGGGCCAGGTCGTGCATGTTTCGACCGCGCGAAGGTCGATCTCTGACTGCGACGCCGGAACACTGTGTGTTCGCAAGGTTCGATCCTAATGGCCGTTATCGGTACGTGTACCTGATGTACTCGCATCGCTTAGGGTATCGGGTGGGCCGGACCGGTGCCATCAGAACCAACGGAGGCAAGGCCTATCCTGGATTCGAGGAGCGGCTGCGGCAGGAACGGGGCGACGCGATATGGCTGGTGCATGCCTGCGAGAGCGAGGGCGAGGCGGCTTTCTGGGAGGCTTACCTTGCGGCAAAGTACAGCCTGCCGACGACATGCTTTCACGCCGATGGCCGGCGCATTGCGCTCAACTCCGAGACCATCAGCCTCCTGTACGAGTCACTCGATACGGAGGCTTCTGCCCGACGGCTCGCCGGCGATTATGGCTTGAGCCTTGCGTATCCGTATCATGTTCCGCAGACGACGATCCGCGGCGGCTCGGTGCGAAAGACCATCTCGTTTACGATGTTTGGGGCGCAAGAACTCAAGTCGCGCGGGCAACCGGTGGCACAAGCCACACGGCCTGTGGCACGGACACGAGTTGTCTATTTGCAGCTGCAGCGCGGAGTACCGGGATCAGGTGGAGACGGTGATGCGGACGAAAGTCCACAAGACCCGTTACTGGGCGGCGCGGAGGCAAGGTGCGGACTACGATGCCATGCTGGAGGCGTTGGGCGAGCTGGCTGATGCAGCGCCCGATGCGCATGTGTCGCGGCGCGCCAAGCTGACGGACCGCGTCTACGCCTTCCTGCCAATCGGTAATCTGGCGCCCGGCGCCCGCGTGCCGATCCTCGCAGACGATGGCAACATCGGTGAGGACGAGGTGGTCAGCGTCACCCGCGAAGAATACGATGGCCCGGTGTTTGACCTGTCTGTGCCGAACTATCGCAACTACATCGCGAACGGCATCGTGGTCCACAATTCCATTTACGGCTTCCGCGGGGCGGACTACCGCAACGTCCTGCGCTTCCGTGAGAACTTCCCCGACGCCAAGGTCATCCTGCTCGAGCAGAATTACCGTTCCACGCAGAGCATCCTCGACGCGGCCAATGCCGTCATCGCGCATAACATCAAGCGTACGCCCAAGCACCTGCGCACCGACCGCGGGGCGGGCGCCCAGGTGATCATGCACGAGGCTTACGACGAGTCGGACGAGGCGCAGTTTGTGGTCAACACGATCCAAAGACTGGCCGGTTCGGGCGAGCTCCGGCTAAGCGACGTCGCGGTGATGTACCGCACCAACGCGCAATCTCGCTCGCTGGAAGACACGTTCGTGGCACGCGGCGTCCCGTATCGCCTGATCGGCGGCACCCGGTTCTATCAGCGTAAGGAGATCAAGGACGCGCTCGCATATCTGCGGCTGGTGCATAACCCGGCCGACAACGTGAGCCTGATGCGGGTGATCAACGTGCCCCCGCGTGCGATCGGCGACAAGACGATTTCGACCCTGGCGACCTTCAGCGCGGAGCAGGGCGTGCCCATGACGGGTGGGCTGGCGCTGGTCGCGGGCGACCTTGCCAGCCCGCTGGCAGCCGGCTACCGGCGCAGCGAAAGCGGCAACCCGCCCCAGCACGCGTTCGGCGCGGCCGCGCAGCGCGCGCTGGTCGCGTTCTATCGCCTGCTCAAGGGCTGGCTCGACGTGAAAGACGGGCTCACGGTCAGCAAGATGCTCGACAAGATCACGGAGCAGTCGGGCTATGCGACCTGGCTCCGCGACGGGACGGAAGAGGGCGAGGACCGCTGGGAGAACCTGCAGGAGCTTTCCTCAGTCGCCGCGCACTACGACGACTTCCCGCCCGACCTACGCCTGACCGCGTTCCTCGAAGAGGTCGCGCTCGTGTCAGACCAGGACGAACTGGCCGAGCAGGACGAGCGGGTGACGCTGCTAACCGTGCACACGGCCAAGGGGCTCGAGTTCAAGGTCGTGTTCCTGGTGGGGCTGGAAGAGAACATCTTCCCGCACAGCCGCAGCATGGAAGACCCGGACCAGATGGAAGAGGAGCGCCGCCTGATGTACGTCGGGCTCACGCGCGCCAAGGACCGGCTCTATCTCCTGCGGGCGTTCCGGCGGATGCTCTGGGGCCGCAGCGAGATCAACGAGCCGTCGCGCTTTCTCAGGGACGTGGCCGCGGCGCAGGGGACGACGATGGGCATGAGCCCGGTGCGCGGGGTCAGCGCGGGCGGCGGGCGAGGGGGCAGCGCGACGAGCGGCTGGGCACAAAACCCGCGCGAGCGCCGGCGTTCGGACGACGAAGACAGTTGGGGCGGGGCCAGCCGGCGCGCGCGGCCCGACGAGCGCCCGACACCATATGGAAACCGGGGCCCGAGCCGGGCCACGCCTGCCTGGCCGCCGAAGCCCCCTGAGCCGCCGAAGAAGCAGGAGCGGCCGCAGCGCCCCGCGGAATTCAAGCCGGGCGACCGCGTCGACCACGGCCTGTTTGGCCAGGGGATCGTGCTGAAGTCGGAAGTGACCGCGGACGACGAGGAAGTGACGGTGGCGTTCGCCGGCAAGGGGACGAAGACCCTGCTGGCGGGGTTTGCGAAGCTGCGGAAGATCCCGAAGTAGCCGTCTGCAGCGGCGAGCAAAAGCTCGCCGCTGCAGACGGTGCACGGAAGCTCGCCACAATGCCGCCGCGACAATGCGGTCGCGCGAAGCGGGGTTCCTCCGCTCAGTCGCGACGCGTCAGGTATCGCAGCACCAGCCGCAGCACCGCCTCGGCCGACAGCGCCTTGTTCGCCAGCCGGTCGCCGTCCCACACGTGCCGCTCGCCCCACTCCGCACCCTCGGCCGACAGGTGGATGTAGACCAGGCCCACGGGCTTGCCCGGCGTCGCGCCGGTCGGGCCGGCGATGCCCGTCACCGACGCCGCGATGTCGGCACCGTAAGCGCGCCGCGCGCCCTGCGCCATCTCGGCCGCGGTCTCCGCACTGACCGCGCCGTGCGCGGCCAGCGTCTCGGCCCGCACGCCCACGATGCCCTCTTTCGCACTGTTCGCGTACGTGACCGCGCTGCCGCAGGAAGTAGGCCGAGCTGCCCGAAATGTCGGTGATGAGGTCGGCAATCAGGCCCCCGGTGCACGACTCGGCGAAGGCGAGCGTCAGCCCCGAGTCGACCAGCCGGGCATGCACCTCGAGCGCGAGCGGGTGGGGCCGTGCTCAGTCGCCGCACGTTTCCTGTGTCCCGGTCGTTCTCGCTCATGCCTGCTCCTCGTCCTCGTCGGCGTGTGGCTCGGGCAGGTACAGGGTGAACACCGTGCCCTGGCCCACCTCGCTTTCCACCTCCAGCTCGCCGCCGTGCGCCTCGGCCACCCACTTCGCGATCGACAGGCCCAGCCCCGCGCCGCCCGGCCGCGTCCGGCTGCGATCGGCCCGGTAGAAACGCTCGAAGATGTGCGGCAAGTCCTGCGCGGGGATGCCGCAGCCGGTGTCCGCCACGCTGATCTGCACCCAGCCGGCCTGGCGCTTGAGCGTCAGCGTCACGTCGCCGCCCGACGGCGTGTACTTGATTGCGTTGTCGACGAGGTTCAGCAGCAGTTGGCGCAGCCGGTCCGCGTCGCCCAGGACCACTGCCTGGTCCTCCGCGCCCAGCCGGACGCGCACGCCCGTGCCCTGGCTGATGACCTGGCCCTGGCGGTAGACGTCGAGCAGCAGCGTGTCCAGCTCGACCGGCTGTAGCTGGAGCTGCAGCCCGGCGTCGGCCTGGGCCAGCAGCAGCAGATCGTTCACCAGCCGGCGCATGCGCACGGTCTCGTTGCCGATCGCGGCCAGGGCCTCGCCGCGCATGCCCGGGTCGTCGGCCGCGCCCCGGCGCAGCAGGTCCAGGTTGCCCTGGATGGTCGTCAGTGGGGTGCGCAGCTCGTGGCTGACGTCGGCCACCAGGCGCTGCTGGGTCTCGAACGAGGCCTCGAGCCGGCCCAGCATGTCGTTGATCGTCGCCGTCAGCTGGCCCACTTCGTCGGTAGGCACGCCGGCAGGAATGCGCTGGCTGAGGTCGCTGGTGCCGGTGATGCGCTGTGCCGTTTCGGTGATGTTCTTGATCGGGCGCAGCGCGGCGCGCGCCAGGATGCTGCCGCCCACCGCGGCGAAGATCAGCGCCAGCACGCTGCCAAACAGCAGCGCCCGGCGGATGACCACCAGCGAGTCGTCGATGGTGGACATGAGGCTCGCCACCTCGACAATGCCCACCGCACGGCCCCCGATGGGGATGGCCAGGCTCGCCATGTGCAAGCGAACGCCGTTGCCGGCCGGCACCGTCATAAAGTGAGGCCGCTCCACGTCCGGGTTCTGGAGCATCATGCGATCGCGGGGAAGCTGCTGGCCCCGCAGATTTTCCGAGATCTGCCTTGTCACGCCGTTGAGCTGCACGATCTGGATGAAGTACTGCGAGCCGAACGTCTCGATCGGCGGCAGGCGGACGTTGCCCGAAGCCATCACCGCCATCGGGTCGTTTTCCTGCTGGATGGCCTCGACCACGTCCTGGGCCTGGGCCGACAGCCGCTCCTGCAGGTTGACAAGGAGGATCCGACCGACGACGGAGTAGATCAGGATGCCGAGGAGGAGCAAGGTCAGCGCCAGCAGCCCCGTATACCACAGGGTCAGCCGGGTGCGAATGGTCATGTTACTCTTCTCTTAGCGCGTAACCCACCCCGCGGACGGTCTGGATCAGGCGTGGTTCGCCGCCTTCTTCGAGCTTCGAGCGAAGATAGCGGATGTAGACCTCGATGATGTTCGACTCGCCGCCGAAGTCGTAGCCCCAGATGCGGTCGTAGAGCGTATCGCGGGTGATAACCTGGCGCGGGTGCTGCAGGAACAGGTTCAGCAGCTCGAACTCGCGGGCGGTCAGCTCGACCCGGCGCGCGCCCCGGTAGACCTCGTGCGTGGCCGGGTTCAGGCTGAGGTCGGCGAAGCGCAGGGCTTCTTCGGCCGCGGCGGGCTGTCGCCGGCGCAGCAGGGCCCGGATGCGGGCCAGCAGCTCGTCGAACGCAAACGGCTTGACGACATAGTCGTCCGCGCCCGCATCCAGTCCCTTGACCCGGTCGGGCACCGCGTCCTTGGCCGTCAGGATCAGGATGGGCACGTCGCTTGCCGCACGGAGGCGTTGGCACACGGTCAGGCCGTCCATGCCGGGCAACATGAGGTCGAGCAGCACGAGGTCTGGCTGGCGGTCGCGCGCGGCCGCCAAGCCTTCGGCGCCGTCCCCCGCGACCTTGACCGAGTAGCCCTCGTAAATCAGGCCGCGGCGCAGCAAATCCGCGATCTGCGGGTCGTCTTCGATGACCAGGATGTGTTCTGCCATATTTCCCGATCTTGGTAAGTACAATGACGGGCCGTATACCTAAACTCTGGCATGATTCTACACGGCTTACGTGCCGTGAGCAAGCGCACAGAGCGCCTTACGCACGAAGGCGCAATAGACACCGAGGCTGTCACGACACTGCCTTCGTGCCTTCGTATCTGCGTGTCTTTGTGGTGAGTGTCCTGAGTCGTCGTTGTCATAAGCAGGCAGACGGGGTATAATTCGTTCTCTGTTTCACTCTAGAGGAGTCAGTTGACCGCATGGATAATACGCAAGCCGCCGCCAACGTCCAGGTGATCGGTTCCCTTGCGGACCGCGTGGTTCAGAATGTCGAGAAGGTCATCCTCGGCAAGCGCCGCGAAGTGGAGATGACCTTCATCGCCCTCCTGTGCGAGGGCCATCTGCTGATCGAAGACGTGCCGGGCGTCGGCAAGACGATGCTGGCGCGCGCCGATCGCCAAGTCCATCGGCTGCTCGTTCCGCCGCATCCAGTTCACGCCCGACATGCTGCCCAGCGACGTGACCGGCGTGTCGATCTTCAACCAGCGGGACCGCGAGTTCGAGTTCCGCCCCGGCCCGATCATGGCCCAGATCGTGCTCGCCGACGAGATCAACCGGGCGACGCCGAAGACGCAGTCGGCGCTGCTCGAGGCCATGGAAGAGCGGCAGGTCAGCGTGGACGGCCGGACCTACCCGATGGAGCGGCCCTTCCTGGTGCTGGCGACGCAGAACCCGATCGAGTACGAAGGCACCTTCCCGCTGCCCGAAGCGCAGATCGACCGCTTCATGATGCGCGTCAGCCTGGGCTACCCGTCGCCGGCCGACGAGATGCGGGTGCTGGAATCGCAGCGCGAGCGCCACCCGCTGCAGGATCTGGGCCAGGTCGTCTCGGCCGAGGAGCTGATCGAGGCGCAGGCCGCGAGCCCGCCAGATCTACGCGGACGACCTGATCAAGGAATACATCGTCGAGCTGGCCAATGCCACCCGGCGCCACCCCGACATCTACCTGGGCGTCAGCCCACGCGGCAGCCTGGCCCTGTTCCGGGCCGCCCGAGCCTACGCGGCCCTGCAGGAGCGCACCTACGTAATCCCGGACGACGTCAAGGCCCTGCTCGAAGCGACCTTCGCCCATCGCCTGATCATCAGCCCCTCGGCCCGCATCAAGAACGTCGAGGCTCGCGCCGTGGTCGACCAGATCGCCCAGTCGGTGCCCGTGCCCGGCACGCGCATCCGCGCGACGCTAGAGGGAAGGGAGACGTTACTTGCGACGTTCCTGGGCGATTTTCCTGCTCTGGATCGTGACCGCGGTCTTCGCGTTCGCATCCGGCCGGACGCTGGCCTTCAATCTCTGGTACTTCGTGTCACGGCGTGATCGTGGTCTCGCTGTTGTGGGCGTGGCTCAACCAGCGCGGGCTGAGCCTGCGCCGCGCGACGCGCACGCACCGCTCACAGGTCGGCAAGTACTTCGAGGAGACGCTCGAACTCGTGAACCGCTCCGCGCTGGCCGAAGCTTTGGGTCGAAGTGCACGACTTCTCTGACTTGCCCGGCCACCAGGTGAGCCGGGTCGTCAATTCGCTCGGCCGCGGCGCGACCTCCCGCTGGCAGGTTCGCACGCTGGCCCGGCGCCGCGGGCGCTTCACGCTTGGCCCGGTGACCCTGACCAGCGGCGACCCGCTGGGCATTTTCCGGTTTCACGCGGGAAACCCCGGACACGGCCTCGCTGGTGGTCACGCCGCCGACCGTCGACCTGCCCGGCTTCAGCCCGCCCACCGGCTACCTGCCGGGCGGCGAGTCGGTTCACCGGCGCACGCCCTACGTCACGTCGAGCGTCTCGGGCGTACGCGACTACGTGCCCGGCGACAGCATCAACCGCATCCACTGGCCGTCCACCGCCCGCACGGGCCGGCTGATTTCGAAGGAGTTCGAGCTCGATCCGCTGGCCGACGTGTGGATGTTCCTCGACATGTACGAGGACGCGCACGCCGAGGCGCCCTGGAACGAGGCGGACGACGATACGGTGATGCCCTGGCTGACGCGGCGGGTGGAGCACATGGAGCTGCCGCCCAGCACGGTGGAGTACGGGGTCACCATCGCGGCGTCGCTGGCCCAGCACTTCCTGCAGTCCGACCGCGAAGTCGGCTTCCTCAGTTATGCAGAGACGCGGGAGGTCGTGCAGCCCGACCGCGGCGAGCGCCAGCTGACCCGCCTGCTGGAAATCCTGGCCGTCATCCAGGCGCGCGGCCGGCTGCCCATCGCCGAGGCGCTGGCGACCGACGGCGCAACCTTAGCGCGCCACACCACGCTGATCGTCATCACGCCTTCCACCGACAGCCGGTGGGTCACCGTCCTGCGCGGCCTGCGCGCCCGCGGCGTCCACGGCGTCGCCATTCTGCTGGCCGGCCGCACGTTCGGGCCCGCACCTGACTGGGCGCCGACGCTTGCCGATCTCCAGGCCAGCGGCTTGGCAGCCTACGTGGTAAAGAACGGCGACGACCTGGCGGAAGCGCTGGGCCAGCTGGCCAGCGGGGTCGGCCCCCGCACGTCACACTACCATTGAGGCATCGCCATGACCATGTTCCGCTCCCTGATTGCGCTCGCGCTCCTGCGCTCGGCGTTCTCCTGACTCCTACCGCCTTCGCTGGCCGTCCGCGCGCCTGCATCCCGCTCCCGGTCCGCTGGCTTCCAGCTGGGAGCGCGCCGCACGCCGCCAACCGAACTGCTCGTCAAGCTGCCACCGGGTGCTCACCCGGCGCTGCTGCCCGGCGGCGGCAGGGTGCTGCGCGAGATTCCCGAGCTTGGCCTTGCGCTTGTCGGCTGCCGGCCGGCGAAGCCCTTGCGCAGGCAGCCGCTGACCTGGCCGAATCGGGCGGCGTCGAGTGGGCCGAGCCGAACTACACGATCCGCCTCGACGCCGTGCCCAACGATCCCGATATGCGTCCTTCCAGGCAGCCGTACTTGCAGCGGATCGGCGCGCCCGCGGCCTGGGATGCTACACTGGGCCGGCCCGAAATCGTGATCGCGGTGCTCGATACCGGCGTCGACATGGCCACGAGGACCTGCGGGATGCGCATCTGGACCAACCCGGCGAAATCCCGGACAACGGGATCGACGACGAGGGCAACGGCTTCGTCGACGACGTCCACGGCTGGGATTTCGCCGACGGCGACAACGAGCCGCTGACGACGACCACGGCCACGGCACCCATGTCGCGGGCATCGCCGCCGCCCGGATCGACAACGGCATGGGGATTGCCGGGCATCGCCGGCCAGCGCCACGATCATGCCGGTCGACGTGTTCCAGGATGGCATCGGCACCTACGAGGCGCTGATTCGGGCCATCATCTACGCGACCGATAACGGCGCGCGGGTCATCAACATGAGCCTGGGCGCAAGCAGCTACAGCCTGGGCGAAGAAGCGGCGGTCGACTACGCCTACTCGCACGGCGTCGTGGTGGTCGCCGCGGCGGGCAACAGCGGCCGGGAGGAGTACCACTATCCGGCCGCGCACGTCCACGCGATCGCAGTCGCATCGACGACGGCGAACGACAACCTGTCTTCCTTCTCGACCCGGGGCGACTGGGTCGACGTGGCCGCGCCGGGCTCGAGCATCTACTCGACGAAGCCGCCCGAGATTACGCCGAAGGCTACGGCTACATGAGCGGCACCAGCATGGCAACGCCGCACGTGTCGGGCCTGGCCGCGCTGATCCTGAGCCGCAATCCGGACCTCACCCCCGACCAGGTGCGGGCGATCATCGAAAGCACGGCCGACGACCTGGGACCCCGGGCCGCGATATCTATTTCGGCGCCGGGCGCATCAATGCCGGCCGCGCGCTGGCCGCCACGCCGGCTGGCGAGCCGCCGCCGCCGATCCCGGCGCCTGGACCGGGGCAGGATATCGATCTCCAGGGTGCACCGAGCTGATGAGCAACGGGGGGTTCGAGGCGGGGCTGAGCGATTGGCAAGCTTCGGGAACGGCTGCAGCGGTGGTAACCGGTACGGTGACGTCGGGAGCCGCGTCGCTGCTACTTCGCGGGCGGGCCTTCGGCACGCGGCGTCGTCACGCAGACCGTTTCCATCCCCGAGGCGGCTAACGCAGCGATCCTGCGCTTCGATTACCGGATCGACGCCCAGGACTACGGCCGCGGCTCGTCGCCGGCATGGCCGTTCGACGACTGGTTCACGGCCGAATGGCGCGTCGAGCGATGGTAGGCGCCGTGCGCGAGCTGCTGCGCACCGGCAACACGGCAGACACGGTCTCCGGCGGGCTGGACTGGGACCACTATATCTACCGCTGGAGCGCCGCGGACCTGGCGGCGCTGCGGGCGGCCGGGCCGGTTGAATCTCGTGTTTACTTCGCAGAATGACGCGGACACCGCAGCCGGACGGAGATCTGGGTTGACGGCGTGCAGTTTGTGCGTGACAGGGCGGCGGCGACGGCTACCGGCTGTTTGCTCCGACGGTCTCTGCTCGGCTAGACCTTTCGGCCCACCCGGCCGACCAGCTCGGCAGTCGATTCGAAGGCCAACTCGGTCCCAGGGCATCTCGTCGCGGCGAAACCAGCGCGCCTCGCTGACGTCGTCGCCGGCGACGGCGCCGGCGTCCCCTCGCCGCTCCGCCCGCGGTGCCCGGTACAGCAGCAGGATGCCCCGCCGCTCCTGCCACCCTGCCAGGGGTGCGACGCCTCGAGCGCCGGTCACCCGCACGGCCAGCCCGGTTTCCTCGGCCACCTCGCGCACCAGCGCCTCTTCGGGAAGTTCGTCCGCGTCCATATATCCCGCCGGCAGCGCCCAATAGCCGATGCGCGGGATGGCGCTGCGCCGCACGAGCAGGACGTGATCGCCGTCGCTGACCAGCGCGGCCACCGCCACCTTCGGCTCGACGAAATGGATGAAACCGCAGTAGCGGCAGTAGCGGCGCGTGCGGCCGAACTTCTCGCCCTGGGCGAGCGGCGCCGAGCAGTGCGGGCAAAACAGGTAAGTTCTATCCATGCGTTCCCCTGACCACAAAGGCACGAAGACGCAAAGGTACACGAAGTCTCCTCAGTCGGAGCTCTGCGCGGCTTTGAGTCCTTGTGTCTTTGTGGTTAATCCCCCTCACACCCGGAGCGTCCTCGACGGCCTGGCGCACGGCGCGCAGGTTCGAGAACGGCGCATTGACGGGTGCGACGCATCCCGACGAGACGATCAGGCGCCGGCCGCCGGTCTGTGCGATAGCATCCGCCACCAGCCGGCGGATCTGGTCCGGTTCGCCGCGCAGCAGGTGCTCCCAGTGCTCCAGCCCGCCGCAGACCGCGCCCCCGAAGCGCAGCCTGCCCCGTCGCGCAGCGACGGCCCTGACTCGCGGTCGTGCCAGTTCAGCGCCTGCGCGGGATACTCCGCCACCAGGTCGAACATCCCGTCCGGGCCGTGCAGGTGGACCATGTTGAACGAGCAGGTCGCCCGCCTCCCGCAGGATGCGCCGGTCGTACGGCTCGCCGAACTCGCGATACTCTGCCTCGCTCAACAAGCCATAATTTGCCAGCTGACCGCATAGTAGATGCCCGCAATCCCCGTCGCCTTCGCCGCCTCGAGGAAGCGCAGGGTCGTCTCGGCAATCACCTGCAGCCCGGCCCGCACCCGCGTCCGGCGACTGGCGCAGGTGCACGATCAGGCGTTCTTGCCCGGCGAGGTTCTTCGCCTGGGCGAGCGGGCTGAAGACCGTCTGGAGGAACGGAACTTCGCTGCCGGCTCCGTCCGCAATGCGGCGCAGGCACTCGATCTGCCGCGCCGAGCGCGCCGCTGCCTGGATCGAGCGGCCGCAGCCGCGTCCAATCCTCGGGCTCTGTGATGACCCGGCGGGTGTACTCCCGGTTGCCTTCATCGCCGCCAACCCAGCGATCCCCCGCACCCCAGTCGAGCAGGCAGAAACTGCTGGCCGGCGAGACCTTGATGAAGTCCCAGTCCCACTGCTGTTGCCACATGAGGGTCGCGGCGGCCAGGTCGGCCGGCCGCTGATCGTCGCCGGGAAAGTGCCGCCAGAGGGCCACCGCCGTGCGATCGACCGGTTCGCCCGCCACCGTTGCCGCCAGGCGCTCGCGGCGCGTCATCTGAGCCATTCATCAACCTCCGAAGAACAGCCGCCACAGCCGCGGCCCGAATATCGCAATGCCGACAGCCACCGACGCCAGCGCGGCGATCAGCACCGCGCCCGCGCCGGCATCCTTCGCAAGCTTCGCCATCGGGTGATATCGCTGCGTCAGCAGATCCACCGCCAGCTCGGTCACGGTGTTGATCAGTTCGGCGCTGAGCACGAGGCCGATGCACACGAAGATCACGGCCCATTCGACGGGAGCGATGCGAAAGGCGATGCCGGCGAGGATGACGACGATCGGCGATACCGAGTTCCACCCGCATGTTGCGCTGAGTGCGGAACCCGTGCGCGATGCCTTGGCTCGCGTAGACGAAGCTCTTAAGGAAGGCGCGCAAGGACCGCATCTTGCCTCGCCCACATGTCAGCCTCTTCGACGGGCTCCGCGTGGTCGTATCCAAGCAGGTGGAGTGTGCCGTGAACCGCGAGGAGGCGGAGTTCGGCCTGCAGCGGCCGGTTGAGGCTGGCCGCTTGCCGCTCGGTGAAGGGCAGCGCAATGATGATGTCGCCCAGGTACGAAGCCATCTCGGGCGCGGAGACAAATCCGGGGGTGGGGTCTTGCGCAGGGAACGACAGGACGTCGGTCGGACCATCGGTCTCGCGGTACTGCAGGTTGAGCTCGGCCACCGCCTCGTCGGTCGTGATGACCACGGTCACTTCGCCTGAGCGCCCCTCTGCTTCGAGCGCTGCCTCGACTGCCGCCACCAGGTCCGCGCCATTCACCCGGTCTGCAAACTCGTCGTCGACCTCGACGACGATCGCCGCGTCGGGGTCGCTCGACATCTCCGCGCCTGCTTCGTCGACATCGTCGACAGCGGGCATCGTCTGCGTCAGAAAGCGGGCTGGTTCCCGTTGATCGCTTCTGAGACTGGCTCACTCGGTTCCTCCTGCGTCTCATCGCTGCTGCCGGGCGCCGAAGGCGCCGAGCCCAGCGGAACTGCGGACACGGGCGCAGCGGCCGCTGCCGCCTCGCCGGGATAGGCGACTCGCGGATGGTGCAGCCCGCGCAGCACGTCGACGAACGCCCGGCGGATGGCAGCCAGGTCGGCACAGGGTCAGCGGACACTCGTCCAATTGGCCCGACAGCACCCGGCTCTGGATGCTCTCGCCGACGATATGGTCCAGTTCCTCGATCGAAGCCGGGCGCCGCGAGCGCACGGTCGCTTCTGCGCCGTCGGCCAGCATCGTCAGGGCGGTCTCGCGGCTGCGCGGCCTGGGGCCGGGGTACTGGAACTGCGTCTTGTCGACCTTGTCGGCCCCGCCCGCCTGCTGCACTGCCTGGTGATAGAAATAGGACACCAACAGGGTGCCCTGATGCTCGGGGATGAAGTCGATGATGCGCTTGGGGAGCCGGTACTTGCGCGCCAGGTCGATGCCGTCCTTCACGTGCGTGACGATGATCTGCGCGCTGGTGTAAGGATCGAGCCGGGCGTGCGGGTCGGCGCCTTCCGTCCGGTTTTCCACGAAGAAGTAGGGCCGGATCGTTTTGCCCACATCGTGATAATACGCGCCGACACGGGTGAGCAGGGCGTCCGCGCCGATGGCCTCTGCGGCGCGTTCGGCCATGTTGCTGACAATCAGGGTGTGGTGATACGTGCCCGGCGCCTTGAGCAGCAACTGGCGCAGCAGGGGGTGCGTGGGTCGCGAAATCTCGAGCAGCTGCAAGGTGGTCGTGATGCCAAATAGCGCACCCAGCAGGTAGAGCGCCGGCAATGGTGACCGTCATGGCGGCAAGCGCGTTGCCCACCGCCGCCGTGCTCAACTCGAGCAGCCCGCGCCAGTCCCACTGGCCGGAGGGAAGCCGGAATGCCAGCACGGTAAACAGGTTCACGACGGCGATATAGAGCACACCCCATGCGAAGCTTGCGAGCCGGTCGCCGCGGCGCACCTTCAGCATGCCGATCAAGCTGCCCGCCAACGCGTAGGTCATGAGCTCGACGCTGCCGCCGGTGAGGTATCCGATGACCAGGGTGAAGAGGGCAGTGGCGACGATGGCGAGCCGGGGATTGAGCGCGATGGACAGGATGATCGTCAGGGCCGCGTACGGGAAGATATAGGGTGCGACCGTCCGGACGGGGATGGCCAGCTTCGCGCTCAGCACGAACACCGCAAGCACCAGCCCGAGGAGCAGCACCTCGCTGCGCCGGAACCACAGCTGCGGCTCCATCCGCCATAGGTAGTAGAGCAAGATGACGCTCAGCAGGAGCGCAAAACCTGCTGCGCTGGCAAACTCCAGCCACGACCAGGTCCGCTGTTGCAAGCCCAGCGCTTGCAGCGCCTCGATGTCCGGCGCCGTCACGATGTCGCCTGCCCGCAGGATCACTTCGTTGCGTTCGAACGTCTGCGTCACGGGTTCGACCGCGTCACGTGCCTCCTGCCGGCGCTGCGTCGTGCGCTCCGGGTTGTAGAAGCTATTGGGCACCAGCAGGTCCTGGACCACATCCGTGACGACCGCGGCGTCCTCGTCGGGCAGGTCGAGCCGCACGCGGGCGGCTACCTTCCGGCGCTCGTCGGCCAGGGTGTTCTCTCGGACCTCCTCGCGCATCGCCCGTTCGAGGACGACCTGGATTTCGGTTGCCACCGATTCCCAGGCGGGCCCCGGCAAAGTCACGATGCGATCGACGACGCTGTCCGGGAGGTCCACGCCCTGGATGGATTTGATGGCCGCGGCCTTGGCGGCTGAGATCGGCAAAACTGTCTGCCCGCACCGTGTTGATGTAGTCGAGAATCTGCCCGGCAAGGGTGAGTTGCTGCCGGCCGATGCGGGCCTGTGGGGGATCGTACACCTCGCCGACCGCGTTCGCGGCCATCTCCCGCCGCTGCTCGGTCTGGAGCTCGCTGACGTAGGTCACCTGGCGGGGTGCGACGACGTCGCGGCCTGCAACGTCTCCTACGTCAAGCGTAACTTGCCCGGTGAGGGGTAATCGCACCACGAGGACGAAGGTGATGAAGACGAGGAGCGCCAGCCACACGAGCAGGACGCGCAGCCGGGCGTTCCAGGGAATGTCTTCCCCCTGGAGCGGCCCATTAGGCGTCACGATGGGTGCGTCGGGCGCGGCATCGCTCATGAGCGTCTTGGATTTCTACTGCGCCGCGAGTAGTTCGCGCACCACCCGGCTGACGGTCGTGCCGTCGGCCTGGCCGCGCAGGTCTGCCGTGAGCCGCTTCATGACCGGGCCCATGCCTTTTTGATCGGTAACGCCGAGTTCCGCGATCACGGCCTGTGCCCGCACGCGGATCTCGTCCTCGCTCATTTGCTGGGGGAGGTACTTCTCGAGGACGGCGATCTCGGCTTCTTCCTTGACCGCCAGGTCCGGACGACCGCCCTTGGTAAACTCGGCCACGCTGTCGCGGCGCTGCTTGACCTGCTTCTGCAAGATCCGGAGCACGTCTTCGTCGGTGAGCGCGCGCTGCTCCGTGCCGGCCACCTTCGCTTCGGTGATCGAGGTCTTCACGGCCCGGATCGCCAGCTTGCTGACGTTGTCGCCGCTGCGCATCGCGTCCTTGAGGTCCGCGTCCAGGCGTTCTTCGAGGGTCATCTGTTGTTGCTCCTATCCTAAATCAGGGCGCCCAGCAAGTCATCGCCGTCGAGCCCCACGAGATGAGTGCTCGTGATGCGGTTGTGGAGGTCCACACCGGCATCGAGGGTCATTCGTACCCGCAAGTAGTTGTCGGTCAAGCCTGACCACGTGACCTGGCGGGTGTCGCCCGATGCGGCCTCAGACAAGCCGCGGGGGGTCTCAGCAGCCGCATTCTCCCAGAGGACCGGACGGACTTGGCCGACGAAAGACGCGTGCACCTGATGACCGAGGCGAGCGTCCAGGTCCGTCAGCCGGTGCACCCGGCGCTTGCGCTCGGACTCCGGGATTTGACCGCTAAAGCGTGCGGCGGCCGTCCCTTGACGGGCAGAGTATGGGAAGATGTGCATATGGGCGAAGCCGAGCCCGCTCGGCGAACTGCACGGTCTCGTCGAAATCGCTTTCGGTCTCACCCGGGAACCCGACGATCAGGTCGGTCGTGACGGCCAGGCCGGGGATTGCGGCGCGCGCCGCCTCGACCAGCCGCTCGAAGTCGGCCACCCGGTTGCGCCGCGCCATGCGCTTCAGCACGGCGTCGCTGCCCGACTGCGCGGGCAGGTGCAGGTGCGGCATCAGGCGGCCCCCAGATGTTGCCCACAAGTCGAAGAAGCCGGACTGGAGGTCAAACGGCTCGAGCGACGAGAGGCGCAGGCGGGGTATCGCCGTCCCGGCGAGGATAGCAGAGGTGAGATCTGCAAGGCCGGGCCCCAGATCCGAGCCGTAGCCGCCGAGATGCACGCCGGTGAGGACAGCCTCCTGGTAGCCCTCCTCGTGGAGGCTGCGCACTTCGGCGACGATCTCGGGAATGGCGCGACTGTGCTCGTCGCCGCGGGCCACGGTTACGATGCAAAACGTGCACTTATTCCGGCAGCCGTCTTGCACCTTCACAAAAGCGCGCGTCCGGCTGTGTGGCGTGGCGTGGGATGGGGGCAGGGGCGAGACGTCCGGGCTCCCGTCCTCCAGCCCGCTGCTTGCGGCGACCTGTTCCCGGATGACCGAAAGAAGCTCGTCTTTGCGAGCGTTGCCGACGACCAGTTGGACGTTTGGCAGCTTGCCGACCGTTTCGCCTTCAAGGGTGGCATAGCAGCCCGTGACGATCAGCTTCGAAGCAGGATTTGCGCCGCGCCATCTGGCGGGCCAGCTGGCGGCTTTGACGTGCCGCCTCGCCCGTTACCGCACAGCTGTTGAGCACACACAGGTCGGCTTCGCTCGCCGACTCGGCCAGCTCGTGCCCGGCCGCGGCCAGCTGCCGACCCAGGGCGGCCATCTCGGCGTAGTTCAGCCGGCAGCCCAGCGTTTCCAAGTAAACTCGCATAATGGGTGAGTATAGCCCAAACCGAGGTGCGCGGCAAGGAACGCGGCGAAACGTCGAGGGGACGAACCACAAAGGCACAAAGGCCACGAAGGGATCACCAAGGCCGGTTTACGCAGGCGTTCTGAGTATCGCTGCGTGGCTTGGTGTCTTTGTGGTTCGCAGTTCTCACCTTGGAATGTGACCTTCGTCCCGCAGCCACTGCTCCGTGCGGCGCATGCCTTCCTCGAAAGACACCTGCGGACTATAGCCCAGTAAGCGCTTGGCCTTCGCCACGCTGAACTGTGAGGGGTTGAAACGGAAGTGCAGCGACCAGGGGCCGGCCGACGGGCGCCCGAGCATCCGTCGCATGACCTGGGCCGGCCCAAACCGGGCCAGCTGCGCGGCAATGCCCGGCACGGTCGGGAGGGAGTCATGCCCAAGCATGCGGGCATAGGCCAGGTAGAACTCGCGGTAGGTGACCGTCCGGTCGTCCGCCAGGTTGAACGTCTCCCCGAGCGCCTCCGGTCGGGCCAGCGCCAGGAGGAGCCCGTCGACGACGTTGTCGATGTAGCCCGGCGTGACCAGCCCCGTGTCCTTTCCCAGCAGCACGAGTCGCCCCGCCTTGATGTTCTCGACGGGTCCCAGGGTCCACGCGCTGCCGCCCGGGCCGTAGGTGGAAGCGGGGCGAATGATGACATAAGGGACTTGTGCGCCGCGCACCAGGGCTTCGGCGACAATCTTGCTGTCGGGGTACGCCTGGCCCACGCGCGGCGTCGCGGCAGTTTCGTCGATGACAGGCGTACGGTTGCGCCCGTACACGGCGACGCTGCTGATGTAGATAAGGCGGTCGACCCCGCTGCGCCGGGCGGCGGCCAGCATGTTCGCCGTGCCGTCCACATTGACCTGGTAGCCAACCTCCGCGGCGACTTCGGGCCCGCCGGTCCACGCCGCGGCGTGGACGATTGCACTGCTGCCCGCGGCGGCTTTTTCCAAGGCTGCAACGTCCGTCAGGTCGGCTTGGACGACCTCGACGCCTTGCGCGGCCAGCCGCGCAGCAGCCTCGGGCCGGCGGGCCGTCCCCCTGACGTGAAAACCCTCGCGCAGCAGCCGCTCGGCCAGGTGGCCGGCGATGAAGCCGTTGACGCCGGTGACGAGAATCCTTTCTGGCATGGGTGCGATTCTATCCTGTTCCGGGCCAGGCGCAAAGGTGCGCTGCCGGGAGGAGCCGAGATAGGAAGCCCGGCACAGCTTAGCGCATCTGGCCGCGTTGTGCTAGACTGTGCGCTTGGAGACACCTGATCAACCCAATCCTGCGAATCATGGTCCACTGCTGTGACAGAACCTACCTGGAAGAAGTATCTCACCGATTATAACGAAGGGCTCGGCCTCGTGTACGAGCGCTTCGTGCTTAACGACTTCCTGCTCAAGCTGAAGGGGCGCTACGGTTTTGCCAACGCGATCGAGGCGCCGCTGTATGGCATGGCGGGCGTCAGCGGCATCAACAGCGTCGCACTTGCGCGCGTCAAAACGCCCGTCACCCTCGTCGACGACAATGCCGAGCGCCTCGCCGGCGTCGAGCGCATTTGGGGCGAGCTGGACCTCCCGGCTCAGTTCAGCCTGGTCTCAGACTGGGCCAGCCTGCCCTTCCCCGACAACTCGTTCGAGTTCGCCTGGAACTGGGCGGCCATCTGGCATCTCCAAGAACCGGCGGCGCTCCTCTCAGAGCTGGTCCGCGTAAGCAACAAGCTCGTCTTCGTGGCGGTGCCTAACCCCGTCCAGGTCGGTTACCAGGTGCGCAAGCACATCGTCGAGCCGGAGTTTGTCAAGGAGATCGACGAGCGGTGGACGGACATCGGCCTCGTGCGGCGAACGCTCGAAGGGCTCGGCCTCCGCATCCTGGAGCAGGGCGTGCTCGACACCCCGCCGTGGCCCGACACTGTCATGCCCGCCAGCCAGCTGCTCGGTAAGCTCGGCATCAGGTCAAAGAAGCTGCAGGGTAAGTTCCAGGGCGAAGGCTGGCGTTGGTCGACGATGGATTATTACCTCGACCGCGATCCAAGCCTGTATCCGCGGGTGATGAAGTATGCCCGGTTGGAACGGTGGCGCTTGCCCTGGCAGATGAAGCAGATCTGGTCGCACCATCGTTGGGTGCTCGGTAAGAAGATCGTTGAGTAGCACAACGACTCCTGGCCCTTCCTCGCCGCGCTGGCTGCAACGTGCGCGTGCCGTGCTCCTGAATTGGGATACACTGGGCGCCCTGGCAGCATTCTTCGGCGCGCTTGCGATCTATCTCCCCACCCTGGCGCCCAGCGTCGTGCCCGGCGACGGCGGCGAGCTGCAAACACTGACCGGCGTCATGGGCATCTCCCACCCCACCGGCTACCCCCTGCTGCTGCTGCTCAACCGAGCGTTTGCCTCCCTGCCGCTTGGCGGCGACCTGGCGTACCGGGTGACCTTGTTGTGCGCGGTGCTGACGGCCGGCGCAGTGCTCGCCATGTACTTCATGCTGCGGGAGAGCGGCGCCCGCCCGGTGGCCGCATTGGCCGGCGCATGGCTGATGGCCGCCGCGCCGCGGCTGTGGATGCACGCATCCGCCGCGGAGGTGTATCCGCTCTCCGAACTGCTCATGGCCCTGAGCTTGTGGCTGCTCATCCGCTGGGCGAATGGCCGGGCGCCGCTCTGGGTGCCCATGCTGGCGCTGGGTTTTGCGCTCAGCCACCATGTCAGCATCCGGCTGTTCGGCCCGGCCGTGCTCGTCTTCCTGCTCACCGTCAACCCCCGACTGCCCATCCAGCCGCGCAAATGGCTGCCGGCGCTGGTCGCGCTCCTGCTGCCGCTCGCCGTCTACGTCTACTTACCCATTCGCTTCGCCTATTTCAACAGCCTCCCGCAGTATGCGGGCGACGTGCTCGGCTTCCCCAAGCTGATCGCGGCCGGCCTCGTCAACCCGCACTATTATGCGGCCGGCCCGGTGGGCATGTTCCTCGCCAGCAGCTACTCGGGATTTTTCCAGGGCGGCCTGTCCATCGGCATGCCGGCCACGCTCAACTTCCTGCAGATGCTCCGGCTGCAGTTCCCGCTGCTCGCCGCGCCGGTCATGCTGCTGGGGCTGGGCGTGCTTTTCCGCAGGCAGTGGCGGGTTGGGCTGCTGGTCGTCCTGGGCGCGGTCTTCACGCTGTTGGTGGCGCTGCGCTGGCTGACGATCATCGGCGAGGACGGCGACCACTTCATCCCCGTCTACATGCTGCTGGCGTTCTGCTTCGGGGTGGGCGCCGAGGCACTGTTGGCCTGGGCCGAGCGGCGGCTGCCCGGGAAGAAATGGGCTCCGGCGCTCGTGGCCCTGGCGCTGCTGGCGCTGCCCGTTTACAGCGCGGCCAGGACCATGCCGGCCATGCTGGCATCGCGCACCGAAAGGCCGCCCGCGCTGCTCACGCCCGACCTCCCCGCGGGCGCAGTCATCGCCGGCGCGTGGGAAGACATCACGCCCCTGCGCTATCAGCAACTCGTCGAGGGCGTCCGGCCCGACATTTCCGTCTTTCACGCGGATGCGGCCGGCGTGCGCCTGCTGGCGAACCGGGCGCTCGACGACGGGACCGCTTTCTACGAGCTGCGGTCGGGCGCGTCTGGCCTGGAGTTGCTCCCAATTCCGCTGCATGACACGGCGGCAATCGCCCATCCCGCGCCTGCGGACCAGCAGGGGCTGAGCGATGCGGTGCGCTGGCGCGGGTATTCGCTGAGCGAATCCACCGCGCGTCCGGGCGACGTCCTCGGCATCCGCCTCTACTGGGAGGCGTTGAAACCGGTGGAGGAGGGCTGGACTACCTTCGTTCACCTGGTCGGCGAGAATGACATGCCAGTTGCGCAGGTAGACAGGCAGCCGGGCGGGCCGGCGTTTCCCGTCTCGCAGTGGCGGCCCGGGCTCGTCGTGGCCGACCCGTACGAGATGAAGCTGCCGGCGGACCTCGCGCCCGGCCGCTACCGCATCCTGTTCGGGTGGTACCGCGGGAATGAGCGCCTAGCGTGGGCGAACGGGCAGAACGCGCAGACCCTCGCCGAGATCGAGGTGGTGGCGCCGTGAGCACGTCGGCCGCATCCGCCCCACGCCGGCGCTGGGCCGTGTGGCTCGTCCCGCTGCTGCTTTTCGGCGGGCTCGCGCTGCTCCAGTCCTGGCCCATGCCGGCGAACCTCGCATCCCGGGCGCCGGGCACCGCAACCTGGGCGTTCGACGAGTCCACGTTCATCTGGAACATCTGGAATTTCAAGCATTCCCTGCTCGATTTGCACGCCAGCCCCCTGCACAGCGACCTGATCTGGCGGCCCCTCGGCATCGACCTGATCCTCTATACGTACAACTTCTTCAACGCCCTGATTGGCATGCCATTGCTCCTCGCCTTCAGCCCGGTCGTTGCCAGCAACGTCACCGTGCTGCTGGCAACGTTCCTGAGCGGGCTCGGAGCGTATCTGCTGGCGCTCGACCTGCTGCGGCGCGCCAAGATGGATCTCGCGGACGGCTCCCTGCGCCTGGCCGCGCTGGTGGCGGGCGTCATTTATGCGATGGGCGCAAACCGGGCAGTCTATGCCGCGCTCGGCCACTACGACATGGTCACGACGCAGTGGCTGCCGTTCTACGCGCTCTACTTCCTCCGCACCCTCCGCCGGCCCAGACTGCGTAATGCCGCGCTGGCCGGGCTGTTCTTTGCGTTCGCCGCCCTGGCCGAAATGATTTTCGCGTCGTTCCTGGCGCTGCTTTCGGCGATCCTCCTGCTGGCGTCGTGGCGGGGGCTGAAGGAACGCCGCAAGGCCCTGCTCTATGCAGGGGTTGCAGCGCTGGTCGCCGTCGTTTTGTGGTCGCCCGTCCTCGTGCCCATCGCCCGCGAGTTCACCCGGGGCAGCTATGCGCTGGAGGGGTGGGGCGAGAGCATCAAGCTCAGTGCGGACGCCCTTGGCCTGGTGACGCCCACCAACCTCAACCCCCTGTTTGGCGGCAACGAGGCGACCGGGCAGCACTGGCGCGACGCGCTCCGTGCGGTGGAGCAGGGCGAGAGCCGCTTCAACGACATCAACACGGTCTTCCTCGGCTGGGCGACGCTGGCGCTCGCGTTGTTGGGCGCGGTTGCGGCGCTGCGTAGCATTCCAGGGCGCCGCAGAATTGCGCCTTGGATCTGGGTGGCCGTCGTCTTCGGCATCCTCGTGCTCGGCCCGCTCCTGCAGATCAATGGCGTATTCCGCTTCAGCGTCGACAACCTGCTGCCCGAAGGCGTGACCTTCCCGCTCCCGTTTGCACTGCTCCACTACATCCCGTTCGTCAACGGCAACCGGGCTCCCAACCGCAACAGCGTGATCCTCATGCTGGCGCTGGCAGTGCTTGCGGCATACGGCGCCGCCGCCATTATGTCTTGGAGCCATCGTCGCGTTCAGAGACCCGGTTTCGCCAAGAAACCGGGTCTCTCCGGCGTCTCTGCAACCTCTGCGGCAATCGTCGTCCTGTTGGTCGCGGCGATCCTTGTCGAGCACCTGTCCGTGCCCATGCCGACCACCGACGCGACGATCCCGTCCGTCTACCGCAACATCGCCGCCGAACCCGGCGACTTCGCCATCCTGCAGCTGCCGCTGGGTTGGCGCAACAGTTTCGGCGTGCTCGGCAGCGAGCAGACGAACCTGCAGTACTTCCAGACGGCCCACGGCAAGCCCATGATCGGGGGCAACATCAGCCGCGCGCCGGCCTTCAAGATGGAGTATTTCGCGCGCATCCCGCTCTTCAAGGCCCTGACCGACCTGGAGATGTACAAGGATGTGGCGCCTGAAGTGGATGCTGCCGCCCGCGCGCAAGCCGGCAGCCTCATGGCGCTTTACGACGTCCGTTATCTCGTAACCACCCCGCCGATCGCCGGCCGCTATCCGTATCAGGACACCTGGCAGCGCACCGAGCAGTACGCCCTGGACGTGCTGCCGGTGGACCCGCAGCCCGGTTTGGGAGGCGGACGGCTATCGGGTCTACCGGGTCAACCAACCCCCGGTCGCGCTCCCATTCCGCCTCGACCTGGGCACGCCAGGCAACGAGCCGTATCTGGGCGAGGGCTGGGACGTGCGGACGGACGAGCAGCCGTACGGGGCCACGGCCAACTGGGCGACGGCCACCGATGCCGACCTGTATCTGCCCGTGACCGACCCGGGGCAGGAAGTCGGTTTGCGCCTTCAGATCGCGCCGCTGAGTTACGCCGGCGCGGCGCCGCAGACTCTCTCGGTCAGCGTGAACGGGACGCCCATCATCACGAATCAGCCCCTGGCCGAAGGCTGGCAGACCACGGGTGCGCGCATCGCGCCCGGCCTACTGGTGAAGGGCCCTAACCGGGTGACCCTGTCGTTCGGCCGGGCCGAGAGCCCGCGGACGGTCTTCCCCGATGCGGCGTCCCGGGCCATGATCGGCACGACCGGGGTCCAGAGTCCGGTGAACCTTGAAGTCCACGGGTTCAGCGACGCGTTCATGACCGCAACGGGCGCAGACGGGACGAAGGTCGAGTTGTCCAGTGGGCAGCCGGGCTATAACGTGGCCGTCCTCGATCCGCGCGACGGCCGGCTGCTCGACAAGCGCGGGTTTGATACGGTGGCGAGCGAGAGCGAGGCCGACGCGCTGGCCGCTTATATTAATGACATACCGAAGGGTCACATCGTCGTCCTGGCGACGAAGGGCGACGCGACGAGCAAGCTGACGCCGCTTGCCGAGAGCGCGCTGAGGAATGTCGGCTCGGGCGTGACCGGGCTGGCCCAGCTGCGCGGCCAGTCGCATGCGCTCGTCGGGGTGAAGTATGCCGCGCCCGGCTCCGCAGCCGAGGTCATTGCCCCCGACGCGTATCTGCAGGTTGCGGGCGACTTCCGCACCCTGGCCGCGGCCGTAGATTGGGTGGAGCTGGGCCAGTGAGCGGCGGGCGGCGCAGCGCGGCCATCGACCTCGCGGTCGCCGGCCTGGCCGGCGTGTTGGCGCTGGGCGTCTTCGTCCGCTCGCTCGCGCCGGGCCTGTTGTGGGGCGACAGCGCCGAGTTCCAGTTTGCCGCCTGGCTGGGCGGCTTTGCCCACCCGACCGGCTATCCTCTCTACCTCATTCTCGGCTGGCTGTGGACGCACCTGGTGCCTCTCCGCGATCCTGCCTTCCGGATGAACCTGTTTTCTGCGCTTTGGGGCGGGGTCGCCGTCGCACTGTTCTCCCTGCTCGTGATGCGGGTGATCCGGTTTGTCGCCGCAACCGGGACGGTGGAGGGTTCCAGGACTCCGGGGTTAAGCGTTGCATCGCGCCTGATTGCGCTGGGTGCGGCCCTGCTGTTCACCTTCACGCCTACTTTCTGGTCGCAGGCGGTCATCGCCGAGGTTTACACCCTGCACGCGGCCTTCGTCTCCGGGTTGCTGCTGGCGCTGGTGATGTGGGCGCACCGGGTCGTCGATCACCGCACCCGGGATGCGGGGCGCCTGGCCAACGTCACGGCCCTCCTCTTCGGCCTGAGCCTGGCGCACCACCGCACGACCCTCCTGCTGATGGTTCCCGCCGCCCTCTTCGTTCTGATCGTCGCGGCCGGCGCCCATTGGCGGCCGCGGTTGACGCTGCGGCGGGCCGGCCTGCTCCTGCTGTGCCTGCTGGCGCCGCTGCTCCTCTACCTGTACATCCCACTCGCCGCGCCGGCCGCGCCGTACTACCGGCTCCCACTCTCGCCAACCCAGTCGCTCACCCTCTTTGATTCGACGCTCGGCGGCTTCCTGGCACACGCCAGCGGCAGCGTCTTCAGCTCGGCGCTCACGGCGCCGCGCCCGGGTGGGCTCAATGCGGGCGGGTTGGTTGGCCGCCTGGTCGATGAGCTGTCTCTGAACGGGCTGCTGCTGGGATTTTTCGGGCTGGCGTTCCTGGTATTCGCAGGCGCGCGCGAGCGAAACTGGCGGTCTTGGGCCGTTCTCGCGCTGACAGGCGTCTTCTTCCTGGCCCAGGTGGCCTTCAACCTGTTCTACGCCATCGGCGACATCCAGGTGTTTTATATCCCCGCGTACTTGGTGTGGGTCCTGTGGATGGCGCTCGGCGGGTGGGCGCTCGTGCGTATCGTGGCATGGCTGTTCGCCGGCTCGGGGGAACGTGTCGTGCGTTGGGCGACTGTGGTTGCGGGCGTCCTGGCGCTCGTCGTGTTCCTGGCGTTCGCGTACCGGGGTGCTGTGGAGTATTGGCCCAAGGTGCAGCGCGCGGGCGACGATTCCGCCCGCCGCGCATGGAGCGCGCTGCTTGACTCGGGCTTGCCGCAGGATGCGGTCCTGGTGAGCAACGACCGGGACGAGATGGTCCCGCTCTGGTACCTCGCTTACGTCGAAGGCCGGCGGCCCGACCTCACGGGGCTTTTCCCGCTCATCCAGCCCGGCGCGAGTTGGTCCGATGTAGGCGCAGTGCTCGATGCCGCGCTGCAAACCGGCCGGCCGGTCTATCTCGTCAAGCCCATGCCGGGCCTGAAGGTCAAGTACGACCTGGCGCCCGCGCCCGGTCAGAGCGTCGGGCCGCTGGGCCCGGCCGTCCGCGTGACTGCAGCGCCGCCGGCCGCGCCTTCGCACCCAGCAGACGCGGTGTACGGGGATACGGTCCGTCTCCTTGGGTTCGACGTCGCGCCCGCTGTGCTCGTCGCCGGCCAGCCTGCCCAGGTCACGCTCTACTGGCAGGCGCTGCGCGAGACCGCGGAGGACTGGACGACCTTCGTGCAGGTGGTCGATGGGTCCGGCGAGAAGGTCGGGCAGAGCGACCACCATCCGGGCGGAGCCTTCTATCCCACGAACCTGTGGCGGCCGGGCGAGCAGCTGCGCGATACGCACGCGCTCCAAATCAGCCCGGCGGCCGGCGAGGGGCCGTACCAACTCCTCGTCGGGATATACCGGGCGGACGGCAGCGGGCTGCAGCAGCTCGGCACGCCGCAAATTGTCGGGCAAGTAGAAATACAGAGGTGACCGGAGGGACCGCGCCTCGGGCAACCGCTTGCACGGTTCGAGACCGTAGAGGCGAGGCACTCACCGGTGGGTGCCTCGCCCTGACAAGGCTAAGTCGCAGCGCCCGTGTATGTAGAACAAAACTCCCTTGCGCGGCGCTTGGGGCGCATGGTATACTCATGACGCTTCGCGTCACAACCTGGCGCGACCGCGTCCGTTATGACAGCCTGGGCTGCGTTTTGGCTGGGCGACCGGCCAAAACACCCTCACGAGTGTCGATCAAGGAGGCTACGGGATGAAGTTTGTTGTCTGTGCAAAGCTGACGCCTGACACGGAGCAGCTGGGCGACGTCAAGCCACAAGACGTCGGCTCGGACGACTTGGGCGTCACCATGGTCTTGAATCCTTGGGACGAGTTTGCGGTCGAGGAGGCCCTGCAGCTGCAGGAGCGCTTCGACGGCGAGGCAGCCGTCATCACAGTCGGTGGCGAAGAATCGACTGAGGCGCTCAAGCGCGCCGTGGCAATGGGCATTGAGGAAGCGACGCTGCTCTCCGATGACCTTTTCCAGGGCAGCGATGCGTGGGCCACGGCCCACATCCTCGCACAGGCGATCAAGAAGGTTGGGGACTACACGCTGATCCTGACCGGCAAGCAGTCGGTCGACGGCAACGGCGGCCTGGTTGGGCCCGGCCTGGCCGCACAGCTGGGCATCCCATTCGTCTCCAACGTGCAGAAGATCGTGGACCTGAACGAAGAAACTGCCACGGTTCAGCGCAACCTGGACGAGGGTGTGCAGACGGTGCGCGTGAAGCTTCCCGCCGTACTGGCCGTGAGCACGGAGATCAACGAGCCGCGCTACCCGAACTTCATGGGCATCCGCAAGGCGTCACGCATGCAGTATCCCGCGGTTGCGGCAGGCGGCCTGCCCGGGCTGGATCAGAGCCGGCTGGGCGAGGGCGCCGCGCTGCTGAAGTGGACGAACCTGCGTAAGCCTCCGGCCCGCTCGGGCAAGGTTGAGATCATCCAGGGCGGCTCGCCCGCCGAGACCGCGGCGATCCTGGTGGACAAGTTGATCGCCGAGAAGGCTATCTAGGGCAGGAGAGGACCGACTTATGAGCATTCTCGTTTACGTTGATCAATACAAGGGCACTGCCAAGCCGGTTTCCTGGGAAATGCTGGGTAAGGCGCGCGAGCTTGCGGGCAAGCTGAACACGGACGTCGCCGGGGTGGTGATCGGCCAGGGCGTCGGCCCGATCGCTCAGGAAGCGATCGAGTATGGGGCGGACAAGGTGTTCGTGGTCGACGGGCCCGACTTCGCGCAGTACCGGAACGGCGCGTACGCTGCCGCGCTGACCGCCGCGATCGACGCGGCAAAGGCGACGGTGATCCTGGCGCCGGCCACGACGGGCGCGCGCGACGTCGCCGCGATGGCCGCCGCCGAATGCAATATCGGCCTCGCCGCGGAAGTGACCGACCTGAGCCTCGATGCGAGCGGAAAGCTCACGGCCGAGCGGCCTGTCTTCTCGGGCAACATCACCGCGACGATCATTTTTGCGGGCGACCGCCAGATGGCTACGGTGCGCGTGCGCAGCTTCCCGATGCCCGAAAAGGCCGCCGGTCGAACCGGCGAGGTCGTGCCCCTCCCGGTCACACTCTCGGGCGCGGCAGCGGGCGAAGAAATTCTCGGGTTCGAAGGCGTGGAGACCGGCGAGTTGGACGTGCAGAACGCGGGCATCATCGTCTCGGGCGGTCGCGGGGTCAAGGGGGCCGAGGGCTTCGAGCCGATTCGCCGGTTGGCCAAGGTGCTTGGCGGCGCTGTGGGTGCTTCCCGCGCGGCCGTCGATGCAGGCTGGATTCCCTACGTGCACCAGGTCGGCCAGACCGGTAAGACGGTGCGCCCCGATCTCTATATCGCGGCCGGCATCTCGGGCGCTATCCAGCACCTGGCGGGCATGAGCGGCGCAAAGACCATCGTAGCGATTAATAAGGATAAGGACGCGCCGATCTTCCAGGTGGCTCGCTACGGCATCATCGGCGACCTGTTCGACATCGTGCCGGCCCTGGAGCAGGCGTTCAAGCAGAAGCTGGGGAAGTAGGGAAGCGGGGCATTGCGACTTCCGGGATCCCCGATGCCGGAGGTCGCAATGCATTGAGTGGCTCGAAAAGCGCGCGGCCGCGCGTTGACACGCCTTCGGCCTATCGTTTATAATAGGTCTTCGCCAGCGCAGGCAAGTGATTATGGCGCGGGAAAGCACCCTCGAGTCGGGGGTGCCGCTCGCGCCTTTCATCGCGCTAGATTGACGTCTCTGGCGCGACGCTCAGGGTCATCGACAAGGGGCGAAGTCCGGCTGGGCCGCCACGCGCACCAGGTCTGAACTGCACCGTGGATGCGCAGGCTCGGTGAACCAGTCGGAGTTTTTTTGTCGGCTCGAACATTGCATGCGTGCGAAGCGGGGCTTCGCCTAGCGTCCGGGTTCGAGAGTGCGCATAACTTATCCAGCGTTTCGGAGGTTCCTTTCATGTCTACGTCTTTACCACCGACCAAGCCGCCGGCGGAAGTCCACCCGATGCAGGCCCTGCTCGATCAGGGCGGGTATGACATGCCGCAGCGAGGCGACATTCGCGAGGGCACGGTCATCTCGGTCAGTCCCCAGGAAGTCGTCATCGACCTGGGCCTGAAGCGAGAAGCCATCGTACCGGCCAACGACCTTTCGCGGTTGGACAAGGCCACGCTGGCGGAAGTTCAGGAAGGTACGTCCTGGCCGGTGTACATCCTGCAGCCCTCGGACCGGGAAGGCAACCTCATCGTCTCGCTGTCTCGTGCGCTCCAGGAGAAGGATTGGCTGGTCGCACAGGAGAAGATGGAAGCCAATGAGATGTTCGAGGCCCGGGTCACCGGCCACAATGCCGGCGGCCTCGAAGTCGAATTTGGCAAGCTCCGCGGCTTTGTCCCGGCGTCGCACCTCTCCTCGCTCCCGCGCGAGATGTCGCCGGAAGAGCGCAAGGCGCACCTGGCCACCTTCGTCGGCAAGACCATCCCGGTCAAGGTCGTCGAGGTTGACCGCAAGCGCCGCCGCCTGATCATGTCGGAGCGGGCGGCCCGCCGCCGCTGGCAGCGCGAGCACCGCAAGCAACTCCTGGACGAGATCCAGGTGGGCGAGGTGCGTGAGGGCACGGTGCGCAGCCTTTCCGAGTTCGGCGCGTTCGTCGACCTCGGCGGGGCAGACGGCCTGGTGCACATCTCCGAGCTGGCCTGGTTCCCGGTGGCGCACCCGAGCGAGGTGCTCAAGGTCGGCCAGGTGGTCGAGGTCAAGGTGCTGCGGATCGACAAGCAGCGCGAACGCGTCGGCCTGAGCCTCAAGCGCGTCCAGCCCGACCCGTGGAGCCACATCGACGAGCTGTACACGCCCAATCAGCTGGTTGAGGCCGTGGTGACCCGCGTGACCGATTTCGGCGCGTTTGTCCGCCTGCGCAGCGGCGTCGAAGGCCTGCTCCATGTTTCCGAGATGGCCGACATCCGGCCGGACCATCCGCAGAGCCTCGTCTCGCCGGGCGACCTGCTCCTCCTGCGCGTGCTGCGCATCGAGCCGGACCGCCGCCGCATCGGCCTGAGCCTGCGCGCCGTCTCTGAGAGCGAGTGGTCCGAATGGGCCGCCAGCTACCGGGAGAAGCACGCGGCCGCGGCTGCCGAGGCTGAGGCCGCCGAGGCGGAAGCAGCCGCCCAGGCGCAGGAAGCTGCCCCTGAAGGGCAGTCCGAGATGGATCAGTTCGCCATGGTCGGCGACGAGCTTGCCCTCGACGAGACTGAGGTCTTCGAGGCGCCGCCCGCGTCTGAAGAGGAGTTCGACGTCGAGCCCGAGGCCGAAGCGGTCGAAGAACCCGCAGCGGTTGTCGAGCCCGAGGCCGAAGCGGTCGCAGGAGCCCGCAGCGGTTGTCGAGCCTGAAGCCGAAGCGGTCGAAGAGCCCGCAGAGGTTGTCGAGCCCGAGGCCGAAGCAGTCGAAGAGCTTGCAGCGGTTGTCGAGCCTGAGGCCGAAGCGGTCGAAGAACCCGCAGCGGTTGTCGAGCCCGAGGCCGAAGTCGCCGAAGAACTGACTGCCGAAGAAGAGCCGGGCGAGCCGAAGTCCCTGAGCGGCGAGGAATCCGGACTGCCGCTCGACGCGGTCGAGGAAGCACCAGCGGAGACCGAGACTCCTGAGGATGATGCGGCTGCGGTCGACGAGGACGCGACGGCGTAAGGCTGAGTTCGACCTCCAGTCACCTTTCGTCCGTGCAACCACGGTCCATGAAGCAGGTGCGGGCGGGTCGCCTTTGTGCGGCGCACCCGCACCTGCAAACGAAGACATGAGCGAGAATCCAGATCCCATCGCCGAGGCGCGCGAGCGGCTGCAGGCCGAGCGCGCCGAGGTGCTCCAAGATCTCGAACAGCTTAATAGCCGTCTCGAGACCAAGGGCGACTATGAATTGGGCGAGGGTGATCCCATGATCTATCAATGGGAGTTCAACCTGGCCCTGCGCGAGCGCGCCCAGCAACACCTGGCCGAGATCGACGAGGCGCTGGCCCAGCTCAAGATGGGTATCTATGGTCTTTGCGAACGTTGTGGAAAGCCGATCGAACCGGAACGGCTCGCGGTCCTAAGCCACACGACCGTGTGCAGTCAATGCGCTCAACGCCGGCGTTAGACCTTCGCCTATAACCGTTTTTTCCAACGCCCGGCCTCCGCGCCGGGCGTTTGTCTTGTGCCGCGGTTGACCTCTGGTGGCGGCGCCGCCGGGGTCCAGGATGTAACGAATGGCCGTTCCCAATCAGCCCGTCAGCGTCATCCTGACGCACGAGCACACGGATTTTGACGCGCTCGCCAGCATGCTGGCCGCGGCGCGGCTCTTCCCCCACGCGACCCCGTCCTGCCGCGCCAGATGAACCGCAACCTGGAGGCGTTCCTGGCCGAGTACGCCGAGATGCTGCCATTTGTGCGGCTCGACGACCTGCCCAAGCGCCGCATCGACAACGTGATCCTGGTTGACACGCAGACGGTGCAACCGATCCGTGGGATGAGCCCTCCGACGTCGATCCAGATCATCGACCATCACCCACTCGGCCGCGAGCTGCCTTCGAACTACTCCTTCTCGGGTGAGGTCGTCGGCGCCACGTCCACTCTGTTGGTCGAGCGGCTCGCAGAGCAGGGCGTCGCGCTGACCCCGGTCGAGGCGACTCTGCTCACACTGGGGATCTACGAAGATACCGGCGGCCTGGTGTACCAGACGACGACGGCCCGCGATATGCGGGCGGCCGCCTGGTTGCTCGAGCGCGGGGCCAACCTGCTCGTGGTCGACAAGTTCCTCAACCACCCGCTGACCGACGAGCAGCGTGACTTGTTCCAGCAGTTGGCCGACAACAGCCAGCCCTACCAGTTTAACGGCCATTCGGTCATTATTGCCAGTGCGCGCGTCGCCAAACCGGTCGACGAGATTTCTACGCTGACCCATAAGCTCCGTGACCTGTACGAGCCTGATGCGTTGTTTATCTTGGTCGAAATGCGTGACTACATCCAGTTGGTCGCGCGCTCGAGCAGCGAAGCGGTCGACGTAGGCAAAATTGCGTCCGCCTTTGGCGGAGGCGGGCACAACCGTGCCGCGGCTGCCCTGGTCCGCGATACGCCGCTTTGGGGCGTCTACGAATCCCTGGTCTATCACCTGCAAGGCGCGATCCGCCCGAGCGTGACGGTCGGCCAGATCATGTCTTACGGCGCGCCCCAGACGCTGGAGCCTTCCGACACGATCGCAGTCGCGGCGGAACGCATGCGCCGCTATGGGTTCGAGGGTTTCCCCGTCGTCGAAGACGGGCGCATCGTGGGCATGCTGACCCGCAGGGAGATCGACCGCGCGCTGCATCACGGCTTGGACAAGCACCTCGTGAGTCGCTACATGCGCCCCGGCGAAGTCTTCGTCACACCCGACGACCCGGTGAGCGAGCTGCGCCGGGTGATGACGGAGCACGATTGGGGCCAGGTGCCGGTCTTGGACCCCGACACCGACGCACTCCTGGGCATCGTCACCCGTACCGACCTGATCAAGCAGTGGGCCACGCCCACCGTGCGCAAGGCCGAATCGCTCGCGGGTCTTATGGCCGAAACCTTGCCGGCTTCCTTGTTGGATCTGCTGAAGCGGGCCGGCGCTGCCGCCCACGAGCTGGGCTATCCGCTCTACGCGGTGGGCGGCTTCGTGCGCGATCTGCTCCTCGATCAACCTAACTTCGACGTGGACCTGGTGGTCGAAGGGGACGGCATTCGCCTGACTCAGGAGCTTGTGCACCGGGTCGGTGGCCGTCTGCGCAGCCACCGCCGGTTCGGCACTGCGAAGTGGATTTTGCCGGAGGAGCTGTTGGCGCAGGCTCCCGGCCTGCCCGAATCGCTCGATTTTGTCACGGCGCGTACCGAGTTCTATGAACACCCGACCGCGCTGCCGACGGTGGAACGGAGCAGCATCAAGCAGGACCTGCACCGCCGCGACTTCACCATCAACACGCTCGCCGTGCGCCTGACCCCCGACCGGTGGGGTGAGCTGCTGGACTTCTACGGCGGACGCAAGGACCTGGACGACGGAATCATCCGCGCGCTTCACAGCTTGAGCTTCGTGGAGGACCCCACTCGCATGCTCCGTGCGGCGCGATTCGAGCAGCGCTTCGGGTTCGCGATCGAGTCGCGCACCGAGGAGCTGATTGCGGACGCGCTGGCCCTGCTCGACCGCGTGAGTCCCGAGCGGATCAGGCACGAGCTCGAGTTGATCCTGGCGGAAAGTGAGCCGGAGCGCGCGCTCTGCCGACTACATCAACTGGGCGTGCTGGGCAAGCTGCACCCGGCGCTGCGCTGCGACACGTGGTTTGTGGAGAAGTCCGGGGAGTTGCGCACCGCGCTGACCGCCGTCGCGAGTCCGGCAAGCGTCGCGCCGCCGCCGATGTCCATCAGTGCGAGCGACACGCCGCCCCTTTACCTTGCACTGCTTTTGTACGGGTCGACACAAGAGGCTACAATGGAGGTGCTGGACCGCCTCCACCTGCGGAAAACGTATCGCGACCTGGTCCTTGAAGTTCGCCTCCTCATGCGGAAAGTGGACGAGCTAAAGCAGAACGGCGCTCGTCCCAGCGACGTCGTCGCGATTCTCGACGAATCCAGCGAAGCCGCCCGGCTTGTGCTCCGCGTGGCGTCCGATGATTGGTTGGTGCGCCAGCGGCTAGACAGCTACCAACGGCGCTGGCGGCACGTTCAGCCCGTGTTGACGGGGAATGATTTGCGGGCAATGGGCCTGCCGCCCGGCCGGATTTATCGCCAGGTGCTCGAGCGTCTGCGCGCCGGCCGCCTGGACGGATCGCTTCACAGCCGGGAAGACGAAGAAGCCGCGGCCTGGGCTATCGCCCGGGATGCCGAAAAATCACAAAACGCAACGCATAAACGCGAACCTTCCGGACAAAACTTCCGTTGATTAGATCGGGCATGGCCATGCAACCAGCGATAACCGACGAGCAGATCATCTCGTTGCTGCCCCAGTGCCAGCGAGGTGAGGCGGCTGCCGTCGAAACGCTCTATGATCTCTATGCCGACCGGCTGTACCGCTACATGCTGGCGCGGGTCGGCGACCCGGAGGTGGCCTCAGATCTCAACACGGAGTTGTTTGTTCGGGTGATCAGACACATGGGTTCGTTCCGGCTGAACGAGCGGCGACCGGCGGCTTCCTTCAGCGCCTGGCTCTATCGCATCGCCGCCAACCTGATCACGGACCATCACCGGCAGGCCCAGCGCGCGCCGCAAGTCAGCCTCACTGAGGATTTGCGCTTACCTGCCGTCGAGCCCAGCCCGCAGCGCATGGCCGAGCAAAAGGAGACGTTCGCCCGACTGCAGCGGGCGATGCAAGGCCTGAGCGAAGAACAGCGCCTCGTGATTCTCGCCAAGTTTGGCGAAGACATGAGCAACGCAGAGGTGGCGGCATGGCTGGGCAAATCGGAAGGCGCCGTTAAGTCACTACAGCACCGTGCCTTGCAGGCTTTGGGTAGGCTGCTGGGCGTTGCGGGAGACTCGACCGATGCAAATCGGACGGTCGGGAACCTGGCCGGCGGGGGCCAGGGCCAATCGGAATCTGGGCGATGAAGTCGCACATGGACCTGACGAGAATTACGGATGACTGCCTGGAACGGCTTGCCCGCGGGGAGAGCATCGCAGATTGCCTTGCTCTCTACCCGGAGGCCGCGGAAGAACTCGGGCCGATCCTTTCGGCCGCCGAGCAACTCGCCGCGTTCTCACAGGCCCGCCTGACCGAGGGACAGCGTCTGCGTGCTAAGGTCGCCCTGCGTGAGGAGTTGGCGGTCCAACGGGCACAGCGCGAGCGCAGCAGGCACGCGCTCGGCATCGTGAGTTGGGCGCGGTTGCGGGTGGCGCCGCTGGCGGTAATGGTGGCGCTTCTGCTCTTTGTGACCGTGGCCTTCACGACCGTCGCGGCCAGTCAGCCCGGCGACTTCGCCTATCCGGTGCGAGTGGCAGTGGAACGCGCACCGGCCCTGGTGCAGACCAACCCGGCGCGGCGGGCGGCAGCTGAGTTAGCTGCTGCGGACCGGCGCCTCTCAGATGTTACTCGTCATCAAGACCGCGGTTACGCTGCGCTTGCCGCGCTGCTGAGCAGCGACGAAGCGGCCGTGCAACGTGCGGCCGGTCTCAGCGAAGCCGAGCGCGAGCGCGTCGCAGCGCGCGTCGCGGGCCATGCGGAAGCACTCCTGCGGCTGGCAGCCCGGGCCGGCGATCCCGAAGTGGCAGAACTGCTGCGCACGGCCGCGTCTCGGGCGCAGCTGTTGGCAGGCGGCCCGGCGGGCGAGGTGAACCGGCTCGTTAGCACCCCGACGGTACTGCCAAGCGCGACCCGACCCGTCGCAACTTCGACCCCAAGGCCGGGTGCAGCCGTAACGGTGGTCCTGCCGACCGTCGTCGTAGTAAAGACGCCTACGCCCGTCGCACCACCCGTCGTCGTTCCGCTTCCAACGGGGGCTGTGCAAACGCCGGCAGCGACCGTAACGCTCCGACCGCGGCCGCGTCTCAGCGTGACGCCGCCGGCCGGCATGACATTGACGCCGGGCGGACCAGGTATCGGGGAAGGCACCCCCCGACCGCACGCAACGCTGCGGCCGCGTGCCACCTTATCGGTTGTGCCGCCCATCCTCACGCCGCGGCAACGGCCGACGCTGCCCATGCCGCCGGTGACGCCTGTCATTCCGACTGTGCCGCCGACGCCGATCGTGGTGCTGCCGACGCTGTGGTTCACGCCCGAGGTACCGACGGCTACGCCGGGCCAGGCCTCCTTTGACACGCCCACGCCGACGGTTTGGTGGATGCCACCCACCCCGACCCTGGTTGTGCCAACGCTTGTCGTGCCGACTTTGACGCCGCGGCCGGTCCTCACAAGAGTGCCGACGGCGACGGTGATCTGGGCGACGTTCACGCCCGCGCCTACAGCTACGTCTCGGCCCGACATCCGGGCGACCCTGACGGCGACGGTTGAGGTCCCGGTGCGACCGACGCAGGGCTCGACGCCCGCGCCGACTCAAACGCCCCGGCGCCAGCGGACTGATACGCCGACCCCAAGTGATGCGGGTGGAGCGCCTGCCACACCCACCCCCATCCAACCGACCGCGACCTCCGAGGTAACGCCACCCGTTACTCGGTGATCGCCACGTGAGCGGTGAAGTACTTACGCTCCGACTCCCGACGTTTCTGCGAGATTCGCGAGGCGCGGGGGACCCCGGTTTCAGGCGGGCCGGGAAGACAGATCGCCAGGCAAACGCGTCACGCTGTGTTCACACAGCACGCTGTGCTCACACAGCTATGCTGTGCTCACAGGCGGGCCCGTCTCGCAACTGGGACGATACCAGGTGCTGCTGGCGACTGGCAGAGCAGTGATAACTGGAGGAATCAGAATGTTACCTAGGAAGTTTTCGCGCACTGTCATGATTGCAGTCGCGGTCTTCGCCCTTGCAGCCATGATCCTGGCGCCTGCGGCGCCTGCGGCGGCCCTTGAACTTGGCTTTGACGTCCGGTTCACCGGCGTGGTTGAGACGGTCGGAACTGACACGCAGCCGTGGGTCATCGGCGGCCAGACACTCACCACTGACGCTACAACCGTGGTCATCCGCTTCGTCGAGCCAGTTACCCCCGGCCTCTGGGCCGATGTAGCCGCCAAGAAGCTGGCGGACGGCTCGCTTCAGGCCCGCCAGATTACGGTCCGGAAAGAACAGGTGCGCCTGCGCGGTATTCTCTCGGCCAAGCCGGCTGAAGGCACTGCAGGTGATTGGGTCATCGCGGGCGTCACGGTGAAAGCAACTGCCGACACCAAGGTCAGCTCGCGGACGGGCGATATTGCCGTCGGGAAGTGGGTCGAAGCGGTGATGACCGAGGACGCCGGCGTTCTCACTGCGCAGCAGATCCTGGCGATTGGCGACCAGGACGCGGTTACGGTGTCCGGCGAAATCCAGGAAGTGGCCGATACCTACTGGGTGATCAGCAGCATCAAGCTGAATATCAAGCCCGAATCCGCGGCTGGCAAACAGGACGGCACCCTGATCTCGGGTAAGCCGGTTGTCGGGCTGATCGCGCATGCGGCCGCGGAACAGCAGGAGGACAATACGCTCCAGGCGACCGTGCTGCGTGTGGCGTGGACGGATCGCACGGCGCTCACGACCGAGATCACGGGCAAGGTGACGGCCATCACGACGCTCGATGCGCGCATGCCGCGCCTGCTGACGATCGAGTCGACCGAGCCGGCCGAGACCTACAAGGTCGTCCTCATGCCGAACACCCGCATCCACCAGGAGAAGGGGTTGCTGATGGTCGGGGCGACCGTGCATGTGGTCGCGTGGCCGTGGGCAGGTCAGTTCGTCGCGAGCGAGGTCACCGTGCTGGAGAGCCCGCAGGAGGGCGGCGAGTTCGCTTCCTTCCGCGGTGAGGTCAAGGCCCTTCCGGCCGAGGGCAAGCTGGGCGAGTGGCTGATCGGCGACCAGAAGGTCGTGGTCGACGAGAAGACCCAGTTGTTCGGCGCTGCGCCCAAGGTCGGGGCGTGGGCTGCCGGCGGCGGGATCAAGCGGGCGGATGGCAGCGTCCTCGCGGCCCGGATTACCGTCTTCGCCCCGCGAACCTGGGCACTGTGACGCCGCCCCCGATGCCGAGCCGCACGCCGCGTCCCTAGACGGCGCTGCTGAGGCGTACGCCGCGGGTAAAGACAATTGAGTTAGAACGGGGCCGCCTTGCGGGACCAGGGGCAAGGTGCGAGCAAGACGGCCCCGTTATGACTGTGCCCCTACAGCGGACTCCGCTGTAGGGGTTCCAGGCCGCCGGATCAGCTGACACGCTGGCCCGGCGGTTTCGTTTGTGCTATACTGCCGCACCGGGCGGTCAGCTTCCAGAGCACCGCTCGCTGCGGTTTTGACGTGTCTGGCTGGCGCCACAGGGAGGTTAACTGCGCATGGGCCATCGTACCCTTTCGCTCGCCCTGGTGTTCCGGGCGCTCTTCCTAGATAGTGAAGCTTTCGACGAACTGCGCGACGACGACGACCCGATTGTCGAGGCCCTGTTCCTGCTTGTGCTCATTGGCCTCATTTCAGCCGTGTTGGCGCTCGTCGGCCAGGTTTTGGCGTGGGGCAGCGTGCCCCAGATGACGGCGATCCGCGACGTTGTCTTGAACGGGCTTCAGCAACAACCCTGGTGGCCTGCCATCGGCAGCAACCCACAGGTGCTGGCGGTGTTCCAGCGTATCTGGGATGCCGGCTGGCAGGTCTTTCCGTCGTTGTTTGGCGCGCCCGACCCCGCCCGTGCCGCGCTCAACCTGCTCGTCTGGCCAATCTGGCTGCTCCTGAGCTGGCTGGTGTACGGGCTGCTGGCGCACGGCTTTGCCCGCTGGTTAGGCGGCCGGGCTTCACTGCGCAGCTCGCTGGGCGTGATCTCGCTTTCCTTTACGCCATTCCTCTTCCATGGTCTGAGTATCGTGCCGTTCCTGGTGATCGGGGGCGTGCTCAACACCTGGCAGCTGCTCCTACGTTATAAGGCGGTACGTTCGGCCCATGCGCTGCCGTGGGGTCGCTCGCTGGCGGCGACCTTGCTGCCCTACCTGGTCTATCTCATCGTCTCGCTAGCACTGGGGCTGATGCTGGCATTGGTCGTCGCGCTGGTTGCGGGGAGGTGAGCGATGAGGGCCTGGCTTCGTGATCTTCTCGATGCACTTCTGCTCCGCGGCGCCAGCCTCGCCCGGGTGGCCGACCGCCGCGACGCCATGTTCCGTGGGTTCACGGTGCTGATCGCGGTCGCGCTGGTCGCCGGACTGCCCGTCCTCGCAGGCGAGATTGTCCGCGGCTTCCAGTATCCCGCGGCGGTCGAACCGAGCGAGCTTGAGCCGGGCACGGCGGCCACGCTTGACATCCTGCGGCCCTGGCTGCAGAACTCGGGGCTGCCCGCCGGCCATGATCGATCAGGCGGTGCAGATGGCGGAGGGTAACGCGGCGATGGTGGGCTCGCTCGCCGCCCAAATCGACCGCCTGCCCACCGCGCTCCCGCGACCGCTAGCCCGCGCGTTCATCGGGCTCGGCCACTGGCTGTCACGGCCTTTCGCCAGCAGCCCCGTACCGCTGGCTGCCGCCGCACTCGGCACGTGGTTGGGGTACGGGATCTGGGTCATGCTGGCTGCGAAGCTGCTGGGCGGTCGCGGCACTCTGCACGGCTTCTTCGGCGCGACCGCCTTCTTCGCCGTGCCCCACGTCCTGGACATCTTTGCGGGAGTTCCCGTTGCGGGTCCCATCCTGGGCACGGTGGCGCTGATCTGGGGGATCGTGATTTACGCAGTGGCGACCGGCGTGAGCCACCGGCTTTCGGCGGGGCGTGCGCTTGTGGCCGTCTTTGCACCGGTCGTGTTGCTTCTGACCGTGGTGGCGCTGGTTCTCCTGACAATGGTCGTCGGGGGCCTGGCAGCCGGATTGAGCGGCGTGCGCTAAGCTATGACAGAGTTTCTGAACCTCCTGACCGGTGAAGCGGCCTGGGCCGTGTTCCGGGAGAAGTATGACCCGCGGCCGACTGCCGAGCCCATGCGGGTGTTCGGGGCGCTCCATCGAGTGCTGGCCCAGGACGCGACAGCGCCGCACGATCTTCCCACGTTCGTCCGTAGCACCGTCGACGGCTACGCTGTTTCCGCCGCCGACACGCATGGCGCATCGACAGGCATGCCGGCCTATCTGGACGTCGTGGCCGAAGCGCCGATGGGCCAACTCGTCGATTTCGTGATCGGGCCGGGCCAGGCTGCGCTCGTCCACACGGGCGGCATGGTGCCGCGGGGCGCGGACGCGGTCGTGATGATCGAGCAGACGCACCGGGCAGGCGGGCCGATGTTCGGCGGCCGCGCGCTCCAGCCGGGTTTCGAGCCGTACGCGTTGGAAGTGTACCGTCCCGTCGCGGCCGGCGACGCGTGCATTTATCCGGGCGAGGATATCCGGGCCGGGGACGTGGTCCTTGAAGCAGGGCAGACGCTGAGGCCACAGGACATCGGCGGACTCGTGGCCGTGGGGATCACGGAGGTGCTGGTAGCGCGGCGCCCGCGGGTGGGCATCGTCAGCCAGGGCGACGAGGTGGTGCCACCCGAACAGGAGCCCGGGCCGGGCCAGGTGCGCGATATTAACAGCTACACGCTGGCGGGGTTGGTGCAGGAGGCCGGCGGCATCCCACAGAACTACCCGATCGCGCCCGATACCGAGGCCGGCATCGACGCGGTCGTGCAGCAGGCCTATCGCGACTCAGACCTTGTGGTCGTTACGGCGGGAAGCTCGGTCAGCTACCGGGATCTGACGGCCGGCGCGATCAACAAACTGGGACTGCCGGGCGTGCTCGTCCACGGGGTGGCCATCCGGCCCGGAAAGCCCACCATCCTGGCCTTGTGCGACGGCAAGCCGGTTTTTGGCCTGCCTGGCAACCCGGTTTCCTGCATCAACATCTTCAAGTTCTTCGTCGTGCCGACGATTCAGCTGATGCTAGGTGCGCGACCCCCACGCTGCCCACGTTGTGACGGCGCGGCTCGCTCGGAACATCCCTGCGGCCAGCGGCCGAGCAGACTTTGTCCGGGTGCGGCTGGAGGAGCGGGCGGGCGAAACCTGGGCGGTGCCCGTCTTTGGCAAGTCCAACCTCATTTTCACCCTGGTGCGCTCGGAAGGGGTGGTCGAGGTGCCGCTGAACAGCAACGGGATACCGGCCGGCGACCACGTGGCCGTGATTATGGACCGGTAGCAGGCACCCATTCAACAGGAAGGCACCAGGACGCAATAGACCGGCAGCTCAATTGCCGGCGTTGTGTCTTGGTGCCTTTGTGTTTGGAGCCAGGGCGCGGAAAAGCCGGGGTCGGCAGGGTGTCGGTCCCGGCTTAGCGTTCATAATGTCTGAGACAAAGCAGAAGTTGAGTTACTGGCCCTTGCTCTTGCGGTGATGCGCGATCGTCCGCTGGATCAGGTCCTCTTCTTCATCTTCCTCAAATTCCCACGTGCGGGTCTTCTTCTTGCGGTCGCGGCGTCGAGAGTCAGGGTCGCCCTGCGCCTGTTGGAACGCGACTTCGAAGGGCGAGAGGAACTGCTCTTCGACGACGACCGGCGCTTCCTCATCTCGGTGCGCTGCGCCGAACGTGGGAGCCCCCGCAACTGCGGACTCCGGAGCCGGCGGAAGCAGCTCTTTGATGCTCAGGTCGATGCGACCACGGCGGCGATCCAGTCCGATCACCTGCACGTCGATCTCATCGCCAATGTGGACGACGTCTTCCGGCTTCTCGACGTAGCCGCGGCCCATTTCCTTGACGTGGAGCATGCCGTCGCGGCCCACCCCAATGTCAACGAATGCGCCGTAGCGCTCTAGGCGCGTGACGTGACCCCGAACGGTTGAACCCTCTTCCAGGTCACGCAGCGTTGTGGTTCCCGGTTCGATCATGCTGAGGCTGATCCGGTTCTTCTCCCGGTCCAGCTCCTTGATCCACACCCGGACTTTGTCGCCTTCCTTGACTACGTCGGACGGCTTAGAGACCCGGCCCTGAGCCATCTCAGAGACATGGACGAGACCATCACGGCCTACGCCAATGTCGATGAACGCACCGAACTCGGTGACGCGCTTGACGACTCCCTCGACTTCCTGACCCACTGCAAGTGTCTTGACGACCTTACGAGGCGGAATGTTGAGGGCGCTTCCTTCCTGCCCCACGATGTCCCTGCTCCTCTGAGGATTAAAACTTGCGCGGCCTGCCAGCCGCGATTCGGTATTATACTAGCCTCTAAACCGTGTGTCAAAAGCCATGTACACCGTTAAACGTATGAGGGCTTGCGGAGTTGTGGGGTGTTCTGACAAAGCTGCGCAGTCACCGGAAAGGTGAGTATCCGCTTTGTGCGCCTTCGTCTCTTTGTGCCTTGGTGGTGAAAAGGCTATAATCGGCGTGAGGACTGATTCAACATGACCCAACAGGAAGCCCTGGATTTGGTGCGGCAGCTATTGAAGGCGAAGGATGAAGGCGAACTGATGCAACTGGTCAGCCTGAACCTGGCGAGCTTGGACGGCACGTTCTTCAGCACGGCCGACGCGGCGGCGCGGCAGTTGGAACGCGATGGCAAACCGTCTGCGGCAAATGCGCTCCGCGGACTCACAGACCGCATGCTGCGGATGAAGACGTTGATTTAGCAATGAGCGAACAAGTCAAACTCCTGCTGTCTTACGATATCAAGCCCGGCCATGAGAACGCCTACCGGCGCTTCGTCCTGGAAGAGTTCCTTCCGAAGGCCCAGGAGCTTGGCCTCACCCCCACCGACGCCTGGCACACGGCTTACGGCTCGTACCCGGCGCGGCTGATCGGGTTCGTGGCCGACGACCTGCATTCGCGTGCACCGCGCCATGGAGTCTGACGAGTGGCGCTCGATGATGAAGCGGCTCGAGGGCTACACCGGGAGGGTAACGCGTCGGGTGATCCCCTTCAAGGGCGGCTTCCAGTGGTGAACGAAATGGGCCACTAACAGGAAGACACAAAGAACCAAAGATTCACAAAGCTCTCTTTGTGCCGCTTCGGGTTCTTTGTGCCTTTCTGTGAAGGTTTCTCTACTTCCGCACGGCGTCGGCCAGCGCCCGGGCAAACTCCGCCGGGTCACCTACCACGTTATAATCCGCAAATGGGACGATCGGCGCAGCGCCGTCGGCCTGGACGGCCACCACACAACCTGCTTCTGCCACCCCCATCATGAAGCTCGTGTCGCCGTCGACGCCGAGTGCGATGCAGAGCTTGGGGGCGATCGTCGTGCCCGTGAGGCCGATGAGCGCTTCTTCCGTGATCCAGCCCGCGTCCAGCGCAGTCACATCACCCGCGAGCACGCCCCCCAGCGCCTCGGCCAGCTCCTTAGCCGCCCCAAAGCCTGTCTCGTCCTGCAGCCCCTGACCTGCCACCACGACCGTTGCCGCGTTGCGAAGGGCAGCCGGGTTGGGGGGCAGCTCCACCATTTCGTACATCGGCGGCTCGGCCCAGTTGAGCCCGGTGTCGGTCACCTCGCCCTGCCGCCACGACTCCTTGAACGCTGCGGGCAGCAGCCCGGTATCCATCAGCACGACCGCGGGTTTGCCCAGCAGCCCCACCTGCACCCGTGCCGCATCATCTAGCACGGGCTGGTGCGCCACCAGGCGCTGGTATACCGAGTCGACGGCCAGGTCGGCCGCATAGCGGCACAGGCTGGCTCCAAGCAGCTGCGCCAGCCCTGGCGCCAGGCTACGGCCGAGCTGGGTGCGGGGCAGCAGCACGGCGTCTGGCTGCCGCTCGCGGAAGAACTCGACCAGGTCGTTCACGCCCGGCACGCCGCCCCCGGTCAGCACCTTGTCGCTTCCGGCCTGGATCGCGCCCTCGGCATCGGCGCCCGCCGCATTGCACCCGGCAAGCAGGTAGACATAGCTGCCCAGCGCATCCGCAACCACCCGGCCCTTGCCGATCAGCCGCAGCATGCCGTCATCAATCGTACCGTCGGGCGTCACCACCCAAACGCCGCCCGTCTCACCGGTCGGCTCTTCAAACGATCCACCCATCAATGCCTGGAGATCGGAAAGATCAAAGCCCATACTTGGTCTCCTTACTTCAGCCGCACTTGCCGCAGCAAGGTTCAGAGCAGCCTACGGCTGTTCAGGATGCCGGCCAGTTCCTGGGCAGCTGCGGCCGGCGAGCCGCTCACGACCTGCCCGCGCTGCCGTTCTGCACCCAAGACAAGGCCGCCCATCTCCGCCTCCGCGGCCAACTGCTCTTCCGTGACACCCAACTCCGCCGCCGGCCAAACCTGTACAAACCCTTCGTTCCAGGCGACCGCGATCCGCGACGGGTGCGGGTAACGCGGCCGCTCGGGGCCGGGCATGACCAGCGCGACGGCGGGCAGTGCGACTGGCACGCGCACTGCCCCCCCGTCGCAGGCCGCCAGGGCCGCCAGGCCCGCCGGTCCTTCCTCGAAGGCAATGACGTCCATCAGCAGCGGCCGGTCGAGCATGGCGGCGAGCCGGCCGGCGAGCGGGCCAATCGTGTCCAGATCGCCCGACCGGCCGGCGAGGACGAGGTCCGCTCCGCCGAGTCGTTCGATGCCGGCCTGCAGCAGCGCGGCCGCCGCCCGCCCGGTCAGCTGCCCCTTCTGTACGATCAGGACCGCCTTGTCGGCGCCCATGGCCACGGCTTCGCGTGCGGTGTCTTCCGCGCTGCGACCGCCGGCAACCAGGGCAATCACCTCCGCACCCATCACTTCCTTAAGTCGGAGGCCCGCTTCGAGCGCATATTTGTCTTCGGGCTGGGTCCGCATGCGAGCCTCGCGCAAGTCCAGCTCTTCGCGGCTGCGCGAGATCTTGACGCTCTGCGGGTCAACGCCTTGTTTCATGCACACGATAATTCGCATCCGTTTCCTCCTGGTCCATACCCCGCAGATTTCCAAAACCTGTGAGGTCTACCGGTCACAAGACGCCGTTACGGCCGCACGCGCACGCCATACGGGCGCAGCATCTGCTCGGCGATGACGATGCGCTGGATCTCGTTGGTGCCCTCAAAGATCTCCGCGATGCGCGCATCGCGCCAGTTGCGTTCGATCGGGAAATCGCGGTCGTAGCCGAGCGCGCCGTGCACCTGGACCGCCCGGTTGATGGCCCGCGCGGCCACCTCCGAGCCGAACAATTTGCAGATGCCGGCTTCCTTCGTGTACGGCTGGTTGGTATCGACCATCCATGCGGTCCGGTAGACCATCGAGCGCAGGGCTTCCACCTCGGATGCGGTGTCTGCGATCATCCACTGGATCATCTGCTTCTCGGCAATTGGCTTGCCGAACTGCTGGCGCCCCGCCGCGTACCGGCACATGGTCTCCAGCGCGGCATCTGCGCCGCCCAGGCAGGCTGCGCCCAAGCCAAGGCGCCCCGTGTCGAGTGTGGCCATGAAGGTGACGAACCCCGCCCCGACCTGGCCCAGCACATTGGCCGACGGCACGACCACCTCGTCGAAGATCATCTCAGAGGTCGCGCTGCCCCGAATGCCCATCTTGTGTTCGACCGTGCCAACCGAGACGCCTGCGTAGCCTTTTTCGACGATGAAGGCCGTTACACCTCCCCGCGCGCCCAGGCCAGGGTCGGTGACGGCCAGCACGGTGAACACGTCGGCAATGGGTCCGTTCGTGATATAGATCTTGTTGCCGCTGATGACCCAGTTGTTGCCGTCCTTGATTGCCCGTGTCTTGATGCCCGCCGCATCCGACCCTGCGCCTGGTTCGGTCAGGCAGAACGCGGCGATCTTCCGGCCGTTGCACAGGTCGGGCAGGTACTTCTTCTTCTGGTCCTCGGTGCCGCCGAGATACAGCGCCATCACGCCGATCCCGATGTGGGCCCCGATCAAGGTCGCGGTGGAGGTGCAGACGCCGCCCATGGTTTCCATCAGGATACAGTAGCCCTGCTCGCCCAGCCCGCCCCCGCCGTACTTGGTGGGAAAGGGAATGCCCAGCAGGCCGTTCTCGCCCAGCTTGCGAACCACATCCATGTCGGGCCAGCCCTGCGCGTCGACCTGCTTGGCCTTGGGCCGCACTTCCTGCTCGGCGAACTCACGCACCATCTCTCTGAAAAGCTGCAGGTGCTTCGGAAGCGTAAAATCCATTCTTCCCTCCAGAACTACGCTCACCACGACGACTCGAGGACACGAAGGTTCACAAAGGTTTTGTGAGTCTTCGTGACTTTGTGTCTTGGCGGTAAATCACGGCCTCACCTTGATGCCGGCCGGGCCAAGCAGGCCGCCCGCGATAACGATCTGCTGCATCTGCGACGTGCCTTCGACAAGCTCCATGGCCCGCGCGTCGCGGTAGTAGCGCTCGATCGGGTAGTCCGCGATGAAGCCGGCGCCGCCGTGCACCTGGAGCATCTTGTTCGTCACTTCGCCGGCCATCCGGCCGCAGTACAGCTTCGCCATCGCCGCTTCCTGGGTGAAAGGCTGCCCCTGGTCTGCCAGCCAGGCGGCATGGCGCACTAACCACTGGCCTGCCTGCACCTGCGTTGCGGCGTCGGCCAGGTACATCTGGATCGCTTGCTTGGTCGCGATGCTGGCGCCGAACTGGCTGCGCTGGGTGGCAAACACGGTGGCAAGCTCCACCGACTTCCGCCGCGCCGCCCACGGCTGCCGCCGAGATGCCCACCCGGCCGTAGTCGAGCGTCTCCATCGCGATCTTGTAGCCGCCGCCCTCCTGGCCCAGCAGGTAGTCTTGCGGCACGCGCACACCCTTCAGGTACAGGCGGTGAATTTGCGCGCCGCGCAGCCCCAGCGTCTTCTCGCGGCCGCCCAGCACCACCCCGTCAGCCTCGGCCGGGACGACGAAAGCGCTGATGCCTTTTGCCCCGGCCGCGGGATCTGTGGCGGCAAAGACGATGTAGACGCCTGCCACACCTGCGTTCGAGACCCACGTCTTGTTGCCCGTGATAACCCAGTGACCGTCTTCCTTGCAGGCCACCGTTCGAAGGCGCGTCGGGTCGCTGCCTGCCCCGCTTTCGGTAAGAGCGAAGGCGCCGATCCGATCGCCGCCAACCATTTCGGGCACGAGGTCCTGTTTCGCAACTTCCGTCCCGTGCTTCACGAGCGTCCGAAGCGCCAGGACGTTGTGGACGTGCAGTGTGAGCGCGGTGCTGGCGCACTCGGCGGCCATGGCCTCGGCCAGCAGCGTGTACGTGGTGAAGTCCAACCCCGCGCCGCCGTACGGTTCCTCGGGCGCGAACACGCCCAGAAAGCCCTGCCCTGCAGCGCGCTTGATCAACTTGGCCGGGTACGCTTCCTGCTTGTCGGTCTGTTCTGCAACTTTCGCCACCTCTTTTGTCGCAAAGTCGCGAAACAGTTTCTGGAACATCTGCTGTTCTTCGGTCAGTACGAAGTCCATGGCGGCTCCTTTCCTCTCGCGAGAGCGCTTCATCGGCTCGATCACTCACCACAGAACCAAAGAATCGAAGGCTCGCGAAGGGCAGCCTTAGTGAAGCTTTGTTCCTTCGTTCTTTCTGGTCATTATCCTTCGGCAACGGGCACGAGCATGTCCACCACCGGCGCGTCCTGGCAGTGAGCGATCAGGTCGGCCAGGAACGCCCGGGTGTGTTCGACCCGCGCCGGGTCGCCCACTTGCGTTACCGGTCCGGCCAGGCCGGTCAGTTCCCGGAACGTCATTCGCACCATGCCCAGGTTCACGGATGCGAGCCGGCGCATCAGATCCTCCCACCCTGCGCCCACCTGCGGGTTCGCGTGATTGTGCAGGCGCAGCGCCACCTGCGCAGCAGGCGAGCGGCCGAGGTTCTGGGGCACGGGCTCGTTTAGCCGTTTGCCGGCAATGGCGAAGTAGTAGCTCGCCATCGGATTGACGAGACGTTGAATTCGCGGCCACACACAGTCGGCCTCCTGCGCCAGGCCGAAGAACGCCAGGTAGTAGGGGACCGCCTCGCCGTAGTTGCCCGACACGAACGCGTGCCCCGCTTTGACCGAACAGAAGCTTGCCAGGTACCACTTCAGGTCGTCGAACCCGGCCCGCGGCTGCCCCGCCCGCACCGCGTCCAGTTGGATGCGGGCGGCCTGCAGGTAGCGCTGCGCGCTGCCGGCGAAGTCCTTCTGCCGCAGGTCCGATGCCTCGCGGAAGAGGCTCTCGGCCAGGGCCACGGTCGGCTCGCCTCCGGGCAGCGCGACCTTCGCCAGTCCGGCTGCCGCCAGGGCCAGTTCTTCGCGTGCCAGCAGCCGGTCGATCAGGCTGCCGGCCACGGCGCAGCCGCCATCGGCCAGCGCCGCAAAGCCCAGCGCAGACAGCCGCTCGCACAGCAGCAGCACACGGTCGGGTGTGGCCCCTGGCCCGTACAGCACCGGCGCGAGGGCCTCTGCATCCACCGGGACGCCCCCTTCGATCACCCGTGCGACGTACACGCAGTCACAGGCCGTGCTCAGCGCATCGAGCGCCAGCGATTGCGGGTCGAGGAGCGGCGCGTCGCTGCCAGCCTGGCCGCCTTCGTACCGCAGCGCGTCGCTCATCACCAGCAAGCGCATCATCTCGGCAACCGCGATCTTCTGGGTCAGCGCGTTTTCCGCGTCGTAGCGGTCCTTGAGCAAGTCGGCCGCCTGGTTTAGCGAGAGGGGTGTGGGGGCGGCCTGCACCGCGGCCAGGAAGTCCACAAGCACCTGTTGGCGTGTGGCCGACTCGATGACGCGCAGCCCGGCCTCGCGCAGGAAGCTGCGGAAGCGCTGGCTGGGGTCGACGTCGCCGACCGGCTTGGCAATGGGCGGCGCAGGCGCTTCGGTCAGCGGCCCCACCGGCGAGCCGCCGGACGCGTCGCCGGGCTTGCGCAGCTTCACATAAAGCTGCATGTCTGTTTCCTGCAAGGTTACCAGGCTGAGCTGGCCCTCCAGGAACGACCGGAATTGCTGGTAGCCGTAGTTGGCCTCGTTGAACGACGAGTCGAGGCTCAGCATGATCTGCTTCAGCCGGCCGGCGAAAACCGGTACTTCGCCCTTCTGCTCGGCCGCGACCAACGCTCGGCGCAGCAATTCGCGGGGGTCGGGCAGCTGCAGCTCATTGGCGATGTCGTCCAGTTCCTCGGTAATCAGTGTTTCATAGAAGATGAACTCATCGCACGCCCGGCGCAGCAGGTCGGAGGTGGCCGAATGCAGGCCAATGCCGATCGTGTATTTCCCGTAATCGCGCAGCTTGTGAATCAACTCGGTAAAGTCCGAGTCGCCGGAAACGATGGCGTAGACGTCGATGTTGGGCCGGGTGAAGACGGTCTCCATGGCGTCGATGGCCAACCGGACGTCGGCCCGGTTCTTCTGTTGGATGCCGACGGAGTACAACTGCAAGAGGTCGACCCCGTTTTCGAGCATCGGCCGGCGGTAGCGGTGAAAGCGGCCCCAATCGCCGTATGCGCGCTTAATCAGAAGCCGCCCCGCGAGCGCAGCAGGTCGGTGACGGCCGTTACGTCAAAATCGCCGTAATTGGCTTCTGCGGATGTAGCAACGTTTTCAAAGTCGATGAACACCGCAATTTGCGGTGCATCCAGGCGCATTTCCATTGGTGGGATTTCCTTTTGCAGGCGAGCGACAGCTTCGCTGCCGCTCGCCTGCAATCACAATTAACTATCGGTAAACTTCGGCTGCCGTTTCTGCACGAACGCGCTGATCCCTTCGACGAGGTCGTGGCTGCCGACCAGGCGGAGGAACTGCTCGCCTTCGAACTTCAGGCCTTCGTCCAGCGGCATCTCGCCGCCTTCGACCACCGCGGTCATGGCTGCGCCAATGGCCAGCTTGCTCTTGGCCGCGATCTTCTTGGCCATGCCCATTGCCTCGTGCAGCACCTGGCCCGCGGGCACCACCTTGTTGGCCAGCCCGATGCGGAACGCCTCCTGCGCGTTGATCATGTCGCCAGACAGGATCAATTCGAGCGCCTTGCCTTGTCCCACCACCCGCTGCAGCCGCTGGGTGCCGCCCCAGCCCGGGATCAGGCCCAGGTTTGTTTCGGTCAACCCGATGCGCGCCCGGTCGGCCATGATGCGGATGTGGCATGCCAGCGCCAGCTCGAGCCCGCCGCCCAACGCGACCGCGTTGATGGCCGCGATGACGGGTTTCTGCGAGCATTCGATCTTCCGGTAGAGCCCTTTCGCCCGTGCCAGCGCTTCCTGCGCCAGGTCGGTGCGGCCCGACGAGAAAACCTCCGCGGCTTCCTTAAGGTCCAGGCCCGCGACGAAGGCAAATTGGCCGGCGCCGGTGATCACGATGACCTTTACCTGGTCGTTCGCCAGCAGCTCGTCGACCGCCGCATCCATCTCCACCAGCGTCTTGCCGTCGAAGGCATTCGCCGGCGGGTGGTCGATCGTCAACACGCCAACGCGGTCCTCGACCGCGATCTTCAGATTGGAATACTCAGCCATGCTTTTGCTCCCTCATCACAGATGCGCGTTTGGGCGCCGGCTTTGCCCGGCCGGCGCCCAAACGCCTCGCCTAAATCATCATGCGTACTCGTGGAAGCCACGGCCCGACTTGACGCCCAAGTGTCCCGCGTTGACCTTCTGGCGCAGCAGCCAGGCCGGGCGGAAGCGTTCCCCGTACTGCTTCTGCAAGTTTTCCAGCTCTTCCAGGATGCAGTCCAGCCCGATCTCGTCTGCAATCGCCAGCGGGCCCTTCCGGTCGCCCTTGTATGTCATGCCGAGGCCGGCGATGCAAGCCATGTCGATGTCCGCGGGGTTTGCAACGTGCTCGGTCAGCGCGATGACGGCCTCGTTGACCATCGGGTAAATCACCCGTTCGGGCGTGAAGACGCTCCCCTCGCGCTTCAGGTCCCCGGCGATCTCGCTAATATTGGCATCGTCCTCGCCGCCGTAGCCATAGATGCCCTTGCCCGCCTTTTCGCCGAGCCGCCCGGCTTCCAACATCCGGTACATCAGCTGCGGCAGTTCCATGCGCACGCCGTATTCGCGATGCATCTGCTCGCCCGCGTGGGTGGCGATGTCCAGCCCGACCGTGTCGGAGAGGATGAACGCGCCCATGGGCATGCCGAAGTCGCGCAGCGCTTCGTCGATTTCCGTGGCCGAGGCCGCGCCCTCCTGGAGGCAGTAGGTGGCCTCATTCAGATAGGGGCCCAGCAAGCGGTTGACCAGAAAGCCGGGGCATTCGCGCACGACAACGGGCAGCTTGCGCAGCGACTCGGCAAACATCACCACGTCGTCCGTCGTATCCTGCGCCGTCTCCAGCCCGGGGATCACCTCGATCAGCTTCATCACGTGCGCGGGGTTGAAGAAGTGCAGGCCAATTACCTTGCCCGGCCGCTGGGTGGCCGCGCCCATCTCGCTCACCGAGAGGGCCGAGGTGTTGCTGGCGAGAATGGTGGTCTCCGGGCAGACGCTGTCCAGCTCGGCAAACACCTTCTTCTTGATCGCCATCTTCTCGGGCACCGCTTCGATCACGATGTCGACGTCCGAGAAGCTGTCGTAGGTGAGGCTGGGCTCGATGAGGCTGATCTTGCTCTCCATCTCGCCCGCGCTCATCTTGCCCTTGTCCACCCGGCTCTGGTAGATGTGCCGGACCGTCTCCATGCCCTTGTCGAGCATTTTCTGGTCGACGTCTTTCAGGACGACCGGCAGGCCGCTGAACGAAATCACCTGTGCAATCTCGCCGCCCATCGTCCCCGCGCCGACGACCGCCGCCTTGAATATGTACATGCTGAATCCTCCTTCTTAGCCAATCGGACGCTCAACACAAAGACACGAAGGCACAAAGAAGGACGCTGGTGCCGTTGTGCCTTTGTGTTAAGACTATAGCCTCTCCACCACCACCGCCGAGCCTTGACCGCCGCCGACGCAGAGCGTGGCCGCGCCGTAGCGCGCGTTCCGCCGCTTCATCTCGTGCAGCAGGGTGACCACAATGCGTGAGCCCGACGCGCCGACGGGATGGCCCAGCGCGATCGCGCCGCCGTTGACGTTGGTCTTGTCGAAGTCCCAGCCATGCCCGTCGGCCTGCATCGACTTTGCCACGCCCAGCACCTGTGCGGCGAACGCCTCGTTGATCTCGACCAGGTCGAGCTGGTCATATTTCAGGCCGGCCCGCTTCAGCGCCTTGGGCAGCGCGGTCGCCGGCCCCAGGCCCATGTACGCGGGATCGACGCCCGTTACCGCAAAGCCCAGTATGCGCCCCATCGGCTTGAGGCCCAGTTGCTCCGCGGCCTCCGCCGTGCTCAGCAGCATCGCTGCCGCGCCGTCATTCATCGGGCAGGCGTTCGCCGGCGTGACCGAGCCGCCCTTCTTGAAGACGGTCGGGTAGAGGGCGGCCTTCTGAACCGTCAGGCCGGGGTTGATGCTCTCGTCCTGTGTGATCGACTCCTTCGCGACTTCCTGGCCGGCCGCCTTCTTCACCACTTCGACGGGCACGATTTCGTCCTTGAACTTGCCCGTGCGAGTGGCCATGAAGGCCTTTTTGTGGCTCATCACCGCGTACTGGTCCTGTTCCTCACGGGTGAGGTTGCACTGCTCGGCGATGTTCTCGGCCGTCCCGCCCATGATCAGGTTGCAGGTCGGGTCGGTGAGCCCTTCCCACAGGGCGTCGGTGAATTCCGAATGGCGGAGCTTGAGGCCCCAGCGTGCGCCTTTGACCACGTAGGGGATGGCGCTCATGTTCTCCGTGCCGCCCACCAGGTAGAGGTCGCCGTCTTCCGCCTGGATCGCGTTGAAGGCGCTGTGCATGGACTCCATGCCCGAGGCGCAGTTGCGCTGCACGGTGTAGGCGGGCACCTCTTTCGGGATGCCCGCATAGAGGGCCGAGACGCGGGCGATGTTGGCCGCCTCAGAGGGCATGCCGATGTTGCCAAAAATGACTTCAGTCAAGCGAGCGGCGTCCACACCCGAGTCGGCCAGCACGCGCTGCATGACGATCTTTGCCAGGTCGTACGCAGGTACCGTTTTTAGTGCGCCGCCGAAGCTGCCGATGGCCGTCCGTATTGGGTTGCTGATGACGACTTCCTTCATACCATCCTCTCCTTAGTAAAGCTCATCTTTACCACCCGGACACCAAGACACGAAGAGACACATAGTTCTCAGGCTCTTTGTGCCCCTTCGTGTCTTGGTGTCTTGGTGGTAGGGTCGCGTTCTTCGACCTCACTGGCCTCGTCGGCGCAGGTCAGCCCTTTCAGCAAGAGCTCCAAAGTTGCATGATACAGGCCGGGCAGATCCGTTTGAATCATGGTCCGGCGGATCGGATGCGCAAGGAGCGCCAGCGAGCCGTTCAGCCCGGCCCAGAGCACCGCGGCCGCCTGCCGCGCGTCGCGGACGGCGAACATGCCAAGCGCGACACCGTCCGCCACGGCCTGGGCTACCAGGTCGAGCGTGCGGTTGGACGCGGCAAGGATCAGTTGGTTGCGCTGGGGCGACAGGTTCTCGCCCAGATCGCCGCCATCGAAAGCGGTTAGGAGCCGGAAGTAGTCAGGTGAGCGCTGGGAGAAGGCGAGGTAGGCTTCGGCCATGGCACGCAGCCGGCCGTCGGGTTGCAGGATGGATTGGGATTCGACTGCGACGCGGAGCTGGCCCTGGAGGTCGGCCAGCGCCATCAGGATGAGTTCGGCCATGATGGCTTCTTTGGTTTCGAAGTAGAGGTAGATGGTGCCTTTGGCAACCTCGGCGCGTTGGGCGATTTGGTCGACCGTGGCCCCCCGGAAGCCGTCTTGGGCGAAGACCGCGCGCGGACATGAGGATGTCGTTCTTGCGACGGGCCCGGTCCTGCTCTCGGCGATCCTGCGTTGCCATCATCACCCCTCTACTCAACCCGATACGTTCACACCAACAGGTCGACAGGTTCGACGGCCGTACCCCATCGTTGGGGCCGGTGCACACTAGATTAGCAGTAAATGGGGCAGCCGTATGTGAAGATTATAACAGAGGTAGCAATCCGGGGCGAACTGACCGGCGGTCAGTTACTGACTGAGAGACAGTATAACGCGGTGCGTCATGACTTGTCAAGCATTGCACTCGACTTGTGCAAAACTCGTCATTCGTGGCCGGGGTTGCGTGCGGCGGAACGTGGCTGTCAGGGTCTCGCCGTGGGGACCGGTCAGGCTTCGTCGGGGGCGGGTGTGGCCGGCAGCGCTTGCCAGCCCTCCAATTCGCTTGGCGCACCGGTGAGGGTTTCGCCATAGGGCAGGCGTGCGAAGAGCCGGGCAGCGGTATAGCTCAGCAACAGCGTCAGGACGAACATCAGGGGATAGAAGCCCCACACGGCGGGGGTGAGGTCGAACGCGAGCAGGCTGCGCCGCAGCAGCCATTGCAACAGGACATGGACCAGATAGATGGGAAGCGACAGGATGCCCAGCCGCGCCAGGCCGGCCCTGACTGCGTCCGCCCGCGGTGATCTCGCCATCTGCGACAGGCGGGCGCACGCCTGCCATGCCAGGACGATCGAAGCCACGAAGAGCAGGGGCTCAACCGCCAGGCTCGCGACGAACGCGCCGGCCGGCGCCGCGTCGAGGCGGCCGTAGCGCTGCATGGCAAGGATCCACACGACTGACGTTCCTGCGACGAGTGCTGCGATAGTGAGCGCCAGGGCCACGGTCGGAAGCGCCCGCACCCGACGGTCAAAGTTCGTGATGTTGGCCCCGGCGACCATGCCCAACATGAAATAGAAAACGTGCGACAGGAACACCCGGTTCGACAGGAGTGTCTCCACGAGCGGCCGCGACGGCAGCGCAGAGGCCAGGAGGGGCGCCCCTATATTCCAGGCCAGTTGCAGCAGCAGCGCACCAAACAGCAGCCGGCCGATCGCGGCCCGGCTCCGAGCCCCCCCGAGCAGACGCCTGAGCAGCGGAAAGAGCAGGTAGAGTTGTACGAGCAGCGCCACGAACCACAGATGGTAGTACGCGCCGCCGGTCGCAAGGGCCAGGATGACCCACGGCGCGGCAGGGACCTGGTGATATTCGGCCGCGAACAGGACGAGATACAGGAATGAGAAAACTATGTAGGGCGGAACGATCTTCGCCAGCCGCCGGGCATAGAAGCTCCGAGGGCTAATAGGTGCCGCCGGCCCGTAGCGCATGGTGAGTGTGATGCCCGACAGGAACACGAACAGCGGCACCGCAAAGTGCGCAAACACATCGACGACGGAGACGGCATAGACTACTGGCGAGAGTTGCTCGACATACGTGAAATGCGCGGACGTGTGGATCGCGATCACGGCGATAATGGCGATGCCCCGCAGCAGGTTGATCCGCTCCGCGAGGTCAGCCCGGGCGCCGGGCCCCTCCCACTTTGTTTGCATGGATCACTTAACGCCGCTCAGCGCCCCCTTGTGCCCGCTCCCCAAAAAGCGCTTTCCGTGGGATGCGCCTTCTCGCCCTGGCGAGGAGAGGCGCGTTGGCCGGGCAACCCGTTTGCCACCCTGTGGTACAATCCGCTGCATGCCGATTCGTGTTCTTGCGCCCGAAGTCGCCAACCAGATCGCCGCCGGCGAAGTGGTCGAGCGGCCCGCGTCTGCGGTTAAGGAACTCATCGAGAACAGCCTCGATGCCGGCGGCCGCGACATTCGGGTCGAAATCCGTGAGGGCGGCCGGCGCCTGATCCGGGTGCAGGACGACGGCTCGGGCATTCCGGCAGACGAGGTGAGCGTTGCCTTCCTGCGCCACGCGACCAGCAAGCTCACGTCGACCGACGATCTCGGGCATATCACCACGCTTGGCTTTCGGGGCGAGGCGCTTGCCAGCATCGCGTCGGTCGCCCACGTCTCGTTGCTGACCCACGCGGCCGGCGCGGACGCCGGGACGTTTCTCCGGCTCACAGAGGGACGCGAGGTCGAGCACGGCCTGCGAGGTGCGCCGGTCGGGACCACGATCGCCGTCGAACACCTCTTCGCCAACGTGCCCGCGCGCCTCAAGTTCCTCAAGCAGCCCGCGACCGAGGCCGCGCACATCCAGCAGGTCGTCACCCGCTACGCTCTCGCCTATCCCGACCGTCGATTCTCCCTCGTGTCCGACGGCAAGCTCGTCTTTCAATCCACTGGTTCGGGCAAGCTGAGCGACGTGCTGGCCAAGGTATATGGGCTGGAGACGGCGAAGCAGATGTTCCCCGTGGGCGGCGACGCGCCGGGCGCTTCCGACCGGCCGGCGGCTGCCCGAGTCACCGGCTTTGCGGGCGTGCCGTCGCTGCATCGCGGCAACCGCGGCTACATCACGCTGTTCGTCAATCACCGTTGGTTCCAGGACACTTCTATCGCCTACTCGGTGATCCAGGCGTATCACACCTTGCTTCCCGTCGGCCGCTATCCGGTGGCGGTGATCTTCCTCGAGGTCGACCCCGCGGATGTGGATGTCAACGTCCATCCGACGAAGGCAGAAGTCCGCTTCCGCGATCCCGAACGCGATCTTCGGCGCGGTCCAGCGGGCCGTGCGCCGTGCGCTCGTCGAGCACGCGCCCATTCCCGAGGCAAACCCCGGCGGGGCCACTGTCATCCCCGGCGCGTGGCCGCACGAAGACGGCGGCTCCGGAGGTGTCTCGCCGGGTGACCTGGCGCAGACGAGGGGGTGGGTCGAGCGGCGCGAGGCGTTGCTGCATGCCGGCAAGGGCGGACAGGCGCCCATGCCCCTGCGCCACGAGCCCGAGACCGGACCATGGGGGCCGGACTCAGAACGGGGGGGCCATCCTGCTTCGCCCGTGTCGCCGCCCGCGGAGCCCGGCCGGCTGATGCCGATTCTGCGCGTCGTGGGCCAGCTTGCGGCCACCTACGTCGTCGCCGAGGGGCCGGACGGCATGTACCTGATCGACCAGCATGCGGCGCACGAGCGGGTGCTGTACGAGCAGATGCTTGCCGACCACCTGAGCAAGACGCTTGCCATTCAGCCGCTCCTCGAGCCCGTCGTGATCGACTTGTCGCCCGAGCAGGCCGCGGTTGCCGCCGAGGAGTTGGCCACGCTGGCCGACCTCGGGCTCGCGCTCGAGCCATTCGGCGGCAGTTCCTACCTGCTCCGCGCCGTTCCCGGCATCCTGGCCCGCGGCGGCCAACCCGCGCGGGCCGTCGTCGAAATCCTGGACGGCCTGGGCCAGCGCGACGACGTGGTCGAGTCGGCGCACGAGGCTCGGCTGATCACGTTGATCTGCAAGCGGGCGGCGATCAAAGGCAACACGCCGATGACCATGGCCGAGATGCAGGAGCTCGTCCGCCGGCTGGAAGGCTGCCGCTCGCCCCGCACGTGCCCGCACGGCCGGCCAACCATGGTCTATATGAGCGCATTGGAGCTGGCGAAGCAGTTCGGGCGGATTTAAGACGGTCGCGACGCAAAGACACAAGGACGCAAAGGCCTGAAAATCGGCTCCAGGAACCAAACCTTCGTGTCTTTGTGCCTTTGTGTTTTACGGGTATAATGGTCGAAACGAGTAACGAGCAAAGGGCGAAATGTTGTTGGCAGGGCGCCAGCAATGAGCGTTTCGCCCTTTGCTGGTTACTCGTTAGATGTTAGCGGAGGTTTCCCTTGGCCGAAGAATTGAAAGTCACCACCAACCCGCGCGAGGATCATCAGCTCGACCTGACCATCGAACTTGGGCCGGAACGCACGCAGCAGGCGCTCGACCGCGCGGTGAAGCTCGTTTCACGCAAGGCGAAGATCCCGGGTTTCCGGCCGGGCAAGGCGCCCTACGCCCACGTCGTTCGCATGTATGGCAAGCCGGCGCTGCTGGGCGAGATCGTGGACGACCTGGGGCAAGAAGTTTATACGGAAGTGCTCGAGCGCAACGAGTTCGAGCCGTACGGTCAGGCCGCACTGGAAGACGTGCAGGTCGACCCTGAAATCAAGTTCAAGCTGGTCGTGCCCCTGCGCCCGACCGTCTCGCTCGGCGACTACAGCGACCTGCGCATCGAAGCGCCTTCTACCGAGGTGACCGAGGCCGATGTCGATGAGACCCTCGAGCTCGCCCGCGCGGCGCAGGCCAAGCACGACGTCGTCGAGCGTCCGGCCGAGCTGGGCGACATGGTGAAGGTCGACATCGCCGGCGCAGTCGGCGAGAACTCGATCATGGACAACAAGGACTGGGAGCTGACCCTGCGCGGCGAGAGCGGCTGGCTGCCCGGCTTCGACGAAGCCTTCGTAGGCCTGTCGGCGGGCGACGAGAAAGAGTTCGACATCACCTATCCCGAGGACTCCCTCTCGAAGTACAAGGGCCAGACCGCGCACTTCAAGGTGAACGTCAAGGAAGTGCGCGCCAAGGTGACACCCGAGCTGAATGACGACTTCGTCAAGACTCTCGGCGAATACACCGACGTGGCCGACTACCGCACGAAGAAGCTGGCCGAGCTCAAGAAGCAGCGCGAGACCGAGGCCGAGAATACCCTGAACGACCAGGCCATCGAGGCCCTGATCGGGCGGGCAACGCTCTCTTATCCGCCCATCGTCGTCGACGACACCGTGCACGACATGATGCACGACATGGAACAGCGGATGAAGCAGATCGGCTACACGCTGGAAGACTCGCTGCGACTGCAGGGCAAGACCATGGAGCAGTACCACCAGGAACTCGAGCCCGCCGCCGAACGACGCGTGCAAGGCCAATTGGTCTTGGCCGAGCTGGCCCGACGCGAAGGCCTCGAGGTGAGCGACGAGGATGTGGAGGCCGAGCTCCAGCGCATGGTCCAGGGCGTCGAGAAGGAAGAAACGCGCGACGCCATCCTCGAAGCCTTCGGTTCGCCGCAGGGCCGCTCGATGATCCGCCAGGACCTCCGCACCACCCGCACGCTGGAACACCTGCGCGCGCTGGTGACCGGCCAGGTGGCCGCCGCGCAGGTCCCCGCAGGCGAAGCGCCGGCTCCAGAAAGCCCCGTGAGCGCGGAGACATCTGAAGTGGAAGCGTCGGCGGCTGCGGCCGTGGCCGCCGTTGAGCCCGAAACGCCCGCGCCCCCGGCGCCGGCTGAAGACGCCGAATAAGGACGCCACCCCACCCCCTCCCCTCTCCTGAACCCGGTTCGGAGAGGGGAGGGGGTTGTGCGCTACTGTCCTTTGGGTGTTCTTGTGGTCTAATACCGTCGTTGAATTGGGTGGCCCCGCTCGGGGCCCTGTAACAGGACGGAGTGTACTATGACCTTCAATCCTCTCACTCCCCAGTCACTGATTCCGATGGTGATCGAGACCAGTGGCCGCGGCGAGCGCGCGTACGACATCTATTCCCTGCTGCTCAAGGAACGCATCATCTTCCTGGGCACGGGCATCAACGACCAGGTGGCCAACGTGATCGTGGCCCAGCTGCTGTTCCTCGACCGGGAGGACCCGGAGAAGGACATCCAGCTCTACATCAATTCCCCTGGCGGCGTCGTTTACGCGGGCATGGCCATTTATGATACAATGCAGTTGATCCGGGCGCCGGTGAGCACTATCGCGGTCGGCGTGACGGCAAGCTTTGGCACCGTCCTGCTGACGGCGGGCGCGAAGGGCAAGCGTTACGCGCTGCCCCATGCGACCATCCACATGCACCAGCCGCTGGGCGGCGCGCAGGGCCAGGCGACCGAGATCGAGATCCAGGCGCGCGAGATCCTGCGCCTGAAAGAGGAGCTGAACGGCATCCTCTCACGGCACACCGGCCAGCCGGTGGAGCGCATCGCGGAAGATACCGACCGCGACCGCTACATGACAGCGGACCAGGCGAAGGCTTATGGCCTGTTGGACGAAGTGCTGCATCCGCTGGAGAAAAAAGGGGCTGAAAAATAGTGGGAAGTAAGGCCAGGGTTGACGTCGAGCGCTGCTCGTTCTGTCATCGCGACCAAAGCCAGGTGCGCCGCCTCATTGCCGGCCCCGACGGGGTCTTCATCTGCGATGAGTGCGTTGCGCTGTGCCAGGAAGTGCTGGACGAGGACGGCGTAAAGGCTGATGCTCCGGTTGCCACGCCCCGCTGGCGCCTTGTGCCTCCGAAAGATATCAGGGGCCAGCTCGACGAGTACGTCGTGGGTCAGACGCGTGCGAAGAAGACGCTCTCCGTAGCGGTTTACAACCACTACAAGCGCATCGTGAGCGGAACGACCCCCGGCGACCCGTCGAGCGGCGTAGAGCTCGAAAAGAGCAACATCCTGCTCATCGGCCCCACGGGCTGCGGCAAGACGCTGCTGGCGCGGACGCTCGCCAAGATCCTCGACGTCCCGTTTACGATCGCGGACGCGACGGGCCTGACTGAGGCCGGCTACGTGGGCGAGGATGTGGAGAACATCCTGGTGCAGTTGCTGCACGCGGCGGAGTGGGACGTGGAGCGGGCCGCGGTCGGCATCGTCTACGTGGATGAGATCGACAAGATCGCCCGCAAGAGCGGAGACAACCCTTCGATCACGCGCGACGTGTCGGGCGAGGGCGTGCAACAGGGCCTCCTGAAGATCATCGAGGGCACGATTGCGAACGTGCCGCCGCAGGGCGGCCGCAAGCACCCGAACCAGGAGTTCGTTCGCCTCGACACGAAGAATATCCTCTTCATCTGCGGCGGCGCCTTCTCGGGGTTGGAAGACATCGTGGGCCAGCGCATGGGCGCCAAAGGCCGGGTGGGTTTCCAAACCACCGGCGAAGCCCCTCGCACCAAAGAGGCGCAGACGACGCACTATTTGCAACACGTTACAGCCGACGACCTGCTCAAGTTCGGGATGATTCCCGAATTCGTGGGCCGGCTGCCCGTGACGGTGAACGTCGACCCGCTGGACGAAGAGGCGCTGGTCTCTGTGCTGACCGAGCCCAAGAACGCGGTGGTAAAGCAGTACGCCCGGCTGTTCGACCTGGACCACGTCGAGCTGGCGTTCACGCCTGAAGCTCTGCGGGCCGCGGCGCGTGAGGCGATGAAGCTGAAGACCGGCGCGCGGGGCCTGCGTACGATCATCGAGCGCAGCCTGCTCGACGTCATGTACGAAATCCCCTCGCACCCCGAGGTCGAGCGATGCATGGTGAACGCCGAGTGCATCACCCGCGGCGCAGCCCCGCTGCTGCTGACGCGGGACGGCACCGCCATCACCTGGGGCGACGCGTTCACTCAGAAGTCCGCCTAGGGCCCGACGCCTTCAACACAAGGACACGAAGCCACAAAGAAAAACCAGGCCGCCGTCAAGGTGACCTGGTTTTTTAGTCCCTGTGTCTTTGTGCCTTTGTGTTGAGTATCGCCTGCCTGGTCCCTTACCCTCCCAGGTTGACCCCAATCAGGGTGCCCACGCCGTAGGTGATGGCGGCTGCGGCCATGCCGAACGCCACCTGCCGGAATCCCGAGAACAGCACGCCGCGCCCCGTCATCAACGTGATCGCCGCGCCAATGGCGAAGAGCCCGATCGCGCTCGCGACGGCGCTGACGATGATGCCTGTCATGCCCGTGAAGAAGACGTACGGCAGCACCGGGATGAGCGCGCCGATGGCGAACAGGAAGAAAGACGTGATCCCGGCTTCCCACGCAGACCCTCCCAACGACTTCGGATCGACCGATAGTTCCTCGCGGGCAAGCGTATCGAGTGCGGTGTTCGGGTCTGACAACAAGCGCCGGGCCATCTCCTGTGCCGTTGCTTCCGGAATCCCTTTCGCCTGGTAGATCAGATTGAGCTCCTCGACCTCTTCTTCCGGGATCGTTGCCAGCTCATGTTTCTCGATGCCGATCTGGTGTTGATACAGCTCGCGTGAGCTCTGCACCGATAGCCACTCGCCCAGCGCCATCGACAGCGCGCCAGCCAGCAGGCCCGCCAAGCCGGTGAGCAGGATCGTGTGGGACGCGGCGCCTGCGCCGGCCACGCCCATCACCAGGCTGAAGACGGATACCAGGCCGTCATTTGCGCCGAGCACGGCAGCGCGGAGCGCATTGCCGCCGGCCGCCCGGTGCCGGCCTTCGAAACGCGCTACCGCGCTGCCCTCCAGGCCACCGGTCGTCTGGGCCAGGTAACCGAAAACCCGGGCGTGCGAGCGTTCGTCCACCGGCATACCGAGCGCATGCGCGTCCGGCTGGTCGTCGTAGCCGCGGCTTGCCTGCTGCTCGACCTGGGCCAGCGAGGGCAGCACGAACGCCGGCCCGAAACGGCGCGCCAGCCACCGGAAAACCTGGGTGCGCCAAGCTGCCCGGTGCGGCGTGTCAGGGATGCCAGCGTCAGCCAGCTTCTGCTGCCAGACGCTCGCGTGGCGGCGCTCCGTCTCGGCCAGCCGGGTGTACACCCCCGCGAGATCCGCATTCGGCTCGGCCTGCGCCAACCCCTCGTAGAGGACAATCGCGTCCCGCTCGGCCCGCAGGTTCTGCTGCCATCGCTTGGTATCGCTCGTAGCCGCCATAATGCCTCCCGCTGATCGCGCACCGCAAAGGCACGAAGACACGAAGCGCGACGACGGCCCGGTGCCTTCGTGTCTTTGTGGTTAGCTCACTCTTTGATTACACAGCCTGGCAGGTCGGGCAGATGAAGCTGCTCGTGCCCCCGGTCTTGATCTTCACAATCGGCGTCCCACAGCGCGGGCAGGGCGTGCCCTCGCGATAGCCGACGACAATGTCCTCCATCAGGAACCCGCCCTTCGCCCCGGTCAGGCCGACCTCGTAGAATGCGCCGCCCTTCGCCACGCTCGGCCGCAGCCCGTCCTGGATGCCCTGCCAAAGCGATGTAACCTCTTCTGGGGCGAGCGTGTTGAGCTTGCGCAGTGGGTGGATGCGCGCCAGCCAGAGAATGTCGTGGATGTAGGCGTTGCCGATGCCGGCAATCCGGGACTGGTCGAGCAGGAAGGCTTTCACACCGCCCTTCTGGCCCGCCACCAGCTCCCGAAACCGGTCGAGGTCGACGTCCAGCACGTTGGGGCCCAGCCTCGCGATCTGCTCGTGCGCCTCTAGCGGTCCGAGGGGAAGGTAATGTGCGAAACCGAACCACCAGAAATTAACCGCCAGGCTCGTTCCGTCCGTGAAGTCGAAGATGACGCGGCGTTTCTCGGGCAGGTGCTCGCGGTCGACGAGCAGGATTTCGCCGCCCATGCCCAGGTTGAGCAGCAGCCAGCCCCCTGTCGTGTCCGTGCACAGCCACTTCCCGCGCTGCGTCGTTTCATGCAGGGTCGCGCCTGTGAGGCGGGCTTTGAATTCGTCTTCGGCCACGTTCAGGCACTTGGGCTGCAGGACTTCGATGCCGGAGACAGTTTTCCCCGCGAGGAACTGGTTCATCTCTGCGGTGCGTGCGGCGATCTCTGGATATTCGGGCATGTGAACCTCCGCACACAGTATACACCCACCCGGCCGTCAAGGCCGGTTTCGTTGAAAGGGGCAAGTCAGGTACAATGCAACTATGACGGAACTGACCCATCTCGACGAACACGGCCACGCTCGCATGGTAGACGTCGGCGCCAAGGCCGAGACCGAGCGGGAGGCGGTGGCGGCCGGCCGCGTCCGCATGCAGCCACAAACGCTGCGACTGCTGCGCGAGGGCAACCTGCCGAAGGGCGATGTGCTGGGAACCGCCCGGGTCGCCGGCATCATGGCCGCCAAGCGCACGAGCGAGCTGATTCCGATGTGTCACCAGTTGCTCCTGACCAAGGTCGCGGTGGAGTTCGCGTTTGACGAGGAAGCTTCGACCGTGGAGATCACCGCTGCGGTGAAATGCAAAGGCCAGACCGGCGTCGAAATGGAAGCCCTGACCGCGGTCAGCGTGGCCGCCCTGACCATCTATGACATGGCCAAGGCGGTCGAGCGTGGCATGGTGATCGACGGAGTCCGACTGCTGGAGAAGCGCGGGGGCAAGACGGGACACTGGCAGGCAGAGGAAGGTGGAGGATGAGCGTCAGCGACGGAGTGAACGTGCGCGTGCGCCTGTTCGCGGGGATGCGGGAGCGGCTGGGTAAGAGCGAGATCGCTGTGAGCCTTCCGGGCGATGCCGACATCGCCGCCCTTCAGCGCCTGTTGGCAGCCGAGTACCCGGCGCTCAACCTGGATCAACAGCGCTTTACGATCACGGTCAACCGCTCCTTTGCGCGCCCCGATCAAGCCCTGCACGACGGCGACGAGGTCGCCCTGATTCCGCCGGTCAGCGGCGGCAGCGGCCATGCCCCGGCCGCCAAGCTCTTCGAGATCGTCGAAGGGCCAATCTCGCTCGACGACGTCGCTGCCCGCGTCCTGGCGCCCGAACGCGGCGGCGTGACCGTCTTTGCCGGAACGGTGCGCGCCGTGACCCGTGACGCGTCGCACGGCGAGCAGCAGACGGACTATCTGGAATACGAAGCGTACCCGGAGATGGCCGAAGCTTCGTTCGCCGGCATTGCGTCCGAGGCGCGGGACCGCTGGCCCGACATCAGCGCGATTGCCGTGCTGCACCGGGTGGGGCGGCTCGAGATCGGCGACGTTTCGATTGCCATCGCGGTGGCTGCGGCGCACCGGGCGAACACTTTCGACGCATGTCACTACATCATCGACCGGATCAAGCAGGTCTCGCCCATCTGGAAGAAGGAAGTGGGGCCGGGCGGCGCGATGTGGGTGGAAGGGCCCGAGTCATCGATCTGACGCTAGTTTGCGGTGCGTGGTGCGCCCGCAGCGGTAACATAAGGAGCGAACGTGGACGGTAGAACCCCGACGAAGATCGCGATTGTGGGCGGCGCCGGCGCTGTGGGCGCAAGCGCCGCATACGCCCTGATGATGAGCGGGTTGGCCAGCGAGATCGTGCTGGTCGACGTGAACGAGCGCCGGGCTGAGGGCGAGGCGATGGACCTGATGCACGGCGCGCCGTTTGTCCGCCCGGTAACCATACGGGCGGGCACCTACGCCGACTGCGCCGACAGCCAGATCGTGGTCATCACGGCTGGCGCCGCGCAGAAGCCGGGGGAAACGCGGCTCGATCTGGTCAGAAAGAACACCGGCATTATCCGGGGCATGATTCCGGAGATTGCCAAGGCTGCACCTAACGCCATCCTGTTAGTGGTGGCCAACCCCGTCGATATCCTGACGCTCGCGGCACTGGAGGCGTCGGGCTTTCCCCGTGGGCGGGTCATCGGCTCGGGCACCGTGCTCGACACCGCCCGGCTGCGGGCGCTGGTGGGACAGCGGCTGAACGTCGACCCGCGCAGCGTGCACGGTTACGTCATTGGCGAACACGGCGACTCTGAGGTCGTCGTCTGGAGCCGGGCGACCGTGGCGGGCATGCCGGTTGCCGATTTCTGCCAGCAGCGCGGCGCGTCGTGCAACGAGGACATGCAGGCGGCGATCTCGGAGCAGGTGAAGCGGGCAGCTTACGAAATCATCGAGCGCAAGGGTGCCACCTATTACGCGATCGGCCTGGGCGTCCGCCACGTGGTCGAAGCGGTCCTGCGCGATCAGAACACGGTGCTGACCGTTTCCACACTCATGACCGGCCAGTTCGGCATTACGGACATCTGCCTGAGCCTGCCGTCGATCGTGGACCATGGGGGCGTCGAAGGCGTGCTGATCCCGCACGCTGAATGACGACGAGTTGGCTGCGCTCCGCCGCTCGGCAGGCGTGCTCAAGGAAACCGCCCGGGCCGTCGGGTTGTAGGGGAAGGCATTGTGGCGGCCAGGATGACGGTCCTGGCTGCCGCGATGCCTCGCCCCCACAATGCGGGGACACACATGCGGGCATTGATCCAGCGGGTTACTGAGGCATCGGTCAGAGTCGACGGCGAAGTCCTCGGCGCGATCGGCCGCGGGTTCCTCGTCCTGCTCGGCGTGACGGATACAGACGGGCCGCAAGAGGCTGCCTGGCTGGCGGCGAAAGTTGCGGGCCTGCGCATATTCGACGACGCAGCGGGGAAAATGAACCTGGGGCTGTCGGACGCGGGCGGGGCGGTGCTGGTCGTCTCCCAGTTTACCCTCTACGGCGACGCGCGCAGGGGTCGCCGGCCCGACTTCCTGCGGGCGGCCCGGCCCGAACAGGCCGAGCCGCTAGTCGACCACTTTGTGGCGCAGCTGCGCGGCGCGGGGCTCCACGTGGAGACGGGGCGGTTCCGGGCCGCGATGCAGGTGGCGCTCGTGAATGACGGCCCGGTCACGTTGTGGCTCGACACAGCAGAGCTCGCTTAGGCCGCCACTCCCTCGGAGCATCCTCTATCGTTCGCCATACCTGGGCGCCTTGCCGCGGTAATCCTCTGGCCGGTACTTCTGCCCCGCCAGCGCCAGCTTCTCGATCACCGCGTCGCTGACGTCCAGCTCGAGCGCGTTGCTGAGACACAGGCAATAGACCAGGATATCGGCCAGCTCGAACCGGATGCGCTCGCGCGCCGCGGGCTCGTGCTCAGCGGCCGCCACCTGCTCCCGCGTCAGCCACTGGAATTCTTCGAGCAGCTCACCGGCCTCGAGCGAGATCGAGACGGCCAGGTCCTTCGCATTGTGGAACTGGCGCCAGTCACGTGCGGCGACAAACGCGTCGACCGCCTCGCGCAGCGCAGCGATGGTTGTGGTTTCGTCGGGCATGAGGTTTCTTTTACCACAAAGGCACAAAGACACGAAGTACCGACTTGCGCGTAGCTGGGAACTCGTCGCTGTCGTCCCTCGTGCCATTGTGTCTTTGTGTTCTATGCTCGTTTTAGTTCTGCCACGAGCATCCCGCCGAGGATCAGCGCGCAGCCGAGCAGTTGGCGCGGGCCCAGCGTTTCGCCAATGAGCAGCAGGCTGAACAGCCCGGCGAACACCGGCTCTGCCGCAAAGATGAGGGCCGTGTGTGTGCTCGTCGTGAACCGCTGGGCCACAGTCTGGATGCCGAACGCGAGGGCGGTCGCCAGGACGCCGGTGAATGCCGCGGCAAACAGCACCTGGCGGGTCAGCGGCGCCGGCCGGTCGAAGATGAGCGCGGCGATGCCGCTCAGGACGGCGACGACGATGACCTGGCCCAGGGTGAGCAGGATCGCGTTGTGCCTCGGTGCGAAGTGCCCGAGCAGGAGGATGTGGGCCGCAAACGCGAACGCGCAGCCCAGCACCAACAGGTCGCCCAGTTGGACCCCGAGGGCGGCTGTGAGCGAGAGCAGCGCCAGGCCGAGCGTGGCCAGCCCCACCCCGATCCAGGCGTTGCGCGGGGGCGACTGGCGGAGCAGCAGCGCAGAGACGACGGGGACAATCACGACCGACAGCCCCGTGATGAAGCCGGCCTTAGCCGGCGTCGTCAGCTTCAGCCCGGCAGTCTGGAAGGCGTACCCCGCGAACAGCGCCAGCCCGACCAGGGCAGACGCCGCGACGAGCCGCATCCTCCCTCGTGACACGGGACGGGCCGCGGCCAGGCGTGACAGACCGTTTGCCCCCTGCAAGCGGTCATTCGCCCCCTGCGAACGCTGCTTCGACTTCTGCCTTTCCTGCCATAGTGCAAGCGGCGCCAGGGCGAGTGCGGCCAGCGTGAAGCGGAGCGCCATGAAGCTGAACACCGGGAACGCGCTGACCGCGTCCTTGACCATGACGAAGGTCGCGCCCCAGATGATGGTGACCAGAAGCAAAGCCCCGTCTGCGAGGAGCTGGCGGCGGGAGCGGAGCCGGTCCAAACGCGACGCTGGGGCTGCTCCCGCACCTGCGGTCACAGCCCCAGCATCATCGCCTGGCAGCGTGTCGGTCCCTTGTTCCATCAGGTCCTTCGAATGCCTCCGGAATGGGGTCCGGGGATGTCGGGCAGACTGCTGCCCGGATCGCTCGCTCCGCCGGCGGGGCCGCCGCGCTCGCCGGGCTTCAGGCTAAGCTCCTGGCGCACCGTCTTGAGCAGCGCCTCGGCCTTGAGTTCGGGCAGGGTGTAGCAGGGCCCGCCGATGAAGTTGGCAAGGTCTTGGGCCAGCCCGCGGTCAAATGCCGGATGCTCCATGTTAATGATCACCGTGCGATAGTGGGCGTCGTGAATCATCATCGCCATCCGCCGCGCCTCTTCCTGCGGCGGCATCCCCGTTACCGACACGTTCCCTGCGCCGTCCGTCAGGATGATGATAAGGGGCTTGATTTCGGGATTGCGCCGTACGGCTGCCGTGCAAACGCGGAACGCCGCGAGCAGCCCCGCTGAGAGGGGGGTCTTGCCACCCACCGGCACGTTGCGCAGCGCTTGGTTGGCGAGCTCCACGCTGGAGGTCGGCGGCAGGACAATCCGGGCTTCCTCCCGTTGGAAGACGATCAGGCCGACCTGGTCTCGGCGCTGGTAAGCGTCGTGCAGCAGTGAGAGCACCGCGCCCTTCGTCGCCTCAATGCGCTCGGCCGCGGCCATGCTCCACGAGGCATCCACCACGAAGAGGACGAGGTTGGCGGCCCGACGCACGCGCACCTTCTTCTGCAGATCCCCGCGCTTGACCACGAACGCGACCTTGCGCCGTGAGCGTTCGTCCGCGCGGTGACGTTGAAACGGCGCGGCCGTGCGGATCGTCGCATCGAATGCGAGGTCGTCGGGCCGGCCGCGCATGGGCCGCGATTTGATGTAGCGCCCGCGCTTGCGGTCGGTCAGGGTGGACGAGCGTTTGCCGGCCGACGAGCGCGTCAGCTTGTCCAGGGGCGTGTCGAGGCGCTTCGCCTGGAAGCTGTCGCCGATTTTGACGTTGCGCTGGGCTGTTGGGCCCTTATTGGAGGATTGAGCTTGGGGAGCGTCCTCCGCCGGTTCGCCGCTAGCGGATGCTGTCGCCTGGTCCTCTAGCGGCTCGGTGCTTTTTTTACAGAGGGCGCCGTCTCGCCCGATTCTGAGCGCGAAGCGTTCTGCTGGTCCGGCGGCGCTTCGGAGCGCGCCTTCTTCAGCCGGTCTTCAAGCTGCCCCGCGTCCATCGACGCTTCCTCGAACGGCTGGCGTTTGAGCCGGTGCGGCAGCGCCAACTCGGCCGCCAGCAGGATGTCCTGTTCGGCGATCCCGAGCCGTCCCTGCCACGCGGCATGTGCGCGGGCGGTCTTGAGGATGACGATATCGGCACGGTGGCCGTCCACCCGGAACGATGTGGTCAACTGGGCGATGGTATAAAGGTCCCGCTGCGTGTGGCGCACGCCGGGCAGGACGTTCCGCGCCTGCGCAATCTGGTCGGAAAGCTGCTCCTCGTGCGGTAACCACTCCTGGTAGAAGCCGTCCGGATCGCTCTCGTACGCGATGCGCCGCTCGACAATTGCGACGCGCTGCCTGGGGTCCGAAATGCCGTGCATGTCGACGCAGAGCGCAAAGCGGTCGAGCAGCTGGGGCCGGAGGTCGCCTTCCTCCGGGTTCATCGTCCCAACGAGCATGAAGCGCGCCGGGTGGCTGAAGCTGATGCCCTCGCGCTCGACCACATTAACGCCCATGGCCGCCGAGTCGAGTAGAAGGTCGACGACGTGATCGTCCAGGAGATTGACTTCGTCGACATAGAGCAGCCCGCGGTTCGCCGCGGCCAGCACACCCGGCTCGAAACGGCGCTCGCCCTGCTGGATCGCCTTCTCGATATCCAGCGTACCAACCACCCGGTCCTCGGTCGCGCTCACCGGCAGATCGACGAACCGCGTGCGCCGCATGGTGGTCGGCAGCACTTCGCCGCGCGCGAGGCGGTCGCGGCACAGGTCGCACAGCGCGTCGATGGGGCCGGGCTCACACCCGAACGGGCAGTCGGCAACCACTTCGATTTCGGGCAGCAGCGCGGCAAGGGCACGGGCGGCCGTGGACTTGGCCGTGCCGCGCTCGCCACGGATCAGCACGCCGCCGATCTGTGAAGAGATCGCGTTGAGGATGAGCGCGCGCTTCATCCGTTCCTGTCCGACGATGGCGGTGAATGGATAGGGTCGCAAGTTAGCCAATGATATTCTCCGTGCGCGAATTAACGTGCGAATTATAGCACTTCACCCCGAAGATGCGAAAGGAGCGTTCTACCTAACTTGCGTTGACCCGCCTTCCAATTTGTGTTATTCTCGCACCATGAATGGCGTTATGTTATATGACCTGACGAGGGATGAACTGACCGATCTGCTTGCGAAGTGGAGCGAGCCGACCTACCGCGCGAAGCAAGTCTGGGAGTGGTTATACAAGAAGCTCGCCACGCACCCGAGCCAGATGACGAATCTGCCGGCCGCGGTGCGGAATCGGCTTGCCTCCGAGACGCGCATCGAGCCGCTCGAGCGTGTTTTTGAGCAGCGCTCGGCCGACCAACACACGATCAAATGGGTGTTCCGCCTCCAGGACGGGCTGACCATCGAGACCGTCTTGATGCTTTACGACGAGCGAAGGACCGTCTGCATCAGCACGCAGGCGGGTTGTGCGATGGGCTGCGTTTTCTGCGCCACGGGCCAAGGCGGGCTGGCGCGCAACCTGACGGCAGGTGAGATCGTGGCGCAGGTGCTCGCCGCCGCCCGCTACCTTGCCGTTGCGCCGCCTCCCATGGCTGCGTCCTCCGCGGGCACGGCCGTGACGGAGGTCGTCACGAAGCGGCGTTTATTCCGTTAACCGCCTTCGGCTCGCTAAGCTCGCTCAACGCCTCGTCTCCCGAGTTCCCGGGAGAAGATCGCCCGCAAACGGCGGCCGGCGCACGGCTGACGAACATCGTCGTCATGGGCATGGGCGAACCGTTCGCAAACTACGAGCGGGTCTGGCAAGCGCTCGGCACCATCACCGACCGGGATGGCTTTGGGCTGGGCGCGCGGCACGTCACCGTTTCGACCGTCGGCCTGCCCCAAGGCATTCGCAAGATGGCCGCGGAGCCGCTGCAGGTGAATCTCGCGGTCAGCCTGCATGCGCCAAACGACGAGCTGCGGGCCACGCTCCTGCCCATCAACGAACGGTATCCGATCGGCGATGTGATGGCCGCGATCGGGGAGTACATCCAACGGACCAATCGTCGGGTCACGTTCGAGTACGCCTTGATGGACGGCATTAACGACACGCCCCAACTGGCTGTGGAGCTCGCCGCGCTGCTGAAGCCGCTACGCAGCCCCACCGGCGGCGTGATGTGCCACGTCAACCTGATCCCGCTTAACCCCGTCGCCGAGTCGCCCTACCAGCCCTCCACTGACGCGAACGCTTTGTCCTTCCAGCGGGTGTTAGAGCGGAACGGCATCCCGGCCACCGTTCGGCTGCGCCGCGGCATTGACATCGACGCCGGATGCGGACAGTTGCGCCGCCGCGTCGCAGCCATGACCGACGGATAGGACGCAGACTTGGCCGATGAAGCTGATTCGCCTGATGGTGCATAGACGCAGGTGGATTAGCTTCATCAGTTCAATCAGCGTCCCATTCGATTACCGCATCACCCGATAGACCTTCACGTAATCAAACTCGCTCCTGAACCCACTGCCGCCCATCGACACCAGGCCGATCTTGGCATCGCGGCCCAGGTTATGCGTCCACACACCCCCGCGCACCCAGTGCTCGCCGTCCCGGCTGGTGTAAGCCTGGTACGACTGCCCCCCGGTGAGCTGGCGCCGCACGACGATGCGCAGCCAGGTCCAGTCGCCGGGCGGGCCCACGATGGTGTTGCCGTACCGCGGGTAGCCGTCTGGCACCGGGAATACTTCCTTCGCAAATTCCGTCTGCCGCGTCTCCCAGTTGGCGAACGAAACCAGCTTGACGAAGTTGTTGTCGTCGCCGTAGATGACCAGCCCGCCCTGCACGTAGTTGAAGCAGCAGCCGCCGGCCGGCCAGGTGACGCGCACTTTCGTTTCCACGGCATAATCGCCCGGGCGCGGGCTCGGTCAACACCGAGGCGTTATTGCTGTCGACGTAGAGGTCGGCGGCTTGGGTGTCGAAACTAAACACCCCATTCTCCAGTCGATACGTTGCGGGATCGGGCTGCCGCACCCAGCTCCACTGGGGCCGAGCGCGGTCGCGTCGAACTCGTCTGACAGCACGCGGTATCTGCGGGCCGGCGACGAGCGGCGGCGGCGGAGATGGCCGGTAGAAGGAGATGCTGCCAGGCTGCGCAGCCGGTGCAGGCATCGGCATGTCGGACGCCCAACGCCCCGCGCGCACCTGCGGCCAGCCGCCAACCCAGTCCAGCGGGTCCATCAGCAGCGGGTCGCTTGGTGAAGCCGGGTTCGAAGAACGGGTCATTCTGGTCCACCGCATGGTAAACCGTCCAGTCTTGCCCCGACAGGTCGGTGAAGACGGCATTGTGTCCCGGCCCCACCCAGCGGTTGCCGTTCATCGTCAGGACGGGCGTGCCGCCCACACGGCCGTCGCGGGTGTATCAAGCAGGGGCACGCCTTCTTTGTCGACGTACGGGCCGGTGACGGCCTCCGAACGACCGGCAAAAACGCTGTAACCGGTCAGCGGGCCGTTACAGCAGGCCGTCGCGGAGGCGAACAGGTAGTAGAAGCCGCCTCGCTTGACCACGAACGCGCCTTCGAACTTGTTTGAGCTCGTGATCTGCACCTGCGAAGCGGGGTCCGAGTGCAAGCCGTCCGCGGACAGCTTCCGCGCCGAGATGCCGCCGAAGTAGCTGCCGTAGAAGATCCAGGTCTGGCCCGCATCGTCCGTAATCAGCGCCGGGTCGAACACCCAACGCTTGTCGTTGGCGCAGCAGGGCGGCGCATGCGGCTCGACCGCAGGCGTGCCGCTGTCGACCCACGGGCCCAAGGGCTGAAGGCGCAGTGGCGACGCCGATCGCGCTCCCGCCGCCCGGCAGAGACGTCCAGGAAGCGGTGAAGTAGAGGTAATACTGTCCGTTGAAGTAATGGATGTCGGGCGCCCACAGGCCGGCATCCCCGGCCGCCCAGGCCGGTCGTGCGCTGAATACGTCGCCCATATACGTCCAATTGACCAGGTCGAGCGAGCGCAGGATTGGCATCAGGTGGAAGTTGAAGTTGCCGTTGGCATCCCGGTCAGCCGAGTTCAGCGGATCCGTGGTGCAGAAAACGTACCAGTAGGGATCGTCGGGTGTCTGCCCTCGGATGATCGACGGGTCGGCACAGCTTTCGACGACACCGTCTCCGGGGATCGCCGCCCGTAGCGGATTCTGGTACACACCCGCAGCGACACGAGCTTGAGGATCGACTTGCAGCACCGCAGGCCCTCCGTCCTGCGCGGCCGCCGGGACGACGCCTATCGCCAGCAGTAAGGCGACAAGCAACAAGGTTGCGAGGGTGCTTCGATTCGAGCGCGGTTCTCTCCACATAACACGACCTCCCTGTTTCGATTCAGCGGCTCGCGATGACGGCCGGTCTTGGGACGCTGGCCATCGCCCGGGACTCGTCAACAACGTCCTCAAACAACAGGCCCTTGCCGTGCGCGGATCATAGCACGAACAGGAGGTCAATTCAAGATATTTGTGCTTTGAATAAGAATGAACTTAATAAATTGAAGACGGGCTACTTCACGGCGGGCCCCTGCACCAACAGCGCGTCCAGGTCGGACACGCCGAGGTTGGGGGCCGGTCGCTCGATCACCGGGGCGATTCGCGATCCGGAACCGGCGGGGTACCAGCCGATTTCCAGCTGATAGGGTCCCGGTGGCGCGCCGTCTGCGACGTCGAACGAGTACTCATCCCGGTACAGCTTGCCGGGGAGCCATTTTTCGACCGGCAGGCCGGCGGGCGCCTCCGTGTCGACCTGCCCCCAAAGTGGGGTCCCGGTCGCGGGGTTGAACTGGGTGCCGAGCAAGTGGACAAAGCTCACGAGGCGCTCTTGCACCGGTGCGTCGATCGTCCAATAGAGGGTGGTGGTCAGCCGCTGGTTCGGCTCGACCGAGGACGGCACGGTGCTCATGGCACACAGCCGCACCTGTTCGCCAAATCGGACCGCGACCTCCGTCGCGCCCGCGACGGCTTCGCACGTGCTGCTGCGCCTGAGAAGGGTGGTCTGTGGGTCGATGACGCCGGCCTTCAGCACGAGCAGGAGGGTCAGGCCGGTCAGCGTCCAGGCCGCGGCTCGGGGGCCTGCGCGCAGCGATGCGCCCTGCGATCGAGGCTGTAAGGCCGAATCCCCGGCACTTCCGGCCGTCCTCGTCGGGTCCCCTGCCTGCCGTCTCCTCCGCACCGTGGCCCAGATGGCCCAGGCCACCAGCACGAGCAGTGTCGCCGCGCTGATGATCAGCCCCGCGGTTTCGGAACGCGTCAAGCCGTAGGAGAGCACCAGGCGATGTTCGCCGGCGGGCACCGCGACCTGGGCATAGCCCGTCTCTGCCTGCGGCCCGAGCGCCACCGGCTTACCGTCGAGCACGGCCTGCCACCGGGGATAATAGAGCAGGTGCAGCGTCGCCGTCGCGGGCGCAGTCGCCCGAAGCGCGAGATCCCACGACTGGTTGCGCACGTCCGCCCGGATCACCTCGATCCCGTTCGGCTGGCCGGCCAGGGGACGCGCCTGCGCATCGAATTCCGGGCCGAGCTCGTCTAGCAGCGCCCGGTCGAAGGGCAGCGTGCGCCACTTCGGCTCGAACTCCCCGAACGCGGTCAGCGCGCGGCCCCCGTGCTCGATCTCCATCGCACGCACGCCGGCCAGGTCGGGCGGCCGGCTGAAATCCGCGTAGCGGTGCTGGTACTGCACGTACAGCGATGGCAGCGCCACGACCACGAGGAGTGCGACGAGGAGCGCCCCGGCGATGCGCTGGCCGCGCCGGGGGAGCAAGGCCACCAACAGGCCCGCCGTGATCGCCGCGGCCAGCGCCTGCAAGCCCATGAGGCGCGTCCGGTACAGCAGCCGGCTTGCCACAGAGCCGCCCAGCCACCACAGCCCATCGGATGCGGGCGTGAACAGGAAGAACAGGAATAGGCCGGTGAGCGATGCGGCCGCCAACGCAACGGCGATCCGGCGGTTCTTCCGCCAGGCCCAGGGCACGGCGAGCGCGCCGGCAAGCAGGAGCGCCGTCTGCGCCAGCCCCACCCGGTCGCCCGTCTTGTTGTTGTCGAACGCGACGTCATAGACTGCCGGCGGCCCCAGCAGGTCCGCCAGCGCCATCGGGTTGTTAGCTGGGATCGCTTCCTTTTGGCTGAAATCCCGCTCGACGTGGACCCAACGCTCCTCGGGCAGCATGGGGGCCCAAATGAACGCGGTCAGGAGGCCGCCGGCAAGCAGCGCGAGCAGGGGCGCGGGCGTGCCCTTGCGCCACCAAAGGTACAGGGCCATCAACCCGGCAAACGGCGCCAGCATCAAGGGCCCGAGCACGTGTGAACCGATGCAGACGGCCCAAATAACCACGGCGAGTAGGAACCGGCCAACCGTCTGCCGCCGCGCCAGCACGAGCAGGCTCCATAGCACCAGCGGGTACAGGAACATGCTGTAGGCTTCATTAGAGCCCCGTTCGAGCCCGTTACGAATCACATAAGGCGCGTAGGCGTAGGCGACGGCGGCCACGAGCGCGGGCCAGCGCCGCCCGCCCAGTTCGCGGACGAGCAGGTAAGCCCCGAGGAACGCCAGCGCATAACCTGCTGCCATCAGCCAACGCCAGCCGAGCGAATGGGGCAGACCCAGCCGGAACAGCAGGTCCAGGCCGTAGTAGGGGAGCGGCGGCTGGAAGGTGAAAAGGGGACTACCCAGACCCCAGTGCAGCGCCTGCGACCAGCGGGGATACAGTACTCCGTCCGAGATCACGTCGGAAAAGGCCACGCCGCGCTGGATATGTTCGACGGCTGCATCGTAGGCATGCGCGCCAATGTCCTGGGTCAGCGCCACGATAAGGAGCGGCGCGATGCACAGGACGAGCAGCCACACCCACTCCAGCCGGCGGGCCCGAACGGCCGGGGTTTCTCCGGTGGGCGCGGCCACCTCTGACACTCCCATCGTCGGCGCCTCAGCCACCGAAGCGCCCGCGCCACAGCACGAACGAATCCGCGCCATCGGGCAGAATTTGGCGCTGCCCCGTCGCCGGGTCATACAGGCCAATCTCGATGCGAACGGGCCGGCCGCGTGCCTGCTCGGCAGCAAAGGTGACCGTGTGTGCATCAGCCAGGTGCTCGCCCTGCACCCACCCCGTCGTCGGATAAGCGCCGCTGCCCGGCTCGGCATCGCCGTAGCCGATCACCGCATTAGTCTCCTCGTCGACCAGGTGGACGAAGACCGTATAAGGAGCCTGCGTTGCGCCCCGCGCCTGCCAGTAGAGGGTGAGCCGTGTTGGTTCGGCAGGATCGAGAACCGGCGACAGGCCGGCAGACGCAACGAGCCGCGCCACCTCGCCGAAGACCGCATTCTGCGGCTCCGCGCCGGCAGGAATAACCTTGCTTGCCTCCATTTCGTGCGGCCGGCCCTTGACGGCCAACGAGCCGAGATCGAGCGCATCCTTGCCGGCCGCAGTCAGCAGCCGGCTGCGGTCGGCCACCCGGTAGAGCCCAGCGACCAACGGATAGCGCCCATCCGGGGTTTCGGCGCACCGGCACGCAGGTAGGCCTGCGTCCGCATCAGCGTGCCCGGAGCCCACTGCGACGTTGGATAGGCGCCCCCCGGCGCGGCCTCCCACGCGGCCACCGGGACGCCGTCCCGGCCCAGCAACTGGACGAACGCGGTATAGTCTGTGCTCGGCTGGCCGCTTGCCTGCCAGAACAGGTTGACGCGGCGCAGCGCGCCGGGCGCTAACGGCGTGCGATCGACGGTATAGCCGAGGAAGCGCAGCCCATCTCCCAGATCGACCGCATCCCTGTTCTCGATGGGCAGACGGTCGGGCGCCAGCGTGCGGTCGGCGGGCGCGACCTCGACGGCCAGAATGGGCGCGGCGCTCGTGAGGCCGGCGCCGGGCTTGAACCCCGTTAGCGGCCGGTCGTCATCTTTCGGACGCACGACGAGTTCGGCGCGATACGAGCCCGGCGGGGTCCCCGCGGGAATGAGCAAGCCGAAGCGGTCGACGGCTTGAGTCCGTCCGGCTCCGAGCGCACCACCTGCTGCGCCCGCCACCGCGCCGAGCGGCTCATAATCGTTCTGCGCCCAGATTTGCCCCAGGTCGTCTACCAGGCGCACGCTCACCGCAAGTTCGGGAACCGGCCCGTTTGCCTTCCAGGCCAACTCCATGGGCGCGACGCCATTTGCAGCGGGCACCGGACCGGTGGGCGAGGCGACGGCCGCGAGGTCCAGCTGTACTCCGCCGGGCAGTTCGTACCGGACGATGGGCGCGCCGTCAGAGGCGGGTTCCGCAGCACGGACGGGGATTCCGGCCGCCCACGCGCTGCAGCCGCGTTCCCGTCCCGTACCAGGTGTTGCCGAAGGGGATCGCACGTGAAGCCAGGTGCTGCTCGATCTGCGTTTCGAGGATGGCGCCGAGCGCCAGGTGTGCGGGGAACCAGACCCGTCCGCGCTCGCAGCGCGCTGTCGAGGGCAGCCTGCACGGCCGAGCCCCAGGCCGCGTCGGGTGTCAGCACGACCTCGGGCCCATCGGTCGTGCCCGCGTAGCTGCGCCAGTAGCCGGCCTGCCACGGGTACACAGCGAAGAACGTGTCGCCGGGCAGCCCCTGCTCCACCGCCCTCGCGATCAACGGCCGGTAGTCGTCGCCGGGGTAACGGGGGACGGTGTAAAACGCGATCAGGCTGGCGACCGAGGCGCTGATGAAGAGGGCGAGGCCCGCGTAGGCGGCCCACCGCGCACGGCGGGAGACCTTCGGGGTTCGCGAAACCCCGAAGGTCTTGTCGCCCAGTAGTGCATCGAGCCCCGCCGCCGCGAGCATGATGAACGCCGGCAAGGCCAGCAGCAATAAGCGCTCGCCGCGGTCCGGGAAGAATGGGAAACGCAGCCCGATCAGCCACCCTAGCGACAGCGCAGTCAGGAAGACTGTGCCGAGCAGCCCGACCGCATTCGGACTCGGTGTGTTTCGCGCTTCGTCTTTCGTCGTTTCGCCGGGCGCGGCGGGCCTTTTCGCGTTTCCCCTTCCAGCCCGCGCGGCCCAAACGGCCAGCCCTGCAGCAACCGGCGCAAGCAGCAGCAGCGCGAGCGGCCACCAGGGTGTCAAACTGCCTTCCAGGTGTCCCGCGGCGAACGCAGCCAGGTGCCGGCCGAAGTAGGCCGCCAGCCCAAGCGGGCGATCCGCGTCCATCACCACCTTCTGGCTCACGTAGAGCGTCAAACGGGGCCCGGCGTAGATGACCCAGGGCAGGTAGAGCAGTGCGACCGCGGCCTGCAGCCCGAGCCAGCCGAGCAGGCGGCGGGGTTCCCTGCGCCAGTGCCACAGCGCGTAGAGCGTCAGTGCGATGGGCAGGAAAATCGCATAGTACTGGGTGTAGAGCGCGAGGGTGGTGAGGACGACGTAGGCGGCGGCTGCCGCTGGGCGTCCTGAGCGGAGCGACTGAAAGGAGCGCAGTCGAAGGGCGCCGTCACCCGAACTCCTCATCACCTCCCACGCAGCCCACAGCACCCCCAGGCTCAACAGCGCCACCAGGCCGTACATGCGGACTTCCTGGCTGTAGTAGACCCACAGGGGATTGATCGCAACCAGAAACGCAGCGAGCAGCCCGGCTCGTCGCGTGGCCAGGATGCGCGACGCCGCGACATACATGAGGGGGATCGCCGCAACCCCTGCCGCGACCGAGACAAGGCGCAGGCTCACCGGGCCGGCCCCTGCCAGGAGCGTCCACACGTGCAACAGGGCATAGTAGAGCGGGGGATGGATGTCTTCGGCGGTAAGGCGGAACATGTCGCCGAGAGGATGGGTGGCGAACCAGGCCGAGTAGCCTTCATCCCACCAGAGTGGCTGGAAGTCAAGCCGGAGGAGCCGGAGGAGCAGGCCGAGGAGCGTGAACGACAGGACAAGCCCGGCGGGGACAATCAGGCCTTCCCGCCGGGCTACGTTGGAACCGAACGTGCCGGTAATGCGGGCCGGTACACGGCGGCCCGCATTACCGCCTACCTCGCTTTCCACGCTGCGAATTGGACTCGATTCTCCGGCCCGTTGATCGTGAAGGTGATTGGGTCGGAAACGACCTGGTCGCCTTCCACCAGCACCGCCGTATACGTACCGTTGACTGCGGGCGAGGTCTCGACTTTGCAGCCGGCATTGTAGCCGGAGGTCAGGTAATACGTGCCCTCGGCCCGAAAGTCCGCGGTGCCGACAACCTGGCCGTCACGCAACAGGCGCATCTTCCCCGATGCCAACGACCCGTTGCTGTTGAAGGCGAGACAGTAGACGGTCACGTAGTCGTTACTGTTGGGCTGAAAGCCCGTTCCGCTGACCGCAAACTTCTTGGCCGACGCCGGGGGCTGCGCTGGCGGCGCGGGCGGCGATGTGGGCCGCGGTGCGGCCGGTCGAGCGGTGGGTCGCGGCGCGGCAGTCGGGGGCTGTGGCACGTTCTGCGCCACCTCCACCGAGTCTGCACCAGTAACAGCGACGTTCGTGGCCACCACCCAACCCGACTTGCCGTTATAGTCGAACTGCCACCAGTCGCCGTCTTCGCTCTTGCCGGTAATGGGGAATGACTGGCCTTGAGTCAGGCGGCCCAGGGTGGGGAACGTCGTTCCCGGCCCGCTGCGCACGTTAATGGATGCGCTGTTGACCGTGAATGCCGCCGGCTCTGGGGTGGGGCTCGGCGCTTCTGTCGGCGGCACGGTCGTCGCCGTGGGCGGAACAGGCGTGGGATTGCTTGCCTGTCCTTGACCCGCGGGCGCCTGTTCGCCGCTCGCTTGACCCGCCTGGGGGCCGGGGGTGACGGTGGGTTTGAGGACCGTTGCGGTGAAGGTAGGTCTGAGTGTCTTCGTCGGCGCCGGAGTGTTGGCTGGGCCGCGGGCGACACGGCCGCTGCTGCAGCCTGCTAACCCGCCAGCCAGCGCCACTAGCACCAGCAGCGCGGCGATGAGCGCCCAAATGCGCGCACGCATAGTTCTTCCTCCTGGATAGTGTGGGTAACGTTGTTCCGATCGCACCACGAAGACCCGAAGGCACAGAGCGCCTGCTTTTTGCGAACCTTAGTGTCTTGGTGTCTTTGTGGTCAGTCTCTTACCGCGCGAGCCAGTAAGCCATGTAGATGACCAGGGTGCGGTACGAGGTCCCCTTGGTCGTGAACTTGGTAATGGGCGACACTCGGAAGCCGCCCGGGCGCGCGAGGTAGATCTCGTAATCTGATTCGCTCGCGTCGTTCAGCTCGAACTTCAGGTTGTAATCGTAATTGCCCTGGAACTTGCCGGTGTTGTCAAACGGCCGGTCGCCAAACGACGGCACGTTGTCGCTGACATCCACGCCGTCGCGGAACACCTTCAGGATATAGTCCCCCAGCGGTTTTTGGTTGTCGGCCGGGCCCTCGAAGACCTTCGTCCAGATGGTCATCACACCGTTATCCCGCCGGATGGGATACTCGGGGCCCCGGGCAATGTCGAACGGCGGCAGCGGTGTGCCCGCCGGCGCCGGCGGCGTCAGCGGGCTCTGTCCCGTCCGCGGGACGGCTGCGGCCGGCCGCCGGGTTGGCGTGGGCAGCGGTGCAGGGGGCGGTGTCAGGATGGCAGCGGTTTCGAGCCGGCCCTTACTCTCGACCTGCTCGGCTGAAACCCATACCGGCTGGTTCGCCAGGCAGCAGACCTGGATCCACTTACCGTCCGCCGTCCGTCCCAGGACGAAAAGCTCCTGCCCCTGCTTGGCCTGGCCGACCTTCTCGTACTCGGTCCCCGGTCCCCGCCGGCCGTTGAGCGTGGCCGCCTTGATGACGACAAAGGGCGTCGGCTCGCCCTGCGGCCGTTCGGGCGCTTCGATTGGCGTCGATGTGGGCGGCCGCCGCGTCGGGCTGGACGTAGGCGTAGGCGTGTCTGTTGCAAAGATCAGGAGATTGGTATCGCCTGCGATTGCCACCGCGGCCGGCGTTCCCGGGCCGCTGGTGCCCGCCAGGACGGCCGCACCCGACGCTGCACCCGTGACCCCCGGCGGCAGCGTCCCGCGCACCACGATGCCCGGGGTCGACGCCGCATCCAGCGCACCGGGCAGCGGCGTAAAGGTCGCACGTCTCGCCTTCGTGGGCGTTGCAGTCGCGCGGGAATTGCCTAGCGATCCCCCCACCGAGCATGCCAGGCTTGCGGCGGCCAGCAGGAATACTGCGAATATCGCCGGTGCGAGCCCAAGCCGCCGGCGCCCACCGTGGGGGATGCCGGAACTGGTCTTGTCGCTCATGGACGGCCCACGAAATTCATGTGATACCACTTCGGATTGGAGGCGCTCGTCGTCACACGGACGGGCTGTGAAATCGGCGTGCCCCCGCCATCGGTCACTGTGACCTCCCACACGTCGTCGCCAAGCTGGACGCCGAGGGGTGAACTGTCCCACTTCTCATTGCTTTTCACGCACAGCAGCCCTTTACGACCGCCTGCGCACTCGGCCGAGACATTAACCGGCTTGCCGTCGTTCGGGTACTGCAAGACATCCCAGAACCAGGACGTTTGGGAACCGTCGCTCAGCCATTCCTGCCCGGTCGACAGCTTTCGCACCCGAAGCTTGTAGCCGTACAACGGCGTAGCGCCGTTCGAGATGATGGCATCGACGCGGAAGTAGTTGTTCCCTGCGTTGGGGTACTCTTCGACTTTGCCCTGCAGCGCAAACGGCCACGCGTACGTGGGCGTGGGCACCGGGGTCGGCGTCGGCGGGCGCCGGGTGGCCGTGGGCGGCGGCGGCGGAATATTCTCAACTTCCGCGACCGCCCAGATCGGGCCGCTCACCTGTACGACCGAGTCGGCAATCCAGACGTCCTGCCCGTTCACGCAGCAGATCTTCCACCAGTCGCCACCGCGGTTTCGGCCGACGACGGTCACATTCGTGCCCACATCGAGCCGGGTGACTAACGGGTAGAGGTTGCTCGGTCCCTGTCGGACATTCGCTTTGTCAACCTTCACCTTGACGGTTACGGGAGGCAAGGGCGTACCCGTGTTCGTCGGCGTCGCGGTTGGCGGCCCCGGCGTCAGGGTCGGAGGCGGCGGCAGGGTCGGCGGGCCCGGCGTTTCTGTCGGCGCGGGCGGGGGCGTTGCTGTCACGATGACGACGACGACCGTCTGCACGGCGGCCCCGCCCCCCGGCGGTACCGGGACAAAGATCGGCCCGCTGCCGCCGGGCACGAAGACTTGCGGCGTACCGTTGACCGCCTGGCTGGTGAGTGCAGCGGCAGGAAAACGAGTCGCATCGATGGTCGGTGTGGCGACCTGGAACACCCCGCCCGCCGGCGTCCATGTGGGTCGTGGGGTTCGCGTTGGCGTGCCGGTGGCGCCGGGCGCGCGCAACCAGCCGCGTTGCCGAACAGCCAAGCGCGCCCAGGGCCAGCAACAGTATCGACCCCAAGAGCACCGCGAGGGTGCGCTTGTGCATCGTAATAGTCCCTCTCTAGTCTCTTCCCGCCAGGTCGTATCTCCGAGGTAAGCACGGGAAGCATCAGGGCCGGGGAGTGCAAAGACCCCGCACGACCAGCACGTTAAAACGCGCTTCCCAAGTATAACACAGGCCGGCCGCCGCATTTAAATGACGCCCGCCGTGCTACCCTTCTGACGGCCGCGGTACTCGGGGTGTTCCATGGCTTCGATCTGTCACAAAGTAACTTTTGATGCACCGGATGCGGCGACTCATGCGCTATGAGATGCAACTGATGCGCGCAATATGATTAAGATCAGTTACATACGGTTGTTTTTGATGCAAAGTGTTCGTGATTTCACGAACACGACGTGCTTAGGGCGGCCATGACTGAATTACTAACGACGAAACAGGTGCAAGCGTTACTGCTGGTCGACAGGACGACCATCTACCGGATGGTCGAAGGCGGCCAGCTGCCTGCCATGCGCGTGGGTAAACAGTGGCGCTTCGCACGCACCGATGTCGAGCACTGGCTGCAACACGGCCGCTACGGCGCCCTGCCCGCCGTCCAAGCCGAAGCACGGGCCACACAGGCTCCGGGCGACGGTCAGGTGCAAGAGGGCGACTTGGCGCAGGTGCTGCCGGTCGATTGCGCGCAAGCCGTGCAGGACACCTTCGCCGACATGCTTGGCGTCACGATGGTCATCACCGACATGCAAGGCAACCCGGTTACGCGGATCAGCAACCCGTGCGGCTTCTTTACGGCCCTAATGGATGGCAACCCGGAAGGGCTGCAGCACTGCATCCACACGTGGCAGCAGATGGCCGGCCATGTCGCACTGGAACCCAGGTTCACGCTGAGCGAAATGGGACTGCTGTGCGCGCGGGGCTTGATTCGTGCCGGCGCCGAGTTGAAGGGCATGGTGGTGGTGGGCGGGATTGCCCCCGACGCCTGGCCGCCCAGCACCCAGCAGGCCGCCGAACTGGCCGGGGTGTTCGGGGTCCAGTCTGAGACTGTCGCCGCCAATTCTGATGCCGTCTTCCACATGGATCGCGCCGCGCAAGAACGAGCACTGCGGTTCGTACAGCGCATGGCCGACGTCTTCTCACACATGGTGCTCGACCGCGCTGCGGCGCACACTGAATAGTCTATCCCCCACGAGGTCAGCGGAGGTCGTCGAATGAAGAAGCTCTTGGTGCTCGGCGCCGGCACGGCCGGCACGATGGTGGTGAACAAGCTGCGTCGCCTGCTTGACGCCGACGAGTGGAAAATCACCATTGTGGATCAACATGAGACCCACTATTATCAGCCCGGTTTCTTGTTTATCCCCTTCAACATGTACACGAAGAATGATGTCATCAAACCTAAACGCGACTTTATCCCGGGCGGCGTCGAGCTCATCGTGTCTCCCATCGAGGTGATCGAACCGGACCAGAAGCGCGTCAAGTTGGCCAGAGACGGCCGCTACCTCGAGTACGATTTTCTCGTCATCGCCACGGGCGCGGGTACGCACCCTGAGGAGACACCCGGACTCCAGGAACACGAGTGGTACAAGTCGATCTTCGATTTCTATACAGTCGAGGGTGCGCTGGCGCTGCAGAAGCATCTGCGCAATTGGGAAGGCGGCCGGCTGGTCGTCAACGTCGTGGAGAATCCCATCAAGTGCCCGGTCGCGCCGCTGGAGTTCATCATGCTGGCCGATTGGTTCTTCCACGAGCAGGGGATCCGCGACCGGGTGGAGCTGATCTATGCGACGCCGCTCCCGGGCGCCTTCACAAAGCCCATCGCTTCGAAGCAACTCAGCCATATCCTCGACGAGAAGAATATCAAGGTCGAGCCTGAGTTCATGGTGATGGAAGTGAACCCGGACGAGAAGAAGCTGGTCTCCTACGACGAGCGCGAACTCGAGTACGACCTGTTGGTAACGGTGCCCCTCAACAAGGGCGACGAGGTCATCGGCCGGTCGGGCCTGGACGGGGGCGACGGGCTGAACTACGTGCCCGTGGACAAGCACACCTTCCTGTCGCCGGATCACGACAACATCTTCGTGCTGGGCGATGCGGCTGCCATTCCCACCTCTAAGGCCGGCTCGGTGGCTCATTTTGCGGTCGACGTATTTGCGGAGAACTTCCTTCGTCACGTCGATGGACTGGAGATGCACCACCGGTTCGACGGCCACGCCAACTGCTTCATCGAGTCCGGTTTCGGCAAGGGCCTGCTGATCGACTTCAATTATGACGTCGAGCCGCTGCCCGGCCGCTACCCTCTGCCCGGCGTGGGCCCATTCAAGCTGCTCGAAGAGTCGGAAATGAACCACTGGGGCAAGATGATGTTCCGCTGGATGTACTGGAACATCTTGCTTAAGGGCGCGGAGCTGCCGTTGCCGGCGAAGATGAGCATGTCGGGAAAGTGGCGCTAGGTTGGGAGGAACCTGATGGATCAGACCATCATTCTGGAAGCGGCGGGGCCGACCCTGGCCGAACTCAACGGGAAGCTCGACTTGCTGACCGCACAGGTGCAGTTCCTGACCGACCAGGCGCAGCTTGCCGAACGACAGCGCCAGGAGCGCGCTGAGCTGACCGGCGACCTGATGCGGGTTGGCGACGAAGCGTTTGCGCTGGCTGTAGAACAATTCGAGGAAGTGCAGGAGTATGTTGACCTGGCGGATCTGCTGCGCTTGCTCAAGCGCCTGCTGCGGAATGGCCCGACGTTTGAACGACTTCTGGACCAGCTCGAGAGCGTAGCCGGCTTGGTCGAGACAGTGGTCCCGCTGGGCGACGAGGCTTTCGCAAGGGCGGTGGACGTTTTGCAGGCTGCGGAGCACAAGGGGTATTTTGCGTTTGCCCGCGGCGGCATGCAGCTCGCCGACAACGTGGTCACGTCCTTCACCGAAGACGACGTGCGCCGCCTCGGCGATAACGTCGTGCTGATCCTGAATACCGTCAAGGATATGACGCAGCCTGAGATTATGAGCCTCGTACGGACGATCGTCGCGCAGAGCGAGGTCGAAATTGCGAAGCCGGTGAACACGTCGCTGCCCGCATTGCTCGGACAGATGCGCGACCCCGACGTGCGGCGCGGCTTGGCCCTGACGATGCGCATTCTCAAGGTTGTCGGCGCGCAGGGCAGTGGCAAGAAGTAACTGATCTTACGGCTAATGCTCCCGGACGTGCGGTCCGGGAAAGACCAACAAGGAGAACATGATGGCAACCAGGACAATCGCCGGCTCGACCGTGCAGGTCAACGACGAAGGCTTCATGACGAATCCCGCCGAATGGAACAAGGATATCGCCGTGGAGCTCGCAAAAGAGGAGGGCATCGCCCCACTGACCCCCGCGCATTGGAAGGTCATCGACTATTGTCGCGATGCATCGAATAAGCTCGGTGGGAAGTCGCCCACGCTCCGCCAGATTACGACGGGCACGGGGGTGCAGACGAAGGAACTCTTCGGCCTGTTCCCGAAGGGCCCTGCCAAGAAGGTCGCCCGCATTGCCGGGCTGGGCAAGCCGGAAGGATGTGTATAATGGACGCCACACTCGTCGCACCAGAGGTCGCCGAAGAGATTACAGCCGAGGTGGCCCCCGCAACCCCGAAGGCGGAAGAGGCAACGCGCCATGTCGCGTTCATCTGCTCCAAAGGTACGCTCGACATGGCCTACCCGGCGCTTGTCATGGGTTGGGCCGCACTGGGCAACGGTATCGACGTGACGATTTTCTTCACGTTCTGGGGCATGGACATCATCAACAAGGCTCGGATCGACAGCCTCGAGCTGGCCCCGGTCGCCAACACCAGCATGAAGATGAGCATGATGGGCGTGAACACGGGCAACCTGGGCATCCCGAACATCATGGGCGTGCTGCCCGGCATGACCGCGTTCGCATCGAACCTGATGCGCAAGAAGATCGCCGACGTCGGCGCGCCCCCCGTGCGCGAATACCTCCAGATGCTCGTGGATGGCGGGGCCAAGCTCTATGCCTGCAAGATGAGCGTCGACATGATGGGCCTCAAGAAAGAAGACTTCGTCGACGGTGTCATCGACGTCGTCACCGCGAGCGACTTCATGGACATGACTGAGGGCGCCCAGATCATCTTCATCTGATACTGGATGCCGCCGGCCTCCGCAAGCCCTCTGCCACCTCAGTGACAGGGGGCTTTTGTCTTTATGGACGGTAGGCTATAATTGCGGCTGCATCGAATCTGAACCGCACCAACGGTGTGCTCCACCCAGCATCGTGGCTGTATCCATCAAACCTCAGCACCGGAACCCGTTGCTGGCATTCTCTAGTCAGGAGCTCGTTTCACATGTTCGACCACCTCGAAGTCGCACCGCCCGACCCGATCCTGGGCCTCGAAGAAGCCTTTAGGCGCGACACCAACCCGGCCAAGATCAACCTGGCAGCCGGCGTCTACCGCGACGACACGGGCAACACGCCGATCTTTCGTGCGGTGAAGCGCGCCGAGGCCGACATTTTGGAAACCGAGATCAGCAAGAGCTATCTTGGGATGGCAGGTCTGCCCGAGTTCACTGCGGCGGTCCAGAAACTGGTCTTCGGCGAGGGCAGCCCAATCCTGAAGGACCGTCGCGCCACTACGGTGCAGGCGCCGGGCGGCACGGCGGCGCTGCGGGTCGCAGGCGACTTCATGCACAAGGCCAGCCCGACGACCACGGTGTGGCTGAGTGCTCCGACCTGGCCCAATCACCCGCCGCTGTTCCGCAACGCCGGCCTTAAGGTCGAAAGCTATCCCTACTTTGACGCCGAACACAACTGCGTCGACTTCGAGGCGATGCGCAGCGGGCTGGCGCGCGTCAGCCAGGGCGACGTCGTCTTGTTGCACGGCAGCTGCCACAATCCCACGGGCGCGGACTTGTCGCCCGACCAGTGGGCGGAAGTGGCCGCATTGCTAGAGCGCCTGGGCGCGATCCCGCTTGTCGACTTCGCCTACCAGGGCTTTGGCCGCGGATTGGACGAAGATGCGACCGGCGTCCGCCTCCTGGCCGAGCGCCTGCCTGAGATGCTGATCGCAACCTCTTACTCCAAGAACTTCGGGCTATACAACGAGCGGACGGGGGCGCTGACGGTGGTGACGAAAGCGCCCGCGGTAGCCGATGCCGCGCTGAGCCAGTTGAAGATCGTGATTCGGGGCAACTACTCGAACCCGCCCGCGCACGGCGCCAAGATCGTAACAACCATCCTCAATTCGCCTGAGCTGCGCGCCGACTGGGAGTTGGAGCTCGCGGGCGTGCGCGACCGCATTCATGCCTTGCGCAGCGAGTTCGTGGAAGGACTGCATGCGCGCGGAGTGCCGCGTGACTTTTCCTGCCTGCGGGACCAGAACGGAATGTTTTCCTATACGGGGCTGACGAAGGACCAGGTGGCGCGGCTGCGCAGCGAGTACTCGATCTACATCGTCGACTCGGGGCGGATCAATGTTGCGGGCCTGACCAGGGCGAGCCTGCCCGTCGTGTGCGAGGCAATCGCGTCGGTGCTGTAGATTCATTGCCGAAAGAGCGCAGGAGGGCGCAGAGATCTGCGGAGGGGCGGAAAGACACACGCTGTCCTCTCGAGGACCAGCACTGCGCCCTCCGTATGTTCCCTGACAAACAAGGGCTAGATCCGCAGCACCGCGCCTTCGCTCCCCGAGGTCACCATGGCCTGGTAGCGCTTGAGCCAGCCCGTTAGCTCGCGCTTGACCGGCTGCCACTGCGCCTTGCGGCGGGCAAGTTCTTCGTCCGTCACTTCGACGCATAACGAGCGCCCCGGAATGTCGATGTCGATGATATCGCCGTCCTGAACCAGGCCGATCGGTCCGCCCGCAGCGGCCTCTGGCGAAATATGCCCGATGCTCGCCCCGCGGGTGGCGCCGCTGAAGCGGCCGTCCGTAATCAGCGCGACCGACGTGCCCAGCCCCATCCCCATGATGTTCGAGGTCGGCGCCAGCATTTCCTGCATCCCGGGCCCACCCTTCGGCCCTTCGTAGCGGATCACCACGACGTCGCCCGCCTTCACCTTGCCGCTCAGGATGCCCGCGTTTGCCTCGTCGTGCGAATCGAACACGACAGCAGGTCCGCGATGCCGCATCATTTCGGGCAAGACGGCCGCAGTCTTGACGACGGCCCCGTCAGGGCACAGGTTGCCGAAAAGCACGGTCAGCCCGCCCCGGGCGCTGTAAGGGTCTTCCAGCGGGCGAATGCAGGCCCTGTCGCTGCTTTCAACGCCCGCGACGTTCTCCGCCAGGGTCTTGCCCGTGACGGTGAGTGCCTCGCCGTGCAGGGTGCCGGGCTGCTTGAGCAATTCGTTGAGGATGGCCGAGATGCCGCCAGCACGGTCGACGTCTTCGATATGATAGTTCGACGAAGGCGCCACCTTGCAGATATTGGGCACCCTTTCTGCCACCTCGTTCAGGCGGCTGATCGGGTATTCCACGCCCGCCTCGCGCGCCAGCGCCAGCGTGTGCAGCACCGTGTTCGTCGAGCCGCCCATGGCCATGTCCAGGGCAAAGGCATTGTCGATCGCCTCGGCCGTCACGATGTCGCGCGGGCAGATGTTCTTTTCGATCAGGGTCATGATCTGCCGCCCGGCTTGCGCCGCAAGCGCGGCCCGGCGTTCGTCCACGGCGAGGATCGTGCCGTTGCCCGGCAGCGCCATGCCCAGCGCTTCGCACAGGCAGTTCATGGAGTTGGCCGTGAACATGCCCGAGCACGACCCGCAGGTGGGGCAGGCCACCGACTCGAGCTCGGTCAGTTCCTCGATGCTGACCTTGCCCGCCCGGTGTCCGCCCACAGCCTCGAAGACGCTCGACAGGTCGACCACCTGGCCCGACGACGTCACGCCGGCCTTCATCGGCCCCCCGCTGATAAAGAGAGTCGGCACGTTGACGCGCATGGCGGCCATGAGCATCCCAGGCACGATCTTGTCGCAGTTGGGGATGCAGATCATGCCGTCAAACCAGTGCGCGGAGATCATTGTCTCGACCGCATCCGCAATCAGCTCGCGGCTTGCCAGCGAGTACTTCATCCCCACGTGCCCCATCGCGATCCCGTCGTCGACGCCGATGGTATGGAACATGAACGGCACGCCGCCGGCATCCCACACCGCCTGGCGCACCACCTCACCGAACTCCTTCAGGTGCACATGGCCGGGGATGATGTCAGTGTAGGAGTTGGCAATGGCGATGAACGGCTTGTCGAAATCCGCCTCGCTGCGCAGAACGCCCGTGGCCCGCAAGAGCGACCGGTGCGGCGCCCGCTCAAACCCCTTCTTAACCATATCAGAACGCATATGATGACTCCTTTTTTCAACACAAAGACACCAAGGCACAAAGCATAGATATCTTTGTGCCCTTGTGTCTTTGTGTTAAATCTTTTCTGCCACTGCCGAGCCCATTTCGCTCGTGGACAGGCATTTGCCGCCGGGCGTCATGATATCGCGGCAGCGGTAACCCTCGTCCAGGACTTCTTCCACCGCGCGTTCCACCGCATCTGCTTCGCTCGCGAGGTTGAGCGACCAGCGGAGCAGCATTGCGCAGCTCAGGATGGTCGCCAGCGGGTTGGCGATGCCCTGGCCCGCGATGTCCGGCGCGCTGCCGTGGATCGGCTCGTAGAGCCCTGCGCGCCGGCCTCCGGCCTGCGGGTTGGGCGCGCCCAGCGAGGCCGACGGCAGCATGCCCATGCTGCCCGCTAACATGGCCGCCTCGTCGGAAAGGATGTCGCCAAAGGTGTTCTCGGTGGCGATGACGTCGTACTGCCGGGGGTTGCGCACGAGGTACATGGAGCAGGCATCCGCCAGCACGTCCTCGAGTTCGACGTCAGGATACTCCGCATGGACCTCGTGCGCAACCGTGCGCCAAAGCCGCGACGAGGCGAGGACATTGGCCTTGTCGGCCGACGACACCTTTTTGCGCCGCATGCGCGCCAGGTCAAACGCCACACGCATGAGCCTGGCGATCTCGCCCTCGGTGTAACGCATCGAATCCACCGCCCAGCGCTCGGGCGCCTCGCCCCACTGGCCCTGGGGCTGGCCGAAATACGCGCCGCCCGTCAGCTCGCGGACGATGACCATGTCGATGCCCTCGACCACCTCGCGCTTGAGCGTCGAGGCGTCGGCCAACGCGGGATAGAGCTTCACCGGCCGGAGGTTAGCGAACACGCCCAGGCCCGCCCGGAGGCGCAGCAGCCCCTGCTCGGGCCGGACGGCGGCGCGCGGGTCGCTCCACTTGGGGCCACCCACGGCGCCCAGCAGCACCGCGTCGCTCGCCTGGCACTGCTCGAGCGTTGCGTCGGTCAGTGCGGTGCCGAACTGGTCGATGGAAATGCCGCCCATCAGGCAGTGGTCGAAGGCGAACGAGTGGCGGTGCTTCTCGGCCACCGAGTTCAGCACCTTCACGCCCTCCGCGGCAACATCCGGCCCAATGCCGTCGCCGCCCAACACCGTTATCTTCGCGTGCATGTAAGTCCTTTCTTTACACAAAGGACCAAAGACACAAAGAACTTCTCCGGATGTCTTGGTGCCTCTTTGTGTTGCGGTCCTCTGACTCGCCAATAAGCGCGTATTCCATGCTGTCGGCCAGGGCCTGCCAGGAGGAGTCGATGATGTTGGGCGAGCTGCCCACGGTGCTCCACGCCCCATGACCGTTGCGGGTCTCAATAATAACACGGGTCGTCGCAGCGGTTGCTGCGTCGCCGTCGAGGATACGCACCTTGTAGTCGGCGAGGTAAACGTCGGCCAGGCGCGGATAATGGGGAATAAGTGCTTTGCGCAGCGCCCTATCCAACGCATTCACGGGGCCGTTACCCTCTGCGGCCGTGTGCATGATCTCGTCACCCACCTTGACCTTGACGCTTGCCTCGGCCAGGAGGCCCCGGCCCTGCCGGTGCTCCACCACCACCATGAAGTCCACCAGCTCGAAGGGCCGGCAGTAACCGGCCTTGAGGCGATGCAGCATGAGGGCCACTGACGCCTCCGCACCCTCGAAGTAGAAACCCCGGTTCTCCAGTTCCTTGATCTGGGCCAGCACCTGCTGGACCTCTTCCTTGCTCGCGTCGACGCCAAATTCCTGGGCTTTGTAGACCAGGTTGCCGCGGCCCGACAGCTCGCTGACGAGCACCCTGCGCTCGTTGCCCACCAGCACCGGATCGATGTGCTGGTAGCTGTGCTCGACCTTCATCACCGCGGCCACGTGGATGCCACCCTTGTGCGCGAACGCGCTCGAGCCCACGTAAGGCTGCCGCGGGTTCGGTGCCAGGTTGGCGGTTTCAGACGCGAAGCGCGACATTTCCGTCAGCCGCGCGAGCTGTTCTGCCTCCAGGCAGTGCAGGCCGAGTTTGAGCTGTAGGTTGGGCACGACAGTGCACAGGTTGCAGTTGCCGACCCGCTCGCCGATTCCGTTCAGCGTGCCTTGCACCTGCGTCGCGCCGGCCCGGACTGCAGCCAGCGCATTGGCCACTGCCACGCCCGCGTCGTCATGCGTGTGAATGCCCAGCTCGGCCGCGCCCGGCAGGCCGCCCAGATACACGGCGGTCGCGGCCACGATCTCTTCGACCTCCCAGGGCATGGCTCCGCCGTTCGTCTCGCACAGCACGATCACGTCCGCGCCCGCTTCCTGCGCGGCGGCCACGCATGCGAGCGCGTAGCGGGGGTTTGCCTTGTACCCGTCGAAGAAGTGCTCCGCATCGTAGAAAACCTGCCGCCCGTGCGCCTTCAGGTAGGCCACCGTCTCGCGGATCATGCACAGGTTTTCGTCCAAGGTAGTCTCGAGCACGTGATGCACGTGCAGGTCCCAGCTCTTCCCGACGATCGTGACTACCGGCGTCTGAGCGTCGAGCAGCAGTGCAACCTGGCTGTCTGCATCGCAAGTCGTTCCGGCCCGGCGGGTCGAGCCGAAAGCCGCCAACTGGGCGTGCTTCATCGACAGTGACCGCGCCCGGCGAAAGAACTCCACATCCTTGGCGTTCGACCCCGGCCAACCACCTTCAATGAAGTGGATGCCCACGTCGTCGAGGCGCTCCGCGATGGCCAGCTTGTCTTCGACCGAAAATGAGACGCCCTCACCCTGAGCCCCGTCGCGCAGTGTGGTGTCATAGATGGTGACAGCGCCGGTCATCATAATCAGTTCTCGAACGCGGCCTGGACGTCGGCCGCACCGGCATCGCCGGTTGTGCCGTGCCAGGGTTCCTGCCAGTAGAAGCGCGCCGGCTGCTCCGCCTGCGGCGGCAGGGGGTTGTACACGTCCATCAACGGGTTAAGGTCGTTCTGGTCGACCTTGCTAGTGCTGGTAGTTGAAGTGGCGGTCATCTTGTCCTCTTCGCGTGTATTTTTCTCCGGGCGGCTTGGGAGGGTTCGGATTCTTTGCTTTCGTCGTTCCCCTTCAAACCTCCCGCGCTTGTGGCTTGCGCCCTATACGTGCTCCAGCACGGCCTCATACGCGGCGATCTTCGCCTCATGCCCGAGCAGATAGCCCAACTCATCCACGCCCTGCAGCAGGCAAGTGCGGCTGAAGGCGTCGATCGGAAAGTGAACGACGGTTCCGTCCGGCAGGGTCAGCGTCTGCGCGTGCAGATCGACGGTGAGGCTTGCGTGCGGGTCCGCCGCAAGTTGCTCGAACAGGCGGCGATGCGTCTCTGCGTCCACGACCACCGGCAGCAACCCGTTCTTGACGCGTTGTTCCGGAAGATGTCGGCGAAAGACGTGCTGATGATTGCCTGGAGCCCGTACCCGGTGAGCGCCCACGGCGCGTGCTCGCGCGAACTGCCGCAGCCGAAGTTGTCTCCGGCGAGCAGTACTGCTCGCCCCTTCATCTCCGACCGGTTCAGCACGAAGTCCGGCTTCGGATTGCCCGTCGGCGTCGTAGCGCCAGTCGCAGAACAGGCTGTCGCCCAACCCTGCCTTGCTCGTGGTCTTCAGAAAGCGTGCCGGGATGATCTGATCCGTGTCGACGTTTTCCGCGTGTAGCGGGATGACCTTGCTCGTAAACTTGGTGATCGGTTCCATCTATAGCACCGTCCTGGGATCGGTGAGCCGGCCATGAAGCGCGCTCGCCGCCGCAGTGAGCGGGCTGGCAAGGAAGGTGCGCCCGCCCGGTCCCTGCCGGCCCTCGAAGTTGCGGTTGCTGGTGCTGACCGCATACTGGCCCGGCATGAGTTGGTCGCCATTCATCGCGATGCACATGCTGCATCCCGCCTCACGCCACTCGCAGCCGGCCTCCTTGAAGACCTGGTCCAACCGTTCGGCCTCGGCCTGCGCCTTGACCTGCTGCGACCCGGGCACCACCAGTACCCGCACGCCCTCGGCCACCTTGCGGCCTTTGAAGCACACGCGCAGCCTGCCGCAGGTCGCTCAGGCGGCCGTTGGTGCAGGAGCCGATGAAGACCACGTCCACCTTTTGCCCCAGCAGCGGCTGGCCCGGTTGCAGGCCCATGTACGTCAGGGCTTTTTCCAGCCCCCGCCGCTGTGAACCGTCCGCCATCTGGTCCGGATGGGGCACGCAGCCCGTGATCGGGACGCCCATGCCCGGGTTCGTCCCGTAGGTAACCATCGGCTCGAGCGCCGACGCGTCCAGCGTCACGCTCCTGTCGTATACCGCGTCCTCGTCGCTTGGCAGCAGCCGCCACGCTCGCACGTGCTCATCCCACGCCGCGCCCTTGGGTGCGTGGGCGCGGCCGTGCAGGTACTCGAATGTGGCATCGTCCGGCGCAATCAGCCCGGCGCGCGCACCGCCCTCGATGCTCATGTTGCAGACGGTCATCCGCTCTTCCATGCTCAGGCCGCGGATGGCGTCGCCGCAATACTCGAAGACGCTCCCTGTCCCACCGCCCACACCAATTTTGGCGATCAGCGCGAGGATGATGTCCTTGCTGGATACCCCCTCGCGCAGCCGGCCGTCGACGCGTACCCGGAAGTTCTTCGGCTTGTGCTGCAGAAGACACTGAGTCGCCAGCACGTGACCCACTTCGCTGGTCCCGATGCCGAACGCCAGGCTGCCGAATGCGCCGTGTGTTGCCGTGTGGCTGTCGCCGCACACGATAGTCATGCCGGGTCGGGTCAGCCCCTGCTCGGGTCCGATCACATGGACGACTCCCTGCCGGCCCGACTCGCGGGTGTACAGCGGGATGCCGAACTCGCGGCAGTTCTCTTCCATCTGCGAAAGCTGCCGGGCCGCCTGCGCATCCAGGATCGGCAGCGCCGGGTCGTGGGTCGGGATGCTATGGTCCAGCGTCCCGAAGGTTTTGTCTGGCCGTCGCACCTTCAACCCGCGTTCGCGCATCATCTGGAAGGCCTGCGGCGACGTCACTTCGTGCACCAGGTGCAGGTCGATGTACAGGATCGCCGGGCTGCCCGGTTCCTGGGAAACAACATGTCCGTCCCAGATCTTATCTAGCAAAGTTCTCGGCATACGAATCCCTTCTCGGCTAGGGGCAAGGCATGGTGCGGAGCGCCGAAGGCGCTCCGCACCATGCCTTGCCCCTACGACCCTTATCCTTTCATGACAGTGAGCATCTTGTTCAACGCGCTGACGTACGCTTTCGCGCTGGCGACCAGGATATCTGTGTCCGCGCCGTGGCCGCTATAGGTGCGGGTGCGTGGCCCGCTGGGCGTGTCGTGCCCATTGCCATTCCCGCCCGCGGGTCCGGTTGGCTCGATGCGGATGGTCACCTCGCCGACCGCGTCGATCCCTTCGGTGACCGCCTTGATGCTGAACTCGGTCAGCACGTTCGGCACCTGGGTGATGCGGTTGATGGCCTTGTACACCGCATCGACCGGGCCCGACCCCAGGGCCGCATCCTCGCGCGTCATCCCGTCCGGTCCCTTAAGGCTGACCGTCGCGGTTGGCCGCAAGCCGCTGCCGCACGAGATCTGCACGTGCTGCAGCCGCCACAGCTCCTGTGGCTGGTACACTTCGTCGTTGACCACCGCCTCGATGTCGGGATCGGAGACGACCTTCTTTTTGTCGCACAGATCCTTGAAGCGCTCGAAGACTCGGTTGAGCTGGTCGGCGTTCAGGTCGTAGCCCAGTTCGATCACCTTCGACTGGAAGGCGTGGCGTCCGCTGTGCTTGCCCAACACGAGACGGCTTTCGCTGATACCGATGGTCTCCGGCCGCATGATCTCGTAGGTCAGCGGGTTCTTCATCATCCCGTCCTGGTGAATGCCCGCCTCGTGCGCGAACGCGTTTGCGCCGACGATGGCCTTGTTGGGCTGAACGGGGATGCCGGTGTATGCGCTAACCAGGCGGCTGATGCGGGCAATCTGCGTGGTGTCGATGCTCGTGCCGACGCAGTAGACGTTCGGCCGGGTGTGCAGCGCCATCACGACCTCTTCCAGCGAAGTGTTGCCTGCCCGCTCGCCGATGCCGTTGATCGTCACCTCGATCTGTCGCGCGCCGTTCTGGATCGCGGCCAGCGTGTTCGCGGTCGCCAGGCCCAGGTCGTTATGGCAGTGCGCGGAGATAATCACGTCCTTGGCGCTTTGCCCCGAAGGGGCGCGCACGTTCTCCCGTATGCCGCGGATTAGGCCGCCGAACTCGGCCGGCGTGGTGTAGCCCACCGTATCCGGGATATTGAGCGTCTTGGCGCCGGCCTCGATTGCGACCGCCAGCACCTGGTACAGGAATTCGGGATCGGAGCGCCCGGCGTCCTCCGGAGAGAATTCGACGTCGGGGCAGAGGCTGCACGCGTACGCCACCATCTCGCCCACCCGCTTAACGCACTCCTCACGGGTGATGCGGAGCTTGTGGTCAAGGTGAATGTCGGAGGTCGCCAGAAAGGTGTGGATGCGCGGCTTGCGGGCGGGCCGCACGGCATCCCACGCCCGGTCGATGTCCACACGGGCGGCGCGGGCGAGCCCGGCGATCGTGGGGGCATTCTCAGCCGTACCGATCTCCTCCGCAATCTGCCGCACCGCTTCGAAATCGCCCGGCGACGCGATGGGGAAGCCTGCTTCGATGATGTCGACGCCCATCCGCGCCAGCTGCCGCGCGATCTCGAGCTTCTCGTCCATGTTCAGCGTCGCCCCAGGCGACTGCTCTCCATCGCGCAGCGTCGTGTCAAAAATCCGGACAGTATCCATAAGGCCACCTTCTAACCGTACGCAGATTTAACTGATTGAACTGATCCTAATGATTATTGCGAGAAACCAGGTGAATCAGTTTGACCAGTTCAATCTGCGTCCTATTACGCGCCGCCCTCACCGGGCTTGACTTCCTTCGGGTTCAACCAGGGCATCATCCGGCGCAAGTTGCGACCGACCTGCTCGACCTGGCTGTCCATCTCGTCGGCTCGGATCTTGTTGAAGACCGGCCGGCCGGAGGCGTTCTCGTCCATCCACTCTTCCGCATACTGCCCCGTTTGGATTTCGGACAGGATTTTGCGCATCTCGGCGCGTGTCTCGTCGGTCACGACGCGTGGGCCCGAGCGGTAGTCGCCGTGCTCTGCCGTATCGCTCACGGAGTAGCGCATGTACGAGAGTCCGCCCTGGTAGATCAGGTCGACGATGAGCTTCATCTCGTGGATGCACTCGAAATAGGCGATTTCGGGCTGATAGCCCGCCTCGACGAGCGTCTCGAACCCCGCCTTCATCAGGTTCGAGATACCGCCGCACAGCACGGCCTGCTCGCCGAAGAGATCCGTCTCGGTTTCCTCGGCAAAAGTGGTTTCCAGGACGCCCGAGCGCCCTGCGCCGATGCCACTGGCATAGGCCAGCGCGTTGGCCTTCGCGTTCCCGCTCGCATCCTGGTAGACCGCCAACAGCGCAGGCACACCCTGGCCCGCCACGTACGTTTCGCGAACCCGGTGCCCCGGGCCCTTGGGCGCAATCATGCTCACGTCGACGTCGGCCGGGGGCACGACCTGGCCGAAACGGATGCCGAACCCGTGCGCGAACATGAGCGTTTTGCCTGCGGAGAGGTTCGGCGCGATCTCTTCCCGGTAGAGCTTGCCTTGGCCGACGTCGGGTGTGAGGACCATGATGACGTCGGCTGCGCGGGTAGCCTCCGCAACCGTCATCGGCGTCAGCCCGGCCGCCTCCACCTTGGCCCACGACTTGCTCCCCGAGTACAGCCCGACGACCACATTCACGCCCGAGTCGTGCAGGTTCTGCGCGTGGGCATGCCCCTGGCTGCCGAAGCCGATGATGGCAACGGTCTTCCCGCTCAGCCGCCCGAGGTCCGCATCCTTGTCATAATAAATGTTTGCCACGAATAAGCTCCTGATGAGAGTTGGTAGCGCGAGCTTCAGCTTGCGCATAGCTGCATGCGATGGCGAGCTGAAGCTCGCGGCTACAAATCCTACATGCCCAGCCGTCTTGATAGCGGCGCATCGTCGTCCAGGGGGCCTGCCTCGGCGTATGCCAACTCGGCTTCGCTCTCGCCCTCTTCGCCGGTTGAATGTTCGGGCGCAAAGCCTGTGAAATGCCCGGAGCCGCGCACCATGGCCACCAGCCCCGTGCGCACCATTTCGATGACCCCGTACGGCTGCAGCATATCTGCGATGGAGTCGATCTTGGCCTCGGGGCCTGTCACTTCCAGGATCATCGAATCCGAGCAGACGTCGACCACCTTCGCCCGGTAGATGTCGGCCAACTGGACGATCTCGAAGCGCGACTGCTGGTTCACCCGGACCTTGATCAGCGCCAGGTCGCGCAGCACCGCGGGCTGGCGGGTCACGTCCTGCACGTCAATCACGTTGACCAGCTTGAACAGGTTGTGCTCGACCATCGTCGCGTCCGTCTTGTTGGCGTCGACGACAATCGTCATGCGCGAGATCTCAGGTGAGTCTGTGTGGCCGACGGTCAGGCTCTCGATGTTGAAGCCGCGGCGGCGGAACAGGCTGGCCACCCGGGTCAGCACGCCCGGTTTGTTCTCCACCAGCGCCACGAGTACGTGCGGCGCCTGGTGGCCCGTGGTTCGGTCGATATAAGGCATAAATCCTCCAGTAGCAACGCCTCAACACAAAGACAGAAAGGCACCATCACGTCGAGGCTTCGCGTCTTTGTGTCTTTGTGGTTAGTATCCCGCCGCAATGCGCTCGTTCATCGGCCGGCGCAGCATATCGTTCAACGATTTGCCCGGTGCGACCATCGGGTACACGTTTTCTTCCTGCTCTACGACGAAATCCATCAGCACCGGCCCGTCGAAGGAGCGGGCTTCGGCGATGACGTCGTGGACCTCTGAGCGCTTGGTGGCCCGCATCCCGACAATACCGTAGGCGTCCGCCAGCTTCAGGAAGTCGGGCGCTTTGATCTGGACCTCCGAATAGCGCTTGCCGTGGATCAGTTCCTGCCACTGGCGCACCATGCCGAGATAGCCGTTGCGCATGATCGCGATCTTCACGCCCAGCCCTTCCTGCGCCAGAGTCGCCAGTTCCGGGATGCTCATCTGGAAGCCGCCATCCCCGACGACTGCCCACACCTCGTCTTCCGGCCTGGCAAACTTGGCGCCGATGGCTGCGGGGAGGCCGTAGCCCATCGCGCCCAGGCCGCCGGATGTCAGGAACCGGTTAGGGTTGTCGTGCCGGTAATACTGCGCGGTCCACATCTGGTGCTGCCCCACGTCGGTTACGATGGTCGCGTGCACGCCGCGGGTCGCCTTGTGGATTGCGTCCACGACGTAGGGCACGTGTGGGGCCTTATCGTGCCCGTTCGACAGGATGTCGCGCGCTGCAGAGTCGACGCGCCACTCTTCGATCTGGTTGAACCAGCCGCTCCGGTCGCTAGTCTCGACCAGGGGCAGCAACTGCTGGAGCACCTGGCGCACGTCGCCGGCGATGCCCACGTCGGTCGTGACATTCTTGCCGATCTCCGCCGGATCGATGTCGACGTGAATGACGTTCGCGTTCTGCGCGTAGGTTGCCAGGTTGCCGGTCACACGGTCGTCGAAGCGCATGCCGAGCGCAATGATTAAGTCGGCATTGTGGATTGCCTGGTTGACGAACGCCTCGCCATGCATGCCCATCATGCGCAGGTTTAGCGGGTGCGATTCCGGCATGGCGCCGATACCCAACAGCGTGGTGGAGACTGGAATTTGGCCCTTTTCCGCCAGGGTGCGGAGCTCGTCGTGTGCGCCCGAGAGGATGATGCCGTGGCCGGCGAGGATGACGGGACGTTGCGAGGCGTTGATGAAAGCAGCGGCCCTGCGCACCTGCTCTGCGCGGCCGCGCAAGTGGGGCCGGTAGCCCGGCAGACGCAGGTGGATGGCATCGTAGTCGAACTCGGTCGATTTGAACTGCACGTCTTTGCACACGTCCACCAGCACGGGGCCGGGCCGGCCCGAGCGGGCAATGTGGAAGGCTTCCTTCATGGCCAGGGGCAGGTCGGCCACGTCCTTGATCAGGTAGTTGTGCTTGGTGATGGGGAGCGTGACGCCGGTGACATCGGTCTCCTGGAACGCGTCCGTGCCGACGAAGGGGGAAGCGACCTGCCCGGTGACGGCGACGACGGGGATCGAGTCCATCATGGCGCCGGCCAGCCCGGTGATCAGGTTCGTCGCGCCCGGCCCGGATGTGGCCATGCACACGCCGACCCGGCCCGACGCTCGCGGATAGCCGTCGGCCGCAAACGCTGCGTTCTCCTCATGCCGGACGAGGACGTGGTGCACAGGGTAGTCGAGCAGGGCATCGTAGGCCGGCATGATCGCGCCGCCCGGATAGCCGAAGACGACGTCGACGCCTTCCCGCATGAAACTTTCCCAGATGATCTGAGCGCCGGTGCGTTGCATGGTAAAACCTCCAAAATAGTGCCGTAGGGGGTACAGACGCTAACCACGAAGGCTCAAAGACTCGAAGGTCCACAAAGTCGACCCGTAGGCTTCGTGCCCCTTTGTGTCTTAGTTTTTTTGTGGTTAGTCAACAGCATCGTTGCGGCGGGGGCGTCAGTGCCTTGAGGGTGCCGGCGGTGGCAGGAATTAAAGAGGGCCTCCCGGTCTGGGAGGCCCTCTGCGGCTTTCAGGGTCTACTTTGGCTCAGTTCGGCCTTAGCAGGTCCTCCCAAGTGGAACTAGCTCCTCAAGAACGAGGAGCTTGCTAATAAGGACGAGGACCAGGCCGGTGTTCTTCATGACGGGCGGCACTCTAACATAGAGTACAGAAGGTTGTCAAATGCGGAAAACCGCGCGAAGGCCGGGCGGTGCTAACCACAAAGTCACAAAGACACGGAGCCTGCGCGAGTCTCCTGCAAGCCTTGGTGCACCTTCGTGCCTTGGAGCCTTTGTGGTTAGGTGGCCGAAGCCAGTGCTGAATACACTTCCGGGTTTACGCAGTTCGGCAGCCGCTCGCCCTGCAACCCTGCGATCAGATTTTGCGCGGCCATCAGCGACATCTTCTGCCGGGTCGCCACGCTGGCGCTGGCGATGTGGGGGACGACCACCAGGTTGTCGAGCGCCAGCAGCGGGCTGTCGAACGGGATCGGTTCGGGGTCCGTCACGTCCAGCGCGGCCGCGAAGATGCGGCCGGCCGAGAGCGCATCGTACAGGGCGGCGGGGTCGACGACCGGCCCGCGGGCCGTGTTGATAAGCACCGCCGTAGGCTTCATCAGGCCGAATCGCTCCCGGTTCATTAGCCCGCGCGTCTCGGGCGTCAGCGGCGTGTGGATGGAGACGAAGTCACTCTCGGCCAGCAAGGTCTCCAGGCCGGCCGGCGTCGCGTGCAGCGCGGGATGGGTGACGGGGCTTGACGGATCGTAGTAGAGCACCCGCATGTCGAATCCCTGCGCCCGTTTCGCCATCGCCTGCCCGATCCTGCCGAAACCGATCAGGCCCAGGGTCGCGCCGTGAATGTCCTGCCCCAGCAGCAGCGACGGCCCCCAGGTCTTCCATTTGCCGTCGCGCACGTAGCGCTCGCTCTCGACGACTCGACGTGCGGCTGTCATGAGCAGGGCAAAGGCGAAGTCCGCCGTCGCGTCGGTCAGGATGCCGGGCGTGTTGCCAACGGGGATGCCCCGGGCCGTCGCTGCCGGCACGTCGACGTTATCAAACCCGACCGCATGGTTCGAGATCACCTTCAGCTGCGGGCCGGCCGCGTCCATGATTTCGCCGTCGATGCGGTCGGTCAGCAGGCTCAGCAGGCCGTTGATGCCGGCGACGCGTTCGAGCAAGGTCGCGCGCGTGGGCGGCAGTTCGTCTGTCCACAGATCGACCTCGCAGAACTCCCGGATCAGGTCGAGCCCCTTGTCGGGGATGATGCGGGTGATGAAGACGTTGGGTCTTGACATGGCGCTTTCCTTAACGACTTTCGTGTGTTGCGCGTTTTGGATTTCCGCGTTTCGCTGCTGTCGCCTTTCCCCTTCCTACCCGCGGGCGGCTTCCAGGGCTGCCCGGCCCGCGTTCAGCAGGTAGGACATGTCCGTGCCCACCGCGATCATGTTGAATCCCCGTCCGACAGCCGCGGGCGCGGCCGCCGGGTCGGCAACAAACAACCCCAAGGGCATTCCCGCGGCCCGCCCCGCGCGCACGACCCGGTCGATTGCCGCCTGCACGTCCGTGTGCCCGACCTGGCCCAACAGCCCCATGCTGCCCGAAAGATCAAATGGCCCGACGAACAGTGCCGCAACGCCCGGCGTCAGCAGCAGCGCGTCGATGTCGTCGACCGCGTCGATGTGCTCGACCTGCAGGATGATTGCCACATCCGTGTTCGCCCGGTCCACGTACTCTGCGAAGCTGAGCCCGAACCCGTGCGCCCGGGTGAAAGCCGCGCCCCGCCTGCCCGCCGGAGGATACTGGCACCAGGCCACCGCCGCTCGGGCCTCAGCCGCCGACCGAATCTGCGGGATCACGATCCCGTCGCACCCGGTGTCGAGCGCCTTCTTGATCCACGCCTCGCTGACTTCCGGCACTCGAATGATGCACGGGCAGCGGTCGCCCGCGGCCTGGATCAGCATCTGGGCGTCGCCGACGTCCATCGGCGAGTGCTCCAGGTCGATCCACAGATAGTCGAACCCGACGCGCGAGAGCAGGTCGGCCACGTCGGGGCAGGGCAGGGCGAGGATCGGGCCAACCACGGTCTCCCCCGCCTGAAGTCGCTGTTTGAAGGTCGGTGTCATGGTCTTCACTCCCCTGTTCGCACGAATTGGTCCGCTGCATCCAGCATGGCGACCGCAAACGTCGCCAGCCAATGGTCACCCATGTACTCCCCGCTGTCGACCCCCGCCAGGCCGGCTGTTGCATGCCTCTCGGCCGCCGCCGCAAGGATTGTCCGTCGCGCATCACCCGCTGGAAGGACGGTCGCAATCGACCACATGCACCAGGCTCGGCTCAGGTTCAACCCGTCGAGGTGCACCAGCTGTCCGTCAGAGCGGTCGGTGACCGCCGCGGGTTCGAGGAGCGCCCGCGGCCGTTCTGCACGCAGGTTGGGCAAGAAGCGGTCGAGCCAGCGGCTGATACTCCCCGGCCGCCAGCACCCGGCGCATGAGGTCGGCTTCCATCAGCGACGGCGAGAAGAACTCGTTCCCGCCCGGCTCCCACCCGGCCGGCGCACTTGCGTCGCCGCCGTAGTAGTCGCGGCTGCGGGCCTCGACCAATGACGCCAGTTCGTAACGTCCCAGCGCCCGGGCGTAGTCCAGCGCGAACGTCAGGCCGAAGGCGGTGTTCGGGTGGACGCCCGTGCGGATGGGGTATACCTGGCGCGGCAGGAAGTCGAGATAACGCCGCTCGATGAGCTCGGCCAGCGGCTCCAGTGCGGCGGACCAGGCCGCGGCCGTCCGCATCCTCCCACCCCGCCAGCTCCTCCGCCAGCTTGAGCAGCCAGGCCCACCCGTACGTCCGCTCGAACCCCTGCCGGCCCGGCTCCTCGAAGTAGGCCAGTTCGGCGGCCAGGTTCTCTTCCGAGAGGTGATCGTTCAGCGCTGCCCGGATATCTCGGGCGTTGGCGACGCCGGGGCGCTGCCGCAGCACCCGCACCAGCAGCCAATGGCCATGCACCGCCGAGTGCCAGTCGAAGCAGCCGTAGAAGGCGGGGTGCATTTCACGGGGCCGGCGGACGTCGGCTGGGCCATTGATGGTGTGCGCCGGGTGGTAGGGATACTCGCGGCCGATGCAAGTTGAGGGCTAGCGCGGCGAAACGCCTGGCACGCGTCTCGGTGAGAGAGAAGTCTTCCATAGGGCGCTGATCAATCCTCCAAGCACGACGAGGCCGGCGCCGGCCACTTGCAGGGGCGCCAGGCGCTCGCCCAGGAACAAGCGCGCCGAGCAGCGCGCCGAACACGGGCAGCATATTGTAGAACGCCATCGCGCCCGTCGGACCCGTGCGCCGCACGCCTTCGTTCCACAGGATGACGGCTACGAACGCGGCAAACACGCCGATATACAGCACGCCGAGCACACCGGCCGGTGTCAGGTCGGGTGGCGCGGTGCGCCATTCGAAGGCAGCGGCCACCAGCAGCGGCGGCAGCGCGAACCAGGTGGCAAAGGCGGTCGCCGACAGGTTGCTGCGCCCCCGCATCACCACTCGGCCCATGATCGAATACAGCGCCCAGATCGCGGCGTCGAGCAGCATGATCGCATCGCCGCGATTCAGCCCGCCCGCGAACCCTCCTACCCCCACGCCAATCACCAGTGCGACGCCGGAGAGCGACAGGGCCGCACCGGCAAGCTGTGCGGGGCGCAGGCGTTCGTGCAGCAAGACGGCGGCCAGCGCCGCGGTGACCAGCGGGCCCGTGCCGTTGATCAGCGCAGCATTGGTGGCGGTGGTGAAGCGCAGCGCGTAGTAGAGCAGGATGGGGAAGCCGACGATGCCGGTGAGGGCCATGCCGATCAGCAGGGGGCCGTCCTGTCCCACCCGCCGCTCCGCGGCCGGCAGCCGCCGGAAAAGGAGCAAGAGCAGGATCCGAGGCGATGAGCACACGCGCCGCGGTCAGCGCAAACGGCCCGATCTGCCCGCGCAGCGCGCGGCCCAGCGTCATGTTCCCCGCCCACATCAGCGTTGCCAGATTGACATAAAGATAGGGCCAGTAGGCGTGTTCGGTGCGTGGAGCGGCAGGATCAGGCAAAGCGTGTCCGGTCTGCGTCATCATGCGACCGTGCAGCTATGTCCGCGGCTCAGCGGCAAATTATGCTGCACCGTAGCCATACGCAGCAGAAACTCGGGCGCGACGCCGCACCTGCGTGGCTTGCTCGAAGGCATACGCCAGCCTGGATCAGCTTCGCCTCGCTCCAGGCCGGGCCGACGAACGAGAGGCCGACGGGCAGCCCGCGCACATAGCCGGCAGGCACGGTGATGCTCGGGTAGCCGGCGACAGCGGCCGGCGACGAGCTTCCCCCGGTGTAATGGTCGCCGTTGATGTGGTCGGTCAGCCAGGCCGGCCCGCCTGACGGCTCGACGATCGCGTCGAGATTGTGGCTGCGCCAGCGTCGCGTCGATCCCTTCCTCACGCGACAGGTGATGGTTGGCCGCCAGCGCCTGCAGGTACTTCTCCTCCGCCAACGGGCCCTTCGCCTGTGCCTTCTCCATCAACTCCTGGCCGAAGTAGGGCATGACTTCGTCGGCGTGGGCGGCATTGAAGGCGATGACCTCGGCGAGCGAGCGCACTTCGCCGTCGTGACTCGCGAGATACGCGTCCAGGTCGGCATGGAACTCGTACAGGAGGACTTCCATCTCCGTCTCGCCCAGCTCCTTGACGTGGGCGACCTCGACCGGATCGACGATCTCGGCGCCCGCATCCCGCAGCGCGGCGATGCACGCCTCCATGATCGCGTCTACGGCGGGGCTGAAGCCGAAGAAGGCGCGGGCGACGCCGATGCGGGCGCCGCGGAGCCCATCCGGGCGCAGCGCCGCCGCATAGTCCGTGGGAAATTGCCCGGGCGCGGCCGTCGTAGCCGGGTCGGCCGGGTCGCCGCCCGCAATGGCGGCCAGCAGCAGGGAAGCGTCTGCAACCGTGCGCGCCATCGGACCGGCCGTGTCCTGGCTGTGTGCAATCGGGATAATGCCCGCCCGGCTGACCAACCCCAGCGTCGGCTTGATCCCGACGATGCCGCATGTCTGCGAGGGGCAAATGATCGAGCCGTCCGTTTCCGTTCCAACTGCGGCAGCGCACAGGTTAGCCGCCACCGCGACGCCGGAGCCCGAGGACGAGCCGCACGGGTTGCGGTCCAGGGCATAGGGGTTGCGAGTCTGGCCGCCGCGGCTGCTCCATCCGCTGGAGGAGTGGTTCGAGCGGAAGTTGGCCCACTCGCTCAGGTTCGTCTTGCCGAGGATCACGGCGCCGGCCGCTCGAAGCCTCGCCGCGACGGCCGAGTCTTCCTTTGCACGGTGGCCGGCGAGCGCCAGCGAGCCCGCGGTGGTCTGCATGCGATCCGCGGTGTCGATGTTGTCCTTAATCGAGAATCGGGATGCCGTGGAGCGGACCGCGAGGGCCCCGGTCGCGTCTTTCCCGATCCAACTCGTCTGCGATGTCCAGCGCGTCCGGGTTCACCTCGATCACCGAGTTCAGGCGCGGACCGTCCTGGTCAATCTCGGCAATCCGCCTCAGATACGCCTCGACGATGCCGCGCGAGGTCAGCTCGCCGCGAGCCATCGCCTCGCCCAACTGCGCTATGCGTGTACTCTTCCATGTCCTCCGCTCGCGCTGACCGCTTGCCGCGTGACCCTGCCCCGCGCGTCCCGATACTGACCCTCTTCGCCCGCGACGGGCGCTGCTGTGAGTCTTCTGCCACCGACCGCATCACCCGCTGCAGCTTGGCCAGCTCCTCACCCTCGGCCTCGCGCCATTCACCCGGCGCCAGCCCGCGCATGGTCAGCGGCCCGATGGCCACCCGCACCAAACGCAGCGTCGGATGTCCGACTGCCGCGGTCATGTGGCGCACCTGCCGTTTTTTGCCTTCGCGCAGCACGACGCGCAGCCAGCTCGTCTCCACGTCCTCCCGCACCGGCGGCTGGCGCGGCGGCAGGTCTGGGGTGCGCTCGAGTAGTTCGACCTCTGCAGGGGCTGTCGTCTCACCTTTGACCAGCACGCCCCGGCGCAGCTTCTCCAGGCTTTCCTTGCCCGGTGCGCCTTCCACCTGCACCAGGTAGGTCTTCGGCACGTGAAACTGGGGATGCGTCAGTTGGTGCGCCAACTCGCCGTCGTCGGTGAGCAGCAGCAGCCCTTCGCTGTCCTGGTCCAGCCGCCCGGCCGGTTCGAGCCCGAGGATCGGGACGTACTTGCCGAGCGTTTCCTTGCCCGGTACGTCGCCGAACTCCGCAAGGACGTCGTATGGTTTGTACATGAGCAGGTAGCGCTTGGGGCGCGGCGGCTGTGCGGGATAATGATAGCGGCGGCCTGACGGAGCATCGGCATCAGCCATGGACACCCTCCAGATGGTTAAGTCTGCCCATTGTAACACGTCACGCTCGATCCGGGATTCCTGCCGCCGCACAACTTTCTTGCGAGAAGGCCGCTTTCTGCTAAAATGATCGGACGTATTGTGTTCGCCTCGCCCCAGGGCGGGGTGCTGATTCACTGAAGGAGAACTCTGTGAAGACTTTAGGGCACGTTGCAGTTTACTCGGCCCCTGATCCCAAGATTGCGCGGCTTTCCGAGCTGGCCTATAACCTCTGGTGGAGTTGGAACCCGGGCGCCGAGGCGCTGTACCAGGATATCGATCCGGAGGTCTGGAAGCGGGTCAATCATAACCCCGTCAAGTTCCTGCGTCTGGTGAGCCAGGGCCGCCTCGATGCCGCGGCGTCTGATCCCAGCTACCTTGCGCGCTACGAGGCCGTCATGCGGGCCTTCGACGAGTATATGCATCCGGAGCCCGGCGCCACCTGGTACGCCCGGCACTACGGGCAGCAAGAAAACCGGACTATCGCTTATTTCTGCGCCGAGTTCGGGCTGCACGAGAGCTTGCCCATCTATTCCGGCGGCATGGGCATCCTGGCGGGCGACCATTGCAAGACCGCTAGCGACCTCGGTCTGCCGTTCGTGGCCGTGGGCTTCCTGTATCCGCAAGGCTACTTCCAGCAGCGCATCGATGCCGACGGGCGGCAGCATGCCATCTACGAGAAGCTGGACTTCGCCGAGGTGCCGGCGCGGCCCGCCACCAACCCCAAAGGCGAACAAGTGCTGATCTTCGTCGACCTTCCCGGTCGCCGGGTCTACGCCAAGGTTTGGTGCATCCAGGTCGGCCGCATCCCCATTTATCTCATGGACACGGACGTCGAGCAGAACGCGCCCGCCGACCGCGAGCTGTCCGCGCGCCTCTACGGCGGCGACGTGCAGATCCGCATTTCGCAGGAGTTTGTCCTGGGCATCGGCGGCGTCCGGGCGCTCCGCGCGTTGGGCATCAATCCCTCGGTCTGGCACATGAACGAGGGTCACGCGGCATTCCTGCAGCTCGAGCGCATCCGCGAGCTGGTGCAGGAGGGCGGCCTCGAACCGGACGCGGCGCTCTGGGCGTGCCGCTCCAACGCGCTCTTCACGACCCACACGCCCGTGCCCGCCGGCAACGACGCGTTCGGCTTCGACCTCATGGATCGCTTCTTCGGCCATTTTTGGGATCGCATGGGCATGGACCGCGACCGTTTCCTGGCTCTGGGCCGCTATGACTATACCTGGGGTCCCCAGTTCAGCATGACGGTGCTGGCGCTCAAGACCGCGGGCCTGGCCAACGGCGTCAGTGAGCTGCACGGCCAGGTGTCGCGGCACATGTGGAATTCGCTCTGGCCCAGCCTGCCCGAGCCGGAAGTGCCGATCGACCACGTCACGAACGGCGTCCACACCGACACCTGGGCGCATCCCGGCCTGATTGCGCTGCTCGACCAGTATTTGAACCCGAACTGGCGCGACGACATCGACGAGCGCTCGACGTGGGCGGGCGTAGCCGACATCCTGGACGAGGAACTGTGGGGCCAGCACCAGGCTGCTAAGGAAGAAATGCTGGCACTCGTGCGCGAGCGGCTGGCCGTGCAGCTGCTGCGCACCGGCGCGCCGCCCGCCGACGTCAACGCGGCCGCAACCGGGCTCGACCCCTTTGCGCTGACCATCGGCTTTGCCCGGCGCTTTGCGACCTACAAGCGCGCGACGCTCATGTTCCGCAATCCCGAGCGGCTCAAGAAAATCCTGAACGACCCAGACCGGCCGGTCCAGCTGATCTTCGCCGGCAAGGCGCACCCCGCGGACGAGCCCGGCAAGGCGTTCATCCAGCAGGTGTACCAGTACAGCCAGCAGCCGGGCTTCCAGGGGAGGATCGTGTTTGTCGAAGACTACGACACTAACATCGCGCGCCATCTCGTTTCGGGCGTCGACGTCTGGATGAATAACCCCCGGCGCCCACTCGAAGCGAGCGGCACCAGCGGCGAGAAGGCAGGGCTGAACGGCGCGCCAAACTTCAGCGTGCTCGACGGCTGGTGGCGCGAATCCTACGACGGGACCAACGGCTGGGCGATCGGCGCGGAGCGTGAGTATCCCAACGAGGCCGCGCAGGACGAGGCCGATGCGCTATCCTTGTATGCCATCCTGGAAAACCTGATTGTCCCGACCTACTACCGGCGGAACGAGCAAGGGATTCCCGAGGGCTGGCTGAAGATTATGCGGGCGTCCATCATGACCGTCGCGCCCGACTTCAGCTTCGACCGGATGCTTAAGGATTACCTGCGTAAGTTCTACATCCCTGCGGGCGAGCTGGGCAGCCGCGTCTATGCCGACAACAGCAAGGCGGCGGCAGACCTTGCCGAATGGGACGCGCCGCGTCGAGGGAGCCTGGCCGCAGGTCGCAATTACCGCGACCGGTCCCGAGCGGGGTGAGATGACGATCGGCAAGCCGCTCGTGGTGCGCGCGACGCTGCAGCCGGGCGCGCTTGGGCCCGACGACATCGCCGTGGAGCTGGTCTGCGTGCGCGAGGGGAACGATGGGCCAATGGAGTCCGTTGCCTTGCTCATGGACCGCGCGGGCGCCGCCGACGGGGGGCTGTGCTACGAGAAGGCGTTCGACGTGCCCGAGAGCGGCCGCTTTGCCTATGGCGTGCGCGCCCGCCCGCAGCATCCGAACCTACCCAACCCGTTCGCAACCCAACTGATGACCTGGGCATAGACAGCGCAAACCACAAAGGCACCAAGGCACAGAGATTCCTAAAGGTCTCTGTGCTCTTCGTGTCTTGGTGTCTTGTGGTTCGATCTACTCCCGTTACGGCATGACTGTATCGGAAAACTACGACGTTCTCTCTGAGCGCGAGCTCGAAGTCCTCAAGCTGGTCGCCACGGGCGCGACGAACCAGCAGATCGCGCGCGATCTCAGCATTAGCCCGAACACGGTCAAGGTCCACCTGCGCAACATCTTTGAGAAGCTGGGCGTCCAGTCGCGCACCGAGGCTACGATGGAGGCGGTCCGCCGCGGGTGGGTCCACGTCCCGGGCGAGGTGCAGGAGGCGCTGGCTCCCGAGCCCGCCGTCGAACCCGCATCGGCCGCGCTGGTGCTCCCGCCCATCTCCCTGCCCGAGCTAATGCCGCATGCGCCCATGCACAAACCCGCCGCCGCCTGGCAGCAGGGTCTCCTGGTCGCCGCGCTGGCCCTGGCCGTGCTCGGCGCGCTTGCGCCCTCCTGGCTGAACGCCCGCAGCGCAGCCGCAGCTTTCACCGCTTTCACCGACACCGGCCGCACCCAGGTGGCCGCCCCGCCTCGCGTCGCCGTCCAGCGCTGGACGGCCGGCTCGCCCCTCCCAGTCCCACGCAGCCGGCTTGCCCTGACCACCGACGGCAGCGCGTGTCTATGCGATTGGTGGCGAAACGGCGGACGGCGTCACCGGCGAAGTCACATATTATGATCCCAAGACAAATGGGTGGCTGTCGGGTGCGCCCAAGCCTTCACCCGTCGCCAATGTCGGGGCCGGCTGGCTGGGCGGCCAGATCTACGTGCCGGGCGGCTCGACGCCCAATGGGGGTGTCAGCGGCGCGTTGGAGATCTACGATCCGGCCTCCGATACCTGGTCGAAGGGACCCGACCTGCCCCGCCCGCTGGCCGCGTACGCGCTGGCCGTGTGGAACGGCAAGCTGTACCTGTTCGGGGGCTGGGACGGTGGGACCTACAGGAGAGAAACCTTAATCTTCGACCCGGCCGCGGGCAGCTGGACCGAAGGGCCGGCCATGCCCGGCCCGCGCGGCTTTGCGGGCGCGGCGGCTGTGAAGGACACGGTCTACGTCGTCGGCGGCACGGACGGCCGCAGTGATCTCGCCGATCTCCTGGCGTTCGACCCCCGGGCCGACTCGGCCAAAGCTTCGCCCTGGCAGCGTAAGGCGTCTCTCAAGCAGCCGCGGTCGGGCCTCGGCGTGGCTGCAGCGGGCAATCAGGTGTTTGCGCTGGGCGGCGGCGACGATGGGGATGCGTTCAACGAGCAATATGATGTGCGCCTGGACGCCTGGTCGCGATTGGGGACGCCGGTAGGCGGCGCCTGGCGCAATCTGGCGGTGACGCCGTTGAACAACAAGCTGTATGCCGTGGGCGGGTGGAGCGGGACCTATCTCGACGCGCACGAGCAGTATGCGGCCCTGCTCACCCTGCTGCTCCCGCTGACCAATTCCGGCGCGCCGCGCACCCCGGCCCCCACTCCCACCCCCTAAGTCTTCCTCGGCGGGCGCATCTGCCCGAGCTACAGCGCCGGCCGTGCCAGCTTCTGAATCTTGGGCAGCGTCTCGCGCCACGTAATCATCGACAGTCCCAGCTTTTGGCGCAGCTGGTCTGCCGCCATCCCATTCCGATAGTCGCGCACCGCGCAGGTCCAGCGCAGCTGCTCGAAAGAGCATCCACCCGGAATGTGCGCGAGGCCGGCGGCCTCCTCCAGCACGTACTCCAGATTTCGTGCGGTGCACTCGAAGAGGTGTTCCTTGGGCTGGTACTCCCGCAGGTACTGGCGGTAGGCGGGTGCGAAATTCGGGCCAAGCGCCAACCGGCGCTCCTTCAGCGTTTTCCGGGGATCGAGATAGCGGATGTAGAGCACGGGCGCCTGGGGGTTGGAGACGTCGATGTGCTCGAGCTTGATCTCCATGCACTCGCCCTTCTTGATTCCGGTTTGCAGCAGCAGCGTTAACAGCAAATACGGCCGCGCGTCCGGTTTCGGCGCCCAGAGTAAGTCTCGGGTAATCGCGAGCAGGTCGTTCACCTGCCCGTCGTAGAGGATTTCCGGCATGGGCGTCGTGGGGTGGACGTGGACGAGGGGGGCGGCAGGATCCTTGTCGAGCACCTCGGCCGCTCGCAGCCAACCAAAGAACACCTTCAGCGTGGTCAGCCGCCGTGCGTAGGACTTGGGGCTGCAAGGGACGCCCCGCTCAGCCCGCAGCCAGGCCATGAAGTCCTCGAGGTCGCTCTGCCCGATCTGGCCGACCGCCTTGTTCTCACCCACATGGCGGGCAAACAGGCGCAGGTCCGCCTGGAATGCCTTGATCGTATTGTCGGAGAAGCCCTGGCGCAGCATGTGCTGGCCGAACGCCCGGGCCGTGTCGCTCAGCGGCGCACCGGCATCGACGCCGGCGGGCACGGTCGCCGCAACCACCACGCTGTCTTCGGGCATCGCATCCACCATGAGCTCCTGGTCTGCGCCGGCCGGCTCTTCCGGCAGCGCCTCGGTAGAATCGGGCGCCAGCCCGTGCAGCAAATCTGACGGTTTCTCCGCGTCAACCTCGAACAAGAAGGGCTGTTCAACGGACATGATCGCCTCCGCGACTAGAGCGTTAAACTTCTTCGTATAGTCCTGCTGCTGAACATAATAGCGAGGTTATTTGTTATTGTCAATAGGGTATCGTTTCCCCGCCCCGTGCCCCGATGCGCGGGCAGGGGTACTGAATATCACTTGTTGTTGACCCTGGACTGTGTCATAATCGGCTCGTTGGTCGTCGCGAGACAGGCATTTGAATGCAGGAGGTCCATCATGGCATTTGACATCAGAGCAATCGAGGCGTGCTTAGGCAACGAGGCGCAGCACTACCTGGGCTTTAACACTCCCAAGGTGGCGAAGGAGCGGCTTCAGCTGCCCGGTCCCGATTTCATCGACCGGGTCTTCTCGAACACCGACCGTACCCCGCAGGTGCTTCGCTCCATGCAGAGCATGTTCTCACACGGGCGATTGGGCAACACGGGCTACCTCTCGATCCTGCCCGTCGACCAGGGCATCGAGCACTCGGCCGGTGCCTCGTTTGCGCCCAACCCGATTTACTTCGACCCCGAGAGCATCGTACGCCTGGCGATCGAGGGCGGCTGCAACGCCGTTGCTTCGACGTTTGGTGCGCTCGGTTCTGTCGCGCGCAAGTACGCGCACAAGATACCCTTCATCGTTAAGTTCAACCACAACGAGCTGCTGACCTATCCGAACAAGTTCGACCAGATCTTCTTCGCGCACATCCGGCAAGCCTGGGACATGGGCGCGGTGGCGGTCGGTGCCACCATCTACTTCGGCTCCGAGAACTCGACCCGGCAGATCACGGAGGTGAGCGAGGCGTTCGAAGAAGCGCACAACCTCGGCCTCGCGACCATCCTGTGGTGCTATACCCGCAACAATGCCTTCAAGACCGGCGGCGTCGACTATCACACCTCGGCAGACCTGACGGGGCAGGCGAACCACCTGGGCGCAACGATTGGCGCGGACATCATCAAGCAGAAGTTGCCCGAGAACAACGGCGGGTACAAGGCGCTGCGCCTGGCCGATTCGAGCTACGGGAAACTCGACGAGCGGATGTACACCGATCTGGCTTCGGACCATCCGATCGACCTCACGCGCTACCAGGTGCTCAACAATTACATGGGCCGTATCGGCTTGATTAATTCCGGCGGGCCGTCGGGCAAGAACGACGTGGCCGAGGCGGTGAAGACTGCGGTGATCAACAAGCGTGCGGGCGGCACCGGGCTGATTAGCGGTCGCAAGGCGTTCCAGAAGCCGATGGCGCAAGGCGTGGAGATCCTGAACGCGATCCAGGACGTGTATTTGTGCCCGGAAGTGACGATCGCGTGAGCCTGGCCGCGTCCGGAGCGCCGTCAGATGCGCGTCGCATCCTGCTGGCGCGCATCTGCATTGCGGTCGTGCTGGCGTGGAATGTGCAGTGCGGGGTCGCCTTTCTGTTGGACCCGGCGACGTATGTGGTAGGCTTTGAGCTTCGCGGAGCGGCGGGCGAGGCGGCTGTGAGGGGCATCGGCCTCTTGTTCCTGATGTGGAACGTGCCGTATGCTGTCGCACTGTGGCATCCGGCACGCCGCCGGGTGTCTCTTTGGGAGGCTCTCGCCATGCAGGCCATTGGCCTGACCGGCGAGAGCCTCATTTTGTTGTCGCTACCGGCGGCGGTCGGCCTGGCGCGCGCGTCCCTGACCCGCTTTGTCATGTTTGACGCGGCCGGCCTCGTGCTCCTTGCGGTTGCGTTGTGGCTGACCCGGACGGCGAGGACGATCGTCAGGCGGCCGGCGGGGCATTGAGCGGCGCCGGTTTTAGTTGCTCGGGATTCTCAACCCTGTTGGAGTGGCCCGTCGTCTCCCAATCGTGGCCGCCCGCTAAACTTCGGACCTCTGCGAGCGCGGCTTGAAGCGCGGCCTCGCGCAGTTCGACGGTGATGTCCATCGGTTGGGCGTTCACGAAATGGATATCCGTTATGCCGACGAATCCGAAGATTGCGCGCAGGTACGGCTCCTGGAAATCGTAGGATTTCAGGTAGCTCCTGTCGGAATAATCGCCGCCGCGACTCGTCACGCAAACCATTTTCTTCCCCGTCGCGAGCCCGATAGCCTGGCCCTTCTCGTTGTACCTGAATAGGTAGCCCGGCTGGACCAGTGCATCGATGTAGTACTTCAGCGCGTACGGGATGCTGAGGTTCCACATGGGCGTGGAGAGCAGGTAGATGTCGGCGGCGAGGAAGCGCTCGATTTCGAGTTCGATTTGCCGCCATGATTCCTGGTGGCGCTTATCGATCCGCTCGCCCACCATGAGCGTGTATTTGCTCTCGATGTTGTCTCCGGCAACGGCCGGCAGGTCGCGCACGAACAAATCGATCGCTTCGATCGAAACGTCCGGATATCTGGCCTTGACGATTTCGAGGAAGGCATTCGCGACCCGGAGAGTATTAGATCTGTCTTCGCGCGGAGACGCGATGATGTGAAGAAGTTTCATCTTTCCCCCTTAGTGGCGGACCGCTTCATCTGGCAAGCGTTCGTGTCTGTAGCACCCCGACCTTGGCTCGTCACTGCACTTGAGTTGGTGCAGAGAACGCACTAAGTTTGTGCGGTGGTTGTATACACTAGGCCGCTTGCCGGTGGCGCACGGTGGGCTGGATTCCCGATCCTGACCATGCAGACGCCCAGTTTCGATCTGTCGCAACTCAACAAAACCCGTCACCTTCGGTTGTTTCTTACGTAGCGATGCCGAAGCCCAAGGTCGAGCGCACGGCGGTGCCATCCATTCGTCAGTACTCTTAACTCTCCACAGATTTCGTCATTTTTGTATCGTACTTCCGTAACCTCTTACGTTTCCGTCCGTTTGGCACTTAAGTTACACAGCTCCGTCCATTCACACGACTTGCCAGACGCGGAGCAAACGGAAAGTCGAGGCGCCCATCTTCTGCCTCGCCACCCTCTGACAGGAAGAATCCATTATGAGACCTAAGAGCCAGCGCTTGGCGGTGCGACTGCTATATCTGGCCGCGTTCCTGCTGCTTGCGGGCCTGGCCGGCCTGCTGGTCAATGCGCAGCAGGTGAGCGCGTACAGCAGCTACCTCTCAGCCGCCAACAACCAGTATCCCAACATCATCGGCACCAAGCTCGACAGCTGTCTGCTGTGCCACCCGTCCGGCGGTTACGCGCTGAACCCGTACGCCGCCGACTACAAGAATGCGGGCCACAGCTTTACGGCTATCGAACAGCTTGACTCGGACAAGGACGGCTTCACCAATCTGGCCGAAATCAACGCCATTAGGTTCCCGGGTGATCCCAACGACTTCCCGGCCGCAGCCGTCACGAACACGCCGACCCCGACCCGAACCAACACGCCCATCGCGGCCACGGCGACCAATACGCCGACGCCAAGCCCGACTCAGCCCGGACCGACGGCGACCTGGACGCCGACCGCGACGGCAACTCAGCCGGGGCCGACCGCCACGCCGACCGCGACGAACGCTGCGCCGACAGCCAGCCCTACCGCGCCGGGAGCCTCGCGGCCCACGCCGACGCCCTGGCCTTTGCCCGCCCCGGTGAACCGGTTCGCGTTCCTCGGGGAGGTGGGGGACTATCCCGAGTCGGGGAACTACCAGGGCAACTGGAAGGTGAGCGGGCGGACGGTGCGTGTGACTTCGATCACCTGGCTGGAGCAGCCGGGCCTGCTGGGCGAGCACTCGCAGGTGTGGGTGTTGGGCGTGCGCGGCACCGGCAGCACGGTCGACGCAACCTACATCCGCATTCTGACGAAGGGCGAGGACGACGACGGCGGCTCGTCTGCCGTCACGGCAACCCCCACGTCGGTCCGCGCCGCGACGAAGACGCCCACCCCGACACAAACGCGCCGGCCAACTGCCACCTTCACCCCGACCCGGACGCCTCGCGCCGAGCGCGACGCCGACGCGTACACCCCGGCCGACCGCGACGGACGACGACCACGGAACGCAATGATCGACCGTAGGAGGCTACTTATGTCCGAGCAACAATCACTCGAACAACGACTCAAGCAACGCGGCGTCTCGCGCCGCGGTTTTCTGAAGTTCTGCGCCCTGATGACAGCCACCCTGGCACTGCCTGCGACCGAGGGCCCGCGCATCGCCCAGGCTCTCGGCTTGGAGAACCTCTCCGCAGCTGATCTGAAGGCGCTCGGCGCGCCATCGGCCACACAGCTGGTCAGACCGGCCGCCGCCGCTGCAGCCCGCCCGCCCCTGGTGTGGTTGGAGTTCCAGGGCTGCACGGGCGACACGGAGTCCTTCCTGCACGCCTTCAACCCCAGCGTGTCGCAGATCCTGCTGGAGACGCTTTCGGTCAACTATCATGAGACGCTGATGGTGCCTTCGGGTAAGCTGGCGACGAAGGGGCTCGAGGACACGGTCGCCCAATACCCTGGCCAGTACATCGTGGTCATCGAGGGCTCGATCCCCCGTGGCGCGCAAAGCCCCTACTGTGTCATCGGTGGCCGTTCCGCCGAGCAGATTGTCACCGAGGTCTGCAGCAAGGCCGGGATCGTGATCACGACCGGCACCTGTTCGAGTTGGGGCGGCATTGCTGCTGCAGCGCCCAACCCGACGAACGCGGCCGGCGTCAAGCAGATCCTGCCGGGCCTGAAGAACCACCTGAGCCTGCCGGGCTGCCCGATGAACGTGGTCAACCTGACTGCGGCGATCGTGTATCTCCTGACTTACGGCAAATTGCCGGACCTTGACGACCAGGACCGTCCGCTGTTTGCGTACGGCGACCTGATCCATGACACGTGCCCGCGGCGCGAGCACTATGACAAGCGGGAGTTTGTGGAAGCCTGGGGCGACGAGCACCACCAGGCCGGCTGGTGCCTGTACAAGATGGGCTGCCGGGGGCCGGAGACGAAGTCAAACTGCGCCATCGTGAAGTGGAACGAGGGCACGAACTGGCCCATCGGTGCGGGCCACGGCTGCGTGGGCTGCACGGGCGTCAATTTCTGGGACGCCGAGACGCCCTTCTACAAGCATCTACCGCTGCCCGCGTGAGCACGCGCGGCTTTGAGATGAAGGAAGCAGAGTATGCCTAAAGGATTCTTACCGTTGGTCAGCGGCCCGGGCAGTGCGGGGCCGGCCCCTGTCAGGGTGGCGATCGATCCTATCACCCGTATCGAAGGCCATTTGCGCATCGAGGTGCAGATCAAGGACGGGCGGGTCACCGACGCCTGGAGCGTGGGACCGATGTTCCGCGGCCTCGAGGCGATCATGCGTAACCGCGATCCGCGCGACGCCTGGGTCTTCGCCCAACGCGTCTGCGGCGTCTGCACCACGGTCCATGCCATCGCCTCCGTGCGGGCGGTGGAGAACGGGTTGGGCATCACGGTTCCCGACAACGCCCGGCTCGTGCGCAACATCCTGGAAGCGATTCAATTCATCCAGGACCACACGATCCACTTCTATCACCTGCACGCACTCGATTGGGTTGACCTGGTCAGTGCGCTGGGGGCCGACCCGGCTGCTGCCAGCCGCCTGGCGCAGTCGTTGTCCGACTGGCCCAATAGCAGCCCGGAGTACTTCGCCGCAGTCAAATCGCGGCTCAGCACCTTTGCGTCCAGCGGTCAGCTCGGCATTTTTGCGAATGCCTATTGGGGCCATCCCGCCTACAAGCTCCCTCCCGAGGCGAACCTGGTGGCAGTGTCACATTATCTCGAAGCCTTGGACTGGCAGCGCGAGATCATCAAGATGCACGCGATCCTCGGGGGCAAGAACCCGCATCCGCAGACCTACCTCGTCGGAGGCATGGCCTTGCCGGTGCATCCAACCAGCCCGGCTGCGCTCAATGAGGGCCGCATCGCCCAGTTGAAGGAGCTCACGGCGAAGGCGTATGACTTCGTGACCCGGGTGTACCTGCCCGACCTGTTGATGGTCGCCTCGTACTATCCGGAGTGGGCCACCTTCGGCGGGGGCGTCGGCAACTTCCTGTCGGTGGGCGACTTCCCCCAGGACAACACCGGCAGCTCTGCCAGCCTCTGGCTGCCCCAGGGCATCGTGATGAACAAGAATGTGGGCTCCGCGCCCCAGCCCGTAGACCAGAACCTCATCCAGGAGTACATCAGCCACTCCTGGTACGACTATCCCGAAGGGAATGCGGCCGGCAAGCACCCTCACGAAGGCATTACGAATCCCAACTACACGGGGCCCACGCCTCCATGGGACCTGGTCAGCGGGTACGAGAAGTATTCGTGGCTCAAGGCCCCCCGTTATGGCGGCGCGCCGATGGAGGTTGGGCCGTTGGCGCGTATGGTCGTGGCCTATGCAGCGGGCCACACCAGGGCCCGCGCGCTGATCGACAACCTGCTCGCCTCCCTGGGCGTCGGGGCAGCCGCGCTCTTCTCGACCTTGGGACGGGTCGCGGCACGCGGCATCGAGACGCAGCTGGTCGCCGAGCAACTGCATGACTGGGTGGGCCAACTCGAGTACAACATGCTCAACGGGAACCTGGCGATCCACAACGCGGCGAAGTGGGAGCCGGCCACGTGGCCCGCGACCTGGAGTGGTTGGGGGGTCACCGAGGCGCCGCGGGGTGCCTTAGGTCATTGGCTGACGGTCACGAACGGCAAGATCGACAACTACCAGATGATCGTGCCGAGCACGTGGAACGGGTCGCCCCGAGGGGTGAACGGCGACCGAGGCGCCTGGGAAGAGGCCCTGATCGGCACCCCGGTGCGAGACCCGGAGAAGCCGGTCGAGGTGTTGCGGACGATTCACTCCTTCGACCCGTGCATGGCGTGCGCCGTCCACCTCCTTGACCCCGAGGGCCAGGAACTGACCCGGGTGCAGGTGGTGCCGGGATAAGGCCCGTAACCCCGGAGAGTCAAAGACGCCAGGACCCACTACGGCTCAGAAGCCTTCGTGAACCTTGGCGTCTTTGGTTTTTTGTGGCAAAGAAGGGTTTTGTCTAGGCATCCACCCGCCAATACACGCTGCCATCCGGCTCGCGCGCCATCAGCTTCATGTCGACCAGGCTCCGGCGCAGGTACGCGGTGTCCTCGTTGAAGCGCGACAGGATCTCGTTCACCTCGTGCCCGGTGTAGTGCACCCCCGGCTCGAACGCCTTGAGTACGTACCGCACGAGCACTTCGAACTTTTTGCGCTGGGCCGGGAACTGCTTGATGCGTCCCTCCGCGTTTGTGAACGTTTCCAGCACCCTCCGGTCGTAGGCATCCACGTCCACATCCGCCGCCAGCTTGGGCAACTCCTCCCGGTTCAACAGGCGTTCCGCGATTTCGTGGATGCGATCCAGCCGCAGGGTGTACACGCTGTAGTATCCCTGAGCCTCGGCTGAGACGAGCCCCGCGTGCACCAGGTATGAGAGATGGTGCGATACGGTGCCCTCGCTCAAGCCGAGCAGGGCCGCGAGCTGTTCGCCCGTGTACGCTTTTTGAGCCAGCAGCCCCACGATCTGCAGCCGCTTCGGCTCGGCCAACGCTTTGAAGAACTCCAGCAACTCGGGCATAACCGTTTCGTCGACCATTCCATGCCTCCTAAAACTAATTCGATACCCATCAAAGTAGTTCTACCGCAAGGGCTCGGCGCTGTCAAGTAGCTCGTCACAGGAACCTAAACAATCGGGGTTTCTCGCCTCGTGGGGGGAGCGCTTGGAACACGAAGAGCGCGAAGGTTATCGAAGCGTACGAAGCACAAAGAGTGCGAAGGCGATTGGTGTTTTCCCGCTTCGCGTCCTTCGTCCACCTTCGTGACGGCGGCGGAACGCGCCCGCGCCGTCGGGGCCTTCTTGACGGCCCGAATCTATCCGCGCCCGTCCTTGTGGTAGGTGTCGATGAAGTAGGGGTATAGCTGTGTCGAATGCGTGACGTGCGTCACGTCGAGCGTGGCGTTGGGCGGGACGAGCAGGAAGGGGTAATCCTGCGGCCCACCCACGCCGCCGTGGGTCGCGAGCTGGTCCTCGAAGGTCACCACTCGTCCCCGGGCGTTCCAGGCGCCGATGGCGACGAGATCGCCGCAATGGGGGAAGCTGAGCAACCGCGCGAGATCCTGTAGACTCTGCGCAGGCTCGGACAGGCCAGGCGGCAGTGCTTCCTCTGCAAGTCCCATGGTCCCGCGCTGCGTCACGATCACGGGCCGGCCGTCCTCGAGCGCCAGGAGCAGGCCAATCCCGGGGTGGTCATTGAGCGCATCCAGCAACTCGGGATACAGGAGGGCGATCTCGCTCACGTCCATCCGTTCGCGGCTCACCTTGAAGTACAGGTGGGCAACATTGCCCGACACCCGTGCCACCACGTCCGCGCCGCGGCCCAGGTCGTATCCCGACTCGGGGTCTTCCGGCAGCCGTTCGAGCAGTCGCTTGCGAAGCGCCAGTGCTAGCCGCTTCCCGCGGGGTGACAGCCTTTCTTCGATGCCGTCGAGCTCGTAAAACAGCCGCCGGAACGATTCACCCGGTTCTGCGCCAGCCCCACGGCTCGGGCTCGGGTGGGTAAGGGCCTCGTCCGTTGCGACCGAAGTGGCGATGTAGTCTGTCACAAATCGTTCGAAGCTTTTTTTCGGGCCGATACGAGCGATGGGGACGGCGGGACTCATACCGTGGTCCGAGATGATGTACAGGTCGGACTCCGGCCGGTAGATGCGCCGGATGCGCTCGACCTGGCCGATGTAGGCGTCGATGCGCCGCAGCGCGCGCATCGCCTCACGGCCCAGCGGTCCTTCACCGTGCGCCACTTCATCGTAGCCGTAGAAATTGACGTAGACAGAGGGCATGCCCCGATACACGTCGAGCAGCACCCCGAAGATTTGGACCTCGGCCAGGATGATATTCGTGAAGACCTGGAGCACGGGCTTGACGAGTGTGAGTCGCTTGCGCAGCCCGCTGCGCACCCATTGGTAGAGCGTGCGCCCCACGTCGCGCAACAACTCCCAGACGATCAGCGCCAGGATGCGGAGGATGCGCCACGGGATCAGGGCGAACAATAGCGCCCACCCCAGGCCGCGCAGACCTTCGTAGAACCGTTGGCGGCCCATGGCAGAAAGGGTGAACAGGCGCGAGCCGCGCGTCTCCATCGATGAGGTTGCCGTAGGAGGAGCCGCCGGCCAGGATGCCACGCCGGCCCGTCGAAACCGACTCTTTGATGCGGGCGGCGAATGCCGGCGACTTGCAGTGGGGGGCCAACCCGGACTCCTTTTCGTACCAGCGAAACGCGGGGATGTCCCAGTTGTTCCCATACATGATGCCGGACTGGCTGGCGGGGGTAGAGGATGGCACACCACAGCGCCAGCGTTGGAGGCGGTATCCCTGGGCGACCATGCGTTGTATGTTCGGGGTGTGCCCCGCGGCCATCGCGCGCAGCAGGTATTCGTGCGCCAACCCGTCCACCTGGACGATCACGAACCGCCGCGTCTCTCCGCAATCGTCGTTCGGCTCGGAGGGCAGGCATGGACGGTACGGACGCGCGGTGACCCATGCCCACAGCATCCGGATGAGTTCGCCAAGCTGCCCCAAGAAGGACGCCACCCCATCTCCTCGTGATCCGGCCTCGACGCCACGGCCGGCAAGACCCTGAAGGATCTCGCGCGTTCGCAGCTGCTTTCTGCCGTCGTGTTGCGTTGGAGGCAGTTGGCCGCGGCGCGCATTACCTGCGCTTGGCGCCGTCCAGGACCTCGAGCGCCTCCGATACCCGCAGGATGTCTGAGCGCGCGATCAGGCCGACGACGACCCCCCGCTCGACGACCACCGCCGCCCCCGGCGCCTGCAGCTGCTCCTGCGCGCTAACCAGCGGCTCGTCGGGCGCGACTTGCGGGATCACCTGGGGCACGTGCTGGCCGACGGTGGCCGTCCCATTGCTCTTTTTGGCCGCGGCCAGCAGCGCGCTGCGTGTCATGATGCCGGCGAGCCGCGCGCCGTCGACGACGATAAACGCGGACTGCGAAGCGGCGGCCGTCCGGCGCGCCGCGTCCAGCACGCGCTCAGCCGCGTCCAGCCGCACGCCGAGGGGCTGCATCGCGTCACGCACGACCAGCCCGGCCAGGTTCTCCAGCGCCACAACCTGGCTGCGCTCTTGCCACGCGCCGAGAAACACAAACGCCGCGACAAGGGCGAGAAAGAAGTTGAAGGGTGGGATGAACGCGACGCCGAGCAGCACCAGTGCGAGCCCCTGGCCGACAAACGAGGCCGTGCGCGTTGCCGAACGAAATGACAGGAAGAAGGCCAGGAAAGAGCGCAACAGGCGGCCGCCGTCCATCGGGAACGCGGGGATCAGGTTGAAGAGTGCCAGGAGGATGTTCTGCAGTGCCAGCAGCACGACCAGGCTCTGCCCGTTCTGCCCGCTGAGCAGCCGCACGACGCCCCGACCCGTGGCCACCGTGCTGCACGAGCTGGGCCGGGCCGATCCAGGCAAGCGCCGCGGCGATCAGCACCGCGGCGAGGAAGATGTTGACGGCGGGCCCCGCTGCGCTGATCAGGAACTCGTGGGAGGGACGCCGCGGCATCCCGGCCAGCCGTGCCACCCCACCGATGGGCCAGAGGGTGATGTCATGCACCTTCACGCCGAAGCTTTGCGCCACGATGCTGTGCCCCAGCTCATGGAGCACCACGCAGACGAACAGCAGGAGCGTGAAGAGGACCATGAAGCCGATGTTGCCCAGCGCAGACTCGCCGCGCGCCTCGCTCAGCCCGATCCACGCGGCCCACAGAAGGATCAACAGGAAGCTCGCGTGCACCCGGATGGGGATGCCCCTAACGCTTGCGATCTTGACCGACCAACTCATTCATCCAGCCCATTTCTGGAATCTCTGAGACACCTGGTTTCTGCGCAGAAACCAGGTGTCTTGAGTCCCTTTGTGTCGCCGTGACTTCGTGTTATTCAGTCTCTGCATCAAGCTTGAACTGCAGGGCGTACATCCGGCGGTACAGCCCGCCCTCCTGCGCCAGCAGGGCCTCGTGGGTCCCTTGCTCGGCCACCCGGCCGCCGTCCAGCACAACAATCCAGTCGGCATTGGTGATGGTGCTCAGGCGGTGTGCGATGACGAAGGTCGTCCGGTCGCGCATGAACCGCTCGAGCGCCTCCTGCACGGCCTGTTCTGACTCGCTGTCGAGGGCAGAGGTTGCTTCGTCGAGGATCAGGATGCGCGGGTCCTTCAGCAGGGCCCGCGCGATGGCCACCCGCTGCCGCTGCCCGCCGCTCAGCTTCACCCCCCGTTCGCCCACGAGGGTGTCATATCCCTGCGGGAGCGCGGTGATGAAGTCGTGCGCATTGGCCGCCCGCGCCGCCGCTTCCAGCTCGTGCTGCGTGGCTTCGAGCTTCCCATACCGGATGTTGTCGCCCACGCTGCCGCTGAACAGGGCGGTCTCCTGCGGAACGATCCCGACCTGCTCGCGCAGGCTACGCATCGTCACCCCGCGCACATCGTAGCCGTCGACGGTGATTTGCCCCTCGGTCACGTCATAGAACCGCGGGATCAGGTGCACGAGCGTCGTCTTCCCCGCGCCGCTGGGACCGACCAGCGCAATCACCTGGCCCGGCGCCACGGCAAGATTGACCTCGCGCAACACCTCGCGCGGCTCCGTGGCGTCGGCATAGTCAAACGTCACGCGGTCGAAGCAGACTTCTCCGCGCACGGGCGGCAGCTCCACGGCGCCGGCCACGTCCTGCATCTCGGGCGGCGACTCCAACAGTTCGAAGACACGCTCGCTCGCACCCAGCGCACGCTGAAGCTGGCTGTACAGCCCGGTGAAGCTGGCCATCGGCGAGGCGACCATGATGGTATAGATCAGGAAGGCGACGAGCTGGCCCGGCGTCACCCGCCCGGCGATCACTTCCCGGCTCCCGACATAGAGCACCAGAGCAATCGCGCTGAAGGCGATGAACCCGATGATAGGCCCGAGGATAGCGCCCAGCCGCACACGGGCGATGGAGATCTTGAAGAGCTTCTCCACTGCGGCGCCGTAGCGATCGATCTCGTAGGGCTCGCGCGCGAACGATTTGACGATCCGAACCCCGGCCAGGGCTTCCTCGGCAGTCGCGCTGGATTCTGCCAGCGCCTCCTGCACCTGCTTGCTCAGCCGCCGCACGATGCGGCCGAGGAAGATCATGCCGATCACCGCGAGTGGCACCACGGCCAACATGACGACGGTCAGTCGCCAGGCCATGACAAACATGATGATGATGCCGCCCACCAGCATGACCGTGTTCGAGAGCAGCGACAGCAGCGTGTCGGTGACCGCGGTCTGGATCGTCGTTACGTCGTTGGTCAAGCGGGAGAGCAGCTCGCCGATGCGGGCGTTCGCAAAGAAGCGCAGCGGCATAGTCTGGAGGTGGCCGTACAACTCTTCGCGCAGGTTAGTCACCACCCGCTCGCCGGTCCAGCCCAGCAGGTACGACTGGCCGAAGCCGAGCACGGCCTGCACCGCGAAGAGGACCAGGAGCAGCACGGTGACGAAGTTGAGCAGGCGGAGGTTGCCCTGGACCAGCGCGCTGTCGATGACGCTGCGGATGACGAGTGGGAGCGCCAGGCTGGCCAGGCTGTTCAGCACCAGGATCACGCCCGCCAACGCAAGCTGGCGCCAGTACGGGCGCACGAAGCGTAGGAGCCGCGCGTAGCCGGTCAGCATCGCCCGGTTGGGCAGTGGAACGTCGCCCAAGCGGCGATCGCCCGGCGAGGATGCGGTGCTAGTGGTCATGTCGCGGCCAGTATAGCCGCCCGCACCGCGTGCGTCAATGCGGCCCGTCAGGGTGCCGGGCGCTCCGAATGCAGTCGAAGGATGCGATTGTCAGCTTGGCTCACGCCTGCTTAAGCATCGTCGGACTGTGTCTCACCCACCGCGTCCGGGCCGGGTTCCGTCTCTTCGCCCGCTTGCACGCTCGCGATGAGCGCGGCGTCGACCTCGCTCACCAGCGCCTCGAACACGTCTTCCGGAATCGCCCCGTCTCGCTGTAGCGACTGGAGCGCGCCCCGCTGCGCCCGCAGCAGCTCGCGCTGTGCGCCGGCGAGCTCCGCCTGCGCCAGCTCGGGGTGCGCAGCCTGCAGCCCGCGCACGTCGAGCCCCAACTGTTCCACCCGGGCCGCCAGCCGGGGGCGCAGCGCCTCCCACGTGTTTTCCGACAGCAACCCCTCCCGGTGCATCTCGTCCAGGTGCAGGGCGGCCGCCCGGAAGGCCGTCATGCGCGCGTGCCGCGTCTGGTACTCGAGGCGCACGGGGTCGCGCTCGACAAGGCCGAGCCGCCGCAGCAGCGGGCGCATGGTTATGCTCTGCACGACCAGGGTGAAGAGGACGACCCCGAACGCCATGACCTGCACCAGCTCGCGGCCCTCGCCAAGTGCGGCCGGCAGGCTTAACGCCAAGGCCAACGCAATCGCGCCGCGCAGCCCGCTCCAGTTCAGCACGTGCAGCCAGCGTTGCGGAAATGGCTCGCCGAAGCGGGGATCCAGCCGGTTGCCCACCCAGCCGAGCCCGTAGACCACCACCGCCCGGGTGACCAGCACGGCCAGGATCGCGACCACCACCGGTTGCCAGTACGTTACCAGCAGCGGGATACTGACCTGCAGGCCGACGAGGATGAAGATCAGCGAGTTGGCGAGGAAGGCGACGTATTCCCAGAAGTTGAACAGGACGATGCGGGTAGTCGGGCTCATGCCTTTCGGCCCGATGCTGCCAACGACCAGGCCGGCCGCGACGACGGCAAGGACGCCGCTCACGTGCAGCCGCTCGGCGAGCAAATAGGATCCATACGCCACAATCGTGGTCAGCGTGGTCTCGATCAGGTAGTCGTCGATGCGGTAGATCAGCCGGCTGATCAGGTAACCGATCACGAACCCGATGCTCAGGCCGCCGGCGGCGACGAGCAGGAACTGGCCCACGCCTGCCAGTGCATCGAATCGGCTCGTGAGGGCTGCGGCAATCGCCAGGTTAAAGACGACGATCGCCGTTCCGTCGTTGAAGAGGCTCTCGGCCTCTACCACCAGCGCCAGCCGCCGGGGCGCGCTAAGCGCCCTGAAAAGCGCCACCACCGCCACCGGGTCCGTCGCCGAAATCAGCGCCCCGAACACAAACGCCAGCGGCAGGCCCAACGGCGTCAGCCAGCCCACGATATAGCCGACCATGACCGTGGTGATGATGACCCCCGGCACAGTCAGCAGGAGGATGCCCCGCAAGTTGCGCTGCAACTCTCGCACGTTGATGTGGAACGCGGCCTCGAAGACGAGTGGTGGGACGAGCAGCGCGAGGATCAGCTCGGGGGTGAAGCTCAGGTCAAGCGGCTGCTGGGTCGTAAGCAGCAGGCCCACGAGGACGAGGGCGACGGTGTAGGGCACCCGCAGCCGGCGCACCGCGATGGCCACGAGCGATACGATCAGGAGCAACTCGATGACCAGCGTTTCGGTTGAGAGGAATGCTTCCATGGCGATTTACCTCGCACTGAGCCCCGGGGCCAACGGGCACCGCTCCACATTGTAACAGCAGTGCTGTCGCAGGCGCGATTTACCCGAACTGGCAGCGAGTCTGCGCTTCTCGAAGACGACAGCTGCAGGCACGAGGCGAACCGGCTAGCGCGGGCGCGACGCAACCCGGTTGCTTGCCCGCTCGTGACGACAAGTACGGGCATCCAAAGCTTCATTCTGTGACTAAGACTACGCAGTGCCGGGTGAAAACGGTGTATGAAAGAGTGTACTGATTCTGATTTTCCTACGCGCAAAATCATGCCTCATTGCAATCGAATTTGCGTCTGAGTTGGACGGGGTTGAATGGCAGAAGTTCCAGGCCAGGCCAGTTCCTTGTTCAATCGTCTCCGCTTACTGCGGCGCGTTCTTCCCCCGGTTACTTTTCTGGCCGGCATCGCCTACGAAATAGTAGAGCATGGCCTGCTAAATCAGCATGTGCCCCCTGCGGCATTTGTTGGTGAACTCATATTCTACGCGATGGTCGGCCCACTGCTGATCTTCGTCGCACTCACGTGGCTCATGCGGCGGGTGGCGGAGCGGGACGTCGCCGAGACCCGGCTGAAGGTGCTCTACGACGTGAGCCGCCAAAGCGGCGCGGCGCGCAGCCTGGATGAACTACAGCAAATCGCGCTCTCGGTCCCGCAACGCGCGGGTCTGCCCAGCGCCGCAACCGCCCTCATCATTCGGGATGGGCCGGGACGTCCTTGGCTCCTCGCCGGTACGAGGGGCTTTAGCGAAGGCGATGTCACGTGCATCCAGGCCGGGCTGGCAAGGCGCCAGGACCAACCGGATTGCGTCACCCCGTCGGACAGTGAGCGTCATCTGCAGGCCGATTGCCCGCTGCTGCGCGCGCTGATCGCGGATGTGGCCGAACCCCGCCGGTTGGCATTTTGCATTTCGCTGTCACATGAAGCGGCGCGACGGGTGATGATGGCTGTCTACGTGCCCCAGGGCTCCGTCGTGCCGCCGGACGTGGCCGAAACGCTCGAGCCGCTGGCCGCCGGCCTGGCCCTGGCGCTCGACCGGGCGAGCTCTCGTGCGCACGAGCGCCAGTTGCTTCGGCAGGTGCAGCGGAATATCGTCACCGAACAAACCGGTCTGGTGCCAACTTTTGAGCACATCCTGGCCGATATTGCCGCCGAGCATCCGCTTGCGGCCGCGGCGGTATACCTGCTGAGCGACGAGGGCCCGGAGCAGCGGCTGTCGTGCGCGGCGGCCTGGCCGAACGCGGATGCCTGCGCTACGCTGCTCGAAGACGCAGCGAACTTGACGGCACTGACTGGGCGCATGCCGGGGGCGCCGTCCGGCGTTGGAGCAGCGGGTAGCTCGCTCTCGGCGCCCTATGTGCTGTCATTGCCAATCGCGAGCGAGGACCAGGTGCTGGGTGTGCTCGTTCTCGCGTCGCACTCCGCGGTGCACCTTCCGCATCCCAGCATCCTCGATACCGTCGCGACCATGATGGCTCTGGTGATCCGGAACGCTCAGTTATTTGGCCGCCTGGAAAGCCAGGCGGTGCTTGAAGAGCGGAATCACCTGGCGCGCGAGGTGCATGACGGCGTAGCGCAAGCCCTGGCATTCTACAACTTCAAGGTGCAGCAAGTGCAGCGCCTGCTGAGCCGCGGCGACGTGCCTGGAGCCGACGCGGCCCTTCAAGAACTGCGCGTGGGCAGCCAGGAAGTGTACGACGAAGTGCGCAGGATGATTCTCGACCTGAGTGGCAGCCGAGAGGAAGGGGACGACCTCGCCCAGTCGCTTCAGAACTACTGCCGAGTCTTCACGGGGCGCACCGGCCTGGCAGTTTCGCTCGATTTGGGGCCCGAAATCCAACTCCCACCTGAGATCCAGGGCCAGCTGTTTAGGATCGTCCAAGAGGCGCTCAACAACGCGCACCGGCACGCACAGGCCGAGCACGTTTGCGTCACCCTGCGCCAATCGACGGTTGCCGTCGAATTGAGCGTCCGGGACGACGGCGCGGGTCTGCCACCCCAGAACGACGCCGGCGAGCACTTCGGTCTGCGAATCATGCGCCAGCGCGTGCAGTCGATCGGGGGCGAACTGCGACTGATAAGTCGCCCCGGCGAAGGTACGACTGTAGATGTCACTGTTCCGGCGCCGACGCAAGGTCAGCGCCGCAAGGAGGAGCCATGGAGCGCATTAATCTCCTGATCGTAGACGATCATCGCCTGTTCCGCCAGGGCCTGGCAAGCCTTTTGGAGAGTGAGCCCGCCTTCAAGGTCGTGGCGATGGCCGCATCTGGTCGCGAGGCGCTGGCCCTGTTAGCCGACGCCAATCCCGACGTGGCCATCGTCGACCTGCGCATGCCGGAAACATCGGGCATCCAGGTCATTCCGCAATTGCTTGCCTGCCGCCCCGACCTCGGGGTTGTGGTGCTCACCGCCTCTGAAGAGAGCGCGGACCTGGTTGCGGCCATTCAGGCGGGGGCCAGAGGGTACGTCATGAAGAATGCGGACGCCGATTCCCTGTTCGATGTTATACAGCAGGTGCATCAGGGGCACGCGGCGCTCTGCAACCTTGCTACGCCGAAGGTCATCGAGATTCTGCGCGGGATCCAGATGCGACCGGCGTTCGAGGCGAGCTTAACTCCACGGGAACAAGAAGTCGTCGGACTGCTGGTGCATGGCGCGGACAACGGCGAAATCGCCGCCCGCCTGGTCATTTCAGAAAACACCGTCAAGACCCATGTCTCGCACATCCTCGAGAAGCTGGGGATGAAGAGCCGGTCGGATCTGGTCGGCTGGGCCAGCCAACACGGACCCGGGTATTAACCGCGTCACCGCCGAAAAATCATCCTGAACCTCATCCCCAGACGTATTGCCTCGCGGCTTCAGTCTCTCTATCCTGATTGACGGCGGCGCTGGAGCCTTTCCAGCGCGCCTTTATGGACCCGGCCAAACGATATTGCGTCCAGAAACTGCTAGGGGGTAGCTCACAGGAGGTGCGAGCTACGCACTCGCCGCGAACCGCTTTGGGCGTACTCCGGGTCCGATTGCAGGCGGGCGGGTCGACTGGCCAAACTCCGCGGCCGGGCTTACCTCGCATGCAGCCAGCCTCGACAGCGTGCAGGGTTTCGACCGAACCGTCGTGGCGCACCAGGGCGCGCGGATACGAAGATCCCTGGGTGAGGATATGAGAATCGCCGATGAACTCGAATGATGATGCAAGAGTTGGTGACCACGGGCAGAACAGAGCGATCGATGCAGCCGCAGCCTTTTAGTGAGTTTAGGAGGGATCAGATGCGTTTCGAAAGAAACAGTACAGGTAGGCGTCCGCGCATGTTCGGGCTGAACATGTTGATAACTCTGGTCATGGTGTTAGGCGCCCTGCTTCCCGGCGGGGCCGTCTTCGCGGGGCCATCACCCTCAGGGGCCTCGATCGCAAGCGATAAAGCGGATTACAGCGCTGGCTCAACCGTGACCTTAACCGGCGCCGGCTGGGCAGCGGGCGAGGCAGTCCGTATCGTCACGAATGACACGATCGGGCAAACCTGGCAGCGCGACGTGACAGTTAATGCGGCAGCGGACGGCACCCTCAGTGATGTCTTCCAACTGCCCAGTTACTTCGTTTCCGATTACGATGTGACCGCGACCGGCCCGACCTCGGGCAGCGCGACCACGGCCTTCACCGATGCTCCCGCATCCGTCGATCTCGACCAGTGCCGCAACGGCAGCGCTTCCAGTCCGAACGACTGTAAGGACTTCGGCGGAAACACGGGTTGGGTAAACGGCAACGTTGGCGCTTCGCAGGCGCACATGCTCGAAGGTTACTCGACGCCGTTCCGGGCGGTGATGACGAACCTGCCCACGGGCAACCCGATCACGTTGGTCATCGGCTATGACATCCGCAACAGCGGAGCGAACGCCTACGACTACCTGACGCAATATCAGCGCCTCGAGCCGCACGCCTATTTCGGACACCCCGCCGAGACCGTGTTCCCGACCGACGGGGTGACCGGCTTCTCGGCGACCACCAGCACGTTCCCCATCCCCGCCCCGAGCTCCGCAGGCTCGCCGGTGGCGGGCCAGCCTACGGCGAGCTTTAACGCTCTGCCCGCAGCCGAACGGGTGATGACCCTCTTCGGCGGTACGATTGGCGCGATCGCGTATGTATCGGAGGGCAGCCTGACCGCGAACCAGTCCGAGACGCAGATCTCCGTAACGTTTACCCCTGACAATCCGACCGCGGTCCTGGCATGGGCTGGGCATATTTCGCAGTGTTCGGTCTGGGGCACGACCAACGGCACCTGTAACTCGGCAGGCGGGATTAGCGGCTCGCCGTATCACATGCGCCTCATTAGCTGGGGACCCAGCTTGCCTAACCTGGGCAACACCGACAAGTCGATGGCTGCCGCGGTCGTCGTTCAGCCGGGCAATCTCACGCTCGCCAAGAGCCTGACCGGCGGCCCGAACGGCTACACCGGCCCGTTCACCATCAACTACAGCTGCACGGACGGGACCGTAGGTTCCGTTACGATCAGCGCAGGCAGCTCGCAGACGATCAACGGCATCCCGTCTGGTTCCGTCTGCACGGTCTCTGAGACGCCGCCCAGCGCGCCGGCGGGCTACACGTTCGGCACACCGACGTTCAGTCCTGCAAGCACGGTGACGATCGGCGAGGGCACCACCGTCACTGTGACGACGAACAACTCGCTGTCGCAGTTGCTCGGCGCGCTCAAGATCGCGAAGACCCTGAGCAACCCTGACGGCGCGAGCGTCCCGGCTTCGTTCACGATCAACTATGACTGCGGCACGGGCTACACCGGTAACGTTGCGGTCGCTGCGGGCGGCTCACAGACCGTCAGCGGCATCCCCGTTGGCAACACCTGCACAGTCAGCGAAGCGGCCCTGGCGCCGATCGCCGGCTACACGTGGGGCGCACCGAGCGTCTCACCGGCCTCGGTCGTGATCGCCGATACGACGAGCACGTTCCAACTGACCGTTGCGAACTCGATCACCCGGGACCGCGGCGCGCTCAAGATCGCCAAGACCCTGAGCAACCCGGACGGCGCGACCGTTCCGGCTTCGTTCACGATCAACTATGACTGTGGCACGGGCTACACCGGCAGCGTTTCGGTCGCTGCGGGCGGCTCGCAGACCGTCAGCGGCATCCCGACCGGCAACACTTGCACCGTCAGCGAAGCGGCCCTGGCGCCGATCGCCGGCTACACGTGGGGTACGCCGAGTGTCTCACCGGCCTCGGTCGTGATCGCCGATACGACGAGCACGTTCCAGCTGACCGTTGCGAACTCGATCACCCGCGACCGCGGCGCGCTCAAGATCGCCAAGACCCTGAGCAACCCGGACGGCGCGAGCGTTCCGGCGTCGTTCACGATCAACTATGACTGTGGCACGGGTTACACCGGCAGCGTTTCGGTCGCTGCGGGCGGCTCGCAGACGCGTCAGCGGCATCCCGACCGGCAATACCTGCACGGTCAGCGAAGCGGCCCTGGCGCCGATCGCCGGCTACACGTGGGGCACGCCGACCGTCACGCCGGCCTCGGTCGTGATCGCCGACACGACGAGCACATTCCAGCTGACCGTTGCGAACTCGATCACCCGCGACACCGGCAGCCTGGTGCTGGCCAAGAGCCTGACCGGCGGCCCTGCGGGCTACACCGGCCCGTTCACGATCAACTATGACTGCGGTACGGGTTACACGGGCAGCGTTTCGGTTGCTGCGGGCGGCTCGCAGACAGTGTCAGGCATCCCGACCGGAACGTCCTGCACCGTGAGCGAGACCCTGCCGGCAGCGCCGACCGGCTACAGCTTCGGCACGCCGGCCTTCAGCCCGTCCGACACGGTCACCATTCCGTCCGGTAACGGCTCGAGCGTCACGGTGACGACCAACAATACCCTGACGCGCGACACGGGCTCGCTGAAGGTCCTCAAGACCCTGAGCAACCCGGATGGCGCGAGCGTTCCGGCCAGCTTCACGGTCAACTATGACTGCGGGACCGGCTACACCGGCTCCGTGTCGGTCGCACCGGGCAGCCCGGCCACGGTCAACGGCATCCCGACCGGCAATACCTGCACGGTCACGGAAGTCGCGCCGGCGGTCATCCCGGGCTACACCTGGGGCACGATCAGCTACAGCCCGGCGTCAGTCACGATCGACACCAAGGGTGGCACGTTCAGCATCACCGTCGGCAACTCGATCACTCGTGACCGCGGCACGCTGACGATCGTCAAGAAGGTCGTGAACGATAACGGCGGCACGGCCACGGTGAGCGCTTTTGGCCTCAACACCAATGCCGGCAGCCTGACCTTCGATTCCGGCGTGGCGAACGGGACGACCACGACCTACACGAGCCAGACGATCACGGTCGTCACCGGCAGCTACACGCTTAAGGAGAGCGATGTCTACGGCTACACCGAAGGCACGTGGTCCTGCACGGGCGCGGCCGGAACGGTTGTACCGACGTTCAACAACGGGTCCGTCCAGGTTGGCAAGGACGAGAACGTGACCTGCACGATCACGAACAACGACCAGCCGGGCACGATCATCGTGATCAAGAACGCGAAACCCGCTCAGGGCAGCTTCGCCTTTACGACATCCGGCTCGGGCTACAACGGCTTCACCCTGACCGGCGCGACGACGAACGGCGGCAACAAGAACACTCAGACGTTGAACGCCGGCGCCTACACGGTCAAGGAAGGCACGCAGCTCGGCTGGACGCTGACCGGCATCGGCGGCTCCACCGATCCCAATACCCCGTACAACTGCGTGGTTACGGGCTCGGGTGGCAGCACTGGCGTCGGCGACCTGAACACCCAGATCGCCACGATCAGCCTGAAGAACGGCGACACGGTCACGTGCACGTTTGAGAACACCGGTAACGGCGCCACCCGCACTCAAGGCTTCTGGGCCACGCATCCGCAACTGGCCCAGATCGCGTGGGACGGTGGAACCAAGTACGGGCACACCTTCCCCGGCGTGGTAGCGACGACGGGCATCGGCGACCAGCTAATCTGTGGTCGCCCAGTCGACAGCCAGATGCTCGCTGGCCAGAATGAGCTGATGGGCGGCTTCTGGGCCGACATCGCCAAGCTCTCGACGGGCGCCAAGCGCAGCTCGATCGACCAGTCGCGCATGCAGCTCCTCCAGCAGCTGCTGGCCGCTGAACTCAACGCCTCGGCGTTTGGCAGCGTGCCGGCCGGTGGAAGCGGCATGTTTGTCCAGTGGGAAAGCGCGCTGTGCGGCACGAACACGAAGGCAATGCAGACTGCCCAACAGCAATCTGCCTCCTTCAACAGCGGCGGCGACAGCTCGACCTTCACGCCGGGCACGTCGGCAGACAGCAAGAATGCCCGCCTGTGGGCCAACATCCCGTTCTGGGACATCGTCAAGCCCTGAGAGGCTAACACCTTTCCGGGCCTGATAACCTGAGTTGGGGGCCGCCTCAAGTGTACGACGAGGCGGCCCCCATTACTTTGCCCAGGGCACGAAGCGCCGGGCCTGTACTGTCACCTTGGCGAGGTCAACGATTAAGAGTCACGATCGGGCAGCTCGGTCTCGATCGGGCGGACGGCTGTCGTTTTGGGTTTCCTCACCACAAAACTAACAAAGAAAGGCCGCTTCGTCTGTCCCGCCCTCGCCGCGGCCCGACGTACCTCGTACCGCGGTCAGACGCGGGCGCGACTTTGGAAAAGCTCACCTGCACCCGTTCTTACGGCTTGACATCCAATGTGACGTCTGCTATAGTCTCGCCCACAACCGAATAGATGGATTTCTCATCCAGAGAGGCGGAGGGACCGGCCCGACGATGCCTCGACAACCCGGCGCCATGCGGCAGTGATTAGCCGCAATGGGCTAGGGTGCCAACTCCGGCAGAGGACTTGCGACTGCAAGTCTTGGTTCTGGAAGATGAGAGGAGGTTTGTTTGCTGCTTCCTGCTCATCCCCGCACAGGGGATGTTTTGCTTAACCAGGCAGCGCGACCGCGGCACAGCGTGCCGTTGACGCCCTCTCACAGTCGAATGTGAGGGGGCGCTTTTGTTAGTTCATATCATCGCGCAGAGAGGATAGCACCATGACAACCGATCGCAAATTTGGCTTCACGACCCGCCAGCTTCATGCCGGCCAACAACCCGACCCCACCACGGGCAGCCGTGCCGTGCCTATTTACCAGACGACGAGTTACCAGTTCCGCGACACCGAACACGCGGCGAACCTGTTTGCGCTCAAGGAGTTCGGTAACATCTACACCCGTATCATGAACCCAACGACCGACGTGCTGGAACAACGCCTGGCCGACCTGGAAGGCGGCGTCGGCGCGCTGGCCACTGCCAGCGGCCATGCTGCGCAGGCCCAGGCCATCCTCACCCTTTGCGGCGCCGGCGATCATATCGTCACCTCGAGCCGGCTGTACGGCGGCACCTACAACCAATTCGCCTACAGTTTTCCGCGCATCGGGATCGACGTCACGTTCGTCGATCCCGGCGACCCCTGGCGTTTGAGAAGGCCATCCGGCCGAACACGAAAATCCTCTACGGTGAAACCCTGGGCAACCCGGACATCAGCGTGTTCCCGCTGGAAGCAGTCGGCGCGCTCGGCCAGAAGTACGCTATTCCTGTGATGGTGGACAACACCTTTGCCACCCCCTACCTCTGCCGGCCGTTCGAGTGGGGCGCCAACATCGTCACGCACTCGACCACCAAGTTCATCGGCGGGCACGGCACGTCCATTGGCGGCGTGATCGTCGACGGCGGCAACTTCGACTGGACGGCGGGCCGCTTCCCGAATTTCACCGAGCCCGACCCGTCGTATCACGGGCTGGTCTATGCGGCCCTGGGCGCGCCTGCCTTCATTCTCAAGGCGCGCGTTCAGACCCTGCGCGATTGGGGCGGCTGCCAGTCGCCCTTCAATTCGTGGCAGACGATCCAGGGCATTGAGACCCTTAGCCTGCGCATGGACCGGCACGTTGCCAACGCGCAGCGGGTGGCCGAGTTCCTGCAGGCGCATCCGTGCGTCAGCTGGGTCAGCTACCCGGGGCTGGCGTCCCATCCTGATCATGCTGCTGCGCAGAAGTACCTGCCCAAGGGCCCGGGGGCAATCCTCGGCTTCGGCATTGAGGGGGGGCCGGCCGCGGGCAAGAAGTTCATCGAGAGCCTGCAGTTGTTCAGCCACCTGGCCAACGTGGGCGACGCCAAGAGCCTGGCGATTCACCCGGCCACGACGACGCACAGCCAGCTGAGCGAAGAAGACCAGGCCCTTGCCGGCGTGACCCCCGACTTCGTGCGCCTCAGCATCGGTCTTGAGGATATCGAAGACATTCTGTGGGACCTGGAGCAGGCGTTAGCCGCGGCTGCCTGATGCCTGCCGGCACCGGCTTCATTACCACAGCGGCTCGCAGACACGAAGCCTCTTGAAGAGCTTTGTGAAGCGTCGTGTCTTCGAGCCTTTGCGGTTTCCGCTATGTCACAGTTGGGCGAGCAGCCAACTGGCGAACAGGAACGCGGCCACGCCCGCCGCGATGATCGCCAGCACATTTCGCACGCGCAGCCCCACCAGGATTGCGACGGTCGCGGCCCACAACTGCGGGTTGCGCCAGTCCAGGCCGGTCGTCCCCTGCCAGGTCAGGGTTTCCGGCACGATGATCGCGGACAACACCGCGGCCGGGACGTAGCGGAGCGCCCGCATGAACCAGTCGGGCATGGTCACTCGCCCGGAAAGGTAAATGAACGACAGCCGGATGCCGTACGTTAGTAGGCCTGCGACACAGATCGTCAGCCATGTACTCATCGCCGAGCCTTCTCTACGAGCATCCCAACCGCAATCCCGATCAGGGCGGCGAAGAGAATCCCGGTCTTCAGCGGAAATGCGGTCGTGAGGTAGCCGGCGATGCCCGCGCTGGCCGCAGCCGCAATCATGGGCCGCTCGCGCAGCGTCGGGACGACGAGTGCAATGAAGGTCAGCGGAAGCATGAATCCGAGCGGCCAGTCGGCCGGGATGCGCGCGCCCAGGAGGATCCCCGCGGCCGTGCTGATCTGCCAGCAGGCCCACAGCGTCAGCCCCGCCCCCAGGAAGTACCAGTGCCTGCGCGACGCGTCGCCGGGCTTGTTGTAGTGCATGATGACGACCGCATAAGCCTCGTCCGTAAGCAGGTACGCGAGCAGGGCTTTCCAAGCCGGGCCCAGGTGCTTCAGATGGGGGGCCACCGACGCACTGTACAGCGCGTGGCGCAAGTTCACGACGAACACCACCAGTACGATGACCGCGCCCGATGCCGCCGGCGCCGAAAAGCTGGGCCGCGATGAACTGGGCCGAGCCCGCGAAGATGATCGAAGACATCGCCTGCGCCGCTGCGGCCGGGAGGTGCGCCGCCACTGCGAGGGCGCCGAAAATGACGCCGAACGGCGCGACGCCTAGCAGAATCGGGGCTTCGTCGCGCACGCCAAGCAGGAACTCGCGGCGGCGAAGCGCGGGGAGGTCGGCAATCTCGCTGGTCTGAGTCACTCTTCGTTCCGTCGTCTGGGGCTGTGCTGGCGGCTAGTCTAGACTGACCTGAAATGGGACACTGATGCAACCGATTAAACTGATCTGCACTGGCCCATGGGCAGAGAGCCTGATAATCAGTCCGATCCGTTCAGTCAGTGGCCTATTTCATCCCGCGTTGTCCAGCCACGCGGGGTGGATGTCTAATCGCAATGGGGTTAGCGTGTCCTTTCCACGTGCCGGGTAGTCTAGCCGGGATAGGGAGGCGGGTCAAGTCGATTCGCCATCGCGTGCGCGCCCCCATGAGCTTTCACTGCCGGCGAATGTGGTGTATCCTTAGCGGAGTCTCCCCGAAGGAACGCACCATGCCCGACCCAATTTATCGCTCCCTGGCGCAACGACTGGACAGCCTGCCAAATGGCTTTCCCCCCACCGCGGACGGCGTTGAGCTCCGCCTGCTCGCCCTCTTGTTCACACCCGAAGACGCGGCGCTTGCCTGCGAATTGAGCCCAACACCCGAGACGGTCGATGAACTCGCAGCCCGGCTGGGGCGCGAACCCCGCCCCCTCATGGGACAACTTATCGGTATGGCGAAGCGTGGGCTGATTAAGGCGGCTCGCGTCCCCACAGGTTGGGGCTTTGGACTGTTGCCTTTTGTTGTGGGCATTTACGAGATGCAGGGGCCCACAATCGACTCCGAGTTGGCGCGGCTTTTCGAGCAATACTACCAGGACGGCTTTGCGCGCGTCATGACCTCCGCGCCCTCGGTGCACCGGGTGATCCCGATCGACCACGCGGTGCGCGTCGATATGGAGATAGCTCCGTTCGAAAGCGCCACGGCGATCGTCGAGGCCAATGCGGCCTGGGGCGTCGTAGATTGCATCTGCCGCAAACAGAAGGCGCTCATCGGCGATCCTTGCGATCACCCGGTGGATGTCTGCCTGTCCCTCAGCACGACGCCGGGCGCGTTCGACCGCTTGCCCTCGATGAAGGTGCTCACAAAGGAGCAGGCGCTCGACACGCTCAGGCGTTCGGCCGAAGCAGGCTTGGTGCACAGCGTGAGCAACAACCAGGAAGGGCTCACCTACATCTGCAACTGCTGCACTTGCTCCTGCGGCATCCTGCGCGGCATCTCCGAGCTTGGCATGGCGAACGCAGTTGCCCGGTCGGCTTTTGTCAACACGGTCGATGCGGGCCTGTGCCAGGGCTGTGGGCTGTGCGAAGACGCGTGCCAATTCGGCGCGCTCGACGTCGAGGCGACGGCGATTGTCAACGCCTTCCGGTGTCTCGGGTGCGGAGTCTGCGTGCTGGCCTGCCCCGAGGGCGCGCTGAGCCTCATCCGCCGGCCCGAGGGCGAGATTCTACCCACCCCGCCGACCGAGGAGGATTGGCGCCGCGAACGGGTGGCCGCGCGCGAAGCAGCTGCCGGCCGGGAAGCATCCGGCTATTCCATCGAAACTGGTTATCCCACACCATAAGGCTCTCGTACTATCATTGGAGGTCGCCGTGCGTCTGCTCCTGGTCGACGATCATCCGCTTTTCCTCGAGGGCCTGCGTAACTTGCTCGTCGCACGGCAATACGAGGTCGTGGGCGTGGCTCACGACGGGTTGGAGGCGCTGGCGCAATATCGCACCCTGCGCCCAGACCTGGTGCTGATGGATATCCGCATGCCGCATTGCGATGGACTGGCGGGTGCACGGCTCATCAAGGCCGAGTTCCCCGATGCCCATATCGTCATTCTAACCATGTGGACCGACGATGATAACCTGTTCGAGGCCATTCGCTTGGGCGTGTCAGGCTATCTCCTGAAAACGCAGGATACGGAGAGTTTCTTCCGCTCGCTCGAGGAACTTGCCCGGGGCGAGGTGGTCATGGGGCCCGGGCTGGCGCAGCGGGTTGTCAAGGAATTCTCGCGCCTGGCACAGCGGCCGCCCAATCCACCGGCGCCTGTGCGGCTTTCGCCCCGCCAGGCCCAGATCCTGGCTCTTATCTCCCGGGACATGACCTACAAAGAGATAGGCACCGAACTTGGGTTGGCCGAGCGCACGGTCAAGTATCACATGGGCGAGATCCTCGGGCTTCTTCATCTAGCCAACCGCGCCGAGGTCGAAGCCTACGCCCGCGACCACGGGATATAGCCGGCCAGCATCTCGGGTCGGGGTGTGAAGGGCGGCTCACCCACTGTCACCCCGGCCCGGAACCCATGTCGTGAGCGCCCCGTCCCGCTCACTGTACTTTCTCCACCCGCGCCCTGTACTTCTCACACCTCCGACTGTACTTTCCTCACCCCTTGCGGACAGTGACACCCCGCGCACACATGGTTATTCTTATTTTCACGCAATGTGTCCCTGCACGGCTGCGGTTCTCCATGCGGGGTGAAAGGGTCGGCATGCATCGACGCATCCTGTTGGTTGGCTCGTCACTGGCGATGGAAAGCATTGGGGCAGCCGCGGCCGGTCTGCCTCAGGTTGCGCTTCGCCGGGTAACAACCGTGTTGGATGCCTGGCCAGACGACTTCACCCCCGACGCGATCCTCTTTGATATCGCCAATGGGATCCCCGACTGTGCACGCGCTTGCCTGGCGGCTCACAGCCACCTGCTCATGCTCGGCTTTGACCTCGAGACTCATCAGGTATTGTCGCTGTCCGGGTCACCCGCCCACCTCTCCACGTTGGCGGACCTCACGCGCATCCTGACTTCACCATCTGAACAAGGTTAACGTATTCCATCGCGGCCCCGCTCGTTGGCCGTCCCAAACGTCGTTCACCGGAACTCGACCGCGCTTGGGTCGGGGCTGGAGGCACAAAATGGATTGTGTCAAAACTTGGATCGCACTTGTGATATTGTTGTTGCTGGTGGGCCTGTCGCCTGAGGGGGGCGAACCGGCCTTCGCCAGCTCCCCGTTACCCGACGCGCCATCGGCCGCCGCAACGGTCATTGCTGCCGGCGGCAAGCTGCGGTCGGGCAGCGCCCCAGCGCCCCTCCCCGTGCAGGTCGCCAACGTTCAGAAGTTGGGCGCGGCCACCATTCGGGTCAGGTTCGATCCCCTCATGCTAAGGGCAACAGGGTGCCAACGCAGCAGCTTGTTCGACGTCGGCATGTGCAACCCGAATGAGGACACCAATGGGGATGGCAAGGCCGATGCGGTCCTCTTCAATGTGCTGTCGATCGGCGGTGTGTCGGCCGGCGCGTCGCCTGTCACGGTCACCAACATCATGTGGCAGCCGGTCCTGGCGGTGGCGCAAGATACCCTGACCAATCTGAGCGTCGAGGTGCTGACATTTGCGGACGTGAATTCCCTCCCGCTCGAGCATGCGACGCAAGACGGCCCGGTCGTCGTCCGGCCGGCTCCGCCCACGTTCAAAACCTACTTGCCCGCAGTGCGGCGACCCTAGCGCCGTTTCGATCCGTATGCTTTTCAGTTGATGAGTCCGGCCCTTCCCCGGTCGAGGAGGTTTCCCTGATGCAACCCAAACCCACTCTCACCTCACTGGCCTGGCGCGTGGGTCCGCTTACGCTGCTGCTGGTGCTGGTTGCCGCCGTCATCGTCGTGTCGGCATCCGGTGCCCCCGCGCCGGCGGTCGCAGCCCCCAACGCTCAGCGTGCGGAAGCGCAGAAGGAGCCGGCCGCGGTCGAACCGGCGGCTGCCGTCCTGAAGCTACCGGCCTCAGCCCCACTGCCGGCGACGGCAGCCGCGGCCGCGCCGGACAGCGTCACCGAGACGATTCAGGGCGCCGTGGTGACCCAGGTCTTCACGCTGCACGAGGGCTGGAATGCCGTCTACCTTGGCGTCGAGCCCATTAACCCATCCGGTCTCGTCGATCCGAGTAAGCCGGAGCTGGGCTACAAGAAGCCGCTGCTCGACGCCGTGTTTGACGGCCTCGCCGGCCTCGAGAGCGTCTGGACCTATAACCAGCCGCCGACGCACAAGGACTACATCGTCGATCCGGGCGAAGGGTTGTGGGACGCGCCTGGCTGGGACCGCTATCTGCCGGTGGCGAATAGAGGTCCCGACGGCCGCTCGCGTGAGTTCCTCAGCACGCTTACCAACCTGCACGCAAACACCGGCTATTTGATCAAGATGCAGGCCGGGACGAACGGGACATTTCGGGTTTCCGGCAAGCCTGTGCCGGGGCATCATCGCTGGCGGGCGGGAGCCTACAATCTGGCCGGCTTCCCGTTGACCGCGTCGGGCGCCACGGTCGCCACATTCCTCACCGGCTCGCCCGTCCTGGAAGTGCGCGGCCTCACCGTGGATGGCAGTTGGACCGCGCCGCTGGTCGGCACGGACACCCTGCAGTCGTCCGTCGCGTACCTGGTACGCTACGCCGAAGAGCCGCCGGAGGGTCAACCTGCGACGCCCGACTTCGCCTCGCCGCTAGACATCAGCAATCCGCCGGCCGAGGGGCTAAGTTTCCAAGCCGGCGCCGTGGGGCAGGTCAAGACCCTCGTGGTCCGGAATGCATCGGACAAGGCCGCCACGGTGACTTTGCGCCTGCCCCCGGGTGCAGGGACGGCCGTCGCGCTCAACTATACCGGCGACGGCACGACCACGGTCGACCTGCGTAGCGCGAGCCCCAGCTTCGTGCTGCAGCCCGGCGACGGCAGACAGCTCACACTGCGGGTCCCGGTGGCCGACCAGCCCGCCGCGGGCGAAACGCTCTTCGAGGTCCTCTCTCCCGAACTCGGTGCGCTCTGGCGTTTCCCGGTGGCTGCGGAGCCAGGTTCGTATGCCGGGCTGTGGGTGGGCGAAGTGCTGGTGAACAACGTCAGCGAGGCCCGGCTGGGCGCGGCGGATTTCGATTCCGACTTGACGGTCTCGCTCGGCAGCCTGAACGATTCGGGCGTTCATGGCTCCATCCAGATTCACGATACGGTAGCCGGAACGGTGGATACCTCGACCTTCACCGTCACCCTGACGCTGCCCGACCTGACGGTCGAGACCGTGTCGCCCTCGAGCCCCAACTCGCTATACGTCCGCGGCCAGGCCTTTGTGGATCAGAACCAGAATGGCCAGAAGGATCCGAGTGAGCCGGGTCTGGCCGGCGTCGAAGTGGCAGTCGGCAACAACAGCCGCACGACCGCGGTCGACGGCAGCTACGTAGCCGGCGGCCTGACACCCGGTGACTATCCGCTGTCGGCCGGCGGCAGCGTGGTCGAGGGTTACACGACCGCGTTCCCGATCGTCGTCCCGCCCACCTCAGCCAATGCCGCCCCTGTCACCGTCCAGAATACGACCCCAGCCGGCATCACCCTCGGCTCGGATGGCGCGACGGCGGTCACACCGTCCGGATACCTGACACAGGTGATCGGCCAGGAGCGTTTGCCCTACTATGATGCCTATGACAATCGGGCCGAGCCCCCGCTGAACTTCGGCTATGTACGGCAGGACTACGCAGCCGTCTACGGAGGGACGTGTGACGCTCGGACGGAGAAGTTGTTCGACCTCGGTTGGGTCAAGAACGGCAGCCTGGTGCTGTCGCTCGCCGGTCGCTCGCTGTCCGAGCTGACGGGTACGCCCACACATGTCCTCATCTCGTGGAAGGGCCAGCCGGTCGCGTGTGCCAACCTGGTGGTGGGCGCGCCGACGATGTTCGCAGACGGCCGCGGCTCGCAGGCGCAGTTCCGGGTGATCTTGCGGGTGGCGGATAGCAAGCAGGTGGGGCTCCTGCCGTATTACGTCATCACCGATACGCAGCGTCTCAGCTCTGTTGTCTTCCTCAGCATGCAGCAGCCCATCACCACCACGGGGCCTTTCGGCGACCTCGCCACGCCCCTGGAGTACAACCTGACCTTGCCGGCGAACGATCCGCTCAACCCCTACAAGCACAAGTACCATCCGGACCACGACAACCTGGACGCCAAGTTCGACAAGCCGCAGGAAGAGTCATTCGGGATCAGCCGCAAGGTGACCTTCATCCTGACGGCCTTGCCGCCAAACGGCACGGAGGCCGATGCGAAGGCGCTGGATTGGGGTGGCTCCGTCTGGGGCGGCGAGTACCGAGAGGTCGTCGAAGGTCTCCACCAGAACTCCATCACGGCCCGCGGTTATTTCGTGATCAGGCATGTTCTGCCCACCTCTGAACTCGACAAGCAGGAGTATGACCGATGAGCGCCCACATCCAATCCTCAGAGCACAGTCTCCAAACGGCGCTTCCTGCCGGCGCACGCTCGTCCCGCGCTGTCGAAGCAGCGGCATGGCGCGTTGCTGCTGGCCGGGCAGCGGCCGTACTGGTCTGCCTCCTTCTCTTGCTCGGCGCCGGCGCGACCGTGCTGCATGCCGCAGTGCCGCCCCCGGCCGATCCGGCGAGCGCGCCTCCGGGCGCGCTCGCCGCGCCCCAGGCGCCGGCCGCCACCGATCCGCTGACCGACGGCCTGCTCGGCTACTGGAACCTGGACGAGGGATCGGGCCTGGTCGCGCACGATTCTTCGGGCAATGGCCGCGACGGCACCCTGTATCCCTCCAACTACCAATGGATCGTCGACGACGGGGGGCCGACATTCTTCGCCAACGACCGGAGCCTCAGGCTTCCGGGTGATTCCACCAGCGGCTGGATCACGGTGACCGCGGGGATGCCCCTGGCCAATAACTCGTTCACCTTGGCCGTGTGGGCCAAGCGCGGGGCCACCGGGTCCGCCCATTGGTTGTTCGGCCAGGGAAAGGCGGGAACCACAAACCAAGCGCTGCACTTCGGATTCCGCGACAACAACAAGTTCACCTGCGCATTCTATGACGACGATCTGGACGCGCCCACCTATACCGACACCGGCGCATGGCACCACTGGGCGTGCACCTACGACGTCGCTAACAAAACGCGCAAGCTCTACCGTGACGGTGTGCTTGTTGCACAGGATGTTGCCGGCGCCAACTTCGCCGGCTCAGGCGACTTTTGGATTGGCCGCGCCCCCCAAAGTGGCCAGCGCTTCAAGGGCAGCCTTGACGAGGCGCGCGTCTACAACCGGGTGCTGACCGAGGCACAGCTTGCTGCGCTGGCGGCCACGACGCGCCGCCCGATCGGCTATTGGAAGTTCGACAGCAACCTGGCCGACGCTAGCGGGAACGGGCATGACGGCTCGTGGAATTCCTCTCCAACAACGGGATATGGGAGCGCGGCGCCCACTGCGCATACCAACACGAAGTCGCTGTCGCTCGACGGGAGCCATTACGTCAGCGTAGCCGACAATCCCGACCTGATCTTGCAGGACGCCGTGACCGCGGCCGCGTGGGTCAACCTGACCAATCCTGCGAACGATCAGAAGATCGTCGGCAAAACCGACGGCAGCCATGACCTCGGCTGGGTGCTCGGCGTCGAGGATGGCAAGCTCAAGTGCGAGAGCTTTTCGGGCGCCGACAAGGATGCCTGGGCGGGCTCCATCCTGAAGAACGAATGGGTGCACCTGGCCTGCACGTGGACGCGGGGCGGCCAACTGCGGGCCTACGTCAACGGCAAGCTCGTGGCGAACACGGCTGCCGACACCGATCCCCTGGGCAACACCACCCGATCGCTCTATATCGGGGTGGCCCCGTGGGACACGGGCGCGCACCGGGTCACGGGCCAAGTGGACGACGTGCGCGTCTACGACCGGGAACTCGACGCGGACGAGATCCGCGGGTTGGCCGGCGACGGCACGCCGGCCGCGTACTGGCGGTTCGACCCTAATGGTGCGTCCAGCGACAACAAGAAGGACACGGACTCGGCGGGCAGCGGGGTGGTCGCCGACCGCAATACCAGCGCCAGCGGTTCGACGGTGAGCATCGACACCACGACGGCCGCGACCATTCAGGCGTCGGGTTACGCCAATCCCGGTTCCCTGAAGCTCGCGGGCGGCGGTTTCGAGTCGGGCGCATTGGTGCTGTCGAACAGCAACTACGGGCTCTCCTTCTGGTTCAGGACGAACTGCAGCACTTGTGGGCTGTTCTCGGCGACGAACGAGGCGGGCAGCTCGCACGACCGGCACGTTTATCTGAAACCTTACAAGGATACCTACGCGTATGTGTGCAGCCGGGTGTGGCTCGGCGGGGCGAGCGAGACGCTGTGCAGCACCGGGGTGAAGGTGCTGGACAACAACTGGCATCATGTCGTCCACACCTTCGGAGCCACCGTCGGGGGCGACCGCCTGTACGTCGATGGCGTGCTGCGAGCGAGCGGCACGGCCACCACTTCCTCGTTCACCACCCAAACCCACGTTCGCCTGGGGTATTCTGCAGATGCCAGCACCCCCTACCTGGTCGGCAATCTCGACGACCTGCGCATTTTTGCGCGGCCTCAGCGAGACAGAAATCGCGACGCTGTTGGCTGGCGGGCGCAACGCGTGCTACGCCAAGGCGCAGGACAACGCAGGCGTCTCGGACGGCACAGTCTACGCGACGCTCGATGGCATTGCGGCGCAGGCCAGCGCCGATTTGCTCGACGTCGACGGCGGCCAAGTCCGATTGGCGGGCACGTGTGTAGGTGCGAAAACGCAGATGGGCCAGCAGTCGGTCAAGCTGACGGCACCTTGGTACAGTGACGGCAAGCTCGTGCTCTCGGGCAACTGGAACACGGGTTTCACGGCCCAAAGCACGAACACCCCTGCCGTGGTGGACGCGTGGGGTCAGGGCCGAGCGGTCTACGTTGCCGGGAGCAACTACGGATCATTCCAGATGAATAACCTTGCCCTGCGCGGCGGATCGAGCAGCGCCAACCCGGGCGGAGGCGGGCTGTACACGGAACTGCCGACGACGCTGACCGATGCCACCGTCGACTCGAGCAAGTCGACGGGCAATGGCGGCGGCATCTATGCGACGAAGGACTTGACGCTGACCCGCAGCGTGGTGAGCAACAATGAGTCGGTCGGGCATTTGGGCGGCGGCCTGATCGCTCTTGGCGCACTCAGCGTGACGGACTCCACGGTTGCCGGCAACAAGGCCGACCAGGGCGGCGGAATCTACAATAACGCCGGCTCGTCGATCTCGCTTAGCGGGGTGACGGTCAGCGGCAACACGGCCAGCGGCAGCTTCGGCGGCGGCGTGGTCGTCGCAAAGCCTACCACCATCGACAATTGCACGATCTCGGGAAACAGTGCGCCGGCCGGCACGGGCGGCGGCCTGTACCTGAGCACAGCCGCCGTCACCATCAGGAATACCACCATCACGGACAACCAGGCCCCGAGCGGCGCGGGCCTGGCCGTGTCCGGATCTGCCACAACCATCACGTCCAGCATCATTGCCGGGAACCGCACAAACACCGGCGCTTACGATGCCGACGTGAGCGACAACGGCAATAAAGTGACCAGCGGCGGCGGCAATATCGTGGGCCGCGGCAACATCGACAGGTTTACCGTGGACTTCGACCAGCGGGGGATCACGGATCCTGGGCTTGGAACGCTGCAAGACGCCGGCGGGCCGGCCCAGGGCGGCACTGCCGTGCGCATCAAAACGCACGCGCCGTCGGCCGCCAGCCTGGCCGTAGACGCGGGCATCTGCGGATCTACGGCCCAGGACCAGCGCAGCGAGGTGCGGCCAGGCACGGGTTCATCGTACTGCGACGCCGGGGCCGTCGAGCTGCAGTCGGTCACGGCGAACTGCTTCAGCACGAATAACTTCGCCTCGACTGAGCGCTCCAGCGTGAATGGCCGAGCGTTCCAGGCCGCGCTCGACGAGGCGACCGAGCGGGTGAACGTGGGCGGCGTGTGCAAGGGGATGTGGTTCAAAGCGGGCACCGTCCAGACGGCGTTGATTAACAAGAGCCTCACGATCGTTGGCGGCACCCCGAGCACGTACAAGAGCGCGACGCCGGCGGGCCGGGCCGTCATTGACGCCGGGGGCCTCGGCCGGGTGCTGCTGCTGGACAACACCGCCTCGATCTCGGTCACGGCGAGCAACCTCGAACTGGTTAACGGTCACCTGGGCGACGACGGGGCCGGGCTGTTGAACCGCATTGCCACGCTGACGCTTAACAACGCCTACATCCATGACAATGTTGCGGATACTGCGAGCGGCGGCGGCATCGCCAACCGGGCGACAATGACGGTGAACGCCTCGAGGGTGGAGGCCAACCGGGGGCACTACGGGGGCGGCATTTTCGACGGCAGCGGCAACTCGCTGGCGATTAAGAACACGACGGTCAGCGGCAATGCCGCGGACATCTGCGGCGGCGGCATCTACGCGGCCGGGACCGGGCTTGACCTGCAGAGCGTGACGCTGTCGGGCAACAACAGCCAGAGCGGTGGCGGGCTGTGCACCAGTAGCGCGGGCAAGCTTCCTTAAGCCTGGTGACGGCCTCGGGCAACACTGCCACCGTGAAGGGCGGCGGGATCTTCAGCGCGGGCACCGGCGGCAAGATCTTGCACAGCACGATCACGGCCAACACCGCGCCGCGGGGCGTGGGCCTGGCATACGAAACCAGCGGTGGCACGCTGCAGGTGGGCAACACGATCCTCGCCGCCAACATCACTGGCGACGACGTGGAGCGGACGGCGGGTAGTGCAGACAATCTGCAGAGCTTGGGCTACAACCTCGTGGGCCGCGTGAACAGCACGCCGAAGTTCGCCCAGGCTTTTGACCAAACCTGGGTCACCGACCCGGGCCTGGGGGCTCTGGCGAACAATGGCGGCACGACCCTGACCCATGCGCTCAACGCGCAGCCGGGTGACGAAAGCCCTGCGGTGGACTCGGGCAAGTGCGACCTGGGCGGCAGCGCCCCCGCGGTCGACCAGCGCGGGAGCGCGTGGCCGGCGCGGGCACCACGATTTGCGATATCGGCGCATACGAGGCCCAGAGCGTGACCGCCCAGTGCGAGGCCGGCGGGCAGGCGAGCGTGAACGGCAGCGCTCTGCAGGCCGCGGTCGATGCGGCGCAGGCCGGAGCCACCATCAGCATTACCAAGGGTCCGTGCGTGGGCGCCTGGCGCGGCGGCGACGAGTACCAACTGATCCGCACGACGAAGAACGTGACACTGACCACGCACTTGGCAAGCGCAACGCTTGACGCGGGCGGCAAGGGCCGGGTGCTCACTGCGGCGGGCGGCACGACGAACGTGACCGGGCCGAACCTGACGCTCAAGAACGGCGTCGCGGGCAGCGGCGGAGGCGTCAGGGTGCTGCCCGCGGCCGGTGTGGTCATCAGCGGCACGAAGATCAGCGACAATACCGCAGCGGTCAGCGGTGGCGGCCTCGCTGCCGCAGGGGGGCAGGCCGGCACCGCTTCGCTGACCATACGCAATACCACCGTCCAGGGCAACAAGAACGGGGCGCAGGTGCTGGCGTGGGACGTGGGACCCAGCCGCGATTTCCGCGACAGCAGCCCATACCAGAATCACGGCTGGTGCTTCAACTCGAACACGAACGGCAACGACTGCCCGGTGGTCGAGAAACTTGGCGACTACTACGGGCTGAAGTTCCAAGCGAAGCAGCCCATCCGTGTGCCGAGCTCCGACAGCCTCAACCTGTCCGCGTCGATGACGTTGGCGGCCTGGGTTTATGTGCCGAGCAGCCCCAGCGGCGATGGCAAGGTGCTGGGCAAGGTCGAGGGGACGCCCCCCAACGCCCGCGGCTACGTGCTCTCGGTCTACCATAATGCGGTGAGCGTCGAGGTCTGGGATGCGAACAGCGGCCACAAAACGCTGTATCCCTCCGGGTCGATTCCGGCGAACACCTGGACGCACATCGCGGCGACCTATCGCACGGGCGGCAAGCTGACCGTCTACGTCAACGGCGTCATTCCCGCGTCCAACGGCCAGACCTCGGCTTCGTCCCTCCCGATCGGCACCGGCACGAGCGACTTCGTCATCGGCGCGGCGCCATGGGATCCCAACCAATACAAGCTGACGGGCACGGTGCGCAGCGTCCGCGTGTACGACCGGGAGCTGACCGGGACCGAGATCGGCCTCCTGATGAACGGGACGCTGGACGAGGCCAACCTGACCGGCGGCGGCGAGGGCGGCGGCCTCTTCGTAGGGCCGGCGTCGAACGTCGTAGTCGAGGAGTCGGCGCTCGCCGGCAACAGCGCAGGCGGTGGCGGCGGCATCTTCCAGCTGGATGGCACTTTCACCGGGCGCAACTTGACCGTCTCGGGCAACACGGGCCTGTGGAGCGGCGGCGGGCTGTGGCACGCGGGCGGCACGGCCGACCTGCGCTTCCTGACCATCACGCAGAACAAGACCAGTGCGGACGCGGGTCCGAAGGCCGCGAATGTCCACAACTCGGCTACCGGCCTCACCCTCGAAGCCACGATTGTCACCCAGCCGAGCGGCGGGAGCGGTCGCACGAACTGCTTTTACTCGGCCGGCATCGTTTCGGGTGGTTACAACCGGACGGATGACGCCTCATGCGCGGCGCTTAACCAGGCGACTGACGTCAATAACCAGCTGGTGCCGCTGGGCGAGTTGGCAGATAACGGCGGTCCAACCCTGACGCACAAGCTGCTGGTCGACCCCAATGCCGTCGATCAAATTCCGAAGAACGAGTGCCAGTCGCAGCTTTCCCCGAGCGCGGCCATCGACCAGCGGTTGCGCGCCCGGCCGCGGCTGGGCATTCGCCCCGACGGCGACACCGAAACCAACCCGGACAACTGGCGGTGCGACATCGGCGCGTTCGAGCTGGGTATCGAAAAGCACCGCGTTTGCGGTCCTCCGCTGTATGTCAAAACCGAGGGCGGCAAGATCGTTTGGGCGCCGGGTGCGGAGTCGATCTGCGATCTGACCAGCATCGCCGCGGCACTGAATGAATCCCAGCCGGACGATACGATCGTGGTCAACGGGGTGGTGACCGAGACGGTGACCATCGCCAAGAACGTCACGATCCGGGGCCCTGTGGAAGAGCAGACGCCGGCCTGGCACCTGGGTATTGTGCAGGCAGCTACATCTGCCCCGACCGGACAGCATAACCGTGCACCCATTTTCACCATCGCGGCCGGCGTCACGGCGTCAATCGAGAACCTGAACCTGCGCCACGGCGACGCGCCTAGCGGCGGCGCGATCCTAAACAACGGCACGCTGACCGTAAAACAGTCGACGCTGTACGCCAACGACGCGCTCGATGGTGCGGCGATCTACTCGACCGGCCCGAAGCTCACCCTGACGAACAGCACCGTGATCTCTAACACGGCGGGGACCGGCAATGCCGCGATTGCAGGCACGGGCGACATCGTCGCGCGCTACAACACCTTCCAGGCCAACGGTTCGCTCCACCTGAGCAAGGCCAGCTCGGCGGTCGGCAATATCTTGGTGGGCCAGCCGGACCAGGTGGTCTGCAGCGGCGTCGCCGCGGGCGACTACAACCTGTATGACGGCGCCAAAGCGTGCACTACCGGCGCACACGACAAAACGGGCGACGCGGCGACTGGCTTACCTTCGGGACAACGGCGGCGTCACGCTCACCGTCTTCCCTGCACTGTACGGCGCCGCCATGGAGGCCGGTGAGGCGGACTGTGCGCTCGACGCGGACCAGCGCGGCATCCCCCGTCCGTACAGCGTGTCGGGCGCCACCGCCAGGTGCGACATCGGCGCTGTGGAGGTCACGCAGCGGAGGCTGGATGTATGTGCCAACTGCGAGCCCGACCCGGGGAACCTCATCTTTGACAACCTGCAGGACGCGCTCGATGCGGTCGGCACAGGCGACGTCGTCGCACTGGAGGCCGGCGTCCACACGGGCAGTGCCGTTGCTTACCGCGACGTGACGATCGAGCATGCGGGCATCGACCTGAGTAAGCTGCACCGCGAGCTGCCGGTCAACGTGCAGGCCATCCTGCAGGCGTCCGAGTATCCGGTGGCGCGACAGCGCCAGTTGGGCATCGAAGGCGGCTCGGTCCTTCGCATCGAGAGCTACTTGCCCACGGCCAGCACGATCCTCGCGGGGGGCGATGTGGTCGTCACCCTCCGCGATCTGACCGTGCGCAACGGCCTCGCACAGCGGGGAGGCGGCATCTTCAACCGTGGCGACCTGACTCTGGAGCGCTGCACCCTCGCAGACAACGCCGCACATGCTCTCTGGAACAAAACGGCGGGCATCGCCACCGTGGTCGAACCCGGTGAAGGCGCGGGCATCTACAGCCAGGGCCCGCTGAATGTGCGTTGGAGCACGCTGTCGGGCAACGTTGCCGAATCGAACGGCGGCGGGCTGGCGTTCGGCAGCGCAGTCTCGGAGGCGGGCGCGCCGCTCTACCGGCACGCTTACGTCACCAACAGCACGCTGGCCTTGAACAAGGCGGCTCGGCTCCCCGATACCTATCTCGTCGGCGTTCTCGACTCGTCGTTCGACCCACCCACGTCTACAGTCCTCTCCGAAGACTGGGTGCGCTTTGAGAACCGCACGAGCGGCCAGCCCGTGACGCTCTCGATCCAGCCGGGCAAGGACGTCACGTGCGACCCGCCACAGCAGCTCACCTTGCCGGTCATGGGGGTCGGTCCGTCCGTGCCTCTGATCTGCAAGGGGAAGGAAGCGGGCAAGAGCTACACTGTCACCGTGACCGACGGCACGAGTGGCACCGCGCGCAAGCTGGTTATCACGCTCCAGGTGCCCAACTTGGCGCTATACGGTAACAACGTCTTCGTGACCGACTACGCCGACGTCAAGCTCGCGCGCTCGGTGGTCTACGACGGCAAGTCTGAATCGAAGAGCTGTGAGCTGCGGCCGGGGAGCACTCGCACGAGCCTCTCTTCGGGCGACTATAACCTGGTGGACGATTCGAGCTGCGTCGGGGCCCTGACCGATCGCATCGTCAGCTCTCAAGTCCTCAACCTTGGCCCGCTGCAAGACAATAACTGGATCGACTTTGACACCGGGATCCTCAGCGGGTACACGGATTCCCACGCGCTGCTGCCGGGTAATCCCGGCATCGACATGGTGCCGCTGTCAGCATGTGAAGACGGCGAGGCCGCCGAGCAGCGTACCGTCGATCTAGGCCAGGCGGGCGATTCCATCAAGATCTACAGCGGCGACGTTGTAGCGTGGCGGAGCGCCCCGGCTGTCACCGTGGCTCTGAACGACGGCGAGGCGGGCGTGCGCCTGATCGACGTCCCGGCAAACGGCACTTCGCAGCCAATACAGCTGACCGCGTCTTCTGCTCAGGGGACAACCTACAGCTATCGCGTCTACGACGGCAGCGGAAATGAGACAAGCCGGCGCAGCATTCTGGTGAACCCGAAGGAGCGTCCGGCGGATCAGCGCGGCATGCCTCTGCCCCAGCGCGGCTGGACGGGCTACCTGTGCGACGTGGGCGCGGTCGAGTACCGGCCTTGGACGGTGGGCGAGGCGCTCTTGCGGCCGCCTTCGGCTGCCGGCTCGGGTCCACCCACCTGGAAGCTCGACGGCGCGCAGGTGACGGATTATGACGCCTGGAGCGGCGCCGACGCGCTCGATTTCCCCACTCGCCCGACCCCGTTGCATGCGCCCGGCCACCTGGATGCCGGCGAGTGGGCCGACGCGGTGTGGGATCGGGACCCCAACCCATCGGTGATCGATGCCTTTACGCAGACGGCGACGATTGAATGGCCGGCCGGCCCGCAGCTTCATGTTTCGACGGCGCCGGTCACGCTCAGCCACGATAAGATCACGGACGGCTTCGCGCCTACTTCAGCCCGCGCCTTCAAGGGTCGGGTGCCCGACGACCAGCTTCCGCCCATTGTGGCAAACAATGTGTTCACCCGCAGCGTCGTGACAGGCACCGATCCGACCTACTCGGTGATCCAGCTGGCGAAGCAGACCAACGGCAGTACTCAAGCCAAAGTACTGGTCGTGCGCACGGTCGACTGGCAGATGCCGGGCATCCTGGACCGCCGCGACCGCAACCCGGCCGACGACTACGACTCGACCGACTGCATCATCGGCTCCGAGCTGCTCTATCCGGCCGCCGACGGTCTACCCGCGCACAGTGACCCTGAAGGCAAAAGCGGACAGATCCTGGCCGGCACGGCGTACGACGGCGTCCGCGTCTCGGCCGACCTCGCTGTGGCGAGCAACACGACGGATGGGCTGCTGCCGCCGGCCTACGTCCAGGAGACGCGCAGCGGCCCGATCCTGCCCGTCCTGGCCGCGGCGCCGACGACCGGGCCGTACGACCTGGACGTGGCGTGGTACCGGCCCGATGCCCGTAAGGTGGCGTGGCCGGTCAAGGCTGCCGGCTACCGCTGCCAGTGGCCCAAGAATGCGCCGAAGATCGTCGTCGCCAGCGAACTAGGGTCCGAAATCGCCGGCCAGGCGGTGCTGAACTCGACTCGCTACCTCAACCCGACGGTCTACAACCAGGTGAACCCCGCTTGGCCGGGCTACAGCCCGAACTATGAGCACGCGCTGTTGTCGGCCTCCAACTTGGGCACCTCAGCGCCGGCGCTGTACGCGCTGCGCACCGACCTGGCGACCCGCGCTACGGGCGGCAGCCGCACCTCGTTCGCCCTGCTGAAGTATCAGGATGCGGCGCAGGGCAATCGCACCCAGCTCGCCGCCTACTCGGTCGTGTTGACGCGCACCGTCTCGACGCTGCCGTACGCGACGAGCCCCGGCAAGATTACGCCCGCCGCGGCGGGTCCCACTGCGGTTCCGGCTGCGGCTTCGGCCGGCACCGTTACGCTCAAGATCGGGTCGGGCGTGCTGACGAACAACGGCACGACCACGCTCTCTGTCGACGCGGTGGGCGCCACCGGGCTCTACTCGGCCACGATGGAGATCACTTACGACAGCAAGAAGCTGACCCCGGTCCGCTGCTTGCCGAGCCACAACGTCGTCTCCGAGCGGCCTTACGGGGTGGCGCTCAAATCCGACGACTATGTGCTGGCCCAGCGCGTCGTGCACTTCCGGGCCGAGGTGCAGGCGGGCACCGACCTGCGCTACCAATGGCTCTTCGGCGACGAGGACGCCGGTGCATCCGGGGTCTACGGCGACGCCGAAATCAGCCATGTGTACGAGAAGGCTGGGAACTACACCGTCACCGTCAAGGTGTCCAGCCCGCAGTACGCCACGCCCATTGCGGCAACGCTGGCCGTGCACGTAATGGATCCCGCGAACCCCACTCACCAGGTGGTGCTGCTGCCCGCGGCCGGTACGCAGACCGGGTGCCGCCCGGCGGGCGACGGCAAGCTAATCCTCGACTTGCGGGCGCTCAGCCGGCACGGTCGGAGCGGCGACTTCAAGCTGGCCGACCTCACCTTCGCCCGCCCTCAGAATGCTGCGGCCGGCGACGCGGCGGTCGGGTGGGGCGCCGTGAAGCTCCAGGATGCCGACTACACCCGGCTCAGGTTCTCGTTGACCGCGGGCAACCCGGTTTACGCGCCGACGCCGCTGCGAAGTCTGCTGGACATCCGGCCCTGCGACGCCACCCAGGCCTCGCCGGTAAATGGCAAGATGCCCGAACCGTTCTGGAAGGACTGGAAGGGCATGCTGTGGACGCGCGCCGCTGGCGACATGACCATGAACTACTTCTACCCGCTGCAGCCCGGCTTCTTCCTGGGAGACGATGCCAACGTCTATCCCGACGCCCGCAACTACCCGGCGAGCCACGGCCTGGCCGCCGACGAGGAAAGCCGCGTCGGGCAGTGCGTACCATGGCTGGATAAGCTACCCGCGGGCGAGTATCCGGGAGGGGTGACGCCGGCCCCGATCGCCTACACCGGCGCGGACGGTAAGAGCTACTCGGCCGCGGTCTATCCCACGGCCTACTCGGCGGACTGGCCTCAAACCCCCGGCCTGCTGAACGTCGGCGAGACCGTCTTCCAGCGCGCAAGGGCGGCGTGTCTGCCGTCGCGTCGCAGCTGGCGGTGTCTCGCATCTACGACGACCTGGCCAAGGGCGAGTGGGACAACGACGCGAACCAGATCAAGCTGACGGGCAAGGAAGCTTCGGTCTATCTTACGTCGCTCATCGACCCCCTGGCGGAGGTTGAGACCGAGGTACCGTTTACAGGGCCCGACGGCGTGCCGGCGCTGCCGGCGGTCATCCAGACCCAGCCCTTGCTGGGCGGCGGGCTCAGCCTCGCAGGCAGGGCCGGCGACCCGGACAAGGCGCTGCCGTTCAGCCTGCGGAGCCGGGTTGTCTATCGCCAGGCGACGATCGACGAGGACGGCGAGAGCGTGGCGGCCGGCATGCTGGTGTTCAAGGGCTACTATGACGGGACGTCGAAGGAGTACATCAAAGGCGACCCGCTGCTCCTCCTAAATGTGATGGCCGATTCGGATCGCGAGCGGCTGAAGCAGCTGTGTATGAATGGGAACCAGGTCGATAGCGCTGCGGGGTGCGACGAGTACCTGGCCGCGGTCGACGAGCTGTACTGGAAGACATACAACCCGCGCGGGCTCGACCTGTGCCGCAACAGCGACGGCAAGCTGTTCCCCGGCGATCTCGACCCGGCGGAAAACCAGCTCCGGGCCGGCGCCGGCGGTGAGCCGTGCAGCGCCGTGGGCGGCGATCCGTATTGGCGAGACGGGGTGGCAGACGAGGCATTCCTGATCGACGTCCAGGATGCCAACGACGACGGTATCCCCGAGCCGTTCGAGGGTCTGGGCAAGGGCAAGGCGCTGACCGCGGGCAACGCGGCCGGCACCGGCTACGTCACCCTCGTCTACAATAACGATGCGTCGCTGGGCGCGCTCCCGGTCTCGCTCCAGGTCGTCAAGGTGGAGTGCGCACGGAACGAGAACAATGAGGAAAGCCCGTACCGCGGCAATCTCCTCGTCATCAAGTCGGACAACCTGTTCGACGAGAAGCTGACCTTGCGCCACACCGGGGATTTTGGCGGCCGGCCCGACGTCTTCCAGTTTGAGTGGTGGATCGCGGGCGACGAAACGGGGACCTCGCCCACGGTTCTGCCCTCGAGCTATCCCTGGCAGAAGTGGACGGCCCCGCCCAAGGGGTTGCCCGGCGGCACGGATCCCGGCCCCGAAATCACCATCGAAGGGGCAAACCCCACCACGCTGCGCGACAACTGGGTCATCGTGCGGTACAAGAACACCCGCTGCCCGGTCTGCGGCAACCAGTGGCGCTATTCGGCCTTCGCGGGTGACCCCTCGGCCAAGCCCTCCGAGGTGAAGGGGCAGCTCGCCGAAGGCTGGATCAAGCGGGTGGTCGACGCGCTGAACCCGTTCGACACCCGCGTCGACGATTTTGTTAGCTCGCCGGTCGCTACCAACGTGGACATGATCCGCCAGGCGGGCCCGCGCTACGAAGGGCCGGTGGCCCTCAACTCGGACCCCGAGAACCTGAACAAGATGGGCCTCATCGAGGCGTACCAGACTATCCTCGACCGGGGGCGAGCACTATCCATCGACTCCAACGTCAACGACGCGGGCGCCAACGCCGCGCTTCTGAACGTGACCACGCGGATCGCCGAGCTTTACATGCTGCTGGGCAACGATGCATACAACGACGCGCTCGACCCGATCGTCGGCTTCGATCAGGCGTCGCTGGGCATGCGTGCGCCGGCCATGTTTGCCTTCGCCAACCAGTTCCGGCCCGACCAATTTGGACCAATCGACGAGGAACTGGCCCTGCTGCGGGGCCGCGACGAGACGCTGGGCGGCGTGGCCGCGGCGCCGACCTATAACCGCCTGACCTGGAACTTCACAAACGGCGACGGCGAGGTGGCATACGTCCAGAACTACAATACCGCTGACACCAACCTCGACGGGTTTATCAACGAGGCTGACGCACAGATCATGTTCCCCCAGGGTCACGGCGATGCCTACGGCCATGATCTGACCGCGGTGACACTCTACTACCAACTCTTGAGGCATCCGAACTACACCTGGGTGCCGCGGGCCGAGTCAATCATGGTGGGCGGCGCGCCGGTGCTCGTCGACTACTATGATGAGCGCCGGTTCGCCGCAGCCGCGGCCGTCCGCGCGAAGATGGGCGCGGAAATTGTCGACCTGACCTATCACAAGAACTACGCCGAGCCAGAGGTGCAGCCCTACCGGGATGCGTACATTGACCCGTCAGACCGCTGCAGCGCGGAGGACGCGGCGGGCTGCAACAAGCGGGCCTGGGGCGTGGCCGACTGGGCCGGCCGGACGGGCGAGGGCGCATACTTCGACTGGCTGGTGGCGAACGCAATCGTGCCCCCGGTTGACGACCGCTACTCGGACGTGCGGAAGATCGATCGCACGACCGTGGAGGACATCGCGGCGATTGCGAGCGAGTTGACCAACATCCAAACCGACCTCGACCGAGCGGACACGGGCGTGAACCCGCTGGGCCTGAACAAAGACGCGCTGATGTTCGACCTGGACCCTGCGCTTACCAAGACGACGCCAGAGAAGCCGGGCCAGACGCACTTCGAGCAGGTATACGACAAGGCGATCGACGCGCTCTCCAACAGCCTCAAGATGTTCGCGTTCGCCAACGAGGCGAAGGTCGCGGAGCGGCAGGGCCAGGACGAGCAGCAGACTTTCGCAACCAACATGATGGCCGAGGACCGGGCCCGGGTGAACGAGCTGATCGAACTCTTCGGCTACCCGTACGACAAGGACATCGGCGTCAACGGCACCTACCCAGCAGGCTATGCGGGGCCCGACATCTACAACTACTTCCTGATTGAGCGCACGGACCTGACCGACAAGGAAGCCCGCTGTGGCGAATTGAGCGGGACGGACGAATGCCGGGCGACGACAGAGACGGAGTTGGTCGAGTTCCCGCGGATGGAGTGCCTGGGTCATTACGTGGAGGCGCTGGAGGACTCGAAGGCCCCGAAGGTCTGCGAGGAAGGGGTCAACGAGCCGACCGAGCTGGGCGTCAAGTATGAGGTGGGCATCGGGCTCGACGCGGGCCGGGGCGTCTACCTGCCTTCATCGTGGGCCGGCGCGAGACGCAAGGCCTCGGGCGAGCTCCAGAGCAAGCTGTGGGACGTCTACGATAAGCGGGCCGAGATGGAGAAGGCCATCGAGGCCTACGAAAACCAGATCGAGGAGATCGACGAAGCCACGGTGGCGCTCCACGACTACGCCGACTTTGTCGACACGAAGCGGGGGCTCAAGGACACGGAGCGCCGGGCGCTGGACTCGCTGGATGCGACCATCGCCACCACCAAGATCGTCGCGCGGGGCCTGAAGACGACCGGCGAGTCGATTGAGGAGCACGCAAAGGAAGTTGGCGAAAACCTCATCACATTTGTCGGTACGTCCGTCAACGCCGGGGCACCTGCCTCGGCAACCATCGAAATGGCGGGATCCATTGCGGGGTTTGTGGTAAAGCAGGTCGCAGAAAACCTCGAAGCCCTGGTCGACCTGAGCGAGCTGAGCAAGGAGATTACCGAACGGCAGACCGAAAGGGAGGTCTTCGACGCCGAATCGGACTACGAGCTGCGCCAGAAGGGCCGTGAACTGCAGGCTCAGATCCGCAAGGAGCGCGAGCTGCGGCTCGACCTGTTCCTTGCCGTCGACAACTTCGCCGGCGCGGAGAACGCCTACGACGCGTCCGTCGAAAAGGGCCAGCGCAAGCTGCAGGACCTGATCACTGTACGCAAGCGCTGGGCGGGCCAGGTCATGGCCGCCCGCTACAACGACATGGCCTACCGCCTGACGGAGACCGACGCGCTGGCAAAGTACCGCGAGCAGTTCAAGCTGGCGCAGACCTATACCTACCTGACCGCCGCAGCCTACGACTACGAGACCAACCTGAAAGGCACGGACCCCGCCGCGGGCACCAAGCTGCTGCAGCAGATCGCGGAGGAGCGCACGCTGGGCGAGATGCGCTGGCCGAACGGTTACTGGACCCCCGAGCCGATCGTGGGCTCGGGCGGCCTGTCCGACGTGCTCGGCCGGCTGCGCGATAACTTCAAGGTGCTGAAGGGGCAGATGGGCTTCAACAACCCGCAGTCGCAGACCAGCCGCTTCAGCCTCCGCCAGGAGCTGTTCCGCCTGCGCGACACGTCGGATGCAGAGTGGCGGAAGACGCTCCAGCGCTACTACACGCCCAACATCTATGCTTCCGGCGTCGTGGACAAGCTGGCCAAGAAGCCCTACGGCACGACCGGCCCGCAGCCAGGTCTCGTGATCCCGTTCACGTCGATCATTCAGCAGGGCCGCAACTTCTTTGACCTGCCGCTTGGCCCCGGTGACGGCGCATACAACCCGACGCAGTTCGTCACGAAGATCGCCAGCGTGGGAGTTTGGTTCGACGGCTACGATACGAAGCGCCTGGCCCGAATGCCCTACGTGTACCTGCTGCCGGGCGGCCAGGACGTCATCCGCCCGCGGAATACGGACGGCAAACTGCGTTACTGGCCGGTGAGCGAGCAGCTCCTGCCGCTGCCCTACCCGCTGACTGATGCGAACATCGCTAACCCGCGGTTCATTCCCGCCATGGACGGGCTGCAAGGCCAGATGTACCAGGTTAAGCCGTACGCGGCCTTCCAGGCATTCCCGTACACCGAGAATCTCGCGGCCAGCGAGATGAACACCGACACCCGGCTCATTGGCCGCTCGGTCTGGAACACCCAGTGGGTGCTCGTGATCCCCGGCGCGAACCTGCTGGCCGACCCCCAGTTGGGCATCGACCGCTTCATCGAGGATGTGGACGACGTCTACGTCTACTTCCAGACCTACGCTTACGCCGGGGGCGGCGCGGCTTCGTTGGACGCGGAAGCCCCGGACGCGGCTGCCGCAGGCAAGAAGTCGGCACAGTCCGCCCCCGGCGCCGACGCCATCGAAGATGCGGCCGCGACGGGGACACCGAACCCCAAGCCGCAGCCAGATGCGCTCTTCTACGGCATCGCGCTGCGCGATGGCACGCCCTTGACCAGCGGCACGCTCACTGCGGTGCTGCCGCGAGGAGGCACGGCATCGGCCGAGATTGCGTCGATCACGGGTACCCCCTACAACTACGAGATTGCCATTCCGCTCGACTACTATGACCCGGGCGAGACCAACTTCTCGACGACGTCGGCCCGGGTCGGCGAGACGGTCCGGTTTACGATCAACGGCGTGCCTGCCCTCCTGCGTGACACGGCCGGCACGGGCTACCAGGCCTTCGGCATCGACCTGGTGGGCGGCGGCTACTCCGTGACGATCGACGTCAGCGGACCCGGCAGCTACCCGCCCGGCGACGTGAACGTGAGCGGCAAGCGGGACTCGGCCGACGCGCTGATGGTGCTGAAATACGACGTGGGGCTGGCCCAGGGCGTAACGAGCTGGCCGCCCGGCCCCAATACGGTGTACTTGCCGCTCTGCGATGTGACGCAGGACGGCGCGTGCAACTCGACCGACGCGCTGCGCATCCTCATGTGCGACGTGAAGTTGGCCGCGTGTCCCGGTGGAGCCAGTTCGTCGGCCCCCAACCTCTCGGCGGCAAGCGATGTCAGCCCGGCGAACCCGGCCTACTTCAGGCTGGACGAGACGGTCGACGCGGAGACCGGCGAGCTGGTGGTGCGTGTCGAAGCCGAATCGCCGCACGTGCCGCTGGCGGTGGCTGCGCTGAACCTGGCCTACGACCCGGCTCGCTTCGCAGTCACGACATGCACACAGACTGCCGAGGGCATGACCTTGGCGGTTTGCAACCCGGCCTATGATACCGGCCAGGTTCGCTTCACGGGCGTGACGGCGACCGGCATCACAGCCGCCACGAGCATCTGCGAGGTGCGGCTGCGGGCGCTCGACCCAGCGGCGCTGGAGCAGCCGGGGCAGGGCCTCATCGAGCTCGACGACGTGTCGGCATTCGACCTGGAAGGGTCGGTGCTGCTGCCGGTGTTCGGACCCGACGGGACGGCGCCGGCGCCGAGAAAGCTCTTCCTGCCGTTGATGATGCAGCAGGCGGCTGGACCTATGCCGGCTCCGGCGCCTATCGAGGTAGCTCCTGAGCCGTCGCCGGAACCCCCGGCCGCGCCGGATGGAAAGGGCCTGGTGGGTGTGCCCGGTGGCTCCGTCGACCTTCCGAGGACAGCGGTGCGCTAGTAGCGACGGCAGATGTGTTGTCTTTTCGTGCAGGGGGCGGGCCCGCCCCCTGCACCCTGGCCGAGGGGCTTCGCCCCCTCGACCCCCAAATGCGTTCGTCCGGGAGTAAATCCGCCCGCATGGCCTGCGGGCTCGCCAGAGCACGGGGTTGCCCGGTTCGGGCTTGGAGCCCTCATCCTATTGTGGGGAGCGCGGGTGGAGGACCGAGTGGTTTGGAGACCCTGTTCATTCCAGGGGTGATGTTGCCTGAGAGCGTGGTTTTTGGGGGTCAAGGGGGCGCAGCCCCCTGTCGGGGGCGCCGGGGCCAGAGGTCCCCGGCAAAGAGGCGTAACAGGGGCGCCGGGGGCCAGAGGTCCCCGGCAAAGAGGCGTAACAGGGGCACCGGGGGCCCAGCATCCCCGGCAAAGAGACGTAACAGGGGCGCCGGGGGCCGGCGAGCCCCCACCGGAGGAGCGAAATGCCCAGCAGCCAGTTGATCGCGTACTGCCGTAGACGGGCGGCGTGGAACGCACGCGACCTGCTCGCGCTGCTCATCGCGGCCGCGTGCATCATTGCGCTCCTCGCGCCCCCGGCCATCTTGGCGGCCCCGGCAACTCCAGCTGCGGACGCGTCGCCAGGCGAAGGCCCGTACCAGGTCACGCTGAACGTTGGAACGGGCGCCGAATACGAGGTGCTGCAGGGGAACGGGCTCGACTTGCCTATCGCCGTGTCGGTGGAAGGAGCAGCCGCGCTGGGCTCTGCGACGGTGCTCGTGCAGTACGACCCGAAGGAGTTACGCCCGGTCGCCTGTGTGCGGCCCGAGGGCGCGCCCGGCGGCTACTGCAACATCGCGTGGGACAAGGCGAAAGGCCTCGTCCGCTTCAACATCCTCGCGCCTGGCGGCGTGCTCGGCGCTGCAGATGTGTTCAACCTCACGTTTGCGCCCGCGGCCACGGCCACCATCAACAAGGTCACCGCGGTCGTCCCCCTGCTCGAAAGCATTGCCGACGTCTACGGCAACTACATGACCTCGTGGCTGGCGGGCAGCACGGTCAGGGTCGGGGCTTCGAACACCACGGGGCCGGCCGTCTACGTAGGCCGTGAGTCGGGTCCGAATCCCGTTCCGATTGCACCCGGCAAGCGGGTCACCGTTCCGATCGACATCGTCCGGGTGACCGGGCTCGGCTCGGCCAGTTTTTCACTGGCCTTCGACCCGCAGATCGTCCGGGTGCTTGAGTGCCGACCGGTGCAGCCTTTCGCCGGCGACGATCGATCGGGTGCCTGTGCGGTCCATGCGGATCACGTCAGCGCCAACCTGATCTCCTCGGCGGGCTTGTCCGCTCCGCTGACGGCCTTCGAGGTGGTTTTCGCCCTCGCAGCCACGGCGGCCGCACCCCAAGAGAGCGCGCTGGCCTTGACGCTCGGCGCATTCGCCGATACGGCGGGCAAGCCAATCACCGTCCAGGTATACAACAACTCGCTCCGTCTCGACGAAGGGGATACCGCCACCCTACCCACGCTCCGGCTGGATCCAGTCGAGCAGTACCTGGCCGGCGATCAGCGAGTGAGCGTGCGCTTGTACCTGGACAACGGCGCCGCCCTGCTCAGCGGCAGTTGGGGCATCCGGTACGATCCGCTCGTCGTCGAGGCCGTAAGTTGCGAGTTCTACGCCGGCGGCGGCTGCAATGCCGCAGGCGAGCCAGGGCTGATTCGCATGTCGGCAGTGCGCTCGCCGGCCGCCGCGCTGTTCCCTCCGAATCTCGCACTGGTGACCTTTCGCCGGCATCCTCAGGCGCAGCCGCCCGCCAAGACCGATCTCGTCGTCGAGGTGACCAACTTCGCCGGCGAGTCCGGCGCCCAGATAGCATATCGAACGGTTAAGGCGGCGATCACCGTGCAAGACCCGGCGGGCTCGCCGGCCGTCGCGATGAGCCTGCCCGGCACGCCGCCGTACGGCCTATCACACGGCAGCTTCCTTGACTTTCCGGTACGGTTCGTGATCGACCCCGCTCGGCCCCTCGTCACCCTCAGCGCCAGCATCCACTATGACCCGAAGGTGCTGCGGCCCACACGGTGCATCCGCAACGATGGCGGCAGCGGGCCGGCCGGGTATTGCAACTCCGAGTCGGAGCAGCCCAACGGCATCATCCGGTTCAACCTGTTGGCCGAGTCGGAACATGGCGTGGGGGGCACGATCACCCCGTTTGTCGTCCGGATGGAGCCCACTTCGACCGCGCCCGAAGGTGCGTCGAGCCCGCTTCATTTCACCGTAGAAGCCATCACGGGGCCGAACGGCGTGCCGCGCACGTGGTCTGCGGCCGACGAGGTCGTGACCGTCGCAGCGCCGGTCAACGCGACCCGGATTGTGGTTGGGCCGCCGGCCCTCACCGGCACGGCGGCGTACACCGTAAGCTGGGGCTCCACTGCGACGGTTCCGGTCTGGGTCACGAACGCGCCCAAGCTGGGGGCGGGCACGCTGGAAATCCGCTACGACAACAAGGTCGCCCGCGCGACCGGCTGTACGCTGCGCTCCGACCTGACGCCCCAGCTGGATGGCGGCTATTGTTCGCTGCTGCCCGGCGTGGTGCGAGCCGCATTTGTGGCGTCGTCTGGCATCGACGGCGACGCCCAGTTGTTCGACATCCAGTTCGCGCAGGCGCCAAACGCGGTCGCAGGCCAGACCTCGCCGCTAACGCCGGTCGTCGATAACCTGGTCGACACCGCCGAGGTTCCCATCCCCACCGGCACCCGGGCCGGCCAGATCGTCATCCCGTGCTACGTGGATCCGGTGGCCGACTTGCGGATCGCGGTGGACGGCGCGAACCTCAAGCTGTCCTGGACGCACGTCGGAACGGCAAAGAGCGGTTACCAGGTCTGGCGTGCGGAACACAATGCGTATTTCGCCTTCGGAGACGCTTACTCCAGCCTGGTCGGTACGGTGCCCGCGCCGGCCGGCGGGGGCACCGCGGTAAGCTACGTCGACACATCCGGCGGCACGACGGGCCCGTGGGCCGACGAGCAGAACCATTACTACATGGTGCGCGCCATGTGCCGGGTCGACCAGGGCTCAGAACGGTCAAACCGGGTGGGGAAGTTCACTCGGTTCCTGGCCAGCGGGTGGAACCTGGTGTCGTGGCCGCTGCTGGTCTACGACGCCGCGCTCGACAGCGTGCTTGGTGCGCAACTGCACGGCACAGACAGCCCGAACACCGCCGATGTCGTGACCGTGTGGAACCCGTCGAGCGAGACGTACACGGCCGGGTGGTACTGCGGCGGAAGCTGTGACGTCTACGGCGAGCCCTATGTCAACCATTGGCTGGCAGATGACTACAGTCACAGCACCCTGGCACTGGGGCCCGACATGGGCTTCTGGATCCTCAACCGCACGGGTGCAACGGAAACGTTGCGCATTGTGGGCGGCGTCGAAGAGGGCACCCGCTCGGTGTCCATCGGCAAGGGTTGGCAGTTGCTCGGTCGCGCTTTCCCTGAGCTGCCTACCGGCAGCCCGCTTGACGTTGCGAACCTGCCTGCGGTGGGCACCATCAGCCCGGTCGAGTCCGATACGGTGCAGGCCTGGGACCCGGCGAGCGAAACGTACAAGACCGCTTGGTACTGCAGCGGCAGCGAGTGCCAGCAGTGGCTGCCGGACTTCACGAACCGGTGGCTCGACGAGAACTACGCGCCGACCGATATCGAATTGCGGCCAGGCTACGGCTTCTGGTTCCTGAATCGTCACGAACCGGCAACCTGGGTCCACAGGCGCTGATGCGCCCCGAACAGAGGGAGGTAGGCGGTGCACAACCGAAAACGATGGGTGCGTGTGGGCTTGGTGATGGTGACGCTTGCTGCGCTCGGGACACTGGTTGCTCAAGCGCAGGCCTTGCAGTTTCAATGGGGAACCTCCTACGCATCGGGCAAGCCAGCCGACGCTTACGGCGTCTACGATGGCGCTCAGAATTGTACGGTCCCCCTGGCCCAGGGCGACTTCGCCGAGTTGATCTGGGCCGGGCCAGACGGCCAGATCAATCCGCCAAAGGCGGACGGCTCGACAACCGGAGACGACCTGCGCGTTTCTGCCGCAGCGGCCAACAGCGTCGATTACAATCCCAACAACACGCTGCCGCCGTTCCTGCTCGGGAAAGGGTACATTCCGTTCAAATGGAGCGACGTTGAGGTCAGCGTGGGCACGCCGCCAAACTGCGGCTCCGTCTACATTCGGGCCTGGAACGCGGCCACGCCACAAGCCGCGAGTTACTACGGGGACTCGGAACTGTTTGGCGGGGTCGATCCGAACAACAGCAAGCAGTGCAGCTTCCGTTACGGCTCGTGGTACAACTGGCCGCGTTGGTGCGCAAATAAGTTCATCCCACCGCTCGGCGCCGAGGTGGCCTACTTCACCGCGACCGCTCGGCCCGCCGGTGTCCTGCTGGCATGGGAGACTGTCACCGAAAGCGAGTTGCTCGGCTTTGACCTGCAGCGCGGCCCTGCTAAGAGTGGACCGTGGCAGAAACTGAACGCTCTGCCGATTCCAACGGCCAACCCCGGCGGCGGCAGCCACACCTACACCTGGACCGACACCACGGCGGTGCGGGGAAAGCAGTACTTCTACCGGCTCGACGGGCACATGACTGCCGGCGGCACTGCCGTCCTGGCCGACACCTCGGTCTCGTATGGCGTCGGCGACAAGCGGGTGTGGCTACCGCTCCTGCAGCGGTAGAAGCCTCACTACTTGGGGCCAAACTGGCTTGACACGGCAGCCAGCACGTGCTAAAATTGGCGCTGTAACGGCCATGATGGAAACGAGTAGGCGGTAATCCAACAGATACGTGGAGCCAAGGCCTCAGCGAGTCCGGGACGGTGCGAGCCGGATGCCGAAGAACCGTCGAAAATCCTTCCGGAGCTGCGACCCGAAACCGGAGCACCTTATCGCTCCGCCAGTAGGCGTCGCCGGCATTGCGCACCGTTAGCGAGCGCAGAGGCGTGATTGCGCCTCAACAGAGTGGGCGTGCGCTGCCTGGGCAGCGCTTGTGTCTCGCATTGCGAGACCCGCCAAGCGGGGTGGTATCGCGGGAGTCTAGCTGCGAAGAGCAGACGCTCTCGTCCCCATGTGGGACGGGAGCTTTTTGTTTAACACACAGACACGAGGACACAATGAGGTGAAGAGGCGCTCGGTCTTCTTTGTGCCTTGCTGTCTTTGTGTTGAGCGTCTTGATCCTGGAGGAAGGTCGTGACGGACTTGCTATATCAGACGGATAGTTACCTGAAGGAGTTCGACGCCAGGGTCGTGGCGGTCGACGCGGCTGGGAGCCGGGTGTCGCTGGATCGGACGGCCTTTTATGCGGGCGGGGGCGGCCAGCCGAACGACGTCGGCATGCTGCAACTGCACGTGTTCGAGGGCGCGGAGACACCCGAAGTATCCGTTCCCGTGACTGCCGTCAAGAAGGACGGAGACCGGGTCTGGCATACCCTCGACGGCGTTCTGCCGCAGGAGGGCACGGCCGTAACGGGGTCGATCGACTGGGACCGTCGCTACAAGCTGATGCAGACCCACACTGCGCTGCACATCCTGTGCGGGGTTGTCTATCGAGACTACGGCGCACTAGTGACGGGCGGGAACATGGACCCGGGCCAGGGCCGCATGGACTTCGAGTTCGCCACGATGCACGGTGAGTTGGTCGCGGAGATCGAAGCGAAGTGTAATGCCGAGATCAAGGCCGCCCGCGACGTGCGGGTCAAGATCCTCCCTCGGGAGGAGGCTTTCCAGATTCCCGATCTCATTCGCACCAAGATCAACCTTCTGCCCGAGGGGATCAAGGAAGTGCGAACCGTGGAGATTGTCGGGCTGGACCTCCAGGCCGACGGAGGGACCCACGTGGCCAACACCCGCGAGGTGGGCAAGATCAAGGTCACGGATTACAAGTCAAAAGGCGCGATCAACAAGCGCATCTATATCGAGGTTGGGTAACTGGAGAACCATGAAGGCACGAAGACACGAAGGTTCACAACGACTATCGCAACTGGCTTCGCGTACCATTGTGTCCTGGTGTCTTGGTGGTGATTGAGCTCTCAATCGAGCGAGGGAAGCATTATGGGCAAGTTTAGGGATGTCTCTCCGCAGGTGAACCTTCCCGACATGGAACAGGGAGTGCTCGCCTTCTGGAAACAAAATGCCGTCTTTCAAAAGACGGTCGAACAGACGCAGGACGGGCCGCGCTACGTCTTCTACGAAGGGCCCCCAACGGCGAACGGTCGTCCCGGCATCCACCATGTCCTGGCGCGCGCGTTCAAGGATATCTTCCCCCGTTACAAGACGATGCGCGGCTACTTCGTCTCGCGCAAGGGCGGCTGGGACACGCACGGCCTGCCGGTGGAGCTCGAGGTCGAGAAGAAGCTTGGGCTCACCGGCGGCAAGAAGGCGATCGAGGACTTCGGCGTCACCGAGTTCAACCGCCTCTGCCGGCAGAGCGTCTTCGACTACGTGGAGGACTGGGAGAAGCTGACCGAGCGCATGGGCTACTGGGTTGACCTGCCCACTGCGTACCGCACCTATACAAATGACTACGTCGAGTCGTTGTGGTGGATCCTGAAGCAGTATTGGGACCGCGGCCTGGTCTACAAGGGCTATAAAGTTGTCCCGTATTGCCCGCGCTGCGGCACGCCCTTGAGCAGCCACGAACTCGCACTGGGATACCAGGAGGGCACGAAGGACCCCAGCGTCTTCGTCAAGTTCCCGCTGAAGGATCAGCCGGGCGTGTACCTGCTCGTCTGGACGACGACCCCTTGGACACTGCCGGGCAACGTCGCCGTGGCGGTGGGCGAGAACATCGACTATGTGCTCGTGGCGGATGGAGACGACAAGCTCTGGCTGGCCGAGGCCCTGCTGGGCAAGGTGTTTGAGAGCGTGCCTAACCACGAGGGGCGGGAAGAGCCGCGGGTGCTTAAGCGCGTCAAGGGCAGAGAACTCTTGGGGCTCCACTACAAGCCGCTCTACACCTTCCTGCCCGTCACCCAGGACTATTGCTACGTGGTCCCGGGCGACTTCGTCAGTACGGAGGACGGCACGGGCCTGGTCCACATCGCGCCCGCGTTCGGCGCCGACGACATGGAGGTGGGCCGCAAGTTCGGCCTGCCCACGCTGATGACGGTTGACGCCCAGGGCCGCTTCATCGACGAGGTCGAACCGTGGCGGGGGGTCTTCGTCAAGGAAGCGGACCCGTTCATCCAGCGGGAGCTGACGGGCCGCGGGCTTATGTTCAAGCAAGGGGTCTACGAGCACACCTACCCATTCTGCTGGCGCTGTGACACGCCGCTGCTCTACTATGCGCGCAGCACCTGGTACATCCGGACAACAGCTTTTAAGGACCAGCTCATCGGAAACAACCAGCAGATCAACTGGGTGCCCGAGCACATCCGTGAGGGACGCTTTGGCGAATGGCTCGCCAACAACATCGACTGGGGGCTGGCCCGCGAGCGCTATTGGGGTACGCCGCTGCCGTTCTGGGTGTGTGACAATCCCAGGTGTGACCACCAGGAATGCGTCGGTTCGGTGGCCGACCTGAGCCAGAAGACGGGGCGGCACTTTATGAACCCGCGTTACCTGGCGCAACAGCTCGACCGCTGGCCCGACCCGGACCAGCCCGGCGCCGAGCCCCTCGACCTGCACCGTCCGGCGGTGGACGAGCTCACGTGGAAGTGCCAGACGTGTGGCACAGGCACGATGCGCCGGGTGCGCGAGGTGGCCGACGCCTGGTTCGATTCGGGCTCGATGCCCGTCGCTCAGTGGCACTATCCGTTCGAGAACCGGGAGGTTTTCGCAGAACAATTCCCGGCCGACTACATCTGCGAGGCGATCGACCAGACGCGCGGCTGGTTCTACACCCTGCACGCGGTCAGCACGCTCCTGTTCGACAGCGTCGCGTACAAGAACGTGATCTGCCTTGGGCATATCGTCGCCGAGGACGGCAGCAAGATGTCGAAGAGCCGGGGCAACGTGCTCAACCCGTGGACGGTGATGGACCTGCACGGGGCCGATGCCACCCGCTGGTACATGTACACCGCCAGCCCGCCCGGCAACACCCGGCGCTTCAGTGCCAACCTGGTCAAGGAAGTTGTCGGCCGGTTCCTGCTCACGCTGTGGAACAGCTACAGCTTCTTTGTGACCTACGCGAACCTGAACGATTTCGACCCGGCCGCGCCGCAGGTCCCGCTGGAGGAACGCTCGGTGCTGGACCGGTGGGTGCTGGCGAAGCTGCATGACCTGGTGGCCGACGTGACGCACGGGCTGGAGACGTACGACGTGACCGGCGCGACCCGGCCGATCCAGGACTTTGTGGACGAGCTGAGCAACTGGTATGTGCGCCTGAGCCGCCCGCGCTTCTGGAACGTAGCGCCGGAAACGGGCGCGCCGGGAGAGGAGAGCGCACGGCTGAGCCTGGCGCGCCAATCCCTGGCCGCGCACCAGACCATGTATGAGGTGCTGGTGACGCTGGCGCATCTGCTGGCGCCGTTCACGCCTTTCATCGCCGACGAAATGTACTGCAACCTGGTGGGTGGGGGCGCCTGCGCAGGTTCGAGCATCCCGAGCGGGGCAAGCGGAGCCGAAGGACGCTCGAACCCAATCAGCGTCCACCTGGGCCGCTGGCCCGACGCGAAGCCGCAGAACGCGGATCCGCAGCTGCTCCTCGACATGGCGCTGGCGCAGAAAGTCGTGGGCCTGGGCCGCGCCGCGGTGGAGAGTGCGTCGCTCAAACTCCGCCAGCCGCTGGCAGAGGCGTTCGTCGGGGTTCCGTCGCGGAGCGAGGCCGACGCTATCATGCGCCTGGCCGGCGTGGTGACCGAGGAATTGAACGTGAAGGCGCTCCATCCGGTCGCCGCGGGCAGCGACCTCGTCGACGTCCAGATCCATCCGCTGCCGAAACAGCTGGGCCAGAAGTACGGGCGCAGGTTCCCCGCGATCAAGGACGCGCTGCAGGCCCTCGAGCCGCTGGCGGTGGCGCACGCGGTCGAGGCCGGCCAGCCAGTCGAGGTGACGGTGGACGGGGAAACGCTCGCCGTGCTGCCCGACGAGGTGCAGGTGCGCAAGCAGCCGAAGCCAGGGCTGGCCGTGGCCGAGGACGCGGGCTACCTGGTCGCGGTGACCACTGTGTTGACCGATATGCTGCGTTGGGAGGGCTACGCCCGCGAGGTGGTCCGCAACATCCAGGAGCTGCGCAAGAAGAGCGGCTTCGAGATCAGCGATCGCATCCTGACCACGGTGCAGTCGGGCGCCGCGCTCGAGCCGGTGTGGCGTGAGTTTGGGCCGGAGATCGCCCGCGACACGCTGTCCACCCGCTTCGAGCAAGGTCAGCCCGCCGCCGGCGCTTTCACGGCCGGCCTGTCGCTCGACGGGCAGGAAGTCGTGGTGGGGGTGCGGAAGGCGTAGGGCCGTCACACATCACCAAACAGAAACCTTCGAGGTGACAGAACCCCGAAGGTTTCCGTTTCGCTTGCCATAAGAACGATGTATACTCTGAGCAGACTGTTGAAGGAGAGCGCGACGTGAAATTCTACGATTTTGACATTGTGATTGAGAAGGAACCCGAAGACGAAGGATACAGCGCATACATCCCCGGTTTGCCGGGCTGCTTTAGCAATGGTCGAACAGTCGAAGAAGCGCGGCGGAACATCCGCGACGCAGTCCAGCAGCATATTGCCACGCTGCACGCGCACGGCGAAGCGGTTCCTCAGTTAGATCAGATGGTGTACGTGGAGCGGCTATCTGTAGGTCTGCCATGATGACGCGTATGCCGCAGGTGACTGCGCGCGATCTTGTCAGGTTCTTGAAGTCGCAAGGTTTCGTCGAAGATAGGCAGTCGGGTAGTCACTTAACGCTCTGGCATCAGGCGAGGCGCCGATCCGTGACGGTTCCCATGCATACTGGAACGGATATCGGGCGCGGGTTGGCTGCGCGAATACTTAAGGACGCCGGCTTTACGGTCGAAGACTACATGGAGAATCAGCGCAAGGGCTGATTTCGCCTTCTTCCGCTCTGCGCAAGGGCCGTCACGCACGCGCATGGCGGCCCTTGCGCGTCGCACCTACTTCGCCGGCGTGATCCGCACGGCGTCGACGTAGCGGCTCATTACGACGTTTGCGTCGCCGTTCCAGATCGACACTTGTGGTCTGAGGTTAGTCGCTGTCACAAGCGCGGCAGCGTCCTTTGGCGTGTATTCTCCCAAAAGTTGGCCGTCTCGGTAGAACCTTAAGTGCGCCGTCGCAGGATCGGCTTCGATTCGCAAGGTGTACCAGTGGTCGTACTCGCTGGGAAAAGCGTCGGTGTTATACTCGCCAGTGTAGTTTTGGCCGACATAAGTGTATACGTCGCAGCCCGTCCCCGGCTTTCGATCCGGTCCGGCGCCCAGACTACATTGCATCCACCACCCGCGTCCATTGATATTATCCGCCGGAACGAAGAGACTGACCGACCCCCAGCCGCCCTGGTGATCGCTGCTGATCCTCAACTTGCCCTCGTACACCTTGATTTGTTTGAGGCTGCGCTCACTCGGAGCCGCCATCTGGAGGTAGGCGCCCTGAGCGGCAGGCACGTTGCTGCCGCTCGTGAATGTGAGCGAGCCGTTCTGCTGGATGACGCGAAAGAGCGCAGGATTCCAACTCGCAGTCCACTTCGCCGGGTTCCAGGCGCCGTCCCACGCCGGATCGTCGAAGTTGTCGTACAGCAGGGCGTCGTAGTTGCGCATCAGGGTTGGCAGGTAGAGCGAGTACCCGACGTGGACTGTCTCGCGCGTGAGCGTGTTGCTGTCCGTCCCGTCGCTCACGGTCAACTTGACCGTGTACGTCCCCGCCTGCGTGTAGGTGTGCGCGGGGTTCTTCTCCGTGCTGGTCGCACCGTCGCCGAACTCCCACTGGCTGGAGGTGTAGTCGCCGGCCGAGGTGTTGGTGAACTGGACGGCCAGCGGCGGCCGGCCGCGCGTGGGCGTGGCGGTGAAATCGGCGGTGAGCGCGGTGGCCCAGACCTCCGCGCCCTTCGCATCATTAGCCGTCCCAATATACAGGCGGTTGTTCGCCACTGTCACGGAGTTGCCCCAGTATGGCCCCGTGTTATTGCTGTCGCCAAAGCCGGCGGCCGCAGCCAGTGTCCAGTTAACACCGTCGATGGTCCGGCGCAGCCCTAAGCCGTTGCCGTAATAGTTGTTGGTGACCGCATACAGCGCGCCGTTGAAGGGGATGAGGGCAGCCAGGCGGCGATTCTCCCGATCACCGAAGCCATCGCCCACGACGCGCGTCCAGTCGCTCCCATCGCACTGCGCGCAGCGCCACACCTGTCCGCCGGTGGTGCTGTTGTATGTTCCGGCGTACAGATTCCCGCCGAATGAGGCCAGTGCGCCCGTGTCGGCGCGGTTTCCAGGGTCGCCAAACCCCGCGAGGCCTACCTTCAACCAGTCGCTGCCGTTTGCGCTGCGCCACACCTCGCCGCCCTTACCTGCGCCATTGAAGGTTCCAGCGTAAAGCGCGTCGTTATGGATGGCGAAAGCGACTACGCCCGTGTGCGTGGGGTCGCCGAAGCCTTTGGTCACCACGCGGGTCCACTCGCCCGGGTTGCCCGTGCTGCTGCGCCAGATTTCCGCGCCGTGGGTATTGGACGAAGCCCAGGTCGAAGCGTATAGCTGATCGTTGAAGACGACGAAGCGGAATACTTCGGCGTTGGCGGGGTCACCAAAGCCGGCATCCACTACCTTCGTCCACTGCGTCCCGTTTGCCGTGCGCCATACCTGCCCGCCGGTAGGGTGGCCGGTGTTGCAGTTCGCATCGTCGCACAGCCAGGTCCAGGTACCCGCGTACAACTGGCCCTTGAACTCGATCACGTGATCGATGCCGACGTTGCTCGGACTGCCGAACCCGTCTGACATAACCGGGGTCCACGTGCCGTTGCTGTCCATACGACGGATGGTCTTGCCGCCGCCCGCGTACAGGTTGCCGCCGAAGGGCGCAAGGCTGTCGATGCTCGCATAGCGCTCGCCCCAGCCGTTGATGTTCACCTGCTTCCACCCGGGCACGCCGGGCGCGTACTTCTGGATGCGGTGATTGTCCGAGTCTGCGACGTACAGATTGCCTGCGGGGTCAAAGGCGAGGCCGTACGGCCCCGCGAGCTGTCCGCTGCGGTTACCGCGGCTGCCGCCGATGGTCGTGAGATACGCGCCGTCCTGGTTGTAGACATGCACAGCAGAGTTCCAGTTCGACGAGACGTACAGGTTGTTGTGCGCATCCACGGCCAGATGATGCGGTCCGTTCAGATGGTCGAAGCCGTCGCCGCCCTCCCCTGTCACGCCGATCGTTCGCACGTAGTTGCGGTTCGCATCGAACACCTGAACCCGGAAGTTGTTATTCTCTGAAACGTAGATCGTCCCGCGACCGTCCACGACCACGTCACGCGGATTTTGGAAGTGCGCGTTGTCCGAACCGCCCACGCCTGTCACGCCAATGGTGCCCACGTAGACCCGGCTGTTGTTGTAGATCTGCACCCGGTGGTTGTTGTAATCGGCGACGTAGATTGTGCCACCCGGGGTGATGAAAAGACCGGTCGGCCGGTCGAACTGGTAGTCGCCCGTGCCCCATCCATCGCCTAGGGTGGCGTAGTAGGAGCCATCGGGGTTGAAGATTTGGATGCGGTTGTTGCCGCTATCCGCCACGTAAACCAGGCCCGATGGTGCCAGCGCGACATCGCGCGGGTCATTCAGCCGGCCGGTAGCCTCGGCATCCACGATCACGCCGGGCATGCCAATCGCCCATTGCGGCGCGCCGCTGGCACTCAGTTTGATCAGGCGCTCGCCCTTCGCTTCGGTGATGTACATGCTGCCGTCGGGCGCCACGGCCAAGCCGGACGGGTTGTTGTAGTGCAGGTTGTCTGTCAGGTAGGGCACTCCCGTCGTGCCATAGGTGCGGACATAGGTCAGGCCGCTGTTGAACTGCTGCACCCGGGCATTGAGCCAATCCGCCACGTAGAGGTTGCCTGACGCGTCCACCGCGACGTCGGTGGGATGCCGCAGGTGCGCGTTGTCCTGACCCCACCCCTGGCTGATGGTCGCCTGATATGCGCGTGTGGCGCGATCAAAGACCTGGACCCGGTGGTTGTCCTGGTCCGCGATGAAGATGCGGTTGGCAGACACCGCAACACCGTACGGGAGATCAAAATGAGCGTTGTCGGAGCCCGACTGGCCAGAGACGCCGATGGTCGCCTGGTAGGCGGCTGCGGCCGGATTGGCGATATCGAAAACCTGGATGCGGTGATTGCAGGCATCTGCCACCCATAGGCCGGCGCCGCTGATGGCGATGTGCTGCGGGTTGCAGAAGTGGGCATTGTCAGAGCCCTGGACGCCGGTTTGTCCGATCGTGGCCAGGTAGCTGCCGTCGCTCCTGAAAACCTGGATCCGGTTGTTCCAGCTATCGCTGACGTAGATATTCCCGGCGCCGTCGAACGCGATGCTGTGCGGTCCATGCAAACGGTCGTTGCTTTGGCCCGGGTCGTAGCTCCGGCCGAGACTGCTCAGGTACTTCCCGGTAGCGTCGAATTTCAGCACGTAATTGGCATCGTTGTCCACGAACCAGACGTTTCCCGCGCTATCGACGCCGACGTCCGCGACGAACTGCAAATCTTGGCCCGTCCCATAACGGAACCCCGACTTGCCGATCTGGCTCACGAACATGCCGTCATTCGTGTACTTGACAGCACGCAGACCCAGCGAGTCCGCAATCCACACGTTGTTGCCGTCTGTCGTCAGGCCGTAGGGATAGTTGAGATGGGCCGTGTCGTCGAAATACCCCCGTTCGGCTTGCCCGAACGTCTGGACATATCGGAAGCTTATCCCCGGCTGGCCCAGCGCGACCGCGGCCGGCTCCGCTCCGAAGGCGCGGCCCGCCGGCCCACCGCCTTCGATAGAAGGTTTGAGTGACGCGCTTTCCTCTCCCGACAACTGAAAGGTGTGGAGCGGCGGCGCGTCCTGCGCGGCAGCCGTCAGGGGCGAAAGCAGTGCGACGATCACTGTGAGCAGGAATAACGTGAACAGACGAGGTTTCATAGGGGGTGGCTCCTTTGCTGAGATGCGGCGGGCAGCTTGCGCCACCGCGCACCGGCGACGTATCCCATCCACCATACCAAAGCAGCGTTACGAATAACTTACGCAGCCTCCTCCGCGCCCATTTCACGCTCTATCCGCCGCCGGGCGTCCTGCAGCGCGGCCAACTGCGCCGTCTGGCCCGTCTGCCGGTAGTGCGCTGCCAGCCATCCGTACGCCTCCTGGTCGAGTGGCGCCGCCCGCCATGCCGTCTCCCACAGGGTTGCGGCGCGCTCGGTAGACCCGGCAGTCGCTTCATGCCGTGCGAGCCAACGCACCCCCCGCAGCCACTGCTGGCGCAGCCGCTCGCGCTCCGGCTCCACGATCTCGGGCGGCAGCCAGCCCTCGTCGGGCAACAGGCCCAGCTCGCCGTGCAGGGCAACTGCCTGCTCCCAGCTTTCCGCCGCCGCTTGCAAATCCCCGGCCGCGGCCATCCGCTCGGCCGCCCCGGTCAGCCGCTCGAACTCCCACACGTCGACCCATACGCCCGGGCCAGGTGCGAGGCGGTAACGTCCACCTTCATGCAGGATCAGGCCCGGGACGTCGCGCGGCCGGTCGGGCTCGAGGATGTGGCGGAGCGTCGAGACATAGCTGCGCAGGGCGTTGAGCGCCTTCTTTTCCCTGTCGCCGTCACCGTCGTCGCCGATCGGCCACAGCGCGTCGACAAGCTGGGTGGCCGTCAGCCCAGCCGGGTGGCTGAGGATGAGATAGGCCAGCAGCGACTTGCTCTTGTCCGAACGCCAGGAGCGTGCGCTGTTCGGCACCGCGTCGCCCCCGCGTTCTACCCTGAAGGGGCCTAGCAGGGAAATCCGCAGCCATGGGGCTTCCTTATCCGGCCCAGCGGGTAGGGGGTCTGCTGCGTCAGGCGCCGCGTTGCGCGCGACGAGGTGTCCCAAATCCTTCATCACGGGCACCTCGCTGGCGACGCGCTGGCCGAGAAGCGTGAGCCCGCCGACGAGCCCGGCCACGAGTGCCAGCAGCGAAACGAGCGGGGTGCCGCCGGGGAACCACCACGCGTCCAGCACGACAGCCGCAACCAGCAGCGCGGTCCAGGCGATAAACCCGCGCGCCGACGACGACAACTGAAGCCCGCGGTCGGATTGCTCGAGTTCCAACAGCATGCGCGCGATCAGCGCGCCAGCCGGGACCATCATCAGCGCGTTTGGAAGATATTGGGAGCCGGGGTTCATGCTCCAGACCAGGTTCATGCCCGCGGCCAGGCACATGAGTGCGGCCGCCGGCAGTAGATGGCGCATGAAGATCTGGCGCCGTGCGTCAGACGCGAGCCGAAATGTGCGGTAGAACAGGAATAAGGTGGCGGCGACGGAGAGCAGGGCCAGCCCCGAGCCGACATCGTTCGTCAGGCCGCAGTGCAGCATGGGGAAGCCCGAGGGCAAGAGGCACCCCGGCCGGGGACGCGGGACCAGGGCCGCAACAAATGCCATATCGCCGACGGCCCGAGCGACAAGCACCACTGCCAGGACACGCTCCCAGCGGGGCGGCGTGCCTTCGCGCAGCGCGAAGACGAGCGCCACCGCGCCTATGGACGCGATGCCCGTTCCAAGCACGCCCAGTTTCTGCCAAAAGAAACCGGCCTGCAGCGCCAAGCCGGGCCGGTAGAGCCAGTAAATGGTCAGGTAGTAGATCAGGATGCCCAGGGCAACGGTGCTCAACGCCCAGGACGACGCCTCGTGCGGCCGTCGCGCAATGACATACGCGATGAGTGCGGCGCCAAAAGCCATGGCCAGCAGCGAAAGCAGCGGCGGGAGGGATGCCAACATACGGCTCGCACCATCGGGACGAATGCCAGAACCGCTGCATTATACCCCAGCCCATCCGAAACCCCGTCCGACGGGACCGGCTGCGCGGGAGCTTTGCGAATTCCGCCACTTACAGTACAATACGCGGGCCGGCGATGTCAGCACGAGTCCCGGGCCGTTGCGCCCGCGGCGCGTGAGCCGGATAACTGGGAGCACCGAAGCTCCGTCCCTGAGGATGTCCCATGTTGTCACCCGAGCGGATCGAGCGCCTGCGCGGCTACCTTCTGGAGGAACAAGCCAGCCTGAAGCAAGAACTTGTAGGCCTGGCCGACGCTTCCCAGGAGGCGAACGTGGGGCTCGGCAATCATATGGCCGAAGACGCGACGGCTGCATTCGACCAGGCGACCACGGTTTCGCTGAGACGAGACCACGAGCGGGCGCTGGCCGATGTGGAACACGCGCTGCACCGCATGGACGAGGCCACCTATGGGCGCTGCGAACGCTGCGACGAAGAGATCGACTTCGCCCGGCTCAAGGCGGTTCCCCAGGCTGCGCTCTGTATGACCTGCCAGCGGATGGCCGAGCTGCATTAGTGCGGATGCTGCACGCCTGAGAAGTCAAAAGGGCACGAAGGCCTACGGCAAACCGGGCTTTAGCGAAGGCTTGCTAGTTCTGCATGTCGTCGTGTCTCTGTGGTAAGATGTCGCTTTCAACAGCGCGCCAAAGTTGGAGAAGTAGAGTCTGCATGCGTAGAATCGGCTGGCTGTGGGTCGTGCTCATCGCGGCAGTTATCGTCGCCTTTGACCAATGGTCCAAGAACCTCATCGAGGTTCGCATTCCCCTGTGGCAGGGCTACCCACCTTTCCCGAACCTGGCCCAATTCTTTAACCTGGTTCACTATCAGAATTCGGGCGCGGCTTTCGGCCTCTTCCGCGGCCAGGCCGGCCTGTTCGTCGTCGTCGCCGTCGTGGTGATCGTCATCATCGTCATGTACTCACGCTACCTCGCCTATGACAGCTGGTGGATGCGGCTCGCGCTCGGCCTGATGCTTGGCGGCGCCATGGGCAACCTGGTTGACAGGGTCACTCAAAACGGCCTTGTGACCGACTTCATGCGCTTCACCGTGCCGATCGGAGGCCGTGTGTACGAATGGCCGGCCTGGAACGTGGCCGACGCGTCCATTGTCGTCGGTACGATCCTGTTGGCGATCTTGCTGCTGCGCACGGAGTCGGCGCACCCGGAGACGACGGAGACCAAGCAAACCGAATGACGGCACCCCTCGACAAGCCAGCGGCTCACGATGAAATCTCTGCTTCGGAAGTCGATGCGGCTTCCGAAGTTTTATTTGACGCGGCGGACGATGCAGACGAGCCCGAACTGTTGACGCTGGTTGCTGCAGGCGGGGGCGAGCGGCTTGACAAGTGGCTCGCCGGCCAACTGCCCGATCGTTCGCGCGCGGAAGTTCAACGTTGGATCGAAGCGGGTCAGGTCACCTCCGCTGGCCGGGCGCTCAAACAGAGCTACCGTGTGGGGCAGGGCGACGTAATCGAGGTCGTCATCCCGCCGGCGGGCGAGTATGATGTCGAGCCCGAGGATATCCCGTTCGAGGCGCTGTACGAAGATGCCGACGTGCTCGTGATCAACAAGCCCGCGGGCATGGTCGTACATCCCGCCGCAGGCAACTGGCGCGGCACCCTCGTCAACGCGGTCCTCTTCCACGTACCCGATCTTGAAGGCGTCGGCGGCGCGCATCGTCCCGGCATCGTGCATCGCCTCGATAAGGACACCTCGGGCGTGATCCTTGTGGCGAAAAACGACGCGGCACATCGTCATCTTCAGACGCAATTCAAAAATCGCGAGGTGCAGAAGACCTATCTGGCGCTGGTTTATGGGGGCCTGGACCCTGTCAGCGGGGAGATCAACGGCGCAATCGGCCACGACCCGCGCGACCGCAAACGTATGGGCGTGATCGCGGCCAGCCAGGGCCGCCCCGCCACCACCCGCTATGAGACCCTGACGGTATACAGGATGCCGGGAACGGGCGAGCGGCTCACGCTGGTGGCCTGTCGCCCGCTGACCGGGCGCACCCACCAGATTCGCGTCCACCTGGCCCACATCCATCACCCGATTGTCGGCGACGAGGTCTACGGCCCGCGACGCAAGCTGCCGTTCCCCTGCCCCCGCCAGTTCCTCCATGCGCAGCGCCTGCGCTTCCGCCTGCCGTCCACTGGCGAGCTCGTCGAGTTCAGCGCACCCCTGCCGCCCGACCTCCAGGTTGTCCTGGACATTTTGGACCGGCCTTAACACAAAGCCACCAAGACACAACGGAAGAAGAAGGGCTTCCTTGTCTTATCTTGGTGTCTTCGTGTCTTTGTGTTAATGAAGATCCGTTCTACGCGAGCGCATCGGGCCGGCCGGGCACCTCGTGATGCTCGCGGCAGCGCGCTTCGTAGACCTCGCTCGCACCCACCAGGATGACAGGGTCGGTGTAGCGCGCCGGCTGGCCGTTGATGAGGCGCTGGGTGCGGCTGGCGGCCGCGCCGCACACTACGCAGATCGCGTGCAGCTTGTCCACCATTTCTGCCTCCGCCATCAGCAGCGGCATCGGCCCGAAAGGCTCGCCACGAAAGTCCACGTCGAGCCCGGTGATGACGACCCGCAGACCCCGGTCCGCAAGCAGCCGGGCCACGTCGGCCACCTTCCAGTCAAAGAACTGCGCCTCGTCAATGCCCACCACGGTTGTGTCGGTTCGCAGCCGCTCGAGGATTTCCTGCGGGTTCTCGATCACCTCCGCGTGATACTGGCCGCCGTCGTGCGATGCCACCCGCATCGCGTCGTAGCGGTCGTCCAGCTTGGGCTTGAACACCTGCACGCGCTGTTTGGCAATTTCGGCTCGCCGGACCCGCCGGATCAGTTCCTCGGTTTTGCCGCTGAACATGCTGCCGCAAATGATTTCGATCCACCCGCCGCGAGGTTGGAAATAAGGGGTCATGTTGTCATCCTTGGCAAATAAAAAGCTGGATACAGAGTGTATCCAGCTTTCGTTCGTTACGCAATCGGCAATCTGCGTTTTGCGATCAAGTAATCCAACTACGCGTCGCCGCGGCGCTTGGCGAGCCGCTGCTGCTGGACCTGGCGCTTGTACGCATCCTGCTGGGTCTTGATCGTCTCGACGGTGTCGGCGGTGCGCTCGAGGCGCTTCATGAAGCGGTCGACCTGGCCGGCGGTGTCGACGATGCGCTGCTCACCCGTGTAGAACGGGTGGCACTGCGAGCAGATGTCGACCTTGAGTTCGGGCGACGTCGAGCCCGTGGTATAGGTGTTGCCGCAAGCGCAGATGATGCGCGCCTCGGGATAGTACTTCGGATGGATCTTTGCTTTCATGCTTATGCCTCGGGTTGGTTCTCCAGAGGATACACGCTCACCACCTGGCGACCGTTCTTCTCTTCAAACTTGACCAGCCCTTCCGCCGTAGCGAAAAGGGTGTAATCCTTGCCCAGATCGGTGTTGAGGCCCGGATGGAACTTGGTGCCATGCTGCCGGATGATGATATTGCCCGACACGACATGCTCGCCGCCAAACCGCTTCACGCCCAGGCGCTGACCTACGCTATCACGTCCATTGCGGCTTGAGCCGCCACCTTTTTTGTGTGCCATTTCAAAAATCTCCTTACGCCAGATGCTGGCGCGCCAGGCCTGTGATTACGCGAGGCCTTCGATCGCCTCGATGCGCAACCGCGTGAACGGCTGACGATGTCCTGTCTTGACGCGCTGGCGCTTCTTTGGTACATAATGGAAGTGCAGCACCTTGCGGCGTCGTGCCTGCAGAGCTACGGTCGTAACAACCGTTGCACCCGAGACGAGAGGCTGGCCGACTGTCACCGATTCGCCATTGGCAACCAGGAGGACACGATCAAGGATGATCTTTTCGCCCTTCTCGCCCGGCAGCTTCTCGACCTCGATGAACCCTCCCGGCGTGGCTTTGTACTGCTTTCCGCCGGTTTCGACAACTGCAAACATGTTTCCCTTGCTCCTGACGGGCCGCGCCTGCAACGGGCATCTTACGATGCGAACTAGCAAGACTTGGACTTGGCGGTCCGTACGTGTGAATCTGGCCAATAAACGCGTTGGCACGGCCCGCTAAGGCCGCACCGAACTCCGATTATACGCGATCGGATCGATCCTGTCAAAAGGAGACCCCATGTCCCTTTTTGAGAAACGCACGCACGAAGCCAGATCGGCGGATCGCGGGCGGCGGGCCGCCCTTGCCGGCCTTGCGTCGACGAGCCTGCTGCTCCTGGCGCTCTCCCTCGTCTTCTCTCGTTCCCGCACAAAGCGAGGCCCAGGCGGGCTGCCGGGAATTGATGGTCAATGGCGGGTTTGAGAACGGCCACGATGGATGGGTTGAATACAGCAGCGAAAACTACGAGCTGATTGATCCGTTTTTTCCACACACCGGCGCCAAGGGCGTGTGGTTGGGCGCGAACAACAACGAAGAGGACTGGATTTCGCAATCTCTGGTCCTGCCTGCCGATGCCGGCAGCCTGAACCTGAGCTACTGGTGGGCGGTCTTCACGGAGGAGAATCCCGGGGCCGCTTTCGACGTCATGCGCGTCCAGTTGCTGCGGGTGGACAACGTCCTGATCACGACGCTTGCCGAGTACAGTAATGACAGCGCGGAGTCGTGGGTCTGGAATCTGGCGCACGCCGACCTGTCGGCGTACGCGGGGCAAACCGTAAAGCTGCGCTTCCACTCTAAGAATGATGCTAACAACGCGAGCAGTTTCTTTGTCGACGACGTGAGCCTGCTGGCGTGCGCAGCGGCCAACACCCCCACGCCCACGCCAACCTCCGGCACGCCGACTGCGACGCCAACGGCGACGGCAACCCCCCGGCCCACCGCGACGCCTTGGGCCCGCATCTTCCTGCCCGTGATCCTCCGCTAGTTTGATCTGGGAATCGAGGACGTCGAGCGAAAGCTACCGCTCTCGATTCCGAAGAGTTCGAAATCACCTGCAGGCTTTCAGGCCCAATAGACGTAGACGGTGGGGCTGTTCGCTCCGCCCTTCGCGCTCCACTGGTAGACCCACCAGGCGTCGTACGGGCTCAGGTTGACACAACCGTGGCTGCGCGGCCGGCCGAACTTATCGTGCCAGTACGCGGTGTGCAGCGCATAGCCGCCATAGAAGTAGCACGTCCAGGTCACGTCTTCGATGTAATAGCCCGGCCCCGACATCTTGCCCGTCTCCTGCCGCCGCCAGGTTCGGAAGATGCCCTGGACCGTCGGCGTGCCGGCCACCCCACTCGCGATCAGTGCTGCGAACACGGGCCGGTCGCCCTCGTAGCACACTGCCGTCTGCTGCGACAGGTTGACTGCCACCCACAGCGCGTCTGTTGCCGATGCTCGACGGCCGCGGCCGCAGCCTGGCCACGCCCAACTGGCGCGCTTCGACCCACTGGCCCTGGCCCACCTGCAGCCACTTGCTGCCGCTCGCCGTCGTCTCCCCAAGCACGGGCCGGACATCGTAATGCTTCAGTTGAGCGATGACCGGGTTGTCGGCGTTCACGCCGGGGCTGGCACGCACGTCGAGCACCTCGGGCACGACCCAGCCGAAAGGCAGCCCGGCCGCGCCGGCCATCCGTACTCCTGCGTCTGTGTCTGTTCGCACGGCAGCCACCCGTACCCACTGAGCCACGACCCAGCGGCCGGTCCCGATGCGATACCAAACTTCGCCACCCCCCATCTGTTCCTCGAAGATGGTCACTTGCGCTCCCGCGCGCAGAACGTCGATCGGGGGATTGTTCGCAGCGGTTCCCGGCCGGGCGCGCACGTTGAGCCGGTCCGCGGTCACGACGCCTTTCCGCTGCCCAACAGGAGGGGGCGGCGGTGGGGGTGGCGGGGGCGGCGCGCTCGCATCGAGCCGCACCCCGTGCAGGTCGGATGGGTCGAAGAAGGTCACACTGTCCGCCTTGACCCAGTCGCCGCCCGCGGTCTGGTACCAGGTAGCCCCGCCTACCTGCGTCTGATGCCGTGCGGTGAGCCAGACACCCGTGCCGACGGAGCGCCGGACCGTGCCTCCACCCGGCCGGCTGTACGTGCGGGTGCCGCCCGCCCGCGCCTTAAAGTTGCGGTAGGGGAGCCACGGCTCGGCGGGGATTGCTGCGGCAAGGTCCACCGCACGGGGCTCCACCGTGGGCTGCGCCTCCTCGGTGCCGGACTCGGCGGGCGCCGAGATTTCCAGCGGCGTCTGTGCCAGGGTCTCAAGCCAGAAGCCGTCGCCATCGAGCAACTCGACGCTCACCAGGTACATACCGGGCTTGGCGTAACTCAGCAGCATGTCGGCCACGATCTCCTGGCCGGCTTCGCCCGCCAGTTCGCGCACCTGGCCCGCGCCGCCATCGACGCGCAGTCGTTGTCCCGGGGGGAGCGCCCGCGCATGCAGCCGCAGCGTGCGCTGACCCGGCTCGTCTGCCACGGGCGCCACTGCGAATAGGGCCGGGCCCTCGTCCTGGGCTGCGCGGGACGAGGCACGCGCCGTGCGCCGTGTGGGCCGGACGAGCGCAGCGGCCGCGACCAGCCCGTCCAGGCGGAGCTCGGCCGTGAACGGGCCGGCGCCCTTGTACGTGTGCGCGGTCAGCGGCAGCGAGCGCTGCTCACGCCATGTGACGGCCGTCGGGGGCGAGATCGGACCGAGGGCATACGATACGCCGTCGCCGGTGGCGAGCTCGGCAACGAACGCCTCGGCCGCGGCTTCTTCGTCGGGTGCCGTGAACTGCGCGGCAAAGGCGACCTGTCCTGAGCTCTCGACAGTCGCTTGCAGGCGTATGGCTGTTCCGTTCATGTGACCGTCCTCTGTCAAGCCCCGGGTTCTGATCCGGACCGCATTATCCCAAATCGTCAAATAAATGATATCACAATTGTGGGCCTCTTGGCAAGTGCGCGGATTTGCACAATCGCCAACTTCCCATGATTTGACAGCTGCTTCGGCAACAGGAGATAATTCGCCCGGCGATCCAATCGGACCGCTCCGCGATAAGTTGTTTCCCGCCGGCCCGCCTCGGGCCAACCGCACCATAGGAGCTCGCCATGCAGTCGCCCCTGCTCCGCCGCAACCTCGGGATCGCGCTCGCGGTCCTCGTGGTCATGGCCGTCGTCGCCGGCAACGCGTTTGCCGGCACGCAGTCGTCTCCTGCACCCACTCACCGGGCGCAGGCCTCGATCCCGGTTCCCGAAGTCGGTTATGCCGAGCCGAACGTCGGCTCGAACCCGCTGAAGGACACCTTCCCACTCTACTCGAAGTACAGCTACCTGTACGAGCTCCCGCGCAAGTGGCTGCCCAACCGGACCAACCCGGCCCAGCCCGAAGCGCCCGATCCCAACATGCAGAATGCGCCCCTGCCCCCGAACATCATCAATCCGGGGGTCAGCTTTGAGGGCGTCAACAACCGCAACGGCGTGCTCCCGCCCGATCCCACCGGCGATATCGGCCCGAACCATTACGTCCAGGCCGTCAACCTCTCCTTCGCGATCTACAGCCGCACCGGCGCCTTGCTCTACGGCCCGGCGAACATTAACACGCTCTTCGCAGGCATGGGCGGCGTCTGCGAGACGTCGAACGACGGCGACCCGATCGTGCAGTACGATCACCTGGCCGACCGCTGGTTGGTGAGCCAGTTCGCGCTGCCCAACTACCCGCGCGGTCCTTTCTACCAGTGCTTCGCCATCTCGCAGACCCCGGACCCGACCGGCGCCTGGTATCGCTACCAGTTCACGGTCTCCAGCGCAAAGATGAACGATTACCCGAAAATCGGCGTGTGGCCCGATGGTTATTACATGACCGTCAACCAGTTCAACCAGGGCACGCTGACCTGGGGCGGTGCGGGCGTCGTGGTCTTCGAGCGCAGCAAGATGCTGGCCGGGCAAACCGCCCGTATGGTCTACTTCGACCTGTATAACACCGATGCCAACCTGGGCGGCATGCTGCCGTCGGACCTCGACGGCCCCGCGCCGGCTGCTGGGTACGCCCAACTACTTCGTGCAGGTGGACGACGACGCGCTGGGGCTACTCGCCCGACCAGATTCAGCTCTGGCAGTTCGCGGTCGATTGGAACACCACGGCCAACTCGAAGTTCACGAAGGTCGGGGCGTATCCCGTCACTGCTTTTGACAGCAACATGTGCGGCGGCGCGCGGAACTGCATCCCGCAGCCCGGCGGCACCAAGGTCGACGCGATCGCGGACCGGGCGATGTATCGCCTGCAGTACCGCAATTTCGGTTCCTACTCGACGCTGGCATTCAACCACACCATCGACGTGGACAGCACCGATCATGCGGGCGTGCGCTGGTATGAACTGCGCAATCCGGGCAGCGGGTGGAGCGGTTTACCAGCAGGGCACCTACGCACCTGATGCCACGCATCGCTGGATGGGCTCCGTTGCGATCAACGGCCAGGGCGAGTATGCGCTGGGCTACACCGCTTCGAGCACGTCGGTTTATCCGTCGGTGAAGTTCACCGGCCGCGAGCCCACCGATCCGCTCGGCCAGATGACCCAGGGCGAGAACACCATCGTCGCGGGCACGGGCTACCAGACGCACAGCTCGGGCCGCTGGGGCGACTACAGCCAGATGTCGGTCGACCCCACGGACGACTGCACGTTCTGGTACACGCAGGAATACTATGCCACCCCGAACTCGTCGGCCGGCTGGCAGACCCGCATCGGCAGCTTCAAGCTCCCGCTGTGCGGCAGCGCACCCGTCGACAACCCGCCGAGCGTTTCGATCACGGCCCCGGCTGAGGGCGCCACGGTCTCCGGCACGGTGAGCGTGACTGCGAACGCCTCGGACGACAAGGGCGTGAACCAGGTCGAATTCTTCGTGGACGGCGCCAGCATCGGCGTCGATACGACCTCGCCCTACGCAGCCAGCTGGAACACAACCTCGGCTACGAATGGCGCACACACGGTGAAGGCGGTTGCGACAGATACGGCCAGCCAGACCGGCCAGGACGTGCACAACGTCACCGTCTCGAACGGCACGCCCGCCACCACGATGCACGTGGGCGACCTTGACGGCTCGGGGACCAACCAGGCGGCCAACCGCTGGCAAGCGAACGTGACGATCACGGTGCACGACAGCAGCCATAGCCCGCTGAGCGGTGTCGTCGTCAATGGATCGTGGAGTGCAGGCGCGATCGGCACGTCGAGCTGCACGACGGGCACGAACGGAACGTGCACGGTGTCCAAGGGCAGCCTGGCCAAGCGGACCGTTGCGAGCGTGACGTTTACCGTCAGCGGCCTGACGAAGACGGGCTACACGTACCAGTCGTCGGCCAATCACGACCCGGAAACTGACAGCAACGGCACGGCGATCAAGGTGAACAGGCCGTAACTCGCTGAGATCCGGCGCATGGCGCCGGCTTTCGGCGCCGGAAGGGATGCGATAGAATATGTCGCATCCCTTTTCTTTTTGTCGGAGTGACGGCCATGGTGAACGGCCCTGAGCGGCCCGATTTTTCGGTGTTGGAGCCAGGCGGCGGTGCGCCGGCGCGGCCCACCTCGCGCTCGGCTTTTCGGCGCGCCGGGCGGGGCGTCGAGACCACGGCCGACTGGGCGGGCGACAGGATCAACGATGCCGCGGTCTGGCTGGCGAATTTGGTCCGGTATCTGCCGGCGCGCGTGGGACGGGTTCTCCTGACGCTGGGGATTGGGTTGTGGGCGCTGCTGAAGTTCGCGCCGTCGGCGGTCAGCATCGCGGCCGCGGACCGCGGGCAGGCCCGGCCGTTCGTGGTTGGCTGCGCGCGGCGCGGCGGCGTTCGTACGATCCAATTCGTCCTGGAGGCCGCGGACCTGGTTGGCGCGCCCGAGATCTTCGCATTCGCCTGGCGCATGCTGACGCGGACCAGCCCGCTGTCTGGCGCCGAAATCGCGGCCGCGGCCAGCGTGCTCGGCCCCCGGGCCGTACGTTACCAGGACATTCGGGTGGCGCAGGGGGGCGTGTTGAAATGGGTGTTTGCACATAACGGGCAGCGCGCGTTTGCCACGTTCCACACGCTGAATCTTCCGGAACAGGGGCGTCACCAGCGTGAGAATATCGACATCGTCGTGCACGAGATCATCCACGTGTACCAGTACGAGCGTGCGGGCAGCCGCTACTTTGCGGAGGCCCTGTTGGGACAGCACGGGGCCGGCTACGACTACGGCGGACCCGAAGGACTGCGGGCCGCAGTGGGCCAGGGCAGAGGGTTGCGCAGCTTCAACCGGGAGCAGCAGGCCCAGATCGCCCAGGACTATTACGCGGCCATCCGCACCCGGAGTGACCTCACTGCGTACGAGCCCTTCATTCAGCAGCTGCGGGAGGGGACTCTATGAAGCTCGCTTTCGGCTCCCAGCGCGGTTCGCGCACCTGGAAGCGGAACAAGGCGAGCGACGCCAGCGCTACCACCGTCGCCGCCGCAAAGAGCAGGCTGTAGCTCACGCCGGCCAAGGCCGCGCCGATCAGCGGCGCGCTCGCTGCGGCAACGCCCACCGAGGTATTGGCGACGCCTACGTAGGTGGGCCGCCGGACCGGCTCGCTGAACTCCATCACGATCATCACCCCAGACACGATCGTCGACGAATTGGTCACCCCGTAGAGCGCAAACACCGCGTAATACCACGCCGCGGAGGGTGCGAAGAGAGCGATGGCAGACGCCAGCGCGGTCGCCAGCACCCCGATCTCCAGCGGCAGCTTGTGTCCCCGGCGATCCGCGACGAGCCCGAAGGCGAGGTTCGCCACCGTCTGCCCCGCTAGCATGGCCAAGGTGAAGAGGCCCGCGGTCCGGTCGGGCACGCTGAAGCGCTCGACGGCCGACACGGTGATGAAGCCTCCCGCCATCCCGGCCAACGCCATCAGCATACGCGCGCCGAGGAAGCGGCGATAGTTGTGATCCTGCCGCACCAACCCGGGCAGACTGCTCAGATACTGCCGGTTGCTGCGCCGGGCGCCCGGTCGCCCGCGAGACGGGCTCCTTCGTGAGCGCGATGCAGACCCAACTGACGCTGATGCCCAGCGCGCCCAGCCCGAAGACGAGCGCAAAGTTCACCGGAAAGGCATATCGGTTGAGGATCCAGGTGGCGAAGATGGAGCCTGCGAGGCCCGACAGCGCACCGAGGAAGGCGGCCGTGCCCGCATAGCGGCCTCGCCGTTCTACGGGAAAGATGCGCGCAATCAGGTCCTGCCACGAGACTGCGATGACGCCCGCACCGAACGCATGCCATGCGTAGACCAGCAGCAAGGCGACGGCCGCGCCTCCGGGCGAGCGCGCCGCCATGAGCGCCACCAGCGGCAGCAGCAGGATCGGCAGCCGCTCGAGGAACAGGCCCGCGTTCACGACCACCGGCTTCTTGCGCGACAGCCGCTCCATCGCATTGGCGGTGAACAGCTGCGGCAGGAACCACCCGGCCTGCGCGATCACGGCAAGGAGGCCAAACGCCAGCGGCGCGTCCGTCAGCTTGCTCAGAAACAGCGGCAAAATCGTCGTGGAGGTGATAAACGCCGCGCCGAAGAGGAACGAGGCCACGTCTGCGATGTTGACGGTCAGGTTCCAAGCGTAATCTCGCTCGACCTGCGCGGCGAGCTCGTCCTCAGTCAGATCGGGGAAGGGCCGGTCGAGCTCCAGGAGCGCGCGGAGGCCGCGCTGGGCGAGGTTGTGTGCCGGCGGTTGTGGGCCAGGGACAGGAAATTCTTCCACCGTTTGATTCTATCATCCGAGCCCGGTTCGCGTCTATACTTGCTACTGTTCGGGCAAACAGGCGGAAAAGATCGATGTACTGCATAGTTCTGCCTTTGACACGCCTGAATACACGCAGGATAGGAGCATTAGTATGTCAGGAGTCCCGTCGGTAAAACTGAACAATGGTGTGCCCATGCCGATCCTCGGATTCGGCGTCTACCAGGTGCCCGATCCCGAAGAATGCGAACGCTGTGTCTACGAGGCAATTCGCACCGGCTACCGGTTGATCGATACGGCGGCCGTGTACCGCAATGAAGAGGCTGTTGGCCGAGCGATCCAGCGCGGCGGCGTGGCTCGGGAAGAGCTGTTCGTCACGACAAAGCTCTGGATCCAGGATGCGGGGTACGACGCGGCCGGGAAGGCATTCGACCTGTCGCTGCACAAGTTGGGGCTGGAGTATCTGGATCTGTACCTGATCCACCAGCCATACGGGGACATCTACGGCGCCTGGCGGGCCATGCAGGAGTTACTCCGGGAAGGCCGGGTGCGCGCAATCGGCGTGAGCAACTTCCCACCGGACCGCGTCATGGACCTCATCGTCCACAATGATATTGCGCCGCAGGTCAACCAGATCGAGACGCACCCGTTCCACCAGCAGGTCGAGACGCAACGGTTCCTGCAGGAGAATGGGGTGCAGATCGAGTCGTGGGGACCGTTCGCAGAGGGCCGGAACAACCTGTTTCACAACGAACTCCTGATCTCGCTCGCTGCGAAACAGAAGAAAAGTGTCGCCCAGATCGTCCTCCGCTGGCTGATTCAACGCGGCGTCGTGGCGATCCCTAAATCGGTCCATAAGGAGCGCATCGTCGAGAACTTCGACGTCTTTGACTTCGAGCTCAGCCCGGAAGACATGCAGTCAATTGCGTCGCTGGACCAGAAGGTCAGCAGCTTCTTTGACCACCGCGACCCGGAAATGGTGAAGCGGCTCTCATCATTCAAGATACACGACTGATCGAGGATAGGGAAATGCAAACGCGTAAGCTAGGGAAAAGTGGTCTGGAAGTCTCGGCCCTCGGGCTGGGGTGCATGCGGATGAGCTTCGGCGACAGGCCGGCCGACAAGCAGGAGATGATCGACTTCCTGCACGCGGCGGTCGAGCGCGGCGTGACGTTCTTCGATACGGCGGAAGTCTACGGCCCGTTCACGAATGAGGAACTGGTGGGCGAGGCGCTCGAGCCGTTCAAGGGCCAGGTCGTCATCGCGACCAAGTTCGGGTGGAAGCATGACCCCGTGAAGGGGCCGGGCGTCCCGATGGGACCAGACAGCCGGCCCGAGCAGATCAAGCGGGTGGCCGAGGCGTCGCTGAAGCGGCTGCGCGTGGAGGCCATCGACCTGTTCTACCAGCACCGACCAGACCCGAATGTCCCGGTCGAGGACGTAGCGGGCGCAGTCAAGGACCTGATTCAAGCGGGGAAGGTCAAGCACTTCGGGCTGTCTGAGTCCAATGCCGAGCAGATCCGCCGCGCGCACGCGGTGCAGCCGGTGGCAGCGTTGCAGAGCGAGTACTCCATCTGGTGGCGTGCGATTGAGCCGGAGGTGCTGCCCACCCTCGAGGAATTGGGCATCGGCCTGGTGCCCTACAGCCCATTGGGCCGGGGCTATCTGACCGGCAAGATCGATGAGAGCACGACTTACGACCCCTCGGATATCCGGGCGCGCAACCCGCGCTTCACGCCCGAAGCGATTCGGGCGAACCGGGCGGTGATCGACCTGCTCGAACGGATCGGGCGCGAGAAGGCTGCTACGCCCGCCCAGATCGCGCTGGCCTGGCTGCTCGCCCAGAAGCCGTGGATCGTGCCGATTCCGGGCTCGCGCAAGCTGGAGCGGCTGGACGAGAACCTCGGCGCGTTGAACGTGCAACTGGCTCCCGGCGACCTGAAGGAAATCGACGACGCGATGGCGAACATCACTGTGCTCGGAGACCGCTATTAGGCCGCAGCGACGCTGACCTTGTTGGGCATAAGGATGGAGCTCGCGGCGCGCCTTTTCGCGCACTTCGCGCTACGTGGACTTCGTCTATCTTCGCGTCTTCGCGTCCCTCGCACGAAATCCGGCGCCGCGCCCACGCAAATGCGGGCCCGGTTTACCCATTCAGGGCGAGTGGGCTAGAATAGGGCTTCGCGCGGCGCTGGAGCGCGTTTTCATGGTCGGGCCGGGAAGACACAACCAGGCGAAGGGGCCGCCACCGCTAGTGACGCACTCAGGGGATGACGCGATGCTCTATTGGCACGTGGCGGTGAAGTCGTTTCAAAAGAACCTGGCTTACCGTGCGGCAAACCTTGCAGGAATCGCAACCAACCTGTTGTTTGGCGCGGTCTATGTGTTGGTATACCGTGCCCTGTTCCTGGGGCGCGGCGAGGTGGCCGGCTTTACGGTCGAAGATGCGGTGACGTACGCGGTCGTCGCCCAGTCGCTCCTCATGGTGATGTCCGCATTTGGCAACCGCGAGCTGTCCGAAGCGATTGTCAAGGGCACCATCGCCGTCGACCTGGCCCGGCCTATCGACTTCTACCTCTACTGGGCCGCAGTCGACCTCGGCCGTGCCGTCTATTACTTCTTCTTTCGCGCCCTCCCCACCTTCGCTCTCGGCGCGCTGCTCTTCCGGGTCGTCTGGCCCGCCAGCCTCCAGCAGTGGCTGCAGTTCTTCGGCGCGGTCGTCCTTGGGATGCTGGTCAGCTTCGCCTTTCGCTTTATGACCAACAGCTTCGCATTCTGGACCTCGGATGCGCGCGGCGTGCTTTACCTGACGAACACGCTCATCCTGTTCTTCTCCGGCTTCATCGTGCCGCTGAACTTCTTTCCTCCATGGCTTGCCGGCATCGCGAACGCACTGCCGTTCCGCGGCCTCGCACAGGCGCCCATCCACGTCTACCTGGGCAAAATGAGCGGGTGGCAGCTCGCGACCTTCGCCGCCCAGCAGACCGCGTGGCTGCTTGTGCTCACCCTCGCGGGTCGTTTCATGCTGACGCGCATGGTTCGCCGTGTCACGCTCGCAGGCGGTTAGGGGACTCGCGATGGCCGCGTATCGCGCCTACCTGCGCCTCTACTTCCGGCTCGTCTCGTCGCGCATCCGCTCGCAGATGCAGTACCGGGTCTCGTTCGGCGCGGAGATCATCGGCACGATCTTGATTACCGGGCTCGATTTTGCGATGGTCGCCATCCTGCTGACGCGTTTCAGCGCCATCGGCGGCTGGACGCTGGCCGAGGTGGCCTTCTTGTATGGCACGTCGGCCGTGTCGTTCTCGCTTGCCGAGCTGCTGATCGGGGGGTTCGAGGATTTTGAGGACTGGGTCGTGCGTGGCGAGTTCGACCAGCTTCTGCTCCGGCCGCTGCCCATCACGTTCCAGATGGTCACCGCCCGGTTTCCGACGCGCCGGTTTGGCCGCCTGGCGCAGGGACTGATCGCGCTGGCTTTCTCGCTCGTGCTGCTGAAGCCGGATTGGAGTGCGGCCCAAATGCTGTTCTTCCCGGTCATGCTGATCAGCGGCATGGTGCTGTTCATGGCGATTTTTGTCGTTGGGGCTACAACCTCCTTCTGGGCGCCGCAAGCGCACGAGGCGGTCAACATGTTCAGCTACGGCGGCCAGTTCATGGCGACCTATCCCATGCACATCTACCAGGAATGGATGGTCTCGATCTTTACGTTTATCATTCCGATGGCCTTCATCAATTACTACCCGGCGCTCTACCTGCTCGATAAGCCCGACCCGCTTGGCATGCCGCCATACATGCCGTTCCTGTCGCCGGTCGTCGCCGTCGTGGCTTTTCGCCTGTCGCTGAGCCTGTGGCGCCGCGGGGTGCAGCACTATCAAGGGACGGGCACATGAACGGGTATGATGCCTCGAACCGCAAAGACACGAAGGCACAAAGGTTCACGAAGCGTCATCGCAGATCGTTAGTGATCCTTAGTGTCTTCGCGTCTTTGTGGTTATTCCCCGCATCCGAAATGCACGTGCCATGATCGAAGTCCGCGAGCTGACGAAAGAGTTCCGGATGTACCGCCATCACCGCGGCGGGTTGGGCGCGCTGCGCAACCTGGTGACGCGCGAGTACACAACCGTGCGCGCGGTCGAGGGCGTGTCGTTTGACATCGCGGCGGGCGAGCTAGTCGGCTACCTCGGCCCGAATGGCGCGGGCAAGTCGACGACGCTCAAGATGCTTACGGGCATTCTCGTCCCCACGTCCGGTCATCTCCTGGTCGACGGCCGCGTGCCCTGGCAGCAGCGCCGCGAGCACGTATTCCACCTCGGCGCGGTGTTCGGCCAGCGCACCGGGCTGTGGTGGGACCTGCCGGTGATCGAATCGATGGACCTGCTGAGACACATCTACCGCGTCCCCGAAGATCGCTACCGGCAGAACATGGCGCTCTTTGCCGGCCTGTTGGGCCTGGACGAGTTGCTCGACAAGCCTGTGCGCAGCCTCAGCCTGGGGCAGCGCATGCGGGCAGACCTCGCGGCCGCGCTCCTGCACGACCCGAAGCTCCTCTTTCTCGACGAGCCGACGATTGGCCTCGACGTCGTCGCGAAGGAACGCATCCGCGAGTTCATCCGGACGGTCAACCGCGAGCGCGGCACGACGATCATCCTGACGACGCACGACCTGGGCGATGTGGAGAAGCTGTGCGAGCGGGTCGTCATGATCGACCGGGGCAAGATCGTGTATGACGGCGCGCTCGAGACGCTGCGGCGTCGCTTCGGCGAAGGCCGGGTGCTCGTCGTGGACTTCGAGGCCCTGCCCGGCGACCTGGCGCTGCCTGGCGCCGAAGTGGTCCGCACTGAGGGCAGCCGGGCCTGGCTGCGGGTCCCATCGGCGGGCGCGAAAGACGGCAGTGCCGGCATCGCCCCGGTCGTGGCCGAGCTTTTCCGACGGTACCGCGTCCTCGACCTGTCGGTGCAGGAGCCCGAGATTGAGGAAGTAGTGCGCCGAATTTATGAGGGCCATCTGCTGAGTGGTTGACAAGGGAAGCAAGGGCCGCTATCATGGCCGTGCTCTGCCAGACCCTCCGCGAGACGGGTTTCTGCGGCCTCAGACCGGCTGGGGTGAAACCCGGTCTCCTGTGCACTGCTAAGGAGTACCCTGTGGCAAAGGCTGAAATCGACGCCGGCATCTGCGGCTTCCACACGACATGCGTTGCGACAAAGAACGAAGATGGCACCGTTCACCTGGAGATCGAGAGCGGATGTAAAGCGGTCCTGAAGTTGGCGGAGCAGATCAAGGACGTGGACCCCTTCAAAGAGGGCTTCTGGCGCCGTTCCATGCCCACCATCCTCCAGGCCGCGCCTCAGTGCCTCTCGCACCCGGCGTGCCCTGTCCCCTCGGGAATTATCAAAGCCATCGAAGTCGAGGCCGGCCTGGCGTTGCCCAGGGACGTCTCCATCAAGGTAACAAAGTCGGAAGAGTAGTTGGAGCAATGGCCGATAGCAGCATTACGGACATCTTGCTGGCAAGCCTGCGCCGGCAGCGGGAGCGCTACCCGAAGGAACTGCACGACATCGAAGTGGCGCTCACCGCGCTGGAGCTTCCCCGCGCGTTTCGCCTGATGGAAGCGCTTAAGGAACGCGGACTCTGGCAGCCCACGCCAGACGAAGCCGAGGCGCTTGAAGACTTCTGGTGGGAATACGGGCAGTAGGCGACCCTCGAAAACACAAAGACACGGCGGCACCAAGGTTCACGATGCGTGGCCAAGCCGGGTCATTTCGTGCCCTGGTGTGTTTGTGGCAAAGATGGCCTTATGAACTTCCAACAGCTAGTCACCACGGAATTCGGCACGCGGGCATGGCTCGCGCTGGGCGCACTGCCTCCGCGTCCCGGGTACGCGTTCGCGCGCTGGCTGACCCGGCAGCTCTATCGCCGCAAGCAAGGGTTCGTCTACCGGGTGTTATATGACAATCAGCGGCACGTTCTGGGGCCGGGCGCGACGCACGAAGAGGTAGACCTTGCCGTGGCCGCCGTGCTCAGCCACGCCGGCATGACGAACTACGATATGATCCGCACCGTGCGGGGCGGCGAAAAAGCAGTGCTCGCGGCGATCGAGCTGGGTGGCGATTTCTGGCCGAACTTCGAGGAGGCGCACAGGATGGGCCGGGGGGTGCTCATCTGCGGCGTCCACCTGAGCAACTTTAACCTTGGCTTCCTCTCGTTTGCCATCCAGGGCAACACCACCGTGCAGGCCCTGTCCGCATCCGTGCCCGCGGGCGGCTTCGACGTGGTCCGGGATTTGCGCAACCGGGGCATGCTCGAAGACACCCCCATCGACGCGGCATCGCTGAAGAAGGCGATTGCCAGGCTCAAAGCCGGCGGGATCGTGCTGACGGGCGTCGACTGGCCTGCCGCCGAGGACGAGATCAAGGAGCCGATCCCCTTTTTCGGCGCACCCTCATTGCTGCCCTATGGGTACATCAGGCTTGCGCTGGCGACGAACGCGGCGCTCCTGATGCTCAGCGCGTGCTGGTCGCCAGAGCGCGGTTACTATCTCGTTTCCTGCCCCCCACTCGAGCTTGTCCGCACGGGCGACCGCGAGCGCGATACGCAGCTGAACGCCGGGCGAGTGCTCGCGGTCGCGGAAGAGTGGATCCGGCAAAGACCGGAGCAGTGGCTGATGTACCACCCCGTCTGGCCCGCAGGCCAGCCGGCGGCCTGACTCACGCCTGGCCCGCTCTTCCGGTGAGCGTCTCGACTACTCGTCGGACGTCCACGCTGCGGATCGCGTCCAGCGCCACTTCGAGCGCCCCTTCGTCGCACAGGCCGTCCATGCTTCCGCGTTCGTACCCTTCCAGCGCCGCCGCCACGCACGCGGCGCGCACCGCCTCTCCGATCCGGATCGCCTCATCGCCTGCTGCTGCCACCGAACTTCCCCCTTGTCGTGACCGTTTGCCCAGCTACGGAGCGGGCTGTAGAACGAGGGTCGATGCGCCCCCGCTCTGCGCCAGGTTCTCCCGCGTCCAGTACATCGGGAAGTATTGCACCTGCCGCCAGGTCTTAATGAAGTCGTCGTAATGCGGGCTGAGCAGGTTGCCCGACTGCCCGGTCGTGTGCACGAAGCGCGAGTTGTCCCAGTTGCCCAGGTCCATGATCTGTCGGTATGACGGCACCCACGTCGAGTTGAAGTCGCCGCCGAGCTTGTAGGGCGCGGGATTGACGGTGAAGTTGTCGCCGCCGGTTTCGATGCTCCGGTGGAAGAAGCGCTTCAGCATGTCGACCTGGCTGAAGGGCGTGTGGGGGAACTGCGTCTGGTGCACGTCGCCCCAACGCCACTTGCTCATGTCTGAGGTGCCCAACTGTTCCTGCAGCCCCTTGAGCGCATCGTCCAGCGCTTTCAGCGCGATCGTGGGGCAGTCTTCTATCTCAGGAGTCAGCACGTCGTCGCACCACGGCCCCGCCTCGCCGCGCAGAATTTGAGCCACGAGGGTCGGCCGGTGGTTCTCCGTCACGTCTTTGCCAAGGTCGCCGCCCACGTCGTCTCCCAGCAGCTTGCGGTGCAGTTGTTCGTACCATGCTTCGTAAATGACCGTCGCCGCCGAATCGGGCGAAATCTTGCCATCCCAACTGCGTAGCAACACCAGCGCCTGTTCCAGTTCCGGCTTTCCGTCTTGCTGGGGCAGGGTCTGGATCTGCAGCAGCAGCGGCAGTAGTTCCTGCACCTGCTTCGACTGCTGATCTGCCTGGATGCGCTGGAAGTCGTCGGGCGTGAGGCCGTTTTTCTGCGTCACCAGTTCCACAATGCGGGCTGCGCGGAACGGCTCGGCCCAATCGTTCGTGATGAAGTAGGGGTAGGTGTCGGGCACCACCTTGTTATTGGCGCTGACCACGTAGCCCTGTGCCGGATTGTATACGTGGGGCAGGCTGTCGAACGGAATCCAGCCGGTCCAGGCGTATTCGTCCGTCTCGCCCGGCACGGGCAGACTGCCGTCGCCCTTTGCCCGCACGGGGATGCGTCCGGGCGCAAAATAACCGATGTTGCCGGCCTTGTCTGCAAAGACGAAGTTCTGGCTGGGCGCGACGTAGGACTTCAAACTGGCCGTGAAGTCGTCCCAATTCGTCGCATAGTTGAGACCGAGGAACGCCACCATGGTCGTATCGTCCGGCGCAAGTGACGGCCAGCTCAGCGCCAGGGCCTGCCCGCGCTCCGAACTTGCATCCGATACCAGCGGACCGTGACGCGTCGACCGGGCGGCCCAATGCACGGGCTCCTTCTCGCCCTTCACCAGGATCTCCTCCGGCGTCACCTGCATATCGGTCCACGTCCCGTTGACCTCGTACTGGTTCGGATTGTCCGGGTTGATCCGCTCGACGAAGATATCCTGTACGTCGGGCCCTACGTTCGTGACCCCCCACGCCACGTTCTCGTTGTGACCGATGACCACGGCCGGCAGTCCCGGCAGTGTGGCGCCGACCGCATGCACCCGGTCCCCCTGGATGCCCGCCAGGTACCAGATGGACGGAATCTGTGCGCCGAGATGCGGATCGTTCGCGAGCATGGGCTTCCCGCTCGCCGTCCGGGTCCCGTTGACCACCCAGTTGTTGCTCCCGATGGCCTTGCCGCCGAGCCCGAGCGTCGACCGCAGTGTGTCGCGGACCTTGAGAAGCGCGGCATAGTTGGCAGGTGAAGGCGACGCGTTGTCTGCCCGCGGCCAGGGCACTCGCCGCCGCCTTTTGGGGTATTGGAGCATCGGAGGGCAGGATCACGGGGCCGTCGGCCGGATACGCCGGTAGCAGCTGGGCCGCCCGCTCCGAGCCGAGGGCCTGCGAGAGGGTGGCGCGGAACAAATCGTCGCCCCAGGAATCGCCCAGGTTCCATGCCATCATTTTCGCCCATACCAGTGAGTCGGCCGGCTGCCAGGGCGCAGGCTTGAACCCGAGGATGACGAATTCTGGCGGCAATTGGTGATTCTCGGCCAGGTACGCGTTCACGCCGTCCGCGTACGCCTGCAGCCCCGCCTGGACGTCGGGCGTCAGGCTGCTCCAGGCGGCCTGCGCGGCGCGGTAGGTGCCAAGCGTGCGCAGGAACTCGTCCGTCTCCAGCGTCGACTTGCCCAGGACCTCGGAGAGGCGCCCCGCGCCGATGCGCCGCTGCACTTCCATCTCCCAAAGGCGATCCTGCGCATGAACGTATCCGAGCCCGAAGAACGCGTCGTGATCCGTGCTGCCGTAGATGTATGGAATTCCGTTGGCATCGCGAACGACCTCGACCTTCCCATTGAGGCCCTTAAGTTGGGCCGTCCCGCTGACCTGAGGTAGCGACCGCCGCAACCACAGCCAGCCACCCAACGGCGCGGCAACGAGCAGGACGAGCACGACGACAAGGCTAATCAGTAGGATCTTGCGCAGACGCGACATGCGGACCTCCGAAGGAAGTGGCCGGGCTAATGGGAGTAACGTGACATTTGTAGCATAACCCAAGGAAGGATTTACCACAAAGTCGCGAGGGCGCCCATGGCGCTCTCGTGGCGCATGGGTCGGCGCGTAACCTGTATCTTTGTGTCTTTGTGGTTAAGCCGCATTATAATTGTGCGCAGTTTTCTCAACCTTGGGAAGGAGCAGGACGATGACAGAACCGCGGGCGAAAGCCGTTCACTATACTGAAGTTCCGGCGCAGACATTCGGCGACGAGGCGCCGGGCGTGACGATCCGCTGGGTGATCGACGAGAAGAGCGATGGTGCGCCGAATTATGCCTTGCGCATCATCGAGGTGCAGCCGGGCGGACACACCCCGAAGCACACACACCCTTACGAGCATGAGAACTATGTCATAGAGGGGCAGGGTCGCGTCTTGATCGAAGATCAGTGGCACGAGGTAGGACCCGGCAGCGTGGTCTTTGTGCCGGCCGGCATCCTTCACACGTACGAGAACGCGGGCGAGGCGCCTTTCCGCTTCCTCTGCGGCATCCCGACCTCCCGGCATATCCACCCAGGCGCTTGAGCGGCGGAGGACACAGCCAGATGACGACAGTGCAGACACCGGGTTGGGTGAAGGACGCGATCTTCTACCAGATTTTTCCCGATCGTTTCGCCAGGTCCGCCCGGGTGAAGAAAGCCAATAACTTGCAGGAGTGGGGCTGCGCCTCCGACCGGCCACGCATATCAGGGGGGCGACCTGTTGGGCGTGGCCGAGCACCTGGACTACCTCGCCGAGCTCGGCATCAATGCCATCTACTTTAACCCGATCTTCCAGTCGGGCTCGAATCACCGGTATCATACCCACGATTACTACCAGGTTGACCCGATGCTAGGCGGCAACGCCGCGCTCCGCGAGTTGCTTGATGCGGCGCATGCCCGAGACATTCGCGTGGTCCTCGACGGCGTCTTCAACCACGCCAGCCGCGGCTTCTTCCAGTTCCACGATATCCTCGAGAACGGCGCGGAGTCCGCGTACCTGGACTGGTTCACCGTGCTCGATTGGCCGCTGCGCCCGTATGGCAGCAAGCAGCCAAACTATGCGGCCTGGTGGAACAACCCGGCCCTGCCCAAGTTCAACACGAACACGCAGGCCGTCCGCGACTTCATCTTTGACGTTGCGCGCTACTGGATCGAGTTCGGTATCGACGGCTGGCGGCTCGACGTGCCGACCGAGATCGACGACGACGAGTTCTGGCGCGGGTTCCGCCGGGTGGTTAAGGATGCCAACCCTGAGGCCTACATCGTGGGCGAGATCTGGGGCAACGCCCAGCGCTGGCTGATGGGCGACCAGTACGATGCGGTGATGAACTATGGCGTGTCGCGGGCGGCGCTCGGGCTCTTTGGCCGGGAAACGTTCGACCGGGAGTACCGCCCGGGCGGGTTCAAGCTCGTGCCCCTGGGTGCGCGGGCTTTCGCTCACGAGGTCGAGCACCTGATGCAGATGTACCCGTGGGAGATCGTACAGGCCCAGTTCAACCTGCTTGACAGCCACGACACTGCCCGCTTTATTCACCAGGCGAAGGGGGACTGGCGCACGCTCGAGCAGTCACTACTGTTCCTCATGACGATTCCGGGCGCGCCGTGCATCTATTACGGCACGGAGATCGGGATGACCGGCGGCCCCGACCCGGACTGCCGTCGAGCCTTCCCCTGGCACGACCCGGAGTCATGGCGTCAGGACCTCCTCGAGTTCACCCAGCGGGCTATTCGGCTGCGTCGGGAACACCCGGCGCTGCGCCGCGGCAAGTACGCGGCCGTGTACGCGCACGAAGACATCCTCGCGTTCGCCCGCCGGGTCGAGGAGGAGAACGCGCTGGTTCTCTTCAACGCGGGGCTGGAAACCAGGCCGGTGACGCTCGACGTGGAAGATGTGCTGCCCGACGGCACGCTGACCGACGTGTGGGGCGGGCTCACGGCGCGGGTGTCGAAGGGGACCGTGCGCCACCTGGAACTGCCGCCGCAGAGCGCCGCGGTCTTTGTGCATGGCACCTAGCAGTGGACCACGAAGGCACCAAGACACGAAGACTCACTTCCATGAATGGTGATGCATTGCCGCCGGGAGGCGAGCAAGTTCGCCATCACCTTGCGCCTCTCGGAGAGGTGAACCTGCACGTCGTGGAGGCGGGCCCGGCTGACGGCGCGTTGGTCATCCTCCTCCACGGCTTTCCCGAAGCCTGGTTCTCGTGGCAGCACCAGTTGCGGGCGCTCGCCACCGCAGGCTATCGCGTCCTCGCGCCCGACATCCGCGGCTACAACCTGTCGTCCAAGCCACAAGGCGTAGACGCATATCGCATCGAACACCTGGTGGGGGACGTAGCGGGGTTAATCGCCTGGGCGGGCGCTGAGACTGCGACGGTCATCGGCCATGATTGGGGTGCGCTGGTCGCCTGGCACTTTGCGATGCGCCGCCCCGAAATGCTCGAGCGGCTCGCGATCCTGAACGTGCCCCATCCGGTCGCCATGGCAAAAGCGCTCAGGAAGCCGGCCCAGATGCTGCGCAGCTCGTACGCACTCTTCTTCCAGATGCCGTGGGTGCCCGAGCGGGTTTTCCTCGCAGGGAATGCGGCCGTGCTGCGGCGCGTCTTTGCCCATGATCCCGTGCGCAAGGGTGCGTTCTCGGCCGAGGATATCGAGCGGTACGCCGTGGCGGCCAAGCGGCCCGGCGCATTGACCGGGGGGATGAATTACTACCGGGCTGCCTTCCGCCATGCCGGCGAACAGATCAAGCCGGCCGTCATTTCCGCGCCCGTCCTGGTGATCTGGGGCGAGCAGGACCGGTTCCTCGGCAAGGACCTGGCCGACCCACCGCGCAGGCTCGTGCCCAACGTCCGTGTCGTGCGGCTGCCCGACGCGTCGCACTGGGTGCAGAACGACCGCCCCGAGCGGGTCAATCAGCTGTTGCTGGATTTCCTGAAGGCGTCTTAACCACAAAGACACGAAGACACAAAGACCCACGAAGAGCCTTCGTGAGCCTTTGTGTCTTTGGTTCTTGGTGGTGAGGGCAGCTCTAAGCCTTGGCGAGCTCTTCCCACTTTTCGACGAAGTGGATCCCCAGTTCCTCCAGCTCCTTCAGCACCGGCTCGTAAATCTCCGGCACCATGGGCGCGACGACGCCGGTCAGGTTGATCTTGTCCTCCAGGATCAGCCGCACGCCGATGGCCGCGGGCAGGCCCACGGTACGCGCCATCGAAGTGTAGCCGTTCGGAATGCCGAAGTCGATCATCGTGGAGCTGATCTGTGCAATCCGGTCCGGGTATTCGGCCTCGAACTGGTGGCGCAGGATGAGCAGGTCGCGCTCGCCGGGCGCGTAGACCATCTTTTGCAGCATGACCGCGCACAGGATGTCGATCGGGGCCTTTTGGCCTAGGGGCAGCGGCTCGTCTGAGAACACGCCCAGCCATTCCAGGTCGGTCACCGGCTTGGCGTTCACGTCGAGCCCGAGCTTCGCCGCCAGATCGGCCTTGAGGTCCGGCGTGCCCGGTCCCACCAGCTTGCGGGTGAACTGGGCCCAGGTCAGCCCGGCGAGGTCGTCGCGCGGCGCCTCGTCCAGCAGCCCGAGATCCGAGATTTTGCTCAGGCTCGTGCACCAGCCGAGGTTGCGCAGCGTCCCGCGGAACATCGTCCGCGTGCCCTCGATGCCATACTGCTCGACATAACTCATGCTGTCGCGATTCGGGTAGCCTTCGAACTCGATGACCTGGCCCTCGACCTCGATGGGCATGGTCCAGAAGTGCTCGAACAGCGTGCCGGCCTTGATGTCGACCTCCGCGCCATCCCACAGGTAGTGCGCCGGATTCTTCCCCGCCAGCAGCACGCCCCGGGGTGCCCACGAGAACTTGTAGCCGAAGGGGTTATCGTTCGCCTCGGGCGCGGGAAGGCCGCCGCAGAAGGAGATGAACTTGGTGATCTTCCCGCCCTCGCCCTGCACCTTGTCGATCACGCGCATGGCCGTCATGTGGTCGATGCCCGGATCGACGCCGATTTCGTTGAGCAGGATGACGCCCGCGTTTTCGCGTCCTGGTCCAGGTCGGCCATGGCCTGCTTGATGTAGCTGGTGGTCACCATGTGGACGCCGTGCTTGACGCACAGCTTCGCCACCTCGGGGTGATATGCGTACGGCAGGAGGCTCACGGCCAGGTCGTGCTCCCGGATCAATGCCTCCATTGCTGCGCGGTCATCGGAGTTCACTGCGACGGCACGGCCGTTGGGGTGATCCTTGACCAGTTCCTGCGCTTTGCTCAGCGTGCGGCTGGCGACGGTGACATGGAACCCGTGGTTCAACAGGTACTCGACGTGCGCGCCGGCCACCATGCCCGCGCCAAAAACCACAACCTTCTTCATGCTAAATGCCTCCACGAGAGACGGAATGGGACGCTGATTGAACTGATGGAACTGATAGAAATGATACCGAGAAAGATCATGTGCATCAGTCCGATCACTTGAATCTGCGTGCTATTCAAGATAGCGCTGTAGATACGCGAAGTCGGGGGTGAGTTCGCCCCGGTGCACGATGACCGCACGCTTGATGGGCGCGGGCAGCGCGAGCTCCTCAAATGGCGCCGCCAGATCAGCATCGACGATTGCCGGGATGAAGTCCTTCAGGACGCCGCCGAACCCTTCAGATGCATCACGCGGCAGCTCGCTTGGCAGAATGTCGACGGCCATCACCGTCACGCCGTCGCCTTCGCACCCGTCGGTCGCCTCGCCCGTCAGCGGGTTGTACACGAAGCACGGCTCCTCCGGCTCGGTCGACTTGACCGTGCACTCGATCGACCCCTCGATGTCGCAGGAGATGTCGCCGATCACCTTCAACCGCGGCTGCGGCGTGCCCTCGTCGTGGCCCGCCTCCCACAGCTCGCGCAGCGCCGCCTTCGTCACCAAGCGCGGTAGCGCGTGTCCCAGTAGATGCCGTTGACCAGCACAGAGAGATAGGGCAGCGACTTCTCGAAGATGGGACGGTAGTTGCCGGGGCACTCGTAATACTTCCGGCAGTCAAACTCGCCTTCGAGCGGCTCCACGATGTGCTGCTCTTTGAACGTCGTGCCGAACACCACGAAGCGCGACGCGCCGGGCCCGTCCACGACGTCGCTCAATGCCTCCGGTTCGATCACTTCGACGGGCAGCAGGTTCAGAATCTCCCATGCGCCCCGGGCGACGTTGCCGTAGCCTGTCACGCCGACGGTCAGCGGCGCAGCCTGGGGGGGCAGGCCGTCCCGCCGGATTTCCTCGCCCGCCGCTGCCACGGCCGCCTTGGCCTCGGCCAGGTCCCGGTATTCGTGCGCGTGGCCGATGATCTCGAAGGGGTTCGGCACGCCTTCCCAGCGCAGCCGCCGGCCCAGCGCGTGCAGTGTCTCGACCATCCCGGCGAGCCCGGCGAACCGGCCGAAGGCAATCAGCCGCCGGCCCTGGTCGTCGATCACTTTCTCGTAATCGATCAGCGTGCAGCCGAGTTCCATCAGGCGGCGGAGCATGGGCATGTTATAAGACTGGCCCTTGATCACATGGCTGAAGAACATGTAGGCGCCGCCGGGGCGGAAGAAGCCAGAGGGAATTTCCTTAACCGCAAAGACGATCGGGCACTCGGCGAGGTCCTCCATGACCGTCGCGCCGTGCGCCGCAAACTCGTCCTCAGTAAATACTCGAATGGTGGAAGGTTGTACGAAGACTTCGATGCCGTGTTCGTCGCGCAAATAACGCGCAATTGCAGGAGTCACCGGCGCCCGGCGTTCCCAGCGGCTCCGATCCTCCCGACGAACACCAATCCGCTTCACTTGCGTGCGCGAGCCTTGCATGCCATCCTCCTCGATGGAATCTGGGGTTTGGGGGGATTCTATCATGCGTCGGGAGAGACGCGGAAAACGAAGGGGTCCTTCACCAACAAGAACCACAGAACGCCGGGATACAGGCGGTCATGCAAGACCTCAGTGCGACTTGGCGTTCTTGGGCTCGCCATGGTCAGTCGCCACAGCCGTTGGCAGGTAGCCCCGGAGCAGCGCGTCCTTGTCGGCCGTGCGGAAGTACGTGCGGAAGGCGGCCGCTTCCTCCAATGCCGCGTTCAGCCGGGCAGCCCCCAGCCGGCGTTCGGCTTCGGCCGCAGGCTCTCCGCGGCCCTTCCGCAGCTCCAGCTGGCCGTCGCCCAGCTCAGCCACGCCGAGCTGACCCTGCGCCGCGAACCAGTTGAGCCCCAGCAGGACGAACGCCTCCCGCTGGGCCATCGCTGCGGCCAATTCGACCAGGCTCACGTGCCCACCGCGGGTGTTTAGGGCAAACTTCACCACCCCGCCAAGTCGCTGCAGGAACGCATCCGGCCGGTCGAGCCCCGGGTCGAGGGCGAACAGGATCGCGCGCTGCGGCCGGACGCTTTCGAGCGCCGCCCGCACCTCTGCCGGGCTGGAGGGCGCGGTCCAAAAGACAAGCGTGCCGGCCGGGAGCAGCCCCAACCGGTTCGTGCCCGGGACCGCGGCCGGCAGCGGCCCCTCGCCGAACACGACTACGCCGTCGTCTGTGTGGGCTTTCAGCACCTCGTCGAGCACGACGAGCGGGTTGCGCTCCTGCCGGTAGTCGAGGACGTCGATCGCGGGCGGCGCCACCTCGACCACCGGCGCGCCGGGCGAGGGCCGGACGGCCAGCAGCTCCACCTGGGCGCTGCGCTCGCCGCGATAGGTGCTGGCGCGCGCGACGTAGGCCAGGTCGAAGAGTCCCTGCGGCACGGACTCGCTCCCACCGTTCCACCACACCACCTGGCGCTCGAACCCGGACTCGTCGGCCACGGTCAGGATGCGGTGCTCCTCCTGGCGCCCCACCAGCCGGTTGGCCTTTACCTCGAGACGGGGTGCGCACAGGGTCAGCGGCGGATTGCCCGCCCCGAACGGCCCCAGCCGCGCCAGGTCGTCGACCAGGGGCAACGAGAGTTCGCCCAGTGGCAGCAAACAGTCGATGCGAACGCCTCCCGCGGGGCGCGCCTTCCCGCTCCGGCCGGCCCTCCAATTGGCGCTGCGATCTGCGTGGCAAGCGCGATCCTGAACGCGCCGACTCGATCGGGGTTGATCGTCAAACCCGCGGCCATCGGATGGCCGCCGAAGCCCAGCAGCAGGTCGCGGCAGCCTGTGATGGCCGCCGAGATGTCGACGCCCGCCACCGACCGCGCCGAGCCGCGACCCGGCCCCCCCTCGGAGTTCGATATCAGCACGGTGGGCAGGCCGTACCGCTCTACCAGCCGGCTCGCGACGATGCCGACGATGCCCGCGGGCCAATAGGGGCTCGACAGCACGAGCGCGGCGTGCTCGAGGAGCGAGCCGTCTTCTCGGATCTGCGCCTCGGCTTCCTGCGTAACGCGGTCTGTCAGGAACTTGCGCCGTGCGTTGAGCGCCTCCAGGTCGGCCGCGATGATGCGGGCGGTCGTCCGGTCGCTCGTCGTCAGCAGCTCTACACACGGCGCTGCGTCGGCCAGCCGGCCCGCGGCGTTGAGCCGGGGCGCCAGCCCAAAGGCGATGTGTTCTTCCGTGAGGTTCGTGGGGTCGAGCTCGATTGATTCGAAAAGCGCCTGCACGCCGGTGCGCCGGCTGCTGCGCAGGGCCGCCAGCCCGCGCTGCGCGAGGTATCGGGTATCGCCGCGGAGGAGCGCCAGGTCGGCCACGATGCCCAACGCGGCCAGGTCCGCGTGCTTTGCCGCTTCGGGGCCACGGCCCGCCCAGTCATAAAGCGCCTCGCCCAGCTTGTAGGCTACGCCCACGCCGGGCAGGTCGAGCAGGGGATGGGGTTCGCGAGCCGGCGTTCGAACGCCGTCCTTCGACTCTGCCTCGTCCCTGCGGGACGGTCTCCGCCCAGGATGCCTTCCAAACGCCTCATCCTGCGCCAGCAGCTTCGGGTTCACGACGGCCGCGGCGTCGGGCAGGGTTTCGGGCAGGTCGTGGTGGTCGGTGATGACGAAATCGACCGCGCGCTGCCGTGCGAAGGCCACGGCGTCCAGTGCGCCGATACCCGTGTCACAGGTGAGAATCAGCCGCGCACCCGCGTCGATGACCTGCTCGAGCACCGGCAAGTTGACCCCGTGCCCCTCGGTCTCGCGCAGGGGAACGTGGTAGGTGACCTCCGCACCCAGGTCGCGCAGGGCGGACACCAGGAGCGCGGTCGAGGTCTGGCCGTCGACGTCGAAATCGCCCCACACGCAAATCGGCTCGGCCGTGCGAATGGCGCGTCCAATACGGGCCACCGCCCGTCCCATGCCCGGCAGCTCCAGCGGCGAAGCGGGGGTGTACAGGTCGGGATTGAGGAACGCACGGGCCTGGGCCGGACCGGTGATGCCGCGCCGCGCGAGCGCCTCGGCCGCGATGGGGTGGCCGCCGACTGCGGCGCGCAACGCGGGTGAAACGCCTAACCGGCGCGGGTTCGACCCACGGCCGCCGGAACCTATCCGATCCTCGCATGCTCTGTTCCTCGCAGGCCTAGAACGCGATCTCCGCGATTTGCTCGAAGTCGATGCCGCGGTCCCAGTCGAACTCCGCTTCGGGCTCTTCGGCGTCTTCCGCGTCCGCCTCGCTCAATAGCCCCGCCTCGATGCCCCGGTTGCACAGCGAGCGGTACGCGCAGAAGCGGCAGCGCCGCGCGTCGTCTGTCTTCGGGAAATCGTCGTCCGTTGAGCCGGCGATCGTTCCGATCAGCCCTGCCAGGTAGCGGCCATCCGCCGCCATCGTCGCCGCATCGTACAGCAGCGTTTCCGGGTGTTCCGGGTCGACGGCGAACCAATACACCATGCGGATTTGCTCGGGTTCGATCGCCGCGCCGTCGTTCAGATGCGCGCCCGCCTGCGCCAGCACGTAACGGTAGACGCGCGTCTGGAGGCGGGCGGTCAGCCAGTTCGCCGCCTGCTTGCGCGATGTCTTCCAATCGACAATCACCGCGCGCCGGCCCGGGTCGACCGCCAGCAGGTCGAACTTGGCGATGAGCCGGTGCGCGCCCAGCGGGACCGACAGCGCCAGCTCGGGGTACTGCATGGCTGGCAGGCCGGACGGGGGCGACGCGAGATACGCGGCCCACCACTCGGCGAGCGGACCATCGTCGTCGGGCCGGAGCTGTTCGGCCGAAATCCCCACCCGGTGCTGGTGGACCAGGCGGTGAAACGCCGCGCCGTCGAGCATGTGCTGTTCGAGTTCTTCCGCCGGCTCGGCCTCGGGCGCGGGCCACTGGAGCTGCAGCAGGTAGCGCAGCTGGAAGCGGCGGCGGCACTCTACATAATCCTGCAGGCTAGCCTGGCTGAATTGGAAGTCAGGTGGTAGGGTCATCTTTCCCCGTTGCCTTCGTCAGAACGAGATTCACCACAAAGACTCGAAGACACGAAGTTCCCATACACGTCTTCGTGGCTTTGAGTCTTTGTGGTCAGCCCGCAGCCGCATCCCCGGCGCGCTCGGCCCATGCTTCTTGGAGTGCCACGAGTGCCGCGGCGGGCGCCACCTTGCCGCTCCGCCCCGTGTTGCTTGTGATCAGCAGCTCGCGGCGGGCACGGGTGATCCCGACATACAGCAGGCGCAGCCGCTCGGCGGCGTACTCGATGCGAGCGGCTTCGGTCGGCGCGCCCAAGCGCGGCAGCGCGGCTTCGATCGCCAGGCTCTCCAACTGTCCCAGAGCTTCGGCCTGGAGGTTGAGCCGGTCGCGAATAAACCATTTCTCGGAGATGAACGAGTCGCCCGGCAGCCCGGCCGGGAAGTCGTAGGTGTTGACCGAGGTGAGATAGACCCGGTCCCACTCCAGCCCCTTGGCCTTGTGCACGGTCGCGACGATGACCTTGCCCTTGTGCGCGTCCGGATTGAAGCCCGTGTCGTCGTCGGAGAAGCCCAGGAACTTGCGCTCGTTGCGGGCAATGGTCCCCAGCTCGTCGATCAGCTCGGGCAGCCGCCAGCCGGGGTGTTCGGCCGCGGCCTGGCGCAGCGCGCCCGCCAGCTTGTCAGTCAGCGCCAGCTCGCCCGGCTTCTCGAACAGGTCCTGCCCGATCGTGATCAGGAGTTGGTCGATGGGCAGGGCCGCCGCCTTCTGCCAGCGCCGCATGAGGGTGCGGAAGCTGCGGACGTGTTCCTCAAAAACCGGGTCCGCACCGGGCAGTTCAATCCCGCTCAGGTCTTCGGACTCGGGCCGTGGCCACAGGAAAGCCTCGACGTTGCGGCACTTTTCGATGCTCTTGCTCAGGAGACCCATGCGCTGGTTGGCGTCCGGGTCCTCCCGATCGTGCCGCCGCCACACCCGGTATGCTGTCGCCAGCTTACGGGCGTCGGCGGGGTCGGCCAGGCTTGCCAGGATGTTGCCAAGTGCGCCGGCCAGGGTGCGAGTCTCCCGGGTGCTCCGCAGCATCTCGACATATTCGATGCCCCGGGCCTTCAGCCCGCTGACCACGATTTCGCCTCGCTGGTTGCTGGGCACGAGGACTGCCGCGGTCTGGTCCTGGTGTTCCGGCAGCCACTTTGCCAGCGAGCTAAGGATGGCATCGAGCTCATCCGTGGGCGTGTACTTCCGGCCGGGCAGGCGCACGCCTTGCGGGTTGTCTTGCGGGTTTGGCTGGGGATCGCCGGGCAGGGTCGCCGCGATGTGGGTGGGCGCCAGCGCATCCCTGAGTTCGGGCACGGGATGCGCGCTGCGGCTCCAGTCGACGAGCAGGTTAGCCAGATCGATGATGCTGCGGGTCGAGCGGCCCGAGTCGGGCAACTCGCGCGCCGCGACGCCGTCTTCCTCGAGGAAGTCGCGGCAGGTAGCGCGGGTTCGCCGTCGTGAAGGTTTCGTAGATGGCCTGGTTGGGGTCGCCCACCCGCACCCAGTTGCCCCCCGGCCCCGACAGCAGGCGCAGGATCTCCTCCTGCAGCCGGCTCGAGTCCTGCGCCTCGTCCTCCAGGACAAACGGCCACCGGTAGCGCAGCCGCTGCAGGTAATCCGGGTCCGCGCGCAGCGCCTGCAGCGCGAGCCGGATCAGGTCGTCGTAGTCCAGCGCGGCACGGTAGCCCAGGCTCCGCTGGTAATCTGCGTAGATGGCGACCCCCATCTCGAGCAAGGGCGCGTCGTGCTGTAGGTTGCGGAGCCGCTCGGCCAGCACTTCGGGGGTCAGCTGCAGGTCTTTCGCAAGCGCAATGAAGTTGCGGGCGATGTCCGTCGCCAGGTTGGGCCACTGCTCGCTCTTCACCCACTCGATGCGTCTCTCGTCGAGCACCGGATCGACGAATGGGTGCAGCGAATCCGGGTTCGCGGCGAGCCAGGCTGCCACCGCGCCCTGCATGATCTGGTTGGTTTCCTGCTCGTCGGCAATGCGGAAGTCCTCGGCCAGCCCCAGCAGCCCGGGCCGCTCGCGTACGATGTCGTGGGCCAGGCCGTGAAGCGTGCGCACCCGGTAGCCCACCCGTGGGAGCAGGCCGCGCGCCTTCACGAACTCGTCGACGCGCGTGGAGAAGTTTTCGACCGCAGAGTTGACGAGCGTGACGATCAGCACTTCCTGGTCGTCCTGGAGGTTGCCGTCCGCGACCAATTGCGCGGCCAGCGCGGAGAGGACGTGGGTCTTGCCACTGCCCGGCGCGGCCGACACGCCCATCATCCCGCTGCGATAGGCCAATACTTCCGCTTGCTTGGGTCTCGGTGTAAAGGTCATGGGCTCCTAACAGGAAGAACCAGAGAACCTAAGGTGCACGAAGGTCGCTAGCGCAACAAGCGCTGCGAATGCCTTCCTTGATCAAGGGCACATTGAAGTTGATCAGGTAGCCGAGCCGCCGCCGTGAGAGCTTAAGTTGGCTCAATAACTGCGCCTGATGAACCGGCAACAGTTGTTCGACGGCTTTCAATTCACAGATCACGAGCTCGCCGACCAAGACATCCAATCTCAGACCTTCTTCGAATTGGATGCCATCGTAGTTCACCGGCACGACGACTTGGCGCCGGAATGCTATCCCGTTCTTGTGCAATTCGTGGCACAAACAGGTCTCGTAGACGCTTTCCAGGAGCCCCGGCCCCAATGCTTTGTGTACGGTAAATGCAGCCTGCACCACTGCTTTTCCGAGCGCTTCTTCTTGCGCCGTTAGCGTCGCGTATGGACTCTCCATCCCCTTTGTGCCCCTTCTATTCTTTGGTCCTTACTGTTTCGCCGTTCTTTCGTACCTGAGCACGCTCTGGATGGTGCGGAGCAGGTTCCCGCGCTGGTCGCTGCCGCTCTCGCTGAGCTCGCTGAGCGCAAGATGCACCTGCTTCCGACAGCGATGCACCAGGCCTATGACAAGCTCTGCCATCGCCTCCTGCCGGGCAAAGTATTCCTCCAGGTCGGTCCACTGCCGCCCACCTTCCCAACGCCGGCTCAGCACATAGGGGTGTGTAATGGGTTGGTTCAGCCGCTCCCACCAGCCTGTCGCGCCCACGTCGAGCCAGAATTGGTGTTCCACAGGTTGGTTCCGCATCAGGAACGTGTAGGCGGGAGCGATCAGGACCGCGTCCTCCGGCTGCCGCTGCCAGCTCCGCACGTATTGGGCGGCGACCACGCCGTCCCGCACCAGCTCGACGTACTCCTTCCCCAGCGGCTCGCCGCCCGGGACCCCGCCCGTCCCCACGGCCATCACCTGGCGGAACTTGCGTGCGGACTCGATCACCTTGGCGGTCAATTCCCCCGCGTCGAAGCTCTCGTGGTACCCGTACCCGGGCTGCGAGAGCAGTTCGCCGAAGAGGCGTGACAGGAAGTGGTCCAGCTCCGCGCGCCGCGGGCCCTTCACACCCCGGGCTCGGGTCGTCCTCTCCGGCGCCGGCAGTGCATCTGCTCCAGGCTCGGCCGACACCGTGTGCGCGTTGATCCACGAACGCAAGCCTTCGTACCGGCCGCCGAGCAGGAAGGTGATGCGCTCCTGCATGGGCGGCTCGATATCGGCGAACGACGTAAGCACCGGGACCCCGTTCCTGGTGCGGTAGGCGATGTCGGCCAACAGCTGCGCGCGCACCAGGTCCATGTCCGAGATGGTCAGCATGAGGGCCTGAGCGACGTCAAACGGCGCGGGCCGGATGCGCCAGCCCGGATGGCACAGCGCAGCCCAGGTCAGCAGGCACAAAGTGGTGGGTTCCTCGCGCAGGGCACGCGAGGGCCGGTGCGACCGGACCGCCACGCCATGGGCGGCCAGCCGGTTCTCCAGCGTAAACCGCAGCCCGCCGCCGACAAACGGCGCGACCACCGCGATTTCGCCCGGCCGCACGCCCTCGTCGTGCACCAACACGGCGATGCGGTCGGCCACCCAGTCGAGCATTTGGTGATGGTAGCGCCGGCCTTCGTATTCGAGCGCGCGCAGCAGTTGTCCTTCGGTTGCACTCGCCTCGCTCGTTCCGCTCAGGATGCCTGCGCCAGGTGATTCGCTTCCGTCATTCGGACGGGCGGGAGTCGCAAGATGTGCGCTCGACGGCGCCTCAAAATCCAGTTCCTCCGCCAGCACGGGCGACGTCCGCCTGCCCATGAGGGGGGCCGCGCCGGCAACGTTGCGCCGCGGGCGCAGCGCACGGCGTAGGCTATGCGCCAGCGCCTGTACGTCGGGCGAAGTCACGAACGACGCATCGAAGGCCACCTGTTCGTCGCACAGCGTCTTCAGCCCGTAGCCCGTCTGCGGGTCGGCGCCCAGGAACCGCCTGTAGCCACCGCCCACGTCATACACCACGAGCGCCGAGCGGGCGTGCGGCAGCCACTCGGCCAGGATGTCATGGCTGACCGGGGTATCCTCTTCCGCGTTGTCGACGATCAGGTGACGATAGCGGGCAAGCAGGTACTCGCGGCACGGCCGCAGGGGCCAGAGGTGCCGTGCGAACATCTCGTATTGGAGCGAGAAGTCGAGGAGGTTATTAGCCAGGCAATACTGGCGGAAGCGCGACGCGGCTTCCTGGCCCTCGTCGTACACGCGCAGCTGCGCCGACTCGCCGAGCCACGCTGCCTTTAGCCGGGGCCCGAGCTCGCTCGCGTCGAACCCGACCACTGCTGCCTTATTGAGGTTGTCGAGGATCTGGCTGTACAGGCGGTTGCGCTCCACCCGGATCGAGTCAAACGCACCGGCTTCCAACATGGGCCGGACCACGCGGGCCATGAAGTACTGGGCCGTCTCCAGAGTCAGGAAGACGGGCGGTCGCTCGGGGTGCGCAAAGCCGGCCTGGGCCGAAACCAGGGGCCAATACAGCTCGATCATGCGCTGGCCGAGCCCGCCCACGGTGACGACCGTGACCTCGCCGCCCGCAGGGGTGCTGGCCCTGCGCAGGAGCGCCTCGTAAGGCGCGGCGAGCGTCCGCTGGGGCAGGACGAGCAGGATATCGCTGCCGGGCACGCCCGCCGCGCAGCAGGTGCTCGAGGCGCGCGACTGCCGCGGTCGTTTTGCCCGTCCCGGCAATCCCTTCCAGGAAGATGCGGCGGTCCGCAGGCAGGGCCACCAGCCCGCGTTGTTGTTCCGAAAGCTGCACTGGCATCATGTGGCTAGACTCTCTCTTCACATAATAATAGCACGAAAGTGCTATCGGTGCAACTTCGAACGAGGATCTTTACAGGAAGAATCCAAGAACGAAAGCTGCACAAAGACGTCTTCGTGCGCCTTCGGTCCTTTGGTTCTTCCTGTGAACGGCGCTACCCCATGCGCAGGAGCCCGGCGAGCAGCGCGGCGCGTTCGGGAAGGGAGCTAATCACGACATGCTCGTGCAGCGCATGGCCGCCGTCGCCGGTCACGCCGAGCCCGTCGAGGGTGGGCACGCCAAGTGCGGCGGTGAAGTTACCGTCCGAGCCCCCGCCGGTGCCTGCCTCGGTCACCTCGAAGCCCAGCTCAGAGGCAATGGCCTCCGCGGTACGGAAGAGCGCCACCCCGGCTTCGGTCCTGACCATCGGCGGCCGGTTGATCCCACCCGTTACTTCCACCTGCGCGCCCGCCAGATGCGGCCCGAGCGCACACAGCGCTTGATCCAGCCGCTCCGCTTCGGCCTGGTCCATCACGCGCACGTCGATGCGGGCCCATGCCTCCTGGGGCACCACATTGCTGCGGGTTCCGCCGCCGATGACGCCCACGTTCACCGTGGTCCCGGCCGCATAATCGGTCAGCTTCTGGATCGCCAGCACCTGGTGCGACATCTCCTCGATGGCGTTGACCCCCTCGTCGTGCGCCGCTCCCGCGTGTGCCGAGACCCCCGTGACTTTCAGCCGGTACAGGCCCACGCCCTTACGCCACGTCTTGAGCGCACCGTGCGGCGGATGCGCCGGCTCGAGAACGAAGACCGAGTCGTGCTGCGGCGCCTCCGCTTCGATGACCGGCCGGGACGTCCGGCTGCCCGTTTCCTCGTCCGACGTAATCAGCAGCGTGATACGGCGTTGGGGCATGAGGCCAAGCTCGGCGAGGCTGCGCACCGCCCAGAGCGCATTTACGATGCCGCCCTTCATGTCGAAGGCGCCCGCGCCGTAGAGCCGCCCGTCCTCAATCCGCACAGGGCGCTGGGGCACCGTACCCAGGTCCCACACCGTGTCCATGTGGCAGAGGAGCAGCGGCCCGCCCGGCTGGCCCTGGCCCCAGCGTGCCCGCAGGTGATTGCCTGCCTGGTCTTGTTCCAGGACATCGACCTCGGCGCCCAGCTCACGCAGCCGGCCCGCCAGGTGTTCGCCGAGCCGGTCGAGGCTGGCCTTGTCGTCGCTCGGCGATTCCAGCTCGACGAGACGTACGAGGTCGGCGACCATGTCGGCCTGGCGCCGTCGCAGGAAGTTCAGCACACGTTGATTCTCCGTCATCTTGCTCCCTCAGGTTCAGCTCGCTTTCTTCGGCAACACCGATGTCAGTGTACCACGCTGCGAACGTTCTGTGTTATCATGCCCCTCGTGCTTCTACCATCGCAAAGGGGCCAGGCAATGACCACCGGGCACAACGATGCTCCCGCTTTATCATGGACGGCACTGACGCTGAAACTGAGGGTGCCGTTTCGCTTGTCCTACGGCGTGACCGAGACGCGGCGCTCCTTCTGGATCAGGCTTGCCGGCGACGAGGGTTGGGGCGAAGCCGCGATCCCGCCCTATTATGGGGTCTCCGACGAGGCCATGATTGCGCTGTGGGAAGCGGCTGCCCACAGCACCGTCTCCCTTCCCAACGACCCATCTGGCATCGCGGCGTGGATTGGCCCCGAAGGTCCCGCGCCGGCCCGCTGCGCGTTGGATCTGGCCCTGCACGACCGGCTTGCGCGGCTTGCGGGCGTTGCCGTGTGGCAGCTACTCGGTCTGCCTCGCCCACCCGTTCTCCCCACCTGCTTCACGATTGCGATTGCCGAACCCGACGAGATGGCGCGTCAGGCCGCTGAAGCGCGGCAGTACGAGACGCTGAAGATCAAGCTCGGCTCGGACGACGATTTCGCCCGGCTGCGGGCCATACGAGCGGCCCGGCCCGACGCAAAGCTGCGGGTCGACGCAAATGCCGGTTGGCAGCCGGAAGAAGCAGTAGAGTTGGTGCGGCGGCTCGAGCCGCTAGACATCGAGCTCATCGAGCAACCGGTGGGCAAGCACGACATCGCGGGCATGGGCTACGTACAGGCGCACACGGCGATTCCGGTGGTGGCCGACGAGTCATGCCAGTCGCTGACCGACGTGGAGGCGCTGGCCGCGGCCGGCGTGCAGGGCATTAATCTCAAGCTGCAGAAGGCCGGCGGATTGGGTTCCGGCGTGGCGATGGCCCGGCGCGGCCGAGAGCTCGGCATGCGCGTGATGTTGGGGTGCATGATCGAGACGTCGATCGGCGCGACGGCCATGGCCCACCTCGCCGGACTGGCCGACTGGGTTGACCTCGACAGCCCGCTCCTGATCGCCAACGATCCTTTCGACGGTGTTCGCTACGACGAGCACGGCGGCCTGCATCTGCCCGACCGCCCCGGCATCGGCGCGGTCGTCAGGGAGTAGCTCTCATAATGCGATTCTTCGATGCTCATTGTGATGCCGTCATGAACGCGTACGACGGCGATTTCAACTTCGTCGAAGGCGAAGGCCGCGGGCACATGGACCTGCCGCGCTTGCTCCGCGTGGGGCACCGCGCCCAGGTCTTTGCGATTTTCGCCGCCCGTTCCTATTACCCGAACCGGGACGCCCGTGCGCTCGCCGAGCGTGCAGCTGCCACGATCCAGGGCTGGGCTGCCGGGTCGCAGGGGCGGATGATCGTCGTCCGAACACGGACCGACCTCGCATTGGCGCTCGACTCAGATGTGCCCGCGCTGGCCGCGATCGTCGGCCTGGAAGGGGCCGACCCGCTGCCCGACGCCGGCGCGTTGGTCGATTTCTTCGAGCGGGGCCTGCGTTTGGTCATCCCCGCTTGGGACGATAACCAGTTCTCGGGCAGCTCGACGGGCGGGGGCGGCCCGCTGACGGCCGAGGGCCACAAGCTCGTCGACCTGGCGCGCGAGCTGCGTGTGATGGTCGACGTGTCGCATCTTTCGGACGCCGCCTTCGACGAGGTGCGCGAGCACCTGCAGGGTCGTCCGTTTATCGCCAGCCACTCGAACTGCCGCAGCATCGCCCCGGCTCCGCGCAACCTGGCCGACGAGCAGATCCGGCGCCTGGCACGCGACGGTGGGGTGATGGGGATTAACCTCGCACCCGACTTCCTCGATCCGGACTACCTGACCGCCTGGGACGCGGTGATGGCGCCGGTAGCCCACGCCGACCCTGCCACCCGCTACCAGCACCGCATGGCGGCCGGCCCGCAGCTCCGCGATCCCGCTCCCGTCCCTCGACATGGTTGCCCGCCACGTCGAGCACGCCATGCAAGTTGGCGGCGAGGACTGCGTTGGGCTGGGCGGCGATATGGACGGCATCAGCTTCACGCCTGAGGGGGTGTCGGGTGTGGAAAGTTATCCGCTCATCGCCGACGCGCTGGCTCGTGCCGGCTTGTCCGAGCGGCAGGTCGAAAAGGTATGTTGGCGCAACATGGCACGCGTCTTCCAGGAGGTACTCCCTTGACCCAGGCTCTCACAACAGGCAGCGTGGCGGCCGTTCTCGAGCAGATCGCCGCACTCTACCCCGATACCCGCGTCCAGCACTGCCGTGTCCAGGCCCTCGAATCGGATGCGGGCCAACTTCGGTTGACCGGCGCGGTGCTCGACCAAGCCACGCTGGACCGCGTCGGGCACGAGCTGGCGGCGCGCCTCCCCGGCGTGCGGCCGGACCTCTCGGACGTGCGCGTCCTGCGCGCGGGCGCAGCCTTCGCCGCCGTCGGCACCAACCTGACCGGGCTCTACGCGCAGCCCTCCTTCCTGGCCGAGCAGATCAGCCAGTTGCTCGACGGGTGGCCGCTGGAGGTGCTCGAAGAGCAAGGCCGCTGGCGATTCGTCCGGCTGGCTGACGGCTACATGGGCTGGGCGTACGGGCCGTACCTGGCCCCCGCTGTCAGCTGTACGTTCACGCACCTGGTCTGCGCGACCGAGGCCGACGTCCGGACCGAGCCGGGCGGGGAGGCAGCCCTCAGCACCCGCATCCTGGGCGGAACTGCCGTGGTCGTCGACGCGGGCGATGGGGAGTGGCGGCATGTGACGTTGGCAGGCGAGCACTCGGGCTGGGTGCCGGCGAACACGCTCCGCAGCTTCGACGCGCTGCCGGAAACGGCCGGCGCGCGGCGAGCGCAAATGATGGCGGACGCGGCCCGCTTTGTCGGCGTGCAGTACCTCTGGGGCGGCTGCTCGGCCTGGGGCATCGATTGCTCCGGCTTCGCCCAGTTGATTCACCGGCTGTCGGGCATGACGCTGCCGCGTGACGCGGATATGCAGTACGCGGCCGGGAGGCCGGTCGAATTCCCCTATCAGCCCGGCGACCTGCTCTTCTACGGCGACCCGGACCAGCCGGGCAAGATCGACCACGTCAGCATCAGCCTGGGCGGGTGGGACATTATCCACTCCTCCCGCCGCATCAACGGCGTCTACCGCGACAACGTGCAGGCGGTCCAGGGCCTGCGGGACAACTTCGTCGGCGCCAGAACTTTCGTCGGTTAGCCCGGTCCTGACCACAAAGGCACGAAGTCACAAAGCTGCATAAATTGCTTTGTGGTCCTTCGTGTCTTTGTGTCTTGGTGGTGAGGATTCAAATTCAACATGGCAACCTATCTCATGGAGAGCGCGCCCGGTGCGCGCACGCTCATCAACGGCCGTTGGCGCGACTACTTCTCGGGCACAGGCTACCTCGGGCTCCAGGGCCACCCTGACCTCGTCGCGGCCGCAGTCGAGGCGATGCAAACCTACGGCCTGACGACCGGCACGTCACGAGGGGGCTACGGCGAGCATCCGGTGTTTGCGCGGGTCGAAGCGGCCGGGGCGGCCTACTTCGGTCAGGAGCGGAGCCTGTACACCGTCTCTGCCTATCTCGGTTCGGGAGTCTTGCTGCAAGGACTGCGGGGTGAGTACGAGCGGGTGTACCTGGACGAATCGGCGCACTTCAGCGAGCGGGAGGCAGCCGCGGCCAGCGGCGTGCCGGTCGTTGTGTTCCGCCATGGCGATTTGGCGTCACTCGAGGATGCCCTGCGCCAGACACTGCATCTCGGCGAGCGCCCGCTGCTGCTAACGGACGGCATCTTCCCGATTTCTGGCGAAATTGCGCCCCTGGCCGGGTATCAAGGGGTGCTGGCGGCCTTTGACGGGTCCATCCTGTGTGTGGACGATGCACATGCGACCGGCGTCATCGGGAAGGACGGGCAGGGAAGCCTGGAATTTCTGGCCGGAGACCGCACTCCGTCGGCCGTCCGCTGCTTCACCGCGCACACGCTCAGCAAGGCGATCGGCGGCCACGGGGGGCTGATCGCGGGGAGCGCGGCGTTGGTCGAGCAGCTTTGGCGGAAGGCGCCGGCCCTGGCCGGCAGCAGCCCGGCACCGATTCCGGCTGCCGCGGCATCTGCCTGGGCACTCAACCACGTCGCCGCACATCCGGAGCTGCGCGAGAAGCTGTGGGCGAACGTGCGCCAGGCGCGGGCCGGCTTCCGCACGCTCGGCTGGGAACTCGACGAGAGCCCGGTCCCCATCATCTGCCTTCGCGCCCGCCCCGGGCTCGATCTTGCGGCCCTGCAGGCTGCGTTGTTTCAGCGTGATCTCTGCGTTGCCCACATCACCCGCTATTCGAGCACGCCGGCCGGCGGCGCGTTGCGGGTCGCGATCTTCGCTTCGCACACGGCCGAGCAGATCGACCGGCTGGTGTCTGCAACAGCGCGACTTGCTTTAACAGCAAAGACCGAAGCACCGGAGACCCGCAAAGTTCTGACGCTCGACGCTAACCTTTGTGGCCCTTTGGTTCTTCGGTTCTTCTGTTGGTTACCCACTCACATGCCGGGACCGGGCTTGGCCAAGGTCTCGGCCAGGTCACGCCACGACATCCACGCCTGTTCGCGCGGCCGGCCGTGGTCCCAGTCCATCTGTGCCATCGCCTCGTCGAAGCCGGTCTCTTCGATCCCGCGGCGCTGCAGCCCTACGACGCAGACGTCCGTCTTGCCCGCGTCGATGTCGGCCATGAGCCGCCGCGCCGCGTGGGCTCCCAGCCGGCTGCCCTGCACCCGGTCGAATGCGGTCGGCACCCCTCCCCGCTGCAGGTGGCCGAGTATGACCTGCCGCACGTCGAACTGGCCCTGCGCCTCCGCCTCCATGATGCGGCGTACGAAATCCGTGTCATAGTAGGGCGAGACCTGTTCTGCGATGATGACGATGCCCAGCTTCTTGCCGCCTTCGAACCCGTGCCGCAGGAGCGCGATGTCTTCCTGCAGCATGTGCAAGTTGATGCCGTCCTCGCTCAGCAGCTGCATTTCTGCGCCGCTCGCCACGCCGGCGCTCAAGGCCAGGTAGCCGCTCTCGCGCCCCATCACTTCCACGATGTACGTGCGATGCGCGGCGCCGGCCGTGTACTTGATCTTGTCGATCGCATCGACGATCGTATTCAGCGCGGTGTCAGAACCGACGGTGAGCTCCGTCGCCGGCAGGTTGTTGTCGATCGTCGCCGGTACGCAGATAATCGGGATGCTGAGCTCGGGATAGGCGTCGCGCGACTGAACGAGCTTCATCACCTGTACGTAGGTGGAAAGGCCGCCCACCGCAATGATGCCCCGAATGTCCCACTTCTTGATCTGTTCCGCAATCTGGCCGATTTCCTCGTTGGTCAGGTCGTGCCGGATCGCGCCCAGCTCGCTGCCGCCCAGGTTAATCCAGTTCTGCACGTCCATCCATTCGAGGTCCCAGATGTCGCCCTTGGCCAGCCCGCCGAACCCGTAACGGGCGCCGATGACATCCTGGCCTTCATTACGCGCGATGCGCAGCGCCGTCCTGAGAACGGCGTTCATCCCCGGCGCATCCGGCCCGCCCGTCGTGATCGCGATGCGGCCGCGCGCGGCCAGTTCTTCCTTCGGCTCTGCCCGCGCCAGCGTCTTGAACAGGCTGAGCGAGTCGAGGAAGCTACGCCCGCGCAGCGCGAGCGCCTCCTCGAAGTTCCCGTGCTCGATCTGAGTGTTGATCTCGCGGCTCTTTTCGACCACCTCGGTGAGGGGGGTGGCGTGGGGGACGCTGTGGACCAGCCCGATCATCACCGGCTCCGGGTTGTCGCCGGCGATGTAATCGACTGCGGCCGCGCCGAGCCGCGAGGCCAGGACCCGGTCGAACGGGCTGGGCGAGCCGCCACGCTGCACGTGCCCCAAGACGGTCACACGTGCCTCCGCACCCATGCGGTTCTTCAGGATTTCGGTGATCGTCTCGGCGCGGATCGGGAGGCCGTCCGAGTGCCGCGCACCCTCGGCGAAGATGATGACGTCGTGTCGCCGGCCCGCCTGGCGGCCGTTGCGCAGCGCCTCCACCATCCGGAAGTGCCAGCGCGAGTCCATCTCCTCCTCGGGGATTAGCACCCAGTCGGCGCCGGTCGCGACCGCACCCATGAGGGCCAGGTAACCGCAGCGCCGCCCCATCACCTCGACCACGAAGGTGCGCTGGTGCGAGTCCGCGGTGGACTGCAGCCGGTCGACCGCCTCGACGATCGTGTTCAGTGCGGTGTCGGCGCCGATGCTCATATCCGTGCCGAACTGATCGTTGTCGATCGAACCGGGCAAACCCACGATGCGAAACGGCTGGATATTCTCCGCCTTCTCGGCCGGAATCTGCCCGTCTGCAGCCAGCGCGTGCAGGTGTTCGTCCCACTCGTCGTGGAGCAGAAGTGCGCCGGTCAGCGACCCGTCGCCGCCGATGACCACCAGGCCGTCGATGCCGTTCAGGACCAGGTTGCGGGCGGCTTGCCGTCGTCCAGTCAATGTCCGGAACGCCTCAGACCTGGCAGTGCCCAGCATCGTGCCGCCGAGCTGCAGGATGCCACCGACGCTGCGCCAGTTGAACGGTTCGAACTTGGCGCCGCCGTCGACCACGCCCTGCCAGCCCTCGTGAATACCGACTACTTCGAGCCCGGCATCCAGCGCACAGCGCGTGATGGCCCGGATCGCCGCGTTCATACCCGGCGCATCGCCGCCGCTCGTGATGATCCCGATCCGCATCGTCTCAACTCCTCAGTGCTTCCAGAACGCCGCGGCGAGTAACCACCAAGACACGAAGACACTAAGTGTCACAAAGAACTTTCGTGCGTCTTGGTGGCTTTGAGTCTTTGTGGCGAGAGCCCGCTTTCACCTGGCGTCAACCACGGTTGCCGGTGAAGATATTCCTGTATTCCATCCATCCAGCCCTTCGACTGGTTCAAGTCGTCATGGTCCACGTACCCCGCATCGCCGATCCGTTCGCTCTGCATCTGCCTGATCATGGTCGTCTCGTCGAAGTCGACCCGCTGCCACTCGGCGACCATGCTCCCGTCGCGGAGGACGCTGATGCGATCGGCGATCTGCACGATCTCGGCCGGCCGGCGGGAGAGGTACAGCGCGGCGATGTTTCGCTCGGCCAGGCCGCGCAGCGCCCGGAAGAGTTGGCTGAGGTCTTGCGCCGTGGTGAGAAAGGCCGCGGGTTCGTCCAACACGATGACCTGGGTCTCCAGGCTGATGGCCCGGGCAATCATGAGCAGGCGCTGCTGGCTTGCGGTCAGATTGTTGGCTTTGGCGGCCGGGTCCAGCTTCAGCCCAACCGCCTCCAGGTGCTTGATGGCCGCCTCGCGCATCTTCTGTTGGTTGATCACCAGGCCGCGCATCTCTTTCGTCCCGACTACGATGTTGTCCGCAATCGTCATGCCGCTGAAGATGCCCGGCCGCCGCGGCACGATCCCAATCCCGAGCTTGATCGCGGCACTGGGCGAATGAATCAAGACGGGCGCACCCTGGACCTTAACCGTGCCCTGGTAGGAATCAAGGGGCAGCAGGCCCGTCAGGAGTTTGAGCAGCGTGGTCTTACCCGCGCCATTGTCGCCCAGCACGCCGTGGATCTCGCCCTTGCGCACGGTCAGCGACAAGTCTGACAGGGCGACCGTCTCGCCGTAGGCCTTGGTGATTCCGTCCAGTTCGAGGATCGGCTCCGTATTCATGATTGCTTCCTTCTGATGGCGGATGACCCACCACAAAGACACGAAGATGCCCGCGGCTTCTGCGGAGCCCATTGTGGACCCTGGTGTCTTCGGGTCCTCGCGGCGAATGCTTCCTTCACCCTGTCGGCTCCGGCGACTGCCGGCGCAAGCGCCGGGCGAGGGTATTGCGCACCACGGCAAATTCAGGCCCCCGGAAGACGCCGAGCAGCAGGAGCAACCCTGCATACGCCGCGAATCCGGCCGTCAGGGCCAGGATCAGCCCCACGCCCAGTCGCATCAAGCCCCATACTATAACGACATTGACGGCAGTTGCCAAGAGCGGCTTACCCAGCAGCGGCAGCCAGGGGATCGGCCCGACCCACCGGTGCACTGCCCAGCAAAACGGGATGAAGAGCGAGATCTCCGCGGGGATGAGCAGCGCGGCGGCGGCAATCGCGCCGTACCTGGGCACCAGCAGCCAGTTGCTGACGGTCACCCAGGCCACACCGATCACGAACGCGATCGTCAGGAAGCGCTGTCGCTGCACCGCGATGAGCGTGTACTGCGTCACCGAGTTCATGAAGCCGATCGGGATCGACCAGATCATGATCGCGAGCGCCGTGGCCGAATCGGGGAGGTACGCAGCGCCGCCGAGGATGCGGATCAGCGGCGTCGAGGCGAACGTAAAGAAGACCGCTATGGGCAGCGCAACCACAAACAGCAGCTGCAGCGCCAGCTTGTACCCCTTGAGCAGCGACTCTCTGCCGGTGTGCGCATAGCGGCTCATCAGCGGGAAGATCGCGGCGGTAAAGTAGGCCGGGATGACGTTGAGCCCGTCGACGTACTTGACGCCCGCCGAGAAAATGCCCACTGCGGCTGCGCCGGCCGCCCCAAACAGCACAAGCTGCGAGATGCGCCAGAAGACGGTAGCCAACAGGTGGTTGATCATCAGCGGGCCAGACTCGCGCAGCATGTACTTCTGCAGCCGCCAGTCGAAGCGCTTCGCGCCGCCCGGCTCGGGCACGGCCGGCGAAGTAGCAGCGACGGCGCCGGTCGCTCCTGCACCGCGCTGGCTGCTCTCGAACGGCCGCAGCACCTTCGTTTCCAGCAGCGCCCACAGCCAGACTGCCTGGAACATGTTCATCACCACGGCCACGCCGGCCAGGCCGACGAAGCCGAGGTTGAAGGGCGGCAGCAGCACGAGCCCGCCCAGGAACACTTTGGCAACCGTGACCGCGGTGGCGGTGCTGGCGGGATACTCCATCTTCTCAAACGCCATGAAGATGGACGACTGCGCGTCTGCGATGTTGGCGAAGAAGAGCGCCAGCATGAAGAGCGCAATGGTTTGGAGCTCGGCGGGCGTCGGTGGGTTCGCGGACAGCCTGAAGAACCGCAGCACCAGCACGCTTACAGGTATCGCGACGAGCCACAGCAACGTGCGCAGGACGATGGCGTTCGCCATATACTGGCGCGCCCGGCTCTTTTGCGCAGCGACGTCTCGGGTGAGCAGCGTGCCCAAGCCGAAACGGGTGATGATCTCGGCGATCATGTAGAACGTGATCGCGAAGACGTAGCTGCCCTCCCCCTCGGGGCTGAGGATGCGCAGCCGGAGCATCGCAAAGGCGAAGTCGATGACGCGGTTGAACAGGCTCATCACGACCTGCACCGCACTGTTCTTCGCAACCGTGCCAACCTCGCTGCCTTCACCCTTGTAGAACCGGCTCCAGGCCCACCAGCCGAGAAGCAGGATCAGGGTCACGAAGGCCAGGAACGTGAGGTAGCCGCCCATGAGGAAGCTGCGGGGCGAATAGACAAAGCGCACGGTCCACTGGCCCGCCTTTGGGATGTAAACGGCCCGGAACGCGCCGTCGGCCCGGTAGATCGGCAGTTGCTCCTCGAGCGACTGGCCGCTCGCATCGACGCCCTCGCCTTCCACGCCGAAGGGCCGCAGGTAGGCTTTCCAGCCCTCAAAGTAGCTGTCGGTCAGCACGAGCCACCCGCGGTCGCTCAGGTTCACGTCGACGAACAACTGGCGGTTCTCGCGGTCGCTCAGCTCGCGGTTCGCCAGCCGTGCCTCGCGCACCTGTGGCGAAGCGGGGGCCGGCAGCCCGCCCTCAGGCAGCCCCTCGACCACAACGGTCTTGGCCGGGTCCACCTGCTGCAGGCGGTCGAGCGCTTCCCCCTGGCTGCCGGCCGCGACGGCCTCGCCGACGATGAAGGTGCGATCGAACGCCCCCGTGTTCTCGTAGATCTTCACCTCGTCGTCATAGACGAGCTCATATCCTTCGTTTGGAACCGGCTGGGTTGACACGACATAACGCACGCCCAGGAGGTCTAGGAGCGGGTTGTCGAGCGCGGCCAGGTTTGACTTGCCGCCGATCTCCGAGTAGATGGGCGCGATCCGGTTGTAGAGCAGTTCGCCCTGGGGGTGGATGCGCTGCATGAAGGCGACGTACTGCTTCGGGATGATCGAGTCATACCCGCGCACGTCTTCCAGCCCGTAGCGCATCGCCGAGTTGGCGTTAAGCACCTTCTGGTCGGGCGGATCCAGGCTTGTCAGGCGCCAGGGCTGTTCGGGGTCCTGCTTGCTCTGCAGGAAAGCGACCGAGGGCGGCGTGAACTCCAGCAGCTTCGGGTCGATGGCGGGGTTGAAGCCGCGGCCGGCAAGCCACAGGTCCAGGATCAGGACGAGGAGCGGCAGCAGCAACAGCACGTCGCGCATCGACCTGGAGGGCCTGGCGGGTTGCTGCGGTGCCGAGTGCCCGTAGGCCGCCATGTCCTCGTCAACTCCCAGGTCCGCCTCAGGCTGGGCATCTGTGCCCAATTCCGCGTCTCGCGGCAGGCGCAGCAGAACGAGAATGGCCGCGCCGGACAGAAGCGCCATCGCACCAAGCGCGATCTGGACCGCTTCATAGCTCCAGAACATGGCGCCGTTAGCAAAGCCCCGGGAGCGGGCCAAATCCGACCAGAAGCCCCAGTTGAGCAAGCGCTCGCCCAGCGCGACAAACGGTCCGGGCTGCAGGGCGCTCACGAGGACAAGGAGGAGCGCAACACCGCCGGCAGCGACTGTGAGCCAGCCGAGAAGCCGCGGCAGCCACAGCCCCTTGGCCGGTCGCGACAGCAACCAGTCCAGCCCAAAGCCTGCCAAGGCCGCCATGACGAGCGTGTAGGGGAACACCCACCGGAAGGCGGAATGCAGTTGGCTGTAGCCCGGCAAGCCGTAATAGAGGAGCGCGTACAGGGGCGTGCCAAACGCAAAGAAGAGCGAGAGCACCGCGAGGACCGCGAAGAACCAGATCTGCGTCTTGTGCCCCCGGCTGCCCCAGCCCGCGATCCCCGCGGCTGCGCCGGTGAGCGCCAGGAGCAGGGTTCCGATCCCGAGGTAGTTGGCCCCTTCGACGTAGTTCTTCACGCCCCAATCAATCGTGTGCAGGGGCTCCGCCGCCGCGTTCTGGGTAACGGTCACCCAGGTTCGCTGCCAAATGTCGAAATAGGCGTGGTGCGTCGGGTTGCCGAAGAAGTCGGGAAGGAGGAACGTGATGATCTGCCGGGAGGGCCACGCCCAGTCGCGCACTTGCTGCAGGCTGGCCGAGCCTTCGCGGAAGCTCTGCCGCACCAGCTCGTACAGCGGGAGGATCTGCACCCCGCCCAGCGCCATGCCGAGCGCGATCATGACCACCAGCCAGGTTGCGGTGCGCAGCACCCCGGGCCATGCCCTGATCTGCCCGCGCCGCAGCAACAGGTACGCACGGACGAGGCGCCAGGCCGCATACAGCGCCCCGACCATGAGCGTGTAGTAGGTGATCTCGACGTGTCCCGCGAGAATCTGTACGGCCAGGACAATTGCGCCGAGCACCACGTACGGGACGGGTCCGACCCCCCGCGTCTTCGTCTCAGCGCCCGGGGGTTGGGGTTCAGCCGCCCGTTCCAGGCGGCGCACGATCAGCTCGATACACGTCAGCAGCAGCGGCAGCCAGGCTGCGGCCGCGATGATCATGGTGAAGTTGACGCTGACGATGAAAAAGCCCGAATACGCGTAGGCGACGGCGGCGAAGGCCGCGGCGATCTTGCGCACGCCCAGCACACGCATGAACACGTACATGCACGCGGATGCGATGCCGATCTGGAGCCAGGTGAACACGCCGTACGCCCGCCACAGCGGCAACACGTAGAACAGCAGGCTCAACGGGTAGGCGGCGGAGCTTTGTCCTGCAGCCAGGAAGGGGGTGCCCGCAAACGAGCGCGGATTCCACAGGATATCGGCCGGGTTGCCCGCCTTCAGCGCATCGACGATGAACGACTTCCACTGGAGATTCTCGAGCACCAGGTCGCTGATCAGGTGGTTGTAGGGTACGACCTGGCCGTCCGCCACGGTCAGCCCCATCTGCCCCGCGTAGGTGCGCCAGGGTGGATACTGGTAGAGGTTATCGGCGGGTAGGAGGGTTTTGCCGCCCAGAGCCTGCGGCGCGAACCAGAGCAGAGGAAGCAGGAGCAGGGCTAGGATGACGAGCGCATCGGCTCTGCGCGATGACTTCAAACGTACCTCGAACAACGTGCGGTATCGTGATGGGTGGGCTGTCCGCGCAGGATCAAAGCCGCGAGAGCTGACAAAGGCTCTCTAAACGCCTTCGTGTAGCTTTGTGTCGTCGCGTCTTTGTGCTTCGGCCCTAACCTTGCGGTGGCGGTAGCGGATCCGGAATACATCGATCGCACCTTGCACTTTGACCGGAATGCTCATCTTGGACTTGCCGATGCGCCGGTCTTCAAAGTAGATCGGGATTTCCGCCACCCGGTAGCCCAGGCGCTCGGTCAGGTAGGCCATCTCGACCTGGAACGCGTAGCCGTTCGACCCCACCCGGTCCAGCCCGATGCCCAAGAGCGTCGTGCGGCGCCAGCACTTGAAGCCGGCGGTAATGTCGTGGGTGCTCAGGCCGAGGATGCGCCGCGACCAGACTTCGTTCGCCCACCAGCTCAGAAAGCGCCGCCACCAGCTCCAGCGCTCGTCCAACTGGCCGCCGTTCACGTAGCGGGAGCCCACGACGACGTCGTACTCCGGCATCATCCTCAACATGGTGGGGATAGCTTCGGAAGGGTGCGAGAAATCGGCATCCATCTGGACCACATAGTCCGCGCCGTCGGCGATCGCCCGGGCGAATCCTTCTACGTAGGCCCGGCCAAGGCCATCCTTGCCCGCGCGGTGCATCACCTGGAGCACGCCCGGCAAGCGCTCGGCGAGGCAGTCCGCCACTTGCCCGGTGCCGTCGGGCGAATCGTCATCCACGACAAGCACGGACAAGCCAGGCACCGCGAGCGCATGTAGCTCCGCGATCAGACCCGGCAGGTTCTCGGCTTCGTTATAAGTGGGGATGACGACGACAGGTTTGGCGTGCTCGGGCACGCCGGGTTTCGTTTGCGAAGGCATCGGTTCGATTCTATCATGGCGGGGGGTAAAGGTCAACCTGTTGCAGTACTTGCGCAGCCACGCCCGCCACTGGCGGCGTCTCCGGCCGTGGTGGACGCCTGGTGCCTCCGTGCAGCGCTTTGTGGTCAGGCTTCAGATGCGCTATAATGCCGCATGCTGTTTCGGACGGAAGAGGGGGTGCAGCATGGGCCGGAACTCGGGGGCGAAACCTGCTCAAATCCTCTACATCGGCCGTGAGGATCCCGGGTATGAGAAGGTGTGGCAGACGATTGAGCAGGAGGGCATCGAGATTGCCTTTGCGCGCACCCAGACCCTGGGGTTACAGCTTGCCCGAGAACTCAAGCCAAATATTATAGTTATTAACCCGACAAACAGCCATTTCTCTGGCGAGAGACTGTGCCTCACGCTGCGGCATAAGCTGCCACAGGCGCGCCGGCTGCTGCTGGTCGACCGCGGCGAGGGTAAGCAGATCGAGGCCGACGAGCGACTGGTCCGGCCCTTTACGCCCAAGAAGCTGCGCGAAACGCTGAACAAGGCGCTCGACTCATTGGCGCCCCATGCGCTCCGGGTGGGCCAGGTCGAGCTCGACCTGAGCGCCCGTCTCGTCCGCAGTCCGCAGGGCGAAACGCATCTCACCCCCAAACAGTGTCATCTGCTCGCCATCTTCATGCAGCGTCCCAACCAGGTCATTTCCGCGAGGACCTGATGAAGGAAATTTGGGACACCCACTACCTGGGCGACACCCGGACGCTGGACGTTCACATCCGGTGGCTCCGGGAGAAGATCGAAGCGCGCCCCACCCATCCGGCGGTCCTTGTCACCGTGCGCAAAGTTGGTTACAAGATGGTCGCCTCGGTGCCGGCGCCGTTGGCGGTCCCAGATGAGGCCGTCGCTCTCGCCGACGGGTGACCTCCCAATTGGGAAGCAAAAAAGGACCGGCGGAGAATCCGCCGGTCCTTTTGATTTTTCGCTCGGGTTAAGCTTACGCCTTCGCGGCCTTCGCCTTGTTCAGAGCCAGCATCAGCCGGGACTTGCGCCGTGCGGCCGAGTTCTTGTGGATGACGCCCTTCTCCGCGGCCTTATCCAGCGCGCGGATCGCGTCCAGCACGGCCTCGTCGGCCCCTTCCATCTTGCTGCTCGCCAGCACGGTGCGCGCCTTCTTGATGTAGGTGCGGGTGCTGGTGCGGACGGCTCCGCGGTAGACGGCCTTGCGAGCATCGCGACGCACAACCTTCAACGCAGACGGGTTCTTCTTAAGATTTGGCACCGAAAGCCTCCAGGATTTCTTCTAACCTTGTGATGTCACGGCTCAGGCCGTTATGGACAGACATAAACGTGACCGGCGCTTGCCAGTCACAAGCGCTAAGTATAGCGTAAGACGCTGAATTGTCCAAAAATGCGACGGTCATGCAGGCGTACGCTAAGTATCTATCCGGAACTGCTCCCGCCGGTCGGCGTCTGCCGGACGACGTCGTTCATGGCGTCTTCCACGTAGGGATAGGCGAAAAACACGGTCGCGGCGCCCATCAGTGCACCCGTCAGGAAGCGCAGCTCGGGCGTCGACTCGCGCAGCCCAAACAACTGCGTGAAACCATCGACCGCAATCGGCAGCAGCGTGAGCAGGTAGACCCACAGCGGCAGCTTGGCCATCTTGCCGTTCCGCTTCAGCCGTGGGCGCAGCAGCCCGAAGATCAGGCCCGCGATCAGCATGGCACCGTAGATCGCAACGTCCCGCTCGCAGACCGCGACCTTCCAGCCTGCCTGCGCCGAACCGTCCCAACGCAGCTGTTCACGCTGGAGGATATTCAGCCCCTCAGGGATATACCCGTCGCTCTCCAGCTGCTTCACGCTGTAGAACCGGTCCGCGCCAAAGAGGAAGATCGAGCGTTCGGGAAGCTGGTGACACGTCGGTGCGTAAACCTTGTAAATCAACGTCCCCGCACCCGTTGCACCCGCACGCATCAGCACCGGCGCGAGGAAGGGCAGCGCGATAAAGATCGCCACGACGATGTTGAAGATCGCCAGCCAGTGCCGCGCAAAACCCACCGCAAGGCGGTTGATGGCGTCACTCAGCCGCCGGGCGCGATCACCCTCCGGTGGCTTCACCTCGACGCTCATGCGCCGGCCTTGGGCGTCTGGATGCTCGCGGCGCCCGACTTGCCGGCCGCCGGCTGACCCGCAGGCGCCGTCGGCGTACCGTCGGCCACCGTCGTGCCGCTCAGATACGTGATGTACGCCGGGATCAGCGGGAGCACGCACGGGGAAAGGAACGAGAGCAAGCCCGCCAGGAACGCGATCGGCATGGTCACCGTGGCGAAATTGCCGCCCACGTCGACGTTCGCCAGGCCGTTGCCCAGTTGCTGTGAGAAGAAGATCGACAGGAACCCCAGGCGGTCCATGTACATGGCGATGCCGACGAGGATCAGGAAGACGCCCGTCACCTTCGACACCACGCCCATGTGCCGGTTGAGGCGCCGGAGCTGGGGTGCGACGACGCTTAAGGCCGCGCCGGTGATCAGAAACGGGATGCCCAGGCCCAGTGAGTAGACCAGCAGGAGGAGCGCACCCTGCCCTGCTGTTGCCGTCATGGCGGCCATGGCGTAAATGGCGCTCAGCACCGGCCCGATGCAGGGGATCCAGCCGGCCGAGAAGAAGACGCCCATCGCGAAGGAGGACAAGTAGCCCCAGCGCCGGTCCACCTGCTTCTGAACCCGGCCCTCCGTGTACATGATCCGCCCGAACGCGTCCACGCCCTCGACGAACAGCCGGCCCAGCCCGTTCTTGTCGCCACCCGCCGCCCGCACCCGGTCTGCCAGCCAGCCGAACACCCCCAGCACCTGGAGACCGAAGAGGATCAGGATCACGCCGCCGATCTTGACAAAGGTCGGCAGGAACGCGCGCAGCGCGAATCCGAACACGGTCGCCAGGGTGGCGCCCATGATGACGAAGACCGTACTGAAGCCGGCCACGAAGGCCAGCGCATGTGCAAAGGTCTGCCAGCGGTTAGCCCTGGTCATGAGAGAATCTCCTTAACACAAGGGCACGAAGACACGAACCGACAGAACGCCTGCCGTCCCGGTGTCTTGGTGTCTTTGTGGTTAGCCCTGCTTCGGCTCACCGTGCTCTTGCGAGAGCTCGCGCAGCGACGTGATCTCGCGCTGCAAGGTGTTCTGGCGGCGCACCATGCTGAGGATAAAGGCGAACGAAGCCAACCAGATGACGAAGTACGCCGCAATCATGAATGTCATTGTATCTGCTCCTTAGGCTGCAGAAAACGGGTTTCCACCGGAAACCTGGTTTCTGGTGATCTAGTACCCGAACTGTTCCTTCAGCTCTTCGACCTGCTCCTTCGTGCGCTCGAGCCGGTAGCGGTGCAGCAGCAGCACGACGTACAACAGCGTGAACGAGAAGAGGCTCACAAAGAATGCAGTCATCATGCCGGGCCCCAGGCCGAAGCCGGACTTCGGATCGATCAGGACCGGGTGAATGGTGCGCCACCAACGGATCGACATAAACGTGATGGGCACGCTGAGGAACGCAAAGATCCCATACACTGCCGAGAAGCGCGCGCGCCGGGCCTGGTCTTCCATCGCGCTCCGCAGCATGAAGTACGCCACGAAGAGCAGGAACATGATCGTGTAGGTGGTGAGACGCGGGTCCCAGGTCCACCACACGTTCCAGGCCGGTTTCGCCCAGATCGCGCCGCTGGCAGTCGCCGCAAGGGTAAAGACCAGCCCGATTTCGGCCGAGGAAACGGCCAGGCTGTCCCAGAGCCGCTTCGACGTGATGAGGTAGCCAATGCTGGCGACCATCGTGACGCCGAACGCCAACATGCTCAACCAGGCGCTGGGCACGTGGAAGTAGATGATGCGCTGCGCGAATGTTTCGTCTTGCGTCAGGCCCGCGGCCGGCGGTGCGCCCACCAGGGCCATGTATGCCGAGAACAAGATCAGCAGCGCAACGACGACCGTAAAGACGGTCAGCGCCGTCGAACCCCGTGAGTTAGTTGCCATATGCCGCCTTTCCCTTAACCACGAAGACACGAACAACCTGGGTTCCACAAAGGTTCTTCAGGAAAATCTTGGTGAGCCTTCGTGTCTTTGGTCCTTAATGGTTTCGCTATTCTTCCACCACAAACCCAAATGTCAGGTACGCGACGACGGTGAACCCGACATCGTAAATTGCGACCAACTGCAGCCAGTTGGCAACGCTGCTCAGCGTCTCGCCGTCCAGCAGCGCGCCCGTCATCTTGACCCCGGCCACCAGGACCGGCAGCAGGACGGGGAACAGCAGGATGGGCAGCATGACTTCGCGTGCCCGAGTGTTGACCGCCATGGCCGAGAACACGGTGCCCACCGCTGCAAACCCGTACGTGCCCAACAGCAGCACGAGGATATTCTGCCACGTCAACAGCGAGATGTTGAAAAAGAGCGTGATGAGCGGCAGCAGGATGACCTCGACGACAAAGATGAAGATCAGGTTGCCGAACATCTTGCCGAAGTAAATCGCCGCCCGGTCCACCGGCGCCAGCAGCAGCCCCGCCAGGCTCCCCTTGTCCTGCTCGATCACGAACGCTCGGTTCAGGCCAAGCGTCCCGGCAAACGTGATGGCTACCCAGACGATTCCGGGCGCCACCATCTTCATGTCGGGCACGCGCAGCTCGAACGCAAAGTTGAACACGATCACCGACAGCAGCGCGAACACGAACATGCTGCTGAAGATGTCCTTCGTGCGCAGCTCCGCCCGAATGTCCTTCCAGATGATCGCGCCGACGGCCTTCCAGAAGTTCATTGGCCGCCTCCGCTGCGCGCGCCATTCTTGCCCGCACCCTGCGGCGCCAGGCACGCCTGATCGTAAATCGGACGGAATTCGGCCGCAGTCATCCCGGCTACCGTCGACTCGTAGGCGACCCGGCCGTTGGCCAGGATGACCACTTTGTCGGCAATGGCGAGGCCGCGTTCGATGCTGTGCGTCACGGTCACGATGGTGCGCGGCCGCTCCACGGTCCCCCCGCCCAGCGCGCTGATCGTCGTTCGCCCGCTTAGCTCGGACAGCAGTCCGTGCAGCATTTCGGCCGCCTGTGGGTCCAGCCCCGTGTCGGGCTCGTCGAGCAGGATGACCTCAGGGTCGTGCAGCAGCGCCCACGCGATGGCCATGCGCTGCACCATGCCGCGCGAGAAAGTCCGGACGAGGTCGGCGCGCCGCGGCCACAGGCCCACCCGCTGCAGCATGGCCTTGATCCGCTCTTCCGGGTGGTTCATGCCGTACAGCCCGGCGAAGAACTTCAGGTTTTCTTCGGCCGTCAGGCTGTCGTAGAGCAGGGGGGCATGGGAGACGACGCCCAGGTAGCGCCGGATGCCATCCGCGTGCTTCGCCAGGTCCAAACCGCCGATCTGCACCGTGCCGCCCGACGGCCGGCTGAGGCTCGAGAGGATGCGGACCAAGGTCGACTTCCCCGCGCCATTCGGGCCGAACAAGACGAGCGATTCGCCGGGCATCACGCGCAGGTTCACCCCGCGGAGCGCGTACTTCGCGCCGAACGACTTGACGAGGTTCCGCACCTCGATCATCGGGATATCTGCTTCAGCCAAGGTTGTTCCCTACAGTGACACTGCGTGAACCACGAAGGCCCAAAGACACGAGGGCTCACCAGGGGTCCTTAGTGGCGCTGTGTGTCTTCGAGTCTTGGTGGTGAACTACTCTGAATCTGCGCGCAGCGCGTCGCGCAACTGGGCCTTCAGCTGCATCCGCTCGTCGCGATACCTGGACTCGCCGATTTCGCCCGCCTCGTACGCGAGGTCCAACCGGGCCAGCGCGTCGATCAATTCGTCACGGTCCAGACCCTCGCCCACCAGGCTCGCCTGCTGGCGCCGCCGCAGTGCGATGGGCAGGGCGACGAGGAACGCGGCGATGGCCGCCACCGTGGCAATCAAGCCCATGAGGATGCGCCGGTCGAGACCGCCGACGCCAGTAGCCGTAGCCGTCGTGCTTGCGCCTGTCGCCGCGCCCGAGGCTGCCGCAGCGGCGTCGGGCAGGCCCGTCATGCTGAGGCGCACCTGCTGGTTAGCCGCCACGTCGGGCTGGGTGAAGGTGAAATAGGCGCCGTTCTGCGTGTCGCGGCGGCCGCCGTCGCTCATGTCAGGGCTGGTGACCTTCTCGCCCACGTCCGAAACGAGCGCGTTGACGGCTGTGGCGGGGTAGGGCAGCGAGCGCACGAGGTCGAGGCTGGTGCCCTGGTAGGGCAGCGTGTAGCGGTACAGGATCTGGCGGCTGTTCTGGCCGGGCGTGAGCGCGAGGCGATCGACAAACCCGTTGTCGATCTGGATGAACCGCTCGCCCAACTGGCCCTCGTTGACGCTCAGGTCTTGTGCTCCCGCGGGCAGCGGAAAGCGCAGGACGTGGTTGCCGTCGCCCACGTAGGCCTTATCCCCGTCGAGGCTCAGCACGACCAGTTCGGCAATCAGCGCGCGGCCCGCGTCAAACTCGACGATGTAGTGCACGCGCTCCGCGCGGATGCCCGCTCCGTCGGTCGTCGTGTCATACACCAGGACGGGAAGGTTCGCCTCGGCCTTGCCCGGCTCGAGGCTAACGAACTCGGAGGTGTAAGGGACGCCGGCGGGGTACTCGACTCGCACGCCATAGGCCAGGGTGCTGTCCGTCGGCAGTTGGTCGAACTTGTAGAAGCCGTCGGCGTCGGTTTTGATCGTCCGCTGTTCGAGCTGGCTGGCCTGGTCAAAAATACCCAGGGTGACGGTCGCATCGGCGTAGGGTTTGTCCGTCGTCTTGTTGGTGACCGTGCCGCTGATGACGCCGGTGCCCTTGGTGAGCGCCTCGCGGAAGAGCGGCCCGCCCAGCGAAAGCTGCCGGGCGTAGGTGAGTGCGGCCTGCTGGTCCGCGTCGCTCAGCTTGCCGGCGAACCCCGGCATCGTGCCCTTGCCCTTGGCGACAGCATCGGCCCACTGGGCCTGGCTCACCTGGCTGGTCTTGGCAAAGTCGGCGAGGTTGGGGGCCCCACCCGTGCCGGCTTTGCCGTCTGCACCGTGGCACGACGCACAGTTGGCCTCGTAAACCGTCTTGCCCTGGTCCACTTCCTCGCGGCTCGTGTGGAGGCTCCAGGCGTACGCGACCGTGTTCCAAATCTCCTGGTCGCTCAGCTGGTTCTTCCACGGTGGCATCATCTGCTGCATGCGTCCGTTCTTGGTCACGTCGAAGAGTTCCTGCAGCGACTTCGCAGCGATAGCCTTGTAGTCGCCCAGCGCGGCCGGCGTACGGCCCAGCCCGGCGGCGCTCGGACCATCGCCCTTGCCCGTCGTCCCGTGGCACGGCGCGCAGTTCTGAACCCAGTTCGCCTGGCCGCTCAGCGGTTCGGGCGGAGTGACGGCGCTTTCAGCGGGTGCGGCAGGGGTGGGCGCCTCTTGCGCCAGGGCGGATGCGGCGGGCAGGGCGATCAGGACGACGAGCGCGCCGATGAGGAATAAGCGTGTCAGTTTCATGCAGCGAAGGGTCTTTCTGAAAGACGAGTCTGAACCCGAGGGCTTTCGGAGCAACCTGGCGGGTCCGGCTAATTTACAGCAATAGACCTGACAGGCCCCTAGAGACCTGCCAGGTCTGACGATGTGCGTTAGGGATTATGGGCGGAGGACTATTTGACAGCCTCGACCTTGATTTCTTCGATACCCTGTTCTTCGTAGCGCGACGGGCACTTGAGGAGCAAGTTGTTCGCGACGACCGTAGCACCGGCTCCGGCGACCATTCCGCCTTTGCCGCTGCCGCCGCCACTGTTGCTGCTACTCCCGCCCCCGCCGCTGTTGCCGCTGCCGCCCGTTCCGCCGGTGCTCAGCGTCCCTTCGATGATGGCGCTCGAGCCTTCGCGCGTCATCTGGTCCGGCTTAACCCCGTGGAAATAGACCGCCAATTGCTTGGTCGGGTCCTTCGGATCGGAGACGAGGAAGTTGAGGTCCAGCTTGGCCGCGTCGTAGGTGACGCTCTCGGTGACGATGTTGCCGCTCACCCGCAGGCTCTTGCCCACCAGCGCATCACGCTGCGCCAGCACCTCGCCCACCTCGCGATAGTAGGCGCCTGCGCTGGAAATGGACGAAATGATCAAATAAGCGATCAGGCCCACGATGACCAGGCCGCCTACGATGAACTTCACCTTGCTATTCGCCTTGTGGGTCGTTACAGCGCCCTTTAGGATGGTCGAGCTTTCCGCCATCATTCCTCCGCGTGATGTTATTGCCTTCTGGCTGACAAGCCGGAGTATAGCATCAGTGCCCAAAGGTGTCAATGACAAAGGTCACAAGTGTTTTTAGTCACAGTAGAGGCGAGGCGTTCTGGACCTCGGCGCAGGTGCACTGGGTCCAGAACGCCTCGCCCCCGTCGCTACGCCATCTTGAACCCGCGCAGCCGGAGAGAATTAGAGACGACGAAGATCGACGAAAACGCCATGGCCGCAGCCGCCAGCCAGGGTGCGTTGTGCAGCAGCCCCGCGACAGCCACGGGGATCAGGATCACGTTGTAGAAGAAGGCCCAGAACAGGTTCTGCTTGATTGTACGCATGACCGCCCGGCTCAATGCGATCGCCTTGCGCACCCCGTGCAGGTCGCCGCTCATCAGCGTCACCCCGGCCGTCTCCATCGCTACGTCGGTGCCCGTGCCGATGGCCATGCCCACGTCGGCCTGGGCCAGCGCAGGCGCATCGTTGATCCCGTCGCCGACCATGGCCACGACGGTTTTCGCAGTGCCCTGGATGGCCTTCACCTGGTTCGCCTTGTCGCCGGGCAGGACCTCGGCGCGCACTTCGTCGATGCCAACCTGGCCCGCGATCGCAGCCGCGGTCCGTTGGTTGTCGCCGGTCAGCATCACAACCTTCAGCCCCTGCTTCTTGAGCCCGCCGATCGCGTCTGCGGCGCCGGCCTTGACCGTATCCGCGATGCCGATAACGCCCGCGATCTTGCCGTCGATGGCGGCAAGTACCGCGGTCTTGCCTTCGGCCTGCAGGCACTCCACGTCTGCCTGGGCCGGTCCGAGGCCGATCCCCTCGTTCCCCATCAGCCGGGCGGTGCCCACGACGAGAGTGCGCTCGCCGAGCGTCGCGGCGAATGCCGTGGCCTGCGATGGCCTCGAATGCGGCCGGCTGCTCCAACTTCAAGCCGCGCTCATTCGCCGCGTTCACGATCGCTTCACCCAGCGGATGCTCCGACCCGCGCTCTGCCGAAGCCACCAGCCGCAGCAGCTCGCCTTCGCCGGTGCCGTAGGGCAGCACGTCGGTGACCGCGGGCTTCCCCTGTGTGATCGTTCCCGTCTTGTCGAGTACGACCACCTGCAGCTTCTCGGCCCGTTCGAGTGCGTCGGAGCTGCGGAACAGGATGCCGTTCTGCGCGCCCTTGCCTGTGCCCACCATGATGGCGGTCGGCGTGGCGAGACCGAGTGCGCAGGGGCACGCGATCACCAGCACGGCCACCATGTTGATCATGGCCGTCGTGAAGCCGGCGTCCGCAATGAAGTACCAGCCGAGGAACGTCAGCAGCGCAATCGCGATCACGATGGGCACGAACACGCCCGACACCTTATCGGCCAGCGCCTGGATCGGAGCCTTCGACCCCTGGGCCTCTTCCACCAGGCGGACGATCTGGGCCAGCGCGCTGTCGGCGCCCACCTTCGTCGCCTGGATGGTCAACATGCCCGACTTGTTGATGGTGGCGCCGATGACCTCGCTGCCCGGCCGCTTGTCCACGGGCAGGCTTTCGCCGGTCAGCATCGACTCGTCGACCGACGACCGGCCGTCCAGGACGATCCCATCGACCGGCAGCTTTTCGCCCGGCCGCACGATCACCGTGTCGCCCGGCATCACGTCTTCGACGGGCACGTCCTGCTCGACCCCGTCGCGCACGACCCGGGCCGTTTTGGCCTGCAGCCCCATGAGCGCCTTGATGGCTGCGCTGGTCCGGCCCTTGGCCACGGCTTCGAGGTACTTGCCGACCTTAATGAGGGTGATGATCAGCGCGGAGGTCTCGAAATAAACCGTCATGCCCAGCTGCATCGGGAACAGCAGCACGGCTACGCTGTAGAAGTACGCGGCCGACGAGCCCAACGCGATCAGCACGTCCATGTTGGCGCTGCCGTTCTTGAGGGCCTTGTACCCGCCGACGTAATATTGGCCGCCAACATAAAACTGCACGGGCGTGGCCAGTAAGAACATGAGCCAGTTGGACCACCCCATGTGCTCGAGCAGGCCCAGCATGTTGGCCATGCCGATCAGGAAAATCGGGATGGTCAGTGCAACGCCCACCCACAGCATACGGCGCTGTTGGGCAATCTCACGATCGCGCGCTTCAGCCTCCACATCGGCCGGCCGGCTGCCCGCGCTCGACTCGATGACGCCGTACCCCACGTCGACGATCTTCCGCTTGATGTCGCTGTAATTGACCAGGGTCGGGATGAACTCGACGGTCGCGCGCTCGGTCGCATAGTTGACGTTCGCGTTGACCACGCCCGGCATCTTCTTGAGGTTCCGCTCGATGGTCGCCGCGCAGTTGGCGCACGTCATGCCGCTGACCGGGATTTCAAGCTTGCCCGCGGCCACGCCGTAACCGAGATCGCTAATCAGCGAGGTCATCGCCGACTCGCTCGTTTGGCCCGGGTCAAAAGCGACGGTGGCCTTTTCGGTGGCGTAGTTGACCGATGCCTGCTCAACCCCGGGCATCTTGCGCAGGTTCCGCTCGATGGTGGCGGAGCAGTTCGCGCACGTCATGCCGGTGAGTGGGAGGGTGATTTGTCTGGTTTCTGCCATTTTCTATTTCCGGCGCAGCAGGGGTCAAGGCCCCTCGATAACCCCTGCTGCGCAAACTGCGTGTCAGTTAACTGCCGGGTACCCGATCTCGGCTAGAGTTTCCTTCACCCGAGAGAGGTCCGCTTCGCTGGCCAGCGTAAATGTTGCGCTCTTGCTTTCGATATCCGCCTCGACGTTTTCTACGCCGGGCAGGTCCTTGGTCTCGCGGATGACGGTCTTGGTGCAGTGACCGCAGGAAATGTTCGGGATGCTCAACTTGACGGTGACAGACATAAGATAGTCCTCCTGCTATTGATACTGATGAGGCGCCCTGAGGACGCCGGCCGCGGGCGGCCCTTACTTATTGGCGATCGAAAATACGCCGAGGATTTCGTCGATCACGGCCTCGCGGCGTTCGGGATCGTCCCCGCGAATCGCCGTCGTGACACACGAATGAAGATGGTCGTCCAAGATGATCTGCTGCATTTTGCTGAGCGCCGCCTGTACCGCACTGATCTGTTTGATCACGTCGATGCAGTACTGGTCTTCCTCCACCATGCGCTGGATGCCGCGGACGTGGCCTTCGACGCTCTGTAGCCGGCGGACGACCCCCGCTTTGGTTTCACCGTTCATCACACCAATTTCCTCCGTTGCTGTGTAGATTATAGCACACAACTGCCGGAGTTCTGCAAGTTTGCCTACTATCCCCTCCCAGGGGGGATGGGTGCTTGTGGCAAAAGAAACCGGGTTCGGCGAGGAACCCGGTTTGTGCCGAAATCTGCGGCGGACTTTACGCAGCTTCTGTGTTCGCCGATTCGGCCGGCGGCTCTGCCGCGGGCTCGGTGGTCACCGGCTCCTGTGATGCGCGATGCGGGCGTAAGTGGTTGATGATAATGCCAACGACACCCGCGACGACGAAGCCCACCGCAACCCACTGTGCCGTCGCCAACTGGCCCATCCGCCAGGCATCCGGCCGGAACATCTCCACCCAGAAGCGACCAACGCCGTACCAGATCATGTAGCTGAGGAAGATGTCGCCGTCGCGCAACTTTTTGACCAGCGCCCGGCCCCCGAACCACAGCACGAGGAAGCCAAGGAGGTTCCAGATCATCTCGTAGAAGAACGTCGGGTGGAAGCCGTGCGACTGGTACCACGCCGTCGCCTCGGGCGTCAGGCGGTCGGGCAGCCCGCACGCGTTAGGTGAGCCGGCAGGCTCCTGGCATGGGAAGCGCGGATCGATGCGAAACGCCCACGGCAGGTTCGTCTCGCGGGCCGTAGAGTTCCTGGTTGATGCGGTTGCCCATGCGGCCCACGGCTTGGGCCAGCAACAAACCGGGCGCAGGGATGTCGAGCCAGCGCAGCAGACTGAGATGGTGCCGGCGGGTGTAGAGCAGGACCGCGAGCACGCCGCCCGCCACTGCGCCATAAATGCCCAGGCCGCGAAACCCTCCGTTCCAGAAAGCGATGATTTGAAGGGGGTTCTCGCGGTAATAGGCCCACCCGGCGAAGTTCCCCGTCGGGGTGGAAAAAACATGGTACAGCCGCGCGCCGATGATTCCGAAGATCAAACACCAGGTGAGGAGCCCCCACACGTGCTCGGGGTCCTCGCCGCGGCGCTTGGCCTCGAAGGTGGAGATCCACGCCGCCAGCACGGCACCGGCCACGATCAGCAGGCCGTACCAGTGCACCTGGAAGGGCCCGAGCTTAAGAAGGACTGGGTTCATGAATTGCTCCTAACAATAACTTGTCGGCGATACTATGATTCACAGGAAGAACCGAAGAACAAGAAGGCGCACAAAGACCGGTGCGCTTCGGTTCTTTGGTTCTTCGTGGTTAGCTGCCCCTCTCGGCGCGGCGGGCGGCGCGGCGGGCCTCGCGGTCGTCCACCGGCGTCGCGTTGGCAGGTGCCGGCGGCGCTTCGACCCGGGCCGGCGCGGCGGGCGCACTCGCGGCCGCCTTCGACAGCTGGCGCTGGTATTTCAGCCAGCGCATGCAGTCCGCGTCGTTGCCCACCAGCATGTCTGCTGCCATGACCGCCTTCTTCAGCTCCGGCTTGAGTGGGTTCGTGATCGCGCTCGTCATTCCACCCGCAACGAGCATGGCCAGGAACGTCGCGTTGATAGCTTCCCGGTCTGGCAGGCCAAACGACACGTTGCTGGCGCCACACACCGTGTTGCAGCCCAGCTCGTCGTGAATCCAGCGCAGGATGTCGAGGACCGCGCGCCCCGCCATATTCACCGCGCCTACGGGCATCACGAGCGGATCGATCAACACGTCCTCGCGCGGGATGCCGTACGACTCCGCGCGCAGGACGATCCGCTTTGCCACCTCGAACCGCACCTTCGGGTCCATGCTGATGCCCGATTCGTCGTTCGAAATCGCGATGACGGCGACCTTGTACTCGGCGACCAGCGGGAGCACCTTTTCGAGCCGGTCATCTTCTCCCGTCACCGAGTTGATCAGTGGGCGGCCGCCCGCGGCCTTCAGCCCGGCAATCAGCGCGCCCGGCACCGACGAGTCGATGCACAGCGGGACGTCGACCACCGACTGCACCGCCTCGATCGCCTTCACCATCACTTCGGGCTCGAGCTCGTGGGCGTTCGCCACCCCCAGCCCGGCATTGACGTCGAGAACCGTGGCGCCGGCCTGCACCTGCGCCAGCGCATCGGCCTTCACCCGCTCGAAGTTGCCTGCCAGCATTTCCGCGGCCAGCGCCTTCCGGCCCGTCGGGTTGATGCGTTCGCCGATAATCACGAACGGCTGGTCTGGGCCGATGGTCGTTTCGACGCCCGAGCGCGAGCGAAGTACCGTGTGCATACGATGCTCCTGGCATTAAGTCGCGCCGTAACCGAACAGCGCACGGTTCGAATTATAGGGCAGGATGAGAGGGGCGGCAAGCCGGGAATTCTCAATCTAGCCGGGATCGACGAGGCAGGGGGTCTAGGCGAGCGCGAGGTACCGGCGGCGGCTTCCCGCCCGGTCCGGTGCCACGGACCGGGTGCTCGCGAGCGCTCACCTTCGTCGTCTGGCATGCCTGTGGTAGAATCGTGCTGTTGTCGCGTCGTCACAAGATCACACATCCTTCACGAGTCAGCATGCCAGAATCGTACCGCGTTGTTTTTCAGCCTTCGGGACGCCAGGGCCAGGTGCCCGCAGGCACGAACTTATTGGATGCCGCCCGGTTGTTGGGCGTCGAAATCGAAGCCATCTGCAGCGGCCGCCAGACATGCGGCAAGTGCCAGATCACCGTCGAGGAAGGCTCTTTCCCGAAGCACGGCATCACGTCGGCTGCAGACCACCTGAGCGCGCCCGACGGTCGCGAGACGCATTATTGGGACAAGCACCAGCCGCCCCCGGGGCGCCGGCTGGCCTGCGCCTGCGAGATCCAGGGCGACCTCATGGTCTTTGTGCCCGAGGAGAGCCAGGCGCGGAAACAGGTGGTGCGCAAGGCCGCCACGGAGCGCGCCATCGTCGTGGACCCGGCGATCCGCCTGTATTACGTCGAGATCGAGCCACCCACCCTCGAACACCAACTGGGCGACTGGGACCGGATTGCCGCAGAACTGGACGCCCGGTTTGGATTGCACGACGTCCGCCTCGATCCCGTCTTGTTCGGCGACCTTCAGCCGCTGGTCCGCAAGGGCGACTGGAAGGTCACGGTCACGGTCTGGCAGGATCGTGAGGCGGTGCGCGTGCAGCCGGGCTACTGTGAAGAGGCGTACGGCTTGGCCGTCGATATCGGGACGACGACGGTAGCTATGCACCTGTGTGACTTGCGCACGGGCGAGGTGCTGGCGACCGCCAGCCAGATGAACCCGCAGGTTGCTTACGGCGAGGACCTGATGAGCCGGGTGTCGTACTGCGACCTTAACGGGGCGGTTGGCCTGGCCACGTTGCACGATTCGATTATCCGGGCGCTGAACGAGCTCGCCGAGGAAGCGGCGGGCGAGGCCGGTATCACGCCCGACGCCATCACCGATATCGTGTTGGTGGGTAACAGCGTGATGCACCACATCTTGCTAAACATCCCGCCTCGCGAGTTGGGGCAGTCGCCGTTTGGCCCCGCGGTCAGCGACGCAGTGGACGTGAAGGCGCGCGACCTCGGTCTCAAGCTGGCGCCGGGTGCGCAGGCCCATGTGCTGCCGCTCGAAGCGGGCCACGTGGGCGCGGACAACGTCGGCGTGATCCTGGCCGAAGAACCCGACAAGGCCCCGCCAGACGAGGTCTGGCTGATCGTGGACGTGGGCACCAACGGCGAAATCCTGCTCGGCAACTCGACCGAGCTGTACTCGGCCTCCAGCCCGACCGGTCCGGCCTTCGAGGGCGCGCAGATCCGGCACGGCATGCGGGCGGCCGCGGGCGCGATCGAGCGGGTGCGCATCGACCCCGACACGCTCGAATGCCGCTTCAAAGTGATCGGCCGGGAAGGGTGGAATGACGAGTGGGAACAGGAACCCCAAGGGGACGACGACAAGGCGCATGACGCCGGACAGGTGACCCCGGAAGAGGCGCGTGAGCAAGCGCGGCAACGGCGCGAGCGCAAGCGGCGCCAGCTGCTGGGGCAGGGGCCCATCCTGGCAGCCGGTATCTGTGGGTCGGGCATCATCGAGGCCGTCGCCGAGCTGTTCATGGCCGGCATGCTCACGCCCGACGGGCGGTTTGCGCCCGAGATCAGTCACCCTCGCCTGAGTTGGCAGGGCGCAAAGGCCGAATACGTGCTTGCCTGGCCACACGAAGCGAGCACCGGGCGACCAATTGTCATAACCAGCGACGATGTGCGGAACATTCAGCTGGGTAAGGCAGCGTTATATTCAGGTGCGCGTTTGTTGATGGAGCGCATGGGAGTCGACCGCGTGACGCGGGTCTTGCTTGCCGGTGCATTCGGCAGCTACATTGACCCCGTGCACGCGATGGTGCTCGGTATGATCCCCGACTGCGACCTGGAGCGGGTGGCGACGGCGGGGAACTCGGCAGGCGACGGCGCGCGGATCGCCCTACTGAACAAGGGCGAGCGGGAGGATGCACGGCGGCTGGCTCGGTGGACGCAATACATCGGCATCGCGATGGAGCCGCGCTTCCAGGAAGCATTTGTGGAGGCCATGCCCATCCCGCACGTGTCAGACGCGTTCCGCACCTTGCCGCGATCACAGAAACGGCCTTCGCTCGCCGCCGCGCGCGGGGTGTCGGATGTCGTCTCACGCAGGGCGCGGAGGGTGCGCGAGTCGGAATAGAGGCGCGCCTTGGGTGGCCTGAAGCGATTATCTGAGGAAGGACTGCGATGAATGCACCGGCTGCTGCGATAACCTGGAACGATCTGTTGGCCCAACTGCGTTCTGTACCCGATCGCCTGGCGGCTTTGGCTGCCGATCTCGGGCCAGACGCATGCGTGCGTCCCGCTCGCGACGAGTGGTCCGTCTGCGAGATCATCGGCCACATGTGTGCGATCGAGTCCCCCTATCGCGCCCGCCTCGCGCGCATGACGCTTGAGGAAAACCCACGTGTGACCGCCATCGGGTGCATCACGGGTGATTACGACCCGGACACACCGGTCGGCATCCTGCTCGAGACCCTGGGCATGCTGCGCCGGGAGACGGTGACCTTCCTGGAGAACTTGCCCGCCATGACCCGGGCGCGTACGGGCGTCCACGCCGAGCTGGGGGCGGTAACCCTGCGCGACCAGGTCGAAGCCCTCAGCGCACACGACGAAGAACACGTGGCACATATCGCGGCGATGCTGGGGAAGTAGAGAAATAAGAGAGTCAGGCAACCGGGTTTCATGGAAGGAATCTGGTTCCTGATGGGTTTAGTGAAGAAAGAGTGATAATGGTGAGTACGTTCGAGAATCTGCCGGCCGAGATGCAGGAGCACTACCTGAACATGCAGGACGACCTCTACGACGGCGTCAAAGAGGCCGTCGTGGCTGCCACAAAGCAGGCGCTCGAGTGGGAGCAGACCCCGGGCGACGTCCTGGCGCACGGCCTCGTGGCCGGCATGGACATCGTCGGCAAGGACTTCGGCGCCGGCATCTTGTTTGTGCCAGAGGTCCTGCGCGCGGCGAACGCCATGAAGGCCGCGATGGAGATCCTGCGTCCGCTCCTGACGGAGACCGGCGTGCCCAAAATCGGTATCGCGGTGATCGGCACAGTCAAAGGCGATATTCACGACATCGGCAAGAACCTCGTGGCCATGATGTGGGAGGGCGCGGGGTTTGAAGTGCACAACCTGGGCGTGAACGTGGATGCCGACAAGTTCCTCGATAAGCTGCGCGAGACGAACGCCGACATCCTGGGCATGTCCGCGCTCCTGACGACTACGATGCCCTACATGGCTACTGTCATCGAACGCCTGCAGGCCGAGGGGCTGCGTGACAAGATCACGGTGCTCGTAGGCGGTGCGCCGCTTAACAGCGCGTTTGCCGAGGACATCGGCGCGGACCGCTATTGCAAGGATGCCGCCGAGGCGGTCGACGCCGCCCGTGCCACCATGCAGATCAAGAAGGGGGCTTGATGTGGACAAGCTGCTGGACTTTCTGAGCCGCAATCAGAGCTTCGTCATCGGTGATGGCGCGATGGGCACGATGCTGCACTCGGCCGGCCTGACGAGCGGCGGCTCGCCCGAGGAGTGGAACGTAGAGCGGCCGGACGTCCTCAAGGGCATTCACCAGGCCTACGTCGACGCGGGGAGCCAGATCATTACGACGAATAGCTTCGGCGGCAATCGCTACCGGCTCGCCCTGCACAACCACCAGGATCGGGTGGCCGAGTTCAACCTGGCCGCCGCTCGAATTGCGCGGGAGGTCGCGGACGCGGCAACCCGCTCCGGCGGTCACGAGGTGCTGGTTGCCGGCGACATTGGTCCATCCGGCGAAATCCTCGCACCCCTGGGCACCACCACGGCCGAAGAGGTGCGCGACGCGTTCGCCGAGCAGGCTAAAGCGCTGGCTGAGGGCGGCGTCGACTTCTTCCTGATTGAGACGATGAGCGCGCTGGAAGAGGTGACTGCGGCGGTCGAGGGCATCAAGTCGGCGTCGGATCGGCCCATTGCGGCGACCATGACGTTCGACACGAAGTTCCGCACCATGATGGGCGTAAAGCCTGCCGCGGCCGTCGAGGCACTGTACGACCTTGGCATCGTCGTTCTCGGCGCGAACTGCGGGAACGGCCCGGACGAAATCGAGCGGATCGTGACCGAGATGTCGGCGGTCAAGCCGCAGGGGGTCTACATCATGGCGCAATCGAACGCGGGGCTGCCGAAGTGGGAGAACAAACAGGTTCACTACGACGGCACGCCGGAAGTGATGGCCGACTATGCGCTGAAAATGCGGGCGCTCGGCGTAAACGTGCTCGGCGCATGCTGCGGGAGCACCCCCGAGCACATTCGTGCCATGCGCGAGGCGCTAGGACTGTAATCGGGCGCTGACGGCGTTAACCCCAGAATGGGACACTGAGCCACCCGGTACAACAAAGGGGGCTGCCTGGACGTTTTTTCCAGGCAGCCCCCTTGCGTTCTAGGGTACGAGCCGGTTGTGTTAGGCTTGCGGCGCAGCTTTTGGCCGGCCTAGCAGGCCGCCCTGGTAGACGATGCTTGCCCCGGCGAGCACGAGCACAACCAGGGAGCGGAGCAGGTTGTCGAAGTTGGGCAGCAAGAGGCCGAGCCCGCGGGCGACGAGCAGTGCGCCGACCAGGGCCGCCAGGATGATAATGCCCCAGTCCTGGCTTCCTCGGCGGGCGCGATTGATGAGCACGAAGCCCGCGACGCCGCCCAGCACGGCCAGCAGCCACTTCAGCAGGCCCGCGTCGATGTTCAGCAGGTCGAACACGCCGAGCACGACACCTGCGCCGGCCAGCGCCCCGATCACGAGGATGATGATCGACACGAAGCCTCTGGCGAACCCGCCGCCAACGGCGCCGAGCACGGTCAGGCCGCCGACGAGCACCCATTGGACGATGGTGTTGTCGATGCCTGGGAACACCTTGAGCAGGCCGAGCCCGACCAGGGCGCCGACGGCCGCACCCAGCACGGCGAGACGCTTCCCAAGGACAAGGACCGCAATACCGATGGCGATGACCAGGATAGGGAACATAGCTTTGCCTCCTCTGCCGGTGGAACGAATGGTGGGATATCTAGCTTAAAACAGCAGCGCCTGCCGCGTCGCGCCCACTTCGGACCGCCCGTGGTATTTGAAATCGACGCGTCCTTGCACGTCGAAGGTCACGCCCTCCGCCGCGATCAGGCGGCGCTGCGCGTCGCCTTTCAGGCTGATCTCGCCCTTGGCGTTCAGCACTCGCTGCCAGGGCACGTCTGCGGGGCAGGCAGCCATCGCTGAGCCGACCCACCGGGGCCCGAAAGCACGATAAGTATCCGGTTCTACCCCCTGGGGCAGCCCCACGAGTTTCGCAACCTGACCGTCAGTAGCCACTCTGCCGTGTGGGATGCGGCGTACGATGTCCCAGACGCGTTCGTGAAAAGCAGCGGCATCAGGCGGGGCTGCCGGCGCGCTCATCTATCCTCACCGCGAGCCGAGCCTCTTCAGGGTGTCGTCTCGCGTGGCCACCGAACCGGCTTACCTGCACCGCCAGCGATAGCCACACCGGAAGCACCGGCAGTAGCCCGTCCCGCTCTGTGAGGCGACGGCGGCGACGACCCATGCGAAGAGCAGGTTGAACAGGCCGAGCAGGAACCACCCGCGGGTGCCTGCCTCCCCCATCCCGCCGATCTCTTCGTAGGTCAGCCACGCGCCGCAGCGCGGGCAGGCCTTGCCGGTCACGCTTGGTGCTCCTGGTGCACCTGTGGTCGGTTCACCCCTTCATCACCCGCATGACTTCCACCTGCAAGATGCGCCGCAGGATGGCAATGGAGCAGGCGTACGTGGCGTCCACGCCGAAGTAGCTCAGGCTCTTGCTCAGCAGGGAAGACCGGCGGCTGTAGGGGGTGTCTGACGCGTAGTGCAGCAGGCCGATATCATACGGCGCATTGATGAACAGGTTGACAATCTCGTTCACGGGGTAGCGCTGCGGATAGATGTCTTCGTACACCGCGCTCAGATACGGCCCGGATTCCATCTCCAGGTCGGTGTAGCCCTCCTTATAGAACACGCTCATAAAGTCGCGATTCTGCAGGAAGGTGCCCCGAACGGTAACGGCCTTCTGGTTGTCGAACACCGTCCCGTAGCGCAAGGTCTGGGCCAGGTCCTGGGCCAGGAAGCAGTTCTTGAAGAGGAAGGTATTGCGCGAGTGCTCGTCGTACACGACATTCGGAATCATCACATCGCCGACGCGGCCGTTGAGTGTCGCGGCCTTGCCCATGATGTAGATGCCCAGCAGGTCGGCCGCGCTGGAGGCGACCTGCGACAGGAGGTGATAGGCCGCAAAACCGAGCGGATAGTCGACGTTGACGATCACCGCATTGCTCAGCCGGAGCAAATCCAGGCCCTTCATCCGCAGGCGGGGGTCCAGGCACTCTGGCCTGAGCTCGGACATCTCGATCACCTGCGCGCTGATGTCCAGCGTGGCCGGTTCGTCAAAGCGCGTGATGCCCACCTCTGCCTCGGCCTTGTGCCACGCGACCTGCCGTTCGCGGTTGCCCCGCAGAAAGCTGCGCAGCATGTAGTAGAGGAAGTTCACCCGGGGCCCTTCGCCATCCGCCGACCCGGCGTCTTCACCCTGCAGCCGCTCCCATTCCTCGGCGAGCCCTTCTTCGCGGCCGTTTTGCGCGAGGTCGATCAACTCCGCCCGGTGAGCCAGCGCGTAACCCGACAAAGGGTTAGTCAGACTGTGCGGGTTCGAGGAGACAAAGTAAATTGGCCGGCTGAGCAGCGCGTCGCCGGTCGTGCTCGCCAGAAGACCGTCCCACCACTTATCGACTGCCCGGCGGTAGTCGTTGAAGCCGCTGGCGAGCGAGTTGATGTGCAGGTCGAGCAGCCGGGTGCCGACCGCGGCCCAGCAGGCATCCCACTTCGCGCCCCAGGCAGCCTGCAGCCGTGCCAGGTCTTCGTCGGGCAGCCCCAACGCCGAGCGCAGCGAGTCGCCCGCAGCCGACGCCTTGATTTTGCCCTCGGCCAACTCGTGTCCCACCTGCGTGCCAACCAGCCGGCGGTGCAGCTTGTTCCATTCGATCTGGTACGCTGTAAGACACGGGATCAGGTCGTCGATATCGGACACGCTTGAAACGAACGCCGCAATGGTGTCGGTGCCGTCGAACAGCATGCGGCGCCGCCGCGCCGGCGCATCGACCCGCTTCCACTCGCGGATACTCGCGCAGCCCGCCCCGGGTGAACACTTCTTCGGATTGTCCCATGACGACGCGGCGAGCGTCATAAATGCAGTCAGGAAGGCGCAGCGCGGCGTAGACGAACGCGCCTGCGTCGAAGCCCTCCTTTTCCGCACCCACGTGCAGGCTGGACCTCATACCCTCGTGGGTCTCTTCGAGCGATCGGATGCGCACGTCGCCCGAGCTGCGGAGCAGCGAGTAATAAGTGCGGATATACAGCTCGATGCCTTCGCCCGTCGTCTCCGGGACTGTCCGAATCATAAAAGCCCTCCTGTCCCTTGCCCTAGGCAGCATTATACGGCAACTCACACTCCGCCCCAACCCTCTCTGCTACGACAAAGGGGCGCGGGGCTGGGGGGCGAGGGCGCTTGCCCTTCCGTCCACCCTGCCTTACAATAACCTCTGTGTTACGTAATTGGTTCGACCGGCTCCATGGAGGTCAACGGCAATGGCTGTCACCCGGACCCGACGACAACGGGCTACCCCTAAGCCGCGTGTCGCAGCAGAAGCATTGCTTGCCCCCCCGGCCAGCGTGGATTCTATCAAGGAAGCAGCCGCCGCTTGGCCGGCTGACGCGGCAAGGTTAGCGATGGGTGAGAACAAGGCGCCGGCACTCCCGCTTGACGGACCCGCCAAGTCCCAGGCGCGGGATCTGCGAGATCCGTCGCTGTACCTCAATCGTGAGCTCAGCTGGCTCGAGTTCAACCGGCGGGTGCTGGACGAAGCGCACGACACGCGCCATCCGCTACTCGAGCGGGTAAAGTTCCTCGCGATCTTTAGCACGAACCTCGACGAGTTCTTCATGATTCGCGTTTCCGGGCTCAAGGACCAGTTGGCTGCGGGCATCACCACGCCCCTGTCCGACGGCTTGACGCCCGCTCAGGCGTTGGCGGGCATTCGTGAGCGGGTCCTGCCCATGTTACGCGAACAGCGCGCGTACTTCTACAACGAGATCCAGCCTGAGCTAGCTGCCGCACGCATCGACCTGTGCCACTACGGGCAGCTGACCCAGGAGGAGCGCGACCGCCTGCGGGCGTACTTCATCGACGAAGTGCTCCCGGTCGTCACGCCCCTTGCGTTTGACCCTGGCCGGCCGTTCCCCCATATTTCCAACCTCAGCCTTAACCTGGCCGTGCTCGTGCGCGGACCTAGTGGGGAAGAACGTTTTGCCCGCATCAAGGTGCCTACGTCGCTGCCGCGGCTCGTTCCCGTCGTGCCCGAGCACCGGTGGGTTTGGCTGGAAGAGGTGATCGGCGCCAACCTGGGCCTCCTTTTCCAAGGCTTCGAGGTCCTCGAAAGCTACAGCTTTCAGGTTATCCGGGACGCGGACATGGAAATCCAGGAGGACGAGGCGCCTGACCTGCTCGAAACGATCGAGGAAGGGCTACGCCTGCGGCAGTTTGGTCCCGTCGTCCGCCTGGCGGTCGACCACGAGATGCCCGAGTCGATGGTGCGCCTGCTATCCGAAAACCTGGAGGTCCAGGCCGAGGACGTGTATCCGCTGCAGCCGCCGCTGGCCATGGGCAGCCTGTGGGCCATTGCGGGGCTGGTCCGGCCCGACCTGCGCGATGTCCCGTTTGCCCCTTCGGTTCCCCCCCAACTGCGCGACGTGAAGTCGACCGAGGACATCTTTGCGGCCATCCGCAAGGGCGACATCCTGCTCCACCACCCTTACGACTCGTTTAGGCCGGTGCTGGATTTCGTCCAGGCGGCCGCCGCCGACCCACACGTGCTGGCGATCAAGCAAACACTGTACCGCGTCGGTCGTAACGCACCGGTCGTGCGGTCGCTGCTCGAGGCGCAGCGCAACGGGAAACAGGTGGCGGTGCTGGTCGAGCTCAAGGCGCGCTTTGACGAAGAGAGCAACATCGGGTGGGCCAAGGCGCTGGAAGCCGCGGGCGTGCACGTCGTATACGGCCTCGTGGGGCTCAAGACGCACAGCAAGATCACCCTTGTCGTCCGCAAGGAGGACGGCGGGTTGCGGCGCTACCTGCACCTGGCGACCGGCAACTACAACGCCGTGACGGCGGGCATCTACACCGACTGCGGGCTGCTAACCTGCGACCCGGACATGGGCGCCGATGCGACCGAGCTTTTCAATACCCTGACCGGGTACTCGACCCAGCGCTCGTATCGCAGCCTGCTGGTCGCACCGGGGAGCATCCGCGAGCGGATCGAAGGGTTGATCGAGCGCGAGATCGAACATGCGAAGGCCGGCCGCCCCGGGCGGTTGATCTTCAAAATGAATTCGCTGGTCGACGAGCGACTGATCCGCAAGCTCTACCAGTCCTCGCAGGCAGGCGTGCAGACGGACATGATTATCCGGGGGATCTGCTGCTTGCGGCCGGGCTTGCCCGGCGTGAGTGAGAATATCCGGGTGACGAGCATCGTGGGGCGCTTTCTGGAGCACAGCCGGATCTACTACTTTGGCAACGGGGGGGCGCCCGAGGTGTACCTGGGAAGTGCGGACCTGATGCCGCGCAACCTGGACCGGCGGGTGGAGATTGTCTTCCCCGTGAAGGACCAGAAGCTTACTGTTATACCTGCGGAATGCGATTCTGGCGGTGGAACTGGCTAACAACACCCGTGCGCGCGTGCTGCAACCCGACGGCCAGTACTTCTGCCGCAAACTCAAGCCCGGTGAGTCAGAGGTCGACAGTCAGGCGTGGCTGATGACGCACCCCGCCCTGGGTGGGCACGGGGCGCTGTTCAAGAAGTGATCAGGCGGGCTGCGACGGCCACGGCTATCGCAGCCCGCACATAGAGCTCTTACTGGGCGGCTCCGAATATCATCCGCCCGCCATCCGCCATCAGATCGATCATCAGCTGGCCGCCTTCGATCGTGTAGGTCGCGGCGCTGGTCAGGCCAATCAGAAATTCCTCGCCGACCGAGTCGGGCCCACACGCCGCAAGCGTCACTGGCCCGACATTGATGGTCAGCTTTGCACCGTCCGCCGCGTACGTCCCCGCCGCCTGGTTGCAGTCGGCCTTCATCGCCACGGTTCGATCGTCCCTGAACGTAACGGTGTAATCGGCCGGGTTTTTGACGTCCATCGTGTTCTTGCCGGTCGCCACGTCGACGAACTTCTGCCACTGCCAAACCGGTCCCACCAGCGCAGTTGCCTGGGCAGTCGTCTCTGCCGGTGCGGCGGGTGTCTGGGCCGGTGCGGCCGCGGCGGGGGCCTCGGTGGGGGCCGGCGCGGCAGGCACGGTCACCGGTCCGCCGTTGCGGAATAGCATGCTGTCGCCCGTGTCGGCCATGCGCAAGATCAGGTCGCCGCCGTCAATCAGGTAGGAGCTAACCTTGCTGAGCCCCCCAACCATGAGGTCGCTGAGTGAGCCGGGCGGGCAAGCCGCACGTGTCATGGGTCCGATGGTGATCGTCAGCAGGTCGTTCTCGAGCGTGTAGGCGCCGCTGGCGTTGTTGCAGTCGGCCTTAATCGCCACCTTGGCATCTTCTGTAAAGACGACCGTGTACGAGGCCGGATCTGGCACGACCGACTGGACCGCAGGCTTGGTCTTCAGCAGGGCCGACCATTCCCACACGACGCCGACAAGTGGATTCGCGCCCATCACCTGTTCGCCGGTTGGCGTCGCTTGCGCCTCGGTCGGGGCAGTTGTGGTGACCGTGTCCGTTGCGGCGATGACCGCAGTGTCCGTGATCGCGGTGGTAGCAGTCACGGCTGTGCTCTCGGTGATCGCTGGCTTGGCCTCGTCGACCGGCGGCTGGGCCGCCGGGGCTGCGCCGGCCGGTTCCTCCACGTCCTGCGGGGAGGGCGCCCGGTTCGGGAAAACGGGTGGCAGCCCAACGCAGCTCGCCAGGAGCATAACGACCAGGCTCAACAGGACAACGTGCCGTAGGCTCTTCATAGGGGTACTCTCCTCGCTGATCGGCGGTTCGTCGAACGATAGATTAGTCGACAAATAAATAGCCTATGCAATTGTAGAACACTTCGCGCCAAAATACAAGCCCCCAATATTGACTATTTGTTAAATTGGGCGCCCCCGTGGTGACTACCGCGGGGGCGCTGGTTTGGCGATGCAGGCGGCGGAGGAGCGTTGGCCCCTCCGCCCGAACGACCGGTATGCTACTGGGCCTGGGGCTCGAACGCCAGCTCGAGTGGTGCGGACCAGTCGAGGCTTCCGTCCAGCCCGATCGTTTCAAGAATGTAGTAGGCGGGTTGACCCGGCGTATAGGCCGCGTCGACCCATTCGTACACGTTACCGCTGCTGCCGCCCGGTGTCAGCACCGCGATCGTCGTCGTGCTGAGCTTGACCCACAGACCGTCGGCCGACTCCGCCCGGTAGATATTGAAGCCGGCCATGTTTGTCTCGGAGACCGTCTCCCAGACGACATGCACGCCATCGTCGCGCAGGTCGGCTGCGAAGTACGCCAGGTCGACTGCCAGTGCGCTGCCTGCGTTGTTGAACACACAGGTAATGACGTCGCCAGCCGCGAGCGTGATGCCCGACGCGATGCCGGTGCCGGGAGTCCAGGTGACCGAGATCGGCTGGCCGGCTGCGTTGTTGCAGACCACTGACGTGAGCGTCCAGCCCGTGTCCTGCTGCTCCTCGATGGAGTAGGCCGCGCCTGCGGCGATGGGGCCCGAGCTCCAGGGTGCACCGGCATCGGTCTGCGTGAACGGGATGTTCACGGCGCGCGGCCCGCCGGTGAGGGTGTAGGAGAAGATATGGCCGGCGCCGGCAGGATCGGTCACCTTATCGACCCGGATTATGCCTGTGCGATAGAATCCGAAGTCGTAGGAGGCGATGGAGGCGCCGTCGTTGCTGAGCAGCGTGTTCGTCTCGCCCTTGATCGGGACGGTTAGGCTGGCGGCCGGGTCATTCGAGTCGTTATAGATCGTGCTGCCGGCTGCGCCGAGCGGGCTGGCAAGCATCCCGGCCAGCGCGGGCTGGGTCGTGTTGATCGAAAGCGTGTAGGTGGGCTCGGAGGAGCCGTCGCTGGTCGTGCCGTTGAAGTTTTCGTCCTGCAGCAGGTTGCCAAAGCTGTACCAGCCGGGCGCTCCGCTAACCGGATCGTTGCCGGTGGTGACCTTCACCGTGGTCGTGCTGCTGTTCGGATAGCCGATCGTCAGGGTGACCTCGACGCCGTTGAGGCCCGGCTCGCCCGCATCCTGGATGCCATTAGCGTTGAGGTCATTCCAGACGAAGTTGCCCACCGCGGCCGGCTTGACGTAGTAGCCGAAGTCGGCAGTGTTGTTGCTTTGTGCCCCGGTGGTCAGGGTGACCGAGTACGGGTCGACCTGGCTGTTGTTGTCCAGTCCGGCGGTACCGGTCGAATGCCACCAGCCGTTGAGCAGGTTGGCCGTGTCGGTGACGTGGACGAGGTACTTCATGTCTCCGCCGCCGTCGTCCACGCCAAGGTTGGCGAAGCTGTACGCGCCGCCGCCCGTAGTGGCTGTCGTGCCAACAAGCTTGTCGTTGGCATCCACGATGCCGTCGGCGTTGACGTCCCAGTATAGGTCGACCGTCACGCCGTCCATGCCGGTCTCAGTGGCATCCTTGAAGCCGTCGGCATCGACGTCGTTCCAGACGAGGTTGCCGATCGAGCCCGCGCCCTTGTAGCCAAAGTCACGGGTGAGGTTGATCTCACCGGGCGCGAGCGTCACGGTCGATTGGCTGTCGCCGGTTACGCCGGGCGTCAAGTCCGGGTCGATCGAGTTGGTCAGGCCGCCAGGCAACGTCGAGGTATCCACCTTCACCACGAAGGTGCCTGCCGGCAGGTTCGGGAACCAGTAGTTGCCGTTCTCGTCGGTGACGGTAACCGCGAGCAGGGTCGTGCCGTCCGATGCGTAGAGCCGAACAGTAACGCCCTCGATGCCCTCGCCCGTACTCTGCAGATTGTCGCCGTTGCGATCCAGGAAGATCGTGTCGCCGATCAGGCCGCGGTTGGTGGTCTGGCCCGCCGGCGTGTAGCCGAAGTCCTGCGTCAGGTTGCCGGCGGGCGCCAGATCCTGCACGCGGCTGATATTGGGCGTGCCGATGCCGTTGCTGTCCCAGGTTGGCTTGAGGCCGGTTAGCACGGAGTTCGTGTCGTTCACCCACACCAGGTAGTCGTCCCCGGTTGTGATGGCTGGACCGCCCGTGGGTATGCCGGTGAACAGGTAGTAGCCGGTCGCGTCGGTCGTAGTCGTGGCGATTATCGGCTCGTTCGCGTCCCACGTGCCGTTCTCGTTCGTGTCGCGGATCAGCGCGACCGTCACGCCCGGGATGCCCTTCTCGTTCGAGTCGACCGGGGTGCCCGCAGGCGTATCGGCCGGACCGGTCGTGTCCGCGTCCGCGTCGAGCCAGATGCGGTTGCCAATCTCCGCGCCGTAGTCAGTGTTTGGCTTGTAGCCGAAGTCAGCGTTGAGATAGACGTCGCCGGGGGCCAGCAGGATGGGCGTAGTGGTCTTGGCGTCGCAGGTTGCGCCGTTGCAGGCCGCGCCCGGCACATCGGGATCGCCGGTCTGCGTGTAGTTGGTCGTGCCGCCCGTGACGCGCACCTCGTAGATGCCCGCAGGCAAGTTGTCGAAGATGTAGTCGCCTGCCGGCCCGGTGGTCGCCGTGCCGTTGGTCGGGTAAAGGGTGTCGATCGTGCCGTCGCCGTTCGCGTCGTACCAGAGTTGGACGGTGACGCCGGCCAGGCCGGACTCGCCCGGCTCCTGCACGCCGTCGCCGTCGTCGATCCAGACCCGGTCGCCGATAGCGCCCGTGCCGGTGTTGCCGGTCACGTCGGTGGTCGGCGCCCAGTTGTAGCCGAAGTCCGCAGTCAAGTCTTCCACGCCCGCGGTCACCGTCACCGTGTACGGGTCGAGCTTGTTGGTGAAGTCGCCCGTGAAGGTCGGCGTGCTCTGCACCAGGCCGCCGGGGCCCGCGCCATCAGGATCGGGCAGGGTGGAGTTCAGCACGTCCACCTGATACGTGCCGGGCGTCAGGTTCTTGAAGATGTAGTTGCCGTCTGCGTCGGTGACCGTGGTGGCGACGAGCGTGTTGTGGTTGTCCTTCCACAGTTCGACCGTCACGTTCGCGATACCCTGCTCGCCCGGGTCCTGGCGGCCGTCGCCGTTCTCGTCCAGCCACACCTTGTTGCCGATGGTGGCGGGTTGGTACATGCCGGCGTCGATGGTGGTGTTGCTGTCGCCGGAGGCCAGGGTGAAGACGGCGGAGCAGCCCGCGGGCGTGCCGGCATTGGCGTCGGAGTCCGTCGCGGTGTTGCCGCCCTGCAGTGCGGGGCTGTAGCTGTAGCCGGACGGGGTGGTGAAGCAGACCTTGTAGGAGCCGGGCGTCAGGCTGCCGAAGCTGTAGGCGCCGTTAGCCAGGGTTGTGAACGGCGAGCCCACCTGCGTCCCCGCGCCGGTGAAGAGGGTCACAGTGGCGCCGGCCAGGCCGGGCTCGCCGCTGTCCTGGACGCCGTTGGCGTTGGTGTCGCTCCAGACGAAGTCACCGACCGAGGCCGGGCGGTACATGCCGGCGTCGATGGTGGTGTTGCTGTCGCCGGTGGTCAGGGTGAAGTTGGCGGAGCAGCCGCCGGCGGTCACGCCGGCATCGCTGTCGGTGCTCGGCGTGCCCTGGCCGGTGGGGCTGAAGGTGTAGCCGGCTCGGCGCCGTGAAGCAGACCTTGTAGGAGCCGGGGTCAGGCCGGTGAAGCTGTAGGCGCCGCTGGCCGGCGTGGTGATCGGCGAGCCGACCTGAACGCCCGCGCCGTGTAGAGGGTGACCGTGGCGTTCGCCACGCCGGTGGTTTCGCCGCTGTCCTGGATGCCGTTGGCGTTGACGTCGAGCCAGACGCAGTCGCCGACCGAGGCAGGCTGGTACAGGCCGGCGTCCCAGGTGGTGTTGGTCTGGCCGGAAGTCAGGGTGAAGGTTGTGGAGCAGCCGCCGGCGGTCACACCGGCATCGCTGTCGGTGCTCGGCGTGCCCTGGCCGGTGGGGCTGAAGGTGTAGCCGCTCGGCGCCGTGAAGCAGACCTTGTAGGAGCCGGGGACCAGGCCGGTGAAGCTGTAGGCGCCGCTGGCCGGCGTGTTGATCGGCGAGCCGACCTGAACGCCCGCGGCCGTGTAGAGGGTGACCGTGGCATTCGCCACGCCGGTGGTTTCGCCGCTGTCCTGGATGCCGTTGGCGTTGACGTCGAGCCAGACCAGATCGCCGACCGAGGCAGGCTGGTAGAGGCCGGCGTCCCAGGTGTTGTCGGTCTGGCCGGAAGTGACGGTGAAGGTTGTGGAGCAGCCGCCGGCGGTCACACCGGCATCGCTGTCGGTGCTCGGCGTGCCCTGGCCGGTGGGGCTGAAGGTGTAGCCGGCTGGCGCATTGGTGAAGCAGACCTTGTAGGAGCCGGGCGGCACGTTGGTGAAGCTATAGCCGCCGCCGGCCGGGCGTGGTCTGCGGCGGCCGGCGACCTGCGTCCCGGTGCTGGTGTACAGGGTGACGGTGACGTTGGGTACGCCGCTGGTCTCGCCGGCGTCCTGGATGCCGTTGGCGTTGGTGTCGAGCCAGACCTTGTCGCCGATAGTGGCCGGTTGGTACAACCCGGCGTCGAGCGTGGTGTTGTTCTGGCCGTTGGTCAGGGTGAAGTTGGCGGAGCAGCCGCCGGCGGTCACGCCGGCATCGCTGTCGGTGCTCGGCGTGCCCTGGCCGTGTGGGGCTGAAGGTGTAGCCGGCCGGCGCCGTGAAGCAGACCTTGTAGGAGCCGGGCGACCAGGCCGGTGAAGCTGTAGGCGCCGCTGGCCGGCGTGTTGATCGGCGAACCGACCTGCGCGTCCGCGGCCGTGTAGAGGGTCGACGGTAGCATTCGCCACGCCGGCGGTCTCGCCGGCGTCCTGGATGCCGTTGGCGTTGACGTCGAGCCAGACCAGGTCGCCGACCGAGGCCGGGCTGGTAGAGGCCGGCGTCCCAGGTGTTGTCGGTCTGGCCGGAAGTGACGGTGAAGGTTGTGGAGCAGCCGCCGGCGGTCACACCGGCATCGCTGTCGGTGCTCGGCGTGCCCTGGCCGGTCGGGCTGAAGGTGTAGCCGGCGGGCACATTGGTGAAGCAGACCTTGTAGGAGCCGGGCGGCACGTTGGTGAAGCTATAGCCGCCGCCGGCGGGCGTGGTCTGCGGGGTGGCGACCTGCGTCCCGGTGCTGGTGTACAGGGTGACGGTGACGTTGGGTACGCCGCTGGTCTCGCCGGCGTCCTGGATGCCGTTGGCATTGGTGTCCAGCCAGACCTTGTCGCCGATCGTGGCGGGCTGGTACAACCCGGCGTCGAGCGTGGTGTTGTTCTGGCCGTTGGTCAGGGTGAAGTTGGCGGAGCAGCCGCCGGCGGTCACGCCGGCATCGCTGTCGGTGCTCGGCGTGCCCTGGCCGGTGGGGCTGTAGGTGTAGCCGCTCGGCGCCGTGAAGCAGACCTTGTAGGAGCCGGGGACCAGGCCGGTGAAGCTGTAGGCGCCGCTGGCCGGCGTGTTGATCGGCGAGCCGACCTGAACGCCCGCGGCCGTGTAGAGGGTGACCGTGGCATTCGCCACGCCGGTGGTTTCGCCGCTGTCCTGGATGCCGTTGGCGTTGGTGTCGCTCCAGACGAAGTCGCCGACCGAGGCGGGCGGTACATGCCGGCGTCGAGGTGGTGTTGTTCTGGTTGGATGTCAAGGTGAAGTCGGCGGAGCAGTCCGGCGGTCGCGCCGGCATTCGCTGTCAGAGTCCGTCGCGGCGTTGCCGCCCGCAGGTGGGGCTGAAGCTGTAGCCGGACGGGGTCGTGAAGCAGACCTTGTACTGGCCGGGCCCCAGGTTGGTGAAGCTGATAGGCGCCGCTCGAGCCCGTGGTCTGGGGCGAGCCAACCTGCGCACCCGCGGCCGGTGTACAGGGTCACGGTGGCATTCGCCAGGCCGGGTCTCGCCCGCATCCTGAACGCCGTTGCCGTTCATGTCCAGCCACACGAAGTCGCCCACGGAGTTGGGCCGCACGAAGCCGAAGTCATACGTCAGGTCCGAGCCGCCCTTAGTAACGGTGGCGGCTGTCGGGTTCGGGTTCGAGTCCAAGGCCGTGTTGCCGCCCTGGGTTGTGAGCGTCGGCAGGTAGCCGGACGGCGTAGCAATCGAGATGCTGAAGGTCGGGTTGCCCGCGCCCGTGCCGCTCGTCATGTTCTCGTCGAGCAGCAGGTTGTCGAAGAGGTACTTGCCGTCCATGCCCGTCGTCGTCTTGACAATCGTCGTGCCCGTGCCGCTCGACGGCCAGGTGATCGTCAGCGTGACGACCGCGTTCTGAATCGCCGGCTCGCCGCTGTCCTGGATGCCGTTGCCGTTCGTGTCTTCCCAGACGTAGTCGCCCAACTTGGCCGGCTTATTATAGTAGCCGAAGTCGGCGGTGGCGTTGTTCTGGCCGCCGTTGAGGGTGACCTTGTAGGGGTCGACCTGGCTGTTGTTGTCCGCGCCGGCGTTCGGGCCGTTCGACTTCCAGTAGCCGTTCAGCACGTTCGCCTGATCGGTCACATCGACGAAGTAAATGCCGTTAGGAAGCCGGTCGAAGCCGTAATTGCCGCTCGAGTCGGTCGAGGTCGTCCCGACGATGTTGTCGCCGCTGTCCAGTACGCCGTTGCCGTTCTGTCGATGTAGAGGTCGACGGTCACGCCCTGGAACCGCCCGGTCTCACCCGAAAGCGTGCCGTCCGCGTTTGTGTCCTGCCAGACCGTGCCCGACAGGCTGTTGACTGGCTGCGTGCCGCTTGGCCGGTAGCCGAAGTCCTGCGCGAGGTTGATCAGGCGCTGGGCGCCGCCGATCGTTACCGAGGACTGGCTGTTGCCGATCGTGCCGGCTGGCAAGTGTCCGGGTCGACGTGTTGGTCAGCCCGGCGCCGTTGCCAGGCAGGGTCGACGTGATGACGCTGCACCGTATAGGTGCCCGCCGGCAGTCCGCCGAAGAAGTACTGGCCATTTTCGTCGTGCTGGTCGGCCCACCAACTGGCCCGTGCTGTTGAGGAGTTCGACTGTCACGCCCTCGATACCCTCGCCGGCGTCGAAGTCGTTGCCGCCGTCACGATCCAGGAAGATCGTGTCGCCGATGAGGCCTTCGTTCGCGTCATGGCCGCAGCGGCGTGTAGCGCGAAGTCCTGGTTTCGTGGTTGCTCGGCGTGTCCGGTTCAGTCACCTCGCTGATGCCCAGGCCCGTCATGACGCCGGTAGTCGGGTTGCCCTGGCTGTCCGCCGTCGCGGACGTCTAAGAGCCAGCGGCCCGGGACGCTGCTCGTGTCGCTCACCCATACGAGGTATTCGTCGGTGCCCGCGCCCGTCGCAGCGGCAAGCCGTGAAACCGTAGACGCCGTTCTCGTCCGTGATGTCGGTGGCGATGATCGGCTCGCCGACGTCCCAGATGCCGTCGCCGTTCAGGTCCTTGATGAGCGCCACGGTGACGCCCGGGATGCCGGGCTCGCCCGCATCCTTGGCATTGTTGCGGTTGGAGTCGACCCACACCGTGTCGCCGATCGTGCCGATGGCGCCGCGCCGGCTGGTAGCCGAAGTCGGCGTTGAGGAAGACGTCGCCGGGGGCCAGGACGATGGGCGCCGTCGTCTGGTTATCCATCGTGTCGTCCGGGTCGCCGGTCTGGGTGTAGCCCGCCGGCGGCGCCGGGGATCCGACGACGTAGGCGCCCGCCGGCAGACCGTCAAAGATGTAGTTGCCCGTGTCGTTGGTGGTGGTCGTTGCGGCGAGTACGTCGTCTGCTGTCCAAACGCCCGTCGCCGTCCGGGTCGTGTACAGGTTGACGGTCACGCTGCCCAGCCCGATCTCGCCGGGTCCTGCATGCCGTCGCCGTCCGCGTCGATCCACACGCAGTCGCCGATCGCGCCGGTGCCGGTGTTGCCCGTGACGTCGGTCGTCGGCGCCCAGTTGTAGCCGAAGTCCGCCGTCGGTGCTCCTCGCCCGCGGTCAACGACACATTGGTCGTATGGCGGCGTGGCCGTGCCGTCCTCGTCATAGGTCGGGTTCGCGGCCAGGCCGGCCGGCAGCGTGGCCGGATCCACCGTGACGGTGTAGCCGCTGGCATTCGACGGCTTCAGGTCCCTGAACATGTAGCCGCCGTTGGCGTCCGTGTAGGTGGTCAGATTGTAGGTCGTGCCGTCGGTGCGCCGTGCCGGTCAGCGTCACCTTCACGTTCGGGATGCCCGTCTCGCCCGCGTCCTGCTTGCCGTCGCCGTCCTCGTCCACCCAGACGTAGTTGCCGACCGCGCCGCAGGCGGACGGCGGGGCGGTACGGCGGGACGAGGGTGCCCAGGTCGAGGGCCTCGTCGTCGTTGCCGCCGGTGAGCGGCGGTCCTGGCCGTAGGCGACCGCGATTGGGGTGCCGGTGCAGTCCGAGTTGAACGTCTTGATCAGCGCACCGCTCATGTCGTAGTCGCCGCCCGTGGCGTAGTCGATGTGGACGTGGTCGACCGCCCACTAGTCGCCGGTTTCCAGGTTGTCCACGAACCGGAAGCGCACGTAGGTCGGGTTGGCGATGAACGCGCTGATGTTGAAGACCTCGAGCGTGGGAAGTTCGGCCGGGGAGGTCTGGACCACGGCCCGACGTAGGTCTTCAGCGTGTTCCAGGTCGTGCCGTTGGTTGAGCCCTCGACGGCGATGCGGTCGTTGGCGTCCAGCCCCGTGGACGAGATGAGCTCGAAGCTCAGGCGGGCGAAGGTGTTGCCCGATGTGTTGTGGCTGCGCTGAATCCTGCGGCCGGTTTCGTCGTGAGGCCAGTTCCTGCAGTCGCAGCGTGGCCGGACCCACCTTGATCTGGATCGCGCCAGCAGTGCTGAGGTCGGCGTCTCGCCGCCGCCTTCCGCCCAATCGCTCGTCCAGGTCTGCTCCGCCGGCCAACCTGTCGACGCTGTCTGTCGTCTCGTGTAGCTCTGACGTGTTGAAGTTGTCGTGGACGTAGCGCGCGCGAGGTCGGCATCTTCATCGTAGCGGTAGGAGGTGAGCGGCGATGCGCCGGTTGCTGTCTGCTCTGCGCCCGTCACCGCCGGGGGGGTGCCAGGCGTGCAGGTCAAGCCGCTGCCGTTTGTGTCCACGTAGATGTTCGTGTTGGCGACCGCTGTCACGAAGACCACGTTACGACTGCCCGCGTGTCCTGTCGGGCGTCGTCCCGTTGGATCGCGTCCGGGTCATGGCAGATGCCGCTGTGGCTCTCGTTCGAGCAGCCGGGCGCCCAGCCGACGAGCACCTCGGAGGTCAGTTGGTTGGTCGGCACCAGCGGCGCGCCCCAGTCCATAATGCGGCCGTTGGTGTTGCTCTCCTCGTGCAGTCGGTGACGGAGAGCGGTGAGAAGACCTGGCCGCCTTCCGACCAGAAGCGCGCGCCGTTGCCGCCGGTAAGGAGGTTCGTTGCCGTCCGGGCTGGCCGCATCGCTGTTGGCTGGGACGTTGAAGCTACCGTCTGCGGAGGGATATGAAACTCCGCCGGGGCGTCGAAGTGATCGTGATCTGCGGTGGCATTCGGGTTGTAGACCCACACCTCGGTGCAGCCTTGCAGCGCCGGCGGTGCCGGTTGGGCGTCGTGCCGACAGGCGTGTAGTAGTCGTTGCTCCAGTTCGGCCGGGGCACCAGCGCGTCCCAGCGGAACTCGAAGGTGTCGTTGTCGTCCGCGGTCATCGAGTTGACCTGCACCGGGTTGCCGGCGACGACGGTCAGCGTCGCGCCGTGTTGATGCCGTCCACCGACTTCCGCGAGCCCTCGGCCATCACGAAGTCGTTGAGGTCACCCGGGTCAGCGACTCGCCGTCCGCATTCGCATCCACGTCGACCGTCGCGCCGCCGGGGCCGGCCATGATGAACCTGCGGATGTCTTCGAAAGCGGAGTTGTTGGGTGCGGACGGTGTCCTCGCCGACCGGCGCAACGTAGGAGGTGCCCCACTGGCAGTGTCGAACATTTCGGACGCGCCGGCCATCACCGAGCCCGGCGTGGGCGGGAACGCGCCGCGGCGTCATCGCGACCGGCGCGGTCACGCCCACCTTGTCGCGGCCGTCGAAGAAGATCTGGGCGGGGTCGCGGTAGTAGCCCCACTCGACCCGCACGTCATCGACATACCAGTACTCCCCAGTCTCAAGTGGGTCGACCTGGTAGAAGCGCACGCGGGGTTGCCGGTCGTCGGGAGATTCGCGCCGATGTCAAAACTCTGGCTGGTTGCCGGGGCCGCCGAAGTGCCGAACGTGCTGACGGTACTCCATGTGGCTCCGCCGTCGTCCGATACATCGACCCGGAACTCATCGGACCCATCGAACTCGACAGCGTTGTAGCCCACAGTGAATATCAACCTGGCGAAAGAGCTAACCGTGACGCCCCCGTTTACCGGAATACTCACTTCACGGTAAATGCTGGGTATTGTCGTGGTCGCTTCCTGGAACTGCAGCCGGTTGCTGGTGATGAGAATGTCACCGGAGGACGCGGTAGCGTTGTCACCCACTTCCGTCCAGTTTCCAGCCCAGTTCGCGGTGCCGTTCTGGTTGTTGTAGGCGACGGTGTTGAACTGGTCGAGCGCGTACACGGCACCGGTCTTGACCGCGACGTCGTTGTCCAGGATGATGACGTCGCCGGGCACGAATTGGTCGTCGGCCGGGAGGCCGCACGGATTCGGGCCCGAGAAAAGCGCGGGCGGGCAGCCGTTGGTGAGATCCCCGTCGCCCCAGATCTGCGTCCCGTCCGGGTTCGTGGTCGCGTTGTAGACGTTGGCGCCGGGGTTCGCGATGTCCGCGTCGTACGCCGCCGTCTTCCCACTGGTCCCAATAGACGAGGACGTTCCGCTCGTTGATCGCGACGGATGTCACGCTGCGGATGGGGCTGACGACCTGGTCGTACGGTACCGCCGACCGTGTCCTGGTTCTCGTCGAAGAGCGTCAGCAGATCGTCTTCCGGCAGCGTGACGATAATAGTACTGCACCGGTGGCGGGTTGGCTGCGGCCGCAGGCTGTGTGAAGAAACCTGCAGTTACAAGTGCAAGCACCATCGCAAGCGCCAGGACAAGCGCAAGTGACGCGCGCGATCGGCTCGCCGGCCGTCGGGTGGGTGAAGGACGGGACAGGTCCATCGGTTCCTCCTCAATTGGACAAAGAGCGCTAGGTGTTAATATGGAGCATGGCGCCGGGCCGGATGGCAAGGCGCGCAGAAGTTGTCACATTTGGAGTCGCCGCAGGGGCGCAGTGCCCGCTGCGGCAATTGACGTCGAGAAAGTGTCGATATTCCGCCTGTTGAGGTCAACGTCAATTGTAGTCTCCCTGGTGTGTTTTGTCAATGTCGATTAAGATGGTTTCTGTGACGCGAAGTTGCTATTTGCTTTGCAGACTCTAATCCGTACCGCAAATCGTTGGCTTAGCGAAGCGGCGGCGACTCCCGCCGCGGCGCGCTGTTACGGAATGCTCACCCGCACGTCGTCGAGCAGCACTTCGGTCGTCTCGTTGGTCCAGCTCTTCCGGTTGTTGTAGCCACCCAGCGTGAGCGTGTGCGTCCCCGCGTTCAGCCCCTCGACGCGCACCGACGCGTAAATCCAGCCGGTCGTCTCGTCGCCGCCGCCGTTGCCGTTGCCGCGCACCGAGCGCGACGTAGTCCTGCCCCCCCTGCCCGACCAGGCCGCCGTCGACGCTCATGAGCGCCTGGCTGAGTTCCTCCGGCTCGTACTCGGACGATTGCGTCAGCCGGTACTTAAAGGAAACCTGCGCCGCGCCCGGGGCCGGCAGAGTGAAGCCCCGGCTCCAGCCGCCTGACATGTCAGTCACGATCTCGTCGTCGAGCCCGCCCAGCCTGACCTGCAGGCCGCCGCCGCTCGCGCCGCCCGAAGCCAGGTACGCCCCATCGGCGTAGCCGCCCTGCGCCACGCCGCGGAATGTGTCATCCGCGTACGTGAAGCCGTCTGCCCCGCGTCGAACGACGCGGAGAGCAGCGTGTTCTCGCTGCCCGCGCCCGCGGTCACCGACACGTCGTCGACCGCGGCCTCCAGGATGCTCGGACCGCCGCCATCCGCTGCCTCGAGGAGCAGGTAAACCGTCTGCCCGGCGAAGCTGCTCAGGTCCGCGCTGTAGGTTGTCCAGGCTGCGTCGATGTCGTCCGAACTGCCGCGCAGCTCGAGTAGGGTCTGCGTCGTCGCACCGACCGCCTTTACCCGAAAATAGTCCTCGGTCGATGAATTCGTGCCGTGGCTGAAAGTGTACTTGAACGCGAGTCGGATAGGCTGGCCCTCGGGGAGCGTGAGGTCGGGCGAGCGCACCGAGGTGAGGCCGTCGTCCACGTCGTTCGAGCCAACCACCGTCCCAGCAGCCGCGGCCGTCACCAGGTCATACTGGCCGCTGGCCGGGACAAGCTGCTTGGGACCCTCGCCGTCGGTCGGCTGCGCCTGGCCGCGCTCCCATTGCCCGGTGCTTGCGGCGTCTGTGCCCGAGGGATTCGCACGCCAGCCCTTCGCCGTCTCGAAGTCGTCGGTGAAGGGCAGGCCGAAGACGGGCGGCGCGACGGTGATGCCGACGGTCGCGGGGGCGGAGTCGGCCCTGCCGTCGTTGGCGACGAACTGGAAGCTATCGGACCCGGCATAGCTTGCGGCAGGCGTGTAGGTGAGGCCGGGGGGCGTGCCGGTCAAGGCGCCGTGGCCGGGGCCGGCGGCTACCCGGTAGGTGAGGGGGTCCCCGTCCGCGTCTGAGGCCGTCAGGGTGATGCTGACCGGCGTGTCCTGGAACGTCGTGAGCGCCTGCGCGTTGGCCACCGGCACCGTGTTAGGCACGGCCATGTGTGCGCCTGCCAGCTCGGCCACCAGTCCCAGCGTGGTTTTCACCGCGTTGACACCCAACTCGATGTCGTCGCGCATCCCGTCGGCATCATCGTCGCGAATATAGGAGTTCTCCACGTCACTTGTTGTGTGGTAATACGGGTTGATCCATTCCGCGTTTGAGTTCGACGTCAGGCTCCGCCGGTTCTCGCGCACGCTAACCGAGGCCACGTAGTCACGAAACGGCGTGTCATCGGTGTTGGTCGAGTAATTATAGGCCGTGGCGGGGTAATCGGGTGCGTATGTGCCATTCGCGAACGCCCACTTGAGCGCCAGGGCTTTCGAGTCCGCCGCCTTGGTCGCGCCGGAGTACCACTCCACGTCCAGGTCCGCGTACGCGCTCTGCGCGGTGGTGCGGGTGCCCGCGCCGTGGTCGTAGAGGATCATGTCGTGCTGGATGAGCCCCAACCAGGTGGGCTCGTCGACCGTCCCTTGCAGGTCGCGCCGGCCGCCCGCCGCAGTGTTGTTGGAGGCGTAGGCGGTTGCGCCGTACAGGCCCACTTCTTCTTTATCCCAGAAAATGAAGCGTACCGACTTGTCGGTGGTCACATCGGCGGCCGAAGAGCACGCGTGCGACCTCCAGCAGCAGGGCGACGGCCGAGCCATCATCGTCGAAGCCATCCCCGCCCGAGCGCGCGTCGAGGTGCCCCGAAACCATGTACATCTCAGTCGGACTCACCGTGCCCGGCTTAGTGGCATACAGATTGACGCCGCCTGTATTGGAGGTGAAGCTATGGCGCACGGTCGTGTAGCCCATCGCCTGAAGCTGACCCTCCACCCACGCCAGGGCGCGCATATAGTTGGAGGTGGAGGCGGGATTGGCTGAGGCGTCGTAGGACGTGCAGCCCATACTCGCTCCGCGGCAGCGGTCGTCGAATTGAGCGATGCCCTGGTTGAAGGCCAGGAACTGGCTGTAGCTCGCGCGCCCGGCCAGAGTCTGCGCCGCGGTCTGGACAGGTGCCGGATTGCCGCTCGTGACCGACACGTCGTCGATGGTTACGGTAGTCGTCTGGGTGGAGAGGTTCTTCTTGTTGTTGAAGCCGCCCAGCACGAGCGTGTGGTTGCCCGGGGCCCAATCGCCCACGTACAGGCTCGCCTGCTGCCAGTCGGTAGTAGGGAGGTAAGTGTTGGCGTAGCCCTGTTCGGTACCGGTGCCGCTGGTGCCGTCGCCGCCGATATGGTCGACATAAGTCTTCGAGCCCCGGCCCAGCTCGACCCCGTCAACCTTGATGCGCACCCGGCTGTACTCGTCGTAACTGTACGTGGCCGTCTGATCGAGCTTATAACGGAAGGACAGGAACACGCCGGTCTGGGCGGTCGTCGCGTTGAGCGTGTAGGACCACCCGCCGGACATGCCGCTAATGGTGTTGGCGTCCACGCCGCCCAGCGTCACCTGGAGGCCTCCCGTCCCGGAATACCCGCCGGTCGTCGTGCGCGCGCCGCTGGCATAGGCCGGCTGGCTGGTGGCAAACACGTCGTCCGCATAAGTGAATCCGTCCGTCGTAGTATCGAAATTCACTGACAGCAGCGTGGCGGCCGGCGCGGCCGCAGGCGCGGCGGTCGCGGCGCCGGGCAGCGCGAACGCGAAGATCAAGGCAACGGTTAGCCACCGGCTCATTCGGCGGCTTCTGGCTGGAGATCGAAGAGACTGCATGGCTAGCTCCTCAGCCGTCAGCAATGCTTGCCCTGCTGACCGGAGGCTGAACCGGAGCAGGGCGGACAACAATGAAGGAAGCCGACGCGTGCCTTGGCACGCCCATGCACGCAGCAGTGTGCTTGACGTACATTACAGTCGTCATGACGACGGTTCGTCGGCAAAGTAGCGGCGTTTTCCTAGCCGCGTTATACGCGCACCCAGCCGCACCCGCAGGACTGCGAGTACGGCCGGGCGCGAAGTGCGGGAGACGTGCGCGGTTACGGGACGATAAAGAGCGCGTCCGTGTCCTGGCCCGAGAATCCGTTTGCCGAGCCGTCCCAGTACACCGCCCAGGTACACGCAGTCGTGCTGCCGAGCGAACTCGGCGTGCATACGATGACGTCAGAGCCGTCGCCGCTGGCGCCCGTGACGCTGAAGGAGCCAACCGTGCTGATGTAGATCTTGCCTGTCGGGTCGATGTCGACCGCGTTGATGTCTTCATTCGCGCTCGTCGACAAGCCTACGTCCGAGCCGTCGAAGTACATGGCCCACGTGCCGCTGGTCGTCGAGCCGAGCGCGCTTGGTGTGAAGGCGAGGAGGTCCTCGTCCGCGCCCGAAACGCCGGTGACCGAGACCGCATCAAGCGTGCTGATGATGAGCCGCCCATCTGGCAGCAAGGCTAGCGCGTCCACGTCTTCGCCCGTGGTCGTCAAGCCCACGTCCGAGCCGTCGAAATACCAGCTCCACGTGCCGGCCGTGTTGTCGCCGGTCGACGTGGGCGTGAACTTGAGGACATCGGAATCGTCGACCGTACCGAAGCCGCTGAGCGTGAAGTCGCTGTCGAAGCTGAACAGCAGCGATCCGTCCGTCAGCATCTCGTACGCGTCGACGTCCGTGCTCGATAGGCCCACGTCCGAGCCGTCGAAGTACAGCGAGTAGCCGCCGGTGGCCTGGTTGCGAATGAGGATGTCCTCATCCGCGAAGGACACGTTGCCCGCCGTGCCCGAGCCGGTCGAGCTAACATAGAGGTTGGGCCCGTTCGGGTTGACCGTGAGGCTGACCGTCGCCGCTGCCGAGTCAACCGTGCCGTCGTTGACCACAAATGCAAAGCTGTCCGGTCCGATGTAGCCCGCCGTCGGCGTGTAGGTCAGGTTGGGGGCCGCGCCCGAAAGGACGCCATGGCCCGGGCTAATGGTGACCACGTAGGACAGCGGGTCACCGTCGATATCCGAACCCGTCAGCGTGACGGCTACCGGCGTGCCGGCCAGCGTCGTGACCGGTTGCGCGTTTGCCACTGGCGGGTCGTTGACCGCGTCGACTGCGACGTCCACTGTGGCTGCGGCCGAATCGACTTGCCCATCGTTCACGACGAACTGGAAGGCGTCGGGGCCGTTGTAGTTGGCCGCCGGGATGTAGCTCAGGTTGGGCGCGGTGCCCGAAAGCGCGCCGTGGTTGGGCCCGCTCGTCACCCGGTAGGTCAGCACGTCGCCGTCGACATCCGAGCCGCTCAGGGTCAGCGGCACCGAGGTGTCCTCGCTCGTCGTCAGCGACTGTGCGCCGGCCGCCGGCGCATCGTTGACGGGGGTAACCGTAATGGCTACAGCGGCCGGCACGGAATCGACCTGGCCGTCGTTCGCCACAAACTCGAAGACGTCCGGGCCGTTGTAGTTGGCCTCGGGTGTGTACGTCAGGTTGGGTGCGGCGCCCGAGAGGCTGCCGTGGCTCGGGCCGCTCGTAACCCGGTAGGACAGCGTGTCCGAGTTAGGGTCGGCGCCGGTCAGCGTGATAGCCGCAGACACGTCCTCGTCCGTCGTCACGGCCTGGGCGTTTGCAGTCGGCGGTTCATTGACCGCGCCCGCGAGCTTCACCGTGATACTGACCGTCGCGGCGGCCGAATCGACCTGACCGTCGTTGGCGACGAAAGTGAAGCTGTCAGGCCCGTTGTAGCCTGCATTCGGCGTGTAGACGAGATTGGGGGCGGCGCCAGAGAGCGAACCGAAGCTGGGCCCGCCGGTCACCCGGAAGGTGAGAGGGGTGCCATCTACATCCGAGCCGCTGAGCGTGATGCCCACTGGCGTGTCCTGGACGGTTACGATCGACTGCGGGTTGGCGGCCGGCGCGTCGTTGACGGCCGCAACGTCGATCGAGACGATCGCGGCCGGCGAAGTGAGCAGGCCGTCGGTGACGGTGAACTGGAAGCTGTCCGGCCCGTTGTAGTCCGGCGCGGGTGCATAGGTCAGGTTGGGCGCGGCGCCAGAGAGGCTGCCGTGGCTCGGGCCGCTCGTGACTTGGAAGGTCAGCGCGTCGCCGTCTGCGTCCGAGCCGGTGAGGTTGACCGCCACGGGCGTGTCCTCGCCGGTGCTCACAGTCTGCGCATCCGCGGTCGGTGTGTCGTTAACCGGATCGACCGTGATGCTGACCGTCTGCGGCGGCCGAGTCGACCTTGCCGTCGTTGACGACAAACTGGAAGCTGTCCGCGCCGTTGTAATTGGCCGCGGGCGTGTAGGTGAGGTTCGGCGCGGCGCCCGAGAGGCTGCCGTGGCTCGGGCCGCTCGTGACCTGGAAGGTCAGCGCGTCGCCGTCTGCGTCCGAGCCGGCCAGCGTGATTGCCTTGGCCGTGTCTTCGTTTGTCGTGACGGCCTGGGCGCTGGCGACCGGCGCGTCATTGACCGGGCTCACCGTGATGCTGACCGTTGCGGCAGCCGAGTCGACCTTGCCGTCGTTGACGACAAACTGGAAGCTGTCCGCGCCGTTGTAGTTGGCCGCGGGCGTGTAGGTGAGGTTCGGCGCGGCGCCCGACAGCGCACCGTGGCTCGGGTTTGCCGTTACCCGGTAACTGAGCACGTCGCCGTCTGCATCTGAGCCGGCCAGCGTGATGGCCTTGCTCGTGTCTTCGTTCGTCGTGACGGCTTGGGCGTTGGCCACCGGCGCGTCATTGACCGGGCTCACCGTGATGCTCACCGTTGCGGCGGCCGAGTCGACCTTGCCGTCGTTGACGACAAACTGGAAGCTATCCGCGCCGTTGTAGTTGGCCGCGGGCGTGTAGGTGAGGTTCGGCACCGTGCCCGACAGCGCACCGTGGCTCGGGTCGGTCGTTACCCGGTAAGTGAGCACATCGCCGTCTGCGTCAGAGCCGGCCAGCGTGATCGCCTTGGCCGTGTCTTCGTTCGTCGTGACGGCCTGGACGTTGGCGACCGGCGCGTCATTGACCGGGCTCACCGTGATGCTGACCGTTGCGGCGGCCGAGTCGACCTTGCCGTCGTTGACGACAAACTGGAAGCTGTCCGCGCCGTTATAATTGGCCGCGGGCGTGTAGGTGAGGTTGGGCGCGGCGCCCGAGAGGCTGCCGTGGCTTGGGCTTGTCGTGACGCGGTAGGTGAGGGGGTCATTGTTCGCATCCGAGCCAGCGAGGGTGATGGCCTTGGCCGTGTCCTCATTGGTGGTCACCGACTGCGGAGTCGCGACGGGGGCGTTGTTTGGCGTCGAGATATGCGCGCCGGCCAGCTCTGCCACCAGGCCCAGCGTGGTGCGCACCGCGTTATAGCCCAGCTCCATGTCATCCCGCTTGCCGTCGCCGTCGTCGTCGCGCGTGTAAGAGCTCTCGATGTCGCTCGTCGTGTGATAGTACGGGTTAATCCACTCGGCGTTGGTGCCTGAGGTCAGGCTGCGGCGGTTCTCGCGCACGCTGATTGAGGCGACGTACGGGTGGAAGGCTGTGTCGTCGGTATTGGTCGAGTAGTTGTAGGCGGTGGCGGGGTAATCCGGTGCGTACGTGCCGTTCACGTAGCGCCACTTGAGCGCCAGGGCCTTCGAGTCCGCCTCTTTGGTCGTGCCGGCCCGCCACTCGACGTCCAGGTCCGCGTACGCGCTCTGCGCTGTCGTGCGCGTGCCCACGCCGTGGTCGTACAGGATCATGTCGTGCTGAATGACGCCGAGCCACGTCGGCTCGCTGGTCGTGCCCTGGAGCGCGCGGCGGTCTTGGACGTAGCCATACGCGCCGTAGAGGCCGACCTCTTCCTTGTCCCAGAAGCAGACGCGCACTGATTTGTCTGTCGTGACGTCGGAGCCTGACAGGGCCCGCGCGACTTCGAGGCCCAGGGCCACGCCCGAGGCGTCGTCGTCAAAGCCGTCGCCCCCACTGCGCGCGTCCAGGTGCGCCGAGACGATGTACATCTGCGTTGGCGTAACCGTGCCGAGCTTCGTGCCGCAGATATTCGTGCCGGTGTTCCCGCTGTAGTTGAAGTTGTGGCGCAGGGTCGTGTAGCCCATGCCCTGCAACTGCTGCTCTACATAAGTCACCGCGTTCAGATAGTTGGTCGTGCTGCCCGCCGTGGAGCAGCTCACCCCGCTGGCCGAGCAGCGGTCGTGGAAGCCGGCCAGCGCCTGGTCATACGCCAGGAACTGGCTCAGGCTCGAACGATTCACCACTAGCAGCGCATCGGAACCGGCTGGCGCGGCATTACCGGCTGTGATTACGACGTCATCAAGCACAAGCGTGGTCGATTCGTCGGAAGCGTCTTTCTTGTTGTTGGAGGCGCCCAGGACGACGGTGTGGTTTCCGGTCCCCCAGTTGCCGAGGAACAGCTCGACCTGCTGCCAATCGGTGGTAGGCAGGAAGGTGTTGCTGTTGCCCTGGGTGCTCGAGCCGTCGCCGCCGATGTGATCGATATAGGTCTTCACGCCGCGGCCGATCTCTACGCCGTCGACCTTGACCCGGACCCGGCTGAACTCGTCGAACTCATACGTAGCCGTTTGTTCGAGCTTGTAGCGGAGCGAGAGTGACACGCCGGTCTGCGCGGTCGTGACATTTAGCGTGTACGACCACCCGCCCGACATGTTAGCGACCGCAGTGGCATCCACGCCGCCGAGTGCGACCTGGAGGCCGCCCCCACTGTAGCCGCCCGTGGTCACACGCGTGCCGCTGGCATATGCCGGCTGCGCGGTTCCAAAGGCGTCATCCTGGTAGATGAAGCCGTCGGTAGTGCTGTCGAAGCTGGCCGACAGCAGCGTGCTGGCCGCCAAGCTGCTGAAAGCAGGCAGCGCGAACGAGACAGTGACGAGGAGCAGGGCAAGCAGGATACGGATGCTGCGGTTGCCTGCTATTGAGCAAGGTTTCATGGCTCCTCCTAAACGAGTGGCTTGATATTATGACACCGGTGCGTGCGGAAGACATGACTGTAGTCGATATCGGGTGCTTGTTAGTGGAGGGTATCACTAATCACACTAGCATGCAAAATCGCTGGATGACGGTGGCAAGCACGCGTTTCTCTTAAGGTAGCAATACCTAGCGAGAAGGAAAGTTTCTACCTAGGTGGCTACGCATTTGTTCATATAAAAGAGGGCCTGTGGGACGGTAGAGCGGTTTTCAAATCCTGTTGTTGTCCTTAGAAATTGACAGGGATGCCCGTGAACCCGCTGGCATGTCCCAAGCATGGGCGTATTCAAGGGCGCGGAGCCCCGGAATCCTCCCCGCGGCGCTTTCCGCGGGTTGCAGACCGACGGTCGGGTATGCTATGATGACCGCGATTCGGGGGTATAGCAGCGCAGCAAATAAAAACCTCCCACTCGGAGCCAGTGAGTTGGCCCCGGATGGGAGGTTTGAATTAACGCAGCGATTGCCCAGGCAAACAGTAGTACCCCCAGCAAGATTCGAACTCGCGGCCTACTGATCCGAAGTCAGTCGCTCTATCCACTGAGCTATGGGGGCTCGGGTGAGAAGTATAGCACTGCGGCGGGCGAAGGCCAAAAGGCGGTAATTCCCCTTCTCCGGCTCGGCTGGCGAAGAGGTCAGGGGTGAAGTATGAGTTGGGAAACTTTACGCGAGCATCTGCCGAAGAGTTATTCGCCGCAAGACCAGGTGCTGGTCCACCGTGCTTACGAGTTTGCCGACGAAGCGCACGCGGGGCAGCGGCGGAAGTCGGGCGAGCCCTACATCATCCACCCCGAAGCCGTCGCCAGCATCCTGGCTGACTTGCGCCTCGACGCGCGCACGGTCGCCGCAGCATTGCTGCACGACGTTGCCGAAGACACGGCACACAAGGTCCCCGCCCTGGTCGAGGAGTTCGGCCCCGAGGTCGCCAGCATGGTCGACGGCGTCACCAAGCTGGAAAGCATCTCCGACATGGCCAGCTATCCGGCCGACAGCCGAGACCCGAAGGTCGAGAGCTTCCGCAAGATGCTCCTGGCCATGGTCAACGACGTGCGCGTCGTCCTCATTAAGCTCGCCGACCGCCTGCACAACATGCGCACCCTCGGCGCCATGCCGCCGGCGAAGCAGCAGCGCATTTCGCGCGAGACGTTGGACGTCTACGCGCCGCTCGCCAGCGTTTTGGGCATCTACGCGATCAAGTGGGAGCTCGAAGACCTCGCTTTCCGCTATCTGGAGCCGGAGACTTACGGCAAGATGAAGGCCGAGCTCAGCGAGCGCCGAGAGGAACGCGAGGCCTATGTTGCCAGCGTCATCCAGACGCTGCGCACCGAGCTGGGCAAACACGGCGTCCAGGCGCAAATCTCGGGCCGGCCTAAGCACATTTACAGCATCTGGCGCAAGATGAAGCGTAAGGGCGTCACGTTCGGCGAGATCTACGACCAACACGGCCTCCGCTTGATCGTGCCCGAACTCCCTGACTGCTATGCGGCACTCGGCGTGGTGCACTCCCTCTGGCGGCCCATCCCGGGCGAATTCGACGACTATATCGCCAACCCCAAAGAGAACCAATACCAGTCGCTGCATACCGCCGTCGTCGGGCCGAACGGTCGCCCCCTCGAGGTGCAAATCCGTACGCCCGACATGGATCGCATCGCCGACGTCGGTATTGCCGCCCACTGGCGCTATAAGTCGCAGACCCGGCACGACGAGGCGTACGAGCGCAAGATCCAGTGGCTCCGCTCAGTGCTCGATTGGCAGTCGCAGGAACAGGCGGGCGGCAGCGAGTTCATCGCGACCGCGAAAGAGGAGCTTTTCAAGGACCGGGTTTACGTCTTCACGCCGCGGGGCGAGGTCATCGACCTGCCAGCCGGCGCGACACCCATCGACTTCGCATACCGCGTGCACACCGACATTGGCCACCGGTGCCGCGGGGCCAAGGTGCGCGGCAAGTTGGTCGGCCTGGACACACCCCTGCAGAGCGGCGACCAGGTGGAAATCCTGGTGGCGAAGCGCGGTGGTCCCAGTCGGGATTGGCTCAACCCCCATCTGAACTTTGTGAAGACGAGCCGGGCGCGCACGAAGATCCGCCAGTGGTTCAAGCAGCAGAACCGCGAGGAGAACATCACCGCGGGCCGCGAGCTGCTCGAGCGCGAACTGCACCGGCTCGGCGTCGAGAACATGACCTATCTCGAGGTGGCGAACCTGTTTGGCTACGGCAGCCAGGAGGATTTTCTGGCCGACCTCGGGACCGGCGACGTCACCTCGGCCGACGTCGCAAAGCGGGTCTTGCAGCTCAACAAGCCCGAAGAGGTGCTCAAGGAAGCGCACGAGGAAGGGCTGCCCCAGGCCGATCAGAAGCAGCGGGCTGCCGAGGCGAAGGTGGACGGGATCGCCGTCCAGGGCACGGGCAACCTGCTCACGGTCATGTCGCGCTGCTGCAACCCGATGCCCCCCGACGAGATCGTCGGCTTTGTGACGCGCGGCCGTGGGGTCTCTGTTCACCGGAAAGACTGCCCGAACGTATTGCGGCTGGACCGGGAGCGGATGATCCGGGTCGATTGGGGGGCCACGCCGCCCCAGTTGTCCAGGGTGAAGATTCGGGTGATGGCTTACGACCGGGCGGGGCTGCTCAAGGATATCGTCGAGGTGCTGGACCTGGAAAATATTAACATGGAGGGCGCCTCGGCGGTGACCGCTCGCCGCGATAACCTGGCCATGATCACCGCCACGCTCGAGGTGCGCGACGTGGAGCAGCTCGACCGGGTGCTCTACAAGATCAACCAGGTCCAGAACGTCCGCGAGGTCCGGCGGGAGAAGGGTTAAACAGAACGCTGATTCAACTGATCGAACTGATACGCATGATCTTCTTCGAACATGGTTGTCGAAGAAAGATCAAGTAAATCAGTCAGATCAGTTCAATCAGCGTTCTATTGCTCATCCGGCGCTGGGCGTAGGCGGGAGTTTGTCCGCCGTCCAGTTGCGCTGAATCTGCGCGGCGTTCCGGAGGTCGGTCAGCCACTTCTGGAAGGCGGCCGACTTCGCTTGCGAGACCGTGTAAGCGTTCAGCTCGCGGCTCGGGTCTTTCTCCAACACCTCGATGAGGTGATAGCCGAACTGCGTCTTGACGGGCTCGCTGACCTGGCCCACCGGCAGGCTGAAGGCCGCGTCCTCGAATTCCTGGACCAGCCCTTCGCCCCGAGAGAACCAACCGAGCTCGCCGCCCTGAGCCTTGCTGCCCGCGTCGTCCGAAAACTCAATCGCGAGGGCCTTGAAGTCTCCGCCCGCGTCGAGCTTCTTCTTGATGTCGGTTGCGATGGCCAAGGCTTCTGCCTCGGTCCGAGGCGCGAGCGTTGGCGCAGGTGTCGGCGTTGCGGTCGACCCTGGCGCGGCGGTGGGGACGGCGGTCGCATCAGGACCCGGCGTTGCCGTCGGGGCGGGCGTTGGCTCGGGCGTGCGGACGGCAACGAGGATATGGCGCAGCTTCACCTGTTCGCCCTTCGTGGCTACGTCCTTGGTCACGTCATCGTAGAGCTTCTGCTGCAGGAGGCTCGCCTCGACCAGCTTCCGAACGTCAGTTTCGTTCAGCCCTGCGCTCGCATTCAGCGTGTCCAGCGTCCGCTTGAGTTCGTCCTTGTAACCTTGCTCGGTTATGAGCGTAGGCGTAGGCGCGGGCGTCTCGGTGGGCTGAATTGTGCCAGTGGGCGAAGGCGTCGGCGATGCCGTCAGGTCGGGCGTGGGCGTTGGGAACGGTGTTGGCGTCTGGCGATAGAAGCCGAAGCTCTTCTCGAGCGCGTCGTTGATCTCCTGATCCGTCACGCTGATGCCGCGCTGCTTAGCCTGCTGGCGCAGCAGGTCGAGGTCGATCATGTTGTCGAGCACGGTGAGGCCGGTCTGCTGAGGATCGCTGATCGGCTGGCCCTGCTGCAGTGACTGGTAATAGGCGTACCGCACCTGCTTCTGGTAGTCGGTGAGGCTGATGCGGTCGCCGTTGACGGTCGCCACGGGTTGCCGCGGCTTGAGAACCAGTTCCTGAATGACGCCGGCGAGGATGATGAGCAGGAGCGCGATGCCCACGCCCGCCAGGCCGATCATGACGCGGCGATTTGCCTCTTCGTCACGGCGGCGGTGGTGCGCCTGCTTCTTGGTTTCCTCAGCGGCTGCCTTCTCGTTCTTGTTGGCCATACGACCTCTATCAGCCGTAGCGGCGGATGTGCTCGGCAGTGTAAGGCAGCAGGGCCAGGTAGCGGGCGCGCTTCACGGCCTTGGTGACTCGGCGCTGGTGCCGAGCGCAGGTGCCTGTGCGGCGCCGCGAGTCAATCTGCCCGGTGTCCGAGACAAACCGGCGCAGCAGGTTGATATCCTTGTAGTCGATCTTGTCGACCTTGTCCGCGCAGAACGCGCAGATCCGGCGGCGCTGAAAGCGTCCCCGGCCGCCGGGTCCGCCCCGGCCACGCGGGCCACGATCCATCCGATCGGGCCGGTCGGGCCGCTCCATGCGATCGGGTCGATCACCCCGGTCGCCGGACGGCGCGCCATTCATTTCTCGTTCGTCTGCCATTGATTAGAACCCCATTTCCTCTTCGTAATCGAACTCGTCTGGTTCGCTGCCGGGCCGGCTGTCGAGGATCATCATCTCATTGGCCACGACCTCGGTACGCGAGTGACGCTGACCGTCCGGGTCGTCCCAACTCCGCGTCTGCAGCCGTCCTTCGACATAGACGCGCGAACCTTTGCGCAGGTATTGGTTGCAGATCTCCGCCAGGTTGCCCCAGGCGACGACGTTAAACCATTCCGTGGCCTCACGACGTTCGCCGGCACTGGTCGTCCAACCGCGGCTCACGGCCACGCTGAACGAGGTGACCGGCTTTCCGCTCGGCGTATAGCGCATTTCAGGATCGCGGCCCAGGTTACCGATAATCAGGACCTTGTTCAATCCTCTTGCCACGGTCCGCGTCTCCTCTCTGTGCCTGGGCGTGGATTACTCCTCGTCGAGGCGGATCACCAGGTGCCGGATGACTTTCTCATCCAGGCGCAGGCTGCGCTCGAGCTCGCGGCTCGCGCTGGGTGCCAGTTGGAAATTGAACTGGACGTAGATGCCTTCGGTTTGCTTCTTGATGGGGTAGAGCATGGAGCGACGGCCCCAGACGTTCGTCTCGGAAACCGCACCATTCGCGCCCGTAATCCAACCACTGATCCGCTGGGTCAGGGTGGAGAGGGCTTCGTCATCGAGCTGCGGGGCAGCGATGACCACCATTTCGTAGTCGCGCAAAATGTCCGACATACCGCGCCGGTACCTCCTTTCTTTGGAAATGCCCAGCTTTCGTGAGAAAGCCGCATTGCCGCCGGTGAATACAGCTCGGCGCTGCACGCCAGGGGCAAAAAGGGCGAGGGCTTGGAGCCCTCGCACGGTGAAAAGACTATAACATAATGTTTACGCGTGTGCAAATCGGAGGACGCTTTCACCACTGACGTATAACAGCATGAGGGAAAGCGCACTTTTAGACAAGTGATCCCACAAAGCAACTCACTCGCGGCTCCCGCATCCTCCAGCAGACCGTCATTAGCCCCCGCGCCGGCCGGCGAATTTGGTTTATAGGTCTTTATTTGTCCGTCGATAATGCCTTGGCATATTGACAAACGCTCGCGTCTGCGCGATACTGTTTGTGCAGGACGGCGCAATTGCCTTCTGCCCGGCTAACGTATGCCGGGCCACGCGCCCCTCTCGCCGTCCCTCGAGGCAGCCATGCACATCACGATTGCAACTTTGTGCAGACGTGGCGACGCCCCCTCCGGCTACCTGGCCGCAAGTCAGGACTTCCAGATCCCACCAACCAACACCCTCGGCGCGCCCTGAGCCCGCGCTCGGACGCGCCGGGGCCGTCTTGCGCGTACACCGGGCGCGAGTCTCGGTATTCGCGGTTGTCCACCATCCATCCGTAGTTGCGTCAGGAGGCAACACATGAAGAAGTCACGAGCGGTGCTGCAAGCGGTCGGTCTTCTCACGGTGGCCATGTTCGCCATTTACGGCGTGCTGGCATTTGCGGGTGGCGCCGGGCCTCTGCCCGGCACGTTGAGCGCGCACGCGCAGGAAGTAGTCACGGACAGCATCGGCACCGCGCCGGCGAGCGTGGACACGACTGCAAACGCGGTGGCTGGCAACCTGGGCACGAAGGTTTACCAATGGTATGAGGCAGGAGTCACGAATAATGGAAGCCCTGCCATGCAGACCAAGCTGACGGAGATGGGGCGCTGGGACTATTGTTCCTTGGTCGGCAACGCCGTCCAGGGGGTAGACTCCGAGTATACCGACTGGGGCACGTGTTTCATTGCTCCGTCTCTGTCCGAAATCTTTTTCGGGCCCAAGGGCCCTTACACCTGGGATCGGAACGAACGTCCCACGTGGTTTTTGCGGGCCGCACTGGGTGGCAGGACGGACCGGGTGCAGTGTGAGGCCGTGTGCATGAACATCGGGTTAAGGTAGGGCCGACGATCCGCGCTGTAGCGCGCTAAGCGACCGGAATTTGCCCCCCCAACGACCGCCGCGCTTCCGCGGCGTGATCCTGTCCCTGCCGGCCATCGAAGCACTGTGCGGCCGGCAGGGACACTCCTAACCGGATTAGATCAGACGCCCGCGCATGCGCCGCCCCGGCCAGGTTTGTAACACCTGTACCCATTACGCTCCTGGCGACTGCCCGCGTAAGCGCGCATCAAACCTCGCTGCGCGACCGCGCAAGGAACCGGGTAGCGATATAGCTGGTCAGCACGGAGAAGGCGCTTACGCCCATCACGATCAGGATGATACCGACAATGCGGCCCTGGTTGGTGACGGGGTAGCGGTCGCCGTAGCCCACGGTGGCAATGGTCACGATGACATACCAGACGGCATCGCTGCCCGTAAGGATATTGGCGCCCGTCGCGGGCGGTTCGATCAGGGATATGGCCAGGGCGCCGAAGGTGACGACGATCAGCACGAGGGAGGCGACGACAAACAAGGTACTCTCCGCCAGCCGGCGGCGCGCCTCGTCGCGCATCGCCTTATCGGTGTTCGCGGCCAGGCGATACCAGAGGCCGAAGCTGCGCAGGATGCGGAGCAGGCGCAGCAGGGGATGAGCCGGCAGGCTGCCGACCAGGTCGATCCACCCCCACTCCTTGAAGAAGTAGCGGGTGCGGTTCGTGCCGGTAAACAGCCTGAGGAAGAAGTCCGCAAGGAAGATCAACGCGTTGATCGAGTCGATGATCCAGAGCACTTCTTTGGCAGGTTGAGGCAACGGGAGGATATACAAACCGATGAGCACGAGCAGCGCGTTCAGGCTCACGATGCCGATGAAGATGCGGTAAGTGAGCCGGTCGACGGTCCGTTCGGTTGGGACGCCGCCTTTTGATTCAAGGCCGAACATGCCGGCGAAGCGAATGCCCGCCAAGTCGCTGTCGTCTGTTGCTGCCATGCTGCACCTGGGATGCTAGAGGATAAAGTGCGCTTGATATTTGCATTGTCGCACAGAGGGGGGTATAATTTCAAACGTCGTCGGGGAGTAGCGCAGCCAGGCTAGCGCGCACGGTTCGGGTCCGTGAGGTCGGAGGTTCAAATCCTCTCTCCCCGACTGAGACCACAAGGGTAGGTGATGCGATCGCCCTTGTGGTCTTTTTCGTTAAGGCCGCTGACCACATGGCTGCCCAAGATGACCAGCCGTGTGGTTCATGGGCTGAAGAATCTGGGCAATCGTAAGACCGCAAGGTTAGTCAAGGTGGAAGCCATGTGGTCCGAGGGCGGGGAAACGCTCTCGAAGAGACCACACGGCTCGTCCGTTTTCGTGCCATCGCTCGCGTCGTTGCAGCGCTTTGCTCCGTCTCCGTCTGGTCGAGGGGGTCGTCCTTTGTTACCGGTAATCAATACTTGATGATTGAGTTCAACGCTGACTTCCGATAACCACTCCATATCCGAAGGCCTGTCCGGTCACCCACTCGCTCAACGGCCGCTCGCAGAACCTCGTTGAATAACCACTCATGTCGGAAGGCTGGCTGGATAGACAAGCTGGTGCAAAGGTGAGCAAACACTGTCCCTCGATAGCCCGGTCAGGATAAGTGACAGGGCGAAAAATCGTTTCCGCCGCGCTGCCGTTACGGTTGTCACGCCTGCGGCGGCAATGACAGACCAGTGGCCTCTTATATTGCCTAGGTGCGTAGCGTGCCCCGCCACGGTCATTTCATTCTCGCCCGGGTGGATAGCACGGGAGGTTGCGCTACAAGCGATATTGCTGCATCAGAATGGTCTGCGTAGTGGCGCAGGTTGGCCACGAGACACTCATAGCGGGCAAAGCGCCGTACCAGGCTGGTCGCCCCGTTCAATTCTTTCGCGACGCTTGCCGTCACCAATGACGACTCGGAGTAGCCCGCCTCGGGAGAATCTGATATGGTAGCTCCGAACACGGCCTGCTTAGGCTAGCCCGACGCGTTCTGGTCGAACGGCTGGAATGTGCCTTGCGGGATGCCGCCGCGCCGCCCCCTATGCTGGCCGCCAAAGGACCGCATGCCCGTCATATAGCTATTCGGCTGCGGACTCCAACCATGCGGAGGCGCAGTCCGCTCGCGCATCTGGCGCGTCAGATCGATTTGCCCGGTCTGGACATGCACGAGCGCGAGTACGGTCGCGATGAACACCCGAGAGCAAGGTATCAAACTGTCGGATGATTTGCAGTCTACCCGACAGTTTGGTACACTGAGCGTATGAGCAAAGATGCACTTTTGAAGTTCATCGGTGAGAAGGGACTGGTGCGGGCGCGGGACCTGCCAGAGCAGCTCGGTTTGCTGCCGGCCAGCATACGCCCCCTCCTGCGCAGCGGACAGGTGGTGCGTGTTGGACGGGGTCTCTACTCCCTTGCCGCCGCCGACATTACCGAGCACCATGCGCTGGCCGAGGCCTGCAAGAGGGTGCCAAATGGCGTCGTGTGCCTGCTCTCGGCGCTCGCGTTCCACAACATCGGCACGCAGAACCCGCCGCAGGTGTGGCTCGCCATCGACGGCAAAGCGCGACGGCCCCACATTGACTACCCGGCGCTGCGCATCGTGCGCTTCCCTGGTCCTGCGCTGACGGCAGGGATTCAGGAGACAACGGTCGAAGGCGTGACCGTGCGCCTCTACTCGCCGGCCAAGACGGTCGCCGACTGTTTCAAATACCGCAACAAGGTCGGGCTCGATGTGGCCATCGAGGCGCTGCGCGAGTGCCTACGCCTCCGGCAGTGCCGCTCGGATGAGTTGTGGGAGTACGCCCGCATCTGCCGGATCGACAAAGTGATGAAGCCCTACATGGAGGCGCTCCTGTGACGGACAAAGTTCCTGTCAACCTGCCCGCCTCCGTCCACCAACGGCTGCTGACCAGGAGCAAGGCGAGCGCCGAAAACTTCAGCCTGCTCCTGACGCGCTTTGCCCTCGAGCGACTCCTGTACCGGCTCAGCAAATCGGCCTATGCGCACGCCTTCGTCTTGAAAGGCGCCCTGGTGTTCAATGCCTGGGGCATCAGCGGGCTGAATCGCCCGACGCGCGATCTCGACCTACTGGGCTATGGAGACTCATCCCCGGAGCGGTTGGTAGCGGCCTTTCGGGCGATGTGCGCGGTTGAGGTCGAACAAGACGGATTGGTCTTCGACGCCGACAGTGTCAGCGTGCAGCCGGTACGCGAGGACGACGAGTATGCGGGGCTGCGGGTGATGTTGACGGCTATGCTTGGGAAGGCCCGCCTCCCGCTGCACGTCGACGTCGGCTTCGGCGACGTGGTGGTGCCTGCCGCTGCCGAAGCCGCATTCCCCACCCTGCTCGACTTTCCCGCGCCTGTCCTGCGAGTCTACTCGCGCGAGTCAGTCATTGCCGAGAAACTGCACGCCATGGTCCGGCTGGGCCAACTCAACAGCCGCATGAAGGATTTCTACGACATTTGGCTGTTGTCACGGCAGTGCGAGTTCGACGGTCCGGTTCTCTGTCGGGCGGTAGCCGCTGCCTTTAGTCGCCGAGATACTCCCCTTTTGCCGGAGCTCCCTGTGGCATTGACGCCTGCATTTGGGCAGGATGCGGAGAAGGTCGTGCAATGGCGCGCCTTCCTGAGCCGCACGGGGCTGGAGGTCGGGGACGAGCGATTTGAGGATATCGTCGCCGAGGTCACACAATTCCTGGCGCCGGTCCTATCGGCCCTTGCGCAAGGAACGGTGCTTGCACAAGCCTGGGTGCCAGACAAGCGGTGGTGCCCCCGTTAGCTGGAAGACACAACGAAGAAGTCCTTCGAGCCGGGCGAAGAACGGGTTCTCCAGGTCTCCGCGCCGCAAACGGGGTTTGTGGGATGCTTGACCCCTAGGGTCGTCGACTACGATCGCGCCGTGAGCAAGGCTGCACGGTCGCTTAACTCCAGATCATTTATGCCAGCTTTGCGTCCGAGCCTTAGCCCTACACCGAACGCTGGCTGCCTTGCGTTTTCACGAAGTCGGCGCTTGATCACCTCTCCGGCATCTGCTATAATCCCCTCGTTACCGGAATTCAATAGTCCGCTCTGTGGGGACCCGCAGAGGGCCACCGCCGACCACCAGGGGCTTTCGGGGCCGGAGACCACACGGCTACCCAAAATCGCCTCGCCGTGTGGTCGGAGGTCGAAAATCGAGGTTTGTGGTTCGGGTCCGTGAGGTCGGAGGTTCAAATCCTCTCTCCCCGACTTTTGCATCACGGGTTGCAGTACATGCGATCCGTGATGTTGTTTCTAGGCCCCTTCACGGTACCTCTGGCCTCACGGTCTTCCGGTTTAGCAAAAAAACTTCATCTCCGAAACTTAGTGGTCGAGTTTCTGCTATTAGGGGATGAGGGTAGCGCGAACCGGAGGGCATCACGGATGGCAAAACGAAAACGATCCTCTTATCGCAGGCGATCACGGGCTTTTTGCTCGACGCAGAGGCCCGCTCGCTGAGCCCGCACACCGTCGCCGACTACCAAAACGCTTTCCGCAAGCTGCAAGCCTTCATTGGCGATCCGCCTATGGAAAAGATCTCGGCGGATGACATTCGCCGCTTCTTGGTCGACCTGTCGACCCCACGCGCGCCTGCTGGCATCGCTCCCAGACCTCCTCGCCCGATTGGCAAGAAACAGAAGCTGAACATCCATACCGGCCTCAGTGCCCTATAGACCTGGGCGGTCGCGGAAGGCTACGTCCGGACGCACATCCTCCACCAGATCGAACGGCCGAAGCCCGAGAAGCCGGTGATCGTGCCGTTCACGCAGGATGACATCAAGCGGCTCTTGGCTGCAGCCAGTCGCCGGTCGGCGCCATACACCCGGCCCGGCAAGAAGGAATCCGACCACGAGCGCTCGACGGCGGTTCGCGATCGCGCCATACTCCTACTCCTGATCGACACGGGAATGCGAGCGTCCGAGTTGTGCGGGCTCGAGCTGCGCAACGTCGACCTCAGGAACGGGGTAGTCCTCGTCTTTGGGAAGGGCTCGAAGGAGCGTTCGCTGCCAATCGGCCCGCGGACGAAGTCCGCCCTGAGCAAGCACATCCTCGAGAATCGGGCCGAGGCCAGGGTAAATGAACCGGTGTTCCTGTCGGTATCTGGCGAGCCGATGACAAGAAACACGCTGCTGAAGCTGATCTATCGCCTGGCGGAGGTTGCCGGCGTCCCGGATGCGCATCCCCATAAGTTCAGGCACACGTTCGCCATCCAATACCTACGCAACGGCGGCAATGAGCGGACGCTGCAGGACGTCCTGGGGCACGAAAGCCTGGATATGCTCATGACCTATACCCGGATAGCACAGGTCGACATCGTCAACGGCCATCAGGTGGCCAGCCCGGTTGAGAACTGGCGGCTGTGATGCTAACACCGCTTTAGGACCGGTCGTGGCGCTGGTATCAGTTAACGTACGCGACTAATGGAACGCCTGCGCGCGATAATCCCAGGTGAGAAACCGCGAAAGGGCGTTACAGAAGCGTGACAAGTGAGGGACCGAAGGGTGTCGCGCTCCGCTACCTCGGCCTCGGCGCCGGCATCCAGTCATCTGCGATCGTCGAGATGATGGTGCTTGGGATCCTGCCGAAGGTCGACCTGGCGGTGTTCAGCGACCTTGAAGATGTACCGTCGTACGTCTACCAGCAGTTGACCTATCTGGAGGGGCGGCTGCAGCAGATCGGCGTGCCCCTGGTCAGGCTGCACGTGTAGCGCGCTCCCCGGCAGCATTGTCGGCAAGCTGCTGTCAGACACCGTGTACATGTCGATTCCGGCCTACGCGCACCTCGATGGCAAGCGCGCCCAGCTGCGCCGGGCGACGCAGTCGCACGTGCACGGAGTTCTTGAAGGTGCGGGTGATCCAGGGCTACATCAAGAGCCTGCTGGCCGAGCGCGGCCTGACGCGCCCGCGCCGCATGAAGACGATGACGGCCCAGGTGGTGAAGCAGGGCGTGCTGGTGGAGTGCTGGCTGGGTCTGACGACCGACGAAGCGCACCGCCTCAAGCCCAACCGCAAGCCGTGGATCGTAAACTGCTGGCCTTTGGTCGACCTCGACCTTACCCGCAACCAGTGCGCCATCTGGCTAGCGTTGCGCGGTCTGCCAGTGCCGAACAAGAGTTCCTGCCGCATCTGCCCGTTTCATGACGCCGCGCTACTGGCGGATGTTGGCGGCTGAGCACCCGGAGGACTTCGCGTCGGCGTGCCGGGTCGAGAACGAGTTGCTGGCGCATCATGGGCGCTTTGCCGACGGCATCGAAGGCGCGATCACGCTGCACTATACTGGGATGCCGCTGGGCGAGCTGGTAACCAAGGGGCTGGAAGAAAAGCCCGCGTTGCTCGACGTGTGCGATGAAGGGTTTTGTTGGACGTGATGCGGGGCTGATCGGTTGGGGAACCGGCCTGCAGCTTGAGCCCGCACGTGTTCGGGGCAACAGCAGTTGCCCGCTCGCCGGGCCGGTGCTATTGGTTCTGTCCGGGGCGTTGAAGATCGTGTATGACGTGTATGACCTGTATGACCGGCTGTACCGGAACGTTCGGAGGATCAAGAGTGATTATCTCGGCGCTTGAAACGATCGTTCAGTTTGATACGGAGCTCAACGCGAAGATCTACGAGTTGTTGGACCTGACGCCGGCGGAGATCAAGATCATCGAAGAGAGCACGAAGTACAAGTACGGAGAGGTCTAGACAGGGCCCCACGCCCCTCACTCACATCATGCAGGTTGCCTCCCAGGCGGCCTTCCTCGTCGCCTCGCGCGGCGCGGTAGGGCTGATCCTTGCCCTGTCTCGCTGCCTTCTTCACCTTGCCCTCGCGCACCAGGTCGTTCAGCAGCGGCAGCACGTTCGCCGCGCTGCATCTCTGCCGCCTGCGCGATCTCGCCCGCCAGCATCGACTTTGGGTATGCCTCTTGCAGGATCGCCAGCACCTCGCCCTCTTCTCCCCGACAACGCGACGTCCTCCGCGGTCCCCTCGCACTGCCAGCTGCAGAGTGCCGGGTCCCACGTCAGCGCCAGCTCCAGCTCTTCGAGCTCGCGGCCCTTCACCCGCAGCCGCGCGGTGGGCTTGCCCGGCTGCCGCGTCAGCCCGAGCACCGCGTCGGCGGCACCTACCTTGCCTGTGCTGCCCATGATCGCATCGATCGGGTCGTCTTCGCCTGCCAGCGCGCCTTTCCGGTAGTGGTCGACCACCAGGATCGCGATGTCCCGGGCCAGCGCCATCCCCTGCAAGCTCGGTCATCACCCTGTAGTCGTCCATGTCGACACGCCCCGCCGCACGGCCCAGGGTGTCGAGGATCACCAGCCGGTACCCCTCCGCCTCGATCGTGGTCTCGAGGCGTGCCAGCCCGCCCTCCGTCAGCCCGGGCCACGCGGTTTCGAACCGCACCAGCGCGTTCCCCGGCATGCGCTGCCGGCTCACCCGCTCGCGCAGCCGCCGGCCGTTATCCTCCAACGCCAGGTACAGCGCCGGCCCTTGCTCGACCTCGCGGCCCGACACGCGGCCGCCCGTCCCTTTTGCGATGGCGATCTGCAGCGCCAGGTACGACTTGCCCACCTTCGGCCGCCCGCCGAGAAACGACAGCCCCACCGGGATCAATCCGGGCACGGCCCACTCTGGCTGGGCGAACTCCGCGGCCAACAGATCAGCCGCGCTCCAGCTCGTCCCCGTGGACGGTCCGCCCGGGCGCTGGGGCAGGGCCAGCTTCTGAAGCCGCGCGGCGCTCGCGGCAAGGTTAGCCCTCCATCTGCGGCTCTCGGTATAGATGATCTTACCCGCGGCGTCCAGCTCGGCCTCCGCGCGCCGTCGCTGGGCCAGATCGCGCACTTGGGCCGCACATGCCTGCGGGTCCGGGTAGAGGGCTTCGAGCTTCTCGAGATCTATCTGGTATAGCAGGCTCGCGCCGTCCAGGGTCTGTTGCAGTGCCAGCTGGAAGAGGGCCTTGTCGACCGTCTGGCTGCTCCGGACATGCTCTTGCATTGCCCGCCAGGTCGACCGGAGTCGTGGCACGGAGAAGTCGGCCGGATCGAGATCGATCCCGAAAACGGATATATCCTTCCAGGCCGCTGAGACGAGCGCGGTTTCGACGTCCGGTGCGCTCAGGCGATCGAGCATCCTCGCCATCGTTTTGTTCCTTGTGTTTGCTTTTCCCGGTTCGTTCCGTAGCCGGACGATTCATTCATCCCCGCCGGGCTGTTGAAAGCACGATAAGATGAAACGCGCGTTCTGGCGAGAACGTAATCGGGTACTTGAACGGTCGGCCAGGTCAGGCCGGGGTCCATAAGGCAAGAACCTGGCACCGTGGAGATTCATGCCGTCAGCATCGATAACCCAGGTTCCAACCGTCTCTATCGGGCCGGTTGGCGAATCGAAACGCTGGCCGAAAGTCCCGTCCGGCGCCAGGCTGATCGTCGCGATGCCGCGCTCCCTTTCGATCTCTATGGTCTGTGGCTGCCATAGACGCCCCTGTGCCGGTGGCTAGCCGGCACGGGGAGCTGTCCACGTTTGTTTGCGGTTGCGCCCGGCGTCCGATTTCCGCCGGAACACTTAATCCCCCTCTCAGTCGATCATGCGCAGCCTGCAAGGGGTCGGGTTAATGGCGACGAGCAGCGGGCGGGACATGCTCGTCATCGAGACGATCGCCTGCCCCGGCGCCAGGTTGGGCAGGCGGTTCCACAGTCCTTCGTCGATTCCACCGATCGAGCGCTTCAGCCGGCTGACCACATTCACGTCGCTGATCTTGTGCAAGATGTAGTTGTTGATCAGGCCAAGCACCTCGTCGGGCAGGTGCTGCGGGAGTTGCGTGACGAACATCAAGCCGGTCCAACGCTTGCGGCCCCGGCGGGCGATGCGCGCAACCTGCTCGAACAGGTTCTGCATCTTGGCGATGCGGTCGCGCGACAGGAATTCGTGCGCTTCCTCGATCACGATCATCACAGGGGTTGGCTCGACCTTGTCCTCGGCAGCCTTCTCGTATGCCTCTTCCTGCCGCAACTGGATTCCACGGAGAATGTTGGAGATGACCAGGTTGTTGATCATGGTCGAATCAGTGCCGCTCAGATCAACGATCGATACCTGCCCTGCCGTAACAAGTTCCCGGTAAGGCATCGGGGTGGCGTCGACGTTGTCGAAAATGCGCGGGCGGTGAAGATGCCAGAGCTTGCTCAGAAGGACCCGCCAGCTGCGTTCATTATCGGTGTGCACCTGGGCCACGCGCTGCTTGATGACCTTGACCGCGTCGTCCGTTTTGAATTCCTGGTTGTAAGGCTCGGGCTCGGTTTTCCCCAGATGGGCGAGAAAGAAACCGACGATATCGATGAGATGCGAGAGCGTCAGGCGCGGGTACCCGGTTTCGAATTCGTTCAGTTCCAACGCCAGTTGTGCTTCCTTCGGCGCGTCCTTCTTGGGAAAAATGCCCAGATTCGCGCAGCACCAGTTTTGCCGTGTCGTAAGCCTTGATGAAACGATCTGCCTGCGCGTCGGTCAAATCCATGATCTCAGCCGCCGCATAGGGGGATAGGCTCGAGAATTTGAGCTGGAACGGATGCCTGCTCGACCCTGCCGGTGCGGTCGTCTCGCGCCCAACCGGGTGATAGACCTTTACGTTGGGCACGCCGGCCGGCTGCCGACCAAGCCGCGCGAGCAGGCGGACCATCGTAGGATCGTCAGTCGGTTCGCCAATCTCGGTGTACTCGCCCTCAGTGTCTATCAGGACCGTGGCAATCCCCGCGCGCTGGAACTCGGCTACCAACCCGGAGACCGTGGTCGACTTGCCGCCACCGGTGGTCCCCAGCACCCCAACATGCCGCGGCAGCACGGATTTGCGTCGTGCGGGTATTTGCACCTGCATGTCCTCAAATCCAACTGCGGCACCCAGCGTGATGTCGCTGATAAGGCCGAGCATCACACGCGTCTCCTCGTCGCCGAGTACGAAGACTGGGCTGTTGGGCAGCGGGCGGAAGCGCGGCGGTTCGAGAGCGCCCTCCACCTCCTCGCCGAGGATTTCGACCTGGATACGGCCATGGTAGCGCGGCATGAACATGGTCCCGCGTATCGTGATTGTCGTAACAATCGGAGCATCCGCCTTCAGGCCATCCGGCTCGGCGAACGGTCCTCCGACCACCGCACCGAGATACTGCCGGCCGTCCCCGCCCTTGTCGACCGGGCGGCTCTTGATCCGTACAAGTGATTGGGCCGGCACGGTGCCGATTTGCTGGGGAGGCAGCAGGACCGTCACCGTGTTATCCTTGCTCGCCGGCGTATCGAACATCGTCCGCCCGATGGCGCCGGCATATTCCTGTCCCTCATCCCACTCCCCACCGGCGCCGCTGATCTCCGCGTCGAGGTCGGCGGCAAAGCTGAGGGGCATCTGCTCAATGGAGTCATCGTCGCGGTCGCCGTCAGTTGGCCGCAGGTCCTTGGTCATCCCGTTCATTGGTCACCTCTCCTTTTGCATCACTCGTCATTAGTAGCGTGTCTCGCGTTCACCCAGGTAGCGGAACGGCTCGCCGGCGTTGGCGTAGGCCGTTTGGACGGAAGCCATGAAACTGTCGACGCCGAAAGTCGTGCTGCAGACGGTATCGGCCAGGTCAATCAACATCGGGAAGCCACGGTGCTCCTGGAGCATACTGTCGGCCATGGCGATGTGGGCCGCCATCTCGGCGTTGTCAAAGTGTGCGTAGAACACGTAAGGGGGCGCCGCTTCCCAGACACGATAGACGCCAACCACGATTTGGGGCGCTACATCGTCGCGGAACCTCTCCATCGCCTGCCTTACCGCGCCGCGGTACCCGCCCTTACTAACCAGCTTATCGATGTCGGGCTCCAAGGTGCCCAGGATCGCGAACTCTGTGGGGTTCAAGGCATATCCGATTGTAAGCCAGTCCCGACTGGGTGCGCTCGGGACAAAGACAAACCGCTTGTAGTTGACGTACCACTCTATCATTTCAAGGCTTACGGCAAGATTTTCGGGTCGGGAGGACCATTTTCCTGCCAGCAACTCATACGGAGCCGGATTTCCATGGCCCATGCGCCAACGCGCTGTCGACTTGTGCCGCAGGATCGCCCGCTCCGCATAAGTCATGATGCCCCGCCGGGCCAACTCGCTAATCTCGTTGCCCTCCTGCCCCTGTGATTCGCGTTTCTCGCGCTTATCTAGCAGCGTGAGCACTTCCTCGACAGGGTCTTTCATGCGGGAGCGGAGATCACGCCGGTACAGGCGATGTGACCATGAGCCTTGCTCCTCGTTGTACGAAACCAAGCACACACCGATTTGCGTGATGGTCAGTGGGATGGTGTCATGGACGACGCTTATGCCGTCGCATGCCTCCACACCCCCGTTGAACAAAAGGCCCCGGTGGACGCGTTCAAGGTCCGCCCGCTGCGCCTGATAAAGGCCCGCATTTCGCGGGGCTCCCGGTCGACCCTTGAGCTGGCTGAAAACCACCTCCCGAACTGCCTTACGGCGGTCTGTTTCCTGGGCGGTAGCTTCCGCAATTTCTTGCTCCAGGCGTGCGTAACTTTCGAGAAGATCACCCCCGAGAGTCCAGGTGTCCAAATCGAGCGTCTGCGCAAACGACTCGCCAAAAGCGGCGTCGAACTCCGGCATCACCGGCAGCGCGACTGCCGTTTGGCCCGCGCCGGGCGCACCCACCGAGTTAGCTTCAGCCATCGATCCTCCTTGCACCTTCACCGTCAACAATGTCTCTCACTCACTGTACCCGCGGGAGAAGCCGAAGTTCGACACGAGATTAGCGTTGGCGGAGCGATTCGGCAAAAGATGGTCCTTTGCCGGCAAGATCAAGCAGCGCCTGGGCATACGACCTAGCGACGGCCAGCGGGAGACCATAAACGGACATGAGCGCCGCGGTGACCGCAGCAAAGCGCTCCGGGTATGTGGGCCGACTGACGTCGGGCTCCGCCAGCACAAGCTCGTGGGACGCGAGGAGTTCGAGGGCCACCCGGTCAGCGCGCTCCTCGATTTTACCCAGATTCTCATGCTCATCCGCCGGGACGCGATCCATCAGGTTGGTATGCACGCCTATTTGTGTGCGATCGAGTATGGCGTAGAGGCGTTCGGCGACTGTCGGCACCCGCATCCCATCCATAACCTCCCAGATAGATGGGCCGAAGCGGCGGCCGGCCTTCTGCCGGGGCAAGAGGTAGTCAACGAGGAAGTGTCCCACCTCGTGGGCAATTGTGAACCGCAACTCGTCTGCCGGGTCCGCGCCGTCAACGAAGATCATCCCCTTGCCGCCGAAGGCAATCAGGCAGCCGCGCACTCCGCGGTTCTGGCAGCTAAATGAAATGGCCGGGCCCCGCCGATGAAGCCACCGCTCGATCTCCCATAGGGTGAGGCGGGGCAACTTCACCAACGCCACGGGCAGTGCAAACAGGAGGGGACGCTCCAACTGACGGGGGAACGGTTCCGTCTCACCGGCCGCGCTCCAAAAGAACTCGATTGCGTCCTGGGCCTCATTGTCGAGCCACATGGACGACCTCCATGGCTAGTCAGTAGGATCGGTAGAGGCGGTCGCGTTCGGCTCCTCTTCGTCGGAGCCTGCTTCGTCCGCTTCCTCGCTGGGCTCGGAGTCACTGGCACGATCGCGGGCTGCGGACAACAGCCCGGGCCGCAGAGCCAACGGGGACGATACGGGTCTGGCCCCGAGTTCGGGAGATGGTAGGGTAGTGAGGACAGAGACAGACTCCACCTGGCGCAGAAGGGCGGCCAAGACCGCGGCATCGATACCAGTGTACTCGGCGATCTGCTTCACCTGTTCGGCGAAGTCGGGCCGCGCGGAATCGGGACGCCTGCAGAGAGCGAGCCGCGTGAACATCGCGGTGTCTAGGCCCAGGACCAAGGCCACCTCGTCTTCGCCGAGGTGCTCCTCACGGCCGTACTCGCCCAACGACCACGCCATGTATGCCTGATTTGCGCGCAGACGGACCGCCAGCGCTGCTAGCTGGGACAGCCCGCCCTCTCGGGCTCCCTTCTCATTCATCAAGTCTCAACTCCCCTATCCGCCGCCGGAGCGTCACTTTGACCCGGTCCTTATGCCGCTTGACCTCTCTTGCGCGCTCCTCGCGAGGCAGTTCAAGGATGCCGAGGACAGCGGCGTACTCATCCGTATTGCGTTCGCCCTCCATCAACAGCCACACGATCTGGCGGTCCGTGAACTCCGGGAGGAGCACGGCGAGGCGGTCCCACATTGGCGAAAGTGCGGCGATAACTTCGTCATCAAGGACGCCATCGGTTGCAGTCTCTACTATATGTTCCCCTGGCGTATCCTCAAGTTCGACAGCAGATTCGACGCTGACGAATTCCGGCCCAAAGTGGCGGCGCAGATTGAGAAGGTCGCTCCTGGCCGACATGCGGAGGTAACCGAAAAGATCGAGCTTAGTCGGGTCATAGCGATCGGGGTGGTCGGCATAGTTGAGCAAGACATCTTCAACTGCTGTATCGACCATGTGTGGATCCGGCAGGTCAAGGTGCAGGCGCTGCAGCGAGGTGATAAGCGGGCCCAGGAAGGCTTCGGCCAGGCGCGCAAGTGCAGTCACATCGCCGCTCAACATGCGCTCGTGGAGCTCGATCCCGAGCACGCGCAAATCGTCGCGATCCATCACCCCTGTTGCGCCTTCCGGTAAATGAGGAGGTACTCTGTGTTCATCCGGTCCCCAAACGCTTCCCGCATATAGGGAAGGATTCGGCGATTCCCGTTGATGGTGCGCTCATGCTGACCGGTAAGCGTAAGTCCCAAGACCTGGGCCATCTCGGTGAATACCAAATGGGTGGGTATCTGGACTTTTCGGACATGCGATGGGCAAACCACGATGAACAGGTGCCCGCCCGCCTTCAGCACCCGCGAGGTTTCGGCCAGTACAGCCTGCATATCCAGAAAGTAACGCTGAATGAGGTGGGCTTGGCGGGTGTCTCGCTCCTTGAGCATCTCGACTGCCGCAGTAGCTACCGGCAACGCAGCAAGCTGGGGATCGCGCACAAAAGCCTTTTCCACGCGCCCGCGTTCACTCCCGACGTAACCCGATGCTCCGGCCATATAGTCACTCAAGCTCACACCGAGAATGGGCTGCATCCAGGCGACGGCCATAAAATGGGCGCGCGGGTAGTCGAGAGCTGTCGCATAGGGCGGTGACGTGAGGACCAGGTCGACCGACTCCCCGTCCAAGGGCAAATGCCACGCGTCGCATTGTTCCACGCTTACGGTACAGGCAGAGTGCTTCCCGGCGCACATGGCCTGAAACGAAGCCAATTGCCTCCGCATTGTGCGGACGCGCGTCCGATATCTGGCGAGGACGTCGGGCGCCACCGCGTGCGCGAAGTGATGGTGCCTGGAATGGATGATGTCGCGCGCATTCGCAACGCTTACTTTGGAGAGGATGACCGACGAGAGCGCAAGCCAGAGGAAGTCCCTGACGCTTGCTGGCGCTGCGGACTGCCCGATGTGCGAGGCCAGCAGGGCGAGTGTTTGGCTGACTTCCGGCTCAAACCAGTAGTCTCGGCGCGGGAAATCAGGCGGAGTTGCACGGGCGCGCAGGTCGTCTGTGACGCGGCCATCCTTCAGAACTGCCAAGTCTTGCTCGACCGCCCTGATCACGTTCTCAACTTGCCGGCCGATCTCCGCGTCGCTGACGTCACTTGCCTTCACGCGGGCAATAAGGCATGCGAGTGGGTCGAGGTCGTAGCCCAACGCCGAGCGGCCCAGAAGGCGAGCCTCGACCAAGGTGGTACCGCTGCCGCACATGGGGTCCAGGACCACGCCGCCGGGAGGAGAGTAGTGCGAGATGCCGAAGCTGGCTAACTGCGGCGGACATTTCGCCGCATAGGCGTGCAGCCCATGGGTCGCGTAAAGGGTATCTTCCCCAGCAAAATCGAGGTTTGGGTGATTCGATGGATCGGCTGGCTGCATGCTAGTCTCGGGGTGAGCAGGGACGCAAGAAGCAGTCCGGGACTGCCGTCGTTTATGCATTCGAAACGGGTCAGGACCCCTATGGGTCGCGGCCCTATGCGCTAAAGGGATTAAGCAGCGACCTGGCCTGGCTGCGTCCTGACCCTCCGCTGCTTTGTCTGCGGTCGCGTCTGCCACGCGTCAGCGTTACTCTCGGGGCACGGCCTCACTTCAGCCTCCAGGCGGTCCTTGAGCTCGAGCGAAGCCATCTCCAGGTCATACTTCGTCTGCAGGTCCATCCAAATCTCCGGTGAGACATTGAAGAACCGTCCCAGACGCAGCGCCGTGTCCGCCGTCACACTGCGCTTTCCCTGAATGATGTCGTGAATCCGCCGCGGGTCCACGCCAATGCACAGCGCGAGCCGGTGGGCCGTCATCCCCATCGGCAGCAGGAACTCGTGCAGCAGTATTTCGCCCGGATGAACCGGCAGCATCATCTCCTCGTCCATATCCCTATCAGGCATGATTCCCTCCTCAGTGGTAGTCCGTGATTTCAACCTCATACACGTCGCCGTCGCGCCATTTAAAGCAGATCCGCCATTGGTCATTGATTCGTATGCTGTACTACCCGGCTCATTCGCCCGCCAGCTTCTCGAGGCGATTCCCCGGTGGCTCGCGCAGGTCGTTCAGCGTTCGCGCTACGTTCAAGTACTCAAGCTTCCGCAGCGCTGGCCGGTGAATCTCTGGCGGGAACCTTCGCGCCCGTCGATGTCGGAAGATCTTCTCGGTGTCGGCGTCTTTGAAGCTTCGGATCATGGCTCCATGATACGCGCGATTGACCATTGTGTCAAGCACAATGCGAGGAACACAAAGTAAGCCGCTTCACGACAGCCCGTCCAGCCGACGCTCCCGGCAAATTGCCACCGCCCTGGAGCGCGAGAAGCAGGAGCTTGCCCGTATCCTCGGCGCCTCCAACATTCGCACCGAAGCCCCGCGCTGGCTGAGCCTCATGCGCGAGGGCGTCGTCGTCAAGCTGCACGTCCGCCGCTGGCGCGCCAAGTGCCGCCTCGACCCCGACGACCTCGGACTGCCGAAGGAAGCCGACGACCTGATCGGCGACCTGTTCGAGCTCGGCGACAAGCGCCTGCTCCCGCTCGACCTCGCCAAGCAGCTCGAGGCGATCGAATCGGCCGGCCGCAAGGCCCTGGAGCGGAACGGCTACGCCACCTACTGGGGTGTGTTCGTGCCGGCGACGAACTTCGCCCAGTGGCAGGCCGAAAACGAGACGCACAAGCGCCGCTACTTCGAGGCCCGCGAGCAGATCGTCGCGGAGTACGACACGATCCTCGCCCAGCTGACGGACGCCTATCGTGGCGCCGCTCGCGCCGCGTTCCGGCGGGCTCGGGCCCTCACGCCCGACGGCATGACCCGGCAGGACGCCATCGACGATATGCTCGAAGAGCGACACTTCGTGGACCGTTTCGTCCGCCGCATCCTGGCCCTGATCCCCAGCCCGTTCGAAATTCGAGCGCTCGTTTGCCTGGGAAGAGGAGTTCTCCTACATCCCGCTGCCGAGCCTCCTGGCCGAGGATGCCCGTGAGAAGGAGCGCATCGAGCGGGAGCGCCAGCGGGAGCGCATGGAGGCGGAGCTCGCCCGGGACGAGCTCTGGAAGGAGATCGCCATCCGCGACGAGGCCGACCGGGAACGCCGCCAGAAGCTGGCCCGCATGAACGACGAGGTCGTCGCCGAGGCGCGGCGCAAGAAGCAGCAGTTGATCGACACGTTCCTCAAGGACGTTGTGGTCCAACTGCGAACCACGATCTACGAGGCGACGACCGACGTGCTCAAGACGATGCAGAAGAACCAGGGCAAGCTGCATCCCCGCTCGGTCGTCCAGCTCAAAAACCTGATCGAGCAGATCGGGTCCTTGAACTTCTTTGGCGACGAGGAGTCCACGCCGGATGATCGCCCGCGTGCGCGAGACCTTCGACCGTCGGCCGGAGGCGCGCAACGTCGAGAACATCCGCAGCGCTTTGGAGGATGTGGCGATCGTGACCCGTGCCAGCCTGATCGACCTCGGCGAGACGCCCCGGGCGAGCGCGCTGCTGGGCGACCCGGAGGCGATCGGCCCGTTGGAACTGGCCCTTGCCCGCCGACGGCTGGATCTCGACGGCCCGGTGCCGGTCGACGCGTCGCTCTTTCGCTCGACCAGGCGAGGCCGCTGGAACTCTTGGAGGCGGCATGAACCAGGACCTCTACCGGGCTCTTGTGGACTTGGGCGTGTTTCCCGAGCCGGCCGAGGACCTGGCGCACATGTACGACGGCGGCGAGTACCTCACTCAAAAGGTGCTCACCGCCTTTCTCGCCCACGTCCGTGAGACCGACAACATCGCGATCGCCGTCTGGCGCCTGCGCAACCGCATCCTGACCACCGGCGGCCAGCGCGTGGACCTGATCCACCTGGCTGACCGCCGGCGCGCAGGACACTGATACGCACGCGACCGCAGGTCGCACACAATCACTTAAGAGGAGGAACCAACGATGAAGTGGAGCGATTTCGACCGCTGGCTGAAGGCCGACCATCTGCAAGGGAATGCCCGGAGCTTGACCATCGATCAGGTCGTGATCGAAGACGTCTATTCGCAGGCCGAGAAGCGCCTGCGGCCGGCGCCGGTCCTGTACTTCAAGGAGACCAAGAAGGGCCTGGTGCTGCCCGGCACCGAACCAGGACGCGCTGCAGGCGCTCTTCGGGGACGACGTGACGGCCTGCTTCGGCAAGCGGGTGCAGCTCGAGCCGACGCCTATCCGCGTCGCCGGCCGGGAGTTGGTCGTGATCCGGCTGAAGGCCGCGCCGGCGGGTAGCAACGGGACCGGCCCGAAGGCGCCTCCGGACGAGAAGACCAAGGTTGACGTGCCGGCGGCCGACAATGGCGCGGAGCCGCATCCCGAGGCGATGGGGTCCAGCTAAGGACTCTCACACGGTGAGGGCCCTCATACGTTGAGGGACAGCGAAGCGGGGAGCGTGCCGCGTCACCGCAGGTGACACTGCGCCGCTCCCCCGTCTCTCCCTTCAGGGGGAGCGGCCGGCTTGCTCGAGCTCTGTGGCGTAACCCTCGACGAGCACCTTCGTCATCGCGCGCTTCCCCGGCGATCCGCACGGGGGGGTCCTCTTGGAAAAACATGTCCATGCCGCTCCGCACCATGCTATGATCGTCGGCGACGATGAGACTGATGGTCATATCTTCTCCTAACCCCCGGATGATCCTATCTCAACCTTAGAATTGCGGTGTGAACCAGGGTCAGGTCTTCCAGCGCGCTGCGGCTCCAGCGCAGGCCAGGACCACATAGCGGGGCATTATAGCGCTTGGCTCCGCCCCTCCCTCTGTGTGGCTGGGACTACCGACCTTAATGTCCTTCGGTGTTAGGCTGATGTTGACAAGCAGTCCAGTAACAACGCCTGCGAACAGCCCGGGCTAATCTTGCCTGGGCTGTCGTGTTATGGGGAGATTAGCCTGTGCCGCACGAGGGTCATGATCGAACGGTCGGTGCGCGTGTTGAAGAGACGATCGAGGCGTTACGCGCTGAGATCGACGAACGCGAGCGCACAACAGCCGCGTTAGCGCAGAGGAATGCCGAGCTCCACGCGGAGCTCGAGCGCCGGCTGACTGAGAGCGAGAGCTTCAGCCAGGTCCTCGTGAGTCTGCTTCGCAAGACTGCGCTGGAGCAGGTGCTGGACCTCGTCTGCGCCCAAGCCCAAGGACTTATTGGAGCTACAGGCAGTGCCGTCCTGCTGCTTCTGTCAGACGGGACCTGGCTGGAGGTCAGGCACCAACTCGGCAGTCCGTCGCCGGCGATGACACCTGTCCCTGTATCCGGTTCCCTCGCGGGCGAGGTCGTGCGTCGCGGCGAACCCGTGCTTGTGAATGACATGGCCGTCTTCGACCGGTCCCAGGTGCGCCAGTGGCCGGCGGAACTCACCGCACTGCTCACTGTGCCCCTGCACGTCGATGGCCGAGTCATCGGCGTGTTCGACGTCGTGAACAAGGCGGGGGGCTTCACGGAAGAAGACATTCCCGTCATGTCGGTGTTCGCCAACCAGGCCGCCATGGCCATCGAGCACGCCCGCCTGCAACGCCAGGCAGAGCAGTTGGCGGTGCTTGGCGAGCGGGAACGGCTTGCGCGCGAGTTGCACGATTCTGTTACGCAGTCGCTGTATAGCGTGACGCTCTACGCCAACGCGGCAACATTAGCGCTGGCCGCAGGCAAGACAGACGCCACAGCCGGCTATCTGCAAGAACTGCAGGAAACCGCGCAAGAGGGCATGCGTGATATGCGGCTGCTCATCTTCCAACTGCATCCTCCCGAGCTGGAAACCGAAGGGCTGGCCGCGGTATTGCAGGCCCGGCTCGCCGCGGTCGAAACGCGAGCCGGTTTGCAGACGGAGTTCCGTGTGGAGGCGGAGCGGCGCTTGCCCATCGCGATCGAGGAAGACCTGTACTGGATCGCGCAGGAGGCGCTCAATAACGTTCTGAAGCATGCGCGAGCGCAGCACGTGAGTGTCTGGCTGCTCTTCACCGATACCAGCATCCGCCTCGAAGTCCGCGATGATGGCATAGGCTTCGATACGCACTCAACCGAAGGGCAAGGCGGCGTGGGCCTCCGCAGCCTAGGCGAACGCGCCGCACGCATGGGCGGCAACCTGACTTATGAAAGCAAACCGGGTGCAGGCACCCGGGTGAGAGTGGAGGTAAATCTGTGACCGGCAAGTCTACCGCCTTCATCCGCGTGCTGATCGCCGACGATCATGCCATTGTGCGCAAAGGCATCCGTGCCTTGCTTTCGGAGACGCCAGGTTTCGAGGTTGTGGCAGAAGCCGTCGACGGGCAGGAAGCGGTACAGCGCGGCCGAAACGCATCCCGACGTCATCCTAATGGACCTGGTAATGCCTGTGATGGACGGCATCGAGGCGACCCGCGAGATCACCCGGAGCCAGGCCGATGTGCGTGTCCTGGTGTTGACCAGCTTCGCGGCTGATGCCAAGGTCTTCCCGGCCATCAAGGCCGGGGCATCCGGCTACTTGCTCAAAGACTCATCGCCCGACGACCTGGTACGTGCGATCCGGCAGGTGCACCGCGGGGAGCCTTCACTTCACCCGACCATCGCGCGCAAGTTGCTGCAGGAGGTCGCGCATCCCGCCGAGCGGCTTCCGGCCCCCGAACCCCTGACCCCACGAGAAATGGACGTCCTCCGCCTCATCGCGCAGGGACTAAGCAACCAGGACATCGCGGACCAGATCTCCATTAGCGAGCCGACGGTACGCGCGCACGTGAGCCGCATCCTGGGCAAGCTGCACCTCGCGAGCCGGACGCAGGCCGCGCTCTACGCCGTGCGGGAAGGCCTCGACGCCGATAGCGAAGCGTCCGCTGGGTCAAACAGCGAAGGCGAATAACCGGCTTACCGGGCGCCTGGCTCACTTCCCGAGTCGGTACATCAAACGCCATACATCAAAAGCATGAAGGGCCGCACCCAAGGGCGGCCCTTCTGCTATGAAAGAGCAAGCGCTTGCGCTGACGACAGCACCACACCCTTCTGCTAACCTGTGAATGGAGGGAAGAGCGATCTTCCAGACCGGCAGAGATGCCGTCTTTCAGCAAAAGGAAGGGCGAAACTATGGGTATCCTCGCATGGCTCGTCGTTGGGTTGATTGCCGGTTGGTTGGCCAGCCGGGTAATGCGCGGTGGTGGCTACGGCCTCATCGGCGACATCATCGTGGGCGTGGTGGGCGCCCTGATTGGCGGCTTCCTGGCCTCAACGTTGCTGAAGATGCCGGACGCAGTGAACGGCATCAACATCACCAGTATCCTCGTTGCCTTTGTCGGCGCGGTGATTCTGCTCGCCATTCTGCGGGCTGTTGGCGGTCGCAGACGACTAGCGTAAGCCTGAACCGGCGAATCTGCGTGCTGCGATTCGCCATCTCACCCATTGGAGGGATGAATGTCAAGCAATGCACGGAAGGCCGAGGATGCGGCCAATGATGCGAAGAACGACGTCAAGGACGCGGCTCACGATGCGAAGAATGACGTCAAGGACGCGGCTCACGATGCGAAGAATGACGTCAAGGACGCCGCTCACGACGTGAAGAATCAGATCAAGGACGTCGTTCACGACGTAAAGAACAACACCAAGGATGCCGTTCACAACGCGACGAACTGAGGGGTGGGCCACAAGTAAATCGGACCATGTCATGCGGGCCGAGGAGGCGGAGCATCCCTGCTCCACTGCCTTCGCCGGCCCGCATGTTACTGCCTTTCTGCTCAACGGCTGTCCTGTCAGTGAGCTATCAATAGGGATTCGCCCGGAACGTGCCAACTAAAGACGCTCCGGCAGGAGGTACATCGTGGCGCCACCTACGCTGGCTAGGACAGGCTTATATGGGGCTTCACCCAGACCGGCAACGGCGTTGTCATCGGGGCAACGGTCTTGATCCTGTTCCTGGCGGGCGATCACCTGCTGGGCAGCGCCTGGGGCTTGCTGGGCGAGTCGTCTATGGGTATGCATGGGCCGGCTGCGCGGGTCGCGCATTGTGAGCCGGTTCGTTTCGGCGACACAGGCAGGCGCCGCTAGCACGAGTGGAGCAACTTTGATGTCACAAACACAACACACCGACCAGCAGCATCGCGCAATTCTCGAGAGCATTGCCCACAGGGCGATGCTTGAGAGAGGCTTGCTCCCCGACTTTTCAGCTGCCGCACTCGCCGAAGTTGACACGATCAATGCGCCCGCTGACGGGGTCGCCGACTCTGCGGGAGGCCCCCAAGGGATGCGTGACCTGACGGACCTCTTGTGGGCTTCCATCGACAACGATGACTCCCGCGACCTCGACCAACTCACCGTTGCCGAAAGCCTGCCCGAAGACAAGGTTAAGATTCGCGTGGCTGTCTCTGACGTAGATGCGCTGGTTAAGGACGGATCAGCCGTTGACGAACACGCGCGCCACAACACGACCTCGGTGTATACAGCCGCCGGAGTCTTCCCCATGCTGCCCGAAAAGCTCTCGACCGATCTCACCTCCTTGAACCTCGAGGAGGAACGCCTGGCGGTGGTTGTGGAAATGATCGTCGCGGCGGACGGCTCCTTGCTGGGCGCGGAGATTTACCGGGCACACGTCCGCAATCGTGCGAAGCTCGCCTACAACAGCGTGGCAGCCTGGCTGGACGGAAACGGCGCCCTCCCCGAGGGGATCGCGACCGTCAACGGGCTGGATGCGACTCTGCGCGTGCAGGACTGGATCGCCCAGGGCCTGAAGAATCTGCGGCACGTACGCGGGGCGTTGAGCCTGGAAACCATCGAGGCGAAACCGGTCTTTGACGGCGATCGACTCTGTGATCTCCAAGTCGAAGGGAAGAACCGCGCCAAGCAGATCATCGAGGATTTCATGATCGCAGCCAACGGCGTGACTGCTCGGTATCTCGCCGCGAGGGGATTTCCTTCCATCCGTCGAGTGGTGCGCGCGCCAAAGCGCTGGAGCAGGATTGTCGAGCTGGCCCAGGCACACGGTAGCACGCTGCCCGGCGACCCAGATCCAAAAGCCTTGGATGAGTTTCTGATCTCGGAGAGAGCCGCCGACCCGATCAGCTTCCCCGACCTCTCACTCGCGGTGATCAAACTCCTGGGCGCGGGCGAATACCTGGCTGAAATGCCCGGGGACGCAGCTCCGGGCCACTTCGGTCTCGCGGTCCAGGACTATGCCCATTCCACCGCCCCGAATCGCCGCTATCCTGATCTGGTCACGCAACGCTTATTGAAGGCCGCCCTATCGGGGGCAGACGCGCCCTACAGCTATTCTGAACTGGAGGTGCTGGCCAGGCATTTCACGGAAGAAGAGGATGCCGCGAACAAGGTCGAACGGCAGGTCGGCAAGTCTGCGGCCGCGCTCCTCCTGGAATGCCGTATCGGCGAACAGTTTGGCGCCATTGTAACGGGCGCATCCGAGAAGGGCACCTGGGCCAGGTTGCTCAGCATCCCTGTTGAAGGCAGGGTGGTGCAAGGGTTCACAGGCCTGGATGTCGGCGACCGGATTCAGGTCCAACTGATGGCTGTGGACGTCGAGCGAGGATACATCGATTTCAGAAAGGCTCGTTCCCAGTAGAGCACGCTCAGAGGAAAGTAGGACGGACCGATGCCGTTCAACGCGAGATCCCGTCTGGCGGCCTGCAACACGCCCTGACAGACGCCTGGGTCGGGGGCTAGCCAGCCGCATTAAGCACGGCCGGCCTTCCCCGCGGGATGACGTTCGCAATGCTATGCCGCGGGCGTGTTACCGCACATCCTATTGATTAGGGCACTGTGGAAGGCCAAAGGGTCTCTGTCCTATGAAGCAAAGTCTTCTGAATCAGCTGAAAACGGCAGACAATGCTGAAGACAATCCGCGCCTTAGCAACGTCGTCGAGCGGAACATTCGCACAATTATCAAGCTGCGGCTGGAGGCGGACCGCAAGCGCGGCCTGCAGGACCGGACTGCCGATGCAATCACCTCGGTTTCGGGCCGCATGATCTTTGTGTACGCGCACTTTATCTGGTTCAGTGTCTGGATCTTGCTCAATACCGGACGTTTTGGAGTGCCGTCCTTCGACCCGTTTCCGTACGGACTCTTGACTATGGTCGTGTCGCTGGAAGCGATTTTCTTGTCCACCTTTGTGCTGATCAGCCAAAATCGTTTGAGCCGCGAGGCCGAGTATCGCGTGGATCTGGACATGCAGATTGGTCTGCTGACCGAGCATGAGTTGACCCGAGTGCTGCAAATGCTCGAGATCATCCAGGACAAATTGGGAATCGAGGCCGACGAGGACAGCGAATTGGCCGATCTCGAAATGGAGACCAAGCCCGAAGATGTGCTGGCTGAAATCGAGCGCCTTCAAAAGCGGACAAAGTAAAGGGGGACACGCGGCTGGCTGAAGAGCGTAGGCGGCGTGCAACCCCGGGCAAGGCGAAGTTGCCAAAACGTCCAGGTCCGGCTGATCGCTAAGGAGGTGTGCCTAAAGTGCGGCTCCGCCGTGTCGATACACCTTCACGAGGAGGAAACATGTGCTGTCTCGTCACTGCGCTGCTATTGCTGGGGCCACGGCTGGCCATTGTTGCCTGGTGGTTCGTCGATTCGACCCGCATCAGCCAGGCGTTCGCCTCATGGCCGCATCCGCTCAATCTTGCCTTTCCGGCGTGGGTCTGGCCGTTGGTGGGCGCAATCCTCGTGCCGTGGACGACATTGGCGTATCTCATCGTCTTTCCGGGAGGCGTCGTGGGTCAGGACTGGCTCTGGCTGGGCCTCGGTCTGGCCATCGACCTTGGCGCGCACTTCGGCGGCGGCTACCGCAACCGCAACCGCATCCGACGCTAGACCGGGGTAATGTGATCTGGCGAGAGCCGGTTCCCGAACTGATACGCCAAACACCGTACATCAAAAGCCTTGAGGGCCGCCGCAAAGGCGGCCTTTTTGATGCGGTAAGCCAAGCGTTTACGCTGACGACGGTGCCGCACCGTTCTGGTAGTCTGTGAACGAAAGAACGAGCGAATGTCCAGATAGTTGGGCGGAAATTGCCGTCTCTCAGGAAAAGGAAGGGGTAGCCCTGATCGCCTGGGTGCTGGTCTAGGTGGTGGCGCTACTCATGGCCGACTCGCGTCGCCCGGACGACAACAAGTCAATTCGACACTCGTGCCAGGTAGACCTGGCTGATTGCAGCTCGCCATTTCAGCAGTCGGGAGAGAGATATGTCGGACAACACTCAGAAGGCTAACGATACCGTCCAAGACTTGACGAACGAAGTCAAGAACACCGCTCACAACGTGAAGAACGACGTCAAGAGCACCACCGACAACGTGAAGAACGACGTCAAGGACACTTCTCACGACGTCAAGGACGCTGCTCACGACGCCGAGAACGATGTCAAGGATGCCGCTCGCAAAATGACGGCGACCGTCAAGGATGCCGCTCACGACGCTGGGAACGATGCCAAGGATGCCGCTCGCAAGGTGACGACGACCGTCAAAGATGCCGCTCACGACGCCGAGAACGATGCCAAGGATGCCGCTCGCAAAGTGACGACGACCGTCAAGACTGTCGCTCGCGAATTGACAAAAACCGTTACGGGTGCCATTCACGAGATGACGAAGACCGTGACGGGTGCCATTCACGCGATGACGAAGACCGTTGAGGGTGCCGCTCACGACGTGAAGAAGACCGTCAAGGGTGCCATTCACGAAGCGACGCGCTGATGGGTGGCCTGCAAGCAACTCGGACCGCTCGGTGAGGAGTGCCAGCGGACTCCGGCGGACGGGTGCTGCCTTTCGGGGCATGGCCCGTCCCCGGATAAGTGAGAGGATCTGTTGATGAACCCCGAGCTGAACTGCGAGTATCCAGAGCCGGGCGAGGCGAAGCTCATCGTGGACATGGTCAGGCTGGCCATCGAGCGGATGGAGCCCCGGCAGGGCCATATGCGCCGCGGCCAGCATGCCAAGGCGACCGGTTGTGTTCGGGGGGTGTTCACAATACGCGACGATGTAGCCGACGGCTTGCGTCATGGCGTTTTCCACCAGCCAAATAGGACCTTTCAGGCGATCGTCCGCTTCTCCAACGCGGCGGAGACCATGGCCCCTGATGCTCTGGGCATCGCGGCGGGATGGCGATCAAGCTGCTGGATGTGGAGGGTGCCCCGGCTATCCCCGGCGCCTTAGGCCGCTGCCAGGATTTCCTGACCGTCAACCACCCGGTGTTCCCGTTCGGGACGCCCGCCGAATACGTGAAGTTCTTCGACATCCGCGGAAAGCCGCGCGCGATGGGCGAGTTGGTGGCTGCGACGTGGCTTGCGCTTTTCCACGGTCGGAGTCGCAAGATCGTCACGGGACTCCTGAGCGGCGTCATCCGTCCCGCGTCGATGGCCGGTGATCTGCTGGCCGCGGCCTGGCTTGCGCTCTTCCACCCCCGGCACGCGACGAGCGCCACCGAAATCCTGCTCGAAGTCGTCGCAAGCCCGCTCCTGACGTATTGGAGCGGCTCGCCTTACTGGCTCGGTCCCGCCGGAACGGCCGGCGGTCACGCCGTAAAATACTCGCTCGTGCCCCGCTTCGGAGCGACGGCGCCACCCAGCGCTCCCAAGGGCAAGCGCAACGACTACCTGGCCCAGACCCTGAGCAGGTACCTGAAAACCCAGGAAGCCGTCTTCGACTTCCGAGTTCAACCTCAGACGAACCCGGTAGCGATGCCGGTCGAAGATACGTCCGTCGAGTGGGATGAAGAGGTCTCGCAGCCGATCCCTGTAGCAACGCTCACGATCGGTGTCCAGGACCTCGATTCGCCGGAGGGGCGTGAATTGGCCGAAGAATGTGAGACGATGGCGTTCTCGCCCTGGAATGCCCTGGCCGAGCATCGGCCGATGGGCGGGATCAACCGGCTGCGCCAGGCGGTCTATCTGGCCAGCCAGGCGAAGAGATCGGCGAAGAGTCCGTGTTAGTCCTTCCGGCGATGTCCAAATCGTGCGCTGAAGGAGTGATTATGAAAGGTTATGCCCAAAAATACACCAAACACCGTACATCCAAAGCCGCGAGCAACGCCACAAAGCCGCGCCTTTTGCAGTGAAGGACCTAGCGTTTGCGCCGACGACAGCGCCGCACCCTGCTGACTCAACTGGCCATTTGGCGTGCCGCCGATGGGACTTTCCATGATGTCGCCGGCGTTGGCTACGTCCTGGCGCAACAGATCTATAGTGACTCCCTCAAGCTCACAGTTTCGCCAGTGCCTACCAACACCCTTGAATCCGCAGTCTCCCAGGGCAGCGTCAAGGTCACGTTCGAGAACTTCAAACCGATCAGCGATACGGTGCATTCAGAACTGCTCCCCTACACTGGGACGGCCGACCTCGTGGTTCTGAATACGTCGAGCGAAAGCGTTACCTTCATCCCGGTGGACGGTATGGTCTTCAACCCGGCAAGCGGCACGAGCGACCAGACCTTGATCTCGCATCTGGACGTGCCGATCAGACCCACCACCTTGCCCGTTACAGGCGGGGCCACCCTACAAGATGCCGGGGTGCCGTCTCTGCTCTTGCTGGTGTTAGGGGCCTCGTTACTTCGCATTGGCGTGTGGATACGCTCGGCCTGGTCAAGGTAATCTCCGCAGTGTGGAGTAGCCCCCAAACAGCATACAACAAAAGCTGTAGGCGCCACCCGAAAGGTCGACCCTTTTGCTGCGAAAAGCGTAGCGTTTGCGCTGACGACAGGACGATCTCATTCCGCTATGCTAAGAATGGCAAGGAAGCCCATCTTCTGGGCCCCAGAGGAACCGAGATTAGGAGTGAAACATGGCGCGCTACGAATTCATAAAGGGTTTGCCCGTCATCACGATGGCGGAGGGCAAGCAAATCGGTAAGATCGACGATCTGGTCATTGACCCTGAGCGCAAGGCGGTCGGCTGGCTGCGCCTTCGTAGCGGAGGCATGGGGATGCTAGGTGGCGAACGGCTGTGGGTATCGACTGCAGCCATACATGGCGTGGGTGACGACGCCGTTACGATCGATGCAGAGGCCGACGCCCGGACTCCCGCGGACGCTCCCGAAGCCGTCGCCCTGGTGAAAGCCAAGCGCGGGGTTATCGGTAGCAAGGTGCTGACCGAGAACGGGGAGCACGTGGGCGAGGTGCGTGATTATGAATTCGACCCAATTACCTTCGCCCTGACCTCCCTGTCTGTCCCCCCGGCCATGAACACCGTGGGCGAGATTCGGACAATCGCCGGCGATAAGGTGCTCACCATCGGGGAGGACATGATCGTTGTGGCTGCCGACTCTGCGATGCGGCCGGGGGTCATGGGAGTCGCGGAGTAGGATCTGACCATCGCTGTGATTTAGGACCTTTGCCGGAGCGTAGGAGCATAACATGCACATTCCCCTCATCATTGCCGTTCTAGCAGTCCTGGCTTTCGCCCTGTTGCCCGTGCTTGATCGATCGTTCAGCACGGAAACCGACGCCAGGGGCATTCGCGCTTACGCCGCCCGCATCGCCCGTTGGGCGAAGGAGTAATCATATGTGCGCAACGCACATCTCACCGTGCCCACAGCAGGACGCCGGCCTCGCGACCCATCCGCTGTGCCTCATGCAACTAATAACTGCGAGGGCGCCCGTCAGGCGAGCCTTCGGGCGTCCTCCCAGTTACTCAACACCCGGCCTTGGCACCGGCGACACCCAGACCCCGTTCAGTTATGTCCTGCACGGGGGAAGGCATTCTCCAAAGTACACCAACAGAATAAGGAGTTCCTAATCATGGCAGAAGAAGTCAAGAGGACCAAGACGAAGCGCGCTTCGAAGAGCGAGCGGACGCACCTGCGGCGGCTCAAGCAGGCAGGGCGAAAACCCGGCGGCGCAATGGCCCTTCAGATGGCCAAGGTAAAGGCTGCGGGCGAGGCGTCGAAGGATAAGAGGGAGAAGGAGAAGGCCGCCAACCTAACACCGGCCGGCGAGTCGAACGAATAAGCCGCGAAGCCAGCCTCCGCGAAGGAGCACAAGTCTATGAAGAGCGCAGCGGGTTTGTGGATTGATCATAGCCAGGCCAGCATCGTCATGCTCTCCGGAGACGAAGAGAAGACCGAACATATCACGTCGGACATGGAAAAGCATGTCCGGTACTCGGGGGCACGCGGTCCGATGGACCCGGGACCTCATTGGAAGAGGATCAACAAGACAGGCGCTTTGAAAACCAGCTCAGCCGGTACTACGACAGGGTCATCGCGCTCATACGAGAGGCGGACGCTATTTTGATCTTTGGTCCTGGTGAGGCAAAGGGTGAGCTTCAACAGCGACTCGCGAGACGGACTTAGTGGGCGAATCGTTGACGTTGAAACCACGGACAAAATGACAGAGCGCCAGATCGTGGCGAAAGTTCGCCAGCACTTCCCGAAGCCTTGAGACAAGACATGAACAACGACATTGATGAGGCTACATGGCGCCTGGTGTGTGAACAGAGCAGAAAATGGTGGGGCAAGCTCACCGATGAGGATCTGGAACGGATCGGCGGACACGCAGAGCGGTTGGCAGACGCCTTGCAGGATAAATACGGCTATACCCGGCAGAAC
>CAWEMM010000005.1:0-62381 GCA_963810095.1 uncultured Chloroflexia bacterium | reverse complement strand
AACCTCTCCGGATAGGTTCACAGAATCAAAGTATATTTAAGGGAATTATTACCGGAATAACTGTAATATAACATATCAATGGCCGGGGTGGGGAATATCAACAGGTTATCAGAGTGATTCTTTTTGTATATACCGACACTGAGTTGTTCTCTTTTCCATAATCCAAAACCACAGCATAAACCTGAAAAAATCTCATCACCGCATACTCCCAGACAGTATACATTTTGATTCTGAAAACCGTCATTCCACCCTGTCCATGTGTCACCGTTATCCGATGAATAATAAACACCTGATCCATTCGTCCCGATATAGAGAAAGCCATTATCCGATATGGAACACAAAACTCCTGGCTCACCAAGGTTTGCATTTTCCCACGTATTTCCATTGTCGGTTGATTTATACATTCCTCCATTCGTGCCCGCAAAAATTATAGTTCCATAAGTAAAAAGGTGGGTTATATACCATGAACCAAGCCCGTTATTTTTCACGGTCCAGGCTTGACCATTATTATTTGAACAATATACTCCACTGCCGTAACTCCGGCAAATAAAACTCCACCGAGGTTCGTAATGGTCCTGATCTCCGGATTTGTGATCCCGGTATTCACTGATGCCCAGGAAGTACCTTCATCATCAGATACAAATACACCACCATCGGTGGCTGCAAATAAACTTGATCCTGCAAAAGTGAAACAATGAATAGCCACGTTGGTAAGCCCGTTGTTTCTGGCTTCCCATGTAAGGCCTGCATCACCGGAAACAAATACTCCTTCCGCTGGAGTGCCCAGGTAAATGAAATTCCCGACAATAATTATTGTTTTTACACAAGAGTCGACTGCTCCAAAATTTATCGTTGACCATGTGCTTCCACTATCTAAAGAACGAAAGAGCCCAAAGAATGTCCCATGATAAATAGTGTTTCCGCTGACGGCTAAAGAATAATCATTGCCGCCAAAGGGAACCGTGGTAACTCGTTCCCATTGAGCAGAGAGGTCAATTGTCAGACAGAAAAACAACATAAGTATGTAAACCGGGCGTTTCATAACTACTGTTATTTCTCTTTACAATTTTATCAATTGCCTATACGCTACAGCACCTCCGGATGAAATTTTCAGAAGATATATTCCAGGTTTTATCAATGAAAGATCGTTTATGATGATGGGACTGCTCTCACCTGCAGCGATTGTCCTGTCTCTCTTCTGAATAATCTGGCCGGTAATGGAAATAAGACTGATCTCCACATTTCCTGACATAGCAGAGCCTGATAATATGGTAAAAGAATCTGAAAACGGGTTTGGATAGACCTGGAAACCGTTCTCCCTGTGTTCGATGACTTTCGTAATGGTCAGGGCATTATAATAATCCGGGATTCCATAGCCCAGATAAATATCCGGATTTGCAAACTGGCTCGCGCTTTCCTGGATCACCATCCGTAACGCGTGTTGATCAAGGTTAGGCCTTGCCTGCCACAAACAAGCTATCATTCCGGCATTAATAGGAGAGGAAAATGAAGTGCCGATTCCGCCACCCATTGCGCTGTCGGGATATGCAACCCATGGATATAGCCCCTGCGCAGCAATGTTGGGCTTTACATAATTTCCGTTAACAATTCCTGTGGAACTAAAATAAGCATAATTGCCTGAAGCATCCGTTCCGGCAATACTCAATGCTTCCAGCGCATCTGATGGTGAACTGACACATGTTCAGGAGGAACCACCATCGTTGCCGGCAGCTATACTTAGCGCCATTCCTTTATTTGCTGCAATATTTGCCCCTCTGGTCGAAGGGTTTGTGTAACCGTTCATATCTTCGCAGGTATGGTTCATCCAACCGTTATCGAATGTGGTATATCCGACTGAAGAATTGATCACATCGGCACCGACACTGTCAGCCATTTCCACTCCAGCTACCCAATTGTATTCCTCGACAATATTCTCGCTATTCATGTCCTCTGTCCGGATAAGCCAGTAAGATGCTTTAGGGGCCGTACCGATCAATGCACCCGGAATACAGCATCCCATGGTTGACAGAACAGCCGTTCCATGGCTGTTTTCCTGAAAGACATTTCCGCCGGGATTCACAAAATCCCGGGTTCCAAGAATTTGATTGTTTGCCCAAAGACTGTCATAGCATGGCTCTGTATCTACATGTTTAAAACCTCCATCGAGTACCGCAATGACTTTCCCCTGGCCCCGGTAACCCATATCATGAAGAAGATCCCCATTCAGCATATGGATTTGATTAAATGATGGTCCATAATTATAATTCATAGATGAAGCCGGCGGTTGGTTTACCTCGTTACCCCCGGTTTCCCGAAGTTCTTCCTCGCGTAAGCATTTCCAATCCATTTCGGGCCCCTTTTTTGAATTATATGAAGTAACCCTTGTAACACTTTGTACGAAGGGAAGCGCCTGGATTGATGATAATACCGCATCATCATTAACCTCTACTGTGATGCCATTAAACCATTTGCAACGGGTAAAAACTGGACACCTATAGCTGGACACCAGCAACATATGTCGGATTTACCGGCAGATCTTCCTCAATGATGGGAATTCCCTGAGCTGCCCTCCGGTCGATTGCCCTTTGCGTCAGGAATGCCTGGGGATTGGTTATTGAATATGGCGTTCCATTCTTATCAGTGAATGCAACGAAATATTTCTGTGGTATTTGTTGCGAAAAACCTGCTATCGCAAACAGGAATATAACCGAAGACAATAATTCCTTCATATCTAAATGAATTTGAAATTAAATGTATTGTTTTGGATCGTTATACCTGAATTATAAGAACAGAAATAAGAGTGAATCTCAAATGATAAACCCGGAAATTCAAAATGGTTGCCTTGACTCCAGGAGTTTATAACCAATCGTCATTATTTGACCAATTCAATCTCCCCCGGCCGCCATTTCTTATCAACCAGGGTTCGAGCGGGCCATAGAGTCGAAGCATGGCGAACCATCCTTTGCCAGGGATGGTCTGAATCCAGTTATTTTCCATGCCGGAAGGGGCAACCGGACCAAAATAAATATCCACAGACTGATCGGGATTAATGACTAGTCCTTTTCTCTGACTGCCTGTGCCGGGAGACTTTTGGTCAGTCTGCAACATGGAGCGCGTCTGAGGATCATAGATAATCAAGGACCAGAAGTCCTTTACCGGTACGTTTGGCGGGAGATGAAGACTGTAATTCTTTGCACCGTCCAGGTATTGACCCGAAGCATCATGTTCGGTAATGGCATATTGTGAGCCGGCTCCTACCATTTTCACCATCGTCGCAGGGGAGATCCCTGTACCCCCGTAAAAGGTATAGGTCCGTGCATCGAGATCGAGCACCCCGCCCGGCGAAAAATTATAGTCATCGCTCCAAAAAATCACTTTCCACCTACTGTCCTTGTATATGTAGCACCTTTGTCGCGTGTGTCGAAGAGAATTGTGCGGGCTGTTGCATTGCCTACTGCAGCAGCATCAGCAAGGATACCTTTTAAGCGTGAATCAGGTGAGAAAGGTTTTCCTTTCCGGATACCGATGGATGCAAGTAAGCCTCGTGTTTCCGGGTCAACTGCATCGAGTGGCTCCTCCTGGATCCTGGTTCACCCCATCGAAGAAGGACGCATCGTTTGCAGGAATCACGCTGTAATATTTACCGGACATGTTAATAAAATTCATTTTGGGTGGATTTGCTGCCTGTGCCAGCGGGTAAATACGAAAGTATTTTTTCATATTTTTCACAGTGGCTTCTTTGTCACCGTCATGGATAAAGCCCCTCAACCAGACAAAGTTCCCAAAGGTGGGCGAGCGTGCGATGAAGTATCCGCCCGGAATATCTCCTGTATGCCTGGAGGTAGAAGGAGATATTTTCCTCCTTTGCCCTTATCCGGGCCAGTTCTGCCTATGTCAATAACATAACGGCACCAAAAGTCATCTATGAATCCGAGCATGTCGGGTGGTGCATCAATGACCAGCGGACCATCTTTGGTGTTTGCCCAGACTGTCAGGTAGATTGTCTCACTGTTCGCCACAAGGTACAAGGTTCGGGAATCGAGGAAGGATTCAGCAATAAGGATGGTCTTGTTTTCCGGTCCAAAAGTGCGGTAACCTTCTCTTGTTGCAAACATCGATGCAGCTGGCAAAGCTGTCAGGAATGCCTGCACGCCGCGCTGGAAATTAAGGTTGTCATAAACCTTCTGAACAGTAGGAGCATCGGGAAAGCCGTCAAAAAACCTCAGTGTACCAATCGATGTTGTTACACTGTCGGGCGTTGTGATCGAAGCAGGGATGTCAGTGGTCATCCTGTATATCGCTCTCTGAGCATTCAGATCCGACATAATTGTTAAAAGTACAAGAATGAGAACGCTTTATATCCGCGTTGCTTTACCCCTATCAGGGCTTACGAGCAGAGCCGTCGCTCCTGGCTGCGAACACACGCGGCCAGCCTGGCCTGTGGGCATATGGGATTTCAGGCGACTACCCGATCCTTCTCGTACGAATCTCTGGCGAAGAGCGCTTGGCGGTCATCCGGGAGTTGGTGCAGGCCCATGCGTACTGGCGCAAGCGTGGCCTGAAGATCGACCTGGTGATTCTCAACATGCAGCCGTCCGGCTACAATCAAGAACTGCGCGACCAGATTCAGCGCCTCCTGGTGCAGACGGACAGCGAGATCTGGGTCAATCGGCGCGGCGGCATCTTCATCGTGCAAGCCCAGCAGCTGAATGAAGGCGACGACATCTTGTTGCAGACCGCGGCACGCGTGGTTTTGGATGCCGATTCGAGAGACTTGACCGATGCGCTGGCGCTGCTGCGCCGGCTGCCGGCACAGCTACCGCCCTTTGCGCCAACCCCTCCGGGCGAGGTAGCGTCGCTGTCCCTCGCACCGGTTACACGGCCGGACGGGCTGAGCTTTGATAACGGCCTCGGGGGCTTCAGCCCTGATGGCGAGGAGTACATTATCTACCTCGATCGCGGGCGACTGCCTCCGGTGCCCTGGGTGAACGTAGTGGCCAATCCTTCGTTTGGGTTCCTCGTCTCGGAGTCGGGCAGCGGTTACACGTGGTCACTGAACAGCGGCGAGAATAGGCTGACGCCCTGGTCGAATGACCCCGTCACCGATCCACCGGGCGAGGTGCTTTACCTGCGCGACGAGGAAACGGCGGAGGTCTGGACCCCGTCGCCGCAACCGGCCGGGAGCGACCTGGCCTATCTGGTGCGGCACCGTGCCGGTTCGACCAGTTTCGAACACAACAGCCACGGGCTCCGGCAGCGCTTGCGGCTTTTCGTCCCGCCTGACGCACCGGTCAAGATCATCCACTTGCGGTTGGAAAACGCGACGGAGCTGCCGCGGCGGATCACCGCCACCTTCTATGCGGAATGGGTGCTTGGGACAATGCGCGCCGCGGAGTCGCAATATGTCACGCCCGATTTTGACGAAAGCAGCCAAGCGCTACTGGCGTTCAATCCCTGGCATCCCGAGTTTGGCGAGCGCGTTGCGTTCGCGGCGCCGAACCGCCGGCTCCACGGCCTGACAACGGATCGCAGCGAGTTTCTTGGCCGCGGTGGCACGCTACAACGCCCTGCCGCCCTGGGCCGCATCGGTTTGAGCGGCGTCGTCCAGGCCGGTCTCGATCCGTGTGCTGTGCTCCAGTTGCACATCGATCTGGCACCGGGCGGCAGCGACGAAATCTGGTTCCTGCTCGGCCAGGGCGAGGATCGAGCAGAAGCGATCGCCTTGGCGCGCCGCTTCCAGGAGCCGGACGCCGTTGAACAGGCATGGCAGGCTTCGAACGGCTTCTGGAACGATCTCCTGACTGCGGTGCAGGTTCGCACGCCGGAACCGGCCATGGACTTGCTTCTGAACCGGTGGCTGCTCTACCAGAGCCTCTCCTGCCGGGTGTGGGGGCGCACCGGATTCTACCAATCGAGCGGCGCATTCGGTTTCCGAGACCAACTGCAGGATGTCATGGGGCTGATTCATGCGGCGCCGGCGCTGGCCCGCGAACAGATCCTTAACGCGGCCGGACGCCAGTTTGAGGCAGGCGACGTGCTGCATTGGTGGCACCCCCCCTCAGGCCGGGGAGTGCGCACGCGCTGTTCAGACGACCTGCTGTGGCTGCCGTTTGTTACGGCCCATTATGTTGAAGCCACGGGTGACGTTTCCATCCTGGACGAGCGGGCCCCCTTCCTGCATGCGCTCCCGCTTGCAGCGAACGAAGAGGACCGCTACGGGCACTACCCCACGGCGGCAGGAAGTGCCAGCCTGATGGACCATTGCCGCCGGGCGCTCGATCGCGGGTCGACCCCAGGCAGCCACGGCCTGCCACTGATGGGGAGCGGGGATTGGAATGACGGCATGAATCGCGTCGGCACCGCAGGCCGAGGTGAGAGCGTCTGGCTCGGCTGGTTCCTGTACGCGACGCTGGTGCGTTTTGCAGCCCTGGTGGAGCGCCAGGGCGACACCACACAGGGCAAGGGCTATCGCGACCGAGCCGCGGCGCTGCAGCTGGCCCTGGAGCAGAACGGCTGGGACGGCGACTGGTATCGCCGCGCCTTCTACGACGACGGGACGCCACTGGGCTCGAGCACGAACGTCGAGTGCCAGATCGACGGCATCGCGCAGTCATGGGCAGTGTTATCGCAGGCTGGGAATCCTGCCAGCGCGGAGCGGGCCATGCAAGCTGTGCTCGAACGCCTGGTGCGCGTGGACGACCGCCTGATTCTGCTGTTCACCCCGCCTTTCGATAGGACGCCGCGCGACCCCGGGTATGTCAAGGGGTATGTACCGGGCACCCGAGAGAACGGAGGCCAGTACACGCATGCGGCTGTGTGGAGTGCGTGGGCCTGCGCTGAGCTGGGCTGGGCGGAAACGGCGGAAAGCCTCTTCCGCATGCTCAACCCGATCCACCATGCGGAGACTCCCGTCGACGTCGACCGCTACAAGGTCGAGCCCTACGTGATCGCGGCGGATGTGTACAGTGTCGCGCCGCACGCCGGCCGCGGCGGATGGACCTGGTACACGGGCTCGGCGGCCTGGATGTACCGCCTCGGACTGGAAGGGATTCTCGGCCTGCGCTGCACCGCACCAGGACTAGTCATCGAGCCGCGCATCCCGCCAGCTTGGCCCGGCTACGAGGCCGACTATCGCCACGGCAAGGCGACGTATCACATCCGGGTGCGCAACGAGAGGCGGACTGCTGGCGCGGGTCGGGCGGGCATGACCGTGGATGGCCAGAACACCGAGGGCAACCTTGTCGAACTGCACGATGACGGCGCTCAGCATCAGGTGGAGGTCATCCTGTCCGACTGACCCGGTCCGAGCGTCGGCGAAGCGAACGGATCGTGACACTAAGGGGTTCTTGTGCCGGACGTGCTGGCCACACTGAAAGAAAAGCTAGGTAAGGGAGGTCCCGGATCTGCTGGTACGCCGCGTTGGAGCTGGCCGGCAACGTCGGGGAGTGGAGCCTCGAACCAGGACACCGGCATCACCGTCGTCGGAAAGCGCGCCCGCCTACCCGCTGGCACCGTCATCGGTCGCAACTGCTGCATTGGGGCGAACACGACACCTCGGGATTTCACCGGGCTTCAGGTCTCCAGTGGCACGACGATCGGCCGCCGCGAGCCAGCCGGCGATGCGATCGACAGCTAACAGGCGCCATTTGTTGGAGCGATTCGCATGAATGCTCGTGCCGGGCCCGATCTCCTCCATGTAGACCCTTACCCGCGTTCTGTCGGTCGCCTGTGCCTGCCTCAAATGTAGCACAACAAAAGTAGACGCACCTGTCCCCTCAGTAGCAGCATATGTCGGGGAGAAGCCCATCGCTTGTGCTGACGACAAGACCCCGCGAGTGAGCTAAAGTAGGTCTGGTAGCGACAGCTGTGCGCTGAATTGGCGACCCAACAGGAGTGGAGGGAGATTGATGGCAGAGACGAAGGACCAGGCTGAGGAAAAGCTCGAAACAGGAAGGGCGACGATACCGGAAGCGGCGCCCGCCCCCCGACCGACCGGGATCGCTTCGACCCCATTCGGCGGTGTGAGGATTGGCGCCGAGCCAGACGGGCTGTCAAAGGGACAGCGGAAACATCTGCGGCGGCAGAAGGAAGCCGGCAAGGCGAAAGTGGCCTCCCGCCGCTCGCAAGTCTCGAGGTAACCCGTGTCAGCTGGTGACCAAGTGCCTACCATGAGGTCCCCTGTGACGGAGGGGAGCGTTAGCCAGTGGACCGCCAAGCGCGTCGTGCTGACCACCCTCGGCGCGGTGCTCGTCGCGCTGGGCTTTTGGTTTGTATTCCGGTTCTATAACGTCGCGTTCATCCTGTTCTCGGCCCTGGTGCTCGGGACAGTCATTCGTCCAGCCGTGGATTGGCTAAACCGCCGAGGGGTGCGTCGTGAGGCAGGCGTAATTCTTGTCTACTTGGCGCTGCTGGCTCTGTTGATCGGCTTCATCCTGCTGTTGGCCCCGCTATTGATCGAGCAGGCCAAAGGTATCATCGCCAAGCTGCCGGCTTATTACCAGAGCGTCCACGCTTCGCTCGGAACCTCGTCGAGCGCGCTCGTCCAGCGCCTGGCACAGCAACTCCCTGCCCAACTGACGCTCAGCTTGCCGCCACAAGCCGGCGGAGGGTTAGCGCTGGGCGCGGTGGGGCAAGCCCTGGGCTACGTCGGCATCATATGGCGGCTGCTGTTTGTCGGCGCGGCCATCCTGGCGCTGGCTTTCTACTGGACCCTGGACGGCGACCGCATGGTTCGCGGCGCAATGCTCCACTTTGCTGCCGACCGCCGCGAAGAGTGGCTTCACCTGATCTCCGAGATGGAGACAAAGATCGGCGCCTATGTTCGAGGCCTATCCGTCCTGAGCGCCGTGGTCGGGGTGATGGCCACAATTGCGTATCTCATTATCGGGCTGCCCTCGCCCCTGGTGTTGGGCCTGCTGGCGGGTGTCTTCGAAGCTGTGCCGGTTGTTGGCCCCATCCTGGGAGCCGTGCTGCCCGTCCTGCTTGCTCTCTCCGTCGATCCGAGCAAGGTCATTTGGGTAATAGTAGCTACCATCGTGATTCAGCAAGCGGAGGGACACCTCCTGGTGCCGCGGGTGATGGACAAAGCGGTCGGCGTCAGCCCGGTCGTAACGATCCTGGCCATTCTGGCCTTCAGCACCCTGTTCGGTCTACCGGGCGCGGTCCTGGCTATTCCCCTCGCCGCACTGATCCAGATTCTGCTGAACTACGCCGTCCTTGTCCGCGAAACCGCGCGCGGGAAACAGCCCGTCGGGCGAGACCGGGCCAGCATGCTCCGCTACCGCGCCCATGACCTCGTACAGGATGTCCGCAGTCAAATGCGCTACAAGCAAGACGCAGAGGACGCGGAAGGGGACCGGATCGAGGACCTGGTCGAGGTAGCGGCTCTGAGCCTCGAAAGCCTCTTGGCGCAGGCAGTAGAGGCCGAGGAGACCGCGTGAACAAGACGCTTGGCTACTTCGCACTGGTGCTCGCCACCCTGACCGGGGTGTTCCTGCTATGGCAATTCCGCAGTGTGGCGATGCTCTTCGTCTTTGCCCTGGCCCTGGCTGCCGCCATGCGGCGGCCCATTGACTATCTCTCCTCACGTCGGCTGCCACGCGGGCTGGCGGTAAGCCTGACCTACCTGATCGGCCTGGGCCTGCTGGGCGGCCTGTTGTTTTTGCTGAGCGACGCCTTGATCGTCGAGGGCCAGGCCGCGAGCAGAGGGTTCGCGGCCGCCTGGGAGCAGCTCCGCACCGCGTGGCCGGCGGGAAGCCCCTTGCAGCAGTTCATTGCTCAGCAGATCCCCCAGCCGGATGAGGTTTATGGGGCCGTGCAAAGCGCGCTGAACTTGCAGCTTATCCAAACCGGACTTGGGCTCACCCTAGGGGTGGTCGAAGCGTTCAGCCGGATCGCTCTGGTGCTGGTGCTCAGCATCTACTGGAGCATCGACCGTGATCGCTTCGAGCGGCTCTGGCTCTCGATGCTACAGGCCGAGCGCCGCATCCGAGCGCGCGGCATCTGGCAGGGCATCGAGGACGGAGTGGGCGCCTACCTGCGTAGCACCGCACTCCAGTTTGTGGCGTCCGGTATTCTGTTGGCCCTGGGCTACAGGCTACTGGGCCTCGATGCACCCGTAACCGTGGCCCTACTCGCGGCTGTCTTTGCGCTGATTCCCTTGCTCGGCTGGGCCCTGGCGATTATTCCGGCCGCCCTCGTCGGACTCATCGGCGGGCCGGCCCTCGGAGCTGCCGCGGCGTTGTATACCCTGGTTGTCCTGCTGGTCCTGAAGTCGATCGTCGCGCCTCGATTACTTGGCCACCGGCGCTACAACTCCATGCTCGCAATCGTGATGATGCTCGTATTGACGAAGCCGCTCGGCATCGTCGGACTGCTGCTCGCAGTCCCACTCGCAGCCGTGGTCCAAATTGTGCTGAGCGAGCTCCTCTCCCCAGCCGTGCCAGTAACCGCAGGTAGGTCTACGGATAGCGAACGCGTCGAACAGCACAAGATACAGGTGGCGACCATCCAGGGGGCAGTTGCGAGGAACAACGGCCACTTGACGCCGGTCCAGGCAAGCCTCGTTGAGCGATTGAACCGCCTGACCGAAGAGGCGGAGAGCATAATTCCGCGCGGGCAGGATCCCCACCCGGCTGAGGACCCTGGGAGCTAAGGCCCGCGACACCGCTGAGACTGGTAGCGAAGGTACGGAGCCGTCCCCTCCCCCCAACGTACGCCAAACCGCCCGCAACAAATGATCCGCCTTACTCTTTGGGACAATCTTTTGCACAGGGCGCATTCTATCGTTCGCGCTGACGACACCGGCGCTTCCGTACGCTATGCTGGTACGGTGGTAAGTAGGCAAACGAGCGCTCCGGTGGCGGAGCCACCACACGCGCAGCCGATTGGAGCCGCAGCATGGAAACCGAAAAACCAGAATCACATCCCAGCGACGTGGACCCGAAGGCCGCGGTCGACGGGACCAGAGAGGCGTTACCGGAGATCTTCCCCGTCGACTATTGGTCGGTGAACAAGCTGGCACTCACGACGACTAGCGAAGACTTGTCCGAGAGTCGGTGGAAGCAGGTCAGTCACCTGATTCAGGTCTGGTGGAGCCGGATCGAAGACGACGAGGTGGCCGGCATCGAAGGCAAAGCCGGCAGGCTTGCAAGCCTACTGCAACGCAGGTACGGCTACACCGAATACCACGCGGAGTCACAGAGCATTCGCTGGATGCGCCAGCACCGCGACGAGCAAGAAAGCGCCAGCTAGGCACAATCGTCAGCGCTGGCAATCTGGCGTGTTGTGAAGCCGGGAGGCAAGCAAATGGTAACCGTAGATGACGATGTGCAAGCAGAACTCAGATGGGGCGACGAAGCTCGCATTGCAGATACGCCCACCCGCACGCCGCCCGCAGGTTTGACCGTGACATGCACCGACGGCTACGCGGGACGGGCCATGTCGACCAACCTGGACAAGACCGGTGACCGTGAGTGGCGCCCGCCCTATCCCTTCACTGGGACCGACTGTCTCTGGGCCAGATCGTGAGCCGTGTCCTGATTATCGACAACCAACCGAGGGCACGACGGAGCCTGCATGCCTTGCTGACGGCCATGCATTGGAGTGATAGCGCCGCTGGCGGGTTCGCCGGCGCCGAATCCGGCAGGCAGATCGAGATTATCGATGAGGCCAGCGACAGCCAGACCGCGATCGAAAAAGCGGTGTTGCTGCGTCCCGATGTCGTGGTGATGGAATTGCAAAAGCCGGAGCCCGAAGGGCTGGAAGCGATCAAGATGATCAGGGGCCGGTGGCCCGAGGTCCGAATCGTGGTGCTGACACTGTACGCCACCGACCGTGCGTCTGCGCTCGAAGCCGGCGCGGACGTCTTCTTGCTGAAGGGGTGCTCCACAAGTGAATTACGCGCGGCTTGTCTGCCGGAAGCTGGCGTGGCGTAGTGGAAGAGTGTATTTGAGGAGGAAAGCGTGCGCTATCTGGTAACCACGCTGCTTATGCTCGGTCCACGGCTGGCCATCCTGGTTTGGTGCGCAGATCCAGGGCGCATTAGGCTGACCTTCGAAGGGTGGCCGCAGCCGGCTGCTCTCGCCTTCCCGCCACTGGTTTGGCCACTGGCCGGCGCCGTTTTGTTCCCCTGGACGACCTGGGCGTACTTGATGGTGGTTGGGGAAGGCGTTACGGGCCCTGAATGGCTCGGACTCGGACTCGGTCTGCTGATTGACGTCGGTGCGCACGCGGTCAACCTGTATCCTCGCCGAGGCGCCATGCCTTTGGTACGTGCAGTCGAGAGAGAGAGCCGCCAAAGCGATCAATAGCAGAATGCGCCCCCAAACGGCACACAACAGTTCTCAAACAGGAGCGAATACCGTGACGGATACCGACACCGAAGGTGAGCAGGCGATCGAACTCAAGCGGGCAGCCGCTTTGCCCGCGCCCGCGGTTCCTCACCCGACGAGCGCGTCTACCACGTACGTGGCTCATCGACGCGCATCAGACAGGCCCAAGCGAGCCTCGAAGGGGCAGCGGAAACATATCCGACGGCAGAAGCAAGCGGGTGAGGTTAAGACGTCTCAATGACCGACGACGCACTCGAATCCTCGAGGAATCCCACCCGCATCCTGGTCGTAGACGACCATGAGCTCGTGCGCAAGGGCATTCGCGCTTTGCTCTACGAGGTCCCTGGCTTCCAGGTCGTTGGTGAGGCGCGTAACGGGCAAGAGGCAGTGTCATGCGCCAGAGAACTGGAGCCGGATGTGATATTGATGGACTTGCGAATGCCCCTGATGGACGGAATCGAAGCTACGCGGCAGATCACGGCCGCAAGACGCGAATCAGCGGTGCTCGTGCTGACCGGAACCGGTGCAGACGATGATGTGCTGCAGGCGATCAGGGCGGGCGCCGCTGGCTACCTGCTCAAGGACTCTTCGGCGGCCGAATTGGTGCGCGGGATCCGCCGCGTGGCAAGAGGCGAGACCTCGATTGATTCTGCACTGGCGCGGAGGCTGCTGCTGGAAGTCGGTCGTCGACGCGAGCGGGAACCGGTTCACGAGTCGCTCACCCAGCGCGAGACAATGGTCCTCCAGTGTCTTGCAGTGGGGTTGAGCAATCGCGCCATCGGGAGACGCCTCGAGATCAGTGAAAGGACGGTGCGGACGCACGTGAGCCACGTCCTCGCTAAGTTGCAACTCGACACTCGGACCCAGGCCGCGCTTTTTGCCGTGCGCAAGGGGATAGCCGAACCGAGCGAGATGGAAGTGGAAGGATCGGATCGGGCGAGTTCTGACTCCAGGATGAGACCAGCCGCCGTATTGGCAGAATAGCAGCCCGACGAGAGAAAAGGGGAGAGACAGCGTCACATTTACTGGCAGATGAGATCTGCCAGCGGCGGACGCCGGCAGGGGATTCGACACCCAGGTCGTGGCCCTGAAAGGCCCTATCCAGGACGGTATGAGCTATCGCTGGAACCCGGTCAGCAAGCCATGCAACGACGTCGATGTGACGGTCCTGACGGAGAAGCCGCAGTTCGGCAAGACAACGGTTGCGCGTGTCGAGATCCAGGGCTTGCAAGATACGAGACCGATACTTCCGGATCTGGAGGATCTGCGGGACTTCTTCCACACAGCAGAACTGGTGCCCAGGAACCAGTCTGACGCGAAGTAGGCACATTGTTATCAAGGCCATCCGCTTCAGCATCCACGGACACCCTGCACGCTTGCTATGCTCACGCCTGGCTGGTCGGCTGGCCCTTGAGAAGACCCTCCGCCCGCTTCAGCTCGGGTGTCCCAAATCCTTCGGTGAATTAGCCACATACCGAAGCAAGGGTTCGCCTGGCCGCTAAACGAGTTCCTTGTGTTGGCTGTTTTGGAGAAGGTCGGCGGCCTCAAGCAGCGGCTCGACGACCCGACCTACCCGCGAGCGCCATCCGGCAGGCCCGGGCCCTTTATAACGCGCATCAAGCCGAGATCAACGTCTCCCTTGCCGGATGCGCTGCGGGCGCTTCTGCGCGAAAAGCCGCAGTTGCGTGTGGAGTTGGCCGCACACCGCTACGAAACCGAACATATCTCGCTTGCTCACGCGGCCCATCTCGCCGGCGTCAGCTTGGACCGGATGAAGGCATTGCTGGTTGAGCGCGGTGCGCAACTGCGCCTGGGACGGGCCGACGAGGCGGAGGCAAGGCAAGAGGTCGAGGATCTGGGCCGGGTGCTTGGCGAGCGGCGGGGCTAATGTCCGTCATCGCTAACACGACCGTCATGTCCAACTTCGCCTCGGTCGGCAGGCTGGACATTCTCCGCGTGGTGTTCGCTAAGTTGCGCATTTCGACCGAGGTCTAAGCCGAGATTCATGACTGCCCGGCCGAGGACGCGGCCTCTTACGAGGGGATCGAAGCTCATATCTATCCGTTCAACAGCGACGATGTAGCGCTTGACCGGGTTATCGGGTGACGAGGAATCGGGTCTCTTCGCCGAACTGCCGTCTGGGATTCACCGGGGCGCGGCTTCTTGCCTGGCGATGGCGAAGCAACGGGAATGGACCTTCTTGTCGCATGAACGCTCGAGCGCGGGCAGTTGGGCGTGAACTCGGGGTCATCGTGTCAGGAACGCTTGGTGTGTTGACGCAGGCAGTGCGCACAGGCATCTTGCCACTAGCGGATGGCGAACAGGTGTTAGCAGACATGATCAAGACGGGCTATCGATCGCCTTACGTTAGCCTCGCGTCCTTGCTTTAGCCCTACTTGGCCCACACATTGCTGAACTCTTCGCGCCCAATTCGCCTGCTTGATTAGCGAACCACCCTCTGCTATAATCTCCTCGTTACCGGAATTCAATATTCCGTTCTGTGCGGACCCGCAGAGGGCGACCGTCGACCACCAGTGGTTTTGAGAGCCGAAGACCACACGGCTACCCAAAATCGCCTGGCCGTGTGGTCGGAGGTCGAAAATCGAGGTTTGTGGTTCGGGTCCGTGAGGTCGGAGGTTCAAATCCTCTCTCCCCGACTAACGCCCCTCCCAGGGGCGCGACCACAAGGGTAGGTGAAGCGACCACCCTTGTGGTCTTTTCATTTAAGGGCATTGACCACGCGGCTCGTCGACTTTGGCAGCCTTGTGGTCTCAGCGAAGATGAATCTGCAGCATCGTAAGACCGCAAGGATAAGCGTTTCGCCAGCCGTGAGGTCTGTGGATGGGAAAACCGGCTTGATGAGACCACATGGCTCGTTCGCTGCCTTCCGCTCGCATTAGTCTGGTGGCTTACTCATGGGCTTCTCCGCTCGGTTCTCGCCATGATTTTGCATCAAGTGCGATGACCCGCTGATTATCGGAATTCACGCACCGAAGACCAATTATCGCTAGATGAGGAGGCGTCCCCGCGAAGCAGTCCGATGGGCCGAAACGTATTGCGGGGAGCTTGGCTCGGTCAAGGCCGACGCCGATGCGGCGCTGCCTGACGCTGCGCAAGCCTACGGGGCGGTCAAGGTCGCCGCCGTGGTGGACGCGTCGAACCGGTATGACGTGCCGGAGCGGCGGCTTGAGGCCCGGCTGACCTCGCTCCTAGATCTGGATCGCGCCGATGCAGTCGTGCACCGGCCGGCCAGCTGGCGATCCTGGGTGCCGCAATGTGCGCCAGCGCGTTCTCAAGCCGGCGCCTGAGCCTCGGCCGCGACCCTGGCCATCAGGAAGGGTTATCGGCAAAGAAGAGAAGGGGAGGATCTGCCGAGGGATACCGCTGACGCTGCCATGTGCGGCCGGATTCGAGCCGCGCGCCTCGCCGTCAGGCTCACGCGAAAGGAACTCGCCGAGGAGGTGGGCATCTCTGCGGACAAGCTGCTCAATGTTGAGGTCAGCCGATCGCGACTTCACATAAGCGACGTTAAGGACATCGCGGCGGCATCGTGGGCCTGCGGTTGACCGACTTGCTGGGGGATTTCGCCCCCTGTCTTGACGCGACTGGTACTTTACGGCGCGCGATCCTGCACTGGCGGGGCGTACCCCGATAGCGTTGGAGAGCGGACGGCCGCGACTGCGCGTCTCGTCTCGTGGCGTACGGGCAGCGGGAAAACGCCCAAGACATCTTCTTCGTACCACTGCAGATTCTCTGGCAGCTTGCCGAGGGTGAGCAGGTAGCCTTGAAGCAAATCGTTGTGACGAACCGGCTGGGATATGAGCGCGAAGCCAAGCGCCGGCAGATGCCGAACGTGCTCCTGAGCACAGGTGAAGCTTACTATGAAGGATTGCTCGAGACCGGACTGAGTGAAGGCGAGCTGAAGGGCGAGGCGGTCTCGCCGGGCACGAGCGAAGGGCGAGTAAGGGTAATCCTCGATCCACGCAGTGCTCACCTGGATCCCGGGGAGATCCTTGTGTGTCCATCGACTGATCCGGGCTGGACGCCGTTGTTTCTGACCGCAGCCGGCCCGGTGATGGAGATTGGCGGGCTCATCACGCACGGGTCTGGCGTGGCGCGCGAGTTCGACATTCCCGCGGTGGTGGGCGTGCAACAGGCGACGACGCGTTTGAAGACCGGCGACTGCGTACGCGTAGATGGAAGTAGCGGCCGGATCGTAGTCCTGGAAGTGTGGAGGCTTACCGGTTGTCATCAGCGCTCGATCACGGCAACTTCGACCCGGGCCGGGCCCGGTTAACCGTTGAGGAAAAACGCTACGAGCGCCGGGACGAGGACATCATCGGCAGGTCCGTGGTCCTGACCTTCAAGCGTCTGGCGCTGGGCATTTGGTAGCACGCGACCGATCTCGTCCGCCGCGTGGTGCATCCATTCGTGTCCCACCTCCCGACCGAGAAACAGCGTGCCGTCAATCACCAGGGTCGGCGTGCTCACGGAAGACCACTTTCGCAGCGGCAGTGGGCTGCCGGACTCGGTGTCGCCAACGATCGTGGCGTCGTACGGCAACGTGTGCGCCAAGGCGACCAATCTCGGCCAATACGGCGATTGCCGCATTCCGGCGATCATTTCCTCCGGAAGGCCTATGTTCCTGTTCCAAAGCTCGGCTGCTTCCTCTCTGCGCCCCTCCGCCACCAGCCCGTTCAGTCGCTGGACGAAGTCCTCGGGCGTCGGAGGCCGGCTGTTGTCGATGATGAACGGCGGCTCGTACAGGGCCAACTTGCTGACCTTGCCGGGCAGGAGCCGCGCGGCCTCGAGCGCCAGCACCGCGCCTGATGAATGGCCGAATACGAAGGCCGAGCCGCCCGCCTGGTCGATCACCGCGTCGAGGTCTTCGACCTCGCGTTCGGCCGCGTACGGCTGGGTGTCGCCGCTGTCGCCGCGGCCGCGCCGGTCGTACGCGTACACCGTGAAACGGGGCGCCAGGGCTGCGGCGACGGACTTCGCATCCGCCCGCGTGGCGCTCGCACCGTTTACCAGGACAAGCGCAGGGCCCCGTCCCATCCGGTCATATGCGATCGTCGTCCCGTCCGCCGACCGTACCGTCTCCATACTTTTCTCCTCTGCCGATTCTCAGCCCTAAGTGACCTTGACCAGTACCACGTCCATCGCGTGTACCCACGTTTCGCTCTCGTCCAACCGCTCGTGACGGCACGTCTGCGTCTTGCCGTTGTCGGTGAATACCGATCTCGCGCGATGTGTCGCGCCTGCCCAGGTCCAGGTATCACCCTCGACCGTCAGCTTGTCTTCATCGATGTTGCCCTGGCTGTCGTACAAGACCGAGCGATATGTCTTGCTCGCCGGGTCATAGCCGATGATCTCGGTGCCGCCCACGTCTACATTGCCGATGCGACCGTATGCGGTGTGCAGCACGAAGAACCCGCCCGGCATCCATTCATAGACGTCACTCGTCAAAATCCTGGTGGACGGCGCCCCCGCGGCCGGCACCGTCTGCCCCTCGTTGATCCACTTGCCGATGAACACATCCAGGCGCCGGTGTTCGGGTCCGGGACCCGGCGCGTGCATGACGCGGCCGACCGCCACTCCGGTGGCCTCCCTGGCGCTCTCGGTCATGATGCCCTCCTCTGCCCGCATCGACGATTGCTGTCGTTGCGGACCGACGGACAACAATTACCGCCAGTCATGCTCTTGCCGATGTAGTTACACCGACAATTGATGCCAGGGCGAATCTCGCAAAACCATGACAGTGTCATGTTTTCTACACTCACCGCCATCCATACCGGATTATACTGGCGCAAGTCTATGGAAATGGCGGTTTGCGAACGTGCGTCAAGCAGGGAATATAGACAAAATGATGCAAACAACCGACGACAGGCTGACATTTGCGGCTGGCGCCCGCTCGTGGTGTCCTCGACAAACCCGCGTTACTTCAGGTTTCTCAAGGAGCGCGGCCACAACTTCATCCGGTTGTGGCGCTGGGAGCACGTGAAATCCCAAGCGGCCAGTGGAAGTTTCCACCTGTGCATGGCTCCGCAGCCCTGGCTGCGCACCGTGCCCGGAACGGCCAAGGACGGGAAGCCAAAGTTCGACCTGGAGGCGTTTGACCAGGGCTATTTCGACCGGCTCCGCGACGACGTGGTGGCCGCAGGCAACGCGGGAATCTACGTGTCCGTGATGCTTTTCGAAGGCTGGGCGCTTCACCTCAGCCCGCCACCCGACAACGTCGAGGGCCACCCGTTTCACCTGCTCAACAACATCAACGACGTCGGGATCACGTCGATCGTCGATTACCAGGTCTTGCCGCTGGATCCCAAAGTCCAGGCGCTTCAGGAGGCGTATATTCGAAGGGTTGTCGACACGGTCCACGATCTGCCCAACGTTCTCTATGAGGTCGCGAACGAATCCTCGGGCGGCGGATCAGTGGATGGGGCGGTTGCCGACGCGCTGGGAGTCGGCTCCGGGACGAACTGGGGCGACTCCACCGAGTGGCAATACTGGGTGATCGACGTCGTCAAGCGCCACGAGGCGCAGCAGGGGTACGCCAGCCACCCGATCGGCATGACCATGCAGTACCCGGTAGCCATTCAAACCAGCGTCAACGACCCTCTCCTCAGCAGCGCAGCGGGGTGGATTTCGCCGGGGTACGACGACGAGATCTTCGCTCAGGGAGGGCACCCGGCCGCGACCGGCAGTCCGCCTTCGCACTGGTACGGCAACCCGCCCCCGGCCGACGGCACAAAGGTCATGATCACCGACACCGACCATTATGCCCCGGGGCAGGGCGACGCGCTGTGGGCGTGGAAGTCATTCCTGCGCGGGCATCACCCGATCCTGATGGACTTCGGGCTCATCGGGGATATTGAACCGGCCGAAGCGTCGCCGGCCTTTCAGGTGTTCGAAGCCGCGCGTTTTGCCATGGGCGATACGTTGAGGTACGCCGAGCGCGTGAACCTTATGGAGATGGCGCCGCGTGGGGAACTCAGCTCGAGCGGCTACGTGCTGGCCAATTCGGGCCGCGAGTACCTGGTGCTGCAGCCTGCGGAATCAGGCGAGCCGTTCACGATGTTGCTGGAGCCGGCCACCTATGCCATCGAATGGTACAGCGTGCCGACGCGCGAGTCGGGGGCGGCCGCTAACCTGACGGCGGAGGCAGATGCGGGCGTCGCCTCGGTGACTCTCTCGCCGCCATTTCGAAACGCGGGCCCTGTCGTGCTCTACCTGGCCCGACTTGCCATGAATCGTTTCCTTCGATGACCCAGGCTGGCGGTGAGGACACGAATGGGCACGCCGTCGAAAGTCGCGCTCTCCGGATGGTGACGTATAACCTTGGCCAGGGTGGCCGTCGCGACCCCGGGTTGTGGCTGCGGTTGCTCGGCGCACCGTCGCCTGACCTGCTGTTCGTTCAGGAATCGCGCGCTCCGGCCGAGTCGTGGCTGGCCGAGTTGGGGACAAGCCCGCCGGTTCAGTGCTTGTGGGAAGCTGCTTCGGGCCGCTGGGGGACCGGGTTGTGCGCCCGCGGCGGCCGGCTGGTTCCGCTTCCGGTGCCTCCAGGTTATCGCGGGCGGGTGGTTGCCGCCGCGGTAGAAGGGCTGGCCTGGCCGGTGGTTGGCAGCACGGCTATCGCCGCCATCAGCATCCATGGACCCACGGCGAAAGGCAGCTCCTATATTAAGGAAATGGCACGGATCCTGGATTTCATCCCCGCCCTCGCGGACGGGCTCCCCCTGGTCCTCGGTGGCGATTTCAATGTCGCCGTCGCGCTCCGCACTGAGCACCACCCGCTCTACAACAGCCCGGGCGAGCGGGCGCTGCTTGCCCGGCTGCGCGACGAGCTAGGGCTGCTGCCCTGCTGGCAGGCCGTCCATCCTGACCAGGCCCCGGCGCGCACACTGCGCTGGATGCGTCGCCAGGACTCCCTGCCGTATCACTGCGATGGCCTGTTCGTGCCCGCCGCCTGGGCATCCTCGCTGCTGACCTGCGAGGTGCTGGAGGACGAAGCCTGGTGCGCACTCAGCGACCACAACCCGGTCGCGGCGACCTTTGGCTCGGCGAACTCATGAGAACGCGCTAGGGGTAGCCCGTTTGGGGAAGATAACCAGTTCCTGGTTGGGTTGCTCCCCCCTCCAACCACAGATAGGTCGTGATAGTTTCCATGAGCTTGTCGCCCTTACTCTGTCTTACATTTGCAGCCACGCCGCCACAGTTGCATCGGTAACCTGTGGCAAGAGCCGCCAGGCGAACGACGCTAGCGGGGCAACCCATCGCCGCCGTCGTCCGAGCGCAGCACGCCGTGGTGCGTACCCGCCAGGGCGACGCCCTCGCGTGCGATGATGCTCGTCACGCGCTCGCCGGCCAGGTGTGGCCCACCTGTTCTAAATCCGCTTGCCTACGCTGCGCGATCACGATGCCCGATTGGGTCGACAGAAGCAGCCGTGCTGCCATTTGCTTCCTGTCTCTCGCTCTTTAAGAAGGCGCACCGCCGAAGTACACGTCGACCTCCTTGACCTGGTGGCCGTCAGTCCTGATGTACTCCGTATTGCGAAACCTGCTGCCGTCCAGTGTTTCGGCCAGGTAGCGCACAAACGCCGCGTCGCCCGACGTGCAGAGCTGCTCGATGTGATGCGAGCGGAACTGATCGCCGTGTGGAAAACACCGCTTGAAGTACTCGGCCCTGTCGATGTGATCGTCGCGCGGGCTGTTGAAGGTGAAGTCGTCGCTCAAGATCTCTTCCAGCGCCGCCCGGTCTCCGGCAAGAAAGGCCGCGAACAGCTTGCGCACGAGCTCTGCGACCGGATCTACTTCGGTTACCATCATGGTTGCACTCCTACTCTCGATACAATTCCGGTTTTTCTGCGGCCCGATCTTGTCGAATTAGGGCGCCCTGAAACGACAATGTTGCGAGGGGGTTTCTCGCTGCAAGCATGGTTCGCCGGGTCAGTGGGCCCGACGAGGCGCCGGACAACCAATGTAGCCCCGCGGCACCCCGGGGGATGTGCCGGCGCTTCCCGTCGGCGGGGGTGCAGCCGGCGCGCTCCCTGCATTGACGGGATCGAGCCGGCATGTTATGGTATATTTGTTCTAGTATTGACGCCCGTTTGTGCCAGTCTTGCACGGGCGAGGTCACGACGTATTGAGACGAGGAGAGGCACGATGACTGAGGATGCAGGACAGGAGTCCATGGCGATGGCAGAACCGCAGGCAGAGCACCACTGGCTGCACAGGCTGGTGGGCGAGTGGACGTTCGAAGGGCAGGCATTCATGAGTCCCGGCCAGCCGGCGCAGACCATGCGCGGGGCTGTCACGGCGCGGCCGTTCGGTCCGCTGTGGTTGATAATCGAGGACCGCGGCGACCCGGGCGACGGCGAAGCGCCCTCGAACATCATGACGCTAGGCTACGACACGCAGAAGCAGCGCTTCGCCGGGACCTTCATCGACTCGAGCTCGACTTTTCTGTGGGTGTATCACGGTTCGTTGGACGGCAATGTGCTGACGCTCGAGTCGGAAGGCCCATCGATGACCGGGCAGGGAAGCGCCACTTACCACGACATCATCGAGCTTGCCAGCGACGACCACTATGTGCTCCGCTCGCGGGTGCCCGGCGAGAACGGGCAGTGGCAGGAGTTCATGGCGTTGCACTACCGGCGGAAGTAGACGCCGGTACGTGAGGGCCGGCGCCGCAACAGCCACAGCAAAGGCTGTAGCAGTTGCCGCCGGCCTACCACGTCAGCTGCACCTTAGCTGCCAGCCAAGCGCCCAGGGGGTGAACATGGCACGTACCGACAGGACAACGGGTCCTGAACAAACCGGTTCACAGGATGTCAGCTCCACCGCCGTCTCGCTGCGGGGCCGGCTCCCGATCTCCGAACTGCTGGACGGGATCAAGGGCCGCGTCATCACGCCTGACGACGAGGAGTACGAAGCAGCGCGCACGGTCTTCTACGGCGGCATCGACGCGCGCCCCGCCGCCATCGTCCGCGTCGCGGATGCCGGCGACGTTGCCCACGCAATCCTGCTGGCGCGCGGAGCGGGTCTCGAGCTTGCGGTCCGCAGCGGCGGTCACAGCCTGGCCGGCTATGGCCTGTCGGATGGGGGCCTCGTGATCGACCTCAAAGAGATGCGGGCCCTGCAGATCGATCCCGAGAGTCGGACGGCCTGGGCCGAGACCGGGCTGACAACGGCCGAGTTCACGAAAGCGGCCGACGCGTACGGCCTGGCGGTCGGGTTCGGCGACACCGGATCCGTGGGGATCGGGGGCATCACGCTCGGCGGAGGCGTCGGCTTCCTCGTGCGCAAGTATGGCATGACGATCGACAGCCTGCTCGCCGCGGAGATGGTAACCGCAGACGGCAAGCGCCTGTATGTCGACGCGCAGAATCACCCGGACCTCTTCTGGGCCATCCGGGGCGGTGGCGGCAACTTTGGCGTGGCAACGCGTTTCAAGTATCGTCTGCGGCCCCTTGACCGGGTCGTGGGCGGCATGCTCGTTCTGCCGGCGACACCCGAGACCATCGCAGGCTTCGTCGCCGAGGCCGAGGCCGCGCCGGAGGATCTTTCCACCATCTTCAGCGTGATGCACGCGCCCCCCATGCCGTTCCTGCCGGCCGAGGTGCACGGCCGTCTCATCCTGTGGGGTTTCATGGTCTATGCGGGAGACGCCGAGGCAGGCGCGCGTGTTCTGGCGCCGTTCCGCGCGTTGGCGACCCCTGTTGTCGACATGCTGCGCCCGATGCGCTACCCGGAGATGTACCCACCCGACGAGGGCAGCTACCACCCGACTGCCATCGGCTACAACATGCATTTGGATCACGTCGATCGCGAGACGGGCGGCAAGATCCTCGACCGCCTGCAGGGCTCCACGTCAATGCGCGTCGCACAGATCCGAGTGCTCGGCGGCGCCATGGCGCGCGTGCCTGTCGACGCAACCGCGTACGCGCATCGCCAGTGTCGCATCATGGTGAATCTCGGCGCGTTTTACAACGGGCCCGAGGACCGCGCGGTCAGCGAGCGATGGTTGAGGGAGTTCGCCGCCGAGCTGGATCAAGGCGAGCGCGCAGCTTACGCGAACTTCATGGCGGACGAAGGCGAGGAACGCCTCCGCGCCGCATACCCTGGAGCAACGTGGGACCGGCTTGCGGCGGTGAAGACACGCTACGACCCTACCAACTTCTTCCGACGCAACCACAACGTTCCGCCAGCAGCGTAGTGCGATCGACAGAGACAGAAAGGACGTGTTAAGATGTTGAACCTGAATTCGATCATGATCGGGAGCGGGGAGCCCGAGGCGTTGGCAGCCTTCTACGAAAGGGTGCTGGGGAAAGCGGCGGACATGTCCGATGCCGCGCAGGGTTTCTGGGGCTGGCAGGTGGGCAGCGCCTCCTTCTCCGTCATGCAGCATTCGGAGGTGAAAGGACGCGGTGAAAGAACCGGCCCGCCTCATCTTCAACCTGGAGACATCGCAGGTCAAGGAAGAGTTCGAGCGGATCAAGGCTGCCGGCGCGACCGTGATCCAGGAACCGTACGAGATGGGCGGCGGCTGGATCGCCACGCTGGCCGACCCGGATGGCAACTACTTCCAGTTGGTAACGCCCATGTGAACCCGTTCGGGGCGGCCTTTGAAGTCGGCGGACCAAGATCCGTGGGTGTGCTCCACGAACTCCCGTTGACCGGGCCGCCCCGAACCTCTGCTCAAAAGGAAAGCCGGTGGTGATTGACACTCCTGGTTAGGTGTGCAACAATCAAGGACATGGCACCGAACATCGGAATGAAGGCACTACAACCAAACCGTGCGCTCAAACCCTTCCAGGTTTTTGTCGGCGAATGGGACATCACCGCGTCGCATCCCCTCCTGCCCGGCGCGGTCCTTCGGGGCCGTGCCTCGTTTGAGTGGCTCGCGGGTGGGGCTTTTCTGATCATGCGCTCCGAGATTGACGAGCCGCACGTCCCGCACGGCGTCGCCATTTTCGGCAGCGACGACGCGGCCAGGAAGTTCAGTATGATCTACTTCGACGAACGCGGGGTTTCCAGGATCTACGAGGTCGCCATGGTGGGCAATGAGCTGAGATGGTGGCGCAATCAGCCCAGCTTCTCCCAGCGCTTCGTCATGACGATCGAAGCGGATGGCAGCAGGATGACCGCCAAGGGCGAAATGTCGCGCGATGGGGGACCGTGGGAGGAGGACCTCGAGGAAATCTTCACGCGGATCAAATAGTTTCGTCCTACAGGTTGTTTGCCTGGGTTGAACGAGGCAACCAGACAGCAATCCGGATATCGGAGGAACTCACTCATGAGAAAAGTCACCGTGCTCGAACACATTTCAATTGACGGTGTCATACAAGCCCCAGGCGGGCCCGACGAAGATACCAGCGGCGGCTTCGCGTATGGGGGATGGATCGCGCCATACTCCGACCCTGTTCTTGGAACGGTACTTGGCAAGCAGATGAACATGCCGTTCGACCTGTTGTTAGGGCGTAAGACCTTCGAAATCTGGGCGTCGTACTGGCCGCAACACGGCGACGCCTGGCCGGGCGTCAACACGGCGACCAAGTACGTCGCCTCGAACACCATGACTTCTCACGAATGGCAGGTGTCGGTATTCCTGGATGGAGACGTTGCGGACAAAGTCGCCAAGATCAAGCAACAGCAAGGGCCGGAACTGCATGTCTGGGGAAGTAGTAATCTCAGTCAGACGCTTATCAGACATGATCTGGTCGATGCCTTCTGGCTGATGATATATCCGATAACGTTCGGCGTTGGCAAGCGCCTGTTTGCCGACGGCACAATCCCCCTGGCCTTCAAGGTGACGGAGAGCACAGTGACCCCTAAGGGCGTGATTGTCGTAAATTACCAGCGGGCAGGCGCAATCACAACCGAGAGTTGATCGTGCTCGCGCCGTGACTTGCCCCGGAAGACAGGCCCATCGCGACTCATTTCGTCTGCCTTCGGCACACATTTGACTCCTCGCCAACCGCACTGCGCCTCAATCGCCAACTCTCGCTCGATCCACACGAGCCGCCTTTCGGTCGGCTCGCTGCGTCGTTGAGCCTGCCGGTGTTCGTGTTTTGCGAGGGGCTTCGCTCCCTTCGCGCTGGCGCCCCTGTGCCGCACACACAAAATTGGGTATTGACAGCGCAGGGAAATTGTACTATAAGCATGATATAAATAAATGAATTAACGTTTATTCATTTTCCGTCTGAGGAGGCGAGTGGTGGCCAAAGTCACAGAGGCTTACCTGGAGGCCCGGCGGGAGGAAATTCTTGAAGCAGCGATCGCTTGCTTTGCGCGCAACGGCTTCCACCAGACGACCATGGCTGACATTGCGGGCGAGGCCGGGATCAGCCCAGGGGCCATCTACCGCTACTTTGCCAGCAAGGAAGAGGTCATCAAGGCGAGCGGCGTCGCGCGCAGCGGCGTGCGCGCGGCCATGTTGCAGGCCTTGCTTGAGAAGGATAATACTCTGGAAGCCATCGACCTGCTCGTGGATCTCTACATGGTGCGGATTGACCGGGCCGAGCCGGAGATTGCGCTCTTTGTGCAGCTCTACGGCGAGGGTCTGAGCAACCCGGAGGTCAGGGAAAGCATCCTGGCACGCTGGAATGAGCTGATAACAGGGATCGCGGACCTGATTCGCCTGGGCCAGGCCCGTGGCGAGATCAACCCGGCCCTGGGGCCGAGGGATGTGGCGCAGTTGTTCGTGGCCGCAGCTGGCGGCCTGATGGTCCACAAGACGTTGGATCCGAAAGTGGATGTATGGAAATTCGCTGAGGTCTTCAAGGCGCTCTGCGGCGGTGATTTTTGGCGCGGCGCGAGCCGCGGATCAGGCGGGGACGGCCAGCACCCTGTCAGCCTACACAGCCAGGCAGCAGGGGGTTCAAGTGGTAGTTCAGCATTTGCCGAGCAGTCTCTCGCGGAGTGACTACATCGTCAGCCTCAGCGAGTTGTCTCTGGACGACAGGCCGTGGGCCGGGCGCCAAGAGCGCCAGCCTCGGCGAATTGGCCCGGGCCGGATTCCCCGTCCCGGAGGGATTCGTGCTTACGACCGCGGCCTATCAGCGTTTCATGGCCGCCAACCGGCTGGGCCTAGACAGTCGCATGCCGCAGGCGTCCAGCGAAGCCGTGCTCGCCGCGGCACTGCCGCCAGACATCGCCCAGGCGCTGAGGGACGCCACCCTCGCTCTTTGCGAGTGCCCGCTCGCCGTCCGCTCCTCCGGCATGGCCGAAGACTTAGAGAATGCCTCCTTCGCGGGTCAATACGAGACGGTATTGGATGTGCGCGGTCCACACGCTGTCGCGGACGCGGTGCGTCGCGTGTGGGCCTCGGCTTTCAGCCGCCACCTCTCAGCCTATCGCACGGCGCACGGGCAGAACGGGACGCACGGCATCGCGGTGCTGGTGCAGCGGCTGGTGCCGGCCGAGGCCGCGGGTGTGGCCTTCACCGTGAACCCGGTCTCGGGAGATCGCAGCGAAACGATCGTCAGCGCGGTCTGCGGGCTCGGCGAGCGCCTGGTGTCAGGTGAGGCGTCCCCTGACGAGTGGGTGGTGCGCGGGGATGAGGCCGTCGCTCGGGTCGCGCCGGAGGGTGCGATAGACGCCGACCAGGCGCGAGCCGTGGCCCGGCTTGCGCGACAGGTCGAAGCGCATTTCGGCGGCGTGCCCCAGGATGTCGAGTGGGCGCTGCTCGACGGCCAGCCGTTTCTGCTGCAGGCGCGTCCCATCACCACCCTGACTGCCCCACCTGTCGAGCCGGTCGCGGTGCCGGTCGAGCCGCCGCCGGGCTTCTGGCAGCGGGAAGCCAGCCACGCTCCGGTGCCGTGGAGCCCGATGAACGGCTCAATTGCATTCCAGCCACGCAACGCCGCGCTCAAGCGGATGTTCGACGAGTTCGGGTTCCTGGCAGACGGGCTCGAGATGCAGCAGATCGGCGGTTGGGAGTATGCCCGCCTCGTCCCGCTCGGCGGCAAGGACCGCCCAGCGCCGCCCGCCTGGGCGCATGCCCCTGCTGACCCGTTTGGTGCCGCCCATGCGCCGCCGCATCCAAGACTCGGTCGCGGCCATGCGGGCCGATAAGCCTGGCCGATTTATCGAGGAGTGGTACGAGCAGTGGCAGCCCGAGCTCGCGGCGCGTGGCGCCGAGCTACGCGACGTCGCTCTCGCCGAACTGTCAGACACGGAGTTGGACGAGCACCTCGGCCGGACTGTCGACCATTTCCAATACGGCTTCGGCATTCACTTTCTGCTGCACGGCGCGGTGGGCCTCGTGCTCGCCGAATTTGCCTTCACTTGCCGCGAGCTCCTGGGGTGGGACGAGCCGAGGGCGTTCCACATGCTGAACGGGCTGTCGTACAAGTCCACGGAGCCGGCCCGGGCGTTGGCCGAGCTCGCGCGGATGGCCCAACAGAAACCTGCCGTGCGCCGCCTCCTTGAACGCATAGATGAAGACGTGGCGGGCCGGATCGCCGACACAGACGCGGCATTTGGCGGCGGCGTTCGCGACATTCCAGCGCGAGTACGGCTGTCGCTGCTTACGCTATGAAGTGGCCGATGCCGACGCTGTCGGAGACGCCCGTCCTGATCCTTAATCTCATCCGTGATCAGGTGGCTCGTGGCTACGATCCGTCGGCCGGCGACGAAGCAGCGGCACGGCAGCGGACAGCGGCAGAGGCAGCCGCGCGGGCGGCGCTTGCCGGGCGGTCAGCCGCAGACCGGCAACGCTTCGAACGCGCCCTGGCGCGCGCACAGCGGGCATATCCGGTTCGAGAAGACAACGAGTTCTACACGGTCAGTGCCCCCATGGCGCTCGTGCGCTACGCCGTGCTCGAGTCGGGCAGGCGCCTGGCGCGGCGCCGCGCGATTGCAGCGCCGGCAGATGTCTTCTTCCTCGAGATGGACGAGGCTCGAGCCGCGCTGCAAGGCGGACTGGCCGGCCCACAGCCGGCTCGGACGGCATGCTCCAGGCGCTAGTGACGCGGCGCAAGGGTGAGCGGGCGTGGGTGGAAGCGCACCCTGGCCCCGCCACCTACGGCAAGGATCCGGGCGCGCCTCCGTCGTTCGCTGCGCTGCCTCCCGAGGCCCGGTTTGCGATGGAGGCGCTGTTGTGGACCATGAGCCACATCCTTGCCCCGGAGCAGAGCCAGCAATTGCAGGTGAAGAGCAGCGTCGTACGGGGCATCGCGGCATCCGCCGGCTCCTACACCGGCCCGGTACGGATCGTGATGGGTGAGGCCGAGTTCGCGAAGGTGCAGGCGGGCGATGTCCTGGTCTGCCCGGTCACGTCGCCGGTTTGGTCAGTGCTCTTCCCGAGTGTGGGCGCGCTGGTAACCGACACCGGCGGGATCCTCTCGCACCCGGCGATCATCGCCCGCGAATACCGCGTGCCTGCCGTGGTCGCAACCGGCAACGCCACGCGGTTGCTGCGGGATGGACAGATGGTCACCGTGGATGGGACGGCCGGGGCAGTGGAAGTGCTGCATCAACAGTGAGTGTGAGTGGGCATGGACCACGGAGGCTCAGCCTTCGTGGTCCAGGCAGGGCCAGGGGGAAACGTCGATCACTCTTTACCGGTCTTGAGCTGAGAAGGACTTTGGCGATGACAGACCTGGGTAATTGGAGTCTCGCGACCGAGGCGGGCGTACTGCTCATTCTCGGGAGTCTGGCGGGTGTACCCGTACTGCTGATGTTTGGCCTTCGAGGCGGTCACCGAGGCGGGGTACCCAAGACGCACGGGCATTACGTGGTCGAGCGGAGTTTCATTCTGGCCGCCGCGGCACTGACCGCGATCGGATTCGTGCTGCTTGACAGGATGCTGGGGAATTCCGAGGGCGCAGCCGTGGCAGATATCGGCGCCAGCGCATACTTCTTCGGCGCGATCCTGGTTGTGGTCGCGGAGGCCATGACCCTGGCGTCAGGCTACGACAAGGTCCACTATCTCACTTCCGTCTATGTCGTGATGGCATTCCTGGCGCAAGCAGTCATCGGAGCTGCCCTGCTTCAGGCACGGGCTACTATGACATGGATCGGATGGCTGAGTATCCTCTGGAATATTGCCTGGTTGGCTGTCGTTTTGGTGTTCAGCCGGCGCGACATGTACTATCCGGCCCTACACCTCTTCGTACCGCTGCTGATTGGCATCGCGCTCCTCGCGTAGCGAACTTGCCACGACCCGTCCCGCGCGGTTCTGCAGGTCGCCTGCTTTCTGCGACCATCGCTCGCCGCCGAGCCAGTACTTTACGATGATAACGAGCTGATTGACGACGAGGGGCTAGGTGTCGGCCGCCCCACCGCGACGGCCCTGTCCTATGCGCCCGTCTCTCAGCCTTATGCCCATCGCCCGGGGCCCCACGCGGATCCGCTCATCTCAATCCGGCGGCGAGAACGGTAAAAATCACCGAGTCAATACAGGTATGGATGATCAGTGACCAGCCCATTCCGCGCGTGTCTAGCATCGCCTTGCCCAGGAGCAGGCCGAGTAGCCCCGTCATGACAAAACCGGTTGGACCAGAAGGTATACCGCCGTAATAGTGGCCCAGGCCAAACCAGACAGCCGTGAGCCACACCGCCTGGCGCCCTCCCACTACACCGTTCAGGAGCCCCAGGGGCGCCGCTCGGTACATCCCTTCTTCTGCGAAGGCATTCAACAGGGCGTTCAGCAGGATCAGTGGCAACCAGGGAAGCGCCCTGGTCAGTCCCGACAGGCCGCCTGGCCTGCCAGACGTCAGGAAGAAGAGCACCAGGCCTGCGAGCAGCAGTGCCATGATGGTCCCGAAGACTCCCCAGCCCAGCGTTCGCCTGCTTCCAGCCAGGCTGATGCTGATAGCCGGCGCGTTCATATCGCCGGTACGCAGGAACAATTCCTTTCGGCTCAAGCCCATTCTCAGCACTACAGCCAGCACGATCAGCGTTTCGACGGTGAGCAGGCGCCGCGTGCCGAGCATGCTGACCATGACGGGCGCCTCGCCAAACCAGAGGCGCCAGGGCGCGCTCTGAGTCACGAGTGGGGGAATCCCGTAAGCGAACAAGATGATCAACCCCATAACCAAGAAATACCGCCGCAAGGGTGCGACGGCGCGCCAGGCAGACGTGACGACGACGAGCAGTGCGACCGTGATCAGCCAGGCGAGAGTGATCCTAGGGATATCGGCTCCCAGCAGGTTGCGAGCGATCACGAGCGGGAGTTGGCTCAGGAGCAGGGTTCCTACCCAGGCAACCAGAATGAGAATCCTGCGCCCGATTTGCGGAGTCCGGCCCGCGTCCTGCCCAACGGCCACCGCGTTGATGGAAGACTGTGTCATGCGATCCTCCTTATTTTGAGGCGGTGCTCGTCAACAACGCCGGGGTCTGGATGACCCGGCGCGTTCTCACACCCGAAGGGCTCGAGCTGAGCTTCATGGTCAACCACCTGGCGTCTTTCATCCTCTCCAGGCGGCTGCTCCCCCGGCTGCGAGCGAACGGCCCGGCCCGGATTGTGAACGTCAATGCCGGGATGTACGTGTCTGGCCGCGTCGATCTGGCACGAACCCCCTACGGACATGACTTCGGGCGCGTCAGCACCTACGCGGCCTCCAAGTTGTGTAGCGTCTTGGCAATGCGAGTGCTGGCCGAGGAGCTGGTCGGGACAGGCGTCACTGTCAATGCGGTCCACCCGGGCGTGGTTCGCACGGCCTTGGGCGACATGCCGGGACCAGCGGGCTTTCTCCTTAAGCTGGTTAAGCGCGGCTGGAGCACGCCGGAACAGGGGGTCGAGGCCCGGGTCTGGCTTGCCACTGCGACCGAACTGGCAGGGACGAACGGCCAGTACTTCGACCGGCGCCAGCCCGTTCCATTCGCAAAGCCTGCGCAAGACCTGGCGCTTGCGCACGCGCTTTACGACTGGAGCGCGCAGTATGTGGACGGCAAAACCGCGACGAGCTGAAGGCGGAAGCGGCTCAGCAACGGGGCTTGGCGAACTCATGAGAGCTGGAAAGTCCTGCCTGATACGAAGTGTCAAGCAGGTTACCTTTCTAGCTCGTGAGTTCTGCTACAGTCGCACCTGTGCATCAGAGAGCGGCATCAACAACGCGCCGGCCACGCGGGCCGAACGATCGCGCCGGCTGACTCCCCTCTGCACGCTAAGCTGCCAGACAAGCATCCGGAATGAGGAGAAACGTAACGATGGCGCAACTCCGACCGCCGGTGGCGGACTCGGCCGCCGTGGACCTGTTCATGGCGAGCCTGGATCACCCGTTCAAGGCCGAGGTGCAGGCCGTACGCGAAATCATCAAAGGTGTGGACGAGGGCATCACCGAGGAGATCAAGTGGAACGCCCCGTCCTTCGGGTTCGGAGATCAGTACCTGGTGACGTTCAACCTGCGCGCTCGGGACCGCCTCCATCTCGTATTCCACAACGCGGCGCTGCCACAGATCGAGAGCCAGTTGCTGGAAGGTGACTACCCAGACCGGCGTATGGCCTACTTCGCCAGCATGGACGAGGTCAGGATGCACCGTGGTGAGCTCGAGAGGGTGCTGGCGGAACTGGTCCGAAAGATCCGCTCAGCCTAGGCACCCGTGAGGGTGGCCTAGGCTCACGGCACAAAGGGCGCCTGGGACAGTGTGAACTGTCCCAGGCGCCGCTAGCTCAATCGAGCGCGTCCCTCACATCCTCACGCACGCGTTGGTACGCATGTCGCACCGCGCCTTTGAAATCTTGCCAGGCGTCACTCGGGTGCTGCATTTCCCAGTCGCGGCGCGCGTCCCGCTCGATGTCATCCCATGTCGCGCCCGCCGAACCTCCGCTCCATCGCCAGGTTGTACCCGTACTGGTACGCGGGCCGGAACCGCTCGTAACCGTATCCGGTTGTGCGGTAAGTCGTCTCCCAGTCGCTCCGGAAGTCGCGATCGTACGTGTCGAACGTGCGGCTCATCGCCTTAGCCGTGCGATCGAACCCTTGCTGAGTACCCCTGAGTCCGCACCGCGCACGCCTTCCTCATCAAGCACCTGCCGCAGCCTGGCGGCGAACGCATCCGGGTCGCCGCTGTAGCCGAATTCGCCGCCCAAGGAACCCGCCGTGGTGGCTGGGGAACATCGACAGCTTCCTGGTTGAGCCGCTCGGCGATGGCGAGCGCGGCGCGCTGCGCCATGGTGCCTTCGGATTCGACCCCGGCCGCGATCACGATGCGGGCCGGCGCCGCTTGCAGCGCATTGAAGTCGGGAACGTAGTGCGTGATCGGGACGAGCGATGCGCCGAGCAGTGGATCGTCGCGCGAGCCGTCGTCCGCGGTCGGCAGCCCGAAATCGGCTGGATTCGGCGCCGGCCGCTGCAGGTAGTCGGCCGGGACCGGCCCTTGCAGGCTGGTGAAAACGATGAACTTCGCCATCGCCGGCCCCAAGCCCTCGCGCTCGTACGTCTGCGCGAATGTCCTTGATGGCGGCCTCCGCCTGCTCGTGGTCCGGCAGCACCGGCGCGATCGGCGGTTCGTGCGCGACGAGGGTATGGACGTCCTCCGGATGCTGCGCCACCAGCGCGAGCGCGTTGATCGCGCCGCCGCTGCTGGCGAAGATGTCCACCGGCCCGGCATTCAAAGCGGAGATCAACCGGTGCAGGTCGTCCGCATGCAGCTCGGGTGTCCGCACCTGGGTGCGGTCCGTCACTTCGCTGCGCCCGGTTCCGCGCGGGTCGTAGGTGACCACCGTCCGGTCGCGGAAATGCCCGGCAAGGGTGGTGAACCCTTGGGCGTCCATCGGATGCCCGATCATCAGGAGCACCGGCGCGGTGGTCTTGGTCTCAGCTTCGCGGACGTCATAGTACAGCGTGGCGCCCGGCACGTTCAAGGTCCGGGTTCTCGGTTCGCTGCACTGCGCTATCCTTTCCCGACCTCTCGTCCCGCACAGAGTCCCGCTCATGCCCTTCATAGACTGCTTGTAGCTTGGCCAGATCGATCTTCTTCATCTGCAGGAACGCCTGCGTGACCCGGTCGATCCGCTCACGGTCGTTGCCGCCGAGCATCTCCTCCATGCCCTTGGGCACGATCTGCCACGAGAGGCCATATTTGTCTTTCAGCCAGCCGCATTGCTCCGCTTCCGGCACGGCGGACAGCTTGTTCCAATAGCGGTCGATTTCCTCCTGGGTCTCGCATTGCACCATGAAGGAGATCGCTTCGTTGAACTCAAATTGGTGTTCGTACGCGCTCTCGCTCGCCGCAAACTCATAGCCGAGCAGCGAGAATTCGGCATACCTGACCGTCCCTGGCTTATCCGGCTCCTCGCCCTCACCGCGATGCTCGATCGTGTCCACCTTCGAGTCGGGGAACACGGAGGTCCAGTACCGCATCGCCTCTTCCGCCTTGCCGTACACGCTGCCCACGAACATGAGGAACGGCCTGATCTTCTCGCTGGCGTTCGCTCCGCCGGGGAAGGACATCTGCCACGAAAGCCCGTACTTATCCTGCACCCAGCCGTATCTCTCGCTGAAGGGATAGGCCCCGAGTTCCATGAGCGCCATCCCCCCTTCCGCAAGCCGCGCATACAGCCGGTCGACGTCGCCCGCCGTCCTGCAGGTGACGTGCAGCGAGACCGACGGGTTGAACTTGAAGTACGGGCCGGCGCTGATCGCCTGGAATTCCCGGCCAAGAAGCTCAAAGGTCACCGTATCCACCGACCCCGAAGGGGTGTCGTGGAGGGTCGTGATGCTCCTGATCTTCGACTGAGGGAATAGCGACACATAAAACTCGGCCGCCTCTCTCGCCTCTTTGTCGAACCACAGATGCGTCGTCATGGTTTGCATGAGCTTGCTCTCCTTTACTGGTTTTTCGCGAGTTTCTCGATACATCCTGTTTCTGCTCCGGCACTATCTAGTCGGATGAGGGTGGCGAGAATCGACAGTACTGGCAAGGGATTTTGTAAGACTGGCTGCATGGTAGCTTAAGTTACGGTTGCCCGGCCGAAAGTGACCTCTAATACCCTTTTATGACGCGCGACCGCGAGCATCCGGCTGCTGGCTCAATCTCCGGCACGAAAGGACTGACGGACATGGAAACGCAAACCCTCAGCCGTTCCGGCTACGCGCCGGTTAACGGGTTGCAGATGTATTACGAGCTCCACAACGAGGACGGCGCGGGCTCGCCGCTGGTGCTGCTCCACGGAGCATTTTCGGGCATCGGCACCTCCTTCGGACAGCTCCTCCCGGGGCTCGCCGCCGGCCGGCCCGTCGTCGGCGTCGAGCTGCAGGGGCATGCGCGCACGGCCGATATCGACCGGCCCTTGAGCCTTGAAGCGATGGCGGGTGACACCGCCGCGCTCGCGAAGTACCTTGGCTTTGAGCAGGTCGACCTGTTCGGCTACAGCATGGGGGCCGCCGTGGCGCTGCAGACGGTCATCCGCCACCCACAGCTCGTGCGCAAGCTCGTCTTCGCCTCGGCCACCTTCAACATGGCGGGCGTCCATCCGGGCATCATGGACAACTTGGGGGAGATGACGCCGGAGATGATGTACGGGTCGCCGTGGCACGAGGAGTACATGCGGCTCGCCCCGCGGCCCGAGGACTTCGGCCGGCTGTTCGTGAAGAAGACGGACATGGACCGGCGGACGAAGGACATCCCCGCCGAAGTCATCCAGTCGATCAAGGCGCCCACCCTGATCATCATCGGCGACTCCGACCTGGTGCGGCCCGAGCACGCCGTCGAGATGTTCCGCCTGCTGGGTGGCGGCGTCTTCGGCGACACTCCGGCCGGCTTGCCCGCCTCGCAGCTGGCCGTGCTGCCCGGCACCTCGCACGTGGGGGTCAGTACCCGGAACGACCTGCTGCTGGCGATGATCCCGCCCTTCCTCGACGCAGAGGATCTCGCAGGGCGCAAGCGCTGAACGGACGGGGAGAGCGGCTCCGCCGCTCGGGGTAAGCACTGGGTCGACAGAAGTATAGGATTGTTGCGCAGGAGTGCTACTCGTTACGCCGCCGCTGAGTGATTCGATTGGGTGGATTGAAAACCATGCAAAGGAACGAAAACAGAGGAAATGCTGCCATGAGTGTTAATAGAGCTAAGGAAACGATCTATACAGCGGTAGGTGGTGATGACGCGCTGCTAAGACTGGCTAACGCGTGGCATACCCGGGTGCTACAGGACGAAGTGGTCAGCCATGCGTTTAGCCACGGTTACCATCCGCAGCATACCAGGCGCCTTGCAGCGTATTGGGCAGAGGCACTCGGAGGGCCGACGATGTACTCCGACAGGTATGGCGACGAAACCTCCGTTGTGCGGCTGCACAGCGGCAACGGGCAGCACGAGGAGATGGATCGGCGGGCCATCGCGTGTTTCGATCGGGCGCTAGAAGATGTCGGGCTCGCGCGCGACGAGCCGCTTCGCGGCGTGCTGCACGACTACTTCGCGTGGGCCACTACGACGGCGATGGCTCGTTACCCCGACTCGGCGGATGAAGTCCCGCATGGTATGTCCATCCCGAAGTGGTCCTGGGATGAACTCGTCAGCGGAGGCGAGGCTGACGAAAAGGATAATGTCTGAGCGAGTGTTGCTTCAAGGAAACTGCCCCACGAACTCATCCAGAGAGTGGGGCTGAGGCACGTCGATGCGCCTGTGGAAACAGGGGCTGTAGCAGGAGAATGAGAGCATGTTGTCGTGTACGCCGTTTCTTTTGTTTGACGGTTACTGTGCTGAGGCGATGACTTTCTACCACCAGTGCCTTGGGGGAGAATTGACGCTTACGAAGCTTGGCGACACACCCATGAAAGCCCAGTTCCCGCCAGAGAAGCACGAGCGGCTCATCAATGCTCATCTCAAGAGCGGTGCGATCGAGATTTCGGCCACGGATTGGATGGCGTCCCCGGCGTTTGAGCCGGTACAGGGCAACACATTCGCCATATTCGTCGTAGGCGCAGCCTTCAACGAGCTGAAGGCGGCTTTTGATAGGCTGTCAGAAGGTGCAAGCGAGGAATGGTTTCAAGAACTGCACGAGGTGCCATTCGGAACCTATGGGCAGTTCTTTGATCGATTTGGCGTGCAGTGGATTTTCAAGGGCGACAAACGAGAGTAGCTAACTGCTGCAGGTGCTCGGTTTCGTCGGCCTTGAGTCTTCACTGGCGATTTTTGCGGCTTGATCGGAGGGGTACGACGGATCAGGCAGCGTGGCTCTCGGATCTGCCGGCGCAAAATATCTGCTGCGCGCTGCGGTGACCTTGAGACCAACCCGTCTCTTTCCAGCGCCGAGCGCGATAGACTCGTGCTCAATACCAGTTCAACATCCGCAGATCGCGCAGCATGTTCCAGCGGCTCGGGCGGCCCTCGTCCGCATTCACCTCGACGGCCATCGTGCCGGGGTGCTGGCGCTCGAGCGGCCAGCGGCCATCAGAGTCCCGCTTAGATTCCATCAGTTCAATCGCCTCGGCCACACGCTCATCGGGGGCAACGCCCGTTGTGCGCAAGTATTCGAGCCCGCGCAGCACGTCGTAGTCCCACCAGGTCGGGAAGGCGAAGCGGGTCCAGTCGTGATCGCCCTTGCGCTCATGGATCACCTCTCCCATTGACAACCCCCGGAACGGGCGACGCGCGAGCAGGTACTCCTCCCCGCGCAGGCGGACCTCCTTCACCCCGGCGCGACTCCCGCCAGCCAGCTCGAATTCGAGGAGGCCTTCCAGTACACAGATTGTCGTGTTGAATGACGACCGCGTCGAGCCGTTTTCCGCCTCGCAGTTCCAGCCGCCGTCAGGCGGCTGTTCATCGAGCAGGCGACCGATTGAGACAATGTAGTTTTTGCTACATAAGACTATATCCACATCGGATATATCCATTGCATACACAGTTCGCGTTTCGCGGAGGGAACATGCAGCCAGCTTCGATGGATCCAGAACGGTTGCCGCCGCTCACTCCGGCGGTCTTTTACATCCTGTTGGCGCTCGCAGACGGCGACAAGCACGGCTACGCCATCATGAAAGAGGTGGAGGAGCGGACGGAGCGCCAGATCGTCTTGCGGCCCGGCACGCTCTACCAGGCCATCAGCCGCCTGCTATTGGCCGGTCTGATTGTGGAAGTGGACGAGCGGCCGGATCCGGCCGTGGACGACGAGCGGCGGCGCTACTACCGGCTGACGTCGGGTGGGCGGGCCGCGCTCGCGACAGAGGCGGAAAGGCTGGCGCGGGCGGTCCAGGTAGCGCGCGAGAAGCGCGTGCTGCCGCAGGGGCTGGCCGGGGCGATCCCCGCGAGAGGTTGACATGGACGCGCAGCCCTCTCAGCAACATCTCGTGGAACGCCTCTTCGATGCGTCGCTGGTCTGCTACCCGCGCACGCATCGCCAACGATTCGGGCCCGAAATGGCCCAGGTGTTTTCCGACCTTTGCCAGGAGGTCGCGCTCAGGGATGGGGGCGCTGGGCTTCTCGCGCTCTGGTTCGCCACCACCCTGGACCTGTTCAAGTCGGCGCTGGAAATGCGCTACAAGGAATTGGCTCACATGACGCGTGAGCACTGGATACGACTGGCGGGCTGGGCGCTGATGATCGGCGCGGTTGCCTTTGCGGTAGGCAACATCTTCGCCAGCCTGGGAGCGGGTTACTGGGGCGAGCCCGGCCGTACGGACGCCATCTTTCAATACGGTTTTCTCGTTGAGTTGGGATCGACGCTGCTGTTGAGCATCGGGATGTTTGGGTTGGCCGCTCGCTACGGCGCAGCGGCAGGGACGGTTGGCCGGGACAGCCTGGTGCTGGCCGGTGTTGCCGGGCTGGTGGCGTTCTTCGGGGGGATCCTGACGATGCTGGTGACCGGCAATGCCTGGATCATCTGGGGGGCGGGCGTCAGCGCCATGGTGGTTGGCCTGGGCTGCTTCGGCCTCACAACTTTACGCAGACCCGTCCTCGAACGCTGGCGTGCCGCGCCGCTGATAGCCGCCGTGCCCGTCCTTAGCTGGTTCGGGCAGTCGCTGCAAGGCTACCAGCTCGTGACGGAGGCGGGAGTCCTGATCATGGCTGTGAGCATCTTCCTGATCGGCCACCTGCTTCGCGGGTTGCCAGGCCGCGGGTCGCGTTGTCTGCGTAGCGACTGGCGAGTCGGACGAGTAATTGGAGGTGACTATGGTACGGGCTTCCCGATTCGTCTACCTGGTCCTGGCCTGGCTGTTCGTGGGCGGCGTGGCGGTGCAGGTCTTTCTTGCGGGGATGGTGGTGGTTGCGGCGCGCATGAACTGGGAGGGACATATCGTGCTCGGGCACAGCCTGGCCGGCCCGCTGCTGTTCATGCTGATCACGATGTACCTGGGCCGGATGCCCGGCCCGGTTAAGCGACTGACCTGGTTGCTGTTTGGCGCGTACATCCTGCAGGCCGACGTGGTCATCTTCCTGCGGGCCAATGCGCCGGTGATCTCGGCCTTCCATCCGGTCTTTGCCCTGGTCGATTTTGCCCTGGGCTTGACCCTGGCCCTGCGCGCGAGCGCAATCGTGCGGCAGGAGGGAGCGGCGAGCGTCGTCCGTCCGGCCGTGAAGACGGCGGGCTGATGTTCAAGGGTAAGGGGCGACGCCGCGTCGCCCCTTACCCCTCTCCTATCCGAAGATAGGAGAGGGGGCGCGACCGAAGGTCGCGGGAGTAAGGTTCGATCGAGACCGGACTGCGAAACCGGACCGCATCCACCACGGCTGTGCGGAGCAGCTCCGCCCGCACCTCACGGCCCTGGTACCGCTCCACCCGCGACAATATCATGCTGTATCCCTTTAGTCAACCTAGTTTCGATATTGCCATATTATTTGTCACGAGGTGAGATCGCCTGCTTGTGGTATGAGGTACTAAATGTACCGGCTGGTAATCGAGTGCTTGGTTTGCTTCAGTTCCGCCGGCGTACCTTCGAACATCACCTGGCCACCGCGGCTGCCGCCTTCCGGCCCCAGGTCGATGACCCAGTCGGCGTTACGCACTACGTCCATGTTGTGCTCGATCACGATCACCGTGTTGCCGCCATCCACCAGCTTATTGATCATCTCGAGCAGCTGTGCCGTATCCGACCGGTGCATGCCGGTCGTTGGCTCGTCCATCACGTAGATGCTGCCTTCCTTGTGCAGCTCGGTCGCCAGCTTGATGCGCTGGCACTCACCGCCCGAGAGCGTGTTGAGGGGCTGGCCGAGCGTCAGATAGTCGAGTCCTACGTCGCTCATCGTCTGCAGCTTGCGCTGAATCTCGGGCTGGTCGAAGTATTCCAACGCCTCTCGAACGGTCATGTCCAGCACCTCGGCGATGGACCTGCCGTTTAGCTTGTAGGCCAGCACCTCGTCTTTAAAACGCCTGCCGCGGCAGACCTCGCAGGGCGATTTCACCGTTTCAAAGAAGGAAAGATCCGTGTATACCACGCCCAAGCCCTGGCAGTTCTCGCATGCACCCTTGGAGTTGAAGCTGAACAGGCCCGCGTCGACCTTGTTGGCTTTGGCGAATGCCTTGCGCACATCGTCCATCATGCCAGTATACGTCGCCGGGTTGGAGCGCGATGACACGCCCACGGCGGCTTGGTCGATCACGATCGCCTCGGGGAATTGCTGGACGAAGGCCTCGTCGATCAACGAACTCTTGCCGGAGCCGGCCACGCCGGTGACCACCGTCAGCACGCCTACCGGGATGTTCACACTCACATTCCTGAGATTATTGGTGTTTACCTCGCTCAGCTTCAAGTATCCCCTGGCCCGGCGGAACTCCTGCTTAACCGGCATGGCCTGCTTCATGAACTTGCCGGTCAGCGTATCCGTCTCGAGCAGGCCAGCATAGGTGCCTTCGTAGACAATCTCGCCACCCTGGCTGCCGGCGTGAGGGCCCATATCCACGATGTGGTCGGCCACCTTGATCACGTCGAGGTCGTGCTCGACCACCAGCACCGTGTTACCCCGATCGCGCAGTTTCTGCAGCATTTCATTTAGCTGGTGCACGTCGCGCGGGTGCAGCCCCACGCTGGGCTCGTCGAAGATGTACATCACATCCGTCAGGCTGCTGTTGAGCTGCTTGACAATCTTGACGCGCTGCGACTCGCCGCCGGAAAGCGTGTCGGTCTCGCGGTTGAGCGTCAGGTAATCCAGGCCGATGTCGACCACGTTCTGCAGCCGCCCGACCAGGTTGTCGACCAGCGGCCTGGCCACTGGGCTCTGGATGCCTCGGATTACGCCGATCAGTTCGCCCACTTCCATCGAGGAGAGGTCGTGAATGTTATAGCCGTTGATCTTGCAGCCCAGCACGATCTTGTTCAGCCGGGCTCCCCTGCAGGCAGGGCACGGGCCCTCGGTGAGGTATTGCGCGATCTTCTCCTGCGTTTTCTCGGAGCGTGTTTTCAGGTCGTGCTCGATGTACGAGCGCGTGAAACCTGTGATTACGCCGAGGTAGGTGCGGTTCATTTTGTCCAGCTTGAATTTCTGCTCCTGGCCATAGAGCAGCAAGTCCATCTCTGCCTGGGTGAACTCCGATAGCTTCTTGTCTTTGTCAAAGAAGCCGCTGGCCCGGTAAATGCTCTCGTCGAAGACAGGCCCCTGGATTGCACCCTCGTTTAGCGACTTGGAAGGATCGTAGAATTTTTCGATGATGGGCTGCAGCTTGCGGCCAAGCCCCTTGCATTCGGGGCACATGCCCTGCGGATCGTTGAACGAAAAGACGTTGGCATAGCCGGCGAAAGGCTCGCCAACCCGCGAGAACAACAGGCGCAGCACGGTATAGATATCCGTAATGGTGCCCATGGTGGAATGTGAGCCGCCGCCGAGGCGCTTCTGGTCCACCGCGATCGCCATGCCCAGGTTCTCGATCGCGTCGGCGTCCGGCTGCGCGTAGCGCGGGAGGAAGTTGCGGACGAACATGCTGAAGGTTTCGTACAGCTGTCGTTGCGCCTCGGTGGCGATCGTATCGAACACGATGGACGATTTGCCCGAACCGGAAACGCCTGTAAACACCGTGATCTTCCGCTTGGGGATGCGCAGTGAGACGTTTTTCAGATTGTTCTCGCGCGCGCCGTGAATCTCAATATATTCCGGGGCCATGAATCTCTCCTGTGAACTCTCGCCCGATAGCTTGAGCTAGAGATGCGTTAATTATGGGCGTGACGCTAGAAATCGTCGGCATCGCCGACGACCGGCTTAATGTCAAGCACTGGGGTCCCGTCGACCACTTCGATGGGACCAATGGCCAGGACATCGGGGAGCAACTCCAATACCGCGCAGTGATGCAGGCCCAGGGGATTCGGACGACCGGGCGAGCGGGTCAGAATCACCCCCGTCAATGGGAGTGCCGAGTCCCCTGCAGGTGGACCTTCAGCACGTCTCGCTGTGCCAGATGCAGCCAGGTGATAACGATGATGTCCTGCCCCGGCTCGACGCGCTCGAGCCCGTCCCTGAACGCAGGCAGCAATTCGAGGGGCGCGTTAGGCGCTCCTTCGGTATAGAATCTGGGCGCATCCGCCACATTCCTCAGCCCCGAACGGATGAAGCCAATTGGCCGCACTACGTACCCTTCCATTATTGACTCGTCCCCATTGCACCCAATCTCTAGACGCAGGCGCGCCGCCTGGTTTCCCTCGACCAACGCTCTCAGCGCTTCCAGCATGAACCTGCTCAGGTGCTCGCTTCATATGCCCAAAGGTTAGGGTAGTCGGTCACGAAACCCGCCTGGTTAACCCGGAGTTCAGCCGTGAATCTGCCTTCGCCGCTCTCGTACTCATAAGTCGTCGCACCCGTGCGGCGGTAGACCTGATCGAGCGGTTCGAGCGCAAAGCCGGGGAAGCGGAGCCAGGCGGCCCTCACTTGCGCCTGCTCCCCGATCGACAGATTAAGGCGCCGGATCGGCAGCAGATTCGTCGAGGGGCTAAAGTTCAGATCGAGATCGATACAACCTTCAGCTTCGTCACACTCATCCCCATTGATGAACCACCGGCCCCCTGAACCGACAGATATCTCGATCTCGACCGCTTGATCACCGACCCAGCCCGTAACCCTGCCGCGCCTTGTTTCCCACGAGGAATTGCACGCGATGAGGTAATCGAGCCGGCACGGCTCCCCGTCATGCACAAAAACTGCCGCACCGCTCAAATTCCAGGCGGGATGTTCGAAGACCAGCCGCGCCGATTCGTGGCCAGGCTGATCTGCTCGACGCCATAGTATGGACGCCTGCATCAGGCCGTCGTGTCGCTTCTCACCCATGCGCATAAACACTTGCTGCCAAGTCCTACGAACCTCGACCATGACGGACTCTCACAACCTGCTATGACCTTCCAGCGCCTTTACGTCTGCAGCCACCTCTGAGAGATCATCATTGAATTGATGCCCGCGTCCATTAAGCTTGCGAACGGTTGCTTGCGGGAACTTCTCCGCAAACTGCGCCAGATGTGCAAACGGTACCACCGTGTCATCCCGGCTGTGGTAGAGAAAAACCGGCAGCCGCGCCGGGAGATCCGCTTGCCACTCCTCGGCGCCCCAGTATGGCGCAGCGATGATAAAGATGCCCGCGATTGGTTTGTCGATCCTCGCTTCAGACAGGTGCCTCAATAGGACAGCACCGCCCACTGAGTGCCCGACAATGATTGCGTTATCGCCTAACGCGGCGCGTTCTTTTGAGATCTGTGCTGCCCACGATTCGTACTGCGGATCAGCTTCGTCAGGCATGTGCGGATACACTACATTGTATTCAGCCCCGAGTGCGTGTTGCAGTGCAGCTGCCAGGTTTTCATCTGCCTCATATGCGCCCTCGCCACCGCCCTGAATGAACAGTACCTGCTTTTTCATGATGATTGTTCCTTTTCCCCATAGGAGGCTTCCCCTCCGAGTCCTCGAGGTAGGCGTGCGTGAAGAAGAGCGCGTGATACGCCACGTTCCAGAACTTGTTCTTGTCCGCGGGCGCGTTCCAGATCCACGCGGGGCAGGCGACAATGGCCTGCTTGAGCATGGCGAGCGACGCGCGGTATTGCGAGATCAGAAGATCGTGTAGATCGAGTATGATGGCTCCTCGTTCAAAGATGCGCCTCTGAAAAGCAGAGCCAGTAACCGGAGTTGTCAGGGTAGACAACCTCCGTCGTAGCAACCGGCGAGCTGTCGTAACGCTCGGGACCGCGCACGGGCGTCAGCCCGTTCTTCGTCGCCAGGGACACCACGGACTCGATGCTCGGCACCCAGATGAACGCATCAGCAACGTGCTCGGCATTGACGTTGTTTGGATTGGCGCGCGGGCTCTCGGACAGGTGCAGCTCCGCGTGTCCCAACTTCATCACGACATAAGCCTCGTTGCCACTGAAGTAATTCTGGCGCGCGAAGCCGAAGCAGCGTTCGTAGAACTCGAGCGCCTCCGGCACCGATCTGACGCACAAGATGGGCGCAGCAGTCAATTCGAAAGCCATGTTTACACTCCTGGGCAGGGATGCTCCATCACCTACCGGAGCTAGAGATGGTAACATGCGGGCTGCGATATTCAAGCAATCTTGATCACTCTTCGTCTTCTTGTTGTCTCTATTGCAGAACGCGCTACGGCCGTCCTGTCTCGAAGCGGACTCCGGGATATCAGGGCGATGCTCCGTTCAGCAAGGATGCCCCGTGGCCCTAGAGTTCCTTCTCGAAGAACGCGACCGAATAGGCGTTGATGGCATCGAAGGTCCGCTGTGCGTTGACCGACCCGGTCAGTCCGATCACCGGGAACTGAGGCGACCAGTAGGGCGCGTCGATGAAGTTGAGGTGAAAGACGCCGGGTGCGGCATCATAGATCGCCCGCATCGTGTCCTGGGTGAGGCGGATGTCCTTTTCCGACCAACCCCCGGCGCGCGCCCGTTCCAGGCGCATGGTACCGGCGTCGCGCGTCATCTCCATGACCGATTGTCGCAAGCCACCCTTGACCGCATCGACCGTGATGGCCGCATCCATGATCACGCAGGCCCTGAGGCGTGGCTCTTTCGCACAGGCTTCGGCCACGTTCATCCCACCCAACGATACGCCGAAAATGCCAACCTTTTGCAGGTCAAGGCGCCCGGTCAGGAGGTTGTGTGGATCGGACCGGCGAGCTATCCATTCATCCTTCCTCTGCCCGATGGTTAGTGCCGTGGATGCGCTCGTGTCTGAGCGTGATGCTAGCAGTGACCGGCCTCGTCGACAACCGGCTTGATGTCAACCACCGGGGTGCCGTCGACCGCCTCGATAGGCCCAATGGCCAGGCCGTCAGGGAGCAACTGCAACACAGCGCAGCGATGGAGGCCCAGGGGATTCGGACGATCGGGTGAGCGGATCAGGAACACGCCAGTCAATGGTTTCGCCAGGTCCCCTGCGGATGGACCTTCAGCACGTCTCGCTGTGCCAGGTGCAGCCAAGTGATGACGATGATGTCCTGGCCCGGCTCAATATGGTCTAGGCCATCCCGGAAGGCGGGGAGCAATTCAAGCCGTGCGCTGGGAGCTCCTTGCGTGTAGAACCTGCTCGTGCGATCAAATCTCTCATCTCTTTTCGACACTCCTTGCACTGCAGATGTGGCTCGATGAAACAACGGTAGCGTTCCCGGGATCATCGAAGGTGTACTTATAGCACACCCTGACACCGCCTTCAAGTTATTCTGATCACTGTTCGTCTTGGCGCATACATTATATGCAAATCTACGAGACTAGAATCTAGCTCTTCCAGACGGCACACGGATCTAGTTATCGAAGCCATGCCGGTCAGAAGACCGGTCTTGTTGGAAGGGGTGATACGATGAGTCGAGCAGATGTGACTCGTATCCAAGAGGATCTCGCACGAATCGCCGAAGACTTCGCCGCGGCGGAGCGGCAGGGTGATACGGCGTATATGGAGCGCACGCTGACCGACGATTTCGTAGCCGTCGGCCCGCGCGGCTTCATGCTCACCAAGGAGCAGTGGCCGCAGCGGTTCACGTCGGCCAGCCTCAAGTACGAGTATCTCGAGTGGGATGACTCAAACGTGCGCGCGTACGGGGACGCGGCGGTCGTCATGAACCGTGAGCGGCAGAAGGTGAATTACGAGGGTCAGGGTATGGAGATGGAGCTCCGCACGACGCTGGTCTGGGTCAAGCAGAGCGGACGTTGGCTGTTGGCCAGCGCAGCGATGCGCCCGATACTTGACGCGCCCGGCGAAAACCGTTCTCGAGGGGCCGAAGAGGCTGGATTCGAGCGACTACCTTTTTAAGGGCCTAGTCGCGAGATCTATTGGCCTATTGCAGCGGAACAACGGGCCGATGAGTATCTTGGTTTGGTGAGGCCAGGTGCGAATCAGGAAGTTCGATTGGAAGTGCAACTCCCTATTGTGGCGCGCGCTTTGGGGTCATCCAGTTGGTCCCATTAAGCAGCGCAGAACGTTCTAGTCCCCTGGGTGCCCTAGCTCGGCTGGTCTGATGCTCTTGGCAAAACGACGATCGTGACGGCAACCACCAAGCGCCCATCTGCCTGGGTGTGGTTCCAGGCAACATCACCCAACCTGCTTGACCATTTGGCAGTGCACTTCAGAGGCTCAACTAACCATCTGTACTTCCCATGGCAAGCTTTCTTGGTCTGCGTCGCTGGCACTTCCTCGGCCTCTCGCGTTTGCACGTTTGCAGTTACACCTTGATCAGCCAGCGAGCATCTGCTATAATCCTCTCGTTACCGGAATTCAATATTCCGCTCGGTGCGAACCTGCAGAGAGCGACCAGAGACCACCAGGGGGTTTCGGGACCGGAGAGCACACGGCTACCCAAAATCGCCTCGCCGTGTGGTCGGAGGTCGAAAATCGAGGTTTGTGGTTCGGGTCCGTGAGGTCGGAGGTTCAAATCCTCTCTCCCCGACTAACGCCCCTCCCAGGGGCGCGACCACAAGGGTAGGTGAAGCGACCACCCTTGTGGTCTTTTCATTTTCTAGACAGACCACACGGCTACGCGACACTGGCAGCCTTGTGGTCTCGGCGAAGATGAATCTGGAGCATTGTAAGACCGCAGGGATAGGCTTTTTGACAGCCGTGAGGTCTGTGGATTGAAAAACGGGCTTGATGAGACCACACGGCTCGTTTGCTGCCTTCCCCTCGCATTCCTCCGATGGCTTTGCCATGAGCTTCCTCAGCCGGTTTTCGCCGTCATTCTGCGCCGAGTGCGATAATCCGAGGATTATCGGGATTCACGCAAGCAAGGCCGATTGTCGCCAAATGCGGCAGTAGGCCCCCTGAGCGATCCTGTGAGACGCAACGCTTGGCGTGCACCCTCCGCCCTATTCCCGGTAGCTATCGCTCTGAGATCATCATGGGCAGATGCCGCTAACCCCGGATTGCGCATGCGCGGTCCAGGTGCGGGGTGGCCGCAAGACCGCTACTCGGCCCGCTTCGGCCGAGCGTGCTGCCTGCCGAAGCAGAGCGAGCCAGATCTGGGGCGTCGGGTGTCGCCCGCAGGTCACTACGTGCTGGCAACAAAATTCGTCATCTCCTTCCTTGCATGTCGGCCGGGTTTTGCGCCGCGCCTCGCTGATCGTCTATAATCGGGGCGGTGGGTGGCACTCTCACCCGAGGCGCCGATGCCCGTGCTCACCACTAGGGCCGTGCTTGCTGGCGTTTGGCGTCCGCTGCAAGCTCGCCCATCTACTGCTCAGCGCGTTGCGCTTGCCGAGGACTGACACCCCATGTCCCAGACCGCGCTATCCTTGCTGCTCACAAAGCTCAACCGGCCACCGGTGCCCCCCGACCGGGTCGACCGGCCACGCCTCGTTGCGGCGCTTAATAGCGGGCTGTCGGGACCACTCACCATCGTCAGTGCCGGGGCCGGCTTCGGGAAGACCACCCTGGTTAGCTCCTGGATCGAGAGCCTCGCCGCTGCGTCGCGCGCCGCCGGTTGCGAGGCCATTCCTTCAGCGTGGCTGTCACTTGACCCCGCAGACAGCGATCTGGGCGTTTTCCTCCACTATTTCGCGGCCGCGATCCGCCAGGCGTACCCGGACGCGTGTGGCGAAACTCTCGCCTTGCTTCGGGCGCCTGTTCCGGCGGCGCCGGCGACGCTGCTCGTCGCGCTCGCCAATGACATCCACGCGTTGCCGGGACGCCTTATCGTGGTCCTGGATGATTACCATGCGATTCGCGGCGAAGACGTGCACGACCTCCTGTCCGGCCTCTTGCGTCACTGGCCCGAGCGCCTGCACCTCGTGCTGATCTCGAGAACCAGCCCGCCGCTGCCACTCGCAGCCCTGCGAGCCAAGGGCCGGTTGACCGAAATCCGCACGCACAACCTGCGTTTCACGCCCGAGGAGACGTCCGCCTTTCTGCGCAAGACGGTGCCCGCGCCGCTCAGCCAGGACACGCTGGATCTCCTCGACCGGCGCCTGGAGGGCTGGATCGCGGGGCTCCGTCTGCTGACTCTCTCCGCATTCGCCACAAGGGAAACCGAAGGCGAGTTGGCGGCTCTATCGGGCTCCAATGTCGAGATTGCCGAATACCTGGTATACGAAGTACTCTCCAGCCAGAGTCCGGCCATGCAGAGGTTCCTGCTGGCAACTTCGGTCTGCGACCGGTTCTGCGCGGAGCTCTGCGAACACGTCCTCGCATCTGCGCATGGACTTTCTGTTCGCGATTCGATTGGAGGAGCCGAAGCGCGGATGGGTCGCCCGACGACGTCCGCGGGTACATCCGGTGGCTGGACAGCCACAACCTCTTTGTCGTTTCCCTGGATAACGAAGGGAAGTGGCACCGCTATCACCAGCTGTTCCAGGAGCTGCTGCAGCGGCATCTGGCGGCCGAGTTTGGCGCTCAGCAGCTTGCGGATCTGCACCGGGCGGCCGCGACGTGGTTTGGCGACAGAGGCATGGTGGACGAGGCGGTCGGCCATGCCCTCCAAGCGGCAGACTTCGACCAGGCTGCCAGCTTCATGGTTACCGGACTTCAGGAGGTGTTGAACCGGGAAGATCGGGCCACGCTGGACCGGTGGCTGAGCCGGCTGCCGGAAGACTTCATCCAGCAGCGTCCCTGGCTACTATTGATCAGGGCGTTCGCATTTCAGTTCTCCTGGCGCCTAACGACGGTAGGGAAGCTGATAGGACAGATCGAGGTGTTGCTTAACGAGGGCAGCGAAGCAGCCTCCCGCCAAGGCAATTCTGACGGATTTTCAAACGCTGCGTGGGTTGTTGGCCCTCATGCGCGGCCAGCAGCTATTCCACGGATGCCAGGCAAGCGAAGCCATCACGCGCTTCGAGGAGGTGCTGAAGCTTCTGCCCGAGGGGTGGCTTTACCCGCGGGGAGCCGCTCGCTTCTACTGGGCCCTATGCATGCGAGCGATGGGGAAGGTTGACGCAGCCCGGATGAGCCTGACCGAAGAATTCGAGTCCCTGGTCGACAGAACCGACGCCTATGCGCCGCGCCTTGCATTTGGCATGGCCTTTAACCACCTCGAGACCGGACATCTCGAAGAGGCGAGGCAAACGGCGCAGATGATGCTTGATCTTGCATCTCCCGGCCACCTGATGATCCTCCAAGGGTTTGGACGTTTCTTCCTCGGCACAGCGCACTACTGCTGGAACGACCTGGCAACCGCCGAAAAGCATTTTAGGGAGGGTGTGGAAATACGCCGCGCGACGCATGCGCAAGCCGCCCGGAGCTGCATGCTCGGCATGGCCTTGGTGCTGATGGCAAAGGGTGAGACAGGTGAAGCGCGGGAGATGCTGGAGTTGCTCAGTCAGCTGGACATGGAGCGGACCGGCGTCGTGGGTGACGACGCTCGTTCGTTGCAAGCGCAACTTGAGTATTCGCAGGGGAACGCAGAGGCCGCCTTCCGCTGGGCCGATGCTTACTCGTCTCCCGTGCCCGACCGGCTGATCAATTTTATCCAGGACCCGCATCTCGCGAAGGCCAGCTCTGCTCATCGCACGGGGTGCAGAAGGCGACCTCGAAGCCAGCCTGGGCATCCTCGATGCGCTGAACGAAATCACCGAACGCAGTTACTGCACGCGGCTGCAGACCGACATCCTCGCTGCGCGGGCGGTGGTGTTGGAACAACAGGGCAGAAGCGTTGCCGCTCTCGCCAGCCTCGAGCAAGCGGTGGAGAACGCCCGGATGAGTGGATCCGTCCGTAGCTTCGTCGGCCTGGGCGCGACCATGCGCACCTTGCTTTTGCGCCTGGCGGGCCGCGGCTACGCGGTCGAAACCGTTCGGCGCATCCTGGACGCGTTCCCCCAGCTCGATGCCAGCGCCGCGGCTGCGGCCGGCACGCGCGCTCGCACCGCCAATGCCGGCTTGCTTGAACCTCTTACCGACCGCGAGCTCGACGTCCTCGTGCTGCTGCGCGAGCGGCTGAGCAACAAGGAGATCGCCCAACGGCTGGGCCTCTCCGTTATGACGGTCAAGCGTCACACGGTCAATCTCTATGGCAAGCTCGACGTCGACGGCCGCAAAGATGCGGTGGTGAAAGCCGAAGCGCTCAAGGTACTTCCTCCTTCGTAGATCTTCTCCTGCCGGTTCTTCTTGCCTGCCATCAGGTCCTATTATGCGGTGTAAATTGAGGGCAACAGCCCTCAATTTACACCACAAGACAAGACACGATCTTACCTACACCTTAATTGACTCTTTTGGCGCGAATCGCCACGGTACGATTCGCGCTACCCTACGCTAGGAACACCCAACGCCCTAATTGACTCCCTTGGTGCGGGCCGCGCTCCCTCAACCAAGAATGCGAGGCGAAACAAATGAAGGTCATCATTGTTGGCGGCGTCGCGGGCGGCGCGTCATGCGCTGCACGCCTTCGAAGGCTCGATGAAAACGCCGAGATCCTGATGGTGGAACGCGGGCCGTACGTTTCGTACGCCAACTGCGGGCTGCCTTACCACGTCGGCGGCGTGATCGCTCGGGAGTCCAGTCTGCTGGTGGCTACGCCGGACACGTTTCGCCAGCAGTTTGGCATCGACGTACGGACGCGCTGCGAGGTGATCGGCATCTCGCCCGAGAACAAGACGGTGCAACTGAAAGATCTTGCGACCGGCGAGGTGACCACCGAGTCCTACGACAAGCTGGTGCTGTCTCCTGGCGCAACGCCGGTCGCGCCGCCGTTGCCCGGCGTCGACCTGCCGGGAATCTTCCGTGTGCGGACCGTGCCCGACGTCAAGGCAATCCGTGAATGGATCGAAGGCCATACCACGTTGCCTTCCGGCCTGGACGCCTACACGGGCTACCAGACGATGATGCCTGCGCACCGCGCGGTGGTGGTGGGCGGCGGCTTCATCGGCCTCGAGATGGCGGAGAACCTGGTTCACCTGGGGCTGCAGGTGACGCTGCTCCAGCGGGGCGACCAGGTGCTCGCGCCGATGGACCTGGAAATGGCGCGCTACGTCGAGCGCTGGGTCGGGAAGAACGGGCTTCACCTCGAGCTCAATGCCGACGTGTGCGGTTTCCAGCAGACGCCACAGGGTTCCCTCGAAGTGCTGACGAAGGCCGGGAAGGCGTACGGGGCCGACCTGGTGGTCCTGGGCATCGGCGTGCGGCCGGAAAACTGGTTGGCCAAGCAGGCCGGGCTCGAGATCGGCCAACGGGGCGGCATCCGCGTTGACGACCAGATGCGCACCAGCGATCCGGACATCTTTGCCGTCGGCGATGCGGTCGAAGTCCGCGACTGCCTGACCGGGGAGTGGGGTCTGCTGGCGTTGGCCGGGCCGGCGAACCGCCAGGGGCGCATCGCGGCGGATGTGATCGCGGGCCGCGATTCCCACTTCCGCGGCACGCAGGGCACCGCGATCATCGGCCTGTTCGGGGCCGCGGCCGCGTGGACGGGCGTCAACGAAAGGACGCTCGAGCGGCTCGGCGACACAGATTACGAGAAGATCTACCTCTTCCCCAACTCGCATGCCGGGTACTATCCTGGCGCCAAGTACCTGGCGATGAAGGTGATTTTCCGCAAGTCGGACGGCCGTCTCCTGGGCGCTCAGGCTGTGGGTGAGGACGGGGTGGACAAGCGGATCGACGCGTTTGCGATGGCGATTCAAATGGGCGCGACCGTGTATGACCTGGAAGAAGCCGAGCTGTGCTATGCGCCGCAATTCGGCAGCGCCAAATCGCCAGTGAACTTCGCCGGGATGGTGGCGGCCGACGTCCTGCGCGGGGATATGCCGCTCAGCCACTGGAATGCGGATGGCTCGGCGCTGCTGCTCGACGTGCGCTATCCGGCCGAGCTTGCCGTCGAGCAGGCGCCTGACGTCCTGAACATCCCACTGCCTGAGCTCCGTTCACGTCTGGGCGAACTGCCGGTCGACCGTGAGATTCACGTCATCTGCCGCTCGGGGCAGCGCGCGTACTACGCGACTCGGATCCTGCTGCAAAACGGGTTCAAGGCCCGGACGATCGCCGGCGGCATGCTGGCGCGTTCCGTGATCGCATGACCGGTCAGCCTAGCTCGCAATTCGGAAGCGCAGCGCACTCTCGGACTCTACACCCAAATTGACTCCTTTGGCGCGTATCGCTCGTTCGGGCCGAAGGGCTAGGCTACCAAACAACGCATAGAAGGGTTAGGCTGCCGTGATGCAAGATGTACCTGCTGCGACCCGTACTGCTTTCGATTGGCCCGCCCTGTACCGGATCGCAGTGGAGGGCCGCATCCCAACGAAGTGGTGCGATCGGCTGGAGGGGATGGCCGCCACCGTGTGGACATCCGAAACCGGCTCGCATCAGACGAGGCTGCAAGGCGAACTGCCCGACCAGACCTCGCTGGCCGGCGTGCTGAACACGCTGTACGAACTGCACCTGACCGTGGTTTCGGTGGAGCGCCTCAGCTAGTGGGTTCGCCGGCCGCGAGCGCCAACGGCTTGCGCCACTGCATCACGCCGGGCTTGCCCACGCGAATCAGAAGTACGCAGAGAAGGAACTGAGCGCCACGACGCCAACGGCGCCCAGCCAGACGCGGAGTAAATGCAGCAGTTGGTCACGCCCGCACGGCCTGAGAAAGGAGGCAGGGGACCGCACGCTTCTCACTTGCCGAACCGGCCGGACCCGGCCGAGGTCGGGCCGCATCACTGCCGGCCCGGTGATGCGCAACCGGTGGAACGCTGAACAGACACACGCTCCGATCACCGGGAGAGTAAGGACGGGCGGCTGACCGGCCGGCCCCGCTTCCCGGGCAAGTAACCACATCAAGGAGGAAACGGTCATGGGCACTATGGTCATCAAGGGCAAGACAATGCGATCCGTGGATGTCGACTGGAACGAGTTTTACTACACCAACTGCCCCCTCGTCTCCCCAAGCAACGTGGACCAGGAAATCGGCTGGGTGAAGGAAGAGTTCAAGAAGATCAACATCGCATACAAGTTCCTGCGCTCCACCACCGAGAATGACTGGTATCCGCACTACGTCCACAATCTCGACAACCTGATGCGCTACGGCGGCTGCTTCCCGGCGATCCACGTCCAGGCCGATGTCCGGCGAACCCGCCTGATCGGGACGACGCACGTCTACGAAGGCGGCGTCATGCTGGTGCGCTCGCGGGACGACATCTACCAGATGAAGGACCTGAAGGGCAAGAAGATCGGCTTGTCGAAGAGCCTTAACGTCATCAAGAACGACTGGTGGCGCGTCCAGGAGCACCAGGGCATCGAGCTGATGCTGCGGCTCAACAATATGACGATGAACGACGTCGAGATCTGCGAGTTCCCGTACCCGGACGACTGGTACGACAACCCCAAGATGCTCGCCCCGATGGAGAACCCGTCGGAGCTGTGGCTCAAGCGCGACCACAAGCACGACCTGGCGTTCCGCCCGCTCGAGACGGCGCTGACGTCGGGCAAGGTGGATGCGATCTACAGCCAGTCCACCGTCTTCCAGCATATCCAGGAGCAGACGGGCAAGATCAAGGCCATCGAGAACCTGGCCAACTACCCAGACTGGACCCTGCAGGGCGCTAACGTACCGGCCACCTGCACGGTCAGCGCCGTGGCCTGCGAAGAGCACCCCGAGCTGGTCGTCACGCTGCTCAAGGGCCTCATCAAGGTGGGGCGCTGGGCCAACGAGCACAAGCACGCCGCGGCCGCCATCCTCGACAAGCAGACTTACTACCTGGACGTGGAGGACACCTACCGTGGCATCAAGGACGTCGACCTGGTGCCGAGCCTGTCGCCCTACAACCTGGAAGCCCTGCAGATTAACAAGGACTTCATGCTCAAGAACGGCTACATCGAGAATGATTTCGACGTCTTCGAGTGGGCTGCGCCGGAGTTCCTCGAGAAGGCCGCCGCCGAGTTGCTCGAAGAAGAGTGGAAGAAGCGCAGCCGGGCCAGGCTGCCCGAAGCGACGACGCTCGACGCCGCCATGGAGGCGCGGCTCGGGTAGTCCGCTGAAGCTAAGTTGCAGACGGGCGCCAAACGAAATCTCCCTGGCGTTTGGCGCCCAACTGGAATACTGCCGCAGCTGCATCCGGGCCTGTCCCGGTGGACTGATTACGATGGGGGACCAATTCCCCGTTCCCATTGAAGACGGGTGGGACCTGTGCATCGACTGCGGGCATTGCGTGGCGATCTGTCCGACCGGGGCGATGTGCCAGCGCTCGATGGGGCCTGAGGATTGCGAGGAGATCGATGTTCAACTGATTCCCCGGTGGGATCGAGTCAGGCAGTACTTGATCTCGCGGCGCTCAATTCGTGGCTATATCCGGAAGCCCATCGAAAGAGAAAAGCTATTGCAGTTAATGGATGTGGCCCGCTATGCCCCGAACGGCGCGAACCGCCAGGTGATCCACTGGGTGGTGATCAACGATCCGGCAATGGTCCACCGCATGGCCGAGATGACGATCGACTGGATGAAGATCGTTGAGCAAAAGAATCCGGCCTTGTATGCGGAAGCCAAACTGGAGTTGTTTGTCGAGCCCTGGGCGTTGGGCCAGGATCGCATTTCCAGGAGCGCGCCGTGCATCATCATGGCCTGCGCCCCCAAAGATGAGCGCACCGCCCCACCGGCGGCCATGATCGCCATTCACCAAATCCAGCTGGCTGCGCCCGCACTCGGTCTGGGCACCACTTTTACCGGCAGCATCAACACCGCCAGCCAGGGCTACCCGCCTCTGATAGAGCTGCTCGGGCTGCCGGAAGGATATGTTCCACATGCGACGTGCGTGATCGGATACCCAGCCGAGAAGTACCAACGGATTCCAGTGCGGAAGCCGGTCCATGTGACCTGGCTCTGAGAGCCGTACGCCTCCAACGGCTGACGTGAGATAAGAGACTTGGGGATAACTTGACCTAGAACTACGATATCCTGGCTGAGATCGACGCTTAGGAGAGGAGATAATTCCATGGCCGATAACGCAGCAATCGTCCACGCGGGGATCACGGTGCCGCAAGGAAAGCAGACTTCCCTGGGGCTCTACGTGACCACGCGCGAGGCGTATGAGATGTGGAAGCTCGACCCCGAGCGGGTCAAAGTCCTCGACGTGCGCATGGTCGAGGAGTACGTCTTTCTCGGCCACGCCGAAGGGGCGGTCAATATCCCCGTGGCCTTCCCGAAGTACCAGTGGCACGCCGACAAGCGTAAGTATGGCTTTGAGATCAACCCCGATTTCATCGACCACGTCAAAGAGGTGTTCAAGCTCGACGACACGATCGTGGCCATGTGTCGATCGGGGGGGCGCAGTGCTGCCGCGATCAACATGCTTGCCAAAGCGGGCTTCACCAACATTCACAACATCATCGACGGCTTCGAGGGCGACACGGTCGACGATCCGGAAAGCGTCTTCTACGGCAAACGGATGAAGAACGGCTGGAAGAATTCCGCTCCCTGGACCTACGACCTTGACCCGAAGAACGTGTGGGTCCCCACGGGAGAAGAGCTGGACAAGCTCCGCAGCACCCTGGACGTCTGACCGGACCGTGGCCCCTGCATCGGGCCGTGCAAGCACCCGTTCGGGCTTGCACGGCTTTGTCAAAGTAGCAACCAGTCCCCGAGCCGCGCTCGAGGCGGAGGAGAATAAGTCATGACCCTGAATGAGCTACTCACTGTCGTGGCCCAGGTGGCGGGGCTGCTGGGCATCACAGGCAGCATGTTCGGAATGGGCCTGGGCCTGACCGTTCCCCAAATCGTGACGCCGCTGAAAAACGTGCGCCTGGTCGTGCTGGCGCTGCTGGCGAACTTCGTGCTGGTGCCCCTGCTTGCACTTGTGATCTCGCTGATCATCCCGCTCGAACAGTCGCTCAAGATCGGCTTGATGGTCCTGGCCCTCTCCACGGGCGCGCCGTTCCTCATCCTGGAGGCCCGAGGCGCGAAGGGCAACCTGGGCCTGGCCGTCGGCGTGATGACCCTGCTGATGGTGGTCACCATCTTCTTGCTGCCCCTGGTGCTGCCGCTGCTGCTGACGGGCGTCGAGGTGGATGCGGGGGCTATTGCTAAGTCCCTGATCGTGCTGATGCTGGTCCCGTTGATCCTGGGCCTGCTGGTCCGCGCCAACGCGCCCGACACAGCCCAACACTGGATGCCGGTGATGAACAAGATTGGCAGCCTGGGCATTATGGTCCTGCTGGTGGTCGGGCTGGGGCTCAATGTTTCCAACGTGATCGGCCTGATCGGCAGCGGCGGGTTCCTGGCGCTTCTGCTCTTCATCGGGGGCAGCCTGGCGATTGGCTTGCTGTTGGGCGGCCGTGATCCCGGTGTCCGCAACGTGCTGGCGCTGGGCACGGCGCAGCGTAACGTGTCGGCTGCCATCGTCGTGACCCTGGCGAATTTCGCCGGCACGACTGCAGTCCCGTTTGTGCTGGCAGCGTCGATTCTCCTGCCGCTGATATTGCTGTCTGTTGCGAAGGCGATGGGCAGGCGCGTTGAGGCGGCAGCGGCTGTTTCCCCGCCCGCGCCTAAAGTAATCGGGTGATGCAGCTTTGACTCTGGTTCGCAGCGCTTCGCAAGAAGCGCTGTTTCGTTAGGAGGACAGAAGGTGAAAGCGATTACGGTAGAACCCAAAACCGCCGGTTCCGCGCGCTACGAAGACATGCCGGAGCCCGATCCCCGCGAAGGATCGGTCCTGGTCGAAGCGATTGCCGTCGGCGTCTGTGGGACCGACACGGAGATCGTCGCGGGCAAGTACGGCTGGGCGCCGCCGGGCGAGACGCGCCTGGTGCTGGGACATGAATCCCTGGGTCGCGTCATCGATCCGGGCGACAGCCGGGTGTTCAAGAAGGGCGACCTTGTGGTCGGGATCGTGCGGCGGCCCGATCCGGTGCCCTGTCCCAACTGCGCGGTGGGCGAGTGGGACATGTGTACCAACGGCCAGTATACGGAGCGCGGAATCAAGGAGATCCACGGCTTCATGTCCGAGCGCTGGCGCAGCGAGTCCGAGTACCTCATCAAGGTCGACCCATCACTGGGCATCCTGGGCGTGCTGCTCGAGCCGATGACCGTGATTACGAAGGCTATCGAACAGGTCTTCCTGGCGGGCCAGCGCGCCTACTGGGAACCCAAGACCGCGCTGGTGACGGGCGCGGGGCCGATCGGGTTGCTGGCCGCCCTGCGCCTGAGCGTGCGGAGTCTGCAGCTGCACGTGCTCGATCGAGCCGAGACGGGCTTGAAGCCAGAACTCGTGGCTGACCTGGGCGCGACGTACCACACTGGCAGCGTCATGGATCTCGATTTCGCGCCGGACATCATTATCGAGTGCACGGGCGTGGGCTCGGTGATCGTCGATTCGATCCAGAAGGTGAACGCAGGCGGCATCATCTGCCTCACCGGGGTCGGCGCGGGCGGCGCCAAGGGTCTGACCGTCGCTGACGTCGCGGCGTCGGCCGTGTTGAAGAACAACTTGATTGTCGGCAGCGTAAACGCGAACAAGCGCCACTGGTACAGAGCGGGCCAGAACCTGGCTGCCAGTCGGACCAGGGTTGGCTGAGCCGGGTGATCACGCGCTGCGAGCGGGCGGAGGATTTCCAGCAGGCGCTCGTGCGACAGCCCGACGACGTCAAGACAATCATCCAGTTCAGCGCGGTCTGAGCCAGCGCCAAGCACGCGCAGTCTCAAGAAGCTGTGGCTCAAAGAAAGGGCATGACTCAACATGAAGGTCATCATTGTTGGCGGCGTTGCCGGAGGCGCATCCTGCGCTGCGCGGCTGCGCCGGTTGGATGAAACAGCCGAAATCCTGATGGTGGAAAGGGGGCCGTACGTATCCTACGCGAACTGCGGGCTGCCCTACCATGTCGGGGGAGTGATTGCAGAGGAGGCGAGCCTCCTGGTGGCGACGGAGCAGACGTTCCGGGAGCAGTTTGCCATCGACGTGCGGACGCGCTGCGAGGTGGTAGGCATCTCGCCCGAACACAAGACCGTGGACCTCAAGAACCACGTGACTGGGGAGGTGACGACCGAGAAGTACGACAAGCTCGTCCTGTCGCCCGGCGCCGCGCCGATCCGCCCGCCACTGCCCGGCATCGACCTGCCGGGGATTTTCTCAGTGCGAACCGTGCCAGATGCCCGAACGATTCGCAGTGGCTGGACCGGGACCTGGCAGAGCGATCCGGCATGAACTCCTACACGGGCTACCAGACCGTCGACGCGTCCACAGCGTGCGGTGGTGGTCGGCGGCGGCTTTATCGGGCTCGAAATGGTGGAAAACCTGGTCCATCGCGGGGTCGAAGTGACCTTGGTCGAGCGGCTTAACCAGGTGATGCCCCCGCTCGACCCGGAAATGGCGCGCCTGGTCGAACGCTACATGGCCAAGCACGGCGTCCGCCTCCAACTCAACGACGGGGTGGCTTCATTCGCGCAGGCCCCGGATGGATCCCTGGAAGTTCTGACCAGTTCCGGCCAGTGTCTGCCCGCGGACCTCGTCATCCTGGCGATTGGCGTGCGTCCGGAGACGGCACTGGCCAAGATGGCCGGCATCGAGCTTGGGCAGCGCGGCGGCATACGCGTCGACGACCAGATGCGCACGAATGTCCCCGATATCTTTGCGGTCGGCGATGCTGTCGAGGTCAAAGACTTCGTCACCGGCCAATGGTCCCTGATCGCACTTGCGGGACCGGCGAACCGGCAGGGCCGCATCGCAGCCGAGGTGATTGCCGGGCGCGACTCGCACTTCCGCGGCACCCAGGGCACTTCCATCTGCCAGATCTTCGAGGCCGCAATTGCCTCGACCGGCGCAAGCGAGAAGCTGCTGAATCAGCTCGGCGATACGGATTACGAGAAGATCTATCTCTACCCGAATTCGCACGCGGGCTACTATCCGGGTGCCAAGTACATCGCGATGAAGGTCATCTTCCGAAAGTCCGATGGCAAGCTCCTCGGCGTCCAGGTCCTCGGCGAGGATGGCGTGCCGAAGCGAATCGACTCCTTTGCGATGGCGATCCAGGCTGGCTTTACGATTTACGACCTGGAGGAATCCGAGCTCTGCTATGCGCCGCCCTTCGGCAGCGCGAAGGATCCTGTTAACTTTGCCGGCATGGTGGCGGCCGACGTGCTGCGCGGCGACATGCCGCTCAGCCACTGGACCTCACTGGACGGCGCATTCCTCCTCGACGTGCGCAGTCCCTCGGAACTCGAGGTAGAGTCTGTGACGGGCGCGTTCAACATCCCGCTGGCACAACTGCGCGCTCGTCTCGGCGAGCTGCCGTCCGACCGCGAGATCCTCGTCTTCTGCCGTTCGGGCCAGCGCGCCTATTACCGCGACGCGCATCCTGCTGCAGAACGGGTTCAAAGCCCGGAATATTGCCGGAGGCATGCTGTCACGTTCACATCTTGCTGAAGCTAGCTAAAGAGCGCTCAGCCTTATCGCCGCTCTGAGAGGATGCCGAGCGCGGCGGCCGCGGCGATGGCCTGCCTGTAGCTGTGCACGCCTAACTTCTGGTAGATGTTGACGCGATGACGCCGCACGGTTTCCTCGGACAGAATCAGCTTACTCGCGATTTCCTTGGAAGTCATGCGCTGCACCAGTAGGTCCAGAATTTGCAGCTCGCGCCTGCTTAACGGCTCGACCATGGCTGCTTGTTCGGGGGTAGGGAGCGTCGGAGGAGGTGGTGGGGTCAAACGCTCCGGCGGGAAGGCGCGCAAGATTTGATCGACGTAGTGAGAAGCACCGGCAGGAGGCGTCAGCCGCCGCAGCAGACTCGCCAGCGAGGGTCCCAGGTCGACGAAGACCCGTACGAAACCCCCAGGTTGCGCCATCTTCACCGCCTGTTCCAGAGCGGCGAGCGCGTCCGGGAGATTCCCCGAAGCATGGAAGAGCAAGGCTTGCAGCCCCAGCACCTCAATGGTGAAGCGCGTATTGTGAATCGAGGTCACCAGCGTGTGTAGCCGCGATAGCACCTCTGCGGCCTGCTCACGGCTCGCGGGCGTATCCTGTGCCAGGAGGAACTTCGGCAGCGTCAGTTGCGGCGCGTAGAAGTACGAGAGCGCTGTGACTGGCACAAAGGGTCCGCTCCGCGTGGCCCACTCGCTCGCGGCGGCCGGATCGCTGCGCAGCACAGCCAGTTCCGCCCGGAACGCTTCCGCCAGAGGAACAAGCCCATCGCTGCCCGTTTCATTCAGGAAACCGAACGCGAAATCGAGCTTCTGCTGCGCCAGGTGCGGCAGGCCGCGCGCCTGGTAGATCGACGCGTAAATGAAAGCACTCTGCAGATAGGCCATGGGTCTGCCCAGGTAGCGCATCTCTTCTGCGACCCGAACGTGTGCCTCGGCAGCCACCAGATCATTCTGTTGATAGGCCATGCTTCCGAGCAAATAGTGTCCCCAGGAAACCGATTCCTGCCGGTGGTGTTTCTGGCCCACAGCAAGCACGTGGGTCGCTGCGCCCGCCATGGCCACCAAGTCGCCTGCCATCCACGCTATGAAGCAACGTGAGGCCGCCACACGTGCCCGCACGTCCCCGTGCTGTGCCACGTCTTCTGGCACACCCTCGGATACTGTAGCGTCGGCCATGGCGAGTCGCCCCGCCATCTGGTACGCGACTGCCATGTAGAGCCAGGCGGACGAGCGCACGTAATACCATGCTCGCGGGGTGGTTGCCAGCGCGCGGCGGGCGAGGGCGATGACGTCTTGGGGATCACCTGCCGCCTCGTAGGCGACAATGGCGCGAAAGGTGTCGATCTCGCCTTGCAAATGTAGGGCATGGTCCGACTGGTCCTGCAGTTGCGCGGCAAGGCCTTCAGCCCGGTCCACCAGCCCCAAGACGCGCGTCGCGTCAAACCCTCCCAACCGGGCCCGCCAGGCGGCCATCAGGAGCAGGTCCGGCCACTCCGCGACCGTCTCCGCCGGAAACATGCGGAAAGTGCGTTCGTGAAGTTGCCACTCTTCGGCGTCCATCAGCGCATGACGGTGCGCCGCCATCAGGGTCACGGCTGCCGGCACATCATGCCCCAGCAGCGCGTGCCGCAACGCCTCCTCCAGCATGCCCTCGCGGGCAAACCAGGCACTGGCCCGGGTGTGCAGCAGTTCGACCTCGGCTGCAGTGTGCCGGCGCTCCAACCTGCTCAACAGGAAACTGCGCAGGAGGTGGTGATAACGATACCAGCGCCCTTCGCTGTCCAGGGGGATGATCAACAGGTTGTTCTGCTCGAGCCACTCCAGGCGAGACTGGCTACTCAACTCGGAATCCTCGCCCCCGAGCAACGCCTCGCACAACGGGCCGCACATCCGCTCGAGGACGGCAGTCTTCAGCAGAAAATCGGCGACATTAGCCGGAGCCTGCGCAAGCACCTCGCTCATCAGGTAATCCGTCAGATTGCGGTTGCGTTCCAAGGCGTGCAACTCGGCAAGCCTGCTGTCACCCTCGGGCTTGTTACGCAGTGTCAACGCCGCCAGGCGCAGACTCGTGATCCAGCCTTCCGTTTTTTGCGCCAATACACGAAGCGCTTCGTCGGGAAGGCGCGAGCCAAGCGCCTTCTGCATGAAGGCGGCGGTCTCGTCCGTCGAGAAGCGCAGATCAGATACGCGCACTTCGGCCATCTGGTTGCGCGCCAGAAGCCGGCTCTGGGAAAGCGGCGGGTCCGTGCGCGTGATGAGCACGAGGGTCATATGCTTGGCTGGCGGCTGCAGCAGAGCCGCGATTAGTTCGTGGATTGCCTGGTTGTGGATCGAATGATAGTCGTCCAGCACCAAGATAAAGTCGCGTTCGACTTCGTCCAACTCGTTGATCAGGCTAGACGTGAGCACGCTGATCGGGGGCAGGTTGATGGCAGTCAGCAGCGTTTGCGTCTCTTGGAGTGCATCCGGCAGGACCCCTTGAATCGCAGCCACAAAATAGGTGAGGAAGACCCCAAGGTCGTCCATGGTCTCATCCAGCGACAGCCAGGCGCCGGGCTGCTCGCAAGCGTCCAACCAGGCGCTCACCAGGATGGATTTGCCATAGCCGGCCGGAGCGGAAACCACCGTCAAGGGGCGATCCAAGCCTTGGCTGAGCTGGTCGATCAGGTGCGGACGCTCGACCAGGTCGCTCGGGAGAGGCGGCCGGTAGAATTTGGTGCGTATGGGTGAAGAAGATGCCGCCTTCGCGACTGCTGGGCTCACTCGTATCTCCGTCTGAAGCAGGACTTGGCAGGAGAAGAGGGAGAGGCCTGAGGACCCGCTCCTGGACTTGTGTGCATTTTACAGGATAGCTCAAGACTAGGCAAGGGCACGTGATCCGTCGGTCCAGTCCTGACAAACTACACCGTTTTTTACCTCACTTGGGGTCTGCCTCTGCAGCGTGCGACGACGTATAGTGTCAGATAGGCAGCGACCCAGTACAGGCAGACTGTGAAAGTGACATCTGGTTGCACGGTTCGGAGCCCAATTGAAAGGGGCAAACCTCATGCCACCTGCCAAATGCGTCACCATCGCGACCCCAGGCGTCTATCAGATTCGGGTTCAGGGAGCCCTTGATACTAGCTGGTCCGATCGCATGCGGGGCGTCAACGTCCAGGTGCTTGACCTGCCGGATGGTGCATTCGTGAGCGTCCTCACCGGCCATTTCGTCGATCAAGCCGCCCTCTCCGGTGTGCTGAACACCCTGTATGACCTGGGCTTTCCTCTGCTTGAACTGGTGCGGCTAGAAGCGCCGCCGCAGTGAATGCCGCTGCCCGTAAGGGTGAAGCGGACCTAACATGCATTCCCATACACCCAAGAAGGAGAATACACCATGGCAACGATGGTATTAGAAGAGAAGCGCTCCACGGCGCAAGTGAACGCCGATACCGCACGGATCGACCGGC
>CAWEMM010000004.1:0-17512 GCA_963810095.1 uncultured Chloroflexia bacterium | reverse complement strand
CTATGCGCTGAAGCACTTACGGCCCTTCTTCCCGGAGATGACCAGTCAAAGCGCCTTCAACCGTCGGTTGCGCCGTCTATGGGCGCTTTCATCCTGATTCAGCAAGCCGTGGCCGACCAGTTGTGGTGCGCCCAGGATTGCGAAATCATGGACTGTGTCCCGGTTCCCGTCGCCCGTGGCGCCCGCTCGTTCCATCCAGGCTGGTTGGCCGACATCGCTCGCATCGGCAAAGGCGGCAACGACCGCTACTTCTATGGCCTGCACCTGCTGCTGGTCGTCAGCGCTAGCGGCGTGGTGACGGGTTGGACCTGGCCGCCGGTAACATCCAGGACCGCTGGTTGGCCGAGTTGCTCCTGAGCAGCCGCGCCGGCCAGCCGCAACTGACGGGGCCGCAGACCCCCGACGGACGCCACGGCTTGAAGCCGCCGACCGACTGGCTCGGACCGGTGCAGAGCTGCGGCCGCCGGCGTTACTGCCCCCTGCTGGCTGACCTGGGCTATGCCGGCGACGACTGGCATGAGCACTGGCACGATTACGCCGCCGACGTCCTGACGCCGCCCGATCTGGGAGCGGCACAGCGCTCGGTTTTGGTTTTCAAGCGTGCGCAGGCCATTGAGACGGCTTTCGCGGCACTGGTCGACAGCTTCGGCCTGCACTTCCCACGAGCGCATTGCACTTGGGGGCTGCTGACCCGCATCGGAGCCAAGATCGCCGCCTACAATGTCGGCATCCTGGTCAATCGGCGCTTCGACCGTCCCGATCTGGCCCTTGCGACCCTGGTCGTCTGAGCCAGCAGGACCGCCATATGCATCAAGCGTCTAGGTAGTGTTTGAAAACTCATAGCCAGAGCAGAATGGCTGCGAACAGCCACATGGCTCGGTAGTTCTCGGCCTGCTTTTCGTACGCGTTGCCAACCGGCGGAAGTGCTTCATCCGGTTGATTAGCCGTTGAACGCGATTGCGCAGGCGGTAGACCGCTTTCTCAAAATGACCGCCGCGTGCTGGTTCGAGCGGCGAGCGATGGTGATATGGACTCGTCGTGGCGCAGATAACGCCTGCGTTAGCTGTAGCCCTTGTCGCCCACGATGCGTTCCGGTCGCAGCCGCGGCCGACCTCGGCCGGGTCGCTTGACCGCTCCTTGTTCCATGAGGGCGGGCAGTTGGGTCGATTCGTGGCGCTGACCCGGGGTCAACACCAGCGTCATCAACTTGCCGTTGCCTTCGGCGTGGAAGTGGACCTTGGTTGAGAAGCCGCCCTGGCTGTAGCCGAGTGCTTCCGACGCAGGGTCCCCCCTTTTGCACCAGCTGCATGCTGGTGCGCTCGTACAATGGTGCCGTCCACGTAGTGGATGTGCCAGTTTATCTGACCTGCGGCATCCGCTTGCGTCTGCACTTGCGCAAAGATGCGGTCCCACAGGCCGGACTTGCGCCAACTGTAGAAGCGGCTGGCCACAGTGGCCCAAGGACCGTAGCGCTCGGGCATGTCCCGCCAGGGTGCGCCCGTGCGCAGAATCCATAGGATGCCGTTGATGATCTGGCGACGATCAGTCGCCGGACGGCCTGTACGAGCTTTCTGCGGCAAGAGTGGTTGCAGCCGCTCCCACTGTTCGTCGGTTAGTTCAAATCGTTGTGCCATGCTGACCAGTCTAATCGATCAGCCACGAGTTTTCAAACACTACCTAGTCCTTCGTTAGGATGGATTTCAAGGTATTGCTTCGATGCTGGTAGACTGAGCGGCATGGGCAAACATCTACACATCCAATTGGATCAAGACGAACGCAGCGAACTTGAGCAGTTGATTCACAGCGGCAACGCACCGGCCCGCAAACAAACCAGAGCGCGTATCCTGCTGCTGAGCGACCGTAGTCAAGGCCAGAAGCGCACGGACCAGGAAGTTGCCGAAGCCGCTTTGTGCAGCGTGAGTACCGTACGCAGCATCCGCCGCCACTACATCGAAGGTGGCTTGCCGTTGGCGCTGAACGACAAAGGCTGGCCGGGGGCCAAGCCCAAGTTGACCGGCGAAGTCGAAGCCAAGCTGACGATGCTGGCCTGCAGTGAGCCACCCGCAGGGCACGCCCGCTGGACGCTGCGCCTGCTGGCGAACCAGATGGTCGAACTCGGCTACATCGAAGACGTCAGCCATGTGACCGTGCGCGAGTGGCTCAAAAAAACGAACTCAAGCCTTGGCAGGTGAAATCCTGGTGCATCGGCAAGCCTTCGGCGCAGTACGTCGCCAAGATGGAAGACGTGCTGGACGTCTACCAACGGCCCTACGATGCCAGGCGGCCGGTGGTCTGTCTGGACGAGACCAGCAAGGAGCTGCGGGATACACCTCGTGGCAGCCTGCCGATGCCAGCCAGAGCAGCCCGAGCGCCAGGATTACGAGTACGCCCGCAATGGCGTCTGTAACCTGTTCATGGCTGTCGAGCCACTGCGAGGTCGGCGCAAGGTGCGGGTAACCGACCGCCGCACGGCGCAAGACTTTGCCGAGCAACTGCGCGTCCTGGTTGAAGAGGACTACCCCGACGCCGAGAGTCATCGTCTTGGTCACCGACAACCTGAATACGCACACGCCCGCCTGTCTGTACGAGCGCTTCGAGCCAGCCCAAGCGCGGCGCATCGCAGGCAAGCTGGAATGGCACTACACGCCCGAGCATGGCAGTTGGCTCAACATCGCTGAGTGCGAACTGTCGGTGTTGGCTCGGCAGTGTCTCGACCGGCGTATCCCGGACAAGGCCACCCTGGAACGAGGAGGCCGCCGCCTGGGAAACGCGGCGCAATGCTGCACGTGTCACGGTCGACTGGCAGTTCACGACAGCCGACGCTCGCATCAAGCTCAAGCGTCTCTATCCAGTTCTTAAAGAACAAAATCTAACCTAACAGGACACGGTAAACACCCTCACGAAAGTCATTGGGGATTACCAATGACGGAGAGCACTTCCGAGCGGCGACCGTCAAGATCGGTGAAGAACTTCTCGACGGCGGCCACCAGATTGGCGATACCGTCGAACAAGTGATTGTGCGTGACCTTGCGGCGCAGGTGCTTCCAGAGCCGCTCGATCAGGTTGAGCTTGGGTGAGTAGGTGGGCAACGCCACCACTTCCAAGCGGTCGGCGTACTTGGCTCAGCACGGCCGCGGTCTTCTGCGACCGATGGATGATGTAGTTGTCGATCACCAGGCACGACCTTGGGACCGTGCCAGGTCTCCCCAGGGCAGTAGGTGGCGACGACCTGTTCCACCAACTGGATGAAGTCGTCCGAGTTCTTGCGCTCACCGATGTGATGCGTCACCTGGCCGGTCATGAAGTTGACGGCACCGAACCCGTAGCGCTTGACGTTCTGACCGGGCGTCGGCACCTTGCGCTGCTGACCGCGCTTGGTCCAGCAGCCGATCACGCCGGGCAACAGGTTGAGATCGACCTCGTCTTCGAACAAGAGGGTGATCTCGCCCGCCGGGCCTGCCGCCTTGAGTTGCTCCAAGCGCCTCGGCTTTGGTCGCATACTCGGGATCCGGGCTGGCAATCGACAACACCGGCCGCACGATGCGGTAACCCAAGTCGGCGCAAGTGCCGCCGCACCGTCTCGGCACTGAATAACACCCGCCCTTGATCGGCCAGATACTGGGCCAGATCAGCACAGGTCCAGGTCGAAAACGGCTGCTCGACGGCCCGGGGCTCTTGCTCAACGGTGTCTGCAACGCCTCCCGGTAGGACTCATCGGCTTTTGGGGGGCCGCCCGGACTTAGGGCGATCCTCCAATCCGTCGAGTCCTTCGGCTTCGTAGCGGTCGAACCAGAACAGCACGCTGTTCTCGTCAAACAACGTCAGCTCGGCGATCTCACCGACGCCGTGACCGCCGCCGACAACAGCAGCATCTGGCAGCGGGAACGCAGATCGGCGTCTTTCGTTTGTCGGTATAACTGCGCGGAGCGCCGCGCTCCTGTTCGTTCAACTGGATGAAACGTCCGGGTCGCATGGTGGTAGCCTCCCTGGTAGCAGTCCGGCTACCACCATCATAACCCGGTCGTCAATCCCCAGTTACTTCTGTGGACCTATTTAGTCCTACGGTCGACATCTTCCCGATCGCCGTGCCGATGCCCGGCTTTCGTGCTACCGGTGCCCACGGAGCAGGCAACGTTGCAGGGATCGCCGAGTTGACTATTGACGACGTGAGGACGGAGGGCGATCGGACGCTTGTGACTCTCAACGTGAAGAACTTGCAAGGTGGCTACCAGTTTAGCGAATCGGTGCGAGCCTACATCGTTGGGAGTGATGGCTTGATCTATCAGAACTGCGAGAGTAATATGTTCAACGTGGAGGCTGGGCCGTCGCAGTCGGCATCCCTGAAACTGAGCTTTGGCGTCCCGTCTTCTGTGAAGGACAGGTATCTCGTGGTTACTGTCGGGACGAATCCGGCCATAGGTGGTGTCGCCTTCAAGCTGGATTAGGACGAGAAGGAGCGAGTAGAGGTGTGCAGGGGCCGTCTTCTTCGAGAGCCGGCCCTTTCTGTTAGTTAGCGTGGTTGCGCCGGTGCAGTGGCAGGCGCACCCGGGCAACGCGTTAGCGGCCGGTAGCCGGCGCGCGGATCGTCAGCGTCGCGGTGGAGGGTATGCTCAGGCAGCCGGCGGACGAGCGGGCGGCCGTAGTGCGGACAGGTTGCTGTTTCGCACCTGCGCGCTGCTGCCCGATTCGCTCGATCGATGTCGTCCCAGGTGATGTCGTCGTTGCTCATGTGATTAACTCTGTTGGCCAGCCTATGTTACAGCCGCCAGTTCTCGACGGGGCTGGCCAGCTGATGGCCGTTGACCATGTCGACCTGCGCAATGCGGGTGTAGGTTCGGAGCATGTCAAGGCTCTCGTGTCCCAATACGTCTTGCAGCGTGCGCTCGTTGCCGCCGTTCCCCAGGTACTGGATCGCGAACGTGTGCCGGAATCTGTGCGGGTGGGCGCCTGTACGCCCGCTACCTGCGCCAGGCGATAGACCATCTTGAACAACGCATGGCGGTCCATCGGCTTGCCCTCGCGTGTCAAGAAGACCGGCTCGTTGAGCCTGGCGTCGGCTCGGTTCTCCAGAATGTGCTTGCTGAGGGCGGCTTTCGTGCGGGGGCCGATCGGCAGCGAGCGCTCCTTCGAGCCCTTGCCGAAAACCAGAACCGCCCCGTTTCGGAGATCCACGTTGCGCAGCTCGAGCCCGCACAGCTCAGAAGCGCGCATGCCCGTATCGATGAGGAGGAGTAATATCGCTCGATCGCGCACGGCGGTCGTGCGTTCGTGGTCACATTGCTTCTTGCCGGGACGGGTGTAAGGCGCCGAGCGGCGACTGGCGGCCGCGAGCAGCCGCTTGATGTCATCCTGCGTGAACGGCACGATCACAGGCTTCTCGGGTTTCGGCCGCTCGATTTGGTGGATGATGTGCGTTCGCACGTAACCGCCGGCGACGGCCCAGGTCCAGAGTGCGCTCAGGCCGGTGTGGATGTTCAGCTTCTGCTTCTTGCCGATCGGGCGCGGCGGGCCGCGGAGCGATACCGGCCAGTACGCGCGGGGTGGACAGGTCGGCCAGGAAGCGGCGAACGTCGTCGGCCGAGATGCTGTCGACGGGCGGATCGCCGATGAAGGCCTGGAGCTTGCGGAAGGCGTTCTGGTAGTCTGCGATCGTGTGTGGGCTGAGCGAGCGGGCCTCTGCATCGAGCAGGAAGCCCATAATCGCCTGCGATAAAAGGAGCTTACGTTTTGCCATCCGTGGTCCCTCCGGTTCAGTTGCGCCTCATCCCCTAACTGCAGAAACAGGTCCGCTAAGTTTCGGAGACGAAGTTTTTTTGCTAAACCGGAAGACCGTGATGCCTGAGGTACCGAAAAGGGGCTAAACAGACATCACGGACTGCATTGGCTGCAATCCGTGATGCAAGATGGGCGAGCAGGGACTCGAACCCAGGACCTCACGGATGTGAACCACGAACCTCAGTTCGCCGATTCTGACCACACGGCTGAACGGTTCGAGTGAGCCGTGTGGCCCGCCGTGGTGCGTGAACCTTGTGGTTTGTGGTCGCCTCTGGTGATCGTTTCGGAGCTGACGATTCAGTTCCGAGTGCAGCACGATTATAGCACTGGGCACTTGGGTAATCAAGAGTCGGTTGCATCCGTTAACGCCTGACACTGGCTAAGAATCGATCGAAGCGATGCGGACGGTTTCTGGGTGAATTGTACCTCGGCTTTGCGTCCGATTGACCTCAGAAGCCGTGAGGTCTGGCGTAGCGACGAGAATACCGCTTCGCCCCCTGCCATCATATTGATCATTGCCTCATGGCAAGCGTCTGCGTTGACTGGCCAAGAACGGGCTCCGCCGTTGCATATTCCTCGTCATCCGCTATCCGCATGATTGAACGCACATCACGAGCGCTCGGCCTTCCAAAGCCAGTCGGGTGGGAATGTCACTCGCCGAGGTAGTCGCTCGCTCCCGACGACGAGTTGAAGATCTCGTCCAGGACAGCCTGAGTGTATGCACCGTCGCGTCGGAACCCACACCGAGAATGACGCGCCTTGGGCCCAGGGAGTGACGCGTACTCAACCAGCAAGTGGTCCCCCCCGTCGCGTCCAACAAGAATGCCGCCTATTTCACGAGGACCGGCTTTCTGGCTTTCTTCGTTTGTAACGAGCACCACTGCCGGCAAGACGACGCAACGGCGTGGCAGCCTCATAATGCACCCTGGCCCTTGCAGATCGTGCACCCGGGAATGGCCGTCCGCTTTGCCCAAGAGGTACCCGGATGACTCAATAGGCCATCCGCGCCGGGCACCGGCTCGTTGAATAGGTGGCACACACTGCCCTCGAGGGGTTCGCCCTTGAGCGTCCTGATTGCCGACCGAACGGCAAGATTAGCGGTGGCCTCAACATCAAGCGCCACTGCTTCCTGCGTCGGCTGTCCACATCCATCTTCCTGAAATGACTCCTCGGCAGGCGCTGGCGTTATCAGTGGGTAATCCAGGGGGGCAGGAGCCATATCAGGATGACCATGGCAGCTTGCACATGGATCTCATTTCCCCGTAGACAGGATTAGGCGGCCCACTCGCGCACGTCGGAAGGTTGTAGCAATCATGAGCGGCCTGCCTTCCTCCAAACAAACCTGGCCTAGCCACCAGAGCACCCCTGCCGCCCAGATCACCGCAGTCGGGATACGCAGCTATCTGACGGCCCCAGAAGAATCGGGCCAAGCTCGAGGATCGAATTTGCCAGTGTTTTGCTTCGACTTGCCGGTGCCAGCGACGTGGGACAACGGCCGTCAACACGCGTCAAAAGCCTGATCCCCGGCCGTGAGCTGCTCATCTGCTGAAGCCCGAGAGGAGAAGGGTGGATTGCAGTGCCCGAAGGCCTGCGTCTTCCCGCGGTCAGGTAACTCTTGCGATCGACTGATGGACCGTGTACACTTGGGAAGGTTTCCGGGTTTTTCATTCGTCGCGACCGCAAGTCGCAGAATGGGCATGTATGCTCGCGTCGGGTCTGCAGTTGCTATCCACCAAGCTCAATCGGCCTCCGGCGCCCCGCGACCGGATCGACCGCCCGCGGCTCCTGGCGATGCTCGACCGTGGCCTGCTTGGACCGATCACCGTCGTCAGCGCGGCGGCAGGCTTCGGCAAGACCACGCTTGTAAGCTCCTGGCTCGAGACCCTCGCCGCGCCGGCGCACGTGCCTGGGAGCGAGCCGACGCCCTCCGCGTGGCTGTCACTTGACCCTTCAGATAGCGACCTGGGAGTCTTCCTTCGCTACTTCGTAACCGCGATAGGCCGGGTCTACCCGGACGTGTGCGGCGAAACGCTCGCATTGCTGCAGGCGCCAGTGCCCGCCTCGCCGGCCACGCTCGTGGTCGCGCTCACCAACGAGATCGAGTCGTTGCCGAATCGTCTCGTCCTGGTCCTGGATGACTACCACGCGATCCACGGCGACGACGTGCACGACTTCGTATCCGACCTGCTGCGCCACTGGCCCGAGCGCCTGCACCTGGTGCTGATCGCGAGGACCAGCCCGCCCTTGCCACTCGCGACGCTACGAGCGAGCGGGCGGCTGACAGAAATCCGGACGCGCGACCTGCGCTTCACGCGTGAGGAATCCTCCGCGTTCCTTGGCAAGGCGCTTGGGAGGTCGTTGAGCCGGGATAACCTGGATTTCCTCGATCAGCGCCTGGAGGGCTGGATCGCAGGGCTGCGCCTCGTAACTCTGTCTCGCTCCACTGGAACCGACACCGAGAGTGAGTTGGGGGCTCTATCGGGCACGCAGGTTGAGATCGCCGAATACCTGGTTGATGAGGTCTTGTCCCTCCAGACGCCAGCTATGCTGAGGTTTCTGCTGAGCACCTCGATTTTAGACCGGTTCAGCGCTGAGCTCTGCGAACACGTGTTTGCATCGACCAGCGGACTCTCCGTTACCGGCCCGAACGGCGCGGCCGGCAGTGGGGATGAACCTCAGGGCCGCGCACGGGAGTACATCCAATGGCTGGAGAGCCACAATGTCTTTGTTGTTCCCTTGGACAACGAGGGCGAGTGGTACCGCTATCACCAGCTCTTTCAGGAGCTCCTGCAGCGAAGACTGGCGGCTGAGCTGACGCGCGAGCAGGTCGCAGTTCTACATCGAGCGGCCGCGACCTGGTTGGCCGAGAGGGACATGCAGGACGAGGGCATCCGCCATGCCCTGCGGGCGAGCGACCCGGAGCTGGCCGCCGGCATCATGGTGTCCGGGCTACAGCACGTCCTAAATCGGGAGGATCGGGCCACGCTGGACCGCTGGCTCAGCCTGCTGCCGGAGGACTTCATCCAGCAGCGTCCCTGGCTCTTGACAATCAAGGCCCTCGCATTCCAGTTCTCATGGCGCCTCTCGGCCGTGGGTAGGCTACTGCGGCAGATCGAGGCGTTGCTCGACCAGGGCGGCGAAGCAGCATCTAGTGCAGGCAGTCCTGAGGATCTGGGCGCGCTGCGCGGGTTGATGGCCCTTCTGCGCGGCCAGCAGCTATTCCATCAGTGCCAGGCAACCGGCGCCATCGCGTCCTTAGAGGAAGCGCTTGCACTTCTGCCCGAGGGGTGGCGGTACCCGCGCGGCGCCGCTCGTTTTTATTGGGGCTTGAGCATGCGGGCGATCGGAAAGGCCGAAGTCGCCCAGCGCAGCCTGAGCGAAGAGTTCGAATCCTTGATTGTCAAGACTGACGCATATGCGCCGCGGCTCGCGTTCGGCATGGCCTACAACTTCCTCGAGACCGGGCACCTCGAGGAGGCGAGGCGGATGGCCCAGGTGATGCTCGATCTGGCGGCTCCGGGCCGGCTGATGATCCTCCAGGGGTTTGCACGTTTCTTCCTGGGCACCGTGCACTATTGTTGGAACGAACTGGAAGCTGCGGCGGAGCATTTTGAGCGGGGCGTGGACATGCGCCACTCGACCCACGCGCTAGCCGCTCGCAGCTGCATGACCGGCCTGGCGCAGGTGCGCATGGCGAGGGGCGAGAGCAACAAGGCGTGGGAGGTGTTGGAGCTGCTCAGCCGGCTGGATACGGAGCAGACCGGAGCGGAAGGCGACGATGCCCGCTCGTTGCGAGCGCAACTGGAGTATCTACAAGAGGACACGGAGGCCGCCTTCCGCTGGGCCGACAGTCACCCGGCCGCGGTGCCCAACCGGCTGATCAATTATCTCCAGGATCCGCATCTCGTGAAGGCCAATCTGCTCATGGCCAGGGGTACGGAAGCCGACCTGGAAGCCAGCCTGGGCGTCCTGAATGCACTTAACCAGATCGCCGAAGGGAGCTACTGCACGCGGCTCCAGACAGCAATTCTGGCCACGCGCGTGGTCGCGCTGGAAAAGCAGGGCAGAAGCGTTGCCGGGCTAGCTTCGCTGGAGGAAGCCGTGGAGTACGCCCGGATCAGCGGGTGCGTCCGGTGCTTCATCGACCTGGGGACCGCGATGCAGACGCTGCTGCTGCGCCTCGCCGGCCGAGGCGTTGCTCGCGAGACCGTCCGCCGCATCCTGGCTGCGTTCCCCCAGGGCTCCGACAGAGTCGAACCTGCTGGCGGGTCACGCCTGCGCGCGGCCAACGCCGACCTGGTCGAACCTCTCACCGATCGCGAGCTCGACGTCCTTGTGTTGCTGCGCGAACGACTGATCAACAAGGAGATCGCCCAACAGCTCGGCCTCTCCATCATGACCGTCAAGCGTCACACATGCAATATCTACAGCAAGCTTGGCGTCGACGGGCGAAGGGATGCTGTGGTGAAGGCCGAAGCCCTCAAGATTCTGCCTCCTCTGTAGACCCTGCGCTCCCGGCCAAGGCCAGTCGCCAATTGTGACGCCGAGCGCCCGCACTTGCCCATGACACAGGCGGTGCTACAATTCGCTCGCATGCCGCTGCAGCAATCCGCCCTCCTCCTCACAAAACTCCACCGGCCGCCCACAACGGCCGACCGGATCGAACGCCCGCGCCTGATCGACACACTGAATCACGGGCTCGCTGGGCCGCTGAGCCTTGTCACCGGCCCGGCGGGCTTCGGGAAGACGACGCTGGTTAGTGGCTGGGTCGGGTCGCTGGCCAGCAGCCAGTGCCCCCCGCTACCTTCGGCCTGGCTGTCGCTGGACGAAGACGATAGCGACCTCGTGATCTTCCTTCGATACCTGGTCACCGCGATACGGACGATCTTTCCCGAATCGTGCGCTGAATCGGCAGGAATGCTCGTGGCACCTCACCAGCCGCCCGCAGATGTGCTCTTCACCACGATCAATAACGAGATCGCGCTCCTGCCCCATCGTTTCATCCTGGTTCTGGACGACTACCACAGGATTCAAGGCGAAACCGTCCACGACTTTCTCAATACCCTGATCCGCCACTGGCCGCCGTCGATGCACCTGGTGTTGATCTCGCGCATCAGTCCGCCGCTGCCACTGGCGAGTTTGCGGGCAGGTGGGCGGCTCGGCGAGATCCGCGGTCGCGACCTCCGCTTCACCCCGGACGAGACAGCCGCGTATGCGGCCCGGATGTTGTCAAGCCCCCTCAGCGAGTCCGTCGTGGCATCCCTTGAGCAGCATAGCGAAGGTTGGGCAGCAGGCCTCCATCTGGCATGCCTATCGCTGCAAGCGGGCGGGGATCTCGAGCGCCTTCTGGCAAGCATGCCCGCTCCGGATGCCGATGTGACCAACTACCTCGTCGACGAGGTCGTGTCACGTCAGCCTCCGGCGATCCAGGCGTTTCTGCTTCGCACCTCCATCCTGGATCGCTTCTGCGCTCCGTTATATCAGGCCGTTACCGGCGCGCTTGCGGGCGAGGACCCGCAATGGAGTGCGGCTGCCTGCGTAGACTGGAGCAGGCGCGCCAACCTGTTCGTGGTCTCGCTTGACGATCGTGGGGAGTGGTATCGCTACCACCACCTGTTCAGGGCGTTGTTGCAGCAGCGGTTGGCGGCCGAAGTCGGTGCAGAGGCGGTGAACGACCTCCATCGCCGAGCAGCAGCGTGGTTCACACAACAAGGCCTGCTGGATGAAGGCATCCGGCACGCGCTGGCTGCGAACGACCTCGATTACGCGGGCAAGATCATGGGGCAGGGGTTCGGCGATGTCCTCAATCGGGAGGACCGGCCGACATTGGACCGTTGGCTGCGCCTGCTGCCGGAGGAGTTCATTCAGCGCCGGCCGGAGTTGCTGATGATCAGGGTGTGGGCCCTGCAGTTCGCCTGGCAAGTCAGCGCGGAATGGAAGGTGATTCGCCAGGTGGAAGCGCTCATTGCCGGCGCACAGGACAGTACCCTATCTGCGGACGAGTTGAAGGTTGTGCGCGGGCAGCTCCTGATCCTCAATGCGCAGGCAGCGTTTTTCCGCTGCGACGCGCCACTTGCGGCCGCGTTGTGCCGGGAGGCGCTGACCCTCTTGCCCTCATCCTGGAACTTTATGCGCGGCGCAGCCATGTTCTACCTCGGCCTGGCCATGCAAGCCAGCGGTGACGGCCAGGACGCCGTGCGCCTGCTGCTCGACGAGTATGCGGTCCTGGTCGGCGACACGGGCAGCTATGGACCTCTCCTCCTGTCATCCGCCTGTTTCGTCTTGCACCGGGAAGGACAACTCGAACAGGTCCGCCGGGTCGCCCAAATGCTGCTACAGAAAACCCCGAGTACGCTACCGATTCCTCGCAGCTGGGGCGACTATTTTCTCGGCATGGCTCACTACGAGCAGGGCGAATTCGACGCTGCCCGTGAGCACTTCGACGTGGTCGTTCACCGCCGCTATATCACCCAGGTGGTGATCGCTTTGAACAGCTTTTTCGGCTTGACCCTCGCGGAGCAGGCGCGCGGCGAGCCTGCTGCGGCCGATCGGACCCTGGATCTGCTCAGCCAGTTTGACCTGGAGACGAGCAGCGCCGAGGCGGAAAGAACCGGGTCGCTCGCGGCCAGGCTGATGCTGATGCGCGGAGACCTCGCCGGCGCCTCACTCTGGACGGACACCTTCACCTCCCCGCCAACGGCTCAAGCTCTCCACTGGCCCGAAGAGCCGCACCTCACAAAGGCGAGGATCTTCCTGGCCAGGGCCCGCCCGGGGGACGTGGAAACGGCGCTGGACATCCTCCACGCGCTGCTCGAGATCGGCAAGCGCACCTGCGACTTCCACTTTCAGCTCGAGATCCTGGCGGTGCTCGCAATAGCCCTGGAGCTGCAAGGCCACTCGCTTGACGCGGTCGCGGCCTTGCAGCAAGCGGTCGATATTGCGCGACGGGGCGGCTTCATCCGCCCGTTTGTCGATCTCGGCTCGCCGATGGAGACCCTACTGCTTCGACTCGCCAGTCGCGGGTATGCGGTGGATACCGTTCGCCGGATCCTGGCCGCGTTTTCACAGCCCGGGGTCGGGCCAGAGCCCGGCGCCGGAACAAGCGCCCGCGCGGCGAACGCCGGCCTGGCCGAACCCCTTACGGGACGCGAGCTGGAAGTCCTGACGCTCCTCCGCGAGCGACTTAGCAACAAGGAGATTGCACAGCGTCTGAACCTTTCCGTGATGACGGCCAAGCGGCACTCCTCGAACATCTACCGCAAGCTCGACGTTGACAATCGCCGGGACGCTGTGGTGAGGGCCGAATCCCTCAAGATACTTCCTCCAGCCTAGGCCTTTCCGTCCCAGGTCTCTTCTCCTACACCCTTATTGACTCTTTTGGCGCGTATCGCCGCCGCGCGATTGGCGCTAACCTTCGATACGTCGACCTACCGCCCCCGGGTTTCCTGACAGGAGGGTCTCTTGAAGCGGCCGCTCATTGCTTTGTGTCTCTGCGTCGTACCGCTCCTGTTGGCACTCATCCTGGTTCAGGCCCCTCTCGCCGCTGCCCAAGGCGCGTCTCCAGCCGTGGACGCAAGAACTCAGCGGATCACAGCGCGAATTCAGCCCGGCGAAATTGACGCATACCTTCTGAAGAATCTACGCCAAGGGAGCAGGTTGACGGTGCTCATGCGGAGGACCTCAGGCGATCTCGATCCCGCGACCGCCGTGATGAACATCACGCCGCCGTTGGAGCAGGTCATCCCTGCCTATCAAGCGGATCTTCAGGCCGCGTTGGCCGGTGGCTCCGCCCTGTCTTCAACCGTAGACCAGGTTCGGAGCAAGTACTTCCTCGCCTACAACGACGACACGGATGGCAGCTACGCGTCGGCCCTGAGCTACACCGTGCCCAAAGCCGGCGACTACATGCTCATCGCTAGCGGCGCGCTCTCGATGCTCGGCCGGGCCACATCGGGCGAATACACCTTGCTGCTTGGGCTCGACGCACCGGAGGCGCTGGGTCCCGACACGCAAGCCACCGGCGCTCCGGTCGCAGAGCGGATTCCTTTCGCTGCCGGCATACCGGTGTCTGTCGAGGAGACCACCGGCACGTTAACCGCAGCCGGTCCCATGGCCAAGTTGCCGCTCGTCCTGATGAGCCCCGGCGACACGCTGACCGCATACGTGGAAGCTACTTCCGGCAACCTCAAGCCCGTCCTCACCCTGCGCAACTACGGCGGCAAGCCGCTGGAAGTGGCGAACGAGAGCGGCACAGATGCCAGCGCCCGGATTGAGTATGGTGTGACCGCGGAGGCCGAGCACTACTGGCTCGAAGTGCAGGCAGCCCCATCTTCCGATGGGGCGAAGACCGAGGGCGGATACCGCGTGCTCGTCGGGTTGAATGCACCGGATGTCCTCACCGGGCAAGCGCAGCCGCAAGGCGGAAAGGTTCTGGACGCCGCAATCGACGTGCAGACCGGGCTCAAGATCCTCCGGATCAGCGAGGTAGACTCGCCGAACGAGAAGTTCACGGTGCTCGCCAGCCTCCGCATGGACTGGGTCGATCCCGACCTGGCCTATAGCCCGGACACCTGCAACTGCTCCGTGAAGGTGTACAGCGACAAGGATATCGACAAGCTCGTGTCCGAAGCAAAGAGCCGCTGGCCGGCGTTCACCTTCTTCAACCAGCTAGGGAATCGCTGGATTCAGAGCCGGACGGCCGCGGTGTGGCCTGACGGCAGAACCCGCTACATAGAGAGCTTCAACACGACGTTCCAGGCTGACTTCGATTTCCGCCAGTTCCCCTTCGACACGCAGACGTTCCCGATCTACCTGGACCTGGTCTACCCGACTTCCGCATACAGGATGGTGGACCTGACTGGCTACAGCGAAGTCGATCCGGCGCACGGGGAAGATGAGTTCATCATTTCCGATTTCACCGCGACCACGAGCACGACGCAGCCGAGCGGGGTAGAGAGCCCGACCTCGCGCATGACCTTCAGTTTTAGTGCGCCCCGCCACCTGAACTACTACATCCTTCACGTGTTTCTGCCGATCACCCTGATCATCCTGATCTCGTGGTTCACGTTCTTCCTCCGCGACTACAGCCGGCGGATCGAGGCCGCTGCTGGCAACATCCTGTTGTTCATTGCGTTCAGTTTCAGCCTAGCTGGCGACTTTCCGCGCCTTGGCTATGTCACGTTCGTAGGCGCCCTGATGTCCGTAACGCTTGCGGTGAACGTGCTGGTGCTGCTCTACAACGTCCTCATGAAGCGGCTGGAAGGTCAGGACAAGGCCGAACGTGTTGCCCGGATCGACAACATCCTCGATTGGCTGTATCCGCTGATGTACGTTGGCCTGATCGCTGCGGTCGCAGTTATCTACTTGTGAGATGCCTTGCCTGGCGCCTGTCCAGCGAGCCGCGGGCCAAACGGAAGCGGCACCCTGCATGCCGGCCGTGAGCTCCTGTACTCCCTAACTAGCACTTTTGGTGCCTATCGCTTGTAGATCAGTGGGGTTACGCTAACACCATGAAAGATGCACCTGCAACGAGCCGTTCTGGGTTTGATTGGCCCGCCTCATATCGCATCACCGTGGAGGGTCGCGTCCCGCCGAAATGGTGCGACCGGCTGGAAGGAATGGCGACCACGCTGTGGACGTCCGAGACGGGGTCGCACCTGACGAGTTTGTGCGGCTCACTGCCCGACCAGGCCGCGCTTGCCGGCGTGCTCAACACGCTGTACGAGCTGCATCTGGTCGTGATGTCCGTGGAACGCCTTAGTTAGCTTTTTCCACGAAGAATGCGAGGCACGACCGGTGAAAATAGTCATCGTTGGCGGAGTTGCGGGCGGCGCGTCGTGCGCCGCCCGGCTGCGCAGGTTGGATGAGAAGGCTGAGATCCTCATGGTGGAACGCGGCCCGTACGTTTCGTACGCCAACTGCGGACTACCCTACCACGTTGGCGGCGTGATCGCACGCGAATCCAGCTTGCTGGTCGCGACGCCGGACACGTTCCGCCAGCAGTTCGGCATTGACGTGCGGACGCGCTGCGAGGTGATCGGCATCTCGCCTCTGAGCAAGACCGTACAATTGCGCGACCTCGCGACCGGGGAAATGACCACAGAGTCGTACGACAAGCTGGTGCTTTCTCCCGGCGCAACCCCCATCGCACCGCCGCTGCCGGGCGTCGACTTGCCCGGGATCTTTCGCGTCCGGACCGTGCCCGACGTGAAGGCGATCCGGGAGTGGATTGAAGGACACACGACGCTTCCCTCCGGGTTGGACGCCTACACGGGCTATCAGACGATGATGCCGGCACACCGCGGGTCGTGGTCGGCGGCGGGTTCATTGGCCTCGAGATGGCCGAGAACCTGGTCCACCTCGGGCTGCAGGTGACGCTGCTCCAGCGGGGTGACCAGGTTCTCGCCCCGCTCGACCGCGAGATGGCGCGCTACGTCGAGCGCTGGGCGGGCAAGCATGGCCTGCGCCTCGAGCTCAATGCAGACGTGTGCGGCTTCCAGCAGACACCGCAGGGCTCACTGGAAGTCCTGACACAGGAAGGTGGCGTCTATCCCGCCGATTTGGTGGTGCTGGGCATCGGCGTGCGCCCAGAGAACTGGCTGGCGAAGCAGGCCGGGCTCGAGATCGGCCAGCGCGGTGGGATCCGCGTCGACGACCAGATGCATACCAGCGATCCCGACATCTTCGCGGTCGGCGATGCCGTCGAGGTCAAGGACTGTCTCACCGGCGAGTGGGGCCTGTTGGCACTGGCCGGGCCGGCCAACCGCCAGGGGCGCATCGCGGCGGACGTGATCGCGGGCCGCGACTCCCATTTCCGCGGCACGCAAGGCACCGCGATCATCGGGCTGTTCGGGGCCGCGGCTGCGTGGACCGGCGTCAGCGAGAAGACGCTCCAGCGGCTCGGCGACACCGATTACGAGAAGATCTACCTCTACCCCAACTCCCACGCGGGGTATTATCCCGGCGCCAAGTACCTCGCGATGAAGGTGATCTTCCGCAAGTCGGACGGCAAGGTACTGGGCGCCCAGGCCGTCGGCGAGGACGGGGTGGACAAGCGGATCGACGCATTTGCGATGGCGATCCAGATGGGTGCGACCGTCTACGACTTGGAAGAGGCCGAGCTCTGCTACGCGCCGCAGTTCGGCAGCGCTAAGTCGCCGGTGAACTTTGCGGGCATGGTCGCCGCGGACGTCCTGGCGGGCGACATGCCGCTCAGCCACTGGAACTCAACTGACGGCGCGCTGCTGCTCGATGTACGCTACCCGGCCGAACTTGCGGTCGAGCAGGCGCCGGGCGTGTTGAACATCCCGCTCCCGGCGCTTCGGGATCGCCTCCGCGAGCTGCCGCGCGACCGCGAGATCCATGTGATCTGCCGTTCCGGCCAGCGCGCGTATTACGCCACTCGCATCCTCCTGCAAAACGGGTTCAAGGCCCGGGTTGTTTCGGGAGGCATGCTGTCACGCACGAACGTTGCGGGCGGCTAACTGGGTCGTTCGCCCAAGAGGTCTTTGCGCTGTCACCAAAAGAGGAGGGAGCCGTATCGCCACACTGAAAGCCAAAGCCGCTGCGCCAGTGGGTCGTAAACACATCCTGTCCCAGATAATTCAAACAAAGGAGTAGAAAACTATGGGTACTATGGTAATCAAGGGCAAGACGATGCGTTCAGTTGACGTCGACTGGAACGAGTTCTACTACACCAACTGCCCACTCGTATCCCCCAGCAACGTCGATCAGGAGC
>CAWEMM010000003.1:0-13456 GCA_963810095.1 uncultured Chloroflexia bacterium | reverse complement strand
CCTCTTCATCTTCTGCCTTTGCTGGCGCCAATAGCCCTCCCGCGCCCGGCTTCAGCGTGAGCGACCAAGCGTGGCTGTTTCCAGCGGGCTGTTACGGAGCCCCGAAACAGCATACAACAAAAGCTGTAGGCGCCACCCGAAAGGTCGACCCTTTTGCTGCGAAAAGCGTAGCGTTTGCGCTGACGACAGGACGCTCTCATTCCGCTATGCTAAGAATGGCAAGGAAGCCCATCTTCTGGGCCCCAGAGGAACCGAGATACAGGAGTGAAACATGGCGCGCTACGAATTCATAAAGGGTTTGCCCGTCATCACGATGGCGGAGGGCAAGCAAATCGGTAAGATCGACGATCTGGTCATTGACCCTGAGCGCAAGGCGGTCGGCTGGCTGCGCCTTCGTAGCGGAGGCATGGGGATGCTAGGTGGCGAACGGCTGTGGGTATCGACTGCAGCCATACATGGCGTGGGTGACGACGCCGTTACGATCGATGCAGAGGCCGACGCCCGGACTCCCGCGGACGCTCCCGAAGCCGTCGCCCTGGTGAAAGCCAAGCGCGGGGTTATCGGTAGCAAGGTGCTGACCGAGAACGGGGAGCACGTGGGCGAGGTGCGTGATTATGAATTCGACCCAATTACCTTCGCCCTGACCTCCCTGTCTGTCCCCCCGGCCATGAACACCGTGGGCGAGATTCGGACAATCGCCGGCGATAAGGTGCTCACCATCGGGGAGGACATGATCGTTGTGGCTGCCGACTCTGCGATGCGGCCGGGGGTCATGGGAGTCGCGCAGTAGGATCTGACCATCGTTGTGATTTAGGACCATTGCCGGAGCGTAGGAGCATAACCATGCACATTCCCCTCATCATTGCCGTTCTAGCAGTCCTGGCTTTCGCCCTGTTGCCCGTGCTTGATCGATCGTTCAGCACGGAAACCGACGCCAAGGGCATTCGCGCTTACGCCGCCCGCATCGCCCGTTGGGCGAAGGAGTAATCATATGTGCGCAACGCACATCTCACCGTGCCCACAGCAGGACGCCGGCCTCGCGACCCATCCGCTGTGCCTCATGCAACTAATAACTGAGAGGGCGCCCGTAAGGCGAGCCTTCGGGCGTCCTCCCAGTTACTCAACACCCGGCCTTAGCACCGGCGACACCCAGACCCCGTTCAGTTATGTCCTGCACGGGGGAAGGCATTCTCCAAAGTACACCAACAGAATAAGGAGTTCCTGATCATGGCAGAAGAAGTCAAGAGGACCAAGACGAAGCGCGCTTCGAAGAGCGAGCGGACGCACCTACGGCGGCTCAAGCAGGCAGGGCGAAAACCCGGCGGCGCAATGGCCCTTCAGATGGCCAAGGTAAAGGCTGCGGGCGAGGCGTCGAAGGATAAGAGGGAGAAGGAGAAGGCCGCCAACCTAACACCGGCCGGCGAGTCGAACGAATAAGCCGCGAAGCCAGCCTCCGCGAAGGAGCACAAGTCTATGAAGAGCGCAGCGGGTTTGTGGATTGATCATAGCCAGGCCAGCATCGTCATGCTCTCCGGAGACGAAGAGAAGACCGAACATATCACGTCGGACATGGAAAAGCATGTCCGGTACTCGGGGGGCGCGCGGTCCGATGGACCCGGGACCTCATTGGAAGAGGATCAACAAGACAGGCGCTTTGAAAACCAGCTCAGCCGGTACTACGACAGGGTCATCGCGCTCATACGAGAGGCGGACGCTATTTTGATCTTTGGTCCTGGTGAGGCAAAGGGTGAGCTTCAACAGCGGCTCGCGACGAGGGACTTAGTGGGCGAATCGTTGACGTTGAAACCACGGACAAAATGACAGAGCGCCAGATCGTGGCGAAAGTTCGCCAGCACTTCCCGAAGCCTTGAGACAAGACATGAACAACGACATTGATGAGGCTACATGGCGCCTGGTGTGTGAACAGAGCAGAAAATGGTGGGGCAAGCTCACCGATGAGGATCTGGAACGGATCGGCGGACACGCAGAGCGGTTGGCAGACGCCTTGCAGGATAAATACGGCTATACCCGGCAGAACATGTGCCCGAGAGGGGCGGGTCACCGCCCCTCTTCATCCTCTGCCCCTGTTGGCGCCAGTAGCTTGCGTGCTCGGCTCCAGCGTGGGCCGTCAGGGGCAGCTGCTTCACATGCAGTGTCAAGGGGCGCCCCCAAACGGCGTACGACAAAAGGTGTACGAGCCGTCCTGAAGGACGGCTCCTTTGTATGGAAACGCATAGCGCTTGCGCTGACGACAGCGCGGCGCCGTTCGGTTATGCTACGAATGGCAAGAAAGGGGATCCTTCAGGGTCCCAAGTGAGCTGAGGTAAGGAGTCAAATATGGCGCGATATGAATATATGAAGGGCTTGCCGGTCATCACGATGGCGGAGGGCAAGCAAATTGGCAAGATTGACGACCTGGTCATTGACCCGGAGCGTAAGGCGGTAAGCTGGCTGCGCCTCCATAGCGGAGGGATGATAGGTGGCGAACGCCTATGGGTGCCGACTGCGGCGATACATGGCGTGGGCGAAGATGCCGTGACGATCAATGCCGAAGCCGACGCCCGCACTCCCGCCGACGCTCCCGACGCCCTCGCCCTGGTGAAGGCGAAGCGCGGGGTCATCGGCAGCAAGGTGCTCACCGAGAGCGGCGAGCGCGTGGGCGAGGTGCGTGATTTCGAATTCGACCCGATTACCTTCGCCCTGACGTCGTTGTCTGTCCCGCCAGCCATGAATACCATTGGCGAAATCTTGACGATTCCTGGCGATAAGGTGCTCACCATCGGGGAGGACATGATCGTCGTCGCCACCGACGCGGTGATGCGGCCGGATGTCATGCCAATCGCGCGCTAGGATCTCGTTTTCGTTTCTGTTCAAGATGGTAGCCGGAACTTAGGAGCATAACCATGCACATTCCCCTCATCATTGCCATAGTGGCACTCCTGGCTCTCGCCCTGCTACCGGTCCTTGATCGATCTGCCAACTCGGAGATCGCCACCAAGGGCGTCCGGGCTTACCTGAACCGGCTCGCCCGTTGGACGAAGGAGTAATCGTATGTGGACAACACGCGTCTCACCGTGCCCGCAGCAGGACGTTGGGCTCGCCGCTCATCCGTTGTGCTTAGTGCAATCAATGGCAGAAGTGGCACCTCGAAGGGAAGCCAGCAGGCGTCCTTTCAGCTACTCAAGTCCGGGCGGCTCCGCTGACGCAACTCTAGCCCCCTACAGATATGCCCTGACCCGGGGAAGGCATTCCCCCAGGTACACCCGCCTACCCAGGAGTCGCTAGCAATGGCAGAACAAGGAGTGACGACCAAGACGAAACGGCTTTCCAAGAGCGAGCGGACGCATCAACGGCGCCTCAAGCAGGCAGCTCGCAAGCCGGGTGGCGCCATGGCGCTCCAAATGGCCAAGGTAAAAGCTGCGGGCGAGGCGACTAGAAAACAGGCCACCCAGAACTCGTCGCCCGACAGTCGACCGGGCGGCCAGCCAAGCGGTTAGGCCGCGAAGCCGGCCGCCGCGAAGGAGCACAAGTCCATGAAGAGCGTAGTTGGGCTGTGGATTGATCATAGCCAGACCAGCGTCGTCATGATCTCTGCAGACGGCGAGAAGACCGAACACATTATGTCGGATATAGAAAAGCACGTTCGGTTCGCTGGTGGTGGGCGGTCGGATGGACCCGGGACCTCATTGGAAGAGGATCAACAGGACAGGCACTTTGACAACCAGCTAGGCCGGTACTACGACAAGGTCATCGCGGTCATCCGAGAGGCGGACGCGATTTTGATCTTTGGTCCTGGTGAGGCAAAGCGCGAGCTTCAGCAGCGACTCGAGCGCGACGGACTCAGCGGGCGAATCATGGGCGTTGAAACCGCTGACAAGATGACAGAGAACCAGATCGTGGCGCGAGTTCGCCGGTACTTTGCTGAAACGCGAGACCGCAAATGAACAACGACATCGCTGAGGCCACCTGGCTGCAGGTCCGCGAGCAAACCAGAAAATGGTGGGGCAAGCTCACCGATGAGGACTTGGAGCGAATCAGCGGGAAGTCCGAACGCTTGGCAGACGCGCTGCAGGACAGATACGGCTATACCCGGCAGAACGCCGAATCGCAGAGCGAACGGTGGATGCACGACCATCAAGCCGGTTCGGCGGCGCACTCGTGACCGCGGCGAGGGTATCGTGAATGTACGAGTGCTCATTGCCGACGATCAGCCGAGAGCCCGGCGCAGTCTCAGCGCCTTGCTCACGGCTATGCGTTGGAGCACTCCCCGCAACCTCGAGCAGCCAGACCCGTTCTCCGCCTGGCCGGTCGAGATTGTCGGCGAGGCGGAGAACGGCCAGGCGGCGCTGGAGCAGGTGCGGGTGCTAGCTCCGGATGTCGTAGTAATGGACTTGCACGCCCAGCCCGAATCCGGTTCGGAGCTGCGAGTGGATGGCCTGGCGACGATCGAAGCCATCAAGCGCGGGTGGCCGTCAATCAGGATCGTTGTGTTGACCCTGTTTGCCACGGATCGTGCGGCGGTTCTGAGCGCCGGCGCCGACGCTTTCTTGCTGAAAGGCTGCCCAACGGACGAATTATTGGGAGCGATCATGCGCCCAGGCCCGTCTGTGCCGGATCCGGATTGAATCGGGCTCCGGCCGCGACCAGAAAGGCAGACTACGCCGTGAATACTAACGATATAGAAGAGATTACGCGAGTTCTGACCGAGTTTGCCGCGACGAAGTTCTCGGCCCAGGTGCTGGAAGTGAAGGGCCCCAACCACGAGGGGTCGAACTACATCTGGCGCATGGTGAGCAACAGGTACAAGGAAGTGACGGTCGTGGTGAAAACCACGAACTCGTTGTTTGGGAAGCCCTCGCTCTCCAGCATCGAAGTCTACGGATTGGGGGATTCGAAGGCCTCGAAACCCAACCTGAAGGAATTGCAGGACTTCCTGGCAACAGCCGAACTGACGGGGGTCCGCTGATTTCGGGGCGCTATGGGGTGACCCAGCGCGTGAACTCAGTCCGTCGAGCAATGGGGGGATCATGCTGAAGCGGCTTACCGGCCGAGGGCTCAAATCGCCCATCGGCCTGCTGCTGCCAATCATCGTCGGGGCGCTGCTGCTGCAGACGCTGTTTGGCTCGTCTTTACGGACGCCGCCCGCCACGGAGATGACCTACACCGGGTTCAAGACCGCGCTGCGTGCCGGGCAGATCGAGACGGCCACCGTGGGCGTCGACCAGATCAACGGCACGCTGGCTCTCGCCCAGACCGACGACGCGACGAAAGCCGCTGCGCCCATCCGCTATCACACGGTGCGCGTGGATGATCCGGACTTGCTCAGGGACCTCGAAGCCAACCACGTGAACGCGGCCGGCCAGCCGGCCGATAACGGAGGCGTGCTGGGCGTGCTCGGCGGAATGTTGCCTTTCGTCCTGGTCGGCATCTTCGGCTACGTTTTGCTAAGGGGCATGCGGGGCGCCTCCGGAGGCGCCGGGGGCACCGGCGGCCCCGGAGGTATCTTCTCCTTCGGCAAGAGCAAAGCGCGCCTTATCCAGGGTGAGCAGACGGGCGTTACCTTCCAGAGTGTCGGCGGGGCCGGCGAGGCCGTGGACGAGCTGCGCGAAATCACCGAGTATCTCAAGAACCCGGCCCGCTTCCAGCGCCTGGGGGGCAGGATGACCAAGGGTGTCATCCTGGTCGGCTCGCCGGGTACCGGCAAAACGCTGCTGGCCAAAGCGACGGCCGGGGAGGCCGGAGCGCCCTTCTTCTCGGTCAGCGCGTCCGAGTTTGTGGAGATGTTCGTGGGTGTCGGCGCGTCGCGGTGCGTGACCTGTTCGAGCAGGCCAAGAAGGCCGGGCCCAGCATTATCTTCATTGACGAGCTCGATGCCATCGGCGGCCGGCGGGCCGGCGCGGGCGCAATGGGCGCTCATGAGGAGCGGGAGCAGACCCTCAACCAACTGTTGGCCGAGATGGATGGTTTCGAGTCGCAGCACGGCGTGATTGTGATGGCAGCAACCAACCGGCCCGAGGTGCTCGATCCAGCGCTCCTGCGACCAGGTCGCTTCGATCGCCAAATCACCGTGGACTTGCCGGACGTGGTGGGCCGGGAGGAGATTCTGAATATCCACGCTCGAGCCGTGACGCTGGCGGCGGACGTCGATCTCCAAGCCGTGGCGCGCATCACGCCCGGCTTCTCGGGCGCAGACCTGGAAAATGTGGTCAACCAGGCCGCGTTGGCTGCCGCGCGTCAGGACAAGGCCGCCGTGGAGATGGCCAATTTCGACGAGGCCATCGAGCGGGTGGTCGCCGGTTCCGAACGGCGTACGCGGGCCATGAATCCGTGGGAGAAGCAGACAGTGGCAGTCCATGAGGCGGGCCACGCGCTGGTGGCGAGCTTGCTCCCCGGCACAGACCCAGTGCACAAGATCACGATCGTCCCGCGCGGACGGGCGTTGGGCTACACGATCCAGCGACCGATCGAGGACCGCTACCTTTTGAGCCAGAGCGAGCTGCGGGCGCGCCTGGCGGTGATGTTGGGTGGCCGCGCGGCCGAGGCGTTGACCTTCGTTGAAGTTTCGACGGGCGCATCCGACGACCTGGCGCGCGCAACGGACCTGGCCAGGCGCATGGCCACCGAGTTTGGCATGAGCCCGGCGCTCGGGCCGGTACGCCTGGCCGGCGACCCGCAGGCCGCCTTCCTGGGACCGCAACCCTGGGGCCTGGACAGCCGGGTCAGCCAGGAGACAGCCAGCCAGGTGGATGCCGAGACGCGACGCCTGGTCGAGGAGGCCCTGGATTCGGCTACAGCGTTGTTGACTGGTCACCGGTCGACCCTCGACCGCCTAGCTGAGCGCCTTTGCGAGCACGAGACGGTCAACGGCAGCGAGGTGACCACGATGCTGGCGGAAGATGAAAAGGCTGCACAGGACAGCGGCTTGGGGCCAGACGGCACACCGTGGGAGGATGCGAGCTTGTGGCACGTAAAGACGAGCGCGGCACAAGATGCGGGTTCGGCAGGCAGCGTCCCGCCCGTCACGACCGCTTCCGGCAATGGAAGTGGCGCAAAAACCGCGCTTTGAGAAACGCCTGGCGATTGGCCAGCGTACGCAGGCCTAATGAGGAGGTGAACTGTGTTCGACAGTATCCTGGTTCCCCTGGACCGCTCGGCGTTGGCCGAATGTGTCCTGCCGCATGCCATCGCGCTGGCCCACGCTTTCGATTCCCAACTCACACTGCTTCACGTCTTGTCCGGGGCTGATGAACCGAATCGCCTGCGAGCGGTGGACCCGCTGGAGTGGCAGCTGCGCCAGGCTGAGGCGGAGAGCTATCTGCAAGGCGTGTGCGCGCGGCTTAAGGAGGCGGGGGTGCCGTGCGAAGCGCAAGTAACCGCGGGCGACGCCGCCGAACTCATCGTCGGTTTCGCTCACGACCACGATATCCCCCTGATCATCATGGCCAGCCACGGCCAGAGTGGGCTGAGTGGGTGGAACGTCAGCAGCGTAGTGCAAAAAGTCGTCATGCGCACCCGCGCTTCCCTCATGATTGTTCGCTCCTACGAGACGCCGCCTGCCGACACCAATGCGCTGCAGTATCGGCGAATCCTTGTTCCGCTCGACGGTTCTGCCCGGGCCGAATCGATCCTGCCACTCGCCACCGTTCTGGCGCGCATCCCCGAGACCCGGCTCCTCGTGGTCCACGTGGTGCAGCGCCCGGCGATGCCGCGCCGCACGCCACCCAGCCAGGAGGACACCGAGTTGGCCGACCGCCTTGTGGAACGCAACCGCGCGGAGGCTGAGAGTTACCTCGAAACGGTCCGCCTGCAGCTACCGCCTTCCGCGGTTGAGACCCACTTGCTGGTTGCCAACCAGGTCGCGAGCGCCTTGCACGAGTTTGTCGCCCAGCAACGCGGAGACCTGGTGCTGCTCAGCGCACACGGCTACTCTGGCGAAACGCGCTGGCCGCATGGCGGCGTGGTTGCCAGTTTTCTGGCGTATGGTTCGTCCCCATTGCTCATCTTCCAGGACGCGCCTGGCGAACCCACCGTTCTGACGCAGGCCGAAGCCGCGGTGCGCAACTATGAAAGTCGCCAGGCATGACTGATCCGGAACGACTTGGCGATGGGGCAGGCACGCAGCACGGGCAGGACGAACCGCAAGAGCACGCACACCGGGCCGCCGCGGCGGGCGCGGCTGCACTCGGGTCGCGGCGCGCAGCCGTGGTTGCTGGAGGGTCTGAAAGCCCGCGAGGCCTTTCTCAAGAGCACCGTAGAGCTTCTCCGCGACGGCCAGGGCGAACAGGCCCTCACGCATGAGGCACTCTCGCATGCGGCTGAGTGGATCCTGGACAACTTCTACCTTGCGCAGCAGTCATTGCGACAGGTTCGCGAGGATATGCCGCGCAGCTTCTATCAACAGTTGCCCAAGCTGGTTGCCGGGCCGCTCCAGGGCTATCCGCGGATCTATGACCTCGCGCAGCGCCTTGTGGCCGATAGCGATGCGTGCCTGGAAATGGAATTCGTGCGGCGCTTCGTCGTACTCTATCAGGAGGTTCAGCCCCTCACCATCGGCGAAATCTGGGCCTTGCCCGTCATGCTCCGCTGGAGCATCCTCTCCCTCCTGACATCCACTGCCGGCGAGATCACGGGCATCGCAGCGCCTGCGGATGGGCTGCCTGCTCCCGCCATCACACCCCTCGTCCATTCCCTCAACGGCGACGAAGTTGCGGCGCAACTGCTTCACCAGCTTGCGGACGATGACGACCTTTGACTGGCGCGATTTCTTCGAGAGCGTCAGCCAGGTAGAGAAAATCCTGCGCACAGATCCGCCAGACGTTTATGCCCACATGGACCGGGCGACCCGGGACCGGTATCGCAGAGTCGTTGAAGAGCTGGCGCTGGCGAGCGGGCACGGCGAAGAAGACGTCGCCACTGCCGCGATCGCGCTGGCCCGGGGCGCGTATCTGGTAGCCTGGCGCCCGCTGCAAGGGCGCCGTCGCAACGCCAGGCATGAGTCCGACGACGGTGAGTGGGGAGGATTCGCCGCACCTCCGACTGCGCATGTGGGCTACTACCTGGTGGATGATGGCCGAGCGACGCTTGAGGAGCGCCTCGGCATCCGCCCCACGCTGCGAAGAAGCTGGCACGATGGATCCTCGAGCATCCCTTCGTGGTCTACATTGGTTCAGCTGCGCTGCTGGCGCTGTTCGTGTTGGTGGGCGCCGCGGTCTACGCGGCCGTTCAGGGTGGCTCCGCGCTGCTGATCCTGCTTGCAGTAGCCGTCACGCTCATGCCTGCGTTGGCGGCTGCGATTGCCTTCGTCGACTGGGTCGTCACTATGGTCGTCCCGCCCCGGGTTCTGCCCAAGCTGAGACCTTTCCGAGCCATCCGGCGGCGGTCGCATCCCGGATGCGTGTCGAACGTTAGTCGTTGTCCCCGCGCTGATCAGCAACGAGAGGGACGTGGCCTCGCTCTTGCGCCAGATCGAGCAGCATTACCTCCGCAACCGCGACGAAAACGTGTACTTTGCGCTGCTGACCGACTTCGCGGACGCTGCCGCGCAAAACATGCCGGGCGACGCCGAGCTGCTCGAACAACAACGGGCCGGCATCGCCCGGCTGAACGAGCGCTACGCCGCGCCAGAGGGCAGCGACCGAGGGCCCGTTCTGCATGTTTCACCGCGAGCGCCGCTGGAACAGCCAGGAGTCCCAGTGGATCGGGTGGGAGCGCAAGCGCGGCAAGCTGCACGAGTTGAACCGGTGGCTGCGCGGCGCCACCGACACGTCCATCACCTTCTGGATCGGGCCACTCGGCCAACTCCGGGGGGTGAAATACATCATCACCCTGGATTCCGATACCATTCTCGGTCGAGACGGGGCCCGCTCGCTGATCGCCACGCTGGCACATCCGTTGAACCGCGCCCAGGCTGACCCGAGGACAGGACGAGTGCGCCGGGGTTACGGACTGCTTCAGCCGCGGACTGAGGTGACGCCGTCCAGCGCCAACTACTCGTGGTTCAGCCGCATCTTCGCCGGCGATATCGGCCTGGATCTCTACACCAACGCCGTCTCCAACGTCTACCAGGATCTCTTTGGCAGCGGCATCTACGTCGGCAAAGGTATCTACGATGTGGATGCCTTCGAAAACAGCCTGGCCGGCCGCGTGCCCGAGAATACGCTGCTGAGCCACGACCTGTTCGAGGGCATTCACGCCCGTGTGGGGCTGGTCACCGACATCGTGTTGTATGAGGAGTACCCGCGCACGTACCTGGCGCATATTCGCCGGCTGCATCGCTGGACGCGCGGTGACTGGCAGCTCGTGCCGTGGCTGCTGCCGGCCGCGCTCGAGCCTAAGGGGCAGCCGGCGCTAAAGGCAGACTTCGAGCTGATCGACACCTGGAAGCTCCTGGACAATCTACGCCGGAGCCTCTTGGCGCCCGCGCTGCTGCTCATGCTCGTTGCCGGCTGGCTCTTCTTACCCGGCTCGGCGGCCGTGTGGACCGTTGCTGCTGTCGCTGCGCTGGCCGTGCCACCGCTTACGGGCGCGTTGACGCCCGTGGCGCGCGGGCCCAGCCGAATGGCGTGGCGGCAAGCAGCAAGCTCCCTTAGAGCTGGAGCGGTGCGCTGGCTTCTCGGGATCGCCTTTCTGGCGTTTGAAGCGGTCCAGATGCTCACGGCGGTTTTCACCAGCCTGGTGCGCGTCATAGTGACCCGACGACGCTTATTGGAATGGCTCACCGCCGCAAGGTCCGCGCAGAGCGCAGACCTGAGCCGGTGGCGCACGTGGCGGTTTATGTTGGGCGGGGTGCTTCTGGCTGCAGCCATCGCCATCCTAGTGCTCGTGCTACGCCCCACCAGCCTCTGGGCCGCTCTCCCCTTGCTTCTCGGCTGGATCCTGGCGCCCGAGATCGTCTTGCGAATCAGCGAGCCGGTCCGGCGCCCAACTCCGCCGCTGACGGCTGCCCAGAACATGGCTCTGCACAGCCTTGCGCGACGCACGTGGCTGTTCTTTGAAGACTTTGTTGGGCCTGATGACCACTGGCTGCCTCCGGATCACTACCAGGAAACGCCTCTGGGCAAGGTCGCGCCGTATACGTCGCCGACGAACATCGGCCTGCTCCTGCTCTCAACCCTCTCCGCGTACGACCTGGGTTACATCGGCACAGTCAACTTTGTATCCCGTCTGCGCGCGACCTTCGACAGCCTCGATAGGTTGGAGCGTTATCGCGGCCACTTCCTGAACTGGTATGACACGCGCAGCCTGGCCCCACTCCTGCCGCGCTATGTTTCTACTGTTGATAGTGGCAATCTGGCCGCGTGTCTGCGCATCCTGCTACAGGGCTGTGAGCGGCTGCGCACCGCACCCGTGTTGCGTTGGTCTCGCTGGGAGGGCATGGCAGACACTTTCGGTCTGCTTGATGACTTCGTTCGCGATCTGGAGACAGCGCAGAGCATTCCGGGTGCCGGGGAGCTGCGGATACTGCTTAGCGAACTACGCGAGGGCGTGCTAGCCGTGAAGGCCGAGCCGGCGTCGTGGCGGCCGACCCTCGACTACGTCGCTGGCGTAGGCTGGCAGCGCCTGGAGACCCTGCTCACGCGCCTTATTGAGGACAACGCGACGGTCATTGGCACTGAGGCGTTGGGCGCGCTGCGTATCGCCGTCGGCCGCATCAACAACCAGATCTTCACCTTCCATCGAGCGGTCGAGTTGCTCTTGCCCGGCCTGGCCTGGCTGAACGAGCGGCCCGCACTCCTGCGAGCGGCAGCAGCCGGGACGGACGCCGCGGCAGGTGTGCCGAGCGCGCTAGCTGAAGCGTACGGGGCAGTGGCCGAACGCTTGCAGACTGTTCCGACCTTTGCAGAGCAACCGGCAGCGTGCGCGGCGGCCCAGGCGGCACTAGACCGGCTCATTGTTGCAGTGGACCAATTGCCTCCGGACCAGTTCAGCGCGACCGACCTGGCCGATGCGTGCACCTGGTGCGAAGCCATGCGTGAGAAGCTCAGCGCGGCTCAGGTCATGGGGGAGGAGCTCTTAGCGGGACTTGCTGATATCCAGGCGAAGGCAGAGACTTACTTCCGCGAGATGGATTTCGCCTTCCTCTTCGCAGCCCAACGCGAGGTCTTCCATATCGGGTACGACGTAACGGCCGGCAAACTCGACTCGAACTTCTACGACTTGTTAGCCTCCGAAGCTCGCATTGCCAGCCTGGTGGCCCTGGCGAAGCGGGAAGTGCCGCGCAGCCACTGGTTGCATCTCGGCCGTCCGATGACGCAGGTGGACGGTGCGCGTGCGCTGCTATCCTGGAGCGCGACCATGTTCGAGTACCTGATGCCGACGCTGCTCATGCGCTCTTATGAGGGGACCTTGCTGCACGAGAGCGCGCTTGCCGCTGTGGATCACCAGATCGACCATGGCCGCCGGCTGGGCCTACCCTGGGGCATCTCCGAGTCGGGCTATTACGCCCTGGACGGCAACAACAACTACCGCTATCGGGCCTTTGGCGTGCCGGGGCTGGGGTTCAAGCGCGACCTGGCCGATGATTCGGTCGTCGCCCCATACGCGTCGCTGCTGGCATTGCCGTTCCGGCCCGCGGCGGTCGCCGAGAACCTGACACAGTTGGCACGGCTGGGGGCCGTCGGCATTTACGGGCTGTACGAGGCCGTCGACTTTACCGCCGCCCGCCTGCCTCTCGGCCGCAACCACGCGGTCGTGCGCGAATACATGGCCCATCACCAGGGAATGATATTGGTGGCTTTGGACAACTACCTTTATCAGCTACGCACGCAGCAAGAGGCCCTCATGCTGCAACGCTTCCACGTGGATCCGCTCATGCAGAGCGTCGACCTCCTGCTGCAGGAGCGCGTGCCATCAGATGCGCCGCTTGAGTTCCCCCAGCCTGGTGATTTCGTCGCAACCCGGCGTTCGCTACCGCCCGTGATCTCAGCACCGTGGGATGTGCCCGCAGACGCAGCGATGCCCTACGTTCATTACCTATCTAACGGACATTACGGTGTGCTGATTTCGGCTTCGGGCGGGGGGTTCAGCCGCTGGGGTGACGTCGACCTGACGCGGTGGCGCTCCGACACCACCCGGGACGACTGGGGGACGTGGCTGTATGTGCAAGACAGGGAGAACGGCAAGCTGTGGTCCGCGTGTCGGCAGCCGACCGGCGTGTCGCCCACCGCGAGCGACGTCCGCTTCTATGCTCACAAGGCCGAGTTCCGCCGCACCGATGACCAGATCGCGCTGACTCTCGAGGTCGTCGTGGCGGCCGACGACGACCTCGAGATCCGGCGCGTAACGCTCCACAACCAAGGCGAGCGGCCGCGCCGGCTTGCACTCACCAGCTACGCCGAAGTCGTCATGGCCGACCCGGCTGCCGATCAACGCCACCCCGCCTTCAGCAAGCTGTTTGTCGAAAGCGAGTATCTGCCTGAAGCAGGTGCGCTGCTCTTCAGGCGCCGGCCTCGGGCCG
>CAWEMM010000002.1:0-356413 GCA_963810095.1 uncultured Chloroflexia bacterium | reverse complement strand
CACGGTTCACGAACGGGGGCGGCTCCACTAGAATACGGACACCGGGGCGCAGTCCGGACTCGGATTCGGGTTCGTGGGCGGCCAAACGCAGCACTCAGTCGAACCAGGCATCTCGCTTAAGGTCACTCGGCGATGTTTGCCTGGTTTCGTCGTATCCGAAGCCATGCCTCGCTCCTCGGTGAACAGGGAACAAGTGCCCCAGTGGGGCGTGACGATTCACGAGGAGGATGTTGCCAGCATGGAGATTGAGATCGGACGCGGCAAGACCGCACGGCGCGCCTACGGATTCGACGACATCGCGATCGTCCCGTCACGGCGGACGCGCGACCCGCGCGACGTCGACATCTCGTGGACGTTCAACTTCAAGGGCCGTGACTACAACTTCCCGCTGCCGGTGCTCGCCTCGGCGATGGACGGCGTCGTCGACCCCGCGTTCGCCATCACCATGGGCAAGCTCGGCGGCCTCGCCGTCCTGAACCTCGAGGGCATCCAGACCCGCTATGAGGACCCCGCGCCGCTGCTCGACCAGATCGCGTCTTTCGACAAGGAAGAGGCGACCGCGAAGATGCAGGAGCTCTACAAGGAGCCGATCAAGGCAGAGCTCATCACCAAGCGCGTCAAGGAGATCAAGGACGGCGGCGTCATGGCCGCCGCCTCGCTCACGCCGCAGAACTGCGAGCGCTACCTCGAGGCTGCGCTCGCCGGCGGGCTCGACATCCTCGTCATCCAGGGCACGGTCGTCTCGGCTGAGCACGTGAGCAGCTACGACAAGCCGCTCGACCTCAACGCGTTCGTCGAGAGCCTCGACATCCCGTGCATCATCGGCGGCTGCTGCAGCTACCAGGGCGCGCTGCACCTCATGCGCTCCGGCGCCGTCGGCGTGCTCGTGGGCGTCGGCCCCGGCCACGCGTGCACCTCGCGCCGCGTGCTCGGCATCGGCGTCCCGCAGGCCACCGCGATCGCTGACGCCGCCGCCGCGCGCACGCGCTTCCTCGAGGAGACCGGCAAGTACTGCCACATCATCGCCGACGGCGGCATGCGCACCGGCGGCGACCTGGCCAAGGCCATCGCCGTCGGCGCCGACGCCATCATGATCGGCTCGCCGCTCGCGAGCGCCTCCGAGGCGCCCGGCCGCGGCTTCCACTGGGGCATGGCGACCTTCCACCCCGACCTGCCGCGCGGCACCCGCGTTCGCGCCGGCATCAAGGGCACGCTCGAGGAGATCCTTCTCGGCCCGGCGCACCAGAACGACGGCACGCTGAACCTGCTCGGCGGCCTGCGCACCTCGATGGCGACCACCGGCTACGAGAACCTCAAGACGTTCCAGAAGGCCGAGGTCATGGTCGCACCGTCGCTCCAGACCGAGGGCAAGGTCCTGCAGAACACCCAGGGCGTCGGGATGGGCCGCTAGCGTGCCGGGTATCCAGCAGCACGACAGCCAGCCCACCGTCTTCGTCCTCGACTTCGGCGCGCAGTACGCGCAGCTCATCGCGCGTCGCGTGCGCGAGGCCCGCGTCTACTCCGAGATCGTCCCGTTCGACATCACCGCCGAGGAGGTCGCGCGCCGCAAGCCGGCGGCGCTCATCCTCTCCGGCGGTCCCGCCTCGGTCTACGCCGAGGGCGCGCCGCACATGGACCCGGCGCGTGCTCGAGCTGGGCATCCCGATCCTGGGCTTCTGCTACGGCATCCAGGAGATGGCGCTGCACCTTGGCGGCGAGATCCCGAAGACCGACATCGGCGAGTACGGCTTCGCCGAGCTGACCGTCACCGCGCCCGGCTGCATGCTGCTCGACGGCCTGCCCGAGACCACGCAGGTCTGGATGAGCCACCGCGACTCCGTGGGCACCGCGCCCGACGGGCTTCGTCGTCACCGCGCGCACCGGCACCACCGCCGTCGCCGCGATGGAGCACGCCGAGCGCGGCCTGTACGCGACCCAGTTCCACCCGGAGGTCGCGCACACCGAGCACGGCCAGCAGATCATCCGCACGTTCCTGCACGACATCGCGAAGATCCCGCCGCTGTGGACGATGGTCAACATCATCGACGACGCGGTCGAGACGATCCGCGCGCAGGTCGGCGACGCCCGCGTCATCTGCGGCCTGTCCGGCGGCGTCGACGCTCAGCGTCGTCGCCGCGCTGCTGCACCGCGCCATCGGCGACCAGCTCACCTGCGTCTTCGTCGACCACGGCATGCTGCGCCTCGACGAGGCCGAGCAGGTCGTCGCGCACCTTCCGCGACCAGTTCCACGTCGACCTCGTGCACGTCGTCGGCCGAGGAGCGCTACCAGGCGCTGCTCGCCGGCGTCACCGACCCGGAGCGCAAGCGCCACATCATCGGCGAGGAGTTCTGGCAGGTCTTCTTCGAGGAGGCGACCACGCTCGAGGGCGTGAAGTTCCTCGCGCAGGGCACGCTCTACCCCGACGTCATCGAGTCCGGCGGCCGCGGCGGCAAGGCGACCGCGAAGATCAAGAGCCACCACAACCTCATCCCGTTCCCCGAGGGCGTGCACTTCGACCTCATCGAGCCGCTCAAGGCGCTCTTCAAAGACGAGGTCCGCGCCGTCGGCTCCGAGCTCGGCCTTCCCGACGAGATCGTCCACCGCCAGCCCTTCCCGGGTCCCGGCCTCGCCGTGCGCATCATCGGCGAGATCACGCACGAGAAGCTCGAGACGCTGCGCGCGGCCGACGCGATCGTGCGCGAGGAGATCGGCGCGTGGGACACCGACCGCGAGGTGTGGCAGTACTTCGCGGTGCTGCCCGACATCCGCTCGGTCGGCGTCATGGGCGACGAGCGCACCTACGGCCACCCGATCATCATCCGCGCGGTCGCCTCGGCCGACGCGATGACCGCGGACTGGGCGCGGCTGCCGCACGAGCTGCTCGCCAAGATGAGCAACCGCATCATCAACGAGGTCGACGGCATCAACCGCGTCGCCTACGACATCACGAGCAAGCCTCCCGGCACCATCGAGTGGGAGTAGCCGGGCGGCAAGCTCTGCGTGGACTCCCATTGGCAGTACCATCGAACGCCGGCCGAGAGGGTCGGCGTTCGTCGCGTTGCCGTTCAGGGGAATGAGATAGGAAGTGGCTGGAATGCATCTCCGGGGAGAGGTTGGACAGCATGAACCTTCTTGTACGCACGTGTAGCACGCGAGCGCATGAATGCTTCGAGACTCATCGCGCGCGCGTTCATCGTGGCTTGGCGGTTTCGTCTGGGCGATGATGTTCTTCGCGCAGTCGACGTACGCAGAGGTACTCGAACCTCACCTACACGTTCAATGACGTCACGAAAGCCGGGGTTAGCGCGCTGATGCCGCTCGCGCTCACCGTCGTGGTCTTCGTGCTGTGCCTGTTCTACGAGAGGCTCGCTGCGGTCGTGCTGTTCGTAGCGCGCGGCGGTCGTCGTCGTGTGGGGCTTCTTCGCCGGCTTGGAGCCGCTGCTGTGGATGAGCGTGCTGCTCGCGCTCGCGCTGCCGATGGTCATCTCGGCGTCGCCTGCTCCTGCTTGCGGCGAGCACGCAGCGCGGTGTGCGAACTCGAGGGCAAGCTCGAGCCGGGCGCGTAGGACTGAGCCCCGTAGTCCCAAGTCACGGAGTCGGCCGATCGTGGCCGGCTCCCGCACGTTTCAGTGCAGCGATGACCGCGGGGCGCTCGTCAGGTATGCTTGAGCACGGCATCGGATGGAGTGAGGCCGTGAGCGCACCTCGGCGAGTGATTGCAGCGTTCTCTGTGCGCGACGTACCTGTGCGTCGCTCTGCTGCCCTCTGTCGCAGCTGCCGCGACCGCCGTCGCAGCCCTCGGTGACCGTTCCTGCCGCCACCCTCTACACGATCGGCGGGCAACGCCTGTGGTCGCGCAACCGCAGCACCGAACGCCGCGTCGCGAGCACCATCAAGATGCTCAACGCGCTCGTCGTGCAGCGAGCGGGCGTCGCTCGACGAGACGTGTGACCGTCTCGGCGAAGGCGGCGAACACCGAAGACGGTGTCGGGCTCGTCAAGGGCCAGAAGGTCACCGTTCGCAAGCTGCTGCAGCTCATGATGGTCGCGCTCCGCGAACGACGCGGCCGAGGCGCTCGCGATCCACATCGCCGGCAGCGAGAAGAAGTACGTCGCGCTGCATGAACGCGAAGGCCAGGCAGCTGGGGCTCAAGCGACACGCACGCCATCGACCCGCACGGGCTGAGCAAGACGAGAGCACTCGACCGCCCGCGACCTCGCGGTGCTCGGGCGTGCCGTCATGGCCGATCCGGTGCTGCGCAAGACCGTGCTGCATGAAGAGCGTCGTGCTGACGCGGCCGCACCAGAAGCCCAAGCGCATCCGGCGACCAACGAGCATGCTCGGGCATCTACCGCGGCATCGAGGGCGTCAAGACCGGCTTCACCGTACCCGGCCGGCTACTGCTTCGTGGGCGCGGCCAAGCGCGGCAACCTCGAGCTCGTCGGCGTCGTGCTCGGAGCGCCGTCCAACGGCCGGACGCTTCTCGCAGATGCGCAAGCTGCTCGACTGGGGCTTCGCGCACTACCGCATGAAGCGGCTCGTCTCGACCGATGCCACGATGGGCGTCGTTCAGGTGAGCGATGGCGACGACGACGGTCGGTGTCACCGTGCACGCCTCGGCGAGAGTCCCGAGCGTGTCGATCAACGGGCGACGCGCTGGAGCGCGATCGTCATGCTGCCCAGCACTCGGTGCCGGCACCGATCAAGCGGGCGACCAGCTCGGCGTCGTGCGTGTGTCAGCGGCGGGAAGACGCTCGCGACGCGTCACGCTGCTCGCCGACTCGGACGTAGCCGACCGTCGCGCCTGGTGCCGACCGCGACGCCGAGCCGAGCGCATCCGCGTCTGCGCAGGCGACCGGGCCGCCAGCTGCCACGCTCTGGGAGCGGCTCGCCGGCGCGTCCTCGGCGCGTGCTTGTCGCGCTCGCGTCGACCCTCTGAGCCGCCGGCGTCCGCGGAGCCGCCGGCGTGCGCCGGCACCTCCCGTCGCGGTCGCATTCGGTCTACAATGCGTGAACCGCTGCAGTGGCGGTTTGATGCTCGAATATGCAAGGGGGCACGTGATGTCCGACCAGAACCTCGACGCTCAGGCGAAGATCGCCGAGATTCGCGAGCGCATCGACCAGATCGACTGCCAGCTCGTGCGGCTGCTCAACGAGCGCGCGCAGTGCTCGCTCGACATCCGCGCGCTCAAGCCGCAGGCGCACTGGGGCCTGTACGACCCCAAGCGCGAGGAGGAGATCTTCACCAACGTCGCCAAGTGCAACGAAGGCCCGCTCTACGGCGACGACCTGCGCGAGATCTACGAAGCCATCCTGCACGTCGCCAAGGAGATGAGGGGCTGATGGCCGCCGCAGGACGCGCCGGCGATCGGCGCCGTCGCGCGCGACGGCGGCATGACCATCATCGCCGGCCCGTGCTCGGTCGAGAGCCGCGAGCAGATGCGCGAGGTCGCCGCGTGCCTGCTAGGAGCTCGGCATCAAGGTCATGCGCGGCGGCGCCTACAAGCCGCGCACCTCGCCGTTCTCGTTCCAGGGTCTCGAGCACAAGGGCCTCGAGCTCCTGCGCGAGGCCGCCGACGAGTACGGGCTGCTCGTCGTCACCGAGGTCACCGACTCGGCCCACGCCGAGGTCGTCGCCGAGTACGCCGACATGCTCCAGATCGGCACGCGCAACATGGCCAACTTCAGCCTGCTCAAGAAGATCGGCGCAGGTCACCGCCGAGAGCGGCAAGCCGGTCGTCTTCAAGCGCGGCATGGCCGCGACCATCGAGGAGTGGCTGCAGGCCACCAACTACATCACGATGCTCGGCAACGAGAACGTGATCCTGTGCGAGCGCGGCATCCGCACGTTCGAGACGGCCTACCGCTTCACGCTCGACATCACGGCGGTGCCGGTCGTCAAGAAGCTCTCGCTGCTGCCGATCATCATCGACGTCTCGCATCCGGCCGGTCAGGCCGACCTCGTGCCCGCGCTATCGCGCGCGGCCGCGGTCGCCGTGGGCGCCGACGGCATCATGGTCGAGGTGCATCCCAACCCGCGCGAGGCGCTGTGCGACGGCCCGCAATCGCTCGACCTCGACCAGTTCGCGGCGCTCGTCGCGGACCTCAAGACCGTGGCCGGTGCCGTGGGAACCGAGGTCAGCTAGAGCGCGCATGCTCGCAGTGACGCGCCCCGAACGCCCTCCCCGCGGAGGGCGTTCGTGCTGTCTGCCCTCGTGATGCCGGTCCCGACCGCGCCTGCGGACTTAGAGGAATCGATGCGCGCGACACGAACACAGGAAGCAGCGGCGGTCGGACGACCTCGCGCTTCCACGTCGCTCGGCGCGCGGCTACCCCGTCTCGCGCGCGCACGCGTTCGCTCGCGACGGGAGCTGTGTGTGACCGAGGGTGGCGTTCTCAGCCGGATGTGCCCGTACTGTGGCGCGAATCACTCGCGACACTTGGGCGACTGTTCGGTCTGCCATCGCACCGTCTGCGAGAAGTGCGGCAACGCCCAGTTCTCCCACGGCGAGCGTCACGTGACCCACAACGCCTGCCTCAAGAAGGCCGACGGCGGCTTCAAGATGATCAAGTTCGTCGACTAGCTCAGGCTGCTTCGCTCGGCGAGCTCGGCGCAGAGGGTCAAGTCCAGCGGTCCGAACGCCGATTAACCCTACGTCGGTCCATTCGGGCCGCCTCGCCGTGCGTGCTCGCGCCCGTGACAGCGGTCATCGCCGAGCACGGCAGCGGACTGTCGGAACGCACGACCGTAGGGGGACGCATGAAACGCTCGTTTGCAGCTGCCATCGTGATGGGCGCCATCATCACGTCCTCGCGCTGCCCATGTCGGCTCTGGCGTTCCAGGTCACCGGCGGTGGCGGAACGCAAACCCAGAACCCCTACGGCTACTGGTACGCAGGCAAGGAGGCGTGCGCCCAGGAGGGCTGCCACGCCAAGATCGCGGCCAAGCCGTCCCCGCACAGCGAGATGGTCAAGGACATTCGCGCGAACCCCAGAAGCTGAGCCGGCCGCCGCTCAGGCCTGTGGCCGTTCACCAGCCCCCTTGGCGGCATCAGCGTCCTGCCGCGCGACGTCTATCTGCAGGTCGGTGACGAGGAGGGCTTCCTCGAGTACACGGGCTTCGAGGGCAGCGCGCTCGCGACCAAGGTCGCTCCCGCGGACGATCTGCCTGCTGTGGAGCCCCGCGAACTTCCTGATCGACGAGAACATGCTGGAGCCCCAGACGGCCAAGCTCGGCAACGGCATCTACAGCCAGAGCTGCGGGCAGTGTCACAACGTCGGCCTGACGCGTCCCTCGAACGCAGCCCTACACGCTTCCGAGCGGTGCGGTGCAGACGACGAAGACTCCGACGACCGTCAGCGAGCTCGGCATCCAGTGCGAGGCGTGCCACGGTCGGGCAAGAACCCCAACGGCCACAAGAACGGTGTCCCGGGGTCGTCGGTGGCTATCAGATACTCAAGGCGCAGGTGTGTGGCCAGTGCCACGTGACGGCGACGACGCCGCAGAAGAACGTCGCGGGCAACGCGTTCGGCAACCCGAATGGCTACACCACCGACGCGACCTCTCCGCATACCTGACGCCGTCCGCCGTCGTCGAGACAGAGGGCGACGTCATGCGCTTCGCCAGCGGGCAGACGGACTACAAAGCCGAAGTTCCTGCCCAACGGCGCGAACTTCTCGATGCGGCACTCCTACTACAACGAGTGGCTCGTCAACAAGGTCGCCGTCTCGAGCGGCGGCGAGCACGGGCACGCCGATCCGGTGAACGAAGCGTCAAGACCTACGCCGCCAAGGGCGACACCAAGTGCCTGAAATGCCACTCCGGTCTCGGCTTCCTGAACCGAATCGACGCGAAGGCGCCCGACCGGGCACCCGCATCGTCCCGACCTCCCCCGCAATGAGCCTCGTCGCCACCGCAGATCCGGGCATCTCATGCCAGGTATGCCATACCGGGCACGTGGGGATGGGCGAGCACGGCGGCTACGACAGCATGCGCCGCTGGGGCAACGGCAAGGAGGTCTCGCTGTGGCGACTGCCACAACTGGCAGTTCGAGACGCTCGATCAGGCCGTTCAGTACGAGACCATCGCCGGCGTTGAGTATTCGCGGCCTGCGGCCAACACCAACAGCCGCCACCCGCAAAGAGAGATGCAGACCGGTGGTCGGGGCGGCGAGGACGGCCTTGGAGGTATGTGGGGCGTCGCTCCCATGGACACGGCCATGCCCGACACGACGTGCCAAGACTGCCACATGCCTCGCACCCACAAGGAGGGCATGCCGGCCAACGATGTCGGAGCCCGCATCGGTACGCGGATGTCCCACCGGTTCCATATCGTCGAGCCTGGCGATGCGGAGCGTTGGAAGCTGCGTCCCAACGGCGACTCGTGTTCCTCGGATTGCCACACAGGCGAAGCGGCCGAATACACGCGGACCGACATGCAGGCATGGATCGACCAGAAGCAGGCCGCAGTCACGAGTGCATCCGCTGAGGCCACCATCGCACTCGATGGGGCCGCGACCGATCTAGGGCTGACGGGTTGGACGAAGTTCATCGCAGCTCAGCCCACCACCGACGTGGCGGGCGCGCTGCCCGCGTCGCGCTGGGCGATGCTGCAGCACGCTGCTCAGAACGTCGACTTCGTCATCAACGACGCGTCCGGCGGCATTCACAACCCGGCATACGCGCTCGCCGGTCTGGCGAAGGCTCGCCTCTGGGCCGCGTCCGCCGACGCCACGCTGGACGCCACGCTCGGTACCGGGCCCGCGCTCGGCGAGGGCATGACCGTGTCGGGCTCGCTGCTCGGACTTGGCGGCACACCGATTTCCGGCGCCGAGGTCGTGCTCGAAACCAGCACCGGCGGCTCGGCGTGGACGGCAGTGGACTCGGGTAGGCCGGAGGCGTCGGGCGCCTTCTCGCTGCAGACCGGCCGTATCGTCGGCAGCCGCACGTACCGGGTGCGCTTCAGCCCGTCGGCGGGCGTCGACTACATCTCGGCACTCATGCCCGTTGCGGTGCCGGTCACGACCGCCTCGACGGTTCCGGCTGCGGCAACGGAGAGCTGGCTCGACATCCCGAGCGCTCAGGTGACCATGACGGCGACGCCGGGTTCGCTGACGTTCTACACGCTGTCGGGCGCTACCGTGCTCCCGCAGGCTATCTACACCGGCACGATCAACATCACCAACGAAGGACGTACGAACGTGAGCTTCTGGTCGACCGACGGCAGCGGCGTCGAGGCGACGCAGACGCTCCCGGTCTTGATCGACCGCGCGGCACCGGCGGTGCATACCGATCTTTCCTCGGTGTACGCGAACAAGGCAGTCGTCCACGCGTGGGGGACCGACAGCGGATCCGGTGTCGGGTCGATGCGCTACGTGTTCGGCACGGCCAGCGAGGGCGTTGACGGCTCGGCGCTGACCTTCGTGACCTACAAGCTCGGGAAGAACAACCTGACGCTGAGTGCGACCGACGATGCCGGGAAGACCACCACACGGACCGTCTCGGTCTGGGTCAAGGCGGCGCCGAAGCTGACGATGTCGCCAGCCGGCACGAAGACGATCTCGGCCGGCCGAGCTTGAAGTTCTCGACGACGCGCGACCCGGGGCAAGGGCGCTGACGGTGCGGACATCATGTTCACCGGTAGGCCGCTCGTTCTGCAGCGCTGGGACGGCCGCAAGTGGAATACGTGGACGAAGTTCAACAGCGGCTCGGGTGCGGTCTCGTGGACTCGCAAGTTCACGTCCAAGGGCACGAGCTACTGGCGCTGGGCGGCAACCGCAGACACCTACTCCTACGCGGGGTACAGCCCCATTCTCAAGGTCGTGACCAAGTAGCCCACGAGCCACGCCACCCCTCCCAGCCGGGCGCTCCTTCGGGGGCGCCCGGCGTTGTTCTCGGGGAGGCATCCGGGCCGCTTCTGCGTGCTACACTACCTCGGCTATGGCTATCGATCTCACCTCACTCAACCCCGCGCAGCGCGACGCTGTCATGACCACTGACGGCCCGCTGCTCGTGCTTGCGGGGGCGGGTAGTGGCAAGACGCGCGTGCTCACGTACCGCATCGCGCACCTCATCGGCGACCTCGGCGTCAGCCCGCACGAGATACTCGCGATCACCTTCACCAACAAGGCCGCCGCCGAGATGCGCGAGCGCTTGACGAGGCTGCTCTCCGAGTACGGGCTGGGCGTCCACGGCATGTGGGTGCTCACGTTTCACGCGATGTGCGTGCGGATGCTGCGCGCCGACGCCGAGCTCCTCGGCTTCACGCGCAACTTCACGATCTACGACCCCGACGACTCCAAGCGCATGCTCAAAGACGTCATGGCCGGGAGCTTCATCGACGAGAAGGTCTACCCGGTCAACGGCGTCATCCACCGCATCCTCGCCGCGAAGAACGAGATTATGATGCCGACGGAGTTCCTGGCCAAGGCGGTCTCGCCGATGGACAAGAAGGCGGCGCTCGTCTTCGCGCGCTATCAGCAGCGGCTGCTCGGCAAGCTCTTCACGAAGCGCGAAGTGCGCGAAGAACGCATGCCCCCGGCGGTCGCCTTCGTGATCCGCATCCTTCGACTGCGCTACGTTTCACTCCGCTCCGCTCAGGATGCTCCGCTGACCTTGCCCCACCCTGAGAAACGCACGCTCCGCATAGGCTCAGGTTGTAGCCGAAAGGCTTCTGTGATACCCTCCATAGTGGTTACAGAGCCCCTACCGGGACAACTGCGGGGCGGTGGCGAAATGGCAAACGCATCGGTCTTAAAAACCGAGGGTCGAGAGACTTTGTGGGTTCGAGTCCCACCCGCCCTACTCCCTCCATCCCAAGCCCCGCATTGATGCGGGCCACATGCGAATTTGCGGGCCGCGCGCTTTCGGAGCTGAACCGGCCGCAGCAGGAGACCCTCTATGAGTGACACTTCCCTGGGCAGCACGCCGCTTGCGCAGGTCGCGTTTGTCGTACGCGATATCGAGGAAATGAGCCGGCGCTATGCGGCTGTCTTCGGGCTCCCTGTGCCCGAGATTGTCGTGACCGCACCCGGGCTCGAGGCCAACCAGACGTATCACGGCGAGCCCTCCGACGCGCGGTGCAAGCTCGCCTTCATCCGGCTGGGCCAGGTCGAGATCGAGCTGATCCAGCCCCTCGGCGGGCCAAGCACCTGGCAGGATGCGCTGGACAAGCACGGGCAGGGGTTCCATCACATCGCCTTCTGGGTCGAGGGCATGCAGCGCACGGTGGATTTCCTGGGGAGCCAGGGCCTGGAGATGGTGCAGCGCGGGGACTTCGAGGGTGGGCAGTTCGCCTACATCGACGCGGAGGACCGGCTGGGGCTCACGATCGAACTGCTGGAACACACGGGGCCGAACGAGGGCTAAAGCGGCCCAGCCGCTGAGCTTCCTGTTCGGGAATTGATCTCCCACTTAGCAAGCGGCCGGCGCGAAAGTAACGCCCAAACCCCGCTGGGCACGGTCCGCGGCCGTTCCAACGAGGTTCGGGCCAGACACTGAATGTCACTTGGCCGCGTATGCCGTGCCGGCCACCTTATTTCGCTGCGCGTACCACGACCCGTAGAGACGCTTCGCCAGCTCCCGGGCCTCGGTATCGAGGATTTCGCGGGCCGTGTCGTAACCCGAGCGGCCGGTCGTAGTGAGGTTGTCGTCGCCCGGGCACTCGTCCAAAGCGTCGAGCAGCTTTCTGTAATTCGTGTACTCGTCCCGGACCTTTGCCACAACCTCCCAATGCTTCCCCGTCGCTTCGAAGCCGTCCGGAATCCGGTATGCCTCCAATCGGAGGCTGAGTTTCGCCGCCCGTTCCAATACTTCGCAACGCGTCGCCATATCGTCTGCCCTCCCACACACCCCTGCCAAAATTCAACGCACGACCCATCACCACGGAAAAGAGAGTCCAGTCGGCAGCCGTTGCCTCTACATGCTCACGATACAACAAGTATCGTCCCGCACCTGCCACAAGCACGTAATGTGTCCTACAATACAAATGTGGACTTCCTCACGACTCTCTTGCAAAGAGCGCACAGGCGCTTGGTCATTTGCCCCTTGCAACACACGCCGTGCATGCCGCATAATACCGGCTGATGATCAGGAGATGAAGCCCATGTCCGAAGCGCTCGAGTACGAGTTGATTGTCGCGGCGCCCGCGGCAGAAGTTTTCCGCGCGTTCACGCGCGCCACGCCGCTGCGCGACTGGCTCTGCGATGTTGCGCTGGCCGACGCACGACCCGGCGGACGCATCTACCTCTGGTGGAACCGGGGCTACTACACGGCTGGCGAATACACGGCGGTCGACCCGGAGCGGCGCGTCGCCTTCACCTGGCTGGGCCGCAACGACCCGGGGCGCACCGAGGTGAACGTTTACCTGGAGCCCCAGGATGCCTCGACCGCCGTGCGCCTGGTACACAGCGGGCTGGGCGAAGGCGAGGACTGGGCGCGGCCGCGCGACGAGTTCGCCCGGGGCTGGAGCACCGCCCTGGAGAACCTGCAGTCGCTTCTCGAGACCGGGCAGGACCTACGCTACACCCGCCGCCCGATGCTCGGCGTCCTGCTCGACGACTTCAACCCCGCAGCCGCGGCCGAGCTCGGCGTACCCGTAGCCGCGGGCGTCAGGATCACGAACGCGATGCCGGGCATGGCCGCGGCAGAAGCCGGGCTGCAGGCGAACGATGTCCTGGTGAGCGTGGCGGGCCAGCCGGTGGTGGATTACCCGAGCCTGGTGGCCGCCCTGCAGGGCCGGCGCGCAGGCGACTCGGTGGAGTTCGGCTTCTACCGCGGCAGCGAGTACCGGCAAGCCCCTGCGACCTTGTCGGGCCGCTTGCTGCCCGAGATTCCTGCCGCGCCCGTGAACCTGGCCGCCGCGCTGCGCGAGATGAACGGCTTGCTCCTGCAGCAGCTGCATGAAGCCGTGGGAGGCGCGTCCGACGAGCAGGCGAAACTCAAGCCTGACGAGCACAATTGGAGCACCTTGGAGGTCATGGCCCACCTCGTGACCACCGAGCGCGAGAATCACGTCTGGATCGCCGACCTGATCAACGACGACGAGCGCTTCTCCGACCGCTACACCAACTCCACGAGCGTGACCGCACGGGTCGACGCCCTGGTCGCAGTGTATGCCAGCGTCGAAGCGATGATGCGGGCGGTGACTGAGGCACTGCGGGAGACGGAGGCGATGGTCGCGCGCCTGCCCGATGAGCTGGTGGGGCACCGCGGCAATTACTGGCGGATCGGGCACAACCTGCTGCAGAACGACCAGCACTGGCAGGAGCACCTGGACCAAATCAAGGCCGCGCTGGGCCGGGCGGTCGAGCGGGTGTGACGGCCCGGGGGGGCTTAAAGAAAGACACCAGGCAGGTTTGCCTGGTGTTGAAGAGAGGCGACGGCCGGATTTGAACCGGCGATCGGGGTTTTGCAGACCCCTGCCTTGCCGCTTGGCTACGTCGCCGCAGCGTTGAGCACGCTTGAACGAGAGGCATTCTAGCTTAAGGCCCGACCCTTGTCAAAAGACAACGCCTCTGATCATGTTGTTGACGAAATACTCCTCGTGCGGCCCGCCGCGGCGCGCGCCCCTCGAAACCGAATGCGGAGCCGAAATGAACGGCGATCAAGTCATCAAGTGTACGATTTGCAGAACCCCTTTTCTCTGGACGGCGACCGAGCGCGGCGAACGGCCGGACCGCTGCCCCATGTGCCGGCGAATCGCGCCCGCCGCCGGCCGGCAGCGGGGCATCGTGAAGTGGTACAGCCGCGGGAAGGGCTACGGGTTCATCACGACAGCGCAGGGCGCCGACGTATTCCTGCATAAATCGGCATTAGCCGAGGGCCAGTCGCCTTGCGCGGGTCAGCTTGTCGAGTTTGCGCTGGGCGAGGGAGCGCGCGGCATACAAGCGGAGCGGGTGGAAATCCTATCAGCCGAGGGCAGCGCTAAGCCATGCTGAGCAGCAGGCGGTCGTAGTCGGGCGCCTGCACGGCCCAGTCAAAGCGAGCGACGTGGCGGCGGGCCGCATCACACCCGGGATGCTCACTTCGAGCGCTGGCTGTGACCGCTTCCCGCAGGCGGGCGACCAATCCCGCAAAGTCCTCGTACAGGCACGCATCGTGCAGCTCGGCCGGCAGCAGCTCCGGGTAGCTGAGGCGCCGCGGCAAGACGGGCCATGCGCCGCAGTGCAGCGCCTCGACCACGCTTACGCCGAAGAACTCGTGGATAGCGGTGCTCAGCACGACGTCTGCCGACCACAAGAGCCGCGCGTAGTCGGCCTCACTCTCGGCATACCCGTAGTGGACCAACCGGTCGCCCAGCCGCTCGCGTGCAGCCTCGAACTCCGATGGCTGCACGCGGAAAGCTCTCGCCCGCCAGTGCGACCCGAAACGGCAGCCCCTCGCCGGCCAGGGTGTACAGCGCCCGCAGCATCGTCTCGGGGTCCTTGTCGTACTCCCAGCGCTGATTCCACAGCACCAGCGGACCGCCCACCGGGCCTCCTTCGACTTGGCTCCCGTGCGGTTCGCGCCGCTCAGCACCCTGACCTGCGGCGAATGCCTCGTACTGGTCCAGCCGGCGGAGGTCGCAGCCGACGGGTAGCACGGCCGACATGGCGCGCGCCGCCTCGATGCTTTCGAGGTGCGTGTAGTCGGGGAAGTGCTTGAGCAGCCGGGGCAGCTCGTCGAACCACGACCGCATGTGATAGGCCGAGTTGAAGCGGACGGCGTCGGCCGCAAGCATCGACAGATGCTGCATCATCCCGTAGGTCAGGTCGCGCTTCGCGCCGGGCGCCACGGGATAGGTCAGCTGGTTCTCGTGCATGTAGAGGAGCAGCGGCACGCCGCCCAACTGCCGGCGCATGAGGGCCAGAAACGCGGGCACGTTAGTCATGCTGGTGGCAACGACGACGTCGGGGCGCTCCCCTGCTGCGAGCGCAGCCCGCGCCTGTTGGGCAAGTTCGAGTGCGCCCCCGTGCATCCGCCACTTCCAAAAGTACCCTTGCATCGAGAGGACGCGCACACGATGCGCACTGTGCGCAGCGTAGCCCTCGGCCCAGGCCTTGTGCGAGCCGGTGTTGTAGGGGTTGAGCAGCCAGGCAGTGAGCGAGCGGGACATGGGGCCATGATAACACGGTTCTCCACGGGCCGGCCAGAAGACCTTAACGAACCGGGCGGTAGCCTTCGGACTTTTGCGTGTTTTGACACACGGCGCAAGCTGTGATAGCTTTCGCAACGAAAGAAGCAGGAAGTCGATCATGCAGCCGAACCGGGTTAGCGTCCTGGCACTTATTACGCTCCTTGGCGACAAGGAGCGACTCCCGTTCGGCAGAGGTTAGCGCAAGCGACAGGACGACGTAGACCTGCATCACTCAGGCGGGGCCTTCCAAACGGGAGACTCCGCCTTTTTTGTGAGGGCGACTCCCGCCATTCAGCCACCGACCCGACGAGGCAATCCTCTGGAGGAACCTATGAACCAACAACAGCACGCCGCCGAACCGCCGAAGCGGGCATCCGACGAGCCGCAGCAGGTGAAAGGCAAGGAAACGGCGCACCCCAAAGACGCGCACGCCAAGGCCGAGCAAGCTTCACGCTCCGTGATGCACCCGGAAAACTTCGATCCCGAGTGGCGCTACTATCACGGGGCATGGGGCGGCTGAGCGGTCGACGTCCTCACGACCTCTATGCTATAATGGGCACGCTAACAATGCGTCTGGGCCCCGCTGCAGTCGATCTACGATCAGACACGAGCGGGCCGGGACCTAATCGAGGGAGAAAAGGCAATGCGCGTGCTCCTACTCAAGGAAGTGAAGGGCCTGGGCAAGGCCGGGGACATCAAGGAAGTGGCCGGCGGATACGCGTCCAACTACCTGTTCCCCAACAAGCTCGCAGAACCGGCGACCGAGGGCAGCGTCAAGGTGGCGCAGCAGGTCAAGGCCGCCGAAACCCGCAAGGTCGAGAAGAAAGCCAACGAGGCCAAGAACCTGGCTGCGAAGCTCCAGGGCCAAACTGTCGTGCTCAAGGCGCGCTCGGGCGAGGGCGACCGGCTGTACGGCTCGATCACGGCGCAGGACGTGGCCGAGGCGCTGGCAAAGAGCACGGGGCTGGCCATCGACAAGCGTATCGTCGGGATGGAGCACCCCATTAAGGCACTTGGCCGCCATGACGTCACCCTGCGTTTCGGCGGCGGGCTCACGGCGGTTATTTCGGTCATTGTTGAGCGGAGCAAGGAACCGGCATAAGACGCGCCCCGCATGAGGGCATTACGCCGTACATGGTGCCGCGCGGGCGGCCATGTGCGGCGCTTTCTTTGTTCTGTTGTTACCGTCCAGCCCTCCGGCCCCTGACGAGGGCGTTCCCGTTAGTTGGGAACCGGACGGTCCCCGACACCCCCGACGAGGGGCTGCGCCCCCTCGACCCCCAAACGTTCTCGGGGGGCGGCGGGTTCGCCGGGCAACGGTCGAATGTGGGCCGCGGGCCGGGTTCGTCAGAGACGGGTTCAGGCAGAAGCAGCAGTGCGGGGCACGTGACCGGGACGGGTCAATACCAGGAGTGCGTGGACATGATCTTATCTCAACCAGATGGCTCGGCGCCGCTGATCGGCATCCCGGCGGCCAGCTACGTCGACCAGGAATACAGCGCGACCCCGACGTATCGCTTCAACGGGCACTACCCGGCTGCGCTGTCCGCGTGCGGCGCGCTGCCGCTCGTCATCCCGCTCAACCTTCCGCTGGAGACGCTGCGGGCCATCTTCGAGCGGCTGGATGGCCTGTGCCTGCCCGGCGGCGTCGACGTGGACCCGGCCGAGTACGGCGAGGAACGTCACCCGCAGTTGGGGGCGGTAGACCGGCCACGCGACCACACGGAGCTGACCCTCGCGCGCTGGGCGCTCGAAGCGGACCTACCCGTGCTGGGCATCTGCCGGGGCATCCAGCTGCTGAACGTCGCGGCGGGTGGCAGCCTGTACCAGCACATCCCCGCACAGGTGCCCGAGGCTGGGCGGCACAATTACCACCTCCAGGAGAGCGCGTGGGACACGCCGACGCACGAGGTGCGCGTCGAACCCGAGAGCCGGCTGGGCCAGATGGTTGGGGCAGCCACGCTGCAGACGAACAGCTTTCACCACCAATCGCTCAAGGACGTCGCGCCGGGCTTTCAACCGACGGCCTGGGCGCCCGACGGGATCGTGGAGGCCATCGAGCACCCGGCAAAGCCCTTCGTGGTGGCCGTGCAGTGGCACCCGGAAGGCATGTTCCGCACGGACACCTGTGCCCGCCGCGTCTTCGAGGCATTCGTCGCGGCGTGCAAGCGGGACTGCGCGATAATGAACCTTGGAATGGCACACTGATTGAACTGGCTTGAGCTGATTTGCATGATCTTTTTCAGATAGAATCATGCGAATCACTTCGATCATGTTCGATCTGCGAGCCATTGCTGGCCGGCAATGAGGATAACAACGAATGACGCGGGTAGGGGTGTTTGATTCGGGGGTCGGGGGGCTGTCGGTGGTGCGCGAAATGCTCGCGCAGATGCCCGGGCAGCCGCTGGTCTACCTGGCAGACCAGGCCCACGCGCCCTACGGGCAGCGCTCGCTGGACGAGATCCGGGCGCTGTCGGATGGCATCACGCAGTTCCTGCTCGGGCAGGGCAGCGGGGTCATCGTAGTGGCCTGCAACACGGCCTCCGCCGCCGCGCTGCACTGGCTGCGGCAGAGGTATCCGGCCATCCCTTTCGTGGGCATGGAGCCCGCCGTAAAGCCTGCCGCAGAGCGAACGCGGCACGCGGCACGTGGGCGTCATGGCCACGCCCGCAACGTTCCAGGGCGAACTGTTCGCCAGCCTGGTCGACCGGTTCGGCAAGGAAGTGACCGTGCACACCCAGGTGTGTCCTGACCTTGTGCCGCTGGTCGAAGCCGGGGAGTTGGACGGCGAGCGGACGCGGGATGCGGTGCGCAGGTACGTCGGCCCTCTCGTGGAGGCGGGGGTGGACGAGCTCGTGCTGGGATGCACGCACTATCCCTTCCTGCGGCCATTGATCGAGGAAATGGCAGGTCCCGGGATCGAGATCATCGACCCGGCGCCCGCCGTGGCGCGGCAGACGGCGCGGGTGCTGTTACAGCAGGGCTGGCTGGCGGCAGGCGAGGCGCCGGTGGAGAACACCTTCTTTACGACAGGCGACCCGGCTCGCTTTGCGGCTGCCTTGGCCCGGCTGGTGGGCCAGTCGCAACCCGTGCGACGGGCGGAATGGAGCGACGGGCGTTTGTCCGCGTAGCGCTTCGGGGGATATCCCAAATATCCCAAGTATCCCAAATCCCATTTGGGATAACTACTTGGGATTATCCAGCTTCAGCATGTAGAACGTTCCGCGTTTATCCCCGATCTTGATCACCACGCCCTTGTCCACCAGGTCGGCCATGTCCAGCCGCAGCGTCTCGGCCGTGACGTCGGGGCAGAGGTCGCGCAGGTCCTTGTTCGTGATGCGGGTGTTCTGGCGCAGGTACTGGATTGCCTTGATCTGGCGCTCGTTCAGGCGCTCGTCTTCCGCGCCGGCGAAGCGCAAGGGCGGCCGGATGCCGATGCCGCGGCGCAAGGTAACTGTCACGGTGTCGCGTGTCGCCTGGAACTCCGGCTGGGGATGGCCCTCTTCGGCCATTCGCGAATACATGCGGTCGACCCCCAGCCCTAACTCTTCGATGTACGCCCAGTGATACAGGCCGCGCACGATCCGCGAGTTGCGCGAAAAGTGCTCCTCGACCATATTGTCCAGCGTAATGTAGGCGGGCAGGCTGCCCGGGCTGATGATCTCCAGCCGGTCCTCGAACTGGCGCAGCTCGATACGACGGCCCCGAATCTGGTACTCCCGGTGTGAGACGGCGTTGACGAACGCTTCGCGGATCGCGTCAAGGGGCAGGATGTAGTTCTCCTGCCGCGTCAGCCCCCGCACGACCGCGCTCGCCTGCAACTGGGGCTTCAGCACCTGGGAAACTTGCTCGATCATGTCGGCCAACGGTCCGGTGAAGTCCTTGCGGATGATATGCTCCGACTGGGGTTCCTTCCCGCTGAACCGGACATACGTGATGCCGCTTTGCGGCAGGAATGCCTGGGGGTCCTTGCCGAACAGCAGGATGCCGACCACCGTGACCTCGCCACCCCCTGTGACGGCGCCGAGCGAACGGAGGGCATCCTGTGCGGTCTCGCCCACCTTACGGCCGGCGCGCGCCTCGCGTTTCCTCAGGTACTCGTCGATCACCTTCGCGTCGAGATCGTCCCACGTGGCCCCGGCCACGACCTCTTGCTCGAAGTCGAGACTGGCCTTGCTGGCCGCCATGTACACGACGCGCCGCGCATCCAGGGGCACGTTGCCCTCGCTCGTCCGAGCCAGGAAGCGACCGTCGGCCAGGCTGAAAAGCTCGTTCCCCTTGGCAACGCCGATCGCGACGGCCAAGCCCTCGCGGTCTTCGATGTGGTCGATCTCAGTACGGATGATCGGGCGACACCACGCGAGCGCGCCGCGCAGGAGGTTGTCGACGTCGTCCATCTCCAGCCCAGGGCGGATTTCACCCTTCTCGTCCACGCCGAGAAGGACTGTGCCGCCCTCCGTGTTGGCGAACGCGACCAGCGACTCCGCCAGCCCAAGCGCGGTCGGCTCGGGCATGACGTCTACGTATAGGGTCCCGCGTCGGACGATGGAGGCAAGAGAGGACACTGCGCTAACCTCCAACTAAGTGACCGGCTCCTCGGCCTCGTTGCCATCCCCATTGGCGGGCACGGCAGGGACGAGCGCCGTGCCGGGCTGGGGCGTGATGCTGCGGGCGGCATCGGCTTCGGCTTCGGCCGAAGCCTTCGCCTCGATGGCGGCCGAGAGCCGCGCCATCGCCCTGACCGCATCACCCTCGCCCGGGGTGACCACCCGTACGCCCTTGCTGGCGCGGCTTGCCTGGCGGATTTCCTTCACGACGGTCCGGATGATGATGCCGTTGGACGTGATAATTGTGACCTGATCGTCGCTGTGCACCACGTGCGCCGCGGCAACCTTACCCGTTTCGTCGATCTTTTGGTGGTCCAACGCCCACACGCCTTGCGAGTTGCGCCCGTGCACGGGGAACTCGCTCATTGGGCTGCGCTTGCCGTATCCAAGCTCGGTGACGACCAGCAGCTCACAGTCTGACTCGGCCACGTCGAACGCCGCGATCATGTCTTCCTCGGCCAGCCGGATCGCCATTACGCCGGCGGCCGTTCGGCCCATCGGGCGCACCTCACGCTCCGCGAAGCGACACGCCTTGCCCGCGGCCGTCACGATCAGGAAGTCGTCCTTGCCGCCCGTCAGACGAGCCCAGCGCAGCTCGTCGCCCGGGCCCAGGTTCATGGCAATGATGCCGCTGGGCCGGACGTCGTTGAACTCGCTCAACTGCATGCGCTTGATCTTGCCTCGCCGGGTGAGAAGCGTGACATACTCGGCCTGTTCGAAGTCGGGCACCACCAGGATGGCAGTCACGCGCTCGTCGGCCGCCAGGTTGAGTATGTTGACCAGGTGCTGGCCGCGTCCGTCACGCGCCGACTCGGGCAGGTTGAAGACCCGTTGCCCGTAGACCCGGCCGCGATCGGTGAAGAAGAGCATGTGGTCCAGCGTGCGCGCTCGAGAGCAGGTCAACGACGATGTCCTCGTCCTTGAAGCGCATACCCTGGACGCCACGGCCGCCGCGTTTCTGCGCGCGGTAGGCCGTCAGTGGCGTGCGCTTGATGTAGCTGCCCTCGGTCACGCTGATCAGCACTGCTTCCTGGCGAATCAGGTCTTCTTCCGAGAAGCCCTCGGCGGCCTCGGCGACGATCTCGGTGCGCCGCTTGTCCGCAAACTTCTCCTTGAGGCCCAACACCTCGTCCCGGATCACGCCCAGCATCAGCGTGGGGTCGGCCAGCAGCGACTCGTAGTACGCGATCTGCTTCACCAGCTCCTGGTACTCATCCTCGATCTTCTGGCGCTCGAGGCTGGCCAGCCGGCGCAGCTGCATGTCGAGGATGGCCTGGGCCTGGCGCTCGCTCAGGTTGAACCGCTCGATGAGCTGGCCCTTCGCTTCTTCTGCGCTCGCCGCGTTACGGATAATCCGGACGACCTCATCCAGGAACTGCAGTGCGATGCGCAAGCCTTCCAGGATGTGCTGGCGCTCGCGCGCGACGCGCAGCAGATGGTTCGTGCGCCGCGTAATGACTTCGATGCGGTGGTCGATGTAGAGCTGGAGCGCGCGCTTCAGACTGAGCAGGCGGGGCTCGCCGTCGACCAGCGCCAGCATGTTCACGCCGAACGTGCTCTGCAGCGGCGTGTATTTGAAGAGACGGTTCAGCGTCTTGCGCGGTGCGGCGGCCCGCTTGAGCTCGATGACGATGCGCATGCCGGTGCGGTCCGACTCGTCGCGCAGGTCGCTGATGTCGCTGATCCGGCCGTCGCGCACGAGTTCGGCGATGCGCTCGATGAGAGTGCTCTTGTTGAGCTGGTAGGGGATTTCGCTGACGATGATCCGGTGGCGGCCGCCGTTCATCTCCTCGATGCGCGCCCGTGCCCGCATCGTGATGCGGCCCTTCCCCGAGCCATACGCCAACTTGATTTCCTCGCGGCCCAGCACCAACCCACCGGTCGGAAAGTCGGGGCCCTGGATGAACTGCATCAGCTCTTCGACGGTGATATCTTCGAGCTGGGTCCAGTGGTCGATCAGGTGAACGATCGCGTCGATGACCTCCGACAAGTTGTGCGGTGGGATGTTTGTTGCCATGCCCACGGCGATGCCACTGTTGCCGTTAAGCAGCAGGTTGGGCAGCAGCGCGGGCAAGACGGTTGGCTCCTGCAGGCTGCCGTCGAAGTTGTCGATCCAGTCGACCGTTTCCTTGTCGATGTCGAGAAGCAGCGACTCAGATATCCGAGCCAGGCGCGCTTCGGTGTACCGCATCGCCGCGGGTGAATCACCGTCGACAGAGCCAAAGTTGCCCTGGCCGTCGACCAAGGGGTAGCGCAAGCTGAAGTCTTGCGCCATGCGGGCCATGGCGTCGTACACAGCCGAGTCGCCGTGCGGATGGTACTTGCCGAGGACCTCGCCGACGATACGAGCCGACTTGCGGTAGGGGGTGCCGGCACGCGAGCCCATGTCGTGCATCGCGTACAGAATGCGGCGCTGCACCGGTTTCAGACCGTCACGGGCATCGGGGAGTGCGCGCGCGACGATGACGCTCATGGCGTAATCGAGGTAAGAGCCGCGCATCTCGTCGTCGATGCTGATGGGCCGCACAATCCCGACGTGATTCGGGTTCGCTGTGATCTCGTTATTCATACCGCTCCTTGGCTCCAGGCAGGGCAGTTTGCCAGCAGGCGCAGAACCGCCCCTACACCCTCATTATACCGCAGAACGGCGATTTCTTCCATTTTTGCCCCTTTAAATGTAGGGGCCGGACATTGCTGCCCGGCCCCTCAGGAGCTCTACCCGTGGCCCGTTGCTCTGGCGGCGCCTCTCCCCGCCTCTCGCCCACTGCAGGACGTTGCGGTGTTATTTCTGGCTCATGAGGCGGCGGGCCTGGCCGCGCCAATCGTCCTTCACGACGCGCTCGAGGTTGCCCCTCGTCACCTTCACCAGGTCCGAATAGGTTGCCTCGGCCAGCTGCTTGTAGGTCGTGATCCCTGCTTCGCGGAGCCGCTTTGCGTAGATGGGGCCCACGCCCTCGATGATCTCGAGATTGTCCTCGCCTGCGGGCAGGTCGGCCGGCACCGCCTCGCCCGCCACGATTTCGGCGGATGCGGGTTCGATCGTCTCGGGCGGCGCAGCCGGGGTGCTCGCGCGCTTCACCGCAGCCATCTCAGCCGCAATGCGGGCCACCTCGTCGGATCCCGGCAGCCGGGCCGCGCCCGGTTCGGCGGGCTCGGCCGGGGCGCTCTCGGGCAGTTCCGCAGCAATCTCCTCGGGTTCGGGGTCATCGGCCCGGCTCGCTGCGGCTGCTGCCAGCCCGGCGGCTCCGGCAACCCCGGCAGCGGGGGCAGCACCGCCCATCTGCGCCTGCAGAGCCGCAAGCTGCGCTTGCAGCGCTGCGATTTGCGCCTGGAGCGCTGCGGGATCGGCCTGGGCGGGCGAGTCGCTCGGCACCCCGCTAGCGAGCTCGGTCTCGGGAACGCCGGTCGCTTCGCTCAGGGCAGCCGCGGCCTCGACGGGCGCCATGTCGGCGATCTCTACCTCGGGCAACCGGACCTCGGCCGGAGGTTCCTGTTGGTCACTCAGCCCGGCAGCCAATGCGGCGGCGCCCGCGACGGCAGCGGCTTGTCGCGGCTCGGCCGGAACCGTCATGTCCTCGGCCTCCAGCTCCGCCTCGCCGGCCCCCAGGTCCACCCGCTCGAGCTCGGCTTCCGGCGCCGTGGTCTCCGGCTCAGTCTCGACCACCGTCATCTCGACCAGGCGGGTCTCGGGCTCGATGAACTCGGCATCGATTGGGATGCCGTCGGGCGCCTCTTCGGCCACCCGGCCCGCAGCCTCGTGCACGCCTGCTGCAAGCACAGCCGCCTCTGCGGCCGTCACCTCGGGCCCGGCCGCCTCAGCTTCGACCTCCGGCAAGTCCACCCGCGGCAATTCAACCTCCGGGGACGCCGGTGCACTTTCGCCGGGCGCTTCTTCCATGATCTCCACGGATGGCAACACGCCAGCCGGTTCCTCAACCTCGACCACGTCGGGCTCGCCGGTGACCGCAGTCGTCGCGGCGGCAGCGACCACGGCAGCAGCCGCGGCCGCGCCCGGCTCGCGGTCTTCTTCCGCAGGCTCCGGCTCGGCCGCGGCTTCGTTCGCGACGGCCGCCGCGCCTGCGCCGATCATCACCGCACCGGCCATGAACTGTGCCGCGCCGGCAAGTCCGCCGGTTTCTCCCGCGGACGCAGCTTCTGCGTCGCTTTCCACAGGTTCGGCTGCGGGCTCTGCTGCGGCCTGGGCCGCAACCACGGCCGCAGCGGCCTCGGGCGCCAACTCCGGCTCGGGCGCAAACGTTGGCTCCGCTGGCGCAAGGTCTGTCGGCACCGGTTCTGGTTCGCGTTCCTCGGCGAGAGCGGCCGCGCCGATGGCAGCAGCGGCGATGGGCGGGGCTTCCGTCTCAAACTCGACGGTCGCCGGCGTCCCCCCGGTGATCACCGCCGGTTCCAGGTCGGCTTCGGCCGGCGCCGGCTCTGGGGCACGCTCCTCGGCTGCGACGGCCGCTGCCGCGACGGCCGCCTCCGGGACCTCGGCTTCTACCTCGGGGCCCGGCGCCTCTGGCGCGTGCTCGTCGGCAAGGATGGCGCCCGCGGCAACTGCGGCGGCGACGGGCGGGGTCTCAGCCGCGATTTCGGCAACAGGCTCGATTTCAGCTGCGGGGGCGATTTCGGCGGCGGGCTCGACGATAGCCGTCTCATCCTGGTGCTCGGCAGCAACTATGGCGCCTGCGGCGACCGCGGCCGCAGCCGGTACGGCGGCCGGCGCCGCAGCAGCGGTGGCCGCGCCCACGGGCGCTGGCGCCGCCTTGGGCTTGGGCGCCACCCGCTTCTGCTGGCGGGCCGCCACCAGGTTGTTGTCGATCTTGGCGAGGAAGAAGAGCATGAGGCCGAACACCAACAAGGTGACCGCGGCCATGATCGACCCACCCGCAAGCGGGATAATCAGCCAGCCGGTCCAGCCGGTGCCCCAGCCTGAACCCAGGCCAGACCCCCCAAGCCAGAGAGCGCCGAAGATCGCGAGTGCGAGGTATGCCACCGCCACGATAAGGATGAGGACCGCCACGGCCCGCAACAAGCGATGTCCTTGCATGGTTGACCGCCTTTCTTCCTGTGGGAGCTGCGCTGCCAGGATATGCTATATCGAACGACAAAATAAAGCTACATACATATTGTATCACACTTTTCGCGCAAGTACACTAGCTATTCGCGCGGTCTATCTTTTCTTTTGACCGCCGCGCTGGCTGTATCGTCCCGAATCGAGCCGCCCGAGCCGGGTGGAAGGGCACCCGGGCCGCTCAATTTGTGCTATACTCGGCCCTGAGCATTCGCCGCCGGAAGGGCGGACGCTGCAAGGAGCAGGCGTTGACCGGTCATTCGCACTCTCCCTACCTGGAAGATATTCCCTTGAGTGAAGCGCTCGCGCGCTGGTGGGCCAGCCTGGACGAGGCGGGACTCGGCCGGCCGCTGGCGGGCGAAATGGTCGCGCTCGACGGGGCCGCCGGCCGCGTGACGGCGGCTCCGGTGTGGGCCGCCATCTCATCGCCGCACTACCACGCATCCGCGATGGACGGGTACGCGGTCTTCGCCGGGCGCACGCACGGCGCCAGCGAGACGCGACCCGTTCGTCTCCTGGTGGGCGAGGAGGCCTTCTACGTCGACACGGGCGACCCGGTGCCGCCGGGCGCCAACGCGGTGATCATGGTCGAGGATGTGCACCTGAGCACGGGCCCGCGGGGCGAGGAGATCGAAATCCTGTCGAGCGTGGCGCCCTGGCAGCACGTCCGGCCGATGGGCGAGGACATGGTCGCGACCGAACTGATCCTGCCGGCCAACCATCTCCTGCGCGCGCCAAGACATTGGCGCGGCGGCCGGTTCGGGCCATGCCGAGTTGTTCGTGCGGCGCAAGCCGCGGGTGGCGATCCTGCCCACCGGCACCGAGTTGGTCGCACCGGGCGCTGCCCTGCATCCCGGCGACATCATCGAATACAACTCGCTGGTGCTGGGCGCGCTCGTGCGTGAGTGGGGGGGCGAGGTCACCCGGCTGCCGATGCTGGCCGACGACTACGGGGCCATTCGCGACCGCGTGCTCGAGGCTGCCAGGACGCACGACCTCGTGATCGTCAACGCCGGCTCCTCGGCCGGATCAGAGGATTACACGTCCCGCATCGTACAGGAGTTGGGACGGCTCCTCGTCCACGGAATTGCGATCCGGCCCGGCCACCCGGTGATCCTGGGCATGATCTGCCTCGATCCGGGTCCGGACGGCGCAACGTGCTGGACCCCGGTCATCGGTCTGCCTGGTTACCCGGTGAGCGCGGCGGTCACGTGCGAGCTGCTCGTCAAACCGACGGTGGCGCGCTGGCTCGGACAGCCCGTGCCCGAGCGGCCGGCAGTGGAAGCAACGCTGACCCGCAAAGTCGTCAGCCCGGAAGGCGAAGAGGAATACTTGCGCGTCACCGTGGGGCAGGTAGGTGAGCGGATGGTGGCGACGCCGCTGCCTGGCGGCTCGGGCGTGCTGATGTCGCTGGTGCGTGCCGACGGGATCATCAGGATCCCGAGGGGGGTGCAAGGCTTCGAGCCTGGTGCAGTCGTGCGGGTGAACCTGCTGAAGCCGGCCGACCAGGTGCGGCGGACGATCGTGGCGATCGGCAGCCACGACCTGACGCTGGACCTGCTGGCGGACGAACTGGGGCAGCGCTACCCGGGCCGGAGCCTGTCGTCGGCGAATGTGGGCAGCGTGGGCGGGCTGCTGGCGCTCAGCCGGGGCGAGGCGCACTTGGCGGGCTCGCACCTGCTGGACGAGGATACGGGCGAGTACAACGTCGCATATATCCGCCGGCTGCTGCCCCAAACGTCCGTGGTCGTGCTGGGTTTCGTGCAGCGGGTGCAGGGGCTCATCGTGCCGGCGGGCAATCCTAAGGGCATTCGAACCCTTGAGGACCTCGTTCGCCCTGACGTCGTATTCATTAACCGCCAGCGGGGCGCGGGCACGCGCGTCCTGCTGGACTACCGGCTGCGCCAGTTGGGCATCCACCCGGCTGCGATCCAGGGCTATGACCGGCAGGAGTTCACGCACCTCGCAGTGGCCGCGGCCGTGGCGTCAGGTGCGGCCGACTGCGGCCTGGGCATCCTCGCTGCGGCTCGGGCGCTCCGCCTGGACTTCGTGCCGGTGGGCGAGGAACAGTATGACTTGATTGTACCCGCAGCCCACTTTGGCAGCGACGCGCTCGCGCCGCTGCTCGCCATCATACGTGACCCGGCATTTGCCGCACGGGTGAGCGGCCTGGGCGGTTATGCGACGCCCGAAATCGGCCGGGTGCGGGTCGAAATGGGTTGAGACTATGGGAGAGCCGATTGCATTCCCCTCGTTTCCGAAGCCGGCCGTACGTGTCGTGCTGTGGGAAGGCCCCGGAAAGCCGACGGAGGCCGGCATTCGCGAGCGGCTGACCGCGGAGGGGTATGGGGTGGTTAAGTGGACGACCGAGCCCGTCACGGGCTACCCACCCCACGCGCATATCTACCCGGAGACCATGTGGGTGGTCGAGGGCAGCTTGACGGTGATCCTGCCCGCCGACGACCGGCTGCTCGAACTGCTGCCGGGCGACCGGATTGAGGTGCCCCAGGGCATCGTCCACGGCGTCATGGCGGGGGAAGATGGGGCGGCGTACCTGTTGGCGACGCGATGACCGGGAACACGGAGGCACAACGGCGCAGCGCGGCTGATTGTTGTGCCTTTGAGCCTTCGGAGCGGGGAAACCCTATGCGGAGGGCAGTTTCTGCGCCTTATTCACCCACCCGTTGACCATGGCGAGCGCAGGCACGCGGCCGACGACGTTGCGGCTGCCGTTGATCTGCTCGAGTTGACCCCGCAGTTCTTCGGGCGACTTGTCGGCCAGGTCCGATACTGACTTAACGCCCGCCTCCTCCAGGAGCATCGTGTAGGCTTCGCCGATACCCCGGATGCGAACGAGGTGCGCCCGATTGAGCAAGCAGCGCAACGTCTCTTCGTCGATGCCAGTGTCCTGCGACACCGAGACAATACCCCCGTCCTTCTGGCACAGCGCGATCAGGTCTTCAGAATCCTTGACACCCTTTGTCTTGAGCTTCAACTCGAGCTCGCGATCCACGCCGTACAGCTTCGTGAGAACAACCGCCATCATACCTCCGATGAAGTCGATACCGTTTGAATAATGCGCAACATGACCGTGCCGCCTGGGGGCTGCGCTGCAGCTTCACTAAATCGTAATGAGCTTACAGCACGCATTACAGAACACGCTTTGACCAGGAAAGATGCGGAGAGCTGCAAGAAATTATAGCAACCCGCACAGGACCCGGCCAAGCGCAGGTTGTCTCCCTGGGTCCAACCCGTGCGCGGCTGAGTCGGGCTGCGCCGCGCCGGTTGCGTCAAGCGGGCAGGGTGACCGAAGGTTCCGCAATCGGGCCCGTGGCATCCGGACCCGCGGCCACGTCGCTCACAGGATCAGCCTGGGGCAGGGTCAGCATGAACTCGGCGCCCGCGCTGGGCCGGCTCGCGATCGAGATTTGCCCGCCGTGCAATTCGACGAGGGACTTGGCGATGTACAGCCCGAGCCCGCTGCCCTGCTGGCCGCTCCGCAGCGCGCTAGCGCCGCGGGCGAACGGCCGGAAAAGGTGCGCCTGCTCATCCGGGGGGATGCCCGGCCCCGTGTCCCGAACGGTCAGCCGCAGGTAGCCGGGCTCTGCGGCCGGGGCCAGCAACACTCGAATCGTTGCGCCGGGCTCCGAGAACTTGCTGGCGTTGCCGATCAGATTCACCACGACCTGCATCGTGCGCCCACGGTCCACCAGGGCGAGCGGCAGCACGGGCGGGGCTTCGAGCACGATGACCTGCCTGCGCGCATCCAGTTGCGGACGTTGCTCGGCGATCGTGTCTGCGACCAACGTGCGGAGGTCGGTGGGCTGCAGCACCAGTTCGAGGCGGCCCGACTCCAGGCGTGCCACGTCGAGAAGATCGCGCGTGAGCCGCAGCAGGCGATGTGCGCTTGACTCGACGGTGCGCAGGTAATCCTGCTGCTGCTCGTTGAGCGGGCCCGCATCCCCATCGAGCAGCATCTCGATGTAGCCGGTTACCGAAGAGAGCGGAGTGCGCAGCTCGTGCGCGGCAATCGACACGAAGGCCGACTTGGCTTCGTCCAGACGACGCAACTCCGCATTCGCAGCCACGAGTTGGACGTTCTGTTCCCGGAGTGTGCGCTCGAGCAGGCGCAGCGTATTGCGGTGCTGCATCAGGCGCTGCTCCAACTCGCCAATCTCGGTCACGTCCTGGACGATGTGGATGAGGCCTGCCACCGCGCCGCTCTCGTCAAAACACGGCAGATCGACCAGCGTGTGGTAATGCGTGGTCCCGTCTGGCCCGTCCCGGTTGACCCATGGAATCTGCATCCGGGGCAGCGTGCCGTCGAGGATTTCGGCAAGCGCGGGTTCCATTCCGACGAGCTCAGGGACCAGGTCGAGCAGCGGGCGGCCGAGCCAGGCACTGTGGTTGTTCAGCAGGATATCACTGGCGCCACAGACTTCGGTCACCCGCAACGAGCGGTCTGTGACGGCATAGGCGACGCGCCGGTCACGCAGAATCTGTTCCTGGTGTGCGCCCAACGCTCGCCTCCCCGTCACGCGCCGATTGACAGGCGCCCAAGGTGGCGGAAAGCCTCTTCGACGCCGGCGCCCGTCTTGGCGCTTGTGGGGAAGTAGCCCGCGCGCAAGTCCCGTGCGCTGCTCACCAGCTCGTCCTCGCTCAAGACCCGCTGCTCGGTCAGGTCCTGCTTGTTGCCCGCCAGGACGATTGCCGCCCGAGGATTCACCGCCCGGATTTGCGCGACGTATTCGGAAATTGCGGTGAGCGTGGATCGCTGCGTGACATCACACACCACGAGTGCGCCGGCCGCGCCCCGCAGGTAGCTGGCGCGCACCGAGTCAAACTCTTCGCTGCCGGCCAGGTCCCACAGCATGACCACCAGCTCGATCACCTCGTCGCCGCGCGGGACCGCGACGACCTTCCGGCTCACCTTGACGCCAATCGTACTGAGATACTTATCGTCGAAGAGGTTGTAGACGAAGCGGCGGACGAGGCTCGTCTTGCCAACCGCGTACTCCCCGAGCAGGCAAACCTTGGCGCTGAGTGAAACCATGAATCACCTCACCTCGAGTACCGGTACGTCCTCCATGCTGCCCTCGATCGTCACGAGGGCGGCCGCGAGCCAGCCCGTTTCCCCTTGCGCCGTACAGCAGACCTCGAGCCAGCCGCCCGTCGGGTCGCGCCCGAGAACGGTAAAGCTCTTGCCGACGGGCGCCTGTTCCAGTATCTGGGCGGCCAGGCCGGGCTGCGAGCGGACGTTAGCCACGACCGCGACCCGGCTCAGCGGCGCCGGATTCAGCGTCCGGGTCGCGGTCGGGCGCACTGTGGGCGTACGCGTCGGTGTGGCGGTCGGCGTCAGGGTCGACGTGGGCTGCGGGGTCCTTGTCGGCGTCGCCGTCGCCGTGGGCGTACGGGTCGGCGTGGCCGTCGGCCCCGGCGTAGCGGTCACGACGACCACGTAGGCGGGGCGGCTGAGCGCATTTCGGACCCATGCGGCGCTGCCAAGGCAAGCACCCAGCAGGCACACGGTGAGCACACCCGCCAGGGCGAACACGACGGCCTTCTGACTGCCCGACAAGCCGGCCGAAACCTCCTGCCCCGCGCCGTCCAGCAGCAACTCGTTCATGGTGGGGCGGGCTGCTGCGAACTGCGACGCATCGCCGTCGTACCGCTTCAAGACCTCGTTATAACGGTTCTCGACCTCGACCGCGCGCTCGCGCAGCTTAGCGCGGAACCCGGCCGGCTCGATACCGTCCACCACGACCGCCAGGTAAACGTGCTGGCACGCCTCGATCAGGATGCGCCGGTTGCCGTACTGGATTTCGTCGAGTTGGCCCTCCTGGCCCCGCCCGAAGGCATCCTGCGCGAAGTCCCGAATCGCCGTCAGCATGCCAGTTACGAGGTCCGCATTGTCTTCCACGGGGGCGTCGTCTGCGCCGGGACGGGAGAGATGCAGCAGCAGTAGGCCGCTCTCTCGGTGCACCAGGAAGATCTCAGCCACCTGGAACGGCAGTGCGTCACGCAGGAGGAACTCGGCATCAGAAACGCCGGCCGCCCGAGCCCGGGCCCGGCGCAGCAGGTGTGCCGGGCTCAGCGACGTGCGCATGCGCTCGTCAATCGTACGCGCCAGGTCGCGGATCGACTCGGCGACTGCCCGGCCGATCAACTGGCCGATGATCGGGTACAGCGACTCGATCAGGGCATCCCGGTCCTCGCGCACCTGCCTGCGGATCGCATCGCCCAGAATCGGGCTGACCGCCGCAACGAGCGCCTCGTGGTCTTCCGTCCGGTGCTCGACCTCCGCAATCCGCGTCTCGAGCAGCGCCATGCGCTCGCGGTCGGGCCCGGCGACGATTGCACGCAGGTCGTCGAGCAGAGCATCGACGGCCGCGGCGGAATCTGGGGCTTGGCCGTGAGCAGCTTGCCCGGGCTCGACCTTATTGGTCGCATCCACGGCGATCAGCCCGGCTGTTCCAGGCCCTGCAGCAAATCGGCGAGGTTGCCGCCGCTCTTGATATGGTTGCCCAACTCGACGAAGAGCTCGCCGAGCGTGCTGCGGTCGGTCTTGTCGTCCGTCAGGCGCTGCATGACCTGGCGCAGCTCCTCGCGGAGATCGGTGTCGGCCTTACGCAGTTCCTGGCGCAAGGACTGCAGGGTTGTCTTCTGCGCGGCCTCGTGGTCGGCCAAATTGCAGTTGACCTGCTCGATGTCGGCTTTGAACCCGACCTGCAAGTTGTCGTCGGCCAGCTGCAGTTCCTGCCGCGCCGCATTGAGTGCGGCCGTGTGCGTCGTGTGCTGCTCGGCCATCTGGGTCGTCAGACGGGCGCCTTCGGCCTTCAACTCGTTGCGCAGCTCGCCGTCGGCCTGCCGCAGCTCTTGCCGTAAGGCTTGCAAGTTCTTGCTCTGCGCGGTGTCTTTAGCCGTTAGTTGTTCGGTCAGGTGATCCAGGTCAGCCTGCAAGCGGGCGAGATCGCGGCCGAACGCGTCGAAGCGCTGCTCGTAATCGCGCATCTTCGGCCCAAAAATGATATCCCGAATGCGCTCGACAGACTCGCCCTGGAGTGTCGGTTGCTCTGCCATGAGAACCTCCCATAAGTTAGGCTGTAAAGGTTACGGTGTAAATGACGGCCCATGCGATCGACAATGGAGCAGGATCAGGGCGCCAGAAGCGGGCGACTACTTGTTAGCCGGAAAAGTGTATCCAACACCGCGCTGCGTGAGCACGTAACGCGGCCGGGCGGGCGCGGGCTCGATCTTCTGGCGCAGGCGGTGGATGTGGACGCGCAGCGTATCTTCGAACACATCCTCCATCGGCCAGAGGCGGCGGAGCAGGAAATCGGTGCTGACCGAGTGACCGGCGTTGCGCATCAGCAGGTAGAGCAGCTTGGTCTCAGTGGGTGTCAGTGGGACAACTCGCTCGCCCGCGAGAGCCCGTTGATGTGGGATATCAACGACCAGGAAGTCGTCCACCCGGGTCTCCACGTCCCACGTGTAGCGATAATCGCCGATGCGGCGCAAAACCCGCTGCACGCGCGCCACCAGCTCACGCGGGCTGAAGGGCTTGGTGACATAGTCTTCCGCATACCGCATGATGCTCGCGACCACCGTCTCTTCCTCATCCACCGCGCTGAGCATTATCACGGGCAGATCGCTGAACTGCTGGACCGCTTCGCAGAAGCGCAACCCGTTCATGCCCGGCATGTTGATGTCCACGATCGCAAGATGAGGCATGCCGCGGCGCCCGATCACCTCTAAAGCGTGATCGCCGGATTCGGCGGCCCAGACTTCGTAGCCGGCACCCTCCAGCTTGTCCTTAAGCAGGCGGCGGATGGCTTGGTCGTCGTCGACGACCAGAATGCGCTGCAGACAACTTTCGCTCTGGAGGGAAGTTAGAGGATCATTCACGATGGAATTCTACACCATAAGTTGACTGGTGGGGAAATGGCGTCGGGCCCTGTGGCCCCGCTTTTGAGCGGCGGCAGGCGAAAGTATTGAGCCACCTTCGGGGTCTGGAAGACCCCGAAGGTGTTGCTTGCGCGAGGCACCGTTGCTGATCTTGTGCTTAGGCCAGGTTCTGCGCTGCGAAATCCCAATTGACCAGGTTATCGAGGAATGCCTGGACGAAATCGGGCCGGCGGTTCTGATAATCGAGGTAGTAGGCGTGCTCCCACACGTCGACGGTCAGGAGCCCGACCTTGCCCAGCGACATCGGGTTTTCGGCATTTGGCGTGCTGATGATCTTCAGCTCCCCGAGCTCGCTGATGAGCCAGGCCCATCCGCTGCCGAACCGGCCCACCGCGGCCGCCTTGAACTGCTCGGCGAACTTCTCATAGCTGCCGAAGCTCTGGTCGATCCGCTCGGCGAGCAAGCCGGTGGGTCGGCCGCCGCCGCCCGGCTTCATGGAATTCCAAAAGAAGGTGTGGTTCCACACCTGGGCCGCATTGTTGAAGAAGGGCGCCTTTGTCAAATCGCCCGCAGTCTGGCGGATGATCTCTTCGAGGGAGTTGTTCTCGTAGGGGCTGCCGGGCAGCAGCTTGTTGAGATTATCCACGTAGGCCTTGTGATGCTTCCCGTAATGGAAGCTGAAGGTCTTCGCGCTGTAATGCGGCTCCAATGCAGTCTCGGGGTACGGTAGGGCCGGCAATTCGAACGCCATCGCTCATGCTCCTGTTCACCATCGACCGGAACGTCGCTAGGGAGCATTGTAGCGGTTTGTGCTTCGCTTCGCAAGCAGCCGGGCGCGCCGGGCGCAGCAGGCGACGCTTTCTTGTTTTCTGGGCAGGGGCCGGCCGGCCCCTGCCAACCCCGCCGGGGGGCTGGCGCCCCCTCGACCCCCAAAGGCCTAAGGGGCACCACACATGCGTGCACGAAACCGTTCGTGTGGGGAACGGACCCGGGCGCGTCAGTAACAAGATGTCACGACGTCTGCGGGGAACTGGCCGTGTCGCAGCCACGGCATTCGCTGCGCCCGCCACGGACGCACGGCTGCGGGGAACTGGCCGTGTCGCAGGCGACCGCATTCGCTGCGCCCGCCACGGACGCACGTCTGCGGGGAACTGACCATGATGCGCCGCCGGCGCGTAGAGACGCGATTGTACCTGGGCGTCCTCTGCCTGGCAGCGTGGTTTTGAGGGGTCAAGGGGGCGCAGCCCCTTGTCGGGGGTGTTGGGGGCGATCTCGCCCCCAACATGTAAGAAGCCCGATCCGAGACGTACAGGGGCGATCTCGCCCCCAACGAGCAAGAAGTCAAGCTACGGCCGCACGCGCAGCTCGATCTTGCCCTCCGTCGTGCGCACGTCTTCGATGTACCACTTGGACGTGTAATTCTGCAGCGCCTGGTTGGCAATCGTCGGAATCATCGCCGTGACGAGGCCCCGCGGCGTGATCGACTCCGTCTGCAGCTCGAGCTTGCCGTTGACGGCGACCAAGCGGCCCACCAGGGTGACATTGTCCGCGTTAACGAACCCATAGCCTACCCGGCCGGCCGTAAGGATCATCTTGCCGTCGGCTGTAAACTTCACGCCCACGTTATCCAGGGTGGCGCCCTGCTCGGCCGCCGCGCCTGAAGTGACCGCACGCAGCACGTCCGCCTCGGTGATCGTGACGAGGTTGGGATCGCGCGTCGAGGCCGCTGTCGGCGCAGCCACACTAGCCACAGGCGCGGCGGGTCGGCAGGATCGCATCCGGCGTTGCGGCCTGCGCCGGCAACTGCGTCGCCTCAACCGCAGGGGGCACCAGCTCAGGGACCCTTGTCCCAATGGCGAGGCTGCCCGTCACCGGCGCGGGCGTCCACTCACCGCCCTGGCGGCGGCTGCTCCGCCCGCATGCGCCGGCCACGGCGGCGATCACGACCAACAGCAGGATTAGGAGAATCCACTTTTTCATGTTCACCCGTTTCCGAATGCCGGGCACGCGCTATCGGTCAGAGGAGCAGCACCCACTCGTTCTGCAGGGGCAGCGTCGTGACCTCGATGTCGTTTCCGGCAACGTAACAATCGATTTCGAGCCGCACGCCAAATCCCTCGTGCGGCAGGTAGATACCCGGCTCGACTGAGAAACCAACGCCGGGCATCAGCCGGCGGCGGTCCTGCGTCTCCAGGTTGTCAATATTGACGCCGTTGCCGTGGCCCGCGGTTCCGATGCTATGCCCCGTGCGGTGAATGAAGTACGGACCGTAGCCGGCATCCACGATCACCTGGCGGCATGCGTCGTCGACCTCATAGCCGTACACCGGGCGGCCTGAGGCCAGCCCGTCGCGGGCGTACGCGACGGCCCGGTCGCGTGCGGCCTTAACTACGTCAAACACCTGCCGGGCCAGCGCAGGCACGCTTTGCCCCGCGTAAGCCACCCAGGTAATGTCGCCCACGATGGCGTCCGGGTCGGGCTCCTTGCCCCACAGGTCGATCAGGAGGAAATCGCCCGGTCGAAGTTCGGTGTCGCGCTCCCGGTTCGGGGCAAAGTGCGGGTCTGCGCCGTGCCGCGTTGACGCCCACAATGGGCGGGTGGTCCGTCTCGAGGGCGAAGTCGGCAAACCGGCCCATCATATAGTCCTGGACGCCGCACTCTGTCACCCGCTCGCCGCCCGCCAGGCGGTGGCGCACGTGTGCGAACGTGTCCTCCTTGACCTGGAGCAGGATTTCCACCGCCCGTCGATGGCTGGCCAATTGCTCGGGTGTCCACACAGCCTCGGCCACCTGCACCAGGTCGGCCGAAGTGACTACTTCCAAGCCCAGGCCGCGCACCAACTCCAGCGTGCCCGCATCGACCCGGCTGACGTAGGGAATGGCGCAGCCGGGCGAAACCTCCATTGCGATCCGTTGCGCGCCGCGTGTGAGAGTCCGCAGGGCCTCGGGCCAGTCAGCCCAAGAGACGTAACGCTGCGCGTTGGGTGCCAGGTCCTGCATGCCGCCCGCCTCGATGCCGTGGAAGAGCCAGCGGGGCTCGCCCGATGCGGGGATGTAGCACGCCCAGCGGCGGCTCAGGAAGCGGTCAGCCGGGACGCCAGCCGCGCTGCGAGCGATCGGATTCATGCCTTTGAAGTCATACAGCAGCCAGCCGTCCAGCCTCTCATCACGCAAGGCGGCCTGGATCTCGTTTAGTCGGCGCATGTGGACTCCTCTTCAGTAAGCTGCCAGAGCATTGTAATACCTTCGTGTCTTCGTGTGTTGGTGGTGAGGCGCAGCCCGCTCACCTCATCAGTTCCCGTACGGTGACCCACACGCGGTCGAACATCGCGGCGGTCAGGCGGCCGGTCTGCGTGTTCTGACGCGAAGGGTGGTAGGAAGTGACGGCGACGGGGAGGCCGGAACCAAGCGGGAGCACAGCCGCGTGCGCGAACTGGCTCAGCAGAGTCGTGCGGCCCAGGAAGCCCGGCCGGCCCTCGTACACCCTGAGAAAGGCCTCGAAGCCGATGCGGCCCAGCGCGACCACCACCTCGACCCGGTCCAGCAGGGCAATCTCCCGCCGGAGAAATGGCCGGCACGTGTCCAATTCGGCGGGAGTGGGCTTGTTGTCGGGCGGGGCGCAGCGGGCTGCGGCGGCAATGTACATGTCGGTCAGGGCCAGGCCGTCGCCCCGGTGGCTCGACACCGGCTGGTTCGCAAAGCCGGCCCGGTGCAGCGCGGCGAACAAGAAGTCGCCCGAGCTGTCGCCGGTGAAGATGCGCCCGGTACGGTTGCCACCATGTGCGGCGGGCGCGAGGCCCACCACCAGCACCCGCGCGTCGGGATCGCCCCAGCCGGGAATGGGACGGCCCCAATATTCCTCTCCGCGGTAAGCCCGCCGCTTGACGCGCGCCGTCTCCTCGCGCCACTCGACCAGGCGGGGGCAAAGCCGGCACGCAATCACCTCGGCATGCAACTGATCCCAGGAGGCTCGATCCATGCCTCGATTGTACACGATCTTCACTGTGGGCGGAGAAACCGCGAGAAACCGTGATCCGGACTTGGCCGAGTCGGGATGTTTCGCACTCGCGTCCATCTCATGTTAGCATTAGCTTAAAAGTTATACATTCCCTATACAATCTATTGACAACGGCGTGCAGACGTGATATAGTGCCGCCATTGGATCGAACAGCCAGCATGGGACCAGGCGTCACGACGATGCCTTCGGCCGGCGACGGCGGGGAGCGACAGGATGAGCACGAACAATCGAGCCTGGGAACACACGCTGTTGGCGATGGCGCAACAGGGTCTCGAACACGAATCACTGCCCGAGCCGCTGGAGGGCTATCCCGGCCTGGACGAGGCGTACGCGGTGTGTGACGACATGGCGAACCAGCACAGCCACACGTTCTACATGGCCTCGCGGCCCCTGCCCTTTGAGAAGCGTAAAGCTGTGCGCTCGCTGTATGCGTTTTGCCGCATCACGGACGACCTGATCGACCGAGCGCAAGGTGATCTCGCCGAGGGCCTGGCCGCGTGGCGTGAGTGTGCGATGGCGTGGCCGCCCCCGTGCGATAACCCAGTGGCCGTAGCTTGGGCCGACACACGCGCACGGTATCAGATCCCGACCCGCTATGCGGAGCAGTTGGTGATGGGCGTCGCGTCCGATTTGCAGAAGAAGCGTTATGCGAACTTCGACGAGCTCGCCGTCTACTGCTACGGCGTAGCGTCGACCGTGGGCCTGATGTCGATGCACATCATCGGCTTCAGCGACGATACCGCCGCGAGCGACGCGATCCCGTACGCGGTAAAGCTGGGCGTGGCGATGCAAGTGACCAATATCCTGCGCGACGTGCGGGAGGACTGGGTGGCGGGCCGAGTGTACCTGCCGCAGGATGAACTGAAGGAGTTTGGGCTGAGCGACGCCGACATCGACGCCGGGAGCACCACGGATCGCTGGCGGCGCTTCATGCGCTTCCAGGTGGAGCGCAACAAGCAGCTTTACGCCGAAGCCATCCCGGGAATCGCCTACTTGGATTCGACGGGCCGCTTTGCGATCGGCGCGGCCGCGGAACTTTACCGGGCCATCCTGAGGGATATCGAGAACCACGACTACGATGTTTTCAGCCGTCGCGCGCACGTAGGCACGACGGGCAAGCTGCGCCGGCTGCCCGGCATCTGGTGGCGGTCGCGCCACGGGCGCGTACCGCCAGCCCGAGCTCGGACAGCCCGAAGTCACCGGTGCGCCGGTCTCGTTGGCCTAATCAGGCCAAGACCCCCGAGGATCGGACGTCCTCGGAGGTGTGCGCAAGAGAAAGAGAGAGGAAGCATGGATCGGAAGCGGGTGATTGTGATCGGCAGCGGATTTGGCGGGCTCGGCGCGGCATGCCGGCTGGCGGCCAAGGGGCATGACGTCACGCTATACGAAAAACGCGACAAGCTGGGCGGCCGTGCCTATCAATACGAGATCAACGGCTTCAAGTTCGACGCTGGTCCGACGGTCCTGACCGTTCCCGATTTCTTCGACGAAATCTTCGAAGCCGCAGGCCGCCGCCGCGAAGACTATTTCACCCTCACCCCGCTCGATCCGTTCTACCGCATCTTCGACCAGAATGGCCGCGGCTTCAACTACTGGCGCGGCACGGACGAGACCATCGCCGAGATCGAGAAGTTCAACCCCGGGGACGTGGACGGTTACCGCCGCTACGTGCGCCTGACGGAAGAGGTGTTCCACGCGTTCAACGGCCTGACCGAGCGGCCGTTCCTGCGCCTGACGGACATGCTCAAGATCATGCCCGATATCATCCGGCTGCAAGCATTTCTCGGCACGTACACCCACGTGGCCCGCTACATCAAAGACGACTTTCTGCGCCGGGTCTTCTCGTTCCACCCGCTGCTGGTCGGCGGCAACCCGTTCGACACGCCCTCGGTGTACACCCTCGTGGCGCAGTTCGAGAAGCAGTGGGGCGTCCACTATGCAATCGGCGGCACGGGCGCGGCGGTGGCCGGGCTCGGCAAGCTCTTCACCGACCTCGGCGGCAAGGTGTACTTCAACACGGAGATCAAGGAAATTGTGACCAAGGACCGCCGGGTCGTAGGGGTGCGCCTGCCCGACGGCACGGTGGACACCGCGGACGTGGTAGTTTCAAACGGCGACGTGGCCTCGACCTACCGCTACCTGATTCCCGAGCAGTACCGCCGCAAATACACGAACCGCAAGATCGACCGGATGGCCTACAGCATGTCGCTGGTGGTGATCTATTTCGGGACGAAGCGGCGCTATCTCGACGGCAAGTTTCACCACCACAACATCATTCTGAACCAGCGGTACAAAGGCTTGCTGTCCGACATTTTCGCGGCGCGGCAGCTGCCCGACGATTTTTCGCTCTACCTGCACATGCCGACCATCACCGACGCGAGCATCGCGCCCGAGGGCACGGAGTCGTTCTACGTCCTGGCGCCCGTGCCGCATCTGGACTCGGGCACGGACTGGGTGAAGACGGCCCGGCCCTACCGCGATCGGGTCATGCAGCACCTGGAAGACAACTACCTGCCGGGCCTGCAGGACAACATCGTGGCCGAGCACATGATAGACCCGCTGCATTTCCGCGACGTTCTGAATAGCTATAAGGGCGCCGCGTTCTCGATCCGGCCCAGCCTGATGCAGCTGGCCTGGTTCCGGCCGCACAACCAGTCTGAAGAATTCGACAACCTGTACTTTGTCGGCGCGGGCACGCATCCCGGCGCCGGCGTTCCGGCGGTGCTGGCATCGGGCAAGATCGCCGCCGAACTGATCGACCCGTCGCCGCTGCGGGAAGAGGCGCGTGAGCTGCGCCCCGTGGCGGCCTAACCACATGGCACGATGACACACTAAGCTTTCTGCTCTTAGTGAATCTTTGAGTCTTCGTGCCTTTGTGGTTGATGATCGTTGCTGAAGGAAACCTGGTTTCTCAAGGATTGACGCATGAGTAGTGTTTTCGAGTTGGGGTTTCTGAGCCGGGCCGGGGAGCTAACGCTGGACCGCCTCCCGGTCACGGGGAGCATTCCGGAGTGGTTGACCGGCGACCTGGTGCGCAACGGACCCGGCACGTTCGACGTGGGAACCGAGCAATACCGTCACTGGTTCGACGGGCTGTCCATGCTGCACAAGTTCTCGTTTCGGGCCGGCCAGGTCAGCTACGCGAACAAGTTTCTGGACACCGAGTCCTACCGCTCCGCAATGGCCCGCGGGCGCATTACGTACGCCGAATTTGCGACCGACCCCTGTCGCTCGCTCTTCAGCCGCATCCAGTCCGTCTTCTCGCCGACGGTCAGCGACAACGCCAAGGTCAGCATCGCCAAGGTCGCGGAGAAGTACATGGCGCTGGCCGAGACGCCGATCCAGGTGGAGTTCGACCTGGAAACGCTGAAGACCGCGGGCGTGTTCACCTACGAGGATGAGCCCCTGACGGGACAGATGACCACGGTGCACCCGCAGTTCGACGGCGAAGAGGGCAGCACCTACAACCTGGTCACCCGCTACCATGCGGTCAGCCACTATCGCCTGTACCGGGTTGACGGCGCGGGGCGCGGAAGATGATCGGCCAGGTGCCGTCGACGAAGCCGGCCTACATGCACAGCTTCGGCATGACCAAGCGTTACGCCATCTTTACCGAGTTCCCGCTGCGCGTGCAGCCGATGGCGCTGCTGCTGTGGCTACGGCCCTACATCGAGAACTTCACCTGGGAGCCCCGGCGCGGCACGCCCTTTTATGTGCTTGACCGGCACTCGGGCGAGTTGGTGGCGCGCTTCGACGCGGATCCCTTCTTCGCCTTTCACCACGTCAACGCGTGGGAGGAGGGCGACGACATCGTGCTCGACATTGACGCGTATGAAGACAACCAGATCATCGACGCGTTCTTCCTCGACCGGCTGGCGAGTGCGACCAGTGCGCTGCCGTTCGGCCACCTGCGCCGCTACCGCCTGCCGCTGAGGGGCAAGCGGAACGGCCGGCTGAAGTACGAGGTGCTCTCAGACGAGTGCGCCGAACTGGCACGCTTCGATTCCGAACGGTTCGCGATGGACGGTAGCTACCGCTATGTCTACGCGTCGAGCATCAGCAAGAGCAACCCGACCGGCTTCTATAACCAGATCGCGAAGATCGACGTTCAGCTGGGGAAGTCCTGGACGTGGTACTGCCCGGGCCACTACCCCGGCGAGCCGGTGTTCGTGGGCCGGCCCGGCCGCATCCGCGACGACGACGGTGTGCTGCTGTCGGTCGTGCTCGATGCGCAGCGAGGGACCTCGTACCTGCTTGTCCTGGACGCCGGGTCGCTGGGCGAGATCGGCCGTGCCGAAGTGCCGCACCCGATCCTGTTCGGTTACCACGGCGAGTTTTTCGGAGGTACTGCCGCATGATCCCCAACCGGCCCATCATCGACGTACGGGACGTCGTGAAGACGTTCCCGACTGGCGAGGCGCAGGTGACGGTGCTGCGCGGCGTGTCGCTCCAGATCCATCCCGGCGAGTTCGTCGCCATCGTTGGCCCGTCTGGAAACGGCAAGTCGACCCTGCTGAACATGATCACGGGGATCGACCACCCGACCACCGGAGAGGTTTTCGTCAACGAGCGAGCCGTGCACCGGATGAATGAGAACCAATTGGCCGGGTGGCGTAACACCGACGTAGGCATCGTGTTCCAGTTCTTCCAGCTGCTGCCCAGCCTGAACCTCGTGCAGAACATCATGCTGCCCATGGACTTCGCCAAGCGGCTCAAGCCGAAGGACCGCCGCGAGCAGGCCATGTGCCTGCTGGAACTGGTGGGGATGAAGGACCAGTGGCACAAGCTGCCGTCGCAAATCTCGGGCGGCCAGCAGCAACGGGCGGCAATCGCCCGCGCGCTCGCCAACCAGCCGCCGATATTGGTGGCCGACGAGCCCACCGGGAACCTGGATGCGCGCACCTCGGACGAGGTGTTCGGCCTCTTCTGCCGGCTGGCCAGCCAGGGCACGACGCTCGTGATGGTGACCCACAACGAAGAGTTGGCCCGCCAGGTCCCGCGCACGGTGACGGTGATCAACGGGCTGATCGCGTCGGACGAGCGGCGCGTCGTGAGGGACGGGCCTTGTTCGGCCGCTGGCGACGACGAAGCGGCAGGGACCAGGGGATCTGAGACCGTGGAGGAGAAGCCGGGTTTCTTCGAGAAACCCGGTTTCTTGGCTGTCCGATGAGCGTGCGCCAGGTGCACCGGAGAGCGTGTGCTGTGGCGGAAGGTGCCGTTCGACCTCTGGCACAACAAGGCGCGCACGCTCCTGGCAGTCATCAGCATCGCAGCGGGCCTGATCACCATCGGCGGGATCTTCGGTCTGCTCGACCAACTGCTGTCGACGATGGATGCGGCGCACCGAGCCGTGCAGCCTTCACACATCAGCATCATCCTGCGCAACTACGTGGACCAGGCGGTGGTCGACGACCTCAAGACGACGCCGGGGGTGCTCGACGTCGAGCCGGTCAACCAGATCACCGTGCGTTACAGGCTGGACGTGGGCGACGCCGAGTGGAAGACCGGAACGCTGGTCGAGCGGCCTGATTACACCAACCAGACTTATGACAAGCTCGAACTCAAGGCGGGGAACTGGCCCGCCGGGCTGGGGCTCGGCGTCGAGCGGCTGACGAGCGAGCACTGGGGCGTGGCGCCGGGCGACAAAATCGTCCTGGAGGTCGGCGGCAAGGCGCGGGAGTTCGCCGTCGACGGCTTGATCCGCCACCCCTTTGTCCAGCCGCCGCCGTTCGGCGGGCAGGCGCACTTCTTTGCGAGCCCGCAGGGCCTGGCCGAGTTCGGTGTGCCCACCGGCCGGTTCGGCCAGCTGCTGGTGCGGGTCGACGACTACAGCCTTAGGCGGGCCCAAGACGTGGCCGGCGAGTTGCGTCAGCGCCTGGGAGAGAAAGGCTACGGCGTCGTCGTGACGCTGTACCAGGACCCCGAGCGTCATTGGGGGCGCAAGTTCCTCGAAGGCGTGAACCTGGTCCTCCAGATCATGGCCGTCGTCGCGCTCCTCATGAGCGTGATCCTGGTGCTGAACACGTTCACCGCGCTGATCACCCAGCAGACCGACCAGATCGGCGTCATCAAGGCGATCGGCGGGCAGAGTGGCAGCATCGTCCGGCTCTACCTGGCCGGCGCGCTGATCATGGGGCTGCTGGCGCTCGTCATTGCCCTTCCCATCGGCGCGGCCTTCGCCTACTTCATGGCCAAGACCTACCTGCGCCTGTTCAACATCGATTATGAGACGTTCCAAGTCTCACGCGGCTCAATCATCGTGCTGGCCGCGGCGGCGCTGGCCGCGCCCCTGCTGGCGGCGCTCTGGCCCACGCTCAAAGGCGCGGCCATCAGCGTGCGCCAGGCCATCGCCACCTACGGGATCGGCGCAGACTTCGGCTCGAACGCGCTTGACCGGGCAGTGGAGCGCGTCGGAGGGAGGCTGCTGCCACCCGCCTATGCCGCGAGCGTCGGGAACCTGTTCCGCCGCAAGGGCCGCCTGGCCCTGACCGTGTTCGTCCTGGCCGTGGCCGGCGCGATGTTCCTGGTCGTCATGAGCCTCATCGCCTCCATTCAGACGACGTTGGACAACGACGTGGCCCGGCGCGGTTATGACGTGAAGGTGGGCTTCACGCAGGAGCAGGCCGCGGACGAGGTCGAACGGATTGCGAGGGAAACCCCGGGCACGTCGGCCGTCGAGACGTGGTACAGCCGCAATGCCACGCTGCTGCGCTCGGGCGAGAGGGTGCAGGACTCGGCGGGGCTCGGCGCCCAGCTGACCGGCCTGCCGCCGCAAACTCAGATGCAGCGCCCCCTGGTGGTCGAGGGCCGGTGGCTGGCACCCGGCGACGGCCGGGCCGTCGTGCTGAGCGCCGAGACGGCCCAGAAGAACGGCATCAAGGTGGGCGAGGAGATCACGCTCAACCTGGGCGAGCTCGGCGAGGCCGCGTGGCGAGTCGTGGGGCTGTATCGGGTGGTGTACGACACGGGATTCGTCGTCGAGCCGCTCTATGCGCCGCTCGACGCGATGCTCGATGCTACGGGCAAGTCCAACGTGGCAAGCCAACTGCTGGTCACCACGACCGACAAGACGCTCGCAGGCAGTCGGGCGGTGTCGGACGAGCTGCGCTCGCGCTACGAAGCTGCGGGCATGAAGGTCGACTTCTACACCAGTGCGTTAAGCAGGAGGAGCGCGACTACGCTGCCAACCAATTCGGCACCGTGGTCGGCATGCTGATCGGGCTCGCCGCGCTCGTGGCGACGGTCGGCGGGATCGGGCTGGCGGGTAGCATGAGCATCAGCGTGGTCGAGCGCACCCGCGAGATCGGCGTCCTGCGCGCAATCGGCGCGCGATCCCGGACCCTCATGGGGATCTTCGTGACCGAGGGCGTGCTGCAGGGGGTGCTGAGCTTCCTCGTCGCCGTGCCGCTCTCCTTCGTCCTCGCCCGGCCACTCGCCCGCCTGATGGGGCAGGTGATGTTGAACATCGACCTGGATTTCTCGTACAACTGGCTCGCTGTTGCCGTTTGGCTGGCGCTGGTGGTCGCAATCGCGGCGTGTGCCGCCGTCTGGCCGGCGCGGGGCGCGGCGCGGATCAGCGTCCGTGAGGCGCTGGCGTATTCCTGAGCGGAATGGGACGCTGATGCCACTGATTGAACTGATCCGCACTGTCTTTCTAAAAGAGATCAGGTGAATCAGTCTCATCCGTTCAATCAGTGTCCCATTTCACGCCGCGTCATCCAGCCGCGCGAGTGCGACTGCGGTTCCCCGGCTCCACGAACTCCTCCGCTTATCCGTGTCCTCCATACACCCAATCTCGATCAAACTATTGACAAAACCTCTACAACGTGTTATAGTTTTGTCAATAGTTGAACGGCAAAGACCAGTACGAGGAGCCAGCCATGCGCGTCATTATCACCGGGGGGACCGGTTTCATCGGGCGGCAGCTCGCAGAAGAGCTGTTGGCGCACGGATACGAAGTCGTGGCGTTGTCGCGCCACCCCGACACGGCCAACGGGCTGCCAGAGCGGGTGCGCATCGAGCGCTGGGACGCGCGCACGGGCATCGGTTGGGGGGCGTTGGCGGAAGGGGCCCGGGCGATCGTCAACCTCGCCGGCGAGAACCTGGCGGGCGAGGGCTTCCTGCCTTCGCGGTGGACGGACGAACGCAAGAAACGCATTCTCGATAGCAGGCTGGACGCGGGCAAAGCGGTCGTGCAGGCGGTCGAGCAGGCGACCGTCAAGCCTCAGGTGGTCATCCAGTCGTCTGGCATCGGCCACTACGGCTCACGCGCGGACAAGCTGTTGACCGAGGCGGACCCGCCCGGCGACGATTTTCTGGCGCGGGTGACGGTGGACTGGGAAGCGAGTACGGCCGCAGTGACGAAAATGGGCGTGCGCCATGTCTCCATCCGTTCGGGGGTGGTGCTAAGCCCGGACGAAGGCGCACTTAAGCGGCTCCTGCTGCCGTTCAAGCTCTTTGCCGGCGGCCCCATGGGCAGCGGCAAGCAGGGCTTCGCCTGGGTTCACCCGGCAGACGAAGTGGCGGCGATCCGCTTCCTGATCGAAAACGAAGCTGCGAGCGGGCCGGTCAACCTGGTTGCACCCGAAGCGTCGACCTACGCCCAATTCGGCGTCACGCTCGCCCGCGTCCTCGGCCGCCCCTATTGGCTGCCCGTCCCGGGCTTCGCACTGCGCGCCGCGCTGGGCGAAGTAGCATCCACCGTCCTGGAGGGCCAGCGGGCGCTGCCCAAGAAGCTGCTGGACCTGGGCTACAAGTTCAAGTTCCCCACCGCCGAAGCCGCCTTGAGGGATTTGATGGGACGCAGATCGAATTAATCGGAGTAAGCTTCTGATCTTCCAGGCAGATCACGTGAATCATTCAGATCAGTCGAATCAGCGTGCTATTGAGGAGTTACCGTAGTGAGATTTGAGCATCGGTTTCGAGTGCGGGCGTCTGTGGAAGAAGTAGCGGCGTTTCACCGGCAGGCGGCGAGCATGGCGGCCATCACGCCTCCGCCCATAGTCGTACGCGTCCACGCGGCGCCGGCCGAGCTGAAGAGTGGCGACCGGATGGATTTTACGCTCTGGGCGGGACCGGTCCCCATCCGGTGGCTCGCATCCATCGAGGACGCGTCCGAGCGCGGCTTCACCGACCGGCAGGTGCGCGGCCCGTTTGGGTCATGGACGCACCGGCACGGGTTCGAGCGCGCCGGCGACCGGGCGACGGATGTCGTGGACCGGGTGGAAGCCACCTACAGTCCACACCCGTTTTGGGCCGTCGTCGGCCGGCTGATGTGGCTGGGGATGCCCTTTCTGTTTGCCTTCCGTGCGCGGCGAACCCGTGCGCTCCTCGAGCCCGCATGACAAAGGTCGTCGTGATTGGGGCCGGCATTGGTGGCTTGAGCGCGGCTGCGCTGCTGGCCAAGGCAGGAATGGACGTGACCGTCCTCGAGGCGCACGTGTACCCGGGCGGCTGCGCGGGCACCTTCTATCACGGCGGCTACCGTTTCGACGCGGGCGCGACGCTCTCGGCCGGGTTCGAGCCGGGCGGTGGCATGAGCGGACTAGGCGAAGCGCTCGGAATCACCTGGCCGGTCGAGCCGGCCGAGATCGCCATGCAAGTGCACCTGCCCGGCGGGCAGACAATCACGCGTTGGTCGGACCCGGGCAAGTGGCAGGCAGAACGCATCATGGCCTTTGGGGCACCCGCCGAGGCTTTTTGGCGCTGGCAAGAACTCACGGCCGACCGCCTGTGGCAGGTCGCGCTGGGCGGGGCGCCGTGGCCGCCGCAGAACGCGCAGGAAGCCGCCGCGTTGGTACGCGCCGGCGTTGGGGTTGCAGGTGCTGATCCCATCCGACTTCCGGGGCTCGGCCTCGATGCCATCCGCAGTATGCGCGTACATCTCGAGGGCGTACCCGCTGCGCTGCGCCAGTACGTCGACGGCCAACTTCTGATCGCGGCGCAGGCGACGTCAGAGCGGGCCAACGCGCTGTACGGCGCGGCTGCGCTGGATATGCCCCGGCGGGGCGTCGCGCACGTACGCGGGGGCATCGGCAAGATCGGCGAGACCCTGGTCGGATCGATTCGTGCATCCGGAGGGCAGGTGCTCTACCGGCAGCGGGTGACCGCGGTCGAACGGGTGGGCCGCGGCTACCGGGTGTCCACGGCGCGCGGCGCAGACTTCCCGGCCGACCAAGTGATATTCAACCTGCCGCCGTGGGATGCGGCCGGGCTGATGGGCGCGGCCGCGCCCGCGGCTTGCGCGCAGGTCGTCGCCCGGCCGACGGGTGGGGTGCGTTCATGCTCTACGTTGGGCTGGACGACTCGATCCTCCCCGCAGACGTCGCGCTCCACCAACAGGTGCTGCTGGCGGAGCCGCTGGGCGAGGGTAACAGCGTCTTTCTTTCGCTCAGCCTTCCAGGCGACGCCGCCCGCGCGCCGGCCGGGCACCGCGCCCTGACCATCAGCACGCACACGGACCTGCGCCCCTGGTGGGACCTGTTTGAGCGGGACCGCCCCGCCTACGAGGCGCGCAAGGCCGATTACACCGAGCGCGTCCTGCGGGCGGCGGAGGTCGCGCTGCCCGGGCTTCACACGGCCGCCCGGCTCGTGCTCCCCGGCACGCCCGTGACGTTCCAGCGCTACACGAGCCGCTCGCTGGGGTGGGTGGGCGGCTTCCCGCAGACGTCGTTGTTTCGGGCCTGGGCCCCTCGTATTGGCGACGGGCTGTGGCTTGTGGGTGACAGCATCTTTCCGGGGCAATCGATCCTGGCCACGGCGCTGGGCGGCTTGCGGGTGTCCCGTGCGCTCCGGGCGGCCGTCGGCGGCCGCTCAGCAGTGCGACTGGCTCTGGGGCCGGCGGGTCAAACGCATGATGTATAATAACGCCGATTTTCACAAAGGCGATCCGTTCCTGTCCGGCGCAAGTCGAGCGAAAAGCCCGATGAGTGCTTGGGAAAGACTGTCGTCTGAAGGAGGCGCGGGATGAAGGTCGGTGTGGTGGGTGCCGGGCTCGTGGGCAGCACCGCGGCCTACGCGATGGTGATGAGCAACGTGGGCCGCGAGATCGTGATGGTGGACGTCAGCCGCGAGCGGGCGCAGGCGCAGGCCGACGATATTTCGCACGCGGTGCCCTTCGCGAACCCGCTCGACATCTATGCGGGCGACTACAAAAGCCTGGCGGGCAGCCACGTCGTCGTGATCGCGGCCGGCGTGAACCGCCAGCCGGGCGAGACCCGAACGCAGCTACTCCAACGCAACGCCGCGATCTTCCGCGAGGTCGTCCCGCAGGTGCTCGAATATGCGTCGGACGCGGTGCTGGTGATCGCGACCAACCCGGTCGACGTAACCACGCACCTGACCGCGCACTTCGCCGCCCGGGCGGGCGTGCCCTCGTCCCGCATCATCGGCTCGGGCACGACGCTGGATACGGCGCGCTTCCGGGCCCTGCTGAGCGACCACCTTGGCGTCGATGCACGGCATGTGCACGGCTACGTGCTGGGCGAGCACGGCGACTCGCAGGTGCTGACCTGGTCGATTGTGACCGTGGGCGGCGTGCACCTGGTCGAGTACTACGAGATGCGCGGGATGACGATTGGCGCAGAACTCCAGGCCGACATTGACCAGCGGGTGCGGTTTGCCGGCAAGTCTATCATTGCAGCAAAAGGGGCGACTTACTACGGCATCGGAGCGGCGCTCGCGCGTATTGTCGACGTCATCCTGCACGATCAGCGGGCGATCCTGACCGTCTGCACGCCCCAGGCCGAAGTAGCCGGCGTGAAGGACGTCACTGTCTCGCTCCCGCAGCTCGTGGGCGGGCAAGGGGTCATCGCGACCCTGCCCATTGCGCTAAGCCCTCAGGAAAATGCTGCCTTGCGTGACAGCGCAAAAACGGTGCGCGAGGCGATCGAAAGCCTGGAGATGTAACCATGCCAGATCTTGATCTCGTCCCACTCGGGAAAACGGACCTCCGCGTCACTGCCGTCGGCCTCGGCGCCTGGCAGTGGGGCGATACGATGATGTGGAACTACGGCAGCGGATACGGCGAGGCCGAAATCCGCGCCGCGTACGATGCGGCCATTGCCGCGGGCATCAACTTCTTCGACACGGCCGAGCTATACGGCCGCGGGAAGTCGGAGCGGTACCTGGGCCAGTTCATCGACCGGACGAACCCGCCCGTCATTGCGACGAAGTTCGCACCGCTTCCCTGGCGTCTGTCGAAAGGCAAGCTCCTGGACGCGCTGAAGGCCAGCCTCGAACGTCTGGGCATGCCGCGCGTCGACCTGTACCAGGTTCACTTCCCGCTGCCGCCGCGCTCGGTCGAGACCTGGGCCGACGGCCTGGCCGATGCCGTGCACGGTAAGTTCACCCGGGCCGTGGGCGTGAGCAACTACAACGTGGAGCAGATGCGCAAGGCGCACGCGGTGCTGGCAAAACGCGGGATCCCGCTTGCCACGAACCAGGTGGAGTACAGCCTGCTGGAGCGCAAGCCGGAAACCAGCGGCCTGGCCCAGGCGGCCCGTGAACTCGGCGTGACCCTGATCGCGTACAGCCCGCTGCGTAAGGGGCTGCTCACGGGCAAGTACAATCGCCAGAACCCGCCGCCCGGCACGCGCAGCCGGCTGTTCCGCGGCAAAGCCCTGGAGGATGCGGAGCGGGTCAATGCGATCCTGAAGGAGATCGGGGAGGCGCACGCCTCTGGGCCGGAGGGTAGCAAGACGCACGCGCAGGTGGCCTTGAACTGGCTGATCTGCAAGGGTGCGGTGCCGATCCCGGGCGCAAAGAACGCGCGCCAGGCGGAGCAGAATGCAGGTGCCCTGGGCTGGCGGCTAACGGATGAGGAAGTCGCCCGGCTGGACGGCGCGACGAAAGACGGATAGCCGCAGAGGGCGCAGAGCGACGCAGAGGCTCGTGGGGGCGAGGCAGTGGAACGACCGCTGCCTCGCCCCCACCGCTGCGACCGGTTCAGGATGGGGGGGCAAGCGGAACATGGGTGTGTTACAGGACAAGGTCATCGTAATCACGGGCAGCACGCGGGGGTTTGGGCTGGCGATTGCGCAGGCGTGCGGGCGGGAAGGCGCGCGGGTGGTTGTCAGCTCACGCACGTCTGAGGCCGTCGACGCGGTCGTCCGTGAGCTGCGCAGCAAAGGCATCACGGCGGACGGGCTCGCGTGCGACGTCAGCCAACTCGAACAGGTCGAGGCGCTGGGCGAGCACGCCACCCGCATCTACGGACGCTTCGACGTGTGGATCAACAACGCGGGCTGGACGACAGCCTACGGACCGCTCATGCACGTCCCGCCGAGCGCGTTTCTGCGTGTGGTGAACACCAACATCGTCGGCACCTACAACGGCGCGCTGGTCGCGATGACCGCGTTCCTCGCCGCGGGCCGCGGCAAGCTGATCAATGTATTGGGCCGCGGCTGGGACGGGCGTAAGTCGGAGATGCAGACGGCGTACGCGTCGAGCAAGGCGTGGATGCGGGCCTTCACGGTCAATCTGTCCGCCGACTACAAGGACTCGGGCGTGGGTATTTTCGCGATCAACCCCGGCATGATGACGACCGAGCTGCTCACGGATATCCAGGTGGTGTCCGGCTATGAGAGGAAGCTCGACGTGATGCCGACGATTGTTCGCATGTGGGCCAAGCCGCCCGAGGCGCCGGCCGAGAAGGTGGTTTGGCTTGCATCGCCGGCCACCGACGGCAAGAGCGGGTTGCTCGTCTCGGAGTTCGGCATGCTGCAGATGGCGGGCGGTGCGCTGCGCGAGGGCGTGCGCCGGGTCCTGCGCCGGCCGGCGCACGACGCGCCCATGTCGATCCAGACCGTGCCGGCGACGCTGCCGCTGCCTGGCCGCCGCGGTCCGGGGACGCAGGGGTAAGATCACATCATGACCTATTTCGGCTTTTTGCTCCGCTTCATCGGCGTGCCGCTGCTGATCATGATCGCGCTGACGGTGTGGGATGCCCGCCGGGGCCGGCGAATGCCCGAGTCGCTGCAGGGTATGCCCGGTTGGTTCGCCATCCTGGCACACTGCATCGCGGCCGTCGTCTGGACTACGCCCTGGGACAACTACCTGGTGGCAACGGGCGTCTGGTTCTACAACCCGGACCTGGTGACCGGCATCACGCTCGGGTGGGTTCCTATCGAGGAGTACACCTTCTTCGTCGTGCAGACGCTGCTGACCGGCTTGTGGGTCCTGTGGCTGGGCCGGCATCTGAAGCCCGCGCCAACACCTATTCCGCACCGCCCCGGCCTGCGCAAGCTGGGCGCCGCGTTCGTCACCCTGCTGGTGCTCGCCTCCGTCGCGCTGTTCTTCTCGGGTTGGGCGCCGGGCACCTACCTGGCGCTCGAAGTGGGCTGGCTGCTCATCCCGGTGATCCCGCAGATGCTGGCGGGCGGGGATGCCCTGTGGCATAACCGCAAGCTGGTCTTGCTCGGCCTGGTTCCGCCGTGGCTCTATCTGTCGCTCGTCGACACGGTCGCGCTCGGCGCGGGCACCTGGACCATCGACCCGAACCAGTCGGTGGGGATCATGCTGGGCGGGGTGCTGCCCATCGAAGAGTTCATCTTTTTCGGGCTGACTAACATGCTGATCGTGTTTGGCATGGTGCTGTTCCTGGCCACCGACAATGCCGCAGTCAGACGGTGGAGCAGGCGCGTATTCGGGGACAGGGCGGGGGGCCGTACCGAGACGGCGGCCCGCCCCTATGGGGAGGAGCAAGGGACCTTATGAGGGGACGCCAGAGCCGGGGGACCGGAAGCCTGATCAACATCTTTCTCGTCGTCTTCATCGACCTGTTGGGCTTCGGCCTGATCCTGCCGCTGCTGCCGTTCTACGCGGGGCAGTACGGCGCCAGCGACTTCGTCGTGGGCCTGCTGGCCGCCTCGTATGCGCTCGCGCAGTTCATCGGCGCGCCGCTGCTCGGCCGCCTGTCAGACCGCTACGGCCGGCGCCCCGTGCTGATGATCAGCATCGCGGGCACCGCGCTCGGGTTCTTGATCCTCGGTTTTGCCGACCCGCTCGGGCGCTGGCTCGCATCGCTGCCCCTGCAGAACGCGTCGACCGAGCAGATGACCGCGCTGACGAATGCCACCATCCTGGGCGTCATGTTCCTGTCGCGCATGCTGGCCGGCCTGACCGGGGGCAACATCACCGTGGCGCAGGCGTACATCTCGGACGTGACCGACGCACAGAACCGCGCCAAGGGCCTGGGCTTGATCGGCGCGGCGTTTGGGCTCGGCTTCATCATCGGCCCCGCGATGGGCGGCCTGCTGAGCCAGTTTGGCTACGCGGTGCCGGCGTTTGTCGCGGCAGCGCTGGCCACGATCAACCTGGTCGGCATCTTCCTGACCCTGCCCGAATCGCTGACGGCCGAAATCAGGGAAAAACTGGCGGGGCTCAAACGGCCCCTGATTAGCTTCACGGCGATGTGGCAAGCCCTGTCGCGACCCGCGCGTCGGTCCGCTGCTCCAAATCCGCCTTTTCTACGCGCTGGCCGCGGCGCTCTTGCAGACGATGTTCACTCTGTGGGCGAAGGAGCAGCTCGGCCTGGATGCCCGGGCCACGTCGCTGCTGCTGGCCTACCTCGGCGTGCTCTCGGTGATCGTGCAGGGCGGGCTGATCGGCCCGCTGACCCGGCGCTTCCCCGAGAACAAGCTGATCTTCTGGACCACGCTCATCTTCGGCATCAGCATGGCCGCGTGGGCCGTCACCCCCAGCGTGCCCGTGCTCATGATCGTGCTGATCCCGATGGCGTTCTCGTCCGGCGTACTGAACACCGTGATCAACGCGGGCATTTCGCGGGCGGTTGCCCCTGAAGAGATCGGCGGCGCGCTGGGCACATCGTCCGCGCTCGAAAGCCTCTCACGCATTGTCGCGCCGGCCGTGGGCGGTTGGCTGCTCGGCTCAGTGGGCGCGTGGGCGCCGGCGGTCCTCGCGGCCGTCATCATGGCCTGGGTCGTGGTCTACGCCTGGCGCCGGCTGATCGTCCGGCCCGACCCGGTCCCGGCGATATAGATCGCGATCGCGCGAAGACGTTTGGAACGCGAAGACGCGAAGCATCCGAAGATCACGGAGCACGAAGATCGCAAAGTTCGGAACCGGTCAACGGTCCGCCTTCGCCGCTTCGCGCTTCGCGTTCTTTGACGCCCTTCGCGCCTTCGCGTTCCAAATGGGTTCGCGTCCCAAACGCTGTTCTTTCCCAACCCAACCTCTCAGAAGTAAGGAATTTTCATGCGCATTTTCAAACGAATCCTGCTCGTCCTGCTCATCGTCCTGGTCGTCGCGCCGCCGCCTTCACCATCTGGGCCTACACCCCCCTGGGCCCGATGCCGGAGGCGCTGGTTGCCATGCAAAGCGGCAACGGGGTCGACGTGCAGACGTCGCCCTGGCTCACCTTCACGCCAACCGGCCAGCAGCCCACCACTGGCATCGTCATCTATCCCGGCGGCCGGGTGGACTATCGCTCGTACGCGCCGACCGCCCGCGCCCTTGCGGAGCAGGGTTACCTCGCCGTCATCGTGCCCATGCCCTTCAACCTGGCCGTATTCGGCTCGGGCAAGGCCAGCGGCGTGATCCAGGCGCACCCAGAGATCACAAGCTGGGCCATCGGCGGGCACTCGCTGGGCGGCGCGATGGGCGCCAAGTACGCCTTCGATAACCCGGACGCGGTCGAGGGCCTCGCCCTGTGGGCCGCGTACCCGGCGGGCAACAATAGCCTGGCCGGCCGCAACCTCCAGGTTGCCTCGATCTCGGCTTCGAACGACGGGCTGGCCACCCCCGACAAGATCCAGGCGTCCGTGCCCCTCCTGCCCGCAGCAACGCAGTGGCTGGAAATCCAGGGTGGCAATCACGCCGGTTTCGGGTATTATGGACCCCAGGGCGGCGACGGCCAGGCGACCATCACGCGGGACGACCAGCAGGCGCAGACCGTCGCGGCGACAGCAAAGATGATGAAGGACCTGCAATGACCGAGACCCAACAAGTCATCTACTCGATGGTCCGGGTAGGCCGGGTGCATCCGCCAAACCGCCAGGTGCTGCGCGACATCTCGCTCGGCTTCTATTACGGCGCAAAAATCGGCGTGCTGGGCCTGAACGGCGCGGGCAAGAGCACGCTGCTGCGCATCATGGCGGGGGTGGACGACGGCTACCTGGGCGAGACGATGCTGTCCAAGGGTTACACCCGCGGGCTGCTCGAGCAGGAGCCGCAGCTTGACCCGAACAAGACCGTGCGCCAGGTCATCGAAGAGGCCGTGCAACCCATCGTGGACATGCTGAAGGAGTTCGACGAGGTCACAAACGCCTTCGGCGAGCCCGACGCCGACTTCGACGCGCTGATCGAGAAGCAGGGCAAGCTGCAAGAAGAGCTGGACAAGCACGACGCGTGGAACCTCGACAACAAGCTCGAACAGGCCATGGAGGCGCTGCGCTGCCCGCCCGGCGACGCGCCGGTCAGCATCCTCTCGGGCGGCGAGCGGCGCCGGGTCGCGCTCACCCGCCTGCTGCTGACCGAGCCCGACATCCTCCTGCTCGACGAGCCGACGAACCACCTGGACGCCGAGTCGGTCGGGTGGCTGGAGAAGCACCTGCAAGGGTACGCGGGCACCGTCATCGCGGTTACGCACGACCGTTACTTCCTCGACAATGTGGCCCAGTGGATCCTGGAGCTGGACCGGGGCTATGGCATCCCGTGGCGGGGCAACTACTCGTCCTGGCTCGAACAGAAGCAGGAGCGGCTGCGCAAGGAAGAGAAGGCGGACACCCGGCGCATCCGCACGCTCGAGCGCGAGCTCGAATGGATCCGCATGTCGCCCCGCGCCCGCCAGTCGAAGGGGAAAGCACGCGTCAGCGCCTATGAGAAGCTGCTGAGCGAGGAGACCGAACAGCGCCGCGAGGAGATGCAGATCTACATTCCCCCCGGCCCGCGCCTGGGCGACGTCGTCATCGACTTCGACAAAGTGAGCAAGACCTACGACGACACGGACTCGCCGGGACAGAGTCGTCTCATCTTCGAGAACCTGACCTTCCAGATGCCGCCCGGCGTCCATCGTCGGCGTGATCGGGCCGAACGGCGCGGGCAAGACGACCATGCTCCGCCTGATCACCCACCAGGAGCAGCCCACAACCGGTACCGTGCGTATCGGGCAGACGGTCGAGTTGGGCTACGTCGACCAAAGCCGCGAGACGCTCAACGCCGACAAAACGGTCTGGGAGGAGATCTCGGGCGGCGACGAGACGATCACGCTGGGGCAGCGCAAAGTAAACAGCCGGGGCTACGTCTCGGGGTTCAACTTCCTCGGGTCGGACCAGCAGAAGCGGGTGGGCGATCTATCGGGCGGCGAGCGCAACCGGGTGCACCTGGCGAAGGTGCTGCGGCGGGGCGCGAACGTGCTCCTCCTCGACGAGCCGACCAACGACCTGGACGTGAACACTCTGCGCGCGCTGGAAGAAGCGCTGAGCGACTTCGGCGGCAGACGCGATGGTCGTCAGCCATGACCGCTGGTTTCTCGACCGCATCTGCACGCATATCCTCGCGTTCGAGGAGGACGGCAGCGTGCAGTGGTTTGTCGGCAACTGCTCGGACTACGAGACGGACCGCCGCAAGCGGTTGGGCATCGCCGCAGAAACGCCGCACCGCCTTGTGCACCGCAAGCTGACTGGATGAGCACGTGACAAACCAGGTTTCTGCGGCAAACCTGGTTTGTTCTTTCTCCCCATTCTATACGTTCCTTTGACAAAGATTGTACATCTGGTATTATCCCTCACAGATAGATTGAAGGGCGGCGCGTAAAATGACGAGTATGAGGACAAGTCCATGAAACTGCTCCGGATTCTATTGGGCGCACTCGTTGGCGTGCTCTTGCTCGTGCTGGTCGGGCCGTTCCTCGTGCCGGTCAAGCCGCTCGAAGGGCTTGTGCCGCCCGAGGACCTGGCCGACCCCGACAGCGAATTCGTCGAGGTAGACGGCCTGAAGTTCCATTACAAGCGGGCAGGCGCGGGTACGCCGGCGATGATCCTGCTGCACGGCTTCAGCGCCAGCACCTTCTCGTGGCGCTCGGTAATGGGGCCCCTCGCGAAGCTCGGCACGGTGGTCGCCTACGACCGGCCGTCGTCCGGCCTGACCGAGCGGCCGCTCCCCGGGCATCCCCGGATGGAGGGCGGCGCGGCGTGGACGGGGGTCAACCCGTACAGCGGCCCGGCGCAGGCCGCTCAAGTCGTCGGGATGATGGACAAGCTGGGCATCGACAAGGCGGTTCTGATCGGCAACTCGGCCGGCGGGACCGTGGCGATGAACGCTGCGCTCGCTTATCCCGAGCGGGTGCAAGGGCTCGTGCTGGTCGATGCAGCCATTTACACGGGCGGCGGCGCGCCCGGCGTGGATTAAGCCGCTGTTGTCGACGCCCCAGCTGCAGCGCCTGGGTCCGCTGTCGGGCCGGTTGCTCGCATCGTCTGGCACGCGGCTGATCGGCATGGCGTGGCACGACCCGTCCAAGGTGACGCCGGAAGTCCAGGAGGGGTATCGCAAGGCGACAAAGGCGCAGGATTGGGACAAGGGGCTTTGGGAGCTTACCAAGGCGAGCAGCGAACTTAACTTGGGCGCCCGTGTGGGCGAGGTCACCCAGCCGGTGCTCGTTATCACGGGCGACGACGACCGGATCGTGCCCACCAAGGACAGCATCCGGCTGGCCGGCGAGCTGCCCAATGCGGAACTGGTCGTGATCCCCCAATGCGGTCACACGCCCCAGGAAGAATGCCCGGAGGCGTGGCTGGATGCGGTGACGAAATTTGTTGAACGTTTCTAGGGCCTTGGGGTTGGCAAAACCCGGAAGGTCTGCCTAAAGGGAGAGGACTGCGAGATGGACAAAAGACTCATCGACAAACAGGCGCCCGACTTCGCGCTGAGCGACGTCGACGGCAAGCAGGTGCGGCTGTCGGACTACCGCGGCACCAAGAACGTCGTCCTGGTCTTCAACCGGGGCCTGTTCTGACCGCACTGCCGCAGGCATATGGCGCAGTTGCGCCAAGACTACCGCGAATTCGTCGTGAGGGACACGGAAATCCTGGTGATTAACCCGGATGATGCTCCGCAGGTGGCGGACTACTGGCGCAAAGAGAATCTGCCGATGCGTGGGCTCGTCGATCCCGGTCATGAGGTGGCAAACCAATACGGACAACAGGTCAAGATACTCAAGTTCGGCCGCCTGCCCTCGATGCTCGTGCTCGACCGGAGCGGCGCGGTGCGCTTCGAACACCGGGGCGAGTCGATGACCGACTTTGTGGCAAACACCAAGCTGACTGCGCTGTTGGACGAGTTGAACCGGGAATGGGACGGGGAGACGGTAATGGCGCAGGCGAAAGCGTAGGGACAGGTGGGCATACTGCAGGGCCTAAGGTATACGACCCGCAACATACTCAATACCTGGCAGCCGGCCGCGTATCACGGCTGGGGCAAGCGGCCCCCTTTCTTTGAGGGCTGGTACTTCAAGCTCATTGACCCGGCCGGCCGTCATCCCTACGCGGTCATCCCCGGCGTCTTCGTCGGCGAGGGGCCCGGGTCGACCCACGCTTTCGTCCAGACCCTTGACGGAGCGACCGGCCGCTCGACCTATCACCGCTATTCGTGCGACGACTTCTGTGCCGTGGCCGGCAGGTTCGACGTTCGCATCGGGCCTAACCGCTTCGGTCCCAACCGGATTACGCTTGATATCCAGAGCCCCGAGCGGACGATCCAAGGCGATCTCTATTTCGCCGGGGGCACCGGATGGCCCGTGACTGTCGCATCGCCCGGCATCATGGGCTGGTATGCCTACGCCCCATTCATGGAGTGCTACCACGGCGTGCTCAGCTTCGATCACCGCATTTCGGGCCGGCTGACGGTCGACGGCAAGCCCGTTGACTACACGGGCGGCCGGGGGTACCTCGAGAAGGACTGGGGACAGTCTTTCCCAAAGGCTTGGATCTGGATGCAAAGCAACGGCTTTGCCACGCTCGGCACCAGCGTCACCGCTTCCGTTGCCGTCATTCCCTGGCGGGGCAGTGTCTTCAACGGCTTCATCGCCGGCTTGTGGCACCAAGGCCGCCTTTACCGCTTCGCAACCTACACCGGCGCGGTGCTCGAACGGCAAGAGGTGACCGATCGCCAGGTGACTCTCCATTATGTCGATCAGTCCAAGGACGGCTTCCGGCTTGAAGTCGAGGCGATCAGAACCACGGGCGGCCTTCTTCACTCGCCTGAGAGGACCGCGATGCTGCAACGGGTGATGGAAACGCTGACGGCATCGATTCATGTGCGCTTGATCGAAAACGCGACCGGGCGGATCGTGTTCGACGAGACGGGCGAGCACGCAGGGCTGGAAGTCGTCGGCCAGCTGCCAGGCCTAAAGGCGCGGCCGTGAGCTACACTCCCGGCCCCATCGGCCTGCTCGGGTCAGGCGAAACGGCGGCCGCGGGCGGCCGCCTCTTCGAGACTTTTGCCCGCGAGCTGCCTTCGCCGCTGCGGGTCGCGGTGCTCGAGACACCCGCGGGCTTCGAGCTCAACAGTGCGCGCGTTGCGGCTCGCGTAGCCGACTTCCTCCGCGTCCGCCTCGGCAACTACGATCCGCAGGTCTCCGTCATCCCGGCCAGGCGCCGCGACACGCCCTTCTCTCCCGACGATCCCGAACTTTCGCAGCCCTTGCTCGACGCCGGGTTGATCTTCGCCGGTCCCGGCAGCCCCACTTATGCCGCACGGCAGTTGGCCGGCAGCCTGGCATGGCAGCGCGTGCAGGCGCGGCTGGCGCTGGGGGCAGCGGCCGTGTTCGCGTCCGCGGCGGCCATCGCGACCGGCCGCTTTGCGCTGCCCGTGTACGAAATCTACAAGGCCGGGCACGATCTGCACTGGCAGCCGGGGCTCGACCTGTTCGGTCCGTTTGGCCCGTCGCTTGCGTTCATACCCCACTGGAACAACGGCGAGGGCGGCGCCGAATTGGACACCAGCCGCTGCTTCATGGGGCAGCAGCGGTTCGCCGCGCTGCGACAGATGCTGCCGCCCGACACCACCGTCGTCGGAGTAGACGAACACACCGCGCTGGTGATCGACCTGGCGCGGGACGAGGGTTGGGTGTTGGGCCAGGGCGGCGTGACGCTGCTGACCGGCGGCGACGAGGCCCGCTTTGGCGACGGCGAACGCTTCAGCCTGCAGCGGCTCGGCTTTACGCAGAAGGTCGACCTCCTTGCGACGCTGCCCCCCGAGGTGGCGTCCAGCGCGCTCGAGGGCGCGCCGCGGCAGACCTCCGCTCCGGTTCCGGCCGACGTTCTCGCCCTGGCGGACGAACGGCAAGAGGCCCGCGTCCAGCGGGATTGGGCCCGGGCGGACCAGCTGCGCAACGAGATTGAAGCGCTCGGCTGGCAGGTGCAGGACACGGCCGAAGGCTCAAAGGTGCTGCCGGCCGCGGCCAAGCCCGATGCCCCGGAGCCCCTGCGACATGATCTGGGACTTCCAGGAGGCACTGACCCGCCGGCTGCTGCTGTGGTCCGCGCTCAGCATGATCGCGGGCGGAGCGCTGCTGCTCTTCGGCGACGCTTTCTGGCGCGGGTTCGGCCTCCAGGCGCTGGTTTGGGGCGTCATCGACGCGGGCATTGCCATTTTCGGGCGCCGCTCGGCGAACAAGCGGCTGTCACAGGCGGTCGACTCTGGCGCCGACCTGGCAGCGCTCGCAGACCGGGAAGCGCGGAACCTGCGCCGGCTCCTGTGGATCAACACCGGGCTCGACGTCCTGTACGTGCTCGGTGGTATCATCCTGCTCAGGACCCTGGGCCAGGGCGATCCTTTCGCGGCCGGCAACGGTTGGGGCGTGATCGTTCAAGGCGCGTTCCTCTTCCTGTTCGACCTGGTCCACGCACTGACCGTGCCCGAGCCGCTGCCCCCGCCGCCGTGGCCCGATGCGTTCGCTGGGCCCGAGCACCGGCCCTTCACACTGGCGGGCGGCGAGCGGGCTGCGCTGCTGCTCCATGGGTTCCTCGGCACCCCCGCGGAAATGCGCGGGTTGGGCGAGGCGCTCCACGCCCAAGGCTGGACGGTGCACGCGCCGCTCCTGCCCGGCTTTGGCAGCGATGTGCAGACGCTGACCGCCCGGCGCTGGCAAGAGTGGGCGGCGGCTGTCAGGCGCGAGGCAAACGGTCTCAGCGCGGAAGGACGCCAACCGCTGCTCTTCGTCGGGTACTCGATGGGCGCGGCGCTCTCTTTGATGGCCGCGACCGGGCAGCGGGTGGACGGGCTCGTCCTGCTCGCTCCGTTTTCATTTCCCGAGCCGTGGTGGCTGAAGCCGGTCGAGTTCGTCCTGCGGCCGTTTCTGCCGCTCGGCTTCCGGCCCATGCGCCGGGCCGATTTCAGCAATCCGCAGCTCAGGCAAGGCATTACGGGCTTCATGCCGGGCGTCGACCTGGACGACCCGGACGTTCAGGCGGCCGTGCGCAGCTTTCGCGTGCCGCTTGGCCTGATCGACCAATTGCGCGCGGTTTCCCGCGGGGCGTCGACGGCTGCCAGGCACGTGAACGGCCCGGTGCTCGTCGTACAGGGAAGCCGTGATCGGGTGTCGCGCCCGGCAAACACCCGGCGGCTGATCTCGGAGCTACCCGAGCCCGCCGCGTACGTAGAAGTCGATAGTGACCATAATGTGACCGACACGAGCAACGCGGCCTGGCCGGAGGTTAGCCGGGCAGTGCTCGATTTCGCCGCCCGGATTGCGGCAAGCACGAGGTAACCAGCATGTCCCTCGCATTCAACCGTCGAAGACTCGTTTACGACGCCGACTGGCCCCGAGGCTCCGGCGTCCTCTTGGCCGCCTGGCTGCTTTGCATGATCTCACTGCCCATTGTGCAGTGGCTGGCAGGGGACCGCGCACTCATCCGCGGCGTCACGGTCAGCGTCGTGCTCCAGGCCGCGCTGGTGATCCTGCTCGTTTATCAGGGGGCCGGGGCACGCCGGACCGCGCTCCTGGTCGCGACGGTCGTCGTGGCAGGGTGGGCCGCGGAGGCCCTCGGCTCGAAGACGGGGTTCCCGTTCGGCGCGTATCACTACACTGACCAGCTCCAGCCCCAGCTGCTGGGCGTGCCTCTGCTGATTCCGCTGGCCTGGCTGATGATGCTGCCGCCCGCATGGGCCGTCGCCCAGCGTATCACGAAGCGCACGAGCGGACTGCTCTTTGTCGTAGTCAGCGCGCTTGCGTTCACTGCGTGGGACTTGTACCTGGACCCACAAATGGTAAACTGGGGTCTGTGGGTCTGGGATCAGCCGGGGCAGTACTTCGGCATCCCTCTCGTGAACTACGCCGGGTGGTTCTTGGTGTCTGCGCTGATTACGGTAATTGCCCGGCCGCCGGCGTTGATCACACGCCCGTTGTTTCTCGTCTATGCGATGACCTGGCTGATCGAGGTCACGGGGCTGGTGCTCTTCTGGCAATTGTACGGTCCCGCCGCCGCGGGCTTCATCGGCATGGGGATCTTCGTGGCGCTGGGCTGGCCGTTGACCGCACTGACGCGCAGACAGAAGGCTTCAACGGTCGCGTAAGCTCGAGGGGCCGGTAGATCGATCGTGCTGTGATCGAAAGAGCGAGCTTCGCCAACCATCGCTTCTCAGTGTCTTTGTGGTGAGATCATACTCGCAGATGTACGCATTCGTCTGGACTGCCATCGGCTTCGTGCTCGGGTCGATCCCGTTTTCCGTGATCCTCGGCCGGGTGCTGCTGGGTAAGGACATCCGCCAGTACGGAGACGGTAACCCGGGCGGGACGAACGTCGGCCGCGCGAGCGGCAAGAAGCTGCTCGGTGCGCTCGCCATTGTGATGGACATGGCGAAAGGCGCGCTGCCGGTTGCGCTCGCGCACTACGTCTTCGCCGTGGACGGCTGGGGCCTGACGGCAGTCATGCTGGCGCCCATTCTCGGGCACGCCTTTTCGCCGTTCCTCAAGTTCAAGGGCGGCAAGGCCATTGCGGTGACCTTCGGCGTATGGACCGCGCTGACCGTGCCGTTTGGGCCGTTCGTCATGGCGTTCAGCCTGCTACTTCTCAACCGGCTGCTGACGGCGGCCGGTTGGGCCGTGATGGCCGCGCTGGTGGTGCTGCTCGCGCTCCTGGTTGCGCTCGGGCTCACGCAACCGCCCATGCTTGCGGCCTGGTTAGGCACGTCCATCATCCTGGCCGCAAAGCACCGGTCCGACCTGGCGCACCCGCCGCATCTGCGCGTTCGGGCGGGGCGCGCAGCACCGGAAGGATAGAGGCATGGCGCTCTTTCTGGCCCTGTTCGCTTCCGCAGCTCTCCTGGGCATGCTCGGAATCCTGGCCTCAAACTTGATCTTGTTCCCGAAGCTGTCGGGCAGGACGCGACTTGACGCAGACCGGGAGTTCGCGCTGGTGTCGGTGCTGATTCCCGCCCGGAACGAAGCGGGGGTCATCGCCCACACCGTGCAGCGCATCCTGGCTCAAACCTACCACAACTTCGAGCTGATCGTGCTCGACGACAACTCGGAGGACGGCACCGGGGAGCTGGCCCGCACGGCCGCGCGGGGCGACCCCCGGCTACGCGTCATAGGCGGGCAGCCCCTGCCCCAGGGCTGGGCGGGCAAGAATTGGGCGTGTCATCAGTTGGCCCGGGCTGCCCGCGGCGATATCCTGCTGTTCACGGACGCAGATACGATCTGGGCGCCCGACGGCCTGGCTGCGCTCGTCGCGGAGATGCTGGGCAATGGCGCCGACCTGCAGACGGTCTGGCCCACCCAGATCACGGAAACCTGGGCGGAGCGCCTGACCGTGCCCAACATGGCGCTGGTCGTCATGGCATACCTGCCGGTTCTGCTGACACACTTCAGCCGCTGGCCCGCGTTTGCGGCCGCCAACGGGCAAGTGATGGCGTTTCGCCGCCGGGCCTACGATCAAATCCGGGGGCATGAGGGCGTGCGGGGCGAGGTCGTGGAGGACGTGAAGCTGGCCCGGCATATCAAGGCGGCCGGCCTGCGGCTGCGAATGGCCGACGGCAACCGCTTGATCTCGTGCCGCATGTACACCGATTGGCCGGGCGTGCGGAACGGGTTCGCCAAGAGCATTGTCGGCGGCTACGGGTCGGTGTTGGGCGTGATCCTGTCGATCCTGTTCCACGTGACCGTGTTCCTGCTGCCGCCGGTGTGGCTGCTGCTGGGGTGGCTCAATCCGGAAGGCTTCGCCATTGGGGCGGGCGGGTTGTCGGTTACACTCCCCGGGTGGCCGCTGTGGCCCGCCGTTTTGACGGCCGCCGGCATGGGCCTCCGCGGCATCACCGCCTGGTTCACACACCAACGCGCCCGCGATGCCTTCTTGATGCCCGCCACCGTCGTCCTCATGACCGCCATCTCGCTGCTCGCGTGCTGGTGGCAGCTGCGCTACGGCGGGCCGGTGTGGAAGGGCCGCGTCATCCAGAAACTGGAAACCGGAGACAAACCTGGTTTCTAGGAGAAACCTGGTTTGTAGGTGAGGCAAGAGTTGATCATGACAAAGACCGTCGTCATCATCGGAGCAGGGATCGGGGGACTGAGCGCGGCCATCCGGCTGGCCGCGGCGGGCGTGCGCGTCCTCGTGCTCGAGCAAAACGAGGCGCCGGGCGGCAAGATGCGCGAGGTGCGGGAGGCGGGGTTCCGCTGGGACACGGGGCCGTCGGTCATTACGATGAGGCCGGTGTTCGAGGAGCTGTTTGAGACGGCCGGCGAGAAACTGGAAGACCACCTGGTGCTGAAGCCCGTCGATCCGCTCACCCGCTACTTCTACACGGACGGCACGGTGCTCGATGCGACGGCCGACCGGGCGCGCATGGCCGAGCAAATCCGGAGGATTGACCCGCACGACGTCGGGGGCTACGAGGCCTACCTGGAGCACGCGGCTTTCCTGCACCGGGTTACCGGGCCCATGTTTATTTATGGTAAACGACCGGGGCCCACCGACCTCCTGCGCGTGCCGGTCGGCGACGCGCTGCGCCTGCAACCGTTCTCGAAGATGCACGGCTCAATCAAGGGCTACGTGCGCTCGCCCCACCTCCAGAAGCTCTTCGGGCGCTTCGCGACGTATATCGGATCAAGCCCATACCACGCGCCCGCCACCCTGGGGGTCATTAGCGACGTGGAACTTAACCAGGGCGTGTGGTACCCCGAAGGCGGCGTCTTCTCGATCGCGCGCGCGTTGCACGACCTGGCGTGCCGCCTGGGCGCGGAAGTGCAGGCTAAATTGCCCGGTGCAGAGCATCGTCGTGCGCGGCGGACAGGCGGTCGGAGTACGATTGCGCGACGGCGAGGAAATCGAGGCGGACGCCGTTCTGGCCAACGTCGACAGCGCGCTGGTCTATAACCGGCTGCTGCCTCAGGAGGTCGCACCGGCGGGCCGCGCGCGCAATCTCGGACTCCGCAAGCCCTCCTGCTCCGGGTTCATCCTGCTGCTTGGGGTGCAGGGGCAGCACGAGACGCTGGCACACCACAACATCTTCTTCCCCGACGACTACCGGCAGGAATTCGTCGACATTTTCGATCGAGGCATTCCTCCCCAGAGCCCGACCTTGTACGTGTCGATCACCTCGCGGTCCACGCCCCAAGACGCCCCGCCGGGATGCGAGAACTGGTACGTGATGGTCAACGCGCCTGCGGTCGGGCCCGAGTTCGACTGGAACAGGCAGTCGCAAAGCCTATCGCACCCTCGTCCTCGATCAGCTGGCCGGCTTCGGGTTCGAGCTGCGAGAGAAGATCGTGGTCGAGCGCATGATCACGCCGAACGATATCGAGGCGCGGACGGCAAGCTGGCGCGGCGCACTCTACGGCGAGTTGTTCGACAGCCCCTGGGTTGCGTTCCGCAGACCGACGAGCCGGGCAGGCGACATCAAGCGGCTTTATTTGGCAGGTGGCACGACGCACCCGGGCGGCGGCGTCCCGATGGTCATGCTGTCGGGGAAGCTCGCCGCACAGGCCATCGTCGAGGACCTGTAGACAGCCGAGGTTTCGTTTCCACCGCAAAGACACTAAGCCACGAACACGCATGAAGGCTTGATGGGCGTTGTGTCTTTGTGCCTTTGTGGTTCAGAGGGGTCCGTTTGGGAAGCATCTTGAGGGAGTTGGTATGAAATCGGTCGTCATCATCGGTGCGGGAATGGGCGGGTTGGCCGCGGCGCTGCGGCTGCGGCACATGGGGTTCGACGTGACCGTGCTCGAGAAGCTGGCGCGGCCCGGCGGGCGCTCCAACGTGCTGCAGGAAAACGGGTTCCGGGTCGATATCGGCCCCACGATCCTCGTAATGAAGGAGACGTTCGAGGAGACTTACCGCGCCATCGGCCAGGACCTGAACCAGCGTATCGCGTTCAAGGCGCTCGACCCGAACTATCGCATCTACTATCACGACGGCACGCACATCGACCTGTATAACAGCATGGCGAAGCTGTCGGCCGAGGTGGAGCGGGTGGAGCCCGGCGTGACCGAGCGCCTGTTCCGCTTCATCGGCGACAGCGCGAAGAAGTACGAGCTGGGGATGGATTTCGTCGATCGCAACTACGACCACATCACCGACCTCGCCAATCCGATGGCCGGCGTGCGGCTGGTGCAGACGAGCGCATACCAGAACCTCTATGAGCAAGTGGGCAAGTACTTCCACACGGACAAGCTGCGCAAGGCCTTCTCGTTCCACTCGATGTTCCTGGGCCTGTCGCCTTTCGACGCACTGGCCATGTACAGCCTGATCACCTACGCCGACCTGGTCGAAGGAATGCAGTATCCCATGGGCGGCATCTACAGCATCATCGAGGACATGGTGAAGCTGTGTGGGGAGATGGGGGTAAACCTGCGCACCTCGACGGCCGTGAAGGAGATCAACGTCGCCAATGGCAAGGCGACGGGCGTAACGCTCCAGTCGGGCGAGTTCGTTCCCGCGCACATCGTCGTTTCGAACGCCGACCTGGTCTACACCTACAAGCGGCTCATCCGGCCCGAGTTCCGCAAGGTCTACACCGACGCCAAGCTCGACCGTATGGACTACGCCTGCTCGGGATATCTGATGTACCTGGGGTTGGACCGGCAGTACGATCACATGCGCCACCAGGCCCTGTACTTCTCGGACGATTACCGCGCCAACCTCGATGCGATCTTCCACACGAAGACCATCCCCGACGATCCCTCGTTCCATCTCAACAACCCGTCGGTGACCGACCCGTCGCTTGCGCCGCCCGGCCACAGCGTGCTCTACCTGCTCGCGCCCATGCCGAACCTGCAGCGCAAGAACGACTGGGATGCGGCGATCCCGGTCATCCGTGAGAAGCTCTACCGGCAGCTCGAGCGCATCGTCGACCCGGATATACGCAAGCACGTCGTGTGGGAGCGGGAGTACCGGCCCCAGGACTGGGAGCGCGACATCAACGCGCCGTACGGTGTCGCGTTTGGCTCGCTCTCGCAGGCCTTTTTCCAGTCGTCGTATTTCCGCCCGCACAACAAGGCGCGCGACATCGCGGGACTCTATTTCGTGGGACAGGCCACCTACCCGGGCATCGGCATGCCCATGGTGCTCCTGTCCGCCAGGCTTTTGCAGGAAAGGCTGGCGAAAGATTACGGCATCTAGGTGGAAAAAGGTTATAGTATGGTCGCCATGACGACCGCCGCCCGTCCGATTGCAACAGCCGAAGATTATGCCGAGTGCCGGCAGGTAATGCTCCGGGCGAGCAAGAACTACTCGTTCGCCAGCCGCCTCCTGCCGAGGCGCATCCTGCCTCACGTCGAAGCGCTCTACGCGCTCATGCGGGTGGGCGACGATCGCGTCGACGTCTCCTTCCAGGGCTTCGCGTCGCCCCTCGCCGCCATCGAGGATTGGGAGCAGCAGTACTGGCAGGCGTTTGATTCATGTACGAGCTGCCACCCGGTGATGCGTGCCTATGTCGATACGGCGCTAAAGTTCGGCATCCCGCCCGAGGTCATGACGCCCTACTTCCGCTCGATGAAGGCCGACCTGACCGTCACCCGCTTCCCCACTTTCTCCGACCTGCTCTACTACATGGAGGGGAGCGCGCTGCCGGTCGGCCGGGCCATGACCTACATCGTGGGGGTTCTGCCACCGCATACGGTCGAGGATACCCTGCCCTATGCGGACAGCCTCTCGAACGGCATGCAGCTCAGCAACTTCTGGCGCGACGTGGGGCAAGACTTCAGGATCGGCCGCATCTACCTTCCCCTGGAGGACATGGCGCGCTTCGGGGTGACGGAGGAGGACCTGGCCAACTCCCGGATCAGCCAGCAATTCGTCGAGCTCATGGAGTTCCAGATAGCGCGCACCGACGACTATTACCGGTACGCACTGCCGGGCATCAAGCGACTGGCGGCGGGGCGCTGGGGGGTCGTCGCTGCACTCGAGGTGTACCAGGCGATCCACGAGAGCATCCGGCGCAACGGGTACGATGTGTTCACGAAGCGTGCGACCACCTCGAAATGGCAGAAAATGGCCCTGGCCGTGCGCGGCCAATGGCGGCTGGCGAGAGCCTAAAGCGCCTCACTCGTCCATGGGGACGCGGGCGGTTACCCGAGTGCCTTGCCCCGGCGTGCTCTCGACGGTGAGGGTGCCGCCAAGGCGCACCGCCCGCTCGGCCATGGACTGCAGCCCGTAGTGCCCAAGGAACTGCGCGGTCGCATCAAACCCCACCCCATCGTCAACCACCAGAATGTCCATCCAGGACCCGTCAGTGTGCATCCGCAGCTGGACGCGGCTTGCGGCCGCGTGCTTGGCAATGTTCCGCAGCGCCTCCTGCACGATCCGGTAGACCATTTCCTTGAACTCGAGCGGCGCGGCCGGCTCGGGACACAGGTCGAGCTCGACGACCACGTTGTCGCGCGCACGGGCGGTTTCCACCAGTTTCGTAAGGAGGGTCACCAGCCCAAGCTGTTCGAGCGACTCGGGGTGTAGCTCGAACACGAGCGAGCGCATCTCGGTGACCGCAGTGTCCGAGAGCGAGAGCACATAGTCAAGCGTCTCGGGCAGTTTCTCCGGCGCATGGTCGAGTTGCTCGCGGGCCGTGTGAGTGCCCAAGGCTATCCCGTACAGCGCCTGCGACACCGAATCGTGCAACTCGCCGGCCATGCGCTGGCGTTCCTCCAGCGTCGCCACCTTGTGCGCTTCCTCGTACAGCCGGGCGTTCTCCAGCGCGATGGCCGCATGGCTGGCAACCGCCAGCGCCAGGCCGGCATGGTGCGCGGTATAGTGGCCCGGCGAAACGTGTGCGAGGCGCAGGAAGCCCACCACCCGGTCCTGAATGTACAGCGGCACGCCCATCCACGCCCGGAGGTTTCGGAGCGAGCCCCAAATCAGGGGGTCCGGCGCGTTGCGCATCGCGCGCACCAGGGGCGTGTCGGTTGCCAGGTCGTCGATCACGATGGGCTGTCCGTCACGGACGGTTGCGCGGAAGCCGGCGGCGTCGCGCAGAGGGACACGCCGGCCCTGCATCGATGCCTCGGGCTCATGCCCTTGATATGCGACGACTACCAGGTGCTCGCCCTCCACCATCGCAAGGAACGCGTTGGAGTAGTCGACCACCTCTTTCAATTCGCACAGGATCAGGTCAAGCAAGGGCCTGGATTGCAGCGTCGACGTCAGCGCGCGGACATGTCGAGCAGGGCTTCCAGCTCTTCCGCATGTTCTTCGGCGTCGGCCCGTGCGGCTCGAGCCTCCTCCGCCTGCCGAGCCACCTCTGCCATCAGTTCCTCAGTCCGCTTACGGGCCTCGACGTCCTCGGTGACGTCGGTGAGCAGCTCCAGCTTCATCCTCTTGCCCGCGAGCGCAGGCATGGGCGTGTCGACCAGCTCGTACGTCCGCCCGCTCCGCTGATCCACCCACTCACGGCGCACGGTGCTGCCCGCGAAGACGTCGTCATTGGGGCACTGGGCACACGGCTCGGCGAAGCCGTTGAGGTAGTCGTAGCACTTCCGGCCCCCCGGCGCGCCAAACGTTCGCTCGAGCACGGGGTTCACATAGTCCATGTCGAAGTCTTCGCTGATGATGCAGACACCTTCGGGGATCGTGTCCATGATCTGGATGAGCCGGCGCCGCTCATCTTCATTGGCCCGTACCTGCGCGATCTCCTGTTGCGCCGCCTGCTCACGCTGGAGCAGGGCGGCCGCACGGCGCTTCGCCAACGCTTCCCGGCGGAGCAGGTCGTACAGGACCAAGCCGGCAATGGCTGCCAGCATAATGTCCGCGGTCAGATCGTATCTGAGCGCGTATGCGCCCGGGGGCTCCAGCCTGACCAACACCAGGTTCACGAGGAGGGCGAGGACGCCCACGAGCAGGGTGAAGGTCACCGAGATCGACACGGCCGAACGCGTGTCCAGGCGCCTGGCCGCAGGCTCGCGCCCGGGGTCGGAACTGCTCATTTCAGCAAGGGCGCCTTCGGGTCGAGCGACGCCAGGCCCATGCGCACGGCGTAAAGCGCCAGGTGAATGCGGCTGGGGAGCTCGAGTTTGTCCATGATGCTCTTCACGTGGCTTTTCACCGTCGTCTCACTGATGAAAAGCTCGCGGCCGATCTCCTTGTTGGCCAGACCGCGGGCCACCAGCCGCAGCACGTCCATCTCGCGGTCGGTCAGGTGCTCCATCTCGTGCGGCGCCCGCACCTCCTTGAGGAGCATAGCGGCAACCTCAGGGGATAACTGCACCTCGCCCGCCGCCGCTGCGTGGATGGCCTGGCGCAGCTTGGGGGCATCGGTGTCTTTGAGCAGGTAGCCGATTGCGCCGGCCTGGACGGCTTGCACGACGAGCTCGTTTTTCAGTACGCTGGTCAGCGCGATGACTTCGACATCGGGCAGTTCGCGGCGGATCACGCGTGTGGCAGTAATGCCGTCTACGCCCGGCATCAATAAGTCCATCAGCACCACATCGGGCCGCAAGTCCCGCGCCATCTGGACTGCGCTCGTGCCACTCGTCGCTTCGCCGACGATGCGGATATTGGGGTCCATGTCAAGAAAGATGCGCAAACCCTGGCGGACGACCGAGTGGTCGTCGACGATCAGAACCTGGATGGGCATTGAACTGGTCGCTCCTTCACCGGCACACGAAGTGAGGAAACACGCATCCTACCAGGGTAGGATGCGACGAACGGACAGGGACACTAAGCTATAATACTATTGCACCATGACGGCGTAATTTCGGAACGCAATTTCCGGAGACGGGACAAGGATGATGACGCGGCCCACGAGCGATCCCTCCACACGCCTGACTGTCCTGATCATCGACGGCCGTCCGCAGAACCGGATCGGCCTGCGCATGGTGCTCGAGACTGAGCCTGGCGTGAGTGTGGTCGGCGAAGCGGGTACGTTGAGGGATGCGTTGCGGATCGCCCACGACCACCAGCCCCAGGTCGTCCTCCTGGAACTGGTCAGCAGAGACGCCGCGTCGGCGGTTTGCCAGATCGTTGCCCGGTGTCCAACCTGTGTTCTGATATTGCTCGCCCTGTTCGTTGATCCGGTAACCCAAGCAGCACTCGTGGCCGCGGGCGCCGCCGTATGAGTCGAGAAAGACCGGCCTGAAAACCTGTTGAGGGCCTTCCGCGACATCCGCCCGCGATCGTCATTCTCATAGTAGCCTCGCACGTCAGCCGACGAATCAGCTAAAACGCACGAAATGGCCTCCTACCAAAGGAGGGTACGCTTTCCTGCTACCGCGTGATGTAACCCGCCTACCGCTCCACTACACTCTTCTGCGTCTCAGCGGCGCTCCACCCTCCCGTTACACGCAGCGCCCAATCCTTTCTCGAAAGTTAGACAAGTGGCGTACAACCAAGGAGGTCCTTCGATGGGAAGAAACCGGACGTCATTTCGCGTGAGCTGGCATCTCCTGTTGCTGGCGATTCTGATCACGACCTCACTGCCGGCGCTGGCGCAGCCTGCGGCGGCCGAGGCACCGGTGAAGAAAGAAGCCCGCAGCCTGCTCGCTGCTGCGAGTATCCTGCAGCTCGACGTGGTAAGTGCCAGAACCGAACCCCGGCACCCGGGCGGCCATGTGAACCAGGGTGACAAGATTACCACGTACAAGTACATCATCAACTTGGACAATACCGGCACGACCGACCAGCGGCCTGACCCGACAACGGGTGCGCTACCGGGCGCATGTACGCCCAACGATCCGGGCTACCCGGGCACCTGCAAGTGGACCTCGATCGCCGGCGTCCCGGGCTCGAGCCCCATCGTCACGCAGGGCGACCAGGACGACTTCGCGAGCGGTCTCTCGCTGCCCGACGGCCGCTACCTGATCTCGGTACTGGCCGATGGCTATAAGTTGGACGGCGCGCACTTCACGATGCCGACGGCCGGCCCACTCACCGTCGAGCTCCAGCCATGGCCGGTGCCCGATGCGACCATCCGCACCTGGGTGTTCGAGGACTCATCGCCCGTGAACAGCGCGCCTGACGCTCCGGCCGAGCACGGGCTGGCCGGCTTCCAGGGGCACATCGCCGATTACCTCGGCGAAGTCACCACTGACATCTACGGCAACCCGCTGTGCACGAAATACCAGGGCGAGGATCCCGCGACGTTCGAGATCCCGACGAGCGCGCTGGACGCCGACCAACTCCCTATCCCGCTTCCGGGCACCGGCGGGAAGTGCCTCAGCGACGCGAACGGGGACCTGGCAATCCCGCACATGGGCCCCAACCGCTATGCCTTATCTGTGACCCCGCCTGACGGTCAGACGTGGATTCAGACGACGACGCTCGAAGGCAATCACGACTGGGACGCCTGGGTCATGGAAGGCGCGACCGGCTACGATACGGAATTTGTCGTCGCGGGCGAGCCGTTCCCGGCGACCTTCTTTGGTTTTGTTAATCCGGGCAATTCGCTGGCCGGCGGCAGCGGCGAGATCAAGGGCGTGATCGACGCGGCCAAGGTCTACGTCCCGGCCAAGGGCGGGCTCGGCCTGCCCGGCACCATCTGGGGTGGCATGACGGGCGCGAAAATCGACAAGCCGATTCCCGAGCCGTGGGTCGCACTTACGGACCTGACCAACGGCGACTCCGTCGTATATGTCGGCCAGGGCGACGCCAACGGCGCGTTCGACATCAAGAACGTGCCGGACGGTAATTACACCCTCTCATGGTGGGACGAGCCGCAGGATTACATCTTCGACCTGCTCAACGTCACCGTGCGCAACGGCGAACTGGTCGACATGGGCATCCTGCCGCTGACCGGCTGGTGGACCCAGATCGACGGTTACGTCTTCAACGACACGAACCGCAACGGCATCAAAGACCCCGGCGAGCCGGGCATTCCGAACTTCACGCTGACCATGCGCAAGCGCGAAAACTCGCTGATGGATCGCGGCGCGACGGCCGTGACGACCGACGCCAACGGCTACTACGTCATGGAGAACGCCTACCCGATGACGCAGTGGCTGGTCGAAGAAGCGTACAGCGACCTCTACTACACGACCGGCATCACCTACCAGGCCGACAATCAGGCCGCGCCCACCACGGTGCTCGGATCGGGCGTCGACGTGAGCGTGCTGCCGATTATCGGTCTGAGCGGGCGCCTCGATTGGGGCCTGCACGCCTATGATGCGGCCGGCACGAACGGGATCGACCCGCGCAACGGCGGCATCGTCGGCACGGTCAGCTACGACACCACCCGCAACGAGCTGGACCCGCGCTATGCGGCCGTCGAAGACTGGCAACCCGGGGTATCGGGGCTCACCGTCGACCTGTATGAGCCGGTCGACTGCCCCGTCGACGGCAGCAAGCCCTGCGACGCCGACGGCTGGTACCAGTTGGAGCCGGACGGCTCCTATTCCCGCGGCAAGCTGCTGAACACCTACGTGACCGAATCTTGGCAGCGGCCCAGCGACAACTGCATCGCGCGCGACGTGGACGGCAACCCGCTGGCGTATCCGAACGACCAAAAGGTGACCGCGGCGAGCACCGACTGTCTGGAGGGGCCGCTGATGGGCGTGCAGTTCGGGCCGTACGCGACCGACCAGGGCACGCCGGATGCCAATTTCGGCGCGGCGGTCGACGGGAACTACGGCTTCGGCGACGGCTGCTTCAACGGCACGCTCGACGCGACTGACCCAGAGAACCCGGTGTGCGTGGGTGGGACCTTCGATCCGCTGCCCGGCGGCCGTGATTACCTCGTCCATGTCGAGGTGCCCGCGGACGTCCGGGGTCAGCCCACCTACCAGTTCACGCGCGAAGAGGACATCAACATCGCCAACGGCGACCAGTTCGTCCCGCAGGTGCCGCCGCCCGCATGCGCAGGCCCCCTGCACACGGTCGACGTGCTGAACTTTGGCACGGATGGCTATGCCCCGCAGGCAGGCGACGGCAATACGGTGCCCCTCGGTGTGACCGTGCCGGCCTCGACGCCCGTGGACAACCCCACGTTCCTCGACATCGGCGCGTCGCCGTACGAGGGCCAAGCCCGGCCGTACTGCGACACGAAGCTGGTGCAACTCAACAACGGCAAGTCGATCGTCCCGACCTTCAACGTCTTCACCGACGTCCCGCTGCCCACACGCATCTGGGGCCTTGTCGTCGACGACCTGAACTTCTCGGGCGATCCCCGCTCGCTGCTCTTCGGCGAGAAGGCGGGCGTGCCGTTCGCGCCGGTAGGCATCTATGATTGGACCAACCGGCTGGTGCAGACGGTCGAATCCGACTTCAACGGTCTCTGGGACGTGCTCTTGCCGTCGAGCAACCGCATCAGTTGCCCGACGCCCTCGGGCGTGTGCGCCAACCTGTACCGCTTTGTAGGCAACGACCCGGGCACGCCGGGCGTGCTCAACCCGAACTACAAGCCGCAGTTCCGGACGATCGCAGCCGAATTCGAGACGATTCCGGGGCTGTTGGTGCCGGCCGACCTCGCGCCGACCCAGGTCGGCGTCACCGTCCAGCTTCCCGGCGGCCAGGTGAACCAGGTCAGCTGCACGCTGGATGCAGCCACACCGCAGTTGCTCCGGGTCTCCAAGCCCAACGTGAGCCCGAACACTTCGTTCACGATCACGGGCACGGGCTTTGGAGCCCAGGGCAGCAAGAGCAAGGTGACGCTGGACGGAAACACGGCGCTGTCCGTCACCAGTTGGTCGGACACGCAGATCGTCGTCCGGGTGCCGTCGAGCATTCCCGGCAACTTCGGCGGCCCGCATCAACTGGCCGTCACGGCCAACAACGGCCAGAGCACCGTCAACGGCTTGACCATGCACATCATCGCCGGCACCTACAACCCGGTGGTCTACGAGGTGGGGCCGGGCAAGGCCTTCGCCACGATCCAGGCCGCGATCGACAAGAGTGCAGCCGATGACGCGGCGCCCGGCAACTACCGGGGCGGCCTGGTGGTCGTCTATCCCGGCCAGCCGGACCTGACGAATCCGCGCAATAACCCACGCGGCGCGTACTACGAGAACCTGATCGTCTCGAACCCAATCAAGCTGCAGGGCGTGGGTCCCGGCGGCTTCCAGGGCACGACCTTCGTCCCCGGCTCGATCATCGACGCGGGCGCCTTCGGCGGCGACACGGCATTGGCCGACGCGTGGCGTGCGAAGATCGCCACGCTGTCGTGGGCCGGCAACCAGAACGTGTACGAAGGCGCAGGGATCTATCTGCTGGCGAACGTCAACCAGTTCGGCAACTCGTTCAGGGCCTCCATCGACGGGTTTGACATCCGCGGCGGCGATCAGATGGGCTTCCCGAACAACATCAACCAGATTGGCGGCGGCGCAACCGGTCAGCCTCCGGCGGTGGAGACCCAGGGCGGTGCGATCTTTGCCAACGCATACGTCAGGTACCTGCAGATCACGAACAACGTGATCGAGAACAACGGCGGCGCCTATGGCACCATCCGCCTCGGCACGCCTGACCTGCCTGCGCCGGATACAAACCAGCACAACGAGAACGTCCGCATCGCCAACAACCGGATCATCCACAACGGCGGCACGAACCTGGCCGGCGGTATCGGGCTCTTTGCGGGGGCCGACAACTACGAGGTCGCGAACAACGACCTGTGCGGCAACTTCTCGGCCGAGTACGGCGGCGCGCTGAGCGTCTATGGCTACAGCCCAAGCGGCAAGATCCACCACAACCGGATCTACTTCAACCAGTCCTACGACGAAGGCGGCGGGATCATGATCGCGGGTCAACTCCCCGCGAATCCGGCCACCCTGTCGCCCGGCTCTGGCCCGGTGGACATCTACAACAACCTGATCCAGGCGAACCTGGGCAACGACGACGGCGGCGGCCTGCGCTTCCTGATGGCCGGCAACTTCCCGATGAACGTGTACAACAACATGATCGTGAACAACGTCTCCACCCACGAAGGCGGCGGCATCGGCATCAACGATGCACCCCAGGTGCGAGTCTACAACAACACGTTCATGAAGAACCTGACCACGGCGACCGCGGTCACCAGCAACGGACAACCGGCGCCTGCGGGCCTGTCCACCTCGCTGAACAGCGACCAGTTGCAGGCCACCCTGCCTGCGGGCTCGCCCGCCTTCAGCAACCCGCTGCTGTTCAACAACATCTTCTGGGACAACCGGGCCGGCACGCGTGCCGGGGGCTCGGTGACCGGGCTAGGCATTGGCGGCGCGGGCGACATCTACAACTGGGATCTGGGCGTCGCGGATGGCTTCGGCCAGGTGTCGCCGACCAATTCGCTGCTGCAGACCACCACAGGCACGATCGCGTCGCCCACGAACCAGATCGTCGACCCGGCCGTGCAGACCACTTTCGACCTCTCGGTCGCGTTCAACGTCTGGCGCAACAACCCGAACTTCGTGGCCCCGATCATGGTTGCGGCCGACCTGCCGCCGACCCTGCTGGGCAACTACCACCTGACCAACACGTCACCGGCGAAGGACGCGGGCGCGGCCTCGAAGACGGGGGTGAACGCGCCGGCGTTTGACTTCGACAACGACTTGCGGCCCGCCGGCGCCGGCTACGACTCGGGTGCGGACGAGTTGCCGCAACTCGCTTCGGGCGACCTGAGCATCACCAAGACGCACAGCCCCTCGACCGCGCAGCCGGGCGACACGGTGATCTACACCATCCGGGCAGCCAACGCGGGGCCGAACGCGATCAACGGGGCGACGGTCACGGACGGCTTCCCCGCGGCGGTGACGGGCGTGAGCTGGACCTGCACGGCCGCCGGGGGCGCTGCGTGCAGCGCGGCTAGCGGCTCGGCTTCGATCAACAGCAGCGTGAACCTGCCCGCGGGCGGCTCGGTTACCTTCACCGCCAACGCCACCCTGGCCTATAACGCCAGCGGCTCAGTGGTGAACACTGCGACCGTGACGCTGCCGGCGAACGCGATCGACCCGAACACGGCGAACAACAGCGCCACCGACACGTTGGCGCTGACCACGCCCACGCTGCCGGCGCTGACGGTCCGTGACAACTTCAACCGGACCAACGCGAACACGCTGGGCAACAACTGGAGCCAGGTGACCGCGTTCGGCTCGGCGGCGATCCGCGTGAACAGCAACCAGGCGTTCGCCAGCGTCCTCGGCGCCGCGTTCTGGAACGTGCCGACCACCGGGTTTGGCGCAGGGCAAGCGGTCGCGTTCACGTTCGCCAACGCGCCGGCCGGCGGCTCTGGCCTGGTGCTCAAGGTGACTGGCAGCAGCGCGACGCTGCCGACCAACTTCATCCGGGTGCAGTACCAGACCACCGGCGGCGGTCAGCTCACTGTTGCGACGACAACGAACGGAGGGCTGAGCTACACGACACGTGGCCAAACGATGACCGCGGCCTTCGTGACAGGCGATACGCTGGCTGCAGCCGCCTACGCCGATGGTAGCGTGGCCGTCTTCAAGAACGGCGCGTTTGTCGGCCGGGCCGCAGGCACCGGCTTCACTGGCACCGGCCGGATCGGCATCCAGCTGCCGGCGAATGCACGGGTCGACGACTTCCGCGGCGACACGCTGCTGCCCTGACAATCGTAGGAACTAGTCGGGGCCGGCCCGCGGGCCGGCCCCCCTACTCTGGAGCGCAGTTCAAGGAGATGTATTGATGAGCAGGGAATCGTTCTCTCGTCGTCTCGGCCGCCGGGACTTCCTGAAGCTCGCAGGGGGCGCGGCCGCGCTGACTGCTGGTGCGGCGCTGGCCCCGCGGGCGCTCGCCTCGCCGGCGCTGCGCCGGGTGCTGCTGCCCGAAGGCGTGGCCCAGGCGCAGGATGCGCCGCCTGACTTGTTCTTCGGCGGCACCGACGGCTGGATTTACCTGCCGCCGACGCCGCAAATCACGTGGGACGGCAAAGTCGTTCATCCCGACCCGTATGCGCCCCCGCCGTTCACGACCTATATCTTCGGCTTCCGGAACATCACCGGGCTGACCGATCAGCAGCGGTCGAACCAGAAGAACAAGGCGCAGCACAACGCGCCGATCTTCTGGGCCAAGCAGTTCGATCCGGCCGCGCCGAAGGACTTTCGGGTCAAGATCACCAACCTGGGGTTGGCGCAGCGCCCCGACCTGTTCGATGCGCATACGCTGCACTGGCATGGTTTCCGCAACGTCATCCCGTTCTTCGATGGCGAACCGACGGGCTCCGTGTCGGTGCCCGCGGGCACCGAGTTCACCTATGTCTACCGGCCGCGCGACCCGGGGACGTACATGTATCACTGCCACGTCGAGGACGTGGAGCATGTGCACATGGGCATGACCGGCCTGGTATTCGTGCGGCCGCTGCAGGACGGGAACACGGCGTTCTATCCGAGCGGCAAGTATGCGTACAACGACGGGGACGGGTCGACCGGGTTTGATCGCGAGTTCGCGATGTTCCTGAGCGAGGTGTGGGCCGAGGCGCACTGGGCCGACGCACACATCCAGTTGCCCGAATGGAGCGACTACCGGGCCGACTTCGCGATGCTGAACGGTCGAGTCTATCCCGACACGCTGGCACCCAACGGCTCGATCGATCCTTTCAACCCCGTGCGCGATGCCGACGGCGACCTCATTCCGCCGGCCGGGTACGACCGGTTGAAATATCAGCCGCTCTCGGCGCTGGTCAACTGCAATGCCGGCGAGCGGGTGCTGCTCCGGTTTGCCAACCTGGGCTTCAAGGAAGCCAGCATGACGCTGCCGGGGATCAAGATGCGGGTCGTGGGGCGGGACGCCACGCTGATGCGCGGCCGCGACGGCACGAACACGCAGTACCTGACCGACACTATCACGATGGGCGCGGGTGAGAGCTTCGACGTGATTTTCGATGCGCCGCCCTACCGCGGGCCGGGCGCCTTCGATACCTACGTGCTCTACAACCGCCAGCTCACCCGCTCGAACAACCTTGCCGACGGCGGGTTTGGCGGGCAGCGCACAGAGGTGCGGGTATATCCGTCCGGCGCGCTGGCGCAGCAGTCGATTCCCAACACGTAACCGGGCGTGCGGGTCATGGCATAAGGAGCGACACGATGCGAAACTCTTTGATCAGATGGATGGGAAGAGGCTCGGTCTTGCTGGTGGTGGCCGTGCTGGCGTCCATTGCGCCGTTGGCGCAGACGCAGCCCGTGCAGGCCCAGGCGCTCGGTCCGACCGTCGGGATCGCCTGCACGACAGGCGCGAGCCCGAATCCGACCTTCACGCTCAGCGCACAGACCGGCTATATCAGCCTGCCCGACGGCAATACCATGTTCATGTGGGGTTACTCGGAGGGCGGCAAGCCCTTCCAACACCCCGGACCGGTGCTCTGCGTCAACCAGGGCGATACGGTGACGGTGACGTTGCAAAACAACCTTTCGGAAGATGCTTCGATCATGTTCCCTGGCCAGGAGAACGTGCAGGCCAACGGCGCGGCCGCCCAGCCGCAGTTTGATGCGGGCGGCGCGCTGACCTCGCTGACCAACGTGGCGGCCAAGAACGGCGGGAGCATCACGTATAGCTTTGTCGCCGCCAATCCCGGCACGTACATCTACGAGAGCGGCACCAACCCTCGCAAGCAGGTGGGCATGGGGCTGTTCGGCGCGTTGATCGTGCGGCCCAGCATGGGCGCGAACTTCATGTACAACCGGGCGGACAGCCAGTTTACGCCGGGCGAGGAGTTCCTCGTTCTCCTGTCCGAAATCGACCCGTACCAGCACCAGGCCGCGGAGCAGGGCAAGAGCTTCAACCTCAACAATTACAAGCCTCGCTACTGGCTCATCAACGGCCGCGGCTTCCCCGATAGCATTGCGGACAACTACGCCGACTGGCTGCCGGCCCAGCCGTACGGAGCGCTGGCACGCGTCAAGGGTTTTGACGCGACGACGCATCCCCTGCCCGGCGCCATCCGCTACCTGAACGTCGGCACGGAGGAATACCCGTTCCACCCGCACGGCAACAACGGCCTGGTCATCGGCCGCGACGGGCAGCCGCTGGCCGGCCCGACCGGCCAGGATATGTCGTTCGAGAAGTTTGCCATCAACATCGGGCCGGGCCAGACCTGGGACGTCGTCTTCAAGTGGTATGACGCGGAGCGTTACGACGAGGCGACCAATCCGGTTCCGGTGACGGTGCCCAACATGGCCAACATGGTCTATGGCATGTTCTACGGGGGCAGTCCGTATCTCGGAAAGACGGGGCCCATGCCGCCCGGCCAATCGACGTTGAACCAGTGCGGCGAATACTACATCATCGCGCACAACCATGCGCTGTATCAGATCACATCATGGGGCGTGACGATGACCGGGCCGATCACATACCTGCGTATCGACCCGCCCGCGCCCAACAATTGCCCCTGAGCGGCCTGACAAGCAGGAAACAAGGAGAATGACATGCATGCATTAGCAAGTACCAAGCATGGGATGGGAGCTGGCCTCCCGGCGCGCCTCCTGCTGTTGGTGGCCGCGTTGCTGGCAACCGCGTTGTTAGCGGCCGTGCCGGCCGCCGTCTCAGAGGCCGCGGGCCTGCCGGCGACACCCTGCACGTCAGCCGGCGGGGCGGCCACCTGCAACTTGTGGTCGAAGCCGGGCACGCTGACTCTGCCGGGCGGGGCAACCGTCAACGTGTGGGCCTATGCCTCCAGCGCGGGCAGTGCGGCGAGCGTGCCGGGCCCGGTGCTCATCGTCAACCAGGGTGACGTGGTGACCGTCAATCTCACGAACAACTTGGCCGAGCCGTCCAGCTTGCTCTTCAAGGGACAGCAAATGGTCCCCGACACCGCAGGCGTGGCGCCGGGCGGGTCGAAGACCTACTCCTTCACTGCGAGCAATCCCGGCACGTTCCTCTATGAGGCGGGTTTGTCGGCCGGCGAGCCGCGGCAGGTGGCGATGGGTCTGTACGGGACCCTCGTCGTGCGACCTGCCAGTGCGGGCCAGGCTTACGCGGACCCGTCAACGGCTTATACGGACGAAGCACAAGTCGTGCTGGGCGAGATCGATCCGGCGCTGAATGCGAACCCGACCACGTTTGACATCCGCAACTTCGCACCAAAGTACTTCCTGGTCAACGGGAAGGCGTTCCCGCAGACTGAAGCGATCGCCACGTCGGCGGGCAACAAGGTGCTGCTGCGATTCGTCAACGCGGGCCTCATGCCGCACTCCATGAGCGTGCTGGGTCTGCACCAGGTGCTGGTGGCGACGGACGGCAGCCCGTTCTCCATGAGCCGCGGGCTGGTGGCCGAGACGTTGGGGCCCGGCCAGACAGCCGACGCCATCGTGACCGTCCCTGGGGGGGCGACGGCGGGTAGCAAGTTTGCGCTCTATGATGCCAATCTGATGCTCAGGAACAGTAGTGCGGCCGGCTTCGGCGGCATGCTCGCCTTCCTGACCGTCGGCACGGCGACCCCACCGGGAAATGACACGACCGGCCCGGCGACGACCTCGACGGGCCTCGCACCGAACCCGACCAACGGCTCGATTGCGGTCACCGTCAGCGCGTCGGTAAGCGACGCAGCCAGCGGCGGCTCGAACGTCACTGCGGCCGAGTACCGGATCGACAGTCAGGGCGCCGCGGCGATGGCCATGGTGGCCGGCGACGGAGCCTTCAATTCGGCAGCCGAAGCCGTGACCGCAAGTCTGAGCCCCGCCACCCTCGCCGGGCTGGCTTCCGGCAACCACACGATCTACATCCGCGGCCAGGATGCGGCAGGAAACTGGGGGCCGTTCAACTTTGCGACGCTGAACCTCGACAAGACGGGACCGGCGACGAAGGGTTTGACGCTGGCGCCGAACCCGAGCAACGGCACGGGCAGCGCGACGCTGAGTGGCACCGCGGACGACAGCGCCAGCGGCGGCAGCAGCATCGCCTCGGCGCAATACAAGATTGACGGCGGCGCCGCCAGCGCCATGACGCTCAACACGAGCTCGGCGCCGGTGGCCAGCCTGACGGCCACGATCGACGCCACGACGCTGAGCGCGGGCACGCACACGGTTTCGGTTCAAAGCACGGACGCGCTGGGCAACGTGGGTGCGCCCGCGACGATCAGCTTGATCGTCGACAAGACCGGGCCTGCGACGAGCGGCGTTGCGGCGGCGCCGAACCCGAACAACGGGACGCTCGGCATCAACTCTAGCACGCCGGCAGTCCGGGTCACCGCGACCCTGGCCGACACCGCCTCGGCGATCGCAGGCGGCGAAGGGTTCATCGACACACTGGGAGCAGACGGCGCCGGCTTCCCGTTCGCGGCCAGCGACGGCAGCTTCAACAGCCAGACCGAAGCCGCGACGGCCGACGTGCCGCTGACGACGATCAACGCGCTAAGCCAGGGTAACCACACGGTCTATGTGCACGGGCGCGACGCAGCCGGCAACTGGGGCCCGACGGCAACCACGGTCCTGCTGGTCGACAAGACCGCGCCGACCTTCACGGGCATCAGCCTGTCGCCCAATCCGACCGCGGGTGCGACGAACGTCACCCTCACGATTAACGGCGCCGCCGACAATGCGGGCGGTGCGGGTGTGGCCGGCGGCGAGTACTGGATCAACCCGCCGACGAGCACGAATCCGGCGCCTGGTGGCGGCACCCAATTCACCGGCTCGACGGCCACCATTCCGGTCGGCTCGCTGGCGTTGGGCTCCTACACCGTCAGCGCACGCATTCGCGACGCGGCCGGCAACTGGAGCACCGGCAGCAGCGGCATCCGGACCGCGACCCTAGCGGTCTCGCCGCCCGACGTCATCTTCTCGGACGGCTTCGAATCCGGCAACTTCAGCGCCTGGTCCAGCCGCTCCACCACCAACACGAGCCGCTTGAACGTCACGACGACGGCGAAGCTGGTGGGCGCCTACGGCTTGCAATCCCAGGGCAACAACACGAATTACGTGCAGTACAACTGGGGCACGGCGACGAATCCGGCATCGGCCACCTACGACGCCCGCATGTACTTCCGGCCGAACGGCAACAGCTCGACCGGCAAGGACATCCTGAGCGCCGCGACCTCGAACACCTTCGGCACCACGCTGTTCCGGGTGCGCTACCGGCTATCGGGGACGACGCCGCAGGTGCAGATCCAGGCTGGGACGAGCAACACGAACTCGACCTGGACGAACCTGCTCGGCGGCACAAGCAACAACTTCCTCGAAGTCGTGTGGCAGGCCGTGGGCAGCGGGGGGCCCAACCCGGGCACGCTGCGACTCTACGTGAACGGCGTGCAGGCGCAGACGCTGACCATGACCAGCACGGGGGCGGTTGGGGCCGTACGCATGGGCTCGGTCACGAACACCGGCACGAACACGCTGATGTACTTCGACGCTTTCACGTCGAAGCGTTCTGTGTCGCCGCTCGCCGGACCCTGAGGGAGATAGCGCGTGCCGCTCGGTGCAGGCTGCGACCCAGGGTCGTCATTGTACACCGAGCGGCATCCTCGCATCCTAAACGACAGGCGTTACGGCGACAGAGGGCTGGGTCCCTCGGGGCCCGTCAAAGGAGTGCAACGTGGTTGAAAACAGGCGCCGGATCGGGCTGGCGGGCGTCATCATATCCCTGCTGCTGGTTGCAGCCCTGATGGGGGGTTGCGCGGCGAACGCGGCTTCGGCCGCACCACCTCCCGCCGCTCGCACGACCCTCACGGCCGAGCAGTTGGAGGCGCAATACGGTCTGCGGGTCAACCTGCTGGCCCTCACTGCGGCCGGCGGCATGGTCGACCTGCGCCTGACAGTGACGGACGCGGCGAAGGCCGCAGCGCTGCTGGGCAACCTATCCCCCGCGCTGGGGGTTAGCGGGTCCGCAGTGGTGCTGCGCGCGCCGGACGATGGTTTGCCGCAGGAGAAGCCGGAGGACGGGAAGCTCCTTTTCCGCCTGTTCCCCAACAGCGGGAACGCCGTTAAGCGCGGCACGAAAGTGGCCGTGACCTTCGGAGACATCAGCTTGCAGCCGCTGCCGGTCCAATGAACCGGCTGAGACAAGATAGCAAGGATTGACAACATGACCTCACGAAAGCTGAAATGGCTGGGCATTGGCCTGCTCATACTGATCGGGGTACTGCACCTGTTCCTGGCGCCCTCAGAGTACGAGGAAATGCCGCTCCTGGGTTACCTGTTCGTCGCCAACTTCGTCGCCGCCCTGGCGGCTGCGGTCGGCATCCGCCGGGGCGCGACCTGGGGCTGGGTGCTGGGCTTCTGGGTCGCGGCCGGCGCACTCGCCGGCTACGTGGTGACGCGGACGGTGGGCCTCCCCGGCATGGAAGTGGAAGAGTGGCTGTACCCGGTTGGACTTCTGGCGATGCTGCTGGAGGGCGCCTTCGTCGCTCTGTTCGCGGCTGCCCAGCCCTGGCGGTCGGTCGGGCCGGCCAAGCGCTGGGATCCCCGGCTGGTGATGGGCGCGGCCCTCGGGTTTGTCCTTGCTTTTGGCCTGGCCGGCTTTGGCTGGGGTGCGCTTGCGCCCGCGGGCGGAGGGCACGAGCCGGCGCATGAGGCCCTGGAAAATGCCAAGCCCATTTCGGTCCAGGCGTTTGCCGAGCAGTACGGGGTCGAGGTGCTGCAGGTGGCCCCTTCGATGATGGACAGCATCGTCGACATCCGACTCCGGGTGGTGGACAAAGCGAAGGCCGAGGCGTTGCTCTCGAACCACGAGATGATGCCGGTTATCATCGTCGATGGCGGCAAGACGGTGCTCACACCACCCAACCAGCACATGCACGCGCGTAAGCTGAAGAACGGCGCCACCTACTACGCGTTCTATCCGAACCCCGACCAGGTGGTGCGCGCGGGTATGCCTGTCGCCCTGCAGTTCGGCGAGCTGCGCCTGCCGCCCACGACGGTGCAATGAGGCGAGCTGCGACTCTGACGTGCCCCCAGGCCGCACCGCCGAGTCGCCGCGGCCCTCGCCTAATCAGAAGGAGTTGACTCATGTTGAAGAGACTTTCATCCGCGCTGGTCGTCCTTGCGGCGGCAGTCAGCCTTGTGGGATGCGGCGCGGGAGCCGCTGCAAAGAATAGCGCCATCAGCGTAACCACGACAGACTTCAAGTTCGCGCCGACGTCGTGGACGGTGGACAAGGGCCAGCCGGTGTCCCTGACGCTCAAGAACGACGGCAAGTTGGAGCACGAGTGGGTGATCATCAAGCAGGGCGAACAGGTCACCGCGCCCTTCGACGATGACGATGAAGCCAAAGTATTCTGGGAGATCGAAGCCGCACCGGGACAATCGAAGACCGAGGAGTTTGCCGCACCGGCCGAGGCGGGGACCTACACGGTTGTCTGCGGAACGCCGGCGCACCTTGAAGCGGGCATGACCGGGACGCTCGTGGTCAAGTAAACCCCCGGCCCCGGCAGCAGTTGGTCGAGGCGCCGCCGGATTGAACCGTAATGACAGGAGAATCGCCAGATGATGAAAAAAGCAGGCGTAAGCGCGGTGTTGCTCGTTCTCGTGCTTCTGCTGCCCGGCTCTGCAGGCGCCGGCCGGGCAGACGGGGCTAAAATCGACCCGGCGCTGCAGGCGGCGCTCGATGCTGCTGCGCCGGACGCGCAGGTCACGGCGATCGTGACGCTGGTGCAGCAGACCGATCTCGCGCCGGCGCCCGGCTTAAGCCGCAAAGACCGGCAGTTGGTAGTCGTCGAACGACTGCGCCAGGCCGCCGAGCGAAGCCAGGCGCCGCTGCGCGCGTGGCTCACCCAGCGCCAAGCCGACGGTTCAGTGTCGACGGTCGTGCCATTCTGGCTGCAGAACGGGCTCTCGGTGACGGCTAGACCGGGCATCATCCGGCAGTTGGCCGAGCGGCCCGAAGTCGTATCCATCACCCCCGACGCGATCGACGTCGTGCCGGCGGCCGCGCCGGCTTACGCGCCACCCGAAGCCAACGTGAACCTCATCCACGCGCCGAGCCTGTGGGACGCGAACGTGCGCGGGCAGGGGATCGTCGTCGCGGCGCTGGACAGCGGTGTGGACGCAACCCACCCCGACCTCAGCGGTCGCTGGCGCGGCGGCAGTAGTAGTTGGTACGACCCGTACGGCCAGCACGCCACGACGCCGTACGACAAGACCGGGCATGGCACGTGGACGATGGGCATCCTAGTCGGGGGTGACGCGGGCGGCACGTCAATCGGCGTCGCGCCCGACGCGCAGTGGATTGCCGCCAAAATCTTCAACGACGCCGGTTCGGCCACCGCCACCGCCATCCACCTGGCGCTCCAGTGGGTGCTCGACCCGGACGACGACCCCACGACTGCGGATGGCGCGGACATCGTGAACAACTCGTGGGCTTACGGGAGCGTCGGCTGCAACCTGGCCTTCCAACCCGATTTGCGAGCGCTGCGAGCGGCGGGCATCCTGCCCGTGTTTGCAGCGGGGAACTACGGGCCTTACGGCTCCACCAGCGTGAGCCCGGCCAACTACCCGGAGGCGTTTGCGGTTGGCGCCGCCAACAACAGCGACTTGATCTACGCCGCGAGCAGCCGGGGACCGTCCGCGTGCGGCGAAGCGTCGGTGACCTACCCCGAAGTCGTCGCGCCCGGCGTGAACGTGCGCACCGCGGACCTGCTGGGAAATTACACGCCGGCCAGTGGCACGTCGCTGTCGGCCCCCCATGCGGCCGGCGTGCTGGCGCTGCTGCTCAGCGCCTACCCCGACCTCACCGCCGACCAGCAGGCCGCCGCGCTGATCCAGTCCGCAGTCGATCTCGGCGCGGCAGGGCCCGACAACACCTTTGGCGCGGGGCGCATCGACGCCCTGGCGGCGTACCGGTGGCTGCAGGCGGGCGCCACGCCCACGCCCGGCCCGACGCCCGCGACCCTCCCGACCGATACGCCTGCTCCGACCGCGACTGCAACCGCCGCGCCTACCGACACGCCGGTGCCTACCGCCACGGCTACCGCAGCATTGACGACGCCTACGGCCACGGCAACCGCCATGCCGACAGCGACGCCCACGGCCACCCGCACGGCTACGCCGACAGCGGCAAGTACTGCGACGCCGACAACCACCCCGGCCGGCTCGCCCTCGGTTCACGCGGGCGACCTCGATCGCAGCACGACGACCGGCAGCAGCAGTTGGACGGCGAAAGTGAGCATCGAGGTGCACGGCGGAAGCCACGTGCCGGTTTCCGGGGCCAGGGTGAGCGGCAGTTGGTCGGGCGCGAGCGGGACGACCACCTGCACGACCGATTTAACCGGACGCTGCGCGGTCTCGACCGGAACGCTTGCGAAGCGAACGACCACCGTCGCGTTCAGCGTGTCGGGCATCAACCTGAGCGGCTCGGCCTACCAGGCCGGCGCGAACCATGATCCCGACGGCGACAGCAACGGTACGACGATCACCGTCGCGAAACCCTAACTCGCCGTGAGCAACGACGGCAAATCGCGTCAGAGCCGAGGCGCCCTGTGGGTGCCTCGGCTCTACTCTCCGGCGGGCTGTCAGAGAGAAGGCAGATGACCCGAAACCCCTCACTCGGCGTATTTCCGATCTTGCTGGCCCTGGTTTTCGCCCTCGAGCGCGGCCAGCGGTGCGGCTGCGGCGGGGATTACCGTGACGACGACTACCGATTCGATCGCCGCGGACGGCGCGTGCTCGTTGCGCGAGGCCGTCATTGCGGCGAACACCGACCAGGCGACCTTTGATTGCCCGGCGGGCAGCGGGGCCGACGTGATCGGATTCAGCCCGGCCATCCCTCGGCCGGCAACCTTCGTGCTCGACCGCACCGGGCCCGGCGAGGACGCGTCGCAGACCGGTGACCTGGATGTGCTGGGGGGATTGACCATCAGCGGGGATGGCCCCGCCCTGATTGTCGTGGACGGCGCGTACGGCGACCGGGCGTTTGACGCGCGGCCCGGCGCTCGGCTGACCCTCGCGGGCGCAGGCGTGCGCGGGGGTGCGGCGAGCCCAGACGCGGGCGGCGGCGTACTGGTGCGACCGACGGCTGCTCTGACACTCACCAATGTCGCGGTCACCGCAAACATCGGAGGCGGCGCCGTCGTCTTGGGCCAACTGCACGCGACGGGAAGCTCATTTGACGGGAACGCGGGGGGCGGCCTGCTGATCGATGGCGGCGCCGCAACGCTGGTGGACGTGAAGGTTGCGGACAATACCGGCGGCTTTGGCATCCTCAGCCGCAACCTGGCGACCCTGAGCTACGATGGGGGTGCGGTGCGCAACAATGCGGCCGGCGGTGTGGCGAACGAAGGCTCCAGGGCGACCCTCACGCGCCTGCAAATCCGGGATAATGGCGGAAGCGGCATCCTGAATGCGGGCGCGGTCCTCACGTCGCTCGACCTTAGCCTCTCGACCCTGGCCGGCAACCATGCGGAACAGGGTGCGGGGCTGTCGAACATGGGCACCGGCGCGCTCGCATCGGTGATCACGACGACGTTCGCGGGCAACGTCGCAACCGGCGCGGGCGGTGCTATCTACAACAACGGGGCCTTGGGGCTCGCGGCCAGCCTGCTTGCGGGCAACTCGGCGCGCACCGGCGGCGGGCTCGACCACGCGAGCGGCAACCTCCGCCTGGCCAATGACACGTTCTCGGGCAACCGCGCAAGCGACGACGGCGGAGGGTTGTACAACCGTGCGTCGGCGGTGCTCGAATACGTCACTTTTGCCGACAACAGCGCAAGCGGGCCGGGCACCGGTGCGCAGCTATTCAACGACACGGCTTTGCTCTCGCTGAAGGCCACGCTGATCGACGGCGTTGCAGGCAACTGCACGAACAGCGGAGGGACGGTTACCTCGCTGGGCCACAATCTGGAGACGGGCAACAGCTGCGGGCTCACGGGGCCGGGCGACCTCGTCAATACAAGCAGCGGGCTGGAGAGGCTGGCGGCCAACGGCGGGCCGACTTTGACCCATGCCGCTGGGCCGCAACCAGCCCTGCCATGGACGCGGCCGGATCTGCAGGCTGCCCGCCAGCCGACCAAGCGGCACGGCGCGGCCGCAGGGGCCGGCCTGCGACATCGGCGCGTTTGAAGTCCTCGGGAGCACCGGCCGGAAACTGCGGGCGCTACCTGCCGCTCCTGCTCAGATAGAAAAAGACCTCCCAACTCGACGTCAGCGTGGCCGACGGTGAGATCTGGGAGGTCTGTTGCCGGCAGATCCCAGTTCGACCGGTCTATGAGGTCGTTTGGATCGCTCGAGCGTCCTTGCCGGTGCGAATCACCCGGTACCCCGTTAGGAACACCACTGCCGCCGCCGTCCCGATGTACAGCCACTTCGCCCACAACAGCTTCGTGTCGCTGCCCATCGCAACCGAGTGCAGGAGCGCGATCCAGTAGACCAGGAAGCTGACATAGTGGAAGGCTCGCCAGCGCTTCTGCCCAATCTGCCTGCGCACGACCCAGCTCAGGCTGAGGAAGAGCGACAGCCAAAGTGCGATCTGGCCCAGCGCGACGAGGGCCGGTTTATAGGTCCCGGCGAAGGGCGCCAGAATGGCAGAGAGCGGGAAGCTGGCGTAGCGATCTCCGATGAGGACCAACGCATGGAAGAACGCGAAGCCCAGCGCAGCATTGCTCAGGAACTGGTGGGCGTCGAAGAGCCCCGGCGCCTGCAGCCGGGTGCGCAGCCGGCCGCCCGGCTTGGCGCTGAGCAGCAAGCCCCACACCACCGAGCCCCAAAGGAGCAGGTAGGCGACGAAGCCGGCCGAGCGGCTCAGATACCAGAATGACTGGGTCTCGCCTGCCCGCCCCGCCGACCCGACCCCCAGAATGAACCCGGCCGCGGCCAGGCCGAACGTCACCAGCCCGCCGAGGACGATGCTCCACGGGTCCACCGCCGGAATGCCACCCGAACCCTTCTCCGCTACTGCCATGTCTGTTTCCTCCCCACCTTGTCGACGCGCCCGTCCCTGCTCACAAACAGCGCGTCCAATCCTTCACGCTCGATAAACGCCCGTCCCTCGTCACGCCCCACTATCAGCGCCACCTTTGCCGTCAGTTCAGCCTTCATCGTCGTCGGCGCCAGCACCGTCACGCTCGCCAGTTCACTCTCGCTGGGCCGGCCCGTCCGCGGATCAATCAGGTGGTGCATTTCCTGCCCCCCGCGGTCCAGTTGCGCCGCATCACGCTGCTGGTGGCGACCGCGTTGCCGTCGAGATGCACGACTGCCAGGTCCTCGTCAGGTCGCAAGGGGTTCTCTACTGCGACCGGCCACGGCTCGCCTCCCGGCGCCGCGGTGCTGCGGATATCGCCGCCGGCATCGACCAGGGCGGGCCCCCACGCGCCCAGCAACGTCGCGGCACGATCCACGGTCCAACCCTTGGCGATGCCGCCCAGATCGATCTGCACACCCTGAGGCAGTGTCACCGTGCCCTGCACGCGATTCAACTCGATGCCCGACCTCGATAGAGGGGCCCCGCCAAGACGCCCGGCGGCGGAAAGGTCGTGCGCATCGCTCACACCCAGCAACTCAAAGCTCCGATCGTAACCTGCCGCGACAAGTGCGGCCAGGATTGCGGGATCGAAAATCCCATTGGTGTGCTGTTGCGCGTCCAGCGCAAGCCCGAGCACCTCTGCCAGCAGCGCGGAGACCTTCTGCGGCCCTAGCCCCGCCGAAGCGTTGAGACGACTCAACCCCGAATCGGGGCGAAACCGGCTCAGCTCTGCTTCGACCTCGGCGAAGAACGCCTCCACTTCCGGGAGCCAAATGTCGGACGGCCCGGGCTCGGCCCACAGCCATGCGGCTACGTCCGTGTTCATCGCCCGGAAGCGCCGCTCCGCCAAGCCCCGCGCCACCGTCACGACCCCCGCGAGCGCGTCAGCGGGCGGCTGAAGCCGGGCTGCTGGGCGAGGCCGCGGCCGCTCGACCGTCCGCCGAACTGCTGGCTGGGCTGGCTGCTCGAGCCGCTGCTGGCGCTGCCGCCGATAACCAGCCGCCCATCATTCGTCAGGTAGACCGCGTTGCCATTTTCGTCGTAACCCACCAACAGACCCGGCTGTGAGCTGTCGCTCGCCTGGGGCGCCTGCAGCTCATCGCGTTCGTTGCTGTCTCTTTCCGACGTCTCAGAACGCGGCCGCGCCGGCTGGCCGGAGAGATTCTCCTGCGCCGGTGCGGCGGCGCCGGCAGACCGAGCCACCGCCTGCGGTGTGCTGGACTGAGCCACGGCGGGCGCATTCACCCCCGCGAGGTAGCCGGCGCCCAGCACGACGCTCCCGAGACCTGTTAGGATCAGGCCCGACTTCCATGCCGCGCGTTTGCGGCGGCGATTGCGCGCCTGGACGTTCGCTGCGTGATCGCTTGGTTCAACCATCATTCACACTCCACAGGGCCCTGCCCGAACTTATTGCCAATCGTTTGCAACAACACGACGATCGTACCGCCCGGCTGTAAAGAAGTGATAAAGGTTATGTTAGGTTCGAATTAGGCTTGCTACGGCCGGCAACTGCACCCGGGTTCTGTCTTCATCCGACCCAAACCATGCATCCTCAACGGGAAGCAAACACCGTCTTTATCGAATCTTTACATGCCTCTGTTAAGTTTGGAGCGACAGGCGAGGCATACCTCCGGTCAGGCACACCTAATAGGTAAACCAGAAAAGGAGGGTAATAGATGACGAAGCGGAAACTCGCGCTTGTGATGGGCGTGCTGGCACTCGTCACGATCCTCGGGGTAGTGTCGGTCGGCGCTGCGTTCGCGCAGACCGGGACCCCTCCGAGCCAGGCGGCGCCGACGACGCCGAGTCAACCGGACACGGGCAAGTTGGGCCGCGGCTTTGGATTTGGCTTCGGCTTTCGCGGCGGCGACACGGCAACCTTCGACGCGGTCGCACAGGCGCTGAATCTGACCCCGACGCAGTTGTTCGAACAACTCCACTCGGGCAAGACGCTGAACGACATCGCAACCGCCCAGGGCAAGACCCTGAGCGACGTTCAGACCGCCATGAACGCCTCGAAGGTCCAGGCGATGAAGGACAAGATCGCCCAGGCCGTCAAGGACGGCAAGATCACGCAGGAACAGGCCGACTGGCTCCTGCAGGGCTTGGATAAGGGGTATCTCCAGGGCGGCCACGGCTTCGGCTTTGGCGGCCGAGGGCGCGGTCACGGCGGCATGTTCCCGGGGCTGCGCGGCAACGGGACTCAGCAGCAGCCGGCGCCCAGCACGTCGGGCCTGGGAACCTCTAGCTGATCGGAATAGCCGGAGGGCACGACGCCTGATAGATGCGGGGAACGAAAGGCGACCGGAGAGCCGGCCCCTTTCGCTCCCCGCTTAGGCGATGAGGCCCGGTACGAAAGGAAGGTGGTGGTGGCCGACACTCCGCTGATCGAGATACGGGACGTCACCAAGGTCTACCGGATGGGCGACTTGGAAGTCCACGCGCTGCGCGGCGTTTCGCTGAGGGTCGAGCGCGGGGAAATGCTGGCGATCATGGGCGCGTCCGGGTCGGGCAAGTCGACGCTGATGAATATTCTCGGCGCGCTGGACACTCCGACGAGCGGTGAGTACCTGTTGGACGGACAGAACGTGAGCCGCATGAGCGATGGGCAGTTGGCCGACGTCCGCAACCGGAAAATCGGGTTCGTGTTTCAGAGCTTCAACCTGCTCCCCCGCACCTCCGCGCTGGCTAACGTAGAGCTTCCGTTGATCTACGCCGGCATCGGCGGCGGGCGGGCCAAGTGCGTGAAAGCGCTGGAGAGCGTCGGCCTCGGCGACCGCATCCATCACCGGCCCAACGAGCTTTCGGGGGGCCAGCAGCAGCGGGTCGCCATTGCACGCGCCCTGGTGAATGAGCCCAGCTTAATCCTGGCGGACGAGCCCACCGGCAACCTCGACTCAAAAGCAGGCGAAGAAGTCATCCGCCTGTTCCAGGATCTCAACGAGCAAAAAGGCATGACGGTGGTCTTTGTCACGCACGAGCTTGATATCGCGGCCCATACCCGCCGCATCGTACGGATCCACGACGGCGAGATCGTCGGCGACTCCGTAAATCCGCCCGGAACGCAGCCTACGACCAATTCGGCTTGGGCGGCGCCCGCGGCCCAGCACGCATAACAGGGGAACACAGGAATGAACAAGGGCATCTTCACAGTTCTGGTCATCGTCTTGGTGCTCGCGATCGCGGGCGCCAGCTTTTACGGCGGCATGGTGTACGGGAAGTCGCAGGCACAGGCGAATGTGCAAGCAGCCTTCCGCACGGGCGCGGCTGGGTTCCAGGGCGGCAACCTGCCTCAGGGCGCGGTACCGCTCGCAAACGGCACGCCGGGCGCATTTGTCCGCGGGCAGCGGAACGGCCAGGGCGGCGGGTTCGTGCTCGGCACGATCAAGCAGATTGGCGATGGCTCGCTCGTGCTGACGGATAACAACGGCAAGGAAACGCAGGTTAAGGTCACGGACACGACTCTGATCGAGAAGAACCAGTCGGTCAAGCTGGCAGACCTGTCGGAGGGCGAGACGGTGATGGTATCGGGCAGCGCCGCGGCCGATGGTACGCTGACCGCCCGCTCCGTCCAGGTCGCCCCGCAAGGGCGGTTCGGTTTCGGCGGCCCCCGGGATGCGAACGGCGTGAATCCGCAGGCAACGCCGGCGCAATGATGTCGCCGCGCGGACCGGCCGGCAGGCGGAGCAGGGGAGGGGACGAATGAAAGTATTCTGGCGGGTGCTGGGGGTGCTGGCGCTGGTTGCACTGGTGGCAGGCGGCGTCTGGATGGTCCGGCAACGAACGGTCACCGCACAGACCGGCACTTCGAGCGCCAGCGGAACGTTTAGGCAGATCGTTGCCGCGTCCCGAGGTGACCTGAGCTCGGCCCTGACGGTGGTCGGCCAACTTGAGGCGGTGCAGCGCGCAGACCTGGCATTCCAGAAGCTGTCGGGGTCGACCAAGCTGCAGAAGCTGAATGCGACGACGGGTGCCAATGTCAAGGCGGGCGACGTGCTTGCGACCGTCGATCCCAGCCCCTACCAGCAGGCGCTGGATCAAGCCAAGAGCAACCTGCAATCGGCCGAAGCCACGCTGAGCGACCTGCAGGCGCCCGCGACCGAGCTTGACATCGCCCAGGCCGACCAGGCGGTGACCAAGGCGCAGCAGGACGTCGAACAGGCCAAGCAGGACCTGGCGGACCTGAAGGCGCCGGACCTGACCGACCTGAAGTACGCGGTCAGAACGCGCAGGATGGCCTGCAGGTCGCGCTGCTGCAGCAGACGCTTACCGAGAACGGCGTGAGTGCGAAGAACGAGCGCGACTTGCAGTATGCCGTCGGCTGGCACGAGCGGAAGCTGAACGAATTGGCGCAGTTGGTGGCTGCGGGCACGGCGAATAAGGAACAGTCAGACGCGGTTGCAACCGAACAGGACGCGTTAGGCGAGGCGCAGGCGAACCTGGCGACGGCGCAGGCCGAGCGCCGGTTGGCCCAGCAGACCGCAGCCGCCGCGGTTGCGGCTGCCCGCACGTCGCTAGCAGATGCCCAGAAGGCGCTGGCCGACGCACAGAAGGGCGGCGACGCGCTGGCGCAGGCCAAGGCCGAACTGGCGATCAAGACCGCCGAAGTTTCGCTCGTCAAGGCGCAGAGCGATCGCACGACTCTCACTGAGGGTGCGGATGCGACGAAGCTGGCGGCAGCCACGGCCGACCGCGATAAGAAGAAGCTCGCCGTCGCCGATGCTGAGGCCGCACTCGCCGCAACCGAGCTCAAGGCGCCCTTCGACGGCACCGTGCTCCAGGTCAACCTCAACCCGGGCGACCAGGTCGCCAGCGGCGTCAACGTCCTCACCCTGGCCAACCTCGCCAACCTCGAGGTGCTCGCCGCCGTCGACGAGACCACCGTCCGCGCCGTCCAGAAGGACCAGAAGGCCCAGATCACCTTCGACGCCCTGCCCGGCCAGACCCTCAACGGCATCGTCGGCGACGTGCCCCTCCAGGGCACCCTCCAGGGCGGCGTCACCGTCTACGAGGTCCCCATTTCCCTGCAAGGGCGTCGACAAGGCCCCGTTCACGGCGCCTTGCTCGTCGGCATGACCGCCAACGTCAAGATCGCCACCGGCGAGGCCCAGAACGCGCTCCTCGTGCCCACCATGGCCCTCACCAAGTCCAACGGCATGTACCAGGTGCTCGTCGCCGACCAACTCAACCCCACCGCCGAGCCCCAGGCCGTGCCCGTCCAGGTCGGCCTCTCCGACGGCACCTACACCCAGATCACTTCCGGCCTCAACGACGGCGACCAGGTCGTCGTCGAAATGTCGTCAAGCACCGACAACAACTTCTTCCGGGGCGGGGCGATGTTCTTCGACGGGGGCGGCAGCCCACCGCAGGGTGGCGGACAACAGCAGCGCAGCACCATTCGGCAGGGAGGATGACGTCGTGAAACAGCTTGTGATTGCATCCTGGTGGTGATCCTCCTGGTCGTGAGCGTCGGCCCTCGGCGGGTTCCTGTACCTGCAGGCGCACGGCGGCACGCTGCCCAGTCTGGCGAAGACGAGCAGCAGCAGCACGACCGCCGGCACGGCCCAGCGCCAGACCGTGACCGCCCAGCGCGGCGACCTGAGCGCCGCGCTCACGGTCGTCGGGCTCCCTGGAGGCCGTGCAAAGCGAAAACCTGAAGTTCGAGAAGCTGTCGGGATCGACCAAGCTGCAGAAGCTGAACACGACGACGGGCGCCAAGGTCAAGGCCGGAGACGTGCTGGCGAGCGTGGATCCCGCGGAGTACCAGCAGGCGCTGGACCAGGCCAAGAGTGACTTGCAGTCGGCAGAACAGACGCTGACCGACCTGCAAACGCCGCCTACTGAGGTGCAGTTCGCGCAGGCCGACCTGGCGATCAGCCAGGCGCAGTACCAGCTCGAAGCGGCCAAGAGCGGCCTCGACGACCTGATCCATCCGGACCTGGAGCAGCTGAACCAGAACCTGGCCGACGCAAAGACCTCCCTGGTGAAGGCCCAGGCGGATCTGCTGAACCAGCAGCAAAACGCCAAGGACACGACCGCGCTCCAAAAGCTGCAGGACGCCGAGGGTAAGGCAGACCACAGAATACAACCAGAAGGCGGCTGAAAAGTACTCCGACGCCAAGACGCAAGACCGCCTGCTGATCCTATATGGCAAGATGATGGATGCGAAGGAGTCCCGCATCACAGCTCAGACGCAAACGCAGCTCAGCCCTGCTGAATGCACAAATGGGCGTGCGCAGGGCCGAGCAGGGCGTGGCGAAGGCCCAGAAAGCCCTGGCAGATGCTGCGAAGGGCGGCGACGTGCTCGAAAAGGCCAAGGCCGAACGGGCAGTGAAAGACGCCGAGGTGTCCCTGGCAGTTGCCAAAGACGGGCGCGCCGAGCTCGACAAGGGTCCGGATGCGACGAAGCTGGCCGCGGCCACGGCCGACCGCGACAAGAAGAAGCTCGCCGTCGCCGATGCTGAGGCCGCACTCGCCGCAACCGAGCTCAAGGCGCCCTTCGACGGCACCGTGCTCCAGGTCAACCTCAACCAGGGCGACCTGGTCGCCAGCGGCGTCAACCGTCCTCACCCTGGCCAACCTCGCCAACCTCGAGGTGCTCGCCGCCGTCGACGAGACCACCGTCCGCGCCGGTCCAGAAGGACCAGAAGGCCCAGATCACCTTCGACGCCCTGCCCGGCCAGACCCTGACCGGCGTCTGTCGGCGACGTGCCCCTGCAGGGCACCCTCCAGGGCGGCGTCACCGTCTACGAGGTCCCCATCTCCCTGCAAGGCGCGGATAAGGCCCCGTTCACGGGCGCCTTGCTCGTCGGCATGACCGCCAACGTCAAGATCGCCACCGGCGAGGCCCAGAACGCGCTGCTCGTGCCCACCATGGCCCTCACCAAGTCCAACGGCATGTACCAGGTGCTCGTCGCCGACCAACTCAACCCGCACCGCCGAGCCGCAAGCCGTGCCCGTCCAGGTCGGCCTCTCCGACGGCACCTATACCCAGATCACTTCCGGCCTCAACGAGGGCGACCAGGTCGTCGTCGAAATGTCGTCAAGCACCGGGACGGGCAACAACCGAAACTTCCGCGTCGGCGGCGGGATCATGGGTATGCCGGGCCTGGGGCGCTAGGAGGTTGATGTGAGAAAACTGCTCATGGTCATGCGGGTCTCCATCACCTCGCTCTTCGCACACAAGATGCGCTCGTTCCTGACCATGCTCGGCGTCGTGATCGGCGTCGGCGCGGTGATCGCGCTGGTGGCGGTGGGCCAGGGTGCACAGGCGCAGGTGGTCGACCAGTTCCAATCGCTCGGCTCCAATCTGCTGACCGTCAGCTCGCAGACGAACTTCGGCTTCTCGCGGCAAGGGCTGCAGCAGAACCAGCGCAAGCTGACGGACAAGGACGTCGAAGCGATCCGGGGCCTGGCTACCGCAGTCAAGCTGATCGCTCCCGAATACGGCGCGAACAGCACGACCGTATCCTATAGCGGCAAGACCGCTTCGCCAAGCATTAGCGGCGTCACGGCCGACTATGCGACGGTGCGGAATGTGAAGCTGAAGAACGGGCGGTTCATCGCGCCGGAAGATGACGCCGACCTGGCAATGGTCGCAGTGTTGGGCCCAACCGCGGTCGAGGACCTCTTCGGGTCGAGCAGCATTAATCCGGTCGGCGAGACGATCCGCATCAACCGCCAGAACTACACGGTGGTGGGCGCGCTGCAGGCGAAGGGCCAGAACGGACCCAACAACCAGGACAACGTGATCTACCTGCCCTTGCGGACCGCTCAGATCAAGCTGGGCGGCGCGGGCACGAACACGGTCCGCACCATCAACTTGCAGGTGAAGTCGGCCGAGGAGATGGACCTGGCCCAGGCACAGGTCATCGCGATCCTGCGCAGCCTGCATGGCCTGGCGACCGGGGCCGACAACGACTTTACCGTGCAGAACCAGGCCGATATCCTCAGCACCGTGGAGCAGACGACGGGGACCTTTACGACGCTGCTGGGCAGCATCGCCGCCATCTCGCTGCTCGTCGGCGGCATCGGCATCATGAACATCATGTTGGTGTCGGTCACCGAACGAACGCGCGAGATCGGCCTTCGCAAGGCGGTCGGCGCAAAGCGAGGCGACATCCTCATGCAGTTTCTGGCCGAGGCGATCGTGCTGAGCGTGGCCGGGGGGTTGATCGGCGTCGCGCTCGGCGTGGGCGGCGCGCGCTTCGTCGGTCCGCTGATCGGGTACTCGCGGACCCTCGTGACTGCCGAGCAGCGTGATACTGGCTCTCGGCGTCTCGCTGGGGATCGGCATCTTCTTCGGGTTCTATCCAGCCAACCGGGCCTCCCGGTTGAACCCGATCGACGCGCTGAGATACGAGTGAAGGAACAGCGCGGCGGATCAGAGGATGCGGGCGCTAGTGCGCTCACAAGCTGTCGCTCATAACGCGAATTGAAAGTCAAGGAAGGAATACGATGGGAAAGAGATCGATAAGTGGCTCGCTGTTGATCGTAATGATTGCGGCAGTGATCATGTCGGGTTGCGCATCGCTGGCGCCGGCCGTGGAACTCCTTGCCGGCGTGTCGGGGCAGGGCACGACCTCAACGTCCGCTGCAGCATCTGCTGCAGCGTCCACTACTTCCGGACGCCAAGGCACTGCGCCCACGGCGCAAGCGACGACCATGCGGACCGGCCAACCGGCCAGCATCACAATTGCGCCCGGCGCTGACGTAGAGACGCAGATCAACGAGGCCGTCTACAACAAGGTCAACGCCTCGGTGGTCTACATCGAAAACCTGACCAACGTGGCCCGCTCGCGCTTCGGTTCGAGCGCAGCCGTGCCCGAAAGCTCGGGCTCGGGCTGGGTGTGGGATGCGCAGGGCCACATCGTGACGAATAACCACGTGGTGGAGGGTGCTGACCAACTCAACGTCACCTTTGCAGACGGCGTCGAAGTGCCGGCCCAGGTAGTCGGGACGGATCCCGGCAGCGACCTGGCCGTCATCCAGGTGGACCCATCGCTGGTCGACCTGGTGCCCGCGGAGCGGGGCCAGATGAGTGACGTCAAGGTGGGCGCACGGGCCATCGCCATCGGCAACCCCTTCGGCCTCGTCGGGACGATGACCACGGGCATTATCAGCGCGGTGGGCCGCAGCCTGAACTCTGACCCGACCAATTCGAGTAGCTTCAGCATCCCGCAGGTGATCCAGACGGACGCGGCGATCAATCCGGGCAATTCGGGCGGGCCTCTGCTCAACGAGGCGGGCCAGGTGATTGGCGTGAACTTCCAGATCGCGGCCGCAAGCTCGGGGGTCAACTCGGGCGTTGGGTTCGCCATCCCGGTCAACATCGTACAGCGGGTAGTGCCGTCGCTGATCAAGGACGGCGGCTACACGCACGCGTATCTCGGCATCCGGGGGCAGACCTACTCGCCCGCATGGGCAGAGGCGCTCGGGCTACCAAAGAATGTACGGGGTGCGTATGTGATCGACGTGGTCAGCGGCGGGCCGTCGGACAGAGCCGGCCTGAGCGGCGCCAGCGCCGGCGATACTAACGTCGTCCTGGGCGTCGACCAGAGCGGCGTGGCCTATCTGCCGGGCGGCGGCGACCTCATTACGGCCGTCGACGGTCAGCCCGTGAAGCAGTTTGACGATCTGCTGATCTACCTGGAGAGCAACAAGTCGCCGGGCGACAAGATCGCGGTGACCGTGCTGCGACCCGGGGGCAAGCAAGCCAACCTGACGATCACCCTGGGCGCGCGGCCAACAGCGGTGCAATAAACCCGGGCAGGGGTTTAAAGAGACATTTCCCTTGCCCAGCCAGAGAACGGCGGACGAAAATGGGACACCGATTGAATGGATCGAACTGATCTACCCCGTCCTTCGTGGACGGCTCAAGAGAATCGATTTCATCAGTGCAGTCAGTGGCCCATCTTCAGATCACGACCCGGAAGATCCCGAGCGCCGAGAAGCGGGCTTGACAGGCAGGCTAAGATAAAGCTATGAACCGAAGCATTCTTGTCGTCGACGACGACAAAAAGATCGTGGACCTGGTGGCCCTGTACCTCAAGCGCGACGGTTACAGCGTGCTGCCGGCGTACGATGGCCAGGAAGCACTCGATGCGGCCCGGCGGCGCCGGCCCGACCTGATCGTGCTGGACCTGATGCTGCCCGAGCTTTCCGGTCTGGACGTCTGCAAGCTGCTGCGGGCAGAGTCGCGCGTGCCGATCGTCATGCTGACGGCACGGGCTGCGGACGAGGATAAGCTGCGGGGGCTGGACCTCGGGGCGGACGATTATGTCACCAAGCCCTTCAATCCCCGGGAACTGGTGGCGCGCGTCCGTGCTGTTCTGCGAAGAGCCTATCCGGACGAAACACCGGGGGACGACTTGCGTTATGGCGACCTGGTCATCAGCTTCTTACGGCACGAGGTCACCAGCGCCGGCAAGCCGGCGAACCTGACTCCGACCGAGTTTAGGCTGCTCGAAGCCCTGGTGCGGGAACCCGGCCGGGCGTTTTCGCGCTCCGAGCTCCTCGATCGGGCCTTCGGGTATGACTACGACGGCGTGGAGCGCACGGTCGACGTACACATCATGAACCTGCGGCGAAAGATCGAACCGAGCGGCTCCTCCTGGCGCTACATCGCGACCGTGCCGGGGTTGGGATACCGCTTCGAGACGCCGCGGCCCGGTCAAGTGCCGTCGGATGACGCCGGGACGGACGATGCGCACACTGCGTAGCCTGCGAGTCCGGCTGTTCGTGGCGACCATCCTCGTCGTGCTGATTGCCGTCGGGGTGACCGCATACGTTGCGACCCGGCGGACGGAGGGCGAGTTCCAGCGCTATGTCGAGCGGCGGAGCCCCGTCGATGGGCGGCGCATTGGCGCTGTCCTGGCACACTTCTACGACGAAAACGGCGGCTGGAGCGGCGTCCAGGGCCAGATCACGCAACTGGCGCAGCTGGCAGGGCAGCGTGTGGTGCTCGCCGATGCCGGGGGCCAGGTGCTGGCCGACAGCGACAACAAGCTGGTCGGCAAAATGGTGGGCACGCGGTGGCCGCCGCCCCGAGCCGTCATCGAGGACTCGGGACAGGCGATCGCCGCACTCTACCTCGATCCCCTCGGCGGCCCGCCCAATCCCGACGCGGCCTTCATCGAGGCGGTCAATCGCTCGGTCTTGTTCGGCGCACTGGTCGCCGGGCTGGCGGCCGTCGTCATTACGCTGTTTGTTTCGGGGCGCATCTTGCGGCCGGTCGGACACCTGACGACCGCCGCGGAGAGAATGGCGCAAGGCGACCTCTCCGCCCGCGTGCCCGTCGAGTCGCAGGATGAGCTGGGCCAGCTGGCCGTCGCGTTCAACAGCATGGCGGGCAACATCGAGCAGCAGGAACAGCTGCGCCGCAACATGGTCGGAGACGTGGCGCACGAGCTGCGGACGCCCCTGACCAACCTGCGCGGCTATCTGGAGGCGGTGCGAGACGGCCTGATCGCGCCCGACACGGCGCTCGTCGACAACCTGTATGAAGAGACCATGCTGCTCAACCGCCTGGTCCTCGACCTCCATGAACTGGCGCAGGCCGAGGCAGGGCAGCTCACGCTCGTGCGCACTCCCACGCCGCTGTCCGACGTGGTTGCGCAGGCGGTCGAAATCCTGCGCCCCCAGTCCGACGCCAAGGGTGTCACCCTGGCGGTTGATGTCCCGACCGGCCTGCCTGAAGTCGACATTGATCGGGAACGGATCGGCCAGGTGCTGCGCAACCTGCTGAATAACGCGCTGGCGCACACGCCCGGGGGCGGAGAAATCGGCGTTTCAGCGCTCGGTGAGAACGGCAGCGTGTGGGTTTCTGTGTGCGATACGGGTGAGGGCATCACGCCCGAGGATCTGCCGCACGTGTTCGACCGCTTCTACCGGGCCGACCGGTCACGCGCCCGCCAAACAGGCGGCTACGGGTTAGGGCTGGCCATCGTGAAGCAGCTGGTTCAGGCGCACGGCGGGACGATCACGGTGGAGAGCGAACCCGGCAAGGGGAGCACGTTCCGCTTCAGCGTGCCCGTGGATAAGAATGGACAGCCCATTTAACTGGTGTGACCGACCTGCTGATATCCGGTATATCCACGAAGATCGGGCAGATCAATGCGATCAGTTGCATCAGCGGCCGATCTCGCCGCGTTTCGCCCTGGACAGCAGCAGCGCCGCAGCCGCAATCGTCGCGCCCGCGGCAACCTGCAGCCCGAGCGCCGGCCCGCCGGCCGTTTGGGCAAGCAGGCCGGCAATCAGCGGTCCCACGAACAGACCGCTGTTTTGTGCCGTGTTGTAAACGGACATATAGTTCGTCCGCTCCTCGTCCGGCGTCACGGCCACAACGTTGTCGAACAGGTTGACGTTGATAGCCGCGCTGAACAGCCCGGCGATCGCGGCCCACGGAATCAACATCCATACCGAGGTCGTCAGCGACGTGAGCAGCGGATAGAAGGCGTAGCCGAGCGCGCCGAAACCCAGGGCCGCCTCCCGACCGACGCGGCTCACCGCCCGCCGCATCAACAAGGACCCCACTACCATCATCCCTGTGGCGGTGCTGAGCACCAGGCTCACCTGCTGATCCGTCGCGCCTAGCGTTCGCACCCAATACAAGGGCAAGAGCGGCGCGATCATACCGAGAGCCAGCTGCAAGACAAACACCGACACGAGAAAACGGAGGAATCGCGGATAACGGATGATGCCTCTGAACTCGCGCCAGAAGGCCGGCTGTACGCCGGATTGCGGCGCGGGGTCGGGCACGTGCATCTGGTTGACGTGCCACCAGCTCACCATCGAGCCCAGAAAGCCGAGGAAAAAGAGCACCTGGTAGTTGAGAGGGAAAGGCAGCCGCCCAAGCAGAGGGCCGGCCAGCAAGACGGTCAGGGTGCTCGTGAGCCCGAACGCGGCAAAACGCAGCGCGACCATCCGCGCCAGGCGGTCTGCAGTGACCGCGTCGGCCATCATGGAAAGAAAGGAGACGTTGCTGATGCTTGTGATGAAGGCCGACAGCACCCAGATCATAGCGGTGGCCTGGGCAGTGACGCTGGCGACGAAGAACGGGATCAGGCTGACAGATAGGAAGATGCCGCGGTAAGCGAGGCCGCTCAGCAGCACCCAGCGCATCCGGTGACCGCGGCGGGTGATGAGCCGGCCGGCAGGGATCTGCCAGAAGATGGCGATCAGCGCCGGGCCATAGGTGATCGCGCCGACGAGCAGCGACGACGCGCCGAGGCGCACCGTGTACACCTGGAGAAACGACACGATGCTGCCCCACACCACACCGAACCACGCGATGTCGCCGACGAGGTGACGGATGTTGGCCTCAACCTGGGCCGGCGTCAGCGCTTGGTCCGGCGGCCGGTTGAGCGCCAGTAAGCTTTGCCACCGCATGGCGCGCACGCTGTCCCGTAGCGGGCTCAGCCGGCGAGGAGCGCTTTTCATCTCAGTCGCGCTGCACCAGTTCCACGAGCACGCCGTGCGCGCCCTTCGGATGGATGAAGGCAATGCGGCCATACGCGCCCTGCTTGGGGGTCTCGTCGATTAGTTGCGCACCCTTGGCCTTGAGGTCGGCCAGGGTCGCGTCGATGTCGTCGACCTCCAGGCACACGTGGTGCAGCCCTTCCCCCCGCTTCGCCAGGTACTTGCCGATCCCGCTGTCCGCGTGGAGTGGTTCGAGCAGCTCGATCTCGCTGTCACCCGCGGGCAGGAACGCCATCTTGACGTCCTGCTCGGGCATCTCGCGCACGTCGGTCACGGTCATGCCCAGCGCGTCGCGATAGACGCCCAGTGCGTTCTCCAGGTTCTCCACCACAATGGCAATGTGGTCGATCTTCTTGATGGTCATGAGGCTGCCTCTTCGGGTGTAGCTGTCGCGTCGCCGGCTGCCGGCTCCGGGTCGGGCCGGACGTACCATTCCTCGCGCTCGTAGTCAAAGTCCGCGATCTTCGTGATGTCCATTTTGACATACTTGCCCACGCAGTCGGCGGCAACCGACCCGTCCGGCAGGATCAGCTCGCCCGAGCCTTCGAAAATGCGCGATTTGTCGCTCGTGACGCGTCCCAGGATGGTCAAGGGCACGCCGAGCGGCACGGGCTTCAGAAAGCGCACGTTGAGCTCGACGGTCACGCCCCAGATCGCTTCGCCGTAGCGGATCATGATCGCGCGGCCAATCGTTTCGTCGAGCGCAGCAGTAATCACGCCCCCGTGCATACGGCCCGGGTAACTCTGGTGGATGTCCTGCCCGGTGAACTTGCCCAGGATCGTACCGTCGTCCTGCTCGTAGAAGTGCAGATGCACGCCGCCCGGGTTGCGTTCCCCACAGATAAAACACATGCGACTGGTAGGTTGTTTTTTCATCTCGTTACGGCCGGTATTCCCCGAACACTCCGCGCAAGGTGTTGCAGATCTCGCCAAGGGTCGCGTAGGCAGACACGGCCTCGACAAAAAGCGGCATCAGTGGAGCGCCGGGGTCTTGCGCGGCCGCACGAATCCGCGACAGGAGCGTGTCGACTGCGGCCTGGTCCCGCCTTGCCCGGACCTGACGGAGATTTGCGATCTGCTCGGCCTGCACCTTTTCGTCGATCCGCAGGAGATCGGACGGCAGCCCATCGTGCTGGCGCTGGAACTTGTTCACGCCGACCACGACCTGCTCCCCGCCTTCGATCGCGCGCAGTGCGCCGTAGGCCGCGTCCTGGATTTCGTTCTGGACGTAACCCGCCTCGATGGCCTTGGCCGCGCCGCCCATCGCGTCGATCCGTTCGATGTACGCCAGCGCGCGCTTCTCCAACTCGTCCGTCAGGGCCTCGACGTAGAATGAGCCGGCCAGGGGATCAATCGTGTCGGCCACGCCCGACTCGTAAGCGATAATCTGCTGCGTGCGGAGCGCCACCTCGACCGCATTCTGCGAAGGCAAGGCCAGCGCCTCGTCGCGCGAGTTGGTGTGCAGCGACTGCGTGCCGCCGAGAACCGCCGCCAGGGCTTGCAGCGTCACGCGCACGACATTGTTCTCCGGCTGCTGTGCCGTCAGTGTCGAGCCCGCCGTCTGCGTGTGGAAGCGGAGCTGCCAGCTTTTCGGGTCCTGCGCGCCGAATCGCTCGCGCATGATCTTGGCCCAGATGCGCCGAGCCGCCCGGAACTTGGCCACTTCCTCCAGGAAGTTGTTGTGCGCGTTGAAGAAGAACGCCAGCTGTGGCCCGAATTCGTCGACCTTCTGGCCCGCGTCGATGGCAGCCTTCACGTACTCGATCGCATCGGCCAGGGTGAACGCGATTTCCTGCGCGGCCGTGCTGCCCGCCTCGCGGATGTGGTAGCCGGAGATGCTGATCGTGTTCCAATGGGGTACGTTGGCCGCACAGTAGCGGAACAGGTCGGTGATGAGGCGCATGGAGGGCGCGGGCGGAAAGATATAGGTGCCGCGCGCGATATATTCCTTCAGGATGTCGTTCTGCACCGTGCCGCGCAAGCCGGCCTCGGGCACGCCCTGCTTGCGTGCGACCGCGATGACCATTGCCAGCAAGATGCTTGCCGGCGCGTTGATGGTCATGGAAATCGAGACCTTGTCCAGCGGGATCTGGTCGAGCAGCACTTCCATGTCGGCCAGCGACGAGATCGCGACGCCCACCTTGCCCACCTCGCCCAGCGCGAGCGGATCATCTGCATCGTACCCAATCTGCGTGGGCAGATCGAACGCAACGCTCAGGCCCGTTTGCCCTTGGGCCAGCAGGTAGCGGTAGCGCTGGTTGCTCTCGGCGGCCGTGCCGAAGCCGGCGTACTGCCGCATCGTCCAGAAGCGGCCGCGGTACATCGTGGGCTGGACCCCCCGGGTGTAGGGGTACTCGCCGGGCAGACCGAGCTTTTCGAGGTATTCGTCACCCAAAGCCGGGCACAGGTCCGCTTCATGGTCGGGCGTGTAGACCCGCTCGACGGGGATCTCCGACGACGTCTCGAACTTGCTCGAACGCTCTGGCGCCTTCGCCAGGACTTTGGCGATGCTCTTCTGCTCCCAAGCAGCTTTGCGCTCTGCTAATGTCATTTCCTACTCCGGAAGAATTGCACAACGGCGAGCCGGTTCTTCAACAGAAGCACACAAAGGACACCAAGATGCACAAAGGCTTTGTGAGGCTTAGATCCTTTGCGTCTTCCTGTGAACGGCCCCTTAACACAACGGCACCTCTGTGTCCGATTGGACGACGGGCGTGCGGAACTTGCGCTCGAACAGCTCAGGGTCGTAAGGGGCGCGTCGGTTGGGACAGTTGTCGCGCGGGCAAAGCTGGCAGCTGGCGAAGGATTCTTCAGCCGGGAAGAGGATGCCCGAGACCGACTTGGTCGGCACCATCAGGAAGCTCTCCTTGAGGTACACGCCGATGGTGCCCTCCACGTCGCCCAGCAAGTCGAACAACGGCCGCTGCTGCTGAATCGGCCAATCGCCCAGCGAGCCCGGGTTCATGGCAGACGGGTTTACCAGGCTATACGCGTTCGCGAGGTGATTGACAAACCCGCCGAACGCGCTCTTGAGCACGGCTTGGTTAATCGCGTCGGCATAGAATCCTGCCAACAGGTCGTCGGCATAGCTGTCGGCCCAGCCCTGGAGCTCGACCCCGGAGGTGCAGACGTAGGCGAAGAACCGCTCCAGCTTGTCCAGGTGCACCCGCATCACCCGGCTTTTGAACTCGACGCCTTCGGCCTGGATCGTCTCCGCGCCTTTAGCGTCGATGAAGACGAGCTTGAAAACGGCCTTGGGCCGCGCGATGCCCTCGGCCTGCTTGACCAGCTCCAGGATTTCGGGTTCGTGGCGGCTGCCAGGGCGGACGTGCATCTCCCGCAGCAGTGCAGGGACGTCGATCTGGAAGGGCAGGTTATCCAATACGTTCACACAACTCTCCTACGCGCTAAATGACCGGCGCTTGCGACGGGCGCCGGTCATCATGGTCTGCAGCGAGGATACTCGCAATACCGGATCGCGTCAATGATTCAAGTCAGAAAAGCTCCGTGGCGCCGTGGGATTCACCACGAAGTCACGAAGGTACACGAAGAAGCATTGTGAGCCTCGGTGCCTTCGTGCCTCCGTGGTGGGGCCCCTGACCGGTTAGGCGGCCGGCTTGGTCCGGAACACGACATCCCACAAGGGCGAGCTGACCCCAAAACGCGCCTGCGGCGTCTTGAAGTGGTGAATCATGTGGTATCGCTTCAGATACTTCGCGACGGGCGACCGCATCGGCCAGTGGTGCGTGGCATAGTGCGTCATGTCGTAGATCAGGTAGCCGGTCATGAAGCCGGCAAACGTGGGGTCCACCCACTGCGGCGCGCCCAGCACCTTGCCGATCACGAAGTAGAAAAGGAAGTAGAAGACGACGGCAAGCGGGATGCTCAGCGCCGGCGGCATCACCAGCCGGGTCTTGAGCTGGGGCTGGGCATGGTGTACGCCGTGGAACATGAACCAGATCTTGGCGACGCGCTCCGACTTTGGATCGTAGTGAAATACGAAGCGATGGATCGTGTACTCGGCGAACGTCCAGAGGAATATGCCGGCGAGGATGCCAACGGGGATGTAGACCCACCCCCCGTAGCTTGACGCCTGAACGACCGAGCGCGCGAGGAAGAAGATGATGACAGGCACCCAGATGATCAACACCGCGACCGGGCTGATGTGCGTGAAGAACTCGAGAAAGTCTGACTTGAACAGCCGGATGGGGACGTCCGAGTGATTGATCTCGGTAGTATTTGCCGTGTGTGGGGTGCGGGGCGGCTGCTTTGCCGCGCTCGGCCTTGGCCGATTGTGCCATTAGGTGGGACTCCTTTGCATGGGATGGGTGTCAGGGGCCGGCGCACTTGGCCGGCCGCTGATACGAATCATTTGAGCGTCAGCAGGGTCTGCCCCAGCTGCACCTGGGCGCCGGGCGCAATTTTCACGTCGTGGACGACGCCCGCCCGGGGTGCGCGCAGCTCGTTCTCCATCTTCATGGCCTCCAGGATCACGAGCGTGTCACCCTCGGCCACCTCCTGCCCTGGCTGGACAGGCGTCTTCACCACCAGGCCGGGGATCGGGGCCTTGATGAGCAGTTCGCCATCTGGCGGGCGCAAGTTGCGATCGACCAGCGCCAGGCGCCGCGAGCGCTCGTCCTGCACGCGCACGACATACTGCAGCCCGCGTGTCATCACCCGGTAGCTGGAATGGCTGTCGCTCTCGGGATCGAGCACCACCTCGTAGGAGGCGCTGTTCACGAGCAGGGAATAGAGATTGTTTCCGCCAACCAGCCGCATATCGGCGGCAAGCTCGTTGCCATCGACCGTCACCCGGCCATGGTGGTCGATGTCGATCTCGTAGGTCTGGTCGTTCACCGTCGCAAAATACTTCATCCTGCTCTCCTGAGTACGCTCGCATCGCGGCCGGAGCTCAAACACAAAGGCACCACGGCACAATGGGCTGAAAAGCCTTGCGAAGGCCGCGGCCGCAATCTTCGTGCCCTTGTGTCTTTGTGTTAAGCGCCTTCAACGCACGCTGCGCGGGCGTCCGGACACTTTCCACGGCGACAGCTTGACCCCGTCCTCGTCGCACGGCGACCCGAACAGAACGGCTTGCTGTTCCTTCTCGTGCTGAACGAGCGTCGCGGCGATCGCCGCCACCTGCGCGAGATCACGGCTGGGCGCCGCGGCCAGTTTGAACCCATCCGGCCCATCGACGAACGCGGTGTCAAACTGGCCCCACTGGAAGCGGGGCGAGTCCATCACCTGCTGGTGGAACGGGATCGTCGTGTGGATGCCGCCGACGCGGTATTCGTCGAGCGCCCGCCGCATGCGCAAGATGGCCTCGGGCCGTGTCTCGCCCCAGACGACCAGCTTGGCCAGGAGCGGATCGTAATACAGGCTCACTTCCCAGCCCGCATAAATGCCGGTCTCCAGCCGCACGCCGGGTCCGGTGGGCTCGATGAGGCTGGTAATTCGCCCGGCTTCGGGCAGGAAATTGTTGTATGGATTCTCTGCGCTGATGCGGCACTCGATCGCATGCCCGTTGAAGCGCACGTCTTTCTGCGTCCAACGCAGCTTGCGGCCCCCGGCCAGCGCAAACTGCTCTTTCACGATGTCGATGCCCGTGACCAGCTCGGTGACGGGGTGTTCAACCTGGAGGCGGGTGTTCATCTCGAGGAAGTAGAAACTCCCGGTGCGGTCGAGCAGGAACTCGACAGTGCCGGCATTGCTGTATCCAACAGCCTGTGCTGCTCGCACCGCAATTGCACCCATTCGCTCGCGCAACTCGGCCGTGACGGCTACCGATGGCGCCTCTTCGATCAACTTCTGATGGCGCCGTTGGATCGAGCACTCGCGCTCGCCCAAATGGATGCAGTTGCCGAATGAGTCGGCCAGGACCTGGATCTCCACGTGGCGCGCTCGGGTGATCAGCTTCTCGATGTAGATATTGTCGTCGCCGAACGCATTTTTGGCCTCGCGCCGTGCCGCCGCCAGCGCACGCTGGAGCTCGGCCGGTTCGTGGACCTGGCGCATCCCTTTGCCGCCCCCGCCCGCCGACGCCTTGACCACAATAGGATAACCGATCTCGTCCGCCGCTCGCACCGCGTCCGCGTCGCTCAGCCCGGCACACGCATCGCACCCTTCGACCGAGTCGCTTCCCGGCACGACGGGCACGCCGGCCTCGATCATGCGGCGCCGGGCCATCACCTTGTCCCCCATCGCATAGATGGCCGACGGCGACGGACCAACCCAGGCGATGCCCGCATCCATGACGGCCTGCGCGAACTCCTCATTCTCGGAGAGAAAGCCATAGCCCGGATGGATCGCTTCGGCGCCCGACTGCTTCGCAACCTCGATGATCCTGGGGATGTTCAGGTAGCTCTCGCGGGCAGCGGGCGGCCCAAGCCGGTACGCTTCCTCGGCAAACCGGACGTGGAGCGCGGCCCGATCCGCATCGGAATAGACGGCCACGGCCTTCACGCCGCGCTCCTGGCACGCGCGGATCACGCGGACGGCAATCTCGCCCCGGTTAGCAACCAGAATCTTGTTGAACACACTCGCCTCACTACTGTAGCCCTACGGATACAATAAGGACCGAAGGAACAAAGTGCCACGAAGGCTGGTAAGCTTGGCGAGCCTTCGGCTCTTCGGTTCTTCCTGTAGACACCTGCTCACAGCGGGATGTTTCCATGCTTCTTGGGCGGGTTCGTGTCCCGCTTGTTCTGCAGCATTTCCAGCGCGTTGATCAGGCGCGGCCGGGTTTCCTTCGGCTCGATGACCGCATCCACGTACCCCCGCGAGGCGGCCACGTAGGGATTCGCGAACTTCTCGCGATACTCGGCGACCAGGTTGGCTTTGGTCTCTTGAGGCGTAGTCGAAGCCTGGATTTCGCGGCGATGCACGATGTTGACTGCGCCTTCCGGTCCCATGACGGCAATTTCTGCCGTGGGCCAGGCCAGGTTGATGTCACCGCGCATGTGCTTGGAGGACATGACGCAGTAAGCACCGCCATATGCCTTGCGCGTGACCACGGTCAGCTTCGGCACCGTAGCCTCCGCATAGGCATAAATCAGCTTGGCGCCATGCCGGATGATGCCGCCGTGCTCCTGCACCGTGCCGGGGAGGAAGCCGGGCACGTCGACGAACGTCACGATCGGGATGTTGAAGCAGTCGCAGAAACGGACGAACCGCGCCGCCTTCACGCTGGCGTTGATATCGAGCACTCCAGCCAGCACAGCAGGCTGGTTCGCCACAATGCCCACCGCTCGCCCGTCGAGCCGGGCGTAACCGATGAGGATGTTGCCGGCCCAGTTCTGCATGATCTCCAGAAACTCGCCGTTGTCGACGACCTTGCAGATCACGTCGTGCATGTCGTAGGGCTTGTTCGGCTCGTCGGGAATCACCTCGTTGAGCTTTTCGTCGGTGCGCAGCGGGTCGTCCTCCGAGCGAACGGTCGGCGGGTCTTCCATGTTGTTCGAGGGCAGGTAGGAGAGCAAGCGCTGCACCAGGAAGACGGCGTCTTCTTCGCCGTCGGCGGCGAAGTGGGCGACGCCCGACGTGGACGCATGCGTCAGCGCCCCGCCCAGTTCCTCAAACGTCACACTCTCGTGCGTCACGGCCTTGACCACGTCTGGCCCGGTCACGAACATGTTGGACGAGTCCTTCACCATCACGATGAAGTCGGTCAGGGCCGGGGAGTAGACGGCGCCGCCGGCCGATGGGCCAAGGATCATGCTGATCTGCGGGACGACGCCGGAAGCCAGCGTGTTGCGCAGGAAGATGTCGGCATAGCCGCCCAAGGAGAATACGCCCTCCTGGATGCGGGCGCCGCCCGAGTCGTTGAGGCCGATGACCGGGGCGCCGTTCTTCATCGCCAGGTCCATGATCTTGCAGATCTTCTCGGCGTGCGCTTCGCCCAGCGAGCCGCCGACGACCGTAAAGTCCTGCGAAAACACGTAGACGAGCCGGCGGTCGATCGTGCCATACCCGGTGACTACGCCATCGCCCAGCACCTGGCCGGGCAGATTGCTGACGTCGCCCCCGCGCTGGATCACGAAGCGATCGAGCTCCATGAACGACCCTTTGTCCAGCAGCAGCTCGAGTCGCTCGCGGGCGGTCAGCTTGCCCTTGGCATGCTGGGCCTTGATGCGGTCTTCCCCGCCCCCTAACCCCGAGGCGTACTTCAAATCTCGCAGCGCCGTGATCTTACCCTGGTGTCCCATAAGCCTCCTTACGCCTCGCATGCCGGCCTAACAGCCATCCCGTCAGTGCGACAATCACGCCCGTGACCAGTGGAACGCCCACCCCTAGCAGGAACCCATCGAACCAGAAACGGTCGGGGAAAATGCGAATGAGGGTGCTCGTCCAGTCAAAGGTCCAGCCGCCTTCTGGGAAGAGCACCTCGTGGAATGTGATGAAGAAGGTGCGCCACGACAGCGCGAGAAACAAGATCATCGCGAGCAGGAACAGTGTCGTTATCAGGCCGCCCATGAAGATCGCAGCGTACCCGTCGCGGCGCGTCGCCTTGGGAATGAGCAGCGCCAGCAACCCAACGATCACGATGAATGCGGACACGGCCAGCACCCGCCAGGCCGTGTCGAGCACGTGCCGGACGTCGATCATGTGCTTGACGTCGTATTCAGTGTAGACCGGCTGGTCGGTGCCGGGCAGCCGCAGCTGGCCGAAGAACTGTGCACCCTCTTCGGGGCTTTGGTCGCCGTTATAGTAGTCGATCCACTGGAGGATGTATTCGATCCGCTGCTGGTTCGTGAAGCCGTACTGGTCGGGCGGAAATCCCGGCCGGCTGTATTCCCACACGACGAACCACGGATTCCAGATGATTCGCACCCACAGGAGCACGATCAGCGCAGGCATGGCCAGCGCAACCAGCCAACGTGCGATGCCGGCAAGGGGTCTGCTCAAGAAATCGCCTCCGAACCTTCTCGCTCTTGCGGTGACCTTCTATGCCCGGTACGGCCCGCCCCAAGAACACACCAGCCTGCTACAACCACTTATCGAACCAATCCAGCGTGCGCCGGATATATTCCTCTTCCGCCACCTCGAACGACTGGAGGTGCTCCGCACCGGGAACCAACCATAGGTCCGTCCGCTCGGGATGCGCGGGGTCTCGAATCAGATCGTAGACTTGTTCGCTCTGCCACGGCGGTACATGGCCGTCGGCCGTGCCGTGGATCAGCAGGATGGGCATCCAGGGCCGGTGGGTCTGCAGCGCGGGATAAAGCTCCCGGTTGCCCAGCCGCTGGATGACCGGGCGGATCGCGGCGTAGAGCGCCGGCTGCACTGCGCCCGAATACACGCCGTCGGCCATCACGACCGGGCTGTCGAGCACCATCGCGTCGTATCCGCCGCCCGAAGCGCGCACGGCCAATGCCAGGCCGACCCCGCCCCCGAACGAGTTGCCCCAAAAGCCGGCCCAGAGCTGCCGGTGCTCATCCCGCAGCCAGCGGGCCCAGAGGGCAGCATCCGAAACGGCGAGGATTCCCGAGGGATCCCACGCGCCGCCCGACTTGCCATGCGCCCGGGCATCGAGCAGGAGAAAGTTGTACCCGCGTGCCAGGCCGGCCTGCACCAACGGCCAGGCACAGAGGGCGTCGCGCTGCTCGGCCCACGGCAAGGGCACGGCCATCCGCTGAAAGAGCGCACGCCGGGCAAGCAGCACGCCGCCGCAGCTGTTGAAGCCGTGGTGATGCACGATGGTGCGGTCGAACGGCCGGCCGTGCGGGCCACGTCCAGGAATCCAGGTGCCATGGAGCGCCGCACCGTCGACAGCGGTCAGCGTAACGCTATGAGCGTTGGCTTGGATCGAATCGGGAAGCTCGGCGACGATACGCTGGGGGTGCGTGAAGTAGTAGGCGGCGCCGCCTACGGCCAGAGCAGCCCCGGCCGCCTGTAGCATCAGGGAGCGCCGCAAGAGCATGCGCGTGACCAGTGAGACCTGCATAGAGCCCAACCACGTTAACCACTAACGGAAGTACAAGTTGCGATGGAGATTGTACAACGGGGGAGGGTGGAACGGGAAATCGCTTGAAGTGAACGGGGCACCTAAAGCCGCACGCAGGATGTAGCAGCTGGGGCCGGTTGTGACCGGGCCGGGGGGCACGGCCGGAGACCGGCCCCAGCGCACACCAACACGACGCGCCTAGTTGTTCTGCGCGCCTTCGGTCACCCACTTGGCAATCAGGTCGATCTGATCCTGCGGCAGCTTCGGGGCGCGCTTCGGCATCTTGCCGTTTTGGATCTGCTTCACGAGCAGGCTGCCGCTGGCGTCGCCGGGAACGATCACCGCACCGTCCTCGCCGCCCTTCATCATGTCGTCGTACGTCTTCAGGCTCAGGCCGCCCTTGCTGCCGTCAGGCCCGCCGTGGCACTTGATGCACGTCTTCTCGAAGATCGGCATGACGTCCTTGCTGAAGCTTACGCCTGCGGCCGCGGCCGGCGCTGCGGTTGCAGCCGGCGCTTCCGTCGCAGCCGGGGCCTGGGCCGGGGCTTCCGTTGCAGCCGGGGCAGCCGTGGCCGCCGGGGCCGCGGTGGGGGCTGCGGGTTGGCCGCCACTGGCGGCAGAGCCCGAACCGGTGGGAGCCGCGCAAGCGCCCAGGAGGGCTGCCAGTGTCACCAACACGACACCGAACGCGAGCTTACCCGCCATCCGCTTACCATCACGCACACGAACCATACGAGTTCTCCTTACTAAGGGGGTTTTGCGCGGGGACGCCGCGAGAACGAGCGTCATGATCGCGCTTTGGCACACTAACGACTGTAACGAGCGTTGCCGACCGCTGCTGCGCGCAGCGGCAACCTCAACAAAGTACGAATAAAGGCCGTGCTTTGGATTAATGACGGTCAAGAATTCGCTGAGGAATCTAAACGCTTGTCATGCGCGCCGCAAGACGCTATACTGGCGCGGTCGTGGATCGCTATCTGTTGGCCAAGGAGGGCTGAACATGGCTATCGAACGAGTGGGCGTGGTGGGCTGCGGCCTGATGGGTTCGGGTATCGCGGAGGTCGTCGCCAAGGGCGGCTACACCGTCATCGTGCGTGAGCAAACCCCCGACCTGCTGAACGCGGGGATGAAGCGCCTGACAGACTCTCTCGACCGCGCGGTTGCCAAGGGCAAGCTGGCCGCCGAAGACCGGGACGCGGCGCAGCTCCGCATCATCGGGACGACGGACATCAATGCCTTCGCTGACTGCGACCTCGTGATCGAGGCCGCCGTCGAAAACCTGGACCTCAAACGCAAGATCTTCGCCGAGCTGGATGCGGTGACGCCGCCCCATGCTATCCTCGCGTCCAATACCTCTTCGCTCGCCATCACCGACATGGCCGCAGCAACCAAGCGCCCCGACAAGGTGCTGGGCCTGCACTTCATGCAGCCCGTGCCCGTCATGCCCCTGCTGGAGATGGTGCGCACGTTTCTCACCAGCGAAGAGACGTTCCAGACGGCCAAGGCTTTCGGCGAGAATCTGGGCAAGACCATCGTGGTCAGCAAGGATACGCCCGGCTTTATCGTCAACTTGCTGCTGATCCCCTATCTCCTGCAGGCCATCGCCGAGCTCGAAAAGGGCGTTGCAACCAAGGAAGACTTTGACACGGCGATCCGGCTCGGATTGAACCACCCCATGGGCCCCTTCACCCTGCTCGACTTCGTCGGGCTCGACACGACGTTGTTTGTGGCAGACGCCGTGTTTGATGAGACCAAGGATCCGCGCTTCGCCGCGCCGCCGCTGCTCCGCCGCATGGTGAGCGCGGGCTGGCTGGGCCGCAAGAGCGGCCGCGGGCTTCTACGATTACAGCAAGAAATAGGGGCCTTCCACAGAGTGAGCCACGAAGGACCAGACACTGCAGCACAGCTTTCTGGAACTTTGTGACCTGGTTTCTCGGCGGTCGTAGAGACTGCGTTTGGAGAGAGGATGGCAGATGATCGAGAAGGCGATGTTTGGTCGGACGGGACATGAAAGCACGCGGGCCGTGTTCGGCGCGGCGGCGTTTTGGGACGTCTCGCAGGAGACGGCCGACCGCACGCTCGACGTGCTGTTGGAGTACGGGGTTAACCACATCGACACCGCGGCTTCTTACGGCGCTGCGGAGGACCGGATTGGCCCGTGGATGAAGCGGCACCGGGACCAGTTCTTCCTCGCGACCAAGACCGGCGAACGGACAAAGACGAAGGCCTGGGACGAGTTCCGGCGCTCCCTCGACCGGCTGCAGACCGACCACGTCGACCTCCTGCAGCTGCACTTCCTGGTGGATGAGGGTGAATGGCAAACGGCGATGGGCGCCGACGGTGCACTGGAGGCGGTGCTGGAAGCGCAGGCGCAAGGGCTGACGCGCTTCGTTGGCGTGACGGGGCATGAGCTTGCTGTCCCACGCATGCACCTGCGCAGCCTGGCGCGGCACGACTTCGACGCCGTGCTCCTGCCCTACAACTACCCGTTGAGCCAAAACCCGGCCTATCAACAGGAATTCGAGACGCTGCTCGACACCTGTCGGACCCGGAACGTTGCCGTGCAGATCATCAAATCGGTGGCGGTTGGACCGTGGGGCGAGAAGCCCCACACGCGCACGACCTGGTACGAGACGCTCGAGGACCAGGCCGACCTGGACCGCGCCGTGTGGTTCGTGCTGGGGCAGCCCGGCGTGTTTCTGAACACGGCAGGCGACGTGAACTTGCTGCCGAAGGTGCTGGACGCCGCAAGCCGGTTCCAAGCTGCGCCGAGCGAAGAAGAAATGCAGAGAATGGCGGCTGGCCGGCAGATGACCCCGCTGTTCGCGTAAGGCGCCGGGGAATGCGGCACGCCCTCATCCTGGTTCTCACCCTCACGGTCGTCTCGGCGGCCGCGGCGTGCAGTGGTCCCGCGCCGGCCAGTGCGGCCCCGCGCCCCAAGATCGTGGTCATCGGCAAGTCGATGAACCCTTATTGGACCAACGTCGAAAAGGGCGTGCTGGTAGCCGGCAGGGACCTGGGCGTCGACGCGACCCTTGTCGTGCCCCCGCAAGAAAACGTGGCCGCGCAGATCCAACTAATGGAGACGTACATCGCGCAGCGGGTGACGGGCATTGCCATCGCGCCCTCGAACCCCGAAGCGCTGGAGCAGGTGATGCGGAAGGCGACCGGCGCCGGGATTATCGTCACTACCCTGGACACCCCGCCCGTCGACGGAAGCGTGTCGAACGCCTACATCGGGACGGACAACCTCGCAGCGGGCCGCATTGCAGGCGAGACCATGGCGCGCCTGCTCCCGAAGGGCGGGAAGGTCGGCATCGTGCGCGGCTCAGACACGGCGCTCAACGCGCTGCAGCGAACGGATGGGTTCAAGGCCGCGGTGGCGGGCAGTGGGATCGAGGCGCTGCCCCCGCTCAACGATCGCGAGGACGCCGCGGTGGCGCTGCAGCTCTCCAATTCAATCTTGCTGACGCACCCCGACCTGGCCGGCGCTTTCGGCGTCTACGCCTATAACGGGCCGGCATGGGCGACAGCGATCGGCGAGGCGAACGCGGCGGGCGAGATCAAAGTGGTGTGCTTCGACGCCACGTCCGACAGCATTAGCGGCATCAAGACAGGCAGCATCGACGCGGTCGTCGCGCAGCGCGAGTACGACATGGGCTACCAATCCGTGCAAATCATCGACTTGATCCGCCGAAAGGGCAAGGACGCGGCGCTGAACGAATTGGGCGCCGTGGATGGCGTGATCAGCACGGGGGTGGATGTGGTGACGGCCCAGAACCTGCGCGAGTATGAAGCCCAACTGGACAACCGGCGCATTCCGCACGAGTGGACTACGAGCGGCTGGACGCCCTGAGGCGGGCACTAGCATGGGGGAAATCCCTCAAAGGTCACGTGGGTAATGCCGCACTGCGAAGAGCGAAGCCCCATTGGCAGACGGCGATGCCGATGCTAGAATATCATTATGGAAAACGTGCGGGTACTGTTAGCAGATGACCACGCAGTCGTCCGGTCGGGCATCCGGAATGCGCTGGAGGGACTGGACAACCTGGAGGTCGTGGGTGAAGTGGGCGACGGCCCAACCCTGACCCCGGCGCTCGAACGCCTGCAACCTGACCTGCTGGTCATCGACGTGACCATGCCCCACTTTGAACCAATCGGGGCCATGCGCGAGATACGCCGGCGCTACCCGGCCCTCAAGATCCTCGTCGTCAGCGCATATGACGACGACGCGTACGTGCAGGGCCTGCTCGGCGTGGGAGTCGACGGGTACCACCTTAAGGACCAGCCGCTGAGCGACCTGCGCCTCGCGGTGCAGCGGGTGCTCGACGGCGAGCGCTGGATCAGCAGCCATCTCATCGGCAAACTGCTCAGCTATGCCGAGTTCACCTCGTCTTCGTCGACCCTCACCGAACGCCAGCGGGAAATCCTGGCCCTGCTGAGCCAGGGTCATGATAACCAGAGCCTCGCCCGCGAGACGGGCCTGAGCGTCAAGACCATCGAGAACCATCTCACGCGCATCTACCGGCACCTGAATGTGCAGAGCCGCCTCGAAGCCGTGCGTTACGTGACGGAACACCCCGAGGTGCTCAACCAACCTTCCGCGGGGTTAAGTGTCGCGGATTTGCTCCCGCGCAGCGGCTTGGCGACGCTGCTCGTAGACGATAACCCGCGTTATCGGAACCAGCTGCGGCGCATGTTGGGCCGGGCATACCCGCAGGCGGTCATCTACGAAGCGGGCAACACGAGCGAAGCCATTCGCCTGACCGAGGAGGTCATGCCCAAGCTTGTGCTGGTCGACGTGATTTTGGGCGAAGAAGACGGGATCCAATGCGCCCGGCGCATCAAGGCCTCGTGGCCCCACTCGCGCATCGTCCTGATCACGGCCTACCCCGACCGCGAGTTTCGCCGCCTCGGCATCGCGGCGGGCGCATCTGCCCTGCTCGACAAGAAAGACCTGGACGCTGCGAGCCTGCGCTTGATGATCGACGACGTGCTCGCGTAAGGCCCGGCCACGCCCGGCGCAGTGGCCGAACCGGCAGCACCACCCGAAATCTTTCAGGGAGAGTCATTGGCGATCGCTCCGAAGACATCGGCCGAACGGAGGACCCTGGAGACTGCCCGCCTGGGGGAGTTGCTTCGCCGCGCCTGGCGGCTGGTGTTCGCCCGCGAGGTCTTTCTGATCGGCCTTGTCTTTTTCGTGGTCTTCACCTTCCTGAGCCTCAAAAGCGAGACGTTTCTCACGCCTCAGAACATCGCCGGCCTGCTGCGCAATATCTCCTGGCTGGCCATCGTCGCGTTGGGCGAAAGCCTGGTCATCATCATCGGCGGCATCGACCTGTCGGTCGGTGCAACCATGGCCTTGGCGGGACTCATGGCATCGCGCTCGATGCAGTTGGGCGCAGCCGTGCCGCTCGCCGTTGCGATCGGCCTGAGCGTCGGACTGGTCATTGGCTGGGTGAACGGGATGCTGACCGCGCACATCCGGCTGCCGGCCTTCGTCGTCACGCTGGCGACCATGAGCATCGCCCGGGGCTTTGCGTACAACCTCACCCGCGGCTGGCCGGTGACGAACCTGCCCCCCCAGTTTGTCCGGCTCGGCCAGACCGACCTCGCGCTCGGCCCGTGGATCCTGCCGGCGCCGTTCGTGCTCGCGCTGCTCGTGGCCCTGCTGGTCAAGCTCTTGCTCACACGCACGGTTCTGGGCGGCGACATCTACGCAGTAAGCAGCGGCGAACGTGCGCTGACGGTTACGGGCGTCAACGTCAAGCGGCTGAAGGTGCTGGTGTACACGTTGTGTGGGCTGCTGGCCGCGCTCGGCGGGTTGGTCTTCGCTGCCAGGCTGGGCGTCGCGCAGCCAACTGCTGCGATCGGCTACGAGATCGACGTCGTGGCCGCTTCGGTGATTGGCGGCGCAAGCTTGTTCGGCGGGGTGGGCGCGGCCCTGGGCGTCTTGCTCGGCGCGGGCATCACCCAGATGCTCTACAACGGGCTGGTGCTGCTCGGCGGCCCTTCGGATTGGCAGATCACGATTATTGGCGCGGCAATCCTGGTAGCCGTCCTGCTGGACTATTGGCGGCGGAAACGGCGAGGAGCTCACCGTGGAGCCACTGCTGCGGGCGATTAAGCTGTCCCAATATGTGGGCCGGCTCTCGCGAATCCAGAATCTCAGCTTCGATATCCTCCCCGGCGAGGTCGTCGGCCTGGCCGGGCAGAGTGGCGCGGGCAAGACCACGGTCGCCACGCTGCTGGCGGGCAGCCACGCACCCGACGCGGGGGAACTGTACTTCGAGGGCCGCAAGGTCCGCTGGCCCTTCCAGGCCCGACGGCTGGGCATCGAAGTCGTGGGCCAGCAGCCGGAGATGGCCGAGAACCTCGATATCACGCACAACGTCTTCCTGGGGGGCGAGCTCGGCTGGAGTGTGGCGGGTCGGTGGCTGCGGGTGCCCAACCTGCACGAGATGGACCGCGAGGCCGCTCGGATCCTGGCAGAGCTAGGCATGCGCTATCCCTCGCTGCGCTCCGGCGTGTCCGACCTCTCGATCGAACAGCGTCAACTGATTGCGATCGCCCGGGCGATGACCCATCCTCGCCGGTTGATCGTCATCGACGATCCCGGTGTTGTCCTCAGCTACCCGTACCAGCAGCGACTGCTTGCGCTGGTGCAGGAGTGGCAGCGGCAAGGCGCGGCCGTCCTCTTCGCCAGCGACAACGTCGACCACCTCATGGGCGTCACGGACCGCATCCTCGTCCTGCGACACGGCAATTGCACCGCCGAATACCAGACGGACGCCGTCACGCGCGAGGAGATCCTGGGGGCGATGGTCGGCGCGACGAACCAACAGCAGCTCACCCCGATCATCTGGGCGCTCGACAGCTACTACCGGGCCCGAGAGCGAGCCGAGAAGCTCTACCAGCGCCAATCGCTGCTCGAGCGCGAGCTGCAGTCGCGCAACGGGATCGAACAGCAGCTCTTCGACCAGCTGGCGGACCAGATCAATGCGCTCGATCGGGCCAACCTGGCACTCCAGGATGCGCAGCGGCGCCTCCTCACCGAACTGGAGCAAGAGCGCAAGCGGCTGGCGCGCGAGATCCACGACCAGGTCATTCAGGACCTGCTGGGGGTGGGTTACCAGTTGGAGGAGCTCCAGGCCGACACGGACGCCGGGTCGCCGGTGGCAGCGGAGCTGCAGACCATCCGCAGCAGCGTGCACGGCGCCATCACCGACTTGCGGCAGATCTGCGGCACGCTCCGCCCGCCGACCATCGACAGCCTGGGTCTCGGTTCGGCGCTCCAGTCCTACACATACGAGTGGAGCAAGCGCACGGGCGTACGCGTCACGCTCACCCTCGATCCGGCGCTGGGGAGGTTGGCGGAGTCGACGGAGCTCTCCATCTTCAGAATCGTCCAGGAAGGGCTGAACAACGTGCGGAAACACTCGGGCGCCAAGTCGGTCGAGGTCCGCTTGGAGTCCCGGTCGCCAAGGCGGATCATGCTGTCCATCGCCGACGATGGTCGCGGCCTGCCCAAGGACTTCGACCTTGCGCAGCTATCAGAGCAGGGGCACTACGGTGTGTTGGGAATTACAGAGCGCGTGGCCCTGTTGGGCGGACAATGGAGGTTGCAGAATCGACCGGAAGGCGGAGCCCTCATTCAGGTCGACGTGCCCTATCGCCGCAGCGAACCCAAAGAAGAACTCTAGATAGCCTTAAGGGTTTCCCCCTAACGCCAGTATGGGGAATCCGATAGCGGGGGCTGCGGTTGGTCGTACCAGTGGCTCGACATCTGTGCTATATTCATCTTTGATCCCGGGAATCGCTGCCGACCGCGCTTGCGTTCTCGCCGGTCAGAGTAGGAGGTCCAGCAGGCGCTAACATACCGCAGATCTGACAAAACGATCGAAGCCGATTTCCATAATCAAGAGGAGAAGTAAGCATGAACAAGCGTTGGATCTTCACCGCCCTGCTGCTGGTAACCGTTGCCAGCGTACTCTTCGGCTGCGGCGCCCCGGCAGCCCAGCCCACGGCCGCGCCCGCGGCGACGACCGCCCCGGTAGCCCAAGCCACGACGGCGCCCGCGGCGACGACCGCCCCGGTAGCCGCGGCTGCCGGCTCGGTTGGCATCATCCTGCCGACCAAGGACGAACCCCGCTGGTTGCAGGACCAGGCCCGCTTCGAGGATGCCTTCAAGAAGGCCGGCTACAATGCGCAGATCCTGTTCAGCCAGGGCGACTCGGCCAAGGAAAAGGCCAACGTCGAGGCGCTGATTAGCCAGGGCGTCAAGGTCATCGTCATCACCCCGCAGGATGCCACGGCCGCTGCCGCGGCGGCTCAGGAAGCCCGCGATGCGGGTATCAAGGTCATCTCCTATGACCGCCTGATCCGCGAGACTGACGCCGTCGATTACTACGTCACCTTCGACTCGGTCGCCGTCGGCGAAGCCTGGGGCGACTTCCTGATCAAGCAGGCCGCCGGCCGCACCGGCCTCCCGCTGTACCTCTACACCGGCGCAGCGTCTGACAACAACGCCTTCCTCTTCTTCGAGGGCGCCTGGAACAAGCTGCAGCCCAAGATCGCCGATGGCACCTTCGTCGTCAAGAACTCGCAGGAAGCCATCGCCCTCAAGGACAAGGCCAAGCTGACCCGCGACGAGATGGCCAAGATCATCGGCCAGACCACCACCGACTGGAAGTTCGACGTCGCCAAGAACCTGGCCGAGTCGAACCTCACCGCCACCACCGCGGCTGACAAGGGCGAGGTCTTCATCCTGGCCCCCAACGACGGCACCGCCCGCTCGATCGCCGATGCCTTCGCCGCCGATAAGGACGTCTCCAAGTATTGGATCACCGGCCAGGACGCCGAAAAGGCCTCCATCCAGTACATCATCGACGGCAAGCAGTCGATGACCGTCCTCAAGGACACCCGCACGCTGGCCGACGACGCCATCGCGGCTGCCGTCGCTTACCTGACCGGCAAGACGCCTGAGAAGACCACGACCTACAACAACGGCAAGATCGACGTGCCGGCCAAGCCGTCCGCCATCGTCACCGTCACCAAGGACAACGTCAAGGAAGCCGTCATCGACTCCGGCTACTGGCCCGCCAGCGACTTCACCGGGCTCGATACGCTCGGCACGGCGCCTGCGGCGACGACCGCCCCGGCCGCTGCAGCCGGTGGCTCGGTTGGCATCATCCTGCCGACCAAGGACGAACCCCGCTGGTTGCAGGACCAGGCCCGCTTTGAGGATGCCTTCAAGAAGGCCGGCTACAATGCGCAGATCCTGTTTAGCCAGGGCGACTCGGCCAAGGAAAAGGCCAACGTCGAGGCGCTGATTAGCCAGGGCGTCAAGGTCATCGTCATCACCCCGCAGGATGCCACGGCCGCTGCCGCGGCGGCTCAGGAAGCCCGCGATGCGGGTATCAAGGTCATCTCCTATGACCGCCTGATCCGCGAGACCGACGCCGTCGATTACTACGTCACCTTCGACTCGGTCGCCGTCGGCGAAGCCTGGGGCGATTTCCTGATCAAGCAGGCCGCCGGCCGCACCGGCCTCCCGCTGTACCTCTACACCGGCGCCGCGTCTGACAACAACGCCTTCCTCTTCTTCGAGGGCGCCTGGAACAAGCTGCAGCCCAAGATCGCCGATGGCACCTTCGTCGTCAAGAACTCGCAGGAAGCCATCGCCCTCAAGGACAAGGCCAAGCTGACCCGCGACGAGATGGCCAAGATCATCGGCCAGACCACCACCGACTGGAAGTTCGACGTCGCCAAGAACCTGGCCGAGTCGAACCTCACCGCCACCACCGCGGCCGACAAGGGCGAGGTCTTCATCCTGGCCCCCAACGACGGCACCGCCCGCTCGATCGCCGATGCCTTCGCCGCCGATAAGGACGTCTCCAAGTATTGGATCACCGGCCAGGACGCCGAAAAGGCCTCCATCCAGTACATCATCGACGGCAAGCAGTCGATGACCGTCCTCAAGGACACCCGCACGCTGGCCGACGACGCCATCGCGGCCGCCGTCGCCTTCCTGACCGGCAAGACGCCTGAGAAGACCACGACCTACAACAACGGCAAGATCGACGTGCCGGCCAAGCCGTCCGCCATCGTCACCGTTACCAAGGACAACGTCAAGGAAGCCGTCATCGACTCCGGCTACTGGCCCGCCAGCGACTTCACCGGGCTGCAGTAAGAGCGTATAGCTGACATGCAGGAGTAGCCCAACCGCCCTGCGAGAACAAGCTACTCCTGCAGCCCTTGCAACGGCAGGCCCACGCGAAGCACCATCTCTCGGTGCTTCGCGGGGTCTGCACTAGGGCGCTCCGTTCGTTGAGTGGAGGCAGAGGGCTATGAGCGAACCCATCCTCAAGATGGCTCCCATCCTAGAGATGAAAAACATCACCAAGACCTTCCCCGGCGTGAAAGCTCTGAGCAACGTGAGCTTCCAGGTGGAACAGGGGGAGATCCATTGCCTGGTCGGCGAGAACGGCGCGGGCAAGTCGACGCTCATGAAGGTGCTGAGCGGCGTTTATCCACACGGTTCCTACTCCGGCGAAATCATTTTTAGCGGCCAGGAGCAAAAATTCGCGAGCATTCGCGATAGCGAGCGGGCCGGCATCGCCATCATCTACCAGGAGTTGGCCCTGGTTCCCGAGCTGACCGTCTACGAGAACATCTTCCTCGGCAACGAGATCAAGAAGGGCATCACGATCGACTGGAACGAGACGATCAAGCGGTCCGTAGATGCCCTGCACAAAGTGAAGCTGAACGTCAACCCCGCGACGCAGGTCAAGAACCTGGGCGTTGGCAAACAGCAGCTCGTGGAAATCGCCAAGGCGCTGAGCAAGGATGTTAAGCTGCTGATCCTGGACGAGCCGACCGCGGCCCTGAACGAAGACGACAGCGAGAACCTGCTCCAGCTCATCCGCGAGCTCAAAGAACACGGGGTAACCTCCGTCCTGATCTCCCACAAGCTGCGCGAAGTCATCGCCATCGCGGACAAGGTGACCGTATTGCGCGATGGACAGACCATCGTCACCCTTGACGCAACCAAGGGCCAGGTCACCGAGACAGCCTTAATCAAAAACATGGTGGGGCGCGAGATCACCAACATCTACCCGCCGCGCGAGCGTGTCGTGACCGACGAAGTGGTCTTGGAGGTGAAGAACTGGGGCGCCTACGATCCGGCACTGGGCCGCACGATCCTGCAAGACGTCAACTTTAACGTCAAGAAGGGGGAGATTGTCGGCTTTGCCGGGCTGATGGGGTCGGGGCGCACCGAGCTGGCGCTGAGCCTGTTCGGCAACTCGAAGGGGTACAAAATCCACGGCGACGTGTACGTCAAGGGGAAGAAGGTGCAGTTCAACCTGCCCGAGTCGGCCATTCGTTCCGGCATCGCTTATGCGACCGAAGACCGGAAAGCGGCCGGGCTAATCCTCATCCAGGACGTCAAGCAGAACATCACGTTAGCAAACCTGCGCAAGATCGCGAGCAATGCGGTCGTGAACAACAACGCAGAAATCAAGATCGCCGAGGAGTACCGGAAATCGCTCAACATCAAGACGCCGAGTATCGAGCAAAAAGTGGTGAACCTCAGCGGCGGCAACCAGCAGAAGGTCTCGGTGGCGAAGTGGTTGTTCGTGGGCCCCGACGTGCTGATCCTTGACGAACCCACCCGCGGCATCGACGTCGGCGCTAAGTTCGAAATCTACACCATCATGGCCGGGCTGGTTCAACAGGGCATGAGCATCATCATGATCTCGTCCGAGTTGCCCGAGGTGCTGGGCATGAGCGATCGCGTCTACGTTGTCTCCGCGGGGCGTATTGCAGGGGAACTGCCCATCGAGCAGGCAACGCAGGAAAACATCATGGCTCTGGCAACGACCTACTAAGGAGGCCCACAGTGTCTGCTACCTCTACTCCGGCTGGTGCAGCGCCAGCCTCGACCACGACGTTCGGCAAGATGATGCGACAGAATGCCCGCGACTACGGCATGTATATCGCCCTGGCCGTCATCATGATCGTCTTCCAGATCACGACGAAGGGCCTCTTCCTGACCCCGCGCAATATCAGCAACCTGCTGAATCAGACCGGCTACATCGCCGTTCTGGCCTGCGGCATGACGCTCGTCATCATCATCCGGCACATCGACCTGTCCGTTGGCTTCCTGGCCGGCCTGTGCGGCGCGATTGCCGCCATTGGCCTCACCACGTATGGCCTGTCGCCGTGGGTGGTCCTGCCGATCACGTTCCTTGTGGGTATTGCCGCAGGCTCACTCACCGGCTTCCTGGTGGCGAAGGTCGGCATCCCTGCCTTCGTCGCGACCCTGGCCGGCTGGCTCGCCTACCGCGGCGTGCTCCTGCTCGTCCTGGCGGGCACCGGCACGGTGATCATCAACAACAAGTTCTTCAACGATCTGGGCAATAGCTACATTCCGGATATTCTGGGCAAGGATAGAGCGTTCCTGCCCAGCATGCACATCTTGACACTGTTGCTGGGGCTCCTCGCGATCGTGTTATTCATCTTCAGCCAGATTAGCAGCCGCCGGACGAAGATCTCGTATGGCTTCGAGGTGCTGTCGACCAACCTGTTCATTCTGAAGCTGGTGTTGCTGTCGCTGTTGTTTGGCGTGATTACCTGGATCCTGGCGGGGTATAACGGCCTCTCATGGACCGTCGTGATCATGCTGATCGTGGTCGGCGTGTACCATTTCATGACCACGAAGACGGTCCTCGGCCGGCACATCTACGCCTTGGGCGGCAACCCCGAGGCCGCGGCGCTTAGCGGCGTCAACGTTAAGCGCATTACCTTCTTCGTCTTCATGTCGATGGGCTTCCTGACGGCGCTGGCCGGCATGCTCTTCGCGTCCCGGCTGCGCTCGGCGACACCGCAAGCAGGCAACCTGTTCGAGCTTGACGCCATCGCGGCCGCGTTTATCGGCGGCGCTTCGCCGGCCGGCGGCATCGGGACGATTATCGGTTCGCTCATCGGCGCGCTGGTTTACATGTCACTGACCAGCGGCATGAACCTGATGGGCGTCGACATCTCGTGGCAGTACATCGTGCGCGGCCTCGTGCTTGCGCTCGCCGTGATCTTCGACGTGACGACGCGCAGACAGGCGCGCTAACGGCCCGCTGATCGAACTGATTGAACTGATCACCCTGGTCTTCCCGCAAGATCACCAAGATCAGTTCAATCAGTCGAATCTGCCTTCTATTCCTCGACCCCGTACGCCAGGCCCGTCCCGATCCTGTAGAACCCGGCTCGCTGGTACACCCGGCTAGCAGCGTCGTCCTCGGCCGTCAGAAACGCGGTCCGCACGCCTTCCTCAAACGCGGCCCGCGTCATTTCCGCGGTCACGGCGCCCGCAATCCCCCGCCGGCGGTATTCCGGCAGCGTGGCAATCCCCACCAACTCGGTGAAGCCATCCAGCGGCACGGTGTAGGCGCCGACGCCGGCCGGCCTGCGCGCCCAACCAGGCCCCAAAGTACGCGCCCCCCAGCCCCAACCGGCGCCGCAGGTCCGCGATGCGCTCGGGCGTCGCGTCGCGTCCTTCGTCGCCGAACCCCCGGCTCGCCACATCGATTTGCGCGGCCAGTTCTGCATCGGGCGAGCCGGGCGTGAGGCGGCGTATCACCAGGCCGTCGGGGTGAGCCACCTCCTTGAAGGTCTCGGGCGTGGCCACCAGCAGCGGGTTCTCACCCTCCTGCGGCACGCCGAGCGCGTCGAGCAGGCCGCCCAGCCGGGGCGCGTATTCGTGCAGAAACTCGAAGCGCAGCGAGCGGTTGTGGGAGGCGAACGCCGCGGCCAGGCCTTCGAGCTCGGACCTGCTCAGCGCCTCGACCGGCAAATCCGGAATCGCGTAGTTGAAGAACCGGAACCGGTCGGTTGGATGGATGTACAGATGGAAGGGCGGATGCGCGACGACCGTGCGGGTGTGCCCGGCCGATTTCCGCAGGTATGCCTGGAGCAATGGAATGAGTTCGTTCATGCAGGGTATTAAAACACAAAGACACAAAGACACGAAGGAGCGCAATCGAGCCTTGTGTCTTTGTGTCTTTGTGTCTTTGTGGTGTGATCTCGCCCTACGCTGCGAGCTCGACTTCCTTATAGGTCTCTTCCCGCCCCGGATACGTGCGGTCTTCCAGGTCGGCCAGGTACTTTTCGACCTCCATCGCCGCCGACACGCCCTGACCGGCGGAGGTCGCCGCCTGCTTGAAACGATGGTCCTGGATCTCGCCGGCCGCGAAAATGCCCGGTACGCTCGTCCGCATGAGCTTGTCGGTGACCAGGTAGCCTTCGTCGTCCATCGCCAGCTTATCCGCAAACAGCGAGTTGTTCGGCAGGTGGCCGATATACACGAAGACGCCATCGGTCTTGGTCTCACTGACCTCGCCGGTCACGAGGTTGCGCAGCGCGAGACCGTTCACCTTCTCCGCGCCACTGACCTTCTCGACGACGGTATTCCAGACAAACTCGATCTTCGGGTTTTCCTTTGCCCGGCGCTGCAGCACCGCGCCGGCCCGCAGTTGATCCCGGCGATGGATGATGCGCACGCGCGAGGCAAACTTGGTCAGGAACAGCCCTTCCTGCAGCGCGCTGTCGCCGCCGCCGACGACGACCACGTCCTTGTTGCGGAAGAAGAAGCCGTCGCAGGTGGCGCAGTAGCTGACGCCGCGGCCGATGAGTTCGTCTTCGCCGGGCACGCCCATGCGCCGGGGCGCCGCGCCCGTCGCAGCGATAATCCCCTTGGTCTTGAACTCGCGGCCGGACGCCGTGCGCACCGTGAAGGGCGGCCCGTCGACGTCGATTTCCGTCACGTAGTCGATCAGCACTTCCGTGCCGAAACGCTCGGCCTGCTTCTGCATCCGCTCGACCAGTTCCGGGCCCTGGATCTGCTCAAAGCCGGGGAAGTTCTCCACCTCGGTTGTCAGCGCGATCTGACCGCCCAACTCGTTCCCCGTGATCAGCAGGGGTCGCAGGTTGGCGCGGGCAGTGTAGATGGCGGCCGACCAGCCGGCCGGCCCGCTGCCCACGATGATCACGTTCTCAATCTCGGGCCGGGGCGCCTGATCCAGCTCTGGCGCTGCCAGTTCTTCAAACTGCCGCTCGCCGGCCGCGCCGCCCATGTTCAGATTAAAGTTCAGTCCGTCCTGCATGTCGAGGTGTCCTCCAAAAAGCAAGCCCCTGGGTTTCAAAACCCCGGAGGCTTCTCAAAACTCGCCCGCTTGATACATGATCCCCACCGCGGCGACGAGCCCGGCGGTTTCGGCGCGGAGAATGCGCGACCCGAGCGTCACAGGCAGCACATCGTGCCCCCGCGCCCAATCGATCTCCGCTGCGGTGAAGCCCCCTTCGGGGCCTACAAACACTTCGATGCGCGCGCCCTCGTTAAGGTTACACTCGGCCAGCGCCTCAGATAGGGCGACGCCGTGCTCCCCTTCCCAAGGGATGATCCGCCGCGCGCCCGGCCAACCCGGCGTCTTGAGGGCCTGGCGCAGCATCTGGCCCGGATAGAGCTGCGGCACCTTGCCCCGGCCGCACTGCTCGGCAGCCTCCTGGATGATGCGCTGCCAGCGCTCGGCCTTCGCCTCGACGACGTGCAGGTCGTCGATAATGCTGCGCTCCGTGATGAGCGGCACGAATGCCGCAACGCCGACCTCCGTGCCCTTCTGCAGCGCCCACGCAAAACGCTCGCCCTTCAGCACCGCCTGGTACAGCGTGATGTGCACCGCGCGGCTCGCCCCCAGCCAGGGCGCGGCTCCTGACCGTCAGCCGGACGTCCTTGCCTGTGATTGCCAGCACTTCGGCCTCACAGCTCAGGCCCTCGCCGTCGAGCAGCAGGACGCAGTCGCCGGGCGCCAACCGCAGCACTCGCCGCATCTGGTGGGCCACCTCGCCCGTGAGCACCACAGGTTCGCGCGCCAGAAGGTGGGGCGCGATAAAGAAGCGATGCATCTCAGCCCTCGTGGTCCAGGCGCTGCGCCGCCTCAACCGCCAGCCAGAACAGCGCCTCCCGCGCACTGGTCCGCGAATGCCAGCTGCGCGTATCCCACTCCTCGCCGCTCACGTCGTCGCCCCCGTAAAGCATCTGCCCGAAAGTCACGTTGCGAAACCGCGCGACGGCAAAGAACGCGGCGGCTTCCATTTCGACCGTCAGGCAGCCCTCGGCGCGGCGCAGCGCCACCTTCGCGGGCGTCTCGCGGTAGAACGCATCGGTCGTCCAGGTCTTCGCCAGGATGTAGGGCACATCCCGGTCGAGCAAAGTCCGTTCGATGGCCGCCACCGCGTCAGGGCTCGGCTCGATCTCCCGGCCCGGTGGTGCATAATGGTACGAGGTGCCCTCATCGCGCACTGCACTGGTGGGAACGACGACGTGCCCGACGGCGATCTCGCGGTCGAGCACGCCCGCACTGCCGCACGCTATGAACGCCCGACACCCGTAAGCGATCACTTCGTCGAGGAGCCCGGCCGCCAACGGCGCGCCGACGGCGGCATGAAACAGGCCCAGCCGCTGCCGGCCGACCTCCATCTCATACAGGTGGTGCGGGCCCATTTCGCTCCGCAGCGTCATCAGGCGGCGCAGCCGTTTCTGGCGGTTCAGCTTGCGAATCACCTCGCCGAAAAAGCAGAGGACGCAAGCGAATGGCGGCGGAGCAACCGGCAGGGGGCAGTGCGGCTCGATGACCGCACGTGGCGAGGGATCAAACTCCAGGATCGGGTAGGCCGCCTTCATGCGACAGTGAGGGAGACCCAGTCGCCCTGGACCAGGCGCCGTGCCACACGCAGGCCCTTACCGGCCAGGTAGGCGCGGAGGTCGGGCTCGCGCTCCTCGATGATCCCGGCCAGGATCATCTTGCCGCCCGGCGCCATGTGCTGCGCCAGCCCTTGATCCAGGAGCGCGGTGATGACGTGGGGCAGGATGTTCACGAGCAGGACGTCCCAGGTGCGCGCCGCACCGTCCGGGGCGTACCAGAACGCAGCTTCGTCCGGCCCGCTGCTGGTGACCACGTTGATGGGGCCGGGAAGATCGTTAAGGGCGGCGTTCTCGCCAGTGGCGCGCACGGCGATGGGGTCGATGTCGAAGCCGTCGATCTCCGTCGCGCCCAGGCGCGCGGCCGCGATGCTCAGGATACCCGAGCCGCACCCGGCATCCAGCACTCGCGTGCCGGGGCCCACAACCCCATCCATGCCGAGCAGGCACAACTGCGTGCTTGGATGCAGCCCGGTGCCGAAGGCCATGCCGGGGTCGAGAATAAGCGGCAGGACGCCCGGGGGCGGGACGACATCCTCGCGCTCCCACGAAGGAATGATCAGGAACCGGCCCACCTGCAGCGGCTTATAGCCGGCTTTCCAGGAATTGGCCCAGTCCTCTTCCTTGAGCGGCCGGATTTGCGGTTCGCCGAGCGGGTACACGCGGCCCAGGAACCACAGGCCCTCTTCGATCTGGCGCTGCGTATCGGCCGTGGTTGGCTCGTCCGCGGCCAGGTAAGTCTTGACCGTGACGGCTATGTGATGGTCCTCGCCGACCGGGTCCCAGCCGCCCACCTCGGTCACGGCGCCGCCCTGGCCGTCGGGCCGCGAATTGAGGCGGTTGAAAAGCTCGCTCACTGCCTCGGCAGCTTCCCCATCCGCGGCAACGCTGATCTCGATCCAGTCCATGCTTACCCCAACGCGTCCCCGACCGCGTCCACAAACCGCTCAAACAGGTTGCGGTTGTCCTTCCCCAGTGACTCCAGGCCCAACGACTGGCCCAGCTCCATCAGCAGCTTCTTCTGCTTTTCATTCAGCCGCTCGGGGACGACCACCTTGACGACGATCAACTGGTCGCCGCGGCGGCCGTTGGTGTGCAAGACCGGCACGCCCTTGCCCTTCAAGCGAATCACGTCGCCGTGTTGGGCGCCCGGCTTGACGTTGATCTTCTCGGTCCCGTCGACAGTGGGCGCTTCGATCTCGGCGCCGAGCGCGGCCTGCACGATGTTGACGGGCAATTCGAGGACGATGTCGTTCTCTTGCCGCTGGAACAGCGCGTGCGGCCTAACACTCAAGACGATAAAGAGGCTACCTGCGGGGCCGCCGCGCTCACCCGGCTCGCCTTCGTTCGTCAGCCGGACGCGCATCCCGTCGTCGACGCCGGCGGGGATGTTGACCATGATCTTCCGGCTCACGCGCACCCGCTTGGCGCCCCGGCAATTCGAGCAAGGCGACGTGACGATCTCACGCTCGCCGTTACAGCGCGGGCACGTCGTCACGCTCACGAACTGGCCGAGAATGGTCTGCTGGGCGCGGCGCACCTCACCGGTGCCATTGCACTGGGGGCAGCGGACCGGCTTGGTACCCGGCTCTGCGCCCGAGCCGTTGCACACCGGGCAGGGCTCCTGCCGCTGGATTTCGATTTCCTTCTCCGCACCGAACACTGCTTCCTGGAAGGTGATCTCCAGGTCGTAGCGGAGGTCAGCGCCGCGGGCGGGGCCGCGCGACGCCGCGCCCCCACGAGAGCCGCCGAACCCACCAAAGAACTCGCCAAAGATGTCGTTCAGGTCGGGGAATCCGGAACCGCCAAAGCCGCCACCACCGGCCCCCGGGAAGCCCTGGGTCGCCGCATGGCCATAGCGGTCGTAGGCGGCCCGCCGGTCTGCGTCGCTCAACACCTCGTACGCTTCGTTGATCTCCTTGAAGCGTTCCTCGGCGTCTGCCGCCTTGTTCACATCGGGATGATACTGGCGCGCCAAGCGGCGATAAGCGCCCTTGATCGCGCTGTCATCCGCATCGCGCGGCACGCCCAATACTTCGTAATAATCGCGCTTGCTCATAGATCCCCACTGCGCGCCGGTTGCCGGGGCGCAGAATCTTGCTCCTTACCAGGCAATGATGTCTCGTCGACCGCAGGTGCATCCTGCTGCTCGTCGGTCGAGTCTTCCCAACTAACGATCCACACGCACAAGCCGGCCAGCAGGACAGTTGCGACGATGACCGCAGCCCACTGCGCCGGCTGAAAGCCCACGTTCCGGGCTGAAAAAACGACGATGATGACCATGCCGATGGCCAGCACGGCCCACGAGATGAGATTAGGATGATTATTCCACAGTTTTCGCATTCTCACCTGCCTTCGACGGCAGCGGCAGCCCCAACTGCTGCCAGGCCCGCCGCACTTTTTCTTCAGTCTCGACCAGCGTCCCGTTCGTGTCGATGACCAGGTCCGCTTCCCGCGCCATCTGTTCGGGAGGCATTTGGTTCGCGCGCCGACGGCCCACTTCTGCCTCGCTCATCCCTCGGCTGCGCGCCAAACGCTCCAGCTGCGCCGCTTCGCTGCAGACCACGATCCACACCCGGTCGCACAGCGTGACGCTGAGCCCGGCCTCGAGCAGCTTGATCGCCTCGATGACGACGACGGGCGCGGTGCTGCGCTCGACCCGCGTCCTGATCGCCTCGTAGACGGCAGGATGGACGGTCGCTTCGAGCTTCGCCAGTGCTGCCGTATCGCGGAACACGAGTGCTCCCAGCTTCGCCCGGTCAATCTCGCCGTCGGGCTGCACGAATTCCGGCCCGAACGCCGCAACCAACGGCGCATACGCGGCTGCACCGGGCGCCATGACGTCGTGCGCGACCTTGTCCGCATCGATGCCTTCCGCACCGAGCGCCACGAGCGTCTCGCGTACGTGGCTCTTCCCGCAGCCGATTCCGCCGGTAAGACCGATCACCAGGGTCATTATGCCAGCTCTGCCCACTCTGACATGACGCGGTGCAGTTCCGCGTCCGTCTGCTGGTATTCGACGCCCAATCGCTGGACCTTCGTGACATCGCCCGCGAGGCTCGCGGCCTCGAGCTGGTTGCTTAGGCCGCCGAGCTTTGCCTCCAACTCGTGGATCCGCTGCTCCATTGCCGCAGCGGCTTCGGCACGCTTCTCGGCCGCCTTGCGCTGGCGGCGCTCTTCTTTCGAGCGCTCGCGCTCCAGGGCCCGCTCCCGGTCGGCATCAATGGCGGGCTGTTTGTCTTCGTCGCCGTTAGGCTTGACCCCCCCGCCCGCTTCGGCCACGCGCAGCTTCAGGTATTCCTCGTAATTGCCCTTGTATGCGCGCATCTCGTCGCCGTCGACCCGCCACACCTGGGTGGCCAGCGACTGCACGAGCCAGCGGTCATGGGTGACGAGCAGGGCCGTACCGGGAAACTGCTTGAGCACCTGCTCCAGAATCTCCTGCGTATCCAGGTCGAGATGGTTTGTCGGCTCGTCCAGCAGCAGGAAGTTGGCGCCTTGCAGGGTCAGCCGCGCCAGCGCCACCCGGCTCCGCTGCCCGCCGCTCAACGTCCCAACGGTCCGGAAGACGTCATCGCCCCGGAACAAAAACTGCCCCAGAAAGTTCCGCGCTTGGGCCAGCGGCAGGTTGCGCACGTCCAGGATCGAGTCGAGGACCGTTTCGTCCGGATCCAGCCCTGCCTGCGCCTGCGCCAAATAACCCACCTCGACGCTGGCGCCGAAACGCACTTTGCCCTGCAGCGGTGGAATTTGGCCGAGCACGGTCTTCAGCAAGGTAGTCTTGCCGGCTCCGTTCGGCCCGATCAAGGCGACTCGGTCCCCGCGCCGGATCTCGCCGTCCTCGGCGTAGAACAGCGGCCGGTCGTAGCCGACCGCCAAGTCCTTGGTCGCCAGCACCAGGTCGCCTGACCGGATTTGCGTCGTCAGCCCCAGGCGCACCTGCTGCTGATCCAACGGACGGTCGAGCGCCTCGTCGCGCAAAAAGCGCTCGAGCCGGGTACGGCGACCCTGGGCTTCTTTGGTGCGCTGGCCGGCCAGGTTGCGCCGAATGAACTCCTCGGTCTTCTCGATGAACTCCTGCTGCGACTCCCACTCCTGGCGCTGCCGGTCAAGCCGCATCTCCTTTTGCGTATGGAACGAGGAGTAGTTGCCGCGGTACGCTTCGAGCCGTCCAAAGTTCATGTCCCAGACGCGATTGGCAACCTTGTCCAAGAAGTAGCGGTCGTGGGCAACGACGACCAGCGCGCCGGGCCAGCGCAGCATCGTGTCTTCCAGCCATTCGACCGCTTCCAGGTCCAGGTGGTTCGTCGGCTCGTCGAGGAGCAGCAGGTCGGGCCGCTGGAGCAGCAGCTGCGCCAACAGCGCACGGGTGCGCTCGCCGCCGCTCAGATGCGCCAGCTGCTTGTCGTGCTCGTCCTCGTTGAACCCCAGCCCTCCGAGGACCTGGCGGATGCGCGTTTCGTAGTCATAGCCGCCCGCGACCTCGAAATCGGTCTGCGCGTGGCCGTAGTCTGCCAGGAGTTCCTCGTAGTTGCCCGCGCCGCGGGCCGCCGCGTCGGCCAGCCGGTGTTCCATCGCCCGCAGCGCTGCCGCTTGCTCGAGGACGGGTGCAAACACCTCCAGCATGGCCGCGTGCAGGGTCAGGTCGCGCGGAGGCGGCGGGTCCTGAGGGAGATACCCGACCGTCAGGCCGCGCTTGCGCGCGACCTCGCCGGCGGTCTGCGCCTCGACCCCCGCCAGGATCCGCAGCACCGTGGTCTTACCCGCTCCGTTTGCGCCGACAAACCCAATCCGGTCCCCCGCCTCGATGCGCAGGTCGATACTCGTGAATACATCATGCGCGCCAAACGCCTTAGCGAGGCCCGTTGCGACTAGCAGTGACATGATCCCTGATACTCCAAGCGGCCATTATACCATGAGATGCAGGATGTATTCGATTTTCAGACTACATGCGCGCGTCCACCGTTAACGAACCGGGTTCGTCTGAGAAACCCGGTTGGATATTTAGACTGCTTCGTTTATAATAGCCCGACTGTCTGTCACAGGGTCGGATGATGCCCACGGAGATATTTAACTGCACCTTACCAGGTTACGGGCCGGTGGCCGTGCGGCTGCGGCCCGTCGCGATTAACGTCCTTGTCGGGGATGAGCAGCCGAGCTACTCCTTCGACCTCGCCGGGCGATTGGTCGGCGCGTTTGTCGACGGCTACAACTATCGCCGCGCGCTGAGACGGCCGCGTGCTGCGCAAGTGGCCGGGCGCGCAGGGGCGCGAGCGCCGGTGGTTGGCGGCCGGCGAGGCGGGCCGGTTTGTGCGGGAAGTGTATGCGCTGGCCGAAGCGGCGGCCCTATCCCTGAATGACCGCCGGCTCGACGTTCTGACAGGGTGGACGCCCGAGCGGCTGACCGAGGACGCGCGCGAGTTTACCCGCATCTACCGGCCCGTCAGCATCCTGCCACCCGACCAATACCTGGCGCTGGTGATCCAGGCGACAGAGGGCTGTTCGTATAACAGGTGTACGTTCTGCGATTTCTATCGCGGGCGGCCGTTCCGCATAAAAAGCGCGGACGAGCTGAAGCGACATGTCGCCGATGTGCAGGCGTTTTTTGGCCCGGCCGCCGGCCTGCGCAAGTCGCTTTTTCTGGCCGACGCGAACGCCCTGGTCGCACCCATGCCCCGCATTCGCGAGTGGTTGGACGTGATCGATGCCGCGGGCGTGCGCCGGCCGGGGGGCGTCTTCTCATTTATCGACGCGTTTGACGTGGGCAGGAAGTCTACGGCAGAGTGGGCGGAACTGGCCGGTCGGGGTTTGCGTCGGGTCTACATCGGCATGGAGAGCGGCGACGACGAGCTGCTGCAATTTCTGCGCAAGCCCGGGTCGGCCGCCGACGTGGTCGACGCCGTCGGCACGCTGAAGGCGGCCGGCGTCGCGGTCAGCGTGATCGTGATGACCGGCATTGGCGGTGGACGCTTTGCGCCCAACCATGTGCGTTACACGGTGGAGGCGCTCGCCGCAATGCCGCTGGGAACCGGCGACATCGTCTACTTCTCGCCGTTCTTCGAGCAACCCGGTTCTGAATACGGCGCGCTCGCGCAGCAGGCCGGCGTGCAAGCGCTCTCGGCCCAGGACACGCTGGCGCAGGAAGCGGCGCTGCGAGCGGCGCTCGGGCGGGCCGGCGAAAGCGGGCCCCAGTTGGCGCGCTATGATATCCGCGAGTTTGTGTATTGATGGCGGCGCTCTGCCCTGCTCGGCGCCCGCCCAGTCCAAAAGGAGGACTTGATGAGGAAAACCCAGTCTCGTGCCAGGCTCAGGCAGGCCGGCCGGGGCACCCTGGCCGCGGGCTTGCTGGTGGTCGCGCTGCTGGTGGCAGCCTGCACCGCGCCGCCCAGCGCGCCGGCCCCCACGGCGGCTGCGCAAACGACCCCCGGCGCAACCGTGCAGCCCGGGCCCCAGGCAACCACGGCCACCGGCCCGGTCGTACCGGCAGGCACCGCCGAGCCGGGGAGCCAGGAAGCCGGTGCCTCGGCGGGCATCAACCCCGCTGCGAAGTATACGACGCACTGGAAAGGTGACCCCAACGCAAAGGTCGCCATTATCGAGATCAGCGACTTCCAGTGACCGTTCTGCGGCCGCTGGGCCACTGGCGCGGGTCGCCAGATCGAGGAAAAGTACGTCAAGTCGGGTGATGTTCGGTTCGGTTACATGCACATGGCCTTCCTGGGCGAAGAGTCCCAGTGGGCCGCGGAAGCCAGCGAGTGCGCGGGCGACCAGGGACAATTCTGGCAGTATCACGACAAGCTGTTCGAGAGCCAGAACGGCGAGAACCAAGGCGCATTTGCCAAGGACAAGCTGAAGGGATTCGCCAAGGACCTCGGCCTGAAGACGGCCGATTTCGACCAGTGCCTGGACTCGGGCAAGTACACACAGAAGGTGCAGCAGGAGACCCAGGCCGCGCAGCAGCTTGGCGTCCAGAGCACCCCATCGTTCTACATCAACGACTGGCTCGTCCTGGGCGCGCTGCCTGTGGAGGAGTTCGATAGCTACATCGCGAAGGCGAAAGCCGGCCAGAAGCCGCCGCCCTCGCCTACGCCGCTGCCCCAGGGCGTTGAGTTCTGGCAGACGGATCCGCAGCGGGCCGGCCGCAACTTCGACGGCAGCTTCTACCTGGGCGACGCGAAAGCGCCGGTCGTCATCCTGGCGTTCGAGGATTTCAAGAGCCCCGATTCCGCCGAGTTCGCCAAGAACGTGCAGCCGCAGCTGAAGTCCGATTTCATCGACAAGGGCCAGGTGCGCTTCGTCTCGCAGATCTTTGCGTTGGCATCGCCCAAGGCGGCCATCGCAACCTACTGCGCCGGCCAACAGGGCAAATACTTCGAGTTCCGAGACCTGCTCCTGACCAAGCAGGCGGAGTGGCAAGAGGGCGACGACGCGGCCATGCAGGCCTACGCCAAGAGCCTCGGCCTGGACGAAGCGGCCTTCACCGCGTGCCTGAAGGACGAGAAGACCCAGGCGACCATCGACAACTACACTGCCTTCAGCCAGAAGGACATCGGGGTGCCCCAGGCGCCCGCGTACCTGCTGCTGAAGCTGAACGCAGAGGGCAAGCCCGAGAACTCGAAGCCCCTGGTAGGTGCGGTGACGCTGGACCAGTTCATCCAGGCAGTCAAGGACATCTCGGTCCCGCCGACGCCCACGCCCACCCCGCCGCCTTCGATCTCAAAGTCTGAGTTGGCGAGCCTGCAGGTGGGACGGGATGCGGACGGGAACTTCTACCGGGGTGATCCGAATGCGCCGGTGAAGCTCGTCGACTTCTCGGACTTCCAGTGACCGTTCTGTGGCCGTCATGCGCAGCAGACGGAACCGCTTCTGTATGAAGCGTACATGAAAACGGGCAAAGTAGTACAGGTTTATCGGAACTTCCCGCTCGACATCCATCCGAACGCGCCGGGCGCGGCGAAGGCCGGGCTCTGCACGGGCGACCAGGACCCGAAACTGTTCTGGGAGATGCACGACTGGCTGTTCGAGAATCAAAACTCGTGGCAAGGGCTGGGGACGAATGAGGCCGCGGCGCAATTCCGCACCCAGGCCGTTGCACTTGGCGCCGACGGGGCGAAGTATGACGCCTGTATCGCCGATCCGAAGACCCAGGCGCAGCTCGACAAGGACATGAAGGACGGGGCCGCCCTCGGCGTGCGCGGCACCCCGGCATTCTTCCTGTACAAGATGCAGGACGGCAAGGAGACGGGCAGCCCAACGCCGCTCTCAGGCGCGCTGCCCTTCCAGCAGTTCAGCCAGACGCTGGATGGTCTGCTAGGCCAGTAATCGAACGAAAACACGAAGACACAAAGACACGAGGGCGCTGCTAATCCTTGTGGCTTTGTGTCTTTGTGTTAAGAAGTGAGTGACATGCAGCTCAAAACTTTCAAGCTGGAACGCTATTTTGCCGAGCACGAGTTCACTGCCCGGCACCTGCTGAGCGCGTCGGACTGCGAGAGCATGACGCTGCCCGAGTTGCTGGCCCTGGCCGACGAGGAAACGCGGGGGCTGTGGGAACGGCTATGGCTGGGCTATACGGAATCTGCAGGCCACCCGCTGCTGCGCGAGCAGATCGCCGAGCTGTATGCGGGGGTGGAGGCCGCTGACGTGCTGGTCGCCGCACCCGAAGAAGCCATCTTCATCCTGATGCACGCGCTGCTCGAGCCGGGCGACGAGGTCGTGCTGACGTGGCCGTGTTACCAATCGCTCGAAGAAATCGCCCGTTCGCTCGGGTGCCAGATTGAGCGGTGGCAGCTGCACGCCGAGAACGGCGCATGGCGCCTTGACCCGGACGAGTTGCACGAATTGATCACGAGCCGCACGAAGTTGATCACCGTCAACTTCCCGCACAATCCCACGGGTTACCTGCCCGAGCATGAGACCTGGCACAGCATCGTTGGCACTGCGGAAGAGCACGGCATCACGCTCTTCTCCGACGAAATGTACCGCGGGCTGGAGTACGACGAGGCGCAGCGGCTGCCGTCAGCGTGTGAAACTTACGAGAAGGCAGTGACGCTGTCGGGCCTGTCCAAATCCTTCGGGCTGCCCGGCCTGCGCACCGGCTGGCTGGCGACGCGCGATAGCGAGCTTCTACGCAGGGCCGGCGAGATGAAGGATTACACGACGATCTGCAGCAGCGCGCCGAGCGAGGTGCTCAGCATCGTGGCCCTGCGGGCCATGGCCCGCATCGTGGCGCGCAACCGGCAAATTGTGCGGTCGAACGTCGACCATGCCGAGCGTTGGTTTGCCAGCCGGCCGGACGCGTTTGAGTGGCTTGCCCCGCTGGCTGGGCCGGTCGCGTTCCCGCGGCTACGGCTGCCGGGGTCGTCCCTGGAATTTGCGGACGCGGCCGTGCGCGAGCGCGGGGTGATGATCGCGCCGGGAGAGATGTTCGATATGCCGGGACACTTTCGGGTGGGGTTGGGGCGAAGGAACTTTGTCGAGGCGCTAAAGGCGCTCTGACTACAGAGACACGAAGTTCACAGCGTCACCTTTGTGGGCCTCTGTGCCTTCGTGTCTTTGTGGTTAACCGGTGCTTTCAGCCTCGCACTGCGGGCAGTGGTTGGGATCTTTTAGCTCCGCGACATGCTCGAGGCAGACCGCGTACACCTCGACGCGTTCCAGCAGCAGCATCTTCTTCACGACGGACCCCTCCAGGGCCAGGTCCTTGCAGGTCGTGCGGCGCAGGATGCCGGGCACCGGGCAGGTGTCGCAAAGCGGCCGCTTCCACGGCCGGGTGTTTTCCGGGTTGCGTTCGATCAACCGGCACTTCTCGATGTCCCGGCCGCGATGATAGTCTCCAAAAAAGTACGGGCAATCAACTGGTTTCGCCACAGACACAAATCCTTCTGGTAAGGGCGAGGCATCCGGCCTCGCCTCTACGACTTCAATACTAATGCAATGCCGGCCAGCGCAATCAGCGCGCCGGCGATTTCGTTCGGCTGGGGCATCTGGTTCAAGAACAGCGCGCCCAGCAGAATGCCGCCCACGACTTCCTGAGTGGCGATGAGATTAACTGTCGTCGCATGCGTCCGCCGCAGCGCCGCATTGTAAAACGTGTGCCCCAGCCCCAGGGGAATCAACCCCGCCAGCAGCAGCGCCAGCAGCGACTTAGGATTGTAACCCGCGGGCGACAGGAACAACAGCGCCGCGGGCAGCGCCCACAACGCCCCGAAGCCGTACACGGTGCCGGTGTAGGTAAACAGGCCGTAACGCTCACGCTGCGAGCGCCCGGCGACCGAGTACAGGCCGAACGTAATCGCCGAGACGAGGGCCAGCAGGTCGCCGAGCAACATCTGGTCGCTCCAGCGCGGCTCGAACCCCGCCAGCACCGCGATCCCCACAACTACCACCAGCACGCCCAACCACTTGCGCCGGGTGATGCGTTCTCTCAGGAACCACGCCGAGAAGAGCGTCACGAAGATCGGCGCAGTGTAGACGAGGGCCAGCGAGTGCGCGATCGTCGTATAGTTAAGCGATGCGATGTAGCTGAGAAAGTGGACGGCGGTGATGAGGCCAAATACGACAAAGATCGGCAGGTGCATCCGGGCAGGCAACAGTGCCTGTCCGCTGCGCCGGCCGAGCGCGATCACAAGCAAGGCTGCGATGGCCAGCCGCCCAAACGTGATCTCGTACGGGCTGAGCGGCCGCGCCAACAGCACGAATACCGGGCTGGTGCTGAACATGACGACGGCCGCGAGCGCCAGCAAAACCCCGCTGCGAGCACCCGCGGCCGGTTCAGAACCTTCTACCGGTTGCGCCATCCCTTACTTTATGTTGGCGGCCATTATGAACGAACCCAAAACCATCGAGACGATGATGATCAGGGAAATCGCCAAGAACAGGGTCATCCGCCAGTCGCGGCGCGGGGTCTTCTTTCGGGCCATCGAATCAGTTCCTTCGAGCGTAAAAACTTGTACAAGTATAGTCGTTCGTGCCATTCGCTGTCAAACAACGCTCGATTTATGTATTGACGAGTGGGTCGGGACCATCGTTCGACCGCGTGGCCGTGGCACTCTGCGCACCGTCCCACCGTGTCGCGCGAAGCGCAGCGATCGCCCGCTTGACGTCCGATAAGGAAGGCCGACCATGCTTTAAACGATGAGAGGGCCGGCGCCCCTTCCGACCCTCTCACCCACACCACAAGGAGGAGAAAACTATCTCGTCGTCACCAGGTAGTACGCAGTTAGCGCTTCTGGGTTGCAGTCGACAGTCGCTGGACTCCGCCGACGATCAGGAGTGCTGCGCCCGTCGCCAGCATAACCAGCAGCCAGTTGTTGCCGCCCGTGGCAGGCAGGCTTGCGGGAGAAGCGGCACTCGTAGCCGCCTGCGCCTTGGCGTCCTCGCTGAGGACTGCAGTCAGCGCCGGCTGGCCGGCCGCCAACCCCATCGCAAAGACCGTGTAGACGGAGCCGTTGCTGAGGGTCACGTTGGGTACTTCCAGGGCGACGGTGTTCGTCCCCGCCAGGCGGACTTCAAGATCGTACGTGCCGGCGTCAACCGGCGTGTAGTCACCGACGCCCTTGAACGCTACGTTCGAGAAGATCACGGGCCCGCCCTTCACGGCCACATCCACGGCCGGCGCATCCGGTGAGGCATGCACGAAGCGGACGTGCGCTTTGCCGTCGGCAGGCGCCGAGTTGTTGTCGGTCAGCACGAGTGGCTCGATGTTAGCCAGGGTATTCAGCGCAATGACGGTGTAGTCCTTGCCGGCATCAAGCGGCAGGGTAGCGGTGATGACCTTCGGCTCGGTCTTCCCAGTCGGAACCACCGCGACGCCATACGAACCTGCGGGCAGTGCCGCATAGGGCGCCACAGCCTTGAAAGCAAGATTAGTGAAGGCGGGTTGTTCGTTCACCAGCACGTCAACCGCGGGCGCATCAGGGGAAGCATGCACCACCCGCACACGGGCGTTATCAGCTGCAAAGGTGACCGCAGTCGTAGCAAGCAGTGCCACGGCCGTCGCAAGGACCATGATCGAGTAGAACTTCTTCCGATTCATCGTTCAGTAGCTCCTTCTCTGAAGTCTGTTTGCCGCTTCAACTAACATTTGACAAACTTGATTTGAAATATAGCATATGTATATGGTTTGTATAGTGTTTCTGCTTCCAATTCTGCACTGCTGATAGCTGGCTTCCTTTACATCAGTCCATGTCATGCTAGAATGGGCGGCATGAAAGAACTTATCCTCACTGCTGATGAACAAGCCATGCTGGGTGGCGAAGCCGGGCCGGGCGTACGGCGCGCGATGGAAATCGTCGTTGCGCTCGCGCGCATTTACGGCGCGGCCGACCTTGTCTCCGTCAGGCACGTCCAAATCGCGGGCGTCTCGTACAAGAACCTGGGCAACGCGGGGCTGGAGTTCTTGGCACAGTGGGCCGCCGAGGGCGCACGAGTGCGGGTGCCCACCACGCTCAACCCGATGGGCATGGAGCGGGGCAAGTGGGAGGGCTGGGGCATCCAGCCAAGCTTCGCGACACCCCAACTCGGTGTGATCGACGCGTTTGCCGAAATGGGCGTGACCCCGACCATGAGTTGCACGCCGTACCTGTTCCCCGATTACAAGCCGCAGCGAGGAGATGCGCTCGCCTGGGCCGAGTCGAGCGCCGTCGCATTTGCGAACTCGGTTATCGGCGCGCGCAGCAACCGCGAAGGTGGGCCGAGCGCCATCGCGGCCGCCATCGTGGGCCGGACCGCCCGCTACGGCTACCACCTGGACGAAAACCGGCGTGCGAACTGGGTTGTCGAAGTGCGGGCCCCGCTGAAGTCGGTGGCAGACTTCGGCGCACTGAGCTACACGGTGGGGAAGGCAGTGGGGAGCGGCCTGCCCTGGTTTGCCGACCTGGCCGGCTCGCTGCCGCCCCTGCCCCATGACCTCACGCTCGGCGGCCCGGCGGGCGACCGGCTTAAGACGCTCGGTGCGGGGCTGGCCGCTTACGGGGCCGTGGCGGTTTATCACATCGCGGGGTACACCCCCGAGGCGAAAGACGGCGGCGAGACGCTGCTCCGTCCGGACGCACGGCGCCTGGTGGTCGACAGCCTGGAAACGGCTTACCGGGTGATGGACGCGGACCCCGAACTGCGCAAGATCGACCTGGTCACCATCGGGTGTCCGCACGCCAGCCTTTCGGAGATCCAGCAGGTGGCAGAGTATCTCGCGGGCAAGCGGCTGGCAACGCGGCTGTGGGTGACAACTGGCGCGATTACCCGTGAGCGGGCGGCCGAGCTGGGCTACGTGCAGGCGATCGAAGCGGCCGGCGGGGAAGTGGTGGCCGACACATGCGCGGTCGTGGCGCCCATGCGCATGCTGGACGTGAAGACGATGGCGACGAACGCGGGCAAGATGGCCTGCTATGCGCCCATGCACAGTGGCGTGAAAATGCGGTTCGGCGACGTGGACCAGTGCCTCGACGCCGCGATTACAGGCGAATGGCGTAACTGAAGGTCTTGCTGACCCTAGGGGCTTAGAGGGAACGTCGAGGAGCGGGGCGACCGGGCATTCACCCCGACTCCTCTGCTGTTCCTGGGGTCACTGCGGCAATATGGAGGGGGAGGGCGAGCATGTACGACAAGGCGAAGGTCGATCAGATACGCGAGGACGCGGAGCAATGGGAAGAGACCGACGTGCAGCGGGCGCAGGCACGCTTTCCCGAGCGGCATTCCCCCTTCACGACCATCTCGGACGCGCAAGTCGAGCGGCTCTATACCCCCGCCGACGTTGCCGGTCTGGACTACGAGCGGGACCTGGGTCTGCCCGGGCGCTACCCCTACACGCGCGGCGTCCACCCCACGGGTTACCGCGGCAAGCTCTGGACCATGCGCATGTTTGCGGGGTTTGGCTCGGCCGAAGAGACCAATGCGCGGTTCCGCTACCTGCTCGAGCAGGGCCAGACCGGCCTCTCCGTCGCCTTCGACATGCCCACGCTTTACGGTTACGACTCGGACGCGCCCGAGGCCATCGGCGAGTTCGGCAAGTGCGGCGTCGCGATATCCTCCCTGGCCGATATGGAGATCCTGCTTAGCGGGCTGCCCCTCGATCAAGTAACGACCTCGATGACCATCAACAGCCCCGCCGCGATCATCTGGGCCATGTACATTGCCGCGGCCGAGAAGCGCGGGGTGCCGCGCGCAGCGTTGGGCGGCACCATCCAGAACGACATCCTCAAGGAATACATCGCGCAGAAAGAATTCCTCTTCCCGCCCGCGCCCTCGATGCGGCTGGTCGTAGACACGATCGAGTTCGGCGCCCGGGAAATGCCAAAGTGGAACACGATCAGCATCTCGGGTTACCACATCCGCGAGGCCGGCTCGACTGCGGCCCAGGAGCTGGCCTTCACCCTGGCCGATGGTTTTGCTTATGTCGACGCAGCGCTGGCCCGCGGGATCGGGATCGACGATTTTGCGCCCCGACTCTCCTTCTTTTTCAATGCGCACAGCGAATTCTTTGAAGAAATTGCCAAGTTCCGCGCCGCACGCCGCATCTGGGCGCGGGCGATGAAGGAGAAGTATGGCGCCAAGGACCCGCGCTCGTGGATGCTGCGCACCCATGCGCAGACCTCCGGCGTCAGCCTTGCCGCGCAGCAGCCCGAGGTGAATATCGTCCGGGTCGCGCTGCAGGCGCTATCCGCCGTGCTGGGAGGCACCCAGAGCCTGCACACGAACAGCATGGACGAGGCGCTCGCCCTGCCCTCGCAGAAGGCCGTCACGATCGCGCTCCGCACCCAGCAGGTGATTGCCGAGGAAAGCGGCGCCGCCAGCACGCTCGACCCGCTGGCCGGATCGTTCTTCATGGAGGCACTGACCGACCGGATGGAGGACGAGGCCAACGCCTATTTCAAGCGCATCGAAGCGCTCGGCGGCGTGGTCCCTGCGCTGGAGGCCGGATTCATGCAGCGCGAGATCGCGGAGGCCGCGTTCCGCTTCCAACAGGAAGTTGACCGGGGCGAGCGGACGATTGTCGGGGTAAACGATTTCGTCGCGGACGAAAAGATCGAGATTCCGATCCTCGAGATGGACCCGCAGGGCTATGAGCGCCAGGTGGCCCGGCTTCAGAAGGTGCGGGCAGGCCGCGATAACGGGCAGGTGGCGCAGGCGTTGAAACGGTTACGGGATGCGTCGCGCGGCAAGGACAACCTGATGTACCCGATCCTGGATGCAGTTAACTGCTATGCGACGCTGGGCGAGATCACGGATGTCTTTCGTGAAGTGTTCGGCGACTATCAAGAGCCGGTATTCTTCTAGCGAAGCCGGCAGTGTTGTAATAAAATGCGACGGTGCTGGTGGAGGCGCCGCAGTCAGCGCCCAGCCGGGGTGCCACATTCACCTTGGGTTCTGACGTCTGGCAGGCCGGTTCGCCGTGCCGCCCACCATAGAGTGAGGAGCGAGGAATCGTAATGACCGACCGCAAGATTCGGGTCCTGGTGGCCAAGCCAGGGCTAGACGGGCATGATCGCGGGGCCAAGGTGGTCGCCCGCGCGCTGCGCGACGCCGGGATGGAGGTCATCTACACGGGCATCCGGCAGACGCCCGAGATGATTGCCGAGGCCGCGCTGCAGGAGGACGTCGACGTCGTGGGGCTCTCGATCCTTTCGGGCGCGCACATGGCGCTCTGCCCGCGCATCATCGAGTTGCTCCGGGCCAACGGGCTCGACGACGTGGTCGTGCTGCTCGGCGGGATTATCCCGGATGAGGATGTCGAGCCCCTGAGAACCATGGGCGTCAAAGGCGTCTTCGGGCCAGGCACGAGCACGCAGGATATTATCGACTTCGTTCGCCGGGAAGCGGGCCAGCCGGCGAGCGCTTAGCATGGGGACAGAACTCGTCGAACCCTTGCTGGCCGGCAGCCGCCGAGCCCTTGCGCGCACGATCTCGGAGGTCGAAGATCAGACGCCGAGCAGTCGTGAGCTGCTGGCCGCGCTCTTCCCGCACACCGGCCGGGCCCACATCGTCGGCGTCACCGGCGCGCCTGGCACGGGCAAGTCGACGCTCGTCAACGCGCTGGCGCGGGTGTATCGGGCCGGCGGCAAGACGGTTGGCATTATTGCCGTCGACCCCACCAGCCCATTCTCGGGCGGCGCACTATTGGGCGACCGGGTGCGCATCCGCGACCTCGCCGGCGATCCGGGGGTCTTCATCCGCAGCATGGCAACCCGCGGCAGCCTCGGGGGCCTGGCGCGCACCACGGCCGACGTGCTGACGGTCCTTGATGCAGCGGGGTTTGACCGGATTTTGATCGAGACGGTCGGAGTCGGCCAGGCCGAGATCGACATCGCCAGTGCGGCGCACACCACGATCGTCGTCGAGGCGCCCGGCTTAGGGGATGAGGTCCAGGCCATCAAGGCGGGTGTGCTCGAAATCGCGGATGTGTTCGCCGTCAACAAAGCGGACCGGGAAGGCGCCGATCATACGGCCATGGCGCTGCAGATGATGCAGGGTCTCGCGCCGGCCCCTACCGCGCACCACAAGGCCGGGGGCGCTGGAGGACACGGACACCAACAGCCGGGCGCCCAGGGCGATGGCAGTTGGCTGCCACCCATCATTAAGACCGTGGCAATGCGCGGGGAAGGCATCGACGTGTTGTGCGACTGGATCGAGCGACACGCCGAGTATTTGGCCGCGACCGGCCAGCTTGGCCGGCGTGAAGAGGCGCGCGCGGCCGCCGAGCTTGACCACATCCTGCGGGACGCACTCCTGGCCGAGTTCGTGGGGCGCTTGCCGCCCGGCTATCTCGCCCGCCTGGCGGCAGGCGTGGCGCAGCGGGAAAGCGACCCCTACTCCGCGGTCGATCAACTCCTTGCAGCATATCCATGCAGCTCATAGGCGGGACGGGCGCACGATGAGGGCTTATTTCATTCACAATCCCGCCGCGGGCCTCCATTACTCAGAAGCAGAGATCGCCGAGACGATTCGCTTCCTCCAGACGGAGAACGTCGAGGTCGTCGCGACAAAGGCGGCTGTCGGGCCACGGGATGCGGCCGTGTTCGCGCAGGAAGCCGTTGCCCTCGGATGCGACGTGGTCTTCCTGTCGGGCGGCGACGGTACCATCGGGGTGGCCGCCGAGGGTCTGCTGAATTCGGACACGGCCCTCGCAATTCTGCCGGGCGGCACGGGCAACGTGTTTGCCCGCCAACTGGGGCTGCCGGTTGCAGGACCGCTGCACCCCAAGCCCCTGATTGAGGCGGCCCGGATGCTCCTGTGCGGCAACGTGCGCGCCGTAGACGTCGGCCGCCTGGCACTGAGCCCCGGACTTGAGCGCTACTTCCTCGCATGGGCGGGCGTGGGGTTCGATGCCCAGATCAGCCGCACGCTCAAGGATGATCCGGTACGCAAGAAGCAACTGGGGCCCTTTGCGTTCGCCCTGTCCGGCTTCCTGATTCTGCGCGATTTCCGAGGCACGCCCTTTCGCCTCCGCATGGACGGGCACCCCGTCAGCCGCCGCATGCTCATGCTGGTGGCCAACAATATCCAGCTGTACGGGATCATCTTCCGCATGGCCCAGCATGCCGTAATCGACGACGGGTGCTTCGATCTGTACGGGTTCCGCGGCGACAGTCCCTGGCGCGCCTTGCTTCATGCCGTCAGGCTGCTCGCCAACCGTCACATAGACGACCCTGCAGTAGATATCTATCGCGCGCGCCGCCTGGAGATAACCACCAGCAAGCCCATGCCCGTGCAAATCGACGGCGACTTCGTCGGGGAGACGCCGGTCGTGATCGAGTGCCTGCCCCGTGCGCTGCGTCTGTTGACGCCGACCCAGGCCCCGGCAACCCTCTTCAGCGAGAGCCTAGCCCGAGGCGACGCCAAGGAAACGGCCGTCGAGTGGATGCAGCGGGTCGCCCGCGACGTGCAAAACGCAATCCGGCCGGAACATTACTAGAGAGGAGCCGCCAGGTGAAGTATCTGAACGTCCTGCTGATTTTCGCTCCGATCGCCATCCTGGGACGATTCCTGGGCTGGTCGCCGACGATCATCTTCGTCACCTCGTCGCTGGCCGTGATCCCGACCGCAGGGCTGCTCGGCCAGGCCACAGAAGAACTCGCCGTCCACACCGGGCCGCGCGTGGGCGGGCTGCTCAACGCGACGCTCGGTAATGCCGCCGAACTGATTATCACGCTCTTTGCCATCCGTGCAGGCCTGCTGCAACTGGTGAAGGCCTCGATCACCGGCTCGATCCTCGGCAACATCCTCCTGGTTATGGGCCTCAGCATCCTGGCGGGCGGCCTGAAAAACGGCGTGCAGCGCTTCGACCGGACACAAGCGGGCGCGAACGCTGTACAATTGATCCTCGCCGTGTTGGCCCTGATGATCCCCTCGCTCTTCTTCTTCGCCCACACGGAAACAAATGGCCCGGTCGAATCGCTCAGCATCGGCACGGCCATTGCCATGCTGGTCATCTACGTGCTGGGGCTGGTGTTTGCTTTCCGCTTCATCAATCCGGAGCCGGCACTCGGACAAGAAGCCCAGGCCGAACATCACGGCGCCTGGCCGATCCGGAAGTCAGTGCTGTACTTGCTAGGCGCCACCGTGCTGATTGCGGTCTTGAGCGAGTTGTTGGTGGCTTCGGTGGAGCCGACGGTCGCCGCGCTCGGCGTGTCCGAATTCTTCATCGGCATTATCGTCGTGCCCCTGATTGGCAACGTGGCCGAGCACCTGGTCGCGGTGCAGACGGCGCTCAAAAACAAGATGGAACTGAGCATGGCCGTGTCGCTGGGCTCGAGCCTGCAGATCGCGCTGTTCGTGGCCCCGGTGCTGGTATTCGTGAGCCTGCTTTTGGGCAACCCGTTGACGCTCGTCTTCAACCAGTTCGAGATCGTGGCCCTGTTTGCGGGCAGCATCATCGCCGCATTCGTGGCTATGGACGGCGAAAGCAACTGGCTGGAAGGCGCCCAGTTGCTGGTGCTGTACGTCATCCTCGCGCTGGCGTTCTTCTTCCTCCAGGTGCCCAGCTTCCATTGACAAAAGCCGGCCGGGGGCGCCGTTGGGCACGTGCCCAACGGCGCCCCCGGCCCAAACGCGAGCATCTCCGTCTGAGATTGGTTGCCAACCACCGTCATTTGGTTATCCAACCGCTCTGCCAGCAATCAGCCGCCGTATTGCGCGTCGCTGACGTGTTCCAGCCAGTCGACCGCCCTGCCATCGAGCGCCTCCTGGATTGCGATGTGCGACATCCCGGTGCTGGGCGCCGCGCCATGCCAGTGCTTCTCGCCTGGCGCGAACCACACCACGTCGCCCGGCCGGATCTCCTCGATCGGGCCACCCCAGCGCTGGGCCCGCCCGCAGCCCGACGTTACGATGAGCGTCTGGCCGAGTGGATGGGTGTGCCATGCCGTGCGCGCACCGGGCTCGAAAGTCACGCTGGCCCCCCGGACGCGCGCCGGCTCGGGCGCCTCGAATAACGGGTCCACACGCACGCTGCCGTCGAACCACTCCGCCGATCCTTTGCCCGAGGGCTGTGAGCCACTTCGCTTGATATCCATCTCCCCAATTCCTCCGCACTTCGTCGATCTCGCCCGCTGGCATGACAGCACCAAATCGCGCCCCTCATTGTGCTGGCACACGCGGACCGCCATTATAAGCGATCCCCGCGTACGATAGTAGGGGTGGAACCATTCGCCTGCTGATATCGTTTTTGCTGAGATAGCCACGCCGGCCACCGAAACTTAAGTGGGCGGCTTGGCAAATTCACGACGTATCGAGATGGAATAGCGGGCAGGAAGCAATGGGTAGTAAACGCAGCATAATATTCGGGGGCGCTTTTCTGGTCCCCGTTCTCGCGCTGCTGGTGTGGTTTGTATCGGCTGCCCCGAACAGATGCAGTCTGTACGAGAACCTGGGGTATGTTTATCTCGCAAAAGGGACGCTGGCGCCTCCCCGCACCCAGCTGAGGACGGCGGAGCACTGGTTTTCCGAGTCGTTAGTCGCTGGCTGTCAAGCTGCACCTGCAACCTACGGGCTCGGCCAGGTGTACTCGGGACTCGGCCAGACTGCTGCAGCCGTCACGGCTTTCAGAAGCGGCGACGAACACGCCGATTTGCGGCGTTTTCTGATTGGCAAGCTGTACGACGACATGGGGCGGGAGGCGGACGCCTCGCGCGAATTCGAGACGCTGCCGCGGGACGCGGCCGCCCACTTCTACAGGCTCGGCAACCGTGCCGACAGCGCGGGTGACGCTCAGAAGGCCCTCTACTATTACTCGCTTTCCGCGACGATCAACCCGGCTGCCCCCAAAGCGTACTACGCGTCCGCGTTTGTCTACTGGCGGCGACTGGGCGAGCAGGACAAGGCTGCCCAGATGATACGGCGGGCGCTCGCGGTCGACCCGACGCCGTCGGCGCAGCGCGAGCTGTATCGCGGCCTGCTGTGCTATTACGAGGACAAAATGGACTGTGCGCAGGCGGCATGGGCCTCGGCCGCACGGTATCCCCCGAGCGTGGACACCGGCGCCGGACCGCAGTACCTGGCGTACGAAATGTTGGGCCGCGCTTTGGTCGCAAGCAGGACGAATCCGCCCCGGCAAGGCACGGTGGTCTTCAGATGATGACCCCGGAGGCATACCCTGATGGCAGCGACTGAGCTTGCGATCGGCCGCGCACTCGAGCGCAGCCGGGGCTTCGCCAGGGCGCTGTCGGATGCCGAGTTATGGCTGGTGGGCCCGCTGCTCGTCGCAGGCCTCATGGCGCCGGCCGTGTTGGCGCCGGCGCTGGCCATTGCGGCGCTCTTCTGGCTTGTCCGGTGGGTGGCATGGGGACGCCTTACTGTGCGCACCGCTGCCGACCTGCCGGTTGCCATCCTTGTCCTCATGCTGCCGGTCACGCTGTGGGTCACGCCGCTTCCCGATGTCACGCGGCAACAGGTGCTCTGGCTCGCGTCGGGCATCGTGGTGTACTACACCTTCGCCAACTGGATGGTTAGCGCCAGCCGGGAACGCACGATCGTCCTATGCCTGGTGGGGGCGGGCCTGTCTGCCGCGCTGATCGCCCCGGTCGCCGTCACGTGGGTCACCAGCATCAAGTTGACGGTCATCCCCGAGACAGTCTACGACCGGCTCCCATTGCTTGCCGAGAACCCCATTCACCCGAACGTGCTGGCCGGTGCGCTGGTGCTGGCACTGCCCATTCCGCTCGCCCTGCTCCTGTTCGATGGGTCCCGCATGCAGCAGTGGGAACGCTTCGCGATGGCCGGCGCGGTCGCCAGTATGGGCGTGATCCTCGTCCTGACGAAGTCCCGCGGCGCGCTGCTGGCGGGTGCGGCCGCTGTACTCCTGCTTTGCCTGCTCCGCTGGCGCCGCGGCTGGCTCGTCATCGTGTTCAGCGCGCTACTGGCCGGGTTTGCGCTGTGGCGGGTCGGGCTCGGCCAATTGATCGACAAGCTAAGCGCGACCGGCGCGATTGTCGGGGGTCCGGGCCGGCTTGAGATTTGGACCCGCGGCCTGTACCTGGTGCGTGCCTTTCCGTTTACGGGAATCGGGATGGGCGCCTTTCACGACGTCACCAACAAGCTCTTTCCGTTTTTCCTGTTGGGTCCCGACGCGGATATTCCCCACGCACACAACCTTTTCTTGCAGGTAGCGTTGGACCTGGGCATCCCGGGCCTGATCGCATGGCTCGGCCTGCTGTTCATCGTGACGTTCAGCGCATGGCAGATTTACCGGTCAGGCCGGCGGGAGGGTAACCGGTGGGCGGCCGGCCTCGGCGCCGGGCTTCTCGCCAGTCAGGTGGCGATGATGGTCCACGGCCTGCTCGACGCGGCCGTCTGGGGCGCGCACTCGGCGCTGGTCGTTTGGGCACTCTGGGGGCTGTGCGCAGCCGCATACAACCTACGCAAAACACCGCGAGACGATCCATCCGCGCGGCGGCCGGGACCAGTAGCGTGAGCGCAATCGGCTGGGCCGGCCTTGCCCGGAACGCGATGTGGATTGCGGGACTGGGGATCGTGCTGGCGGCGGCCAGCCATGCCAGCTGGCGCGCCGCTCTGGACGGCACGCGCCTGGCCCAGCAACTCCGCGCACCTGCCTTCCGCCTTCCTGCTTCGGCCGGGTTGATCCTGGTCACGGTCAGCATGCTATGGGGCGCGACGCCCGCCTGGGAGCGCGCACTCTGGGCGGCCTGCAGCATCGTCCTGGCCTGGCAGGCAGTCGAGTTGCTGCGCCGCGGGGCAGCGATGGTCCAGAAGCCGATACTTTGATAAAATAGCGCGGCGGCCCAGACACTCCAGCAAGTGCTTCTCGCCGTGACTATGAATCACCTGTATCAGAGTCGAAGCCGATGGATCAAACACAGCACGAGCGGATGGAACACTGCGGGGGCGCCGGCCGATGAGTGCGCGTGAAACGCTATCAGTTTCCCAGGTGACGGCCTACATCAAGTCGCTGTTCGCAATGGACTCGCTGCTGGCCGACGTGTGGGTGAGCGGCGAGGTCTCGAACTTCAAGCAGGCCACGTCGGGACACTGCTATTTCACGCTCAAGGACGGCGACGCTTGTCTCAAGAGCGTCATCTGGCGGACCGCCGCCCGAGGCCTGAGCCTGCCGCGCGACGGCGACGCCGTGCTCGCGCACGGCTACATCTCCGTCTACGAGAGCCAGGGCGCGTACCAGTTCTACGTCGACCGCCTGCAGGCCGCGGGCGCGGGGCAGTTGTGGCAGGAGTTCGAGCGCCTGCGCGCCCGGCTGACCGAAGAAGGGCTGTTCGACGAGACGCGGAAACGCGGGATACCCCGGCAGCCGCAGCGCATCGGCGTCGCCACCTCTGCCAGCGCAGCGGCCCTGCGCGACATCCTGCGCACCCTGTCCGCCCGCTACCCATTGGCCGACGTCGTGCTGGCGCCTTGCACGGTCCAGGGCGCGGACGCCCCGCCAGCAATCTGCGCGGCGATCCAGTTGCTCAATCGCTGGTCGACCGAGCGGGACCGGCTGGACGTGATCATCCTCGCCCGGGGCGGCGGCTCGATCGAGGAGTTGTGGGCCTTCAACGACGAGCGGGTCGCACGGGCGATCGTCGCGTCGGCCGTGCCCATCGTCACCGGCGTGGGACACGAAACCGACTTCACCATCGCCGACTTCACCGCCGACCTGCGGGCACCGACGCCCACCGCAGCCGCGGCGGCCTGCACGCCCGACGTGCGGGAGCTGCGTCCCGGCGTGGTCGAGGCAGCCGAGGCAGCGCTCGGCGCAATCGAAGCGCGGCTCGCGGGCGAGCGGGATGAACTGGCACGCCTGGCCGGACGCACGCAGCGCGCATCCCCAGCCCGGCGCCTGGCCGAAAACCGCCAGCGGGTCGACGACACGACACGGCGCTCGCAGCTTGCGATCGTGAACCTCCTGCGGGAACGCAGAATGCAGCTCGACGGGGTGCGGCTGCAGCTCGGCGCGCCTCGACCCGGCTCGGGTGCTCGACCGGGGCTATGCCATCGTGCTGCGCGAGGGCGCGGTTGTCGGATCGATCGCCGACGTGGCCGGAGGCGATTTGGTGACGGTTCGGGTGGCCGACGGCACATTCGACGCGACAGTCAACGCGGGATAACCTACCCGGGGGCACACGGCTCGGAGACCTTTATGATCGAAGAACGAACATTCGAAGAACTCTGTGGCGAGTTGGACGAAACGGTCCGCAAGCTGGAAGCGGGGGATTTGTCCCTGGCCGAATCGCTCGCACTCTTTGAGCGCAGCATCCAACTGGCCGAGCAGTGCAACGCGCTGCTCGATCGGGCCGAACTGCGGGTGCGCCAACTCGTGCAAGGGCCCGACGGCGTCGTTGCCGACCAGCCCTTCACGGGCTGGCAAGGCTGATCGCGTCCTCGTTGTCACATCGTGCCTTGCAGCGGTGTTTAATAGAGTAGGAACCACCTTGCAAGGAAAGCCGCCGGATGGTCACAGTCAGCGTTCAGCCGGCCGGGCAACAGCGTGGCCGGACCCGAGCCGAAGAGCAACCGTTGTCGAATGACTTCGACGCCCTGTTCCTGGCCCACTTCCAGGCCGTGTTCCGGTTAGCGTACCGGATCGCCGGCACGCGGGAAGAAGCTGAAGACTTGGCGCAGGAGACGTTTCTGCGGCTGCACCGGTCGCCGAATGTCTGGCAAACCGCCGCTGAAGCAAGCCTGCGTGCGTGGCTGTACCAGGTGGTGACGCGGCTCGCGTACAACAGTGCGAGGGGGCAGGGGCGGCGGCAGCGGCGCGAGGACGGCGCGTTCGGGGTGCCCAGCAGCGAGGTCGATCCGGCCGAGGTGGCGGAAGTCGTCGAACGCCGGCTCGCGGTGCGACGAACGCTGCTAAAGCTGCCGCAGCGACAGGCGCAGCTGCTCCTGTTGCGTCATGCCGGCCTTTCGTACAAGGAACTGGCCGAGGCACTGGCGTTGGCACCGGGATCAATCGGTACGCTGCTGGCCCGGGCAGAGGCGGCATTTGAGAAGGCTTACGCGGAGGAGGAACGATGATACACGAAACGGCTCATCTGCGGGCCTTTCTGGACGGCGAACTCGCACCGGAGGAAATGGCGCGGGTTAAGGCGCACGTAGACCGGTGCGCCGAGTGCGCAGCCGGGCTCGACCTGCTGGGGCGGCGTGCGGCAAGCGTATCGGCCGGCCTGGGTGCGCTGGAAAGCCTGACGGCCGCGCCCGCACCCCAGGCCGCGCTCGTGCGCTTCCGGCGGGCAGAGGCGGCCGGCCTTGCCGCCGCAACCCCGGCGGGGTGGTGGAAGAACGTAACGAGGAGTTTTGACATGACGAAGCGAAATGCACGCGATCCGCGCTGGCGGCCCGCGCTGGCGGCACTGGGTGCGGTCGTGTTGGTGGCGCTGTTACTCAGCATTGCGCCTGTACGCACGGCCGCGGCCGATTTCCTCAGCCTGTTCCGCGTTCAGAAGTTCGCGGTCATCCCGCTAAACGAGCAGCAGATGAACCGCCTGGTCGACCTGGCAAACCAGGCCGAAGGGACCTTGGGCAAGCCGCAGATCGTGCGGGAAGAAGGCCCGGAGCAATCCGCCGGCGACGCCGCCCAGGCCTCCTCGCTCGCCGGCTATGCCGTGCGTACGCCGTCGCGGCTGCCTCAAGGCGCAGTCCTCCAGAAGTTCAGCGTAAAGAGCGGCCCGGCCTTGCACATGGAGGTGGACCGCGCGACCCTGGCTGCGCTGATGCAGGCCACGGGTGCTTCGACAGAAGGTCTGCCGGATACTGAGAAGATCGCAGCGGATGTCGACGTGGCGAACTTCACGATGCAGGAGTATGGGATGGGCGCGACCAAGATGCAGTTCGTCCAGGTGCCCAGCCCGCACGTCAATCTGCCCGAGGGACTAAACCCGACGCCGCTCGCAGAATCCGCCTTCATGCTGCTGGGCATGCCGACCGAGGATGCGAAGCGCTTGGCCGCCAGCATCGACTGGACGACCACCCTGGTCATCCCGCTGCCGGCCGATGCCGTACAAGCACGCGAGGTCACGATCGATGGGGTGACGGGTCTGCTCATGGAGGGTGTAAACGGACGAAGCCGGGGCGAAAGCAGCCTGATCTGGCAGAAAGACGGCATGCTGTACGCGCTGACGGGCCGGGTCGACTCGCGAGTCCTGATGGACGCGGCGGATTCGCTGCAGTAGGAGCCGGTTTGGCACGCGAAGACACGAAGGTGCGTGGAACGCGAAGACGCGAAGGTGGACGAAAACACGAAGCGCGAAGGCTACGTGTGAGTGGTCTTCGTGCTTCGCGCCTTCAGTCATGCTCGCGCTTTCGCGTTCCAGTCTCTCTCCGCCGTAAAATAGCATCGTGATTCACACCACCGCGCTCCGCAAGGAATACGGCCGGCTGACCGCAGTCGACGACCTCGATCTTCATGTGAGTGAGGGCGAGGTCTTCGGCTTTTTAGGTCCGAACGGCGCAGGAAAAACGACCACGGTCAAGATGCTGCTCGGGCTCGTGCGACCGACCGCGGGCGAGGCGCGCGTGCTCGGCCGCCCGCCGGGCGAGCCAGACGCCATGCGGCACGTCGGATTTCTTCCCGAGCATTTCCGCTTTCCCGCCTGGCTCACGGCGCAGAACTTCCTCGACATGCACGGGCAGTTGTATGGCATGAGCGCGGCCGAGCGCCGCGAGCGCATCCCGTCCTTGCTTGACCGCGTCGGGCTAGGCGGCCGAGGGCGCTCCAAGCTCGGCGAGTACTCGAAGGGGATGCAGCAGCGGGTAGGCCTCGCGCAAGCCCTGCTCAACCGGCCCACGTTGGTGTTTTTGGACGAGCCGACTTCGGGGCTCGACCCCGTGGGCCGTTATGAAGTGCGCGAGATCATCCGTGAGCTGCGAGACCAGGGCGTGACCGTCTTCCTTAATTCCCATTACCTCAGCGAGGTCGAGGTGACATGCGACCGGGTCGCCATCGTCAAGGGCGGGCGGCTTATGCGCGTGGGGACGCTGAACGAGTTGACGCGAGGCGCCAGTGCCGTTGAGATCCGTGCGGCGGGTTTGAGCGAAGCGTTGGTCGCCGGGCTGGCGAAGTGGGGCGAGGTCACAGAGCCCGACGGCGGCCAGGACGGCATACGCCACCTGCACCTCCAAACCGAGGATGAAGGTGTGCTGCCCCAGATTGCCGCCTACCTCGTGGGCAACGGCGCCCAACTATACCAGCTTGCGTCGCTGCGGCCTTCGCTCGAAGAGCTGTTCATGCGGGTGATGGCCGAGGAGACGGTATGAACGTGCTGAAGATCGCCGCCATCACCTTCGCCGAGGCGCGCTGGCGCAAGATCGCCTGGGCCGTGATCCTGCTGGGTCTGGCGTTTCTGCTGGTTTTCTCCACGGGCTTCTATTTCATGTGGCGCGAGGTGGGGCGTTTCAACGACATCGCAAGCATCCGTTCGCTCGAACCGGTCAACTTCTTCCTCATGGCAGGCTTCTACGGGATCGCGTTTCTTGGGGTGGCGCTCGCCCTACTGATCTCCGTGGACACGATCGCGGGCGAAATCGCCTCGGGCACGATCCAGACCCTCGTGACGAAGCCGTTGCGGCGCTGGGAGGTGGTGGCCGGCAAGTGGCTGGGCCTGGCAGTTATGCTGGCCCTGTTCACCGTGGTGATGTGCGCGGCGCTGGTAGCCATCGTTTCGGGCATCTCCGGCTACCTGCCCCGCAACCCTGTGCCCGCAGTGCTGCTGATCGTGCTCGAGGGCCTTGTCGTGCTGACGCTGTCGATCCTGGGCGGCACCCGGCTGCCGGCGCTGGCGAACGGCGTCGTGATCTTCATGCTTTACGGCCTTGCCTTCATCGCGGGTTGGATCGAACAGTTCGGCGCGATGCTGCGCAACGAGGCCGCCGTCAATACGGGCATCGTCGTCAGCCTGTTGATCCCCAGCGAGGCCATGTGGAAACGCGCGGCCTTCCTGCTGCAGCCGCCCATGCTCAGCAACCTGGGCTTTGATGCCACACCGTTCGGCGCGGCCAGCACGCCCAGCCCGTTGATGGTCGGATACGCAGTCGTGTACGTGGTGGTCGGGCTCCTGGTTGCGATGTGGCTCTTCGCGACCCGGGACTTATAAGGACGCCGTCTCCGCCGGAAAACCCGGACCTCGGAACCTCCTCGACCTCTCGTGCGTTTAGAAGATAGAGTCTCTGCGTCTTCTGCGCAGGTTCCGTTCACCCGCGAGCGCCGGCGGCACTGCAACGTGCCCCGCCCGCACCCGGAGGCCCATTTTGCATCCCAAACCCATATTCATCGGCATTACTCTGCTGCTCAGCATGGCTGCTTCTGCGCTGCCTGCCGTGCCCGCAGCCGCACAGACGGCGACGCCGCCGCGCGCGGCCACCCGCACGGGCGCCCCTTCGACGGCCGCACCCAGCCCGACCCCGGCTGCGACGCGCGCGCCGGCTGCCACCCGCGCCCCTGCTGCGACGGCCACTGTCGCACCGCGCGAGCCGAGCAAAGAGGCTGCGGCTAGGCTGCCTGAAGGCGCGTTTCAACAGTTGATCGGCAACTGCGACCAGGCGCGGCGTATCTTCGCCGGCATCCTTGCCAGCGGCTCGCAAGGGCCGGTTGCAGCCGAAGCGAACTTCCGGATGGCCCAGTGCTACCTGCATGACGACGCCCCTTCGGAGGCTTTTGCTACCCTTAAGGACCTGCTTGCTACTGCGCCGGCAAACGACCCGCACCGCCCGCCCGCGCAATTCCTGCTCGGCGAGACCCTTTCGTCTCTGGGCGCCTACAAGCAAGCCGAAGCCGCCTACCAGGCGTATCTACCGCTGTCTCCCGAGCTGCAATACCTGACGTGGCAGCGCATCGCCGCGCAGCGCCAGGCGCAAGGCAACGCGACCGGCGCGGCCGAGGCCTACCGCCAGGCGCTGGCAAAGGCGCCCGACTGGACGAACACGACGGCGATCCGGCGCGCCCTGGCCGACCTCGCGCTCCAGGCAGGGAACGGCAAGGAGGCCGCGGCCCAGTACGACGCGCTGCGTGGAAACACGACCAAGGGCGCGTTTGCCGCCGAGATGCAGTACCTGGCCGGCAATTCACTCGCGCAGGTGGCTAACGCCATTAAATCGACCGGCATCATTACGCCCACCTACCCGCCCGACGCCCTCAAGCGCTGGCAGGCGGCTGTCGACGCGGACCCCACCTCCAAGTACGCCCACTCGTCCATCGTGGCACTGCTCGACGCGGGCGCGCCGGTCGACGACTTCCAGCGGGGCGTCGCGAACTACTCCAACGAGGTCTACGACCTGGCCATCGCCGCATTTGACCGCCTGCGGGCGGCGGAGCCGGACGGCCGGCAGGGACTCGCCTGGTATTACGCCGGCCTCAGCTATATCGGGCTCGGCCAGTACGACCGGGGGATCCAGGAGTTGGATGCATTCATGAGCCGGTGGCCCGCCAGCCCCCAGTGGGCCGACGCAGCCATGGCCCGGGCGCGCGCGCTGGCGCGGGCCGGACGCACGAGCGACGCGGTTGCTGCCTACCGCGAGCTGGCGCAGCGCAAGCCCGACGTCGCACTGGCCCCGAAGGCCCTGTGGCAGGCGGCTCTGCTCCTCGACAACGCTCTGTCCGACCAGGCAGCCGATGCCTACCTGGACGCCGCACGCCGCTATCCAGCGGCGGACGAAGGCTGGCGTGCGTACTACGCCGCGGGCATGGCATTCTTCCAGCGGGCCGAATGGCGCCGGGCGGCGGAGGTCTGGGGTGAGATGGCGGCTGCGCCCGCCTTGGCCGCATTTGCGAAGCCGGTCGGATATTATTGGCAGGGGCGCGCTCTTCACGCGGCGGGGGATGCGGACGGCGCAAGCCGGGCCTGGGAAGCGGCGAAGGCGCTGGGCGAGAGCTATTACGGCCTGCGTTCGGCCGCGTGGCTCGACGGCAAGCCCGAGGCGTGGGTGCGCGAAGATGCACCTAAGACCGAGACGGCGCCGCTGAAGTCCGGAGACGAGAAAACCGAGATCGCCGGGTGGCTGCAGGAATGGGCGGGGACCGGCTCGCTGACCCTGCCGGCTGCGGTCACTTCGAGCCCTGATTGGAAGCGCGGGCTCGCGCTCATGTCGATCGGCCGGCGCACCGAGGCCCTGCAGAACCTGGAGCGGGTCCGCAAGGCGCACGAGAAAGAGCCGTGGACCCTCGCTGCGCTCTCCATTGCCTTCCGCGACCTGGGCGCAAACCGTCTGTCGCTGCTCAGCGCGGATGGCGTGCAGGGCCTGCGCGGCCGGCCGCTGCGAGAGGCGCCGGTCGCCCTCCAGAAGCTGATCTATCCCTTCCCTTACGAGAAGCTGATCCGGCAGGAGGCGGCCCGCCAGAAACTCGACCCTCGTCTGCTCGCTGCGATCATCCGGCAGGAGAGCCGCTTCGAGCCCGGCGTCGCTTCGTCGGCGGGCGCCCAGGGGCTGATGCAGGTCATGCCGGGTACGGCCGCAGGGATCGCCCGCCAGATGGCATGGCCGGGGTATGAGGATCACCAAGCCTACTGGCCCTACGTGAACGTTGCGTTCGGGGCATACTACGTGCGCCAATGGCTCACGCACTTCGACGGCAGCCATTTCGCGGCGCTTGCCGCGTACAATGGGGGACCTGGGAACGCAGGCGCGTGGTGGGAAGATGCACCGAAGGACGACGACCTGTTCGCGGGCCTGATCAACATTAATGAGACCCGGGTGTACGTGCAGGCCGTGTGGCAAAATTACGAGTTCTATCGCCGCCTCTACGCACGCTAGACCGTTCGGGCGGCTGCTCCACCTTAACCCAGGCGCTTTAAAACACAAATCCCGGGCCCACCCACCCGGGATTTGCGTCGTGTAAGGCCATGCCCTACACCGCCTATGTAGTTATGGAGGAGGAACCGTTTTCCTTGGGCTTGGGCTGTCCCGAACCCGCACCCGAAGTGTCTATAGTATCGCAGCGCAAGATTAACTGAACGTGAGAACGGGTTTAGTTTTCGCTCAGAGCGAGCAGCATCCCGCCGGTTTCGAAACCTCTCCGTGCCCTCCTCACTGGCCCTTAAAAGCGCGAACCCCAGGCCCACCCGCCCGGGGTTCGCACGCCTATTTGTAGTTATGGAGGAGGAACCGTTTTCTTTGGGCTTGGGCTGTCCCGAACCCGCACCCGAAGTGTCTGTAGTATCGCACCTGAAGATTAATACCAGGTGAGGACGGGTTTAGTTTTGGATCAGAAAAAGCAGACCTCCGCGGCTTTGCATGCCCGGAGGTCTGTCGTCCTGCCTGGAATGGTCCTACTGAACGGTCGCCGTCATGCTCGACGGCACGATCTGCCACCAGCTGTTCCCCGGCTTAAGCGGGATGTCCTTGCCCTGCGCATCGACGAACCTGAAGGGTGCGTGCCGGTTGGCCCGAACCCACTTGCCCTCATAGACTTTTCCGTCACGCAGGATCTTGACCGGCCCCTGGCCCCACAACTGGACCTCGACCGAAGCGTTAGATTGACAGCCCCCGCGGACGAGCTTCGTTCCCTGTTCCGGGATCAGCGTCTCGACCGTGTTGGTCGAGAGCACAATCACGTTTGCGGCGCTGATCTGCTTGCCGTCGGCCTTGTCGATGGCCGGCTTACCTGCCAGCGTGCGCACCCACCGGCCGCTGGCTGCGTCCCACCGCCAGCCCACCGTGAGGGCCTTGTAAAGCTGCGGATACGGGATGTCGAGCTTGCTCGCGGCCTTGCCGCCTGCCGGGGCCGCTTCGGAGAACGTCCACGCGGCCGACGGCTTGGGCGCCGTATTGATGCCGCGCTGCGTAGCCGCCTTCCACAGGGTCCCGGTGTTGGCGAAGAGGTTGAACGGGATGCGAATATTTGGATCGCGGACAAACGTGCCGGAGACACGGGCCTGCTCGAGAACCTGCTTGCCGATGTCCGACTTGTAGATCATCTGGCGCACGGGCTCCACGCTGCCCGAGAACGCCAGGATCGCGTCGAAGATCACGGGCAGTTCGACGTCGACAATGCGTGCGCTGCGGATCGAGCCGACCCGCGGCGCATCCTGGCTTTGGTAAATTGCGGTGAAGCGCGTCATGCACCGCTCTTTGGGATGCTCCACCACGATGTCGGCCTTATTCAGCCCCGACTGCGGCACAACCTCGGGCTCGTTATCGACCTTGATCGCCAATGGCCGGCGGTTCAACACAGTGGGGTCGGACGGGCGCAGGCCGGTCAGAAACGAAACGCCGGGCTCGAGCTGAACGGGCGCGCCGGTTCCCTGTCCCGCTGCCTGCTGGTCGGACGTGGGCGCGGCGGTCGAGCCTGTATTGGCCGTGGATGCGGCCGACTCGGCTGACGCCGCCGGGGTAGTATTCGGCAGCCGGTGCTTCGGTCGGGGCTGCGACCTCGACGGTGGGGGCCTCGGTGGCCGGGGCCGGTACGACTGTCGGAAGGGCTTCCGTCGGCGCTGCGGTCGCCGGGGCCACCGTCGCCTGCGCAGCTTCTACGCGCGGAGTTTTGGTCGGGGTTGCGGTTGCCGCCTGCGCCGCGGCCGAACAGCCGCTGGCAAGGCCGGAAAAGGCCACCAGGACGACAAGAACGAACATCAAGGGTGTTCTAAGATGGCTGGTCACTCATTCCTCCTGAGGATGCGGCTGTGATGCCGCTCACAGACTGGGGTATTCATTATACACGACGTCGGGCGACGGCGATAAGTTGCCCGCACCGCGTAGCTCTCCCGGGTTTGAAGAACCGCAAAGGACTGCCGCGGCCGTGATATAATCTCCGCCTATGGCCTCCCAACCACCCGCCGCCGACTCGCCGCGAACCTGATCGTGCTGCTCTTCGCGCGGACGACCCTTAACCTGCAGTATCGCATCGTCTACCCGTTCCTCCCGGCCATCAGCCGTGGCCTGGATGTGCCCCTGGCGACAGCCAGCTTGCTGCTGACCATCCGCTCGCTCGCGGGCGCGTTCAGTCCCGTCTACGGGCTGGCGGCAGACCGGTACGGCAGGCGCCCCATCATGCTCGCCGGGCTCGCTGCGCTGGCGGCAGGGGCGGCAATGGCCGCGGTCGCACCGGGAATGGGTATCGCAATGATCGCGTTCGGGCTGCTGGGCTTCTCGAAAGCGGCGTTTGATCCCGCGATGCTGGCCTACATCGGCGACGCGGTGCCGTATGAGCGGCGCGGCCGGGTGATGAGCCTGCTCGAGCTCTCGTGGTCGGCATCCTGGTTCATCGGCGTCCCGCTTGCCGGCTTCATCATCGCCGGCTTTACCTGGCGCGCGCCGTTTGTGCTCATCTCACTCGCGGGTGCGCTGGCGATCGTCGCCCTGGGCAAGCTCTGCCCTAATTGCGGCGCAAGCCCAGCCTGGACCGGCGATGCGGGGCTGCTCGACGGCTTCCGCCGGGTGCCCTGGCGGCAGGCGGTCCCGCTGCTCTGCTTCACCCTGCTCGTCTGCCTGGCCAACGAGAATATCTTTGTCGTGTATGGCGATTGGCTCGAGACGCAGTTCGGCCTGACCGTCGCAGCCGTGGGTGTCGCCTCGCTCGTTATCAGCGTCGCAGAACTGACAGGCGAGCTAACGTCCGCCGGCATTGTGGACCGCCTTGGCAAGCGGCGCTCGGTGCTCGCCGGCATGGTCCTAAGCGTGGGGGCCTATCTCCTGCTCCCACGCCTCGCCGGCGGCGGGTTGGCGGGAGGGCTGGCCGGCGTTGGCCTCATGTTCCTCACCTTCGAGTTCAGCATCGTGGCGTCGATTCCCCTGATTTCCGAAGTGGCGCCGGGTGCACGTGGGACTGTGCTGGCGCTCAATGTGACTGCGGCGTCGCTGGGCAGGGTGATAGGCTCGCTGAGCGGCCCGCGGCTGTGGGGCGCCCACGATCTGGCGGGCGTGACGCTCGTTTCGGCCGGGATCGCGCTGCTGGCGACCCTGGTCATCGTGCTCGATGCGCGAGCACCAAAAAGCTACCTTCTGAAAAAGCGACGCACGAAGTAGGCGGGCTCGCCGCTGCGCTGGCTGAAGCGGATCTGCTCCAGCCACTTCGACCCCTGCGCCGTCAGCGCCTCGATCATCTCCACCCGGCCCTTGAACACCGCCCTGCCAGGGGGCGGAGCGATCCAAATGGTGTCCGAGTTATCCAGGTACGGGTTGATGCGCTTCATGAACCCGGGATCAGGCGCATCCAGGCGGTCGTAGCCGAACACGTCGATGGGTTGCACCCGGTCGGCGGTGAGGAAACGGATAGGTGCGTCGATGCCCCAATCGAGCGCGACTGGCCTCTGATAACCCTGCTGATCCAGGTACGCGGCCAACGGGTAGATCGCGTCGGAATGTGCCAGGTAGCCCCCCGACACGGCCAGGCTGCGGTGGTAGAGCACGACCGTGTAGGCATCGGTCGCGAACCAGGCGGTGATTAAGACCGCTGCGGTGGCAACGGCCAACCGCCGCAGACCCCGCCTGCGGCCCTTCGCCCAGAGAAGAATCTCGCCGAAGCTAAGTGCGGCGATCAGTGGGATCAGCGGCGTCAGGAGCGCAAAGTGCGTGATGAAAAGGTCGCTCACGGTGAAAGCGCTCTGCAGGACGATCAGGATCAGCAGGGCCAGCGGAAGGGCAGGAGTGAAGAAGCGGCGCTCCGGCTGACTACTGGCAGCACCGGCGAGCCTCGCGCCAAACCAGCCGGCTGCGGCAAGGAGGACGAGCGCAAGCAGGAGCCAGGGTCGCATACTCGTTGGCGTGCACGCCGCCGAGGTACCAGAAGTGGTCGGCTCGCAAGAGCACAAACAACTGATTCAGGCGGGCCAGCAGATTGCTACCGTACGCGCTGTTGTCGACGCCGTAATACGAGCGACCGAGGTGACCAAAGACCGATAGCAGTGTGCCGCTCGTGCGCACATTGTAGAGGATCAGCGGCGCGAGTGGGAGAACGAATGCTACGGCCGCGCCGGCGAGGGCGGGCAGCGTGGGCAGTCGCCAGCGCCCGAGCGTCCGGCGCTCCCAGGCCAGCGCAGCGACGGCCACCACCACCAGCGCGATCGCAGCCCAGACGAACAGCAGCTTTGCATAGATGCCGAGCCCGCAGAAGAGCGCGGCCAGGACCAGGTGAAGCGGGCGCCGGCCTTGCCACCACAGCAGCCCAAACCACAGGCTCGCCATGAAGAACAGCGCGGTGCTGTTCGTGACGAAGATCCCCTGGCGGCTCCAGAAGACGAACGACGGGTTGACGGCAAGGAGCAGGGCGGCTGCGGCTGCGACCAGCGGGCCCCCAAGGCGGTTCGCGATCATCCAGGTGAACACGAGCGTGAAGGCTGCAATCAGCAGCGGCAGGGCCCGCAAGGCAGCCGTGTTGATTCCGCCCACGGCGAGGAAGGGGACCGCCAGCAGGACGTTGAGGTTGCCGATGTAGTCCTGCACCATGAGCGGGACACGCCACGGTCCAAGGCCCACCGTCGCGTCGCGGAAGGCCGTCACGGGCTGGCCGGTGAGAATCTGCATCGCGTTGACGCCGGCTTCCTTCGCCTCGTCATAGTGCAGGCCGGGCAGCGTCAACTGGTACGCGCCGGCCAGCAGAAACAGGGCGAGTGCCACGACGAGGGGCAGCACGCGTAACGCGGGCGCGAACCGGGCGCCGCGTGAGACAGGCCGCAACGCGACGTCGGGCGCCGCGGTCAGCCGCTCATCGCGGCCCTGCCGTCCGGCGTGCGATGCAGAGGCGGGTGCCAAACTCCAGCCCCCCTTATTGGACCGTCAGCCCAACGTCAGAAACGAGGCTCTCGTAATCGTGCCCGTTGGCGTAGATAGTGAGGCTGTTGATCCGGGCGGGCCGCGTCTGGCCAAGTAGCTCGAAGAGGTTGGGCGACTCATAAGTGTACCAGACGCCAAGGGGCACCCGCTCGCCACTGGGCTGCGGGTATGGGCTGCCCGGGGGTAGCTCGAGGTTGTAGAAGCCGGCGTACCAATGAAGGTCCTTCCCGTAGATGTCGGTGTAGTTCAGGTCGACCATCACAGGATACTCGCTGTCCTTCTCGCCGCCGCCAGGCACGCTCTGGTACAGCGTCTTCAGATCGAGCCGCAGGGCGAGGTTGTCGTACCCCTCCACGTCACGGTTGACCGCCTGGGTGATCAGCACCCGGTTCGGCACGTCCTCCTCGGCCCGCCGGCTAAAGCGAACGGCACTCCGGCGGTCATCTTGCACCAGTTCTACCTCGCCGGGCGTATACCCCGGTTTTACTTCGGCGGACTCTTGCCATAGCGGCGCCAGCTGCTTCTCGAAGCTGCCGTTCACGATGAGGTTGACCGTCTCTGAAACGGGGAATTCGGGGGGCCGGCCCGCCAAAAGGTTCACGCGCTGGCCCGCGTTTGCTTCGACCGTCTTGCCCTCGCCGGTCACCCGGGCCGCACCCGAGCGGACACGTACCCGCGTCTCCCGGTCGTTCGCGGTCATGTCGTAACCGCCCGGGCCAAGATCGATGGACCCCGTCGGCGTGTTGACCTGAATCCGCACATCCCGTGCATCCGCCTGCTGGATGGTCAGGAACAACCGGCCGTCGCTGAAGTCGAGCTGCGCGAAGTGGGGGTCAGGACTCATATCGAAGCGGGGGCTGCGTGCTTCGTCCAGCTTAAGTCGCGTATTGGCAGAGAGCTGGATGGTCGCCAGGCTCTCCTGGCCCTGCTCGTCGGTGGAGAGCGTCATGACCGCCTTCGTCACGCCGTCAGTTGCAACCCGGCTGCCCTCGACAACGGGGCGCTGCTCGGTAACGGCCGAAGGGTCGCTGCTGTTCGGCGCCCACAACTGCGCGGTGCCCTGCGAAGCTTCCAGGAAGGCGTGACGGGTCCGGCTCGAGTGCAGCAGCACGGCTCGTACGCCGACGGGAACTGCCACGGCAAGGAAAACGCACGCAAAGAAGCTTGTCAGGAGCACGAGCCAGGCGACGCGCGCCGGGTTCTGACGCCAATTGATCATGGAATCCTGCGGTCTCCTTCAGTTCTCCGGGGGCTCATCTTTTTTGAGCTCCCCGCGCCGGATCCGGTCGAGCCAGGTCTCCGCATCCCGGTCGTTCGGATCCGTCTCGAGCGCAGCGTAGAAGTGCAGCGCGGCCTGCTCGACGTCATTCCGTTCGATGTAAATCAAGCCCAGGTTGTAGTTCACGTGCGGCGCGCGCGGGTCAAGCGCCAACGCATGTCTGAATGCGTCGATGGCGCGGTCCTGCATCTGGGGGGTGGCGAACGGCAGCTTGCCCAGGTAGGCAGCCGCAAGGTTCATCCAGACCATCGCGTTGTCGGGCTCCAGCCGAGCGGCCCGCTCGAGGACGGGCACGGCTTGTTTGTGCTTCCCCTGGAGAATGTACGCGCCCCCCAGGTTGATGGCCGCCGCGGCGTTCTCCGGGTCGAGCTCGAGCACCTTCGTGAGCGGCGGGATCGCTTCGCCGGGGCGGTGCTGAGACAGCAGCTGCGCACCTTCGGCCAGCAACCGCTGGACGCGCTCGGCCCGCTGCGCATCGTCCGCCGCGGAAGGTTTTGATTTCTTTGAGGCGCTCATTATCGCATCCAATAGAGAGCCAGCGTGATCGTAACCAGGCTGAGCAGAGATGTCACCAGCACGGTGCCGGAAACAAGGGCGGGCTCGCTGTCGTACCGCGTCGCCACGATCGACGCACTGACCGCGGTCGGGACGGCGGATTCCAGGATGCCGACTTGCCGTGCGAGCCCGGTGATTCCCAAGGGAATGACCCACAGCGCAGCAAGCAACGGCGCCACAATCACGCTCAGAAAGCTCGCCCAGCCGATAGCCTTGCTGTGCTGCCGCGTAAAGGTCAAGGTCGCTAACTGAATGCCCAGCACGGTCTGCATCGTCGGGACGGCCGCCCGGCCCAGGGTTTCGGCGGCGCGGCTGATGGCAAGCGGCACCTGCCACCCGGTCTCGTGCACGAGGAGTCCCAGCGCCAGCGCATACAGTGCCGGGTTTCCGGCCACCTGGAGCAGGGCACGGCGTGGGCTCGCCCGGCCGCGGGCGGCATAGTAGACGCCCACCGAGTTGACCGCCAGGTTGTCTATCATGAAGCAAACCAGCGCCAACGTCAGCCCCGCCTGTCCAAACGCGAACTCGGTGACCGAAAGGCCGAAATTGCCGCTGTTTGAAAAGGCAACCGCCAGGATAAACGCGCTGCGAAGCACGGGCGAGAGCTTGAGGGCGGCGGCCGCAACGTTCGCCAGGACGATCAGCGAGACGATGACCAGGATCTTCAGCAACGCGAGCTTGCCCAGCAAAGCTGCGGCAACCGGTGTGGCCGCCATCGACACGAACACCAGGCACGGGTTGAAGAGATAGAAGACCGCCAGCGCCAACGGCCGGCTGTCGACACGCGTCACCCTGCCCAAAGCGAAGCCCACACTCACGATCAGCACGATGGGCAGCAGCACCGTGCCGAAGATGTCGGCTAGCATTCAGGCCCCAGATGTCATCTTTGCCGGTGTTGGCGTGAGGCGCCGTCTTCCGCTTCATCGTCTTCGTCGAAGTCGAGGTCATCGGAGTCTTCGTCGAGGATCACGCCGTCCTCGGCCTCGTCGTCGTCATCCTCCCAGGCCAGGTCGTCTTCGTCCTCGCCGGCCCACTCCAGATCGCCCCCGTCGTCCTCGAACTCGTCGTTCCAGTCAGAGTCTTCGTCTTCCTCAAGGTCGTCCGGATCGTCCTCATCGCCTTCGTAGTCGAAATCCTCGTCGTCGCGCTCGTGACCGGCGCGCGGCCTGCCGTTGCCGCCTGCCTCCAGCGCCGCTTCTTCCGCTTCGGCGTTGAACGCCAGCTCGGCCAGCGCATCGTCTGCTGCCTGGGCCAGCGCTTCGTCGTCCAGCTTCAGCACCACCTGCAGCGCCCTCTTGGCGACCGGGCCGCCGATCTTGCCGAGCGCCGCCACCGCGGCCTCGCGCACCGATTCGTCCGGATCGTCAAGGTGGCGGATCAACGGCTGCACCGCGCGGCGCAGGCCCATTTCGCCCGCTGCCTGCGCCGCATCGAACCGCATCGCCGGCTCATGGCTGTCGAGCTCGCTCAGCACCACCTTCGACCACCGGCCGTCGGCTGTGCGGCCCATGGCAAAAAGCGCGCTCTGCCGCATGGACTCGTCGTCATCATAGTAGGCGTTAAGGATCAGCTCGTTCAAGTCGGGAAGCGAGCCGAACGCCAACCCTTCGAGTGCGCGCCGGCGCACCGCATTGACCTCGCCCTCGCGGAACCAGGTTTCGTGCAGCGCCGACTCGGCCGACGAGGCAGCCTCAATCCCGATCTCCTCCAGCACGCCCAACAACACATAGCGGCCGAGCGAGCTGGCGGCCGAGGCGCGCACCTCGGCCGACGGGTCCTCTCGCAAGAGGGCAATCAGGGGTGCGATAAGGCTCGGCTTCTCGTCCTCCCACAGCCCCTCGATGGCGAGACGGCGCACCTCTGCGTCGGCGTCTGTCAGCAGCGAACGCAGGATCGCATGGAAATTGAGGTGAATGTTCGCCTCGGCCTGCTCGACCAACACCTGCACTAACTCAAGGCGCCGCGGCCCGTCCAGACCGCTCCACGTGCCCGCGAAGTGAGGCAACCGCTCTCGCCCGATGTCGGACAACGGGAAGAGATCGATCGAACGAACGGGCCGGCTCGCGTCGGCCAACTGGGTCAGTACCGATTCAAATTCCTGGCTCATATCTCACAGAATCCACTCTGGTTGAATCATCAATACCAATACAAGACGCGCGTTTCACTCGCCGGGCTCAACAGGAGATCCTTCTCCCTGCCCTGCCCGTCGGTCGTCGGCTGCACCACCCTGACCGACCACAAGTACTTGCGGGTGGGTTGGTCGGCCCGTTCGAACAGCCACGAAGGCATGCGGATGCTGGTCGCATTCGTTACCGGCACAAGGTACTCCATCGGCACGCCCTGCTCGGTCCACTGGATCGAGACACGGTACCCGGCCCCCGACGGCACCTCATCCACTTGCTTCCAACTCAGATAGATTTCGGTGCGCCCGCCGCCGTACGATGCCTGGTCGGCCGGGTCGACGATGCGCGGCGCGGCCAGCAAAGCGACCGCTGTCGGCGCCGGCGGGCGGGTGGCGGTTGGCGGGGGCGGAGCTGTGGAGGCAGCCTGCGGCGCGCCCTCCTTGCCCGGAATTGTTAGCTCCTGTCCAACGCTCAGCCGCGACTGCGCGGTCAGGCCGTTCGCGGCCGCCAGTACCTGCCAGGTGATGCCGAACTGCGTCGCGATACTCGACAGCGAATCGCCCGACTTCACCTTGTATTTGGTGCCGGCACCGCTGGGCGCGGCTGTCGGTGCGGGCTGGGCCGCGCTGCCGGCCACAGGAATCACCAACTCCTGCCCGATACGCAGCGTCGAGCGGCTGGTTAGCTTGTTCGCATCGGCCAGTGCCTGCCACGTAACGCCGTACTTCGCCGCAATGCTCGAGAGTGTATCGCCCGACTTCACCTTGTAGGTCACCCGGCCGCTGGGCGGGGGTGGCGGGGTGGTGGTTGGCGTCGCGGTCGGCTCGGTCGTGGCAGTGCTCGTCGGCGCCGGGGTCTCCGTCGACGTTGGTTCCAGCGTGGGACTCGACGTCGGGGTCAGCGCCGGCAGATTGAAGGCAGCCGTCGCGTCCGGTGTCGGGGTGTCTGGCGTCGGCTGCGGCGTTGGCTCGACCTCACTCACAGGCGGCACGACCTTCGTCGGCGTCGGCGTGGGGGTGTCGGGCAGCGCGGCGACTGCCTGGGCCGTCGGCCTGCGGGTGGGCACGGTTGTCGGGGAGGCGACAGGTCCCAGGAACTGGACGACCCGCGAGACCTGCGTCCGCATCGAGGCAACCTCGGTCTTGATCCGGTCGACAGGTAGCTCGCCGAGACCCCAAAGGGCCGCCACGGCGATCACGGCGAAACCGGCCAGCCACAAGCCCCAGCGCGGCCCGGCGGGGTGCACGTCTCGACCGCAGTGGGGGCACACGGTCAAGCCCAGCGATACACGGTGACCACAACGCGCACAGCGGACGGAACTGATGCCGCGGCGCTGGCGGGCCCCGCATTCGGGGCAGACGACGACACCCTGGTGGAGGGTCGCCCCGCAGCGTCTACAATACATGCGACAATCCTCGGTGGAGGGGGTGGTTGACGCCCGGGTTGAGCCGATCCGGGCCCGAGCGTCAACTTGTCAGGAGCCTTACGGCAAGCCGATCGTGGGGAACGTGCCGTTAATGAGCGAGCCAATCTCGCGCACGGTGAGTACGCCCACCAGCAGCAAGAGCAAACCGAAACCGATCAGGTGCACCATGCCTTCGCGCGCCGGCTCGATGCGCCGGCCGCGAATCATCTCGATGAACAGGAAGAGCAGGCGGCCGCCGTCAAGCGCCGGTATGGGCAGCAGGTTCGTCAGTCCCAGGGCTGCGCTGATGACCGCGATAAAGTACAGGATTGGCTGGATCGATGCACTGGAAATCCCCAAGCGCACGAACTGCCCGGTCGTCGCAGCGATACCCACAGGGCCCATGAACCCCGCATCGCTGATCGGCTTGCCCTCGCGCAGCAAGGTCGCCGGAATCGAGAAGGTCATGTAGATGATGTTCGCGACCGATTTCACGCCCGACCACCCGGCTTCCCAAACCTTCGTCGGGCGCATGGCCGTGCCGATCTGGATGCCAAGTGCGCCCTCATTCTTCGGCGGATTTGCCCGGGGTGTGACTGTGACGACGAGAGTCTCGTCGCCGCCCTGGCCTGGGCGGACGACGGTGTAGCGCACCGGCTGGCCCAGGTGGGCCATCGTGTACGTCTGCAGGTCGGTCATGGCCGCGATCGGTTGGCCATCGGCCGCGACGATCCGGTCCTCGACGCGCAGTCCCGCCGCTGCAGCAGGCGCGCCGGCGATGAGACCCTTGACGACGGCGCCGGGCTTGCTCTCGTCGGGCATCCCCTGGACGAGGCCCAGGATACTGAACAGGATAATTGCCAGCAAGAAATTCATCAGCGGTCCGGCAGCGAGCGCCTTGAAGCGCGCCATCCGGGACGCGGCCGCAAAACTGCCCGGCTCCGTCGGGTCGTCCTCGCCACGCATACGGGCGAACCCACCAAACGGGATGGCGTTCAGCGTGTAGACGGTGCCCCCGCGCTCGAAGAGCTTGAGTACCCGCGGAGGATATCCCAGCCCAAATTCTTCTACGACGATGCCGTTGCGCTTTGCTGCCAGCAGGTGGCCGAGTTCGTGCACAAAAACAACGATGCCCATCACGAGGATGAACGAGATGACGGTCAGTAACATCTAGTCCTCACATTTGCTCCACGCGCCTGCAGCGAGCCACCGGCTCCACCGTAGATCGCGCGGACATTCATTATATCCATTCCGATGATATGTTACAAAAGCCTCGCCGTCAGCAGGCAGGCTTCCGGAGGGCCATCGGTCGATCGCCGGCTTACCTGACGATGCGGGTGCCGCTGGCGACGTCTGGATCGACAAGAACATCTCGCACCAGGCCGGGGATCAGGCCGGACACAATATGGACGGCTGCCAGGCTGTCAACCGACCGGACGAGGGCCAGCATCTCGCTCACCTTAGCCGCCATACCGCCCGTTACGTCAACTCCCCGCGAGCCGCCCAGCGCCTGCAGGAGCCCGGGCGCGGACGCCGGCGAGATAGTATCGACAACGTCTCCGCGCACGCCAGATGCGGGGTCTGCGGTCAGCACGCCCGCGACCTCACCCACGAGCACCACACGCGCCGGGCGCAACCGCGGCGCGAGATAGGCGAATATCTCTTCAGTCGAGACGATCGTGCCGCCCCGCACCTCATCCATGCTTACGTCGCCGTGCACGACGGGTGCCAGCCCGTTCTCCAGGGCGGCAACTATGGGACGCTCTGCCAGAAATCGCAGTTCCCCATCGTGGCACGCAGCAGAGGCGGAGGGTTGGATACGCAGTGCAGGAACGCCCGACGCCCACAGCGCGTCGACCACCAGCCGGTTCAGTTCGGACGCGACGTGGCTGACCTCGGCGTACCCGCGCCACTGAGCAGGTGTGCGCACGCCGGCCCGCGTGCCGTGCTCCCGTGCGGCGACGTGGCCGAAGGAGCCGCTGCCGTGCCCGAGCAGCAGGCGCAGGTCGGGCCGGACGGAAAGAGCGTCTGCCAGCTCGAGCGCGAGTCGCGCCAGGACGTCGGGCCGCAGGGCCTGGGATCGGGTTTTGTCGGTCAGTAGCGAGCCGCCGAGCTTGAGGAACACGAGTTCTGGCACTGAAATCCTCGATAAACCGGGTTTCTGGCAGAAACCCGGTTTGTTTACGTGCGAGTAACGGTCACCGTGCCGCCGTCGACCAGCACCCAGTCGCCGTCGCGAATCTGTCCGATGTCCACCTGGTCGACCATAGGCACGTCGGCGATGATCGCGCCGACGGCGACGATCGCCTCGCTGCTCTCATTAATCATCGCAACCGGCCCTGCGCCGCTCTTGGCGAGGCGCAGGATCGTATACGACCCGACCGTGCTGCCCTTGCCCGTGGGAAACACGAGGACCGAACCTTTGATCGATGCGGCCCTGCAGCGGGTGCCCGGGCTCGAGCACGATTCCAGTGTCCGGGTCGACCCCGCCCAGAAAACCGATCGGCGCCGAGGACACCAGGGCCGGGCCCTCCGCGCGGCCCGCCTTGATCGTGCGCGCCTGGAACGTCAGCGTCTCACTCATTGTCCTGTCTCACAAGCTCAAATATGCCGTGACCAGCGCCTTAGCCAGCGCACTGTCCTCGGCCGGCTGAACGGTACGAAGGTCGACCAGGAGCTCCCCTTCGGCAATCCGCGCTGCCACGGGTGGGCTGCCCTTACGAAGCGCCGCACCCAGGCGATCGGGCGACGGGCCCGCGATGGCCAAGCCGAAGCTCGGCAAGGTTTCTCCGGGCAGCGAGCCGCCGCCCACCGCGCTCTGCAGCGCAAGCCCCCGGGCCTGCACCCCCGCGGCGTCTAGCTCGGCGATCAGCGCAGCTGCGCGTCGTTGAAGGTTCGCGGCGGGCGCGCCGATCATCTGCCACACCGGTATCTCGGCCAGTGCGGTCCCGCGGTAATAGTGCAACAGCGTGGCCTGCAGCCCCGCCAGCGTCACCTTGTCCACGCGCAGCGCCCGTGTCAGCGGGTGCCTCCGCAGCTTCTCCACGAGATCGGCCCGCCCCACGATCAAGCCCGCCTGCGGACCGCCGAGGAGCTTGTCGCCGCTGAACGTCACCAGGTCCGCGCCGGCGGAGATGCTTTCCGTCACCAAGGGCTCGCGGCGAGCCCGTATGGCGAGGTGTCGAGCAGCGTGCCACTGCCGAGATCGTCCACGAGCAGGATCCCGCGGGTATGCGCGATAGCAGCCATCTCGGACAGCGCGACCTCCGCGGTAAAGCCGACCTGCCTGAAGTTGGAAGAGTGCACGCGGAGCAGGAGCGCGGTGTCTGCGTCTACGGCGTTCTCGAAATCGCGGCCGTGCGTCCGGTTGGTCGTGCCCACCTCGACAAGCCGGGCGCCGCTCTGGCGCATCACGTCGGGGATGCGAAATCCGCCGCCGATCTCGACCAGTTGGCCGCGGGAGATCACGACGCTGCGACCGCGGGCCAAGGCAGTGAGTGCGAGCAGAACCGCACCGGCATTGTTATTCACGACGAGCGCAGCCTCTGCGCCCGTCAGCTTGCACAGGAGGGCCTCGGCATGGACATACCGCGAGCCGCGGCTGCCCGTCTCCAGGTCGTACTCGAGGTTGGAGTAGCCGGCTGCCGCCGCGACCATGGCCGCCCGAGCCTCCGAGGAGAGCAGCGCGCGGCCCAGGTTCGTGTGGATAATGATGCCGGTGGCGTTGATGACGTATCGCAGGGTCGGCGCCACGTCCTGGTCGAGCCGTTCGCCCACCATCGCGACGAGCCTTGCCAGGTCGGGCGCAGGCCGCCCTGGCCCGATGCTTGATCGCGTTTCACCCAGCACCTGGTGCGCCGCGGCGAGCACTGCCTGCCGTCCGTGCATCTCGGCCGCGGACACCAGCTCGGGCTGCGCGATCAGGCGGTCGACGCTGGGCAGACTGCGCCGCGGGTCGGGCGAAACCATTTGCGACATCAAACCTCCGGCAAATAACAAAACCTGGCCTTGTCGACGGGGGCGGGACAGGACCAGGTCAATCGATGGGCGAAAAGGGACTCGAACCCCTGACCTCCTCGGTGTAAGCGAGGCGCTCTAACCAGCTGAGCTATTCGCCCGGGCGTTTTTGCTTGGGACGACCGCATTATATCCCACGGCCGGCAGGGCTCAAAGAAAGGCATCTTCGGCCGTAGACCCGCCGGACTCGGGGCGGTAAAGCACTTCGCGCGAGCGGCCGCCGCCCTCGTCTGAAGCCACGGCGCCCATGTCCTCCAGCTGGTCCATCAAGCGGGCGGCCCGCGGGAAGCCGACGCGGAGCTGGCGCTGCAGCAGGCTGGTGGAAACCCGCGTCTTGCCCTCCAGCAGCCGGAGCGCCTGCTGCAAGAGCTTGTCGTCCTGGTCGCCGCCGCCCATGCCCGCCCACGGCGGCGTCTCGGGCATCGGCGTAACGTCGCTGGCCGGACGAGTCGTCCAGAACTCCACGACCCGCTCGATCTCACGGTCCGATACGTAACAGCCTTGAATGCGGGCAAGCTTGGCCGAGTCGGGCGCCATGAAGAGCATGTCGCCGCGGCCCAGCAGCTTCTCAGCGCCCGGCGTGTCGAGGATCACGCGGCTGTCGATCTGGGTCGTCACGGCGAACGCAATGCGTGCCGGGAAGTTGGCCTTGATGAGACCCGTGATGACGTCGACCGAGGGCCGCTGCGTGGCGAGGACCAGGTGAATGCCGGTGGCGCGCGCCATCTGCCCGAGGCGGCAGAGCTGGCGCTCGACGTCGACCGCGGAGGTCATCATCAGGTCGGCCAGCTCGTCGATGATCAAAACGATGGAGGGCAGGGGTCGCTTGTCGCGCGAGCGCCTGGCCTTCCGGTTGTAGTCGTCGACGTTGCGCACACCTGCGTCCGAAAACAGCCGGTAGCGCTCGTCCATCTGGAGCATCAGCCACGAGAGTGCGGCCGTGGCTTGCGCGGGATCGGTGATGACGGGGCCGAGCAGGTGGGGCGCGCCGTTGTAGCCCGGCAGCTCGACCATTTTCGGATCGACCATCACGAAGCGCACGGTTTCCGGCCCGTTGCTCATCAGCAGGCTGCAGATGATCGCGTTCACGCAGACAGACTTGCCCGAGCCCGTCGCGCCCGCGATAAGGAGGTGGGGCATGCGCGCCAGGTCCACGACGACCGGGTCGCCGGAGACGTCGCGACCGAGCCCCACGGCCAGCGGCGCATGCGAGCCCCAGAAACTCTCCGACTCCAGCACCCCGCGCAGGTTGACGAGCGTCTTTGACGTGTTGGCCACCTCGATGCCAACGTAGGGCCGGCCCGGCACAGGCGCCTCGATGCGGAGCGAGGCGGCCGCGAGCTCCAGCGCGAGGTCATCACGCAGCTTGAGGATGCGCTGTACCGAGACACGCCGGCGGATCGTCTGGCCGTCGCGCTCGAGCACCACCTCGCCGGGCTGAATCCCGAACTGAGTCACCGTGGGGCCCTCCTTGATGCTGACGATCTCCACGGGAACGCCGAAGTCGGCCAGGGTCTGCTTGATGAGCTGCGCCTTCTGGCGCGAGTTGGCCGAGTAGGCTCCTGCTGCGGCCGGAGCCCCCGCCGCCGGATCGGGCTTGAGGTAGTCCATGGGTGGCAGCCAGTCGGGCCGCGCGACCGGCTGTGCGGTGTTGGAACGCCGGCGGCGCGACAGGTCCTTCTTCGCGGGCGCGGCGCCGCCAAGATCGACGGGGATCGGCTGGAGCGGCTGGGGCCCGCTGGGGACGGCCACGGCCGGCGGAGGCGGGCCAGCTGGCTGGCCCCGCAGCCGGGCAAGCAGCACGGCAGGCCGGCCCGTTCCGCGGCGAAGCAGGTCATCGAGCGACGGCCGACGCGGCAATCCACTCCCGCGGCAGGCTGTAGAGCAGGACCGCGAGCGCACCGAGCGTGATTAGCAGCAGGACGAGCCAGACGAGGACGGGGGAAAGCAACTCGAGCAGGAATCCGCTGATGCCCCAGCCCATCAATCCGCCGCGTACTCCGAGCAGCGCGTCGGCAAGCCCGGCGGTCGATGAGATGTGGCTGAGCCCCAGTAACGCGAGGAAGATGACTTCGGCGCAGACGATCGGAACCCAGCGGACACGCCAACCCCTGCGGCTTGCGAGGATGAGCGCTAAGCCGCCGGCAACCAGCGCGGGGACGAGCAGAAGGGCGCCCCAACCGAAGAGGATGCGCAGGGGCGGCGCACCTAATCCCAGGTCGAATGCGAGCAACGCCAGGGCCACGAAGGCCAGCCCCACAATGGCCCAACCGGCCGTTTCCTGTGCGCTCGGTTTCAAGTTAATCGCCTCTCGCGACGCACGTGTGCCTCGTCCGTCGAGGCCTCGATCGTCGAGCCCTCGATGGTCGAGCCCCCTCCGCAACGCGAGCCCCGCGCTAGAGCTCCCAGGACGAAGGCGGCAGCGGCGGCTCGTAGCTGTTCCGCCCCGGATCGACCGGTCGCAGCGTCAAGGCGATCCGGCGTTTCGCTCCGTCCACGGCGATGACACGCGCCCGCACTTTGTCGCCTTCACGAATCACGTTACGGGGATGCATGAAGCTGCCTTCTGCCAGCTCGGAAACGTGAATCAGGCCCTCGAGTCCCTCTTCAACCCGTGCAAACGCGCCGAAATTGACTACGTTGGTGACAACGGCCTCGATGACCTGGCCCGGATGGTACCTGTCTTCGACTCCCTGCCACGGGTCGGGCTGCAGCCGCTTGAGGCTCAATGCAACCTTCTGCTCGTCGGGATTGGTCTCCAGCACGAGCACCCGCACGCGATCGCCGGGGTTGACGACGTCGGACGGCGCACTGACCCGGCCCCAGGAAAGCTCAGAGATGTGGATCAGACCCTCGAAGCCGCCCAAATCGACGAATGCGCCGAAGGGACACAGGCTTGTGACCACTCCCGCATGAATCTGCCCTGGCTGCAGGCTGGCGAGAAGCGCGGCTTCCTTGCTGTTATCGCGCGCAAGCCGTTCGGAGAGGATCAGGCGGCAGCGGCTCCGATCGATTTCTACGACGCGCACGGCGAGCGTCTCGTTGATCCGCGCGGCTAGGCCCGCGGCTCGCTGCTCCTGCGACTGGCCCGGCAATGGCGCCGTGAGGTGCGATGCGGGGATAAACCCTTGCAGTGCGCCGAAATCGGCCAGCAGGCCGCCTCGGTTGAAACCGGAAATTCGAACGTCAGCCACCTCGCCGTCCGCGAGCAGGGTCTCGGCGCGCTGCCAGTCTTCTTCGCTGTCCGCCCCGGCCGAAACGGCCCAACGCCGAGCGCCGGCGCCGCCTGCTCCACCAGCTTCTTCACCCTCAGCCGTGCGGGCGGCGTCCGGCTCTTCTTCCACGTCCCGCAGAAGCGCTGCCCAGTATCCGTCGTCCATCTCGATTGCTCCTATAAGCTGTTATTTCGCCTTCACCGGACAAACTGCTCCAGCCGGTCCGTCGTTCCAACGCCCTCTTCAGTCAGCGTCACCGTCGAGGCTGGCTTCCATCTCGGCGAGGGTCCGTGCCACCGCCGCGACTGCCACGCGCTGCTTGCGATAAAGATCTGATTCACTCATAGATAACCGCCGCGAGATATCCAAGACGCGCTGACCCTGAACAAACCGCAGATCGAGGATATTGTACACCAACCACTCGGATGCGTTAAGCTTGCGATCGCCGGGCGGCCGTTGCCGTTCGATGGCTTCCTGGAGCACCGCTCGCAAGGCCGCCGTCAGATTGCCGTCGACCGCCTTCAGCCTGCGCCGCACGAGCCGCAGGTCCATGAGCGGGCTCTCGGTCAGCTTCGGTCCGCCCCAATAATGGCTGAGCGCGTCCTTGACCCATTGCTGCCACGTGGTCTGCGCCAGGAGCTGCTGCGTATCCTCGGGGGCCTCCGACGTCACATACTCGGCTGGCGGCAGGGGCGACGCGTAGCGCACCACGCTCCGCCACTCCTGGATCCGCTCGAGGTCGGGGAGGATGGTCTGCAGCGTGGCGAACACCCCTTCTTGCACATACCGGTCTGCCACCGCGGCGCCCGCCTGCATCAGCAGGGCCTCTGCCTCGGCCCGCTCGTCCTCGTCCATCTGCACGTCCGGCGTGCGGGCCACCACGGCGAGCAGGCCCAGCAGCCGGGCGCCGTCCTGGCTGCGCAAGGGACAAAACCAAAACCCTGTGTCCGGGTAGAAGGTCGCCTGCCCCGTATTATCGCCGGCTTCCTCATCCGCGCCATTGCCCGCGCCGTTCCGGGCAAAGCTCTGCCAGATCTCGGCCGCGGCCGGGCTGCCGACATAAGCCGCGGGCATATGCGCGTCGCCGGCCACCGCCTCTACCCGCAGCCCGTCGTCGGTCTGCACCATCACGAAACCATTGGGCACGCGCATCATATCGCACAGGCTGATCAGGATGTTGGTCAGAAACTGGCGCACCTCGCCCGAGGTCAGCAGCCGCTGGTCGAGCGTTTGAATCCACGCGATTTCCTCCCGGTCCTCCGGATAGAGCAAGCGGTCGATCCAGGGCTTCGCGAGGTTAACGGCAAGCTGACCCAGCACCATGACGCCGACTACGGCAAAGATGAGCGCGGTCTCACGCGGCAGGCCGAGAATGAGCTCGACCCGGGGGATGACCAGCATCACCACGATCACCACCGTGCCGACCACCGGCCCGCGCAGCAGATAGTGCGCCAGGTCATGCTTGATGACACGTTCGGGCGACAGTACACCGAGATAGGTCACCGCGTAGGCCATCACCACCAGCATCGTCCCGACGGCGAAGTTCGCCACGAGCGAGATCAGCAGCACCAGTGGGAGCGGGGGCGTATCCGCTGCGCCGAGCGTCAGCAAGTAAGGGAAGACGCCCAGGCCGGGCGCTGCGAAGGACACGGTCAGATAGGTCATGCGCCGGCGGGAAGTGGGCGTAAGGCAGCGGCGCCGGGCGCGATAGACGTTGTAGCCACCGTAGACGGCCGTGGCGACGAAGTAGGCCACGAACAGTGGGAAGAGGGGCCCGGGCTCAAGGGATGTGACGGGTGCGGTCAGCGGCGCGGCGCGCACCACCAGGTTCGTGAACAGCGCCATCAACACGAGCGTGCCGCTGAAGAGGTAGCTCGCGATCACCACCGCCCGGCGACGGAGCGACCAATGCCCGGTCGTCCGCAGCACCGCATCCGAGAAGTGCAGGTAGCCTGCCGGCACCAAGCCAATCCCAATCCACTGCAAGCGCATCCAGACGCTCGCGGCGTGCGCGCTCTCGACCCGGGGCACGATGATATCGATGGCAAAAACAATCAGGACGCAAGTCAGAAGTATGCTAAACGTCTGGGCCACCGCACTCCGCAGGTTCCGGGTCAGCATGAACCCGAGAAGCGAAAAGGCAGTGATGACGATGGCCGAGGACAAAAGGAGGTTGGCGAACGCCAGGATCACGGGCCAAGTGAGGCCCGAGGACTCAATCATTTCACCCTACGACATGCGTGCGAAATACAGTGCGATATCTCTGCTACGGTAATACCGCTCGTTGTACCCACAGAACTTGAAAGCGTGCTTCTGCAGGAATTGGATCGCCGGATAGTTTTTGCTCTGCACGGCCGTCATGAGCTGCGCCAGCCCTTGCTGCCGGGCATGCTGGAGGCCGCGGGCGAGCAGTGCCGAGCCTACTCCCTGGCGCCGGTGTTCGGGCGCGATGACAAGGTGATGAACCCAAGCGACGCCCTGGTCGGGCTGGGTTTCCTGGTCGATATAGCCATGCACTTGCATTGCGGCGGCGGCCACCAGGATCAGGTCTCCCCGCTGTTGGTGCGCAAGCAGCGCCTCGCTCCAGCCCGGATACTGCACCTGCATTGGCCGCGGCAGCCGTGCCTGCGCGAAGCGCGTCACGACCTGTCCGGCTTCCTGCTGCTGGGTAATCTGCCAGACAAACTCCGTCTCGTATGAGCCGTCGAGTTGGAGGCAGCCGGCCAGGTCGCGTAAGTCGGCGCGATAGATGTGCATGGCGGAATTCTAGCACCCCCACAAGCGTAGCGCAAAGCCTCGACGGTGAGCGAGCGTGAAGTAGGATTTCGCGCAAGACGGTTGGAACACGAAGCCACGAAGCGCAGCGAAAACGCGAAGCACGAAGGCTACCGAGCCGGCGTGCGTTCTTCGCCCACGCCAGCCTTGCTGGCGCCTTCGCGCTTCGCGCCCTTGTCGTTCCAACCTTCGCGCTTCGCGCCCTTGCCCACCTTCGCGCCCTCGCGTTCCAGATCCTACCGCGCCTGTCGCTCCCTGATCTGCTCCCGGTAAAACGCGAACAGATCCGCGGTCTTGTCCACCGCCCCATTCCATCGGCACACGGCAAACGTCCAGGCCCAGCGCAGGGGTCTTCGACACCGTCTGCTCGAGCCCGACCTCCGTGCCGTAGTAAATGACGGGCGGACCGGGCAGCCGCATCTGGACGCTCACCGCCCGGCGCAGCGCTTCCTTGTCGCCCTTCGCCACGAAGAGAAAACGGTCCATGTCGTGATTGTCGACGAAGGTGGGCATCACGAAGTTGGATGGGAAATAAGCGGCGTGCCGCTCGAGGAAACGCGCCAGGTCATCTTCCGAGCGGGTGCCCAACGCGAACGTCCGCCGGAGCATCTCGCACACGTGAAAGTCCAGGCAGCCATCCAGCCGGCCCACGTACTGCCGCATGTGGTCCGGCGTCTCGATGATCTCGCCGAAGCAGAAGCAGTCAGGCCGCACGGCTTTCACCGCCCTCGTGAACTCGCCCCAGAAGTCTGGGCCCGGCCCGTTGGCGTAGTCCAGGCGGTAGCCGTCCACGCCGAACTCTTCCAGCCAGAATCTCCCGATGTCGATCAGCCAGCGCCGGGCGTCTGCATTTGCCACGTTTACTTGCGGCATCGAGCGGACTTCGGCGAAGGTGCGGTAGCCAATCGGGGAATCGTCGAACGTGAACCAATCGCGATACGCACTCTCCGGGCCGCCGGCAGCGGAGAGAAAGATGGGGTGCTGGTGCGAGATATGGTTGAGCGCGATGTCGAGAATCACGCGGATACCGCGCTCGTGTGCGCCGTCGATCACGGCGCGGAGCGCCTCTTCTCCGCCGAAGCGCGGCTCCACCCGCATCAGGTCGAGCGCATCGTAGCCATGGTGCGTGTTGCTGGTGAAGATGGGGGTGAGCCACAGGCAGTTAGCGCCCAACTCGGAAATGTGGTCGAGATGGTCACGCACGCCCCACAGCGTGCCGCCCATGGCCGTGCGCAGGTTTGTCGTCTGGAGCCAGTCGCGGCCCACGCCGGGCGAGAAGCGGTCCACGAAGATCTGGTAGATGATGGCCTGCCGCGCCCAGTCGGGCGGGCCGATGGGGTCGCTGAAGTAGCTGAAGACGCTGCCCCGGCCCGGCCGCGCTTCCATCATCGCAGGGAGAGGCTTGCCCTGAAAGAACGCGGTGGAGGCTTTCTCCAGGACGTCCAGCACCGTGGGCGCGTCGGCGAAGATTTCCGGTCCTCCTTCCGACCATGCACCGATGCGATAGCGCACCTGCACGCCAGACGGCTGGCCCGGAATCTCGCCCTGCCAGCGAACAAGATATCCCCACGTTAGCGTGTCCCACGTGGTGTCGGCCCGCGTCAGCGCGACGGCGCTGCCATTGGCTGCCACGCCGTACCTGCCCACCGGATCCGTGCCGTCTGTAGTGTAGTAGCAGGCCACGCGGTCAGCATTCAAGTCTGGCCCGAGGCGGACTGCCACGGTCACCGCGGCGCCGGGTGCCGGGTCGTATGGCGACAGCATGTGGTCGTGCTGTATCCCGTGACGGGCGGCCCGGTGGTGCAGCAATTTCAGTTCGTCCGTCGCAACCGTCCCAAACGTGAACTCTTCCATCTACCCCAACTCCAATCAAAAAGTGTGCTCCACCACCCCGGCGCTCGGGCAGCGTCCACGCGCGATCCGGTTCTCGCCGACTGGGACTAACGTTCCGGCCGCAAGATGTCAATACCGGCAGTTTGCGTGCCGATCCACAGCTTCCCTTCGGCGTCCTCGGCGATGGTCAGGGGTTCGGCGCCTGAATACCCTGAGTTTTCGCTCGTGTAATGCTGCCACTTCTCGCCGTCGAAGGCCGACAGGGTGCCCCCGGCGATGAAAGGCGGCGCCGTGCCAACCCACATGACGCCAGAGGGGCTCTCGAAAACGGTCTGTACGGTCTCGTTTGGAATGCCCGAGTTGCTCGTGCGGAAGCCGGTCCACGAGCTCCCATCCCAGCGGCTCATGCCGCCCCCGAGGGAACACGCCCATAACCGGCCGGCACGATCGAGGTACAGCCAGCCGATCCCGCCGGGCCCCAAGCTGCGCCTCTGGGGCCGAAATCGTGGTCCACTCGCCCGTCGTCGTGTCCAGCCGGCTGATGCGGTCCATGAGCCCGAACCAGACCACGTCGCCGGTAGGTCGCGGCTCGACGGCGAGTGAAAGGATGTAGTCCGATGCCAGGCCCGAGGTTGCCGCCGTGTACGTTTGCCAGGTCGCACCGTCAAAGACCGCGGCGCCCCCTTCGGTGCCGGCCCACAGCCGGCCGGCACTATCCAGGCCGAGCGCGTTAACCCGGTTGCCCTTAAGGCCCAGGCTGGCCGGGGCGAAAGATTGCCACCGAGTGCCGTCGAAATGAGCCAGCCCGCCCACCGTCCCCGCCCACAGGCCCGCGTCCTTGTCCTCGGCCAGCGCCAGGACGACGTCGCCCGGCAGTTGCCCCGCTCCCGTCGTAAACACGTCCCACCGGTCGGGCACGTCGGTGGCGGCTTCCGGCGTCCACAGCGCCAGCCCATGATCCGTGGCTACCGCCATCCGGCCGTCCTGCAGCCTCAGAATGCGGTGCACGGTGTTGCCAGGGAGCGGTGTGGTTTCGGCGGTCAGGTGCGACCAGGGCAGGCCCATGACCGCGGTGCGAATGGAGTTGAGCGTCATCCCGACGAGGAATGCCGCGACGATCAACCCGGCCACGATCCAGAAGGACCGGCCCGGCGCAGGGAAGATCGAGCGCACCCAGCTCCAGCGGTCCTCCCAGTTCAGCACCAGGCGCCACAGCGCCCGGAGCGCCGTCGCCGCCGCGAGACAGAGCGGCGGGACCAGCACCAGGGTGTACTGGGGCCACTTTGTGGGCCAGAGCAGCAGCACGACGATGCCGCCGATCAGCCAAACGGTGACCCAAGGCCGCGCGCGGCGTTCGAGGTATGCGCCGGCCGCCGCCAGCCAGAATACGACCGCGTCAAGTCCACCGTAGAAGAAGACCTGGGGGTGCCACGGCACGGGCCGCGACAGCCAAAGGAAGGGCTGGTACCAGGGATAGCCGGAGCGCTGGACGTTGTACCCTTGCGAATAGCGGACGTGAAACAGGAGCATGTCGGCGAACCGCCCAAGCGGATCATGCCAGAGCCGGGGATTGAGTGCGAGGAAAGTGGCGACGCCGGCTCCGAGATAGATCAGCACGTCTCTCCAGCGAGGCCGCCGGCGAAACAGCAGGTAGACGATCGGGAAGATGACGGGGAAGTAGGTGAACTTGCCGGCCGCGGTCATGCCGAGTGCGATGGCAGAGAGCCACAACCACTTGTCACGGCCGCCGCGCCACCGGGTCAGGGCGAGCACGGCCGCCAACCCGGCAAAGAGCGGGAGCGCTTCGAGATAGGCCTGGCTGGTGTACTTGATAAAGAGCGTATGCACCGCGAACAGCCCGCCCGCCAGCGGGTCGACCAGTGCCAGGATCAACACGGCCAGCACCCCGAAGATCGCGGAGATGAGCCGCGCGGCGTAAAGTGCGCCGGCGAGGTTCGCTTTCTCACCCAGCGCCAGGATCCCCAGGCCGTAGGTCAGCTTAACCAGTGGGGGATGTTCGGGGTTGAACGAGTAGTCGATGACGCGGCCGACGTCGCCTGCCTTGAGCGCGGCCGCATAGCCGTAGCCCGCCTGGACGTAGTCGGGCTCGTCAAAGTCAAGCGGCAGCCGCGTCACGGCATACAGGTGCAGCACCGCCGTCAGGGAGACGATGGCGAGAACAATCCAGAAGCGCGTCGAATGCAGCAGTCTCATCACGGGTGAGTATACTACCGGTCCCTTAAACACAAAGACACAAAGGCCCAACTTCGCTCGTGTTCCTTCGTGCCTTTGTGTCTCTGTGGTGAGAGCTAACCCTTCACGCCGCCGAGCGTGAGGCCAGACTCGAAGAAGCGCTGCAGGTACAGGAACAGCGCGGCCACCGGGATGATGATCATGACGGCGCCCGCCGCGAAGTAACCCCAGGGTACGCTCTGGCTGTTCGCCAGGCTGTACATGCCGGGGACGAGCATCTTGGCCGTATCGGGCGCGGGCACGAGCACCGACGCGAACACGAAGTCGCTCCAGCCGGCCAGGAACGCAAAGAGCGCAGTCACGGCCAGCGCGGGCCGGGCCAACGGCAGCGCGATGAGGAGGAAGGACTGGACCGGGCCCGCGCCGTCGATCATGCCTGCCTCCTCGAGATCTATGGGAATGGTGTCAAAATACCCCTTGAGGTTCCAAGTGCAGAAGATCAGGGTGCCGGTCGTGTAGGCAAACACCAGGCCGAGCTTCGAGCCGTACAGACCAAGCGCCGCCAGCAGTTGCGCCACCGGGATCAGCGCCAGGACGCCGGGGAACGCCTGGAGCGCGAGGAAGAAGATCAGGCCGATCTCCCGGCCCCGGAAGCGGAAGCGTGAGAACGCAAAGCCCGCCGAGGTCGCCACCAACATGGACGTCCCCATGGTGATGGCCGCGACCATGAGGCTGTTCTTCAGCCAGGTGAGGAACGGCTTGTCGAACAGCATGGCGCGGTAGTTTTCGAACGTCCATTCAGTCGGAAAGAACATACCGGGCAGGTTAAGCGTATAGAGCCGGCTGCCCAGGCGGCCGGACGCGAGGATTGCGAACCAAACCGGGTAGAAGGCAAACAGGGCTGCCAGGGCCAACACCACGTATTGAAGGATCCGTACGCCGGGACTGGTGCGTCGTTTCATTCGTAGGCTCCTTTCGTGATGCGGGTGATGCGGAGGCTGTAGAGCGTGGCGGCGAAGAGCAAGATGAAGATGATCACCGCGAAAGCGCCCATCTTGCCGTAGTTCTGCGTCTGGAAGACCTGCTTGTACGCGTACACCATGACGAACTCGGTGAACCCGGGCTTGCCCGCACCCTTGGTGGGGCCGCCGGCCGTCATGGCATACGCGGTGCCGAACATCTGGAACGCCGTGATCGAGGTCAACACGATCGCGGGCAGGATCGCCGGGCGCAGCAGCGGCAGCGTAATGTTCCTGAACTGCGCGCTCCAGGAAGCGCCGTCGATTTCGGCCGCCTCGTACTGGTCGAGCGGGATCGACTGCAACGCGCCCAGGATGATGATCATCAAGAAGGGATACGAGAACCATATATCCGCGATGACGATCGCCGTGAACGCCCACCAGTCCATGTTGAGATAAGCGGGACCGTTGATACCGAAGACCGCGTGCAAGAGCTGATTGATGGTGCCCTGCTGGCGGAAGAAGAACTGCCAAATCAGCGCGATCAGGATCGACAACGAGGAGGCCGCCCACGGAACAAACAGGAGCACCCTGAAGAAGGTGCGGCCCGGCACGTTCGTGTTGAGCACCAATGCCAGCAGCATGGCCAGGACCAGGGTCAGCGGCACGCGAATCGCCACGTAGAGGACGGTTTGCACGATCACAGAAACGAAGTCGCCCGAGTTGATGAGCGTCCGATAAGCCACCGGCAGGTTGACGAGGGCCGCCACTGCCAGCAACCCCAGCAACCCGGCTAACCAGATGGCCCAGGCAGGGATCGACCGCGTAAGCCCCTTACCCATCCGCTTGTTGACTTGCCAGGCAATGATCAGCGGAATGAAGACGGCGAGGATTTTGACCAGGTTAATCAGGGACGTGGGGGCGAAGAACTGGCCGAGTAAATCCGCGTAGTTGGCAAAGATGGGATTTGCAATGCTGTATTTTTGGCCCAGGCCGGTTTGCGGCTTGCTGATCCCCCAACAGGTCGGCTCCAGGATCCTGTTGATCGTCATGTCGCAGTTGGGGAACGGGCGGAACCGGTTGCGGTTCGTGAGCGAGATAAAGAAGCTGAAGGCGATGGGGTAGACATTGAAGATGAGCAGACCGAGGAGCATCGGTCCGGTGAAGAGGAGGATCGTCGCCGCTTTACGGCGCGCGGACCAGTTGATCATGGTTGACTCCCTTCCGTGCGAGGTGGCGCGAGGCGTGAGGCAGTCAGATGTAGAAGAAGGGCGGCAAAGTCGATGACTTTGCCGCCCTTACATCAGCCTAGGGTTACTGCATTTCCTTAACCTTGGCCTCGATTGCCTGCTGTGCGGCCTTCATGGCCTCTTCAGGGGTCTGGGCGCCGTTCCAAACGGCGGCGCTCGCATCGCCCACCGGCTGCCACTGGGCATCGGCGTACGGGGTGTTCGCCATGGGCACGCCCACGCTCAGCGCCTGGCCGAAGCCGGCGATGGTGTTCAGCTTCTGGACCTCAGGATCCTTCAGCGCAGCGGTGTTCGACGGGATGGTCTTGTTCGCCAGGGCGAGCTTCGTCTCCACGTCCGTGCTGGTGAAGTACTTCATGATGTCGAGAGCCGTCTCGGCGGTGCCGCGGTCAACCGCATTCTTGCTGATCATGAGGGTCTTGATGCCGACGAAAGGCTTGCCAACCGACAGGATGCCGTAGTTGACCTTGTTCTCTTCGACGCCGGCGATGGCCCACGGGCCGGTCCACCATGCACCCACCTTGCCTTCTTTCAGCGCGGCGTTGCAGATGTCATAGCTGTTCTCCTTGAGGGAGAACTTGCTCATGTCCTTGAGCCAGGTGGCGCCGGCGATGCCTTCCGGGGTGTCCATGAAGACCTTGCCCTGGTCGTCGACGTACGTGGGCATGCCCGAGCCGAAGTAGACCGGGGCCACGTGGTACGCATCCGAGGCGCCGAAGCCCTGGTTGCAGACGAGCACCTTGCCGGGGTTGTCCTTCTGGAACTGCTCGGCCTTGGCCAGCAGGTCCTTCAGGTCGGTGGGCAGGTACTTGTCGGTCACGAGGTCCTTGTTGTAGACCAGCGCGATGCCTTCCTGGCTCTCGGGCAGGGCCCAGATCTTGTCCTGCCACACGACGCCCTTGACCGCGGCCGGCTCAAAGGTGCTGTCGAGGAACGCCTGGTCGACGCCGAGCGTGCCGAGTTCGGCGATGTTGCCGTTCAGCGCGAGGGTGCCGATCTTGTCATTCGCCCAGCCGATGATGTCGGGGCCCTGGCCGGCCGGAATGGCGACCTGGAGCGCGTTCGCGACATCGTCAGGCTTGGAGAGGTCGATCTTGATGCCAGGATGCGCGGCTTCGTAGTCCTTGAACGCAGCCGTGATCGCGTCGAGGTACTTGCCATCCCACTGGTGCCAGATGGTGATGGTCTTGGCCTCGCCGCTGGCCGGGGCGGTCGTGGCGGCCGGGGCTTCCGTCGCTGCAGGAGCTTCGGTGGCCTTCGGAGCCTCAGTGGCGGCCGGGGCAGCGGTCGCCGCAGGAGCCTCAGTGGCCTTCGGAGCCTCAGTGGCAACCGGGGCCGCGGTCGCAACCGGGGCAGCCGTCGGAGCGGTTTGAGCGCCACCGCCGCCACAGGCGGCGAGGACGAGGCTGGACAGAACCAGCAGCACGAACAGAATGCTGAATCGCCGAGACATGTTTCTTCTCCTTTTCCTCTTGGATGCACATCGGGAAGTATGATACGCAGCTTGGCTTACGACTGCCATTACTGGAGCGCAATCAGGCTACGTCACTCCGTCAAGAAAATACGTAATGCAGCTTAAGGTGAGAGTCAACTCGATGAACAAACGCGCCACAAACCCTTCAGAGATCACCGCGACACAACCGAGGTACGGTGTTCGGCCATGCGTAACCAGTGCCTGAGGAAGTACTTAATGGTAGCACGCCAGGCACTGCGTGTCAAAAAGTGCGATTATTAATTTAGTAGATCATTAAATCGATTCAAAGTTTCGTGCGCGCTCACGGTGTCGGACTGGCAGCGGCGGCCGGCGTGACCTGCGGGTCAGGGGTCATGTCGCTCACGCAGCTATCGGCTTCGGCCTGCATCTTAGCGGGCACGTCGTCCGGGCTCATTTCGTTGTTCATGACCTTCCCGAAGTACGCGTCCATTCCGCGCCACGCACAAGTCATCTCGAGCACGGGCGGCACGCCTCGGGCAACGCGCATCTGCTCCACCGCAGCAGACAAGGTTGGATCGGAGGTGATCGCGGTGCTGGTCAACGCCTGCTTGCTGCTAGGCAGCCGGCGCATCTTGGTCACCCACTGCTGCTGTACAGGCGCGGAAGTCATGTACTCGACGAACTTCGCAGCCGCGGACAGCTTGTCACCCGCGACGTCCTTCTCCACGAACCAGTAGCGACCGGTGCCCATGGGTGCGGGCAACTGCTTCGTTTTGTCGATACGCGGCAGCAGCGCAATCCCCAGGTCCACCCCGAGCCCGGCGTACTTGGCCAGATTCCACATGCCGTCGACCGTGTACGCGGCCTTTCCCTGGCTGAACAAGTCAAACGCGGACTGGTAATCCGTCTTTTCGGGCATGACCCGGTCTTCGAACTTCAGATCATGCAGAAACCACAAGGCTTCCACCATTTCCGCAGTGTCGAGCGCGGGCCTATCCTGTGCATCGAGGGGCCAACCCCCAAACCCCGACAGCCAGGGGATCAGCCAATACGATTCAGAGGTGTCGAAGACAAGCCCGTACTGCCCCTTTGCGGGGTCGGTCAGCGTCTTGAGTTGACTGACCCAGGCGTCCGAGTTGGCAGGCGCCTGGCCGACCAACGCCTTGTTGTACAGCAGCATCAGGTGCCCGCCGAAGTTATCGGGAACCCCCCACACCTGGTCGTTGAGCGTGGCGCCGGCCAACGCGCCGGGCAGGAATGCGTCCAGAGCGCCGGACGCCACCAACTCTTGCGCGGGCTTGACGATATGCAGCTCGGCAAACGGCCCCGTAAATTCGCCCGGGGCGCGCACGATATCCGGCGGCTCGCCGGTGAAGAGCGCGGCCGCCCGAAACTGATTCCGAAGGTCGTCGTAGCCGAAGTGGACGCGCTGAATCGTGATGCCGGGGTTGGCCTGCATGAATGCAGCCGCGAGCTCGTCGAGCAGGACGTCCGCGGCGTCGTTGTCTTCCTCCCAGTAGGTCAGCGTGATGGGTCCGGCGGGCGTGCCGAGCGGCGCGGGAAGGGGACTTATCGCCGCGGTGGGAGGGGGCGTTGGGGTGACGCGCAGCGACGCGGGTGCACACCCGGCCAGAAGCAGTACAAGGATCATTCCCGCAGTGAGCAAACGCCGGTGATACCCCACACGATCTCCTGGGCCGCGCAGTCGTTACGTGGCGTGGCGCGGCGCGGCATGATTATAGCGCCAGCGGCGAGCAAGGGGAAACTGCGCGCGCCGGCGCGCCCTCCGTTGGGCTCCGCGAGACAGGCTCGTTCACGCAATTTGGCGGCAGAGTGGTACAATATCGGGCATGATTGGATCCGGCCGCCTGATCGACATTACCCTGCCCTTCTCCGAGCGCCTGCCGGCGTGGCCGGGCGATGTGCCGGTCCAAATCCGGCAGGAGCGGGGGAATTCGATGGTCTCCGAGCTGCGTCTGAGCAGCCACGCCGGCACGCACCTGGATGCTCCCCTGCACTTCGTGGAGGGTGGCGCGGCCGTCGACGGGCTTGCGCTGGATGTCCTGATCGGTCCGGCCTGGCTGGCAGATTTGGGCAACACGCCCATCATTACAGGCGAACAACTCGAGCGTTCCGGCATTCCCGCGGGGGTCGAGCGCCTGCTGCTCAAGACGGAGAACTCGGCCCGAATGAGCCGGCGCCTGGCGTCTCGACCGGCGCCCATTCCTTTTGACGAAGCTTTCGTTGCGCTTGACAAGACGGCGGGGCAGTGGCTGTTGGATCGCCGCATTCGCCTGGTCGGCCTCGACGGCCCTTCGATTGACGAGTACGCCACGCCGGATTACCCCGTGCACCGCCTGGTCCTGCCCGCAGGCATGGTCGTCGTCGAAAACCTGATCCTGCAGGATGTCGAACCCGGCGCCTACCGGCTGATCTGCCTCCCGCTGTACGTCGAAGGTGGCGACGGTGCGCCGGTGCGTGCCGTACTGGAAACCAAAAGTTAGCTCAGGAGCAAGCGACGTGATTGAACTGCGCGGCGTGTTCGCCCCCATTGTGACGCCGTTCCGGCCTGCGGACGGCGAGATCGACCTGCTCTGGATTCCCCGGCACATCGCCTACCTGCACGATCGCGGCTGCACGGGGATCATCCCTTGCGGCACGAACGGCGAGGCCGCGTCGCTGAGCGTTGCGGAGCGGATGGCCGTGGCCGAAACGGCGCTCGAGGCAGGGCACGCGCTTGGAATGCCTGTCATCGTCGGTACCGGCTCGCCCGCGCTCACCGATTCGATCGCCCTGACGCGCCATGCTTTTGCCCACGGGGCAGATGCGGTGCTCGTCATGCCGCCCTTTTATTTCAAGAAGCCGGCAGATGCAGGCATCGCAGCGTGGTACCGGCGTCTTTTCGATGCGGCAGTGCCCGCAGGCGGCCGCGTCCTCCTGTACCACATTCCGCAAGCCACCGCGGTGCCCATTACCGACGGCATCCTTGACCTGCTCTATGCGAGCCACATCGAGGTGCTGTTTGGCTTAAAGGACTCGACCGGGGACCCCGCCCAGCTCGCGCACTTCCGGTCGGCATATCCGGAACTCGCCTATTTTGCCGGCAACGATCACCGGGTGGCCGAGTCGTGCGGGTGCGGCGGAAACGGCTCCATCACAGCCGGCGCAAACGTGTTTCCCGACCTGGCAGCTGCCACCCAGGCCGCGGTTTGGAGCGGCGCGGATGCCCAGGCCGCCCAGGCAAAACTCTCGGCCGCGCGGACGGTTCTCGATATGTTCCCGCTCCAGCCGGCGACGAAGGCAGCCCTGGTCGAAGTTGCCGGCCTGCCCGAAACCGCGGTCCGTCCGCCTCAGGTTGAGTTGAGCCCCGCCCAACGCGCAGAACTGCGCGAGGCCCTCAAGGAGTTGTCATGACGAGCCCCAGCAACCCCACCATGCCAAGCGCGCCCGCTTTCCTGAGCTGGCAAGAGGTCGAAAAACTGATCGATTACCTCCTGCCGCAGTTGCGCGGCCCGTACGATTCCTTGCTGATGGTCACGCGGGGTGGGATCGTGCCGGGGGGCCTGATCGCCGAGGCGCTCGAGATCCAGTACGTGCTGACGGCTGCCGTCCAGTTTCCCGAGGCCGGTCAAGCCCGACTGGCGTGGCCGATGTTTCTCCAGTTCCCCGAGGAACGGCTCCTACGCGACAAGCATATCCTCATCATCGACGATATCTGGGCCAACGGACGCACGATCACGACCGTTAAGGGGCGCGTGCTGGCCGCCGGGGGGCGGGCCGAAGCTGCCGTGCTCCACTACAAGCCCGGCAGCAACCTCTTCCGTGAGGCAGGTCCCGATTACTACGCGGCTGTCACGGACCGGTTCGTCGTCTACCCGTGGGAGGTGCAGCGCGGGCCCGACGAGTTCAACACCCGGGTACCCCAGTTCAACTAAACGGCATCGTTCCGTACCTCTATCCGGAATAAGAAGGCACAAAGAACCGATGGCTCGCGAAGCTTTGGCAGGATCCAATAGAGCTTCGTGAATCTTCGGTTCTTTGCGTCTTGTTGTTCATAAGCGTTTGGCTGTTTGGAACCAACCTCGAGAACCTGCCGTCACAAGGGCGCTTGACCTGACAACGGCAAGCACACCGGTGGTCCGGATAAGTTGAGGAGGGTTCCCATGTCTGTCCGAAAGACGAGTTTGGTAGTTGTATTGGGTGTGTTGACGCTCGCCGCGGCGCTCGTGTTGAGCAGCGGCGTGCTTCCGGCCGCGGCTGCGCCCGCCAAGCAGGCGACGACCCCCGCGCCCACGATGCCGCGCACGATCACGGTGGTCGGCCGCGGCGAGGTGAAGGTTAAGCCCGACGTGGCAAACACGACGGTGGGCGTCGAGGCGCTCGGCGCGACGGTCGATGCGGCGATGGCCGACGCCGAGGCGCGCATGAACAGCGTCCTGGCTGCGCTTAAGCAAATGGGTATCGCCGACAAGGATATCCAGACCAGCAACTTCTCGATTAACTTCGAGCGCCAAATGGACCAGAAGCCCGTGACCGCCCAGGCGACTCCTGGCAAGTTCGAGCCGCCGGCCGGCTTCTACCGTGTCAGCAACATGGTGCAGGTTACGATTCGCGACATGGACAAGGTTGGCGATGTCATCGACACCGCGGTGAAGGCGGGCGCGAACAATGTCTGGGGCATCTCGTTCAACCTCGAAAACACGGACCAACTGGAAGCCCAGGCCCGCCAGGACGCCGTAAAGGATGCCCGTGCACGCGCCGACTCGCTGGCCGGCCTGACCAACGTGCAGGTAGGCGACGTGATCTCGGTCAGCGAGGTTATCGGCAGCCAGCCGCTCCCGATGTACTCGACGGCGAAGGCTGAAGGCCTCGGCGGCGGAGGCACCCCGTCCGAGCCGGGCGAGGTCACGTACACCACCCAGATCCAGGTCGTGTACGGCATCAAGTAAGCCGGCGTCCCTCACGCTTCAAGAAACCAGGTTTCGCTCCCGATTACGAGTAGCAGAAACCTGGTTTCTTTGCTAGAATGGGCCAGATTCCCTTTCCGCTTACCACGCTCGCGCCGCTTCGCTCGCTGGCGCCACCGCCGGAGAAACCATGGCCCACCGATTGCGCGTGTCACCCCTCCCGCGAATCCTGCTCTTTCTGATCCTGGCCCTGCCGCTGACCCGCGCTGCGCCGGCCCATGCGCAGGACGGTCCAACCCAGTGGCAGCCGCTCGGCGGCCCGGGCGGCCGGGTCACCCAACTGGCAGCCGGGCCGGACGCTAAAGACCTGTACGCGGTCAGCGTCGTGAGCGTCAACAGGCAGCCCGACCAGACACAGTCGCGAGACGGCGGCACGCCCGCCCGCGCCGATGCGCTTTACGCGAGCCACGATCGGGGCGTGAGTTGGCAGCCGGCCACAAACGACCTGCCGCCGGGCGAGATCACAGCGCTTTACGTAGACCGCGCCGGCCAGGTTTGGACGGGCATTCGCGGTCGCGAAGATGTTCCGGGACGCGCAAGCAGGCTCTTGCGGAGTCAAGACCGGGGCGCGACCTGGCGCGAAATCTCGCTGCCGCGCCCGGATGGGGTCATCCGGACGATCACGGAAAATGCCGGCCGCGATCTACTCGTTGCGGTCGTGGATGCGGCGGGCGCGGAACAAGGCGAGGTCTACCGGTCTGCCGACGGTGGCGCAAGCTGGACCGGCCAGCCGGTGTCGGCGGACGGGGCCGGCCCGAATGCGCGGCTGGCGCGGCTGATGGCGCATCCTACCCAGGCGGGCGTCCTCTTCGTGCTGACGACCAACGGCGACTTGCTGCGATCCACGGACGGGGGCGCGACGTGGACCGCCGTCTCCGAAGTCCCGGCGTCTGCGGCTGGTTCGGCACAGCTGGCGTTCCTGCCCGGTCGCCCAGACACGGCGCTCCTGGTCCAATCTCAGAATGCTGCAATTCGTGTCCGGCGCAGCACGGACGCGGGCGCTACCTGGTCGGATGTGGCCGCGAGCGGTCTCGAGGGCGGGGCAGCCGAACTGCGCTCGATGTTGGCTTTGTCGCCCGACGTGCTTCTGCTCAACACCGAAACGGGCACCTACCGCAGCGCGGACGGCGGCCGCCGCTGGCAGCCTCTCGAGGGCTCGCTCAACAGCGGTTCGGTCCGCGGATTTGCAGCGCTGGCGAGCGACGGACGGGCGTGCTGGCCGCGACAGACAACGGCTTATTTGGCAGCAGCGACGGGGGTGCGATCTGGCGGGCGTACGGCGTAGGGCTGCCCGTCAACAGCGCGGTCGGGGCGCTTCTGACGCACAAGGATCGTCCGGCCACGATCGTCGCGTCGCTCGTCGCGGCCGGCGACGCCGATCCACCCGAGTTGCTTGTCACGCGCGACGCGGGCCGTTCGTGGTTGCCAGCCGACGGCGGCCGCGCGTGGAGCGACGCCACGGCCTGGGCGATCGATCCGAACAACGCGGACAACCTGTACGTCGCGGGCGACAACTACGTTGCTGCCAGCAAGGACGGCGGCCTTTCGTGGAAGGTGCACTCCGCGAGCGATTTCAAGCGCACCGCCATTGCCGTCGCGCCATCCGACAGCAAACGAGTATACGTCGATGGGGCACCCCGGCTGGTGAGCGAGGACGGGGGCGAAACCTGGCGCGAACTGCCCATCCACTCGCTGGGCGGCGGCGTGGAGATGGCACGCGGGGTTGCCGTCGATCCCGCGAACGCGGATCATGTCTGGTTTGGCCTCCAGGACGGCGTGCGCGAAAGCAAGGACGGCGGCCTGACGATGCAGCGCTCGGGCACATCGGCGTTCACTGCTGACTGGCTGGCAGCGCCGGTGAAGGACGGCCAGGGCGGTGAACTCCAGCTCTTTGGGGGCGTTCAAGACGGCGGCCTGATGCGTTGGAACCCGACGATGCGGGACTGGGAGGCTGCTCAGACGGGCTTGCCCCCTGCAAGCACGATTCTCGCCTTTGCGGCCGATCCTCGCACGCCCGGCCTGCTCTGGGCGGCGCGTGACGGGGGCGGCGTGTACCGCAGCACTGACGGTGGCGACACGTGGACAAACGCGGGCGCGGGCCTCGGCGAGAACCTGGGGCTGGCGCTGGCAATCGACTACCAAACCCCCGGGAGCGTACTCCTGGGCACGGCGACAGCGGGTGCCTGGGTGCTGGGCTCGAACGGACCTTCGCCGATGGCTACCTCGACGCCGGCAGGGTCGCCGACGAGCGCGCCCGTGACACGAAGCGGGAAGGCCGGCGTGGATGCTCGTATCGAGGTGCTGTGGCCGCATGACTTTGCACCCATCGACCAGGCCGAGCAGGCAAATATCGGCATTCGGCTGTTCGCACCCGGCAGCCTGCAGACGCCGGCGTGCGGCTGGCAGCCCAAGGTACAGCTCTGGCAGGCGATAGACAACGAGCCGGCCGAACTGGTGGAACTTGCCGAGCAGCGCAGCGTGGACGGCCAGGCCTTCCCCTACTGGGAAGCGAACGATATCGACGTTTCGGCCGCACGAGACGGAAGTCGCAAGATCTACTTCTTGACGGCAGTGGACGGGGTCGCCACGGCGACCAGCGTATGGGCGCACGCGGCCGATGCCCGGACGTACTTCCCCGAACAACAAGTGCCCAGCGGCATTGCCACCGGCCAGGTGGACGCGGTGGACGCGCGCATCCAGATCGTTTGGCCGCACGACGCGTCGGGGGCCGAGGCGAGCGTCGAAAACGCGACCCTGGCCAACGTCGCAGTCACGCTCTTCAAGCACGGGACGCGGCTTTCCGTGCCTGCAGACTGGAGCGGGCCGGTCACGCTTTACGGCGCGTGGGACTCCGAAGTCGCCCGGCCGCTCGGCACTCAGCCGGCGGTCGGCACCCGCCAGGCCGGGGTTATCAATTATCCGGTCTGGGAGTTTAATGACGTCCCGGTAGATCGTGCGCGGGACCCGTCGAGCAGGCTGTATTTGTGGGCCGTGGCCGAAAATGTGAAGAGCTATCCGACAATCTGGGCCCACGGTGCGGACGCGCGCACCTACTTCCCCGCCAAGGACGAACCCATTCAGGGCTGTCTGCCATGATGATCCTTCCTCCCTGGGCCGCAATCATCATCGCGGCCCTCCTCGTCGTTTTCGCAGTGCTCCTGGCGATCTGGTGGCGGCAACAGACGTACCGCTGGGCGCTCGTCGTCGTGCTGTGCCTGTTGATCGCGCCCCTGCTGAGCTACTGGTCGAGTGCCGTGTTCCGCGTCGAGCCGTACCGGGCCGGCTGTGATGCCCTCTGCATTGGCCGTGCCGGCGCGCCGATTGCGACCGCGCAGATCGACGGGGACGGCGAGACGTTCCTCCCCGCCGGCTTTGCGGTCAACACGCTGCTCTACCTGGTCGTGGTGCTGGCCTGGAGCGCGGTGATCCGGACGGTGGTGGTGCGGGTAGGTGAGATCAGCCGGCATGCCTTCCTGATGCAGATGGTCGTCGTCATCGTGCTCGCGGCAGCGCCGCTCGCGCTCTCGCCCCTGTTCTTGCCGGCCCCCCAGGCCCAGGCACGCGGGGACCCGCTGCGCATGGCGATCAACGCGCAGCGCGAGGTGTATATGTACAACCAGCAGGCCGCCGCGCCCATCCTGCGTGTGGGCCTGGAGGACGTGCGGCCGCGGGCCGACGGCGAACCGGGGATGCGGGTCTGCCTGCGCGCCTACACGTTCTTTTATATGCCCGCGGGCTACCTGTACCTCGACATGACCCCCGAGGGCGTCCATAGCAACGCGGGCGGTGCGCTGCCCAACGGCGCATCCTGCTGGCCCTGACCCTGCTTGTATGATAGACTGTCGTCGAAGCCTCACAGTGCCCGAAAGGTGATTGGTTATAATGGAAAGACCCAACCGCACGCTCCTGATCGTCCTGATCGTGGCAGCCCTGCTGATATGCTGTTATTGCGCCGTCGTGGGCGGCGTCGGCGCGCTCGTGCTCGGTCCGTTCCGCTCAAACCAGCGGCCCCAGGTCAGCATCACGCGGGTCGTGACGCGCGTTGCCACTGCCCGGCCCGCGGAAGCGACTGCGACGATGGCGCCCCCGCCGACCGCAGCGCCCACACTGGGTGCGGCCCGGCTGACGCCGGTCCCGGCAGCGGCGACCCCTGCGCAACCCGCCGCGGTGGCGACCGCAGCGCCGGGCGCCATGGATGACGAAACGCTGATGCTCGAAAACAGCGAAATGCCGGCGGCCGATCCGCGCCTGCTGGCCATGCAGCTTAAGCCCGGCGCCGGCAATATCCCCGAGGTCGTCACGAATACCGCGCCCACCTACAAGGTCGGCGACAAGCGCAAATTCTGGATCTCGAACAGCGACACGCAGGAACACAAGACCGTCACCGCCGAATTGAAGTACATGACCGATGTTGTCGCCGTCTGGGTGGAGGAAGGTGTCAATTACAAGCAGAGCGACCTCCAAGCGTCGGCCGACCGGTTCACCGAGAAAACCTACGCGACGAATCGCGAGTTCTTCGGCAGTGAATGGAAACCCGGCGTCGACAGCGATCCTCGCCTGCACATCCTGCATGCGCGTGGGCTCGGCGAGACCATTGCGGGCTATTACTCTTCTTCCGATGAGTACTCACAACGGGTCAACGAGTACTCGAACGAGCGTGAGATGTTCTACATCTCAGCCGACTCGGGGAACGCCACGCCCAACACGGCACTCTACGACGGCACTCTGGCCCACGAGTTCCAGCACATGATCCACTGGGCCCAGGACAGAAACGAGACGTCATGGGTCAATGAAGGCATGTCGGAATTGGCCAGCGACCTGAACGGCTACGACGTGGGCGGGTTCGACCTCGCATACGCGCAGCGACCCGACACGCAGCTAACCACCTGGTCGGACCCCAACGAACAAGGCAACACCGAGCATTACGGCGCCTCCTACCTGTTCATGCGCTACTTCCTCGACCGGTTCGGGGAGGATCTTACCAAGGCCGTGGTAGCGTCGCCGGAGAACGGCATCTCGGGCTTCAACGACGCGCTCGAGAAGGCCGGCCGGCCCGAACGCTTCGACGACATCTTCGCCGACTGGGTGGTTGCGAACTACGTCGACGCGCCGGAAGCCGACGCCAGCGGCCGCTACGGTTACAAGAAAATCGACCCGTTCCCCATGGCGATTGCCGAAGAGTATCGCCGCTATCCCGCGTCGGCGAAGTCGCAGGTGAGCCAATACGGCGTCGATTACATCCACCTGAGCGGTAGCCAGCCGCTAACGGTCCGTTTTGAGGGTCAACAGGCTGCACCGCTTGTCGACGCGACGCCGCAGGGCACGTACTCCTGGTGGTCCAACCGGGGCGATCAAAGCAATTCGACGCTGACCCGCCCGCTCGACCTGCGGACTGCGACCGCGCCCCGGCTGGAGTTCTCAGCGTGGTACGAGATCGAAGACGGCTGGGACTACGCCTACGTCGAGGCCTCGACCGATGGTGGCAAAACCTGGCAAATCCTCCCCGGCAAACACACCACGACCGACAACCCGGTGGGGAACGCGTTTGGCGCCGGCTGGACGGGCAACAGTGGTGGCGGCGACCAGGCTGAGTGGGTCGACGAGAGCGTGGACCTCGAGCGCGTATGCCGGTAAGGAAATCCTGCTGCGCTTTGAAATGGTCACCGACGATGCTGTCAACAAGCCTGGCCTGCTGATCGACAACCTGCGCATCCCCGAAATCAACTGGCGGGACGACGTGGAGAGCGGCGAGGCGGGCTGGACGTCGGAGGGCTGGATCCGAACTGACAACTCGGTACAGCAGCGGTGGCTCGTGCAGTTGCTCGAGATCGGCAACGGCACGCTGACGGTCGAGCGGATGAACGTGGGCCCCGACGGCGTTGGCGAGCTCAAGATCGAGAACATGGGAGACCTGGACGAGGTGATCATGGCCGTGTCGGCAATAGCACCGGTCACCACCGAAAAGGCCACCTATAGCTACGACATCACGCGCGACTGACCTTTTCCCGGGACCGTGTCACCTGGCGCCGGGTGGCGCGGTCCCGGGAGCGACAGACGTATGCACCCCATCTTCTTCGCCGCCGCGCTTGCGGTCCTGATCCTCGCCATTGGCGTGGCCACCTGGTTCTCGGGCCGGGCGCTCCGCACCTTCACCCCATCCCAAAACCTGCTGCTCACCGTGCCCGACAATCTCTTGCGCCTTTTCCTGATCGTCGTGTGCGTCGCGCTGGGGTTGTTTGCCGGGCCGGGCGCCGAGGCATTGGGCTGGGCAGCCGGCCAACCCCTGCGCGACGTCGCAGTGGGCGCGGGCGCTGCGCTGCTGCTGTTCCCCGCGCTCACCTGGGCGGGCAATGCCGTGGTGCGGCGCTGGGGGCCCGAGATGTATGACAACCGGCTCCTGCGCGCGATCGTACCGGTCGACCGGCGAGAGTGGGTTGGCGTGCTGCTTGCGCTGTTCGGCGCGGCCGCGCTGGAAGAACTGCTGTTTCGCTCGCTGCCGCTGGGCGGTCTGACCTGGCTGGCGTCGCCCTGGGTCCTGATGTGGCCGCTCAGCCTGGTCTTCGGTCTCATGCACGCGCCGCAAGGCCAGTGGGGGATCGTGGGGACGGCTCTGATGGGCCTGGTGCTCTCGGCGCTGTTCCTGTGGAGCGGCAGCATCTGGCCGCCGCTGGTGGCGCACTGGCTGCTGAACGCGGCCGAGGTCACCCTGGCATGGCGCCAGGGCCTGCGGCCGCTGCGCTACGATGGGGTCGATGGCGTCTGATTCCCGGTGAAGCTCCCGGCAGCCCCACCGTCTTCGTGTCGGCGAGGGCCGCAATCAACCCAAGCACGATCCAGAACGCCAAGCCTGGCTTCGAGCCGAGTGCCAGTGCGTCGGCAAGCCCGTAAACGTGGAGCCCCACGAGAGCCGCGAGAAGGCCCGCGGCCAGATATCGCGGCGCGCCGCTGCGGACGCGGCAACCTGCCAGGCCGTTACACCGCCTACGAGCAGCAAGGCAACGTAAGCAATCAGCCCGCCCACCCCTAAGTCGACACCAACCTGAAGGAAGATGTTATGAGCGTGGGGTATCTCCTGGTCAGGAGGCACCAGGAAAAGCGGGTAGAGCAAGCTCAACACACGGCGAAACGTCCCAAGCCCAACCCCGGTGAAAGGGAAATCCTCGATCGCGTACAGCGCGCGCGACCAGATCTCGATGCGCGCGTCGAGCGACAACTGCTGAAGCGCGCTGTCCGCTCGCGTCTCACCAGACACGGCACCGGCAGGCTCGAGACGCTGCGCCACGAACACCCCGCCCGCAACGACTCCCACCAGCACGACGACCACCGAAGTGATCAGCACCGCCCGGCGCACCTGCCGGCTGCCTTGCAACACAGCAAGGACCAGCCCCAGCGCGAATGCTGCCACTACGAGTCCGATCCATCCGGAGCGCGACCGGGTCAGCACCAGATTGCCAATCCCCGCGAGCGCAACAAGCGCGAGCACGAGACCGAGCGCGACCCGGTGCTGACGCAGCGCGTAGGCAATGAGCGCAAAGAGGAAGGGCAGATACAGCACCAGCACGCCAGCCAACTGATTCGGGTTGATGCCCTGGTCGGGCGCACCCGGGAGGCTGACCAGCGCCGGGGGCAAACGCTGCGCGAGCGGGACCAAGGCCGGAAGCCGGATGCCGAGCAAACCGAGCGCCCACATGGCCATGCCGAGGGCTGCAAAAATGAGCAGCACCGTTGTGAGCCCTTTGCGGGAGGGCGCCGAGAAAGAAATGGCCCGAAACGCGGCCAGCCCGAGGATGAGCCCCGTCAGCTTGGGAATCGTCAGATCAGGGCTGGCCGAGGCCCAGACGGCTAAAGGGACCGTGATGCAGAAAAGGAGCAACGCGGGATTGAACGGCGTGACCGGCCAGGTCTCGCGACACACGACCCCCCGCAGCACCCACATCACGACCAACAACCCGAGCGCGGCCGCGGTCCAGCCGGGGCGGAAGGTGGGAAAGAGCAGCAGCGGGGTGATCGCGATCAAGAGCAGCGGGTCGGCCGCCGCGATCACTCGAGATGCCAACAGCTCCCCCCCAGCCGCTGCGTGAGCTCGTTCTTGAGCTCCTTGCAGATGTGCGTGTAGCTGTTCGGGAATTCGAGCTGGTAGCGCGGCTGGCCGGTCGCCTCCACGACGATCACGAAGTGATCCGTCGCCCCGGTACCTTCTCGAGCATGTCCACGAGTTCGGAGAGCCGCTTGCGATCCGCGTCGAGGCTGTGACTGCGGCGGAAGCAGACGACCAGCCGCGGTGGGGCAGGCGGAGCGGCCGGCGCCGGCTCGAGCGGGCGCTCGCGCAACATTGGGGTCGGTTCGACCGGGTTTGCAGCCGCGACCTGCGGCGCAGCGCGGGGCGGCGGCGCCTCGCGCTGCGCCGCAGGTTCCGCCGGAGCCCGATCGGGCAGGGGGGCAGAAGCTCGGCTTGCTGCCCCGTTGGTTGGTCCCGGCTCCGTCGCTGGTGGCACGACCTTTGGTGGGGTCATCGCTTGCGCCACGTCAGGGGACACATCCCCGCCGCCGTTGTCCCCGGCTAGCCAGTCTGGCGCCTCGTCGGCAAACGGGTTGCTCTCCGCGTAATCCGATTCATCCTCGCCGCCGCCGAAATCGGGCGCGGGCGCAGCGTAGCGGGCTCCGGGCGCGGGTGGCGGAGGCGCGTAGCCGTTGCCGTCACCGTTCCGCATCAACGGGCGGCTGGGCTGCGCACTGCCGTTCTGGAAGCGGTGATACGTGGTTGACGTATCCTCGATCACCCGCTGGCCCTGTACGTAGTCCTGCACGCGGTCCGCCACCACGCTAATGCGCCCGTTGCGAGCGTCCGGTTTGCCCCACACGATCACAATCTTGTCCTGCTTCCAGAGTTCCCGCTTCTCCTTGAACAACTGGGGGAAGACCGTGACGTCGACTGAGCCCTGCAAGTCCTCCAGCCGGCAGAAGGCCATCTGGTCGCCCTTCTTGGTCGTGAAGCTGCGGACCTCGGCCAGCAGCCCCGCGATCACTATCGACTGCTTGCCCAATTCTTCGGTGACGTCCACCGAGGCGTGCGTGACCACGTTCATCAGGTCGACTGTCATCTGCTGCAGTGGGTGGCTCGATACGTACACGCCGACCAACTCCTTCTCCCACTCGAGGATCTCTTTGTTGCTGACCTTCGCAACCGGGCCGGCGCCCGACAGGATTTCCGCGTCCGTCGCGGTCTCCACCTCGCCGAACAAGGTCAGCTGCCCCACGTCGGCCGCGTCGTGCGCCGAGGTGCTCACCTGCATGAGCTGGTCGATGGCCGCCATGATGCGGTAGCGCTCGCCGAAGTCGTCCAGCGCGCCCACTTTGATCAGGCATTCGAGCCCGCGGCGGTTCACCTGCCGCAGGTCGACCCGTTCGCAGAAGTCGACCAGCGAGACGAAGGGGCGTGTCCCGCGGCCCCGGAGCAGGATGTCGATCGGCCCCTCGCCCAGGTTCTTGATCGCGTCCAGCCCCATGCGGATGGCCGCGCCCGGCTCCACGGGGAACGGGAACGCCGTCGTCTGTCGCGGCGCCGGCCTGCCTGCGGGCAGCTTCTCGATCGTGAAGGTGTGCTCCGAGACGTTGACGCTGGGCGGCAGCACCTCGATGCCCATTCGCCGGCACTCGGCAATGAGGATGCCCACCTTCTCCGTGTCGTGCCGCTCCACTGTCAGCAGGGCCGCCATATACTCGACCGGGTAATGCGCTTTCAGGTAGCCGGTCTGGGCGACCACGACCGCGTAGTCGGCCGCGTGCGCGCGGTTGAAACCGTAGCGCGCGAATCCCATGAGCGCGTCCCAGATCGCGTCGGCTTCTTCCCGCTTCAGCCCCGACTTCTTCGCGCTGCCGTTCGCAAAGATCTCACGGTGCTCGTCCAGCGTCTTCTTCGACTTCTTGCTGATGCCGCGGCGGACGAGGTCGGCTTCGCCGGGAGTGTAGCCGGCGACGTCGGCGAGGATCTGGATGACCTGCTCCTGGTAGACGCACACACCCTGGGTCTCGGCAAGGATGGGCGCCAGGATCGGGTGAGCATACACAGGCTTTTTCTCGCCGTGCAGGCAGGCGATGAAGTCGGGGATGAACTCCATCGGGCCCGGTCGGTAGAGCGAGATCGTCGCGGTAATGTGGTCGAACTCGGTCGGGCGCAGGTCCATCAGCACCCGCCGCATCCCTGAACCTTCGACCTGGAAGACCCCCATCACGTCTCCGGCCGTCAACAACTCATACGTCTTCGCGTTGTCGATCGGCAGGTTGAGCAGCGTGTACTCTGTCCCGTGCCGCTCCCTGATCAGCCTGCGTGGCCTCGCGCATGAGCGTGAGGGTCGAGAGGCCCAGGAAGTCGATCTTGAGCAAGCCGATCGACTCGAGGATGGGGTACTCGTACTGCGTGACCGTCGGCGTAACGGCCGACTTGGGCGGCCGCATGAGGGGCGTGTAATAGGTCAGCTCGCGGTCGGCGACCATGACGGCCGCGGGATGGATCGAGGAGTGACGCGCGCACCCCCTCCAACTGCTTCGCTGCGTCGAGCAGGTTCCGCACGCTCTCTTCCGCGTCGTACTTCTGCTTGAGGTCTGCCGAGTAAAACTCGGTCTCCGGGGTCAGCACGTCCTGGATCGTGACCGGCTTGCCCGAGATCCCGGGGATCAGCTTCGCAATGACGTCCACCTCTTCCAGCGGCACGCCCATGGCCCGGCCCACGTCGCGCACCGCCGCCCGCGCCTTCATCCGGCCAAACGTCACCACCTGGGCCACCCGGTGGTCGCCATACTTGTCGCGGGTGTACTTGATTAGCTCTTCGCGCTGGTCGTCCGGGAAGTCCAGGTCGAAGTCGGGCATCGTGACGCGGCCCGGGTTCAGGAACCGCTCGAAGATCAGCTTGTTGCGCAGCGGGTCGAGGTTGGTCACTTCGATCGCATACGCGACGATCGACCCCGCGCCAGAACCGCGCACGTTCCACCAGATGCCCCGGCGCTTCGCGTACATGCACAGGTCCCACACGATGAGGTAATAAACGTCGAACCCCATGTTGTGAATGACCCGCAGCTCGTGCTCCTTGCGCTCCTGCACCTCCGGGTCGTCGGCCCGGTCGCCGTAGCGCATGCGCAGCCCTTCCTCGGTCAGGTGGCGCAGATAGGTTTCGTAATTGAAGCCCTCGGGCACCTCGATGTCGGGGAGGTGATAGTGCTTGTCGTCCGGGTCCGCGCTGCACATCTCCGCAATTTTGAGCGTGTTGCTGAACGCGGTGTCCGGCATGTCGACGTAGGGCAGGAACGTCTGCCGCATTTGGTCGAGGCTCTTGAGGAAATAAGAGTTCCCGTCGTAGCGCATGCGCTTCGGGTCGTTAAGGAGGCTGCTGGTCTGCACGCACAGGAGCATGTCATGCGCGGTCGCATCCTCCTCGCGCACATAGTGCACGTCGTTCGTGACGACGACGGGCACCTCGTACTTCTGCGCAAACGCCCACAGCTGCTTGTTGACCTCGGTCAACTCCGGGATGCTGTGCTCCTGGAACTCGATGTACCAGTGATCGGGCCCAAACACGTCACGGTACCACATCAGGCGTTCGGCGGCCAGGTGCTCGCGGCCGTTCTTGATCAGGCTCGGCAGCTCGGCTGCGAGGCAGCCCGAAGTGCAAATCAGCCCCTCGCTGTGGCTCGCGAGGTAGTCCGCATCCACCCGCGGCCGGTAATAGTATCCCTTCAGCTGGGCATCCGAGCAGATCTTGAGGAGGTTGCGGTAGCCGGTCATATTCTCGGCGAGGAGCAGCAGGTGATGGCGGCGGCCGGTCGGCCTCGCCGTCCTGGCCCGTCATCGGGCGGCCCCACTGGGTGATGTACGCCTCCACCCCCAGCAGCGGCTTGATTCCGACCCCTTTGCAGGCGCGCGAAAACTCGATCGCGCCGTGCATCGTGCCGTGGTCGGTGAGCGCAAGCGCCCGCTGACCGAGTTCGGCCGCGCGCTTCGCCATCGCCGGAACCCGGCCCAGGCCGTCGAGCAGCGAGTATTCGGTATGAAGATGAAGATGGACGAAATCGTCCGGCATCGCACGCAACCTGACTGGGAAAGGCCAACTCCGTAGGGGGGATGCCAACGCCGGCACAGCAGCGTTCGCATCCCCAGATCGTCTGGTTAGCCCTTCTTGGACTAGATTTCCCCGGTAGAGCGATTATACCATCCCGCGGCGCGGCGACGAAGTGGGTCGAGGCTTATGCGCCCGCAGGCAACGTCGCATTGTTCGCCGGTGTCTCTTCGACGCCAGCCTCGCGCCGGCCGAGGCCGATCCGCACGAACAGCCATGGCCACACCAGGATGGCCCAGAGCATGGCTAGGGCATACCGGAGGACGCGCAGCCCGAGTCCAAGCATGAGGGGTTCCGCGGGAAAGACGACTTTAAGGCCCATCCAAATGCCCAACAGGACCGCGACGCCGATCACATACCGGAGCACCCGCTGCCACCAGCGTCCCAGCACGGAAAAGCGCACGTGCCGGCTCTCGACCGCCAGGCCGATCCACAGGCCGGCCGCGAGCCCCGCGACCGTTGCCGCGTCCTCCAGCGTCGCGCCCCACGCATCCAGGTAGAGCGCGGGGAAGTGCGGGCCAGTCCCGAAGGGGATGACGAGAAGAGCAGATTCGCCCCCCAGAATGACTGCCGCCGCGACGAGGCCCAGAAGCACATGCAGGCCGGTGGGCAGCCGTCGCAATCCGGGCAGCAGCTTGGGCTTGAGCCAATTGTAGAGGGAGACCAGGACCAGGCCGACCGCAATGCCCCACATAACATCGCCGGGGTAGTGCACCCCCAGGTACACCCGCGACAACGCAACCAGGATGATGACCAGGGACAAGAACACGACCCACAGCACGCGCAAGGCCGAGCGGCTGAGGAACGAGATCAGCTTACCGAACAGCGCGGCACTGTTCTGGGCGTGGCCGCTCGGCGTGGAAAAACTGGTCGCCTCGCTGAGCTGGAGTTTGGGGTCTTCCCAGAAAGGCCGGTTGTGCTTGACGAGGGACTTGAGGAACCCATTGGTCAGGCTCGATAGCACGAGCAGAACGCCGAGGTCCACCCCGAGCTCTTTCTGCAGGCACCAGTAGACCAGGGGAATGGCGACCAGGTAGAATTGCTCGTCGCCGAGGAAGGTGAAGAGCTGCATCGGCAGCGTCAGCCCGGCGCCAAGCGACTGCAGCGCCCGGTTGCCCGCAAGTGACCAGAGCCAATCGTCGGCGGCGAGCGTGGCGACCAACGCGATGCTAACGGCGAGAAGTGCAATCCATGCCAGCACGGGCACGCGTTTCATGGAGACCTCCTCGAAAAAGCGTTACTCCCCAAACAGCAGCGTGTCCAGCCCGCGCACCAGGCCGGTCACGCCCATCACCCGCTCGGCCGCAAGCAGCGTGCCGGCGACGTATGGCTGTGCACCCGTGCCGGCCTCGTGCTTCACCGAGAGGCGTTCGTCGGGCAAGCCGAACAGCGCCTCGAAGGAAATCACGTAACCGGGGAGCCGGATCGAGTGGACCTGGCCGCCGCCGATGGATGCGCCCCGCGCCTCCTTCGCCCCGATGGTTTCGTCAATCGAGAGTGCCAGCTCGCTCTTGCGAACCGCGCCGAGGGCCTCTGCCAGCTCCCGGACGGTCCCGCTCGGCGCGTCAATCTTGTCCGCGTGCGCGTAGTCGACGATCTCCCACGACGGCAGGTAACGGGCCGCGATGAGCGCGAAATGCTTCGCAAGTGCGGCGGTGATGGAGAAATTGCCGGCAGCAATCACGCCCAGGCCCTGTGCCACGGCGAACCGCTCGATCTCGACGTAGTCGGCAGCAGTGAGGCCCGATGTGCCAACGACGACCTGCACGCCCCGCTCCAGCGCGGCCAGCGTCCGCGCCTTGACCGAATCTGGCGCCGTATAGTCAATCAGGACATCGGTTGGAGCCTGCAGTGCATCTTCCAGCGACCCGGCGATGGGGATGCCGGACGGCCGCTCGCCCACAGCTTCAGCCGCGTCCCGGCCGGCCTGCTGCCTCGCCAGCGCGCCCGACAACTGAAATCGGTCCGACGCCAGGATGGCCCGGACGACCGCGCTCCCTGCCCAGCCGGTTGCCCCGGCGACACAGACTCGAATCCGCATGCTCACCTCCTCCGACCCAGGGTAGTGTATCACAGAAGCATGAGCGGACGGCAGGCTGCCGCACGTCTTTGGCAAGGGCCTGCTTGCGTAGTAACATGCACGAGCAAGTGCTTGGAACGGGAAAAGTGCAGCGCCCGCGCGCGGCGGCGCGTCCTCAGCCGGGAGAGAAGATGGCCCAGATCAACATTCCAACTTCATTCCAAGGGCGGGCCGACCCGGCAGCCGTCGTCGCCGGACCCGGCGTCCGCTTCACACTGCTGACATCGCGCCTGATCCGCATGGAATACAGCCGCTCGGGCGTGTTCGAGGACCGGGCGAGCCAGGCATTCTGGAGCCGGCTCCAACCCGTGCCGGCGTTCGAGGCCGCCCAGACCCGGGATGACATCGATATCGAGACGGAGCACCTGCACCTCCACTATCGCATCTCGGCCGCCGGCTTCTCGGCCCGTACGCTTTCGATCCTCGTCAAGGCCACCGGCACGACCTGGCATTTCGGCGACCGCGACCGCCAGAACCTGCGCGGCACTGCCCGGACGCTCGACGAAGCGGACGGCGAAATCCCCCTGGAGCCCGGCCTGATGTCGCGAGCGGGCTGGTCTGTCGTGGACGACTCGCAGAGCCTGGTATTTGACGAGAAGGGGTGGCTGGAACAGCGGCCGGGGGCCGGTCGAAGTGAATACCGGGACCTCTACTTCTTCGGCTACGGGCACGACTACACCGGCTGCCTGCAAGACTACGGCCGGGTTTCCGGGCCGCGTGCCCATGCTGCCGCGTTTCGCGCTCGGCAACTGGTGGAGCCGCTACTGGGAATACCGGCAGGACGAGTTGCGCGACCTGATGCTGGAGTTCCGCCAGAAGGAAGTGCCGCTGTCCGTCTGCATCATCGATATGGACTGGCACCTCACGGAAACAGGCAACGCAGCGTCGGGCTGGACCGGCTACACCTGGAACCGGGACCTCTGGCCGGACCCGGCGGGATTCATCGCCTGGCTGCACGAGCAGGGGCTGCGGACCGCGCTGAACCTGCACCCCGCAGACGGCGTCTGGCCGCACGAGGCGCAGTACGAGGCGATGGCCCGGTGGATGGGGCGCGACCTGCCGGCCCAGCAGGACCTGGCCGGCGCCGAACCCGTCCACTTTGACCTGGCCGATCCCCACTTCGTGGAAGGGTATTTCAAGATCCTCCACCACCCGATGGAGGCCGAGGGGGTCGATTTCTGGTGGCTGGATTGGCAGCAGGGCCAGCGCATGGTGCACTCGCAGCAGCCCGTAGCTGAAGTGATGGACCCGTTGTGGTGGCTGAATCACCTGCATTTCTACGACCTGGGCCGCGACGGGACCAAGCGGCCCTTCATCTTTTCGCGCTGGGGCGGCCTGGGCAACCAGCGCTACCCGATCGGCTTCTCGGGCGACAGCCTGGTCACCTGGGCCACGCTCGAGTTTCAGCCTTACTTCACGGCCACGGCCGCCAATGTGGCGTTCGGCTGGTGGAGCCACGACATCGGCGGCCACTGGGGCGGCGTGGAAGAGCCCGAGCTATACGCACGCTGGGTACAGTTCGGCGTCTTCAGCCCGATCATGCGGCTGCACAGCACAAAAAACCCCTTCCACGACCGGCGTCCCTGGGGCAACGGAGCGGACGCGTTCCGGGTCGCGCGCAGCGCGATGCAGCTCCGCCACATGCTCATCCCCTATATCTACAGCATGGCCTGGCAGACTACGCAGACGAACATTCCGCTCGTCACGCCGCTGTACTACTGGCACCCTGAGCGCGAAGAGGCTTACCGGTGCCGCAACCAGTACTTCTTTGGCAGCGAGCTGATGCTCGCGCCCTTCGTCACGCCGCAGCACCCCGAAACGAGGCTGAGCCGGCACACGGTCTGGCTGCCGCCCGGAGACTGGTTTGACTTCAACAGCGGCGAATACTTCCGGGGCGACCGCACGCTCACCGTGTACGGCACACTCGACGATATCCCCGTGTTCGCCCACGCTGGGAGCATCGTACCGCTGGGGCCGCGAGTGGGCTGGGGCGGCGTCGACGACGCCCCAGGAGCTGACCATCGCGCTGTTCCCGGGCGCCGGCGGCGAGTTCACGCTCTACGAAGACGACGGCGCCACAACTGCCTATCTTGGCGGCGACTACGCGCTCACCCGGCTTTCCCAGGGGTGGAGCGAACGGGAGCTATCGTTCAGGATCGCCAAGGTCGAGGGCAACCCGTCCCACATCCCCGCGGGGCGCACCTATCGCCTGGTCATTCGGGGCATCCGGCGCCCCGACGAACTGCAACTGTTGCTTGGCGGCGCGAGCCGCACCGTGCAGGGCGAATATGATGAGGCCGCGGAGTCGCTCACGCTGCCGCCGCTTGCGGTGGCGCCGGGCGACGAGGTGGAACTCACCCTGCGCGTCGCAGACGGCGCGCTGATGTCGAAGCGCGACCGCCGGCTCGAGACGTGCCGCTCGATGCTGCACGCGTTTAAGCTCGCTTCGCAGGTGAAGCTGGAGCTCTACCGGGCCATGCCCCAGTTGGTGGCGAACCCAAGGGCGCTCGAGGTGTATGCCGGGGAGATCGACCGGGTGAGCGAGGCGCAGCTCGCGGCGCTGCGCAATGTCCTGGAGCGAATCTGAGCCGCCCACCTGGATTGGTTTGCACCGCCCTTCGGTTGTGTTCCAAGTCTCGAAGCATTTGCGTAAACGGAGGTAAGGACCCATGACAGATTCCATCACCGGCGCTGCTTGTCTGCCGGCCTCCCCTCCACTGCCCGCCCTCCCTGCGCTCGCTGTACCGGGCGGCTGGCACGCCGTGTTCGAGGGCGACAGCCGTCGCGCGCTCGAAGCGGCTCTGCCGCAGTTCATTGCGCCCCGGCGCTGGTTCGGCTCCAAGGCACGCGCCATGCGTAACGTCCGCATTGTCGAAACCGTGCCCATCCTTTCCACCGCGCACCTTGTCATGCTGGAGGTGGAATTCGTCGAGGGAGAAAGCGAGACCTACGTGCTGCCCCTCGGCTTTGCCGGCGGAGACGAGGCGCAGGCCCTGGTACAGGAGCGGCCGGCGGCCCTTGTCGCGACCCTCCAGGCAGGCGAGGACGACGGGGTGCTCTACGACGCGGTGTGGGACCCCGACTTTTGCGCCGCGCTGCTGGCAACGATCGGCGAGGGCCGGCAGTATCAGGGCACGAGCGGCGACCTTGTTGCAGTGACGTCTGCCGTGCTCGCCGGTCTGCGGGGCGACCCGGTAGAAGCGCTGCCGCCCATCCTGCTGGGGGTCGAGCAGAGCAACACCTCCGTCCGCTTCGGTGACCGGCTCATTCTGAAGCTTTACCGGCGGCTGGCAATGGGCATCAACCCCGACCAGGAGATCGGCCAATTCCTGACAGAGAAGGCAGCATTCGCCAACACGCCTCCGCTGGCGGGCGTCCTGGAGTTTCGCCGCAGGGAAATCGGGAGCGCGCCGGTCACGGTGGCGCTTCTGCAGGGGTTTGTGCCCAACCGGGGCGACGCGTGGCGTTACACCCTCGACTCGCTCGCCGGCTACTTCGCCTCCGTCGCTCAGCGGGGCGCGGCGGGCGGCGCCCCGGTGCTGCCCCAGGCCACACTGATCGAGCTCGTGCGAGATCCTGTGCCCGACGAGGCCAAGGAACTCATCGGCCCTTACCTGCGCTCGGCAAGCCTGCTCGGACGCCGCACCGCCGAGCTGCACCTGGCGCTCGCATCCCACCCGGAAGACCCGGTATTCGCACCCGAGCCTTTTGACGCTGCCTTCCAGGCTTATCTCCATCGCAGTATGCGCGAACTGACCGACCGGATCATGCGCCTGCTGCGGTCGCGGCTAGACACGCTGCCGGAAGTGGGCCAGGACGAGGCGCGCCAGGTGCTGGACCTCGAGGGCTATATCGCGAGCGGTTTCGACACCTTACTGGCCCACCCGATCCACGCCATGCGATCACGCATCCACGGCGACTATCACCTGGGTCAGGTGCTCTACACGGGCGACGACTTCATGATCATCGACTTCGAGGGCGAACCGGCCCGCCCCTTGAGCGAGCGGCAGATGAAGCGCTCGCCCCTGCAGGACGTGGCGGGCATGCTGCGGTCGTTCCATTACGCCGCGTACGCGGCCTACTTCGCCCAGTCGCAGGACGCCGCACCCTCGCCCGAGCTCGAGGCGTGGGCGCGCTACTGGCACCTGTGGGTTTCCGTGGCCTACCTGCAGACCTATCTCAAGGTTGCGGCCCGGGCGGCGTTCATCCCGGAGGGTTGGGACGAGCTTAAGTTTCTGCTCGACGCCTACCTGGTCGAGAAGGCGGTGTACGAGCTGGGGTACGAACTGAATAACCGGCCTAGCTGGGCGCGCATCCCGCTGCAGGGCATCCTGCAGACGATGCAGGCCGGGGCGTGAAGCGGCGCCGCACCCGCCGCGCCAGGGCCGCAGAAAGGAACGCAGACACGATGCCATCGCTGCAAGAGACTCTGAAGCCGTTTCGCTGGCTGCACGAGCCGGCTCAGTGGGGCCTCGCCCAGACGCTCGGAATTACCACCGATCCCGACACCGACTACTGGCAGCGCACACACTACGGTTTTCGCCGGGATAACGGTCATTTCTTCTACACCGAGCTCGACGGCGACTTCTCCTTGTCCGCCGCGTTCCAGTTCCAGCCCACCGCGCAATACGACCAGTGCGGGCTGATGTGCCGGGTCGACGGCGACGCGTGGATCAAGTGCTCAGTTGAGTACGAAACGCCTGACGTTCAGCCGGCTGGGGTCCGTGGTCACCAATCTCAGGGGTTTTCCGATTGGGCGACCCAGGACGTGGTCGGGCCCGTCACTCGAATGCACTACAAGCTAGACCGGTACGCTGACGACTTCCGGCTCAGTTGGTCGACGGATGGCCGCGACTGGATGCAGATGCGGATTACCCACCTGCATGGGTGCCCTGCGCGGCTCCAGGCCGGCATATATGCGTGCAGCCCCACCGGACCCGGTTTTCCCGTGACCGTCGACGACCTGCAGATCGAAGTATGCGGCTGGCGCGAGACGCACTAAACCAGTCGCAAAATGAGCTTGCCTACACCGCGAGTCCTTGCCACCTTGCGATGAGTTCAGGCATCTGTCTGGCTTATGGCAGAGCGACAGCGCTTTTGCCACTTTTCGATGCTCTTGCATTCGCGCCGTATCGCCCAGAGGTGGCATAATAATCATAAAAGTATAAACATCGCCAAAGAACACAGATCGCCCCGGCGGTTCCCGGCCGGCATGGTGAGATGTTTATATCTTTATGATTATTATGCCACATCCATGGGGGGTCTCGCGAATGCCGATACCTCCAAAACTGGCAGCTTATCATGCGCCTAAGTACAGCCACGGTGATGTTGTCGGATCACGGCGCTCCTTCGACTGCGCCGGTCTTGCGCCCCGCTCCGCTCAGGATGCGCCTTGTAAGCGCACGCAGGCATCCTGAGCGGAGGCCCCGTCAGGGGGCCGCAGTCGAAGGACGCCGGGACATTGCGCACTTTCTCCTTGGTTGCACTTAAATGAATCGCACGCTGAAACTGCTACCCGGCGACCTGCGAGATCTCCGAGGCCCGCAGGTCTGGCCGCAAGTTCACGCAGCGTTTAGTTTAGGAGTGTCTCGCGACTTCATCTTGGCCCGGCCACCCGTTCAACGCGCTGTCATGAAGCAGCGCGATGAATAGGGCGTTGTCGCACCGGGTTCAGACTTCGATTGGCAGCGCGGCCAACCTTCCCTTCCTCCTGGCTCCAACCGGGTCTGGCGCCGCGCCGGACTGGAGATAGGCTATGATCAAGTGGCTCCTGGCTGCAGTCGGCTTGCTGGCGCTCCTGCTCGTGCTGGCCCCCGCGCCGTCGGGCGCGGTCGCACCGGAGGGCGGCGGCTCGCCCACCAACACACCCAATCTCAGCGCAACCCCGACCCTGACCCGCACCCCCACGAATACGCCGACGCCCTTCCCCACCCCGCGGCCGCCCCCGAACTGGATGATCGTGGGCGACTGGGGCCGCAACCTCGGCGCTTCCGTGAGCGCGGCCGGCGACGTCAACGGAGATGGCTACGCGGACGTGATCGTGGCGGAACCAGTTCACGGGATTACGGGCGCCAGTGCGGCGTTTGTTTTCTATGGCTCGGCGGCCGGGTTGCGCCCTTCACCGGCGTGGACCTACACCGGCATTGCCAGCGGCGACCCGGGCCTGCGGGTGAGCGGGGCCGGCGACGTGAACGGCGACGGCTACGACGACGTGCTGCTGGGCGCGCCGGGCTTCACAGGCACCAGCGAGGGCCAAGGCCGCGCGTACCTCTTCTATGGTTCTGCCGCAGGACTGAGCGCGAAGCCGGACTGGACGGCCACGGGCGAGAAGTGGCACGCGTACCTGGGCAGCGCGATCGACAAGGCGGGCGACGTCAACGGTGACGGCTTTGACGACGTGATCGCCGGCGCCTACGGCATGAACGCCGGGCTCGGCTGGGCGCAAGGCAAGGTGTATGCCTGGTGCGGCTCAGCCGCAGGCTTGGGTCCCTCTCCCTGCTGGACGGCCACGGGCGATCAAGCGAAGGGTTACTTCGGCGATGGGGCAACGGGCGGGGCGGGCGACGTGAACGGCGACGGGTACGCCGATGTCGTGGTTTCGGCGCCGCAATACAGCTCGGACCAAGCCGGCGAGGGCCGCGCCTATCTCTACTACGGCTCGCCGAACGGCCTCCAAACATCACCCGGCTGGGTCACGGAGAGCAATCAGGCCGGCGCAAAGCTGGGCCGTGGCCGGCCGGCTGCGGGCGACGTAAACGGCGACGGCATCGACGATATCATCCTCGGCGCGCCCGGCTGGGACACGGGCGCGGGCCGGGTGCTCGTGTACTACGGCGCGCCGGGTGGCCCCGGCCTTGCCGCGAACTGGACCGCAGGAAGCGGTCAGCCCGGCGCGGACTTCGGATACGCCGCGGCGGGCGCAGGGGATATGAACGGCGATGGTTACGGCGACATTGTTGCCGGCGCACCCAGGATGGACCGGGGCCAGGCCGACGAAGGCGTCGCCTTCGTCTACTATGGCTCGTCTGGCGGCCCGCGGTCCGAGCCGGCCTTGTTGATCGAGTCGGACCTCGCCTACACTTACCTCGGCGCAGCAGCGAGCGGCGCGGGCGACGTGAACGGCGATGGCCGGGGCGACCTCCTCGTCGGCGCGCCCGAGTATGACGCAAACACGCAGAACGCCGGCGCTGCGTTTGCGTACCTCGGACAAGGCGGAGCGGGGCCAGGGTCGGAAACGCCCACGCCGACTCCCACCCCGTCCGTCTCAGCCACGGACACGGCAACGGCGAGCATGACGCCGTCTGTGACCCCCACCGTCGCGCCGTCCGGCACCCCCACGCCAGCCTGCCCTCGCACGCCCACGCCGTAACACCGGCAACGACCTTGCCGGGGCCCCGGTTCGGCCTCTACCTGCCGCTCGTCGTCGCCCCTGGTTAGCACCACGAACAGGGTGCAAGATTTCGCCCAACGCGGGGCGGTTTGGAACGCGAAGACGCGAAGGTAACACGAAGATCACGAAGCGCGAAGTGCGCGAAGAACGCACGTCGGGGCGCCCGCCTTCGTCTTCGCGGCTTCGCTGCGCTTCGTGGCTTCGTGCTCCAAGCCGCCACGCCCACCGGGGTGCAAGAGATTTCGCGCAACGCGGGGCGGTTTGGAACGCGAAGACGCGAAGGAGCACGAAGATCACGAAGCGCGAAGTGCGCGAAGAACGCACGTCGGGGCGCCCGCCTTCGTGCTTCGCGGCTTCACTGCGCTTCGTGGCTTCGTGCTCCAAGCCGCCACGCCCACCAGGGTGCAAGATTTCGCCCAACGCCAGGCGGTCTGGAACGCGAAGACGCGAAGGTGAACGAAGATCACGAAGCGCGAAGTGCGCGAAGAACGCACGTCGGGGCGCTGGCCTTCGCTCTTCGCGTCTTCGCTACGCTTCGTGGCTTCGCGCTCCAAGCCGGTACGCCGAAAACCTAAACTGCGCCCGGAGCGCGGCGCGGAGCGCGGCAGTAGCGTTGACGAATCCGCCCTGCGAAGGTAAAATGTAACCTGGTTTTAATCTTTGCGGAGATAGCAGCATGGCTTACCCAACTATTACCTGGAAACCAGACGATATCGTCGAGCTGACAAACGCTTCGAAGGACAATTTCCTTCTGGAACTGGACAGCGGCGTGATGCGGCTCGACGCCGGGCGCACGATTCGCATTACGGGCTGCGCGCTCGAGTTGGCGCAGGTCAACGCCCTCGTCAATGCGGGCAAGATCAAGGTCGAAAAGTTCCAGCCGCGCAAGGGCAAGTACACCAAGAAGCCGCTTCGGAACGCGAACCCGAGCCCAGCAAGGCTTAACATGCCGAAGCTCGTCCTGATCGACGGCCACAGCCTGGCGTTCCGCGCCTTCCATGCGCTGCCGCCCGATATGAGCGCGCCCACGGGCGAACTGACCAACGCGGTCTACGGCTTCATGAGCATGCTGCTCAAGGTGCTGCAGGAGCAGAAGCCGGAATATGTGGCCGTGTCCTTCGACCTCGGGCGGCCCTTTCGCCACGATCTGTACGAGGCGTACAAGGGGCATCGCGAACGCACGCCCGACGAGCTCCACACGCAGGTCGAGCGTATCAAGCAAATCGTCGAGGCGCTCAATATCCCCATTTTTGAGCTGGAGCCTTACGAGGCCGACGACATCCTCGCGACCCTGGCGCTCCAGGCGGAGGCACACGGGGTCGATACCATCATCGTCACCGGCGACCGCGACATCCTGCAGGTGGTGGACGACCACATCACCGTACTCACCTCGGGGCGCACGTTCTCCGATACGATCTACTACACGCCCGAATCCGTGAAGGCCAAGTACGGGCTCGAGCCGAACCAGTTGGTCGACTACAAAGCGCTGATCGGCGACAAGTCGGACAATATTCCGGGCGTGAAGGGCATCGGCGAGAAGGGCGCAACCGACGTGCTCCAGCGCTATGGCACGCTGGACGCGGTCTATGCGGACCTTGACAACGTGCAGCCTAACCGGCTGCAGACCGCGCTCAAAGCGGGCCGGGCCGATGCCGAGCTGAGCCGCAAGCTGGGCCAGATCGTCACGGACGTCCCGGTGCAGCTCGACCTGGAAGCGTGCCACACCCGGCGCTACGATCGGGCCAAGGTGGTCGCTATTTTCCAGGAGCTGGCGTTTCGCTCGCTCGCGAACGCGCTGCCCCCGGCCGAGCAGGGACCCGCCGCGCCAGAACCCGCTGCCTCGCCCGCCGTCGCCACGGAGGGCGGGGCGCAGATGGCGCTCTTTGAACAGGATGCCTTGCCGGCGGGCGCCAGCGCCAGCGGCGCGGCGCAGCTTCCCGCACAGCCCGGCCCAACGCCCCTCCTCGTGCTGCAGGCACCCGCGCTGATCGAAGTGGCCGAGCAGTTGGCGGCCGCACCCCGGATCGCCTTCGACACGGAGACGACCGGCACCGACCCCTACGCGGCCGAACTCGTGGGGCTTGCCGTGGCCTGGGGCCCCGCATTGGACCAGGCCGCGTACATCCCGCTCGGCCACAGCGACACGTCCTGCCTCCCCTGGGACACGGTCAAGGCTGCGCTGTTGCCTGCTTTCCAGAACCCGGACACCGAAAAGATCGCGCACAACGCGTCCTATGATATCGGCATCCTGGACCGGTATGACCTGCAGGTGGCGGGCCAGCTGATCGACACGATGATCGCTGCCTGGCTGATCGATCCGGGCTTGCGTGGGCTGGGTCTGAAGGATCTCGTCTGGACCCGGCTTGAAGACCGAAATGACCCGCATCACAGACCTGATCGGGACGGGCAAGGCGCAGATCACGATGGACCAGGTGCCCGCCGCGACCGCGGGCGCGTATGCCGGGGCCGACGCCGCGATGACGATGCGCCTGGCTGAAGTGCTGCTGCCTGAGGTGACCGAGAAGGGCCTGGACAACTTGCTCCGCAACGTCGAAATGCCGTTGGTGCCCGTGCTTGTCGACATCGAACGGAGCGGCGTCAAGGTCGACGTGGACTTCCTCAAGCAGATGTCGGTTGAGCTGACGGCACGCGTGCGCAAGCTGGAGCGCGAGATCCAGGAGATCGCCGGCATCGCCTTCAACGTGAACTCGACGCAGCAGCTGTCAGACATCCTGTTTGGCAAGCTGGCCCTGCCCACCGACGGACTGAAGAAGACGCAGGCCGGCGCGTACTCCACCGCCGCCGACGTGCTGGAGGGCCTGCGGGGGCGCCACGAGATCGTCGACTTGATCCTGGAGCAGCGGCAGCTCACCAAGCTGCTTGGCACATATGTCGACGCGCTACCGACTTTGGTGAATCCGCGTACCGGGCGGGTCCACACTTCGTTTAACCAGTCAGGCGCGGAGACGGGGCGCTTGAGCTCGAGCAACCCGAACCTGCAGAACATCCCGATTCGCTCTGATATTGGCCGGGAGATCCGCAAGGCGTTCATCGCGGAGCCCGGTTTCGTGCTGCTGTCGGCGGACTACTCGCAGGTCGAGCTGCGCATCCTGGCGCACATCACGCAGGACGAGTACATGCTCGCCGCATTCGCCCGGGGCGAAGACATCCATGCCTCCGCCGCGGCGAAGGTGTACGGGGTGCCGCTCAGCCAGGTGACCAAGGAACAGCGGGCGGTTGCCAAGATGATGAACTTCGCGACCTCCTACGGCGTCACGGCATTTGGACTGGCACAACGCACGGGCCTGAGCCGGTCCGAAGCGGGCGATTTCATGAACCGTTACTTCGCCACGTACCCGGGCGTCAAGAAGTACATCGAGGAGACGACGGCGCTGGCGCGGCGGCAGGGCTATGTCGAGACGTTGCTGGGCCGGCGGCGCTACTTCCCGGTGCTCAAGACGACAGCACACGTCGGCGCAGGCGTACAACATGCGCCAGGCAGCCGAGCGGGCGGCCATCAACCACCCGATTCAGGGCACGGCCGCCGACATCATTAAGATGGCCATGATCAGCTTGCACCGGCGGTTGAAGGCAGAGGGGCTAAAGGCCCGGATGACCTTGCAGGTGCACGACGAGCTCGTGCTCGAGACGCCCGAGGAAGAGCTGCGGCAAGTGGCCGCAATCGTCAAGGAAACCATGGAGGGCGCTTACGAACTCGACGCGCCGCTCAAGGTCGACATGGAATACGGGCTCAACTGGTTCGACCAGAGTGCTGTCTAGCTCTTGGGCAGGGCAGCGGCGCCCATGGGCGCCGCTGCCCTGCCCAAGAACCACTTTCGGAGTAGCTTCTCGTGCTTGTACGCAATCAACTCGCGGAACTGGTCGCCGCGGCCGCTCGCACCGCGCAGGCTGCGGGCGATCTGCCCGCCTTCGACATCCCCGCGCTCGAAATGAGCCGGCCCAAAGACCCTAAGCACGGCGATTACTCGTCCACGGTGGCCATGCAGGCGGCCAAGGTCGCCCGGATGGCGCCACTTGCTATTGCCCAGGCGATCGTGAAGCACCTCGCGCCGTCTGAGGTCTATGCCTCGGCCGAGGTCCTGCCGCCGGGCTTCATCAACTTCCGGCTGAGCGACCGCTGGCTGGCACAGCTGGTACCTGCGGTCGAGCAGGGCGCCACCGCGGGCAGCCCCTACGGCAATGTAGACCTGGGCCACGGCCGCACATGCCAGGTGGAATTCATCAGCGCCAACCCGACCGGGCCCTTACACATGGGCTCGGCCCGCAACGCGGTGCTCGGCGATGCGGTGGCCCGGGTGCTCGAAGCGGCCGGCTGGCAGGTCCAACGCGAATACTATCTGAACGACGCGGGCACGCAGATGCGGACCTTCGCGGAGACCCTCTACCGCCGCTACCAGCAGGCTGTTCGGCGTGGATGCGCCCCTCGAGCAGCACCACTACCAGGGTGAGTACATGGTCGACCTGGCGCGCCTGGTACGGCCGACGCATGGCAACCAGTTCCTTAAGCTCGACCCGGAAGCAGCCGTCGACGCGCTCGGTAAGATCGGCCTCGAGCTGGTCCTGGCCTGGATTCGCCGCTCGGTCGACCTGCTCGACATCCACTTTGACTGTTGGTACTCGGAGAAGAGCCTGTACGAGGACGGCATCTGGGACCAGGTGCTGGCTGCGCTGCGGGCCGAGGGGCAGACGACGGTGCGCGACGGCGCAGAGTGGCTGCTCACCTCCAATTCTGGCGCCGGATCGCGACGAGGTGCTGGTGCGCTCGAGCGGGCAGCCGGGCTACTACGCATCCGACGTCGCCTATCACTACAACAAGTTCGTCATGCGCGGCTTCGATCGCGTTATCGACGTGTGGGCCGTGGATCACCAGAACCAGGCGCGGCGGATGCCCTACCTGATGATGGCGCTCGGCCTCGAAGCGAGCCGGCTCGACATTCTGCTTTACGACCTGGTGCGCCTGTACCGCGACGGCAAGGAAGTCAAGCTCTCCAAGCGGTCGGGCGACATCATCACGATCGACGAGGTAGTCGAAGAAGTCGGCAAGGACGCGGTGCGCTTCCTCCTGCTCACGCGGGCCAACCAGTCGGTCATCGACTTCGATCTGAATCTTGCATTGCAGCAGAACGACGAGAACCCCGTCTTCTATGTGCAATATGCACACGCCCGGATGAACAGCATCCTGCGGACGGCGGCCGAGCGGGGGTTCACGAAGGAACAGTGGGACGCCGGCGAGCTGGCCCTTCTGACCCACCCGGCGGAATTAACCCTGCTTCGCAAGATGGCCGACCTGCCCGAGATCATCGAAAAGGCTGCTCTGCAGCTGGCGCCACATACCCTGGCGTTCTATGCCCAGGAGCTGGCCGCCGTATTCCACGGCTTCTATCGCGACTGCCGGGTTGTCTCATCTGACCCGGCCGATGCTGAACTGTCTCGCGCCCGGTTGCGCCTGATAGCGGCCACGAAGGCCGTTTTCGCACGCGTGTTGACCCTGCTGGGCGTCTCGGCTCCGGACACGATGTGATTCCGTCCGAGGAGAGACCAGGTTTCCTGAAGGAACCTGGTCTCTTAAATCTACGGAGGGCAGGATGATGCAACATCGACGAGGTTGGGCGCTCCTCCTCCCCATCGTTGTGTTGATTTCAGCCTCGCTGGCATGTGGCGGATTCCAGGTACGCGTCACCCCGACGCCCACGCTCGAGCCCGGCGAAGCGCAGACCGAACAACCCACCCGCGTCTTTGCCTCGACACTCGAGCCGACCGCAGCGCCCACTGAGGCAGCCGCAGAGGCTGCGCCGCCTACCGCCACCGTTGCGCCCACTCCCGCTGCGGCGGCGGTGCGCCAGGTCCGCGTTGCGGCCAGCGGTGGGCTGAACCTCCGCGACTCGGCCAGCGCCAAGGGGAAGAAGGTAGGCAACCTGAACACCGGTGCGGTCGCCACCATCCTGGAAGGCCCCAAGCAGGCAGACAACTACGACTGGTATCGGGTGGACGCAGGGGGCGGCGTCACCGGCTGGGTCGCTGCCGGCCCCGCCAACGATCCGTGGCTGAAGATCGAGGAACAGCAGGGCGGGGCGGCCGCCGCAGCAGCCACAGCCACCCCGGCGCCGCTCAAGTTGGTGGAGCGGGCGATCGAGGTCGGCGACCGCGTGCAGGTGACGACCGAGTCGACGCAGGTGCTCACCGTCCGGCAGGATGCCGCCAAGGGCGCTCGAGCCGTCGCCAAGGTGCCGAGGGGCACGCTATTCACGATCAAGAGCGGGCCCGTTCAGCAGGATGGGCTCGTCTGGTGGGAGTTGCAGAGCGACACGGTCAACGGCTGGGCCGCCGAAGGGGACACCAAGACGCGCTGGCTCACGCCGGTGGAGTGATCGCCGGAATCTCCGGTTTGGGGTATCGGGGGCGGAACGTCCTGCGACTGCGTCCCGTCAAATAGCAAAACGGCTCAGGATGCGTTCGCCCTGTAACAGAAACCCGTCCGCGGTGTGCCCGTCGCTTGACGCCGCCGCGGCCTACCGTAAAATCGTACTATCAATCGCTATGGGGGAGTCCCGGTGCAAGCTGCCTACGTTCGGTCCTTGCTGCTGCGCAGCGTGTTTCTTGTCGCCATCGCTGTTCGGTGCGGTGGGTGTGCCGGCCGCGCAGGCTGCCCTCGCAGACCCGCTGACCGGCGCGCCTTCGGCCATCGCCGATACTTACTACTACCGCTACCAGGGCTCGCAGGACTCGGGCGCATGCGCCAGCGCCAACTGCGGACCGGCCGTCTTTGCAGCCGCCATCGGCTATGCTAAGGACACCTGGATCGCCATCAAGGACGTGCGGGCAGTACGTGAGCGGGAAGTCGTGCCGGGGGACGGACTTCAACGACGCGTACCGGGTGCTCGACCACTGGGGCGTGGACTACAAGAAGACGTCCACGATGAAGGAATTAAAGGCGGCGGTCGGCACACGCGACCACCCCGTGCTCGCCATCCTCTACATGGGCTATATCGGCGCGGGTGCGGATTACCTCAAGCCCGCGACCGACCCGGCCCGCCGCTACGGCCGGTTCCACGACTACACTTACGGCCATTTTATCGTGGTCAAGGGCTTCAGCAGCGACGGCCGGTGGGTCGTCATCGACGACCCGTACGTCTTCGACGGCAGCGCGTGGGGCTTCTACAAGGGGGGTGGCGCCAAGGGCCACAACCGCTTTATCAAGTACGCGGAGTTCGAGAAGGCTTTCCGCTACTTTGGCTCCCAGGGAGTCGAAATCATCCCGGACGCCTGAGCCGGCCCGCTGCCTCTTGACCGTCATGCCCCTGGCAGTGCCGAGGGCGGTCATGATCGCTTCTCACACAGTGGTGGTTACACCCACGCATGGTTCCTGCCGCCCATGCCTCATCCCCCGTACGGTGACTTAGCCGGGCGAACACGAACCTGCAGCGTTGCCTTTGGGGTTCCAAGGGGCGCAGCCCCTGGTCGGGGGCGGCGGGGGCAAGGGCGCCCCCGCCACACAATCATTCGGCATCCGCTGATGGTTTTGCTTGTGTTTGTACTTAGAACTCGGCAATCTCCCCGCGCTGCGGGACCCGCACATCCTTCATCTGCTCCGCCGCGCAGCTTGTCGGCCAGCGCCTCGGCCGATTGCGGCTCGCCATGGACCAGGAATGTTTTCTGCAGCCGCTCGCGATCCAACGGCCGCGCCCAGGCAAGCAGTTCGGCCTGGTCCGCGTGCGCGGAATAGCCCTCGATGCTGACCACCTTTGCCCGGACGTCGTACTCCTCACCCAGAATCTTCACCCGCCAGCCGCGCCGCCGCTTAACCGGCGACCCAGGGTATTCTCCGCCTGGAAGCTGACGAACAGGATCGTGTTCTCCGGCTCCTCGATGTTGTTCTTCAAGTGGTGCAGGATACGCCCATTTTCCGCCATGCCGTTCGCGCTGATGATGATGGCGGGGTCTTTCAGGTAATTGAGCCGCTTGCTCTCCACCGCGTCGCGCACATATTGCACGTTGGGCGCATCGAATGGGTTACGGCGGTTCTCCTCCTGCAAAAACGTCCGCACCTCTTCGTCCCACTCCTCCGGATGCAGGCGGAACACCTCGGTCGCGTTGACGGCGAGCGGGCTGTCGACGAAGACCGGCAGGTGCGGGATATCGCCCTCCGGCTGCGAGCTCATTCAAGGCGTAGACAATCTCCTGCGTGCGCCCGACGGCGAACGACGGGATGATCACTTTGCCGCGGCGCCGCACTGTCTCCCGCACGACGTCCTGCAGCTGCTTCATCGCCTCCCCGCGCGATCGGATGCAGCCGCCCGCCGTAGGTGCTCTCCATGATCAAGATGTCGGCTTTGCCGGCCGCGTCGGGCGGTCTCCGGATCGATCAGGATGGGCATGTCGGGCCGGCCGAGGTCGCCGCTGTAGAACAGCCGCCACTGCTTCCCGGTGGAGAACTCGTTGATATCGAGGACGACCCAGGCCGACCCGAGGATGTGACCCGCGTTGTAGAACGTCGCCTGGACACCGTCGACCACGGTGATGGGACGATGGAGGCCGACGCTGACAAAGTGGGTCAGGCTCTCCTGCGCATCGGCCTGTGTGTACAGGGGCTCGACCAACGGATAGCCGTCACGCTTGCGCCGCTTGTTGAGGTACTCCGTCGTCGCTCTCCTGGATGTGCCCGCTGTCCAGCAGCATGTACACGCTCAGGTTGCGGGTCGCCGGCGTGCACCAGACATTACCGGCAAAGCCCTGCTTCACCAGGTTGGGGATGTTGCCGGAGTGGTCGATGTGTGCGTGGCTGAGCACGAGCGCGTCGATTGTCTTGGGGTCGAAGGGGAAGTTGAGGTTGCGCTGATAGGTCTCGTCACGCCGGCCCTGGAACATGCCCGTATCGAGCAGCAAACGCTTGCCGTTGACCTCGATGAGGTGCATGGAGCCCGTAACTTCCTGGGCCGCGCCGTGAAACGTGATCTTCATGAATCCCCCTTCGTCAAACGGTGCGCTTTACCAAAGTCACGAAGACACGAAGGCTTGCTGAGAGCCTTGCGTCGCGCGTCTTGTGCTTACGATGCCACACCAGATGACAAAATGGCGGCTCTCCCGGCAGGGAGGGCCGCCATCCAGAAGCCAGCCGGCCTGACTCTAGCGCGTCACCAGCAGTCTTGTCAACCGCGGCCGCGAGTTCGGCCAGGGTGTTGACCTGCACGACCGTGTCGCAGAAGGCGCGTACTTCAGCATGTCGCTGTCGCCCGTGCTCCACAGCGCGGGCGCTTCCGGGTTGATCCACAGCGTCGTGCGCGTGCGCTGCGCGATGTTGCGGAACAGGTCGAGGCGCGGGTCGTTGTAGTTGTTCCGCCCGTCGCCCACGACGATGAAGGTGGTCCGGCCGTCGACCGTGTCCATGTAGTCATGGTTGAACTCGGCCAGGCTGCCGCCCAGGTCGGTGTTGTAGTAGCCGGACGGCATCCGGAGCAGCACGTCGCTGACCGCCTCGCGCGCTTCCTTCGTCTGGAAGTCGGGTGAGACGTACTCCAGCCGGTCGATGAAGGCGAACGCATGGGTCTTCGAGATCTGGTCCTGCAGCGCGTAGAGCAGGCTCAGCATCAGCTCGGAGACCGGGCGCATGGAAGTGCTGATATCGCAGATAACGACCAGCTTCGGCTTGAGCGTGCGATCCCGATGCTTGATGTCGATCGGCACGCTGCCATGCTTGAGGTTCGCGCGGATCGTACGCTTGGCGTCGATGTTGCCGGTCTTCGCGCGTTTCTGGCGCAGGGCAACACGGCTGCGAAGCCGGGCGGCCAGCGCCCAACCTCCTTGCGAAGGATGTCCATATCCTTGTCGGACAGGGCGTTGAAGGGCCGGTTCATCAGCGCGTCGACGTTGTCTTCCGGCCGGCTCTCTGCCATGTTCTCCGCGATCTGCTGACCCGCATGGTTGCGGAGCTGCTCCATCATCGACTGCTGATTCGACTGGAGGATCTGGCGCATCTGGTCGATCCGCTGCTTGTTCATGCCCATCTGGGCCAACAGTTCCTGCAGCTTTTCGAGCGCCTCCTGCACGTCCTTGAACTTCAGCGCCTGCGCCATGCGCCGCGCCATCCATTCCTTCTGGCGCAGGTTGTCGGCCCGGTTCAGCCCCACCATCTGGCCGAGTTGGTCGAGTTCCTGCTGGCTCAGCGGCTTGCCCTGGATCATCCGCTCCAGCATATCGCGCAGCCGTTCGGTGAACTGCTTGAGCGCGTCCGCCAGCATCTCCGCTTCCTCGGGCGTCAGGTCCTCCGCCAGGTTCATCAGCGGCGGCGCCTCGCTTACCCCGAAGAAGAGCGGGAACATTTCGTCAAAGGTCGGCAGATCGTCTGCCTCCTTGACCAACGTCGTGCGCAGGCCCAAGCGGAAAACCTCGCGGTCCATGACGCCCAACTCTTCGATTGCGCGGAACGCATCGGCGCTCTCGGCCAGGCTGACGCGTACGCCGCCGCCCACGCAATGCCGAGATGAATTTCGCTATCCGATCGTCCATCGTGCGCTCAATTCAGCCGGCGGTAGCGTCCCATCTCGTCGTCGAAGCGGGGTCGCTCAGCAGGCCGGTTCATTTCGTTCTTCACGCGCTGCAGGTCGGTCTCGTGCTTTAGGAGGACGCTCATCGTCGTCTCCAGGGTCTGCGCGTCCAGGGCCCGCGCGATTCAGCGTGACCAGCGCCTTGGCCCAGTCCAGCGTCTCCGAGATGCTCGGCGACTTGCGCAGGTCCATGTTGCGCAGCCGCTGCACCAGCTCGACCGCCTGGCGCGCCAGCTTAGGCGCCAGCTCGGGCACCTTCAGCCGGACAACGGCCAGCTCCTGCTCCACGTCGGGGTAGTCGATGAAGAGATAGAGGCAGCGACGCTTGAGCGCCTCGCTCAGCTCGCGGGTATTATTGCTCGTCAGGAGCACCAGCGGGCGATGGACCGCCTGCAGCGTGCCAAGCTCGGGCACGCTCACCTGGAAGTCGCTCAGCACTTCCAGCAGGAAGGCTTCGAACTCGGCGTCGGCCCGGTCGATCTCGTCGATGAGAAGGACCGTCGGCTTCTCGCTCAGGATCGCGCGCAGCAGCGGCCGCTGGAGCAAGAAGCGCATGGAGAAGAAAACATCCTCTTCGCCCGCGAGCTTGTCGGCGGCCTCGGACAGGCTGGTAGCGCTCGATAAGCGTCTCTTGCAGCTTGTCGCGCAGCAGCTGCGTGTAGAGCAACTGCTTGGCGTACTCCCACTCGTACAGGGCCTTGGTCTCGTCCAGGCCCTCGTAGCACTGAAGCCGGATGAGTTCGCGCCCGGTCGCGCCCGCAATTGCCTTAGCGAGCTCGGTCTTACCGACGCCCGCGGGACCCTCGGTCAGCAGTGGCTTGCCCAGCTGCTGGCTCAGGTACATGATCGTGGCGATTTCGTCGCTCGCGATGTATTGGTTCTCGCCCAGCGCATCTTTCAGCTCTGCGGGCGACGGGAAACTCGTATGCTCAGACATCGACTCCACCCCTCTTCCTTCACCTCTGACACTCACTCACATGCTCAGCCCGAATCCAGCTCCACCTCCAGCAGCGCCGAGTCGAGCCTTAGTTACAGTATATGGGGCCTAAAGGGGGCGGTATGCAATCCCGCTTCCTCGCGCGTCCGACATGTCTCTGCCGCCGCATAGACACTGGCGCGGGTTGGTGCTATAGTCTCATCTTGCATCGAGGAGGGCACCATGACTCATGAGCCGACGGACAAGTGGCGCTTGCGGGAGTACCGCGAGTCGGATATCCCTGCCTGGGTCGACATCGTGAATCTCGAGTATCACGACGAGCCGACCACGCTGGAACAAGAGCTGCACTGGGAGCACAGCTATCCGCAGGATAATCCCCGGCTGCGGCTGGCGGTCGAGGATGCCAACGGCCACCTGATCGGAATGGGCGCGTGCGAAAAACCGTTCTGGTCCAGCGCGCCGGGCGTCTACATCGTCTACGGGCTGGTGCATCCCGACTGGCGGAAACGGGGCATCGGGCAGGCGTTGCTGGCGCGACACGAAGCGTACGCGCGCGAACAGCGTGCAGAGAAGCTGTGGTCCGATTGCCGCGAGAGCCAGTCACACAGCATTCGCTTCTTCGAAGCCGCAGGCTTCACCCAATTCGGCATCCGATTCGAGCAAGCGATCGACCTGGCGCAGTTCGATGTTGCGCGTTTCCCGGGTGCGTTGGAACGGGTGGAATCTCAAGGATACCGTATCGTGACCCTGGCCGCCCTGCGCGCCGAGCGTGCGGACGCCGACCGCCAGTTGTACGAGGTGTTCAAGGAGTCCGTGCAGGACGTTCCGCTGCCGGGCGGCGCGCGCATCAACCTCGAGTATGATCAGTGGCACAAGGGGCTGGAAGGCCCGACCAACGACCCGGCCTACATCTTCCTGGCCGCGCAGGGCGACGAAATCGTCGGCGAGACGACCGTGGAGTTGCTTAAGGACGGCCCGGCGATCACCAACTCGACAGGGATTCTGCGAGAGCACCGCAACCACGGGCTGGCGCTGGCGATCAAGCTGGCGTCCCTGCAGGCGCTCAAAGAGCGGGGCTACAAGGAAGCGCGCACGCACAACGACACGGAAAACTCCGCGATTCTGCGCCTGAACGAGAAGCTCGGCTATCGCCGTCTACCCGGCTGGCTCCAGTGGGAGAAACCCCTGGCCTAATAGGTCGCCGCCGAGGCTGGCCAAGCGGCAGGAAACCTGGCTTTTCTTGAGAAGCCAGGTTTCCTCGCGGTCTTGCCCGCCCTTACGATTCGCTGCGATCCGGTTCGGTGTGATCCGCCGCATCCTCGTCGTGCTTATCCTCGGCGGTCAGCTTGCGCCACCAATCTTCCGTGCTCAGCGCATCGAGCGACGACCCATCGGACGGCGAGCCGCGGTGGTCACCGGCGGGCGAGGAACTGCTGAACGTGCCGGTCTTTGCACCCTCCGTGATCATGCGGAACTCGCCGTTGTAGAGGCCGCCCTCCTGCACGATGAGCCTGCGGGCAGAGACTGAGGCCGACACCTGGCCGCTGGGCATAATCTGGAACACCCCGTGGCACAAGACCTCGCCGTCGAGTTCGCCCGCGATCGTGATGGTGCTTGCCGTGACCTTGGCCTTCACGCGGGCCCCTTCGGCCACGGTCAGCGTCCCCTCGCACTGGATTTCACCCTCGGCCAACCCTTCGATGCGCAGGTTTTGCTTCGTCTCGTACAGGCCGTTGAAGTGCGAATCCTTGTCGATGCGACTTTCGCTCGGTTCGATCCCGGCCGTGGGCGCTGTCGATTTGGCCGCAGTTGCGACCGCCGTCATTGTCGTCATCGGATCCCTCCGTAAGCGATGCCCGGGCGTGTCATGCTGAAACGGCAGTTGACTGTCGCGCCGTCCTCGATGACCAACACCGGGGTCTTGATCTCGCCGCTCACGACGGCGCTTGCTGCAATCTGCAGCCGGTGGCCGCACGCAATCTGGCCGTCTACGGCGCCCGAGATGACCGCATCGGACGCTCGCAACTGCCCGTCGCTCTGGGCGCCGTTCTCCACCCATACCGTCTCGTTGGCTTCCACCTCACCGTGAAAACGTCCTTCGATGAGTACGTTGCCTGAGGAGTGAAGGGTGCCTGTGATTTCGGTTTGGCGGTCTATGACCGCTGCGGCTTCCCGCGCGACGGGGGCGGCCGGTGCGGCTGCCTGCCCCGTGACGGGTGCGGATGGCGTTGGAGTGGGCACGGCTCCCGAGGGCGCCGGTGTGGATTCCCGGGGTGGCGCAGCCGGGAGTGCGGCGGTTCGGGCCGCTGCAGCCCGGTTATACTCGGGTTCCGGTTCGCGTTTGAAGATGGACATCGGTTGTCTCCTTGTCCGCTATGGTATCGCCGCAGCGCCGGCGCTCGTCGTGAGAACCGAGCGCGTGGTCTAGAGGTGCGACGGCGGGCCGCGTGGGGTTGGAGCGAAACCAGCTTGGCTCAATTGAGCGAACGTTTGGGGCGTTTGGTAGATGCGATGCTAAACGAAACCTTCCGGATCACGTTTAGTTGTCCGAGGGTGAGGCAACAAAAAGCCCCCGCCCCAGCCATGCTGGATGCGAGGGCCCAGTACCCCCAGCAGGACTCGAACCTGCGCTTCTAGCTCCGGAGGCTAGCGCTCTATCCACTGAGCTATGGGGGCCTCTTGAATGCCGACATTGTACCCGTTTGAAGGCGGCGTGTCAAAACAAGCCCGGCCGCGTCGCCCAGGGCTCTTAAATGACTGGGTCGAAGTTAGGCACTGCCAGCCCTGCCTAACCCCGACCCGTTGGTGACCTCAGTGTACCACGGAAGACATGCAGTTAAGTGATATTCAATACACTGTTACATGAGGCGCAAGGCCACCCCTAGCACCAGAACCAGGCCCAAGAAGGCCAGCACGAAGACGTCGTCACGGTGCAGGCGCAGCGGCCGGAATGTCGTCCGGCGCTTCGCGGCACCCAGCGCGCGCGCTTCGAGCGCCCAGCCCAGCCGTTCGCCGTGACGGAGCGCGCCGATCACCACGGCGATCAAGATCGGGCGGTAGGCCTGGAGCCGGGCGCCCAAACCCCGCTGTGTCAGATCGAGCCCCCGCGCCGCCTGCGCCTCGCGCACCTGCTGGAACAACCCGGCCAGGATCGGCAAGTAGCGCAGAGCCAGGGCAATCGTCAGGCCCCACTCATAGGGCAGGCCCAACGCGACGAAACCGCGCGTCATCTCGCCTTGGTCGGTCGTGCTCAGCCAGAAAAAGAACGCGAGGCTCAGCGCCAACAGCCGGGTCGTAAGCAGCAGCGCGTGCCAGAAGCCCTCGGCACTCACCTGCAGCGGACCCAGCGAAAACCACACCGTGCTGCCGCCACCGCGTGAACAGCGTGGTCAGCACCAGCACGAGCAGCAGCAAGACGACAAGCCCGCGCAGGAAGCTGAGGATGCGCCTGCGCGGCACGCCGGCGAGCAACAACAGCGCGAGCGAGACAAGGCTGACTGCCACGGCCACGACCGGCGACGGCCACAGGAACACGAGAATCGAGGCCACGAAGACGTACGCCAGCTTGACCCGGGGGTCCAGGCAGTAAAGCCAGGTGTTGCGCCGGACGTAAACGTCGAAGCTAGAGGACATCCACGAGCTCCGCTGCGCTGCGCACAGTATCGAGCGGGCCAAGCGACGGATCGAGCGCCGCGAGACGCTGCGCCACCCGGATCACGGGGGGCACGGTCAGCCGCGCTTGAGACAGGACCGCCCGGTTTGCGAAGAGTGCCGCCGGCGTGCCGTCAAACAGGACGCGGCCAGACCGCAGGACCACGACGCGACCCGCATACTCGGCCATCAGTCGCACGTCATGGGTGATAAGGACGACGGTCCCGCCGTCGCGGTTGAACCGGACAACCCGGTCCATCAGGTCCAGCCGGGTGCGCGCGTCGAGCCCGCCGGTGGGCTCGTCGAGCACCAGGATCGCCGGCCGGGTGGCGAGCACGGACGCCAGCGTGACTTGCCGCCGCTGGCCCAGGCTGAGCGTCGCAGGGGGCTGATCGGCAACGGAGCCCAATCCACCGGATTCCAGCGCTTCGTCAACCCGCCGCTCCACCTCGGGCGCGGCCAGGCCCTGGAGCCGCAGCCCGAATTCGATCTCCTCGCGCACGGTTGCGGCGAAAATCTGGTGATCCGGGTTCTGGAATACGTAGCCGACGATACGCGCCAGCTGGGGCACTCGCAGCGAGCGCGTGTCCTGGCCTGCGACGAGCACCCGGCCCGAGGAGGGTTTCAGCAGGCCGTTGAGGTGCTTGGCGAAGGTCGTTTTGCCCGAGCCGTTGGGACCGGCGAGAGCGAGGAACTGACCACCTGGTATCGAGAGCGACACGTCGCACAGCGCCGGCGTGGCGTCGTCGTAGGCAAAGGTGAGGCGATCGGCGACGATCTCCGCCTCGTTGTTCCCCTCCGGCACCGGCTCAGGCGGCGACGGTCGTCCGGTCGCAGGTCTCCGGCGCAGCTCCGCCCGCAGGCCGGCCACGGCGCCGCTGACGCTGTGAAAGTGGTAAAGCCGGCCTTGCCGCTCGCCCAGCCGGTGGGCCAACTCCACCACCTGGGGCACGCCAACGCCCCACTCCCGCAGTTCGACCTCGCGTTCGAAAACCTCGCGGGGCGGCCCGTCCAACGCGATCCGGCCCTTGATGCAGCACCAGGACGCGCCGGGCATAGCGCTGCACGCGCTCCACGTCCTGCGTCGCCAGGAGGATCGTGATCCGGCGCTCCTCCGCCAGGCGCAGCAGGACGGCGAAGACCGCCGCCTTACCGCCGGGGTCGAGGTTCGCAGTCGGCTCGTCAAGGACCAGCACCTGGGGCCGCATGGCAAGGGTCGCGGCGATGGCCACCCGCTGCTTCTCGCCGCCCGACAAAAGCGACGGATTGCGGTCGCGATACCCGTTAAGGCCGATCGCATCGAGCGCCCAGTCCACGCGCTGGGCTATCTCCTGCGGCGCGAGCCCAAGATTCTCGGGCCCGAAAGCGATCTCGTCCTCCACCCGCATCTGCGTCAGCTGCGTTTCGGGGTCCTGAAAGACCAGGCCGGCAACCTGCGCAAGATCGGGCACGGGGTGGTCGCGCGTGTCCAGCCCGCCCACCAGCACGTGGCCGCGAAAGACGCCTCCCGTGGCATGGGGTGCAAGGCCGTTGAGGGCGAGCGAGAGGGTCGTCTTGCCGGCGCCGACGCGGCCCAACAGTGCGACGAACTCTCCGGGCTGAATCTCGAAGTTTACATTGTTGAGAACTTCTGTCGGGGGCGCGTCCGGCATGGGCGGTGGGTACGCGTAATAGAGGTCGCGCACCCGGATGGCGGGGGACAAGGACATCACGGAAAACAACTCTCGGTGTTAAGGAACCAGGTTTCGCGGCGAAACCTGGTTCCTTAAGCACGGGAACAATCCCGCCGGCAGATGGATCACCGCGCTATTTCGGCAGGAATGACGCGTCCACCATGTCGGTGTAAGGGATCTCCCGGCTGACCAGCCCTTTTTCTTTCAGCCAGGCAGTGACGTCGGCGACCTCTTTTTCGCTCGGCACGCCCCGCTCGGGGAAAGGTGGCATCTTGTAGGAATCCTGGATCGCCTTCGGTACGCGGCCCTGCTCCATCAGGACGGCCCGGTACTTCTCGGGATTGGCGTTCACTTCCTTGACGGCCCGCTCCCATGCGGCCAGGAACTTGGTGACGGTCTCCGGCTGGGCCTTCAGCGTCGCGTCCTGAAAGACGAGGACGGACTGGGAGAGCTCCTGGTACTTCGTGTCGTCGGCGACGAGTTTTGCGCCGCCGGCAATCGCGCCCTGGGCTAGCGGGTCGGGCAGGACCGCGGCTTGCAGGTTGCCGTTCATCAACTGCTCGTAGCGCGTGGTTATCGCGCCTGCGTCGAGCTTATTGATGTCGCCCGCGGCCAAGCCCTCCGCCGTCAGGATGCGATCCGTGAGGTACTCGATGATCGTGTTCTTGCTGATGCCAATCGGCACGCCCTTCAAGTCGGCCGGCTTCGTGATATTCGACTTCGGGCTCGCCAGAATGCGGAAGAGCGGCGCATCGGGGAACGGCCGGCGGGACGTATAGACGGCCTTGACCTTGGCTGCGTCCTTATTCAACAGCCCCACCCCCTGCAGATCGGTCAGCACCCCGTCCACCTGCCCGGTCTGGAGCAGAACGTCCCGCTCCTGCGGACTCTTCACGGGCACGGTCTCCACCTGGATGCCCTGGTCCTTGAAATAGCCGTTTTGCAGGGCAATGTAAATCGGAATGGTGTCGAGCACGGGGATCAACGCCAGCTTCAGCGTGGCGTCGCCCGAGGCCGCAGGAACAGTCGGGACTGCGCCAGCCGTCGTCGGTCCGGCAGCGCCGCCGGACGGGGGTGCGGGCACGGGCGCGCAGGCTGCCAGAGCGAGGATCAAGATCGCCGCCACCAGGCCGAACGAGACCAGACGTGAGAAACGGCTTACCATACTTGTGACTCCAGGAAAGTGGGCATCGTTATCAGTGTCACCAGGCGTGCACGACCCCTGAGGGGTTGCACACGTAAACAGGGGCGAGCTATAGCTCGCCCTCCATGCCCAACCCCGCTTTGCGATTAGTATCGATCCGAGAACTAGCCGGGGCCGGTCTCGAATCGATTCCTAAACCAAGCGCCAGGTGAAATTGCTCTGGCCGGTCTCGTACGCCAGCTTGGCTGGCGTACGAGACCGGCCAGAGCGGACATTCTCACGCTGCGACTCGTTTAGTCTACGAGGGGTATCAGCACAACATTGTACCATACCCGGCCTACATGATGTGTGAGATCACCACCCTTAAGCCGATCAGGACCAGGATCAAGCCGCCGACGACCTCCATCCGCTTGCCGAACGCGCACCCCAGCCGGTGACCGAGCGCCAGTCCCAACACGGAAAGCGCGGCGCACACCACGCCGATCACGATGGCCGGATAGAGGATGTTCACCTCGAGCATGGCCAGCGTGAGGCCGACGGCAAACGCGTCGATGCTTGTCGCCACGGCCAGCATGATCAGCGTGCTGCCGCGGGATGGGTCCGTTTCGTGGCACTCGCCGCTCGTGTCGAGCCCCGAGCGCACCATCCGGACGCCGACGAACGCGAGTAGCCCGAATGCGATCCAGTGGTCCCAGGCGGATATGTACTGAGCGACGAAAGCGCCGGCGAGCCAGCCGAGGACGGGCATGAGCGCCTGGAACAACCCGAAATGGAATGACAGGCGGAAGACCGGGCGCGGGCCGTCGATGAAACGGGTCGTCCCCGCGCCGAGGCAGACTGCGAACGCATCCATCGCCAAGCCGACGGCGATGAACATGATCTCAACGAACGCCATTTAGGGGAGATACCTCCCAAACCAGCCGACGATGATGCGGCCCGCGTATTCCGCGTCGTCGCGTTCGAGCAGGAGGTGGTCGGCGCGGTCGAGGGCCACAAGGCTTTTCGGCTGGCGCGCCATCGCATAGAGCCGCTCGGCGCTTTTGATGGAGACGACGTCATCTTCCGGCGCGTGAAGGATGAGCAAGGGGAGCCGCAGGCCGCCCACGATCTGCTCCATGCTGCCCTGTTCCAGGTCCTCGAGGAACTGCTTCTTGATGTGGAAGCGGCGGCCAATCAGCATCACTTCGGCTTCGCCGGTCTGCTCGATTTCGGGTGCCTGGCTGACGATGGTGTCGCCGAGGTGGCTCAGGTCGGCAGGCGCGGCAATGGTGACGACGGCCCGGGCTGAGGGGATTGTGTGCGCCGCCAGCATGACGGCCGCGCCCCCCAGCGAATGTCCGATCAGCAGGCTCGGGGCCTGGTGATTTTCGGCAAGAAACGCGGCGGCCGCGGCAACGTCTTCTACGTTCGACGTGAAGTTGGTGTCTGAAAAGTCGCCTTCGCTGTCGCCTAACCCTGTAAAGTCGAAACGCAGCACCCCGATGCCCGCTTCGGTCAGCACCCGGTCCACGTTCCCGATCGTCTTGAGGTTTTTCGTGCAGCCAAAGCAGTGTGCGAAGACGGCGAAGGCCCGCGGCTCACCGTCGTCCGGGAGATCCAGCCGGCCGCCCAACTGCGTCCCCTGTCCACCCGCGAAGCTGGCTCGTTCCGTACGCATTCAGTTTCCCTCTAGCCGCAAAGGACACCGAGGCCCCAGAGGTTCTCTCTGAAAGCGGGTGGCGCCTACCTCCCGCTCGAAGCCCTCTGCGACCTCGGTGCCCTCTGTGGCAAGTTAGATTCGTCTTGTATCAATCGGCGCTCGCCGGTGCGCTCGCCGGTGCGCTCGCCGCCGCGCTGCCCGGCTCCGGGTGAACGCCTGCCATCAGGAGGCCCAACCCTTCGCGGGTCGCCTGGGCACGCGGCACCGTGCCGATGATCTCGCCCTTGTACATGACGACGATGCGGTCGGAAAGTGCCATGATCTCGTCCAGTTCGGAGCTGACCAGAAGCACGGCGACGCCGTCGTCCCGCTTGCGGACGATTTGGTTATGGATGAACTCGATCGAGCCGACGTCGATGCCGCGGGTCGGCTGTGACGCGATGAGCAGCTTGATCGGCCGGCTCAACTCGCGCGCCACCACCATCTTCTGCTGGTTGCCGCCCGACAGGCTGCCCGCATGCGTCTGCGGGCTCGGCGTGCGCACGTCAAACCGCTTGATCAGTTCCTTCGCGTGCTCGACGATTGCCGGCTGGTTAATATTGACGCCGCGTGCAAACGGCTTCAAGTTGTACGTGTTGAGGACCAGGTTGTCGGCCACGGAGTAGGAGACGACCATCCCGTGCGCATGCCGGTCTTCCGGGATGTGGCAGCTCATGCCTTCCTGCGTGATGCGGCGCGGGCCAGCGTTGGTCATGTCCGTGTCGTTGAGCCGGACGTGGCCCCGATCGGCTTTTCGCAGCCCGGTCAGCACCTCGACGAGTTCCGTCTGCCCGTTGCCCTGCACACCCGCGACGCCAACGATCTCGCCCGCATACACCTCGAAGGATATGTCGCTCAGCGCAGGCCCACCCAGATCGTTACGGGTGGATAAGTGTTCGACCTGCAGGACGCACCCGGCGGGCTTCGCTTCGTCCTTCTCCACCGTCAAGATGACCTCGCGACCGACCATCATGGACGCCAGCAGGCCCTGGGTCGACGCCTTGGGATCGGCCTCACCGACCACCCGGCCACCTCGGAGGACGTTGATCCGGTCGGCGATCCGCAGCACTTCTTTGAGCTTATGGGTGATGAAGATAATCGATTTTCCCTGCTGGCGCAGGAGCTCCATCACCTGGAACAAGCCCTCGATCTCCTGCGGCGTCAACACAGCGGTTGGCTCGTCGAGGATCAGGATGTTGGCATTCCGGTACAGCGTCTTGATGATCTCGACCCGCTGCCGCATGCCCACGGGCAGATCCTCGATGATCGCGTACGGATCGACGTCCAGCTGATACTTCTGCGACAGCTGCGTCACCTCCTCGGCGACCTTCTTCACGTCGAGAAGGCCGTTGCGAACGCTCTCGCTCCCCAGCATGATATTCTCTGCGACGGTCATGACCGGCACGAGCTGGAAGTGCTGGTGCACCATCCCGATGCCGAGCGCAATCGCATCGCGGGGCGTGTTCATCCGTACGACCTGCCCGTTCACGAGGATCTCCCCTTCGGTCGGGCGATACAAGCCGTAGATGATATTCATCAGGGTGGACTTGCCGGCGCCGTTCTCGCCGAGCAGCGCCAGGATTTCGCCCGCGAACAGCTTGAGGTTGACGTCCTGGTTCGCAGTGACGCCGGGAAACTTCTTCGTGATGCCGCGAGCCTCAAGAACGGGAACGCGCTGGTCGCTCATTCGCCACCCTCCGTCTGGTAGACCTTGCCTTCTGCGGCGGGCGCCCGCACGCGGCCGACGAAGCCGGCGACCGCAACGATCGTGACCAGGTAAGGCAACATGGCAACAAACTGGCGGGGAATGTTGGTGAATCCGGCCAGAAGCAGCTCATTCTGGAGCGCCTGGGTGTAGCCAAACAGACTTGCCGCCGCCAGTGCGCCGATGGGATTCCAGTTGCCGAAGATCATGGCCGCCAGGGAAATGAAGCCGCGGCCTGCGGTCATGCCCTCCTGGAACTGCCCAACTGCTTCCAGCACAAGGTAGGCGCCGCCCAGCGCGGCCACCGCGCCTCCCAGCATCGTATTGACGTAGCGATACCGGTTCACCTTGATACCCACCGTATCGGCCGCCCGGGGATGTTCGCCGCAAGCCCGCGTCCGCAGCCCCCAGCGGGTGCGGAACAGGGCGATCTGCAGCACGAAGACCAGGATCAACGCAGCGTACGTGATGGGCGGGTTGCTGAAGAGAACGTCGCCAATGACGGGGATCTTCGACAGCAACGGGATGCTGATCGGCGAGAACTTCCCGGCAGCGATGGCGTTGCGATCAAACAAGTAGGCCGTGATGCCGGTGGCCAGGATGATGATCACGGTGCCCGAGATGATCTGGTCCATCCGGTAACGGATCGACAAGGTGCCGTGCAGCAGCCCCATCAAGGCGCCCACCACGAGCGCGACGAAGATGCCAAACAGGAGGCTGGCCAGCAAGGGCCAACTGTTCGTCGCGACCTTCGCCACAAAAGCCGCGAACGCCCCTGCCAGCATCATTCCCTCGATACCGATGTTGATGATGCCCGTGCGCTCGCACAGGATGCCGCTCAGTGCACCGAGCACGAGCGGGATCGTGGCGCGCAGGGTAAAGTTGAGCGCGCTGATCCCGAAGAGGATCCGCAGCCAGGTGACCTGCCGCAACGCCGTCGTGTTGACCAGGATGATGAGCGTCAGCACGAGCAGCAGCAAGGCGAGTTTGCCAATGTTCTTGAGGTTCATTGACTTGGCGTTCATTGGGCCCCCCAACTGATCTTCGGTGCCCCTTCGGCTTCTTTGCTCTTGGAAGGCAGATGGTACAGCTCACGAATGATGGTCGGCGCAGCGACGAATGCCAGGATCACCGCCTGGATGATCTGGATAATGTCGGCCGCGACGCCTGAGTTGAACTGCATCTGTGCGGCGCCCGAGTCCAGCGCCGCGAAAAGGACTGAGGCGAGCACGACCCCTAAGGGGTGCGTCTGGCCGAGCAGCGCAACCGTGATCCCGTCGAAGCCGACTGCGCCGCCAAACTCGGGTGCAAACTTGTGATTTAGGCCCAGCGTCTCGATCGCGCCGGCCAGCCCGGCGAGCGCGCCCGCAATGCTCATCGCCAGGACGATGGACCACTTGACGCGCATACCGGCGTACTGGGCCGCCTTCATGTTCTGGCCGACGGTGCGAATCTCGAACCCGATCACTGTCTTATAGATAATCCACCAGATCAGCAGGGCCGACAGGAGCGCCAATACGATGCCGTAGTGTATGCGGAACGGCGGGCCGACGATCCATGGGATCTGGGCGCTCGCGAGGACGTCGGGGGTCTCTGAAATGGCGCGGGCCGTGCGATCCCACAGCGGGCCGGGTGTTTGCCCCTGGCTGCCGCCCGCGTAGACGAGCCAGCCCGCGAAGTTCGCTGCGACATAATTCAGCATGATGGTGACAATGACTTCATGGGCGCCCGTGAATACTTTCAGCATACCGGGGATTGCGCCCCAAAAAGCGCCGGCCGCGATGCCGGCCAGCAGCGCCAGGGGCAGATGAATGGGTGCGGGCAACCCTTTGAAATTGATACCGACGGCGACGGATGCGACCGTCCCCATGACGAACTGCCCCGAGGCGCCGATGTTGAAAAGACCGGCCTTAAAGGCCACGGCGACCGAGAGCCCAGTCAACAGGAACGGCGAGATTTTCCGGATCGTCCGAGCAATTGCTGCCGGACTACCGAACGCGCCGTTGAACAAGCCCTGATATGCCTTGAGGGGCGGGTCGCCAAAGATCCACATCACGATGGCGCCCACCGCCAAAGCCGTCACCAGGGCAAGAAACGGTATCAGCAGAGGCTGGAGCGCGCGGCGGAGGACTTGAGTCGCTTTCATTCATCCACCTTGGGGCGATAGTAGATCGGGCAACCGCCCGACATTAAGTCACGGTGACTGCCACCGTCGTGGTGGCAGTCACCCGAAGCAACTGCTATCGATGCGGGGGGTCAGGCCAGGCACGGAGGGCGCCCAGCCAACCGGGGTCCGACTGGCATTGCAGCCGACTCCCCGCGCTCACTTACGCTCGGCGCCGGTCGCGTCGGCGCACACCTTGCCGGCAGTGCAGACTGCGGCCTGCGCCCTCAGTCTGCACTGCCGGCTCATTTCGGATGGTTGTTACTGCGGGTTGTAGCCGGTCTTGACCGCGCCGCTCTTCAGGTCGCCCGCCAGCTTCTCCAGCGTCGTCTTCAGCTCGGCCGGGATCTTGCTCTCGAAATCGTGGAACGGGGCCAGCCCCGCGCCGCCGAAGTAGTTGCCGCCCGGGAACTTGCTGGCCGCAGCCGCGCTCGCGAGTTCGATCACGCCGGGCGTGATCATCTTCATCGCGCTGGAGACCAGGCACGGATGCGCCGCGGGCACCGTTTCCCACTGGTCCGAGTCCACGCCGATGCAGTACAGCCCCGCGTGCGTCGCCGTCTCTTGCAGCGCACCGTTGCCCGTCTGGCCGCCGGCGCCGAAGATCACGTCCGCACCCTGGTCGATCGCCTGCTTCGCCGTCGCCGCACCCCACTCGGGGTCGACAAACGCCTGCGAAATCTCACCCGGATGGTACGTCGAGATGACCTTGATGTCCGGCTTCACAGCCTTGGCACCGGCCACGTACCCCTCGTTGAACGCCACGACCGGCGGCACCAGGTCCGTGCCCAGCACTGCCGCAATCGTCCCGCTCTTCGTCAGGTTCGCGGCCAGCGTGCCGGCCAGGTAGCCCGACTGGTCCTCGTGGAACACCAGGCCCGTCAGGTTCGGCAGCGTCTCGCCCTGGAACTGGTCGACGCCGATGAAGTTGATCTTCGGGTTCGCCTTCGCCGCCGCAGTCGTCGCCTCGCCCAGTGCGAAGCCGACCGTCACGATGACCGGGTAGCCGGCATCGATGAACTGCTGCATGTTGTCGGCATAGTCCTTCGCATCCTGCGTCTCGATGTACTTGATGTCGGTCTCGGCAACGCCCAGCGCCTTTGCGGCCTGCTGCACGCCGTCCCATGCCGACTGGTTGAAGCTGCGGTCGTTCACGCGGCCCACGTCGGTCACCAGACCGATCTTGAAGCCCTCCGGCGCCTTGACGGCCGGCGTCGCTTCCTCGGCGGGCGCGCCGCCAGGCACGTAGCCGGTCTTGATCGAGCCGTCAGCCAGGCCCGCGGCGGTCTTTTCAAGCAGCGTCTTGACGTCTGCCGGCACCTTGTCTTCGAAATCGTGGAACGGGGCCAGCCCCGCGCCGCCGAAGTAGTTGCCGCCCGGGAACTTGCCTTCCTTCGCTGCAGTTGTCAACCCGACCACGCCGGGCGTGATCAGTTTCATCGCACTGGAGACCAGGCACGGATGCGCCGCGGGCACCGTTTCCCACTGGTCCGTGTCCACGCCGATGCAGTACAGCCCCGCGTGCGTCGCCGTCTCCTGCAGCGCACCGTTGCCCGTCTGGCCGCCGGCGCCGAAGATCACGTCCGCACCCTGGTCGATCGCCTGCTTCGCCGTCGCCGCACCCCACTCGGGGTCGACAAACGCCTGCGAGATCTCACCCGGATGGTACGTCGAGATCACCTTGATGTCCGGCTTCACCGACTTGGCACCGGCCACGTACCCCTCGTTGAACGCCACGACCGGCGGCACCAGGTCCGTGCCCAGCACAGCCGCAATCGTCCCGCTCTTCGTCAGGCTCGCCGCGAGCACGCCCGCCAGGTAGCCCGACTGGTCCTCGTTGAAGACCAGGCCCGTCAGGTTCGGCAGCGTCTCGCCCTGGAACTGGTCGACGCCGATGAAGTCGATTTTCGGGTTCGCCTTCGCCGCCGCAGTCGTCGCCTCGCCCAGCGCGAAGCCAACCGTCACGATGACCGGGTAGCCGGCATCGATGAACTGCTGCATGTTGTCGGCGTAGTCCTTCGCATCCTGCGTCTCGATGTACTTGATGTCGGTCTCGGCAACGCCCAGCGCCTTTGCGGCCTGCTGCACGCCGTCCCATGCCGACTGGTTGAAGCTGCGGTCGTTCACGCGGCCTACGTCAGTCACCAGACCGATCTTGAAGCCGCCGGTTTCGGGTGCCTTCGTCGGCTCAGGGGCCTTGGTCGCTTCGGGCGCTTTCGTGGGCTCTGGCGCCTTAGTTGCCTCGGGCGCGGCCGTGGGCGCCGGGGCCTGGGTGGGCGCAGGGGCAGCTCCGCCGCCACAAGCGCCGAGGAGCATGCTCAGCAGAACGAGCACGCTGACGATGCCAAACAGCTTGGTACGCATCACTTCAATCTCCTCCTGATAGGGTTTACAGGTGAACCAACAGGGTAACTGTGAAAGAACGAGAAGCAAGGGGAGCTTGGCAGAGGGAACGCGACGCTGATAAGCTTTACCACAGGCAACCCCCCGCCATCCGAATGGATTGCACCTCCTCTCGACGAGAACTCAACCAGCAAGACGCGCGCTGGGTTTGTACTGAGGAACATGCGTTAGTTCTGGCGTTGTGGGCTGCTTCCCTCCGAGGGAAGGCAGAACGAGCCACAATGCGGCAGGAAAGGCCTGGGGCTTGGCCGCGCCAGTCCGTTCTGACGCGCCCGCCGTAGCCGAGAACATTATACGCAGCTTGTCGACGCGCCGCAAATCACATCTCACGATTGTCCCTTTGCAGAGCAGTGGAATGGCGTCTGGCAGCGAACAAACCATGAATGTTGGGCCAACCCGAGCAGAACGCTCAGAACTGTTGCGCGGCCAAATAGACGTCTCGCAGCGGCACTCCGTGCGCCTCAGCCGCGCGCCGGCAGTCCTCGTATTCGGGCGCGGCCTTGTGGCGGTCTCCCATATGGGCCAGTTTCACCCGGATCGGCCCGTACGGTGTTTCTACGGTGCGGATTTCGCGCGGAAGGCAAGTGCGGGTAACGTCTTGCCGGCGAATGCCCAAGGTACTGGTCTCGGCAAAGAGGATCTGCGTAAGCGCGTCGACCAGCGTGGGGCGGCACAGCACCGAGAGCAAGGTGGCCGGCCGGTTCTTCTTCATCTGGATCGGCGCAAGAAATACGTCCAGCGCGCCCGCTGAAAACAGACGGGCCATCACGTATTCGTACGTCTCCGGATTCAAGTCGTCGATATTTGTCTCGAGGAGCGACAGCGACTCCTGCAAGCCCTGCGCCTCGGCCTCGCCGACGAGCACCCGCAGCACGTTGGGAATCGCCCAATCTTTGCGGCCCGCGCCGTAGCCGGTGGCCTCGAGGGTCATGGCCGGGATGGAGCCGTAACCCGACGCAAGCGACGTGAGCAAGGCCGCCCCTGTCGGCGTAACCGTCTCGCCTTCCACGTCGATGCCCATGACGGGCGCGCCCTGCAGCAACGCCAGGGTCGCGGGGGCCGGGACGGGAATCCTGCCGTGCGCACTGCGCGCAAAGCCGCGTCCAAGGGGGATGGGGGAGCAGATGACCTTTTCTGCCCCCAGCAAGTCGACCCCACTCACCGCGCCGACGACGTCGACAAGTGTATCCAGGCCGCCCAACTCGTGGAGATGAACCTGTTCCGCGTCCGGTGCGCCATGGATTGCGGCTTCGACCTCCCCTATCCGGCGCAGGATCGCGATAGACTTCTCGATCACGTGGGCCGGCAACGCGGCCGCTTCGACGACGGCAACCAGCTCCCGGAGATGGCGCTCGGGTACGTCGTCGTCGACGAGCACTTCGACGTGCGTCGCGGCGATGCCGGACTTCTGGACGCGCTCGACCTGGAGCCTGAAGCCGGGCAGGTGCAGGTGTGCCAGCCGCGCGGCCAGTGCGCCCTCGTCCAACCCCGCGGCCAGCAGGGCTGCCAGGATCATGTCGCCGCTCGCGCCGGCGACGCAGTCGAAATAGAGCACTCGCATGTAGATTGTTCCTGGAAAGCGCCGGCCGGCTCGCCTACCTGGCCAGCGCAAGGATCCGGTGGGCCGTAATGGCCGCGCCGAATCCATTGTCGATGTTTACGACAGAGACGCCGGACGCGCACGAATTCAGCATGGCGAGCAGCGCGGCTAGCCCGCCGAAACTCGCACCATAACCGACGCTCGTCGGCACTCCGATGACGGGGCATCCGGCCAATCCGCCGATGACGCTGGTGAGTGCGCCCTCCATTCCCGCCACGCTGATGATGACCGATGCCCCGGCTATGTCCTCCCGGCGGTCCAGCAGCCGGTGGATGCCGGCGACCCCGACATCGTAGGCGCGTCTGACGCGGCCGCTAAAGAACGAGAGTGTCTGGCTCGCCTCTTCCGCCACGGACAGATCGGCCGTGCCCGCGCAGGCGACGAGTGCGTATGGCCCGTCTGGCCCGGGCTCAGGCTGATCGCCGCGCGCCAACATCACCAACCGGGAGAGCGGGTCGTAGCGGGCTTCGGGCAGCCGCGCCTGGATGAACGCAGCCATCTCGGGCGACGCCCGGGTGCCTAGAACCCGGTCGTGGTTGGCCCACAGGCGCTCGAAAATACCGGCCGCGTGCTCGTTCGTTTTGCCCTGGCAGAAAACCACCTCGGGCAACCCCTGGCGCAGGGCGCGGTGCAGATCGAGCTGTGCGTAGCCCAGATCCTCGAAAGGCAGTGTCCGGAGCCGGCCCAGCGCGTCGTCCACGCTTACACCGCCGGCTTGGACCTCACTCAGCAGTTGGCGCAGTTTCTCCGCGTCCACTCGCGCTCCCGTAGCTCTTGATGGCCAGGTTCAGGCCGCCCGACTTCAGGCCGGATAGATCTAAGGCAACGAACGTGTAGCCGGCTTCTTTCAACGCGGCGACGATCTCTTCGCGCATGGCGAGCGCGCGCTCCAGTTCGCTCACGGGCACCTCGACGCGGGCGACGGGACCGTGATGGCGCACGCGGACCTCACGGAAGCCCTTTTCGCGCAGCGCCCACTCACCTCGCCCGATCTGATCGAGCATCTCGGGGGTGATGCGGGTGCCGTACGGGACACGCGAGGAGAGACAGGGCGCAGATGGCAGATCCCAGTTGGCGAGCCCCAACTCGCGCGCCGCTGCGCGAATCTCGTCTTTCGTAAAGCCCATCTCCTGCAGGGGGCTGCGGACACCGTGCTGGCGCGCGGCTTCGCGCCCCGGCCGCCAATCGCCCGCATCGTCCGCGTTCGTGCCGTCAAGCAATACCGAAAACCCTTCCCCGGCCGCGACCTGGATCAGTTCGTCGTACACGTCGGTCTTGCAGAAGTAGCAGCGGTTCGGGGGATTTTCCAGGTAGCGGTCGTCTTCGTCTTCATGCGTTTGGATGTAAAGCACGCGGGCGCCGATCTGTTGGGCCACCTGGTCGGCGGCGGAGCGCTCGTAATGCGGCATGCTGGCCGATACGGCGGTGAGGCCGATGGCGTTGACGCCCAGCTCGTCGTGAGCCACCTTGAGCACAAGCGTGCTGTCGACGCCGCCGGAATATGCGACCGCAACCCGGTCAAACCCGCGCAGAAGTGCGCGGAGCCGGTTGAGTTTTTCGTTCAAAAGGAGCCTCTCTCCGGGGCGGCCCCGCGTCTTGCGATGACAGTGGGGCCGTCCAGCTAATATTGTCGCCGCACGGGCAGCCAAATACCCTATTAGGTCGTGCGGCAAGGTTGAATGTACCACTGCAGCGGGTAGTTTTGCAAGGAATGTTCGCAGCGGACCCTGGCACGCGAGCAGCCCTGGCCCGACGACCCCCCAAGTGGAGCACGGCGCTTTGACAGTTTCCGGCCAAAGGGTATAATTATACCGAATTGTTGAGAAATTAAGGGGAGCTGGCAGATGGCAATTCGGCAGATCATTACGCTCGGGCATCCTACCTTGCGCCAGAAGGCGCGCAAGGTCACCAAGTTTGGGCCCGAGCTTCAGCAGTTGATTGACGACATGGTCGAGACAATGCGGCTTGCGCCCGGCGTAGGGCTGGCCGCCCCACAGATTAATATCCCCGAGCGCATCATCGTGGTCGAACTGCCCGCGGACGAAGAAGAGGGCTTACCTGCCGAGTTGTACACCTTCGTCAATCCCGAGATTGTCAAAGCGTCGCGCGACACTGAAAAGGGCGAAGAAGGCTGCCTGTCCATCCCGGGATATGTCGGCGAGGTAGAGCGGAGCGTCGAGCTCGTGGTACGCGGGCAGGATGCATTCGGCCGCCCCCAGCGAATCAAGGCGCAGGATTACCTGGCGCGCATCTTTCAGCACGAGATCGATCACCTGGAGGGTGTGCTCTTCATCGATAAGGCCGATCCCGCCACGATCCACCGGCTGACGGCCGAGGAAGCGGCCGCGGCTACAGGCGAGGCAGCAGAAGCGGCCGCGTTCATGGGATAAACGGCGCAAGGCGTGCGAAGCGAATAAAAAGAGACCTGGTTTCTTGAAGAAACCAGGTCTCTTTTTCAGCCGCCCGGTCCGGGTTCTACCGGATGATGTCCAGCGACTTCTCCGTCTGCGGATCAAACAGGTGCATGTTGTCCATGTTGATGCTCATGTCCAGCGTTTCGCCGACACGGGCGTGCGTGCGCGGATCGACGCGGGCCACGAACTGCTTCTTGCCCGTGATCAGGTACAGGAAGATTTCGTTGCCCATCAACTCGGAGACATCCACCTGGGCCGTGATCGGCGCGGGGATGATGCCCGGCGCTTCGAAGCCCTTGGTGTGAATGTCTTCGGGGCGGATGCCGAAGATGACCTTCTTGCCCTTATGCGGCATGTAATCGTTCTTCTTCTGCTCGGGGATCTGCAGCTTGAACGAGCCGCCATCGACGAACAGCTTGCCGTCCTGCTCGACGAGGGTCGATTCGAAGAAGTTCATCGACGGGCTGCCGATGAAGCCTGCGACGAAGATGTTGCCGGGATGGTCATACAGCTGCTGGGGCGAGTCGATTTGCTGGAGCAGGCCGTCTTTCATGACCGCGATGCGCGAGGCCATGGTCATGGCTTCCACCTGGTCGTGCGTGACGTAGATGAAGGTGGTGCCCAGCCGCTGGTGCAGCTTGCTGATGCCGGCGCGGGTCTCGACGCGCAGCTTGGCGTCCAGGTTCGAGAGCGGCTCGTCGAAGAGGAAGACCTTCGGGCTGCGCACGATGGCGCGCCCGACTGCGACACGCTGGCGCTGACCACCCGAGAGCTGCTTCGGCTTGCGGTCGAGGAACTGGCTGATGCCCAGAAGCTCGGCGGCTTCCTTCACCTTGCGGTCGATTTCCGCCTTCGGGGTCTTGCGCAGCTTGAGGCCGAACGCCATGTTGTCATACACGCTCATGTGCGGGTAGAGCGCGTAGCTCTGGAACACCATCGCGATATCGCGATCCTTGGGCGGCACGTCGTTGACGACCCGGTCGCCGATCAGGATGCGGCCGTCGGAAATTTCTTCGAGGCCCGCGAGGCAGCGGAGGCTGGTGGTCTTGCCGCAGCCCGAAGGACCGACGAACACCAGGAATTCCTTGTCCGCGATCTGGAGGTTCAGGTCATTGACGGCGATGACATCGCCGTAGCGCTTGTAGACGTGGTCGAAGGTTACACTGGCCATGAGTGTTTTGCTCCTTGTGCACTGTATCGCGCGGCGCGCGACTCTTCGGAGTATATGCAGCAGCCAGGGCAAACAGAACTTTTCGGTCGAGCGTCCGCCGTTCCCGACTGGAAGGCTAGGCCATGCCTCCGCACATCCAATGGCCAAGACCGGGCCGGTGCGCACGTCTCGGGCGCTAGCGCCATAACCGCTTTGCCGAGGCAATCGATGAAATTCAAAATGCGGGAGATCGGTGAGGAGTATCGGTCAGCGGCGCCTCCCTATGCATGCGTTAGAGCCTCCCTGGCGGGAGACAAGGACCGGTTCCGCCTGGAATCGACGCCTGGCCGCGTGGATGCGAGGCGGTAGACACCGCGAGTCTAGCACGCGTTGCTTGCCGGCGCAAATCGCGTTTGGCCCACGCAGGCCGTCGCATATAATAGCGATATGTCCGCCTCGCCTTCCCGATTCAAGCCGACTTCCGAGCGCCTCATCGCCGTCTTTGCGCTGGTCGTTATCGCCGTGCTGCTGTTTCTCGGCCCCCACAGCCCGTTGCAGGCAGCCGATAGGGCTGGCTACGCCGTGTGCCACCAGATCGGCGACCACAGCTTCTTTATCGCGGGCCGGCAACTACCGCTCTGCGCGCGGTGCACCGGCACCTACCTGGGGGCCCTGGCCGGCCTGATCGTGCTGGCGTCTCGAGGGAAGCTGCGGGCCGGCCGCTTCCCGGCGCGGCCCTACCTCATCGTACTGGGGCTCTTCATGCTTCTGTGGGCGCTCGACGGCCTCAATTCATTCCTCGCCCTGCTGGAACTGCCGCATCTCTACACGCCCAGCAACCTCTTGCGCCTGGTCACCGGTTCCCTGGAGGGCATTGCGATTGCGGCCATCCTGGTCCCCGCAATCAACATCACGTTCTGGCGCGCTCCGTCTGACACCCGCAGCATCGCGGGCGGTCGTGACCTGTTGTGCCTGCTCCTCGGAGCCGGCGTGGTCGTCGTGGGGGTCGGCAGCGAGTGGGAGCCCCTGCTCTATCCGCTAGCCCTGCTCAGCGGCCTCATGGTGGCTGTGCTGCTCGGCGCGCTGAACACGATGTTCTACCTGGCCGCGCGCCGGCGCGACGGCAAGGCCCGGCACTGGCGCGAGGTGCTGTCGCCTCTGACGGTCGGATTGGCGCTGGCGCTCTGCGAGATCGCACTGATCGGCGCGGCTCGGGATGCCCTGACTGCTCGATTCGGGCTCCCGTTCTGAGTTGAAATCAGGTCGCTGATGGCGGCTGACGGGCACGAGCGATTGTGTTCCGGATAGCCGGCAGCTATGGTATGATGCGACGCAATCGGCGTGTCCACGGTGCCTTTGACGCGTCATACAAGCGTCAGCCCTTCGTCGGCTGCTTGCCATCCGCGCGAATCGAAGCGGGCTTATCATTGGACCATGTTTCACCGCCCCACCCGCGGTGTTCTGGGAAGCTCATCGGCGCGAGATTGCGCTCCAAACCCAAGGAGGAACTCATGGATTTTGGTCGCGGTTTTACCTATATGTTCGACGATCCCGAGTGGCTCAAGAAGCTGGCCATCGGGACGGGCGTGGGCGCGCTGGCGGTCGTGCTCATGCCGTTCCTCATCGGCCTGATCCCCCTCATGGCCGTCATGGGCTATACCGTCGTGGTCCTGCGCAACGTCATGAACGGCGAAGCCCGGCCTATGCCCGAGTGGGATGATTGGGGCGGATTCCTGAGCCGCGGGTTCAAGGTTGCAGCCGCCACTTTCGTCTGGGCGCTGCCCGCACTCCTGCTGACCATCCCGCTGGTCATCGGCTCGCTGCTGACCGACCAGGGCCAGGGTGGTGAAGCCATCGGTATCGCCATCTTGTGCTGCGCGTCGTGTCTCCTTCTGATCTGGATCCTCTTCGTGGCGCTGATCACGCCCGCAATCTGGATTCGCATTGCCCAGACAGACGAGTTCACGTCCGCGTTCGCGCTCGGCCAGATGTGGCAGTTCACGCGCGACAACCTGGGCAACGTGATCGTCGCCATCCTGCTGGTCGACGTCGTGGCCGGCATCATTGCCGCGATTGTGGGTTCGCTCGGCTTCATCCTGCTGCTTGTCGGCGCCATCATCACGATTCCGCTGGCGACGCTGTGGCAGTACCTGGTGCAGGCGCACCTGTTCGGCCAAATTGCGCACAACAGCGTGACGCCGATCGGCGAGCCGCTGCAGTAGGCTCGTTGCCCGGAGGGAGCTTTACCACAAAGACACCGAGACACAATGGCTGGCCGGCTCTTTCGTACAACCGTATGTCTTTGTGACTTTGTGGTAAATGTGCTGATGGGTGGAGGATGAGTATGGGCGTGATCGGAGTGCTCGCTGCCTTTGGCCTGTCCGGAGCGACCGGCCTGAACGCATACTTACCGCTGCTGATTGTGGGCCTCCTGGCGCGCTTCACCGACCTCATCACCCTCAACACTCCCTGGAACGCCCTCGAAAGTCCCTGGGTTCTCGGTCTCCTGTTCATCCTGCTCGTGGTCGAGACGGTGGCGGATAAGGTCCCGGCCGTGGACTCGGTCAACGATGTCATCCAGACAGTCATCCGGCCCGCGGCCGGCGCGATCTTGTTCGCGGCCAGCGGCAACGTGATCAGCGAGATGAGCCCCGTCGTTGCCATGATCTGCGGCTTGCTGGTCGCGGGCGGCGTGCACGCCGTCAAGGCGACCGCCCGGCCCATCATTACCGCGACAACCGCGGGCGTTGCCAATCCCGTTGTCAGCGTCCTGGAAGACGTCGTATCCGCAACTACGACATTGGTCGCCATCATCCTGCCCGCGCTCGCCGCGGTTTTCGTCGTCATCGTCGCGGTCCTGATTACCTGGTTTTTCGTGCGCAGGCGGAAGCGGCGCCGCGCCGCCTCGACAGCCTAGCCCATGGTCCGGCGCCTGTTGCATAACCGCTCGGCGCAGGCCGCGGGCGCCCTGTTGGTCGGCGCCGTCTGCCTGTGGGTGTCGCTGCGCCAGGTCAACCTGACAGCCTTCCTCGCCGAGTTTGCGTCCTTTTCCCTGCCCCTCGTGGGGGCTGCCACAGCGTCGGTCGTGCTGGTGGCAGGCGGCAAAGCACTTCGCTGGCAGTGGCTCTATGCCGGCGCCGAGCCGAAGCTGCGCTATCCAACTTTCTTCAGCGTCCTCATGATCAGCCAGATGCTCAACCTGCTGTTTCCAATCCGCCTTGGCGAAGTGGCGCGGCTGGGGCTGATGCGCCAAAAAGGGCACCCGGTCGGCCGCACGTTTGGCACGATCGTCGTCGAGAAAACGTTTGACCTGCTGGCCGTCGGCTTCATCGTGCTTGCGGGCCTGCCCCTCTCCCTGATTCCGGCATCGCTGCGGATGGAAGCAGGCGCGGCGGGCGTGCTTCTGGGCGTGATCCTGTTGGCAGGTCTGCTCACACTCGGCCACCTGGAGCGGCCTATCGTCGCGGCGCTGGCGCGGCTGCCCAATCCGAAGGCCGTCCGCTTGGCCCGTACGGTCAATTGGGGGCGGCACGCGCTCGAAGCAACCCTGTCGAATATGGCCAGCCTGCGGGGGAAGCAGCTTGTGCGCATTTCGGCCATCACGGCCGCGGTGTGGCTGCTTTCACTCGCCACCGTGGCAATCATGCTGGCTGCGTTTCGCCTCGATGTGGGCTGGAGCGCCGCGCTGGCCGTCATGCTCGCGCTGACGTCGAGTAACTGGGCGCCGACGCCGCCGGGAATGATCGGCGTAGTGGGCGCAGTGACCATGACCGTGCTCTCGGCGTTTGGCGTCGAAGCGAGTCGGGGCCTGGCCGCGGGCACGGTCCTCAACGGCGTGCTGGTGGGCCCGCCCGTGTTGTTGGGGGGCATCGCGCTCGGGCTGAGCTTTTGGCGCCTGGGCGAAGCACTGAGCGGCGGAGCGCTGCGCCGTGCCGCTGGGTTGGCAGGTCCGCGCGGGAGGCGCGCCCCAAGATCCGGTCAAGGAAGGCGGGCATGACCCAGCCTGACCACGCCTACTGCCGCTACTCTGTCATCGTCCCCGCGTACCAGGCGGCTGCGACCCTGCCCGCTTGCCTCGCCGCCCTGGCGGGACAGGAAGTCGATCCGGCCGCCTTCGAGGTAATCGTCGTCGACGACGGCTCGAGCGATGCCACCGCCGAAATCGCGCGCCGGGCGGGCGTGGTGACGATCACCCAGCCCCATGCCGGCGCCGCAGCTGCCCGCAATACGGGCGCCGCAGTCGCGCGGGGCGACCTGCTGCTCTTCACCGATGCCGACTGCGAACCGGTGCCGGGGTGGATCGGCGCGATCACGGCGCCGTTCGCAAAGCCCGCCGTCGAGGACGAGGAAGTTGCAGGCGCCAAGGGCACGTACCTGTCGCGCCAGCGCAACATCGTCGCCCGGTTCACCCAACTCGAGTACGAAGATCGTTACGATCGGATGGCAGGGGCCGAGCGCATCGACTTCGTCGACACCTACAGCGCAGCCTACCGCCGCGACATTTTCCTCGCAAACGGCGGCTTCGACACGCGCATTTGGTGGGTCGAGGACCAGGAGTTTTCGTTCCGGCTGGCCGAAAAGGGCTACCGCCTGGTCTTTGCGCCTGCGGCACAGGTGTACCACCAGCACAACCGCACCCTGGGCCAGTACATGCGGCGCAAGTTCAGGATCGGCATGTGGAAGGTGCGGGTGACGCGCCAGCATCCCACCCAGGTGGTGCAGGACTCGCACACGCCCGGCGCGCTCAAGGCTCAACTCCTCATCGCGGCGGCCAGCCTGGGACTCCTGGCCGTGGCCGCCATCGCCAGCCTGGCCCTGCACAGCCCCTGGTGGCCCGGCTGGATTGCCTTCGTCGCCGCGCTCACGCTTTTCGACGTGACCGCGCTGCCCTTCTATGCGAAGATCGTACGCAAGGATCCCGCGGTGCTGCTGCCGGGCTTGGCGATCATGTGGGCCCGTGCCCTGGCCCTGGGCTTCGGATTTGCCGCCGGCCTGGCCCGCTTCCCCCGGGAAAGCGACGAACCACGTCCCCCGCTGACCGTGGCCCAGCGGGCGGCCAAGCGGCTGCTCGACCTCGTCCTCGCGACCCTTACGCTCGCGGCCATGGCGCTGCCCATGCTGGTCATTGCGGCCTGGATCAAGCTGGATTCGCCCGGACCGGTCCTTTTCCGGCAGGTGCGGGTGGGACAGAAGGGCCAGTCCTTCCGCATCCTTAAGTTTCGCACCATGACCACGGACGCCGAACAGGCGCTGTCGGGGCTGATCAACCTCGATGACCTGCCCGCGCCTGCTTTCAAAATCCCCAATGACCCCCGCGTGACCCGGGCTGGCCGGTCTCTGCGCCGCTGGAGCCTGGACGAACTGCCACAGTTGTTCAACGTGCTGCGAGGGGAGATGAGCCTGGTGGGCCCGCGGCCCGAAGAGGCCGCACTGGTTGCGCGCTATACGGACGACCAGCGGCGGCGGCTGGCGGTCAAGCCGGGCATGACCGGGCCGATGCAGGTGAGCGGGCGGGGCGACCTGCCTTTCGACGAGCGGCTCGCGCTGGAACTGGGGTATATCGAGCATTACTCGCTGCGGAAGGACCTCGCAATCCTGCTGCGGACGATACCTGCCGTAATTGGCGGGCGCGGCGCATATTAAGTCCACCAAAAACACTTGTTTCGTTTTGTCGTCTTATGTATAATATCTCCTTGTGAACAACCATCGCGTCGCGCCTGACCTGGCCCAAAAACTCGACACGCTGCCCGATCGCCCCGGGGTCTACATCTACCGTTCGTCCGACGGCAAGGTGATCTACGTGGGCAAGGCGGTCGTGCTGAAGAACCGCGTCCGCTCTTATTTCCACGAAGCCGCCCGTCACGAGCCGCGCACCCGACGCCTGGTGACGGAGATCGCGGACCTCGAATGGATCGTGACGGACACCGAGCTCGAAGCGTTGATTCTCGAAAACGAGCTCATAAAGCGCTACCATCCCCGGTACAACGTCCGGCTGCGCGACGACAAAACCTACCCCTACATCAAGATCCACTGGCAGGAGGATTTCCCGAAAGTCAGCATCGTGCGGCGCATGGAGCGCGACGGCGCCCGCTATTATGGGCCGTTCACCTCGGCCTACGCGGTGCGCCAAACGCTCGACGTGCTGCGCCGGGTATTTCCTTACCTGGACTGCAACCGGGAGATCACGGGCGACGACCCCAAGCCCTGCCTGTACTATCACATCAAGCGCTGCGCCGGGCCCTGCATCGGTGCCGTGGACAAAGATGGCTACCGGCAGGTGGTGGCGGGGCTCGCGGCGTTTCTCGAAGGCGACAGCGAGCGTGTGCTGGAGCAACTCAACCAGCGGATGAAGTTTGCGGCCGAAAACCTCCAGTTCGAACGGGCCGCACAACTGCGCGACCAGATCCGCGCGGCGCAGCAGATTGTGGAACGCCAGAAAATCGTCAGCGGCAAACAAGAGGACGAGGACGTCATTGCGTTCGCACAGGACGAGCGAACGGGCGAGGCCTGCGTCCAGGTGTTCTTCATCCGCCGGGGCAAGCTGATCGGCCGCGAGAGCTTCGTTCTGGAAGGCGTTCCCGCGGAGGCCAACGGCGAACTGATCGGCGCGTTCGTCAAGCAGTTCTACGACGAGGCGGCGTTTGTGCCGCCCACGATCGTGCTGCCGAAGGACCTCGACGAGCGCAAGATCATCGAGCAGTGGCTGCGCGGCCGGCGCGGGGGCCAGAAGGTCAACCTGACCGTGCCGAAGCGCGGGCCAAAGCAGGCGCTGCTGCAGTTGGCAACCGAGAATGCCGCTGCTACGCTGCAGTCGCTGCAAGCGCAGTGGCAGGCCGACACCAACCGGCAGACGCAGGCGATCACGGAGCTGCAGGAGGCGCTCGGCCTCGAAGACCCGCCCAGCCGGATCGAGTGCTTCGACATCTCGACCTTGCAAGGCACCAACACCGTCGGCAGCATGGTCGTTTTCGCAAAGGGCGCGCCGGCCAAGAGCGACTACCGGCGCTTCAATATCAAGGGCCGCGGCAGCCAGGGCGAGCCCGACGATTACGCCTCGATGCGAGAGGTGCTGCGCCGCCGCTTCCGCCGGGCGGTCGAACAGAACGTGGCCGACCCTGGCAGCAAGGCCCGGGCCAGCGACGCGGCGTGGAAAATCCTGCCCGATCTGCTCATCGTGGACGGCGGCAAGGGACAACTCGGTGTGGCGGTGGAGGTGCTGGCTGAGTACGAGCTGACCGAAGTCGTGCCGGTCGTCGGCCTCGCCAAGCAGCGCGAGGAGCTGTTCCTACCGGGCCGCTCGGAGCCGGTTCTGCTGGCGCCCGGCACACAGGGCTTGTTCCTGGTGCAGCGCATTCGCGACGAGGCCCACCGCTTCGCCATCACCGCGCACCGGGAGAAGCGGGCCAAGGTGTCCATCACGTCCGAGCTCGATTCCATTCCGGGCATCGGACCTACCCGTCGCAAGGCATTGCTCAAGCATTTTGGCTCGCTCGAAGCGATCAGGGACGCGTCCGTCGAACAGTTGGCCGCTGTGCCGGGGATGAACCTCGCTGCCGCGCAGGCAATCCGCGAGAGGCTGTGACATGAAGCCGGACAAACGGCAGCAAGCCGAGATCTGGGAAATTCTGAAGACCTCTCCGTTGATGCAGAAATGGCCGCAGTTCCAGACGCAAGTGCTGCCCGACGTGGAGTTGAGGCAGTACGCGCCCGGAGACTTCGTGTTCAGGCGGGGCGACGCGCCACGTTACCTCTTCATCGTGGTCGCAGGCAGCGTGCTCGTCCGGCTGCAAGAAGGCGGCGACACATGGTTCGAGCAAGAGGTGAAGGCGGGCCAGATCTTCGGCCAACAGGCGCTGTGGGATGAAGCCTACCGCACCACCGCCCGGGCGGGAATGAACGGCTTGCCCGCAACGCTGCTGCTGGTCGAAGCGAGCGCGCTGCGGATCGCCCTCGAACGCATCCCCGATCTGCGCGAGGAGCTGCTGCACGACGCGCGCGGCCGGACGGCTGCGCCGCATCCCCTTGTTCCGTGACCTGACCGACGACCAGGTGCGCTGGCTGGCACAACTGGTGGAGGAGCGCGACCTGCGGGCGGGGGTCAAACCGGACCTGCAGAAAGACCCCGGATTCTGGATCGTGGATCGCGGCCAACTGGCAGTCAGCGGCCCGCTCAACCCGTTCCCGAGCGACTGGCAAGCCTGGCGCATCACGGCCGGCAACTTCCTTGTCGCCCCCGGCGACCCGGCCCAGGCGGCCGATCCAGCCAAGGCCATGCAGTTCGGGCTCAATTGTGCGGCCGAGGATGCCGGCGCGACCGTGGACACGCATCTCTTCTATTTGCCCGCCGTTCACGCGCACCGGGTGATCGCCCAGTTTCCCGACGTCGGGAAGCTCATCCACGAGCCCTTGAACATCGTCGCGTCGCTCGAGCAGGCGCCGCTGTTCCAGGGACTGAACGCCCTGCAAATGCAGCACCTGGCGCAATTCTGCGGTTGGGAGTTCGTGCCCGAGAAACAGAATGTTACCACCCAGGGCAGCGCGGGCCATTCCTACGTGATTCTACGGGACGGCGGGGCGCTTATCACGGCCTACGACAACTACGGCCGCGAGCGCCCGCGCAGCCGGCTCCAACCGCGCGCGTCCTACGGCAAGACTTCGTTGTTTAAGGGCGGCCAGCGGGAGGTAACGGTCCGGGCCGTCCGCGGCGAATCGGTTCGGGGGGTGCCGGGGCTGGCGGGGGCAGACATTATCACGCTGGACCGGCGAGACTTCCTGCATGCGGTCGCAGAGAGGCCCGACCTGTGGAGCAACCAGCCCATGGCCCGGCAAGTGGAGGCGACGAAGGAAGTCAAGCCGCCTTACGACTGGATGCAGGCCGACGAGGAAGTGCAATGGAAAGGGCGGCCGCACATTTTGTGGTTGTTCTGGCCGCTCAGCCTGATCGTGCTGGCGATGGTCGCGCTCCTGGTCGTGGTCGTCCTGCTGCCTCCCGAGCTGACGCTCATCGGCGACGTTGCGCTGCTCATCCTTGGCGGCATCCTGTTCGGCGCCGCGATCTTCGCGGTCTTGAACTATTACGACGACTACTACGTGATCACCAACCGCCGCGTCACCCGGCGAGACCGCCAGTTCGTGCTGTTCGAGGCGCGCGTCTGAAGCCCCGGTCGAGATGATCCAGGATGTGACGATCCTGAACGACTTCTGGGGCCGGATCTTCGATTACGGCGACATCACCGTGCGGACGGCCTCTAAGGGGGGCGCCATTCGGCTTGAGAAGACCCCGCGACCGTACTCCGTCAAGGAGCTTCTCGAGATGACGAAGACGGAAGCCCAGGCCGACGAGCGCGGGCGCCAGAAGGAAGAGTTGCGACGAGGGCTCATCAAGGACCTGCACCTGGCCCTGCCCGTGCCCCAGCGGCAGCGCGCGCTGGGCGACGCGCCGCTCCCGCGCACGGGCCCGGCCCCGGGCTGGCTGCGCCGCAGCTTCCAACGCACGCCGAAGAAACAGCGCGTGCCCACCCCGCCCAGCACGCAGGCGTGGTTGGCGCGGCATTCCTCGCGCCTGCCCGATACGTGGCGCACGGCGCTCGTCGGCACCACCCCAGCGCCTGCGGCTCCCAAGGAGTTGCCCGGCATGAAGCTTTGGCGTAAACACTGGATCAACCTGGTGGGCCGCGCAGGGCCCGCGTTCCTCGCCTTCGTCGCGGTGTTCTTCGGCGGGCTGCTGCTTTTTTCGGGCGCCATCGCAGGCATTGCAATTGGGGGCGCCGGCTGGGTGTTGGGCTGGCTGATGATCCTTGGCGCAACCGGCTTCTGGTTGTGGTGGGAGGTCACGGATTATCGAAACGACGTATACATTCTGACCGACGACCGGGTGATCGACATCGAGATGAAGCCGTTGGGGTTGGACTCCAAGCGCCGCGAGGGTGGACTGGAGCGGGTGCAGAACGTGGTGGCCCAACAGCACGGCATCTGGGCCAAGGTCTTTGGCTATGGCGATGTGGTCATCAGCACTGCGGCGTCGGACGAGGGCTTCACCTTCATCATGGTGCCCAGGCCGCAGATCGTCCAGTCAGAAATATTCCAGAAGTTGAACCAGTTCCGCGTGCGAGACGAGCGCCGCCGGGCCGCGCAGCGGCAGCAGGAACTGATCGAGGCGCTGTCGGTGTACCACCAGTTGCGGGGAAATCCGGGCGCCGACAGCTTCCAGTAACCTTTATCAGTGCAGGCACAGATTAACTGCGGCTGCACTTACCTCGCCTCTCGCGGTGACGGTCAGGGCCGGGGACGAGGTTACCAGCCAAATGCGAGGCGGTTGATCAGGCGCTCGGGGAGGCCGACCTGGCGCATGCCGCGCTGGGTCTGTTCGATGTTGTACTCCACCCGCCGCGGCTCCCAGATTCCATTCTGGGTGTCCAGGATCGCATAAGCCGCCCGGCGGTCATTATCCCGCGGCTGCCCCACGCTGCCGGGGTTAAGGATTGCGCGGGTGTTGTCGTCGAGCGGCATGCCCCGGCCAAAGGTGGGCGCCAGCACCGAGGTCTTCTTCTCTCCCGCAGCGAGCAGGTGCAGAGCGGGCACGTGGGTGTGCCCGACGAGGCAACAGCGCGTCTCGAAGTTCTCGAAGTTCGCCAGCGCGACAGACGGGTAAATAACGTACTCCCAAATCGGGTCGCGGGGGCTGGCGTGAGTCAGGGTGTACCCATTCTGAGTCACCGGCACGCTCGGCAGCCCGGCCATCCACTCGGTAGACTCGGGCGAGAGATGCTCTGCGGTCCACAACACCGCCCGTCGCGCCTCAGGGTTGAAATCCTCGACGTCCATGCGGCCCAATGCAGCCCAGTCGTGGTTGCCGATGACCGTCACTGCACTGATCTCCCGCACCCGCTTGATGCACTCGTCTGGCCAAGGCCCATACCCCACCGTGTCGCCCAGGCACCACACGGCGTCGTACCCGCCGCGAGCGTCGTCGAGCACGGCCTCGAGTGCAGGCAAGTTTGCGTGAATATCAGACACGATCAAGGCACGCATAGGACCTCAGTCGAAACTCACTCACCGCGTCGCGCTTCTGGCGTTGGCGGCGCATGCCGGCTGTTCGATTCACACGAAGTGCCGTGCCGGCGATAGGCTCCAGAGATAATGCATGATACCATGGGCGATCGGGTTGCAGAAAAAGACTCAAAGTGTTTTGTCGCGCCTGCAACCCTTGGTATAATTGCCCCGGATCGGGGCGTAGTGGTGTGGCTATGGAATCGGAAGCAATGAGAATCGATACTGACTCCGCAGAGCAGACGCAGCGCTTGGGCGCGGCCCTCGGCCGGTTGCTCCGGGAGGATGCGATCGTGACGCTTGCCGGGGACTTGGGCGCGGGGAAGACAACCTTCGTGCAGGGACTGGGGCAGGGCCTCGGCGTTCCGGCGACCATCACCAGCCCCACCTTCGTGCTGATTAACCGCTACCGCACCCCGGATGGCCGGCAGTTGCAGCACGCCGACTGCTACCGGCTCGCGAATGCGCCGCTCGAGATGTGGGATGCGGGCTTGTCAGACCTGTTCCTGAGCGACGACGTCATCGTGGTGGAATGGGCCGACCGCATTCCGGGCCTCTTGCCTCCTGACACCCTCGAAATCACCATCGAACACGGGGACGGTGACCGCCGCTGCTTCAAGCTCGTTCCGCACGGACCGCGATACGTCGAAATCCTGCGCCAACTCGAAGCAGCCCTGAACGGCTGAGCGAAATGATGCTACTGGCTATCGACACCTCCACACGGCAGGCGAGCATTGCGCTGTATGATCCGGCACGCGGCCTGCTGGCAGAACAGAGCTGGATTTCGGCGAACCGGCACACGGAAGAACTGATGCCGGCCGTCGCCGCCCTGCTCACGCTGGCAGGCGCGGGCGCAGCGGACCTGGCGTCCGTCGCCATCGCCATCGGTCCTGGCTCCTTCACGGGGCTCCGGGTCGGGCTGGCCGCGGCCAAGGGGCTGGCGCTGGCGCAAGGGCTGAAGCTCACCGGGGTGCCCACGCTGGACATCACGGCGTATCCGCACCAGGATAACCCGCTGCCCGTCATTGCCGTGGCGCAGGCGGGCCGCGGCCGGGTGTACTGGGCACTGTACGCGCACGGGCCGAGTGGTTGGGGCCCGCAAGGACCGTATGCCCTTTCGACGGTGGTCGAAGTGGCTAATACCGTGCTGCGACCGGTGGCCTTCGCCGGGGAACTGACCGAGGCGGACCGTGAGACGCTGACCCGAGCTGCCGGCAAGCAGCGCACGGTCTTCCTCTCGCCCGCGCTTGGGCTGCGCCGGGCCGGCGTGCTGGCCGAGCTGGGGCTGCAGCGCCTGGCGGCAGGCGGCGCCGACGACCCGGCCACCCTCAGCCCCATCTACCTGCAGCAGCCCGACGGCGCCAAGGTCACGCCGGCCGGCGAGCACACGGGGAGGCCATAGCGCATGCTGCCGTTCGTCTCACCCATGGACCCCGCGGACGTGGAGCTCATTATGCCGCTCGAGCGCCTGGCGTTCGCCGACCCGTGGACGCGGCACATGTACTTGAGCGACCTGGCAGACAACCCGCTCGCCACCTATCGCGTGATCCGTTCGGGCGACGACGGGCGCTGGCCTCCGATCTTGGGCTGGGGCGGCTTCTGGCTGCTTGTCGACGAGGCGCACGTTGCGACCGTCGCGTCGCACCCCGACTATCGCGGCTGCGGCCTGGGCGAATGGCTCATGGTGGCGCTGCTCGACAAAGCGCAGGAACGTGGCGCACGGGTGGCCACGCTCGAAGTGCGGGCAAGCAACTTGCCCGCTCAGAAGCTTTATGACAAGCTGGGCTTCGATGTGGTGGGCATGCGGCGCAAATACTATCGCGATGGCGAGGACGGCCTGATCATGACCACGCCGCCCCTTGCCGAGCCCGAAATCCAGGCGCGCATCGAGGCCAGCGCGGCGACGCGCTCGAACGGCTGGCACGGTGCTTCGGCAGCGAGGGGACGGCGCAGTGGCGCAGCATAGCGGAGGACACACGCAAGGCGACTCGCGTCGAAAAGGTCGCGGCCGAGGTCAGGATTTGCGTCAAGTGCGCGCTGAGCGAGACCCGCACGCAAGCCGTACCCGGCGAAGGCCCCGCAGACGCGCAGGATCTTCTTCATCGGGGAGGGCCCCGGCCGCAACGAAGACCTGCAGGGGCGGCCGTTCGTCGGGCGCGTCGGGCAAGTACCTGGAGAGCTTGATCAGGGACATCGGCCTGGAACGCGGCCAGGTCTTCATCACGAACGTCGTGAAGTGCCGGCCGCCGGGTAACCGGGACCCGCTCCCGCCCGAGCTGGCGGCTTGCCGAGACTACCTGGACCGCCAGATCGCGCTTGTGCAGCCCGCCATCGTGGTGACCCTCGGACGCTTCTCGATGGCGCGTTATTTCCCGGGCGCGTCGATCACCAAGATCCACGGGCAGGCTAAGCGGGTGGGCGACACCTACTACCTGCCGTTGTTCCACCCCGCCGCGGCGCTGCGCAACGACGCATGGCGGGCGGCCATGAAAGAAGATTTCCAGTCGATTCCGCGGCTGCTTGCAGAGCTGAAGGGCGCGAGACCAACGAACGGGTGAGCGTTGCCCGGCTCGAATCTTATTTGCGAACTCATTTTTCGGATTGTCGTGAAGCAGGGAGGTCTGGTTTGTGAGCGATTTACCTTTGCGGGTGATCCCGCTGGGCGGTTTTGGAGAGATCGGCAAAAATCTGCTGGCGCTGGAGTACGACAAAGATATCCTGGTGATCGATGCGGGGCTCATGTTTCCCGAGAGCGACATGCCCGGCATCGATCTCGTTTATCCGGACATCAAGTATCTGACGGAGCGGGCAGACCGGGTGCTGGCCATTGTGCTGACCCACGGCCACGAGGATCACATTGGCGCGCTGCCCTACCTGCTCAAGTATCTTGACGTGCCGGTTTATGCCACCGCCCTTACCCAGGGGCTGGCCGAGATCAAGCTGAAAGAGGCAGGCCTGCTGGCCGACAGCGAGCTGCACACGGTTACTACAGAGAGCGTCGTCGAGCTCGGCGTCTTTCGCGTCGAGTTCTTCCATGTCTGCCACAGCATCCCCGACGCGGTCGGCATCGTGATCCACACGCCTCTGGGCACCGTGGTCCATGCCACAGATTACAAGTTCGACCAGCATCCGGTCGATGGGAAGCTGACCGACGTGGACAAGCTGCGCCGGATCGGCGATGCCGGCGCGCTGCTGCTGCTGTCCGACTCGACCAATGCAGACTCGAAGGGCTTCACTCCTTCGGAGCGAAGCGTCAACGAAACCCTGGAAGAGGTCATGTCGGCCGCGCCGGGCCGCATCATCATCGCCACCTTTGCGTCCAACATCTCGCGCGTCGACCAGGTCATCCAGACGGCGCGGCTCTACGGCCGGCGCGTCGGCGTCATCGGGCGCAGCATGGTGAACAACGCCCGCATGGCCATCGGGCTCGGCTATCTCAACGTCACGGCCGAAGAACTGCTCAGCACGCACGAGATGAACAACCTGCCGCCCGAGCAGGTGGTGATCGTCTGCACGGGCAGCCAGGGCGAGCCGAGCGCGGTGCTGGCCCGGCTGGCTGCGAACGAACACCAGCAGTTGCAGATCATGCCATCAGACACCGTGGTGCTGTCGGCCACGCCCATCCCCGGCAACGAGGAGATGGTGAACCACATCATCGACGACCTGTTCCGCCTCGGCGCCGACGTCATCTACTCCGACCTGTGCGACGTCCACGTGTCGGGCCACGGCAGCCAGGAGGACCTTAAGCTGATGCTGTCGCTGGTGCGCCCGCGCTTCTTCGTCCCCATGCACGGCGAATACCGCCACCTGGTGCTGCATTCCCGGCTGGCGCGTGAGGTCGGCATCCCGGCAGAAAACATGGCGGTTGTCGAGAGCGGCCAGGTGATCGAGGTCTATGCCGACCGGCTGAAACTCGGCGAGGAAGTGGGCGGTGGGAACGTGCTGGTGGACGGGTTGAGCGTGGGCGACATTGGCGCCGCGGTGCTGCGCGATCGCACGCACCTGGCGCGCGACGGCTTCCTCGTCGCGTTGGTTGCCATCGACCGGGCCACGGGCGAGGTTGTCGCCGATCCGGAAATCTTGACGCGGGGCTTCGTCTATGTGGCCGAGTCGGACGAGTTGATCGAGGGGGCCAAGGACCGCATGTGGCAGGTGCTGCGCGGGCCGGGAGGCGCCGCTTCTTCGACGCGGAACAAGATCAAGGACGTGTTGAGCCAGTACTGCTACAACCGGACCGGGAGGCGCCCGCTGATCTTCCCCCTGGTGCTCGAGGTTTAATGAAAGAGGGAGCGCCCGATTGCTTCTCGGACGGTCCCTATCGAATTAGCCGGCCACGGCCGCGGCGCTCGACCGGTCGCACAGTGAGCTTGTGTGGCGTGCCCGGCACTTCCAACGTGCCGGGCACGCCACAGCGGACATTCGCATCACGCGCTTCGCTTAGTACTGGATCATCCGGGGCAGCGTCTTTGCCTGGGAGACCCAATCCTCGACCTGCGAAGCGACCGGCTCCTTCCGAACCAGGTTCTTGACCTTGTTCGTTTCGACCACGGCGCTAAGCAGGTTGGCCGGGTTGCGGTGCGCCAGCTCGACCACCGTATCCACGCCCGCCGCCTCGAGCAGGTCGGCGTACTCTGAGCCGACCCCCTTGATCCGGTACAGGTCGGCGTGGTTGACCCACTTCAGGATGAGCTTGCCCGTAATTCCGGTCACTTCGACCAGCTCAGCCCGACCCTTTCGGGTTGCGCCGCGCTGCAGCAGGTCGAGCACCGTGTTGAGACCCGCGCCCCGCAGCTTCTCGGCGTAAGCTGCGCCGATGCCTTCGACGTACTCCAGTTTCTCCTTGAACTTCGCGATATCGTCGAGCGAGTAAGTTTCCTCGATCTGCTTGACCACCTCTTCCACGACGTTCATATTGGCATCGTCGGCGGCAGGCGCAGCCTCGTCAGAAGGAATCGTTTCTGTTAATTTGTTGTCCGCGGCAGCAGCGACCACGGCAGCCTCGACTGCGGCTTCAGCCACCGGCGCCTCGACAACCGGATCCTCGGCGGGCGCTTCCGTTCGCTCGTCTGCCGCGGCCACCGCGCCCGCTACGACTGCCGCTTCGGCCACCGGCGCCTCGACAACCGGCTCTTCGATAACCGCTGCCGGCTCCTCGGCGGGTGCTTCCGCTCGCGCTTCTTCCGCGGCGGCCACCGCGCCCGCGGCGACTGCCGCTTTGGCCACCGGCGCCTCGACAACCGGCGCTTCGATGACGGCTGCCGGCTCCTCGGCGGGTGCTTCCGCTCGCTCTTCTTCCGCGGCGGCCACCGCGCCCGCGGCGACTGCCGCTTTGGCCACCGGCGCCTCGACAACCGGCGCTTCGATGACGGCTGCCGGCTCCTCGGCGGGTGCTTCCGTTCGCTCTTCTTCCACGGCGGCCACTGCGCCCGCGACGACTGCTGCTTCGGCCACCGGCGCCTCGACAACCGGCTCTTCGACGGCCGCTGCGGGCTGCTGCTCGGCAACTGCGACCCCAGCGGCTGCGGCGCCCGCCACCACTGCCGCTTGGGCGACCGGAACCTCGGCGGCAGCGCGCGTGGCGGCCGGCGCAGGCTGCGCCTGTTGGGCCGGGGCCTTCTTGCCGTACAGGTTCAGCTTCAGGTAGCGGCCCCACTGGTACCGGATGCCCAGGATGGCGACAGCGACCAGGATCGCGGCCATGACCAGGATCAGAAGCACGGGAACCGGGTTGGTCGCGTCAAACTGCCCGCTTACACCCAGCCACTGGCCGATGCCCCGCGCGACCGCGGAGGCGCCTACGACGGCGGTCAGCACGATCACCATCTCGTTCCTGATCTTCACGAACAGGAGGCCAAACCCCACCGCAAAAACCACCGCCAGGACCACGGCCAGCCAGGTCCACAGGCTGAGTGAACTCGAAATCAGGGCAGCAAGAGCTAAGCCCAGGATTGCGCCGCTGACCCCGACGAGCACGCTCCAGATCCCGTAAGCCAGGATGCCGAGGATAAGTCCGAGGCCCACACCCACGATCAGGGCCAACAGCCACTGGTCGGAGCCCAACCACCCCCAGGCGAAGACGAATCCTGTGATCGCGCCGTAGATCGGCAGGAGGATACGGAAGAGGCGGTAGCCAAAGAACGCACTGACAAGGCCGACGACTGCGAGCGCCAAACCGGCAAAGAACGTCTGCATGAGGCACCTCCTGAGTGGGCGGAGAAGGCAGACGAGAACGGGGGACGAGTCTGCCTACAATACGCGTGCAATTTTATCACGAAGCCTCCCGAGCGCACAAGCACCAAAAATAAGGCAACTGCTTGACAACCCTCGCACCGCGCGGCACAATAAGCGGCGATTGAATCGAAGCTGCCCAGGAGACGACTATGCCAGTCATGCGAACCGCCCTCATCGCACTTTCCCGAAATAAGGCCCTGCAAGACCTGATCGTCGATGTTCCCGTCTCCAGGAAGATGGCGCGCCGGTTCGTCGCGGGTGAGACGCTCGACGAGGCGATCGAGGCGGTGCGGGAGCTAAACCGCCAGGGCATGTTGGCGACCCTGGACCACCTGGGGGAAAACGTTGCGACGCCGCGAGGAAGCGATCACGGCCGGAGACGAGTACCTGATTGCACTCGACGCGCTGGCCGAGTCGGGGGTAGATTCGAACGTATCGCTGAAGCTGACGCAGATGGGCATGGACCTCGGCGACGATTTCTGTTATGACAATGTGAGCCGCATCGTCGACCGCGCCGCAGAGCTAAACAACTTCGTCCGGGTGGACATGGAGGGCTCGGAGTACACCGAGCGGACCATCGGGCTCTACCGGCGGCTGCGCGGGGAGTACTCGAATGTGGGGCTGGTCGTCCAGGCCTACCTGCACCGGACGCAGGCCGACGTCGAGTCGCTGATCGCGGACGGGATGGGGCACTTCCGGCTGTGCAAAGGCGCCTATGATGAGCCGGCCACCATCGCCTACCGGGAACGCAGCCGGGTCACGCAGTCGATGCAGGAGTTGATCCGCACCTCTTTCTCGCCTGAGGCGCGGGCGCAGGGCGCGTACGCTGCCATTGCGTCGCATGACGAAGACGTGATCAACTTCGCGCGTGCCTACACCTATCAGCACGGCCTGGCGCCCGGCGAAGTCGAGTTCCAGATGCTGTACGGGATTCGCCGCGAGCTGCAGGCCGACCTCGTCGCTAAAGGGCACAAGATGCGCATCTACGTGCCCTATGGAACACACTGGTACCCGTATTTCATGCGCCGCCTTGCCGAGCGGCCCGCAAACATGCTCTTTTTCCTGCGCGCGCTCGTGGGGAATTAAGAAACCGGGTTTCTCCGGGCGCAGCCACGCGACCTTATTCTCGCGGGCGGGTTAAGCGCACAGCACGAACACGTCACAAACTACCCCTCCCAACGAAGGAGTCATCATGTCTGAACGACCTCTCGAAGGCCGGTGGGCTTTGATCCTCGGTGCATCCAGCGGATTCGGCGCGGCTACGGGCCGGGCGCTGGCCACACAGGGCATGAACATTGCGGGCGTCCACCTGGACCTGCGGGCCACGCTGCCGAACGCGAAAGCCGTGATCGCCGATATCGAAGCACAAGGCGTCAAGGCGCTCTTCTTCAACACCAACGCGGTCGACCCCGACCGCCGCAGCAAGATCCTGCAGGGGCTGCAGGATGCGATGGGGCCAGACGAGTACGTTCACGTCTTCATGCACTCGCTGGCGTTCGGCACGCTCAAGCCGTTCATCCCCCCACTGGCCGAAGACGGCACGCCTGGCCCGGCAGATGCTGCGCTGGAACCGGCGCAGATGGAGATGACCTTCAATGTGATGGCGCACAGCCTCGTCTATTGGGTGCAGGACCTGGTGACGCGCGGCATGCTGCGGCGGGGCAGCCGCGTCTTTAGCATGACCAGTGAGGGCAGTCACCGGGTAGTGCCTAACTATGGCGCCGTCGGCGCGGCCAAGGCAGCGCTAGAGGCGCATACCCGGCAGTTGGCGATGGAGTTGGGGCCGCGAGGGGTGCTGGTGAACTGCATCCAGGCCGGTGTGACCGACACGCCCGCGCTGCGCAAGATCCCGGGCAACGAAATCATGATCGAGACCACGCTGCGGCGGAACCCGGGCGGCCGCATGACCCGACCGGAAGACGTGGCCGCAACCATTGCAGCGTTCAGCAACCCCGCAGTGCAGTTTGTCAGCGGGTCGGTGATCTTCGTCGACGGTGGCGAGGACGTCGTCGGCTGATGACACCGCCTGCGAGCGCTTACGACATTCTGGGGGGCAAAGCCGCAGTCATCACGGGCAGCGGCCGCGGCATCGGCCGCGCCATTGCGCTGGAGTTGGCGGGACACGGGGTGAATATCGCGGTGAACTACTTCCGGCACAGGGTGCATGCCGAAGAAACCGCCGCGGAGGTCGAGGCGCGCGGCGCCCGGGCCATCGTGGTCAAGGCCCACGTGGGCGAGGTGGAAGGAGTGCAGCGTCTGGTCGAAACGGCGGCAGAGGCATTCGGCTCCGTCGACATCTTCGTGGGCAATGCGGCTTCGGGCGTTCTCAAGCCGGTGGCGGAGCAAGAACTCAAGGGCTGGGAGTGGACGCTGAACATCAACGCCCGCTCGATCCTCTTCGGCGCTCAGGCTGCGGCGCGGTACATGACCAAGCAGCGCTGGGGTCGGGTGATCGGCATCAGCAGCTTCGGTTCCCGCCGCGTCCTGCCCGAGTACAGCGTGGTGGGCGTGAGCAAAGCAGCGATCGAAGCCCTGATCCGCTATCTCGCGGTCGAGTATGCCCCGTTGGGGATCAGCTGCAATACGGTCAGTCCCGGCGTAGTCGAGACCGAAGCGTTGGACTTCTTCCCGAGCAAGCAGGCCATCCTTTCCGAAGGGTTACGGCGCACCCCTGCGGGGCGCTTTGTCACCCCCGAGGAAGTGGCGAAGCTGGTGGCATGGCTGTGCACCGACGACGCCCGCATGATCATGGGCCAGACCATCATCATGGATGGCGGCTACGAGTTGGTCGCGTAGGCCGCCATGCCGTTCGCACTGCGCTGGGCGACCGAGCAAGATGCGTCCGCCATCAAACGACTGGTGCGGGCGGAGGGGCTGAATCCCCTCGGCATCGAGTGGGGGCGGTTCATCGTTGCCGAAGACGGTTTGCCCGAGGGCCGGCGGATCGTGGGCATCGGGCAAATCAAGGTGCACGGCGACCGCAGCCGGGAGCTTGCCTCCATCGCGACCGTGCCCGACCGCCGGGGTGAAGGTATCGCCACGGCGATCGTCGAGGCATTACTGAAAACGAATGCGAGCGCAAGCGCAGGTCCGCTCTACCTGACGTGCCGCTCGCACAACGAAAAGTTCTACGAACGGTTCGGCTTCTGTCGTCTGACCGACCCGCACGGCGCCCCGCCGTACTTCCGCCGGATGGTGCGGCTCATCAATGGGGTCCAGGCGGTGGGGCGGGTGTTCGGCCTGGAACAACGAGGCATGGTCATGGTCCGAAAGGGGGAGTGAGGCGTGCGCTTCGCCGATTTCACCCTGACAATCGGTGACAGGGGGGCCGGGGGCTTCACTGCGACCGCACTTGCGACGGGCCTCGGCCGGGCCAGCGCCGCGCTGCCGCCTCCGCCCGTTGGGCTGACGGCGGCGCTCGCCCGAGCCGCGGGGCGAAAGGCCGCGGCAGAAGCCCTCACGAAAGCGGGCGCGCTGCTGTTCGAATGGGCCTTTCCCCCCTCCATCCGCACCCAGCTGCGCTTGGCCCTCGACCGGACGCAGCAGGCCGGTGAAGGACTGCGCTTGCGGCTGGCGGTGGAGCCGCCAGAACTGGCCGCCTGGCCGTGGGAGCTATTGCACGACTCAGAGGCCGGCCGCACCTTCGCAACTTCGGCGGCCACCCCCCTCGTGCGGTGCTACGACCAGACGGATCGTTTCGGCGCACCGGCAGACCCTGGCACCGAGCTCCCCATCGAGCTGCTCCTCGTCTTGCCCACCGCCGCCGACCTCGACCTCGCCCGCGAAAGAAGCAACGTGGAGGCCGTGGCCGCGGCAACTGAAGGCGCGCTGCGGGTGCGAGTGCTCGAGGGCGGGGTGACCCGTTCGGACCTGGCCGACGCGCTACTGCTGGGCGACTATCGCATCCTGCACTTTGGCGGCCACGGCGGCTTCGTCGAGGGCAGAGGGCTGCTGGGCCTGAATGAGCCGGACGGCGGCGCCGACTGGCTGGACGGCGAGGCCCTGGCACGGCTGGTTAACAACTACCGCTCCATTCGCTTGGCGGTGTTGAACGCATGTGACAGTGGGCAGACGGACGACGGCCGGGCCTTCGCCGGGCTGGCCCCCCAGCTGGTCGCGGCCGGCATCCCGGCCGTCATCGCGATGCAGTTTCCCATCACGGACAAGGCCGCCGCAACGTTCGCCCGGGAGTTTTACAAGCGGCTGTGCGTGGGCGACGAGGCCGGACAGGTCGACGTCGCCGTCGCATATGCGCGAAGCATGCTGTCGGTGCTGCACCCGGGCGACCGAAGTTGGGCCGCGCCGGTGCTGTTCACAAACGCGGCGGATGGCGTGATCTTCACCGTTCCCGCACGGGTGCGGGCGGGCGGCGCGCTCGACCCCCTCGCGCAGCGACAGCGGCTCCTGGGCCTGACCGCGTCGCTGCAGGCCAGCCTGCAAGCCGGCGATGATTGGCAGTTGGCCGATCGTGCCACTTTGAAGGCGTGGCGCGCCGCGACCGAACAGGCGGGGGAGGCCTACCGGGCCCACCTGGCGCATCCGCGGCCCGAGGTGCGGCAGGTGGCCGAGCAAGGGCTGGAACTCGTCGGGCAGCGGCTCGCCCAACTCGACGCCGCGCTGGGGACGGCCTAGCAGGCAACCCCGCGGCGGTCGGATTTCTTGGGCCTCGGCCAGCCAGTCCAGACGCCACCCCGCGCTGCTGATCGCTTCAGCCAGTTGCATCAGCGTCCCCGTTCAGATCAGAACCAGTTGCGCTTCGCAAAAATCCGTATGACGACAAGCGCAATGCCGATGGCTGCGGCCACCACGAAGACAAATGCCAGCGCATGATCCTGGAACGGCAGCCGGACGTTCATGCCATACAGGCTGGCAATCAGCGTGGGCAGCGCGATCACGATGGTGGTTGCGGCCAGGAACTTCATCACGACGTTCATGTTATTGTTGATGATCGACGCGAACGTGTCCATCATGGTCGTGAGAATGTTGCTCGCGATGTTGGTCATCTCGATTGCCTGCTGGTTCTCGGTGATGACATCCTCCAGCAAGTCCTCGTCGTCGGGATACGTGCGGAAGAAGCCCGAGCGGTGCAGCCGCTCCATCATCAACTCGTTCGCCTTGAGCGCGGTGGTGAAGTAGACCAGGCTCTTCTGGTAACGCAGGAGCGCCAGCAGCTCGCGGTTCTGCATCGACATCTGCAGCTGATCTTCAATCCCCTCGACCGTCCGGTTGATTTCCCGCAGGTAGAGCAGATATTTGCCGGCCGCCGCCAGCAGCACGTGGAGGATGAAGCGGTTTCGCTTCGCCGTAGACAGCCCGCGCATTTTGCCGGCCGCCATCTCGCGGAGCAAATCGTGATCATGGCGGCACACGGTCATGATCCATTGCCCGTTAAGCACGATGCCGAGGGGGATGGTGGTGAACGGAGCATCCTCGCTTGCGCCGTCATAATAGGGGACGCGCAGCAGGATCATCGTGTCCGCGTCCTCGCGCTCGACGCGCGGCCGTTCGTCCAGGTCCAGCGGGTAAGTGGTGAATTCGGGCGGCACGGACAGCTCGCGCAGCCGCGGCAAGTTCCTCGGGGCTGGGGTCCACCACGTTGATCCAGCAGCCCTTAGTGATTTCGTCCAGGACCTCGATACCTTGCTCGCCGGTCTTGTAGAATGTGATCATCGACTCCTCCCGCCCCAGAGTCGGCGCTCGGCGCCGGTGCACCGCGCAGGGGAACGCGGACAACCCGGCGACGCGTGGAACCGCGACGTCCGGATAAAGTGTCGGCTTGATTTTGCAGCAGGAAGGTACTGGAGACGCCGGTGGCCACACAGGGATGGCCCGGCGGGGTCGCTAAACCCGGGGCGGCATCACTGCGAGGGGCCGGCGGCAGGCCGTCTGCCGGTGCTTCGAGGTGCTGACGCTCAGACTGATACCGTCATCAGCACCGCTGGTACTACCAGGTTTCGTTTTTGGTCCCATAAACCGTTCGGTAAATCCTTAGGAGATCACTCTCCCCACCCATCGATGCAACCGCAATGAATGGCAGCCGGCGGCGAGCTGAGTGCGCGCCCGCCCAAGCATTCTAATCTTTGTGCCCCTATGCGCAAAACCGCGCACAAGGGACGACCGTCTTCGGACTCAGGCGCGTGCGCCGGGCCACGTCGGCAGGACGAAGGGTGGCTCGGCCGGTCCCCTGCCCAGCAGCTTGTCGAGCGCCCACGCCAACGCGGCCTGGTCACGCCACGGATGCTCGACCACCCCAAAGCACATTGACTGCTCGTGGCCCTTGCCACACACCAGTACGATGTCGCCGGCCCGCGCGTTGCGCACCCCCGCCAGAATAGCGGTCTGACGGTCGGGCACACGCTCGAAGTCAACCCCTTCCACCCGGCCAGCCTGCGTCATAGCGCCCGCGGTTTCGGCCAGGATCGCGGCGAGGTCTTCAGTGCGGGGATCCTCCGCGGTAATCACCGTATAGTCGGCGTGCTTCGCCGCAACCTCGCCCATGAGGCGGCGTTTCTCGCGGTCACGCAGCCCCGCGCTGCCGAAGACGACGATCACTCGCCCGCCCATTTCGACGCCGTCCCGCGCCGCTGCCAGGGCCTGCGCCAGGGCATTCGGTGTGTGGGCGAAGTCGACGACCGCGGTAAACGGCTGGCCACGGTCGATCCGTTCCATCCGGCCCGGAATGCCCTTGAGGCCCGCCACGCCTGCGACGATGTGCTCCGCCGGCAGCCCGAGCGCGACGGCGGCGCCGGCCGCGGCGAGCACATTCGACACGTTGAAGCGCCCGACGAGAGGAGTGCTGAGGTGGAAGGCCGCGGCCACCCTCGTGTTCTCTGTCACCTCCACGTCGAACGACATGCCAGCGGGACCCTGCCGCGCGCCGCTCGCCCGCAGCGCCGTGACTCCGTGCGGAAGGTCAGGACCCGAGGCCCCTGCGCTGTAGACCACGGTGCGCGGCGCGGGAATCTGCGCCAGGTATGCGAACGAGCTGTCGTCCAGGTTAAGGACCGCGGTCTTTGGGTTCGCGCTCAAGAAACCCGGTTTCCCAAATGACATTGCTTTCGTATCGCGGCCCGCAGCCAGCAACGACCGGAAGAGCATCGCCTTCGCATCCCGGTAGGCCTCGTAACTGCCGTGAAAGTCAAGGTGCTCGTGGGTGATGTTCGTGACGACCGCCACATCGTAGTCGACCCCGGTGACGCGGTGTTGCGCCAGCCCGTGGGAAGTGGTTTCGAGCACGGCGACCTCGGTTCGCGCATCTCGCATTTGGGCGAGATATCGCTGAACGTCGGCGGCGTCGGGCGTGGTCGTGTGCAAGCCCGTGTCGTAAGCCGTGTCGCCAATGACCGCGTTGACCGTGCTGATCATGCTGGCCCGAAGCCCCGCCGCCTTCAGGATGCTGAAGAGGAGATTGCAGGTCGTGGTCTTGCCGTCGGTCCCGGTCACACCGATCACAACCATGCTGCGGCTCGGGTGACCGTACCACCCGGCATGCAGCCAGGCCAGGGCAGACCGGCCATCCGCAACCCTGACATACGGAACGGCCAGCCCGGGGAGCAAGTCCGCCGCCGTTTGCTCACCCACAATGGCGGCCGCGCCGCGGGCCAGCGCGTCGCCGATATAGCGGTGCCCGTCCGCACCTACGCCCGCGTACGCAACAAACAGAGCGCCAGGGGTAACCTGGCGCGAATCGGAAGTGATCGAAGCAATCTCGATGTCGAGGTCAGGCGGCGCCGACAGGATGCCCGGCACCGCCTCGAGGAGCAACCCAAGTCGCATGGACCGCTTCTACTCTCCTACGTTTGAGGGTCGCGCGTGGTGATGTGACGACCCGTGTTGTTCACCCACCCGCAGCCCGCGCCATCCGCAACTGATACTCGCGCAGCGGTAGCGGCGGACCGGCACAAACGCTGCGACCACGTGGTCGGTCTTGGTGCGATGAGCCCGGTGGATCACGCCCCCGCACTTGGGACACACCACGGCCGTGAGCTTCGGATTGTTCAGCAGGCGCCAGCGAATCCGCAGCAGGATCGCGGCCAGCGCGCCCACGATCAGGGTGAAGCCGACGACATCCGAAACCGAGACCTGGTCGAGAAACGCGTCGAAGGCGCTGCCGGCCTGCTGGAACCGGCCCATGAGCGAACGAGCCGTGTCACGAAACCAGGTGGAGAGCGTCTCGCGCAGGGTCATCCGCTCGAGCACCAGGAACAGGCCCACCCCGACCACGACAAGACCGGCCAGCTCAACGCCATACTTGCGCCAGGCGGGAACCGTACGAATCGGTTCCCGCTGATGTCTGTGCTTTTGTCTGACCGGTTTGTCGTCGTTCACACCGGCTCCGGAACGTCTACCTAAGTACGGATAGCAGGGAGCGTGCCGAGACTGACGCCCACGCAATGAACGGCCCCGGCACGATGCCGAGCGCCAGGGTCACAGTGGCAGTGATCGCCAGGACGGCCCCGAAGGCCGGCGCGACGGGGACGCGTTCGACAGGCTCTTCGCTGGGCACGAAGAACATGTAACGGACGATATTCAGGTAGTAAAACGCCGCGATGACGGTGTTGATCGCTGCAATGGCCAGAAGCACCCACATCTCCCGGTACACGGCCGCACCAAACACGTAGAGCTTACCCAGGAAGCCGCCCGTGGGCGGAATGCCCGCGAGCGACAACAGGAAGATGGCCAGGAGCACGGCCAACCACGGCGAGCGGCGCACCATCCCGCTGTAGTCCTTCAGCTCGACCTTGCCCGTGCTGGTCTCGATGGCGATGACCACCGCGAACGCACCCAGATTGGTGAACAGGTAGGCGAACAGGTAGAGGAGCACGCCGTTGATGCCGTTGAAAGTCAGTCCGGGCGTAACGGCCACGGCCGCGACGCCAATCAGCATGTAGCCGGCCTGTGCGATAGACGAGTAGGCCAGCAGCCGTTTGATATTGGTCTGCCGCAGGGCGGTCAGGTTGCCGAGGGTCATCGTCAGGACCGAAATCCCGACCAGGATGGTGACCCACTGCCCTGCAACCGGCAGGAACCCAAACGCAGTGACGAAAACCCGCATCAGGATCGCGAACCCGGTGGCCTTGGAAGCGGTCGAAAGGAACGCGGTGATGGGCGTTGGCGCACCTTCGTACGTATCGGGCGCCCACTGATGGAAGGGCACCAGGCTGGCCTTGAAGCCGAAACCGGCCAGCAGCATGACGATGGCGGGCACGATCAGATACACCAGGTCGCCTTGTGGCCGGGCCGAGAGAACCTGCGCCAATTCCGACAGCACGGTGGTGCCCGTCGCGCCATAGAGCAGCGACATGCCGTAGAGCATCACACCCGACGCAGTCGCGCCGTAGAGGAAGTACTTCAGCGCCGCCTCGCCCGACTTCCGATCGTTGCGCAGGTAGCCCGCCAGCACGTAGCTCGTTATGCTGAGGAACTCCATCGCCAGGTAGATCATGATCAGGTTGTTGGCGGAAACGGCCAGGCAAATCGCCAGTGCGGTGATCAGCAGGAGCGCGTAGAACTCGCCGCCGAACGGCGTGCGGCCCTTGAGATAGGGCATCGCGGTCAGGATCACGAGGCCAACGCCCATGAGCGCCAGCGCCTTGAAGAACAGGGCAAACCCGTCGATCGTGAGCATCGTCGCCACGATGGTGGCCGGACGCGCCTGGCTGGGAATAATGGCCACCGCCGCCACGAGCAACACGACAATTGCGATGCCGGGCAGCCAGGAGAAACGCCGGTCCTGCGATCTCGGGTCGCCAGACATCTTGGGGCGCAGCCAAAGGATGTCGAGCAGGAAGACCAACGCCGCGCCCACGAGGAGCACCAGCTCGGGCAGCAGGTAGGTAATGTCAGAGAGTTTCAAGAGTCTGCCTCCCGTCCTGGATCATCACCTGGCGAGCGAGGTCATGAAGGTCGTGAACGTTCCGTTGAAGAACGTCAGGATCAGGGCCGGGGCCACGCCGAAGAGGATCATAAAGATCGCCAGGGGCCACAGCGTGATCTTCTCGAACAGCGCCATGTCCTTGGGCTCGTGCAGCTCGGCGCCGGTCTCCACGTCGGTCCAGTGCGCGATCTTGTGCGGATCATACTGGCCCAGGAAGGTGTACTGCACGATCTTCCAGAGGATGTACGCCGCGGTCAGGACGATGCCGATCACGCCGATCACCGCCCAGATGGCCAGCGCCGGCACCGCGAACACGCCTCGGAAGACGAAGAGCTCGCTCCAGAAGCCGGCCAGGCCGGGCAGCCCGAGCGATGTGAAGGCTGCGAGAGCGAAAAGGCCGTAGTAGTACGGGAGCTTGCTGCTCAGGCCGCCGAACATTTTCAAGTCACGCACGTGCGAGCGTTCGTAGATCACGCCGACGAGGAAGAACAAGGCGCCGGTGCTGAGCCCGTGCGTAAACATCTGCAAGGTGGCGCCGCTCAGCGCCATCGCGCCCGCATCGATATACTCGGGCCGCCCGAACATGTAGGCAGCCGCGCCCACACCGAGCAGGATGTACCCCATGTGGCTCACAGAAGAGTACGCGATCAGGCGTTTTAGATCCCATTGGGCCATCGACACGAGCGCGCCGTAGATGATTGAGATCACGCCGAGCGCGACGAGCACCACGGCGAACCGGTTGGCCGCGGTCGGAAAGACCGGCAGCGCGATGCGGATGATGCCGTACGCGCCAAGCTTCAACAGGATGCCGGCCAGGATGACAGAGCCAGCGGTGGGCGCGGCAGTGTGCGCGTCGGGCAGCCAGGTGTGGAACGGCCAACTCGGGACCTTGATCGCAAACGCCAGGAAGAAGGCGAAGAAAAACAAGCCGGATAACAGGGCATTATTCGCGTAGGGATGCACCCGTTGCGCCACGAGGAGGTCGAAGCTGCCGGTGGCAAAGTAGATCGCCAGGATTGCCAGCAGCATGAAGACCGAACCGGCCATGGTATAGAGGAAGAACTTGATCGCCGAATACTGCGGCCGGTCCTTCGCCTGCCCCCAGATGCCGATCAGGAAGTACATCGGGACGAGGCCGATCTCCCAGAACACGTAGAAGAGCACGAGGTCGAGCGAGATGAAGACGCCCAACATGCCCATTTCGAGCAGCAGGAAAAGGAAGAAGAATTCCCGCACGCGCACCTTGATCGTGCGCGCCGAGTACCACAGGCCGAGGGTGGTCAGGAACGTCGTCAGAAAGATAAACGGGACGCTCAAGCCATCCACGCCGACGTGGAAGCTCACGTTGATCGCCGGAATCCACGGCACCATCGCCTGGAACTGCATGCCGCCGGCCGCCCGATCGTAGGCGAACCACAGCATGATCGCGAGGCCCAAGGGCAGCGTGCTGATCGCGATCGCGCCCGTCTTGATCAGCCTTTCCTCGCGCGCCTTGTCTAGCCTGAACCATCTACCCCACGGCAGCAGCACGAGGATGGCGCCGACAAGCGGGACGAAGGTAATAATGGTCAGCAGCAGGTTATTCATCAAAGAGCCCTCCGATGGACCGGTTGCGATAAGATCGAACGGAATAACGTAAGGTCGAAATCACTTGGGCAGCAGCAGGTACAAGCCCAGCGCTACCGACAACACGACCAGGATCGTAAACAGGTAGTTCTGCGCCCGGCCGGTTTGCAGGGCTCGCAGGGCGCCGCCGAAGGCGTCGGCCGCCTTGCCGATGCCGTTCACGATGGCGTCCACGACGTGCACATCGAACCAGTGACCCGCCTCTGAAAGCCGCCGGCCCACCTTGCCCACCCCGTCGACGATCGGGTCGATTACCCACGCATCGTCGAACTTGAAGAGCCAGTTGGACAGCCGCTGAGTGCCCCGCACGAACACCTTGTAATAAAGCTCGTCCACGTAGTACTTGTTCTGCAGCACACGGTACAGCCCGCCGAGCGGCCGGGAGAGCGGGTCACGGGTCTCGCTCTGCGCCCTCGCCGCGTAGCCCCGGTACACCAGGTAGCCGAGCAGCAGGCCGCCCAGCGCCACAATCATCGACGTCACGAGCGGCACGGGTGTAAACGGCAGTTCCGCGGCCTCCACGTGGAGCGCCTCGGCGAGGCCGCCAATGTATTCGTGGAAGGGATTGGTGGACAGGGCGCCCAGCGCCGGGAAGGTGGTCGGGATACCCACCCAACCCGCAACAACGGCGAAGACGGCCAGCACCATGAGCGGAATGGTCATCCAGGCAAAGATGCTGTCGTGCTCCGAGGCGTGCATCGCGGCCTCGGTGCGCGGCTTGCCGAAGAACGTCATCATGATCTGGCGCCCGGTGTAGAACGCGGTGAGCAGCGCGGCCAGGGCCAGCACGAAGAAGACCACGTGGTGCTGGTTGTACCAAGCATCCGCCAGGATTTCGTCCTTGCTCCAGAAGCCCGCAGTCACAAGCGGGAATCCACTGAGCGCCAGGCCGCCGATAATGAAGGTCCAGGCCGTGCGGGGCATCCGTCGGAACAGGCCGCCCATGTTGCGCATGTCCTGCGGATCGAAGCCGTGCTCCTCGCGCGGGCTGGTCTCCGCCGTGTGCGAGTCACGAGCGATGCTGCTCACTTCGTCCGCGTGCGCCACCGCGGGGGTGTGAACGTGCGCGGCCTCGTGGTGTCCATGCTCCATGCCGTGAATCACGCTGCCCGAGCCGAGGAACAGCAGGGCCTTGAAGAAGGCGTGCATCAGCAGGTGGAAGGTCGCGGCGACGTACGCGCCGATGCCAAGTGCGGCAAACATAAACCCGAGCTGGGAAATGGTGGAGTACGCCAGCACCTTCTTGATGTCGTTCTGCGCCACGGCGATCGTGGCCGCAAACAGCGCGGTGAACGAGCCGATGAAGCCGATGAAGCGCAGCGCCCCGCCGTGCTCCACGGCCGCCATGAGCGGGAAGAGGCGAATGATCAGGTACACGCCCGCCGACACCATGGTGGCCGCGTGGATCAGGGCGGAAACGGGCGTCGGGCCCTCCATCGCGTCGGGCAGCCAGACGTGCAGGGGGAATTGGGCGCTCTTACCGATGGCGCCGAAGAAGATCAGGATCGCGATGACGGTCGCCGCCGGGACCGGGCCGAAGACCGGCAGGTTGAACGTCAGGGTCGTCAGCTGCTCCAGCGTCTGGGGCGACAGGATCTGAGAGAACGTGATCGAGCCGGTGATGCCGAAGAGGATCAGGAACCCGACCAGCATGATCGTGTCGCCGACCCGGGTGGTCAGGAAAGCCTTCAGCCCGGCCTCCTTGGGCGTAATCTGTTTCGGGTTCGGATACTTGCGGGCGAACCAGAAGCCAATCAGGAGGTACGAGCAAAGGCCCATGAGTTCCCAAAAGATGAACGCCATGACCCAGTTGTCGGAGAGGACAAAGCCGAGCATGCCCGATGCGAAGAGGGCGATGTAGGCGAAGAAGCGACTGGCGAGGCGGTCGACATGGCCGGGCTCGGCCGGCTTGCCGCGCTCGTCGTGCCCACCGGCCTCAATTGCGCTCTCCTCTTTGCCCACACCCATGTAGCCGACTGCGTACACAAAAATAAGGAAGCAAACGAACGGAACCATGAAGAGCATGGCGGCAGAAAGCGGATCGACCCGGAAGCCGAACGCCTGCCAGGTCGAGCCCGTGGGCAGCCAGTTGCGCGACGAATGTGACGGGGTTCTCGCCGAACCGCTCCATCCCGAAGGTGGTGAAGGCAACCGCCCAACTAATGACCCAGGAGAGCGCGATGCCTGCAATCGCGAGTGCGGCGCTGAGCTTCTTGCTGCGATTGGCCCAGAGCACGATGAGCACGAAGGCCGCGAGCGGCAGGAACGGGATGATCGGCGTCAGGTTGAAGACGGCCGGGTAGGTGGTGGCTTCGCTCATGCCGCTATCCCTTCATCGTGTCGATGTCTTCGACGACGACGGTGCTGCGTTGGCGGTAGATCGCGATGATCAGCGCCAGGCCAACCGCAGCTTCTGCCGCCGCAACGGTGATGACGAAGATGGCGAACAACTGCCCCGTCATGTTCGCGGCCGCGCTCGCCCCCGCGCTGACATAGCGCCAGAAGGCAACCAGGTTAATGTTGACCGCGTTGAGCATCAGCTCGATGCCCATCAGGACGGCCACGGCATTGCGCCGGGCGAGCGCGCCGAACGCACCGATGCAGAACAGCGCGGCCGCAACAAGGAGGTACCAGGTGAGTGGAACCATGCTAGTTCTCCCGCTCACGCGCGATGATGATGGCGCCAATCATGGCGACGACGAGTAATACCGACGCCACTTCGAAGGGGACCACAAAAGGCCCCACGAAGTCAGAACCCAGCTGCTGGATGGCATCGGGGGGCACCGCACCCATCGTGATGGGCCACTGCACGCGGGTGAGGATGGCGGCCAGGAGCACGAAGAACACTGCGCCGAAGCCCGCGACGAGCCCCCACTGGCTGTTGAAGCGCCGGGCGTCGGGGTCCATGACGCCGCGGCTCAGCATGATCGCGAAAATGATCAGGGTCGAGATTGCGCCAACGTAGATGAGCACCTGCGCAACGGCCAGAAACTCGGCGTTGAGGAGGATGAACAGCCCCGCGATGCCGAAGAAGGCCAGGACGAGCCAGAGCGCGGAGCGGAAGAGGCTGCGCGTGGTGACCACCAGGGCACCGGAGATCAGCGTAACTGCGCTGAGGACAAAGAACATGACCTGTTGCATGGCTGCAACCCCTTGCATGAGTGCGTTCCCGTTCAGCGACGGATTGGCGGAATAGGCGGTCAAGAGACACAGCAGCGCAGGCAAAGGCTAGCGTGGTCAACGACTCGCGCCCGCGCAGGCCTGGGTGGGCGCCGCGCTGCTGTACGGAATGTCAGGCAGACGCCGCCGCAGATGCGGTGGCGACTTTGTGCTGGTCAGCGTAACGCCTGGCGGCCCGGCCGAGCATGGTTGCAGCCACGGCCAGAATGATCAGGTTGCCGCCTAACACCAGGACCCACTGCGCGAACGTCGGCACGGGCAGCTTCAGGACGATTGCCACCCAGAGCAGGTTCGCCAGGGACGCGGGCACGAGAACCTTCCAGGCAAACGCCAGCATCTGGTCGATGCGGAACCGGGGCCACGTGCCGCGAATCCACATGAGCAGGAAGACGACCAGCAAGGTTTTCAGAATGAAGTAAACGGGACCCAGCACCGGCGCCTCGTGGGCGAAGGGGCCACGCCAACCGCCCAGGAACAGGGTGGCCGTGATGGCCGAGATCGCGAAGAGGTTGCCGTACTCGGCGATGTAGAACCAGCCGAACTTGAGGCCGCTGTACTCGATGAAATAGCCCGCGACGATTTCCGAGTCCGCTTCGAGCAAATCGAAGGGCGCGCGGCCCACCTCGGCCGAGCCGGCGACGAAGTACGCGAGGGCGGCCATGGGCAGGACGAAGATGAAGGGCACTTGCTGCGCCTCCACGATGCCCATCGTGCTCATTGTGCCGGCTAACAGCACGACGGTGGCGATCGACAGGATCATCGGCACTTCGTAGCTCAGCAGTTGCGCCACGACGCGGAATGCACCGATCAGCGCGAACTTGTTGTTGGACGCCCAGCCTGCCATCACGACTGAAACGGTCGTGATCGAGCCGATGGCGACCAGGTAGAGCACGCCCACGTTCAAGTCCTGCCCGATCATGCCCTTGCCGAACGGGATGACGGCCCAGAGCAGCGCGGCCGCGCCGGCGATCAGGATAGGCGACAGGTTGAACACGGGACGATCGGCCCCGGAGGGTACGATGTCTTCCTTAATCGAGCATCTTGACCGCGTCGGCGATGGCCTGGAAGATGCCCCACGGGCCCACGCGGTTGGGTCCAATCCGGTTCTGAATCCGGCCGATAACCTTGCGCTCCATCCACGTCAGTGTGAGGGTCGCAATCACCGGCATCATCACCAGGATGATGCCCACGAGCAGATAGTTGACCGCGGTCACGCCCCAGGCAGGCAGAAACGTGCTCAGCCAGGCCGTCCACGAATTGCCGAGATTCACAAAGAAGTCCAGGATGTAGTTCATATCAATGCCACTCCAGCGCTTTCTTCTGCCACGCATAGAGCAGGCCGCCAAGCAGAATCGCGACGAAGAGCACCATCTCCACCAGCGCGTACAACCCGAGCTTGTTGTAGGCAACCGCCCAGGGAAAGACGAAAATCGCTTCGACGTCAAAGACGACAAAGACGAGCGCGTAAAGATAATACTGCGCCTTAAACTGGACCCAGGTGTCGCCGATGGTTTCCATGCCGCATTCGTAAGTAGCGTTCTTTGCGGGATTGGGCTTTTTGGGGCGGATCAGCCAGGACATGACGAGGCCAATGACGGGCAGCGCGAAGGCGATAACAGCGAAAATGGCGATAAAAGCGTACTGCGAGAGCACGGTCAACCCTCCTTTGGGCCGCGCGCGCCCAGCTACGGGAGCGCTGCGGTGATGGCCGTTCTATCAGTAGTCGCGCCGGGAAGAGGTTTTAGGAGAAACCCCGGTGCAATGCAACCGCATCAGATGATACTTCGGCACCCCTAGATGCCACAGCATCGTACAATGCCGCGGCATTGTAGCACGACGGCATATAGAACGCAAAGCCAGCGATTCAGTGAATGTATCCGCGCGGCTCCCAGAGGGATCCGGGCCGCTGCGGCCTGCGCCATTATACTGTACCGGACGTCACACACAAAATGTGGCCTTTGGTATCAACGGAGGGGGCTTTTGCGGGACTCTTTTGACAACGAAACGCCGTTCGTGATAGACTTCGCCAACGCGCGCCCGCCGGGTTGAGTCGTTGACGCCGGCATGACCCGCGCGCTGCCGGCTGAGGTGGTTGTCGAGCAATCCGATTTTTGCGGAGTCCGTCATGCCAGAAGGCTATCTCCCGATCCTCGTCATGGTCGTCGTCGCGTTTGGCTTTGCCGCCATCGCGCTCGGGGTGTCGGCTCTATTGGGCCCTCGTCGCCGCAACTCGGCGAAGGACGAGCCGTACGAGTCGGGCATCCTGCCCTTCGGCGACGCCCAGCGCCGCTTCCCGGTCCAGTTCTACCTGGTGGCGGTCCTCTTCATCCTGTTCGATGTCGAGGTCATCCTGATGTATCCGTGGGCCGTGGCCGCCCGCAAGCTCGGATTGTTTGGGCTCATCGAAATGGCGATTTTCGTCGTGATTCTGCTCGTTGGGTTTGTCTACGCGTGGAAGAACGACGCGTTCAAGTGGCAGTAAGGTGCGGGTTCGGCGCAGCCACATTGGCGGAGTGTGAGTAATGGGTCTGGAAGAAAAACTGCCCGATGAGGGCTTTGTTACGACGACTCTGGAAAACGCGGTCAATTGGGGCCGCAAGTGGTCCATCTTTCCGCTGACATTCGGCCTCGCCTGCTGTGCGATCGAACAGATCGCGGCCGGCGGGAGCCGTTTCGATATTGCCCGGTTCGGCTCCGAGGTTTTCCGTGCTTCGCCGCGGCAGGCCGATTTGCTGATTGTCTCCGGCCGAGTAAGCCAGAAAATGGCCCCGGTCATCAAGCGCATTTACGACCAGATGCTCGAGCCCAAGTGGGTCATTGCGATGGGCATCTGCGCCAGCGCGGGCGGGCCCTTCAATAATTATGCTATCGTGCAGGGCGTAGACAAGATCCTGCCGGTCGACGTCTACATCCCCGGCTGCCCGCCGCGGCCCGAGGCGCTGCTGTACGGCCTGACACTGCTGCAGCAGAAGATCCAGAAGGAACGGTTCCGCGATCGCAAGTACAGCCGCATCGACGCGGTGAATCCGCTGCGCGAGCCGGTCGCGAGCCCGGTGGATGTCAAGCTGGCGGAGCCGGCCAACGGCGCGCCGCGCGGGGCTGCGAGGTAAAGCATGATTGACACAATTCCTGCCGAAACCGCTGTCGCCTCGGAGGCCCCCGTGACCGACGTCGCAGCCGCAGCGCTTGCGGCCGACAAGATCCGCGCGCGGTTCCCCGAGGCGATCCTCAGTACATACACGCACCGGGGCGAGACGACGCTGACCGTCCGGTCACAGGACCTGCTCGGCGTTGCCCGGCTGCTGCGCGACGACCCTGACCTCAGCTTCCGCCACCTGGCCAACCTGACCGCGGTCGACTGGAGCAAGTACCCGGGCTACACCGGCCGTGAGCGCTTCACCGGCATCTACCAGCTGCTGTCGACGAAGAACTGGCGCCGCTTGAGCCTGAAAGTGCCTGCGCCGGGGGGCGACTCGCCCGCGCTGCCCAGCCTGACCTCGCTGTGGCCGGGGGCAGATTGGCCCGAACGCGAATCTTACGACCTGATGGGCATCCGGTACGACGGCCATCCGGATCTGCGCCGCATGTTCATGCCCCACACCTGGCCCAATCACCCGCTGCGCAAAGACATTCCCCGCGGCGGAGAGCCGGTGCCCTTCTCGATGACCTGGGAAGACGAAGAATTCGAAAGCTTCGGTCGGCAGATCATCGAGGCGAAGGCCGTGCAGCAGGTGCCGCCCAAGCAGTCCGACGCCAACAAGCACATGATCCTCAACATGGGCCCCCATCACCCCTCGACGCACGGCGTGCTGCGGGTGGTGGTCGAGCTCGACGGCGAGACGGTGGTCGCAGCGTATCCTGACCTGGGCTACCTGCACTCGGGCTTCGAGAAGCAAGGCGAGAGCATCCGCTACAAGGATTTCCTGCCCTACACCGACCGGTCGGACTATGTCTCGTCCATGTGCAACAACCTGAGCTACTCGCTGGCAGTCGAGAAGCTGATGGGCGTCGAAATTCCGCCCCGGGCGCAGGCGATCCGCGTCATCATGGCCGAGCTTCAGCGCATCGCCTCGCATCTGCTCTGGCTGGGCACGCACGTCATGGATGCGGCCGGCATGAGTCACGCCATGCTGATGTACGCGTTCCGCGAGCGCGAGCAGCTGCTTGACATTTTCGAGCTGGTTAGCGGCGCCCGCTTGACCACCTCGTATATCCGGCCGGGCGGCATCTGGCGCGATGTGCCTCACAGCTTCGTCGACCGGGTGGGCGACATCCTGAAGACCTTCCCCGGGCGATTCGACGAGTACGAACGCTTCATGACTGAGAACCCGGTCTGGAAGGCGCGCACCGTCGGCGTTGGCAAGCTGAGCGTCGACCAATGCCTCGGGCTTACGGTCACCGGTCCGATCATCCGTGCCTCGGGCCTCGCAATGGACTATCGCAAAGTCCGACCGTACAGCGGGTACGAGAACTACGACTTCAAGGTGCCCACCGCCACCGACGGCGACACCTACGCACGCTATATGGTGCGGGTCGAGGAGATGCGCCAAAGTCTCCGCATCGTCGAGCAGGGCCTGAAGAACCTGACGGATGGCCCGGTGTGGACGGCGGACCGCAAGATGGCCCTGCCGCCCCGACAAGAGCTCGACGTTAGCATGGAGGCGGTCATCCACCACTTCAAGCTGAACACCGAGGGGATGACGCCGGCGAAGGGCGAGATTTACGAGCTGTCGGAGAGCCCGCGCGGCGAGCACGCCTTCTACCTGGTTAGTGACGGGTCAGGCATTCCGTACCGCCTGCGGTACCGGACGCCCTCCTTCCACAACCTGCAGGCGCTGAATACCATGTCAAAGAACCGGCTGCTGGCCGACCTGGTGGTCAACATCGGCACGGTGGATATCGTTTTGGGTGATGTAGATCGGTGAGGGCCGCTTCTACAGGAAGCATCAAAGAACCAGAGGTTCACGAAGTCCGCAAACCTTCGTGCCGAGTGAGTTCTTTGGTTCTTCATGTAAGCTGACCCCGGTCCCACGGAGGACTACGTGCTATCGGAAAACGCTATTGCTGAAATCCGGGCGCTTCAGGCCCGTTATCCCGTTCCCCGCTCCGCGCTGGGGCCGGCACTTTACGTCGCCCAGCGGGAGAACGGCTGGCTGCCGTCGGGGGTCATGGCCGAGGTGGGCGCGCTCTTTGGGCTGGACGAGGCGGAAGTGGGCGAATTCGCCAGCTTCTACCATATGTATAACGTCCATCACGAGCCGGGCGAATACACGATCGAAGTCTGCGACAACGTCCCGTGCATGCTGCGCGGGTCGAGCAAGCTCACGAAGATGCTCGAGGAGCGGCTCGGGATTCCCTTCGGGGAAACCACCCCGGACGGCAAGTTCACGCTAGGCCACGTCGAATGCCTGGGCGCCTGCGCGACCGCGCCCATGTTCATGTGCACCGAGAAGAAGACGCAGAAGATCCGGTACTTCGAGGAACTGGACACGCCCGAAAAGCTGGACGAGGCGCTGGCGCTGATCGGCTCGGGCCAGGGGTTTGACACGACGGAGCGCTGGCCCACCGGTCCCTACCGGCATGGTGGCCGGCCCGACACGAACTTCCTGCTGGGGCGGGTGGACAAACCGAACTCGCACACGCTCGACTCCTACCTCGAGGACGGCGGCTACGAGACCGCTCGGGCGGTGCTCAGCGGCGGCAAGACGCCGGCCCAGGTCATCGACGAGATGAAGGCGGCGAACGTGCGCGGGCGCGGCGGCGCCGGCTTCTCCGCAGGGCAAAAGTGGAGCTTCATCCCGCAGGGCGTGTACCCCCGCTACCTGGTCGTCAACGCGGACGAGTCCGAGCCGGGCACGTTCAAAGACCGCATGATCATGGAATACGACCCCCACCAGCTCCTCGAGGGGATCATCCTGGCGTGCTATGCGATCGAGGCCGAGCGCGCGTTCATCTACGTGCGCGGCGAGTATTACTTTGCGGCCGAGCGCCTGATGGGCGCCATCGCGGAGGCCGAGGCCCGCGGCATCCTGGGCGACAACCTATTCGCCGACCGCGGCGCGGGCGGGACCGGAAAGAAGCTCAAGATCGTGGTGCACCGGGGCGCGGGCGCATACGAGTGCGGCGAAGAGACCGCGGAGTTGACCTCGCTCGAAGGCTACCGCGGCCATCCGCGGCTCAAGCCGCCCTTCCCCGCGGTCGCCGGCCTGTACAGCAAGCCGACCATCGTCAACAACGTCGAGACCATCAGCAACGTGCCGCACGTGCTGAAGAGCGGCGCGGACTGGTACAAGCAGTGGGGCACCCCCAACAGCACCGGCTTCCGCATCTACTGCGTGAGCGGACAGGTGCAGAAGCCCGGCCTGTATGAACTGCCGCACGGCGTCACACTGCGCGAGCTGATTTACGAGTGGGGCGGTGGCCTGACGGATGAGGCCGAGGGCCTGAAGGCGGTGGTGCCGGGTGGCCTGTCCATGCAGTTGCTTGACGAGAACCAGATCGATACGCCGATGGACTTCGACGCCGTCGCCAAGCAGGGCTCGAGCCTGGGCGCGGCCGCGGTCATCGTCATCGGCAAGAACCAGAGCATGGTGGAAGTGGCCCGGCGGACCTTGTCGTTCTACCGGGAAGAGAGCTGCGGCAAGTGCACGCCGTGTCGCGAGGGCACGGGCTGGCTGGAGGATATCCTGGAGCGGGTGGAGCGCGGCGAGGGCAAGACCGACGACATCGGGCTGATGCTCTACATCGCGGATATGATCGCCGGCAAGAGCTTCTGCCCGTTCTCGTTCGCGGCGGTCTGGGGCCTGCAGAGTAACCTGGCCAAGTTCCGGCCCGAGTTCGAACAGGCGATTGCCGGCGCCCACCAGCAGCCCGTCATCCCGATCCGGCCGGTCTACCGGCCCGATCCCGGCGTGCCGTCGGGCGTGACGTCGCCGGCGCTGCCCCAGGAAGAGAAGTTCAACCAGCCGACGGTGAAGCGATAAGGACCGGTGTGGAGTGGTAGGGAGAGCGAGCGATGACGGCGATAGAGCGAGGGAAGATCAAAGGCAAGAGCATCATCTTTCCGAAGAACCTGGGTTATCCGGACGGCACTGAGGTTTACGTGCGGGTCGAAACGGTCGAAGATGCAGAGCGATCTCAGCGCGAAGCCGGCGAGGCGTTCTCAAATCTGGCGTTCTTCGGCATGTGGGCCGATCGAACCGATATGCGCGACGGGGCGGCATGGGTTCGCGAGGAAAGAGTCAAATGGGAGACACGCTCAGACCGGCAGGACTGATCGACACTGACGTCCTGGTAGACAGCGCCCGTGGCGTCGCAGAAGCAAAGCAGTTCCTGACCGAGCGATATGCTGCCGATGCCGTCCGCATCAGCATCATTTCCGCCATGGAGCTCATCCGGGGATGCCGCGCTACGGGCGAGTTGCGCCAGGTTCAACGGATGCTGAATGAGGTGATGGTGCTGCCGGTTAGTGGCCCGGCATCTCAGACCGCATACCGTCTCATCGAGGCGCTGTTCCTGGGCCACGGCCTTGCCATACCGGACGCCCTCATCGCGGCTACGGCTATCGAACATGACCTCGTCGTGTACACGCGCAACGTGCGTCATTTCGAACCGGTTTCCGGCTTACAGGTGATTCAACCGTACTAGCCAGTGCAAACGCTAGCGCATTGAGCAACTGAGGTTTTCTATGGCTGATTTGGTCAACGTGACCATCAATGACATCAAGGTCCAGGTCCCGGCAGGGACGCTGGTGATCGACGCGGCCAAAGCCGCCGGCGTCGACATCCCGATCTTCTGCTCGCATCCTAAGCTGGACCCGCTCGGTGCGTGCCGCATGTGCCTGGTCGAGTTTCCGGGCCCGCGCGGCAGCCGCCTCGACACCGCCTGCACCGTGCGCGTCAACGAGGGGATGGCGGTCCGGACGGACAGCGAGCAGGTCCAGCAGGCGCGCGAAGCCGTGCTGGGCTTCATCCTGATCAATCACCCGCTCGACTGCCCCATTTGCGACAAGGGCGGCGAGTGCCCGCTACAGGACAATACGATGGAGTACGGTCCCGGCGCGAGCAAGTTCGTAGAGGTCAAGCGGCGCAAGCAGAAGCACTACCCGATCAGCGACCTGATCATGTTGGACCAGGAGCGCTGCATTCTGTGCTGGCGCTGCATCCGTTACCTGGAAGAGTGGGAAGATAAGCCCCAGATCGGCCTGTTCGAGCGCGGGGGCGAGACGATCATCGACGTGTTCCCCGGCAAGCCGGTCGATGCGAAGACGTCGGGCAGCATCATCGACATCTGCCCCGTGGGCGCGCTGACCAACCGGGTGGCCCGTTTCCGCTACCGGCCGTGGGAGCTGCGCCGGACGCCAAGTGTCTGCACGCACTGCCCGGTCGGCTGCAACGTACGGCTTGACGAACGTGTGCACACGCTGCGCCGGATCGTCGCACGCGAGAACATGGCCGTCAACGACGAGTGGATCTGCGACAAGGGCCGGTTCCTGCACCAGCACGTGGACCATCCGGGGCGCCTGAAGTCGCCGATGATCCGGCAAGGCGGCCAACTGCGCGAGGCCACCTGGCAGGAAGCGATTGCGGCAGTCGTCGAAGGCTTTGAAGCGCTCGCAGAACAGAAGGGGCCCAACGCCGTAGGCGGCATTGCGGCCGGCCGCGTCTCGAACGAGTCGGGCTACCTGCTCCAGAAATTCTTCCGCACCCTCGTGGGCACGAACAACGTGGACTTCTCCGAGGGCGCGTCGGTGGCGGCGCTGCCAACCGGGCTGCCCGCCATCGCCGACATCGCCAAGAGCGACGTGATTGTGCTCGTAGGGTTCGACCCCAGCGAGGCCGCACCGGTGCTCGATCTGCATATCAAGCGGGCGGTGCGCCGCAAGAGCGCGAAACTGGTCATCATCAACCCTCGCAAGATCGAGGCGGCACGCTATGTCGACGACCCGCGGGTGAGCGGCAGCGTTTTCATCTCAGCCCGGCCCGGCGACGAAGCACTGGCGTTGAGCGAGCTGGCCGCGGCCCTGCAGACGAAGAAAGCCAGCCAGGCACAGGCTCAGAAGCCCGAGCCGGGCGCGGCCCGCGGACCTAGACCCCAGCCCGCCGCGACGAGCCGGCCGGCTCAGCCCGCGGGCGCGGTGGCGCTGACGCTGCGCGCCACGGCCCGACATCGCCGCGGCGGTCGATACCTTGCTCGCCGCCAAGGCGCCGCTCTTCATCTACGGGCCCGACGCGGCCCGGGGCGAGCGCGGCCGGCAAACCCTGGCGGCCCTGGGTAACGTGGCGGTGCTGCTCGGCGCGGGCGACAAGCTCGCCTACGTCGGGCACGAGGCGAACGGGCAGGGCCTGCGCGACATGGGCGTCGTGGCCGATAGCTTGCCGGGCCACCTGCCGGTGGGCGAGGCCGGCGTGCGCGACCGGCTTGGGCAAGCTGTGGGGCGTGCAGCCGCCGGCCGAGCCGGGCCAGACGTACCAGCAGATGCTGGACGGCGGCGTGCGCGGGCTGTTCGTAATGGAAGCCGACCCGGCAGCGTCGCCGAAGACGGCCGAGGCGTTGCGTCAGCTCGACTTTCTCGTCGTGCAAGACCTGTTCCTCACCGAGACCGCGAAACTGGCGCACGTCGTCCTGCCCGCAACGACCTGGGCCGAGACGAACGGCACGTATACCAACCTCGAGCGAAGGGTGCAGCGCGCGCCCGACGCCATCGATTCGATCCAGAACTCCCTGCCCGGCTGGGCCGTGATGACGCTGCTCGCGGAGCGCTGGATCGCCGTGCAGGCCACGGCGCACGCTGTCCGCAGGCTCCGGCCGACGGTGTGCCCGACTGGAAGCGCAAGAAACGCGCGCGAACGGCCGCCAAGGGCGCGCCCGCGCCGAAGCCGTGGAGCTACCAGACGGCCCAGGCCGTGCTGGAAGAGATCAGCAAGGCCGTGCCCGTCTACGGCGCGCTGCGTTGGGAGAACCTGACCGATCAGGGCCTGCAATGGCCGGCGAGCGCGCTGGTTCGCCCCCCGCGGCGGTTCGAGCCGCTCGACGTGCAGCCGGTCGCAGCCGCGCCAGCCGGGCAGTTCACACTAACCGGCGGTCCGTGGCTGTGGGACGGCGGAACGCTCATGCAGCACGCCGCAGCCCAGCTGCGTGACCGGCTGCCGGCGCCGTTCGTGGCCCTGAACCCGGGTGACCTCGCTGCAGTGCGGTTGGCTGAAGGCAGCCAGGTGACGATCACCTCCGCGCTGGGCAGCGTCAGCGTTGCGCTGCGCGCCGATGCTTCCGTGCAGGCGGGTACGGCCTGGATCCCGTTCGGGTTGCCCGGGCTTCCCGCAGAAACCCTCGGCGCCGGCCGCGGAGAGAGCGTCTCCGTAGCCCTTTCACCCGCTGTGACAGCGGCCGACCACGCACCACTCGCCAGCTTGGCGTCGGAGTAGCGGCATGGACTGGATTACCCTGATTCTGATCCCGGCGATCAAGTCAATCATCCTGGTAGTGATCCTGCTCACCGGGTTCGCATACGCCACCTGGTTCGAGCGCAAGCTCATCGGCCGCTTTCAGCTGCGGATCGGGCCCAACCGGGCCTGGCTGTTCGGCCTGGGTCACCCTATCGCCGATGCGCTCAAGATGATTTTCAAGGAAGAGATCATCCCCGCCCGCGCCGACAAGCTGCTTTACGTGATCGCGCCCGCACTCGCCATCGCGCCGGCGCTCCTGATCTTTGCGGTGGTTCCGGTGGGGCCCGGCTTTACGCTCTTCGGCCGGCAGATCTCGCTGCAGGTGGCCGACGTCAACATCGGATTCCTGTGGGTGTTGGCCGTTGCGAGCGTGGGCGTCTACGGCGTCATCCTGGGCGGTTACGCCAGCAACAACAAGTACTCGCTGCTCGGCGCGCTGCGCACCAGTGCGCAGATGCTCTCCTACGAACTGCCGATGGGCATGCTGCTGCTGGCGCTGGTCCTGACCACGACGCTGGGCACGAAGGACGGCTACGGCACGCTCAGCCTCAACCAGATCGTCGAAATGAACCGGCCCATCTGGCTGTGGCTGTGGATCTGGATCGCGTTCCCGTTCTTCTTCATCACCATGCTGGCCGAAACCAGCCGCAAGCCGTTCGACTTCCCGGAAACGGAGAACGAGTTGGTGGCCGGCTTCCAGACGGAGTACGGCAGCATCAAGTTCGCCCTGTTCTACATGACCGAGTACCTGCACATTATCGGCGCCTGCGGCGTCGCGGTGTCGGTGTTCTTCGGCGGCTGGCGCGGCCCGTTCGTCGATCAACTGCCGTTCCTGGGCCCGCTGTACTTCGTCGCCAAGGTCATTGCCCTGATCTTCCTGTTCATCTGGACGAGCGCCGCTGTGCCTCGCCCGCGGTACGATCAGCTGCTCAAGTTCTGCTGGACCTGGCTCTTCCCGGTGGCGCTGGTCTACCTGGCCGTGACTGCCGTGATTGTGACGCTCGTCTGAGCGCACTGTTTGAGGTGCTGTAATGGCTGTAAGCGATTCCTTTAGGGGTGTCTTCGAAATCGTCAGGGGTTTCGGCATCACCTTCAAGAACCTGGTAAAGGGCCCGGTGACGTGGCAATATCCCGAACAGCCTGTGCCCATGTACCCGCGCTTTCGGGGACGGCATGAGCTACGGCGTTACGAGAACGGGCTGGAACGGTGTATCGGTTGCATGTTGTGCGAGGCGGCCTGCCCCACGAACGCCATTCACGTGGAAGCCGCGGAGAACGACCCCGAGCATCCTGTGAGCCCGGGCGAACGCTACGCCATGATCTGGGAAGTGAACCTCCTGCGCTGCATCTACTGCGGCGACTGCGAGACGGCCTGCCCGGTCGAGGCAGTGGTACTCGGCCACGAGTTCGAGACGGCTTCGTACACCCGCGAAGGGTTCCTGTGGACGAAAGAAGAGCTGCTTAAGCCCACCCAGCCCAACGTGGTTGTGCGAGCAGAATAGCATCACGAGCGGCAGCCCTTAACACAAAGACACGAAGTTCTATCAGGCGTTGTGTCTTCGTGCCTTTGTGTTGAACGGCTTTCCGGAGGCAGGAATGTTCTTATTCATCGTGTTCAGTCTCATCGCCATCGTGGCAGCCGTGGGCGTGATCGTCAGCAGGCGGCCGATCTACAGCGCCCTGTTCTTGCTGACGAACTTCGCGTCCCTGGCCGCGATGTACGTCATGCTCCAGGCACAGTTCCTGGCCGCGGTGCAGGTCATCGTCTACGCCGGCGCGATCGTGGTGCTGTTCCTCTTCGTCGTCATGCTCCTGGGCGGCGGCGACTTGAACGACATCCGCGATCCAAACCGCCCGTTCATGAAGCGCCTGGGTTGGTCGCGCATCCTGGCCGTCGTGCTGGGCCTGCTGCTGCTGGCGGGCGTCGGCTACGGAATCGTGTCGGGCCAACTCTACCCGCAGACGGGCGACGTGGCCGCGTTCGGCATGGGCACCGTGCAAGCCATCGGGTCGGTGCTCTACACCGACTACATCCTGCCGTTCGAGTTGGCCTCGGTGCTGCTGCTGGTCGGCATGATCGGCGCGGTGGTGCTGGCACGGCCGCCGGAGAAGTAAAACCGGTGGCGCCAAGCCTGGCAGGGGTGAGCCGCGCTCGCCCGCGGCGACCATGGGTCGCCACTACAGATACGAGAGAGTAACCGTCTATGGTCCCGACCACCTACTACCTGGTGCTCAGCGCCGTCCTGTTTACCATCGGCGCGCTGGGCGTGCTGCTCCGGCGCAACGTGCTGATCATCTTCATGTCGGTGGAAATGATGCTCAACGCGGTGAACCTGACGTTCGCCGCGCTCGCGCGCCATTTCCTCCAGATCCACGGCCAGATCTTCGTGCTGATGGTCATGGTCGTCGCGGCCGCCGAAGTTGCCATCGGCCTGGCGATCGTCATGGCCGTAATCCGGCACAAAGATACGACCAACATCGAAGACATGAACCTGTTGAAGGGATAAAGAAGCGGTCGGGCTAACACCCGAAAGGTGACAGCATGCTTGATTATGCCTGGTTGATGCTCGTTTTTCCGGCGCTGGGCGCGCTGGTCATTTCGCTCTTCGGCAGGCGGCTGGGGCGCAAGGCGGTCGGCTGGATCGCGCCGGCCATGGTCTTCCTGAGCTTTGCAGTGGCCGTCGCGGTTGCCGTACAGTTGTTCAGCCTGCCCGGCGAAGAGCGCAAGCACCAGGTCTTCCTGTGGCAGTGGATGCTCGTCGGCAACTTCAAGGTCGATGCGGCCCTGCTCATCGACCAGCTCTCGGTTGTGATGGCCCTGGTGGTCACGGGCGTCGGCTTCCTGATCCACGTCTATTCTACCGGCTACATGCACGACGATCCGCGCTTCCCGCGCTTCTTCGCCTATCTCAACCTCTTCATCCTCATGATGTTGACGCTGATCCTGGCGAACAACTACCTGCTGATGTTCGTCGGCTGGGAAGGCGTGGGCCTGGCCTCATACCTGCTGATCGGTTTCTGGTTCGAAAAGCCCTCCGCGGCGGACGCAGGCAAGAAAGCCTTTATCGTCAACCGCATCGGCGACTTCGGCCTGCTGCTCGCTATCATGATTATCTTTACGGGGCTTGGCTCGCTGCAGTTCACGGAGGTGTTTGCGAAAGCGCCGCAAGTGTGGGCCGTGGGCAGCGCCGCGGTGGTCGCAGCCACTATGCTCATGCTGTTGGCAGCGACGGGCAAGAGCGCGCAGATCCCCCTCTACGTCTGGCTCCCCGACGCCATGGAAGGTCCGACACCGGTTTCCGCCCTGATTCATGCCGCGACCATGGTGACCGCCGGCGTGTACATGATCGCTCGTTCGGCCCCGCTGTTCGAATTGGCGCCGACGACGGGCAACTGGGTGGCCTGGATCGGCGTGGCGACTGCGTTCATCGCAGCCACCATTGCCCTCGCGCAAACCGATATGAAGCGCATCCTGGCCTATTCGACCGTCTCGCAGCTCGGCTTTATGTTCATCGCAGTGGGCGTCGGCGCCTATCCGGCCGCCATCTTTCACCTGGTCACGCACGCGTTCTTCAAGGCCCTGCTGTTCCTCGGCGCGGGCAGCGTGATGCACGGCCTGCACGGCGAGCTGGATATTCGGAAGATGGGCAACCTGCGCGTCAAGATGCCGACGACCTACTGGACCTTCGTTGTGGGTGTGGGCGCACTCGCGGGCATCCCGCTGCTGTCCGGCTTCTTCAGCAAGGACGCCATTCTCTTCAACGCGTTTGAGTATTCGATCCCGCTGTGGGCCGTCGGTGCGGTCACCGCCTTTATGACCGCCGTCTATTCGTTCCGCATGCTCTTCATGGCCTTCTGGGGCCAGGAGCGGGACAAGAAGCTGTTCAATTCGGCGCACGAATCGCCCCGGGTGATGACCATCCCGCTCATCCTCCTGGCTGCCGGCGCGCTCCTGACCGGTTATCTTGGCCTGCCCAGCCTGTCAATCATCGACCCGGCGCTCGAGCCCGCCTTCGAGGCCGCGGGTGCGGCTGCCCCCGCGGTTCATCCGAACCTCGTCGTCGAGCTGATCCTGTTGGCCGTATCAGGTTTGATTGCGATTGCCGGCGCCTATCTCGCTTACCGCGCCTACATCGTCGACACGAGCCTGCCCAAGCGCTTCCGCGCCGCGCTCGGCCCCGTGGCCGAGTGGGTGGACCGCAAGTACTACGTCGACGAACTCTACAACATGATCATCGTCAACCCGCTGCGGGCGATCGGCGACTGGCTGGCCCGGGTCTTTGACCGGGGCGGCATCGACGGTGCGGTGAACGGCCTGGCCGGCGCAACCGGCTGGCTGGGTTCGCAGGTGCGCCGCCTGCAGAGCGGCATGGTGGGGCTCTACGCGCTGGCGATGCTGTTCGGCGCGGTGGCACTGTTGGCCTGGCTGGCTATCCGGTAGTCGATCGGGCGACCATTCGGCCTGGCGACCCAAGCGAAACGAGCGGTTATGAACCTCAATATCCCGTTGCTATCCATTATCACCTTCCTCCCACTGGTGGGCGGGCTGGTGCTGCTGCTCCTGCCCGGCAAGCGCGCGCCTAAATGGTTTGCGCTGGCAGTCAGCCTGCTCACGTTCGCCGTATCCTGCTTGCTCTTTGCATGGTGGAAGACGGGCGAGCCGGGCATGCAGTTTGTCGAACGGCTGCCCTGGGTGCCCCAGTTCAACATCCAGTATTTCGTCGGCGTCGACGGACTGAGCCTGTTTCTCGTGCTGCTGACCACGCTCATCACGGCCTTGGTCATCCTCTTCTCGTGGGAAGGCGTCGACAAACAGGTCAAAACCTACCTGTTCCTCATCCTGGCGCTCGAAGCGGGGATGATCGGCGTGTTCGTCTCGCTCGACCTGGTGTTGTTCTACGTCTTCTGGGAGCTCACGCTGATCCCCATGTACTTCCTGATTGGCGGCTGGGGCGACGCACACGGCACGTATACCTTCCTCGGGCGCACGATGTCATGGCGCATCTATGCCGCGCTCAAGTTCTTCCTGTACACGTTCGCCGCCAGCGCGCTGATGCTGGTCGCCATCCTGGTGCTCTATGCCCAAGGCGGCACGTTCGACCTGCTGCAGCTCCAGGCTCAGCGCATCCCGGCCGGTGCGCAGACGTGGCTCTTCCTGGCCTTTGCCTTGGCGTTCGCGGTCAAGGTGCCGATCTTCCCGTTTCACACCTGGCTGCCCGACGCACACGTGGCGGCGCCGACGGGTGGGTCAGTCATCCTGGCGGCCGTCCTGCTGAAGATGGGCACGTACGGCTTCGTGCGCTTCTGCCTGCCGCTCTTCCCCGATGCCACGCAAACCTTTGCGCCTTGGATCGCGGCGCTTGCGATCGTGGGCATCCTGTACGGCGGCCTGGTGGCGCTCGTGCAGAAAGACGTCAAATCGCTCGTCGCCTATTCGTCGGTGGCCCACCTCGGCTTCGTCATGTTGGGCATTATGGCGCTGAACAGCCAGGGCATCGCGGGCGCGACGCTGCAGATGGTCAACCACGGGTTGAGCACCGGCGCCCTGTTCCTCATGGTCGGCATGCTGTACAACCGGCGGCACACCCGGCTGCTCTCGGAATATGGGGGCTTGTGGAAGACGATCCCCGTCTACGGGTTCCTGTTCATCATTGTGGCGCTCTCGTCGGTCGGCCTGCCCGGGCTGAACGGGTTCGTCGGCGAGTTCAACATCCTGCTCGGCGCGTTCCAGACGAACCCGGTCTTTGCGGTATTCGGCACGCTGGGCATCATCGTCGCCGCCTGGTACCTCCTGGGGGCCATCCGGCTCATGCTGCACGGACCCGTCACGAAGCCGGAAAACCAGCAGGTGCGCGACCTGGGGCCGCGTGAAGTCATCACGCTTGTTCCGCTGATCATCCTGTTCTTCGTGATCGGCCTGTTCCCGAACCTGTTCTTCGACAAGATCAACCCATCGGCTCAAGCGGTGGCAGACGCGGTCAACCGCCGAGCGCCCGCCGTGAGCATGGCGCCCGCCGGCCTGACGAGCGCCGGTACAACGATCGACAAGTAGGGGCAAGTGCGATGAACTTTCCTACGTTGAACATACTGGCAATCATGCCGCAGGTCATCCTGGTCGTGGCATCGCTGCTCCTGCTGCTGGCAGACGTGATCCTCAAGAACAAGCGCATCCTGGGCTGGTTCAGCCTGGTGGCAGTGATTGCCGCCGGCGCCGAGATGTGGCTTGTGCGGCCGGCCTCACCTGACTTCCAGGGCATGTCGTTGGCAGACGAGCTCGGACTCTTCGCCGCCACCGCGGTGTCTGATCGCGGCCGGGTTGGCGATTCTGCTTGCCGTCCAGCGCACCGAAGATTTCACGCGGCATCCCGGCCCGTACTATGCGCTCATCCTCCTGGCCAGCGCCGGCATGATCGCGATGGCGAAGGGGAACGACTTCCTGATCATCTTCCTCGGCCTGGAGATCTTCTCGCTCGCGCTGTACATCCTTTCCGGCTACAACCGGCGCGACGCCCGCTCGGCCGAAGCATCGCTGAAATACTTCCTGCTGGGCGCGTTCGCCAGCGGCTTCTTCCTCTATGGCATCGCCCTGATCTACGGGGCGACCGGGACGACGAACCTGACCCAGATCAGCCAGGGTATGGCGCCTTTGTCGGTGACCCTGCCCTTTGCGCCGCTGCTGCCGATCGGTATCGGGCTCTTGCTGGTCGGCTACGGCTTCAAGGTCGCGCTGGTGCCGTTCCACCAGTGGACCCCCGACGTTTACCAGGGCGCGCCGACGTCCGTGACCGCGTTCATGTCCGTCGCGACCAAGACCGCAGCGTTCGCCTCGCTGATCCGCGTGCTGGGATCGTTTGTCAGCTACGACCGGCCCTGGCTCATCGGCCTCGCGGTGTTGGCCGTGCTCACGATGACAATCGGCAACCTGGCCGCGCTGCGGCAGACCAGCCTCAAGCGCATGCTAGCGTATTCCAGCATCGCGCAGGCCGGCTATGTTCTCGTTGGGCTGGCCACGGGCACCGCACAGGGTGCGCAGGCCTCGCTCTATTACCTGCTCGTCTACACCTTCATGAATCTGGGCGCGTTTGCGGTGCTGCTGGCCGTGCAGCGCCGTGAGGAAAACGACGTGTCGATCGAGCGGATGGCGGGCCTTTCGAGCCGGCAGCCGGCGCTGGCCGTGCTCATGGCGATCTTCATGTTCGCGCTGACCGGCATCCCGCCGCTCGCCGGGTTCTTCGGCAAGCTGTACGTGTTCGGCGCGGCCGTGCAGTCCGGCATGGTCTGGCTGGCGATCATCGCGGTGATCAACAGCGCCATCGCCGCCTTCTACTACCTGCGCGTCACCGTCTCCATGTTCATGTCTGAGCCCCGACCGTCCGGCGCGGACCTGCCCAAAAATGGCTGGCCGGTCTGGGCGGTGGTCGTCCTGGCCGCAGCGGGAACGATCGCCCTGGGCTTCTGGCAGTTCCCGTTCATCCAGGCGGTACAGCAGGCGGTGAGCACGCTGGCCCTGCGATAAGTCATACCAAAACACAAAGGCACAAGGACACGACGAGCAGTTCTTCTCCTCGTGTCCTTGTGCCTTTGTGTTTAGGCCCGATTACCCGCTAGAACAACGCCAGTTGTGAAGGCCCCTCTTTGGGCTCTCTGCGCCGCGCCTCCATCTGCTTGAGCACCTTGAGCGCTGCCTCGATATCGTCGAGGAAGCGCGACGCCGGGTTCTCCATCGCTTGCCCGAAGAGCCACCGCTTGCGGGCATGGCAAAGCACCAGTTTCTGCTCCGCCCGGGTCATGCCCACGTAGAACAGTCGCCGCTCTTCGTCGACGTCCGGCGTTTCGCCCTTGCGACTGTAGGGCAGCAAGCCTTCCTCGCAGCCCACCATAAAGACCACGGGGAACTCCAGCCCCTTCGCCGCATGCAGCGTCATCAGCGTCACGCGGTCGGCCCGGGGATCGTAGGCGTCGGTCTCGGCGCGCAGCACCAGGGCCAGGAGGAAGTCGCGCAGGCCATCACCGAAGGGGCCGGCCAGGCGCAGCAGTTGGTCGACGTGTGCCGAGCCTCGAACCCCGGCCGCTCGGCCTGCAGGTACTGCCAGACCCGCTCGACGGCCCGCGTCACGCTGCTCCGGCCCTGCAGCTCGCCATAGAGCTTGCTGAGCCGCAAGAGCTGCCCATCGGCGCCTCTGCCTGCATCGCTCGCCACGTCGGCCAGGGCACGGCTCAACGATCGCCTGCCGCTCTCCTCCCTTTCGAGACGGGCCAGGATGCGGTCGGCGGCGGCCGGTGCGCCGCTCGTCTTTGAGGCATCGAGCACGGCAAGCCAGTGCAGCCGCGAAAGCGGGTTTTGCAGGAGCCACAGGTGAGCGAGAACTGCGCGCACGTCCGGCTCCGTGTGCAAGGGCGCGTGCCCGACCGTCTGATACGGAATGCCGGAACGATCGAACGCCTCGATCAGCAGCCGGCTCTGGCTTCCAAGCCGGTAGAGCACCGCAAAGTCGGCGAACGACCGCGATATTTCGGGCACGTCGCCGGCGGCGCGGCCCGAGTCCAGCGAGAAATAGCTGGTGCCGCCCACCATCTGCTCAATTTGGTGCACGACGTACTCGGCCTCGGCGCGGTCCGTGGGCCCGTGGTAGACGTCCAGCTTGACCTGGTCGGCGAAATCCGCAAACGCCTGAACCGCCCGCAGGTCGCGCGGCCCAGACGTGCTCGGTCTCACCCGAGATGACCTGCACGGCCGCGTCGAGGATCACCTGCGTCGATCGGTAGTTCTCCGAGAGATGCAGCGCTGCCGCTTCGGGATGCTCCTGCTGAAAGGCGAGGAAGTAGCCGCGGTCCGAGCCCCGAAAGCCGTAGATGGCCTGGTCGGGGTCGCCAATGACGCACAGATTCGCCCCGCCCTGGGCCAGCAGCGCCAGCAGGCGCACCTGCGCCGCGTTGACGTCCTGGTACTCGTCCACGGAGAGCCAGCGGTAGCGCGCCCGGACGGCCGCCAACACGTCAGGACAGGTTTCCAGCAGCCGCACGCATTTGGCGACCAGGTCGTCGAAATCCAGCGCATGACTGCCCGCCAACGCGGTTTCGTACGCCGCAGTACCGGGCCGCCGGCTCCGGCTCCAGTTCCTCGGGCCTTAGCAGTTGGTTCTTCGCCTCGCCGATCGCGTCGAGCGTCGCTTGGAGCTCGGACTGGGACAAGTGGGGGCAGGCCCAGCGCAGGAGCACGCCTCGATCTTCTTCGCTGCAAATGACGAAATCGCGGATCAATGCCGAGCAGCCGCCCGTACTCACGCAGCAGGGATGCGCCGAACGCATGGAAGGTCTTGACCGTGATGCCGGCGCTGCGCTTGCCCAGCAGCGCGGCGAGCCGCTCGGCCATCTCCTCGGCCGCCTTGTTCGTAAACGTAATGGCCAGGATCGATTCGGGCGCAACGCCTTGCTGCAGCACGAGGAAAGCGATACGGTGGGTGAGCGTGCGGGTTTTGCCGGTGCCCGGGCCGGCCGAGATGACGACAGAGCGGTCCACGCACTGCACCGCCTCGCGCTGTGCCTCGTTCAGGCCGCCCAGCAGGGCCGCAACGGGCACGGTGAAGCCGCCTGACCCTGCGACCGGCGCTTCCGGCTCCAAACCGGCGTCGAGGTCGAAGAACGACGCCTGCCACCCATCTCCGACTGCGGTCTCCTCCTGCGCCGTGTCGGCGTCTGGCGCTGCCGGGGCTTGCACAGGAGCGCCGGGCTCCGCGGGCTCAGGCCCGACCGGCATGGGTCTCGATTTCGGCGAACAGGCCGCCCTGCACCGTATGGCCGGCGGCTCGTGCGGTGAACAGACGAATGGCCCCGTACTCGCCGTCGTAGCCCGCCTGCGCGTCGACCTCGCCCCGCCGCATACGCTCAATACCTTCGGCCAGCCGGTCGCCACCGGCCCGGCGGATCTCTTCGAGCCCGGCCTCTCGGAGGATATGCGAGCTCTGGTCCGAGCCGGGCCAGCAGCTTCTGCATCTCCTGCTCCACCCGCCCCGAGCCTGCGCCGACGCCCAACACTTCGCCAAGAACTTCCGCGAGCGGGATGAGACTGTTGAAGGGGTAGGTTCGCAAGGGCGCTCGTCCCGCTGGGCGGTCGGCAAGCTCTTCGACACGGTGCATGACCCCGATCGTCACTTCCTTGCCGCAGACCGGGCAAGCGCCGCCGTGCTCGCGCGTCGTCGCCGGCTCCCACACGATCCCGCACGCCCGGTGGCCGTCCAGATGGTACTTCCCTTCCTCGGGGAAGAACTCGACCGTGCCGCGGTAGGTGCCTGGGTCGCCGGTCTGAAGCGCGCCAAAGATGGCCGGGTAGGACAACTCCGTGTCGAAAAGCGTCGCCTCGCGTGCGAGCTTCTCCGGCGAATGCGCATCGGAATTGGACACAAGCGTGTAGCGATCGAGCTGCGACACGCGCCAGTTCATCGGGGGATCTGAGGACAGGCCGGTCTCAACCGCAAAGATGTGAGAGGTCAGGTCGCCGAAACATTCGTCGACGCGGTCGAAGCCCGACTTCGACCCGAGCAGCGAGAACCACGGCGTCCAGATGTGCGCGGGGATCAGGTGGCAAGCGGGGTCGACCTCGAGCAGCGTTTCGAGCAGGTCGCGCGAGTCGAGCCCCAAGATCGGGCGGCCGTCCGAGCGGATGTTGCCGATCTTTTCGAGCCGGGCTTGCAGAGCTGCTACCGCGTCGAGGTCGGGTGCAAAGACGACGTTGTGGACCTTGCGCGTGCGGGGCTGCCCGTCGGCGCCCGCCTTCTTGTAGATATTGCTGATCTCACCGCCGAGCAGGAACCGCACGATGCCCTGGCACGCCGGCGGCACGGTCCGCTGCACCTCATGCGCGTACTCGTCCTTCAAGCGGTAAAGCCCTGGCTCGGCCGGCACGAGCTTGTCGCGCATCTCCTGCAACCAGCCGGGATGCCCAATGTCGCCCGTACCGACGACCTGGACGCCCTTCAGCTGCGCCCAGCGCGCCAGGTGTTCGAAAGTGAGGTTCTTACTCGTAGCCCGGGAGTAATGGGAGTGGATGTGGAGGTCAGCGACGATTTTCATGCGGCCGAGTATAGCACAGAGGCGCCCGGCGCCGGAATACAACCCAGATGAACGCGGATGCGGCCGACCGTGGCGGTTCCTGCCGGCGCTGATCCGATCCATCCGCCTCGTCCACCCCGGCCTGCGGCCTGGGCCGGCCCGCCGCATAGCTGCGCGAGGTCATAGACGCTCCTGCCCCGCGGTGATATAACGTACTTGTACCTCCAGGTTCAAAGGAGAGCCAATGGCCGAGTATCGGATTTCAGCCCACCCCATCTTGTCTTCAGCGCCGCGTCCGAGCGTAACATTTTTCTGGCACGGCGAGGCACTCGCAGCGCTCGCCGGCGAAAACATCGCCTCCGCCCTCTTCGCGAATGGCGTTCGGGTCTTCGGACATCATCCCAAGGATGGCTCACCACAAGGCATTTTCTGTGCCAACGGCCAGTGTGCCCAGTGTCTCGTGTTGGCCGACGGCATGCCGGTCAAATCGTGCATGACCCCGGTCACGGACGGCATGCGGGTCGAGCCGGTAGACCGGCTGCCCGAGTTGCCCAAGGTCGCCACAGCGCCGGAAATGCGCGAGATCGAAGAAATCGACGTCCCCGTGCTCATCATCGGCGGCGGGCCAGCCGGCATGTCGGCGGCCATCCAACTGGGCCAGCGCGGCGTCCGCTGCCTGCTGATCGACGATAAAGACCGCCTCGGCGGCAAGCTGGTGCTGCAGACGCACCGTTTCTTCGGGTCGATCAACGCCGTCTACGCCGGGACGCGGGGCATCGACATTGCGACGAAGCTCGAAGCCCAGGTACGGGATCTCCCCGAAGTCGACGTCTGGCTAAACAGCACGGCGCTGGCGGTGTTCAGCGACCGCAAGGTAGGCGTGCTCAAGGGTGGTAACCAGTATGCACTGGTCAAGCCGCAGGTGTTGTTGGTGGCTGCGGGCGCGCGGGAGAAATCGCTGGCGTTCCGCGGCAACACCTTGCCGGGCGTCTACGGGGCGGGCGCGTTCCAGACACTGGTCAATCGCGACCTGGTCCGGGCGGCCGAGCGGCTGTTCATCGTCGGCGGGGGCAATGTCGGCCTGATCGCCGGCTACCACGCGCTCCAGGCGGGCATCCAGGTGGTGGGGCTGGTCGAGGCGCTGCCCGAGTGCGGCGGCTACAAGGTGCACAAGGACAAGCTGCACCGCATGGGCGTCCCCATCTACACGTCGCACACCATCCTGAGCGCCAACGGCGACGGACGGTGTCGAGTCCGTGACCGTCGCACAGGTGGACGAGAAGTTCCGCCCCATCCACGGGACCGAGAAGTCCTTTGCGTGCGACACCGTGCTCATTGCAGTGGGACTCGATCCGGTCGACGAGTTCTTTTCCAAGGCGCAGGCTTTCGGGCTGACGGCCTTTGCGGCCGGGGATGCGGAAGAAATCGCCGAGGCGTCTGCAGCCATGTTCTCGGGCAAGATCAAGGGGCTGGAGATCGCCCGGGCGCTCGGCCTAGACGTGGACCAAATCCCACCCGACTGGTACCGCACGGCCGAAATCCTGCGCTCGAAGCCGGGCAAGGTGGCGCCCGAGGTCATTCCGGCGGAAACAGGAGGATGTTTTCCCCGTATTCCACTGCCAGCAGGAAATCCCGTGCAACCCGTGCACGTCGGTCTGCTCGCAGGGCGCCATCTTCATCGACGAGAACGACATCCGAAACGTGCCGCAGTTCATCGCCGAGCAGCTCGGCAAGCGCTGCATCGGGTGCGAGAAGTGTGTAACCGTCTGCCCTGGCCTGGCGATCACGCTTGGTGGACTACCGCAAGGATGCGGCCGCGCCCACGGTCACGATCCCCTACGAGTTCCTGCGCGAGACGATCAAGCCGGGCGACACGCGTGACCGTGCTCGACGTTGCAGGCGAGGCGTTGGGGAACGTGGAAGTGAGCCGGGTGCGGGCGGCCAAGGCCAATGACCGGACGGTCCTGGTGCAGGTGAAGGCGCCGGCCGCGGTCGCGAAGCGGATCGCCGGCATCCAGGTGCAGGAAGAGTGGGTGGCCGAGCCGATGGACCACTATGTCGAGCGGCTGACCGACGACGTGGTCGTTTGCCGCTGCGAGCGGGTTACGGCCGGCGAGATCCGGACGCTGATTCGCAAGGGCTACCGCGACGTGAACGAGATCAAGGCGGTCACGCGGGCCGGGATGGGCTCGTGCGGCTCGAAGACCTGCTCGGCGCTGATCCGCCGCCTGTTCCGCGACGAAGGCATCCCCGACCCGGAGGTTGTCGACGGCACAAAGCGCCCGCTCTTCATGGAAGTGCCCCTGGCTGTCTTTGCCGGCGTCGCAACGGGAGGTGAGCGATGAACGCAGCGACGCTGACGGCCGCGCAGACGCCAAAACACTACGACGTGATCATTGCGGGGGCGGGAAGCGTCGGCGTTCCCACTGCCTTCGCTCTCGCCAGTGCCGGCGTCCGCACCCTCGTGCTCGACGGCCGGCCGAGCCCGGGCCAGGGTTCCAACAAGGCGGCGATCGGCGGGGTGCGCGCCACCCACTCCGACCCGGCCAAGATCCGGCTGAACCTCCGCACGCTCGAAATCCTCAAGTCGTGGCGCCAGGTCTACGGCGACGATATCGAGTGGAACACCGGCGGCTATGTGTTCGTGGCTTACCGCGAGCGGGAGGAGCGGATCCTCAAAGAGCTGTTGGTCGTGCAGCAGCAGTACGGGCTCAACATCGACTGGCTGGACCGCGAGCAGATGCTCGACCTGCTGCCGGACCTGAACCGCGAATCGCGGGACGACTCGCACCTGACCGGCGGTACCTTTTCGCCCGACGACGGCCACTGCTCGACGCTGCTGACGCTGCATGCGTTCTACGATCACGCCCGGGCCTGCGGGGCGGAGTTCCGCTTCAACGAGCCGCTTACCGCTATCGACGTGGAAGGCGGCAAGGTCGTGGGCGTTCAGACCCCGCACGGCCGGTACGGTGCGGACGTGGTCATCAATGCTGCGGGCGCCGAGGCAGACGAAGTAGCCCGGCTCGTCGGGCTGTCTGCGCCGGTCCGCCCCGACTCGCACGAAGCCGCCATCACGGAACCCGTCGGGCGCTTCCTCAACCCCATGGTCGTCGACATCCGGCCCGCGCCCGGCTCGACGAACTACTACTTCTACCAGCACTACACCGGGCAGATCATCTTCTGCATCACGCCCAGTCCCAGCATTTGGGGCACGGACAAGCGCGAGACCAGCGACTTCCTGCCCACCATCAGCCGGCGTATGATCGACCTGATGCCCCGGTTGGCCAATATCCGGGTGCGGCGCACCTGGCGTGGGCTCTACCCGATGACGCCGGACGGCTCGCCCCTGGTCGGCTGGGCGCGCGAGGTCGAGGGGTTTATCCAGGCCGTGGGCATGTGCGGCCAGGGCTTCATGCTCGGGCCGGGGCTAGGTGAGCTGCTCACGCGCATGGTGCAGCGGCGCATGACGGAGGACGACAGGGAAACGCTTGCGATCTTGTCACCCTACCGCGAGTTCAAGGGCATGGAGAAACTGAAGTAAGCAGACGAGCAAACCCGTCTCCGGCGGAGACGGGTTTGCTCGTGTCCGCTAAAATAAAATGTGTTCCTCCCCTTCGTGACCAAATAAACTAACGACCGCGCGCAACCTTTGCGAATCACCCGACTCCGGTTATAATACGTGAGCGGCCTTTACGTCGCTCTTGCTGATGAAGACACCGGACGATTTCCTCATTTCCGTCGACGTAGAGACTGCAGGGCCGTACCCCGGCCGCTATTCTCTGCTTTCAATTGGCGCGTGCGTCGTCGCAGATCCATCGCTGACGTTCTACGTGGAACTCCAGCCGCTGAGCCCCGACGTCGTACCCGATGCGCTCGCAGTCACGGGGCTGGATCTCGAACGGCTGACGGAGGAGGGGCTGCCGCCGGCCGAAGCCATGCTGGATTTTGCAGGCTGGCTGCAGACCGTGGCGCCCGCGGGCCGGCCGCCCGTGTTCGTAGGATTCAATGCGCCGTTCGACTGGATGTTCATCAACGATTACTTTCATCGATTCCTGGGTTACAACCCCTTCGGCCACAACGCACTCGACATCAAGTCGTTTTATGCCGGCAGAACAGGCGCCCGATGGACGGAGACCTCACTCAAGCACGTCGCCGCCCACTTCGGGGGCCCGCCGTCGCTGACGCACAACGCCCTTGCCGACGCCATCGATCAAGCCAGCCTGATGAGCGCCATGCTCGAAGAAGCCACCCTACCCCTGACATCGCCCGCCCTCGCACCACAAGGGCGCGGCCGGACGGAGGATGACGATGAGTTATGACCCACGTGTAAATCCGGCTGAACAGTTGAGTGTGATCGTGGAATCCGCGCGGCGCCTGGGCGTCGAGATGGACGAGGCGGACGCGCTGCAATGGATGACGAAGATCGCGGCCTGGAAGGCCTATGATGACGTGGAAATCGACGACGTGGACGGCGTGTTCGGCCACCGCATCGTCATGCTCGACTTCAACCCCCGCGAGCTGGCCTATTTCCGCCAGGTGGGGCACATCGTCGAGTTGCCCGACACACCCGGCGTAGTCGAGACCGCGCTGGCCCTGGCCGGCTCGTCCGCCCAGAATAAAATCCAAACCTACCCCGGCGATTGCGACTACTTCGAGCGGGTGAACGTGCGGGCGGCGACGAAGGAAGAAGCGTGCCGGATTCTGGCCGAGGTCATCCGCGAAAAAGCCCTCAACACGATCAAAGGGCCCACGTACCAGTTGGTCGAGGTGCGGTTCGGGTGCGCGCCGTTCAATGTGACCGCACGCGGCTGGCACTACAACGCGGGCACATCGCTCTCCTGGCACGTCCCGGCGCTGCTCGCCGGCGAAATGCAAGGGGTGCGCGACGACGGCACGCAGGTGACGCTGCGATGGGACGAAGTGGCCATCGACCCGGGCTGGCTGAAGTTGGACTGGCTCATCGCCGATCCCGTGCGCAACCGGCTGGCGAAGGCCTCCAACGTGCTCGATGCGACGTGGGAAGCGCCAGACGGCTCGATCACGCCGCTCGACGGTTACCTGGATCCGTATTTCCAGGAAGTCTATCTCAACGCAGACTCCATCCCGATCTTTTCCAAGCTGGTGCGCCACGTATCGGCCGACTCGCTCGACGAGTATGTTTCCCTGATGGAGCATGAGGTTAAGAAGTACCTGACCAAGGATCTCAACTACGGCAAAGCCGCAAAGCGGATGTACAACATCTTCCGCCTCACCGGCCGCCACGCAGAAGCCGCGTTCGTCCGCGAGCTATTCGACGAGCCGGCCACGCTGCTGTACCAGGTGTGGTCCCTGCTGCGGGCCATCGACGAGGCGTGCGACCCGGACAGCGCGATGTCGATGGACCAGGTGGTGGGCCAGACCAACCAACTGATCCTGGACGTGATCGATGTGCTGGAGGGCGCGGCTGAGAGCGAGATCGTGAAACAGCTGCTCATCCTCCGTGACATGGTGTCAAAGGAGACCACGGGCGAAGCGCTCAGCGCCGAAACCGAGGCCGCCCGCCAACGTGTCATTAATGTAGTCAACAACTTCTTCCGCGAGAAGCTGCTCGCACTGCCCCAAATCGAACAGTACATGAGTGGTGTCAGTGCGTCTTAACCACCGGCGCTGCATGCTGCCTTTGCCGTCAGCACCGGCGAATCGGCAACATGCGGCGCCAGACCTGAACGTATCCTTCGATATCTTCGAACGTTTGCCCATAGCGAGAACCGATGCAAGACGTCTGCAGCGACGCTGACATGCTCGCACTGCTGCAAGCAGCACGAGCAGGCGAGTCAGCAGCCTATGATCGGCTCTACAATCTATACGCGGATCGCGTCTTCAGATACCTTTACGCGCGGCTCGGCCAGCGAGAACTGGCCGAAGATCTGACGGCAGATGTCTTTGTGCGCCTGCTGCAGAACCTGCCGCGCTTCAAGGTGAATGGGTCGCGGCCCGTGGCATCGTTCTCGGCATTCGTCTATCGGGTCGCGGGCAACCTGCTGACGGACCAGTACCGCAAGCAGAAGCATCGCGACCACCAGGACATCGACGACCAGCCCAACCTGGCGGACCGTCGGCCGGAACCATTCATGCACACCGCGGCATCCGAGAACAGCCGCGAGTTGTTGGACGCGATGCGCAAGTTGGGCTCGGAGCAACAGGCGGTGCTCCTTTATCGCTTCGGCGACGAGTTTAGTGTAAACGAGGTTGCGGAGATCATGGGGAAGACGACGGGCGCAATCAAGGCGCTCCAGCACCGGGCCATCGCCAACCTACGTCGCATTCTGGACATGGAGGCCATTCGGTGACCCCTTCGCCGCGCGCGGCTCGCTCCCTGGACGAAGCGCTGGGCCAGGCCCTCGAAGACATCGAGGATGGGCTTACCCCGCTCCAGGTTCTGGACCGATACCCGCAGTACGAAACGGAGCTTGCTCCGCTTCTCGAAACCGCGTACCGCCTGCGCACATCTCGGTGGCCGACACTATCGATGGCCGCCCGGGTTGCCGGGCGCGAACGGATGCACGCTGCCCTGGCCGAGCAAAGGGCGCGGCGGCGCTTCCTCGTGCCGCCCATCTGGCGCCAGGTGGGGGCCGGTGTCGCCTTAATGCTGCTGGCGGGCACGACTTACTTCGCGTCGCCGATTAGCCCGCTGCGGCCGACGAACCGGCCGGGCCTGACCGCCACCGCCGTTCCGGCCGTGCTGACGACGTCCACGCGGACGGCCTCACCTTCGCCCACATTTGAGGAGCGGGCCACGGTTTTCGTGGTTGCGACCCCCGCGCCCAGCCCGACGATCCGGTGGCGCAGCACGCCCGAGCCGACGGACGCTTTCGACCGGGCGATCTTCTGGACGCGGACGGTCGAGGATCTCCTGGAGACCCAGCAGCCTGCCCCCACCGCGACCCGCGCCAAGCCCACGAGCAGCAACGGGCCCACCCGAGCCGTGACGCCGGTCAGCGGGCTGCCCGCCAGCCCCACGGTCGCAAGTCCGCCGGAACCTACGGCAACACCGGCCGCACCCGCGCCGCCAACTGCAACCCCGCGTGCGCCGACGGTGATGCCTTCGGCTACCTCGACCGCGCCCGTCGCGCCGACCGCCACCCGCGTAAAGCCTACGCTGACGCGGACAGTATCGCCGAGCGAAACGCCTGAGCCCACGAAGACGGCCACGGTGCAGCCCAGCTCGACGCCCGGAGCCACGAAGACCGGCCAGCCGTCGCAGACGCCTCGACCCACGCTGACGGAAACGCCGGAGGCGAGCGCGACGCCGGTGATTCCGTTGCCCACGCGCACCCGCCGGGTCACGCACACCCCCGAGCCCAGCCCGACCATCAAGCCCTCGCCCACGAGCGAAGCGCCGCACACACTTGTCGAGTATATCCGTTCGCTCCGTGCGGGGGCACAGCCGTCAACGGGGGTAGACCTGCGCGACGCGCTGCGTGCGTGGCGCAAATCGGCACCGGCACGCAACTCGAAGGACGGGCGCTAGCACTCTTCGTATCTCATTCTATTAAACAACAGGCCCCGTGACACTGTCAGCCACGGGGCCTGTTTTATCTTCATTGAACCGGTTGCGCTATTCGGTGCCCGCCAGGCGCGGATCAAGCGCGTCGCGCAAACCGTCGCCGAGGTAGTTGAAGGCCAACACGACGAGCGCTACGCAGAGCGCCGGCGCCAGCAGCAGCCAGGGCTGCGCGTTGATCGCGGATTGACCGTCCAGCAGCAAGGAGCCCCAGCTGGTGATAAACGGTGCACTGGGGTCGGTGGAGGGTCTGAGGCCCAAGCCCAGGTAGCCGAGAATCGCCTCGGTGATGATCATCCGCGGGATAAGGAATGCCGTGAAGACGATGATCGGCCCGAGGCTGTTCGGCAGCAAGTGCTTCAGCATGATACGGCTGCTCGGCGCGCCGATCATCTTGCCCGCCTCGACAAACTCCTTTTGTTTGAGCGAGAGCGCGGACCCACGCACAAGACGGGCCAAACCCACCCAGCTGACGATCGACAACGCCACGAAGAGCAGCAGCAAACCGTTTAGCGCCTGGCCGATGGCCGTTTCACGCAGAGCTGCCATCACGATGACGAAGAAAAGGAGGTCGGGGAACGCGTAGATGATGTCGGTGATACGCATCAGCAGGTTGTCGAGTCCGCCACCTGCAAAACCCGCAATCAGGCCCATCGAAATGCCCAGGACCAGGATGATGATGGTTGGCACCAGGCCGACCACCATGGACACGCGGCACCATAGAGCAGGCGGCTAAACACATCGCGGCCGATGCTGTCTGTGCCCAGCAGGAACTGGGAGCTACCGGGTTTGCCTGTGGGACCGGAGGTCTCCCAGGCGGGAGGCAGGTAACGGCTGCCCGGGTAGATCTGCAAGGGGCTGTGGGGCGCCAGCAACGGCGCAAAGATCGCGATAAACCCGAAGATGATGATCACGACCGCGCCCGCGATCGCGGCCTTATTCTTGGCAAGCCGGTGCCAGGCGTCGCCCCATAGTGATCGCGGTGGGCGGGTGATCGTCGTCGGAATGACGAAGGACTTATTCCCGGTGGTCGATTGCGCAGTCATTTCAGTCTCCCACCTTGATCCGTGGATCAAGGAAGCCGTATACCACATCCACCGACAGATTCGCAAAGGCGATCAGGATCGCATAGATCAGGGTGGTCCCCATAATCATCGAATAATCGCGCTGCTGAATCGAAAGCACGAACGCTCGACCGCTGCCCGGGAAGGCGAACATCTGCTCGATGATGAACGAGCCGACGACCAGACCGGCAAGAGCAGGCCCTAAGATCGTCACGACCGGGATCAAGGCGTTACGAAGCATATGGCGCAAGATCACCACACGCTCGGCCAGCCCCTTCGCCCGCGCCGTCCGCACATAGTCCTGCTGCATCACCTCGAGCATAGACGAGCGCGTCAGGCGAGTGATGTAAGCAAACGTGCCGAACCCCAGGATCACGGCGGGCACAAGCCAGGCGCCAGGGCTGTTCCAGTTCTGCTGCACGATCTTGACCAACTTCAGCTTGCTCGCGAAGATGATGATAAAGAAGATTGCGAGCACGAAGTTGGGCACAGATACCCCAATGGTCGAAATGAGGAGGGAGACATAATCCCAGAAAGTATTACGTTTCAAGGCACCCAGAATGCCTAATGGGATGCCAAACAGGCAGGCCAGGAATACGGCCAGAATGCCGAGGCGTACGGAGTAGCCGAATTTGCTGTACCAGAAAGGCTTGCCTTCGGGCGGCTTGAAAAGGATGTCCTGCACGTCTAGCCCACGCTGGCGGTACGAAGGGCCCGAGGTCGCCGCGCACGACGCCGCCAATATAGCTGAAGAACTGGCTGTCCAAGGGATTGCCGCCGCTCGTGTTAAGAAAAGCGGCTTGTCCAGGCCGAAACGCTTGCTCAGCAATGTCTGCGTCGTCTTGTCTACCTGTCGCGCTTCCAGATCGCGGTCCCATGGCCCGCCAGGCGCCGCATGCATCAGCACGAACGTGATGAGCGCGACGAAGAACAACGTAGGGATCATATACAGAAGACGTCGAATGACGTAGGTGGTCATGCCACCGGCCCTCCCTTGGCACGCCGGGCCGGTTCCGAGGGGAACCGGCCCGACATCATATTTACGCCCCTGAGTAGGGGCCAGGACGGGAGCCAGAAACCGGACCCTGACTCCCGTTCAGGTAGTCTTTACTGCTGGCGAGAAGCCAGGTCGATGTCGATGCCCGTCACGCCGCCAACCGCACCCGGGAATTCCGAGTCCTGCGGGGTCGTGACGATGCCCGTAACCCACGGCTTGACCAGGTAGTTGTTCACGTTGTTGTACATGAACGCCACCGGGGCGCCATCGGTCAGCAGCTTCTGCGCCTGGGCATAGAGCTCCATGCGCTTGGTCGGGTCGAGTTCGACGTCGGCCTTGTCGAGCAGGGCGTCCAGGTCCTTATTCGAGTAGCCGATGCGCTCGCCGAACGCGCCGGTCTTCCAGTAGACGCTCAGCCAGTTCTGCGGATCCGGGTAGTCTGCGCACCAGCCAAGGATGAAGGTCTGCGGCGCGGTCTTGATGTCCTTGGTCAGGGCGGTGTAGGTCGTGGACTCAACCGGGTCCAGCTTCAGATCGACACCCAGCGAGGTCTTCCACATCTGGGCCAGCCATTCGTTGCGCTTGCGGTTACGAGGCGTGTCGCTGAAGGTCAGGGTGATGGGCGGGAGCTTGTCCGCGCTGCCGTACGAAGACTCGGCAAGAGCCTTCTTAGCCGCCTCGGCATCGAAGCCCCAGCGGTTCTCTTCCTTGTCGTAGCCAGGGAACCCGGGCGGGATCCAGGTGAGGGTCGGCGAGCCGAGGCCGGCCAACACGTCGCGCACCCAGGCCTCGCGGTCCAGGCCCATGGCGAAGGCTTCGCGCACCTTCTGATCGGTGAACGGTTCCTTCAACTGATGGAACATGACGGCGAACGTGCAGGAGCCGGGGTAGGTGTTGAGTTCCTTGCTGAGGGTTGGGTCAGCCTTGATGACTTCGAGGTCCTCAGCGCCGGCCGGGATGATGTCGAATTCGTTGTTCTTGTAGGCTTCGAAGGCGACAGCCGTATCGGTGATGTAGGAGAACTCGATGTTAACCTTCGCCTTGTCGCCCCAGTAGTTGGCGTTCGGGGTGAAGTACCCGCGGACGAACGGTTCGAGGTTCTGGAGGACGAAGGGGCCGTTACCAACCTGCCACTTCGAGCTGTTCCACCAGTTCTCGCCGCCCTGGGTGATGTTCTCTTCCTTGGCCGGGTAGGTGACCCACAGCGACATGACGGTGTGGAAGTACGGGGCCGGCTTGGAGAACGTCAGCTTGAGGGTGTTGCAGGCCTCATCGGCGTAGGTGTCTTCGGCCGCGCAGGGCTGTCCATCCGCATGGAGCGGCTGGATGCTGGCGTCGAGGGCCTTCATCGCCTCTTCGCACTTCGCTGCGTCGTCGCCGCAACCGCGCCATTCCGGCGCGCCCTTGATCTCGTCGGTGATCTGAGCATACTCGCCGGCGGTTTCAGGGTTGATGTTGCGCTTGATGGAGTAGGCAAAGCGAGCCGCATTCAGCGGGGTGCCGTCCGAGTACTTCAGCCCATCTTGCAGGGTGAAGGTCAGCTCGGTCGCGTCCTCGTTGTACTTCCATTCCTTGGCCGAAGCGGGGACCGTCTTCAGGTCCTTGTCAAGGCGGGTGAGGCCGTCGTACATGAGGCGCAGGTGCGCGATCTCGTTGACGAACGAGCTCTTCTGCGGGTCGACCATGTCAGGATAGGTGCCGAGGTTGATGCGGAGCTTCTTTTCCTCGGGCAGCGGGGTCGGGGTCGCAACGACCTGGACCTCTTTCTGAACCTCTTTTTCCACAACCTGGGTCTGGACCTTCTCCACGACCTGGGTCTGGACGACCTGCTTCTCGACGACCTGCGTCACGACCTTCTCGACCACCTGCGCCTGGGGCGCAGGGCAGGCCGTCAGGATCATGCTGGCGACGACGAGGATGCCGAGCATGAAGGACCACTTCTTGAGTGACATGTCTCCTCCTAAGAGATGCGGTGTTGCTGTGCGACCGGACCATAACTATCGGACAGCCAAAAAACTGGCTTCGCCTGCAGACCGGCGCCGGCCAGCCTCCTGGCCCCGCCAACCCGCGGCGCGTCCTTTACCCGAAAGGCTGTTTCAGTGTTGCTAACCACCCCCTTTCATTGTGGGTAGAGCCAACACGCGGCGTAGTGGCCGTCTCCGTAATCCTTGAAGACCGGCTCCTGCTCGCGGCAGACATCCATGGCCTTCGGGCAGCGGGTGCAAAAGTTGCAGCCCTTGGGCGGATTTGCCGGCGAGGGCACGTCGCCCTCGAGGATAATGCGCTTCCGCTTCTCTTCGATGACGGGATCAGGGATGGGCACTGCGGACAGAAGCGCCTGGGTATAGGGGTGCATCGGGTTCGCGTAGAGCCCGTCGCGATCCGCGATCTCCATGATCTTCCCAAGGTACATGACTGCGATGCGGTCCGAGATGTGGCGGACCACGGAAAGATCGTGGGCGATGAACAGGTACGTGAGGTCAAACTGCGCTTGCAGGTCTTCCAGCAGGTTGATGACCTGCGCCTGGATCGACACGTCGAGGGCCGAGATCGGCTCGTCGCAGACGATAAACGAGGGGTTAACCGCCAGCGCCCGTGCAACGCCGATGCGCTGGCGCTGACCGCCCGAGAACTCGTGCGGATAGCGGTTGATGAAGTAGGGGTTAAGGCCGACGATCTCCAGAAGCTGCCGCACGCGTGCGAGGCGTTCCGACTTGGTTCCGATGTTGTGAACTTCCAGTGGTTCGGCCACGATACTGCCGACGGTCATGCGCGGGTTCAGCGAGGCGTAGGGGTCCTGGAAGATCATCTGCATCTGCCGCCGCTGCTTGCGGAGGTCCTCGCCCTTAAGCTTGGTCAGATCTTTGCCCCCGAAATCGACCTCCCCGCCGGTCGGCCGGTACAGCTGGAGGATCGCGCGGCCCGTGGTCGACTTGCCGCAGCCGGATTCGCCGACCAGGCCGAGCGTCTCGCCGGCAAAGATGTCGAAATCAATACCGTCGACCGCCTTGACATCGCCCACATGACGCTGCATCACGCCGCGGCGGATCGGGAAATACATCTTCAGCCCACGGACATGCACGAGAGCGCTCTTGCCGCTGTGGTTGTTGGGTGTCGTCATGCCACAAGCTCCCCTTCAATCTCGACTGTGGGCGGCGTGTCCTTAGTGACCTCGCGATGGCATGCGACTTTATGCCCGGGAGCGACCGGCTCCAGACGCGGGTTGTCGGTGGCACAGATGTCGATGCGGTACTTGCAACGGGCGTAGAAGGGGCAGCCTTTGGGCAAGTCGATCAGGTCGGGCGGCAGGCCCTCGATGGATGTCAGGCGGTGAGCACGCCCGACGTCCAGGCGTGGCAGCGACCCAAGCAGGCCGAGGGTGTAGGGGTGGCGCGGATTTGCGTATAATTCCTTGACTTGGGCTTCCTCTACGATGAAACCCGCATACATAACGATCACTCGATCCGCCAACCCTGCCACGACGCCCAGGTCGTGTGTAATCCAGATAATAGCCATGCCGATCTCATCGCGCAGGCGCTTGACCAGGTCCGCAATCTGTGCCTGGATCGTTACGTCGAGCGCGGTTGTCGGCTCGTCTGCAATCAGCAACTGGGGGTTGCAGCTTAGCCCCATCGCGATCATTACGCGCTGGCGCATGCCGCCGGAGAACTGATGCGGGTAGTCGTCAAGCCGGTCAGCCGCGTGGGGAATGCCGACCAGTTCCAGCAGTTCGACGCTGCGCTTGCGGGCCTTCTCTTTGTCCATGCCCAAGTGCAACATCAGCGCTTCGGAAATCTGGAAACCGATCGTGAGAACGGGATTGAGGGAGGTCATGGGGTCTTGGAAAATCATCGCGATGCGATTGCCGCGCACCTGCCGGATCTCGTCATCCGAGAGCTTGAGCAGGTCCTTGCGGTCATCCCCGGTGCCAAACCACACCTGACCAGCCGTCACCTTCCCCGGCGGCATCGGAATCAGCCGCAGCAGGGACATCACACCTACACTTTTACCGCAACCACTCTCTCCTACAATCGCCAGCGTTTCGCCTTCGTCAAGATGATAGGAGATGCCATTGACGGCTCGGACGACACCGTCCTGGGTGAAGAAGCGGGTTTCGAGCCCCTTCACCTCGAGTAATCTACTCATCCAACTCCTCCGACCGGACCGGGGATCTATGACTGGAGTGGCGTGATGATAGCACAGGGGGTATTCGAGTGTCAAGTGAACCTGAAATGGGGAAAACGCAATTAGTTTGGCCGGTAGTGTGCAAGCCGCATTCAAGGGCCGCGCAGGCGGCGCGCGGAGGCCGGCAGCGGAGCCCGGGACGGGGAAACCAGCCAGGTAAAACTCGGCTAGGAGTGCGCGGTGGCGGTAGACGCGGGCGCCCGTCCAATGCCTGATAGGGCCAACAGCACGGCCGCGAGCAGCGCCAGAACGCCGCCGAAGATGAAGGGCGCGGCCGCGCCGAGTCCCGACCAGTTGCCCACACCTTGCCAGAGAATGCCGGCAATGGCCGAGGCGGGGAAGTCCAGGATGCCCAGGATTGCGTTATACGTCCCGTACGCCGTGCCGCGCAGCTCGGCCGGCACCAGGTCGGCGACCAACGCTTTGGCCGTGCCGTAGGCCGAGCCGTAGTAAAGTCCGTAGAGCGCGTAGAGGACCCAGATTTGAGTCGGAGTGCGCGCGAGGCCAAAGCCCAGATAGATGACGGCGTAGGCGACCCAGCCGCCAATAATAATCCCCCGGCGGCCAATGCGGTCAGACAACGCGCCGGCCGGCGTGGAGATCAGCGTATAGATGAAATTGAACGTGATCAGCATCAGGAGGATGCCCGCAACGCTCGCACCCGCGTCCTGGGCGCGCAGCACAAGGAAGGCATCGGACGAGTTCCCCAGGTCGAAGATGCCCACGATCAGCATAAAGACCAGGAACGGCTTGCCGAGGCTGCGCAGCGCAAACTTTGGGGCGGATCGCCGGCCCTTGACGGGGACGTCGCGCGCGAGGAAGGCAAGTGACACGACCGCGAGCAGCGCAGGGACGACGCTGACGAGGACGATGACGTGGAAGACATTGGCACTCAGCGTGACAGCTGCGCGCTGTGCTGCCCAGACGATCCCGAAGGCGATCAGCAGGCCCAACATCGCGCCGGCGGTGTCGGCCGCCCGGTGAAAGCCGAAGGCGAGACCGCGGCGCTTCTCGTCGATGGAATCGGCCACCAGCGCGTCGCGGGGCGCAGTGCGGATGCCCTTGCCCACGCGGTCGGCCCACCGTGCCGCGGCAATCGCTTCCCATGTCGTCGCGAAATAGAAGAACGGCTTCGACAACGCGGAGATACCATAGCCGACCACGGCCAGCCACTTCCGGGCTCCCAGGCGATCAGAGAGCCAGCCGGAGAAGAGCTTAAGGATGCTGGCAACTGCCTCGGCAACACCCTCGATCACGCCGATGATGCTGGTCCTGACGCCGAGCACGTTAGCAAGAAACAGCGGCAACAGGTTGATGACCATCTCGCTCGAGACGTCCATCAAAAAGCTGGTCAGGCTGACGGCCCAAACGTTGCGCGGTAACTTGCGGATGCTGGCTGTCAATGACTCGGCCGCGGCCGGGGGATCGGCGGGTTCTTGCGGCGCATCTGGCTGCGAGTTAGGTGATGACATGGGTTCTCCGAGGACTCAGGTTAGCTGGAAGTCCAAGGGGGATTGTAAACACAAAGACACGAAGGCACAAGGACGGCTGACAGGGTCAGCGATAATCATGTCTCTGTGCTTTCGTGCCTTTGTGTTGAGAGGGCGGCCGTTAGTTCTTCCCCGGTTTGGCGGTGACGCCAGAAGCCGGCACCAGGTGACAGGCCACCCAGTGGTCCGCCGCCTTCTGCTCGAACGCCGGCTCCACCTGCTTGCACAGATCCACCGCCAGCGGACAGCGCGGGTGGAACCGGCACCCCGTCGGCGGATTGAGCGGACTCGGCACATCCCCTGTCAGCACGATGCGCTCCCGCTTCATGTTCGGGTGCGGTGTCGGGATCGCACTCAACAGCGCCTGCGTGTACGGGTGCAGCGGCTGCCGGTACAGCTCCTCCCGCCCCGTGATCTCCACCATCTTGCCCAGATACATCACCCCGATCCGGTCCGAGATGTGCTCCACCACCGACAGATTGTGCGCAATGAACAGGTACGTCAGCCCAAATTCCGCCTGCAGCTTGTTCAACAGGTTCAACACCTGCGACTGGATCGACACGTCCAACGCCGACACCGGCTCGTCGCACACGATGAACTTCGGCTTCAGCGCCAACGCCCGCGCAATCCCGATCCGCTGCCGCTGCCCACCGCTGAACTCGTGCGGATAGCGCCGCGCATGGTACGGGTTCAACCCCACCTTCGCCAGCATCTCCGTCACGATCTCTGCCCGCTCCTTCGCATTCCCGATCCCGTGGATCTGCAACCCCTCCCCGATGATCTCCCCCACCGGCATGCGCGGGTCCAACGAACTGTACGGGTCCTGGAACACGATCTGCATGTTCCGCCGCAGCCCCTTCAGCTCCGCACCCCGCTTCGCAAACACATCCTCCCCATCAAAATACACCTGGCCGCCCGTGTTCGGCGTCAGCCGCAGCACCGTCCGCCCGATCGTCGTCTTCCCACACCCCGACTCTCCCACCAGCCCGAACGTCTCCCCCTCCCGCACCCGGAAACTCACCCCGTCCACCGCCTGCACCCACGCCGTCACCTTCTGGAACAGCCCGCTGCGCACCGGAAAATACTTCTGCAGGTTGTCCACCACCAATAAGTCCTTCTGGCTCGTCGCGATCCCCGGCATCAGCGCACCTCCTCCGCCGCCACCGGCGGCTCGGCCGCCGCGACCGGCGCCGGCGCCAACACCTCGTCGCCAAAGAAGTGCCAGTCCGCCTTGCCCACCCCCGCCCACAGCGCCGCCGTCTCCGGAAACCGCATGTAGCAGCGCACCTTGTGCCCCGGCGCCACTTCCTGCAGCCCCGGCGTCACCCCCGTGCAGATCTCCTTCGCATACGGACACCGCGGGTGGAACTTGCACCCCCCCGGCAGGTTGATCAGGTTCGGCACGCTCCCCGGAATCACCGCCAGCGTATCCCGCACTTCCCCTAACACCGGAATCGCCGCCAGCAGCCCCTCCGTGTACGGGTGCAGCTGCGTCTCGAACAGCGTCGCCACGTCCGTGTACTCCACGATCTGCCCCGCATACATCACCGCCACGTGGTCGCACATCTCCGCAATCACGCCCATGTCGTGCGTGATCAGCAGAATCGCCGTCCCCGTCTCCGTCCGCAGCCGCCGCATCAGGTCCAGAATCTGCGCCTGGATCGTCACGTCCAGCGCCGTCGTCGGCTCGTCCGCAATCAACAGGTCCGGCACCGTCGCCAGCGCCATCGCAATCATCACCCGCTGCGCCTGGCCCCCCGATATCTCGTGCGGAAAACTCTTCGCCCGCCGCTCCGGGTCCGGGATCCCCACCTTGCGGAACATCTCCACCGCCTGCGCCCACGCCTCTTCCCGCCCCATCCCCTGGTGGATCTCCATCACCTCCGCCACCTGCGCCCCAATCTGAAACACCGGGTTCAGGCAGCTCGTCGGCTGCTGGAAGATCATCGACAGCTCGTTGCCCCGGATCTTCACCATCGCTTCTTCGGACAACTGTGCCAGGTCGCGGCCTTTGTACACCACCGCCCCGTCCACGATCTTCCCGCTACCCCCCAATAACCGCATGATCGACAGGCTCGTCACGCTCTTCCCCGAGCCCGACTCGCCCACCAACCCCATCACTTCCCCCTCACGGATCGTGAAGTCCACCCCGTTCACCGCCTGGACCACCCCGTCCTCGGTGAAAAAGTGCGTCTTCAGGTTCCGCACCTCGATCAGTATCTTCTGGTCCTGCAGGTCCTTAGTCTCTGGCATACGTCTTGTCTACCTTACTGCGCTCTCAAGGGAGAGCTTCCGAACCACAAAGGCCTAAAGACACCAAGTCCAACGAAGCCTTTGTGCCCCTGCGTGGCTTGGTGTCTTTGTGGTTCGTCCTCAGGCGGCCGCTAGCGCTTCAGCCGCGGGTCCAGCGCATCGCGCAGCCCGTCGCCGATGAAGTTGAACCCCATCGCCACGATCACCAGCGGAATCCCCGGCACCAACGGCAGCCACGGGTGCTTGAACATGTACGACCGCGCAAAGTCCAGCATGTTGCCCCATGTCGGCGTCGGGTCTTGCACCCCCAGCCCCAAAAAGCTCAACGCCGATTCCAGCACGATAATTGCCCCGAGTTGGAGACTGGCATGCACGAGGATCGGCGCCAGCCCGTTGGGGATGATGTGCCGGAAGATGATCCGGGCATCGCTGGCCCCGGCCGCCCGCAGCGCCTCGACGAAGTCCTGCTTCGACAGCGTCAGCGCCATGCCGCGCATCAGGCGGAACGAGCCCAGCCAGCCGAAGATCACCAGGATCAGCACCAGCACGACCACCTTCTGCGCCTCGCGCTCGGGCGCCAGCATCAGCGCGCTCAGGAACTTGTTGAAGAACCCCGGCAGCGGCAGCACTACGTCGCGTTTCAGCAGGATCGCCGAGATGATCAGCAGGATCGGCAGGTCGGGGATGGTCAGCATGAACTCGTTGATGCGCGACAGCAGCATGTCGGTTCGCCCGCCGTAATATCCGGCAATTGCGCCGAGCATCGTGCCGAACGACTCGCTGATCAGCACCACCAGCACCGCGATCGTCAACGACACGCGCGCCGCGTATAGCACGCGCGTATACAGATCGCGGCCGAGGTGATCCACGCCGAGAATGTGAACCTGTCCGTCCTTGGCGAGCGCGCCGGGCGGCGCGGGGCGGGCGGAGGTCGATACGTCGATGGCATCGCGCGGGAACGTCGTAATAATGCGGCGCCAACAGCGACGCGACGAAGATCGCCAGCAATGCGATGGACGAGACGACGGCGAGGCGGTGGCGGCGAAAGCGCCGGAAGACGATCTTGAGTTGGCTCTCCTGCGTCGCGTCCTCCGCCCGGTTGGCCGGCCCGATCGTTCTGGCTGATGCGGTCATGGTTATGACTCCTTATATGCGCAACGGCGCGGGCGTTCGGACCTTACGAGAACGGTACTCATCGAGAACGGCTCTCATGAGAACTTAATGCGCGGGTCGACAACCGTGTACAGGATGTCGCCAAGCAGGGTGGCCAGGACGGTCAGCAACGCCGTGATGAAGATCAATGCCAGGGCGACGTTCCAGTCGCTGCGCTGCAAAGCGTCGTAGTACAGCCGCCCCATGCCCGGCCAGGCAAATACCGTCTCCGTAATGATGGCCCCGGCGAATAGCCCGGGGATCGCCAATACGACGATCGTTACGAACGGGATCAGCGCATTGCGCAGCGCGTGCTTCATGATCACGACCCGCTCGTACAGCCCCTTGGCTCGCGCCGTCCGCACGTAATCCTGCCGCATCACTTCCAGCATCGACGAGCGCACGAAGCGGCTCCACGGCGCCATGGTGAAGAACGTCAGCACCGCCACCGGCATCAGCAAGTGCAGCACACGGTCGACCGGCGTGCCGGGCTGGATCTTGGGCAGCCACGAGGCGACCTCATACGGCCGCACCGCCTGCTGCAGCCCGGGCGGCAGCCGCGGGATCCACGGCACCGTATCGACCAGGAACACCGGGAACACCGAAAACACCAGGATCAGCAGCAGCGCAAAGAAGAACGTCGGCATGGCCGAGCCCACGAACGCAAACGCGGTGAAGAAATAGTCGAACTTCGAGTACTGCTTGACCGCGCTGTAAATGCCAATCGGCACGCCCAGCAGCAGCGAGAGGAGCAGCGAAATGGTCATCAGCTCGAGCGTTGCCCAAATGCGGCTCTTAATCAGATCACTAACCGGCCGAGAGCGTAGGATCACGGTCGAGAGGCCAAAATCGCCCCGGAGGATGCCCTTGCTCGAGGTAATGGCCGGGTGCAGCTTGGGCATTTCAGCCAAATAGACGTAGTCGTCGCAGCCGACCACCTTCGGCTGCAGGCTGCTGGTGCTGCTCGCCTCATAACGCGGCAGGTAGCAGCCGACCGGAGTGTCCTTGAACAGCTCGCGGCCGCCGACGGTAATTGGGCCGTTGGGCACGCCGATCAGCCAGCGGCTGAAGCGCACCGGCCAGTACAGGTCCAGCTCGTACCCTGCCCGCAGCCGCGCCAGGTCCTCACGTGTGATGCGGCGCTGCTGCTGCTGGATGCCCGCCAGCGGCCCGCCCGGCGAAATGTTGAATAGGAAATAGACGAACAGCGCCGCAAGAAAGACGACGATGGCCATCTGAAACACGCGGCGGATGAGGTAATTAGTCATATGCCCTCACGCTTGAGGCTCGTGACGCTCGAGGCCCCCACTTCGTTGGAGGCCGAACCGGACCGGATTGGCTGTTATGTGAAACACGGGCGGGCTCATCCCTGGTGAGAGGGGCCCGCCCGTGTCATGTGCTCTTCTCTACGTAGGGGCGCCGGCAGGCCGCCCCTACGCTCGTAATACTACTTGGTGAACAGGTTCATGTCGATGTGTTCCCAGGTCGGGTTCGGGCCCAGCTCGACCTTGACCTTGCCTTCCTTCTGGGCGTCAAGGACGGTCTGCACCTCGGCGCCCGCGCCCAGGGTCGACTTCTCGAGCCAGTCTACATCGCCGCCCAGCAGCGCGGCCACGGCCGTCTGCGTGTCGGGGAAGAACTGGATGACGACCTTCTTGAGCTTCGGCGCCGGGTTGGCGTACTGGTTCGCCTCATACGTCATGCTCTCGCCCTTCTTCCACTCGACCAACTGGAACGGGCCCCAGCTCAACGGCGTATCGGCGATCTCGGGCAGGGTCGCCCATTCCTTCGCCGGCACGTCCTTGAGCATACGGCCGTCGGCCAGCTTCTGGTGGGCGGGGTAGATGTAGAACGGGTAGTTGAAGTAGAGCGGATCTTGATAACCCGGCACCATGGTCACGGTGGCTTCCAGCTTATCCTGGGCGAACTGCTTATCCAGGATCGCGTCGCAGAAGATGAAGGACGTCGCCCCCGACTCCTTGTCGCAGTCGTTCTTGAAGCCCAGCTCCATATCGGCCGAAGAGCCCTTGGTGCCGTCGCTCCAGGTGTAGTCCCTGAGCTTGTAGGTGATCACCAACTGCTTCATCTGCAGCGCGCTCGACCCGTCGTACTCCACTTCCTTGCCCTCTGCGTCGAAGACCTTCGTGCCCTTCTCGAGCTTGACAGGCTTGCCGGAGGTGTCGTAGACCATGTCGCCGGGCTTGACGTCGACCGTGTTGTTCTTCGCCAGGCCGCTCTCGATCGTGCTGAGGGGATCCTGCAGGAACGGCTGGTAATCGTAGTTCCACTTGGTGAACGGCCGCGCAATGCCGCCGACGAAGGAGGCCGTCACTTGCACGGCGGCCGACTCGACCAGAGCGTACATGGAGGCGGGCTCCTGCGACATGCCCAGGACCGCGGTATCCCCACCATCCAAGGCCCATTCGGCGATGTTCGCAGTGCTATACTCGGTCGGGTCCACCTTCAGGCCGGTCAGCTTGGGATTCCAGGCCTCGCCCTCGACACGCTGGAACACCGGCAGGGAGACCATGTCCTTGACGAACTCTTCCTGCACCGTGTTGTAGGCGGCCTTGCGCTCGTCCTTGATCAGGGTGTTGTTGGCGCGCACGATGGCATCGCTGGCGGCCTTGTTGCACCAGCCCATGCTGTTCTGGCCTTCCCAGTTGTTCGAGGGGAGCGGGATCATGTCGCAGGCGTAGAGGGTGCGGCCGCCGGGATCCGGCTCGCCGACCCAGGCGTATGCGCCGAGTTCGAAGTCGCGGCGGGCCAGGCCCGTCGTGTCGCCGAACCACCAGGAAGCCGGCACGTGCTGGCGGATGATCTGGATGCCGCACTTCGCCATCTGCTGCTCGAACACCGCAGCCCACGTCTGGCGGAACTGCGCGGTGGTGGTCGTGAACTTCAGCGCCAGGGTTTCGCCTTTCTCATTCGCGCGGAACGTGTCGCCTTCGGCCAACTTCCAGCCGGCCTCGTCAAGCAACGCGCCGCCCTTCTCCACGCTGAACTCGTAGTCCTGGTACGGCCCACCGTAGGCCCAGCTCGTCTTCGGAATCCAGGAATCCATGCGGAGCTTCGCCTTGGTCTCGTCGTCCACGAAGGGATAGACCGAAGCGATCAGTTCGTCGCGGTTGCGTGCAGTGGGCAATCGCTTGGCGCACCTTGATATCGCTGAGGATGGGGTGCGGGGTGGTGAAGTCTTCAGCCGCCTTCTCGACGACTTTCTCGACTTCCTTGGTCACGACCTTCTCGACTTCGACCTGCTTCTCGACGACCTGGGTCTCGACGACCTTGACCTCTTCCTTGACGACTTGCGTCACAACCTTCTCCACGACCTGGGGCGCAGGCGCGGGGCAGGCGGTCAGGAGCATGCTTACGACCACGAGGACGCCTAGCAAGACCGACAGCTTCTTGAGAGACATTTTCTCCTCCTGAGAGATGGATGTGGGATGAAAAACGGAAGAACAACTCTTCGGCACGCGTCGGGTAACGCGTGTCCACTCGCTTGTCTGGATAGGTTGGGCAATTTGACGTCGCAAGACGGGCTACTTCCTGTCAGGTCGAGCCATCACCTCCTTTGATAAGGCAATGTTCGATCGTGGCTGAAGACCCCCGGACGTGGGTCATAGCCCCGGAGGCACTTTTCCGGGTAAAGAAGCAAGAGGTGCTTCCTCTGTGCCAGAGATACGTAACAATAGCATGGCGGTGAGAGGATGTCAAGTCGATAAGACATTGGCAACGCACTGCTCTTACACAAGATTCTGTGATATACCGTTGGTTACACAAATAAAAAGGGCTGGAATGATTTCTCATTCCAGCCCAATAGGACCCTTGCTACGGGAAGGACCAGTTTTATGTTAGCGCCCTACTCCCTTTGCTGCCTAAGGCTCGCTGGCGCCGTTCTTCCCCGGTTTGGCGGTGACGCCAGAAGCCGGCACCAGGTGACAGGCCACCCAGTGATCCGCCGCCTTCTGCTCGAACGCCGGCTCCACCTGCTTGCACAGATCCACCGCCAGCGGACAGCGCGGGTGGAACCGGCACCCCGTCGGCGGATTGAGCGGACTCGGCACATCCCCTGTCAACACGATGCGCTCCCGCTTCATGTTCGGGTGCGGCGTCGGGATCGCACTCAACAGCGCCTGCGTGTACGGGTGCAGCGGCTGCCGGTACAGCTCCTCCCGCCCCGTGATCTCCACCATCTTCCCCAGATACATCACCCCGATCCGGTCCGAGATGTGCTCCACCACCGACAGATTGTGCGCAATGAACAGGTACGTCAGCCCAAATTCCGCCTGCAGCTTGTTCAACAGGTTCAACACCTGCGACTGGATCGACACGTCCAACGCCGACACCGGCTCGTCGCACACGATGAACTTCGGCTTCAGCGCCAACGCCCGCGCAATCCCGATCCGCTGCCGCTGCCCACCGCTGAACTCGTGCGGATAGCGCCGCGCATGGTACGGGTTCAACCCCACCTTCGCCAGCATCTCCGTCACGATCTCCGCCCGCTCCTTCGCATTCCCGATCCCGTGGATCTGCAACCCCTCCCCGATGATCTCCCCCACCGGCATGCGCGGGTCCAACGAACTGTACGGGTCCTGGAACACGATCTGCATGTTCCGCCGCAACCCCTTCAGCTCCGCACCCCGCTTCGCAAACACATCCTCCCCATCAAAATACACCTGGCCCGCCCGTGTTCGGCGTCAGCCGCAGCACCGTCCGCCCGATCGTCGTCTTCCCACACCCCGACTCTCCCACCAGCCCGAACGTCTCCCCCTCCCGCACCCGGAAACTCACCCCGTCCACCGCCTGCACCCACGCCGTCACCTTCTGGAACAGCCCGCTGCGCACCGGAAAATACTTCTGCAGGTTGTCCACCACCAATAAGTCCTTCTGGCTCGTCGCGATCCCCGGCATCAGCGCACCTCCTCGCCGCCACCGGCGGTCGGCCGCCGCGACCGGCGCCGGCGCCAACACCTCGTCGCCAAAGAAGTGCCAGTCCGCCTTGCCCACCCCCGCCCACAGCGCCGCCGTCTCCGGAAACCGCATGTAGCAGCGCACCTTGTGCCCCGGCGCCACTTCCTGCAGCCCCGGCGTCACCCCCGTGCAGATCTCCTTCGCATACGGACACCGCGGGTGGAACTTGCACCCCCCCGGCAGGTTGATCAGGTTCGGCACGCTCCCCGGAATCACCGCCAGCGTATCCCGCACTTCCCCTAACACCGGAATCGCCGCCAGCAGCCCCTCCGTGTACGGGTGCAGCTGCGTCTCGAACAGCGTCGCCACGTCCGTGTACTCCACGATCTGCCCCGCATACATCACCGCCACGTGGTCGCACATCTCCGCAATCACGCCCATGTCGTGCGTGATCAGCAGAATCGCCGTCCCCGTCTCCGTCCGCAGCCGCCGCATCAGGTCCAGAATCTGCGCCTGGATCGTCACGTCCAGCGCCGTCGTCGGCTCGTCCGCAATCAACAGGTCCGGCACCGTCGCCAGCGCCATCGCAATCATCACCCGCTGCGCCTGGCCCCCCGAAATCTCGTGCGGAAAACTCTTCGCCCGCCGCTCCGGGTCCGGGATCCCCACCTTGCGGAACATCTCCACCGCCTGCGCCCACGCCTCTTCCCGCCCCATCCCCTGGTGGATCTCCATCACCTCCGCCACCTGCGCCCCAATCTGAAACACCGGGTTCAGGCAGCTCGTCGGCTGCTGAAAGATCATCGACAGCTCGTTGCCCCGGATCTTCACCATCGCTTCTTCGGACAACTGTGCCAGGTCGCGGCCCTTGTACACCACCGCCCCGTCCACGATCTTCCCGCTACCCCCCAATAACCGCATGATCGACAGGCTCGTCACGCTCTTCCCCGAGCCCGACTCGCCCACCAACCCCATCACTTCCCCCTCACGGATCGTGAAGTCCACCCCGTTCACCGCCTGGACCACCCCGTCCTCGGTGAAAAAGTGCGTCTTCAGGTTCCGCACCTCGATCAGTATCTTCTGGTCCTGCAGGTCCTTAGTCTCTGGCATACGTCTTGTCTACCTTATTGCGCTTTCAAGGAGAGCTCCCGGTCCACAATTGACCACAAAGACACCAAGGCCAACGAGCCTTTGTGCCCGCTGCGTGGCTTGGTGTCTTTGTGGTTCGCTCCGGCCGCTAGCGCTTCAGCCGCGGGTCCAGCGCATCGCGCAGCCCGTCGCCGATGAAGTTGAACCCCATCGCCACGATCACCAGCGGAATCCCCGGCACCAACGGCAGCCACGGGTGCTTGAACATGTACGACCGCGCAAAGTCCAGCATGTTGCCCCATGTCGGCGTCGGGTCTTGCACCCCCAGCCCCAAAAAGCTCAGCGCCGATTCCAGCACGATCACCGCACCCAGGCTCAGGCTCGCATTCACGAGGATCGGCGCCAGCCCGTTGGGGATGATGTGCCGGAAGATGATCCGGGCATCGCTGGCCCCGGCCGCCCGCAGCGCCTCGACGAAGTCCTGCTTCGACAGCGTCAGCGCCATGCCGCGCATCAGGCGGAACGAGCCCAGCCAGCCGAAGATCACCAGGATCAGCACCAGCACGACCACCTTCTGCGCTTCGCGCTCGGGCGCCAACATCAGCGCGCTCAGGAACTTGTTGAAGAACCCCGGCAGTGGCAGCACTACGTCGCGTTTCAGCAGGATCGCCGAGATGATCAGCAGGATCGGCAGCTGCGGGATTGTCAACATGAACTCGTTGATGCGCGACAGGAGGACATCCGTCCGCCCGCCGTAATACCCGGCGATCGCGCCCAACATGGTTCCGAACGACTCGCTCAACAGCACGACGAGCACGGCGATCGTCAGCGAGACGCGCGCCGCGTAGAGCACGCGCGTATACAGATCGCGGCCGAGATGGTCGACCCCCAACAGGTGCACCCGTCCGTCCCTGGCGACCGTGCCGGGCGGCGCGGGGCGAGCGGACGTCGACACGTCGACCGCATCTCGCGGGAACGTCGTGATCAGCGGTGCCAGCAGCGACGCGACAAAGATCACGAGCAGCAAGATCGCCGAGATCACGGCAAGGCGGTGGCGGCGAAAGCGCCGGAAGACGACCTTGACTTGGCTCTCCTGGGTCGCGTCTTCGGCTCGACTGGTCGGCCCGATGGTGCGAGCCGTCCTGGTTGTTGTTGTCATACTCAAACTCCGGCGTCAGCCGATAGGTTCTCGCCTACGCTCGTTCACGCCTGCGAGATCCGTTCTCCTAGGAGAACTTAATGCGAGGGTCGACAACCGTGTACAGGATGTCGCCGATCAGCGTCGCCACGACCGTCAGCAGGGCCGTGATGAAGATCAATGCCAGGGCGACGTTCCAGTCACTGCGCTGCAAAGCATCGTAGTACAGCCGCCCCATGCCCGGCCAGGCAAACACGGTCTCCGTAATGATGGCACCGGCAAACAAGCCCGGCAGCGCCAGCACCACGATCGTTACGAACGGGATGAGCGCATTGCGCAGCGCGTGCTTCATGATCACGACCCGCTCGTAGAGCCCTTTCGCCCGCGCCGTCCGCACGTAGTCCTGCCGCATCACTTCCAGCATCGACGAGCGCACGAAGCGGCTCCACGGCGCCATGGTGAAGAACGTCAGCACCGCCACCGGCATTAGCAGGTGCAAGAACCGGTCAAGCGGCGTGCCGGGCTGGATCTTGGGCAGCCACGAGGCGACCTCGTATGGCCTTACAGCCTGTTGCAGCCCGGGCGGCAGCCGCGGGATCCAGGGCATCGTGTCGACCAGGAACACCGGGAACACCGAGAACACCAGGATCAGCAGCAGCGCAAAGAAGAACGTCGGCATGGCCGAACCCACGAAGGCAAACGCCGTGAAGAAATAGTCGAACTTCGAGTACTGCTTGACCGCGCTGTAAATGCCAATCGGCACGCCCAGCAGCAGCGATAGGAGCAGCGCAATGGTCATCAGGAGCAGAGTCGGCCCGATGCGGCTGGCAATCAGGCCGCTGACCGGGCGCGAGCGCGCGATAACCGTCGACAAGCCGAAATCCCCACGCAGGATGCCATCGCTGGAAAGCAGCGCGGGGTGCAACTGGGGCAGCTCGCTCAAATAGACGTAGTCGTCACACCCGACCACCTTCGGCTGCAAGCCGCCGCTGTTGCCCTCGTAGCGCGGCAGGTAGCAGCCGACGGGGGTGTCCTTGAACAGCTCGCGGCCGCCGACGGTGATTGGGCCGTTGGGCACACCGATCAGCCAGCGGCTGAAGCGCACCGGCCAGTACAGGTCCAGCTCGTACTGCGCGCGCAGCCGCGCCAGGTCCTGGCGCGTAATGCGCCGCTGCTGCTGCTGGATCCCTGCCAGCGGCCCACCTGGCGAGATATTGAACAGAAAGTAAACGAAAACTGCCGCCAAGAAGACGACCAGCGCCATCTGAAATACGCGGCGGATGAGGTAGTTAGTCATGCAATCCTCATTCTTGAGGCAGTCCTCATCGATGAGGAAGTCCTCACGGTCGAGGCGCTCCTCATGGGTGAGGCCGGTCGGGTGGGCCGGCGCGCCGCCACCCCCGGATAAGTGCACGACGGGCGGGCGACGACCAAGTCGTGCAGCCCGCCCGCTTACTGTCGATCCACACCCGGGGCTGCGCCTCAGCACCCTGCCACTGTGCAGGACAGTGAGGACGCAGCAACCGGGTCTCTTCGAATGTTACTTCGTGAACAGGTTCATGTCGACGTGCTCCCAGGTGGGGCTGGCGATCAAGTCAACCTTGAGCTTGCCTTCCTTCTGGGCGTCGAGCACGGTCTGCAGTTCTGCGCCGGCCCCGAGGGTCGACTTTTCGAGGTAATCCACGTCGCCGCCCAGCAGCGCCGCAACGGCGGTCTGGCTGTCGGGGAAGAACTGGATGACGATGGTCTTCAGCGCCGGCTTGGGCTCGTAGTACTCATTCCGGGTGAAGGTCATGCTCTCGCCCTTCTTCCAGTCGGTCAGAACGAACGGCGCCATGCTCAGCGGGCTCTCGGCGATCTCGGGCAGCGTGGCCCATTCCTTCGCCGGCACGTCGGCCAGCATGCGGCCGTCGGCCAGTTTCTGGAAGCTGGGATAGATATGGAACTGCGACAGGAAGTACAGCGAGTACTGCGAGCCGGGCAGCCATTTGATCGTGTAGCTCAGGTCAGTTCCGGTTCCGGGCGTGACCTCGGCGATCTGGTTGCAGACCTCGAAGGAGGTGCTGCCGGAATCCTTGTCGCAGTCGATCTTGTGGCCCAACAGCAGGTCGGCCACCGAGCCCTTGGTCCCGTCGCTCCAGGTGAACGGCTTGAACTTGTACTCGGACGTCAATTGCTTCATCTTGATCGGGGTCGTGCCGTCGAACTCGACCTCGTTGCCGGTCGCATCGAAGACCTTGATGCCCTTGGCCAGCTCTACTGCCTCGCCCTTCGAATCGTAGACCTTGTCGCCGGCCTTGACCTCGACGTCCACATTCTTGGAGAGGCCGTTCTCGATCGTGCTGAGCGGGTCCTGGATGCCAGGCTGGTAGTCATAGTCGAACTGGGTGTTGACGTTGGACACGCCCAGGTAGTATGCCTGGCGGGTCGCGGCCGCAGATTCGACCAGGTCGAACATGGAGGCAGGTTCCTGCGAGAAGCCGATGACTGCAGTGTCGCCGCCGTCGGCCAGCTTCCAACCGCCCGCGCTCACGATCGCGTATTCGGTCGGGGAGGTCTTGATGCCCTCCAGGTTGGGATTCCAGGCTTCGCCCTCGAGGCGCTGGAACACGGGCAGCGACACCATGTCCTTGGCGAATTCCTTCTGGACGGTGTCGTATGCCGTGATGCGCGCATCGCGGTCAAGGGTGTTGTTGGCCAGGATGATCGCCTTCGAGGCGGTCTCGTTGCACCAACCCATGCTGTTCTGGCCTTCCCAGTTATTGCTCGGAAGCGGGATCTGGTCACACGCATAGAGGGTGCGGCCCTTCGGATCGGACTCGCCGACCCAGGCGTACGCGCCCAACTCGTAGTCGCGGCGGGCCAGGCCCGTCGTGTCGCCGAACCACCAGGACGCCGGCACGTACTGAGCGATCATCTGAATGCCGCAGTCCTGCATGTTCTGCACCATGACCGCGCTCCATGTCTGGCGGAACTGTGCGTTCGTGGTGGTGAACTTCAGGGCCAGCGTCTCACCCTTGTCGTTCGTGCGGAAGGTGTCGCCTTCCTTGAGCTTCCAGCCGGCCTCGTCGAGCAGTGCGCCGCCCTTGGCCTTGTCAAACGGGTAATCCTGATACCCGCCCTTGTACGCCCAGTGGGTCTTGGGCAGGAAGGTATCCATCAGCAGCTTGGACTTCTCTTCATCGGTGATGAAGGGATAGACGGAAGCGATCAGATCAGGACGGTTGGTGCAGTAGGCGATGGCCTGGCGGACGCGGACGTCGCTCAGGATCGGGTGCGGAGTGGTGTAATCCTCAGTCGCCTTCTCGACAACCTTCTCCACTTCCTTGGTCACAACCTTCTCGACCTCGACCGGCTTTTCGACGACCTGGGTCTCGACAACCTTGACCTGCTCGGTCACAACAGAGGTAACGACCTTCTCGACTGTCTGAGCTTGCGGAGCCGGGCAGGCGGTCAGCATCATGCTGGCGATCACGAGGACCGCGAGCAGAGCCGACAGCTTCTTGACGGACATTGTCTCCTCCTGAGAGAACCTAGAAATGTGGAACGACAAAAGACAGAAAACCGGCTGGCCGGACATCTCTCCGCCGGGCTGTCCACAAGATGAATCGCGTCTCATCACATGCCGAGTCTCGCCGGCCGAGGCTTACGATACACAACACCCGGAGACGCCACCGCGAAATGAGGGCGAAGTACGGACCTTTACTGCGCCGAAGAGCGAGCATACAACGAAATGGGAGTCGTGTCAAATTATTATTTTCTCTCACCACAGTACTAACTATTCGTTGGTAAGTGGTAATGAAAGTTACATATGATATATTTTATGCAGATGCTGCACGAGTTCCCGTATCAAAGCTGGCACAAAATGACGTAAGCCGGTGTTGCAGACGCGCCGCGAAGCTGACAACGCATGGCGCGGCGCGACATCCGCCGCCCTGCCGCGTCGTGGCGCAAACCCTTATGGCTGACCGTGAAGATGACCCCCTGGAGGCCCTGGAGAAGGAGAAGTGCCGCGAGGAAAACGAACGCCCGCTCGTAACACCTTCAGCAAAAGTAACGCCTCAGTCTGTACTTCAGATGCTTCCGGACCCTAACACTACGCCGCGCCAGTACAGCGAACCTGTATCAGATACGCAATCAACCGGCAACGGGTTGCACCGCCGTCGACCCGCTGCGCACGCGCCGGGTTGCACCGCCGTCGACCCGCCGCGCACATGCCCCCTGCGGTTAGCAACCCCTGCTGCCGCCGCCCACCGGCGGGAACAACGAGATCACATCGGCCTCGGTGACAGGCGTTTGAAGCCCTTGCAGATACTCGATCGAGCGGCCGTTCAACAGTATCGTCACGAACCCCGTCAGCTTTTGATTCCCGTCCCACAGCTTGGGTCCCAACGCAGGGTGCGCGTGCGTAAGCGTCGCGAGCACGTCGCCGGCCGTCGTTCCGGCGCCGACCGGCACCTCCAGCCTCGACGAGCCCATCAACTCACGGAGGGTTGCGTAGACGCGTATCTGCATGTCCTCTCACTCCTCGCCGACGCGGGCGGGCGAGGGCCGGCCCGCGGCTGTGAACGTCAGTGTACTGCCGAGGTAGACTTCCTGGTCGACTGTCCCGTTTACAGGGGCCCGCAGGTCTTCGCGCACCATGGCGAGTTCGACGTGCTCGGCCCCCGCGCTGCTCGCCAGCCGGCTGAGGTGCGACCGCATGACCTGTTCCGCGTGCCGCACGGCCAGTTCGAGATCGACAAAATCGGCTAGACCGTCGGGCAGGCCGTGCACTCGCACGCTGCCGTCGCCTCCCAGCACGTTCACCACCACCCGCGCCCGCTGCACGATGCTGCCCGAGACCGCGCCCACGGCATTGGCAACGTCGGCGTGCTCGGGAATGATCAGCTCGGTGTGCAGGTTGCCGGCGGCCTGGGGCAGATAGGCCGCTACGGGCGCGCCGATTGCGACCAACGGGCGCTGCAGGGTCAGCGCGCAGGCGAGGTCCCCGAATGGACCGCGCAGGGCGCGCCGCAGGAGCTCTCGGGCCACCGGCTCCCGTCCCCAGTCGGGCCGGCCGACCTCGTCTTCAAGCACCTTGCTCACGACTTCAGTGGCCACCTGCTCCGAGAACCGCATGACAATCGCCGCACATAGGTCGTCGACGCTCGTGCCGGCACGGCGAGCCAGGGCCGTCGCGGCCAGACGGGACGCGTCCACGTTCCAGCGTTGAAACGTGCCGAGGACGTGTAGGGCATCGGTGGGTGTGAATGCGGCACGGCGCAGCAGCCCGCGTTCCTCGAGCTCCTCCACCTGGCGCCGCGCCAAGGCTCCCGCCCGGGTGCGCTCGACCAGGCTGGCCGCCTGCACGGGCGCAGCCGACACCTGATCCAGGAGGCGCTGCGCAGCCGCATCTACGCCGCCCCGTCCCCGGCGCCCCGGCGCAAGAAACTCGACCAGGCCGTCGTCCCAACGTGCGGGTGGCGACGCCGCGACCTCTCCCAGCACGTCCACAACCACGGGATGCTCGGCCGCCAGCATGCAGAGCGGCGTCGCCCGGCGGGGACCGATTTGCAGCTCGTGACCGCCGAGGCCGCGCCCGACCCGCACGTGGCTGTCGCCCCCCAGCCCGGTCGTCAGCACGTCCACGGCCTCGATCATCGTGCGCCAGCCGCCGACACGCGCGCCGTCGACATTAAGGACCGGCCAGCCGCCGCGCAGGGCGGCAATGTCCGTCGTCGTGCCGCCCACGTCGACCGTCCACACGTCCTGGCGTCCGGCGAGATGCCACGCACCGATGACGCTGGCTGCCGGGCCCGACAGGATCGTCTCGATGGGCCGGTGCATGGCGAACTCGGCCGCCACCAGCGAGCCGTCGCCCTTGACCACCATCAGCGGCGCGTGGATGCGCTCACGCCGCAGGGTGTCTTGCACGGCCTCGAGCAGTTCGCGCAGCGGAGCGATCAGGTGGGCGTTGAGCGCGACCGTCGTTGCCCGCCGCACAGCGTTGAGTTGGCTGGTCAGTTCGTGGCCGCAGGTCACCGGCAGGCCACTAAGTTCCTCTGCCAGCCGCTTGACGCGCAGCTCGTGCGAGGGGTTGCGCACGCTGAAATAGCCGGAAACGGCGAATGCCTCGACCTTGTCCCGCCGCGCCAGGATGGCTTGGCGGGCCGCGGCTTCGTCCAGCGCCGCAACCTCGTTCCCCAGTCCATCATGTCCGCCGGCGATATAGACGACGTCGCTCGTGGCGAGCTCGCGCTCGAACCCAAACTCGCGCATGAGTTCTACATCGTAGCCGAGCAGGAGCAGGGCCACCCGGCCGCGCTGGCCTTCGGCGAGCGTATTCGTCGCGAGGGTGGTCGAAAGTGCGACGAGCGCGATGTCGTCCGGTGTGACTCCCGGGCCTTCGCTTGCTGCCGACGCAAAGACGGCGCCTATCGCCTCCGCAATGCCTTGGGCGAGGTCGTGCCGGGTTGTAAGGGCTTTCGCCGCTGCAACCACCTGGCCGTCAGGATAGGTAACAAATACCGCATCCGTATAGGTGCCGCCGGTGTCGATGCCCAGAGCGATTCGCATCCCGCCCCTTACCATCCTTAAGAGTTCGGCCGCGCACACGCTGTCACGACCGCAACCAATCCATTCTACCGGAATCGGGGTTGCGCGGGAATGATTTTGCTCATACCTGGCGTTCGCGGGACGCTCGTACGGCGACGCTGGGAGACTTCCGCGGTTTGTAATTCCACGTGAGATGGTGTAGCATTTGCCACGTTCCATGACCGTGCCCGGCACTCCATAGTGCTACCCAGGCACACTTGCCAACCAAGAATTGCCAGTCTTCCACGTGTAGAGGTCCCTGCGCATCGTCGCCCGTCCCAGGCGCGTTGTTGCTGCGCAGTTGGCGACCCTCGGATAAGAAGGAGGTGTCCGCTCAGCGATCACCCGGTGCTTTTCCAGACCGTCGAATCCAATTTGTGACCGATTCACCGCTTCATCCAAGGAGGAACCATGAAGCACTGGACGAAACTGGCCGTTGCCCTGGCCGTGTTCGCGCTCATGCTCGGCGTGTTCGCTGTAGCCTATGCCGAACCTGGGGCAGCGCCCTCGAACCAAACGGCGACACCCACGCCGAAGCCCGCACCCGCAGTCAACACCGTCAGCCCCACCGTTCCGTTCCTGGAAGTCTGGCAGAAGTCTGGCCACGCCGACGCGAAGGCAGAGGCCTTCCGCCACTGGGACCAGGCCGGCGAAGTCGAGGTGGGCTGCGCCAAGTGCCATAGCTCGGGCGGCTTCGAGGATTTCCTGGGCGCGGACGGCAGCGCGGCCGGCAAGGTCGATAAGCCCGCCGCCAACAACACGGTGATCGACTGCGTCGCCTGCCACAACAAGGCAGCCGCGCAGCATGATACCGTCACCTTCCCCTCCGGCATTACACTCACCGGCCTCGGCGCCGAAGCACGCTGCATGGAGTGTCACCAGGGCCGCGAGTCGACCGTCAGCGTCAACAACCAGATCACGGGCACCTTTAAGCTGGACCCGGTCAAGGACCTCGATACGGTTGTCAAGCCGGTCGTGACCACGACCAACGGCAAGACCGTGACCAGCACCTTCGGCTTCCGCAACGTCCACTACTTCGCGGCTGCGGCCACCCAGTACGGCACGCTCGTCAAGGGCGGCTACGAGTACGACGGCCAGAGCTACGATGGCAAGTTCCAGCATCCGGCGCCGTTCAATACCTGCATGGGCTGCCACGATCAGCATGCGACCCAACTCAACATCGACCAGTGCGGCACCTGCCACCAGGGCGTCAAGACCGTCGAGGATCTGGCCAAGATCCGCATGAACGGCTCGCTGGTGGACTACAACGGCAACGGCGATGTTAAGGAAGGCATCCAGGCGGAGTACGCCGGCGTGCAAGCTATGCTGCTCACGGCTATCAAGGCGTACGCCAAGGAAGTCGCCAAGGTCGACATCGGCTACGATGCCAACACCTACCCGTACTTCTTTGCCGACGCCAATGCGAACGGCAAGCTGGACCAGGGCGAGAAGTCTTACTCGACCTGGACCCCCCGCCTCCTGAAGGCCGCCTACAACTACCAGGTGGCCGGCAAGGACCCGGGCGCCTTCGCACACAACGCGAAGTACATTATCCAGCTAATGCACGACTCGATTGCGGACCTGAACACCAAGATCGCCAAGCCGGTGGATCTGGCGAAGGCCGTCCGCAACGACGTCGGTCACTTCGACGGCACCTCGATGGCGTTCCGCGATTGGGACGCCGAGGGTGAGGTTCCGGCGGGCTGCGCCAAGTGCCACTCGGCCACCGGCCTGCCCGAGTTCATTCACAACAATGGCACGGTCGCGGTGACTTCCAGCGGCTCGGTGCAGACCGTGGGCACGACCGCAGCCGAGCCGGCGAACGGCCTCGCCTGCTCGACCTGCCACAACGACCTGGAGAAGTACACGCTGTACCCGGTCAAGGGCGTTCCGTTCCCGAGCGGCAAGACCGTGAGCTTCAGCGCGAAGGACGACAAGGGCGCCTACACCGACCCGGTCCCGGCAAACCTGTGCCTCGAGTGCCACCAGGGCCGCGCGTCGACCCAGTCGGTCAACCTGAGCCTGGGCAACGCCGAAGCCGACAAGACGCCTGAGAAGGGCTTGCGCTTCCAGAACGTCCATTACTTCGCGGCAGGCGCGTCGCTGTTCGGCAACGATGCGCAGGGCGCATACCAGTACACCGGCAAGGACTACGTGGGCCGCCACATGCACCCGGCGCCGTTCGACAACTGCACCGGCTGCCACAACACCCACGAGTTGGGCCTGCAGTTCGACAAGTGCGTGACCTGCCACGCCGGCGTCAAGTCACCTGAGGAAATCCGCATGACCGCGGCCGACCTCGACGGTGACAAGGACACCAAAGAAGGCGCGCAGGGCGAGATCACGACGCTCCAGGAGAAGCTGTACGCCGGCATCCAGGACTACGCGAAGAACGTCGCCAAGGCCGCCATCGTCTACGATGCCAATGCCTACCCGTACTTCTACGAAGACCTCAACGGCAACGGCAAGGTCGACAAGGACGAACCGGCCTACTCCAAGTTCACGCCCCGCCTGCTGAAGGCGGCGTACAACTACCAGTACTCGCAGAAGGACCCCGGCCTCTACGCCCACAACCTGGCCTACGCAGCGCAGTTCATGTACGACTCGCTCGAAGACCTGAAGGCTGGCGGCGCCAAGGTCGACCTGACCGGTCTGACCCGGCCGGCCGCGAGTAAATAACTTCGACACCGGGGGCGGGCCCCTAACCCGCCCCTCCACTACGATAACCGGGGGCCTTGACGGCCCCCGGTTTCTTTTTTGTTGTCAGCTACTTTTGTCACATGCATTTAGTGCAATATGATACAGATCATGTGGACGGCCGTGGATTGGGTGTAATATCACAAAACCAGCCCATAGGCCTCGGTGCAAGCCGCGGCTCGTTTCCCCTTTCGTGCTCCCCGGTGCAGTTCACTCACCTGGGAGGCTCCGGGAACTAAAGACCGGTTTGCGCAGGCGGTCCTACCCGAAGACCCTCCTGCCCGAACACCGCCGGCTCGCCTGACGCTGGGACTTTAGTAGAACGGAGGTACCTGCTACACGTTCGACGATTCATACTGTCCCCAAATCTACGTAGTTGTCTTTCCCACCAATCGCCTATGGAGGAGCGATGAAGCTTTCTAAGAAGTATCTCTTGGTCCTGGCAGCCGTCGCGCTGCTCGTGGCCCTGTTCGCGGCCCTGCAGGTCTCGGCTGCCGGCAACAACGCGCAGACCGCAACGGCGACGCCCGCACCTGCTGCGACCGCCGCGCCCGCCGCTGCGCCGAAGGCCACCGTGGCACCGAAGGCTGCCACGCAGCAGACCGCAGCGCAGCCAAACGCCGGGGCAACCGTCGAGACCTGCCAGATCTGTCACAAGACCACTGGCGCCACCCACCAGCAGTATTACGATCAACTGTACCAGGACGGCGCCCTGAAGGTCACGGACGTGAAGTACGCGTTCAAGGCCAATCCGGACACCACCACCATCACCTTCAACATGATGCTGAATGGTCAGCCCTTCGATCCGGCCAAGGCCGACGAGCTCTCGATCTACTGGGTGCCGTTCAAGGACGGCAAGTTCCAGTTCGAGCCGGCTCGCGACCGCTTGTCCCTCAAGGGCAAGATCACGTCGGACGGCAAGGGCGGGGTCACCAGCACCTTGACCGAGTTGGCGAAGGACGACAAGAACTTCGTCGACTACACCGACATCAGCAACACCCCGGGCGTCCTGGCCGTGTACGGCCGCGATGAGACCCAGGCCACCATCCCGGGCACCCGCGTGCGCCAGAACAAGTACCCGTTCGCCGCGCTGCTCACCACCGGTGCGGTCAACTACGAGTCGTCGGCGAACAACGCAGGCTGCGTGAAGTGCCACACCGACCCGTACCTCAAGCACGGTTACATCTACGCCGAAGTCAACGGCGATCCCAAGACCGACTTCATGACCTGCAAGGTCTGCCACATCGACAATGCCGAGGGCGGGCACTACGAATGGCAGCTGTTGGTCAACGATCCTGAGCTCGCAGCCAAGTTCCTTGCCGAACCCGACGAGGAGAAGGCGCTTGCGATGCTGACCGAGGACCAAAAGAAGGCCATGGCCTACAACCCGAGCGTCATGAACGACGTTCACATGTCGCACGCCATGGAATTCCCCTACCCGCAGTCGATGGCCAACTGCGTCACCTGCCACGAGGGCAAGCTCGATAAGGTCCTGACCGACGCGAACATGGTCGGCGCGACCTGCAAGAGCTGCCACCCCGTGACGGGCGCCAAGGCGGAGGCAAAGGAAGGCGAAGAGCCGGCCTACGACACGACCGAGTTTGCGCTTAACACCATCCTCCCGGCCACCCACCCGAAGATCAACTGGGCGGACAACGCCGATCCGTCGATGCAGTGCAGCACCTGCCACAAGGCTTCCGGCGGCATGGCGCCTGGATTCGACAAGATCCATACCGGGTACGATAAGCAGATCTACAACGCCGCGGGCATCAAGTACTCTGACGCCGTGTCCGTGACGGTCGAATCTGTCAAGTTCGCCGACAATAAGCTGACCATCGGGTTCAAAGCCAACGCCAAGTCCGACTTCAAGGACATCGACGTTACCAAGAACATCACCCCGACGGTCCTGGTCGGGCTCTACGGCTGGGACACGAAGGACTTCCTCTATGGGCCGCACGAGCGCACCTTCGACGACAACAAGGACGGCAAGATGGATGCGAGCGACGCTCGGAACCTCGAAGCCGCCTTGGGCGACAAGGTTGCCAACCCCCGCCTGGCCATCAAGTCGACGGGTGCGGGCCAGTGGGAAGCGGTCGCGGACCTCAGCACCTGGGCTCCCCAGATGAAGGACGGCTCGGTGAAGCGGGCTGAGGTGGGCATCCTTTCGAACGCTGTCAACAATGACGGCCAGCAGGTTGCGGTCAACGCCGCCACCCGCACGGTCGACCTGAAGACGGCTGCCTTCGACGACTCGGCGTTCAGCCCGATCGTCGAAACCGAGAAGTGCGACAACTGCCACGCCGCGCTTGCCACGACATTCCACAATCCGTCGTACGGTGGCAACACCACCGCTTGCCGGATGTGCCACATCGTCAAGGCTGGCGGCTCGCATCTCGAGATGCAGTCACGCTCGCTGGACTCGTACGTGCATGCGGTCCACTCCATGCAGTACTTCGATCTGCCGAACGTCAGCTTTGACGATCCGGTTCAGGCGCTGAAGTACGAGGAACACACGGGCATGCCGTTCCCGACTCATGGCATTACGGACTGCGAAGCGTGCCATGTGAAGGGCATGTACAACGCGCCGAGCCAGTCGGCGTCGCTGCCGGGCCTGCTGTCGGCCTCGGCGACCAATGAGAGCGCAGACCGCGCCATCTCGAACGTGCCGTCCTACGTGGTCGGTCCGGCCGAGCGGGCGTGTGGCGGCTGCCACCGCGCGCAGGCAATTAACGCGGACGAGGCAGGCACCCTCCGGATGCTGAATCAGCACTTCCAGATGGGCGGCTACCTGGTCGAGGCCGGCAAGAACCCGACCCAGACGTTGATGGACAAGATCAACGAGGTCATGGCGCTGTTCGGCCAGTAAGAGGCGTAAGCCTGGCGGGTTGTCGAGACCCGCCAGGCTCCAATAGTCGGGAAGGGCCCTCCGGGGCCCTTCCTTTTTTTGCCCCGATTCGCCGGCTTTTGTATACGCTGTGGTATAATAACTCTATGTCGCAGACAACAACGCTTGAAGTCCCGGTGCAGGGCATGGACTGCGCCGAATGCACGCAGCACGTCCGTCATGCCATTGCGGGCTTGCCCGGCGTGCAGCATGTCGAGGTCTACCTGGCGTCGGAGCGCGCGACGGTCGAGCTGGACCCCGGCCGCGTCGCCCTCGAAGATATTCGCAAGGCGGTTGCCGGCGCGGGCTACCGAGTTCCTGACACGGCCGGTCCCGCGGAACCCGTGAGCTCTGCGGAGGAACGCGCTTTCGGCCGGCGCATCGGCCTGCTGCTCGTCGCGGTCGTCGCGTTCGTCCTTTTCATGGTGGTCGGCGGCGAGTTGCTCGGCCTCTTCGAGCGCCTGAATGCCGCAGTTCCGCTGCCCATCGGCATCGCACTCGTCGTCGCGGCCGGGTTCACGGCCTTCCGGAACGTCTGGCGTGCGACCCTGCGCCGCCAGATTACGGCGCACCACCTGATGACCCTGGGCGTCATCGCCGCGCTTGCCGTCGGGCAGTGGGTCACCGCGCTCATGGTGGTCTTCCTGATGCACGTCGGCGACACCGTCGAGCGCTTCACGACAGAGCGTGCGCGCCGGGCGGTCAAAGACCTGGCAGCGCTGGCGCCCGTCACGGCTCGTGTAGTGCGAGAAGGCGAGGAGATCGAAATCCGGGCGGACGAGGTGCGAGTGGGCGAGACGGTGATCGTCCGGCCCGGCGAGCAGATTCCGGTCGACGGCGAAGTACTGGACGGCCGCGCAAGCATCAACCAGGCCGCCATCACGGGCGAGCCGCTGCCGGTCGATGCCGGCCCCGGAAGCCAGGTCTATGCGGCGACCATTGCCGAACTCGGCCACCTGCGGGTGCGCGCGACGAAGGTGGGCCGCGACGCGACCTTCGGGAAGGTCGTGCGCATGGTCGAGGAGGCGGAGGCGCACCGGGGCCCGGTGCAGACGGCCGCCGACCGTTTTGCCGCGATCTATCTGCCCATTATTGCCGGCATTGCCGCGCTCACCCTGATCATCTCGCGCAACCCGCTGGCCGCGGCCGCGGTGCTCGTCGTCGCCTGCTCTTGCTCATTTGCGCTCGCCACGCCCATCGCCATGCTCGCCTCGATCGGCGCGGCCGCCCGACGAGGGCTGCTGATCAAGGGCGGCCAATACATCGAGACGCTCGCCAAGGCCGACGTCCTGTTGATCGACAAGACCGGCACGCTCACGCTCGGCCAGCCGCGCATTGCGGAGGTCATTCCGGCGAATGGCCGCTTCAGTCGCGACGACGTGCTCTCTTTGGCCGCGTCGGCCGAACGTTACTCCGAGCACCCGCTGGCACAGGCCGTTCGTGACGCCGCACTCCGGCACAGCGTGGCGCTGCTGGAACCTGAATCGTTCGAAGCTCTGCCCGGCCAGGGCGTCCGCGCGCTGATCGACGGCAGGGCCGTGGTAGTGGGGAACCGGGCATTCGTGGTGGCGCAGACGCCGGTGATTGCGCTGGCTCCGGCGTCAATTTCAATCGGGGAAGCCTTGGACTGGCCCGACATCACCCGTAACGGCAACACCGCGCTCTACGTCGCCGTCGACGGCCGGCCCGCCGGCGTCCTCTCGGCTGCCGACACCATGCGAAGCGAGGTGCCCGATGCGCTGGCCGAGTTGCGCGAGATGGGCATCAAGCACATCGAGCTGCTGACCGGGGACAACGAGCGGACGGCCTCCGCACTCGCGGCGGAGCTCGGCATCGCCTGCCGGGCGAACCTGCTGCCAGAGGACAAGATTCGCATCGTGCGCGAGTACCAGGCACAGGGCAAGACGGTCGTCATGATCGGCGACGGCGTGAACGACGCACCCGCCCTGGCCCAGGCCAATGTGGGCGTCGCGATGGCCGTGGCCGGCGCGGCGGTGGCAGTCGAAGCCGCACACGTCTCGCTCATGCGCGAGGATTGGCGCCTGGCGCCCGAACTGTTCCGGATTGCCCGCCGAACGATGCGGGTGGTGAAGATGAACCTGGTGTTCACGACCGTCTACAACATCATCGGCGTGTCGCTGGCCGCGGTTGGGATCCTGCCGCCGGTGCTTGCGGCCGCCGCACAGTCGATTCCTGACCTGGGCATCCTCGGCAACTCGGCGCGGCTGCTCCGCCAGCGATAACGAGTGCGCCTCGAATTGCGCGCTGCAACGAATTTCCACGAAAAGGCTGAGAGGGCCTTCGTGCTGATTCGTTCAATTCGTGAAATTCGTGGCAGAAGTCGTTCTATGGTATACTCTACGCGTTTTGGTCCCTCAAGGAACACTCTTTAGGAGGCACGTTCAAATGTCGACGATGATTACCCAAGTCTATGGGCGTGAAATTCTGGACTCCCGCGGCAACCCCACGGTCGAGGTGGAAGTCTGGCTGGAAGACGGCGAGATGGGCCGCGCGGCGGTTCCCTCAGGTGCATCCACCGGCGTGCACGAGGCACTCGAGCTCCGGGACGGCGATAAGGGCCGCTACCTGGGCAAGGGTGTCAGCCAGGCAGTCGAGCACGTCAACAATGAGATCGCCGAGGAACTCTTCGGCATGGACGCGCTCGACCAGACGGGTGTGGACCAGGCGATGCTGGACCTGGACGGCACCCCCAACAAGAGCAAGCTGGGCGCGAATGCGATCCTTGGCGCGAGCATGGCCGTGGCCCGGGCCGCGGCCGAGGCGTGTGGCCTGCCCCTCTACCGCTATCTGGGCGGCGTCGGCGCCCGCACGCTGCCCGTACCTTTCATGAACATTATGAACGGCGGCGCGCACGCCAATTTCGAGAGCACCGACTTCCAGGAGTTCATGATCGCGCCCATCGGCGCCCCCTCCTTCAAGGAAGCCGTACGCATGAACGCCGAGACTTACCACGCGCTTAAGTCGGTCTTGAAGAGCAAGGGCATGCCTACCGGCGTCGGCGACGAGGGCGGCTTTGCCCCCATGCTCAGCGCCAATTCCCAGGCAATCGACCTGATCCTCACCGCGATCGAAAAGGCCGGCTACAAGCCCGGCCAGGACATCGGGATCGCGTTGGACCCCGCGGTGAGCGAGATCTACCAGGACGACGGCACCTACCTGCTGCGCCGCGAGGGCGGCAAGAAGCTGAGCTCGGCCGAGTTGGTCGACCTGTGGGCGAGCTGGGTGGCGCAGTACCCGATCATTTCGATCGAAGACGGCCTGGCCCAGGACGACTGGGAGGGCTGGAAGCTCATCACCGAGAAGCTGGGCAACAAGATCCAGCTGGTGGGCGACGATCTCTTCGTGACGAACGTCGAGCGCCTGGCCAAGGGCATCCAGGAAAATGCGGCTAACGCGATCCTGATCAAGCTGAACCAGATCGGTTCGCTGACCGAAACCATCGCAGCGATCGAGATGGCGCGCAGGGTGGGCTGGACGGCCATGGTTTCGCACCGCTCGGGCGAGACCGGCGACACGTTCATCGCCGACCTGGTTGTCGGCATGGGCACCGGGCAGATCAAGACCGGCGCGCCGGCCCGCTCAGAGCGCGTGGAGAAGTACAACCAGCTCCTCCGCATCGAGGACGAGCTGGGCGACGGTGCGATCTACGCCGGCCGGCACGCGTTCCGCCAACTGTAACGATTCTCAACACAAAGCCACCAAGGCACGAGGGCGCAGAGTCTCACAGACTTTGTGTCTTCGTGCCTTTGTGTTATCGCCGCAGAAGATGTGCGGTAGCACGTCCTGGGCGACGGCGCGATCTACGCCGGCCGGCACGCCTTCCGCCAACTGTAACGATTCTCAACACAAAGCCACCAAGGCACGAGGGGGCAGAGTCTCACAGACTTTGTGTCTTCGTGCCTTTGTGTTATACGCTTCTGCTATGGCCGAGAAAGACGTGCTGTACCACGAGCTGCTCGAGGCGTTCCAGGCCGAGGGCTGTGCGATTTGTCGTCTTGCCCGCGGGGCCAGCGACAGCTACATCCACGCCCTCATCTACGAGGGTGTGACCGACGTGAAGCTGCGCGAGGCGCTGCGGAACGCCCGGGGGTTGTGCTACACGCACGCTTGGCGGCTGGCGGGTGAACGCGGCGCGGTGCTCGGCACGGCCATCATCTATCGAGACGTTGTCAACACCCTGATCAAGGCGCTGGAGGCCAACGGCAATGCCCCGGCGCGGCTGTTCGGCCGCGGCCAGCCCGACCTGTCCCGTGCGCTCGCTCCGACGGCGACCTGCCCGGCCTGCCTGCTCGAGCGCGACGCGGAACAGCGCGAGGTCAAGGTGCTCATCAGCCACATGGACGACGCGGCCCTTGCCGAAGCCTACAAGCAGGCGGGCGGCATCTGCCTGCCGCATTTCCAGCTCGCCTTGGGCCAGGCCGGTTCATCCGCCGTGCGGCTGCTCGCGGCCTGGCAAGCAGACGCGTGGTCCCGGCTGCGCGCCGAGCTCGACGAGTTGATCCGCAAGCACGATTATCGCTTCCGCTCTGAGCCCGTGACCCCCGCGGAGGCGGATTCCTGGGAACGTGCCGTGGCCGCCGTCGTCGGCGAGGCCGAACCCAAAGACAAACCCTAGCCCGCGCTTCAGCTGTTAATTGTGCGTTTAGACACACTTTGACACTTCTTGGCGAGAGGAGTATACTCCCGGCATCCTCATTGAAGTTGGATTTCGCTCACTAACAGGTTGTTCTTGTCCAGGTTGATCTCGCGCTCTACGTTCCGTTCACCCTTGGAGGAAAAGATATGACCGGTTCCCCTCTCCCCGAGCCGCCGGGCACGCCTGACGCTGCGCCCCAGGATGCCAGCGAGGCGTTGGTCGACGCCCCCGTCGAGGCCGCTCCGACCCGCGCCCGCCGCAAACGGTGGCCCTATGTGCTGGCGGCGCTGGCCGGCGTCGGCTTCCTGCTTATCTTCTTCATTGCTTCGACCGAGTTCCTGCACTGGACCGAATCGAGTGCTTTCTGCTCGATGTGTCACGTCATGGCGCCCGAGCACACGGCCTATGAGAACTCGGCTCATGCCCGCGCCGAGTGCGGCACCTGCCATATCGGCCCGGGGGCGGTGGCGGCGATCAAGGCCAAACTGGCCAATGCCCGCTACCTGTGGGTCTATCCGACCGGGCAGTACGAGAAACCCATTCCCTCGCCGATCACAAGCCTGCGGCCCGTCGAGGTGGTCTGCGAGCAGTGCCACTGGCCGCAGAAGGTCTATGGCGACCGGGTGATTGTCAAGAATGAATACGGCACCGACCAGGACAACAGCCTCACTCAGACGGCGCTGAACGTGCATACGGGCGGCGGAACGGAGGCTGAAGGTTTCGGACGGGGCATTCACTGGCACATCGACAACCCGGTCTACTACATCGCAACGGACGAGAAGCGCCAGGATATCCCGTGGGTCTCGGCTGAATACAACGGCAAGGTCACCGAATACATGTCCGTCGACAGCAAGCTGACTCCCGAGGAGCTGGCGACCTACGAAAAGCGCAAGATGGACTGCGTCGACTGCCACAACCGGGCGTCGCACAACTTCCGCCGGCCAGGCGAAGTGATCGACGAAGCACTGACGCAGGGAACCTTGCCGAACCTGCCGTACATCAAAGACCAGGGCGTCAAGACGCTTGAGAAGCAGTACGCGACTGAGGACGAGGCGGCCGCGGCGATTGCGGCGATCGAGGACTACTACAAGAACGAGCAGCCCGAAATCTACGCGCAGCGCGAGGCGGACGTCAAGACGGCCGTGAGCGTACTGCAGGACATCTTCGACAAAACACAATTTCCCTTCATGAATGTGACGTGGGAGAGCCACAACAACAATGTCGGGCACAAGGACTTCCCCGGTTGCTTCCGCTGCCATGACGGCAAGCACCTGAGCTCGGAGAATGAGGCGATCCGGCTCGAATGTAACCTTTGCCACACGATTCCACAGCAGGCAGGCCCGGGGCAGACGCTCCAGCCCATTTCTTCGGTCGCGCCCGGCAATGAGCCGGACACGCACAAGTCGACGACATGGCTGGCCGAGCATCGCTACAACTTCGACGCGACGTGCGCCACCTGTCACACCGTGACGAACCCGGGTGGGAGCGACAACTCCAGCTTCTGCTCGAACAGCGCGTGCCACGCAACGGAATGGAAGTTCGCCGGGCTGAACGCGCCTGAAATCCGCGAGCTCTCGGCCCCGGCCAGGAAGCCTTCGACGGGCGCGCCCAACCCGATCCCGCACCCCGTCAGCGCGACCACCGACTGCAAGGTCTGCCACGGGGCAGACAAGGTCGTCCCGTACCCGGCAAACCATGCCGCATTCTCGAGCGACCTCTGCGTCAGCTGTCACGTCCCCGGCGTGCCGGCCGCAGCGGGCGAGGCAACCCCTGTGCCCCCGCCGACCATCCCGCACCAACTCGAGGGGATGGGCGAGTGCCTGGCGTGCCACGCTACCGACAAGGCCGTGCCGTTCCCCCAGAACCATACCGCCTTCACCCCGGACATGTGCGCCAACTGCCACAAGCCCGGCGCTGCAGCCGCCACGCCTGAGCCGACCTCAGAGACGACGCCGGAAGCCGAGACGACCCCGAGCGCAGGTGCATCGAACGCGCCGGGCATCCCGCACGAGGTGGCCGGACGCGAGAACTGCGTCGCATGTCATGATCCGACGGCCGGGCTGAAGCCGGCTCCGGCCGATCACGCCGGTCGAACCAGCGACACCTGCCAGGGCTGCCACCAGGCGGCCGGCTCGGCCGCAACGCCTGCCGCCACGCCTGCCGGCACCCCCGCGGCCAGCGGCGGCGCCGTCGCCGCCCCGACCATCCCCCACGACTTGGTCGGACGCAGCGACTGCCTCGTGTGCCACAATCCCAATGGCGGGCTGAAGCCGGCCCCGGCCGACCATGCTGGTCGAACCAGCGACACCTGCCAGGCATGCCATAAGCCGCAGCAGTAGACACATTCGAAGAAAGGCCCCTCTCAAGCGCAAACCTGAGAGGGGCCTTTCCTATTAAGCGACGAAGTAGCTAGCGCACTGTGATAACGTCGCCGCTCCAGATGGTGTGGGTCGTGCCCGAGTCGTCCCCGACGAGGAGCGCGCCCTCGGGAGAGACGCCCGTGGCGACGCCCTCGATGGTCTCAGATACCAGCGTAACGCGCACCCGTTGGTCCAGCGTGTCGAGATGCTGCGCCCAGGCCGCGTGGGGCGACTCGCCGGCGAGGACACGATCATACCAGTGTTCAGTGTGGGCCAGGATCGATGCGAGAAGGGGCAGGCGCGGCACGGACCGGCCCGCCTCTTGCCCGAGGCTCGCGGCAGCGGCCAAGAGCTCGGGGGGCGTCCCCTCGGCAGTGAAATCGAGATTGACGTTCAGCCCCAGCCCCACGACCGCATACTTGAGTTGGCCGTCGTCCGTGTTCAGCTCCGTCAGCATCCCGCCGAGCTTGCGTCCGCGAATCAGCACGTCGTTCGGCCACTTCAGGCGGGCTGCAAGGCCCGTCACCTCCGCAATCCCTTCAACCGCGCCCAAACCAAGGCACATGGTCAGCTGGCCCGCACGATGGAGAGGCACGCTCCGGCCGGTCGTCGCGGGGCAAGCAGCAGGCTCATCAACAGACACGTGCCGGGGGGCGCCCACCAGCGGCGCTCCAGGCGCCCCCGGCCGGCGGTCTGCTCCTCGGCGATGACGAGCAGGCCGTCGCCCGCGCCTTCCTCGGCCCGCTGACGCGCAACGTCGTTCGTCGAACCTATGCGGTCGAAGACCAGGGCCGGCCGTCCCAGGCGACGGGTGCTCAAAGCGCATGCGATCGATTCGGCAGTCAACTCTGTCATGGGACGAGTGTAACACACCTAACGGGCGCCGAACCACCCGGCCCAACGCCACGGGCGGTTCAAGCGTTTGTGCGAACCGGGTTGGCACACGAAGCCACGAAGCGCGCTGGTGCACGTTCTTCGCGGACTTCGCGCTTCGTGATCTTCGTCCACCTTCGCGTCTTCGCGTTCCAAAACGCCTGGCGTTGCGCGAAATTCCAGGCGGCACTGCCTGAACTGTATGACGCGTGCCGTTGACGCACTTCGCGTGACAGTGCTACACTGGCTTCGTTTGCGAACCAACACCTGGAGAGTTTATTGTGAGCAGCCCGACCAACAATCCTTCGCAGAGTGGCGCCCTGAGCCGCCACGAATTCGATGCACTCGACGAGCTCTGTGCGAACGTCATCCGCGGCCTGGCCATGGACGGCGTACAAAAGGCCGACTCCGGCCATCCCGGCATGCCAATGGGCATGGCGACGGTGGCGCACGTGTTGTGGACCCGCTTTCTGCGTTTCAATCCGGCCGACGAGCACTGGTTCAATCGCGATCGCTTCGTCCTGTCGGCGGGCCACGGCTCGATGCTCCTCTACTCCCTGCTCCACCTGGCCGGCTACCCGGTATCGCTGGACGATCTGAAATCCTTCCGGCAGCTGGGCTCAAAGACGCCCGGCCACCCTGAGTACAGCCACACCGCCGGCGTCGAGACGACGACGGGGCCGCTCGGTCAGGGGTTTGCCACCGGCGCCGGGATGGCCTTGGCCGAGGCATTCCTGGCCGCCAACTACAACCGCCCCGGTTTGGAGCTGGTCGACCACTACACCTATGCGATCGTCTCGGACGGCGACCTGGAAGAGGGGATCAGCCACGAAGCCGCGTCGCTTGCCGGCCACCTTGGCCTGGGCAAGCTGATCTATCTCTACGATGACAACAACATCAGCATCGACGGCCCAACGTCCCTCTCCTACAGCGACAACGTGCCCATGCGGTTCGAAGCGTACGGCTGGCATGTGCAGACGGTGGACGCGTACGATATGCCCGCCATCAGCCGAGCGATCGAAGCCGCACAGGCGGGGCAAGACCGCCCGAACCTGATCGTCTGCAAGTCGCACATTGCGTACGGCAGCCCGAACAAGCACGACACGGCCGAAGCTCATGGCTCGCCGCTGGGCGTCGAAGAAGTACGGCTGACGAAACAGGCGCTTGGCCTGCCCGTCGACCAGGACTTCTGGGTTCCGGAAGAAGTCTACGGACGCTACCGGGCCGCGGGCGAAGCCGGGAAGCAGGCGGAAGACGCGTGGCTGGACCTCGTCAAGCGGTACGGCGAAGCCGACGCCGCCGCGGGCGCCGCGTTCGACCTGGTGCTGAAGCGTGAGCTGCCGGCGGGCTGGGACAGCCAGCTGCCTGTGTGGAAGCCGGGCGACAAGCTGGCGAGCCGCGTGGCGTCGGGCAAGGTCCTCGATGCGATCGCGCCGGCCATTCCCACGCTCGTCGGCGGCTCCGCCGACTTGACGCCCTCGAACAACACGAAGTTCAAGGGCAGCCAGGACATCAAGCCCGGCGACTACAGCGGCCGCTATATCCGCTTCGGGATTCGCGAGCACGCGATGGGCGCAATGCTCAACGGCATGGCCGTGCACGGCGGCGTCCACCCCTACGGTGGGACATTCCTGGTCTTCTCGGATTACATGCGCGGTGCCGTGCGCCTTAGCGCCATCATGCACGCGCCGGTCGTCTTCGTGTGGACCCACGACAGCGTGGGCGTGGGCGAGGACGGCCCGACGCACCAGCCGATCGAGCACTTCGCCGCGCTGCGCGCCATGCCCGGGCTGACCGTCATCCGCCCGGCCGACGCGAACGAGACCGCCGCAGCATGGCGCTACGCGCTCACGCACCGCAACGAGCCGGTCGCGCTCCTGCTCAGCCGCCAGAACCTGACGGTGATGGCGGGCACCGAGCAGCACGACCAACTCGCCAAGGGCGCGTATGTCCTTGCAGACGCCGAGAACGGCCGGCCCGACGTAATCCTGATCGGCACGGGTTCCGAGGTCAACGTAGCGATGGCGGCGCGCGAGCAGTTGGCCGGCCATGGAATCGCCGCCCGCGTCGTCAGCATGCCGAGCTGGGAGCTGTTCGATGCGCAGGATGCGGCCTATCGGGAGGCGGTGCTGCCGCCCGGCGTCACTGCCCGTGTATCCGTGGAAGCGGGCGTGACCATGGGGTGGGAGCGCTACGTGGGCGACCACGGCGCGATGGTGGGCATTAACCGGTTCGGCGAGTCGGGCAAGGGCCCCGCCGTCATGGCCTACCTGGGCATCACGCCGGAAAACGTCGTCAAGAACGCACTGCGCGTGCTGGGCAAGTGATTCTTTCTGCCACAGAGGACAAGGAGAGCGCAGAGACGGCCTTGCCAGGGGCATTTGCTGCACCTCTCAAACAGATCTCGGCGTCTTCCGGGTCCTCTGTGGCTAAGGAAAAACCGATGGACTATCTCTTTACCCCGTGGCGGATGGAGTACATCCGGAGCGCAAAGCAGGACGGGTGCATCTTCTGTGAGATGCTGGAGATGGACGACCGCGCGGCACTCATCTTGCAGCGAGGGCGCCACGCCTTTCTCGTGCTTAACCGCTACCCGTATAACAACGGCCACTTCATGTCCGTGCCCTACCGCCACGTCGACACGCTCGAGTTGCTCTCGGCCGAGGAAATGGCGGAGTTGATGGGGTTGTTGACGCGCGGGCTCGCCGCGCTGCGGCGCGCCTGGCATCCGGAAGGCTTCAACGTCGGGGGGAATATCGGTAAGGTTGCGGGCGCGGGCGTGAAGGATCACGTCCACCTCCATGCCGTCCCGCGCTGGGCAGGCGACACTAACTTCATGCCGCTTTTCGCCGATACGCGCGTCATCCCCCAGACGCTTGAAGAAACGTATGACGAGCTGAAGGCTGCGCTGGGACACGAAGGGTTAGAACACGGTGGTGCGGGCCGTGCGGGCGGAGACGCCGGGACAGACGGGGGCGAGGGCCGGGGATGAACACGAAGCCCGCGAGCCTCTACCATAAGGAATACGCCGGGGGCGCGAACCCGGGCGGCCCCCCGCTGGTGCTGGTTCACGGCGCAGGCGGCGACCTGATGCACTGGCCGGCCAACCTGCGGCGACTGCCGGGCCACCGGGTTTATGCGCTGGACCTGCCCGGACACGGCAAGAGCGCCGGGGTCGGGTTCACCGCGGTTGCTGACTACGCCGAAGCCGTCAGGCGCTGGGCCGACGACCTGGGGCTGCCGAAGTTCGTGCTAGCCGGGCACTCGATGGGCGGCGCAGTCGCCGTCGAGTATGCGTTGCGCCACCCCGGCGGGCTGGCGGGCCTTGTCCTGGTGAGCACGGGCGCGCGGCTGCGGGTGGCGCCCCAGCTGCTGGCGGGCGTGCTGAACGACCGCGATGGAACGGTCGATCTGCTGGTGCGATGGATGTACGGTGACTGGGCCGACCCGAACCTGCTCAGGCTGGGCGCGCGCCGGCTGCGCGAGGTGCCGCCAGAGGTGCTGCATGCGGATTTCGTGGCCTGTGACACGTTCGACCGCCGCGCCGACGTCGCTCGGATCGAGCTCCCCACGCTGATCGTCTGCGGCAGCGCAGATGTAATGACGCCCCTGAAGCTCAGCCAGTCTTTGCACGACCAGATCGCCGGGTCCGAGCTGGTGATCCTTCCGGATGCGGGACACATGGCCGCCATCCAGCAGCCCGAGCCGGTCGGGGCCGCGGTGCAAGCATTCCTGGAGCGGCTCAGGTAGACGCCTCTTCTCGGCCTGCCCCTGCCAGCATGCCTTCGAGCAATCCGAGCGCGGCCTGCGAGGCCCTCGCTCGGTGACTGACCTGGTTCTTGAGTTCGGGGGGCAGCTGCGCCATCGTCAAGCCGTGGTCGGGCATGTAGAACACGGGGTCATAGCCGAAGCCGTTGTCACCGACGGGACCGAATGCGATGCGCCCTTCGCACGCCCCTTCCGCCGTGCGGACTTGGCCCTGCGGCGTCGCCAGCGCCACGGTACAACGGAAACGCGCCGTACGTCGCTCCCAGGGCACGGCGGTCAGCGCGTCGAGCAGCTTGCGATAGCGATCGGCATCCGTCGCGCCCTCGCCGGCATACCGGGCAGAATAGACGCCGGGTGCGCCGCCCAGCGCGTCGACCAGGAGACCCGAATCGTCGGCCCACGTCCACAGGCCGCTGAGCTGTGCATACGTCGTCGCCTTCAGCACGGCGTTTTCTGCCAACGTAGCCCCCGTCTCTTCGACTTCGAAGGTGATGCCCTCGGCGTCGAGATAGGTCACTTCGAGCGGCAATCCGGCGAGCAGTTCGCGGTATTCGCGCACCTTGCCCTGGTTATGCGTCGCTACGAGCAATTTCTGCACGGCTTTCTCCTTCGGTCTTTACGCGGGCAGCCGCCGCGGTAACGCTGAAATACAAGACACGAACCGTCCCAAGAATCATGGCCTGGTTTGGCGGCAACGGTCGTGCATGCTATCATAGTCACTCTTATACAGGCAAGCCGGATCTCTTTGCCGGCTTGCGGAGGTCCTCATGGGAGCACATCACCCACTTCGTATTTTTTCGGGGTCTGCCAACGTACCATTGGCAGAGGCCGTGGCCGAGCTTGCCGGGCTTCAACTTGGCATCGAGACGCCTCTAGGCAGTTGCAAGACAACCAAGTTGAACGACAGCGAAATCCACGTCATGATCAACGAAGTTGTCCGCGATCAGGACGTGTTCCTCATCCAGCCCTGCTCGCGCCCCGTCAATGACAACCTGATGGAGCTCATGCTCTACATCGACGCGTTTCGCCGGGCATCCGCGCATGAGATCACGGCCGTCATCCCCTACTACCCGTACGGGCGGCAGGAGCGCATGGCAAACGGGCGCGAAGCGATCAGTGCCAAGGTCGTCGCGACCATGCTCGAATCGATGGGCGTGGGACGCGTCATCTACTTCGACGTGCACGCCCCGGCAACGCAAGGGTTCTTCGACGTTCCGGTCGACCCGCTCAGCGCCCTGCCTGCCCTGGCGGAATACTTCAACAGGCCGGAATTCGCGGACGCGGCGATCGTCTCGCCGGATGTTGGCCGGGCCAAGTTTGCCGGGCGTTACGCGGAAGCGCTGAACTTGCCCCTGGTCGTGATGCACAAACGCCGGGAGAGCGAGGAAAAAGTCAAGGCATCTCACGTGGTCGGCGACATTGTCGGCAAGATGCCGATTATCATCGACGACGTCATTGCCGGCGGCAGCGTGCTGGATGAGCTCGAAGCGCTGTACAAGGCGGGCGCGCGCGAGGAAGCTTACCTGGCGATCACGCACGGCGTCCTGCTCGACTCGGCGCTCAAGCGCCTCGAAGACCCGCGCATCAAGGGGCTGGTGATCTCCGACACGATCTGCCAGCCCGAAGCCATCCGCAACCACCCTAAGATCACCGTCGTGTCGATCGCCCAGCTGCTCGCCGACGTGATCACCCGCATCCACCTGGGCAAGTCCATCGGCGACCTGATGGAAAAGGCAAAGGTGTAGGATGGGTCGCGGGGGGTTGGCTGACATGGAACATCGGCTGGATTGTCCCGGTGCTCGGCGTGCTGTCGCTCGTCGCGCTGGGTGCAGTGGCCTGGCTCGCGGTGCGGCTGCGCACGGTCGAACAACGCTACCAGGCGCTGACCCAGGGGACGGACGGGGGCAGCCTGCAGGAAGTGCTGGAAGCGCACGTGCGCGAGGTGCGCGAGACCTCCGAGTGTGTACGCGAGGTGGATGCGCTCGCCCGCTCCCTCGAACGCTCGGGCCGGCGCCACATGCAGCGGGTGGGCTTCTTGCGCTTCAACCCTTTCCGTGATGCCGGCGGGGATCAAAGCTTTGCGCTGGCGCTGGCCGACGGCGAGGGCAACGGCTTCGTGGTCAGCAGCCTCCACAGCAGGGATGTCACCCGGGTGTACGGCAAACCGCTGATCGGGTGGGACTCGGTCTACGCGCTGACGGACGAAGAAAAGCAAGCCATCGAGAAGGCCAGAGCGCAAGAGTAGTCATACGGTAACTGGGTTTCTTCGGAGACACCGGGTTTCGCAAATCGGAGGGATACCTTGTTCAAGCGCAATTCCCGGCCTGCGCCGGATCAGATCGACGTCATCATTGGCCCGCGCGCGTCGTTTGACGGCCGGCTTCGTTGCGAGGGCAGTGTACGACTCGACGGCGCAGTCGAGGGCGGGATGATCGAGACGTTGGGCAACGTGCTCATCAGCGAAGGCGCCCGGGTCATGGCAGACATCAGAGCCAAGACCGTGTCCGTTGCGGGCGCTTACAAGGGGAACATCACGGCCGACCGCGTCGAGTTGCTGGAGGGCGGCCGGCTCTGGGGGATTATCAACGTCCAGACGTTCCTGCTCGACGAGGGCGCGCACTTCCACGGCGAACTGGTGATGCAGGGCGAGGCCGCGCAGGACCCCTTCGGCGCAAACCGGCCGGAGCCGGGCGAGCAGATACCGGTCGCCGCGCCGCCGGTGGAAGAACCGCCCACGGCGTGAGTTGTCCGTTAAACACAAAGACACCAGGACGCTTAAGCGTCCTGGTGTCTTTGTGTTTAACGACTGGGTTTAGCCGCGCAGCAGGCCCTCACGGACCGCCGGCTTTTCCGTGTACCACAGCATGAAGAAAGACAACAGGAGTGCGACGGCGGTGGCAGCGATGTACCCGGGCTTCAGCACTGTCGTGCCGCCCACCGAGACGGAAGCCTGCGGCCAGACCAGCATCAAGCGCGAGATGATGTTGACACCCTGGACGAACGACGATCAGGAGCCACGGCCAGAGTTGGCTTCCCCCTCGCAGCAAAATGTTCACCACTCCGACCAGTGCCATGACCGTGAGCATGGCAGGCAGCCACCACTCCTGCGAGCCGGGCGCATACACGTCGGACGTGAACAGCAAGAGGGGAATGACCTGCAGAATGAGGATCAGGCTGATGACCGGCCGGCGATATAAGAACGGACGCTGCATAATGCCAAGGGCTCCTTTCGAAGCGAAGGTGCATCCCGCAGGACGCCATCTGTTCCCAACCGAGGGAAATGAGGGCAGAAATATCCAGCGGGCCGAGCCGCCGCGAGAGATGGTGCGATTATAGAACCAGCCTTTATCTCTGTCAAGCTGCTTGACAGCCCCGCAGGTAGTCATTATAATCCACGGCAGTTCATCTGTAGGCCAGATGACTGTCCTCCTAGTAGCCTCGTGTCGACCAGATCTATCGGACGGATGCAATGCCGCTCGAATAGGGGAAAACCCAACAGGGTCTGGACAGTTGTTTATTCGATACCAGGGAGGTGAAACCCGTTCGCACATACATTGCGAAGCCGCCCCAGGGCAGAACTGTGTACCCGGGCGCCACACGTGCGTGAAGCCGGGGCCCACGCCTTGCCACTGGTCATAGCTCACATCATCTCTACAGCCCCAAGTTCATCAGGAGGAGATTTCTATGCGTGCTCTTAAAGTCGTCAGCGTCCTGCTTCTCTTGGCCATCGTCATGACCTCGTCCGCGGCCCCGGGCGCAGCCCCAGCCGCCAGCCAGAAGGTCAAAGTGGCCGAGCTCTTCCCCATGACGGGTGACGTTGCCACCTTCGGCAAGTCCAGCAAGCAGGGCGTCGATCTGGCCGTCGAGGAATGGAACGCCAAGGGCGGCCTGCTCGGCAACAAGATCGAAACCGTCAGCGGCGATTCGCGCTGCGATGCACAGGAAGCCCGGAACCAGGCCACCAAGGTCATCGAACAGGACAAGGTCGGCTTCATCATCGGCGAGGTTTGCTCGAGCGCCTCGATCCCGGTGTCTGAAGTGGCCAACGCCAAGAAGGTGCTCCAGATCAGCCCCACCTCGACCAACCCGGCCGTGACGGTGGATGCGAATGGGAACCACAAACCGTACACCTTCCGCGCATGCTTCCTGGATCCCTTCCAGGGCGACGTGCTGGCCTCCTTTGCGTACAAGGACAAGGGCCTGAAGACCGCGGCCATCCTGTATGATCAAGGCAACGACTACGTCCGCGGCCTCGGCGAATACATCAAGAAGGCCTACGAGAAGATGGGCGGCACCGTCAAGGTGTACGAGGCCTACAACAAGGACGACACCGACTTCAGCGTGCTGCTCTCCAAGGTCAAGGACGCGAATGTCGACGTCATGTTCCTGCCCGATTACTACAACAAGGTCAGCCTCATCGGCAAGCAGGCGCGCGAGCGCGGCATCACCGCCCCCATGATGGGCGGCGATGGTTGGGACTCGCCCGAGCTGGACCTCCAGGCCCTCGACGGCGGCTTCTTCTCGAACCACTACTCGCCGGCGGATCCTCGCCCGGTGGTGCAGAACTTCATCAAGACCTACACCGAGAAGTACGGCGCGGCGCCTGACGCGCTCGCCGTTCTCGCCTACGACGCGGCCAACATCCTCTTCAACTCGATCCAGAATGCGAAGACCGCGGATCCGTCGGTGGTCAAGGATGCCATGCAGAACATCAACTTCGAAGGCGTCTCTGGCAAGATCACCATGGACAAGAACGGCGATCCCATCAAGGCTGCGGCCATCACGGCCGTCACCGGTGGGAAGACCGAGTTCGTGAAGTTCGTCGCTCCGTGACGCACCACGGTTTGACGAAGGCTTGACCTAGCCCGCCTGTGTGGGTGGGCGAGGCCGCCGCAACATGCAGCGGTCTCGTCCGCCCCTACAGGCGGTTTGCTATCAGGCGGCATGCCAGCCAAAGGCATCCGTGTCGGCAGCTGACACGCCGGCGGCAACCTGCCGCCGACAGTCGCCAAACGCAGACGTACCGCGAGGTGCAGGTATGGGTACATCAATGCAAAAGTCCGTCCCACAAGGCGGACCCGGGGCCAGCGCTTCCGGCGTTCCCCTATCGTCTCGCCTGGCCCGCTCAGGTTTGGGATGGGCCTTCCTGGCTATGCTCGGGATCGGCGCGGTGATCATTCTGGCTCGCAGCCTCGTCGCCAATCCCATCCTGTTCGTCGAACAGGTCATCAACGGATTCCAGCTCGGCTTCATGTACGCGCTGATCGCCCTGGGTTACACGATGGTCTACGGCATTGTCCGCTTGATCAACTTCGCACACGGCGACATTTTCATGGTCGGCGCGTTTGTCAGTTACTACGCGATCACCCGTTACAGCGTCAACAAGCTGCCCGAGCTGATCTTCGGACAGTTGCCCGGCTGGCTTTCCTCGGCCTTGGGTACGCTGCTGGTGGTCGCGCTGTCCATGCTCGTCTGCGGGATCATGGCCGCGACGATCGAGCGGGTCGCGTACAAGCCGCTTCGCAATGCGCCCCGCATTGCCGCACTCATTACCGCTATCGGCGTCTCCTTCTTCCTGGAATACTATGGTGCGCTGCCCTTCGTGTTTACTTCCAACTACGTGTCCTACACGCGGCCGCTTGCCGCCACTAGCTGGGAGATCGGGGGCGTGCGTATATCCAATATCACTCTGATCGTCGTCGCCACCGCGATCGTGGCCTTACTGCTCCTGCAATGGATCGTCTTGAAGACCAAGATGGGCAAGGCGATGCGCGCCTCCTCGTTCGACAAGCCGACCGCCCGACTGATGGGCATCAACGTGGACGGCGTCATCACGTTCACCTTCGTTCTCGGCGCAGCGCTCGCCGCGGTAGCCAGCGTCTTGTATGCGATCGCCTATCCGCAGATCTATACCTTTATGGGCATCATGCCCGGCCTTAAGGCCTTTGTGGCCGCAGTGCTGGGCGGCATTGGCAGCATCCCCGGCGCGTTTGTCGGCGGCCTGATCATCGGCCAGGCTGAAGCGCTGAGCGCGCATGCGTTGTCGTCGACGCTTCGTGATGCCATTGCCTTCGGGATCCTGATCATCGTCCTCCTCGTCCGGCCGCAAGGCCTGTTCGGCGAGCCGCAGAGCGACAAGGTCTGAGGGGGTAGGCATGAAGCAGTTCTTCGGAAAGCGGATCTTTCTCGGGCAGAGCCTTGGATTCTGGCTCGGCGCGGTCGCCGTGTACCTGCTGGTGCAGGCGTTCTTCGCTCTGGGAAACACCAATATCCCGTTTATCAGCACGATCAGCGGCGCCTTTGCTCAGCGCATTTTCCTGTCATCCGGCGTCATGGCGATCGTCGCACTCGGCCTCAACCTGATCTATGGCTTCAACGGCCAGTTTTCGCTGGGCCAATGGGGCCTCTACGCGATCGGCGCCTACACTGCGGCAGACATCACCTATCGCTGGGCAAACGGCAACAGCTCGGGCCTGCTCTTTGTGCTGCTGGCCGTCATCCTGCTGGCTGTGTTCTACTCGCTGGTGAGCAGGCTGATCCGTGCCAAGCTATCGTTCATGGACGAGATGTCGCGCTTTACCCTGTACCTGCTCTCAACAGGGGTCGCCATCGTCATCAGCGGACTGGCCACCCGCGTGCTTACCTCGCCGGTCAATGCGATTCTCGGCGCGCTGCCGCCAGACTTCAGCATGCAGCTGGTGTTCTTTCTGGCGACGATCTGTGCCGCCAGCGTGTCGGCGCTCATCGCATACCTGTTCGGCCAGCCCGTGCTCAAGCTCGGCGGCGACTACTTCGGCATCGCAACCCTGGGCCTCACCATGGTCGTCTGGGTGGCAGCCAACAACTCCGACAAGCTCTTCCCCGAGATGAAGGGCTCGCGCGGGATGGTCGGCATCCCGACGATCACCAACTGGTTCTGGGTCTTCTTCTTCCTGCTCGCGGTGCTCATCGTGACGCGGAACCTGCTGGACTCGAGCCACGGCCGGGCCATCATCTCGGTCCGCGAGGACGAAATCGCGGCGAAGTCCATGGGCGTCGACACGACCCAATACAAGACCTTGACGTTTGTCATCGGCAGCTTCTTCGCCGGGCTGGCGGGCTCGCTGTTCGCCCACCAGGAAGGTTTCCTGCACCCGTCGACATTCAACTTCGTGAAGGCCTTCGATCCGTTGATCATCGTCGTGTTCGGCGGCCTGGGCAGCGTCACGGGCACGGTGCTGGGCAGCATCATCTGGGGCATCGTGCTCTTCTACCTGCTGCCAACGCTCTTGCCGCAGGGCGGCGAAGGGTGGCGCTTTGTCATCTACGCCCTTGCGCTGCTTCTGATCATGCTGCTGCGCCAGCAGGGCCTGCTCGGCGGGCGTGAGTGGGGCTTCCTGAAACCAAAGAAGTGGCCGCTGAGCAGCAAGCTCGGCGGGGGGCCCGGCAAATCGGCCGCATCGACCCCGGAGGCGCCCATCGTTGCCGCGACCGGGCCGGAAGTGGAGGCGCACTAATGGACCCGCTTCTGCAAATCAAAAACCTGGACAAGGTCTTCGGCGGGTTGCGCGCCGTGTCCAACTTCGAGCTCGACGTGTATCCGGGCGAACTGGTGGGCTTGATCGGGCCCAACGGCGCGGGCAAGACCACGGTCTTCAACATGATCACCGGCATCTACACGCCCACCCGCGGGGAAATCCTGTACCAAGAGCACAACATCGCGGGGCAGGCGCCGCACGAAGTCACCCAGATGGGCATTGCCCGCACCTTCCAGAACATCCGCCTGTTCCCCAACCTGACCGTGCTGGACAACGTGCGCATCGCGTACCACCACCACGCGGGCTATGGGGTCGGTGCAAGCGTCATGCGCGCCGCGCTCCTTTGACCGTCTGGAACGCGAGCTGACCGACCGCACGCAGGAATTCCTGGCCGTCTTCAACCTGCACAACCGGCAGGATGAAATCGCCAAGAACCTGCCTTACGGCGAGCAGCGCCGGCTGGAGATCGCCCGTGCGCTGGCGAGTAATCCGAAACTGCTGCTGCTCGACGAGCCGGCCGCGGGCATGAATCCGAACGAGATCGGCCGCCTGATGGAGCTGATCCACTTCATCCGGGATCGCTTCAACCTGACGATCCTGCTGATCGAGCACCAGATGCGGCTTGTCATGAACATCTGTGAGCGCTTGACGGTGATGGACTTCGGGCAGGTCATCGCGCGGGGCACGCCGAAGGAGATCCAGGACAACCCGCAGGTGATCGAGGCCTACCTGGGCCGGGGCGCCATCGCCAAAGCCGGCGTCGTCAGGAAGGACTAAGATGTTACTCGACGTCAATGACCTTAACGTTTACTACGGCGCCATCCACGCCCTGCAAGGGGTTTCCTTCAACGTCGAGCAGGGCGAGATCGTCTCGCTGATCGGCGCCAACGGCGCGGGCAAGTCGACGACACT
>CAWEMM010000001.1:0-178005 GCA_963810095.1 uncultured Chloroflexia bacterium | reverse complement strand
CCTTTCACTCCTGCGGATCCCCCTCTCCGAAACCCAAGCCGCGGTGCGCTCCACTGAGTTTCGGAGAAGGCGCCATCGTTGGTCAGCTCGCGAACGTGGCGCCGGCTACGAATTTTCCGGAACCGCGCCCGGCCGCGCCAGGCTTGATCGAAGGCATTGGTTCGTTAATCGCCATGGTTTCTCCTCCTACGGGTCGATTCTCTACTTGCTCGGGTTGATAATGCCGAGGAACGTGGCCCCGGTGTCGAACAGCATGATGTACGCGGAGTTAGCGGCTGCCTCGATGGGTTCGACCGATGTCAGGCTCTGCCCGTTGACCGTCGCGGCCAAGGGCAGCGTTCCAAGACCTTCGATGACAGCCATGTAGGGTACACAGGCGCCGCTGATCATGCCCTGCTCACTGCAGAGGACGAAGTAGCCGCGCAGAAGGACGCTGTACGCGCCATGGTTCTGGCTCGGCACGTCTCGGACGACGTGGTCGTGCAGGAAGGGCAACGTGCCCTGCGGGGTGCCGGTCTGTGGCGCCACTACGTAAAACATGTCCACTTTGTCGGTGGGTCCCGCACCCGGGAATTCCTGGGCCTGCTGCGGGAACGTCATTCTGAGCTGGACCCCGTTCGCCCAAGGGTCTCGACACCAGAAGCGAACCGCTAAACGAGTCGCAGCGTGAAGATGTCCGCTCTGGCGCTCGGTTTAGGAACGACTGCAGGCGCTGTTTGAGGACGTCCTGACGGCCTGCTTCGCCAAGAGCGTGTTACTGGAGGGGACGCGCGTCGCGTCGCTGGCCGCGGTCCCGTGGTTCATCTGGATCAAGGCCGCGCCCCGCGGAGCGTCAGGCGGCGACGCAGATGCCGCGCCGAGCCCTGAATAGGCCTGAGACGGTTGCTTTCGCCCGTCATATCCCCGCACCGAGACCCGCCCTGGTCGCCAATCTACATCTGGTGTCCGCTCGACATGCGGCGGCAGGACTCCGCGCAGCGCTCGCACATCTCGGCGCAGGCGATCATCTGCTGGTCGCTGCCGCCGGCCATCTGCCGGCAGTCTTGCCCGCAGGCGGTGCACACCTCGGCGCAGACGCCGCACGTGCGACCGTGGAACTGTGAACTGCGGATCATGAAGTCCGCGCTTGTCCGGCAAATCTCGGCGCAATCCTGCAGCAACCGGATGTGATTCGCCTCCGCGTGCTTGCCGCCCATCTGCAGGCAGTACGTAATCGTCTCCAGGCAGATGCGGTGGCAATTCGTGCAGTGCTCGATGCACTGGCGCATCTCCTCGCTCATCCGCGTGCCGCCACCCATTCCGCTCTGCTGCGAGCGTCCCATCTGGTTTCCCATATCCTGTTGCACAGTCCCTCCATTGGATGCGGCCACCGCCATGTGGCCATCTGTACGGATTGTAGCTACATTATTTGCTTCATTACCGTATCTGCTCATACAAACATTCAGGCCAACACGCGTTATCCTGTATGCAAACATGTTTTCAGGAGGCGGTGTGACCGAACGGGAACAACTTGCGGAGGAACGCGAAGGGCTTTTGGAACAGGTCGAACAGACTCTCGAAACCCCTTTGATTCTGCTCGGCTTTGTGTGGCTCGCACTCCTCATCGCGGATCTTGTGTGGGGCCTGAATCCGTGGCTGGCCGGCTTCATGACCGTGATATGGATCATCTTCATCCTGGAGTTCGCGCTGCGGCTGGCGTTGGCCCCGAACAAGCCGAGGTTTTTCAGGCGCAACTGGCTGACTGCGGTCTCACTTGTCCTGCCCGCTTTGCGAGCGCTGCGAGCGCTTGCAGTCGTGCGGCTCGCTCTGCGGGGGGCGCGATTGGTCAGTATTGTCGGCTCGCTCAACCGCGGGATGAGCGCGCTACGGAAGAGCATGGGCCGCCACGGGCTCGGCTACGTGGTCGCGCTGACGACACTGGTCACGCTGGTGGGCGCGGCTGGCATGTACGCATTTGAGCGACCGGGTGCAGTTCCTATCGGCCTGGCGAGCTACGGGGAGGCGGTGTGGTGGACGGCCATGACCATGACCACGTTGGGTTCGCAGTACGCGGCTCAGACGGTCGAGGGCAGGATACTCTCGCTGATCCTGGCCGTGTACGCGTTCGCCGTCTTCGGGTACGTAACGGCCGCGCTCGCGAGCTACCTCGTGGGACGAGACGCCGAAAACCCCGAGGCGGAGATGGCGGGTGCGAAGGAAATCACGGCGCTGCGGCAGGAACTCGCCGCGCTGCGTGCCGAACTCCAGGCATTGCCGGAGCGGATTCACGGCGAAGCGTGAATGCCATGCCCGGCTGACGGCGAGATGCAACTCTTGCGCCAACCGGATTTTGAGATTCTGATAGCCCCTCGGTCACCACCCGCTTAGCCAAGCGGTACACGGTGGCATCGCTCACACCGCAGCGGTCCGCGGCTTCGCTCACGGGGAGATGGACGACCTCGGGAGCGTGCGCTAGAACGTACTGGGCGACCTTCTGCTCCTGGTCATTCAGTTCGGGGGCTATCGTCCGAATGTGCAGCAACAAAGTTGTCCCGGTCCCTACCTCCGATGATGATGACACTTGGACCCTCCTGCACGCTTTCTTCGCTCGGCTGCGCACCCGGCGGCGACCACGAGGCAGCAACCCGGTGATACAACTCCTCGAGGGCCAGGCGGTCCAGGCGCTCGGGAACCGTGGACGCAACGCTCTCGGCCTTATCGCGATGACCGGTTCGGGGCAGATCCCGGTCGTGTGCGGCCGCGAGACACCGCTAGCAGGTCACCACGAGTTTCCATCGGATCGGCGCAAGGCGGTGGAGGGAGCGCTGGGAATCACCTGGCCCGAGATGGGAAAGCCCTCACCGCTTACGGCGCCCGAGTTGCTCAAACGAACCCTTGAGGGCTCTCCCCAACCCGTCGTCATAGTGACCGACGGGCCACTCACCAACCTGGGCGAGATGTTTCAGCGCGAACCGCGGCTGGCGGCCAAGGTCAGGATGATCTACATCATGGGCGGAACGTTCAATGCTCCGGGCAACATCCGCGGCGTCTCGCTGACCGCTCCGCACAAGACGGCCGAGTCTAGCATGTTCGTAGACCCGCACGCCGCCAACATCGTCTTGCGCTCCGGCGCGCCTGTCACCCTCGTGCCGCTCGATGCCAGCCAGGTCCCGCTCGACGGCGCTTTTTACCGCCTGTTGTCCGGCCACCAAACCACCGCGGCAGCCAGGGCCGTGTATACGATGCTGACCGCGACTCACGCGTATGAGCAGGGCGGTTACCTGTCGGACCCGGTGACCTATATCATCGCGACGGACGAAACACTGGCGACCTACACTACCAAGCGGGTTACGGTGGTGGAAAGAGAAGGCCCGGAGGTGGGCCGCACGAAGGTCACAGCGGATGCGCCGAGGTGCGCGTGGTTGAGAAGGTCGACGCACCCCGCTTCGTGGAGACCTACCTGAGCGGCTTGAATGGGGGACAGAAGGTCGAGGTTGATTAGGCAGCGTCGAAAAGCGGGCACAGCCGGTCTCTCGCCCTCACTGTCGAGCGCGGGCTCTATCCGCCCCGATGCGGGCCCGCGCCAGGCTCTCGACCCCGCGCTAGCGAGAGTGTTGGATAACTCAGCCGTTTGGGGCGCGCCGCACTGTGGGAGCTGAGTGTCGACCAGAAGGGGGCGTGTGCGGGCTGTAGTGGTTGGGAATCGCTGGTTGGGCCGGCTCACTACCGCTGGACCCGCTCAGCAGGCGCGCCAAAGCCAACCGGTTAGGCGGTGAGCGCGAGCTGGGTCCGGCGTGTGGGTCTCAGTTGTACGCCCGTCAGCAGCGTGACGATGCGTTTCAGGTTCAGCACCAGGGCCGTCAGCTGGGCCTGTAGCCCATAGCGCCGCAGGCCGAGGTAGCGGCAGCGGCCAAAGCCGTGCCAGCGCTTGGCCTCGCCAAACTTGCGCTCAATCTTGTACCGCTCGGCGCGCCCGGCTTGGTATTCCGGCGAGTCCTTGAGTTGCTGCCAAACGTCCCGGTGTGCGTTACTGGCCGCCGTGCGGTAGTCATTCGGTCAGGGCCGAATGCTTGCCTTGTGCGGCGAGTTGGTAATGCAGTTCCGTGTCATCGTAGGCCTTGTCGCCCGCATAGATCTCGGCGGGTGCGCCTACGTCGGCATCGTGGGCCAACAACTGCGGCACCTGCTGGTTGTCCGCCGCACTGCCTCCCGTGGGCTCGAGGCTGGTGATCAAGCCGGTCGCAGCGTTGACACTGACATGGCTCTTGTAGCCCAAGTACTGCATGTCCTGCATCTGCAGCTTGCCGTCCGGCCCGGCCTTGCGGCGCTTGCCTTTCTTGACCAGCTGCGCCTGCTTTTCTGCGGCGGGCGGCCCTGCGCTTGGCGCTGCCGGTCGGCATCGTTATCAACGTCGGCCACCGTGTGCACGCTGTCGACCACCTGGATCTTGCCCAGCTGTATCCCGGCGCTTGGGCTTGGCGCAGCACGTCGTCACCGACCGCCTGCATCTGCTGCCAGCCGCCGGCCATCCGCAGGCGCTTGTTGAATTCGCTCAAGGTGCTGTGATCCGGGGCCAGTTTCCACCGCCAACCCGACGAATTCCTTGATCGCCAGGTTGAGGTTCGTCGCCTCTTCCACCTGACGCTCGGAAAAGCGGTACAGATAGGCGATCACCAGCATCTTGAGGATCGTCACCGGCGGATACGGCGGCCGCCCTTCTTCCGCCAAACCCTTGTAGGCCGGCAGGAGATCTCGGTGAACCTGTCCCAATCGATCACGCGGTTCAGCTGCACGAGGAAGTGGTCGCGTGGCACCACCCGCTCGTAGATCGGCAAGCCAAAGAACGAGCCCAAACCCAACTGCTTGAAGTGCTTCTCGGCCATCGTCACCCTCCGAGCGGCGCGATGATCCCATTGTAAGCACTTCCCAAAATCAGCGCGAGTTTCGCCAGAGTTATCCAACACTCTCCGCGCTAGCCGAGCTTGACACCTCGCAGCAACTGCGCATTCAGCGCGACGACGATCGTACTGACCGACATGAGCACCGCACCGATCGCCGGCGACAAGATGATGCCGATTGGCGCGAGGATGCCTGCGGCCAGCGGCAACGCGACGACGTTGTAGCCCGTCGCCCAGACCAGGTTCTGGGCCATCTTCCGGTAGCTCGCCCGGCTCAGCTCGATAACCTTCACCGCATCCAGCGGATTGCTCTTGACGAGGATGATGCCGGCCGAATGGACGGCCACGTCGGTCCCGCTACCTATCGCAATGCCCACATCCGCACGCGTCAGGGCCGGCGCGTCGTTCACGCCATCCCCGACCATGGCGACCTTCCGGCCCTGGCGCTGCAGCTCCATGACCTTCTGGTCCTTGTTCTCGGGCAGCACCTGGGCGAAGTACTGGTCGATCCCCAGCTCCTCGGCCACGGAACGCGCCACGGCCTCGGCATCGCCGGTCAGCATGGCGACCTGCACGCCCATCTCGTGTAACCGTGCGACAGCACGCGCGCTTTCCGGGCGGATGACGTCGGCCAACGCCAATGCGGCGACGACCTGATCGTCCGAGAGCAGGTACACCGTCGACTGCCCCTTGCCGCTTGCCGCTGTCTCAAACGACGCGATCTCGGGGGCCACCGTTGGCTTCACGGATTCCAGTAGGCGAGGCCCGCCCACGTACACCGTGTGCCCCTCGGCCTTGGCGCGCACGCCGCGGCCCTTCAGCGCTTCGAAGTCCGTCACCTGCGGCAGAGCCAGAGGATGCTCGGAGAGCGAGCGTTCCTCGGCTGCAGATCGGATGCCACGGGCAATGGTATGCTCCGAGTCGCCCTCGATGGCTGCGGCCAACGCCAGCGCCCGTTCCTCGGTCCAGCCGGGCGCCACTGCCATGCCCACGACGCCGAACCGGCCCTCAGTCAAGGTCCCGGTCTTGTCGAAGATGATTGTATCGATCAGGCGGGCGCGTTCCAACGCGAGGCGGTCCCGCACGAGGATGCCGTTGCTGGCACCCTTGGCCGTGGTGATGGCGACGACCAGCGGGATCGCCAGCCCCAGCGCGTGCGGGCAGGCGATGACCAAGACGGTCGCGACGCGGGCGACGACGTCGACGTTGAAGCCGATGGCAATCGTCCAGGCAATGGCGGTGAGCAGGGCCACGCCGAGCGCGACGTAGAACAGCCAGCCAGCGGCCTTGTCGGCCAGCACCTGAGTCCGTGACTTGCTGGTTTGGGCCTCCCTGACCAGCCGCATGATCCCCGCAAGTGCGGTCTGCTCGCCGGTTGCCGTCACCCGCACGCGCAGGCTGCCGTCGCCGTTGATCGTCCCGGCGATGACCTTTGCACCCGGCTCCTTCTTGACCGGCCGCGACTCGCCGGTGATCATGGATTCGTTGACGTCTGACTCGCCACGCTCGACCTCACCGTCGGCCGGCACGCTCGCGCCTGGCCGAACCAGCACGAGGTCGCCGGATCGCAGCTCGCTTGCCGGCAGTTGTTCAGTTGAGCCATCTGACCGCTCGCGCTCCGCTGTGTCGGGCATGAGCTTCGCCAGCGCATCCAGCGCACCGGACGCCTGGCGCACGCTGCGCATCTCCAGCCAGTGGCCGAGCAACATGATGTCGATCAGCGTTACCAGCTCCCAAAAGAACGTATCGCCCTTGAGCAGGAACTGAGACGCCAGGCTATAAACGAAGGCGACCGTGATCGCGAGGGAGATGAGGGTCATCATACCGGGCTGGCGATTGCGCAGCTCGGGCACGGCCATTTGCAGGAAGGGCAGGCCGCCGTAGATGAAGACGACTGCGGCAAGGACTGGTACGATGAACTGGCTGCCTGGGAAGGCCGGCATGGTGAAGCCGAGCCACTCCTGGATCATCGGGCTGTAGAGCAGCACCGGGATGGAGAGCAGCAGCGATACCCAGAAGCGCCGGCGGAACATCTGCTCGTGGCCCGTGTGGTCCACGTATGCGCCGTGTCCCTCGTGGCCACCGGCCATGTCATGGCCGGCGTGCTCTCCGGGCATCTCGGCCATGTCGCGAGCACTCGGAGCACGCAAGTGTTCGCTGACGGCCGCCGTCGCGGTAGCCCCCTCATGGCCTTTGTCGCGGCCATGCATCCCGTGACCAGCGTGAGCGTGTTGTGGGTGACCGTCCTCGGGCGTAGACGACTCCACAGCCTCGTCGCCAGAAGCGTGGTCCACGTCACGACCGTGTCCGGCCTTATCCATATCCTCATGCACTAGGCTCTCACCATCGTGCTGCGGCGCTTCCGCGCGGCGCTCGGTGCCATGGTGCCCGCGGTGCGCCTGGCCCTCATCCGCCATTGCATCCTGCTCGTCCTCTATTGCTTTGTTCGCACCCTCATCGCTCGCGTTCGATCCGTCGGCTTGCATGCTCCACCCTCTTTACTACTCGCCAGTGATCCAATACAGCTAGACTGATCCTTCCGCCTGATGGTTCCGCATCTTTCCGATATCGTTGTCCCGAAAGTTGTGGCAGCAGCACCCGTGCAGGCACCGTAACATTGATCCGCGTCCCTCGCTCCGGCGCCGAGTCGGCCGCCGTCCGGCCAGCCGCTACGCGCCAAATTGCCTGTTGCGGAACCCGCATTTCCGCGCTGCACAGCTAACTGGCGATAAGTTATCATTAGCACAACCGTGTGGCTTGACGAATCTTCGCACACAACACCCCACCACCACAGGAGTCTCATCGCATGGAAGTAACGATGACCCACTACATGGAGCTGCTCGCTACCAACCAGCCATGGAATCTGATCATCTTCATGGCCATCCCGGTCATCCTGGCCGAGACCATCGCCGTCACCGAGTTGTTCCTGTTGTTCGGCCGCAACTTCGACACGAAGCTGCGCACCGTCAACCGGGTTGCCGGCATCATCGCCGGGCTGTATTTCGTCCCGATCTTTGTTTATCTCATGATCAACGCCTTCATCCCGCTCACCACCTCGGGCGGCTGGCGCGGTCCTTCCGATTTCATCGCCGTCAGCTTCTATCTGCTGGGCGTCGTCCCGCTCCTCGGCATGGCGCTCCTTGAGCTGGGCATCATCGCCAAGAACCGGTCGTCCGAGGGCAGGATCAAGCTGCATGCCTCGTTCGTCGCCCTGTTCCTGGTTGTCGCGCACGTCGCGATGATCTTCGGCATGCTCAGCCCGGCCGTCTTCAGCGGCTCGATGATGATGTAGTCGAGCGTCGTTCTACCTCCTCCTTCTGTAATTGATTCGTATTTGACAAGCAGACCGCGCCGTCAAAGCAACCTCGATCTCCCTTGTACTCGGCCGCACGCCTATGGACTGCGTGCGCCGAGAAATGAAAGGCCCCGAGCACCACTACGCCTCGGGGCCTTTCATTTCGTATGAGTCGCCAGGGACTCGAACCCTGAACCCTCTGATTAAGAGTCAGATGCTCTGCCAATTGAGCTAGCGACCCGCGCAAACGCCCTCGTTTACACTGGTTCCCATTATATCCGTATGCCCCCCTGCGGTCAAATTTCCCGGGCTTTCTCGTTCAAATGCCTGTCAATGATCAGTAAATCGGTCAGGTTACGCGATCAGTGAAAATGTCAGGGTGGGGCCACTTGGGCTTGGCGGTGGCGCTCGGCATCGCGCTGAATCGATCTTGCGCCAGGGATGATCGGGGGCAGGCTTGGCTGTTTGCCGGACCGGCTCGGGTTGCGGAAGCTTTACCGGCTCCGCCGGCTTTGACTGAGGTATGGTGGGGCAGGGTTTGTGGACAAAAGACTTCGACGCGCGGCGGACCGGCGACGGCGGGGAGGAAGGTGATCAAGTCGTGGCCCTGATAAGCGACGGTGAGCCGGCCATCCATGGCGTGGTACAGATCGACGGTGGCGCGGGCATAACTGCGGCCGTTGGGGGCGGGTGGTAGTTGCAAGCCTTGGTGAGTCGAGCGAGATCATATGGTCATTGGCGACACGGCGGGTGTAGTGGAAGCTGAACAGCCGGTCAAGGTGGCTGTCCTGGGGTAGGGGCTGACAGGCGGAGCCGGGCTGCTCGGCGCTAATTGCGAAGCGCTGGTTGTGTTTGGCGAGATAGGTGGTCAGCACCTGGTTCGCCTCGTCCAGCGTAGCTGGCCCCGGCCTGGCGCAGTTCCTTGACCAGGCGATCCTGCAAGTGCCCCACAGACGTTCAATGCGGCCCTTGGCTTGCGGGGAATGGGCGGCGATCAGTCTGATACCCAGGCGGCTGGTGAGCTGACCGAATTGGCTCTGCGGGCTGATACCGGCCAATTCCTGCTCGATCGTAGGTTTGCTCGGGCTTTGGAAGATCGTGTGGCGATCGGCGTACAAGGCGAGCGGCAGACCCACACGCTGGGCGATGTCCTGGAGCAAGAGGAAGTAGCCGGCCGCATCTTCATGCTCCCGAAACAGCGCCCCTACTACCTGGTTGGTCGCATCGTCAATCGCCGCCACCAGGGCCAGTTGTGGACCGCGGTCTTCAAGCCAGGCATGGTGCGATGCGTCGATCTGGAACAGCATGCCGGCCTGCGGGTAACGCTCGCGGCGGAGGTGGCCCTTGCGCCGCCGGTACTTGTGCGGACTGGCCAGACCCGCTGCACGCCGGATGCGCCGCACACTGGCCCGCGACACCTGCAGGCCGTGTTCCTCCTGCAGCACTTCCGTCAGGTGCTGATCGTTGTAGTCCCGACAGACGCCTTCCGCCAGTGTCAGGATCTCGCGGCCGCACGACTTCGGGCAAGCCGGTGGCTGCGATGGCCGGTCCCGCGATTGCCATGCACCAACCCCGCCGCCCCATCCTCCCGGTAGCGGGCCAGCAGCCGCCAGCATTGCCGCTCGCTGACCCCAGCAGTCCGCCGCCTCGAGCCACCGTCATCTTGCTCAGCCTCGACCAATTCCAGCACCTTAGTCGCTTCAGTTCTTTGCTCGACAATGTCAGTCTCTCTTCCATGACTGACATTTTCACTGATCACTTATCTACTGACACTATCACTGAACGATATCATTTCTCCTTCAAATGCCTTGCGCCCCACCCTTCCGTGTGCTATTATGTAATTCGTTCGCAGGAGGTGCTTATGGCGCCCGCCCCTCGCAGCCGCATCCCGGTCATCGTGGTCCTGGCCTGCATTTTTCTGATCGCCATCGCCGCGCCCGCGCTCGCTCTTCCACCCCTACCCGACCTTGCGCTTGCTCACCGCGGGGCTGGGTCTGCGCCAGGCGCAGTCGCTGCGGCCGCGTGCCAACTCGACCTGAGCGGCCCCAACGATGTTTCGCTCGATCAGCCCGACAAGGACCTGAATCAGTTCTGCCGCGACGACCTGACCCCGCAGCAGAAGTTCCCGGTCCGCTGGAACTGGGATCAGCCTATCGGGACTACGGGACAGCAGGTTTCCGCGTGCAGCCTGTTCGATCTCGACGGAAACGGCAACGTCGACTACGCCCTCTGCGTAACCGCCATAAAGTACGCCAACCTGATCGATGTCGCGCGTGCCTCCTACACCTGCGCCGATGACGATATGCGCAGGTGCACCCACCCGCAGAATGCCTCGGGAACCAACGGCACGACCTGCAGCGCGAGCATTCAACCGGAAGACCCTTTCGCCTCGCCCCCCTACCCTTCCCAGGGCGATGGCTTTCCAAACGACACGGTCGCCAACTGTAGCATCGCAGCCTCCGATGTCGGCAGCCCCGCGGCCAAGCTCCTCGACGTCTGCACCTACACGGGCGCGTCGCCCGATTCGGACATCGTCGACTGCGTGAATTGGCAAGAGCCGGACGAGCCGACCCCGACACCCACCAGCACATTCACCGCTACCGCCACCCGAACGCCTACCGTCACGGCAACGCCGACAGCAACGCCGTCTCCTTCGCCTTCGGCTACGCCATCCTCCACCTGGACGGCCACCGCCACGCCCACCGACACGCCAACCTCAACCGATACCCCCACCGGCACCGTGACCGAAACGACAACGCCGACCGCGACTGCCTCAGAGACCCCCACCTCCACACCCACGCCGAGCGGAACGCCAACGGCGACCGAGACGGCGACCGAGACACCCACGCCGAGCGAAACGCCCACGGCGACCGAGACGCCAACCGAGACACCGACTGCGACACCCACGCCGAGCGAGACGCCTACGGCGACCGAGACGCCTACGGCGACCGAGACGGCCACTGGTACGCCCACACCTAGCGAGACGCCCACCCCGACGGCGACCGAGACCGGGAGCCCGACCGTGACTCCGACCGCCACCTCGACGCCGACCGATACGCCGACGGCCAGCCCAACCGGCACGGCCACGCCGACCGCGAGCGCCACCTATTCGCCTACGCCCCGGCCGGCGGAGCGTGACTTCCTCCCGCTGATCTTTCGCATCGACGCACCGTCGCCGACGCCTACCAGCACACCGACGCGCACGCCCACTTTCACGGCGACACACACTCCGTCGCCCACGCCCACGCGCACGTCGACCGCTACGGTCACCCGCACCCCGACGCCGACCCGCACCCCGCTGGTCCAGGTAAAGCCCTTGCCGCCGGTGCTAGCGCCGAACGGGCTGGCGGCGAACCCCAACACCCACCGGCTGTACGTCACAAGCCGCGAGGCGAACACCCTCGTGACCATCGACCCCTTGTCCGGCATGCTCGTCAAAACTACCGCTGTCGGGGCAAACCCATTCGGCGTTGCCGTCAACTCGCATAGCAACAAGGTCTACGTGGCCAACTTTGGAAACGCAAGCGTCTCGGTGGTGGATGCGGGGTCCGGCAACCTGCTCAAGACCATTGCCTTGGGCGGATCCGGCTATGGCGAGCCGTCATACGTGGCGGTCAACGAGACGACGAACCGCGTGTACGTTTCGCTTCATGCCGGCGGCGCGGTCGCCGTGATCGACGGGGCGAGCGATACGAGGCTGACGACGACGGACGTCTGCGGCGAGGCGTTTGGGCTGGCCGTGGATGCCGAGCTCAATCGTGTGTACGTGTCCTGCCGGAATGGCTACGCCATTGCGACGGTGGATGGGGCTACCAACACGGTGCTTTCCGGCTTACAGGTGCCGCTCGGCGGCGAACCGTACGCAGTGGCGCTGGACCCGGTCGCGCGGCGGCTGTATGTCGCCTTTTCTCCCGAAGCCAACAACCCGCGCCGCCTGCTCGCGTACGGCGTTTCGGGCGGAGGGCTCCAGTGGCAGGGTTCGGCGGACGTGGGAAATGGTGGCGCCAATGGCGGCGGTGGGATCGGCGTCGATACGGCGACGGGCCACATTTTCGTGACCAACAGCCAGGATGGCACCGTGACCGTCATCGACGGGCCGACCCTTCTTACGCTTGCAACGATTCCGACCGGCAGCGACCCCATGCCTGTCGCCGTCGATCCGTCGATCTATTGGGCATACGTCGGGAACCGCGGCGGCAATTCGCTCGTCGCGCTCCCCGACAACTGGTAACCCCGGCCGGCGCGTTACGGCCGCGTGGCACGCCGGGTGCCGGTGTCAGTCGGGAAACTTGTACTCCTCGCGTACCGGCGCGAAGGTTTCGACCACCTGGCACGGCTGCGGGCCCATCCGCACGCTGTGCTCCACACCGCCGGGCATCACGTAGACGTCGCCGGCCCTGACGACCCGGGTTTCTCCCGCAATCGTCAACTCCATCTCGCCGCGCACCACCATGCCCATCTGCTCGTGGGGGTGGCTGTGTGGGGGTATGATCGCGTGGGCATCCAGGTCGACGAGCGACAAAAGCATGCGCTCGCCCCAGAAGGTGCGCGAAACAATACCGGGCGCTAACTCCCGCGGCGTCCGTGCGGCTGCATCAAAGAAGTAAGCCAAGGTTCCTCCGTGCAGGGGTCGAATTCTATCCCCCTTGTTCGAGCCGGAAGCGGGCGTCGAGCCGCGGCAGGTCGACCGAGCGCAGGACCAGCGTGACCTCCGAGTCGAGCGGCAAGTCAGCGTTCAGGTGCACCGCGGTCTCGTACGCCAGCTCGGGGATGATGAAGATACCGTTCGCACCGCGCCGGTCGACCAGAATGGCCTTGCCGCGCCAGCCCGGGCGCCGTCCCAGGTACGCCAGCGTCCAGTGCTTGTTGGACTGGGATTCAGCCAGCCGTGCCGCCGCCACGGGCGGCTCGATCTCGCCAATGCGCTCGATGATATCGGACGCGCCAAGCGGCGCAGCGCCCTGGAGATGTAGCGCGCAGCTGTTGGTGGACCACGAGGTCCAGGTAGCGGCGCAGGGGACTTGTCGCCTGGCTGTATGCCTCCAGGCCAAGGCCGGCGTGGGGCGCTGGTGTGCTGCGATACTGGCTGCGCTTCATCGTCCTGCGCAATGCGAACATGCCTGACAGCGTCTGCGGCGCATCGAGCGGCGGATTGTCAGGCGGGTCTTGCGTGGAGTAGGGCAGGGGGAGGTCGTTGTCCTTCGCATAGCGAGTCACAGCCTCGCCGATCAGGATCATGCAGTTTTCGACGACGAGGCGCGCCGGGACGTTGGCCACCGGCGAGATGCCGATCTCCTCGTCGCGTACGCGCACCTGTGTCTCGGGCATGTCGATGTTGACCGCGCCCGCCGCGTTTCGTCGTGCCTCGTATACGGTGGCAAAACGGTGCAACGCGGCGAGTGGGGCCTCGTCCAGCCGCTCCGACGCCGACTCGTAGGTCAGCCGGGTCACCCGCACGATGCTGGGGACTACCTCGACTTCCGCAATATCGCCGGCATCGGTCACGGTCACCCCGAATGAAAGCGCGGCGGAGTACTCGCTCAATCCTAAGCCCAGCAGGGGGGTGGTTGCCGGCGGGAGCATGGGCACCACCATTTCGGGCAGGTGCAGCGTGATTCCCCGGCCGCGCGCCGCCAGGTCGAGCGCATCGTCCGGGCAGACGAGCGCTGCCGGGTCGGCCACGTGCACCCACACCTTGCCCAACCCCGGTCCGTCCTCCCAGCCGACGGCGTCGTCAGGCGTTTCAGTGGCCTCGTCGTCGACTGCGTAAGCGACGAGGTGCGTCAGGTCGACGCGCGCGGGGTCTGCCAGCAGCGTTGCAAGATCCAGCAGCACCGGCTCGACCGGCGGCAGCAAGACGAGTCCGGCACGGGTCGGGTGCGGATCGATCGAATCGTCCCATGCGCCCCATTCTAGTAGGGCGGCGTGAGCGTTCTCCGGGCTCTCTTCCCGGCCCAACGCTTTGAGGATTCGGCTTCGCTCGGTTCGTCCGTAAGCGAGGTCTTCGACTTCGCGCCAGTATCGGCGGTCGTCCGCAACGACCCTCCCCGCCTTGGCGCGGACCAGAAACGCCTCCCACGCGGCGCGCTCGACCGCATCTGCCGCCCTTTGAGCCAGCACCTGCTCCACTTCTGCGTTCGACGCGGCGCGCACGCCCTCACCCGCTTGGCGGAAGTACACACCTTCGACCACCAGCTGCCAGGTCCGCCAGGCAGTTGCGGGGGTGAAAGCGCCGAAGGCGAGCTCGGCGATTTCCTTGAGGGTCGTCGAGCCGCCCGCCAGAAGGTCCCAGGCCGTCGCAACGTCGCCCGCCTGAGCGCCGGCGCTCAACTCGGCCAGCGATCGCAGCGGGCCGGGATGCAGCAGCGCAACGTCTTTCGGACGGACCTTCGCCGTTTCGCCCCCCTCCATTTCAAGTGCTAGCTTGTCGCCGGAAATGCCAGCGACGCGGGCCGGCCGGGTGCGATAAAGGACGAGGCTGTTCGATGGGATGAAAGAGTCTGACATTGGCTTACTTCATGCGGGGTTGGTGGCGGGTAAGGGATCCGGCTGGTTAATGGCTTCCCACCAGGCGATGATCTCGCGATTCGCAGGCACACGTTCGAGCCACGCGGCCTGGACGTCAGGGTCGGGCGTGCGGCCTGCAACCAGCAGCACGCGCTGGTAGGCCGCGGAATGGCATCCGCCGCCTCTTGCGCACGGTTCGCCGCCGCGCAGGCTGCGGGCGAGGGTGAGATAGAGGCACTCGATGCTTTGCTGCCGAAAGCCCTGGATTTCGAGCGCTTGCTCGGCGTGCTGCAGGCCCCGGGCAAAATCGCCTAGCGCGAGATAGAGCTCGGCGAGCAAACGGTGCGCCCAGGCCACGTCGTAATTCCACGGCGCTGCCCGACCGAGCCGCACGGCTGCCTGCTCCGTGAGCTCGATCGCTTCATGGATCAGGCCGGGATCGCCCAGCGCCAGGACCCCGCAGGCCCAGTAGAGCAGCGTGGTCGCGTGTTTCGGCAGCGCCGCCTCGCTCAGCGTCTCCGGTCGTGCCGCAGCGAGCTGCCGGCGAGCCTCGTCGACCTCTCCCGCCTCGGCCAACATCTTGCCGTACATCGCCGCGCGCCTCGAGTGGGTGGCCGGCACCACAATCCCCTGGGCAAGCAGGCTGGCCGACGAGGCAAGCAGTTCGGGCATCATGGCGAGGGCCTTTTCGTACAGGCCCAACGTGAACGTCAGGTCGGCGATGAAGAAGCGGAGCTCCGTCGCTGTGGCTGCATTCTCGCCCAAGTAGCGCCGCCGCAGCTGGTCTTCGATGAGCGAAATGCCCGCCAGGTACTCGCCGCGCCAGGCGAAGTGGGCGTAAGCCATGTTCCCCAGGCAGTAGAGGCCGGCCACTGCCGACTCTGCCGCATCCGCCAGGGGCAGGCCGGTCCGCCAGTGCGCTTCAGCCTCGCCGCCCCGCCCCAGGTATGCTTTCGCGATCCCCAGCACATTATGGGCATGGCATTCCTCGACGGGCTCGCCGACCTCCCGGTGCAGCGCCAGTGCGCCTTCCGCGTAGGGCACGGCCTCGGCAAAACGCCGCTGATCGATGAGCACGATGGCGACACGACGCAAGGCCACGCCTTCGAGCCGCTTGTTGCCGATCTGGCGGCTCAGCTTGACCGCCTCGGTCACGGCATCAAATGCGGGCTCGAATTCGCCGAGGTCGCTCAGTGTGAGGGACAGCGTCATCAGGCACGCGGCCGCCTCGCCGATCAAACCGCCCTCACGCAGGCAGGTCGTGGCCCGCTCCAGCGCGGGCCGGCTGCGCTCCATGTCGCCGTGCAGGCGGGCATCCATCCCGAGACAAATCAGGGCCCGCCCTTCCCGGGCTTTGTCGCCCAACGCCCGTGCGATCTCGACCGCCCGTTGCGCGGGCTCGCGTACGTGCAGGTGCTGTGTGCCGAGATCATACTCGGCCTGCGCGAGCAGCGCTTCGAACTGCCTGGCCTCGTCCGCCAGCTTGCCCGCCAGGACAAGCAGCTCGTCGACGTTGGCCTTTTGCTCCGCCCGCTGTCCCAGGCTGTGATAGATCCGGACGCCGCGCCAGCAAGATGTCGAACCGCTCGGGGGTGTCGTCGGGGATCAGGGCCAGTGCGTTCGTATACGCGGCCACGGCTTCCGCGTTCGCATAGGCGCGTCCGGCCGCATCGCCCGCTCGTCGGAAATAAGTTGCTGCCCGCCGGTCGTCGCCCGCCATGCTGAAGTGGTAGGCGAGGGTCGGGTAATCTGCCGGACGAAGGCTTTCCACGACCTCGCCCACTCGCCGGTGCAGCCGCCGGCGTCGTATGCCGCTGATCCCGTCCCTGAGGGTCACGAGGATCAGCCGGTGCACGAAGCGGAAAGTCTCCTGCTCCGTACGCCGAGCCAGGCTGCGCACTTCGGCGATGATCTGTGCTCGCTGCGCCTCCTCCAGCCCATCCAACAGCACGTCTTCGCCGAAGTCGCCGGCGCGCCGAACTGTCTCAAAGTCGAATTCCCGCCCGATGACGGAGGCGAGACGGAGGATGTCCTGTGCCTCGGGGCCGAGCTTGGCGATGCGCGCCTGCACCATCAGGCGCACGCTCTGCGGCAGCGCTTCGCAGCACACTTCGTCCGGGAATTGCCAGCGGCCGTCCGCCCGGCTCAGCATGCCGTCCTCGATCAGGGTTTTGCAGACTTCCTCGATGTAGAAGAGGTTGCCTTCCGTCTCGCGGTAGATCTCTTCGACGAAGGTGGGAGGAATGGCTTGCTGGAACATGACCCCGAGCAGTTCTGCCGTCTGATCCAGGTCGAACGGTTCCAGCCGAATACGAGCGGACAGGCGCTCTCGGGTGAAGTCAAGCAGCAGGTCGTGCAGCCCGCGTGCCTCGGTCGACTCCGACTCGCGATACGTCAGCACTATCAGCATTTTGAGGCCGGTGGTGCGCGGACGCCGGGCCAGGTGGCGCAGCAGCGCGAGCGCGGCCGCATCCGCCCACTGCACGTCTTCGATCACGAACATGAGGGGTGCGGGCGCAGGCGCCCGGCCGCGGGGCGCCGCGATGAGCATCTCGCACGCCGTCACGACGCTCTCGAACATCCGCAGGCGGTCGCCCGACGACTCCTCGGTGCACTTTAGGGCCGCATGGAGCGACGGCGCCAGCCGCGCGAGATCGCATGCGATCCACGGAGGCAGCGATTCGGCGAGCCCGGCTTCGGCAAACAAGCCCGGTGCGCCAAGAGCCTGGTCGAATGCACTGTACGGCGCGCCGCCTTCCGCGTAGCACTCGCCGTGCAGCCAGCGCCCGCGGGAGACCTCGGCGAGCGCACGCAAGGCGCGCACGAAGGGCGTTTTGCCGACGCCCGACTCACCCGAGATCAGCAGCACGTGAGGGTAGTCGGCGGCACTCTCGCCGGTCGCGTTCTGCCATGCCAGCCGCGCTTCCGCCAGTTCCCCATCGCGTCCCACCAGCCGGCCCCGCACGAGGCGTTCGAGCGGCGACAACTCTGCCGGCGCCGCGGCTGCCAGGACAAGTTCGGTGCTCTTGCGCGCGATTCGCTCGAGGGTGTGCTCGACCTCCGCGGCACTCGCCGGCCGGTCCTCGGGCTGCTTGCTCATCAGGCGCATGATGAGCGATTCAAGCGCGGGAGGAATGTCGGGGTTGTAGGTGCCCGGCGGCACCGCAGGTGCGTGCAGGTGCTGCGCAATCACCGTGAGGGGGTCGTCGCCGGCGAAGGGCAGCCGGCCTGCGGACAGTTCGTAGAGCATGACCCCAAGCGAGTAGAGGTCTGCCCGGCCGTCCAGGTCTCGGCCCATGGCTTGTTCGGGCGGCATGTAGAAGACCGTACCGCAAAGTGCATCGTCGGTCGTCGAGCGAGTCGCGGCCGAGCGAGCCAGGCCGAAGTCCGTCAGCTTAACCCGTAACTCGCCTGCCCCCCCGTCGCCTTGGGGCCGGTCAGAATGACGTTTTCCGGCTTCAGGTCACGGTGAATAATGCCGTGCTCGTGCGCGTGGCCCAGCGCCGCACAGACCTGGCGGGCCACTTCCAACAGCTCGTCCGTGTTCGCGGGTTTGCGTTCGTACAGCGAGATGCCTGACAGGAGCTCCATCACGATGAAGGGCGCACCTTCGGCCTCGCCCGCATCATAGAGGGTTACAATGTTGGGGTGGTTGAGCCTCGCGACAGCCTGCGCTTCGCGCAGCAGGCGCGCGCGGCCCTCGGTGCCCAGGCCGGCCTTGCTGAGAAGTTTAACGGCGACGTCACGGACGAGCAGCAGGTCATGGCCGCGGTAGACCACGCCCATGCCGCCCTGTCCGATCTCGGCGTCCAGCCGGTAGCGATTGTTCAGCACCGTGCCGATCATGCCACTCTCTTGATCCCCACGACAGTCACGTCGTCAAACGGCGGGGTCGGCCCGATGAAGTCCGCGAGGGCCGTGGTGAGCGCCTGCAAGGTATCCGCGGCCGAGGCCCCCCGCTGTCCGTCGAGCAGGCTGCGCAGCCGGTCGTCGCCGTAGAAATCGCTTGCGTCCACGCCCGAAACCGCTTCGGTGACGCCATCCGTATAGAGTAGTACGAAGTCGCCGGAAGCGAGTTGCACCCGGGCCTGTCGGAACGATGCGCCGTCGCTGAAGCCGAGCAGCGGGCCGGTCGGCAGCAGTTCCTCACAGAAGCCGGTCGCACGCACAAGATATGCCGGGTTATGTCCCGCGTTGACATAAGTCAGGGCGCCCTCTTCGTCGACCTCCGCATAGAACAGGGTCACGAACATGCCACCGGTGGCGTCCTCGCAGATCAGGCGGTTTGCCGACGCTACGCCGCCGGCGGGCGAATCGGCATTGACAAGGCTCGCGCGGAGGATGCTGCGGGAGAGCGCCATGAAGAGCGCAGCCGCCATGCCTTTGTCTGCCACGTCGGCGACGAGTGCGCCCGTGCGGCCTTTCCCGAGACGGATGAAGTCGAAGAAGTCGCCGGCTACCTCGCGGCGGGCTGCCACTTGGACGCAAATTCCCAGCCCGGCAGGACGGGCACGTCGTGAGGCAGCAGCCCGGCCTGCAGGTCGCGCGCCATCTGGAGCTCGCGTTCGAGGCGGCCCTTCTCGACCGCGGCCTGGTACAGCCGGGCGTTCTCGATCGCGATCGCTGCGCTGGAGGCAATGCCCGTGAGCAGCTCGCGATCGTCCGGGGTGAAGATGCCCGCTTGCAGCCGGCTGTCGACGTAGATGACGCCGGTCGTCTGATCGCGCACGATCAGCGGGGCGCACAGGATGGAGCGCAGGCCGAGCGAGACGACCGACTGCCGCATGGAGAAACGATCGTCGTGCTGCGCGTCGGAAGACAGCAGCGTGCGGCCCTCGGCCGCGACCCGCTCGATCACCCCGCGGGAGACCTGGAAGCCCGGCTCGTCGATCGTGCTCTGATCCATATTGCGGGCCACCTGGAACAACAGCCGGCCGTCGTCATCGTGAAGCATGACGAACCCGCGCTCGGCGCGGACGGCGGCAATGACCTCGTCCATGACGCGGCTGAGCACCTCGTTGAGGTCGAGGGACGAGTTGAACTGCTGGGCCAGGCGGGCGAGCAGGGCCAGGCGTTCGGCAGGAAGGCTGGGTGAGGGCGGCTGGCTCATGGGGATAATCATACCATAATTCGGCCGCGGATGACCTTATGGTACGATATTCCCCATGCGAATCGCTCTCCTGGCGCCGTTCGGGCTGCGCGCAAAGGGCACCGCGCGCGCACGGGCCCTGCCACTGGCGCGCGCGCTTGCCCGGCGCGGCCACCCGGTCGCCCTGTTCGTCCCGCCCTATGACAGCGTTGAGGATGCAGGCCGCCGCTGGCGCGACGATGGCGTGGAGGTCGTCAACGTCATGCTGCCCGCCGGCGTTCAGAGCGCGCCGTGGCATTGGCAGTTGGGTTGGCGTTTCTACGCAACTGCTGCGCGCTGGCGTCCCGATGTGGTGCACGCGTTCAAGCCCAAAGGTCCGTCGGGGCTGGCAGCGACGCTCTTCTGGGCCCGGCGCCAAGGGGGCCGCCCGCGTCTGGTCGTCGATTCGGACGATTGGGAAGGGCCGGGCGGCTGGAATGATCATCCCGCGGCAGGGTATTCCGAGGGTCAGAAGCGCTTCTTTGCCTGGCAGGAGAACTACGGCTTTTCGCACGCAGATGCGTGGACCGTCAGCAGTGCGTGCCTGGCCGAGCGGGCGCTGGGGCTGGGCGCGCGGGCGGGGCATGTCTACGTGCTGCACAATGGGGTGGACACGGGGGAAGACGCTCCGCTTGCGGACGCGGCCCCCGTGGCGAGCGGGGCTTCGGACGCGGTCCTCTACACACGGTTCGCGGGCGTACGGCCTCTCGAAGTGATCGAGATCTGGCGGAAGGTGCGCGAGCTGAAGCCCGACGCGCGTCTGATCGTGGTGGGGCGGGGGGGCCAGGGCGAGGAGGCGCAGCTACTGGGCGTGCCCGGCATCGACCTGGCCGGCTGGCTGGAGCCGGACGCGCTGCCGCAGGTGCTGGGTCGTTCGGCGCTGGCGATCGCGCCCTGGGCCAACACCGCCACCAACCGGGCCCGTCACAGCGCGAAGATCCTCGAGCTCATGCAGGCCGGGCTGCCCGTCGTGGCTTACGACGTCGGAGAAATGGCCGCGACGCTCGGGGATGGGGGAGTGCTTGTGCAGCCGGGCGAAGCCGGCGCGTTTGCCGAGGCCGTCGCGGCCCTGCTTGACGATGACGAGCGTCGTCGAGCGCTGGGGCTGGCCGGACGGGAGCGGGTGCGGACGTTGTTCAACTGGGATACGCTGGCCGCTCTCGCGCTGGACGCGTACCGCTCTGAGGGATAGGACGAACTTGACCGAGCGCAAATGGCTTCCCTGGCTGGCCGTCGTGGCATGGATGGCCGTGATCTTCTTCCTGTCGGCCCAGCCGCGGCTGCCGCACATCATGCCTTCGGTGCTCGATTCCTTTCAGGATGTGATCGGCCATTTCGTCGCGTACGCGATCCTGGCCGCATTGCTCTTCCGGGCGCTCGACGCGGCCGGCGCGTCGCACCCGATGCTCCTGGCCCTACTCCTAGTCTTCCTCTATGCGCTCAGCGACGAATTCCACCAGTCATTCGTGCCCGGCCGGCACCCCGATCCGTTCGACGTGGCGACCGACCTCGCCGGCGCGCTCGTGGCCCTGACGGCGCTCAGCCTGTTCCGTTCTCGTCGGGTTCGTCGTCCTCTTCCCTGAACGCGACGCCCTCTACCCCTTCGATCGTGATCTCGCCAAACGCGGCATCCTGGCTCACCCGGATCGCCTGGCGCTTGATCAGCTCGAGCACGGCCAGCAGCGTGACGATGATCTCCAGCCGGTGATGGGCCTGCGAGAGCAGGCTGCGGAACTTGATCGGCCGGCCGCCGGCCGTCACTTCGCGGATGTAGACGATCTGATCGTGAATGGTGAGCTTGAACGGAACCACCATCCCCTGCGGGATTTCGGCGGGCTGGGCCGCCAAGGCGACCAGAGCCGCGCGGGCGGCCGCCAGCAGCTCGCCCAGCACGCCCCCCTGGGGATCGAGGCGCTGCTCGAGTTCCGGCGGCGGCGCGGCCCGCAGGTAGGTGCGCAGCCCCGCCTCTTCGATCAGCCGCAGCGTCGACGCGGCCTCCTTGAAACGCTTGTACTCGCGCAGCTGCGCCGCGAGCGCCTCGGCGGGGTCGATGCCGTCGTCGTCTTCCGCCGGGGGGCGGGGCTGGGGCAGCAGCAGCCGCGACTTGATCCACACGAGCTTGACGGCCACCACCAGGAAGTCGGCCAGGTCGCCGGCCTCCACTTCCTCCATCTGCCGCACCGCGGTCAAGAACTGGTCGGCCACCTGCGCCAGCGAAATCGCACTGATGTCGAGCTTTTCCCGCTCGATCAGCTGCAGCAGCAGGTCGAGCGGGCCCTCGAAGGCGGGGAGCTGGACGCGATAGGCGTCCTCGCGATTGAACGTCGACATGGCTAGCCCTTCAGTTCCCGCGCCGCTGCCAGCCGGGCCGCGCGTTCCTGGGGCAGCAGCGCCGCGTAGAAGTACTCGAACGCGGGCACGGGCACCCCGGCTGCGTTGCCCTTGCGGACGACGACGCCTATGAGCGACTCAAGTTCCGAAGGTTTGCCGTCGAGGACGTCTCGCTGCATCGACGCGGTGATGTGCGGCGCGAGTGCGTCGCAGAAGGCCATCGTTTTCGACGGTTCGCCGGGCAGGGGCACACCCTCTGCCGCGGCCACTGCCACGACCTCGGCAATGGCCGCACGGAGCAGTTGTCGGGTTTCGGGCGTCGCGTTGATCTCGCCGGCCGGGACACGGGCGACCGCGCCCACCCCGCTGAGCGGGGCGATGAACGCAAACTTGGTCCAGCGTGCCGACTGGATGTCGGTTACGGGCTCGGCCACCGCGCCCGCGGCCGCAAGCAGCGCGGCCACGTCTCGCACCCGCGGCGTGATCGTTCCCCGGGCGGCGCTCCAGGGCATCTCGCCCAGGACCACCCGACGAAACTGGCTCTCCTGACGGATCAGGCCCGGGCCGGCGACCATGCTGCCGACGTAGCACAGGCCACCCAACACATGGCTTTCCCCGACAATCGCGGCCGTGCGTTCGGCCGCGTCCACGCCGTTATGCAGCGGCAGGACGACGGTCTCGGGACTTAGCAGGGGCTTCATTGCCTCAGCCGCCGCGTCGAGCTGGAATGTCTTGGTCGCGAAGATCACGAGGTCGACCGGGCCCACCGCCTGAGGCTGATCCGTGGCCTGCACACGGGGGAGCGCAAAGTCGCCGTGCACGCTTTGGACGTGCAGACCGTCGCGCTGCAGCGCCTGCAGGTGCGCCCCGCGCGCAACGAAGGTGACGTCGGCCCCGCTCTTTGCCAGCAGCCCGCCGAAGTAGCCGCCGACCCCGCCCGTCCCCATCACCGCGATGCGCATGACTCCCCCTCCCGCTCCTTATTCCAGGTTCGCGTGCCGGGCCATCATCGTCGCCTGCGTCTGGCCGCGGCGCTCGGCCAGGGCGGCGACCAGCACGTCGAGGACGATCAGGGTGGCTTGCTCCAGCGCAGCAGCAAGCGGCAAGCGTGTCTCGCCGTCGAGCCGAACCTTCGTCGTTTCGCCCGGAATCTGGACGAGCACATCTGCCAGCCCGCCCAGCGCGGAGGCAGGCCGGGCGGTCAGCAGGGCGACACGCGCGCCCACTCTGTGCGCACGCTCCGCGGCGGCGAGCGGGCTCGGCGTCTCGCCGCTGCCCGAAGCGATCAGGAGCAGGTCGCCGGGCTCAATCGCCGGGGTCGTCGCGTCGCCTACCACGTGCACCGCCAGCCCGATCTGCATCAGGCGCAGCGCGGCCATGCGCATGATCCAACCCGACCGGCCCTGCCCTGTGACGAAGATGCGCCGCGCGGCCAGCAGTGCCGCACCGAGCGCGTCGACCTCGGCGGGACGAACCTTGCCCAGGATCGCGGAGATTTCGTCTAAGTCGATGCGGAGCCAGGTTTCGATGCCGGTCAGGGTCATGCCACCCTCGCCTTACTGCAGGACTTGGCCCGGTGAACGGGTGTTTTCCGGACTCTGAGCACTGCGGCCCGTCCTAACCCCGCACCAACTCGCCGAGCGCTTTCCATAACTCGGCGCTCGGACGTGCCTCGACGGGACCAAGACGGAAGAAGGCCAGCACGTGGGGATTGCGCTTGCGCAGCGAGATGCGTTCGACCGAGGGGCCGTAAGTGGCCAGAAAGTCGCTTGCCTTCTGGCACGCAGCCTCATTGACCGGCCCGCGCATCCCGAACCCCAACCCGTTGCTCAACTCCTGCCACTGGAAGGGCAGGCCCGGTGCGTCGCCCGGCTCCTTCTGCGCGGCTGCGGCCTCATCCAGCTTCTTCCGCAGCGCGCCCGCGAGGGGTACGATCTCGAACTCGCGCCCGGGGGCCAGCCGCAGGTTGGCGCGCACGGCGATCAAATCGCGCTTGCCGCGCAGCTGCTCCCAGAGCCACAGCGGTGCGAACTCGCGCGTGAGGAGGTAGTATGCGATGGCGAGGTTACGGTAGGGTGCGCGGGCTTCCTCGACAAGGGCTTCCGCACCCGCACTGATGCTCTTCGACCAGTGCCATGCGACGCGCCCCCCCAGCGAGCCGAGCCCGGCCTGGATCCACTTGCCGGCGCGCTTGGCCTGCTGGCGATTCAGCCATTGGCCCCCGAGAAAGCCGGCGACGAGTAACAACAAAATCAGCCACATCGCCCGCTCGGCGGGCGTGTTGGGCATCCACGATGGCATACGAGAGGGGTCCTTTCGCAGGAGGGTATGAAGCCAGAACGAGTTGAGAGTATACCACATGTGCGCGCCGGGCCATGTGCGAGGCAGATGGATCACCAGGAATCCTAACCGGACACGTCAGCGCAGGCACCCTGAGCGGAGTTCGGGCCCCGCTTTTTGGAGGGCCCGTAGCCGAAGGGCGCCGGAGCGGGTCCCCAGAATCCGCATTCTTCGACTGCGCCTCGTCCCTGCGGGACGGTTACGCCGGCTGCGCTGGCGCACGCTCAGGATGCTCTTTCTCGCCTGCATTTGGAATTGCTGTGGGATAGCTCAATTCGTTGACACACCCCGCGCGCTGTGATAGACTTCCGTCACCAAACGCATACAAGCTGGAAGAACAGGGCGAGAGAGCGTGCGTCGTGGTAGTTGACCGGCGCGCCGGTCAACTACCACGACGACTACCACCGAAGGGGCACGCCTGCCAGGTCGCCGGGCCGCGCGGGTTAATCTCTCAGGTCACCACATCGCACTGGGACAGCACTCTGGAAAGCGTGTTTCGCCTGATCGGCGAAACCACCACCGACGGGGCAAGCCGACGTGGGCAATCTCTCAGGTCACCAGACAGAGACGGAAGCCGGGCAGTCCTTTGCCCGTTGCTTCCGTCTCTTTGTTTAGATCTGTCGCGTGCTGCGGTGCGGCCGCATTCCCGTTTCGCACCAGCACGCCGGCTCGTTCGATCCATCACCACCAGGAGGACATCATGGCTTACAAGTTCGACGCCAAGGCCCGGTACGCGAAGACGCACGAGTGGGTGCGTGTGGAGGGCGACGTTGCTGTGATCGGCGTGTCCGACTACGCTCAGCATCTGCTCTCGGACGTCGTCTATGTCGAGTTGCCCGAGGTGGGCGACACGGTTAATTCTGCCGAGGCCATGGGCACGGTCGAGTCGGTCAAGGCCGCCGAAGACGTGCTGGCCCCCATCACGGGCGAGGTTACCGAGGTCAACACCGAGCTCGAAGACAACCCCGAGTGGGTAAACGAGGACCCCTACGGCAAGGCGTGGCTGGTTAAGATCACTGCCAGCGACGCGGGCCAACTCGACGGCCTGATGGACGCGACCGCCTACGAGGCCTTTGTGCAGGAAGAGGAAGAAAAAGGCGGACACTAATGGATTACATACCGAATACTGACGCCGACCGCGCCGCCATGCTGAAGGTCGTGGGCGTCGAGACGGTGGCAGACCTGTTCCGCGACGTGCCGGAAGAGTTCCGCTTCCCGAAACTCGACCTGCCCTCCGCGCTCACCGAAATGGAGATGCTGCAGGAGTTGCAGGCGCTGGCGGACGAGAACGATGACCTCAACCACCTGGCGTGCTTCCTCGGTGCGGGTGCGTACAACCATTTCGTGCCCAAGGTCGTGGACAGCATCATCTCGCGCGGCGAGTTCTACACCGCATACACGCCCTACCAGCCCGAAATCAGCCAGGGCACACTGCAGGCGCACTTCGAGTACCAATCCATGATCACCGCGCTTACGGGCATGGAAGTCTCGAACGTGTCGCACTACGACGGTGCAACTGCGGTGGCCGAGGCGGTCATTATGGCGCTGCAGGTCGGCCGCTACAAGCGCTGCAACGTGATCCTCAGCCCGACGCTGCACCCACAGTACCGGGAGGTCGTGCACACCTATACCCAGGGCATGAGCATCTCCACTGTGGGCGAGAACGCGCCGCTGGGCGACTTGAACGCCCTGGCCGGCTTGGTGGACAAGAACGCTGCATGCGTCATCGTCCAGAACCCCGACTTTCTGGGCCGGCTCTACCTGCCGTCCGAGATGCAGGCGCTGGCCGACAAGGTCCATGCTGCCGGCGCACTCTTCATCGTCGCCTGCGATCCGATCAGCCTCGGGCTCTTCACCCCACCCGGCGAGTACGGCGCAGACGTGGCGTGCGGCGAAGCGCAGCCGATGGGCAACGCCCCCAGTTTCGGCGGCCCCTACGTCGGCTTCTTCTCGATGAACAAGGATGAGGTGCGCAAGTCCGCCGGCCGCATCGTCGGCCAGACGGTCGACGTGGACGACGAGCGGGGTTACGTGCTCACGCTCAGCACCCGCGAGCAGCACATCCGTCGTGAGAAGGCGTCGAGCAACATCTGCTCCAACCAGGCGCTTAACGCGCTCGCCGCCGGGGTCTACATGGCCGCGATGGGCAAGCACGGGCTCAAGAAGGCCGCCGAGTTGTCGTACCACAAGGCGCACTATGCGGCCAGCTTGATCGACAAGCTCGACCAGTACGCGGTTAAATCGGACGGCCCGTTCTTCAAGGAGTTCGTGGTCCAGTGCCCGCTGCCCGTGGCCGAGATCAACGAGCGGCTGCTGGACGAGTGGGGCATCCTGGGCGGCTACGACCTGGGCGCAGACTACCCTGAGTTGAAGGACCACATGCTCGTCTGCGTGACCGAGATGAACAGCCGGGCCGAGATCGAAGCGCTGGCCGAGGCCCTCGCCGACATCGCGTCCCCCTTCGAGGAAGACCTGGAAGGACAAGACCAATTGGACGACATAGAGGAGGTGGCGTGATGGCTGAGCCGCTGATTTACGAAATCTGCCGTGCGGGCCGCAAAGCCGTCCACCTGCCGGATGTCGACGTCCCGGAATCACCGCTGCCGCAAGAGGCGCTCCGCGGGGAACTGCCGCTGCCCGAGGTGTCCGAGGTCGACCTGGTGCGCCATTATACCCGGCTCAGCCAGATGAATTACTCGATCGACACCGGTTTTTACCCGCTCGGGTCATGTACCATGAAGTACAACCCGAAGGTGAACGAGTATGCCGCCCGGATGGCCGGCTTCGCCGCGCTCCATCCGCTGCAGGACCCTGAGACGGTGCAGGGCGCGATGGCGCTCATGTACAACCTGCAGGCGCTGCTGGCCGAGATTGCCGGCTTCGCCGCGGTCACGCTCCAGCCCGCGGCCGGCGCGCACGGCGAGCTGACCGGCGTGCTGATCATGCGCAAGTACCTGTACGACAAGGGCGAGACGCAGCGCGACGTGATCCTCGTGCCCGACTCCGCGCACGGCACGAACCCCGCGACGACGAGTATGTCAGGTCTGAAGGTGGTCGAGGTGCCCTCGGACGCGCAGGGCAACGTTGACCTGGACGCGCTCAAGGCCTTGATCGCCAAGCATGGCCCCAATCTCGTCGGCCTCATGCTGACCAATCCGAACACGCTGGGCCTGTTCGACGAGCATGTGACAGAGGTGATCCGCCTGGTCCACGAGGCGGGCGGCCTGTGCTACGGCGACGGCGCTAACTTCAACGCGATCTTGGGCATCGCCAAGCCCGGCCAGGTCGGGTTCGACGTGATGCACTACAACCTGCACAAGACCTTCTCGACGCCGCATGGCGGCGGTGGGCCGGGTTCGGGTGCGGTAGGCGCCGCGGCGCACCTGGTCGACTATCTGCCCGGCCCCATCGTTGGCAAGACCGAGTACGACACCTTCGAGTGGTGCATGCCCGAGAAGAGCATTGGTCGGGTCAAGGCGTTCTGGGGTAATTTCGGGGTCCTCGTCCGGGCGTACACGTACATCCGGATGCACGGGGCGGAAGGGCTGCCGGGCCATCAGCGAGAACGCGGTGCTGAACGCGAACTACATCCAGGCGCGGCTGCGAGGGGTGTACCCGATCCCGCACGGCGACCGGACGTGCATGCACGAGTTCGTCGCGCAGGGCAAGCTGGAGGGCGCGCCGGGGATCAACACGATGGACATCGCGAAGCGGCTGATGGACTACGACTTCCACCCGCCGACTGTGTACTTCCCGCTCATCGTTCCGGAAGCGATCATGATCGAGCCGACCGAGACGGAGAGCAAGGAGACGCTCGACGCGTTCTGCGACGCGATGATCCAGATCGCGCAGGAGGCTCGCGAGACGCCCGAGCTGCTGAAGACCGCACCGCATAGCGCACCGGTCAAGCGGCTGGACGAGGTGCGGGCCGCCAAGGAAATGCAGCTCTGCTACGCGCCGGGCTGTAACTAACGGTAGGCGGCGGGCCGTCGTGCCGCGGCGACCCCGTGATGTAGGGGCGAGGCATCCCCGCACGCAATGACGGAGGCCTCGCCCTTTTCGCGGGCGTGCGAGACGGCGGGCGAGGCAAGCACGCTTGCCTCGCCCCTACAGAGCATGCGTGCTGTACTCCGCATCGAGCTCCCAGTTGGCGGGGTTTCGACGTATGTACTCCCGTATCGCAGAGAGCTCGATCTCCGACCGGATGATGTGTTCGTAATAGCCCCGCTGCCAAATCTGCCTTCCCGCGAATCCTCCCATTACCCGGTTGAGCCGGCGTGTCGAGACGGATTTGTAGTTGCCGATGACTGCGCCGAGCGAACCCGAACTTACCCCACCCGAAGGCGTGCACACCTCTTCCGGATCGGGTGAGCCTGTCAACACGAGGATCGCGTGCAGTTGGTTCGGCATCAAGACCCACTCGTCGATTTTGAGGCGGGGGAAATGATCCGGAAGCGCGACGAACAGTCCTTCCGCAGCCTCCCGCATATCATTGCGAAGGAAGAGGCAGTCCCGTCTCACCGTCACGAGAGTCACAAAATACCAGCCCGCCTGCCGGTAGTCGTATCCTGGCAGACGGATTGACTGTCGGTGATGGCCTTGCGGGTCATGGCCCATTCTGGTCTCCTGTAGGCGCAAGGCACGCAGGTCATGCCTCGTCCTTTTTGTCCGACCTGCACGAGGGCGAGGCGAACCCGGTTTGCCTCGCCCGTGCCCGTCGGTTGCGCGGTACTCCGTTTGCCTCGCCCTCGCATGCGGGTTCCATGGTAGAATGATGCCCGAGGCCAACTATTATGCCAGAACTCCCCGATCTCGAAGTTATCCGCGAGTATCTTGCGTCGCGCCTTCCCGGCGCCACCATTAGCTCCGCGGAGTCCCCGCGTCCGCTCATCGTCCGCAACCTGCTCGGCGGCGACCTCGCTTCGGCGCTGGTCGGCCGGCGCTTCGTCGACGTCTCGCGCCGCGGCAAGTTCTTGCTCCTTTCGCTCGACGGCGTAACCCTCGTCGTGAACGCCATGCTGGCCGGCCGCATCCGCTACGCGGCACCGCTGGGCAAGAAGCGGGTGCGCGACGGGCTGGTGCTTGCGCTCGACAACGGCATGGAGCTGCGCTATCACGATCCGAAGGACATGGGGAAGGTCTACATAACGAGCGATGTAGACCAGGTGCCGGGGATGGCGGGCATGGGCCCCGAGGCGGACGACCCGGAACTGACGCTTGAAGCCTTTCGCCTCCGCCTGCGCAAGTTCCAGGGCGAAATCAAGGGCGTGCTCACGAACCAGGCGTTCGTGGCCGGCATCGGCAACGCGTACGCCGACGAAATCCTCTGGTGCGCGGCCATCTATCCGATGCGGCGCCGCGCGACCCTCAGTGCTGAGGAGGTAGACCGGCTGCACCGGTGCATGCGTGTGGTCTTGCAGCGGGCGATCGAGACGCTGCGCGAGCGCGTGGGCGACAGTATCGACGTGGAGATCCGCGACTTCCTCGCGATTCACGGCAAGGAAGACGCGGAGTGCCCCCGCTGCGCCGGGCGGATCAGCACGATCACCTACGAGCGCTCGACGACTTATTTCTGCCGCACCTGCCAGCCCGGGTTGATGGTCAACAAGGGGCGCAAGCTGTAGGTCAGCGACTTAGCCGGCCGTCCGGTACCGCAGGTACACCACGCCGCCTGCGAAACGGCGTTCGTCGATCAGCTCGAGACTCAGGAAGACGCCGCGCGGGAGGCAGGGCTTGCCCCCTCCGAGGGCAACGGGCGCGACGTACAAGTCTACTTCGTCCACCAACCCGGCCCTGAATGCGTGCGCCGCCAGCTCCGGCCCACCTACCTCGACCGTGCGCTCCGATGACTCGACGAGCCGGCGAACCGCCTCAGGGTCAAACTGCCGCTCGATCCGCGTCCTGGGCGTGACCGCCGACTCCAACGTGCTCGAGTAGACGATCTTGTCGATGCCCCGCCAGATCTGCGCATAGTCGGCCGTGACCGGCGAGCCTGCAGCGAGCGCCGGGTCCGTGTCCCAGACGGCCATCGTCTCGTACATTCGGCGGCCGAAGAGATACGTGCCGATTTCCCGCTGCTGGTCGTTGATGTACTGGTGTACCTCTTCGTCCGGCGTATACCAATCGAACTTACCGCTCTCATCTTCGATGTAACCGTCCAGCGACATTGTGATGGAATAGATCAGTTTTCCCATGCGCTTCCTCCCTCGATCCAAATTTATGCGTGCGCCACGGAATGGCGCCCCGGTTTCCGGGACAAGCATATCACGAATTTGATTTCTCACAGGATTTAAGCTACAATGCTCTTACTGAATTGTCAGCCGCAGCGCCAAGCGGGCTGACTTTTTTTGAGCGTCTTGTTTGTGGCGCGTTGCGTCTACGAGAGACGCCGGGAGCTTTCTGAGGGCTTCCGGCGTTTTTGGATTAACGCCCAATGGGCGCGCTGCCCGGAACCGGAAACAGGTGAAGCATGCAGGTCAAACGAGAAGACATCCGCAACATCGCCATCATCGCGCACGTCGATCACGGCAAGACCACGCTGGTCGATGCCATGCTTAAGCAGTCGCGTGTTTTCCGCGACAACCAGAACGTTCCCGAGCGTGTGATGGACTCGAACGACCTGGAACGCGAACGCGGCATCACCATCCTGGCTAAGAACACCGCGGTGCGCTACGGCGGGATCAAGATCAACATTGTGGACACGCCCGGCCACGCCGATTTCGGCGGCGAGGTCGAGCGGGTCCTGAACATGGTCGACGGCGTGCTGCTGCTGGTCGATGCGGCCGAGGGCGTCATGCCCCAGACCCGGTTCGTGCTCCGCAAGGCCCTCGAGTTGGGGCGCCGCGCGATCCTCGTGATCAACAAGGTCGACCGCAACCATGCGCGGCCGGCTTGGGCGGTCGACGAGGCGTTTGACTTGTTCATTAACCTGGGCGCGACGGAAGAACAGGCCGAGTTCCCCGTCATATACTCCATTGCCACGTCCGGCCAGGCCGGCACCGATCCGGACCACCTGGAACCCAGCCTGAAGCCGCTTTTTGACGCGATCGTCAACTCGTTGCCTGCGCCGGATGTCGATCCTGATGCGCTGGCCCAGATGCTCGTCACGAACCTGTCGTACGACGACTACAAGGGCAAGATCATCATGGGCCGGCTTTATGCGGGCACGCTGCGCAAGGCGCAAGCGATTGCGCGTATCGACCGCGAAGGCGAGATCCACCAGGAGAAGATTGCCCAGCTCTTCATCTATGAGGGGCTGGAGCGCGTGGAGGTCCAGGAGGCCGAGGCAGGCGAGATTATTGCGATGACGGGCGTCCCCGACATCAATATCGGAGAGACGATTGCCGATGCCGCCGATCCCCGGCCCCTGCCGACCATTACCGTCGAAGAGCCCACGGTTCGCATGACCTTCGGCGTTAACACCTCGCCCTTCTCGGGCCGTGAAGGCACCTGGGTCACCAGCCGCAAGATCAAGGAGCGGCTCGAGCGGGCGGTGGAGCGCGACGTGGCGCTGCGCGTCGAGCCGACGGATGCGGCGGACACGTTCCTGGTCAGCGGCCGCGGCGAGTTGCACTTGGCCATCCTGATCGAGACGATGCGTCGCGAGGGGTACGAGTTCCAGGTCAGCGCGCCGGAGGTCATCATGCATGACGATCCGGACACCGGCGAGAAGCTGGAGCCCATGGAGGAAGTCCATATTGAGGTGCCCGAACCGTACTCCGGCGTCGTCGTCGAAATGCTCGGCCCGCGCAAGGGGCAGATGACGAACATGCACCAGGGCTCCAACGGCTCCTCCGGTACCGTGTACTACACCTTCCTCGTGCCAACCCGGGGCCTGCTCGGGTTCCGCCAGTCGTTCCTGACGGCGACGCGCGGGATGGGCATCATCCACAGCATCTTCTGCGGGTACGAGCCGTACATGGGCACGATCAAGTCGCGACAGACCGGTTCGCTGGTGGCTTGGGAGAATGGCGTGAGCACGAACTACGCGCTGTTCAACGCGCAGGAGCGCGGCAAGCTGTTCATTAGCGGCGGCGTGGATGTTTATGAGGGCATGATTGTGGGTCGCCGGCCGACCGAAGAGGACCTGGTGCTGAGCGTGACCAAGAAGAAGCACCTGACCAACCACCGGTCGTCGGCCGGGGACGAGTTGGTGCACCTCGAGACGCCCATTAATATGTCGCTGGACGACTGCCTGGAGTACATCACGGACGACGAGTTGGTCGAGATCACGCCGAAGAGCATCCGCATGCGCAAGCGTATCCTCGGCACCGACGACCGCAAGAAGGACAGGAAGGCCCGCAGCATCGCGGCCGAAGCCGCCGCGTAAGCGGGAGCACTTCAACACAAAGACACCAAGGCACAGAAGAAACCCGGTTTCCACGCAGAAACCGGGTTTCTTGCTCTTGTAAGCCTTCGTGTCTTCGTGTCTTTGTGTTTAGCGTCTATCCCCGCCAGTGGGCCCGTTCGGCCTTGCCGGGGAAGCGGGGGAGCAGCACCGCGCTGTCGGACAGGCGCGATCTTGTCCCCCGGCGCCAGCTCGGCCTTGTTGCCCTTCTCGACCAGCGGCTTCTGCGGCAGGTTGAAGATGCCGATTTCCTCGCCCGGCTTCGCATACCGGCTCTGGATGTACGCGAGGCCCAAGATGACCCCGTCCACGTCCACCGCCGCGCTCGTCACCCAGCCCAGCGCCTGGCCCTTCTTGTTCACCACAGGATCGCCCGTCTTCGGCATGCGCACGCCCTTGTCGTTCATGCGGAAGCGCGCCACCTCCATCGTCCGTTCCCGTTCCTTTGCGAGGTAGGCATCCCGGCCCACGAAGTAGGGCTTGTGGAGCTTGACGTAAGCGGCGAAGCGCGCGCCCGCGGGCGAGATGTTGAACGGCCCCGCCAGCTCATGCCCGTAGAGGGGCAGACCTGCCTCGGTGCGGGTGCTGTCGCGGGCGGCAAGGCCCGTGGGTTGCAGACCGAACGGCTTGCCCGCCTCGAGCAGCGCCTCCCAGAAGGCCACGGCGCGATCCGGATGGACGAAAATCTCGTAGCCTACATCCTCCCCGGTGTAGCCCGTGCGCGCCACCACCAGGTCGTAGCCCGCGAGCCGCCAGTGGTCCACTCCGGTACGGGGGAGCCGGCCGATGCGCTCCTGCAGCCGGGGGTCCTCCGTCATGCTCTGCAGGATGCGCATCGACGCAGGGCCCTGGAGCGCCAGATCGACGCGCCTGTCCGGCCCGCTCGACGGGTCCTTGAGGTTGCGCAGGGTGGCGGGCCGCAGCACGCGCAGTTCCGGCCGGTTGCGATCGAGCAGGACTTCGCCGCGGTTGACCGCGTTGATCCAGGCCCAGTCCTTGTCCGCGTTCGACGCATTGACGACGATCTGGAAGTTGTCCTTCGCCCGGCGATAGACCAGCAGATCGTCGATGACGTTGCCGTCCTGGTCGAGCAGGTAGGAGTAGAAGCTCTCGCCCGGCGCATACCAGCGGACGTAGTTGCTGAGCACGAGGTCGAGGAACTCTTCGGCGTGGGGGCCCGTGGCCTCGAAGACGCCCATGTGCGAGACGTCGAACAGTCCGGCGGCTTTACGCACGGCGTTGTGTTCGTCGAGCACGCCCGTGTACCACACGGGCATCTCCCAGCCCGCGAACGGGACGATGTGCCGGGTGTGTGCCTTGTGCCACTCGTACAGCGCGGTGCGCTTGAGCGGCGCGCCTTCCGGTTCCTGCCATTCGAAGGCGGGCGCCGGCGAGGCATTTCGCGCGCCGACTCCTGCAAAAACCTGCTGCCCCACCATGTATGGCTTGCACAGCTCAAAGCGGATTGGCTGCGTCCGGCTCAATACCTCTGCACCCGTCGGACGCTCCTTCGCGTAGTCAGGAAGCCCCGATCCCTGGCGGAACGCTCTAAGCGCGGCCGGCCCGGCCTGCGTCGCACCCGCGGCCGCGAGCCGCGCGATCGCATCGCCGCCGTCCCCTGCTATCACGAACTCGACATGCCCGGGTCCAAGCGCAAATGCGAGGACGGACGGGAGCGCATCGCCTTCGCCAGCCCCCTCGGCTCCCGGCAGCGCCTTCGACGCAATCTCCTGCGACTTGGGACCGTGCAGCGCCAGCGCGACGTACTTCCCCTCGCCGCCCTTGGCGGCGCTCTCGTACCGCAGGTCTTCGACCACCAGCGGCCCCTCGACCTTGCGGAACACGTCGTGCCGGTCGAACAGCATGTATCCGTCGCCCAGGCCCCGCAGCCACGCCTTCACGCGCTCGTGGTTTTCCGGCTGGGTGCGCAGGATGAAGCGATGCCGCCCGTATTCGTCGGCGGGCAGGCGCATGACGAAGACGTCGTCCATCACGGCCCCGTCCGCGTCCAGGATGAACGTGGGAACGGTCTGGCCCGGCTTCAGGCAGGGCACGTCGGCCGTCACGATCTGGTTCAGCCCGGCCTCGGCCCGGTCGCCTGACACGAGCAGCAGCCCGCAGGCGCGCACGTCGAGGAGGGCGGCGCCTGCCTGGGCCGCTTGCAGTTCGACCGGGTCCGGCGTTCCGCCCTCGGCTGCCTCCGTCTGAGCCGGCGCCGGGGGCAGCATGTAATAGTGGGGATACTGGGAGCCCCGGCTGGAGGTTTCCGCCGCGCCGCTCTCCGCCAGTTCCGCCACCTCGCGCTTGATCCCCTCGAACACGTCCAGGTCGATCTTCCCGCGGGGCAGCTCGCCCGACAGGCCCGTATAACTGAACGGCTGGATGCTCGTCACCGTGCGGTGGATCAGCTCCGCGACCTGGTCGATCTCGGCCGGCCCGAATCCACGTTGGGTGAGCCAGGGCGTACCCAGGCGAATGCCCATGGCCAGCGCGGTGAGCGAGTCGCCGGGGATGGTGTTCTTGTTTGCCACGATGCCCGCCAGGTCCAGGATGCGGACCGCGGGCTCGCCGCGCAGGGGAAAGCCCGTTTTCGCCTTGACGCTGTTGAGGTCCAGCATGCAGAAATGGGTGTCCGTGCCGCCATACGCCAGCTTCAGCCCGCGCCGGATCAGGCCATCCGCCAACGCCGCGGCGTTCTCCTTGATCCCGTGCATCATGCGTTTGTACTCGGTCGTGCCCGCAATCTTGAATGCGACGGCCATGGCCGCGAACTTCTGCGTGTGCGGGCCACCCTGCTCGCCGGGGAATACCGCCATGTCGATGCGCTTGGCCAGGTCTTCGTCAGTTGTCATGATGATCGCGCCACGCGGGCCGCACAGCGTCTTGTGTGTCGTGCATGTGACCACGTCGGCGATGCCGATGGGGTTTGGGTATGCGCCTGCAGTCGCCATGCCTGCCGGGTGGCTGATATCCGCCAGCAGCACCGCGCCCACTTCGTGTGCGATCTCCGCGAAAAGCTGCCAGTCTGGCGCCCACGTGTAGGACGTGAAGCCCGCTATGATCATCTTGGGGCGGTGCTGCCGCGCCAGCTCGCGGATCTCGTCGTAGTCGAGCTTGCCGGTCGACTTGCTCACGCCATACGACGCGACCTTGAAGCGCTTTCCCGAGAAGTTAAACTCGCTGCCGTGGGTCAGGTGCCCGCCCTGAAACAGGTCCATGCCCATGACCGTGTCGCCGGTCTGCAGGAACGTATCGTACACGGCCAGGTTCGCGGCCGCGCCCGAAAGCGGTTGGACGTTCACGTAGATGTTCTTGTCCGACACGCGCTCGTTTGCGAAGATCAGCGCGGCCCGGCGCTGGGCCAGGGTCTCCACGAAGTGGACGTAGTCCACGCCCTTATAGAAGCGGCGATCTGCGTAGCGGCGGTAATAGGCGAGTTGGTGGGGATAGTCGAGCAGCAGGTCTTCGTCGTCGCGTGTCATGCGGAGGGGCGGGTAGCCTTCGGCGTAGACGTTGTTGAAGACGGAACCGAGGGCCTGGCGGACTGCTAGCGGGGCCATCGACTCGGAGGGGATCATGATGAGCTTGCGCGCCTGGCGCTCTTCCTCGAAGTCGATAATTGCGTCGATGTCGGGATCGACGACGCCGAGATCGGCGCCCAGATAACGATCCCAATACTCCTGTTCGGGCATGACCTTGACACTCCTTTGTATCGATTTCTGCCTGAGATTCTAGCACCAGGGCGGCTTCGATCAATTCGGCACCGACCGGTGCCCGGCAAAGCGCCTCGGTCGGCCAAACCGGCAGGGGTTACTCGGGCACGGGCGCCGCGGACAGCGCTCCCGCCGCAGGCCTCACGTTCATGAACTGCGCGAGCACCAGCCCCATGAGCACGATCACCACGCCGAAGAGGAACGGCGCCTGACTGCCGTAGATGGCCCAAACGGTGCCCCCGACGAGCGGCACGGTGATCGCTGCAATGTGCTCGATCGACTGCTGGGTGGAGACGTTCGCCGTCACCTCTTCCTTTGACACCGCGATCTTCTGGAAGTAGCTCGACAGCGAGACGTTGAAGCCGAAGAAGATGTTGTCGAGGATGAAGAAGATGAAGAGCATAGGCAAGAAATTGACATAAGCGTAGCCGAGGAAGATCAATGCCAGGGACGCAAAGGTGATCGTCATGGCCGCCGTTCGCCGAGGACGCCAACCAACCGGCCCGTCCAGCGCAGTGTGATCACGTTGATGATGCCGTTTACCAGGAAGAGCAGCGCGGTGGTCTGCACGCTGACCCCGAACTTCTGCACGAGCAGCAGGACCGCAAAGGTGGTGAAGATGTGGCGCCGGCTGCCCAGCAGGAACGACAGCGTGTAGTAGAGCCAATACCGCTTGCGCCACTGAGCCTTGCGCCCTTTAGGAAGGTTGCTCCGGATGTTGCCGAAGGGCAGAAGCAGCAGCCCGGCAAGGACGACCAGGATGCCCACCGAGATGAACATGTTGGCGTAGCCCAGCGCGCCGGCGAAGAGCAGGACTGCGCCGGTGCCGGCCACGGATGCCAGCGAGCCGAGGCTGCCCAGGTTGCCCAGCGTCTTCGGCGTGTCCTCCTGCTTCATCAGCATCAGCACAATCGAATTGCTGCTCGGCATGAAGAAATGAAACCCCAGGCTCATCACGAAGGTGGTAATCATCAGTGATGAGAAGCCCGTGGCCTTGCCTGTCAGCGCGACCCCGATGCCGAGCACGATGACGCTCAGCGTCATGATGCGAAACTCGGTGATGAACAGGGCGAGAAACGCGATGGCGAACCCCAGCAGCCCGGGGATTTCGCGCACGGCCTGGATGACGCCGATTTGCGCGGGGCCCATGCCAAGCTGGTCGACCGCGTAATTGTTGAAAAGCGTTTGCCAGACCTGGAAGCCGAAGTTCAGCAGGAAGTTGGAGAGGATGATGAAGACAAACAGGCGCCTGTTGTCTCGAAAGATGTCGCCCATGACGTTGTCCGTGTTGACCGGATGCGGTGGCGCTCGACGGCCGCCAGGTACTCAGTATGCCACAGCTCCGTAATGTACACAATGACATTGCTCCGGTTTTGTAAATTGGGTATTGACAGGGAGTGTGAAATCCGTTATTATCGCCGTTGTCAGTCCTCTGAGGACCAAGCTCCTGCTCTCTTTTCTGCTGCCAAGCAACGACCTTACGGATCAACAGCTGGTTGACCGGTGAACCGAGGCCCTCGCCGGAGGTGGACAAGGATGCCCGACGAACCGCAACCCGTCCTGCAGATGGTCGATCTGTTCGTGAACGGTACGGCCGTTTCGGCTGCTGTGCCCGCCGCGCTGACGCTGCTGCGTTTCCTCCGCGATTACCTCCACCTCATGGGAACCAAAGACGGCTGTTCCGAGGGGCATTGCGGCGCCTGCACGGTCATCGTCAACGGCAAGGCTCAGCGTGCCTGCCTGCTCAAGATGGGCAAACTGGCCGGCGCGAGTGTGCTGACGATTGAGGGATTGGGCCAAGACGACAACCTCCACCCGCTCCAGGAGTCCTTCATCGCCAACAACGCCGTGCAATGCGGCTTCTGCACGCCCGGGATGATCATGTCCGCGCAAGCCCTCCTCGCCGGCAAGCCGGATCCCACGGAACAGGAAATTCGCAAGACCCTCACCACCAATCGCAACCTGTGCCGCTGCACCGGATATATCAACATCCTTAAGGCCATCCGGGACGCCGCGCCGTACGTGCGCGCCGGCACTGCGATGCCTGCGGGCGCAGAGACGGCCAACGCCACGGTGCTTCGCCGGGACGCAGTGAAGGCGGTGACGGGTCGGACGCAATACGCCGACGACATTTACTCGGCCGAGTTCCTCCACGGCAAGATTCGGTGGGCAGACCATCCGAGTGCCGAAATCCTGAGCATCGACACGTCGGATGCGGAGCTTGTGCCCGGAGTCGTGACCATCCTGACGGCCCGCGACGTTCCGGGCCGCAACGTGTTCGGCCTGGTGGTGGCCGATCAGCCGGTGTTCGCCACCGACCGCGTGCGTTATATTGGCGATGCGATCGCCGTCGTCTTTGCGGAGACGCTGCAAGCCGCCGAACATGCCCGCGACCTGGTCCGGGTCGAGTACCGGGTGCTGCCCGGCGTCTACTCGCCGGCCGAGGCCGCGGCTCCGAGCGCGCCCAAGGTGCACGCCGGCGGCAACCTCCTCAAGGAGATGAAGGTCAAGCGCGGAGACGTGGAGCAGGCCTTCGCTGCCTGCGCCGCCGTCGTCGAGCGCGACTACACGACGCCCTTCGTCGAGCATGCCTTCATCGAGCCGGAATCGGGCCTGGGGATTCCAGACCCAGACGGCGGCATCACGGTCAGGATCGCGTGCCAGGCGGCCTGGGATGCCCGCCGCGAACTGGCCGCGATCCTTGACCTGCCCGTTGAAAAGGTGCGGGTGGTGCAGCTTCCCGCGGGCGGCGCTTTCGGCGGCAAAACGGACGTGGCGATCGAGCGTTTTCTGGCGCTCGGCGCGCTGAGGACGGGCCGCACGGTCAAGATCACGCTGACGCGGCAGGAGTCGCTGATCGTTCACAGCAAGCGCCATGCGTCCTGGATTCACCTGAAGGTCGGGGCCGACGCGGCGGGCCGCATCCTCGCGCTGCAGGACGAGGTGCAACTGGATGGCGGCGCGTACGCATCCTCCAGCGCGGCGGTGCTTGTGTCGGGCTGCGTCACCAACACCGGCCCCTATTTTATCCCCAACCTCGACCTGCATGCGCAGGTCTGGTACACGAACAACGTCATCGGCGGTGCGATGCGCGGCTTCGGCGCGCCGAAGATTGCGTTCGCGGTCGAGTCGGCGCTCGACGAACTGGCGCGCCAGCTGCACATGGACCCCCTCGAGTTCCGCTACCTCAACGCGCTGGACGTGGGCCTGCCCAACGTCGTCGATCACGTCCAGGAGCCCGGCATCGTCACCATCAAAGAGACGATCCGTGCCGCGCAGGAGGAACTTCGCCGGACGGTGGTGCCGGAGCCGCGCGAGGGCAAGCGGATCGGCGTGGGCGTCGCCTGCATGCAGAAGACCGTCGGCGTCGGCAAGAATGTCCCGGAGAGCGCAGGCGCCATCGTCGAGATGAACGCGCAGGGCTACGTCAAGGTTCTGACCGGGTATTGCGACATGGGGCAAGGGGCGAACCCGGTGCTGGCCGGGCTGGTACAGCAGGAGCTCGATCTGCCGCTCGATCGCATCGAAGTTATCCTGCCCGACACGAAGCTCAGCCCCGGCGCCGGACCCACCGGGGGCAGCCGCCAGACGTTCATCATGGGCAACGCAGTCATCAGCGCCGCGCGCGACCTCCGTGAGCAACTCTGCTACCGGGCGGCCGATGCGTTGGGGTCCGATCCGGACGACATCCGGCTGGTCGACGAGCGGCTGATCGACAGAAGCACCGGGCGAGCGCTGCCCCTCTCCGCACTGGGCGAGCGGTTTGCCGTCGAAGCTCGCTACCACACGCCCAGTACCGACCCTCAGCCCCTGTATATCGAAAGCCGGTGGGGCGCGCCGGATTTCGAGTCGCGGCGGACGAACTGGCTCTACGATTTTGGCACGGCAGTGTCGATCGTGGAGGTTGACACACGCACGGGCGACGTTCGGCTTCTCAAGCACATTGCCGTGTACGACGTCGGCAAGGCGCTGAACCCGAAGGCCATCGAGGGGCAGATTCACGGCGCGGTGGCCATGATGATGGGCTATGCACTCTCGGAAGATTTTGTCGTCCAGAATGGCATCAACCTAACCGATTCGCTCTACAAGTGCCGCATTCCGACCGCGGACCAGGCGCCCGAAGTCGTGTCCGTCGTGCTGGAAATCCCGTGCTCGGACGGACCGTACGGCGCAAAGGGCTTTTCGGAAGCACCTACGGTCAACGTCGCGCCGGCCATCACCAACGCCATCTACGATGCGATCGGCGTCCGGATCACTGCCCTGCCCGCGACCCGGGCCAAGATTCTGGCCGCGCTGGCCGAGATGCCGGCCGCGGAGCCTGCCTAAGTCGAAGCCGCAGCGTGGAACATTTCGTTCTTTTGTACACTGCTACTTGACAAGCAGCAATCAAGGGGGTATTCTAGCAATCGTTCTATTGCTTCTGACCAACAGGCCCGGCAGGACGGGCGAATCTCCTAAGTCCACCGTTCTCTTCGAAGGGAGGTGACTATCGATCGCGCACCCTCTCCGTTCGCACACCATCCGCCAGTTAAGTCACAGTCTACGATCTATCCACACACAGAGGAGAAGCAAATGAAGGCTCGCTACACCGTGTTCGGCCTGTTGGCCGTCGTTCTCTTGATGCTGAGCGCCTGTGCGGCGCCCGCGCCTCAGGTCGTCGAGAAAGTCGTGACGCAGGTCGTCAAGGAAGAGGTCCCGGTCATCCAGACCCAGGTCGTCGAAGTCCAGAAGGAAGTCAAGGTCGTCGAGACCCAGGTCGTGGAGAAGGTTGTCGAGGCCACGCCCGCGCCCGACGTCATGGCTGCCATGAAGGGCAAGAAGATCGCGGCCGTTTTCTCCGGCCCCGTGAATGACGCCGGCTGGACCACCTCGGCCTACAAGGGCCTGGTCTACCTGCGCGACAAGTACGGCATGGACATTGCCTACACCGAGAACGTCACCGCCGCGGATGCGGAGCAGGTCTTCCGCGATTACGCTAAGGCCGGCTTCGATATCGTCTTCGGCCATGGTTTCGAGTGGGCCGAAGCGATCGAGAAGGTTGCGAAGGAATTCCCGAACACCAAGTTCATGCAGACAAACGGCGGCGCCGCGAATGTCCCCAACCTCTACACCGTCACCAACTCCGCGGGTGAGGGTGGCTACTTCGTCGGCATGATCGCTTGCTCCATCACCAAGACGGGCAAGGTCGCGTACGTCGCCGGCACGCAGTTCCCGCTCCTCGACCATCACATCAAGATGACGCGCCAGGCCTGCAAGGACATGGGCCAGGACAAGGTCGAAGTGATCGAATCCTACGTCGGCAGCTGGGCCGATCCCGCGAAGGCCAAGGAACTGGCCGCGGCTGACATCGAGAGCGGCGTGGACGTGCTGATCCTCGAGGCGGACGCGGGCGACCTGGGCACCGTCGAAGCGGCCAAGGAAGCGTACGAGAAGGGCAACAAGAACCTTCGCGTGATCTCCTGGGTCAAGGATAAGAACTACCTGGCGCCCGAGATCGTCATCGGCGGCTGGAAGGAAGACATCGTCCGCAACATGGAGTACGTCGTCCAGAAGATCGCCGCGGGCCAGCCGGGCGGCCACTTCGCCATCGGCCTCAAGGAAAACTCGGTAGGCCTGGAGCCGTTCTACGGTCTGGTTCCGGCCGAGGTCGAGAAGAAGGTGACTGAGACCCTCCAGAAGTACCTGGCGGATCCCACGTCGCTGCCAACCCTCGAAGTCCGCACGGACCTCTAGACGCTGGAAACCTTCTCGCGTGCTGCTGCCCACTGCGGGCAGCAGCACACGAGAAGAAATCAAAAGCGGGAGAACACCATGGCTGATCCCTTGCTCCGGATGGAGAATATCCGCAAAACGTTTCCGGGCGTCGTCGCCAACGACCAGGTGAACCTGGAGATCGAGCGCGGGGAGATCCACGCGCTGCTGGGCGAGAATGGCGCGGGCAAGACGACCCTGATGAACGTGCTCTATGGCATCTACCGTCCCGACGGTGGGAAGATCGTCTGGAAGGGGCAGGAAGTGGATATCCACTCCAGCCGGGATGCCATCGCCCTGGGGATCGGCATGGTGCATCAGCACTTTATGCTGGTGCCGCCCTTCACCGTCACGGAGAACGTGGTGCTCGGGCTCGAGCAGCCGCGCGCGCCGCTCATCGACGCGGCCAACGCAGAGGCGAAAATCCTGGAACTGGGCGAGACCTACGGCCTGCCCATCGATCCCAAGGCGTATGTCTGGCAGCTTCCCGTCGGCGTCCAGCAGCGGGTAGAAATCATCAAGGCGCTCTATCGCCGGGCCGAGCTGCTGATTCTGGACGAGCCTACCGCCGTGCTGACGCCGGGCGAGGTCAAGGACCTGTTCGACGTTCTGCGCAGCATGACGGCCAAAGGGCTGTCCATCATTTTCATCACGCACAAGCTTGAAGAGGTCATGGCCGCAACCGACCGGGTCACCATCCTGCGCGACGGCATGGTCATCGACACCGTGCGGACGGCCGACACCAGCCGCCGGCAGCTCGCGCGCATGATGGTGGGCCGCGACGTCGTGGAGCGGCTGGACAAGCCCCCCCTTGATGCGGGCCGGCCGATTTTGCAGGTGAACGACCTGCACGCGCTCAATAATCGGGAGCTGCCCGCACTCAAGGGCGTCAGTTTTGACGTGTGCGCGGGCGAGATCCTGGGCGTCGCGGGCGTGGACGGCAACGGGCAGAGCCAGCTTGCCGAGGTCATTACCGGGCTGCGCAAGGCCACCGGCGGCACGTTCAAAGTGGACGGGGTCGATGCCACGAATGCCCAGCCCGCGCGACCTTTTCGAAATGCAAGTGGCGCACATCCCCGAGGACCGGCAGCGAACCGGCCTGGTGATGGATTTTTCCCTGACGGAGAACTTGATTATCGGGACGTATTACCGCCCGCCGTTCTCCAAGCGGGGCTTTCTGGACCTCAGATACATTGCAAATCAGGCCCAGGAGCTGCTGAAGTCCTTCGACGTCCGCACGCCGAGCGCGAAGTTGGCGGCCAAGAAGCTATCGGGCGGGAACCAGCAAAAGGTGGTCCTGGCGCGCGAAATGAGCCGCGACCCGAAGCTGTTCGTGGCCGTGCAGCCGACGCGCGGGCTTGACGTCGGCGCCACGGAGTACGTGCACCAGCGGATGCTCGAGCTGCGCAGCCGCGGCTGTGCGATCCTGCTGATCTCGACCGAACTCGAGGAAATCTTCGGCTTGTCCGACCGGATTGCGGTCATGTACGAGGGCGAGATCATGGGTATTGTGTCGGGGTCCGACGTCGATGTCGAGCAGATTGGCTTGATGATGGCGGGCGTCAGGAGCGGCACGCCGGAAGCAGCCGCTGCCCTGGTCGCAGGCCCGGCTGCGCTGGAAGGCGCCAAGTGAGGGAGCGATGGTAAACCAAGACAGCGCGGTCAAGCCGCACGAATCCACATACAATTGGCGCGACACGCTCGAGTCCTCACTGAAGATCCTCATCCCACTCGGCGCGGTCCTGTTGGCTTTCCTGGTCGGCTCACTCGTGATTATTGCGAAGGGCGTGAACCCGATCGAAGCGTATGGGGCGCTCTTCAGGGGCGCGTTCGGCGGCCTGGACAGCATCGGCACGACCATCCGCAAGGCCACGCCGCTGCTACTGACGGGCCTGGCCGTGGTGTTCGGGTACCGGGGCGGGGTGTTCAACATCGGCGCCGAAGGGCAGTTGATTCTGGGCGGCATGGCTGCGACCGCGGTCGGCGTCCGCCTGCAGGGCGCGCCGGTCTGGCTGCACGTGACGCTTTGTATCCTGGCCGCGATGGCGGCGGGGTCGCTGTGGTCCTTGCTGCCGGGTGCGCTTAAGGCGTTCCGAGGCTTCAACGAAGTCATCACGACCCTGATGATGAACTACATCGCGGTGCAGGTGCTGGCGTGGTCGGTGCGGCAGGATACGTTCACCGGCGCCACGTGGCAGATCTGGAAGTACCTGGGGCTGAAGGACGGCACCCAGCCGTTCGCCAAGTCCGCGATCATCTTCAAGAGCGCGCAGCTGCCCGTGCTGTGGGAGCAAATGCGGCTGAACCTCGGCGCGATCATTGCCATCGTCGCTGCGATCCTCGTCTACATCATCTTGTGGCGCACAACATTCGGTTTTGCGCTTCGAACCGTCGGCTCGAACCCTCGGGCGGCGAAGTACGCCGGCATCCGGGTTTCGCGCACCATGCTGACGACCATGCTCGTGTCGGGCGCACTGGCCGGGCTGGCGGGTGGGATCGAGATCCTGGGGAACCAGAACCGGATCATCGATGCATTCCTGATTAACGTCGGCTTCGATGGCATCCCCGTCGCACTCGTCGGGCAGTTGCACCCGGTCGGTGCGCTGCTCAGCGCGCTGTTCTTCGGCGGCCTGCGTGCGGGCTCGAACACGATGCAGATCACGGTCGGCGTCCCGATCTCGTTGATCTACATCCTGCAGGCCCTCGCGATCCTGTTCGCGATCGGCGGCACGGCGGTGAAGATTGGCGGGCGCGCCGGCCGGCGGAAGCCCGCGTAAGCGGCAGCCGGTAACAGCGACGGATGGGACGGACGGGAGCACGTCGTCCGTGCCCCCATCCACTGTTGCGCCCGTTATCCTCGGCGCAGCTTCAACCGTTGATTAGTTCGCACCCGCTGCGGCGCACCTCGTTGCGGCGCGAACGGTTCGGAGAGGTGGTGTTCTGTGCTTCAGGATCTGTTATCGATCATTTTCTCGCCTGAGTTCTGGGCTGCGGCAATCCGGGTCGCGACACCGGTGTTGATGGCGGCCATGGGTGGCTTGGTTGCAGAGCGGGCCGGCATCGTGACGTTCGGCATGGAGGGCATGATGCTCCTGGGCTGCTTCGCGGGCGTGGCCGCGGGCTTCGCCACGAAGAGCATCGTGATCGGGTTTGCCGCCGCAATGCTTGCCGGCGTGCTCATTGCCATGCTTTATGGCGTCATGATCATCCCGCTGCGTGCGAATCAGATTGTCTCCGCGGTCGCGCTGAACCTGATGGTTGTCGGGCTCACCAGTTACCTCAACACTATGTTCTTCGGCCTGGCCGCCGACCCCGTGCGCGTGCCTAAGCTGCAGCCGTTCGAGGTTCCGCTGCTCTCGCAAATCCCCATCGTTGGGCCAATCTTCTTCCGCCAGATACCGCTTGTGTACCTTGCTTACCTGCTCGTGCCGCTGATCTGGTTTGTCCTCTTCAAAACGACGTGGGGCTTGAAGATCCGGTCGGTGGGCGAGCACCCGCATGCGGCCGACACGGTCGGCATCAGCGTCTACAAGGTGCGGTTTGCAACACTGGTCGTCACCGGCATGCTGTCCGGGCTGGCCGGCGCGTTCCTCTCGCTCGGTCAGATGGGGCAGTTCATGGAGGGCATGACCGGCGGCCGCGGTTACATCGCGTACACGGCCATCGTGTTCGGAAAGTGGACGCCCGTGGGTACGCTGCTCGGCAGCCTGCTGTTTGGCACCGCCGATGCCTTCCAACTGCGCCTCCAGGCGCTCGGCATTAAGGCGATCCCATACCAGTTCCTCGTCGCACTGCCCTATTTCGCCACGCTGATCATTGTCATCTTCTTCGTGGGTAAGGCCGCGTGGCCTGCGGCCTCGGGCTTGGCCTTCAGCCGCGAGGAGAAGTAGGAGTCCCCCTGAGAGGTCCGCGATGCACGTGAGCAAGGGCAGCCAGGTGTTTGTGGCGCCGCATCAGCCGCTCTACAGCCAGGCCGCCGACGCGCTGGTTGCGTTCATCGCCGAGAATCAGTATGAGCCGGGAGCCGTGCTGCCGGGCGAGGACGAGCTTGCCCGGCAGCTTCGCGTGTCGCGTTCGACCTTGCGCGAGGCGATGGGCATGCTGGAGAAGGACGGGCTGGTCGTACGGCGGCATGGCGTGGGTACATTCGTCACCAATCCCGAGGCGGCCCGGTTCACCTTCGGCCTCCATCAGCTGATTCCGCTCCGCATCCTCGCGGGGCAGGCCGGCTCACAACTCGAGATGCTGGAGCGTGACGTCAGCCGGGTCGCACCCGCGCCCGACCTGCAGGTACTGTTCGGCCTGACAGGCGGCGATCTGCTTCTCCGCGTTCAGACCGTGCTAAGGATTGACGGCTGGTGCACGGGGTACTATGACTATCGCATTCCCCCGTTGGTCGTCGATGCCGAGGAGTTCGAGGCGTCGGGACTGTCGGTGCTCGAGTATTGCCTGGCGCAAGAGCGCCCCACCATCCGCTACGCCGACTCGGAGCTGCACGCAGTGAACGCGGACGAAGAACTCGCGGCCCGGATGCAGCTGCCCGCCGGCGCAGCGGTGCTGAACATGGTGGAGACGATCTATGACGCCACGGACAAGCCGGTAATGCGCGCCTACACCTACCACGCCACGCAGCAGTTGCGCTTCCACATCGTGCGGCACGTCCCCAGCCTGCCCAGTCGCTATCGCACGAGGCTGTACGCCGTGGAGCAGCCCCTCCGGCCAACAACCGGTAGAGTGGCGACCGAAGCCGGCCGGTTACGGCAAGCGGGCGTTCGTTACGAATCCTGCAAATCGAAGAGGCTTGGGTTGTCGGTTGAGGAGGCCGGGGGTTCGGTTCCGGGGACCTCGTCGCCGCTCAATGCGGCCAGGCGAAGTTGCATGGCGCCGACACTCGCCGGCGAGTGACCCTGGTAGTGGTTGTTGAAGTAACCGTACACTTCGAGGCCCTGCTGCAGGTAGGCGCTCACCTGCGCGGCCCAGCGATCCAACTGAACGTCCCGATTGATCCGCACGTGGCTGAAATCGTCGTCCGGCACGTCCTCTCGCCGGCCCAGCCAGCGAACGTACACGAAAGGTGCGGTCGTCGTCTCCAGCGCCGGCATCCAGGCGTGCTGCACCAGGCACAGCGCCACGCCGTGCGCTTGCAATAACTCCGTCAGGTTTGGGAACATCTCCTTGGTCAGCCAGGACTTGTGGCGCACCTCGAGCGCATAGCGCTGCCCGGGCGGGAGTTGGGGCAGGAATCGCTCCAGCTCGGCCATCGCCGACGCAGTCCACTGGGGCGGCATCTGCAGCAGCAGCACGCCTAGCTTGTCGTCCAGCCGTGCCATGGTTTCTACGAAGGCATTGGTCTCTGGCCCGGCGTCCTTCAGCGCCTTCTCGTGCGTGATTACTTGGGGAAACTTCGCCGCGAACCGGAAGCCAGGCGGCGTCTTCTGACGCCAACCCGTAACCGTGCTCTCCCGTGGTATGGCATAGAAGGTGGTGTCGAGCTCGACAGTGTTGAACCGGGCCGCGTAATGCTCGAGGAAGCGCCCCGCCGGCGTTCCGGCCGGGTAGAACGGCCCAACCCAGGAAGGGTAGCTCCAGCCCTGCGTACCGAGGTACAGTCGCGCCACGTCACTGCCTCACGGGCATGCGTGGGTCACGGATTGCCCTATGGCAGGCCGTCACCCACACATCAGCCCCCTAGAAGAACCCCAGTTGGTCCTTCGCCTCTTGCGTCATCATGTCCGGGTTCCAGAGCGGGCTCCACACCACGTGGACGTTGATAGCGTCCAGGTCGGGGTACGCCTGGTGGACGTACGTCTGCACCGCCGAGATGATCTGCGGGCCGACGGGGCAGCCGGGCGACGTCAGCGTCATTTTCACATCGGCGGTTTTGCCGTCGGGCACCTTCACATCGTAGATCAGGCCCAGGTCTACCACGTTCAGCCCGATCTCAGGGTCAAAGACGTTCTTGCGAATCGCGTCGCGCACGCCTTCTTCAGTTGCTTGCGTCATTTCTCTTCTCCGTTCAATAGGACTCTACCAACAAGTCGCCGTCAACCACTTTGACCTCGTAAGTTGCAACCGGCTCAAACGCAGGTAGAGTCAGCGCGTCGCCCGTGCGCACGTCGAAGCGCGCGCCGTGCCGGGGGCAAACCAGCTCGTCGTCCTCCAGCCTGCCTTCGCCGAGCGGGCCGCCATCGTGCGTACACACATCCTCGACGCAGAAGTACTCGCCGTCCAGGTTGACGACGACGACCATGATGCCGTCGACCTCGTAGATCTGCTTTTCGCCGGGGCCGATGTCGTCGGCCCGCCCGACCTTGACGAACTTGGTCACTGCGCTACTCCTCCCCCTCCTCCGACAGGCCCCAGACCGCGGCTTTCATGGCCTTAAGCGGGAGCAGGGCGCACTTGATGCGCACCGGGCCAACTTCGATGCCGAGCAGGTCGATGATGCTTTCCTTATCATAGAGCTTGAGTTCGTCGAGCGATTTGCCGACGATCTCTTCAGACATCATCGACGCGGCGGCCCGGCTGATGGCACAACCATGACCGGTGAATGCGACGTCGACCACTTTGCCGTCTTCGATTTTCAGTTCGAGCGTAATCTCGTCGCCGCACAACGGGTTGCGGTCGTGGTAGATCAGCGTCGGCTCGTCCAGGTGTCCAAAATGTCGGGGGTGCTTGTAGTGGTCCAGGATCTCTTCTGCGTATAAGTCCATGCTGGCAACTTCCCTCGTTATCTGCCTGCCCGCCGCTCAGCGGCGAGCAGGCAGATGAAACTTACTAAAAACTAAAGTATTCCGCAACCTTGCGCAGGGCGGCCGCAAGAACGTCGACTTCCTCGCGGGTATTGTAGATGTAGAAGCTGGCGCGGGCGGTAGCGGGCACCCCGAAGCGCTCGTGGAGCGGCTGCGCGCAGTGATGGCCCGCCCGCACCGCAATGCCGAGACTGTCGAGTGCGGCCGCGATGTCGTGCGGGTGGACGTTGCCAAGGACGAAGCTGACCAGCCCGGTGCGGCCGTCATGCGGCCCCAGCATCCTCAGCCCCTCGATATCCTGCAACTGCTCCATGGCATACGTGACCAGCGCATGCTCGGCCGCGTAAACATTGTCCATACCCAGCGCCGATAGGTAGTCGACGGCCGCGCCCAGGCCCACGGCCTCGGCGATGGCCGGCGTACCTGCCTCGAACTTCCAAGGCAACTCGTTCCACTTGGACGTGCGCAGCTTGACCTCGCGGATCATGTCGCCGCCGCCCATAAACGGGGGCATGGCATTGAGGATCTCGCGGCGGCCCCACAACACACCGGAGCCGGTCGGACCGAGCATCTTGTGTCCCGAAAACGCGGCAAAGTCGACGTCCAGATCCTGCACGTCGAACGGCATGTGTGGCACGGCCTGGCACGCGTCGAGCAGCACCAGCGCGCCTACCTTGTGCGCGGCCTGCGTCAGTTCTTTGACGGGGTTGAGCGTACCGAGCACGTTTGATGCGGCAGTGAACCCGAACAGCTTGGTCTTGGGCGTCAGCAGCTTGGGCAGGTCGTCCAGGATCAACTGGCCGTTATCCGCGACCCGGACGAAATCGAGCTCGAAGCCCTTTTCGGACGCCATGATCTGCCACGGCACAAGGTTCGCATGGTGCTCCATCTCCGTCAGCAGAACGCGATCGCCGTGCTTGAGGTTGGCACGCCCCCAGCTGTAGGCCACCAGGTTGATCGCCTCGGTCGCATTGCGCGTCCAGATGACCTCTTTCGGGCAGCACGCGCCGATGAAGCTGGAAACCTTCGCCCGGGCACCCTCGTAGGCCGCGGTCGCTTCCTCGCTCAGCGTATGGACCCCGCGATGCACGTTTGCGTGTATCTCGCGGTAATAACGGTCCATTGCGTCGAGCACCTGGACCGGCTTCTGTGACGAAGCTGCGCTATCCAGGTAAACCAGCGGCTTGCCCTTGACCTGCCGGTTCAGAATGGGGAAGTCGGCGCGAATGCGCTGGACGTCCAATCTACCTATGAAGTTGTAGCGAATCATAATTGACCTCTTGAAGTCCTGCCTGGATACTACCTGTGCTCCAGCAGCTGCCTCACTATGTTGCGACATCCCTGCCAATCTGCCGTAGCTCGTGCGGGTATCGGGCCCCGTGGAACCTATCTACCGTTCATCTGCCATCCGGTGCCATACTGCATGGCTGAACCCCGTCTGCCTGACTCGTTCGAAGCCAAGTCGCTCTGAAGCGCCCGGAACTCGCCTGGGGCCCCGAGTACGGGGACAGTTCCCCATTTGATCAGACTGCCTCAAAGGTTGTGAACCGACAAGTCCGCGGACTCGGCAATGTGGGCTACCGTCCTCCAGGACATCTCAGTCGCTTCCCGCAGGTTCGTCACCGCCTCTTCGATCGTTTCGCCTTGGCTTACGGCCCCGGAACTCCGGGAACATCGGCGACGAACATCTTCTCGGCATCCTTTTCGACCACAGCAGTGAACAAGTACCTCATTGCCCTTTCTCCTGTTCCGGTGGCGGCGCACCTGGCGCACCGCCTCTTTCGTCGTGTTCAACCCCAAGGTCGCGCACTTGAGCCGCGTCGCGGCCAACTCCCGGCCAAGCATGTCCAGGATGGCCTCGCCCGACGTCTGTTCCACGTCTTCGAGCGTCTTGCCGAAGAACATCTCCGTCACCAGCGACGAGGCGGCCTGGCTGATCGTGCAGCCTTCACCCTCAAACGAGATGGCTTCGATGCGGCCATCCTCGCCCAATTTCAGATAGAACGTGACGATATCGCCGCAGCCGGGGTTCCCGCCCTTCTGCGTCACAGTCGCGTCCTCAATCGCCCCGTAATGCCGCGGGTTCTCGTAATGGTCAAGGATGAAGTCGATCTGCTGTTGTCGATCCATGCCGGCAATCCTCTTTTTAACACAAAGACACCGAGACACAAAGGACCTATTCAGCGTTGTGCCTATGTGTCTTTGTGTTGAGCGTTTATCGCTCGATGGGCGCGCCGACCAGGTTGCCCCACTCGGTCCAGCTGCCGTCGTAATTCCGCACGTTCTCGTAGCCCAACAGGTATTTGAGCACGAACCACGTGTGGCTCGATCGCTCGCCGATGCGACAATACGCGACCACGTTGTCCGAAGGCTTCAAGCCCTGTTCCTGCTCGTAGATGGCACGGAGCGCGTCGGCGCTCTTGAAAGTGCCATCGCCGGGATTGGCGGCTTTCGCCCACGGCACGTTAACTGCGCCCTTGATGTGGCCGGCGCGCAGCGCACCTTCCTGCGGGTACCCTTCCATGTGATAAAGCTTGCCGGTGTACTCGCCCGGGCTGCGCACGTCGACCAGGGGCAGACCCGCCTGCACATGCTGCATGACGTCGTCGCGGAAGGCCCGGATACGGCTGTCGTCGCGTTCGCGGGCGTGGTACTCCGTGGGCTCACAGCGCGGCACGTCCTTGCTCATTGGCCGGCCCTCCTGCTCCCACTTCACCCGGCCGCCGTCCATGACCGCCGACTTGGTGTGGCCGAAGAGTTCGAAAATCCAGAGCGCGTAACACGCCCACCAGTTATTCTTGTCGCCGTAGAAAACCACAAACGTGTCGTTGTCGATGCCGTTCCGCGACATCAGGCGCTCGAACTGTTCCTTGTTCAGGTAGTCGCGCTCGATCGGATCGTTCAGGTCGGCCACCCAGTCGATGTGCACGGCGTCGGGAACGTGGCCCCGGCTGTAAAGCAGGATGTCCTCGTTCGACTCCACGATCCGTACGCCCGGGTCGCCTAGGTGTTCTGCCACCCACTCCGTCGAAACCAACTTCTCAGGATGTACATACCCCTGGTCCATCTGCGCCTCCCGATACTGAATAGCACACAGATTGAACTGAGCAGACTGATCTACCTGATTGGCCTCAAGAAGGGATCCTGCAAATCAGTTCAATCCGCGTCCCATTAAAGTCCCAACTTCCGCGCGATCTCGGTTTCGAGCTTGTTACGCACGCCTGGGACAGGAATGCGGTTGAGGACTTCCTCGAAGAAGCCCTGGACGATCATGCGCTCCGCGTTGGTCCGGTCGACGCCGCGGGACATGAGATAGAACACGTACTCTGCCGGCACCTGGCCCGCGGTCGCGCCGTGGGTGCAGCGCACGTCGTCGGCCTCGATCTCAAGGCCCGGGATGCTGTCGGCACGCGCCGTCTTACTCAGCATCAGGTTGCGGTTGGCCTGGTATGCGTTGGTCTTCTGCGCATGCGGGTACACCTTAATGTAGCCCTGGTATACCGACCGCGCCCGGTCCTTGAGCGCACCCTTGTAGAGCAGGTCGCTCGTCGCATTTGGCGCCTTGTGCAGCTGGTTCGTGTGATGATCCAGGTGCTGGCGGCCGCCGGGGAAATACAGGCCCAGCAGCTCGCCATGGCTGCCCTGGCCGTCGAGGTCCATGTTCAACCAGGCCTTGCTCAGCCGGCTGCCCCACGACCCGATGAAGTGGCGCAGGAGGCTGTCGCGGCCCAGCTTCATCCGTTGGGTTGTGAAGTTCCACGCCGTGTCGGCCAGGTTCTGCAGGTGCAGGTAGTGCAGCTGGCTGTTCGCGCCCGCAAGAAGCTCCACGGCCGAGTCCTGCATGCCGCCGTCGGCGTTGATGAAGTCCTCGGCGAGGGTTACCACGGCGCCCTGCTCCGTGAGCACCAGCGTGTGATGGAAGCCTGCCTTCTTGCCCGCACTCTGGTCGATCACCACCTGCAGCGGTTTCTCGACGACCACGTTGCGCGGCACATACACGAACGTGCCAGAATTCCACAGCGCGTAATGCAGTGCGCTGAATTTGTTCTCGTCGGTGGCCACAGCCGCGCCAAAGGCGCGCTGGACCAGGTCCGCATGGTCACGCACGGCAGTAGCAAGGTCGGTGAACACCACGCCTTTCGCGGCCAGTTCCGGATCGAGCCGGTAGTGAGCACGGGCGCCGTCGACGAATGCGATTTCGCCCACGCTGTCCACCTCGGTCAGGGCCTTGGTGACTTCCTCAGGCAGCGCGGCCGGTGCGCCTGCTCCGGCCAGTGCGCTTGCGCCGGCCAGCGGCACGAATTCCTCGAGCTTGAAGCCGGTCAGCTTGGTGCGGCGCCAGGTCTCCTCACTGCCCGTGGGCCATGGGATCTCCTGGAAGAAGCGCCACGCCCGCAGACGCAGTTCGAGCATCCAGTCGGGCTCGTGCCGGCTGAGCGACAACGCCTCGACCGAGGCCTGGGAATAGTTGGCTGCAACTTGAACTTCAACTGTCATGACTCTATCCTCTGGCCTCAACCGATCGAGCCTTCCATCTGGAGCTGGATCAGGCGGTTCATTTCGACGGCGTATTCCATGGGCAGTTCCTTGACCATCGGCTCGATAAAGCCGGAGACGATCATGGCGCTGGCCTCGTCCTCGCTCAGGCCGCGGCTCATCAGGTAGAAGAGCTGCTCCTCGCCGATCTTGCTGACCGACGCCTCGTGCCCGACCGTCACGTCTTCCTCGTCGATTTCGATGTACGGGTATGTGTCCGACCGGCTCTTCTCGTCGAGCAGGAGCGCGTCGCAGACGACGTTTGATTTGGCCCCGTTGGCGCCCTTGGCCACCTTCAGCAACCCCCGGTAGGAGGCGCGGCCGCCGCCCTTGCTGATCGACTTCGAGATCAGCTGGCTGGAGGTGTTCGGCGCTGCGTGAACGAGCTTGCCACCCGTATCCAGGTGCTGACCAGGACCGGCAAAGGCCATCGAAAGGATGTTGCCGCGTGCGCCGGGCCCCATCATATACACCGACGGGTACTTCATCGTGACCTTCGACCCCAGGTTCGCATCCACCCATTCCATCATGCCGCCCTCGGAAACCAGCGAACGCTGGGTGACCAGGTTGTATACGTTGGTCGACCAGTTCTGGATGGTGGTATAGCGGCAGCGCGCGTTCTTGCGCACGATGATCTCGATGACGCCCGAATGCAGCGAGTCCTGCGAATAGCTTGGCGCAGTGCAGCCTTCGACGTAGTGGACGGTTGCGCCTTCATCGACGATGATCAGGGTCCGCTCGAACTGCCCCATGCTTTGCGCATTGATGCGGAAGTAGGCCTGCAGCGGAATGTCGAGGTGCACGCCCTTCGGCACGTAGACGAAGGAGCCGCCCGACCAGAACGCGGTGTTAAGCGCCGCGAACACGTTATCGGTCGACGGCACGACCGTGCCGAAGTACTCTTTGTAAATGTCTTCGTGTTCGCGCAAGCCGCTGTCCGAGTCGACGAAGATCACGCCGAGTTTCTCCCACTCCTGCTTGAGCGAGTGGTAGATGGCCTCCGACTCGTACTGCGCCCCCACGCCGGCCAGGAACTTGCGCTCGGCCTCGGGGATGCCCAGCTTGTCGAACGTCTCTTTAATGTCCGCCGGCACCTCGTCCCAAGTCTTGCCCTGCGCCTCGGTCGGCTTGATGTAATAGTAAATGTCCTGGTAGTCGATCCCGCTCAGGTCCGCACCCCACGTTGGAATGCTCTTGGACAGGAAGATGTCGAGCGCGTCGTGCCGCAGCTTGCGCATCCAGTCCGGCTCGTGCTTCATCGTGCTGATCTGTTCCACGATTTCGTGATCCAGCCCCTTGCGCGCCTTGAAGGCGTAATTCTCGGGCTGGCTCCAGCCATATGCATAATCGGACTTCAGGTCCGTAAGTTCTTTCTGCTCTGATTCGGTCGCAGGCATTGCGTCGCTCCTCTTCTATCCTTTACGCGATTTCCTCGCCATACATCGGCTCACCGAACTCCTGCCGAATCTGCTGGTAGCCCTGCTCTTCCAGCTCCAACGCCAACTCAGGCCCACCCGAACGTACGATGCGCCCGTTGTAGAAGACGTGTACGAACTGCGGCTTGATGTAGTCGAGCAGCCGCTGGTAGTGGGTGATCAACAAGACGCCAAGCTTCGGGCCGATGAGGCTGTTGACGCCCTCGGCCACGACGCGCAGCGCGTCGATGTCGAGGCCCGAGTCCGTCTCGTCCAAGATCGCGATCTTCGGGTCGAGCATGGCCATCTGCAGGATTTCAGCGCGCTTCTTCTCGCCGCCAGAGAACCCGTCGTTCAAATAGCGCCGCGCGAAGGACTGGTCGATGTGCAGCTGGTCCATTTTCGAGGTCAGTTCCTTGCGAAACTCGCGCATAGGCATGAGCTCGGAGCCGATGGGCTTGGCGCTTCCGCCGTCGTTGACTTGCGCCTTAGCCTTCTCCGTGTACCCGCGCACTGCGCTGACTGCCTGGCGCAGGAAATTCGCCATGCTGACGCCGGGAATAGCCGTTGGGTACTGAAACGCCAGGAACAGGCCGGCCTTAGCGCGCTGGTCCGCTTCCATTGCGAGGATGCTTTGCCCGTCGAGCAGGATGTCGCCCGAGACAACCTCGTAGTGGGGATGGCCGGCGATCGTATAGGCCAGGGTGCTCTTGCCCGAGCCGTTGGGCCCCATGATCGCGTGCACTTCGCCCTGGCGGATCGTCAGGTTGACGCCTTGCAGGATCGGCTTCCCGTCGACATTCACAAACAGATCTTTGATGACCAACTCAGAAGACATGCCTTACAGCTCCTCGATAGGGTAGGATCAGCTTTCTTTGCGTCGGGGCTGACGGCGGCTTTCCGCGCGTGCTCCGTACCGTGCTATTTGGATTCGATCTTGAACTGGCACCCGTGGTGCCCGTCGAGCGTGCAAGAGACCAGCTCCACCGGCTGGTTCATCACCTGCTCGATCATGTCCTGCTCCATGTCACAGATGGCCCGGTGCTCGCGCGCCAGCTCATAGTAGGGGCAGGTGTACTCGCGAAAGACGATGCCGTCCGGCTCGAAGTAGACCTCGGCCATAATGCCCTTGGCATTCAGCAGCTCCGTCAGCGCCTGCGCCCGCTCCTCAGGGAGCCGCGCGGCGATCTGTTGGCTGTATTGGTCGGCCATACGTCGCGACATCCGGCCCAGCAGCTCTTCAACCTTGCCGGGCCCCTCCACCAGGAGGATCTCCCGCAGCAGCGAGTTGGTGAATTCGTCATAATGGTGCGGGAAGAGCGCCCGGCCCTTGGCCGTCAGCGAATAGACGTGTTTCGGCCGCCCGCGCCCGATGTTCTCCGTGCGCTGCTCGATGAAACCTTCAGCCAGGAGCAAGTTAAGCTGCTGGCGCACCGCAGTTGCGGTGACGTCCATCGCATCCTCAAGCTCCTTGACGGTGGCCATGCCCTTGCGCTGCAGCAGCGTGAGCACCTCGCCCGCCGGGCTGCCCGTAAGTTGTTTCTGGAACATTCTGCACTTCCCCTGCGCTGTCCGCTACTTGACGCCCGCACTTGCTCGCCAATACCTGCTCGTTACTCCTCTTTGAGACGTAGGTAGTGTATCATAGGGGGTGAATAAATGCAAATAACTGTGTGTAAAATACTGAAAAAGGCGCCAGGCTCCGTGGCCCGGGCTCCGATCTGGCGCGATCGGATTTCCCGCTGTATACCATGGCTTGCTCGCGCTGCCGATGCGTGCTGGTACGATAGGTCAGGAGGTGAGATGTGGAGATTAGGGGAATAACGGTTGATCCGTACCAGATGGGCGGTGTGCCTTGTATTCGCGGCCTGCGCATACCTGTGGCCACCGTCATCGGAATGTTAGCGGACGGCTTGCGCGAGGAAGAGATTTTGGCCGCCTATCCCGACCTGGTGGTGGAAGATATCCGCAACGCGCTGGCGTTCGCGGCAGTCTCGTTGCAGGAAAGGCAGATTCCACTGCTGAAAGCCGCATGAAGTTCCTCGTCGACAATGCACTCTCGCCCGTGCTGGCCCAAGCGTTAGGCGAGGCAGGGCATGACGCGGTGCACGTGCGCGATCGCGGCATGCAAAGGGCAGCGGATGAGGCGATATTCGAGCTGGCCGCGGACGAGGGTCGGACCCTGATTTCTGCGGATACTGACTTCGGCACCCTGCTCGCAAGTCGTGCAGCGAGCATACCCTCGGTGATTCTTTTTCGGCGATCGGCAGAACGAGTCCCCCTCCAGCAGGTCGCGCTCCTGGTCAACAATCTCGAGGCGATCACCGGTGCATTGCTCGATGGCAGCCTGGTCGTTTTCGAACAGAACCGGATACGGATTCGGCGACTTCCGATCATTCGCGAAAGGTAGGCGAAGTGGACCTTCACGGCAAAGTCGCCTTGGTGACGGGCGGCGCGGTGCGCGTCGGCAAGGCGATCGTCGTAGCGCTCGCGCAGGCCGGCGCCGACGTCGCATTCAGCTACCACGCCTCCACGGCCGAGGCGGAGCAGACGCAGCGCGAGATCGAAGCGCTCGGGCGCCGCGCGCACGCGCAGCAGGCCGATGCGGGCCGGGTGGCAGAGTGCCGCGCCCTGGTCGACGGGACTGTTTCGGCGCTCGGCCGGCTCGACATCCTGGTCAACAGCGCCTCCCTTTGGAAGCGGACGAAGTTCGCTGAACTCAACGAGGCGGACTGGGACCAGGTGACGGCCATTCTCCTCAAGGGCGTTGCCTTCACCTCGCACGCGGCCGCCCCGCACCTCGCGGCCCATGGCGACGGCGCGATCGTCAACATCACCGACCTGTCCGCCTTCGTGCCGTTTCCAAATCACATCGCGCACTCGGCAGGCAAGGCGGGCATCGTGAGCCTGACCAAGAGCCTGGCGCTTGGAATTGGCCCCACATGTGCGCGTCAACGCGGTTGCACCTGGCCCGGTCCTGCCGCCCCCTGGCTACACCGAGAAGCAGATGCAGGCGAGCGCGGCGCGCACGCTGCTTGGCCGGTGGGGCAGCCCGGAAGATGTTGCCGAGGCCGTCGTGTTCCTGGTCCGGGCCAGCTACATAACGGGGACCGTAATCGAGGTGGACGGGGGCGAACACATCGCCTGGCGGCGATAGCAGGACGGCAGGCAGAAGCACGCCGCGCGCCCGTCGTCAGGTCAGCGCAACGATTGCCGCCAGTGCCGGCATCGCGAACAGCGTCGACACCACGATGATGTTTGCCGCCAGCCCGTCGTCCGAGCCAAGCTGCTGTGCCATGACGTAGGACGCGGCGGCCGTGGGGCAGGCGAGGAAGATGAGGGCCATGCGCGTCTCGGGCTGCGACAGGCCCAATGCCATCGGCGATCGCCGAGGCCAAACAGCGGCGCGGCAACCGTCTTGATGACGGCGGCGGCCGAGGCATTGACGGCATGGAGCCGGAGCGTCGTGAAGGAAAGCGCCCCGCCGATGCCCAGCAGGGCGAGAGGCGTGGTCATGTCGCCGACGATTTTGAGCGTCTCGCGCAGCGGCTGTGGCAGACGCCAGCCCAGCGCCATCACCAGCAGTCCGGCCCCACACGACAGGATCAGTGGGTTGGTGACCAGCCGGTAGACCAGTTCGCGCAGTCGCTGCGGCAACTGTTCCCGGCTGCCCTCCCGGCCGGCCAGCAACACGAAGACGGCCACGAAGTTGTAAATGGGCGTGAGCAGCGCGATCGAAACGACCCCCAGCGCCTGGAGCGCGGCCTGCTGGTCGCCGCCGTGCGCCGCCACCGCCAGCAGCACGATCGGAAGCCCCACATACGCCAGGTTGCTGCGATAGCTGCCCTGCACGAACGCGCTGGTCGTGCGGGGTGTGAGTCGCAGCACCCGCGCGACAAGGTAGCCCAACGCGATCGAAAGCACCATCGCGCCGGTCAGCACCGCGAATACGCGGACGGCCGCGTCGCCCTGCAGCTGCGACTCGGCCGTTTTGTAGAATAGATACGCGGGCAGTGCTACCCAGTAGACAAGCCGGTTAGTCTCGCGGAAGAGCTGGGGCGACGCAAAGCCACTGTAGCGCAGCGCCGCGCCCAGCCCGATGACGGCGAAGATCGGCAGAAGGATGCTGACGACCTCAGCCATGCATCATGCCGCGTAGGCCTTCCCCTGCCACGCTCCGCGGGCGGCCACCAGGACGGTTAGCACGAGCACCACGAGCGTCGCGAGCACAGAACTGATCAGGACGGCGGTCAGGTTGCTGTAATTGACCGCGATGCCGGCGAAGGCCCACGCCAGCACCAGCAGGTAGGCCACATCGCGCTGCGTAAACGCAACCAGCGCGGCGATGGCCAGCGCAGCGATGTACATGATGATCAGCCACAGCAAGGATGGCAGGGGCTGCCCGGTCCAGCCGCTGGCGACCAGTACATGCGAGATGTTGGCGATCGTCGCGACCGTGATCCAGCCCAGGTAGATGCTGAAGGGCAGGCGCACCGCCCAGCGTTCCCCGCGAGAGATCGTCGGGTTGCCGGCCCGCAGGGCGAGGTAGATCCAGATCAGCGCCCCGAGGAGGACCAGCATGGCAACTACGGACAGGATCAACAGCAGGGTGTTCGGGCTGCCGTTCGGATCGGGGTTCGACGAGTACTGAAAGAAGAAGAGCCATACGATGTTGGCCAGGCACGAGACCACGAAGGCCCATCCGATTGCGCGCAGCCTCGGATTAGCGCGCTGCGAAGGAAGGCTCTGATAGATGGCGTATGCGATGAGGCCGACGTAGATAAGGCCCCAGATGGCGAAGACATAGCCGGCCGGCAGCCAGAGATTGCGGCCGATGTAGCGGTTCGCGACGTCCCCGGTCACTTGACCGTTGAGCGCAGCGCTGCTGCCGGCCATCCCGTTGACGATGATGGTAGCCACGAAGGCTACCCAGACCGCAATTTGGCGGATGGTGTCACTCGTATCGCGCTTCACGTGTCTTCTGCCTTTCTGCTAAAGCTACTTCTCGACAGGGTAACCGGCGCCCTGCCACGCCACGATGCCCCCTTCCATATTGTGAACGTTCGTGTATCCCTGCTCGCGCAGGAGCTTCGTCACGGCTGCACTGCGATTCCCCGAGCGGCAGGTGACAATGACCGGCTTGTCCTTGGGGATTTCGCTCAAGCGGTTCGGGACTTCGCCCGTCGGGATCAGCGTGACGCCGGGGATGTGCCCCTGGTCGTACTCCTGCTGCTCGCGTACGTCGAGGATAAGAACGTCCGATCGGCCCAACAGCGCCTTCGTCTGTGCGACGCTGACGTTGTCAGGCAGGTTGCTGACGTCGACCTGGGGCGCGGCGGCCGAGGGCGCAGACCCCCCACAGGCGCCGAGCGCGGCGACAGTCAAGCTCAGTAGCATCACAAGTATTGCTCCTCGATTCATCTTCGGCTTCCTTTCAGTCCTTGATCCTGGCGGTCTCATTCTTCGTCCAGTCGAACGCATTCGATGCAGCATCTCGCGGGTGGTTGCACCAGCATGTAACTTACGGGCCAGCGGGCGGGGTAAGCTCGAAGTCGAACTCGCCACGGCGCGCCGACGCCGCACCGCCGCCGGCCGCATTCACCCCGAGCACGAGGTAAAAATGATTGGTGCCTGCATCGCCCGCGGCGCTCTCGCCGTCGCGGTAACTCAGCGCCTCGTCTGGCGCGGGCGGGTGTGACGCGTCGAGTGCCGCGACGCGCGTTCGGACGTCGGGTGAGAAGTAAGGGGCAAGGCTCCGATGCACTTCGTACGCCGTGTTCGGGCTGACGTGCCGCCAATCGAGCTTGACCTCGCCGCCATCCAACCCCACCGAGGCGAGGGGTGCCACCGGCGCCTGTGCCGCAAGCGCGAAGTCCTGCGTCGTGGTGCCATTCGCCGCCACGGTGATGCCACTCCACCCACCGGTGGCGTAACCGTAGGCATCGACGCCTGCCGTGTAGCTTCCCGGCGGAACGCCCTGGTTGTACCGGCCGTCGGCGCCCGCCTGCAGCACGTACTCGCGGCCCGCGGCGTCCTTCAGCTTGATCTCAGCGTTGGCGATCGGGGAGCCGTCGTGGCTCGCGACCACCTGGCCCTGCGCGATTCCGGTGGTCAGGCACCCCGCCATGTGCGCGGTCTCTGCCACGGCTGCCTTGACGAACTCGGTGAAGTAGGGCAGGTTCAGCGTCGACAGCTTGTCGGTGGTCTTGTGATAGTACGGATCGAAGTCATGCTCGCCGGGGTAGTAATCCTCGATGCCCAGGATCGCGGCGTAGCCGGCCTTCCAGAAGGACGCGTGGTCGCTCGCCTCTTCGCCGTAATCGAGGACTTCGGGCACGAGGTCCAGATCGTACGCTTGGATCACGCTCGCCATTTGGTTCGCCAGGTCGACCGTTGCCGGGTACGCCTTGTTTGCGTTCAGGTCAATGCCGGGTGGGCTGTCCGGGGTGTTCCAGCCGATCATGTCGAGGTTCAGCACGCCCACGATGTTCTCGTGGTTAGTTTTCGACCGCTGCGCGTATTTGTCGCTGCCCAACAACCCCTGCTCTTCGCCGGTCCACAACGCGAACCTGAGCGTGCAGTTCCAGCTGAACTGTGACAGCACGTCGGCCGCGACGAGGACCGCCGTCGAGCCGCTGGCATTGTCGTCCGCGCCCGGCGCGGTGGCGCCGGTGGGCATGTCGTCCAGGTGCGCGGTAATCATGAAAATGTCGCCGGGCCGTGACGTGCCGGTCTTCTCGCCGATGATGTTGGGCGCAGCTGCGGGTCCCCAGCGGTGCTCTTCGACCGTCAGGCCAAGGCTCCGCAGGTGGTCGCCCACGTAATAGGTGGCTTGCTGTACCGGCGTCGCCGCTGTTCGTGTTGCGGGTCTTGATGGTGTACGAGCTGCCGCGGATCATCACCGGCTGCTCGCCGCTCAGGTCGCCGTCGTATTGGCGCACCGTATCCTGCTGCACCTGGTCCACCATCCAGTGGATGACGGGGTCTGGAGCCTCGACGTGGGTGAAAGCCGGGAGCGGGTCACTGTCCGAGATCGCGGGTGCGGGAGGCGCCGCCACGGCGTTGCCCGCGAATGAAAGCACAACTGCCGCGACAAGCAGGATGCGGAGAGGCGTGAGGCGCGACATTGTTCTGCTCCGTGAGACAGGTGGGTGAATCAGACGGTGATTCCACAGCGAACACGCGGGCGCGGCGACGACTACCCGTGGCTGCGCTCTGCAGCTTGGCGTCAGGACGCCATCAGGGCCGCTTAGCCAGGTTCGATGCCGGTAATCTGTCCGAACCCGTTGATGGTAAGCTTCCACGGTCCGCCTTGGGCCAGTCGCAGGTACTCGTCCAGGCTGCGCGTCGTGTATTTATACTCCCGGTCATTGGCGCGGAACACCACGTAGTACTCTTCGCTCTGGCTGCCCCGGCGTTGGTTCGAGCCCAAGTTCGCGGCAGGCCAGCGGGGGTTAAGGTCGCTGCCCTCCAGGACGAGTGGCGCTGCGGCAACCCAGGCGGTCGTGCGGTAGCGGCAGAAGTCGGCCAGCACCTCGTATTGACAGTCCTGTTTCTTCTTGCCATAGCCCGTCGCGGTGTCGACCACGTACGGGGTGCCGCAGACTTCGCGCGCGCCCGCAACGGGCTGGTCGACCACCTGGTACACCTCCTGCCGGCAGGCGAGCACGTCGACTCCCCCGGGCAGTTGACTGCGCCAGCTCTCGCGTTCCACCGGGCCCAGCACCTCGATGGCGACGGTGCGCCGCCAGCCGTGGTCGGCCACCTGGCCCACGGTGGCGCTGGTGCGGGTGGCGGTGCGGATAAGAAGGAATGCTCCGATCAGGAGGACCACGCCCACGACAATGAGCGGGATCAGCGCGACGCGGCACCCGGGCCCTGTGCCGGCGGGCGCGGTCGGGGCCGCCCGCTCGGGCTTGCCGAGGACTGCGCCGCATTTGACGCATTTGAGCGCCGACGGCTTGTTCTCGGCGCCGCAGCTCGGACAGATCAGTGGGGCCGCGGGCTTGTCGCCGAAAGCCCCAACGGTGCCCTGAAGCTCGCGTGCTTTCCCTTCGGCCAGCGCCGCTCCACACTGGCGGCACACCTTCGCCGTGGCCGCGTTGCGGGTGCCGCAGTAGCCGCAGTAGATGTCCGGGCCGGCCTGTGCGGCCGCGATCTTGTCCTTGTCGGTGACGACCTTGTCTTCGGCCCCCAGGTCGAACTTCGTTTCGGCGGGCATGGGGGCGCCGCACTGCTGGCACTTAAGGGCGCTGCCCGGGTTCCGCGCGTTGCACGATGGACAGGTCCACTCGAGTTCGACAAAGCCGAGATCTTTCTCCGCCATTCAATCCTCTCGTATGGGGCGGCCTGCGCTCCAGCGCGAGCGAAGGCTGCCGCCCTCTTCTAACCGCCGCACCTAGCTTTCGCGCGTCCAGACAGCGTCTTGCATGCCCGGCATCTCGGCCATGACGGCTTGCGGCGTCGTACGGAAGGGGCCGAGGATGCCGGTCCAGGCGAGCCAACGAGCGTGGCGCAGGGACCACGTGAAGGCGAAGCTGACGCCGGCGAGCAGCAGCCAGGCCGCGACCCACCAACCCAGACACCCCAGCCAGTCCATGCCGAGCTCGCTGCTCGTCACGCTGGTGAGCCAGATCAGCGAGATGAAGTACAGGACCCGCATCACGCCCGGCCCATAGAAGGGCGTCAGGTTCACAAACGAGAGCAGCAAGGGTGCGCTCGCAATTCCGACCAGGCCGACAAGCACCCACGGATCGGGCGCTCGGTCGAACAACACCCGGAAGACGACCCAAGCGCAGGCGGCAAGCGCAACCCGGCTGGTCAGAAACGCGGCGTAACCGAAGAGCGTGCCCGCAAGCCAGACCGGCCAGCGCGCGCGGTGCATCAGCAGCCGCCCGCCGTGCGCGATCGTGTACGATGCCGCTGCCAACAGCAGCATCACAATCCCTTCTCGAAACAGCGGTGCCTCCACGTTACGCCTCCCCTGTCAGCATCGGAGATGGCGTCGCACGCTGCTCCCACGCCGGGCCAAGCGCAGGCGACGCCGATGGGCGGGGCGTCGGATGGCCGGCACCGTCGACGGGTGGGGTCAGGAGGCCGATCACGACCTCGGCGGTCCGCTCCACGTGCGGTGTCCCGTCCGGCAGTTTCACCGAGCGGGAGAAGTAATCGCCCCAGCCCATGTGCTTCATCGGCCCGATTGGAATCACGTGGTACCTGCCCGAGCGGACGAACCGGTTCCAGATCGAATTGGGGAAGATGGGCCAGCTCTTGTAGCCGAGGATGTGCCCCACGTACTGCGTCGCGTCTGCGCCACCCGACAGGTGCACGATCTCCGCCAGGTCCTCGGTGCCCGGCTCGTCGGTGAAGATGCTGCCCACCGAGACCACCCGCAGCTTGCAGCCCAGCCACTCCTTCATATACGGTGCGGCCGCCTGCGACAAGTGACCACCGCCGCTGATGCAGAGAATGGTGACCGGACGCGGGTCGTCCGGCCGGTAGCCGTACCGCAGCAGGCCCTTGATCATCTCCTTGGCAAAGCCGTACGTGTAGTAGGGCCCGAAGAAGGAATCGCGCGAGGAGCAGACCTGGAGCATGTTGCGGAAATAGATGATGTGATAGAAGAACATCCAGTTGCGCCCGCGGCGTGCGAGCTTGGGCAGAAGGGCGTAAATCTTCCTCGCCGGCCTGTGTTCGGTGAGCGGCGTGCTGCTGGGCGAGTAGGGGAAGACGTCGCGCACGATCACCGAGCCGGGCTACGCCCTTCTCGACCATGTCGAGGAAGTGCGCCTCCTTGGCAGGCACCACTTCGCCGCTGTCGCGCCCTACGCCGCTCAGGTAAATGATGTATTGATCGGCGATGGGCTTGTTTGGGTCGGGTGGGGGGATTACGATGGGCGAGTCGACCGGGGCACGGCTGGTGCCGCGCCGGGTCCACCACGCGATGGTCTCGCCCGCGCCGGCCGCCGCAAACACGAACACAGCCAGTACGATGAGCAGGAGGAGACCGAGTAAGAGATAGAGAATGATCATGGATGGTTCCTATTGGGTGGGATCAGGTAACCGGTAACTAGTATAGCGCGCGATTGCTGGCCCGCGCAATGAGCGACCAGCGCTGCGTGCAAATGAGCGCCAGCCACGAAGCGAACTCAGAGCAATCGCTGGTGCGCGGCAATGTCCAGGCCGGCCAGGCGGCGATAGGTGAACGGGTTGTCCTGATCCGCGATTCGCCCGGTGACCAGGTCGGCCAGCAGCCGGCCCCCTCCGGGGGCAGCCATGACGCCGTGCCCGCCATAACCACAATTGAAATACAGGCCCGTGAGCGCGTCGTGCGGGCCGATGACCGGCCGGTCGTCCGGCGTGAGGGTGTACTGTCCCGCGCCCAGGTGCACCTGGCTCTTCTTGAGCGAGCCCGCCACCGCTTCCCAGAACGCGCACAGCCGGGACACCCCTTCGAGCACCTCGAAGGGGAAGTCCGGGTTGGCGCGGACGTGGTCCACCGGCTCCATCGGCTGCTCGTGACTCTGTGCCCAGGCCAGCGCTGCGCCGCCGCTCTCAGGCCGCCAGTGTGCGCCCGTGTCCTGGTCGATCGTCATCGGCGCCCACTGCGGGATCAGCGGCTGGCCGCCGATGGTTACCCGGTGCCGCCGCAAATTGACCAGGGGCAGGTCGACGCCGGCGAGCGCCGCGAGCTGCCTGGCATACGGCCCGGCCGAGAGCACCACCGCGCCGGCGTCGATCGGGCCCGCATCCGTCTCAACCCCGATGATACCTCGCTTGTTGCGGCGAAAGCCGATCACCGTTACGCCCAGTGCCTGCGTTGCCTCCGACGCGCTCGCGAACCCGTAGGCGGCCTCGTTCGCCGACAGCCAGCCGTCGCGCGCCCGGTAGGTTGCCGCGGTGACGTCACCCGTCACGTATGGGAAGCGCAGGTGCACCTCCCCGGGTTCGAGATACTCTACATCGCGCGAGTCCCGAGCGCGTGCTGCGCCGCAACCCGCTGGCTAAAGCGCTGGGGCGCGTCTTCCTGCGTGCTGAGGAACAGGTAGCCCTGTTGGTGCAAGCCGATGTCGTAGGGCGCGCCAAGCCGCAAACCCAGACCGGTCTCCTCGTCGAAGCGCTCGTAGAACGCAATGCTCTCGGCCATCATCGCGAGGTTCTCCGGCTCGACGAACTGGGCGCGCATCGCCTCCATCGACTGGGCGGTCGCAAGGCCGGCGAGTGCGGGCAGGCGCTCGACGATGACCGGCCGAAGTCCGGCCCGGTGCAGGAAGAAGGCGGCGGCGCAGCCGATAATGCCGCCCCCAATGACTACAACATCTGCGGTGCGTGGAAGTTGCATGCGTGTTACTCCGCGGGATTGGCGACGCGGGGGCGCCCCAGGGGGTTGTGAGGCAGTGGGCGCGACGATCCTCGTCCAAGGGCCGGCCGCGCTTACAGGATGTCGGCCGCGTAGGCGAAGAGCGCCGGCGCGCCCCCCGTGTGCCAGAAGAGAATACGGGGCGCTCGGCCGGCAGGGGCCAGCCACTCAGGCGTGTGCCGGAGGATATCGAGCAGCCCGCCAAACGCGCGCCCGGTATAGACGGGGTCGAGCAGGATGCCCTCGGTGCGGGCCATCAGTCCCGACCGCCTCGCGTTCGAGGTCGCCCACGACACCGTAGCCGCCGCCGAGATATCCCGCGTCGACCAGGATGTCGGACGGGGCAAAGGTGTGCGCCAGGCTCACGCGCAGGCTGGTGTCCGACGCGAGCGCAGCCACGTGCTCTTGGAGCTTTTCCTGCGGCTCGTCGATGCTGATGCCCAGGATGGGCACGCCCGCGCCGAGCGCCCACGCGCCTGCGGCCAGCCCGGCCTGCGTGCCGCCCGAGCTCGACGCGATCACGACCAGGTCGAACTCGACCCCCGCCGCCCGCGCCTGGTCGAGGGCCTCTTCCATCGCCACCGCATAGCCGGACGCGCCGACAGCGTCGGAGCCGCCGTAAGTGATGAAGTAGGGCCGCTTGCCCTCGTCCCTCAGCTCGGCCTCCAGCTCGTGCAGCCGGTTAATCCGGTTTTCCCGGGTGGTCCAGTGCAGCGTGGCGCCCGAAAGCAGGTCGAGCAGCAGATTGCCGTTGGGCGCGGCCGGCGGCTGTGCCTCTGGAGAAGCATGGCCGAGCACCAGGTGGCAGGCGAGCCCAGCCCGTGCGGCCGCGGCTGCCGTCTGCCGGCAGTGGTTCGACTGCACCGCGCCGGTGGTGATCAGTGTGTCGCAGCCCTGCTCGAGCGCGTCCGCAAGGAGGAATTCGAGCTTGCGCGTTTTATTCCCCCCCAGCGCTAACCCGGTCTGGTCGTCGCGCTTGATCCACATCTCCGCCGCCACCCCCTGCTCGGCAAGCCATGCGCTCAGGCGCGGCAGGGGATGCAGGGGCGTGGGCAGGAAAGCGAGCGGGTAGCGGGGCAGGTGAGTGGTGAGGAACATAGCAAACCTTGGTCTGTCTTGCCACAGAGGTCACAGGGACGCCAGAGGCTGGAGAGGCGAGGCGGAGACCCCTCTCACCTCTCCGAAACCTTCTGAGCACCCCGTGACCTCTGCGGCTGATCGTCAGAGGGCAACCGTGCAGGCGCCGAGACCCCCGCACGGTTGCCACGCCACGTCACGATCCTTACTGGATCGGGGCTTCGTAGGTAACCTCAAGCACCGGCACCAGCGCCTTGTTCCAGTGCTCGCGGGTCGGCAGGCGATACTGCGTGAAGCTGGTCTGGTTGCCCAGCCTCAGCATCGTGCCGTAGTTCGCCGCCGGGGTGCTCACCCATTTCTGGACGAGCGACGTCACATCGACCTTGATCCATTTGCCGATGTTGGCGCTGCTAATCGACGTGCTGCCAACCGGGCCGGCCAGGTCGCCGCCCTTGGCGGTCCACGGCGTGTTCCAGGTGGCGGTCAGCTCTTGCCACGGGGTGAGTATCTCGTAGGCCTCGAGCTGGGCGGGCGAGCCTCCGCCACCCACGGCCTCGACGTAGACGCTCACTGTGGCGCTCTTGACCGTAGCCGTCGTGTTGATCGCCGCCACGTTGAACGCCAGAGCCGAGCGGAGTCCATCGCTGGCGCCCACGAACATCTGCGGGTAGGTGCCGTACGCGATCGTCGGCAGACCCTTGGCGAGATAGGTGTCGGCGTTCGACTTGAACGTCTTGGTGAACATGCCGAGGGGCGGGGTGTTCTGGAACTGCAGGCGGCCTTCGATCTGCGGGTTGATCGGTGCAGTCTGAGCCTTGGTGTAGTTGATCACCGCGTCGCGGACGTAGTACTGCGTGTCGGCCACGATCTGGTCCAGCGGCCAGAGCGTCTTGCCGTTGTCGTTGAAGTTGCACGAGCCGGCAGCCAGGTAGTTCACGGTCGACACGTTGTAGTAGGTGTTCGCGTCGCTGAAGTCAACGGGCTTGCCCTGAATGGTCAGCGAGACGACGTTGTTCGGATTGCTGCTGTTCGGCGGTGTCGGATAGAGGTCCGCGTACTTGATGACGTTGCCCTTGTCCGTGTCGATCATGCAGGTGGTGTAGTAGGAGTAGCCGCCGTAGCCCGGCACATACTTGTAGTAGAAGTAGTTCCGGTACGCGCGCTCCAGCACGGTCTTCAACTGCGGGCCATTCATCTTGAGCACGAGCAGCGAGTTCTCGTAGGGCATCGCGGTGAACATGTCCGACACCTTGAGGGTGTACGGATTGTCCGCTGTGGCCGTCAACGCGATCTTGCTGTTCGTCATGGCGCCCGAGAGGTGGAAGTCAACCTTGATGTTGTTTCCGCGCAGCTCGGCCACCGACGCATCCGCCTGCAGGTTGCCGCCGTTGGTCTCCTCGGTGAAGGCCTTCAGCGTGTCGATCGGGGTCAACGTCTTGCCGATCTCGGTGTTGTTGTAAGCATTGATGATCGTCTGGTACGGATCGACGATCCCCTTGACGATCGGATCTTCCGCCGTGTCCGTCGCAATCGCCAGATCGCGGCCCGCGACCGAGATGAGCTTGAACCCACCCGGCTGGGGCATGAAGCCCAGCACGACTTCGCCCAGGAAGGTGTTGTAGCGATAGGCCTGGTTGACGAGCACGGGTACATTGTTGGGCCCGGCCACGAACGCCGGCAGCTGCTTGTAGGGCGCCGAGGCCGTGGTCGGGTTGGTGTGGCTGTGGCGCCGATGATCGCGTCGATGCCCGCGACGTTCGCCGCCAGGTTCGTGTCGACGTTCTTGTCGACCTCGACGCTCTTCGGGTCTTCGGTGAAGCCGATGTGCGTCAGCGCCACGACGGCCTCGTTGCGCGATTCGAGCACCGGGACGAGTTCCTTGGCCTTCTCGATCGGGTCGGTGAAGGTCAGGCCCGGGATGTTGCTCGGGAGCTCGTAGTTGGGCACCCGGTGGTTGGTGAGGCCGAGGAACCCGACCTTGATCGGGTAAGGGCCGCCCGACGGCAGCTGGAACTCCAGGCCGTCGTGGACGTTGACCATGACGCTCGCGGCCTTCGCAACCGGGTCAAGGCCGACCTTGTTCACGCCGTACGCGCCGGTGTCGCTCATGTTCGCGCCCAGCAGCGGGAATGCCGCCTTGCTGAACGCGCTCTGGAACACGGTCGGGCCGAAGTTGAACTCGTGGTTGCCGAGGACCATGCCGTTGTAGTTCAGGCTGTTCATCACGGCGACGAACGGGTTGATCCACAGGTTGGGCGGCAGCGGCTGCCGGTCGGCCGTGGTGCCCGCGCCCGCGTTCTTGAAGTAGTACATCATCGAGTCGCCCTGGATGTTGTCGCCCAGGGAGAACAGGAGGGTGCGGTTCGGGTTGTGCGCGCGTTCCTGCTTGATGACGGTCGCCAGTTGGCTCAGGCCCTGGTAGACGGTCTTGCCGTCGGCCGAGGTCGACTTGAGCAGGCGGCCGTGCGAGTCGTTGTGGTGCAGGACCGTTACGGGGACAATGTCGCCGCCCGCATCGGTGCCGTTGCGGGTGATGCGGCCGTCGAGCTTGCCGTCGCCATTGGGGCCCTTGTACGGGTTGGCCTCGGTGAAGTTGGCAGCTACGAACGCGTTCACCGCATTCAGCATGTCGCCCCAGTAGCTGATGTTCTTCATGTACTTGAAGCCGGTGAAGTTGTCGCCGCCGGCCGGGGCCAGGAACTCGTTCGTGCCGACCTTGTAGGTCTTGGCCATGTCGAGCGGTTCGCAGGCTTTGGTGGTCTTGTTGACCACGCAGTAGTCGAACGCACCCCAGGCGTACGGCTGAGGGCCGGGCAGCGAATCGGAGTAGCGGAAGAATGAATAGCGCAGGCCGGCGGGCTGGATCGCGCCCTTGCCCAGCGTGGCGGCCTGGTGCAAGACCTCGAGGATCTGTGCGCCGGTCATGTCGCCCACGACGGTCGCGTTGCCGAACGGCAGGATCTGGAACATCTGCCCGTAGTTCAGCAGCATGGGGGCGTGGTTCCAGATGCCTTCCTTCTGGCAATCCGCGGCCGCGCTCGTCCAGATGTACTTGCCCGGGTTCGCGGGATCTTCCTTGTCGCACCATTCGATGCGGATGCCGCCCGCGTTGTTGAAGAACAGGTCGATGTCGTTCTTGGGCTCGGTGTCGCCGTTCAGCGCGCCGTAGATCGCGTCGTCGACGAAGTTGCCCATCATGTTGTCGCCGTTATAGTCGCGCAGGAGGTCGACCTGCCGCGTACCCGACCGGCTGATTCACGAGCGCGAGGTAGGCCGGGTCGTTGGCATAGGCGGCGATGACGGCCTTAACGTCCGGGTCTTCCGGCCCAGTCGTGCTGACCTTGTTGGTCTTCCAGGCGACGGTGGTTTCGCCGGTGCCGGGGTCAAACGAGAGGTCGGCCTGGCCGAGCTGGCGGCCGTTGTAGTACGCCTGCACGATCGTGGTCTTGCCGATGACGGTGGCGCCGCTGGCAGACATGTCGGTGTGGCTGTGGCCGCCGATGATCAGGTTGGCCGGCTTGCCCGCCGAGATCAAGCGTTGGGCCAGCGTCTTGTCGCCGTAGATCGGGATGCCGTAGCCGTAGCCCCCGTCGTTGAACCCGAGGTGGCTCATCACGACGATGACGTTGGCGCCCTCGGCCTTCATCTGATCGTAGTAGTGGACGATCGATTCGGCCGGGTCCTTGAAGCAGAGGCCCGCGGTCGCCGCAGCGATGGTAATCGCCGGGACTTCCTGCGTGGTCACGCCGATGAAGCCGACTTTAATGCCCGCGACGTCCTTGATCTGGTACGGCGCGTCCGCGAAGTCGGGCTTGGTCCAGCCGGCGGTGGTGCAATTGCCGGTGTCGTTCTTCACGATATTGGCGGTCACGTAGGGGTAGTTGGCCTCGCCCGTGCGCGCGCCCAGCGTTTCCTGGCCCCAGTCGAACTCGTGATTGCCGAACGTCGCCACATCGTACTTCATCGTGTTGTATGTGGCGATGACCGGCACGCCTCGCTGCAGGTTCGAGAGCAGCGAGCCCTGCATTTCGTCGCCGATATCGACGAGCAGTACGTTCGCTGCACCGACGGTGCCGCGGATACTGTTCGCGACCGCAGCGGTGCGCGCCATGCCGGGATTGCTCCCGGACGCTTCGAGCTGACCGTGGAAATCATTCGTGTGAAGGATGGTAAAGGTTACCGGAGCCGCAGGTTGGGCGAGGGGGGCTGCGAACGCGCTCCCGCCGACCAGCGACAGCAGCATCATGACCGCGATCATGAGGCTGAGCGACCGATAGAGCTTACCGCTACGACCTGACATCTTTCCTGCCTCCTCTGGCTGAAAATGGGTTGACCTGTCGTATGGAGTTGGAGTCACCCGCCTGGGTGAAGCGAACCGTCTGCCGGCTTGTACCACGTCCGTGCTAAAGGATTGGGCGTGGGGCTTGCTGAGACCGATAAGGTCGTGCGAGGGTGTCTGAACAATGCCCCTAGACGATCTGCCGAGCCTCCATGTAGAAGCGTTTCTCCTTGGCCTCGCCCATCGAGAAAGTCTTGCGCGGGAGAGCCCCGTCGACGATGACTGTCTTGAAGAAGCTGGACTTGTCGATGGCGGGCAAATAGAAGCCCAGGTTCCCCGCCTGCGAACCCAGGCGTTCGGTCACGTCCAGGCCATGGACGTAATCGATCTTGCCGAAGCCGGCCGATCCGGTAATGGCGCCCTTGCCCCAGGCATCCAGGAACTGCTGGAGGGTGCCCACGGGCAGGTTGGACGGCGGCTGGCTGACGTACAGCACTTCGTACCCGTCGTGGCCGATCACGCCGATGGCCTGCGGCCCCCCCGGCTTGTCCTCGTCCACCAGCGTCTTCATCGCGTCGCAGTTTGCCGCCTGCACCAGCTTGAAACGATCCGGGTAGAAGCGATCCAGCGCCTCGCGCAGGTCCTGCTTCACGTCGAAGAGCACGCGGAAGATGGGCTCGAACTCCAACCCCTCGTCGTGGATGTTCTCGATCTCGACCAACGCGTAGCGGGCCGGGTGGTCTGCGCTGCCGGAGGCAGCGGCGCCGACCTCACTCTTCAGGTCCTCCCAGATCGCCTTCGCCGTCGCGAGGGAGTGATTCCCGTCGCCCATGGCAAAGACCATGGGGGGCGTACTCCCGGGCAGGCCGTACTTGGCCGCAAACGTCTCAGGCTCGCCCAGGGCGCCCAGCGCGGCGAGCACGCCGGCCGTCGCCCGGTCGTCGTCCACCGCGTACCCGGCGAGATGGCCGCTGCCCAGCATGAGGTCGAAATCGTACAGCTGGCGCAGGACAGACTGCCGGGCGACCAGCGGCTCGATGACGGTGCCTTCGGGGTCGTCGATCAGGACGAGGATGTGCGGCAGCTCAAGCGGCGCGCCCGACCGAATCCGCACGCGCGGTGGGATACGCTCTAGGATCGTGCCCTCCGTCGCACGGATCAAGCTTGTCGAACCCTTCGCGTAGTCGTATTGCTCCAGGTCGAGCGCCAGCATGATCCCGTGGCGGGTTTTCGCGCTGCTCTGGTCGCCCGAGGCCACCGAGCGTTCGACCAGCACGATCCCCTGGAACGCCTCGAACAGCCGCTGGTTGAGGTACTCGTGCATCGTGTCCTTAATGGACTGCACGCGTGCCGGTTCCTCGGGCGTGTCCAGGTAGGCTTCGGGCAGCGTGATGTGATAAGTGGAGGGTGCGTCGCCGACGATGCGGGCCACTTCGGCCCAGTACTCCGGCTCGGAGGTGAACTGGTCACAAGCGATGACTGCCCATTTGGACAGGTCGACGCCAGGACGCGGGAGGAGAACAGTGGGAATCTGAACGCCTTTGGTCATGTTTTGCTCTTTACTGGATCGGGAAAAGGACGCTGATCTGATCGATCGAACTGATCCTCATGATACTGTAAGATCAGGCAGATCAGTTCGATCGGTTCAATCTGCGTCCCATTTGGCTTTCAGCTACAGGGTTCCTGGCTGACTCCAATCAGAAGGTCGGCCACTTCGTCGCCGATGCGGCCTGTCGCTTCTTTGGTTGCGGCGCCCACGTGCGGCGAGCCGATCACCTGCGAAAGCTCGAAGAGCTTGCGATCGGTCAGCGGTTCGTTCTCGAAGACGTCAAGCGCCGCGCCGGCGACCTTGCCGGCCACGATAGCGTCGTACAGCGCCTGTTCGTCGATCACGCCGCCGCGGGCGCAGTCCACAATGCGGACGCCCTGCTTCATCTTGGCGAACATCTCGGCGTTAAGCATGTGCTTCGACGACTCGGTCAGCGGGATGTGCAGCGAGAGGAAGTCGCTCTTGGCCAGCAATTCGTCGAGCTCGACCATTTGCATGAAGGGCGCGGCGCCCACCGTGCGGCTGTCGTAGCCGAGCACCAGCATGCCGATCGCGGCCGCGCGCTGCGCCAGCGCCAGGCCGATCCGGCCCATGCCGATGATGCCCAGCACCTTGCCGGCTACCTCGATGCCTTCGAACTTCGACTTCTCCCACAAGCCCCCGCGCATCGACTCGGTCGCCTGCACAATGGGCCTGGCCAGCGCGAAAATGTAGGCCACCGCCAACTCTGCGACCGCGTGCGTGCTGGCGCCGGGCGTGTTCATAATGCGGATGCCCTTCGCCTCGGCGTATGCGACGTCGATGTTGTCCACGCCCACGCCGCCGCGCACCACGACCTTCAGATTCGTCGCGCAGTCGATGACCTGCTTGCGGACCTTTGTCCGAGAGCGGACGACCATCGCGTCGTAGGGGCCGATCTTCTGGAGCAGATCCTCGGGCGTAATCTTGTCGTCGACGTCGACGTCCAGCCCGGCCTTCCGCATGCGCTCCACCGCGCGCGGCGAAATCGAATCGCAAACCAATACCTTCATTGCACTTCTCCTATTGCGGCGGTGCCGGAACCACCAGGACACGAAGAACCAAAGGTTCACCAAGTCTGCTTGAAGCCTTTGTGAACCTTCGGGTCTTCGGTTCTTCGTGGTTGCGTCAGCCTATAGTTTTAGAATGTCGTCAATCTCGCCGGTCAGCCAGGTGATGTCGGCGAGGGTCAGGTCGCCCATGTGGCCGATCCGGAAAGTCTTGCCCTTGAACGGACCGTAGCCGTCTGAGATCTGCGCGCCCCGCTTGCCGAGCTCTTTGTTCAGCGCGCTGAAGTCGAAGCCGTTGTTCACGATTTGCGTGATCGTCGGGGACAAATAGTTCTCGTCGCCGAACAGCCCAAAATGCTTCTTGCCCCACTCCCGGGTGAACCGGGCCATGTCCAGGTGGCGGGCATAGCGGTTCTCCAACCCCTCGGCAAACATGCAGTCCATCTGTTTGTCGAGCGCGTAGAGGAAGCTGATGCCGGGAGTGGCGGGGGTGTTGAACTTGACCGCATACTTTTCGTTCTCGATGAAGTCGAAGTAGTAGCCGCGATTCGGGATGGTCTTGGCGCGCTCGAAAGCGCGCTCGCTGACCGCACAAACGGCGAACCCGGGCGGCAGGGCAAAGCACTTCTGCACGCCGGCCAGGCAGACGTCCAGCCCCCAGCCGTCGAAGTCGATGGGCGTACCTGCCATGCAAGACACCGCGTCGACCATGATGATGACGTCGGGATACTTCGCGCGCGCCATCTTGGCGATCTCGGGCACAGGTCCGAGGATGCCGGTGGAGGTCTCGTTGTAGGTCAGGCAGAGTGTATCATACTCGCCGGTTGCCAGGGCTGCATCGACCAACTCGGGCGTGACCGCCTTGCCCGGCTCAACTTCCACCGTGCCGGTCGCAACGCCACAGCTCTTCGCAATTTCGAACCAGCGCCGGGAGAACTCGCCGTTGAGGGTGTTAAGCACCTTCTTCCCAACGCAGTTGCGGATCGCACCTTCCATCACGCCGGTGGACGCGGAGGTAAACAGGAACACCCGCCGTTCGGCGTTCAGCAGCTTCTTGACCTTCTCTTCGACTCGCTGGTGCAACTCGGCATAGGCCGAGGAGCGGTGACCGATCATCGGGGTGGCCATGGCCTGCAGGATCTCCTCCCGCACTTCCGTTGGCCCGGGGATGAACAGCTTCTTGTGCATAGCCACGTCTCCTTCGAGGTGGATTTAGGGGCGCTGCCGCCCTGTCTGGGGTATGGATTAACTCTACTCGAAAGCGCGGAACGTGGCAAGAACGTTCGTCATATTTGCTACGCAAGAGCGACGCGAACGACGGACCCCGGCGCTAGAAATCCGAGGCTTCCGGCGCCCAGCCGGTGGCTGCCGCCCAGCATTCGGCCGCGGCCACAATGAGGTCGCACACGGGGTCCTTCACGTCGTAATAGGCGTCCTTGTCGTTGGGGTGCAGGCGGGCGAGCGCCTGCTTGACCTGCGCGTACGCGTCGCGGGCCGCCGCGTCGCTGCGCAGGTAGTCGCGGAAGAGCAGCGGGTAACGCTGGTTCGGCCGCCCGGCCACCCGCACGTGCACGTGGACGCGCTGCCCGATCGCGGGCTTGAAGTACCACTTGGTCCACTGTGCGGGGTCGGCGGGCCCGGCCGGCGGCACATGGTCTTGAGTGATGCGTTCGACCCTCTCATAGCCGGCCGTGTTGAGCGCGGCTTCGAGCGCGCGCTCGAGGCGGGCGACCGTGATCTGCATGTCGACGATGTCTTTGGCCGCCAGCCCCGGCACAGCCGTAGAGCCGATGTGGTCGATCCGCAGTGCGAGGGGGCCCAGGCCGCGCCGAATGGGCGCAGCCAAGGCCCGGAACTCCGCGGGCCATTGGTCGCGGTAAGGTACAATCTCAATCACGGCGTCCCATCCCTCCGACGAAGCGAAGGCGGGCTCGAAGGTGTGGGCAGGTCTAGCCCTCACCCTCGTAGGCGCGGCGGAGGCCGGCAATGTCGAGCTTCACCATCCCCAGCATGGCCTGCGTCGCTCGGCGCGCGCCTTCAGGGTCGGGCCCGCCGATGTACTGACCCAGCTCGGCCGGCACGATCTGCCACGAGAGGCCGAACTTGTCGCGCAGCCACCCGCACTGTTCTTCCTGGCCGCCCTCCGTGAGCCGCGACCAGAAGTAGTCGACCTCTTCCTGCGTGTCGCAGTTGACGTAAAGCGAGATGGCCGGGGTAAAAGAAAACTCGGGTCCGGCGTTGAGCGCCATGAAGGGCTGGCCGTCGAGCTCGAACGCGACGACGCTGACATTCCCGCTCGGCGTGTCATCCATGCGGTTGACGCTCGTGATCGTTGCATTCTTGAAGATGGACGTGTAGAACTTGGCCGCCTCTTCAGCCTGCCCGTTGAACCACAAGAACGGCGTGACTTTCTGCATCGGCAGTGCTCCTTATCGGGATAGTCGTGAGCATGCCACAGCCTGGGGCGCCTGGCAGTGACGTAAGTTACGGTATGCGCGCACGCTGCTGCGCGGCCGGGTCACAGCTCCAGGACGCCTTCCATGTACTTCACCGCGTACCCGGCGATCTTGACGCGCGGCCCGTTGTCCTCGCAGAACAGTTCACCTCCCCGCCGCGACACCTGCCGGGCGTAAATCTCCCGCTTGCCCAGCCGCGCAGCCCAGTACGGCACCAGCGCACAGTGGATCGAACCGGTGACCGGGTCTTCCGGGATGCCGGCATGGGGGGCAAAGTAGCGCGATGCGCAATCGGAGTGGTCGCCGGGCGCGGTGATGGCGACGGACCGGCCCAACGCGGCCAGCGCGCCGAAGTCGGGCCAAATCTCGCGCACCTCCGCCTCCCGCTCGTACACCAGGACGAAGCTGCGACCGGGCGTCACCGTCCACAGTTCCCGCGGTTCCTTTCGGATCCCCTGCATCAGCTCGGGCGGCGGCTCGCACCCTTCGAGCTTCCGGGCGGGGAAGTCAATCACCATCCGCTCCCCGTCGCGCTGCACGAACAGCGGACCACTGGCCGTCTCGAAGCGCACCATGTGCCGGTCGGGCTCCAACTCCGTGAAGATGACAAAGGCAGACGCAAGCGTGGCGTGGCCGCACAGGCTGACTTCTTTGACGGGGGTGAACCATCGCAGACGGTAGCCGGCGCCTTCGGGCGCAAAGAAGGCCGTCTCCGAGAGATTGTTTTCCTGCGCGATAGCCTGCAGGAGCTCGTCCTCCGGCCACGTCTCCAGGGGGCAGACGGCCGCAGGATTGCCGGCGAACAGGTTACAGGTGAAGGCATCGACCTGGTACAGGCGCAAGGTGGTCATCGGTGTACTCCTAAGCAGCCCCGTTCGACCTGCCTCGAGGCGTTTGGCTTTCCTCCATTTTAGCACTACACTGCCCACTCGCTGCCACCCTGGACCAGGAGCAACACGTGGAAAAACGCATTCTCGACCGCTACCATCCTGAGGTGCTGGACGCCGCATCCGAGCGCTATCACATCGCGCCCGGCGCGATCCGGCCGCTCGACGCGTTCGAGAGCTTCATCTTTGAGTTCGAGAAAGCTGCCCCCGCCGGGCAGACTCACTCCTTCATTCTGCGGCTGAGCCACAGCCTGCGCCGAACGCCCGAACTGATCTACGGCGAGGTCGACTGGATCAATTATCTGGCTCGGGGCGGCGCCCGGGTGGCTCGAGCCGTTCCTTCGCCGGCCGGGAACCTCGTGGAAACGATCGAAGATGGGCAGGGTGGGCAATTCTACGCCACCGCGTTCGTTAAGGCGGAGGGCGACCAGCCGTGGAACGTCGGGTGGACGCCAGAGCTATTCGAGGCATACGGCCGGCTGATCGGACGTATGCACGCGCTGACAAAGGACTATGCGCCCAGCCGGCCCGAGTGGCGGCGGCCGGAGTGGGACGACCCGATCTTCATGTACGTGGACCCTTACATGCCGGACGGGGAGGAGTTGGCCCGCGAGCGCTATGCGGAGGCCCTGACCCACGTGCGCGGCCTCCCTCGCGGCCGGGATTCCTACGGCCTGACCCACCAGGATGCGCACGGCGCGAACATGCACGTCGACACAGCCGGCCGGCTCACACTTTTCGATTTCGACGACTGCGGCTACCACTATTTCGCGAACGACATTGCGATGGTGCTGTTCTACATTGCGATGGGCAAGCGAAACAACGCCGAATTCGCGGAGCACTTCCTGAGCCACTTCATGCGGGGGTATCGGGAGGAGAACGCGTTGGAGCGCTGGTGGCTGGCGGAACTGCCGTGGTTCATGAAACTGCGTGAAATCGAGATGTACGCGGTGATCTACCGCGACTTCGCGATTCCCGACGGAGATGTCTCACTGATCGACGACGAGTGGGCCGCCGCCTTCATGCGCGGCCGCAAAGCCCGGATCGAGCACGACGTGCCGTATCTCGACATGGACTTTGCGGCGCTGGACCGCGGTTAAGCCGCTGCCCTACAGGGCGCGTTTTGTCCCCGTCACGTACCAGTTGTGCGGAGCACCCGGCAGGGTCACCGGCAGAATGGGCAGGCTCCACCGGCCGTAGTTCGCGTCCGGCTGACCTGCCTGTGTCAAGCTCACGTCCCAGCCACGGACGGCCATAAAGTCGAGTGGATTGTCCAGCGCACTCAGCCAGGGCGCGCCGGCCGCGGCTTGCATGTCGAGCCAGGGCTTCGTGTAGGGATTGGTGTAGGTCGCAGAGTTCACGGCATCGAAGCCGATGCGGCTGCGAGGCGCGGCGAAGGCCGCAACTTCGTCGAGAACGCGCTCCATGTCCGGCTGGGGCAGGTAGAACAGAAAACCCTCCAGCAGGAAGCACGCCGGAGCATCCGGCCTAAACCCGGACCTGCACAGCTTGTCCTGCCACGGATCCGTCAGGTCCGCCGCGACGACGCGGCGCTCGCACCCGGGCCGGGCGCCGGCCAATGCCCGTTCCTTGTGGGTCACCACGCTGGGCTGGTCCACCTCGTAGACCACCGCACCCTCGGGCCATGACAGGCGGAATGCGCGCGTGTCGAGCCCCGCAGCCAGGAGCACCACCTGGCGTATGCCCTCTGCCGTCACCTGCACCAGGTAATCGTCGAAGTAGCGCGTGCGCAGGAGGATGGGCAGCGTGCCACCCTCGGGGCGGTCGGCAATCCATTCCATCCCGGCCTCGCCGGCGAGCAGTTCGGCCCACGGGTCGTGCAGCAGCGCGTCGGGCCGCGATGTCTCCCGCGCGTGGGCGGCCGCCGTCCACCGGGCAGTCGTCGCCAACATGTTCTCGTCGTGTAGCGGGTTCATTTCATACTCCTTCGCAGCGGTGCCGGGCGTGCGCAGAGTGCCGGCGCGTGGTCGCTGGACGTGCACCCGTGCGGGCGCTTGCATTCCAGTACGGCGCGGACGTGCCGCGGGTTGCGCCGCGCCCTTGTTGCTGACGCGGCGGAGGTGTAGAATTCGATCCTTGCGATTCTATCCAAAGTGAGCTTACATGATTGAACTGACTTCCGACGCGACGCCCGTATCGCGCGATCTCGCGCGGCTCGGCGTGCCCCACCAGGTGCTCAAGCACCCCGGGCCCCTGCGCTCCCTGGAGCAAGCGGCCGAGGAGCGCGGCCAGCGGCCCGAGCAGGTCATTCGCAGCATCGTTTTTCGCACCGCGGCCGGCGAGTTCGTGATGGTCCTCGTGGCGGGGCCGGCCCAGATCGCGTGGCCCGCGCTCCGTTCGTACCTTGGCCAGTCGCGCCTGACCACCGCAAGTGAAGAGGAATTACTCAACGTCACCGGCTACACCCGCGGGGCGGTCGCACCGTTTGGCCTGCCCGAGCCGATGCGCGTGCTGGTGGACCGCGGCGTGCTGCGGGAAGATGTCGTCTCGATGGGCTCGGGCGTGCAGGGAACAACGATTGTGCTCCGAAGCGTTGACTTGATGGCCGCGCTACCAACGGCCGAGGTAGGCGACTTCGTCGCACAAGTCGCCTGAGATCAAGCGCCGGCTCCGTCCGGCTGGAACCCGGGGATTCAATGTCCGAAAAACGCATTCGCGTCGTCATCGTGGGCATCATGCTCAGCCTGTTCCTGGCTGCGGTCGAATCGACCGTGGTCGCCACTGCCATGCCTACCATCGTGGCCGAGCTGGGCGGGCTGGCGACCTACAGTTGGGTCTTCACCGCCTACATGCTGACCTCCACGACGACGGTGCCCTTGTACGGCAAGCTGTCCGACCTGTATGGCCGGCGCCGCCTGTACTTCATCTCGATGACGATCTTTCTCGTGGGCTCGGTCTTAAGTGGGCTATCGCAGACCATGGGCCAGTTGATCGCGTTCCGGGCCCTTCAGGGCCTCGGTGCGGGCGGCGTCATGCCCCTCGCCTTCACCATGATCGCGGACATGCTGTCGCTCGAGCGCCGTGCGAAGATGCAGGGCCTCTTCTCGGGCGTGTGGGGCGTCGCCTCGGTCATCGGTCCATTGCTCGGCGGGTTCCTCGTCGACCAGTTGTCGTGGCATTGGGTTTTCTTCGTCAATATTGTGCCGGGCCTGCTTGCAATGCTGTTGGTCGGCGTGGCTTGGCGCGACCTTCAGCGGGCCCGCACAGGCGGCCGGCCCTCGATCGATTATGCGGGGGTGGCGCTCCTTACGCTGGGGGTGGTCGCGTTCCTGATCGGGCTGCTCGATCTGGGCAAGCCGCTGAGCTGGGTTTTATTCGGGCTTGCGGCCGTCTGCATGGGTGCGCTTTACTGGGTCGAACGCCGGGCGCCCGATCCGCTCCTGCCCGTGCGCCTCTTCCGCGACCGCCTGTTCGCCGTCGCGACGGTCCAGGGGTTGCTGGCCGGGTGGGCCATGTTCGGCAGCGCGAACTTCGTCCCGCTGTTCGGTCAGGCGGTCATGGGCCTCAGCGCCACGGCTGCGGGCAGTATGCTGACCCCGCAGATGTTGAGCTGGGTGATCGCCAGCATTATCGGCACGCGCCTGCTGCTGCGAACGGGCTATCGGGTTGTGGCCGTCGTTGGCATGGTGCTTCTGGTGATCGGCACAGCCTTGATGACGCGCATCGCCGCCAACCCATCGACGCTGCTGGTCGTCGTGAGCCTTGCGTTTATGGGGTCGGGGATGGGCCTTGCCATGCCGGCGTTCCTGATTGCAGTTCAGAATGAGGTCCGCCGCGACATGCTGGGCGCAGCCACCGCGACCATCCAGTTCAGCCGGAACATCGGGGGCATGCTTGGGGTGAGCGTGATGGGCGCGATTCTGGCCTCGAGCGTAACCGCAAACCTGCTGGCCGACGGGATCGATCCTGCCACAGTGCCGCTCGGCGTGCTCATCGGGGGCGGCGACGTGAGTGCTCTGGGCTCGCAGGCGACGGCGGTGGTGGCCGCAGTTGGTGGTGCAATTGCGGCGGTGTTTGTCGCCGCATTCGTTGCGGCCCTCCTCGGACTCTTAGTCACGCTGTTGGCGCCGGGTCACGTCATCGGCGAGCGCGGCCGCGCTGAGCTTGCATCCGAGGAGACGATGTAACGCGCGAGGCGCGACGCGGACGCCTATTTCCTCAGCGTGTAAGTGTCCGCCAACTTCCCATCCACCGTGTAGAACTCGAAGGTGATGGCCTTGTCCGTCGCCGTGACCTTCTGCGCGCCCCACGCGCCCGCAACCCGCGCCTGGCTGCCCGGCGTGGGGGTGGGCTTGAACGCGTACCGTGCGCCCCCGCCCGTCCCGTTGACAAAGTACGCGACCCCGCCAATCTGAAGCCTTTCGTACAGGTGCTCGTGTCCGCTGAAGACGGCCTGGGCGCCCCAGTCCTTGAACGGCCACTGCATCCACGCCTGGTCCCCGTGGCTCGCGCCTGACGAATACGGGGGATGGTGGAAAAAGACGATGTTCCAGGGTGAGGTCGATCCGGCCAACTGCCTCTGCAACCACTGACCTTGCTTCGAGTCGGGCTTCGTGCCGTCCGGCTCCATCGTGTTGGAGTTCAGCGCGAAAAAGTGGACTGGCCCCCAGACAAAATCGTAGTAGCGCTCGTTGCCCGAGGTGTTCGTGAAGCCATCGCCCGGCAGCTTGAAGTACTTCAGGTAGTTATCGAGCGAGGCGTCTGAGTAGTCGTGGTTGCCCAGTGTGGGGAAGAACCGGTTTGTGTCCGCGGCGCCATGCGGACAGTCCGTGCCCATGGTGGTCACATCCTTCAGGTAGTCGCAGTAATACGCGCCGACCGAGCGATCGTACTTGTCCGTCGTGTCGCCGCCGGCGGCGGAATAGTAGGCGTCGCCCGTATCGAGGATGAAGTCCGGTCTCCACCCGTCGACCAGCGCGGCGACCTGCTTCTCGCCCTCTGAATGCGCTCCGTGATCGCCGATGACCGCAAACGTGATTGGCGGCTCGGCTGTTGGCAGGGCCGTCCGTGTAGGCGCTGGGCGGGGCGTCGCCGAAGGAGCACTGCTGGGCGTCGGGCTCAGGGCTGCCCGCGGCGTGGCGGTCGCTGCGCGCGGCGTGCCGGTAGCAATCTGGTACGCCGGCTCCTGCCCCACGCGGGAACCGGGCGGGGTAGACTCGGCACGGCCGGGCTTCCCGCAGCTGCTCAGAAGGACCAAGGCCAGGAAAACCAGGGCCAGGCGCATCGTTGTCTTTGTCATCAATACATGATCTCCATGACGAAGATGCTATACTCGTTTTGAAAGCCCGGGAAGTCAGCCATCCTACCCTTTCATCTCCTGCTAATCTTTGCGGCAGGACGCTAGACGACGTCCGGATGCGCGTCGACTCGACGCGCATCCGGCCGCCGTCCGCAGAGCGGGGCCAGGATTCGGGAACGCGAGTTACCCGTGCACCTGCGCCAGCATCCCCGCCAGCAGCACCTCGGCCGGCGCGGGCAGCACGCTCTCGTCGAACTCCAGGACGCCGAGCAGCGGCATGTCGAGCAGGAAGTCGGTGATGCCGCTCTCCGGCTCGCTCTGCTCCTCGCCGAAGATGGCAAGCATGCGGGCCGCGATCTGGTCGGCGATCGGCCCAACGACCGGTCTCCCGCGGGGGTCGGCCAGCCACTCGCGCATCGTCGATTCCTTGTCCAGCAGGCTCGGCAGGTCGAGGGTCGACTGCAGCGTGACGACCTCCGTGCAGCGGATGTCGGCCGCCGAGGCCCCGATCAGGATGTCGAATTCGCCATCTTCCGTGATCCATTGCCCGTAAGCCGGGTGGTAGTAGGCGAACGCCCGGAAATCGAGCGAAATGCTGAGCCGCTTCGTCTCACCCGGCTGCAGCTCCACCTTGGCGAAGCCTTTGAGTTCCTTCGGCGGCCGCACGAGGCCGGCCTTCCGGTCGTGCACGTAGACCTGCACGGTCTCCTTGCCCGCGACCTTCCCGGTGTTCGTCACGGATACCGTGACCGTCACCCCGTCGACATCCCGGAACGTGGGGCTCGAAACGACCGCGTCGTGATAGGCGAAGGTCGTGTAGCTGAAGCCGTGCCCGAATGGGAACAGCACCGGCTGGCGGCGGGCGTCATAGTACCGGTAGCCGATGAAAAGACCCTCGCCGTAGCGAGCCGTGTTGCCCTCGCCCGGATAGTTGACGAAGGCAGGCGTGTCCGACAACCGCAGCGGGAAGGTCTCGGCCAGCTTGCCCGAGGGGTTGACCACGCCAAAGAGCACGTCGGCGATCGCGCCCGCGCCGGCCTGGCCCATCATCCAGGCTTCGAGCACGGCAGCCGGCCCGTCGATCCACTCGCTCATTGTCACGGCCGAGCCGTTGTTCAGGATGACGACGCTCCTCGGTTGCGCGGCGGTCACGGCCTGGATCAGCGCCACCTGCTGGCCGGTCAGGTCGAGGTCGGCCCGGTCGTACCCTTCGGATTCCTTCCACGAGGGCAGGGCGACGTAGAGCAGCGCGACGTCGGCCTGCTTCGCCGCGGCCACTGCCGCTTCGATCAGCGCGGGCTGGCGGCTGTCGTCGGTCGGATACCCTTCGGCGAACGTGATCTCGGCCCCGCCGGCCAGGTTCCGTAGCTCCTCCAGTGGCAGGTCGACCTGCGTGGGGTTGATGTGTGAGCTGCCGCCACCCTGGAAGTACGGCTCCTGGGCGGCACGTCCGATGACCGCGATGTGGCCCACGTTCTCGAGCGGCAAGATGCCGTCGTTCTTCAGTAGCACCATGCCTTCCGCCGCCACTTTGCGCGCCAGCGCGTGGTGCGCGGCTTGGTCAAATGGCCGGCCCTTCGGCGTTTCGGCCGCTTTGAAGACCATCTGCAGGATGCGCCGCACGGCCTCATCCAGCCGCGCCTCGTCCAGCTGCCCGCCGCACACCGCGTCGACCAGCGCCTGCGTGCGCCGGGGCCGTGGGCCGGGCATCTCCAGATCGAGCCCGCCGTCCAGCGACTTCACCCGGTCGTGCACCGCGCCCCAGTCCGACACGACGAACCCCTCGAACCCCCACTCGTCCTTGAGGAGCTCGGTGAGCAGGTGGTGCTGCTCCGAGCCATAGACGCCGTTGATCTTATTGTACGAGCACATGACCGTCCAGGGCTGCGCCTTCTTGACGGCCGTTTCGAACGCGGGCAGGTAGATCTCGCGCAGCGTGCGCTCGTCCACCACCGCGTCGATGACCATACGCTTGTATTCCTGGTTGTTGACCGCGTAGTGCTTGAGCGACGTGCCGATGCCTTTGCTCTGCACGCCGTCGATGAAGCTCGCGGCCATCTCGCCGGCCAGGAACGGGTCCTCGGAGAAGTACTCGAAGTTGCGCCCGCAGACCGGCGTGCGCTTCATGTTCGCGCCCGGCCCCAGCAGCACGTCCACGCCCAAGGCGATGGCCTCTTCGGCCAGGGCTTGCCCCATTTCGTGGATCAGGTCGCGGTCCCAGGTGGCTGCCAGCAGGGAAGCCGTGGGGAAACACGTGGCCGGCAGCGCCTCGATGGTCAACTCGGTGGCTTCGGCCACCCGGCGCACGCCGTGCGGCCCGTCCGACACCCACATGGCGGGCACGCCGAGTCGTTCGATCGGCGTGGTCGTCCACGCCGTAGCGCCCGTACACAGGGCGGCCTTCTCTTCGAGCGTCATTTGCTCGACGATGGACTGGATGGAAGTCATGGAATGGTCCTTCGTGTGGTAATTTGCAGCGGCGCGCCACTGGCTGTGCAGGTGGAGCAGGGGAATTATCGCGCCGCAGCAAGCTGTGGGCAAAGGAGACACGCATCGTCGAGCGTACAATGTCTTTGACAATACCCCCTTTCTCCCGTAAAATAAATGCTTACGGCGCGCTGGCGGAATGATTCAGCGCGCCTTCCCTTGTCTATCCTGTGAGGTTTACCGAATGACCCAGAAGTATTCAAGCGCGCAGATTCGCCAGCAGTTCCTCGATTTCTTCCGCGGTAAGGGACACCAGATCGTGCCCAGCGCCTCGCTGGTGCCTGTGGACGATCCAACGCTCCTGTTCACCAACGCGGGTATGAACCAGTTCAAGGATTTCTTCCTCGGCATGGCCGAGCCGAAATCGCGGCGGGTGGCCGACGCGCAGAAGTGCATGCGCGTGAGCGGCAAGCACAACGACCTGGAAGATGTGGGGCGCTCGCCCTACCATCACACCCTGTTCGAGATGCTGGGCAACTGGTCATTCGGCGACTACTACAAGAAGGAAGCCATTGCGTGGGCTTGGGAGTTGCTGACGCAGGTGTGGGGGCTGCCCAAGGACCGGCTGTGGGCCACCGTCTTCGAGGACAACAAGGGCCAGATCGAGCGCGACGACGAGGCCGCCGGCTACTGGCGTTCGGAGACGGACATCCAGCGAGAGCACATCGTCTTCTTCGGCCGCAAGGAGAACTTCTGGGAGATGGGCGACACCGGGCCGTGCGGTCCCTGCAGCGAGATCCACATGGACCTCGGGCCCGACCGGTGCGACAAGCAGGGCGTGCCGGGCCATGTCTGCCGCGTGAACGGCGACTGCCGGCGCTATATCGAGCTGTGGAACCTGGTCTTCATCCAGTATAACCGCAACGCAGAAGGGGAACTCTCCGCCCTTCCCGCGCGTCATGTAGATACCGGGATGGGCTTCGAGCGCGTTGTCCAGGTGCTGCAGGGCAAGCGCAGCAACTATGAGACCGACCTCTTCGCGCCGATCATCGAGGCGACCCAGAAGCTGCTGGCGGAGTCGGGCGTCGGCCGGGACGTTTCCCGCGACCTGCAGAATGAGGTTCGCGCCGTTTCGTACCGCGTCATCGCGGACCACGCCCGGGCCATCAGCTTCCTGATCGGCGACGGCGTCATGCCGGCGAACGAGGGTCGGGGCTACGTGCTCCGCCTGATCCTGCGGCGGGCTGCCCGACACGGCCGCATGCTTGGCTTCACCAAGCCGTTCCTGGCCGAAGTCGCCAAGACCGTGATCGACTTGATGGGCGGGCAATACGACGAGCTGGTGCGCCGGCGCGAATTCATTCTGAACAACATCGAGCTGGAAGAGAGCCGCTTCGGAACGACGCTAACCAACGGGCTCGCGCTCCTCGACGAGTTGATTGCCGGGGTCAAACAGCGCTCGCAGACCGTTGTTCCTGGCCTGGATGCCTTCCGCCTGTACGACACGCACGGCTTCCCGCTCGACCTCACGCTAGACGTGGTCCGCGAGCACGGCCTGAGCCTCGACGTCGACGCCTTTAAGGCGGCACTCAACGAGCAGAAAGAGCGTGCCAGGGCATCGGGGCAGTTTGCCGTCCACGCGACTGAAGGGGTGCAGTTGTATCTGGACCTGTTGCGCGACCTGAAGGCCGAAGGCTTGCTGGCCCCCGCGGGTGTGAAGCAGGACCCGTACGATGAGTTCGAGCTGGAGACGAAGGTCGCGGCCTTCGTCCGCGAGGGCCAGCGCGTCGCGCGGGTGCGGGCAGGCGATAAGGTTGAAGTGGTTACCCCCGTCACGCCGTTCTACGTGGAGTCTGGCGGGCAGGTAAGCGACGTGGGCTTCATCACCCGCTACGAAGGCGACACGGACGAAATCGTCTGGGAGATCGCGGTGTCGGACACCCGGCGCCCTGTGCCCGGCTTGATCGTCCACATCGGCGAGGTCACCGGCGGCGCGCCGGAAGTCGGCGATCCCTGTTGGGTCGAGGTCGACTTCGACCGGCGGCTCGACATCATGCGCAACCACACGGCCACGCACCTGTTGCACCGCGAGTTGCGCGACCTGTTGGGCGAGCACGTCCACCAGGCCGGCTCGGTGGTCGCGCCCGACCGCCTGCGCTTCGACTTCACCCACTCGTCCATGCTGACGCAGGACGAGCTGGACACGATCGAAGAAGGCGTGAACGCGGTCGTGCTCGAGGACCTGCCCGTCGAGTTCGAGCAGATGCCGTACCGCGAGGCCGTTGCCGGCGGGGCAACCGCGCTGTTTACCGAGAAGTACGGGGACGAGGTCCGGGTGGTCGAGGTGGGCTGGGAGGACGACGTGTATTCGAAGGAGTTGTGCGGCGGCACCCACGTCGCGCACACCGGCGAAATCGCCTTCTTCCATATCGTGTCCGAGGAGAGCATCGGCGCGGGCGTGCGGCGCATCGAGGCCGTGACCGGCCGCGAGGCGCAGCACCTGGCGCAAAGCCGCCTCCGCCTGCTCGACCAGACTGCGGCCGTCCTCCGAGTACAGCCCGACCAGATCGACCGGGCCGTGCGCAACCTGTACGCCGAGCTGCAAACAAGCCAGAAAGAGAACGCCCGGTTAAAGGCACAGCTCGCCATGCAGCAGACCGACCGGCTGGCGGCCGCCGCGGTCGACGTGGATGGCGCCAAGGTTGTGACGGCCGAAGTGCCCGGTGCGGACATGCAGACCTTACGCGAGATGAGCGACAAGCTCCGCGAGTTGCTCGGCTCCGCGGTCGTCGTGCTGGCAACGGCCATCGACGACAAGCCGCAGTTTATTGCAGCGGTCACCGACGACCTGCTTGACTCGCGGCGCGCATGCAGGCGACCTGGTCAAGGCGGTTGCCCGGGTCGTCGGCGGGGGCGGCGGCGGTCGCGCGAGCCTGGCACAGGCCGGCGGCCGCGATCTATCCAAACTTAGCGAGGCATTGGCGCAGGTTCCAGACGTGGTGCGCCAGCAACTGAAGAAATGACGATAACGCACATCTTGGGCGAAGGCGATCGACCGCGGAGCTCTGAGGAAGTTCAGGGCGGCGCGGTCGACGGTCTCGCCGGTATTCTGGCTGGGCTGCGAGCAACCTCCCGCGGCGAGCGGGTCCTCTTTGTCCTGCCGGGGCATCTGCACATCGATGCTCCCGCAGCCGCCGTGATCCGTCGCGAGGCGGCGTATCAGGGGGTTGAGGTTGCGTTTGTCACGCGCCACGTTGGTTCGCGCAGGGCGTTGGGCCGGGAGGGTATCAGCACCTTCCAGAGCACTGAGCCGCGCCGAGCGCGCCCGGTGGCACCGCGTCACGCTCCCTGCGCCCTCCCGGCGCCGCCCGCCCGACGCGCAAGTTGTCGTGCCCCTGGGTCCGGGCGTGTTTCAAAAAACGTCCCCTTCGGGCTTCCGGCCGTTCGAGTATGTCCGGTCGTTCGCCCGTCGTCCGAGCCCCTGGTGGCAGACCCTTGGGCTGCTGTTGGCGCTGGTCGTGCTGTTCGCCGTCCTGTTGTACGCACTGATGGCCGTGGTCCCGGCGGCGCAGATCGTCGTTACGCCGGCCTCTGAGCCCATCCGCGCCACCGTCCAACTGCAGGCCGTGCCCGATGCCCGCACCGACGTCGAGGCCGGCGTTGTGCCTGCACAGACCGATCAGCGTGCAGGTTGTCGGGCGAGGCGCGCACGAAGACGACGGGGCGCCGGCCCGAGCCCGCAGGCAAGGCGCGCGGCCGGGTCGTCTTCATCAACATGACCAGCCGGGGGATCAAGATTCCCCAGGGCACCGTCGTCTCGACGGCCACCGGCAACAACTTTCAGTATCGGCACACTTGGCTGCGACCGACCTGGGGCCCAATGGCCGCGCCGTCGCGCAGGTCGAGGCGCTGCTGCCCGGTCCAGACGGCAACGCTCGGGCAGGCACGGTGACCCGCGTCGAGGGCCCGCTCTCACTCTCTGTCGCCGTCTCCAACGACGCCGGCTTTGGCGGCGGCACCACTGCCCCCCAGCCGGTGGTGACCGAGGAAGACAAGACGCGGCTGCAGGCGCAGCTGTTCGAGGAATTGAAGAAGCAGGCGTTCGACAAGTTGGTCGAGCGCGACGTGAAGGGCAAGCTTCATCTCGCCCGAGTCGATCAGCTACCTGCCCCTCTCGCCTTCGTTCACGCCGTTCGTCGGCGAGGTGTCCGAAGACCTGTTCCTCAGCATGAGCGTGCAGGCCGTCGGCCTCGCGGTCGACCAGGCAGAGGCCAACAAGGCCGCGCTCGCCGAAGCTGCAGGAGACGATGCCCCCCGGCACCCGGCTGATTTCCGACACGATCAAGTTCATCCCGGGCTCGGTCGTGACGGGCAAGGACGGCGGCGTGGGCTTCTCGGTGACCGCCGAAGGGACTGTTCTCCGGCCGGTCGACACGGCGGCGGTCCGCAGCGCGGTCATGGGCATGGCCCCCGATGCAGGCGACTGCCGTGCTCCAGCAACGCTTCGCGCTCGCGCGGCCGCCCGAGATCGCGCTGGGCCCCGACTGGCTGCCGTACGTGATCCCGCTCAACTTGCCGTCCCTGCCGTGGCGGATCCGCGTCGACGTGGATTGGGACGAGGCCGCACGGCTGGCGATGAAGCCGTAGCGCGCTCATGTCCATTCTGCCCTCGGCCTTTGACTTGCCTGCCGGCCGCCTGCTGGCACTCGACTTGGGGCAGGCGCGTATCGGCGTGGCGGTGTGCGACGAAGCGGGCATGCTGGCGTCGCCGCTCGACGTCGTGCGGCGGCATGCGACGCGTGCGGAAGACTTCGCGGCCATCGCCGACCTCGTTCGTCGTGAGCGTGCCGTCGGCGTGCTCGTGGGTATGCCCGGCGCGGACGCCGGGGAGCCGGGCGCCGAGGGCGCGGTTGAGGCGTCGGGATCACAGGCCCGCTGGACCCGGCGCTACGCGGGACGGCTTGCCGGCAGCCTGGACGTGCCCGTTGCGTTCTGGGATGAGACGCTGTCGTCCGTCGACGCCGCAGAGCGCCTCGCCGAGGCGGGTGGCAGGACCGGGATCGACGCCGCAGCTGCCGCCCTGATCCTGGCGGATTTTCTCGATAGCTCGAAGGAGGAAGGCCCTCTGATGCACCGGGCGCTTCATCTCATATTACGCTTCATGCTCTTTCTTGTGCCGCTCTCGGCCCTCGCGGTCCTGGGCTTCGTGGCGGTCAGCTTCGTGTCGGCCCAGCTGAACGACGTGCCCGAGCCGGCCCACGTGGCCTTGCTCAAGCCTGCCTCCGAGCAGCCGCTCGACTTGCAGCCCGCGACCATCGAGCAGCGGCTGACGGGCCTGTATTTGCGCACCCAGCAGGCCGCGATCGACACCCCGGCCAGCACGGAAGACAAGCGCAAGATCTTCACGATCGACAGCGGCGAGACTGCGCTGAGCGTCGCGACGCGCCTCGAGGAAGAGGGCTTCATCAAGGACGCGACCTGTTCCGCCGCTATATGCGCTACAACGGCGATCGATCAGAAATTGGCTGCCGGCGACGTTCGAGATCTCGCCTGCCATGACCATGGCGGAGATTGCCGACCGGCTGCAGCGGGCGCGCTATGAGGAAATCACGTTCACCGTGCCCGAAGGCATGCGCGCCGAGGAAGTGGCCGAGCTGCTCGACGTGAAGGGCGTGATGGATGGGTCGGCCTTCCTGGCCATGGTGCAGGGCGGCAGCGCGTCGGCAGGTGCGATCGGCGAGTACGATTGGCTGCCGGCCGGGCTCACGACCCTCGAGGGCTACCTCTTCCCCGATACATACCGTCTGCCGGTGCCCGCGCAGCCTTCAGACCTGCTGAAGCGCATGCTGGACAACTTCCAGGCGAAGGTCAACCACGACACGCTGGCCAGCGCGGGCCAGGCGGGGCGCGGACTCGAGCAGGTCGTCATCATGGCCTCCATCGTCGAGCGGGAGGCGCCCCGGGCAGATGAACGACCACTGGTCGCCAGTGTGTATTGGAACCGCGCCAGCGGCGCATGCAGCAGGGAGACCGGCGGCGCGTACCTGCAGGCCGATCCGACGGTGCAGTACGCCGCGGGCCGGCCCGGCGAGTGGTGGTGGAAGCCGCCGAGCGTCGAGGCTTACTCGACCGTTCAATCGCCCTACAACACGTACCTGCGAGCGGGCCTGCCGCCCGCGGCGATTGCCAGCCCCGGCCTGTCTGCAATCGAGGCGGCAGTGAAGCCGGCCGACACGAAGTACTGCTTCTTCGTCGCCACGGGCGACGGGGGCCACGTGTTCGCGACGACGCTCGCCGAGCACCAACAGAACATCGCGAACTATCAGAAGTAGCGGGGGAGCGTGATGGTGAGTGCGAGATGCGTGCGAGACAACCGGGCCGGGCGCACTCTCGCGGCATCGTGTTGCTTGGCGTCCTTGTGTCCGTCCTCCTCACCGCCTGCACACTCCCCGGCAGTGCCGCGCCTGTGGTCAAGCTCGGCGTCATCGCGCCGTTTCGAGGGCCGCGGCCGCGAGCTTGGCTACGCGGTCCTGCCCGAGATCAAGGCGGCCGCGGCCGAAGCCAACGTGTCCGGCGCATTGGGATCGTATCGGGTGCTGGTGGTGGCCTTCAACGACAGCCTCGACCCTGTGACCGCCGAGCAGCAGGCCCAAGCCCTGGCCCTCGACCCGGACGTGGTCGCCGTCGTCGGTCCATTCTCGGCCGAGACTGCGGCCGTGGCGGCGCCGATCCTCCAGGGCAGCAACATCCCCGTCCAGCCAGTGCCGTCTGGCGATCCGCTCGACGGCGACTTCGCCACCCAGGCGGCCGAGGCAAAGGCAGCGGCCAGGACCCTGTTACAGGCCCTGGCCGCCGACATCCAAGCACATGGCCGGCCCACCCGGCTTGCGAGACCGACCCCCTAGCGAATGACCCGGTGGATCAGCGGGGGCGCCTCCACAGGCTCCGCGCCGATGACAATGGCGTGTGATAGCCGCGCCAGCGCTGCATCGCGGCTCTCGGCACTCGCCGCATGAACTGTCAGCAGTGGCTGCCCGGTTTGCACCGGATGGCCCACCTTCGTCGACGGCGCCAGCATCACCCCCACTGAAGGCTCGATCGCGTCCTCTTTGCGGGCGCGTCCGCCCCCCAGGTCCACGACCGTATACCCAACCTCGCGCGCATCTACCCGGTGGATATACCCGTCCACGGGCGCCGCTAATTCCGCGACGAACGCGGCGCGCGGGCAGCCGCTCAGGATCGTCGACATAGGCCAGGTCGCCGCCCTGTGCCAGGACAAACTGCCGGAACTTGTCGAAGGCCCGGCCATCGGCGAGCGCCCCGTGAGCCGCAGCGCCCGCTGCGTACGGATCGTCGTACAGGCCGGCGATCATAAGCATGGCAGCCGACACGTCGACGCAATGCCGGACGAAGTCGGCCGGCCCTGCCCCGCGCAGCGTCGCGACCGCCTCCTTGACCTCCAGCGCGTTCCCCACGGCCAAGCCCAGCGGCTGGCTCATATCGCCGATCAGCGCCGCCATCTTGCGCCCCAGATGCCGCCCGATATCCACCATCAGCTGGGCCAGCTCGGTCGCGGCGGGCACCGTCTCCATGAAAGCGCCCTGGCCAACCTTCACATCCAACACAATCGCGTCGGCGCCCGCCGCGATCTTCTTGGACATGATTGAACTGGCGATGAGCGGAAGCGAGGGCACCGTCCCGGTGACGTCGCGCAGCGCGTAGAGCTTGCCGTCCGCCGGCGCCAATTCCTTCGTCTGCCCCGCAACCACCAGACCGATCTCCTTGAGCTGGCGCTTGAACTGGTCGAGGCTGAGCCGCACGCTGAAGCCGGGGATCGATTCGAGCTTGTCCAGCGTGCCGCCGGAAAAGGAGAGCCCCCGCCCCGACATCTTCCCGACGGGCACTCCGAGCGTTGCGACCATGGGGCCCACGACCAGCGTGGTCTTGTCGCCCACCCCCCCTGATGAATGCTTGTCGACGATGAACGGCAGCGTGTCGTGCAGGTCGAGCGTATCGCCCGAAAAGGCCATCGCCTCCGTGAGCATGGCTGTTTCGGCGGAGCTCATCCCCCGGAAGAACACGGCCATCGCCCAAGCGGCGGCCTGATAGTCCGGGATGTCGCCGGCGACATAACCTTGGATGAACGCGTCGATTTCCGCCCGCGTTAACTCGCCGCCGTCGCGCTTCTTGGTGATGATGTCGACTGTACGCATGCCTCGGGGCGCCTCCTCGTCTGTGAAAGCCTGAACCGAGCGCAGGATACCCGCTCGCGGAGCCTGTCAAGGTTGCGCGGCTGCGGCGGGCGAGAGACGCCCCGGGCGCGGACTAGCGTCGCAATCTCCGGGCTCACGCCATATCCAGAAATTAGCATTTGCTTTCTTGTCCGAACGGTGTATAATCCGGCGCAAGCACCAGATATTCCCGTTACTTTCCGTCACTCCTGGCGTCATTCTTATCAGGGAACACGACAAAACAGTCGATTGGCCCGTTCATTTAAACGGCAGCATCGACCCAAGGTGGAGCTGGTGAGAGTGACAGGAGAGAAGCACGACGTCGTCGTCATCGGTGCAGGGCTGGCAGGCGCGGAAGCGGCCTGGCAGGCTGCGGAGCGCGGGGCGTCCGTCCTGTTGTACGAGATGCGGCCGGGCACGATGACCCCCGCGCACCAGACGGCCGAAATGGCCGAGCTGGTGTGCTCGAACAGCCTCGGATCCGATCTGCCGGACCGGGCGCTGGGCGTGCTTAAGCAAGAACTGCGCCGTCTGGGTTCGGTGATCATCCGGGTTGCCGACGAGCATGCAGTGCCGGCGGGGGGTGCGCTGGCGGTGGACCGTGACGCGTTCGCGGCGGGGGTGACGGCGGCCATCGAGGGCCACCCGGGCATTACGGTCATGCGCGAGCAGGTGCTGGCGCTGCCCGAGGGCCAGCCGACTATCGTCGCAACCGGACCGCTCACATCTGCGCCGTTTGCCCAGGTCATACGGGCGCTGGCAGGCGAAGAGACGCTCTACTTCTTCGATGCCATGGCGCCGATCGTCGCGGTCGACACGGTCGACCTGTCGATTGCGTTCCGCCAGAGCCGTTATGCGAAGCCTGCGCCAGGAGTGGACTCCAGCGCTGGCAATGGCGAACCAGCCGAGCCTGAAGGCGACTACATCAACTGCCCGCTCGACAAGGACGAATACATCGCCTTTGTGCAGGCGGTCAACGACGCGGAGAAGATCAGCCTCCGCGAGTTCGAGCAGGACGAGACGCGGCGCTATTTCGAGGGCTGTCTGCCCATCGAAGTGCTGGCCGCACGTGATCCCATGGCGCTGGCCTTCGGGCCCATGCGCCCCGTGGGACTTCGGGACCCGCGCACCGGCCGCAGACCTTATGCGGTCGTTCAACTGCGCCAGGACAACGCGGCGGGCACCCTTTACAACCTGGTCGGTTTCCAGACGAACATCAAGTGGGGGGATCAGGAGCGCGTGTTGCGCATGATCCCCGGGCTGGCGAACGCCGAGTTCGTGCGCTTCGGCCAGATGCACCGCAACACCTTCATCAACAGCCCGCGGCTGCTGCGGCCTACGCTGCAGTGGCGCACCCGAGACGACCTGTTCTTCGCCGGCCAGTTGACCGGCACCGAGGGCTACGTTGGATCGGCTGCGAGCGGGCTCGCGGCCGGGTTGAACGCGTGGGCCGTGCTGGCGGGGCATCAGCCCGTCGAATGGCCCGAGACGACCATGCTGGGTGCGCTGCTACACTACGTAACGCACGCGGACCCGGCCGGCTTCCAACCCATGAAGGCGAACTTCGGCCTGCTGCCCGAGCTGGAGCCCACTGTGCGTGACAAGCGGCGGCGCTACGCCGCGTACGCCGAGCGAGCGCGCACTGACCTGGAGACCGCAATAGCCGAAATTGCCTGGCTGAACGAGGGCAAAACCTCATCTACTTAACATAAGATTTAGCATCGCGCGCTAAAAGTTGTCAGGAGGTGTGCCGAAAATGTAATTGTGATGGAATTGGAAGAATAACCCTATTGCGTTCGCGCGGCACATGTGCTACAATCCGCGCGAGATATGTCCCGTAGCTTGTGAGTTTGCCCGCGTACGGTCGCAGCCACCCAAGTCGTTGCACTACGTGAGGCACGGTTGGTTGAGAAGGAGGATCCTATGCGATTCCTGAGGAATCCCCGGCGCCTGATGGCGCTTGCCCTCGCTCTCGCGATCCTGGTCAGCCTCACGCTCGGCAGTTCGACGGGACTCGCCGTCGCCACGATGGACGTGATCCAGAACGGCAATTTCGAGGGTGGGTTCGTGATGATCCCGGGCTGCGGGATGGTCGGCGCGAATTGGGGTTGTTTCACCAACGGCGGCAATGCAGCTTACGGCTTCTACGACGATCAATGGACCCCGGTGATCGCCGACGGCCTCCACAGTCAACTCATCGAGATCAACACCAAGCAGTACGCGGCCTCGCAGCCCGACCGTTTCGCAGGCATTTATCAGACGGTCGGTTTGACCAAGGGCGCCAGCTACACGCTCAAGATGCAGGGCGGCATGCGCGAGCATCAGCCCGACCCGAACGAGGACAAGTTCCGCTACCGCGTCCAGTGGGGATACACGTCCGATGGCTCGACGGACTGGACGAAGGTGACGAACTGGGTGGAACTGCCGTGGGACAAGATCGACGAGCGCACTGCGCCTACGGGCCTGCAGAGCTTCGCGACGACCTTCGCGGCGCCCAGCGGCAAAATCACGCTGTTCATCCGGGCCTGGAAGAAGTGGGGCAACTCCTACAAGGAGCTCGACGTCAACATCGACGCGGTCAGCCTCACGGGCCAGGTCGTTCGGCAGCCGGTTCAGCTGGCCAATCCCGTCGTGATCTTGCCGGGCCCCGTCGAGCAGGCTACGGCGCCGAAGCCGGTGCAACCGGTGGCGCCCCCGGTGCTCAGCTGTGGGGGCGGCACATTCCTCGCGAACGGTGATTTTGAGAGCGGCTTTGTCAACGGCGTCGGCAAGAACTGGAGCTCCTTCACGAACGGCGGCGCGGCAAGCTACGGGTTCTACGACGAGATGTGGGCGCCCGTCGTCAAGGACGGCACGCACGGCCAGCTGATCGAGATCAATACCTGGGGCCGGGCGGCCTCCGACCCCGATCGTTTCGCCGGCATTTACCAGGTCGTCAACGGCTTAACGGCCGGCGCCACTTACCAGGTTTCGGCCTGGGGCATGATCCGCCAGGAAGCCTCCCACCCGAATGAAGACCGGTGGCGGTATCGGGTGCAGTGGGGTTACGCACCGGCCGATGCCGATCCGAGCGAGGCCGACATCACTAACTGGACCGAGCTGCCGTGGGACAACTTCTTCGTGCGCACTGCACCGGGCTTCATGTCGTCGTTCGGCACCCGGTTCACGGCGCCGGCGGGGAAGACCATTATCGGCTTCCGGGCCTGGAAGAAGTGGGGCACCCCGCAGCGCGAGCTGAACGTCAACCTGGACGCGATCAAGGTGGTGGCCTGCTCGACGGCCGGAGTCACGCCGCCCGTCGTCGTCGGTCCGTGCTACTACGTCGTGCAGAACGGGGACGCACTCAAGGACATCGCAGCCAAGTACGGGACGACCGTAGAGCAGTTGGCATCGGCCAACGGCATCCGCAATCCCAATATCCTGATCCTGGGCCAGCGGCTTGTCGTGCCATGCAAGGGCGGCAGCACGAACCCGCCACCGGGCGGCTCGTGCACCTGGTATGTGGTCCGGCCCGGCGATACGCTCACGAAGATCGCAGTCCGTTACGGCACTTCGGTGCAGGCGATCGCGCAGCGTAACAGCCTGAAGAATGCTAACCTGATCTACGTGGGGCAGCGGCTCTGCATTCCCTGACCCTGACGGAGGGTGAACTGCAGCGCGTCGAACTTGCCCGTCGCTGCTCATCATGCTCGGACCAGCAGTAAGCACAAGTGGTCCGAGCATGCGGCGTCTCACTCGCTGCTCACGGAGACGTCGCATGCGGTCACCGTTGGATGGGCTGCGGCGCCACGAGCGTGCAAAGGGCTGCTCGTAGGAGGGTGGTCGCCAGGCAGGGGGTTGGCGCCCTGTTTGCCAGCCGAAATCCGGATTGTCACTCATGCAGGGTCTCACCCAGACCCATCATTGCCTGATGGTACAGAGGAGGGATACATGGTCAAGCAACGGACGTTCATCTTGGCCCTGGCGGCCGCGCTGTTGATGCTCTTGTTGGTCGGCAGTGTAGCGTTTGCGGACGGCCCGACCACCAACGGCGTTCAGCAAGCCAAGGGCGAGGTCTGCGTGGATGGGTACGTGATCAACCACCGTGAGCTCGCGGTGGATGGCACGAAGACCAACCCGCCCCTCGTCGTGGAAGCCTGGGACGTGGCGACCAACCAGCAGGTTGGGACCGCACCGGTCGGCAAGGACGGCTACTTCAAGTTCGCCAACCTCGCTGCCGGGACGTACAACTTCCGGCTCCCCTTGCCCGAGGGCTGGAATGGCATCGTACCGCTGGCGAGAATCGGCGGGGTGGCCGAGACCGGCCCCACTGCGCTCGCAAAGAGCAGCACGTGCTACCGTATCCTGTTCAAGATCCGCCGCCTGGTCACCATCCCTGTCCTCAAGTGGGAAGAGCGACTTGACGGCACCGTGGTGCCCGGCGAGAACTGGAACATCACGGCCACGCCGGTCGGCGATCCTTTCGCCAAGGTCGTCACGGCTACCATCACCAGCGGGCAGGGCCTGTTGACCTTGACGCCGGGCACGTGGAGCGTCGCCGAGACCGTTAAGTCGGGCTGGACGCCGCTGACCCCGAACCCCGTCGAGCGGATCGTCGATCAGTACCAACCGATCGGCGCCATCAACCCGATCGTCTTCAAGAATCGTGAGCCGGTGTGCCATCCGAAGATCATCGTGACCAAGCTGGGCTACGGCACGAACTCGGACGGGGGCAAGGAGCCACTCGGCACCATCGCAGGCTGGAAGTTCACGGTCAGCCGGGCAGACGGCACCGCGACCTCCATCGTCAAGACGACTAGCGGCGACGGCCGCGCCGTCTTTGACGGCCTGTACCCTGGCGTCTACAAGGTCACCGAGACCGTACAGTCCGGCTGGAAGGTGTTGGGCAACAATCCCATCACGGTCAGCCTGATGGACTGCGAGACGGTCGAGGCTACCTTTGAGAACCAGGAGCTCATCGGGACGTTGAAGATCTCGGGCACGAAGTGGTTCGAGGCCTGGGAGAAGCCGTACAAGGGCACCCTGGTCGGCTTGCCCGGCTGGGTGATCACCGCGACGCTGGTCGGCACCGAGACGTCCGTCTCGACCTCGACCGACGCACTCGGCCAGTATGTCTTCACGCAGGACCAGCTCAAGACCGCGGAGATGGCATTCCCCGGCGCTTCGATCAATGTGTGCGAGGAACAGCGCGATCACTGGATCGCCAAGACGCCGGTCTGCGTGACCGTCAAATTCCCGTATCCTGTCCCGCCGACCTACACGGGCGCGACGGTGAACTTCACTAATGTCCAGGACCCGCCGGTGGCGGGCGCCACGACTGCGGCTCGCCCCGTGGCAGTGAGCACAGGCAGCTGCGCGGCGCATCACACTGTGAAGTCGGGTGACACGCTGGCCAAGGTCGCCGGCAAGTACGGCGTATCGGGCAGCAGCATCATCCGGGCCAACAACATCCGCAATGCGGACCTGATCTATCTCGGCCAGTCCCTCTGCATCCCCTGATGTAGCGGGCTAAGATAACCGATGGGGGGCTGCACTCGCAGCCCCCCATTTTGTTCTAGAATCCATCCGAAAGTACTCTGGCCCGTGCGCCAGCTGGGGCTGGGTCAGAGACCGGCCCCAGCTAATTCTCGGATGGTTCGCTGACCTCGCCGATCATCGACCAGGGCCCCGCCCAGCTGATGCGGACGTTGGCGAGCCTCCCGCGCCAGTCGGCCGTGTGATCGAAAAAGACCAGCTTGTTGGTGCGCGTCCGGCCGCGCCAGCGGCCTTTGTGGTTCTCCTCGACCAGCACCTCGACCACTTCGCCCAGAGACCGGCCGTTGATCTCGGCCAGCACCTCGCGCTGCACTGCGTCGAGCGCGTCCCACCGGCGCTTCTTCTCTACGGCGGGCACGTCATCTTCCATTCGCCGCTCGCTGACGGTCCCGGGCCGGGGCGAGTACATGGCGAGGTGCACCTTGTCCAGGCGCAGCTCGCTCAGCAGGCCGTGCGTACGCTGAAACTGCTCGGTCGTCTCGCCGGGGAAGCCCACGATGATGTCCGTATGGATCGCGGTGTTCGGGATCCGCTCGCGCACGTGCGCCACCAGCCGGCGATACTGGTCCGTGGTATACCCCCGCTTCATCGCCAGGAGCACGTCGTCGTCGCCTGCCTGCACGGGAATCTCGATCTGTTCGCAGACCTTCGGTAAGCGCGCCACCGCCTCGAGGATGCGATCCGTCATGTAATTGGGGTGGCTGGTGAGGAACCGGATGCGCCACAGCCCGTCGATCGCGTCGACCGCCTCGAGCAGATCGGCAAGATCGGGCCGACCGCCTGGAAAGTCCTTGCCGTAGCGGTCCACGATCTGGCCGAGCAGGGTCACCTCGCGCACGCCCTGGCTCACGAGCCCGCGCACCTCTCGGACGACCTCCTCCAGCGGACGGCTCCTCTCCACCCCCCGCCTGAACGGGATGATGCAGAAAGTGCACGCATGCGAGCAGCCATAAACGATCGGCACGTTGGCCGTTACCGGCGTGACGCCGCTCAGCGAGAGGTGCCGCACGCTCTGGATCGAGTGATCCGTCGGCGCCAGGATCGGGCCGGCCTCCGGGATCCCTTCCCCGAGGGGCGCGTCCCAATCCGGCTCAATCAGGCCCATGGCCGCCGCTTCCGGGCTTTCGGCCCCCGGGCCGGCGAAGTCCTGGAAGTCGTAGCGGACGGTGGTCTCCGCGTCTTCCAGCACGCGGGCTTCGGCTTCGAGGGCGTCGCTGCTGAGATAACCTACGAGCGGCGCGGGGTCAGAAGGTGGCATAAACACGTCGACGAAGGGGAAGCGCTCCTTGAGGGCCTGGTTCGGCTTGATGCCCACCATGCAGCCCATCAGCGCGATCACGCGCTCCGGGTGTTCCTGCTTTAGCGGTCGCAGTGACCACAAGCGGCCGACGGCCCGGTCCTCCGCGGTCTGCCGCACCACGCAGGTGTTCAGTACGATGACGTCGGCGTCACCGGCCTCGCTCGTGGGCGCATATCCCAGTGCATCGAGCTCGGCTGCTACCCGTCCCGAGTCTGCCTCGTTCATCTGACAGCCGATCGTCCAGATATGGTATCGTTTCTGATTCATCGCCTTATCTCAACCGGGTTTCTCGATTACGTACAGAAGCGCTCGATGGTCGAGCGTCAGCCGGCCGCCGGATGTCACGTGCACCAGCCACAGCACCCCCTGGATCAGCCGCCACAGCCAGCGGTTACGCACCAGGGCATGATCCCGCCGGTACTCCGCCTTAATGGCCAGGCCTTGGCGTTGCGCAAAGGCTCGCATACCCCTCCGCGACACGACCGTATCGAATGCAGTGGGAAACGGGCTCCTGCCGGGCTGGCCCGCAGTCTTGTCGCCCTGGACATACTTCTTGTAGACGATGTGCGCCCGGTGCGGCGTGATCCGGGTCAGGAAGCCGTAGGATGAGTCGCGATTGGGGAAGCCGAGAATCATGATGCCGCCCGGCTTCAACCAGTGCGCAAACCTCGCCAGCACCGTCTCCGCGCCCGCGATGTGCTCGATCACGTCGCTGCAGTACACGACGTGGTAGCTCTCGGGCGGAAAGTCAACCGTGCGCAGGTCGGCAAGCACCGCCTTATCGATGTCATGCTGCTCGTTGAGTCGCAAGTTCAGCGCGGCTTCGTCGCTGTCCACGCCTGTCAGCGTGTAGTCGACCCCGCCCAGCCTGATATCCCACCGCGTCCCACAGCCCGCCTCAAGAATGCTGACCGGGCCGGCGCACGCGGCCACCGTGCGGATGTGGGACGCAATGGTCCGGACCTTATCCGCATACGTGCGGAGTTCCGGCGCCGGCGTGAGGGCCGGCACTGCGCTCATCGCTCCCATTCCTCAGGTTCGGTCTCGGCGTCGCCGCTCTTCGCCATCGCTGCGATCACGTCAGACGGCTGAACGGCCTCCCAACCCGCGAGCGCGTGCTTCAAGAACTGCCCCGTATAGGAGCGTTCGACCGCGCGTGACGTGCTCGGGCGTGCCCTCGGCAATGATCCAGCCGCCCTTGTCGCCGCCCTCAGGCCCCAGGTCGATCAGCCAGTCCGCGCACTTGATGACGTCCAGGTTGTGCTCGATCACCACGATCGTGTTGCCCTGGTCCACCAGTCGCTGGAGCACCTGGAGCAACTTCTGCACGTCGTCAAAGTGCAGGCCGGTCGTCGGCTCGTCGAGGATATAGAGCGTCTTGCCGGTTGCCCGGCGGCTGAGTTCCTTGCTCAATTTGACGCGCTGCGCCTCGCCGCCCGAGAGTGTTGTCGCAGGCTGGCCCAGGCGGATGTACCCCAGACCCACTTCGTGCAGTGTCTGCAGCTTGTTGCGCAGGGGTGGTATGTTCTGGAAGAACTCGAGCCCCTCCGCGACCGTCATGTCGAGCACGTCTGCGATACTCTTTCCCTTGTACTTGATTTCCAGGGCCTCGCGATTGTACCGTTTGCCGTGGCAGACCTCGCAGGGCACGTAGACGTCAGGCAGGAACTGCATCTCGATCCGGATGATGCCGTCGCCCTGGCACGCCTCGCAGCGGCCGCCCTTGACGTTGAACGAGAACCGGCCTGCTTTGTAGCCGCGCATCTTCGCATCGGGCAGGGCAGCGAACAGGTCACGGATCTCCGTGAAGAGGTTCGTGTATGTTGCCGGGTTCGAGCGCGGCGTGCGGCCGATGGGCGACTGGTCGATGTCGACCACCTTGTCCAGGTTCTCGATCCCCTCGATGCGTCTCGTGCCGGCCCGGCTTGTCCTTGGCACGATAGATTCGCATAGCCAGCGCCTTGTAGAGCACCTCGTTAACCAGGCTGGATTTACCCGAGCCGCTTACGCCGGTCACGCAGATGAACTTGCCAAGCGGGATGCGGACGTCGACGTGCTTCAGATTGTTCTCGGTCGCATCGCGAATCACAAGGTACTGGCCGTTGCCCGGCCGGCGCAGGTCAGGGATTGCGATTTGCTTCTCCCCGCGCAGGTACTGGGCGGTCAGACTGTCGCCGCACCTGAGGAAGTCCTCGCGCCAGTCCGAGCAGACGACATAGCCGCCGTGTTCGCCCGCGCCCGGGCCCATGTCCACGATCCAGTCGGCCGAGCGCATGGTGTCTTCGTCGTGCTCGATGACGAGGACCGTGTTACCCAGATTGCGCAGGTCTTCCAGCGTGCGGATCAGCCGCGCGTTGTCGCGCTGGTGCAACCCGATGGAGGGCTCGTCCAGGATGTACAGCACCCCCATCAGCTGCGAGCCGATCTGGGTGGCCAACCGGATGCGCTGCGCCTCGCCGCCCGAGAGGGTCGCGGCTTGGCGGTCGAGCGCCAGGTAATCCAGTCCGACGTCGGTCAGGAAGCGCAGGCGGGCGTGCAGCTCCTTCAGGATCTGCCGGGCGATCGTATATTCCCGCTGCGAGAGCGGCGAGCTGGTGGGCACGGTCTCTGACGAGCCGATGCGCCTGGCCGCCTCCAGCGGACTGTAGGTGCTCAGCACGCCGCTGCCTACATGGCTGATCGCCGCGTGCCCATTGGCGCCATTGCCGTTGCCGTCGCCCCCGAGCGTTTCTTCGCTGATCGCCAGCCCCGCCAGCTGTTCGATCCACAGCGAGCGCGTTCGTGATCGAGAAGTGGCTGACCGAGTCGATGTTCAGGTCGGTGATGGTGACTGCCAGCGCCTCGGGGCGCAAGCGCCTGCCCTCGCAGGTGGGGCAGGGGCGGGCCGTCATGTACTGCTCGAGCTCAGAACGAATGTAGTCCGACTGCGTCTCGCGGTACCGGCGCTGCAGGTTGGGCACTACGCCCTCATAGTTGGTCTGGAAGTAACGGTCATGCCCCTCGTTGTTGACGTAACGGACCGGCACTACGTCGCCCTTGCGCGCACCGTACACGATGATGTCGAGTTGGCCCTTGCTGAGCTCCTGCACCGGCACGTTGAAGGGAATGTGGTAGTGATCCGACACGGACTGGAGCATCGCGTGATAGATGGTGGCCGTGTCGCGATCCCAGGGCCGCACTGCCCCGCCTTCAAGGCTCTTGGCCCGGTCCACGATGAGGTCCGGGTCGAACTCCAGCATGCTGCCCAGGCCCGTGCAGGTGGGGCAGGCGCCGTGGGGGCTGTTGAAGGAGAAGGTGCGCGGCTCAATTTCGGGCAGGCTGATGCCGCACACGGGACACGCGAACCGCTCTGAGAAGAGCCGGTCGCGCGTCTGCGCATCCTGGGCTGGGACGTCCTCGTCGGCCTGTGCCCCTTTGACCTGGCTGCCGTCCGCGCCGGGTGCGCTGAGGTCTGACAGCAGCATCACGCCGTTGCCCAGCTTGAGCGCCGTCTCCACCGAGTCGGCAAGCCGCGACTTCATCTCGTCTTCGCGGCCGGGCTCGGGGCGCCGGATGATCAAGCGATCGACGACCGCCTCGATCGTGTGGTTCTTGTAGCGGTCCAGCTCGGGAGCGTTTTCGACTTCGTGCATCTCGCCGTCGACGCGCACCCGCACAAACCCAGCCTTGCGCACATCTTCGAAGATGCCTTTGTGTTCGCCCTTGCGCGCAATAACGAGCGGCGCCAACAGCAGCAGGCGGCTGCCGTCGGGATACGAGAGAATCGTGTCGACAATCTGCTCGACCGTTTGGGCGCTGATCATGCGGCCGCAGTTCGGGCAGTGAGGCACGCCGACTCGGGCGTACAACAGGCGCAGGTAGTCGTAGATTTCCGTGATGGTGCCGACCGTCGAACGGGGGTTGCGGCTGGCGCCCTTCTGGTCGATGGAGATCGCGGGGCTCAAGCCCTCGATCTGGTCCACGTCGGGCTTCTCCATCAGGCCCAGGAACTGGCGGGCGTAGGCAGACAGGGACTCGACGTAGCGCCGCTGTCCTTCGGCATAGATCGTATCGAATGCCAGGCTCGACTTGCCGGACCCAGACAGCCCCGTGACGACGATCAGGCGATCGCGCGGAAGCTCCAGGTCCACATTCTTTAGATTGTGCTCGCGCGCGCCGCGCACGATGAGTTTATCCTGCCCCATATGACCCCTATTCCTCCATGGAGAAGCGAACGGACGTACTATTGTAGCACGAGCGTTCGCGACGCGCAATCCGAGTGCTGCCACGCAGCGGCCGAGCGCGTGCCACGAACTTTCATTTTACCACAGGACGTCAAATCGAGAGGATGCGCACTGGCCCGATCTTTCGAACCCGGTCGCCGCTTGAACGACACCTGCCGGCCTTTTTTGCGTTCCGCGGATCGACTTCTCAGGAGGGAGAACATGAGCGACTGAACGACTCGCAAAGTGGGAAAGCCGCGCTACAAGCTTAGCTCGCACGTGTGTGCTTACGCAACCCCATGTCGGGGCTAGTTTGGGCTGGGACGCCGGGCAGGGGTCCGGCGCAAAAAGAAAGGATGCGAGCAGGGCCCCCTGCTCACATCCTTCGCAGTTGTCACTCGAACGTGGTTGACTAGGCCGGCGGCTTGATTTCCTTCGCCATGCTCAAAAACCGCGGCGCGCGGCCGGGCAGCTCGCGTCGGTACTGGTTGCCCGTGAACTCGTAGCCCTGGCCTTGCCAGAACGCGATCTCCGCGGCCGCGCTCGCCGGCGCACCCACCTCAATCCGCCGCACGCCGTACTCGGTTACGAGCCAGCGCTCGAGCACGCGGACCACCAACGCGAGGATGTCAGGATCGCGATACGGCTCGTCGAGAAGCACCATTCCGATGTGCGCCACGCCCTCTTCCTCGTCGTCCAGCTTGCAGTCTGCCATTCCCACGAGCTCGGCGCGAAACTCGATCGCGAATTGAAAACGGCCCGGCGACTTCAGCGCGTCCAGAAAATCCCGGATCGCCTGGTCGGGCGCCGCGGGCGCGCCGAGCAGCCTGACGAACAGTTCAGGCGCGCGGTCGTAGAGGCGCTGTAGCGCAGGGATATCGGCATCGGCCAACAGCCTGAGCGTGAAAGTCATCGCAGCGGCCCCGAGAATCCGGCTTTGTGCCTACAGGTCACCCACCCGCGTCGCGAGGGTCTGCAAGCTGGCCTGCGCCGCCTGCAGTGCCTGCTCGGTGTCGGCCAGCGACACCTGCTGCGTCTCCACGAACCGGGTGTACGGCCGCATTGCCGACCGGATATTCGTCAGCGAGCGCGTCAGCTCACTCTCGAACTGCCCGGTCAGCGCGTCGCCCAGCCGCCGGCGCAGGTCGTTGATCTTGTCTTGCAGGTCGAGCTTTGCGCGCCGCCGCTTGTTGGGGATGATGTAGAAGCCGAACGCGGCGATGGCGCCGGCCGCCAGTATGCCGGTGATGTCGGCCACGGTCAGGGCCAGCACCTTGACCAGAAGCGCACCGAGCCCCACCGCGCCCACTTCGACCAAGGCCGTCTGGGCCACTGCCCGTTGCACTGAATCCCCCAACTCGCGCGCTTCGGCCTCATGGTCGTAGGTCGAGACGACCTCCCGGGCGGTCCGCCCCACCGACTCGATCAGCTGCTGGCGGTTGATCTCGAACGGGCCGAGTTGGCCGACGATCTCGGCCTCATGCCGCGCGATTCGCTTATTGAGGTAGTCCGTGACGGCCTGCCACTGGCGGTAATCCTGATCCACCAGCCAATCGATCAGGTCGCGCGTCTGCGTCTCAATTTGAAGCGGCGTGTCTGCGATGACCTCGCGCTCGAACATGCCCCGGATGCGGTCCGCGTTCATCAGGTCGAGGATGCGCTGGATGCGGATCGTCTCGTCGAAGAAGTTGTCCCCGCGCTGCGCCATCCCGTAGAGCACGTTGTCCACGTGGCTCAGGTGGTACTTGAACTCACGGCGCATGTCCCCTTCGTACGCACCCAGTTGCGCCTCGATCGTCCGGACGGTCTGGACGTCGTCCTTTAGCAGTTCGCGGCGCGCCCCGGCCACCCCAAGATACTTCTCGACCAGCTTCTGCGCCACGCCGAGCGGATTCGCGAGCTTTAGCCGCAGCCGCTCCTGCTCGTCCAGCGTCTCGAGGATGTAGCGCTCCAGGCTCTCGAACCGGCTTTGCGCCCAGAGGCGGGTGCGCTCGTCCGCATCGGCCGAGTTCTTCGCCTGCCGCGCCTGCCGGCTCGACACTCCGAAGACGATCGGCTCGCGTCCGAGCAGCGCCTGCGCGTTCTCCTTCACAAAGCCCAATACATCCACAACGTCCGCCTCCTCGTGGATGTCGATCTTGTTCACCACGAAGACTACCTTCTTGCCCCAGTCGCGAATGCGCGTGATAAACTGGCGCTCGCTCTCGGTGAAGGGCCGGTCGGCAGACGTGACGAAGAGGATGAGGTCGGCGCGCGGAACGAACTCAGAGGTGATTTCTTCGTGCTTGCGGATGATGGCATTGGTGCCCGGCGTATCGACAATGTTGATGTCGCGCAGCCATTCCACGGGGTAAGTGACCGCGATGACATCCCGGTCGCCCACGCCATAGGGCGTGGCCGCGCCGGGCAGCAGCTTTGGTTCGTCGCCGTAGCGGATAATGTGGATGGCCGCCGTCGTGGGGGTGACGCCTTCTGTCAGGAACCGCTCGCCGAGGAGCGCATTGATGAAGGCTGTCTTGCCCGAGTTGAACTCGCCCACGATGACCAACAAGAACAACTCGTCCAGCTGGAGCAGCGAGCGCTCGAGAACGCTCATGTCTTCCTGGCTGGCATCGAGACTGCTCAGGGGAGCGCGCAGGAGGGTCAGCTGGCGCCGCTCTTCCTTGAGCAGATCCTCTTCTTTCGTCGTCAAAAATCGCTTCAGCACTTGCACTCCCGCAGACGTCCTGCTAACCACGAGGGACCAAAGAACTGAAGGATCACAAAGCTTTCCGGAAGGGCCTTAGTGCCCGTTTGTGTCTTCGGTCCTTCGTGGTTGCGGTAGAACCACGTCAGTTCCACCGGCTCACGTCAAACACACTCTTCAATACTTGTATCCGCTCGTCGGGCGTTGCCCAGCGAAGCTGGAAGTTCTTGTCAATCACGGTTACGAGCAGTTCCGTGTTGATGAGCTTGCCCTTGTAAATGGTATGTCGCGGCACCAGTCCCGTCCGCGTCTGCCAGCTCCACGTCTGGTCGAAATACAGGTTGCCCAGTCCGTACAGGATCAGCTTGCCATCCCGGGTCTCCAGCGCTTGCGGCGCATGGGCCATAACCCCTGTCACCACCTCCGCGCCCGCGTCGATCATACCCCGAAAATCCGTCTCTTGCTGTGGGATCGGTTCCGTCTGGTAGTCGCCCGCCGCGTTGAATTCAGTATGCTGAACCTCGCCGAAGACCAGGTCGACCTGCGGTTTCAGCGCCGCGATGTCCGCTTGCATCTGCTTCAGCTCGAAGCGCGCAGCGCCGGGGTTGTCCTGGCCGGCCCACGCGCTCACCTTCTCGCCGTTTGCGTTCCAGTAGAACTCTGGTCCCCAGCTGTTTGCGCCGATGAAGCCCAGCTTGTTGCCGTTCTGCTCCAGGATGAGCGGCTTGCGCGCCTCTTCGTCCGTGTGCCCCCCGCCGTAGTGCGGTATCTTCTTCTCCTGGTAGAAGTCAATCGTCCAGTTGAAATTGTCGTAGCCAAAGTCGTTCATGTGGTTGCCGGTCAGCCCAATCGCATCGACCCCGGAGAGTTCCAGGTTCTTCCAATACTCGGGCTTCGAACACAACAACAGATTGTTCAACGTGTTGTTCGCCTTGCAGTTCGGCACGAACGGGATCTCGTTGCTGATGATCGTGATATCCGCGGCGGCAAGCTCTGGCCCAACCTGTTCGGCCAGGAAGCCCGGGTCGCCCGACCTCTCGATTGCCACCGCGGAATTGCGCGCCATGGCCGTGACGCCGGTCATGATCAGCACGGTGAGCTTGCTCGCGTCCCGGTTCGTGACGGGCGCAATGTTGGCTTTCGCAAGGGCGTCGCGGCCGCCGTTGGTCTTGGGGAGCACGTAGGCGCGGGCTGTGAGGGGCCACTCCGCGGCCTTGAAGCGGTTGTCGACCGGGGTCTGTCCGTCCAGCTTGATGGCGCGGGTCTTGACGTTCAGCTCATCGAAGGGGAGCAGGCCCAGGCCCATCTTGTCGCCCCACACGGCGTCCTGCACGCCCTGACCCGGCACGGGCCTAACGGCGGCGCCGGGCTGCCCCAGCAGCAGCGTCAGCTCGGGAACGTCGTCCTGGTTGACGTAGATGTTCGTGAAGTTCGGCGTTTGGGCGCTGCCTGTCCAGACACCCCGCAGCTCGGTCAGGGCGATGCTGTCGAGCACTGTCGACAAGCGATCGACAGGCGTGAAAACCCGCTCGTACACGAGGGCAGCGCCCTCGGCCGACGCGCCCACGAGTTCCAGGTCGGCTGCTTCGACCACCTGCTCGGCCTTGATCCCGGCGCCCTTGAGTCCGGCTAGCACGCCGTTCGCCGCTGCAGCCGGCGCAGTCGCGGCAACGCTCACGCCCAGGAATCCGCGTCCCGGCTTGAGCGCAGGGGTAGGGCTGGGGCCTGCGGGCGCTTCGGTTGCGCTGGTAACTACGACTGGGGACCCGGTGGCCAGGGCAGGCGTCATGTCCACCGTGACGGTCTGCAGAGGCTCGAACGTTGCGGTTGCGATCGGGGCCACCGTTGCCCGGGTGGGGGCTGCGCCGGGGTTGGCGCAACCGGCCGAGATCAGTACGATGACAATGCCAATGAAGACACAGCGAATCAACGGTGGTCGCACGCTAACGAGACTCCTCTTGTCGGATCAATCGCAGTCCGCCGCTGAATTCGGTGGCGGATTGCGCCATTATAGCACAAACGACCTGGCGAAGACCGGCTGCAGCGGGGCTCACAGCACGATCTCGAGCTCGCCGCGGCTCATCTCGATGAGGGCCGCCGCAAGGCCCTCGATTTGTTCTGCGGGCGCCTGGAGCTGCCACGTCACGTCCGCCGCGAAATCTCGGCCCTGCACGGTGGCCTCATAATCCGGCAGCAGGCGCTCGAGCGGCGTGACATACGAGTACGGTCCGCTGACCAACAGCGTCCGGTAGCTGACCTTCTCACGAAGGGGCAGCACTTCGAGCACCGCCTTCACTCCGCCGCTGTAGGCACGCACCAGACCCCCGGTGCCGAGTTTGGTGCCGCCGTAGTAGCGTGTCACGACGACCACGAGGTCGCCAACGCCGCTGCCCAGGACCACGGCGAGCATCGGCCGGCCCGCCGTGCCCCCTGGTTCGCCGTCGTCGCTCATCCCGGCCATGGCGGTCGAGCCGGGCGGTCCGGCCGCAAAGGCATAGCAGTTGTGGGTCGCATCCGTAAACTCGGCCCGAATGCCCGCAATGAATGCCTTGGCTTCGTCGATGTCCGCGGCCGGCCCCGCGGTCGTGATAAACCGCGAGCGCGAAATGACCTCCTCCACGCGCACCCGGGCCGCGGGGACGCGGTAGCGGGTGGAGGAGGTCATTTATTCTGGACCCGGATGACGACTCGGCAGGGCGGCGGCGCTTCACCCGAGGAGGGCACGACGCGCAGCGAGAGGGTGTAGACCCCGTCGGGCAGCGCAGTGATCACGAACGAGCCCAACACGCCATCCTCCACCGGGCTCTCGCTGCGGAACGCCTCTTCATACCCGGTCGCAGGCAGCGCACCCCGCGCGAACTCCACCACGTAGCTTGCGAACGCTTCGTGGACGGCCCGCCCTCGAAGTTCGAGCTGCCTGGATGCTGTCGTGCCGGACTTCGGGGCGGCGATCTGGACGCGGGGATCGGTGCAGGCGCTGGCCGGGATCGAGGGTGTGGCCGTGGGCTTGCCGCCCCGGCGGGTAGCGGTGGGTCGGGGGGCCCGCCCGGGGCGCGGCGTTGCGGTCGGGGTTCCGGTCGGGGTCAGCGTGAGCGTTGCGGTTGGGGGCACGCCAGTGGCAGTGGGGCTTGGTGTCAGCGTGGCCGTGACTGCATTGTACGGGAACGGCGTAAATGTCCCCGTGAGCATCGTGACGGCGGTTGCGTAGGCAGCACGAATGGTGGCCGTTGCCTCGTTGGCCGGGGTGGGCGTGTCGACGATAACAAACACCGGTGGGGTGAGCGTCGCGACGATCATGTTGAAGGGCCAAGGTGTCGGCGTACCCCCCAGCGGCGCGGCAGGCGCGGTCAGGGATTGTGCGGCCGCCGTCATCACGTTGGCCGGCATGGGCGTCGGCGTGATGACGATAGGCGTCACAAAACCCGCTTGTGGCGGCGTTGGCGTGCCCGTCAGGATCGCTTCTGCGGTCGCCACCAACTGTTGCATCTGTGCGGTCGCCTCGTTGGCCGGGGTCGGCGTGTCGGGCACGATCGCGGGCAGGTTTGCCAACAGGGCGCGGGCCTGCAGGGTGGCAATGTTCGCGGGGCTCGGCGTTGGCGAGACGAAGCGATAAGCAGGTGTGCCAATCTCGGCGGCCGCGGTCGCGTCGAGCGCGTGAACGACCGCGGTGAGGACATTCGCGGGGGTCGGCGTGTCGGTCGCCACGATGACCGCTTCGGTCGGCAGGGGGGGTGCAGTGGCCGGGGCGGGACCCAGGGCCAGGACCAGTTGCGGGCCTTCGCCGCCCGTCGCCGGGCCCGCCCCGCTGTCCCAGCCGAACAGGGTATCTCCGCCGCCCGGGCCTACGATACGGGCGACAAAGCTGGTCTTTCCATCACGTAGCTGGTTTTCGAGCCAGGCACGGCCGGCGTCGTCAAAAGCAGCCACGTTTGCCCGGCCTTTGCCGAGGTCAGCGGCGAAAAACGTCGGGAAAAGCGTGACAGCGCCGGGAACGTTGAGCAGCGTCTGGAAATCACTGCGAGCGTAGTCGGGCAGACTTTCGCCGGGCACGACCTGGATGCTCCAGTTCCCGCCCGCGGCAGGATCAAAGCGGTCGTCCTTCAGCCCTGTCAGCCGCAGCTCGGCCGACCGGATGGGCGCGCCGCGGGGGATGGCGGCGAGATCAAATCGCACTGCCGAGATGAACGACTGGTCGGCCGTGTAGCCCGAGTATAGGAACGAGTCGCCCAGATGGTTGCCGCGTGCTTCGTTTCCGGTCCACCAGCCGGCCTCGCCGTTCTTCGCGCTGAGGGTCAAGGTGCGTCCGCCCGCTTCCGGCGTCGGGGTGCTGTAACGAACCGGGGTGGCGACAACCGCAGTTGGCACCGCGGCCGGCGCTTCTATGGTGAAGGTGGCCCGGAGTGCACTGGCCTGCGCACTGGCCGCACCCGTGGTCGCGACGGTGGCGGCTTGCCGGGTGGGCTTTGCGCCAAAGACGGCGGCGTCGCGCAGATACACGAACGCCACGACACAGGCCAGGGCGCCGACGATGCCCCACACGACGAGCGGCAGCCAGCGTTGAATCTTGGCGGGCTGCGCCCGGTCGGGTGTCATCTCGAACCCGCCGTGCGTGCCGTTCGTCAGGTTCATTTCGGGCAAGGTTTGAGGCGCCTGGAAGAAGGGGCACTGGGTATGGTTGCTCGCCAGGCAGAAGTTCTTCTGGTAATACACGTCGGGCGAGCCGGGCGGTTGGAGCGCGTAGCAGCGGTGCGCGACGTCGGGCACGTTGCGGAGCAGGGTGCGGTCCGCGCCGAGGCCGACGAAAGGACAGTGCGTTTGCGGTTCGGTCATAACGGTGATTCTGTGTTGGTGGATGAAAAAGGATGCAGCAGCCGCGCATAAACCGCGTCCACCCGGCTGTACACCGACTGCCAGCCGTAGCGGGCTTCGACGGCCATTCGCCCGTTGCGCCTTAGTTTCGCATTGAGTGCCTGATCGGTCAATATGCGGACAACTGCGTGCGCGAACGCATCCGCATCACCATCGGGCGCAAGCAGGATGTCCTCGCCCGGCCGCGTGTCGATCCCTTCCGCGCCGACTTCGGTCGACACGATCGGGAGCCCCCACAGCCAGCCGTCCAGGATTTTCACGCGCATCCCCCCGCCGGAATGGACCGGCACGATGAAGACATCCGTGGCGGCAAGAGTGGGCGTCACCTCAGCAACATAGCCCGTCACATCCGTCCGGGGATCTTTGCCCAGGGCTCGTACCTCGGGCGGCGGTTGCTTGCCCACCACCACGAACCGCGCGTCGGGCAGCACCTGCCGGACACGTGGGAGCACCTCCCGGTCGAACCACAGCACGCCCTGGACGTTCGGGGGCCAGAACATCGTGCCAAGGTGCAGGATCGTCGGCGGACCGCCTCCCGTTCTGACCACGGGAGGCGTCTCACCGGGGTCGACGCAGATCGGGACCACAGTCATCCGCTCTGCAAGGCGAGCCCGTTCCGTGGGCTCTACGAGGGCGAGCAGCCGGTCCCGGTCCTCCTGGGTCACCGTCAACAGGGCATCAAAGCTGGTGCACATGCGGCGCTCGTACCGGGCGAACGCCCGTGCCTCGCGCCGCATGAGTGCCCGGGCCGCGGGGTGCTTCGCCTCGGCAGCCATGCGCTCGGTGAGCAGGTAGATCGCATTGTGCTCGTCCAGCAGCGTCGCGGGCCGGCCTGCCGCTCCGTGCGCGCAGCTCGCCGCGAAACGAGCGTACCCGGCCATGGACAGTTGATCTGCATGAATGACTGCGTACGGCCGGCGCATCAAGCCGCGCAAGAGCGTGAACATCTCGTGCATCTCGTCGCGCGACGACCATTGGCAGCCCCGTCAGCAAGCCCTTGAGCCCGGCCCGTACGTTGCGGGTGGCCGAGCGGCGGATCGTCACGGTGTGCACCTCGCAGCATATCTGGCCGAGGTGAGCAATGGCTGCGGGCGCATCGTCGGGGCGGATGAAGGATACTAGCGTAACGTCGTACTTTGCCGCAAGGCGCCGCAGCATGTGGTAGGCGCGCACCTTGGGACCCGCATCGAGCGGGTATGGCAGGACCTGTGTCAGGAAGAGGATTTCGGCAGCCAGTCTCTACTTGCCCTGCAGCTTGAAGATCACGGCTGCTGTCTTGAGAGCGATGAGCGCGTCGAGGTAGAACCCGGAGTGACGGACGTAATACAGGTCGTACTCCAATTTCGTGCGAGCGTGCTCCACCGTGCTGCCGTAGCCGAAGCGCACCTGTGCCCAGCCCGTGAGGCCAGGCCGCACGGCGTGCCGGGCCTTGTAGAACGGGATGGCGTGGGCCAGTTGCTCCACGAACTCGGGCCGCTCGGGCCGGGGGCCGATTGCGCTCATGTCGCCAGCCAGCACGTTGAGCACCTGCGGCAGCTCGTCGATGCGGGTTTTGCGCAGGAACCGGCCCACGGGGGTGATGCGCGGATCGGCGTCGGCGGCCCACACAGCGCCGGTCCCGGCCTCTGCGTTCGGCCGCATGGTGCGGAACTTGTAGACCCTAAACAGTCTGCCGGCTTGACCCACCCGCGTCTGGCGGTAGAAGAGCGGCCCGCGGTTGCCGGCGAAGTTGACCAATGCCACGAGCGGGAGAACCAGCAGCAGTGGGATCAGGAGTGCGGCGGCGATCAGCAGGTCCGTCAGCCGCTTGAGCACGCCGTAGAGGCGCTCCGTGGGGCCGCGCTCCGCCACGGGCAGCACAGCCGCGATGTTCCGTCCGCAATGCTCCACCGAGACACGGCCCAGCACGCGCTCGTAAACGGCCTCCATCGTCGTCACGTGGTAACCCTCTTCGCGACACGCCATCAACGCGTCGAATGCAGCCTGGTGCATGGCTTCACGATGCGTGATCGCGAGGATGACTTCGTCCACGTGGTACTCTCGGGCGAGCCGGAGAAGATCGGTGCTCGTACCCAGGACTTCCGCCCGGCCGATCCGGTCGCCCTGTCGGGCCGCATTGTCGTCCACGAAGCCGACAATCCGGTATCCGGTGCCATGGTAGGGGTTAGGCGTGCGTTCACGGCGCTCAGGCGCCAGCGCGGCCGCAAGCGCAGTGCCCGAGCGTCCCGCGCCGAGGACCAGTGCACACGTCTCGAACGCGGGCTGGACAAACAGAACGGCGTACAGTCCGCGCCAGACTGCTATCGCAACGACGGCCAGGGCGGCGAAGAGCAGGCTCAGCCCTCGGGAGCCCAGCGGAGGCGTAATCACCGGGATCATCTGGTAGATGAGGACGGTGAGCGCGGCTGCGCTGCCAGCTGCTAATATACTGTGCGGCGCGCTGGCGGCCCGGGCCAGGTCGTACGCCCCCAGCACCTGAGAGGTGACCCACCAGACAAACGCCAAGGTGACCCACCAGCGCCAGAGATTGAAGAAGGCGTTGGGTGCTTCAAGCCAGGATGTGCGGGTATTGATCGCGATGGCGAGGGAGGCGATGAGCAGCGCCACGTCGACAAGCGCGAGCAGCATCAGCCGCTCGGACGAACGCAGGCCCAGTGACGGCAAATGTACTCGCTCGAGCGTGCGTGTGGGCGCGCGAGGTGTCCTGTCGCCGCGGGCGTCGTCGGGGGAAAGACGCTCCTTGAGCACGGCCAGATCCTTTGGGTGACGGGTGGGCTTAAGCCGGAACTTCAGCCAAGTTGACCGGCTGTGATGAAGCGAAATAGAGCGAGCTTAGGGCGGTTAGCTCTAACCGGCGGGCATCCTCATACCATGCCCGGGCCGCCCGGCCCACAGCCTGCAGGCCGGCGGGGTCGCCCAGCGCACTGACGAGCCCTTCTGCGAGTGCGGCGGGATCCTTGGGCGGCACGATCCACCCGGTCGACCCATGCACGACATATTCGGGCAGTGCGCCCGTGCGGGTGACGATGCAGGGGACGCCGAGTCGGGCGGCCGCGGCGATGAGGGCCGATTGGGTGGCGTCCAGGTAGGGCAGGACGAGGAGGCTGGCCCGGCCGAACAGATCGAGCGCCTCGTCGTCAGGGATACGGCGATTGCGAAGTTCGACACGGGGCGGCAGTGCGGGGAGCGTCAAGCCGTCGGCTAAACGGCCCGCGAGGATCAGGCGGGGCGCCTCGGGACCCAGCCTGCCGCCCTCAACCTGCCCCAGCCGGGTCCACGCTTCCAACAGCGTATCGATTCCCTTGTACCACTCCAACCTTCCGAAGAAGATTACGATCGGGCCATCGCGCTGCACCTTTTCCGGATGCCGCTGGGCCCCGGGAGGCAAAACGCCCCCGAGTCGCAGGCGTTCCTCGGCCTCCCAGCCCCAGAACCCGTGCAGCAGCGGTGCGCAGGCAAGCCGATCGGGCGCAACGCCCTGGGCCAGCAACTGCCGCAGGTAGCACTCGCCGTGCACGAGAATGGTCGCGCCCGATGTGACGATCAGCCGGTTCCAGGCCCGGATCAAGCGGCCCCGCCGCACGCCGCTGTGGGGTGCGAGGTCGTGCAGCGTGTGGACTACGGGCGTTCCCTGCCGGCGCAGCGCGTCGGACCAGGGGCACGTTCCAGAGGTGGACACCGGTGAAGTGGACCGGACCCTCCCGGCCTGCCGCCAGCAGCGCACTGCGCGCGGCCCGGTACGCGGCGACGTTTGCTCCCTCGGCCGAGAATCCGGTGCCATGGGTCGCGACGGGCATCACCAACTCGGCCCCCGGCTCGTACCGGCCTTCGGGGAGCGTCGCAGTCGTGACCACCCGCACCCTTTGGTGCAGGTCTCGCCGCGCGCGCGTCGCGCCAGGTCGGCCGTGTACTGGTGCATGCCGAAGGTCGGCGAGAGGAGCGCGTAGGTGATCCGTTCGGTCATCCGGGCTCGTCCCCACGCGTGGCGAAGTTCGAACGACCGCTCATCCGGCTTTCCGCCCCACTGCAAGGAGCGATATGCCGAAAGGCATAGGCACGCGCTTTTCGATCTTCTTAAGTGCAGGCACGAGGCGGTCGAACAGACGCAACTGGCCCGAGGGCGGGGTGGCCTGCGCTCGGAGCCTTCCGTTCACAAACCAACCGAGCGCCCCCAGGGGATTCATGTATTTCATCTGGACCGGAGCGATACTGGCCTGCTCGAACAGCCGTGCGGCCATCACTTTGTCGTAACGCCGGTGGTGCCCAATTGAGCGGTCCAGGGCCCCGTACAGCCAGCCGTGCGCGGGAACGACCAGCAACAGCCGGCCGCCAGGCCGCAAGACGGCCGCGGCATGCCGAAGCGCCCGTGCGTCATCTTTGATGTGCTCGAAGACGTTGAGCGAGAAGACCGTGTCAAAATCGTAGTCGGCCAAGCCCGCATAGGCCGGCGTGCCGATGTCGAGCGCCAATGCGCGAACGTTGGCGTAGCCCGCGAAGTCGGCGCGAAAGCGGCAAATGCTGTCGTCATCGATTTCCAAGCCCACGTACAGAGCGCGATCTGTCAGGTGGCGGGCGAAGTTGCCCAAGCCGCAGCCGATTTCGAGGATCCGCTGCCCAAGATGCGGCTCCATCTCCTCATACAGCCACTCGTCGAGCGCAGCTAATAGCAGACGGTCTTCACGAACGCGCTGGAGCGCAGCTTCGTCGTAGTTCAACGTGGTTCCTCAACATGCAAGGTCCCTGCGCGCTTGAGTCGGAGGAGCAGGTCCTGGATGCCGTAAGCCGCGAACAGGATTAGGAAGGCATCAACGGGCAGACGGTACCGCACGTTCGCCCAGGAAACCAGGTGCAGCATCGTGTAAAGCACGATGAACAGCCCGCAAATGCCGACGACGCTCCAATCGATGGCTGCCGGTTCGCGAGCCGCAGGTTGGCGGCGATTACGGCCGCGGTAGGCCATCCCAACGCGGACGATGCCGTACAGCATGGCGGGCAGGAAAACGCCGAAGCTCAGTACGCGTGCCGCGTTGCTCAGCAGTGACGAGTCGCGGCGTCGGCCAGAATATGAAGTAGACCCGAACGCGACTCAGGCTCAGCAACGCGAAGCGCGCGGGATCGGCCTGCAGAAACTCGATGGCCCGCTTGAGCAGGGCCCGGTCTAGCTCGGCTTCGTTCAGCGATCGCAGGTCGACGGGGATCAGGTCCTGGTATGAGACGCCTCCCTCGGGCGGCAGCGTCGGCACGAAGTGGGTGCCGTAGATCGGGTGGTTGCTCCAGAACAGCGTGAACCCTGAGTTGGTGTTCAGCAACGTCGCTGCGCCGAAGGTGCGCTGATTGCGGACGAGGATGGGCGCGACCAGGCCGAGGAGGACCGCACCGGCAATCGTCAGCGCGATGAGCATCGTGGGCACGCGGCTACGGCGCAGCGCACTCACGGCGAGCCAGAGCAGCAGCGGCAGGAAGTAAGCTGCGACCAACTGCCGCAGCATGAGCGTGATTGCCATCGCGAGGCCAAGCTCAAGGGCCGTGGGCCAGTATCGCCAGCCGGCTCTCACCCGGTCCAGGAGTCGTAGCGCTGCATCGGTGGCCCACAGGATGCCGACGATGTATAGGGCTTCGGTCATCAGGGAGGCCGCGTAGAGCGCAAAGTACAGGTAGACGGCCGAGATCGCAGCGGCAATGAGCCCGACCTGGACGTCGAATGCACGCTTTCCCAGGCGATAGAGCAGCACGGGTAGGGCGACTGCAACCAACGACGCCTGCAGAAGCCGCGCCAGCATGGGCTGGTGCCCGAAGAGGAAGTAGACGGCGGCGAGGTAGAGCGTGTAAAGGTAGGACCAGAAGGCCGTCGGCTGGTTCGCGTGGGCGTACGGCCACCACTCGGTAGGGAAGCTGAAGCCATGACCGGATATGAGTCGCTGGGCCAGCATGTCGTATGACAGCTGGTCCGCCGTGCCTCCACGAACGTCATCGATCCCGTTGCCGAGGTACAGGCCGACCGCAACGCGTATAATCAGCGCCGTGAGGATAATCGTGGCGAGGAGCACTCGGGTAAGCGTGATGCTCGGGGCCGAAGCGGGCGCGTCTACGGGGTCGGGCATCCGGGTCGGATCAGTGGGTAGTCGCTTGGACACGGGTTGGGCATTTCATCGGAGCGTGCCAGCGACTTCGGCTGAGCACCGATGGCAACCGGGTCAGCAGCATGCGGCGATGATCTTGTCGTACACTGCGACCGTGCGCGCCGCGGCAACTGCCCAGGAAAACTGGCCGGCGCGCACGATGCCAAGCTGTCGCAGCGAGGCGGCCAATGTCCGATCGGATAGGATGCGGGCCAGCGTGCCGGTCAGTTCCGCCGGATTGCCCGGCGTGACGAGAAGTCCTGCGTCGCCAACGACTTCCGGTAGTGAGCTGCAGCGCGAAGCGACAACGGGCGCGCCGCAAGCCATCGCTTCGAGAGGCGGCAGGCCAAACCCTTCCTGCAGCGAAGGGAAGGCAAACACAGCGGCCGCGTTGTAGAGTCGGACCAAGTCGACGTCTGTCACCTGCTCGGCGTAGCATACCGAGCCCTCCAGGCCCAGCTCGCGGACCGCCACTTCGAGGCGCGGCTGGAGGCCCTTGTGCGTGCAGACCAACAGGAGCGGGTGCTCGGTGCGCAAAGACGCGGGCAGCGCCGCATACGCCACGAGTAACCCGTGGGTGTTCTGCGCGGCGCGGCCGACGCGATGGCGAGCACGTAGTCCGCCACGCCGAAGTCGTGGCGAACTGCCCCGGCCGTAGTGCTGCGCTCCAGCGGCCGGAAGGAAGCCGCATGAGCCGGGTAAGTTACGGTGATCTTCTCCGCCGGCATCATCAAGTGCGCGGCGATCTGCTTCCTCGAGTACTCTGACACGGTCAGGACTTGTTGGGCGTATCGCCCGGCTCGGCGCTGCGCCAGCCGGCTGTAGACGCGGATTGCCCAGCGTTTCGTTTGCCTGGGCGAAGGCAGCGGGTCGGTGAACTCGATTGCATCGTAAAGCGTAACGACAAGCGGCCTCCCGGTATAAGCGGGCGCCGTCGCGGCGGGGCAGTGGAGCAAGTCGGCGTGCACCCTGGCGCCTGCCAGCCGGGGGCAGCTGAACCTGCTCGCGCCACACCACGCCGGCGCTCCCCGGTCGGCCCGCGACCTCGACCTGGCAGCCTGGCAGGGCGTCGTGCAGTGGGCGGTCGACTGCGACGACATAGTCGTGCGTTGAATCGACTGCGGCCAGGCTCCGCACCAGGTTCGTGGCATACGTCTTGTATCCGCCCGGCTGCGGATGCGATACGGCGATCCCGTCGATCAAGATACGCGGCTTCACCATTGTTCTGTGGCCACCCGCCAGTGGGCTTTAGCCTGCAACCGGGCGCCCGTATCTCGACCGATGTAGCCCTGGGCTCCGAACGCCACGGCCTTAGCTGCCGACGAAGCTCGCAGGTTGGCCTCGGCCAGCAGGGCTGCCAGCGCGCCCCGGTGTTTGCGCAGAAACTGCGTCTTGCCGCGATAGTTGCGCTTCCGCTGCACCGCGCTCGTGCGGGCCGCGCTCGCGCCCCCCAGGTGTATGATGGTGGCCGCCGGCTCGTACCACACCTCCCAGCCGGCGCGCCGCATGCGGAAGCACCAATCGACCTCTTCGCTGTTCATAAAGAAGGCCTCATCGAGCAGGCCAACCTCCCGTATCGCTTCGCGGCGGGCGAGCAGGCACGCGCCGCCAACCCAATCCACAAGCCGCGCCTGCTCGCCCGGTCGAGGACGAGAACTCGGGTAGTACGGATTGCAGGTCAGTCGCCGCATCAGCCCCCACGCCTCGACGGAGGTGCTCCACCAGGAGGGAAAGCGGGCCGGGCCCGCCTGGAACGAACCGTCGGCATGGATCAGCTGCGGCGCGACCAGCCCGGCCCGCGGGTGCCGGCCCAGGCAGGCGAGCAGCACGGACAATGCGCCGGGCATGACCTCCGTGTCGCTGTTTAGGAGCAAGAGTCGGACCCCGGCGGCCTGTCTGAGAGCTTGGTTGTTGGCCTGCGCAAACCCCGTATTCTCCGGGTTCTCGATCAGCCGCACGGCCGGATGGTGCGCTCGCACCCGCTCGACCGATCCATCCGAGGACGCATTGTCGACCACCCAGATCTCGCCGGTCAGGGCTGCGTCGTCGAGCTCGTGCTCCAGGCTGCAAAGGCAGCGATCCAGCAGGTCGCGGGTGTTCCAATTGACGATCACAACCGAGACATCACAGCGTGTGCCCGCGGCCTCCCCAGGCGGGTCGGGGGCGGCCCGAGCGGCGGTCGCGCCCCGCAGGGTGCGGTCAACTGCCACTGCCGGAAACCTTCCGGGCGGCGTGCGCCTGCGGACGGAACGGGAGCGCCGGCTGCTGGCCGCAGGCGGTCGCCGTCGGGCTCATGTTGTCGATGGCCACCAGTCCGCCCATGAACAGCCATACCAGGACGCTGGCCTGGAACCCCGGAAAGCCGATGTTGTACACGAAGGGCAGGATCCAATCGGCCAACATCATCAGCGCGAGCGAGGCAACTGTCGCCGCAAGGATGCCGCTGGTGTAGCCGCCGAGAAAGCCCCCCGGCTGTTTGCGCAGCGCCCGCCGGCCGACGCCGGAGCAACTCAACCACGAACCAGGCAAAGAGCGCCAGCCCCAGCAACCCGGTGTGTGCGAACATGTCGACGTAGTTGTTGTGCGAGTTCACCTGGGGTTGGAGCCAGTACGCCTTTCCGTAGGCCAGCGGCTCCATGCTCGCATACAGCCGATACGCCGCTGGGCCTAGCCCCGTGATCGGGTTTCGCCGGGTGACGCTCAGGACCCGGCCGATCAAGGTCAAGCGCGAGCTTCCGCTTAGAGCCCATTCCTGGTCGCCGCCGGCAAATGCGTAAACCGATGGAAATAGAATGCCGGAGAGCGCCAGCAGTCCGACGACGATGACAACCGGCACGCGCAGGCGTGGAAAGCGGAGCCAGAATAGGACGGCCAGCGCGACGCCGAGTCCGAGCCAGTTCGACATCACCTCTTGCTGCTCGACGAACGTGTAGACCAGGCTGCTCACGACAATGGCTGCGAGCCCCAGTCGCGGCGCCGTCTCCAGTTCGGTATTGAAAAGGAGCTGGCCCGCCGCAAGCGAAGTCAGGAGAATCCAGAGCGGCGCCCGGGTGAAGGCCAGGGTCGTGAAGCGGTCCGTCAGGCTACCCAGGCCAGGCAGATGCCGGGCAATCGTGAACCCGCCCGCGATCCAGAGGAAGAGAAAGGTCATGCGCCGGAGCCATTTCTCTTCGACGATTAGGTTTGCGCTCAGCCAGAAGGCGCCGGCCGAGAGAGCAAAGATGGCCCACTGCGCCAGCTGGACCAGGAGGAAGCTGTCTCGGCGCGGTACGAGCGGGTCCCACGTCGCGATGCCCACCAGGAGCGAAAGCAAACCGGCGAGCACGAACAGAACCAGCGGCCGGTTCGTCGAGCTAGGTGCCGGGCGGACCCGGCCGCGCACGACCATGGACAGAACCCAGATGGCAAGCACGACCGGGACGAGCAGTGTCACGGGGTTGAGGCTCACCTCGGTACCGGTGCCAAACTCGAGGCGAAAGATGAGCGCGGCGGCAACCAACAGCAGCAGCCCGAGGCGCGGCTGCCTGAGGAGTGCGAGGGCGCCCAGCACGACGACGCCGAGGGCCAGGTAGCGCATGGAGGCGCGCTGCCCCAGCACCGCCGCCGCCAGAAGGACCAGCCCCACGACTGCCGGCCGCAGCAACGTGGGACCTGGGGCGGAAGCGGGCCGGCGACCCACGGCCGTTCACCGTGCGTTCGACGAGCGCCACGTATGTCCGGCCGATGGCAGCCCAGTCGTACCGTGTCTCGGCGAGCCGGCGAGCGTGCTCGGCCAGTCGGGCGCGCAGCGGCGCATCGGTCAGAAGCTGCGTGGTGCGCAATGCAAATGCCTCGGCGCTTTCGGCCAAAAGTAGGTGCTCGCCGTCCACGGCCTGCAATCCCTCGGCTCCCTTTGCCGTCGTCACGACGGGCGTGCCCAGCGCCATGGCCTCCAAGACTTTAAGCCGGGTTCCGCCGCCTAGCCGGAGTGGCACAACGCAAACGGACGCGTTCGTGACCGCTATGCGGACGTCCTCCACGAACCCGGTGAGGACCACGCTGTCGTCCAGCGCGAGGTCGGCCAGCCGTACCCCTTCGGTCGATCCGGTGATGGTGAGGGAGACGCCGGGCACCGCCCGCTTGACCCGCAAATAGATCTCGGCCAGGAACCAGCGCACGGCGTCATAGTTCGCGGCATAGGTCAGCGAGCCGTTGAAGACGAGCCGTGGCGCGTTCGTCCGAGCGGCGGCTCGGCCGGTTGCGTTCGCAGTCGACGCCGTTCGGGAGGATCTCGATACACCCGCGCCTCCGGTCAGGTCCTGGCTGTACGCCTGATCGAGCGCGGAAACCATGGTGACCAGGTCGAATTGCGGGAAGAGCGCCGCCTCAAAGCCCCGCGCCTTCCGCCAGCTGGCCCAGGCCCTGGCACGGGCGACCGGCGTACGTTCCGCCGCCATCCGCTCGTGCAGCCACCGCGACAGCGAATTGTGTTCCTCCAGGATGCGGGCGGCCGGCCCGCCCGCCGACAGTGCGTAGCACGCCGTGACTTCGGTCGAGGCAATCACCGTGTCAAACCGCTCACCGGAGGCCAGGTTGCCGGCCAGCTCGGCCATGGCGGGAATAGGCCGGGCAAGCCGCGGGCAGGCGAGACAAATGTGCGCAGCGGCGCCACAGCGTTTGCGGCGAACGGATCGATCTCGAGCGCGTGGACCCGAATGCCCAGGGCCTCCAACTGTGCCTTCCGTAAGGGCAAAGCACCGCCCCAGGCAAACGAGCAGAGCGTGACCGAATGCTTCTCGGCCAGTGCTGCCAGCAGATGATAGACCCGCAGCTTCGAGCCGTTGTCTTGCGGCTCAGGGTGCCACGCCGAGATGAAGAGCACGTTCATGCTCGGCGCCTATCAGCCGAGCTTGCGGCACCGACTAGGAGCGCCTCGACCCGGTCCACCATGCGCTCAAGCGAGAACTCGGCAACGACGCGGCGCTGCCCGTTCGCTGCAAGCTCGGTGCGCAGGCCCGGCTGCCGCATGAGGCGCAGGATCTGCTGTGCGAGGGCGGCGGGATCGCCGGGCGGACACAAGAGGCCCGTCACTTCGTGCACGACTAGCTCTCGGGTGCCTCCCGTGTCAGCCGCCACGACGGCCAGGCCTGCAGCCATCCCCTCCAGCACGACCCGCGGAAACGCTTCTTCGACGAGCGTGGGCAACAGCAGGACGTGCTGATCGCGGAGGACGGCGGGCATTTCGGCCCGCGGGATCTTGCCGGCGAACTCGACAAACGGATCGAGACCGTGCCGGCCGACGGCCCGGCGCAGCTCGTCCCAGTAGTCCTGTGGGCCTCCGCCGACGATCTTCAACCGGACCCCAGCCTGTGGCATAGCGGCCCGCACCTGCGCCAGCGCATCGATCGCGACGTGCACACCTTTGTCGGGCGCCAGACGACCTGCCAGAATGAGTCGCAGCTCGGCCAGCGGCCCGGTCGTGATTGGGCAGAAGAAATTCCGCACCTCCACGCCGTTAGGGATTACCTCTGAAGTGGCGGGGAGTGTCCCTGCGGCGAGTCCTGCTCGGCGCAGGTACGCGCTTACGACGCCGACGTGCCGCATCTGGGGGCGCCGAGCGTGTGCAGAGTGCGCACACCATGCGCGTGCTGGCGTGCGAAACACCGCCTTGAACGCACGGGCGGAGCGAGAGCGTCCTGCTACCTGCCAGTAAAGGTCGTACTCATCTAGGGCGGCCGGCGACCGCCCGGCCAGCCAGTAAGCGACGCCAACGCCGGGTAGGGCTTCCGCAACGGCCGCTAAGTTGCGGGGCAGGCATTCCGTGTTCCAGAAGCAGACGACGTCAGGCTGGAACTCCGCCGCGGACCGGCGCAGCAGGCGCTGGTCGCGCCGAGCCACCAACGGTCGCCTCCAGACGAACTGGAGCGGGATCGGTGTGCGGTCCTGATACGCGATGTGCAGCGCTAATGTGCGGCGAACTCCGCTCTCTTGCAGGCCCTGGTCACTGCTGCTCACCCCGAAGTCGCTTGCCAAAACTAGCACTTCGTGGCCGCGGTACACAGTGCCTCGGCCACGTCGCGGCACAACTGCTCATAGCCGCCGATCTCGTACGGTGGGTAGTAGTTGGAGACGAACAGCAGCCGTAAGCTCCTGGCCTCAGGGATCATAAGGCCAACACCCGCTGTCCGGCCGCAAATCTGGCATGGCTAAATCAACACCAGCGCTTCGAATAGCGCTTCGAAGTACCCTAGGGCAGCCCGCCAGTGGCCTTGACGAAGCTTCCAGCGGCCCATGGCCCATGCCCAGTTGATTAGGTTGCGTTTTGCGTCTTGACGAAGCGTCGGCGAGACCCCGGCAGGCGCGTGCTCAACGAGGGCTATCCGCAGCGCTCGTCGCACCTCCTGCACGTCGTGACCCCAACCGCTGTAGCGTTGAGTCGCTTGTGCGGGGTGGCTCCTACTTGCGACCAGGGGGGAGTCGATATAACCGATGTCGTAGCTTGTGGCGATACGCATCCACATCTCAAGATCGCATGTGAAGGGCAACCGGGGGTCGAATCCCCCTAATGTACGGTAGCACTCGGCTCTTGCTACGACTGAAGGGCAGGAGATGTGGTTCCCGTGAGTGGCGAGGTATTCGTAGGCAAGAATACCCGACCGCACTCGATCGTTGCTTGGTTGCGTGGCCCAGTGTCCGCCGATAATCGAACCTTTGTCATCGATTGTGAAAACATCGGAGTGCACCAGTCCGACACTGCCACACAAGTCAAGAAGGTCCGCCTTAGCGGCTAGATTGCTCGCGAGCATGATGTCATCTTGGTGGAAGAGGGCGATGTATTCGCCCCGCGGAAGCCGCAAGCACTGGTTCCAGTTCTCCACCAGCCCGAGGTTGTGTTGATTTCGATAAAGGGCGAATCTATGGCTGGCACCTTCAACGGTCGGCATCCCGAGGGGTTGAGTTGAGCAATCGTCTACGACGATGACCTCGAAATCATCGTAATCTTGGGTCAGGACGCTGTTTAGGGCCAGCGACAGGTACGGTCCAGGGTTGAAGACGGGGATGCAGACGCTAAGCTTGGGCGGCCGATTGGCCCTGCCAGGCCGACCGGCTTCCGTGTCCTGCGTTGTGGCACATTGAGGCGCGAGCATCGGAGGACCTGAAATAGAGTACGCGCGATCAGACAATTGCCCTGGCAATCAGGACAGGAAATGTGCGCGTCAACAGGGCGCGGCTCTTGCTTGACAGATTCTAGCAGGTGACGCCGAGCGTCGGCTTTGTAGCCATTCGAGAGGCAGGCCATCGCCAGCGCTTGGTGGGCTGCACACGCGCTTGCTCGAAAGCGCGGGGGCGAGCGCTACCTAGGTGCAAAGAGAGCACTCGACGCGGCTCTCTGCCTCCGTTTTGCTAAACTCGGACTCGGAGGGGTAGGTCGCAAACGCAATGCGATAGAACGTATCGATGCTATTGCCAACATCGGGATCGTAGTCTATCGCCGTCTCCAGTTCGCTCAAGGCATCGACATCCTTCTGGTCTTCAAAAGCCGAGACACAGAAGTCAATATAGGCGGTCCCATAGGACTTGCGCTCCAACGCGGCGAAGTTGATGCGGAAGGCCCTTCATCGCCCACACCCGTTGCAGCGTCGCTAGCCGTCCGGCTTTGCGCTTGGCCCGGTCCTTCCCCTTGCTTCCAGTACGCCAGTAATACGAGGCCAGCTGTTGTGGGACGTGCACAAAGCTATAACCTGCAACGGCGATTCGCAGCCACAGTTCCCAGTCTTCCAAGGAAGGTTGCTCCACAGGGAAGCCGTGGATCGTTTCAAATGCGGCTCGTCTGGTGAGGGCGCAATGGATGGCAATAGGATTACGCAACACCAGGGTGGCGAGAGCATGATTCCCGTCCATGGCGCTGCTTACCGCGTTGATGCACGTGCCGGAGCCGCTAACGTATTGCCAGTCTGCATGGGCTACTGCCACGCTACTATCGGCCCGACTCAGGGCGCCCACCAAGATGCCTAGGCAGTCGGGCTCCCACCAATCGTCGGAATCGAGGAAGATAGCGTAGTCCCCGCCAGACTCCTTCAGACCGAGATCGCGTGCACAAGCAGCACCCTGGTTGGCCTGATAGAGGTACTTGATCCGAGCGTCTTCGCGTCCTTTGACCCGGTCTTCGGTGTCATCAGTTGATCCATCGTCCACAACGAGCAGTTCCCAGTCGGCGTAGGTCTGGTTGAGAACGCTGTCAATCGCCCGATCGATAAAGCAGGCCGCATTAAATGTCGGCATAATGACACTGACCCTAGCCAAGGCCGACTCCTATGCCAGGTGCCGCCACTGGCAAGCTCAACAGGTGCTTTATGAGTCGGGACCACACTCCCCGGTTCGCCGCCCACTTGGGTTCAGCGCACAATGCGGCCGCGAGATACATCAGGCGTTGACGGCTGGCGGCCGACTCCCCCGCCTTAAGAGTGCCCATGTACAGGTTGATCGCCGCATGCGACGTAAGCGCCCGCCGCAGCCGCTCATCGCGGGTCCGCTCGCTCCTGGTCACATCGAGCACCGCCTGCACGACGGACATGGGATCGTCGCGGCGGCGTACCGCGGCCCAGTGCGTCGTCATCTCCTGAAGAAACCGCAGATCGTGCTCGGTCAGGTCGTAGGTGTCGAGGGCCTGCCGGCAGTACATCGCTCCTTGCGCCTGCTCCAGTGGGTCGGTGCCGGCTAGCAGCAGGACGCCGGCGTTCCAAAGCGCACGAGCCGTCACCTGCCGTTCGACCGCCCGCGCTGCCGCCGGAAGATCGCCACGGCTGAAGAAGCGCTCGAAAACCCCTAACGTTTCGAGCCAGAAGCGCTCAGGGTGCGAAGTTGTCTTCGTGCCCTCACAAACGCGGAAGTTCGCCCACGGCGCGTCGATCGTATCGATGCGGCCGGCCAGGCCCAACCGTAGAAATAGATCACGGTCCATCACGTAGGCCAGCGACTCGTCGAGCCCGCCCACTTCCATGAACGCTTTGCGTCGCATGAACCCCGAAGGCTGCGGCAGGCGGTGTTCGAGCAGATCCTCCGCAATGCCGTAGCGCGCTGCCGTCAATCGCCCCAGCACCCGATCGTTCTCGTCGATGATGTTGCAGCGGCCCACGACGACGTCGCATTCGGGATGAGCGGACAAGTAGCCAGCCACCTGACCTAGGGCGCCGGGACAATAGGTGTCGTCGGAGTTCAGCCAACCGACTATGTCGCCTTGGGCCAGCGCCACGGCTTTGTTCACCGTGTGGGCCTGCCCCCGATCAGGCTCGGATACCCAGCGGAGGTGACGATGAAGTTGGAGGACGCCGATTGTCCCATCGGCCGACCCGCCGTCCATGATGATGTGCTCCAGCGCGGGGTAGTCCTGCGCCTCGACGCTAGCGATGGTGCGGCCGATGGTGTGCACGCTGTTGAACGACGGCGTCACCACTGAGATCGTCAGGCCGCTCATGCGGGTGTCGCTGGGCTCGGTCATCAGCGGCGCCGCCGGATAAACTGTGCGACGACGACCACCCCGACCACGAGAGCGGAACTCAGCACCGCCAGCGGCAGGCCAAGATCCGTTCGGCCGCGGGGCACCGTCACGGGTACGCGGCCGGATGCAACAAGCGGCGCGGGCGGGTCTGTTGAGCGAGTGGGGGCGATGCGAGTGGCAACCGGCTCGCCGGTCGAGGTCGGCGCCTGGGGAGACAGGTGAGCAAAACCGGGCGGGCTAATCTCGGGAGCAGCGATCCGTGTGCTGGAAAAAGCGATGGCGCGGTCGGAGCCTCCACCGGCGCTCGACCGCAGGGCATTCCATACTACCAAGAGCTGGTTCCCTCCGGCTACGGTCGCGCTTGGAAACTCGCCAGGAAACGCGTCGGAAGCCACGCTGGTCAACGGAGACCACCGGCCGTTGGCATACGTCCCGTATCGGAGCACGCCTCGGGCGTCACCGAAACCTTCGGCGGCTGAAATAAAATGGAGGGCGCCCGTGGCGTCAAAGAGCAGGCCGGGCTGCCGGGTCTGGCCGCTCAAGCCCGGGTACACAGATTCTGTGTTCTGCCACGTGGCGCCCAAGTCATAGGAACATTGCATGAAGCGCCCGGTGCTGGTGCCCGCCCCGTTGTTCCACGCGATGCAGATGGTTCCCGCTGTCCGAGGTCGCGATTGTAGGCGACGCGATCGTGGGTGCGCCTTCCGTGACCCGACGCGCCACCTCGCGGACCCGCATTGCGGATTCGCCCGCAGGCTGCCAGCCGTGCCAGATCGCCACCCCCGCGTATCCTTGCGTCGGATCGTGCTCGCTCCAAACCGCATGCAGCGTGCCGTGTTGGTCGACCAACAGGTCGCCGTTGACCGCAATGCGCGACTCCGGAGCCGCCTCCCAGACGATCCCGGCCGAGTCCCAGGTCTCGCCACGATCTTCAGAGGTCCAGAACTGCAGATTACCACCATTGACGGCTGTGAGATGCCAGCGCCCCGAGACTGCGTCTTGCGCCAATCTCCCGTCAGTGCCCGAAACGATGCCCTGGCTCCTCCACGCCCGCGCGTCGCCGGCCTCAGCAGCCGGCGCCCGACTCAACACGACCGATCCTCCAGTAGTCCACAGTACAAGGACTGTACCGTCGGGGGTCGCTTCGATGTCGCTTCCGGCGAGCAACTCCTCGCCGCCTGCCGCCAAGATGTCGGTAGGATCGCTCCACACGTCGCCCGTGTAGCGGCTGTAGAAGATCGCGTTGCTGCCCGCGAAAGACTCGGGTGCAGGGCCTGCCCAGCCTTCCCAGATAGCATGGCCCGTGCCAGCCGCGTCGGCTGTAAGCCGGGGATACCGGGGGCCTACCGGCTGGTCCAACCAACCGGTCAGGTTGCGGACTTCGCTCCATCGCCCCGGTTCTGCTGACTGCGCCGCCACGCCGGGTATTAAGGCGGCGGCGAACACCAGGCTGACGAGAGATACTTGGATGACCTTGAGAAGCGAGATGCTCGTCATGCGCGGCTCGGATCGGGCGAGACCCGGGCATCGCCCGAGACACGCGTCTGGTGCGCGGCGAGGATTTCTCGGACAGCGGTTGCAACGCCCGCCTCGAAGCGGGCCTCGGTGAAAGTGGTGCGGGCTGCCTCGATTGCGGCCACGGCTAATGTCCGGCACTCGTCAGCCTCGTAGGACGACAGTTCCAGGACCATCTCGCGGACCTTGCCGATGGTGCAGGGCTCGATGAGCCGGCCGAACGGATCAATGTCGATCCCCGTCGCGTGGGATACGACGGGGATGAGCCCGTAGGCCATGCATTCGAGGATCGCGTGGGGCTGCCCTTCCCCGCACGACGCGGAGAGGACGAAGTTGCACCTGCTCATGAGTCCCAGGAACACCTGGTCGCGAGGGCGGATGGTTCCCATGACATGGATGTTAGGCGTTTCGTAGAGCGCAGCATGGTAGACTTGGGCGAACGCTGGCTCGATCGGCATGGCAATCCAGAGGTGGTAATCCGGCAATGTCAGAAAAGCTTCGAGCAGGTAGTCCAGCCCCTTCTGCACTGCGCCCATGCCCGAGAAGTGCAGGAAGTGAAAGCGCCCCGACGCGAAGTCCTTCTTCTGCACGTCAAAATCCGATTGCGGCCGCACCATGTTATTGACCGTCCAGACGCGGGGAAAGGACGCGTATGTCGCACCTGTCTCGCCGTTCCCCAGGCCAATTATGCCCTCGGCATGCGTCAGAGCGGACTCTTCGCTATCATAAACGAACCGGTCAGGCGGCAGACGGACGCCGCGGCGCCGTTCAAGCTCGTCGAGACGGAGCAGTTCTTCCCGATTGTGGCACGCAAAGTACCTCGTCGATGTCCACATGATGCGCGCGCCCTCGGGTGGAAGCTGGCGCATCAGATTTTCTGAGATCATGCCGCCGTGGCCGAAGAAGAGGTCATACGTGCGGCGCAGTCGGAAATCCTTGTCGTTCCAGTTGATGATGTCGACCGTGTACCCCAATTCGTTCAGGATACGCGCGATGACGTAGGTGTGCCACGTATAGATCGAACGGTCGAAGAAGAAATCCGGGTCCTCGGGCGTTAGCGGCAGGGGCGGGGCAACGTATGCGAGCAATGCGCGGCGCGCCAGGGGCGTTTCGGTGGCAATCAACTGCACGTCAAGAAAACGGGGCGGCTGAGGCTTGATGATCCAACGCTTCAAATGTTGGGCGGCTGCCCGCGACCGGCGGTAGGTGCTAAGAATGATTGGCCGCCGCTTCAACGCGTCGCGTACGCCTTTGAACATGCTGCTCAACCCTCCAACGGCTCCGAAATCCACGGCAGAACCGGCGCAACAGCCCCGAGCCTGCCCTGATTCAGCTTGGAGCATACGCTCCCATCGTCATAGACCGTGAACGACAACGCGTGCGCAGTCTCGCACAACCAACGCACACGAGGAATGCTGGCCGATAGGTCCACGCGGTAATCGCCCGGCCTCAGGAATTCCGGCGAGACGCGGCAGCGCGCCCGGTAGGTGCCGGGTAGCCGCTCGTCATGGATCGACTCAGGGGCGCTGTCCACGTCCGTGCTCGTCAGTATGCAGACTCCGTCTGCGTTCCAAAGCTGAAAACAGACATTCGCGCCAGCTACCGGCTCGATGATTTCATAATCGAGCTCAAGTTCCACGCCCTTGCTCAGGGCGAGTTGCTGGCTCGGGGCCTCGCCGGGACTCTGCACCCGGATCGCGACAAACTCGAGTTCTCCGGGTTCACCTTGCGAACGCCGCGAGAGCGTGCGTTCGCTGCCCAGGGTGCCCGTACTTCTCTGATACTCGTCCAGGAGCGCGTTCGTCGATCCGTAGTTTGCCAGGCGACCCTCACCAAATACCAGAGTAACGCGGCATAGGTTTCGTACGACGGGAAGATTATGGCTCACGAACAGCACGGTCCGCCCTTCGTGCGCCACGTCCCCCATCTTCCCCAGGCACTTCTTCTGGAACCCCACATCCCCCACCGCCAGCACCTCGTCCACCAGCAGGATCTCCGGCTCCAGGTGCGCGGCCACGGCAAACGCCAGCCGCACGTACATGCCGCTCGAATAGCGCTTCACCGGCGTGTCGAGGAACTTCTCGATCTCGGCAAACGCGACGATCTCGTCGAACTTCGCGGCGATCTCGGCGCGCTTCATCCCCAGGATCGCGCCGTTCAGGTAGATGTTTTCCCGGCCCGTCAGCTCGGGATGAAAGCCCGTACCGACCTCCAGCAGGCTGCCCACCCGGCCGTGTATCTCGGCCCGCCCGCTCGTCGGCTCGGTGATGCGTGACAGGATCTTGAGCAGCGTCGACTTGCCCGCGCCGTTCCGCCCGATCACGCCGACCACTTCGCCCCGCTTGACCTCGAACGAGACGTCCTTGAGCGCCCAGATCGTGTTGGTCTCGCCATGGCGTCCGTCGCGGCGGAACTTAGCCGCCAGCGCGTCGCGCAGCGTGTCGTGACGCACCTGCGCGGCCCCGATGCGGTACTGCTTGGCTAGGTTCTCGACCCGGATCGCGACGTCAGACATCGAACGAAACTCGCACTAGATCACGTCCGCAAACGTCTTCTCCGTCGACCGGAAGAAGACGATGCCCGTCACCAGCACCACCAGCGAGATCGCCGCGGTGGCCAGCGTCAGCGGCCCCGGCGGCGCGGTCTCGACTAGCACGCCCCCGAGCAGGCACCACCGGAACCCCTCGACCACGCCCGTCATCGGGTTTAGCGCCATCACCCAACGCAATCGCTCGGGGATCACCGTCGCACCGTACACGACGGGCGTGGCATACATCCACAGCTGCAGCAGGAAGGGAATCAGGTAGTTGACGTCCCGGTACTTCACGTTCAACGCGGCCAGCCACAGGCCGAAGCCAAGCGCGGTCACGATCGCCAACACCAGAAACAACGGCAGCCAGACAACCTGCGCGGTCAGCGGCACCCGGTAGGCGAAGATCAGCACCAGCAGCACGACGAACCCGATGGCAAAGTCGACGAGCGTCGAGATCACGCCCGTCAGCGGGATGATCAGCCGCGGGAAGTACACCTTGGTGATCAGGTTGGAACTGTTCACCAGGCTCCCGCCGACCCGGCTCATGCTCCCCGCGAAGTACTGCCAAGGCACCAGGGCCGCAAGCGAGAACAGCGCGTACGGCGCGCCGTTCGACGGGACCTGCAGCAGCACGCCGAAAATCAGCGTGAAGACCACCGTGCTAAGCACCGGCTGCAGCACGATCCAGGTCACGCCGAGCGCGGTTTGCTTATAGCGCACTTTCACGTCACGCCAGGCGAGGAATAGGAGCAGCTCGCGGTACTCCCAGAGCGCCCGGAGCTGCAGCGCCGCCAGGCCGCGGGTCGGTTCGATTACGGTAACACCAGCCGCCGGCTCACCCGTGCGTGGCGGGGAGGCTGGGACCTGGTCGCCCAGGCCCTCGGCTATTGGCAGGCTCAAATGCGCTCCCGCTCGTACTCGATCACGCGCCGCAGCGTGTCGTCCAACGTGCAGCGCGGGATGTATCCGATCAGCTTGTGCAGCTTTTCGATGCTCGGCACCCGACGCTGCATGTCTTCGAAGCCGGGGCCATACGCCTCGTCATAGGGCACCGTCCTGATCTCTGAGCTCGATTGCGTCAGTTCAAGCACCCGCTCCGCCAGGCCGCGAATCGAGATTTCCTCCGTGTTGCCTACATTGAACACCTGGCCGATCGCCGCAGGCTGCTCGGCCAGCGCGGCCACAGCACGCACCACGTCGGCCACGTCGCCGAAGCAACGAGTCTGCTTCCCATCGCCATACACCTCGAGCGGTTCGCCCAGCAGCGCCTGGCGCACAAAACGCGGCACGACCATGCCATAGCGCCCGGTCTGCCGGGGCCCAACGGTGTTGAAGAAGCGCGTGATGATCACCGGCAGGCCGTACTGGTGGTGATAGGCCAGCGACAGGAACTCGTCCACCGCCTTCGATTCCGCGTAGGCCCACCGGCTGCGGATCGTCGGCCCCATCAGCCGGTCGTCGTCTTCTCTGAACGGCACCCGCACGCCTTTGCCGTACACCTCCGACGTGGACGCCACGATCACGCGGCAGCTGTAACGGTGGGCCGCCGCCAGCACGGACTCGGTCCCCATGATGTTCGTGCGGATCGTGTGAACCGGGTCGTTCACGATCAACTGAACGCCCACGGCCGCGGCCAGGTGCACGACAACGTCCGCCTCGCTCGTCAGCCGGTCGAGCACCTGCGCGTTGTTGATGTTCTCGCGCACGAACTGAAAGTGGGGCAGCGGGCGGAGGTGCTGGATATTGGCGACCCGGCCGGTCGACTCGTCGTCGATCGCGACAACCCGGTGCCCCTGTCCCAACAGCAACTCGCACAGGTGCGAACCGATGAAGCCCGCGCCGCCGGTGATCAGGTACCTCATACGCCCGCCCCGTTGAACGATGCTACCGTCCGCTCCAGACCCTCTTGCATCCCCACCGCGGGCTCCCAGCCCAGCTCGTGCCGGGCCTTGTGCGAATCCAGGTAGGTGTGTCGCACTTCGCCTTGCTTCGCAGGACCATGTTGGATCTCTTGCGTGTAGCCAGTGATCCGGGCCAGTTGGTGGGCAAGCGTCACGATATCGGTCGGCAGCCCCGTGCCGATGTTATAGATTCCGCTGCCGAGCTTTGCCGCGGCCACATTCGCCGCTGCCACGTCCGCGACGTAGACGAAGTCCCGGCTTTGACGCCCGTCGCCCCAGATCGTCAGCGGCCGGCCCGACAGCATCCCCTTGGCAAAAATCGCGACCACCCCGGCCTCGCCGTCCGCGTTTTGCCGCGGGCCATAGACGTTGGCATAACGCAGCACGCAGTAGTCGAGCCCGAAATTGTGCTTGTAAGTGAAGAGGTAGTACTCGCACGCCAGCTTGCTCGTTCCGTACGGGTCCAGCGGGTGCGCGGGGCAGCGCTCGGTCGCAGGGAGTTCCTCGGGGTTACCGTACACAGCGCCGCCGGTCGACGCGAGCAGGAACTTCCGCGTGCCCGCCGCCCTCGCCGCCTGCAGCAGGTTGAGCGTTCCGACGATGTTGGTCTGTGCGTAGCCGGCCGGATCGACCAGGCTGGCCCGCACGTCGGCCTGCGCGGCCTGGTGCGACACCAGCGCTGGGTGCTCCCGCAGCGAAGACCTTGTCCACCGCCGCTGCGTCCCGGATGTCCACCTCGTAGAACCGCTCGGGGGTTGAGGTTCTCGCGCTTGCCGGTCGAGAGATTGTCGATCACCGCGACGTGGTAACCCTCGCGCAGCAGCGCATCCACGATATGCGATCCGATGAAGCCGGCGCCACCGGTTACGAGGGCTGTTTCTGCCACGGTTTCCTCCGTTACTTCCTATCGATCCTAGCGCATGGACTCGGCCAGCCGCAGCGCGGCCGCGAACTCCGGTCTTCCGATGTGTTCAAACCACCAGGTGCGTCCGGCCAACTGTCCATTGCTCATGTCGATCGTCCGCCACAGCGCGGCCGCTTCTTGCGGGCGGCCATTGATCGCCAACCACTCGCCGTAGAGCTCCCGCGTTGCTCGATTCGTGTAGCCACTGCGGTATGCAGTGGCGAGCAGCCGGCCCGCGTTGGCATAGTCGCCGCGCGAGAAGGCAACCTGGCCGAGCCTGCGGTTTGCGGTCGCGTTCGCTCCGTCGAGCGCCAGGGCTCTCTGATAACGGGCCACGGCGGCGGTCCAGTTCCACTTCGGGCGACCGGCGCAGTTCGTCTTGTACCGGCCACTTCGGCCACTCGTAGATCGACAGCTCGGCGCGCGTCTGGGCCAGCGCCCCCAGATTGGCCTGAATCTGGCTGCGGATGGGTGGGAGCAGGGCAATCAGCATGGCGAGCGTCAGCACGATGGCCGTCCGCAGCCCACCCTTGCCGGTGAGGAAATCGGAGAACCTGGCGGGCGGGTTTTCGTCCTGCCACAGCGCCACGGCTTGCTCCCTTGCAAGGACGGCAAAGGGGAGGAACATGAACAGGATGCCCCGGGTGGCGTAAAAGGCGTCGTCGACCAGGCCGTGCAGCACCATGACCGCAACTGAGGCCGCCGCAGCCAGCGCCCACGCCCGGCCGTCCTGATCGCCCAGCTGCAGAATGCGGCGCAGAGCGATCACGGCCGTAGCCAGCAACCAGATCAGCGAGCCGAGACCCAGCAACCCCTGGCCCAGCCACACGTCCAGAAAGATGTTGTGCGCGTGGTTCGTGTGTCCCACGTGAAGCAGCAGCACGTAGCTGGAGAAGGCCATCTGGAAGCCCTCCAGCCCCAGACCCGTGAGCGCGTAGTCCCAGGCCAGGCCCAAGGCATTCCCGAACAAGGTCGCCCGGCCCTCCGCCGTCGACGGCGCGGGGGCCGGAGCGGCAGGCAGGGCGTCGCTGGCGCGGGCAGAGTCGTATGTGGTGCTTGTCGCGGCGGCTGGCGCTGCACCGGCCGGCCCGGGGCCAGGCTGGTTGCCTTGCGCGAGGATGGTGGGCACAATCAGCACCGCGAGGATGAGCAGCGCAATCGCTGTGGCGGCCGCGGCGGCCTCGAGCACGCGCCGGCGCGAACGAGCGGCCGCGATGATGAACCATGCCGTCCCGATCGCGGCCAACGCCAGCCAGGCGCCGCGGGACGCCGACAGGAGCAGCGCCGCGGCCGAGACGGGCAGCAGCACGTACCTTTCTTTCCGGCCCCACAGCGCGATAAACTGCAGCGGCAGCAGCACTGCAATGATCCCGCCGGCGACATTGGGATGTAGCCCTTCCACCGGCACCCGGGGCAGCGCAGCCGCCAGCCAGCGATAGAGGCCGTCGAACAGAGGCAGTTTGCCGTCGACCAGCCCGTAGTCGGCCGTAAGGATGAAGTAAGCGCCGAGGGCGGAGGGTAGTACGGCAAGTCAGCGCGGTAACCGGCGCGACCTCGCGGCGGCCGAGCCTGACCGTCGCAGGTGCGCGTGCGATCGCTCCGTACAGTCCGATGCCGCCGGCGATTAGCCAGAACTTAGCCAGCGCGGCGTCCCAGTGGTACGCGATCAACAGCCCGACGAACGCTGAGAGGGCGAACAGGCCAATCGCAAGGTCAAAGCCGGATAGCTCAAAGACGGGGCGGGGCTCGACGAGGTGCCGCACGACCAGGCCCACCAGAATCAGCAGCAGCGGCCACGGTCCCAACTCTGGCCGCACGTACCATAGTGCCCCTGCGAGCAGCGCACAAGCCAGGTCGACCAGCAGCGAGCGGGCCCGCCTGCTCCTCCACGCTCAACTCCGCACGAACTTCAGTGTCTGCATCCCGACACTCAGGGCCGACTTGAACCCTTCCCAGCTGTTCATGCCTCTGAGGAACGTCAGCATGGGGCCCGGCCGCATCGACCACTCGCGGGTGGCGCGCTTCTGCCAGTATTCCAGCCGCTCGGCAGAGAGCCCGGGGTAGTCGAGCACGGTCGACTGGTCCATGTCGACCTCTTCCCACTTAGTGCCGGGCCGGAACCACTGGTTCTCTGCCACCTCGTAGAAGAAGGGCGTTCCAGGGTATGGGGCGGCGATGTGGAAGAGCGCAATGTCGAGAGGCAGTGCCTTCGCGTAGTCAATAGTCTCCCGAATCGTGGTTTCGGTCTCGCCGGGCAGACCAATGATGAAGAAGCCCCAGTTGTTGATGCCTGCGGCCTTCGCCCAGCGGAGCGCCCTGAGGGCCTGCTCCTTCCGGTAGCCCTTCCGGGCGGCCTTCAGGATCTGCTCGTTGGCGCTCTCGATGCCCCAGGAGATATACCAACAGCCGGCCTTGCCCATCAGCTGCAGCATCTCCTCGTCGACGTAGTCCACCCGGCTGTTGCACGTCCACTTCACCTTCAGCCCCGAGTCAACGATGAGACGGCACAGGTCGACGACCTGCGCCCGGTTGACGGTAAAGAGGTCGGCGTACATGTGGACGTGATGCACGCCCAGCTTGTCGAGAAGCTGCAGTTCCTCGAAGATGAGCTGCGGCGAGCGCAGGCGCACGCTGGTCTGGTAGCTGACGTGCTTGATGCAGTACTTGCACCCCGCGGGGCAGCCCCGGCTTGTGACAATGAAGGTAAATGGCCCCTTGATCATCGGCATCCGCTGCTTCTGCAGCGGCAGCAGGTCGTGCCGGGGCATCGGCAGTTCGTCCAGCGACGGGATGAAGGGCCGATCGGGGTTGATGACGATCTCCCCAGCGGCGCGCCAGGCCAGGCCGCGAATAGAACGCAGATCGAACGGATCTGACGAATTGGCCTGAGCCTCGTGGATCGATCCAACGAGGCTCAGGCCAATTAGCTCGACCTGCGCCACGTTTGCCAACAAGCGCATCCACCAGTTCGCGCAAGGTGTATTCCGGCTCCCCGCGCAGGATGAAGTCCAACGCAGGGAAGGGGCGCATCGTTTCCAGCGTCAGCGGTGTGACATGGGTGCCGAACGCGACCGTCCGTGCGCCGAGCGACCGCGCGAGAAACACGCCGTACATGTCGTTGCGCAGCGAGGGGGCCGTCACCTGTGTCACGTAAAACCTGGGACGTTTCGCCTCCAGCAGCTTTTCGAATTCTGGCCAAGCCATGCGAAGCGCGACGCAATCGACGATTTCGACGGCATAATGAGGCAGCAGCAGGGCGGCCATCTGCGCCAGGTCTACCTGCGGCCAGATCATGTTCTCGCGGCTGCGGCGGCCCACCCGGTGCTGCGAACGGATCCAAATGCCGCCGTCCGGCGTGGGTGGGTTGACAAGCAGCACGTCGACGCTCCCCGGGGGCCGGGTCGACGAATCGAGCGTCGCGACGACCGCACCCGCGTCGGGGAAGCGGGCAAGGGGAAGCGGCGGCACTCGCCTGGTACCCAGGTTCGCCCGTAACTCGGGAGCCAACTCGTTCAGATCACTCACTAATGACACTCAGGAACCAAGCGAAACCTGGTTGCTTCGAAAAGCGGGGTTTCTGGCAGCGTCGGCATCGGCCGTGACCTCGCTGCCTGCCAGGTCGTCCGTCACGCGCACCTCGCGCTGGTTAAGCTTCGGCCAGCGCCCGCATCATAAACCACGAGACCACCAACTGCAGCCCGATCAGCAGCGTCGCCGCACAGAGCAGCTCCCAGAACCAGAGACGTGTCTGCGGCCAGCCGTTCAAGCCAAGGACGAGGCTTCCGATGCCCAGCAGCGTGGCGACAAGCATTGCGAGCAGGCCGAGCCAGCCGAAATGGCGCTCCAGCGGCCGCTTGAACAGGGGCCGGCCGAAGATGCCCTGGCGGATTGGCCGCTTGTAGAACAGGGCCACCAGGTAGTTGAAACTTGCCCCCAAGGTAAAGATGCTGACGCCTGCCACGGCCAGACACGACGGCCGCGAACAGCGCGAACACCCCGAGCGGGCCGAGCTCGGTCACCCCTTGGAGCCGCGCGAGGACGAACAGTGCACCGATCAGCCCGGCGACCAGGAGCGCCAGCGCGCCGGCAATGCCGAGCAGGCGGACCGGGTTGTAGGTCAGCGCCGTCCAGATAATCGAGCCGGCGAAGCGAAGCCCGTCCCGCACCACGCTGAGCTTGGAGCGCCCCTGCCGCTCGCTGTAGGGAATTGGCGTCTCCACCATCCGGAGCCCTTCGTGCAGCGCACGGGTGCTCATCACCGGCGTGAGGTTGAGTCCGTCGGGCAGGGGATACATCCGGGCGAGGACGCTCTTCTTAAAGACCCGCATGCCGCTGGCCGAGTCGGTGATCCGCTCCGCGCTGACGAGGCTGACCAGATGGGCGAAGATGAAGTTGCCCAGCCGCCGCGTGGCCGGCATCTCGCTCGCTGCGCCCGCCATGCGTGACCCGATGACGACATCCGCGTCCTGGCTGAGTGCCACACGACAGAGCTCGGGAAAATACTCTGGTGGATACGTCCCGTCCGCGTCGAGGAAACCGATCCACTCGCCGGACGCCGCGGCAAAGCCGGTTTTGAGCGCGGCACCGTAGCCGCCGTTGACCGTGTGGCACAGCAGCCGCACGCCGGGCAGGCCGCGCACGATTTCCCGGGTGCGGTCGCGCGAGCCGTCGTCGACCACGATCAACTCGAGGCCGTCGACGCCGGTCGCTCGGAGCGGCTCGCGGGCTTCGAGCACCCGGCGCGCAACCGCCGCGATGCTGTCTTCCTCGTTATAGGCCGGAATGACTACGGAGAGTGTGGGCATGCGGGGTTTCCCTGGCTAGAAGTACACCTTGCGGGTAGCGGGCCGGTCGCGGACGCTTCCATCAATTTCGCGGATCACCTTTGCCGGGATGCCGCCGACGACTGTGTGTGCGGGTACATCACCCGTCACCACCGCGCCGGCGGCCACGACCGCGCCTTTGCCGATCCGCACGCCGTCGGTGATGATGGCTCCTGCGCCGATCCACGCGTCGTCTTCGACTATGATTCCTTCGGCAGTGATGCCCTGGTCAATAATGGGACCTCTCGGGTCGTCGGCAACATGGTTGACCGCGAGCATCTGCACCAACGGGGCAGTATAGACGCGGTCGCCAATCGTAATGCCCCCTTGGCCTCGCAGCACGTTCATCTCGCCGATAAGGGAGTCGCAGCCGATGCGAATGAAGGCGTGCGGTAGCCCACGGAAGTTGTAAACGTGCAGGATAGACCCGTGCATCACCAGCGAACGATCCCCAATCGTGATGCCATCGGGGCAGGCATGGAGGTAGACACCCTGGTCGAGGTACACGTGACGGCCCAAGCGGATCAGGCCGGCGAACCGCAGCCGCACCCGGTTCTCGATGGCCGCCGGCCCATCCATGCGAAGGATGGCCCGGTAGATCACCGCCCGGAGTCCGATACCGACGACCGTTGGAACCCAGCCGAAGAGGGTCATGACGGTCTGCTCGAGCAGGTATCGCAAGGGGCTGGTCGCCTGGCGCGCAATATACGTGCCGAGCCCTCCCGCTGCCCGCCCGGACGGCTTTCTGCTCACTGCTGCGAGCCCCGCAACGTGCAGCGTTCCGGCGTAAGCGCCGCCATGCCCCGTGCAGTGTGGCCGCAGGGCAAGGCAACCAGGTATAGGGTTCGCCGGAGCAGTTGCTTCAACGGCGAGCGAAGGGTCAGGCTACGGGTGGTCTTATGCAACCAGGTGGGCAAGCGCCGAGTGTCTAGGTCGTTTGGTGTAATAAACTATAGCTCTGTTCTGTTACGTTCGCAATTTCAGGCGCCGATGCGGCACCCCGAACCTCTTCCGTGGAAGAGCGCCGAGGCAAGCGTTCTATAGATCACATTATAGCACGGGCTAGCCTTGTCGCCGCATTGGCAAGCCGTGTGCAATACGCTCGATGTTGATGACGTGCATAAGCCAGTCAAGATACGTTCTGCGGCTCCTCCCGAAGTGTTCTTAGGTCGCCCGGCTTTTGACACGCGCTGCAGCAGAGACTATACTGGCTGCGTCGATAAAGCGCCGACGGAGACAAGTAGGCGCGCGATTCCATCAGAGAGCTGCCGGTCGGTGCGAGGCAGTGGGTAAGCGCGTCGAAATCCACTCCCGAGCTGTGATCCTGAACGCGACCTGTTCGCCAGTATGGATCATCGCCTGATCCCCGTTAGCGGATCCTTGAGGCTGCTGCCATACACGCAGCGGCGAACCAGGGTGGCACCACGAGGCGCCCCTCGTCCCTGGCTGACCACGACGGTATGACCGTCATGGTTGGTCAGGCGGGGGCGTTTTTTGTTGCCCGAGCGCGGCGATGCTTCGCAGGGCAGGAGGATGAGGACATGCTAGATATCAAGTACATGCGGGAAAATGGGGAGGCGGTGCTCGCTGCCATGCAGGCGCTCGGTGCGACCGACGCGCCGGTGACGGAAGCGCTCACGCTCGACGCACGACGCCGTGAGATCATCACCCGCGTCGAGGTGCTCCGGGCCGAGCGGAACGCCGGCTCGAAGCAGATCGGGCAGTTGATGCGGGAGGGGCGCAAGTCGGAAGGCCAGCAGTTGCAGGCGCACATGACCGAGATCGGCGACGAGATTAAGGCCCTGGATGAAGAGCTCGCGTTGGTGGAGCGGAACTTCAACGCTGCCATGCTGAACATCCCCAACGTGCCGCTGCCCGATGTGCCGGTGGGCAAGGACGACAGCGAGAACGTGGTCGTGCGCCAGGAAGGCGAGATGCGCCAATTCGACTTCGAGCCCCGGGCGCACTGGGACCTTGGCACTGCGCTGGACATCATCGACTTCGACAGGGGTGTGAAGTTGAGCGGCACCCGGTTCTACGTGCTCAAAGGCGCGGGGGCGCGGCTGCAGCGGGCGCTGATCACGTGGATGCTGGACGTGCACACCCTGCAGCAGGGCTACACCGAAATCTATCCCCCTTACATGGTCAAGGAGGAAATCCTGGTCGGCACGGGCAACCTGCCCAAGTTTGGCGAGAACCTCTACCGTGATGTCGAGGAGGACTTTTGGTGGATTCCCACGGCAGAAGTGCCGGTTACGAACTTATACCGGGACGAGATCCTGGACGGTGCGCGCCTGCCTGTGAAGCACGTGGCTTACACGCCGTGTTTCCGCAGGGAGAAGATGAGCTCGGGCCGCGACGTCCGCGGCATAAAGCGCGGGCACCAGTTCGATAAGGTCGAAATGGTGAAGTTTACCAGGCCCGAGGATTCGGTGCGCGAACTGCACTCGCTCGTCGACAATGCCGAGGACATCTGTCGCGGCCTCCGCATCCCGCATCGCATCATTGAGATGTGTACGGGCGATCTGAGCTTCGTTGCTGCGAAGAAGTACGACGTGGAGATGTGGGCGCCCGGCTGCCAGGAGTGGCTGGAGGTCAGCTCGTGTGGTCTCTTCACGGACTTCCAGGCCCGCCGCGCGAACATCCGGTTCCGCCGGGAGCCGGGCGCGAAGCCGGAGTTTGTGCACACCTTGAACGGGTCGGGGTTGGCACTGCCCCGGGTGATGATCGCGGTGATCGAGACCTATCAGAATGCGGACGGCACGATCACCGTGCCCGAGGTGCTGCGGCCCTACATGGGCGGGCTGGAAGCGATCCGGTAGCCGCGCGGCTCGGCCGAAACAGACAAAGAAACAGCGGAGCCGAAGTGCTCCGCTGTTTTTCATAGCAATAGTCGATGGCGGGCTCCTTCGGCTGGCCGTTCGGGCGGTCGGTGGGCCGGCGAAGTGCGCGCTACTTCTTGTGCGGCGGCCGCTCCGGCTTGCCGCCAGGCCGCGGCTTCCAGCCGCCGGACGGCCGGCTCGTCGGGCCGCGCCCGCAGGCGGGTAGGGCCGTCGCTCGCCCTGGCTGCGATCGTCCCGCTCGCGTTCCCGCGGCAGCCGGGGCCGGCCAGGGGCCGCCGTGCCCGCCCTCCCCGTACGGCCCGTGCCGGCGGGCGTCGCCGAAGGGCGGATGGGCGCCGCGGGGCGGCCGTTCCGGTCGCGCCGGCGCTTCGGCCACGTCACGCGCGACCGCCAGGCGCACGTTCACCGGCATGCGGCGGATCTCCGCGCCGGCCATCGCCGTCAGAACGGCCTCCCGGTACTCCTGCGGCACCTCCACGAACGTGAACCGGTCGTAGATGTCGATTGCGCCGATCGCCTTGCCGGGGATATCTGCCTCGTTGGCGATCGCACCCACGATGTCGCCTGCCCGCACACCCTGCTCGCGGCCTGCATCGATCACGAGGCGCACCATGCCGTCCTCGGACGGCGCGAGATCGGCCGGCTGCTCCTGGACTGCCAGCGTCAGCGGCTTGTCGCCTCGGGCGAGGCGGGCGGCCGCGGCGGCGACCTCGGCAATGTCCCGGCCGGTTTCCTCGGCCACCTGGCCGACGAGGGTCAGGTACAAGTCCAGATCTTCGCCTTCGAGGCTGTCCACGATCTGCTGCTTGAAGAGCGCGACCCGTCGCTCGGCGACGTCCGCATGGGTCGGCAGTTTACTCGGCTTGATCTTCTGTCCCGTAAAGCGTTCGATGTCACGCAAGAGGCGCTGCTCGCGGGGGTCACGAAGAGGACCGCACGACCTGCCCGGCCCGCCCGGGCCGTGCGGCCGATACGGTGGACGTACCACTCGGGATCGTAGGGCATGTGGTAGTTGACCACGAGCCCGATGCGCTCGACGTCCAACCCGCGGGCGGCCACATCGGTTGCAGTAACCAGGTCCAGTTGACCGCTGCGCAGACGGCGGATCACGTTCTCACGCTGGGCTTGGTTCAGGTCGCCGTGCAGCGCTTCGGCCGCGTACCCGCGGGCGTTCAGTCGCTCGGCCAGCTCGGCCGCGGCCGTCTTGGTCCGCGTGAAAACGAGCACGCCTTCGCCGGGCGTCCCTTCGAGCTCGAGGATCTGTGCCAGCGCTTCGAGCTTGGCAGACTCGGGCACCAGGACGTACCGCTGCTCGACTGTAGGCACGGTGAGCGTGCGCTGAACCGTTTGAATGCTGGCCGGATCATGCAGATAACGGTCGGCAATTCGCCTGATTTCCTCGGGCATCGTCGCCGAGAACAGGGCCTTCTGGATTCCTTCCGGCGCCTGCGCGAGGATCCATTCGATATCGTCGACGAACCCCATCCGCAGCATCTCGTCGCCCTCGTCCAGCACGACGGTCTTCAGGCTCGAAAAGTCCAGCGTGCCCCGGCGCAGGTGGTCCATCACCCGGCCTGGCGTGCCGACGATGATTTGCACGCCCGAGTGCAGGCGCACCAACTGCGCCTGGATCGCCTGTCCGCCGTACACCGGCAGCACCCTGACCCGGCCCAGGTAGCGGGCGTACGCGTGAAAGGCCTCGGCCACCTGGAGCGCAAGCTCGCGGGTGGGCGTCAGGATGAGCGCCTGCACGGCGTTGAGGCCCAGATCAAGGTTTTGCAGGACCGGCAGGGCGAACGCGGCAGTTTTGCCGGTGCCTGTCTGCGCCTGCCCCACCACATCGCGGCCGGCCAGCAGGAGCGGGATCGTCTGGCGCTGGATGGGCGTGGGTGCTTCGTAGCCCAACTCGCTCAGGCCGCGCTGGATCGACTCGTTGAGACCCAACGAGTCGAAAGTATCTTCCGCCGCGACTCCCGCATTGATTTCTTCGTTTGACACAGTATTTTCCCTCGCGAAAGCAAGACCTCCGAGGATACGCCACTGTGTAGCGGCCAGACCTCGGAGGTCCCAACACTCAAAAAAGAGGCGACCGCCTTTCGGCGATCGCCCCGGCTCAGGTATCCCAGGAGCGATTTGAACGCTCGGCCTCTACCTCCGCAGGGTAGCGCTCTATCCGCTGAGCTACTGGGACCCGATGAAGTTGTTAGCCCGTACGGGCAAGCCCGTCAAGGCCAGGCGGGGAGGGCGGGATTTGAACCCGCGATAGAGGTTAAGTCCTCTATACCCACTTAGCAGGCGGGCGCACTAAACCAAGCTATGCGACCTCCCCCTATTCGCCACGGCTGGACGCCGGGACACCGCAGGCCGCCTGGGGTGAACCTGGCGGAGGGAGAGGGATTCGAACCCCCGGTGACTTGCGCCACAACGGTTTTCAAGACCGCCGCCATCAACCGCTCGGCCATCCCTCCGGGAACGCTTGCCGCGCAACGGCACCCTCATCCCACTGCGAGGCGCAGTATAGCACGGCGGGGAGTGCGTGTCAAAACCGGCGGCTATACGGCTGTGACTCGGACCCACTACAACGATACGCTGCCACAAAGGGCCGCGAAGCAACGTCGCGCCTTCTCGTCGTTGTGGGTCTCCGTGGTCGAATTCCCTAGGCTGCCTGCATGGCCGTCGCCATCTTCTCCAACGCCTCGACGAGGAGGCTGCGGGGGCAGGCAAAGTTCAGGCGTGCAAAACCGTCGCTTCCGGGTCCGAACGGCCCGCCTTCGTTCAGCGCGACGCCGGCGTGCTTCAGGAAGAACTTGTGTGGGTCCTCGCCCAGCTGCGCGCCGCTGAAGTCGAGCCAGGCCAGGTAGGTGGCTTCGGGCACAGCCATGCGCACGCCGGGCATCCGCTCCGCAACAAACTGCGCGAGGAAGTCGCGGTTGGCCTGCAGATAGGCGATGCACTCGGACAGCCACGGCTCGCCCTCCGTGTACGCGGCCAGCGCAGCGGTGTAGCCCATGGCGTTGATGTGCGGCACGATGTCGCGGCCCGCCGCTTTATACTGCTTGCGCAGCGCGGCGTCCTCGATAATCGCGAACGAGAAGCCCAGTCCCGGAATGTTGAAGGTTTTGCTGGGCGCCATGATCGTGACCGTGCGGCGGGCAATCTCGGGCGCCAGGCTGGCGACCGGGAGATGCCGGTTCGGGGCGTAAATTAGGTCGCAGTGGATCTCGTCGGAGCAGATCACCAGCCCGCGACGCAAGCTCACCTCGGCCATCCGTGTGAGTTCTTCGCCGGTGAATGCCCTTCCGGTGGGGTTGTGCGGGTTGCAGAGCATGAACAGCTTCGTCCGGTCCGTGATCGTCGCGTTCATGCGCTCAAGATCGACCCAGTAGCGCCCGTCCGCGCCCCGGGTCAACTCCATCTCGTCGCAGACCAGGTCGAAGTTGGCCGGTGCGGTGCGCATCGGCGGGTAGACGGGCGCCTGCACGAGGACGCCATCGCCGGGCGTGCAGAAGGCCCGGCATGCAACGTTGAAAGCGGTCACGACGCCGGGTGTGAAGACGAGCGCTTCTGCCGCCACCCGCCAGTCGAACCGGCGCAACAGCCACGCCTGCAGCACCTCGCGCAGGTCGGCGGGCTCGTTCGCATAGCCAAAGATCCCGTGCGAAACGCGCGCCTGGAGCGCGGCGATGACCGGCTCGGGAGCGAGGAAATCCATGTCGGCGACCCACATCGGGATGGCGTCGCCGTACCACTGCCACTTAACGCTGTCGGTGCCCCGGCGTTCGATAAGCTGATCGAAATCTGTCGTCATAAGAGCCTTCGCTGCGAGTGATGCGAGTGGGTCGATACCCTACGTCTGGATGCGCAGTCTGCGAATCGCCTCCACGCACTGCGCGACGGAGGCGCCTACCCCAGAATCTACAAAGATGGCGTGCCAGCCCCCGCGAGCCAGTGAATAGTCGAGGGGAGCCCGCTCGCGAATGCAATCGTCCAGGGCCTGCTGGCCGTCAACCGTGATTATGGCGATGCGCTCGTCCGGCTGAGTTGCGCCCTCGACAAACACCGCGAAGTCGGCCGTATACGGAAGGTCGTCGGCGAGGGGGTAGTCGTGCTCGACCTGGTCGGCCAGCCCGGCTTCCTGCAGCGCCTGCCACAGCCGCTCCTGGGCCGGGGTTCGGATGTACAGGTCGTTGATCTCCTGCGCGTCGAGCACGCGGCCGAGGGTGGTGCGTATGAACGTGATGCGCCGTAACCGGCGGCTCGGCACCGGGCGGGGCAGGGGAATCAGCTCGCCCAGGCTCACCCGGTAATACCGCTCGTCCGCGCGCGTGTGATCCGGCTCCTCGGGGATCAGCTCGCGCCGAGTGGCCAGGTAATAGCCCGTGACAGGGGCGATACAGCGCACGGCCCAGCGTTCGCCGGGCGGGAATGCCGCGGTCTGGTAGAAGGCAAGGAAGTCGGCGCCAATGCGGCCGGGCGCATGAGCCAGTGGGATCCGGTACCAGCCCTGCGAGCGAGCTCGTTCGAGGTCCGCAGGGTTGTTGATCACCGCAACAAGGACGGGTGCGTCGGCAGGCGCGTCAGAGAAAGGGCTCTCCGGAGGTGTCATGTGGCTCACGGCGATGGATTATAGCGAATGAACCGGGATTCTGCTAGAAAGCCGGTCCTCCCGTCCGCCGTAGTCTCGACACAGGACTTCAGCGGCCCTGCCACCAGTCCTTGCGCGAGCGGGGGTCCATGAATTTGCCGCAGTCGCGGATGGCTACCAACACTTCGTCGCCCGAGGCCAGCCCCAGCGGCTGACCGTTTTTCAGCGCGGGCAACTGCGCACGCCCCGCTGCGTCTGCCTGCCGATAGAGCTCGACCAGTTTCGCATCGACCGTCAGTTTCTCGAGATGGACGGTATAACCCCAGACGACGTTGTCCTCACGCGTGTACTTCAGCGTCAACCGTGCCGCCTCGGCGTAGAGCACCACCGCGACATAGCCCCCGCCGTAGATCTCCGCGGCCCGGCGGGGCGCGGCCAGCAGCTCGCCGGGCTGGGTGGCCAGCCCCAGCAGCGTGACGGGAAAGTCGGTTAGCGGGTTGCCGCGGCAGCCATCCGTACCGCAGTCCCAGTTCCAGTCATTGACGCGGTGGACGCTCGTGAAGCGAGGGGTGCGGTTGTCTGCAAAGATACCCGGCATCTGGGGTGCGCCCCCGTCCAGGTCTCCGTTGTAGTCTTGGAGGTTGAGCGGCGCCGAGGTCGCGGTGTACCCCCGCAGCCCCAGGTTCAGGTCACCGTGCTTCGCTGCCGGCCGGTCAGTGGGCGGAGGTGGAATGGGGATGGCCGTGTAGCTTGCGCCGGTCGTCGTGCGGGGCTTGCTTGCCTGGATCAGGGCAAGAAACGTGCGCTTCCGGCCCGCCGCGCTAACGTCGTCGGGCGCGGACGAGCCGGCGTGCACCGGCGGGGGCAACCAGGTCAACCACGTGACAAGCGTGACGACGAAGAGTGAGATCGGGATCAGGACGGAGGCGCGGTCTGGAACAAAAGCCAGCCGGCCGGCACACACTGCGGGCCGCCGCCGCACTGCGGGTCGCTGCAGGGACATGAAGCTTCCTCTTGGCTATGGGGTGAGTGGTTCAAGCGCCTCCGCCAGATCGGGCGCATACCGGGCCAGGTCCCGGCGGAGCTGGATCAGCGCGAGGTCCTTGGCGCGTACCTCCAGCATGATATCGAACGTCGGGAGGCCGGCTGCGTTACGCAGAAAGTCGATGATCTCGAACGGGTTGACGTAATCTGCGTGGTACATCCAGCGTGTGCGGGTTACTTTCGGCGTCTCGCTTCCAGCCTGGTCTTCGACAAGCCATTCGGTTCGCGGGGTGCTCCAATGGATCTTCGGCCGCACACCTGCGGGCCAGGTCGCCAGGCAGGCGGCCAACGCATCGCGATCGCTCATCGTGTCCCCACCCTTGAGCCGGTGGTGCAGGCGGTCGAACACCAGCGGCACGCCGGTGGCCGCGTGCACCCACAGAGCATCGGCGACGCCAAAACGGACATCATCATTTTCGAGCGCAAGGCGGGAACGTGTTGCGGGCGACAGAGCGTCAATGGCTTGGACGCATCGCTCGCGAGCGGCGTCCGGCGAACCGTACACCCCGCCGATGTGGGTCACGACGACGGATTCTGGCCCCATGCCCATGGCGTCGAGAATGGCGGCAAGCACCCCGAGATCGGCCGCCGAATTGGCGGCGACCTGCGGGTCGGGCGCATTGATCACGGTGGCTGCCACCGTGTGAAAGGAAAGCCGAAGCCCTGCCTGCTTCGCCAGCGCGCCCACTTCTGCCAACTCGACCGCGCTCTGCGCCACCTGCCCGTGGAATTGGGGCATGCCGGGGTGGGTCGCATAGGGGGCCAGGTCTGAGGACATGCGGTACATGGTAATGCCGGCGGACGCCAGGTAGCCGAATACGTCGCGCAGGTAGGCCAGGCTGACGCTGAGGTGCGGTTGGTTCTGCCAGCGCCTGCTGTCGTGGCTCTTCAGTTCGGGCCGCGCCAGCGGCTTGACGACGAATCCCAGACGCATCCTTACAACCGATCCGGCTCTGCGAACAAGGGGGCTTTCACCACAAGGACACCAGGGCACACAGGACGAAGCCTTCTACTTTGTGACTCTTCGTGCCCTGGCGACCTTGTGGTTAAATTCGCCGGCCTTGCACGCAATACGGCCTTTGATATAATGGAGGCGCAAGAGCGGTCGCGGCGGCTATCCTGGTTGCCGCATCCGCGTGCGTGCGACCCCGAATGACACGATTTCTGGCCAGATCTCGACGATACGTCCTCGCCGCCCTGCTCGTCCTCGTTGCGGCCGTTGGTGCGCGGGCGCAGGCGCCCGAGTTCAGCTACTGGGAGCGCACGCCGCTGCCCCAACAGGGTCTGGCGACCTACTACAATCCAGGCATGATGGAAAAAGTGCTCGCGTACCGGGTGTCGGTTCTGGACATCGACCCGTGTCCCGAGTGCGTCGGAACCGTGGCGCTGCTGCGCGCCGGCGACATCGGCCGCAAGGTCTGGCTCCAGCCGCCGGGCGGCGACCCCGTCGGGCCATTCCTCGTGATCGACTGCGCCCGCCGCCAGGACGTTCAACCGCTCCTGGACCGCAACTGGGTGGTCGACGTCAGCTACGAGGTCGGCCAGTACTGGGGCATGAACCGGCCGCTCGACGGCGTCATCGTGTTCGAGGACCCCGCTGATCTTGCGCCCGGCAAGCAGGTGAACCGAATCCCGACACCCTTCGCAGTTGCGCCCGAGGACGTCGTCATCAGCCCGCCGACGCCCACCCCGGCCGTTGCGGCCGCAGAAGGCGCCCCGACCGCCTGGCCCACCCGGATGCCCGTCCCGTTAGTGCCGCAGCCTGTGCAGTCCGCGCCGGTCGCCACACCGGTCCCACCCACGCCGACGGCGATCTGGCCGCCGCCGCTGACGCCGATCATCGTGACGCCAACGCCGATCACGTCGCCCAGCGAGGGGGAGCCAAACGCGGCAACGCCGACGCCGACGGAGGTTGCCCTGGGTCGTGCGGGCGGCGAAATCCTCGCGTCGATCGCGGCGACGCCCACGGCGACCCAGGTGCTAAGCACCACGTTTGACTCGCCGCTGGCAGCGCCGGCAACCCTCGTTGCGCCGACGGCCCGGCCGACACTGGCGCGCACCCCACGGCCGAACCTGACTCCCATTCTGCCGCTTGCGCCTGCCCCCACGCCCTCCGCCACGCCCGACCCCGGCTTCATCGACCGCATCCTACGGGGCCTGCTCGACCTCGTGCGCTGATCAGGTTTTTCGAACTCTAGCCCGGACGTGCCTGGACTTCCGCCAACAGCCGCATCCGGTTCTCGGTGAACGCGATGTTGCCGTCGTGCGCCCGGCGCGCGTTGAGTCCCGCCGAGTCTGCGTCGAGTCCGGCTTCGATCATGGAGTGCACCGCGCCCCGGGTGGCCTCGTCGGCGGCGCCCCGGGTCAGCCACTCATCGACCTCGCGATTCAGCGCGTAACGCTCCGTCTTGAGGATGCGGAACCCCGCTGCCTTCAGAGCCGCTTCGATCTCCCCCGCGCTCAGGACATCGTTGACGCCCGGGTCCCGCCGCAGCATGATCTCGGCCATCGTGGCCCGCTTGACCGGGTCATCGCTCCCGATCAGTTCGTCGATGGCGAGGCGGCCGTCAGGTGCAAGCAGCCGCCGGAAGAGCGCAAACAGGCCGGGAACGTCGAGCACGTACTGCACGAGGTTATGGCTGGCGACGATGTCGTAGACGCCGTCTTCCAGAGGCAGGACACCGATCTCGCCCAAGCGGAAGTGCACGTTCGCAAGGCCGGCCGCCGAACGGGCGGCCTCGGCGCGCTCGAGCATGGCCGGTGAGAGATCGACCCCCGTCACCGAGCCGACACGCGGGGCGAAAGCCAGCGCGATCTTGCCCGTCCCGGTTGCCACATCGAGCACCCGCTCGTCGCCATTCGGCGCCGCCAACCGCACCAACTCGCGCAGTTCGCGTTCGCCGGGGTCGCTGATCGGCGGCGCCGCTGCGACCCGCTGATAGTGCTTCAGGATGGCGGGCGCGGTCTGGCCGTTCGTCCAGGGGGCGGCCGGTTGGCCCGCGGGAGGTGCAGTTGCGCGAGCGGGAATGAGCGTGTCGAGGTGGCTCGTCTGGTTGTGGAACACCAGCCGCCAATGGTTGAGTTCCCAGGAGAACTGCGTGATGCCCGTGTTCGCGGTGTGCACGGCGACATGATGGCCACCGAACAGGCCGCGCATGAGCGTTCCGATCACGCCTCCGTGCGTCACCAGCACCAAAGTAGCGCTTGTACGTTCGGGCGGCAGGTCACGGATGATCTGGGCGAGCGCGTCGCGCACCCGCGCTCTGAAGCTCGCGTAGAGGGGGGAGGCGTCGGAGTCTGGCTGCCATTGGTCACGCCACGGGTCGAGCGGCCGCTGCCAGCGATACGGGAGCTCCTCCCAATACTGGAATTCGGCTTCTTCGAGACCTTCGTTCATGACCACGGGGAGGTTCAGCCGCGTGCCGATCACGTCGGCCGTCTGGCGCGCACGGACGAGCGTGCTGGAGAACAGTTGGTCGGGGCGGTAGCGCGGAGCTAGCCAGGCAGCCACCGCGTGCGCCTGCCGCCAGCCCAGCTCGGTGAGGCCGCTGTCCACATTGACCTTCTCGCCGTCGCGGTTATGCAGCGACTCGCCGTGCCGCACCAGCACGAGATGGATCGAGGGCGACGTAGAGGGCGGGGTGGGCGCAGTCACGATCAGTCGCCTTTTTTCGCCTGTTCGGCAGCCACTAACTCGGGGGGGTATCGGGAGAGATCCTTGTTGTCGCCGGGCGGCGCAAGGTACAGGAGGCGGGTCAACGGCTCGCCCTGCACGAGCTCCGCTTCGATCAGTTCTGCCGCGTCTTCCGGCCTCACGTGGTGGTACCAACGATCCTGTGGATAAACCACTAACATTGGGCCGTGGCCGCACTGGTTGAGGCAGCCGGACCTGTTGATGCGGACCTGGCCGCGGAGACCGGCCGCGTTGACGGCCTGTTTCAATCGTTTGACGATGCCGTCCGTGTCGCCGTCGCGGGAGCACCAGGCGCCATAAGTGCAAACGAAGATATGGCAGCGGTATTGGGACATGCGCGTGAGTATAGGCGAGTGCGCGGTGGTGCGCAAATGCGCACAGCGGCACAAGCCCCCCGGGCGGCAGATGCGCCGGGCACACGACCGCACGCACAGGAAGCGTTTGCTCGCGCCTTGCAGGTGTTGTAGACTCGTCGTGGTTAGGCGTTTGTCGTGGGGGCCTCCACCCTGCCGGTGTTGTAGGTTCGGATGGGGCAGCGTATTTAGTGGGGGCGGCTCGCCCCCACCCCCCCGCCGTGGGGCTTCGCCCCCTCGACCCCCAAAGGCACTCGCCGACCGGGGATGTGCGCCGCTTGTCGTGCCTGCGCCGTTGCCGGGGCGGGACCGCCAGTCAGCAGCTCGCACGGAACAGTCATCGTGGGGCGCGTGCCACATGTACGTCGCCGGGAGATGGCGACCGGCGGGGGACGTGGCGAAAGCCGCGCGAGGAGCGTAGCCTTTGGGGGTTTCGGGGGCGAATGCCCCCGAAATGGGGGCGGCGGGGGCCAATCGGCCCCCGCCAACAGAAGGCAAGTACGGAAACGCGCGGCGGGGGCCAATCGGCCCCGCCAACAGAAGGAGCAGCATGACGAACATCCTGATCCGGGGGGGCGACGTCCTGACCATGGAAGCGGGCGCCGCGCCACTCCTCAGCACCGACGTGGCCGTTTCCGATGGCTTGATCGCCGGCGTAGGCAAAGGCCTCCCTGCGGACTTTGTCCCCGACCAGATCGTCGACGCCCGCCACCATGTCGTCATGCCCGGCTTCTTCAACGCCCACATGCATTCGGGCACGGTTTTCAGCCGCGGGCTTCCGCCGCATGACAGCCTCGATCCGTGGTTCGACTTGCGCATCACGCAGGACGGCCAGGTGCAGCGTGAGCACGTGTCTCCCCTGACGGCCGAAGACGCTTACTGGGCAGGGTTGCTGGCCTTTGCCGAGCTCATCCGGGGGGGCACGGTGGGCTTTGGCGACCAGTATTTCTTCATGGATGCGGTCGCCCGCGCGACGCTGGAAAGCGGGCTGCGCGCCAACCTTTCCTGGTGCACGTTCGGCTCGGACGACGGCGAGATTGGCGGCGACATCGCGGCCATCGTGGGGTTCGCCGAGAAGTGGAACGGCGCCGCCGGAGGGCGCATCAAGACTACGCTCGGGCCGCACTCGCCTTATCTCTGCTCCCCCCAGTTCCTTGCACGCTCCGCCGCAGTGGCCGCACGCCTGGGCATTGGCATCCACCTCCGAGTCAGTGAGTCGCAGGAGCAGGTCGACTTTTCGACGCTCGCGTATGACATGACCCCGATCGAGGTCCTGAATAACAACGGCGTGCTCGACGTACCGGTGGTTTGCGCCAACGCCGCCTACCTGTCTGAGTTCGACATCGCGATCTTGGCCGCCCGTGGCGCGTGTGCGGTGGCCTGTCCCAGCGCTCAACGGGCGTCGGGGTTGGGCCAGGCGCCCATCGACCAGTTGCGGGCGGCGGGCATCTCCGTGGGCCTGGGGACGGACGGCGCGGGCCTGGTGGGCAGCCTCGACATGTTTGACGCCATGCGCGACGCTCGCGTCGACCTGCGCGGCGGGGTGGCTCAGCGGGCAGACGCCCTGCGGCTGGCAACGTGGGGCGGCGCCCAGGTGCTCGGCTTCACCAACAGCGGCGTGCTGGCGCCCGGCCGGTGCGCCGATCTGATCCTCGTCGACGAGCGCAGGGCGCACCTGTGGCCCATGCGCGATCCGCTGACGGCCGTTCTCACCGCAGCCCGCCCCGGCGACGTCAGCGACGTCATGGTGGGCGGAGATTGGCTGCTGCGCGACGGCGAACTGACGACCATCGACGAGGGCCGGGTGCTCGCCGAGATGGAGAGCCGGGCGGAGAGGTTGTACGATCAGTTGTCGTAGTAGCAATTATAGTGATTTCTTTGACAGTTCGATCATTTGGGCGTAAAATCTAAGGGTTGACGACCGGCTGAAGCACCGCCGGTCGCTTTCCATGTACATCATCGTCGGGCGGCACTCAAAACGCCTCGACAGCTTCTTCAGCACTAATAATCCTATCGGTTCACCCTGTCGAGGAGGGGTAATGGCAAGTTATACTACCGCGCAGCTTCGCAACGTCACCCTGATCGGGCACTCCAGTTCGGGCAAGACGACGTTGGCCGAGGCAATGGTCTTCAATACCGGTGCGACGAATCGCCGCGGCCGTGTTGAGGATGGCACCACTGTGGCAGACTGGGACGACGAAGCGATCCGCCGCCGGATTTCCGTCGGCTCCGCGGTCGTGCCATGCGAGCACAAGGGTCATAAGATCAATGTCCTGGATACCCCCGGGTTTATCGACTTCGTCGGCGAGACGAAGGGCGCCATCGCGGTGGCCGATGCCGGCATTATCGTGATCGACCCGGTCTCGGGCGTCGAAGTTGGCACGGAGCTGGGCTGGGGTTACCTGGACGAGCGCGAACTGCCGCGCGTCGTGTTTGTGAACAAGATGGACCGCGAGAACGCTCAGTTCTCCCGCGTGCTGGACAACCTGCGCGAGGTTTTTAGCGGTACGATCGTCCCGGTGCAGATCCCGATTGGCGAGGGCGGCGAGTTCAAGGGCATCATCGACCTGGTCAGCCAGAAGGCTTACATGGGCGAAGGTGCGAGCGCCTCTGACGTCCCGGGCAGCTTGGCCGCGGAAGTGGACGACGCCCGCACGCAGCTCATCGAGGCCGCAGCCGAGGGCGACGACGAGCTCATTATGAAGTACCTCGAGGGTGAGGAACTTACGGCCGACGAGATTAACCGCGGCCTTAAGGCCGGTATCGTCTCTGGCAAGGTCATCCCGGTGTTCTGCGGGTCTGCAGCCAATAACGTCGGCATCCGCCCGTTCATGGACGCGATCGTTGCGTTCATGCCTAATCCGGCGGTTAAACCGGTGGTCGCGCAGCGCCCCGATGGGACTGAAGAGACCCTCAAGGCCGATGCAACAGGGCCCCTCGCGGCGTTCGTCTTCAAGACCGTGGCCGATCCTTACGTCGGCAAGATGTCCTACTTCCGGGTCTTCTCCGGCATCATGCGCGGCGATTCCCGCGTCTACAGCCTTCCCAGCGGCACCGAGGAGCGGGTGAGCCAGGTGTTCCATCCGCGCGGGAAGGAGCAGTTGGCCGCGAGCGAGATCACCGCGGGTGACATCGGTATCGTAAACAAGCTGGCCGCGACGGCCACGAACAACACGCTGTGCGACCGCGGCCACCAGCTGACGTTGACGCCGCCGGCGTATCCCGAGCCGCTGTACTCGGTAGCCGTCACCCCTAAGACGAAGGCCGACTCGGCCAAGATGGGCCCCACGCTCAACCGCATCACCGAGGAAGACCCAACCCTCCAAGTGCGCACCGAGCAGGGCACCGCCGAGGTCATTCTGTCAGGCATGGGCGAAGTGCACCTGGACCTGGCGATCCGCCGCATGGAGGCGAAATTCGGCTTGGGCCTGCTGACTGCAGTGCCGAAGGTGCCCTACAACGAGTCCATCACCAAGAGCGCGGCGGACTACCACCGCCACAAGAAGCAGACGGGCGGCGCGGGCCAGTTCGGCGAAGTCCACATGGAGATCAAGCCGCTCGAGCGCGGCACGGGCTTCGAGTTCGACACGAGCCGGGTCTTCGGTGGCGCGATTCAGAACAGCTTCTTCCCGTCGATCGAAAAGGGCATCCGCTCCCGGCTCGAACACGGACCGCTGGCCGGCTACCCCGTGGTCGACGTGCGCTGCGAAGTGTACGACGGCAAGATGCACCCGGTCGACTCCAAGGACATTGCCTTCCAGATCGCCGGCCGCGAGGTCTTCAAGAAGACCTTCCTGGCCGCGAATCCCGTCCTGCTCGAGCCGATCATGGATGTGACGATTACCGTGCCCGAGGAGTACATGGGCGACATCATGTCGGACTTGAACACCCGCCGCGGCCGGGTGCAGGGCATGGAGCAGAACAAGGGCAAGGGCGTCATCACGGCGCAGGTGCCGCTTGCCGAGATGCAGCGCTATGCGATCGAGTTGCGCTCGATTACCCAGGGGCGCGGCGTTTACTCGATGAAGTTCAGCCACCGCGAGCCGGTGCCGGCGCACATCGCCGACGGCATCATCGCCCAGGCCAAGAAGGAACGCGAAGAGGGCGAGGAAGAATAAGCTCGTCCCAGCCGATTTGGAATAGGACGCTGATTGAACTGGTGAGACTGATCATGGTGATCTTTGGGAGAAGATCATGTGAATCAGTTCAATCAGTCCGATCTGCGTCCTATTTTTGCTTAACGGAGGCGTGCAAATGATCTCACACGACTTTCCCGGCAAGGGCAAGGTGGCCGTCGTGCGCACACGGCCCGAGACCGTCGTCGACGACATCGGCCGGCTGATGGTCATGGCGGGCTACCGCGACGCGCTGCCGAAAGACCACGAAACCATCGTCAAGGTCAACGTCTCGTGGCAGACCTGGTACCCCGCGTGCTCCAGCACGCCCTGGCAGATCGAGGGCGTCGCCAGGCAGTTGCAGCGTGACGGCTACCGCGACGTGGCGGCCGCGCATAATAAGACGGTCGTGGTCGACGCCTATGTGGCCGAGCGCAACAACAAGCAGAAGATCGTTGTCGACAAGTATGGCCTCCGCAACGTCCACCTGTACGAGCCTGAGGTCGAGTGGGTGCGCTATACGCCCAAGGCGCCCATGCTCGTGCTCGATCGCGTCTTCCCCGAGGGGATTCTTATCCCCGCCTTCTTCTTCGACCGGAACATCATCCATCTGCCTACCGTGAAGACACATGTCTTCACCACGATCACGGGCGCGATGAAGAATGCGTTCGGTGGCCTGCTCAACGAGAAGCGGCATTGGACCCACGGCGTCATCCACGAGACGGTAGTCGACCTGCTCGCGATCCAGCAGGAGATCCACTCCGGGCTGTTCGCCGTGATGGATGGGACCTTCGCCGGCGACGGTCCTGGCCCGCGGGCGATGCGCTGGCACGAGAAGGACATCCTGCTGGCGTCGGCCGACCAGGTTGCGATTGACGCCATCTCCGCCAAGCTGCAGGGGTTCAATCCGATGGACCTGAAGTTCATCCGCTTGGCGCATGAGCTGGGGCTAGGCATAGGCGATCCCAAGGAGATCGAGATCGTCGGCGAGGACATCTCGGCGGAAGATTGGGCCTTCGTCCAGGAAGACACCTTTGCCAGCCGCGGGCAGAAAATGATCTATCACGGGGCGCTCAAGCCGTTCGAGAACCTGCTGCTGCGCTCGCCGCTGGTGCCCTGGAGCTACTTCGCGTCCAACTTCTATCACAACGTCTACTGGTATCCATTTGTCGGCCGCCCCAGGGTGCAGGCGGCGCTCGACACGAAGTGGGGGCGCCTCTTCGAGTCGTACGGCGACGGGGAAGTGGTCATGCCGGGCATGGAGCCGCGCACGGCCGCCATCGCAGCCGGCAGCGTTGCCCTCGGCGCAGCAGTGGTCGCCGCCGCAATGCTCAGGAGGCGCAGCCGTGGCGCGTAGAGATGACCCGGTGCGTGGCCTCTGGCGGATCGACTTGCACAGCCACACCTATGTCTCGAAGGATAGCCTGACGGATCCGAGGGCGCTGATCGAACGGGCGCGGGAGGTCGGGCTGGCAAAACTGGCCGTGACCGATCACAACACGATCGAAGGCGCCCGCGAGGCGTACGCGCTTGCGCCGGACCTGATCATCGTTGGGCAGGAAATTGACACGGCCTGGGGCGGCGAGTTGATCGCCTACTTCGTGACCGAGCAGATCCCACGGGGTCTCCCACCTGCGGACGCAATTGCCCTCTTGCGTAAGCAGGGCGCCGTGATCAGCGTGTCGCATCCGCTCGACCGTCTGCGCAACTCTGCCATGGGCGAGGAAAAGACGCTCAAGCTGATTGACCAGGTGGACGCGCTCGAGGTGATGAACGCCCGCTGCCTGTTGATGGCCGACAACCGCCGGGCCGCCGAGCTCGCGGCCCGGCATGGCAAGGCGGGCACGGCCGGCAGCGACGGGCATACCCTCCCTGAAATCGGCGCGGCTTACGTGGAACTGCCGCCGTTCAAGTCCAACCCCGAAGCGTTTCTGGCTGGCCTGGCGCAGGGGAAAGCCGGGGGCCGCATCACCGGCGTGATTCCGCATTGGCGCAGCACGATGGCCAAGCGGGCGAAGAAAAAATAGGGGAGCGCACCATCCGCCTGTGGGGGCGAGGCATTTGCCTCGCCCTTACTCTTCCTCTGGCGGCGATGACAGGTGCCTCGCTCTTACGAGCGTCCCACAACCGGCAGGAACACCTTCTGGCGTTCCAGCGCCTTCCGCCGCACATAAAAGAACTGACGCTCGCCGCCGTTCGGCCAGCGGCTGAACACGACGTGCAGGTCGCCGCTGCCGCCCTGGGCAGCGGCCAGCTCGCTCAACCCCGCACAGTCCTCGCACACGATCTCCGGCTCCCACCACACGCCCTGCGGTTCGCCCGGTCGCACCCTGTGCTTCAGCACCGCGCCCTCCGACCACACGAACTGGAACAGCCCAAGTTTGTGTGCGAGCGCCACTGCCAGCCGAGCATCGACGGCTGGGTCCGAAACGTCGAAGCAAGCCTCCCAGCCGTTCGGCCACAGATCTGAATGCCGGATCACGTAAATGCCGTCGCGCTCTTCCTGCCACACCACGTGGCACAAGTCGCCGCTGCCCGTCGCAACTTTGGGCGCGAGAGAGTGCGCGTTGCGGCTGTCCGAGACCATGGCCGGCAGCGACCAGTCGCCGTTCCGCTTGATCCCAACCAAGACCTCGTAGGCACCCGTGTTCGAGCTTGCTAGCCGGTCCTGCCACGCAACATAGACAGGCCCAGCCGGCCCGGACGTTGGCGTGGAAATGCTCGGCCGGCTGCCCTTGCCGTTGGGCACCGGCGCGTAATTCCAGCCCCCGCGGTCGCGCACTCCATAATAGATGATCGAGTAGCCGGGCGTCGTGTCGGCCCAGGCCAGGTGCACCACCCCGTCCCCGCCCACGCAGATGGCCGGATCAGACGACTCACCGGTCGTGCGCGAGACAACCTGCGACAGGCTCCATTTGTCGCCGGTGAACGAAGAGAAGTAGATGTCCCGGTTGCCGAGGAACCAGTTGGCGTAGGTGCAGTAGAGCGTGCCGTCCGGCCCGACTGCCACGGCGGGCTGCTCGCCGCCCGCGACCTTCACCGGCGGCTGCCACGCGCCCCCAATCCGGCGCGCATGGTAGAGGGTTTTGGCGTGCACCCAGACGAGGTGCACCACGTCGCCAGACGCGGCCACGGCCATCTGTTGGCTGCCGGGAGGAGCGAAGCTAAGCGTCTCGGCGGGGAACCAGTCAGGGTCGGTGGCCATGGTGCACTCCTCGGTAGCGGGCGGACCCGGCCGCAGCTCGCGCACGCCGGGTCTTGGACAAGCTGACGCAATTGTAGCACTTATTTATTGTAGATGCAAGCGTCAAATAAATACTACTTCTTCTTTGCCGCTCAGCTTCTCTGCGATCTTGTCCACGATGAGATCGAGGTGAGCGGGGTTGTGGACATAATCGAGGTCGTCCGCGGGGACCGTCAGAACCGGGCACAGGTTGAAGCGGCACATCCACTCGTTGTACAGCTCGTTCAACTGGCCGAGGTACTCCGCGGAGATGTTGCGCTCGAATTCGCGGCCGCGCAAGGCGATCCGGTTCTGGAGGGTGGGAACGGACGCGCGCAGATAGACGACCAGGTCGGGCGGCGGCAGGAAGAGCACCAGCACCTCGTAGAGCTCGCGGTAGGTCTGGTAATCGCGCCTCGTGATGTGCTTCTGTTCCCACAGCGCGCGGGCGAAAATCTCCGCGTCCTCGTAGACGGAGCGGTCCTGCACGACAGAGTTCGGGAAATCGAGCAGGCGGCGGTGGTGGCGGAGCCGCCGCGACAGGAAGAAGATCTGCGAGTGAAACGCGTAGCGTGTCATGTCCTCGTAAAAGTCGGCCAGGTACGGGTTGTCCGAGACGGCCTCGTAGAACGGCTCCCAGCCCAGCGTCTCGCTGAGCAGCCGGGTGAGGGTCGATTTGCCGACGCCAATGTTCCCGGCGATGGCGACGAAGCGTTTATTAATGGCTGGCTGATCCATTGTGTAGGTCCTCAGGTGTTGGGCCAGGAGCGGGACAGGTTGCGATCCATCTTGCTCAGGTAGGCGGCTTCCAGGTCGATCCCCGCGTCGTTGGCGATCTTCAGCAGGAAGGCGAGCGCGTCGGCTAGTTCTTCCTGCAAGTCGCCCTTTAGCGGACTCGAGGGCGCGGTCCATGGCCTCCTGGCGGTTGCCCGTCTGGGGCAGGAGGCTGTCCTGCCGGCGCCAGGTCTGCTTGATGAGCCGGCCGATCTCGCCGATCTCCTCGGTCAGGCAGATGTAGTTGAAGAAGAGATCCGCGATGAACCCCTTGTCGCGGTCGAGCACCCGGTGGAAGCGCTGGAAGTCGGCCAGGCGGCGCCGGCTAAGCGTGGTCGCTTGGGCGTCGGGCGACGTCTCCAGCTCGAGCAGGGGCAGCTGCAGGTTGTCGCCCTGCACGGCAGAGCGCACCCGGCTCACCACGTCCGCGCGCGCGTCCAGGTCGTTCACGATATCCACGCCATCCGTGTCGAGCTTCAGCACCGGCGCCTCGGTGTACTCGGCGAAGAAACGGTCGTACGCGCCCTGGAGGTCGGCGATGTATTCCCGCTCCATCTGTCGTTCATACGAGCGACCGCGGAACCGGATGCGGTCCATCAACACGTCGGTGGAGGCGCGGAGGTAAACGACCAGCCCCGGCGTCGGGATCTGCTCGCCGAGGATTGCGTGCACCCGCTCGTACATGGCCAGCTCGTCGCCCGCAAGGTTGAGGTGGGCAAAGAGCCAGTCCTTTGAAAACAGGTAGTCGCTGATCAGTGGGCTGTGCCGCAGCGTGTTGGCGATGACCTTGTGCTGCTGGCGGTAGCGGCTGAGCAGGAAGAAGATCTGGGTTTGAAAGGCATAGCGCTGGCGGTCGGAGTAAAAGTCGCTGAGGAAAGGGTTTTCCTCAAACACTTCCAACAGCACTTCGGCCGGCAGGACTTCGCCCAGGATGCGCGCCAGGGTGGTTTTGCCCACACCGATCGCGCCTTCGATGGCGATGTAGGGATGAAACGCCACGCGTTGCCTCCAACGGTTGGTGGATGGAGCGACGCGCGCTATTATACGCACGACCCGAGATGGCGTGAAACCTTTGCCCATAGGGTGCGTAATGAGAGTGAACCGGGGGGAGCGGGGATGTTTCTGGTCAACACGACGTCCGGTCGTAGGAAACACCCTCCCGGCGAATGTGGAACGGGGCGGACTGAGTGAATAACGCAGCAAGCGAATTGGAGTGGCTCAAGCAAGCCCAAGCCGGCGACCGGGTCGCGTTTGCCCGGCTCGTGGCGGCTTACCAGGGGCCGGTCTACAACCTGTGTTATCGCATGCTTGGCAGCGCACCCGAGGCCGAGGACGCGGTCCAGGAAACCTTCGTGCGGGTATACGCCAAGCTCCACACGTATCAGCCAGACAAAAAGCTGTCCTCCTGGATTCTGTCCATCGCATCGCACTACTGCATCGACCGTCTGCGCCGCCGCCACGGCGACGCGCTTTCGCTCGACGATGAAGCGGTTGCGGCGGTGCTCCCGTCGAGGCAGACCGGGCCCGAGGAGAGCGCGTTGCGCAATGAGGTGCGCGACGAGGTGCAGGCCGCGGTAAGCCGGCTGGATCCGGCATATCGGGTGCCCCTCATCCTCCGCTACTGGCATGATTTATCTTATACCGAAATCGCTGAAGTCATGGGGCTCACGGTGCAGGCCGTCAAGTCGCGGTTGCACCGGGCGCGGCTCCAGATGATAGAGGAGGCTGCGCCGGCGGTTGGGACTCCCTTTCGGTTAGCTGCGCCGGTTCAGGTGAGGTGAGTGATGGGGCAACATGACGAGTATACGCTGTTGATGTCGCTGGTGTTGGACGACGAGGCAACTGACGACGAGGCGAAGACGCTGGCCGAGCATGTGGCCGGCTGCACGACCTGTGCGCGCACGTGGCAGCGCTGGCAGGAGATCGACCGCCGCTTTACTGTGGCGCCCATGGCGCCCGCGCCCGTCGACTTCTCCATCGCAATCGCGGCCCAACTGGATCGGCGCCTGGAGGAGACTCGCCGCCGCCGGTGGTTCATGTTTGGCCTCGCGCTGACCTGGCTCGTGGCCGTCCTTGCCTCGGGGTTGGCGTTCGGCCTCGCCAACGGGTGGCATCTTCAGTTTCTCTCCGCCGGCGGGTCCGTCGCGGCGCTTTGGGCGGGCGTGACGAGTATTGGCGAGTGGGTATTTCGCGGCGTGGCCGGCGTGGTGGAGCGTGCAGGGACGCCGACTGTCGCGGCCGGCGCCGGCGCACTCCTGGTCGTGACGTGTGGCCTGGCAACGGTCTGGTTGTGGATGGTGGCCCGGCTAACGCCCTGGAGCGACCGGCAGATGGTGCAGGCCGAGTAGCGCGGCCGGCGCCGGGATGGTGCCTAAGGTCTCGCTTCGGCCCGAATTCGAGCGTAATCACGTTTCTGAGCAATCACGTGTCTGAGCAATCCTGCTCCTGAGGTATCTTGTTTCTTCGCAATCACGGGAGGATCTACGCAATGAGAAAAGCAGCGCTTCTGTCTGGTGTCGTGCTTATCCTGATGCTGCTTCTGGCAAGCCTGGCGCCCGCCGCCTTCGCCCAGACCGTCACGGGCGACAAGGTCGTTTGGGGCGACAACTACACGCTGCAGGCAGGGCAGACCCTGGAGGGCAATCTCACGGTCATGGGCGGAAACGCCACGATCGAGGCCGACGCGCTGGTCAGCGGCGACGTGCTCGTCATGGGCGGCACGTTCACTCTTGACGGCACGGTGACGGGGAATGTAACCACGCTCGGCGGCACCGCCCGGCTCGGCAGCACGGCCGTGGTCGAGGGGAACCTGTCGACCGTCGGCGGCTCGGTGAGCCAGGCCCCCGGCGCCGTCGTGCAGGGCGACAGCGGCAGCGCCCTGACCATGCCGCAGCGCATCGTTCCTGCGCCCGTCCTGCCCCAGTTCCCGCCGCAGGCTGAGACCCCGCGCTCGTGGTTCGGCCGCTTTGTGGGGTGGCAGTTCGGCACGCTGGGCTCGATCTTGCTGATGGGCCTGCTTGGGCTGGTGCTGGTTCTCGTCGCGCCCCGTGCGGTCGGCCGCGTGTCTTCGGCCGTGGCCGTTCAGCCGGCACTAAGCTTCGTCTTCGGCCTGCTCACACTGCTGGTCGGCGCATTGGCCGGTGCGATCCTGTTGATCGCATGCGGTCTCGGCCTGCTCGTCTGGCTGGCCCTCGCGGCCGCCAGCGTCTTGGGCTGGATCGGCGTGGCACTCTGGCTGGGCCAGCGCCTGCTGCGGGCGCTCAACATGCGCAGCGCGAGCGCCATCGCCGAGGTGTTGGTCGGCGTCGTGATCATCACGTTCCTGAGCCGCCTCCCGTGCATCGGGTGGCTGTTCTGGCTGGTGTTTGCCTCCTGGGGCCTGGGCGCAGTGGTACTGACCCGTTTCGGCACCCGCGACGCGGACGCTCCGTCTGCCCGGCCGGCCTTGGCGCCTTCTTCCCCGACGGGTGGAACGGGCGGTAGCGGCGGCGGCTTTGCGCCGCTGCCCGAAACCTCCGAGTTCGACCTGGCGGCTGCGCCGGTCGCGCCGCCCGCCGAGCCGGTGGCGCCCGTCGTCCCGGCCGCTATTGCCGCCGGTGCCCTCGCGGCGGACGAGCCCGGCGTCGCCCCAGTCGATGCGTCCCTGGCGCCGGTGCTCACCGATATCGCGGGCATCGATGCGGAGATCGCCGCCCGGCTGGAGATGGCCGGGATTCGCACCGTGAGCGAGCTCGCGGCGTCTCACCCGGTCGAGCTGTCGGCCGCGACGGGGGTCACCGTCGGCCAGATCATGACCGAGGACTGGATCGGCCAGGCCCAACGCCTGGCGTAATCGCCTGAAGGCTCATACCCGGACCTCCGGGGTTCCCTTAGCGCCGTGACGCCATCACGACGTGGTAAGAACCTCGGAGGTCTTTTGTTCGTCGCCTCACAAACTGCCGCTCCCGCGTTTTCATTTGACCCTCTCGCCTGCGGCGGGTACAATACTTAAGTTTGGAGGCAAGCCTTGACCGAAGCCGGGCCGCTCGTTCAACTGCAGATTTCGCTGAGTCGCGTGCCCTGGCGCCTCGCGCCGGCCTGGTCCGTGCTTGCCGGCGCAGTCGCGGCAGGCAGCCCCTTGGGCGAGCCCGACGTGTGGCTGCGGGTGGTGGCTGCGGTCGTCCTCGGCGACCTGGCTTGGGGCATCCTCCGCAGTTATGTGAGGGCGGCGCCAGCCAGCTCGGGTTCAGTCACGGGGCTCAACGCGGTTTTGCCCTACGCCCAGCCCGATTCGCCGCTCAGCATCCTGGTGCGCGAGCTGTCGGCCGGCGCCGCGAACTGGCACGGTGCGCTGGCCGGCGTGATCCTGGCCCTCGGCGGCTCGCTGCTGCTGGGCCTGCCCGCCCTGGTGCTCTCGTTGCTTGCGGTCGTCGTCACGGTCGTCGCCTGGGCGTTGGCGCACAGGGGTGATGTGCCGGCCGCATGTTTTGCGCTGCTCGACGTCCTGCTTCCGTTTGCGCTAGGGCTGGTTGCTGCCGGCTGGATGTCGAGCGGCCTCGTGTCGTTTCCACCCGCCTGGCAGCCGCTGCTCGTCGCGGTCGCATTCACGATCCTGCAGTGGGGCGCACTGCGAGCGCTCCCGGTTGCAGGCCGCCGCGGTTCTCCGGTCGGGTTGGCGGTGGGGGTGCTGGCGGTGCTAGCGGCCCTGATCGGCCTGGGCATGCCCTGGGCCGTCTCGGCGACGGCCGTGCTGCTGGCGCCGCCACTGTGGTGGCTGACCCGCGGCGCCGGGGCGCAGGCCGGGCAGCCGGACCCGAGCCGGGGAACGTGGGCGCCTGCCGTGGCGTCTTCAGCGTTGGCTGCGCCGTGGCTGATGCTGGCGTTGTTTGTCGCGGCCCTGGCATTGCGCTAGTGGATCGGTCGGGGCGCCGGGCGCTACCGTGCTGACGCCACTCGACCGCGAGACTTTTGGTAACCGTTGGCAAGGGCCTGAGACAGGTTGACCCTCGGTGGCGTGGTTGTGCAGCGATTGCGGGCCCGAGTGAAGCTTCTCAGATAGTCTTTCAGGGAAAAGCCGTGCTGGATCAGGTTAGGGCGTTCATCGAGCGCGTCGTGGTTGAGGTCGGAGGTCTGGCCCCCCAGTTTACATGGTCGAGCGTTCTCGACATCTTGCTGGTGGCGCTGGTCTTCTACGGGTTGTTCCGCCTCTTCCAGGGCACCCAGGCTGTTGCCCTCCTGCGCGGGATCCTCGTTATTGCCCTGATCTTCGTACTTGCCGCGAGCCGGTTCACCGCCTTTGGCTGGCTGCTGCGCAACTCGCTGCCGATCATCCTCGTCGCAATCCCCGTGATCTTTCAACCCGAGCTGCGCCGGGCGCTCGAGCGCCTCGGCCGGTCGGCGCCGCTGATGATGGGCCGCGGCGCCCGGGAGGCACAGGCCCAGCAGGTGATCCACGAGATCGCACAGGCGGTCGAACTGCTGGCGCGCGAGCGCACAGGCGCCTTGATCGTGCTGGAAGGGGAGACCGGGCTGGAGGAGTACATCGAGTCGGGTGAGCGGATTGATGCGGGCATCTCGGCTCGCTTGCTGACGACGGTCTTCTTCCCCGGCACGCCGCTGCATGACGGCGCAGTGATCATTCGCGGCGACCGGATCGTGGCCGCCGCATGCGTCTTGCCGCTGACCCAGCGCGACCTGGCCGACAGCTCACTGGGCACCCGGCACCGGGCGGCAGTAGGCATCACAGAGCAGAACGACGCGGTCGCGATCGTCGTCTCGGAGGAAACCGGCATCGTGTCGCTGGCACGCGCGGGCCGCATCGCCCGGCGGCTGGACGGCCAGCGGCTGCGCACCATTTTGCAGGCGTTTTACAAGCCGCGACGCCTGTTCAATGGCGGATCGTCATAGTGGGGCTTGGCCCAATGCAAAACTGGCTCTCTCGGTTGGGATCGGCCTTGTTGGCCCTGGCGTTGGCGGCGCTCGTGTGGGTGATCGCCGTGCGTGAGGACTACCCGCGGGCGCCTTTCACCCAGCCAATTCCGATCAGCCGCTCCGGACTCTCGGAGAAACTGATCGTGTTCGGCGACATCCTGAATGAAGTACGGATTGAGATACGCGCACCCAAGGCGCGCTGGAGTAATCTGCAGGCGCGCGACTTCAACGCGTGGGTTGACCTGTCGAACCTGGGTCCCGGAGAGTACGACGTCCCCGTCCAGGTGCTGTCGCCCGATCCGCAGGTGCAGGTGACGGCGGTGGATCCGCCCCAGATCCGCGTCCGGCTGGAGGAGCGCAAGGAGAAGCGCGTACCCGTACAGGTGAATATCCTGGACGCGCCGGCTTTTGGGTACAACTGGCAGACGGCGGTGGTGACGCCCACCCAAGTGCTCGTCTCCGGCTCGCAGCCGCTGGTCGACCAGGTGGCTTCGGTCGCTGTCGACATGTACCTGCGGGGAGCAAAGGGCGTGGTCGAGCGCACGATGCGCGCGACGGCTCGTAATGCCTCGGGCGACAGCGTCGGCTTCGTCACGATCAGCCCGCGCGACGTCAATGTCACGGTGCCCGTAGTGCAGTTGCCCAACTACCGGGAGTTGTCGGTGCTGGTGGAGCCCAAGGGCCGGCCCGCCAAGGGATACACGGTGAGCACGGTCTCTGCCGAGCCCAAATTGATCACCGTACAGGGCGACCCCGAGGTAATCTCGGAACTAAGCGGGTATATCACCGTCACAGTCGACATCGCGGGCGCGAACACGGACGTATCGGAGCGCGTGCCTCTGAAGCTGCCCGAGCGCGTGTCTGCGCTGGGCAACCAGTCGGTGACCGTCGACGTGGGCATCGTGCCCGTAACGGGCGTTCAAACCGTGCGGCGCAAGCCGCAAATCCAGGGGCTGGGCGCGGGTCTCTCGTATACGCTGACGCTCGACGTCGTCAGCGTCTTCCTGTCGGGACCCGTCCCGAAGTTGACGGCGCTGGGCGACGACCAGGCGCCCGTGATTCTTGATCTGACAGGACTAGGGCCGGGGGTGCACGCGGTCGAGCCGCAAGTGGTGCCGCCGAGCGACATCACGATCGAGGGGGTGTCGCCCGCGACGATCGAAGTGACCATTACGGCCATTCCGACCCCGACGCCCACGCCAACCCCCGAACCGACCGTGACGCCGACACCGACACGAAAGCGATAATCCGAGCGACCCGGGCGCCCATTCCGGCGCAAACGGCGCTCATTCAGAGCGAAGAAAAGAGTAGTTGAGATGAGGATGCCAATCGTCGCCCTGGTGGGCCGGCCAAACGTGGGGAAGTCGACGCTGTTCAACCGGCTGGTGGGCGAGCGCAAGTCGATCGTGGAGGATGAGCCCGGAACGACGCGCGACCGCGTCTACGCGCCGGCCGAGTGGACGAACCGGCCGTTTCTGCTGGTCGACACCGGAGGCATCGACATTGGCTCCACCGATAAGGCGCCGCTCAAGGGCGACCAGCCCGAGACACTCAGCCGGGCGTCGCGTGACTTCGTGCGGGAGATTCGACAGCAGGCCGAACTCGCGATCGAGGAGGCGGACGTCGTCGTCTTTCTGACCGACGCAAAGGACGGGCTGACCGAGGCCGACCGCGACGTGGCCGAGATCCTCCGCCGCTCTTCCCGGCCCGTGCTCCTGGCCGTCAACAAGGCAGACAACGACAGCCGGCGGCAGGCCGCGCTCGAGTTCTATGAGCTGGCCCTGGGCGAGCCGTACCCGATCTCCGCGCTCCACGGCACGGGCACCGGCGACCTCCTCGACGAGATTGTGGCCAAGATCCCGCTCGTGCCAGAGGAGCCCGAGTCCGATGCCGTGCGCATTGCCATCGTGGGGCGGCCCAACGTGGGGAAGTCGTCGCTGCTGAACGCCTTGCTGCAGGAGGAGCGTTCGATTGTCAGCCCGATCGCGGGCACCACACGCGATGCGATTGACACCGAGCTGACCTGGGAAGGGCAGAAGATCGTCCTCATCGACACGGCCGGGATTCGCCGGCGCGGCAAGGTGGAGATCGGCGTCGAAAAGTACAGCGTCCTGCGTGCCGTAAACGCCATCCAGCGCTGCGACGTCGCGCTGCTGCTGATCGACGCTGTCGACGGGATCACTGCCCAGGATGCCCACGTGGCCGAGTTCATCCTCGAAGCGTTCAAGAGCGTTGCCGTGATCGTCAACAAGTGGGATGCGGTCGAGGAAAAGGACACGAACACGATCAACGAGTACACGGCCGACATCCGCCACCGGATGAAGTTTTTGGACTACGTCCCCGTGCTCTTCATCTCGGCCAAGACGCGGCAGCGGGTGAGCAAGGTGTTGCCGCTGGCCATGGGCATCGCGCAGCAGCGAAGCGTGCGCATCTCCACATCCGAGCTCAACCGCATCCTGCGCGATGCGATGGTATCGCATCCTGCGCCGAGCCGGAAGGGCAAGCCGCTGAAATTCCTGTATGCAACGCAGCCCGAGACGCAGCCGCCCACGTTCGTCATATTCGTCAACGACAAGGGACTTGTGCATTTCTCGTATGAGCGCTTCCTGGAAAATCGCATCCGGGAGGTGTATCCTTTTGAGGGCACGCCGATCCGGCTGTTCTTCCGGAGCCGGGGCGAGAATCAGGACAGCTAAGATTTCGTGTAGCAATAGAATTGTGCAGCGAACATCGATTGGATTTTTGAGAGGAGCAGATAGGCTATGCGAAGTAAGGGCAGTTGGCTGCGCGAGCGCTGGCTTGAAAACGTGCTCTTGCTCGGCTTCGCAGGGATCGTCGTATGGTTCGGGTTCATGCTGGCGCCCAGCCTGGGGAAGTATTTCCCGGATTCGTTCAGCAAGAACTTCGACGGCCGAGCGGCGTACAAGCACGTGACCGCGCAGACGGATATCGGGCCGCGTCCTAGTGGATCAGAGGGGATCCGCGAGGCGCAGCAGTACATCGTCGAGAAACTGACCAAGTACGGTTGGAATGTCGAGTACCAGGATTTCAGGTACCGCCAAACGCCCGCACGCAATATCATCGCCAAGGCGGGGCAGGGGAAGGGACCGGTGATCATCGTCGGCGCGCATTACGACACCCGGCGCAAGGCCGACAATGATCCCTCGGCCGACAAGCGCAACGACCCGGTGCCGGGTGCAAACGACGGCGCCAGCGGCGTTGCGGTCTTGCTCGAGTTGGCACGCGCGCTCGACAAGTCTAAATTGCAGAACGAGGTCTGGCTCGTGTTCTTCGATGCGGAAGACAATGGGCGGCTGGACGGCTGGCAGTTCATCGCCGGATCCTCGTACTTTGCCGAGCAGCTCGCGATCAAGCCGGCAGCTGTGATCATCGCGGACATGATCGGCGACGCGGACCAGCAGATCTACAAGGAACAGAATTCGACAGAGTGGTTGACCGAGCAGGTATGGGCGGCTGCCGATAAGCTAGGCTACGGCAAATGGTTCCTGCCGACCGTCAAATACAGCATGCTGGACGACCACACGCCGTTCCTGCGCAAGGGCATTCCGGCCGTCGACCTCATCGACTTTGACTATCCCTATTGGCACACGACCGCGGACACGGCCGACAAGGTGTCCGGGGATGCATTGGCCCGGGTCGGCCGCACGCTTGAAACGCTGCTCGAAGAGGCAGCGATCAAACCCCCGAGGAGCTCGACAAACCAGTGAGAGCTGCACACCGGCTGGAATCCTTACCGCTGTACGTATTTGCCACCCTGGATGCCAAGCTCAAGGCGTTGCGCGATCAGGGCGTAGATATCATCAAGCTGGACATCGGAAGCCCGGACGGGCCGCCGCCCGACTTCGTCGTGGAGCAGCTTTACCGCTCCGCGTCCGACCCCACCCGGCACGGCTACGCGGGCTACACGGGCACCCCCAGGCTGCGCCAGGCAATGGTCGACTATTATCGCAGCCGCTTCGGCGTCAACCTCGAGCGCGACGAACCAGGTCCTGCCGCTGTTGGGCAGCAAAGAGGGCATTGCGAACATGGCGCTGGCCTGGCTCGATCCGGGCGACCTCGCGCTCGTGCCCGATCCCGGCTATCCGACCTATGCCGCAAGTGCTGCCATGGCGGGCGCCCAAGCCTACTGCATGCCGCTTACGGAGGCCAATGGCTGGCTGCCAGACCTGGACGCGATCCCCGAGGCGGCGGCTCGCCGGGCCCGTCTGATGTGGCTCAATTACCCGAACAACCCGACGGGTGCAATTGCGCCCCTATCGTTTTTTGAACAAGCCGTCGCCTTCTGCCGCCAATACGACATCCTGTTGTGTCACGACGCGCCGTATGCCGACGTGTGTTTCGACAACTACGCCGCGCCCAGCCTGTTGCAGGTGGCCGGTGCGGATCAGGTCGCGGTTGAGTTCAACTCGCTCTCCAAGTCGCACAACATGGCCGGCTGGCGCGTGGGCATGGCCGTGGGGAACGCGGCGGCGATTGCGGCGCTGCTCCAGATGAAGAGCAACATGGACAGCGGCATCTTTCTGGCCGTGCAGGACGCTGCAGTGGCCGCCTTGACGGGCGATCAGAGCTGGATCGCGGCCCGCAACGCCGAGTATCAACGCCGGCGGGATGCCATCTACCCGGTGCTGGTCGACCACCTGGGACTCGAATGCGAGCTGCCCGCAGCCAGCCTCTATCTGTGGCCACGGGTCCCCGGGGGGATGAGCTCGGCAGAGTTTGCCGACAAAATCCTGCAGGCCACCGGCGTGAGCCTGACGCCCGGCTCGGCGTTCGGCGCGCACGGGGAAGGCTACCTGCGCATCTCACTCGGCCAAACGACCGAGCGCTTCATGGAAGCAGTCGCCCGGCTGGGCCGAATGGAACCATAACATCTGACGCTGATTGAACTGATCTGACGGATTCGCATGAACTTAACGGGGTAGAATCAGCGAAGATCAGTCCAATCAGTTCGATCTGCGTCCTATTTCGTTCCTGACGTGGAGGAGAGCTATCAGAAATCAACTGCAGGACACCCAACTGCCGCAGGAAACCGCGCTGTTGGTGGGGATCGAGTTCAAGGGCAAGCCCGCCACCTGGTCGATGGAAGACTCGCTGGCCGAGCTGGCGCGCCTGGCCGACACGGCCGGGCTGCGTGTCGTCGGGTCGCTGGAACAGCGGCTGGACCGCGCAAACCCGGCCACGTTGATCGGCTCGGGCAAGGTTGAGGAGCTCGTGGCGCTGCGGGCCGACACGGGCGCAGGCGTGGTCATTTTCGACGAGGAGTTGTCGCCCGGGCAGCAGCGCGAGCTCGAGAAGGCCATCCACAACGACAACGTCAAGGTGCTGGACCGGACCGCGCTGATCCTCGACATATTTGCCCAGCACGCACATACGCGCGAGGGTGCGCTGCAGGTTGAGCTTGCGCAGCTCGAGTACCGGCTGCCCCGCCTGACGCGCGCCTGGACCCACCTGGCACGCCAAACCGGCGGCGCCGCGGGCCGGGGCGGCAACGGCGGCGTGGGTCTGCGCGGCCCTGGCGAGACCCAGCTGGAAGTCGACCGCCGCGAGATCGGCCGCCGCATCGCGCATCTCAAGCGCGAATTGGAAGAGGTGCGCAAACACCGCGCCCAGTATCGCAGGCGGCGCACCGAGGAAGCCATTCCGGTCGTGGCGCTCGTCGGCTACACCAACGCGGGCAAATCGACGCTGCTAAATGCGCTGAGCGGCTCGGACGTGTACGCGGCCGACCAGCTCTTCGCTACGCTCGACCCGACCACCCGCCGCGTCAAGCTGCCGGGGGGCAGGGAAGTGCTGTTCACCGACACCGTGGGCTTCATCCAGAAGCTGCCTACGGCGCTCGTGGCTGCGTTCCGCGCGACCCTCGAGGAGATCGCCGACGCGGATGTGATCGTCCACATTGTAGACATAACGCACGAGAATGTCGAGGAACAAGTCGCCACAGTGCTCGAGGTGCTGGGCGAGCTGGAGGCAACAGATCAGCCGATGATCACCGCGCTGAACAAGATCGATCAACTGCCGGGCGCGGAAGAGATCGACCTCTCGGAAGCGGGTTTGCCCAACAGCGTCCCGATCTCGGCGCTGACGGGGCAGGGGATGACCGAGTTGCTGGAGCGGCTGGAGCAGGTGTTGGACGAGGATATGGCGCTCATCGACGTGTTGCTGCCGTACCAGCGGGGCGACCTGCTCGGTCTGATCCACCAGCGCGGCCTGGTGCTCACCGAGGAGCACAAGGAGACCGGCACGGCCGTCGTGGCACGCGTGCCGACCAGCATGCGCCCGCGTTTTGACGAGTATTCGACGATCTGATTAGGACGCAGATAGCGCAGATTGGGACCGATTCACGGGATCTCTGACGACTACCGGTCCTGTGAATCTGCTCCATCCGCGTCATTTGCGTCCTATTGGGTTACAGCGCCTACGATGAGACGAATATGGGGACCATTGGGGCTTTCTTCGACATGGACAACACGCTCCTGAGCGCTGCCTCCGGTCGCCTCTACATCAAGTGGCTGCGCCAGACCGGCCAGTTGCCGCTGCACCGGTGGGCATACATCAGCGGACAAGTGGCACTTTACATAATGGGCGTGACGGACTTTCCCAGGCTCATTAGCCGCCTGATGCTCTACGTGGGCGGCACGGACGAGGCGGAAGCCTGGCGGATGAGCGACACCTGGTACGAGAGTATGCTGCGGCACTACCTGGCCGACGGAGGCCGCGAGCGCGTTGGGTGGCACCGCGCCGAGGGCCATCATGTGGCCATCGTGTCGGCATCGACGCCGTATGCGGTCAAGCCCGTCGCTGGCGCACTGGCGCTGGGGGACGCGTATATCGCGACCGAGCTCGAGGTTCTGGAAGGCCGCTTCACCGGCCGGATCGTAGAACCTGCGTGCTACGGGGACGGCAAGGTGACGCGCACCACAGCCTACGCCGCACGGCATGACATCGACCTCCAGAAGAGCTATTTCTACAGTGACAGCGCCTCCGATCTGCCGCTGCTGGAAGCCGTCGGGCATCCGGTCGCGGTGAACCCCAGCAAGAAACTCCTCAAGATCGCAACCGAGCGCGGCTGGCCGGTGATGCGGTTCTACTGAGCCGCCCACCGGGCACAGATCGCTCGGCCGGCGCGCAACATCAATTTACTCGATAGTCGACCGTGATACTGCGTCCTTTGTTATGTCTACTTCTGCCATCGATACCATGTTCACACTATAGATGTTATGTCGACACAACCGCAGTATAGGTCACGTCTATTGACATAACGGACGCCTTTGTCGCATCCCGAAGTTAGTGAGAATCATCCCGTAGAATGTGAGTATGTGTTTCAGTTGGGAGTTGGATAGTGCTTCAATCGGAGGCTCAGCATCTCCCTTAGTTCACACCAAAGGGTGTGCGTCTTTTTCCTGCACGGCTCCGTGCGGAGTGGCCTTCATCGTGGCATTCACGGCATGGTGAACGGAAGGATGAAAACGATGTTCGGGGATGGTTTCCAGAACACCGTCCTTGACGAGGATCTCTTTGACCTTGACCTTCGTCCGAGACAGATGCAGCTCGATGCCCAGCTCTTTCAGTTCTTTGGCCACTTCCTGCAGCTCATCGGATCCCTCCAGATCGATCAACGCGGTGCTCTCCATATCCAGGACCACCGCAGTCACAGGCGGAGCGACATCGCGCGTCAACTCGCGCACACGGGCTCGCAGGCTACTCGCCGTCGCGAAGAACAATGGGCCGTCAAAACGGATGACCACCAGCCCGGGATATGTGGCCGCATCTGGGTGGTTCTCGACGCTGTAGTACGAGCTGTCGTCGGGCGTCTTGCCGAGCACCGGGATCGCTGGATGTGAGGAGCGCCAGACCAACCAGGTCAGCGACAGGAAGACGCCGATAAAAACGCCTTGCAGCGTCCCGAATGTGAGCACACCCAACAGGGCCGCCATCGCCAGCCAGAACTCGACGGAAGACATGCGTGCGAGCCGCCGCATCTCCGGGATCCTAAACAGGCCGAAGACGACGGCGATGATGACGATCGCGCCGAGGGCAGCCGAGGGCAAGTTAGCGAACAGGGGCGCCAGGAACAGTAGCGTCAGAATGACAAAAACCCCCTGCGCGAGCGAGGCTACCGGCGTCTTCCCGCCCGAGCTATCGTTGAGCGCACTCTTCGAAAGGCTGCCGTCCACATTGATGCCCTGGAACAATCCGGAGGCCGCATTGGCCATGCCTTGGGCCATCATCTCCTGGTCGACGCTGATATCATAGTGATACTTGGCGCTATACTGCCTGGCGGCAGCCAGCGATTCCGAAAAGCCAACCAGCAGCACACCGATGGCGGCAGGCATCACTACAGCGATATTTGCGACGAAGAAGGAAAGGCTCGGCAGCACTAAGGTGGGCAACCCACTTGGCACCGGTCCGGTCAGCTTGACCCCCATCTCGGCCAGCGGAAAGATGAGCGCGGCCCCGATACCGATGATCACGGCCACCAGTGCGCCTGGCACCTTGGGAGCGCGGAAGCGCAAAAGCACCAACAGCGCGATCAACCCGGCGCCCAAGATAAGCGTGGGCAGGTTCGTCTGCGGGAGACTCTGGATCCAACTGGCGAATTTCTGCCAGGTGTTTGCCCCACTCTCCGATGTGCCGGTGATCTTCCCCAACTGACCGACGACAACGTCGATCCCGATTCCGAAAATGAAACCCGTCAGTACGCTCTCGGAGAGGAAATTGGAAATCCAACCCATCTTGAAGATTGAGAGGATGATGTACATCAAACCGGCCGCAATGGTGATCGATGCCACCAACTGGATCGCCTCGGGAGAGTCAGCCGTGGTCGCCAGGACCACCGCAGCCCCCGTCACTGCCGCAATGGTAGAACTGGGTCCCGTAATTACATGCAGTGAGGTCGTGAACAACGGAAACACCAACAAGGCGAGGGCCGCGGCATACAGGCCATACTGCACAGGAACACCGCTGATGGTTGCATACCCAAGCGACTGCGGCACCATCAAGGCCCAGACCGACAGTCCGGCGATGATATCCCCCATCAGCCAGGCCTTGTTGTACCGCGGCAGCCACACCAGAATCGGCAGGAAGCGCTGCAGCGCATTCGGCTTTGGCCGCGCAGGTTCAATGACTACTGTAGACATGGGGAATCCTCCTGTATCGTATTTTCAGTCCAGGTAGGCGCTGGACAGCCCGTTTCAGCCTCGTTAATCATGTCTGATCTCGATTGCCTTGCGTCTGGCCTCTCAATTACTTCCTGCGAGCAGGTTGATCGCGCTGCTCGCAATCCCGGTCAGGGTGATGATCGAAATGGCAGACTGCAAGAGCATCAACATCTTTGCCCGGCGGGTTAGCGGCAGCGTATCGGCCGGACTGAACGCGAAACTCGTCGTGAAGGCCAGGTACAGGTAATCCGTGTACCTGGGCACCCACAATTCGTAGTGCGGCAAGCTGGCGCCGCGCTGCGGAAACAGGAAGTCCCAGGGCGCGTCCGTGCGTTGCGTCTCGTCAAGTCCCGGCGGATCGATGATCCAATACCAGATCGAGAAGATCAGGATGTTCGTGACCGCCATGAGGACCACATCGACCACCAGCAGTCTGGCTGCCTTCGACGTCACCCGCGCCAGCGAATCCAGCAAAGCCGACATGTTCATGAATAGCCCGAATGTCAGAAGACCATTCGTGATGATGATGGCTCGAAACAGACGACGTTTGCGCGCCATGAGCCACAAGAGCAGGATCACGATCATCAACATGCCCCGCAGCGCGAGCCAGCCCCCCGCTACAGGGCTATCTTGAAGCCGCGGGATATAGCGACCCAGCAGGCCGAAAGTTGCGCTGTAGGAAATGCTTCCCTGCAGAGCTACGACCACCAGCAAGACAAGCACGACCATCGAGAGAGATTCAGAGCGGTTCCGGAAGAAGTCAGACATTGTCAGTCACCGTCTGCGACGGCGTTGCGGCTCAGGGCAGATCAAACACCGTCTTCCAATCGTTCTTCATGCTCACGACGACCCATCCCTCTTTGGTCGCCAGCTGCAACGCCTTCTCTGTGCCATTGTCGTAGGCGTACTCGCATTCGGCGTCGTCGTGATGGACCAGCAAAGCCAATGATAATCTATCGCGGCCCTTCGCGTACTTCAGCATATGTATGTCGCCATCCGAGTTACCCGCCGCCATGATCGGCCGCCGCCCAATCGCGCGATGGATGTGCGGCGGCTTGCCCGGCCCGTCGTCGATTGGCTGCTCGATCTCCTTGGTGCGCGTGATCTGGCTGACGCCTTGCGCATCCTCACTGTAGGTGAACGTCACGCTGCTCCCGATGGTCATGGCGCGCGGGATGTTGTAGATTTCCTCGCAGACAGCCCGCATGAAATCCCGACCGCCGCCGGAGGTGATGTAGACCTGGAAGCCGTTGTCCTGCAAGAAATGCACCAATTCAACCATCGGCTTGTAGGTGAGCTGCTTGTACGGAGTCTTGAAGCGGGCATCCTGCGCATTGGACAGGAAGTCCAGCACGTCCGCCTCAAACGCTTCGACGGTGATGCCCTCCAGTACCTCGGCCAGGCCCATGACCAGGGTAAAGACGCCGCTAGGGTCGCCTTTCGCATAATCCGCCGCGGCCTTGCCGAGCCAGGCCATGTCTTTCTCGTAGACAGCCTTGAACGGTTGGCGATCGCGCAGTTCCGGCTTCTCCGCCGCCGCCTTGCCGATGGCGCGCAAGCCGTGTTGGAGTTGGATGTATATAGGCTTTTCGAGCCAGAGCGTGCCGTCATTGTCGAAGGTGGCGATGCGCTCGGCGGGCGGCACAAAGTCCGGCCCATCTGTCGTGGTGACTCTCGTAACAAAGTCGAGGATGGCGCTCTTGGCGGTGCCGTCGTTCCATGTTTCCAGTGGCGCTAGCATCGGTGTGACTCCTTTTGTCAGTGTTTAGAGCCTGTCTGCATTCGATGGATTTCTTTACTTGTATCTGCTCAGACCGAATTCCACTGCTATCTTGTCATCCCTCAGTAAATCGTGCACCGCACTCGACACTTCAGCCCGGCTTGAACTCTGAAGTCATGGAGTAGTCATGCTTGTGGCCGGGATAATATCCAGGCTCACCTTGATCGGGCGTTGAAGCTTCCCGTTGAGGCCGGCAACCAGGTCGGCAAAAGCAGGTGGTTCTCCATGGCCGATGATGATGATGTTAATCTGCTGATCGCTGGCTTGGAGGTCGCGTATCCTATAGTCAGTCCTGGCAAGCCATGCTCCGACGACTTCCTTACTGTCCAACTGGGCTCTGGTATCTGCAGCGATACGCGCGCCTGTCATCGCCAGCGGCACCGCAACAATCAAAATGCCCGCCCCGATGGCGATGAACGCATTGCGTCGGGCCGCGCCGTTAATGTCTTTGGTAGCCGCGCGACCCAGGCCCAGCAACGCCAAGACGCCACCACCTGCCAGTAAAATCGAGAGGAAGTTGGTGAGAAACAACAGGAATGCACCCTCGGCCGCCGCCAGTTGCCCACTGTGCAGACTAATGCCAACGACGCACAGCGGCGGCACCAGGGAAATCGAAATCGCCACGCCGGCCAGTGAGTCAGAAATGTCCTCGCGGCTCATGCAGAAAGCTCCGGCTGCGCCTGAGGCCAGCGCGGCAACCAGATCAATCACGCGTGGCGAAATGCGCGCGAGAACCTGTGAATTGACCGCAAAGTTAACCACTCCGCCAATCACGATGTTGTAGCAGAGCGCGAGAAAAAACGACAGCGCGATCACCCCCAGCACACCAATCGCCACGGTAAGAAAAGAACGGCCCGCCCGACTCGTCTGGCCCATCACCAGCGCCGCCGCCGTCGCCATGATCGGCGTCATGAGCGGCGAGATAATCATGGCACCGATCACAGTGGCGGTGGAATCCCCCAGGACCCCCATGGTGGCGATGATCGCCGCCAGGAAGAGCAGCACCGCGAACTGCTCCAGTTGCCGCCGCCGTTTCACGCCATCAAAAAAGAGCTTGTTTTCCAGGCGGGTAACATTCTCTGGTGTGAACGTGCT